>NZ_CP199001.1:505000-6006889 GCF_052378495.1 Pseudomonas sp. A014
AGTGAAAAACTCGCACGCCGAAAGACCAAGGTTTCCTGCGCAACGTTAATCGACGCAGGGTTAGTCGGTCCCTAAGGCGAGGCTGAAAAGCGTAGTCGATGGAAAACAGGTTAATATTCCTGTACTTCCAGTTATTGCGATGGAGGGACGGAGAAGGTTAGGCCAGCCTGGCGTTGGTTGTCCAGGTTTAAGGTGGTAGGCTGAAATCTTAGGCAAATCCGGGATTTCAAGGCCGAGAGCTGATGACGAGCGCTCTTTAGAGTGCGAAGTGGTTGATACCATGCTTCCAAGAAAAGCTCCTAAGCTTCAGATAACTGGGAACCGTACCCCAAACCGACACAGGTGGTTAGGTAGAGAATACCAAGGCGCTTGAGAGAACTCGGGTGAAGGAACTAGGCAAAATGGCACCGTAACTTCGGGAGAAGGTGCGCCGGCGAGGGTGAAGGACTTGCTCCGTAAGCCCATGCCGGTCGAAGATACCAGGCCGCTGCGACTGTTTATTAAAAACACAGCACTCTGCAAACACGAAAGTGGACGTATAGGGTGTGACGCCTGCCCGGTGCCGGAAGGTTAATTGATGGGGTTAGCGCAAGCGAAGCTCTTGATCGAAGCCCCGGTAAACGGCGGCCGTAACTATAACGGTCCTAAGGTAGCGAAATTCCTTGTCGGGTAAGTTCCGACCTGCACGAATGGCGTAACGATGGCGGCGCTGTCTCCACCCGAGACTCAGTGAAATTGAAATCGCTGTGAAGATGCAGTGTATCCGCGGCTAGACGGAAAGACCCCGTGAACCTTTACTATAGCTTTGCACTGGACTTTGAGCTTGCTTGTGTAGGATAGGTGGGAGGCTTTGAAGTGGGGACGCCAGTTCTCATGGAGCCATCCTTGAAATACCACCCTGGCAACCTTGAGGTTCTAACTCAGGTCCGTGATCCGGATCGAGGACAGTGTATGGTGGGTAGTTTGACTGGGGCGGTCTCCTCCCAAAGAGTAACGGAGGAGTACGAAGGTGCGCTCAGACCGGTCGGAAATCGGTCGTAGAGTATAAAGGCAAAAGCGCGCTTGACTGCGAGACACACACGTCGAGCAGGTACGAAAGTAGGTCTTAGTGATCCGGTGGTTCTGTATGGAAGGGCCATCGCTCAACGGATAAAAGGTACTCCGGGGATAACAGGCTGATACCGCCCAAGAGTTCATATCGACGGCGGTGTTTGGCACCTCGATGTCGGCTCATCACATCCTGGGGCTGAAGCCGGTCCCAAGGGTATGGCTGTTCGCCATTTAAAGTGGTACGCGAGCTGGGTTTAGAACGTCGTGAGACAGTTCGGTCCCTATCTGCCGTGGACGTTTGAGATTTGAGAGGGGCTGCTCCTAGTACGAGAGGACCGGAGTGGACGAACCTCTGGTGTTCCGGTTGTCACGCCAGTGGCATTGCCGGGTAGCTATGTTCGGAAGAGATAACCGCTGAAAGCATCTAAGCGGGAAACTTGCCTCAAGATGAGATCTCACTGGGATCTTGAATCCCCTGAAGGGCCGTCGAAGACTACGACGTTGATAGGTTGGGTGTGTAAGCGCTGTGAGGCGTTGAGCTAACCAATACTAATTGCCCGTGAGGCTTGACCATATAACACCCAAGCAATTTGCCTTGCAGATTGTGGTGGTGAAGACGAAACGAACCGAAAGTTCGAAGCGACCCACAAAGATCACATATCCGAATTGGCTGGCGTGTCTGCAAAGACGCACTGGCAACCGAATTTCTTGACGACCATAGAGCATTGGAACCACCTGATCCCATCCCGAACTCAGCAGTGAAACGATGCATCGCCGATGGTAGTGTGGGGTTTCCCCATGTGAGAGTAGGTCATCGTCAAGATTCATTTCGCAAAACCCCTATCTGCGCGAGCAGGTAGGGGTTTTGTCTTTCTGGCGTTCGCCAGATCTCATCGCTCCCCCGCGCCGACACCGCGCACGCCACGGGACACATCGGCGCCCTCCCTTTCTCGCGGGGATATCCCTGCCCTTTTCCTATGCAATCCAGCAGCCCGTGGCTATCATGCCAGCCTTATTCCAAGTCGAGACTGGCATGCTGAAGTTGTTGAATCTCCTCAAGGATGGCCGATTTCATTCTGGCCAGGCCCTGGGGGAAGCCATGGGGGTAAGCCGCAGTGCTGTGTGGAAGCAGCTGCAGCACCTCGAAAGCGAGCTGAACCTCACCATTCACAAGGTGCGTGGTCGTGGATACCAGCTCGCTACGCCATTGAGCCTGCTCGAGGCGTCGGCGATTGCTACATTCACGCAGGGTGAGCAATGGCCTGTTCTTGTCCATGACTCGATAGATTCGACCAATGCCGAGGCCCTGCGTCTGATTGGGAAGGGGCAAGCAGCTCCCTTCCTGGTGCTCGCCGAGCGCCAGAGTGCTGGTCGTGGTCGGCGCGGCCGACACTGGGTCAGCCCGTTCGCTGAGAATCTCTATTACAGCCTGGTGCTCCGGGTAGAGGGTGGCATGCGCCAGCTCGAGGGGCTGAGTCTGGTCGTTGGCCTCGCGGTAATGCGCACGCTGCATACGTTCGGTGTAAAGGGAGCGGGGCTGAAATGGCCCAATGACGTTCTTGTAGCTAACAAGAAGATTGTCGGCATTCTTCTGGAGCTGGTTGGCGACCCCGCGGATGTCTGTCACGTCGTGCTAGGTGTCGGCATCAATGTGAACATGCAGAGCAATGATCAGGTCGACCAGCAATGGACATCGATGCGTCGGGAGACTGGCGATCTCATTGATCGCAATCGTCTGGTTGCGCAGTTGAACCAGCAATTGCAGCATGAGCTTTCACGCCATCGTCGCTATGGTTTCGCTGCTTTCCAGGAGGAATGGGAGCAGGCGCATCTGTGGCAGGGGCGCAAGGTCTCGCTGATCGCCGGCAATCAGACGGTCGATGGCATTGTGCTGGGTGTGGACGGGCAGGGCGGTCTACGCATGGATGTTGAGGGTGTGGAGAAGAGCTTCAGTGGTGGAGAGCTCGGGTTGAGGTTGCGCGATGATTCTTGAGCTCGATTGCGGTAATAGCTTTATCAAGTGGCGTGTGATTCATGCCGCGGATGCCACCATTGTGGGTGGCGGTATCGTCGATTCGGATCAGGCGCTGCTGGCCGCTGTCGGAGGGCTGGCTGCCGCGCGCCTGGCGGGTGCACGGATGGTCAGCGTGCGCAGCGAGGAAGAAACCGATGCGCTGTGCGGGGCGATCAGGCAAGCCTTCGCTGTTGACGTGCAGGTTGCGCGTCCTGTCATTGAAATGGCGGGAGTACGCAATGGCTATGAAGATCATGAGCGCCTGGGCATGGATCGCTGGCTGGCCGCCCTCGGTGCATTCCACCTGGCCAAAGGGGCTTGCCTGGTGATGGATTTTGGCACAGCCGCCAAGGCGGACTTCGTGGCGGCGGATGGTCAGCACCTGGGTGGATATATCTGTCCGGGGATGCCTCTGATGCGTAGCCAGCTGCGGACCCATACCCGCCGTATTCGTTATGACGATGCCTCGGCCGAGCGAGCATTGAGCAGTCTTGAGCCCGGGCGTTCCACGGTCGAGGCAGTCGAACGTGGGTGCGTGCTGATGCTGCAGGGGTTCGCCCGTACGCAGATCGATCAGGCGCGCGCGCTGTGGGGTAATGAGTTCAGCGTCTTCCTCACGGGAGGCGATGCGCCCCTGGTCCAGGTGTCTGCACCTGGCGCGCGGGTTGTACCGGACCTGGTCTTTGTTGGCCTGGCGATGGCCTGCCCCTTGAGTTGAGGTGCCTATGCGTTGGTTGTTTCTGCTGTTGGTAGTGCTAAATGCCGTCTATTACGTGTGGCACCAGCAGGAGGCGCCGGTACGGGTCAAGGAAGTTGCACCCCTTTCCCTCTACAAGGGAAGTCAGCAGGAGATCCGCCTGCTTCGGGAGACGGGAGCGGCGGCTCCCGCCAGGCGCAGGGATGAGTGCCTGGTGGTGGGGGGATTTACCGGGCAGGATGAACTCGTGGCCTTGCGCCAGCGGTTGCTGAGCCTGGATATCGCCGCTCAGCCCGTGCAGGGGCAGTTGGCTGGCGCGGACGGCTTCTGGCTCAAGGTCAGCCCTGATAGCGAGCGTTTGCTGGATGAGGCGGTCATTGCCAGTCTTTCCAGTGATTTCAAAGACTTAAAACATAAAATTATTTTCTGCCAGGGTATTGCAACTGGCGAATAGCTTGATAGAATGGCGCCCGCTTCGCAGGGAACACCGCTCAGGTGGTAGTACCGGAAGCGTAGTCAAAGCAGCTAACTTTCAGATTTAATTGAAAAAAATGCTTGACTACAGGCCGGCAGGTAAATAGAATGCCCGCCACGTCTGGAGGGATTCCCGAGCGGCCAAAGGGGACGGACTGTAAATCCGTTGCGAGAGCTTCGAAGGTTCGAATCCTTCTCCCTCCACCAGTTTTAGCGAGAGCTGCAAGCTCCGCGGGTATAGTTTAGTGGTAGAACCTCAGCCTTCCAAGCTGATGATGCGGGTTCGATTCCCGCTACCCGCTCCAAGTTTGCTGTTTTGGCACAAAGAGTTTCGCTCTTGTAGCTCAGTTGGTAGAGCACACCCTTGGTAAGGGTGAGGTCAGCGGTTCAAGTCCGCTCAAGAGCTCCATATAAACAAGGCAGATATGAAAATATCTGCCTTTGTTTTATCAGCGTAGTGACTATTTCTTCTGCGGAGGACTGTATCGATGGCTAAGGAAAAGTTTGATCGTTCCCTTCCCCACGTTAACGTCGGCACTATCGGCCACGTTGACCACGGTAAGACCACTCTGACCGCAGCTCTGACTCGCGTCTGCTCCGAAGTTTTCGGTTCGGCAGTCGTTGAGTTCGACAAGATCGACTCGGCTCCGGAAGAAAAAGCGCGCGGTATCACCATCAACACCGCTCACGTCGAGTACAACTCGAACATTCGTCACTACGCTCACGTTGACTGCCCAGGTCACGCTGACTACGTGAAGAACATGATCACCGGTGCTGCCCAGATGGACGGCGCGATCCTGGTTTGCTCGGCTGCCGATGGTCCGATGCCACAAACCCGTGAGCACATCCTGCTGTCCCGTCAGGTAGGCGTTCCGTACATCGTGGTCTTCCTGAACAAGGCTGACCTGGTAGACGACGCTGAGCTGCTGGAACTGGTCGAGATGGAAGTTCGCGACCTGCTGTCCACCTACGACTTCCCAGGCGACGACACTCCGATCATCATCGGTTCGGCTCGTATGGCGCTGGAAGGCAAAGACGACAACGAAATGGGTACTACCGCTGTCAAGAAGCTGGTAGAAACTCTGGATGCCTACATCCCTGAGCCAGTTCGTGCCGTCGACCAGCCGTTCCTGATGCCGATCGAAGACGTATTCTCGATCTCGGGTCGTGGTACCGTTGTTACCGGCCGTATCGAGCGTGGCATCGTTCGCGTTCAGGATCCGCTGGAAATCGTTGGTCTGCGTGACACCACCACCACTACCTGCACCGGTGTTGAGATGTTCCGCAAGCTGCTGGACGAAGGTCGTGCTGGCGAGAACTGCGGCGTTCTGCTGCGTGGTACCAAGCGTGACGACGTTGAGCGTGGCCAGGTTCTGGTCAAGCCAGGTTCGGTCAAGCCGCACACCAAGTTCACCGCAGAAGTCTACGTTCTGTCGAAGGAAGAAGGCGGTCGTCACACTCCGTTCTTCAAAGGCTACCGTCCTCAGTTCTACTTCCGTACCACTGACGTGACCGGTAACTGCGAACTGCCGGAAGGCGTTGAAATGGTAATGCCAGGTGACAACATTCAGATGACTGTCACCCTGATCAAGACCATCGCAATGGAAGACGGTCTGCGCTTCGCCATCCGTGAAGGCGGTCGTACCGTCGGCGCCGGCGTCGTAGCGAAGATTATTGAATAAGTAGTTGATTTATCTAAATCAGGCCGGCATAATGGCCGGCCTGATACAGCGTTACAGGTCAGTAGCTCAATTGGCAGAGCGACGGTCTCCAAAACCGTAGGTTGGGGGTTCGATTCCCTCCTGACCTGCCATTCACCTCGGTGTGATTGGCTTTCTTCTTACAGGATCCTCCCCGATGACTCCCAAAACTGAAGCCCAAGAATCGCGTTTTGATCTGTTCAAGTGGCTGGCTGTAGTTGCATTGGTTGTCGTAGGTGTCGTGGGTAATCAGTATTACTCCGCCGCTCCTATCCTGTATCGCGTTCTCGCGCTGCTCGCCCTGGCAGCTGTCGCAGGCTTTGTTGCTCTGCAGACTGCGAAGGGTAAGTCGTTCTTTACGCTGGCGAAGGAAGCTCGTACCGAGATCCGTAAAGTCGTGTGGCCAACCCGCCAGGAGACTACCCAGACTACGTTGATCGTGGTGGCTGTGGTCCTCGTGATGGCGCTGCTGTTGTGGGGTCTGGATTCCCTGCTCGGTTGGTTGGTTTCCTTGATTGTTGGCTAAGGGTGTCTCGTGGCTAAGCGTTGGTATGTTGTGCATGCTTACTCGGGTTACGAGAAGCATGTCATGCGCTCCCTCATCGAGCGCGTAAAGCTGGCAGGCATGGAAGACGGGTTTGGCGAGATTCTCGTTCCGACCGAAGAAGTCGTCGAAATGCGCAACGGCCAGAAGCGCAAGAGTGAGCGTAAATTCTTCCCGGGCTATGTCCTGGTGCAGATGGAAATGAACGAAGGGACTTGGCACTTGGTCAAGGATACCCCTCGCGTCATGGGTTTCATTGGTGGTACCGCGGACAAGCCCGCGCCGATCACCGATAAAGAGGCAGAAGCTATTCTGCGTCGCGTTGCCGACGGCAGTGACAAGCCGAAGCCGAAGACGCTGTTCGAGCCGGGTGAAGTGGTTCGCGTCATTGACGGTCCATTCGCCGACTTCAACGGTAGCGTCGAAGAGGTTAACTACGAGAAGAGCCGTCTGCAGGTCGCAGTGCTCATTTTCGGTCGCTCTACTCCGGTAGAGCTTGAGTTCAGTCAGGTCGAGAAGGTCTAACTGAGCGACGCATCCCATACCCCGCAGCCCTATGTGCTGCGGGGTTTTGTCGTCACTGGGATAAAACGCAAGTCATCCGGGGAGCCACCAGGCGTTCGAACCCGATTTTGGAGTAGCTCATGGCTAAGAAGATTCAGGCTTACATCAAGCTGCAAGTAAAGGCCGGCCAGGCCAACCCAAGCCCACCCGTTGGTCCAGCACTGGGTCAACACGGTGTGAACATCATGGAATTCTGCAAGGCCTTCAACGCCCGTACTCAGGGTCAAGAAGCCGGCCTGCCGACTCCTGTGATCATCACTGTTTACAGTGACCGTAGCTTCACCTTCGAAACCAAGAGCACCCCTGCCTCGGTTCTGCTGAAGAAAGCTGCTGGCCTGACCAGTGGTTCGGCCCGTCCGAACACCGTCAAGGTCGGTACCGTCACCCGCGCTCAGCTGGAAGATATCGCCAAGGCAAAACAGGCTGATCTGACCGCCGCTGACCTGGATGCAGCTGTACGCACCATCGCTGGCTCTGCCCGCAGCATGGGCCTGAACGTGGAGGGTGTGTAATGGCTAAGCTGACCAAGCGTCAAAAGGCAATCGCCGAGAAAATCGAAGCAGGCAAGGCCTATAACTTCGAAGAGGCCGCTACCCTGCTGGCTTCGCTGCCGGCTGCCAAATTCGTCGAGTCGTACGACATCGCCGTAAACCTCGGTGTTGACCCGCGTAAATCCGACCAGGTCGTTCGTAGCGCTACTGTGCTGCCGCACGGCACTGGCAAGACCGTACGCGTTGCTGTCTTCACCCAGGGTCCAGCTGCCGAGGCCGCTCTGGCTGCCGGCGCTGACCGCGTAGGTATGGACGATCTGGCTGCCGAAATGAAAGGCGGCGACCTGAACTATGACGTCGTCATCGCATCCCCGGATGCCATGCGCGTTGTCGGTCAGCTGGGTCAGGTTCTGGGTCCTCGTGGCCTGATGCCTAACCCGAAAGTCGGTACCGTGACCCCAGACGTAGCCACTGCCGTGAAAAACGCCAAGGCTGGTCAGGTTCGCTACCGTACCGACAAGAACGGTATCATCCACACCTCCGTTGGCAAGATCGGCTTCGAAGCCGACAAGCTGAAGGAAAACGTTGAAGCCCTGATCGCTGATCTGAAGCGTATCAAGCCGGCTTCCTCGAAAGGTATCTACGTCAAGCGCGTTACCCTGAGCACCACCATGGGCCCAGGTCTGATCATCGATCAGAGCTCGCTGAACGTGTAGTGCAAAGTCGGCGCGGTCTCTCGAGCGCGCCGACTGCAACAAGATTGGGGTCCCTGCCTGGCGGGGGCTATCCAAGACCGTAGGCGACGCAAGTCTTAAAACACAAGCCTACGCAGATGGTGCTCCCGATTCGCTCGCGAATCAGACACCAAAACGACATCCGGCCTCGGCCAGATGAAACGGTAGAAACCAGGAGTAAACCCGTGGCAATTAAACTCGAAGACAAGAAGGCCATCGTCGCTGAAGTCAACGAGGCTGCCAAAGTCGCTCTGTCCGCTGTCGTGGCCGATGCCCGTGGTGTGACTGTAGGCGCAATGACCGGACTCCGTAAAGAGGCTCGTGAAGCTGGCGTATACGTGCGTGTCGTACGTAACACCCTGCTCAAGCGCGCTGTTGCTGACACTGAATTCAGTGTCCTCAACGACGCCTTCACCGGCCCTACCCTGATTGCGTTCTCCAACGAACACCCGGGCGCTGCTGCTCGTCTGTTCAAGGAATTCGCCAAGGGTCAGGACAAGTTCGAGATCAAGGCAGCTGCGTTCGACGGCAAGTTCCTTGCCGCTAACCAGATCGACGTGCTGGCAACCCTGCCAACTCGCGACGAGGCTATCGCACAGCTGATGAGCGTAATCCAAGGTGCAACCAGCAAGCTGGCTCGTACCCTGGCAGCTCTGCGCGACCAGAAAGAAGCCGCTGCTGCCTAAGGCGGCGTAGCTTCTCTCGAAATCAAACGTTTAATTTGATGGCCGTGTAAGGCTGTCCCCCAATACAGGAATTCATAGTCATGTCTCTGACTAACGAGCAAATCATCGAAGCAATCGGCCAGAAAACCGTTCTGGAAATTGTTGAACTGATCAAAGCAATGGAAGAAACCTTCGGCGTTACCGCTGCTGCCGCTGTTGCCGCTGGCCCAGCTGCTGCCGCCGCCGTTGTTGAAGAGCAGACCGAGTTCAACGTTGTCCTGGTTGAAGCCGGCGACAAGAAAGTGAACGTCATCAAAGCCGTTCGCGAACTGACCGGTCTGGGCCTGAAAGAAGCCAAAGAGAAAGTCGATGGCGCTCCTCAGGTTGTAGCTGAAGGCGTTTCGAAAGAAGCCGCTGAAGACGCTAAGAAGAAGCTGGAAGAAGCTGGCGCTAAAGTCGAGCTGAAGTAATTTCGACTTTGCGACTGCAGCCTGAGCGTCAAGCGTAGGGCTGATGGCTGGTGGCCTGTGCCACCGGCCTTTTTCCGTTATTGGTGGCCGATCATGTCGGCCCCGATAATGAGCTGCAAGACACCCATGTGGGTGGCGCAAACCAAGGGGTTTGCACGATTTTCTGGCTGCTCCCGCCGGGAGAAGCCAAACAAGCAGGTGACCAAGCTGGGGAACGCTGATGGCTTACTCATACACTGAGAAAAAACGTATCCGCAAGGACTTTAGCAAGTTGCCGGACGTCATGGATGTGCCGTATCTCCTGGCCATCCAGCTGGATTCGTATCGCGAATTCCTGCAGGCGGGAGCATCCAAGGATCAGTTCCGCGACGTCGGTCTGCATGCGGCCTTCAAATCGGTATTCCCGATCATCAGCTACTCCGGCAATGCTGCCCTGGAGTACGTAGGCTATCGCCTGGGCGAGCCTGCCTTCGATGTGAAGGAATGTGTCCTGCGTGGCGTGACCTTCGCGGTCCCACTGCGGGTCAAGGTGCGCCTGATCATCTTCGACAAGGAATCGTCGAACAAAGCGATCAAGGACATCAAAGAGCAAGAAGTCTACATGGGTGAAATTCCCCTGATGACTGAGAACGGTACCTTCGTTATCAACGGTACCGAGCGTGTGATCGTTTCCCAGCTGCACCGTTCGCCTGGTGTGTTCTTCGACCACGACCGTGGCAAGACTCACAGCTCCGGCAAGCTGCTGTACTCCGCTCGCATCATTCCTTACCGCGGCTCCTGGCTCGACTTCGAGTTCGATCCGAAGGACTGCGTGTTCGTCCGTATCGACCGTCGCCGCAAGCTGCCGGCCTCCGTACTGCTGCGCGCCCTGGGCTACAGCACCGAAGAGATCCTGGACACCTTCTATACCACCAACGTGTTCCACGTTTCCGGTGAGAAGCTGAGCCTGGAGCTGGTTGCCCAGCGCCTGCGCGGTGAAGTTGCGGTAATGGATATCACCGACGACACCGGCAAGGTCATCGTCGAGCAAGGCCGCCGTATCACTGCGCGCCACATCAACCAGATCGAGAAAGCTGGCGTCAAGCAGCTGGACGTTCCGCTCGAGTACATGATTGGCCGTACCACTGCCAAGGCCATCGTGCACCCGGCAACTGGTGAAATCCTGGCCGAGTGCAACACCGAGCTGACCACCGATCTGCTGGTCAAGATCGCCAAGGCCCAGGTCGTCCGCATCGAGACCCTGTACACCAACGACATCGATTGCGGTCCGTTCATCGCCGACACGCTGAAGATCGATACCACCAGCAACCAGCTGGAAGCGTTGGTCGAAATCTATCGCATGATGCGTCCAGGCGAGCCACCAACCAAGGACGCCGCCGAGACCCTGTTCAACAACCTGTTCTTCAGCGCCGAGCGTTACGACCTGTCCGCCGTAGGCCGCATGAAGTTCAACCGTCGTATCGGTCGCACCGAGATCGAAGGTTCGGGCGTGCTGAGCAAGGAAGACATCGTCGATGTACTGAAGACCCTGGTCGACATCCGTAACGGCAAGGGCATCGTCGACGACATCGACCACCTGGGTAACCGTCGCGTGCGTTGTGTCGGCGAGATGGCCGAGAACCAGTTCCGCGTTGGCCTGGTGCGCGTCGAGCGTGCGGTCAAAGAGCGTCTGTCGATGGCCGAAAGCGAAGGCCTGATGCCGCAGGACCTGATCAACGCCAAGCCGGTTGCGGCGGCGGTGAAGGAGTTCTTCGGTTCCAGCCAGCTCTCGCAGTTCATGGACCAGAACAACCCGCTCTCCGAGATCACCCACAAGCGTCGTGTCTCCGCACTCGGCCCTGGCGGTCTGACCCGTGAGCGCGCCGGCTTCGAAGTCCGTGACGTACACCCGACCCACTACGGCCGCGTGTGCCCGATCGAAACGCCGGAAGGTCCGAACATCGGTCTGATCAACTCCCTGGCGGCCTACGCCCGCACCAACCAGTACGGCTTCCTGGAAAGCCCGTACCGTGTGGTGAAAGAGGGTGTGGTCACCGACGACATCGTGTTCCTGTCGGCGATCGAAGAAGCTGATCACGTCATCGCCCAGGCTTCGGCTGCGATGAACGAGCAGAAGCACCTGATCGACGAGCTGGTAGCGGTCCGTCACCTGAACGAATTCACCGTCAAGGCGCCGGAAGACGTCACCCTGATGGACGTTTCGCCGAAGCAGGTTGTTTCCGTTGCTGCCTCGCTGATTCCGTTCCTCGAGCACGACGACGCCAACCGTGCGTTGATGGGTTCGAACATGCAGCGTCAGGCTGTACCGACCCTGCGTGCCGACAAGCCGCTGGTAGGTACCGGCATGGAGCGCAACGTCGCCCGTGACTCCGGCGTCTGCGTCGTGGCTCGCCGTGGTGGTGTGATCGACTCGGTCGACGCCAGCCGTATCGTCGTGCGTGTAGCTGACGACGAAGTCGAGACCGGTGAAGCAGGTGTGGATATCTACAACCTGACCAAGTACACCCGTTCGAACCAGAACACCTGCATCAACCAGCGCCCGCTGGTGAGCAAGGGTGATGTGGTTGCGCGTGGCGACATCATGGCTGACGGTCCGTCCACCGATATGGGTGAACTGGCGCTGGGCCAGAACATGCGCATCGCGTTCATGGCGTGGAACGGCTTCAACTTCGAAGACTCCATCTGTCTGTCCGAGCGTGTGGTTCAGGAAGACCGCTTCACCACGATCCACATCCAGGAACTGACCTGTGTGGCGCGTGACACCAAGCTTGGCCCAGAGGAAATCACCGCGGACATCCCGAACGTGGGTGAGGCTGCGCTGAACAAGCTGGACGAAGCCGGTATCGTCTACGTAGGTGCCGAAGTCGGCGCTGGTGACATCCTGGTCGGCAAGGTCACTCCGAAAGGCGAGACCCAGCTGACGCCGGAAGAGAAACTGCTGCGTGCGATCTTCGGTGAGAAGGCCAGCGACGTCAAAGACACTTCCCTGCGCGTGCCGACCGGCACCAAGGGCACCGTCATCGACGTACAGGTCTTCACCCGTGATGGCGTCGAGCGCGACAGCCGCGCCCTGGCCATCGAGAAGATGCAGCTGGACGAGATCCGCAAGGACCTCAACGAAGAGTTCCGCATCGTCGAAGGCGCAACCTTCGAGCGTCTGCGTTCGGCTCTGAACGGCCAGGTGGTCGACGGTGGTGCGGGCCTGAAGAAAGGCACCGTGATCACTGACGACGTACTGAACGGTCTGGAGCACGGCCAGTGGTTCAAACTGCGCATGGCTGAAGATGCACTGAACGAGCAGCTGGAAAAGGCTCAGCAGTACATCGTCGATCGTCGCCGTCTGCTGGACGACAAGTTCGAAGACAAGAAGCGCAAGCTGCAGCAGGGCGATGACCTGGCTCCAGGCGTACTGAAGATCGTCAAGGTCTACCTGGCAATCCGCCGTCGCATCCAGCCGGGTGACAAGATGGCCGGTCGTCACGGTAACAAGGGTGTCGTCTCGGTGATCATGCCGGTAGAAGACATGCCGCACGACGCCAACGGTACTCCGGTCGACGTCGTACTGAACCCGCTGGGCGTACCTTCGCGTATGAACGTCGGTCAGATTCTCGAAACCCACCTGGGCCTGGCGGCCAAAGGTCTGGGCGAGAAGATCGACCGCATGATCGAAGAACAGCGCAAGGCAGCCGAGCTGCGTACCTTCCTGACCGAGATCTATAACGAGATCGGTGGTCGTCAGGAAAACCTCGACGAGTTCTCCGACGCAGAGATCTTCGCCCTGGCCAACAACCTCAAGAAAGGTGTGCCGATGGCGACGCCTGTCTTCGACGGTGCCAAGGAGCGTGAGATCAAGGCCATGCTGAAGCTGGCCGACCTGCCAGAGAGCGGCCAGATGGTGCTGTTCGACGGCCGTACTGGCAACAAGTTCGAGCGTCCTGTGACCGTTGGTTACATGTACATGCTCAAGCTGAACCACTTGGTGGACGACAAGATGCACGCGCGTTCCACTGGTTCCTACAGCCTGGTTACCCAGCAGCCGTTGGGTGGTAAGGCGCAGTTCGGTGGTCAGCGTTTCGGGGAGATGGAAGTGTGGGCGCTGGAAGCATACGGCGCGGCATACACCCTGCAAGAAATGCTCACAGTGAAGTCGGACGACGTGAACGGCCGTACCAAGATGTACAAGAACATCGTGGATGGCGATCACCGTATGGAGCCGGGCATGCCCGAGTCCTTCAACGTGTTGATCAAAGAGATCCGTTCGCTCGGTATCGATATCGATCTGGAAACCGAATAACACGTGACGCGAAGGGGAGTGGGGCTGGTATAGCCCACTTCCTGCTCCGCCAGGAGGAAAGGCCTTGAAAGACCTACTGAATTTGCTGAAAAACCAGGGTCAAGTCGAAGAGTTCGACGCCATCCGCATCGGTCTGGCGTCGCCTGAAATGATCCGTTCGTGGTCGTTCGGTGAAGTTAAGAAGCCGGAAACCATCAACTACCGTACGTTCAAGCCTGAGCGTGACGGTCTGTTCTGCGCCAAGATCTTTGGCCCAGTCAAGGACTACGAGTGCCTGTGCGGCAAGTACAAGCGCCTCAAGCACCGCGGTGTCATCTGCGAGAAGTGCGGCGTTGAAGTTGCCCTGGCCAAGGTTCGTCGTGAGCGCATGGCGCACATCGAACTGGCCTCGCCGGTCGCCCACATCTGGTTCCTGAAGTCGCTGCCGTCCCGTATCGGCCTGCTGATGGACATGACCCTGCGTGACATCGAGCGCGTGCTCTACTTCGAGAGCTACGTGGTGATCGATCCAGGCATGACCACCCTCGAGAAGGGTCAGCTGCTGAACGACGAGCAGTACTTCGAAGCGCTGGAAGAGTTCGGTGACGACTTCGACGCCCGCATGGGTGCCGAGGCTGTCCGCGAGCTGCTGCACGCGATCGACCTGGAGCACGAGATTGGCCGTCTGCGTGAAGAGATTCCGCAAACCAACTCGGAAACCAAGATCAAGAAGCTGTCCAAGCGCCTGAAGCTGATGGAAGCTTTCCAGGGCTCGGGCAACCTGCCTGAGTGGATGGTCCTGACCGTCCTGCCAGTGCTGCCGCCGGACCTGCGTCCGCTGGTTCCGCTGGATGGTGGCCGCTTCGCGACCTCCGACCTGAACGACCTGTATCGTCGGGTGATCAACCGTAACAACCGTCTGAAGCGCCTGCTCGATCTGTCGGCGCCGGACATCATCGTGCGCAACGAAAAGCGCATGCTGCAGGAAGCAGTCGATGCCCTGCTCGACAACGGCCGTCGCGGTCGCGCCATCACTGGCTCGAACAAGCGTCCGCTGAAGTCGCTGGCCGACATGATCAAAGGTAAGCAAGGTCGCTTCCGTCAGAACTTGCTCGGTAAGCGCGTGGACTACTCCGGTCGTTCGGTAATTACCGTAGGCCCGACCCTGCGTCTGCATCAGTGCGGTCTGCCGAAGAAGATGGCCCTCGAGCTGTTCAAGCCGTTCATTTTCGGCAAGCTGGAAATGCGTGGTCTGGCGACCACCATCAAGGCGGCCAAGAAGATGGTCGAGCGCGAGTTGCCAGAGGTCTGGGACGTTCTCGCCGAAGTCATCCGCGAACACCCCGTCCTGCTGAACCGTGCACCGACGCTGCACCGTCTGGGTATCCAGGCGTTCGAGCCGGTGCTGATCGAAGGCAAGGCGATCCAGCTGCACCCGCTGGTCTGTGCTGCGTACAACGCCGACTTCGACGGTGACCAGATGGCCGTTCACGTGCCGCTGACCCTGGAAGCCCAGCTCGAAGCGCGCGCGCTGATGATGTCGACCAACAACATCCTGTCGCCAGCCAACGGTGAGCCGATCATCGTTCCTTCGCAGGACGTTGTACTGGGTCTGTACTACATGACCCGCGAAGCCATCAACGCCAAGGGCGAAGGTCGCGTGTTCGCCGACCTGCAGGAAGTCGACCGCGTATTCCGCGCCGGCGAGGCTGCCCTGCACGCGAAAATCAAGGTCCGTATCAACGAGACCGTGAAAGACCGTGATGGCAGCGTCACCAAGAACACCCGTATCGTCGACACCACCGTTGGCCGTGCGCTGCTGTTCCAGGTCGTTCCGGCAGGTCTGCCGTACGACGTGGTCAACCAGCCCATGAAGAAGAAGGCGATCTCCAAGCTGATCAACCAGTGCTACCGCGTGGTGGGTCTGAAAGAGACCGTGATCTTCGCTGACCAGTTGATGTACACCGGTTTCGCTTACTCGACCATTTCCGGCGTCTCGATCGGTGTTAACGACTTCGTTATCCCGGACGAAAAAGCCCGCATCATCGGTACTGCCACCGATGAAGTGAAGGAAATCGAGAGCCAGTACGCCTCCGGCCTGGTTACCCAGGGCGAGAAGTACAACAAGGTCATCGACTTGTGGTCGAAGGCGAACGACGAAGTGTCCAAGGCGATGATGGCCAACCTCTCGAAAGAGAAGGTCATCGACCGCGAGGGCAAGGAAGTCGAGCAAGAGTCCTTCAACTCGATGTACATGATGGCTGACTCCGGTGCGCGGGGTTCCGCTGCACAGATTCGTCAGCTGGCTGGTATGCGTGGTCTGATGGCCAAGCCGGACGGCTCGATCATCGAGACGCCGATCACTGCGAACTTCCGTGAAGGTCTGAGCGTACTGCAGTACTTCATCTCGACCCACGGTGCTCGTAAAGGTCTGGCGGATACCGCACTGAAGACTGCGAACTCCGGTTACCTGACTCGCCGTCTGGTAGACGTGGCGCAGGATCTGGTCGTGACCGAGATCGACTGCGGCACCGACCAGGGCCTGTTGATGACGCCGCACATCGAAGGTGGCGACGTTGTAGAGCCGCTGGGTGAGCGTGTTCTGGGTCGTGTCATCGCCCGCGACGTGTTCAAGCCTGGTACCGAGGACGTCATCGTTCCTGCTGGCACCCTGGTCGACGAGAAGTGGGTCGAGTTCATCGAGCTGAACAGCATCGACGAAGTGATCGTGCGTTCGCCGATCAGCTGCGAAACCCGCTACGGCATCTGCGCCAAGTGCTACGGTCGTGACCTGGCTCGTGGTCACCAGGTGAACATCGGTGAAGCTGTCGGCGTCATCGCTGCACAGTCGATCGGTGAGCCGGGTACCCAGCTGACCATGCGTACCTTCCACATCGGTGGTGCTGCGAGCCGTACCTCGGCTGCCGACAGCGTCCAGGTGAAGAACGGCGGTATGGTACGTCTGCACAACCTGAAGCAGGTCGAGCGTGCCGATGGCAACCTGGTCGCGGTATCGCGTTCCGGCGAGCTGGCCATTGCCGACGAGTTCGGTCGTGAGCGTGAGCGCTACAAGCTGCCTTACGGTGCCGTGATTTCGGTCAAGGAAGGTGAGAAGGTCGAAGCTGGCGCCATCGTCGCCAAGTGGGACCCGCACACCCACCCGATCGTTACCGAGCTGAAAGGTACCGTGACCTTCGTGGGCATGGAAGAAAACATCACGATCAAGCGCCAGACCGACGAACTGACCGGCCTGACCAACATTGAAGTCCTGGACGTCAAGGATCGCCCTGCCGCTGGCAAGGAAATCCGTCCGGCCATCAAGATGGTCGACGCCAACGGCAAGGATCTGTACCTGCCTGGTACCGACGTACCGGCTCAGTACTTCCTGCCAGCCAACGCCCTCGTCGGTGTGGCTGACGGTGCCCAGATCGGCGTCGGTGACGTTATCGCGCGTATCCCGCAAGAAACGTCGAAGACCCGTGACATCACCGGTGGTCTGCCGCGCGTTGCCGACCTGTTCGAAGCGCGTCGTCCGAAGGAAGCGTCGATCCTGGCTGAAGTCAGCGGTACCATCGCGTTCGGTAAAGAGACCAAGGGCAAGCGTCGCCTGGTCATCACGCCGACCGACGGCAGCGATCCGTACGAAGAGCTGATTCCGAAGTGGCGCCACCTGAACGTCTTCGAAGGCGAACAGGTAAACCGCGGCGAAGTCATCTCCGACGGTCCAAGTGATCCGCACGACATCCTGCGTCTGCTGGGTGTCAGCGCGCTGGCGAAATACATCGTCAACGAGATCCAGGACGTTTACCGTCTGCAGGGCGTGAAGATCAACGACAAGCACATCGAGACCATCCTGCGCCAGATGCTGCGCAAGGTCGAGATCAGCGAGTCGGGCGATTCCAGCTTCATCAAGGGCGACCAGATGGAGCTGACCCAGGTGCTGGTAGAGAACGAGCGTCTGGCTGGCGAAGACAAGTTCATCTCCAAGTTCACCCGAGTCCTGCTGGGTATCACCAAGGCGTCGTTGTCGACCGAGTCGTTCATCTCCGCGGCTTCCTTCCAGGAAACCACCCGCGTACTGACCGAAGCGGCGGTAACCGGCAAGCGCGACTACCTGCGCGGCCTGAAAGAGAACGTGGTCGTGGGTCGTCTGATCCCGGCCGGTACCGGTCTGGCCTACCACAGCGAGCGCAAGCGTCGCCGTGATGCCGACAAGCCGCTGCGTGTGAGCGCCAGTGAGGTGGAAGCCGCACTGACCGAAGCGCTGAACTCCAGCGGTAACTAAGAAGAGGCGGGGCCCCGGCCCCTTCCTCCCGAGTCTCGGTGACATGATTTGTTGCCGATGATCGGGCAGGAAGGGTCGGGGCCTTGTCTTGACTGGGTGCAAGATCCTCTTTAGACTTTTGTACCCTTAAATTTGGTGAGGCTCCGTCTCGCCAATTTTTGGCTTTCTTGCAAGACAATAGAGTCGCAAGACAATCAGTGGAGCTAGTAGATGGCAACTATCAACCAGCTGGTACGTCAGCCGCGCAAGCGTTCGGTCGAGAAGTCCGACGTTCCTGCGCTGCAGAACTGCCCGCAGCGTCGTGGCGTGTGCACCCGTGTGTACACCACCACGCCGAAAAAACCTAACTCGGCACTGCGTAAAGTATGCCGTGTGCGTCTGACCAACGGTTTCGAGGTTTCCTCGTACATCGGCGGTGAAGGCCACAACCTGCAAGAGCACAGCGTCGTCCTGATCCGTGGCGGCCGTGTAAAAGACTTGCCAGGTGTTCGTTACCACACCGTTCGCGGCTCTCTGGATACTTCGGGCGTCAAAGGCCGTAACCAGGGCCGTTCGAAGTACGGTACCAAGCGTCCGAAGTAATCGGTCGTTTGCAGACATCCATTTATTTGAGTCGATAAGAGTAAGGTCGGGCAGGGGTCGAAGACCCGCGTCCCGGGCTAACCTGAAGACCGTTTGAGGGCTTATCATGCCAAGACGTCGTGTAGCAGCAAAACGTGAGATCCTTGACGATCCGAAATACGGATCTCAGATCCTCGCCAAGTTCATGAACCACGTGATGGAAAGCGGCAAGAAGGCCGTAGCCGAGCGCATCGTTTACGGTGCCCTGGATACCGTCAAAGCACGCAAGAACAGCGACCCCCTGGAAATCTTCGAGAAAGCTCTCGACGCCATCGCTCCGCTGGTCGAAGTAAAGTCCCGTCGTGTCGGCGGTGCCACTTACCAGGTTCCGGTTGAAGTTCGTCCATCCCGTCGTAACGCTCTGGCAATGCGCTGGCTCGTAGACTACGCCCGCAAGCGCGGCGAGAAGTCGATGGCCCTGCGCCTGGCCGGCGAACTGCTGGATGCTGCCGAAGGCAAGGGTGCTGCAGTCAAGAAGCGTGAAGACGTGCACCGTATGGCCGAAGCCAACAAAGCGTTCTCGCACTACCGCTTCTAATTCAAGCATCAATCATTTTGCGAGGGCTTTATGGCTCGTACTACAGCAATTAACCGCTACCGTAACATTGGTATCTGTGCCCACGTTGACGCGGGCAAGACCACCACTACCGAGCGGATCCTGTTCTACACAGGTCTGAGCCACAAGATGGGCGAGGTGCATGATGGCGCCGCGACCACCGACTGGATGGTGCAGGAGCAGGAGCGCGGTATCACCATTACCTCCGCTGCCGTTACCACCTTCTGGAAAGGCTCCCGTGGTCAGTACGACAACTACCGCGTAAACGTCATCGATACCCCCGGCCACGTTGACTTCACCATTGAAGTAGAGCGTTCGCTGCGTGTACTCGACGGCGCGGTCGTCGTGTTCTGCGGTACTTCCGGCGTTGAGCCTCAGTCCGAAACCGTATGGCGTCAGGCCAACAAGTACGGCGTTCCACGTGTTGTCTACGTGAACAAGATGGACCGTGCCGGTGCCAACTTCCTGCGCGTTGTCGGTCAGATCAAGAACCGCCTGGGTCACACCCCGGTTCCGGTCCAGCTGGCCATCGGTGCTGAAGATGACTTCCAGGGTCAGGTTGACCTGATCAAGATGAAGGCCATCTACTGGAACGATGACGACAAAGGCACCACCTATCGCGAGGAAGAGATTCCTGCCGAGCTGGTGGACCTGGCCAACGAATGGCGCAGCAATATGGTCGAGGCTGCTGCCGAGGCCAACGAAGAGCTGATGAACAAGTACCTCGAAGAAGGTGACCTGTCCGTCGAAGACATCAAGGCTGGTCTGCGCGCCCGTACCCTGGCGAGCGAGATCGTTCCTGCTGTCTGCGGTTCCTCGTTCAAGAACAAGGGCGTTCCCCTGGTTCTCGACGCCGTCATTGACTTCCTGCCTGCGCCAACCGAGATCCCTGCGATCAAGGGTATCCACCCTGATCTGATCGACGTGCCGAAGGATGAAGTCACTCCAGAGCAGTACGACGAGCGTCCTGCTGACGACAACGAGCCGTTCTCGGCCCTGGCGTTCAAGATTGCCACCGACCCGTTCGTGGGTACTCTGACCTTCGTCCGCGTCTACTCGGGCTTCCTGACCTCCGGTGACTCCGTCATCAACTCGGTCAAAGGCAAGAAAGAGCGCGTTGGTCGTATGGTGCAGATGCACGCCAACCAGCGTGAAGAGATCAAAGAAGTACGCGCTGGCGACATCGCTGCTCTGATCGGCATGAAGGACGTCACCACCGGTGACACCCTGTGCAACGCCGACAAGCCGATCATCCTCGAGCGTATGGACTTCCCTGAGCCGGTAATTTCGCTCTCCGTAGAGCCGAAAACCAAGGCTGACCAGGAGAAGATGGGTATCGCTCTGGGCAAGCTGGCCCAGGAAGACCCGTCGTTCCGCGTCAAGACCGACGAAGAAACCGGCCAGACCATCATCTCCGGTATGGGTGAGCTGCACCTGGACATCCTCGTTGACCGCATGAAGCGCGAGTTCAACGTCGAGTGCAACGTCGGCAAGCCGCAGGTTTCGTACCGCGAGAAGATCACCAAGTCCAACGTCGAGATCGAAGGCAAGTTCGTTCGTCAGTCGGGTGGTCGTGGTCAGTTCGGTCACTGCTGGATCCGTTTCTCGGAGCCGGACGTGGACGAGAAAGGCAACATCACCGAAGGTCTGGTGTTCACCAACGAAGTCGTTGGTGGTGTGATTCCTAAGGAATTCATCGCCCCGATCCAGAAGGGTATCGAAGAGCAGATGAAAAACGGCGTTGTTGCCGGCTATCCGCTGCTCGGCCTGAAGGCTACGGTATTCGACGGTTCGTACCACGACGTCGACTCCAACGAAATGGCGTTCAAAATCGCCGCTTCGATGGCGACCAAGCAGCTGGCCCAGAAGGGCGGTGGCGTGGTGCTTGAGCCGATCATGAAGGTCGAAGTTGTAACCCCGGAAGACTACCTGGGTGACGTGATGGGTGACCTGAGCCGTCGTCGCGGGATGATCCAGGGTAATGAAGACTCGGTGTCCGGCAAGGTAATCACTGCTGAGGTACCGCTCGGAGAGATGTTCGGTTACGCGACCGACGTTCGTTCCATGTCTCAGGGTCGCGCAAGCTACTCCATGGAATTCTCCAAATACGCCGAAGCTCCGTCGAACATCGTCGAAGCACTCGTTAAAAAACAAGGCTAATCCCCTTTAGGCAAGAGGTTCACTGTCGTGGCTAAAGAAAAATTTGATCGTTCCCTTCCCCACGTTAACGTCGGCACTATCGGCCACGTTGACCACGGTAAGACCACTCTGACCGCAGCTCTGACTCGCGTCTGCTCCGAAGTTTTCGGTTCGGCAGTCGTTGAGTTCGACAAGATCGACTCGGCTCCGGAAGAAAAAGCGCGCGGTATCACCATCAACACCGCTCACGTCGAGTACAACTCGAACATTCGTCACTACGCTCACGTTGACTGCCCAGGTCACGCTGACTACGTGAAGAACATGATCACCGGTGCTGCCCAGATGGACGGCGCGATCCTGGTTTGCTCGGCTGCCGATGGTCCGATGCCACAAACCCGTGAGCACATCCTGCTGTCCCGTCAGGTAGGCGTTCCGTACATCGTGGTCTTCCTGAACAAGGCTGACCTGGTAGACGACGCTGAGCTGCTGGAACTGGTCGAGATGGAAGTTCGCGACCTGCTGTCCACCTACGACTTCCCAGGCGACGACACTCCGATCATCATCGGTTCGGCTCGTATGGCGCTGGAAGGCAAAGACGACAACGAAATGGGTACTACCGCTGTCAAGAAGCTGGTAGAAACTCTGGATGCCTACATCCCTGAGCCAGTTCGTGCCGTCGACCAGCCGTTCCTGATGCCGATCGAAGACGTATTCTCGATCTCGGGTCGTGGTACCGTTGTTACCGGCCGTATCGAGCGTGGCATCGTTCGCGTTCAGGATCCGCTGGAAATCGTTGGTCTGCGTGACACCACCACCACCACCTGCACCGGTGTTGAGATGTTCCGCAAGCTGCTGGACGAAGGTCGTGCTGGCGAGAACTGCGGCGTTCTGCTGCGTGGTACCAAGCGTGACGACGTTGAGCGTGGCCAGGTTCTGGTCAAGCCAGGTTCGGTCAAGCCGCACACCAAGTTCACCGCAGAAGTCTACGTTCTGTCGAAGGAAGAAGGCGGTCGTCACACTCCGTTCTTCAAAGGCTACCGTCCTCAGTTCTACTTCCGTACCACTGACGTGACCGGTAACTGCGAACTGCCGGAAGGCGTTGAAATGGTAATGCCAGGTGACAACATTCAGATGACTGTCACCCTGATCAAGACCATCGCAATGGAAGACGGTCTGCGCTTCGCCATCCGTGAAGGCGGTCGTACCGTCGGCGCCGGCGTCGTAGCCAAAATCATCGAGTAATCACTCGACCGATTGAAAAAACCCCCGCTTAGCGGGGGTTTTTTTTATTGGGTTGACACTAAATAGGGGCGTCTATAGAATCACGCCTCCTTTTAGCGGGCGTAGTGCGTCCGTTGGGAACAGCCTGGAGTCTGAAATCCAATGCAAAATCAGCAAATCCGTATCAGGTTGAAGGCTTTCGACCATCGCCTGATCGACCAATCCACCCAGGAAATCGTGGAAACCGCGAAACGTACTGGTGCACAAGTGCGTGGTCCAATTCCACTGCCTACCCGCAAAGAGCGTTTCACCGTTCTGGTCTCCCCGCACGTCAACAAAGACGCGCGTGACCAGTACGAGATTCGCACTCATAAGCGCGTTCTGGACATCGTCCAGCCAACGGATAAAACCGTTGATGCGCTGATGAAGCTTGATCTCGCGGCAGGTGTGGAAGTGCAGATCAGCCTCGGCTAAGACTTCGGTCTGAGTCGTGTAACGCTCTGAAATGGGCGGCCATAGCGGGTGAAAGCCCCGTACACTCATGAGGTTTACAACATGACTATTGGTGTAGTCGGTCGCAAGTGCGGTATGACCCGCATTTTCACCGAAGAAGGTGTCTCCATTCCGGTCACGGTCATCGAGATCGAGCCGAATCGTGTCACCCAGTTCAAAACTGAAGAAACCGATGGCTACCGTGCAGTGCAAGTCACTGTCGGCGAGCGTCGTGCTTCGCGCGTGACTGCCGCTCAGGCAGGTCACTTCGCCAAGGCTAACGTTGCCGCTGGTCGCGGTGTCTGGGAGTTCCGTCTTGAAGAAGGCGATTTCCAGGCTGGCGATCTGATCAAAGCTGAACTCTTCACTGCAGGCCAGCTGGTAGACGTAACCGGTCAGTCCAAAGGTAAAGGCTTCGCCGGTACCATCAAGCGTTGGAACTTCCGTGGTCAGGACAACACCCACGGTAACTCCGTATCGCACCGTGTCCCTGGCTCCATCGGCCAGTGCCAGACTCCTGGTCGTGTATTCAAGGGCAAGAAGATGTCCGGTCACATGGGCGCTGAGCGCGTGACTGTACAGTCCCTGGAAGTAGTACGCGTAGACGCTGAACGCAACCTGCTGCTGATCAAGGGTGCCGTTCCAGGCGCTACTGGCGGCGACGTGGTTGTGCGTCCGGCTGTCAAGGCTCGCGGTTAAGGGGAAACTGACATGCAACTCAATGTAAATGACGCTCAGGCGATCGAAGTTTCCGAACTGACTTTCGGTGGCGAATTCAACGAGACGCTGGTACACCAAGCAGTCGTGGCCTACATGGCCGGCGGCCGTCAGGGCACCAAGCAGCAGAAGACCCGCTCTGACGTAGCCGGTGGCGGTAAGCGCCCATGGCGTCAGAAGGGTACTGGCCGTGCTCGTGCCGGTACCACTCGTGGTCCGATCTGGCGTGGCGGTGGTGTCACCTTCGCAGCTCGCCCTCAGGATCACTCGCAGAAGCTCAACAAGAAGATGTACCGCGCAGCACTGCGCTCCATCCTCTCCGAGCTGGTGCGTAGCGATCGTCTGGTCGTGGTTCAGGACTTCGCTGTCGAAGCGCCGAAAACCAAAGACCTGCTGAACAAGCTGAACGGCATGGGCCTGAACGACGTACTGATCGTTTCGGACGCAGTTGATCAGAATCTGTACCTGGCTGCTCGTAACCTGCCGCACGTCGACGTACGTGACGTCCAGGGTTCCGACCCGGTCAGCCTGATCGCCTACGAGAAAGTGTTGATCACTGTCTCCGCCGTGAAGAAATTCGAGGAGCTGCTGGGATGAACCAGGAACGCGTATTCAAAGTCCTCCTTGGCCCGCACGTTTCCGAGAAGGCTACCGTTCTGGCTGAGAAAAAAGGCCAGTTCGTATTCAAGGTTGCTACCGATGCAACCAAGCTGGAAATCAAGAAAGCTGTCGAAGGCCTGTTCAACGTAAAAGTTGAAAACGTGTCGACTGTCAACGTCCTGGGTAAAACCAAGCGTACCGCACGTGGTCTGGGCAAGCGTAATGACTGGAAGAAGGCGATCGTCTCCCTTCAGCCAGGCCAAGATCTCGATTTCAGCAGCAGTGCTGAGTAAGGAAGGGGTGCATCATGGCAATCGTTAAATGCAAACCGACTTCCCCTGGCCGCCGTTTCGTGGTCAAGGTGGTCAACAAGGAGCTGCACAAAGGCGCTCCTCACGCACCGCTGCTCGAGAAGAAATCGAAGTCTGGTGGTCGTAACAACAATGGCCGCATTACCACTCGTCACGTTGGTGGTGGTCACAAGCAGCATTACCGTCTGGTCGACTTCCGTCGCAACGACAAAGATGGCATTCCAGCCACTGTCGAGCGCGTGGAATACGATCCAAACCGTACTGCTCACATCGCCCTGCTGTGCTACGCAGACGGCGAGCGTCGCTACATCATCGCCCCTAAAGGCGTGAGCGCTGGCGACCAGCTGATCGCAGGTGCCCTGGCCCCAATCAAGGCCGGTAACTCCCTGCAACTGCGCAACATCCCGGTAGGTAGCACCATTCACGGCATCGAACTGAAGCCGGGTAAAGGTGCACAGATCGCTCGTTCCGCTGGTGCTTCGGCTCAGCTGATCGCTCGTGAAGGTGCCTACGTGACTCTGCGTCTGCGCTCCGGTGAGATGCGCAAAGTACTGGCTGAATGCCGTGCGACCCTGGGTGAAGTCTCGAACTCCGAGCACAGCCTGCGTTCGCTGGGTAAAGCTGGTGCCAAACGCTGGCGCGGCGTTCGCCCAACCGTTCGTGGTGTTGCCATGAACCCGGTTGACCACCCACATGGTGGTGGTGAAGGTCGTACCTCCGGTGGTCGTCATCCGGTATCGCCATGGGGCTTCCCAACCAAGGGTGCGAAAACCCGTGGTAATAAGCGTACCGACAACATGATCGTCCGTCGTCGCAAGTAACTAGAGGGATACGACAGTGCCACGTTCTCTGAAAAAAGGTCCTTTTATCGATCTTCACCTGCTGAAGAAGATCGAAGTGGCGGTGGAGAAGAACGATCGCAAGCCAGTGAAAACCTGGTCGCGCCGTTCGATGATCCTGCCACAAATGGTCGGTCTGACCATCGCGGTACACAACGGTCGCCAACACGTCCCAGTTCTCGTGAACGAAGACATGGTCGGCCACAAACTGGGCGAGTTCGCCGGTACCCGCACCTATCGCGGGCACGTGGCTGACAAGAAAGCCAAGCGTTAAGGGGTAAGGAAATGGAAGTAGCCGCTAAGTTGTCGGGCGCTCGAATCTCCGCCCAGAAAGCCCGCTTGGTCGCCGACCAGATCCGCGGGAAGAAGGTGGGCGAAGCGCTCAACCTGTTGGCCTTCAGCAGCAAAAAAGCCGCTGAAATCATGAAGAAAGTCCTCGAGTCGGCCGTTGCCAACGCCGAACACAACGAAGGCGCAGACGTTGATGACCTGAAGGTCAGCACCGTTTTCGTCAACGAAGGGCGTTCGCTGAAGCGCATCATGCCGCGAGCCAAAGGCCGCGCTGATCGCATCGTCAAGCGGTCTTGCCATATCACTGTCAAGGTTGCGGACAAGTAACGGAGTCGATCAGATGGGTCAGAAAGTACATCCCACTGGCATTCGCCTGGGAATCGTCAAGGAGCACACCTCCGTCTGGTACGCAGACGGTGCTACTTACGCAGATTACCTGTTGAAGGATCTGAAAACGCGTGAGTACCTCCAAGACAAACTAAAAAGCGCGTCCGTAAGCCGTATCGATATTCATCGTCCGGCTCAAACTGCACGCATCACCATCCACACCGCTCGTCCCGGTATCGTTATCGGCAAGAAGGGTGAGGATGTAGAGAAGCTGCGTCAGGACCTGACCAAGCAGATGGGTGTGCCTGTGCACATCAACATCGAAGAGATCCGCAAGCCGGAACTCGACGCCATGCTGGTTGCGCAAAGCGTTGCCCAGCAGCTGGAGCGCCGCGTTATGTTCCGTCGCGCCATGAAGCGCGCCGTACAGAACGCCATGCGTATTGGTGCCAAAGGCATCAAGATCCAGGTGAGCGGTCGTCTCGGCGGTGCCGAGATCGCCCGTACTGAGTGGTATCGCGAAGGTCGTGTGCCTCTGCACACCCTGCGTGCCGATATCGACTACAACACCTACGAAGCTCACACCACCTATGGTGTGATCGGTGTGAAGGTTTGGATCTTCAAAGGCGAAGTAATTGGTGGTCGCCAGGAAGAGCTGAAGCCGCAAGCACCAGCGCCTCGTAAAAAAGCTGCTAAGTAAGGGGTACGCCAAATGTTGCAACCAAAGCGTACAAAATTCCGCAAGCAGATGACCGGCCACAACCGTGGTCTGGCACTGCGCGGTAGCAAGGTCAGCTTCGGCGAGTTCGCTCTGAAAGCTGTCGCTCGCGGTCGTCTCACCGCCCGCCAGATCGAGTCGGCGCGTCGTGCGCTGACCCGTCACGTAAAACGTGGCGGCAAGATCTGGATCCGTGTATTCCCGGACAAGCCGGTTACCAAGAAGCCTCTCGAGGTTCGTATGGGTAAAGGTAAGGGTTCCGTGGAGTACTGGGTTGCCCAGATCCAGCCAGGCAAAGTCCTGTACGAGATCGAGGGTGTTTCTGAAGAGCTGGCGCGCGAAGCTTTCGCCCTGGCTGCTGCAAAGCTGCCTCTCGCCACCTCCTTTGTTAAGCGGACGGTGATGTGATGAAAGCGAATGAACTTCGTGAAAAATCGGCACAGCAACTGAATGAGCAACTGCTCGGCTTGCTGCGCGACCAGTTCAATCTGCGTATGCAGAAAGCAACTGGCCAGTTGGGGCAGTCGCACCTGCTCTCGCAAGTTAAGCGTGACATCGCTCGCGTGAAAACTGTGCTCAACCAGCAGGCAGGTAAGTGATCATGGCTGAAGCTGAAAAAACCGTCCGTACGCTGACTGGCCGTGTCGTCAGCGACAAAATGGACAAGACCATCACCGTTCTGATCGAGCGTCGCGTTAAGCACCCGATCTACGGTAAATACGTTAAGCGTTCGACTAAGCTGCACGCGCACGACGAAACCAACCAGTGCAAGATCGGCGACAAGGTTTCGATTACCGAAACTCGTCCGCTGGCCAAGACCAAGTCCTGGGCACTGGTTGAAGTCCTCGAACGCGCTGTTGAAGTCTAAGGGCTAGGGGTCGGAGAAATTTTATGATTCAGACTCAATCCATGCTCGATGTGGCCGATAACAGCGGCGCTCGTCGCGTCATGTGCATCAAGGTGCTCGGCGGTTCGCACCGCCGTTACGCCGGCATCGGTGACATCATCAAAGTTACCGTCAAGGAAGCGATTCCTCGCGGTAAGGTCAAGAAAGGCCAGGTGATGACCGCTGTTGTCGTCCGTACCCGTCACGGTGTACGTCGCGCTGACGGTTCCATCATTCGTTTCGACGGCAACGCTGCTGTTCTGCTGAACAACAAGCAAGAGCCGATCGGTACCCGCATCTTCGGGCCAGTGACCCGTGAACTTCGTAACGAGAAGTTCATGAAGATCGTCTCGCTCGCCCCTGAAGTGCTGTAAGGAGATCCGACATGCAAAAGATTCGTCGTGACGACGAGATCATCGTGATCGCCGGCAAAGACAAGGGTAAGCGCGGTAAGGTGCTGAAGGTTCTCGCTGATGACCGTCTGGTCATCGGTGGTGTCAACCTGGTCAAGCGTCATACCAAGCCGAACCCGATGGCAGGCGTTCAGGGCGGTATCGTCGAGAAAGAAGCGCCTCTGCACGCTTCCAACGTGGCCATCTTCAATGGCGAAACCAACAAGGCTGACCGCGTTGGTTTCAAAGTAGAAGACGGTAAGAAAATTCGTGTCTTCAAGTCGACCCAAAAAGCGGTTGATGCTTGAACACTGCTAGGTAGAAGACCATGGCACGACTGAAAGAGATTTACCGGAACGAAATCGCTCCCAAGCTTAAGGAAGAACTTAAGCTGTCGAACGTGATGGAAGTTCCGCGCGTTACCAAGATCACCCTGAACATGGGTCTGGGCGAAGCGATCGGCGACAAGAAAGTCATCGAGCATGCAGTTGCCGACCTGGAAAAGATCACCGGTCAAAAGCCGGTCGTGACTTTCGCTCGTAAATCCATCGCGGGCTTCAAAGTCCGTGAAGGCTGGCCGATCGGCGTCAAGGTGACCCTGCGTAGCGACAAGATGTACGAATTCCTGGACCGCCTGCTGGCGATCTCCCTGCCTCGGGTTCGCGACTTCCGCGGCCTGAATGCCAAGTCCTTCGATGGTCGTGGCAACTACAGCATGGGCGTGAAAGAGCAGATCATCTTCCCGGAAATCGACTACGACAAGATCGATGCTCTGCGCGGTTTGGACATCACCCTGACCACCACTGCTCGTTCGGACGACGAAGGCCGCGCTCTGCTGCGTGCATTCAAGTTCCCGTTCCGCAACTGATTGGAGTAGGAAAATGGCCAAGAAGAGCATGAAAAACCGCGAGCTGAAGCGTCAGCTCACGGTAGCCAAGTACGCCAAAAAGCGTGCCGAGCTGAAAGCGACCATCGTCAACCTGAACGCCTCTCCAGAAGAGCGTTTCGCTGCCGTTGTCGCTCTGCAGAAGCAGCCTCGTGATGCCAGCGCTTCGCGTCTGCGCAACCGTTGCCGCCTGACCGGTCGTCCTCACGGTGTTTACCGTAAGTTCGGCCTGGGCCGTAACATGCTGCGTCAAGCTGCAATGCGCGGTGACGTACCAGGTCTGGTCAAGGCCTCCTGGTAATCGCTGCAGGTGTGATCCCGGCGTAGGGGGAGCAATCTTCCGACCGCCGGTGACATCGCCAACAAACAAGCCCCCTCGTGGGGCTTGTTTCGTTTCTGTCTTGTGTCTAGAATGACCGGCTCACCTGAGCCTGGGTTTTTTGCCCGGGGCGGTCAGGTGGTTGTGATAGCCGCAAGGCTAATAATTCTTGTATCAGGAGCATCTAGCCCATGAGTATGCAGGACCCGTTAGCGGACATGCTAACTCGCATCCGTAATGCCCAGATGGCTGAAAAGTCCGTCGTAAGCATGCCTTCCTCCACTCTGAAGGTCGCGGTTGCCAAAGTTCTGAAGGACGAAGGTTACATCGCTGGCTACCAGGTCAGTGGCGAAGCCAAGCCTTCCCTGTCGATCGAACTGAAGTACTTCGAAGGCCGTCCGGTCATCGAGGAACTGAAGCGCTCCAGCCGTCCAGGCCTGCGCCAGTACAAGTCCGTCTCCGACCTGCCGAAAGTACGTGGCGGTCTGGGCGTGTCTATCGTCTCCACCAACAAAGGTGTGATGACTGATCGCGCTGCGCGCGCTGCCGGTGTCGGTGGCGAAGTTCTGTGCACAGTGTTCTAAGGGGAGATAGGCATGTCTCGCGTCGCTAAGAACCCCGTTAAGCTGCCATCCGGTGTCGAAGTCAAATTCGCCGGCCAGCAGCTTTCGGTGAAGGGTGCCAAGGGCACTCTCGAACTGAACGTTCACTCGTCTGTTGAAGTTACCGAAGAGTCCGGCGAGCTGCGCTTCGTCGCTCGCAACGGTGACCAGCAAGCTCGTGCCATGGCCGGTACCACCCGTGCTCTGGTGAACAACATGGTCCAGGGCGTAAGCCAAGGCTTCGAGCGCAAGCTCCAGCTGGTCGGTGTTGGTTACAAGGCACAGGCCAAGGGCACCATCCTGAACCTGGCTCTGGGCTTCTCGCATCCAGTGGACTACGAACTGCCAGCCGGTATCACCGCTGAAACCCCAAGCCAGACCGACATCCTGATCAAGGGTATCGACAAGCAGCTGGTGGGTCAGGTGGCCGCTGAAATCCGCGACTTCCGTCCGCCAGAGCCTTACAAAGGCAAGGGTGTGCGTTACGCGGACGAAGTAGTCCGTCGTAAAGAAGCCAAGAAGAAGTAGGGCCTAGCAAATGACCGACAAAAAAGTTATTCGACTGCGTCGCGCTCGCAAAGCACGCCTGAAAATGCACGAGCTAGAAGCCGTGCGTCTGTGCGTGTTCCGCTCCTCGCAGCACATCTATGCCCAGGTCATTTCGGCCGACGGCAGCAAGGTTCTGGCAAGCGCCTCGACCTTGGACAAAGAACTGCGTGATGGCGCCACCGGCAACATCGACGCGGCCACTAAGGTTGGCAAGCTGGTAGCTGAGCGTGCGAAAGCCGCCGGTGTATCTCAAGTTGCCTTTGACCGTTCCGGCTTCAAGTACCATGGTCGCGTCAGGGCGCTGGCCGATGCTGCTCGTGAAGGCGGACTGGAGTTCTAAGTTATGGCAAATAACGATCAAAAGCGCGACGAAGGCTACATCGAGAAGCTGGTTCAAGTTAACCGCGTTGCTAAAACCGTTAAAGGCGGCCGTATCTTCACCTTCACCGCGCTGACCGTGGTAGGTGATGGCAAAGGTCGCGTCGGCTTCGGCCGTGGCAAATCGCGCGAAGTACCTGCCGCGATCCAGAAAGCCATGGAAGCTGCCCGTCGCAATATGATCCAGGTTGACCTGAAGGGCACCACCCTGCAGTACGCCACCAAGGCTGCCCACGGCGCCTCGAAGGTTTACATGCAGCCTGCTTCGGAAGGTACCGGTATCATCGCCGGCGGCGCAATGCGTGCTGTCCTGGAAGTTGCTGGTGTCCAGAACGTTCTGGCCAAGTGCTACGGTTCGACCAACCCAGTGAACGTGGTTTATGCCACCTTCAAGGGTCTGAAAGCCATGCAATCTCCTGAATCCATTGCTGCCAAGCGCGGCAAGAGCGTTGAGGAGATCTTCTGATCATGGCAACCGTAAAAGTAACGCTGATCAAGAGCACCGCCGGCCGCCTGCCTAACCACATCCTGTGCGTTAAAGGCCTGGGTCTGCGTCGCATCGGTCACACTGTAGAAGTCCAGGATACTCCCGAGAATCGCGGGATGATCAACAAGGCTTACTACATGCTGCGCGTCGAGGGTTAATCGATGAAACTCAATGATCTGAGTCCAGCGCCGGGTTCCCGTCGCGAGAAGCATCGTCCGGGTCGTGGTATCGGTAGCGGTTTGGGCAAGACTGGTGGCCGTGGTCACAAAGGTCAGACCTCCCGTTCCGGTGGCACCATCGCTCCGGGCTTCGAAGGCGGTCAACAGCCGCTGCACCGTCGTCTGCCGAAGTTCGGCTTCGTTTCCCTGAAAGCCATGGATCGCGCCGAAGTGCGTCTGTCCGAGCTGGCCAAGGTGGAAGGCGACGTGATCTCCGTACAGTCCCTGAAAGACGCCAACGTGATTGGCCAGCATGTACAGCGTGTGAAAATCATGCTGTCCGGCGAAGTCACTCGCGCAGTCACTATCAAGGGCATCGCCGTCACCAAAGGTGCGCGTGCGGCTATCGAAGCAGCTGGCGGCAAGTTCGAGGAATAAATGGCTAAGCAAGGTGCTCTCTCTTCGCTCGGTAAGGGCGGGATGTCGGAACTCTGGGCTCGTCTGCGCTTTCTGTTCATGGCGATCATCGTCTATCGGATCGGCGCACATATCCCGGTGCCTGGCATCAATCCAGACCGTCTGGCGGATCTGTTTCGACAGAATGAGGGGACCATTCTTAGCTTGTTCAACATGTTTTCCGGTGGTGCGCTGGAGCGCATGAGCATCTTTGCACTGGGGATCATGCCGTACATCTCGGCATCGATCATCATGCAGCTCATGACCGCAGTCAGCCCTCAGCTGGAGCAGTTGAAGAAGGAAGGTGAAGCTGGCCGTCGCAAGATCAGCCAGTACACCCGCTACGGCACCGTTATCCTGGCGCTGGTTCAAGCCATTGGCATGTCCATTGGCCTGGCCAACCAGGGCGTGGCGTTTTCTGCTGGCCTGGGCTTCCATGTCGTTGCCGTCTCCACCTTCGTGGCTGGCGCAATGTTCATGATGTGGCTCGGCGAGCAGATCACCGAGCGCGGTGTGGGCAACGGTATCTCGATGTTGATCTTCGCAGGTATCGTTGCCGGTCTTCCGAGAGCAATCGGGCAGTCTTTCGAGTCTGCGCGCACAGGCGATATCAACATCTTCGCCCTGGTCGCTATCGGTTTGCTTGCAGTAGCGATTATCGGTTTCGTGGTGTTCATTGAGCGTGGTCAGCGTCGTATCGCCGTTCACTACGCCAAGCGTCAGCAGGGCCGCAAGGTCTTCGCTGCGCAGACCAGCCACTTGCCGCTGAAAGTGAACATGGCGGGCGTCATTCCTGCCATTTTCGCGAGCAGCATCTTGCTGTTCCCGGCTTCGCTGGGTGCCTGGTTCGGTCAGTCCGAGGGTATGGGCTGGCTGCAGGACATCTCGCAGTCGATCGCTCCTGGTCAGCCGTTGAACATTCTGCTGTTTAGTGCAGGGATCATCTTCTTCTGCTTCTTCTACACAGCGTTGATGTTCAACCCGAAAGACGTAGCGGAAAACCTGAAGAAGTCCGGTGCCTTTATTCCGGGTATCCGTCCTGGTGAGCAGTCGGCGCGCTACATTGATGGCGTTCTGACTCGTTTGACCATGTTCGGTGCTCTTTACATGATGGCCGTCTGCCTTCTGCCCCAGTTCCTGGTGGTGGCAGCAAACGTGCCGTTCTACCTTGGCGGGACCTCGTTGCTGATTGTGGTAGTGGTTGTGATGGACTTCATGTCCCAAGTACAATCGCACCTCGTTTCGCACCAGTACGAATCCCTGATGAAGAAAGCCAACCTGAAAGGCTATGGTGGCAGCGGTCTGCTGCGCTGATAGACCCCTAAGGTTCGAGGAGTCGGTAATGAAAGTTCGTGCATCGGTGAAAAAGCTGTGCCGCAACTGCAAGATCATTCGTCGCGAAGGTATCGTGCGCGTGATCTGCAGCGCGGAACCGCGTCACAAGCAGCGCCAAGGCTGAGTGTGATCTGCGCTTCAAACCCAGCAGCTAGTGTGCTGCTGGGTTGATTATTCGTTTCTACAGCGATATTATCTCGCGCCCTATTTCTTGGCTTCCGGGGCGTAGGTAGCTGTCAATTGGAGTCCCACTGAATGGCCCGTATTGCAGGCGTCAACATTCCAGATAACAAGCATGCTGTTATCTCGCTGACCTACATCTATGGTGTCGGTCGCACAACTGCACAGAAAATCTGTGCAGACGCTGGTGTAAATCCAGCCGCTAAGATCAAGGATCTGAGCGACGAGCAAATCGAAACCCTGCGTGGCGAAGTCGCGAAGTTCACCACCGAAGGTGACCTGCGCCGTGACATCAACATGAAGATCAAGCGCTTGATGGACCTGGGTTGCTACCGCGGCCTGCGTCATCGTAAAGGTCTGCCGGTTCGCGGTCAGCGCACCAAGACCAACGCACGCACCCGTAAGGGCCCGCGTAAGCCGATCCGCAAGTAATCGCCCAGGAATATAGACATGGCAAAACCTGCTGCTCGTCCTCGTAAAAAAGTCAAAAAGACAGTGGTTGATGGCATCGCCCACATCCATGCGTCTTTCAACAACACCATCGTGACCATCACCGACCGTCAGGGCAACGCTTTGTCCTGGGCGACTTCCGGTGGTTCGGGTTTCCGTGGTTCGCGCAAATCCACCCCGTTCGCAGCTCAGATCGCTGCTGAGCGCGCTGGTCAAGCTGCGCTGGAATACGGTCTGAAGAACCTCGACGTGAACGTCAAGGGTCCAGGTCCAGGTCGTGAGTCCGCCGTTCGTGCACTGAACAGCTGCGGCTACAAGATCGCCAGCATCACCGACGTGACGCCAATCCCGCATAACGGGTGCCGTCCGCCGAAGAAGCGTCGCGTGTAATCAGGAGACAGATAAATGGCACGTTACATTGGTCCAAAATGCAAACTGTCTCGCCGTGAAGGCACTGACCTGTTCCTGAAGAGCGGTGTTCGCGCTCTGGAATCGAAGTGCAACATCGAAGCAGCCCCAGGTGTACACGGCCAGCGCCGTGGCCGTCAGTCCGACTACGGTACCCAGCTGCGCGAGAAACAAAAAGTCCGCCGTATCTACGGTGTCCTGGAGCGCCAGTTCCGCGGTTACTACCAAGTCGCAGCCTCGAAAAAAGGCGCTACTGGTGAGAACCTGCTGCAACTGCTGGAATGCCGCCTGGACAACGTCGTTTACCGTATGGGCTTCGGTTCGACTCGTTCCGAATCCCGTCAGCTGGTTTCGCACAAAGCGATCAGCGTTAACGGCAAGACCGTAAACATTCCATCCTACCAAGTTCGTCCGGGTGACGTGGTCGCGGTTCGTGAGAAGTCGCTGAACCAGCTGCGCATTGTTCAAGCCCTTGAACTGTGCGCCCAGCGTGGCCGCGTTGAGTGGGTAGACGTTGATTCTGCTAAAAAGTCGGGCGTTTTCAAGAACGTTCCTGCTCGCAGCGATCTGTCCGCCGACATCAACGAAAACCTGATTGTCGAGCTCTACTCCAAGTAAGGGCTAGAAAATAGGTGCATCCATGCAGATTTCGGTAAATGAGTTCCTGACTCCCCGTCACATCGACGTGCAGGTAGTCAGTCCAACCCGCGCCAAGATCACGCTCGAGCCTCTCGAGCGTGGTTTCGGCCATACCCTGGGCAACGCGCTGCGTCGCATCCTGTTGTCCTCCATGCCTGGCTGTGCAGTAGTCGAGGCCGAGATCGATGGCGTACTCCATGAGTACTCCGCGATCGAAGGTGTACAGGAAGACGTCATTGAAATCCTGTTGAACCTCAAAGGCCTGGCGATCAAGCTGCACGGTCGTGACGAAGTTACGCTGACCTTGTCGAAAAAGGGTTCGGGGGTGGTTACCGCTGCCGATATTCAGCTGGATCACGATGTCGAGATCGTCAATCCCGATCACGTAATCGCGAACCTGGCGTCCAACGGCGCCCTGAACATGAAGCTCACCGTAGCTCGTGGTCGCGGTTACGAGCCGGCCGATTCCCGTCAGACTGACGAAGATGAAAGCCGCAGCATTGGCCGTCTTCAGCTGGACGCTTCGTTCAGCCCGGTGCGTCGTATCGCCTACGTGGTCGAGAACGCCCGTGTTGAACAGCGTACCAACCTGGACAAGCTGGTCATCGATCTGGAAACCAACGGCACCCTGGACCCTGAAGAGGCCATCCGTCGGGCCGCGACCATCCTGCAACAGCAGCTGGCCGCGTTCGTCGACCTCAAAGGTGACAGCGAGCCGGTCGTGGTCGAGCAGGAAGACGAGATCGATCCGATCCTGCTGCGCCCGGTTGACGACCTGGAACTGACTGTACGTTCGGCCAACTGCCTCAAGGCGGAGAACATCTACTACATCGGCGACCTGATTCAGCGTACCGAAGTAGAGCTGTTGAAGACTCCTAACCTGGGCAAGAAGTCCCTGACCGAAATCAAGGACGTCCTGGCCTCCCGTGGTCTGTCTCTCGGCATGCGCCTCGACAACTGGCCGCCTGCAAGTCTTAAGAAAGACGACAAGGCGACTGCCTGATCGTCGTAATCACCGAACGTAGTGTTTGGTAAGGAATGAATCATGCGTCATCGTAAAAGTGGACGTCACCTGAGCCGTACCAGCTCTCACCGCAAGGCTATGTTCCAGAACATGGCAGTGTCGCTGATCGAGCACGAGCTGATCAAAACCACCCTGCCGAAAGCCAAGGAACTGCGCCGCGTTGCCGAGCCGCTGATCACCCTGGCCAAGGAAGATAGCGTCGCCAACCGTCGTCTGGCTTTCGACCGTACCCGTTCGAAATCCGCTGTTGGCAAGCTGTTCAACGACCTGGGCAAGCGTTACGCCACCCGTCAGGGCGGCTACCTGCGCATCCTGAAGTGCGGTTTCCGCGCTGGCGACAACGCGCCTATGGCGTACGTCGAGCTGGTTGATCGTCCGGTCGGTGGTGCTGTAGAAGCTGCCGAGTAAGACGTTCTGTCTGCTACAAGAAACCGGGCCTAGTGCCCGGTTTTTTGTGTCTTAATAAATTGTAAAAAACTATCGATATAAGCATATCTATAAATTAGATCTTGTCATGTTGCGCACCCATACTTGCTCTCAGGCCGATTAGCCGGCATTTCGAGACCGATAAGGAGAGCCCATGAGCAAGATTCTTACTACCGCCAGCGGTGCACCTGTAGCCGATAACCAGAATTCCCGTTCGGCAGGCCCACGCGGCCCGCTACTGCTCGACGACTTCCATCTGATCGAGAAGCTGGCCCACTTCAATCGCGAGAACATCCCTGAACGTCGCGTACACGCCAAGGGGTCGGGCGCTTACGGCACCTTCACCGTCACTCGCGACATCACTCAATACACCAGCGCTCGTCTGTTCGAGAGCATCGGCAAGCAGACCGAAACCTTCCTGCGTTTCTCCACTGTCGGAGGCGAACGTGGTTCGGCTGACACCGAGCGTGACCCACGTGGTTTTGCCGTCAAGTTCTACACCGAAGAAGGTAACTGGGACATCGTCGGCAACAACACCCCCGTGTTCTTCATTCGCGATCCGCTGAAATTCCCGGACTTTATCCACACCCAGAAGCGTCACCCACAGACCAATCTGAAGAACGCCCAGATGATGTGGGACTTCTGGTCACATTCGCCCGAGGCGCTGCACCAGGTCACCATCCTGTTCTCTGATCGGGGTATTCCGGACGGCTACCGCCACATGCACGGTTTCGGCAGCCATACCTATAGCCTGCTGAGCGCCGATGGCCGGCGGACCTGGGTCAAGTGGCACTTCAAGACCCAGCAAGGTATCAAGAACCTGGCCCCGGCCGATGCGGCACGTATCGCGGGTACCGATCCAGACTACGCCCAACGTGACCTGTTCGAAGCGATCGATCGCGGCGACTACCCGCGCTGGACCGTCTGCATCCAGGTGATGAGCGAAGAAGAAGCGGCCAATCGCGCCGAGAACCCCTTTGACGTCACCAAGACCTGGTCGCAGAAGGACTACCCACTGATCGAGGTAGGTGTGCTGGAACTCAATCGCAACCCGCTCAACTACTTCGCTGAAGTCGAGCAGGCCGCGTTCGGGCCGAGCAACATGGTGCCAGGTGTTGGCCTGTCTCCGGATCGCATGCTGCAGGGGCGCGTATTCGCCTACGCTGATGCCCACCGCTACCGCATTGGTACCAATCACCAGCATTTGCCGGTGAATGCGCCACGTAGCCCGGTGCACAGCTATCAGCGCGATGGGGCGATGACCATGGGCAGCTACGGCAGCGCTCCGAACTACGAGCCGAACAGCTATGCCGATGCGCCCAAGCAGTCGCCTCGTCATGCCGAGCCTGCGTTGGCCCTCAATGGTGCGGCGGATCGTTACGACCACCGTGAGGACAATGACTACTACAGCCATGCGGGTGCGCTGTTCCGCTTGATGAACGCCGAGCAGCAAGCCCTGTTGATAAACAACATTGCCGGCACCCTGCAAGGCGTCAGCGAAGATGTGGTGCAGCGTCAGTTGCAGCACTTCTTCAAGGCAGATCCTGCTTACGGCGAGGGGATTGCAAACGCCTTGGGCATCAAGCTGGCCTAAGTCGAAGTGATAAGGAGAACCGCCCTCATTTGGGCGGTTTTTCAATGAAAATCACTACGGTTTGCCCGCTTTTTTCACACAAATTGCGCATTTTTCAGTGACCTTGAAGAAATCATGGTTCACACTATCTCCTTATCAAGCTTTCACTCAGGGAGAATCAGGGCGATGCAAGGTCACCCGGACGTAATCGATTACCTCAACACGTTGCTGACGGGCGAACTGGCGGCACGCGACCAATACTTCATCCACTCGCGCATGTACGAAGACTGGGGCTTGGCCAAGCTCTACGAACGCATCAACCACGAGATGGAAGAAGAGGCGCAGCACGCCGATGCCCTGATTCGCCGCATTCTCATGCTCGAAGGCACCCCGCGCATGCGCCCGGATGACCTCGACGTGGGCACCACCGTGCCTGACATGATCGCTGCCGACCTGCGCCTGGAGTACAAGGTCCGCGCCGCATTGTGCAAAGGCATCGAGTTGTGCGAGTCGCACAAGGACTACATCAGCCGCGATATCCTGCGCGCGCAACTGGCCGACACCGAGGAAGATCACACCTACTGGCTGGAGAAGCAGCAGGGCCTGATCAAGTCCATCGGGCTGCAGAATTACCTGCAATCGCAGATGTAACGTCCCTGCAGTGGGCACGCATAGAGAGAAAAGCCCCTGGCATTTGCATGCCAGGGGCTTTTTTCGTCAGGCCCGGTCGCGTTCCAGCAGGGGCTTGAGGTAATGCCCGGTATACGACTGCTTCATCTTGGCCAGTTCCTCGGGCGTGCCGCTGGCAATGATCTGGCCGCCCTTGGAGCCACCTTCCGGCCCCAGGTCCACCAGCCAGTCGGCGGTCTTGATCACGTCCAGGTTGTGCTCGATCACCACCACGGTGTTGCCGTGGTCGCGCAGGCGATGCAGCACGTCCAGCAACTGCTGGATGTCGGCAAAGTGCAGGCCGGTGGTCGGCTCGTCGAGGATGTAGAGGGTCTTGCCGGTGTCGCGCTTGGACAACTCGCGCGACAGCTTCACCCGCTGCGCCTCACCGCCTGAAAGCGTCGTAGCCGACTGTCCTAGCTTGATGTACGAAAGGCCCACGTCCATCAGTGTCTGCAGCTTGCGCGCCAACGCCGGGACCGCGTCGAAGAACTCGCGTGCGTCCTCGATGGTCATTTCCAGAACCTCGTGGATATTCTTGCCCTTGTACTTGATCTCCAGCGTCTCGCGGTTATAGCGCTTGCTCTTGCACACATCACACGGCACGTAGATATCCGGCAGGAAGTGCATTTCCACCTTGATCAGGCCATCGCCCTGGCACGCTTCGCAGCGCCCGCCCTTGACGTTGAACGAGAAGCGCCCCGGGCCATAACCCCGAGAACGCGACTCCGGCACGCCAGCGAACAGCTCGCGGATCGGCGTGAAAATGCCGGTGTAGGTGGCCGGGTTCGAGCGCGGTGTGCGGCCGATCGGGCTCTGGTCGATATCGACCACCTTGTCCAGGTGCTGCAGGCCATCCATGCTGGTGTGCGCTGCCGCTTCCAGGCTGCTGGCACCATTGAGCGCAGTGGCTGCGAGAGGGAACAGGGTGTTGTTGATCAGTGTTGACTTGCCCGAGCCGGACACACCGGTGACGCAGGTCAGCAGGCCGATCGGCACTTCCAGGTCGACGTTCTGCAGGTTATTGCCGCGTGCCCCCTTGAGCTTGAGCGACAGCTTCTTGTTGCGTGGCGTGCGTTTGGCCGGCACGGCGATCTTCTTGCGACCGGACAGGTACATGCCAGTCACCGAGTCGGGGTGCGCCATGACTTCCTGTGGTGAGCCTTCGGCGACGATCTGCCCGCCATGCACCCCGGCGCCCGGGCCGATGTCGACGACATAGTCGGCCAGGCGAATGGCGTCCTCGTCGTGCTCCACCACGATCACCGTATTGCCCAGGTCGCGCAGGTGGTTGAGCGTGGCGAGCAGACGGTCGTTGTCACGCTGGTGCAGGCCGATCGACGGCTCGTCGAGGATGTACATCACCCCCACCAGGCCGGCGCCAATCTGGCTGGCCAGGCGGATTCGCTGGGCCTCGCCACCCGAAAGGGTTTCGGCGCTGCGGTCGAGGGTGAGGTAGTCCAGGCCGACGTTGACCAGGAACTGCAGGCGCTCGCAGATCTCCTTGAGGATCTTCGCTGCAATTTCTCCGCGTCGACCGCTGAGCGTCAGGGCGGCGAAGTACTCGCTGGCATCGCCGATCGGCAGGTTGGTGACTGCCGGCAGGGTTTTTTCGCCCACCCATACATGGCGCGCTTCGCGACGCAGGCGGGTGCCACGGCAGTCCGGGCACGGCTGGGTGCCAAGGAACTTGGCCAGCTCCTCGCGCACGGTCGCCGATTCGGTCTCGCGGTAGCGGCGTTCCAGGTTCGGCACGATGCCTTCGAACGGGTGCGAGCGCTTGACGATGTCGCCGCGGTCGTTGAGGTACTTGAAGTCGACGCTTTGCTTGCCGCTGCCCTGCAGGATCACCTTCTGGTGATCGGCCGAGAGCTGGCCGAACGGCTCGTCGAGGCTGAAGCCGTAATGCGCCGCCAGCGAGCCGAGCATCTGGAAGTAGTAGACGTTGCGCCGGTCCCAGCCGCGGATCGCGCCTTCGGCCAGGGTCAGTTCGCTGTTGACCAGACGCTTGGTGTCGAAGAACTGCTTCACGCCCAGGCCATCGCAGGTCGGACAGGCGCCAGCCGGGTTGTTGAAGGAGAACAGCTTGGGTTCGAGCTCGCTGATCGCATGACCGCAGACCGGGCAGGCGAAGCGCGCGGAGAAGATCATGTCCTCGGCGCTTTCGTCATCCATCTGCGCCACCAGGGCGATACCGTCGGCCAGCTTCAGCGCGGTCTCGAAGGACTCGGCCAGGCGCTGCTGCAGGTCGTTGCGCACCTTGAAGCGGTCGACCACCACATCGATGCTGTGCTTCTTCTGCTTGTCGAGCTTGGGCAACTCGTCGAGTTCGTACAGCTTGCCGTTGACCCGCGCACGAACGAAGCCCTGGGCGCGCAGCTCATCGAACACCGCCAGGTGCTCACCCTTGCGCTCGCGCACCACGGGTGCCAGCAGCATCAGTTTGCTGCCTTCGGGTTGCTCGAGCACCAGGTCGACCATCTGGCTGATCGTTTGCGCCTCCAGCGGAATGTCGTGGTCCGGGCAGCGTGGCGTACCGACGCGGGCATAGAGCAGGCGCAGGTAGTCGTAGATTTCGGTGATGGTGCCGACGGTCGAACGCGGGTTGTGCGAGGTCGACTTCTGCTCGATGGAGATTGCCGGTGACAGGCCTTCGATGGTGTCGACATCGGGCTTTTCCATCATCGACAGGAACTGCCGGGCATAGGCCGACAGCGACTCCACGTAGCGACGCTGACCTTCGGCGTAGAGTGTGTCGAAGGCCAGTGACGACTTGCCGGAACCGGACAGACCGGTGATCACGATCAGTTTGTCCCGGGGCAGGGTCAGGTCGATGTTCTTCAGGTTGTGGGTACGTGCCCCACGGATCAGGATCTTGTCCACTACGGCCTCGCTTGGCGGGCATAAACAAAGAAGTATACGGCGCGCTGCCACTACGCGGCAAAGCGTCGCGTATATGCCGTCTAGCCGTCGGACTGATAGAATCGCCGCCGGTTCACACGAGGTTTATCCATGCACGACACCCACAACGAGCGCATGAGTGGCAGCGAAACCCGCGCCGCAGGCGGCCTTGCCTTGGTCTTTGCCTTTCGTATGCTGGGCATGTTCATGGTCCTGCCCGTGCTGGCCACCTATGGCATGGACCTCGCCGGTGCCACGCCCGCGCTGATCGGCCTGGCCATTGGCGCCTACGGCCTGACGCAAGCCGTGCTACAGATCCCGTTCGGGGTGATTTCCGACCGCATCGGGCGCCGTCCGGTAATCTACCTGGGCCTGGTGATCTTCGCCCTTGGCAGCTTACTGGCGGCCCAAGCCGATTCGATCTGGGGCGTGATCGCCGGACGCATCCTGCAGGGCGCGGGGGCGATTTCCGCAGCGGTCATGGCCTTGCTCTCCGACCTCACCCGCGAACAGCATCGCACCAAGGCCATGGCCATGATCGGCATGAGCATCGGCCTGTCGTTCGCAGTGGCGATGGTGATAGGGCCGCTGCTGACAAGTGCCTTTGGCTTGTCGGGATTGTTCCTCGCTACCGCAGGACTTGCCGTCGTCGGTATCGCCCTGATCGCCTTCGTCGTGCCCAGCGCGCATAGCGCACTGCAACACCGCGAATCGGGTGTCGCACGCCAGGCGCTCGGCCCGACCCTGCGTAATCCGGACCTTCTGCGCCTGGACCTGAGCATTTTCATCCTCCATGCGATCCTCATGGCCAGCTTCGTGGCCCTGCCGCTGGCCTTCGTCGAGCGTGGCGGCCTGCCCAAGGAAGAGCACTGGTGGGTATACCTGACCGCCTTGCTCGTCTCATTTTTTGCAATGGTGCCGTTCATCATCTACGGCGAAAAGAAGCGCAAGATGAAACGCGTGTTGGTTGGTGCGGTCACTGTGCTGCTGCTGATCGAGGTGTTCTTCTGGCGCTGGGCTGACGACTTGCGAGGACTGGTGACCGGCACCGTGATATTCTTTACCGCCTTCAACCTGCTGGAGGCATCCTTGCCTTCGCTGGTCAGCAAGGTGTCGCCCGCCGGCGGCAAGGGAACGGCCATGGGGGTCTACTCCACGAGCCAGTTCCTGGGTGCCGCGCTGGGAGGAATCATCGGTGGCTGGTTGTACCAGCACGGTGGCCTGGGCATGGTGTTCCTGGGATGTGCTGTACTGTGTGGTATCTGGCTGGTATCTGCCCTGGGCATGAATGAACCGCCGTACGTCACCAGCCTGCGCATGCCGCTGACACCGGAGGCGGTTCGCGAAGCTGGATTGACCGAGCGCCTGATGGCTGTGCCGGGTGTAACCGACGCCGTGGTGGTGGCAGAAGAAGCCGCCATCTATATCAAACTGGATACGAAAATTTTGGACCGTGCGACCCTCGAGCGTCTGGTGAACCCAGCCTCGGCGGCGTGCGAAGCCTAGGAGAACGTTATGGCCCGTGGGGTTAACAAAGTCATTCTGGTTGGTACTTGCGGCCAGGATCCCGAAGTCCGCTACCTGCCCAACGGTAACGCCGTGACCAACCTGAGCCTGGCCACCAGCGAGCAGTGGACCGACAAGCAGTCGGGGCAGAAGGTCGAGCGCACCGAATGGCACCGTGTCTCGCTGTTCGGCAAGGTTGCCGAAATCGCCGGCGAGTACCTGCGCAAGGGTTCGCAGTGCTACATCGAGGGCAAGCTGCAGACCCGCGAGTGGGAAAAGGACGGCATCAAGCGCTACACCACCGAGATCATCGTCGACATGCAGGGCACCATGCAGCTGCTCGGCGGCCGTCCGCAGGGCCAGGGCGGCGATCAGTACAACCAGGGCGGCGGCAACTACAACCAGGGCGGTGGCCAGCAGCAACAGTACAACCAGGCGCCACGCCAGCAGGCGCCGCGTCCGCAGCAGGCGCAACAGCGCCCAGCGCCGCAACAGCAGGCTCCGCAGCCTGCCGCTGACTTCGACAGCTTCGATGACGATATTCCGTTCTGATACGTCTGTTGCATCGGCTAGCCCGGTAATAAAAAACCCGATGAGTCTTTGATTCATCGGGTTTTTTATTACCTCTTCACAGGACAGGCGAGAGCCAGGACGCGTCATCGCCAAAACGACAAATGTTTCAATTTCCCCATCGTTCACATCGATTCTCAGCGTTTCACAGCAATTCACGCCACATGGGCTAACGATGGACAGCTCCCGATCACGGATGCACAACGTGAAAGCATCTGCGAAAGGGCTTGGCCAAACGCTACCGCCACGCGAGGACCGCACCGTGAACGTGAAACCACTGAACCCGAGCTCCAGCGAAAGATCCGAAACCGACGGCAAGCGATTCGATGGGGTCGTGCTCAACGCCAAGGTGAATGCAAAAGCGAACGACGACCGTACCGCCACCGACAACGAGAAGTGGCCGCCGGTGGACAAGACCGAGGTCGAGCCGGCACTGGATGGCAAGATTCGCTACGAGCTGGATGGCAAGGGTGTGGTGGTCGAGCGCTCGGTAAACCCCGAGCTCTACAAGTTCCTGGCCAATCTCTTCGAGCTGAACAAATCGCCTGGGCAAAAGGCCCAGGTGGTCGCTGCGATGAAGGACGATCATGCCATCGCCGACCGCAATACCGAATTGAAGAAGTGGGGCGACTACGATCAGTTCGAGTGGAAGGGCGATCTGGAAAAAGCCGAGGTCATCACCTACACCACCAAGGACGGCGAAACCGTGACGGTGTCGAAAGCCCTGACACCCGAGCTCTTCGCTTCGTTGCAACCCATGGCCCTGTCGCGCTACACCCTGGAAAAGCGCGCCGACGATGGCCGCGAAGTCGCTGGCGCCGATACCTACGTCGCCGACCACGATATTTCCACCTTCGGCTGGCCGGACGAGTTCGGCAATGGCGTGATCCAGTTCGAGACCAAGGACGGCAAGAAATACGTCGTCTCCGAGTTCGAGAACAAGGAAATGTACGATCGCGTGGCCTCCAAGCGCAGCGACTACAACAAGAGCGAGGGCTCGATCCAGGATCTGCGCGACAAATACGACCTGCCCGACCTCGACAGTCTGGACCTGCTCAACAAGAAGACCGGTGAAAAGGCCGACAAGGACGACAAGGAGTCGATGTCGGTGGTCGAGCTGGCCACCAAGAACCTGCTCGACAAGTACAAGAAGCTGGTCGACGACGGCAAGGTGGACAAGGACAGCGACGTCTACAAACTGGTCAAGGCCATCGAGGCCAAGGCGACCATGGAGGGCGGGCACAGCATCACGCCTTACATCGAGGATCCGCGCGGCGGCGAAACCTGGCGGCAGTTCGGTGACGGGGAAACCCTGAGCAAGGAGGACATGCAGGACATCCTCGATGGCAATTCCGTGGACAAGTTGCTCAATGAGCTGTTCACCAACGGCAACGGCGAAAAGGACAAGATCGGCAAGGAGTACCAGGCCGAACTCGATGAAGCGATCAAGAAGGTCAGTGGCGAAGACAAAGACAAGCTGGCCGACCAGCTCTACGACACCCTGACCAGCCCCGACTACGTCAAATACCTGGCCGATCTGAAGAAGAACGGCATGGAGTCCGAGGCCAAGGCCGAAGTCGCCGGCCTCACCTCAAGCCTCGAGATGCTCGACCCTGAGCGCGCGCGCAAGGCCGAGGCCCAGCTGCAGCAAAACAGCATCGTCGCCGAGATCGACACCCTGCTCGGTGATCCGGGAGCGATTCCCGATGAATACAAGGAGTTGGCCTACAAAGACTTCGGCGCGCTGGTCAAGACGATCCTCAAGTCGGCCGACATTCCGCGTCGGGTCGCAGACAGCATCGAGAAGTTCTACAACGAGCTGCTCAACGACAAGACCAAGCTCGACGACTTCAACAAGCTCACCGAGCGCCTGAACAGTGGTGAGATTACCCAGGACAAGTTCAACGAAGAGCTCACCGGCAAGTACAAGCCGCTGGATGTCAGCAGCAACGACTTCACCAAGGCGATAGGGACGCTCAACAAGTACGGCGTACTGGGCAGCGTTTCGGCGTTCGGCTCGTTGGGCGGTGCTATCTATGCGCTGTCGGCGAAGAACGGCCAGTTGGCAGACGAGCCGCTGGAGCGTCTGGCCATCGCCCGCGACTTCATCGGCTTCCTCGGGGCTGGCGCGCAGTTCGAAAAGACCAAGGTCTTCGACCTGTTGACCGGTACCGACACCGCCAAGTTGCTGGGGCTGAGCAAGACCCTGCCGGAAATCTGGGGCAAAGAAAGCTCGCTCGGCAAGAAAATCGAGAAATCCCTGCACGACAAAGGTATTTCCGGAGTGCCGGATCCTGCGGCGGATCGGGTCGGCAGCCTTATCGAGCTGGGCTCGCTGCACAACAGCGGCGGCGGTGACGTGCTGGATGAGGTCAGGCTGTCCGGGGAAGCTTCGGGGCTCGGCTCGCTGGAGGACAACGGCAGCCGCGAATTGCTCGATGACATCGTCACCCGCGCAGGCGGAACGCCGCCTACGGATTACTCGCGCTACCAGACCCTGTCGCAGCTGGCGCAGGACCAGGGGTTGGAACTGACCGACGAGATCATCAGAGACAGCATCAGCGAGCGCCGTGCGGCCAATGGCTTGGGCGATCTGCCGGATGACGATTCGGTGTTCGAGTTCACCGAGCGCGTCCAGGACTCGGCTCATCGCACACCCTCGATCAGCTCCTCCGACACCGTCACCTCGATCTACGAAGGGGTCGTGGAGTATTTCGAGTCACGCAATCTTACGCCGCCGAGCCGCCGGTCCTTCGACCAGATCTGGAATGATCCCGAGAACTACCGTGGCAGTGGTGCCTCGGTGGGTAGCGGGGAGCTTCCGCACCCGGACACTTTCGAGCTGGATCGCGAATCCATCAACGAGATGTACGAGTTGGATAACCGCACCCCGCCACCGGCCGATGTCATCGATGACGCGCTTGAGCCGATCAACGAGTCCATCCGCAACACCCCGTCTACCCCGAGCGTGATCGATACCCGCACCGTCCAGGACGCACTCACGACCACCGACAAGCCACCCGTCAAGCCGGGCGTTGCGGCGAAGATCGGTGGCTCGCTGACCAAGGTGCTGGGCGTGGCCCCGGACCTGCTGAGCATTGCCGACATCGTTGTCGGCGGCCTGGCGATCAAGGACGCCATCAAGAGTGGCAGCGCCCTGGGCAAGGCCAACGGTGCGCTGCAGGTGGTCAGTGGGGCGGCAGGTTTCGGTGCCGGGGTGATCGGCACGGTTGGTCTGGTCGCCAACATCGGCGCCCTGGCGGGTGTGACCGGACCGCTGTTCCTGGTGACTGCCGGGCTTGGGCTGATCACCGGTATCATCGGTATCTTCGTCGACCACGAGAAGCGCCAGAAGGCCACGGACAAGGAAGGTCAGTGGTTCAAGGACCTCGCCGATATCGGCCTGACCCAGGATGACTGGGGCGACAAGCTCGAATATGCCCGCTACAGCTTCTACGAATACGACGGTCGCGATGCGCCGGACGGGCAGAGCATCTTCGATTATCAGAAGGACGAGTGGGATCACTTCAGGGAGACGCCGCAGGAGGGCGGCTCGTCGGTCAACCGCCTGGACGACGACAAGCACCTGAACACCTACGACAAGGCGTTCTACCAGGACAACCGTGAAGTGATCCACGACATCCGCGAATATTGGGATGCCTGGAACGGCAAGGACGACATCGTCAGCCGGAAGGATCTGAACAAGATCGCCGAGGGCGGCGGCAGCGAGCAGGAAAAAGCGGCGGCGCGATTCCTGCTCGAGCACGAGGGCTTCTTCGATCAGCTCGATACCCAGTGGGGCAAGGGTGGCCAGGATGGCAAGGTGAGCACCGACGATCTAAACACCTGGCTCAAGATCGTCGGTGCCCACGAGGATGGCTACGGCCGCGGTTTCTTCGATGAGCACAAGGACATCATCGACACCATCCGCGACCGTTGGGACGACTGGAACGGCAAGGATGACATCGTCAGCAGAAAGGATCTGGAAAAGATCGCCGATGGCGACGGCAGCGACGCCGAGAAGAAGGCCGCGCGCTTCCTGCTCGACAACCAGGGCTTCTTCGATCAGCTCGACAACCTGGCCAAGAACGATCGCCGTGACGGCAAGATCAGCACGGGTGACCTGGACACCTGGCTCAAGGCGATCGGGGTGGAGAAGACCGACAAGAGCGATCTGACCTACAAGCCCAACGATGATGTGCCGGCCTGGCGCGTCATGCGCGGGTGAGGTCAAGCGGATGAACTGAAAAAGCCCCGGACCGTCCGGGGCTTTTTCGTAGAGCGGGCTTGCTCCGCGATGCGATGCTGGCCACACCGCCGCCATCGCGGGACGAGCCCGCTCCTACAGGAAACCGAGATGCCTTGGCGGCATCCATTGACCCTTGTCATAGCACTTCTCGGAATCTTGTCTAGGCTTAACGCTGGCGGTATCTGTCTACCGCCACCGTGAAGTCGAGAGGCGCCGGCAATGTCCCGTGCGTCCAAACCTGATCAGGAGTGCACGATGGACCTGAACCGTCGGCAATTCTTCAAGGTCGCCGCCGTCGGCCTTGGAGGCTCGAGCCTCGCGGCGTTGGGCATGGCCCCGACAGCCGCGTTCGCCGAGCAGGTGCGCCACTTCAAGCTGGCGCACACCAAAGAAACCCGCAACACCTGCCCCTACTGCTCGGTCGGCTGCGGCCTGATCCTGTACAGCCAGGGCGATGCGGGCAAGAACGTCAAACAGAACATCATCCACATCGAAGGCGACGCCGATCATCCGGTCAACCGCGGCACCCTGTGCCCCAAAGGTGCCGGGCTGCTCGACTTCATCCACAGCCCCAGCCGCCTGCAATACCCCGAGATGCGCAAGCCGGGCAGCCAGGAATGGGTGCGGGTCAGCTGGGACGAGGCGCTCGACCGCGTCGCCACGCTGATGAAGCAGGACCGCGATGCCAACTTCATCGAGAAGAACGCCCAGGGCCAGACGGTCAACCGCTGGCTGAGCACGGGCTTCCTCGCGGCGTCGGCAGCGTCCAGCGAAGCAGGCTACCTGACTCATAAAGTCATCCGTTCACTCGGCATGCTGGGGTTCGACAACCAGGCGCGTGTCTGACACGGCCCGACGGTGGCAAGTCTTGCCCCGACGTACGGCCGTGGCGCGATGACCAATCACTGGTCTGACATCGCCAACGCAAACCTGGTGCTGGTCATGGGCGGCAACGCAGCCGAGGCCCACCCCTGCGGGTTCAAATGGGTGACCGAGGCCAAGGCGCACAACAAAGCGCGCCTGATCGTGGTCGATCCGCGTTTCACCCGGACCGCTTCGGTGGCCGACTACTACGCGCCGATTCGCACCGGCAGCGACATCGCCTTCATGGGCGGGCTTATCAACTATCTGTTGACGACCGACCAGATCCAGCACGAATACGTGCGCAACTACACCGACGTGTCGTTCATCGTCAAAGAGAACTATGGCTTCGAAGACGGCCTGTTCAGCGGCTATGACGCGGCCAAGCGAATCTATGCCGACAAGTCCGGCTGGGGCTACGAGCTGGGCGAGGACGGCTTCGCCAAGGTCGACCCGACGCTGCAGCACCCGCGCTGCGTGTTCCAGTTGATGAAGCAGCACTACAGCCGCTACACGCCGGAAATCGCCAGCATGACCTGCGGCATGCCGCAGGACCAGATGATGAAGGTCTGGAAAGAGATCGCCACCTGCGCCGTGCCGGGCAAGACCATGACGATCCTCTACGCCTTGGGCTGGACCCAGCATTCGATCGGGGCGCAGATCATCCGCAGTGCGGCGATGGTCCAGCTGCTGCTGGGCAACGTCGGCATGCCCGGCGGTGGGGTCAACGCCCTGCGCGGGCATTCCAACATCCAGGGCCTGACCGACCTGGGGCTGCTGTCGAACTCGCTGCCGGGGTACCTGACGCTGGCCGGCGATGCCGAGCAGGACTACGCCGCGTTCATCGACAAGCGCGCCTCCAAGCCGCTGCGTCCGGGCCAGCTCTCGTATTGGCAGAACTATGGCAAGTTCCATGTCAGCCTGATGAAGGCCTGGTATGGCGCCAACGCCACCGCCGAGAACAACTGGGGCTACGACTGGCTGCCCAAGCTCGATGTGGCGGCCTACGACGTGCTGCGCATGTTCGAGATGATGAGCCAGGGCAAGGTCAACGGCTACATGTGCCAGGGTTTCAACCCGATCGCCGCGCTGCCGGACAAGAACCGCGTCACTGCGGCGCTGGGCAAGCTCAAGTGGCTGGTGATCATGGACCCGCTGGCCACCGAGACATCCGAGTTCTGGCGCAACGCCGGGCCGTACAACGATGTCGATACGGCCAATATCCAGACCGAGGTGATTCGCCTGCCCACCACCTGCTTTGCCGAGGAGGACGGCTCGCTGGTCAACAGCAGCCGCTGGCTGCAGTGGCACTGGAAGGGCGCGGACGGCCCCGGCGAGACGCGCACCGACGTGCAGATCATGAGCGAGCTGTTCCTGCGCCTGCGTGAGCGCTACAAGTCAGAAGGCGGCGCTTACCCCGACCCGATGCTCAACATCAGCTGGCCGTACAAGATCCCCGAGGAGCCTTCCCCCGAAGAGCTCGCCAAGGAGATGAACGGCTGGGCGGTGAGCGACATGACCGACGCCAGTGGTCTGGCCATCAAGGGCGGTCAGCAGTTGTCGGGCTTCGGTCAGTTGAAAGATGACGGCAGCACAGCATCCGGCTGCTGGATCTTCGCCGGCTGCTGGACCGAGCAAGGCAACCAGATGGCCCGGCGCGACAACAGCGACCCTTACGGCATGCACCAGGTACAGAACTGGGCCTGGGCCTGGCCGGCCAACCGCCGCATCCTCTACAACCGCGCCTCCAGCGACCCGCAGGGCAACCCGTGGGACCCGCACAAGAAACGCCTGGTGTGGTGGAACGGCAAGGCCTGGGGCGGCACTGACGTGCCCGACTTCAAGGTCGACTCGCCGCCTGAAGCGGGGATGAATCCGTTCATCATGAACCCCGAAGGTGTGGCGCGCTTCTTCGCCATCGACAAGATGGCCGAGGGGCCGTTCCCCGAGCACTACGAGCCGTTCGAGACACCGATCGGGATCAACCCGCTGCACCCGAACAACAAGAAGGCCACCAGCAACCCGGCAGGCCGGATCTTCGATTCGGTATGGGACACCCTCGGCAAGCACGAGGAGTTCCCCTACGCAGCGACCACCTACCGGCTGACCGAGCACTTCCACTTCTGGAGCAAGCACTGCCGCCTGAACGCGATCATCCAGCCCGAGCAGTTCGTCGAGATCGGTGAAGTGCTGGCCGGCGAGAAGGGCATCAAGGCGGGAGATCGGGTGCGGGTGTCGAGCAAGCGTGGGCATATCGAGGCGGTAGCGGTGGTGACCAAGCGGATCCGTCCGCTGCAGGTCAATAACCAGACCGTGCACCGGATCGGCATCCCGCTGCACTGGGGCTTCACCGGTTCGACCCGGCATGGCTACCTGACCAACACGCTGGTGCCGTTCCTCGGTGATGGCAATACCCAGACGCCGGAGTCCAAGTCGTTCCTCGTCAACGTGGAGAAAATCTGATGGCCCAGCAAGATATCATCGCCCGCTCGGCCACCACGACCGTACCGCCTTCGGTACGCCAGCAGGAGCAGGTCGCCAAGCTGATCGACACCACCAAGTGCATCGGCTGCAAGGCCTGCCAGGTGGCGTGCTCGGAGTGGAACGAGCTGCGCGACGAGGTCGGCCACAACCACGGCACCTACGACAACCCGCAGGACCTCACCGCCGACACCTGGACCCTGATGCGCTTTACCGAGCACGAGCGCGACGACGGAAACCTGGAGTGGCTGATCCGCAAGGACGGCTGCATGCACTGTGCCGACCCTGGCTGCCTCAAGGCCTGCCCGAGCCCCGGCGCGATCATCAAGCACGCCAACGGCATCGTCGACTTCAACCAGGACCACTGCATCGGTTGCGGTTATTGCATCACCGGCTGCCCGTTCAACATCCCGCGAATCTCGCAGAAAGACCACAAGGCCTACAAGTGCAGCCTGTGTTCCGACCGCGTGGCCGTGGGCCTGGAGCCGGCCTGCGTGAAGACCTGCCCGACCGGGGCGATCGTCTTCGGCAGCAAGGACGAGATGAAGGTGCATGCCGACGAGCGCATCGTCGACCTCAAGTCGCGCGGCTACGAGAACGCCGGCCTGTACGACCCGGACGGTGTCGGTGGCACCCACGTGATGTACGTGCTGCACCACGCCGATACACCCAGGCTGTATGCAGGCCTGCCGGACCAACCGGTGATCAGCCCGCTGGTAGGGTTGTGGAAGGGCATCAGCAAACCGCTGGCGCTGCTGGCCATGGGCGCGGCGGTCCTGGCCGGGTTCTTCCACTATGTGCGGGTCGGGCCGCAGCGGGTCGAGGAGGACGAGCATCCCGCTCCGACCGATACCAGCGTGCACCAGGTGGATCCGGCAGTGCATGTCTATGACCCGGGCAAGCCCGGCGGGCAAGGGGAGCAGCGGCCATGAACGACAACAAGCCTATCCTGCGCTACAACGCCAACGAGCGGACCAACCACTGGATCGTCGCGATCCTGTTCTTCATGGCCGGGCTGTCGGGGCTGGCGCTGTTCCATCCGGCACTGTTCTGGCTCAGCAACCTGTTCGGTGGCGGCCCCTGGACACGCATCCTGCATCCCTTCCTCGGGGTGGCGATGTTCGTGTTCTTCCTGGGGCTGGTGATCCGCTTCTGGCGGGCCAACTTCATCACCGCCAACGACCGCCTGTGGCTGCGCCGTGTGGATCGGGTGATGCGCAACGAGGAAGAAGGCGTGCCGCCGATCGGCAAGTACAACGCCGGGCAGAAGCTGCTGTTCTGGACCTTGCTCGTGTGCATGCTGATCCTGCTGGTCAGTGGCGTGGTGATCTGGCGCGCCTGGTTCAGCCAGTACTTCGACATCGGCGCGATTCGCCTGGCCACCTTGCTGCACGCCCTGGCGGCGTTCGTGCTGGTGCTGAGCATCATCGTGCACATCTATGCCGGGATCTGGATCAAGGGCTCGGTAGGCGCCATGCTGCACGGCTGGGTCAGCCGCGCCTGGGCACGCAAACATCATGAGCTGTGGTACCGGGACGTGACCGACGACAAGACGCCACACAACCCCGGACGAAAAGAAGGATGAGCGCTTGAGCACGATTCTCGAACCCGGGCAGATCGAAGCGTCGGCGGTAATGCCGCCGTTTCTCCACCAGCCCGCCGACAACCTGTTCGAACTGCGCGCGGCGCGACTGGAGCAGCTTGCCGAGGGCCATGCCCTTGGCGACTACCTGAGGCTGGTTGCGCGCCTGTGCCGGGTGCAGCAGCAGTTGCTCGACAATCCACCCTCCGGCGTGCCGGTCGCCGAGCAGCGTCAGCGCCTGTGCATCAGCCACGGCCTGCCGCCGCTGGCGGCCGACAGCCTGGTGCGCGAAGGGCCGTGGTTGGTCTGGCTGCAGGCGCTGCTGGATCGCTTCGAGGTACCGGAGCAGGGTGCCCTGGCGGATGCCCTGAAGGTTCTGCGCAGCAGCGAAGAGAGCCAGCGCAAAGGTTGGGGTATCGCTTTGCTGAGCGGTCAGTACGATGCCGTGCCCGCGGCGCTGGTGCCTTTCATCGGCGCTGCGTTGCAGGCGGCCTGGGCCAGTTGGCGGCGGGCCTTGCCCAGCGATGAGCTCAAGCCCGGCAGCAGCCTCGCGCAGTGTCCGTGCTGCGGCTCGCCAGCGATGGCGGGCCTGGTGCGCAACCGCGGCAAGCACAACGGACTGCGGTATCTGGCCTGTTCGCTGTGCGCCTGTGAGTGGCATGTGGTGCGGGTCAAGTGTGTGTACTGCGAGTCGAGCAAGGATTTGCGCTACTCCAGCCTGGAGGATGATCGTCACGCCCCAGGCAAGGCGCCGCTGCGGGCGGAGTGCTGCCCTGGTTGCAACACCTACCTCAAGCACTGCTACCTGGAAAATGACGCGATGGGCGAGGCGTTGGCCGATGACCTGGCCAGCCTGGCGCTGGATATCCGGTTGGACGAGGAGGGCTTTCATCGGCTGGCGCCGAACCTGATGTTGGCGCCTGGAGGAGGATGAGGGTCTACACTGCACACCGAGCCGCCCCTATCGCGGGGCAAGTCGCAGCGGCGAACCGCCGCTCCTGCAATGACCCCGCCACCTTTGCGGACGACGGGTAACCTGTAGGAGCGGGCTTGCCCGCGAAAGGGCCATTACAGACACCGGATCAACCAAGGTAGTACCGCATGTCGTCAAGCCTCGCCAATCAAGCGCCACGCCTGCCCTCCATCGACACCCTGCTACGCCACCCCGCCTGCCAGCCCTTGCTCGATCGCCATGGCCGCGACGCCACCCTGGCCAGCCTGCGTCAACTGCTCGACGACCTGCGCGAGCCCGCTCGCCTTGGCCAGTTGAGCGCCGTCGAACTGGCTGCTGAAATCCTGCTTGGCCGCGCCGGCGAGCGCCTGGCGATCCAGCAGCGCAGCCAGGTGCGAAGGGTCTTCAACCTCACCGGCACGGTGCTGCACACCAACCTCGGTCGTGCCCTGTTGCCGGAAGAGGCCGTACAGGCGATGCAGACCGCCGCTCGTTATCCGCTCAACCTCGAGTTCGACCTGGCCACCGGCAAGCGCGGTGACCGCGATGACCTGATCGAGGGACTGATCCGCGAGCTGACCGGCGCCGAGGCAGTCACCGTGGTCAACAACAACGCCGCTGCCGTGCTGCTGGCGCTCAACAGCCTGGGTGCGCGCAAGGAAGGGATCATCTCCCGTGGCGAGCTGATCGAGATCGGCGGCGCCTTCCGCATCCCCGACATCATGGCCCGTGCCGGTGTGCGCCTGCACGAGATCGGCACCACCAACCGCACCCATGCCCGCGACTACGAGGCGGCGATCAATCCGCGCACCGGCCTGCTCATGCGCGTGCATTGCAGCAACTACAGCATCCAGGGCTTTACCACCCAGGTGCCGACCGCCGAGCTTGCGCGCATCGCCCATCAACATGATCTGCCGCTGCTCGAAGACCTGGGCAGCGGCAGCCTGCTCGACCTCACCCGTTGGGGCCTGCCCGCCGAGCCGACGGTGCGTCAGGCGTTGGCGGACGGCGCCGATATCGTCACCTTCAGCGGCGACAAACTGCTGGGTGGTCCGCAGGCGGGCATCATCGTCGGGCGCAAGGAGCTGATCGCCAGGATCAAGAAGAACCCGCTCAAGCGCGCGCTGCGTGTGGACAAGATCACCCTGGCGGCGCTCGAGGCGGTGCTGGCGCTGTACCGTGACCCCGACCGCCTGGCCGAACGCTTGCCCAGCCTGCGCCTGCTGACCCGGCCCCAGGACGAGATCGCAACCCAGGCGCAGCGCTTGGCGCCGGAACTGGCCGAGCGACTGGGCGAGCAGTGGACGGTCACGGTCGAGCCCGCATTGGGCATGATCGGCAGCGGCAGCCAGCCGGTGGCGCGGCTGCCCAGCGCAGCGTTGTGCCTGCGCCCACAGGTCTCGAAGAAGCTGCGTGGTCGCAGCCTGAGGGTGCTGGAGCGCGCACTGCGCGAGTTGCCGGTGCCGGTGCTCGGCCGCATCGATGACGATGCCCTGTGGCTCGACCTGCGTCAGCTGGATGACGAAATCCAGTGGCTGGCCCAGTTGCCGGCATTACAGCTGGGGCCGGTGCAGTGATCGTCGGCACCGCCGGGCATATCGATCACGGCAAGACTGCGCTGCTCCAGGCCCTGACCGGCCAGGCCGGCGACCAGCGCCAGGAAGAACGCGCCCGGGGCATGACCATCGACCTCGGCTATCGCTATGCGGCGCTGGCCGAAGGCGAGCCGTTGACCGGTTTCATCGACGTCCCCGGTCACGAGCGTTTTATCCACAACATGCTCGCCGGCGCCCATGGTATCGACCTGGTGTTGCTGGTAGTGGCCGCTGATGACGGCGTTATGCCGCAGACCCGTGAACACCTGGCGATCATCGAGCTGCTGGGCATTCCCCAGGCGCTGGTGGCGATCAGCAAGTGCGACCGGGTCGAGGCATCGCGACTGCTGGAAGTCCAGCACGAAGTCGAAGCGCTGCTGGCCCCCGGGCCTTATGCCGGGGCTCGGCAGTTCGTCTTGTCCAGCGTGACCGGTGAAGGCGTCGAAGTGCTGCGCCAGGCGTTGGTCGAGGCGCGCACGCAGGTGCTGCGGCGCGGGAGCCAAGGAGGCTTTCGGCTGGCAATTGACCGTGCTTTCGCCGTTTCCGGTGCCGGTGTGGTGGTGACTGGCACCGCGCTGGCCGGGCAGGTGAGCGCGGGCGACACCCTGTTGCTGGGCAAGGCTGGCAAAGCTGTGCGGGTGCGTGGCCTGCATGCACAGAACCAGGCCGCGCTGGTGGCCGAGGCCGGGCAGCGCGTGGCGCTGAACATCAGTGCCGAGCGCCTGGCCGTGGAGCAGGTGCACCGTGGCGATTGGCTGGTGCCCGAGTGGCTGCATGCGCCCAGTTCGCGTATCGATATCGAGTTGTCATTGTTGCCGGGCGAAACGCGCACCTTCGAGCATTTCAGCGCGGTGCATGTGCACCTCGGTACCCAGGACGTGACGGCGCGGGTGGCGCTGCTGGAGGGCGAGGCTCTGACGGCAGGCCAACGCATGTTCGCTCAGTTGCTGCTCAACGCACCGTTGCAGGCCGTGCATGGCGATCGCCTGGTGCTGCGCGACCAGCGCGCCCAGCGCACCCTCGGCGGTGGCCGAGTGCTCGATCCTTTCGCGCCCAGCAGGCAGCGGCGCAGCGAGTCGCGCTTGCGCCAACTGCAGGTGCTGCGCGATGCCCGCGATCTGGAGCAGGCCCTGCCGGCCCTGCTGGCGGCGGCTCCCGCCGGGCTCGACCCGCAGCGTCTGGAGCGACAGTTCAACCGTCTGCGTGACAGTTGGCGGTTGCCCGATGACGTCCAGGTGATTGCCACCCGCCAGGGGCCGTTGCTGTTCGATCGTCAGCAATGGCAGGCGCTCAGGCATGAAGTGCTCGAGCAACTGGCGCGGTTCCACGAGCAGGAGCCCGATCAGCTTGGCCCCGACCGCGACCGCCTGCGCCGCTTCTGCGCCTTGCCGCTGGAGCGTGCCGCCTTTGTCAGCCTGCTGGACGAGTTGCTCGGTGAGGGCGCAGTCGCCAGCAGCGGCCCGTGGTTGCACCTGCCGGATCACAAGGTGCAGTTGAGTGACGCCGATACTGCGCTCTGGGAGCGTCTGCAACCGCGTTTGCTGGACGGCGCGTTCGATCCGCCCTGGGTCAGGACCTTGGCTGCAGCCGAGCAGGTGGAGGAAGCCCACGTGCGCTTGCTGATGCGCAAGCTGGCGCGGCTGGGAGTGCTGCACCAGGTGGTGCGCGATCTGTTCTACCCGCAGGAGACGATCCAGCGCATGGCCGAGATGTTGTTGCGGCAGACACAGGACACGCCGGTAGTGCAGGTGGCGGCGTTTCGCGATATGTTGGGCATCGGTCGCAAGCGCAGCGTGCAGATTCTCGAGTACTTCGACCGGCTCGGCCTGACCCGCAGGGTTGCCGAGCAACGTCACATCCGCGCCGATAGCGCGCTGGCCCGGCAGCAGGCCAGGCCCTGAGTTCAAGGAAGGCAATCGCGCCCGGTGGCGCGGCCGGGCTTCAAACCCGGTTGGGGACGGCAGCCGTTCCCGGGCAGGTTCGACTCCCGCTGCCTTCCGCCATTTTCGCCAGGCCCATTCGCGGGCAAGCCCGCTCCCACAGGTACAGCACAATTCTCAAGAACTGTGGAAATCCCTGTGGGAGCGGGCTTGCCCGCGAAGAGGCCATGACAGGCTGAAACCTAAGCCCGCTCCCCGCACAGGTCCAATGCAAACCACCGCTCTGCGGCCTCCACATCCAACCCAGCCCCCAACAGCGCGAACATCTTGCCCAGCGCCGCTTCGCGAGTCATCCCGCCGCCACTGACCAGCCCGGTATCGCGCAGCTTGCTGCCGGCGGCATAGGTGTCGAACACCACCGCGCCTTCGGGGCACTGGCTGATCGCGACGATCATCACCCCGCGTTGACGCGCATCGTGCAGCGCGTCGAGCAGTGCCTGGTCATCGGACGGGCCGGTACCGCTGCCATAGCACTCCAACAGCAAGCCCTGGACCCCAGCGTCGAACAGCCCGCGCAGGTAATCTGCACGCAGCCCCGGGAACACCGGCAGCACCGCCAGCTTCACCGCTTGGCGCACCTGGCGGTAGTCCAGGCTGGCAGGGATCTGCGCAGCGCGCTCGCCTTCGCGGTGGCGTTCCATCACGGTGAACGCATCGAAGGCTTCGCTGCGCAGTTTCGAGGCGCGGCAGCCGTGCAGCAACCGGCCGTGGAAGTAAAGCTGCACGCCGTTGCCCAGGCCCTGCTCGAACTGACGCAACGCGCCGACCAGGTTGTCCCAGGCGTCGCTGTCTGGCGCACCGGCCGGCAGCATGGAGCCGGTAAGCAGGACCGGCACCTGCAGGCCGAGCAGCAGGAACGACAACGTTGCCGCGCTGTAGGCCAGCGTGTCTGTGCCATGCAGTACCAGCACGCCGTCATGGCCGTCATGCTCGACCGCCTCGACGATGGCATCACGCATCGCCAGCCAATTGGCCTGCTGCATGTTGGCGCTGTCGATCAGCGGGTTGAGCTCGCGCAAGGTCCATTGCAGTGTCGGCGCGTCATTGCGCTGTGCCAGGTGGTCACGCATACGTGCATCGAAGCCACCCGCCGGCGCCAGGCCCGCGGGGGTCTGCAGCATGCCGATGGTGCCACCTGTGTAGAGAACGAGGAGATTCTTGACTGCACCCATGGAAGGATTCCGAAGCGAGGAGCGAAGGAAAGCCGGCCGCCCACGAGCGGGGCGGCCGGGCAGGGCAGGGTATCAGCGCTGGTGCTGAAGTTCGCCAGCAGCTTTGTCAGTGGCTGTTTCAGCCTGAGGATTGGCTGGCCAGGCGGCACGGTCCAGGTCCAGGTCGGCAAATTTGCTGGAGTCGAACACCGGCTGCTTGATGCCGGCCTTGCGCTGTGCGTCGTAGTCGCGCATCACGCGCAGGCCGACCTTGAACAGCAGGGCCAGGGCGACCAGGTTGACGAAGGCCAGGCAGGTCATGGTGATGTCGGCGAAGGCGAACACGGTCGACAGGTCTTGCATCGAACCCCACACCACCAGCGCCAGCACCAGGCCGCGGAAGGCCATCAGCACGACACGGTTGCGGCTCAGGAACTGCAAGCTGTTCTCGCCCAGGTAGTAGTTGTAGAGGATGCAGGTGAAGACGAACAGCGACAGCGCGACGCTGACGAAGATGCGGCCCCAGTCACCGACCACGGCGGCCAGCGAGTTCTGGGTCAGGACGATACCGTCGCCTTCGAAGCCTGGGGTGTAGAAGCCCGACAGCAGGATCAGCAGCGCGGTGCAGGTGCAGATCACGAAGGTGTCGAGGAACACGCTGAAGGCCTGCACCACGCCCTGGGCGCCCGGGTGCTTCACCGCCGCCACGGCCGCGACGTTCGGGGCACTGCCCAGGCCCGCTTCGTTGGCGAACACGCCGCGTTTCACGCCCATGACGATGGCGCTGCCCAGCAGGCCGGCAAAGGCCGGGTCGAGGCCGAAGGCGCTCTTGAAGATGGTTTCCAGCATGGCAGGCACGTGTTCGATCTGGGTGCCGATCACGTACAGGGTCACCCCGATGTAGGCCAGGGTCTTGATCGGCACCAGGAGGTCCGACACCGCGGCGATGCGCTTGATGCCGCCGATGAAGGTGATGGCCAGCAGCACTGCCAGGACGATACCGGTGTGGCGTGGGTCGAAGGCAAAGGCGTTCTGCAGCGAATGGGTCACGGTGTACGACTGCAGGCCGATGAAGGCGAAGCCGTAGGTGACCAGCAGCAGGATCGAGAACACGATCGCCATGCTCTTGAGCTTCAGGCCGTGCTGAATGTAATAGGCCGGGCCGCCGCGGTACAGGCCGTCGCCGTCGGCGCGCTTGTAGACCTGGGCCAGGGTACATTCGAAGAAGCTGCTGGACATGCCCACCAGTGCGGTGACCCACATCCAGAACACTGCGCCTGGGCCGCCCAGGGTCACGGCGATGCCGACACCGGCAATGTTACCTGCACCGACGCGGCCGGCGAGGCTCAGCATCAGGGCCTGGAACGAGCTCAGTTGGCCAGCCTGGCCGCGCAGGGACTCCTTGAACACGCCGAACATGTGGCCGAAGTGGCGGAACTGGACGAACCGTGAACGAATGGTGAAGTAGCTACCGAGCCCGACGATCAGGACGATGAGCAGTTTTCCTGAAAGGAAATCGTTAAGTGCTTCGAGCATTGGAAAATGACCTCGATTCTTATTCTTCGTGTGGAGTGACCAGCGGCGACAGAGACGCGCGCTATCGTTGGCGCGCATGGTTGGTCATGACACCTGTGGTTACAATTTCGCGGGTTGCTCTGTTTTGGTGCGACTTGATGCTAGACTTGCACCACTCGCATCACCTGGAACGCCGTTCATGGCCGATTTTCTAGCCGCCAATCTCAAACTCGCCTGCAGTCACTACCGCTCTATTTCAGAGGTTTGCCGACAGCTGTCGATAAATCGCGCGCAATTCAACAAGTACCTGAGCGGGCAGAGCCAGCCGACGACCTACAACCTCAAGCGCATCGGCGATTTCTTCGGGGTCGAGGATTACGAGCTGAACCTGCCGCCGGAACAGTTCGCCCGGCTGATCGGTGCGCGCAACCCTTCGGTGTCGTCAGGCCCGCAGGACGACCCGATCAGCGAGCTGTTCAAGCCCTTGCATGCCCAGGCCGGCAACCTGTCGCGCTATTGCGGCTACTACTTCGAATATTCCAACTGCATGTCGGTACCAGGCTCGATCCTGGTGTCGCTGGTGCACCTGTGGGAGGAGCGCGGCAGCTTCCTGTTCGAGCGCCAGGAACGCCAGGAGCGCAGCAGTGCCGGCAGCCAGCATGCGGAGGTGCGTTGCCGCTACCTGGGCGCAGCGTTCCAGTTGCAGGATCGGGTGTTCCTGATCGACTACGAGTCGCTGACCCTCAACGAGATGAGCCAGACCGTGCTCATTCCCAGCTTCAAGAGCCGTATCACCCGCCTCAACGGGCTCAAGACCGGGGTCTCCAGCGGCGACCGGCGCAACCCTGCCTGCACCCGCGTGGTGTGGGAGTTTCTTGGTGAAGAGATCAACCGTATCAATGCCTATCGCCAGGTGAAGCTCTATCGCCCGGACGACCCGCGCATCGACGATGATATTCGCGACCGGCTCGGCGCCGGCGCGATCAGCAACGGGTTGTTCGAGATCGAATAGGGGTTTCGGCTCTACCAGCGCGGCGTCTTTTTCGCGGGCAAGTCGCAGCGGCGAACCGCCGCTCCCACAGGTAACATCAGCGTATTCAGACGCTATGGGGGCTGTGGGAGCGGGCTTGCCCGCGAAAAAGACACCGCGCTCCCTGGCACGCGCTACGCCCGTGTTCGCGGGACAAGTGGGGTGCCGAACCAGTCACTCTCGGTCGAGAATGAACGCCGCCACCGCATCCGCTACCTGATCGGCAATCTCCGGTGCATCGCGCAGGTGTGCGGCGATGCCGTGGTCGCAGTCGGTCAGCAACAGGCACTCCACATGGGGCGCCGGCACCGAGCGCAGCAGCGCATGGGTGACTTCCTCCGGTATCGGGCTGTAGCGCTGCACACCGCGCAGCATTCGGGTACCGGCGCTGGTGCCGGGGCCTTGGCCGTGGGTCTGGGAGTTGAGGCCGTCGTACTCGCCGATCACCAGCAGTACCCGCCCCTGGAACTGGCGCAGGAAGGCGTAGCTGTCGCAGTCGAGAAAGGCGTAGGGCTTGCGGATCGCCGCGCTGAAGGCCGGCCCGAATGGCGCGTCGTGGGCGTCATCGGGGTAGACCGCCGGGCAGATCAGCACCAGCTTGTCGATGTCTGGCAGTTGCGCCGCAAGCTTGAGGGCAATGGCGCCACCCAGGCTGTGGCCGACCAGGGTACGGCAGCGTTCGGCGATATGCCGGTGGAAGCGCCGGGCCTCCTGCAGGTTGATCGCCAGGGTCGGTGCGCTGGCGCCGGGTTCGCTCGCCTGGCTGTGGCCGGACAGGTTGCCGGTCAGCGAGCCGATGCCCTGGCGTTGCAGGCGATAGAGCAGCGGATTGAGGCGGGTGAAGTCGGAGCGTGCGCCGCCGACCACGAACAGTGGCGGAGCGCGCTCGCTGTCGGGCAAAAGCAGGCGTGCCTGCTGTTGATAACCGTCGAATGCTTCGTCGATGAAGCATTCGGTGCCCGGCGCAGGTTCGTCGTATTGCCAGCTGCCGCGTTGCTCGGAGGTGTTCGCGAAGTCCATGGCGCTCCCTAGAGGAACTGGTGTTGCAGCCATTCGCCGAGCGGGTTGCCTGCGCCAAGCAGCAGCTTGAGGGCCATGATGCAGCACACGCAGACCAGCAACGGCTTGATCAGCCTGGGTCCGAAATGCACCGCGCAGCGTGCGCCCAGTTGCGCACCGATGAACGCGGCACAGGCCATCGCCAGGGCCAGGGGCCAGATGATTGCCCCGCTCAGCGAGAATACCGAGAGGGCGCCCAGGTTGCACGCGGCGTTGAGCAGCTTGCTGTTGCACACGGCGCGCAGCAGGTGCTGACCCAGCAGGATTACGCAGGCGAGCATGAAGAACGAACCCACCCCAGGGCCGAACACGCCGTCATAGAAGCCGATCAGCGGGGCGGCGGTCAGGCAGAACACGGCGTTGGAGATCTTCGCCTTGCGCTCGTGCTCGTCGGGCTTGGGGCTGAAAGCGAAGTAGGCCGCAACCAGGATCAGCAGCACCGGCACGCAGGCTTGCAGGAACGTCTTGGGCACCAGGCTCACCGACAGCGCGCCGAGGGCGCCGCCGGCGAAGGCCATGGCGGCCATGGGCAGGCCGCGTTGCCAGTCGATCATGCCCTTGCGGGCGAAGGCGACGGTGGCCGACACCGTCGCCGAGGCCGCCTGGAATTTGTTGGTGGCGATGGCCGCCAACGGGTCGATGCCGGCGACGAACAGTACCGGCAGGGTGATCAGCCCGCCGCCACCCGCGATGGCGTCGAAGAAGCCGGCCATCAGCGCCACCGACGCGAGGGTCAGCAGCAGGGAGACATCGATTTCCATCATTACCGCACGTTCCTTTTATTCAGCCGCGCACCAGCAGCGGATCCGGAGTGATCACCCGAGGTTGGGCGAAGGGGGAGTAGCCGAACAGCCGCACCAGCAGGCGACGGTTGTCCTGGACGATGTCGCGACCATGCAGGGCGCGGTTGTTGTTGATCACCAGGGCGGTGTCCGGTTGCAGCACGAAGGGCCTTGGCCGCGTCTCGGCGACCCGCTGCTGGAAGGCGTCGAAGGCCTGGGCGGCGAGGTCGCTGGCCTGGTCGTTGAGCGAGAACCGGTACGAGTTGTAGCGCAGGGCAAAGCCGCCATTGGCGTCGAACTGCAGCATCGCGGTGGCCTGCTCCGGTTCACCGCTGCCCGCGACGAAACAGTCGCTGCGGGTGAAGTCGAACGACGCTGAGGTCAGCGCCAGCGCGTGCAGGCTGCCCAAGCCTTCTATGACCTCGCGCATGGGAATGACGTGGGTCGGCTCGTTCGCCGGGTTCCAGCGCGCGGTGAGGATCAGCGCAGAGGGTGCCGGCGAATGGTCATCGCGAGCGATCACCGAGCAGTTGTACGGAGCTTCGGTGTGTGGGCCCAGGCGCAGGCCAGCGTGGGAGCTGAGCTCCACGCGGGTGTCGCGGGATTCCTGCGGACGCGGCTGGCTGCCGCCGCCCTTGAAGTTGCCGACCAGACGCACCTGCTTGCCTTCGTTGTCGATATCGAAGGCGAACGCCCGGTAGCGCACCAGCTCCAGCAGGATCTGGTTGCGTGAGGCCAGGTAGATGCAGCGGGGATCGTGCTCCAGGCCCTGCAGCTCAGGCAGGTCTTCGGGGATGGGATCGTGCTCCGGGCAGCTCATGCCGCGGTACATCAGTGCAGACAGCGTGCCGTCGGCGAAGCGCCGCAGTGTCGCTTGTTGCTGGGCATCGAGCGATCTTGTCAGCGCTTCGGCGCATTGCCGTGCCTTGCCGGCCGCCCCGAAGACTTCCGGGCCGCCGAGTCGGGCGAGGGATTGGCTGGCGACGAACAGCGCATCGGCTTGATCCTGGGTAAATTCCAGGTACGCGACTTCGGAATCCTGCATGGGAAACCTTCCTTGTTATTGTTGTGTTGGCGTTCCGTGCCGGCCGACAGCTGGAGTGAGTTGACCTGACTGGTGTAACTCCAGTCGGTAGTGGCCAACTGCCGCGCAGTATCGGGTAGTTTCCGAAGGTGCAAAAGGGGGGGTGGAAAATTTCACAGCCGTGAAACGTTGTGAAGATCGAAGCCGGCGCGTCATGGTGGTGCTCCTGGTTATCGGGTGCGCATACGGGGCTGCCATGCCCCGGCCTCTGCTATTAGTTCAAGGTTTTCGTCCGGCGTGGTGCAAGACCGGTTTTATGTGAGCGACAGAGAAAGCTTCGATGCCTGTTGGAAACTTCCTACGTACAGACGGGGTAGCCCCTAGGGTTGGACTTCCCCTGGCGGAAACCGCAAAATGACCCCTTTCCCTAATCGATCTGAGCGGACCTGCTGACTCTATGCGTATGCGCCTGATGCTGTTGGGTGGTGGCAATGCCCTCGGGCAAGCGCTGATTCGTCTCGGGGCCGAGGAAGACATCGCGTTTCTGGCACCGCGCCCGCCGGACGAGGGCTGGGATCCGGCCAGCCTCACCCAGTTGCTCGACGATCACCGCCCCGATGCCCTGGTCAACCTGGCCTATTACTTCGACTGGTTCCAGGCCGAGTCGGTCAGCGAACAGCGCCTGGCCCTTCAGGAGCGTGCCGTGGAGCGTCTGGCCGAATTGTGCCAGCACCACGAGATCACGCTGGTCCAGCCTTCCAGCTATCGCGTGTTCGACGGCTCGCGCGCCACCTCCTACAGCGAGAAGGACGAGCCGGTGCCTCTGGGCCTGCGTGGCCAGGCGCTGTGGCGCATCGAGCAGAGCGTGCGTGCGGCCTGTCCGCAGCATGTGCTGCTGCGTTTCGGTTGGGTGCTGGACGAAAGCATCGACGGCGCACTCGGGCGCTTCCTGACGCGCGCCGAGCAACCGCAGGAGCTGCTGCTGGCCGATGACCGCCGCGGCAACCCGACGCCGGTCGACGATGCCGCCCGGGTGATCCTCTCGGTGATCAAGCAGCTGGACTGCGATGCGCCGCTGTGGGGCACCTACCATTACGCCGGCAACGAGGCGACCACACCGCTGGCGCTGGGACAAGCTATCCTTTCCGAGGCAGCGCAGTGGCACAAGCTGGCCGTGCAGGCCCCCACCGCACAGGCCCACGCCGCGCGCCCGGATGCCAGCGAGGAGCCGCAGCACGCGGTGCTGGCCTGCAAGAAGATCCTTCATACCTTCGGCATCAAGCCCCGCGCCTGGCGCGCCGGCTTGCCGCCCCTACTGGACCGTTTCTATCGTCATGGCTGATGCCCCCATCCTCATTACCGGCGGAGCTGGTTTCATCGGCTCCCACCTGTGCGATGCGCTGCTGGACAAAGGCTATGCGGTGCGCATTCTCGATGACCTGTCCACCGGCAAGCGCAGCAACCTGCAGATCGACCATCCACGCCTGCAACTGATCGAAGGTGATGTTGCCGACACTGCACTGGTTACCCGTGCAGCCGCCGGTTGCGCGGCGGTGGTCCACCTCGCTGCGGTCGCGTCGGTGCAGGCGTCGGTGGACGACCCGGCCAAGACCCACCAGAGCAACTTCATCGGCACTCTCAATGTCTGCGAGGCGATGCGCATAAATGGTGTGCGCCGGGTGTTGTTCGCCTCGAGCGCGGCGGTCTACGGCAACAATGGCGAAGGCCAGTCGATCACCGAGGACACGCCCAAGGCGCCACTGACGCCTTACGCCGTGGACAAGCTGGCTGGCGAGCAGTACCTGGACTTCTACCGCCGCCAACATGGGCTGGAGCCTGTGGTGTTCCGCTTCTTCAATATCTTCGGGCCGCGCCAGGATCCCTCGTCGCCGTACTCGGGGGTGATCAGCATCTTCTGCGAGCGTGCGACTAAGGGCTTGCCGATCACCGTGTTCGGCGATGGCGAGCAGACCCGTGACTTCCTCTATGTCGGTGACCTGGTGCAGGTGATGGTGCAGGCGCTGGAGCAGTCGCAGGTGGAAGAGGGCGCTGTGAACATCGGCTTGAACCAGGCGACTTCGCTGAATCACTTGCTTGCGGCATTGCAGCAGGTGGTTGGCAGCTTGCCGACGATCAGCCATGGCCCGGCGCGCGCGGGTGATATCCGCCACTCGCGGGCGGACAACCACCGGCTGTTGGCGCGTTTTGATTTTCCCCAGGCGACGCCGATCGCCGAGGGGCTGGCGCGTTTGTTGGGCAAAGACTGACAAACACGCTGGCCTTCCAGGTACTCCACTGATCTCCAGGACAGTGGAGTACCGCGAACAAGCCCTGACAGGCCAGAACACCTTCAAGCCCGCCGACAATCCTCCGGCCCAAGCACCCGCCCATCCCGCGCCCGTACTTCCAGCTTCGCCACAGGTTCGCCCTTGGCATTGTCCAGCAGCACCGAACGCGCCTCGCCCGCCTCGAACTGAAACCGCTCCCCCCACTGACGCAGGCCCACCACGATCGGAAACACCGAGCGGCCTTTTTCTGTCAGCACATATTCCTTGTACGCACTGCCATCCGACGCCGGCTGCAGCTCCATGAGCCCTGTTTCCACCAGCAGCTTCAGGCGCGTGGCGAGGATGTTCTTCGCCAGCCCCAGGTTCTTCTGGAACTCGCTGAAACGGCGCAGCCCATCGAACGCGTCGCGCAGGATCATCAGTGCCCAGCGGTCGCCGAGCACTTCGAGTGCCCGGGCCACGGGGCATCGGCTGTTGTTTTCGTCGAGCATCGATCATTCCGGATGAGCCAGTTTGGTTGCAGATTAAAACCAGGTTTGCTAGAAATCCAGCTTGTGGTTTTGTTTTGAAACCAGATTGCCAGGAGTCTGCATGTCATCCGCCCACGATGCATCTTCGTTTCAACTCACTCGCGGCCTGACCCTGTTGCTGGCCGCAGCCTGCGCACTGGCGGTGGCCACGGTGTACTGCGCCCAGCCCCTGCTGGAGTCCATGGCCCAGAGCCTGGGCGTGCCGAGTCGTCAGGTCGGCTGGGTGGTCGGCGCAACCCAGGCAGGCTATGCATTGGGATTGCTGCTGATCGTGCCGCTAGGGGACCTGCTCGACCGCAAGCGCTTGATCCTCGCGCAGTTGCTGCTGTCGGCACTGGCGCTGGTCGCGGTCGGCCTGGCCCAGCATTGGGCGGCGCTGTTGGCGGCCATGGGCATGGTCGGGCTGATGGCCGTGGTGGTGCAGCTGATGGTCGCCCAGGCGGCCACCCTGGCGACACCGGCGCAGCAGGGGCAGGCGGTGGGAACGGTTACCAGCGGCATCGTAGTGGGGATTTTGCTGGCGCGGCTGGTGGCGGGAGTCGTGGCTGATCTGGCTGGCTGGCGAGGGGTTTATTTCGCTGCTGCCGGGTTGGCGCTGCTGATGGTCGTGCTGCTCGGCTGGCGTATGCCCTCTGCACGACCTCTAGGGCAGCGCCAACATTACCGGGCGTTGTTGCGCTCCATGGCGGTGCTGCTGCGCGATGATCGCCTGCTGCGCCAGCGGGGTGTGTTCGCATTACTGATCTTCGCCGCGTTCAGCGTGCTGTGGAGCAGCATGGTGCTGCCGTTGAGTGCGCTGCAGTTGACCCACACCCAGATCGGTCTGTTCGGCCTGGCCGGTGTCGCCGGAGCCCTTGCCGCATCGCGTGCCGGGCGCCTGGCTGATCGCGGCCTGGGGCAGCGCACCACGGGGCTGGCGCTGGGGCTGCTGACACTGTCGTGGCTGCCGAGCCTGTTCGTCGGGCAGTCGCTGCTGGCGCTGGTGGCCGGTGTGGTGATGCTGGACCTGGCCGTGCAGGCGGTGCATGTGACCAACCAGAGCCTGCTGCTGGCCGGGCGTGCCGAGATGGCCAGTCGTCTGATTGGCGCGTACATGTGCTGCTATTCGGTCGGTAGTGGGGCGGGGGCGGTGACGGCGAGCTGGGTCTACGGGGCGTGGGGGTGGGGCGCGGTGTGTGGGCTGGGGGCTGGAGTCAGCGCGTTGGCGTGGGGGTATTGGTGGTGGCTGCACCGCCAGGGCTGAGCGGCAGCCAGAGGCCCCGCTGTACGGCGGGGCCTGAGTGCGTTGCGTGTCAGAACTTGTAGCCGATACCGACCATGTAGACCCACGGATCGACATCGACGTTGACCTTGGTCTTGCCCACGCCCAGGGCGCTCGGACCGTCGATGGTGGCCTTGGTGTCGATGTCGACGTACCAGACCGCGGCGTTGACCAGCAGGTTGTCGGTCAGCATGTAGTCCATGCCCAACTGGCCAGCCAGGCCGATGGAGTCCTGCAGCTTCATGTTGCTGAAGCCCTGCTGCTTGCGGGCGCTGCTGAGGTCTTCATCGAAGAACAGCGTGTAGTTGATGCCGATACCGGCATAGGGTTGGAACTTCGACGAGGCTTCCATCGGGTAGTACTGCAGCGACAGGGTCGGTGGCAGTTGCTTGATGTCGGCCAGCTTGCCGTCGAGCCCGCCGCCCAGGCCCTTGACGCCCACGGTGTGCTTGAACGGCGTGGCAGCGAGCAGCTCGATGCCGACGTGGTCGGTGAGCATGTAGGCGAAGGCCAGGCCCAGTTGGGTGTCGCTGTCGAGGGTGGCCTTGGTGCCGGAGACCTTGGCGCCGTCGAGCTTGAGGTCACTGCTGCTTTCGTTCGGCGCAGTGGTGATGGCGCCGGCACGCATGATGAAGTCACCCGCCTGGTGGGCGTGGGCAACGGGGGCTGCGAGCGCCAACGCGACGAGCGAGGCACCGAGCAATGTCTTGTTCATGGAAGCTCCCAAAGGACGTAAGTAATCGAGTAGTCCAATGGTAAGGAGCCGTCCAAACACATTGTTTGACTCAGCTCAACGAAGCGGGCTTCACACGGGCGACACAGTTCTCATTTCAGCTCATATGCGTAGATTTTCTCGGCTTCCATCTGGTAACCGGCGTCGGCCAGCTCGCTGCTGGTGTTCTTGACCTGCATGCGTCCCTCGATCCAGTAGGGCTGGTACAGGTCTTCGACGCGCACGCCCATCTCGCTGAAGATGTGCACGATCTGGTTGGACGGCGGCGGCGGCACGTGGATGCAGGCGCCGTAGTAGGGCACCAGGAGAAACTCGGTGGTGCGGCCTTCTTCGCTGACTTCCAGCGGCACGATGTAGCCGGGCAGTTTGACCTGCTGCCCGTCCAGCGCTTTCACCACGGGGGCGTCGGGCGCCTGCTGGCGGGCTGCCGGGGCAGACTCGGCCGCGAGCGCGTCGCCCAGCGAGTTGCCCATCTGCGAGAGGTCATGCAGCGGGGTGAGCTGTGGGGGGATGACTGGCGCGCCCTCGGGGATCAGTGCCGGCCAGTCCAGCTCGCGCGGCTCGTCCGCCCAGGCCGGGATGATCAGCACCAGCAGCAACAGCAGGAGGATCTGTAGTGCTCTCTTCGCGGGCAAGCCCGTTCCCACAGGGATCGACATGACAAACTCTCAGAGGTGGATCGACAGGCCATCGGCCAACGACTGCCGGTAGGCACGCCAGGCCGGAACACTGCCCATCAGCAGCGCCGCACCGAGGATGATCGCCAGCAACGTCCATTCGTGCGGGCTTGGCCAGGCCAGCGGCAGGAACAGCCCGTAGTTGGACTGTACCGCGTCCTGGGCCAAGGCGATTCCCCCATAGAGCAATCCCAGCCCGGCGACGATACCGCTGACCGACAGCGCCAGCGCTTCGAGCACCAGCAGCCCGGCGATATGCCAGGGGCGCGCACCCACCGAGCGCAGGATGGCCATTTCGCGTCGCCGTTCGTTGAGGCTGGTGAGAATCGCCGTGAGCATGCCGATCAAACCGGTCAGTACCACGAACAGCGACACCACGAACAACGCCTGCTCGGCGATGCCCATCATGCCCCACAGCTCTTGCAGGGCCACGCCCGGCAAGATCGCCAGCAGCGGCTCGCTGCGGAACTCATTGATCTCGCGCTGCACGCTGAAGGTGGCGATCTTGCTGTTCAGGCCGAGCATGAAGGCCGTGATGGCGGTGGGCTGAAGGTCCATGGTGCGCGCCTGGTCGGCGCTGATGCGCGCGGCGCCGCGGGCCGGCACGCCGTTCTGCCAGTCGACGTGGATGGCTTCCATCCCCGCCAGGCTGATGTGCAGGGTGCGGTCCACGGGGGTGCCGGTGCGCTGCAGGATGCCGACCACGGTGAAGGGCTTGTCGTCGTGCTTGACCAGGCTGATGGTGGCGATGCCGTGGGCCAGCACCAGGCTGTCGCCGAGCTTGTAGTGCAGGGCTTCGGCCACTTCGGCGCCAAGCACCACTTCGAACGGGTCGTTGGCGAACTGGCGGCCCTGGCTCAGTTGCAGGTGCTGCTGGCGGCCGTACTGGTAGTGGGTGAAGTAATCGCTGTTGGTGCCCATCACCCGGTAGCCGCGGTGCGAGTCGCCCAGGGAGATCGGGATCGCCCACTTGACCCGCGGGTCCTTGGCGTAATGCTCGAAGCTGTCCCAGCGGATGTTGTTGGTGGCGTTGCCGATACGGAACACCGAGTACAGCAGCAGGTTGACCGACCCCGAGCGCGCCCCGACGATCAGGTCGGTGCCGCTGATGGTGTTGGCGAAACTGGCGCGGGCTTCGGTACGCACGCGCTCCACCGCCAGCAGCAGGCACACCGACAAGGCGATGGCGAAGGCGGTGAGGAAGGCAGTGAAGCGGCGGTTGGCCAGGCTGGCCAGGGCTAGACGGAGCAGGTACATCAGGCCTCCCGAGGCTTGGCGGCGCGGTTGAGCTCGGCCAGCGACAGGTCGCGGTCGAACAGGGGCGCCAGGCTCTGGTCATGGCTGACGAACAGCAGGCTGGAGCCTGCGGCGCGGCATTCGTCGAACAGCAGGCGGATGAACACCTCGCGGGTGTCGGCGTCGAGCGCGGAGGTCGGCTCGTCGGCGATCACCAGTTCCGGTTGGCCGATCAGTGCACGCGCAGCGGCAACCCGCTGTTGCTGGCCGATCGACAGGGTGTCGGCGCGCCGGGCGAGCAGATCGGGGTCGCCCAGGCCCAGGTGGGCGAGCAACTGCGCCGCTGCCTGGTGGATGCTGCCATGGCGCTGCGCGGCGCGTTCGGCACGGCTGCGCGAAAAGCGGCAGGGCAACTCGACGTTTTCCTGCACGGAGAGAAACGGCAGCAGGTTGAACTGCTGGAAGATGTAGCCGGTGTGGTCGACACGGAAACGGTCGCGAGCGCCCTGGCCCAGCTCCGCCAGGTTCTGCCCGAGCAGCCGCACTTCGCCCTGGTCGGGCAGGTTGACCCCGCCCAGCAGGCCGAGCAGGGTGGTCTTGCCGCTGCCGCTGGGGCCTTTGAGGAACAGCGCCTCACCGGCCTCCAGGCGGAACTGGGGGATGTTCAGCAACGGCTGCTGGCCTGGCCAGGCAAAGACCAGGTCATGCAGTTCGATCAGCGGCTGGCTCATTCAGAACGCAACCACGGCCTTGGCCGGGGTGCTTTCGAAGCCCTTCTGGCCGTTCGGGCCGACCAACTGCACATTGATCTTCTGGGTTTGCGGGTACGCCTTGTACAGCGGTGACAGGTCGATCTGGGTCAGCTTGGCCGGAGCTGCGCAGGTCAGCTGGTAGTGCGCGTGGATCTCGCTGTGCTGGTGTTCATGCGCGTGGTCATGGTCGTGATCGTCGTCACCGTCGTCGTCCTTGGCCGATGGCTCGTCACCGAACAGCGGGCTTTCCAGCTCCTGCTGGTCTTCCTTGCAACCGGCCGCGCTGGCCAGGCCGAACAGCTTGAGCGGCTGTTCGAGCTGCTTGCGCACCGCCTCGACCTTGGCCTTGTCGGCATCGCTGCCCGGCATGTGCTCGAAGCCGACCAGGTTCATTGCCGGGCTCTCCAGCGCCAGCTCCAGGGTATTGCCATCCAGGCCGACGTTCAGGCGTGCGACGCCGTGCTCGTGGGCAGGCAAGGTGCCGTGGGCATGATCGTGGTCGTGATCTTCATGGGCCTGGGCAACGGCCAGGGGCAGCAGGGCGAAGGGCAAGGCGAGGAGCAGGCGGCGCATGGACGACTCCGGAAGCGGACGGGAAAGATTTGGTAATGTTATAACAACTTTTCTTGTCGATGCCAGACGCTTGGCGCAGGTTTCATGTCGTGGGAGCATGCGCGTCATCGATCCGCGATTGAAGGAAGGCAGTGTGAGAATCCGAGGACAGATCGGCGACTGGCCGGTGGACCTGACTATCGAACTGGATCCGGCGGAGTGGGCTCAGCTTGGGCGCAGGCTCGAAGAGGCGCCTGCGGTGGCAGAGGTGGCGAGTACGCCTGTGACTGCGCCAGCGCGGCAGGACGATAGCCAGTGGTCGGCGGCGCGCGAGGTGTTGCGTCAGGCCGGAGCGCTCAGTGGGCCTGAGTTGCTGGAGCGGCTGGAAGGGTTGGCCGGGAGTGTCGCGGCAGGCAAGCGGCTGCTGGTGCGTTTGCGCCACAGCAGTGAAGTGAAGGTGGAAAGCGGTGGGGATGCGCCGGTATATCGCTGGGTAGGCTAGTTGCCGGGGACGGTGCGTGGCTGGATGCCACCTCCAGCAGGAGGTGGCGGCTTGGGGCTCAGAACATCGCCGAAGACAACCGGCGGCGGTACACACCCACCAGCGGATGGTCGCCGCCGAGCAGGTCGAACACCTGCAGCATGGCTTTCTGCGGCAGGCCGTTGTCATAGGCGCGATTGCGCTGGAACAGCTTGAGCAGCCCGTCCAGCGCAGCTTCGTACTGCTGGCGCGCCAGTTGCTGGATGCACAACTGGTAAGCCGCTTCGTCATCCTGCGGGTTCTGCGCCAGGCGGCTCTTGAGCTCGGCGGCCTCCGGCAGGCTGGCGGCCTGGCGCAGGAAGGTCAGTTGCGCCTTGGCACCGGCCAGCGCGGCCTTGTGCTCATCGCTTTTTACCGCATCCAGTACCTGCTGCGCTGCGTCCAGGTCGCCGCGCTCGGCCAGGCAGCGGCCGTAGTAGATCAGCGCCTCGGCGTTGCTGTTGTCTTCACCGAGCAGCGCCTGCAGCAGCGCTTCGGCTTCGCTGAAACGGCTCTCGGCGAACAGCGCCTTGGCCTGCTCCAGCGGCGAGGCGGTCGGGGGGGCAGGCATCTGCACATGCGGCTCGAGCATGGCGCGGATCGCCGACTCCGGCTGGGCGCCGGCAAAGCCGTCGACCGGCTGGCCATCCTTGAACAGCACTACGGTCGGCAGGCTGCGGATACCGAACTGGGCCACCACCTGCTGCTCGACATCGCAGTTGATCTTGGCCAGCAGCAGCTCGCCCTGGTAGCCCTCGGCGATCTTCGCCAGCAGCGGCATCAGCGCCTTGCAGGGCGCGCACCACTCGGCCCAGAAGTCCACCAGCACGGGCTTGTGGAAGGAGTTCTCGATCACCAGTTGCTGGAAGTTGGCATCGGTGGCGTCGAAGATGTAGGGCGTGGCGGTATTAGAAGAAGCTTGGCTCATCGCAACTCTCGCAGCTTTCGCACATTCGGAATGGCACCACTATAAAGGCTCGCGGCTGGCGTGGTACAGGCTGACCCGGCGGAATTCGTGCGGCTCGGCCAGGTCTGGCAGGGTCAGGGCGTCGAGCACGCCGAGCTGGCGATAGAGCGGGTGGCTGAAGTCGCGTACCCGCGAATCGGCGACCAGTGCCTGGCGACCCCGGCCGAGAAAGGCATCGAGCAAGGGCAGGTTGGCGCGGTCGTACAGCACGTCGGCGACGAGGATCAGGTCGAAGCGGTCCGCTTCGGCGAAAAAATCCTCGCTGTAGCCCAGCGTCACGCCGTTGAGTGCAGCGTTGGCGCGGCATGCGTCCAGGGCCAGCGGGTCGAGGTCGCAGGCGACCACCTCGCGCGCACCGGCACGGGCTGCGGCGATGCCGGAGATCCCCGAACCTGCGCCGAAGTCCAGCACGCGCTTGTCACGTACCCATTCGGGGTGTTGGGCCAGGTAGCGGGCCATGGCCAGGCCGCTGGCCCAGCAGAAGCTCCAGTAGGGGGGCTCGTCGAGGATGCGCCGGGTCTCGTCGGGGCTGAATGCCCGGTCCATGTTCTCGGCGTCGATCAGCCACAGCTTGAGGTCGCAGCCCGGCAATTCGCTGATGACCAGGCGCGCTTCGCCAATCAGGCCGCTGAGGGCCTGTTGCAGGTGTAGCGGGGTCACGTTATGGCGCCTTCTCGAAACGCAGTGGGCCGGTGGTCTGGGTTTCGGCCTGGACGATGCGCTGCGGCGGCAGGTGCATGATCAGTTGGCCGGAACGGCTGGCGCGCCCGCGCAGCTCGACCCGGGCGCCGGCAGGAAAGGCCTCGGGGTTGAAGCGCAGATGATACGGCAGGGCCTGGCCGGTGCCGGTCAGGTCGCTGCTGGCCAGCAGGCGTTGGGGGCGGCCGCGCTCGTCGATCACCAGCAGTGCCAGCTCGACTTCGGCGCCTGCGGGGATTTCCATCAGGGTGCCGCTGAGTTCGCGCTGGTAGGCCGGCAGCGGGCCCGGTTCGTCGCTCTTCTTGACCGTCTTGGGCGCGCTGGGCGCCACAGGCTGCTCGGGCTTCGGTCGGTCGCTGCCGCAGGCGGCGAGCAGGCCGGCCAGGCACAGGACGACGAGGGCTCGATGGTGCATGGGGTAATCCTTCACAGGCAGATTTCTCTGGATGGTAACCCCTTTGGCTTGTCTTGCCAGTGGGATGCGCTACCATGGCCCTCCCTTTTTTTGTTGCCTGCCACCATGCACTGTCCCTTTTGCGGTGCCAACGACACCAAGGTCATCGATTCGCGACTGGTCGCCGAGGGCGAACAGGTCCGCCGCCGCCGCGAATGCGTCGCCTGCGGCGAGCGCTTCACCACCTTCGAGACCGCCGAACTGGTCTTGCCCCGGCTGATCAAGCAGGACGGCACGCGCCAGCCCTTCGACGAAGACAAACTGCGTGCCGGCATGCAACGGGCGCTGGAGAAGCGCCCTGTCGGCGTCGAGCGCCTGGAAGCGGCGCTGGCGCACATCAAGAGCCGCCTGCGGGCTACCGGCGAGCGCGAAGTGAAGTCGCTGGTGGTCGGCGAGCTGGTGATGTCCGAGCTGCGCAAGCTCGACGAAGTTGCCTACATCCGCTTCGCTTCGGTGTATCGGCGCTTCCAGGACCTCGACGAATTCCGTGAAGAAATCGACCGCCTGGCCCGTGAGCCAGCCAAAGAGTAAGCATGTCCAGCCAGACCGCGTTGCTTGACGCCCATTACATGGCCCGTGCCTTGGAACTGGCCCGCAAGGGCCTGTACACCACCCATCCCAACCCGCGGGTGGGCTGCGTGATCGTTCGCGATGGCGAAGTGGTCGGCGAGGGCTGGCACGTGCGTGCCGGCGAGCCGCATGCCGAAGTGCATGCCCTGCGCCAGGCCGGTGAGCGTGCGCGTGGCGCCTGCGCCTACGTCACCCTCGAGCCCTGCAGCCACCATGGCCGCACGCCACCGTGCGCCGAGGCGCTGGTCAAGGCAGGTGTGGCGCGGGTGGTGGCGGCGATGCAAGACCCCAACCCGCAGGTGGCCGGGCGTGGCCTGGGTCGGCTGGCCGAAGCCGGTATCGAGGTTGCCAGTGGCGTGCTCGAGGCCGAAGCCCGCGCGCTCAACCCGGGCTTTCTCAAGCGCATGGAGCATGGGCTGCCATTCGTTCGTGCCAAGCTGGCGATGAGCCTGGATGGCCGCACTGCCATGGCCAGCGGCGAGAGCCAGTGGATTACCGGCCCCGCTGCGCGCGCCGCGGTACAGCGCCTGCGCGCCCGCTCCAGCGTGGTGCTGACCAGCGCCCAGAGCGTGCTGGACGACAACGCGCGGATGACCGTGCGCGCCGCCGAGCTTGGCCTGGACGACGAAATGACCGCGCTGGCCGTGACGCGCCCGCCGCTGAGGGTGTTGGTCGATGGCCGTCTGCGCCTGCCGCTGGACGCCCCGTTCTTTCAGGCCGGTCCGGCGTTGGTGGTCACCGCCGCCGCGCCGGACCCGCGCTACGCCGCGGCCGGCCACGAGTTGCTGGTGCTGCCCGGCAGCGATGGCCAGGTCGACTTGCCTGCGCTGCTGCGCCTGCTGGCCGAGCGCGGTGCCAGCGAGGTCCTGCTCGAAGCGGGCGCCGGTCTGGTCGGCGCCTTCGCTCGCCACGGCCTGATCGACGAATACCAGCTGTTCGTCGCCGGCACGTTCCTCGGCTCCCAGGCTCGCCCGTTGCTGGAGTGGCCGCTGGAGCACATGAGCGAAGCGCCGCGGCTGAAGATCATCGAAATGCGCGCCGTGGGCGATGACTGGCGAGTCACGGCCATCCCCTTGCCCGCGCCCGGCGTATAATGCCGGGCTTGCTTCGCGCAGCCCGTACCTGAGGAGAACACCATGTTCACCGGCATCATCGAATCCATCGGCACCATTCGCAGCATGACCCCCAAGGGCGGTGACGTGCGCGTCTACGTCGAAACCGGCAAGCTCGACCTGGGCGACGTCAAGCTCGGCGACAGTATCGCGGTCAACGGCGTGTGCCTGACCGCCGTGGAACTGCCAGGCGATGGCTTCTGGGCCGACGTCAGCGTCGAGACCCTCAAGCGCACCGCCATGGTCGAGCTCAAGAGCGGCAGCCGGGTCAACCTGGAAAAAGCCCTGACCCCCACCACCCGCCTGGGCGGCCACCTGGTCAGCGGCCACGTCGACGGTGTCGGCGAAATCATCTCGCGCAGCGATAACGCCCGCGCCAACCAGTTCCGCGTGCGCGCCCCGAAAGAGCTGGCCAAGTACATTGCCCACAAGGGCTCGATCACCGTCGATGGCACCAGCCTGACGGTCAATGAGGTCGATGGCGCTGAGTTCGAGCTGACCATCGTCCCGCACACCCTGTCCGAAACCATCATGGCCGACTACCGTGCAGGTCGTCGGGTGAACCTTGAGGTCGACCTGCTGGCCCGTTACCTGGAGCGTCTGCTGCTGGGCGACAAGGCCGCCGAGCCGAGCAAAGGCAGTGGCATCACCGAAAGCTTCCTGGCCGCCAACGGCTTCTTGAAATCCTGATTGAGAAGGGGGTGCCGCGTGGCGCTCAACAGCATCGAAGAACTGGTCGAAGACATCCGCCAGGGCAAAATGGTCATCCTCATGGATGACGAAGACCGCGAAAACGAAGGCGACATCATCATGGCAGCCGAGTGCTGCCTGCCCGAGCACATCAACTTCATGGCCAAGCACGCCCGTGGCCTGATCTGCATGCCGATGACCCGCGAGCGCTGCGAAACGCTCAAGCTGCCGCTGATGGCGCCGCGCAACGGCTCCGGCTTCGGCACCAAGTTCACCGTGTCGATCGAGGCCGCCGAGGGCGTCACCACCGGCATCTCCGCCGCCGACCGCGCCCGCACCGTCCAGGCTGCCGCGGCGAAGGACGCCAAGGCCGAGGATATCGTCAGCCCTGGCCACATCTTCCCGCTGATGGCTCAGCCTGGCGGCACCCTGGCCCGCGCCGGCCACACCGAAGCGGCCTGCGACCTGGCGCGCATGGCCGGTTTCGAGCCGAGTGGCGTCATCTGCGAAGTGATGAACGACGACGGCACCATGTCGCGCCGCGCCGAGCTGGAAGTGTTCGCCGCCGAGCACAATCTCAAGATCGGCACCATCGCCGACCTGATCCACTACCGCATGATCCACGAGCGCACCGTGCAGCGCGTCTCCGAACAACCGGTCGAAAGCGAGCTGGGCCAGTTCAACCTGGTCACCTACCGTGACTCGGTGGAAGGCGACGTGCACATGGCGCTGACGCTGGGCAAGATCTGCGCCGAAGAGCCGACCCTGGTGCGTGTGCACAACATGGATCCGCTGCGTGACCTGCTGCTGGTCAAGCAGCCGGGCCGTTGGAGCCTGCGCGCGGCCATGGCTGCCGTGGCCGAGGCCGGCAGCGGCGTGGTGCTGCTGCTGGGCCACCCGCTGGACGGCGATGTGCTGCTGGCGCATATCCGCGAAAGCGCGGGCGATGTGCAGGCCAAGGTGCCGAGCACCTACAGCACCGTGGGTGCCGGTTCGCAGATCCTGCGCGACCTCGGTGTGCGCAAGATGCGCCTGATGAGCTCGCCGATGAAGTTCAACGCGATATCCGGATTCGATCTGGAAGTTGTAGAATACGTGCCCTCCGAGTGACACAGGTGCGCCAGCATTGTCCTGGCGCTCGTGTCCGAACCCTCCCGAAGGCCGCCTGGTGCGGCCTCGCTCTTTAATATGAGAATACCGGAATGACCCTGAAGACCATCGAAGGTACCTTCATCGCCCCCAAAGGTCGCTATGCTTTGGTGGTTGGCCGCTTCAACAGCTTCGTCGTCGAAAGCCTGGTGAGCGGTGCCGTCGATGCCCTGGTTCGCCATGGCGTCAGCGAAAGCGACATCACCATCATCCGTGCCCCGGGTGCCTTCGAGATCCCGCTGGTGGCACAGAAAGTCGCCCAGCAAGGCGACTACAGCGCGATCATCGCCCTGGGTGCAGTGATCCGTGGCGGTACCCCGCACTTCGAATACGTGGCGGGCGAATGCACCAAGGGCCTGGCCCAGGTGTCCATGGAGTTCGGCGTTCCGGTATCCTTCGGCGTGCTGACCGTCGACTCCATCGAGCAAGCCATCGAGCGTTCCGGCACCAAAGCCGGTAACAAAGGTGCCGAAGCTGCCCTGTCCGCCCTGGAAATGGTCAGCCTGCTGGCGCAGTTGGAGGCCAAGTGATTAGCGACGACAGCGATCGTTTCAACCCGCGCGATCCAAAACCTGCGGATGCCGGCAAGCCCTCCAAGAGTGCCAAGCGTCGCGAAGCCCGCAAGCTCGCCACGCAAGCGCTCTACCAGTGGCACATGGCGCAGCATTCGCTGAACGAGATCGAGGCTCAGTTCCGGGTCGATAACGATTTCTCCGATGTCGACGGTGCCTATTTCCGCGAAATCCTCCACGGAGTTCCGGCAATCAAGGGCGAAATCGACAGCGCACTCAGCCCTTGCCTGGACCTGGCACTGGACGAACTCGACCCGGTCGAGCTGGCCGTGCTGCGTCTGTCCACCTGGGAGTTCATCAAGCGCGTCGACGTTCCGTACCGCGTGGTGATCAACGAAGGCGTTGAGCTGGCCAAGGTCTTCGGTGCCACCGATGGCCACAAGTTCGTCAACGGTGTGCTCGACAAGCTCGCGCCCAACCTGCGCGAAGCTGAAGTCAAGGCCAACAAGCGCTGATCGCGGCGCTGACGAGCCATGGGTGAGTTCGAGCTGATCCGCCACTTCTTTGCCGCCGCGCCTTGTGCGCAGGGCGGTGACGGCGTGGCCCTGGGGATCGGCGACGATTGCGCCCTGCTGGAGCTGCCGGCCGGCGAACAGCTGGCAGTCTCCACCGACACGCTGGTCGCAGGTGTGCACTTCCCGGCAGTCTGCGACCCCTCGCTGCTCGGCCAGCGCTCGTTGGCCGTGGCCGCGAGCGACCTGGCGGCCATGGGCGCGACTGCCATTGGCTTCACCCTGGCCCTGACCTTGCCCGAGGTCAGCGCGGATTGGCTGCAAGCCTATGCCGAAGGCCTGCAGCGTATGGCCCACCGCTGTCGCATGAGCCTGATCGGCGGCGACACCACCCGCGGCCCCCTGAGCATCACCGTCACTGTGTTTGGCCGGGTTCCGGCCGGGCAGGCCTTGCGCCGTGATGGTGCCAGGCCGGGCGACCTGCTGTGTGTCGGCGGCAACCTGGGCAACGCCGCAGGGGCCTTGCCGCTGGTGTTGGGCGAGCGCCAGGCGCCGGCTGAACAGGCCCAGGCGCTGCTTGCGCAGTACTGGTCGCCGATGCCGCAGCTCACCTTGGGCCAGCTGCTGCGTGGCCAGGCCACGGCGGCGCTGGACGTTTCCGACGGCCTGCTTGCCGACTGCGGTCATATCGCCCGGGCCTCGGGCGTCGCCCTCGAAGTGAACCAGCATCAGGTTCCGGTATCTACCGAACTGGAGGCTTTCCTCGGGTGTGACGCTGCCGTGCACGCGGCGCTCACCGGCGGCGACGACTATGTGCTGGCCTTCACCATCCCCGCCGCGCAACACCAGGCATTGCAGCTGCCGGGGTTCATCCATGTCCATGTCATCGGCCGCGTCCTGGACGGGCAGGGCGTCACGCTGCGTGATCGCCAGGGTCGTGACATCACCCCCACGCAACGGGGCTATCAACATTTCAGGGAGACACCGTGACCGACCACCCCAATCAGGTGCCTGCGGAGTTCGTTCCGCCTTCGGTCTGGCGCAATCCATGGCACTTCATCGCGTTCGGCTTCGGCTCCGGTACCTTGCCCAAGGCGCCGGGGACCTGGGGCTCGCTGGTGGCGCTGCCGTTCATCCCGCTGTGGCAGATGCTGCCGGACTGGGGCTACTGGCTGCTGCTGGGAATCACCATGCTGTTCGGCTTCTGGCTGTGCGGCAAGGTGGCGAACGACTTGCGCGTGCACGATCATGAAGGCATCGTCTGGGACGAGATGGTCGGCATGTGGATCACCTTGTGGCTGGTGCCCGAAGGTTGGCAGTGGCTGCTCGCAGGGTTCCTGATGTTCCGCTTCTTCGACATACTCAAGCCTTGGCCGATCCGCTGGATCGACCGCCATGTGCACGGCGGTGTCGGCATCATGCTCGACGATATCCTGGCTGGCGTGTTCGCCTGGCTGGGCATGCAAGTGCTGGTTTGGGCGGTAGCCTGATACAGGGAGCGGGTCGATGGCCATACGGACTGTGCTGCTGGCGCTGATGCTGGTTTTCCTGCCCTGGAGAGCCGGGGCCGTTGAGTTGCCGAAGCAGGTGCGGCTGGTCAGCGAGGAGTGGATCGACTACACCAACGCCGATGGCAGCGGGGTTGCCTGGGATGTGCTGCGCAAGGTGTTCGAACCGGCCGGGGTGAAGGTCGAGGTAACGAGCGCGCCTTACAGCCGTGCAGTCGGGCTGGTCAGGCGCGGCGAGGCCGATGCCTGGGTGGGTTCGTACAAGCAGGAGAACGAAGACAACCTCTACCCGCGCTGGCACTTCGATATGGACCATATCTATGCATTGGGGCTCGCCAGCAAGCCGGTTCCGACGCTGAACAGCGTCGGCGAGTACCGCCTGGCGTGGGTGCGCGGCTATGACTACCAGAGCTACCTGCCCGATGTGAAAAACTTCCGCGAGATCCAGCGCCGCGAAGGCATCCTGCCGATGCTGGAGCATGACCGGGTGGATTTCTATATCGATGCCGAAACCGAAGTGAATTACGTGCTGCACCAGGCCAGCAAGCCGCAGGACTTCCGCCGCACCCACATCGCTGAGCTGCCGCTGTATCTGGCCTTTACCCGCAGCGATCAAGGCAAGGCCCTGCGCGACCTGTTCGACCAGCGCATGGAGAAGCTGGTACGCAGTGGCGAGCTGCGCTCGATCTTCGAACGCTGGAAGCAGCCGTACCCGTTCGCTTCCGACAGCCAGCCGCATTGATCGCCGAGGCTCCGACCGCGGGGGGCGTATCGGGCGAGCCTATGCATCGAACTTTTCGATCTTAAGCCGCGAGATTCAGCCTGCGCATGCCCGCTGGGCTGCTGATACAATCTGGCCCATTGAAATTTCCTACTTATCAGGAGCACAACGTGCCCGTCGTCTTTGTTGCCGCCTCCAAACTCCCAACGCCCTTTGCGACATTCACCATGCATGGCTTTCTCGACGAAGCCACCGGCCGCGAGCATGTGGTGCTCAGCCTGGGTGATATCGCCGACGGTGAACCGGTGCTCGGGCGTCTGCACTCCGAATGCCTGACCGGCGACGCTCTGTTCAGCCAGCGTTGCGACTGCGGCTCGCAACTGGAAGCCGCGCTGCAGGCCATCGCCCGTGAAGGTCGTGGCGTGTTGCTGTACCTGCGTCAGGAAGGTCGAGGCATCGGCCTGTTGAACAAGATCCGCGCCTATGAGCTGCAGGATGGCGGCGCCGATACCGTCGAGGCCAACGAGCGCCTGGGCTTTGCGGCCGACCAGCGTGACTACGCCATGTGCCTGCCGATGCTCGAGCACCTGGGCGTCAAGTCGCTGCGCCTGATGACCAATAACCCACGCAAGGTCAAAGCCCTGACCGACATGAACATCGTGGTTGCCGAACGCGTGCCGCTGCACACTGGCCACAACCCGCACAACCGCCTGTACCTGGCGACCAAGGCCGACAAGCTCGGTCACATGATGGGCAACCGTCACCAGGGCGAGGCGCCCCAGGCGTGACCCGTGGCCAGGTGAAGCGGCGCCTGGCGCTGGCCTGGTGGCAGTATCTGGCTGTCGGGCTGGTGCCGCTACTGGTCATGGCCTGGGCTTTTGGTGGCAGTGAAGCGCTGATTCCGGTGCTGGCGATGCCACTGTTCATTGCCGGTGCGGCCACCATGTTTCTCAGCCTGCCGCGCTTCGGTGCCTACAAGCGGGCGCTGATCGCCACCTCCAAGGTGCTCGACACCCCCGAAGAGCCCGCCGCCTGGATCGAACTGGCGCGGGTTCGTCGTCTGGCGATGACCTACGCCTGCTTCCCGGCCTGGATCGCCGCGCTCTCGGTGCTGGTGGGGCTGGAGGCGGTGCCGCAGGTGCTGCTGGCGCTGTCTACCGTGGTGCTGCTCTACCTCTATCGCATCCCGCGCCAATTGGGCTGATGCGCGCCTTCTTCGTTGCCGTGCTGCTGTCGATCGGTGCATTTGCCGAGGCAGGGCCGCGCGTGATCAGCCTCGGGCCGTCGATGACCGAGATCGTCCTGGAGCTTGAGGCGGACGATTTGCTGGTGGGCGTGCTCGACAGCGGCGAGCGGCCGCAGCGTCTGAAGGATCTGCCATCGGTCGGGCGCTACGGGCAGCTGGACATGGAACACCTGCTGGCGCTCAAGCCCGACCTGCTGCTGCTCTGGCCCGGCAGCGTGCCCCCGGCCCAGCGCGACCAGTTGCGTCAGCTGGGGATTACCACGTTCAGCAGCGAGCCCCAGGACCTTGAGCAACTGATCGGGCAGATCCAGGCCATCGCCGTGCGCCTGGGGCGTGCCGAGCAGGGGCAGCGTTACGCTGAGAGGTTGCGCGAGCGCCTGGCCGAACTGCGCGAGCGCTATCGCCGCGAGCAGCCACTCAAGGTGTTCTATCAGGTCTGGGATCAGCCGTTGTACACCCTGGGGGGCCGTCAGGTGGTGAGTGATGCACTGACGGTCTGTGGGGCGCGCAACGTCTTTGCCGACCTTGAGCAGCCTGCGCCGCAGGTGAACGTCGAGTCGGTGCTGGCGCGCGACCCTGATGTGATCCTTGCCGGTGACGCTGCGCAGTTGGCTGGTTGGAAGGCCTGGCCAAAGCTCAGCGCCGTTGCCGGTGGGCACCTGCTGGTGGTGCCCGACAGGGGCCTGGAGCGCCCCAGCGGACAGATGATCGAAGCGACGGCGCGCCTGTGTGCGCTGCTGGCGTCTACAGCGCCGGTGTCCAGGTAAGGCTCAGCAGCCAGGTGCGGCCTTCTTCGCGGTAGCCGTAGTCATTGCCGTCATAGTTGTAGAGCGCGCGGCTGTAGCCTTTGTCCAGCAGGTTATCCACCTTGGCCTCGAACTTCAGCGCATCGCTGGCCGCCCAGCTGCCGCGCAGGCCCAGCAGTGCATAACCGCCGAGCCTGTTGCGATTGGCCTCGTCGTCATAGCTGTTGCTCAATGCCTGCCAGCTCGCCCCCATACTGAAGCGCTCGAACTGCCTGTCCAGGTCCAGGCTCAAGGTTCGGCGGGCGCGGCGAGCCAGGGTATGGCCGGTGTCACGGTCACGTGGGTCGATCAGCGCCAGGCCAAGCTGGCTGCGCCAGGGGCCCCAGTCCTGGGTCAGTGACATCTCCATGCCGTTGATCCGCGCCGAGGCAACGTTTCGCGGGATCGAGCCCTCGCCGAAGATGATCGCATCGCGCAGATCGGTGCGGTACAGCGAGGTTTCCAGGCGGCTGCTGTCGCTCAACTGGCTGCGCCATTGCAGTTCGTAGCTCCTGGAGCGCTCAGGGTCGAGGTCAGGGTTGCTGTACTGCGGGTAGTACAGGTCGTTGAAGGTGGGGGCGCGAAACCCTTCGCTGTACGACAGCAGCAGGTCGTTGTCGGTGTTCAGCGGCAGGGTCAGGCTGGCGCTCCAGGTGGTCTGGCCGCCGAACTGCTGGTTCTGGTCGCGCCGCACACCCAATTCGGTGGAGAAACTTTCGCCGCTGTAGCGATGCTGGAGGAAGGCTGCCCGGTTGTAGCGCCTGTCCTCGGCGAAGTCGGTGCTGCCATGCACCCGGTCCTGATACCAGTCGGCGCCCAGCGAGAGGTTGTTCCGTGCATCGAGGGCGAGATCATTCTGCCAGGTGATCTGGTCGCGATAGGTGTTGAATACGCTGCCATCGTCGCTGAGCTTGTCGCGCTTGCGGTCGCGGTTCTCGCTGTGGCCGATCTCCACGCGCGAATGCCAGAGGTCGCTGAGCTGGGCATCGATATAGGTGCCCAGGCTGCTGACGGTGAAGTCGGTGTAGGGTTTCTGGCCGAAGCTTTCGAAGCTGACTGGGTCGAATCGGCCGAAGGGGTTGTCGTATTCGCTGCGCCCGCGGCTGTCGAGCAGGTTCACCCCGGCCTCGAAGCGCTCACCGAAGGTGTGGCTCAGGCTCAGGTTGAAAGATTTGTTGCGGTAGGCGTCGTGATCGCCATCGCTGGCGAAGGACGGCCCGGTCGAATCGATGCCTGCGGTTTCGTCGAGGCTGGCGCCGAGGTTGAAGCGTGTCTGGCCATCGCCACCGGACAGTCCCAGGCTGCGCTGGAAGGTCTGGTTGCTGCCGGCCGCCAGGCGCAGCCGCGGTTGCAGGCCGGGGCCGCTGGCGCGTCGGGTGAAGATCTGGATCACCCCGCCGATGGCGTCGCTGCCGTAGACCGCCGAGCGCGAGCCGCGCAGCACTTCGACGCGCTCGATCTGGTCGACGTCGAGAAACTGCAGGCCGCTGTCGCCGGAGGTGGCGTTGGCGATGCGCACGCCATCGACCAGCACCAGGCTCTGTGCGGCCTTGGTGCCGCGGATGAATATACCCGGCAGGCTGCCCCGACCCCCGGTCGGCGCCACCTGCACACCAGGCACGCGGCTCAGCAGTTCGGTGACGCTGCTGGGTTGCAGGCGATCGATATCGTTACGGGTGAAGACGCTGTTGGCGGCGCTGGTGGCGGTGCGCGACTCGACCTGGCGATTGGCACTGATCAGGGTGTCGGAGAGCTTGAGAGCGTCGTCGCGCTCGGCGGCCAGCAGCGGAAGAGGGAGGCACAGCAGCGGGGCGAAGGTCAGGATTTTCATGGGCAGTACAATAGCATTCGCGGGCGGTCGGAGCGCCGCGCCGACTGCCCGCGAAAGGGCCTTAGAGGCCGAGCTTGGCCATTCGGGCTTTGACGGAAGCTTCGATACCGGCAGCATCCAGCCCGCACTCGGCCAGCATCTGCGCAGGCTTGGCATGCTCGACATAGATATCCGGCAAGCCCAGGTGCAGCAGTGGCTTGACCACCGCCTCACGCGCCAGGAACTCGCTGACCGCCGCACCGGCGCCGCCCATGATGGCGTTTTCCTCGATGGTCACCAGCAGCTCATGGCTGCCGGCCATCTCCAGTACAAGCGCTTCGTCGAGCGGCTTGACGAAGCGCATGTCGACCACCGTGGCATCGATCTGCTCGGCCACCTGCAGCGCTTCGGTCAGTTGCACGCCGAACACCAGCAGCGCGACTTTCGAACCCTGGCGACGAATCACACCCTTGCCGATTTCCAGTGGCTCCAGGTCCCCGTCGATCGGCGCGTTGGGGCCGGTGCCGCGCGGGTAGCGTACGGCGGCCGGGCCTTTGTACAGGTGCCCGGTGCTGAGCATCTTGCGCAGCTCGTTCTCGTCGCTCGGGGTCATCACCAGCATGCCGGGGATGCAGCGCAGGTACGAGAGGTCGAAGCTGCCAGCGTGGGTCGGACCGTCCTCGCCGACCAGGCCGGCGCGGTCGATGGCGAACAGCACGTCGAGGTCCTGTACCGCCACGTCGTGGATCAGCTGGTCGTAGGCGCGCTGCAGGAAGGTCGAGTAGATCGCCACCACCGGCTTGGCGCCTTCGCAGGCCATGCCGGCAGCGAAGGTGACGGCGTGCTGCTCGGCGATCGCCACGTCGAAGTAGCGCTCCGGGAAGCGCTCGCTGAAGGCGACCAGGTCCGAACCTTCCTTCATTGCTGGAGTGATGCCCACCAGGCGGTTGTCGGCGCCGGCCATGTCGCACAGCCACTGCCCGAACACGGCGGAATACTTGGGCCCGCTGGGCTTTTTCGGCGCGGCGGGCTTGTCGACAGGTTCGAGCTTGGTGATGGCGTGGTAGCCGATCGGGTCGACCTCGGCGGGGGCGAAACCCTTGCCTTTCTTGGTGACCACGTGCAGGAACTGCGGGCCCTTGAGGTCGCGCATGTTGCGCAGGGTGGCGATCAGCGTCGGCAGGTCATGACCGTCGATCGGGCCGATGTAGTTCCAGCCCAGCTCCTCGAACAGGGTGCCGGGCACCAGCATGCCCTTGGCGTACTCTTCGGTGCGCCGGGCGATCTCCCAGGCGCCGGGCAGGCGCGACAGCACTTTCTTGCTGCCTTCGCGCATGCTCGCGTAGGTGCGGCTGGACAGGATCTTGGCCAGGTAGTTGGACAGCCCGCCGACGTTGCGCGAGATCGACATGTCGTTATCGTTGAGGATCACCAGCATGTCGGCATCGACTTCCTGGGCATGGTTCAACGCTTCGAAGGCCATGCCAGCGGTCAGCGCGCCGTCACCGATCACGGCGATGGACTTGCGCGGGTCGTTCTGCAGACGAGCGGCGATGGCCATGCCCAGTGCGGCGCTGATCGAGGTGCTCGAGTGGCCGACGCCGAAGGTGTCGTACTCGCTCTCGCTGCGACGCGGGAAGGCAGCGACGCCGTCCTTCTGGCGCAGGCTGAGCATGCGCTGGCGACGACCGGTGAGGATCTTGTGCGGGTAGGCCTGATGACCGACGTCCCATACCAGACGATCGTCCGGGGTGTCGAAGACGTAGTGCAGGGCGATCGTCAGCTCGATGACGCCTAGGCCTGCGCCGAAGTGCCCGCCAGTCTGGCCCACGGTGTAGAGCAGCTCCTGGCGCAGTTCGTCGGCCAGGCTCTCCAGGTCGGCTTCGGCTAGCCGGCGCAGGCCGGCTGGCGTGTCGGCGCGGTCCAGCAGAGGCGTGACCGGGCGTTCGCGGGGGATCTCTTGAAACGTCGTGGGCATCAGGCGAGTCGTTATAGGTTTGAAGACGCGGCAGTTTACCCCATTGTGGGAAAAGTGCCCATTGGACCACGGGTTACGCCGACCCTGTGGGAGCGGGTTTGCCCGCGAAGACGGCGGTAGGCCCGGCATCGCATTCGCGGGTAAACCCGCTCCCACAGGGGATTGGCATCAACGCTTAATGGCGGCGCTCGACGATATAGCGCGCCAGCGCCCGCAGCGGCTCGGCGCTTTCGCCGAACCCTTCAAGTGCGACCAGCGCCTGGTCGCGCAGTTCGATCGCATAGGCCTTGGCGGCATCCAGGCCGAGCAGGGCGGGGTAGGTTGGTTTGTCACGAGCGATGTCGGCGCCCTGGCGCTTGCCCAGGGTGGCGGTATCGCTTTCGACGTCGAGGATGTCGTCCTGCACCTGGAACGCGAGGCCGATGGCCTGTGCATAAGTCTGCAAGGCATCCAGTTGGGTGGCTTCGGCACGGCCGCTGGCCAGGGCGCCGAGACGCACGCTGGCCTCGATCAGTGCGCCGGTCTTGTGCCGGTGCATGTATTCCAGGGCCTGCTGGTCGAGCTTGACCCCGACCGAACCGAGGTCGATGGCCTGGCCGCCGACCATGCCGGCCGGGCCTGCGGCCTTGGCCAGGGCCTGGACCATGGCCAGGCGGATGGCGTCAGGCTGCGGGCTCAGGTGCGCATCGAGCAGCGCGCTGAAGGCCAGGCTCTGCAGGCCGTCGCCAGCGAGGATCGCGCAGGCTTCGTCAAATGCCTTGTGGGTGGTCGGCTGACCGCGGCGCAGGTCGTCGTCGTCCATGGCCGGCAGGTCGTCATGCACCAGCGAGTAGGCATGGATCAGCTCTACCGCACAGGCTGCGCCGTTGGCTTGCTCGGGCGCAACGCCAAAGGCTTCGCAGGCGGCGTAGGCGAGCAGCGGGCGTACACGCTTGCCGCCGTTCATCACGCTGTAGCGCATCGCTGCGTAGAGTCGTTCGAGCTCCTTGGACGGCGCCACGAACAGCGGCTCGAGGGCGGCGTCGACGCGCGCCTGGCAGGCGCTCTGGTAGCTGTTGATCATTCCTGCGGTTCCGCGTCGAAGGGCTCGGCGGCCAGTTCGCCGTCACGCTCCAGGAGGATCTGCACCTTCTGTTCGGCCTGGGCCAGCGCGCCCTGGCAGTCGCGGGTCAGGGCGATCCCCTGCTCGAACGCTGCCAGCGACTCTTCCAGCGACAGCTCGCCGGTCTCCAGGCGCTCGACCAGGGCTTGCAGGTCGGCGAGGGATTGTTCGAAATCGATGGAGGTTTTCTTGCGGGCCATGGCGACTGTCTCGGTGGCGTTTTTAACGGCGCGACACTAGCAGAGCGGGGCGGGGGGAGCAAATTGCGGTACCTCCCAGGAGGCAATCCGTTAGTAGTATTTTGTTGCACTTGCTTCAGAAGTTTCTTATTGCAATTTGAGACGTGGTCGGATTGTGACCCCATGGGGGCTCTGCCATAATCCCGCGCGCTCTGGCCTGGGCATCTTGATAGCCTTGGGCCATCTTCTTCTCGACGTCACGTAACGGACTACGTTGTGAGCTTCCTTTCGATCGAATTCGGCCTCTGTTTCACGCTCTTCTTCATTGTCTACTGGAGCCTGTGCTGGAGCCTGCGCCTGCAGAACCTGCTGCTGCTTGCGGCCAGCTACGGGCTGGTGGCGAGTTTCAGCCTGCAATCGTTGTACATCCTGCTCGGCTACAGCGTGCTGGTGTATCTGCTGGGGTTGCTGGCTGCGCGCCAGCCCGGCCGCTGGCTCAATGGCGTTTTACTGCTGGCGCTGGTGTTGGGGTGTTTCTACCTCTTCAAATACCAGGAGTTCTTCGCCGCCAGTGTGCAGGGCGCATTCACGGCTGTCGGGCTCGAGGTGTCGCTGCCGGTGCTCGAGCTGCTGGTGCCGATTGGCCTTTCGTTCTATGCCTTCCATTCGGTCAGCTACCTGGTGTCGATCAACCGCGGCGAGATGGTCTCGGCGCCGCCGGTGGACCTGGCGCTGTACCTGGCCTTCTTCCCCAGCCTGATCGCAGGCCCGGTCAATCGCGCGGCGCATCTGCTGCCGCAGATCCGCCCGCAGGCCATGCGTGAAGTGCTGGAGCCGCAGCGGGCGCTTGGCCTGATCGCCCTGGCGGTGGTCAAGCTGTTCCTGCTCAGCGGCTGGCTGGGCAGCCAGTGGGTCGATCCGGTATTCGAAACCCCGGGCAGCTTCACGCCCGAGCAGGTGCTGCTCAGCGTCTATGGCTACAGCTTCCTGATCTATTTCAACTTCAGCGGCTATACCAACCTGGTCACCGGCATCGCCCTGCTGCTGGGTTTTCGCCTGCCGGAGAACTTCAACGCGCCTTATGCCGCGCGCAACCTCAAGGAGTTCTGGGGGCGCTGGCACATCAGCCTGTCGCGCTTCATTCGTGACTACATCTACATCCCCCTGGGCGGCAATCGCAAAGGGGTGTGGCGCGGCAACCTGAACATGCTGTTGGCCATGCTGATCTCCGGGCTGTGGCACGGCGCGAGTCTGAATTTCATCCTCTGGGGCGCGCTGCATGGGGTGGGGCTGGCCCTGTACAAGCTGTTCGAGCAGTTGTGGCCGGGCTTTGTGCGCCTGCCGGGCAGCGGGCTGCTGGCGCGCCTGCTGACGTTCCACTACGTCGCCTTCGCCTGGATCTTCTTCCGCAGCCCAACCCTGGATGGCGCCTGGGAGATGCTTGGCGATATCGCCCAGGTCAGCCTGGCCGGGCTCGACTCGGCCACCGGTGTAGCGCTGCTGGCCTGTGTGTTGTACGTCGCCACGTATCCACAGTGGCTGGCGTCCCTGCGCCAGGGCTTCGTAGCTAGCCAGCGCCTGCCCTGGCAACTGTACCCACTGCCACTGGCGATCTTCGTGTCGCTGGTGATCTTCGCGTCGCAATCGGGTGTGCCGGGGTTCATCTATGCAAGCTTCTGATATCCGTCAGCTGGTCCGGGTGCAGATGGGCGCGGCGCGCACGCTGTATGCCATGGTGGTCGCCACAGGCCTGCTGTTCTGGCTGAACCAGGACTCGATCAGCCTGTATTGCCAGCAGAAGTATCACGACAGTTGCGAACTGCCGGTGCTGGGGCAGTTGCCAGCCTGGCGCCTGGGCGCGGGCCTGACCACAGCGCTGGAGCAGGGCCGTGACAGCTTCCTCGACAGCCTCAACGGGCAGGTTGCGGTGGCGAGTACAGAGCCTGTGGTGGAACTGCCGCCGCCGATGCCGGTGGTGAGTGTCGATCTGCAGGCGCCTGTGGCCAGGCCTGAGCATGTCGCTACAGCTGCCCCGCACCCTGTCGCACCGGCACCGGCACCGGCACCGGCACCGGCACTGGCGCCACCGCCCGCTGCCGTGGTCGTGAAGCCACCGCTGCCGCAGATGGTGGCACCGGGCACCCTGGCGTCGTTGGCGGCGGGCGATGAAGTGTTCCTGGTGGGGGACTCGCTGATGCAGGGCGTCGCCCCGCACCTGGCCAACAGCCTGCGCAAGCGCTACCAGATCCACACCATCAACCTCAGTCGGCAAAGCACCGGGCTTGCCTACCCGGGCTTCTTCAACTGGCCGAAGACCGTGGCCGACACGCTCGCCAGCGCGCCGAAGGTCCGCCTGATGGTGGTATTCCTCGGCCCTAACGACCCGTGGGACATGCCCCAGGGCAAGGGCAAGCCGTTCCTGCGTTTCAAGTCGCCGGAGTGGGAAGTGGCCTACCGTGAGCGCATCGACGCGATCCTCGAGCAGGCCCGCGAGCACAATGTCCAGGTGATCTGGGTCGGCCCGCCGAACATGGAGAAGTCGCGGCTGTCGACGGCGATGAGCTACCTCAGTGGCCTTTATCAGGAGCGCACCCAGCAATTCGGCCAGCACTACGTCTCGGCCAACCCGATTCTCGGCTATCCCGACGAGCAGTTCTCGTATACGGTGCAGACGCCGGAGGGCAAGCGGGTCAAGGTCCGGGTCGACGACGGCATTCATTTCACCATCACGGGCCAGAAGATGATCGCCGCGCAGGTACTGTCACTGATCAGCTTCCCGGTCCTGACTGCAACAGGACATTGAGATGCGCCTATGGCATCACCTGCTGGGCGTGGCGCTGCTGATCAGCGCCTTGCCCGCGTGCAGCACCGGCGCCAGCGCGCCACCCCAGCCTGCGGCCAAGCCCGCCGTTGTCGCCAATGTGCGCGACGACGGCAACCTCGCGCTGCTCGCCGGCAAGTTCCGCAACGCCGGCCGTGCGCCCATTTCCATCGTCCAGCTGGGTGATTCGCACACCGCTGCCGACCTGTTCAGCGGTGAGTTGCGCAAGCTGCTGCAGGCCCGCTATGGCGACGGTGGCATTGGCCTGGTGCCGGCCTCGCCCGTGCCGGGAATTCGCAACGACCGGGTGATCGTCACCAGCGAGCGCCGTCAGTGGGAACTGGTTTCTGCGCGCAACCAGCAGAGCAGCCAGTTTCCGTTGGGTGGCTACCTGTCGCTGCCGGTGGTCGATCGCCCCGGCGTGAAGATCCAGGCCCGCGACCCCGACGAACAACGCTACCGGATCTCGGCCCTGTATCAGGCAACGCGCAGCAGCACGTTGGTGGCCAACGGCAGCCAGCGCCGCATGCTGCCGGCCACCAACGGTGAGTGGCGCTTCAGCCCAGCCTTCATCAATCTCGGCCTGCCGGTGCAACTGAGTGTGGAGGGTGTCCAGGGCGTGGCGCTGGGTGGTTGGTATATCCAGGGCCAGAAAAACGCCGGGGTCACCTATTCGTCGCTGGGTATCAACGGCGCACGGCTAGAGGTGGTCGACAAGTGGCAGGCGGGTTGGCAAGGCACGCTCAAGGCGCTGCGGCCTGACCTGGTGATCCTGGCCTATGGCACCAACGAAGCCTTCGACGACAAGCTCGATCTTGCCCTGTACCAGTCGCAGTTGGAGGTCACCTTGGCCCGGTTGCGCCAGGAAATGCCCAAGGCGGCCATCCTGCTGGTCGGGCCGCCCGATTCGATCAAGCAGCGCAAGGCCGCCAGTTGCGCTGCGCGCCAGCCACAGCCGCTGGCGAGCGTGATCCGCATCCAGCGCCAGGCGGCGCAGAAGTACAAGGCACTGTTCTGGGATTGGCAGGCAGGAATGGGCGGGCCGTGCTCGATTGTCGCCTGGCAGGCCAGCGGCCTGGGGCGACCAGACCTGGTACACCTGACTGCCGAGGGTTATCGCAAGAGTGCGGCGATGTTGTACGCCTATCTCAAGGGGCAACTGGGGCTGCGCTGAGTGCTGTACTGGTAGGAGCGGGGCAAGCCCGCACCTACCAAAGAGCCGCGCTGCAGATCAGGCGGGTTGTGCCTCAAGCTCCAGCATTGCTTCGCGATAGCGCGCCAGCTCCTCGATGGTCACTACCGGCAGGTTGTACTGGCGCGCATACACGGCCACCTGCTCGCCCCGGGCCATGCTGCCGTCGGGGTTCATCAGCTCGCACAGCACCGCTGCTGGTCGCAACCCGGCCAGCCGCGCCAGGTCCACCGAGCCTTCGGTATGGCCGCGACGGGTCAGCACGCCGCCATCACGCGCACGCAATGGGAACACATGGCCAGGGCTGACGATGTGACGCTGCTCGGCGGTCGAGCGCAGTGCGGCCTCGATGGTGGTGATCCGGTCCTGGGCCGACACGCCGGTGCTCACACCCTCGGCCGCCTCGATGGTGACGGTGAATCCGGTGCCGTGGCGGGCCTGGTTGTTCTGCACCATGGGTGCGAGCTGCAGGGCATCGACCGTGGCTTCATCCAGGCACAGGCAGACGATGCCGCTGCAATCGCGAATCATCATGGCCATGGTCTGCAGCGACAGGTTTTCGGCAGCGGCAACGATATCGGCTTCGTCCTCGCGATCGTCGTCGTCGAGCAGCAGCACGGGGCGCCCGGCCTGGAAGGCGGCGATGGCGGCGGTGACGTTGGGGAATTTCGAGTGGTGCAAGGTGGACATGAAACGCTCCTCGTGAATGATCGATGAACGTCTCGGGGCGAACAAAATGCGCGCGCAAGGGCGCCCGATGGCCCCGCGCTTGCGCCTTCTTTCATCCGGACTATGACCGTCGGCTCTGGAGTCTCACCAGATCTGCTGACCCCCGGCATGGCCGGGGCGCTCGCGGGCTCATCTTTCGATTTACCGCCGGTGGGGACTTTCACCCCGCCCTGAAGACCGGGGGAGCATACCGCAAACCGACCGTTTGCTGGCAAGCCCTGCTTAAGTCGATGCCCGCTTCCCACTCGATCCCTGTAGGAGCGGGCTTGTCCCGCGATCGGGCGCGCAGCGGCCGCAATCCAGGCGACTATCTTTTCCTGAAACACCTCGGGGCCTGGTTTTACGGCCGCTGCGCGCCCGATCGCGGGACTAGTCGGGACGCCGAACCGCCGCTCCCACAGGGATTGGGCTGAACTTTAAATTTTGGGTCAGACAGTTGCCCTCAGATCAGTGCAGCCTGCCGCGCTCGACATCCGTCATCAGCGCTTTGGCAAAGGCGCTCAGGTAGTCGGCGGCGGTCAGCAGCCGGGCGTCCTGCTCCATCAGCCCTTCGTGCAGCAGGTGGCGGATGCAGGCGAGCAGGTTCATCACTTCGTCGTAGGCATGTTCGGCGGGAATGCCGGGCAGGATGCGGAACATGTCCACAGGCGGGTTGCCGGATTCATTGAAAGTTTCCAGGCCGGCAGTCAGGAGAGGTGGGTCGGGGACGATCTTTTTCATGGCTTTACTCCTTGGTGCAAGGGAGCCGCCACATCTTTCTCAAGGATTTTGGGTGGCGGCCGCGCGCGGGGTGAGAAAACCGAGGGAGCAAAGAAAACTCGGCCAGACCGAAGTCTGCCCGCGCGCGGCTGCCATAAAGACATGCTCTTTTACTCATCAACGGGTTCTCACACCCGGCCGCAAACATCGCGACCCAGGGACGTTATTCCTGAGGTGCTTTCCCGACAACAGAGAAGCTTCGGCAAGGCGCGTAGGATACTTCCCAAGCCTGCTTGGCTCGAAGCATTTGGTTTCAGCTTGAGAAATGTCCTACGGTCTAGCTGTCACCCCTGACCCTTCACCTGCTGCCAATCCAGCCCGAATCGCGCCAGGTACTTGCGCAGGCGATCGGCGTCGTTGGGGTTGGCCTTCTCCTGGCGCGACACAGCGAACAATTGGCGCCCGGCCTCGGACAGGCTTGCTGCGCGGCGACAAACGTCGATCACCGCCTGCAACTGCACCTGGTCGAACAGGTCCAGTTCGCGCCCGGCCAGTACCGGCTCGCTCTCGGCCTCCAGCCCCCAGGCATGACGCAAACGCTCGATCTCCTCTGCCACCAGGGCTTCGTCTATTCGCCCGCTGTCGGCCAGCGTCGCCATGCGCGTGATCGAGGCCGACAGCTCGCGGAAGTTTCCGGCCCAGCGGGCTTCGCTGGCGTGGGCGAACGTCAGGTAGCTGCGCTTGGCCTCCAGGTTGAAACGCACCTGTCGGCCTTGTTCGCGGGCATGGCGCTGCAACTCGAAGTCCAGGTTCGGCTCGATGTCTTCGCGCCGCTGCGCAAGCCCCGGCAGGGCGAAGGTCCACAGGTTGATACGGGCGAACAGGTCTTCGCGAAACGAGCCTTCGGCGACCTTCGCGCGCAGGTCGCGATGGGTACCGGCGATCAGTTGGAAGTCGCTCTGCACTTCGCGGTCCGAGCCCAGCGGGAAGAAGCGCTTCTCTTCGATGGCCTTGAGCAGCATGGCCTGCTCGTCGGCGCCAAGCTCGCCGATCTCGTCGAGAAACAGCATGCCGCCGTCGGCCGCGCGCAGCAGGCCATCGCGGGCGTTCTGCGCACCGGTAAAGGCGCCCTTGGCATGGCCGAACAGTGCCGACATCGCGCCATCGCCGCGCAAGGTCGCGCAGTTGACCTCGATGAACCGCCCCTGCAACTGGTGTCGGCCGCGCTTGAGCTCGTGAATGCGCCGGGCCAGGAACGACTTGCCAGCGCCGGTAGGCCCGACCAGCAGGATCGGTGCCTTCGAGCGCAGGGCGACGCGCTCGATCTGTTCGATGGTGCGGTTGAATGCCGCGTTGCGCGTGGCAATGCCGGACTTGAGCAGCGACTGCGCCTCGACCTGCTCGCGGCGAAAGCGCGAAGCGATCAGGTCGTAGCGCGACAGGTCCAGGTCGATCAGCGTGGCGATACCGGCCGGGTCGCTGGCTTCGTCGTGCTTGCGTGAGGGCGAGGTCTGCACCAGGCGTGCGGGCAGGTAGCGCGCTTCGGTGAGCAGGAACCAGCAGATCTGCGCGACATGGGTGCCGGTGGTGATGTGCACGAGATAGTCCTCGCGCTCGGTGTCGAAGGGGTAGCCGCTGGAGAAGTCGTGCAGGGCGCCATAGACCTCTTCGAAATCCCATGGGTTACGCAGGCTGAGCGGGTGCAGTCGCACCTCGGTGTGGGGTGACACCTGCTGGACGTCGGCACGGATGCGTTCGGCCAGGCTGACGTCACGTACGCCGGGGCCGTGAATCAGCTCCAGGCGATCGAGCGGCAGGTCTGGCTGGCGGCACAGGCCGATCGTGGGGCGCCAGCGGTTCCAGCGTGCGGCGCCCTTGCCATTGCGGTCGAGGGTGGTGCCGAGAAAACCGATGGCAACACGGGCTTTGCTCATGGAGTTATCCCAAAAGATAAAGTCTTATCCAAGCATATATGAGTAATCGAGTTTCCTGCTGCCACTAAAATTGCCAGCAAACCAGATTGAAAAAATAAATCGTTAAAAATCAGCTATTTAAAAAATAACTCGAGCAGTTTCCAAAAGCTGGCACGCCGCTCGCTACATCCCTCTCGACCGAATCGCCAGGCAGGCCCAAGGGCAAGGGGTTGAGACCCCGCTGGTGCACGTACCCACTCAGGTGTCGGTGTCGTGCATGCCGCCGCTGCAACGACCGGTCGCCCTGTGCAGTACCCGTGAAACGGCTGCACAGACGCTCGCCGGGAAGCCCCGGCACTACCCTCCTAAGGTAGCTGTGAACGTAACACCCGCTGGTGCGGTGCAGGTCAGGCAAGCAGGGCCAGGATGGCCCCTCGACGGCCACGGACGCCTGCACCACCGCCGGCCCACCCGGCCTGCCGGCCGGACCTGACGCAACGAAGGACGCCGCCTGAGCCTTGCTCACGGTACCTGACTCCGCCAGGTCTCGCCCGCAGTGCCCGGTGTGCCGGCACCACCGGCAACCCTGGATATGGATGAAAAGGATAGAAAGATGAAATTGTTCAAACGCTTTGTCGTGAAGAAGAACGAACGTGGCCTGCTGCTCGATGAAGGCGACTTCGAGGCCATCCTCGAGCCTGGGCAGTATTCGCGTGTCGACTGGCGCGACCGGCTGACGGTGCAGACCTTCAGCCTCAATTCCCCGCTGTTCGACCATCCGCTGGCAGGCTACCTGCGTCAGCACCAGCCGCAGTTGGTCGAGCAGTATTTCGAGCGCATGGACCTGGGCGAGCATGAGCTGGGCCTGCGTTTCGAGGACGGTCGGCTGGTCGAGCTGCTGGCACCGGACAGCCGTCGCCTGTACTGGAAGGGCCAGGCCCGGCAGACCCTGGAGCGAGTCGACCTGAGTGGCGGACGGCGCGTTGCGCCTGCATTGCTCGCACGCTTGAACCGTCCGGGCATGGCCGGCCTTGAGCATGTGTTGCTGGTCAGCGTGCCGGCGTTCCATGTCGGCGTGCTGAAGATCGACGGTGCCGTGTTCGACTTGCTCGAAGCCGGGCAGTATGGCTTCTGGCGCTGCGGCAGCCAGGTGACGGTGGAAACCGTCGATACCCGTGTGCAGGCGCTGGAGGTCGGCGGCCAGGAAATCCTTACCCGCGACAAGGTGAACCTGCGTCTGAACCTGGTCGCCAACTGGCGCTATGCCGACGTGCTGATGGCCCATGCACGCTTCAGCAAACCGGTGGAGCACCTGTACCGTGAACTGCAATTCGGTCTGCGCGCCGCAGTGGGGACTCGGACCCTGGACGAGTTGCTGGAAGACAAGCAGCTCATCGACGACAGCATCAGCCGCCACCTGCAGACGCAACTGCCGGGCAGCGGTCTGGAAATCAGCAGCCTCGGGGTGCGCGACATCATCCTGCCGGGCGAGATGAAGACCCTGCTGGCGCAGGTAGTGGAGGCGGAAAAGGCGGCGCAGGCCAACGTGATTCGTCGCCGTGAGGAAACCCAGGCGACGCGCTCGCTGCTCAACACCGCCAAGGTGATGGAAGGCAGCCCGACGGCCCTGCGCCTGAAGGAGCTGGAAACCCTGGAGCGGGTGGCCGAACGCATCGACCGGATCTCGGTATTCGGTGGTCTGGATCAGGTATTGAATGGCTTGGTCAGCCTCAAGGCAGGCTGATCGAACACGAGGAACAAGGACATGAACCTGTTGGAAGTCGCCGGCGGCAAGCCGATCAAACTGTGGACCGATGGCGTGCCGGTCGAGGACGACGCGCGTCGGCAACTGATGAACACCGCACGCATGCCGTTCATCTTCAAGCACCTTGCGGTGATGCCGGACGTGCACCTGGGCAAGGGTTCGACCATCGGCAGTGTGATCCCCACCGTTGGTGCGATCATCCCGGCAGCGGTTGGCGTGGACATCGGTTGCGGCATGATCGCCGCACGCACCTCGCTGCACGCGCGCGACCTGCCGGACAACTTGCATGGCCTGCGCAGTGCCATCGAGAAGGCCGTGCCCCATGGCAAGACGTTCGGTCGTCGTGACCAGGGCGCCTGGGGCGAAGTGCCGAGCCAGGCCGACCAGACCTGGGGCCGCCTGGCTGGACGTTTCAAGGTGATCACCGACAAGCATCCGCAACTGGAGAAGACCAACAACCGCAGCCACCTCGGCACCCTGGGCGGCGGTAACCACTTCATCGAAGTCTGCCTGGACGAGGCCGATCGCGTCTGGTTCATGCTGCACAGCGGTTCGCGTGGGGTGGGCAATGCCATTGGCAACCTGTTCATCGGACTTGCCCAGGCCGACATGCGTCAGCACCTGGCCAACTTGCCGGACAAGGACCTGGCCTATTTCGAGGAAGGTAGCCGGCATTTCGCTGACTATGTCGAGGCGGTGGAGTGGGCGCAGGACTTTGCCCGGCAAAATCGCGAACTGATGATGCAGGCGGTGGTGGCAGCGACCCGCAAGGTGCTGGGCAGGCCTTTCGAGGCCAGCCTGGAGGCGGTCAACTGCCATCACAACTATGTGCAGCGTGAGCAACATTTCGGGCGCGAAGTGCTGGTGACCCGCAAGGGCGCGGTATCGGCGCAGAAGGGTGAGCTGGGCATCATTCCCGGCTCCATGGGCGCGAAGAGCTTCATCGTCCGTGGGTTGGGCAATGAAGAGGCTTTTTGCTCGTGCAGCCACGGTGCAGGGCGGGTGATGAGCCGGACCAAGGCCAAGAACCTGTTCACCGTGGAAGACCAGCAGCGTGCCACGGCCCATGTGGAGTGCCGCAAGGACAAGAGTGTGATCGACGAGATTCCGATGGCCTACAAGGATATCGATGCGGTCATGCATGCCCAGCGCGAGCTGGTGGAGGTTGTGCACACCCTGCGTCAGGTGGTGTGTGTGAAAGGTTGAAGCGGCGCCAGGGGCGCCCTGACAAGGAGTGAAGAGATGTACCAGGACGACCCACATCCACTGTCCGACGCCATGCGCATGCGGGTGCTCGAAGAACTTCAGCGCATCGAGCGCGAGCATGACGTGACTGTGCTGTACGCCTGCGAGTCCGGCAGCCGCGCCTGGGGCTTCGCCTCGCCGGACAGTGACTACGACGTGCGTTTCGTCTATGTGCAGCGTGCCGAGTGGTACCTGCGCGTGGAGGAACCGCGCGATGTGATCGAGCGACCCCTGAGCGATGAGCTGGACGTCAGTGGCTGGGAGTTGCGCAAGGCATTGCGTTTGCTGCGAGGTGCCAATCCGAGCCTGCTCGAGTGGCTGGGCTCGCCGTTGGTGTACCGGGCCGACGAGCAGGCCCGTGAGCAACTGGGCGCGCTGGCTCGTGCGTTCTATTCGCCACGCGCTGTGCGCCATCACTACCTGTCGATGGCCCGCAAGAACCTGCGCGGCTATCTGTCGGGTGACACGGTGCGGCTGAAGAAGTACCTCTACGTGATCCGCCCGTTGCTGGCGGTGCGCTGGATCGACCAGGGCCTGGGTATGCCTCCGACTGCGTTCACGGCACTGCTCGAGCGAACCGTCGATGAGGCGGATGTGCGCCAGGCGATCGATCAGTTGCTCGAGCGCAAGCGCCGGGCGGGCGAGACGCAGCACGGGCCGCGGGATGACGTGCTGCACCGGTTCATCGAGGCCGAGCTGGCGCGGGCCGACACGGTCGAGGTGGCGCGTGGCGAGCGCAGCGACACTGGAGTGCTGGATCGCTTTCTGCTGGAGACGGTCGGGCGGTTTCAGGCGCAGTACGGTTGAGCCTGTGATTTCGAGGCTGGCGCAGCATCTGGGCTGCCCCACAATCTGTGGGAGCGGGCTTGCCCGCGAAAAGGACACCGCGCTGCCTGGCACGGGCTCCGCCCGTGTTCGCGGGACAAGTCGGAGCGCCGAACCGCCGCTCCCACAGGGATTGGGCTGGTCTTTAGATTTTGAGCAAGACAGTTGCTACACGTGTCGGGTCGGGTTGTGGGTGCTCATTCCATACAGCGGCTCCCAGGCACGGATGCCGCTGTTGATGTTCACGCTGCGCTCCAGGCAAACCCGTTCGCCTGCAAAGCTCAGGCACACCCGATCGCGGAATGCCGAGCGCGGGTACACCCATTCCAGCTCCAGTCGATCTGCCGCCACCCAGCGCGCCGTCGCCAGCACCGGTGCATCGCGCAGTGCATAGCCATGGTGCAGTTGTGCCCCCGGCAACGAGCTGGTGCCCGCGACCCAATGATCGATCCCGGCTTCGATGCGCTCGCTGCCCGTCGCCTCTACCCACTCCATCACCAACCGCTCGCCGGCCTGCAACAGGTTCAGCGTTTCGATGCCATACGGATTGGCCTCGAGCGCAAAACTCATTCGTGCAGGTAGCGGCTGGGTCGGACGTGCGAGCGAGCGCAGTGGTTGCTCTTCGGCGAAACGCTGGAGCACCTCGCGTAGCCGTTCGTCACCTGCGGCCCCAGCCTGTTCACCGCGCAGCGCCGCGCTCAGATGACGATCGATGAAGGGCGTCACCTGCGCCGACTTCTCCATTGCGCCGAATACCGCCAGCGTGGCGCGCTCGCCGGGGATCACGGCGGCCATCTGGGCGAACACGCCCACGGCGCTGTAACCGTTCGCCGGTCGGTCGGTCCACCAGTGATAGCCATAGCGACTGCCCTCGCCACCCTGGGCGCGCGTTGCCGCCTCCACCCACGCCTGCGGCAGAACCTGCTCGCCGTTCCAGCGCCCGCCGTCACGGTGCAGCATGGCCAGCTTGAGGACATCCACAGGCCGCGCCGTCAGGCCGTTGCCGCCGGGGCTGATGCCTTCCGGGCTGATGTCCCAGTGCTGCGCCTCGAAGCCCAGCGGCTCGAGCAGGCGCGGCTTGAGGTAGTCATGCAGGGTGACGCCAGCAACCTGGGTCAGCACTGCGGAGAGCATGTAGCTGGCGGCGCTGGTGTAGACGAAGTCGGTGCCCGGCGCGCTGGTCAGCGGTATGCGGAAGAACTCCTCGACCCAACTGCCGTCGATGCCGCGCCAGATCGAGCCGGAGGTGTTGCCGCCGTGGCCGGTGCGCATGGTCAGCAGGTGCTCGACGGTGATTTGCGCGGCGCGTGGGTCGGTGGCGCCTGCCGCCGCTTGCGGGAAGAACTTCGCCAGAGGGTCGTCCAGGCGCAGCAGCCCTTCGTCGATGGCCAGGCCGATGGCGCAGGCGGTGAAGCTCTTGGTGATCGAGTGGGTCACCCGTGGCGTCAGCGAATCGTACGGCCAGCGCCAGGCGTCCACTACCAGCACGCCGTCGCGCTCGAGCATCACCCCGTGCAGTTCGAGCCCGGCCTGTTGCACCGCCTCGAGAAAGGCGGCGACCCCGAAGCCGTCGATGCCGACGCTGGAGGGCAGCCCACGGGGCAGGTCATGGGCGGCAGGCTGATCGGCGGTGATTGGCTGGGGCATGGGTATTCCTCATGATGCGGGGCGTTGTTCAGTCGGCGGTGCGCGGGTGGACCAATCGGCTGTAGGACACCAGCATGCCGATGAAGACCTGGGCCACGCTGGTCAGCGTCGCGTTCTTGCGGGTGATCAGGGCCACGTCGCGGTGGCTCAGGCGCTCCTCGATGGGGATCTTCACCAGCGAGGAGGAGAACAGTTTCAGCGACGGAATGATCGCCGGCTCGATGGTCAGATAGTCGGTCTCGGCGACGATGTGCAGGGTCTCGAGCAGCGATTCGGTGGTGATACCGATCTTCGGCATGCCCAGCCCGTGGGCGCGGAACAGCTCGATCAGGCGGCCCTCGGTGCCACCGACCAGGCCGTCGCGGCGCACGCTGATCCATTTGCACTGGGTCAGGTCGCGTACCGAGCGTGCATCACGCAGTGGGTGATCCTTGCGTGCGATCACCCCGGCGCGGGACGCGTGCAGGCGCTGGATGGACAGGTCGATTTCATCGACATGGGCGGGCAGGGCGCACAGGGCGAAGTCCAGGCGGCCTTCGCGCAGTTTCTCGATGAGGATCTTGGTCGAACCGCTGGTCACCTCGAGGCGGGTCTGCGGGTGCTGCGAGGTAAAGCTTTCGAACACCGGCACCAGCAGTTCGGCCAGCGGTTCGGAGGTGACGCCCAGGGCCACATGGCCCTGGGGTTCGACCAGTGCACGGACGTCAGCCACGGCGCGGTCGCAGTCCATCAGGATGGAGCGGGCATGAGCGATGAAGCGCTGGCCGGAGTCGCTGAGCCGGATGCCCTGGTTGGTGCGGTGCAGCAACGGGCCGCCGAGCTCGCGCTCCAGGGCCTGGACCGACTGGGTGAGGGTGCTTTGCGCGATGTTCAGTGCGCGGGCCGCAGCCCGGAAGCTGCCCATGTCGACCACGGAGCAGAAGGCGCGCAGGTGGGTCAGGGTCATTATTGTTCGAACTCCGCAGGGTGCGTGGGGGCCGTGCTTGATGCGGCCATGTTAGAGAGCGATCGAATTTGCCGTCAGTGCGCTTTTGCTGATCCCGATAGCTTTATTGGATCAGGTGTTTCTGGGCGAAGAGCCCGTTATGACCAGCGCAGCATGGCCTTTGCCGAAAGTTTTTGGCAGGGGTGCACGGCAAGTCTGCGATCAGCGTGATTGGCTATGCCACTCATGATCGGAATTTGTGTGCTTACGCAGCGACGCTACCTGAGACAGGATGAGCCAGGCATCGCTACCGGGCCTCGGGCGTACGTCACCCCAGAGCCACGGTCATAACAACAACAACGAGTTCCCGGATCGGGGCGCAACCTTTCACGACTCTGCCGCCGACTGCATTGGATCTCGAGCCCGAGGGGAATAACTTGAACAAGACTCTGATTCTGATGACTGGCCTGATGGCCTCCATCTGCGCCAACGCTCAGACACAAAACACCCTGAATGTCGCCCTCAACGCCGACATCCGCAGCACCCAGCCAGGCGTCAACCGTGACACCAACTCCGATGCGGTGGTGCTGCACCTGTTCGAAGGCCTGGTCGCCTTCCGCGAAGACGCAAGCGTCGGCCCGCTGCTGGCCAAGGAAGTCGTCACTTCCGACGACGGCCTGACCTACACCTTCAAGCTGCGCGACGGCGTCACCTTCCACAACGGCAAGCCGCTGACCTCCAAGGAAGTGCTCTGGACCTGGCAGCGCTACATGGACCCGGCCACCCAGTGGCGCTGTACCGCGTCGTTCGACGGCCACAGCGGCGCGAAGATCGTTGATATCAAGGCCCCTGACGCGCAGACCGTGGTCTTCACCCTCGACCAGCCCAACGCCCTGTTCCTGGCCAGCATGGCGCTGCCCGAGTGCGGTGGCAGCGGCATCATGCACCCCGACTCGGTGGTCAATGGTGAGTGGACCACGCCGATCGGCACCGGCCCGTTCAAGCTGGCGACCTGGAAGCCGGGTCAATACGTCGACCTGGACCGTTTCGCCGAATACAAGGCGCGTGACGAGGCTGCCGATGGCTATACCGGCAACAAGTCGACCACCCTCGACCGCGTGCACATGACCATCATCCCGGATCCGGCCGCCGCCAAGGCTGCGCTGCTCTCGCGCAACGTCGACATGCTCAACGACGTCAGTGCCCTGGAAGCCAAGGAGCTCGAGGCGCTGCCTGGCGTGCGTATCTCGGCGAGCACCACCATGTCGACCAGCGCCGTGCTGTTCCAGACCAAGGACCCGCTGTTTTCCGACGTGCGCATGCGCCAGGCATTGGCCCATGCGCTGGACACCAGCACCATCGTCACCGCGCTGACCGAAGGCCGCTCCAAGCCCAACCCTTCGATGGTCGCCTTGGGCAGCCGTTACCACACCGCTGCGCAGGACAAGGGCTGGGGCTACTCGCCCGAAGAAAGCAAACGGCTGCTCAAGGAGGCCGGCTACAAAGGCCAGCCGATCCAGCTGATCACCAACAAGCGCTACCCGAACATGTTCGACATCGCCGTCTATGTGCAGGCCATGGCCAGCCAGGTCGGCCTGAACATCCAGTTGCAGACCATGGAATGGGGCACCCAGCTCGAGCGCTACCAGAGCGGTAACTACCAAGTGATGGTTTCCACCTATTCCGAGCGCCTGGACCCGGCGCTGAACTACGACGCTGCCGCCGGCGACAAGAGCAAGGAGCCGCGCAAGGTCTGGGATGACGCCAAGGCCCGCGAACTGATCGCCGAAGCCCGCCGCGAAGGCGAGCCGGCCAAGCGCCAGGCGCTGTTCGACGAGCTGCACAAGGACATGCTGCGCGACCTGCCGCTGATCCCGCTGTACAACGGCAATGCCATCACCGTGACCCGCGAGTATGTGCAGGGCCAGCGCCCATGGCCGGTGTCCAAGCCGCGCCTGTGGATGATCAGCCTCGATAACCAGGGGAAGAGCTGACATGTTTCGGTACATCCTTCAGCGGCTGGGCATGGCGATCCCGACCCTGCTGCTGATCGCGGTAGCGGTGTTCACCATCATTCGGCTGATTCCGGGCGATCCGGCACTGCTGATGCTCGGTGACATGGCCGACGAACAGAGCCTGGCGAGCACTCGCCAGGCCCTGGGGCTCGACCAGCCGATGGCGGTGCAATTCGTGATCTGGTTCAAGGCCGTGCTCAGTGGCGACCTGGGCCATTCCATCACCACCCGCGAAGCGGTACTGCCGATGATGCTCGAGCGCTTCGGCGTCAGCTCCAGCATCGTGCTGATCGCCGTGCTGCTCGCCAGCCTGATCGCGGTGCCCGCCGGCATGCTGGCGGCCTGGAAACAGAACGGTTCGCTTGACCTGTCGGTGGTGGCGGTGGCCACCCTGCTGCTGTCGATCCCGTCGTTCTGGCTGGGCCTGCTGCTGCTCTATGGTTTCGGCATCAAGCTGGGCTGGTTGCCGATCGTGGGCTACGTGAGTTTCGACCAGGACGCCTGGCAGTCGATGCGCTACATGATCCTGCCGGTGGCGACCCTGACCCTGGTGGAGATCGGTGCGATCACCCGCATGGCCCGGGCCAACGCCATCGAGGTGCTGCGCCTGGAATACATCACCCATGCCCGGGCCAAGGGCCTGTCGGAAAGCGCAGTGCTGTGGAAGCACGCCCTGCGCAACGCCTTCGCCCCGACCATGACCCTGATCGGGCTGATCCTGGGCAACCTGCTGGGCGGTATCGCGGTGCTGGAAACGGTGTTCACCTTGCCTGGCATCGGGCGCCTGATGGTCGATGCGATCTTCGGTCGCGACTACCCGGTGCTGCAGGGCTGCCTGTTGCTGGTCACCTTCATCTTCGTACTGGTCAACCTGCTGGTGGACCTGCTGTACCCACTGTTCGACCCAAGGGTGAAGCTATGAGCAAGCCTCAGACTCCGACCCTGTCCCCTGCGGACATGTCATCCACGCCGGCCCCGCGCGCTCGTCGCCGTCGGCCGCTGCAACTGAACGCGCTGGTCGGCCTGACCCTGCTGGCGATCCTGACCCTGGTGGCCTTGCTCGGCTTGGTCTGGACGCCCCACGACCCGGTGCGCCTGGACCTGTTGACGCGCCTGCAGCCACCTTCGGCCGCGCACTGGCTGGGCACCGACGAATACGGCCGCGATGTGCTCAGCCGCCTGATGGTCGGCGCACACACCAGCCTGTGGGTGAGCCTGCTGACGGTGATCGTCGCGGTGACCTGCGGCACCATTCTCGGTTTGCTCGCCGGCTACCTGCGCGGCAACGTCGACCGGGTGCTGATGATGATCAACGACACCCTGCTGGCCTTCCCGGGGATTCTCATGGCGCTGGCGCTGATGGCGATCATCGGCCCGAGCCAGTACGGCATCATCCTGGCCCTGAGCATCGCCTACACGCCGTCGGTGGTGCGTGTGGTGCGCAGCAGCGTGCTGTCGTTGCGCGAGCGCGAGTTCGTCGAGGCCTCGCGGGTGATCGGCAACTCCGAGCTGTACACCATGCTGCGCCATGTCGCGCCCAATTGCGTGGCGCCGGTGTGTGTGATCGCCACCAGCATGTTCGGCTGGACCATCCTCGCCGAAAGCTCGCTGAGCTTCCTCGGCCTGGGCGTGCCGCCACCCGCTGCGACCTGGGGCAACATGCTTGCCGCCAGCCGTCCCTTCATTGCCTCCGCGGGCTGGCTGGGGCTGTTCCCCGGCATGTGCATTGCCCTTTCGCTGTTGGCCTTCAACCTTGCCGGCGACGCCCTGCGCGACCGCCTCGATCCGCGCATGAGGACGCTGCAATGAGCCAGACCCAACCCTTGCTGGCCGTCGAGGGCCTGAAGATCCGCGCTGGTGTCGATGGCCCGGTGGTGGTCGATGACCTGGCGTTCGACATCGCCCCGGGCCAGATCGTGGCGCTGGTGGGCGAGTCCGGCAGCGGCAAGACCATGGCCGCGCGTGCCGCCATCGGCCTGTTGCCGCCGCCGATGCGGGTATGCGGTGGCAGCGTCCGCTTCCAGGGCCAGGACCTGGGCAGCCTGAGCCCGCAAGCCCTGCGCGAGATTCGCGGGGCGAAGATCGGCATGGTGTTCCAGGAACCCATGGTGTCGCTCAACCCGGCACTTCGCATCGGCGAGCAGATGGCCGAAGGCATGCGCCTGCACACCGAGTTCGACGAGCAGACCATTCGCCAGAAATGCCTGCAGATGCTCGGCGACATCGGCATCCGCGACGCCGAGCGCTGCCTGCAGGCCTACCCGCACGAGTTTTCTGGCGGCATGCGCCAGCGCATCATGCTCGCCTCGGTCATGCTGCTGCGCCCGGCGCTGCTGATTGCCGACGAGCCGACCACTGCGCTCGACTGCCTGGCCCAGCTCGATGTGCTCAAGCTGATGCTCGAGCTGACCGCCAAGCAGGGCACCGCGGTGCTGTTCATCAGCCACGACCTGTCGCTGGTCGCACGCTATGCACACAAGGTGGTGGTGATGCGCAATGGCAAGGAGGTCGAGCAGGGCCCGATCGACCAGGTACTGCTCAACCCCCGTGCCGAGTACACCCGTCAGTTGCTCGAAGCGCTGCCCAGCCGTGGTGAGTTGCCGCCACTGCCGCAGGCCAACGCGCCGCTGTTGCAGATCGATGGCGTGCAGATCGCCTATCCCGGCCCGCGCCGGATGTGGCGCAAGAGCGAGGCGCGGCGCGTGGTGCATGGCGCCAACCTGCACATCGCGCCGGGCGAGACGCTGGCGCTGGTGGGCGGCAGTGGCTCGGGCAAGACTACCCTGGGTCGGGCCATCGTCGGGCTGGTCAAGCCCAGCGCTGGCGAGATCCGTTTCCAGGGCCACGACATTGCCCAGGCGGCCAATCGCAGCCATCGCCTGCAATGCCAGATGATCTTCCAGGACCCGTTCTCCTCGCTTAACCCGCGCATGAGCATTGGCCAGATTCTCGCCGAGCCGCTGCGCCATGTGCCGGACATGAGCCCGGCCCAGCGTCGCGCTCGAGTGCTGGCGACGCTGAACGACATCAACCTGCCGGAGCGCCTGATCGACCGCTTGCCGCACGAGCTGTCCGGCGGCCAGCGCCAGCGTGTGGCGATTGGCCGGGCGCTGGTGCGCAGGCCCAGCCTGGTGGTGGCCGACGAGCCGATCTCGGCGTTGGACATGACCGTGCAGAAGCAGATCCTCGAGCTGTTCGAGCGCCTGCAGAAGCAGTACGGATTCGCCTGCCTGTTCATCTCCCACGATCTGGCAGCGGTGGAGCGCATCGCTCACCGGGTCGCGGTGATGTGCCAGGGCGATGTGGTGGAAATCGGGCCGCGCGACGAGATCTTCGATCGCCCTCAGCATGCCTATACCCGGCAATTGCTGGCAGCGTCGTGCCCGTTGGAGAAGCTCGAAGGTGGCGGTTTCAGGCTGCGCCAGACGCCTGCGACGAGCTGATCCACAAACCTTGATTCACCTTCCTCGGATGGCGCCAACCCCCGGTTGAGCGCCCAGGGGGAAGTCATGCCTTCAAAACATCCAACAACGAAAAAAGCAAGAAGGTGGGGAGCACAGACATGAACCGAGATTTCAAGAAAATCCTGATGGGCGCGAGCGTCGTCACGGTCCTGCCGGGGGCGGCCATGGCCGACTTCTTCAAGGACTCCAGCGCCAACCTGGATACCAAGAACTACTACTTCAACCGCGACTACCGCGAGGCCTCCAAGCAGTCCAAGCGTGACGAATGGGCGCAGGGTTTCACCTTCAACTTCATCTCCGGCTACACCCCAGGCACCGTCGGCTTCGGCCTGGATGTCACCGGCATGCTGGGCGTGAAGCTGGACTCCAGCCCCGACCGTTCCGGCACCGGCCTGCTGCCCAAGGGCAGTGACGGACGTGCCGCCGATGAGTACTCCAAGCTCGGCGTGGCCGGCAAGGTGCGCATCAGCAAGACCGAGCTGCGCGTCGGCGAGCAGGTGCCCAAGCTGCCGGTATTGCAGCCCAACACCAGCCGCCTGTTCCCGCAGACCTTCCAGGGCGCGACCGTCAGCTCCAAGGACATTTCCAACCTGACCTTGGGCCTGGGCCAGTTCGACCGCATGCGTGACCGCGAGTCGACCGACCGCGAAACCATGAGCATGACCGCCCAGAACGGCGCCTACAAAGCCGCCACCAGCAATCAGTTCCGCTACGCGGGCGGTGACTACAACCTGCTGCCGGACCTGCAGCTGAGCTACTACTACGGCGAGCTCGAGCGCCTCTACCAGCAGCACTTCTTCGGCCTCAAGCATGCCTTCAAGTTCGGCCCCGGCACCGTGCGCAGCGAGTTGCGCTACTGGGATGCCGACAAGGACGGCGCAGGCCTGGCCGGCAAGGTCGACAACCGCGCGCTGAGCACCCGCTTCAGCTACGAGTGGGCTGGCCACAACTTCGGCGTGGGCTACCAGAAGCAGTACGGCGACACCCCGTTCCCGTATGTCGATGGCGCCAACACCTACCTGTTCACCGAGTATCAATTGGTCAACTTCTCGCAGACCAACGAGCGTGCCTGGCATGCCCGCTACGAGTACGACTTCGCCGCCCTCGGCGTGCCGGGCCTGACCTTCGGCATGCGCTACGCCCAGGGCTGGGGGATCGAAACCACCAAGCTGGTCGGCGAGCAGGGCCGTGAGTGGGAGCGCGACCTGGATATCGGCTACGTGGTGCAGTCCGGCTTGGTCAAGGGCTTGTCCTTGCGCTGGCGCAACGCCCAGCTCAACTCCAGCTATGCCAACGACATCAACGAGAACCGCTTCATCGTGGGGTACACCTGGGCGCTCTGGTAGCGCCGGGTTTCCTGCGGGAGGTGGCTTGCCTTCTGCTTCATGAACGACGCCGCCCGCGGCCATGGAATTCTGTATGAAACGAATCGCACATCCACTGCTCACTGCCACCCACGGCACCCAACGCGAGATCGTCAGCGAGCACTTTGGGCCGGACGTCTACACCAGGAAGGTGTACATCCAGGCCTGCCTGCACGCCGACGAAACGCCGGCGATGCTGGTCGCCACCGACCTGCGCCAGCGCCTGCTGGCGCTGGAGGCGGCTGGCCGGCTGACGGCACAGATCGTCCTGGTGCCGGTGGCCAACCCGGCAGGGCTCGCCCAGTTCGTCATGGGCGCGCCGAGCGGACGTTTCGAACTGGCCAGCGGGCGCAACTACAACCGTGATTTTCCCTTCCCGCTCGAGGCGATCCTGCAGCGGGTGGAAGGGGAACTCACCGACGATGCCCAGCACAACCTCAAGGCTGTGCGCGCCGCCTGGCAGCAAAGCCTGGAGGCGATCGACCCGCGCGATGAAATGGCGTCGCTGCAGCGTCGGCTGATGCTGCTGGCACACGATGCCGACCTGGTCCTGGACCTGCACTGCTCGCGTGAGGCGGTGATGCACCTGTACACCTCCGAATGGAGCTGGGAGCAGGTCGAGCCGCTGGCCCGCTACATTGGCGCGAAGGCTTCGCTGCTGTCGGTGGACTCCCAGGCGCTGTCGTTCGACGAGGCGCTGAGCCTGATCTGGTGGCGCCTGCGCGAGCGTCTGCAAGGCGCCTACCCGATCCCGCTGGGCAATGCCTGCGTGACCGTCGAGCACCGTGGCCAGCGCGACGTCGATAGCGCCCTGGCGCAACAGGATGCCAGCGCGATCATCGACTACCTGTGCCATGCCGGCTTCATCAGCGGCGAGCCGGCAGCGCTGCCGGAACTGCTGTGGCCGGGCACCCCGCTGGCTGGCAGCGAGCAGTTCATCGCCCCGGTCGGTGGCGTGCTGGTGCACCGCGTTGCCCTGGGCACCCAGGTACAGCCGGGCGAACCGATGTTCGACCTGATCGACCCGCTCAGCGGCGAGGTGACCACGGTCCGCAGCGCCACCGCTGGCGTGTTGTACATGCGCCGCGACGTGCGCTTCGTGCGCCCTGGCGATCCGCTGGGACGCGTCACCGGCACCACCCCCATTCGCACCGGCAAGCTGCTCAGCGCCTGATCAGGAGTTTTCATGAACATCACCCGTATCATCGACCGTGAACAGCGCTTCGGCGCCAACAATTACTCGCCGCTGCCGGTGGCCATCAGCCGTGCCCAGGGTGTCTGGGTCGAGGACTGCGACGGCAAGCGCTACCTGGACATGATGTCGGCCTACTCGGCGGTCAGCCATGGCCACGCCCACCCGCGCATCGTCGCTGCCGCCATCGCCCAGTTGCAGAAGGTCAGCGTGGTATCGCGAGCCTTCCACTCCGAAACCCTCGGTCACTTCCTCGAAGCCCTGTGCGAGATCGCAGGCTTCGAGGCCGCCTTGCCGATGAACAGCGGTGCCGAGGCGGTGGAGACCGCGATCAAGGCTGCGCGTCGCTGGGGTTATCGGGTCAAGGGCATCGCCCGTGACAAGGCGCGAATCGTCACCGCCACCGACAACTTCCATGGTCGCACCACTACCATCGTCGGGTTCTCCACCGAGCCGCAGTACAAGGATGGCTTCGGCCCGTTCAGCGACGGTTTCGACACGGCGACCTTCGGCGATATCGATAGCTTCCGTGCAGCCATCGGTCCGGATACCTGCGCCGTGCTGATCGAGCCGATCCAGGGCGAGGCCGGCATTCGCGTGCCGCCACAGGGCTTCCTGCGTCAGTTGCGCGAGCTGTGCGACGCCACCAACACCCTGCTGATTCTTGACGAGATCCAGTCCGGCCTTGGGCGTACCGGCAAGACCTTCGCCTTCGAGCACGAGGGCATTCGCCCGGATGGCCTGATCGTCGGCAAGGCGCTGGGCGGCGGGATCCTGCCGGTCTCGGCGTTCATCGCCGACCATGCGCTGATGGACCTGTTCGATGCTGGCAGCCATGGTTCGACCTTCGGCGGCAATCCGCTGGCGGCAGCGGTAGGCCTGGAGGCGCTGCGCGTGCTGGAAGACGAGCAACTGGCGCACAACAGTGCCGAGCTTGGCGCCTACCTGCAACAGCGCTTGCGTGAGATGGCCGTCCCGTTCGTGCGTGATATCCGTGGCCGTGGGCTGTGGGTCGGGATCGAGCTGGATCGCCCTGCGCGGCCATACTGCGAGGCACTGATGGCGCTGGGCGTGCTGGCCAAGGAAACCCACGAGACCGTGCTGCGCATCGCGCCGCCGCTGTGCATCAGCCGCGACGAGTTGGACTGGGGGCTGGAGCGCATCCAGCAGGTCCTGCTGGGCTGAGGTATCGACCCTGTCGCGGGGGCCTCCGTCCTTTGTGGGTGCGACGGTTCGGCGCCCCGACTTGTCCGCAAAGAGGCCCGCTCAGGCAAGCACATTGTCCAGGGTGCTGCCATCGCGGCTCAGCGCCGCCAGCACCACCGCGGTGGCAGCGGTACGGGTTTCCACCCCCAGCTTGATGTACACATGCTCCAGGTGCTTGTTCACGGTGCGTGGGCTCAGGTCGAGGATGGTACCGATGTCGCGGTTGGTCTTGCCGCAGGCCACCCAGCGCAGCACCTCGACTTCGCGTCCGGTCAACTGGAAACGCGCCGACAGCAACCGGCTGGCCGGCGCATCGTCCAGGCTCAGGGTCGCAGGCTGCGAGGCTGCGCGTGCCGACAGCAACGAGCGAGAGGTGCGCAGATGGGCGGCAACACGGGCCAATACTTCGTCGATGCGGATCGGCTTGGTCACGTAGTCGCTGCCACCGACTTCGAAGCCTTGCACCACATGTGCGCTTTCGGTGAGGGCGGTCATGAACAGCACCGGGATGTCGCTGCTGGCGGGCTGCGCCTTGATGCGCCGGCAGGTCTCGAAACCGTCCAGGCCCGGCATCATCGCATCGAGCAGGATCAGGTCAGGGCGTCGGCGTTCGATGCGGTTCAGTGCGCTCAGGCCATCGAGGGCGACCAGCACCATGTGTCCGGCGTCGTTGAGGGCGTCGGACAACAGCGCGAGGTTGTCCGGGGTGTCGTCTACGATCAGCACGACGCCAGGTTCAGGGGCGGTGGTCAGCGCATTCATCTTCGGCCTCCTTGAGGGTGCGGGTGAGTTCGTCCAGGCGAAATTGCCGCAGCAGCGGGCGTAGCGTGTCGAGGAAGGCTGCCGTCTCGGGCGCCTCGGCCTGGATTGCATCGAGCCGGGCCTTGATGCCATGCACATGGCCGATGGCGCTGAGCTCGCCCAGGGCCACCAGCTCGGCGTAGGCCGGCAGCACGCGTTGCGTGCAGGCGCCTGTGGCCTGGCGGCGGCGCCACTGCAGGCCGAGCTGGCGCTGGATGCGCTCGAGCAGGTCGGGGGTGCGCACGGGCTTTGCCAGGTAGTCGTTGCAGGTGCTGGCCAGGGCGCGCTCGTCGTTGAGGGCATTGGCCGAGATGACGATGATCGGAGCCTTGGACAAGGCGTTGCGACGGATCAGCCGACTGGTGGCCCAGCCATCCATGCCGGGCATCGACAGGTCCATGAGGATCAGGTCCGGGCCGAGCAGGGCAACCTGGCGGATCGCTTCATGGCCATTACTGGCCTGCACCACCTCGAACCCCAGCGGCGTGAGCATGCCGCTGAGCACCTTGCGGTGGTCGACGTGGTCGTCCACTACCAGCACGCGCTGCGGGGGGCCGTCGTAGCCGATGATGTCGTGGGCCACGTGCACCACCGCCTGCGGTGCGCGCACCTGGGGCAGATACAGGCGCACCTGGAAGCAGGTGCCTTTGTCCCGCTCGCTGCGCACCTGCAGTTCGCCGCCCATCAGCGAGGTGAGCATGCGGGTGATGGTCAGGCCCAGGCCAACCCCCTTGTCCTGGCGCATCAGGTCGCCGCGCTCGAATGGCTGGAAGAGTCGCTCGAGCTGGCCAGGGTCGATGCCGATGCCGGTGTCGATGATTTCGAAGGTCGCAGTTTCGCGCAGGTAGCCCACACGCAGACGCACTTCACCGCTGTCGGTGAAGTTGACCGCATTGCCGAGCAGGTTGATGAGGATTTGCCGCACTCGTTTCTCGTCGCCGCGTACCACCGCCGGTAGCGCACCGAGCGGCTCCAGGTGAAAGCGCAGGCCTTTGTCGCGTGCTTGCGGGGTGAACATCAGCTCCAGGTCGTGGAGCAGTTCGGGGAAGGGGATCTCGGTCTGCTCCAGGCGCAGCTTGCCGGCCTCGATCTTGGCCACGTCGAGCAGGCCGTCGATCAGCGACAACAGGTGCGAGCCGCTGCGCAGGATGGTCGCCAGAGCATCCTGGTGCTGGGCCGGCATGCCCGCGTCACGCTGCAGGACCTGGGTGAAACCGAGGATGCTGTTGAGCGGCGTGCGCAGCTCGTGGGACAACCCGGTGATGTAGCGGCTCTTGGCCGCGTTGGCGGCCTCGGAGGCTTCCTTGGCGTCCTGCAGGGCCTGGTCGGTGACCCGGTGCGCGGCGATCTCCTGCATCAGCAATTGGGTCTGGCGGTTCGACTCTTCCTGGGCCACGTGGCGGCTCTCGCGGGTCAGTACGGTCCACCAGGCGAGGATCGCCGCCAGCACCGACAGCACCAGAAAGGCCTTGAAGAACGCTTGCTGCAGGGTGGCCTGGGCCGAGACGGGCAGGGCCTGCGAGGCCTGGCCGTAGATCAGTGCCAGGGCGCCGCTGAGCAGCAGGATCAACACCAGCAGCAGGCCGAGATAGTGCATCAGGCGTGTGTGCAGGCGCGGCAGTTCGGTGTTGGGCAGCAGCCAGCGCAGCAGGCTCTCGAATTGTGCCGACAGCCGTGCCTGTGGAGGTTTGCAGCGGTCGCCACAACGGGCGTCCAGCGAACAGCACAACGAGCAGATCGGCGTGGCGTAGGCTGGGCAGAACGCCAGGTCGGCGCTTTCGAACGGGTTGCTGCACAGGCCGCAGGTGACCTGGGTGAGCGGTGTCAGGGGCTGCAACTGCAGCGGGTCGCTGCTGCGGGCGATGTAGTAGCGGCTGCGGGTGAGCACCGCCAGCACGGGGGTCGCCAGCAGCGCCGTGGCCAGGGCGATGAGCGGCGGTGCGGCCTGGGCCAGGGCGCCGAACAGGCCGACGTGGGCGAGCATGGACAGCAGTGAGGCAATCAGCATCGAACCGACGCCCACCGGGTTGATGTCGTACAGGTGCGCGCGTTTGAACTCGATGTGTTTCGGTGACAGCCCCAGGGGTTTGTTGATCACCAGGTCGGCTACCACCGAGCCGATCCAGGCCGTGGCGATGTTGGCGTAGAGCCCGAGTACCTGCTCGATGGCATCGAACACGCCCAGCTCCATCAGCATCAGGGCGATCGCCACGTTGAACACCAGCCATACCACGCGCCCAGGGTGGCTGTGGGTGACCCGGGCGAAGAAGTTCGACCAGGCCAGGGAGCCGGCGTAGGCGTTGGTCAGGTTGATCTTCATCTGCGAGACGAACACGAACAGCACCATCGCCCCCAGTGCCCACTCCGGTGAGGCGAACACGTAATGAAAGGCCACCAGGTACATCTGCGTGGGTTCGGCGGCGTGCTCGATGGGGATCTCGTGCTGCAGGGCAAGAAACGCCAGGAAGGCGCCGCCGGCCATCTTCAGGGCGCCGGGGACGATCCAGCCGGGGCCGGCACACAGCAGTGCGGCCCACCAGCGCTTGCGGTTGGCCGCGGTCTTTTCGGGGAGAAAGCGCAGGTAGTCGACCTGCTCGCCGATCTGCGTCACCAGCGACAGCGCCACGGTACAGGCGGCGCAGAACGCCAGCAGATTGAAATCGCCGCCGCTGGCGCTACGGCCCTGGAAGCTGGTCCAGTCGCTGAAGGCCTGGGGGTTTTTCAGCAGCACGAACAGGTAGGGCAGCACCAGCAGCACCAGCCACAGGGGCTGGGTCCACAGTTGCAGGCGGCTGATCAGGGTCACGCCATAGGCGACCAGCGGAATCACCAGCAGTGAGCAGATGACATAGGCGAAGGCTAGCGGGATGTGGAAGTACATCTCCAGGGCCAGGGCCATGATCGCCGCTTCCAGGGCGAAGAACAGGAAGGTGAAGCTGGCATAGATCAGCGAGGTGATGGTCGAGCCGATGTAACCGAAGCCGGCGCCCCGGGTCAGAAGGTCCATGTCCACACCGTAGCGGGCGGCGTAGTAGCTGATGGGCAGGCCGGTGAAGAAGATCACCAGGCTCGCCGCCAGGATCGCCCAGAAGGTGTTGGTGAAGCCATATCTCAGCGCCAGTACCCCGCCGATCGCTTCCAGGGCCAGGAACGACACCGCGCCCAGGGCGGTGTTGGCGATGCGGGTTTCCGACCATTTGCGAAACGACTTGGGGGTGTAGCGCAGGGCGTAGTCCTCCATGGTCTCGTCGGCGACCCAGCGGTTGTAGTCGCGGCGGATCTTGGCGATGCGCTGGGTACCGGGGGCTGGCACGGTGAGGTGGCTCCTGCGGTGGTGGCGGTCCGTGCCTGGCGGGTGTGGTTGGGAGTCGAGCAAGTTTCATGCCCTGGGATTGTCGGGGCCGCGACCACAGGTACCCCGCAGGCTCCGAAATCAGCGGGGTACCTGTGGGAGCGGGTTTACCCGCGAAGAGGCCAGCATTGACCCACAAAGACAGTCGCCCCGGCATCCTGCCCCATGCTGGTGCAATTCACCCTACGTCAAATGACGTACGCCGCTACGTCAGGCTGCGTATACCTGTCGCTGTCGTGCAGCTCCATGCTGGTGCCACCACCGCATAGGAGTAGCAGCATGGAACCACGATTGATCCGCACCAAAGGTCTGTTGCCGCGCCGCCTGGCGCTGGGCGCCGCCGCGCTGTCGCTGCTGGCGGCGAGCGTGTTCAGCCAGGGCGCACTGGCCGACGAGGCCAATAGCACCGGCCTGGCCGTCACTGCCACCGAAGTCACGGTCGGTCAGTTGCATTCGGCCACCGGCACCATGGCGATTTCCGAAACCGGTTCGATCCAGGCCGAGCGCCTGGCCATCGAGCAGATCAACGCCGCAGGCGGCGTGCTGGGTCGGCAGATCAAGGTGGTCCAGGAAGATGGCGCTTCCGATTGGCCGACCTTCGCCGAAAAAGCCAAGAAGCTGCTGGTCAACGACAAGGTCGCCACGGTGTTCGGCTGCTGGACCTCGGCCTCGCGCAAGGCCGTGCTGCCGATCTTCGAGAAAGAGAACGGCCTGCTGTACTACCCGACCTTCTACGAAGGCCTGGAACAGTCCAAGAACGTCATCTACACCGGCCAGGAGGCGACCCAGCAGATCCTCGCCAGCCTCGACTGGATCGCCAAGACCAAGGGCGCCAAGACCTTCTACCTGGTCGGTTCGGACTACATCTGGCCACGCACCTCGATGAAGATCGCGCGCAAGCACATCGAGAACGTGCTGCACGGCACGGTGGTCGGCGAGGACTACTACCCGCTGGGCAACACCCAGTTCGGCTCGCTGATCAACAAGGTCAAGCTGAAGAAGCCCGACGTGGTGTTCGCCGCCGTGGTCGGTGGCTCCAACGTGGCCTTCTACAAGCAACTCAACGCCGCCGGCGTGAACGCGGCCAAGCAGACCCTGCTGACCCTGTCGGTGACCGAGGACGAACTGCTGGGGATCGGCGGCGAGAACATGGCCGGTTTCTACGCCTCGATGAAGTACTTCCAGAGCCTCGACAACCCCAACAACAAAGCCTTCGTCGAGGCCTTCAAGGCCAAGTACGGCAAGGACGCGGTGATCGGCGACGTGACCCAGGCCGCCTACCTCGGCCCATGGCTGTGGAAGGCCGCGGTGGAGAAGGCCGGCAGCTTCGACGTCGACAAGGTGGTCGCCGCCTCGCCAGGCATCGAGCTCACCACAGCACCGGAAGGCTACGTGAAGGTGCACGAGAACCATCACCTGTGGAGCAAGACGCGCATCGGCGAAGTGCAGCCCAACGGCCAGTTCAAGGTGGTCTACGAGTCCGACCTGATCGAGCCGAACCCCTTCCCCAAGGGCTACCAGTAATCCCTCGGCCCTCGCCCTGGCATGCCGGGGCGCGGCGCTCCCATCCCACAGCAGGAGACCATCATCATGGAATGGCTATCGGAATTTGGTGCCATCGCGGCGATGCAGGGGTTCAACGGCCTGTCCGTGTTCTGCGTGCTGCTGTTGATGGCACTGGGGCTGGCGATCATCTTTGGCCAGATGGGGGTCATCAACATGGCCCACGGCGAGTTCCTGACCATCGGCGCCTACACCACCTACGTCTGCTCCAGCCTGACCAGCCACTTCGCCCCGGGCTTCCAGCCATACTACTTTTTCTTCGCCATCGCCCTGTCGTTCCTGGTCGCCGGTGCCATCGGCTGGCTGGTGGAGTGGGCGATGATCAGCCGCTTGTACAAGCGCCCGCTCGATACGCTGCTGGCGACCTGGGGCCTGTCGCTGGTCATGCAGCAGACCTTCCGTTCGGTGTTCGGCGCCCGTGAGGTCAGTGCGACGCCGCCGGATTGGCTGATGGGCTCGTTCAACCTCACCGACGCCATCGAGATCCCGCGCAACGGCCTGTTCATGATCGCCCTGACCGTGTTGCTGACGGCGGCCATCTTCGTGCTGCTGTATCGCTCACGCTGGGGCCTGCATGTGCGCGCCACGGTGCAGAACCGCCTGATGAGCCGGGCGGTGGGCATCAACACGCGCAAGGTCGACCGCATGACGTTCGCCCTGGGTTGCGGGGTGGCCGGGGTGGCCGGCGCGGCCTTCACCACCATCGGCTCCACTGGCCCCACCTCGGGCGCGCAGTACATCGTCGACACCTTCCTGGTGGTGGTCTTCGGCGGCGCGCAGAGCCTGTTCGGGACCATGGCCTCGGCCTTCGTCATCGCCCAGACCCAATCGATCTCGGAGTTCTTCCTCAGCGGCTCGATGGCCAAGGTGCTGACCCTCTCCGGGGTGATCCTGATCCTGATGCTGCGCCCGCAAGGGTTGTTCTCCATCAAAGTGCGCAAGTAGAGGCGAGCCGATGAACGTTCTGGACAAGATGCTGGCAGGCAAGCCCAACCTGCTGGGCGTGGCGCTGCTGGCGCTGCTGATTTTCGTGGTGTTCCCGCTGACCTTGGACGCCTTCCGCCTGAACATGGTGGGCAAGTACCTGACCTATGCCTTCGTTGCCGTGGGCCTGGTGTTGTGCTGGGGCTACGGCGGCATCCTCAGCCTGGGGCATGGGGTGTTCTTCGGCGTGGGCGGGTACTGCATGGCGATGTTTCTCAAGCTTGAAGCCTCCGACCCGGTCAGCACCAAGATCCAGACCACGCCGGGCATCCCCGACTTCATGGACTGGAACCAGCTCACCGAGCTGCCGCTGTTCTGGGTGCCGTTCAACAGCTTCGGTTTCACCCTGCTGGCGGTGATCCTGGTGCCGGTGCTGCTGGCCTTCGTGATTGGCATGGCGCTGTTCAAGCGGCGGGTGGGCGACGTGTACTTCTCCATCGTCACCCAGGCCATCGCGCTGATCCTCACCGTGCTGATCATCGGCCAGCAGGGCCTGACCGGTGGCGTCAACGGCATCACCGACCTCAAGACCCTGATGGGCTGGGACCTGCGTACCGACAGCGCCAAGCTGATCCTGTACTTCATCAACGCCGCGCTGCTGTTCGGCTGCATCTTCATTGGCCGCTTCGTGCTGAGGTCCAAGCTGGGCCGGCTGTTGATGGCGATGCGCGACAAGGAGGAGCGGGTCCGGTTCTCCGGTTACGACGTGGCGACCTTCAAGATCTTCGTGTTCTGCATCGCTGCGGCGTTCTCGGCCATCGGCGGGGCGATGTTCGCCCTGCAGGTCGGCTTCATGTCGCCCTCGTTCGTCGGCATCGTGCCCTCTATCGAGATGGTCATCTTTACCGCTGTCGGCGGGCGCATGTCACTGCTGGGCGCGGTGTATGGCGCGCTGCTGGTGAACTACGGCAAGACCTACTTTTCCGAGTCGCTCCCCGAGCTGTGGTTGTACCTGATGGGCGGGCTGTTCATCGCCGTGGTCATGTACTTCCCCAACGGCCTGGCCGGGCTGTGGGACAGCCACGGGCGCCAGGCCCTGGCACGTTGGCTGCGACGTACACCACGACCGGCACCTGTACCCGAGGCCGTGGCGCCGGCGAGCCGTCCTGGCACACCGAGCGTTGCACCTGAACCTGCTTCCCTGGAGACCCAGCCATGAGCCCCATCGGTTTCGAGATGAAGAAGCCGGTCCTGGCCATCGAGGGCCTGACCGTATCCTTCGACGGCTTCAAGGCCGTGGACAACCTCAACCTGTACATCGACCGCAACGAGGTGCGCGTGGTGATCGGCCCCAACGGAGCCGGCAAGACCACGGTCCTCGATCTGATCTGCGGCAAGACCCGCGCCACCAGCGGCAGCATCCTGTTCGACGGCAAGGAGCTGACCCGCATGCGCGAGTTCAACATCGTGCGCGCCGGGGTCGGGCGCAAGTTCCAGAACCCGTCGATCTACGAAAACCTCACGGTGTTCGAGAACCTCGAGATGTCGTATCCGGCCGGGCGCAAGGTGTTCGGCGCGCTGTTCTTCAAGCGCAGTGCGGCGGTCGTGGCGCGGGTCGAGGAGGTGGCGCGGGAGATCTTTCTCGGTGACCTGCTCGAGCAGCAGGCCGACCTGCTGTCCCACGGCCAGAAGCAATGGCTGGAGATCGGCATGCTGCTGATGCAGGACCCGGACCTGCTGATGCTCGACGAGCCGGTCGCCGGCATGAGCGTAGGCGAGCGGGTACAGACCGCCGAGCTGCTCAAGCGCATCAGCCAGGGCCGGTCGGTGCTGGTCATCGAGCACGACATGGAGTTCGTCAAGAGCATCGCGCACAAGGTCACCGTGCTGCACCAGGGCAAGGTCCTGGCCGAAGGCAGCATGGAGGCGGTGCAGAACAACCCGAAGGTCGTCGAAGTCTATCTGGGCCACTGAGGAAGCCGGCATGTTCAACGTCAAGCAACTGTCCTGTGGCTACGGCCAGAGCCAGATCCTCCACGACCTCGACCTGGCGGTGGCCAGGCGCGAAATCGTCGCCGTGATGGGGCGTAACGGCATGGGCAAGACTACGCTGTTCAAGAGCCTGATGGGGCTGCTGCCACAGTGGCGCGGCCAGGTCAGCGTCGATGGCCGGGAAGTCTCCGGCCTGGACACCCATGAACGGGTCGAGCACGGCATTGCCTACGTGCCCCAGGGACGGATGATCTTCCCCAGCATGACCGTGCTGGAAAACATCCAGACCGGTCTGCCTGCCTCGGCCAAGGGCCAGGTGCCCGAGGACCTCTATGCACTGTTTCCGGTGCTTCATGACATGCGCGCACGCAAGGGCGGCAACCTCTCCGGCGGACAACAGCAGCAGTTGGCGATTGCCCGTGCCCTGGCGACCAACCCCAAGGTGCTGCTGCTCGATGAGCCGACCGAGGGCATCCAGCCGTCGATCATCAAGGACATCGCCCGCGCCCTGAAAGAGATCCGCGACCTGCGCGACCTGACCATCGTGGTCTCCGAGCAGGTGCTGTCGTTCACCCTCGAGATTGCCGACCGCTTTTTGGTGATCGAGAAGGGCCGCTTCGTGATCGAGGAGACCCGCGCCAACGTCGACGAAGCCACCATCAGCCGTTACCTCTCGGTGTAGCGGGCCTGCTACGTCATCCGACGTATTGGCCGATCCGCACCTGCGTTCAAGACTGTCAGCAATGCACTAAACCTTACTGTCCAGGAGCTTTGCCATGACCGATACCCTGATCAAAGTCGACCTCAACCAGCCCGCCACCGAAAACGAGCAGATCCACAACCGCTGGCACCCGGACATCCCCATGGCCTGCTGGGTCAAGCCGGGCGATGACTTCATCCTCGAGACCTACGACTGGACCGCCGGGGCGATCAAGAACAACGACGATGCCTCGGATGTGCGCGATGTCGACCTGTCGACCGTGCACTACCTGTCCGGCCCGGTGGGCGTGCAGGGCGCCGAGCCGGGTGACCTGCTGGTCGTCGACCTGCTCGACATCGGCGCCAAGGCCGACTCGATGTGGGGCTTCAATGGCTTCTTCTCGCGGCAGAACGGCGGCGGTTTCCTCACCGATCACTTCCCCAGCGCACAAAAGGCGATCTGGGATTTCAAGGGGATGTTCACCAGCTCCCGGCACATCCCTGGGGTGAATTTCGCCGGCCTGATCCACCCCGGGCTGATCGGTTGCCTGCCAGACCCGGTGATGCTCGCCGCCTGGAACCGCCGCGAGCAGGAACTGATCGACACCAACCCCACCCGCGTACCGCCGCTGGCCAACCCGCCGCTGGCCGCCACCGCGCACATGGGCAAGCTCAAGGGCCAGGCCCGTGACGATGCCGCCGCCACCGGCGCGCGCACCGTGCCGCCGCGCGAGCATGGCGGCAACTGCGATATCAAGGACCTGTCGCGGGGCTCGAAGATTTTCTTCCCGGTGTACGTCAAGGGTGCCGGGCTGTCGGTGGGCGACCTGCACTTCAGCCAGGGCGATGGCGAGATTACCTTCTGCGGCGCCATCGAGATGGCCGGCTGGGTGCACATGAAAGTCGAGCTGATCAAGGGCGGCATGGCCAAGTACGGCATCAGGAACCCGGTGTTCAAGCCCAGCCCGATTACCCCGAACTACAAGAACTACCTGATCTTCGAAGGCATCTCGGTGGATGAAAGCGGCCAGCAGCACTACCTGGACGTCAACGTCGCCTATCGCCAGGCTTGCCTGAACGCCATCAATTACCTGACCAAGTTCGGCTATTCCCCGGCCCAGGGCTACGCCTTGCTGGGCTCGGCGCCGGTGCAGGGGCACATCAGCGGCGTGGTGGACATCCCCAACGCCTGCGCCACCCTGTGGCTGCCGACCGAGATCTTCGATTTCGACATCAATCCCAGCGCCAGCGGCCCGACCAGGCACCTGGACGGCAGCGTCGATCTGCCGATCGCCCCGGACCTGTAAGGAGGCGCCGCCATGCCGACCTACGAATATGCCTGCCCCGAGTGCGGCACCTTCAGCATGCTGCGACCGATCGCCCAGCGCCACGAGCCGTGCCAGTGCCCGTATTGCGGCACGGCCGCCGGCGGATTGCAGGTATCGGCGCCGGCACTGGCCACCCTGTCCGCCAGCCAGCGCCAGGCCATCGCCACCAACGAACGCAGCGCCCATGCGCCGCAGACCGTCGCCGAGTACCAGCAGCGGCGCCATCCGGCCGGCTGTGGTTGTTGTTCGCCAAGCAAGGCGGTGGAGCCGACCAAGGCCAACCCACTCGGCCTCAAGAGCAAGACCGGGCCGCGGCCCTGGATGATCAGCCACTGAACGAGGTTCGTTTTCATGCGCCACGGCGATATTTCCAGCAGCCCCGACACCGTCGGCGTTGCTGTCGTGAACTACAAGATGCCGCGCCTGCACAGCAAGGCCGAAGTCATCGATAACGCCCGCAAGATCGGCGAAATGATCAAGGGCATGAAGCAGGGGTTGCCTGGCATGGACCTGGTGGTCTTCCCCGAGTACAGCACCATGGGCATCCTCTATGACCACGACGAGATGATGGCCACTGCCGCGAGCATACCGGGCGAGGAAACTGCGATCTTCTCGGCGGCCTGCCGCGAGGCCAACACCTGGGGGGTGTTTTCCCTGACCGGCGAGCGTCACGAGGAACACCCGCACAAGGCGCCGTACAACACCCTGGTGCTGATCGACAACCAGGGGCAGATCGTCCAGCGCTATCGCAAGTGCATCCCCTGGTGCCCCATCGAGGGCTGGTACCCGGGCGATCGCACCTACGTCTGCGACGGCCCCAAGGGCATGAAGATCAGCCTGATCATCTGCGACGACGGCAACTACCCGGAGATCTGGCGCGATTGCGCGATGAAGGGCGCCGAACTGATCGTGCGCTGCCAGGGCTACATGTACCCGGCCAAGGAACAGCAGGTGCAGATGTCCAAGAGCATGGCCTGGGCCAACAACTGCTACGTCGCGGTGGCCAACGCCGCGGGGTTCGATGGCGTGTACTCGTACTTTGGCCATTCGGCGATCATCGGCTTCGATGGCCGTACCCTGGGGGAGTGTGGTGAGGAGGAGATGGGTATCCAGTACGCCCAGTTGTCGATCTCGCAGATCCGCGATGCGCGTGCCAACGACCAGTCGCAGAACCACCTGTTCAAGTTGCTGCACCGCGGCTACACCGGGGTGTTCGACTCTGGCGACGGCGACAAGGGCGTGGCCGACTGTCCCTTCGAGTTCTACCGCACCTGGGTACTGGATGCGCAGAAAGCCCAGGAGAATGTCGAGCGCATCACCCGGCGTACGGTCGGCGTAGCCGATTGCCCGGTGGGGCAGTTGCCCCACGAAGGCCAAGAACGCAGCGTGGGTTGAGGCATGTCGTCTCTGCAGGCGTGTGCGCCGGTCTCGCGTTTCGTGTTCGAGCCGCAGCAGGTGATGAGCCTGCTGCGCCAGCGCATCGTCGGGCAGGAGGTGGCGCTGGCGGCCGTGGAGGCGCAGCTCAAGGTGCTCAAGGCCGACATCAGCGACCCTGGGCGCCCGCTCGGCGTGAACCTGTTCATGGGCCCGACCGGGGTCGGCAAGACCGAGATCGTGCGTCTGCTCGCCCAGGCCATCCATGGCCGCCCCGACGCGTTGTGTCGCATCGACATGCAGACCCTGGCCCAGGAGCATTACGCCGCGTCGTTGACCGGGGCGCCGCCGGGCTACGTGGGCAGCAAGGAAGGCATCAGCCTGTTCGACGAGACACTGATTGCCGGCAGCTACAGCCGCCCTGGCATCGTGTTGTTCGATGAATTGGAAAAAGCCAGCGACCAGGTGCTGCGCAGCCTGCTGGGCATCCTCGAAAGCGGCCGCCTGACCCTGGCGGGCGGCACCCGCACCCTGGACTTTCGCAACAGCCTGATTTTCATGACCAGCAACGTGGGGGCGCGTGAGGCCGGGCGGCGGATGCGTCGGGGATGGCGGCGATGGCTGGCGCTGTTCGGCGAGTCCGAGGCGCAGGTGCTCGAGCGCGCGCTGCACCAGCGATTCGAACCGGAGTTTCTCAATCGCATCGACCGCATCCTCATGTTCGAGCGCATCGAAGGGCGCTGGCTGGAAGCGTTGCTGGATATCGAGTTGGCCAGGCTGGCGCAGCGCCTGGGGCCTCAGCGCCGCGTGCAGTTGGACGAGTCGGCGCGGGCCTGGCTGATCGCTGGGCACGACGTACGTTTCGGGGCCAGGGCCCTTGGGCGACGCGTGCGGGTGATGCTGGAGCCGGCGATTGCCGACTGTCTGCTGGACGCTGACGGGAAAGGGGATATGAAGGTGACACTGCGCGGCGAACGGCTACTGGTCACGCGCTGCGCCTGAGCAGGGGCAGGGCCGTGGTAGCGAGTCTACCCGCGTAGCAGACAACGCGAAGGGCAAGGATTGCGCGCTGGATTTCGGGCAGTAAAAAGCCGGCTTGTGGCCGGCTCTCGGGGACGGGCTTGGCTAATTTTTGGTAAGCCGCAACCGCCTTAACAGGTTGGCCATCGAGGCCTGAAAAAGATGACAAACGGCCGTGTGGGGCGTCGTCAGGTACTCTGGGATGCGGCTTTTGCCGACCCTCGGCTAAATGTGCCGCGTAGCATACTAGGGCTCGCCAGGGATGCCCAGCGAAAATTGGCACCGGGTGTTTCATACGGGCCGCTGACGGCTGAACCACGACCACCAGAATACCCAACCCAGTACCTGCATGCCCTGGGCGTGGCGTTGGGCCGGGGTGTAGCGCTCGACGGCGTAGTTGCGTCGGTCGTGGCTGTGCAGGCACAGCGTGCCGTTCTGGCTCAGGCTGAGGCTGTGCACCCGCAACCGGCCCTCGTGCATCAGCGCGTAGGTCTGCCCGTCGACCACGCGGGTCAGGCTGCGGTCGATGGCCAGGGCGGCGCCAATGGGGATCAGCGGTGCCATGTTGGCGTCCGGCATATCCAGGCAGATGGCGTTTTCCGGAAGAATGCCAAGCGTCTCCAAGGCCTGGGCCGACACCAACAGGTGGCGATCCGGGTCCGGTATGAGCTGGCCGTCGAGCAGGCGATGGAAATCGACGCAGATCTGCCTGCCGCCATGACCAGGGGGCGCGGTTTCGGGCTGTGGCAGGCCGGGGCGCAGGATCGGACTCGGGTGCTTGGGGCCTTCGCCGCTGCGCAGCCAGTGGCGATAGACGCAGAACAGGTCGGCGATTTCGTCCAGGCGCGCCAGGGGAATACCCCGTTTGAACCAATTGTTCACATGCTGGGGCGTGACATTGCGCTGGGCGGCGAAGTCGGAAGGGGTCAGGCCACATTCCTGCAGGAGGGTCTTGAGACGGTCACCGGAATTGTTCATGGCGGCGAGTCTAGATTGTGGTGCGAGGAGAGGAAATAAACAGGGTGTTTATGCTAAGGGTGGGAATCTGAGGCTGTTGTCGGCTGCTTTTGCAGGGTGATGTGGGATTTCTCTTTTATTTTTGGATGAGACATTTGATGACCCTGCAAGAAAACGGTGTCTGTATCCGAGAGGCATAAAAAAGCCCGGCACAGATGCCGGGCTTTTCATGGCAAGGCAGTCATCAGCCCTTGTAGGCGGCAACCGACTTGGTGATCGCGGCGCGGGCGGCGTCAGCGCCTTCCCAGCCTTCGATCTTGACCCACTTGCCCTTCTCCAGATCCTTGTAGTTGGCGAAGAAGTGCTCGATCTGCTGGATCAGCAGAGCCGGCAGGTCGGTGTACTCTTTCACGTCGACGTACAGCTGCGACAGCTTGTCGTGCGGTACGGCGATGACCTTGGCGTCGCCGCCGCCGTCGTCGGTCATGTTCAGTACGCCGACCGGACGGGCGCGGATCACCGAGCCTGGGGCGACCGGGTACGGGGTGACGACCAGCACGTCCAGCGGATCACCGTCGTCGGCCAGGGTGTTGGGGATGAAGCCGTAGTTGGCTGGGTAGAACATCGGGGTCGCCATGAAACGGTCGACGAACAGGGTATCGCTGTCCTTGTCGATCTCGTATTTGATCGGCGCGTGGTTGGCAGGGATCTCGATGGCGACGTAGATGTCGTTCGGCAGGTCCTTGCCCGCAGGAATCTTGCTGTAGCTCATTGGGCTTTGCCCCCGTGATTGACCAAAAAAGTGGCGGCGATTATAGGCACATTCCGCCAGCGCATGCCACGGTCGGCCTGATGTGCGGGCGTATCAGGAGGGGGCGTCGCGGTACTGCGGGTGTTCGGCCTGCAGGCGTGTCAGGCGGGCCAGCGGGTCCTGGCGATAGAACAGCGACAATTGCCGGTACACCTGTGGATAACTCTCGTGCAGCAGGTCTGGAGCACTGAAGAAGTATTCACTGGTCACGGCGAAGAATTCGGCCGGATTTTCCGCAGCGTAGGGATCGATGGCCGTTTCCAGGTCAGGGTTGGCGTCGAGCTGGCGGTTGAGGTCGTCGTAGGCCTGCTGCATGGCGTGGGCCCAGGCATTGACGTCCATGCCCGGGTGCAGGGGCGGCAGGCCGTTGGCGTCGCCGTTGAGCATGTCGAGCTTGTGCGCCAGCTCGTGGATCACCAAGTTGTAGGCTTCCCAACCGCCGCTGGCCTCGACGCCGGCCCAGGCCATGATCACCGGGCCCTGCTGCCAGGCCTCGCCGCTGTGTTCGCCGTCCCACACATGCTCGACACCACTGGCATCGCGGTGGCGCTGGGGGCTCTTGAAGTCGTCGGGGTAGAGGATGATCTCGTGAAAGCCCTGGTACCAGTTCAGCTCGCCCAGGTGCAGCAGTGGAAGCTGGGCCTGGGCCGCGAGGAACAGGCGCTGCTCGTCGTCCAGCTCGACGCCGGGCAGGGTAGTGAGGTGCTTGTCGTAGAGAAACAGCACGCTGGCCTCGCGCAGCCAGCGGTCTTCCTCGTCGCTGATGCCGTCGAGCAGGGGCAGGCGGTCACGGATCGCCTGCCACAGCGCTTGATCGACCTGGTAGCGCGCCAGGGTGCGCTTGCGCCGCCAGGCGCTGAACGACCACATGGACGGTCAGTGGGCCTTGGCGGTACGGCCCAGTCGGCCACGCAGCAGGCCCAGGATCATCGGCACCAGCGACAGGACGATGATGGCCACGACCATCAGCGACAGGTGCTGCTTGATGAAAGGCACGTTACCGAAGAAGTAGCCCAGGGTGACCAGGCCGCCAACCCACAGCAGGGTGCCGGCGACGCTGAAACCGAGGAAACGCGGGTAGTGCATGTGGGCAATGCCGGCGACGAACGGGGCGAAGGTGCGCAGGATGGGCAGGAAGCGGGCAAGGGTGACGGTCTTGCCGCCGTGGCGCTCGTAGAATTCGTGGGTGCGCTGCAGGTAGTCGCGGCGGAAGATCTTCGAGTTCGGGTTGCGGAACAGGCGTTCCCCGGCCGTTCGTCCGATCACGTAGTTGGTGCTGTCGCCGAGGATCGCGGCGACCATCAGCAGGCCGGCGAGCAGTACCGGATCCATGCCACCGCCCGCGGCCACGGCGCCGGCGATGAACAGCAGCGAATCGCCCGGCAGGAAGGGCATGACCACCAGGCCGGTCTCGCAGAAGATCACCGCGAACAGGATGGCGTAGATCCAGGGACCATAGTTGGTCACCAGCAGGTCGAGGTAGGCATCGAGATGCAGGATAAGGTCCAGCGGGTTGAATTCCATGTACAGCACCTGTTGTCTTGACCCGCTTCCACGGGCGCGCGATGACGGACGACGTCATTTTGCGTGGGCATGTTCACCGGTGGATGGGTAACTTTTCACACATGACGAATGGGGCATTATACGGCGAAGTCGTGAAGATGCCCGGGGAGTTTGTAGCGGGGGGTTACGGGGCGGCGCGAGCCGTCCCCCGCAGGGTGGACGGCACTGGCCTTCAGATCTGAACAGGACTGTTGCTTGCAATAGGAGGCACGTCAAGCAATTTCAGATGAGCCCGGTCGGTCAATCCTGGCTGATCGGCAGGACGTAGTTCTCGAACTCGGTATCCTTGCGAAAGCCCATGGACTCGTAGGTCTTCATCGCTACCTCGTTGTCGCTGCTGGTGGATACGCGCATGCGCACGGCGTTGGTTTCCTTCGCCATCTTCTTGGCTTCGCGCATCAGGTGGTCGGCCACCAGCATGCGTCGGGAATCCTCGGCAACGTAGATATCGTTGAGGATCCACACACGTTTGAGCGACAGCGAGGAAAAACTCGGGTAGAGCTGGCAGAAACCCAGCAGCTTGCTGTTGTCGTCATCCGGCAGGGCCAGGTAGATCACCGATTCACCGCGTTTCAGGCGCTTCTCGAGAAAACTGCGCGAGGTGTCCGGGTAGGGCAGTTGCCCATAGAACTCGCGATAGGTGACGAACAGCGGGGTGAGCAGGTCGAGGTGTTCCAGGGTTGCCTTGATGATGCGCATGAGCAGGCCTCAGAGTCCATGTGGGAACGGGGGGATGCAAGCTGCCTCGTACCGGCATGCTGCCCCAAGCCAGCCTAGAAGCGCAATCCGCCTTGGGTTACATGTTTTCTACCCTTCACCGAGCAGGAAGTTTCCGCATTTGCTGGACGAGTTTTCGCTGTCGATGCTGTGGACCTCGGCTTCATCCTTCAGGTTCACCCCTGAAAGCTGCCGGCGACAGGCCTCGCGCATCAGGTACAGCAGGCGATGCGCGGCCATGCCGTAGCTCAGGCCTTCCAGGCGCACGTTGGAGATACAGTTGCGGTAGGCGTCGGTCAGGCCCACTTTCGGGGCGTAGGTGAAGTACAGGCCCAGGCTGTCGGGCGAGCTCAGGCCAGGGCGTTCGCCGATCAGCATCACGGTCATCCGCGCACCGAGCAGCTCGCCGACTTCGTCGGCCACCGCGACTCGGCCCTGTTCCACCAGGATCACCGGGGCGCTGCTCCAGCCATCGGCGGCGGCCTGTTCCTCGAAGCGGCTCAGCAAGGGCAGCGTGTGGCGATGCACGGCCAATGCCGAGAGGCCGTCGGCCACCACGATTGCCAGATCGACGCCGCCCGGGTTGGCCTGGGCGTGTTCACGCAGTTTCAGTGCCGAGTCGTCGCTCAGGCGACGCCCAAGGTCAGGACGCTGCAGATACTGGTGACGATCGGCGGCGGCGCTGTGCAGCAACAGGCTTTCACGGCCACGGTCGCTCAGTTGCTGGCGCAGGCCGGCATGGTCGAAGGGCAGGTGCACCGCATCGCGGGCCTGGGCGTGGGCGAACTGGAAATCCAGCTGCGCCCCGGTCGGCAGGCTGGTACCGGTACGGCCCAGGGCGATGCGCGCGGGCGTCAGGTTGCGCAGGGCCAGCCAGGGATTGTCATGCGTGGGGGTAGGTCGGTCCATGGTCGTCCCTATGCGAGCTGCGCCAACGCGTGGCGGAAGGCCGGAGGCAGGTTGTCGCCGAAGCGTACCCGGCCGTCGGCCTGGGTGAAGATGCCGGTGCGTTCCAGCCAGGCCTCGAATTCCGGGCCGGGTTTCAGGCCGAGCGTCTGGCGCGCGTAGAGCGCGTCGTGGAACGAGGTGGTCTGGTAGTTGAGCATGATGTCGTCGGAGCCAGGGATGCCCATGATGAAGTTGATCCCGGCGACACCGAGCAGGGTCAGCAAGGTGTCCATGTCATCCTGGTCGGCTTCGGCGTGGTTGGTGTAGCAGATGTCGCAACCCATCGGCACGCCGAGCAGCTTGCCGCAGAAGTGGTCTTCCAGGCCGGCGCGGATGATCTGCTTGCCGTTGTACAGGTACTCCGGGCCGATGAAACCGACCACGGTGTTGACCAGGAATGGCTTGAAATGCCGCGCCACGGCGTAGGCGCGGGTCTCGCAGGTTTGTTGATCGACGCCGTGGTGGGCGTTGGCCGACAGCGCGCTGCCCTGGCCGGTCTCGAAGTACATGAGGTTCTGCCCGAGGGTGCCGCGCTTGAGCGATAGCCCTGCCTCGTAGCCTTCCTGGAGTACGTTGAGGTTGATGCCGAAGCCAGCGTTGGCGGCCTCGGTGCCGGCGATGGACTGGAACACCAGGTCCAGCGGCACGCCGCGGTTGATCGCCTCGATCGAGGTGGTGACGTGGGTGAGCACGCAGGCCTGGGTGGGAATGTCGTAGCGCTGGATGATCGCGTCGAGCATTTCCAGCAGTGCACAGATCGAGGCGATGCTGTCGGTCGCCGGGTTGATGCCGATCATGGCGTCGCCGTTGCCGTACAGCAGGCCGTCGAGGATGCTGGCGGCGATGCCGGCGGGTTCGTCGGTGGGGTGGTTGGGCTGCAGACGGGTCGACAGCCGCCCGCGCAAGCCCATGGTGCCACGAAACGCGGTGACCACGCGGATCTTCTGTGCCACCAGCACCAGGTCCTGGACGCGCATGATCTTCGACACGGCGGCGGCCATTTCCGGTGTCAGGCCGGGGGCCAGGGCGCGCAGGCTGGCTTCGTCGGCCGCTTCGCTGAGCAGCCAGTCACGCAGGCCGCCGACGGTGAGGTGGCTGACCGGGGCGAACGCGGCGGCGTCATGGGTGTCGATGATCAGCCGGGTGATCTCGTCCTGTTCGTAGGGGATCAGCGCTTCGCTGAGAAAGTGATTGAGCGGGATGTTGGCCAGGGCCATCTGCGCGGCGACCCGTTCGCCGTCGTTGGCGGCGGCGACGCCGGCCAGGAAGTCGCCCGAACGCGCCGGACTGGCCTTGGCCATGACTTCCTTGAGGCTGTCGAAGCGGTAGACCAGATTGCCTACCGTGTGTACGAAACTTGCCATACAGAATCTCCAGAGCGCCGCAGGGCTGGCCTGCGGCGTAAGTCGGCGATCAGTGCAAGGCCTCTTCGGCCTTCTGGATCGCGGCGAATTCCTCTTCCGGCGTCCCGGCCACCAGATGGTGACGACTGTAGAAAGCAAAGTAGGCAATTAATACCGCATAGATCACGGCAGCGCCAATCACCACGCGTGGGTCGACCAGGAAGCCGGCGACCACGGCGATGCAGGCCAGCACCAGGGCTACGCCCGAGGTGAAGATGCCGCCGGGGGTACGGTACGGGCGCTCCATCTTCGGTCGACGAATGCGCAGGGTGATGTGCGCGGCCATCATCAGTACGTAGGACAGGGTGGCGCCGAACACCGCGACCAGGATCAGCAGGTCACCCTGGCCGGTCAGCGACAGGGCGAATCCGATGATGCCGGGGATCACCAGGGCCAGCACCGGCGCCTTGCTCTTGTTGGTTTGCGAGAGCTTGCGCGGCAGGTAGCCCGCGCGCGAAAGCGCGAAGATCTGCCGCGAATAGGCGTAGATGATCGAGAAGAAGCTGGCGATCAGCCCAGCCAGGCCGACCAGGTTGACGAAGCCGCCCATCCAGGTCGAGCCGCCGTACGCCTTCGACAGTGCCTCGACCAGCGGGTTGCCCGAAGCCTTGAGTGCTTCGGAGCCGGCGCCGCCGGGGCCGACCACCAGGATCAGCAAGGCGAAGGCCAGCAGCACCAGCATCGCGCCGATCAGGCCGCGGGGCAGGTCGCGCTTGGGGTTCTTGGTCTCTTCTGCGGCCAGGGGCACGCCTTCGACGGCGAGGAAGAACCAGATCGCATAGGGGATCGCCGCCCAGATGCCGACATAGCCGAATGGCAGGAAGCTGCTGGCGCCGACGGCGTCGGTCTTGGCGATGTCGAACAGGTTGGCTGCATCAAAATGGGGCACCATGCCGATCAGGAACACCGCCAGTGCAATCGCAGCGACGGCGGTGATGATGAACATCAGCTTCAGCGCCTCGCCGACCCCGAAGATGTGGATGCCGATGAAGACGATGTAGAACGCCAGGTAGATCATCCAGCCGCCGATGCCGAACAGCGATTGGCAGTAGGCGCCGATGAACACGGCGATGGCGGCGGGGGCGATGGCGTATTCGATGAGGATCGCCGTGCCGGTGAGAAAGCCGCCCCAGGGCCCGAACGCGCTGCGGGCGAAGCCGTAGCCACCGCCAGCGGTGGGTATCATCGAGGACAGTTCGGCCAGCGAGAAGCACATGCACAGGTACATGGTGGCCATCAGCAGCGTGGCCAGGAACATGCCGCCCCAGCCACCTTGGGCGAGGCCGAAGTTCCAGCCGGCGTAGTCGCCGGAAATCACGTAGGCCACGCCCAGGCCCACCAGCAGGACCCAGCCTGCGGCGCCTTTTTTCAGTTCACGCTGCTGGAAATAGTCGGAGCCGACTTTCTCGAAATCTACGGAAGAACTTGCCGGCGTGCCGGCGGATTGATCGCTTGGCATGGATTCACCTGTTGTTTTTTTGCGGGCCGGAAGGGGTTCCGGACCTTGGTGATTGTGTTGCAGGAAGCGAGCCAGAGCGGTTGGGGTGCGCCAACCGGCCTGAAATCTGGTGTATGCAGGTCGGGCCTCTTCGCGGGCAAGTCGCAGCGGCGGTTCGCCGCTGCGACTTGCCCGCGAAGGGCGCACCTCGGTTTAGAAGAAGCCCAGCGGATTGATGTCGTAGCTCACCAGCAGGTTCTTGGTCTGCTGGTAGTGGTCGAGCATCATCTTGTGGGTTTCACGGCCGACGCCGGACTTCTTGTAGCCACCGAACGCGGCATGCGCCGGGTACAGGTGGTAGCAGTTGGTCCACACGCGGCCGGCCTTGATGCCCCGGCCCATGCGGTAGGCGCGGTTGATATCGCGGGTCCAGACGCCGGCACCCAGGCCGAACTCGGTGTCGTTGGCGATCGCCAGGGCTTCGGCTTCATCCTTGAAGGTGGTGACGCTGACCACCGGGCCGAAGATTTCCTCCTGGAACACACGCATCTTGTTGTTGCCCTTGAGCAGGGTCGGCTGGATGTAATAGCCGGTGGCCAGCGAGCCATCGAGTTGCTCTACCTTGCCGCCTGTCAGCAGCTCGGCGCCCTCTTCCTGGGCAATCTTGAGGTAGGACTGGATCTTCTCGAACTGCTGCTGCGAGGCCTGCGCGCCGACCATGGTATCGGTGTCCAGTGGGTCGCCGCGCTTGATCTGCAGCACCTTCTTCATCACCACTTCCATGAACTGCGGATAGATCGACTCCTGCACCAGGGCGCGGGACGGGCAGGTGCACACCTCGCCCTGGTTGAAGAAGGCCAGCACCATGCCTTCGGCGGCCTTCTCGATGAAGGTCGGCTCGGCTTGCATGATGTCTTCGAAGTAGACGTTCGGCGACTTGCCGCCCAGCTCCACGGTGGACGGGATGATGTTCTCGGCGGCGCATTTCATGATGTGCGAGCCCACCGGGGTGGAGCCGGTGAAGGCGATCTTGGCGATGCGCTTGCTGGTGGCCAGCGCTTCACCGGCTTCGCGGCCGTAGCCCTGGACCACGTTGAGCACGCCCTTGGGCAGCAGGTCGCCGATCAGTTCGAGCAGTACGGTGATGCCCAGCGGGGTCTGCTCGGCGGGCTTGAGCACCACGCAGTTGCCGGCGGCCAGGGCCGGGGCGAGCTTCCAGGCGGCCATCAGCAGCGGGAAGTTCCACGGGATGATCTGGCCGACCACGCCCAGCGGTTCGTGGATGTGGTAGGCGACAGTGTTTTCGTTGATCTCGGCGGCGCCGCCTTCCTGGGCGCGAATGCAGCCGGCGAAATAGCGGAAATGATCGACCGCCAGCGGGATGTCGGCGTTGAGGGTCTCGCGGATCGGTTTGCCGTTGTCCCAGGTTTCGGTGATGGCCAGTACTTCGAGGTTCTGCTCGATGCGGTCGGCGATCTTCAGCAGAACGTTGGAGCGGTCCTGCACGCTGGTGCGGCCCCAGGCGTCGGCGGCGGCGTGGGCGGCATCCAGGGCTTTGTCGATGTCTTCGGCAGTGGAGCGGGGGAATTCTGCGATCAGCTTGCCATTCACCGGCGAGGTGTTCTCGAAGTATTGCCCTTTGACCGGAGCTACGAACTCGCCGCCGATGTAGTTGCCGTAGCGGCTCTTGAACGAGACTTTGGCGCCCTCGGTACCGGGATGTGCGTAACGCATGGTGTGTCTCCTGGCTATTGTGTTTGTTGGGGAGTTGGAAAGCGTAGAGCAAAGGTCGGGCCAGTGCTTTGCAGCCCTTTGCGATCAATGACTTGGATCAGTTGTCGAGCGACTTCGAGCGGGTGTTGTGCCGAGTGCGGTACAGGCAGGGTGACACTTTGTGCCATTGGCGAGACGCTGCTGACTCGACGGTCGGGCCGTCATTGCAAAGCGTTCCCGGGAGGAGGATGCTGGCGGGACGCTTCATCTGCGGAGAACAACAAAAATGCAGAGCAACGCTTTCAGTCGCCATGCCCAGCAGGTACTCACGGTCGCTCGCGGGCAGCCCCACGGCCCGGCCAGCGACCCGTCCATCGCGCGCTCCTGGCTGCGCTGCCTCGAGGACTATCACCTCGACCCTGCGCTGGCCCAGGCTCCGGTGGTGCTCGAGCACGGGCGCCTGCTGGAGAGTCGCGAACGCCTGCAGCAGGTGCTGCAGATCGCCGATGGCGAGATGAACAGCCTGCATCAGCAGTTGTCCGGCTCGGGCCACGCGGTGCTGCTTACCGATGCCCGCGGCGTGATCCTCAACTGCGTCACCGCGCCCAGCGAGCGACGGATCTTCGAGCGTGCGGGGCTGTGGCTGGGTGCAGACTGGAGCGAGGCGCGCGAGGGCACCAATGGCATCGGCACCTGCCTGGTCGAGCGCCAGGCCCTGACCATTCACCAGGACGAACACTTTCGTGGCCGCCATACCGGGCTGACCTGCTCGGCCAGCCCGGTGTTCGATCCGCACGGCGAGCTGCTGGCCGTGCTCGATGTATCCTCGGCGCGCCCGGATGTCTCGCGCCAGAGCCAGTTCCATACCATGGCGCTGGTCAACCTCTCGGCGAAGATGATCGAGAGTTGCTATTTCCTGCGCCACTTCGAGCATCACTGGTTGTTGCGCTTTCATCTGCAGGCCGAGTCGGTCGGGCTGTTCAGCGAGGGGCTGCTGGCCTTTGACGGCGATGGCCGGGTCTGTGCGGTCAACCAGAGCGCGCTGAACCTGTTGGGCAGCATTCGTGGCGGGGTGCTGGGCAAGCCGGTCGGGCGCTTCTTCGCCTGCAGTCACGACGAGCTGTTCAGCCGCGCCACGACGCAAGGCAGCGCGGCCTGGCCGCTGCGGACCCATGACGGGCGTCAGGTCTTTGCCAGCGTGCGCGGGCAGGCGCACAAGCCGGTGTGGTCGGTGCCAGCGTCCTTGCCGCTGGCCACCCCGCGTGCCGAGCCTGGCATCTGCCTGCTCGACCCGGCCCTGCAACGGGATTTTCATCGTGCGTTGCGGGTTTACCAGCGCGACGTACCATTATTGCTGCGTGGCGAAACCGGTTGCGGCAAGGAGGCGTTTGCCCAGGCCGTGCACCAGGCCAGCGAACGTAGCGCCAAGCCGTTCGTGGCGATCAACTGCGCATCGATTCCGGAAAGCCTGATCGAAAGTGAACTGTTCGGCTATCGCGGCGGCAGTTTCACCGGGGCGCGCAAGGAAGGGATGCGCGGCAAGCTGCTGCAAGCGCACGGTGGCACCTTGATGCTGGACGAGATCGGCGACATGCCGCTGGCCCTGCAGACCCGCCTGCTGCGTGTGCTGGAGGAGCGTCAGGTGGTGCCGATCGGGGGTGAGCCGCAGGCGGTGGACCTGCGCATCGTCAGCGCCACTCACCGGGATCTGCTGGAGCGGGTGGCGCAGGGGGCGTTCCGTGAGGATCTGTATTACCGGCTCAATGGGCTGGAAGTTGCGCTGCCAGCGGTGCGTGAGCGCAGCGACAAGGCTCAGTTGCTGGATTTCCTGCTGAGTCAGGAGGCCGAAGGGCAAGCCATCGAAATCGCGCCCGAGGCGCGTGAGGCGTTGTTGGAATTTGCCTGGCCGGGGAACGTGCGGCAGATGCGCAACGTACTGCGGACCTTGGTGGCGTTGTGCGATGGTCAGCGCATCGAGCTGTCGGACCTTCCCCAGACCGTTGTGGGAATGGGATTGCCCCGCGCTGGCTTAAGCGGGGGCAGCGATGTTGACTGTGCTGACGCCATCGCGGGGCAAGCCCGCTCCCACAGTAATGATCTTGCACCGCTGGAAAGTGCCGAGCGCGATGCACTGTTGAGGGTGCTGGAGGCAAACCGCTGGCACATGACCCGTGTCGCCGAACACTTGGGCATCAGCCGCAATACCTTGTATCGAAAACTGCGCAAACACGGTATCGCCAGGGCCAGTTGAGCGAAACAGCGGGTGCGATTTCCCTCGCCCTGGGCTACCCTGCCTCGATGTTTTGCGAGGTCGATCATGCACATTCACATTCTCGGTATTTGCGGCACTTTCATGGGTTCGCTGGCGGTGCTCGCCAAGGAGCTCGGCCATCGCGTCACCGGTTCCGACGCCAACGTCTATCCGCCGATGAGCACTCAGCTCGAGGCTCAGGGCATCGAGCTCACCCAAGGCTACGATCCGGCCCAGCTGGAGCCGGCTCCTGACCTGGTGGTGATCGGCAATGCCATGTCGCGTGGCAACCCTGCCGTGGAATACGTGCTGAACAAGGGCCTGCCCTACGTCTCCGGCCCGCAGTGGCTGGCCGACCACGTGTTGCAGGGCCGCTGGGTGCTGGCCGTGGCCGGCACCCATGGCAAGACCACCACCAGCAGCATGCTGGCCTGGGTGCTGGAGCATGCGGGCATGAGCCCGGGCTTCCTGATCGGCGGCGTGCCGCAGAACTTCTCGGTCTCGGCGCGCCTGGGCGGCACGCCGTTCTTCGTGGTCGAGGCCGACGAATACGACAGCGCCTTCTTCGATAAGCGTTCGAAGTTCGTGCATTACCATCCGCGCACCGCGATCCTCAACAACCTTGAGTTCGATCATGCGGATATCTTCCCGGATCTGGCGTCCATCGAGCGGCAGTTCCACCATTTGGTCCGTACCATTCCGAGCGAGGGGCTGGTCATCCACCCGACCACCGAGCAGGCGCTTGAGCGGGTCATCGGCATGGGCTGCTGGACTCCGGTGCAGACCACCGGCGAGGGCGGTCAGTGGCAGGCACGCCTGCTCAGCCCGGACGGTTCGCGCTTCGAAGTGCTGTTCGAGGGTGAAGCACAAGGCGTGGTGGACTGGGCCCTGACCGGTCAGCACAACGTCGCCAATGCCCTGGCCACGCTCGCGGCGGCGCGCCATGTGGGTGTGGTGCCGGCCATGGGCATCGACGGCCTGAGTGCGTTCAAGAGCGTCAAGCGGCGCATGGAGAAGGTCGCCGAGGTGCAGGGTGTGACCATCTACGACGATTTCGCCCACCACCCGACCGCCATCGCCACCACCCTCGACGGCCTGCGCAAGCGTGTGGGCGAGGCACCGGTGATTGCGGTGATCGAGCCGCGTTCCAACTCCATGAAATTGGGCGCTCACCGTGATGGCCTGCCGGAAAGTGTCAACGACGCCGACCAAGTGATCTGGTACGCGCCGCCCAACCTGGGCTGGGACCTGGCCGCCACGGCAGCGCAGTGCTCGGTGCCGAGCGTGGTGGCCGACAGCCTCGAGGCGATCATTGAGCGGATCAAGGGCCAGGCACGTCCGGGTACCCATGTGGTGATCATGAGCAATGGCGGCTTCGGCGGTCTGCACGGCAAGCTGGCCGAGGCCCTGAAGTGAGCGGCCCGGAGCGCATCACCCTGGCGATGACCGGCGCCTCGGGGGCGCAATACGGCCTGCGCCTGCTCGATTGCCTGGTGCGTGAGGACCGTGAGGTGCACTTCCTCATCTCCAAGGCTGCGCAACTGGTGATGTCCACCGAAACCGACGTGCTGTTGCCGCCCAAGCCACAGGCGATGCAGGCCTTCCTGACCGAATACACTGGCGCTGCCGATGGGCAGATCCGCGTGTATGGCAAGGAAGACTGGATGTCGCCGGTGGCCTCGGGCTCCGGCGCACCTGCGGCGATGGTGGTGGTGCCCTGTTCGACCGGCACGCTGTCGGCAATCGCCACCGGTGCCTGCAACAATTTGATCGAACGGGCAGCGGACGTGACGCTCAAGGAGCGCCGCCAGCTGATCCTGGTGCCGCGTGAAGCGCCGTTCTCCACCATCCACCTGGAGAACATGCTCAAGCTCTCGCAGTTGGGCGCGGTGATCCTGCCGGCGGCGCCGGGTTTCTATCACCAGCCGCAGACCATCGATGACCTGGTGGACTTCGTTGTCGCGCGAGTGCTCAACCTGCTGAACATCCCCCAGGACATGTTGCCGCGCTGGGGCGAGCATCATTACGGGGTCGATGATTGAAGCGCGCGCTGGCAGGCTTGCTGCTGCTGGGCTGCCTGAGTGGTTGCGCGACGGTGCGAACGCTGGATGCCAACCAGCCGGGGGCGCCGGTGGTGTATGCCGGCACTCGGCTGGACCTGTATGTGATGAATGGCGGGTGCTGCCCTGAGGATCGCTTCGGGGCCAAGGCACCGGGCTATCCTGCGCTGGATCTGCCCGGGAGCATGTTGCTCGATACACTGCTGCTGCCGTTGTCGGTGCTGACGGCGCTGGGGGTTGGGTTCAACGCCAGCGGCGGCCTGTAACGGCCCTGTCGCGGGTAAACCCGCTCCCACAGGGATCGCACCGTCTTTGAACCCTGTGCGGGCCTGTGGGAGCGGGTTTACCCGCGAAGAAGCCTTGGAAGGTATTGCTATTTCTTGCCCAGCTTGCGCAACTCGTCAGACTCGACCACGCGGATCCCGTCCTCTTCCTCCAGTGCCAGCCGCCACAGCGCCCGGGCCAGGGTGCAGGCCTCGATACCTTTGTACTTGCCGGGAATCAGCCGGGCGAATGGCCCGGCCAGTCGCTCGGCCAGCCGGGGTTCGAGCCGTTCGCCCAGCAGCAGCGACGGCCGTACGATGGTCAACTGCGGCCAGTCCTGAGCCTTGAGCGCCTCTTCCATCTCGCCCTTGACCCGGTTGTAGAAGATCGATGATTTAGGGTCTGCACCGACTGCACTGATCACCAGCAGATGGCGTGCGCCCAGCTCGCGTGCGCGCTTGCTGAAGGCCACGACCATGTCCAGGTCGACTGCACGGAAGGCGGTTTCGGAGCCGGCCTGTTTGAGTGTGGTGCCCAGGCAGCAGAAGGCGATATCGACGCGCCCGGCCAGTTGCGGGAGAAACACCGCCGGGTCACCCACCGGGTTTTCCAGGTGCGGATGCTCGGCCAGCGGCCTGCGGGTAGGCGCCAGCACACGGCTGATGGTGGGTTCGTTGAGCAGGCGGTCGAGCAGGTGTTCACCTGTAAGACCCGTGGCTCCGGCAAGCAGGACATGCTGAGGCGTCAAGTACATGATGTCTCTCCCTTGTTACAGCTCAGCTTAGCGGGTTCCAGGCTTTTTTGCCTGCTCCGGCGCGGCTGGCTGGGCCTTGTTCTTCAAGGCCTCCTCGGCTTGTTGCCGACGCAGTCGCTGCCAGTGCGCGAGCACCTGTGGCGGTGCCCAGATCTGCGGCTCGGAGGCCTCGAAACCTTCCCTTCGTTCCCGTTCGGCAACGCTTTTGCGCGCCAGTTCAAACGCTTGTTTCAGGTCGTCGGTCTGGTTCAGTGCCTGGGCGAACAGGGCATCGCCGAAATAGGTGAAGTCGGCTTCTTCGGAGCAGCCGAACGAGACTCGGTCAGGGCGCGCTGCCGTCATGATCAGCGTGCGATCATCCTTGAGCGGGGCGATGTAGCCACCTGAATAGCAGGCGGAGATGACAATCACCTTGTCGCGATCTTTCAGGGGGGAGAGTGCGTTGGCCAGTTCGTCGGCGGACAGGTCGGCCAGTTGCAGGCGCGGCTGGTCGAGTACCAGTTGGTGGTCATGGCTGCCGTGGCTGGTCAGGTAGACGAACACGATATCTTCCGGGCCACTGCGTTCGGCCAGTGTACGGGCTGCACGGGTGAGGTTCTCGCGGGTGGCCATCGGGCGGTCGGCCAGGTGGTCGCGGTGATTGACCAGGGTGACCTGACCGCGGGCGCCGAAACGCACCCTGAGCATGTTGCTGACATAGTCGGCTTCGCGCAGGAATACGCTCTGCTGGCCATCGCCGGCCAGCACCAGGCTGTACAGCTGGATGGGTGGGGCCGAGCGTGGCACCTTTGCCAGCGCCTCGTCGAGCAGCTTGCCCTGGTTGAGCAGGGCAAGGTCCAGCGGGTCGGGCAGCAGCGTGCCCTTGTCGTCGCGCACGCGCACGCCATTGATCCACTGGCCGGCCTCGACGCGGCCATCGGCCTGGATCAGCCGACCGCTGCCCTGGTAGGCGTCGTTGGCGAAACTACCAATGTACTGGCTGCCGTCGGCCAGGTGCAGATGGCCCTTGCCTGAGAAGCGCCAGTCCTGGAAGCCGCCCTTGTAGCGGCTGCCGTCGCTACCCAGCAACTCGCCCTGGCCGCTGAGCGCGCCATCCTTGAAGTCGCCGATCCACACGTCGCCGTCGGCGTTCTCGTAGCGGCCACGGCCTTCGAGGTGGTTTTCCTTGAATTCGCCGATGTACTGCTCGCCTTCGACGCTGTCGTAGGTGCCGGCACCTTCGAGTTGGCCATCGATGAAATGGCCGCTGAACTGGTTGCCGCTGGCATCGCTGCGCACTCCGGCGCCATTGGGCTTGCCCTTGGCGAACAGGCCTTGGTAGCGGCTGCCGTCAGCCAGTTCGAGCTGGCCGGCGCCGTCGTACTGGTCATCCTTGAACTGGCCGCGGTAGGTCTGGTCGTGCTGCTTGAGGGTGCCTTCGCCGTCGCGCCGGCCATGCTTGAAGGTGCCGGCATAGTGGCTGCCAGGGGTGGTCAGGTCGCCCAGGCCTTCGAACAGCCCGGCGGCGAATTGGCCGCGATAGACCTCGCCATTGCTGCCGTGCCACTCACCCTGGCCATGCCACTGACCGTCCTTGAACGTGCCCGCATACCAGCTGCCGTTGGGATAGTCGATGCGGCCTTCGCCCTGCAGCAGACCATTGACCACCTCACCCCGGTAGCGCCCGCCGTCGGGCAGGCGCGCGTCCGGCGGCGACAGCGGTTCGCCTTCGCCGCAGGCAGCGAGCAGCAGGATCAGGGTCAGGGGCAGCAGCGGGCGCATGGCGTAATCCGAGCACAAAGGTGCGCCGAGTATGCCGCAGAATCAGGGCGTGAGACAGCCGTGGCCGGGGCCGCCGAACGGCCCCGGCGCTGCCTCAGACGAAGCAGAGCGACAGTGGCTCGGCGATGTAGGCCGGTTTTTCCTGGCCTTCGATCTCGAGGGTGACGGTGGCCTTGAGCAGCCACTGGCCGGGCTTCTTCTCGGTCGCGTCGGTGAGGTCCACCTTCAGGCGCACGCGGCTGTCGACTTTCACCGGCTGGATGAAGCGCACGCTGTCCAGCCCGTAGTTGACCACCATCTTCAAGCCCTCGGGCAGCACGAGGATGTCTTCCATCAGCTTGGGAATCAGCGACAGGCTGAGGAAGCCGTGGGCGATGGTGGAGCCGAAGGGGGTCTTGGCGGCTTTCTCCGGATCGACATGAATGAACTGGAAATCGCCGGTGGCCTCGGCGAACAGGTTGATGCGCTGCTGATCGATCTTCAGCCATTCGGAACGTCCCAGTTCCTTTCCAACGTACTGCGAAAGCTCTGCAACAGGTACATAGGGCATCGCGACTCTCCAGGTTGTCTTTTGGTACGAAGGTGCAAGATCACCACGGTGCACCGTTGCGGTCAAGTTCTTCCCTTTTCGGCGAATATCGCCTTTTACAGGCAGGACGCGTGCTTATAATGGCGCCCGATGCCCCAAGGAGATGCTTATGCTGTTGCGTGGATTGACCTGGCTGGTGGTGTTCCAGTTGCTGGGCACGGCGATCAATCACCTGGTACTGCCCATGTTGCCGGGCCCGATCATCGGCCTGCTGTTGCTGCTGGCCTGCCTGATGATCCGCGGCGAAGTTGGCAAACCGCTCAACGAGGCCGCCAGCAGCCTGCTGCGTTACCTGCCGTTGCTGCTGGTGCCGCCAGCCGTCGGCGTGATGGTCTATGCCCGCGACATCGCCGCCGACTTCTGGGCCATTGCCGGTGCGCTGGTGATCTCCTGCCTGGTCACCCTGGTGTTCGTCGGCGTACTGATGCAGAAGCTGATCCATCGCCACGGCAAGCACGAGGAACAGTCATGAGCCTCGACTGGCAGGGTGCATTGCAAGCCGTCATTCACCACCCATTGTTCGGGATTGGTATCACGCTTGGGGTTTACCAACTGGTGCTCGCCGGCTACGAGCGCACCCGTTGGATCTTCCTGCAACCGGTGTTGGTGTCGATGCTGGTTCTGATCGGTGTGCTGCTGGCGTGTGGCATCGACTACAGCGAATACAAGCGCAGCACCGAAATCCTCAATATTCTCCTCGGGCCGGCCACCGTGGCCCTGGCGGTCCCGCTCTATCTCAACCTGAGGCGTATCCGCCAACTGTTCTGGCCGATCTTTACTACGCTGGTAATCGGGGGAGTGTTCGCCACCCTGGCCTGCGTGACGCTGGGCTGGTGGTTCGGCGCCGAACACATGATCCTGATGACCATGGCGCCCAAGTCGGTGACCTCGCCCATCGCCATGCTGGTGGCCGAGCAGATCGGTGGCGTAGCGGCACTGGCGGCGGTATTCGTGCTGATCACCGGGGTGATCGGCGCCATCTTCGGCCCGGCGCTGCTGACGCGCTGTGGTGTGCTCAGCCCCGAGGCGCGGGGTATGGCCCTGGGCGTCACCGCGCACGCGGTGGGCACCTCGGCGGCCTTGCAGGAAAGTGATGAATGCGGCGCTTTCGCCGCGCTGGCGATGAGCCTGATGGGCGTGGCCACGGCGGTGTTCCTGCCGCTGGCAGTCAGTCTGGTGGCTTGAGGAGTCGAGATGACGTTACCGCTGTTACCCCTCAATACCGTGCTGTTTCCCGGCTGCTTGCTCGACTTGCAGATCTTCGAGGCGCGTTACCTGGACATGATCGGCCGCTGCATGAAGCAGGGCGAAGGTTTCGGGGTGGTGTGCATTCTCGAGGGCGATCAGGTGGGGAAGGCTCCGGCAGGCATCGCTGAGTTCGGCTGCGAGGCGCTGATCCGCGACTTCGTGCAGCAGGACAACGGCCTGCTGGGCATCCGTGTCGAAGGTGTGCGGCGTTTCAGGGTGGAACAGACCGATGTGCTCAAGGACCAGTTGATGGTCGGCGAGGTGCAGTGGCTGGTCGATCAGGCGGACAGCCCGCTGGGCGAGCAGGACGATGACCTGCTGGCGCTGCTGGTGGCCCTGGGCGAGCACCCGATGGTCGAGGCGCTGGACATGCCGCGCGAGGTGGACGGGCGCCAGTCGCTGGCCAACCAACTGGCGTACCTGCTGCCGTTCATGGAAGAGGACAAGATCGACCTGCTGGCGATCGACTCGCCAGTTCAGCGGCTGGAGGCGATCCAGACGCTGCTGGAACGGATCCAGGGCGAGTTGTTTGCCTGAGGTCGCGGGGGCAACTCCAACTCCCGCGCATCGCTTCAATACTGATAACGCAGCAACGCCTTGGGCAGCGAATGCATGGCGAAGAACGCCAGCAGCGCGATACACGCCGGCAAGATCAGCCACCACACTTTTTGCGGCAGTGCTCTCAGTGGCTCGCGATACTGCACCAGCGTCAGGCTGGCTGCACACACGCAGCACGCCAGCAGGGCGCCGGCCAGGATGTCGGTCGGCCAGTGTGCGCCCAGGTACACCCGTGACAGGGCGATCGACAGCGCTGGCAGCACTCCCAATAGCACCCAGGTCAGGCGCATGCGCGGCGGCTGGCCACGACCGGCCAACACCGCCAGTACCAGGAAGAACGCAAAGGATGCCGAGCTGTGCCCGCTGGGCATGCTGTAGCTGGTCAGCGGATCGACCAGCACTTCCGGGCGTGCCCGAGCGAACAGCCATTTCAGCGAGCCGTTGCACAGCGCGGTACCGATCAATGCGCCGCCGGCGAACAGCGCATGGCGCCATTGCCGTGCCAGTAGCAGGAGGCCGGTCAGCAGGCCACCGAGGAAGAACTGGGTCTTGAAGTCGCCCAGGCGGGTGACGATGACCACGGCACCGTCGATGGCCTTGCTGCGATGCTCCTGCACCAGGGTCATCACGCCCTGGTCGAATTCGTGCAGGTAGGGCCAGCCGAGGAATACGCCCGCCAGGGCCACCAGGCTCAAGCCTGCGATCAGGCGGGTGCCGTGGCGCTGGTCGCGAATGCTGGCGTTGAAACTCAGGCCTACCAGCACGGCCAGACCACCGGCGATGATCCCTGCGTCCAGCCAGAACCCTTCAGGCAGGGGCAGACGCATCGCTGCGCCCGTGGCCCAGCCGGGCAGCAGGTAGGCCACCGACCAGCCGGCACCGGCCACCAGGCTCACGGCGATGAAGCGCGGCAATGGCATGTCGAACATGCCGGCGACCATCGGCAGCATCGGCCGCAGCGGGCCGATGAAGCGGCCCACCAGCAGGCTGGCGATACCGTAGCGCTGGAAGTAGGTTTCGGCGCTGCCGATCCATTCGGGGTGGTGGCGCAGCAGCGGCAGGCGTCGGATGTTCTGATGGAAATACTTGCCGATGGCGTACGACATGGCGTCACCGAGCATGCCGCCGAGAAAACCCAGCAGCAGCGTCTCGCCCAGGCTGAAGGTGCCGCTGCCGGCCAGCACCGCCACAGCGAACAGCAGCACCGTACCGGGCACGATGATGCCAGCGATGGCCAGGCACTCGATGCAGGCGATCAGGAAAATGGCCAGGCCAAGCCACTGCGGGTTGGCGCTGAGCCAGCTGGTCAGGCTGTCGAGCCATTGGCTCATGGTGTCAGTTTCCTTGTTCCAGAATGAAGAAATCCCGTCCTTCGACCTGGCCCCGACGCAGCGGGTTCCGGGTGCAGAAACGGGCGAATTCGGCGTCCACGAAGCGGTACGGCAGGTGCTCGTCGCGGCCCTGAGGGATGCCCAGGCGGGTGGTCTGGATCACGCGCGGCACGCTGACTGCGCAATCTTCGACATAGAGCCGCTGCGGGTCGAAACGGCGGGCGTCCCAGTCCGGCACCTTCAGGCCCAGGGCGCGGCACAGCAGGGTCTGGCCGGCGCACAGGCGCTCTGCCGGGCGCAGGTTACCGCTGGCATCCGGGTTGTTCAGCTGCATCTGCGCCAGGCTGTTGTCATCGGAGAGGGCGTCGACCCAGGGATAGGCCGACTTGATCAGCACGGCGTTGCCCGGCCCGTGGGCGCTGAAGTTCAATGAGTCGCCGCCGCGGGCGTAATACATGTAGATGTGCCCGCCGTCGAGGAACAGCGCCTTGCGCTTTTCCGTATAGCCGAGCGAGGCGTGGCTGCCTTTGTCGGTAAGGTAGTAGGCCTCGGTCTCGATGATGCGAGCGGCCAGCCACAGGTCGCCGTGGCGGTGGCGGATGACCTTGCCCAGTAGCGCGCGGGCGAGGGTCTGGGCGTCGCGGTCGAAGAAGCTGTCGGGCAGGGCAAGGGCCGGGCAGGGGGCGGGCATATTCGCGGTTCGTGGTGGTGAGGGCAGGGATGATAGCAATGAACGGCTTAATCGAGGCTGAACCATGTTGTAACCGGGTGGATCTTCCCCGGGGGGGCGCCCGCTTCTGCCCAGGCCACGCCACTCCTGGCAGGAGCGGGCTTGCCCGCGAAAGAGTCGACGCCATAAACGGCCAGTTCCGATACTGGTAGTTACATCTTTCCTACATATTTCCGCTGCCATCTTCTACCATCCGCCACCCGCCGCTGGGCGTACCCGAGCGCGGCAGTTATAATCAGCCGATTTCCCCTTCGCCAAGACACCGAACCCATGACCGAGTCCGTTCTTGACTACATGACCCGCCTGGGTCGCGCCGCCCGTGAGGCCTCGCGGGTGATCGGCCGCGCCAGCACTGCGCAGAAGAATCGCGCCCTGCAGGCCGCCGCCGACGCGCTCGACGCAGGCCGCGCCGAGCTGACCGCAGCCAACGAACAGGACCTCGCCGCAGGCCGTGCCAATGGCCTTGAGCCAGCGCTGCTGGACCGTCTGGCGCTCACACCGGCGCGTATCGACGGTATGATCACCGGCCTGCGCCAGGTCGCTGCGCTGCCGGATCCGGTCGGTGCGATCCGCGACATGAGCTACCGTCCGTCGGGCATTCAGGTCGGCAAGATGCGCGTCCCGCTCGGTGTGATCGGCATCATCTACGAGTCGCGTCCGAACGTCACCATCGACGCCGCCAGCCTGTGCCTGAAGTCCGGTAACGCCACCATCCTGCGTGGCGGCTCGGAAGCCATCCACTCCAATCGCGCCATCGCTGCCTGCATCCAGCGCGGCCTGGCCGAGGCCGACCTGCCGCCAGCCGTGGTGCAGGTGGTCGAAACCACCGACCGCGAAGCCGTCGGTGCACTGATCAGCATGCCCGAATTCGTCGATGTCATCGTTCCGCGTGGTGGTCGTGGCCTGATCGAACGCATCAGCCGCGATGCTCGCGTGCCGGTGATCAAGCACTTGGACGGCATCTGTCACATTTATGTCGATGCGCATGCCGACCTTGAGAAGGCCGCGCGCATCGCCTTCAACGCCAAGACCTACCGCTACGGCATCTGTGGCGCCATGGAGACGCTGCTGGTCGACGCCAGCGTGGCCCAGGCGTTCTTGCCAGACATGGCCCGCCGCTTCGAAGAGAAGGGCGTCGAGCTGCGTGGCTGCGAGCGTACCCAGGCGATCATCGCCGCCAAGCCGGCCACCGAGGACGACTGGCACACCGAGTACCTGGATGCGATCTTGTCGATCCGCATCGTCGATGGCCTGGATCCGGCCATCGAGCACATCAATCACTATGGCTCGCACCACACCGACTCGATCGCCACCGAGCACCAGGGTAATGCCCGGCGCTTCATGGCCGAGGTCGATTCGGCGTCGGTCATGCTCAACACCCCGACCTGCTTTGCCGATGGCTTCGAGTATGGTCTGGGCGCGGAGATCGGCATTTCCACCGACAAGCTGCACGCCCGCGGTCCGGTCGGCCTGGAAGGGCTGACCTGCGAAAAATACGTGGTGATCGGCGACGGTCAGTTGCGCGGGTCCTGCTGAGTTGAGCAAGACCCCGGCAGTCCGGCGTATCGGCATTCTCGGCGGCACCTTCGACCCGGTGCACATCGGCCACCTGCGCAGCGCGCTGGAAGTGGCCGAGTTCATGGGGTTGGACGAGTTGCGCCTGCTGCCCAACGCCCGGCCGCCGCACCGCGACACACCGCAGGTGGCCGCCACCGACCGGCTGGCCATGGTGCGCAGTGCGGTACAAGGGGTCGAGGGCTTGAGCGTGGATGCCCGGGAGCTGGCGCGCGACAAACCGTCGTACACCATCGACACCCTGGAGTCGATCCGCAGCGAACTGAACGCGCACGACCAGCTCTACCTGGTGCTGGGCTGGGATGCCTTCTGTGGTCTCCCGGGCTGGCACCGCTGGGAAGAGCTGCTGCAACACTGTCACATCCTGGTGCTGCAACGCCCGGATGCCGATGTCGAACCCCCCGACGAGCTGCGCAACCTTCTGGCTGCGCGCTCGCAGAGCGATCCCACCGCCATGTCCGGCCCGGCGGGGAACATTTCGTTCGTCTGGCAGACGCCGCTTGCGGTGTCCGCCACACAGATCCGGCAGCTGCTGGCCAGCGGCAAGTCGGTTCGGTTCCTGGTGCCGGACGCAGTACTGGCCTACATCGAGGCGCACGGTCTGTACCGTGTGTCCAACTGAGGGCGCTGCAGGGCGCCTCATTACAACGAGTTGAACGAGTTTTATATGACCAAGCAGAAAATCAATGGCGAAGAACTGGTCGAACTGACCAAGGCCGCGCTGGAAGACGTCAAGGCCCAGGATATCCAGGTCATCGACGTGCGCGACAAGCACAGCCTCACCGACTACATGATCATTGCCACCGGTACCTCCAACCGCCAGATCAACGCGATGCTGGAAAAGGTCCGTGAGGCCGTCAAGGCCAAGGGCGCGCAGCCGCTGGGCGAGGAAGGCAAGGGCGACAGCGACTGGGTGCTGCTGGACCTGAACGACGTCATCGTGCACATGATGACCGCCGCCGCCCGTCAGTTCTACGACCTGGAGCGCCTGTGGCTGGGCGCCGAGCAGAGCCGTGCTGCTGATGCCAAGCACCACAGCCCGGAAAACGCCAGCGACTACTTCACCGACAAACTCAAGGATCGGGAATAAGGAAGCGTCGTGCGTCTGCGTCTGATCGCGGTCGGCTCGCGCATGCCGAAGTGGGTCGAGGAAGGCTGGCACGAATACGCCAAGCGCCTCCCCGCCGAGCTGTCGTTGGAGCTGGTTGAAATTCCGCTGAATACCCGTGGCAAGAACGCCGACGTTGCCCGCCTGATCCGTCAGGAGGGCGAGGCGATGCTGGCCAAGGTCCAGCCCGGTGAACGGATCGTCACGCTCGAAGTCCATGGCAAGCCGTGGAGCACCGAGCAGCTGGCGACCGAGCTGGATCGCTGGCGCCTGGATGCGCGTACGGTCAACCTGATGGTGGGCGGCCCGGAAGGGCTGGCGCCGGAAGTCTGCGCCCGCGCCGAACAGCGCTGGTCGCTGTCGCCGCTGACCCTGCCGCACCCGTTGGTGCGGATACTCATCGGTGAACAGATCTATCGCGCCTGGACCGTGTTGTCCGGGCACCCTTACCACAAATGACTTCGTAAGCCTGTCCGATGCCGCAGCAGATCCGCCTCAAGGACCACGAGAAAGACGCACGCCTGGTGCGCAACCGCGTCGTGGTCGGCGCGGTGGCGATCATGCTGCTCGTGTCCGTGCTGATCGCGCGCCTGTATTACCTGCAGATCATCCAGTACGACTACCACTCGACGCTGTCGGAGAACAATCGGGTGCATGTGCAGCCGATTCCGCCGACCCGTGGGCTGATCTTCGACCGCAACGGGGTGATCGTTGCCGATAACCGGCCAAGCTTCAGCCTGACCATGACCCGCGAACGGGCAGGCAAGTGGCAGGAGGTGCTGGATACCATCATCGAGGTGCTCGAACTGAGCGAAGATGATCGTGCCCTGTTCGAGCGCCGCATGAAGCAGGGGCGTCGGCCGTTCGAGCCGGTGCCGATCCTGTTCGAACTGAGCGAGGAGCAGATCGCCCGCGTCGCGGTGAACCAGTTCCGTCTCCCCGGCGTTGAGGTGGCGGCGCAACTGGTGCGGCATTACCCACAAGGGGCGCATTTCGCCCATTCGGTGGGCTATGTCGGGCGGATCAACGAGAAGGAGCTCAAGTCCCTCGATCCGGTGAACTACAGCGGCACCCATCATATCGGCAAGACCGGTATCGAGCGCTTCTACGAGGACGACCTGCACGGCCAGGTTGGCTATGAGGAAGTCGAGACCAACGCTCGCGGCCGTGTATTGCGGGTGCTCAAGCGCACCGACCCGATTCCTGGCAAGGATATTGTCCTGAGCCTGGACATCAAGCTGCAGGAGGCCGCCGAAGAGGCGTTGGCCGGGCGCCGTGGTGCGATCGTCGCCCTCGATCCGCGCACCGGCGAGGTCTTGGCGATGGTCAGCCAGCCGAGCTTCGACCCCAACCTGTTCGTCACCGGCATCAGCTTCAAGGCCTATGCCGAGCTGCGCGATTCGATCGACCGCCCGCTATTCAACCGCGTGCTGCGCGGCCTGTACCCGCCGGGCTCGACCATCAAGCCGGCAGTGGCCATCGCCGGCCTGGACAGCGGCGTGGTCAATGCCAGCAGCCGGGTGTTCGATCCGGGCTATTACCAACTGCCCAACTATGACCACAAGTACCGCAACTGGAACCGTACCGGCGATGGCTGGGTGGATCTGGATGTGGCGATCATGCGCTCGAACGACACCTACTTCTACGATCTTGCACACAAGATGGGGATTGATCGGTTGTCGGCCTACATGAACAAGTTCGGTATCGGCCAAAAAGTCTCGCTGGACATGTTCGAGGAGTCGCCCGGGTTGATGCCATCACGTGAGTGGAAGCGCGCCACCCGCCGCCAGGCCTGGTTCCCCGGCGAAACGCTGATCCTGGGCATTGGCCAGGGCTACATGCAGGCAACGCCCCTGCAACTGGCCCAGGCCACCGCGCTGATCGCCAACAAGGGCAAGTGGAACCGTCCGCACCTGGCCAAGACCATCGAGGGCAAGCAGCCGGTGGATGAGAATCCGATGGAAGACATCGTGCTGCGCGACAAGAACGACTGGGCCCGGGTCACCCATGGCATGGAGCAGGTGATGCACGGCGCGCGCGGTACAGCGCGCAAGGCCGCGCTCGGGTCGCAATACCGCATCGCCGGCAAGAGCGGTACCGCGCAGGTGGTGGCGATCAAGCAGGGCGAGAAGTACGACCGCAACAAACTCCAGGAGCGTCACCGCGACCACGCGCTGTTCGTCGCCTTCGCACCCGCCGAAGATCCGAAGATCGTGGTCTCGGTAATGGTCGAGAACGGCGAGTCCGGCTCCGGCGTCGCCGCCCCCGTGGTGCGCCAGGTCATGGACGCCTGGTTGCTCGACGAAAACGGCCGGCTCAAGCCCGAATTTGGCCCTGCCACTGTCACTGTCGCCCAGGAAACGGCCCCGTGAAGAACAATTTCGATCGCATGCTCTCCAGCGAGGACGTGATGCGCAGGCGCGCCAGCTTCCTGCAGCGCATCCATGTCGACGGTCCACTGCTGCTCATTCTGCTGACGCTCGCCGCCGGCAGCCTGTTCGTCCTCTATTCGGCCAGCGGCAAGAACTGGGACCTGCTGATGAAGCAGGCCAGTTCCTTCGGCATCGGCCTGGTTTCCATGTTCATCATCGCCCAGCTAGAGCCGCGCTTCATGGCGCGCTGGGTGCCGTTGGCCTACGTGGCGGGGGTGCTGTTGCTGGTGGTGGTGGACGTGATGGGCCACAACGCCATGGGCGCCACGCGCTGGATCAACATTCCCGGGGTGATTCGCTTCCAGCCCTCGGAGTTCATGAAGATCATCATGCCGGCGACCATCGCCTGGTACCTGTCCAAGCGCACCCTGCCGCCCCATCTGAAACACGTGGCAATCAGCCTGGTGTTGATCGGTGTGCCGTTCATCCTTATCGTCCGACAACCCGACCTTGGCACGGCGCTGTTGATCCTTGCCTCCGGCGCGTTCGTGCTGTTCATGGGCGGCTTGCGCTGGCGCTGGATCATCAGCGTGGTGACGGCGGCCGTACCGGTGGCTGTGGCGATGTGGTTCTTCGTGATGCATGACTATCAGAAGCAGCGGGTCCTGACCTTCCTCGACCCCGAGAGCGATCCGCTGGGCACTGGCTGGAACATCATCCAGTCCAAGGCCGCGATCGGTTCGGGCGGCGTGTTCGGCAAGGGCTGGCTGCTGGGCACCCAGTCGCACCTGGACTTTCTGCCCGAAAGCCACACCGACTTCATCATTGCCGTACTGGGTGAGGAATTCGGCCTGGTAGGCATCTGTCTGCTGCTGATCATCTACCTGTTGCTGATCGGTCGCGGCCTGGTCATCACCGCGCAGGCTCAGACCCTGTTCGGCAAGTTGCTGGCCGGCAGCCTGACGATGACCTTCTTTGTTTATGTGTTCGTCAACATCGGTATGGTGAGTGGCCTGCTGCCCGTGGTGGGTGTGCCGTTGCCCTTTATCAGCTATGGCGGAACTTCGTTGGTGACGCTGCTGTCAGCGTTTGGCGTTTTGATGTCGATCCACACGCACCGCAAATGGATCGCACAGGTTTGAAAAAGGTGAAGAATTTCATGCAAGCAGTGCGTGGCTGGGCTGCCCGTTGTATGCCGTGGATCGGCGCGATGGGGCTGCTCGGCGCTGTCCAGCAGGCCAATGCCGGCGACTATGACGGCTCGCCCAAGGTGGCCGAATTCGTTGGCGAAATGACCCGCGACTACGGCTTTGCCGGCGAGCAACTGATGGGTGTATTCCGCGAGGTGCAGCGCAAGCAGGCGATCCTCGACGCGATCTCGCGTCCGGCCGAGCGGGTCAAGCCCTGGAAGGACTACCGCCCGATGTTCATCACCGATGCGCGCATCGCTCGCGGTGTCGACTTCTGGCGCCAGCACGAAGTCGTGCTGGCCCGCGCCGAGCAGGAATACGGCGTGCCGGCCCAGTACATCGTCGCGATCATTGGCGTGGAAACCTTCTTTGGCCGCAATACCGGCAACTACCGGGTCATCGATGCCTTGTCGACGCTGGGCTTCGACTACCCGCCGCGAGCCGAATTCTTCCGCAAGGAGCTGCGAGAGTTCCTCTTGCTGGCGCGTGAGGAGCAACTCGACCCGCTCACGCTCAAGGGGTCCTATGCTGGCGCCATGGGCCTGCCGCAGTTCATGCCGAGCAGTTTTCGCAATTACGCCGTGGATTTCGACGGCGACGGCCACATCAATATCTGGAACAACCCGGATGATGCCATCGGTAGTGTGGCCAGCTATTTCAAGCGCCACGGCTGGGTTGCCGGGCAGCCCGTGGTCAGCCGGGCCCAGGTCAGCGGTGCGCGTGTCGACGAGGGCCTGACCGCTGGCATCGAGCCTGTGAAGACGGTCGGGGAGTTGCGAGCGCTGGGCTGGTCGAGTCATGATGCGCTGCGCGATGATCTGCCGGTCACGGCGTTCCGGCTCGAAGGCGACAACGGCCCCGAATACTGGATGGGCCTGAAGAACTTCTACGCGATCACGCGTTACAACCGCAGCGTGATGTATGCCATGGCGGTGCATCAGCTCTCGCAACAGCTGGTCCAGGCACGGGGCGTCAAGTAATGCGCGAATTGTTCAAAGCCAATACCTTCAAGTTGCTGACTTGCGCCGCCATCGGCGTATTGCTGGTCAGCTGTTCTTCCAGCCGTCCGACCTCGCAGGGGGGCGGCAACACCGTTCGCTCGCAGCCGGGCCTGGACATCAACCGTGCCCACAAGGACGGTGCACCCTGGTGGGACGTGGACGTCAACAAGATTCCCGACGCTACCCCGACCGTGCACACCGGCAACTACAAGGCCAACCCGTACACCGTGCTGGGCAAAACCTATTACCCGATGCAGGACTCGCGCAACTACCGCGCCGAGGGCACGGCGTCGTGGTACGGCACCAAGTTCCACGGGCAGAACACCGCCAACGGTGAGCTTTACGACCTCTACGGCATGAGCGCGGCGCACAAGACCCTGCCGCTGCCGGCCTATGTGCGGGTGACCAACCTGGCCAACGGCCGCAGCGTGATCCTGCGGGTCAACGACCGCGGGCCATTCTATTCGGATCGCATCATTGACTTGTCGTACGCCGCGGCGAAGAAGCTCGGTTACGCCGAAATCGGCACCGCCCATGTGCGCGTCGAAGGCATCGACCCGCAGCAGTGGTGGGCGCAGAAGGGCCAGCAGCCGCCATTGATGCTCAAGGAGCCGCAGGTCGCCCAGGCGCAGCCGATCCCCGCCAGCACCGGGCGTGTCGAACAATGGACCCCGCCGCCGCAGCAGCACGCTGCTCCCGTGGTGCCGGTGCAGGTGGCCGGCAACAACGTACCGGGCAACAGCGGCGGCAGCTTCCTTCAGGTCGGCGCCTTCGCCAACCCGGACGCCGCCGAGCTGTTGCGTTCGAAGTTGAGCACCATGGTCAGTGCGCCGGTGTTCATCAGTTCCATCGTGCGCAACCAGCAAACGCTGCACCGGGTACGTTTGGGGCCGATCAGCAGCCAGGGTGAAATCCAGCAGGCGCAGGACAGCATTCGCCTGGCGAACCTGGGGCAGGCCAAGCTGGTCACAGCAGACTGAAAGCGCAGTACCTTCCGGCGCGGGTTTGCCCGTGAGCAAGACGATGCCGACCTGTCGGTTTGTTCATGAATTGCCAGGTCCGGCCATGTACAATGGCGGTTTTGCCCCTTGGGGCATGGGCTGTCCGCCAGCCCCGAAGCAGACTGAAACGCCGTGGTCTCCCCACGGAACATCAGACCATTAGCGATTTACGAGAGACGGATGAACATCACCAACCTTGCCAAACGACTTTGCCTGCCCGTACTGCTGCTGATCGTGCCCGCTGCCTTTGCAGCCGAGCAGATGATGCCAGCACCTCCGCAGTTGGCAGCCAAGTCCTATGTACTCATGGATGCGTCCAGCGGCAACGTGCTGGTCGAGAACAACGGTGACGAGCGCCTGCCGCCAGCCAGCCTGACCAAGCTGATGACCGCCTACATCGCCACCCTCGACATCCGTCGTGGCCAGATCGGCGAGAACGACCCGGTGACCGTCAGCGAGAACGCCTGGCGTACCGGCGGTTCGCGCATGTTCATCAAGGTCGGCAGCCAGGTGACCGTCAGCGATCTGCTGCACGGCATCATCATCCAGTCGGGCAACGATGCCTCGGTAGCCCTTTCCGAGCACATCGCCGGCAGTGAAGACGCCTTCGCCGACATGATGAACAAGACTGCCGCCGACCTGGGCATGTCCAATTCGCACTTCATGAACCCGACCGGCCTGCCGAACCCTGAGCACTATTCCTCGGCCCACGACATGGCCCTGCTGGCGCGTGCGATCATCAACGAAGATCCCGCGCACTACGCGATCTACTCGCAGAAAGAGTTCTACTGGAACAACATCAAGCAGCCTAACCGCAACCTGCTGCTGTGGCGCGACAAGACCGTCGACGGTCTGAAGACCGGTCACACCGAGGAAGCCGGCTACTGCATGGTGGCCTCGGCCGTTCGCGATGGCCAGCGTCTGATCGCGGTGGTGTTCGGCACCAACAGCGAGCAGGCCCGTGCCGCCGAAACGCAGAAGCTGCTGACCTACGGTTTCCGCTTCTTCGAAACCCAGACCTTCTACCAGAAGGGTACCGAGCTGACTCAGGCGCCGGTCTGGAAGGGCGCCACCGCTCAAGTCAAGGCGGGTCTGGCCAACGACCTGACCATGACCATGCCTAAAGGCCAATTGAAACGCCTCCAGGCTTCGATGACCATGAACCCGCAGCTGACCGCTCCGATCGCCAGAGGTGACGTGATCGGTAAAGTGGAAGTCAAACTGGACGAGAAAGTGGTGCACAGCGCCGACCTGATCGCCCTGGATGGCGTCGAGGAAGGTGGTTTCTTCCGCCGTATGTGGGATAGCATCCGCCTGTTCTTCTACGGTTTGTTCAACTGATACGTGACCGGCCATGCCCCCGCGCAACCGCTCGGGGGCATTGTTGTTGCCACGCCTTACGAGGGCGTACGCGCCATGAGCGAAGCTGACGTCAAGTCGCACAAAATCGAATTCCCCTGCGCCGATTACCCGATCAAGGTCATCGGCGATACCGTTGTCGGCTTCAAGGACATGGTCATCGAGGTCCTGAGCAAGCACGCCAAGGTCGACCTGTCCACCCTGGCCGAGCGCCAGAGCAAGGAAGGCAAATACACTACGGTACAGCTGCACATCGTCGCCGAGAGCGAGAACCAGCTGCACGACATCAACAGTGCCCTGCGTGCCACCGGCATCGTGAAAATGGTACTGTGATGCCCGCGTCCCTCGGTTTTCGCGATCTTGGCCTGCAGCCCTATGAACCGGTGCTGGAAGCCATGCGTCGCTTTACCGAGCAGCGCGGCCCGGACAGCCCGGACGAAGTCTGGCTGGTCGAGCATCCCGCGGTCTTCACCCAGGGCCAGGCCGGCAAGGCCGAGCATCTGCTGATACCGGGCGATATCCCGGTGGTGCAGACCGACCGCGGCGGTCAGGTCACCTACCACGGCCCCGGCCAGTTGGTCGCCTACCTGCTGCTGGACGTGCGTCGCCTGGGTTTTGGCGTGCGCGAGCTGGTCAGCCGCATCGAGCGTACGCTCATCGAACTGCTCGCCAGCTACGGCGTGCAGGCGCTGGCCAAGCCCGACGCCCCTGGCGTCTATGTCGATGGCGCGAAGATCGCGTCACTTGGCCTTCGAATCCGCAACGGCCGCTCGTTCCACGGCCTTGCCCTGAACGTGGACATGGACCTTGCGCCATTCCGCCGAATCAACCCCTGCGGGTATGCGGGGCTGGCCATGACCCAGCTGCGCGACCTGGCAGGCCCGATCGAACTTGACGAGGTCAGGACAAGGCTGCGTGGACAGCTGGTCAGGCACCTCGACTATGCTGAGCAGACGACCCTCACGGGCGGAATCGACTGATTATGACAACTGTGCAAGAAGCCGTGCCGAACCTGATCGCGACGCAAGACGTCACCCCACGCCCTGCCCCCAAGAAAGTGGAAGCCGGGGTCAAGCTGCGTGGCGCCGATAAGGTCGCGCGCATCCCGGTGAAAATCATCCCCACCGACGAACTGCCGAAGAAACCCGACTGGATCCGCGTGCGCATCCCGGTTTCGCCGGAAGTCGACCGCATCAAGCAACTGCTGCGCAAGCACAAGCTGCACAGCGTCTGCGAAGAGGCATCCTGCCCTAACCTGGGCGAGTGCTTCTCCGGTGGTACCGCGACCTTCATGATCATGGGTGATATCTGCACCCGTCGCTGCCCGTTCTGCGACGTTGGCCATGGTCGTCCGAAGCCGCTGGACCTCGATGAGCCGAAGAACCTGGCGGTCGCCATTGCCGATTTGCGCCTGAAGTACGTGGTGATCACCTCGGTAGACCGCGACGACCTGCGTGATGGTGGTGCCCAGCACTTTGCCGATTGCATCCGCGAAATCCGCGCCCTGTCCCCAGGCGTGCAGTTGGAAACCCTGGTACCGGACTACCGCGGGCGTATGGACGTAGCGCTGGAAATCACCGCGCAAACGCCGCCTGATGTGTTCAACCACAACCTCGAGACCGTGCCGCGTCTGTACAAGGCCGCGCGTCCTGGGTCGGACTACGACTGGTCGCTGGACTTGCTGCAGAAGTTCAAGCAACTGGTGCCGCACGTCCCCACCAAGTCGGGCCTGATGCTCGGCCTGGGCGAGACCGACGAGGAGGTCATCGAGGTGATGCACCGCATGCGCGAGCATGACATCGACATGCTGACCCTCGGCCAGTACCTGCAGCCGTCGCGCAGCCACTTGCCGGTGCAGCGTTTCGTGCACCCCGACACCTTCGCCTGGTTCGCCGAGGAAGGCTACAAGATGGGCTTCAAGAACGTGGCCTCCGGCCCGCTGGTGCGCTCGTCCTACCACGCCGACCAGCAGGCTCACGAAGCCAAGATCAAGCTCTGATCGGGGCTGAGCTGAACATGCCGATGCACGCCGGAAGGCGGCATCGGCATTTTTGTTTTCCGGGGCAGCGCTGCCTATGTGCGTCCTTCATTACCCCCGTTAGAGTGGCCAGCCCTCATATGCAAGGAATCGCACGATGAACTGTCTTGAAACCCCGGTCTTCAGCCTGCCCAGGGCATTGCCCGGCAACGCCTGCTTCGCAATTGTCGCGCCAGCGGGGCCTGCACGGCTGGATGTGGGCAAGGCGCGTCAATGGTTCGAGCAGCGCGGCTTGCGTTGCCGCATCTACCCGGGCGCGCTACAGGCCGACGGCTACCTGGCAGGCAGTGACGAGCAACGCGTGCGTGACCTGCACGACGCCTTCGCTGACCCTCGGATCGACGCGATCCTGTGCATGCGAGGTGGCTATGGCAGCATGCGGCTGCTTGATCGGCTGGATTTCGAGCTGATTCGTCGCCACCCCAAACCCTTGATCGGCTACAGCGACATCACCGCCCTGCACACGGCAATCCAGCGCCATGCCGGGTTGCTCACCTTCCATGGCGGGATGCTCAATGCCGACCTGCTCGGTGCCAAGCTCGAGCCGACCGTCAGTTCGTTGTTCCAGCAATTGCAGGGGCAGCTCGGGCGAGGCGATGTCATCGAGCATCCGGCGGCGTTTGGCCTGACGACCGTGGTCCGTGGTGTCGCCAGCGGGCGGTTGGTGGGTGGCAACCTGTCGATGCTTGGGGCGACTCAAGGCACCTTGGCGCAGATCGATACCCATGGCAGCATCCTGTTCATCGAGGACGTCAACGAGCCCCTGTACCGGGTGGACCGCCTGCTGACCCAGTTGCGTCTGGCTGGCACACTGGAGGGGGTCAAGGGTGTGCTGGTGGGAGACTTTGCGGGGATCACGGTGACGGCGTTGGCGCCATTGCTCAGAGACGTATTCGGGCCGCTTGAGGTGCCGGTACTGGCAGGATGGCGCAGTGGACACTGTGATCCGAATGTCTGCCTGCCGCTGGGGGCGCAGGTGCGGCTGGACAGTGATGCACAGAAGCTTGTGCTGGAGCAGGCGTTGTTCACAGCCTGAAGCTATAGGGGCTGCACAAGCAGCCCCACTACTCTCTAGGGCCGCAGGCTATCGAGCAGCTTGTGCGTCGGATACCCATCAGCCGGCCAGCCTTGGGCCTGCTGAGCATTGCGAATGGCTTTGCGGGTGTTGGCACCGATGATGCCATCGGCGTTACCGGCTTCGTGCCCGCTGGCATTGAGCAGGTTCTGCAGCTCCATGCGCTCGCTGCGGCTCAGTGGCAGGTCGTCCTTCGGCCACGAACCGGCAATGAAACCCCAGCCCGAGAAGCGATCACCCAGCAGGCTTACCGCCAGCGCGTAGGACGAGGAATTGTTGTACTTCAGGATTGCGCGGAAGTTGTCCAGTACCAGGAATGCCGGTCCGCGTGCGCCTGCTGGAAGCAATAGCGCTGCCGAGAGCTGGTTGCTGCCGCTGGGCAGTTGGGTACCGGTCGGCAGTGTCACACCCAGGCTCAACCATTCGCTGACCGACTTGCGTTGGGCGCCGTCTGCCAGCCAGTAATCGAAGTCTGCCGGCACCTGAACCTCGAAACCCCAAGGCTGGCCACGCTTCCAGCCCGAGCTTTGCAGGTAGTGCGCGGTGGAGGCCAGGGCGTCTGCCGTGCTGTTCCAGATGTCGCGGCGGCCATCGCCGTCGAAGTCCACCGCGTGGGTGTTGTAGGTGGTAGGGATGAACTGGGTCTGTCCCATTGCACCGGCCCAGGAGCCGCGCATGGCCTCGGGCTGGATATCGCCGTTCTGCAGAATCTGCATGGCTGCGATCAATTGGTCCTGGGCGAAGGTCGGGCGGCGGCCCTCATAGGCCAGGGTGGCCAGCGAGCGAATCACCGACTTGTTGCCCTGGAACTGTCCGAAATTGCTCTCCATGCCCCATACGGCAACCAGTACCTGGCGGTCGACGCCATAACGTTGCTCGATACGGCCGAGTAGCTCGGCGTGCTGTTCCAGCAGTTTCTTGCCGTTGCGCACGCGCAGGGGCGACAACGCACCGTCGAGATATTCCCAGACCGGGCGGGAGAACTCAGGCTGGCTGCGATCGGCCTTGATCACGTCCATGTCGGGCGTCACGCCAACGAATGCACGGTCGAAGGTGCTTGGGCTGATACCAGCTTGCAGCGCTTGTTGGCGGAAGCCTGCCTGCCATTGGGCGAAGGTCTGCAACGGTTGGATTTCGCTGCTTGCGTCAGTAGCGGTGCCGGGCAGGGTAACGTTCGGAGCGGGCTGGGCAGGGGCCAGCGGCAGGGCGTCGGCAGCGGTGGGTTTTTCCGCGCAGGCGACGAGCAGGATGAAGCTGGAGGCCGCGATCAGCTGGCGGGTGCGCCAGCGCTGGGAAAGACTGAAGGACATGCACAGATCCAGTTTTGCAGTTCAGGTGCCGACCATATCATGCCTGCGCCTTTTTCAGGCGGCCAGAAAGCAAGAAGCCTCCCAATCTCTCGATTGGAAGGCTTCGCGGCGGTAGCTGCCCTTGCCCTTTTCCGGTCGTTCCTGGCGGCAGCGGAACAGGGGTTGGGCGATGATCGACTTGGCCTTGTTGGGGCCGTGTTTTTTCGGCTTCTTGCTCATGGCGGGTTCCCAGGTTGGATGAACTTGGGGGCGGACTTTATGGCCTAGGCGAACGGGGAGCCAATTGATTGTGTGTATTGACGTTGAGTGACGACCTGTGACACCCCTGTGGGAGCAGGCTCGCCCGCGAACACCGGCGCAGCCGGTGCCACTCACCGCGTTGCCTGGTTCGTGGGCAAGCCCGCTCCTACAGTAGTCCCAATTATTCCGAAGGCAGTGCCAGACGCTGCCCGGCCATCAACAGCGACAGCCGCGACAGCCCGGTCCACGGCGAACCCTCGGCCTGGCCTTTGATCTGTGCGTCGATGCGTTGGGCATCCTGCAGCAGTTGCGCCCAACGTTGCGCTGACAGGCGCTGCAGTGCTTTGCTGACCAGAGGACGGCGTTTGTCCCACACTGGCGGGCGCGCCTGGCTGAAGGCCTTGTCCAGCGGTACACCCTGGCTGAACTGCTGGGCCAGCCCCGCCAGCAGGCGCAGCTCGCGGGCCAGCGCCCACAGAATGACCGGCGGCTCGACCCCCTCGCCACGCAGCCCTTCGAGCATGCGCAGGGCATGTCCGGCCTCGCCGTTGAGGATGGCATCGACCAGGCCGAAGACATCGAAGCGGGCGCTGTCGGCGACGGCGGCCTGGACGGTCTCGACGGTGATCTGGTTGCCCTCGGCGAGCAGCTTGAGTTTCTCGATCTCCTGGGCGGCCGCCAGCAGGTTGCCCTCGACCCGTGCGGCGATCAGGTCGACGGCATCGCGCTGTGCCGACAGCCCGGCCTGGGACAGGCGCTGGTTGATCCATTGCGGCAATTGCTGGGCGTCCACCGGCCAGATCTGGATGAACTGGCAGTGTTCGCCTTCGATGATGGCCTTGCCCCACTTGGTCTTCTGCGCGCTACCGTCGAGCTTGGGCAGGCTGACCAGCAGCAGCGTGTCTTCGGCAGGGTTGGCGCAATACTCCATGAGCGCGGCAGCGCCCTTGTCGCCGGGTTTGCCCGACGGCAGGCGTAACTCCAGCAGACGACGTTGGGCGAACAACGACAGGCTGGCACCGGCCAGCAGCAGGCTGCCCCAGTCGAAATTGGCATCGGCGCTGAACACCTGGCGTTCATCGAAGCCCTGCTGGCGCGCGGCGGCGCGAATGGCGTCGGCGGCTTCCTGACACAGCAGCGGATCGTCGCCACTGACCACATAGACCGGGGCCAGTGTGCCTTGCAGGTGCTTGTTGAGTTGGGCGGGAGAAAGCTTCATGGGATGGGCGGGGCACCAGCGGTGCCCCGTTCAGGCTCAATGGGCCGGGACTTCCAGCGGCGATTGCTGGGGCGTGTTGTCCTGGATGCGCTGGGCCTCTTTCAGGGCTTCGGCTTCGGCGCGGGCACGCTCGTCAGCCTTGCGCTGAAGGTGCGCCAGGTGCTCCGGGGTAAGCTGCTGCAGGCGGACCATCATGCCCTGCACCAGGTCGCGACGCATTTCCTGGCGAACCTGAGTGGCTTCCTGGGTGGAGCCGGTGATGTTGTTGCCGTCGTAGACATAGATCTTGCGTACTTCCAGCTTGTCTGCGAGCAGTACTGCATCGTTCTGACCCTGAACCTCGTAGTTCAGCACGGTGGTCAGCTCGTATTCAGCAGAGCGGCTACCGCCGGAGTAGGTCGCCGCGCGCTGGCTGTCCTGCTCGTTGGTCAGTACCAGTTTGTAGGGCGCGCCGGCCTGGACCTTGACGCCACTGTTCTGCAGGGTCTGGCGCAGTTGGGTGACGGTCTCGCCGTAGGCGTTACGTGCACCGAGGTCCAGCTCCTTGAGGGCAATTTCGTTGGTGCCGGTACCGCGCAGCTGGAAACCGCAGGCGCTGAGCACGGCGGCCAGGCCTATTACCAGCAGATTGCGTTTGATCATGTTGTTGCTCCCTTGTGGGCCTGTTCCGCCCGCCCCGCGTCTAAGGGGCGGGCGTTGCCATCAGTTGGCGACGATGTTGACCAGTTTGCCCGGTACCACGATGACCTTGCGGATGGTCAGGCCATCGAGGAAGCGCAGGACATTGTCGTTGTTACGGGCGGCGGCTTCGATTTCCTCGCGGCTGGCGGCAGCGGGCATTTCGACCTGGCCACGCAGCTTGCCGTTGACCTGGACCACCAGGGTGATGGTGTCCTGTACCAGCGCGCTTTCGTCGACCGCCGGCCAGCCAGCATCGATCACCGCCTGGGTGTGGCCCAGTTCCTTCCACAGTGCGTGAGAGAGGTGCGGGGTGATCGGCGCCAGCAACAGGGTGACGGCCTCCAGGCCTTCCTGCAGCAGGGCGCGATCCTGTTCGCTGGCTTGCGGGGCCTTTTCCAGGATGTTCATCAGGGTCATCACCTGGGCGATGGCAGTGTTGAACTTGTGGAACTGACCCACGTCGGTGCTGGCTTGCTTGATTGCTGCGTGGATGCCGCGGCGGATGACCTTCTGTGCGTCGTCCAGGGCGGCGATGTCCAGCTTGCCTGGCAGGCCCTGGGCAACATGGCCGTGAGCCAGGCGCCAGACGCGGCGCAGGAAGCGGCTCGCGCCTTCGACACCGGAGTCGGACCACTCCAGGCTCATGTCGGGCGGCGAGGCGAACATCATGAACAGACGGCAGGTGTCGGCGCCGTAGGCGTCGATCATGGCCTGCGGGTCGACGCCGTTGTTCTTCGACTTCGACATCTTCTCGGTGCCGCCGATTTCCACCGGCAGGCCGTCGGTCTTCAGGCGTGCGCCGATGATCTTGGCCTTGGCATCGCGCTCGACCTCGACGTCGGCCGGGTTGAACCAGTCACGGCCGCCGTTGCTGGCGACGCGGTAGTAGGTTTCGGCGACGACCATGCCTTGGGTCAGCAGGTTCTTGAACGGCTCGTTCGAGGTGACCAGGCCTTCGTCGCGCATCAGCTTGTGGAAGAAGCGTGCGTAAAGCAGGTGCAGGATGGCGTGTTCGATACCGCCGATGTATTGGTCGACCGGCAGCCAGTGGTTGGCCGCTTTCGGGTCGACCAGGCCACCCTCGTAGTTGGGCGAGGCGTAGCGGGCGAAGTACCAGGACGATTCGACGAAGGTGTCCATGGTGTCGGTTTCGCGCTTGGCCGCGGTGCCGCATTTCGGGCAGGTGCACTCATAGAACTCGGGCATGCGCGCCAGTGGCGAGCCAGCGCCGTCCGGCACCACGTTCTCTGGCAGCACGACCGGGAGCTGGTCTTCCGGCACCGGCACGTCGCCGCAGGACGGGCAGTGGATGATCGGGATCGGGCAGCCCCAGTAGCGCTGGCGGCTGATGCCCCAGTCGCGCAGGCGGAACTGGGTGCGCGACTTGCCGAGGTCCTTGCGGATCAGCGCGGCTTCGATGGCGTCGAAGGCGCCGGAGAAGTCCAGGCCGTCGAACTCGCCGGAGTTGATCAGTTGGCCGTGCTCGCCATAGGCGGCCAGCCATTCGCTGCCGACTTCGTCGCCAGCGCTGGTGCGCACCACGGCCTTGACCGGCAGGTTGTACTTTTGAGCGAACTCGAAGTCGCGCTCGTCATGGGCCGGAACAGCCATCACCGCGCCATCGCCGTAGTGCATCAGCACGTAGTTGGCGACCCAGACCGGCAGCTTCTCGCCGGTGAGCGGGTGCTCGACCAGCAGCGAGGTGGCCATGCCTTTCTTCTCTTGCGTGGCCATGTCGGCCTCGGCCACGCTGCCGCTCTTGCATTCGTCGATGAATGCTTGCAGCGCCGGGTTGCCCTGGGCGGCCTGGGTGGCCAGCGGGTGCTCGGCGGCGACGGCGACGTAGGTGGCGCCCATCAGAGTGTCGGGGCGCGTGGTGAAGACCTTCAGCGCGCCCTCGTGACCGATGCTCGCCTGGTCGTAGGGGAATTGCACTTCCATGCCACGCGACTTGCCGATCCAGTTGCGCTGCATGGTCTTGACCTGCTCGGGCCAGCCCGGCAGCTCGTCGAGGCTTTCCAGCAGCTCGTCGGCGTAGTCGGTGATGCGGAAGTAGTACATCGGGATTTCGCGCTTCTCGATCAGCGCGCCAGAACGCCAGCCGCGGCCATCGATGACCTGCTCGTTGGCCAGCACGGTCTGGTCGGCCGGGTCCCAGTTCACGGTCCCGTTCTTGCGATAGATCACGCCTTTTTCGAACAGGCGGGTGAACAGCCACTGCTCCCAGCGGTAGTAGTCCGGCTTGCAGGTGGTGACTTCACGCGACCAGTCGAAGGCCAGACCCAGGCTCTTGAGCTGGGTCTTCATGTATTCGATGTTTTCGTAGGTCCACTTGGCCGGGGCGACGTTGTTCTTCATCGCCGCGTTTTCCGCCGGCATGCCGAAGGCATCCCAGCCCATCGGCTGCAGGACATTCTTGCCCAGCATGCGCTGGTAGCGGGCAATGACGTCGCCGATGGTGTAGTTGCGCACGTGGCCCATGTGTAGCTTGCCGCTCGGGTACGGGAACATCGATAGGCAATAGTAAGTATCCTTGCCTTGCTGTTCGGTGACAGCGAACGATTGTTGCTCGTCCCAGAAGTTCTGGGCGGCGGCTTCTAAATCACGGGGCTGGTATTGTTCGTGCATGGCTACTTTTGCTGAGAGTGAAGAGACCTTGTTTCCAGGCAGCGCAACCTCGCTGCGTCCGGCACTCCGGTGTCGATGAGAGTGAACGGCCTAGCATACATGAGCGTCGCGCGTCGTGGGAAACCCAGAATGCGATTGACGCCGCGCGGGCCGTTTGTCGCAGCGGGCTGCTGCTTTTTTCAGTGCCGCTAAGCTCATCTATGGGGGGAGATATTCTTACCTTCAATGAGGTGAACGGATGGGAGAGTCGCAGCTAACCGCAATCAAACCGGAGCTATACGAACGCCTGATCGACCGACTGGGCCTGGCACTCGAAGTGGCCAGAACCTCGGTGCGACTGCGCGACGAAATGCCAGCAGAATTGGAGCTGCGCGGCCTGAGCCCCGCGGAGTTCCAGGTGATCAAGGCTTATCTGGACACGCTTCCGGAGAGCCGTTTCGCCAGTGCCGGCGCCTACCCTCAGCCGGAGTCGGGCAAGGGCAAGATCGTCTGGCTCAAGGACCGGCAGCGCCCCGCTGCAATGGACAGATCCAGAACGCAACCTTCCCGATAGCCGTTCAGGACACCAGGCCCGCGTCGTTTCGTGACGCTTCTTCGATACACCACTCTGATCGACGCCGGTCGCGCACTTGTTGCCCGGCGTCGATCCTCTTAGGCTGCACCTCTTCTATTGAGGTGCGCGCATGCCGATTCGTTTTTTCGTCAAGCAGTGGCTTATGCCGCCGGGCTTGCTGTTTCTGTTGCTGCTGGCGGCCTGGTGGCTGCGCAAGCGCCGCCCGCGCCTGGCCGGGTTGTGCTTTTTCATCGGGCTGGGGGGCTTGTGGCTGATGAGCCTGCCGTTGGTGGTACAGGAGTCGGCACGGGCGTTGGAAACCGAGGCGCCCCTGGCACTGGATGAGTGGGCCGGGTTGGCTGCGCGTGCCGATGCCATCGTGATCCTGGGCGCAGGTCGGGAGCGTGGCGATCCGGCCTGGGGCGGACAGGACCAGCCCGCTGGCACGGCGTTGGAGCGCATGCGATATGCGGCGCAGTTGGCCAAGGCTTCGGGCTTGCCGGTGCTGACCACCGGCGGCCTGCACTACGGCACGCCGCCGAGCGAGGCGCAACTGATGGCCGATCGGCTCAAGGCTGACTTCGGGGTGGATGTGGCCTGGAAGGAAGAGGCCAGCCGCACGACCTGGGAAAACGCTCGTTTCAGCGCCGATGTTCTGCAGCCGTTGGGCCTGCGCCGTGTGGTGGTGGTGACCCAGGCCTGGCACATGCAACGCTCACGCTGGAGCTTCGAGCAGGTGGGGTTCGAAGTGGTGCCCGCGCCAGTGGGGTTCCTGGGGGGCGATCATGCACGACCGTTTGCCGGGCTGCTGCCGGAAAGCCGGGCGATCTGGCAGAGCGGGCAGTTGCTCAACGAGGCGGTAGGGCTGCTGGGATATCGATTGTTCTATTGATGTGGCAAACGCTGTGCTGGTCTCTTCAAGGGGAGCGCGCGCCCACAGGCACTGGGTCCTTAAGACCTTGCAGTGCCTGTGGGAGCGGGCTTGCCCGTGAAAAAAGCCCGTTAGAGGGCTCTGGCGATCCTGGCTGCCAGCAGCGCCCAGCCCATCAGCAGCACGCAGACGATTGCCAATGGCCACGAGCGCCACTGCAGGTAAGGCGTGAGGTGCTGCATCGGCACCACATCACCATACAGAATCGCCTTCTGGAACTGCGGAATCTGGGTGGTGATCCTGCCGAACGGGTCGATCAGGGCCGTTACACCATTGTTGGTGGCGCGGATCATCCAGCGGCCAGCCTCGAGTGCGCGCATCTGTGCCATCTGCAAGTGCTGTAACGGGCCGATCGAGGTGCCGAACCAGGTGTCGTTGCTGATGGTCAGCAGCAGATCGCTCTGCGCTGCCAGCTCTGCGGCGAATTCCGGGTAGACCACTTCGTAGCAGATGTACGGCGCTATCTGATAGCCCTTGGCCTGCAGCAGAGGCTGGTCTTCCGGCCCGCGGGCGAAGTCGGACATCGGCAGGTTGAAGAACTCGATCAGCCCGCGCAGCACGTCCTGCAGCGGTACGTACTCGCCAAATGGCACCAGCTTCTGCTTGAGGTAGGTGCCGTCGCCTTCGCCGGTCACGGTGATGCCGTTGTAGTAGCGGCGCTGGTGGTGCACCACTTCGCGGATCGGCACCCCGGTGATCAGCGCCGAATGACGGCCAGAGGCGAAGCTGCCCATCATGTCGATGTAGCCCTGGGCCTGGTCCTTGAGCACCGGTACTGCGGTCTCGGGCCAGATCAACAGGTCGACCGGCTTGGAGCTCAGGCTCATGTCGCGGTACAGCGCCAGTTGGGCGTTGACGTGGGCCGGGTCCCATTTCAGGTCCTGCTCGACGTTACCCTGCACCGCAGCCACTTTCAGTGGCTCGCCGGCCGGTCGGGTCCAGGCGTGGTCCTTGAGTGCCAGGCCGATGCCCCACGGGGCGACCAGCAGCAGTGCGCCCACCGCGAGGAAGGCCGGGCGTGCCCGCAAACGGTGCAGGTTGCACAGCAGTGCGGCAGACAGCGCCAGGGCGAAGGAAATCAGCCAGACGCCCCCCAGTGGCGCAAGCCCCGCCAGCGGACCGTCAAGCTGGCTGTAGCCGGCGTAGAGCCAGGGGAAACCAGTCAGGAACCAGCCGCGGAACGCCTCCTGCAACAGCCACAGGGCGGCGAAGCACAGGGCGTCAGCCAGTGGTGCCTCGTTGCGCCGCAGCCAGCGCGCCCAGAGCCAGGCGGGCAGGGCGAAGAACCAGGCGATGGCGGCGAAGAATGCCACCAGCAGCAGGATCGCCAGCAAGGGCGACGCCCCGCCGTAAGTATTGATGCTGACGTAGATCCAGCTGGTGCCAGCACCATACAGGCCGAACCCATAGCACCAGCCGCGACCCAAAGCCTGGCGCGGGCTGAGCTCGCGCAGGCCGAGGTAGAACAGCATGATCGCCAGCAAGGCGATCGGCCAGATGTCGAAGGGCGCCAGGGCCAGGGAGGTGGAAGCGCCGGCCACCATGGCCAGCAGGTTACCGGGCCAGCCGGGGCGGGTGATCCAGCGCATGTTCGTCCTTAGCGGGTGATCGGGGTCAGGCGCAGCAAGTGTATCCGGCGGCTGTCGGCATTGAGGATGCGGAAGCGATAGGCGCCGATTTCGGTGGTCTCGTTGCGCTTTGGCAGGTGACCAAAGGCGCTCATGACCAGGCCGCCGACAGTGTCGAACTCATCGTCGGAGAACTCGCTGTCGAAGAACTCGTTGAAGTTCTCGATCGGCGTGAGCGCTTTTACCAGGAAGTCGCCACTGGGCAGTGGCTTGATGTAGCTGTCTTCCTCGACGTCGTGCTCGTCCTCGATGTCGCCGACGATCTGCTCGAGCACGTCCTCGATGGTTACCAGGCCCGCGACGCCGCCGTATTCGTCGATGACGATGGCCATGTGATTGTGGTTGGCGCGGAACTCGCGCAGCAGCACGTTCAGGCGCTTGGACTCCGGCACGAAGGTGGCCGGGCGCAGCAGGTCCTTGATGTTGAAGCTGTCGCCGTTCTCCTTGAGGATCAGCGGCAGCAGGTCCTTGGCCAGCAGGATCCCGAGCACATCGTCATGGCTTTCACCGATCACCGGGTAGCGCGAGTGCGCGGCGTCGATCACCGCCGGCAGGAATTCGCGTGGGGACTGGCTGGCCTTGATGCTGATCATCTGCGAGCGCGGGACCATGATGTCGCGTACCTGCAGGTCAGCGACCTGGATGGCACCTTCGACGATGGTCAACGCTTCGCTGTCGAGCAGCTTGTTCTGATGGGCTTCGCGCAGCAGCTCGAGGAGCTCCTGGCGGTTTTTCGGCTCATGGGCAAAAGCCTGGGTCAGTTTACCCAGCCAGGACTTCTGCCCGTTGCTCGATCGATCTTCGCTCATGGCGGTTTACTCGTGTTCCTTTGCAGTGATCAAGGGGTGATTGAATCGGTGTCGTCATCGGCGTACGGGTCAGGATGACCCAGTTCGGCCAGCAATTCGCGTTCCAGGGCTTCCATTTCCTCGGCCTCATCGTCGTCGATGTGGTCGTAGCCGAGCAGGTGCAGGCAGCCGTGAATGACCAGGTGCGCCCAGTGTGCCTCCAGCGCCTTGCCTTGTTCGCTGGCTTCGCGCTCGACCACCGGCACGCAGATGACCAGGTCGCCCAGCAGCGGAATATCCAGCAGTTCGTCGGGCACGTCAGCAGGGAAGGACAATACGTTGGTCGCGTAGTCCTTGTGCCGGTAGGTGTTGTTCAGTTCGCGGCCCTCGGCCTCGTCGACCAGGCGGATGGTCATTTCCGAGTCGGCGCTGCGCTGGCGTAACGCCAGCTCGCACCAGCGGCGGAATGCCGCGTCGTCCGGTGCGGGGGAATCGGTAGCCCGTTGCAGATCGAGTTCAAGCATCTTTGGCGGGCGCCTCGGGCTTGGCCTGACGGGCTTCGAAGCGATCGTAGGCTTCGACGATGCGCTGCACCAGCGGGTGGCGTACCACGTCCTTGGGCTGGAAATGGGTGAAACTGATGCCCGGGACGTCCCTGAGCACTTCGATCACGTGGGCCAGCCCCGACTTGGTGCCACGCGGCAGGTCGACCTGAGTGATGTCGCCGGTGATCACAGCAGTCGAGCCGAAGCCGATGCGGGTGAGGAACATCTTCATCTGCTCGAGGGTGGTGTTCTGGCTTTCGTCGAGGATGATGAAACTGTTGTTCAGCGTGCGGCCGCGCATGTAGGCCAGCGGGGCGATCTCGATCACCTGGCGCTCGATCAGCTTGGCCACGTGCTCGAAGCCGAGCATCTCGTAGAGGGCGTCGTACAGCGGGCGCAGGTAAGGGTCGATCTTCTGGGCCAGGTCGCCGGGCAGGAAGCCGAGCTTCTCGCCGGCTTCGACCGCCGGGCGTACCAGCAGGATGCGGCGCACCTGCTCGCGCTCCAGCGCATCGACGGCGCAGGCCACGGCCAGGTATGTCTTGCCGGTGCCGGCCGGGCCGATGCCGAAGTTGATGTCGTTGGCCAGGATTTCCTTGACGTAGCGCTGCTGGTTGGCCCCGCGCGGGCGGATGTTGCCCTTGCGCGTGCGCAGCGAGACGCTGACTTCGTTGACGACGGGATTGTCGATGTTCTCGACCGCCGACTCCTGGAGATAGAGGTGGACCGTTTCCGGCGACAGGTCGGTGGCCTTGGTCTCGCGATAGAGACGGCGCAGCAGCTGTTCGGCGGCGGAGGTGGTCTTGGGCTCGCCGATCAGTTCGAACTGATTGCCGCGGTTGCGAATCTCGATGGCCAGGCGTTGTTCGATCAGGCGCAGGTGCTCGTCGAACTGGCCACACAAGTTGGCGAAACGGTGGGCCTCGAAGGGTTCGAGGGTGAAGCGATGGGGTTGTATGGGTGCGTTCAAGGTCGGTTCAAGGCGCTCGACGAGGGATATGAACTCAAGAATAACCCTTGAGCGACAGTGGCGAAAGATCTGAAACGATCAAGGGCAAGGCTGACAGTCTGCCAGCACCATTTGACGATTGGATGATCGGATCAGGGCAGCGGCGAGAACGGCGTGCGCCCTTCGGCGCTTTGCAGCTCCAGAAGGTACTTGCGGAAGATCTGTCCGAGCACTTGCGTGGCATGCTCGAGTTCGTCGCGGGGCATCTGCTCGGTGACTTCGTCGGCCATGTCCAGCGCGTCTTCGGCGCCGTTGACCGCAGCGATCTTCAGCAGGATATAGGCCTGGACGTTGTTGGCCTTGACCCCCTCGCCATGGAAGAACATGCCGCCCAGACGATACTGGGCCTGGGCGTGGCCCTGCAGCGAGGCTTTCTCGAACCAGTTCAGTGCCTTGTTCAGGTCCTTGGGGGCCTGGTTGCCGGTGTAGTAGAACTCGCCCAGTTCATACTGCGCCTGGGCATCGCCGGATTCCGCACTTTGCGCGCAGGCTTTCAGCGCATTCTCCAGGTCTTGCGGCTGGGCATTGAGAGTGCAGCGGCCCGTCGCTGGAATCAGCAACGAGTTACCGCCCTCTGCCAGGACCAGCAGGGGCTGAAGAAGCAACAGGCAGCCCAGGGTGAGGGCGCGGCCGGTGCGGTTCATGGGGATCGACTTACCTCTGCAAAGCTGCGGCCAATGTCTCTGGTGGCACATTATGGGATAAGCAGCGCCAACCTTACAAAGTTTTACTCGAAATTCTGCATCGAGGTGTATTTGTGCGACTTGTGATGGGGCTCACGTTTTGCTCTGAAGCAGCCTCATCGCGGGACAAATCCACCTCCACAGACGGTAGCAGTGGAGGTGGGCTTGTCCCGCGATGAGGCCATCAGGTTGGTCACTTCAGCTTGGCAAATGCCCGCTCGGCCGCATCCAGGGTGATCTGCAGCTCTTTCTCGCCATGGGCGATGGAGGTGAAGCCCGCTTCGAACGCACTCGGTGCCAGGTACACACTGCCCTCGAGCATCAGGTGGAAGAAGCGCTTGAAGCGCTCTGCGTCGCTGGCCATCACATCGTCGAAGGTGACGATGTCGTCGGCACCGGTGAAGTACAGGCCGAACATCGCACCTGCCTGGGTGGTGACGAACGGCACGCCGGCAGCATCGGCGCGTTGTTGCAGGCCGTCGAGCATGCGGCTGGTGAAGGCGCTCAGCTCGTCGTGGAAGCCCGGGCGGCTGATCAGCTTGAGGGTGGTCAGGCCGGCGGCCATCGCCAGCGGGTTGCCCGACAGGGTGCCTGCCTGGTAGACCGGGCCGAGCGGGGCGATGCAACCCATGATCTCGCGCTTGCCGCCGAAGCAGCCTACCGGCATGCCGCCACCGACGATCTTGCCGAAGGTCGACAGGTCCGGGGTAATGCCGTAGTGGCCCTGTGCGCCACCCAGCGATACGCGGAAACCGGTCATCACTTCATCGAAAATCAGCACCACACCGTGCTTGTCGCACAGCGCGCGCAGGCCTTCGAGGAAGCCTGGCGCCGGCGGTACACAGTTCATGTTGCCGGCTACCGGCTCGACGATGATGCAGGCCACTGTCTGGCCAACGTCGGCGAGGGTCTTCTCGACGGCTGCGATGTCGTTGAACGGCAGGGTCAGTGTGTGCTTGGCGAAGTCGGCCGGCACGCCCGCCGAGCTCGGCACGCCCTGGGTGAGCAGGCCGGAACCGGCTTTGACCAGCAGGCTGTCGGAGTGGCCGTGGTAGCAGCCTTCGAACTTGATGATCGCATCGCGACCGGTGTAGCCACGGGCCAGGCGAATGGCGCTCATGGTGGCTTCGGTGCCCGAGCTGACCATGCGCACCATCTCCATGGACGGCACGATCGAGCAGACCAGGTCGGCCATCTCGGTTTCCATGGCGGTCGGCGCACCGTACGACAGGCCGTGCTCCAGCTGACGGCGTACCGCGTCCAGTACGTCCGGGTGACCGTGGCCGAGGATCATCGGGCCCCAGGAACCGACGTAGTCGACGTAGCGCTTGTCGTCTTCATCGACCACATAGGCGCCTTCGGCATGTTTGAAGAACAGCGGGGTGCCGCCGACGCTCTTGAAGGCGCGCACCGGCGAGTTGACGCCGCCGGGAATGTGCTTCTGGGCTTGGGCGAACAGGGTTTCGGAACGGGACATGGGATCTTCTCTCGAAATCAGGAAGCGAACAGGGCGTTGAAGGCGCGGGCGCGGCGGGTGACTTCCTGCGCGCTGTCGGCACCGAACAGGCCGTGGATCACCGCCAGCAGGTCGGCGCCATGGGCGACCAGCGGGGCGGCGTTGTCGAGGGTGATACCACCGATCACTGCGATCGGCAGCTTGACCTGGGCGCGAGCCTGCTCGATCAGTTCGAGGCGGGCGGCCGGGGCGCCGGGCTTGGTCAGGGAATTGAAGAATCGGCCGAAGGCCACGTAGCTTGCCCCTTCGCTGGCGGCCTGTGCGGCCAGGTCGAGGCTGGCATGGCAGGTCGAGCCAATGATGGCGTTGCGCCCAAGCAAGGCACGGGCGGGTGTGAGCGGGCCGTCGGTCTGCCCCAGATGCACGCCGACGCCCAGGCGCGCGGCCAGCTCGGCGTCATCGTTGATGATCAGCTGGGTGCCGTAGCGTTCGCAGAGTCGCATCAGCGCTTCGGCCTCGCGCAGGCGTCGCGCCGCATCGTCACCCTTGTCGCGGTACTGCAGCAGGCAGACACCGCCTTCGAGCGCTGCCTCGACATGCGAAAGGAAACGGCCGGCGAGCAGTTGGCTGTCGGTGATCGCGTACAGGCCGCGTAGCTTCATGTGATGGCCTCGTATCAGGAGCAGAAGTCCAGGGGCAGGCGGCGGGGCACGTACTGGCCCTTGCCCAGTTGCTCGGCGTCGCGCAGCGTGCGCCAGGTGTAGTCCAGGGCGCTGCGCACCGCACTTTCGAGCTGCTCGCCCAACGCCAGGCGACCGGCCAGGGCGCTGGCCAGCGTGCAGCCTGAACCATGGTAGCTGCCGGGCAGGCGCTGGCAGGTCCAGGTGTGTTGCTGGCCGCTGCGGCTGTACAGACGGTTGTGAATTTCCACCTCGTCGCCATGGCCGCCAGTAATCAGAAAATGCTCGCAAAACGGCAGAAGTTTCTCTGCGCATTCGTCTGCGCTGCCGTTCGGCAGTTCGGCAAGGATGCGTGCCTCGGGCAGGTTGGGCGTGGCGATGGTGGCCCGCGGCAGCAGACGCTCGCGCAGGGCGTAGCCGACCTCGTCCTTGCCCAGGCGGCCGCCACCACCGGCACGCAGCACCGGATCGCAGACCAGCGGCAGGTGCGGATGCGCGGCGAGGAGTTCGGCGACGGTATCGACCATCTCGGTCGAGCCGAGCATGCCCAGCTTGACCGCTGCCACGCTGGAGTCGGCCAGCACGGCGTTGGCCTGGGCCAGCACCCACTCGCGGTCGAGCACGCGGAAGTCGGAAACGTTGACGGTATCCTGGACGGTCAGTGCGGTCACGGCAGGGGCGGCGTGACAGCCTTGGGCGATCAGGGCTTCGATATCTGCCTGCAGGCCTGCACCGCCACTGGGGTCGTGGCCGGAGAGACAGAGGACAACGGGGCGGGAGCTGTAGGTATTCATGGTCGGCGAGCTTACCATCAAACCCCTTTGCGCGAATCGGCGAGTGCGGCAATTTAGTTGACCATTTGGTCAACTTGAATCTGTGGTAATGCCTGAAATTACCGTTCTAGAGCGCTTTATGGCAAATTGACAGTGGCTGCTGGACGGCTCCCAAGGCTATGCTAGAGTGCTCGGATAACTCTATTAACGGCGCTGCCGGGTTTCGTCGTCTCAAAGGGATGGGAGGCAATCACGACGCAACCGCGCAGACCATGCTGGGGCTGTATGCGCTATTTGCTGATTGTGCTCTTGGGCTGCCTGCCCCTGCTCGCCGGAGCGGTCGATTTCGACGATGCTACCCGGCAACTCCCCTTGGGCAAGCTGATGCAGGTCTACGAAGACGTGGATGGCAGCGCCAGCATCGACCAGGTCAGCGCGCCAGCGTTCGCCTCGCGCTTTCGCACGCACACCCAGGACGTACTCAATGCCGGCTACTCGACGTCGGTGTTCTGGCTGAAACTCGACCTGCGTCCTGTCGGTCTGCCAGCAGCCGCGCCCCGCCAATGGTTGCTGGAACTGGCCTACCCTCCGTTGGATCACCTGGAACTCTACCTGCCTGACGGGGAGGGCAAATGGCGCCTGGCGCAACGCACCGGCGATGCCTTGCCCTACGCCAGTCGGCAGATCCGGCAGAACAACTACCTGTTCGAGCTGCCTTTGCCCCGCGAGCAGACCACCACGGTCTACCTGCGCCTGCACAGCCAGGGATCGGTGCAGGCGCCGCTGACCCTCTGGTCGGCCGAGGCCTACATCGAGTCGCAGCCGGGGCGCTTCTACGTACTGGGCATGATCTACGGCGTACTGCTGGTGATGCTGGTCTACAACCTGTTCATCTATCTGAGCGTGCGCGATGTCAGCTATCTCTACTACATCCTTTATATAGGTGCGTTCGGCCTGTATCAGATCTCGGTGAACGGTGCCGGGGTCGCTTACTTCTGGCCTGACAGCCCCTGGTGGACCAACGCCGCCACGCCATTGTTCATCGGTGCGGCCGGTCTGTTCGGCTGCCAGTTCACCCGCCACTTCCTGCAGGTGCGTCGCCTCAGCCCGGGGTTCGACCGTCTGTTGTTGCTGTTGATGGCCTGGGGTGTGCTGGTGATGCTGCTGGCCGTAAGCTTCTCCTATGGCGTGGCGCTGCGCATGGCCACGGCGTTGGCGCTGACCTTCACGGTGAGTGTGTTTGCTGTCGGTGTGATGGCCTGGCGGCGTGGCGTGCGCGTTGCGCGCTGGTTCGTCATTGCCTGGACGGCGTTTCTGCTCGGCGGGCTGGTCAATACGGTGATGGTGCTGGGCTACCTGCCCAATGTGTTCCTGACCATGTACGCCAGCCAGATCGGCGCGGCACTGGAAGTAGCGCTGCTGTCGCTGGCCCTGGCCGATCGCATCAACCGCCTGCGCGAGGAACAGTCGCGGGCGTTGCGTGACAGCGGCCGAAAACTCGAGCAGCTCAATCAGCAACTGGCGCGCAGCAATCGACTCAAGGATGAATTCCTCGCCACCGTCACCCATGAGCTGCGCACACCGATGAACGGCGTGATCGGTTCGCTGGAACTGATGCAGACCCTGCCCATGGGCGCCGAGCAGGCGCAATATCACCGCACGGCCGTGGGTTCGGCACAGGACATGATGGCGATGGTCGACGACATCCTGATCCTCACCGAACTCCAGGCGGGCCGTCTGCGCGCTCACGGCGCACCGTTCAGCCTTCGGCGACTGTTGCAGGAGCTGCGGGCAGGGTATGCCGGGCAGGCACTGGGCAAGGGGTTGTACCTGAGCCTGGACGTGCCTGCGGACCTGCCCGACAGCCTGGTGTGCGATGCGCAAAAGCTTGCTCGCTGCCTCGCCTGCCTGGTGGACAACGGGTTGAAATTCACCCATCAGGGCGGTGTGATGATCCAGGCCCGCGGTCGCCGGATCGGCCCCGACAGCCTGGCGCTGAGTGTGACGGTCAGCGACAGCGGCATCGGTTTCGACGATCTGGACCAGGCCATCCTGTACCAGCGCTTTTTCCAGGTCGATGGTTCCATGACCCGGCGCTATGGCGGCCTGGGTATCGGCTTGTCTATCTGTCGCCAGTTGGGCGAGCTCATCGGCGCGCGCCTGTCCCATGAGTCGACGCGTGGCCTGGGCAGCCGCTTCGAACTGGCGATGACGGTGGCCGTGGCCCAGGTGCAGGCCCCTGCCGGGCGAATGGCTTCCGGGCCTGGGGCTTAGTAGGTCGGGTCGCCAGAATCGGCGCTTTTGCCACTTTGACTCATGGGTAATGAGTGCTTCACTGGACCTTCCAGGCCAGTTCGGATCCAGGAGCCGCCCATGAACCTGCACCAGTACGCCGAAACCCACGAAGTCACCAACCAGCCGCCGCCGCTCGACGGCGCCAATCTGTACCGCCTCGATGTCCCGCTGCAGGAATGGTCGAGGCGTTTCGGGGCGGGATGGGCCGAGGCACGGATCGATGCCTATGGTGCCTTGGCGGGCGGGCCGCTGATGGCTGCAGGGTTCCTGGCCAATGCCCACAAACCCGAATTCAGCAGCCACGACCGTTATGGGCACCGCATCGACCTGGTGACCTTCCATCCGGCCTACCACGAGCTGATGCGCACTGCGGTCGAGCACGGCCTGCCCTCGTTGCCGTGGGCGGAGCCGCGCGCTGGCGCCCATGTGGCCCGGGCCTCGATGACCTACCTGCATAGCCAGGCCGAAGCCGGCACCGGCTGCCCCTTGACCATGACCTTTGCCGCCGTGCCGGCGCTGCGCCTGCAGCCGGAGCTGGCCGAATACTGGCTACCCAAGGTACTGGCGCGTGAGTACGATCCGCGCAACATCGGTGACCGGCACAAGGCCGGGGTGACCATTGGCATGGCCATGACCGAGAAGCAGGGCGGCACCGACGTGCGTGCCAACACCACCCGCGCCTATCCGATCGGCACGCCCGGACCGGGGCAGGCCTACGAGCTGGTGGGGCACAAATGGTTTTGTTCGGCGCCGATGTGCGATGCCTTCCTGACCTTGGCGCAGACCGAAAAAGGCCTGAGTTGCTTCCTGCTGCCGCGCCATCGACCGGACGATCAGCGCAACCAGTTCTACATCCAGCGCTTGAAGAACAAACTGGGCAATGTATCGAACGCTTCCAGCGAGGTCGAGTTTCGGGGTGCCCTGGCCTGGATGATCGGTGAGGAGGGGCGCGGCGTGCCGACCATCATCGAGATGGTGGCCATGACCCGCTTCGACTGCATGGTCGGCTCCAGTGCCTTGATGCGCCAGGCCCTGACCCAGGCCACTCATCACTGCGCGCACCGCAAGGTCGGCGGCAAGCTGCTCAACGAGCAACCCCTGATGCAGAACGTGCTCGCTGATTTGACGCTGGAAAGCGAAGCAGCGTTGGCCCTGAGTCTGCGCATGGGCCAGGCGCTGGATCAGCTCGACGATCCGCAGCAGGCGCATTTCGCCCGTCTGGTCACGGCGGTGGGCAAGTACTGGATCTGCAAGCGTGCCCCGGCGATGATCAACGAAGCGGCCGAATGCCTGGGCGGCGCCGGTTATGTCGAGGACAGCATCCTGCCACGGCTGTACCGCGAGGCGCCGGTCAACTCCACCTGGGAGGGCTCGGGCAATGTGCAGTGCCTGGATGTGCTGCGTGCGCTGTCCAAGGAGCCGGGCGTGCTCGAGGCCCTGTTCGTCGAGCTGGGGGATGGCCATGGCGATCCGCGGCTGGCCGCGCACATCGGCAACCTCAAGGGTGCATTCGCCGACACCAGCGACATCCAGTACCGGGCACGCCAGTTGACCGAGGACATCGCCGTGGCGATTCAGGCCAAGCTGCTGCTCGAGGCGGGCAATGCCACGGTGAGCGATGCATTTATCGGCAGTCGGCTGGGCACGGGCGGCCGGGTGTATGGCGCGTTGCCGCGTGGCGTCGATGCCCAGGCCTTGGTGGCGCGCGCCACGCCGCTCTGATCGCGTTGGCCCCTTCGCGGGTAAACCCGCTCCCACACGTTCACCGCTGGTTTCAAATACAGCGCAGCACCTGTGGCAGCGGGTTTACCCGCGAAGGGGTCGCCATTTACCACCGGGGGTGTTTTTAACGCCGAAGGCAGGCAAGATGGAAACCCTGCATGCCCTCGAAGACAGGAAGCCCAGCGTGAGCCAAGCGTTTGTAGTCGTTGATACCCCCGAACAGGCCGTCGATCGTCTGGCGGCCCTGCATGAACAGGCCACCGGGGCCCTCAGCCAGGCCCTCAAGCGTTACCTCAAGGACCGCACCGAGCCGGACGAAGACCAGCGCGCCCAGTTCCGCTATCCGGCCCTGCGCCTCACCTACTACAGCCAGGGCGAAGTTGCCGCCACCACGCGCGCCTATGCCAAGGTGCAGGTCGCCGGGACCTACAGCGTCACCGTCACCCAGCCGGCCGCCTTCCGCGGTTATCTGCTGGAGCAGCTACGCCCGTTGATGAGCGACTACACCGTGACGGTGGAAGTGGGTGTCAGCGAGCAGAACATCCCGTATCCCTATGTGGTCGACCAGGGCGACGAACTGGCCGGCAGCGGCATCACCGCCGCGCAGTTGGCACGGGTGTTCCCCAGCACCGACCTGTCTGCCGCCACCGACAATATCGCCGATGGGCTATACGACTGGGAAAGCGCCGAGACGCTGCCACTGGCGCTGTTCGACGCCGCCCGCGTGGACTTTTCGCTGCGTCGCCTGGTGCACTACACCGGCAGTGACTGGCGCCACATGCAGCCGTGGATCCTGCTGACCAACTACCACCGTTATGTCGACCAGTTCATCGCCCATGGCCTCGAGCAGTTGCGCCAGGATCCGCGCTTCGTGCGCATGGTGCTGCCGGGCAATGTCGTGATCGAGAAGGGCATGGACAACGGCGAGGCCCAGGCACTGGTGGCTGGCGTGGTCTGGCATCGCTACCAGATGCCGGCCTACCACCTGATCGCCGCCGACGGTGATGGCATCACCCTGGTCAACATCGGTGTCGGCCCGTCCAACGCCAAGAACATCACCGACCACCTGGCCGTTCTGCGTCCGCACTGCTGGCTGATGATCGGCCACTGTGGCGGCCTGCGTCAGTCGCAGACCATCGGCGACTACGTGCTGGCCCACGCCTACATGCGTCGCGACGGCATCCTCGATCGCGTGGTGCCGCCGAACATCCCGATCCCGGCCCTGGCCGAGGTGCAGCTGGCGCTGCAGGAAGCGGCGGCGCAGGTGACCGGCGAGCGCGGCGAGCAACTGAAAAAGCGTCTGCGTACCGGCACCGTGCTTACCTACGACGACCGCAACTGGGAGCTGCGCTGGGCCCAGGAGCGCCCGCTGATCAACCTTTCGCGCGCCGTGGCGGTGGACATGGAGAGCGGCACCATCGCGGCACAGGGTTATCGCCTGCGTGTGCCCTACGGCACCTTGCTGTGCGTTTCCGACAAGCCACTGCACAGCGAGATCAAACTGCCGGGCTCGGCGAACGCCTTCTACAACCGTGCGGTCAGCCAGCATCTGAAGATCGGCATCGCTGCCCTCGACCTGCTGCGCACCGAGCTCAACTCGCTGCACTCGCGTAAACTGCGCAGCTTCGATGAGCCGCCGTTCCGCTGAGGATCCATGCCCCTGCCACCCCGCTCCAAACCGCGCCGCCCGGCGGCGCGTCCTTCCGGCCCGCGTCGCCCGCCCAAGGCGCCGCCGGCCGAGCCTCGCCTGATCCTGTTCAACAAGCCCTTCGATGTGCTGACCCAGTTCAGCGACGACCAGGGGCGCGCCACGCTCAAGGACTTCATCGATATCCCGGGCATCTACCCCGCGGGGCGTCTGGACCGTGACAGCGAGGGGCTGCTGCTGCTGACCAACGACGGCGGTTTGCAGGCGCGCATTGCCGACCCGAAGCACAAATTGCCCAAGACCTATTGGGTGCAGGTCGAAGGCGAGCCGAGCGAAGAGCAGTTGCAGCGTTTGCGCGATGGAGTCGAACTCAACGACGGCAAGACGCTGCCAGCCGAGGCACGTCTTCTGGAGGAGCCAGCGCTTTGGCCGCGCAACCCGCCGGTACGCTTTCGCAAGAGCATTCCCACCCATTGGCTGGAACTGGTGATCCGCGAAGGGCGCAACCGCCAGGTGCGACGGATGACGGCGGCGGTGGGGCTACCGACCTTGCGTCTGGTGCGGGTCCGGATCGGTGACTGGAGCCTCGATGGGCTGGAGCAGGGCTGCTGGCGCGAGGTGCCGGCACGGCTATAGGGCTGCTCTGGCGCAATCGCGGGCTGTGCTACACCCCTTCGAGAAACCCCACCACCACGCTCTTGATGATGAAGGCCAGCACCCCCAACCCCAGCACGAAGAACAGGATCAGCGTGCCGAAGCGCCCGGCCTTGGATTTTTTCGCCAGGTCCCAGACGATGAAGCCCATGAACCCGATCAGCACGGTGACCAGGATGATCATCATCCATTCTTCGAAAACGGCGGGATCCATCTTTAAAGCTCCAGGCAGTCTGAAGACCCGATCATACGCCGGGTATCGCAGGTTTTAACGGAGGTGGGTCAATGGCATCTCGGTACTGGCCAGTACCTGGTTGAGCACGAAGCTCGAACGCACGCTGGTGACGCCTTCGATACGGGTCAGGCTGCCGAGCAATAATTTCTGATAGTGGTCCATGTCCGGTACCACCACCTTGAGCTGGTAGTCGGCGTCCATCCCAGTCACCAGGCTGCACTCGAGCACCTGGGGCAGGTTGCGAATGGCGGCTTCGAAGGTTTCGAAACGCTCGGGGGTGTGGCGGTCCATGCCGATCAGCACGTAGGCGGTGAGGCTCAGGCCGAGCTTCTTGCGGTCCAGCAGGGCCACCTGGCGCGAGATATAGCCGTCGTCTTCGAGCTGCTTGACCCGCCGGGAGCAGGGCGAGGGGGACAGGCCGATACGCTCGGCCAGTTCCTGGTTGGAAATGCGTGCATCGCGCTGCAATTCGGCAAGAATGCTCAGGTCGTAGCGGTCGAGCTTGCTCATCAAGAATGCCTTTTCTGTTCAGATTGCGGCGAATTATCAATCCTGAGTGAAAAATTGCGCAAGTGCTATTTATCAGAGCAATCTTCGCAATCCTCTGCCGCACCCATTCCTCTATCTTTATCAACAGAATCACTGCCCGGACTCAAGTCCACGGCGACGCGCCCTAGGCGGGCGGTCGCGGCCAGCCATCCAACCGGATCGCCTGGCCCCCGGGCTGCACAGCGTCCAGAAGACACTGTGAGGTGAGCCGACGTCACAAGCGTCGAGCACGGACGACAATTCCTGAAGGGAGGCCAATGGCCTCCCTTTTTTATTGCTCGTGTGCCTGGGGGGATTTCATCTGCCTGCCCCTGCCTCAGGTTAGACTGCTGCCATCAAGCGCTGTGGTTATCGAGAGGACGAGCATGAGGTCACGCATCTGGCAGTGGGCGGGTGTTGGTTTGCTGGGCATGGGCATCAGCCTCGGGGCGCTGGCCCAGGGGCCGGGCGACGGGCGTGGCTGGGGTGGCCAGCAGGAGCCCAACGGTCCAGCCCAAGGTAGCTCGCCACTCAACTCCCGTGACGAAGTGCGCCAGACCCAGCCACCGCGCCAGGGCTACTATCAGGACATTCCGCGCCGCAACGGCGATATCCGCCACTGGGAGGCGGGCGGCCCTGGCCAGCGCCCGGGCGGTGACTGGCGGGGCCGACCCGACGGCCATGGCAATGGCTGGGGGCCGGGGCCGCAATACCGCCCTGGCTACACCACGGACCGTTTCCCGGACCGTTACTGGAAAGTGCCTTACCGCGGTCAGGACTACTTCTATTCAGGCGGCTACTGGTACCGCCCGCATAGCGGCGGCTACATCGTGGTGCGCCCGCCGTATGGCGTGCGGGTGAACTACCTGCCTCCCTACGCCCAGGAAGTGTGGTTGAGCGGATTACTCTACTTCCTGGTAGCCGATACCTACTACCAGTATCAGCCCGACAGCCAGGAGTACGTGGTGGTCAATCCGTCCGCCCCGGCGTATGCACCGCAACCCCAGCCTCAGACGGACAATGGCTATGACGTCGTCGCCTATCCGGCGAACGGACAGGGCCCGGAGCAGCAGGAGCAGGATCGTTACCAATGCCATCGCTGGGCCGTCAGCCAGTCCGGGTTCGATCCGGCCACGGCCACCTATGCGCCACCGGCCAATGTAGCCAACGGCTATCGCCGCTCGCTGGCAGCGTGCCTGAGCGGTCGGGGGTACAGCGTCAACTGAGGGGCGAGGCTCAGGGGAGGCAGAGCAAATGTGCTCTCGCCGCTAGACAGGATCGGCGTGCACCATGACATCTGCGCGCGGATAACGCTCGCGGATCGCCTCCGATGCCTTTACGCACAGGGCATGGGCTTCATGCAGCGGCAGTGCGCCGGGCAGTTCCAGGTGCAACTGGACGAACCAATGGCTGCCTGACACCCGGGTACGCAGGTCGTGCACCCCCTTGACGCCGGGAATGGCCAGGGCCAGTTCCTGCATGCGTTCGCCAATGTCGGCGGGCAGCTCCTGGTCCATGAGGATCGAGGTACTCTCGCGGGCAATCTGCAGGGCGCTCCAGAGGATGTACAGCGCGATCCCCAGGCCGAACAGCGCATCCAGTTGTGGCCAGCCAAAGCCGGCCAGCAGCAGGGCGAGCAGGATGCTGCCGTTGAGCAGCAGGTCGGAGCGGTAATGCAGCGAGTCGGCACGTACCGCAGTGGAGCCGGTGATGCGGATGACCTTGCGCTGGAATGCCAGCAGCGCCACGGTCAACGCCAGCGACAGCAGCATCACCGCAATGCCCGCGCCCGTGTCGCCCAGCGGCTGTGGCGTCTGCAGGCGCTCCACCGCCTGGAATCCGATCAATACCGCACTGACCGCAATGAACAGCGCCTGGGCCATACCGGCCAGGGCCTCGGCCTTGCCGTGGCCGAAGCGGTGATCGTCGTCGGCCGGGCGCAGGGCGTAATGCACCGCCAGCAGGTTGAGGAAGGAGGCGACGGCATCGAGCGCCGAATCGGTCAGGCCCGCGAGCAGGCTCACCGAGCCGCTCAGCCACCAGGCAATGGCCTTGGCCAGGACGAGAATGCTGGCTACCGTCAGCGAAGCACGGGTGGCCAGGCGCAGCAGGCGTTGATGTTCGGCGGTGGCAGTCATGCGTGGCGTGTCATTCCGGTGTCGCTCAGGCGGCCGGGACCAGGCCGAAGGCGGCCAGCTGTTCAACGCTGCCACGGTGCTGGATCAGCCGCGGATCGTTCAGGGGCAGGCGCTGGCCCAGTTCGCTTTCGAGAATAGCCTGCAGCTTGAGATTATCGATCTTGCCATCGGCATCGACCGCAGGCTTGAGCTTGGCCGGGTCGACCTGGGCGGTCTTGCCGCCAGGGTAGTAGATGGCGCCAGTGGCGAAGTCGACACCGAAGGCAATCAGGCCTGGGATGACGTAGAAGAGGATGCCGATTGCGTCCATGACGGCGACTACCGGATCGATCTTGCCTTCGATCTGGCCGCGACGGTCGGGATAGAGGATGGTGCCGCAGGCCGTCAGTTGGGTCAGCAGGGCAGCGATGAGGGCGCCACCGATGACGCGGGAATGGATGCGCATGTGAATCTCCGGAAAGGTGACTGCAGGAGGTCGGGCAAAAACGTCCGCACCTGATGCTCAGACCATGACGAAGCGGTCTCGGTTCGCCGTTATACTCGCTCGCCAGCTTGAGGACCACCATGAATTCTTTACCGATCGATGCTGTCTTGCCCGCCCTGCGTCAGGCCCTGGCCGAACGCCACGAAGCCGTGCTCGAGGCACCGCCTGGCGCGGGCAAGACGACCCGTGTGCCCTTGGCGCTGCTCGACGAGCCATGGCTGGCCGGACAGCGTATCGTCATGCTCGAGCCGCGTCGTCTCGCGGCCCGCGCTGCCGCCGAGCGCATGGCCAGCGAGTTGGGGGAAAAGGTCGGCGAGACGGTCGGCTATCGCATCCGGCTGGACAGCAAGGTCGGGCCGGATACCCGCATCGAAGTGGTCACCGAAGGCATCCTCACCCGCCGCCTGCAGGCCGATCCGGCGTTGGAGGGCGTGGGGCTGGTGATCTTCGATGAATTCCACCTGAGAAACCTCGATGCTGACCTTGCGTTGGCGCTCACGCTCAATGGTCGTGAACTGTTCCGGGACGATACGGCGCTCAAAGTGCTGCTCATGTCGGCGACCCTCGAGGGAGAAAGGCTGTCGCGCCTCCTGAATGACGCTCCGATCATCACCAGCGAGGGGCGGATGTTCCCGGTCACGACGATCTGGGGCAAGCCGCAGCAAGCCGGCGAGTACATCGAGCCGCGAGTGATCAGCACCTGTCTCGATGCGCTGGCCGAGCAATCGGGAAGCCTGCTGGTGTTCCTGCCGGGCCAGGCTGAAATCCGTCGCGTCCTGACAGGGCTTCAGGACAGCCTCGATGCCTCCCCATCCCTGAAGCGCAATACGTTGCTTTGCCCGTTGCATGGAGAGCTCGACCTGAACCAGCAACGGGCCGCGATCGACCCAGCGCCACCGGGGATGCGCAAAGTGGTGCTGGCCACCAACATTGCCGAGACCAGCGTCACCATCGATGGCGTGCGGGTGGTCATCGATGCCGGGCTTGAGCGTGTTCCGCGCTTCGACCCACGCAGCGGCATGACTCGTCTGGATACCCAGCGGATCTCCAGGGCCAGCGCTACCCAGCGGGCAGGGCGTGCCGGGCGGCTGGAGCCCGGCGTTTGCTATCGCTTGTGGTCCGAAGCGCAGCACGATCAGATGGCAGGCTTCGCCACCGCCGAAATCCAGCAGGCGGACCTGACCGGGCTGGCGCTGCAGTTGGCCAAGTGGGGTGTCCAGCCGAATGAGCTGGCGTGGCTCGATGCACCCCCTGCGGCTGCGTACGCACAGGCCAACGACTTGCTGCGCCGCCTTGGCGCGCTCCAGGCGGACGGGCAACTGACCCGGCACGGTCAGGCGATGGCCGAGCTGCCGAGCCATCCTCGAATTGCCCATCTTCTGCTGCGAGGTCACGAGCTGGGGCTGGCCGAGACCGCGTGCACTATCGCGGCCTTGCTGGGAGAGCGGGATATACAGCGTGGCGCGGGCGCTGACCTGCACAGCCGGCTGGCCATTCTCAGCGGTGAGCAACGTGCCCAGCGCGGTGAGCAGGGAGGCGCCCAGCGCGCCAGGCAACTTTCCAGGCAGTATCGATCCTACCTGCGTGGTCCTGTGTCGCGAGCCGTCGCCGATCCTCATCATCCACGTTGGGTGGGCTGCCTGCTCGCGCTGGCTTATCCCGACCGTGTCGCCCAGCAGCGACGTGATGGCGGGACCGAATATCGCCTGGCCAATGGCCGGGCAGCGATGTTCACCGAGCCGGACGCCTTGATGAAGCACACCTGGCTGGCCATCGCGGACCTGGGCAGCCGACAGGGCCAGCGGGAGGAGCGGATCTATCTGGCCGCCGACCTCGACGCGGCGCTGTTCGACAACGTCCTGAAAGAGCAGGTCCGTACGGTGGACGCGCTCGACTGGGATGAGCGAGAGGGCGCCCTGCGCGCCGAACGACAAACCAAGGTTGGCGAGCTCGTGCTGTCGCGCATGCCCCTGGCGTCTCTGAGCGATGAGGCACGCGTGCAGGCGCTGCTCGACTATGTTCGACGCAAAGGCCTGGAGCTTCTGCCCTGGACGCCTGATCTTCGTCAGTGGCAGGCACGGGTGGAGCTGCTGCGGGTACTGGATGAGGAAGCGGGTGTCGTCGGCCAATGGCCCGACCTGCGGGATGAGACGTTGCTGCAATCATTGGACGAATGGTTGGGCCCTTATGTCGGCAAGGTGGCCCGGCTCAGCCATTTCGCCCTGCTCGATCTGTCTTCGATCCTGCGCAATCTCCTGCCCTGGCCGCTGCCGCAGCAACTGGATGCCCAGGCACCCCAGACGATGGCGGTACCCTCAGGATCCAGTATTCGTATCGACTACAGCGAGCGCCCACCCGTGCTTGCCGTTCGACTTCAGGAGTTGTTCGGGCAGGCCGACACGCCACGCATTGCCAACGGCAGGCAAGTGCTCAAGCTGCACCTACTGTCCCCAGCCCGGCGCCCGGTCCAGGTGACCCAGGACCTGGCGAACTTCTGGCGCTCGACCTACCTCGAGGTGAAGAAGGATTTGAAGGGCAGGTATCCCAAGCATTTCTGGCCAGATGACCCTTTGGTCGCGCAGGCCACTGCCCGCGCCAAACCAAGGGGTACTTGAGCTAGGCGACGATGCGTTGAGGCGTTTCAATACACGTGTAGCCAGGACGTGCCTTCAACCATACCCGGCACATCCACCTTATGGATCACGAACTCGGCAGGTTGGGTGTCTTGAATGCTCAGATAGTGCATCTTGTGCCCCTCGATTTCCGTATGTTCGCTACAGACTCCTACGCGAATGCCGCGATGGTCTCTAAGATGGCAGCGCATGTAGCCGTCTGCCCAATCCAGTAGCTCGATCTTCCAGGGATAGGTTGTGCTGTTGTAGTCATAAAGTCCCAGATAACCATTTTTGCTGAAGCCCAGGTGTCCAAGGTTGTCGCCGTAACCTGTGGCCATCAGCTTGAACCAGAGGCGGTCGGGCGTTTTGGAAAGGAACTTCATCGAAAACAAGGGTGATTGACCCATGCCGCCCGCTTGAAGCCAGTTCGCTTCGTTGAATACACCCCAAGCAAGGTGTTCGTTGGGGCGGCTGAAGCGTAACGGCACCTTTTCTTCGTTTTGCAACAGGTAGATTCTGGCGTTGAAGTCTTCGATGGTGGGGGCGGCAAGAACTGCCTTGATTTCTTCATTGATCATGGGTCTTTAATCTCCTGCGGAGTTGGGGGCGTGTCCGGAACGGATACACACCTTCGACTCTGCAGTTGCTTCACCGATAGCAGCAGCGTGAAAGCGTTCCTATAACGGTGAAGCATGTCGCGCAGGTCACTGACTCGCCCAGCTCGACCTGCCGTCGATCCTGCGCAATTTGCTGCCCTGGCAGCTACCCCGTGCATCGCCCTGGGCCGTCAGCCGTTCGACCCCCTCAGGTATCAGTGCGCGATGCGCTCAACCAGGAAGGTCAGGGGATTGCCCATCTGGACATTCATGTAACTGAACCGCGCCGAAGCTTCCGGGGCTTCGCTGCGGGCTTTGACCTGATGGCCAAGATGATCTCGCCAGCGGCACAACAGACTGTCCTGGCCCCACTGCAGGGGCTCAAGCTTGAAATAGTCCACGACCGAGGCATAGCGGTAGAACCCCAGGTAGCCATTGCGGCTGACGCCGAGCTTCTTGTCCTGATGCTCGGCGTTGCCCATGATCATGAAGTTCAGGCGGTTGGGCGTTGTGGAATGAAGCAGGAAACGCATTACGCAGGCAGGATGCTCGTTCCCCGCAACCAGCCAATCGCTTTGTCCGCCGATGCTTGCTCCCTCGGCGTCGGTAAACAGGCTGGGATAGAGGGCTCTACGGCGCCCGGAAGGGTCAATCGCATGAATCCTGCCGAGAAATACCTGTGCGTTCAGGGCCCAGTTGGAGGTTTCGGGGGTGTCTGTCATTGAGGTGCTCCGCAATAGGATGGCGCCAGCCTGCGCGTGGTCGGGTCATGGCGCGTTCGAGTCAGATTCGTTGCGGGCATCAGTCTGGATAGCTGGAGCCAAGGGCGGGAGAGCGAAGGCTTTCCCGACCTTGCACGGCTCCAGCCCAGTGGGTGTCACCGACGGCGGGCGGAGGTGTCCGGCCCGCCCATCGTTCAGCGGGTGCTGGCGACCTTGTCGACGGCCTTGATGATCACCTTTGCCACCTCTGCAGGCTGCGATTGCTGGGGTACGTGGCTGGTGCCCAGCTCGGTGGTCTGTGCGCCCAGCTTCTTGGCGAAGGCGCGTTGCAGGCCTGGGTCGATCATGCGGTCCTGACCTGCAACCACGTACCAGGACGGTTTGCTGCTCCAGGCAGCAGCGCTGGTGCGGTCCTCGAAGGCCGAGGCGCGGATCGGGCCCTGGGTGGCGGTCATGATGTCGGTCTGGGCCTTGGGCAGGTCCTGGGCGAAATCGGTGGCCATGCCTTGGGGCGTCAGGTACAGGTAGCCGTTGCCGTCGGCCGCGATCTGGCTGATGCCGGGTGGGGTCGGGTAGCCCTGGCCCAGGTCCTTGCTGGCCTGGCCGGCATCGGGTGCGAATGCCGCCACATAGACCAGCCCGCGGACGTGGGCGTCGGTACCTGCCTGGCTGATCACCGTGCCGCCCCAGGAGTGGCCGACCAGGACCACGTCCCCTTGCTGGTTGTTCAGCACGCGCCGGGTCGCGGCGACGTCCTCGGCCAGCGAGGTCAGCGGGTTCTGCACCACCGTGACCTTGATGCCCTGGGCCTGCAGCAGCGGCACGACCTTGGCCCAGTCCGAGCCGTCGGCGAAGGCACCGTGGACGATGACCACCGACGGCTTGGCGGTGTCGGCGAAGCTGCTGCCGATGGTCAAGATCGAGGCAGTCATTGCTATTGCGGTGGCAAGCGTTTTGAATCGGAACATGGCGCGGTCTCCTGTGAGTGATGGCTGTATTCTCGGTAGGATCTGCCTGCACGGGTATCGGTCGAATGACCGAGCCTCCAACTCACCCGAATTGTGGACCGCTCATGCCTGTTGCCGACTGCATCCCCCTGGAAGACGCCATCCTCGCCTTGTCGATGGTGGGTGACCTGAGCATGGGCCAGCCTATCGATCAGTCGCGCCGCACGGCGCAGCTGGCGCGCAGGCTCGCGCACGCCTGCATGGGCGAGGGCGACCACCTGCAGGTGGCCGCTGATGTCGCACTGTTACGCTGGTCCGGGTGCACTGCCAATGCCGAAGATTTCACCCGCCTGCTCGGGGACGACGTGGGGGGGCGTCAAGCCATGCTCGCGCAGACCCTCGACGCCGCCGGGCAGCGGGCGATGCTGCAGACCGGGCCGCTGGCGCGCGTGCACTGCGAGGTGGCTGGCGAGGTTGCAGTTGCTCTTGGACTGGGCGCGCCAGTGGAGCAGGGGCTGCGGCACGTGTTCGAGCATTTCGACGGTAGCGGTCGTCCATCCGGCCTGCGTCATCCACAGGTGCCTGAGGTGGTCTATCAGGTGGTGCTGGCAGGTGACCTGGAGATCCTTTCGCGAGCGCGGGGTCTCGAGGCTGCGCTGGCCTGGATCGAGGGGCAGGCCGACCAGCGGTACCCGCGCAGCCTGGTGAGGGAGCTGCGGTGTCAGGCGGCGGACTGGTTGCATGACTTGCAGGAGGCTGAACAAGCGACGGCCTCGAATACAGCTTGCTCCGATGTGCCTTTGACCCTGGTCGCCGATGTCATCGACCTCAAGCTGACCTGGCTTGCGGGCTATTCGCGTGGTGCGGCTGCGCTGGTGCATGACGCCGCCGGGCTGATGGGCATGTCGGCGGCGCTGCAGGACGTGCTGAGGCAGGCTGCGCTGGTGCATGGCATCGGCCGCGCCGCGGTGCCGAACCGGGTATGGAACCTGCCAGGAACATTGCTTGAAGGCGACCGCGAGCAGATTCGCCTGGTGCCCTACTGGACTCAGCGCGCTTGCGCGCAGGTACCGACATTGCAGCGTGCGGGCAGGCTTGCCGCACACGCCTACGAGCGTCTCGATGGCAGTGGTTATTTTCGTGGCGTGGAGGGTGATGCCCTCGCGCCGGAGCAGCGCTTGCTGGCCGTGGCGCTCGCCTGGCAGGCGCTGCGGGCCGAGCGTCCATGGCGAGCGGCGCTTGGTCAGCAGGAGGCCGAGCAGTTGCTCAGGCAGGAGGCGCAACAGGGGCGCTTCGACCTGCAGTGTTGTGAAGCCGTGTTCGCTGCCGCGCGCGGGGAGCGCAAGCTGCCGGCAGCCAAAGGGGGCGGTGGACTGTTGAGTGAACGCGAAAGCGAGGTGCTGCGCCAGATCAGCCTGGGTCACAGCAACAAGGAGGTCGCGCGGTTGCTGGGCATCAGTCCCAGTACTGTGCGCACCCATGTCGAGAGTACCTTCCGCAAGCTCGAATGCACCACGCGCGCTGCAGCCACCTTGAAAGCCCTGACGCTTGGCTTGATCTGACACAAGGCAAAGCGCGTTTGCTGGAAGCATTACAGCCTTATGGGCGCGACCGGTTTACCAAGAAAGTGACAGCGCTGAAGACTTCAGCCATCTGACATCAATGCTTGGGAGAAACCGGTGAAAAATATCGAAAAAGTGACCAACGACGACTTAATGTCGTTCAGCAATCTGACACTCGTGAACTGCACCCTGGATGTGATCCACAACGGCGTCACCTATCCCGTTGTGCTGAGTCAGCGGGAAGACTATGCCAACCAGTTCGATTCCACGCTTTGGGATTGGCTGGTGCTGGGAAATCGCAATGCGGTATTCGACGATGCCCGCAGGATCTTCAAGTTCAAGTTTCACAAACAGGAGCCCAACCGGATTTACTACCACATCTGGGGCACCTCGGACCGAAGCGCGAAGAAGATCGCGCGCAGTGACAAAGGTTATCTGGGGATGTATGTCAGCGCCGATGCCAAGAACCCCTGGAAGCTGCAACCGCTGGAGTGGGATGGAAAGCGGCTGCGTTGCTTCCTGCGTGACCACGATGGCAACAGGGCCACCGTTGGCGAGTACCCTGAGTCGGCTGGGCGATACGTTGGTGCTGCGGGCGGATATGTCGACCACCTGAACACGTTCGCTGAAGGGGTGAGCGAGTTTTTCGTGACGCCTGTCGGGTAAGCATCAGGGCAATCGTGCCGTGGGACGGTGATCAGTGGAGTCGCTGAGGTATGACTCCACGTATCACGGCTGCAGTACCCGCGCCGCCGCAACGCTCAAGGCACTGACCCTCGCGTTGTTGTAAGCGCTGGGGTTCAGTTTGTGGGAACCACGAGGAACTCGGCGTCGTTCCCTTCGTAGGTGTTCAGGAAGTGGTAGGTGAAGTTATCGAAATGGGGGTCGTCCTGCCAGGTCTTCACGCCATGCCCTTCGTGATCACGCAAGCGGCAGACCCAGCCATTGGGCGCGTGCCGCAACGGTTCGAGTTTCCAGTAGTCGGTCACCTCGCTGACCTGATAGAGCCCGAGATAGCCGCCGACGCTTCGCCCAAGCCTGCTGAATCCGCTCGACCTGCTGATCATGTAGTGCAGGCGGTCTTCGGTCTTGGAATGAAACTCGAAGTCCAGAATCAGGGAAGGTTGGTCACCTCCCGCCTGCAGCCAGTCGTCCCCCGGAACTACGCCCCAGGTGAATTTATCCGTCGTTTTGCTCCGCCTGATCGGGACGAGCACGTCCCCCTTCATCCAGAAGAGCGTGGCTTTGAAGTCACGCTGTAGCTCGGTTGCGGAATCTGTTGTCATACCCATTGCATGCAGCTCCTGAGGGTGGCCCGCGACTGTCGGGCGTCGTTCAGGAGTGTCGATGCAATACGTTGGGCAGGGCACCGCGAACGCTTTCCAGAGCGTTGCCGTCATCCCGCACAGCTTTCAGTTTCCCGCAGCGGCGCCGGCCTCGCTCTCCAACAGCATGAACAAGCGGTACAGCACCACACTGCTGAACAACTGCAGGAAGCCACTGAGGCTGTCCAGCACCAGTTGCGCGCCTGGCTGCGGCTCTGGGAAGGCCATCAGCAGCAGGCCATCGAGCAGCCATAGCGGTGCGAGCACCGACAGCACGCAGATCAGGATGCGCATGAAGTGCCCGGTGGTCATGCGTGCGCTCTCGCGCATCGACTGCATGACGGGTAGGCCACGCAGGACCAGCAGGTACTCGGCGAACACCAGGTTGATCATGATCCATACGCCCGGGAAGATGAACAGCGCCAGGCCCGCCATGATCAGCAGCGAGCTGATCAGGATCAGCAGGGCCAGCGCCGGCCACAACTGCACGGCGCGAGCGAACAGGTTGCGCTTGCTGATCTGTTGGCCGTTGCTGCGGGTATCCAGGTAGAGGATCAGCGCGGCGCTGTACAGCGGGTAGAACAGCAGGCTGACAAGCATGCCGTAGGCCGGCGAGGCGTCGTCACCCAACTGGCGGTACAGCAATTGGCTGAACAGGGCTTCCAGCACCACCAGCGGCAGGCACAACTGCAGGATGCTGGTGAAGTGGCGGCGGAAGAAGTAGAGAGAGTCGCGCAGGATCGTCAGCGGGTTCATCGGTCTATATCGCAGGAAAAAGCAGTGCGTCACTTTAGCCCAGGAGCGGGCGATGCTGAAAAAAGTTTCATCGGCCCTGTAATTGAATCCTGCCCAGGCACGCCCCATCTTTGACCTTGTCCGATGTTCCGCATGGCCCAAGAGGTAGCCCATGAACACTGAAGAAAAAACCCTGATCGACGGTCTGTTCGGCCGCATCAAGCAGGCCGAGGATCCCCAGCAGCCGCGCGATGCCCAGGCCCAGGCGCGGATCGAGGAGCATCTGCGCCAGCAGCCTGCGGCGCCGTACTACATGGCCCAGGCGATTCTGGTCCAGGAGGCGGCGATCAAGAAGCTCGACGAGCAGAACAAGCAACTCGAGGCCGAGCTCAGACAAGCCCGCGCCCAGGCCCAGCAAGAGGCGCCAAAGGCCAGTGGTGGCTTCCTGTCGAGCATCTTTGGCAGCAGCGCGCGTAGCCCGGAGCCTCAGCGTCCGGTCGCGCCGCCCCCTGCCTCCGGTTCTGGTGGCTGGCGCGAGCCTGCGCCCCAGGCCTATGCCCCACAGCCCCAGGCGCAACCGCAAGGTTTCGCTGCGGCCCCGGCGCGCAGTGGTGCGAGCAGCTTCCTCGGGGGTGCCATGCAGACCGCAGCGGGCGTGGCGGGTGGTGTACTGCTGGCGCAAGGTATCAGCAGCTTGTTCAGTCATAACTCGCAACCCAACGAGGTGGTCGAGGTGATCCGTGAAGAGCCGGCACCGGCCAGCGACAATGGCGGCTGGAATGATCAGGACAACCAGCGCCAGGTTGCCGACAACGACGGTTGGGGCAATGATCAGGGCGGCTTCGTGGACAGCGACTACGACAGCGGCGGCGGTGGTTTCTTCTCGGACGATGACGACACCTTCGTCTGACGCGTCTGGCATAATCGCGGGATTCCCGGGGGCGCACTGCGCCCCTTTCGCCTTTATCCCGGGGCCACCAGGTGAAAAAGATCGCGCTGTTCGCGGATGTGCAGAACCTCTACTACACCGTGCGCCAGGCCCATGGTTGTCACTTCAATTACAGTGCCCTCTGGTCCCAGGTCAGCCGCGATGGCGCCATCGTCGAGGCCGTGGCCTATGCCATCGACCGGGGTGACAGCAAGCAGCAGCAATTTCAGCAGATCCTGCGCAACCTCGGTTTCGAGGTGCGCCTCAAACCCTACATCCAGCGCAGCGACGGCTCGGCCAAGGGGGATTGGGATGTGGGCATCACCCTGGACGTGTATGAGGCCGCCAGCCGGGTCGATCAGGTCGTACTGGCCTCCGGCGATGGTGACTTCGACCAGTTGCTCGAGCGGGTGATGCTGCGCCATGGCGTCGAGACGGTGGTCTACGGCGCGCCAGGGCTCACGGCGCTGTCGTTGATTCGCGCAGCCACGCGCTATGTACCGATCGAGGGTGATTTGCTGCTGCGTCACTGAACGGGCGCACTCACCCCTTCCTGCCGTTGCCCTGCAAGTGATCCAGCGGCACCCGGCGCTCCACCGCGCTGGACAGGATGATCGACGTCTTGCTGAACCCCAGTTGCGACACCTGGTTGATCAGCGCCTCCAGCTCATGCATCGAACCCACTGCCGCCTGCATGATCACGCACGGGTCGCCCGTGACCCGGTGGCATTCGGTGAGCTGGGGGATGCGCGCCAGGGCGTCATAGGCCTGCTGGTTGCCGTGGCTGGCCAGGCGCAGTTCGATGATGCACTGGATCGGCAGGCCGATCTTTTCCAGGTCGACCTTGGCGGCGTAGCCAGTGATCACTCCGCTGGCCTCGAGTTTGGCGACTCGCTCGGCCACCGCAGGCGCCGACAGGTTGACCTGACGGGCGAGCTGGGCATAGGTGGCGCGACCGTCTTCGAGCAGGGCGGCGAGCAGCATGCGATCGTACTTGTCCATGGGTCTCTCGTTGCGAATGTGCAATCAACGGGAAAACAGGCGAATTACCGTTCATTGCAAAGTGTATGGGCCTATTAAACGTGTTTTGTAACTTATGTTTACGGGAGCGCCTTCCTAAACTAAGTCACCCGTAAACGGATTTCGAGTCTTTTGTCATGCCTGCCTCCCGTCGTTTCCCCTGGCTGCTGATCGGCGCCTTCATTGCCCTCTACCTGGTCTGGGGGTCTACCTACCTGGCCATTCGCATCGGTGTCGAATCCTGGCCGCCGTTGCTGATGGCTGGGGTACGTTTTGTCATTGCCGGCAGCCTGTTGTATGGCTTCCTGCGCTGGCGCGGTGTGCCGGCTCCCACCTGGGCGCAATGGCGGGCGGCGGGGGCGATCGGGTTTCTGTTGCTCAGTTGCGGCAACGGTGGCGTGACCCTGGCCGAGCATGCCGGCGTGGCATCGGGCGTTGCAGCGCTGGCGGTGGCCACGGTGCCGTTGTTCACGTTGCTGTTCGGGCTGTTGTTCGGTCATCGCAATTCGCGTCTGGAATGGGCGGGGATTTTCCTCGGGCTTGCCGGTATCGGCTTGCTCAACCTCGGTTCCAACCTGCAGGCCAGCCCCATGGGGGCAGCGTTGATCCTGTTCGCAGCGGCGGCCTGGGCTTTCGGCTCGGTGTGGAGCAAGAACCTGCCCTTGCCCCAGGGCGCCATGGCCAGTGCTGCCGAGATGCTGGTGGGCGGTGCTGCGTTGTTGATCGGCAGCGCCCTGAGCGGTGAGCGCCTGACCCAGATGCCGACGGCGGCGGGTTGGGGGGCACTGGCCTATCTGATTTTCTTCGGCTCGATCGTGGCCTTCAGCTCGTACATGTACCTGCTCAAGCATGTGCGGCCGGCGGCCGCGACCAGCTACGCGTACGTCAACCCGGTGGTGGCGGTATTGCTCGGGATTGCCTTTGCTGGTGAACGGATCGGCGCCGAGGAATGCCTGGCGATGGGCGTGATCGTCGGAGCGGTGGTGTTGATCGGGCTGCCACAGTGGCGGCGCGCGCCACGGCAGGTGGCCTGAGGAGCAGGTGCATCCGTTGTGGGGCAGCGGGCGTCAAAGCCAGCGCAACACCAGGGGGCTTGCGGTAAACTGCCGCCTTCGCTGAACCCCCTGACGGTATCACCATGAATTTCGCCAAACTCGGCCTGATCGAACCCCTGCTGCGCACCCTGCAGCAGCGGGACTATTCCACCCCGACCCCGATTCAGGCCCAGGCCATCCCCGCCGTGCTGGCAGGGCGCGACCTAATGGCCGCAGCCCAGACCGGTACCGGCAAGACCGCCGGTTTCGCCTTGCCGGTGTTGCAACGCCTGGCGCTCGAGGGTGAGAAGGTGGCCAGCAATTCGATCCGCGCGCTGGTGCTGGTGCCAACCCGCGAGCTGGCCGAGCAGGTGCACGCCAATATCCGTGAATACGCCGAGCACCTGCCGTTGAGCACCTACGCGGTGTACGGCGGCGTCAGCCTCAATCCGCAGATGATGCGCCTGCGCCGTGGCGTCGACCTGCTGGTGGCCACGCCGGGCCGCCTGCTTGACCTGTTCCGCCAGAACGCGGTGAAGTTCGGCCAGGTGCAAACCTTGGTGCTCGACGAAGCCGACCGCATGCTCGACCTGGGCTTTGCCGAAGAGCTGCAGGCGGTGTACGCCGCCTTGCCACGCAAGCGCCAGACCTTGCTGTTCTCGGCGACGTTCTCCGACCAGATCCGCATGCTCGCCGGCCTGGCCCTGAACGATCCGCTGAGTATCGAAGTCAGCCCGCGCAACGCCGCCGCCACCACCGTCAAGCAATGGCTGGTGCCGGTAGACAAGAAGCGCAAGGCCGACCTGTTCTGCCACCTGATGCGCAAGCAGCGCTGGAAGCAGGTGCTGGTGTTCGCCAAGACCCGCAACGGCGTCGATCAACTGGTCGAGCGGCTGCTGGCCGAGGGGGTCAATGCCGATGGCATCCATGGCGATCGTCCACAGGCGACCCGTCAGCGGGCGCTGGATACCTTCAAGGCGCGTGAAATCCAGGTGCTGGTGGCGACTGACGTCGCTGCTCGCGGCATCGATATCGACGACCTGCCGCTGGTGGTCAACCTCGACCTGCCGATCGTTGCCGAGGATTACGTGCACCGCATCGGTCGTACCGGGCGAGCGGGTAACAAGGGCGAGGCGATTTCCCTGGTGTGTGCCGACGAGGTGCAACTGCTGTCCGCGATCGAGGTCCTGATCCGCCAGACGTTGCCGCGTCATGAAGAGCCGGACTTCATCCCCGACCACCGGGTGCCGATGACCGATGCCAGCGGCCAGGTGCTGAAAAAGCCGAAAAAGCCCAAGAAACCCAAAGAGAACAGTGCCAAGCGCGGGCTGGGCAAGTGGATGGACAGCTCGGAAGATTCGGCACCGACGGTCAAGCCGGTGCGCAAGGTGCCGAGCTTCAACAGCGGGCCACGCAAGCGCAAACCCTAGTGCAGAGTCTTGTTCAAAAATCTGAAAGCCAGCCCAATCCCTGTGGGAGCGGGTTTACCCGCGAAAAGGACACCGCGCTGCCTGGCACGGGCTACGCCCGTGTTCGCGGGACAAGTCGGAGCGCCGAACCGCCGCTCCCACAGGGGATTGGGTTGGCCTTTAGATTTTGAACAAGACAGCTGCACCCACAGGGATTGGGCTAGCCTTTAGGTTTCGAACAAGAGAGTGGCTCCTACAGGGAGGCCGCCTTACGCTCGGACAACCACTCCAGCGCCGCCCGTCCGGCCCATAGTCCGCTGGCAAAGCACGCCGTCAGCAGGTAGCCCCCGGTCGGTGCTTCCCAGTCCAGCATCTCGCCGGCGCAGAATACTCCGGGTAGTTGCTTGAGCATCAAGCCCTCGTCCATCGCCTCGAAACGCACGCCACCGGCACTGCTGATCGCCTCATCCAGCGGCCGCGTGCGCACCAGTTCGATCGGCAGCGCCTTGATTGCCTGCGCCAGGCGCACGGGGTCGGCAAAGGTGGCCTGGTCGGTCAGCTCGCGCAGCAGCGCGGCTTTCACACCGTCGATGCCGAGCTGCCCATGCAGGTGCTTGGCCATCGAGCGGGAGCCACGGGGCTTGGCCAGGGCCTGAGCGATTTTATCCACAGGGCGATCCGGCAGCAGGTCGAGCAGCAAGGTGGCGCGTCCGTTGCGCTCGATACCGGCGCGGAGCGCCGCCGACCAGGCGTACACCAGGCTGCCTTCCACGCCTTGGGCGGTGAGGATGAACTCGCCCTTGCGCGGGGCACTGCCAGGTACGCTCAGGGCGATGTTTTTCAGGGGCGCGCCGGCGAACTTGTCCTTGAGCAGGTCGCTCCAGGCCTGGACTTCGAAACCACAGTTGCTCGGGCGCAATGGCGAGATATCCACAGCGCGCTCGGCCAGCAGTGGCACCCAGCTGCCGTCCGAGCCCAGGCGCGCCCAACTGCCGCCGCCCAGTGCCAAGACCACGGCAGTGGCCTGTACCAGGCGTTCGCCCTGTGGATAACCGATTCGCAGTGCGCCTTCCGTGTCCCAGCCAAGCCAGCGGTGCCGGGTGTGGATAACCACGCCGGAATCGCGCAGGCGTTTGAGCCAGGCGCGCAGCAGCGGCGCCGCTTTCATGTCCGTGGGGAAGACCCGCCCCGAGGTGCCGACGAAGGTGTCGATGCCCAGGCCGTGGATCCACTGGCGCAGGGCGTCGGCATCGAAATCACGCAGCAGCGCGTCGATGGCTTCGCGGCGTTCGCCATAGCGACCGATGAAGGCTGGGTAGGGTTCGGAGTGGGTGATGTTCATGCCGCCGACGCCCGCCAACAGGAACTTGCGCCCCACCGACGGCATCGCATCGAACACCTCGACCGCCACACCGGCCTGAGCCAGGGCCTCGGCAGCCATCAGGCCGGCGGGGCCGCCGCCGATCACGGCGACGAGGGGAGGGGAGATGGTGTGGGAATCGGTCATGGTGGCGGCAGGCTGTGGAAAAGAGTCGGCATTCTACCCCAGCGGTGCCTGCGCAGATACTGTTCAAAAAATGAACAAATCTTTGCAGGTCAGGCAGTTGAAGGGCTCCAGGGGCTTTCTCGCAGGTTATCCACAAGCGGTTCCACAGTCATTGTGTGTAACCCAGGACCCGCGCCGCGGTGTGATGAAGGATGCCGTGACGCCGAGCCAGCGCCTCGCGGTCCTTGCTGTAACCGCCGCCGATCACCCCGACCACCGGGATATCACGGCCAAGGCACTGGCGCAGTACCGCTTCGTCGCGGGCGGCGACGCCCGCATCGGTCAGTTGCAGATAACCCAGGGCGTCGTCCTTGTGCACGTCGACACCGGCGTCGTACAGCACAAGGTCGGGCTGGTAGAGCGGCAGCAGGTAGTTCAGCGCATCGTTCACCACCTTCAGGTACGCCGTGTCGTCCATGCCGCGCGGCAAAGGGATGTCCCAATCGCTCTGGGCCTTGCGTGCCGGGAAATTCTGCTCGCAGTGCAACGACACGGTGATTGCCTCTGGTGTGTCGTGAAGGATGCGTGCGGTGCCGTCGCCCTGGTGCACGTCGCAATCGAAGATCAGCACGCGGTGTACGCGTCCGGCTGCGAGCAGGTAGTGGCTGATCACCGCCAGGTCGTTGAAGATGCAGAACCCGGCCGGGTGGTCGTAATGGGCGTGGTGGGTGCCGCCGGCCAGGTGGCAGGCGATACCGTGACGCAGGGCCATCTCGGCGGTCAGCAGCGAACCGCCGACGGCGCGCACGGTCCGCCGTGCCAGTGCCTCGCTCCAGGGCAGCCCCAGACGGCGCTGGTCTTCGCGTGAGAGCTCGCCGTTCATGTAGCGCTCGATGTAGGCGCGGTCATGGGCCAGGGCAAGGATGTCGTTGGGGCAGAGTTCGGGGCGCAGCAAGGCCTGGTCGGTGGTCAGCCCGCTGTCGATCAGGTGATCGTGCAGCAGGCGGAACTTGTCCATGGGGAAACGGTGTTCCGGCGGGAACTCGGGGCTGTAGTCTTCGTGGTAGATCAGCGGCAGGGGCATGGGCAGGATCGCAGCTGGAGGCAGCGTTGATCTTGCCAGTGGGCCGGAATGCCACGCAACTCAAACACCCATCAGCGTTGTGCCGAGGCCAGCACCCGTCGCCAGTCCGGCTCGTTCATGCGCCCGAGGATGCGCGCCTTGCCGCTGCCATCGACCGACACGAACAGCGCGCTGGCGTAGCCACTTTCGCGTTCGCCCGGGGCAACCTTGAGCGTGCGCTGGAAGTGATCGACGCAGCCGTTGTGAGTCACCAGCACAAGATTATGCCCTGCACGCTTGTGCGCCATGGCCTGGCCTGCGAAGCCGCTTTCGCAGCCTTCGAGCCAGTCCTCGCTGGTGACCGTGTCGCCGACGATGAAGTGCGCGGTCTGTCGGGTGCGCAGCTTCGGGCTGCTGAGCAGGTCGGCGCCGTCCAGCCCAAGGCGTTGCAACCCTTCTCCGACACGCTGCGCGGCCTGGCTGCCGGAGACGGTGATTCCGGTGGGGTCGTCCAGGCAAGGGCCGGGCGCGCTGTCGCAGCGCTCGGCGTGGCGAATCATCACGATCACGCTGCCTTCGGCCCACTTCTGCAACAGGCCGCTGGCGTTCAATTGTCGTTCATTGCCAAGGTTCACGATGTGCGTCCTCGTTGACGACCACAGCATCAATCCGGCCGCGGCCAGCACCAGGGCGAGGCCGGCGGCCCAAGCCTTGCGCGAACGTCGGTGTCGCTTGCGGCGGGTGGGGAGGGCCAGGTTTTCCAGGATGTCGCTCGACAGCATGCTCGGGCTCCGGCAAGAGAGGGCCGCGCACAGGGCGGCGGCAGGTGATGGCATTCTGTGAAGCGGCCTGTCTGCGCCGAGTGAAGCCGTTGTGAAAATTGCATTGGGCCTGGGGTGCAGGTGAAAAGCGCCCCCGGCGCCTAATCTGTAGACTGCAGGACTGAAAACCTGGAGCCCGCCCCGATGACCCCGATGACCCCGATCCTCAAGCTCGAAAGCGCCCGCCTGGTGTTGCGCCAATGGCATGACGACGATTTGCAGGCGTTCGCCGAGATGTGCGCCGACCCGCAGGTGATGCGCTATTTTCCTGCGCCATTGACGCGTCTGGAGGCCGCCGCGCTGATCGGACGCATCCGTGGTCATTTCAACGAATACGGCTACGGTCTATGGGCATTGGAGCGCATGGACAGTGGTGCCTTCATTGGCCTGACCGGATTGCTCAACGTCAACTTCGACGCACCCTTCGCTCCGGCGGTCGAGATCAGTTGGCGTCTGGCCCGTCGTCACTGGGGCCAGGGCTTTGCCAGCGAGGCGGCCTGGACCTGCCTGCGCTGCGCATTCGCCCAGTTGCGCCTGGATGAGGTGGTGTCGTTCACCACTCAGGACAACGTACCCTCGCAGAAGGTGATGCAGGCGATCGGCATGGTTCAGGACGAGGCAGGCAGCTTCGAACACCCTCGGCTGCCCGAGGGGCACCCGCTGCGCCCGCACGTGCTGTATCGCATCGACCGTCCGCGCTGGGAGCGAACCCTGCATGCCTGAATGGGCCGCCATGCACGGAGGCAATGACAAATTCTGTATGATTTGCGCCAATGCCCGAATTGCCGTGACACCTGTTAGGAGAAGCCCCCGATGAGCCATGTGTTGGACGACCTGGTCGACCTGTTGAGCCTCGAATCCATCGAAGAGAATCTGTTCCGTGGTCGTAGCCAGGACCTGGGCTTTCGTCAGTTGTACGGCGGCCAGGTGCTGGGCCAGTCGTTGTCGGCGGCCAGCCAGACGGTCGAGGACGCGCGTCATGTCCATTCCCTGCACGGCTATTTCCTGCGTCCTGGCGATGCCAGCATGCCGGTCGTCTACTCGGTCGATCGGGTACGCGATGGCGGCAGTTTCAGCACACGCCGGGTCACGGCGATCCAGAAGGGCAATCCGATCTTCACCTGCAGCGCGTCGTTCCAGTACGACGAGGGCGGTTTCGAACACCAGGTGCAGATGCCCGATGTAGTCGGCCCCGAGAACCTGCCCAGCGAAGTCGAACTGGCCCGCGCCATGGCCGACAAGCTGCCCGAGCGAATCCGCGACAAGGTGCTGTGCGCCAAACCCATCGAGATCCGCCCGGTGACCGAGCGCGATCCGTTCGACCCCAAGCCGGGCGACCCGGTGAAGTACGCCTGGTTCCGTGCCGACGGCAGCCTTCCGGACATCCCGGCGCTGCACAAGTACCTGCTGGCCTACGCCTCGGATTTCGGCCTGCTGACCACCTCGCTGCTGCCGCACGGCAAATCGGTGTGGCAGAAGGATATGCAGATCGCCAGCCTCGACCATGCACTGTGGTTCCACCGTGACCTGCGTGCCGACGACTGGCTGCTGTACGCCACCGACAGCCCGTGGGCCGGCAACGCCCGTGGTTTCACCCGCGGCAGCATCTTCAACCGCGCCGGGCAACTGGTGGCCTCGTCCACCCAGGAAGGCCTGATCCGCCATCGCAAGGACTGGGCATGAGCCTGCACGAAGTACGTAACTGGGTGTTCGACATGGACGGCACCCTCACCGTGGCGGTGCACGACTTTGCCGCGATCCGCGAGGCGCTGGAGATTCCGCCCGAGGACGACATCCTCACCCACCTTGCCGCGCTACCCCACGAAGAGGCCACGGCCAAGCACGCCTGGCTGCTGGAGCACGAGCGCGACCTGGCGATCGCCTCGAAGGCCGCGATCGGCGCGGTCGAGCTGGTACGCGAGCTGTCGACGCGTGGCTGCCGACTGGCGATCCTCACGCGCAACGCGCGGGAGCTGGCACATGTCACGCTGGAGGCCATTGGCCTGGCGGACTGCTTCCCGGTCGAGCACATCCTGGGGCGTGACGAGGCGGCGCCCAAGCCCGACCCGGATGGCCTGTTGCAGATCGCCCGGGCCTGGGGCGTGGCGCCGTCGGAGCTGGTGATGGTGGGCGACTACCGCTTCGACCTGGATTGCGGGCGGGCGGCGGGGGCCAGGACGGTGCTGGTCAACCTGCCCGACAACCCCTGGCCGGAGCTGGCGGACTGGCATGCGGCGGATTGCCGGGCGTTGAGAGCGATGCTTGGCTGAAAGATTGCGCTGGGTTCTTCGCGGGCAACCACAATAGCCCCCATAGCTTCTGAATACTGTGGTGTTACCTGTGGGAGCTGTTGTTTGCCGCTGCGACTTGCCCGCGAAGAACACACCGCAACCCCAATGTAATGAAACGTCACCCATGACGATTCGCTGACATCCCACTACATACCCGGACACTGGCAAGGGCGGCCCGCTGACTAGAATGCCCGGTCTTGAATGAGACCGATTCTCTGTCACGCATCCGCTGTTGCCAGGAGCCCTCCGATGCCCTCCATTCTCCGTTCCGCGCGGCGCCTGTTGCCGTTGCTCATGCTGCTGGCCGCAGGCCTCGGCACTCTCCAGACCGCCAGCGCCGCCCAGGTCACTGACGTGCTCGGGCGCAAGGTCGAGGTCGATCATGCGCCCCAGCGTATCGTCCTCGGCGAGGGGCGGCTGTTCTTCGCCCTGGCCCTGCTGGATCGCGACAACCCGTTCCAGCGCGTGGTCGGTTGGCAGAACGACATGCGCCTGCTCGACCCGCACACCTACGAGGTCTACGCCAAGCTTTATCCACAGGTGGCCAAGCTGCCGCTGATCGGCCAGGCCTCGGAGCAGAGCGTCAGCGCCGAGCAGATCCTGGCACTGAAACCGGACCTGGCGATCTTCAGCATCGCCGGCGAAGGTCCGACCCAGCACAGCCCGGTCGCCGACCTGCTGGAGCAGGCCGGTATCCCGGTACTGTTCATCGACTTCCGCGTGCACCCGATCAAGAACACCCGCGTCAGCCTCGAAGCCCTGGGCACCTTGCTGGGTCGCGAACAGCAGGCGCGGGAATACCTGGACCTCTACGACAGCCACCTCAAGCACGTCACCGACCAGGTGGCGGGGCTCAAGGACAGTGAGCGCCCGAAGGTCTTCCTCGAACTGCTGGCAGGCGTCTGGCAGGCGCCGGGGCACACTACCGGCAAGAGCGGCCTGGGCAGCGTGGTCGAGGCGGTCGGTGGGCACAACATTGCCGCCGACGTGGTGCCCGGTGCGCTGGGCGACGTCAGCGTCGAATACGTGCTCAAGGCCGACCCGGACGTCTACATCGCCACCGGCAACCGCGCCCCCGGCGTGCTGCTGGGTGCTGGCGTGAGTGCCGATACCGCGCGCCAGAGCCTGGCCAGGATCATCGCGCGCCCCGAGTTCGCACCACTGCGCCCGATCCGCGATGGCCAGGCCCATGGCCTGTGGCATGACTTCTACAACTCGCCGTTCAACATCCTCGCCATCGAAGCCATGGCCCGCTGGGTTCACCCCGAGCGCTTCAAGGATCTGGATCCGCAAGCGACCATGACCGACATCAACCACTTGCTGAAGGTCGGCCTGGACGGCCACTACTGGATCGACACCAAGTGACCGCCCAGGCTCTGGACGGCGCCGCGCTGGCAGCCTGGCGTTATCGGCGCCTGCTCTGGCGGCGCGCCGGGCTGGTCGGAGGGCTGGCCGTGCTGCTGGCGCTGGCGGTGCTCGGCGACCTGGCCAGCGGCGCCTCCGGCATGGGGCTCGGACAACTGCTGCATGGGGTGTTCGACCCGAACGCACTGAGCGCCACCGAACGGGTGATCATCTGGAACGTGCGCCTGCCTTACGCGCTCATGGCGGTGCTGGTCGGGGCCGCGCTGGCACTGGCCGGCGCCGAGATGCAGGCGATCCTCGACAACCCGCTGGCCAGCCCTTTCACCCTGGGTGTGTCCTCTGCCGCGGCGCTGGGTGCGTCGCTGGCCATCGCTTATCCGCTGTCGGTTGCCTGGCTGACGCCGAGCGCCCAGGTGACGGTGATGGCGTTCGTCTTCGCCTGCTTGTCGGTACTGCTGCTGCAGGCCATGTCGCGGCTGCGCGGTGCCGGGGTCGAGAGCCTGGTGCTGTTCGGTATCGCGCTGGTGTTCAGTTGCAACGCATTGGTGTCGTTGCTGCAATTGCTGGCCACCGAGGATGTGCTGCAGCAACTGGTGTTCTGGACCCTCGGCAGCCTGGCGCGGGCCAACTGGCAAAAGCTGGGCATTCTTGCTGCGGTGCTGGCGCTGGTGCTGCCGTTCTCGCTGCGCGCCGCCCCGGCCATGACCCTGCTGCGCATGGGCGAAGACCGTGCCCGCAGCTTCGGCGTGGATACCCGGCGCCTGCGCGTCGCTTCGCTGCTGCGCATCAGCCTGCTGTCGGCGACTGCGGTGGCCTTTGTCGGCACCATCGGGTTTATCGGCCTGGTCGGCCCGCACATCGCCCGCCTGCTGGTGGGTGAGGACCAGCGCTTCCTGCTGCCGGCCAGTGCACTGGTCGGAGCGTTGCTGCTGTCGCTGTCGTCGATCGCCAGCAAGCTGATCCTGCCAGGGGTGATCGTGCCGGTGGGGATCGTCACTGCCCTGGTGGGCGTCCCGGTGTTCGTGGTGCTGGTGTTCCGGCGGGGGAGAAGGTTGTGAGCTTGCGTATCGAAGGGCTGTCGGTCAGCTATGGCGCGCGTCGGATCATCCAGCAACTGAGCCTGCCGCCGCTGCCGGCGGGCAGCCTGGTGGCGCTGGTCGGGCCCAACGGGGCGGGCAAGTCCACCCTGCTGCGGGCCCTGGCCGGACTGGAGCGGATGCAGGGCGCGGTGCACCTGGGCGATGAGGACGTTACCCGCCTGAGTTTCGCCGAACGCGCCCGGCGCCTGGCCTACATGCCACAGCAACTGCCGCCGGGGCTGGCGCTCGGGGTGCTGGAGAGCATCGTCGCTGCGCTGCGCGTGGGGGCTGCCGATGACCTGTTGGCGACCGCCTTCGATGCGCTGCGCCAGTTGGGCATCGAGCACCTGGCCGAGCAAGGCTTGGACAGCCTGTCCGGCGGCCAGCGCCAACTGGTGGCCCTGGCCCAGTTGCTGGCGCGCAATCCACAGGTGCTGTTGCTCGACGAGCCGACCAGCGCCCTGGACCTGCACTACCAACTGCGGGTGATGGATGCAGTGCGTGAGCGGGTGGTGCGCCATCGGCTGTTGGCGGTCGCGGTGCTGCACGACATCAACCTGGCGGCCAGCCATGCCGATTGCCTGGTGATGCTGGAGAAGGGACGGGTGGTGGCCTGCGGCACCCCGGCCGAGGTACTCGAACCGCAGTTGCTGGCGCAGGTATATGGCGTCGAGGCGCGGGTCGAGCAGTGCTCTCGTGGTCGCTTGCAGGTGCTGGTGGACCGGGCGCTGCGCTGAGCCTGCCGGCCCGGCTGCACGCCCGCTCCGTCGGCCGCTGTCAGGCGAAGACGAAGTACTTGCGTACGGTCTCGACCACTTCCCACGTGCCTTTCATGCCGGGCTCGATGACGAACACATCCCCACCCTTGAGGTGCTTGGGCTCTTCGCCTTCGGGGGTGATGATGCAGTAGCCCTCGAGGAAGTGGCAGAACTCCCACTTCTCGTAGTTGACCTCGAACTTGCCAGGCGTGCAGATCCAGGTGCCCATGATCTTGCTGCCATCGGCCGACAGGTAGGCATTGAGGTTGACGGTGTGCGGGTCGCCGCCGATGCGTTTCCACTTGGTCGCATCGACCACCGGGGTCGGACAGGTTTCGCGCAGGACGGTGATGAAGTCGGACATGGCAGGGCTCCTGATGACGGGCTGAGTGACCCGTCACCTTAGGGGCTGGGCGAAAGGCACGGTTGCCTGCGCTCGACGTTCATCTGTCTGGATGCGCTATGGCGTTCACCTCGACGGTGATATGCGCAAGCTCCTCGTGTTCCGCCAATGCCTGGCGTACACGGTCGGCACTCAGCTCTGTAGTGCAGGCCAGGCCGAGGATGCAGGCGTACTGGTCCTTGCCGACGCGCCACAGGTGCAGATCGGTGATGTTCGCCTGGACTGGCAGCGCGGCGACCGCTTCGCGGATTTCTTCGACCAGTGGCGCGTCCATCTCGGCATCCAGCAGCACCCTCCCGGTGTCGCGCAGCAGCCCCCTTGCCCAAAGCGCCACCAGTACTGCGCCAAGCAGGCCCATGACTGGGTCGAGCCAGGCGGCGCCCCACAGTTTGCCCGCCACCAGGGCGACGATAGCCAGCACGGAGGTCGCCGCATCGGCGATGACGTGCAGGTAGGCCGAGCGCAGGTTCAGGTCGTGTTGGTGGTGGCCATGCTCATGGTTTTGCTCGTGGTGGTGGGCATGATCGTCGCGCAGCAGCCAGGCGCAGATCAGGTTGACTCCAAGGCCGATCACAGCGATGAAGATTGCCTCGTCGTAGTGGATGGGACCGGGCGTGAGCAGGCGCTCGACCGACTGGAAGGCCATCACCCCCGCGACCCCGAGCAGCAGCAGGGCGCTGGAGTAGCCGCCCAGGATCTCGATCTTCCAGGTGCCGAAGGCAAAGCGCCGATCTGTGGCATAGCGGCGTGCTGCGGCGTAGGCCAATAGCGAAAGGCCCAGGGCCAGGGCATGCGAGCTCATGTGCCAGCCATCGGCGAGCAGCGCCATGGAGTTGAAGAACCAGCCCCCGGCGATTTCCGCGACCATCATGATCGCGGTGAGCCAGACGGCCAGGCGCGTCTTGCGCTCGGCACCGAGGTTGCTGGTATGGAACTGATGGCTGTGCAGCCATTTGTCAGAGGCGGTGGCCTTCATGGTTTATCATGCTCCCGTATGATCCAGAAATATACTATACCCCAGTATACATATCATGATGTGAGGCGCCATGGCACACACGTTGAAGAACAAGAAGTCGCTGCTGACCCGAGTGCGCAAGATCAAGGGTCAGGCCGGCGCACTGGAGAAGGCGCTCGAGCAGGAGAAGGACTGTCTCGCGATCCTGCAGCAGATCGCTGCGGTGCGCGGGGCGGTAAACGGCCTGATGGCCGAGGTCATGGAAGGGCATATCCGCGAGCACCTGGTGGCGGACGGGCTGAGCATCCAAGAGCGCCAGGAAGAGGCGGACAAGGTGGCTGCGCTGCTGCGCTCCTACCTCAAGTGACTTCAGGGGCTTGAGCCAGCGGGGTGTCGCGCAGGGCTTATACCCCAGGGGGGTATTGATGATGAGGATCGGTAGGGGTGGGTAGGGCGCAATACCGCTGCACCCCGACCCTGCGCTGTTCTAGGCCCACCAGTAGCGCACGAAGTGGAAGAACACCGGCGCGGCGAAGCACACCGAATCCATGCGGTCGAGCATGCCGCCATGCCCTTCGATCATGTGCCCCCAGTCCTTTACCCCACGGTCGCGCTTGATGGCCGACATCACCAGCCCGCCAAAGAAACCCATGGCGTTGACCGTCAGCGCCATCAGCGCTGCCTGCCAGAAGTTGAACGGGGTGATCCAGCACAGCAGCGCGCCGACCAGCGTGGCCAACGCCACCCCGCCGGCCAGGCCTTCGACGGTTTTGGACGGCGACAGGTTGGGCGCCACCTTGCGCTTGCCGAACAGCTTGCCGCACACGTACTGCAGCACGTCGCTGATCTGCACCACCAGGATCAGCCAGGCAATCAGCAGCAGGTTGCGGCCCCCGTAGCCGGGGATGTCCAGGGTCATCAGCGCAGGCACCGACGACACGCAGTAAACCGCGATCATCAGGCCCCACTGCACCTTCGAGGCGCGCTCCAGGAAGCGCGTGGTATCGCCGCCGAAGCTGGCCAGGATCGGCAGCAGCAAAAACAGGTACACCGGGATGAAGATGCTGAACATGCCGTACCAGTCCATGGCGATCAGCAGGTACTGCACCGGCAACGCTACGTAGAACGCAGCCACCAGCGCTGGGTAGTCGCTGCGCCGGGTCGGGGTGAGGGTCATGAACTCGCGCAGGGCGTAGAACGACACGCAATAGAACAGCACGATCACGCCGTACTTGCCGAACACGAAGGCCAGGCCGATCACCAGCACCATCACCCACCAGGCGTTGATGCGTGCATTGAGGTTGTCGATCACTGCGTGCGGCGCGGAGCCTGCGCGCCACTTGAGCAGGCGACCGATGATGCTGGCCAGGAGCAGCAGGGCGCCGATGCCGGCGAACAGGGACAAGGTGTTGTGATCCATCTCAGACTTCCTTCGGGGCCAGGTTCAGCAAGGCTTGACGGGCCCGCTCGAGAAACGCCTGCTTGCTTTCGTCAGGCAGCACCTGCAAGGGCTCGCCGAAACTCAGCGTGCACAGCAGCGGCAACGGCAGGGCGCGGCCCTTGGGCATCACCCGGTTGAGGTTGGCGATCCACACCGGTACCACCTCGATTTCCGGCTGGGCAGAGGCGAGGTGGAACAGGCCGCTCTTGAAGGGCAGCAGTGGATCGTCTCCAAGATTGCGCGTGCCTTCCGGGAAGAAGATCAGCGAATCGCCCTGGGCCAGGGCGTCGAGCACCGGTTGCAATGGGTTGTCCTGGCCTTCGCTGCGCTGGCGATCGATGAGGATACCGTTGAACACCTTGCGTATGACGAAATTGCGCAGCCCGGGTTTGTTCCAGTAATCCGCCCCGGCCACAGGCCGCGTCCGGCGCCGCAAGGGCTCCGGCAGGGAGGCCCAGAGCAGGACGAAATCGCCGTGGCTGCTGTGGTTGGCGAAGTACAGGCGCTGCACCGGTTGTGGCGTGCAGCCGAGCCACAGGGCACGGGCGCCGGTGATCAGGCGCGCGGCGGAGGTGATGGCGAAGGCGGTGAGGGCGGCGAGCATGGTGCGGGTCATCCGGTGAAGGGCAGTGTCAGCAGGGTAGCCAAGGTCAACAGCAACTGCAGGCCCAGGCACAGGGCCTGGCGGCGCAACAGGGCGAGTGCAGCCTGGCTGCGTGTCGGCCAGTCGCGCGGGTCGTCGACGCGGGCCTTGAGGTTCAACTCGAACAACGCTCGATCCAGGGCGCGGGTGTCGTCAGTGAGCCGGGTACTGCTGGCCAGGCGATCGAAGAGCTCGGCATCCAGGGCCACGCGCACGGCCCAGTACTTGTGGGCAAGGCCGAGGAGCAGCAGCACGATGCATAGCGCACTGGCCAGCGGATGCAGGTGCAGGCCGAGCAGTGGCGCGAGGCCGTAGGCGACGGCCAGCAGGGTCAGGGCGTCAGACAGCCGTTCCAGTTGTCGGCCACGGGCTAGCAGGGTGGCGACCAGGTGCAGGTTCATGGCTGGACTCCGAGTTGCAGCAGGGCATGACGGTGGCCGGGGTGCAGTACTACGCCCGGGCGGGCCTGGCGGATGAGGGCTTCGGCGGCGTCGATGTCGGCGCAGCGGCCGCTGTGGATCAGCCAGGCCGCCACGGCGCTGGCGCTGCGTGAATAGCCCAGGGCGCAGCAGACCAGCAGCGGGCCTTGCTGGCGCAGGCGGTCGATGGCTTCTGCGGCTTGGAGCAGCAGGGCGGGGCTTGGGGGGATGAGGTCCAGGGTGGGCAGGCTGAGGTAGGTTGTCTGTTCTGGCCCATTCGCGGGCAAGCCCGCTCCTACTGGTTCAACAGGCGCTGTGGCTGGCCATGGGCAGGGTAGCTCCGCACACAAATCCACCACCGCCGCAAAATCACCTGCCTCGCCCAATCCGGGAATCCGTCCCAGATATACCCCGTCGCATACTTCATCTGCCTGCGGATGCCGCCAGGTCCAGGCTCGGGAGTTGATCCAGGCGCCAACCAGGTAAGGCGCCAGCAGCCAGGTCGCGGCGTTCGACAGATGCCCATCCGCAGCTTTCTGAAATCCGCCAGCTCCCAGCAGCACATAGTTCAGCGCTACCACCAGCAACGCCACTGCCGGCCACAGCAAACACAGCCACCCTCCACCCAGCTTGAAGGCCAGCAGCGCACACAACAGGGCGCTGATGCCATAGCGCAAGCCAAGCCGCCAGCGTTTCGGCTCACGCGCCAGATGCGCCTCGCGCAGCGGCAACGCGCCCTGGTGCGGCCACAGCCACAGGCACAGCAGCCCCACCAGCGCGCCGCTGGGCAGGTCTATGAAGTGGTGCTGCCAGGTGGTCAGCACCGAGAGCCCGATCAAGGCCATCCAGCCGTGCACGGCCCAGCGCCAGAGCGGTTTGCGGGTGTGCCGGGCGAACATGCTCCAGATGATCACCAGCAGTGCGATATGCAGCGACGGTGCCTGGTTATAGGGTTTGTCGAAGCCCATCAGCACATCGAACAGCCAGCCGAACACGCCTGCCAGTTCCGGTCGCTCGAAGGTGAAACGCAGCGGCCACAGCAGGAAGCAACTGACGCTGACCAGCTGCGCGGTCAACAGCGCCAGGGCATGGCGGTCCATCTCCCGACGCGTGAGCGGCAGCAGGAATGACAGGCCGTACAACAGGTCGATCGACCAGTACGGAATGATCGTCCATGGCCACAGCGGCATGTGCCGTTCCCAGTCGAACACCAGGCTGCCGACATCGTCGCGCCCGGCGGTGTAGGTGTTGGCCAGGCCGTAACTGAGGAAGAAGAACGGCCCGAGCAGCAACAGCCACAGGACACCGCGCCGGATCAGCCCGGCTTCGCGCGTCATCAGCGAACCCGCTGGGCCAGGCTGACGCTGAAGATGCCCCATTCGTCGATGCGCTGGGCGATCTTGCGAAAACCTGCCGCCTCCACTAACTGGTCCATCTCGGCCTGGCTGCGCCGGCGCATGACCCAGGCGTCGCCGCCGCGGTGGCTGGTCAGGGCGCGGGCGATCATCTCCAGTTGCGGATGCCATGGCTGGCCGGTGTAGACCAGGTAGCCGCCGTCTTCCACGGCGTCGGCCAGGCCCGCCAGGGAGTCGCCCACCCGTTGGTTGCTGGCGAACAGCTCATAGAGCCCGGACACCACCGCCAGGGTGGGGCGCGGGTCGAGGCTCGCCAGGCTCTGGCGGTCGAAGGCATCGCCCTGGACGAAACGGGCAATCTCGCCCAGGCCCTTTTCGTCGATCAGCGCGCTGCCCTGCTGCACGTTCAGCTCGCTGTAGTCGCGCAGCAGGATCGAGTCCGGCAATTGCTCCTGCAGCGCTTCGAGGATGTAGCGGCCGTGGCCGGCGGCGATGTCGACGATGTGCACAGGTCGTGCCTGTTCGCGCAGGCGAGCGATGGCCAGGCGCAGCAGTTCCTCGACATGCACCTTGCGTTGGCGGATACCACGCCAGCCGATGGCATCGAGGTAGTTGCGATCGATCAGCTCGCCCAGTTTGCCCTTGCCGGTCGCCTGGTTGCGGTACACGTAGTCCAGGGTGCTGCCGGAGTCGAAGCCGGTGTCGAAACCCAGCTTCACCCCTTCGGACAGCCCCTTGCCCAGGCGCAGGCTGGCGCGGTAGCTGCGCCAGTAGAGGTCGCGCGGCGAGTTGTGCGGCAGCGGTGCGGCCAGGCTCTCGGCCTCGGCGCAGCTGGCACCGACCTTGTCGGCATCGAGCAGCGAAGGCGCAGGCAGCGGTGCGTCGAAAGAGTGGGCGATGAAGCGCTCGATCCGCGCCAGGGCGTGGGCGCGGTCGCGTTCGCCGAGGGTGTCGTGGAAGAAGCCGGGCAGGATATGCATCTCCTTGCGCGGGCTGCCCAGGCGCTCGAAGAAACGCTCCTGCGGGCCGCGTTCCACCACGAAGTCCGCGCCAGACACCAGCAACTGGGTCGGTATCTGGATGGCCTGGGCGTCGGCGACCACGCGGTCGGCTGCCTCGTACAGGCCCAGCAGCACGGTCACCGAGATCGGTCGGCTGATCAGCGGGTCTGCGGTGTACGACATCACCCGTTCCGGATCATGGGTGAGCAGCCGCGGCTTGACGTAGCTGTTGACGAAGAAGTTGCCGCGCAGGGCCTTGAGCAGTTTCAGGCCGGGGCGAGCGAAGGGCACGTAGAGCTTGACCTTGAACGCCGGCGAGGCCAGCACCAGGCAGCGCACCTTGGGCGCGTAGTCGTGGGCCCAGGTGGCGATCAGCACTGCGCCGACGCTCTGCGCCAGCACGACCATATCGGGCTCGGCGATACCGTGCCGCGCCTGGAGATGTTCGATGAAGGTCTGCACGTCGCGCACGCTGGTGGCGAAGCTCGGACTGTCGCCACGGGCCCCTGGCGACAGGCCATGGCCACGGGCGTCCCAGGCGAAGATGTCGTAACCGGGCAGGTCCAGTTCGTCGGCCAGGTGCGCCATGCGCCCGCCGTGCTCGTGCCCGCGATGGAACATCACCAGTGCCCGGCGCGGCTGGTGCTCGTTGCGGGTGGCCGGCCAGTGCCGGTAGTGCAGCTCGACGCCGTCGTGGGTCGAAAAGTGCAGCGATTGCGCTTGGCGCATGGCGAAAGTCCTTGTCCTGCGGCGATGGGGTCAGCGGGTTTCGGCCAGCCCGTGGCGTACCCGGTTGTAGAGGGTATAGAGCGAGAGCAGCAGGATGACCAGCAGCAGGCCGTTGATCCACGTCGGATTCAGCACGCCGAAGGCCACGCCGGTGCCCAGTACGCCGAAGGCAAAGGCCCGGTCGCTCTTGCCCATCGGGCCGTCGTAACGCCGCGAAGCACCGGCCAGCGGGCCCATCACCCCGGCGTATTCACTGATGACGGCAAGCAGCACCACCAGCACCACCAGTGCCGGCGACACCCCGACCAGCAACGCGAAGGGCAGGTACAGCGCCGCGTCGGCGATCACGTCGCACAGTTCGTTGAGGTAGGCGCCGAGGGTCGATTGCTGGCCGAACTCGCGGGCCAGCATGCCGTCGACGGCATTGAGCGCCATGCGCAGCAGCATCCACACCGGGACGAGGATGAACAGCCAGGTGACGTGGGGCAGCCAGGCGAGCAGCAGCCCCAGCAGCACCGACACCAACGCTGCGGCGACGGTGACCTGGTTGGCAGTGACGCCGCGATCGTAGAGACGCTGCACCGAAGGGCGCAGCAGAGCCTGGAAGCGGGGTTTGAGCTGATAGATGGATGGCACGGTGAGTTCCCTGTCGTGGTGCGGCGTGGAGGGGATTGTGGGGAAAGAGATTGGCGGGCGGCAAGGGGGTGGCGTGTGGTGGTTCACATCTGTGCACCACAGGGGCTCGGCAGGCTACAACGCATCCCGCGCCTTGCCGCGATACACCCGCAGCACATCCGCCATTACCGCCAGGGCGATTTCCACTGGCGACTTGCTGCCCAGGTCCAGCCCGATCGGCCTGTGCAGGCGTTCGATCTGCTGGGCCGGTCGACATGCTGCATGTTCGGTTACCCCGTTCCAATCGTTGGCGCCACACCCCATGTCTGTGGCAGTGTTGGCTATCTGGCCAGCCCCACAGGGACCGACATGCAGACTCGCAAAACCGGTGTTCGTGCCCAGCAGGCCGACCGCACCAAGGACAACATCCTCAAGGCCGCGGTTAAGGTCTTCAGCAAGGAGGGCTTCACCGGCGGGCGCGTCGAGCAGATCTCCACGCTGGCCAAGTCCAACGACCGGATGATCTATTACTACTTCGGCAACAAGGAAAAGCTGTTCATCAGCGTGCTGGAGCATATCTACGCCAGCTTCAACCAGGCCGAGGCCAAGCTGCGCCTTGACTTGTCCGACCCCGAGAGCGCGTTGCGCCAACTGGTGGCGTTCATCTGGGACTACTACGTGCGTCATCCCGAGTTCGTTACCATCCTGGCCACCGAAAACCTCCACCAGGGCCAGCACGCGCGCAAGTCGCAGAACCTGCAGGCGCTGTCCGGCGAGGCGGTCGGCGTGCTGCGGCCGATCATCGAGGCGGGGCAGGCCAAGGGCCTGTTCCGCAATGACATCGACATCACTCACGCCTACCTGATGATTGCCTCGCTCTGCTATTTCTATAACTCCAACCGCCATACGCTCAGCTCGTTCCTCGCCGTGGACCTCGCCGACAAGCAGGCCAAGGCCGACTGGCTGGACTTCATCAGCGATCTCGCCCTGCGCGGCCTGCGCCGCTAGCCTCAGTGGCTGCCGGGGTTGGCGCGTACCTGCGCGCTCTTCGCCGCCAGCCCTTGCCAGGCCGGTTTGTCGGCGGCGAAACGCTGGCGCAGGTAGGCGGCCAGGTCCGCCACCTGGCGGTCCGAGAGGCTATCCCTGAAGCCGGGCATATAGCCCAGGTCGCGGGTCGCAGGCGTTGGAATACCGTGCAGGATCACGCGCAGCAGGTTGTCCGGCACATCGCTGTGCACGTTGCTGTTGACCGCCATCGACGGGCTGACACCGAACAGCTTCGGCCCCAGGCCATCGCTGTGACAGGCCATGCACGCACCTTTGAATACCCGCTCGCCATTGCTGATGGACAGTTGCGTATCGACCTGAGGCGCAGCCTGGGTCGCGACCGTCTGCGGCTCGCCGTCCAGTGAACTCAGGTAGTGGACAATGGCCCGCACGTCGCTCTCCGGCAAGGTCGCCAGCTCGCTGACCACTGGCCCCATGGGCCCGGCGGCGACACCGTGCTTGTCGGAGAAGCCGGTACGCAGATAAGTGAACAACTCGCTCTCGCTCCAGGGCGTGGACGACTTGCCCAGGGCGTTGAGTGCTGGCGCCTCCCAGCCATCGACCATGCCCCCGGCCAGGTAGCTCTTGCCGGCTTTTTCCGCGCCCATCAGGTTGCGTGGCGAGTGACAGGCGGTGCAGTGTCCGAGGCCGTCGACCAGGTAGGCGCCGCGGTTCCACTGCGCACTGCGCTGTGGGTCGGGCTGGTACTCGCCGCGCTTGAGGAACAGCGCGTTCCAGCCGGCCATCAGCGGGCGCTGGTTGAACGGGAAACGCATGTCGTTGGCCGGCGCCTCCTGGCGCACGGGTGTCTGCGACATCAGGTAGGCGTACAGCGCCTGCATGTCACCGTCGGTGATATTGCGAAACGAGGTGTAGGGAAAGGCCGGGTACAGATGTCGGCCGTCGCGGCTGATGCCCTCGCGCATGGCGCGCTCGAAGGCGGCGAACGACCAGCGGCCGATGCCGGTTTCCGGATCGGGCGTGATGTTGGTGCTGTACAGCGTGCCGAACGGCGTTTCCATCGCCAGGCCGCCGGCATTGACCTTGCCGCCGATGACCGTGTGGCACACCGCGCAATCGCCGGCCGCCGCCACCTGGCGCCCGCGTTCGAGCATCGCCGCCGACCAGCTGCCGGCCGCCGGAGGCGTCACCGGCGCGATTTCCGTGCGAAAGGGCAGGGCGGTGGCGAGCATGCCCAGGGCGGCACCGAACACGCCGGCGATCGAGCCGAACCACCACTTCGAGCGTTTCGACGCGGGCTGTGCTGGCGCAGACGAATCCTCGCCGTTACCGCCAAGCGCAGCACGCACCCGTTCGGCCGTAATCGGCAACTCGCGAAAGCGTATGCCGGTGGCGTCGAAGATCGCGTTGGCGATGGCCGCCGCGCTCGGCACCGAGGCCGACTCGCCGCTGCCCATCGGTGGTTCGTGTTGGCGCGGCAGCATCATCACGTCGATGGCCGGCAGCTCCGGGAAGGTGAGGATCGGGTAGCCGCCCCATTCCTTGCTGGCCACCGTCGATTCCTCGAAGTGCACCTGTTCCTTGAGTACGCGGCTGGTGGACTGGATCACGTTGCCGTGGATCTGGTGGCGCACGCCCTCGGGGTTGACCATCATGCCCGCGTCATGGCCGATCACCACACGGGTAACGGCCACCTCGCCGGTGCGCCGGTCCACCGCCACATCGGCGACCCAGGCCGCCCAGGCGGCGCCGAAACCCGGGAATTTGCTGTGGATGTAGCGCGCATAGGCAAAGCCGCGACCGCGCAACACATCGCCCTCGGCGGGTGCCTGCATGGGCTGGGTGTGCGCCTGCCACTGCGCGCGTTCGGCGGTGGCCTTGACCAGATCGATGGCACGCGGGTCGGACAGGTGGCGCAGGCGGTACTCGACCGGGTCGACGCCTGCCGCGAAGGCCAGTTCGTCGATGTAGGACTCGTGGGCGAAGCTGTTGGGCATCGCCGACACGCCACGCATCCACGAGGCGCGTACCAGCGGTGTCATGTCATTGATGGTGACGCGCATGTGTTCGTAGTCATAGGGCGGAATCGAGGTGCGGTCGCCCATTTCGAACAGCGCCGGCACCGGTTCCACCGCGCCGGTCAGCAGCAGGGCGAGGGTTGGGGCGCCGTTGGAGGGGTAGCTGGTCTGGAAGTCGTAGGCGGCGACCGTGCCGTCGGCGTTCAGGCCGCCGTCGATCTCCATCAGTTGCGCGGTGCCCTTGGGCTCCCAGACATGCTCCTGCTCGCGGGTCAGTTGCACCCGCACCGGGCGTCCAACCGCACGCGACAGCAGCACCGCGTCGGCGCACACGTCGTCGGCGCAGTTGCGGCCGTAGCAGCCCGCCGCCTCCATGCGGATGATCTCGATGCGCGCTTCGGGGCACTCCAGCAACCAGGCGAGATCGGCGCGCAGCAGGTGCGGATTCTGGGTGCCAGACCAGACGCGGATCTGGCCTTCGGTGAAGTCGGCCAGGGCACAAGACGGGCCGATCGAGCCATGCAGCTGGTAGGGCCACAGGTAACTGCGGCTCAGGCGCTGGCTGGCATTGGCGATGCCCGCGTCGACCTCGCCCTTGTCCAGTACGGTGCGCTGCACCCTGGGGTTGTCGCGGATGGCCTGGGCGACGTCGCTGAGGTCGGGCAGCTTGCCAGTGAACGGCTTCCAGCTCAGCTTGAGGTCGTGGGCGGCGCGGATCGCCTGTTCCTCACGCTCGGCCACCACGCCGACGAAGTCGCGGATCACCACCACGGCGACCACGCCAGGCACATGGGCGATGGAGCTTTCATCCACCGCCAGCAGGCTGTTCCCGACGAAGTCGCCACTGTCGTGACCGGCATAGGGCGGGCGGATCACCCGGCCGTGGAGCATGTCGGGCAGGCGCATGTCGTGCACGTAGGTCAGCTCGCCGGTGGCCTTGCCGGGGATGTCTACCCGCGCGGCGCTGCGCCCGACCAGGCGATAGTCCTCGACGGCCTTGAGCGGGGCGTCGTCGGCGATGCGCAATTGCTGGTTGTGTCCGCGCACCAGGTCGGCGAAGGGTAGGCGACGGCCGTCTTCGGCGATCACCGCGCCTTCTTCGATCCGCAAAGCATTGGCTGCGCAGCCCAGCTCAAGGGCGGCCTGCTGCAGCAAGAAGCGTCGCGCCGTGGCCGCGGCCTTGCGCAATGGCACGGCGGAAATCTGCAGGGTGGCGCTGGCGATGGTCGCGCCCTGGTTCGGCGCACGCTCGGTGTCGCCGAGCACCATGTGCACCTGGTCCATGCGCAGGTCCAGCTCCTCGGCGACGATTTGCGCCAGCGAGGTGCGGATGCCGGTACCCAGGTCGACGTGGCCATTGAAGGCATAAACCAGGCCGTCGTCGCTGACGGCGATGAACAGTGCCAGTTCGCGGTCCTTGATCACCGGTGTCACGCCCTTGGCAACCGGCCCCGAGGGTGGGGTGATCTCGTCGACGATCAGCAGCACGCCGCTGCTGGCCAGCAATTGCTCGCGTGAAGGCACCTGTTGCGAGTGATTCATGAGGTTCTCCGGATCTCAGGCCTGGCGGCCGGCGGCGCGGCGCACCGCGCGCAGGATTTCGACGTGGGTGCCGCAGCGGCAGAGGTTGCCGGACAGTTCGTTGCGGATCTGTTCGTCGGTGGGATTGGGGATACGGTCGAGCAGGGCCTTGGCGGTCATGATCATGCCGTTCATGCAGTAGCCGCACTGGGCCGCCTGTTCGTCGATGAACGCCTGCTGCACCGGGTGCGGTGCGGCCTTGTTACCGAGACCTTCGAGCGTGATGACCTCGCGGCCTTCGGCGCCGGCCAGCGGAATCACGCAGGAGCGCGCGGCCACCCCGTCGATGATTACCGTGCAGGCACCGCACTCGCCCAGGCCGCAGCCGTACTTGGGGCCGTTCAGGCACAGGTCGTTGCGCAGGATCAGCAGCAGCGGTGTGTCGGCGTCGGCGCTGACATCCACAGGCTGACCGTTGATCCGCAGGGAGATGGTTGTTTGCATTGTTGGCTCATCTCTGGGGCGCTACCAAAGAACACAATTGGTGCGCTTTTTCGGTAAGTACTCACTACATGAAATGGTGAGCAAGAAGCAGGCCAGAGATGGAATGGAAGGGGTAGGGGCGGTGCGGTGCTAGCCAGCCACTTCGTCGCTGTCGATCATCTTGCGCAGCAGGAACAGGATCGCCACCCGCTCCCCGGCATTGAGGCTGCCCATGCTCAGCTCACTGATCTGTCGTGCGCAGGGAATCATCGCATCGAGCAGCGCCGAGCCGCTCTCGGTGAGCTCGACGATGACCTTGCGCCGGTCGTCCGGGTCTGGCGACAGTTGCACCAGTTCGCGGGCCTTGAGGCGCTCGACGATGCCACGGATGGTCGCCTGGTCCACCGCCGTGGCCTTGATCAGCTCGGCCTGGGAGCTGGGCCCATGGTCGCGCAGGGCGCACAGGGTGACGAACTGGATCGAGGTGAGCTGTGGGTCGCACGCCTGCTGCTGGAAGATCGCCGTATGCCGCTGGTACGCCTTGCGCAGCAGGTGGCCGATCTGTTCGGTGACGTCATAGGGCGTGGTGTCGAGCGGGGTGGCAACGGGGGCGGTTTTCTTCGGCATGTGATGGCTTGGGCTGTGTGGGTTGGCTGGCCGGCCCCCGAAAGCGGAGCGCCGGGCCAGTATAACCCCTATCGGGCCTTGGACTCCTCGGGCGCGACCACCTCGCCGGCCAGCACCACGGCCTGGTCGTCCAGGTAGATATCGCAGTTGCGCAGCGGGATATCCAGGTGGCACGGGGTCTTGCGCTTGCCGCCGACCTCGGTGTTTGGGCCGGTGGAGAACAGGAAGTTGCCGTAGAAGGCGCGGGCGTCCATGCACATGCCGTCGTTGCGGTCGTGCAGGCCCATGGCGGTCCATTGCGCGCGGGGTTGCAGGCCCCAGCCGATGTGGGAGATGCCGTACACCTCGGGGTCGTTGAAGTACTTCATGTAGTCACGCAGGTACTCGGCCTCGAAGCCGCCGTGGATACCGGTGATGAAGCCTTTCTCGATCTCCAGGGTGATGCGCTCGCGGCAGTAGTTCTTGAACGGCAGGATGATGTCGCCGACATCCAGCACCAGCGTGCCTTCGGCGCTGTCCTCGTTCGGCCAGGTGAACAGGAAGCCACTGGGCCAGTGGTCCCAGCGCCCCGGCTCGTCGGCGTAGCCGTATTCGGTGACCGCCGGATACTGGCCGAGCGGGGCGTGGAAGTCGCTGCCGGCCTTGGAGCGCACGTGCATGCTGCGCGCTTGCTTGAGCAGGGTCTCGGCGGCCAGCACGCGACGCTTGTCGTCCTCGGTGGGCAGCATGCGCGCCAGTACTTCCGGGGGTTCGACCGCCAGCAGGATGCGCGTGCCGGTCTTGAGGATCTGCTCCTGCTCGGGAGAGTGCAGCAGCATCATGGTGTCGACGATCAGGTCGGCCGCTTCCAGCGCCCGCTGGGCGGCGATGTTGCCGGTCAGCGCGGTGTCGCCGCAGTAAGCGGTCATGTCGTTGCCCATCGCCGTGGGGTGGTTGAACGACGGCAACTCCACCGCATAGACCTTGGCCTTCAGGCGCTGCGCGGCCTCCATCGCGGCGTTGACCGTGCGCGGGTCGGAGTAGTGGCTCTTGAGCACGGCGACGCTCTGGGTTTCGTCAACCCGAGACAGTTTCAGCACGTGTTCGAACATCTGGGTCAGCTCTGCATTGCTCACCGGCATGGGGGTTCTCCTGGTCAGGACTCAAGGGTCGAGCGGCTGCACCACGGCAGTGCCGGGCGCGTCATCTCGGTGCAAAACAATAGTGTGTACACCATATTTGCTCAGATGAAAGCGCATCCCGCCGATTAGCGCAAGCGTTGCGATCAAACGTTACCTATTCACACATATTCCAATGTTTGCGGTAACAATGGCCGCGTTATCGCCATTGATCGCGGTCCTTGAAAATATTTCGCACTGCCTCTTCCAATTAAAAAAATAGAGCGTATACACTCTAAATCGTCGAGCGGCCGAACCGCTGGCAACACATCAGAACAAGAGGAGACATACCCATGCGGGGTAGGCAGAAAATCGCAATCGTCGGTGCAGGTCTGGGTGGGGCGGCGGCCGCCACGTTGCTGCAGCAGGCCGGGTTCGACGTCGAGGTGTTCGAGCAGGCGCCGGAGTTCACCCGCCTTGGTGCGGGCATCCACATCGGCCCCAACGTGATGAAGATCTTCCGTCGCATGGGCCTCGAGCAGAAGCTGGAGCTGATGAGCTCGCACCCGGACTTCTGGTTCAGCCGCGACGGCAAGACCGGCGACTACCTGGCGCGGATCCCGCTGGGCGAGTTCGCTCGCCGCGAGTACGGCGCTTCGTACATCACCATCCACCGCGGCGACCTGCACGCGCTGCAGATCGAGGCGATCAAACCGGGCACCGTGCATTTCGGCAAGCGCCTGGAAAAGATCGTCGACGAGGGTGACCAGGTGCGCCTGGACTTCGCCGACGGCACTCATACCGTGGCCGATATCGTCATCGGTGCCGACGGCATCCACTCGAAGATCCGCGAGGAACTGCTGGGCGCCGAAGCGCCGATCTACAGCGGCTGGGTCGCCCATCGTGCGCTGATTCGCGGCGACAAGCTCAAACAGCACGCGGACGTGTTCGAGGACTGCGTGAAGTGGTGGACCGACGATCGTCACATGATGGTCTACTACACCACCGGCAAACGCGACGAGTATTACTTCGTCACCGGCGTACCGCACGAGGCCTGGGACTTCCAGGGTCCGTTCGTGGACAGCAGCCAGGAAGAGATGCGCGCCGCCTTCGAGGGCTATCACTCGACGGTGCACAAGCTGATCGACGCGACCGAGTCCATCACCAAGTGGCCGCTGCGCAACCGCAACCCGCTGCCGCTGTGGAGCCGTGGCCGCCTGGTGCTGCTGGGCGATGCCTGCCATCCGATGAAGCCGCACATGGCCCAGGGCGCCTGCATGGCCATCGAGGACGCGGCAATGCTGACCCGCTGCCTGCAGGAAACCGGGCTGTCCGACCACCGCACCGCCTTCGCCCTCTACGAAGCCAACCGCAAGGAACGCGCCTCGCGGGTGCAGTCGGTGTCCAACGCCAACACCTTCCTCTACACCCAGGAAGACCCGGCGTGGGTCTACGGCTATGACCTCTATGGCCAGGAACTGAAAAGCGGGGAGGCGGCATGAGCAGCTTCGTCGCCGGCGGCAACGTCAGCGCCAACGGCATCCGCCAGCACTACCTGCGCTACGGCGGCAAGGGGCCGGCGCTGATCCTGGTGCCGGGGATCACCAGCCCGGCGATCACCTGGGGGTTCGTCGCCGAGCGTCTCGGCCTGCACTTCGACACCTATGTGCTGGACGTGCGCGGGCGTGGCTTGTCCTCCAGCGGTCCTGGCCTGGACTATGGCACCGACGCCTGCTCCGCCGACATTCCGGCCTTCGCCGCAGCGCTTGGGCTTGGCAGTTATCACCTGGTCGGCCATTCGATGGGCGCACGCTTCGCCATTCGCGCTGCCGCCCAGGGCGCGCCGGGCCTGCAACGCCTGGTGCTGATCGATCCGCCGGTGTCCGGTCCGGGCCGTCGCGAGTATCCGAGCAAGCTGCCGTGGTACGTCGATTCGATCCGCCAGGCCACGACCGGCATGACCGGCGAGGACATGCGCGCCTTCTGCGCGACCTGGAGCGACGAGCAACTGGCCCTGCGCGCCGAATGGCTGCACACCTGCCACGAGCCGGCGATCGTGCGAGCCTTCAACGATTTCCACGAGGTGGATATCCATCAGGACCTGCCCGCCGTGCGCCAGCCAGCGCTGCTGATGGTGGCCGGGCGTGGCGGTGTGATCCAGGCGCAGGACATCGCCGAGATCCGCGAGCTCAAGCCGGACATCCAGGTGGTTCAGGTCGACAACGCCGGCCACATGATTCCCTGGGACGACCTCGAAGGCTTCTTTGCTGCCTTCGGCGATTTCCTCGACCATTCCCTCGTCTGAAGGAGCACGAGACATGACCAAGCTGTATCGCATCGGCCAGATCGTGCCGAGTTCGAACACCACCATGGAAACCGAGATCCCGGCGATGCTCACCGCGCGCCAGGCGATCCGCCCGGAGCGCTTCACCTTCCACTCCAGCCGCATGCGCATGAAGCAGGTGAAGAAGGAAGAACTGGCGGCGATGGACGCCGAATCCGATCGCTGCGCGGTGGAGTTGTCCGACGCCAAGGTCGACGTGCTGGGCTACGCGTGCCTGGTGGCGATCATGGCCATGGGGCTGGGCTATCACCGCCAGTCGGAGAAACGCCTGCAGAAAGCCACCGCCGACAACGACGCGCTGGCGCCGGTGATCACCAGTGCAGGTGCCTTGGTCGAGGCGTTGCACGTCATGAAGGCCAAGCGCATCGCCATCGTCGCGCCCTACATGAAGCCGCTGACCGAGCTGGTGGTGAACTACATCCGTGAAGAGGGCTTCGAGGTTCAGGATTGGCGTGCGCTGGAGATCCCCGACAACCTCGCCGTGGCGCGCCATGATCCGGCCAACCTGCCGGGCATCGTCGCCGGCATGAACCTGGAAGGCGTCGATGTGGTGGTGCTGTCGGCCTGCGTGCAGATGCAGTCGCTACCCGCCGTGGCCAAGGTCGAGGCACAGACCGGCAAGCCGGTGGTCACCGCGGCCATCGCCACCACCTACGCCATGCTCAAGGCACTGGACCTGGAGCCTGTGGTTCCGGGCGCTGGTGCCCTGCTGTCGGGCGCCTACTGAAACGGGAGACGGACATGAGCGACGCACAGAGCGCCCGTGACAACTACCAGGGCGTGTGGGGCCAGCGCATCGGCTTCGGCCGCAAGGCGGCCCTGCTGATGATCGACTTCATGCAGGGCTATACCACCCCCGGTGCGCCACTCTACGCCCCCGGCGTGGTGTCGGCCGTCGAGCAGGCCAGCGGCCTGCTGGCGCTGGCGCGTGACTGCGGTACTCTGGTGGTCCACACCAATATCCGCTACCAGCCCCCGCACTTTGCCGATGGTGGCGTGTGGGTGCGCAAGGCGCCGGTGATGAAGGACATGGTCGAGGGCAATCCACTGGCTGCATTCTGCGAGGCGGTGATGCCACTGGCGCAGGAAGTGGTGCTGAGCAAGCAGTATGCGAGCGCCTTTTTCGGCACCAGCCTTGCACCGCTGCTGCATGCGCAAGGGGTCGATACCGTGGTGCTGGCCGGCTGTTCCACCAGCGGCTGTATCCGCGCCAGTGCGGTGGATGCGCTGCAGCACGGGTTCCGGACCATCGTGGTGCGCGAGTGCGTCGGCGATCGCCATGAGGATCCGCACGAAGCGAACCTGTTCGACATCGACAGCAAGTACGGCGATGTCGTCAGCCGCCAGGAGGCCATGGAGCAACTCAAGCGCCTGGCCGACTGAGTCGGGCGCCTTGTACCCATAACAATCGAGGAACGGTGCAGGAACGCCCGTTCCATCGCCGTCCGCTGTGCGGACGGTCGCCCCGCAGGAGCACTCGGGGTCTTGTGACGCTGCCCTGGACAGCCGCCTGTAGTGTGCGGCGCTCTTGGAGCGTCGAAAACTGCTGGCCTAAAAACAACCACAAAGTCGCCGCCAGGAGACAAGAAATGCCAATTGCGAATGCAACCGCGGTTCACAGTGCAACCGACCAAGGCACACAAGCGCTCTACCGCAAGATCACATGGAGGCTGATTCCCTTCCTGTGCTTCTGCTATCTCGCGGCCTATCTGGACCGTATCAATGTCGGCTTCGCCAAGCTGCAGATGCTCGAAGACCTGCAGTTCAGTACCGCAGCCTACGGCCTGGGGGCCGGGCTGTTCTTCGTCGGCTACATCATCTTCGAGGTGCCGAGCAACCTGATCCTGGAGCGCGTCGGTGCCAAGCTCTGGATTGCCCGGATCATGATCACCTGGGGCCTGCTGTCGGCGTGCACCATGTTCGTGTCCACCACCACCCAGTTCTACATCCTGCGTTTTCTGCTCGGGGCTGCCGAGGCGGGCTTCCTCCCGGGCGTGCTGTACTACCTGACCATGTGGTATCCGACCTACCGGCGTGGACGCATCATTGCGCTATTCATGATCGGCTTGCCGCTGTCGAGCGTGATCGGTGGTCCGATCTCAGGCTGGATCATGGGGCACTTCGACCAGGTCCACGGCCTGCATGGCTGGCAGTGGCTGTTCCTGCTCGAGGCGATTCCCAGCGTGCTGCTCGGCATCCTGACCTTCTGGGCCCTGCCGAACAATTTCCAGCAGGCCAAGTGGCTGTCGGACGATGACAAGGCGCAACTGGCCAGCGACCTGGCTGCGGACGATGCCGAGGGCAAGGGCAGCAAGCACAGCTTCCGCGACGGCTTCTTCAACCTGAAGGTGTGGATGCTCGGCGGCATCGATTTCTCGATCCTGCTCAGCGCCTATGCCATGGGGTTCTGGATGCCGACCTTCATCCGCGATGCAGGCGTCAGCGACACCTTCCACATCGGCCTGCTCACTGCGATTCCGAGCCTGGCCGCGCTGCTCGGGATGCTGATGATCGGCGCCAGTTCCGACCGTCATCGCGAACGTCGCTGGCACATCATCGTGCCGTTCATCATCGGCGCCATCGCCATGGCCAGCAGCACCCTGTTCAGCCAGAACCTGGTGATGACCGTGGCGCTGTTCGCAATCGCCTCGGCGGCGATCATCGGTGCGGTGCCGGTGTTCTTCAGCCTGCCGGCGACCTTCCTCAAGGGCACCGCCGCGGCCACCGGTTTCGCCCTGGCTTGCTCGCTGGCCAATATCGCGGGCCTGGTGAGCAACTCGCTGATGGGCATCGTGACCGATCTCACCGGTACCTCCCATGCGGCATTGTGGGTGTTCGCCGGCTGCCTGATCCTGAGCTGCTTCCTGGTGATCGCGCTGCCCGCGAAGCTGGTCAACCGCTAGTGGTCGACCGCTTCTCGCAACGGTAGCCCGGCGGGCCTGGCGCCCGCCTGATCCCTTCATCACGCCATCCGCACGTCGGCGGCCTTCAGGCTGCCGCGGTGGATCGCTGTTGCCCGAATCCAGGAGTCGCTCCCCATGCACGTACAGATTTCCCAGCGTTTTTCATCGGCTACCCGACTGGCCGGTGGCTGCGTCGCCGCAGCGCTGTGCCTCGATGCCTCTGCCGAAGACAGCGGTTTCATCGAAGGCGCCCGCGCCACCTTGCAGGCGCGCAATTACTTCTTCAGCCGCGACTATGCGGATATCAAGGGTGCCAGCACCCAGTCCCGTACCCAGGAATGGGCGCAGGGGTTCATCCTCAATGCCAGCTCCGGTTATACACAGGGGACGGTGGGTGTCGGCCTCGATGTGACCGGGCTGCTCGGCTTCAAGCTCGACAGCAGCCCGGAACATTCGAAGTCGGGCCTGCTGCCGAGCCTTGCCAGCGGCAAGTCGGCGGACGAGTACAGCCGCCTGGGTGCGGCGATCAAGTTCAAGGTGTCGCAGACCGAGCTCAAGGTCGGTGAGCTGATGCCCAACCTGCCAGTGCTGTTGTTCAGCGACTTGCGCCTGCTGCCGCCAACGTATCAGGGGGCGATGCTCGAGTCCCGCGAGATCGCCGGGTTGACCTTGAACGCCGGCCAGTTCCGCTCCACCAGCCTGCGCGACTCGTCCAACAGCCAGAAGATGTACGCGCTGGTCAACGACCCGATCAACCCGTCGCGGCTGGCGCGCTTCACCAGCGACCGCTTCAACTACGTCGGCGCCGACTATGCTTTCAACGACAACCGCACCAGCGTCGGGGTGTGGCAGGCGCAACTGGAGGATATCTACCAGCAGCGCTTCTACAGCTTCAAGCACGCCGAGCCGGTGGGCGACTGGACGCTGGGTGTCAATGCCGGGTACTTCGACGCCCGCGAGGACGGTCGCAAGATTGCCGGTGACTACGACAACCATGCCTTGTTCAGCCTGTTCTCGGCCAAGACTGGCGGGCATACCTTCTATGTGGGCTACCAGCAGATCGGCGGCAAGGATGGCTTCATCCAGGTCGGAGCCAACACCAACCCGATGGGCAACACGCTGCCAACCTACGAGTTCTCGGCGCCGGGGGAACGTTCGTGGCAGGTGCGCCATGACTATAACTTCGTGGCCCTGGGCATTCCCGGCCTGACCTCTACCCTGCGCTATGTGAAGGGCGGGGATGTGGACACCGGGCTTGGCTTCGAAGGGCGTGACCGGGAGCGCGATCTGGACCTGGCGTATGTGGTGCAGAGCGGGCCGCTGGCCGGGCTGGGGGTGCGGGTTCGCAATGTCATGGCGCGGTCCAACTACCGGACCGATATCGATGAGAACCGGTTGATCCTGAGCTATACGGTGAAGTTGTTCTGATCGGGGTGTGCTGAGTCAGTACGGGCCTTTTCGCGGGCAAGTCGCAAGGCAGAACCGCTCCCCCTGTGGGAGCGAGGGCTCGGCGCCCCGACGCGCTGCATGGCACGGGCTACGCCCGTGTTCGCGGGACCAGCCCGCTCCCACAGGGATTGGGCTGGTCTTTAGATTTTGAGCAAGACCGTTGCTCCTACAAGAGCTCCGCAACTTCTGAATACTGCGGTGTTAATTGTGGGAGCGGCGGTTCGGCGCCCCGACTTGTCCCGCGAACACGGGCGTAGCCCGTGCCATGCAGCGCGTTATCTTGTTCGCGGGACAAGTCGGGGCGACGAACCGCCGCTCCCAGGCTAACTCACTCCTCAAGCCCAAGCCGCTCGACCAGCGCCGCCGCATACCCCGGCAACCCGGCAAAATCCCGCGCGCACAGCTGCAGCCGACGATTGGCCCAGTCTTCCTCCAGCGCGACCCAGCGCAAGGGCAGCACCCCCTCCCAGCGTCTCACCGAGGCCAACGGCACCACGCCGACCCCGGCACCCCCGGCCACCATGCGGATCACACCGTCAAAACCCTCGGCCCGCACTCGCACCTGCATCCGTCGCCCAAGGCGTAGCGCTTGTTCTTCCAGGTGCAAGGCGAGGGCGCTGTCCGCTGCCAATCCCACATGACCGTGTACCAGGCTGTCGACGAACCGCGGCGACGGCTCTGCCGCCAGCGGATGGGCCAGGGGCATGATCAGCACCAGCGGGTCCTGCCGAAATGGCCGCACCTGCAAGTGCTCGCTCGGTGCTGCGGTGGAGATGATGCCCAGGTCCGCAATCCCCTGGGTGATCGCCTGCACGATGCGCAGGCTCGGTTGCTCCTGCACGTCGACGCTGACGCCGGGAAACGCCACCAGGTATGCAGCCAGCAACTCCGGCAGGTACTCGGTCAGCGCCGCGGTATTGCACAGCAGGCGCACCTGCCCCTGTTGGCCTTGGGCATATTGGCCGAGGTCGTACTGCAACCGCTCGACCTGCTGGGCGATCAGCCGCGCATGCTGCAACAGCGCCTGGCCCGCAGGCGTTGGCTGCACCCCTCGGCGGTTGCGTTCGAGCAAGGCAATACCCAGCGAGGTTTCCATGGCGCGGATCCGCGCACTGGCCGCAGGCAGCGAAAGATGGCTGCTGCGGGCACCGGCGGTGATGTTGCCGCATTCGAGCGTGTGGCGGAAAAGGCTGAGGTCGATCAGGTCGAAATGCATGTGCCTCTGTCCTGGCAAGAGTCTGGCTGAGTATATGGCAGATTTTCAGCCCATCGCCGAGGGTGCAGGATGGCGTCATGAATACCTTTATCGCGTTGTATCAAGACATGGGGCTGGCGCTTTCGCTGCTGGTTATCTTTACCTTCGCCCTGGCCGGTGCGGTCAAGGGGGTGATCGGTCTGGGAATGCCGACCATCGCCATGGGCCTGCTCGGGCTGGCTATGCCTCCGGCGCAGGCAGCGGCGCTGCTGATCGTGCCCTCTACCCTCACCAACCTGTGGCAGCTCGCCTCTGGCGGGCACCTGCGCGGGCTGCTCAAGCGCCTGGGCGGCATGTTGATGATGATCGTCGTGGGTACGCTGCTGGGTAGCCTGTGGCTTGGCATCGACAGCGGCCCATGGGCGGCGCATGCGCTCGGCGGGGCACTGCTGGTGTATGCGTTGTATGGGCTGGTGGGGCCGGGTTTGCGGGTCGCGCCGCAATGGGAATCGTGGCTGGGGCCGCTGTGCGGCCTGCTGACCGGTGTGGTGACGGCAGCGACCGGGGTGTTCGTGATGCCCGGTGTGCCCTACCTGCAGGGCTTGGGCCTGAATCGCGATGAGCTGGTCCAGGCGATGGGGCTGTCGTTCACGGTCTCGACCCTCGCCCTGGCGCTTGGCCTGGCCGGGCAGGATGCGCTCGACGGCCCGGCCCTGGGTGCGTCATTGCTGATGCTGGTGCCCGCCCTGCTCGGCATGTTCGCCGGCACCTGGCTGCGTCAGCGCATCAGCGCCGCGCTGTTCAAGCGCTGCTTTTTCATCGGCCTGGCGCTGCTCGGCGGGCACCTGTTGATCAACGGCTAGCGGAAGAAGGGCTGAGCATTTCGATCATCTGGATATCGAAGTCGCGCTCCAGATAATCCATGCGCTTCTCGAAGAACGCAGCCATGTGCGGCAGCGCCGAGTGCACGTCGAGGGCGGCCTTGTCGGCCCAGACCTCGTAGAACACGAACAGGCTCGGATCTTCCTTGTCACGCAGCATGTGGTACTCGATGCAGCCGGGCTCCTGGCGGCTCGGTTCGACGTAGGCGCGGAACAGGGTTTCGAAGGCTTCGGCCTTTTCAGGGCGGGTCTTGGCTTTGAGGATGAAAGCGAACTGCTCACTCATGGCGATGGCCTGTGCGGGGGAAAGTGAGCAGATTGTATTGCAATAATCAGATGTATATTCGTGACTTGAAGGCAAATGTATTTTGCCGCCACCCGGCTTTTTCCTGCGCTCGCGACTGCCTAATCTGCCGCCATCACTTTTGACTCGGTCGGCAGGCGTACTTGCCTCGGGCCGACCCAGACCTGCGAGGCTCACCATGAAAAAGATTCTTCTACTCAACGGCGGCAAACAGTTCGCTCATTCCGACGGCCGCCTGAACCGCACCCTGCACGAGGCCGCCCTGGCCTATCTGGACCGCGCCGGCTTCGATGTGCAGCAGACCTTCATCGACGGTGGCTATGACGTCAAGGAAGAGGTGCAGAAATTCCTCTGGGCGGACGTGGTCATCTATCAGATGCCAGGTTGGTGGATGGGCGCGCCCTGGACCGTGAAGAAATACATCGATGATGTCTTCACCGAAGGCCATGGCAGCCTTTACGCCAACGATGGCCGCACCCGTTCCGATGCCTCGCAGAAGTACGGCAGCGGCGGCCTGATCCAGGGCAAGCAGTACATGCTCTCATTGACTTGGAACGCACCGCAGCAGGCCTTCGACGATCCGACCGACTTCTTCGAAGGCAAAGGTGTGGATGCGGTGTACTTCCCGTTCCACAAGGCCAATCAGTTCCTTGGCATGACCGGCCTGCCGACCTTCCTGGCGGTGGATGTGATGAAGCGCCCGGATGTGCCGGCAGCACTGGCAGCGTATGAAGCGCACCTGGCCAAGGTGTTCGGCAAGGCCGAGTGATGACGCGGCGCCACTTGCGCCGTTATCGCCCAGCAGCTATCAATCAGCACTACCCCAAGCCCAAGGCCGCCGCGTGAAAACCCGATCCGAAGAACTCCAGGTATTCGTCGCCGTCATCGACTGCGGTTCGATCTCCGCCGCCGCCGAGCAGATGGGCCAGACCCCGTCGGCGGTGAGTCGCACCCTGTCGCGCCTGGAGGGCAAGCTTGGGACCACGCTGGTCAACCGCACCACCCGGCGCATGGACCTGACCGAGGAAGGGCGTTTCTTCCTCGAGCGTTCGCGGGCCATCCTCGAGCAGATGGACGACATGGAGGAGCGCCTGTCGATGAATCGCCAGACCCCGTCCGGGCGTTTGCGGATCAACGCCGCCGCACCGTTCATGCTGCATGCCATCCTGCCGTGGATCGGCGAGTTTCGCCGTCAGTACCCCGGCATCGAGCTCGAGCTCAATACCGACGACCTGATCATCGACCTGCTGGAACAGAGCACCGACGTGGCCATTCGCATCGGTGAACTGGCCGATTCCAGCCTGCACGCCCGCTCGCTGGGGTGCAGCCCCGTGCAGGTGCTCGCCAGCCCGGATTACCTGGCCCGGCGCGGCACACCGCAGAAGGTCGAAGACCTCAGTGCGCACTGCCTGCTGGGGTTCAGCGCACCTGAAACGCTCAATCAGTGGCCGTTGCGCCATGCTCAGGGCGATCGCTGGCCGATCCGCCCGGCGATCCTCGCCTCCAGCGGCGAGACCCTGCGCCAGCTGGCACTGGCCGGTGAAGGCATCGTCAGCCTGTCGCATTTCATGACCCACGAAGACATTCGCGCCGGCCGCCTGCAGGTGGTGCTGGCCGAGGCCAACAACGGCTATCGTCAGCCGATCCACGCGGTCTACTACCGCAATACTCAACTGGCGCTGCGTATCCAGTGCTTCCTCGATTTCATCCAGCGCAAGCTATCGATGTACGCCTGCTGAGTTGCCTGAACGCGACAGATTTGCCCAAAGACGCCTCCCTTCCTGTGTGCCGTTTGCTTAGTCGCAACGGTTGAGCCTTAAATGAGTGCTCGACAAAAACAACACCAAGGAAGTGTCATGCGTATCGTCATGTTCCAGTCCCTGGCCCTCGGGGCCGCGATCCTGAGCTGTTCTTCCGCCTATGCCGTGACACTCGAAGGTGGCGCGGTGGCGGCGCCCGATCAATATGGCGCACAGGTAGCCGCCGACATTCTCAAGAAGGGCGGTAACGCGGTGGATGCTGCGGTCGCCACCGCCTTCACGCTGGCGGTCACCTACCCGGAAGCCGGCAACATCGGCGGCGGTGGGTTCATGACCCTGTTCGTCGACGGCAAGCCGTACTTCCTCGACTACCGTGAAGTCGCGCCCAAGACCGCCACGCGCAACATGTACCTGGACGACAAGGGCGAGGTCATCGAAAACCTCAGCCTGGTTGGCGTGCGCGCTGCTGGCGTGCCCGGCACGGTGATGGGCCTGTGGGAGGCGCACCAGAAGTTCGGCAAGCTCAAGTGGAGCGAGCTGCTCACCCCGGCCATCGGCTACGCGCAGAACGGCTTCAAGATCGCGCAGAAGCAATATCAATATCGCGACGATGCCCAGGGCCTGTTCAAGACCGCCACCAACTTCAATGACTACTTCGGCAACATGAAGGTCGGTGAGCTGTTCAAGCAACCCGAGCTGGCCAAGACCTTGGAGCGCATCGCCGACAAGGGCGTCAGCGAGTTCTATCAGGGCAAGACCGCTGACCTGCTGGTGGCGCAGATGCAGGCCGACAAGGGCCTGATCACCAAGGAAGACCTGAAGGACTACAAGGCCGTGTGGCGCGATCCGATCGCCATCGACTGGCGTGGCAATGTGGTCTATACCGCGCCACCGCCAAGCTCTGGTGGCGTCGCTCTGGCCCAGCTGTTGGGCATCAAGGAAGACCGCGCAGCCGACTTCAAAGGGGTCGAGCACAACTCGGCGAAGTACATCCACCTGCTGGCCGAGATCGAGAAGCGCGTGTTCGCCGACCGCGCCGACTACCTGGGCGACCCGGCCTTCACCAAGGTGCCGGTCAAGGAGCTGGTGGCCAAGGACTACCTCGCCAAGCGCGCGGCGCAGGTCAACCCCAATGCGATCTCCGACACCGACAAGGTCAAGCCGGGCCTGGAGCCGCACCAGACCACGCACTTCTCCATTGTCGACAAGCAGGGTAATGCGGTGAGCAACACCTATACCCTGAACCTCGACTATGGCAGCGGCGTGGTGGTCAAGGGCGCGGGCTTCCTGCTCAACGACGAGATGGACGATTTCAGCGCCAAGCCGGGAGCGGCCAACGCCTTTGGCGTGGTGGGTGGGGATGCCAACGCCATCGAGCCGGGCAAGCGCATGCTCTCGTCCATGAGCCCCAGCCTGGTCACCCGCGACGGCAAGCTGACCCTGGTGGTCGGTACGCCCGGTGGTTCGCGGATCTTCACCTCGATCTTCCAGGTGATGAACAACCTGTACGACTATGGCATGCCGCTGGAAAAAGCCGTGGCCGCCCAGCGCGTGCACCATCAGTTGCTGCCCAAGGACACCATCTATTTCGACAGTTATGCACCGCTCAAGGGACAGGTGGCGGAGGATCTGAAGAAAATGGGCTATGTGCTCGAGGATCAAGGCTGGGAGATGGGTGATATCCAGGCGATCCGGGTCACCGGCGACAAGCTCGAGACCGCTTCCGATCCGCGCGGGCGCGGGGTGGGGTTGATCGTTCGCTAACCTGACAAGGGGCGAGGGCATCTTGTGCTCGCCCCTTTGCATACCTGTTATTTCTGTCAGTTGTTGGACCTGCTCACGTTCTCTATAACTCAGGCGACCCTAGTCTGTTCGCCAGTGGAGATTTCGTGATGAGCGTGTCCCAACCCTTGAAGTTTCTAGTGCTGCCGCCCGGCGTATGCCACCTCGAAGCGCCGACGCTAGAGGGCAGTCGCCCTCATCCTGGCTATCCTGGAAATGCCTCGCGGACCTGGTATGACTACGCTTTTGTGCATGCCCAGCGTCACAACAACTTGAACGTTCGTGTCCCCACCACTCATATGAGCGTTGGTGACAAGGTCGTCGTCTCGATCTTTTCTGGCTGGTTGTATGAGTTGCCCGCCGTCGTGATTCAGGCCAGCCATCTGCAAGATGGCCTGGTCCTCGTCCCTTTCCCGGCGAACATGATGATCAGTTGCCAGGGTAAAAGCGCCCATTGCAGCTACCGTATCGAGCGCACTCCCTGCGTGATTGCTGTCTCGAATCCACGTCGCGTGCGTATGGAGTCTCGCATTCGCGAGACGGCTGACGTTCGCACTCCAGCCTTTGTGCGGCCACGCATTTTGCAGGAGGCCGGGAGGCGTGTGTTCTTCATTCCGGCATTGGGTCTGACCTTCGGCGGCAAGCTGGAGATCAGCTGCTATGACGATGCCTTGGGGCTAGAGGTGGAGCGCAATCTTCCTCTGCCTGCGTCAGGTGCTGATTTCAGGCACGACATCACGCCTTGGTTCAATCGTCGGAAATCACCTCGCGGTTGGTTTGCCTACAGCCTGAGCAAAGTGGCAGGCGACAGGGTGTTCTCGGAGCTGCGAGAGTACGATAACTGGTGAACCACCCTGCCACAGTATGACCGGGGCCATGGCACGGCCCCGTTCATGACTCAGACGCGGAAGTGGCTGACCATCGTCTGCAACTGCCCGCCCAACCGCGCCAGCTCCACGCTTGACGCTGCTGTTTCCTCGCTGGCTGCCGCCGTTTGCTCCGACACATCGCGCACATTCATGATGCTGCGGCCGATTTCGTCGGCCACGGCGCTCTGCTGCTCGGCTGCCGCTGCAATCTGCTGGTTCATCGCCTGGATCCCCGACACGGTACGGGTGATGCTGGCCAATGAGGTGCCGGCCTTGCGTGCCAGTTCCACGCTGCTGTCGGTCAGCCCGCTGCTGCCTTGCATGGCGGTGGCCACGCGCTGGGTGCCGTTTTGCAGGCTGGCGACCAGCTCTTCGATCTCTTCGGTGGATTTCTGCGTGCGCTGGGCCAGGGCACGGACCTCATCGGCGACCACCGCAAAGCCGCGCCCGGCTTCACCGGCACGCGCCGCTTCGATGGCGGCATTCAGTGCCAGCAGGTTGGTCTGCTGGGCCACCGACTTGATCACGTCCATGACGCTGCCGATCTTCTGGCTTTCCTGTTGCAGCAGGTTCATCGCCTCGGTGGAGTGCTGTACTTCAGCGGCCAGGCGTTCGATCTGGCCGATGGCCTCGTTCACCACCCGGTCGCCGGCACGGGCCTCGCCGTCGGCCTGGGTGGCGGCCTGGGATGCCTGCTCGGCATTGCGCGCGACCTCCTGCACGGTCGCCGTCATCTCGTGCATGGCGGTGGCGACCTGGTCGGTCTCGACCTTCTGATTGTTGACCCCGGCACTGGTCTGCTCGGTCACCGCCGACAGTTCCTCGGCGGCGCTGGCGATCTGGGTCACGCCGTCGCGGATACCGGTGATCAGTGCGCGCAGGGTGTCGCCCATGCCCGCGATGCCCTGCTGCAGGGCACCGAGTTCGTCATGCCGGGTGATGTGCAGGCGCTGGGTGAGGTCACCTTCGGCGATCTTCTTCACCACCTCGAGGGTTTCCTGCAAGGGGCGGGTGATCTGGCGGGTGATGATCACGGCGCCAAGCAGGCCGAACACCAGCGCCAGCAGCGCCACGCCCAGTTGCAGGTTGCGCGCCTGGGCGGTATCGACGTCGCGTCTGCCAAGTTCGATCTTGTACAGCTCGTCGCTGCGCTTGGTGATCTGCGCCTGCTCCTCGATCATTTCCTGGCGTGCCGTGGCGATCGCCGCCCGGGCGTCGCGTACCGGCTGCTCGGCGTCGGGTTTGCTGGCGATGGTGCGGTAGCCCTGGCGCATCTTGTCCAGCGAGGCGCGGTACTGGTCGATGTAGCTGGCCTGTTCGCGCAGCAGTTGCAGGCTCGGGGGATGGTCGAAGCTGGCGAGCAGTTCCTGCTTGTGCTGTTCGAAGGTGTCCAGGCGGGCCTGCACGGTGGCGGCGGCGCTCTCGTCGCCATCGGCGAGCATGTATTGCAGACGCGCCACCCGCAGGTTGTTCAGGTGCGTGTTGAACTGGGTGATCTGCCCCATCGAGTTGCTGCGTGCGACGAGGTTTTCCAGGCTGTTCCAGCCGGTCAAGGCCAGTGCAGTGGTGAGTAGAAGGACCAGGCCGAAGCCCAGCATCAGTTTGAGTTTGACGCTGATGTTGGCAAACCAGTTGCTCATGGAGGTTCCCCGGGGGAAAGCGCCTGCTCGCGGGATTTCCCGTCACACGGCATTTGTTTTTGTGATGGGCCCTCCGTTGCCGCAGAAGAGATATCGGCAATGTTTGCAGGAGCTGAAACGCCGTTCAGCAGATTTTTTGGGGGAGGGATTGGGGCCGCGACGCGGCCCCGGAAGGCGTGGTCAGACGCGGAAATGGCTGACCAGGGTTTGCAACTGTCCACCCAGGCGCGCCAGCTCGACGCTGGAGGCGGCTGTCTCGTCGCTCGCGGCGGCGGTCTGCTCGGACACATCGCGTACGTTGAGGATGCTGCGGCTGATCTCTTCGGCCACGGCACTCTGCTGCTCTGCGGCGGCGGCGATTTGCTGGTTCATCGATTGGATGCCCGACACGGTACTGGTGATGTTCTCCAGCGACGCGCCGGCCTTGCGTGCCAGTTCCACGCTGCTGTCGGTCAGGGTGCGGCTGCCGAGCATGGCGTTGGCCACCTGCTGTGTGCCGTTCTGCAGGCTGGCGACCAGCTCTTCGATCTCTTCGGTGGACTTCTGCGTGCGCTGCGCCAGGCCACGCACTTCGTCGGCGACCACGGCGAACCCACGTCCCGCCTCACCGGCACGAGCCGCTTCGATGGCGGCATTGAGCGCCAACAGGTTGGTCTGCTCGGCCACCGACTTGATCACGTCCATGACACTGCCGATCTTCTGGCTTTCCTGTTGCAGCAGATTCATCGCTTCGGTGGAGCGGTTGACCTCGGCGGCCAGGCGCTCGATCTGGTTGATCGCCTCGCCCACCACTTTGTCACCGGCACGGGCTTCGCCGTCGGCGTTGGTTGCTGCAAGCGACGCCTGTTCGGCGTTGCGCGCGACTTCCTGCACGGTGGCGGCCATTTCGTGCATGGCGGTGGCGACCTGGTCGGTCTCGACCTTCTGGCTGTTGGCGCCGGCGCTGGTCTGCTCGGTCACCGCCGACAGCTCCTCGGCCGCACTGGCGATCTGGGTAACACCGTCACGGATGCCGCTGATGAGGTCGCGCAGGGTCGTACCCATGCGCGCAATGCCTTGCTGCAGCACGCCCAGTTCGTCGCGGCGGGTGACCTGCAGGTTGTGGGTCAGGTCGCCACCGGCGATCTTCTCCACCACGGCGAGGGTCTCGCGCAGCGGGCGGGTGATCTGGCGGGTGATGATCACGGCGGCGAGTACGCCGATGAGCAGGGCCAGCAGCGTCGCGCCGATCTGCAGGGTGCGGGCCTCGGCACTTTCGATGTCACGACGTTCGAGCTGGATCTTGTACAGGTCGTCGCTGAGCTTGACGATGTCGCCGCCCTGCACGGTCATTTCCTGGCGGGACACAGCGATCTGGGCTGTCGAGGCGCTGAGCTGGCGAACCGACTCGCCATAGGCACGCACTGCGCCTTCGAACTGCTCGATGGCAGCGCCATCGCTGGTCAGCTGGCGCTTGAGGCCGTCGATTTCGGTGAAGGTCTGCTGCAGTTGGCGCAGCACCGCTTGCTCGGCGACGTCGCTTGGCGCTGCCACATAGCTGCGTACGTCCAGGCGCAACTGGGTCAGCTGCTGGCGGGCCTTGCTGATTACCAGGTATTGCTGCAAGCGGGTCGCATCGCTTTCGTCACGGGCCAGGACATCCTTGCTGATCGTTTCGATCAACTGGATCGCCTTGGTCGCGTTCTGGTCGAGGGTTTCACGGGCCGCAAGGGTGATCTTGTAGCCTGCGCGCATCTTGTCGAGCGAGATGCGATAGTCGGCGATGATCTTGCCCAGCTCACGCAGCAGCTTGAGGTTCTCGGGGCTCTTGAAGGTGCTTTCCAGGTGCTGCTGCTGGGCGCTGAAGGTTTCCAGCTTCGCCAGCGTGTTGGCGGCGGCGGCGTCGTCGCCGTTGGCGATCATGTATTGCAGGCGCGCCACGCGCAGATTGGTCAGGTCAGTATTGAGGCGGGTAATGTCGCTCATCCAGTTGCTGCGATTGATGAGGCTCCCCAGGCTGGTCCAACTGGCCAGGGCCAGCAGGCCGGTCAATACCAGGACCAGGCCGAAGCCCAGCCCGAGTTTGAGGTTCACGCTCTTGTCGGCAAACCATCTGTTCATGCACGCTCTCCAGAAAATGTGTCTTGCAAAATCTCACGTCGCCGGGCGTTGTTCTTGTAGGGGCCAGCTGATGGGTCCACGGGGTTATCGGCCGAATCGGCTGCGGCTGAAACGTTTATCAGCAGAAAAATGACCCATTGGTCGTATTGCGTTCTGGAGAGGCTCTGCAACGCCCTTTGCAGCAGGGCGTTACAGGTTGCGTGCGTTGAAAGTATCGCAGCGGTTGAGATCGCCACTGCCGAAGCCAGCCTTGAACCAGCGTACCCGCTGCGCCGAGGTGCCATGGGTGAAGGAGTCGGGCACCACGCGCCCTTGACCCTGTTGCTGGAGGCGGTCGTCGCCGATGGCGTTGGCGGCGTTGAGTGCCTCTTCGACATCGCCGGGCTCCAGCCAGTTGAGACGTTTCTGAGCCTGGTAGGCCCAGACACCGGCCAGGCAGTCCGCCTGCAGTTCCTGGCGTACCAGCAGGCCATTGTCGCCCTCAAGGCGCTGGCCGCTGCGGCGTGCGGCATCGACCTTGGCCGAGACGCCGAGCAGGGTTTGTACGTGGTGGCCAATTTCGTGGGCGATCACGTAGGCCTGGGCGAAGCGGGTTTCCATTTCGCGGAAGAACGACATGTCCAGGTACACCCGCTGATCAGCCGGGCAATAGAAGGGGCCGACCGCCGAGGAGGCGAAGCCGCACGCGGAGTTGACCTGGCCGCTGAACAGCACCAGCTTGGGGTCGCGGTATTGCTTGCCGGCCTGGGCGAACAGGGCCTTCCAGGTATCTTCGGTGTCGCCCAGGATCGAGGCGACGAACTCGGCCTGTTGATCATTGGCCGGCGGTGCCTTGCCGCCAGCACCGCTGGGCGCTGCCTGCTGTTGCTCCATCTGGCCGGCGAGCTGGCCGAGGATCTGCAGCGGATCCTGGCCGGTGATCCAGCCGATGCCGATGATCAGCAGCACGGCACCCAGCCCCAGGCCCTTGCCACCGCCGAAGCGCATCCCGCCGCCACCGCCTTCGCCGCGTGCATCCACCACATTGTCGCTGCGTCGGCCTTTTCGCCAATCCATAGAAGTTCTCCGCTGTGAGGGTCGTGCCTGGTTGAAGGGCCGTGGGCTCTGCGCAGCCAGCACCGCAGTCCATCCAGAATAGTCCAGCGCTTCAGATCAGGTGGTCTGACGAAAAGTTGCATAACCAAATGGTTATGTCTGGCGCGCATGTTTTCAGTTTTCGCCCTGCGCGACCTGCCGGAAACTGCAAGTCCGCCTGCCACGCACAGGTGGTTCGAACAATTCCAAGAGAGGAAAACGGCATGCCCGCTCAGGACACCAGCCGCTTCGTGATCCGTGATCGCAACTGGCACCCCAAGGCCCTCACGCCTGATTACAAGACATCCATCGCCCGCTCGCCGCGCCAGGCGCTGGTGAGTATTGCCCAGTCGGTCAGCGAAAGCACCGGCCCTGATTTTTCCCACCTGCGCTTCGGCGAGCATGACCATGACCTGTTGCTGAACTTCAACAACGGTGGCCTGCCGATCGGTGAGCGCATCATCGTTGCCGGGCGGGTCGTCGACCAGTACGGCAAGCCGGTGCCCAATACCCTGGTGGAGATGTGGCAGGCCAACGCCGGTGGTCGCTACCGCCACAAGAACGACCGCTACCTGGCCCCGCTCGATCCCAACTTCGGTGGCGTCGGTCGCTGCCTGACCGACCGTGACGGCTACTACAGCTTCCGCACCATCAAGCCCGGCCCCTATCCCTGGCGCAACGGCCCCAACGACTGGCGTCCGGCGCACATCCACTTCTCCATCAGCGGCCCATCGATTGCCACCAAGCTGATCACCCAACTGTATTTCGAAGGTGATCCGCTGATTCCGATGTGCCCGATCGTCAAGTCGATCGCCAACCCGGACGCGGTGCAGCGCTTGATCGCCCGGCTCGACATGAGCCACGCCAACCCGATGGACTGTCTGGCCTATCGCTTCGACATCGTGCTGCGTGGCCAGCGCCAGACCCACTTCGAGAATCGCTGAGGAGACCCGTCATGCCTATCGAACTGCTGCCGGAGACGCCCTCGCAGACCGCCGGCCCCTATGTGCACATCGGCCTGGCCCTGGAAGCTGCCGGTAACCCGACCCGCGACCAGGAAATCTGGAACCGCCTGGCCCGCCCGGAGGCTCCGGGCGAGCACATCCTGCTGATCGGCCAGGTGTACGATGGCAATGGCCATCTGGTGCGTGATTCCTTCCTCGAGGTGTGGCAGGCCGACGCCAACGGCCACTACCAGGACATGTTCAACCTGGAGAACACCTTCAACAGCTTCGGCCGGACCGCCACCACCTTCGATGCAGGTGAATGGACCTTGCACACGGTCAAGCCAGGCGTGGTGAACAATGCTGCCGGGGTGCCGATGGCACCGCACATCAACATCAGCCTGTTCGCCCGGGGGATCAACATCCACCTGCACACCCGTTTGTATTTCGATGACGAGGCCGAGGCCAACGCCAAGTGCCCGGTGCTCAACCTGATCGAGCAGCCGCAGCGGCGCGAGACGCTGATCGCCAAGCGCTGCGAGGTGGACGGGAAGACGGCGTATCGCTTCGATATCCGTATTCAAGGGGAAGGGGAGACGGTGTTCTTCGACTTCTGAGCGAATGCCGGGGCCTGTCAGGTGGCCCCGGCCATCCATCGATCAGCGCCGCACCAGCAGGACCCCGCTTTCCATGTGGTGGGTGTAGGGGAACTGATCGAACAGCGCGCAGCGTTCGATACGGTGGGTATCGTGCAGTTGAGCGATGTTCTGCGCCAGCGTCTCGGGGTTGCAGGAGATGTACAGGATCCGCTCGAAACGCCGGGTCAGCTCGCAGGTGTCCGGGTCCATGCCGGCGCGTGGCGGGTCGACGAACACGGTGCCGAAGTCGTAGCTTTTCAGGTCGATGCCTTCCAGGCGACGGAATGGGCGGACCTCGTTCAGCGCCTCGGTCAGTTCCTCGGCCGACAGGCGTACCAGGCGCACGTTGTCGATGCCGTTTTCGTCGAGGTTGTGCAGGGCGGCGTTGACCGAGGTCTTGCTGATCTCGGTGGCCAGCACCTGGCGCGCGCGGGTGGCCAGGGGCAGGGTGAAGTTACCGTTGCCGCAGTACAGCTCCAGCAGGTCGTCGCTGCGCTCGCCCATCGCCTCGCAGGCCCAGCCCAGCATCTTCTGGTTCACTGCACCGTTGGGCTGGGTGAAGGCGCCTTCAGGCTGGCGGTAGCTGAAGGTGCGGCCGGCGATGTCGAGTTTCTCCACGGCATAGTCACGGCCGATCACCACGCGCTTGCCTTTGGAGCGACCGATCACGCTGACGCCCAGTTGTGCGGCCAGTTGCTGCGCGGCAGCTTCCCAGGCCTCGTCGAGCGGGCGGTGATAGCACAGGGTGACCATGGCATCGCCGGCCAGTGTGGTCAGGAACTCGACCTGGAACAGACGATTGCTCAGGTCTTCGTTGCCCTGCCAGGCGGCCTTGAGACGGGGCATCAGTTCATTGATGCGCTGGCTGGCGATGGGGAAGTCGTCGATCAGAATTGCCTTGTGCTTCTCGCCCGGGGCGAACATCGCGTAGTGGCGTTGACCCTCTTCGCGCCACAGACGGAACTCTGCGCGCAGGCGATAGTGCTCGCGCGGCGACTCGAACACGGCAGGTTGCGGTGCATCGAAGGGCGCCAGCAGCTCGCGCAGGCGCTCGACCTTGGCCTGCAGTTGGGTCGTGTATTGCGAAGGGTCGAAGACGGCACTCATGCGTTGAACCAGCCCAGCTTGATGACGAACAGAATGGACAGGATCACCAGGGCCGGGTTCAGGTCGCGATGACGACCGGAGATCAGCTTGATGGCGGTCCAGGCGATGAAGCCGAAGGCGATGCCGTTGGCGATCGAATAGGTCAACGGCATGGCCAGGGCGGTGACCACTACCGGCGCGGCCTCGGTGACGTCGTCCCAGTTGATCTCGGCCAGGCCCGAGGCCATCAGCACGGCAACGAACAGCAGTGCCGGCGCGGTGGCGTAGGCCGGCACGCTACCGGCCAGCGGCGCGAAGAACAGCGCCAGCAGGAACAGCACGGCTACCACGATGGCGGTCAGGCCGGTGCGTCCGCCGGCACTTACGCCGGCAGCCGATTCGATATAGCTGGTGGTGGTCGAGGTGCCCAGCAGCGAGCCGGCCATGGCTGCGGTGCTGTCGGCGATCAGCGCACGGCCCATCTTCGGCATATGGCCGTCCTTGCCCATCAGGCCGGCGCGCTTGGCCACGCCGATCAGGGTGCCGGAGTTGTCGAACAGGTCGACGAACAGGAAGGCGAAGATCACGCTGATCAGCCCGACGTCCAGCGCGCCCTTGATGTCCAGTTGCAGGAAGGTCGGGGCCAGCGACGGCGGCATGGAAACGATGCCGCCGAATTGGCTGGCACCCACCAGGATCGACACCACCGTCACGGCGAGGATGCCGATCAGCACGGCGCCGCGCACTTTCAGCGACTCGAGGCCGACGATGAGGAAGAAGCCGAGGGTGGCAAGGATCGGTGCAGGCTGCTTGAGGTCGCCCAGGCCGACCAGGGTGGCTGGGTTATCGACGACGATGCCCGCATTGTGCAGGGCGATGAGTGCCAGGAACAGGCCGATACCGGCGGCGATCGCCGAGCGCAGCGGCAGCGGGATGCTGTTCACGATCCATTCACGGATGCGGAAGATCGACAGCAGGAAGAACAGCACCGCCGAGAGGAATACCGCACCCAGTGCCACCTGCCAGGTGTGGCCCATGTGCAGGACCACGGTGTAGGTGAAGAAGGCGTTCAGGCCCATGCCCGGGGCGAGGGCGATCGGGTAGTTGGCGATCAGGCCCATGGTGACCGAGCCGATGGCGGCGGCAAGGCACGTGGCGACGAAGATCGCGCCCTTGTCCATGCCGGTTTCGCCGAGGATGCTCGGGTTGACGAACAGGATGTAGGCCATCGCCAGGAAGGTGGTGACGCCCGCGAGGATCTCGGTGCGCACGTTGGTGTTGTGTGCTTTTAGTTGAAACAGCCTTTCCAGCATGCCTGCTCCCATGGCGCCGGGGCGCCGTGAATGTATTCGACCCCATCAGCAAAGCACAGACCGTACCGGTTGCCGTGGTTTTGTGGGGGCGGGAAAAAGCCGCGCATCATACCAGCATGGGGGGCGGGGGCCTATGGCTGTTGGTCTTTGTGGCGTGGCGCCCGCTGTCGGCGCGGCCTGGTGCCGCGAAAGGGCTGCCAGGCAGCCCCATGAAGACTATTGCGGATTGTGCATGCGGTCGCGGTTGGCCAGGGTCGGGAACAGCTTCATCCACACGCCGGTGACCACCAGCGTGCCCACACCACCCAGTACCACCGCCGGAACTGTGCCAAACCAGTGCGCAGTGACCCCGGATTCGAACTCGCCGAGCTGATTCGAGGCACCGATGAACAGCCCGTTCACCGCGCTGACCCGGCCGCGCATTTCATCGGGTGTCTCCAGTTGCACGAAGGCGCTGCGGATAACCATGCTGAACATGTCTGCCGCGCCCAGTACCACCAGCACCGCCAGCGAGAACCAGAACGAGGTCGACAGACCAAAGGCGATGGTCGCCACGCCGAACACGCCGACGGCGGTGAACATGGTCCGGCCGACCTTGCGTTCTACCGGGAAGCGCGCCAGCCACAGCGACATCAACAAGGCACCTACCGCCGGGGCCGAGCGCAGCAGACCCAGGCCCCAGGCGCCGGTGAGCAGGATATCCTTCGCGAACACCGGCAGCAGCGCCGTGGCACCGCCGAGCAGCACGGCGAACAGGTCCAGCGAGATGGCGCCGAGGATGTCCGGGCGACTGCGAATGAAGCGGATGCCGGCCAGCAGCGACTCCAGGCTGGCACGGCCGCGCTGTGGTGTCTGCTGGCGCGAGTCGAGGCTGAGCATCAGCAGGCAGGCAATGGCGTACAGCAATACCGTCGGGCCATACACCCAGATGCTGCCGAAAGCGTAGAGCAGGCCGCCGACCGCCGGGGCGACGATGGTCGCTGCCTGGGTCGCCGACGCCGACGCAGCGACGGCGCGCGGGAACAGCCCCGGCGGCACCACGTTGGGCAGCAGTGCCTGGGTCGCAGGCATCTCGAAGGAGCGGGTGGCACCGAGCAGGAAGGCCAGCACGAAGATCAGTTCACGGGTGACGCTGTCGGTGGCACTGCCCAGCGCCAGGGCCAGGGCGATGAGCCCTTGCAGGCACTGGCACAGGGCGGCGACCTTGCGCCGGTCGTAGCGGTCGGCGACATGCCCGGTGTGCAGCATGAACAGCACCCGTGGGGCGAATTCGACCAGGCCGACCAGGCCCAGGTCCAGGACGTTGCCGGTGAGCTGGTAGAGGTGCCAGCCGATGGCCACGGTGAGCATCTGGAAGCCACTGGCGGTGAAGACCCGCGCAAGCCAGAACGCGATGAACGGACGGTGGTGACGCAACAGCAACGGTGCGGACTCAGACATCGGGGGCCAACGGCAGCGGAAGAAGGGGGCTGCAGATTAGCATTTACTTGTAACAAATGGTTGCTAGCTGCTGGGTCAATCGCCTGGGTAGCCGCTCCATTGTAGGAGCGGGTTTACCCGCGAAAAAAACACCGCGCTGCCTGGCACGGGCTACGCCCGTGTTCGCGGGACAAGTCGCAGCGGCGAACCGCCGCTCCCACAGGGGATTGGGCTGACCTTTAGATTTTGAACAAGACAGTTGCACACACAGGGATTGGGCCGGCCTCAGATAGCTCGCGCCCGCGTCACCCGGTCCACCAGATAGACCAATCCGTGATAGTCGATACCACTATGGCTCGACAGCCCGATCTCGCAGGTACGGCTGGTGGAAATCCCTTCGCTGCAGTACTGCACCGCATCTTTCAGGCTGCGCAGGGAATGGGCATTGAGCTCTGGCGTGGTGAAGCCCTTGTCGCCAGCGAACCCACAGCAGTGGATACCCTCGGGAATCACCACCTGCTTGCTGCAACGCCGCGCGAGGTCGATCAGCGCCTGGCTTTCGCCCAGGTGCTGGGTGCTGCAGGTGACATGTACGGCCACAGGTTCCTCCTGCGGAGTGAACTCCAGCTTGTCGAGCAGATGCATGCGGATGAAGCGCACCGGATCGTAGAGGTCCAGCCGGGTTTCGCCCAGGTCCTGTACCAGGCGCAAGGTGCAGGGGCTGGTGTCGCAGTAGATTGGATCGAGGCCGCCGCGGCTGGCATGCAGCAGGGCGGCGATCAGTTCCTGGCGCTTGTGCTCGGCCTGCTCGGCGTAGCCCTTGGAAGCAAATGGCTGGCCACAGCAGAGGCTATCGGCGTTGTCGGGGAAGATCACCTGGTAGCCGGCCTTTTCCAGCAGGGCCTGGGTCTTGTCCAGCAACGAGCGCTGCTCGCGATCGCCATAGGCCGGACCCATGACACGCGACACACAGGCCGCAAGGTAAACCACCCGGGGTCGTGCATCGTGGCTTGCCGGGCCGAAGTCGATCGGTTTGAGCGGTTGCGGCATGGCCGCTGTCCACTGCGGCAGGCGACCGTTGCTGACCTTGCGCAGGCCACTGCTTAGGCGCGCCAAGCGTGGGGCACCGAGCAGCTTGCGTGCGCCGTTGGCCGCGGCGAGGGTCAGGCGTGCGCCACTGAGGGCCGAGTGGAAGTGCTCGGCCAGCCAGTCGGCAGTCTTCAGGTGATCGGCGGCCTGGCCGCGCAGTTTTTTCACCAGTTCGCCGGTATTGATCCCCACCGGGCAACGCTGGGCGCACAGGCCGGTAGCGGCGCAGGTATCGATGCCCTGGTATTGATAGGTCTGCAGCAGCTCGCGGGTGTCGAGGCCGGCACGACGCTTGGCCTGGATATCGCGCCACATGACAATGCGTTGGCGTGGGCTGAGGGTCAGCCCCTTGGACGGGCACACCGGCTCGCAGAAACCGCACTCGATGCATTTGTCGACGATCTCGTCGGCCGCCGGCAGTGGCTTGAGGTTTTTCAGGTGGACGTCCGGATCGTTGCTGAGCACCACATCCGGGTTGAGGATGCCGTTGGGGTCGAGCAAGCGCTTGAGTGCCCACATCAATTGGTAAGCGTCGTTGCCCCATTCCAGCTCGACGAAGGGCGCCATGTTGCGTCCGGTGCCGTGCTCGGCCTTGAGCGAGCCGCCGAATTCCACCGCCACCAGTTGCGCGACGTCCTCCATGAAGGCCTGGTAACGCGCGACTTCCTCGGCGCTGTTGAAGCCCTGGGTGAAAACGAAGTGCAGGTTGCCTTCCAGTGCATGGCCGAAAATGATCGCCTCGTCATAGCGATGCCTGTCGAACAGCTGGATCAGGCGGTTGACGCCCTCGGCCAGTTGTTCGACCGGGAAGGTCACGTCTTCGATGATCACTGTGGTGCCGGTCTGGCGCACGGCGCCGACGGCAGGGAAGGTGTCCTTGCGAATCTTCCACAGCAGGTTGTACACCGTCGGGTCTTCGCTGAACTCGACCTTCTGCTCGAGCGGGAATTCGGCGATTGACCCCATCACCAGCGCCAGTTGTTCGTGCAGCAGGCTCTGGCTGGCGGCGCGGGACTCGATCAGCAGGGCGCAGGCGTTGTTCGACAGGCCTTTCACCCAGGCCGGCATGCCTGGCATCTCCTGCACCGAGCGCAGGCTGCGGCGATCGAGCAGCTCGACCGCCGACACGGGCTGGCGCTTGAGCACGGTCACTGCCCGGCAGCAGCTTTCGACAGTGGGAAACACCAGCAGGGCGCTGGCCTTGTGCGGGTGGTCAGGCACGGTGTCATAGGTGACTGCGCTGATGAAACCCAGGGTGCCTTCTGAGCCGACCAGCAGGTGCTGGAGGATATCCAGCGGCTGGTCGTAGTCCACCAGTGCGTTGAGCGAGAGGCCGGTGGTGTTCTTCAACCTGTACTTGTGGCGGATGCGGTCGGCCAGTTCGGTGTTGGCGCGAGTCTCACGGCCAAGGCGGGCAAGTTCCTCGAGCAATGCGGCGTGGCTCTGCTCGAAGGCGGCGACGCTGGCCGGGTCTTCACTGTCCAGGCGAGTGCCGTCGGCCAGTACCAGGCGCAGGCCAGCAAGGGTGTGATAGGTGTTCTGCGCGGTACCGCAGCACATGCCGCTGGCATTGTTGGCGACGATGCCGCCGATCTTGCAGGCATTGATCGACGCCGGATCAGGTCCGATCTTGCGCCCGTAGGGGGCCAGCCAGGCATTGGCCTGGGCACCGATGACCCCGGGCTGCAGGCGGATCTGTTCGCCCTGGTTGCGAATCTCGCGGCCGTTCCAGTTGTCGCCCAGCACGATCAGCACCGAGTCGCTGATGGCCTGCCCGGAGAGGCTGGTGCCTGCAGCGCGGAAGGTTACCGGCACGCGCTCACGCTGGGCCAGGCGGATCAGCTCGACCACCTCGTCCTCGGATTCGACGCGCACCACCAGCTTGGGGATCAGCCGGTAGAAACTGGCGTCGGTGCCGAAGGCCAGGGTCGAGGTCGGGTCGTCGAAACGGCGTTCGGCAGGGATCAGGCGCTCGGCATCACGCAGGAACGCAGCGGGCAGGCTCATGCAATCTCCTCGCGGGGCCGGCGCGTCTGGCGCGCGACGTGCCCCGGACTATCAGGCGTTTGTTTCGTAAGGGCTCAGGCGCCCAGCTCGCGTACCAGTGAATCGCGGCTGATCTCGCCGATCGACTTGGCGCCGGTCAGCACCATGGCCACGCGCATTTCTTTCTCGAACAGCTCCAGCAGGTTCTTCACCCCAGCCTGGCCATGCACGGCCAGGGCCCAGAGGAAGGCGCGGCCGATCAGCACCGTGTCGGCGCCCAGGGCGATCATGCGCACCACGTCCAGGCCGCTGCGGATACCCGAGTCGGCGAGAATCTTCAAATCACCCTTGACCGCGTCGGCGATGGCCGGCAGGGCGCGGGCGCTGGACAGCACGCCGTCGAGCTGGCGGCCGCCGTGGTTGGAGACGACGATGCCGTCGGCACCGAACTTCACTGCGTCGCGGGCGTCATCGGCGTCGAGGATGCCCTTGATGATCATCGGGCCGTCCCAGAATTCGCGGATCCACTCCAGGTCCTTCCAGGAAATCGACGGGTCGAAATTGTTGCCCAGCCAGCCGATGTAGTCGGCAAGGCCGGTCGGGTTGCCGCGATAGGTGGAAATGTTGCCCAGGTCGTGGGGGCGTCCCATCACGCCGACGTCCCAGGCCCATTGAGGGTGGGTCATGGCTTGCAACACACGACGCATCGGGCCGTTGGCGCCACTCATGCCGGAATGGGCGTCGCGGTAGCGGGCGCCGGGCACGGGCATGTCGACGGTGAACACCAGCGTCTTCACCCCGGCGGCCTTGGCACGCTCCAGGGCGTTGCGCATGAAGCCGCGGTCCTTGAGGACATACAGCTGGAACCACATGGGCCGGTCGATGGCCGGCGCCACTTCCTCGATCGGGCAGACCGACACCGTGGACATGGTGAAGGGAATGCCGTGCGCCGCCGCCGCGCGCGCCGCTTGCACTTCGCCACGGCGCGCGTACATGCCGGTGAGACCGACCGGGGCCAGGGCCACGGGCATGCTCAGGGTTTCGTCGAACAGCCGGGTCTGAAGGCTCAGCTCCGACATGTTTCTCAGGACACGCTGGCGCAGGGCGATGCTGGCCAGGTCCGAGACGTTGTGGCGCAGGGTGTGCTCGGCGTAGGCGCCGCCGTCGGCGTAGTGGAACAGGAAGGGGGGCAGCTTGCGCTGGGCCGCGGCGCGATAGTCGGTGGAGGCTGAAATGATCATGGATTCTCGCAGCGTGGGTGGGGTGGGTTGCCGGGCACATGCGCGCGCCCGGCCCCTGTCACTTTAGTGATGAACCAGCATACCGGTCAGCCAGTAGGCCTGGACCAGGGTGATCAGGCCGACGATGGTCGCGAAGAACAGGCTGTGCTTGACGGTGAAGCGGAACAGGTCCGACTCCTTGCCGACCAGGCCGGTGGCGGCGCAGGCCACGGCGATCGACTGCGGCGAGATCATCTTGCCGGTAACGCCGCCGCTGGTGTTGGCGGCGACCAGCAAGGTGTCGCTGACGCCGATCTGGTGCGCAGTGGTGGCCTGCAGCGAGCTGAACAGGGCGTTGGACGACGTGTCGGATCCGGTCAGGAACACGCCCAGCCAACCCAGGAACGGCGAGAAGAATGGGAACGCCGCGCCGGTGCCGGCCAGGACCAGGGCCATGGTCGAGGACATGCCCGAGTAGTTGGTGACGAAGGCGAAGGCCAGCACCATGCCGATCGACAGGATCGGCCAGCGCAGTTCCCAGAAGGTCTCTTTGAAAGTGGTAAGACCAGTTTTGACATTGATCTTCAGGACCCACATCGAGATCAGTGCCGACAGGAAGATCGCGGTGCCGGTGGCGGAGATCGGGTCGAGCTTGAACACGGCCGGCATTGCGGTCGGTGCGGTGACAATCGGGGCAGTCTTGATCACCAGTTGATCGAGGTGCGGGATGGCGAAGTTGAACACGAAGTTGTACATCGCGCCGCCCGGCGCGAACGCAGCCTTGAAGGGCTTGAGGGTCCAGATGGTCACCAGCACGGTGAGAATCAGGAATGGCGACCAGGCCTTGAAGATCTCGCCGAAGCTGTACGGCGAAGGCTGGCTGCCGCCACTGCTGACCACGGCTGCACCGACGCTGCCCTTGGCCTCGGCGAACGCGCGCTTGGGCTGCCAGACCTTGAGGAACAGGGTCAGGGCGATCAGGCTGGCCAGAGCCGAGGTGATGTCCGGCAGTTCAGGGCCGATGAAGTTGGACGTGAAGTACTGGGTCACGGCGAAGCTCAGGCCGGCGACCAGCGCGGCGGGCCAGGTCTCTTTCACGCCACGCAGGCCATCCATCATGAACACCAGCCAGAACGGCACGAACAGCGACAGCAGCGGCAGCTGGCGGCCGGTCATGGCGCCAATGTGGAAGGCGTCGATACCGGTCACTTGCCCGGCGACGATGATCGGGATGCCCAGAGCGCCGAAGGCGACCGGCGCGGTGTTGGCGATGAGGCACAGGCCCGCGGCATACAGCGGGTTGAAGCCCAGACCCACCAGCAGTGCGGCGGTGATGGCCACGGGCGCGCCGAAGCCGGCTGCGCCTTCGAGGAAGGCACCGAAGCAGAAGCCGATCAGCAGCACCTGCAGGCGCTGGTCGTCGGTGATCGACAGTACCGAGCTGCGGATGACTTCGAACTGACCGCTCTTGACCGTGAGTTTGTACAGGAACACCGCGGCAACGATGATCCAGGCAATCGGCCAGAGGCCATAGAGGAAGCCGTAGCCTGCTGCGGTAAGGGCCATGTCGACAGGCATCTGGAAGGCGAAGATCGCCACCAGGATTGACAGACCGAGGGTAATGCTGCCTGCCACGTGGCCCTTGAGGCGGAACACGGCGAGGGCGAGGAAGAAGAACACGATGGGGATGACCGCCGCCAGTGCGGACAGGCCGAGACTACCAAGCGGTGTGTAGAGTTGTTGCCAGGTTTGCATATGGGGTGACCCCTAATTGTTGTTGGTCAGCACTGGCATTGGATAATTGGTAAGACCAATTTACAATGACTGGTCGCTAGGTTAAAAGCCGGATACGGGGTGTGTCAATTTGTCCCAAGCAAAACTTTGGTCGAGTGCCGATGAGCGGAGGGCGAGATCGCGTCGGATCAATCGAGGAATATCTGTCGGGCTGTCGCGGATAGGCGCAGAATAGGCGCCCCGAAATCGGTGCCGGGGTTTGTGGAGAGCATGTGATGGTTTTTGATCAGGTCCGCCAACGGCGCCTGTCCGACGATATCGTCGATCGACTGGAAGGGATGATTCTCGAGGGGACGTTGACCTCAGGGCAGCGCCTGCCCGCCGAACGCGCCCTGGCCGAGCAGTTCGGCGTTTCCCGCCCGTCGTTGCGCGAGGCGATCCAGAAACTGGTGGCCAAGGGACTGCTGGTCAGTCGCCAGGGGGGCGGCAACTATGTGGCCGAGTCGCTGGGATCGACGTTCAGTGATCCCTTGTTGCAGTTGCTCGAGCACAACCCTGAGGCTCAGCGCGACCTGCTGGAGTTTCGTCACACCCTTGAGGCCTCATGCGCCTTCTACGCAGCCCAGCGTGCTACCGAGCCGGATCGGGCGCGGTTGAAGGCCGCCTTCGATGCGCTGCAGGATTGCTATGCCCGCGTCGATGAGGTCAGTCGTGCAGAAGAAGGCGCAGCGGATGCCCGTTTTCATCTGGCGATTGCCGAGGCCAGCCACAATGCCGTGCTGCTGCATACCATTCGTGGTCTGTTCGACCTGCTCAAGCGCAATGTGGTGACCAACATCGGGGGTATGTACCAGCAGCGTACGGAAACGCGCGACATGCTGATCAGTCAGCATCGCGAACTGTACCAGGCGATCGTCGAGGGGCGTGCAGAAGATGCGCGGGAGGTGTCGAGCCGGCACATCCTGTACGTGCAGGAAGTGCTGGAAGAAGCGCAGCAGGAAGCCCAGCGCGTGGCGCGCGCTGAGCGACGCAGTGGGCGCTAGGCAGGTATCGCAGCTATCGCAGGCAAGAGGAAGATCTACTCTTCCTTGCCCTTGTTGCGCACCGCACGCTGCAGCTCGCGGTTGGAGTCGCGCTCGCGCATCGTGTCGCGCTTGTCGAACTCCTTCTTGCCCTTGCCGAGCGCGATTTCGCACTTGATCAGGTGCTTGCTCCAGTACAGCGCCAGGGCCACACAGGTGTAGCCTTTTTGCGCCACGGCAGCCTCCACGCGCTCGAGCTCGCGCTTGTTCAGCAGCAGCTTGCGGGTACGCATGGGGTCGGCGATGACGTGGGTGCTGGCGGTGTTCAGCGGGGTGATGTGGCTGCCGAACAGCCAGGCTTCGCCATCCTTGAGCAGCACGTAGCTGTCGGTCAGGTGCGCCTTGCCGGCCCGCAGGCTTTTTACTTCCCAACCGGACAGGACCAGCCCGGCCTCGAACTTGTGTTCGATGAAGTAATCGTGTCGCGCTTTCTTGTTCTGCGCGATGGTCCCGGTCGGATGTTTCTTTTGCTTAGCCATAGGGGCGGCATTATAGGCAGTCGCCACGTCCTCTGGCTATGGGGTTCGGTGCGCTTGAGCCAGCAGGATGAATCCCGGACAATGCAGGCCTCGTTCCGTTGTACGGAACCGTTCCGAAGCGCTGCGATGCGCTGCCGCCCAGCTTGGAAGTGATGCCTGGATGACTACCCATATTCAACGCTCCGCCCTGCTGCCATACCCTGCCCAGGCGCTCTACGACCTGGTCAACGACGTGGCCAGCTACCCTGAGTTTCTTCCCTGGTGCTCGGACTCGACGGTGCTCGAGGCGAGTGACACGCACATGCGGGCGAAGCTGGAGGTAGCCAAGGGTGGCATGAGCCAGCAGTTCGTCACGCGCAATGTGTTGGTCCCGGGGCAATCCATCGAGATGAACCTGGAAGAAGGGCCCTTCACCCAGTTGCATGGTGTGTGGGTGTTCAAGGCGTTGGGCGAGAAAGCCTGCAAGATCAGCCTCGACCTGTCGTTCGATTACGCCGGGCCGCTGGTGCGCGCCACCCTCGGGCCATTGTTCAACCAGGCAGCCAACACCCTCGTCGATGCCTTCTGCCAGCGAGCCAAGCAGCTGCATGGCTGAGACGCTGGGTATCGAGGTGGCTTACGCGACTGCTGCACGCCAGTGGCTGCTGGCGTGCCGGGTGCCGCAGGGCGTGACGCTGCGTGAGGCTTTGCGTTTGTCTGGTATCGCTGCGCAAGTGCCAGGGCTGGATATTGAAAGCTGCCCGGTGGGTGTGTTCGGCAAGGTCGTCGCTGATCCGCAGCAGCGTCAGGTAGAGGAGGGCGAGCGCCTGGAAATCTACCGGCCGCTGCTGGTCGACCCGAAGGCGATGCGCAGACAGCGAGCCGAAAGGGCCAAGGCTGCACGCGGGTAAAGGTTGTTGCTGTATGCGCTGCGCAATAAAAAGCCCGGACCATGTCCGGGCTTTTTCATGGGCCATACCGTTATTGCGGCGAGGTCTCCAGGGGAGCCGGTGTGGGCACCGGTGTCGTCTCGATGGTGTCGATTTCACGCTGGATCGACTCTTCCGTCGAGCCGGCCTTGGCTGGCTTCTCTGGCTGTTGAGACGGCTGGTTGGCCGGGCTGACGGTCGTGGTGCTGCTGCCGCCCAGGATTTCCTGGTCGCGGCTCACACCTGGCATGAAGTCGCCGGACAGGCTGACCAGTTGGTCGCTTTCGTTGAAGAAGATGCTCATGCGCTCCTGCTGGCGCTTACCGCCGCCAGGCTGGATGCTGTAGAGATAATCCCACCGATTGGTGTTGAAGGTGTCCTGCAGGAGCGGGTTGCCCATGATAAACCTTACTTGCCGTCGGGTCATTCCGGGGCGCAATTGGTCTATCATGTCCTGCGTGACGACATTGCCCTGCTGGATGTCGATTTTGTAAACCCCGGGAAACGAGCAACCGGCGAGTGCGAGCAGTCCCACGAGGGTGAGGCTGGTTAGCAAGAGCTTGGTGTTTTGCATCGGTGGGCGACTTCCACTATCTTGGCTGGACAACGTAAACCCCGATCATACCCGTATTAAGAGAAGCTGCGAAGCAGCATCGGCGAGAAAGCTGACCATGGTTGAAAATAGCGAATTGCGCAAAGCCGGTCTCAAGGTGACCCTGCCTCGAGTCAAGATCCTTCAGATGCTCGATTCGACCGAGCAGCGTCACATGAGCGCCGAGGATGTCTACAAGGCGCTGATGGAAGCAGGTGAGGATGTCGGTCTGGCGACCGTCTACCGTGTACTGACCCAGTTCGAAGCAGCGGGTCTGGTGGTTCGCCACAACTTCGATGGCGGCCACGCAGTGTTCGAGCTGGCCGATGGCGGCCACCACGACCATATGGTCAACGTGGATACCAGCGAAGTGATCGAATTCATGGATGCGGAGATCGAGCGCCGTCAGAAAGAGATCGTGGCTGAGCATGGCTACGAGCTCGTGGACCACAATCTGGTCCTGTATGTGCGTAAGAAAAAGTAACGATTTCGATCGTTATGAACAGCAAAGGCGACCTTCGGGTCGCCTTTGTGCTTTCTGCAACGTGTTGAGGAGTGTGCTGCCTCAGGCCTTGCCGCTAACCACCATCTTGCGCGCATGCGCCAGGGATTCCTTGGTCAGGTCTATCCCGCCCAGCATGCGTGCCACTTCTTCGACCCGCTCACGTTTGCCTAGGCTGGCCACGGCTGTATGGGTGGTGTCGCTGTTGCGCACCTTGTGTACGAACAGGTGGTGGTGCCCTTGCGCTGCAACCTGCGGCAGGTGGGTGACGGTCAGGACCTGGCCGCGCTCACCCAGGCGGCGCAACAGTTGGCCGACGATCTCGGCGGTCGGGCCGCCGATGCCCACGTCCACTTCGTCAAAGACCAGCGTGGGAATGCGCGAGGTTTGTGCGGTGATGACCTGAATCGCCAGACTGATGCGTGACAGCTCGCCTCCCGACGCCACCTTGGCCAGGCCCTTGAGCGGCTGGCCGGGGTTGGCGCTGACCAGCAGCTCGACCTGCTCCAGCCCGTGGGGCGAAAGCTCATCGCTCTCGTTGGGCGACAGCTCGATGCAGAAGCGCCCGCCAGGCATGCCCAGGCGCTGGATCTCCTGCTCGACCGCCACCGCCAGTTGCACTGCGGCCTGGCGGCGCAGGTTGCTGAGCTCGACGGCCTTCTCTTTATAGTGCTGTGCATAGGCGGCCAGTTCGCCGCCCAGGCGCTCGATGGATTCATCGCTGGCGTTGAGCCCTTCGAGCTCCTCCATGAGGCGCTGTTGCAGGTGTGGCAGCTCGCTCGGGTGCACGCGGTGCTTGCGAGCGAGCGTATAAAGGGTGTCGAGCCGCTCTTCCAGCGCCTGCAGGCGCAGAGGGTCGGCGTCGAAGTTGTCAAGGAAGCGGTTGAGCTCGCCAACCGCTTCCTCGATCTGGATCTGCGCACTGGCGATCAGATTGACGGCCTCGCCCAATGCCTTGGGTGCATTGTTCACGGCGGTCAGGCGATTGAGGCTGACCGTCAGGGCGCTGAGCACGTTGCCGGAGTCGCTTTCGCTGCATTGATCGATGACCTGTCGGCAGATGCCGAACAGGGCTTCGGCATTGGTCAGGTTCTTGTGCTCGTGCTCAAGCTGTTCCAGCTCGTTTTCGCCCAGGCCCAGATTGTCGAGCTCTTCGAGCTGGTAGCTCAGCAGCTGATGACGGGCGCGTTGCTCATCGCCGGAGTTGGACAGACGCTCCAGCTCCAGGCGGGTCTGGCGCCAGCGCTGGGCCGCCAGTTGCACCTGGCGGGCGAGGTCGGTGGCGCCGGCGTACTCGTCGACCAGGCGACGATGCGTATCGGTCTTGAGGAGCGACTGGTGTTCGTGCTGGCTGTGAATGTCGATCAGCAACTCACCGAGTGCCTTGAGGTCGCCGAGCGGGCAAGGGGTGCCGTTGATGTAGCCGCGGCTGCGGCCTTCGGCGGTGATCACTCGGCGCAGGATACATGGGCCGTCGTTGTCGAGGTCGCGCTCTGCCAGCCAGGTGCGGGCTTCGGGGATGTCGATCAGGTCGAAGGTGGCAAGCAGGTCGGCCTTGTCGGCGCCCGGGCGCACCACGCCGCTGTCGGCACGATCGCCCAGCGCCAGGCCGAGCGCGTCCAGCATGATCGACTTGCCGGCCCCCGTTTCGCCGGTGATCACCGACATCCCGCGGGCGAGTTCGAGGTCGAGGTGCTCGACGATGGCGTAGTTGTGAATGGACAGGTGCACCAGCATGAGGGCCGCTCCCGAAGGTCGTGTCTGGTTATTTATACAGTACTTTTTTCGCGTCTGCCAATGCCCGCCTGTTGAATGTGGAAATGCCGCTTGCCCCTTGAACCTGATTTTTCCGACCCCATATAACCGGCAGACAAGGCAGGCATGACCTGTAACCAGAAATTGCGGAGGAGAGCACCGATGGCTGACGAACAGCTGGATGAACAAAACCTTAACGCCGAAGAAGCCGGATCCGAAGACCTCGGTGCCCGCGTCCAGGTGCTCGAGGAGCAGCTGGCCGCCGCCAAGGATCAGTCGCTGCGTGTGGCGGCAGACCTGCAGAACATCCGCCGTCGTGCCGAGCAGGATGTCGAGAAGGCTCACAAGTTCGCCTTGGAGAAATTCGCTGGCGACCTGCTGCCGGTGATCGACAGCCTGGAGCTGGCCCTGACCCACTCCAGCGCCGATGACGAAAACGTCAAGCAGATCCGCGAAGGTGTCGAGCTGACCCTGAAGATGTTCCAGGACACACTCAAGCGCTACAACCTCGAAGCCGTCGATCCTCACGGCCAGCCATTCAACCCTGAGCATCACCAGGCCATGGCCATGCAGGAAAACGCCGAGGTAGAGCCGAACAGCGTGCTCAACGTGTTCCAGAAGGGTTATCTGCTCAATGGCCGCCTGCTGCGCCCCGCCATGGTGGTGGTCAGCAAGGCGCCGGCAGCGCCCCAGCCTTCCATCGATGAAAAGGCTTGAAATCCACCGGGGCATCCCCATCTAGGTGTCAAGCCTTCAAGTATTACCGCAGTTGGCCAAAGTAGTCGCTGCTACCAAATTCAAGTTTCGGGAGAGTTAACATGGGCAAAATCATCGGTATCGACCTGGGGACGACCAACTCGTGCGTCTCCATTCTGGAAAACGGTAACGTCAAGGTCATCGAGAACGCCGAAGGTGCGCGTACCACCCCTTCGATCGTGGCCTACGCCAACGACGGCGAAATCCTGGTTGGCCAGTCGGCCAAGCGCCAGGCCGTCACCAACCCGCACAACACCCTGTTCGCAGTGAAGCGCCTGATCGGCCGCCGCTTCGAAGAAGACGTCGTGCAGAAAGACATCAAGCTGGTGCCTTACAAGATCGTCAAGGCCGGCAACGGTGACGCCTGGGTCGAGGCTGCTGGCAAGGAAATGGCTCCGCCGCAGATCAGCGCCGAAGTCCTGAAGAAAATGAAGAAGACCGCCGAAGACTACCTCGGCGAGCCTGTCACCGAAGCGGTCATCACCGTTCCGGCCTACTTCAACGACAGCCAGCGCCAGGCTACCAAGGATGCCGGTCGCATCGCCGGTCTGGACGTCAAGCGCATCATCAACGAACCGACCGCCGCTGCACTGGCCTATGGCATGGACAAGGCCAAGGGCGACCACACCGTCATCGTCTATGACCTGGGTGGTGGTACCTTCGACGTGTCGGTCATCGAAATCGCCGAAGTCGACGGTGAGCATCAGTTCGAAGTACTGGCCACCAACGGTGACACCTTCCTGGGTGGTGAAGACTTCGACATGCGCCTGATCGACTACCTCGTCGACGAGTTCAAGAAAGAGTCCGGCATGGACCTGAAGAACGATCCGCTGGCACTGCAGCGTCTGAAAGAAGCCGCTGAAAAGGCCAAGATCGAGCTGTCTTCCGCCCAGTCGACCGACGTCAACCTGCCGTACATCACTGCTGATGCAACCGGTCCGAAGCACCTGAACGTGAAGATCTCCCGCGCCAAGCTGGAGTCGCTGGTCGAAGACCTGGTCAGCCGTACCATCGAGCCTTGCCGCATCGCCCTGAAAGATGCCGGTATCGATGCGAGCAAGATCGACGACGTGATCCTGGTCGGTGGCCAGACCCGTATGCCGCTGGTACAGAAAGCGGTCGCCGATTTCTTCGGCAAGGAAGCGCGCAAGGACGTCAACCCGGACGAAGCCGTTGCCATGGGTGCTGCCATCCAGGGCGCCGTACTGGCCGGTGACGTGAAGGACGTCCTGTTGCTCGACGTCAGCCCGCTGACCCTGGGTATCGAAACCATGGGTGGCGTGATGACCGCGCTGATCGAGAAGAACACCACCATCCCGACCAAGAAGTCGCAGGTGTTCTCGACTGCCGACGACAACCAGGGTGCAGTGACCATCCACGTCCTGCAGGGCGAGCGCAAGCAGGCCGCGCAGAACAAGTCGCTGGGCAAGTTCGACCTGTCGGACATTCCGCCAGCTCCGCGTGGCGTTCCACAGATCGAAGTGACCTTCGACATCGACGCCAACGGCATCCTGCACGTCGGCGCCAAAGACAAGGCCACCGGCAAGGCTCAGTCGATCGTGATCAAGGCCAACTCCGGCCTGTCGGACGAAGAGATCGAGCGCATGGTGCGTGACGCCGAGGCCAACGCCGAGGAAGACCGCAAGTTCGAAGAGCTGGCTGCTGCCCGCAACCAGGGTGATGCGCTGGTTCACTCGACCCGCAAGATGGTCGTCGACGCCGGTGACAAGGCTACTGCCGAGGAAAAGGCTGCGATCGAAGCTGCCGTGGTTGCTCTGGAAGCCGCCGTCAAGGGCGACGACAAGGCCGCCATCGACGCCAAGGTCGAGGAGCTGTCCAAAGTCTCCGCGCCAGTTGCCCAGAAGATGTATGCCGAGCAACAGGCTCAGCAGCCTCAGGGCGGCGCCCAGCAGGCAGAGCCGGAAGCCAAGCACGATGACGTGGTTGACGCCGAGTTCGAGGAAGTGAAAGACAACAACAAGCAGTAATGCCTGCATGTTGTCGGCCAGTTCATCGCCATTGGTCGGTGAGCTGGTAGGATGTCGCCGCGCGGGGGCTTGCTCCCGCGTTGGCGTGTCTGGAACACGGGAAATATTTCCAGCATCTGTCAGGGCGCATCAGGCGTGTTGCGGCAGGTGCTGACGGCACGGTGCACAGATGCCGAAAGCCCTCAAGAGTGCAAATGACCTATGGCAAAGCGTGATTTTTATGAGGTCCTGGGTGTCGAGCGCGGCGCCAGCGAAGGTGACCTCAAGAAGGCCTATCGCCGCCTGGCGATGAAGTTCCACCCTGACCGCAACCCGGGCGACAAAGAGTCGGAAGAGAAATTCAAGGAGGCCAACGAGGCCTATGAAGTGCTCTCCGACGCCAGCAAGCGCGCGGCCTACGATCAGTACGGCCATGCCGGTGTCGACCCGAGCATGGGTGGCGGTGGTGCCGGCTTCGGCGGCGCCAACTTCTCCGATATCTTCGGCGACGTATTCAGTGATTTCTTCGGCGGTGGCCGTGGCGGTGGTCGTGGCGGCGCCCAGCGCGGCAGTGACCTGCGCTACACCCTTGAGCTGAACCTGGAAGAAGCGGTGCGTGGCACCACGGTCAATATCCGTGTGCCGACGCTGGTCAACTGCGCGCCGTGCGATGGTACCGGCGCCAAGAAGGGCTCGACGCCGTCGACCTGCCCGACTTGCGGCGGTATCGGTCAGGTGCGCATGCAGCAAGGTTTCTTCTCGGTGCAGCAGACCTGCCCGCGTTGCCATGGCTCGGGCAAGATCATCACCGACCCGTGCAACTCCTGCCACGGCGAAGGCCGTGTCGAGGAATACAAGACCCTGTCGGTCAAGGTGCCGGCGGGTGTTGATACGGGTGATCGCATCCGCCTGTCTGGCGAGGGCGAGGCCGGGGCGCATGGTGGCCCGACCGGCGACCTGTATGTGGTCATCAGTGTCCGTGAGCATTCGATCTTCCAGCGCGATGGCAAGCACCTGTATTGCGAAGTGCCGATCAGCTACACCGATGCGGCGCTCGGTGGGGAGCTGGAAGTGCCGACACTGGACGGCCGGGTCAAGCTGAAGATCCCGGAAGGCACCCAGACCGGCAAGCAGTTCCGCCTGCGCGGCAAGGGCGTGGCGCCGGTGCGTGGTGGTGCGGCGGGCGACCTGTTGTGCCGCGTCGCGGTCGAGACACCGGTCAACCTGAGCCGCCGCCAGCGCGAGCTGCTTGAAGAGCTGCGTGATTCGCTCGAGGGCGACAGCTCCCATTCGCCCAAGGCCAGTGGTTGGTTCGAGGGTATGAAGCGCTTCTTCGGCGATCTCTGACAAGGAACAGGCTATGCGACGTATTGCAGTGATGGGTGCGGCAGGGCGGATGGGGAAGATCCTCATCGAAGCCGTGCAGCAGCAGGCTCCTCAGGCGGGCCTGACGGCAGCGATCGATCGCCCGGACAGCACCCTGGTGGGGGCTGACGCCGGCGAGCTCGCGGCGTTGGGCCGTATCGGCGTACCGATTTCCGATGACCTGACCAAGGTCGCCGACGAGTTCGATGTGCTCATCGATTTCACTCACCCTTCGGTGACCCTGAAGAACCTGGCGTTCTGCCGCAAGGCAGGCAAGGCCATGGTCATCGGTACCACCGGTTTTTCGCAGGACGAAAAGGCCCTGCTGGCGGAGGCGGGCAAGGAGATTCCGATCGTCTTCGCTGCCAACTTCAGCATTGGCGTCAATCTGTGCCTGAAGTTGCTCGATACTGCTGCGCGGGTACTGGGTGACGAGGTGGACATCGAGATCATCGAGGCTCACCACCGGCACAAGGTCGACGCGCCTTCGGGTACTGCGCTGCGCATGGGAGAGGTGGTTGCCCAGGCGTTGGGGCGCGATCTGCAGGAAGTGGCTGTCTATGGTCGTGAAGGCCAGACCGGTGCGCGCAAGCGCGAGACTATCGGTTTTGCCACCGTGCGTGCCGGGGATGTGGTCGGCGATCACACCGTGCTGTTCGCGGCAGAGGGTGAGCGTGTCGAGATCACCCACAAGGCCTCGAGCCGCATGACCTTTGCCAAGGGGGCCGTGCGCGCGTCGCTGTGGCTCGATGGGCGCGAACCTGGGCTGTACGACATGCAGGATGTGCTCGAGCTGCATTGAGCCGTCACTGCCGACGTCGCTCTGTCGCAATCATGTGTTTTAGAGGCACATATGCGGTAGACCGAAACCTCACTTTTCTGTAAACTACAGCTTTAGTGTATCCACTAAAAGCGCGCAGAGAATTGAATTCAGCACATAAAAGCGGGGTGACGTATCCATACGGCACTCCGCTTTTTTGCAACCTGCGATCGCCCCTTCATGCGTCATTTACGGGAGGTCTTCTTGACAAAGCCAGCCATACTCGCCCTTGCTGATGGCAGCATTTTTCGCGGTGAGGCCATTGGGGCCGACGGGCAAACCGTTGGTGAGGTGGTGTTCAACACCGCTATGACCGGCTACCAGGAAATCCTTACAGACCCTTCCTACGCCCAGCAAATCGTTACCCTGACTTACCCGCACATCGGCAATACCGGCACCACCGCCGAAGACGCCGAGTCCGATCGCGTCTGGTCCGCGGGCCTGGTGATTCGCGACCTGCCGCTGCTGGCCAGCAACTGGCGTAACACCCAGTCCCTGCCGGACTACCTCAAGGCCAACAATGTCGTGGCCATCGCCGGTATCGATACCCGTCGCCTGACCCGCATCCTGCGTGAGAAAGGCGCACAGAACGGCTGCATTCTGGCCGGTGACGATATCAGCGAAGAGGCCGCCATCGCGGCTGCACGTGCCTTCCCTGGCCTCAAGGGCATGGACCTGGCCAAAGTGGTCAGCACCAAGGAGCGCTACGAGTGGCGTTCCAGCGTCTGGGAGCTGAAGACCGACAGCCACCCGACCCTCGAAGCGTCCGAGCTGCCGTATCATGTCGTCGCCTACGACTACGGCGTCAAGCTGAACATCCTGCGCATGCTGGTTGCTCGCGGCTGCCGCGTGACCGTGGTACCTGCCCAGACGCCGGCAAGCGAAGTGCTGGCCCTCAACCCTGACGGCGTGTTCCTGTCCAACGGCCCTGGCGATCCCGAGCCGTGCGACTACGCGATCCAGGCGATCAAAGAGATTCTCGAGACCGAGACTCCGGTGTTCGGCATCTGCCTCGGCCACCAGTTGCTGGCCCTGGCCTCCGGTGCCAAGACCGTCAAGATGGGGCACGGGCATCACGGTGCCAACCACCCGGTCCAGGACCTGGATACCGGTGTGGTCATGATCACCAGCCAGAACCACGGTTTCGCCGTCGACGAAGCCACCCTGCCGGGCAATGTGCGCGCCATCCACAAGTCGCTGTTCGACGGCACCCTGCAGGGTATCGAGCGTACCGACAAGAGCGCGTTCAGCTTCCAGGGCCACCCTGAAGCGAGCCCAGGCCCGACCGATGTCGCGCCACTGTTCGATCGTTTCATCGATGCCATGGCCAAGCGCCGCTGAGCATCCTGCATCAAGGCCCCGGACCGGCACGCGCCGCGTCCGGAAGCGCCTGACCCAGATTGTTCAAGACGGCTTGCCGACTGACCCGCGGATTTGAGTGACAACCATGCCAAAACGTACAGACATCAAAAGCATCCTGATTCTCGGCGCTGGCCCGATCGTGATCGGCCAGGCCTGCGAATTCGACTATTCCGGCGCCCAGGCCTGTAAAGCCCTGCGCGAGGAAGGTTTCCGCGTCATCCTGGTGAACTCCAACCCGGCCACCATCATGACCGACCCGGCCATGGCCGACGCCACCTACATCGAGCCGATCAAGTGGCAATCGGTGGCCAAGATCATCGAAAAGGAGCGCCCTGACGCGGTGCTGCCAACCATGGGCGGCCAGACCGCACTGAACTGTGCCCTGGACCTGGAGCGCCACGGCGTTCTGGAAAAGTTCGGTGTAGAGATGATCGGTGCCAACGCCGACACCATCGACAAGGCCGAAGACCGTTCGCGCTTCGACAAGGCGATGAAGGACATCGGCCTGGAGTGCCCGCGCTCCGGTATCGCCCACAGCATGGAAGAGGCCTACGCGGTTCTCGAGAAACTGGGCTTCCCGTGCATCATCCGTCCTTCGTTCACCATGGGTGGCACCGGTGGCGGCATCGCCTACAACCGTGAAGAATTCGAAGAAATCTGCACCCGTGGCCTGGACCTGTCGCCGACCAAGGAACTGCTGATCGACGAATCGCTGATCGGCTGGAAGGAATACGAGATGGAGGTGGTCCGCGACAAGAAGGACAACTGCATCATCGTCTGCTCCATCGAGAACTTCGACCCGATGGGCGTGCACACCGGTGACTCCATCACCGTTGCTCCCGCACAGACCCTGACCGACAAGGAATACCAGATCATGCGCAACGCCTCGCTGGCGGTGCTGCGTGAGATCGGCGTCGAAACCGGCGGTTCCAACGTGCAGTTCGGTATCTGCCCGAACACCGGCCGCATGGTCGTGATCGAGATGAACCCGCGGGTTTCGCGCTCGTCCGCCCTGGCTTCGAAAGCGACTGGCTTCCCGATCGCCAAGATCGCCGCCAAGCTGGCCATCGGCTACACCCTTGACGAACTGCAGAATGACATCACCGGTGGTCGTACCCCGGCGTCCTTCGAGCCGTCCATCGACTACGTCGTTACCAAACTGCCACGCTTCGCCTTCGAGAAATTCCCGAAAGCCGACGCCCGCCTGACCACCCAGATGAAGTCGGTCGGTGAAGTCATGGCCATTGGTCGTACCTTCCAGGAGTCCCTGCAGAAAGCCCTGCGCGGCCTGGAAGTTGGCGCCTGCGGCCTGGACCCGAAAGTCGACCTGGCCAGCGCCGATGCCTCCAGCATCCTCAAGCGCGAACTGACCGTACCGGGCGCCGAGCGTATCTGGTACGTGGCTGACGCCATCCGCTCGGGCATGACTATCGAAGCAATCTTCGAGCTGACCGGTATCGACCTGTGGTTCCTGGTGCAGATGGAAGATCTGATCAAGGAAGAAGAGAAGGTCAAGACCCTGGCCCTGTCGGCCATCGACAAGGACTACATGCTGCGCCTCAAGCGCAAGGGCTTCTCGGATCAGCGCCTGGCCAAGCTGCTCGGCATCACTGACAAGAACCTGCGTCGTCACCGCCACAAGCTGGAAGTGTTCCCAGTCTACAAGCGCGTCGACACCTGCGCGGCCGAGTTCGCCACCGACACCGCCTACCTGTACTCCACCTACGAGGAAGAGTGCGAGGCCAATCCGTCGACCCGCGACAAGATCATGATCCTGGGCGGTGGCCCGAACCGTATCGGTCAAGGTATCGAGTTCGACTACTGCTGCGTACACGCAGCCCTTGCCCTGCGTGAAGACGGTTACGAGACCATCATGGTCAACTGCAACCCGGAAACCGTCTCCACCGACTACGACACCTCCGATCGCCTGTACTTCGAGCCGCTGACCCTGGAAGACGTGCTGGAAGTCTGCCGCGTCGAGAAGCCGAAGGGCGTGATCGTCCATTACGGCGGCCAGACCCCGCTGAAACTGGCCCGTGCCCTGGAAGAAGCCGGTGTGCCGATCATCGGTACCAGCCCGGACGCCATCGACCGCGCCGAAGACCGCGAGCGCTTCCAGCAGATGGTGCAGCGCCTGAACCTGCTGCAGCCGCCAAACGCCACCGTGCGCAGCGAAGAAGAAGCCATCAACGCTGCTGGTGGCATCGGCTACCCGCTGGTCGTGCGCCCGTCGTACGTCCTGGGCGGACGCGCCATGGAGATCGTCTACGAGCTGGACGAGCTCAAGCGCTACCTGCGCGAAGCGGTTCAGGTGTCCAACGACAGCCCGGTCCTGCTCGACCACTTCCTCAACTGCGCCATCGAGATGGACGTGGACGCTGTCTGCGACGGCACCGACGTGGTGATCGGCGCGATCATGCAGCACATCGAACAGGCTGGCGTTCACTCCGGTGACTCGGCGTGCTCGCTGCCACCTTACTCGCTGAGCCAGCAAGTGCAGGACGAAGTCCGCGTTCAGGTCAAGAAAATGGCCCTGGAACTCGGCGTTGTCGGCCTGATGAACGTGCAGCTGGCCCTGCAGGGCGACAAGATCTACGTGATCGAAGTCAACCCGCGCGCTTCGCGTACCGTACCGTTCGTGTCCAAGTGCATCGGCACCTCGCTGGCGATGATCGCGGCCCGCGTCATGGCTGGTAAAACCCTCAAGGAGCTGGGCTTCACCCAGGAAATCATCCCGAACTTCTACAGCGTCAAGGAAGCCGTCTTCCCGTTCGCCAAGTTCCCAGGGGTTGACCCTATCCTCGGCCCTGAGATGAAATCGACCGGTGAAGTCATGGGTGTCGGTGACAGCTTCGGTGAAGCCTTCGCCAAGGCCCAGATGGGTGCCAGCGAAGTCCTGCCGACCGGCGGTACCGCGTTCATCAGCGTGCGTGACGACGACAAGCCACAAGTGGCTGGCGTTGCCCGCGACCTGATCGCCCTGGGCTTCGAAGTGGTTGCTACTGCCGGCACCGCCAAGGTTATCGAAGCGGCTGGCCTGAAAGTGCGCCGTGTGAACAAGGTGACCGAAGGTCGTCCGCACGTGGTCGACATGATCAAGAACGACGAAGTGTCGCTGATCATCAACACCACCGAAGGCCGCCAGTCGATCGCCGATTCCTACTCGATTCGTCGCAATGCGCTGCAGCACAAGATCTACTGCACGACCACCATTGCGGCAGGTGAAGCCATCTGCGAGGCGCTGAAATTCGGTCCCGAGAAGACCGTTCGTCGCCTGCAGGATCTGCATGCAGGACTCAAAGCATGAGCATTACCAAGTACCCGATGACCGTCCAGGGCGCTCGCGCCCTGGAAGAAGAGCTTTTGTTCCTGAGCAAGACCGAACGTCCACGTCTGAGCCAGGCGATCGGCGAGGCTCGTGAGCTCGGCGATCTCAAGGAAAATGCCGAGTACCACGCCGCCCGTGAGGAGCAGGGCATGGTCGAGGCGCGTATCCGCGACATCGAAGGCCGTCTGCAGAACTCGGTGGTGATCGATGTCACCACCATCGCCCATACCGGCAAGGTGATTTTCGGGACCACCGTGGACCTGGAGAATACCGAGACCGGCGATCAGGTGACCTACCAGATCGTTGGCGAGGATGAAGCGGACATCAAGAAAGGCAAGCTCTCGGCGAGCGCGCCTATCGCCCGTGCCATCATTGGCAAGGAAGAGGGTGATACGGTCGTGGTCAAGACGCCGAGCGGCACCGTCGAGTACGAGATTGTCGAAGTCAAGCACATCTGATCGGCGCCAGCGCGCGCCGTCCCTCGAGGGCATCCTCTGGCAACTGGCCCAGGTATTCTGGGTCGGTGGCCTGTGGGTGTTTCATGTGGGGCTGGTGCCGGCGCTGAAGGTCAGCGGCCTTGCGCCATTATTGGTGCAGGACATCGCCGGGCAGATCGATCGCTGGTTGATCGGCGTGGCGCTGCTCGGGCTGTTGACCCAGTTGGCAGTGCTGGCGAGGGTGGATGGCCTGGCGGCCTGGTGGCGGCAGTTCCGCGGCCAGATGCTGTTGCTCGGCTTTGGTGCCTGTGTCGGCTACTACACGCTGCGCTACGGGATTTCCGTAGGGGAGCGCTGGCAGATGTTCTGTTTCCTGGTGCTGGGCTTTTCTGGCATCGTGCTGGTGGCCCAGCCGGTCCCGGTCAGGGTGCGCAAGGCGCGCCACTGACCGGCGCCACCTTTACTTGTAGCGGTGGATGTTGGACAGCTGCTTGTTCGGCTGTGGGTTCTTGCGATAGATCAGTGCCTTCTTGCCAATGGTCTGTACCAGCTCGGCACGGCCTGCCTTGCACAGTTCGGCAATAGCGGCGGCGCGCTCTTCGCGATCTTCCGAGCGAATTTCGACCTTGATCAGCTCGTGATCGGCCAGCGCACGCTCCAGTTCGGCGATCACACCTTCATTCAGGCCGTTACCGGCAACGATCAGGACCGGTTTCAGGTCGTGACCAATAGACTTGTACTGTTTCTTCTGCTCGTTATTGAGCGGCATAATCTGACCCTTTTCGTCTGATTCTGTAAAATTGGTGGCCATTTTACCCGAGGGCCACTGGCTCCGCCCAGTCAATCACGACGCTAATCATCGAGGTGCCCCGTGGCGCAGCGTTCCAAAAGCAGCCATAACTGGCTGAGAGAGCATTTCAACGATCCTTTCGTCAAGCAGGCGCAGAAGGACGGCTACCGCTCGCGTGCGAGCTACAAACTGCTGGAGATCCAGGAAAAGGACCGCCTCATCCGCCCCGGCATGAGCGTTATCGACCTTGGAGCGGCACCGGGCGGCTGGTCGCAGGTGACCAGTCGTCTGATTGGTGGTCAAGGACGTCTGATTGCCTCCGACATCCTGGAAATGGACTCGATCCCTGACGTGACCTTCATCCAGGGCGATTTCACCCAGGATTCGGTACTCGAGCAGATTCTCCAGGCGGTCGGCGATTCGCATGTGGACCTTGTGATTTCCGATATGGCCCCCAATATGAGTGGTACGCCCGCTGTGGACATGCCGCGAGCCATGTTCCTTTGCGAACTCGCCCTGGATCTGGCAACCCGTGTGCTCAAGCCCGGTGGTGACTTCCTGATCAAGATTTTCCAGGGAGAAGGCTTCGATGTGTACCTCAAGGACGTGCGCAGCAAGTTCGACAAGGTGCAGATGCGCAAGCCGTCGTCCTCTCGGGATCGGTCCCGTGAACAGTACTTGCTGGCCAGGGGGTACAAGGGGGAGTGAGCGGGCTGTTGCGGGCTGGCCGATAGTTATTTCCAATCGGCCGCGGCCTCAGGATCGTCCGAACTTCGTGTAGTCTAGGTTTCACAAAGGGTTACAGACGGTGCCTGCGGATGCGCAGGTAATGTAGTAAGTTAGGGCGGTGAATATCATGCGAGGCACGGCTGCGTCGTGCGCCGACCTCAGAGGGTAGCTAATTGAACGACATGGCAAAGAATCTGATCCTGTGGTTGATCATCGCGGCTGTCCTCGTGACGGTGATGAACAACTTCTCCAGCCCTAACGAGCCGCAGACCCTCAACTATTCCGACTTCATCCAGCAGGTCAAGGACGGTAAGGTCGAGCGTGTGACCGTCGACGGCGCCGTCATCACCGGCAAGCGTACCGATGGCGACAACTTCAAGACCGTTCGTCCGGCCATTGCCGACAACGGCCTGATCGGCGACCTGGTCGACAATCATGTCGTGATCGAAGGCAAGCAACCTGAACAGCAGAGCATCTGGACCCAGCTGCTGGTCGCCAGCTTCCCGATCCTCGTGATCATCGCCGTGTTCATGTTCTTCATGCGCCAGATGCAAGGCGGTGCGGGCGGCAAGGGCGGGCCGATGAGCTTCGGCAAGAGCAAGGCGCGCCTGCTCTCCGAAGACCAGGTGAAAACCACCCTGGCCGATGTCGCGGGTTGCGACGAAGCCAAGGAAGAAGTTGGCGAGCTGGTCGAGTTCCTGCGTGATCCAGGCAAATTCCAGCGCCTGGGCGGTCGTATCCCACGTGGCGTGCTGATGGTCGGCCCGCCCGGTACCGGTAAGACCTTGCTGGCCAAGGCCATCGCCGGTGAGGCGAAAGTGCCGTTCTTCACCATTTCCGGTTCCGATTTCGTCGAAATGTTCGTCGGTGTTGGTGCCAGCCGTGTTCGTGACATGTTCGAACAGGCGAAGAAGCACGCGCCTTGCATCATCTTCATCGACGAGATCGACGCTGTCGGTCGCCACCGTGGCGCCGGCATGGGTGGCGGTCACGACGAGCGCGAGCAGACACTGAACCAGTTGCTGGTCGAGATGGATGGCTTCGAGATGAACGATGGCATTATCGTCATCGCGGCCACCAACCGACCTGATGTACTCGACCCGGCGCTGCTGCGTCCTGGTCGCTTCGACCGCCAGGTGGTGGTTGGCCTGCCGGATATCCGTGGTCGCGAGCAGATTCTCAAGGTGCACATGCGCAAGGTGCCGGTCGGCGAGAACGTCAACGCCGCCGTCATTGCCCGTGGTACTCCCGGCTTCTCCGGTGCCGATCTCGCCAACCTGGTCAACGAGGCGTCGCTGTTCGCCGCTCGCTCCAGCAAGCGCCTGGTCGAGATGAAGGAGTTCGAGCTGGCCAAGGACAAGATCATGATGGGCGCCGAGCGCAAGACCATGGTCATGTCCGAGAAAGAGAAGCAGAACACGGCTTATCACGAGGCCGGTCACGCCATCGTTGGTCGTGTGGTGCCTGAGCATGACCCGGTGTACAAGGTCTCGATCATTCCGCGCGGTCGTGCGCTCGGTGTGACCATGTTCCTGCCCGAGGAAGATCGCTACAGCCTCTCCAAGCGTGCGCTGATCAGCCAGATCTGTTCGCTGTACGGCGGCCGTATTGCCGAGGAGATGACCCTGGGCTTCGATGGCGTCACCACGGGTGCGTCCAACGACATCATGCGTGCCAGCCAGATCGCCCGGAACATGGTCACCAAGTGGGGCCTGTCCGAGAAGCTCGGTCCGTTGATGTACGCCGAAGAAGAGGGCGAGGTGTTCCTTGGCCGCAGTGCTGGCAGCCAGCACGCCAGCGTCTCCGGGGAGACCGCCAAGTTGATCGATTCCGAGGTGCGCAGCATCATCGATCAGTGCTATGCCACCGCCAAGCAGATCCTCACCGACAACCGCGACAAGCTTGACGCGATGGCCGAGGCCCTGATGAAGTACGAAACCATCGATGCCGACCAGATCGACGACATCATGGCAGGTCGTACGCCGCGCGAGCCGCGCGACTGGGACAACGATGCCGGTACCTCCGGCAACCAGGCGTCCCAGGGCGATCGTCCAGAGTCGCCGATCGGTGGTCCGGCGGCTCAACACTAAGGGTTCATATGACCTCTCAGCAGTACCCGACCCGGTTGCCTTGCGGCAACCGGGTTCTTGATTTGTCCCGTACCCATGTCATGGGTATTCTCAACGTCACCCCTGATTCATTTTCCGACGGCGGTCGCTTCAGCCGCCGCGACGAGGCCTTGCGCCATGCCGAGACGATGGTCGCGGCGGGTGCCACGCTTATCGATGTAGGTGGCGAATCCACCCGTCCCGGCGCTCGCGCAGTGTCGCCCGTCGAGGAGCTGGAGCGGGTCGCTCCGATCGTCGAGGCTATCAGCAGTCGCCTTGATGTCATCATCTCGGTCGATACCTCTACGCCCGCGGTAATGCGCGAGACGGCTCGGCTTGGCGCCGGGCTGATCAACGATGTGCGCGCCCTGGAACGCGATGGTGCGCTGGATGCTGCGGCCGACACCGGCCTGCCGGTATGCCTGATGCACATGCGCGGTGAGCCGGGTAACATGCAGGACAATCCGCGGTATGACGATGTCACCCAAGAGGTGGCTAGCTATCTGGAGCGGCGTATGGCTGCCTGCGCGGCAGTCGGCATCGGCGCGGAACGAATCATTCTTGATCCGGGCTTCGGGTTCGCCAAGAACCTGGCGCACAACCTGAGCCTGTTCAAGCATATGGAAGCACTCTATCGCCTGGGGCGGCCACTGCTGGTGGGCGTCTCGCGCAAGAGCATGATCGGCCAGGCGCTGGATCGTCCGGTCGGCGAGCGGCTGTACGGCAGCCTCGCACTTGCGGCATTGGCCATGACCATGGGGACGAGCATCCTGCGCGTACATGATGTGGCCGAGACCGTCGATGTGGTGCGCATGATCGCTGCGGTACAGAGCGCCGAATAAGAACGTTTGGAGTTTCTATGAGCAGAAAATACTTTGGTACCGATGGTATCCGTGGTCGCGTTGGCGAATATCCAATTACTCCCGACTTCATGCTGAAGCTCGGCTGGGCGGCGGGCATGGCCTTCCGCAAGCAGGGCAATTGCCGCGTTCTGGTGGGCAAGGATACCCGTATCTCCGGCTACATGTTCGAGTCGGCTCTGGAGGCTGGCCTCTCGGCTGCCGGCGCTGACGTGATGCTCCTCGGGCCGATGCCGACTCCGGCCATCGCCTACCTGACTCGCACCTTCCATGCTGAAGCGGGTATCGTCATCAGTGCCTCGCACAATCCGCATGATGACAACGGCATCAAGTTCTTCTCGGGCAACGGCACCAAGCTGCCAGACGAGGTCGAGCTGATGATCGAGGAACTGCTCGATCAGCCGATGAATGTGGTCGAGTCGAGCAAACTGGGCAAGGTTTCTCGCATCAACGACGCTGCCGGTCGCTACATCGAGTTCTGCAAGAGCAGCGTGCCCAGCAGCACTGATTTCGCTGGCCTCAAGCTGGTCGTCGATTGCGCCCATGGTGCCACCTACAAGGTCGCTCCGAGCGTGTTCCGCGAATTGGGTGCGGATGTCACTGTACTGCATGCCCAGCCTGATGGCTTGAACATCAACGAGGGCTGTGGTTCCACGCATATCGAGTCGCTGCAGGCTGCCGTGCTGGTGGGGCATGCCGACCTGGGTATCGCCTTCGATGGCGATGGCGACCGGGTGCTGATGGTCGATCATACGGGAGCGATCGTCGACGGTGACGAGTTGCTGTTCATCGTTGCCCGCGACCTGCAGGAGCGAGGCAAGCTGCAGGGCGGGGTAGTTGGCACGCTCATGAGTAACTTGGGCCTGGAGCTGGCGCTCAAGGACCTCGACATTCCATTCGCACGCGCCAAGGTCGGTGACCGCTATGTCATGGCCGAGCTGCTTGAACGCGAATGGCTGCTCGGTGGTGAGAACTCCGGCCATGTGGTGTGCTGCAACCACACCACCACAGGCGACGCGATCATTGCGGCACTGCAGGTGTTGATGGCGCTCAAGCGTCGTGGCGAAAACCTTGCCCAGGCACGTCAGGCGATTCGCAAATGCCCGCAGGTACTGATCAATGTCCGTTATGCCGCCGGTAGTGCCGATCCGCTGGAAAATCCTGCCGTGCAGGAAGCCAGCGCCAAGGTCACCGAGGCGATGGCTGGCCGTGGCCGTGTGCTGCTGCGCAAGTCCGGGACCGAGCCGCTGCTGCGGGTGATGGTCGAGGGGGACGACGAAAGTCAGGTGCGCGGCCACGCCGAAGCCTTGGCCAAGGTCGTTGCAGAAGTTTGTGCCTGAAAGACGCTTGCCAGCGCGATTCTGGTTGGGTAAGATCTGCGCCCACTTTGACCGACGAGGTAGAGCATGCGTCGCCCCATGGTAGCTGGTAACTGGAAGATGCACGGTACCCGCGCCAGCGTCGCTGAGCTGAGCCTGAGCCTGAGTAATCTGGTTCTTCCTGGTGGTGTCGAAGTTGCGGTGTTTCCGCCGTCGCTGTTCATCAATCAAGTCATTGATGAGTTGAGCGGCAAGGGAATCATCGTTGGAGCACAGAATTCTGCAGTACAGCCCGAACAGGGTGCGCTGACAGGTGAAGTTGCACCTAGTCAGTTGGCTGAAGTCGGTTGCAAGTTGGTGTTGATTGGCCATTCGGAGCGTCGCCAGATTATTGGTGAAACGGACGAAGTGCTGAATCGCAAGTTTGCAGCCGCACAGGCAAGTGGTTTGAAGCCGGTGCTCTGCGTAGGGGAAACCCTCGAGGAACGCGAGGCTGGCAAGACGCTCGAAGTTGTCGGGCGTCAACTAAGCAGTGTTATCGATGCATTCGGTATCAAGGCTTTTGCCAATGCAGTAATTGCCTATGAGCCTGTATGGGCCATTGGCACTGGTTTGACGGCCTCGCCTCAGCAAGCCCAGGATGTGCACGCTGCCATCCGTGCGCAGCTGAAGGCGCTGGACGCCGAAGTTGCAGCGAATGTGCAACTTCTCTACGGCGGTAGCGTGAAGGCGGCCAATGCGGCCGAACTGTTCGGCATGCCGGATATTGATGGGGGGCTCATTGGTGGAGCATCCCTGAACGCAGACGAATTCGGTGCAATTTGTCGCGCCGCAGGAAACTGAACATATGCTGGAAACAGTCGTAGTTGTTTTTCATCTGTTGGCTGCACTGGCGCTGGTAGCGCTGGTTCTGATGCAACAGGGTAAAGGTGCGGAAGCAGGTGCATCTTTCGGCGCAGGTGCTTCAAATACTGTGTTCGGAAGCCAAGGTTCTGCTACCTTCCTGAGTAAATTTACTGCTATACTTGCCGCCACTTTCTTTTTGACTGCACTTGGGTTAGGATACTTCGCCAAGCAGCAGGCACACCAGCTGACTCAAGCCGGTTTGCCAGATCCAGCAGTGCTGGAAGTTAAAGAGCAAAAGCCGGCAGTAAATGATGATGTACCGGTGCTCCAGGAACAGAAGAGTGAAGCCGCCCCAAAAGGTGACGTCCCTCCTCCTACCGAAGAGCAGAAGTAACGGGTTTCAAGATGTAATATTGCCGAGGTGGTGGAATTGGTAGACACGCAACCTTGAGGTGGTTGTGCCCATAGGGTGTAGGGGTTCGAGTCCCCTTCTCGGTACCAATTGAAGCATGAGAGCCCGCTTTAGCGGGCTTTCTTGCAGGTGGAGGTCGGATTGACCCTGCACAGGGTTCGGTCTTATACTTTCGCCCCAGCTTTGTCGCGGGGTGGAGCAGCTTGGTAGCTCGTCGGGCTCATAACCCGAAGGTCGTTGGTTCAAATCCAGCCCCCGCAACCAGCTTCAGCGGAGCCCCTTTTCAGGGGCTTTTTGCTAGCTGAACAGTTCTTCGCGTCGTTGTTCAACGGCGCTTTCAGGGATGGGCGCTTCGCCCATTTTTTATTTGCACAGCATGCACGAGGGGGTTCAGGTGTCGAGCAAGCTAGAACAGTTGCAGGCCTTGTTGGCCCCGGTTGTCGAGGGTCTGGGCTATCAGTGCTGGGGGATCGAATACGTTTCCCAGGGTAAGCATTCGGTACTACGCATCTATATCGACAAGGAAGACGGCATCCTGGTGGACGACTGCGAAGCGGTCAGCCGTCAGGCCAGCGCCATTCTTGATGTGGAAGATCCGATCAGCAGTGAATACACCCTCGAGGTGTCCTCTCCAGGCATGGATCGCCCGCTGTTCACACTGGAACAGTTTGCTTCGCATGCGGGCGAGCAAGTGAAGATCAAGCTGCGTACGCCCTTCGAGGGTCGTCGTAACTTCCAGGGCCTTCTCCGCGGTGTGGAGGATCAGGACGTGGTGATCCAGGTGGATACCAACGAATTCCTGCTGCCGATCGACTCGATCGACAAGGCCAATATTATTCCCAGTTTTGACTGAGACGTGCCGGGCCCGGCGGACATTCCGGGCCTAATGGCTTGCGCAAGGCGAGGCGTACGATGAGCAAAGAAGTACTGCTGGTTGTTGAATCGGTATCCAACGAAAAGGGTGTACCACCCGGCGTCATTTTCGAAGCGCTGGAAGTGGCCCTGGCTACTGCAACCAAAAAACGTTTTGAAGACGAAGTCGATCTGCGTGTGGAAATCAACCGCCACACCGGTAGCTACGAGACCTTCCGTCGCTGGACCGTGGTCGACGAAAACGACCTGGACGATCCGGCGATCGAAACCTGGCTGGACAAGATCAAGGACTCTCATCCGGACGCCAAGATTGGCGACGTGATCGAGGAGAAGATCGAGTCCATCGAGTTCGGTCGTATCGCCGCCCAGACTGCGAAGCAGGTCATCGTGCAGAAGGTTCGCGAGGCCGAGCGCGCCCAAGTGGTCGACGCCTACCGCGAGCGTGTCGGCGAGATCATCTCCGGCACCGTCAAGAAGGTCACTCGCGACAACGTCATCGTCGACCTGGGCAATAATGCCGAGGCGCTGCTGGCTCGCGAAGACATCATCCCGCGTGAGACTTTCCGCGTCGGTGTGCGCCTGCGTGCACTGCTCAAGGAAATTCGCACCGAGAACCGTGGCCCGCAGTTGATCCTGTCGCGTACCGCACCGCAGATGCTGATCGAGCTGTTCCGCATCGAAGTGCCGGAAATCGCCGAGGGCCTGATCGAGGTGATGGCAGCATCCCGTGATCCGGGTTCGCGTGCCAAGATCGCCGTGCGTTCCAAGGACAAGCGTATCGATCCTCAAGGCGCCTGCATCGGCATGCGGGGTTCGCGCGTCCAGGCAGTCTCCGGTGAGTTGGGTGGTGAGCGTGTGGATATCGTCCTGTGGGACGAGAACCCGGCGCAGTTCGTCATCAACGCCATGTCGCCGGCCGAAGTCGCGGCGATCATCGTTGACGAGGATGCCCACGCAATGGACATCGCCGTTGCCGAGGACAACCTGGCGCAGGCTATCGGCCGCGGCGGTCAGAACGTTCGCCTGGCCAGTCAGCTGACTGGCTGGACCCTGAACGTGATGACCGAGAAGGATATCCAGGCCAAGCAGCAAGCTGAAACAGGTGACATCCTGCGTAACTTCATCGAGGAACTGGAAGTCGACGAAGAGCTGGCACAGGTGCTGGTCGACGAAGGCTTCACCAGCCTCGAAGAAATTGCTTACGTACCGTTGGAAGAAATGCTCAACATCGATGGCTTCGACGAGGAAATCGTCAACGAGCTGCGTGCTCGTGCCAAGGACCGTTTGTTGACCAAAGCCATCGCTACCGAAGAAAAACTGGCAGACGCCCATCCGGCCGAAGACCTGCTCTCCCTCGAGGGCATGGACAAGGATCTGGCGGCGGAACTGGCGGTGCGCGGCGTGGTTAACCGCGAAGACCTGGCCGAGCAGTCGATCGACGACCTGCTCGACATCGACGGCATCGACGAAGAGCGTGCCGGCAAGTTGATCATGGCCGCCCGAGCCCACTGGTTCGAGTAATTAGGCGCGGCCTGAGGAGAGAAGTGCATGACGCAAGTCACGGTGAAAGAACTGGCCCAAGAGGTCGAGGCACCGGTAGAGCGCCTGCTGCAGCAGATGCGTGAGGCAGGTCTGCCGCACACCGACGCCGGTCAGGTAGTGACCGACAATGAGAAGCAGGTTCTGCTGACTCATCTGAAGAGCAGCCACAAGAGCAAGGCGGAAGAGCCACGCAAGATTACCTTGCAGCGCAAGACCACCAGCACCCTGCGTGTCGCCGGTAGCAAGAGCATCAGCGTAGAAGTACGCAAGAAGAAAGTATTCGTGCAGCGCAGCCCGGAAGAGATCCAGGCCGAGCAGAAGCGTGAGGCTGAAGAGCGCCGTGCCGCTGAGAATGCTGCGCGTGAGAAGGTCGAGGCCGAGACTCGCCAGCGTAACGAAGAGCAGGCTCGCCGTCAGGCCGCCGAAGCTCCGGTTGTGGCGCCTGCGCCACGTGCCGAGCCGGCTCCGGCTGCTGCCGAGCCTGTAGTGGCTGATGCCCCGGTGTCCGATGACGCCGCCGCACGTGCCGCCGAGCGCAAGAAGGACGAGAACCGTCGCAACGAAAACCGCACCCGTGACGACGATCGTCGTGGCGCTGGTGGCGAACGTCGTGGCGAAGCCCCTCGCGTTTCGATCAAGGTCAAGGTCAAGGAGAAGGAAAAAGCTCCGACTCCGCGCGCTGCACCGCGCACCACTGACGAAGAGAGCGATGGCGCGCGTCGTGGCCGTGGCGGCAAGAGCAAACTGAAGAAGCGCAACCAGCACGGCTTCCAGAGCCCGACTGGTCCGGTCATCCGTGATGTCAGCATCGGCGAGACCATCACCGTCTCCGAGCTGGCTCAGCAGATGTCGGTCAAGGCTGCCGAAGTCGTCAAGTTCATGTTCAAGCTGGGTACTCCGGTCACCATCAACCAGGTGCTTGACCAGGAGACCGCTCAGTTGGTCGCCGAAGAGCTGGGCCACAAGGTCACCCTGGTCAGCGATACCGCCCTGGAAGACTCCCTGGCCGAATCGCTGAAGTTCGAAGGTGAAGTCGAGTCCCGCGCGCCGGTCGTGACCGTCATGGGCCACGTCGACCACGGCAAGACCTCGCTGCTCGACTACATCCGTCGTGCCAAGGTCGCCGCTGGCGAAGCCGGTGGTATCACCCAGCACATCGGTGCCTACCACGTGGAAACCGACCGCGGCATGGTCACCTTCCTCGATACTCCGGGCCACGCTGCGTTTACCCAAATGCGTGCCCGCGGTGCCAAGGCGACCGACATCGTCATCCTGGTGGTGGCGGCGGACGACGGCGTGATGCCACAGACCCGTGAGGCCGTTCAGCATGCGAAAGCTGCTGGTGTTCCGCTGGTGGTCGCGGTGAACAAGATCGACAAGCCGGGTGCCGACCTCGATCGCATCCGCAACGAACTGGCCGTCGAAGGCGTGACCTCCGAGGACTGGGGTGGTGACACTCCGTTCGTCAAGGTTTCGGCGAAGATGGGTACCGGTGTCGACGAACTCCTCGAGGCCGTCCTGCTGCAGGCCGAGATTCTCGAACTGACCGCCACCCCGACCGCCCCTGGTCGTGGCGTTGTCGTCGAGTCGCGTCTGGACAAGGGCCGCGGTCCGGTAGCCACCATCCTGGTTCAGGACGGTACGCTGCGTCAGGGCGACATGGTTCTGGTTGGCTCCAACTATGGCCGCGTACGTGCCATGCTCGACGAGAACGGCAAGCCTGTGAAGGAAGCCGGCCCGTCGATCCCGGTCGAGATCCTCGGCCTGGATGGCACCCCGGAAGCCGGTGACGAGCTGTCCGTGGTCGCTGACGAGAAGAAGGCACGTGAAGTCGCCCTGTTCCGTCAAGGCAAGTACCGCGAGGTCAAGCTGGCCCGTGCTCACGCCGGCAAACTGGAAAACATCTTCGAGACCATGGGTCAGGAAGAGAAGAAGACCCTCAACATCGTCCTCAAGACCGACGTGCGCGGCTCTCTGGAAGCACTCCAGGGCTCGCTCGGCAGCCTGGGCAACGACGAAGTTCAGGTGCGTGTCATCGGTGGCGGCGTCGGTGGTATCACCGAGAGCGATGCCAACCTGGCGCTGGCTTCGAATGCAGTACTGTTCGGCTTCAACGTGCGTGCCGATGCCGGCGCGCGCAAGATCGTCGAGCAGGAAGGTCTGGATATGCGTTACTACAACGTGATCTACGACATCATCGAAGACGTCAAGAAAGCACTGACCGGCATGCTCGGCAGCGATGTTCGCGAGAACATCCTGGGTGTCGCCGAAGTGCGTGATGTGTTCCGTTCGCCGAAGTTCGGCGCCATCGCTGGCTGTATGGTCATCGAAGGTACCGTGTACCGCAACCGTCCGATCCGCGTACTGCGCGAGGACGTTGTGATCTTCGAAGGCGAGCTGGAATCGCTGCGTCGCTTCAAGGACGACGCCGCCGAAGTGCGTAACGGCATGGAATGCGGTATCGGCGTCAAGAGCTACAACGACGTCAAGGTCGGCGACAAGATCGAAGTCTTCGAGAAAGTCCAGGTTGCCCGTACCCTGTAAGGGATGGGCGCGGCCCAGGCCCCGTCGCAAGGCGGCTGGCTGGGCCTCTGAAGGTAACGCCCGGTCAGGCACACCCGCCTGACCGGGCGTTTGCCGCTTTAAGATACAGGTAGCAAAAATGGCAAAAGAATATAGCCGTACCCAACGCATCGGCGACCAGATGCAGCGCGAGCTGGCCGAGCTGATCCGCCGTGAAGTCAAGGATCCACGTGTGGGCCTGGTGACCATCACCGCGGTCGACGTCAGTCGTGATCTCGGTCACGCCAAGGTCTTCATCACCGTGATGGGCCAGGATGACGCCGACGCCGTCCCCCAGACCCTGAAGGCGCTCAACAGTGCCGCCAGTTTCCTGCGTCTGCACCTCGGGCGGGCGATGCAACTGCGCAGCGTTCCACAACTGCATTTCCACTTCGATGAAAGTGTCAGCCGGGGTGTTCACCTCTCGGCACTGATCGAACGTGCGGTGGCCGAAGATCGCCTGCACAAGGATGCCGACGAGCTGGACACCAAGGAGTAAGCGGTGGCCCAGGTCAAACGTATCCGTCGTAACGTCAGCGGTATCATCCTGCTCGACAAGCCCTTGGGGTTCACCTCCAATGCAGCGTTGCAGAAGGTCCGCTGGCTGCTCAATGCAGAAAAGGCCGGCCATACCGGCAGCCTCGACCCACTGGCCACCGGTGTTTTGCCGCTGTGCTTCGGTGAGGCGACCAAGTTTTCGCAGTACTTGCTCGATTCCGACAAGGGCTACGAAACCGTCATGCAGCTGGGGCAGACTACCAGCACCGCGGACGCCGAAGGCGAGGTGCTGCAGACCCGTGAGGTGACCGTTGGTCGCGCCGATATCGAAGCCGCGATCCCGCGTTTTCGAGGTGAAATCCGCCAGGTGCCGCCGATGTACTCGGCGCTCAAGCGTGACGGCCAGCCGCTTTACAAGCTGGCGCGTGCAGGAGAGGTAGTGGAGCGCGAGGCGCGTTCTGTTACTATTAACCGCTTGGAGTTGCTCGAGTGCGAAGGCACCCGTGCGCGCCTCTCGGTCGGCTGCAGCAAAGGCACCTATATCCGCACGTTGGTCGAGGATATCGGTGAGGTGCTGGGCTGTGGTGCCTATGTCGCAGAATTGCGTCGCACCCAGGCCGGGCCTTTCGCCCTGGCACAGACCGTGACGCTCGAGGAGCTCGAGCAGGCCCATGCCGAAGGCGGCAACGAAGCACTCGATCGCTTCCTCATGCCGTCCGACAGCGGGCTGCAGGACTGGCCGCTGGTGCTGTTGTCCGAGCACAGCGCGTTCTACTGGCTGCACGGTCAGGCAGTGCGAGCACCGGACGCGCCGCAGTTCGGCATGGTCCGGGTACAGGATCACAATGGTCGCTTCATCGGTATCGGTGAAGTGAGCGAAGACGGGCGCATTGCGCCGCGTCGGCTGATTCGGTCGGAATGACCGAAACCACAGGGCAGGGCTTCGGTCGTGCGCTGGGGAACCGAGGATGGCTGTCAGTAGGCACGGTCATACCTCTTTTTATTAATACAGGGATTCAAGTCCCTGGCCTATTGGACCCCGCTTGCGGGATCCGTTTATCAGGAGAAGCCAAATGGCCCTCAGCGTCGAAGAAAAAGCTCAGATCGTTGCCGATTACCAGCAAGCCGCCGGCGATACCGGTAGCCCGGAAGTGCAGGTTGCTCTGCTGACCGCCAACATCAACAAGCTGCAAGGCCACTTCAAGGCCAACGAAAAAGACCACCACTCCCGTCGTGGTCTCATCCGTATGGTCAACCAGCGTCGTAAGCTGCTGGATTACCTGAAGGGCAAAGACACCACTCGTTACAGCGCCCTGATCGGTCGCCTGGGCCTGCGTCGCTAATAGCGGACTGGCCAGTGGTGTGCATGGCGTGTCGCATGCTTGGGGAGCGCTGCTTGTCAGCGCTACCCTTGGACACGCCACGCGTATCTCCGAGGTTGGCAGCCTGATGCCGTTGAGCGAATTTTTCGCAAGACGCCCAGGCTCCCAGCCTCGTGTTGTATCTGGACGGTCAACGGAGTCGACACTCCCTTCCGCCCAAGAATTCGCAAGATCCCAGTTTTCCCAGTTCCCCCAAGAGCCACTGAAAAGGTAGGAAACCGTGAACCCGGTAATCAAGACGTTCCAGTTCGGTCAATCGACCGTCACTCTCGAAACGGGCCGCATTGCCCGTCAGGCCACCGGCGCCGTGCTGGTCACCGTCGACAACGATGTCACCGTGCTGGTGACCGTGGTCGGTGCCAAGCAAGCCGATCCAGGCAAGGGCTTCTTCCCGCTGTCCGTGCACTATCAGGAAAAGACCTACGCCGCTGGCAAGATCCCTGGCGGTTTCTTCAAGCGTGAAGGCCGTCCTTCCGAGAAAGAAACCCTGACCTCGCGTCTGATCGACCGTCCGATCCGCCCGCTCTTCCCTGAAGGTTTCATGAACGAAGTGCAGGTCGTCTGCACCGTGGTTTCCACCAGCAAGAAGACCGATCCGGACATCGCTGCGATGATCGGTACCTCGGCTGCCCTGGCCATCTCCGGCATTCCGTTCGAAGGCCCGATCGGCGCCGCCCGCGTTGCCTTCCATGAAAGCACCGGCTACCTGCTTAACCCGACCTACGAGCAACTGGCTGCCTCGAGCCTGGACATGGTCGTTGCCGGTACCTCCGACGCCGTACTGATGGTCGAATCGGAAGCCCAGGAGCTGACCGAAGACCAGATGCTGGGCGCCGTGCTGTTCGCCCACGACGAGTTCCAGGCTGTGATCAAGGCCGTCAAGGAACTGGCCGCCGAAGCCGGCAAGCCAACCTGGGACTGGAAACCAGCCGTTGCCAACACTGCACTGTTCGACGCTATTCGCGCCGAGTTCGGTGAAGCCGTATCCCAGGGCTACACCATCACCGTCAAGGCCGACCGCTACGCGCGTCTGGGCGAGCTGCGCGACCAGGCCGTCGCCAAGTTCTCCGGTGAGGAAGGCCAGCCATCGGCGAGCGAAGTCAAAGACATCTTCGGCGAAATCGAGTACCGCACCGTTCGCGAAAACATCGTCAACGGCAAGCCGCGTATCGACGGTCGCGACACCAAGACCGTACGTCCGCTGAACATCGAAGTCGGTGTTCTGCCCAAGACCCACGGTTCGGCACTGTTCACCCGTGGTGAAACCCAGGCCCTGGTCGTTGCCACCCTCGGCACCGCCCGTGACGCCCAGCTGCTGGACACTCTCGAAGGCGAGAAGAAAGACCCCTTCATGCTGCACTACAACTTCCCGCCGTTCTCGGTAGGCGAATGTGGTCGCATGGGCGGTGCTGGCCGTCGCGAGATCGGTCACGGCCGTCTTGCTCGTCGCTCGGTTCAGGCCATGCTGCCTGCCGCTGACGTGTTCCCGTACACCATCCGCGTCGTTTCGGAAATCACCGAATCCAACGGTTCGAGCTCCATGGCTTCGGTCTGCGGTGCTTCCCTGGCTCTGATGGACGCTGGCGTTCCGATGAAAGCGCCGGTTGCCGGTATCGCCATGGGCCTGGTCAAGGAAGGCGAGAAGTTCGCGATCCTGACCGACATCCTCGGTGACGAAGACCACCTGGGCGACATGGACTTCAAGGTTGCCGGTACCGCCAAAGGCGTCACCGCGCTGCAGATGGACATCAAGATCAACGGCATCACCGAAGAGATCATGGAGATCGCCCTGGGCCAGGCCCTGGAAGCTCGCCTGAACATCCTCGGCCAGATGAACCAGATCATCGGTCAGTCGCGTACCGAGCTGTCGGCCAACGCCCCGACCATGATCGCGATGAAGATCGACACCGACAAGATCCGTGACGTCATCGGTAAAGGCGGCGCCACCATCCGCGCCATCTGTGAAGAGACCAAGGCTTCGATCGACATCGAAGACGACGGCTCGATCAAGATCTTCGGCGAAACCAAGGAAGCGGCAGATGCTGCCAAGCAGCGCATCCTGGGTATCACCGCAGAAGCCGAGATCGGCAAGATCTACGTCGGCAAGGTCGAGCGTATCGTCGACTTCGGCGCCTTCGTCAACATCCTGCCTGGCAAGGACGGTCTGGTGCACATCTCCATGCTCAGCGATGCGCGTGTAGAGAAGGTCACCGACGTGCTGAAAGAAGGCCAGGAAGTCGAAGTACTGGTACTGGACGTGGACAACCGCGGCCGTATCAAGCTGTCGATCAAGGACGTCGCCGCTGCCAAGGCATCGGGTGTCTAAGCCTTATCGGCAATGACTGAAAAAGGACCTCCTCGGAGGTCCTTTTTTATGCGCGCAGAAAAACCTGTTGGACTTGCATCTTGCATGCAGGTTTTTCGCCGGGCTTGCAAATTGCACGATTCCCCTGACAAGTGAAATGCCGTAACTCTTTGTTTTTAAAGGAATCAAGCGAAGCGGAAAAACTGGCACAGCCCCTGCAACTACCTTCATACCTGCAGCCAGGAACCACGGCGCAGATCTTTCGAATAAACAGGAGTGACCCACATGAAGAAGTTTGCCATTGCTGCCGCTACTGCTACCGCCCTGACTCTGTCGATGGCTAACGGCGCATTCGCCGCAGAGGCTACCCAAGCTCCAGTGATGCTGGCTTCCAACCAACCGGTGGCCGATGCCAAGCAAGAAACCTCGGACACCTGGATCACCACCAAGGTCAAGGCTGATCTGCTGACCGAAAAAGGCATCCCAGGCAGCGATATCAAGGTTGAAACCAGCCACGGTGTTGTCTCCCTGTCTTCGGACACGAAGGTCACCCCATCGCAGAAAGAAACCGCGGTGAACATCACCAAGAAGATCAAAGGCGTGAAAGACGTAACTGCTGAAGCGCTGAAAACCGAATAAGGATTGTCCCGCCGGTCAGAAGGATCTGGCCACCCAAAGAGAAAGCCCCGGCATCTGCCGGGGCTTTCTCTTTGCGCGTCTGAAAGTGTTCAGGGATTACTCTGCGTCCAGATGCATCGGTGTGATTACTCGCCCGTCGCTCTCGGCCTGACCCAAGGTAGTGTCGATGAAGTACACCCGGTCATCCTCCAGCTTGCCCTTGTCTACCAGGTAGTCCTTGATGCTGCTCGCCCGGTCCTGGCCGAGGTTGCGCAGCAAGGCCGCGCTTTCGGCCCAGGATTTGATCACCGCCTCGCGCAGCTTGGTGGTGCGCTCTTCGCGGCTGAGCTTTTCCCATTCTGCAGGTGGCTGCTGCTTGAGACGGGTGCGGTAGATGCCCTCGAGCATGGCCGGCTTGTCGCTGTCGTCGACCACCAGCATCGAGGCATTGGCCGGTACCTTGTCACCGCGCCGCTGCAGAATCTTGTACCAGGTCGCCTGGTATTCGCGTTCCAGACGCTGTTGGGCGATCAATGGGCCGTCGCTGCTCTGTGCGCTGGTACCTTCGATCTCCAGGCGCAGTTCCGGCCGCTGTTGCAGGGCCGAGGCCAGTTTGTCCAGGGCCGACTGGGCCTCGCTGCTGAGATCGCTGGAGCCGGGAGCGAAGGATACGTTGCCCAGATCCTCCGAACCGCCACCGGCAATCAATCCGCCGATGAACTTGAACGGCGCCTGCGCCGCACGCAGCACCAGGTTGCGCAGGGTTTGCCAGACGATCGGCATGACGCTGAACTGCGGGTTGTTGAGATCGCCCGTGACAGGCAGCTCGATGGAGATCTTGCCCTCGGTATCCTTGAGCAACGCGACAGCGAGGCGAATAGGCAGGTCGACGGCATCGGGGCTGTCGACTTTTTCACCCAGTTGCAGTTGCTCCACCACGACCTTGTTCTCGGCCTTGAGCTGGCCCTTTGTGATCACATAGTGCAGGTCGAGATTCAGACGTCCCTTGCGGATGCGGAACCCGGCGAACTTGCCGGAGTAGGGCGTCAGGGTGGTCAGTTCGACGCGCTTGAAGCTGGTGGCGATGTCGAGGCTGGCCATCGGGTCGAACGGATTCAATGCGCCCTTGATGGTCACCGGCGCGTAGCGATCGACCTTGCCTTTGACGTCCACTTTCGCCGGGAGCGGCTTGCGGTTGTCGATGGTGCCGATCTGGCCGTTCAACTGCTGTACGGCGGTGGCGAAGTTGGGCGTCAATGTCAGGTCGGCGAAGTTGGCCGAGCCATCGTTGATATCGATCTGGCCGATTCGGATGCCCAGCGGCTTTTCATTGCTGGCTGTGGCCGGTTTCGCTTGGCTGGCGGTTGGTGCGTCAGCAGGTTGCGGGATGAGAAGGTCGTCGACACTGGTGGTGCGGTCTTCGTTGATGATGAAGCGCGCGTAGGGCTGCAACAGGGTGACCTTGTCGATCGAAAGGGCGTCGCCGTGCACATAGGACAGCCCATCGACGTTCACCTGCTGCCATTTCACGAAGTCGCGCCCCTTGATCGTGTCGAGGGTGTGCAACTGGTTGACCTGGGCCTTGCCCGCCACGCTGAAGGCCAGTGGCTCGGTGCCCTTGAGGTCGACCTTGAGATCGCTGGCGAGCATGCCGCTGCGCAGCTCCAGGCGAATGAACGGGCTGATGTAGGCCTGGGCTACGCGCAGGTCGATGTCGCGGGTACTGACGTCCAGCTTGGCGGTGACCGGTGCCAGGTTGACCTGGCCGGCAGCCTGCAGCTTGCCTTGGCGGCCCACGCCGGTGTCGAGCTTGAGCGTGAAGGGCGACTTGTTGAGGCTGTCAAAGCCTTGCATGTCCAGGTTGAGCGGCCCGACATCGAGTGCCACGGGCTCTTTCTGGCTGCGGTCGGCCAGGTGAATCATGTAGTTGCGTGCCTGAACATCCTTGAGCAGAACCTGCCAGGGTTTGCTGGGCTGCTTGGCGGCGTTTTCCTCGGGGGGCGGCGCTGCGGTGGCGGGCTCGGCCTTTTCCTTGGGGGTGGCTTTGGCGGGCTGACTGGCGAAGAGTTTCTGCCAGTCGAGCTGACCGTCACGTTCGAGGGCTGCCCAGGTTTCGAGTTTTTCGCTACGGATCTTGCCGACGGTCACCAGCTGCTTGGCCAGGTCGATGGAGGTTTCGCTGACCTCAAGGCTGGCCAGGCGCGCCAGTGGGCGGCCATCGGGCGCCTTGATGGCGAAGGGCGCGACGCGCACGGAGGCGTTATCGAGCAGCAGCTCGGTTTCCTTGGACAGGTTCAGTTTGTAGTGGGTATCGAGGCTGAGGACGCCGTCTTCCAGCACCAGCGGTACAGCATCACGTACGTAAGGCCAGAACAGCTTCATCTTGCTGTCGGTGATCTTCAGCGTGCCTTCGGAGGTGATGGGCGACAGGCTCAGGTTGCCGCTCCAGTCGATACGCCCGCCATTGGGGCCGTTGGCGACCAGCGTCATGTCGGCGCTGTCGTCCGGCAAGGTGCTGAGGTTCTTCAGTTCGAGGTTCATCGAGTCATAGAGGAACTCGATGGGTTCGCTCGGGCGCAGGTCCTGGAAGTGCAGGTAGCCTTCGTTGAGCTTGATGCTGGCGATCCGCAGCGGGAACGGATCGCTCGGCGGCTCGTCCGGTTTCGGCTCGCTCGGCGGCAGCTTGAACAGCTGACTGAGGTTGAGGCTGCCGTCCTTGGCGAACAGCAGCTCGGTGCGCGGCTTGTCCAGCTCTACCGCGTCCAGGTGCAGGGCGCCGCTCCATAGGCTGTCGAGGGAGAGGTTGGCGTAGAGGCGTTCGAAGGCCACCTGCTCCTTGCCCGGCTCGCCGATCTGCAGGCCCCACAACGTCAGCTCAAGGCTGAACGGGTTGAGCTCGATACGCTGCAGGTGCGCCGGCACGCTGGCGTACTGCGCCAGTTGCTGGTTGGCGATGCGCAGGCCCACACCGGGAAGAATGAAGAAGCCAAGCAGGCTGTACAGGGCCACGATGGCCAGCAAGGCGCCAATGGCGCGATTCAATCCTTTGGGCATGTGCGGCGTCGTCTGTCTCGAGCGGAGGTGCTTGGAGTATGGCACGTCAAATCAGTTCCGATACATCGGAGAACTCTTAGAGCAAGCCCATCCGCCGCCGGGCGCGATGCGCCGAACCGTCGCGCATGGCCCAGCGCAACACGGGCGCTGTACGCTCCACGCCCAGGCGCACCATGCGACGCTGCAGGGGGCCTTGGTGCAGACCGAGCAGGGCGCTGGCCCAATCGGGCAGCAAGTCGATGCCCGCGTGCAGCATCAGCTTGCCCACGGGTTCTGCCAGCCGACTGGGCGCCGGGGCTTCGAGCAGTATGCCGACCACCTCCAGGCTGCGGGCATCGCACTGCAGTTGTGGGCGCATGTGCTGCAGATAGTCGTCTACCTGACGACATGAACGCGGGACGTCTCGGGCGCCCAGCCGCTCGGCGATCAAGGCGATCTCGTCGTAGTAGGCATCCTGGTCAGCCACTGACAGCCGTGGGTTGCAGTAGCGCAGGTGGGCGGCGAGAAAACTGCTGACCTCCGCCACGTGCACCCAGGTCAGCAGGTCCGGGTCGCTGGCCGCGTAATGGCGTCCGTCGGGAGCGGTACCGACCACCTTGAGGTGGATGCTGCGGACCTTGTCGATCAACCATTCGGCATCTCGCGTCGAGCCGAAGGTCGTACCGGAGATGAACTGACTGGTGCGGCGCAGACGGCCGAGCAGGTCTTCGCGAAAATTCGAGTGATCCCAGACCCCGGCCAGTGCCAGTGGATGCAGCAGTTGCAGCATCAATGCGCTGATGCCGCCGATCAGCATGCTGGGGAAATCACCATGTACTTGCCAGCTGACGCTTTGCGGGCCGAACAGGCCCGGGTCACCCTTGGGGGACTCCAGGTCGAGCTGGCCGAGGGCCAGCCCGGTGAGGCTCATGACCTGGGTTTCGATGCGGCGACGTAAGGCTTCCATGGCGACCTGTACTGGCCGCCTGGCGGCCGTCTAGTGGTTGAGGCGTGTGTCGATGAGGCCCTGGACCACGCTGGGGTCTGCGAGGGTCGAGGTATCGCCGAGGTTGTCCAGCTCGTTGCAGGCGATCTTGCGCAGTATACGCCGCATGATCTTGCCCGAGCGGGTCTTGGGCAAGGCCGGTGCCCACTGGATCAGCTCGGGTTTGGCGAAGCTGCCGATCTCCTTGCTGACCAGCGCCAGCAGCTCGGCCTTGAGCGCATCGTCCGCGGTGATGCCATTCATCGTGGTGACGAAGGCATACACGCCCTGGCCCTTGAGGTCGTGGGGGTAGCCGACCACCGCAGCCTCGGCGACCTTGTCGTGCAGGACTAGCGCACTCTCTACCTCGGCGGTGCCGATGCGATGGCCGGATACGTTGATCACATCGTCGATACGCCCGGTGATCCAGTAGTCGCCGTCAGCATCGCGGCGTGCGCCATCGCCGGTGAAGTAGTAGCCGGGCATGGGTTTGAAGTAGGTGTCGACCATACGCTGGTGATCACCATAGACGCTACGGATCTGCCCTGGCCAACTGGCCTTGATCGCCAGCAGGCCGGCACCAGGGCCTTCGATCGGCTTGCCTTTTTCGTCCAGCAGCACCGGTTGTACACCGAACATCGGTTGCGTGGCACAGCCGGGCTTCAGCCGTGGTGTGCCAGGCAGAGGGGTGAGCATGATGCCGCCGGTCTCGGTCTGCCACCAGGTGTCGACGATGGGGCAGCGCTTTTGCCCCACGGCTTCGAAATACCATTCCCAGGCTTCGGGGTTGATCGGCTCGCCGACGCTGCCGAGCAGGCGCAGGCTTTTGCGCGAGGTACCTTGCAACGGTGCGTTGCCTTCGCGCATCAAGGCGCGCAGGGCCGTGGGCGCGGTGTAGAAGATGTTCACCTGGTGCTTGTCGACCACCTGCCAGAAGCGCGAGGTGTCCGGGTAGTTGGGCACGCCTTCGAACATCAGCGAGATGGCACCGTTGGCCAGCGGGCCGTAGACGATGTAGCTGTGGCCCGTGACCCAGCCTACGTCGGCGGTGCACCAGAAGACTTCGCCGTCGCGATAGTCGAACACCACCTTGAACGTCATCGTTGCCTGCAGCAGGTAGCCCGCCGTGCTGTGCAGCACGCCCTTGGGTTTGCCGGTACTGCCTGAGGTGTAGAGGATGAACAACGGGTCTTCGGCGGCCATCGGTTCGGGGGCGCAGTCGTCGCCGGCGTGCTCGGTGGCTTCGTGGTACCAGAGGTCGCGTCCTTCGCTCCAGGCCACATCGCCCCCGGTGCGCTTGACCACCAGCACACTGCTGACATCCGGGCAATCGGCCAGGGCTTTGTCGACGTTCTGCTTGAGCGGGATACGCTTGCCGCCGCGCACGCCCTCGTCGGCAGTGATCACCGTGCGGCAGTCGGCATCGAGGATACGGTCGCGCAGGGCATCGGGGGAGAAACCGCCGAACACCACCGAGTGAATGGCGCCGATCCGCGTGCAGGCGAGCATGGCGTAGGCGGCTTCGGGGATCATCGGCATGTAGATGCAGACCCGATCGCCTTTCTTCACGCCACGGGCTTTCAGGGCGTTGGCCAGGCGGCAGACCTGGCGATGCAGCTCGCGGTAGGTGATCGGTCTGGCGTCTTTCGGGTCGTCGTCTTCCCAGAGCAGGGCGGTCTGGTCGCCACGTTTGTCGAGATGACGGTCGATGCAGTTGTAACTGACATTGAGCTGGGCGCCATCGAACCAGCGTGCGGTGCCGGTCTTGAGGTCGCACTGTTGCACGCTCGACCAGGGTTTGATCCAGTCCAGGCGAGCGGCCTGCTCGGCCCAGAAGGTATCGGGGTCGTCCACCGACTGGCGGTAGAGGCGGCGGTAATCTGCGTCGGAGAGTTCGGCGGCCTGGCTGACAGACAGGGCCTGGGGGTAGTCGCGGATATCGAACATGGCGGGTGGTCCTGCTCTTGTCGGAGGGACTTCAACGGCTATTCGATGGACAGTGTAGCTGGAACTGTTGTTCAACCTGTGCTGGCCTCTTCGCGGGCGAGCCCGCTCCTACAAGGGCCTGTAGGAGCGGGCTCGCCCGCGAATTCAGCGTTCAGGTCAACCGCGGTGACGTCCGCGGAAGTAGTTGATCAGCCCTTGGGTCGAGCCATCTTCGGCGCTGTCTTCCAGGCTGCCGACCAGACGCTGGTAGACCCCCTTGCCCAGCTCCTTGCCCAACTCTACGCCCCACTGGTCGAAGGCGTTGATGCCCCAGACCACGCTCTGCACGAAGACCTTGTGCTCGTACATCGCCACCAGCGCGCCGAGGCGGCGTGGGCTGATGCGCTCGACCACCAGGGTGTTGCTCGGGCGGTTGCCCGGAATCACCTTGTGCGGTGCAAGCTTTTCGACATCTGCTTCGTTCAGGCCTTTGGCGCGCAGCTCGGTCTCGGCTTCCTCGCGAGTCTTGCCCAGCATCAGCGCCTGGCTCTGCGACAGACAGTTGGCATACAGCCACTGGTGATGGTCGGCCACCGGGTTGAAGCTCACCACCGGCACGATGAAGTCGGCCGGAATCATCTGGGTGCCTTGATGCAACAACTGGTGATAGGCGTGCTGACCGTTGCAGCCAACGCCACCCCAGATCACCGGGCCGGTCTCGGTTTTCACCGGGGAACCGTCGGTCAAAACGCTCTTGCCGTTGGACTCCATGTCCAGCTGTTGCAGGTGCTTGGTGATGTTACGCAGGTAGTGGTCATACGGCAGGATCGCGTGGCTGCTGGCATTCCAGAAGTTGCCGTACCAAACGCCGAGCAGGGCCAGCAGGACCGGCATGTTCTTTTCGAACGGCGCGGTCTGGAAATGCTGGTCCATGGTATAGGCGCCGGACAGCAGTTCCTTGAAGTTGGCAGTACCGATGGCCAGGGCGATCGGCAGGCCAATGGCCGACCACAGCGAATAGCGCCCGCCCACCCAATCCCACATCGGGAAGATGTTTTCTTCACGAATGCCGAAGGCCACGGCGGCGGCCTTGTTGCTGGAGACTGCGATGAAGTGGCGGTAGAGCTCGGCTTCCGAGCCGCCCTGGGCGAGGTACCAGGTGCGTGCCGCCATGGCGTTCTTCAGGGTTTCGAGGGTGTTGAACGACTTCGACGAAACGATGAACAGGGTGGTTTCGGCGCGCAGGTTGGCTGACAGCTCGTGGAACTCGCTGCCGTCGATGTTGGCCAGGTAGTGGCAGCGCACGCCGCGCTGGGCGTAGGGCAGCAGGGCCTCGGAGACCAGTTCGGGGCCGAGGAAGGAGCCGCCGATGCCGATGTTGACCACGTCGGTGATCGGCTTTTCGCTGTAGCCGCGCCATAGGCCGTCGTGGATGCGGCCGACCAGTTCGGTGATCTGGTTGAGAACCTTGTGCACTTCGGGCATCACATTGACGCCCCCCACGCTGAGCTTGTCGCCAACCGGGCGGCGCAGGGCGGTGTGCAGTACCGGACGGCCTTCGGAGCCGTTGATGATCTCGCCGCTGAACATCGACTTGATCGCATCAGCCAGGCCGACTTCCTGGGCCAGTTCGACCAGCAGTTCGCGGGTCTTTTCGTTGATCAGGTTCTTCGAGTAATCGAGAAAAAGGCCGCAGCTGCTGAGCGAGAATTGCTCGAAGCGCTTGGGATCGGCGGAGAAGGCGTCGCGCATGCTGAACCCCTGCATGGCATCGCGGTGCTGCTGGAGCGCCTGCCAGGCGGGCAGGGCCGTCACATCGTGGGGAGTGCGGTAATACGCCATTGCGGATGGTTTCCTTCGGGCATGGTCAGGCTTTGACACTGGCAGTCTTTGCCAGTTGCAGGAGAGGCCCATTATAGGCATTGGCCAGGCGGCGGGAATGGGCAGGGGCAGGAGGAGGATGAAATTTTTGCGGGGTTTCGGGACAAGGTAAGACAGTTGCGGCCTCCTCGCACGTAGTGCTGCGAAGAGGCCGGTCTGGATTACGCCGAAGGCTCGTCCAGATGCAGGTAGAGGTTGTCGATCAACCGCGTGCTTCCCTGGTACGCCGCCCCCAGAATCACCAGGTCGCGATCGTCCGGCTGCGCAGGCTTCAGGGTCAGTGCATGACGCACTTCCAGGTAGTCCGGGCGGAACCCGGCGGCCACCAGTTTGGCCTGGCCCTCGTCGAGCAATGCCGCGAAGTCGCGTCGCCCGCGACGAATACCATCGGCCAGTTGGCCCAGCGCCTGGTACAGCGCAGGTGCTGCAGCGCGTTGCTCAGCGTTGAGATAACCGTTGCGCGAAGACAGTGCCAATCCGTCTTCAGCCCGCACGGTCGGCTCACCGATGATCTGAATTGGCATGTTCAGGTCACGCACCATGGCGCGGATGACCGCCAGCTGCTGGTAGTCTTTTTCGCCAAACACGGCCAGATCCGGCTGGACCATGTTGAACAGCTTGCTGACCACCGTCGCCACACCCTCGAAGTGCCCGGGGCGGCTGGCGCCGCACAGGCCTTCGGACAGTTGTGGCACGCTCACCCGCGTCTGCACGGTCATGCCGTCGGGGTACATCTCTTCGACCGTGGGCGCGAACAGCAGATGGCAACCGGCCTGCAACAGGGTTTCCTGATCGGCGGCGAGGGTGCGTGGGTATTTGTCGAGGTCTTCGCCTGCGCCGAACTGCAGCGGGTTGACGAAGATGCTGGCCACCACGAAGTCGGCGCGCTGGGCGGCCTTGGTCACCAGCGCGGCATGGCCGCTGTGCAGGTTGCCCATGGTCGGGACGAAGGCGATACGCTTGCCTTCGCCGCGGGCGCGCGCTACGGCGGCGCGCAGTTCGCGGACAGTCTTGACGGTATTCATGCGCTGAACCCGTGCTCAGGTGCTGGGAAACTCACGTCCTTGACCTGCTTGACGTAGGCCGCCAGGGCGCTTTGGATATCGGGCTGGCCAGCCATGAAGTTCTTCACGAATTTCGGCACGCGGCCGCTGAGCGACAGGCCCAGCATGTCGTGCAGCACCAGTACCTGACCGTCGGTACCACTGCCGGCACCGATACCGATTACTGGAATGCTCACCGCCTGGGAAATCTCCGTGGCCAGCTCGCTGGGCACGCATTCGAGCAGCAGCATGGCGGCGCCAGCCTGCTCGAGGGCGATGGCATCGGCGCGCATCTGTTGCGCCTGGCCTTCCTGGCGCCCCTGGACCTTGTAGCCACCGAGCACGTTGACGGTCTGCGGGGTCAGGCCCATGTGCGCGCACACCGGCACGCCGCGGTCGGCCAGCAGACGGATGGTTTCGCCCAGCCAGGCGGCACCTTCGACCTTGATCATGTGCGCACCGGCGCGCATCAGCTTGGCGCAGTTGGCGAACGACTGCTCGAGCGTGGCATGGGCCATGAAGGGCAGGTCGGCCAGGATCAGCGCACCGTCGTTGCCGCGTTTGACGCAGGCGGTGTGGTAGGCCATGTCGTCGGTGGTGACGGGCAGGGTGCTGTCATGGCCCTGCAGGACCATGCCGAGCGAATCGCCAACCAGCAGCACCTCGACGCCGGCCTGGCTGGCGGCCTTGGCGAAGGTGGCGTCATAGCAGGTCAGCATGGTGATTTTCTCACCCTTGGCCTTCAGGCCATGCAGGGTGGTCAGGGTTACTTCAGGCATGTAGCGAAATCCTCGTTCAGGCGCTGTGAAAAACGACTGCGTACAACGCGTGTATTCATCTTCCGGAGCGGCACATCATCGTGCGTGATGTTCGGTCACAGGGCTGTCCGGGCCTAAATGGGTGTGATGCGGCATACGGGCGCCGCGGGACGCCTATAGTCGTGAGCGATGGGGGGGAAGTCAATCACCCTGTTACCGCATTGTTACGATCAGGGTGTTACTGGCGTTACCGATGGCTGAAACGCCCGGATTACAAGCGTTCCAGCCCGACGAACGGGCAGTCCTGGAGCAGTTGCGCGAGGCTGCGGCCGTCTGCCAGATGGAAGTCGTCAGGGACCAGTTCGGCCAGTGGATAAAGCACGAAGGGGCGGGCATGCAGGTGGTAATGCGGCACTTTCAGGCGTGGCACATCGATGAGCTGATCGCCGAACAGCAGTACATCCAGGTCAAGTGTGCGCGGGCCCCAGCGCTCCTTGCGCACCCGACCCTGGTCGTTCTCGATACCCTGCAGGGCATCGAGCAACGCCAGCGGTGCCAGCTCGGTGTCCAGGGCAGCGACCGCATTGGTGTAGCGCGGCTGGCCGGGCAGCAGGGAGTCACTGGTGTACAACGACGAAGTGGCCACCAGGCGCGTCCCGGCGATCTGATCCAGCGCCTGGAGGGCGCTGCGCAGTTGCTCGGCGGGGGCGTCGAGGTTGCTGCCCAGGCCAATATAGGCGCGTACCGGCATGCTCAGTCGAAGGCCTCGTCGCCACCACCGCTCTTGCGCTTGCTGTTGCTGCGCTTGCGTTTGCGCGGGGCTGGCCCCGAGCCTTCGTCACGGCTACCCAGCTCGCGGATCATGTCGCGGCGTTCGCTGTCGTGGGCGTCCTGGTAGTCGGTCCACCATTGGCCCAGATCATCGGTTTCTTCGCCGGCACTTTCGCGCAGCAGCAGGAAGTCGTAGCCGGCGCGGAAACGCGGGTTGTCCAGCAGCATGTCGGCACGTTTGCCGCTGCGCCGTGGCAGGCGTTCCTGCATGTCCCAGATTTCGCGGATCGGCAGGGTGAAGCGCTTGGGAATAGCAATGCGCTGGCACTGTTCGGCGATCAGGTCGTGGGCGGCTTCGTTCATCGCCGGGATCGGCGGTACGCCCTGGCTTTGCAGGTACAGTGCGCGTGCCGGCAGGGCAGGCCACAGCAGTGCGGCGAACAGGAAGGCCGGGGTCACCGGTTTGCCCTGCTTGACGCGCAGGTCGGTGTTGGCCAGAGCCTGGCTGATCAGGGTGTGTGTGTAGGTCGGGCGCTCATCCAGGGCATGGGCGCTGGCCGGGAACAGGGGCTCGAACAGGTCCAGGTCGACCAGCATCTCGAAGGCGATTGCCCCCTGGCCCGACAGGAACAGCTTGAGCACTTCCTCGAACAGGCGCGCCGGCGGGATTTCGCGCAGCAGCTTGGCCAATTCGCGGATTGGCTGGACGGTGTGCTTCTCGATGCCGAAGTCGAGCTTGGCGGCGAAACGCACCGCGCGCAGCATGCGCACCGGATCTTCCTGGTAGCGGTGGGTCGGGTTGCCGATCAGGCGCAGCAGGCGATTGCGAATGTCGTGGACGCCATTGGCATAGTCCAGGATGCGCTCGCTGACCGGATCGTAGTACAGGGCGTTGATGGTGAAGTCGCGACGCTGGGCGTCGTCTTCGAGGGTGCCGTAGACGTTGTCGCGCAGGATGCGCCCGTTGGCGTTGTGCGACGAACGGTGGCTGTCCCCCTGGTCATCTTCGCTGTGATGGGCGCGGAAGGTGGCGACTTCGATGATTTCGCGGCCGAAATGGATGTGGACCAGCTTGAAGCGCCGGCCAATGATCCTGGCATTGCGAAATTCGGCACGCACCTGTTCGGGCGTGGCGCTGGTGGCGACGTCAAAATCCTTGGGGGTAATGCCCAGCAGGAGGTCGCGCACGCAGCCGCCGACCAGGTAGGCCTGGTAGCCGGCGCCCTGCAGGCGCTCGACGATGCTCACGGCGTGGCGGCTGAACTGGCTGCGTTGCAGCGAGTGCTGGCTCTTGTTGATCACTTCAGGCGTGGTGCGCCTGTGGTGCTGACCACTGATGGGAGGACGGAACGACTGGAACAGCTTCTTCAGCATGGGATGCACTGTTTGAAGGAATGTTCGGCCAAGACTAGGAGAATGGCCGCATGATGGCGGGGGATTCTAGCATTTACTGGCGGAATGGTGTAGGCGGTGCCGAAAGGCGATTAAGGCGGGGAGAAACGACATGGGGAGCCTAAGCTCCCCATCAAGTCGTTGCGTGCTCTTATTGTTTTTTTATCGGGCTTCTTGTTTTTGTTGAGTGCCCTGTCCACACAGCTTGAAGCGTGTGGACGACCCCAAATCCAGGGGTGAAGAGCAAACGGATTGCTTTGGTCGCTGATGCTATGCTGATCAATCGATCCAACCAGTTCAGGCCCTGCTTTAGTGCAGTTTTTGTTGTTCTCTGCCTGGTTGTGGGGCAAGCCCCAAACACAACTCCTCTCCAAAAGAATCAGTTAGCTGCGCCTCCGCCGTCTTGTTCTTGTTATGCGTGAGCCGTTTCGTCTTGTTCTTATTCTGAGTAGCAGTGCTTGTTATTGTTCTTGTACGAAAGATATAGCAGGTGGCGTGCCAACTTTTTCAAATCCAATGAAATCAAGGGTTTGCGGATTTTCGGTCAGCCCGAAAGGCGGGGGAATGTAGAAATTTCGTTACCGTATGCCTCGATTTGTTACGTCGCGGGCGGCTGAGGTAACAGATTTTTCATGGTAACCGGGTGTTACCGGCTGACGAGGGGGCAGGTGTCATCGGGGGGGCTGGCCCCTGAACGCAAAGCGCCGACCCAGGGTCGGCGCTGTAGAGCTGTGGACGTATCAGTTCTCGCTGGCGACGTTGCTCTTGCGCCGCGGAATCCCCAGGCGCTGGCGACGCTCCCACAGGCACTTGCGGCTCACACCCAGCTTGCGGGCCAGCTCCGTCTCGGTCATGTGGTCCTGGTGTTCGAGGACGAAGTGCTGGAAGTAATCCTCCAGCGACAGGTCTTCTGTCGGCTCGTGGCTGGCGTTGTTACCACCGACACCTGCGACCACCGGCAGGCTGTCGAGCAGGTCGTCGTCTTCAAGGCCGCTCAGTTCGATGTCGATGCCCAGCAGGTCGGCGGATATTTCCGGGCTTTCGCTGAGAATGACCGCGCGCTCGACGGCATTCTCCAGCTCACGGACGTTACCCGGCCAGCTGTAATGGCGGATGGCTTGCTCGGCATCGCTGGAGAAATGCAGGTCGTCACGGCCGATGCGTGCGCTCTGTCGGGCGAGGAAGGCATTGGCAATCTCGTTGACGTCGCTACCGCGCTCGCGCAAGGCGGGCAGTTTCAAGGCGATGACGTGCAGACGGTAATAAAGGTCTTCGCGGAACTGGCCGGACTTGGCCAGGTTCTTCAGGTCACGGTGGGTCGCGGCGATCAGGCGCACATCGACCTTTTGCGACTGTACCGAGCCGACCCGGCGGATCTCGCCTTCCTGCAGCACACGCAGCAGTCGAGCCTGGGCCTCCAACGGCAATTCACCGATCTCGTCCAGGAACAGGGTGCCGCCGTCCGCTGCCTCGACCAGGCCGGCACGGCCAGCGCTGGCGCCGGTGAAGGCGCCTTTCTCATGGCCGAACAGCTCGGATTCGATCAGCGTTTCCGGGATGGCCGCGCAGTTCACCGAGATCATCGGTGCCTTGGCGCGTCGCGAGAGGTTGTGCAGGGCACGGGCGACCAGCTCCTTGCCGGTACCGGACTCGCCCTGGATCAGGACATTGGAGTCGGTAGGGGCGACCTTGCGGATCTTGCTGTACAGGTCCTGCATGGGAGGGCAGGAACCAATGATGCCAATCTCGCCGTTGGCCGAGGCGCCGGTCTGCTTTTCAGCCCCTGGTGCTTTGCCGTTGCTGCGCACTTCGGCCGTGGCCGCAGTGGCGGCCGGGGCATTCTGCCGGTCGCGCAGGATGCGCGCGACAGCCTGGAGCATCTCGTCATGGTCGAAAGGCTTGGCGATGTAGTCCACCGCACCCATTTTCATCGAGTCGACCGCCGAGCGGAGGCTGGCGTAGCTGGTCATGATCAGCACCGGCGTGCCCTGGCCGAGCTTGATCAGCTCGGTGCCCGGTGCCCCGGGCAGGCGCAGGTCACTGACGATCAGGTCGAAGGTGGCAATGCTGAAGCGTTCCTGGGCTTCCTGCACCGAGCCGGCTTCGCTGACCTGGTACTGGTTTCGCTCGAGCAGACGACGCAGGGCCGAACGGATGATGGTTTCGTCTTCGACGATCAGAATGTGCGGCATTGATTCAATTCTCTCGACGGTCTCGAATTTCAGGGGACGTCGCTACGACATGCCGGGGCAGGGTCACGCGGATCCGTGTGCCACGTTGCCGATCGAGATCGGCCGGGCTGTCGATGGTGATTTGCCCATAATGCTCTTCCACGATGGAATAGACCAGAGCGAGCCCCAGTCCGGTTCCCTCGCCAGGGTCCTTGGTGGTGAAGAAGGGCTCGAACAGGCGATCCATGATGTTCTTCGGAATACCGCTGCCCTCGTCTTCGACGATAAGGTCGACGGTATGCTCGCTCGCTTCGCTGCGCACGCGCACGGCGCTGCCGGGTGGCGAGGCGTCGCGGGCGTTGGACAGCAGGTTGATCAGCACCTGGGCCAGGCGTTGCGGGTCACCCTCGGCCCAGTGGTCCGGGTCGCAAAGGTTGAAGAACTGTACTTCGAAATTGCGCCGATTCAACGCCAGCAGACCGATGGCATCCTGCGCGACCTCGGCCAGCGACACGGGCTCTTCGGTATTCTGGTGGCTGCCACCTGCGTGGGCGAAGCTCATCAGCGACTGTACGATGCGCGAGACACGCTTGGTCTGTTCGAGGATCTGGCTCGACAGCTCGATGATCTCGCCGTCGCCTTCGCGTTCCTCGCGCAGGTTCTGCGCCAGGCAAGCGATGCCGGTGATCGGGTTGCCGATCTCGTGGGCCACGCCCGCAGCCAGGCGGCCGATACTGGCCAGGCGCTCGGAGTGCACCAGCTTCTCTTCGAGGGCCTGGGTCTCGGTGAGGTCTTCGACAAGCAGCACCAGGCCGCTGTTACCCGGTGCCAGCGGCTCGTCGATGGCCGCCTTGTGCAGGTTGAGCCAGCGCGGCTGGCCATCGAGGGCCAGGCGTTGCTTGTGCAGGTGCTCGTCGGGAAGGTCGATGAAGCCTTGCAGCAACCCGCGCCAAGGTTCGGCGATGGTCACCAGGCGCGAACCGACAACGTGCTTGGCGGCGATGCCGGTCAGCTCCTCCATGGCCCGGTTCCACATCAGGATTTCCTGGTCCTTGGCCAGCGAGCAGACACCCATGGGCAATTCCTGCAGCGTCTGACGGTGGTAGCGGCGTAGCGCATCGAGCTCGGCGGCAAGGCCGGTCAGGCGCGAGTGGTAGTCCTCGAGACGGCTTTCGATGAAGTGAATGTCTTCGGTGACGTAGTTCTCGTTACCGGACTTGTAGGGCAGGAAAGTCTCGACCATGTCCTGGGCTACGCTGGGGCCCATCAGCCCCGAGAGGTTGGCCTCGATGCGGTCACGCAGGCGACGCAGGGCGTAGGGGCGGCGTTCGTCGAAGGGCAGGTAGAGGTCACGCAGGGCCTGCTCGACTTCTTTTTGCGCGGCCTTGGCGCCCAGTGGCTTGGCCAGTTGGGTAGCGAACTCCTGGGGTGAGGCCGCATGCAGTTCGCGACGTTGCGGGCGGCGCACATTGTCCACTGCGCAGGCCTCGGCGGCGCTGACCTCCTCGCTGCTGGCGTTGGTGAACAGCGAGATCAGGGTGAACAGCAGCACGTTGGCCGCCAGCGAGGCGATGGCCGCCATGTGCCAGCTGGTGTCGTCCAGCACGTAGATCATGTTCAGCAGTGGGATGTAGAAGCCCTGCACATTGCCCAGCAGCGGCAGCAGCATGGTGACCATCCACACCAATGTGCCGGCCAGCAGGCCGGCGATGAAGCCGCGTCGATTGGCGGTTGGCCAGTACAGTACCGAAAGCACGCCCGGCAGGAACTGCAGCGTGGCGACGAAGGCGACGATGCCCAGGTTGGCCAGGCTCTGGTGGGTATTCTGGGTCAGGTAGAAGACGAAGCCTGCGGTGATGATCGCGACGATCAACGCGCGGCGCGTCCATTTCAGCCAGCGGTAGATGTTGCCCTCGGCAGGGGGCTGGTAGAGCGGCAGCACCAGGTGGTTGAGGGCCATGCCCGAGAGCGCCAGGGTGGTGACGATGATCAGGCCGCTGGCCGCTGACAGACCGCCGACGTAGGCGAGCAAGGCCAGTGCCTCGTTGTTGGCGGCGATGCCCAGGCCCAGGGTGAAGTATTCCGGGTTGGTGCTTGCACCCAGGCGCAGGCCAGCCCATAGCACCAGCGGCACCGCCAGGCTCATCAGCAGCAGGAACAGCGGCAGGCCCCAGCTGGCGCTGACCAGCGAGCGCGGGCTGAGGTTCTCGGTGAAGGCCATGTGGTACATGTGCGGCATGACGATCGCCGAGGCGAAGAACACCAGCAGCAGCGTGCGCCATGGTCCCTCCTGCAACGGCGTGTGCAGCGCGGCCAGTGCTGTCTGGTTCTGCAGCAGCCAGACTTCCAGCTCGTGCGGACCACCGAACACCCCATACAAGGCGTACAGGCCGATGCCGCCCAAGGCCAGCAGCTTGATCACCGACTCGAAGGCGATGGCGAACACAAGGCCTTCGTGCTTCTCGCGGGTGGCGATATGGCGTGAGCCGAAGAAAATGGTGAAGAGAATGATCAGCACGCAGAAGGCGAAGGCCACGCGCGCCTTGACTGGCTCGCCGGTCAGGATGCTGATGGAATCGGCCACCGCCTGGATCTGCAGGGCCAGCAACGGCAATACGCCGATCAGCATGATCACCGTAGTCAGGGCACCGGCCCAGGTGCTGCGGAAACGGAACGCCAGCAGGTCGGCCAGCGAGGAGAGCTGGTAGGTGCGGGTGATCTTGAGAATCGGGTAGAGCAGCACCGGTGCCAGCAGGAAGGCGCCGGACACGCCCAGGTAACAGGCGAGGAAGCCGTAGCCGTACTGGTAGGCCAGGCCTACCGAACCATAGAACGCCCAGGCACTGGCATAGACGCCCAGCGACAGGGTGTAGGTCAGGGGGTGGCGGATGACCGAGCGCGGGATCAACCCGCGTTCGCTGACCCAGGCCACGCCGAACAGCACCAGCAGGTAGGCGGCGCTGATCAGGATCATCTGGGTAAGGCTAAAGCTCATCGGCATCTCGTTGGCTCTGCAGGATGAAGGTGACGACGATCAGGATCAGCCAGAGCAGATACGGGCGGTACCAGGCTCCGGTCGGTTCGATCCACCAGTCCATGATGGCCGGGGAGAACAGATAGATCCCCACGACCAGAAGCAGGACCAAGCGATAGATATACATGCGGGCCTCGATGGCAGGGCGCTGCGGATTTGAGCTTCTTATTATTGGCGCAAATGGCCGGGGCGATGCTAGCGGGATTCTGGGGTGTTCGCCAAGAGTTTGAATTTGTTGGGGTTTTGAATCGTGCAGAGTTTGCCTCGCGAGAGGGGCGGCCGCGTCAGCGCAGATCTGCTTCCGGCACTGTCAACCGCCGCGCAATCGCCTCAGGTTTCCACTGCCTGCGCGCCACCGCCAGGACCTCTGCCGCACTGGCGCCTTCCAGCGCCGGGTCACTCGCCTGCCCCAGTGCCCGTAACGCGCGCAGCAGCAACGGTGTGGCCTGGTCCGCCTGCAGCGGTGGTGAACGGTACGATTTGCCCAGCTTGTGCCCATCAGGCTGCACGATCAGCGGAATGTGCAGGTAGCGCGGTTGCGAGAACCCCAGTAGTTCCTGCAGGTACAGCTGGCGCGGGGTGTTGTCGAGCAGATCGGCGCCGCGCACGATGTCGGTCACGCCTTGCCAGGCATCGTCCAGCACCACTGCCAGTTGATAGGCATACAGCCCGTCGCGGCGCTGGATGACGAAATCCCCCACCTCGCGTCCAAGGTGCTGCTGGTACTCCCCCTGTACGCGGTCGTTGAAGCGGTAGAGCAGTTCGGGCACCCGAATACGGATGGCGGCATTTTCGCGGGCATGGCCAGCGTTGCGGCAGAAACCGGGATAGATGCCGCCATACCCTTCCAACTGCTTGCGCGAACAGGTGCAGGCGTAGGCCAGGCCCATGCTGAACAGGCGATTGACTACTGTAGCGTAGGCCTCATGACGCTGGCTCTGGAACACCACTTCGCCATCCCACTCCAGGCCGTAACGTTCGAGGGTCTGCAGGATGGCGTCACGGGCACCGGGCATTTCCCGGGGCGGATCGGTGTCCTCCATGCGCAGCAGCCAGCGCCCATCGACAGCGCGGGCATCGAGCCAGGAGGCGAGGGCGGCGACCAGCGAGCCGAAATGCAGGAAGCCACTGGGGGTGGGGGCGAATCGCCCGATATAGCGGGAGTCGGTCATGGATGTGCTGGGCATATAAATGAAACGGGGCGCTCGATGCGCCCCGTTCGAAGGGAAGGAGGATCAGCCTTTGCCGACCGTCTTTTCCTTTTTCTCGGCAATTTCCTTGCAGTCGAAGCACAGGTCTGCGGTGGGACGGGCTTCCAGTCGGCGCAGGCCGATCTCGATGCCACAGGAGTCGCACCAGCCGTATTCTTCGTCCTGGATCTTCTGCAAGGTCTTGTCGATCTTCTTGATCAGCTTGCGTTCACGGTCGCGGTTACGCAGCTCCAGAGCGAACTCTTCTTCCTGGCTCGCGCGGTCCGCAGGGTCCGGGAAGTTGGCGGCTTCGTCCTTCATATGGGTCACGGTCTGATCGACACTGGTCATCAGCTCGAGCTTCCATGCGCCCAGTAGCTTGGTGAAGTGCTTGCGCATGGGTTCGCCCATGTACTCTTCACCCTTGGTTTCCTTATAGGGCTCGACACCGTACATGGTCTGATTGGTTTTCTGCTTTTCTACGGTGGACATGAATAGACCGCCTCTCACTCATCTGATCCAATGCGCAGGATGCTCCATCTCCGGCGACCGCCGGCCCTGCGACTGCGAGCCGCCGAACTTACCAGATAGATCGGGGGTGCGCTACCCCGCCCGATCCGAGGTATTGACAGCAGCCCGCGTCGCCCGTTCGGTGTTTCTCGACAGTAGAATCACCAGTTTAGACCCAATTGAGAGAAGGTCATGGCCCACTCCTACAGTGCGCGCAGCCGCGCCATCGAACCCTTCCATGTCATGGCGCTGCTGGCGCGTGCCAACGAGCTGCAGGCGGCTGGCCATGATGTGATCCACCTGGAGATCGGCGAGCCGGACTTCACCACGGCCGCGCCGATCGTCGAAGCCGGGCAGGCCGCGCTCGCGGCAGGGCACACCCGCTACACTGCCGCCCGTGGCCTGCCTGCGTTGCGCGAGGCGATCGCAGGTTTCTACGGCCAGCGTTATGGCCTGGCGGTGGATCCCGAGCGAATCCTCGTGACGCCTGGAGGTTCCGGCGCGCTGCTGCTGGCCAGCAGCCTGCTGGTGGATCCGGGCAAGCACTGGCTGCTGGCCGACCCAGGCTACCCGTGCAACCGCCATTTCCTGCGCCTGGTCGAAGGCGGCGCGCAACTGGTACCGGTGGGGCCGGAGGTGAACTACCAGCTCACCGCCGACCTGGTCGAGCGGTACTGGGACAAGGATACCGTGGGTGCGCTGGTGGCTTCGCCCGCCAACCCGACCGGCACCGTGCTTGACCGTGAGGCGCTGGCCAGCTTGTCCCGGGCCACCCGGGAGCATCACGGGCACCTGGTGGTGGACGAGATCTACCACGGCCTGACCTATGGCATGGACGCCCCGAGCGTGCTGGAGGTGGATGACGACGCCTTCGTCCTGAATAGTTTTTCCAAGTATTTCGGCATGACCGGCTGGCGTCTCGGCTGGCTGGTGGCGCCGCCTTCGGCCGTGGCTGACCTGGAAAAGCTGGCGCAGAACCTCTACATCAGCGCGCCGAGCATGGCCCAGCATGCTGCGCTTGCGTGCTTCGAGCCCGGCACCCTGGCCATTTTCGAAGAACGCCGCGCCGAGTTCGCCCGGCGCCGTGACTACCTGCTGCCCGCCTTGCGCGAGCTCGGTTTCGGCATTGCCGTGGAGCCGCAGGGCGCCTTCTATCTATATGCCGACATCAGTGCTTTCGGCGGCGATGCCTTCGCCTTCTGCAGCCATTTCCTGGAAACCGAGCACCTGGCCTTCACGCCTGGGCTGGACTTCGGCCGTCACCAGGCCGGGCATCACGTACGCTTTGCCTACACCCAGAGCCTGGCGCGCCTGGAAGAAGCGGTGCAGCGCATCGCCCGTGGCCTGCGGAGCTGGCAACCCTGATGCTGTTTTTTCCCGAACTCGAACAGGCGCGTCTGCTGCGCCGCTACAAGCGCTTCCTGGCCGACATCGAGCTGGCCAATGGCGAACAGATGACCATCCACTGCCCGAATACCGGCTCGATGCTCAACTGCATGCGCGACGGCGGGCAGGTCTGGTTCAGTCGTTCCAACGATCCCAAGCGCAAGCTGCCGGGCACCTGGGAGATCAGCGAAACGCCCCAGGGGCGCATGGCCTGCGTCAATACCGGCAGGGCCAATGCCTTGGTCGAGGAAGCCCTGCGCGCGGGCGTGATCACCGAGTTGGCCGGGTTCACCGCGCTCAAGCGTGAGGTGGCCTATGGCGAAGAGCGCAGTCGCGTGGATTTTCGCCTGGAGTTCGCCGATGGCCCGGCTTATGTCGAGGTCAAGAGTGTGACCCTGGGCTATCCCGATACGGCGGTGGCGGCCTTTCCTGACGCGGTGACCCAACGCGGTGCCAAGCACCTGCGCGAGCTCGCTGCACTGGCCCGCCAGGGTGTTCGCGCCGTGCAGTTGTACTGCGTCAACCTCACCGGCATCGAGGCGGTACGCCCGGCCGAAGAGATCGACCCCGGCTATGCCCAGGCACTGCGCGATGCGGTGGCCGATGGCGTCGAGGTGCTGGCCTATGGTGCACGCCTTGACGCCGAGCAGATCGTCATCGATCGCCGCCTGCCGGTATTGCTCAATCCTTGAGCCAGATGCCCTGGCTGTCTTCGTGGCAGTCCAGGGCCTGCAACGACTCGCCCTCGCAGGGGCCCGACACGCATTCGCCGGACTCGATCAGGAACAGCGCGCCATGGTGGGCGCAATGAATCAGGCTGGCGCTGTCATCGAGGAAACCGTCCGGCGCCCAGTTCAGGGTGATGCCGCGGTGCGGGCAGTAGTTGCGGTACAGGTACACCCGGCCCTGGCGGCGCACGCCGAACAGCGTTTCACCGGCTACGCTGAAGGCGCGGCTGCGGCCTTCTGCGAGGGCTTGGGAGGAGCAGAGGAAATGCATTGCAGATAAGACTCTTGAAACCAATGTTGGCTTGACGCTTCAATGCGAATAATTATCAAATTGCCCGCATCCACTGCGCCAGCCCGTCCATGGTGCGCAGTTCCGTCAGGTGCCACAAGGTGTCTGGCCGCCTTCTGCAAAGGAACCCGATGATGCGCCGTCCTGTTGCCCTGATCGCCTTGTGCGCCGGTCTTGTTCTTTCGTCCCCGTTGCTGGCCGCCGACTTGCCGCAGCGCTGGGTCAGCGCCGGGGGCGCGCTGAGCGAATGGATCAGCGCCCTCGGCGGCGAGGCGCGTCTGGTCGGCGTCGACACAACCAGCCAGCATCCGCAGTCGCTCAAGGCCCTGCCGAGCATCGGCTACCAGCGCCAACTGTCGGCCGAGGGTATCCTCAGCCTGCGTCCGGATGTGCTGGTCGGCACCGAGGAGATGGGGCCGCCACCAGTGCTGGCGCAGGTGCGCGGGGCCGGTGTGCGTGTCGAGTTGTTCTCCAGCGAGGCCGACTTGGCGGCAGTGGACAAGAATCTTCAGCACCTGGGCGAGCTGCTCGGCGCGCAGCATAAAGCCAGTGAGCTGAGCAACCGCTACCACCAGCAGCTCGATGCGCTGCAGGCGAAGATCAAGCAGGCCCAGGCCGGTCAGAAGGCTCCAGGCGTGTTGCTGCTGGTCGGACATGCCGGGGCCAAGCCGTTGATCGCGGGGCAGGGCACTTCAGGCGACTGGCTGTTGCGCCAGGCTGGTGCGCGCAACCTGGCGGATCACCAGGGTTACAAGAACTTCTCCGTCGAAGCGCTGGCAGCGCTGGATCCGGACGTCGTGGTGTTTTCCGATCGGGCACTGGACGGCGAGCAGGCGCTCAAGGCCCTGCTCAAGGAAAACCCGGCGTTGGCCGCTTCGCGTGCGGTGCGCGACAAGCGCCTGGTGTCACTCGATCCGACGCTGCTGGTTGGTGGCCTCGGTCCGCGGCTGCCGGCCACCTTGCATGAGCTGGCTGGCGTCTTCTATCCCGCAGCCAAGGCCAGCCTCAGCCAATGAAGCAGCGGGTCCAGCCGCGTACGCTGTTCATCGGTCTGACATTCCTGTGCCTGCTGGCGGTGTGGCTGTCGCTGGCGCTGGGGCCGGTCAGCCTGCCGCTGGGCGATATCCTGCGCGCCGGATTGCGGCTGCTGGGGATGCCCGTCGAGCGGGAGGGTCTTGAGCAAGCTGAGCTGATTCTCGGGCAGATCCGCTTGCCGCGCACGCTCCTGGGGCTGGCCGTCGGTGCGGTGCTTGCGCTGTCCGGGGTCGCCATGCAGGGGCTATTTCGTAACCCGTTGGCGGATCCTGGCCTGGTCGGGGTTGCCAGCGGCGCGGCGCTCGGCGCCGCCGTGGCCATTGTCGGCGGTGCCTGGCTGGGTGGCATACCGGAGTGGTTCGCACCCTACCTCCTGTCGCTTTGTGCCTTCATCGGCGGGCTTGGTGTTACGGCATTGGTCTATCGCCTGGGGCGGCGCAATGGGCAAACCGACGTGGCTACCATGCTGCTGGCCGGTATCGCCATGACCGCCCTCGGCGGCTCGGCGGTCGGGTTGTTCACCTACCTGGCCGACGACGCCACCTTGCGCACTCTGACGTTCTGGAACCTGGGCAGCCTCAACGGCGCCAGCTATCAGCGCCTGTGGCCACTGCTGCTGGTGGCTCTGGGGGTAACCTTGTGGCTGCCGCGTCGGGCGCAGGCGTTGAACGCGTTGTTGCTAGGTGAGTCCGAAGCGCGTCACCTGGGCATCGATGTAGAAGGGCTCAAGCGCGAACTGGTGTTCTGCACTGCCCTGGGTGTTGGCGCGGCAGTGGCGGCAGCGGGCCTGATCGGCTTCATTGGTCTGGTGGTTCCGCACCTGGTGCGTCTGGTTGCGGGGCCTGATCATCGCGTGCTGTTGCCCGCGTCGTTGCTGGCGGGGGGCGCTCTGCTGCTGTTCGCTGATCTGGTGGCACGCTTGGCGTTGGCACCCGCGGAGCTGCCGATCGGGATCGTGACGGCCTTCATTGGTGCTCCGTTCTTCCTGTTCCTGCTGGTCAGGAGGGGGCGCTGATGCTCGAAGTCAAAGACTTGTCGCTCAAGCGCGGCAGCACCGAGGTGCTGCACGGTATCGACCTGCATCTCAGACCTGGGCAGGTCCTGGGTGTGCTAGGCCCCAACGGGGCGGGCAAGAGCAGCTTGCTGGGGGCATTGTGTGGCGAGCTGGCACCGAGCCAGGGGCAAGTCCTGCTGCAAGGGCGGGCGTTGGCACACTGGTCGGGGCAGGAGCGCGCGCGACGTCTGGCGGTGTTGCCGCAGGTGTCCAGCCTGGGCTTTGCCTTCAGTGTCGAAGAAGTGGTGGGCCTGGGCCGGTTGCCCCACGGTAGTGGCCAGCAGCGCGACCGGGAGATCGTCGAGGCGGCACTTAAAGCGGCCGATGCCTGGCACCTGGTCGAACGCAGTTACCTCGCGTTGTCCGGCGGCGAGCGTCAGCGTGTTCATCTGGCCCGGGTGCTGGCGCAGCTGTGGCCAGGGGAGGAGGGGGCGACGCTGCTGCTGGATGAGCCGACCTCGGCCCTCGATCCGTTGCACCAGCACACCACGTTGCAGGCGGTGCGCAGTTTTGCCGACCACGGTGCGGCAGTGCTGGTGATCCTGCACGACCTGAACCTTGCCGCGCGCTACTGTGACGCTATTCTGCTGCTGGAACAGGGGCGCAGCCACGCGCTCGATACACCGGCCCGGGTGCTGACTCCGCAGGCGCTCAAGGCCGTCTTCGGTATCGATGTGCTCGTGCAGGCCCATCCGGAGCGTGGCCACCCGCTGATCATCACCCGCTAGGAGCCCTCGATGCGCTATGCCTTGCTGTTCGGCCTGTCGATGAGCGTGTTCTTGACGATTTCGGGTTGCCAGGTACATCGCCCTGCATTGCCAGAGTTGCCAGCCTGGCAGAGCAGCCAAGGGCTGAACGAGCCGACGCTCGGTCAGATACAGGCGTTGCCCAGTGGGCGTGTCCTGACGCCGGATGAGCTGGTTCAGGCTTTGAGCGATGTGCCGCGAATACTGGTCGGCGAAAAACACGATAACCCCGATCATCATGCGCTGCAGCGATGGCTGCTGCAGGCTTTGCAGACCGCCAGGCCGCAAGGCAGCGTGGTGCTGGAGATGCTCCAGCCTGCCCAGCAGCCGCTGATCGACAAGGTGCAGCGTCAGGCGCAGCTTCCGAGCGATTTGCCCGCAGCACTGGACTGGCAGCAGGGTTGGGATTGGCAGATATACGCCCCGATCGTGCGCGAGGCCCTGAAAGGCCCTGGGGTTTTGTTGGCTGGCGACCTGAGCCCCGAGGCAATGCGTGAGGCCTATCGCCGACAGCCCGTGCTGAGCGGCGTGCGTTCGAATGCCCCGCAGGTGAAGGCTGCCCTGCTGGAGCAAGTGCGCGAAGGCCATTGCGGATTGCTGCCGGAAAGCCAGTTGCCGGCCATGCTGGTCATCCAGCAGCAAAGGGACCGACACATGGCCGAGCGTCTGCTCGCGGCACCGCAGCCTGCACTCTTGCTGGCCGGCGCCTACCACGCGCGCAAGGACTTGGGTGTGCCGCTGCATTTGATCGATCTGCAGGCGCAGGGCGATACCCGTGTGCTGTTGCTGGCCGAAGTCGGGCAGAAGGTCGAGGCAGGGATGGCGGACTACGTGTGGTACACCGCGGCACTGCCTGAGCAGGATTACTGTGCTCAGCTGCGCGGCGGGTAGTCACCACGCCGCACAGGATGTCTGCCTGCAAAGCTGCAGGCAAAAAAAGACCCGGCAAATTGCCGGGTCAATAACCGTGATTAGCCTGATGAGGAGATAATCTGAGAGTCCGAACCAGGGGCTTTCAGTTTATCCAACCAGTCTCGCGACCAGTTGTGATAATCATAACGATTCTCATTTAGAGGTCAATACCCTTTCTTCGATTATTCTGCTTTTTTTTGCGGCGGGGTCTTGGCGTCCAGTTGCTGGTTCAGTGCCTGCTTGCGTTCGGCGGGCAGATCGTTCCAATGCATATCCAGCAGTGCGCCTTCGATGGCGTACAGCAATACTTTCGAAGCACGGAAGCCCCGTGTTTTCACGGCCTGGTAAGCCCCGACCGCGCCCAGGCGGCGCAAATCCGAAGCGCTGTGGATGCCGGCGGCATGCAACCATTGCGCAGAGGTCTTGCCTAGATTCTTCAGATGCTGCAACTCATCGTTCATCGAGCCTCCTTGCGATGGCCGAACGGGTCTGTGGATAAATCGCGAGCAGGTCAGAGAGGAGTGTAGCGGGGCTGGGCGAATACGCGGCCTTTTGCCATGTGAGGGCGACGGGATGCTGTGTCCAGAAATGTCAGGCTCAGCCCTTCGGACGATAACGCATGCGCGTACCGAACTTCAGGGACATGAGGATTTCGTCAGCGCTCAGGTCGCCCGGGAAGTAGGTCCCGGAGATCTGCGCGTGGGAGATGCTGGCACCTTCCATGCCCGTTTCGCGTAGATCCAGCCCGCGCAGGTCGGCTGCATGGAAGTAGGCGTCGGTGAAATCGATGCCGCGTACGTCGAGGTTGCGCAGGTCAAGGCCTCGGAAATCACCACCGCGAAAATCGATGGGGCCGTCGACAGGCTTCTCGCGGTTGAAGGTGGCGATCTGTTCCTCGCGCACCAAGGTGTACAGGGCGTTGTCCAGTTGCCGGGGCTGGTTCATGACGGCGCCTCCTCAGGGTTGTGATGATATTGTAATGCCATCACTGAGGTGGCGCCGAAGATCAGGCGCGAACTGTGGACTGCTTCACGCCTTGCAGGTCAGAGACCAGGCAGGCGCTGGCGGATCTGCTCGATGAGTTGGTCCATGCTGGCGCTTTCATGGGTGTCGACCCGCTTGCCGTGCACGGCCTCCTCTTCGTCCAATGGGTCGCGGCTGGCTTGCTGGGCCTTGACCACTTCCAGGGTGGCATCGGACGGATCGACATTTTCTGTCTGACGCTGCTCCAGCCAGCTGATGATGACCGCTTCGGGCGCCTGGCAGTCGAGGATCAGGAAGGGGACGCCGGTGCTGTTGGCAACTTCGGCTGCCGCCTTGCGCTGCTCGCGCTTGAGGTAGGTGGCATCGAGCACGACCGGGAAGCCGGCGCGCAGGATGGTAGCGGCCAACTCATTCAGGCGCTGGTAGGTGGCGATGCTGGCATCCTGGTCATAGATGCCTCCTTGCAGTTGGCCGGAATTCTGCGACTGCTGCTCGCCATACAGGCGCTTGCGCTCGACATCCGAACGTACGCGGATCGCCCCCAGCGACTCGACCAGGCGCATCGCCACATGGCTCTTGCCGACGGCGGATACGCCATGGGTGATGGCCAGCAGGCGCGAGGGGATGGCGCTGTAGCTCTCTGCCAGGTTGGCGTAGTTGCGATAGGTGCGCAGGGTCGTGGCGCGCTGCACGCCATCGGCATCGGGCGACAGGCTGAACAGGGCGACCTTGGCGCGTACCAGTGCACGGTAGGCCTTGTAGAAATTCAGCAGTTCCAGGCCTTCGTAGTCGCCGGTCAGTTCCAGGTACTGGCTGACGAAGCGCCGGGCCAGGCATTTCAGGCCGCGGTCTTCCAGGTCCATGGCCAGGAAAGCGGTGTCGGCGTACACATCGGTCAGGCGGAACGGCTCGTTGAATTCGATGCAGTCGAAGATCACCACCTTGCCGTCGATCAGGGTGGCGTTACCCAGGTGGATGTCGCCGTGGCACTCGCGGATGAAACCATTGGCCTTGCGCGCCTCGAGCAGGCCATGCAGGCGTTCGAAGCTGCTGCGGGCCCAGGCTTGCAGGGCGTCGAGTTGCTGCAGGTCGGCCTTGTCGGTAAGGAACGGGCGGATCTGCTCGAAGTTCTGCTCGACCGGCGCCATTACCGCTTCCGGCGTGCCCAGTAGGTGATCGACCGGCACTTTCGGCGCTTGCAGGTGGAATTCGGCGATCTGCCGGGCCATCTGGTCAATGTGGCCGGCGTTCAGCTCGCCGTTGGCTTGCAGGGTGCTGAGCATCTGACCCTGGGGGAACTGGCGCATCTTCAGGGCGAACTCGATCGGCTCACCTTCGCCACCGAGCTGCGGTGCTTCGGCGCTGCCGGTGATCGGCAGTACTTCCAGGTACAGGCCTTCGGTCAGGCGCTGGTTCAGGCGCAATTCTTCGTTACAGAAATGCTGGCGCTGGTCCAGACCGGTGAAATCGAGGAAGCCGAAGTTCATCGGCTTCTTGATCTTGTAGGCGTATTCGCCAGTGAGTAGAACCCAGGAGATGTGCGTCTCGATGAGCTGGAAGCCTTCTACGGCGTGGGGGTAGAGGGCGGGGTTCTGCAGCGCGCTGATCAGGGCTTGGCTCACGGAGATCCTTCCGGGGTCAGGGAATTCGGAGGCGACATTATGGTCAATGGAGCCGCCCCTGCATACCGCCGGAGGGCGTCCCCTGCCTTTGCAAAGTGCGTATAATCCGCCGCCATGACTCGTACCCGAAATTCCCGAACCCCCAAGAAACGTCCGCCCAGCCGCTCCCGCGTCTGGCTGGGCTGGGCTCTCAAGCTCAGCCTGGTCGGCCTGGTGGTGATCGCCGGCTTTGCGGTCTACCTCGATGCCGTCGTCCAGGAGAAGTTCTCCGGCAAGCGCTGGACCATCCCGGCCAAGGTGTATGCCCGGCCGCTGGAGCTGTTCGTCGGCCAGAAGCTGAGCAAGGACGACTTCCTCACCGAACTCGATGCCCTGGGTTACCGCCGCGAGGCAACGGCCAATGGTCCGGGCGAGGCCTCGGTCAACGGCGGCAACGTCGATCTCAATACCCGAGGCTTCCAGTTCTACGAGGGCATGGAGCCTGCGCAGTTCGTGCGTGTACGTTTCTCCGGCGATTATGTCGCGGGGCTGGCAGGGGCCAACGGTGGCAAGCTCGACGTGGTGCGCCTGGAACCGTTGATGATCGGTGGTATCTACCCGAAGAATCTCGAAGACCGCATCCTGATCAATATCGACCAGGTGCCGCCATACCTGCTCGAGACCTTGATCGCCACCGAAGACCGCGATTTCTACAGCCACTTCGGTGTTTCGCCCAAGTCGATCGCGCGGGCGGTGTGGGTCAATACGTCGTCCGGGGCCATGCGCCAGGGCGGCAGTACGCTCACGCAGCAGTTGGTGAAGAACTTCTTCCTGACCAACGAACGCAGCCTCAGCCGCAAGCTGACCGAGGCGATGATGGCCGTGCTGCTGGAAATGCACTACGACAAGCGCGAGATTCTCGAGGCCTATCTGAACGAAGTGTTTGTCGGTCAGGACGGCCAGCGCGCGGTGCATGGTTTCGGCCTGGCCAGCCAGTTCTTCTTCAGCCAGCCGCTGTCGGAGCTCAAGCTGCACCAGATTGCCCTGCTGGTAGGTATGGTCAAGGGGCCGTCCTACTACAACCCGCGCCGCTACCCTGAGCGCGCTCTGCAACGGCGTAACCTGGTGCTCGACCTGCTCGCCGAGCAGGGCGTGGCCAGCCAGGAAGTGGTCGATGCGGCGAAGAAGATGCCGCTGGGCGTGACCAAGCGCGGCAGCCTGGCCGATAGTTCTTTCCCGGCTTTCCTCGACCTGGTCAAGCGTCAGCTACGCCAGGACTATCGCGACGAAGACCTGACCGAAGAAGGCTTGCGTATCTTCACCAGTTTCGACCCGATCCTGCAGATGAAGGCCGAAACCGCGATGAGTGAAACCTTCAAGCGCCTGGCCGGCCGCAAGGGCGCCGACGAGGTCGAGTCGGCGATGGTGGTGACCAACCCGGAAACCGGCGAAGTGCAGGCGCTGATCGGCAGCCGTCAGTCGGGCTTCGCCGGCTTCAACCGCGCCATCGACGCGGTCAGGCCGATCGGTTCGCTGGTCAAGCCAGCGGTCTATCTGACTGCGCTGGAGCAGCCGAGCAAGTACACCCTGACCAGCTGGGTGCAGGACGAACCGTTTTCGGTCAAGGGCGCCGATGGCCAGGTATGGCGCCCGCAGAACTACGACCGACGCTCCCACGGCACTATCTACCTGTATCAGGGGCTGGCCAACTCCTACAACCTGTCAACCGCCAAGCTGGGCCTTGAGGTGGGCGTGCCCAACGTCATCAAGACCATCGGCCGGCTGGGTGTCAAGGTCGACTGGCCGGCGTTCCCGTCGATGCTGCTGGGCGCTGGCGGCATGTCGCCGATGCAGGTCGCGACCATGTACCAGACCATCGCCAACGGCGGCTTCAATACACCGATGCGCGGGATTCGCAGCGTGCTGACCGCCGAAGGCGAGCCGCTCAAGCGCTACCCGTTCCAGATCCAGCAGACCTTCGATCCGGGTGCGATCTACCTGGTGCAGAACGCCATGCAGCGGGTGATGCGCGAGGGTACCGGCCGCTCGGTGTACAACGTGCTGCCGAACAATCTGACGCTGGCGGGCAAGACCGGTACCAGCAACGACTCGCGCGACAGCTGGTTCTCGGGCTTCAGCCAGGACCTGCTGGCAGTGGTCTGGCTTGGCCGCGACGACAATGGCAAGACCCCGTTCACCGGCGCCACCGGCGCGTTGCAGGTCTGGACCAGCTTCATGCGCAAGGCCGACCCGCTGCCGCTGGACATGCCGCAGCCGGATAACGTGGTGAAGGCCTGGATCGATCCGCACAGCGCCCAGGGCTCCGACGGTAGCTGTCCGGGAGCGGTGCAGATGCCGTATATTCGTGGGAGCGAACCACCTGCCGGTACGACTTGCGGTGGCGAACAGAATCCTGCCGAGTCGGTCATGGACTGGGTCAAGGGCTGGATGAATTGAGCGGCCTGTATTGAAGAGGGTGTGAAGTGAACAAGTGGTGGTTTCCTGCCTTGACGGCGCTGGCCGTGCTGCACGGCTGCGCCAGCGTCCCGCGTGGCGCCATTCCGGTGGTCGATTCGAGTACACGGGTCTCGAACAGCGAGCGTGTCTCGGCCAACCGTGGCGCGCCGGTCTCCCCCGGCAGCAATGGTACGTCCCAGGCCCAGTCCCTGCCTGAGGATTCCGGGGTCACGGTGATGATCCCGCAGGGCGCGGGCGCATCGCCGATCCAGACCTTCCCGGCCCAGACCGGCTCTGCACCGCTGAGCACCGGCCCGATCACCCCGGGACCGGTCAGTAGCGGGCCGATCACCACCAACCCTAATCCGGCAGGTGACGAACCTTTCGACATCGCGTCGATGAACAGCGCCCCGGCCGCTGCCACTCGTGCGCCTACCGGTATTCCGCGCAGCAGTGGGGGCGGGTTGTCCGCCGATGAGCAGCTGGACGGTCCGGTACTGGCATTGCTGACCACCGCCCAACAGCAGCAGGGCAGCGGAGACCTCAACGGTGCTTCGTCCAGCCTGGAGCGTGCCCAGCGCATCGCACCGCGTGAGCCGCAGGTGCTGTTCCGCCTGGCTCAGGTGCGTCTGTCGCAAGGTGACGCTGCACAATCCGAGCAACTCGCTCGCCGGGCACTGACGTATGCCAACGGTCGTCCTGATCTGCAGGCCGAGCTGTGGAACATCATCGCCCAGGCTCGCGAGAAGCAGGGTGACAGTGCCGGCGCCGCCTTGGCACGGCAGAAGGCGCGGACCGCTTCGTGATGGAACAGCGCATTCTCGATATTGCCGACCACCTGTTGCTGATCGAGCGTGAGCTTCAGGTCCGTGGCTGGTGGGACGAGGTGTCTCCTGGCGAAAGCGCCCTGGCCAGCACCGTACCGTTCGCAGTCGATACGCTTGCGTTCGAGCAGTGGCTGCAGTGGATTTTCCTGCCGCGGATGAAGCTTATTCTTGAGCATGGCCATCCTCTGCCCAGTGCATCTGGGATCCTGATCATGGCCGAGACGGTCTTCACCGACCGTCCGGAAGAAAGCCGCGAACTTCGCCGCCTGCTGGCAGCATTCGATCGATTGATCGCCGCTTGAGCCTGATTTCTTCTCTTTTTCCTTCAAGGGCCGCAGATTGTGGCCCTTTTTTATGGAAATCTTTAATTTCCTGCTGCTGGTGTCCTTTTTCGTGGTGGTGGGAATTCATCTCAGGGAAAAATTGGCAATAATTTTTCTTGACTTGAGGGCGGCGAATCAGAAGAATCCAGTTTCCGCTGTAGGGGGACTGCCAGAAGCAGACCCGCTAGGCAGATCATGAGGCGCACACCCGCGCCGACTCGCTACACCCCGCAACGCGTTACCTCGCGCTGGGTGGGAAAACCCCGCAACACTCTGGGGCGATCCCAATACTTGCTCAGTCAGTGCTGACGTTCGCTCATGCTCTGCTTGGCAGTAAACCTATTAAGACCCGCCCGGATGGGGCGGTATTCTGGCGTTTTAGAGGTGAACAACGTGGAGCTTTTATCTGGCGCTGAGATGGTCGTCCGCTTCTTGCGTGACGAAGGCGTTAAGCACATCTACGGGTACCCTGGTGGTGCTCTCCTTCATGTTTACGATGCCCTGTTCAAGGAACCGGAAGTCCAGCACATCCTGGTGCGTCATGAGCAGGCTGCCACTCACATGGCAGACGGTTACGCCCGTGCCACCGGCAAGGCTGGCGTGGTCCTGGTGACCTCCGGTCCCGGTGCGACCAACGCTATTACCGGTATCGCCACCGCCTACATGGATTCCATCCCGATGGTCATCCTGTCTGGCCAGGTGCCCAGCACCATGGTCGGCACCGATGCCTTCCAGGAAACCGACATGATCGGGATCTCCCGGCCGATCGTGAAGCACAGCTTCATGATCAAGAACCCCACCGAGATTCCGGAAGTTCTGAAAAAAGCGTTCTACCTGGCGCAATCCGGTCGCCCAGGTCCGGTCGTGGTCGACATTCCAAAAGACATGACCAACCCGGCCGAGAAGTTCGAATACGTCTACCCGAAAAAGGTCAAGCTGCGCTCCTACAGCCCTGCGGTCCGTGGCCACTCCGGCCAAATCCGCAAGGCCGCCGAGATGCTCCTGGCCGCCAAGCGTCCGATCGTCTATTCCGGCGGCGGCGTGATTCTCGGTGGCGGCTCCGAAGCCCTGACCGAAATCGCCAAGTCCCTGAACCTGCCGGTCACCAACACCCTGATGGGGCTGGGTGGCTTCCCGGGTACCGATCGCCAGTTCCTCGGCATGCTGGGCATGCACGGCAGCTACACCGCCAACCTGGCGATGCACAATGCCGACGTGATCCTCGCCGTGGGTGCGCGCTTCGATGACCGTGTGGTCAACGGCCCGGCCAAGTTCTGCCCGAACGCCAAGATCATCCACATCGACATCGACCCTGCGTCGATCTCGAAGATGATCAAGGCCGACGTGCCGATCGTGGGGCCGGTCGAGAGCGTGCTCAGCGAGATGCTGGCCATCCTCAAGGAAATCGGCGAGAAGCCTGAAAAGGCGGCCCTCGATGCCTGGTGGAAGCAGATTGATGAGTGGCGCGGTGACCGCGGCCTGTTCCCTTACGACAAGGGCGACGGCAGTGTCATCAAGCCTCAGCAGGTCATCGAGACCCTGTGCGAAGTGACCCATGGCGATGCCTTCGTCACCTCCGACGTAGGTCAGCACCAGATGTTCGCGGCGCAGTACTACCGCTTCAACAAACCCAACCGCTGGATCAACTCCGGTGGCCTGGGCACCATGGGCTTCGGTTTCCCGGCAGCCATGGGCGTCAAGCTCAACTTCCCGGACCAGGACGTGGCCTGTGTCACTGGCGAAGGCAGCATCCAGATGAACATCCAGGAGCTGTCCACCTGCATGCAGTACGGCCTGCCGGTGAAGATCGTCAACCTGAACAACGGGGTGCTGGGCATGGTTCGCCAATGGCAGGACATGTCCTACAACGGTCGTCACTCGCATTCCTACGTCGAGTCGCTGCCTGACTTCATCAAGCTGGCCGAGGCCTATGGCCATGTGGGTATCCGCATCACCAGCCTCAAAGACCTCAAGCCGAAACTGGAAGAGGCCTTTGCGATGAAGGACCGCCTGGTGTTCATCGACATCGCGGTCGACCGGACCGAGCACGTCTACCCGATGCAGATCAAGGACGGCTCGATGCGTGACATGTGGCTGAGCAAGACGGAGCGTACCTGATATGCGGCACATCATTTCCCTGCTGCTGGAAAACGAACCTGGTGCCTTGTCGCGCGTGGTCGGTCTGTTCTCCCAGCGCAACTACAACATCGAAAGCCTGACGGTTGCACCGACCGAGGACCCGACCCTGTCGCGTCTCACCCTCACCACCGTGGGTCATGACGAAGTGATCGAGCAGATCACCAAGAACCTGAACAAGCTGGTAGAGGTGGTCAAGCTGGTCGACCTGTCGGAGAGCGCTCATATCGAGCGCGAACTGATGCTGGTAAAGGTCAAGGCTACTGGCGCCCAGCGCGCCGAAATCAAGCGCACCACGGATATTTTCCGTGGGCAGATCGTCGATGTCACCGCCAGTGTGTATACCGTGCAACTGAGCGGCACCAGCGATAAGCTGGACAGCTTCATCCAGGCGATCGGCACCGCTTCGATTCTCGAAACCGTGCGCAGCGGCGTCACCGGCATTGCCCGTGGCGACAAAGTACTCAGCATCTAACTTCACCAATTAGCGATGGTCCTGCGGGGCCGAGATATAACCAGGGGTATTTCCATGAAAGTGTTCTACGACAAAGACTGCGACCTCTCCATCATCCAGGGCAAGAAAGTCGCCATCATCGGTTACGGCTCCCAGGGTCACGCCCAGGCGTGCAACCTGAAAGACTCCGGTGTAGACGTTACCGTCGGTCTGCGTAAAGGTTCGGCTACCGTTGCCAAGGCAGAAGCCCACGGCCTGAAAGTCGCTGACGTCGCCACCGCCGTCGCTGCTGCCGACCTGGTCATGATCCTGACCCCGGACGAATTCCAGGGCACCCTGTACAAGAACGAGATCGAACCGAACATCAAGAAAGGCGCGACCCTGGCCTTCTCCCACGGCTTCTCGATCCACTACAACCAGGTCGTTCCACGTGGCGACCTCGACGTGATCATGATCGCGCCGAAGGCTCCGGGCCACACCGTGCGCTCCGAGTTCGTCAAGGGCGGCGGTATTCCTGACCTGATCGCGGTCTACCAGGACGCTTCGGGCAACGCCAAGAACGTCGCACTGTCGTACGCCGCTGGCGTCGGTGGTGGCCGTACCGGCATCATCGAAACCACCTTCAAGGACGAGACCGAAACCGACCTGTTCGGTGAGCAGGCCGTTCTGTGCGGCGGTACCGTCGAGCTGGTCAAGGCCGGTTTCGAAACCCTGGTCGAAGCAGGCTACGCGCCTGAAATGGCCTACTTCGAGTGCCTGCACGAGCTGAAGCTGATCGTTGACCTCATGTACGAAGGCGGTATCGCCAACATGAACTACTCGATCTCCAACAACGCCGAGTACGGTGAGTACGTCACCGGCCCTGAGGTTATCAACGAAGAATCCCGCAAGGCCATGCGCAACGCTCTGAAGCGCATCCAGGACGGCGAATACGCGAAGATGTTCATCAGCGAAGGTGCGACCAACTACCCTTCGATGACCGCCAAGCGTCGTAACAACGCCGCCCACGGCATCGAAATCATCGGCGAGCAACTGCGCTCGATGATGCCTTGGATCTCGGCCAACAAGATCGTCGACAAGACCAAGAACTGAGTCTTGCCTCGATAGATTAAAAACGCGGCTTCGGCCGCGTTTTTTCGTTTAGGCAGCCAGCTTCTGGTATAAAGCGACCAGAGGCCTGCCGTTAGAACCTGTTTCGCCGGCCTCTGTCGAACTTATTCCACCCAGTTGCAAGGTGCATTTCATGAGCGAACGTCCCGAAGAGCCGAACAAGCCCTCCGACGCCGAAAGCCTGCTACCTGTCGATGAGCATGTTGAGGAAGGTCACGACGCCGAAGGGCGCAAGGTCCGGCATCGCGGCATCTACTTGTTGCCCAACCTCTTCACCACCGCCAACCTGTTCGCCGGTTTCTACTCGATCATCAACTCCATCAGTGCGCAGAGCGCCCTGAGCGCAGGCGACCCGCGCGAGGCGAGCAAGTACTTCGCCTTCGCCGCTATCGCTATCTTCGTCGCCATGGTTCTGGACAGCCTCGATGGCCGTGTGGCGCGGATGACCAACACGCAGAGCGCCTTCGGTGCCGAGTACGACTCGTTGTCGGACATGGTTGCCTTCGGTGTGGCGCCGGCACTGCTGGCCTTTGGTTGGGCATTGGGTGACATGGGCAAGGTCGGCTGGATGGTCGCCTTCATCTATGTGGCCGGCGCAGCGTTGCGTCTGGCGCGTTTCAACACCCAGGTCGGCACCGCCGACAAACGCTACTTCATCGGTCTGGCCAGCCCGGCTGCCGCAGGTGTGGTGGCGGGTACCGTCTGGGCCTTCAGCGACTACGGTATCCAGGGCTCGAAACTGTCGTTCCTGGTGGCGCTGCTGGTGGCGGCAGCAGGCATGCTGATGGTCAGCAATATCAAGTACAACAGCTTCAAGGAGCTGGATCTCAAGGGGCGCGTACCTTTTGTTGCGATCCTGGCCGTGGTGCTGGTGTTCGCCGTGGTGTTCAGCGATCCACCACGGATTCTGCTGCTGATCTTCCTCGGCTATGCGGTTTCAGGCCCAGTGCAGTACTTGCTGCGCGGTCGTCGTCGCAAAGTCTGAAAAAAGATTTAATGCTGGAATAACTCTCCGGCTCCATAGTCTTACTGGTACATCCGCCACCAGTGCTGTGGAGCCGCCATGCTCATCAAGCTTCCCAAGTCGTCCGATTGCAACGAATCGGACGTTACCCCTGAAAGTGTCTATTTCTCTCGCCGCTCTGTCTTGGGTGCCTCTCTAGCCGGGTTTGCGTTGGGCGCTTTGCCCGTGCTCGGCCAGGCCGCCGAGGCTTCACGCTATGCTGACGTGGAAGCGGGTTCGACACCTGGCTGGTTCAAGGACAAGCTCGGTGCGACGCGCTGGCAGGCCGTGACGGTCAAGGATGAGGCAATCACGCCGTTCAAGGATGCTACCCACTACAACAACTTCTACGAGTTCGGGCCCGACAAGGGCGACCCGGCGGCCAATGCCGGTAGCCTCAAGACCGAACCCTGGAGCGTGGTGGTCGATGGCGAGGTCGGCAAGCCTGGGCGCTACGCGCTGGAAGATTTCGTCAAGCCCCTGCAGCTTGAAGAGCGCATCTATAGGCTGCGTTGCGTCGAGGCCTGGTCGATGGTCATCCCCTGGCTGGGCTTTCCGCTGTCCGAGGTGCTCAAGCAGGTCGAGCCAACTTCCAAGGCTCGCTATGTGCGTTTCGAAACGCTGCAGGACCCCAAGAGCATGCCGGGCCAACGCTCGGGCTTTGCCCTGATCGACTGGCCTTACGTGGAAGGGTTGCGCCTGGATGAGGCGATGAACCCGCTCGCGATCCTGGCGGTTGGCATGTATGGGCGCGAACTGCCCAACCAGAATGGTGCACCACTGCGTCTGGTGGTGCCATGGAAGTACGGGTTCAAGAGCATCAAGTCGATCGTGCGCATCAGTCTGGTGGCCGAGCAACCGAAGACCACTTGGCAGGGGCTGGCGCCGAACGAGTATGGCTTCTATGCCAACGTCAATCCGCAGGTCGATCACCCGCGTTGGAGCCAGGCGCGTGAGCGGCGGCTGCCCAGTGGTCTGTTCAACCCCAATGTGCGTACCACTCAGATGTTCAATGGCTATGAGGAGGAGGTTGCCTCTCTTTATAGCGGTCTCGATCTTCGGAAGAACTACTGATGCGTTATCCCTGGTTTCGCTTGGCGATTTTCATCGTTGGCTGCCTGTTTCCGGCCTGGTGGTTGTATGAGGCGGCTACGAACCTGCTTGGGCCGGATCCGGGGAAAATTCTGGTAGACAGGTTGGGGCTCGGTGCGCTGGTGTTCCTGCTGGTGACCTTGGGCATGAGCCCTCTGCAGCGTCTGACGGGGTGGGGTGGTTGGATCGTTGCGCGGCGACAGCTGGGATTGTGGTGTTTTGCCTATATCGTCCTGCACATGACGGCCTATATGGTCTTCATCCTTGGGCTCGACTGGGGGCAGCTTGGCGTCGAGTTGCGCAAGCGGCCTTATATCATCGTCGGGGTTATCGCCTTCCTGGGGCTGCTGGCCTTGGCAGTGACCTCCAACCGTTATAGCCAGAGACGGCTCGGTGCGCGCTGGAAGAAGCTGCACAAACTGGTCTATGTGATTCTCGGCCTGGGCTTGCTGCATTTCCTGTGGATTGTGCGTTCGGACCTGCAGGAGTGGGCTATCTATGCCGGGGTAGGGGCGCTGCTGATGGTGATGCGGGTCCCACCGGTATGGCGGCGGGTGCCCCGTCTGATAGGCCGGCGCGCTTAAGCTTTTCATTCTTATCGTTTTTTTGAAATAAAAGGTTGACGCTCTCTCAGATCCCCTTATAATGCGCCCCACTTCCGCAGCAAACGGAACGCAAAACTCCTTGATAATCAATGAGTTAAGCGAGTTCGGTGAGGCATGAAGGGCTTCGATCACCTGATCGGCAGCGGTGAAAAAAGGCAGTTGACAGCATCTTCGAGTGCTGTATGATTCGCCTCCCGCTACGAGAGATCGCAGCGAGTCAAGTGTTTGAAGCTAAACGAGTTTCTCGGAAAAAACTTCAAAATAAACGCTTGACAGCAAATGAGGAAAGCGTAGAATGCGCGCCTCGGTTGAGACGAAAAGCTCTTAGCCAACCGCTCTTTAACAAATCGAATCAAGCAATTCGTGTGGGTGCTTGTGAGTACGGACTGATAGTCGCCAAGATTATCAGCATCACAAGTGGCCATGCGAGAAATCACATAGTCATTTGAGATTGCTGAGCCAAGTTTAGGGTTTCTTAAAAACCCAAGCAGTATTGAACTGAAGAGTTTGATCATGGCTCAGATTGAACGCTGGCGGCAGGCCTAACACATGCAAGTCGAGCGGATGACGGGAGCTTGCTCCTTGATTCAGCGGCGGACGGGTGAGTAATGCCTAGGAATCTGCCTGGTAGTGGGGGACAACGTTTCGAAAGGAACGCTAATACCGCATACGTCCTACGGGAGAAAGCAGGGGACCTTCGGGCCTTGCGCTATCAGATGAGCCTAGGTCGGATTAGCTAGTTGGTGAGGTAATGGCTCACCAAGGCGACGATCCGTAACTGGTCTGAGAGGATGATCAGTCACACTGGAACTGAGACACGGTCCAGACTCCTACGGGAGGCAGCAGTGGGGAATATTGGACAATGGGCGAAAGCCTGATCCAGCCATGCCGCGTGTGTGAAGAAGGTCTTCGGATTGTAAAGCACTTTAAGTTGGGAGGAAGGGCAGTAAGTTAATACCTTGCTGTTTTGACGTTACCGACAGAATAAGCACCGGCTAACTCTGTGCCAGCAGCCGCGGTAATACAGAGGGTGCAAGCGTTAATCGGAATTACTGGGCGTAAAGCGCGCGTAGGTGGTTCGTTAAGTTGGATGTGAAAGCCCCGGGCTCAACCTGGGAACTGCATCCAAAACTGGCGAGCTAGAGTATGGTAGAGGGTGGTGGAATTTCCTGTGTAGCGGTGAAATGCGTAGATATAGGAAGGAACACCAGTGGCGAAGGCGACCACCTGGACTGATACTGACACTGAGGTGCGAAAGCGTGGGGAGCAAACAGGATTAGATACCCTGGTAGTCCACGCCGTAAACGATGTCAACTAGCCGTTGGAATCCTTGAGATTTTAGTGGCGCAGCTAACGCATTAAGTTGACCGCCTGGGGAGTACGGCCGCAAGGTTAAAACTCAAATGAATTGACGGGGGCCCGCACAAGCGGTGGAGCATGTGGTTTAATTCGAAGCAACGCGAAGAACCTTACCAGGCCTTGACATGCAGAGAACTTTCCAGAGATGGATTGGTGCCTTCGGGAACTCTGACACAGGTGCTGCATGGCTGTCGTCAGCTCGTGTCGTGAGATGTTGGGTTAAGTCCCGTAACGAGCGCAACCCTTGTCCTTAGTTACCAGCACGTTATGGTGGGCACTCTAAGGAGACTGCCGGTGACAAACCGGAGGAAGGTGGGGATGACGTCAAGTCATCATGGCCCTTACGGCCTGGGCTACACACGTGCTACAATGGTCGGTACAGAGGGTTGCCAAGCCGCGAGGTGGAGCTAATCTCACAAAACCGATCGTAGTCCGGATCGCAGTCTGCAACTCGACTGCGTGAAGTCGGAATCGCTAGTAATCGCGAATCAGAATGTCGCGGTGAATACGTTCCCGGGCCTTGTACACACCGCCCGTCACACCATGGGAGTGGGTTGCACCAGAAGTAGCTAGTCTAACCTTCGGGAGGACGGTTACCACGGTGTGATTCATGACTGGGGTGAAGTCGTAACAAGGTAGCCGTAGGGGAACCTGCGGCTGGATCACCTCCTTAATCGAAGACATCAGCCTGCTGATGAGCTCCCACACGAATTGCTTGATTCATTGTGAAGACGATCAAGACCCTATATAGGTCTGTAGCTCAGTTGGTTAGAGCGCACCCCTGATAAGGGTGAGGTCGGCAGTTCAAATCTGCCCAGACCTACCAATATGCGGGGCCATAGCTCAGCTGGGAGAGCGCCTGCCTTGCACGCAGGAGGTCAGCGGTTCGATCCCGCTTGGCTCCACCACTTACGCTGTACCTTGATCAGAACCTAGAAATGAACATTCGTTGATGAATGTTGATTTCTGGCTTTTGTCAGATCGTTCTTTAAAAATTCGGATATGTGATAGAAATAGACTGAATGCCAGTTTCACTGCTGGTAATTCAGGCTAAGGTAAAATTTGTGAGTTCTCACGAATTTTCGGCGAATGTCGTCTTCACAGTATAACCAGATTGCTTGGGGTTATATGGTCAAGTGAAGAAGCGCATACGGTGGATGCCTTGGCAGTCAGAGGCGATGAAAGACGTGGTAGCCTGCGATAAGCTTTGGGGAGTCGGCAAACAGACTGTGATCCAGAGATCTCTGAATGGGGGAACCCACTCAGCACAAGCTGAGTATCTTGTACTGAATCCATAGGTGCAAGAGGCGAACCAGGGGAACTGAAACATCTAAGTACCCTGAGGAAAAGAAATCAACCGAGATTCCCTTAGTAGTGGCGAGCGAACGGGGACCAGCCCTTAAGTTGATTTGAGATTAGTGGAACGCTCTGGAAAGTGCGGCCATAGTGGGTGATAGCCCCGTACACGAAAGTCTCTTTTCAATGAAATCGAGTAGGACGGAGCACGAGAAACTTTGTCTGAACATGGGGGGACCATCCTCCAAGGCTAAATACTACTGACTGACCGATAGTGAACCAGTACCGTGAGGGAAAGGCGAAAAGAACCCCGGAGAGGGGAGTGAAATAGAACCTGAAACCGTATGCGTACAAGCAGTGGGAGCCTACTTTGTTAGGTGACTGCGTACCTTTTGTATAATGGGTCAGCGACTTATATTCAGTGGCGAGCTTAACCGAATAGGGGAGGCGTAGCGAAAGCGAGTCTTAATAGGGCGCTTTAGTCGCTGGGTATAGACCCGAAACCGGGCGATCTATCCATGGGCAGGTTGAAGGTTAGGTAACACTGACTGGAGGACCGAACCGACTACCGTTGAAAAGTTAGCGGATGACCTGTGGATCGGAGTGAAAGGCTAATCAAGCTCGGAGATAGCTGGTTCTCCTCGAAAGCTATTTAGGTAGCGCCTCATGTATCACTGCTGGGGGTAGAGCACTGTTTCGGCTAGGGGGTCATCCCGACTTACCAAACCGATGCAAACTCCGAATACCAGCAAGTGCCGAGCATGGGAGACACACGGCGGGTGCTAACGTCCGTCGTGAAAAGGGAAACAACCCAGACCGTCAGCTAAGGTCCCAAAGTCATGGTTAAGTGGGAAACGATGTGGGAAGGCTTAGACAGCTAGGAGGTTGGCTTAGAAGCAGCCACCCTTTAAAGAAAGCGTAATAGCTCACTAGTCGAGTCGGCCTGCGCGGAAGATGTAACGGGGCTCAAACCATGCACCGAAGCTACGGGTATCACCTTTGGTGATGCGGTAGAGGAGCGTTCTGTAAGCCTGTGAAGGTGAGTTGAGAAGCTTGCTGGAGGTATCAGAAGTGCGAATGCTGACATGAGTAACGACAATGCGAGTGAAAAACTCGCACGCCGAAAGACCAAGGTTTCCTGCGCAACGTTAATCGACGCAGGGTTAGTCGGTCCCTAAGGCGAGGCTGAAAAGCGTAGTCGATGGAAAACAGGTTAATATTCCTGTACTTCCAGTTATTGCGATGGAGGGACGGAGAAGGTTAGGCCAGCCTGGCGTTGGTTGTCCAGGTTTAAGGTGGTAGGCTGAAATCTTAGGCAAATCCGGGATTTCAAGGCCGAGAGCTGATGACGAGCGCTCTTTAGAGTGCGAAGTGGTTGATACCATGCTTCCAAGAAAAGCTCCTAAGCTTCAGATAACTGGGAACCGTACCCCAAACCGACACAGGTGGTTAGGTAGAGAATACCAAGGCGCTTGAGAGAACTCGGGTGAAGGAACTAGGCAAAATGGCACCGTAACTTCGGGAGAAGGTGCGCCGGCGAGGGTGAAGGACTTGCTCCGTAAGCCCATGCCGGTCGAAGATACCAGGCCGCTGCGACTGTTTATTAAAAACACAGCACTCTGCAAACACGAAAGTGGACGTATAGGGTGTGACGCCTGCCCGGTGCCGGAAGGTTAATTGATGGGGTTAGCGCAAGCGAAGCTCTTGATCGAAGCCCCGGTAAACGGCGGCCGTAACTATAACGGTCCTAAGGTAGCGAAATTCCTTGTCGGGTAAGTTCCGACCTGCACGAATGGCGTAACGATGGCGGCGCTGTCTCCACCCGAGACTCAGTGAAATTGAAATCGCTGTGAAGATGCAGTGTATCCGCGGCTAGACGGAAAGACCCCGTGAACCTTTACTATAGCTTTGCACTGGACTTTGAGCTTGCTTGTGTAGGATAGGTGGGAGGCTTTGAAGTGGGGACGCCAGTTCTCATGGAGCCATCCTTGAAATACCACCCTGGCAACCTTGAGGTTCTAACTCAGGTCCGTGATCCGGATCGAGGACAGTGTATGGTGGGTAGTTTGACTGGGGCGGTCTCCTCCCAAAGAGTAACGGAGGAGTACGAAGGTGCGCTCAGACCGGTCGGAAATCGGTCGTAGAGTATAAAGGCAAAAGCGCGCTTGACTGCGAGACACACACGTCGAGCAGGTACGAAAGTAGGTCTTAGTGATCCGGTGGTTCTGTATGGAAGGGCCATCGCTCAACGGATAAAAGGTACTCCGGGGATAACAGGCTGATACCGCCCAAGAGTTCATATCGACGGCGGTGTTTGGCACCTCGATGTCGGCTCATCACATCCTGGGGCTGAAGCCGGTCCCAAGGGTATGGCTGTTCGCCATTTAAAGTGGTACGCGAGCTGGGTTTAGAACGTCGTGAGACAGTTCGGTCCCTATCTGCCGTGGACGTTTGAGATTTGAGAGGGGCTGCTCCTAGTACGAGAGGACCGGAGTGGACGAACCTCTGGTGTTCCGGTTGTCACGCCAGTGGCATTGCCGGGTAGCTATGTTCGGAAGAGATAACCGCTGAAAGCATCTAAGCGGGAAACTTGCCTCAAGATGAGATCTCACTGGGATCTTGAATCCCCTGAAGGGCCGTCGAAGACTACGACGTTGATAGGTTGGGTGTGTAAGCGCTGTGAGGCGTTGAGCTAACCAATACTAATTGCCCGTGAGGCTTGACCATATAACACCCAAGCAATCTGCCTTGCAGATTGCGGTGGTGAAGACGAAACGAACCGAAAGTTCGAAGCGACCCACAAAGATCACATATCCGAATTGGCTGGCGTGTCTGCAAAGACGCACTGGCAACCGAATTTCTTGACGACCATAGAGCATTGGAACCACCTGATCCCATCCCGAACTCAGCAGTGAAACGATGCATCGCCGATGGTAGTGTGGGGTTTCCCCATGTGAGAGTAGGTCATCGTCAAGATTCATTTCGCAAAACCCCTATCTGCGCGAGCAGGTAGGGGTTTTGTCTTTTCCGCGATCAAGAGCCGGCAGCATTCGCTGCCGAGAGCAAGCATGTGGCCGACACCATTCGTAACCGCCTTTGCAAAGCACCATCTCCCACATTTCGAGTCTGAACACTAGAATAGAGCCGACTTTCCTATCAGAACTCCCTATGTCCAACCCTGCCGATCCCGAAGCGCTGGCCAGCCTGCCGCTGGAAGACCTCGTGGCTTGTCACGAGTGTGACCTGCTGCTGCGCAAGCCTGTGCTGCAGCATGGCGAGAAAGCCCAGTGTCCGCGCTGTGGCTACGAGCTCTATGCGCATCGTTACAATGTCGTCAATCGCAGCCTCGCGCTGGTGCTGACCGCGCTGTTTCTTTATATCCCGGCCAATTTCCTGCCTATCATGCAACTGCACCTGCTTGGCCAGACCGCTGACGACACGGTGTGGAGCGGTGTTCTGGGCCTGTACAACTCTGAAATGCGCGGCGTCGCCGTTGTGGTGTTCCTGTGCAGCATGGCCATTCCATTGCTCAAGCTGCTGTGCCAACTCTTGGTACTGCTGAGCATTCGCCTGAATATCGGTCGTGGTCATGGCCTGTTGTTCTATCGCATCTATCATCACCTGCGGGAGTGGGGGATGCTCGAGGTGTACTTCATGGGTGTGCTGGTAGCGATCGTCAAGCTGGTCGACCTGGCGCAACTGACCGTCGGGCTCGGTTTGTTCTGCTTTATAAGCCTGTTGCTGGTGCAGGTCTGGCTGGAGGTGGTGATGTCGCCGCATCAGATATGGGTAGCGCTCTCCGGGGAGGATACCCATGCGGGCGATTGATGCCGGTATCCTGGTCTGCAACGAGTGTCACGAGCTCAATCGCCAGGAGCCGGGCAGCGACTCGCAGGCCTGCACTCGTTGTGGTGCCATCGTGCATGCGCGTCGCCCCAACAGTATCGTGCGCACCTGGGCGCTGCTCGTCACTGCGATGATCCTGTACATCCCGGCCAACCTGCTGCCGATCATGACCGTCAGCACCTTGGGCCAGGGCAGCCCGGACACCATCATGTCCGGGGTCATCACCCTGATGAAGCACGGCATGCTGCCCATTGCCGCGGTGGTATTCATTGCCAGTATTCTGGTGCCGACCTTCAAGCTGGTGGGCATTGGCCTGCTGCTTTACTCGGTGCAGCGTCATCAGCCGCTCTCGGCCCGGCAGCGGATCCTGATGTACCGCTTTATCGAATTCATCGGTCGCTGGTCGATGCTCGACATCTTCGTCATCGCCATTCTGGTGGCGGTGGTGAATTTCGGTCGCATCGCCAGTGTCGAAGCCAACCTGGGCGCCGTCGCCTTTGCCAGTGTGGTGATCCTGACGATGCTTGCTGCTTTAACTTTCGATCCCCGACTGATCTGGGATAACACGGAGTCGGACGACGACCATGAGTGACTTGCCAACGGCCAAAACACGCCCAGCCTCGAACTGGTCGGCCATCTGGATTCTGCCGCTGATCGCCCTGATGATCGGGGGCTGGCTTGCCTGGCAGGCCTATCGTGACGCTGGCGTGGAGATTCAGGTTCGTTTCGAAACCGGCGAGGGTATCGTCGCCAACAAGACCGAGGTGATCTACAAGGGCATGTCGGTGGGCAAGGTTACCAGCCTGGTGCTGGATGCCGAGGGCAGCAACACGGGTGTGATCGCCACCATCGAGATGAACAAGACGGCCGAGCCGCACATGAATAAAGGCACGCGCTTCTGGCTGGTCAAGCCGAGCGTCAGCCTGGCTGGGATCTCCGGGTTGGAGACGCTGGTTTCCGGCAACTACATCGCCGTTGATCCAGGGCAGGGTGAACCTACCCGTCGCTTCACCGCACTGGCCGAGGCACCACCGCTTTCTGACAAGGAGCCCGGCCTGCACCTGACGCTCAAGGCGGAGCGCCTGGGCTCGCTCAATCGTGAGAGCCCGGTGTTCTACAAGCAGATCCAGGTGGGCAAGGTAAAAAGCTATCGCCTGTCAGACGACCATGGAACGGTCGAGATCAAGCTGTTCATCGAGCCTGAATACGCTGGTCTGGTGCGCAAACACACGCGTTTCTGGAATGCCAGCGGCATCAGCATCGATGCCAATCTGTCGGGCGTCAAAGTGCGCAGTGAATCGCTGTCGAGCATCGTGGCTGGCGGCATCGCCTTCGCTACTCCAGAGCATCGCAAGGACAGCCCGCCCACCGATCCGAGCCTTCCGTTCCGTCTCTATGAGGACTTCGAGGCAGCTCAGGCTGGTATCCGCATCAAGGTGCACCTGACCGATTACGAAGGCCTGCAGGCTGGACGTACCCCGGTGATGTACAAGGGTATCCAGGTGGGCTCCATGAAAACGCTGAAGATCGATGATGGCCTCGATGGCGCCATGGCCGAGCTCACGCTGGACCCGCTGGCCGAAGACTACCTGGTGGAGGGCACCCAGTTCTGGGTGGTCAAACCGTCCATTTCATTGGCGGGCATCACCGGCCTGGAGGCGCTGGTAAAGGGTAACTACATCGCCATTCGTCCGGGTGAGAAAGGCGCGCGACCGCAGCGTGAGTTCGAGGCCAGGGCCAAGGCGCCACCGCTCGATCTGAAGGCGCCGGGCCTGCACCTGGTGTTGTTCGCTGACACGCTCGGCTCGCTCGAGGTAGGTAGTCCGGTAACCTATCGCCAGGTCAAGGTCGGTAGCGTGCAGAGCTACCAGTTCGCTCGCAACAGCAAGCGTATCCTGATTGGTGTCCATATCGAGAAAGAGTATGCCGGCTTGGTGAACGGTTCGACGCGCTTCTGGAATGCCAGTGGCATCACGCTCACTGGCGGCCTGTCGGGTATCAAGATCAAGAGTGAGTCGTTGCAGACCCTGATGGCCGGTGGCATCGCTTTCGACACGCCGCAGCAGAACGTGCCGCTCAAGCGACACATTCCGCGTTTCCGCCTGCTGGAGAACGAGGAGGCAGCCAACCGTGCCGGCACTCTCGTGACCATCCGTGTGGAGCGTGCCGATGGTCTCAAGCCCGGCACTCCGATCCGCTTCCGTGGCCTGGACGTAGGCAGCATTGAAAGCGTCGATCTGACCTCCGACCTGCAGGCTGTGCTGCTGCGTGCGCGGATCACCGATGCTGCGGACCGCATTGCCCGGACAGGCACGCAATTCTGGGTGGTGAAGCCTGCATTCGGGCTGGTGCGCACAGAGAACCTGGATACCCTGATCGGCGGTCAGTACCTGGAGGTACAGCCGGCATTGAAGAGCCAGGGCCCGCAGCGGGATTTCATCGCCTTGCCCGAAGCGCCGGAGGTGGTTGGTCAGGAAGTCGGTCTGCCGCTGACGTTGAGCGCCTCGCGTCGTGGTTCGATAAAGCCGGGTGTACCAGTCACCTATCGTGAAGTCCAGGTTGGCAAGGTCACGGGCTACGAACTGGGGCAGAGTGCGGATCGGGTGTTGATCCATATTCTGATCGAGCCACGTTATGCCGCCTTGGTACGGGGCGGCAGCCGCTTCTGGAACAGCAGTGGTTTCGGCTTTGACTGGGGGCTGTTCAAGGGGGCCACGGTGCGAACCGAATCGCTGGAAACCCTCATCGATGGAGGGATTGCCTTTGCAACGCCGGATGGCGAGCAGATGGGCAATCCCGCGCGGCCGCAGCAGACCTTTGCCTTGTTCGATAAACCGGATGATGCCTGGTTGCAGTGGGCACCGAAGATCCCGGTGGGCAAGTAGCAATGAGTCCGGGGCCGCTTATCGCGGCCCGGATTTCTTGGTTGATCTGTCGATGGCCAGCTAAATCGCAGGCAACAAAAAACCGACCCTAGGGTCGGTTTTTGTTAAAGCGCGTCGCTTAGGCAGCTGCAGCTTCTTTCAGCGCCTTGATGTGGCCATTCAGACGGCCTTTGTGGCGAGCAGCTTTATTCTTGTGGATGATGCCTTTATCGGCCATGCGGTCGATTACAGGCACAGCCAGAGTGTAAGCAGCTTGCGCTTTTTCGGCGTCTTTAGCGTCGATGGCCTTGACTACGTTCTTGATGTAGGTACGGACCATGGAACGCAGGCTGGCGTTGTGGCTGCGACGCTTCTCAGCCTGTTTTGCACGTTTCTTGGCGGAAGGTGTGTTGGCCACCGTCGAGCTCCTCGAAAGACTTTTGGGTAAATAGCAAACAAATAAGGCCGCGAATCATGCCGATGAGTCGGACGGATGTCAAGGCCAGTTGCAAGGATCTGCCGAGTGGCATGTGTGCGCGGAAGGAGAGATTCCTTTCTACGCAACGACCTGTAAACTCGGGAGTTTTTGGCACCCCTGCAAAGAAGCGGGATTATCGCACATCCGGGCGTCATCTGGCAGCGCTCTCAAGTCCCAGGCGTAAAACTTTTCGATGAACCTGCTCAAATCCCTGGCTGCAGTCAGCTCCATCACCATGATTTCGCGGGTGCTGGGTTTCGTTCGCGACACCATTCTGGCGCGGGTCTTCGGCGCTGGCATCGCCACCGACGCCTTCTTCATTGCCTTCAAACTGCCCAACCTGCTGCGGCGTATCTTCGCCGAGGGCGCGTTTTCCCAAGCCTTCGTGCCGATTCTTGCCGAATACAAGACCCAGCAGGGCGAGGAGGCCACGCGCACTTTCATCGCCTATGTCAGTGGCCTGCTCACGCTGGTCCTGGCTCTGGTCACTGCCCTGGGCATACTCGCCGCGCCCTGGGTGGTGTGGGTCACGGCCCCCGGCTTTGTCGACAGTGCCGAGAAATACGAACTCACCACCGCACTGTTGCGGGTGACGTTTCCTTATATATTGCTGATATCCCTGTCGTCGCTGGTCGGGGCGATCCTCAATACCTGGAACCGCTTCTCGGTGCCGGCCTTTACGCCGACCCTGCTGAACGTGGCGATGATCGCCTTCGCCGTGTTCCTCACCCCCTATTTCGACCCGCCGATCATGGCCCTGGCCTGGGGCGTGCTGGCGGGGGGGCTGGCCCAGCTGCTGTACCAGCTGCCAGCCTTGAAGAAGATCGGCATGCTCGTGCTGCCACGGCTGAACCTGCGCGATACCGGGGTATGGCGCGTGCTCAAGCAGATGCTGCCGGCGATCCTCGGAGTGTCGGTGAGCCAGATTTCGCTGATCATCAACACCATCTTCGCCTCCTTCCTGGTGGCCGGATCGGTGTCCTGGATGTACTACGCCGACCGTCTGATGGAGCTTCCTTCCGGTGTGCTGGGCGTAGCCTTGGGCACCATTCTTCTGCCGACCCTGGCCAAGACCTACGCCAACAAGGACCGTGAAGAGTATTCGCGGATCCTCGACTGGGGCCTGCGCCTGTGCTTCCTGCTGGTGCTGCCTTGCACCCTGGCCCTGGCGATCCTCGCCGAGCCGCTGACCGTGGCGCTGTTCCAGTACGGCAAGTTCACCGCCACCGATGCCGCCATGACCCAGCGCGCACTGATCGCCTATTCGGTCGGTCTGCTGGCGATCATCCTGGTCAAGGTGCTTGCGCCTGGCTTCTATGCGCAGCAGAACATCCGTACGCCGGTGAAGATCGCCATCTTCACCCTGATCTGCACCCAGCTGTTCAACCTCGCGCTGATCGGCCCGCTGCAACATGCAGGTCTGGCTCTGGCCATCAGCCTAGGGGCCTGCCTCAACGCCGGTCTGCTGTTCTGGAAGCTGCGCAGCCACGGTATGTTCCAGCCCCAGGCTGGCTGGGCGATGTTCCTGCTCAAGCTGGTACTGGCAGTTGGGCTGATGTCTGGCGTGCTGCTGCTGGGCATGCACTTCATGCCAGCCTGGGAGCAGGGCAACATGCTCGAGCGTTTCCTGCGCCTCGGCGCATTGATCGGCGCGGGTGTGGTGACCTACTTCGGGTGCCTGTTCCTGTGCGGTTTCCGCCCTCGGCACTTTGTCCGCAAGGCGCTGCACTGAGGTCGGGGCAGGGCCAGGCGTCGGTTTTTCGCATTCCACGGCCCACAGTGGCACTGCTGCCTGTCACCAGCGCCCCGGTGTGGTTATAATCGGCCACTTTATGAGCAAGAAGCGCGTTATGCAGCTGGTTCGAGGTCTTCACAACCTGCGCCCCGAGCACCGGGGCTGTGTCGCCACCATTGGCAACTTCGACGGGGTTCACCGGGGCCACCAGGCCATCCTGGCGCGCCTGCGTGAGCGCGGCCAGGAGCTGGGCCTGCCCACCTGCGTGGTGATCTTCGAGCCGCAGCCGCGGGAATATTTCGCCCCGGACACCGCGCCGGCCCGGCTGGCGCGTCTGCGCGACAAAATCGAGCTGCTGGCCGACGAAGGCATTGACCGGGTGTTGTGCCTGGCCTTCAACCAGCGCCTTAGCCAGCTCAGCGCCGATCAGTTCGTCAAGGCGGTGCTGGTCGACGGCCTGGGCGTGCGTCACCTGGAAGTCGGCGACGACTTCCGCTTCGGCTGCGATCGTGCCGGCGACTTCGACTTCCTGGTCCAGGCCGGCCAGCAGTACGGTTTCACCGTCGAGGCGGCCAACACCGTGATCCAGGACGGCCTGCGCGTCAGCAGCACCGAGGTGCGCAAGGCCCTGGCCGAAGCCGACTTCGAGCTGGCCGAGCACTTGCTGGGCCGTCCGTATCGCATTACCGGGCGCGTGCTGCACGGCCAGAAACTGGCCCGCCAGCTCGGCACGCCCACCGCCAACATCCAGCTCAAGCGCCGTCGCGTGCCGCTGTCCGGGGTCTACCTGACCAGCATCGAGATCGACGGCACGCCTTGGCCGGGTGTCGGCAACATCGGGGTTCGTCCCACCGTCAAGGGTGATGGGCGTCCCCACCTGGAAATCCATCTCCTGGACTACACCGGCGACCTCTATGGCCGGCGTCTGACAGTGGAGTTCCACCACAAGCTGCGCGAGGAGCAGCGATTCGCCTCCCTGGAGGCGCTGAAGTCGGCGATCGACGCGGACATCGCCGCCGCACGTGCCCACTGGCACGCTCAACCGCTAACCAAGAGCCTGAAATGACCGACTACAAAGCCACGCTTAACCTTCCGGACACCGCCTTCCCCATGAAGGCCGGCCTGCCTCAGCGCGAACCGCAGATCCTGCAGCGCTGGGACAGCATTGGCCTGTACCGGAAGTTGCGCGAGATTGGCAAGGATCGTCCGAAGTTCGTCCTGCACGACGGCCCGCCCTATGCCAACGGCAAAATCCACATCGGTCACGCGCTGAACAAGATCCTCAAGGACATGATCGTCCGGTCCAAGACCTTGTCGGGCTTCGACGCGCCCTACGTGCCGGGCTGGGACTGCCATGGCCTGCCGATCGAGCACAAGGTCGAGGTCACCCATGGCAAGCACCTGACGCCCGACCAGACCCGCGAGCTGTGCCGCGCCTACGCCGCCGAGCAGATCGAAGGGCAGAAGAGCGAATTCATCCGCCTGGGCGTGCTGGGCGACTGGGACAACCCCTACAAAACCATGGACTTCGCCAACGAAGCTGGCGAGATCCGCGCCCTGGCCGAGATGGTCAAGCAAGGCTACGTGTTCAAGGGCCTCAAGCCGGTGAACTGGTGCTTCGATTGCGGTTCGGCCCTGGCCGAGGCCGAGGTCGAGTACGCCGACAAGAAATCCCAGACCATCGATGTCGCCTTCCCGATCGCCGACCAGGACAAACTGGCCGCCGCCTTCGGCCTGGCTTCGCTGAACAAGCCTGCCGCGATCGTGATCTGGACCACCACCCCCTGGACCATTCCGGCCAACCAGGCGCTGAACATCCACCCGGACTTCAACTACGCCCTGGTCGATACCGGCGAGCGCCTGCTGGTGCTGGCCGAGGAACTGGTCGAGTCGTGCCTGAAGCGTTACGCGCTGGAAGGCTCGGTAGTGGCCACCGCGCCAGGCAAGGCGCTGGAACTGATCAATTTCCGCCACCCGTTCTACGAGCGCCTGTCGCCCATCTACCTGGCCGAGTACGTCGAGCTGGGCGCCGGTACTGGCGTGGTCCACTCCGCGCCGGCCTACGGTGAGGACGACTTCGTCACCTGCAAGCGCTACGGCATGGTCAACGACGACATCCTCACGCCCGTGCAGAGCAACGGTGTGTACGCGCCATCGCTGGAGTTCTTCGGTGGCCAGTTCATCTGGAAGGCCAATCCGGCCATCGTCGAGAAGCTGCAGGAAGTCGGTGCGCTGCTGCACACCGAAACCATCAGCCACAGCTACATGCACTGCTGGCGCCACAAGACCCCGCTGATCTACCGCGCCACCGCACAATGGTTCGTTGGCATGGACAAGCAGCCCAACAACGGTGAAAACCTGCGTGAGCGTGCGCTCAAGGCCATCGAAGACACCAAGTTCGTGCCGTCCTGGGGCCAGGCTCGCCTGCACGCGATGATCGCCAACCGTCCTGACTGGTGCATCTCGCGCCAGCGCAACTGGGGCGTACCTATCCCGTTCTTCCTCGACAAACAGACCGGCGAGCTGCACCCTCGCACCGTCGAGCTGATGGAAGAAGTGGCCAAGCGCGTCGAGAAACAAGGCATCGAGGCCTGGTTCAAGCTCGACGCCAAGGAACTGCTGGGTGACGAGGCCGGCCAGTACGACAAGATCGCCGACACCCTCGACGTCTGGTTCGACTCCGGTACCACCCACTGGCACGTGCTGCGTGGCTCGCACGACATCGGCCATACCACCGGCCCGCGCGCCGACCTGTACCTGGAAGGCTCCGACCAGCACCGCGGCTGGTTCCACTCCTCCCTGCTGACCGGTTGCGCCATCGACGGCCACGCGCCGTACCGCGAGCTGCTGACCCACGGTTTCACCGTGGACGAGAACGGCCGCAAGATGTCCAAGTCGCTGGGTAACACCATCGAGCCGGAAAAGGTCAACAACACCCTGGGCGCCGACATCCTGCGCCTGTGGGTTTCCGCCACCGATTACTCCGGCGAGATGGCCGTTTCCGAGCAGATCCTGCAGCGCAGCGCCGACGCCTACCGGCGTATCCGCAACACCGCGCGCTTCCTGCTCTCCAACCTGTCCGGCTTCGATCCGGCGCGCGACCTGTTGCCGGCCGAAGACATGCTGGCCCTGGACCGCTGGGCGGTCGATCGCACCCTGCTGCTGCAGCGTGAGCTCGAAGAGAACTACGCCGAGTACCGGTTCTGGAACGTCTACTCCAAGGTGCACAACTTCTGCGTGCAGGAGCTGGGCGGCTTCTACCTCGACATCATCAAGGACCGCCAGTACACCACCGGCGCCAACAGCGTTGCGCGCCGCTCCTGCCAGACCGCGCTGTACCACATCAGCGAGGCGCTGGTGCGCTGGATCGCGCCGATCCTGGCCTTCACCGCCGACGAGATCTGGCAGTACCTGCCGGGCGAACGCAACGAGTCGGTCATGCTCAACACCTGGTATCAGGGCCTGAGCGAGCTGCCACAGGACAGCGAGCTGGATCGCGCCTACTGGGACCGCATCATGGCGGTCAAGGCGGCGGTCAACAAGGAGCTGGAGAACCAGCGCGTGGCCAAGGTCATCGGTGGCAACCTGCAAGCCGAAGTCACGCTCTTCGCCGAGGAAGGCCTGAGCGCCGACCTGGCCAAGCTGGGCGACGAGTTGCGCTTCGTGCTGATCACCTCTGCCGCCAGCGTGGTGCCGTTCGTCCAGGCGCCGGCCGAGGCGGTGACAACCGAAGTCGAAGGCCTCAAGCTGAAAGTGGTCAAGTCCGGCCATGCCAAGTGCGGCCGTTGCTGGCACTTCCGCGCCGACGTCGGCAGCCATCCGGAACACCCGGAGATCTGCGCTCGCTGCGTCGACAACATCAGCGGCAACGGTGAGGTGCGCCACTATGCCTAATCCTGCAGCGGGGCGCTTCGGGCGCCTTGCCTGGCTCTGGCTGAGCCTGGTGGTCCTGATCCTCGACCAGGCCACCAAGCTGTATTTCGACAACGCCCTGACCATGTACCAGCAGATCGTGGTCATTCCCGACTACTTCAGCTGGACCTTGGCCTACAACACGGGCGCGGCCTTCAGCTTCCTGGCCGACAGCTCGGGCTGGCAGCGCTGGTTGTTCGCCCTGATCGCCGTGGTGGTCAGCGCCGTACTGGTGGTCTGGCTCAAGCGCCTGGGGCGCAACGAGACGTGGCTGGCGGTCGCGCTGGCCCTGGTGCTGGGTGGTGCCATCGGCAACCTGTGGGATCGCGTCGTGCTGGGGCATGTGGTCGACTTCATCCTCGTCCACTGGCGCAACACCCACTACTTCCCGGCCTTCAACCTGGCCGACAGTGCGATTACCGTCGGAGCGGTGATGCTGGCGCTGGACATGTTCAAGAGCAAGAAAAGCGAGGAGCCGGTCCATGACTGAGATCCGTATCGGCCAGAACACCGAAGTCACCCTGCACTTCGCGCTGCACCTGGAAAACGGCGACACCGTCGACAGCACCTTCGACAAGGCGCCCGCCGTGTTCAAGGTCGGCGATGGCAACCTGCTACCGGGCTTCGAGACTGCACTGTTTGGCTTCAAGGCTGGCGACGAGCGCAAGCTGACCATCGCCCCTGAGAACGCCTTCGGTCAGCCCAACCCGCAGAACGTACAGGTGATGCCCCGTTCGCAGTTCGACGGCATGGAGCTGTCAGAGGGCCTGCTGGTGATCTTCAACGATGCCGCCAACACCGAACTTCCGGGTGTGGTGAAAGCCTTCGATGACAACCAGGTGACCATCGACTTCAACCATCCGCTGGCTGGCAAGACCCTGAACTTCGAGGTCAAGATCCTCGATGTGAAGGCGCTGTGAGCCTGGAGCCGAGCATGCAAATCAAACTCGCCAACCCGCGTGGCTTCTGCGCGGGTGTCGACCGGGCGATCGAGATCGTCAACCGTGCCCTGGAAGTTTTCGGGCCGCCGATCTACGTGCGCCACGAAGTGGTGCACAACAAGTTCGTCGTCGAGGACCTGCGCAACCGCGGCGCGATCTTCGTCGAAGAGCTGGATCAGGTCCCGGACGATGTGATCGTCATCTTCAGTGCCCACGGCGTCTCGCAAGCCGTGCGCCAGGAAGCGGCCGGTCGTGGCCTGAAGGTGTTCGACGCCACCTGTCCGCTGGTGACCAAGGTGCACATCGAGGTGGCCAAGTACAGCCGTGATGGCCGTGAATGCATTCTCATCGGTCATGCCGGGCACCCGGAAGTCGAAGGCACCATGGGCCAGTATGACGCCAGCAATGGCGGCGCCATCTACCTCGTCGAGGACGAAAAGGATGTCGCCACCCTGCAGGTCCGCGATCCTGACCACCTGGCGTTCGTCACCCAGACCACGCTGTCGATGGACGACACCAGTCGCGTCATCGATGCCCTGCGTGCACGCTTCCCGAATATTGGTGGTCCGCGCAAGGACGATATCTGCTACGCCACCCAGAACCGTCAGGATGCGGTCAAGCAACTGGCCGATGAGTGTGATGTGGTGCTGGTGGTCGGCAGCCCGAACAGCTCCAACTCCAACCGTCTGCGCGAACTGGCCGAACGCATGAGCACGCCGGCCTACCTGATCGACGGTGCCGAAGACCTGCAGCGTGCCTGGTTCGACGGCGTCCAGCGCATCGGCATCACTGCAGGCGCTTCTGCGCCCGAGGTGCTGGTGCGTGGGGTGATCGAGCAGCTCAAGGCCTGGGGTGCTACGGGCGCTGAGGAGCTTGATGGACGTGAAGAGAACATCACCTTCTCGATGCCCAAGGAGCTGCGGGTTCGCTCGCTGATCTGATCAGGGGCCTGCGCAGCGCGGCGCTTCGCTCGCCCCGCTGCGCAGGCTGACTCGCCCGCTAGGTGCGACAACGACCCGATGCTGACTGCTGCCCTGCGCACGTTGGCAGATCTGCAAGGTGCCGCCGGAAAATGCGCCATTGTCGCGCAGCGGGACACCCAGGCCACTGAACCTCAGTTTTTCCAGGTTGGCAGCGATCCTCATGGGTCGGCCCAGCCGATGTTCGCGCAGCAGTTGTTGGTTGCCTTCCAGCACTGTTTGCCAACCCTTCCCCCAATCCCCCTCCAGCGGTTGCACCACAACGCTCCGGTTCTGCAGCAATGCGTCGCCACGTGCGCTTCGCAGGCTCTGTGCCAGGTCGCGGGCGGCTGCGGCCTGGCGAAGGTCTTCGGTCAAGTTGGCGTAGGCCGGTGCCGCGAGCTGTGTCAGAAGCGCGACCATGGCCAGTACGCTCATCATTTGTATCAGTGTTACTCCCTGTTGCCGCATCGTGCATTCCTCCCTGGAAGTGCTTCGCTGTAGCTTCGGTGCTGCGGACCAGGAGGTCCAGTCAGCCAGGCCGATCAGGCTTGGCGGGAAATTTCGCAGGAGGCGAAACCATGGTGCACAGGGAGCAGGGCATGACCTTGCTGGAAGTGGTATTGGCAGTGCTGGTGCTGTCGCTCGGCTTGTTCGCCGCGGCGGCATCGCAGATACGCGCAGTGCAGGCCGGCGAGGGCGCGCGGCGCGATGCACAGGCGGTGCAGTTGGCACACCTGTTGTTCGAGCGTGTGAGGGCGAGCGGTACGCTTGAACCCGAGGCGCTGCACGGCTGGCGCGCACTGATAGGTTCGCTGCTGGACCAGCGCGGCGAGGGGCGGGCGGTCGTGGCCGGAGAGTGGTTGCAGCTGGAGATTCGCTGGCACGACCCACGCAGCAGCGAGGCGCAGGTCATCGCTCTGCAGGGCAGGGTGCTGCCATGACGCCTCGACAACGAGGCTTCGGCCTGTTGGAGGCCCTGCTGGCACTGGCCTTGGGCTTGATACTGCTGGCCGCTGCGGGGCAAGCTCTGGTGTCGGCCCAGCAAGCCTGGCGCGTGCAAGGCGCGCTGTCGCGGATGCAGGATGACGCCTCGCTCGCCTTTCAGCGGCTGGCGCAGGACATTCGCATGACCGGCATGTTTGGCTGCCTGGCACCCGAAGCCATCGAGTTCATCGACCCCTCTGCTGCACAGGCCTTCGCCCAGCCGTTGCAGATATCCCATGCCGGCGATGGTCGCGAGGTCACGCTCAGCCTGGTGACGGCCGACGTGCGAGGGGCAGGAGGCAACCCGGATTGGACGCTGCTCACCGATTGCCTCACCTGGGCCGAGGTTCATCCGGCACGCCAGGCCGGTAGTAGCACTACGCTGGCGTTCCCGGTGCGGCGGCAGACCTACCGCTTTCAAGGCGACGGCCTGATGCTCAGCGGCGGCGGCATGAATGCCGTGCTCATCGACAATGTGCGTGCTTTTCGTGTCACCCGTGTCGTGGGCAATGAGGGGGAGCGCGTGGACCTGCAGTTGACCCTTGGTGACCCTGTGCTGGGCGTCGAGCGAAACTACGCGCTGAGCGTTGCGCTGCGCAACCGGTTGCCACCGTCATGAGCGCCCAGCGCGGGATGGTCTTGCTGCTGGCCCTGGTACTGAGCCTGCTGCTTGGCCTGTTCTCCATCTCGGCCCTGCGTGACACGCTGCAGCAGATAGCGTTGGCGGGCAGCGCGCTGGAGGCGGCGCGCGCCTTTGAAGAGGCCGAGGCGAGCCTGCTGGCGGGCGCGCTACAGCTTGCCCTGGCGCCCCCTTCGCCCTGCCAGGTGTGCGCCCCACCGCCCGCACCCCATGACCTGATCGATGGGCAGCCACCGTGGCAGGCCAGCGAGCACGGTTTCTTTCTGTTACAGCAACTGGGCGTTAGTACCCGCGCTGCGCACATGCCAGAAGGGGCGAGGGTGGTCTTGTTCCGGATCACTGCGGTAAGCCGTCAGGCCCGCGCACGGCAGGTACTGGAGGCGATCTATGCGGTCGAGTCCGGACAGGCCCAGGCACCCCGGCGTATCGCCTGGCGCCAGCGATTCAGGGAGTCTTGAGATGCAACGTGGCCTTAGCCTTATGGAGCTGTTGCTTGTCGTGGCCGTGACCGGCATTCTGGCGAGCGTTGCCTATCCCAGCTATAGCGACCAGCTTCGGCGCGCCGCGCGCGGCGAAGCGGTCGGCCTGCTGCACGATACCGCCCAGCGTCTGCAATCCCACTACGCCCGTACCGGCCAGTATGCCGACAGCGAGCAGTGGCAGACACCGCTGCCCGAGGGTAGCCGCTTCTATCGCCTGCGAGCCTGGCGCGAGCACGGCCAGTATCGGCTGCTGGCCGAGCGTCAGCCCCAGGGGCTGATGGCGCGTGATCGTTGTGGCGACTACCAGCTTGACCAGGCCGGTGTGCGTGCGAATCCTGGGGCGCTGGATGAGGCGGATTGTTGGTGAGGCGTTTTTACTTCAGGTGTTGGATCGACAGATGAGCAAGCACGTAGTGATTGTCGGTGGCGGGGTGATCGGTCTGCTGACTGCCTTCAACCTGGCAGCAAAGGTTGACCGTGTGGTGGTGTGCGACCAGGGCGAGGTCGGTCGTGAGTCGTCCTGGGCCGGCGGTGGTATCGTCTCGCCCCTGTATCCGTGGCGCTACAGCCCGGCGGTGACCGCCCTGGCGCATTGGTCGCAGGATTTCTATCCACAGTTGGGCGAGCGTCTGTTCGCCAGCACGGGTGTCGACCCTGAAGTGCACACCACCGGTTTGTACTGGCTCGACCTCGACGATGAAGCCCAAGCCCTGGCCTGGGCTGCACGCGAACACCGTCCCTTGAGCGCCGTCGACATCTCGGCGGCCTATGACGCCGTTCCGGTGCTCGGCCCAGGCTATCAGCACGCGATCTACATGGCCGGTGTGGCCAACGTACGCAACCCGCGCCTGGTGAAGTCGCTGAAAGCCGCGTTGCTGGCACTGCCCAACGTCAGCCTGCGCGAACACTGCCAGATCAGCGGTTTCGTCCAGAAAGACGGGCGCGTGACCGGCGTGCTGACGGATGAAGGCGTGCTGGCCGCCGACGAAGTGGTGCTCAGTGCCGGTGCCTGGAGTGGCGACCTGTTGCGCACCCTCGAGCTGGAGTTGCCGGTTGAGCCGGTAAAGGGCCAGATGATCCTGTTCAAGTGCGATGCCGACTTTCTGCCGAGCATGGTACTGGCCAAGGGGCGCTATGCGATTCCGCGGCGCGACGGGCATATCCTGGTGGGCAGCACGCTTGAGCACGAGGGTTACGACAAGACCCCGACCGAGATTGCGCTGCAAAGTCTGCGGGCGTCGGCGATCGAGCTGTTGCCGCAATTGAAGGACGCACCGGTCGTGGGGCATTGGGCCGGGCTGCGACCGGGCTCGCCTGAAGGTATTCCCTACATCGGGCCGGTGCCTGGGCACGCCGGGCTGTGGCTCAACTGCGGGCATTACCGCAACGGTCTGGTGCTGGCGCCTGCTTCGTGCCAGTTGTTTACCGATCTGCTGACCGGCGCCGAGCCGATCATCGATCCTGCCCCCTACGCCCCGGCCGGGCGTCTGGGCTGAAAACACGCAGCGGCCTCGCGTCGCGCAAGGCCGCTGCGTGTTTTGCACAGACCTCAGTGCCGGTGCGGCGCCTGCAGGTGCCGACTCGGGTAATGCTGTTCGTACACCTTGCACACCCTGAGCACCTGTTCATCGGCAAAGCGCGCGCCCACTACTTGCAGCCCCACCGGCAACCCCTCGCGGGTGAAGCCGCAGGGGACCGACGCCGCAGGCTGCTGGGTCAGGTTGAACGGGTAGCTGAAGGGCGTCCATTCCATCCACTGCGCCATGCCCGACCCTGGCGGCACGTTGTGCCCGGCTTCGAATGCGACCAGTGGCAGCATCGGTGAGAGCAGCACGTCATGACGCTGGTGGAAGGCGTTCATCTGCGCGATCAGCTCGGCACGTGCTTCCAGTGCCTGGGTGTAATCGGCCAGGCTGATGCCAGCCCCCTGCTCGGCGATCCCGCGCAGGCCCGGGTCGAGCAAGTCCCGCTGTGCCTCGCTCAGCCCACTGGCCAAGCGTGCCGCGCCCGCGAACCACAGGGTATTGAAGGTCTGCAGCGGGTCGCTGAAACCTGGATCGACTTCCTCCACCGTCGCCCCCAGGCGCGCCAGGCGTTGCACGGCTTGGGCCACCAGTGCCTGGATCTGCGGATCGACCTGTATGTAGCCGAAGTCGGCGCTGTAGGCGATACGCAGGCCGCGCAGGTCTGTCGAGTCGTCCAGCCAGGGCGACTGACGTGGGGCTCCGGCCAGGCCGTCGCGCGGGTCGGGGCGGGCTACGCAGTCGAGCATCAGCACGGCGTCATCCACCGTACGGGTCATCGGCCCCAGGTGCGACAGCACGGTCATGGCGCTGGCTGGCCACTGCGGTACGTAGCCGAAGGTCGGCTTGATGCCGAAGGTACCGGTGAAGGCGCAGGGGATTCGAATCGAGCCACCGGCATCGCTGCCCTGGTGCAGCACGCCGAGATTGAGCGCCGCTGCTGCTGCCGCACCGCCAGACGACCCGCCCGCGGTCAGGCGGGTATCCCAGGGGTTGCGGGTGATGCCGTACAACGGGTTGTCGGTGACCCCTTTCCAGCCGAACTCCGGCGTGGTGGTCTTGCCCACCAGCACGGCGCCGGCCTCGCGCATGAAGGCGCTGAAGGGCGCATCGACTTCCCATGGTCCGACGCCTGAGCTGGTGCGTGAGCCTTTGCGGGTCGGCATGCCGCGGGTCAAGGTCAGGTCCTTGATCGACGTGGGCAATCCGTCCAGGCGTCCGCACGGCTCGCCACGCTGCCAGCGGCGTTCGCTGGCGCGGGCAGCGGCGCGTGCGCCTTCGCCGTCGACATGGCAGTAGGCGTTGACGGCGGGGTTGTGCAGGTCGATGCGGGCCAGCACGTCGTCGATCACTTCGAGCGGCGATAACTGGCGGCGGCGGTACAGTTCGAGCAGCTCGGTGGCACTGAATTCACCGATGGCGGTCTTGCCTGTCATCTCAATGGGCTCCCGGGTTGGCGGCCTGGACCATGGCGCGCAGCAGCACATCGCAGCCGTCTGCCAGGTCCTGCGGCGCGGCGTTCTCGATTTCGTTATGGCTGATGCCGCCTTCACACGGCACGAAGATCATCCCGGCCGGGCCCAGTTCGGCGAGGAAGATCGCATCGTGGCCAGCGCCACTGACGATGTCCATGTGGTTCAAGCCCAATTCGCGCGCACCCTGGCGTACCGCATCGACGCACTGCTCGGCGAAGTACAACGGAGGGAAGTCGGCGGTGGGGGTGAGCTCGAAACTCAGGCCATGGCGGGCGGCGCTGGCCTCGATCACCTCGCGCACCTCGGCGACCATCGCATCCAGGTGGGCGGGGTCGAGGTGGCGCAGGTCGAGGGTCATCTGCACCTGGCCGGGAATCACGTTGCGCGAACCGGGGTGCACGTTCAGGCAGCCGACGGTGCCGCAGGCATGTGGCTGGTGGGCGTGGGCCACGCGGTTGACTGCGGCCACCACCTCGGCAGCGCCAACCAGCGCATCCTTGCGCAGGTGCATCGGCGTCGGGCCTGCATGCGCCTCGACGCCAGTGAACACCAGGTCGAACCACTTCTGGCCCAGGCAGCCCTGAACCACACCGATGGTGGTGCGCTGGTCCTCCAGCACAGGCCCCTGCTCGATATGCGCTTCGAAATAGGCGCCGACCGGATGCCCGGTGGGCACTCGCGGGCCGGCGTAACCGATGCGCTGAAGCTCCGCGCCCACCGAAAGGCCCTGTTCGTCGACCTTGTCGAGGGTCTCCTGCAGGCCGAACTTACCGGCAAACACGCCCGAGCCCATCATGCACGGTGGGAAGCGCGAGCCTTCTTCGTTGGTCCACACCACCACTTCCAGCGGGGCCTCGGTCTGCAGGCCAAGGTCATTGAGGGTGCGCACCACTTCGAGCCCGGCCATGACGCCGTAGCAGCCGTCGAACTTGCCGCCGGTGGGTTGGGTATCGATATGGCTGCCGGTCATGACCGGCGCCAGTGCCGGGTTGCGTCCTGCGCGGCGGGCGAAGATGTTGCCGATGGCGTCGACACTGACTGTGCAGCCAGCCTCTTCGCACCAGTGCACGAACAGGTCGCGGGCCTGGCGGTCGAGATCGGTCAGCGCCAGGCGGCATACACCGCCCTTGGCCGTGGCACCGAGCCGGGCCAGGTCCATCAGCGATTGCCAGAGGCGCTCGCGGTTGACCAGGGCGCCCTGGCCGAGCAGGTGTTGCGAGGGATCGATGCGGGTGTTCATGGTGCGTCTCTCCTGTAGCAATTAGAGGCCTTCTTCGCGGGCTGCTTGTGGCGATATCCCAGTGGGAGCGGGCTTGCCCGCGAAGAGGCCGATACAGAGCAAGGCCTGAAATCAGGCACTCAGCGCCAGGTAACGGTTCTTGATGCTCGGGTCGTCGCGAAACTGTGCGGCGGTGCCCTGGTAGGCCACGCGGCCCTGTTCGAGCACGTAGTGACGGTCGGCCAAGGCATCGCAGACCATCAGGTTCTGCTCCACCAACAGGATCGACAGCCCTTCGTCCTTGATTCGCCGCAGGATCTTCACCAGCTCGTCGACGATCACCGGTGCCAGCCCCTCGGTCGGCTCATCGAGGATCAGCAGGCGCGGGCCGTTGAGCAGGGCGCGGGCGATCGCCAGCATCTGCTGCTCGCCGCCCGACAGCGCGAAGCCACCGTTACGGCGGCGCTCTTCCAGGCGCGGGAACATCGCGTAGACGTCGCGCAACTGCCAGCGGCTCTCCTTGCGCGTGGCGATCTTCAGGTTTTCCTCGACACTGAGCTGGCGGAAGATGCCGCGATGTTCCGGCACCAGAGCGATGCCCCGGCGGGCGATATCGAAGATTTCGCGGCCGACCAGGGGCTGACCATCAAAGCTGATCTGGCCCTGGCGAGGTTGGACAATGCCGAGGATGCTGCGCAAGGTAGTGGTCTTGCCAGCGCCGTTACGCCCGAGCAGGGTCACCAGTTCCCCGGCGCCGACCTGCAGGGAGACGCCTTCGAGCACGTGGCTTTTGTCGTAGTAGGAATGGATCGAGTCGACGTTGAGCATCAGGCGGCCTCTCCAAGGTAGGCGGTGCGCACGCGTTCGTCGTTGCGTACGAAGTCCGGGGTGCCCTCGACCAGGATCTGGCCGTGGCTCATGACGGTGATGCGCTGGCTGATAGACATGACGATGCTCATGTTGTGTTCGATCAGCAGCACGGTGTGGTCGCGGCCCAGATCGCTGATCAGTTCGGTCATCAGCGGGATGTCGTCGATGCCCATGCCGGAGGTGGGCTCGTCGAGCATCAGCAGGCTCGGCTTGGCGCAGATCGACATGCCGACTTCCAGTACGCGCTGCTGGCCATGGGAGAGTTCGCCGGCGAGGGTGTCGGCACGGCCTGTGAGTTTCAGGCGCTCGAGCACCTGGTCGGCGGTGTCCCAGTGGCTGCGCTTGTGCTCGACGCTGCGCCAGAAGTTCAGCGCGCCCAGGCCATCGCGGCCCTGGGCGGCCAGGCGCAGGTTCTCGCGCACCGAGAGGTTCTGGAACAGGCTGGTGAGCTGGAACGAGCGCGCCATGCCCAGGGCCACGCGGCCATGGGAGGGCTTGCGGACGATGTCGCGGCCATTGAACAGGATGCTGCCGGCGGTGGCCTGGCGTTCGCCGGTCAGGCAGTGGAACAGGCTGGTCTTGCCGGCGCCGTTGGGGCCGATGACCGTGTGGATGGTGCCAGGCCGGACTTTCAGGTCGACACCGCCGACCGCGCGGAACGGCCCGTAGGCCAGCTCCAGGTTGCGGGTTTCCAGCAGGAACTCGCTCATCACAAGGTCTCCTTGGTCTTGGTCGACAACGCACGCCCCGGACGCAAGCGCTTGCCCAGCTCGGCCAGGCCGCCCCACAGGCCGCCACGCATGAATACCACCACCAGGATCAGGATGAGCCCGAGCAGCATCAGCCAGCGTGGCCACAGCTCCGACAGCACATCGCCCAGTACCACGATGGCGCCGGCCCCCAGCAGCGAGCCGAACAGCGAGCCGGTGCCGCCGATGATGGTCATGATCAGGATGTTCTCGCTCATCATCAGGTCGATGTTCGACAGCGGCGCAAAGTGCAGCAGCATGGCGTACAGCGCCCCGGCGATACCGGTGATGGCGCCGGACAGCATGAACACCAGGATCTTGAAGTGGCGGGTGTCGTAGCCGATCGCCGCCGCGCGGGTCTCGTTCTCGCGGATCGCCAGCAAGGTGCTGCCAAAGGGCGAGCGGATCACCCGCAGGGCGAAGGCGAAAATCAGCAGGAACAGCACGGCGACGAAGGCATAGAAGTGCCGAGGGTTGCCCAGGTCGACCAGCACGTGGCCGAAGACTTCGACATTCGGCCGTGGCACGTCTAGCAGGCCATTGTCGCCACCGGTCCAGCCGCTGAGGGTGTAGGCCAGGAAGTACGCCATCTGGCTGAAGGCCAGGGTCAGCATGACGAAGTAGATGCCCTTGCGCCGGATCGCCAGTGCGCCGACCAGCAGCGCCAGCAACGCACCGAATACCGCAGCGCCCAGCAGCGCGGCGAACAGCCCCCATTTCAGGTGGATCATCAGCAGTGCCGCGCCATAGGCACCCACGCCGAAGAAAATGCCCTGGCCGAATGACAGCAGGCCGGTGTAGCCCAACAGCAGGTTGCAGGCGAGCGCCGCCAGGGCAAAGATCAGGATCTCGGTGGCCAGCGTGGCCGAGGGCAGCACCAGCGGCAGCACCACCAGGCTGGCGACCACCAGCAACAGCAGGACGGGCGTGCGCGGCCCGGCCGGTAATGGATTCTTCTCGCTCATCAGTCATGCTCTCCCGAACAGGCCATAGGGACGGACCAGGATCACCGCGGCCATCGCCCCGTAGATCATCAGGCTGGCGCCCTGCGGCCAGAGGCTGGTCATCATGCTTTGCACCACGCCGACCAGCAGTCCACCGACCAGCGCGCCGCCGAACGAACCCATGCCGCCGATCACCACCACCACGAAGGCGATGCCGAGGATCTCCGGGCCGACGAAGGGCTGGGCACCACGCAACGGCGCGAACAGCACCCCGGCGACACCGGCCAGGCCCACGCCGAGGGCGAAGGTCAGGGAGAACAGGCGGAAGATGTTGGTGCCCAGCAGCGACACGGTTTCGGTGCTCTCGCTGCCGGCGCGTACCAGGGCACCGAAGCGCGTGCGTTCGAGCAGCAGCCACAGGGCCAGGCCGATCAGCGCGGCGAAGCCGATCAGGAACAGGCGGTAGTAGGGGTAGATGAAGTCGCCCAGAATGATCACGCCACGAAGCTCCGGCGGTACGGCGATGTTCTTGCCCACCGGCCCCCAGATCAGTACCGAGGCTTCCTGGATGATCAGCGCGATGCCCAGGGTGACCAGGATCTGGAAGGTGTGCGGCAGGTGGTAGATGCGCTTGATCAGCAGGCGCTCGACCGCCCAGGCCAGCGCTGCCACGACCAACGGTGCGATCAGCAGTGCCAGCCAGAAGTTGCCGGTCAGGGCCACGGCGGTGTAGCAGAGGTAGGCGCCGAGCAGGAAGAACGCCCCATGGGCGAAGTTGACGAAGTTCAGCAGGCCGAAAATGATCGTCAGGCCCACGGCGATGAGGAAGTAGATCATCCCCAGGCCCAGGCCGTTGAGCAGTTGGAACAGGTACAATTCGAGCATGAGCGTGCCCTCGACAGCGCGCGGCGCGGCTGCCTGTACAGGTGTGTTTGACTGGCGCCGTGGCCTCAGGCCAAGGCGCAACCGGTGTGATCGACCTCGACGAACGAGCGGCCCGAACTGATGACTTCAGCCAGGTCGTCCTCGTCGCGCAACTGGCCCTGGGGCTTGCCGCGCAGCAGGTAGTAGTCCTTGAGCACCTGGTGGTCACCAGGGCGGATCAGCTCTTCGCCGGTAGGGCCCTGGAAACGCATGCCCTGCAAGGCCCTGGCGACGCTGGCGCCGTCGAAGGTGCCAGCCTGGACGATGGCGTCGAGCATGACCTTGGTGCCGATGTAGTCGGCGGCCAGCGGATAGTTGGGGTTGATCCCGTAGGCCTTCTGCGTGGCGGCGACCAGTGCCTTGTTCAGCGGCGTATCCACCTGATGCCAGTACTGGGCACCCAGGTAGACCCCTTCGAGCACGTCGCTGCCCAGCTCCTGGAACTGATCGAGCCCTGCCGACCAGACCAGCAGCACCTTCATCCGCTCCTTGATCCCGAAATTGACCGCCTGGCGCAGGGCGTTGGACGACTGGCTGCCGAAGTTCAGCAGCACCAGCACGTCGGGCTTGGCGGCGATGGCGTTGGTCAGGTACCCGGAGAACTCCTGCTCCTGCAGTGAGTGGTAGCTGTTGCCGATGTGCTCGACACCGAACTCGGCAAAAACCTTGCGCGCATTGTCCAGCAGCGCATCGCCGAACACGTATTGCGGGGTGATGGTGTACCAGCGCTTGGCTTGCGGCAGCTGGCGAATCATCGGCACCAGGGTTTCGCGGATCGCGCCGTAGGTCGGGACCGACCAGCGGAATGTCGAGAGATTGCAATCCTTGCCGGTGATCTCGTCGGCGCCGACCGGGGTCATGAACACGCCGCCGGCCTTGTTGATTTCCTTGGACACGGCCAGGGCCGACGAAGACAGGGTGCAGCCCTGGAAGAATCTCGCACCGTCCTGGCCGATGGCTTCCTGCACCTTGCGCACCGCCTTGCCGGCATTGCCTTCGGTGTCGATGACCTTGTACTGCAGCGGCCGCCCCAGCAGTTGCGGGTGCTCGGCGATGGCCAGGCGCGAGCCCATGTCGGCGTACTTGCCATAGCTGGCGAAGGCGCCGGACATCGACTTGAGCCCGTAGAAGACCAGCGGCTGTTCGGCGAATGCCCGCTGCGCTCCCAGGGGGAGGCTGCCGAGGGCACCCAGGGCAAGACCTGCCTTGAGCAGGGTACGTCTTTGCATGGATAACTCCTTGATTCTGGTTATTAGGCAGGAGTGGCAATGGCAAAGCGGGTACGGCCGGGCTTTTGAGCAGGCCTCTGTGCAGGCTGGATCAGTGGTGGTGTTCGAACTCCAGCAGGAAGTTGCGTTCGACCTCGCCCTCCAGCGCGGTCATATGGTGTTCGGCGTCGCACATGTGTTCGTGCATCAGCCGGCGCACGGCCTTCTCGTCGCTGGCGCGCAGGGCGACCAGCAGTTGCTTGTGGTAGTCGATGTTGGCAGCGGCGAACGCTTGGCGCTTGGGCAGGTAGGCCTTCTTCAGCACGACCAGGTCGCGCAGCAGGTCGTTGAGGAACACCGCCATGAAGCGCAGCAGTGGATTGGGGCAGCGGCGCGCCAGCAAGGTGTGGAATTCGATCTCCGCCAGGCGCTGTTCGCGCTGGCCCTGTTCGCTGTCTTCCGGGGTGCTGCAGAAGTCGATGTTGGCCTGCAGCGCGGCGTAGTCGGCGTCGCTGAGCTGGCCCATCACGGCCACTGCCAGCTCGACCTCGATGACTTTGCGCAGCTGGTAGACCTGTTCGCCGTCCAGATGCTGGAAGTGCAGGTAGTTGCGCAGCGCGCGACTGGCGGGCTCGGTGCCGACTTCAGCGAGATAGGCACCGCCGGTAGGGCCGGTGCGGGTGTTGACCAGCCCTTCGACCTCCAGGGCCTTGAGCGCCTCGCGGGCGGTCCCTTTGGAGCATTCGAAGTGCTCCATCAGCTCGCGTTCGGTGGGCAGGCGATCGCCTGGGCGCAGGGCCTCGGTGACGATCGAGCGCTTGACCGATTCGACGATGACGTCGGAGAGCTTCTGGCGCTTGCGTTTGGGTTTGAGCATTTCGCTATTTTTCATATTTATGCGGATAAATAGGATTTAGCGAGTTTTGCTGGAAGGGGTCAATGGTGGCGGGGGAGCAGGGGTCGCAAATGGAGTGAAAGGGTCGGGGAGGGATAAGTGAGGCGGGCTCGAAAATCTGAAACCGCCCCCCGTGGGCGCGGGCAAACCCGCTTTCCCACAAGGGAGAGCTCGTTCTGTGCGATCAGCCTTGTCGGCCAGGACCCTGTTCGAGGTGGGCCTGGCTGCAGTACCAGTCCTTGCCGAGCTTGAGCGCCCGGTCGTTGGGCAGGTGTACGCCGCAATGGGCGCAACGCACCATGGTCAAGGGGTCTTCGAGGCGTGGCTCGGGACGTGATTGCTGGCTGATCTTGAATTTGCGCCACAGCCAGAACGCGGCGGCGATCAGGGCGATCCAGAAGAGTAGGCGAACCATGGTGTCCAGCTTGTCGTGAATGAAGAGGCCACAGTCTAGGGCGCGGCCATGAAAAAAGGGAGGCCTGGGCCTCCCTTTCTCGTTGCGCGATCTGTCAGTCGAACAGACCGAAGGTCAGGTAGCTGAACCAGGAACGATCCACCTCGGCGTCCTTCGGACCTTCCGGCAAGATCGGGTCGCCGTTTTCGTCTTTGGGCAGCAGGTCGGCTGGCATTTCCGAACGGGCGTCCTTGAACTGACGGACCACGTCCTGGTTGGCGCGGGTTTCACCCGGTGGCAGCGGCGTGTCGGTCTCGATCAGGCCCAGGGTGGCCTTGGACAGCCAGGAGCGGCCGTCGGACTCGCCCTGCTTGGGTACGAACTGGCCGTCTACCAGGCTCGGGTGGTTCGGGTAGTTGAGCTTGAGGGTTTCCAGGCTGGTGACGGCCAGGTCGTCCAGGTGCATTTTCTGGTAGGCCTCGGTCATCACGGCCAGGCCGTCGGCAACCGATGGCGTTTCCTGGAAGTTCTCCACCACGTAGCGGCCACGGTTGGCGGCGGCGACGTAAGCCTCACGGCTCAGGTAGTAGTCGGCGACGTGGATTTCGTAGGAGGCCAACAGATTGCGCAGGTAGATCATGCGCTGCTTGGCGTCCGGGGCGTAACGGCTATTGGGGAAGCGGCTGGTGAGCTGGGCGAACTCGTTGTACGAGTCGCGCGCCGCGCCCGGGTCACGCTTGGTCATGTCCAGCGGCAGGAAGCGCGCCAGCAGGCCGCGGTCCTGGTCGAACGAGGTCAGGCCTTTCAGATAATAGGCGTAGTCGACGTTCGGGTGCTGCGGGTGCAGGCGGATGAAGCGCTCGGCAGCGGACTTCGCGGCCTCGGGCTCGGTGTTCTTGTAGTTGGCGTAGATCAGCTCGAGCTGGGCCTGGTCGGCGTAGCGGCCGAACGGGTAGCGCGATTCCAGGGCCTTGAGCTTGTTCACGGCACTGGTGTAGCTGTGGTTGTCCAGGTCGGCCTGCGCCTGCTGGTACAACTCGGCTTCGCTGAGGTTCTCGTCAATGACTTCCTTGTTCGAGGAACAGGCAGCAGTGAGCCCGAGGATGGCGATCAGCAGCAGGTGTTTCACTTGCATGGCGGCTTGCGTCCTTTGACGGCCGCTGTCTTGGGCGGTGCCGTCCTGTTATGATGAGCGCCCCCGGCCAACCCCGGGGCAAAAGAAGCCGTATTTAACCACAAGCACGCAGCCGAAACCAAAGGCTGTAAGCCCATCGATTCGAGCATGTCCGAGATCATTCAACTTAGTGCAGAGGTCCCGTCCGAGCTGGGCGGCCAACGCCTCGACCAGGTCGCCGCCCAATTGTTCGACGAGTACTCGCGTTCGCGCCTGACTTCGTGGATCAAGGAAGGCCGCCTGACCGTCGATGGTGCGGTGCTGCGCCCGCGCGATACCGTCCACACCGGCTCCGTTCTCGCCCTGGAGGCCGAACAGGAGGCACAGGGTGAATGGGAGGCAGAGGACATCGAGCTGGACATCGTCTATGAAGACGACCAGATCCTGGTGATCAACAAGCCTGCCGGGCTGGTGGTCCATCCGGCTGTGGGACATGCCAGCGGTACCCTGCTCAACGCCCTGCTGCACCATGTGCCGGACATCATCAACGTGCCGCGCGCCGGCATCGTCCACCGCCTGGACAAGGACACCACCGGTCTGATGGTGGTCGCCAAGACGCTGCAGGCGCAGACCAACCTCGTCGACCAGTTGCAGAAACGCTCGGTCAGCCGCATCTATGAATGCATCGTGGTGGGCGTGGTGACGGCCGGTGGCAAGATCGATGCACCGATCGGTCGCCACGGCGGCATGCGTCAGCGCATGGCGGTCACCGATGGCGGCAAGCCGGCGGTCAGCCACTATCGCGTGCTCAAGCGTTTCCGTTCGCACACCCACGTGCGGGTCAAGCTGGAGACCGGGCGTACCCACCAGATTCGTGTGCACATGGCCCATGTCGGCTTCCCGCTGGTGGGCGACCAGACCTACGGCGGTCGCTTCCGCATCCCGCCGGCCGCCAGCGTGGCCATGGTCGAGGCGGTCAAGCACTTCCCTCGGCAGGCCCTGCACGCGCGCTTCCTGGCGCTGGATCATCCGACGACCGGTGAGCGCATGGAGTGGAAATCGCCTCTACCGGACGACTTCATGTGGCTGCTGTCGCTGCTCGATCAGGACCGCGAGAGCTTTATCGGATGAGCGAGCTGACGCAATCGCTGATCTTCCCCGACTGGCCGGCCCCGTCCTCGGTTCGCGCTTGCGTCACCACACGAGAGGGCGGCGTCAGCCTGCCCCCCTACGAAACCTTCAACCTGGGTGACCACGTGGGCGACGATCCTGCAGCGGTCGCCGAGAACCGCCGTCGCCTGGGCGCTGAGTTCGCTATCCAGCCGGCCTGGCTCAAGCAAGTGCATGGCCTGGTCGTGGCCGACGCCGATCCGGCCGTGGTGGCCGAAGCGGATGCCAGCTGGACCGACCAGCCCGGTATCGCCTGTACCGTGATGACCGCCGATTGTTTGCCTGCGCTGTTCTGCGATCGCGCCGGTACGCGTGTGGCGGCCGCACATGCTGGCTGGCGCGGGCTGGCCGGTGGCGTGCTGGAAGCCACCCTTGATCGTCTGGCGCTGGCGCCTGAAGAGGTGCTGGTGTGGCTGGGCCCGGCTATCGGCCCGCAGGCGTTCGAAGTGGGCCTGGAAGTGCGCGATGCTTTCACCGCCGTGCATCCAGAGGCCGCCAGTGCCTTCGTCGCGGGCCAACGCCCCGACAAGCTGATCGCCGACATCTATGCCCTGGCGCGTATCCGCCTGGCCGCGCGCGGCGTGACGGCCGTCCATGGCGGAGGGTTCTGCACGGTCAGCGACCCGCGTTTCTTCTCCTATCGGCGCACCCCGCAGGGCGGGCGCTTCGCTTCGCTGGTCTGGCTCGAACCTCGCTGAGCCTCTGCACCCGTTCTGGGGCGGTCTGTGCTATGCCGTGCAATAGATCTCACTGATGTCCATCAGTGTTGTTGCTTTTTGTCGTAGTCTTTTCCTTCTCAAGCGTTTTGATCATCTTCAAATGCGTCGCAATAGCCGCTAGGCTCGCAACAATCCGTATCGCCGTGATCTTCCAACCAGAACGAGTCGGCCATGACAGATTTGTCCCGTACGCATGGAGTCGCCAGCCAGGCCCTTGGTCTGCTGGACGGGCGTTTCTTCCGGCCACCGCTGCCGGACGGGCATGTGCTGCGCGCGCGCTTGTGCCAGCGTCTCGAAGCGGGTCTGGATGGGCGGCTGCTGCTGGTCAACGCACCGGCGGGGTTCGGCAAGAGTTCGCTGGCCATCGAGTTTTGCCAGCAGTTGCCCAGCCACTGGCGCAGCCTCTGGTTGGGCCTGAGCCAGCGCGACGCCGACCCCGGTCGCTTCCTCGAGCGTCTGCTCGAAGGCTTGCAGCAGTTCTGCCCGGCATTGGGCGGTCAGGCCATGGGTCTGCTGAAGATGCGCCAGCGTCATCAGCCGTTTGCCTTCGAGGAGTGGCTCGACAGCCTGCTCGACGAGCTGGCGCTCTACCTGAACGCCGACACGCCGCTGCTGCTGGTGCTGGATGACTACCATCTTGCCCAGGGGCCGGTTCTTGATCGCTGCCTGCAGTTCTTCCTCAACCATTTGCCCCCGGGCCTGGCATTGCTGGTCACCAGCCGCCAGCGCCCTGATTGGCATCTGGCGCGGCTGCGCCTGTCGCGCCAGTTGGCCGAGCTCAACGAACAAGACCTGCGCCTGACCTCCGACGAAGCCCTTGCCGTGATTGGCCGCCAGCCCACCGGCCTGCGTGGCCAGGCGCTGGACAACCTGATCCAGCGCAGCGACGGCTGGGTCGCCGGGTTGCGTTTCTGGCAGCTGGCGACCAGCGAGTCGGGCGAGGACCATGCCTTGCCCCAGGCGCTGCACGGTGGCGAAGGGCTGATCCGCGATTATCTGCTCGAAGAGGTCATCGAGATCCTGCCGGCAGAAGTCCAGGCTTTCCTCTACGACACCGCCTGCCAGGAGCGCTTCTGCACCGAACTGTGCGACGCCCTGCGCGAGCGCGAGGACAGTGCGGCGATCCTGCGCTACCTGCAGGCTCACCAGGTGTTCCTGGTGCCGCTGGATGAGCACGGCCGGTGGTTCCGTTACCACCACCTGTTCTCCGACCTGCTGCGCAGTCGCCAGGCCAGCGAGCCTTCGGCGGCGCTGCACCTGCGTGCCTGCCGCTGGTTCGAGCGCCAGGGGCTGCTCGACGAAGCGGTGGAGCAGGCCTTGCGTGCGGGTTCTCTGGATGTCGCCGCCGATCTGGTGCAGAGCCTTTCCGAAGAGCAACTGTTGGCCGAACAGAACGTCGGCATGCTGCTGCGCTGGAAGATGGACCTGCCAGACAGCCTGCTGATCAGCACGCCACGCCTGATCGTGCTGTACAGCTGGGCACTGGGTCTGGCCTGCCAGCTGGATGCAGCCGAAGAACTGGCGGCCTATCTCAGCCGTTTCCTGCCAGCGCCCTCGGCGACCGCACAGAAGTCCATGCTCGCCCAGTGGCTTGCGCTCAGCGGCGTGATCGCACGCGGCCGCGGCGATCGCGAGCGGACCCTGGCCTACTGCGAGGAAGCCCTGCAGAGCCTGCCCTGCAAGCGCTATGGCCAGCGTCTGGTGTGCCTGTCGACGCTGTCCAACCTGGCCATTGCCGACGGTGACTTCTGGCGGGCGCGGGGTTGGAACCGTGAGGCGCTGGAGTTGGCCCAGCGTGTTGGCAATCCGTTGTTCGAGGCCCTGGCCCATTACGACCGCGCCAGGGTGTTGCACGCCCGGGGCGAAGTGTTGCGCGCCCTGGACGAGGTGCGTCAGGGGTTGCAGCGTCTGCAGGGGTTGTCGGGGCAGCGCCTGTACGCCGTGCGCGCCCGGTTGATTCTCTACGAAGGCTACCTGTATGCCTCGCGCCTGCAACCAGGCCAGGGGCGGGCGCGGTTGCGCGCCGGGCTGAGCGAAGCACGGGCCTGCCGTGATATCAGCGTGCTGATCGGCCATTGCGTGATCGCCTCGCTGGAGGGGCGCGACGGGCGCTTCGCCGAGGCCTTTGCGGAGCTCGCCGAGGCCGAGCGGTTGATGCATATCTGGGACGTGCCGCCGATCTTCTATCTGGCCATGATCACGCTGGTGAAATGCGAGCTCTGGCTGGCCCAGGGCCGCACCGACCTTGCCGAGTCCTGGCTGCTGCGCCTGGGGCAGACCTACGGCGGCGAGCAACCGGCCGCGGCACCGGAATTTCATCCATTGCTGCCACTGCACATCGAGCTTCAACAAGCGTTGCTGGAACGCACCCTGGCACGACCGGAGCCTGCCGAGCAGCGCTTGCGGGCGCTGGTCGCACAGGGGCAGGCCAGTGGTGGAATGATGCTGGCGGTCAGCGCGCTCTGCCAGTTGGTTGAGCTGTTGCTGGCGCAGGGGCGCGAACAGGAAGCGGGCAAGTTGCTGGGCAAAGCGCTTGAGGCCGCGCGTGGCGGCGCCTTGCATGCTTTCCAGCGGCTGCTGGAGGAACGCCCGATATGGTTGCGCGAGCAGCTCGCCGCCAGCCCCGTGTGCCCGGTCCAGGCCGAACTGCTGGCACGCCTGCCGCAGACCCAGCCTGTTACCGTGGCCAGCAATGAGGCGCTCAGCGGCCGTGAGCTGGCGGTACTGGAACTGATCGCCCAAGGCTGCTCCAACCAGCAGATCAGCGAGCGCCTGTTCATCTCTCTGCACACCGTCAAGACCCACGCCAGCCATATCAACAGCAAGCTAGGCGTGGAGCGCCGCACGCAAGCCGTGGCACGGGCCAAATCGCTTGGCCTGCTGGTCTAGAAAGCGCCTTGCAGTTAAAATGATGGCTAGTTGACATTATCTTGTCATGCGCTGACTTCCCAGTCTCATCTTTCCCGCCGCCCGGCCGATACAGCATTCGCCGGGCACAGTCGCCGCAGGTCTTTTTCCACCTCTTCTCAATACAGGTCGTGTTGATGCTGCAGTATGGGCAAAAAAGCTTTCTGATCGTCGACGACTTCACCGACTTTCGCACCTCGACGCGCTCCATGCTGCGCGAGCTGGGTGTGCGCGACGTGGACACCGCCGACAGTGGCGAGCAGGCCCTGCGGATGTGCGCGCAGAAGCGCTATGACTTCATTCTCCAGGACTTCCACCTGGGCGATGGCAAGAAGAATGGCCAGCAGGTGCTCGAGGACCTGCTGCTGGACAAGCTCATCAGCCATGAATGCGTGTTCATCATGGTCACTGCCGAAAGCAGCCAGTCGATCGTCCTCAGTGCCATCGAGCATGAACCTGACGCCTATCTGACCAAGCCGTTCAACCGCCTGGGCCTGGCCCAGCGGCTGGAAAAGCTGGTGCAGCGCAAGACCCTGCTCAAGCCGATCCTCCAGGCGCTGGACCGTGGGCGCCCGGCCGAGGTGCTGGCGGCCTGCGCCGAGCTGTGCAAGCAGGATCCGCGTTTCGCGCCGTTGTGCCTGCGCTACCGGGCCGATGCGTTGCGCGACCTCAATCGCTTCGACGACCTGGAAAAGTTTCTTACCAACATTCTTGCCAGCCGCCCGCAGCCTTGGGTGTATGCGGCGCTGGGCAGCCTGATGCACAAGCGTGGCCAGTACGAACAGGCCCAGGGCGTCTATGAGCAAGCGCTCAAAGCGTTCCCGATCATGCCTGGGCTGTACGACGGGCTGGCCGAAGTGCTGGTGGCCAAGGGCGACAACAAGCGCGCCCAGCACATGCTCGAAGAGGCGGTGCGCCTATCGCCGCTTGCGGTGCGTCGCCAAGCCGCGCTGGGCAAGCTGGCGCTGGACAACGAAGACTACGAAGGCGCCTCCAAGGCATACCGGCATGCCGTTAGCCAGGGGCAGAGCTCGCGTTACAAGAGCGCCGAGAGCAACCTGGGCCTGGTCCAGGCGCTGATGAACAAGAACGCCGGCAACGGTCTGGATGCGCGTACGCGGGTCGAGATCAATACCGTGCTCAGCGAAGTCGCCAAGGAAAACACCGAGGACCAGGGCCTGCAGGTGCGCGCCCGGCTGATGAAGGCTGCCAGCCTGCAGCAGGCCGGCGATGCGGAAACCGCGGCCAAGCTCACCGAGCAGGCCATGCAGCGCCTGGACAAGATGGACCAGTTCTTCTCGGTCGATGCCGCACTGACCGTGGCCAGGCAGCTCAAGGAGCTGGGCCAGGAGTCGGCCGGGACTTCGATCCTCAAGGGCTGCGTGGAAACCTATGGCGATGACCCGAAAGTGATGCAGAGTGTGGCCAAGGTGACTGACGACCCGAGCGTGCTCGGCGCTGTCACCGAAGCCGTGGACCTCAACCGCCAGGGTGTACGCAGTTACCAGGGCGGCCAGTTGAACGAGGCTCTGGAGATGTTCCGCAAGGCCCTGTCGTTGCAACCGAAGAACATCAGTATCGCCCTCAATACCGCCCAGGCGCTGCTGCGTATCGGCGGCGAAAGTCCGTCGGAGTCGCTTATGCAGGAATGTCGCAACTGCCTTAACCGCGTGGCCGGCATCCCCGCCAGCGACAACCGCTTCGACCGCTACCGCAAGCTGCACGTGCGGGTGTTCGGCGCATGAGCCGTGATGAGCAGGGGCTGGATTTTTCCACGGTGATCGCCTCCACCGTGCACGACATGAAGAACTCGCTTTCGGCCCTGATCCAGGCCCACGACCAGTGGCTGGCGCGTTTGCCCGAACAGTCCCGCAGTGGCAGCGAACAAGGGGTGATGGAGCACGAGTTCCGCCACCTCAACGGTATGCTGGTGCAGTTGCTGGGGTTGTACAAGCTGGGCATCAACCAGTTGCCGATCTGCCCCGACTACCACGAGCTCGAGGATTTCGTCGAAGCCCAGTTGGCGGCGCAACAGGAAGTCATCCGCCACCGCGACGTGCTGGCGACCTGGCGCATCGACACCGAAAGCCCGCTGGGCTTCTTCGACCGTGAACTGGTCGCCTCGGTGGTCGCCAACGTGCTGACCAACGCCATTCGCTACGCCGGACACACGCTGCTGATCAGCGTCGAAGAGGAGGGCGAGCAGTTGGTGATCAGCGTCAACGATGATGGCGCCGGTTATCCGCAGCGCTTGCTCGAGCGTCAGCAGGACTACGTGCAGGGCATCGACCAGCAGAGCGGCAGCACCGGCCTTGGCCTGTACTTCGCCGCCAGGATCGCCGCCCTGCACGAGCGCAACGGCGTGCGTGGGCGGATCGAAATCGCCAACGGTGGTGCGCTGGGTGGCGGGTTGTTCAGGTTGTATTTGCCTTGACTCTGGCTATTTGAGTGTCACTTCCCACTGCGTTGTGGGATAGCTCCTGACCTCGAGCTCATGACTTCAAGAGCAGCGCTTCAGATGACAATGTAGACACGTTGTTTCTACGAGTTACTTGCAATCATCTGGAGGGTTTCTACTATGTATCTACCTTTGGAGATACTTATGGAAGTCAAGATTCAACAGTGGGGCAACAGTGCTGCCATTCGCCTGCCATCGACCATTCTCAAGCAGATGCGCCTGAGCGTGGGCTCCGTCCTCAGCCTGGATACCGCCACCGGGTCGCTGGTTCTCAAGCCCGTCCGATCAAAACCCAAGTACAAGCTTGAGGAGCTGATGGCCCAGTGCGATCTCGATGCACCCGAGCCGGATGAGCTCGCGGCGTGGAACGCCATTCGTCCTGTTGGTCGTGAGGTATGAGGCGGGTGGGATTCGCCAGGGGCGATATTGTGCGAGTCGATCTTGAGCCTGTGGTCGGACGCGAGCAGCAAGGTGCGATGCGTCCGGTTCTGGTGCTCACACCGGCTGCCTACAATGCCGCGGGCCTGGCGGTGGTAGTCCCGATCACTCAAGGTGGGGATTTCGCCCGACATGCCGGGTTTGCAGTCACGCTCAGTGGGGCAGGTACGCGAACCCAGGGCGTGGTGTTGTGCAACCAGTTGCGTACGCTGGATCTCGAGGCACGTGGTGCCCGACGTATCGAGTCTGTTCCCGACGTTGTCATTGATGATGCGCTGGCGCGCGTACAAACCTTATTTGAATGAGCGTGAAGTCGCTTGGAGCTGGACTCCCATGACCCCTATCCCTGTATCGCTGATCCGCGAAACCTTCCCCGTAGGCCCCCTGCAGTGCAACTGCACGCTGATCGGCGACCCGGTCAGCAAGAAGGCCATCGTCGTCGATCCGGGGGGCGACGAGCAGAAGATTCTCGCTCGCCTGCAACAGCATGGCCTGACGCTGGTGAGCATCATCCATACCCACGCCCACTTCGATCATTTCCTGGCTTCCGGCAGGCTCAAGGAGCTGACCGGTGCGACCCTGCACCTGCACAAGGACGACCAGCCGCTGTGGGACAACCTGGAGATGCAGTGCCAGATGTTCGGTGTGCCCTACACGCCGGTACCTGCCCCGGACCGTTGGCTCGCCGATGACGAAGCGCTGGCCTGCGGCTGTGGCGTGGCGCTGCACACGCCCGGGCATACGCCGGGCTCGATGAGTTTCTGGTTTGCCGAGCACAAGCTGCTGATTGCTGGCGACACCCTGTTCCGGCGTGGTGTGGGGCGCACCGATTTGTGGGGGGGCGATCAACGGGCTATCGTTCGTTCAATCAAGGAGCGGCTGTACCGCCTGGATGAAGAGGCGATCGTGGTGACCGGCCATGGTCCGGATACTCGCCTCGGCGAAGAGATGCGTGAGAACCCGTTCGTGCGGGCGTGAAGTTTCATGGAATTTTTCCGCGTCGCTGCAATCCAAGGCTGGCACTGATCCGCATACGATCCGCTGCACTTTCGAATTTCACCAGGAGCTTGTCCATGTTCACCATGCGTCGTCTGATTATCGTCGCTACCGCTGCTGCCCTGATGACCGGCTGTGCCGGCCAGAACCCCTACGACAACCAGGGCCAGGCGCAGGGCGGCTCCACAGGGATGAGCAAGACTGCCAAGTACGGTGGCCTGGGTGCACTGGCCGGTGCCATCGCGGGTGCGGCCATCGATCACAACAACCGTGGCAAGGGTGCGCTGATCGGCGCTGCTGCGGTAGGCGCCGCCGCCGCCGGTTATGGCTACTATGCCGACAAGCAGGAAGCCGAGCTGCGTGCACAGATGGCCAACACCGGTGTCGAAGTGCAGCGCCAGGGTGACCAGATCAAGCTGATCATGCCAGGTAACATCACCTTCGCGACCGATTCGGCGAACATCGCCCCAAGCTTCTACTCGCCGCTGAACAACCTCGCCAGCTCGTTCAAGCAGTTCAACCAGAACACCATCGAAGTGGTTGGCTTCACCGACAGCACCGGCAGCCGCCAGCACAACATGGACCTGTCGCAGCGTCGCGCGCAGGCCGTCAGCACCTACCTGACCTCGCAGGGTGTCGATGCTTCGCGGGTTTCGGTACGTGGCATGGGCCCGGATCAGCCGATCGCCAGCAACGCCGATGCCAATGGTCGGGCGCAGAACCGCCGCGTAGAGGTCAACCTGAAGCCGATCCCTGGCCAGCAGTATGACCAGCAGGGCACCGTTCAGCAGTACCCCTGACCCTTAACGCAGCCCCTTTGCGGCCCTGTCGCGGGACAAGTCGGCGCACCGACTTGTCCCGCGATGCGTTTCAGCGCACGTGACTGGCCTGGATCGCCGTCAACGCGATGGTGTGCACGATATCGTCCACCTGCGCACCGCGCGGCAAGTCGTTCACTGGCTTGCGCAGCCCCTGCAGCATCGGCCCAAGGCTTACGCAGTCGGCACTGCGTTGCACCGCCTTGTGCGTGGTGTTGCCGGTGTTCAGGTCCGGGAACACGAACACCGTGGCGCGGCCCGCAACCTGGCTGTGCGGTGCCAACTGCCGGGCAATCTCCGGGTTGGCTGCGGCGTCGTACTGCAACGGCCCGTCGATCAGCAGGTCATGTTCCGCCTGCTGCGCCAGGCGTGTGGCTTCGCGCACCTTCTCCACTTCCTCGTCACTGGCCGCCGAGTCGCTCGAATAACTGAGCATCGCCACGCGCGGCGCAATCCCGAAGGCCTGCGCCGATTCGGCGCTTTGCCGTGCGATCTCCGCCAGCTCCACGGCGCTGGGGTGCGGGTTCATGATGCAGTCGCCGTACACCAGCACCTGCTCGGGGAACAGCATGAAGAACACCGACGACACCAGGCTGCAGTCCGGCGCGGTCTTGATCAGTTGCAGGGCCGGGCGGATGGTATTGGCGGTGGAGTGCACCAACCCTGCAACCAGGCCGTCGACTTCATCCAGCGCAAGCATCATGGTGCCGATCACCACCGGATCCTCCAGCTGCTGCTCGGCCATCGGGGCGTTGAGGTTGCGGCTCTTGCGCAGCTCGACCATCGGCTCGACGTAGCGTGCGCGAATCAGTTCGGGGTCGAGGATTTCCAGGTCGGCCGGCAGGGTAATGCCCTGGGCACGGGCCACCGCCTCGACTTCCTCGGGCTTGGCCAGCAATACGCAGCGCGCGATGCCGCGCGCCTGGCAGATGGCGGCGGCCTGCACCAGCAACGGTTCGGCGCCCTCGGGCAGGACGATGCGCTTGTTGGCCTGCTGCGCGCGCTGGATCAGCTGGTAGCGGAACACCGCTGGCGACAGGCGCATCTCTCGCGGCGTGCCACAACGCTGGTGCAACCAGTGGGCGTCGAGGTGGCTGGCGACGAAGTCGGTGATGAACTCGGCACGCTCGCGGTCGTCCACCGGGATTTCGCGGTTCAGCGAGTTGAGCTGGTTGGCGGTGTCGTACGATCCGGTGCTCACCGAAAGGATCGGCAGGCCGGCCTGCAGGGCGCCGCGGCACAGTTCGAGGATGCGCGGGTCAGGCTTGCTGTCGCTGGTCAGCAGCAGCCCGGCCAGCGGAACGCCGTTGATCGCCGCCAGGCTCACGGCGAGGATGATGTCGTCGCGATCCCCGGGCGTCACTACCAGGGTGCCAGGCTTGAGCAGCGGCACGGTGTTGGCCACGGTGCGTGCGCAGATGATGATCTTGTTCATCCGCCGCTGTTCGTAGTCGCCGGCGTTGAGTACCTGGGCGCCGAGCAACTCGGCGACATCGCGGGTGCGCGGGGCGTTGAGGTCTGCCTGGTAGGGGATGCAGCCGAGCAGGCGGAAATCGTTGCCGCGCAGCAGTGGCGAATGCTCGCGCAGGCGCGTGGCGAAATCGGCCATGCTTTCGTCGGTGCGGACCTTGTTGAGAATGACCCCGAGCACCTTCGGATCACGCGGGCCACCGAACAGCTGGGCCTGCAACTCGACGCGCCCGGAGAGCTCGCTGAGCACCTCGTTCTCCGGTGCCGAGACCAGGATCACCTCGGCATCCAGGCTCTTGGCCAGGTGCAGGTTGACCCGCGCCGCGTAGCTGGCATGACGGGTCGGCACCATGCCCTCGACCACCACCACGTCGTTGCCGATGCAGGCTTGCTGGTACAGGCGGATGATTTCTTCGAGCAGTTCGTCGAGTTGGCCATCGCCCAGCATGCGCTCGACCTGGGCCAGGCTCAGCGGCGTGGGTGGCTTGATGCCGTGGGTGCGTGCGACCAGCTCGCTGGACCGCTCGGGGCCGGTATCGCCGGGATGCGGCTGGGCGATTGGCTTGAAGAAACCCACCTTCAGGCCGCCGCGCTCAAGGGCGCGTACCAGGCCGAGGCTGATGGAGGTCAGGCCGACACCAAAGTCGGTCGGCGCGATGAAAAATGTCTGCATGCGTGCTTCTCGGAATAAGCGGTGCAAGGAATCAACGGCCAAGGGTAGCGCTATCGGCCCCGTTCGCGCACCAGCCGCAGGCAAAAGCCTGGCCGATGCGCCGGGTGCGCTCGTGCGCATCGAGCACCCAGGGGCGCGCTTGCCACGGCGGCTGGTGGCGCAGGTGCTGGGTATGACCGCAGGACAGCTCGACCACCCAATGGCCTTCCTCGTCCTGGTGAAAGCCGATGATCCGACTGATGGGCCGTTCGCCAGCCGCCGCGCGTTCGCAATCGGGCGAGGCCTTGGTTACACTTGTGCGCTCTACATTCTTTTGCAAAAGGTCTTGCCCCATGCTGATCGCCGCCAACAAGGCAGTCTCCATCGACTATACCCTGACCAACGACGCCGGGGAGACCATCGACAGCTCCGCCGGTGGCGCCCCACTGGTCTACCTGCACGGTGCCGCCAACATCATCCCGGGCCTGGAAAAAGCCCTGGAAGGCAAGCAGGCCGGTGACGAACTGACCGTTGCCATCGAGCCGGAAGACGCCTATGGCGAGTACCTGGCCGAGCTGGTCAGTACCCTGAACCGCAGCATGTTCGAAGGTGTCGACCAACTGGAAGTCGGCATGCAGTTCCATGCTTCGGCGCCGGACGGCCAGATGCAGATCGTCACCATCCGCGACATCGACGGCGACGACGTGACCGTCGACGGCAACCACCCGCTGGCAGGCCAGCGCCTGAACTTCCAGGTCAAGGTGGTCAACGTGCGTGACGCCAGCGAAGAAGAAATCGCTCACCGTCACATCCACGGTGAAGGTGGCCATCACCACTGATTTCTCAGCTAAGCTCTGAGAGTCGTCAGGCGCTCGAGCAAGCCGACCCACCCCCACGGGCGGGTGTACGGCTTGGTCGCGCGCCTTTTTAGTGGGCGCAATTCGCCCCAGCGGCAACCGGCAACCTGAGAGGGGAATCAAGATGAGTGCATTTCACGATCTGACGCTCAAGGCGCTGAACGGCCAGGACCTGCCGCTGGCACCGTTCAAGGGCCAGGTGGTGCTGGTGGTCAATGTCGCATCCAAGTGCGGCCTGACGCCTCAGTACGCGTCGCTCGAAAAGCTGCACCAGCAGTTCAAGGGCCAGGGCTTCAGCGTGCTCGGCCTGCCGTGCAACCAGTTCGCCGGCCAGGAACCGGGCACCGAAGACGAGATCCAGAAGTTCTGCAGCCTGAACTATGGCGTCAGCTTCCCTTTGAGCGCCAAGCTCGAGGTCAACGGGCCTGAGCGTCATTCGCTGTACCGCTTGCTGGCGGGCGAGGGTGCGGAGTTCCCTGGCGATATCACCTGGAATTTCGAGAAGTTCCTGGTGGGCAAGGACGGCCGCGTCCTGGCGAGGTTCGCGCCACGCACTGCGCCGGACGATCCGGCGGTGATTCAAGCGGTCGAGAAGGCGCTGGCCTGATGCATGCTGGAGCGGCGAACCGCCGCTCGGTTTTCCCAAAGGTACAGGAGCAAGCTGCGCCATATCCTGTTCAATCACTCAAATCAATAATGCTGTGCCCGCCATTCGGCTGGCTCTAAGCTCAGGCGCATTTCCTTACCTCATCGGGAGCGCCGCATGTCCAGCAACCCACTGTTTCAGCCCTTCACCCTGGGCACCCTCGAGTTGCCGACCCGTGTGGTCATGGCGCCGATGACCCGCACCTTCTGCCCTGGCGGCGTACCGCACAAGGGCGTCATCGAGTACTACCGCCGCCGCGCTGCGGCTGGCGTGGGCCTGATCATCACCGAGGGCACCACGGTCGATCACAAGGCTGCCAACGGTTATCCGAATGTGCCGCGCTTCCATGGCGAAGATGCCTTGGCTGGCTGGAAAAAGGTGGTCGAGGCCGTACACGCCGAAGGCGGGCGCATCGTTCCGCAGCTGTGGCATGTGGGCAGCGTTCGCCGCCTGGGTACCGAGCCGGACGCCAGCGTGCCGGGCTACGGTCCGAGCGGTAAAAGCAAGGATGGCCAGGTGGTGGTCCATGAAATGACCCACGACGACATCCGCGAGGTCATTGCCGCCTTTGCACAAGCTGCCCGCGATGCCAAGGCCATCGGTATGGATGGCGTCGAGATCCACGGCGCGCATGGCTACCTGATCGACCAGTTCTTCTGGGCCACCAGCAACCAGCGCAGTGACGAATACGGCGGCGATCTGGCGCAACGCTCGCGCTTCGCCATCGAGCTGGTCCAGGCCGTGCGTGCTGCGGTGGGGCCGGATTTCCCGATCATCTTCCGCTTCTCCCAATGGAAGCAGCAGGACTACAGCGCGCGCCTGGTCGAAACGCCCGAGGCATTGGCAGCCTTCCTGCAGCCGCTGGCCGACGCCGGTGTGGATATCTTCCACTGCTCCACCCGCCGTTTCTGGGAGCCGGAGTTCGACGGCTCGCCGCTGAACCTGGCCGGTTGGACCCGCAAGCTCACCGGCAAGCCGACCATCACCGTTGGCAGCGTTGGTCTGGATGGCGAGTTCCTGCAGTTCATGGTCGACACCGACAAGGTGGCCAAGCCGGCCAGCCTGGAGGGCCTGCTGCAGCGCCTGGGCGATGATGAGTTCGACCTGGTGGCGGTCGGTCGTGCGTTGCTGGTGGATGCCCAGTGGGCGCAGAAAGTCCGCGAGGGGCGTGAGGAAGAGATTCTGCCGTTCAGCCGCGAGGCGCTGTCGAGCCTGACTTGATCGTCAGCGGCGTGGCCGCGCGCTTACTCTGGGCGGCGGTCTGCCGACAGGCGCTGTACAAGTGCGCCTCGAACTCTTCGACGATCGCTTGCCAGCCCTGGCGGCTGGCGTGCTGGCGGGCATTGAGACGCACCCTGCGCAGGGTCTCGGCGTCCTCGAGCAGCCAGCATGCGGCGTCGATGAACGCTGGCTGATCCCCCGGCATGGCCAGCGCGCCGCTGTGTCCGTGGCGAATATGCTGGGCTGCGGCGGCCTCGTCGTACGCCACTACCGCAAGGCCCGAGGCCAGTGCTTCGAGCACCACGTTGCCGAAGGTTTCGGTGAGGCTGGGGAAGAGGAACAGGTCGCCGCTGGCGTAATGTTCGGCCAGTGCTTCGCCGCGTTGCACGCCACAGAACATCGCATCGGGGAACTGCTGCTGCATCTGGGTACGCAGTGGCCCGTCGCCGACCACGACCAGGCGCAGGCGCCGCTGTGGATAAGTCTTTTGCAGCGCCTGCATGCAAGGCAGCAGCAGCGCGAGGTTCTTCTCCGCCGCCAGGCGTCCGACGTGCAGCACCGCGATGTCATCCGGGCCAAGGCCCCACTGCTCACGCAGCGCCTGGCTGCGCCGTGCCGGGTTGAACAGTTGCGCATCGACGCCACGCGCCATCAGTGCCAGGCGTTCGAAACCACGTCGCTCCAGCTCCAGGCGCTGGCTGGCGCTGGGGACCAGGGTGGTCGCGGTGCGGCGGTGGAACCAGCGCAGGTAGTGGGTGAGCAGGCGTGCCAGCAGACCCAGGCCGTACTGGCCGGAATACTGCGGGAAATTGGTGTGAAAACCACTGACCACGGCAATCCCCAGGCGCCGTGCGGCGCGCAGGGCGCTGAGCCCGAGCGGGCCTTCGGTGGCGATGTACAGCACATCAGGGCGCAATCGACGCCAGCGGCGCCACAGTTTGTGCATTGATACCTCACCCCACTGCAGGCCGGGATATCCGGGCAGTGGCCAACCGCGACAGAGCAGCAGCGAGTCGTCGCTATTGCCCGGTGCATCGCTGGCTTGGCGTGGGCGCACCACTTCCACTTGATGCCCGCGCACGCGCAAGCCTTCACTGAGGCGGCCAAGGGTATTGGCCACACCATTGATCTCCGGCGGGAAGGTTTCGCTGACGAGGGTGATGCGTAGAGGCGGCGTATTCATGTCAAAAAGTTTCCGCCTGCTTGGTTGCCGTTATGTGACATGAAAATGATCCCCTGGTGACGTGTGTTTTCCAGGTTTGTCTGTCACTCGAATATTTCCTCGTCGGGTCCTCAAGAACCACCTGTCCTCAGCCGATGCAGAAGCATTCGACGGGTGGATTGCGCTCCGGGAGAGCGGTGATGTTCAACAGCAAACTGAAAAAAGAAATCCAGCAATTGCGCGAGGAACTGCAATCCATCGAGCAGGTGAAAAACAGCCTCGATAGCGAAATGCTCGTGCTGCAACTCGATCCCCAGGGGCGCATCGAGTCCGCCAATGCCAATTTCGAAAAAGAAATGCTCTACAGCAGCGATCGTCTGATCGGCCGCAACATCGAAGAGATCGTCCCGGAGCACGTGAAGAAGCTGGATTTCTGCCTGCGCATGAAGGCTGCGATCGCCCGTGGCGAGCACCTCAACGGCGCGTTCCGCCTGCTGCGGGGCAATGGCGAAGAAGCCTGGCTGCGCTCGATCCTGCAACCGGTCAAAGGTGTCGACGGGCGGATCAAGTACTTCACCCTGCACTCGAGCGACCTGACCCGCACCATCGAGACCTCCCGCGAGCATGAAAGCCTGATCAAGGCGCTGATGCGCTCCACGGCCGTGATCGAGTTCAACCTTGACGGGCAGGTGCTGACCGCCAACGACCGCTTCCTGCACACCATGGGCTACAGCCTGGAGCAGGTGCGCGGCAAGCATCACCGCATGTTCTGCGACCCTGAGGAAACCAGCTCGGCAGGTTACCAGCAGTTCTGGGAGAAGTTGCGCCGCGGAGAATACGTGGCCGAGCGCTTCAAGCGCATTGATTCACATGGCCGAGTCGTCTGGCTGGAGGCTTCGTACAACCCGATCATCGATGCCCATGACGTGCTCTACAAAGTGGTGAAGTTCGCCACTGTGATCACTGACCAGGTCAATCAGGAAATCGCCGTGGCCCAGGCCGCCGATATCGCCTACAGCACCTCGCAGGACACCGACGCCAGCGCCCGCAAGGCCACCGACGTGGTCACCCAGACGGTCGAGGTGATGCGTGGCCTGGAAAGTTCGATGCAGGAGGCGGCCCAGGGCATCCAGGCGCTGGACAAGCAATCCAAGGTGATCGGCTCGATCATCAAGACCATCAGCGACATTGCCGGGCAGACCAACCTGCTGGCGCTCAATGCCGCGATCGAAGCCGCCCGGGCGGGCGAGCAGGGCAGGGGCTTCGCAGTGGTTGCCGACGAAGTGCGCCAGCTCGCCTCGCGTACCAGCAGTGCTACCGAGGAGATTGCCCGGGTGGTGCAGCAGAACGAGCAACTGGCCCAGGCGGCGGTGGACATCATCGACACCAGCAAGCGCCAGGCCGAGCAGGGCCTGACGCTGGCCGGGGAAACCGGCAGCGTGATCGTCGAGATCCAGGACGGGGCGAAGAAGGTGGTCAATGCGGTGGGGCAATTCTCCAGCCAGTTGAGTCACTGACTGACGGGCGGTGCCTTGCGCTGCCCTTTCCCTTCAGGTCTTACCCTACAAGCACCTGTCTTGCTCAAAATCCAAGGCCAGCCCAATTCCTGTGGGAGCGGGCTGGTCCCGCGATCACCGGCATCGCCGGGGCCATCCAACGGGGTCTCAGTTTCGGCACAAGAGCCCGGATGCCTCAGTTGCGCTCCCGCACCCAGAACAACGTAGCCCCCGCCACCGCCGCCGGCATCATCAGCACGTTCACCCCCGGGATCAGCAGCGCCAGGTAGGTGATCCCGCCAAAGCCCATCGACTGCCAGCGCTTGCTGCGCAGCCAGGCGAGCATGTCCTGCCAGCTCATCTTGTTGTTGTCGGCCGGGTAGTCGATGTACTGGATAGCCATCATCCAGATGCCGAAGACCAGCCACAGCGGCGCAGCCACCACGTTCACCACCGGAATGAACGACAGGATGAACAAGCCGATGGCGCGTGGCAGGAAGTAGCCGAGCTTGCGCATCTCGCGGCTGAAGGTGCGCGGTACCATCGCCGCCAGTTCGCCCCAGCTGAACGCCGGGAAGGTGTCTTCACCGCGCACCACCACCTCGACCTTCTCAGCGAGAAAACCGTTGAACGGCGCGGCGATGATGTTGGCGAACAGGGTGAAGGTGAAGAACACCATCAGCACCACCAGGGCGACGAACAGTGGCCACAGAATGTAGGTGAGAAAGCTCAGCCAACTGGGCAGGGTCGGCATCAGCGCATCCACCCACAGGCTGAACTGGTGGCCGGCGAAATAGATCAGGCCGCCGAACAGCAGCAGGTTGACTGCCAGAGGCAACAGCACGAACAACCGCAGGTTCGGGCTCAGGACCAGCTTCAGGCCCTCGCGCAGGTACTGGGGGCCGGACAGGACGGGGGCTTGCATCGGGATGCTCCACAAAAGGAAAACGGGCTGACCTTACCGAGTTTGCGGCGCCGACGAAAGGCGCGACACCGGCTGTAACAAAGCATAGGGACAATCACAGATCGGTTTCGTCCCTGGATAGAGCCTGTCTATAAGGTGGATTGTCGAAGGATATTTCCTTAATCTTTGCCACCTCGCTACAGTGCGTTCAATTTCTGAACGCCGTGAAACGCCGCGAGCCCTCAGTGGGAGGTGGCCCCCAGGTTTTCGGACCTGTGCGTTGTAGCCTTCCCCAAGTGCTGCGCAGGTCCTTTTTATTTTCCAGCCGGCGTCGCCGGCACACCGGTGTCGGCCTCATGTGGCCGGCTCGACAGGAGCACGACATGTCCGAAGTTCGTCATTCCCGGGTCATCATCCTCGGTTCCGGCCCTGCCGGTTACAGCGCCGCAGTCTACGCTGCCCGTGCCAACCTCAAGCCGCTGCTGATCACCGGCCTGCAGGCTGGCGGCCAGCTGACCACCACGACCGAAGTCGACAACTGGCCGGGCGACCCCCATGGCCTGACCGGCCCGGCACTGATGCAGCGCATGCAGGAACACGCCGAGCGCTTCGAGACCGAGATCGTCTTCGACCACATCAATGCCGTCGACCTGGCCAGCAAGCCGTTCACCCTGACCGGCGACAGCGGCACCTACACCTGCGATGCGCTGATCGTCGCCACCGGTGCCAGCGCCCGTTACCTGGGCCTGCCGTCGGAAGAAGCGTTCATGGGCAAGGGCGTGTCGGCCTGCGCCACCTGCGACGGCTTCTTCTACCGCAACAAGCCGGTTGCCGTGGTCGGTGGTGGCAACACCGCCGTGGAAGAGGCGCTGTACCTGGCCAACATCGCCAGCAAGGTGACCCTGGTGCACCGTCGCGATACCTTCCGCGCCGAGAAGATCCTGATCGACAAGCTCAATGCCCGTGTCGCCGAAGGCAAGATCGAGCTCAAGCTCAACGCCACCCTGGACGAAGTGCTCGGTGACAACATGGGCGTGACCGGTGCGCGCCTGAAGAACAACGATGGCAGCAGCGACGAGATCAAGGTCGACGGCGTGTTCATCGCCATCGGTCACACCCCGAACACCTCGCTGTTCGAAGGCCAGCTGACCTTGAAAGACGGCTACCTGGTGGTCAACGGCGGCCGTGAAGGCAATGCCACCGCCACCAACGTCGAAGGTGTGTTCGCTGCCGGTGACGTGGCCGACCACGTCTACCGCCAGGCGATCACCTCGGCCGGTGCCGGCTGCATGGCAGCACTGGACGTCGAGCGCTACCTGGACGGCTTGGCCAACGCCTCGTTCTGAGTCGCTGCCTGATCACGAAAGAACCGGCCCTTTGGCCGGTTCTTTCGTTTCAGCGTGCCGGCGCTGCACTGCGAAACGCCGTCGGCGAGAGCCCGGTCACGCGCTTGAATGCATTGCTGAAGGCGCTTTCCGAACCATAGCCCAGCGAGCCTGCCAGCACTGCCAGTGGCGTGCTCTCTTCACGCAGGGCGCGCTCGGCCAGGCGCATGCGCCATTCGGTGAGGTAGGTCAGCGGCGCCACGCCCGCCACCGTCCTGAAATGCAGGGCAAAGGTGGTGCGCGACATGGCGCAGGCTTGGGCCAGTTCGTCGAGATGCCAGGCCCGCGCCGGATCGCCATGCATCAGGCGCAATGCCGGGGCCAGGCGTGGTGCGCCGAGTGCGCGCAACCAACTGGCCGGCATGGGCGCGGCGGTCTGCAGGTGAGCCCGCAGGATCTGGATGAACAGCAGCTGTGACAACTGCGCCGAAGCGAGCTGTGCGCCCGGTTGCCCGGTGCTGCGCTCGGCGACCAGTTGATCGAGCAACCAGCGAAAGTTGCTCGCCTGCTTGGACGCTGCCGGTACGTGAATCCACCCCGGCAGGACATCGGCCAGCAGGCGTCCGCTGCCGGGATCAAGCAGCACATGCCCACCAATATGGGTGAAATCGTTGCCGTCGCCGAGCACCACCGGCGACTGCCCGGAGGCGCTGAACACGCTCATCGCATCGACAGGTTCGGTATCCAGGTCGCTGGCCAGGACGAAGCCGCGCTTGGCAGTCAGCAGGCCGACGTCCCCGGTATTGAACTGCACGGCCTGGGGTTCGCCATCGATCTGTACCCAGCAACTGCCCTTGACCACGGCGAAGAACTTGATCTTGTCGGGCGGCGGAAAGCGCAGCGCCCAATGCCCGCCCGCGCTGAAGCCGCCGGTGGTCAGTGAAGTGGCGTTGGTGAGGCGCAGAATCTCGGAGAAAGGGTCGATGTTCATCGCCGTACTCTCGCGCAACTAATGCGCACGTTCAAGCATTAACAGTACGCAGTGTGCGCCTTAACCTTTCCTGTATTCGCGCTTGGCGCGACCAATCGAGAGAGGAAGGCAACATGAGCGAACCCTGGGTTCTGGTCACCGGCGGCACCGGCTTTATCGCCCAGCATTGCATCATCGCCCTGCTGAACAAGGGCTACCGGGTGCGCACCACGATCCGTTCGGCCACCCGTGAAAACGAGGTGCGCGACTATCTGAAGGTTGGCGGTGTCGAGGCGGGCGAGCGCTTGCAGTTCGTCGTCGCCGACCTGGCCGACGATGCCGGCTGGGCCCAGGCGTGCGAGGGTTGCTGCTATGTGCTGCACGGCGCCTCACCCACCCCTTCGGGCGATCAGCAGCGCGAAGAGGACTGGGTCAGGCCAGCCGTTGACGGCAATCTGCGGGTACTGCGTGCGGCGCGTGATGCCCGGGTCAAGCGTGTGGTGCTGACCTCCGCCTTTGGTGCGGTGGGCGTTGGGCACAGCCCCGAATATCGACGCCCCTTCGATGAAACCGACTGGAGCGACCTGAGTGGCAATGTCGCGCCCTACCAGAAATCGAAAACCCTGTCCGAGCGTGCCGCCTGGGACTTCATCAAACGTGAAGGCGGTGATCTTGAGCTGTCGGCGATCAACCCGGTGGCGGTGCTCGGGCCTGCTTTGGGGGCCGATTATTCCCACTCCATCCGCATCATCGTCAGCCTGCTCCAGGGGCAGGCCGGTTGCCCACGGATCAACTCGGGCTTCGTCGATGTGCGCGACCTTGCCGACCTGCATCTGCTGGCGATGACCCACTCTGCAGCCAAGGGCGAGCGCTTCCTGGCGATTGCCGGTGAAAGCATGTGGATGACCGATGTCGCCAAGGTGCTGCGCCATCACATGGGCGAGGTGGCCAGCAAGGTCTCGACCCGTGAGCTGCCCAACTGGTTGGTGCGCCTGGCTGCGCGCAGCAACCCGAACATGAAGTCGATGGCGCCGTTGCTGGACGTGAACATGAACTGCACCAGCGAGAAGGCGCGACGCCTGCTTGGCTGGTCACCGCGCTCACGTGAGGAGGCGATCGTCGCGACCGCCCGCAGCCTGGTCAGCCTCGGGCTGGTCGGCTGACGGGCAGCGGGATCAGAGGCTCAGGCGCATCGACAGGTCGATGGCCTTCACATCCTTGGTCATCGCGCCGATGGAGATGTAGTCGACACCGGTTTCGGCGATGACCCGCAGGGTGGTTTCGTTGACCCCGCCGCTGGCTTCGAGCTTGGCCTTGCCTGCGGTGATGCGCACCGCTTCGCGCATCTCGTCCAGGGTCAGTTCGTCGAGCATGACGATATCTGCACCAGCCGCCAGGGCCTGGCGCAGTTCGTCCAGGCTTTCCACTTCGATTTCCACCGGCTTGCCCGGCGCGATGCGGTGCGCGGCGGCGACGGCTTCGGCCACGCCGCCGCTGGCAGCGATGTGGTTTTCTTTGATCAGGAAGGCGTCATACAGGCCGATGCGGTGATTGTGGCAGCCGCCGCAGGTGACCGCGTACTTCTGCGCTAGACGCAGGCCCGGCAGTGTCTTGCGGGTATCGAGCAAGCGCACCTGGGTGCCCTCGACCAGGTCGGCGAGAAAGCGTGCGCGGGTGGCCACGCCCGACAGCATCTGCAGGAAGTTCAATGCCGAGCGCTCGCCGGTGAGCAGCGAACGGGCCGGGCCTTCGAGATGGAACAGCACCTGGTTGGCGGTGGCGCGTTCGCCATCGGCCACCTGCCAGTGCACGGCCACCCGCGGGTCGAGCTGGCGGAACACGGCATCGACCCAGGCGGTGCCGGCGATCACGCAGTCTTCGCGGGTGATGATGGTGGCCTTGGCCAGGCGCTCGGCCGGAATCAGCTGGGCGGTGATGTCGCCGCTGCCGACGTCTTCCAGCAGTGCTCGGCGCACGTTGGATTCGATTTCGGCGGTGAGATCGGCGAGACGTAGGTTCGGCATGGTCGGCTCCACAAGCTAGGTGCCGGCGATTATAGGGCAGGGGGGCGCGGTTTACAGCCGTCGACCCTGCAGTCGGGAAGTGTGCGTCTGGTCGCGTCTTGTAAATGGCGTGTTGGCAGCTGTCATCTTTTTCACTGATAATGGCGCCTTGTATTTGGCGTCATAGCTTTGACGATGTTTCCTCGCCAGTCGACCAATACCCTGCAAGGAGTTCGGGATGCATGAAGAAGGCAAGATGGGGCCCTTGGTGGCCGCCATCGACAGAGGGGTGCGCACGCCCTTGCCTTGCCTTCCCGTCGTGCTCCTGCAAGTACGTGACAAAGCGGCACTGCACTTGCGCCAAGGGCTGCGTGCCCTGTTCGACAACGCTGACGACACGCTCTTCGAAATGGCTGACAAGGCTTGCGCGGGCGATCAGCAACATCTCTATTTCGAAGCCATGCGCGACTTGCGTCTCAAGCGCAAGAGCATCGAACGTGCCTTTCTCGACATCTTCCATGAAACCTTCAGCCGCATCGGCCAGGCCGACCCGTTGGGCGCGCTGGGCACTATCGACCTGCCCGTCGGCAAGGCCCAGCGCGAGCGAACACTGGCGGTCGGGGCCATGGTCGAGCGCGTGCTGGCGCGCGACGTCTTTGCTCTCGAGCAACTCGGCCAGCGCTTTGCCGCCCTGCTCGAAATCCCGCTGGATGTGCGGTGCAATCCGCTGGGGCCCGCGTGCCTGTGTGGCTACTTTCTGGACGCCGGACGCAGCCTGGGGGTAGACCTCAAGGTCAAGCTGGTCCTGCTCAAACTGTTCGAGCGCTATGTGCTGCGCGACGTCGACCTGCTCTATGGCGAGGCCAACCAGTTGCTGGCCGCGGCAGGCGTGCTGGGCGAACTTGCCCCCGCCCCGCGTCGGCGTGCCGAGGACCGCGGCCTGGCCGCACGACGCACCCCGGCCTCGTTGATCGCGGGTGAAGACATTGGTGCGGACAGCGCCGGCCAGGCGTATTTCGCCTCGCTGGAAGGCTTGCTGGCACCGGTACGCGGCAGGCTGGCGCCACGCTTGCAGAGTGTCTCGGCGGCGCAGCCGATCGGTAGCGCCGACCTGTTGCGCTTGCTCACTCACCTGCAGCATTACGTGCCCGGGCCGTTCGAGGCCGACGATTTCGACCTCGGCCAGCAGCTCGAACAACTGTTGCTGCGGGTCAGCGTTCGCAGTGGCACGCGCCGCCGCCTGGCCACTGCCGACGAAGACATGATCAACCTGGTCGACCTGCTGTTCGACCACATCCAGCACGACGATAACCTGCCCCCGCCCCTGCGCGCCCTGCTTGGACGCTTGCACATCCCACTGCTCAAGGTCGCCTTGCTCGACAAGAGCCTGTTCAGCCGTGCCAGTCATCCAGCGCGCCGCCTGCTCAACGAGATCGCTGCCATGGCCATCGGTTGGGAAGGAGCGGGTGAAGGGTTGCAGGCGCGGGTTGAGCGTATCGTCCTGCGGCTGCTCAGCGATTTCACCGACGATGCTCGGCTGTTCGCCGAGGTGCTCGAGGAGTTCCTGCTTTTCAGCACCGAAGAGCGTCGGCGCAACGAGCTGCTGGAGCAGCGCACCCGCGATGCCGAGGAGGGGCGGGCGCGGACGCTGCAGGCACGCCAGCAGGTCCAGCACGCGCTCAACCAACGCCTGCGCGGGCGCGTATTGCCGCGGGTGGTGGTGCAGATGCTGGTGGACTCCTGGAGCCAGGTGCTGCTGCTCGCCTGGCTCAAGCAGGGCGAGGCGTCCGCGGCCTGGATCGATGGCCTGGCGACCATGGACGCGCTGCTGGACAGCATCGCCCCGCACCCGGGGCCGCAAGCGCGCCAGGCCCTGCTCGAACAGGTGCCGGGGCTGCTCAAGGCTTTGCGTGATGGGCTGGCGGGTGTGGCACTGGATTCGGCTGCGCTGCGCGAATTCTTCCTGCAACTGGAGCGTCTGCACTTGCGCGCCTGTGCCGAGCCCGGCCAATGGCAGGACGAGGCTGACGATGTGCGGGTGGAGACGGATATCGTCCTGGCCGTCGCCGAGGAGTCGGCAGGTGGCCGGGCGCCGGTCCTGGACGAGCACAGCCCGCAATTGCGCCAGGTTCAGCGCCTGCGCCTGGGCACCTGGATCGAGCTCAGCGACGATGACGAGCCGCTGCGCTGCAAGCTGGTGGCGCGTATCGACAGCAGTGATCGGCTGGTCTTCGCCAACCGCACCGGCATGAAGGTGCGCGAGTGGAACAGCATTGGCCTGGCCCTTGCCCTGCATCGTGGCGAGGCACGGGTGCTGGACGACGGGCTGCTGTTCGAGCGCGCCCTCGATGCGGTGCTCGACAGCCTGCGCATTGCCCAGGCACGTTGAGGTACCCACAATCATTTACATGCAAGCGCGCTGTCGGCGGGGCATACTGAAGCCTCGTATCCGGCGTTTTTCAGGATCTGCCCATGCAATTGGACCGCGCCACTGGCTGGTTCTCCGGTGTCACTCACTGCCCCTCGCCGAACTTCAACGCCCGCCCCGAAGGCGAGGCGATTTCCCTGCTGGTGATCCACAACATCAGCCTGCCGCCAGCCTGTTTCGGTACGGGCAAGGTTCAGCAGTTCTTCCAGAACCGGCTTGACCCGGCAGAGCATCCCTACTTCGAAAGCATCCAGCACCTGACCGTGTCGGCGCACCTGTTCGTCGAGCGCGACGGTGCGGTCACCCAGTTCGTGTCGTTGCTCGACCGCGCCTGGCATGCCGGGGTGTCGTGCTTCGACGGGCGTGAGGGATGCAACGACTTTTCCATCGGTATCGAACTCGAAGGCACCGACGATATGCCTTACACCGATGCCCAGTACACGGCCCTGCAACAGCTGACGCGGCAGATCCGCAGCCTCTGGCCTGCGATCGGCCCCGAACGCATCAAGGGTCACGACGATATCGCGCCGGGACGCAAGACCGATCCCGGGCCAGCCTTCGACTGGCCCCGCTACCGCGCTGCGCTGAACGAGGACAAGGCATGAGTTTCCTGGTGTTGGTACTGGTGTTGTGGGTCGAGCAGTTCTCGTCCCTGCGCCATCGCTTGCAGCGTGACGGGTTCTTCCTCGGTGAGCTGGTGCGTCTGGAGCGCAGCGGCAAGGTGCACCCCTGGTGGAGCCTGGCGATCCTGGTGCTGGCACCGGTGCTGGTGCTGGCGTTGCTGCTGCATGTGTTGCAGCCGGTGGCCTACGGCTTGCTGGCGCTGCCAGTGCACCTGCTGGTGCTGATCTACAGCCTTGGGCGCGGAGATGCCAAGGCGGCGCTCGGCCCGTTCCGCGACGCCTGGCGTCGGGGTGATGAACAGGCGGCGCTGCATGTGGCCGAGCGCGATCTGGGCCTGGCTGCAGACGATCCGCGTGACCTGCTGGCGCGGGTGCAGGGCAACCTGGTGTGGCAGGCGTACCAGAGCTTCTTTGCCGTGATCTTCTGGTATTTCCTGCTCGGCCCGGCCGCCGCACTGGGGTATCGCTTGCTGGCGCTGAGTGCAGCAAACAGCCATCAACCAGCGCTCAAGGAGCGCGCGGCGCAGCTGCGCCATGCCATGGACTGGTTGCCGGTGCGGGTGTTGGCATTGAGCTTCGCGCTGGTCGGCAACTTCGTTTCGGTGGCCCGGGTGATGCTGCACGAGGTGCTCAACTGGCACATCAGCGCGGGGCAGTTGATCGCCCGTGTCGGGCGGGTGGCCGATGACATTCCCGAGGAAGAAGAGGCGCAGAGCGCGCTGGCGCGCCTGGACAGCCTGTGGGAATTGCTGCTGCGCAGCGCGGTGCTGTGGTACGCGGTGTTTGCGCTGTGGACGGTGCTGCTGTGAACTGAACGCCGAAGCCGCTTAACCTTAAGTTACAAACCTTGGATTGATTCTGCGCTATACAGAGCCTCGGCCAGTTATGGCCTTGTGCTACCCCGCAGAACAATAAAAATCCAAGGAGGTGACCCATGAAGCGCCTGCTCCATCCGGCCATCGCGTTGATGAACCGGCTGAGCTTCGGCATGAAGTTCAGCCTGATCAGCGTCCTGTTCTTCCTGCCCATGCTGGTCACCAGCTTCTATCTGGTTCGCGATGCCTATCGCCAGTTCCATGTCACAGGCGTCGAGCTGAGCGGCCTTGGCCCTGTGGCTGGCACCCTGGCCCTGCGTGGCGACCTCGAAAGCCTGGGCAATCTTCTGCAGATCAACGCCGTGCTCGGCCAGTCGGGCCAGGCCGGGGATGTCGAAGCGCGTATCGATGCCCTCGAGGACAAGGTCCAGGCCCAGCTCCAGGCCCTGGCGAGCCAGGATCCGCAACTCGAAGCCAAGCGCGTCGAGCTGGCCGACGCCTTCGCCAAGGCTCGCGCCGAAACCTCCCTGCAAAACAAGACCGCGCTGTTCGACAAGCTGCTGGCCCAGGCTCAGGTGCTGGGCAAGCTGGTGGCCAGCCAGGCGGGCTTGAGCCAGGACAATCAGGCGTCGGTACGCCAGTTGAGCGACCTGATCGGTGCCAGCACCGCCCAGGTCACCCAGATGCTCGGCGAAGGACGGGCCATCGGCGCTGTTGCCCTGGGGCGCGGTTTCATCGATTCGGCGGGGAGTGCGCGGTTCGAAGACTTGCTGCAACGCCTGGAGCGTCTGTCGGCCGACTACGCCCTGCGTGTGGAGGATGCGCTGGCTGCCGATGCCCAGGCCAAGGCCAGCCTCGGTGCGCAGGCCCAGGCCAGCCAGGCGACGGTGCGCCGGGCTGCGGCGCTGTTCGAGGACCAGGTCGTGGTGGCCGAGACCCTCGATGCGCCCTGGCCTGCCTTCTACGAGCAGGTCAGTGCCCTGATGGGCGAAACCTACCGCCTCAACGATGCAGTGATCGCCCACCTGCAGCAGCAGTTGCAGGCACGCCTGGGCGAGCACCGCCTGCACATGCTGGCGCTGGTCGCGGCGCTGGCCATCGTGTTCCTGTCGATCCTCTACCTCTACAGCGGTTTCTATGTGTCGACCCGGCGTACCCTCGGCAACCTCGGTGCGGCCATGGACAGGGTGGCCGTTGGCGACATGACGGTCAGCTTCGAGGTGCGCAGCCAGGATGAGCTGGGCGAGTTGGGCCAGGGTTTCAATGAGACCGTGCGGCGCATCCGCGTGCTGATCGAGCAGGTGGGGCGTACCGTGGCGACCGTCGAGGAGCAGGCCGGGCAGGTGCTTTCGGTGTCGACACGCAGCAACCAGGCCGTGAGTGGCCAGCGCGAACAGATCGAGCAGGTGGCCACGGCGATGAACCAGATGAGCGCCACCGCCCTAGAGGTGGCCCGCAGCGCGGCGCTGGCCGCCGATGGCGCGCAGCAGGTCAACCGCGAGAGTGCCAACGGGCGCAGCCTGGTGGCGCACCAGCAGGACAGCATTGCTCGCCTGGCCGGCGAGATCGACCAGACGGTGGTTGCGGTCAACCAGCTGGTCGGCGACAGCCAGGCCATCGGCCGGGTGCTGGAAGTGATCCGCAGCATTGCCGAGCAGACCAACCTGCTGGCACTGAACGCAGCCATCGAGGCGGCGCGTGCGGGCGAGCAGGGCAGGGGCTTTGCCGTGGTTGCCGATGAAGTACGTACCCTTGCACGCCGCACCCAGGACTCCACCGAGGAGATCGCGCAGATGATCCAGCGCCTGCAGGAAGGGGTTGGTGCTGCCGTGCGAGCCATGGGCAGCAGCCACCAGATGGCGGCGGGTACCGTGGATGAAGCGCGGCAGGTGCAGCAGGCGCTGGCCAATATCCTGGGCGCGGTGGGCGGTATCGTCGAGCAGAACCAGCAGATCGCCGCGGCCGTCGAGCAGCAGACGGCCGTGGCCCATGACATCGACCAGAACATCGTGGCGATCAACCGCGCAGCGCAGGACACCACGCAGGGCGCCTGCCAGACGGAGGACGCCAGCCGCGCGCTGTCGAGCCAGGTAGTGGAGCTGAAGCGGCTGATCGGGGCCTTTAGAGTCTAGATGGCCCCTGTCAGCCCTGCGGCGCTGTGATCTCCACGGGTTTGCGCAGATCCCTCAGGCTGCGGGTCACGGTGCCGGTGTTGCACTTGGCCGCCGCCTGCTCCGGGGTCATGTCGCGGATGGTGCGGTAGAACAGTTCGCAGGTCTGTTTTTTCTGGGTCACCTGCCACTTGGCCGAGCAGGCCTCCAGTGTCAGCTTGGCGTCCGCCTGCGGGTTGCGGCCCATGCCGGCCTGCCAGCAGGCGGCGGTCAGGTCCTGGCCCATCATCTTCAGGCCTGCGGCGTCCGCCTTGTCCTGATCCCCGCCGGTGTTGTTCTTGTCGGCCGCATACCAGATCGCGCTCGGGTGGTTGGAGCCCAGCACCGGCACTTGGGTGCCCGCTTCCGGGCTGATGCTGACCAGCCCCAGCACATTGACCTTCGGCCCGTACTGCTGCTGGATCCAGCTGCGCACCGGTGCGCCGAAAGCCACCATCGGCAGGGGCTTGGCGTCGTGGCGCAGGGTCATCTCCTTGACCATGCGCGTCTGATAGTCGGCGAAGTAGCTGTAGGTGCCTTCCAGGTCCTTGCCGGCGCTGGCGGGCGCAGCGATCGGGGCGATGTCGACGATGGTCTGGTAGGCCGGGGTCTGGCTGGCCTCGACACCGTTGAAGGTCAGCAGCTGCGCCCAGCGATCGGTGGTGTTGGAGCGCAGGTAGTCCTGGGCCTGGGTCAGCGAATAATCCGGCGGGAAGTGCAGCAGCTCGATGCTGCGGCGATTTTCCAGGGCCATGCCCAGTGGCAGGAACAGGTACCAGTCGTAGGCCCACTTGCCATCGTTGTTCAGACGGGTAGCGCCCTGGTAGGCCAGTTCGCCGCTGTCGAGTAGCTTGCGCAACGGCTCGGCATAGCTGGCTGGAACGGCGCTGATATGGGCATGCAGCCTGTCGTTGTCGCGACGCACCTGCACCTGGGCGTCGGCATAGCCGTCGCGGCGTACGCTCTGGGTCAGGTAGTGCTCGACGGTCTGCTCCAGCGTCCAGTCGCGAAAGCAGATCACGTGGCAGTTGTTGGGGAAGGCGAACAAGCGGGTGACCCGTTGCGCATCGCCCAGGTCGATCTGTGCATCCGCCAGTGCCAGGCCGCTGAAGGCGAGGGCGGCCAGGCCCGATACAGCCATCTTTTGCATGCTTAACTCCTTGTCAGTGGCCGCCAGGGTCGGCGGGCTGCTCATACTGGATGAAGAGGTGGGGGATGAAAAGCGTCGGAACATGGCTGTTGGCGACGTCGCTTCTGGCGATGACAGGGGTCTGCGCCGATGAGCGTGATGTGCGGATGTTCGCGAATTGGGCGGGGGACCACGAGACCCGCGCGTTTCGCCAGATGCTGGTGGATGCGCGGCTGTACGGGGTGGTGCCGATCCATCAGTTGCTGCGTTCGGCATCGGACTGGCGTCTGTGCCGCGCCTCGCCGTTCGCCGTGGCGCCGAGCGCGCAATGGCCGACCGTGCGCTCGACCCTGGCACTGATCCGCACCCTCGAGCAGCAGGGCATCCTGCGCCAGTTCGAGGTGGTGTCCGCCTACCGCGAGCCCAAGCTCAACGCCTGTGCCGGGGGCGCAGTGGGCAGCGCCCATACCCGCGCCTTCGCTGTCGACCTGTTGCTGCCCGACTGGGCCGATCCCAATCCGCTGTGCACCTTTTGGCAGCAGCAGGGACAGGCTTGGAACATGGGGCTGGGGCGCTATCCGTCAGGCCGTATCCATCTCGATACCGCGGGCTATCGCACCTGGGGTGGCGACGGCAGTGCGGGGTCGTCGTTCTGTGCCAGGCCCAGGTGATCGAGGCTGCCCTGGCACTGGTGCAAGACCCATTCGGCGAAGCGCTGGCGCTTGCTGTCATCGTCCAGGGGCTGGGGGCTGAGCAGATGATAGGCCGAGCCGTCGCGCAGAAACCCGTAGGGCGCCTGCAACTGGCCGCTGCGTAGTTCATCGCCAACCATCAGCGCCGAGGCGATGGCCATGCCCAGCCCGGCACTGGCGGCCTGGATCGACAGATAGAAATGCTCGTAGTCGCTGCGTTCTGTGCCGGTGGCGCTGTGGCCGCTCAGGCTCAGCCAGGTGTTCCACGCTGTGGTGCGGGTGTGGCTGTGCAGCAGGCGCTGGCCGTCGAGCGTGGCGGGCGCGCCCGCGCGGGCGACAGGGCCGATCCATTCCTCGCAGATCATCAGGCTGTGCAGTTGGCGATCCCAGCGGAAGTCGTCTCGGCGCAAAGCCAGGTCGATACCGCCGCGGGTGAAGTCGACCGGGCCGCCCGCGGCCACCAGGTGCAGTTGCAGGTCCGGCTGGTGGGCATGGAAGTCCGGCAGGCGCGGGATCAGCCAGCGCATGGCGAGGGTGGGCTCGCACGACAGCACCAGGACGTTGTCCTGTGCGTGTTCCTGCAGGCGCTGCACCGTGCTGGCGAGCTGTTCGAAAATCGTTTGGGTGGTGTCGAAGAGGGTTCGCCCGGCCGCGGTGAGGAAGACTGCGCGGTTGCGGCGCTCGAACAGTTCGATCCCCAGGCCCTCTTCGAGCAGACGGACCTGGCGGCTGACCGCGCCATGGGTGACGTGCAGTTGCTCGGCGGCGCGCACGAAGCTTTCGCTGCGCGCAGCGCTGTCGAAGTAGCGCAGGGCGGTGAGGTGGGGGAGTTTCATGGGGCGTTCGCTGTCTGTTCTGGGCTGCAGTAGTGGGAAGACGCCATGCGCGACAAAAGCTAGGTGATGAAAACTAGCAGATAGAGTAGCGGCAAAATCGATTTTTTCCCGCATCAGCGCCTTCGATAATCGTGATTACTGTGTTCTGACGTCACCTATCGAGGCTTCTCGCATGACCGAACTGATCGCCATTGCCCTGTTCACCCTCCTGGCTGTCATCAGCCCCGGCGCGGACTTCGCCATGGTCACCCGCAGCAGTTATGCACAAGGGCGTCGAGCTGGGCTGGCGGCAGCTTTGGGGATCGCCCTGGGGGTTCAGGTGCACGTGCTGTACACATTGTTCGGCATCGCTGTGCTCATCAGCCGCAGCCCGACGCTGTTCGTGCTGATGAAAACGCTGGGGGCGGGGTATCTGGTCTATCTGGGATACCGGTCGCTGACCAATACCCAACGCATCCGTCTCGACAGCCAGGAGCCGGTCAGTGCGGCGGGCACATTCGCGGCCCTGCGCACGGGGTTTCTCACCAACGCACTGAACCCCAAGACCATGCTGTTCGTGATCAGCGCCTACACGCAGGTGGTAAAGCCGGGCAGCGGACTGGCGATAAATCTGGCCTATGGTGCCTTCATGTCGTTGGCCCATTGGGCGTGGTTCAGCCTGGTGGCGGTGTTTTTCTCCAGCGCCGGGCTGCGCAAGGCGATGATCGAACGACAGGTCGTGGTGGATCGGGTGATCGGAGTGGCATTGATTGGCCTGGGGGTGGCCGTCGCCATGGCGGGAATACGCTGAAGGGGATTCTCGAGGGCAAAGAAAAAGGGCTTACCTTGCGGTAAGCCCTTTTCGTATTTGGTGGCTACACAGGGACTTGAACCCCGGACCCCAGCATTATGAATGCTATGCTCTAACCAACTGAGCTATGTAGCCAATGGCGCGCATTATTCTCTTGTGATGACCCTCTGTCAACACTCATTTCAAAAAAAATCTGCACGCTTTCAAAAACTTAGCCGGAAGGCCCGCTTCAGCGGACGATCAGCCACTGCCCGAGCAGGTTGTTGACCCGCAGTTGTTGGGCGGCGGCGAGGCTGTCGAGGGTTTCGCCTGCGCGGTCGAGGTTGAAATCACCGCTGATGCGCCGATAAGCGGTTTGCTCGTCCATCATCCACACCCGCTGCCCTTGGTAGCTGGCAAGCCGCTCCAGCACCTGCTGCAAGGGCATGTCCCGGGCGGCCAGTTGCCCGTTGCGCCAGGCATCGGCCGTCTTGATGTCGGCCTTTTCCACCGCGTCGATACGCACCGGGTTGAACCTGACCCGCTCGCCCGCCGACACCATGCGCTGGTCGCCGCCCTGGCTGACCATGGCCTTGCCGCTGAGCACCACCAGTTCGTCGTAGTCGCTGTGGCGAGCGATCATCAGGCGGGTGCCGAACACCTGGATCCGTGCATCGTCCACGTGCACTTCCAGCGCGCGCCCATCAAGCATCACTTCAAGGTACACCTGGCCCTGCACCAACTGCAGTTGGCGGGTGCGGCTGCGCAGGTCGACGTTCATGGCGCTGGCGCTGTCCAGATGCAGGGTCGAACCGTCCGCCAGGCGCAGGCTACGGCGCTCGCCCGCAGCGGTGTGCAATTCGCTGCCCAGGCGCTGCATCAATGGCCAGTAGAGATAGACGAGCGCGGCCAGCAGCAAAAGGAACAACGCCCCCAGCGCCTTGCCCCAGTGACTGCGACGTACCGCCACCTCCCGTGGCCGCAGCCGCGCAGGCGGGCTCTGCAATTGTTGCCAGCGGCTTTCCAGCGCCGCAAAAGCGCGGGCATTGTCCGGATCCTGGCACCACAGGGCGAAGGCCTTGCGCTGCCGCTCATCACCGCCCGGCTGGCGCAGGCGGGCGAACCATTCCAGTGCTTCGCGTTGGGGATCGTGATCGAACTGCACGGCGGGCATCGGGTTCATGGGATCGGTGTGCTCGCGAAAAGGGCGGTTTGGCCCTGTATCTACGGGGGAATTGGTTGAGGATGCTAAATATAGTGAGAACCATTTGCAAGTGTGTGAGCGATGGGTGGTGTTGTGGTTTAAGCGTCTTTGCGCTTTTACAGGCATGTCTTTCAAGGTGTTCGCATCTGATTGCGTGAGGGCTGAGAGGTGCTTGCCTGAAGCTTTTCAGCGCCTGTGAGATCGAGCGCCGCCCGCGCGGCGCTTCGCGGGTAACCCGCTCCTACATTTGTTTCGGGCCACTTATGCCTGTGCCACAGGCGCGCGACCGCCTGGTGTGTACGACTCGGTACCGCGCCTGCGCCAAAGGGGGTCGCGCGAAAATGCCACAGGACTCATTGGCCCGAAACAAATGTAGGAGCGGGTTTACCCGCGAAGCGCCGCGGGGGCGGCGCTCGATCTCACAGGCACTAAAAAACTTTCGACGAGCACTCCTGGACCAAAGCCAACATCCAGCACAGAAAAAACAAATTAAGGGTGGCTTCGTATCGAGATGTTTCTAATAATCGGATCCCAACCTGAGCACGGATGTCGAGCCCATGGCCATCAGCAGTACCTCGTCCAGCTCCGCGACCAGCAGCGCAACGCCGACTTCCGGCAGCAGCCCGCTGGTGATGCGGATCATCACCTTCTGCGCACTTGCACACCTGATCAACGACCTGATCCAGTCGGTGTTGCCGGCGATCTATCCGATGCTCAAGGCCAACTACGACCTGAGCTTCGCCCAGATCGGCCTGATCACCCTGACTTTCCAGGTCACCGCCTCGCTGCTGCAGCCATGGGTCGGTTTCTATACCGACAAGCGGCCGACGCCGAACCTGCTGCCGCTGGGCACGCTGTGTACCTTGGTGGGTATCGTCATGCTGGCGTTCGTCGGCAGCTTCCCGATGATCCTGCTGGCCTCGGCGCTGGTGGGGATCGGCTCTTCGACCTTCCACCCGGAAACCTCGCGCATCGCCCGCCTGGCCTCCGGCGGACGCTTCGGCCTGGCGCAGTCGACCTTCCAGGTGGGGGGCAACGCCGGCTCGGCCTTCGGCCCGCTGCTGGCGGCGGCGATCGTCATCCCGTTCGGTCAGACCCACGTCGCCTGGTTCGGCCTGGCGGCGTTGTTCTTCTTCGGTGTGACCTTGCTGCTGCGCCGCTGGTACAAGGATCACCTCAACCAGTTCAAGGCGCGCAAGGCCGGTGCCGCCACCCATGGCCTGTCGCGCCAGCGAGTGCTCGCCGCGCTGATCGTGCTGGGACTGCTGGTGTTCTCCAAGTACTTCTACATGGCCAGCTTCACCAGCTACTTCACGTTCTACCTGATCGAGAAGTTCGACCTGTCGGTGGCCAGCTCGCAACTGCACCTGTTCCTGTTCCTCGGTGCGGTGGCGGCGGGCACCTTCTTCGGTGGGCCGATCGGTGACCGCATCGGGCGCAAGGCGGTGATCTGGTTCTCGATCCTGGGCGTGGCACCGTTCACCCTGGCGCTGCCCTACGCCGATCTGTTCTGGACCACGGTGCTGAGCCTGGTGATCGGCTTCATCCTCGCCTCGGCGTTCTCGGCGATCGTGGTATATGCCCAGGAGCTGGTGCCGGGGAACGTCGGCATGATCGCGGGCATTTTCTTCGGGCTGATGTTCGGCTTCGGTGGCATCGGCGCGGCGCTGCTGGGCTATCTGGCGGACCTGCGCGGGATCGAGTACGTATATGGGCTGTGCTCGTTCCTGCCGCTGTTCGGCTTGCTGGCGGTGTTCCTGCCTTCCACCGGCAAGCGTTGAGACACCAGGGCGCGTGTTGCGCCCCTTTCACGGGTTCGTCCGCGAAAGGGGCCGCCCAGTTGACTGAACGATCAGCCCTGGCCTAGAGTGCCGCCTCCTTCATTTTTCCCTGCGATCCCAGCAATGCGCCGCCCACACCCCCTCAGCCACACATGCCTGCCTGTCCCCCCGACAGCGCGTCGCGCGTGGCCGAGCGACACGGTGCTCAAGCGCCGGCGCAGCGTCCTGTTCGCCTTCACCTTCTCGCCACACACCACGCACTGAACTGATCTGCGCCCCTGTCTGCTGCGCCGCCTCGGCGTGGCCGTGGGCGCCTGCGTTTGCACGTCTTTTTCAGTTGTCTGGAGTGGTACATGAACATGCGTTTGCTGGCGGGCCTTCTGTTCGCCGTGTCGGTGGTGGGCTTCAGCCTGGGGGCCAGCCTGCCGCTGGTGTCGTTGCGTCTGCACGAGGCGGGGGCTGGCACCCTGGAAATCGGCATCGTCTCGGCCATTCCCGCTGCGGGCATGATGCTTTCGGCGTTCATGGTCGACGCCTGCTGCCGGCTCCTCACCCGGCGCACCATCTACCTGTTGTGCTTCAGTCTCTGTGCCCTGAGCATCGGCCTGCTGGAGTGGTCGTTCGCGTCGATCTGGCTGCTGGCGCTGCTGCGCCTGGCGCTAGGGGTCGGCATGGGCATCGCGATCATCCTGGGCGAGTCGTGGGTCAACGAACTGTGCCCGGAGCACAACCGCGGCAAGATCATGGCCCTGTACGCCACCAGTTTCACAGGCTTCCAGGTACTGGGCCCGGCGATGCTGGCGCTGGTCGGTGCCAACAGCCCCTGGGTGACGGGGGTGGTCACCGCCTGCTATGGCTTGGCGTTGCTATGCATCCTGTTCACGGTGCCGAACGATCATGTCGAGCATGGCGAGGAAGACGACAAGAGCTTCACCCTGGGCGGCTTCTTCCGTGTTGCCCCGGCCCTGTGCGTGGCGGTGCTGTTCTTCTCGTTCTTCGACGCCGTGGTGCTGTCGTTGTTGCCGGTGTATGCCACCAGCCATGGCTTTGCAATAGGCGTGGCCGCGCTGATGGTGACAGTGGTGTTCGCTGGCGACATGCTGTTCCAGCTGCCGCTGGGTTGGCTGGCGGACCGGGTGGAGCGCACCGGGCTGCACCTGGTGTGTGGGCTGGTGGCGATGGCGATCGGTATTGCACTGCCGTGGCTGCTGCAGATGACCTGGCTGCTGTGGCCGTTGCTGGTGGTGCTGGGGGCGGTGGCCGGGGGGATCTATACCTTGGCGCTGGTGCTGATCGGGCAGCGCTTCAAGGGCAAGGACCTGGTGACGGCCAATGCGAGTGTCGGCTTGTTGTGGGGTGTAGGTAGCCTGGTCGGGCCGCTGGTCAGCGGTGCGGCAATGGACGTCGCGCCGCATGGGTTGCCCATGGCGCTGGCGGTGATGGCAGGGTTGTTCGTGTGCTTTGCACGGCAGGCGTGGCGGCGGGCCGGGCGGGTTTGCGTGGAAGTCAGCCCGGGCCAGTGAGGGTTCTTCGCGGGCAAGTCAGGACGCCGAACCGCCGCTCCCACAGACGCTGTGGACAGCAGCGGTATCTCCGTGGGAGAGGGCCTGTGGGGCGCCGAACCGCCGCTGCGACTGGCTTGCGAACAGACCCATTCAGTCCGGGAAGGTCAGAAGCTGCCGCGCAAGGTCACCGACACATTGCGCGGATCGCCCCAGTAGTAGCCGGTCGGTGTCGGTGCCACCTGGCGGTAGTACTGCTTGTCGAAGATGTTGTTGGCGTTGACCTGCAACGAATAGTGGTCGTTGAAGCGGTAGTGGACCATCGCGTTGTACACCGCATACCCCGACTGCGTGGCGACCGCAGTGCCGCTGCGGTTGTAGATGTCGCTCTGGGCCTGCACGCCACCGCCAATGGTCCAGGCGTCCAGTTCACCCGGCAGGCGGTAGCTGGTGAACAGCCGCAGCATGCGCTTGGGGTCGGTGGTGCGAATCGCATTGCCGGTGTTGCTGGTGGTGTCCTTCAGGTACTCGGTGGTGTTGTAGGTGTAGCCACCGGTCACGTTCCAGCCCGGCAGCACTTCGCCGGAAATCTCCAGTTCGAAGCCCTGGCTGCGGTTCTTGCCAGCCGCAACCTTGCAGTAGCCACTGGTGTAGTTCGGTGGGCAGGGATTTGGCCCGCTGATGTCGTCCAGCGGGTTGCCGACCTGATAGATGCGGAAGAACGCCAGCGAGGTGTTCAGCCGCCCGTCATAGAACTCGCCCTTGATGCCAGTCTCGTAGGCCTCGCCGGTGACCGGCGCGAGCACCGAGCCAGTGGCGTCGGTGGCGGTCTGCGGGTTGAAGATCTCGGTATAGCTGGCGTAGGTGCTGAAGTTGTCGTTGAGGTCATAGATCAGCGCCGCGTAGGGCACCACTTCGTTGTCGACGCTGAACTTGCCGTTGGAGCGGGTGTTGTTTTCCTGCTCATAGTCGTACCAGTTGGTGCGTGCGCCGATGATCGCGGTGAGCGGGTCGGCCAGGGAAATGCGCCAGGTGGCGTAGGCACCTTCCTGGGTGGTACGGGTGCGCACCGGGTGGGCGAGGATGTCGATAGACGGGTTGGCCAGGCTGGTCTTGGGGTCCCAGTTGCGGATGTCGAACACCCCCGACTGAACGTAGTTGGTGGCCGAGGCGTAGGAATCGTTGCGGATACGCTCGACGCCCAGCATCAGCTCGTGGGTACGACCCAGCAGGTCGAACGGGCCATTGAGGGTCGCGCTCAGGTTGTTTTGCAGGCTCTCGCCGCCATCACCTTCGGTGACCTGGTAGCTCATCAGGTACGGATTGTTGGTGGGGTTGGCGGCGCCGGTGGCGCGGGTGAAGTAGGTCTGCTTGAAACCATCGTCGGCCAATTCGAAGTGGGTGCGCTGGGCCATCAGCTTGAGCTTCCAGTCGTTGTCGAAACGATGTTCGAGCTCGGCGAAGGTCTGCAGGTTGCTGCGGTTCCAGCGGTTCCAGTCGGCACCCAGGTAGGTGCTGCGGCCAAACGGCAGCGGCGAGCCGTCGTAGTTGGCGGGCAGGTTGCCCCATGCGCCGGTGGCGTCGAGCTTGGTCCATTCAAGGCCGGTGGTCAGGGTGGTGCTGTCGTTCAGGTCGAAGGCCAGTACGCCGTACAGCACGTCCCTGCGTTCCTGGCGCGACTCCTGGAAGTGGTCCTTGTCGTCGTGCACGGCGATGATCCGCCCACGCACGTTGCTGGTTTCGGTCAATGGCCCGGAGATATCGGCGACATAGCGCTGGGCGTTCCAGGTGCCTAGGGTAATGCTGCCGCTGCCCTGGTATTGGTAGGTCGGGCGCTTGCGCACCAGGTTCACCGTGCCCGAAGGGTTGCCCGCCCCGCGCAGCATGCCGGTGGCCCCACGCAGGATCTCGGCGCGGTCGATGATTGCCGAGTCGCTCTGGATGAACGAGCCACCGCCGCTGCTCTGCACCACGGTGGCGCCGTCGTACTGGATGGCGTCGATCGAATAGCCGCGCGAGTAATACTGCACGCGCTCGCTGTCGGTCAGGTTGACCACTACCCCGGGCGTCTGTTCGAGCAGGTTGGTGAGGTTGGTGATGTTCTGGTCGTCGATGCGCTGGCGGGTGACCACGGTCACCGACTGCGGGGTGCGACGGATGCTTTGCGGAGTCTTGCCGATGGTCACCGCGCCGGTGGTGTAGGAGCCGGTGTTCTCGGTGGTCTCGCCCAGGCGATCGCTGGAGATGCTGGTGGCGCCAAGCTCGAGTGCATCACCGACGTCCAGCGCCGGGATCAGCATGAAGCTCTTGTCGCTCTGTTGCTGGACTTGCACGTTGCTGCCCTGCAGCAGGATCGACAGGGCCTGGGCGCTGTCGTAGCTGCCCTGCACGCCGCGGGTAGTCTTGCCCTGGAGACTGTTCGCATCGAACGACAGGTTCAGGCCGCCCTGGCGGGCCATCTGGTCCAGCGCTGGGGCCAACGGGCCTGCCGGGATGTTCCAGGCGATCTGCTGGTTCTGGCTGGCCGGGGCGGCGAGGGCTTGGGCGGAGAGTGCAGCAGTGACCAAGCCCAGACCGAAGGCAGCGGCGTGGATGGCGCTGCGCAGGCTGTCGTTGCGGGGGGAACACGGGCGAATCATGAAACGCTCCTGAAGGTTGGGGAGACCACTTTTCGGGCTTTGTTCCTTCAGGCCGAACGAGAATGAGATTCCACCTCATTTATTTTCATGACACAGGGTGACTGGCCAAACGCCCGGGGATCAGGCCAGGTCGATGCTCACCCAGTAGCGCGTGCGGTAGTCGATGCGTACCGGCAAACTTCGTGCGATCAACAGCAGGATCTGATCGGTGTCTGCCAGGTGATAAGTCCCGGAAACCTTCAGCCCGGCGACTTCCGGTGCGCACCTGAGCAGCCCCGGCCGATACCGCGAAAGTTCGGCCACGAACTCGCCCAACGGCATCTGCTGCACGCTGAGCACGCCATCGGTCCAGCCCCACGGGTCGCCATGCAGGGCCGCCACCTCGGTTTGCCCCGAGGCACTCACCTGCAGCACCTCGCCGGTCTTCACCCACCGTGGGCGAGCGGAGGAGGGGAACAGCAGTACCTCGCCACGGCGAACCGCCAGCAGCAGGCCGTCGTCGTTCTCGCGCAGCAGCAACTGGCCGTTGCGGGTGTCCATGTCGGCGATGGCCGTGTCGATGTGAAAGGTGCGGTTGTCGCTGGCATTGCTGTCCAGGCTGACTTCGCCGCGAATCAGTGTCAGCAGGCGCTGGTCGGCGCTGTAGCGCAGGTCGATGGCGCTGGCGGTGTTGAGCTGGATCCGGCTGCCGTCGCTGCCTTGCAAGTCGCGGCGCTCGCCGGTCGCGGTGCGGCTGTCGGCCATCAGCGCTGGCAGGCCCAGGGGCTCGCGCGCAGTCCAGAGAGCCCCGCCGGCAACGGCGAATGCGACCAACAGCTTGAGGTTGTTGCGCCGGCTCATACGTTGGCGCTGGCTGCCCTCGAGGGTGCGCCGGCTCAGGTCAGGAGGCAGGCCGGCCAGTTCGTTGCCCAGGCTGTTGACCCGCTGCCAGGCCAGGGCGTTGTGCGGATGGCTGTGCAGCCAGTGCTGGAATTGCTGCTGATGGTGTGCCGATGGATCGTCGAAGCGCAGTTTCACCAGCCAGTCGATCGCCTCATCGACCTGGGCCTGGGCTGGGATGCGCTCAGGCGTCGGCATAGCGCAACCGATAGCAGGTGCCCAGCGCCCGGGCCAGGTCGCGCTCGACCGTGGCCCGGGACACTTCCAGGTGCGCGGCGATCTGCGGGATGCTCAGGCCATCGAGCTGGGCCAGCAGGAACGCCTGGCGCACCCGCGGCTTGAGCAGTTGCAGGGCGCGGTCGAGGCGTTCGAGGGTGTCGAGGATCACCAGGCGATGCTCCTCGCTGGGCGCTTCGCCTTCGGGCAGGCAGGCCAGGCTTTCCTGATAGGCGCGTTCCAGTGCACGGCGCCGGAACTGATCGATCATCAGCCCGCGGGCGACGCTGCTGAGGTAGGCGCGCGGCTCTTTCAGCGGCGAAACCTGACGCGCGCGCAGCAGGCGTACGAAGGTGTCCTGGGCGAGGTCCGCGGCATGTTCCCGGCAGCCGACCCGTGCCCGCAACCAGCCGCGCAGCCACGCGTGGTGAGCCTGGTAGAGCAGATCGACTTCGGCAGGCTTGAGCATGTCGTTCATCTGCATCGTGGCTGCGGCCCTGGTTGCGAAGAAGTGAGGAGGTGACTGTGAATAGTTCTCAATTCTATGCGGGGCAATGCTGTCGGAGCAATGGCATACCAGGAATTTGTCGCGCAAGATTCGGCGATCTTGCGATGAACGGTTGGTCTAACATGGGGCTTTCAGCTCATTCCACGGGTAACGTGCCATGATCCATGCCGATCTCTCGCCGCACGCCTATCAGCAGGCGATCGACTTCCTCAGCGGGCTGGACCCGGACTGGGCCCGGCATATCGCCGCGGTCGGGCCGTGCCTGCACCGCGCTACGCCTGGGCGTGAGCCGTTCGAGGCGTTGGTGCGGGCGGTGGCGTACCAGCAACTGCATGCCCGGGCGGCCGAGGCGATACTCGGGCGCTTGCTGGCGTTGTATCCGCAGGTGGCGTTTCCTGCGCCCGAGCAGTTGCTCGCCACTGACCCCGAGGTGTTGCGTGGCTGTGGCTTCTCGGCGAGCAAGCTGGCGAGCATCCTGCACATCGCTCAGGCTCGGCTCGAAGGGGCAGTGCCCGGGCGCGAAGAGGCGCTGGCGATGAAGGACGAAGCGCTGATCGAGCGCCTGGTGGCCTTGCGTGGCGTGGGGCGCTGGACGGTGGAGATGTTGCTGATCTATAGCCTCGAGCGGTCGGACATCCTGCCGGTGGATGACTTCGGGGTGCGCGAGGGATACCGTCGCCTGAAGGGTTTGGAGAAGGCACCGACGCCGGCGCAGATGCGCTCGCTGGGCGGGGTCTGGAGCCCTTATCGGACGGTGGCGGCCTGGTATCTGTGGCGGGCTTGAGGCGGGGCCTTTTCGCGGGCAAGGGTGTGCTGGCTCTTGTAGGAGCGGGCTTGCCCGCGAAAAGGCCGGCACAAAATAACCCCGCAAGAACCGGAGAGCCCAGCCCAACAGAACCTGCCACGCTGACAACCAATCACCCCAGAGGCCCCGCCCATGCCAGCCACCCCGTACAACACCGATGCAGCCCGCTGGCAGGCCGTCCAGGCCCGCGATCCAGAAGCTGCCGGTCACTTCGTCTATGCCGTGCGCACCACGGGCATTTATTGCCAGCCAGGCTGCAAGTCGCGCATGGCCAAGCGCGAAAACGTCGAGTTCTTCGATGATGCCGTCGCTGCCGAAGCCGCCGGCTACCGCCCGTGCAAACGCTGCATGGCAACCCTCGCCGACCCTGGCGCCAAGCGTACCGCGCTGGTCGCGCGTGCCTGCCGGCTGATCGAATCCCACGACAGCGCGCCTCAACTCGAGCAGCTGGGTGCTGAACTGGGTGTCAGCCCCTTCCACCTGCACCGCTTGTTCAAGGCCGAAACCGGCCTCACACCCAAGGCCTATGCCTCGGCCTTTCGTGCCCGACGCTTGCGTGAAGGGCTGGAGCAGGCCGGCAGCGTCACCGACGCGATCTACGACGCAGGCTACAACTCCAACAGTCGCTTCTATGCCAGCGCGGGCCAGCGCCTGGGCATGCAGCCGCGTGAGTACCGGGCCGGCGGCGTGGGCGCGACCATTCGTTTTGCCCTTGGCCAGTGCTTTCTCGGGGCGATCCTGGTGGCGCAAAGCGAGCGCGGCATCTGCGCGATCCTGCTCGGCGATGACCCGCAAACGCTGCTCGAACAGTTGCAGGACCAGTTCCCCAAGGCCCATTTCATCGGTGGTGATCCTGCTTTCGAGCGCCTGGTTGCCGAGGTGGTGGGTTTTGTCGAGCAGCCGTCGCTGGGGCTGCAACTGCCCCTCGATGTACAGGGCACCGCGTTCCAGGAGCGTGTCTGGCAGGCGCTGCGCGAGGTACCGGCGGGCGGCCGGGTCAGCTACAGCGATATCGCCGAGCGTATCGGCGCACCCAAGGCGGTGCGTGCCGTAGCCCTGGCCTGCGCAGCCAACCGCATTGCCGTGGCAATTCCCTGCCACCGAGTGGTACGGCGTGACGGCGATATCAGTGGCTATCGCTGGGGCGTGGAACGCAAGCGTCAGTTGCTGGCGCGAGAAACGGTCATCACCTGATCGCCGCGGCAGCGTAGAATCCTCCGCCTGTCGAGCTGTATAGAGGGGATTTCGATGAGGCGTATAAGCCTTGAGCGTTTTTACGTAGGAATTTTGGCATTGTTGCTGTGGGTGGCGACGCCTGCCTGGTCCGCACCGGCCACGCCGGTATCGAGCCTGGCCGCTGCCGAACAGCAGGTGCTGGACGAAGATGCCAGCCTGGATCAGTTGAGCGACCGGCTCGACCAGATCCGCCAGGGCGTGACCAGCAATGCCAATGACGATCTGCTCTCGCAACTGCGTCAGTCGGCGTTGCAGGTTCAGCGCCAGGCCGATGCCCTGGCCACGCAGCGTACGGCGGATGTCGCCCGGCTGGATGATCAGCTCAATGTGCTGGGGCCGGTGCAGCCCGAGGAGGCCGAGAGCCTGACGCGCCAGCGCCAGCAACTGGACAGGCAGAAAAAGGCCCTGGTGGCCGAGCAGACCGAAGCTACCCAGCTCACCCAGTCGGCGCGTGACCTGTCTACGCAGATCGTCAACCTGCGTCGCAGCCTGTTCAACTCGCAGATCACCAGCCGCGCCGCCAGCCCGCTGAGCCCGGCGTTCTGGTCGAGCCTGATCCGTCCTACCGATGAAGACGTGGCGCGCCTGCGCGACCTGCGCGGCGAGGCGGCAGATGCCGTGGCCAGTGCCCTCAGCGCCGAGCACCGCTGGTTGTTCATCACCGCGCTGGTCGCTGCCGTGCTGGTCTGGACCTTGGTGCGCAAGGTGCTTGAGCGCCTGCTGGCCGACGCGATGATCCGCTGGCTGCCCGAAGGCCGCTTGCGCCGCAGCGCCCTGGCCTTGAGTGTGGCGCTGGCCACCCTGGCGACCATCGCCGGCTCCGTGTCGCTGCTGCGCTGGGGCCTGGAAAGCAGTGCCGAGCTGGGCGCGGACCTGGCCAGCCTGACCAACCACGTCCTCACCCTGGTGGTGTTCAGCGCCTTCATTTCTGGCCTGGGCCGCGCCATGCTGATGCTGCAACGCCCGTCCTGGCGCCTGCCGCCGATTCCCGACGAAGTGGCCAGCGCCCTGGGCTGGTTCCCGCAGGCCCTGGCCCTGGCCTTGGTGCTGCTGCTGACCCAGGAGCGCATCAACAGCGTCATCGGCACCAGCCTGGCGCTGACCCTGGCCACCAACGGCCTGACCGCGCTGGTGGTATCGCTGCTGTTCGTCGCTGTGCTGGTGCGCTATCGCCGCACTCGCCGCCAGCACGGGCTGGAGCGTCCGGCGGGCCTGGCGGGTCTGATCCCCTTCGTGGTGGTGGTGTGGGTCATCGCGATCCTGCTGGCGCTGCTCACCGGCTACCTCACCCTGGCCTACTTCCTGACCGCCAAGTTGCTGTGGATCAGCGTCGTGGCGGTGTGCGCCTACCTGCTGGTGACCGTGTTCGGCGACCTCTGCGAAACCTTGCTGTCGCCGCGTCAGCCCGGTGGGCTGGCGCTGGCCTCGGCGCTAGGCCTGCAGCAGCGTCACCAGGCCCAGGCCAGCACGGTGCTGGCCGGTATCGGTCGGACCGTATTGCTGTTCATAGCCGCGCTGCTGGCCTTCATGCCTTCGGGCACCAGCCCCGGCGAGCTGCTGCTGAGCCTGGCCGACTGGGATGGCAGCGGCGGCAAGATCCTCGGCAATCTGAATATCGTGCCCCAGGATATCTTCCTGGCGCTGGCGATCTTCTTCGGCGGGCTGTTCGCCATCCGTGTGGTCAAGCGCTGGCTGAGCGAGCGTCTGTTGCCGGAAACCGACATGGACGCTGGCATGCGTGCCTCTTTGGTGACGCTGGTTGGCTACCTGGGCTTCCTGTTCCTGGCCATGCTGGTGATGTCGACCCTGCACATCAACCTGACCAGCCTGACCTGGGTGGTCAGTGCGCTGTCGGTGGGTATCGGTTTCGGTTTGCAGCAGATCGTGCAGAACTTCATCTCCGGCCTGATCCTGCTCACCGAGCGCCCGGTTAAAGTGGGCGACTGGGTCAGCCTGGCGGGGGTGGAGGGTGACATCCGGCGCATCAACGTGCGCGCCACCGAGATCCAGATGTCAGACCGTTCGACGGTGATCGTGCCTAACTCGCAGTTCATCTCCCAGAACGTGCGCAACGTGACCATGGCCAACGCCCTGGGTGTTGTCGGTGTGACCTTGACCCTGCCACTGGAGACCGACGCCAACCACGTGCGCGAGCTGTTGCTGCAGGCCTACCACGACCACGAGGCGATCCTCGATGCCCCGGCGCCGTCGGTAACCTTCAAGGATTTGACCGCCAGCGGCATGGTGCTCAGCGCCAGCGGCTACGTGGCCGGGCCGCGTCAGGTATCGGGCGCGCGCAGCGACCTGCTGTTCGCCATTCTCGGGCGGCTGCGCGAGGAAGGCATCGCACTGTCGTCGCCGCAGAGCATGGTGTTGCTGCAGGAAGGGACGCGGGCGGCCGACGAGTCGGTTTGAGGCAGCGGGCCCTCTTCCACAGATGTTTGTGGGAGAGGGTGTTCGCATGTGATTGTGTAGAGGCTGACAGGTGCTCGCCGAAAGTTTTTTAGCGCCTGTGAGATCGAGCGCCGCGCGGGCGGCGCTCGATTTCACAGGCCCAACAAAACTTTCGGCGAACGCCTGCCAGCCTCTACGCAAACACCTTGAAAGGGATGCGTATGAGAGCGGCTGTCTTGTTCCAAATCTGACCAGCCCGCTCCTACGGGTATTGGGCAAAGCTGTTATCTGCGTTTGCCATCCCCCAGCACATGTTCAGCCAATAGCCTGCCCATCTGCACGCTGTGCGCCGCATTCACCAGCATCCCGTTCCCAGGCAGCCCGGCATTGGCGCAGCAGTATTCATCGAGGGTGTCCTCGATTCCGTGCATCAGTTGGATAAGGTGGACGAGGGCGTCGGTGGCGGGCATGTCGGGGTTGATGATGAAGAGGGGACGGTGAAGAGGCTGGGCCGGTGGGTCTGGAACGATTTTTTTCATGGCTTTCTTCCGATTTCATCTCAAGAAACTGCCATGCATCTTCCTCTCACAGAATCAGGTGGCAGCCGTGCGTGGGGTGAGAGACCGGCGAACATCGGAATTCCGGCCAGGCCGAAGCCTGCCCACGAACGGCTGCCATAACGCTGGCACGATGTATCGCCGGGCTCTCACACCCGGTCGCCAAATGACGACCCGGGGAAATTAGCCCTGCTTGCCAAGCCCAACAATAGCGAAGCGTCTGGAGCGGTCGTAGGATAGTTCGTTGCCCACTATGTCCTGAAGTGTCGGGTGAAAGATTCGGAAATCTCTTACGTTTCGATGCCCGGAGTTGTAAGGCAGCCCCGGTTTCATCTCCGAGGCCTCAGCCTACGCACCGCGTCACATGCTTTACCGACAGATACCCCGACAATCCCCAAGGCCCAAGCTCGCGCCCGATGCCGCTGCCTTTGGTGCCGCCCCACGAAGTTTCGACGAACACCGCCTGCACCGAATTGATCCATACATGCCCGACCTCCAGCGCATCGGCCACGCGCTCGGCGCGTTCGAGGTCCGCCGAGCAGACCGTGGCTACCAGGCCGAAGCGGCTGTCGTTGGCCTGGGCGATCGCTTGTTCCTCGGTGGTGAACCGGCGTGCGCACAGCACCGGGCCGAAAATCTCTTCGCTCCACAAGCGGCTGGTCTCGGGCACATCGACGTACAGTGTCGGACTGACGAACCAACCCTCTGCGTCCAACGCCTTGCCTCCGGCCAGGCACTTCAGCCCTTCCTCGCGCGCGGTGGCGAAATAGCCGGCGACCTTGAGCCACTGCGCCTGGCTGGTCAGCGGTCCCATCTCTACTTCCTCGACCAGCGGGTTGCCCACGCGCAGTTTCTCCAGCGCCGCCTGCAGCCGTGGTAGCAGCGTGTCGGCGATACCGTCCTGCACCAGCAGGCGCGAGGTGGCCGAGCACATCTGCCCGGCGTTCCAGGTGATGCCGGCGACAATCCACTCCACTGCCTGGTCTGGGTCGCAGTCGTCGAACACAACGATCGCCGACTTGCCGCCCAGCTCCAGTGTCACTGGCCGGCACTGGGCTGCGGCGCTGCGCATGACCTGGCTGCCGACGGCATTGCTGCCGGTGAACGACAGCTTGTCCAGGCCGTTGTGGCCACTCAGCGCCGCGCCGGTCTCGGCCTTGCCGTTGACGATGTTCAGCACCCCGGCCGGCAGCCCAAGCTGCTGGGCGATCTGGCCGTAGGCCTGTTCGATCAGTGGGGTGATCTCCGAAGGCTTGAGCACCACGGTGCAGCCGGCGGCCAAGGCCGGGGCGAGCTTCCAGGCGCTGGTCACCAGCGGGAAGTTCCACGGCACGATCAGGCCGACCACGCCGACGGCTTCCAGGCGGGTACGTGCGGTAAAGCCTGGAGCGGCCAGGGGGACGTCGCGGTTCTTCTGCGGCAGTTGTTCGGCGAGCTCGGCGTAGTAAGCGAAGGTTGCCACCGCGTCGTCCAGATCGATTTCGGCCTCGTGCCGCGGCTTGCCATTGTTGCGCATCTGCAGCGCGATCAGTTCTTCGCGGCGGGCACCGAGTTGCTCGGCAAATCCGCGTAGCAGGGTCGCGCGCTCGGCGGCCGGGCGGCTCTTCCAGGTGGGCAGGGCACGGCGTGCGGCTTGTACCGCCTCGTCGACCTGGGCGCTGCTGGCCGATCTCAGCTCGGCGAAAGGTGCGCCCAGAGAGGGATCGTAGACGCTGATGCTGTCGTTGCCTTGGCCTTCGACCCAGCGGCCGTCGATGTAGTGGGGAGTGGTCATGGTCGGATTCCAGTCAGGCCATTTCGGCAGTGGTCACGGGTGTCACGGGAGCGCTTTTGCAGCGTACCCAGCGCGGGCCGCGCGGGCCGTAGACACCGGCAGGTTCGGGGAACAGGTTGAGCAGGATCAGGTACAGCACGCCGGCGATGCCGAGGGTGACCGGCAGGCTCAGGTCGATGCCGTCAGCCAGGTCCCCGAGCGGGCCGACGAACTGTCCCGGCAGGTTGACGAAACACAGGCCCACGGCGGCGCTGGGGATCCAGGCGCCCATGCCGCGCCAGTTCCAGCCGTGCAGGAACCAGTAGTGGCCGCCACGCTGGCCGCGGGTGAACACTTGCAGGTCGTCGGCGTGGTAGAAGCCACGGCGGGTGATCAGGCCGAGAATCATGATCACCATCCACGGGCTGGTGCAGGTGATGATCAGCACGGCGAAGGTCGATACGCTCTGCACCAGGTTGAAGGCGAAGCGGCCGATGAAGATGAAGGCGATCGCCAGCACACCGATCAGCAGGGTGGCGGCCGCGCGGCTGAGCAGGCGTGGGAACACGCTGGACATGTCCAGCCCGGTGCCATACAGCGCGGTGGTGCCGGTGGACATGCCGCCGATCACGGCAATCAGGCACACCGGCAGGAAGAACCAGGCCGGCGAGATCGCCAGCAGGCCGCCGACATAGTTGTTGGCGGCGATGTAGTCCGGCGCCTGGCTGGCCACCAGGGTCGCGGTGCACAGACCGAACAGGAACGGGATCAGGGTCGCGGCCTGGGCCAGGATCACCGCCAGCATGATGCGCGATTTCGGGGTCTGGCGCGGGATGTAGCGTGACCAGTCACCGAGGAACGCGCCGAAGGACACCGGGTTGCTCATGGCGAGGATCGCGGCGCCAACGAAGGCGGCCCAGAAGCCCGGCTGGCCGAGATTGACGCTGCCGGCGAAGCCCGCGTCGAACGGGCCGGCGAAGGCGGCGATGCCGAGCAGGAACAGCAGGCTCGAAGCCCATACCGCAATCTTGTTGACCCACAGCATGAAGCGGAAACCAAAGATGCATACCACCAGCACCAGCACTGCGAATAGCCCATAGGCCAGACCCAGGGTGAGGTCGGTTTCGGGCAGTCCGACCAGGCGCTTGGCGCCTCCGATCAGGGCATCGCCCGAGCTCCACACCGACAACGAAAAGAACGCCACGGCGGTCAGCAACGACAGGAACGAGCCGACGATGCGTCCGTGTACGCCAAAATGCGCACCGGACGAGACGGCGTTGTTGGTGCCGTTGAGTGCGCCGAACAGCCCCATGGGTGCAAGGATCAGCGAACCGACCCCGACGCCGAGCAGGATCGCCCACAGCCCCGCCTGGAAGGACAGCCCGAACAGTACCGGGAAGCTGCCGAGCACGGCGGTGGCGAAGGTATTGGCACCGCCGAAGATCAGGCGGAACAGGTCAAGCGGGGTGGCGTCGCGTTGATCGTCGGGGATCTGTTCGACGCCATTGGTCTCGATACCGGTCGAGTGGCTCATGGTGATGCTCCAGCGCGAGTGTTGTTGGCCTGTGGCAGGCTTTGTTGTGGGTGCGATGGCAGTGCGGCAAGGCCGTTGTCGAAGGTCAGGCGCAGGAGGCGACCGACAGGTGTTCATGGCACGCCAGCCAGCGCTCGCCTTGCAGGCGGAACACGATGGTCTCGCGCTCGTTCAGCGCCTGTTCCTGCTCGGCAATGCGAATGCGTGTGGCCACGTCGTGCATGAAGATCGCCAGATCGCCCTGCAGGCTCACGTGGGCATTGCTCGACGCGCAGTCGAGCACGGCAAAGCCGTCGGCTTGCCACTGAGCCCAAAGGTCTTCATAGGCGCGCCGAGACAGCAGCGGTTGGGGCAGCGTATGGAACAGGAAGGTGGCGTCTTCGCTGAAACAGGCGAAATAGCGGGCGGTGTCGTTACTGGCAAAGGCGTCGACGAGGTCGGCGGCAGCTTGCCGTACCTGGAGGGTCTGGTCCACGGGAGTGGCCTCACGGTTATTGTGATTGTGGTGAGGCGATTCTGGAGAGACGTGCCAAGGGGAAAAATCGGCGGGGGCAAATAATCAGTTCACGATTTTCTGAACTGATTATTTGCCCCCGCCGGGCGGCCATTAATCGGCGTTGAGTTCGTTACGGTAGTTTTCCAGGTACACCTGACGCTCGTGGCTGGCGGCATTGCGATCGGCTGCGATCATGTCCAGCTTGCCCGCCGCCTCGGTGAGATAGGCGGGCAGTTCATCGTTGGTGATGTACTTTCCGGACAGTTTGTTGAGCTTGCTCCAGCCGTCCTTGAATGTCAGGGCGAAATGATCGGAGACAATGCCGACGGCGATCCACTGCCCGGTCTGGCTGATGAAGAATGCGTCGGTGGACTCACACAATTGCGAAAAGAGGTAGTCGCGGTTCGAGTCGATGTCTTCGGCATCTTCGAACTCTTCGATCTGCTCTTGGGCATCCTGGCGGATGACCTCCATGAAGTCGCAGAACGAGCGGAAGAAGAACGCTATTTCCACGACGATTTCACGGGTGCGCTTGAGGGCGCTCACGCTCAGGTTCAGTGACCTGATCGCCAGCTCGATGATCTCCTGCTCGCTGCCTTTGCCTGCCATCAGCACGGAAACTTCCAGCAGTTCGGCTGCCTGTTCGCGCCTGGCGGTCTCGTACTTGTCGGCATTATCGAGCATCTGCAGCTGCATCTGGCGCAGGTTGTTGGCCTGTGCCCGGCTGGCATCGCTGATATCACCGGCTGCCGAGGCCAGAGTCTGGAGCGCGGACTCCAGTGAACCAAGGTGCTCCTTGGCCTCCTGGTACTTGGCCTTGGCCTTGACCAGAAGCCCTTCGGCTTCGGTGATCCGGTTCTCCAGCACCTTGAGTTTGCCGGTGTCGGCCACCTTGCCTTTCTGCGCCTGATAACCTGAGATCGACGTCTGCAGTTTGTCCACCTCCTCCTGTATCAACGCCAGTTCGGCGCGATGCTCGGAGCGCTCTTTCTTCAGGCGGATGAGGTCGCCAGTGGCGTTGCCCTGGGCACCGTTGGCGCCTTTTCCGACGCCTGCGGCGACTGAGGCCGCGGCGACCAGAGACGAGCTGCCGCCGCTGGCAGCCATGGCCGCCAGTGGCATGGCGGCCGATATCACCTGCGCAGCACCACGCAGCATGCCTGCCCAGAAGGCGCGCTCCTCGGAAGACTTGGCTTGATCTGCATAGTCGCGGGCGAGGGACTCGTAGCGCTTGACCTGTTGTTGCATGTCGGCTATCAGCGATTCCAGTTGTTTGCTGCGAGCCTTGTGCTGAAGAATTTCCTGGCGAACTTTTTCGTTGGCCTCAAGTGTTGTGCTCAAGGCCATCTCGCTGCTGGCGGTCACTTCGTGGGTGTCATCGATGATGCCATCGTAGCGGTCGACGATGGTTTGCAGGCTCGCGTTGACCGCCATGGCCGAGTTTTTGATCTCGTTGGCCATGTCCATCAGTTCTTTGTTTACGAAGCGCTTGATCTGCGCGATGTCACCGGTTTCCTTGGCGGCGGTCCAGCCGGTCAGGCCGCGGTTGAGCTTTCGGGTGAGACGGCTGGCGGCAGTGCTGGCGGCCCTGATCTGGCGTTCGCTGTCCTGCTGTGCTTTGAGCAGCTTGTCCATGATGCTGTTGATCTTGACGCGGATTTCGCCGTTGCGCTGGGGCGTGGTGTTGTAGGCGATGTAGAGCAGCTCGATGGCGTGGTCCGTATCGATTTTCGCGCGTGATGAGTCATAGGAGCCTTCGATCCTGTTCACGTAGTGAGCCACGAGCGGGCTGTCGACAGTTGGCAGGCTCAACGGTTGGGATGCGCCATGGGTTGTCAGTTCCTGACGGATGTTTTTTTCGATCAGGGCTCTGCGGCTGATGAATGGGGTGAGTTCAGACATGGTGGACCTCTTCTGAGATTTGGGGAACTATCCAGCGGGGGCGTGGAACTAGAGGGATGGCTGTTGGCCGAATCCCGGGGGGGCTGTTGCAGCGCAGTCGTCTATCCATGCCATCGAATAGAAGACAACATTGCTGAGCGGTGACCAGAGCGTTTCGAGCAGCGCATGGGTGTCGTCGAGTGCCGACTTCAGCAGAGGGTGCAGCGGTGCGACCTCCTCTGCGTAGCACTGAGGGCTGTGTTGGGGGTGTTCACAGTCATGGCGTGCGGCGGCGAATGCGTCCAGTTGCAGGATTAGGGCGCTCTGTTGCTGGCGGGTGCTGCTGAGTGCCGGTTTCATCACCGTCAGGTTGCGCTCGTCGAGCTGGGTCGAACGGATGGCGCTCTGGTTGCTCCAGATTTCGTTTTCAAGCGCTTCCAGACGTATGCGGTGCTCTGGGCGCCACGGCAGTTTTTCGTAGTCCTGGCGCTCTTGGTCCAGCTGCTGGCGTAGGCGTGCTATACGACGTTCGATTTCGGGAATCTGTCGTAGCCTTTCACCCATCGCGGGCTCCAGGCCATTAATCCTGTCGACGAGCAGCCGCTCCAGACTCTCCAGATGTGGTGCGCACTGTGCCGCACGACTTTCCAGTTGCAGGGTCTCGGTCTGCGGGTCGGCTGGCTGTGCGCTGGCGAGCCCGGTATACAGCAAGGCCACCGCCAGACCTGGCAATTGCATGAACGCGTTGATGAGTGGCATGGGACGCTCCGTTCCTGGGGGAAGCGGAGCGTCTTCGACGCACCGCTCCCGGCATTAGAGCGTCGGGGCACAGCTCGAAAAAGAAGGAATGGATGCACGCCTGGGACGGTTTACCAAGGCGGGTGGCGTTGCCTCAGATCGAGATGAGACCGCCGGACTTCACCTCGTTGAGCACGAAGAACGTGCGCACTTGGCGCACCCCAGGCAGGGCGATGATCTGCGTATTGTGCATGTGGTTGAAGGCCGGCAGGTCACGCACGCGGATCTTCAGGAAGTAGTCCACATCCCCCGCCACCAGCCAGCATTCCAGCACCTGCTGCAGGTTGCGCGCGGCCGCTTCGAACGCGGCGAAGCTCTCGGGGGTGGAGCGATCCAGCACCACGCCGATGAGCACCACGGTGCCCTGCTGCAGTACGTTCGGATCGATGTGAGCATGGACCCCCTTGATCACGCCCGCATCGAACAGCCGTTTGGTGTGGTTCCAGCACGCGGTGGTGCTCAGCCCGACTTTCTTCGCCAGTTCCGCGTTGCTGATTCGGCCGTTGGCTTGTAGTGCACGCAGGATCTTGCGTTCGTGGGTGTTGACCTCGATGGGCTTGGCGGGCTCTTTCATCGCGTTTCCTCGGTCTGGTGTGTAGCCCGCTTGCCGTCAGGTCTGTGCGGCTGCCGGGATGATTACCTGCTTTACGAAGACATGACGGGACAGCCTTCAGTTGGGGGTTGAAGCTTGGAAGGTTGTTCCTGTTCACGGGTAAGAATAGGTATGAAATTCAATCGTGCGCTGAGTATCGTTTTGGAGCAGGTTTCATGCGCACAGACCCGACGAGAGGGAGCAGGCCATGCTGGCGATTTCCAGATTCGCAAGGTGGGTGAAGGCGCCATCGCAGGACGTGGCGGTGGTGGTGGTGTCCAGCGCAGCGTTGCCCGAGATTTTGAGCATCGGGTTGCACGCTGCGCTTGAGGGCTGGAACGAAGTTGCCCATCTGCACGTGCAGGACATGGACGGCCTGCAGGCCAACTGGCTGGCAGCAGGCGATGGGCAGCGCACGCTTGCCGCCGAGTCGGCATGCGAGGCCAGCGCCCTGTTGCGAGCGGTCTCCAAGCGTTGCTACCTGCTGGACCTCGAGAGCGACGGGCAGGTGCGCCTGGCATGGCTAGGCTCAGTGTGTGGCCATGAGCTGCGCTGCCTGCAGCTCGATCCCGCGCTCAATCGCCAGGGCTCGCCCGTGACACAGGTCGAGCAGGTCGTCGATGTTGCGCGGATGCTGGTCAAGCGAATTCTCGAGGAACGCTTCCTGGCGGTCTGAAACCGTCCCCCTCCAACAAGTACACCGAGGTGCAAGTGCTGTCATGAGCATCCATCAAGCTGCAGGATCATTGCGCGAGCCGTCCGCCGAGGACGACATCGACACCCAGGGCCTGGATGAGTGGCGCGACGCGTTACTGTCGCTGCTCGAACACGAAGGCGCGCCGCGCACGCGGGCTCTGCTCGACAGGCTTGCGGCCCTGGCGCGGCATCATGCCGTCGGCTGGCAGCCAGGGCATGGCACGCCCTATATCAACAGCATCGGCGTCGAGCAGCAGCCGGCCTTTCCGGGCGATCTGGCGACCGAGGAACGTCTGGCCTCGATCATGCGCTGGAACGCGCTGGCCATGGTGGTGCGCGCCAACCAGGCCTACGGTGAGCTGGGCGGTCATATTGCAAGCTACGCCAGTGCTGCCGACTTGTTCGAGGTCGGCTTCAACCACTTCTTCCGTGGCGGCGATACGCCGGGCACTGGCGACCTGGTGTTCTTCCAGCCGCACTCGGCGCCGGGTGTCTACGCCCGGGCCTTCCTCGAGGGCCGCTTGCAGGTTGAGCAGCTGGAGCACTATCGACAGGAAATCACTGCACGGCGCCGCGATGTGCAGGGCCTGTCGAGTTATCCACATCCCTGGCTGATGCCCGATTTCTGGCAGTTTCCCACCGGCTCCATGGGCATCGGGCCGATCAGTTCGATCTACCAGGCGCGCTTCATGCGCTACCTGGAACACCGGGGCCTGCGTCAGGGCGCTGGGCGGCGCGTGTGGGGGGTATTCGGCGACGGCGAGATGGATGAACCGGAAAGCATGTCGGCGCTCACTCTTGCGGCGCGCGAGCGCCTGGACAACCTGGTGTGGGTGGTCAACTGCAACCTGCAACGCCTGGACGGCCCGGTACGTGGTAACGGGCGCATCATCGATGAACTGGAGGCATTGTTCAGCGGTGCTGGCTGGCGGGTGATCAAGCTGGTCTGGGGATCGGATTGGGATGGCCTGTTCGCCCGCGACGCAAGCGGCGAGCTGGAGCGCACGCTGTCGGCTACCGTCGATGGGCAGTTTCAGACCTTCGCCGCCAAGGATGGGCGCTACAACCGCGAACATTTCTTCGGCCAGAGCGAGGCGCTGGCCCGGATGGCCCAGGGCATGAGCGACGAGCAGATCGACCGGCTCAAGCGCGGGGGGCACGACATGGTGAAGATCCACGCCGCCTACCATGCCGCCCAGCAAGGCGATGGTCGCCCGACCGTGGTATTGGCGCAGACCAAGAAAGGCTACGGCATGGGTGAGGCGGGGCAGGGCAAGATGACCACGCACCAGCAGAAGAAGCTCGACCGCGAGGCACTCATGGCCTTCCGCGATCGCTTCAACCTGCCATTGAGCGATGAGCAGACCGAGGCCCTGGCCTTCTACAAGCCCGCCGACGACAGCCACGAGATGCGCTACCTGCATGCACGTCGCCAGGCACTGGGCGGTTACCTGCCGTCGCGGCCACGCCAGGCCGAGGGGCTGCCGGTGCCGGCGCTGTCCAGCTACGCGGCGTTCGCCACCCAGGCCGATGGCAAGGAAATGTCCACCACCATGGCCTTCGTGCGCATGCTCGGCGGGCTGCTCAAGGACCGCCAGCTCGGGCCGCGGGTAGTGCCTATCGTCGCCGACGAGGCGCGTACCTTCGGCATGGCCAACCTGTTCAAGCAGATCGGTATCTATTCCAGCGTCGGCCAGCGCTACGAGCCCGAAGACATCGGTTCGATCCTCTGCTACCGCGAGGCGCTGGACGGGCAGATCCTCGAAGAAGGCATCAGCGAGGCGGGGGCGATCAGCTCGTGGGTGGCGGCGGCCACCAGTTATTCCGCCCATGGCCTGCCGATGCTGCCGTTCTACATCTACTACTCGATGTTCGGCTTCCAGCGCATCGGCGACCTGATCTGGGCTGCCGCCGACCAGCGCGCCCGTGGTTTCCTGCTGGGCGCTACCGCTGGGCGCACCACCCTGGGTGGCGAAGGGCTGCAGCACCAGGACGGCCACAGCCTGCTGATCGCCTCGACCGTGCCCAACTGCCGTGCCTACGATCCGGCGTTTGCCGGTGAGTTCGCGGTGATCCTCGACCACGGCATGCGGCGCATGCTCGAAGCGCAGGAAGACGCGTTCTACTACGTGACCCTGATGAACGAAAGTTATCCACAGCCAAGCCTGCCGGACGGGGTCGAAGGCGACATCATCCGGGGGCTCTACCGACTGGAGCAGCACATGCCGGAGGGGGCTACTGGCAAGGTACGGTTGCTGGGCTCAGGCACGATCCTGCGCGAGGTGCAGGCGGCGGCACGCCTGTTGGCGCAGGACTGGGGCGTGGCCTGCGAAGTGTTCAGCGCCACCAGTTTCAGCGAGCTGGCGCGCGAGGCACGGGAGGTGGAGCGCTGGAACCGGCTGCATCCGCAGGAGCCGGCGCGGGCCAGTCACTTGGTGCAGTGCCTGCCCAAGGGCGCGCCGGTGATCGCCGCGACCGATTATGTCTGCGCCTGGCCGCACCTGGTTGCGCCGTATGTGCAGGATCGTTTCGTTGCCTTGGGCACCGATGGCTTCGGGCGCAGCGACAGTCGTGAGCAACTGCGTGGCTTCTTCGAGGTCGACAGCCGGCAGATCGTGCTGGCGGCGCTTTCGAGCCTGGCCGATGACGGTGTGTTGGAACGCCAGCGGTGTGCCGAGGCCATCGCGCGCTATGGCATCGAGGCTGAGGCGCCAGTGCCTTGGGCGTGTTGATCACCGATTGCGCTGTTCTCTTCGCGGGCTTGCTGGCGAAAAGAACAGCGCAATCTCCCCTCTACAACACGATTCGTGTCGTCGAAAGCACCTGGCGCAAGCCCATGAACGAACGGATCTGGCGTACTCCTGGCAGGTACAGCAACTGTTCGGCGTGCAGGCGGTTGAAGCTTTGGCTGTCGCGTGTGCGCAGCAACATGAAGTAGTCGAACTCCCCCGTCACCACATGGCACTCCATGCACCCGGAGACCTTCTGCGCGGCCGCTTCGAACGCGGCGAAGGATTCCGGGGTGGAGCGGTCGAGCACCACGCCGATCAGTACCACCATCCCAGCATCGAGACGTTCGCTGTCCAGTAGGGCGACGATGCCCTTGATCAACCCCGCCTGCTTCAAGCGTTCGACCCGTCGCAGGCAGGCCGGGGCGCTGAGCTTGACCTTGTCGGCCAAGGCCACGTTGGCGATCGAGGCGTCCTGCTGCAGGGCGCGCAGGATCGCGCGGTCGATACGGTCTAGCTGTGGTGGGCCGGACAGTGACGGCTTTTTTTGCTCGCGTTCATTTGTTGCTTTCAATGCTTGAGCCTCACAACAAAGTGATGTGAAATCATTTTTCAATAAAACAATAGCTCGAAATTCAGGGAAAACTTGCAACCCGTTTTTTGGCCAACCTCCCTAGCATTGACCCTATCGGAGCCCGCGATCCGCGCGTTTCGCAATTGGGAGCACAGCCATGAATCTGAGTCGCTACACGCGTTATCCGCTGACCTTCGGACCCTCCCCAATCACCCCGCTCAAGCGCTTGAGTGCCCACTTGGGCGGCAAGGTCGAGCTCTATGCCAAGCGCGAGGATTGCAACAGCGGCCTGGCTTTTGGTGGCAACAAGACACGCAAGCTCGAATACCTGATCCCTGAAGCGCTGGCACAAGGCTGTGACACCTTGGTGTCGATCGGCGGCATTCAGTCGAACCAGACGCGTCAGGTCGCCGCAGTGGCCGCGCACCTGGGCATGAAGTGCGTGCTGGTGCAGGAAAACTGGGTGAACTACTCCGACGCTGTGTATGACCGCGTCGGCAATATCGAGATGTCGCGCATCATGGGCGCCGATGTGCGGCTCGACAGCGCGGGCTTCGACATCGGTATCCGCCCCAGCTGGGAGCAGGCAATGGCTGATGTTCGCGCCAAGGGCGGCAAGCCGTTCCCGATTCCGGCAGGGTGCTCCGAGCATCCCTACGGCGGGCTGGGCTTTGTCGGCTTTGCCGAGGAGGTGCGCCAGCAGGAGGCGGAGCTGGGCTTCAAGTTCGACTACATCGTGGTCTGTTCGGTCACCGGCAGCACCCAGGCGGGCATGGTGGTCGGTTTTGCCGCCGATGGCCGCTCGCAGCGGGTGATCGGCATCGACGCGTCAGCCAAGCCGGAGCAGACCAAGGCACAGATCCTGCGCATCGCTCGTCACACCGCCGAGCTGGTGGACCTGGGCCGCGAGATCACCGAGGACGATGTAGTGCTCGATACCCGCTATGCCTATCCCGAATATGGGCTGCCGAACGAGGGCACGCTGGAGGCGATCCGCCTGTGTGGCCGACTGGAGGGTGTGCTGACCGACCCTGTGTACGAAGGCAAGTCGATGGCGGGGATGATCGGTAGGGTGCGTGATGGGGAGTTCCCCGAGGGTTCGCGAGTACTGTATGCGCACCTGGGCGGCGTGCCGGCGCTCAACGCCTACAGCTTCCTGTTCCGCAACGGCTGATCGGTGACGCTGCGGTGCTCTTTGCGCTGGGTCGGCAAGGGTACCGCAGGTCGGGAGGGCTTGCGTTGGAGGCGAATATGAATATGATTGAGCGCTCACTCAGTTAAGTGTCCGCATCGCCATGGCCCGTCCCCGCAGTCACGACAAGCGCAACGCCATCCTCGCCGCCGCCAGCCAGGCGCTTGCCGAGGATGGCCTGAGCGCCACCACCGCGCGCATTGCGCGGTTGGCGGGTGTGGCCGAGGGGACAGTGTTCACCTACTTCGAAAACAAGGATGTGTTGCTCAACGCCTTGTACCTGGAACTGAAGGCCGGTCTGCGCCTGGCCATGATGGCTGACTTTCCCCGTGACGCGACGGCCGAGGCCTCTATTCGACATGCCTGGAACGGTTACGTCGACTGGGGTATCGACAGCCCTGCGGCGCGTGAGGCATTGCGCCAGTTGAGCGTCAGCGGGCGCATCGATGCCGAGCATCGTGCTGCAGGGAGCGAGGGCTTCAATGAGGTGGGTGCACTGCTGCGCGAGCGCACGGCTTCCAGCGGGTTGCCGGCAGAGCAGGCGCAGGCGTTCTATGGCGCGATGTTCGTGTCCATGGCCGAGACGGCCATGGAGTTCATCAAGCAGTCACCCGATCAGGCCGAGGCTTATCGTACGGCTGGATTCAATGCCCTGTGGGCGGCCCTTGGGGGGCGCTGACAGGTTTTTTTATGCTCTTTAAATGAGTGATTAATCACTCATATCATCGACGAAGGAGTCGAATCATGTCCAAAGTCTGGCTTGTAACCGGTGCGGCTCGTGGCCTGGGTCGTTCCATCAGTGAAGCAGTACTGCGCAACGGCGATGTTCTGGTCGCTGGCGCCCGTGACCCACGGCGCCTGGACGATCTGGTGGCGCAGTACGGCGAGCAGCAGGTCCGGGTCGTTGCCCTGGACGTCACCGACGAGCAGGCCGCGCAGAACGCGGTGCAGCTTGCGCTCGATGCCTTTGGCCGCCTCGATGTACTGGTCAACAATGCGGGTTATGGCCATACCGCGCCGTTCGAGCAGATGGCTGCGGATGACTTTCGTGCGCAGGTCGAGACCAACCTGTTCGGTGTCGTCAACCTGACGCGTGCAGTTCTGCCGGTGATGCGCAAGCAGCGTAGCGGCCATATCTTTCAGGTGTCTTCAGTGGGGGGGCGCACCTCGACGCCCGGCCTTTCGGCCTACCAGGCGGCCAAGTGGGCGGTGGGCGGTTTCAGCGATGTGGTGGCCAAGGAAGTCACGCCGCTGGGCATACAGGTCTGCACCCTCGAGCCCGGTGGCATGCGCACCGACTGGGCGAGCGAGGCCAAGCGTCCGGTCGAGGGCATGCTGGAAGACTACGATGTGACCGTCGGCCATGTGCTGCGCCTGCTGGCGGGCTACGGTGGCAACGAAGTGGGGGACCCGCAGAAGATCGCCGAACTGATCGTGCAGTTGTCGCGCCGCGACGACCTGCCGCTGCGCCTGCTGCTCGGTGGCGATGCGTTGTACGTTTATGGGCTCGACGAGCGTGCGCGTGCCGAAGAACTGGAGCAGTGGCGCGAGACGACGCTCTCGACGCACTTCCCCGATGCCCAGTTGCCCGCCGGCATGGACGGCCTGAAACGGCGCAGGTGATCCCGCGGCGACAGCCTCTAGATGCCTTTGATGAACTGGTAGCTTTCGTCGAGGGCAGCGGTCGAGTGACGTCCCTTGCCCCAGCCGAGTGCTTCGCGGTAACCGCCGAGCAAGCCCTGTGCGGTCAGTTGCTGTTCGTCCACTGCGGCCTGTTCATCGGCCAGTGGCGAGACGAACAGCGCATCTTCCGGGCAGTAGACCTCGCACATGAAGCAGGTCTGGCACTCGGATTGTCGTGCGATCAGCGGTGCCTGGCCGGACACCGCCTCGAACACGTCGGTCGGGCACACCAGCACGCAGATGTTGCAACCGGTGCAGCGGTCGGCACTGATCAGTTCGATCATGCGGCTTTCTCCGGCAGCAGGCTGTGGTCGGCGGGGCCGAGTGTTTCGCGTGCGGTCCAGACCTCGTCGAGGCCGCCGCTGATGAGGCGGTGACGCTGCCCGGGGTCGAGCCGGGGATGATCGTCGCGCCGGTGCATGCCCCGGCTTTCGGTGCGTGCCAAAGCGCTGCGGTACATCCAGCGTGAGGTGGCGAGCAGGGCGGCCGCTTCACGGGCGCGCAGCAGGTGTTCGGGGCTGGCGGGCGCGGCCTGGCGCAGCTGCTGCCACAGGGGGTCGAGGCGGCCAAGCGAAGCGTCGAGTCGCTCGCCCTGGCGGAACCAGTTGCGTTCGTACGGGAAGACTTCGGCCTGGACGGCGCGGATCGTCGCTTCCGGGTCGAAGGCATGCTTGCCTTGCCCTCGCAGCCCGACCGTACCGGACTGTAGCAGGCGGCGCATGGCGCTGCTGCGCTGGTCGCGGGCGAATTCGGCGGCCCCGGCCCCGGCCCATAGCCCGGAGGACAGCGCCCAGGCGGCGTTACGGCTGCCGCCGCCGGTGAAGGCGCCGCAGATGAGTTCGCGAGTTGCAGCATCGCCAGCGGCATACAGCCCGGGTACCGAGGTGGCGCACTGGTCGTTGCAGATACGCAGGCCGCCGGTGCCGCGCACGGTGCCTTCCAGGCGCAAGGTCACGGGGAAGCGATCGCTGAACGGATCGAGCCCCATGCGTTGGAAGGGCAGGAAGAAGTTCGGTTGCGCCGAGCGCATCCATTGGCGGGTAGAGGCATCGGCTCGGTCGATGCAGGCGAACACCGGCTCGTTCATCAAGGTCTTGGCGATCACGCCGCGACCTCGCGCCGAGCCTGCCCCTTCGATCTCACGGCCATCGGCATGGTAGAACGTGGCCCATGAGTACAGCGCCGACTTGGTCACCGAGGCGAAGGCTGGCCCCAGGCCGTAGGCATTGGAGAACTCCATCCCGGAAAACTCCGCGCCTGCTTCGGCAGCCATCAGGTGGCCGTCGCCCGTCAGCACATTGCAGCCCAGCGCCTTGCTGAGAAAAGCCACGCCGCCGGTGGCCAGCACTACTGCCCCGGCACGCACGCTCCAGCGCTGCTGCTTCTGCCGGCTGATGCCGGTGGCGCCGCTGACCTGGCCGTGCTCATCGACCAGCAGTTCCAGCGCCGGGCTGTGATCGAGAATGCGCCCACCCGCCTGCTTGACCCGCTTGCGCATCAGGCGCATGTACTCGGGGCCCTGCAGCGATACCCAACGCTGGCGGCCCTGTTCGTCCACCGGGAACGGATAGCCCCATTCGGCGAGCAACTCCAGATTGCGCCAGGTCTGCTCCAGGACGCGATCCATCCACTGCGGCTCGGCCAGCTCGCCGCCCATGGCATAGCGGCTGGCTTTGGCGACCTTGCGGGCTTCGGCCTCCGGCGCCACACACCACACGGCAGTGCCGGAGGGCGCGGTAGCCCCGGAGGCGCCGCAATAGCCTTTGTCGACCAGGATGACCTTGGCGCCCTTGGCGGCAGCGCCGATCGCCGCCCACGCGCCGGCTGGGCCGCCACCGATGACCAGCACATCGGCGCTGTATTCGCGTTCAGTTGCTGAAGTGTCTTCTTTCGCAATACTCATGGTGGCTGTCCTGCTGTATCCGGAGTAACGGCAGTTAATATTCCAGAAAGTTATTAAAATATAAATATTTGTTTGTTTTGGTTCTTTAAGACTAAGATCCCCCACCCGCATACACAATTGCTTTTTGCAAAAGAGGTCATGCATCAAATGCATTACGAGCTGAGGAATCTCCGGCATTTCGTTGCCTTGATGAATCACCGGAGTTTTTCCCTCGCGGCACAGGCCGTGAGCCTCTCGCAGCCGGCCTTCAGCCGCAGCATCCAGGCCCTCGAGCATCAGGCCGGCTGCAAGCTGTTAGAGCGCGAGCAAAAGGGATTGCCGCCGACAGCACAGGGGCAACTGCTGCTGTCGTATGCACTGGACATCCTCGGCAAGGCGCAAGAGCTCGGTGAGAAGATCAGCCGTCTCAACAGCGCTGATCGCGACATGCTGTACTTCGGCTGCGCTCCGGCACCGGCTGCCGGCCTGGTGCCGCGCACGCTGGCGCGCTTCATCGCCTTGCAACCGCAGGTCAACGCGCATTTCGTCGTCGATACCCGTGAAAACCTCAACAGGCGCTTGATGGCCGAAGAAATCGAGTTTTTCATCGCCAGTTCGCAAAGCTTCGAGCTCGACCCCAACTACCGCATCCGTCAGTTGCAGCCGCGCAGCTGGTGCTTTTTCTGCCGTCACGACCATCCACTGGCAACCCAGGAAGGTGTTACCCGCGAGCAACTGCTCGTCTTCCCGATGGTGTGCTCCTTCGGTGTGCGCAGCCTCGTGCTGCAGTACTCGGGGCGTCGTGATTACCTGCCGGCGGTGGAGTGCGAGAACGGGCGGCCGTTGCTGGATATCGTCCTGCAGTCCGATGCCATCGGCTGTGCATCACAGCTGCAACTGAGTCTGGCGGCAGAGGAGGGGGCTAGATTGCATCAGCTCAAGCCGGTGGACATCTCACCGGACCTTGAAGCCCTGCAGATTCGTGACGGCGTGGTGAGCCTGCGCCGTCATGTGCTGTCGCCCCAGGCCGAGGCGTTCATCGAGTTGTTGCAGGCGGTGGACCAGGCGCCAGGTGGGGGGGCGAGCGTTGCCTGAACGGGCCGCGTTGCACTTAGCGCCCGTGCCACAACTTGTGGTCCAAGGCAAAGCGTCCGCCGCCCCGGATGGCCATGTACAACGCCAGGCTGCCGAGAATGACCGGGTATTCGATGCCCCGGTCCACCCACGGCCAGGTCGGACCGAGGGCGTAGCTGATCCCGACCATCTCCGCGGCCATGGCCAGGGCAACGGGCCGGGTCAGCACGCCGACGACGAGCATCAGCGCGCCGACGGTTTCCAGCAGCATCACCAGAAACGCCAGTTCGGCAGCGAACGGCAGGCCCATCACGTTGCCGATGAGGTGGGTCGAGCTGGCCATCGGATCGGCCATCGAGCCATGTGAGTCACCCAGCAGTTTGGGCAGCCCGTGGGTGAACATGACGATGCCCAGTACACCGCGCAGCAGGGCGTAGAACACCGGCTCCAGGCGTGCCTGAAAATTGCGGGCGGATGACGGGGTGTCGCGGGGAATGCTGGTCATGTTCGGGCCCTCGCAGCGTTGCTTGCGTCAATGGTCGGCAGTGGAGCGGTCGATCAGGCGCAATTGCAGCACCTGCGTGTCAGTCACCTCGTTCAGCGAGGCCAGGAGCCGTCGAGCGGCCGGCGAAGAGGCGCTGGCGTCATGGGCGGTGCGGTCGCTCCAGCGTTCGATCAGCAGCAGCTCATCGGGCTTTTCCTCATCCTGATAGAGCGCCAGCCCCAGATTGCCCTGGGCGCTGCGAATCGCCCCAGCTTGAGCCGCGAACTGGATGGCGAGTTGTTCGAACTTGCCTGGCGCCAGATGCAGTGTGCTCAACACGCTGTACTGGGTGGGGGCCTTAGACCGTGCAGGCGCGGCGGGGGAGAGCTCCCGCAGTTTGCGTTCCTCGACCGTGCCGCCCAGGTCATCGGCCTCCTGGGCGCGGATCGCCTTGTAGTAAGGCTGCTTGGTATGCGAGGCCAACGACTCGGCAGTGTGCCAATGCTCGAACAGGTACAGGCGGCTGGGATGCTGCGCGTCTTCGTAGACATCGAACGCGACGTTGCCCGCTTCGGAGCGCGCACCGGCCACTTCCTTGTGCATGGTGGCCAGGAAGCGTTCGAGGTGGTCGGGCTTGACCGGCAGGGTCACGAACAGTTGCAGAGGCGAGGTGACGGGCTGAGTCGCGGTGTCGCTTGCCGAAGCGGGCTTTGCCGTGACCAGCGACATGGCAAGCAGGGCAGGGCTGAGGGTTTTTGTTATCGACATGAGCGGGTCCTTGAGGCCGTGGGGCACACCGTATGTCGATGATGGTGGTTGATGTGGGCGGGATAAAGAGGTTGGATTGGACTTGTCAATTCCAGTTGCATTAACAGTGGCCATGATGTTCAGTCAGCCGGCACCCGTTGACTATTAAGGCTTGCACAGCCAATAAAAAACCGCGCAAGGGCGCGGTTTTTTATTGGCTCGGAGTGAGACGGCGTACCGAATGCTCCTGCAGCGCGATCAGACGTTGAAGCGGAAGTGCATCACATCGCCGTCCTTGACGATGTAGTCCTTGCCTTCCAGGCGCCACTTGCCGGCTTCCTTGGCTCCGCTTTCACCCTTGAACTGGATGAAGTCGTCATAGGCGACCACTTCGGCGCGGATGAAGCCCTTCTCGAAGTCGGTGTGGATGACACCGGCCGCTTGCGGGGCGGTGGCGCCAACGCGGACGGTCCAGGCGCGGACTTCCTGTACACCGGCGGTGAAGTAGGTCTGCAGGTTGAGCAGCTCGTAGCCGGCGCGGATCACGCGGTTCAGGCCAGGCTCTTCAAGGCCCAGGGCCTCGAGGAACATGTCCTTCTCCTCACCGTCTTCCAGCTCGGCAATCTCCGCTTCGATCTTGTTGCACACCGGCACCACGACCGCGCCTTCTTCCTCGGCGATGGCCTTGACCACGTCCAGGTGCGGGTTGTTGTCGAAGCCGTCCTCGGCAACGTTGGCGATGTACATGACCGGCTTGCTGGTCAGCAGGTGGAAGCCACGGATCGCAGCCTTTTCGTCCTCAGCCATGTTCTTCATCAGGCTGCGCGCTGGCTTGCCTTCGGTGAAGTGCGGGATCAGCTTTTCCAGAATGGCCTTTTGCGCCAGGGCTTCCTTGTCGCCGCCCTTGGCGTTGCGAGCGACCTTCTGCAGTTGCTTCTCGCAGCTGTCGAGGTCGGCGAAGATCAGTTCGAGGTCGATGATCTCGATGTCGCGCTTGGGGTCGACGCTGTTGGAGACGTGGATCACGTTCTCGTCTTCGAAGCAGCGCACCACGTGGGCGATGGCGTCGGTCTCGCGGATGTTGGCGAGGAACTTGTTGCCCAGGCCTTCACCCTTGGAGGCGCCGGCGACCAGGCCCGCGATGTCGACGAACTCCATGGTGGTCGGCAGGATGCGGTTCGGCTTGACGATCTCGGCCAGCGCCGCCAGGCGTGCGTCGGGCATTGGCACGATGCCGCTGTTCGGCTCGATGGTGCAGAAGGGGAAGTTCTCCGCCGCGATACCGGATTTGGTCAGGGCGTTGAACAGGGTGGACTTGCCGACGTTGGGCAGGCCGACGATGCCGCAATTGAAACCCATGGGAATTCCCCTTTCTAGAAAGTCAGGCCTTCTGGCTGTGCAGTTCGCGCATGGCCTTGGCGAAGTCGCCGGCCAGCACGTCCGGCAGCACGCCGAGGGCAAAATCGATGCTGGCGTCGAGCTTCTCCTGCTCGGCGCGCGGCGCGCGGCCCAGGACGAAGTTGGAGACCAGTTTGGCGTCGCCCGGGTGGCCAATGCCAAGCCGCAGGCGGTGGAAGTCGTTCTGGTTACCGAGCTGCGCGATGATGTCGCGCAGGCCGTTATGCCCGCCATGCCCGCCGCCACGCTTGAGCTTGGCGACGCCGGGAGGCAGGTCGAGTTCGTCATGTGCCACCAGGATCGCTTCCGGCTTGATACGGAAGAAATTGGCCAATGCCGCCACGGACTGGCCGCTGCGGTTCATGTAGGTGGTGGGAATCAGCAGGCGAACATCGTTGCCCTGATGGCTGAACTTAGCCGTCAGGCCAAAATACTTTTTGTCAGCGGACAGCGAAACGCGCTGGGCGCTGGCAATGCGTTCAACGAAAAGAGCCCCTGCGTTATGCCGGGTCTGTTCGTATTCGGGGCCGGGGTTACCCAGGCCGACGATCAACTGGATGGCGGTCACGTCAGGGGCTCTTTCCTTGGAGTTGGTGGGTTACGGTGCGCGCGGCACTGTAACCCGATCAACGCCGGCGTGCGAGTGGATTACTCGGCAGCGCCTTCTTCAGCAGCTTCAGCGGACACGCGTGGAGCGTGAACGTTGGCAACGGCTTTGTCATCACCGTGGGCCAGAGCGACGAACTCTACGCCTTTCGGAGCTTTCAGGTCCGACAGGTGGATGATGGTGCCGATTTCGGCCTTGGACAGGTCGACTTCGATGAACTCAGGCAGGTCCTTGGCTTCGCAGGAAACTTCGATCTCGGATTCTACGTGGGAGATCTCGCCGCCTTTCTTGACCGGGGCTTCTTCACCAACGAAGTGAACCGGAACCTTGGCGGTCAGCTTCTGGCCAGCAACGACGCGAACGAAGTCGGCGTGCATGATGAAGCCTTTGGCCGGGTGGCGCTGCAGGGCCTTGACGATGACGTTCTGCTTCTTGCCGTCGACGTTCAGTTCCAGAACGTGGCTGAAGGCAGCTTCGTTTTCGAACAGCTTGGTGATTTCCTTGGCCAGGATGGTCAGGGACTCGGCGTCCTTGTTACCACCGTAGACAACGGCAGGGATGTTCAGCGAGTGACGCAGGCGGCGGCTCGCACCTTTCCCCAGGTCAGTACGCGCTTGGGCGTTCAGGGTGAAATCAGTCATTTTGTTTCTCCAAAATAGCCCCCCGAGGGCGTTTGCGACCAGCGCCGGACGGGGATGGCAAAAAAGCCCCGCCCCGACATCGATGCCGGGGCGGGGCGCTTTTCGTCAGCGTGCGTTCCGCTTAGCGGAACATCGCGCTGATCGATTCTTCGTTGCTGATGCGGCGGACCGCTTCAGCGACTACCGGTGCTATATCCAGTTGGCGGATACGGTCACAGGCTTGAGCAGCGGCGGACAGCGGGATGGTGTTGGTCACCACCAGCTCGTCGAGCACCGACTTCTCGATGTTCTCGATCGCACGACCCGACAGAACCGGGTGAGTGCAATAGGCGTAGACCTTGGCAGCGCCGTGGTCTTTCAGGGCCTTGGCCGCGTGGCACAGGGTGCCGGCGGTGTCGACCATGTCGTCTACCAGGATGCAGGTGCGCCCTTCGACGTCGCCGATGATATGCATCACCTCGGAGTGGTTCGCTTTCTCGCGGCGTTTGTCGATGATACCCAGGTCGACACCCAGCGACTTGGCGACGGCGCGTGCACGCACCACACCACCGATGTCGGGGGAGACGATCATGAGATTATCGAAACGCTGGTCTTCGATATCGTCGACCAGTACGGGCGAACCGTAGATGTTGTCGACAGGAATATCGAAGAAACCCTGGATCTGGTCAGCGTGCAGGTCGACGGTGAGAACACGGTCGATACCCACGACAGTGAGCATGTCAGCGACGACTTTGGCGCTGATGGCTACACGTGCCGAACGCGGACGGCGGTCCTGGCGGGCGTATCCGAAGTAAGGAATCACGGCGGTGATTCGGGAAGCTGAGGAGCGGCGGAAGGCGTCGGCCATCACTACCAGTTCCATCAGATTATCGTTGGTCGGAGCGCAGGTCGGCTGAATGATAAAGACGTCTTTACCGCGGACGTTTTCATTAATCTCAGTGCTGATTTCGCCGTCGGAGAATTTACCGACAGAAACATCACCCAGTGGGATATGCAGCTGACGTACGACACGCCGAGCCAGATCGGGGTTGGCATTCCCCGTGAAGACCATCATCTTGGACACGCGCAGTACCTGAAGGCTGAGGGTAACCTGGATGAGTATAAGGAAAATGGCAGGGGCGGCTGGATTCGAACCAACGCATGGCAGGATCAAAACCTGCTGCCTTACCGCTTGGCGACGCCCCTGTATCTGTTGCTGCGAACGCTTATGCGCTCGACTTCTTGATCAGACTTTGCAGCTTGCGATGCAACATCGAAACATTGCTTCCTTTTGCCACAAACCCTGCTTGGGTCTCTGAAAGAAGGGCCAGAACTCTATCAGCTTCGGCTTTGCTTGGGAAGGCCCCAAACACGCAACTTCCAGTGCCGGTCATTCGAGCTTCCGTAAATTTACCCAGCGAATTCAGCGCATTGCGAACTTCTGGATAACGTTGCTCTACCACCGGTTGGCAGTCATTTCGACTGTTTCCCTCGGGAACGGGGCGCATCTTAAGGGGGAGGGAATCACGTGTCAACTCTGGATGCGAAAAAATTTCCGCTGTGCTGACAGACACTTGCGGCACCAGCACGACATACCAGGGTTCTTCCGGATCGACCGGGGTCAGCTGTTCGCCCACGCCTTGGGCGAAGGCGGCATGACCACGTACGAACACCGGCACATCGGCCCCCAGTGTCAGCCCCAGCGCAGCCAGGCGGTCGACCGGCCAGTCGAGCTGCCACAGATGATCCAGGGCGAGCAGGGTAGTGGCCGCATCGGAACTGCCGCCACCGATACCGCCGCCCATGGGCAGGACCTTGTCGAGCCAGATGTCGACACCCAGCTGTGCGCCGGACTGTTCCTGCAGCTTGCGCGCTGCGCGCACGATCAGGTTGCTGTCGTGGGGGACATCGGCGATCTCGGTGTTCAGGCGGATCAGGCCATCGTCACGCAGCTCGAAGCTCAGCTGGTCGGCGTGGTCGAGGAACTGAAACACGGTTTCCAGCTCGTGATAGCCGTCGTCGCGTCGGCCGGTAATGTGCAGCCACAGGTTGAGCTTGGCCGGGGCGGGCAGGGTGAGCCTTTGCATCGGATCAGTGTCCCAGCTGGCGGGGTTGCCAGTCCTTGACCACCAGGGTGACGTCGAGGTTTTCGCCGTGCAGCTTCAGGCGCTCGGGCAGCCAGTAGCCGTTCTGTTCGATGTAGCTCAGGTATTCGACTTCCCAGCCGTCCTGGGTGAGGCGGGCCAGGCGGCTGTCGCCGTCGAGGGTCAGTTGGCTCTTGCTGTCCGGGGCCGGAAGACCGCGCACCCACCAGACCAGATGCGATACCGGCAGGCGCCAACCGAGCTGCTCTTCGAGCAGGGCTTCGGGGGTCGCTGCCTCGTAACGGCCCTGATTGGCCACTTCCAGCACCACGCCGCCGGGGCGGCCGGTCAGGCGTGCGGCGCCGCGACCCAGGGGCCCAGCCAGGCGAATGTCGTAGTAGTCCTGGCGCTGCAGCCAGAACAGCGTGCCGCTGCCCGAGTCACGCGGGGCGCGGATGCCGACCTTGCCGTTGATCTGCCAGCCGTCGAGGGTGCTCAGCTGTTGCTTGTGCTCGCGCCACTGTTGCGGGCTGCCCTTGCCTTGGACGGCTTCACGGGTGCCGAAACCGGCGCAGCCGGTGAGCAGGGCGATCAGGGCGAAGGTGATGAGATGACGCAAACGCATGATTTAAAGGTTCTCGGATCCGGTCAGGCGCAGGACGGTCTTGCGCAGGATAGGGCTGTCGGGTTGTTCGGCGAAGGCCTTGGCCCAGACCTGGCGCGCTTCGCGGCGCTTGCCGTTGGCCCACAGCACCTCGCCGAGGTGGGCGGCGACTTCATGGTCGGGGAAGCGCTCCAGCGCCTGGCGCAACAGGCGCTCGGCCTCGTCCAGGTTGCCCAGGCGATAATTGACCCAGCCCAGGCTGTCGAGCACTGCTGGATCGTCCGGGGTGAGCTGGTGGGCTTTGTCGATCAGTGCTTTTGCTTCGCCATAGCGTGTGGTGCGGTCGGCCAGGGTGTAGCCCAGGGCGTTGAGGGCCATCGCGTTTTCCGGTTCGCGGGCGATGATGGCGCGCAGGTCTTTTTCCATCTGCGGCAGGTCGTCGCGCTTTTCAGCGAGCATGGCGCGGGTGTAGAGCAGGTTGAGATCGTCGGGGTAGCGCTTGATGGCCTGCTGCAGTACCTGGTCGGCCTGGGCTTCCTTGCCATTGTTGCCCAGGGTTTCGGCCTCGATGAGGTAGAGCTGGATCGCATAGTCGGGCTGTGCTTCGCGGGCTTCGGCCAGGTGGCGCGAGGCCTCGGCGCTGCGGCCGTTGGCGATCAGGATATCGGCTTGGCGCAATTGCGCGGCCAGGTAGTCCGGGCCTGGGCCGACCAGCGCGTATTCGCGCAGGGCCGCTGCCGGGAGGCCGCGTTCTTCGCGAATGCGCCCGAGGTTCAGGTGCGCGGCGTCGACGTTGCTGTCGCGCTCGACCATCTCCTGCAGGTAGCCTTCGGCCTCGTCCCAGTTCTTGTTCTCCATGCTCACCAGCGCCAGCGAATAACGCAGTTCGTCGTCATCCGGGTACTGTTGCAGCAGGCTTTCGAACTCGGCCTTGGCGTCGGTGATGCGGTCCTGTTCGACCAGCGTGCGGGCATACGTGATGCGCAGGCGCTTGTCGTCCGGATTGTCGCGAATCGCCCCGCGCACCAGTGGCAGGGCTTCGCCGCCACGGTCCAGGGCCTGGAGCAGGCGCGCGCGCAGCAGGATCGGCGCGATTTCGCCATTGCGTGGCGGATGGCTTTCGAGCAGTTCGAGTGCCTGTTCGGTCTTGCCGTCCTGGTTGAGCAGCAGGGCCTTGCCGAAGACCAGTTGGCTGTTGTCCGGGTACTTGACCAGCAGGCGGTCGAAGCTTTGCATCAGCCCGTCGCGGGTGCTCTGGTCGGTTTCGGCGGCAGACAGGGCGAGGAAGTCGAAGTGGGTATCGCCCTGGCCCTGGAGCACTTTCTCCATGTAGGCCATGGCGTCGTCGTAGCGGCCGGAGCGGGCCAGCTGGATCGCCGCGGCGCGCTGGGCGTCGAGGTTCTGCGGGTCGTTGCGGGCCCAGATCAGCGCGGTGTCGAGGGCCGGTTCATCGGCCCCGAGGTACTCGGCGATGCGGTAGGCACGCTCGGAGACGGCCGGGTCCTGGGTTTTCTGTGCCTGGTCGACATAGTTGGCCAGGGCAATGTCGAAGCGGTTGCGCTGGCCGGCAAGTTCAGCCACCAGCAGGCTGTAGAGCGTGTCCTGTTTGAACGATCCATACACCACAGGGGTTTTCGCCTCGGGCTTGTCGGCTTCGGCAACAGCTTGCTGATCCTCGCTCTTGTGCGGGATCAGGCTCTGGCAGCCCTGGAGCAGGGCGAAGGCAAGCAGCAATGCGTAGGGTCTGTTCATAGAGGCTTTGGTGGACTAACCGGCGGTCGGAGCATGATGACACAAGCGCGGGGGCAAACCCACCCGCGAAGTGTGTGACCGCGCTGAGCGCGTGATGTTCGGGGCCAGGCCGACTGTCACAAGTGTTTGCGGCAGATGCCTGGCCGGGTTCGGGCCATGCCTGCAGGCCTCACGATAGCCCAGGCTCATCACGACAATAGCGAACGGTGGTTGTCCTGAATCCTGCGAAGTAGGACAATTATCGGCTTCCCGTCCCAACCAGCGACCTTGCATGGCCTTTCTCGCCCTCGGTATCAACCACAAGACTGCCTCGGTAGACGTACGCGAGCGCGTGGCGTTTACGCCCGAGCAGCTGGTCGATGCCCTGCAGCAGCTCTGCCGACTGACCGCCAGCCGCGAGGCGGCGATCCTGTCGACCTGCAACCGCAGTGAGCTCTATATAGAGCAGGACCAGCTCAGCGCCGACGCCGTGCTGCAATGGCTGGCCGCCTACCACCGCCTGAGCCTCGACGAGCTGCGTGCCAGTGCCTACGTTCACGAAGAGCACGATGCGGTCAAACACATGATGCGTGTCGCCTCCGGGCTCGACTCGCTGGTGCTGGGCGAGCCCCAGATCCTCGGCCAGATGAAGTCGGCCTACGCAGTGGCCCGTGAGGCCGGCACCATCGGCCCGTTGCTCGGGCGTCTGTTCCAGGCCACCTTCAGTGCCGCCAAGCAGGTGCGCACTGACACCGCCATCGGTGAGAACCCGGTCTCGGTCGCCTTCGCCGCCGTCAGCCTGGCCAAGCAGATCTTCGCCGACCTGGGCCGCAGCCAGGCCCTGCTGATCGGTGCCGGCGAAACCATCACCCTGGTCGCCCGCCACTTGCATGAGCAGGGGGTCAAGCGGATCGTCGTCGCCAACCGCACGCTCGAACGCGCCAGCATCCTCGCCGAGCAGTTCGGTGCCCATGCCGTGCTGTTGGCGGACATCCCGCAGGAACTGGCCAACAGTGACATCGTCATCAGTTCCACCGCCAGCCAGTTGCCGATTCTCGGCAAGGGCGCGGTCGAGAGCGCGCTGAAGCAGCGCCGGCACAAGCCGATCTTCATGGTCGACATCGCTGTGCCGCGGGACATCGAACCGCAGGTGGGCGAGCTGGACGACGTCTATCTTTATACGGTCGACGACCTGCACGAAGTCGTCGCCGAAAACCTCAAGAGCCGCCAGGGTGCAGCACAGGCCGCCGAAGAGCTGGTCAATCTCGGTGCCGATGATTTCATGGCGCGCCTGCGCGAGCTGGCTGCGGTGGACGTGCTCAAGGCCTACCGCCAGCAGAGCGAGCGGTTGCGCGATGAGGAACTGCAAAAAGCCCAGCGCCTGCTGGCCAACGGCGGTAACCCCGAAGAAGTACTCGCCCAGCTGGCGCGCGGCCTGACCAACAAGCTGTTGCACGCGCCCAGCGTGCAACTTAAAAAGCTCTCTGCCGAAGGCCGCGTCGATGCGCTGGCCATGGCCCAGGAACTCTTTGCCCTCCACGAGGGCTCGACGGACAAACCCACGCAATGAAAGCGTCGCTGCTGAAAAAACTGGACATCCTCCAGGACCGCTTCGAAGAACTCACCGCCCTGCTGGGTGATGCCGAAGTCATTTCCGACCAGACCCGTTTCCGCGCCTATTCCCGTGAATATGCCGAAGTCGAGCCGGTGTTCGTCGCCTATAAGGAGTGGTGCAAGGTCCAGGAGGATCTGGAGGGCGCCCAGGCGCTGCTCAAGGACAGCGACCCGGACCTGCGTGAGATGGCCGTGGAGGAAGTGCGCGAAGCCAAGGAGCAACTCGTCGTCCTGGAGTCGCAGCTTCAGCGCATGCTGCTGCCCAAGGACCCCAACGACGGGCGCAACGTGTTTCTCGAGATCCGTGCCGGCACCGGCGGCGACGAGGCTGCGATCTTTTCCGGCGATCTGTTCCGCATGTACTCGCGCTACGCCGAGAAACGTGGCTGGCGCCTGGAGATTCTCTCCGAGAACGAGGGTGAACACGGCGGCTACAAGGAAATCATCGCCCGCGTCGAGGGCGACAGCGTATACGGCAAACTCAAGTTCGAGTCCGGGGCGCACCGGGTGCAGCGCGTGCCGGAAACCGAATCGCAAGGCCGTATCCACACGTCCGCCTGCACGGTGGCGGTGCTGGCCGAGCCTGACGAGCAGGCCGCGATCGAGATCAATCCGGCCGACCTGCGCGTCGACACTTATCGCGCCTCGGGTGCGGGTGGTCAGCATGTGAACAAGACCGATTCGGCGATCCGCATCACCCACTTGCCGACCGGCATCGTCGTCGAGTGCCAGGAAGAACGTTCCCAGCACAAGAACCGCGCCCGCGCCATGTCGTGGCTGTCGGCCAAGCTCAACGACATGCAGACCAGCGCCGCGCAGAATGCGATTGCCAGCGAGCGCAAGCTGTTGGTGGGCTCGGGCGACCGCTCCGAGCGCATCCGCACCTACAACTACCCGCAGGGTCGGGTCACCGACCATCGCATCAACCTGACGCTCTACTCCCTCGACGATGTACTCGCTGGTGGCGTGGATGCGGTGATCGAACCCTTGCTGGCCGAATACCAGGCCGATCAACTGGCCGCCCTGGGGGACTGATGACCATCATCGCCAGCCTGCTGCGCAATGCGCAATTGCCCGATTCGCCCACCGAGCGCCTGGACGCCGAGTTGTTGCTGTCCGCTGCCTTGGGCAAGTCGCGCAGCTACCTGCACACCTGGCCCGAGCGTATCGTCAGCAGCGAGGCGGCGCAGGCCTTCGCGGCCTTTCTCGAACGCCGTCGCGCAGGTGAGCCGGTGGCGTACATTCTCGGTCAGCAGGGCTTCTGGAAGCTTGACCTTGAAGTCGCGCCGCACACCCTGATTCCTCGACCAGACACCGAGTTGCTGGTGGAAACCGCGCTCGAACGGGTGCCTGCCAAACCTGCCCGGGTGCTTGACCTTGGCACCGGCAGCGGCGCCATCGCCCTGGCCCTGGCGAGCGAGTGCCCGGCCTGGCAGGTGACGGCAGTCGATCGCATCGACGAGGCCGTGGCCCTGGCCGAGCGCAACCGCGCGCGCCTGCACCTGATGAATGTTCAGGTGCGCAGTAGTCACTGGTTCGACGCCCTGGCCGACGAGCGTTTCGACCTGATCCTCAGCAACCCGCCCTACATTGCCGCCGAAGATCCGCACTTGAGCGAGGGCGATGTGCGTTTCGAGCCCAGCAGTGCGCTGGTGGCCGGCCCCGATGGCCTTGACGATCTGCGCCTGATCATCGCCCAGGCGCCGCAGCACCTGTTGCCCGGCGGCTGGTTGTTGCTCGAGCATGGCTACGACCAGGCTGGCGCAGTGCGTGACCTGTTGATTGGTAGCGGTTTCATCGAGGTGGACAGCCGCCGCGACCTGGGTGGGCATGAGCGTATTTCCCTGGGGCGCCTGCCATGCTGAGTGACCAGGAACTGTTGCGCTACAGCCGGCAGATCCTGCTGTCGCAGGTGGATATCGACGGCCAGTTGCGGCTCAAGCAGAGCAAGGCCCTGGTGGTCGGGCTCGGTGGCCTGGGGTCGCCCGTCGCGCTCTACCTGGCGGCTGCTGGCGTGGGCGAGTTGCACCTGGCCGACTTCGACACGGTCGACCTGACCAACCTGCAACGCCAGGTCCTCCATGACAGCGACAGCGTCGGCATGACCAAGGTCGACTCGGCGTTGCAGCGTCTGCAGGCGATCAATCCGGAGGTCACCCTGGTCGCCCATCGCCATGCCCTGGACGACGACTCGCTGGCTGCGGCGGTGGCGGCGGTGGACCTGGTGCTGGACTGCTCCGACAACTTCGCCACTCGCGAGTCGGTCAACGCCGCATGCGTGGCTGCTGGCAAGCCGTTGGTGAGCGGCGCGGCCATTCGCCTGGAGGGGCAGTTGTCGGTGTTCGACCCCCGGCGCGACTACAGCCCTTGCTATCACTGCCTTTATGGCCATGGCAGCGAGGCCGAGCTGACCTGCAGCGAAGCCGGCGTGATCGGTCCGCTGGTGGGGCTGGTGGGCAGCTTGCAGGCCTTGGAAGCACTGAAGCTGCTGGCCGGGTTCGGCGAGCCCCTGGTGGGCCGCTTGTTGCTGATCGATGCCCTCGGCACGCGCATGCGCGAGCTGCGGGTCAAGCGAGACCCGGCCTGCACGGTGTGCGGCGATCGCCATGGCTGATCGCTCGGCGCCGGTGGGCGTGATGGATTCGGGGGTCGGTGGCTTGTCGGTGCTTGCCGAGATTCGGCGCTTGCTGCCCCACGAGTCGCTGCTCTACGTCGCCGATTGCGGCCACGTACCCTATGGCGAGAAATCCCCCGACTACATCCGTGAGCGCTGCCGGCGCATCGCCGAGTTCTTCCACGCACGCGGTGCCAAGGCCATGGTCCTGGCGTGCAATACCGCGACCGTGGCGGCCGTGGCCGACTTGCGCGAACGCTACCCCGATTGGCCGCTGGTGGGTATGGAGCCTGCGGTCAAGCCGGCCGCTGCGGCGACACGCTCCGGTGTGGTCGGCGTCCTGGCTACCACCGGCACTTTGCAGAGTGCAAAATTTGCCGCCTTGCTCGACCGCTTTGCCAACGATGTGCAGGTGGTCACCCAGCCATGCCCTGGGCTGGTCGAGCTGATCGAGGCCGGTGACCTGAACAGTCCACTGCTACGCCAGATGTTGCTCGGCTACGTGCAGCCGCTGCTGGCTGCCGGCTGCGACACGCTGATCCTCGGCTGCACGCACTATCCCTTCCTGCGCCCGCTGCTGGCCGACATGGTGCCGGCCGAGGTGGCGATCATCGATACCGGTGCTGCCGTGGCGCGTCAGTTGCAACGCCTGTTGCTGGCCCGCGACCTGCTGGCCGACGGGCCTGCGCGTGAGGCCGAATTCTGCAGCAGTGGCGACACGCAGCACTTGCACAAGATCCTCCCGCTTCTGTGGGGCGCCTCGGTCGAACAGGTCAGTGCGTTCGACTTGTAAAAAAAATGTGAAATTTCCCCCGGCAAAGCTGAACTATCGTCCCAGTGCTGATTTCTATCATTGAGCCTGACTTACAGGCAGACACTTGATAACAACACCAGGAAGAAGGACGGGCTCATGAGGCATTTGCTTGGAGTGGCAGTGGTTGCCGCGTTGGCGTTGGGGCAGACGGTATCGGCGCAGGCGGCCGATGTCTCGTTGTCGGTGGGGCAGACCGGCGACAGCACCATGGTTTACCGACTGGGGCTGCAGTCGACCTGGGATGCCAGTTGGTGGCAGACCAGCGTAGGCCGTATTACTGGGTACTGGGACGGTGCCTACACCTTCTGGGATGGCGACGAGAGAGCAAGCAATCACAGCCTGTCGTTCGCGCCGGTGTTCGTTTACGAGTTCGCCGGGGACTCGGTCAAACCTTACATCGAGGCGGGGATCGGTGTGGCGGCATTCTCGCGGACCAAGCTGGAAAGCAATGACCTGGGCTCGTCGTTCCAGTTCGAGGACCGCATCGGTTTCGGCCTGCGCTTTGCAGGTGGGCACGAGATCGGGGTTCGCGCGATCCACTACTCCAACGCCGGGATCAAGCAGCCAAATGATGGCGTCGAGAGCTATTCGCTGCATTATCGAATGGCGCTCTGACCCGGATCACCGGGGCGTGTAGCGCCCCGGATTTACCTCAGGCTTCCCTGGGCAGTGGCCACAGCAAGGTCGGATCCAACACTTCGAGCACCAATTCGGCCTCGGGTTGATCGAGCCTGCGCACCAACTCCTCTGCTGCGCTCTGCGCCGTCCAGGATTCAGGTATCGCCATGCTGCTGCTAACCGGCGCCTTGAGCGACTGCGGCGCGACCACCGTAAGCTGCACCGTCAGATCGTCGAGGACCTTGCGTTGCTCGCGGAACCACTGGGGCAGGTTGTTGTGCCCTGCCGGGTTCTGCGCTGGCGCAAACAGCTGCAGCGTCGAATAGCGACTGAACAGCGCCATCACCTGTGGCCTGTCGCCTCTGGCCAACAAGGACAGTGCGTTGGCCAAGACATGCTCGCTGGCGTGCCGGTTGCTGCTGACGATGGCTTCCATTATCGCGTTGGCAGGTAGGCTGTCTGGCAGGTAGTCGCACGTGCCGGCATTGACGATCAAGACATCCAGTGCACCCCAGTGCGACTGCAATTGCTCGGCCGCCGCCTGCGCCTCGGCCAGCTCGTGCACGTGCACGGGCAGGCGCAGCAAGCGTGCCTCGTGCAGCTCGGCCAACGTGTCGAGTTCCTGGCAATTCTTTCCGCTGGCGGCGACTCGATGACCCTCTTCGAGCAGCCGTTCGACCAGGGCGAGGCCTACGCCATTGCTGGCCCCTGTCACCCAGAACCTGCGCGTACTACTCAATACCGTGTCCTTCAGTTGGTGGAGGCGGGTAGCGCCTTGAATGCCGCCAGTGCCCTATGGCGACTGCTGTCCAGATCGACGATCGGGCTGATGTATTCATTTGTATCAAATAGTCCGGAAGATTTCACAGGCAAATGAATGTGTTTGTCATCCAGATGGGTGAGTTCTGGTAACCAATGGCGGATAAAGCGTCCTTTTGGATCGAAACGCTGCGACTGGGTCACTGGGTTGAAGATCCGGAAATAGGGCACCGAATCGGTGCCGGTGGAGGCGCTCCACTGCCAGCCGCCGTTGTTCGCCGCCAGGTCGCCGTCGATCAGGTGTCGCATGAAATGCCGCTCACCCTTGCGCCAGTCGATGAGCAGATTCTTGCTCAGGAACATGGCTACCACCATGCGCAGCCTGTTGTGCATCCAACCTGTATGCAGCAGCTGGCGCATGGCTGCGTCGATCAACGGGAAACCGGTGCGGCCTTGTTCCCACGCCTCCAGATCCTCGGGCGCATCGCGCCAGGGCAGAGCCTCGGTAGGGGCGCGGAAGGGGCGGTGGCGCGAGACCTGAGGATAGCCCACCAGGATGTGCTTGTAGAACTCGCGCCAGAGCAGCTCGTCGATCCAGGTCCGTACACCTTGGCTGCCGCTGTCGAATTCGCCACGGTTGCTCGACAGTGCGGCGTGCAGGCATTGGCGCGGCGAGATCACGCCGGCGGCAAGATAGGGCGAGAGTTGGCTGGTGCCGGGCCTGGCCGGCAGGTCACGCAGGGTCTGGTAGTCGTCGATGGTTTCGTCGACGAAGCGCGACAGCCTGCCCTGAGCCTCGTCTTCACCGGCAGGCCAGTGGTCGCGCAAGGCCTTAGCGGGCGTGTCGAAGCCTTCGATGTGCCTGGAGATCGAGTCGCTGGCGATGCCCAGCGGGGCCTGTGGTTTCACGGGATGGGCAAGGGTTGGCAGGCTGCGATGCAGATGTTCCAGGCAAGCCTTGCGAAACTGGCCGAAGACCTGGAAGTAGTTGCCCGCCTTGGTCAGCAGGGTGCCGGGATGGAAGAACAGCTGGTCCAGGTGCGTGCGGGTGGCCACGCCGGAGCGCTCCAGCAAAGACTGGGTACGCTGGTCACGCTGGCTTTCGTTGACGCCGTACTCATCGTTCCAGTGCACCGTCTGCACCTTGTGCATGCGGCAAACCTCCAGCACGGTTTCGGGCACCTGTTGCCAGGTGTCGGTATGGCGGATCAGCAGCGGGATATTCAGGCGTTCGAGAGCCTGACGCAGGTCGCGCAGGTTGCGTATCCAGAAGTCGACCTTGCTCGGCGCATCGTCGTGCGCCTGCCATTGCTCGGGGCTGGCGATCCACAGGGCAATGGTCGGCCCCTGTGCGCTGGCGGTGGAGAGGGCGGTGTTGTCGCTTATGCGCAGGTCGCTGCGCAGCCAGATCAATTGCATCTCAGGGTCTCTGACAGTCGGGTTCAGCGTGATTGCTGAAGCAGGCGCAATGCCCCCTGCGGAGTCTCGAAGAGCTGCAGCGCCGGAAGTTCCAGGCTCCGCAGTCGCTCCTCGTTAATGAAGACGCTGGCGCCTCCCAGGAGTTTCATCAGCGTTACATCCCGCAGCGGGGCCAGTGCTTGGAGGTCGATACGCGGCCCCAGGTGCAGCACCAGGGCGCGGGGGGCAAGTCGGGCGATTGCGTGCAGCAGTTGTTTGCAGCCGACCGGTTGTTCGAGCACTTCCACGGCAAAGCCGCTGCTGCTGAGCAGCCAGGCGCAGAGCCACAGTTGAGCATCGAAGGGGGCGTCGAGGGTCGTGGCCAACAGCACGGGCGGCCCCTCGAGCGAATGGTTGTCGTGGTAGACCCGCGCGCCCAGCTTGCTGCGCAGCCAAGTGTGGAAGAAGGCCTGCTCGAGGCTGGCGTCGAAGTGCTTGCGCCAGCGTTGCTCCAGGCGCTCGAGCAGCGGCAGCAGCAATTGCTCGCACAGGGTCGAGGCGGGATAAAGCGCCATGGCCTGGTTGAGTTGCTGGTCCAGCGAGCGTTGAGCAAGGTCGGCAATGGCCTCGATCAGTTGCAGGCAGCGAGCTTGCCAGTCACCCTCCAGCCTTGGCGAGGCTTCGTTGCGGTTTTCGAGCAGATCACGCACCTGGCTTACCGAGGCGCCGCGCTCCAGCCACTGCAGGATGGCCTGCACTCTCTCGATATGCAGTGTGCTGTAAAGACGATGGCCCTTGGGTGTGCGCTCCGGCACCAGCAGGCCGTAGCGCCGTTCCCAGGCTCGCAAGGTGACAGGGTTGACGCCGGTGCGTCTGGCCAGTTCGCCGATCGGCAAGCTGTCTTCAGAGTGCATTGCGCAGGCCCAGGTTTTCCGGGTGCGGTTGCAGATAGGCCTGCTGCATCAAATAAGGGTCGGGATGAATGCGCAGGTGGTGCTTGAGCAGGGTCAGCGGGACCACCAGCGGCACGCAACCCTGCTGGTACTGGTTGATCAGGCGCTGCAGTTCGGCTTTGTCGCTGCTGTCCAGGGCATCGCGCAGATAGCCGCACAGGTGCTGCAGAACGTTGCTGTGGGTGCCGCGGCTGGCGCAGCGACGCAGAGCCTGCATCAGCTGGCTGAAGTAGCGCGGGCCGATCTGCAGCGGGTCGTCGTCGCGGCTCATGCTGCCCAGCAGGCGGCCGAGTTCGCGGTAGGCCTGCGGGTTGTGGGCCATCAGCAGGTATTTATAGCGTGAGTGGAAACGAATCAGGGCTCCGCGGCTCAAGCCTTGTGCCAGCAGGTGCTGCCAGTCGGCATAGGCGTAGACGCGGCTGATGAAGTTTTCGCGCAGCACCGGGTCGTGCAGGCGGCCTTCCTCTTCCACCGGCAGGTCCGGGCGACGCTCGCAGAACGCCTGGGCATAGGCGCCGCGCCCGCCCAGCACGGAGGGACGGCCATTGTCCTGATAGACCTTGACCCGCTCGAGCCCGCAGGACGGCGACTTCTGCATGAACACATAGCCGCAAATGTCGTCGAGCGCATCGGCCATCTGCTGGCCGTAGGCACGCAGGGGTGGTGCGAGATCGGTACCGGGATCGCGCGGGTTGATCACTTCCGGGGCCTGCGGATCGCCGACCAGGCGAATGGCGTCGCGGGGAATGCCCAGGCCGATGGCAACTTCCGGACACAGCGGCAGCCAGTCGAAATGCTCATCAAGGGACTGGCACAGGTCCGAGGCTTTGTGTCCGCCGTTGTAGCGCACGTCCTGCCCGGCCAGGCAGGCGCTGATGGCGATGCGGGGTTTGCCTGTCGAGTGGGGAAAGTTCATCGTGGCCTCCGTAGACCTGTACAAGGCAAAAATGTTGTACAGGTCTATTCCAGCACATCGAAAAACTTATGCAAGACAAATTTCTTGTACAACTTCACTCGAGGTGTTCGAGCAAGCGCCGCGCTGCCTCCTGGCCGCTGAGCCAGGCACCTTCCACGCGTCCCGACAGGCACCAGTCGCCGCAGGCATACAGGCCCTGGTCGGCGTCGGCCAGGGTGCCCCATTCATGGTTACCGGCGGGGCGGGCATAGAGCCAGCGGTGGGCGAGGGCGAAGGTGGGGGCTGGCACCACGCAGCCGACCAGTTCGGCGAACTCGCCCCACAACTGCTCGATGACTTTCTCCCTGGGGAGGTCCAGGTGTTCGCTACTCCAGCTGGAGGTCGCATGCAGCACCCAAGTGTCCAGCTGCTCATCGCGGCCGGGTTTGCTGCGGTTGCGTGCCAGCCAGTCGAGTGGATTGTCCTGCACGAAGCAGCCTTGCATCGGGGTGTCGAGTGGTGTCTGGAAGCCCAGAGCGATGGCCCAGGTGGGTTCCATCTGCACCCCGGCGGCGACCGCGGCGAGCTTGGGCGTGGCCGCCAACAGGGGCGTGGCCTGCGGTGCTGGCACAGCGATCACCACCCGGCTGAACGGGCCATGGCTGCAGCCCTCGGTGTCCTGCAGATGCCAGTACTGCTTGCCGCGGAACACCTCGGCGATACGGCACCCGAAGTTGACCGTGACATCCTTGAGCAGGCCGCGGGTGATGGCGCTCATGCGTGGCACGCCGACCCAGCGGGTCTGTTCGTCGGGAGAGGGGGTCAGTTCACCGTCGCGGTAGTTGTAGAGCCGCGGCTTCCACTGCGCGACCCAGCCGGCCGCAACCCATTGCTGGACTTGCTCGACGAAACGTCGGTCGCGAGCGGTGAAGTACTGGGCGCCGAGGTCGAGCGCGCCGGCGTCGCTGCGCTTGCTGGCCATGCGCCCGCCACTGCCGTGGCCCTTGTCGAACAAGTGAACGCTCTGTCCGGCCTTCTGCAGGGCCTGGGCGGCGGACAGACCGGCGATACCGGCACCGATAATGGCAATAGGTACTGTCATGATGGCCTCTTCGAACCTTGCTTTAAGCAGACTACGCTGTCAGACAAACCTGTACAATACAGAAGTTTTGTATAAGGTTATTCCGCTCGATAGGACAGGTTGGCCTATGTTTATCCGAGAGCTATCGGTTTAAAAAGTGCCTTGATCTTAAAAATAGACCATGGCCGCAGCTTGTGAGGACACAGCCATGCATATATTGCTGACAGGCGGTACTGGGTTGATCGGCCGACACTTGTGCCAGCTCTGGCTCAGCCAAGGTCATCGCCTGACGGTGTGGAGCCGCGACCCTGGCCAGGTGTCCAAGCGTTGCGGCAGCGCCGTGCGCGGCATCGCACGGCTGGAGGAGCTGGAGGCGGACGATCCGCTGGACGCGGTGGTCAACCTGGCCGGCGCCCCCATCGCCGATCGACCCTGGACGGCGGCACGCCGGCAACTGTTGTGGGCCAGTCGTGTCACCCTCACCGAGCAGTTGCTGAGCTGGCTGGAGCGCCGCGAGCAGCGTCCCGGGTTGCTGATTTCGGGCTCGGCTGTGGGCTGGTACGGCGATGGTGGCGAGCGTGAGTTGACCGAGGCCTCGCAGCCGGTGAAAGAAGATTTCGCCAGTCAGCTGTGCATCGCCTGGGAAGAGACCGCACAACGTGCGCAAACCCTCGGCATGCGCGTAGTGCTGGTGCGTACCGGGTTGGTACTGGCCAGCGATGGAGGCTTTCTTTCGCGCCTGCGCCTGCCATTCAAGCTGGGTCTTGGTGGGCCGATCGGCAACGGTCGGCAATGGATGCCGTGGGTCCATATAGAGGACCAGATCGGCCTGATTGATTTTCTCTTGCAGCACAACCAAGCCAGCGGTCCCTATAATGCCTGCGCGCCGGAGCCGGTACGCAACCGCGAGTTCGCCAGGCGTCTGGGGCGGGCACTGCATCGCCCGGCGTTGCTGCCGCTGCCGGCGCTGGTGCTCAAGGCCGGCCTGGGCGAGTTGTCGACCCTGCTGCTGGGTGGCCAGCGTGCGCGCCCGGTGCGCCTGCTGGCCGAAGGTTTCACGTTCCGCTTCAACGATCTGCAATCGGCGTTGGACGACCTGTCCGACCGCCTCTGATATAGGACGCTGCATGACCGATCATGCCCTGCTGCTGGTCAACCTAGGTTCACCGGCATCCACCTCGGTCGCCGATGTGCGCCGCTACCTCAACCAGTTCCTCATGGACCCGTATGTGATCGACCTGCCCTGGCCGGTGCGGCGCTTGCTGGTGTCGCTGATCCTGATCAAGCGCCCGGAGCAGTCCGCCCACGCCTATGCGTCGATCTGGTGGGACGAGGGTTCGCCACTGGTGGTGCTGACCCGCCGCCTGCAGGCGGCCATCACCCCGCATTGGCCGCATGGTCCGGTGGAAATCGCCATGCGCTATGGTCAACCGGCGCTGCCAGAAGTGCTGGAGCGTCTTGCTGCGCAGGGTGTGCGCAAGGTGACCCTGGCGCCGTTGTACCCGCAGTTCGCCGACAGCACCGTGACCACGGTGGTGGAGTTGGCTCGCCAGACCGTCGCCGACCGCCAACTGCCGTTCGACATGCGGGTGCTGCAGCCTTTCTACGACGAGCCCGAGTACATCGATGCCCTGGTCACCAGCGCGCGCCCATACCTGGAGCAGGAATACGATCACATCCTGTTGAGCTTCCACGGCCTGCCCGAGCGCCATCTGAAGAAGCTTGACCCGACCGGCTCCCATTGTTTCCAGAGCGCGAACTGCTGCGAAAAGGCCTGTGCCCAGGTGCGCAAGGTCTGCTATCGCTCGCAGTGTCTGGCCAGCGCTGCTGCGTTCGCCAGGGCGGCAGGAATTCCCGATGGCAAGTGGTCAGCCTCGTTCCAGTCGCGGCTGGGGCGGGCCAAGTGGATCGAGCCCTATACCGAAACGCGGCTTGATGAGCTGGCCAAGGCGGGGGTGAAGAAACTGCTGGTGATGTGCCCGGCCTTCGTTGCCGATTGCATCGAGACGCTGGAGGAGATCGGCGATCGTGGCAAGGAGCAGTTCATCGAAGCGGGGGGCGAGGAACTGGTGCTGGTGCCGTGCCTGAACGATCACCCGCAGTGGGCGCAGGTATTGGCAGGGATGTGCGAGAGGGCTTGATTGGGTGATGGCCTCTTCGCGGGTAAACCCGCGAAGAGGCCGATTCGGTTCAACGCCTGGTCAAGGCAACTGGTCATCCAGCTTCTTGTTCTTCCAACCGTCGTTGCCCGGCAGGATCAGGTTCAGGGCAATGGCGACCACGGCGCACAGGGCGATGCCCTTCAGGCCCCAGTCGTCCGGGCCGTCGCCGCTGCCGATCAGCACACCACCGATACCGAACACCAGGGTCACCGAAACGATCACCAGGTTGCGCGCCTCGGAGAGGTCGATCTTGTGGCGGATCATGGTGTTCATGCCCACTGCCGCGATCGAACCGAACAGCAGACAGAGGATGCCGCCCATCACCGGCACCGGAATGCTCTGCAGCAGCGCGCCGAACTTGCCGATGAACGCCAGGGTGATCGCGAACACTGCAGCCCAGGTCATGATCTTAGGGTTGTAGTTCTTGGTCAGCATCACCGCGCCCGTCACTTCGGCGTAGGTGGTGTTGGGCGGACCGCCGAACAGGCCGGCAGCCGTGGTGGCCAGGCCGTCACCGAACAGGGTGCGGTGCAGGCCGGGCTTTTTCAGGTAGTCGCGACCGGTCACGCTGCCGACCGCGATTACCCCACCGATATGCTCGATCGCCGGCGCCAGGGCCACCGGAACGATGAACAGGATCGCCTGCCAGTTGAACTCTGGCGCCGTGAAGTTGGGCAGTTCCAGCCAGGGGGCAGCGGCGATTTTCGCGGTGTCGACCACGCCGAAGGCGAACGACAGGGCAAAGCCCACCAGCACGCCTGCAATGATCGGTACCAGGCGGAAGATGCCCTTGCCGAACACGGCGACGATCAAGGTGGTCAGCAACGCTGGCATGGAGATCAGCATGGCGGTCTTGTAGGGCATCAGCGCGGCGCCGTCGCCACCCTTGCCCATGGCCATGTTGGCGGCGATCGGCGCCATGGCCAGGCCGATGGAGATGATCACCGGGCCAATGACCACCGGAGGCAGCATGCGGTCGATGAACCCCGTGCCCTTGATCTTCACCATCAAGCCCATGAAGGTGTAGACGAAGCCTGCTGCCATCACGCCGCCCATGGTCGCGGCCAGGCCGAACTGGCCCTTGGCGAGGATGATCGGGGTGATGAAGGCAAAGCTCGATGCCAGGAACACCGGCACCTGACGGCCCGTGACCAGCTGGAACAGCAAGGTGCCGATACCGGCGGTGAACAGTGCCACGTTAGGGTCCAGGCCCGTGATAAGCGGCATGAGCACCAGCGCGCCGAATGCCACGAAGAGCATCTGCGCGCCCGAGACGACCTGGCGCCACAGCGGGTCGTTGAAGCCGTCCTGCATGGTCAGGCGTCCTTCTGCTTGGTGCCGAAGATCTTGTCGCCGGCATCGCCGAGGCCCGGAACGATGTAACCGTGCTCGTTCAGGCGCTGATCGATGGACGCGGTGTAGATCTGTACGTCCGGATGGGCTTTCTCGACCACCTCGATACCTTCGGGCGCCGCGACCAGGACCATGGCGCGGATTTCCCGGCAACCGGCCTTCTTCAGCAGGTCGATGGTGGCGACCATCGAGGCGCCAGTGGCGAGCATCGGGTCGATGATCAGTGCCAGGCGCTGGTTGATGTCCGGCGCGAGTTTTTCCAGGTACGTGTGCGCCTCGAGGGTTTCCTCGTTGCGCGCCACGCCCACGGCGCTGACCTTGGCGCCCGGGACCAGGCTGAGCACGCCATCGAGCATACCGATGCCGGCCCGCAGGATCGGCACTACGGTGATCTTCTTGCCGGCGATTTTCTCGACCTGGACCTTGCCGCACCAGCCGTCGATCTCGTAGGTTTCCAGCGGCAGGTCCTGGGTGGCTTCGTAGGTCAGGAGCGCACCGACTTCCTGGGCGAGTTCGCGAAAGTTCTTGGTGCTGATATCGGCGCGGCGCATCAGGCCGAGCTTGTGGCGGATCAGCGGATGGCGGATCTCACGAATGGGCATAGGGGGAGGGCTCCGGGAGGCGGGCAAAAAAACCGCGCTAGGTTAATCTATTCAGTCCTTGCTGTCGTGCAGTCATTGAGCACGTTAGTCCATAAATGCTTGATCTGGGACGAGCGGATGCGTACCTTTGCCCGCTTTTCCAAAATGCACCTCCTGGAGAGCGCCATGTCCGCCGATCTCGAGCATATCCGCCAAGTGATGAACGAGGCCGATTGCCTGTACAACGAAGCCCAGGTCGAAGCGGCCATCGCCCAGGTCGGTGAGCAGATCTGCAAAGACCTGCACGACAAGAACCCCGTGGTCTTCTGCGTGATGAACGGCGGCCTGATCTTCGCCGGCAAACTGCTGACCCACCTGCAGTTCCCGCTGGAGGCCTCGTACCTGCACGCGACCCGCTACCGCAACCAGACCAGCGGCGGTGAGCTGTTCTGGAAGGCCAAGCCGGAAATCTCCTTCATCGACCGTGACGTGCTGATCGTCGACGACATCCTCGACGAAGGCCACACCCTCAGCGCCATCATCGACTTCTGCAAGCATGCTGGTGCGCGCTCGGTTTATACCGCAGTGCTGATCGACAAGGACCACGACCGCAAGGCCAGCCCGGACTTGAAGGCTGACTACGTCGGCCTGCCGTGCGTCGATCGCTATATCTTCGGTTATGGCATGGACTACAAGGGTTACTGGCGCAACGCCAATGGCATCTTCGCCGTAAAAGGAATGTGATCATGCGCAAGCCGTCTTTCATGGATCAGGCCTTGTTCGGGGCGTTGGCTGAAAAGGCCGCTGCCAGTCCGCGCGGCCGCCAGCACCACAACTTTCACGAGATGGAAGAACCTTGCCACCGCATGGCAATCGGTTTGCAGACCAGTACCTACATTCCGCCGCACCGTCATCTGAAGGATGACAAGGCCGAGGCGCTGGTGGTGCTCAAGGGGCGTCTGGGGCTGCTGATCTTCGACGAGCAGGGCGCGGTGTGCGACAAGCGCGTGCTCGAAGCCGGCGGCGATTGCCTGGGGGTCGACCTGGCGCCTGGCACCTATCACGGGTTGGTGGTGCTCGAAGATGACAGCATCCTGTTCGAATGCAAGTCCGGCCCCTACCGCCCGGTAGGCGACGGCGAGCATGCCTACTGGGCACCGCGCGAGGGTGAGGACGGGGTGGCACAGTACCAGGCCTGGATGCGCGCGCAGTTCGATTGAGCGTACGCTGCCAGTAGCGATCGATCAGGCGTGCTAGAGTGCTCCCCTATGCCAAGGAGCCCTTCATGCGCGCGATCTTTCCCCTTCTGCTGGCGCTGAGCCTGCCGCTGTCGGCAGCGCCTTTGCACAGCCAGTTCCTCCCGCCTGATGACCTCTCGCTGCGCCAGGAAGAACCCGAGTCGCAACAACTGCTGCAGGTCACCGATTACTCGGTGGTGGTCGGTGCCCAGCGTCAGTCCAGCCAGCAGCCGATTCCCATCACCTCGTCCCTGACCTTGCGCCTGAAGGGCAAGCCCATGAGCAAGGGGGCAACCATCGCGCAGGTGCTGGTCACCTTCGACGGCGAGGGCGGCAAGAGCCTCAAGCGGCCGACCTACGATGACAAGACCCGTACCCTGACGCTGAATTATCCACAGGCCGATTACCGGGTGATCATGGACCTGCTGCGCAACGAGACGCTGTACGTGCAGTTCCTCAGTTACGCCAACGGCCATGTCTGGGCCGACCTGCACACTGGAACCGTACGTACGCGTTGAGGCGCATGGGCAGCCAGCGGTACACTGCCCGCCTTTGAAATGCCCGTGATGGCCCAGTTGGAGTCGGCAATGCGTAAAGACAAGAAGCAGGTTATCGGTGACGAGATCAGCGACGACTACATCAAGACGTTCCTTCAGTTCGAGCCGGCCGATGGCCTGACCTCGCCGTCGCACCACAAGCTGATCAAGGCCTACCGTGGCCTGCGCATCGATGACTTCGAGCGTTTCGTCGGCTTCTTCGTTGAAGCTGGATACGATGTCGATGGCAAGGACGAGCACGGCAAGACCTTCGCCGAAGTGATCGCCGACCAGCGCAACGCGCCCGAGTACATCGAGATCATCGCTAACGCCCGCGGCTGATCCTCGAGCCGGTCCTGCCCTGTTCGCGGCAGGGATTCCAGGCACAAAAAAACGCCCCTCGGGGCGTTTTTTCGTTTCAGCCGTTTCAGGCGTAGTGCTTGGCCGGGCTGTTTTGTGCCAGGTCCAGGGCCACGTCGTTGTCGGCGCTGATCTTGTGGTACAGCGCGGCATCGGCGGCCAGAGTCTTCTCGCGAGCCGGGAAGATCTCCTTGAGCTTGGCAGCCCAGGCGCCCTTGGCCTGTTCGGGGAAGCAGCGCTCGATCAGCTCGAGCATGATCGAGACCGTCACCGACGCGCCCGGCGAGGCGCCAAGCAGCGCAGCCAGGCTGCCATCGGCGGCCGATACCAGCTCGGTGCCGAACTGCAGGATGCCGCCTTTCTTCGGATCCTTCTTGATGATCTGCACGCGCTGACCGGCCACTTCCAGGCGCCAGTCCTCGGCTTTCGCTTCGGGGTAGAAGCGGCGAAGCGATTCCAGGCGCTGCTCCATCGACTGCATCACTTCGCTGACCAGGTACTTGGTCAGGTCCATGTTGTCGCGGGCCACCGCCAGCATCGGGCCGATGTTGCCCATGCGCACCGACAGCGGCAGGTCCATGAACGAGCCATGCTTGAGGAACTTGGTGGTGAAGCCGGCGTAAGGCCCGAACAGCAGGGATTTCTTGCCGTCGACCACGCGCGTGTCGAGGTGTGGCACCGACATTGGCGGGGCACCGACCGCGGCCTGGCTGTAGACCTTGGCCTGGTGCTGCTTGACGATCTCCGGATTGTCGCAGCGCAGCCACTGGCCGCTGACCGGGAAACCGCCGAACCCCTTGCTCTCCGGGATGCCCGACGCTTGCAGCAGCGGCAGCGCCGCGCCACCTGCGCCGAGGAAGACGAAGCGGGCGTCGACTTCACGGCTGTTGCCGCTGTTGACGTCCTTGATGCTCACGGTCCAGCCGTCGCCTTTACGGCGCAGGCCGGTGACCTTCTTGCTGTACTTGACCTGGGCATTGGGGCTGTCGCCCAGCAGCTTGAGCAGCTTGTTGGTCAGGGCGCCGAAGTTGACGTCGGTACCCTTGAGCACGCGGGTGGCCGCGATGTGCTGGTCGGCCGGGCGGCCAGGCATCATCAGCGGCATCCACTCGTTCATCAGCGCCTTGTCTTCGGTGTATTCCATCTCGGAGAACGCGTGGTGCTGCTTGAGCAGCTCGAAGCGCTTCTTGAGGAATTGCACGCCCTTGTCACCTTCGACATAGCTCAGGTGCGGCACGGGATTGATGAAGTCGCGCGGCGAGCCGAAGCCGCCCTTCTTGCTCAGGTAGGCCCAGAACTGGCGGGACACCTCGAACTGGGTATTGATGTGCACGGCCTTCTTGATGTCGATGCTGCCATCGGCGGCCTGGGGCGTATAGTTCAGCTCGCACAGGCCGGCGTGGCCGGTCCCGGCGTTGTTCCAGGGGTTGGAGCTTTCCGCGGCCCCGGAGTCCATCGCCTCGACGACTTCCAGCTTGATCGCAGGGTCCAGCTCCTTGAGCAGTACGGCCAGGGTGGCACTCATGATGCCCGCGCCTACCAGTACCACATCAACCGATTCGTTCTGCGCCATTAACGCGTCTCCACAATCTACAGCACCTAATTGACAGCATAGGACCCCTGGGTTGGCCAGGATCGCCATGTCCGACTCTTCGCAGTTCTTGCAACTTCCGCGGACACCGCCAATCAGTCTTGGGTGTTCGATAATTGAACGCCATTTGCCACGGGTGCGGCAATTCGACTTATGGTCAAGTGTTCCGTCGTGCGTTATGGACCGGCCTCAGGCTCCCATCCAGGATGAGCGCTTTTGCCGTCTGTTCAGGGCTGTTCGAGACGTATCTGCCGCTTTTGCACATGCCAGACTGTTCATTTGCTCGCCACACTCTCGTGAAGTTGTGAAAAACCGTTTTTTCACGCTCTTTTGGAGTCGTGAACCTCAAAAGTGGACTGCGCGGTGGCAACCCGCAGGTTCATGCGCAGCAGACGGCCAGAGACAGCAGGCACGACAGCCAATGCAAGACCTGAGTGGAAGGCTCTCTGTGGGCGAAGCGGTGAAGGTGCCGGGGTCAAGCGGCGAGTGCGGGGCCCGATCAGGAGACGTCCTTATAATCGGGGGGAGATTATAACGAGGTCGCGGGCAGAAAGGTCGTTCTTCTTGGGTTTTTATTGCAGCGTTTGTCAGGCGGGGAGGATGCGTTGCTGCCAACGGCGGCTTGCAGGTACGCAAATCCGCGCACTGTTGGGCAACGGATGGCCCAGCCAGCCCAGGTGCGCTTCGCTGACCTGGACCCAGCCAACGCCGCTCGGTGCCTGGTGGCACTGCTTGAAGGCCAGGCATTTGCCATCGGCATCCAGGCGGGCGTAGGTGTTGTGGCGCGGGCGTTGGAAGAGCAAGGTCCAGAGCGAGGCCATGGCGGCGAGTCCTGTTTGATCGGGCTGGGGCAAGGATAACGCCGGGGCCATGAAACCATTGTGACAGCAGCTGCGGGCCGATGACTGGCTTGCTCCAGGCTGGGTATACTGTGGGCCTTTGCCGCTTTTTCTGGAGAAATGCGCATGCTGCAACGTCTGTTGTTCGGTTTGATGGCGGTGGCCACCCTGAGCCTGGTCGGCTGTGCACACAGCCCGCAGCAACTCAGCCCGCAACCCAAGCTCACCGCTCAGCTCAATCCGGTAGGTCGTGGCCAGCCGGTGGTCGTGCGGGTGGTCGACGGCCGTGCTTCGCAGTCGCTGGGCACGCGGGGTGGCATGTACCCCGAGACCAGCACCATTACCGTCAACGGCAATGACGTCGTGCCCAAGCTGCAGGCCCAGGCCGAAGCGGCAGTACGCCTGCTCGGCTTCACCCCCACCTCGGGGGCCGGCAGCGCGCCACAGCTGACCGTGACCCTGGCCGAGCTGAAGTACCAGTCGCCCAAGGACAAGATGTACGTGACCGAGGCCACCATCGGTGCCACCTTCCGTGCCGACGTGTCCAACGCCAACCGTCGCTACAGCGGCCGTTACGGCGCCTCGCTTGACCAGCGCTTCGGCATGGCGCCGAACCAGGAAACCAACACCAAGCTGGTCAGTGACGTACTCAGCGATGCGCTGACCCGGCTGTTCAAGGACCCGACCATCGGTCAGGTCCTGGCTGAATAAGCACGCCGCCTGAATGAACAAAACCCGCTGCCTGGCGACAGGCAGCGGGTTTTTCTTTGGTCGGACGATGCCCAACCCCTGGTAGACGTGGTCCCTGTGGGAGCGGGCTTGCCCGCGAACACCGGCTTCGCCGGTGCCATGCACCGCGGTGTACTTTTCGCGGGCAAGCCCGCTCCCACTGGGTCGCGAGTGGGCGGTCAGGCCGCCTCGATGCCGAAATCCAGCATACTCAGCCCGGTGTCCATATCGACCTCCGGCAGGTCCTGGTGCGCGTGTCCGCCCAGGGCGCAATACACCAGCCAGCGCTGGTCGTGGACATTGATCGCGAATCCGTCGATCAGTGCCTGCTGCTCGTCGCTCTGCGAGACGAGGTAGAGACGGTCCTGGTTTTCGGCGTGCAGCATGACAAGCTCCGGTCTGGAAAGGCCGACAGGGTGGCCTGTCTGGATGACGAGCGTGTGACAGATGAAATTTAATGACACTTGGTCGCAAAAAACGGGAGGTTGGGTGGAGCTTGGGTAGAATGCCGGGCTTTGCTTATCGTCGTTTCGAGGTTGCGCGATGTCCCTGCAAGTCCTCTGGGGGTTCCTGGCCGCCCATCCCGCCAAGCTGATCAATGTCCTGGCGCTGTTCATCACCTGCCCCGGCGGCCTGCTGCTGCACAGTGCGCGGCGTCGCCAGAGCGATGTGCGTGAAAGCCTGGCTGCCGAGGAAGGGCTGGTCGATGCGTTCGACCTGCGTGTACCGCGCTACTACTACATCCTGGGCTTCTCGTGCCTGGCGATGGCGCTGCTGTTGTCGTGGTTCAGCACCTGGATCTGAACAGCTTTTCTGCGGCACAAGGCCGCTCCTGCAGGTATGGCGCCGTTCATGAACGCGGCGGTGTTCCTGCGGGAGCGGCTTCGTCTCAAACCACCTCGGCCTGGCGCTTGACCTGGTACTGATTGCGCACCGGCGTCGCATACTGCTGCACCAGGTATGGCCGGTGCTCCGCAGGGCAGGCCTCCAGGCGACGCTGCCACTCCTCCTTGGCGCGTGCCAGCTCCTCGGCCGCAAACACTTTCTCTGCGGCGGGTACTTCCAGCGCCGCGTCCTGCCCGTCCCACATCGCATAGGCCAGGTAGTGGACCGGGAACAGCCGGTAGCCGCCGAGAATCTGCCGGTCGATGGCCAGGGCCAGTTGCTTGGTGTCCTCGTGGTACTCGGTCACCGGCGGTGCGAAGTTGATGTGCACCCGGCCTTTGTAGCCGGTGATGCCCTGGGCGATGCTGTTGTCGTCTTCGCCGGGCACTTTCTTGTAGGTGCCGGTGGTGGCGCGGATATACAGTTCGCGCGCCTTGGCCTGGTCGCAGGGGTCGTATTCGTAGCTGATCGACACCGGGATCAGGTTCAGGCTCTGGATCACTGCGCCGAACGGCTCGTCCTTGCGGCTCATGTGGAACATCTTGAGGATCGCCGAATCGGTGCGATCGTCACCATCCTTGGCACGGCCTTCGGCCTGGGCAATCCAGATCGAGGCGCTGTCGTTGCGGATCGAATGGTTGATGTAGGCCGACAGCAGTTGGTAAGCCGCGAGCTTCTCGCGTCGGCCACTGATCGAGCGGTGCACGATGAAGCTCTTGTTCAGACGCATCATGTCGCTGACGAACGGCTTTTGCAGCAGGTTGTCGCCGATGGCGATGCGTGGCGTCGGCAGGCCGGCGTGATAGACCGCATAGTTGACGAACGCCGGGTCCATGACGATGTCGCGGTGATTGGCCAGGAACAGGTAGGCACTGCCCGACTTGAGCTGCTCGACGCCAGTGTAGGTGACCCCGTCGGTGGCTCGGTCGATGGTGCGGTCGACGTAGTATTCGACCTTGTCCTGCAGGGTCGAGACGCTGGTCACGCCAGCGAACTCCTTGCGCAGGCGCCGGGCGATCAGCGGCTTGAGCAGCCAGCCGAAGGCGCCCGCGATACGCGGGAAACGGAAGTGGGTGAGGATATCGAGGAATGCCGGGTCGCTGAGCAGGCGTGCCAGCACGGCAGGCACTTCAGCGTCGTCGTAAGGTCGGATGGCATCGAATTCGCCCATCATGCTCTCTTGTTGGAAACGGCTAGAGTAATAAAGTAGGGGCGGGGCCGAAAAAAACGGCTCGGACACACACGGACCCCGTAAACAGACCGGCAATTATACGCATAAGTCACTGCGCAGGCCCCCGATGCTCGAAATCGACTTTTATGACTGTCCTTATTGCGGTGAGCGTGTGGAAACCACGGTCGATATTTCCGGTGGCGACCAGCACTACACCGAGGACTGCCAGGTGTGCTGCCAGCCCATCGTGTTCATCCTGCAGGTGCATGGTGACGAATGGATGCTCGAAGTACGCCGCGAGGACGATGCCTGATGCGCCGCATCTACGAACCCGAGAGCCTGATGGAGGCGCAGATGCTGGTAGGCATGCTGGCCAGCGAAGGCGTCCAGGTGCACCTGATCGGCGGCGATCTGGTCGGCGCCATGGGCGATCTGCCGATGCAGGGCTTGCTGGCCCTGGCGGTTGCCGATGAACAGGCCGGGTACGCACGGCAGCTGATCGATGAGTACAATGCCGCCCAGCCCCTTGCCGGGGACGAGCCGGAGAGTATCCCCGGTACCCTGATCTGCTAGGTTTGCTGTCTTATGTGTGGACGTTACGCCCTCTTTCGCTGGTCCCAGGCTTTTGCCGCCCTGCCCGGATTTCCCGCCGACCAGCAGGCCCAATGGAACATCTCGCCTGGGGCGTCGGTGCTGATTCAACGCCGGCTCGACGGCCAGTTGCAGCTGACCAGGGCACGCTGGGGCCTGACCCCGGCCTGGCTCACCGACCTGTCCCGCACCCCCGCCCATGCCCGCGCCGAGACCCTCGCCGAGCAGCCGATGTTTCGTGATGCATTTCGCCAGCGCCGTTGCCTGATGCCGGCCAACGGCTTCTACGAGTGGCGCGGAACGGCGCGCAAGCGCCCGTACTGGGTTACGCCGGGGGAGGGCGCGTCGTTGTTCTATGCCGCGGTGTGGGAGGCGTATCCGGTGCAGGAGCAGGTCTGGCTCAGTTGTGCGGTGGTCACTCAGGCGGCGATGAACCAGCGTCGGCCATTGATTCTCGATGAGGCCGGGCAGGCCGCCTGGCTGGATCCCGACACACCGCTGGCGCGCCTGCACGAGCTGCTGGCCAGCCCTCCAGCGGCGTTGCGCGAGCGGGCGCTGGCGCATCTGGTCAATGATCCGAAGCTCGATGGGCCGGAGTGCCTGACTCCGGCTTGAGATTTATGGCGAGCATTTCGCGGGCAAGCCCACTCCTCACAGAGATGGGCTTGCCCGCGAAAAGAGCGACTCGGTATTTGAATCAAACCCTGAACTGATTGATCAACCGCCGCTGCTGCTCGGCCAGCTTGGTCAGCTCGGCACTGGCCTGGCTCGATTCGTCAGCCCCGCCGGCCACTTCGCCGGCCACCTGGCCGATGTTGATGACGTTGCGGTTGATGTCCTCGGCCACCGCGCTCTGCTGTTCGGCGGCGCTGGCGATCTGGGTGTTCATGTCGTTGATCACCGACACGGCCTCGGTGATGCTCTCCAGCGCTTCGGCAGCACGGCTGGCCTGCTGCACGCTGTCGTCGGTCTTGCCCTGGCTGTCTTCCATCACCTTGACCACATCGCGGGTGCCCTGCTGCAACTGCTGGATCATCTGCTGGATTTCCTGGGTGGCCTGCTGGGTCTTCTGCGCCAGGTTGCGCACCTCGTCGGCGACCACGGCGAAGCCGCGGCCCTGCTCTCCGGCGCGGGCCGCCTCGATGGCAGCGTTGAGCGCCAGCAGGTTGGTCTGTTCGGCGATGGCGCGGATGGTCACCAGGATGGCATTGATGTTCTCGCTGTCGCGGGCCAAGGTCTGCACCACGGTCACTGCACGGCCGATCTCGCTGGCCAGGATGCTGATCGACTGCGAGGTGTCGCGCACGATCTGCATGCCCTGGTTGGCAGCCTGGTCGGCATTGCTGGCCGCGTGCGCGGCGTGGGTGGCATTGCGTGCCACGTCCTGGGCGGTGGCGGTCATCTCCTGCACGGCGGTGGCTACCTGGTCGATCTCGGCCATCTGCCTGTGCACGCCCTGGTTGGTGCGGATGGCGATGTCGGCGGTGTGCTCCGAGGAGTCGCTGACTTTCTGTACCGAGGTCACCACCTGGCTGATCATCGCCTGCAGCTTGGCCAGGAAGGTGTTGAAGCCTTTGGCGATGGCGCCCAGCTCGTCGGCGCGGTCACTCTGCAGGCGGCGGGTGAGGTCGCCTTCGCCCTGGGCGATGTCGTCGAGCATCGCCACCATCTGTTTCAGCGGACGGGCAATGCCATGGGCCAGCAGCCAGATAACCAGCAGGCCGAGGGCGGCGATGCCCAGGCCGACCAGGGTCATGCCGGCGATGTCGGTACGGCGCTGCTCGCCGAGGTCTTTCTGTAGCTGGTTGACGTCGGCCATGACCGTGCTCAGCGGCATTTCCAGCAGCAGGACCCAGCGCGCGTCGGTGCTGGCGACCTTGAACGGCAGGAACAGCTCGATACGGTCCTTGGCGGTGTCGACTTTATATTGCAGGTCTTCGCCGCTGATACTGGCCAGGGTTGCGGCTTCGGCCGGGTCCAGCACGTCGCTGGCCTTCTCGCCGAACTTGGAGGCGTCCTTGGTATAGGCGACCAGACGACCGTTGCTCGACACCAGTGCCAGTTCGCCGGCGCCGTTGTACAGCTGGCGGTCGGCAGCGTTGAGCAGGTCCTGGATGAAGTTCACCGACAGGTCGGCCCCGGCGATGCCCTGGAACTGACCGTTGACCATGATCGGCTCGACGAACGAAGCGAGCATCACCATCTTGTCGCCAACCTTGTAGGGCGCCGGGTCGATCACGCAGGCCTTCTTGGTTTCCTTCGGGCAAAGGTAATACTCACTGGCGCGTACCCCGGTCGACAGCACGGTGTGGTCGTTGACGTCCACCAGGCGGTCCTGGCCGAGACTGCCGTCGGCGTTGCGGAACCACCAGGGCAGGTAGCGTTCGCCATTGATGTCGGCGTGATCCAGTGCGTTCGGTTCCCAGCCCAGATACGCACCGAGCACCGTCGGGTTGACCTCCACGGTGCGCTTGAGCAGGTTGTTCAGGTAGGCGCGGTCGATCTGCATCAGCGGTTTGCCGTCGACGTCCTGCATGCCGAGCATGGCGTTGACCGTGGCCAGGCTGCGACTGATCAGCAGCGGCGCTTCCAGGCCGCGCTGGATCTCGCTCACCTGGGTGCGGGCCAGGGCCGACAGGCGCTGTTCGATCACGCTTTCGAACTGCTGCTGGGTGCGCTGCTGTACCAGGTCCTGGGTGCGGGCCCCGGAGTACACGGCGTACAGCACCAGCGCCGCGACAATGCTCAATACAATGGCACCGGCCAGGGCCGCCACGGAAAACTGGATCGACTTGAACTTCATTACTGGAAAGCTCCACGCAAGGAGGTCGTTTTCTTTTGTTATCGGCGTGGTCGAGGGAAAGCATGAGGGGAAGATGAGAGAAATCTTCCCTGCGGCTCTGGCAGGGTCAGGCGAGTGGGCCTAGGATACGCGGCATGTAAAAAGGGAGTGTTTTCATGCGTAAGTCTTTCGTGATCAGCCTGTTGAGCGCCAGCGTTCTGCTGGGTGGTTGCCAGGCGGTCAATACCACCAGCGGCGGAGCGGTTGGCGTCGAGCGCAAGCAGTACATGTTCAGCATGCTGTCGACCGATGAGGTCAACCAGATGTATGCGCAGTCGTACCAGCAGACCCTCGGTGAAGCGTCGAGCAAGGGCGTGCTGGACAAGAGCAGTGCCGATGCCAAGCGTGTGCAGGTCATTGCCGACCGCCTGATTGCCCAGGCCCCGCAATTCCGGCCGGATGCCGCGCAATGGAAGTGGGAGGTCAACGTGATCAAGAGCGATGAGCTCAACGCCAACTGCGGCCCGGGCGGCAAGATCATCGTCTACACCGGGCTGATTGATCAGCTCAAGCTCACCGACGCTGAGCTGGCTGCGGTCATGGGCCATGAAATCGCCCACGCCCTGCGTGAGCATGGTCGCGAGGCGATGTCCAAGGCCTACGGTATCGAGATGGCGCGCCAGGGCGCCGGTGCGATCTTCGGCCTTGGCCAGGACAGCATGGCGCTGGCCGACACTGTGGTGAACTACTCCATGACCCTGCCCAACAGCCGGGCCAACGAGAACGAGGCCGACCTGATCGGCCTGGAACTGTCGGCACGGGCCGGTTACGACCCGAATGCGGCGATCACCCTGTGGAACAAGATGAGCAAGGCGTCCGAAGGCGCACCGCCTGAGTTCATGAGCACTCACCCGGCTTCGGCCAGCCGCATCGCGTCGCTGCAGGCCGCGATTCCGAAGGTGATGCCGCTGTACCAGGCGGCGAAGAAGTAACCCGCTCTGCGCGGTGGGGTAGTTGTCTGGTTCAACTATCCCGCGGCTGGAGCAATTCCTGTGGGAGCGGGCTGGTCCCGCGATCACCGGCAAAGCCGGTGCCAGGTGCTGCGGTGTCTGGCACCGGCTTTGCCGGTGATCGCGGGACGAGCCCGCTCCCACAGTCAGGACCGCTCTCACCTTCCTGCCCTGTCTTCGTTGCCCTAGCCAATCCACCCACTGGTCTTCATCGCCGAATACACCGCGACCGCTGCCAGCACGAAGAACGCTGCCGCCGCCAGTCGACGGATCAACGCCAGCGGCAGTTTGTCGGCCGCGAAGTTGCCCGCCAGGACCACTGGTACGTTGGCAATCAACATGCCCAGCGTAGTGCCGATGATGACCATGATCAGGTGCGGGTACTGCGCGGCCAGCATCACCGTGGCGACCTGGGTCTTGTCACCGATCTCCGCCAGGAAGAACGCGATCAACGTGGTCAGGAACGGGCCGAAGCGGCGTGCATTGCTGGTTTCGTCATCGTCCATCTTGTCCGGGACCAGGGTCCACAGGGCGGTGGCGGTGAAGCTTGCAGCCAGGATCCAGTGCAGCACGCTTTCGGTGAAGAACCCGCTGACCCAGGCCCCCACGGCGCCGGCGGCTGCATGGTTGGCGAGGGTGGCGGCGACGATGCCGGCGATGATCGGCCACGGCTTACGAAAGCGCGCCGCGAGAATGAGCGCGAGCAATTGCGTCTTGTCGCCGATTTCGGCGAGCGCAACGATGGCGGTGGGAACGAGCAGGGATTCGAGCATCAGGCTTCCTACGGGGCGGGTCGACACGGCTATGACACGTACAGCCTCCCCGCCCCGGGTAAGGTGTGCGTGTCATAGGTCTTGTCAAACCCCGGGCTCATCTGTGTGAGCCGTGAGGTCGCACGCGCCATGGCCTGTGGGCCAAGTGTGTTGACGCGTACCGGGCAAGCAGAGGGTGCTTGCGGGAGACTACTCCCCTAGGACGGAGCGGATTCTGCCTAGCCGAAACGGTTTGGGCAAGCGTTAATTTTTTAACCGCGTGTTGCCCTGTAGATCCGGAAGCCGTCTGCTTCGGCGCGGATTTCGCAGTTGCCCAAGGCCTCCTGGAGCAGGGGTTGATAGCGCAGGAAGCTATTGGCAACCAAGCGTATTTCGCCGCCTTTTTGCAGAATTTTGCTGCTTTTTCTCAGCAGGTTTTCCGCCGCCTGATAGTCGGTGTGCACCCCGGTATGGAACGGGGGATTGCTCAGGATCACGGTGAGATTATCGGGTGCTGCATCAATGCCATCACCGCTGATCACCTCGCCTTGCAGACCATTTGCAGCCAGGGTCAGTCGACTGGCGGCCACGGCGAAGGCATCGACATCGAGCAGGCTGACGTTGCTTTGTGGATAACGTCGCTTGATGGTCGCGCCGAGTACGCCCGCGCCACAGCCAAAGTCCAGCACATGGCCTACCGGCAGTTGCTCCAGATGCTGCAGCAGCAGCGCGGTGCCGCGATCCAGGCGGCCGTGGCTGAACACGCCCGGGAGGCTGACCACCTGCAGCGGGCCATCCTCGAGCGCCAGCTCGAAGCGCTCCGCCAGGCTCTCCAGGGGCTTGGCCTCGGGCGCATTGTCCACGGTCACCTGCCACAGCTGGCAGTGGCGGGCGCTGTCGAGCTTGCGCGGTTTGCCGAAGGCTTGCAGTTGCTTGGCCGCGCCCTCGATTCCGCCACGTTTCTCGCCGACCAGATACAGCTCGCGCCCGCCCAGGCGCGAGGCCAGGGCATTGAGTAGGTAGGCGGCAAGGTCGCGGGATTTGGGCAGGAACAGTACCGCCGCGTCGAACGGAACCTGTGGCACCTCCACGCCGTAGTGGCTGCGGCCAGTGAAACGCTGCTCCAGCAGCGCCTGATCACCGGCGTGCCAGGTCCAGGCGTGCGCGTGCGGCAGTTGCCCGAGCAGGCCATCGGCGGCGGCGCCGGCGATCAGCAGCGGGCCCTGGAACAGGTCCGCCTGGCGGAGCAACACTTCACTGCGCGGGTCCATCGGCGGACGCCTCCTGAAAAAGCGCGAAGTGTATCACTTGGCGCACCGGGACGCGGCGTGGTCGCTGCAGGAGCAACTGTCTTGCTCAAAATCTAGAAGCCAGCCCAAAGCCGTTACTGCCTTCCAGGTAGACGGTGATAGCCGTGGGCTTGAACTGCTCTGTGTATTTGCCCATCGATCCCCCAAGGGTTGGATTTGTGTCCAGCTTCTTGGGGGCAGTCCACCCTGTGGGAGCGGGCTTGCCCGCGAACACGGGCGTAGCCCGTGCCAGGCAGCGCGGTGTCTTTTTCGCGGGTAAACCCGCTCCTACAGGGACCGCACCCGTGCTGAGGACCGTGCACGGGTTGGCAGTAGCGACCGAGTGGGTTTGCGCTTCAGGCCACCACCCGCCGTGGCTGACCGGCGAAGAACGCCTGGGCGTTTTCGGCCAGTTGCCCGACGATACGCTGGCGCGACTCCACCGCACCCCAGGCGCTGTGCGGGGTGATGATCAGCCGCGGGATGTCTGCCGCCAGCAGCGGGTTGCCGTTTACCGGCGGCTCGACGCTCAGCACATCGGTCGCCGCACCGCCCAGGTGACCGCTGCGCAAGGCATCAGCCAGCGCCTGTTCATCGATCAGGCCGCCGCGGGCGGTGTTCACCACCAGGGCACCTGGCTTGAGCAAGGCCAGTTCACGGGCGCCGATCATGTGGCGGGTCTGCTCGTTCAGCGGGCAGTGCAGGGTCAGGGCATCGACTTGCGGCAGCAGTTCATCCAGCGCCAGGCGGTCGGCGCGCGCCGGTCGTCCGGGGATCTGCCCGCTCAGCACACGCATGCCGAACGCCTCGGCCAGGCGCGCCACCGCGCCGCCCAGCTCGCCGTGCCCCAACAGGCCCAGGGTCTTGCCTTCCAGCTCGACGATGGGGAAGTCCAGCAGGCAGAACTGGCTGGCCTTGGCCCATGCGCCGTCCTTTACCGCTTGCTGGTAGTCGCATAGCCGGGTGGCCAGGGCCAGCAGCAGCGCCAGTGTGTGCTGCGCTACCGAAGGTGTGCCGTAGCCCTGGCAGTTGCACACGGTAACGCCCTGAGCGCGGGCGGCGGCGAGGTCGACGTTGTTGGTGCCGGTGGCGGCCACCAGGATCAGTTTCACTTGTGGATTGGCCGCAAGCGCCGCAGCATCGAGCATCACCTTGTTGCTGATCACCACGCTGGCGCCCTGCAGGCGTTCGCTGACCTGTTCCGCTGCGCTGGCGGCATGCAGTTGCAGGCTGTCGAACTGCTGTTCGAGCGCAGAAAGGTCGAGATCTCCCAGGTCAAGGGAGTGATGGTCGAGAAAAACTGCATGACGCGACATTGGCGGCTCCGTCGGCAAAGGCCAGAGGTGGGGAGCGCATCGGCTCCGGATTCTGCGGCGCTGTAACGCCCTGTTCGCACATTGCCACTCATACTTTGCGACGCCAAATCATTCCTTCGGCTGATTTGACCGTCGCGTCACCGATCTACAGTAAATCCTTGAATATCCGGCACGCTTTTCAGAAAAGGGATACCCATGCTGCAGACCCGCCTCCTCAAGCCCGCCGACGGCGCCTACACCTACCCGCTGCTGATCAAACGCCTGCTGATGTCTGGCAGCCGCTACGAAAAGACCCGTGAAATCGTCTACCGCGACAAGGTGCGGCTGACCTATCCCGAACTCGGCGAGCGCATCGCCAGGCTGGCCAACGTGCTCACTGAAGCCGGGGTCAAGGCCGGTGACACGGTGGCGGTGATGGACTGGGACAGCCACCGCTATCTGGAATGCATGTTCGCCATCCCGATGATCGGCGCGGTGGTGCACACCATCAACGTGCGCCTGTCTCCCGAGCAGATCCTCTACACCATGAACCACGCCGAAGATCGCTTCGTGCTGGTCAACAGCGATTTCGTCGGCCTCTACCAGGCCATCGCCGGGCAACTGACCACGGTCGACAAGACCCTGCTGATCACTGACGGCCCGGACAAGACCGCCGAGCTGCCGAACCTGGTCGGTGAGTACGAGCAACTGCTCGCCGCCGCCAGCCCGCATTACGACTTCCCCGACTTCGACGAGAACTCGGTGGCCACCACCTTCTACACCACCGGTACCACCGGCAACCCCAAGGGCGTGTACTTCACCCACCGTCAACTGGTGCTGCACACCCTGGCCGAAACGTCGGTGCTCGGCAGCCTCGACAGCGTGCGCCTGCTGAGCACCAACGACGTCTACATGCCGATCACGCCGATGTTCCACGTTCATGCCTGGGGTATCCCCTACGCGGCGACCATGATGGGCATCAAGCAGGTGTATCCGGGGCGCTATGAGCCAGACATGCTGATCAAGCTGTGGCGCGAGGAAAAGGTCACCTTCTCCCACTGCGTGCCGACCATCCTGCAGATGCTGCTCAACTGCCCTTCAGCCAAGGGCCAGGACTTCGGTGGCTGGAAGGTGATCATCGGCGGCAGCGCGCTCAACCGGGCGCTGTACGAGGCTGCCCTGGCGCGGGGCATCCAGCTCACTGCGGCCTATGGCATGTCGGAAACCTGCCCGCTGATCTCCTGCGCGCACCTGAACGAAGAACTGCTGGCCGGTGGTGAAGACGAGCGCGTCAGCTACCGCATCAAGGCCGGCGTACCCGTACCCTTGGTGGAGGCGGCCATCGTCGACGACCACGGCAACTTCCTGCCCGCCGACGGCGAGGCCCAGGGCGAGCTGGTGCTGCGCGCCCCCTGGCTGACCATGGGCTATTTCAACGAACCGGAAAAGAGCAACGAGCTGTGGGCTGGCGGCTGGTTGCACACCGGCGATGTCGCCACGCTCGATGGCATGGGCTACATCGATATCCGCGACCGCATCAAGGATGTGATCAAGACCGGTGGCGAATGGATCTCCTCCCTCGATCTTGAAGACCTGATCAGCCGTCACGGGGCCGTGCGCGAGGTGGCGGTGGTCGGCGTGCCCGATCCGCAGTGGGGCGAGCGGCCATTCGCGCTGCTGGTCGTGCACGAAGGCCAGCAGCTGGACGCCAAGGTGCTCAAGGAGCATCTCAAGCCGTTCGTCGAGTTGGGGCACATCAACAAGTGGGCGATTCCGAGCCAGATCGCCGTTGTTACTGAAATTCCCAAGACCAGCGTGGGCAAGCTCGACAAGAAGCGTATACGCGTGGACGTCACCCAGTGGCAGGCCAGTAACAGTACTTTCCTCTCGACCCTGTAACACTTGCCCGGGTCACGCCTGTTCTGGCGTGACCCGCGTGTTAGAGGTATCGCGCCTTGTCAAACGACGAAATTGAGCCATGCTTCTGCACTGCCAGCGATCGAAGTGGCCATTTGCGATGCCTCTGCTTGCGAGACGCAAATCACACTTTAGAGGGATCAAGCGCGTGTGGCCGCTGGCTATAGTCGGGTCAGGGGATTTTCAGAAATGGGGGAGGGCGCACGCGCATGCCGTGCTGCCTCTGGCAGGAGCCTGCTCGCAGCGCTCGGGGCCGTTTCTGAAAGGACTCACTGCCATAACAAAAAAGTACATGGAGTAGCGTCGATGACATCTGCAAACCCGTTCTGGCGCCGGGCCAAGCTGCCCTTGGCCGTCAGCCTCGCTTCCACGCTCGCAAGTCCCGCATTCGGTGTGAGTTTCAACATCGGGGAAATCGAAGGTCAGTTCGACTCATCGCTCTCCATCGGGGCCAGCTGGTCGACTGCCAACCCCAACAAGAACCTGATCGGCGTCAACAACGGTGGCAAGGGCCTGTCCCAGACCTCCGACGATGGCCACCTGAACTTCAAGAAAGGCGAGACCTTCTCCAAGATCTTCAAGGGTATCCACGATCTCGAACTCAAGTACGGCGACACCGGCGTCTTCGTCCGTGGCAAGTACTGGTACGACTTCGAGCTCAAGGACGAAGGCCGCGAGTTCAAGGATATCAGCGACTCGGGGCGCAAGTCGGGGGCCAAGTCCTCGGGCGCGCAACTGCTCGACGCGTTCATCTACCACAACTACGCCATCGCCGACATGCCGGGTTCGGTGCGCTTCGGCAAGCAGGTGGTGAGCTGGGGTGAAAGTACCTTCATCGGGGGCGGCATCAACTCGATCAACCCGATCGACGTCGCTGCCTTCCGCCGCCCAGGCGCCGAGATCAAGGAAGGCCTGATCCCGGTCAACATGTTCTACATCTCCCAGAGCCTGACCGACAACCTGTCGGCCGAAGCCTTCTACCAGCTCGAATGGGACCAGACCGTCACCGACAACTGCGGCACCTTCTTCTCCCAGCCCGACATCATCTCCGACGGCTGCACCGACAACCTGCGCGTGCTCAACAGCAGCCGCACGGTGCCAGGCGCAGCGCAGCAGTTCCTCGCCACCCGTGGCGTGAACATCAACGAAGAGGGCGTGATGGTGCGCCGTGGTCCGGACCGCGACGCGCGTGACAGCGGCCAGTTCGGCGTGGCGCTGCGCTACATGTTCGAACCGCTGGACACCGAGTTCGGTGCCTACTTCATGAACTACCACAGCCGTGCGCCGATCTTCAGCGCCACCGGCGCCTCGCCTGCGGTATTCGCCGGCATTCCGTCGCTGCCGGCCAGCCTGCGCCCGCTGGCGCCGCTGATCGTCGCGGGCAACTCGCAATACTTCGTCGAGTACCCTGAAGACATCCGCCTGTACGGCCTGAGCTTCTCCACCACCCTGCCCACCGGCACGGCGTGGAGCGGTGAAATCAGCTACCGTCCCAACGCTCCTGTGCAGTTGAATACCACCGACATTCTGTTCGCCGGTGTGCGTCCACTGGGCGGCGCCCTGGCCAACGCTTCGCTGCTCAACGGTACCCCGGGTCAGGACCTGCACGGCTATCGCCGCAAGGAAATCACCCAGTTCCAGACCACCCTGACGCACTTCTTCGACCAGGTGATGGGCGCCAGCCGCATGACCGTGGTGGGCGAACTGGGCGTCACCCATGTGGGCGGCCTGGAGAGCGCACACGACACCCGTTACGGCCGCGACCCAGTGTTCGGCCCAGGCCCGCTGCCGGCGACCGGCGGCGCCGACACCTGCCAGGCACTCAACGCCAGCACCATCGCCGGTGCCGGGGCTGGGGCGTCGACCACCAACCTCAACCGCAAGTGCGAGAACGACGGCTACACCACCAGCACCTCCTGGGGGTATCGCGCCCGGGTGATCTGGGACTACAACGACGTCTTCGCCGGGGTCAACCTCAAGCCCAACGTGGCTTGGTCCCACGACGTGTCCGGCTACTCGCCGGGCCCTGGTGGCAACTTCGAGGAAGGCCGCAAGGCGATCAGCCTGGGCCTGGACGCGGAGTACCAGAACACCTACACGGCGAGCCTGTCGTACACCAACTTCTTCGATGGCAAGTACAGCACCGTGGATGACCGCGACTTCGTCGCCCTCAGCTTCGGCGTGAACTTCTAAGAACTCTGATCCAGGACGACAACGATGAAGATGACCACAAGTCTGCTGAAAGCCGGTGTGCTGGGCATGTCCCTGCTGGCGACCAGCGTCATGGCTGCGGTTTCCGCCGATGAGGCGGCCAAGCTCGGTACCACGCTCACGCCGATGGGCGCGGAGAAGGCCGGTAACGCCGATGGCTCGATCGGCCCGTGGGAGCCGCTGGCCAAGACCGCCGGCAGTGTCGATGCCAGGGGCTTCCTGTCCGACCCGTACGGCAGCGAAAAGCCACTGTTCACCATCACCGCCGCGAACGCCGACCAGTACAAGGACAAGCTGGCCCCTGGCCAACTGGCGATGCTCAAGCGCTATCCGGACACCTACAAGCTGCCGGTGTACAAGACCCACCGCGGCGCCACCGTGCCGGATGCCGTGTACGCCGACATCAAGTCCAACGCCACCCAGACCACCCTGGTCGAAGGCGGCAACGGCCTGAACAACTTCCGCGGCGCGATCCCGTTCCCGATTCCCAAGAGCGGTGTCGAGGTGATCTGGAACCACATCACCCGTTATCGCGGTGGCAGTGTGTCGCGTCTGGTCACCCAGGCCACGCCGCAGCAGAACGGTTCCTATAGCCTGGTGTATTTCAACGACCAGTTCGTGTTCCGCGACAAGATGAAGGACTACGACCCGAACAACCCGGGCAACGTGCTGTTCTACTTCAAGCAGGAAGTGACTGCGCCGGCGCGTCTGGCCGGGACCGTGCTGCTGGTGCACGAGACCCTCGATCAGGTCAAGGAACCGCGCAAGGCCTGGATCTACAATGCCGGCCAGCGCCGTGTGCGCCAGGCGCCGCAGGTTTCCTACGACGGCCCGGGTACCGCCGCAGACGGCCTGCGCACCTCCGACAACCTGGACATGTACAACGGCGCGCCGGACCGCTACGACTGGAAGCTCGAAGGCAAGAAGGAGATGTATATCGCCTCCAACGCCTACAAGCTCGACGATCCGAAGCTCAAGTACGCCGACATCATCAAGGCCGGCCACATCAACCAGGACCTGGCCCGCTACGAGCTGCGCCGTGTGTGGCATGTGGTCGCGACCCTGAAGCCAGGCCAGCGCCACATCTACGCCAAGCGTGACTTCTACATCGACGAAGATACCTGGCAGGCTGCGGTGATCGACCAGTACGACGGGCGCAACCAGCTGTGGCGCGTGTCCGAGGCGCATGCCCAGCCGTACTACAACAACCAGGTGCCTTGGTACACCCTCGAAGCGATCTATGACCTGCAGTCGGGCCGTTACCTGGCACTGGGCATGAAGAACGAGGAGAAAAAATCCTACGACTTCAGCTTCAGCGCCAACAAGGCTGACTTCCAGCCTGCGGCCCTGCGTCAGAGTGGCGTGCGTTAAGCGTTCAAAAACCAACTCCGTGTCATCTCCCAGAACGCCCCGGCTTGCCGGGGCGTTTCTGTTTCGGTCGGTTCATCAGGCTGACCTCGGTCAACCCCGCTAAGCTTGAATCTTCCAGAATCAGCCTTATCTATTGGTCATCTCAGGCAGGTTCTTCATTACAGGTGCTGTCCATCGCTCCGCCTGCCCTTTAAAGGAAGGTATCCCCATGCGAATAGACCGACTGACAAGCAAGCTGCAACTGGCATTATCCGATTCCCAATCCCTGGCCGTTGGCATGGACCATCCGGCCATCGAGCCAGTGCATCTGCTGCAGGCACTGATCGAGCAGCAGGGCGGTTCGATCAAGCCCCTGCTGATGCAGGTAGGCTTCGACATCAGCAGCCTGCGCAAGGCGCTGACCAAAGAGCTCGACCAGCTGCCGAAAATCCAGAACCCCACGGGCGACGTGAACATGTCCCAGGATCTGGCGCGCCTGCTCAACCAGGCTGACCGCCTGGCCCAGCAGAAGGGCGACCAGTTCATTTCCAGCGAGCTGGTGCTGCTCGCCGCCATGGACGAGAACAGCAAGGTTGGCAAGCTGCTGCTTGGCCAGGGCGTGAGCAAGAAGGCTCTGGAAAACGCCATCAACAACCTGCGCGGCGGCGAGGCGGTCAATGATGCCAACGCCGAGGAATCGCGCCAGGCGCTGGACAAGTACACCGTCGACCTGACCAAGCGTGCCGAAGAAGGCAAGCTCGATCCGGTGATCGGCCGTGACGACGAAATTCGCCGCACCGTGCAGGTACTGCAGCGCCGCACCAAGAACAACCCCGTGCTGATCGGCGAGCCCGGCGTCGGCAAGACCGCCATCGCCGAAGGCCTGGCCCAGCGCATCATCAATGGTGAAGTGCCCGATGGCCTCAAGGGCAAGCGCCTGCTCGCCCTGGACATGGGGGCGCTGATCGCTGGCGCCAAGTATCGCGGCGAGTTCGAAGAGCGCCTCAAAGGCCTGCTCAACGAGCTGTCCAAGCAGGAAGGCCAGATCATCCTGTTCATCGACGAGCTGCACACCATGGTGGGCGCCGGCAAGGGCGAGGGCGCGATGGACGCCGGCAACATGCTCAAGCCGGCCCTGGCCCGTGGCGAGCTGCACTGCGTTGGCGCCACCACGCTCAACGAGTACCGCCAGTTCATCGAGAAGGACGCAGCGCTCGAGCGGCGTTTCCAGAAGGTGCTGGTCGAGGAGCCGAGCGAGGAAGACACCATTGCCATCCTTCGCGGCCTGAAAGAGCGTTATGAAGTGCACCACAAGGTGGCCATCACCGACGGTGCGATCATCGCTGCGGCCAAGCTCAGCCACCGCTACATCACCGACCGCCAGTTGCCGGACAAGGCCATCGACCTGATCGACGAAGCCGCCAGCCGCATCCGCATGGAAATCGACTCCAAGCCAGAGGTGCTCGACCGTCTTGATCGTCGCCTGATCCAACTGAAGGTGGAGTCCCAGGCCCTGAAGAAGGAAGAGGACGAAGCGGCGAAGAAGCGCCTGGAAAAACTCACCGAGGAAATCGAGCGCCTTGAGCGCGAATATTCCGATCTCGAGGAAATCTGGGCGTCGGAAAAGGCCGAGGTACAGGGCTCGGCGCAGATCCAGCAGAAGATCGAACAGGCTCGCCAGGAACTCGAGGCCGCCCGCCGCAAAGGCGACCTGAGTCGCATGGCCGAGTTGCAGTACGGGGTGATCCCCGACCTGGAGCGCAGCCTGCAGATGGTCGATCAGCACGGCAAGACCGAGAACCAGTTGCTGCGCAACAAGGTCACCGAGGAAGAGATCGCCGAGGTCGTCTCCAAGTGGACCGGCATCCCGGTGTCGAAGATGCTCGAAGGCGAGCGCGAGAAGCTGCTGAAGATGGAAGGCCTGCTGCACGAGCGGGTGATTGGCCAGGACGAGGCGGTCACTGCCGTGGCCAACGCCGTGCGCCGGTCGCGTGCCGGGTTGTCCGACCCGAATCGCCCGAGCGGCTCGTTCCTGTTCCTCGGCCCGACCGGCGTGGGCAAGACCGAGCTGTGCAAGGCGCTCGCCGAATTCCTCTTCGACACCGAGGAGGCCATGGTGCGCATCGATATGTCCGAGTTCATGGAGAAGCACTCTGTCGCTCGCCTGATCGGTGCACCGCCAGGCTATGTGGGTTACGAGGAGGGCGGCTACCTGACCGAAGCGGTGCGTCGCAAGCCCTACTCGGTGGTGTTGCTCGACGAGGTGGAAAAGGCGCACCCGGATGTGTTCAACGTGCTCCTGCAGGTACTGGAGGATGGCCGCCTGACCGACAGCCACGGGCGTACCGTTGATTTCCGCAACACGGTCATCGTCATGACCTCCAACCTGGGTTCGGCGCAGATTCAGGAACTGGTCGGCGACCGTGAGGCGCAACGTGCGGCGGTGATGGATGCGGTGGGTTCGCACTTCCGTCCGGAGTTCATCAACCGGATCGACGAAGTGGTGGTGTTCGAACCGCTGGGCCGCGAACAGATCGCCGGTATCACCGAGATCCAGCTGGGCCGCCTGCGCGGTCGTCTGGCCGAGCGCGAGCTGTCGCTGAGCCTGAGCCCGGAGGCCCTCGACAAGCTGATTGCCGTTGGCTACGACCCTGTGTACGGCGCACGGCCGCTCAAGCGTGCGATCCAGCGCTGGATCGAAAACCCGCTGGCGCAGCTGATCCTCGGTGGCCAGTTCGTGCCGGGTGCGGCGATCACGGCGAAGGTGGAGGGCGACGAGATCGTCTTCGCCTGACGGTGTTGCCATCGCGGGCTTGCCCCGCGATGGCACCTGCGCAACCCCGCAAACCCCTGATTTTTCGGCGCTGGATCTAACTCGCTGAAAATTTTGAAAAAAATGCTTGCACAAAAAAACGAGTGCCCCTAATATTCGCCCCGCTGTCAGGCACTACGCAGATCACCGGCGGTAAAGATGATCTGAAAACAACTTACAAATCAGTAAGTTGGGTAAAAAAAAGTGGTTGACAAGCAAAACGAAGAATGTAGAATAGCCGACCTCAGCAGCGACAACGCTAAAGAGATTGAAGCTAACACAAGCTTCGAAGCTGTAAGAGTTGTACGAAGTTCAGTTCCGCGATAGCTCAGTCGGTAGAGCAAATGACTGTTAATCATTGGGTCCCTGGTTCGAGTCCAGGTCGCGGAGCCAATTTCGGGGTGTAGCGCAGTCCGGTAGCGCGCCTGCTTTGGGAGCAGGATGTCAGGAGTTCGAATCCCCTCACCCCGACCATTTTCCGGGTCGTTAGCTCAGTTGGTAGAGCAGTTGGCTTTTAACCAATTGGTCGTAGGTTCGAATCCTACACGACCCACCATGTAAAAAGGGCATCTCGAATGAGATGCCCTTTTTCTTTTGTCTCAAGAAAATCATTTCGTAACTCGCGGCTGTTTTCCTGGGTAGCAACTGTCCTGTTCAAAATCTGAAGGCCAGCCACAATCTCTGTGGCAGCGGCCGACTTGGCGCGCTAGGGGCTGCTGGATATCCTCCCAGCGATTATCATTCGACCAGCCTGCTGCCGTGTTCATTCTCGGCACAGCCGAGCAAAGCGGCATCGGTTTGCCCCGTATTGTGCCAAAGGGTCAGTGCTGTGAGGGTTGCATGACCGTGGCGATATCCGCGTCGGTGCGGCAGGTATGGCGAGAAGCGAAGAGGGTGTACTGATGGCAGGCAGGTTGATTTACCTGATCGGGCCGTCCGGATCCGGCAAGGACAGCCTGCTGGACGCCGCCCGCGAACAACTGGCAGCGCGTGGCTGTCGCATTGCCCGGCGGGTCATCACCCGGTCTGCCGAAGCGATGGGCGAAGCCGCCCTGGCGGTGAGCGCCGCACAGTTCGAGCAGATGCGCGGGGACGGCGCCTTTGCCCTGCACTGGCAGGCCAATGGCCTGCATTACGGCATTCCACGGGTCATCGACCAGTGGCTGGGGGAAGGGCACGACGTGCTGGTGAACGGCTCGCGTGGCTACCTGAACACGGCGCGGCAGCGTTATCCGAATTTGCAGGTGGTACTGCTCAGTGTCGAACAGGACATCCTGCGCCAGCGCCTGCTGGCGCGGGGACGTGAGTCGCAGGAGGAAGTGGAGGCGCGCCTGGCGCGTAATGCCCGCTTTGCCAGCGAAGCGCGCGAGGCCGACCCCGGCTTGCTGGTGCTCGACAACTCCGGGCCACTGGCCGACACCGTCTCGCGTCTGCTCGCGCACCTTGAGCGGCCATGCAACTGACCCTGCCTGGCCTCTGCCCTGCCGATCACGCCAGAGCTTGCGGCACCTGCGCGGCGACGTGCTCGCAAAAAGGGCCGCAAAGCGGCCCTCGTGATCTCAGCTGATCAGTGCAGCTTCAGGCGCGGCTCGGTGCCGCGGCCGATCTTGCTGCCGATCATCAACATCGCCGTGCGGAACACCCCATACAGCGCCATCTGGTGCATGCGGTACAGCGACACATAGAACATCCGCGCCAGCCAACCCTCCAGCATCACGCTGCCGGTCAGGTTGCCCATCAAGTTGCCTACCGCCGAGAACCGCGACAGCGACACCAGCGAGCCGTAGTCCTTGTACGCGTAGGTCGGCAATGGCTTGTTCTCCAGCCGCGCCTTCAGGCTCTTGGCCAGCATCGAAGCCTGCTGGTGCGCCGCCTGCGCCCGTGGCGGCACATTGCGGTCGCTGCCTGGTTGCGGGCAGGCGGCGCAGTCGCCGAAGGCGAAGATGTCGTCATCCCGCGTGGTCTGCAGCGTAGGACGCACCACCAGCTGGTTGATCCGGTTGGTCTCCAGGCCGTCGATATCCTTGAGGAAGCCTGGCGCACGAATACCTGCCGCCCACACCTTCAGGCTCGCCTGGATCACTTCGCCGGTCGCGGTTTTCAGGCCTTCCTCGGTCACTTCGCTGACCGCAGCGTTGGTCATCACCGTCACCCCGAGTTTCTCCAGGGTCTTGTGCACCGGCACGCTGATGCGCTCCGGCAGCGCTGGCAGCACGCGCGGGCCAGCCTCGATCAGGGTGATGTGCATGTCCTTGGGCTGGATGCGGTCCAGGCCGTAGGCCGCCAGCTCGTGGGCTGCGTTGTGCAGCTCCGCCGCCAGTTCCACACCGGTCGCACCGGCGCCGACGATGGCCACGCTGATCTGCTCGCTGGCCTGATCGCCCGCGTGGGCGCGCAGGTAGTGGTTGAGCAGTTGCTGGTGGAAGCGCTCGGCCTGCTTGCGGCTGTCGAGGAACAGGCAGTGCTGCGCCGCGCCCAGGGTGCCGAAGTCGTTGGTGTTGCTGCCTACGGCGATCACCAGCGTGTCGTAGCCCAGGGTGCGCGCCGGCAGCAGCTCGCGGCCTTCTTCGTCGAGGGTCGCGGCCAGCTGGATCTGCTTGCCTTCACGGTCCAGGCCGCTCATGCGCCCCAGCTGGAAGTTGAAGTGGTTCCACTTGGCCTGGGCCACGTAGTTCAGCTCGTCTTCCGAGGAGTTCAGCGAACCGGCAGCCACTTCGTGCAGCAGCGGTTTCCAGATGTGCGTCAGGTTGGCGTCGACCAGAGTGATCTCGGCGCGCTTGCGCTTGCCGAGGCTCTTACCCAGGCGGGTCGCCAGTTCCACGCCGCCGGCGCCGCCGCCGACAATCACGATGCGATGAGTCATGGGGATATCTCACAAGTTTTACGGAATTCCTGGACACAAGGTCCGGCCGCTGCGTGCAAGAGAGGAGGGCGAGCGCAAGGCAGCTCATAGCACCAGTCCACTCAGCAAGCGGCTCAACAGGCCCAGACCAATAGTCACGATCACCACCAGGGCAAGGAGCAGCCAGGGCCTGAAAGGCTTGCGCTCGACTTGATGCTGGGGGGCTCGCAGATACTCATCGACGCGACGCTGATCTTCCGGATTCAGGCGGCTGGTCATGGTGGGCCTCGTGGGTAGACGCTTGGGATGACGATAACGCTACAACCTTTCCTGCAGCGTTATCGCAAGCACGTGAAACAAATGATAATACCTTTCATCTCCGCCGCCGAGTGTACGCCATCGCAAAGACACCCGGCACGCGATCAAAGACTGATACCGACATCGAACAGAATGCTGCGCCCCAGGTTGCCGCGCAGGAAATCCGGCGCGTCCGGGTGGGCGAACAACACCCGGGCGAAGGTCGGCCCCACCAGCGACAACGAGCGCCAGCCCTGGCGCAGGTATTCGGTGGGCGGTGGGAAATGGCTGTTGAGGTCGAGCACCTCGCGCTTGAGGCTGGCGAAGGCGATGATGTCCAGCTCGCCCAAGTCCAGCCCGCGCTCACGGTAGTTGTGCGCCTTCTTGCGCAGGGTCGGGGCCAGGCGCGCGAGTAGCTCCTGTGCGCTGATTCGCCGGGGGCGCGCTTCGCGGCGCACCAGTTGGGCCAGGGAGAAGGCACTGCGCCGACGCTGCAGCTCCTCGCGCCATTCGTCGTTGAGCCGACGCCCTTCGTCGAGTACGAAGAACACCTCGAACGCCGCATCGCGAAACAGCACGTCAGGCGGCTCCTGCCCGGCCGGGGTGAAGTCCTCGCTGCGGTAGGGAATGTTCAACCCTTGCAGCAGGCGCTGGCAGACCCAACGCTCACGCTCCCATTTGCGGGCATTGGACAGGAACGCGTTGGCTTGTTCGGCCTGGATGGTAAGCAGGCGCAGGTAGTCTGAGTCATCCATGGGAACAAGCTTAGCCTGCAATTGTGAAGGATAAGGGCTTGTTTGTTCGTGGGAATCGTCATCAGGGAATGGGTGTAGACTCGAAAGCATCCGACATGCACGCGAGGTCGCGGTGATCAGCGCACAGGTCCTGTCCTCCACCAGTCTCACGCTTGGCTGGCTGGCCTATGTTCCCCTGTTGATCTGGGCGGCCAGCCGCACCCGTTGGGTCGAGCTGTTCAGCGACCCGCGCCGCCAGCACCTGCTGTTCGGCACCGTGTTCGGCCTGTTCGCGCTGTGGCTCGTGCGGCGCGATTTCGACACCGGCGTGTCCTACCACTTCATCGGCATGACCGCCGTGACCCTCCTGCTGGACTGGCCGCTGGCCATACTCGGCGGCTTTCTCGCCCAGCTCGGCCTGCTCGCCCTCGGCCGCCAGGACCTGGCAGCGCTGGGCGTGAACGGCCTGTTGATCATCGGCTTGCCGGTGCTGGTCACCGAGGTGTGCGCGATCCTGGTCGAACGCGCCCAGCCGCGTAACCTGTTCGTCTATATCTTCTGTTCGGGATTCTTCGCGGCCGCCCTGGCGACCCTGCTGTGCCTGACGGCCGCGTTGGGTGTGCTATGGCTGGACGGGCTGTTCGCCATGCCCGAGTGGCTCAGCGATTTCGTCGGCTACCTGTGGCTGATGATATTCCCCGAGGCCTTCATCAACGGCACCGTGATCAGCGCCCTGGTGGTGTTCTGCCCCGAGTGGCTGGAAACCTTCAACCGCACCCGCTACCTGCAGGCCCCGTGGAAGGATGAAGAGGGCGAGGGGAAGGACTGAATCGCCTCTCGCACCCTCATCAAATCAATGCCGAGGCTCAAGATCCCCCGAATACAGCTCATCCTCCGACTCCGGCGCCGCTGGAATCTTGTGCTCCTCGGCCGCCCAGGCCCCCAGGTCGATCAGCTTGCAGCGATCCGAGCAGAACGGCCGGTTCGGGCTCTTCTCGCTCCATTCCACAGGTGCGCCACAGGTCGGGCAATCGACGGTCATTGGCTGGCTCAAGGCTGGCCTCCTCGCAAAGTCAGGTAAAAGGCATGCAACTGGTCGATCTGCTCATGCAGCCACGGCAGGTCGCGGTCATTGACCACCACATCGTCGGCATGGCGCAGGCGCTCTTCCCGCGCCAACTGCGCCTTGAGAATCGCCTGCACCTGCTCCTCGCTGGTGTTGTCACGCTGCAGCGTGCGCGCGATCTGCAGCGCTTGCGGCACATCGATCACCAGGATGCGCTGGGTCTTCTGGTACTGCCCCGACTCGATCAGCAGCGGCGACACATACACCGCATAGGGCGACTCGGCCTTGGCCAGGTAGCTGAAGATCTCCTGCCCGATCAGCGGGTGCAGCAGTTGCTCGAGCCAACGCCGCTGCGCAGGGTCGGCAAAGATCTGCTGGCGCAGGGCCGAGCGGTCGAGGGTGCCGTCATCCAGCAGCACGCCCGCGCCAAAGCGCTCGACGATGCTCGCCAGCGCCGGCCGACCCGGCTCGACCACCCAGCGCGCCGCCTGGTCGGCGTCCACCAGGTGCACGCCAAGCTCGACGAAACGCTCGGCGGCAGCGCTCTTGCCGCTGCCGATGCCGCCGGTCAGTCCGAGAATCCAGGGGGTAAATGCAGCAGTGGTCATCAGTATCCGAGCAGTTGCATGTAGGAAGCGTATATTTCATCACCCCAGAGCCATGCGATCCAGCCCGCAATTGCCAGATAGGGCCCAAAAGGCATCGTCGTCCCCAGCGAAGCCTTGCGCAGCCGCAGCAGGCACAGCCCGATCACCGCCCCCACCACCGACGACAGCAACAGCGTCAGCGGCAGCACCTGCCAGCCGCCCCATGCGCCCAGCAGCGCCAGCAGCTTGAAGTCGCCATAGCCCAGGCCCTCCTTGCCGGTGACCAACCGAAACAGCCAATACACCGACCACAGGCTCAGGTAACCGACCACCGCACCCCACAGCGCATCGGCCAACGGCACGAATACCCCGAAGGCATTGACCACCAGCCCCAGCCACAACGTCGGCAGCACCAGCACATCCGGCAGCAATTGATGCTCCGCATCGATCAGGCTCAGGGCCAGCAGGCACCACGTCAGCACCATCGCGAACAGCGCCTGCACGCTCACTCCGAAATGCCACGCCACCACCAGCGACAGCCCCGCGCAGGCCAGCTCCACCAGCGGATAACGCAGGCTGATCCGCCCCTTGCACGCCGAGCAGCGCCCACGCAGGGCCAGGTAACTCACGACCGGAATGTTTTCCCACGCCCGAATCCGATGCCCGCAGCCCGGGCAGTGCGAGGCCGGCAGGCACAGGTCGAAACGCTCATGCGCCTCCACCGGCATCCCCAGCACCTCACGCGCCTCGTTCTGCCACTGGCGTTCGAGCATCACCGGCAACCGATGCACCAGCACATTCAGAAAGCTGCCCACCAGCAGCCCGAGCACGGCTGCACTCGCCAGGAAGAACCCTGGCTGGTCGGCAAGAAAAGTCCACAGATTCATGTCAGATCAGGCTACCCAACTGGAAGATCGGCAAGTACATGGCCACCACCAGGCCACCCACCAGAACACCGAGGATCAGCACGATGGCTGGCTCCAGCAGGCTGGTCAACTGCTCCAGCGCCTGCCCGACCTGTTCCTCGTAATGACAGGCCGCCTTGTTCAGCATCGCTTCCAGCGTGCCGCTCGACTCACCGATCGCCGTCAACTGCACCAACAGCGGCGCGAACAACGGCTCCAGCGCCATCGCCTGATGCAGCCCCAAGCCATTGGCCATGCCTTGGCGCAACTGGCGGATCGCCCGCTCGTGCAAGGCATCGCCGCTCGCCGCCGCCACGGTTTCCAACGCATCGAGCAACACCACCCCCGAACCATAGGCCGTCCCAAGGCTACGTGCGAAGCGCGCCAATGCCGCATGGCTCAACAAGCGCCCGAACACCGGCACCCGCAGCGCCTGGCGAATCATCCAAAGCCGCCCCGGCAAGTGCTCCCGATACAGCTTGCGTACCGCCAGCCCCGCCACACCGAATATCCCCAGCACACCCAGCAGATGCCGCCCCAGCGCGTCAGACAATTCGATAACCCACCGCGTAAAGACTGGCAACTCCTTGCCCACCCCCGCAAACATCCCCTCGAAGCGTGGCACCACCTCCAGCAACAGCAACGCCGACACCCCAAGCCCCGTCAGCAGCAGAATCAGCGGATACAGCATCGCCTTGCGCACCCTGCGCCGCAGCGCCTGACGCCGTTCCAGCAGGTCTGCCAACTGCTCCAGTTGCCGATCCAGCGTCCCCGACTGCTCCCCGACCCGCACCAGGTTGCAGAACAACGCATCGAACCAACGCGAGTGCCGCTGCAGCGCATCCGCAAGCCCCAACCCTGCAGAAACATCCTGCTGCAAGCGCCCCAGCAACCGCACCATCCCAGCGTCTGCACCACTGCGCCCCATCACCTCGAACGCCTGCAACAGCGGCACCCCCGCCTTCAACAGCGTCGCCAACTGACGCGAAAACCCCGGCGCATCCACCTTCTCCCGCCGCAGCGGCAGCTTCCAACCTCGCCCACCCGCTGGCCACACCCGCGCGCCCTTGATTCCCTGGCGCAACAACCCCGCCTGCACGAATGCCGGGCTACGCCCCTGCATCTGCCCACTGACCCGCGCCCCCTGCGCATCTACGCCTCGCCACGCATACAACCGAGTCGAATCCTTCATTCGCCAGCTCCTTGCCACACCCGACAAGCCCCGTAACAGCTTGCCGCGCCCATCCCAGGGCAGAAATTCCAGACGCTCACTAGAGTAGTTGAGCGGACACGACGTCCAGCCACGCAGGGGTGACAAAAGGTGTCCATTGGGCTCTACTGCGCCCCAGCCGACCCCGGCCCGCCCAGCGGCTCGAGGCCTGACCGAATCGACAAGGAACCTGTTATGAAAGGGCAACGCGGTATCACCCTCATCGAACTGATGATCGTCGTCGCGATCATCGGCATCCTCGCGACCATCGCGATCCCCATGTACACCAACCACCAGGCCCGCACCAAAGCAGCGGCCGGCCTGCTGGAAATCTCCGCGCTCAAGACCCCGATGGACCTGCGCCTGAACGAAGGCAAGGACGTCGCCGACGTTGCCGCGCTAGGCGGACAACCCACGACCAACCACTGCGCCATCGTCGCCAGCGGCAATGCGGCTGCAGGCACCGGCAGCATCGTCTGCACCCTCGCCGATGCGCCTGCGAACGTGGTGGGCAAGCGCCTGACACTGACCCGCGCGGCGACCGGGTGGACGTGCAGCACCGACATCGAAGAGGATCTTGCGCCTAGTGGCTGTGCAGGTTCGGCGGGGCAGGGTGGGGCGCAGGGTAATAAGTGAAGGGAAACAGGGGTTTGCGTATGGATGGCGGCGGTGGTAGCTTTGCGGACACGCCGGTGTAGCTCAGTCGGTAGAGCAGCGCACTCGTAACGCGAAGGTCGCAGGTTCGATTCCTGTCTCCGGCACCACATCCAGCTCCACTGCATTCCGCTGAATGCTTTGGAAGCCCTCTAAACCGGCCTTCTGGCCGGTTTTTCGTTTCCACGACCCTCCGTCGGGAACCAACAAAATCCCCAATAACCGGGGGTATTTTTGGGGTACAGCGTCTTTCCTGAATGGAGAACGTACCCCTATGCCACGCCTAGCCACTCCGCTCAGCGACCTCAAATGCCGTATGGCCAAACCGCGTGATCGCGCCTACAAACTGTTCGACGGCGGGGGTATGTACCTGTACGTCGCGCCCAGTGGCTCGAAGACTTGGCGGCTGCGGTATTTCAAACCCAGCGGCAAGGAAGGCACGCTGATTATCGGCAAGTACCCCATCGTTTCGTTGGCCGTTGCGAGGACCAAGCGCGATGAGGCCAAAGCACTGTTGCTCGACAACCTTGATCCGATGGAAGAAAAGCAGAAGGCCAAGATCGCAGCCCAGCGGGCGAGCCTTCTCTTTGAAACCGTTGCCCTGGAGTGGCACGTCGAAATGTCTCGGCGTTGGACTGAGGGGCACGCCAAGACGGTGCTGAGCAGGTTACGCACCCACGTGTTTCCACTGATTGGCCAGCGGCCTATAGCTGAACTCGACACCCACGATCTGCTTGAGGTCACCCAGCGAGTCAAAGATCGCGGCACGATGGATGTTGCACTGCGTGTGCAGAACTACCTATCTACGATCATGCGGGGCGCTAAGCGAGCGCGACAGATCACTCAAAATCCGGCGCTCGATCTGGCTGGCTCGATTCAAGCGCCACGCACTGTGCACCGTCCTGCACTCTCGCTGAACCGCCTTCCTGAACTGTTGGATCGAATCGACAACTACACCGGTCGCGAACTGACCCGGCTCGCAGTGCTGCTAACGTTGCATGTATTCGTGCGCTCCAGCGAACTGCGCTTTGCTAGGTGGGATGAATTCGACCTGCAACGTGCGATGTGGGAGATCCCCGATACCCGCAAGCCGATTGAAGGCGTCCGCTATTCCACGCGCGGGACCAAGATGAGTGGGGACATTCAGATAGTGCCGTTGTCGCCTCAAGTCATCGAGATCCTTGAACGGCTGCGCAGCTTGAATCGCTTCTCTGAACTGGTGTTGCCCGGTGACCACAGGTACTGGAAGCCCTTGTCGGAGAACACGGTTAACCAGGTGCTGCGCAATATGGGATACGACACCACCAAGGACGTTTGCGGGCATGGATTCAGGACCATGGCTTGTAGTGCCTTGCTCGAATCAGGGCTGTGGACGGACGCGGCGATTGAGCGACAGATGAGCCATCAGGAGCGTAACCGCGTGCGCGCTGCTTACATCCACAAGGCCCAATTTCTGGAGCAGCGTCGGTTGATCATGGCTTGGTGGAGTAACTACATCGATGCCAACAGATCGGGCCATGTCACCCCGCATGAGTTTGCTCATCCGGTAGGCGACAACGTCACCGCCTTGCCAAATGGCCATGGCGCATTCAATCGCGGGTAAGCCTGCAAAATCGGCGCTGGCTGCTCTTTCACGCGGGTCCATTCAAACAGGGCTGCAAAGCCGCCCTGTTTGGATGGACCTCACTTTGAAGAGCTAAAAGCCACGACGTTGTCCGGGGTTTACCACGGAACTCCACCGGTGGATAACCGCTTTTCACGGCTCAAGTAGCGCTGAATTTCGAGCCTTGACCGGGTTTATCCACAGGCGTAGAACTGGCCGTGCAAGCGCTGTCGATGACAGCACCCCAGGTGACCCGAACCTTAAAAGTCACGCCGCTCCCGCGGTGGTTCTCCCCCAAATGGCGATTCGCGTCCGGCAGTTCGCCCGGTCACCTCCCCGGTGATGGATGCCTACTTCAGATCATGGCCCTCGTGCGCCAGACAACACCTCCTACTTCGCTGCCCTGCAGCAACCTATCCGCTTGGCCGAATCTTGCGCCAACCTGCGCCCGTCTCTTTCTCTGGAAAGAGACGGGCGCTTCTAACACTGCTGCAGCCCTCATCACATTTGGCTTTGCGGCAACTTCCCTTGTGACAATCGGCGTGACAAACGCCGATGTCACCAGCAACAGCCATACAGATGATGGTGCCGCAGACCAGGGAATGGACTGCACCTGACTGACAGTCAGGCATGCCCCGGTCATCGCATAGCTGTGTTCACCCGGCTCAGGATCTCGCGGCACCGGTCTCGTCAGCCAATGCAGCCTCCACCCGCCCACCGGTAACGGTGCTCAGGAGGCCAGATAATGAGATGCCCTTGCTCCCGGTCGTAAGGAGCCGCCAGTCCTGCGTTAGAGGACATCCCCACAGGTCGCAGGGGCCTTGATCCCTGATAACACTCAGCATTCTTGGCGGGATGACGTGGGGCGAGGATCGGAGAACGGCAGATGAGGTGACCGACATGGCATTGATGGGTAGACGCGATGGTCGTAATTTCGGTTACGGCAGGCAATTGAGCTACGCAGGGCCGCAGGCGCTGAAAGACATGTTTGGCGGTGGCCATTACGGCACGGTCAAGGCGCACAGTGATCGATGGTTGGCATTCGTGAGGTGGTGCCGTTCCGAACAGGGGCCCGGAATCAATGATGCGCGGCAGATTGATCGAAAGGTGTTGGCCGACTATGCGGCCTATCTGCGCGACGTGGTTAGGTGCGGTGACCTCGCTGTCAGCACCGCGCAAAACCGGCTATCCAGCGTTAACAGGACCATGGCGGCGCTTCGCGGTGATCAGTGCGTGAAGTTGCCAAGTCCGAGCAAGGCGTTGGGTATGCAGCGCTCCGGGGTTCGTCACTCAGTGCCGCAGGGCCAAGTTCGCGGTCAGGTTAAAGAGATTATCAATACGCTTTGCCGCAATCATCAGCAACGGGCCGCCGCGATTGTATTTTTGGCGCGAGCCACCGGCATGCGCTTGCGTGAAGCCATCTTGGCTGACCTGTCACGGCTAAGTCGTGAGGCTGAAGTCTTCGACAAGATCAATATCCAAGACGGCACCAAAGGCGGGCGCGCCGGCGCCTCGGCGCCACGTTGGATTGCGGTAGAAGACCATGTTCGAGGTGCACTTGGGTTTGCACGACAGGTGTCGCCGGCGGGTAGCCGCAACCTAATTGCGCCACACGAAAGCTACCTTGACGTTCTACAGGACATCGTCCGCCCGGCGCGGGACATCCTGCATTCACACAATCTGAAAGGCTTCCATGAGCTACGAGCGGCATACGCATGTGAGCGTTACGAGCAAATCACCCAACACCGTGCGCCTATCAACGGCGGCCAATGTTGCCAGGTGGATATGACTCTTGATCGTGAGGCCCGGAGGCAAATTAGCTATGAGCTGGGGCACGGTCGGATTGATGTGATCGCTGCCTACATAGGTGGGCGGGCATGAGCAAGCCATTCGACATGGAGCTGTTCTTGGCTGGAGTGCTGACTGGCTCACACGCAACCCGGCGACGCCATGTACGGCAGGCGAAAATCATCCAGGCCGCGATCGCAGAGCGCTGGCAGCGAGATGCGCCTTGGGGCTGGCAGAGAAAACACTTGGCTTGGTTTCTTGAGCATCGTCTAGAACGATGCAGCGCAGCAACGCGGTATTACTATTCGCTGACTGTGCAGCTGCTTTCTCTTCGGTTACAAAAAACATGGAAATTTAATATCTGAAAAAATATCTGACTTCTGGTGGTGCGGCTGCTGCAATCGACCCTAGGCGACTCTTCTAGTAGAGTCTCTAGGGAATGCATGCTGTAAGTTGTAAGTCAAGCGAGTTCCTGTATTGAGTCTGTGTAGTTAATTCTGCCTCGAATCACATATCGCGACTCGGTCGCAAGATATGCACCGGTATCGAGTATGGCATTAGTTACTAAAAATAATCGAGGAGGCGTTGAGCCCATGAATACTCGTGCGATAATTGATTCGCCACTCTCAAATAGTTGCTTTTCAATTTCGGCGTTGAAAATCAAACGTTCAAAAATATTGCTAGGCCTTTGATAGGCAGCGTCAGTGGCTTTTAACTCAACTTTTTTGGGGGGACAACCTAGTTCGTCTAGCCATAAGTCAAAGCCTTTGTCGTGTAGTTCCTTCTCCCGAAAGCCGAATTCAGGGTGGCTGAATTCGGTTAGCAAGTAATGTTTTGCTTTGTCTTCAGTTGCTCGTGTCATTTTTACAAACTTCCTTTTGAGCTTTTAAATCGCTGGGTGGGTGGTTTTTAGTGTTTATCACGGCCTCTCCAAAGTAACATATTTTAGAATGCTCAAGCTTTTGAGACTCCCAAGGCGTGGTGCTGCATATTCTTGGATTTTCGCGTCGATATTCTGAGCTGCATGATGTGAAAAAAGGGCATCGCATACTTGCTGGCTGCTTTATTTTATCATGTTCAACTCGGAAAAATTCGAGTACATAGCTAAAGGCAGCTTGGGCTACTCTTCGGCCATAAAGGATGTCTGTATCTGGTTTATTTGGTAGGGATATATCTAGCATAAGATCTCGCATAAATTCATCGCCTGGGCCAAATCTCTCTTGGATGAGAAATCCGACTCCATGTTTATCCATCGCGGCATTGATTGCCGCGCCACCAAATCTAGAAAAGAAATTTACCAGTTCAATTTCAAAGAAAGGATTGGTTATCCGATAAATATAGTTGCTCTTGATTAGCTGTGCGGTATGTTTGACGGCTCGCGGAAATGGTGAGTCTAAAGGTAAGATTTTTTCGATCAGGTCCACGTTTTCATTCATGACCTTGATGTTAGTTTTAAGATGTTCGGATGCTTTTTTCGTTAGTTCAATATCGGGGTCTTTATGCTCTTTTTTGTTTTTCTCGGACCAATGTAATAACCCGGAAAAGTAAGAGGGAGGGTCGGGAAATTGGAGGGAAAATATTGCGCAGCGCAGTATTGTATCTTTTTCTAGAGAAGGAGATATAAGTGATGCGAGACCATCAGCTAGCATGTATGGTGAGATGGGGGTAGGTAATGGTGATTCTTTTAAATTTCTCAGGAATTTGGACTCTAATGCAAATGCTATATATTCGATGATTTCATGGCAACCTATTTTAATCTTAAGTTCGCTGTCGTCAACTTTGATTATGGCCTTGCAAAGCAGAGTTGTGCATGGGTATTTTTCGTCATCCTCTATGTATGTTGTCTCTTTTGTGCAGGATATAAAGTCAAGGTCATTTAGGCGGAGATTGCTCCCTATCTCATTGGTCTGCGCCGTCCTAGCGTTTAAGCGATGCTTGTATTGCTTTCGGATGTCGGCAAAATTTTGATCCGGCAGGTGTTCATCTCCGATGCAGAGACCATTGTGGTCGATGATGGCCCGAACATTTGACCACAGTAAAACGGCGTGTGAGTATGCGGCTGCCCCATGAATGGTTGAGTTGTTATGTAAATAATGAAACCACTCATGGATAAAAAAACCAGATTGATGCGGTGTTTGAAATCCTTGAGGTTCTGCTGGGTCTGCAAAAGCGGGAAATACAGATTTCAGCCTGATGCATTGGTAGTCGGGTAAATACGTTGCTGCCACCTGAGTAGCCATTCGTCATGCTCCCATTTCAATTTATAGTGCATTGCGCAATGCGTACACTATTATTATCTATCGCCAGTTCTGGAATTAAAATGAATCTAGTACCAACAGCAATTCTCAAACCCCCAGTTCTCGCGCAAACTTTGTGACAAGAACAGTCGTGCTCTATCTCTAAAGCTGGCGCGATCTCTTCAGAAGCGGAGCCGCCCGTCAGGCTATTTCAAATCATACGCAGCAAGATAAATCTGCTTCTGTCTGAGCTAGTTGCTGAGCAGCGTTTTTAACGATAGGCATATGGTGTCGGACTGCATTATCTTGTCGCACCTGGAACTGCTGAAGTTCCGCTAAGCCTTTACGCATCTGCTCTTCGATCTCCCGGGCGCGGTTCTGAATATTGCGTCTAACGTTGTTGACGTCGTTCTGAGTGACTGCCTGTGTGGGGTTGAACTTGAAGCCCCGTTCAAGGCCCTTTCTCCAGTCTACCAGTGTACGTGTAAGTACCTCGCCAAAACCTTTTATCCGACGAACACGGTTCCACTCTACGTCAGCCGCGGTTTCTATGCCAAAGCTACTAAGGGCTGCCCGCTTGGCTGGACCTATGCCGGATAGATTCGCTCGATCAATGAAAAAGGCCTCTAAGTAACGTTGCCGTTGCCGCCTCTCCATGTTCTGACTTAAAGCTCTGATGTCATTTTGCTCACGCGTTGATAGAGAGTCGAACTCGGTTTTGAGTTTCGCTAGTGCGTCTCGTTTCTGGTAGAAGTGGTGAGGATCCGCCTCCCGCTTAATCGACTCGACGGCATTGTTCCACTGCTTCAAGGCAGTGTTACGAGCGTCTGAACGAGCCTTGCGTTCGTTTTTGAGTTCGACTGCTCCGTAATTCCAAAGACCAAGAATGAGCAGTCCAGCGATGATGATGTATGGCAGCGGCGGACCTTGTAGGGCTTTGAAACTAACAAATGCTGTAGTGACGATACCAAATGTTCCGAACTTGCGGAGCGGTCTGCTAATAATTCCTGCTGGAAGTGGTCTGCCCTTTACGTTCCCCTTGAACTGATTAGCGTTAGGTATGGCAACGTCCGCCGGGGATGGGATCTTGGATATGGCGAGCCAAATGTCTGCAACTTTGACCGGCGCATGGCCTGGCGCTGAAGCGGTGAAAACTGATGCCGAAAGGAAATACACCACACCCGAGGCCTCTAGTGCGCACCAAGGGCAAGCATTCAGATGGTTTGAAAAGACGTGCATACTGTTCGAGCATTTCCGCAGAGCATTGCGAAGCTTGTCAAGCTCGTCAAGCCATTGTCTTGCCGTCGGACGCCTACCGCTCCTGCCTTCTTCGGTGAAGGCGGACTCAAACATGCTTGATAGGACAGGGGGAACTAATGACAGCGGTAAGGAGTTTGGTGGTGCTGTCAGGTGTCGCTGATTTGCCGTCTTGGAGTAGGCAAAGCGCAGATGCTTGATGTTGTCCTCTAGTGAGTCCCCCACATTGTCCTTCTGCGGCACACCTGCATAGGGATGTCTTCCACCAAATAGTAGGTGAAAGATTAGAAGCGCGAGGCCGAAGGCGTCGTGGTTCGTGGTACGAGTGAGACCATTGAACGACATTCCTTGTAGCTCAGGGGGGGTAAAGTGGGAGACTCCGACCTCACAAAGGTGCACGAGACTTCCCTGAGTTAGCTGGTATGAATCGGTGTCGATCAGGGTTACAGCGGCGTTTTGGCCAACATACGCATTCCCGTGATTTACATCCCCCAGAATAGTTCCATGCTGATGCAACGTGGTGAAGGCGGCTGCTGTATTCCTGGCAACAAAAAGCAGGAAGTCCCAGGCACGTTGGGGGTACTCCTGCTTGCGATGGGCAGGACTATAGACGGTTTGAATCGGTGTCATACCTTCGACCTTCGCCATCACGAAGCCCACTACCGATCCGCCGACTTTGGCATGAAGGGTGTCCTGTGGCCATGCGGTATACTTGAGCAGTTGCTCATCCCGCTGATGGGCCATATGACGGAGCTTGGATTGTTTCGCTCCGTCTTGCGGTTTGTGGTAGACCTTCGCTACCAGATGCTTCACGCCCTCAATGGTGTAGACGGATCCTTCGCCACCTTTACCTATCTCATTCAAGAGCTTCAGCCGCTGTCCGGCCGCGTTGTAGAACAACATGGACATCAGCGCCCCCTTAACCCCTAAGAACGGCTAGGGCGATAGACTTATCATCGTCAGTCCGTTCATTTACTTTTTCGCTTCCCAGAAAGGCGGCGAGTGCGTTAGGCACTTGCTTTCGCGCGTCGGGCTTCAATGTCCCAAGGACGTTAAAGAACGGCTGAAAGAAAGGCTCATGGGGGCTTCCAGTAGGTAGGTCGATCGCCAGATGCTGAAGGCCGTCTGAGAATGCTGCTGCGCGCAGTACGATGCTTTGGTATTGCTTGGTGACCAGTGTATCCAGCGCATCCGGATCGGTGACAAAATGTGTCATATTGGCGTATTCGCCAGACATGGGCTGGAAAGCTAGCTCCAGTCCGTTGCCTACATCGAAGACGATACCACCGTCCCCGATTTGCAGGAGTAGGGTGCCTAGTTCAGAAGACACCAGGCCGAGGAAGGTACAGGCATAATCACGGGCGGTGTGGCCCGAACCTTCGGCTCGGCTGTAAATGACCTCGCGGATTTGCTTCACAAGCTCGACAGCTAGCGAGTCGTCGAGTGCAAACTCGGGTTGCTGCATGAGGGTGCTTATAACCTCATTAGCAGTATCAACGGCCAGCTGGGCACCGACATCAGCAAAACTCGCACTACCTGCGCCATCGGCCACGAACATCGATAGCCATGGGCGAACGCCTTGAAGAGTAGTGGCCGCGCTACATCTGTCCTCGCAGACACCCTTGCGCTCTAGGTGAGAGGTGCCGACGACAGCGGCGCTGGCATACTCCCAAGTTAAACCTCTGCCCATCCGGTGGGTGCCTCCAGCTTCACTGCTGTCCCTGGGGTAGACTGCGACACGCTCTTCATCGATGCCGACAGCCACTGGAAAAGCTCGCGAAACTTCAGCCCTTGGAGTTTCAACGGCTCGCGAACGCTCAGTTGTGAGAGCACATCAAAGTTTGCACCTTCAACACCTACGGCGAAGAACGCGAACTTCTTGGCAGCCTCACCCTCTCTAATCGCGGCAGCAGCAGCTCGCCACTCATCCGTGGGACCACCATCAGTGATGAGAAAAATCCACGGTCTGAAAAGCGAAACCCCTGCGGCTCGAATTTGCGCTTTACGGCCCTCGAGCATGTCCAAGCCAATGGTAATGGCTTGACCCATCGGGGTGTCGCCTTGCTCCACTAGGTTCGGAGGGTAAAAACCATCGACAGTGGTAAATGGCGTCTCCACTTTTGCTGGTCCGAACGTGACAATTCCAACCTCCACGCGTTGCATTGCGAGTGAGTCGGCAGCGAGTTCGTCCTTGAGTTGCTGTAGACCTGCGTTCAGTTCAGTGAGCGGGCGGCCGCGCATGCTTACCGACACGTCCAGAAGGAGAAGGCAGGGGACCCTTGGCTCAGGGTTGTCGGCGAATGAAACGTCGTTGAACAGTATTTGGTCTGTCATGTGAGCTCTCTATTGAAGGGGGAACTCACGCATACGACCCGTGAAATCCCTTTCCGGTTAAGCAAGTGGATTCTAGTCTTTCAGTAATAAGAGATAAGGGCAATATGCTGGCTCAGCAGCGGATGAGGTACCCGGCCCTGAGGCCATAGCCGAGGTCTGGCTCAAATCGAATGCAGGTGCTTGTCAATCAGGATTAGACTGATTTTTGACCAGTCTTTAGGTCACGTGAAATTAGGGCACATTTCGAGATCAGCATACCGCCGAGTGGGATAGCTCAGCGGTGATGTATTCGGCGCGGATGACCATGCAGGAGCGGAGCCGCATAGCTGAAAGATCTAGGGTTGCCACGGCTTATATTGCTTGGATGATGGTGACTACGTAGCGTTTTCTGCCGTTCCCCACCTAGAATTTGAAGCGGGTGGTCGTAGCCCTCACTGGAACCAAAAAATCCCAGTTCGATTCCACTCAAAGCCATAACTAGCTGATTTTTTTATAGATACCCTATGAGGTACATCAAAAAATCCACCAAATTCCAGTCCCGCGAAAACCGGGCCCTCACGGCCAACAACCGTCCGTCTGTCTCCGCACCAGTCCCACCCCTTTCCCCCCCCAGGCTCCACTCCGATCGTCCCCACCCTCTACCAGCGCTTACCTCCCTTGAAGGTTTGCGCGAGCCCACTGCTCGGCGGTCGTGACGTGAATCGCCTGCTGTTCATTAAAGGTGCCCGCTTTCGGCCAGGCCACGCCTCGGCCCTGGGCAAACACGGCCCGGTACTTCTTGATGTGATGAGTCGGGTCTTTTTCCAGTTCGTCCATCAGATACGGAACCGTCCATTCGTTACGTTTGAAAGGTCGTCCAAGGACACGTTCGAGCAGCCCAGCAACTTCATCGTAAGTAACCGTATCGCCCGAGAGGTACACGATTTCGTTGCGCAAGCGGGGCTCGAAGAAAACGATTTCTGCTGTCAGCGCCCCGATGTCGTCGGGTGTGGTCAGGGTGACGCTGTTATCCAGCCCGCCCAGCGCGTTCACCGTGTCATTCTCGAAGTCCACCACTTCGAAAATGGGCTCAAACATGAAGCTGGTGAACATCCCCGTCGAGATGATGACCCACTCAGTCTTGTCTTGAGCCCTCAGCAACTCGCGAACGTCAAGCTGGGCATCGAAAAGGTCCTGCGGGCTTCCGCGTCCAATCACTTCAAAATCCACGCCGAACTGCCACGGGAAGTAGCGCTTGACGCCGGACTTCAGGGCCGCAGTGGCAAGCTTCATCGGAGTTTCTCGGCCTGCAACCATCCCTGCGCAGCCAATGACGGTATCGAATTGAGCGAATACCGCCGCAAGCTGGTCGATGGAGTCGCTCACCAGATCGGCAGCGACCATCTGAATGCCGAGGCTACGAAGTTCATCGATTTCGGCCTTTTTCGTCGGGACTTGGGTGTTGATGGTGGATTCGCGCAGCAGCACGCTGACCGTTGAGCCTGGGGCTCGTTCTGCAACCCGAGCAAGGTTGCGAAGCACGGGCAGCCCAAGCTCTCCTGCGCCTAATACGAGGATCGATTGAGGGGTTGGCTGGGTGGGATGGGTCATGATTTGTCCTGGTTAAAGTTGCCTGTAAGATGGACAAATGCTTGCACGACTATGCAGCGCTCGTAAGAAGGCACACGCGTGATACCAGGGGGAAGCATGGCCGATCATGAAGCTTTGAGGCAGGCTCAAGCCATCTGCCAGACGCTTAGAGAGGATGACGATGGGGTCAGGCGTGAGGTACTTGCACATGCGGGCAGTCGCTGGTCTCTGGGCATTCTGCATGCGCTAGGTGTCTACGGCACAATGCGCCACGCCGATATCAAACGGCAGTTGCGTGGCATTACACAGCGCATGCTGACCAAGACGCTGCGATCACTTGAGCGGGATGGCTTGGTCAGCCGACACGAGTTCCAAGAGATTCCGCCCCGTGTTGAATATGACCTGACTGCGCTGGGGATGCAGCTGCTTGTCCGCATGTCGCCTATTTGGACGTGGGTGGTTGAAAACGTGGAGCAGATCCGCGATGCCCGCCACAGGTTCGACAGTCAGGACGGAAAGACACCGTTCTGGCAAGAGCCCGTCCCGATGCCTGCAAGTTCGGTTACTGGCTATGACAGCCCGCTGATAGAGCAGGCTATAACAGCGAAGAGAGACAAATGATTGTTGCGGAAAAAATCGAGAGCTCGCCTCGAAAGTGTCTGGCCCGCGATATCCTCATGGCGGCTAACGCGTCCGCTTACAACGCCCACAGCCACGTGCTGTCCAGATGGCTGGGCTTAGCGCTGTAACCTGTAAATCGGACCTGTGCTCGATCAACAAGCAGATCAATCACCTGAATCTGGCCTACCCCCTGAACCCGCCCGTCCCGAAACCTGCTCGAACGGCGCCTCGTTCAATAATCCGCGGGCTATGTCCAGGCTTATCGCGTATGGTGCCCACGTGTGCCTGTGCTGGCACAACAGTCACGTTCAACCGCTGCGCAAACCATAGTCGTACCCCGCTTGTCCCATGACTCACCTAATCTTTCGGTAGATTGGGCGGTCAGTCGCTGCTAATAGCCAACTACCCCAGGATTTTTATGACCCTGCAGAAGCGTAACAACGTGCATATTGCTGGGGACGGAGGGGTAACCTTGATCCTGGCGCATGGGTTTGGCTGTGACCAGAGCATGTGGCGGTTGCTGGTGCCACATTTCTCCAAGAGCTTTCGCGTTGTCACCTACGATCTGACCGGCGCCGGGCAGTCTGACCTGGGGGCGTACGATCATGGCAGGCACGCGTCGCTGTGGGGGCACGCATCGGATCTCAACGAGATCATCGACGCGTTTGCGACAGGCCCCGTCATCCTGGTCGGGCACTCGGTCAGCGCGATGATCTGTGCCTTGGCCACTGTGCAGTCGCCAGAGCGGATTGCTGCACTGGTGATGATCGGCGGTTCGCCTTGCTACGTCGACAAGGGTGACTACACCGGCGGATTCTCGCCGGATGAAGTGCGGCAAATGCTGGCCACCATCGACGACAATTATCTCGGATGGGCCGGGACCATGGCGCCTGTCTTGATGGGGGCACCGGGGCAGCCGGGGCTTCACGAAGAGCTGCTGGAAAACTTTGCCCGCACCAACGCCTTTATCGCCAGGCATTTTGCCCGTGTGATTTTCCTGTCCGATCACCGGCAGGACATTTGCGGGCTGTCGACACCCACGTTGATCCTGCAATGTCCCGGCGACGTGGTCGTGCCAATGGGGGTTGGCGATTATCTGCACCGCGTGCTGCCCAACAGTCAGTTGAGCATCATCAACAACATCGGCCATTACCCGCAGTTGAGCGCACCCAGTGCATGCACGGCTGCAATGGATGTTTTCTTCGTAGAACGTGGGTTGAGTGATGGATGACGCCGTGCAGTTGTTCACAGCATCGTATTTCGAGAATGCCCCGTGCGGACTGGTTGTCATGGCTGCGGATGGCGCCATCATCCGCGCCAACCAGACGTTCTGCGATTGGCTGGGATACGACTCGACGCGGATGCACGCGTGCAGTTTCGACCAGTTGCTGACGGTGGCTGGGCGTGTGTTCCAAAGCACACACTGGAAGCCATTGATGGACATGCAGGGCTCTGTTGCGGAGGTTAAGGTCGACCTGTAACACCGCAATGGAACAGCCGTTGCCATGTTGCTAAATGGTGTACGGCAGGCAAGTGAAGACGGTGTCGTCTACCAGTTGGCGTTGTTCGGCATTAGCCAGCGAGACCGTAATGAGCGGGGGATATTCTTGGCAATGCAGCGCGCCGAGGAACTGCTGGCGCAGAAGGCGGCTGCCGAATCGGCTTTGCAACGTGCCCAAGTCGAGTTGGCCGCAGCCTATGAGGATGTGCAACATCGGGCACTGCTGGCTGAACGAATGGTCGCTGTGGCTAGCCATGACCTGAAGAATCCGATGACGGCCATCAAGATGGCTACAGAGTTGCTTGCACGCGATGTCCAATCCGACCGGGGGCGTCGACTGCTGGGCAGCATTGGCACTTCTGCCGAAAGAGCGCAGCGCATGATCGTCGATCTTCTGGATTTCGCGTCGATCAAACTCGGTCAGGGCATCGGCATCCGTCGCCAACACGTTGATCTTCTGAAGGCCATGGACCAATCCGTGAGCGAGCTCAGGATTGTTTTTGGCAACGCAAGCATTCGTCATTTGTCTCGGGGCCAAGGCACATTCGAGGTGGACCAGGACAGGTTGCAGCAGATGATCGGTAACCTGGTCGCCAACAGTGCGACATATGGCGACCTTCGCTATCCCATCACGCTCACTACCGAGTTCTGCGCCAAAGGTGTGGTTTTGGGCGTTCACAACCACGGCCCTGCCATCGCCGAGGAACTGTTGCCGAAGTTATTCGAGCCGATGACGCGTGGTAGCGACCGGCAAGATGCGCTGCGTTCGCTCGGGCTTGGTTTGTTTATCGTCAAGCAGATCGCCGAAGCCCATGGTGGCCGGGTTACCGTGACGTCCAACCCAATCTATGGCACCACTTTCATCATCCACTTGCCCTATTGATCTGTCGGCACTGCTGAACATTTCTTGACGGATTCAGCATCACCCCAAAGCCTCAGTCGTCAGTCAAACCTTTCCCCATCGCCGTGTATTCAAGCGTATGTCGCTGGCCCTTGGAGTCTTCGTAGATCATGCGCGCGGGTACCAATTCGCGCACGTCGGGCACTTCGCTCACGGAGATCACTCTAGCGATGTCCAGGTGCTGCGAATAGTTGTAGCGTTCAACCGGCGGATGCTTGAAATCCTGCGCCACTTCATCGGCCATTGCCGTGCTGCAAAGGCCGCCAAACACCAATGCCACTAACGCTTTCATTTTCAAGTTACCTGTCTGTCGTGAGGGGGCTTGCGGCGCCGTGAGCGCCGAGTTGCACCCAGTGTTCTACAGGCGGATTAGTTGAGGGTTAACAGATCAAGGTCGCCCCCTCAGCACGTATGTCGGACCGTTCCCAAAATGCAGCTCACGGCTTCTTCGGGCTTCGCCGCTCCTTGCACTGATGCCCCGTTAGGCATAAATTCCCCTCAGTCGCGGCACATCCGCGACCGGGTTTGGCGACCCGTACGAAAAGGCGCATCGGCGCCCCGATCACGATTGCAGGCGCTTTTTTTGTGTCCGCAGTTTCGTGCAATGGCGGCTGTGCGTGGGAGACCTTCGGGTCTGCCGGGTTCCTTTTCCTCGGTTCGCCAACCTGCGTACAGCTGCCACCCAATCGTTTGGCGACGATTGACGTGGTGCTTCAACTGAAAAGGATCTCATGCATGTTTATCGTTATCCCTTACAGGATCCTCGCATCCGCTCTCCGCCGCTTCTCGCCGGCTCCGGTATCTCGACCTCATCGCTTTTTCCCTATCCACAGTCAGTCCACCCGCGAACTGAGGCAGGTGTCCCATGACTGACCACGAGCGCCTTTCCACAATCCAATCCTATGCCTGGACCCTCGAACTCCTGGGCGAGGCACTGGCTCAATACGATGAACTGCTCGAGTGTGAGCACAACCCGCAGTTGAGCGGTCGAGGTGCGGCGGGGATTCATCAGGCCATCCGCATCATCGGTCGGATGACGGCGGAGGAGTGCGGGAGGTTGATTGATTTGGCGGGGGAGGCTGTGTAGCTGTTGGAGGTGTTGTTGGCCCTCGACTGCAGGGGCCGCTTTGCGGCCCTTTCGCGGCACGAGGCCGCTCCCACACGGATTGGGTTTGAACTACCGACGGAGCTTTTCATAGGCGATCCATTCCTCACGCATTCGCCGGATCACTTGAAGTCTTTTACACATTTGGCGGTAGCGGCGGCTGTTGTAGCAGGCGAGGGCCGAGGCGGCTGAGAGCATGCCCACCAACGAAAACAACTCTAATCCAGGCTTGAAGTAGCTTATGCAGTTGGCTGCAAGGCATATCACCAATACCCCTACAATCCACCATGTGAATTTTCCTCTGCCACGGATTACCGAGTACTGAGCGCACCCCAGCACGGTCGTGCCCAACATCAGCAGAGTAAAGGAGTACTCAAGGTAGTTTGGATGCTTGCGAAAGTAGACATCTGCTATGGCGCCTGCTCCCGTAGAGATGGCGATAATTGCCAGCAACATTGCCAGCGCAAGGATCGGGAAAAATCGTTTGAGGAAAGTCCTCACACAAAAGGTAAGGAACATCATTCACCGACATCCTCGATCAACGTTACTGCAAGATTTTCGATCATCCCGTTTCCTATGATGCCGACTCCGCTGTTGAAGGACTCACCAATCATTGCTGAGTCGCACTACGTGGCTGGGTTGAAGAATTGGCTATCTCTCACGATCAGCGACGGATTGCCTGCTCTATGGCTTTGATCGTTTCGGGTCTGATGCCCTGGGGGGCGGTGACTTCGATTCTCGGTGGACTTCGCGGTGGTGCTACCGGTGTCACTTGGGCCGCCTTGGCTTTGGCTGCTGCGCGGGCTTGTAATTCGGCCCGATGGAGAAAGCTCTGGTAGCCGGCCCAAGCTTTTACTACTAGTAGGATTGCCACAAGTAAGAATGTCCAGACATTGCTTCTGCGAACTTGGCGTAGCCAATTCCGGATGCCACTGGCCTGCATCGTGACTACCTCCGAGAGCCTTTTTAGCTGCTTTGGAATTGCCGGGGCCGCTTTGCGACCCTTTCGCGGCACGAGGCCACTCCTATACGGATTGGGTTTGAGCTACCGACGGAGCTTTTCATAGGCGATCCATTCCTCGCGCATTCGCCGGATCACTTGAAGTCTTTTACACATTTGGCGGTAGCGGCGGCTGTTGTAGCAGGCGAGAGCCAAGGCGGCGAAGAGCATGCCAGTCAGCGATATCAACTTCATGCCAGGTTCGAAATATCCTCTACCGCTGGCAATAAGACATATGGCTAGCATCCCCACGATCCACCATGTCGCTCCTGTTCTACCGCGAATAACGGAGTACTGAGCACTGCCCTGCACAACGCCACACAGTCCAAGCATGGCGACCATGTACTCAAGGTAGTGGGGGTGCTTGTGAAAATAGATATCGGTAATCAGTCCGCATGCTATCGGGACAGTTACCATAGTCAGGAGCATGCCTAGAGCTTTGATTGGAAAAAAGCGTTTGAAAAATTTGCTCCAAGGAAATGTGAGGAACATCATTCTGCTAACTCCTCAAGCAAAATTACTGCAAGATTTTGGATTATTTCACTGCTGGCAATACCGATGCCGCTGAGAATGGACTCAATAATAAGTGCTTTTGTCGTGTTCCTGACTTGTGTAGGTGTAAACCGTTTGGGGAAAATGCCAAGGCGCTGCTTGAGCTTAAGTTGCTTGGCTGTTAGCGATGGGTGCCGGATGGAAAGTATTTCTGTCATCAGCTTGCTGCGTTGCTGACGAGTCAGCTTTCTGCTCGATCCGAACCATCCCAAGCCTGTGGTTCGCTTAAGTATCTGGAGATATTTGATTGTATTAAGGGATGCGCTGGCGATGCCAAGGAGAGAGATTGTTTCCAGAAGCGGTGAGAGAATTTTAAACCAAGTTTCGTGGTCCAGTTCATCGTTTGCTTCCGGTCGCGTGAGTTCCAGATAAACACGCGTTCCACCCAGATAACACTGAACGGCGGAAGCTCCAAGTGCAGCATGACCAGCAGCGCTTATCACAAGTCCGATACCCCCTGTGAAAGCGGCTACAGTGCCGCCCGACCACATCAGTACCACTCCACCTATCAACCCTGCACACGCCAACCCCGCATCCCAAATATCCGAAATCAACCTGGACTGCCGCGGATCCTTCACCTGTTGCTCAAGATACTGCTCAGCCGTAACCGCCCTAGGCAGCTCCTGCAACACCACCCTCTTCGGCAGCACACTGCAAACAGGCTGAAACGCCCGCAAGGTAATCGCGTTGTAATGAACATCGACATAAACCACCCCCGCCCCAACGATGGCGGGATCGCGGTCGATTGCGGCATACAGTTTGGAAAGATCGATCGAGCTTTCGATCCGCTCTCGGGCGAAAGGCTTGAACGGGTTGCCACCTAGTTCCGTGATGGGCGGGCGAGGCATGACGGGTCCTGAGCAGGGCGTCAGGAGAGACCGTTGGGTCAGCCGCTAGCCCGCGATTGAGGGACTCGCGAGCTTAAGAAGGTGGCATTGGGGAGTATGTCAGACTGTTCCGGGATGGTGGTCAGAGGAGGCTTGGCAGGTCATGGATAGATGAAATTGTCCTTTTACCGCCAGGCATAACAAAGATTATCGGCAGTTTCAGCCACCATTACCGCGCCCGAGGCGTATGCCCGCCACTCCGAGCGCGCATGCCGCTGTGAGGTTCGACGGTGGAGGTCGCCGGGGCGGATTTCGGCTCGATCGAGGACGTGGGCGGTGCTGGGTGATGCTGGCTTAGATACGCGATCGGCCTTATGATGGCCGACCTTTCCGCAACACAAAGAGATGCGGAGAACATAGACTTCATAATTGAGAGTGGTGAGATGGAAGCGGCGCGTATTGAAGGATTCAGAGGTTTTTTTTCAAGAAATGTTCAGCCCATATGTTTTCTCGTAGCCTACTTTATTCTGGTTGTTCTCGGTAACTTGATCTATGCATCACCTTGGGGTTATGAGGCGATTGCGATCACTGAATATCCTACCGCCGTCTTGCAGCTCAATCATATCTTCAGTACCGGCTTCTGGGTGCTGCTGCTCATGCCGTTCGTGGTCACGCCGGCCGTAGTCTATGCGGTCAAGAGGCTGGCCGGAGACAAGGTGGACGCTGTCAGTCGAAGATTTCCCGAACTGACAGAGCGGTGGTTCGTCATCTTGTTTACCCTGGCGTGTACCTACGTGCTGTTCAGCTTCTATCGGCACGGCGTGGCGGAGCTGTTCATGTCGGGCCGTGACTCGATTTCGTCAGTAGTTGCCCGATTCGAAATTCGTGAGCGCCTGAGCTTCGTGGTCTTTATCGTGCTGCAAGCCGTTGTGCCTTATTTGTCATACGCGGCGATCATCAATGCATCGAAGCGGCCGGGCTGGTTCTGGAAAGTGGCCGCAATCATTTCAATCGTCATGGCCTCGCTGTTCTTTATCATGATCAACATGAAATGGCCGGTCGTTCTTTACTATGCAGGTGCAGTGCTCGCCATTTTCATGCATACCGAACGGCACGCTTACGCTAAAGCGATTGTGGGTGGCGTGCTGGTTGTAGCGACTTACTTGTTGATCTCCACCGTGGTGTTTCGTTTCGGGCAGTCGAGCGAGCCACCGGTGGCGCAAGCGTTCATCGGTTCGGTGCAAGTGATCGAGGACGCCGAGCTTTCCGCGCAAGGTAACGAGTCGGCGATTGTCGCTGCCGCTGAAGTGGCTGCCGTTTCGCCGGTAGTTGCTCAAGAACCTGCAGTGGCGGTGGTAGAAACTGCACCTTCGCCGCAGCCACCGATGGTTCCCGAGAGTCGCAAGAGTGCCTCCATCGCCGAGCGTGCTGCGCAGTTGTCCGAAGTGGCGATGGGCGCAGCGCCAAGCCTGATGATGCATCTGGTCAACCGCATGTCGATCCCGTATCCCTATTACTATCAAGAGTTCACTGATCATCCATCTGCATGTGGCGGGATTCTCGCCCAGGCGCGGCCTGGTCCGAAGTGCCGGCCTTCCACCTACATCTACGACAAGATGTTCGCAGGCCGGGCCGATCAATTCCTCGGCAAAGGCACTGCACCGGCGGCGGTACATATCTCAGGCTACGCCGTTGGCGGCTGGCCTGTGGCAGTCATTTCCCTGCTATGCGCCAGCATCATCATGGGCATCATGGCCAGCATGCCGCTGAACGCCAGCTCTACCATCTCGGCATTCGGCATCATGGGCGCCCTGGCGGGCTATCACTTCTCCCAGGTGCCAGGAGAGGGTGTCATCTTCTACGAGCACGGTTTGTTCTGGACGTTCTCGGTGATGATTGGCTACTGCGTACTCGTCTACTGTTTCGGACGCCAGCCTGGTTCGCAGGGGCCTGTCCAGGCCTGATAGCTGATGATCGACGGCGCCTTCACGGCGCCGTTTTTGCACCCACCGTTGACGCTCCTGTCGCGATTGTATCGCCCTGTATCTCATCCCTGATCCTGCGTACTTGCATACAAATCCCTCCCTCTCCGGATACGCCCCCGATACACGCTGACGTTCAAATGGCTCCACCCGAACGAACGGGGCCAGGCGCCCGGTTCATCGGCTCTCTCGCCCTAGGGGCAATGAACCCAGCGGTACGACCGCACTGACATCCGGAGAAATGCCATGTCCCATACCCCGATTTCCACCAAGGCTCGCATCGGCCTGTTCGCCATCGCCCTGGCTGGCGGTATCAACGTCACCAGCTCCGCTTTCGCCGTTGAAGCACTGCCGCAGGGCTACCAGCTTGCGGCCAACGAGAAGGCCCCGGAAGGCAAGTGCGGGGAAGGCAAATGTGGTGCCCAGGGCAAGGCCACCCAGGCCGAAGGCAAGTGTGGCGAAGGCAAGTGCGGTGCCCAGGGCAAGGCCACGAAGGCCGAAGGCAAGTGTGGTGAGGGCAAGTGCGGTGGCCAGGCGAAAGCCACTGGAGCCGAGGGCAAGTGTGGTGAAGGCAAATGCGGCGATGCCTCCTTCGCCCGCACCGACACCGACCACGATGGCCGCGTTTCGCGTGCCGAGCTGCTGGCCGTGGCGCCGAAGGCCAACGCCGAATTCGATGCGATCGATGCCAACCACGATGGCTACCTGTCCGAGGCGGAGGTGTATCAGTTCCGCAAGCATCAGTTCGACGCCAACGGCAAGCCGTTCCCATCCGACCTTTACAGCCGCCTGAGCCAGGCCAAGCAGTAACGGCCATTCGCGCCCTTCCCGCACCCTTGGTCGGGGAGGGCCGTGCGCAACGTCCTGATCGCCCAGAAGGAGATGCACCGTGATTACCCCTCTGACAACCACGCTCTACACCGCCCGTACTCACACCAGCGGCGGCCGCGACGGCCGCGGTCGCTCCAGTGATGGTGCGCTGGACCTGCCGCTGAGCCCGCCCGGCTCCGGACGTCCAGGCACCAACCCTGAGCAATTGTTTGCCATCGGCTGGTCGGCCTGCTTCATCGGCGCATTGCGTCGTGCGGGGCAGAAGTTCGACATCCGCCTGCCCGAGGGCGTGGCGGTGGAGGCTGATGTGTCGCTGGGCAATACCGCCGATGGCGGCTTTGCATTGGCCGCTCAGTTGACGGTGCACTTGCCCGGGCTTGCCCAGGAGGACAAGCAGAAGATGGTGGCCGAGGCGCACCAGATCTGCCCATACTCCAAGGCGACCCGGGGCAATATCGAAGTGGGTTTCGTGATTGTGTGAGGTGGGCGGAGCCCGTCAGGTTCGTACCACTGTCGGCACCATCCGCACGTAGATCAGTTCGCTCACCAGTTCTACCAGTGTCTGGGTAATCACCGCCGCTGCCGCCAGCACCCGCAAGTCTTCCGGCAAGGCCAGCGCCAGCGGCAGTACCACCAGCGAATTGCGGGTCGCGGCGCTGAACGTCACCGCTCGTGCTTCGCTCGCCTGCAGCCGCAACAGCCGCGCCGAGAGCAGCCCCAGCAGCGGTGCCAGCAGCGCGAACCCGACATACACCGGAATCACCGGCAACAGGCGCTGGAAGTCGCCCAGTACTACGGCGATCTGCGAGCCAATCACGGCAATCAGCACCAGGGCCATGGCCGGCACCGGCATCCACGCCCAGGCGTCGTTCCAGCGAGCGATGGCCTGCGAGCGGCGTGCGCCGGCGCTGGTGAGTACGGCCAGCAGCATCGGCAGGGCAATCAGCAGCACGAAGGCTTCCACGAACGGCTCGATGGACAGTGCCACCGGGTTGTGCGCACCGAGCATCAGGGCCAGGTACAGCGGCAGCAGGGCCAGTTGCACCAGCAACAGCACTGGCGTGGCGGCGAGGATCAGGCGTGAATCGCCTTTGCCGATGTGGGTGAACACCACCACATAGTCGATGCAGGGCGTGAGCAGTACCAGCAGCGCACCGATCAGGATCGCCGGATGCTCGACCAGGCCGCGCGTGACCGCCCACACCAGCAGCGGTACCAGCACGAAGTTGGCAAGCAACAGTGCGCCCATGAAGCGGCGGTTGCCCAGCCCCTGGCGCAGGTCGAGAAAGGGGATCTGCAGGAACATCGCGTACATCAGCACGGCGATGGCCGGAGTCACCAGCGCTTGCAGGTAGCTGGCGGTGCCGGGGGCGAGCAGGCCCGCGGCGATGGCCAGGACCACGGCGGCGAAGTAGATGGGGATCTGCTGGGTTTCAAGTTGCTCTCGGGTCACGCGGCGGTCCTGTGGGCGAGTGTGGGGCGACGGCCGCTCAGGATAGAGGCTGTCGGGCCCCCTGTGCCAGGGCTTGCCGGGTCGCGCCTACAGGTCCGCGATCTCGGGTTGTGGGCGCTTGGCACGCGCTGCGGGTTGCACTGGGGTTGGCTCGGCGAACCAGCGCGGCCAGGAACTCTGCTGGCGCCCACCGACCTCGACGCAGGGGATCAGCTTGTCGCTGAGCACCTGTGTCTGCCCGACCGACACCGCCGTGCGGTATTTGCGGCTGTGGATGCATTCGCGGTCGCCGAACTCGCAGCGGTTCAGTTGCGTGCCGCCGCAGGGCCCGTTGGCCAGGCCCTTGGGGCAGGTTTCCGGGCAGATGTACAAGGTGTCTTCGAGCCGGCATTGCCCGCAGGTGTCGCAACCGACCAGCGGCCGCTTGAGGCTGCGCTCCACGCCGTGCAGCACGCGCGCCGCTGCCGGTGTCGACCACAGCGTGCGGCGCACGCTCCAGCCGAATGCCTTGCTCAACAGCGTCTCGCGGCTGAACAGTTGATGGTGCATGGCCGACAGCAAATGGTAGCGAGCCTTTTCCGTAAACGACGCCTGGACCTGGCGCTGGCCCTGCTGCCAGTGATGCCCGGGCGGGTGGAAAGTGACCGGTGCCACGTCGGGCATCTGCCAGGCGGCGTCCCAGGCGCTGCGCCATTGCTCGAGGCTGTTGATGCGTGGCAGCCAGTCCTCCAGGGCTTGTTCCAGTTCGAGAAACTGTTCGAGTTCGTGCACGCCGGAGAGGTTGATCCCGGCGTAACCCAGCAGGCGCAGGCCGATGATCTGCAGGGCTAGGCGCTCGGTGGCGCGCTGCCGGGCGTGGGCCTTGGACACCGCTGCCTCGGCGGCGAGCAGCGCGCGCATCGCGGGGCTTACGGTGACACCCGCCACATGCTCGAGCATCCCGGCACGGCCATCGGTCAGCCCCATGATGCAGGCGAGCATAGGCCGAGGCGTGGGCTGGCGCTGCATCCAGTGCATGGCCTCGCGGTATTTCTGGAAGTCGAAGCCCAGTTGCAGGATGAAGAAGTCGACGCCGGCTGCGAGCTTCTTTTCGGCCTTGAAGTACTGCGCGCCGCCTTCTTCCTCGCGGTATTTGAAGGGGTTCAGTGCTGCACCGAGCAGCCAGTCGGGGCGCGCCTGGCGAACGATCTGCAGGGCTGCGACGGATTCGAGGTAACGCACCGGACGCTGGCCCGGCGTGTGGCCGGGCAGGCGGTCGCCGGTCAGCAGCAAAAGCTGGTCCAGGCCAGCGGCGTCCATCCGCGGTAACTGGGCGAGCAGGTCCTGGCGCTCGCGATCCTTGCCGGAGAAATGCAGCAGGGTCGGGACCGGTGTATCGAAGCTGCGGCAGGCGTCGAGCGGCGACATGTCGAGCGCGCTGCCGACCCGGTCGGCGATGGACACCGCCAGGGGCCAACCACACAACTGCGCACGCGCCATGATGCTCTCCAGCGCCGCGAAGCGCTGGGCAGAAGGCTTGGGAACGAACTCCATGATGCAGACGAAGGATTGGTCGTTCAGGGCTTGTCTGAGCAGGCTCATGGCGGGTACCGGGTGCGGGCAGGATGGCAGTGTGGCTGGATGGGGGCGCAGTGGGTTGTCTGCAAGCGTACGGCATTGATCTGAAACAGACACGCGGCGCGGTTTACATCTGGATACAAGCCGGGCTTTGTCATCGAGCTGGTGGGCTGCTTGGATGCTGCGCTCTGTGGAGCGAATCTGGTTTTGGCGGGGACCTTTTCGCGGGCAAGCCCGCTGCCACAGGCCCCGCGGCTCTGAAGACTGTGGAGTACCTGTGGGAGCGGGCTTGCCCGCGAAAAGGTCACCGCTGTCCCGGCCTCTTTCCCCAAACCTCGATAAATGGAGTTATTGATGAAGACCCTGGTAATCGGCGCCAGCAAAGGGCTGGGCAAGGCCCTGATGCAAGGCCTGGGCAACCCCGGTGACACCCTGATCGGCGTCGCCCGCGCCATCCCCCCGCATGTCCCCGTCATCGCGGGTATCGACACCCGCTGGATCGAAGCCGACCTCGCTCACCCCGCAGCCGCCGTCGCCACCATCACCGAGGCGGTGGCTGATCAAGGCATCGACACGCTGATCTACAACCTTGGCATCTGGGAGCCCCTGGCCTTCGACCCCGCCTACGATTTTCTCGACGACCAGGACGCCCAGATTGAAACCATGGTCGGTTGCAACATCACCGCGACCATCCTGCTGATCAAACGTCTGCTGCCCCTGTTGCTGCAAAGCCAGCACCCACGCATCCTGCTGACGGGCTCGACTTCGGGCCTGCCGCGCAGCGGGCGTCCGGAGGTGACGTTCGGTGCCAGCAAGTTCGCCCTGCAAGGCATCGCCGACGCCCTGCGTGAGGGCTACCGCGATCGGCGTCTTGGGGTGACCTGCCTGAACCTCGGCTATCTCAATACCGAGGATGGCCTGGAGGTGCCGGTTGCAGACGCTGCGCAGCGTGGCGAAGGGGCACTGATACCGGTGCACGATGTGGTGCAGGTGGTCAGGATGGTCCTGTCACTGTCGCCGGCCAGCTTTGTCAGGGAGCTGAGCTTGCCGGCGATTCTGGATGACAGATTCTGAGATTGATGGTGAGTTCTCTGCGGGCTTGCCTGCGAGGAACTCACCCCAGACTCATCGCTCGATCGTCAACGCGACCCCTTGGCCGCCACCGATGCACAGCGTCGCCAGGCCCTTCTTCGCATCGCGCTTGATCATCTCGTGCAGCAGGGTCACCAGCACCCGGCAACCCGAGGCGCCGATCGGGTGGCCAAGGGCGATGGCGCCGCCGTTGACGTTGACCTTCGCCGCATCCCACGCCAGCTCCTTGCCCACAGCCAGGGCCTGTGCAGCGAAGGCCTCGTTGGCCTCGATCAGGTCCAGGTCGGCCAGCTGCCAGCCAGCCTTCTGCAGGCAGCGCTGGGTCGCCGAGACCGGGCCGATGCCCATGATCGCCGGATCCACACCGGCACTGGCGTAGCCGGTGATCTTGGCCAGCACTGGCAGGCCCAGGGCCTTGGCCTTGTCGACGCTCATCAGCAGCACGGCAGCGGCGCCGTCGTTGAGGCTCGAGGCGTTGCCGGCGGTGACGCTGCCGTCTTTCTTGAAAGCCGCGCGCAGCTTGCCCAGCGATTCGGCGCTGGTGCCCGGGCGAGGTTGCTCGTCGGTGTCGAACACCAGCGCATCGCCTTTTTTCTGCGGGATGTGAATCGGGGTGATCTCATCCTTGAACCGACCGCCTTCGATAGCGGCCACCGCCTTGCGCTGGGACTCGGCGGCAAAGGCATCCTGCTGTTCGCGGGTGATGGCGTACTTGTCCACCAGGTTCTCGGCGGTGATGCCCATGTGGTAGTCGTTGAAGGCGTCCCACAGGCCGTCGGTGATCATGGTATCGACCAGTTGGCCGTGGCCCATGCGCTGGCCAGTGCGGGCCGACGGCAGCACGTAGGGCGCCAGGCTCATGCTCTCCTGGCCGCCGGCGATCACCACCTCGGCGTCGCCGCAGCGGATTGCCTGGGCCGCCAGATGCAGGGCCTTGAGGCCCGAGCCGCAGACCTTGTTCAGGGTCAGCGCCGGCACCGCGTGGGGCAGGCCGGCCTTGACCGCAGCCTGGCGGGCGGGGTTCTGGCCGGCGCCTGCGGTCAGCACCTGGCCGAGGATCACCTCGTCGACTTGCGCAGGGTCGAGGCCGGTCTGCTCCAGCAGGCGCTTGATCACCGCAGCGCCGAGGTCGATGGCCGAGACATTGGCCAGGGAGCCCTGGAAACTGCCGATGGCAGTGCGGGTGGCGGCGACGATGGCGACTTCGTTCATTGTTGTTCTCCGGAAGGCGAAGTGGATCGCGACAGCATCACTGCCCGGGGCTCATTTGAGAAGTTTGTTTTTCTTTGTGATTGATCGGGTTTGCAAATGAATGGGGTGTCTGTGCCAGCCTCATTGCGGGGCAAGCCCGCTCCCACAAGTACGGCGCTGAACCCGAATATATCGGGGGCTGTGGGAGCGGGCTTGCCCCGCGATAGGGCCGGTACTCACACCGCTGGACAATGGCTCGTCACACAATGGATGCCGCCACCTCCCGCCGCGATGGCATCGATATCCAACTGCACCACGTCCCGATCCGGATACAACTCGGCCAACAACGCCCGGGCCTTTTCATCGGCCTCTCGGTCTCCGAACTGCGGGGCGATGACCGCGCCGTTGATCACGAAATAATTGATATACCCCGCCGCGAAATCCGGGTTGCCCCTGTTGAGCGCGTTCTTGCGTGGATTCAGCGGCGGCGACACGGTGTGCACCTGCAACGCCCGACCCTCGGCATCGGTGGCTTGCTTGAGTATCTCCAGATGCCGCAGCGTCACGGCGTGGTCATACGAATCGGGGTCGGTATCGAGGTTGGCCAGCACCACGCCGGGGCGCACGAAGCGCGCATAGAAGTCCACATGCGCGTCGGTGATGTCCTTGCCCTTGATGCCCGGCAGCCAGATGATCTTGCGCAGGCCCAGGCGCGCCTTGAGTTCCTGCTCGACCTCGGCCTTGCTCCAGCCGGGGTTGCGGTTGGCGTTGATCCAGCTGCTCTCGGTCATGATGCCGGTGCCATGGCCATCGACCTCGATACCACCGCCTTCGCCAACCAGCTCGCTGCGCTGGTAGGTCGCGTTCGCCCGCGTGGCCACCTGCCTGGCCAGCTTCGCGTCGTAGCGGTGCTGTTGCTTGTCGCCCCAACCGTTGAAGTTGAAGTCCACCGCGCCCAGTTCGCCGTCGTCGTCGACCACGAAGTTGGCGCCGATGTCGCGCATCCAGATGTCGTCCAGCTCGGTTTCGACATAGGTGACGTTGTGGCTGCCGCATTCTTCTTCGGCAATGTCACGCTCGCTGGCGCGGCAGAACACCGTCACCGGCTGGTAGACCGCAATGGCCCGGGCGATGCGACCCAGCGCAGCCTGCACGTCCTCGGTGAAGTCTTCCCAGATCGCGTCCTGGGCGCCGAAGGCTATGTAGGCGCGCTGCTGCGGCTCGCCCTCGTCGGGCATGAACCAGCGGCCCGTCTCGCTGGCGCGGGTGCTGCCCAGGGGCAGGCCGATGCTTGCGGCGGCGCCGAGGCCGGCGGCGATCGACAGGTGCTGGAGGAAGGTACGGCGGGTCGGCATGGGTCAGTCCCGGGCAGTCTTGAAACGGGTCCAGACACGCATGCGCGCGCGCATGTCGGCCTGGGGAATATCCTTGCCCGGAATCAGCCGGGCATAGGTGGCGGCATCGAGGTAGATGTCGGGGTTGTCGCGCATGCGCGCGTCCACCAGCGGGCGGGCCTTGACGCTGGCCGTGGGGTAGCCGGTGAAGGTGCTGATCGCGGCCATGTTTTCCGGGCGCATGACGAAGTTGATGAAACGATAGGCGTACTCCGGGTGACGCGCATCGGCGGGGATCGCCATGGTGTCCATCCACACCGTGGTGCCTTCGCGCGGCACGTGGTACTGGAAGTCGATGGCCTTGCCTGCGGCCTCGGCGGTGCGCTGGGCCTGGATCACGTCGCCGCTGTAGCCCAGCGACAGACAGGTGTTCTCGTTGACCAGCTCGGTCACCGGCTGCGACTGCAGCTTGCGCACGTAGGGGCGGATGCCTTTCAGCAGCTCGCTGGCGGCGGCCAGGTCTTCGCGCCTGGCACTGCGCGGCTCGCGGCCCAGGTAGTGGAGCACCACGGCGAGCACTTCGTCGGGTGAGTCGATCATCGAGATGCCGCAGTCGGCGAACTTGGCCGCCAGCTCCGGTTTGAACAGCAGGTCGAGGCTGTCCAGCGGGGCGTCGGGCATGCGCTCGCGGATCTTCGCCGCGTTGAAGGTCAGGCCGATGGTGCCCCAGGTATAGGGCACCGTCGCCTGGCTGGCCTTGGGGTAGCGCGCGTGCAGGGCGTGCAGGCCGGGGTCGATGTCGTCCAGCGCGGTCAGTTGCCGGCGGTCGAGCGGCTGCAGGCTGCCGGCGCGCATCAGGCGTTCGGCCACGGTGTCGCCGGGAAACACCAGGTCGTAGCCGCTGCGCCCGGACATCAGCTTGGCCTCGAGCACCTCGCTGCTGTCCATGACGTCGTAGATCACCGGGATGCCTGTTTCGGCGGTGAAGCGCTTGAGGGTGTCCTCGGCAAAATAGTCGGCCCAGTTGTACAGGCGCAGGGCCTCTTGCTGCGCCTGGGAGCCGGACGCGCAGCAGGCTAGGGCGAGGGCGGCGAACAGCGCTGATGGACGGCGTGACATGGCTCAGGCCCTCGTCGATTGTGGGGTGCGGCCGTCGAGGGTCATCAACGGTGCGTACATTTCGGGACGGCGGTCGCGGTAGATGCCCCAGCTCAGGCGGTCTTCACGCATGCGCGCAAGATCCAGGTCGTGCAGCCACACACCACTGCTGTCGCGATCGGCTGCGGCGAGCATCGCGCCCTTGTGGTCGCAGATGAACGAGGAGCCGTAGAAACGCATCGACAGCTGCTCGTCGCTGCGCGCCACTTCCTGGCCGACGCGGTTGGCGGCCACCACCGGCAGCAGGTTGGCTGCGGCGTGGCCGCGCATCGCCATCTGCCAGTGGTCACGTGAGTCCAGTTCGGCGGCGCCGGGCTCCGAGCCGATGGCGGTCGGGAATAACAGCACCTCGGCGCCCAGCAGCGCCAGGCAACGCGCGGTTTCCGGGAACCATTGGTCCCAGCAGATACCGATGCCCAGGCGGCCGAAGGCGGTGTCCCAGACCTTGAAGCCGGTGTCGCCGGGGCTGAAATATTCCTTTTCCTGGTAACCGATGGCGTTGGGGATGTGGGTCTTGCGGTAGACCCCGAGCAAACGGCCGTCGGCGTCGGCCACGGTCAGCGAATTGAAGAAGGCGTTGCCGGCGCGCTCGTACCAGCTCAGCGGCAGCACTACGCCCAGCTCTTTGGCCAGCGCGGCGAAGCGGCGCAGCAGCGGGCTGTCGTGGTAGTCCTGGGCCAGCGCCTGGTGGCTGTGGCACTGCTCGATGCAGAAGTACGGCGTGGCGAACAGCTCCTGCAGCAGGATCACCTGCGCGCCCTGGGCGGCGGCCTGGCGCACCAGTTGCTCGGCGCGGTCGAGGTTGGCGACAAGGTTCCAGTCGCAGCTCATCTGCGTGGTGGCGATGCGCAGCAGGCTCATGGACGGTCCTCCGCTACAGGCCAGGCCGGCTGTTGCTGGGTGATACAGTGAATGCCACCGCCGCCGTGGGCGATGTGGTCGATACGCACCGGCACGATCTCGCGGTCGGGGAAGGCCTGGGCCAACTGACGAGCGGCGGCCTGGTCGGCGTCGATGCCATAGGCGGGCATGATCACTGCGCCGTTGGCCAGGTAGAAGTTGGTGTAGGAGGCGCAGAACACTTCGGCGTCTTTATCCACTGCGGCGCTGGCCTCGAACAGGTCGAGCAGCTCGAAGCGCCGACCTTGGGCATCGCTGGCCAGTTCCAGGGCGCGACGGTTTTCCCGGGCGACGTCGGCGTAGACCGAGCCCTGTTCGTGGGTGGCATCGACCAGCAGCACACCGGGCCGGGCGAAGGCGCAGACGCCGTCGACGTGGCCATCGGTCATGTCACCGGTGACGTACTGCGGGTCGCCCGGTAGCCAGATGGTCTTGCGGATGCCCAGCAGGCGGGCGAAGCACTCCTCGAAGTCAGCCTTGCTCAGGCCGGGGTTGCGGTTGGGGTTGAGCAGCACCGACTCGGTGGTGATCAGGGTGCCTTCGCCGTCCACGTGAATGGCGCCGCCTTCGTTGCACAGCGGCGTGCTGAAGCCTTCCAGGCCCAGGTGGTCGAGGATGCGCCGACCGAGGCTGCGGTCCAGTCCGTGCTCGGACTTGCCACCCCAGGCGTTGAAGCGCCAGCTCAGGCCGGCCAGGCCGTGTTGCGGGTGAGCGATGAAGGTCGGCCCGCTGTCGCGGCACCAGCTGTCGTCCACGGCCAGTTCGATCAGCTCGATACCGGCGCCGCACAGCGCGCGGGCGCTGGCCATGGCGGACGGCGCGACGACCATCTTCACCGGCTCGAAACGGGCGATGGCGCTGGCGACCCGGGCGTAGTCACCCTGCACCTCGGCCAGGGTCACGCGCCAACCGGACTCCCACAAGCCTTGGTTGTGCGGCCAGATCATCCAGGTGGCGGCGTGGCGGGCCCATTCGGCGGGCATGCGCCAGCCGCTGGCGATGGACAGGTCCATGGTTAGCTCCAATGTATTAGTGATTTTTATCAACGAAGCCCGCCGTCGCGGGTGTTGGTGTCCATGATATGGCTATGAAGCAGCGTGGACTAACGATAGATTTAGCGTATTTCTGATTAGAAAGGCTTATCGATCATGCTCAAGCACTGGCCGCCCCTGAATGCCCTGCGTGGCTTTGAAGCCGCTGCCCGCCTGGGCAGTTTTCACAAGGCCGCCGAGGCCCTGAACCTCACCCAGTCGGCGATCAGCCAGCAGATCCGCAGCCTGGAAAGCTACCTGGAGCAACCGCTGTTCCACCGGACCGGGCGCAGTGTCAGCCTCACCGATGCGGGCCATGACCTGCTCAGCACCACGCAGGTCATGCTGCAACAACTGGCGGTGGGCATCCGCCGGCTGGACCAGTACCGCAAGCCCAACCAACTGGTGGTCAACACCACTCCGGCCTTCGCCCGGCACTGGCTGTTGCCGCGCCTGGCCGACTTCCATGCGCGCTGCCCGGAGGTAGACCTGTGGCTGTTCACCAGCTTCGATGCGCCGGACATGAGCAGCCAGACCATCGACCTGGCGATCCGCGACGACCTTGGCCCGCAGGCCGAGTGCAGTTTCAGCGTATTGCATCAGGACCGTCTGTATCCCGCCTGTCATCCAGCCTTGCCCGAGACCGGGCGCACCACCTTGCATGGCGAACGGGAAATGGACTGGAGCCACTGGCAACTGGAGGGCGGCGAAGCGGTGGGGCAGCAGGGCAAGGGGCTGAATTTTTCCGATCCGGGGCTGCTGCTGGATGCGGCGGGAGAGGGGCTGGGGATTGCATTGGTCAGCCAGTTACTGGCCCAGCGGCTGGTCGACGAAGGGCGCTTGCAAGCGTTGTCGGCGCAGCGCGTGCGCGGCCCGGCGTGGAGCTGCCTGGTGCACCGCGATAGCCAGGACGATCCGCTGGCGCGGCAGTTTCTGGCGTGGTTGCGCGCAGCCTTGGAGCCCCTGGCCCCACCCGTCCCTGTGTAGGAGCGGCCTTGTGCCGCGATCGGGCGCGAAGCGGCCGTAAAACCAGGCTCCGCGATCTGTGAGGAATACCTCGGCCGCCTGGTTTACGGCCGCTTCGCGCCCGATCGCGACACACGGTCGCTCCTACAGGGAGCGAGTCGCTTTCGGATTCGGGTTTTGCTCGGGCCCTTGACCCCGTAATATGTGTCGGATGACTTGCGGGGGTAGTCTCACCCTCTGATCAATCGGAATCGCCCCTGCGGCGTTTCCCCAGCATAAACCTGACGAGGTACAGACATTGGCCATCATTCATCCCAAGGTACGCGGTTTCATCTGCACCACGACTCACCCGAAGGGCTGCGAGCTCAACGTCCGTGACCAGATCGAAGCCACCCGCAAGCTGGGCGTGCGCGAGGATGGTCCGAAGAAAGTCCTGGTGATCGGCGCCTCCAGCGGCTACGGCCTGGCAGCACGCATCACCGCCGCCTTCGGCTTCAAGGCCGACACCCTGGGCGTGTTCTTCGAGAAGCCGGGCACCGAGACCAAGGCCGGCACTGCAGGCTGGTACAACGCCGCTGCCTTCGACAAGTTCGCCAAGGCCGAGGGTCTGTACAGCAAGTCGATCAACGGTGACGCCTTCTCCGACGAAGCCCGCGCCAAGGTGATCGAGCTGATCAAGAACGAGATGGGTGGCAAGGTCGACCTGGTCATCTACTCCCTGGCCTCGCCCGTACGCAAGCTGCCGCAGACCGGCGAGCTGATCCGCTCGGCGCTCAAGCCGATCGGCCAGCCGTACAAGTCGACCGCCATCGACACCAACAAGGACACCATCATCGAGGCCAGCATCGAGCCGGCCACCGAGCAGGAAATCGCCGACACCGTCACCGTCATGGGTGGCCAGGACTGGCAGCTGTGGATCGACGCCCTGGCCGGCGCCGACGTGCTCGCCGAAGGCGCGCGCACCGTGGCCTTCAGCTACATCGGCACCGAAATCACCTGGCCGATCTACTGGCACGGCGCCCTGGGCCAGGCCAAGCAGGACCTGGACGAAACCGCACTGCGCCTGGACAAGAAGCTGGCCGGTGAAGTGAAGGGCGGCGCCAACGTCGCCGTGCTCAAGTCGGTGGTCACCCAGGCCAGCTCGGCCATTCCGGTGATGCCGCTGTACCTGTCGATGGTCTTCAAGATCATGCAGGAGAAAGGCGTTCACGAAGGCACCCAGGACCAGCTGGATCGGATGTTCCGCGACCGCATGTACCGCGCCGATGGTGCTCCGGCCGAAGTGGACGAAAAGGCTCGCCTGCGTCTGGACGACTGGGAACTGCGCGACGACGTGCAGGACGCTTGCAAGGCCATGTGGCCCAAGGTCACCACCGAGAACCTGTTCGAACTGACCGACTACGCCGGTTACAAGAAGCAGTTCCTCAACCTGTTCGGTTTCGAGCGCGCTGACGTCAACTACGACGAAGACGTGGCCACCGACGTACGGTTCGACTGCGTCGAGCTGTAAGCAAGCCCTTGACCGCGCAGCCGTTTGTCCCGGTTGCGCGGTTCCCTCCGTGGGCTTGTTAACATTCTGCAACAAATCCTCAGCTGGCCCTTTGCTATGGCCGCTTTCTCCCTGATCTATACAGCAGCTATTGGTCCGGCAATCTCGCCTGGGCCGGGGAGGCAGCATGCGCGCATTGCAAAAACTACAAGAACGGATCCGCCAGAAGGGTCTCAAGCGTACTTTCAAGACCCTGGTCGAACGCTACGTATTCTTCCACTGGGAATTGCTGTGGATGGAACGCGATCTGGTCACTCCCGTGCCGCCCTACAAACTCAAGGAACATCCGCCGGTCACCCTGGTGGAAATCACCACCGCCAATGCCGACGCCTTTGCGCGCTATTTCGGCGATCGAGTGGAAACCATGCGCGAACTGGCTGCTGATGGCCATACCGGGCACATGTACCTGGACGAGCACGGTGACACGGTAGCCTTCATCTGGGCGAGCGTGGTCGACTACCACGACAAGCACTATTACGGCTGCACCTTCCCGGTGAAGCCTGGCGAGTTCTTCGAGTTCGGCGGCGAGATGACCCGGCGCTACTTCGGCAGCGAGTTGTCGGTCACCGCTCAGGTCGAGCTGTGGAACGCCATGCATGCCAAGGGCTGCCGCAAGGTGGTGGACGTGGTGGAGACGCACAACGTGCCGGCCATGAAGCTGCACCTGCGCATGGGCTATCACGAGCAGGGGCGGGTGATGCATGTGTATGGCCTGTTCGGGCGCTGGAAGCTGTTCCGCGAAACGCGTTATGAAGGTTCGCGGCTGGAGGTGCTGCGCAAGCCTGGAGTGGCGCGGGCGTTGCCGACCACCTGAGGCCGGTACAGCCAGCGAAAAATTTGCTAGCGTGGGCGGATGACAAAAAACGCCGCCCGCCTCCCGGCGCGACGGCGCAGGGAGCCCACCATGAGCAGCCTGACCCAACCTGCGACTGCCTTTCGCCATGAAGCCGCCGACGGCTACAGCCTCGGCGGTTTCCAGTGGCGCCACGCCGAACCCGACCCCCAGCGCCCGCTGGTGATCATCAACGCGGCCACCTCGGTGCGCTGCCGCTACTACGCTCGCTTTGCCGACTACCTGTTCGCCCACGGCTTCGATGTGCTGAGCTACGACTACCGTGGTATCGGCGAGTCTCGCCCGGCATCGTTGCGCGGTTTCCAGGCGTCGTGGAGCGACTGGGGCTGCCTGGACTTCGAGGCCATCCTGCAGCGCGCTGCCAGCGAATTCCCTGGGCAGCCGGTGAATGTGGTGGGGCACAGCTTCGGTGGCTGGGCAACCGGCCTGGCGCCCTCGGCCGGGCAGGTGCGGCGGCTGGTGATGGTCGGGGCACAGTTTGCCTACTGGCGTGACTATGCGGCCGAAGGGCGCTGGCGGATGGTGGGCAAGTGGCATGTGGTGATGCCATTGCTGACCCGGCTACTGGGCTATTTCCCCGGCAAGCGCCTGGGTTGGATGGAGGACACCCCGGCCGGGGTGGTGCGTGACTGGAGCACGCCGGCACCGCGCTATGAACATCGGCCCAGTGGACGGCTGCTGCAGGCGCGGCCCTTCGCCCAGGTTCAGGCTGCGGCGCTGGCGGTGAGCCTGAGCGACGATCCCTTCGGCACCGTGGCGGCGACGGAGCGGTTGCTGGGCTATCTGGAGCACGCCCAACCTCGCCATCTGCGCATATCGCCTGTTGATATCGGCGAGCAGGAGGTCGGGCATTTCGCGTTTTTCCATGATCGCTTTCGGGCGAGCCTGTGGCCGATTGCGCTGGAGTGGTTGCGTGATGGTGTGCTGTCGGAGGGGATGCCGGGCCAGCGCTTGAGCTGATGGGGGCCGGCGCGGCTACTGCTGCGCCGGTCGCTTCGCTCAGGCGTTGCGATTCAACGGCTGTGCTGCAAACTGCACGCCAGCCAGGCCGTGCTTGATCAGCGCGCGAATGTTGCCATGGTCGCTGCCCTCGGGGGTGGCGAGCACGCTGCGGTAGTGTTCGCCAAAGGCCAGCAGCGCTTCCTCATCGCTCAGCCCTTCCAGCAGGGCCAGGCCCAGGGTCTTGCAGGAGCCCTCGTTCTGCCCGGCTGCGTTTTCCACGCCGCCGTTGTTGAAGGCCTGGGGTTGGTAGCTGTAGTTGGCGGCGATGAAGCCCAGGGTGTCGGCAAAAACGTGTTCGCCGCTGGCGAGGCTGTTGCGCAGGGTGTTCAGGTCAGTCACGGGGTTTTCCTTGTTCGAACGCCGCTTGCTGCTCGGCGCTGGCTTCTTTCTGGTATTGGGCTTTCCACTCGGCGTAGGGCATGCCGTACACCGCTTCGCGGGCGTCGTCCAGGCTCAGCTCGACCTGGCGCTCGTCAGCGGCGGCCTTGTACCACTTGGACAGGCAGTTGCGGCAGAAGCCGGAGAGGTTCATCAGGTCGATGTTCTGCACGTCGGTACGCTTTTGCAGGTGATCGACCAGGCGCCGGAATGCGGCGGCTTCGAGTTCGAGCTGTTGTTGCTCAGTCATGGGGCTTACCTCAGGTCATGCGGTTCTTCAGATGGCGGCCACCGTTGATGACCACCTGGCTGCCGGTGCTGTACTGGCTTTGCAGCAGGAACATCACCGCCTCGATCAGCGGCTGCGCACCCGGTTCGAATTCCAGCAGGGCCTTTTTCAGGGTCTGCCGGCGGTACTGTTCGTCGCCGCCTTCCTTCAGGATCAGCAGGCCCGGCAGGATACCGTTGACGCGCACCTTGGGCGCGTACTTTTCGGCGAACGACAGCACCATGTTCTGTAGCGCGGCCTTGGTTGCGGCATAGCCGATATGGCTCTTGCTGCCGCGTGAGGAGGTTTCGTCGCAGATGTGGATGATGTCGGCCTTCTCGACCTTGGCCAGGTTTTCGCCCAGCGCCAGGTTGAGGTGGTAGGGCGCCTCGACGTGCAGGCGGAACATGGTGTCGAGGCTCTGCAGGTCGTCGTCCAGCCACAGCGAGGCGTTGTGGATGATTGCGCGCAGGCCATCATAGTTGTGCTGCAGGTGTTCGATCAGCGCCAGGCGGTCGGCCTCGCGGGTGAGGTCGGCCTGGAACTGGATGATGTTCGGGTGTGCGGCCTGCGCATGAAGGCTGCGGCTGGCGCTGACCACCTGATGGCCGGCCTTGGCCAGCGCCAGGGCCAGGGCCAGCCCGACGCGCTGGCTGGCTCCGGTGATGAGGATAGGGCTGTTCATGTTCGGGGCAGTCTGTTCGTCTGTTCGTTCGTGCCCCAGCATACCCGAACTGCGCGGGCTTGCGAGCCCGCTCCTCAGCGGCTGCGCAACCCTTCGCGGCGCCGTGACGCCGGGCGTGCCGGGGGATTGAGCCAGCCGGCCAGCAGGAGGGTGGACAACGGAATGAACAGGTAAACCATCAGCGGCGTCAGCACCAGGGTGCTCAGCAGTACCCGGGGCAGCAGGTCCAGCGCTGCCAGCCAGTGGCCGAACAACAGGTTGAACAGCAGCGACACCGGGAAGAACGCCAGCCAGATGGCGGTAGCCTGCTTCCAGCGCGGCGGTTTATGCACCGTTTCGGTGCCGAACCAGGCATCGATGCCGCTGAAGCGCCGCTCTTCGGGGCCCTCGAACAGGCCATCGCCACGCTGCAGCCAGGCGCGTCGCGAGGCGGAATGTTCCCAGGCGTGCAGGGTCGGTTCGTCGTTGAAGCGAAAGATGATCTGGAAGGCGTCGCTGTCAGCGGGCGGCGCGAGGATGCCCGAGCCCAGGTAGCCGGGGAAGTCGGTGGCCAGTTGCTCGCCTTCATGGAGCCAGGCCAGCAGGTCCTGGTAGCGTCCATTGGCGGCGCGGCGCGACACCATCAGGGTGACGGGTGCGGTAGACATCGTGTATCTCCTTACGACGGGGCTGGCGGGTAGCCGGCCCCTTGGCCTGTGCCCGGGGTGGTGGGCGACGCAGACGTGGATGCAAGAATCGGGCGCGGATTATCGCGTATATTTCGTGACCGGTCAGTGTTGTGACCGCAAGGTTGCGCTGACCCCTGGCCGATACCGGCGTAGAATGGCCGTCACATATCTACGAGACAGAGTTGTCACGCTCATGAAAGAGCCACAAGCGAGTGCCCTGATCGCACATGGGCTGGTGCATCAGGAGCTGTTTCCGATCCGCGAAGTGTCGCGCCTGACTGGCGTCAACCCGGTGACTCTGCGCGCCTGGGAGCGCCGCTATGGGCTGATCCAGCCGACCCGCACCGAGAGTGGCCATCGTCTGTATTCGCAGGCCGACATCGACGCCATCGACAGTATCCTGGGTTGGCTGCGCCGTGGCGTCGCGGTGAGCAAGGTCGGCAGTATCCTGGCACGTAGCCAGGGGCCGGCGGAGGGGGCCTGGGCCGGAAGCACGGTTGGCGACCGCTCACGCTGGCAGGCCCAGGTGCGCGAGGCCGTGCGCCAGTTCGATGCCGCGCAGTTGGGGCGGTTGTTCGAGCAGGTGTTTGCCAGCCATGCGCTGGAGCAGGTCTTCGGTGAGGTGTTCATGCCGGTATGGCAGGCCCTGCGCGCCAGCCAGGCGGGGTATGGGCAGGCCAGCGAGTGGCTGTTCCTCGACCAGTTCCTGCGCGCGCGGGTGCTGTTGCGCCTGCAACTGGCACGTGAGCCCAAGAGCCGACGGATACTGCTGTCACCGTTGTCGGCACAAGGCCAGGAGCTCGAGTTGCTGGTGGCGGGGCTGCTGCTGGGCAGTGACGAGGTGGCGGTCACGGTGCTGGCACCGGGGCAGCCTGTCGAAGAGCTGGCGTTGGTCTGCGAGCGGTTGGCGCCGGATGCACTGGTGCTGTTCGACAACCATCGCCCGGCCAATGACCTGGACAAGCGCCTGGCACGCCTGGCGCAGCGGGTGAACTGCCCGCTGTTGCTGGCAGGCGAGACCGCCGAAATGGCTCAGGACAATCTAGAGGGCGGGCCGGTGGGCTGCCTGGGCGCCCACGCGGTGTTGATGAAACAGCGGTTGCGCCAGTTCCTCGCCGGTCAGATCGATACCTGAGCGTGCAACTCTGGGTGCGCCTTGCGGTGGGCCTGGAGAATGTACTCACGCAGGCGGTCGATTTCGTCGTCTGGGCTGTGGCTGAGGTCGTAGGCCGCCAGGTCCGGACCGATGCGGCGGCGCAGCGTGCCGTGCAGCCCGATCGGCTCGATGCCCGGTGGGGCGAAGAACAGCTCGAAGTGGCTGGGCGCCTGGGCCTCGCCGTTCACTTGCAGCAGTACCCCTTTGAACGAGATATCGCGCACCCACAGCTCGCTCTGCGTGCCGCGGGCGTCGACCAGTGCGGCCGGCTGGTCCAGCGACAGGCGCCAGGGCCGCAGCATCGGGCCGTCTTCATAGATTTCCGGTGAGCCCAGTTGCAGGTGCAGGGCGTGGAACTCGTCTTCTACCAGTTGCAGGGGAATGCTGATCTGCTGGTTGTTGAATTGCGCCTGCAGGGTGACCTGCTCGTTGGCCACCAGGCGGGTGAGCAATTGCTGCAGACGACGGTCGCCATTGACCAGCAGGCTCGAGGTGGGGTCGGCCAGGTTCAATTGGGGCGTGTGCTGCATGTCCTGAATGAAATCCAGCTCATCCTGAGTAAGGAGGGCGTCTGCTTGCATGATCGGACTCGGGTCGGGCGTCGTCGGTGGGTTCTTCATTGCCATGGACTGTGCCCGGAGCGTTTGGTTCAGGTCATTGGACGGATGGTTGCCCGGCCAGTCGGGTGTGTGCGTCGGCCAGCTCGCGTTCGAGTTCGACCTGACGGCTGACATCCTTCTGGATGCCGATGAAATAGGTGCGTTGATCAGCCTCGTTGTACACCGGGGTGATCGACAGTTCGTTCCAGAACCCACTGCCGTCCTTGCGGTAGTTGCGCAGTACCTCGCGACACGGCCGACCTTCGGCCAGGGCCTTGCTGATGCGGGCGCGGCCCAGTTGGTCGCGATCGTCGCCCTGGAGGAAGCGGCAGTCCTGGTAGAGGATCTCGTCGCGCGCGTATCCGGTGAGGCGTTCGAAGCCTGCGTTCACGTAGATCAGGATGGTGTCGTCACCTTCCTGTTCGGCGACCACGATGCCGTCGTTCGACGCGTCGATCATGGCGTGTAGCAGTTGCGCGTTGATCATGTTCCTGGCCATGGGAGTCAAGTGGAGCGGCCTTTTGCCACTGTCGAATGGTAGTATCCTACGTTTTCACTCAGTTTCGGAATCCTCTCCTGATGAAAGTCGCCATTATTTCAGGCTCGGTCTATGGCACCGCCGAAGAAGTCGCCCGTCATGCCGAATCCTTGCTCAAGGCTGCCGGGTTCGACGCCTGGCATGCGGCGCGTGCCACCCTCGAGGATCTGCGCGGTTTTGCGCCGCAGGCGCTGCTGGCGGTGACCTCGACCACCGGGATGGGCGAGCTGCCAGACAACCTGATGCCGCTGTACAGCACGATTCGCGATGTACTGCCGGGCGAGTGGCGCGGTTTGCCGGGCGCGGTGCTGGCCCTGGGCGATTCGAGCTATGGCGACACCTACTGCGGCGGGGGCGAGCAGATGCGCGAGCTGTTTGCCGAGCTCGGCGTGCGGGAAGTGCAGCCGATGCTGCGACTGGATGCCAGCGAGACCGTGACCCCGGAAACGGACGCAGAGCCTTGGCTGGCGGAGCTGGCGCAGCTGCTCAAGGCGTAAGCCGCGGGGTCTGCGCGATCTTCTTGCGAACAAGGTTTCTTCCAGGGAGGGTGAGTGGCGATTCGCCGCTCACCCTCCTTTGCGCTCCTGCACCAACGCCAGCCACGCCTGCGCCGCTCGCGACAGGTACGCTCCGCGCCGCCAGATGAACGCGATGTCCCAGCGCAAGTGGCCAGGCTCCACCAGCGGCACTCTCACCACCCCATCACGCTCCAGCCCACGTGCCACCACGCTGGGCAGCAGTACCACGCCCTGTCCTGCGGCCACCAGCGCGGTGAGGAAATCCGCCTGGCCGCTGCGCCCGCCCTCCTTTGGGGTGAAACCTGCCTGCTCGCAGGCGCTGAGCAGTTTGTCGTTGAGCATGAAGCTGCGGTGATACAGCAGGAACGGCGTATCGGCCAGTTGGCGTAGGGTCACTCCGTCGCGTTCGGCCAAGGGATGGTTGTCTGGGAGCAATGCATCGAGCGGTTCGTTGCAGAAGGGTTGATAGTCGAAGGCCGGGTCGCTCGGGGTGACGCTGCCCCCGAGTTCGAGTTCGCCACTCCTGACCCCCTGTTCGACGATCCGGCTGCCGCCTTCGACCAGGTGCACGGTGATGTTCGGATAGCGCCGCCGGTATTCGGCGAACAGGCTGGCGAACAGGGCCTCGCCGCCGACCACCGGCAAACCCAGGCGCAGTTCGCCGCGGGCCATCTGGCTCAGGTCGTCGAGTTCGGTCAGCAACTCATGGCGCTGGCGCAGCAGGGCCTCGCCGCGTTCGAGCACGATGCGTCCGGCGGCGGTGAGATGCAGTTGCGAGCCCTGGCGCTCGAGCAGGGGTTGGCCGAGGTCTTCCTCAAGCTGGGCCACTTGCTTGCTCACCGCCGACTGGCTGATGTGCAGCGTGTGTGCGGCCTGGGTGAATCCCCCTCGATGAACCACTTCGATGAAGCTGCGCAGTTGCTTGAATTCCATTGCATGAATTCCAGATTGGAATGGATGGCAGTCTAACAATTCGCTTTTGGCCTTGGCAGTGGCTTTTTAAAATGAGCCCATCCCGAGGAAACCGATCATGAAAGCCATCGTATCGAATGCGTTGCCCCGCCTGCTTGCCGAGTTGTGTGTGTTGTTTGTTCTGTATCTGATTGGCGGCCAACTTGTCGTCTGGCTTGGCTGGCCGATCCCGGCCGGGGTCATGGGCATGGTGCTGTTGCTGGTGCTGTTTGCCGTGGGGGCCGTGAAGCCGGGCGCTTTGCAACGGGGCGCCGGTTGGTTGATGGCGCAGATGCTGCTGTTCTTCATCCCGGCGCTGATGAGCCTGCTCGACTACGGCAGCCTGATGCGCAGCGAGGGGTGGCGCATCCTGCTGGTAATCGCCTTGAGCACCTTGGTGGTGATGGTGGTCACGGCGCTCACGGTCGAACTCGTCTGCCGGTGGAGCCTGCGCCATGAAGCTTGAACCGATGTCGCTGTTCTGGCTTGCGCTGACGGTGGCGGCCTATCTGTTCAGCCGCTGGCTGTATGGGCGCACTGGCCGTTATCTGCTGTCGCCGCTGGTGCTGGTCCCGGCGCTGCTGCTGGCGGTGGCGGTTCCGCTGCACACCGCCTACGCCGAGTATGCCCGCAACACCCATTGGCTGATCGGTGTGCTGGGGCCGGTGACCGTGGCCTTCGCCGTGCCGATCTGGCAACAGCGGGCGATGCTGGCGCGACATTGGCCGGCGCTGTTGCTGGGGATGCTGGCGGGCAGCCTGGCGTCGATCTCCAGTTCCTGGGGGTTGGCGCATCTGCTGGCGCTGGATGAGTCGGTCAGCCTGTCACTGGTGCCGCGCTCGATCACCACGCCGTTCGCCATGCCGCTGGCCCACGACCTGGGCGGTGTGCCCGAGCTGACCGCGGTGTTCGTGATGTTCACCGGTGTGCTGGGGGCTGTGTTCGGCGGCCTGCTGTTGCGGGTGTTGCCGCTGCGTACGTCGCTGGCGCGCGGCGCACTGTTTGGAGTCGGTGCCCATGGCGCCGGGGTCAGCCGCGCCCATGAAGTGGGCGGGGAGGAGGGCTCGGTGGCGGGGCTGGTGATGGTGCTGACCGGCCTGCTCAACCTGTTCGCCGCGCCATTGCTCGCCTGCCTGCTATGACCGTTCGTGCCAGTGTCCTGCACGGTCATCAAGCTGGCTGCCAAGGTAAGTTCCGCCATTCAAGGCGCTGACTAGACTCAGCCTCGACATAGAGAGCACATGCAAGTGCCGAGGTGACATGCAATGAGCGCAGCCTTGCCCTATACCGTCAACACCTGATCAGCGGGACGATTCCGATGCCTTTGGCCGAAATTCCATTGTGCGTCTGGCGTACCCGGGGACAGAGTTTTTCCTTCCGGGGCCAGAGCATCCGTTACTGGACAGCAGGGCAAGGAGAGCCCTTGCTCCTGTTACATGGCTTCCCTACCGCCAGCTGGGACTGGCACTACCTGTGGGCACCCTTGGCGCAGCGCTTTCGCGTGGTGGCCTGCGACATGCTCGGCTTCGGCGACTCGGCCAAGCCCGCGGATCACGAGTACAGCCTGATGGAGCAGGCCGATCTGCAGCAGGCGCTGCTAGACCACCTGAGAATCGAACAGCCGGTGCACCTGCTGGCCCACGACTACGGTGGCAGCGTCGCCCAGGAGTTGCTCGCGCGCCATCACGAAGGGCGTGTCGACATCGCCAGTTGTGCGTTTCTCAACAGCGCGCTGTTCCCCGAGCTGTGTCCGTTGCTGCTGGTGCAGAAGCTGTTGCTCAGCCCGCTGGGCTGGCTGGTGGCGCGTTCGTTCGGGCGGGATGATCTGGTGCGCAATGTCAGCCAGGTCTACGGCCCTTGCACCCACCCCAGCGAAAGCGCGCTGGACGATTGCTGGAGCCTGATGGTGTCAAACCGCGGGACGCGCATCCTGCACAAGTTGATGGCCTATGTGCCGGAGCGTCAGGCACAGCGACAACGCTGGATCGGTGCGCTGCAGGCGGAGGGCGTGCCGTTGCGCCTGATCAATGGCGCGGTCGATCCGCTGTCGGGGGCGCACATGGTCGAGCGCTACCGGCAACTGGTGCCTGACCCCGATACCGTGGTGTTGCAGGGGATCGGCCACTATCCGCACACCGAAGCGCCGGTGCAGGTGCTGCGTCATTACCTGGCGTTTCGCGAGCAGCCCCTGAGCTATATACCGCAGCGGGTTGCCTGGTCCTGAGCGCAGCGATCATCGCCTTGTGTTATCGCCTGCCATTCAGCGTCACTGCGCTTGATTGTTCGCTGCCCATGGCTGGCGGACACTCCAGGTATCCCAATTCTTGCCTGGAGCCTTGAGCATGAGCGAGCCGGTAAATCTGCAAGACCGCGTAGTGATCGTCACGGGGGCCGGCGGTGGCCTGGGTCGGGCCCACGCGCTGCTGTTCGCGGCGCGTGGTGCACGTGTGGTGGTCAACGACCTGGGCGGCTCGACCCATGGCGAAGGCGCCAGCGCATCGGCAGCCGACCGGGTGGTGGAGGAGATCCGCGCCGCAGGCGGTACCGCGGTGGCCAACCATGATTCGGTGGCCGAGGGTGCGCGTATCGTCGAGCAGGCGCTGGACAGTTTCGGGCGGGTCGATGTGCTGGTGAACAACGCCGGCATCCTGCGCGACAAGACCTTCCACAAGATGGAGGACGCCGATTGGGACCAGGTCTACCGGGTCCATGTCGAAGGGGCCTACAAGGTGACCCGCGCCGCCTGGTCGCACCTGCGCGAGCAGAACTGGGGACGGGTGATCTTCACCGCCTCCACGTCCGGCATCTACGGCAATTTCGGCCAGGCCAACTATGGCATGGCCAAGCTTGGCCTCTATGGGCTGACCCGCACCCTGGCCATCGAAGGCCGCAAGCATGGGATTCTGGTCAACGCCATCGCGCCCACAGGGGGCACGCGCATGACAGAAGGCCTGATCCCGCCGCAGGTGTTCGAACGTCTCAAGCCTGAGCTGATCAGCCCGGTGGTGGTGTACCTGGGCAGTGATCAGTGCCAGGACACGGGGCAGTTGTATGAAGTGGGCGGCGGCTGGGTCGGCAAGGTCCGATGGGAGCGAAGCCTTGGCGTTGGATTCGACCCCAATGGCGGGTTCACGCCGGAGCAGGTGGCCGAGCATTGGGCGCAGATCGGCGACTTCGAGGGGGCGACTCATCCGCAGGATACGTTGCAGGCCTTGCAGCAGATGATGGCGAATCTGCAGAAGCACCCGCTGGGATAGTGGGTTTCGAGCGCAAAAAAAAGCCGCTGCACCGGCAGCGGCCAATCGAGACGTCAGATCAAGGAGCTTCAAAATCAACGTCGTTCACACGTGGCGGCCCGAACGACGGGGGAGTGCCTTTCGCGCCAGCCAGTGAAAACAGAATAAGCCGCTGATCCCACGGGAAAAATAGCCCTGGGTGACATTCACCTTTACGTTTCGGGTAAAAGTGCGCCAAAAACAGTCAGGCCGCATCACGACAGTGCAGGGCCTTGAATCCCCGGTCCATCTCAGGCTTCGTAGCCCATCCGCCAACTGACGGTGCGCGCCGCGCTCAGCAATTGCCGGGCGGCCGGGCCATCTTCATCGGCATGGAAGATCGACGTCGGGCCAACGACCGTCATCACCGCTGCAATCTGGCCCATGGCGTTGAACACCGGCGCCGACAACGCATCCACCCCCGGCATCAGCAAACCGTGAACATGGTGCAGGCCGCGTGTGCGGATCTGCGTGAACAGGTCCACGTAGTGCTCGACCTGTTGCCCCCGTGCGGCCAGTTCGCGGTCGCGCAACTCGATGGTTTCCCGCTCTGGCAGGTGAGCGGCGAATACCAGTCCGGTGGATGAACTCAGCAGTGGCAGCACCGAGCCGATCTGGGTCACCACCGTCACGGCGCGCACCGCAGGCTCGATGTTCACCACGGTTGCGCCCTGGTTACCCCACACGGCGATGAAGCAGCTCTCGTTGAGCGCGTCGCGCAGGTGCGACAGCGGCAGGGCCGCGACCTTCAGCACATCGATGCTGCCCAGCGCCGCCATCCCCACGCGCAAGGCTTCGCGCCCGAGCCCGTAGTGATTGGTCGCCGCATCCTGCTCGGCGAAACCACTGGCGATCAAGGCCTGCAGGTAGCGATGAACCTTGCTGGCGGGCATCTGCACATGTTCGGCCAGGCGCGACAGCGAGGTGGAGGGCGACAGTTCGGCCAGCGCCTTGAGGATGTCGGTGCCGACTTCAGCGGAACGGACCTTCTGTTTGCTGTTGTCAGCTGCAGTTTTGTCTCTGGACATCGTAAGACGCTTCCGGGATTCATTCTGGCCGACTTTATAGCTTGACGCCTCTTGCCGAGCAAATTACGTTATTCGTAATCGGATTACGATAAATATAAATTCAGATGTGCTGTGTGTCCCCTGGCAGTGGTCGGTCCATCCGCCGATTCGGGGCTGCAGCTCTCTGCCGTCAATGGCTCCACCGAGCCTGGAGGCCCCGATGACCCGCGACACCTCCCCCGAACTCAGCTACCTGAGCGGCTTCGGCAACGAATTCGCCAGTGAAGCCTTGCCCGGTGCACTGCCGGTCGGGCAGAACTCTCCACAGAAAGCACCCTATGGGCTGTACGCCGAGTTGCTGTCGGGTACCGCCTTCACCATGGCGCGCAGCGAACTGAGGCGCACCTGGCTGTACCGTATCCGCCCCTCTGCGCTGCACCCGCGCTTCGAGCGCCTGGCGCGTCAGCCCCTGGCCGGCCCGCTCGCTGCGGCGAACCCCAATCGCCTGCGCTGGAACCCGCAACCAATCCCATCCGAACCGACCGACTTCATCGAGGGCTGGTTGCCCATGGTGGCCAATGCGGCCGCTGACAAACCGGCCGGGGTGAGCATCTATATCTACGGCGCCAATCGCTCCATGGAGCGGGTGTTCTTCAATGCCGACGGCGAGTTGCTGCTGGTGCCACAGCAGGGGCGACTGCGCATTGCCACCGAACTGGGCGTGCTGCAGGTCGGGCCGCTGGAGATCGCGGTGATTCCGCGCGGCATGAAGTTCCGCGTCGAGCTGCCTGATGGCCAGGCACGCGGCTACATCGCCGAGAACCACGGCGCGCCGCTACGCCTCCCTGACCTCGGGCCGATCGGCAGCAATGGCCTGGCCAACCCACGCGACTTCCTCACCCCGGTCGCGCACTACGAAGAAACCCAAGGCCCGGTGCAACTGGTGCAGAAGTTCCTTGGCGAGCACTGGGCCTGCCAACTGCAGCATTCGCCGCTGGACGTGGTGGCCTGGCACGGCAGCAATGTGCCGTACAAGTACGACCTGCGCCGCTTCAACACCCTCGGCACGGTCAGCTTCGACCATCCGGATCCCTCGATCTTCACCGTGCTGACCTCGCCCACCAGCGTGCACGGCCTGGCCAACATGGACTTCGTGATCTTCCCGCCGCGCTGGATGGTGGCCGAGAACACCTTCCGTCCCCCGTGGTTCCACCGCAACTTGATGAACGAGTTCATGGGCCTGATCGACGGCGCCTACGATGCCAAGGCCGAGGGCTTCCTGCCGGGTGGCGCGTCGCTGCATGGGGTGATGAGCGCCCACGGGCCAGACGCCGAAACCTGCGACAAGGCGATCGCCGCCGAGCTGGCGCCGCACAAGATCGACCACACCATGGCCTTCATGTTCGAGACCAGCCAGGTGCTGCGTCCGAGCCAGCAGGCCCTCGAGAGCCCGCAATTGCAGGCCGACTACGACAGTTGCTGGGCAACGCTGCCGAGCACCTTCAATCCGAACCGGAGATGACCGATGAACCAGACCGCCATTGCCCGTAGCTGGGTCGAACACGCCAACGGGCACCGCGACTTCCCGCTGCAGAACCTGCCGCTGGGCATCTTCAGTCGTTCGGGCCAGGCACCACGCTGCGGCGTGGCCATCGGCGACGCCATCCTCGACCTGGAGGCCGCACTCGCCGCCGGTGTGTTCGAGGGGGCGGCCAAGGCTGCTGTCGAGGCTACTCGCGGCGGCGCCCTGAACGCCTTCTTCGCCCTCGGCCGCCCAGCCCGTGTGGCCCTGCGCGAGCGCTTGCAGGTTCTGCTCGGCGAGCACAGCGAGCATCGGGCCGTGTTGCAAGCGGCGTTGCATCCGGCTGGCGAATGCACCCTGCACTTGCCGGCCCGGGTCGGTGACTACACGGACTTCTACGTCGGTATCGAGCACGCCAAGAACGTCGGCAAGCTGTTCCGCCCAGACAATCCGCTGCTGCCCAACTACAAGCACGTGCCGATCGGCTACCACGGCCGCGCCTCGACCTTGCGCCCCTCCGGCACCGATGTGCGCCGTCCCAAGGGCCAGACGCTCCCGGCCGGGCAGACCGAGCCGAGTTTCGGCCCGTGTGCGCGGCTGGACTACGAGCTGGAGCTGGGTATCTGGATCGGTCAGGGCAATGACATGGGGCAGCCGATCGCAATCGGTGATGCAGCCGAGCACGTGGCCGGCTTCTGCCTGCTCAACGACTGGTCCGCGCGTGATATCCAGGCCTGGGAGTACCAGCCGCTGGGGCCGTTCCTGTCCAAGAGCTTCATCACCAGCGTCTCGCCGTGGGTGGTGACCGCCGAGGCGCTGGAGCCGTTCCGCTGTGCGCAACCCGCACGCCCGGAAGGCGATCCGCAGCCCTTGTCTTACCTGCTCGACAAACGTGACCAGGCCGCCGGCGCCTTCGACATCGAACTGGAAGTGCTGTTGCTGACCGAGCGCATGCGTGACGAGGGCCTGCCGGCGCACCGCCTCACCCTGAGCAACACCCGCAGCATGTACTGGACCGTGGCACAGATGGTGGCGCACCACAGTGTCAACGGATGCCAGTTGCAAGCCGGTGACCTGTTCGGCTCGGGCACGCTGTCCGGGGCTGTGCCGGGTTCGTTCGGCAGCCTGTTGGAGATCACCGAAGGCGGCAAGCAACCGGTACAACTGGCCAGTGGTGAGGTGCGCAAGTTCCTCGAGGACGGCGACGAAATCATCCTGCGTGCGCGTTGCGTGCGCGATGGCGTTGCCAGCATCGGTTTCGGCGAATGCCGTGGCACGGTGGTCGGGGCCAACTGAGAGGGCAGGGCGATGGAGCTGTTCACCTACTTCCGTTCCACCTCCTCTTACCGGGTGCGCATCGCCTTGGCGCTCAAGGGCCTGGATTATCAGGCCCGGCCGGTCAACCTGCTCAAGGGCGAGCACCGTGCTGCGGACTACCTGGCGCTCAACCCCCAGGGGCGGGTGCCCGCGCTGCGCACGGACAGCGGCGAATTGCTGGTGCAGTCGCCGGCGATCATCGAGTACCTCGAAGAGCGCTTCCCCGATACGCCGCTCTTGCCCCAGGGCGAGGACGCTCGGGCACAGGTGCGTGGGGTCGCGGCGATCATCGGTTGCGACGTGCATCCACTGCACAACGTCAGCGTGCTCAACCAGTTGCGTCAGCTCGGGCACGATGAAACCCAGGTCAACCAGTGGATCGCCCACTGGATTGGCCAGGGGCTGGCGGCAGTCGAGCAACTGATCGGCGACCAGGGTTTCTGCTTTGGCGATACGCCGGGGCTGGCGGATGTGTACCTGATGCCGCAGTTGTACGCGGCCGAACGGTTCAATGTGGATCTGGAGGGCTACCCGCGTATTCGTCGGGTCGCCGCCCTGGCTGGGCAGCATCCAGCCTTCGTCAAGGCGCACCCGGCGAACCAGCCGGATACGCCCTGAGCACGGCGTCGGTCTTTGTGCGGGCAATCCCGTTCCCACAGCGCCGACGCTGCTTCGCACCCCACAACAAAAACAACCCGGTACCTTGCGATGCACAACCAGATAGCCAGCTTTCGCGCGGCCCTCGATGGGCGTCCTGTGTCCTCCTACCAATGGCGCTTGCTGGCGCTGTTGATCCTGTTGTTGGTGACCGACGGCTATGACGCCCAGGTGCTGGGCTACGTGATTCCGGCCCTGGCCCAGGACTGGGGCCTGGAGAAGGCGGCGTTCGGACCGGTGTTCAGCGCCAACCTGCTGGGGCTGACACTGGGCTCGCTCGCCGTCACCCCACTGGCCGATCGCTTCGGCGTGCGCAGGGTGCTGCTGTGGTGCGTGCTGCTGTACGCGAGCCTGACCCTGCTGATGGTGTTTTCCACCTCGTTGAACAGCCTGATGCTGGCGCGCTTTTTATGCGGTATCGGCATGGGCGGGGCGATGCCCAGCGCGATGGCGCTGATGGCCGATTATGCACCGCCGCGCCTGCGCACCTTGATGGTGACCCTCGCGGCCTGCGGTTTCTCCCTCGGCGGCGCGGCGGGTGGCTTCGTCGCGGCAGGCTTCATCGACAGGTTCGGTTGGGAGGCGGTGTTTCTGGCCGGTGGCGTGGCGCCGCTGCTGTTGTTCCCCTTCCTGGTGATGTTCCTGCCCGAGTCCTTGCCCCGGCTGTTGCGCGATGCACCTCCCTACGCCCGTCTGCAACGCCTGGCAGCGCGCGTGCTACCCGGCTGGCAAGTGCCGGCGGCACAGCTTGCGGTGGATGAGCCGGCGGCAGACAAACTGACCGTATTGGGCTTGTTCCGCGATGGCTTCGCCCGGCCGACGCTGCTCATCTGGGGGACCTTCTTCGTCAGCCTGATCCTGCTGTATTTCATGATCAGCTGGCTGCCGTCGCTGTTGCTGGAGAGCGGGCTGGCGCTCAAGCAAGCCAACCTGGTGACTTCGCTGTTCCTGTTTGCCGGGACCTTCGGCGCGATCTGCCTGGCCTGGTGCGCCGACCGCATGGCCAACAAGGCCAGGTTACTGGCGGCGGTCCTGGTGGGCGCTGCGGTCTTCAGCGTGCTGGTGGGCTTGAACCACGCCGATCCGCGCTGGCTGGTGCCGAGCGTGTTCGCTGCAGGTTTCTGCATCATCGGCGGACAACTGACACTCAATGCCTTCGTCAGCAACTTCTACCCGGCTCAGGTTCGTGCGACCGGCGCCGGCTGGGCGCTGGGCGTCGGGCGCTTCGGTTCGATCCTCGGGCCGTTGTTCGGCAGCCTGCTGCTGGCCATGCACATGCCGGTGGAGTGGATTTTCTTCTTCTGTGCGATTCCGGCAGTGATCGCGGCCCTGCTGATCAGCCAGGTGCGTGCGCCGGGCAAGCAGGCCGATGCGCAGGCGGCCAAGGTCGATGCGCTAGGGTCTGCATGAAAAGCCTTGAGACGAAGGTCAGGCAAGGCGAAAACAGCCGAGGAACGGTCGGAGTCGCGCTCGACTTTACGGGTTGTAAATGAGCATTCCGAGGCTGTTTTCAACGCAGCATCACCGAGTATCAAGGTTTTTCATACAGAGCCTAGTGGATTGAACGGTTTGTCGAAGGCAGTTGGGCGAGGCGCTCACCCAGCTTGAGGCGTTGCACCGGATCGTCGCTCAACAGCAGTGCGTGCTCCAGGTCGAAGCGCTCGGCCTGGGGGCAGTCCAGGTGCTGGTAGAGGGTGGCGCGGGCCAGGTAGTCGGCGACCTGCACTGGTCCCAGTTGCATCACCCGTTCTGCGTCGATCAGCGCAGCCAGGTCGTTGTCGTTGCTGCTGTGCAGTTGGCGCAGGTTGCGCGACAGGCGCTGCAGCATCTGCATCGGGCTGGCGCTGTGCAGGTGCTCGGCAGTCAGGGTCATGTGCGGGCCGTATTGGCGGTTGAGCAGTTCGCGGCAATCTGCGGGGTACAGGCGTCGACCGCCGCAGGGGTCGAGCAGGTGATCGGCGCCGGGTACGCGCAACAGGAAGTGGCCAGGGAAGTTCACCCCCTCCAGTGGGATCGACAGGCGCTGGGCCATTTCCAGTGCGAGGATCGCCAGCAGCAGCGGCTGGCCTCGACGGCGCTGCAGCACCTTGTCCATCAGCGCCGCTTGCGGACGTAGCGGATAGTATTCGTCCTGCTGGAAACCCAGGGCGTTGAGTTGGCGCAGCAATGGCTGGGCGAGCTCGCCGACGGGCAGCATTGGCAGGCGCGCGTTGATTTCCCGATGCAGGTCGTGCAGTTGCGCAAGACAGGCGGCGGGATCGACCTCGCGATCATGCTCGGCGGCGATCCAGAGGGTGGCTTCCAACAGGGCGACCGGAATGCGGTCGAGACAGGCCAGGCAGGCTTTACGTGGGTTCATCGGACTTCTCCACACACACTAGATTTTTAGCCCCGGCGCACCGATTCGTCCAGTGGTCCGCCCAGGCCCTGGACAGTCGCCGGCTGCCTATACTGATGTGAGCACCTTGTGGGGAGCCCGTCGATGTTCGCGCTCATGCAAAGCACCCGTACCCAGTCCCTGCACCTGTGGAACGACCCCGCCACTGGCTTGAAAGCCGTGGTGGCGATTCATAGCGAGCAACTGGGGCCAGCCATGGGGGGCTGTCGCTACCTGCCGTACGCCGACGATGAAAGTGCGATGAGCGATGCCATTCACCTGGCCCAGGGCATGAGCTACAAGGCTGCCCTGGCCGGGCTGGCGCTGGGCGGTGGCAAGGCGGTGATCGTGCGCAACCCCCATGTGGAAAACCGCGCGGCGCTGTTCGAGGCGTTCGGGCGTTTCGTCGACAGCCTGCAAGGGCGTTTCATCACTGCCGTGGACAGCGGCACCTCGACGCTGGACATGGACTGCATCGCCCAGTCCACCCCTCATGTCACCAGCACCACCGCCTCGGGCGATCCCTCGCCGCACGCGGCCATGGGCGTGTTCGCCGGTATTCGCGCCACCTCGATGGCACGGCTGGGTAGCGACAATCTCGAAGGGTTACGCGTGGCGGTGCAAGGGCTGGGCAATGTGGGTTATGCACTGGCCGAGCAGTTGCATGCGGCAGGGGCGGAGTTGCTGGTCAGCGACCTCGACCCGGGGCGGGTGAGGCTGGCGGTGGAGCAGTTCGGGGCACATCCGGTGACCAACGATGCGCTGATCAGCACGCCCTGCGATATCTTCGCGCCCTGTGGGGTTGGGCCGGTGCTCAACGGCCAGAGCGTGATGAAGTTGCGTTGCGCGGCGGTGGCCGGCGCCGCCAATCATCAGTTGACCACCTTGCAGGTGGCCGATCAGCTAGAGAGCCGCGGGATTCTGTATGCCCCGGACTACGTGATCAATGCCGGTGGGCTGATCTACGTGGCGTTGACCCACCGAGGCGCTGACCTGAGCACCATCACCGCGCATCTGGCGCGTATCCCTACGCGTCTGACCGAGGTGTTCGCCCATGCCCAGGCCGAGAAGCGCTCGCCTGCGCGTGTGGCGCAGATGCTGGCGGAGCGGCTGTTGTACGGTTGAGCGAGCGCTGGCTCCAGCATCCACGCCCCGATGTACAGGAGCCGCAGACGCTGCGGCAGGTGCCTTATTCCGCTGTCTCGCCTTCGAGCAGCTCGGCCAGCGCATCGGGCTGGCTCTTGAATGCCCGGGCGAACACGTCGCGGTTCTTGGCCATGTAGATGCCCGCTTCTTCGACTTGCTGCTCGCTCAGCGACGGCACGGCCTTTTGCAGTACTTCGGCCAGCCGTTCGGCCAGCTCGAGCATCTTGTCGTGACGGTCTGCTTCGGCCTTATCCATGAACAAGCGCTCCGGGTCGCGGCTGCTGCGGTACACCACTTCGACGGCCATTCATCACCTCTGTGCCTTTTGTGTATGTGGGTTGGACGACAACTGTATCTTTATACAGTATTGAGCATAGCGGATTCTTTGGCAATCGGATAGTGGCGTTCTGATTTGCCCCGATGCTCTCGCCGAAGCCTAGTCCATAGGTGCCTTGCGGCAATCGGTCGCCTTCCAAGTACAGGGCCTGGCCCTTTAACTGCATGTCACAAGCGTCACATCGGTGGCGCATCATCCTTCATGTCGTATCGAGGAATCCTGCATCGTGAAATCCAAATGGCCAGAAAAGCTGCGCAAGGGCCTGCATGCGCCCGCCGACGCACTGGGAAATCTGTTCGTCGAGTCGTTCCATTACCTGGCCCTGTTCGGCATCGGTGCGATCACGGCCTATGCCGCCGTGGCGACCTTCATCGAGATGCTGGAGAAGGGTGGCATCAGTGTCGATGACATCCTGCTGCTGTTCATCTACCTCGAGCTGGGAGCCATGGTGGGGATCTACTTCAAGACCAACCACATGCCGATCCGCTTCCTGCTGTACGTGGCGATCACCGCGTTGACACGCCTGCTGATCGGCGATGTCTCGCACCACAAGGCGCCGGACGTTGGCTTGCTGTACGTGTGTGGCGGCATCCTGCTGCTGGCCTTCGCGATCCTGGTGGTGCGCTTTGCCTCGTACCGCTACCCGTCGACACGGGCGATCGATGCCAACGGCAAGGATATGGACGACGGCAAGGTCTGACCCATCCGGCAGCGACTTGGGCAAGCGGTGTCGGCTTGCCCTGCCTTATAGGCAAATATTTCGTTGAAAGGGGTTTTGATAACCAATCGTTCTGCAAGATTTCTCCGCGTTACGCCACAAGCCTATACCGGAGATCACGCAGGACGCCGCAATGCCCCATTACCTCGACGATGCCCAGCGCGAAGACGTGCAGCATCTTCAGTGCACTTTCACCGGCCGTACCGAATGGCCGACCTGGCTGTTGCTGGCGGTGGTCTATGGTGGCTGGACGGCGCTGCTGCCGCTCAGCCATGCGCTGGGCGTGTGGCCGACCACCCTGTTGCTGATCCCGCTGCTGGTGCTGTGGCTGTCGTTGCAGCACGAGTTGCTGCACGAGCACCCGACCCGTTTTCCCTGGCTGAACAAGTTGCTCGGCTACGCGCCCTTTGCCCTCTGGTATCCCTACACCCTGTATCGCGACAGCCACCTTATTCATCACCGCGATCACGACCTCACCTTGCCGGGCCTGGATCCTGAAAGCCGCTACCTGAGCGACCGGCACTGGCAACGCAGCACCCGGTGGCACAGAGGGGTGCTGTGGCTGGGCAAGACGGTCCCCGGACGTGTGCTGGTCGGCGCGCCGCTGGGCCTGTTCGGGCTGGCCCGCGAGGAGCTGGCGCGGCTGGGGCGCGGTGATCGCCAGGCCTGGCTGATGTGGCTGACCCACGGCCTGTGCAGCGTATTGCTGATGGTGTTGATTGCGCGGTTCAGCGCACTGTCGGTGCTGCACTACGTGTTCCTGGTCAGCGTGCCGGCCGTTGGCCTGGCGATGCTGCGTTCGTTCTACGAGCATCGGCCGCACCCGCTGCCTGAGCAGCGCACGGTGATCAACGAGGCCGGGCGCCTCTGGTCGCTGCTGTTCCTGAACAACAACCTGCACCTGGTGCACCACGATCTTCCGGGGCTGCCCTGGTACTTCATCCCGCGTGTCTACCAGCGTCACCGCGCGCAATGGCTGCTGCGCAGCGGGCACTTTCTGGTGCCGGGCTATGGGGCGCTGCTTCGCCGCCACGGCCTGGCGCCGATCGACAGCCCACGTCACCCCTTCGCCTGAACAGGAGCCATGCCATGACCCAGGGATTCGTCGACCTGTCGATGTACGTCGCCCCCGAGCGCATCAACCAGGCCAGCGCTGCCTGGCTGCAGCGCATTCTTCTGTTGCTCGATGCCCAGGGTGAAGCGGCGGGTGCGCAGCCGTTGCTGCAGGTCTGGCGCTCGCCGCAATTGCTGCTCAGCCAGACCTGCGGCTACCCGTTGATGACCGCGCTGCGTGGGCAGGTACGAGTGGTCGGGCAGCCACGCTATCGCCTGCCATATGTGCGCGAAGGTCAGCACTGCAGCCTGCTGCTGGTGCGCGAGGATGATCCGCGCCAGGACCTGGCGGCATTCTTCGACAGCCACGGGCTGGTCAACGGCCCGGACTCCAACTCCGGCATGAATCTGCTGCGCCACGCGCTGGCACCCTTGCAGCGTGAAGGGCGGTTTTTCTCGCAGGTCAGCCATACCGGTGGGCACCGCAACAGCATGCGCGCCCTGCGCGAGGGCCAAGGCGACCTGGCGGCCATCGACAGCGTCACCTACGGCTACCTGGCACGCGATCACAGTGAAGAGGTCGAGGGCCTGCGCATCCTCGGCCAGACCGCCTGGGGGCCGAGCCTGCCGTACATCACTGCCGGTTGGCGCAGTGCCGAAGAGGCCGAGTGGATTCGCCGCGCGATGAACCAGGCCCTGGCCGAGTTGCCGGCGGTGGCCGAGGCCCTGGCCATCGACCAGGTGCTACCGGCCGCGACGAACGATTACCAAGTGCTGCTGGATTACGAGCACGAAGCGAAGCGGCTTGGTTTAGTCACGCTCGAATAATGAAAAAGGAATATAAAAATCACTTTTAAGTATTTTTAAAGCATAAGCGGCCAGACTAGGATGCGCTCACCGGACGACCGGACCTCTTTGTATCCACTCCTGGATGGAAGCCTCATGTCCGGTCGCGAAAACCCTCATGGCGAATATGTCGGCAGTCTGTTCCGCAGCCACTACCCCTGGCTGTGCGGACGCCTGCGCCGACACCTGGGCGACGGTGCCGCCGAGGACATCGCCGCCGACACCTTCGTGCAACTGCTCAGTGCGCCGGTCCCGGAGCCGATCCGCCAGCCGCGCGCCCTGCTGACCACCATTGCCCAGCGTCTGATGTACCAGTTGTGGCGCCGCCGCGACCTGGAGCGCGCCTACCTCGATGCCTTGCTCGAGGATGACGAACATCTGGCGCCTTCGCCCGAAGCCCATGCGCAGATGATCGAGGCGTTGCAAGCCATCGACACCTTGCTCGACGGCCTGCCGGCCAAGGTCAAGGCGACCTTCCTGCTGTCGCAGCTCAACGGCCTGACCTATCCGCAGATCGCCCTTGAACTGGGGATCTCCCAGCGCTCGGTGAGCGACTACATGGCCAAGGCTTTCAACCGTTGCCTGAAACTTTCCCTGGACTGACATGCGCGACCCCGATGAGCAGCAACACCTGATCGAACAGGCGACCCAGTGGCTGGTGCTGCTGCGTTCGGGCCAGGCCGAGGCGCGTGATCACCTGGCTTTCCAGGCCTGGCGTCGCGCCGACCCGCGGCATGAGCAACTGTGCCAGCGCCTGGAGAACACCCTCGGGGTGTTCCACGTGCCGCGTAGCCAGGGCGTCGACGGCCGTGTGGTGCAGCGCGCCCTGGCAGCGCCTTCGGGGCGTCGGCGTTTCCTCCAGCGTGCCTTGCTCGGGGCCGGTGTGGTGGTGGGTGCGGGCTTGATCGGCAACCCAATGTCTGGCCTGCACCTGGGGGCCGATTTGAGCACCAGTACGGGTGAACGTCAGACCTTGAGCCTGCCCGATGGCAGCCAGTTGGTGCTCAACGCCCAGAGCCAGGCCGACGTGCGCTTCGACAGCCAACTGCGTGTGCTCGAATGGCGCGGTGGCGAGGGGTTGCTGACCGTGGTCGATGAGTCGCGGCCGTTTCTGGTGCGTATCGAGGGCAGTACGGTCAGTGCGCGATCGGCGCGCTTGCTGGTGGCAGAGCGTGCCGGGCAGTGCCGGGTCTGCGCACTGGCCGGGGTGCTGGAGATCAGCAGCCAGGGTGGTGATCGGGTGCAGTTGCGCAAGGGGCACGCGGTGAATTTCGACCGGGTGAGCATTGCCTCGGTTGAGCTGTTGCGGCCAGGCGAAGGGGCGTGGGTCGATGGTCTGCTGGAAGTGCGCGACAGCCCGTTGAGCGAGGTGGTCGATGCATTGCGGCCCTATCGACGCGGCGTGCTGCGCCTGGATCCTGCGGTGGCTGGATTGCGCGTGAGCGGGCTGTTTAGGCTCGACCAGAGCGAGCTGGTGTTCGAGGCGCTGGCGCGGACCTTGCCGATTCGTGTGAGCCGGCATGGGGAGTATTGGCTGAGTATCGGGGCGGTGTGAACCAGGATCGCGGGCGGCCTTTTCCAGGTTCTAACGACATAACCAATCGATCTGCAAGATTCTGCGCGCCCGCGCCACACCACTGCTGTAAACGCTGCCGAGGGGGGCAGCGTCATGGATTCCTTGGGGGGAATCGTTGTGCGCCGTATCCAGAAGAAGACCACTGCTACTCACTCGCGCTTCAAGCGCAATGCCCTGGCCCTCGGCCCGTTGCTTGGCCTGCTGATCAGCACCGCCCAGGCCGCCGAGCCGGTGCAGGCCTACCACATCAAGTCCGGCCCGCTCGACCAGGTGCTGCTCGACATCAGCCGCCAGAGTGGCCAGGTGATCTCCTTCACCCCGGAGGTCGAGCGCTTCTCGTCCTCGGCGGTGGAGGGCGACCTGACCACCCAGCAAGCCATCGACGCCGCGCTGCGCGGCACCGGCTTGCAGCTTCAGGTCAGCCCGGGCGGCGCCTTCATCATCAAGGACGAGACCGCCGCCGCCAGCGCCCGGAGCACGCCCAGCAGACCGGCCGGGCAAGCCAGCGCTGCTGCGGCGCCCACCCTTGACCGCGTGATTGCCCTTGGCACCCGGCGCAGCGACGCCACCGCGCTGACCAGCGCCGCGCCGGTCGATGTGATCGACAGCCAGGAGCTGGTCAAGACTGGCGCCACCACCTTGAACCAGGCGCTGTTCCAGTTGCTGCCCTCGTTCAACTTCCCGCAGAACCAGAGCGCCACCCGTGGCCAGAACCCCAAGGGCGCCTCGCTGCGCGGCCTGTCGCCGGACCAGACCCTGGTGCTGGTCAATGGCAAGCGCCGGCATGCCTCGGCGGTGGTGAACATCTCCGGTGGCGTGCCGTTCATTGGTGCCCAGCCGGTCGACCTGGACATGATCCCGATCAGCGCCATCGACCATGTCGAGGTGCTGCGCGATGGCGCTTCGGCGCAGTACGGCTCGGACGCAGTGGCCGGGGTGATCAACATCGTGCTCAAGGAGCGCGACAGCGGCGGGCAGATCAACACGCAACTGGGCAAGTACGGGCAGGGCGACGGCTTTCGCAAGAACGTCGATGGCTGGTATGGCCTGGGTCTGCCGGGCGACGGCTTCCTGACCCTGAGCTTCAATGGCGTCAACGCCAAGCCCACCGACATTGGCGACAAGTACGTCGCCGACGGCCAGTTGCAGGAGCACCGTTGGGGCGGAGCCAGCCGCGACAAGTTCAACCTGGCAGCCAACGCCGAGGTCGGCCTGAACGACCAGTGGCGGCTGTACAGCTTCGCCACCTATGGCCAGGACAAGTCGATCAACAACACCCCGCCGCTGTTGCGCGACAACCCCAACAACGTGCAGGCGCTGTACCCCGAGGGCACCATCCCCAAGTACCGCTTCCGCTACGAGGACGCCTCGGTCACCGTCGGCTCGCGCTTCGAGGACGATGCCATCGGACGCCTGGACATCAGCGCCACCTATGGCCGCGACAAGCATGACGAAGTGGCGTTCGACACCCTCAACCCCAGCTATGGCGCGAATAGCCCGACCAAGTTCGACATTGCCACGCTGATCAACAGCCAGACCAACCTGGCCGTCGACTACGCCCGTGACGTGGGCGTGGCCTGGTCGACCCATCCGCTGACCGTGTCGGCGGGCGTGGCCTACCGTCGCGAGCAGTACGAACTGCAACCGGGCGATTTCAGCTCCTACTCGTTCGGCGGCATCGACGGCGTGCAGGTGGGTGGGGTGCAGGCTTCGGGCCTGACGCCGGACGATGCCGGCACCTACAAACGTGAGGTGGGCGGGGTGTATTTCGGCTTGGAAAACCAGGTCACCGACAAATTCCAGGTAGGCCTGGCCGGGCGCAGCGAGCATTACTCAGACTTCGGTTCGGCCACCACCGGCAAGCTTTCGGCGCGTTACGAGTTCACTCCGCAGGTCGGCCTGCGCGGCACCCTCAACAGCGCCTACCGTGCGCCGACCCTGGGCCAGATCGGTACCTCCTGGACCACCACCACCAACGTCGACGTCAATGGCAATCCGGTGCTGACCCGCATCCTGCCGGTCGACCATCCGGCGGCCCAGGCCCTGGGCGCGCAGTCGCTCAAACCGGAAAAATCCACCAACTACTCGCTGGGCCTGGTGCTGCGCCCGACCGAGCAGGCGTCGCTGACCATCGATGCCTACCAGATCGATATCCGCGACCGCCTGCTCTACAGCGGCGGCATTTCCGGCCCGGACGCCGAACGCATCCTCACCGCTGCAGGCTTCGGCCAGTACAGCTGGGCGCAGTTCATGACCAACGCCGCGAACACCCGTACCCGTGGCGTGGACATCGTCGGCAAGTACAACCTGGGCCTGGACCGCTATGGCGACCTGGCGCTGACCGCCGGCTACACCAAGGCGCGCACCACCATCGAGAAGATCCATGGCAACCCCTTCGGTTTCGACGTGCTGACCCGCGAGGCCCAGGGCTTCCTCGAACATGGCTATCCCGAGGACAAGCTGATCCTTGGCGCCACGCACACCTACGGCCCATGGACCGTCAGCCTGACCCAGACCCGCTACGGCGAGTACCGCAAGTACGCAGCCTCGGCGACCAACGCACAGTATGACCAGACCTTCTCGGCCCAGTGGATCACCGACCTGGACGTCAATTACGCGTTCACCAAGCAACTGCGCGTTTCGGTAGGCGCCAACAACCTGTTCGACAGCAAGCCGGATGACTTCAACACCCGCCTGCGCCAGACCCCGGGCCAGCAGTACAGCTACCTGGCGCCGTCGGCACCGGAAGGGGCGTTCTACTACACCCGGCTCAGCTACGACTTTTGATCGACAACGAGACTGCACATGACTGCGATGAAGAAACTCCTGGGCGGCGCGCTGCTCGCCCTGGGCCTGGCCAGCCAGCCGTTGCTGGCGGCCAGCCCACCAGCCCCGATCCATTTCGGCGCGCTCACCTGGGAAAGCGGCAGCCTGATCACCGAGATCCTGCGTACGCTGGTCGAGAAGGGCTACGGTTATCCGACCGACACCCTGCCGGGCAGCACGGTCAGCCTGGAGGCGGCCCTGGCCAAGGATGACATCCAGGTGATCGGCGAAGAGTGGGCCGGGCGCAGTCCGCTGTGGATCAAGGCCGAAGCCGAAGGCAAGGTGATCGCCCTCGGCGACACGGTCAAGGGCGCCAGCGAAGGCTGGTGGGTGCCGGAATACGTGATCAAGGGCGATCCTGAGCGCGGTATCGAGGCCGTGGCGCCGGGGCTGAAGTCGGTGACCGACCTTGCCCGCTACAAAGATGTGTTCCGTGACCCCGAGTCGCCGCAACAGGGGCGCTTCCTGAACAGCCCGACCGGCTGGACCTCGGAGATCGTCAACAGCCAGAAGCTCAAGGCCTATGGCCTGGCCGACAGCTTCGTCAACTTCCGCTCCGGCTCCAGTGCTGCACTGGATGCCGAAGTGTCCGCACAGATCCGTCGCGGCAAGCCGGTGCTGTTCTACTACTGGTCGCCGACTCCGCTGCTGGGCCGCTATAAACTGGTCCAACTGGAGGAGCCGGCCTTCGATGCCGAGGCCTGGAAGACCCTGTCCAACCCGAACGAGGCGCACCCCAGAGGTACGCGCTCGCTGCCGGCGCGTCTGTCGATCGGCGTCTCGGCGCCGTTCCATGCGCGTTACCCGGAACTGGTGCAGTTCTTCGACAAGGTCGATCTGCCACTGGCGTTGCTCAACCAGACCCTCGCCCACATGGCCGAGAAGCGCCTGGATCCGCGTGTGGTCGCCGAAGCGTTCCTGCGTGAGCAGCCCCAGGTGTGGAGCGCCTGGTTACCGGCCGATGTTGCCGCCAAGGTCAAGGAGAACCTGAAATGATCGTGCGTATGCTTGTCACCCTGTTGCTGGCGCTGGGCAGCACCCTGGCCCTCGCGGCCGATCCGCAGGTGCTGCGTATCGGCTACCAGAAGAGTTCGGTGAACATGGTCCTGGCCCGCGAGCATCGCCTGCTCGAACAGGCGTTGCCTGGCACCCAGGTGCAGTGGATCGAGTTTCCAGGAGGGCCGCAACTGATCGAGGCGCTCAACGGTGGCAGCCTGGACGTGGGCAACATTGGTGACATTCCGCCGATTTTCGCCCAGGCGGCGGGTATTCCGTTGCGCTACATCGGTATCGAGCCCAGCGACGGTCGCAGCGAGGCGATCATCGTGCCGAGCAGCAGCCCGGCCAAGACACTGGCGGATCTCAAGGGCAAGCGTATCGCTTTGCAGAAAGGCTCCAGTGCCCACAGTCTGCTGCTCAAGAGCCTGATCAAGGCGGGCTTGCAGTTGAGCGATGTCGAGCTGGTCTACCTGCCGGCCGCCGATGCCCGCCCGGCCTTCGAGCAGGGCAAGCTGGATGCCTGGGTGATCTGGGATCCTTACTACGCAGCCGCCTTGCTCGATGGTAGCGCCCGCACCCTGAGCACCGGTGAGGAGGTGCGCCCCAGCGGCACCTACTACATTGCCAGTCGGCCGTTCACCGAGCAGTACGGTGCGACCATCGACAAGGTGCTGGAGGTGTTGCGCCAGGCGCAGAAGATTTCGGTCGAGCAGCGTGAGCAAAGCATCGACGGCATGACCAGGGTGCTAGGGCTCAAGCGTGAAGTGGTGGAGCTGTATTTCGAGCATCGCTACAACGCGCCGATCCGCCCGCTGGATGCCGCGGCGATCGAAACCCAGCAGCGGATTGCCGATCTGTTCTTTGCAAACCGCTTGATCCCGCGTGCGGTGCAAGTGCGGGAGGTTGTCTTTCCGCAGTGATGAGGCGTGTGTAGACCTCTTCGCTCCTTTCCTGTGGGAGCGAAGAGATCGACACTGGTCTATCGAGCGATCCCGGCCCCCCGCCAGACCCGATCGCGTCCGGCGCTGTCGGTCATCGCCGCCAGCACCTGCAGGGCATCTTCCCCTTGTTCGATGGCCAGCCCCAGGCGAATGCTGTCCACCACTCGGCGCAGGCGTACAGGGTCGTTGCGTTGGGCGGCGCTGATCAGTCTCTTGGCGACCACGCCGGTATCGTTGGAGAGGGTCAGCATGATGCTGCCGTCGAGCCGCTCGATGCTCAGGTTGACCCGGTAGTACGGGGCGAAGGCGTCGCTGATGAGGTCGAAGGGATTGGTCATGGGCTGGCATCTGCAAAGAATGTTCACCGATTGACCGGGAGACCGTGGAGATGGTTCAGCGACGTTGATCAAATGATGAGTTCTGTGGCCTGCCCCGGCCCGAAACCCTGGAAACGAAAACGCCCGGTGCCAGGCACCGGGCGTCTGTGTGTCACCGATCACTCTTCTTCAGTGTGCTGCACCACGCTGCGCTTGCTGCGCAGCTTGCCGTAGAAATGTTCCAGCGCGTTGTTCAGCTTGCTGGCCGCACCGTCGATCGCATGGTCCAGCGAGGTGGCGGTATGGCTGACGGAAATCGGTTGATGACCTTTGGGGCGAGCCTCCATCTGGCAGCGTTTGTCATGCGGGCCGGGCTTGTCGCCGTTCTCGTCACGCAAGTGGACCTCGATGCGGGTGAGGTCGTCCTCGTAGCGCTGCAGCGTGCTTTCCAGCGTACTGCGGACCCATTCGTTCAGACGGCTGCTGCTGTCGATATGGTTGCTGCTGTTGACCTGGATTTGCATGATTCAATCCTTATTCAGCTTGCTCGCGTGGAGGCGTGCCTAGGCCCTTGAGGCCCTTGGGGAAAGCTTCGCCTCTTGACTCTAAGGTCAGGGATTGGCGCGCCGAATTCAAGCCCCTTTTTCGATAAATTTTTTGTAGCAATTCGCAGGGTTGAAGCTGTTGCCGGAGGAGCTGCCTTGTGCCGCGACCGGTCGCGACACAAGCGCCTGTCCTCAGAATGCGACGGAAGTCTGCACATACAGCGTGCGCGGCTCGCCCACGTACTTGCCCTTGTTGTTGTCGTCGAACGAACGGGTGTAGTACTCGCGGTTGAACAGGTTCTTCACCCCCACCGCCACCTTCAGGTTCGACAGCTGCGGCCCGAAGTCATACCCGGCGCGAGTGCTGACCAGCATGTAGCCCGGAATCCGTCCGGTGCTGCCATCGGCGCTTTCGCTGGCGGTGTTGGCGTTGTCGGCGTACTGGCTGCTCTGGAAGCTGCCATCCAGGTTCAACTGCCATGGTCCTTCGGTGTAACCAAGCCCCAGCGTGCCCTTGTGGCGCGAGGAGAACGGCACCTGGTTGCCCTTGTTCGGGCCGTCTTCGCGGATGGTGGCGTCGACGAAGGCGTAGCTGGCGTGCACATCGAAACCGGCCAGCGTCGGGCTCAGGCCGTCGAGGGCGTAGCGCACGCTGGTCTCGATACCCTGGTGGCGGGTTTCGCCGCGGGCGATCACCGAGTCGTTGGTCTGGTTGCTTTCGTACTGGTTGTCGAAGTTGATCAGGAAGGCGCCGATCTCTGCCTGCAGGTCGCCGCTGTCGTAGCGGGTACCGACTTCCCAGGTGCGCGCCTTTTCCGGTTTCACTTCACCGCTGCTGACGCGGTTGGGCATCTGGCTGTACTGCACGCTGCCGAACGAGCCCTCGGTGTTGGCATAGAGGTTCCAGGTGTCGGTCAGGTGGTACATGACATTCAGTGCCGGCAATGCGGTGTTGTAGCTGCCCTGGTAACGCTGGTTGGTGAGCTTGTTGCTTTGCTCGGAGTCGATCATCTCGTAGCGGATGCCGGGGGTGATGGTCCAGCGGCCGATGTCGATGCGGTCGTCCAGGTAGATCGCGTGGGCTTCGGTGGCGCCACGGGTGTCGCGGTCGTTGCGGCTGGCGGTGGTCGGCAGGTTGCCGGTCACCGGTTCACGGAAGCGCAGTTCGTGGCCGGCCTCGTTGATGTAGCGGTAGCCCACGCCCAGTTCGTGCCAGCTGTCGCCCAGTGCCACACCTTGCGAGAAGCGGGTCTCGATGCCACGTACCCAGTATTCGCGTGGCGACAGCGAGACGAAGCTGCCCTGGTCGAGGTAGCCGCTGCGCAGGGTCTTGGTGAAGAAGCTGTTGACGCTGAACTGGCGATCGTCCTGCTTGTAGTCGTAGCCGACGTTGACCAGGGTGCGACGGCCCCAGAACTTGTCCTTCAGGCGGGTCGACTGGTAAGGGTCTTCATCGAACGCCGCCTTGCTCAGGCCGCCGGGCATGTCGGCCTCGCCCTCGTAGTACTGGGCCATGGCGTGCAGGCTGTTGGCTTCGTCCAGTTGCAGCTTGCCCTTGAGGATCAGGTCGTCGATCTGCGTGTCGCTGTGTTCTCGCCAGTCGCCGCCGCGGGTGCCGGAGTAGAGCAGGGCGCCGCCCAGACCGTTGTCGTTGGTGCCGCCGACCAGCAGGTTGGCGCTGTTCTTGAAACCGTCGTGGCTGGACGAGGGGCTGATCTGGTTCTGCATGGCGGCCTTGAAGGTCGCTTCCTCGGGGATGGCGCGGGTGACGAAGTTGACGATGCCGCCGACGTTCTGCGGGCCGTAGCGCACTGCGCCGCCGCCGCGTACCACATCCACCGCATCCATGTTGCCCAGGCTCAGCGGGGCCAGTGACAGCTGTGGCTGGCCATAGGGGGCGAAGGGCACCGGGATGCCGTCCATCAGCACCGTGGAGCGCGAGGCCAGGCGCGGGTTGAGGCCGCGAATGCCGAAGTTCAGTGCCAGGTCGTGGCTGCCGGTACCGTTGTTTTCCGGGGCATTGACGCCGGGGATGCGGTTGAGCACCTCACGGGCGCTGTTGGCACCGCTACGCTCGAACTCCTCGCGGCGGATCACGTCACGTGCGCCGGGATGCTCGAAGACGTTGTCCTGGCGCGCCTCGGCCAGCCAGTCGCCCACCACGGTAGAGGCACCCAGCTCGATCGCCGCATCGCTGCTGGAGGCGGCAAGCGGCTGCAGGCTATAGGCGTTGTCGGCCTCCTGGCGTGCCTGCAGACCGCTGCCACGCAGCAATGCCTGCAGCCCTTGCTGTACGTCGTACTGGCCTTCCAGCCCGGGGCTGCGCAAGCCTTGGGTGACGGTGGAACCGAACGAAATCAGCGCCCCGCTTTCACGGCCAAATTGGTTGAGAGCGTCTTCCAGGGTGCCGGGGGCGATGTGGTAGGCGCGCGGTTCGCCAGCCTGGGCGAAGTTCAGGCTGGTGGCGAACAGCAGGGCGATGGCGAGCGGCGTGGGGCGCAGGGGCATGGGGTCGGGTCCTGTAAGGAGGGTTCTGCCTGCTCTGTCACGCGAGTGAAGCGAAATGGCTCAGGTTGGAAGAAAAATAGTTGTCGGCACTGGCTCAAACCGCCTCGACCTTGACCCAGTACCGGGTGAATCGCCGCACCCGTACCGGCAAGGCGACTTCCAGCATCTCCAGGATCCGCTCACTGTCATCCAGTGGGTACGACCCGGAAATCCGCAGCCCGGCGACCTGCTCGCTGCAACCCAGCTGTCCGTGGCGATAGCGTGAAAGCTCGGCGAGAAACTCGCCCAGGCGCATCTGCGAGACCACCAGCATTCCATCGACCCAGGCGCCGATGTTGCGATCCAGCGCGCCGATACCTTGCCAATGGCCCGCTGCCAGGCGGGCTTGCTGACCGGCGAGCAACACCTGGCCCTGTAGCCGAGCCATGCCGCTGAACACCGAGACCAGGCTGTAGCCCTCGAACTGACGCACGTTGAAGCGGCCGCTGTCGAGGTGCAGGCTGCCATCGTCGCTGCGCAACACCAGCGGGCGGGTATCGCGGGCGACGTCCAGCGACAACTCACCCTCGAGCAGGCGCACGTAACGTTGCTGCCCATCGAACCGCACATCGGCGGCGCTGCGGGTGTTCAGTCGCAACAGGCTGCCGTCGTCCAGCGGCAGGCGTCGGCGCTGGCCCACGGGGCTGCGGTAATCGGCCATCAGCCCTGGCAACGGATTGTGTGATTGCAATCCGAGCCCGGTGGCACTGGCCACGCCCGCCAGCAGTAACGCCTTGAGCGCGCGACGCCGGGCCGGGGAGGGCGGTGCCTGCAAGGTGGCGTGCACCACGGGCGAGGTCGCGCCACGCAGCCGCTGGTTGACCTGCTGGATGTGCGCCCAGGCGCGCTGGTGTTCGCCGTCAGCCTGCAACCAGTGTTCGAGTGCCTGCTGCTGGGCCGGGTCGAAATCGGCCCCCTGTGATTCGATCAGCCAGTGCACCGCCTGCTCGGCAACCTGGGGTGAGATGCCTGTGCTCACAGGGCGAAATAGCAGCGCAGGGCTGCCTTGTGCAGGTAGCGTTTGACCGTCGCCAGGGAGATACCCAGTTCACGGCCGATCTCGGCTTGGCCCAGGCCATCGACCTGGGCCAGCAGGAAGGCGCGCTTGACCAGCGGTGGCAGGTCATCGAGCAGGCGGTCGAGTTCGAGCAGGGTTTCGAAGATCAGCGCCTTGTCTTCCTCGCTTGGTGCCAGGCGTTCCGGCACCTGGGCCAGGGCTTCGAGGTAGGCGCGCTCCAGCTCCTGACGGCGAAAATGGTTGCACAGCACGCGCTTGGCGACGGTGGCGAGAAAGGCCCGAGGTTCGATCAACTGTGGCGCTTCGCGGGCCTGGAGCAAGCGCACGTAGGTGTCCTGGGCCAGGTCGGCGGCGCTCTGCGGGCAGCCCAGGCGACGGCGCAGCCAACCGGTCAGCCAGTTGTGGTGAGCGTGGTAGAGGCCTTCGACGGTGGAGGAGAGGGCACTGGACACCGAGGTGACTCCGGCGTCCGATGACGCGATTGGGAGTAAGAATTGTTCGCATTGTATTCCGGGCGGCAGGGTGTAGCAATCCTGTTCGGCCTGCGGGGTATTCGGGGGCAAACCCGGCTACGCAGGGATCGCAGCAGCTCATCTCCAATCTTTGCTTATGAGAATTGAAATCATTACTATTGCACCCTCTTGACCTTGCCCCGGACCGTCGCCCCATGAAAAGCAAAGCCGCCGGCCTGCCCCTGAGCTACCGCCTGGCTGTGACCTCGCGCAGCCTGGCTGCGTTGTTGGGCGGCTACCTGCTGGCCTCGGCGGCCAGCGTCTGTGTCAGCCTGCTGATGCCCGGCGCCCAGGTCGATGCGGCACTGACCGGGATGATGCTGTCGTTCGTGTTCTACCTGCTCGCCTTCATCTGGTGCTTCGCCTGCCGCAGCGCATTGCGCGCCTGGCTGGGCGTATTGCTGCCGAGCCTGGTGCTGGGCGCGATCGGCGGGCTGGCTTACTGGATGAAGAACCCATGAAAGAGGGCTTCCGCCAGGCCATGGCCTGGCTGCATACCTGGACCGGCCTGATCTTCGGCTGGCTGTTGTTCGCCATCTTCCTCACCGGCACGCTCGCCTACTTCAAGGAAGAGATCAACCACTGGACCAAACCGGAAATCCACAGCCATCCGCTGAATCCGGCGGCCAGCCTGGAGATGGCGCAGCGCTACCTGCAAGCCAACGCCGCCGATGCCAGCACCTGGTTCATCCGCCTGCCCAGCGAGCGCGAGGCGGCGCTGAGTGTCGGCTATCGCGATCCCAACGCCGGTGGCCGACGCGGCTTCACCAGCAAGGAGCTGGACGCGGCCAGCGGCGAGGTGGTCGAGGGCCGCGACAGCCGTGGCGGCGAGTTTTTCTACCGTTTCCATTTCCAGTTGGAGATGCCCCACCCCTGGGGGCGCTGGCTGTCGACCTTCTGTGCCTTCATCATGCTGCTGGGGCTGGTGACCGGGATCATCACCCACAAGAAGATCTTCAAGGAGTTCTTCACCTTCCGTCCCGGCAAGGGCCAGCGCTCATGGCTCGATGGCCACAACGCCATTGGCGTGCTGGTGCTGCCCTTCCACCTGATGATCAGCTACAGCAGCCTGGTGATCTTCATGTACATGGTCATGCCGGCCGGAATCATGGCCAGCTATGGCAGCCCCAACGGTTATTTCAACGACCTGTTCGGCCGCGACGAGGTGCCGAAGGTGGCCGGGGTGGCCACGCCGCTGGTCCCGCTGTCGAGCCTGTACGCCAAGGTCCAGGAGCAAGCGCCAGGCGCACGCATGGGCTTCATCCAGGTGCAGAACCCTGGCGACCAGAATGCCCGTGTCACCTTGAGCCGCGCCTCGGCTGACAGTGTCGCGTACAAGCGCAGCGCCAACTGGACCTTCGACGGTGCTACCGGTGCACTGCTTACCCAAGGCGCGCCGGAAAGCGCGGCGATGATGACTTCCTTCACCTTTGTCGGCCTGCACATGGGCAACTTCGCCGGGCCTTGGCTGCGCTGGTTGTACTTCGTCTTCGGTGTCGCCGGCACGGCGGTGATCGGCACTGGCCTTGTGATGTGGCTGGGCAAGCGTCAGCTCAAGCATGCCAAGAGCGAGCGCATGCCTGCGGAGCTGCGCCTGGTCGAGGTCCTCAACATCGCCAGCATGAGCGGCCTGCTGCTGGGCGTGGCGGCGTTCTTCTGGGCCAATCGCCTGCTGCCGATCGGGCTGCAAGGGCGCGCCGACTGGGAGGTCAATGCGTTCTTCATGGTCTGGGCACTGTCGCTGCTTCACGCCATGCTGCGCCCCGGTCGTCGCGCCTGGGGCGAGCAGTTGGCGCTGGGTGCCGTGTTGTTCGCTGCGTTGCCGCTGCTCAATGCTGTGACCACAGGCCAAGGCCTGGACCATTCGCTGATCGCCGGTGACTGGGCGATGGCCGGCTTCGATCTCACGGCCCTGGCCACCGGGCTGTTCCTCGGCTGGGCGGCCGGCAAGATGCTGCGCGCGCCCAAGCCAGTCGCCAAGCGCTCGGCCAAGGTCAAGGCCCGCACCGAAACCGTGGAGGCGAGTTGATGCTGAGCCTGGCCCTGTCTACCTTTGCCGGCCTGGCTGCCTTGTGCCTGGCCATGGAAAAACACTTCACCGACCTGCTGGGTCGCAAGCCGCGGCAGGCCCAGTTGCGTGTCTTGCGCATCGCCGGCTGGCTGCTGCTGGTGCTGTCGGCGGTACTGGCCGTGCACTTGCTTGGCTGGGCGCTGGGGCTGGTGGAGTGGACGGCCGTGTTGATGGCCGGGCTGACCCTCTGGGTATTCGGCCTGCCGTACCAACCCCGCCTGCTGCTGAGCCTGGCGGCGGCGAGCCTGGTGTTGGCGCCGGTCGTGGCGGTGTTTGGCGCGTGAGCGAGCCCGACCTCGACGAGGCCGGTGGCCGGGCGCGCTTCCTGCAGGTGTTCCTGGCCCAGCGCGGGCGCATGGAGGCGCTGGTCAGCCGGCGCGTTGGCTGTCGTGCCACGGCCTCGGACCTGGTCCAGGAACTGTTCCTGCGCTTCTGGCGTCGGCCTGCGGTCAAGGTCGAAGCGCTCGACACCTACCTCTTGCGCTGCGCCGGCAACCTGGCGATCGACCACCTGCGCAGCGAAGGCAGTCGCGGTCGGGTCGCCGAAGGGCTGTCGATCAGCGACGAGGCGCTCTCGGCCCAGGCGCCAGAGCAGGCGCTGGAGGTCGATCACGATCTGCGCCGCATCGAGCAGGCCCTGCGCGCCTTGCCGGAACGTACGCGACAGATCTTCCTGCTCAACCGCATCCACGGCTGCAAGTACGGCGAGATCGCCAAGGCCATGCAGGTGTCCCAGAGTGCGGTGGAAAAGCATATGATGCGCGCCCTCGAAGCGTGCAAGGCGAGTGTCGCCGAGCCCGCTACCCCATTGCGCAGGCCAGGGAGCGACCGTCGATGAGCCAGCCCTATCCGATCACCGCCGAGCAGTCGCGCATGGCTCTGGGCTGGCTGAGCCGCATCAACGAGCATCCTCCGGCAGCCGAAGGCGCTGAGTTCAAGCGCTGGTTGTTGGCCGATCCGGCGCACCGCGCCGCCTATGCCGAGGCCCAGGCCCTGTGGCAACAAAGCGAAGCGCCCGCCGCGCGTCTGGCCGCGGAGGAACGCGAGGGCCTCGAGTACTACCTGCAGGCCATGCGTCGACCGAAAGCCCGCTGGGGGCGGCGTGGCGGAGCACTGGCGGCAGCGGCCTGCCTGGTGCTGGCGCTGGGCAGCCTGGCCGGTTGGCAGCCGCAATACTGGTTGCAGGACCTGCGCGCCGACTATCGCAGTGATGAGCATGTGCGCCAGGTCACCCTGGCCGACCAGTCACGCCTGACCCTGGATGCCAACAGCGCCGTGGTTGTGGATTTCGACCATGGCGAGCGGCGCGTGCGCCTGCTGCGCGGCGCGGCGTTCTTCGAGGTGACCCACACCGGTGCGCCGTTCCTGGTCGATGCGGCGGGCGGCGAAGTGCGAGTGCTGGGCACTCAGTTCGAGGTACGCGGGCAGGGCGACGGCGCCCAGGTTACCGTGCGCAGTGGACGGGTAGCGGTGACACCGATTACCGGCGCCGTGGCGCGTGAGCTGACCGCCAATCAGCAACTGGACTATGCCCAGGGCGTGGCGGGGGCGATCAGTGCCGTGGACAGTGACAGTCGCCTGGCCTGGCGCCAGGGATGGCTGAACTATTACCAGGTGCCGCTGGCGCAGGTGGTCGAGGACCTGGGACGGTATTACCCGGGGCGTATCCTGTTGCTCGACGAGGCCTTGGCGCAACGCAAGGTCAGCGGCAGTTTCCCGGTGGAGGAGCCCATGCTGGCGCTGGCGTCGCTGGGCAAGGTGATGGGCTTCGTGCCGCAGACACTGTTCGGGCGGGTGACGGTGGTGCGCTGAAATCACCTGTACCCCCACAGACACCCTGGTGTCTGCGGGGGGAGAGGCGGAGCTTCAGTTACCCGCTTTGATGCTGGTCCAGAGCCGCGTGCGAATGCGGTCGATCTTCGCCGGCATCGCTTCCAGGGCGAACAGCTTGCCCATCACATCCGCGCTTGGGTAGATCATGGTGTTCTGCTTGAGCGCCGGATCGACCAGAGCATCGGCCTTGGCGTTGCCGTTGGCGTACTGCACCGAGTTACTGATGCCGGCCATCACCTCAGGCTGCAGCAGGTAGTTCATGTAGGCGTAGCCTGCCTTCTCGTCCGGAGCGTCGGCCGGCATGGCGACCATGTCGAACCACAGCGGCGCACCCTCCTTGGGAATCGAGTAACCCACCTTCACCCCGTTCTTCGCATCGTCGGCGCTGTTCTTGGCCTGCAGCACGTCGCCGGAGAAACCGACCACCACGCAGATGTTGCCGTTGGCCAGGTCGCCGGTGTACTTCGAGGAGTGGAAGTAGCTGATGTACGGACGTACTTTCATCAGCAGTGCCTGGGCCTTTTTGTAGTCATCGGGATTCTGACTGTGCGGCGGCAGGCCCAGGTAGTTCAGGGCGATCGGCAGCAACTCCGGGCCGTTGTCGAGCATGGCCACGCCACAGCTCTTGAGCTTTTCCATGTTCTCGGGCTTGAACACCAGGTCCCACGAATCGACCGGTGCCTTGTCGCCGAGCACGGCCTTGACCTTGTCGATGTTGTAGCCGATGCCGGTGCTGCCCCACAGGTACGGGAAGCCGTACTGGTTGCCGGGGTCGTTCACCTCCAACGCCTTGAGCAGCACCGGATTGAGGTTCTGCCAGTTCGGCAGCTGGCTCTTGTCGAGCTTCTTCAAGGCCTTGCCCTGGATCTGCCGGGCCATGAAGTGGTTGGAGGGGAAGACCACGTCGTAACCGGAGTTGCCGGTCATCAGCTTGCCGTCGAGGGTTTCGTTGCTGTCGTAGACATCGTAGGTGGGCACGATGCCGGTGGCTTTCTGGAAGTTCTGCAGCGTGTCGGGTGCGATGTAGCTGGACCAGTTGTAGATCTTCACCGAGTCGGCGGCACTGGCGACGCCAGCAGCCAGCATCAGGGGGGCGAGGAGGAGTTTGCGCATGTCCGGTTTACCTTGCTTTGTCTGTTGTTATCGAAGAACGGCAGGCGATCAGCGGATCAGAAAATCAGTACGTAGGTCTTGCGCACCGTTTCCTGGATATCCCAGATCCCGGTGCTGTTGGCCGGTAGCATCAGTGCGTCTCCGGCTTCTATGACCAGCGGCTCGCCACCGTCGGGGGTGAAGGTGCAGCGGCCCTTGATGAAATGGCAGAACTCCTGTTGCACGATCTGCCGGCGCCAGCGCCCGGGGGTACATTCCCAGATACCGGTTTCGACGCCATCGTTGCGTTCGACGCAGGTGACCGAGGTCACTGCGACGGGTTCTCCGAGGGGGACGGCGACCGGGTTGGAGGTTTCCAGCGCGGCGCTGTCGGTGTGCTTGAACTGGGTGATGCTCATGACTGCAGGATCTCTTGTGGTAGTGGGTGCAACTCAGTGCATGAAACCTTCCATGAATCCGGCCAGGCCGCTGGCCAGGCGCCGCCGCCAGGCCGGGCTGGCCGGGTTGGCGAGGGTGCGGTCCTCGTGGACGAAACTCTGGATGATCGCGTTGTAGCCTAGCCAGCGGCAGGGCTCGGGCGGCCAACTGGCCAGGCTCGACAGCGGGCGGTTGTCGTGGACCCAGGGCTGGGCTGTCAGTTCGTTGTGCTGGCCGAGAATCAGTGCCGCGAGCGTGCGCCCGCCCAGGTTGGTGGCGCCGACACCTTCGCCGCCATAGCCACCCGATAGCGCCAGGCCGCGTTGACGGTCGCACAGCATGTGCGGACGGAAGCGCCGCGCCATCCCCAGGTTGCCGCCCCAGGAGTGGGTGATGCGCACGTTCTTGAGGTGCGGGAACAGCTCGCCGAACAGATAGCGGCGCAGCTCGATCTCGGCGTCGCTGAGGCTGAAGTCCTCGCGCAGGCGGCCACCGAAGCGATACCCGCCGCGGGCGCCGAACACCAGGCGGTTGTCGGTGGTGCGCTGACCGTAGGTGACCTGGCGGCTGCCTTCGCTGAAGGCCTGGCCCTGGCTCAGGCCGATCTGCTCCCAGGCCGATTCCGGCAGCGGCTCGGTGGCCACCAGCAGGCTTTGCACGGGCAGTTGATGGCGACCCAGCGGCGGCAGGCTGGCGGCGTAGCCTTCGACCGCCGGCACGACCCATTGGCAACGGACCTCGGCCTGGGCGGTGCGCACCTCACCGGTCTGCCAGTCGCTGGCCGGGGTGTTTTCGTAGATGGGCACGCCCATGCCCTCGACCACGCGTGCCAGGCCGCGCACCAGCTTGGCGGGCTGTATGGTCGCGACGTGGGGGCTGAAGATCGCGCCGTAGGCATTGCTGACGCGCAGTTGGCCGGCCAGTTGTTCGGGCTTGAGCCAGCGGTAGTCGTCTTCGTTCATGCCCTGGCGGTACAGGTCGTCGAGGTAGGCGCGCAGGCTGCGCTCCTGCTCCGGGTAGCGGGCGGCGCAGTAGATGACCCCACCCTTGCGGTAGTCGCAGTCGATGCCTTCGCGTTGCAGCACGCCGTGCACTTCGTCAGGGATGGCATGCAGCAGGTCGACGCTGGCGCGGCGCTGTTGTGGGGAAAGGGTGGCCAGCAGGCGGTCTTCGCCCAGCAGGTTGCCCATCAGCCAGCCGCCGTTGCGCCCGGAGGCGCCGAAGCCTGCGGTGTTGGCCTCGAGGATGGCGATGCGCAGGTGCGGGGCCTGGCGCTTGAGGTAGTAGGCTGTCCACAGGCCGGTATAGCCGGCGCCGATGATGCACACGTCGACATCCAGGTCCTGTTGCAGCGACGGGCGAGCGTCGAGCGGCTCGTCGAGCTGGTCCATCCAGAGGCTGATCGTGCGCCAGGCTTGCATCAGGTACTGCTCCCACTTCCGTTCAAGGTTCTGGGAGCGATGCTAGTAGTGCGGGCGCTTCGCTGTCTTACGTGCGTGCACGCAGAGAAATCTGCTTCACGTAGGCCTTGGGCGAGAGCCCGGTGTGTTCGCGGAAGCACTTGTAGAACGCCGACAGCGAATTGAAGCCGGCATCGAAAGCCAGTTCGTCGATGGGGGCTCGGCAGCCTGCGCCTTCGAGCCCGGCCAGAAGATGCTGCAGGCGGGCCTGGTTGACGTAGCGGTAGAAGCTCTGGCCGAGCACCTGGTTGAGCAGGTAGGAAATCTGGTTGCGGCTATAGCCGCTTTCTTCTGCCACCTGCTGCAGGTCCAGCTCAGGGTCCAGGTAGGGACGTTGGGCCTGGAAATAGTGTTCGAGGTCCTGGGCCATGGTGCTCAACTGGCGGGGCGAAAGACCCAGGCGGCTGGTGGCGGGACGTGGCCCGGACGCGCTGGCGCCCTTGCCGTCGCGGCGGATCAGCGTGCCGTATTCATTGACCCGCCAGATCAGGTTGTCCTTGACCGTGATCGCCTCGCTGGACTGGAAAGCCACCAGGCCTTCACCGCCCTGGACCGTCACCTGGTACTGGATGAAGGCTGTGCAACCGTCGACCCGGATGCGGTCGCTGTGGACGATGTCCTCCCCGGCTTCGTGCGGCAACGAGACGCGCACGTACTCGCGCAGCTCATCGAAGCCGAGCACGCGGTTCTGGAAAAAGTCGTGGTATTGGATTTCCGGGTGATACAGCGCCATGACCCCATCCAGGTCACGATGCTTCCAGCACAAGTGGTAGCGCATGACGACTTCCGCAGTGAGCGGGGTCTGGGCGGGGCCGTCTGGAAGGAGGGTGGCGGTCATGGGCCGATAATGCATCGGGCTGCTTCAGCCGACAAGGGCGTGCAGTCTGACCGTTGAGGCCCCAGGGCTGTGGATACTGCATAACGCCCTGTTCAACTGGGTGGGTTCGGGCGATTCGCACGATCCTAGGAAGTGGTTTTTGCCTAAGTGCTTGATTTAGTTGGGAGTCATTTTTTGTCACAACTGGCACGCGCGCTGCACCAATCGAGTGGCAAACAAAAAGGAAGTTTTGCTCACCCTCATAAGGCGCCGAATCATGATTACCACTGCCGATCTGCCAACTGCTGTCTCCGAGGCCCCGAACCGCTCGGGCGTTTCCTGGGCTGCCATCTTCGCCGGTGCCGCTGCTGCGGCTGCGTTGTCGTTGATCCTCGTGATACTGGGCGCGGGCCTGGGCTTTGCCGCCTCCTCGCCTTGGGCCAACGAAGGTGCCAGCGCAAAGGCGCTGGGGATATCCACCATCGTCTGGCTGCTGATTACCCAGATCCTCGCCTCCGGGCTGGGCGGGTACATGGCTGGCCGCTTGCGAGTGAAGTGGGCCAACCTGCATGGTGACGAGGTGTATTTCCGCGATACCGCCCATGGCTTCCTGTCCTGGGCTATTGCGACCCTGGTCACGGTGTTGATGGTCGTGTCTTCGGCAGGGGGGCTTGCCAGTGCTGGTGCTTCGGCGGGTGCTGCTGCCGCCTCGGGTGCCGTGGCCAGCGTTTCCATGAACGATGACAAGAGCAAGCCTTCAGGCGCCGCCGACCCTATGGGCTACTACGTGGATCGTCTATTCCGTGGCGACGGCCCGGTCGCGGTGAGCGAGGATGCGGCCAATGGCGTGGCCAGCCGGATCCTGATCCGCGGCCTGGCTGCCGATGGCGGGATGGCTGCCGAGGATCGCACCTACCTGGCGCAGCTGGTGGCCCAGCGTACTCGCCTGACCCAGGCCGAGGCCCAGGCCCGCGTCGAGCAAGTTTATGAAGAGGCGCGTCAGGATGCCGCGCAGGCCAAGCAGGCTGCGCAGGAAGCTGCCGAGACCGCAGCGAAGGTTGCGGCCTGGACCGCTATCTGGACCTTCATCGCCCTGCTGTGCGGTGCGTTCTTCGCAAGCTTCGCAGCCTTGTTTGGTGGTCGCCTGCGTGACCGTGCTCGTTGGGTCGAAGAAGACCCGCGTGCGCTGCATGCTTCGACCACTGTTGTCCGTTAATTCGAATTCACGACTGGAGGAACCATCATGCGCTCGATTCTGCTCTGGATGCTTGGGGTGCCAATCCCGGTGATCATTCTGATCGCGATCTTCATGCACTAATAGAAAAGGGCCGCTAATGCGGCCCTTCTCGCAACTGTACAACCCGCAGAAGCGGCTTTATGCCGCTTTACAGGAACTGCTCAGCATAGTGACACGCCACCTGCCGCGTCCCGACCTGCCTGAACGCCGGAATCTCCTTGCCACAACGCTCGGTGGCATAGGGGCAGCGCTTGTGGAAGGCGCAGCCATCAGGCGGGTTCAGCGGGTTGGGGAGCTCACCGGCGATGCGGATCTTCGGCTTCAGCGGGTCGGGGTGAATGGCCGGGGTCGCCGAGAGCAGTGCCTGGGTGTAGGGATGCAGGGGCTTGTCGTAGATATCTTCCTTCGGCCCCATTTCCGCCGGGCGCCCCAGGTACATCACCAGCACCTGGTCAGCGACATGCCGCACCACCGCGAGGTTGTGCGAGATGAACACATAGGCGGTGTTGAACTCTTTCTGCAGGTCCATGAACAGGTTCAGCACCTGGGCCTGGATCGATACATCGAGCGCCGAGGTGGGTTCGTCCGCGACCAGTACCTTGGGCTGCAGCATCATCGCCCGAGCCAGGGCGATACGCTGGCGTTGACCGCCTGAGAACATGTGCGGATAGCGCTGGTAGTGCTCGGGGCGCAGACCGACCTGCTGCATCATCTTCTGCACCTTGTCGCGGCGCTCGGTCTTGCTCAGCGAGGTATTGATCAGCAGCGGCTCGGCCAGTTGGTCGCCGATCTTCTGCCGCGGATTGAGTGACGCATAGGGGCTCTGGAAGACCATCTGCACATCACGGCGCAGTTGCTTGCGCTGGGCCTTGTCGGCGCCGTTGACCTCGGTGCCGGCAATTTGCAGCGAGCCCGAGGACGGCTCTTCGATCAGGGTCAGGGCACGGGCGAGGGTGGACTTGCCGCAGCCGGACTCGCCGACCACGGCCAGGGTCTTGCCGGCCTCCAGTTCGAACGACACGCCATTGAGCGCGCGCACCAGTGCATGGCCCTTGAACAGGCCGCGGGAGACTTCGTAGTGACGGGTCAGTTCACGGGCGGACAGAACGACAGTCATCACGCCACCTCCTGGTTCAACGGGTAGAAGCAGCGCACCAGGCTGTGGGCCTGGGGATCGAGGGCCGGACGCTGTGCCCGGCAGTTGTCACGGACATAAGGGCAACGCGGCGACAGCAGGCAACCCTGGGGGCGGTCATAGCGCCCAGGCACGATGCCGGGCAGTGTGGCCAGCCGTTCGGCGCCGATGCTGTGCTCGGGGATCGCCGCCAGCAGCGCTTCGCTGTAAGGGTGTGCGGGGATGTCGAACAGTTCCGGCACCTGGCCCACTTCCACTGCCTGTCCTGCATACATCACGCACACCCGCCTGGCGGTTTCCGCGACCACTGCCAGGTCGTGGGTGATCAGGATGAGCGCCATGTTGCGCTCCTTCTGCAGGTTGACCAGCAGTTCCATGATCTGCGCCTGAATGGTCACATCGAGGGCGGTGGTCGGTTCGTCGGCGATCAGCAGCTTGGGTTCGCCAGCAATCGCCATGGCGATTGCGACGCGCTGGCTCATGCCGCCGGAGAGCTGGTGCGGGTAAGCGTCCAGGCGGCTTTCGGCGGCCGGGATCTCGACTTTCTTGAGCAGCTCCAACGCGCGCTGGCGTGCTGCCTTGCCCTTCAGACCGAGGTGTTGGCGCAGCACTTCCTCGATCTGGTAGCCCACGGTGTAGCTGGGATTGAGTGCGGTCATCGGGTCCTGGAAGACCATGGCGATGTCCTTGCCTACCACCTTGCGCCGTTGACGACCGCTGAGCTTGAGCATGTCGGTGCCGTCGAAGGTGAGGCTGTCGGCGGTGATGCGGCCGGGGGCGTCGATCAGGCCCATCAGGGCCATCATGGTCACCGACTTGCCGGAGCCGGACTCGCCGACGATGGCGAGGATCTCGCCGGCGTCCACCGACAGGTCGAGGCCGTCTACCACGGGTACTGCGTTGGTGTCGCCGAAGCGCACGTTCAGGTTGTTGATCTGCAACAGTGACATGGCGCTCTCCTCAGGCGGCGTTCTTGAGTTTCGGGTCCAGCGCATCGCGCAGGCCGTCGCCCATCAGGTTGATTGCCAGCACGCTGAGCAGGATCGTCAGGCCAGGCAGGCTCACCACCCACCAGGCGCGCTCGATGTAGTCGCGGGCAGAGGCCAGCATGGTGCCCCACTCAGGCGTGGGCGGCTGGACGCCGAGGCCGAGGAAGCCCAGGGCAGCGGCGTCGAGGATCGCCGAGGAGAAGCTCAAGGTAGCCTGCACGATCAGCGGTGCCATGCAGTTGGGCAGCACGGTGACGAACATCAGGCGTGGCAGGCTGGCACCGGCCAGACGTGCGGCGGTGACGTAGTCACGGTTCAGCTCGCCCATCACCGCGGCACGGGTCAGGCGTACATAGGAGGGCAGCGACACCACGGCAATGGCGATCACCGTGTTGATCAGACCAGGGCCGAGGATGGCGACGATGGCCACGGCCAGCAGCAGCGAAGGCAGGGCCAGCATCACGTCCATCAGGCGCATGATCGACGGGCCGAGCAGACGCGGGAAGAAACCGGCGAACAAGCCCAGCAGGATGCCGGGGATCAGCGACATCACCACCGATGACAGGCCGATCAGCAGCGACAGGCGCGCGCCCTGGATCAGGCGCGAGAGCAGGTCGCGGCCCAGTTCGTCGGTGCCGAGGATGAACTGCCAGGTGCCGCCCTCGAGCCAGACCGGTGGGGTCAGCAGGAAGTCGCGGTATTGCTCGCTGGGGTTGTGTGGCGCGACCCAGGGGGCGAACAGCGCACAGAACACGATCAGGCACATGAAGACCAGGCCTGCCACTGCGCCCTTGTTGCGCGAGAAGGCCTGCCAGAATTCCTTGTACGGGGAGGGGTAGAGCTGGCTGTGGTCGGCGGTTGGGGCCTGGGTCACAGCGTGGGAAGTCGGGTTAGTCATGGCGGGGCCCTCAGCGCTGATGACGGATGCGTGGGTTGGCCAGGCCGTAGAGGATATCCACTACGAAGTTGACCAGGATCACCAGGCAGGCGATCAACAGGATGCCGTTCTGGACCACGGGGTAGTCACGGGCGCCGATGGCTTCGATCAGCCATTTGCCAATGCCCGGCCAGGAGAAGATGGTTTCGGTGAGCACGGCACCGGCGAGCAAGGTGCCGACCTGCAGGCCGAACACCGTCAGGACCGGGATCAGCGCATTGCGCAAGCCGTGCACGAACACCACGCGGGCCGGCGATAGGCCCTTGGCGCGGGCGGTACGGATGTAGTCTTCGCGCAGCACCTCGAGCATCGAGGAGCGGGTCATGCGGGCGATCACCGCCAGAGGAATGGTCCCGAGCACGATGGTCGGCAGGATCAGGTGCATGAACGCATCCTTGAACGAGCCTTCATCGCCCACCAGCAGCGTGTCGATCAGCATGAAGCCGGTCACCGGCTCGACGTCGTACAACGGGTCGATGCGCCCGGACACGGGCGTCCAGCCCATGCTCACCGACGAGAACATGATGAGAATCAGGCCCCACCAGAAAATGGGCATGGAATAGCCGGCGAGCGAGACGCCCATCACCCCATGGTCGAACAACGATCCGCGCTTGAGCGCCGCGATCACCCCGGCCAACAGGCCGAAGACGCCGGCGAAGATCAATGCGCAGAACGCCAACTCCAGCGTCGCGGGGAACAGCGTGGTGAACTCGTTCCACACGCTCTCGCGCGAGCGCAGCGATTCGCCGAGATCGCCCTGGGCGAGCTTGCCGATGTAATCCATGTACTGGGCTGGCAGGGGTTTGTTCAGGCCAAGGCGTTCCATGGCCTGGGCGTGCATTTCAGGGTCGACCCTGCGCTCGCCCATCATCACTTCCACCGGGTCGCCGGGGATCAGGCGTATGAGCGCGAAGGTCAGCAGGGTGATACCGAAGAAGGTCGGTATCAGCAGGCCCAGGCGCCGGGCAATAAAACTCAACATCGTCGGAGGTACCTCATCGGCCGGTCAAGGCAGCCGCCGGCCCTTGCAGAGGCCGGCGGTCATGTTTTTCTTCTACTTCACCTTGGTGGTGGCGAAGTTGTTATTGGTCAGAGGGTTGATGACATATCCCTCTACGTTGTCGCGCATGGCCGTGAACATCTTCGGATGGGCCATGCTGATCCACGGTTGATCCTCATCGTACACCGCCAGCGCCTCGCTATAGAGCTTGGCACGCTCATCGTTGTCGATGATCTCGCGGGCACGGGTGATCAGTTCCTGGAACTTAGGGTTGCACCAGCGCGCATAGTTCTCGCCGGTCTTGGCGGCGTCACAGCTGAGCATCGGTGTCAGGAAGTTGTCCGGGTCACCGTTGTCGCCGGCCCAGCCGGCGGAGACCAGGTCCGCCTCGCCCTTCTTGGCGCGGCGTAGCATCTCGGCCCACTCCATCACGCGAATGTCGAGCTTGAGCCCGATCCTGGCGAGGTCGGCCTGCAGCATCTCGGCCGACAAACGCGGATTGGGGTTGGTCGGGCCGCCACCGTTGCGGGTGAACAGGGTGATGGCGGTGCCCTCGGGGACGCCGGCTTCCTTGAGCAGGGCGCGGGCCTTGTCGAGGTCGCGCGGCGGGTTCTTGTTGGCGGTGTTGTAGCCGATCATGGTCGGCGGGTAGGGGTTGACCCCGACCAGCGCATTGCCCTTGCCGAACAACTGGTCGACGTGGGTCTGGCGGTCGAAGGCGATGTTGATCGCCTTTCGCACGCGCACGTCGCTCAGGTACTTGTGCTCGGTATTCATGGCGATGTAGCCGGTGACCAGGGCCTCGATCTCGGCGACCTTGAGCTTGGGATCGGTCTTGATCGCCGGGACGTCGTCGGGTTTGGGGTACAGGGCGATCTGGCATTCGTTGGCCCGCAGTTTCTGCAGGCGCACGTTGTTGTCGGTGGCGATGGCGAACACCAGCGTGTCGCTGGGCGGCTTGCCGCGGAAGTAGTCGGGGTTGGCCTTGAAGCGGACCTGGGCGTCCTTGTTGTAGCGCTGGAACACGAATGGCCCGGTGCCGATCGGCTTGCTGTTCAGGTCGCCGGTCTTGCCGGCCTTGAGCAACTGGTCGCCGTATTCGGCGGAGTAGATCGAGGTGAAGGCCATGGCCAGGTCGCGCAGGAACGGCGCTTCCGGGCGGGTAAGGGTGATCACCACGGTGTGGTCGTCGGTCTTGCTCACCGACTTGAGCAGTTGCCCGAAGGCCATGCTCTCGAAATAGGGGTAACCGACGCTGGTCTTGTCGTGCCACGGATGCTTGGCATCGAACTGACGGTTCAGGCTCCACAGCACGTCATCGGCATTGAAGTCGCGGGTGGGGGTGAAGTAGTCGGTGGTGTGGAACTTCACACCCTGGCGCAGGTGGAAGGTGTAGGTCAGGCCGTCGGCGCTGATTTCCCAGCTGTCGGCCAGGGCCGGCTGGATATCGGTGGTGCCGGGCTTGAAGTCGACCAGGCGGTTGAACACGGTTTCGGCCGAGGCGTCGGCGGTGACCGCGGTGGTGTACTGGACGATATCGAAACCTTCGGGGCTGGCTTCGGTGCACACCACCAGGGGCTTGGCCGCGAGGTTGCCGGCAGCGCCCAGGATGATCGCTGCCAGGGCAGCGCGTAGCGGTAGCGATTTCATGGAACCTCCCTGCGAATGACTCCAGCGTAGACGTCACGGCCCGGATAGCCCGGGCCGTGACGTTGGCGGTCAGAGAATGTTGAACGGAATGGTGGTGACGATGCGCAGCTCGTCCAGGCTGCCATCGGCCTGGGCCTTGCTGGCGCGGTGAGCGGTATAGGTGGCGCGGATGCTGGTGTCCTTCAGCATGCCGCTCTGCACCGCATAGCTGGTGCCGATGCCCCACTCGTAGTGGGTCTCGCCATCCATGCCACGCACGTCGTAGGCGGTACCGCGATAGTGGGTACCGTCGATGCCCCAGCCGCGGGCGTTGTACAGGTTGAACTTCAGGCCTGGTACGCCGTACTGGGCCATGTTCAGCACGTAGGAAATCTGCAGGGATTTCTCGTTCGGGCCGTTGAAGTCCGACAGCAGGGAGTTGGCCAGGTAGATACCGTTGGTTTCGTGCAGGTAGTCGAAGTACTCGTTGCCGTTGACCTGCTGCCAGGAGGCGGTGAGCGTGTGCGCCTGGTGGGTGAGGCCGAACGACAGGCTGTAGGTATCGTTGTCGATATCGCCCATCTTCTTGCTGCCGGCATCGACCGTCTTGTAGTAGTTCAGGCCGGTGGTCAGGCTCAGCACCGCGCTGTCGCCCAACACGTGGTTGGCGCCGAAGTAGTACTGGTTCCAGAAGTCGTCGACCTTGGTGGCGTACAGGCTGGTGGTCAGGCTCTTGAACGGCTGGTAGTTGATACCGGCGGTGCTGGCACGGTCGGTTTCCACGCCGGTGGCGCTGTACTCGGTGCGGAACTTGCTCAGGCTCTGCTCGGTACGCGGCGAGACGCGGTCGAAGGTGCCGATGTCGAACGACAGGTTGTCGAACTCGGCGCTGTGCAACGCCACGCCCTGGAAGCTCGAAGGCAGGGCACGGTTGCCGATGTAGGCGATCATCGGCGTGTCCAGGGACTGGCGGCCGACGGTGAGGGTGGTGTTGGAGATGCGCGCCTTGACGTTGGCCAGGCCCGCCTTGCTCCACTGGCCGACAGGGTCGCCATCGCTATGGGTCAGGGTGCGGTTGTTCGGCCCGGCAATCGCTGCGCGACCACGCTCGAGGGCGATGGCGTTGTAGGCGGCGACTTCGGTGGCGAAGCCCACGGTGCCCTGAGTAAAGCCCGAGCTGTAGTTGAGGATGGTGCCCTGTACCCAGTTGTCACGGCTGTGGGTGTCGTGGCGGGTGCCGTCGCTCTTGTAGTACTTCCACAGCGGCGCACGGGTGGCGCGTTCGCGGGCGTACCAGTTGCGGGTGCTGCCGGAAAGGCTCTGGCCTTCGAAGAAGCCCGAGGCGTCGGCCTGCTCGCTGCCCGACTTGAGGCTCAGCGGGTAGAAGTCCTGGCTGACAGGTTCTGCCTGGGCGGCGGCGCAGAAGGCGCCGATGGACAGGGCCAGCGCGGTTTTGGTGGTTCGTTTCAAGGTTAAAGCTCCCTTTCTATTCTTATATCTGTGGCCCGATCTTGTGGGTCGGGCTTGGCTCGGTGACGCGGTACTGCGGGTGTTCACCTGGGATTGCCAGGCAAATCCGGGCTGCACGCGGTCGCGGGAGTGGGGCACTCCCGGTCTGGCGATACAGGGTCAATCGATGCTGACGCCGGAGAAAACGTTGCGTCCGAAGGGGCTGACCTTGAAGTCTTTCACACTGATGCTGAGAGGTTGGTTGACCGTCGAATGGGCCACCGGGGTAATCGGTACCTGCTGCTTGAGGCGTTGCTGGGCCTGCTGGTAGAGATGGGTGCGCTGTTCGCGGTCGGTGACCTGCTTGGCCTTCTTGACCAGTTCGTCGTACTGGCTGTCGCACCACTGCGAGTAGTTGTTGCTGCCAATGGCATCGCAGCTGAACAGGGTTCCAAGCCAGTTGTCCGGGTCGCCGTTGTCGCCGGTCCAACCGATCAGGGCGATGTCGTGTTCGCCATTTTTCATGCGCTTGAGGTATTCGCCCCATTCGTAGCTGACGATACGGACCTTGAAGCCGAGCTTGCTCCAGTCGGCCTGGAGCATTTCGGCCATGAGCTTGGCATTGGGGTTGTAAGGGCGTTGCACCGGCATGGCCCAGAGGGTGATTTCCGTGCCTGGCTTGACCCCGGCCTGCTCCAGCACCTGCTTGGCCTTTTGCGGATCGAACGGCGCGTCCTTGAGCGTATCGTCGTAGGACCATTGGGTGGGCGGCATGGCGTTGACTGCCGTTTGCCCGGCGTCCTGGTAGACCGCCTGGATGATCGCCTGCTTGTTGACCGCCATGTCCATCGCCTGGCGCACTTCAAGTCGATCGAACGGTGGGTGCTGGGTGTTGTAGGCGATGTAGCCGAGGTTGAAGCCGGGCTGCGTCATGACCTGCAGCTTGCTGTCCTGCTTGAGCGCAGGCAGATCGGCCGGGCGTGGGTGAAGGGTGACCTGGCACTCGTTGCGGCGCAGCTTCTGGATGCGCACCGAAGGGTCGATGTTGATCGAGAACACCAGGTTGTCGATCTTCACCCGGTCAGGCGCCCAGTAGTCCTTGTTGCCCTTGAAGCGGATCTGCGAGTCCTTCTGGTAGCGCTGGAACACGAACGGGCCGGTGCCGATCGGCTTCTGGTTGATGTCGCTGGGCCTGCCGCTGGCCAGCAGGTGCTCGGCGTATTCGGCGGAGAGTATGGAGGCGAAGGCCATGGCGATGTTCTGGATGAACGCGGCATCGACCGTGTTGAGGGTGAAGACCACCGTGAGCGGGTCGGTTTTCTCGACCTTGGCGATGTTCTTGTCCAGGCCCATGCTGATGAAGTAGGGGAACTCGGTCGGGTAGGCCTTGCGGAACGGATGGTCCTTGTCGAGCATGCGGTTGAAGGTGAACAGCACGTCGTCGGCGTTGAAGTCGCGGGTGGGCTTGAAGTCCTTGTTGTGGTGGAACTTCACCCCGGGCCGCAGGTGGAAGGTGTAGCGCAGGCCGTCTTCGGAGACCTGCCAGTCGGTGGCCAGGCCTGGCTGCACAGCGGTGCCCCCACGCTCGAACTCGACCAGGCGGTTGTAGATCGGTTCGGCGGCATCATTGTCGGTGGCCGAGGTGTATTGAGCGGTGTCGAAGCCCGCCGGGCTGCCTTCGGAGCAGAACACCAGGTTATTGGCCTGGGCAGGGAGGGCCTGGCTGAGCAGTCCCAGACCCAGCACGGTGCCGAGCAGTGTGGTATGGCGCATGGCGATCCTTTCCTCATCTGTTTGCGCTGCCGCACACTGAACGGGCGGCAACAGAAGCCCGTTCCTGACGTTAGCGGCATCAGGAAGGGCGAGACAGGTAATGAATATGTCTAGTGGCGTAAGAAATTTCGGAAGTTTGCCGAGAAATTTCGGCGCCCCGCCGTGCTCACGCCAGCCCCGACAGATGACGGGGCTGGCTGGGCGCTATTTCTCCACGCTTACGCCATAGAAGGAGTTCAGTCCGAACGGGCTGATCTTGAAGTCCTTCACTTTCGCACTCATCGGCTGATAGACAGTTGAGTGGGCGATAGGGGTCATCGGCACCTGCTCCTTGATGATGTGCTGCGCCTGCTTGTACAGCTCGGTGCGCTTGGCCTGGTCGGAGGTGGCCTTGGCCTGCTTGATGATGTCGTCGTACGGCTTGTAGCACCACTTGGAGAAGTTGTTGCCCTCCAGTGCGTCGCAACCGAACAGGGTGCCGAGCCAGTTGTCCGGGTCACCGTTGTCGCCGCTCCAGCCGATCAGCATGGCGCCGTTTTCGCCGCCCTTGGAGCGCTTGATGTACTCGCCCCATTCGTAGCTGACGATCTTGGCCTTGATGCCGATCTTGGACCAGTCCGACTGCAGCATCTCGGCCATCAGCTTGGCGTTCGGGTTGTAGGGGCGTTGCACCGGCATGGCCCATAGGGTGATCTCGGTACCTTCCTTGACGCCGGCTTCCTTGAGCAACTGCCTGGCTTTTTCCGGATCGTACTTGGCGTCCTTGATGGTGGTGTCGTAGGACCACTGGGTCGGCGGCATGGCATTGACCGCCAGCTGGCCGGCGCCCTGGTACACCGAATCGATGATCTGCTGCTTGTTCACCGCCATGTCCAGCGCCTCGCGCACCTTGAGCTGGGCCATGGGGTTGGGCTCGTTGCTCCCCTTGATCTTGTCCATCACGTTGTAGGCGATGTAGCCGAGGTTGAAGCCGGCCTGCTCAGGCATCTGCAGCTTCGGATCCTTCTTCAGCGGCTCGATGTCGGCCGGACGCGGGAACAGGGTGACCTGGCACTCGTCGCGCTTGAGCTTCTGCATGCGCACCGAGGCGTCGGTGCTGATGGCGAAGACCAGGTTGTCGATCTTCACGTCGTCCGGTTTCCAGTAGTCCTTGTTGCCCTTGTAGCGGATCAGCGCGTCCTTCTGGTACCTGTTGAACACGAACGGGCCGGTGCCGATCGGCTTCTGGTTGATGTCGGCGGCCTTGCCCTGCTTGAGCAGCTGGTCGGCGTACTCGGCGGACTGGATCGAGGCGAAGCTCATCGCCAGGTTCTGGATGAACGCGGCGTCCACTTCGTTGAGGGTGAAGCGTACGGTGTGTTCGTCGACCTTCTCGAGCTTGGCGATGTTCTTGTCCATGCCCATGTCGGTGAAGTACGGGAATTCGGTGGGGTAGGCCTTGCGGAACGGCATGTCCTTGTCGAGCATGCGGTTGAAGGTGAACAGCACGTCGTCGGCGTTGAATTCGCGGCTTGGCTTGAAGTAGTCGGTGGTGTGGAACTTGACCCCTTCACGCAGGTGGAAGGTGTAGGTCTTGCCGTCGTCGGAAACGTCCCATTTGGTGGCCAGGCCGGGGACGACGGCGGTGCCGCCACGCTCGAACTGGGTCAGGCGGTTGAAGATCGTTTCGGCCGAGGCGTCGAAGTCGGTTCCGGTGGTGTATTGGCCCGGGTCGAAACCGGCGGGGCTGCCTTCGGAGCAGAACACCAGGTTGGACGCGGCGAGGGCGGCAGGGGCGCCAGCCAGCAGGCCTGCGCCTACCAGGAACGGAATGACTGCGTGTTTGAGCATGGTGGCCTCATTGTTGTCATTTTTGATTTGAGGTGGCCTCGTGAGCCGACCTGCGGATACTTATGCAGGGGGTGTACCCATTGCAACACTCAACAGGATAGTCGGCGCCAGAAATGTGGCACGGTCGTACATGGATGTCGCATTCATGTAAATTTTGCGTAGGTTGAACGTTTGCGCAAGAAAAAAGCTGGCATTTTGCGACATGTTTCGAAGCGTTGAGGGATGTAGGATGCACTTTAAGGGTGCGTGGGAATATTCATCTGAAGAGCTGCGGTAAGGGCTTCGCCGCTGTCATTGCGACAGGTGCGGCGAGATGGGGAGGGAAGGGGCCGTCCTGGCGGCGGCCCCGGTCGCTCAATCGAGCGCAGCCGCGATCACGGCATCTGTACTTCGATCAGCCCGTCGGCATTCATGCTGACTTCGCTGGTGCCCGCTTCGATATCCGGCGAGGCCGCTTCATCCGCAGCCATGGCTTTCATCGCCATCGGTGCGCTGCGCATGTAAGGTCGCGGGTAGCCGCTGCTGTTGAGGTTCAGGCTGACCACTTTGTAGCCTTTGCCGCCGAGGGCCTCGGTGGCCAGTTGGGCGCGGGCCTTGAAGGCGTTGACTGCATCCTTGAGCAGCTCGTCTTCACTGGCCTTGCGGGTGGCCGGGGCGATGGAGAAATCCATGCCGCCCATCTTCAGCTCCTGCAGCAGTTCACCGGTGAGCTTGGACAGGGCTGGGAAGTCGGCGCTTTCCAGGCGCAGTTCGGCGCGCTCGCGCCAGCCGGTGATCTTCTGGCCCTTGGTGTCGTAGACCGGATAGCTGTTACGGCTGCCTTGGCTGATCTTCACGTCCTTGACTTCGCGGGCCTGCTGGACCGCCTTGTTCATGGTCTCGGTGATCTGCTTGGCGAGCTTGCCCGGGTCGGTGTTCTGCGCTTCGCTGTAAAGGGTGACGACCATCAGGTCGCGGGCCACTTCCTTGCTGACCTCGGCGCGCAGCGAAACCTGGTTGTAGCGTGGCTCGTCTGCGGCCAGGGCCGGCAGGCTGGCGAGCATGCCACAAGACAGGACGAACGCGGCGCTGCGACGGGAAATGTGCATGTATGACTCCTTCAAATAGAAAGCGTGGGGATGATGTCCATTCCACGCATGGCCAATCAGACCGAAAACAGTGTAGTGGGTTCAACAATGCCATCATGACTTTGTGACAGAGTGTGGCGCTTTGCCGCATTGCTGCAGCGGGGGCCATGGCTTCGGTATACTCCAGCCGATTGTCCTGGAGCACTCATCAGGAGAGCTCATGCTCGCCCCCGCACACCCAATGTCCGCCACTCGCCAGAACCTCTGGCGCCTGACCATCATTCGCATCCTGGTCCTGGCCGCCCAGGCCGGCTCCGTGGGCGTGGCCTACTGGACCGAGCTGCTGCCGCTGCCATGGCTGTCGCTGGTGGCAACCCTGGCGCTATCGTCGCTGCTGTGTGCCTTCACCGCCTTGCGGCTGCGCCTGACCTTGCCGGTCACGGAGATGGAGTACGCCCTGCAACTGGCCTGTGACCTGCTGATCCACAGTGCCTTGCTGTACTACTCGGGGGGCTCGACCAACCCCTTCGTGTCCTATTACCTGGTGCCGCTGGCGATTGCTGCCGTGACCCTGCCGTGGATCTATTCACTGGTGTTGTCGGGCATTGCGCTGGTCGCCTACAGCCTGCTGCTGGTGCAGTTCTACCCGCTGGAGACGCTGCCGCTGGCGCGCGACACCATGCAGGTGTATGGCATGTGGCTGAGCATCGCCCTGGCCGCTGCTGTCATTACCTTCTTCGCCGCGCGCATGGCCGAAGAGCTGCGCCGCCAGGAGCAGATGCGTGCCGAGCGGCGCGAGGAAAGCCTGCGCGATGAACAGTTGCTGGCCGTGGCCACCCAGGCCGCTGGGGCCGCCCACGAGCTGGGCACGCCGTTGGCGACCATGAGCGTGCTGATCAACGAGATGCGCCAGGACCATACCGATCCGCAGTTGCAGGAAGACCTTGCGGTACTGCAGGACCAGGTCAAGCTGTGCAAGCAGACGCTGCAGCAACTGGTGCGTGCCGCCGAAGCCAACCGACGCATGAATGTGCAGGAGCAGGAGGTCACCGCCTGGCTCGACGAGGCGCTCAACCGCTGGCACCTGATGCGCCCTGAAGCCAGTTACCGCTTCCAGCGCCTGCGCGATGGCGAGGTGCCGCGGCTGATTCCGCCACCCGACCTCACCCAGGCGCTGCTCAACCTGCTGAACAACGCCGCCGATGCCTGTCCGAACGACCTCGAAGTGCGTCTGGACTGGGATGCACAGGATATCCTGATCAGCATCCGCGACCATGGCGCCGGCGTACCGGTGGCCATCGCCGAGGCGATCGGCAAACCTTTCTTTACCACCAAGGGCAAAGGCTTCGGCCTGGGCCTGTTCCTGAGCAAGGCCAGCGTGACCCGCGCGGGGGGCTCGGTGAAACTCTATAGTCATGAAGAGGGCGGCACCCTGACCGAGCTGCGCCTGCCCTATGGCAAGCGAGGAGATGAACGATGAGCGACGAGAACCAGATCGAAGGCGAAGAGCTGCCGCACCTGCTGCTGGTGGATGATGACGCCACCTTTACCCGGGTGATGGCCCGTGCCATGAGCCGCCGCGGTTTTCGGGTGAGCACCGCCGCCAGCGCCGAAGAGGGATTGATCCTGGCCCAGCAGGACTTGCCGGACTACGCCACGCTGGACTTGAAGATGGAGGGCGACTCGGGCCTGGTCCTGTTGCCCAAGCTGCTGGAACTGGACCCGGAGATGCGCGTGCTGATCCTGACCGGCTATTCGAGCATCGCCACTGCGGTTGAGGCGATCAAGCGCGGTGCTTGCAACTACCTGTGCAAGCCGGCCGACGCCGACGATGTGCTGGCGGCGCTGCTGTCCGAACATGCCGACCTCGATACCCTGGTGCCGGAAAACCCGATGTCGGTGGACCGCCTGCAGTGGGAACACATCCAGCGCGTGTTGACCGAGCACGAGGGCAATATCTCCGCCACGGCGCGGGCGCTGGGCATGCACCGGCGCACCTTGCAGCGCAAGCTGCAGAAGCGCCCGGTGCGGCGCTGATCGATCGGTAGACCGCGGCGTCTGCTCCGACTTGCCCGTGAAGAAGGCGCCGCGAAGATCAGCCCCCGATCACTGCCCGATCCATTCGCACCGCCAGCGCACCTGTGCCTGGCTCGACCGCGAACGACACCTCTCCATCCCGCCCCACCTGCGCCCGCCCGACCACTTGCCCATCGCGCAGCAACTCCAGCGGCATCCCTTGCAGCGACTGGCCTGAAGCCAGTTCCAGTTTGATCCTGATGTTCATCGGTGACCTCCTTGTCACGCGTTACGGTCGATATAGGTGGTGGCCTGCCCGTCGAGGCGAGCGATCAGCTCTGGTGCGCCATCGCGAAACTGGCGGAACAGGTTGCGCCCACGGCGTTGGGCATCGAGCGGTAGTTGCACGGTCGGGTGGAACTGCTCGCCCAGCTCGCTATAGGGATTCCAAGGGCCGATATAGGATTCGTTGATGCCATCGTCAACACTGAATGCATAGCGCACGGCGTTACCCCGACGCCAGTTCAGGCCATCCGGCTCGCGGCGTTGCCAACCGTTGGCAACGATGGCTGGCGAGGCTGTCGGGGCATCAATGAAGCCCGTCGGGCGGTTGGGCTTGTAGTCCTTGAGCAGCAGGTAAGTGCTCCAGCCCCACCAATCACGGGTGTACTGGCCGTCGTTGAGGTCGGCCACATTCTTGCGCCGCAGCACCGTCGAGCCTTGCTGGCGGTAGAGCGGAGCGAAATTGCCGGGCACCAGGTCCTGTTCGGCTGCCTGCAGGTCTGGCGTCAAGCGCAGGGCGGCGTACTGCTCCGGCGACGTGGCCCGTCCCTTGTCGAAGGCCTGGAACACTTCGTCGGCCGAACGCTGTACCGCGCGGCCGACCTGGCGTCGGTTGGCCACATCGACGCTGTCGAAATAACGCTTGTCGCCATAGGCCCGCCATTGCTCGCCTTCGGCATTGCGTACACGCAGACCATACTTGCTGTCCTCGTCGTGCATGAAGCGCGACACCAGCGAGCCGATATCGCTCGGCGTGACCGTGTCGGCCAGGGCCTTGCGCGGTACGCGCAAATGGCCGGCGGAGAACAGGTCGGTAAGGAAGTGGTCGGCGAAGGCGTTCATGGCATAGGCCAGTTGCAGGTCGCGTTCGTCGCCGCTGTCACGGGCGCGCAGTGCCTGCTGCAGTGCAGCGCCGTGGCCGGCCTGGTAAGCCAGCAGGGCCGACCGGCCGAAATGGTCCCAGTTGCTGGCGGCCAGTTTCAGGTAGCGGCCCAGTGGCAGTAGATCCGAAGCCACGCTGCCGCCTCCGGTGATGCGATTCCAGCGCGCCGACAGGCTGTCGCCCAGTGCGTCATAGGCTTCATGGGGTTGACGTCCGTCGTTGATGGCGCGATTGGCCGCCGAGATCTCTTCCTGCATGACCGCCAGAATGTCCTGGGCTTCGGCACGGGAGGCGGGCAGGCGGGCCAAGGAGTCGAAAGCCTGGAGGAAACGTTCGATGCGTTCGGCGGGTGTTGCTCCATCGGCGATGGGGCGTTCGGGCACACCATAGAAGTCACCGCCCAGAGCCACCACCTGGCCGTAGGTCAGGCTCAGGCCATTGGGCAACGGCAGAGGTGACTGGTGCGCCACGACCGGCGGTTGGTTGGCGGCAAAACGCAGCAGGACGTTGTCGCCGATGGCGGTGTGCTCGCCGCCTTCGAAGCGCAATTCGGGCCCGGTGAGCTTAGGTGCTTGGAGTGGCGGCAGGCGGTGATATTTGACGGTGTGATGGCCGTCCACTACCAGCACCAGATGCGTGTGCGCCCCCTCCAGAGGAACGCCCTCAGGGTCGAACAAGCGGTCGAGATCCGCGACCGACAGATGGGCCTGGCCGGTTGCCGGCAGTGATTGCATTTCTGACATTGTTTGCTCCATGCGATGTCTGAAAAATTCCAATTAACTGTACGTATATACAGTTGTTTTGATAATAGGGTGGAAATTTCCTACGTCAAGATCTGTTTGTGGACAGATCCTTCATCCATGGCGGACGCAATCACCTGGCACTGACGTATGATTAGCCCCTATCGGCAACCTTCTCCAGGATCGCGCGCAATGCTCGCCCTTCTTATCCAGACGTTGAACATCACGGCTCCGGTTTTCGCCATGCTGTTCATGGGCGTGCTCCTCAAGCGCATCCGCTTGATCGACGACAACTTCATCAAGGTCGCGTCCTCGCTGGTGTTCAACACCTGCATGCCGGCGCTGCTGTTCCTGGGTATCTATCACGCCGACCTGTCGACGGCGGTCAAGCCCGGGGTCATCCTCTACTTCATCCTCGCGACTCTGGTGTGCTTTGCGCTCTCCTGGGGGCTGGCGATCTGGCGCAGCCCGCCAGAGGACCGCGGCATCTACACGCAAGGTGCGTTTCGCGGCAACAACGGAGTGATCGGCCTGGCGCTGGCGGCCAGCCTCTATGGCGACTACGGGATTTCCCTCGGTGCGGTACTCGCCGGGCTGGTGATCCTGCTCTACAACTCGCTGTCGACGGTGGTGTTGGCGGTGTACAGCCCGAGCTTGAAATCCGACCCGTGGAGCCTGTGCAAGAGCATCTTCAGCAACCCGCTGATCATCAGCGTGCTGGCAGCGACGCCCATGGCGTATGGGCAGGTGCCCCTGCCCAACTGGTTGCTGACCTCGGGCGACTACCTGGCGCAGATGACCCTGCCACTGGCGCTGATTTGCATCGGCGGCACCCTGTCGCTGGCGGCCCTGCGCGACAGCGGCAAGCTCGCGGTGGATGCCAGCCTGGTGAAGATGGTCTGGCTGCCGCTGGTGGCCACCTTGGGCGCCTGGCTGTGCGGGTTTCGCGGCGCGGAGCTGGGGATCCTGTTTCTCTACATTGGCAGCCCGACGGCGGCAGCCAGTTATGTCATGGCCCGCGCGGCCAATGGCAATCACGAGCTGGCTGCGTCTATCATCGTGATCACGACGCTAATGGCGGCGATCACCACCAATATCGGCATATTCATCTTGCAATGGGGCGGGTGGATCTAGATGCTGGCCGCCACAACACAACAACACTGCCTCCTGAACTAAAGGACACTTCATGCAAGACCAGAGCACGCCCGCGGGGTTGCAACGCGGGCTGAAGAATCGCCATATCCAGTTGATTGCGCTGGGCGGTGCCATCGGCACCGGCCTGTTCCTGGGGATCGCCCAAACCATCCAGTTGGCCGGCCCTTCGGTACTGCTGGGCTATGCGATCGCTGGCCTGATGGCTTTCCTGATCATGCGCCAGCTGGGTGAAATGGTGGTCGAAGAGCCGGTTGCCGGCAGCTTCAGCCACTTCGCCCATCAATACTGGAGCGAGTTCGCCGGCTTCGTCTCGGGGTGGAACTACTGGGTCGTCTACGTATTGGTTGGCATGGCCGAACTGACGGCCGTGGGTATCTACGTGCAGTACTGGTGGCCGGAGTTTCCGACCTGGGCCACGGCGGCGATCTTCTTCGTGGTGATCAACGCCATCAACCTGACCCAGGTGAAGGTCTACGGTGAGATGGAGTTCTGGTTCGCCCTGGTCAAGGTAGTGGCGATCGTCAGCATGATCGGCTTCGGCGCCTGGCTGCTGGGCAGCGGTCATGGTGGCCCGGATGCCAGCGTGGCCAACCTGTGGCAGTACGGTGGCTTCTTCCCCAATGGCATCACCGGGCTGATCATGGCGCTGGCGGTGATCATGTTCTCCTTTGGCGGCCTGGAGTTGGTGGGTATCACCGCTGCCGAGGCGGACAATCCGCGCCAGAGCATCCCCAAGGCCACCAACCAGGTGGTCTACCGCATCCTGATCTTCTATATCGGCGCGCTTGCCGTGCTGCTGGCGCTGTACCCGTGGCAGAAGGTGGTGCAGGGCGGCAGCCCGTTCGTGATGATCTTCCATGAGCTGGACAGCGACGTGGTCGCCACCGTGCTCAACGTCGTCGTGCTGACCGCCGCACTGTCGGTCTACAACAGCTGCGTCTACGCCAACAGCCGCATGCTGTTCGGCCTGGCCAGCCAGGGCGATGCGCCGCGCCAGTTGCTCAAGGTCAGCCGCAGCGGTGTGCCGTTGGTGGCGCTGGGCGTTTCGGCGCTGGCGACCGGTTTGTGCGTGGTGATCAACTACCTGATGCCGGGTGAGGCGTTCGGTTTGCTGATGGCTCTGGCGGTATCGGCGCTGGTGATCAACTGGGCGAGCATCAGCATCACCCACCTGAAGTTCCGCAAGGCCAAGCTGGCGGCGGGCATCACGCCGTTCTACCGCAGTTGGGGGCATCCGCTGACCAACTATCTGTGCCTGGCGTTCATTGCACTGATCCTGGTGGTGATGTACCTCACCCCACCAGTGCGCATCTCGGTGATGCTGATTCCGCTGTGGATCGCTGCGCTGTGGGTGGCATTCCGGGTGAAGAAGGCGCGTCAGGCCAAGGGATGAATCTGCGCTGATGCGTCGCTCTTTTCGCGGGTAAACCCGCTCCCACAGGGTCCGTGCAGCGGCGTGCCTGTGAGGGCGGGTTTACCCGCGAAGAGGCCGGTGCGACCTCAGGCCTGGTAACTGTCGATCACTTCCTGTGCCGCGCGGAACGCATCGATCGCCGCCGGGATCCCTGCGTACACTGCGCAATGCAGCAGCGCCTCCCGAATCTCCTCCACCGTGCAGCCGTTGTTCAGTGCCCCGCGCACATGGCCCTTGAGCTCCTGTGGGCACTTCAGTGCGGTCAGCGCCGCCAGGGTGATCAGGCTGCGAGTCTTCAATGGCAGCCCCTCGCGGGACCAGACGCTGCCCCAGGCATGCTCGTTGACGAAGTCCTGCAGGGGCTGGGTGAATTCGGTGGCATTGCCCAGGGCGCGATCCACGAAAGCGTCCCCCATCACCTGGCGCCGAACCTGCTCACCGGCGTTCTTGTTGTCGGTCATTGCGTTTTCCTCAGTGTTGGCGGCGCCAGGCGCGAAGCGTGGTGTATAGCAGTACCACCGCCAGCACCGGCATGACGTAGAACAGCATGAGGCGCTCCAGGCGCCCGGCCAGTGGCATGCCGGTGGTGAAGGCCACCACGTGCAGACCGTAAGCCAGGTAGAGCGCGAGGAACACCAGCCCTTCGGCGCGGGTGATCCGGTAGCCGGAATAAAACACGGGCAGGCTAAGGACGGCGACCCCGAGCATCACCGGCAGGTCGAACGCCAGGGCGTTGGGTGAGATGGTCAGCGGTTCGGGCGTGGTCAAGGCAGTCAGCCCCAGCACTGCCAGGAGGTTGAACAGGTTGCTGCCGATCACCGTACCCACGGCGATCTCGCGCTCGCCACGCAGGGCGGCGATCAGCGCGGCGGCCAGTTCCGGTAGCGAAGTGCAGACCGCGACCACGGTCAGGCCGATGATCCGCTCGGACAGGCCCAGGTCGGTGGCGACCTCGACCGCCGCCTCCAGCAGCAAGTGCCCGCCGAGGCTGAGTAGCACCAGCCCGAACAGGGTCTGCAGCACCACGGTACTCCAGAAGCGGCCCGGGCTGCGGCGAGCGGCGTCGGGCGCAGGATAGGTGCGGGAATAGTGGCGGGACTGATGCCAGAGCATGCCCAGGTAGCCCAGCAGGCCCAGCAGCAACAGCGCGCCCTCGAGCCTGCCCAGTTCGCCGTTGGCCGCCAGCAGGTAGACCACTGCACTGGCCGCGATCATCAACGGGATGTCCAGGCGTACCAGTTGCCGCGAAACGCGCAGCGGGATGATCAGCGCAGCAAGCCCGAGGATCACCAGCACATTGAAGATATTGCTGCCGATCACACTGCCCACCGCCACGTCCGGCGCGCCCTGGTAGGCCGCCTGCAGGCTGACTGTCAGTTGTGGCGCGGTACTGCCGAAGGCCACCAGGCTCAGGCCGATGATCAGCGGCCGCACGTGCAGGCGCGTGGCCAGGCGCAGGGCGGCGCGTACCAGCAGTTCGGCGCCGATGACCAACAGCACCAGGCCCAGGCCCAGTTGCAGGAGGCTGAAGGTGGGGAGGGTGGCGAGGTCGAAAATGGCAGGGCTCCAGTCAGGTCAGTCGCTCAGACCTTGTACCCGGACTCGCGCCGTTCCGCTACGGAGCATGCCGATTTTTTCTGCGGCAGCGCGTGACAGGTCGATCAGTCGGCCACGGGTATGGGGGCCGCGGTCGTTGATACGCACCACCACGCTGCGCTGGTTGGACAGGTTGGTCACCAGTACTTGGCTGCCGAACGGCAGGGTGCGATGGGCGGCGGTGAGGCCGTGCTGGTTGAAGGCTTCGCCGCTGGCGGTGCGTTTACCGTGGTGGCGGGAGCCGTAGTAGGAGGCGGTGCCGGTTTCGTCGTAGCCGCGTGGGTCGATGTCATGGCTGGCACAGCCGGCCAAGGCAGAGAAAAGAGCCAGGGCGGTGAGGTTTTTTTTCAGCAAGGCAGGTGCTCTCCGGTGCTTCCATTCGCGGGCAAGGCGGAGCGCCGAACCGCCGCTCCGACTTGCCCGCGAACGAGGGCGTTCAGGTCACCCTTCGAGCTTGGCCTTGAGCAATTGGTTCACCTGCCCCGGGTTGGCCTTGCCCTTGGAAGCCTTCATCGCCTGGCCGACGAAGAAACCGAACATCTTGCCGCGCTTGGCTTCATCGGCGGCGCGGTACTGTTCGACCTGCTCGGCGTTGGCGGCCAGCACTTCATCGAGCATCTTGTCGATCGCGCCGGTGTCGGTCACCTGCTTGAGGCCCTTGCTCTCGATGATGCTGTCGGCATCGCCTTCACCGGCAGCCATGGCCTCGAACACGGTCTTGGCAATCTTGCCGCTGATGGTGTTGTCGCGAATACGCTGCAGCATGCCGCCGAGCAGCTCGGCACTGACCGGCGACTGGTCGATTTCGACACCCAGCTTGTTCAGCAGGCTGCCCAGCTCGACCATGACCCAGTTGGCCGCCAGCTTGGCGTCGCCGCCGATGCTGGCCACCTGCTCGAAGTAGTCGGCCTGTTCGCGGCTGCTGGCCAGCACGTTGGCGTCGTAGGCCGACAGGCCGTACTGGCTCTGGAAGCGTTCGACCTTCTGCGTTGGCAGTTCGGGCAGCGAGGCGCGGACGGTCTCGAGGAAGCTTGGCTCGATGACCACCGGCAGCAGGTCCGGATCGGGGAAGTAGCGGTAGTCGTTGGCTTCCTCCTTGCTGCGCATGGAACGGGTCTCGTCCTTGTTCGGGTCGTACAGGCGGGTTTCCTGGACCACCTTGCCGCCGTCCTCGATCAGGTCGATCTGGCGCTGGATCTCGCTGTTGATCGCCCGTTCGATGAAGCGGAACGAGTTGACGTTCTTGATCTCGCAGCGGGTACCGAACTCGACCTGGCCTTTCGGGCGAACCGAGACGTTGCAGTCGCAACGCAGCGAGCCTTCGGCCATGTTGCCGTCGCAGATGCCCAGGTAGCGCACCAGGGCGTGGATGGCCTTGACGTAGGCCACGGCCTCTTTTGCGCTGCGCATGTCCGGCTCGGAAACGATTTCCAGCAGCGGTGTGCCAGCGCGGTTCAGGTCGATCCCGGTGGCGCCGTTGAAATCTTCGTGCAGGCTCTTGCCGGCATCTTCCTCAAGGTGTGCGCGGGTGACGCCGATGCGCTTGAGGGTGCCGTCTTCCAGGGCGATGTCCAGGTGGCCCTTGCCAACGATCGGCAGGTCCATCTGGCTGATCTGATAGCCCTTGGGCAGGTCGGGGTAGAAGTAGTTCTTGCGCGCGAACACGTTGCGCGGCCCGATCTCGGCATCGATGGCCAGGCCGAACATGCAGGCCATGCGTACGGCCTCCTGGTTCAGCACCGGCAGTACGCCGGGCATGCCCAGGTCGACCAGGCTGGCCTGGGTGTTCGGCTCGGAGCCGAAGGTGGTGGCGCTGCCGGAGAAGATCTTCGACTGGGTGGCGAGCTGGGTATGAATCTCCAGCCCGATCACAACTTCCCATTGCATGTGTGAATTCCTCAGAAGCCGTTGGGGGCGCGGGTGTGCCAGTCGGTGACTTGCTGGTAGCGGTGCGCGACGTTGAGCAGGCGGCCTTCCTGGAAGTACGGGGCCAGCAGTTGCACGCCCACCGGCAGGCCATCGACGAAGCCGGCCGGCATCGACAGGCCGGGCAGGCCCGCGAGGTTGGCGGTGATGGTGTAGACGTCCTCGAGGTAGGCGGCGACCGGGTCGGCGTTCTTCGAGCCGAGTTTCCAGGCCGGGTTCGGCGTGGTCGGGCCGAGGATGACGTCGACCTGTTCGAAGGCTGCCATGAAGTCGTTCTTGATCAGGCGACGGATCTGCTGAGCCTTGACGTAGTAGGCGTCGTAGTAGCCGGCCGACAGGGCGTAGGTGCCGACCATGATCCGGCGCTGTACTTCAACGCCGAAGCCTTCGCCACGCGAGCGCTTGTACAGGTCGGTGAGGTCTTTCGGGTCTTCGCAGCGGTAGCCGAAGCGCACGCCGTCGAAGCGCGAGAGGTTGGAGGAGGCTTCGGCCGGGGCGATCACATAGTACGCCGGGATGGCGTGCTGCATGTTCGGCAGGCTGATTTCCTTGACCACCGCGCCGAGCTTCTCCAGTTCCTTGACGCTGGCCTGGACCAGTTCGGCGATGCGCGGATCGAGGCCGGCGCCGAAGTACTCCTTCGGCAGGCCGATGCGCAGGCCCTGCAGCGAGGCGTTGAGGTTGGCGCTGTAGTCGGGTACCGATTCGTCGACGCTGGTCGAGTCCTTGGGGTCGAAACCGGCCATGCCTTGCAGCAGCAGGGCGCAGTCTTCGGCAGTGCGGGCCATCGGGCCGCCCTGGTCGAGGCTCGAGGCGTAGGCGATCATGCCCCAGCGCGAGACGCGGCCGTAGGTGGGCTTGAGGCCGGTGAGGTTGGTCAGTGCGGCTGGCTGGCGGATCGAGCCGCCGGTGTCGGTGCCGGTGGCGACCGGCAGCAGGCGCGCGGCCACGGCTGCGGCGGAGCCACCCGACGAGCCGCCTGGCACGTGCTCGAGGTTCCACGGGTTCTTCACCGCGCCGTAGTGGCTGGATTCGTTGGCCGAACCCATGGCGAATTCGTCCATGTTGGTCTTGCCGAGAGTGACCATGCCGGCTTCGGCGAGCTTGGCGACCACGGTGGCGTCATAGGGGGCGGTGAAGCTGTCGAGCATCTTCGAGCCGCAGCTGGTGCGTACGCCCTGGGTGCAGAACAGGTCCTTGTGGGCAATCGGTGCGCCCAGCAGTGCGCCGGTTTCGCCATTGGCGCGACGGGCGTCGGCGGCGCGGGCCTGTTCCAGCGCCTGCGCTTCGGTGACGCTGATGAAGCTGTTGATCTGTGGGTCGAGCTGCTTGATGCGCGACAGCAACGCGCCGGTCAGCTCTTCGGAGGAAAACGACTTGTCGGCGAGTCCGCGGGCGATCTCGGCCAGAGTGAGTTGATGCATGGCAGGCTCTATCCCTTACTCGATGACTTTCGGAACCAGGTACAGACCGTTCTCGGTCGAGGGTGCCACCGCCTGGTAGCGATCGCGCTGGTTGCTTTCGGTCACCTGGTCGGGACGCAGGCGCTGGGTGGCTTCGAGCGGGTGGGCGAGGGGCTCGATGCCGGTGGTGTCGACGGCTTGCATCTGGTCGACCAGCCCGAGAATACTGTTCAAGGCATCGGTAATGCGTGGCAGTTCGCCTTCATTGAGGCCCAGACGGGCCAGATGGGCGATCTTTTCCACGTCACAGCGTTGAAGCGCCATGGGGATCTCCAGGAAAAACAGAAACAGAATGCTTCCGTAATGAGGAACATGCCGGGATTCTGGCGGTCATACGGCCGCGATCATCGGCTGGCGTGCTCGGAAAAACTGCCAATTTAACATATTGGCTCCTTGCCCAAAATCCCTGCCATTGTTAGAGTTTGCCGCACTTTTTTACCCACGCTTTCCCCAGGGTCACTTTCCCATGTTCAAGAAACTGCGTGGCATGTTTTCCAGCGATCTGTCCATCGACCTGGGTACTGCCAACACCCTTATTTACGTGCGTGAGCGCGGTATCGTCCTGAATGAGCCCTCGGTTGTTGCCATCCGTACCCACGGCAACCAGAAAAGCGTCGTGGCCGTCGGTACCGAAGCCAAGCGCATGCTCGGCCGCACTCCCGGCAACATCGCTGCCATTCGTCCGATGAAGGATGGCGTGATCGCCGACTTCAGCGTCTGCGAGAAGATGCTGCAGTACTTCATCAACAAAGTGCACGAAAACAGCTTCCTGCAGCCCAGCCCACGCGTGCTGATCTGCGTACCGTGCAAGTCGACTCAGGTCGAGCGCCGTGCCATCCGTGAATCGGCGCTGGGCGCCGGTGCCCGTGAAGTGTTCCTGATCGAAGAGCCCATGGCTGCCGCCATCGGTGCCGGCCTGCCGGTCGAGGAAGCCCGCGGTTCGATGGTCGTCGACATCGGTGGCGGTACCACCGAAATCGCCCTGATCTCGCTCAACGGTGTGGTCTACGCCGAATCCGTACGTGTGGGCGGCGACCGTTTCGACGAAGCCATCGTCACCTACGTGCGCCGCAACTACGGCAGCCTGATCGGTGAATCCACCGCCGAGCGCATCAAGCAGGAAATCGGTACCGCCTACCCGGGCGGCGAAGTCCGCGAGGTCGACGTGCGCGGCCGCAACCTGGCCGAGGGCGTACCACGTGCCTTCACCCTGAATTCCAACGAAGTGCTCGAGGCGCTGCAGGAATCGCTGGCGACCATCGTCCAGGCGGTCAAGAGTGCCCTGGAGCAGTCGCCGCCGGAGTTGGCGTCCGACATCGCCGAGCGTGGCCTGGTGCTGACCGGCGGTGGCGCGCTGCTGCGTGACCTCGACAAGCTGCTGGCCCAGGAAACCGGCCTGCCGGTGATCGTTGCCGAAGACCCGCTGACCTGCGTCGCCCGTGGCGGTGGTCGTGCGCTGGAGATGATGGACAAGCACGCCATGGACCTGCTCTCCAGCGAGTGAGTCCTGGCGCTGTCCAGCCGTCGCTGAAGATCGCCTGGTTTACAGGTGGCACGCACAGTGCTACCTGTATGCGCTGTTGACGTCCGTCGGGCGTCGTTTCCGTCAATCCGCAGGCTGGTGGTTGCATTGACCTCGTGCAATGACCGCTTGAATCGTCGTCCACGAGGAACGGCCCATTAAACCGCTTTTCTCCAAGGGCCCTTCGCTGGGCGTTCGTCTGCTCGTGCTGGTGGTGATGTCGGTCGCGCTGATGGTGGTCGACTCGCGCTTTGACGTGCTCAAGCCGGTACGCAGCCAGATGGGGCTGGTGCTGATGGAATCCTATTGGGTCACCGACTTGCCGCAGCGTCTGTGGCAGGGCGTGGCCGGGCAGTTCGGCAGCCGCACCGAGCTGATCGCCGAAAACGAGAAGCTCAAGACCGAAGCCCTGCTGTTGCAGGGGCGTCTGCAGAAGCTGGCCGCGCTCACCGAGCAGAACGTGCGCCTGCGCGAATTGCTCAATTCTTCGGCACTGGTCAACGAAAAGGTCGAAGTCGCCGAGTTGATCGGGGTCGATCCCAATCCCTTCACTCATCGCATCCTGATCAACAAGGGCGAGCGCGACGGTGTGTTCCTCGGCCAGCCGGTGCTCGATGCCCGCGGCCTGATGGGCCAGGTGGTCGAGCTGATGCCCTACACCTCGCGCGTGCTGCTGCTGACCGACACCACCCACAGCATTCCCGTGCAGGTCAACCGCAACGGCCTGCGCGCCATTGCCAGCGGCACCGGCAACCCGGAGCGCCTGGAACTGCGTCACGTGGCCGATACCGCCGACATCAAGGAAGGCGATCTGCTGGTGAGCTCCGGCATGGGGCAGCGTTTCCCGGCCGGTTATCCGGTGGCCACGGTCAACGAGGTAATTCACGACTCCGGTCAGCCGTTCGCCATCGTTCGCGCCATTCCTACCGCCGCCCTCAATCGCAGCCGGTACATGTTGCTGGTGTTCAGCGATCGACGTACGCCTGAGCAGCGTGCCACTGATGCAGCGATCGCCCAGGAAGAGGCCGACCGTCAGGACGGTGCGAGTGCCAAGCCGGCAGCCGTGCCAGCACCGGCAACTGCGCCTGCGAGCGGCGCACCGGCCCATGCGCCAGCACCTGCCGCCACCGCGCCAGCCCACGGCTCTTCCACCTCACACCCACCAGCCGCACCCGCGTCGCCTGCACAGCCCCGGAGAGAATGATGGCCAGTACCCGTAGCAGAAACGGCTGGGCCATCTGGCTGACCTTCGTCATCGGCCTGCTGCTCAGCGTCACGCCGATGCCGCAGTTCATGGAGGTGTTCCGCCCCATGTGGCTGGCCTTGTTGCTGGCGTTCTGGACCCTGGCCGTACCCAGCAAGGTCGGCATGACCACGGCCTTCGTGCTCGGCCTGGCCGAGGACGTGCTCTACGGCACCCTGCTGGGGCAGAACGCGTTGATCCTCACCTTGATCACCTTCCTGGTGCTGTCCCTGCAGCAACGCCTGCGCATGTTCCCCATGTGGCAGCAGAGCCTGGTGATCCTGGTGGTGTTCGGCATCGCCCAGTTGATCCAGCTGTGGCTCAGCGCCCTGACCGGCAATCGCCTGCCGACGCTTGCACTGGTGTGGTCGGCGGTGATCAGCGCCTTGCTCTGGCCCTGGATCAGCTTCGCCCTGCGCGGCATGCGCCGACGCCTGCATATCCACTGACGCGTCGCCACTGACACGGAGATGTCCCCATGACTCGACTGCACCTGGCCTCCGGCTCCCCACGTCGACGTGAGCTGCTGGCGCAGATTGGCGTGCCATTCACCGTGGTCAGCGCCCCCATCGACGAAACCCCGCAGGTCGGCGAAGCCGCCCAGGCCTACGTCGAGCGCCTGGCGCAAGCCAAGGCGGTGGCTGGTTTCAACCTGCTCGATGCCCCGGGCGTGGTGCTCGGCGCCGATACTGCCGTGGTGCTCGACGGCCAGATCCTTGGCAAGCCGGAAAACCGCGAGCACGCCCTGGCGATGCTGGGCGACCTGTCCAAGCGCGAGCACCAGGTGCTCACTGCCGTGGCCGTGACCGACGGCACGCGCTCCCTGAGCCTGTGCGTGGCGACCAAGGTTCGTTTCCGTACTATCTCTTTCGATGAAGCATGTCGCTACTGGGACAGCGGTGAACCGTTGGACAAGGCCGGTGGCTATGCGATCCAGGGCCTGGGCGCGGTGTTCGTCAGCGCCATCGAAGGCAGTTATTCGGCCGTGGTCGGCCTGCCCCTGAGCGAAACCGCCGAGTTGCTGGAGCAGTTCGGCATTCCCTGCTGGCAGCATGAGGATACCGTCCAGCGCTAGCCAGCCGCCCGACAGCGATCCATCATTACCGAAGACCTTTGACGAGAGCCTGCCATGAGTGAAGAGATCCTGATCAACATCACGCCGATGGAGTCACGCGTGGCAGTGGTGGAGAACGGAGTGCTGCAGGAGGTGCATGTCGAGCGCACCCAGCGCCGTGGCATCGTCGGCAATATCTACAAGGGCAAGGTGGTGCGTGTGCTGCCCGGCATGCAGGCCGCCTTCATCGATATCGGTCTGGAGCGTGCGGCGTTCATCCACGCCTCGGAGATCTCCCAGCGTGAAGGCTCGGCGGTCGAGACCATCACCGCACTGGTCCACGAAGGCCAGGCCCTGGTGGTGCAGGTGACGAAGGACCCCATCGGCACCAAGGGCGCGCGCCTGACCACCCAGTTGTCGATCCCGTCGCGCTACCTGGTGTACATGCCGCGCAGCAGCCATGTCGGCATTTCGCTGAAAATCGAGGACGAAGCCGAGCGTGACCGTCTTAAACAGGTGGTCAGCGACTCGATGGCGCAAGAGAAGATCAAGGACGCCGGCGGCTTCATCCTGCGCACCGCCGCCGAGGGCGCGCGTGCTGAAGACATCCTCCAGGACATCCGCTACCTGCGTCGCCTGTGGGAGCAGATCGGCAGCCAGATCCAGGCCTGCGGTGCGCCGACCGTGATCTACGAAGACCTCGGCCTGGCGTTGCGCACCTTGCGCGACCTGGTCAATCCGAAGATCGAGAAGATCCGCATCGACTCGCGGGAAACCTTCCAGAAGACCACGCAATTCGTGGGTGAGCTGATGCCCGAAATCGCCGACCGCCTCGAGCATTATCCCGGCGAGCGGCCGATCTTCGACCTCTATGGGGTCGAGGACGAGATCCAGCGCGCCCTGGAGCGCAAGGTGCCGCTCAAGTCCGGGGGCTACTTGGTGGTCGATCCTGCCGAGGCGATGACGACCATCGACGTCAATACCGGCGCCTTCGTCGGCCATCGCAACCTCGAAGAGACCATTTTCAAGACCAATCTCGAAGCGGCCACCGCCATTGCGCGACAGCTTCGCCTGCGCAACATCGGCGGCATCATCATCATCGACTTCATCGATATGGAAGACGAAGAGCACCGCCGCCAGGTCCTGCGCACGCTGGAAAAACAGCTCGAGCGCGACCATGCCAAGACCAATATCATCGGCATTACCGAGTTGGGCCTGGTACAGATGACCCGCAAGCGTACCCGTGAAAGCCTCGAGCAGGTGCTGTGCGAGCCCTGCCTGGCCTGCCAGGGGCGCGGCAAGCTGAAGACGCCAGAGACTATTTGTTACGAAATCTTCCGCGAAATTCTTCGTGAGGCGCGGGCTTACCAGGCAGAAGGCTACCGCGTGCTGGCCAACCAGAAGGTAGTCGATCGGCTGCTGGACGAAGAGTCAGGCAACGTCGCCGAACTGGAGGCCTTCATCGGGCGAACCATTCGCTTCCAGGTCGAGTCCATGTATTCCCAGGAACAATATGATGTGGTGCTGCTCTGACGCGTTCTGAAACCGTTCGCCCAGTGGCGAAAACACCGCTTGCGGCCATAGTTAATGGACGACTCGGAGGGCAATGGCCATGGAACGTCTGACCCGCGTTCTAGGCGCGTTGACCCGTTGGGGGCTGGGGCTGTGCGCCTTGCTCGCGGTGCTGGTGGCACTGTATGTCAGCCTCGGTCGGCAACTGGTGCCGTTGGTGGCCGAATACCGGGCCGACCTCGAAGACAAGGCCCAGCAAGCCTTGGGCTTGCCTGTGCATGTGGGGGCGCTCGAAGGGCGATGGAGTGGTCTGGCCCCGGTGCTCAGGCTGCGCGACCTGCAATTGGGCGAAGGCTCTGCAGCCTTGCGCCTGGATGACGTCAAGCTGGTGCCCGACCTGTGGGCCAGCTTGAAGGCTCGCGAAGTGCGGTTGGCGCATGTCCAGCTCGGCGGCCTGCAACTGATCCTGCATGAAGACCAGCAAGGTGCCTGGACCCTTGAAGGCCTGCCGAAGAAAGACGATGCGCCCCTCGACCCTGCCCAATTGCTGCAACGCCTCCAGCAACTGGGCCGGGTCGATGTGTTCGACAGCCAGGTTACCTTCCAGCCGTGGCGCCGTGATTCGGTCACGCTCACCTATGTCAGCCTTGGCTTGCAAGCCGGTCCGTCGCGCCAGCGCCTGGAGATGCGCGCGACCCTGCCCGACGGTCAGCCCCTGGCGGTGAACCTGCGCAGCCGCGCCACCCTCGACGCCTGGCGCGACGGACACCTGGAGGCCTATGTCAGCCTGCCGCAGAGCGATTGGGCGCGCTGGGTACCGCCAAGCCTGCTCGGGCAGTGGCGAGCCAAGACCCTGCGTGCGGGGGGCGAATTCTGGATCGACTGGAACAAAGGTCATTTGCAGCGCGCCGTCGCCCGCCTGAACGCGCCACAGCTGCGCGGCGCCTATGCCGGGCGCAAGACCGTGACTCTCGACAACCTGGCGCTGTCCAGTTGGGTGCGCCGGGGCAAGGAGGGCTACGAGATCGTGGTCGATTCGTTGGCTGCGAGTATCGGTGAAACCCGCTGGGAAACACATTTGCAAGCGCGCCAGCGTCCTGGGCAGGAGGCTACCGAGGATGTGTGGCATGTCCAGGCCGATCGTCTCGACCTGACGCCGCTGACGCCGCTGATCGATGGCCTGGCACCGCTGCCGGACAACCTGATGACCGTCGTCGACGCCCTTAACGTGACCGGCACGCTGCGTAACGTCCAGCTCGACATCCGTCCCCATGCCGAAGGTGACCAGCGCCTGCAGTTCGCCGCCAATCTCGACAAGATCGGTTTCGATGCTTATCACGGAGCGCCCGCAGCCGGCAATGTCAGCGGCAGCATCAGCGGCGATCTCGGGCACGGCGAACTACGCCTGGATACCGATGCCTTCATGCTGCATCTGTACCCCATTTTCGGCAAACCCTGGCACTACCAGAAAGCCAATGCCCGCCTGACCTGGGCGCTCGACAAGGACGGCTTCACCCTCATCGCGCCCTACATCAAGGTGCTGGGCGACGAGGGCAAGATCGCCGCCGATTTTCTCATTCGCTTCAGGTTCCACGAAGAGCAGGCCGATTATATGGACCTGCGTGTCGGCCTCACCGAGGGCGATGGCCGCTACACGGCCAAGTACCTGCCGGAAGTGCTCAGCCCGGCGCTGGATGAGTGGCTTCGCAGTGCCATCGTCAAGGGTGCGGTCGACGAGGGCTATTTCCAGTACCAGGGATCGCTGAACCACAACGCCCCGGCGCATTCGCGCAGTATCAGCCTGTTCTTCAAGGTGCATGACGCAGCGCTCGATTTCCAGCCGGGCTGGCCGCAGGTGCAGCAGGTGGACGGCAATGTGTACATCGAGGATACCGGTGTGCGCATCCAGGCCAGCAAGGGTCTGCTGCTCGACACCCGGGTCAGTGATGTCAGCGTCAACATCCCCCATGTCGAGGGCGACCAGCATAGCCGCCTGTACCTGGACGGCGAGTTCGACGGCAGCCTGGGCGACGGCCTGAAGATTCTGAAAGAGGCACCGATCGGCACTGGCGAGATCTTCGCCGGCTGGGAAGGCGAGGGCCCGCTGCAGGGCAAGGTCAAGCTGGACATCCCGCTGGAGCACGGTCTGCGTCCCAAGGTGCTGGTGGATTTCTCGACTTCGGATGCTCGCCTCAAGGTGGAGCCGCCGGCACTCGATCTGAGCCGCCTGAAGGGTGACTTCACCTTCGACCTCGACAAGGGATTGAGCGGCAAGGGCATCAGCCTCCAGGCCTTCGACAGGCCGGTGACTGCGCAGATTCTCGCCGAAGGGCAGGGTGGCCAGATTCAGACCCGGATCAACGCCACCGGCCAGGTGCCGCTCAAGTCGTTGACCGACTGGCTGCAGTTCAAGCAGGCACTCCCGGCCTCGGGCGATATCCCCTATCAACTTCAGGTCAGCCTGGGGAGCCGCGACAATCGCCTGAGCGTCAACTCGTCGCTCAAGGGGCTGACCATCGACCTGCCAGCGCCCTTCGGCAAAACGGCGGGCGAGTCACGCGACAGCAGCTTCAGCATGAACCTGCAAGGTGCCGAGCGGCGCTTTGATGCGAGCTACGCTGATGTGGCACGGTTGGCCTATGCGGCTTCGCTCGACAAGCTGGCCCAGGGACGCGGCGAGTTGGTGCTCGGCGGTGGCGAGGCGAGCGTGCCGGGCGGCCAGGGCCTGCGGGTGCGTGGGCGCCTCGAATCGCTGGACCTTGAGCCCTGGCAGCAGCAGTTGGACAAATACGCAGGTCAAGACCCAGGTGGCAGCGCACGACAGGGCCTGCAGAGCGTGGATGTGAGCATTGGCCAGTTGAAGGCATTCGGCACCGACCTCAACCAGGCAGTGGTGCGTCTGGCTCGTGTTGCCAGCGCCTGGGACCTGCGCCTGGACAGCAAGGAAGTGATCGGCAATGCGCGGATCCCGGATGCCAAGGCCGCGCCCATGGTGGTGAAACTGCAGACCTTGCGCCTGCCGCCGGCCGATCCGCAGGAAGCCCAGGCCGAAGATGCGCCTGATCCGCTGGCCACCTTCGACCCGCGCAAGGCGCCGGTCCTGGACCTGAGCATCGACAAGTTGTATCGCGGTGACGACCTGTTCGGCAGCGCCTCGGTCAAGCTGCGGCCGAATGCCCGTGGTGTGTCGCTGGACGACATCGACCTCAATCTCAAGGGCCTGCACATCGACGGCAGCGGCGGCTGGGAAGGTGTTCCTGGCAGCACCAACAGTTGGTACAAGGGGCGCCTGGACGGCAAGGACCTGGGTGACGTGCTCAAGGCCTGGGGCTTCGCGCCCACGGTCACCAGCCGCGATTTCCGCATGGATGTCGATGGTCGTTGGCCGGGTTCGCCGGCCTGGGTCAACCTCAAGCGATTCTCCGGCAGCCTCGATGCCTCGCTGCGCACCGGCCAGTTCGTCGAGGTCGAGGGTAGCGCCCAGGCGTTGCGGGTGTTCGGCCTGCTCAACTTCAACTCCATTGGTCGTCGTCTGCGCCTGGACTTCTCCGACCTGTTCGGCGAGGGGCTGGCCTATGATCGGGTCAAGGGCCTGCTGGTGGCCAGCGAGGGCGTTTATGTCACCCGTGAACCGATCGCTGTCACCGGCCCCTCCAGCAATTTCGAGCTCGATGGCACCCTCGACTTTGTGCGCGACCGTATCGATGCCAACCTGCAGGTGACCCTGCCGGTCACCAACAACCTGCCGTTGGCGGCGCTGATCGTCGGGGCACCTGCGGTCGGCGGCGCGTTGTTCCTTGTCGATCGGCTGATCGGCGATCGGGTCGCGCGCTTCGCCAGCGTGCACTATCGGGTCGAAGGTCCGGTCAAAGAGCCTAAAATCACCTTTGTGAAACCTTTCGATAAATCGCGCTAGGAGTGGTCATGAAGTCAGCAGTGATCCAGATGGTCAGCCAGGACGGCGTACTGGCCAACCTGCAGCGGGCTCACGTGCTGCTGGAGCAGGCCGCTGACAGCGGTGCACGGCTGGCGGTGCTGCCGGAGAATTTCGCGGCCATGGGGCGGCGCGATGCGGCCGCGATCGGTCGCGCCGAGGCGCTTGGCGAAGGCCCGATCCTGCCATGGTTGAAACGTGCCGCACGCGACCTCAGGTTATGGATTGTTGCCGGCACCTTGCCGTTGCCGCCGGTCGATGAGCCCGAGGCCAAGGCCCATGCCTGCTCGCTGCTGGTTGACGAGCACGGCGAGATCGCCGCGCGTTACGACAAGCTGCACCTGTTCGATGTGGACGTGGCCGACAACCGCGGGCGCTACCGCGAATCGGATGATTACGCCCATGGCGCGCAGGTAGTGGTGGCCGATACGCCGGTTGGACGCCTGGGCTTGTCGGTGTGCTACGACTTGCGCTTTCCCGAGCTCTACAGCGCCCTGCGCGCTGCCGGGGCCGAGCTGATCAGCGCGCCGTCGGCGTTCACTGCGGTGACCGGCGCGGCACATTGGGAAGTGTTGATCCGTGCCCGCGCCATCGAAACCCAGTGCTACATGCTGGCCGCCGCGCAGGGCGGTATCCATCCAGGCCCGCGGGAAACCCATGGCCATGCGGCGATCGTCGACCCTTGGGGGCGGATCGTCGCCGAACATGCGCATGGCGAAGCGATATTGCTCGCCGAGCGCGACGCTGAAGAACAAGCGTCCATACGGGCGCGCATGCCGGTCGTTTCGCACCGGCGCTTTTTCTCGCAGGACGCCTTGCGGCCTGCGCACACCTCGGAGTGACTATGAGCCAGATGTTATCCACCGTCAGCGAGCAGCTCCTGGCCCCGGGCGGACTGACCCTGGACAGCCTGCAGGCTGTGCTGGGTGAGTTGGCAGGGCCCGGCATCGACGCTGCCGACCTGTATTTCCAGGGGCAGATCTCGGAAACCTGGGCACTGGAAGACGGTATCGTCAAGGAAGGCAGTTTCAACCTCGACCAGGGTGTCGGCGTGCGTGCATTGTCTGGCGAGAAAACCGGCTTCGCCTACAGCAACGCAATCAACCTTGAAGCCCTGACGTCAGCGGCGCGCGCCGCCCGCTCGATCTCCCGCGCCGGCCAGAACGGCAAGGTGCAGGCCTTCCGCAGCCAGGACGTGACCGCCCTGTACGCACCGGGCAACCCGCTCGATGTCCTGAGCCGCGCCGAGAAAGTCGAACTGCTCAAGCGCGTCGATGCTGCCACTCGTGCCCTCGACCCGCGTATCCAGCAGGTCAGCGTGAGCATGGCGGGCGTGTGGGAGCGGATCCTGGTGGCGGCGGCCGATGGCAGCCTGGCCGCGGATGTGCGGCCGCTGGTGCGTTTCAACGTCAGCGTCATCGTCGAACACAACGGTCGCCGCGAGCGGGGCGGCCAGGGCGGGGGCGGGCGTACCGACTACCGCTACTTCACGGAAGAGCGGGTGATGGGCTATGCCCGCGAGGCGCTGCGCCAAGCGCTGGTCAACCTCGAGGCGCAACCTGCACCGGCCGGCACGCTGCCGGTAGTGCTCGGTCCGGGTTGGTCGGGCGTACTGCTGCATGAAGCGGTCGGCCACGGTCTGGAAGGTGATTTCAACCGCAAAGGCAGCTCGGCCTACAGCGGGCGGATCGGTGAGGCGGTGGCGTCGAAGCTGTGCACCATCGTCGACGACGGCACGCTGGAAGGCCGTCGCGGTTCGCTGAGCGTCGATGACGAAGGCACGCCGACCGAATGCACCACGCTGATCGAGAACGGCATCCTCAAGGGCTACATGCAGGACAAGCTCAATGCCCGCCTGATGGGTATGGCGGTGACCGGCAATGGTCGACGCGAATCCTACGCGCACCTGCCGATGCCGCGCATGACCAACACCTACATGCGCGCCGGCGAGAGTGACCCGCAGGAGATCATCGCCTCGGTGAAGAAGGGCATCTACTGCGCCAATCTCGGCGGCGGTCAGGTGGACATTACCAGTGGCAAGTTCGTGTTCTCCACCAGTGAGGCGTACCTGATCGAAGACGGCAAGATCACCGCGCCGGTCAAGGGTGCGACCCTGATCGGCAATGGGCCGGAGGCGATGAGCCGGGTGTCGATGGTCGGTAACGACCTGGCCCTGGACAGCGGAGTCGGTACCTGTGGCAAGGATGGGCAGTCGGTGCCGGTTGGCGTTGGTCAGCCGACCCTGAAGCTGGACGCGATCACCGTGGGCGGTACCGGGGCTTGATGACAAGCCCTGCCTGCAGGAGTGGCCTTGTGTCGCGCAAAGGCCGCCAGGCGGCCTCGAGATCTCGGCGACACAGACGGGGCTGCCGTGCAGCCCTTTCGCGACGCGATGCCGCGCCTACAAGCGGTCGGTGGCGGTGCTCAGCGCAGGCCGCGTTGCAGCTCGTCGAGGTCACGGATGTACTTGAACACCTTGCGCGCAGCGGCAGGCGGCTTGTTCCGCGCCTTTTCGTGCTGGGCATGGCGGATCAGCGAGCGCAGTTGCTGGCGATCGGTATCGGGGAACTCCTGGACGAAGCGCTCGAGGTCTTCGTCGTTGCCGTCGATCAACCGGTCGCGCCAGCGCTCAAGGCCGTGGAAACGTTCGTTGTACTGGCGCGTGGAGCTGTCTATCTGCTCGAGCAGCGCATGGATGGCCTCCAGGTCCTGTACGCGCATCAGCTTGCCGACGAACGACATGTGGCGTTTGCGGGCACCGTGGGCGGTGTGTTTGGACGCTTCCTCCAGTGCTTTGCGCAACTCGTCGGTGAGTGGCAGGCGCGCGAGGATATCGGGCTTGAGCGTGGTGAGGCGCTCGCCGAGTTCGACCAGCGCATGCAGCTCGCGCTTGATCTGGGTCTTGCTTTTTTCGCCGTCGAAGGCGTCGTCGTATGAATCAACCATGGTGGCAGTCCGCAGGAAATCGCCGCCATGATAACCAGTCGGGGGCCGCTTTGTCCGGCCCGGTCGAAGAATGGCCCTCGCCGAACGCAGAATTTGAGTGGAGAAAACCATGAGTGCAGTCCAGAGCATAGGTCCGAAGGACCTGCCAGCGTTGCAGGAGCAGGTCGAGGCGATCGTTGCCGAAGCACGCCGCCAGGGCGCCAGTGCCTGCGAGGTGGCGGTTTCGCTGGAGCAGGGCCTGTCCACCAGCGTGCGCCAGCGCGAGGTCGAAACGGTCGAGTTCAACCGCGACCAGGGCTTTGGCATCACCCTCTACGTGGGCCAGCGCAAGGGCTCGGCCAGTACTTCGGCAAGCGGTCCGGAGGCCATTCGCGAAACAGTGGCTGCTGCATTGGCAATTGCCAAGCACACCTCAGAGGATGAGTGCTCGGGCTTGGCCGACGCGGCACTGATGGCGCGTGAAATGCCCGACCTCGACCTCTACCACGACTGGGACATCGAGCCCGAGCGTGCCATCGAGATGGCCCTGGAGTGCGAGGCGGCCGCCTTCGATGCCGACAAGCGTATTCTCAATGCCGACGGCACCACCCTCAACACGCACCAGGGCGTGCGGGTGTATGGCAACAGTCACGGCTTCATCGGTGGCTACGCCTCGACGCGCCACAGCCTGAGCTGTGTGATGATCGCCGAAGGCGAAGGGCAGATGCAGCGCGACTACTGGTACGACGTCAATCGCCAGGGCCAATTGCTGGCCGACCCGCGCAGTATTGGCCAGCGCGCTGCCCAGCGTGCCGCCAGCCGTCTGGGCGCACGTCCAGTGCCGACCTGCGAGGTGCCGGTGCTGTTCGCTGCGGAACTGGCTGGCGGGTTGTTCGGTAGCTTCCTGTCGGCGATCTCTGGCGGCAACCTTTACCGCAAGTCGTCGTTCCTTGAAGGCACCCTGGGCCAGCGTCTGTTCCCGACCTGGCTGACCCTCGACGAGCGTCCGCACATTCCACGTGCGCTGGGCAGTGCCGCGTTCGACGGCGATGGCCTGGCCACCTATGCCAAACCGTTCATCGACAAGGGCGAACTGGTCTCCTACATCCTGGGTACCTATGCCGGTCGCAAGCTCAAACTGCCCAGCACCGCCAACGCAGGCGGGGTGCATAACCTGTTCGTCACCCATGGCGTCGAAGACCAGGCTGCACTGATCCGTCGCATGGGGCGCGGCTTGCTGGTGACTGAACTGATGGGGCATGGCCTTAACATGGTAACGGGCGACTACTCCCGGGGCGCTGCGGGTTTCTGGGTGGAAAACGGTGAAATCCAGTTCCCGGTCCAGGAAGTGACCATCGCCGGCAATATGAAAGACATGTTCCAGCAGATTGTGGCGATTGGCAGCGATATTGAAACGCGCAGCAATATTCACAGCGGTTCGGTGCTGATCGAACGGATGACCGTCGCCGGTAGCTGACGGCGCACCGCTGACCCACGCTTGACGACAGACCCGGCCATCGCGCCGGGTTTTTTGTTTGTGGCTCCGCCCTTGAAGTGATTCTAATTATCAATTAATAATGAATATCATTATCCAGCAACCCCGGCGATGATGTTCATGAAAACCGTCCTCCACGAATTGCCCTACCTGGAAAACTGGCGCTGGTTGAGTCGGCGCATCCGCTGTGCCCTCGAGCCGGACGAACCGCGGCTGATCGAACACTATCTGGCCGAGGGGCGCTATCTGGTCTGTTGCACCGAGACCTCGCCCTGGACCGTGGCGTTGACCTCCTTCCGTCTGCTGCTGGATACCGCCTGCGACCGCATGTTGCCCTGGCATTGGCGCTGCCAGTGCCTTGATCAGGCCTGGCGCCCGCTGCTTGACCTGCGCAACCTCGACCGTTGCGAGCAGAACGAGCGCTGGCAGCCCTATGCGATGCAACTGGCCAGTTGCGTGTTGCTGCCTTCGATTTCCCCCGATGAACTGATGCAAGGATCCGATGATGAGTAATACCCGTATCGAGCGTGACAGCATGGGCGAACTGCAGGTGCCTGCCCAGGCGCTGTATGGTGCCCAGACCCAGCGCGCGGTCGACAACTTCCCGGTCAGCGGCCAGCGCATGCCGCTGCAGTTCATTCGGGCACTGCTGTTGGCCAAGGCCGCAGCAGCCAAGGCCAACATCGCGCTGGAGCAACTGAGCGCGGAGCAGGGCGGTGCCATCGTCAAGGCGGTCGAGCAACTGCTGGCCGAGGACTTCATCCAGCATTTCCCGGTGGACGTGTTCCAGACCGGCTCCGGCACCAGCTCCAACATGAACGCCAACGAGGTGATCGCTACCCTGGCCAGCCGGGTGCTAGGTGACAAGATCAACGCCAACGACCATGTCAATTGCGGTCAGAGCAGCAACGACATCATTCCGACCACCATTCATGTCAGCGCGGCGCTGGCCTTGCACGAGCAACTGCTGCCGGCGCTGGGGCATCTGGTTCAGGTGATCGAGGCCAAGGCTGTCGAGGTTCACCGTTACGTCAAGACCGGCCGCACCCACCTGATGGATGCCATGCCGGTGCGCATGAGCCAGGTCTTGGGGGGCTGGGCGGCACAGATCAAGGGTGCTCAAGCGCATCTGGAAGCCACCTTGCCCGCCCTGCAGGCGTTGGCCCAAGGCGGCACAGCGGTCGGCACCGGGATCAATGCCCACCCGCAATTCGCCGTGGGCTTTGCCCGTGAACTGAGCGACCTGACCCGTATCCCGTTCACCCCTGGGGAAAACCTGTTCGCCCTGATCGGCTCCCAGGACACGGCCGTGGCGTTGTCCGGCCAGCTCAAGACCACCGCTGTCGCGCTGATGAAGATCGCCAACGACCTGCGCTGGATGAACTCAGGCCCCCTGGCCGGACTTGGCGAAATCGAGCTCGAGGGGCTGCAACCGGGCTCCTCGATCATGCCGGGCAAGGTCAACCCGGTGATCCCCGAGGCCACTGCGATGGTTGCCGCGCAGGTTATCGGCAACGACGCGACCATCGCCGTCGCCGGCCAGTCGGGTAATTTCGAACTCAATGTCATGCTGCCGGTGATCGCCCGCAACCTGCTGGAGAGCATCGAGCTGATGGCCAACGCCAGTCGCCTGCTGGCAGACAAGGCGATCGCCAGCTTCAAGGTCAATGAGCCGAAGCTCAAGGAGGCGCTGTCGCGCAATCCGATCCTGGTCACGGCACTGAACCCGATCATCGGCTACCTCAAGGCCGCCGAGATTGCCAAGACCGCCTACAAGCAAGGTCGCCCGATCGTGGAGGTGGCGCTGGAGCATACCGACTTGTCGCGTGATCAGCTCGAGGCCCTGCTGGATCCGGAAAAACTCACCGCTGGCGGTATCTGATCCACGGTCCTCGCCCAGGAGACACGTCATGCAGCATTGGAAACGCACTACGGAAACCGCTAATCGCCTGTTCGACCAAGGCGAACTGGTAGACGCCCGGGAGCACTACCTGCAAGCCCTGGCCCTGGCGCAGGTGCTGTTCGAGCGCTGGCATGACGTTGACGAGGCGGTAGCGGCCTTTGTCATCGCCCACCACAACCTGGCTGACCTGCACCTGCGCCTGAATCAGCCCCACGAAAGCGCCGATTACCTGTGTGCGGCCCATCAGCGGCTGCTCCAGGCCAGTCAGGAGTCGCGCCTGCCCCAGGCCCTGCGTGATGCCGCGTTGCGCCACAGCGGGCGTACCTACACCGAGCTGTTGAGCTTTATCGCCGAATACGGCCAGTACCCACGCACCGAGCGGTTGCTCAATCGCCATGCACCTGAAGCGAGCGAACTGGCTGCCCGGCCGGATGCCACCCACCGTTCACCTGCATACGGAATTCACTGACATGCCCCACACCTTGCCTGCACTGCCTTACGCCTACGATGCGCTGGAGCCGCACATCGATACCCAGACCATGGAGATTCACCACAGCAAGCACCACCAGACCTATGTGAACAACCTCAACGCCGCCATCGAAGGGACCGAGTGGGCCGAATGGCCGATCGACAAGCTGGTCGGCGCGGTCAAGCAGTTGCCCGAAAAGCTGCAAGGAGCGGTGATCAACCAGGGCGGCGGCCACGCCAACCATGCGTTGTTCTGGACCGTGATGTCACCCAAGGGCGGTGGTCAACCCCAGGGGCAGGTCGCCCAGGCCATCGATACGCAGCTCGGCGGCTTCGAGGCGTTCAAGGAGGCGTTCACCAAGGCCGCGCTGACCCGTTTCGGCAGTGGTTGGGCCTGGCTCAGCGTGACCCCGGCCAAGACGCTGGTGGTGGAGAGCAGCGGCAACCAGGACAGCCCGCTGATGCACGGCAACACACCGATCCTGGGGTTGGACGTGTGGGAGCACGCTTACTACCTGAAGTACCAGAACCGTCGTCCGGAATACATCGGTGCCTTCTACAACGTCGTCGATTGGACGGAAGTTGAGCGTCGCTACCTTGAAGCCCTGAAGTGAGTCGATCTGTCATGCGCTCCGAGGTGATGTCTGTCAGCAGTGTGCGCCTGTTCCGACTGGCGCTTGGGACTTTGCTGTTGCTTGTTGGCACCGCGCTGTTGGTGGCGCGGGGCATCGCCTGGTTGGACCTGGAGCCGCGCATGTTACGTGCGCTTGAAGGCGGTGCATTGTGCGCACTGGGCACGGCGCTGGGCGCGGTCCCGGTGCTGGTGATCCGCAACATGCCGGTGGCGGTGGCTGACACCTTGCTTGGCTTCGGTGCCGGGGTGATGTTGGCAGCCACCGCGTTCTCTCTGATCATCCCGGGCCTTGATGCGGCTCAGTCCATTGGCTTCAGCCCTTGGGGCGCCGGTGGCCTGGTCAGTGCCGGGTTGTTGTTCGGGGCGCTGTGCCTGTTCCTGGTCGACTTGAGAATCTCCGGGGTTTCGCCGGAGTCCATGGTCGGGCAAGGCAATCAGCCGGTGATCGCTGCGCGGATCTGGCTGTTCGTAGCCGCGATCATCGCGCACAACATCCCGGAAGGCATGGCCATTGGTGTTTCCGCTGGCGGCGGCATGCCAGACGCCGACAGCCTCGCCATGGGCATTGCCCTGCAGGACGTGCCGGAGGGGCTGGTGATCGCGTTGGTGTTGGCAGGGGCTGGGATGTCGCGGTTCAAGGCCTTCCTCATCGGTGCTGCATCCGGGCTGGTGGAGCCGGTAGCGGCGGTGATCTGTGCCTGGCTGGTGAATGTTGCCGAGCTGCTGCTACCGCTTGGGCTTGCGTGTGCGGCAGGAGCGATGTTGCTGGTGGTGACCCAGGAAATCATTCCCGAGTCACGCAGCAATGGCAATCATCGCCTGGCAAGCCTGGGGTTATGCATCGGCTTCTGCCTGATGATGGTGATGGACACTGCGATGTCCTGAGGCTGTCAGGCAAGGGACGGGGCGGGAGCTTACTCGCCTTCGTCAAAATAATTGTTGATCAGCGCCACCAGTGCATCCAGTGCGTCGTTGTCCTGCTCGCCTTCGGTATGCAGGTGCACTTGGGTGCCTTTGCCCGCGGCCAGCATCATCACTGCCATGATGCTCTTGCCGTCCACCAGCTTGTCGGGGGCTCGCCCGACCCGAACCTGGCAGGGGAACTTCCCGGCCACGCCGACGAACTTGGCTGCCGCCCGGGCGTGCAGGCCCAGCTTGTTGATGATGGTGATTTCGCGGGCGGGCATCGTGGGGTGGATCCTGTGGGTTAGAGGTCGCGGTGACGGACCTGGACGTTTTTCAGGGTTTGCTGCAGCAGTTGTCCGAGGCGCTCGGTGATATAGACAGAGCGGTGGTGTCCGCCGGTGCAGCCGATGGCGATGGTGACGTAGGCGCGGTTGCTGGCGGCAAAGCGCGGTAGCCACTTCAACAGGTAGCTGGAGATGTCCTGGAACATTTCCTCGACGTCCGGTTGTGCTGCCAGGTACTCGATCACTGGCGCTTCAAGGCCAGAGTGCTCGCGCAACTCGGGTTTCCAGTAAGGGTTTGGCAGGCAGCGCACGTCGAACACCAGATCGGCGTCCACCGGCATGCCGCGTTTGAAACCGAAGGATTCGACGAGAAAAGCGGTGCCGGGTTCAGGCTGGTTGAGCAGGCGCAGCTTGATCGAGTCACGCAGCTGGTAAAGATTAAGGCTGGTGGTATCGATCTTGAGGTCGGCGAGGTCGGCGATGGGGCCGAGCAGTTCGCTTTCTACGCGGATCGCTTCGGCGAGCGAACGGTCCGCGTTGGTCAGCGGGTGGCGACGGCGGGTTTCGGAGAACCGCTTGAGCAGCGTGTCCTCGTCGGCGTCCAGGTACAGCACGTCACACTGGATGTGACGTGCGCGAGCGTCCTCGAGCAATTCGGGGAAGCGCGACAGATGGCTCGGCAGGTTGCGCGCATCGATGGACACGGCGACCTTGGGTTGCATCAGTTCGGTATTGATCAGCGCGTTTTCCGCCAACTGCGGCAGCAACCCGGCGGGCAGGTTGTCGATGCAGTAGTAGCCGTTGTCTTCCAGCACATCGAGCGCGGTGCTCTTGCCGGAGCCGGACCGGCCGCTGACGATGATCAGGCGCATGTTCAGTGCTCGTTCTGTGCGTCCAGGACTACCTGGTAGAGGGCTTCGCTGCTGTCGGCGGCACGCAGGCGATCACGGACTTCCTTGCGATCGAGCATGCTGGCGATCTGGCGCAGCAGTTCGAGGTGGGCATCGGTGGCCGCTTCCGGGACCAGCAGCACGAACAGCAGGTCCACGGGGGCGCCGTCGATGGCGTCGTAGTCGATGGGAGCGTCCAGATGCAGCAGGGCGCTGACGGGGGCAGTACAACCTTCCAGGCGGCAATGAGGAATGGCGATGCCATTACCGAAACCGGTGGAGCCCAGTTTTTCGCGAGCGATGAGCTTTTCGAAGACGTCTTGCATCGCAAGCTCAGGTACTTGCTCGGCAATCAGGTTGGCGACCTTTTCCAGGGCGCGCTTCTTGCTGCCGCCCGGCACGTTCACGAGGGAACGGCCGGGGGTCAGGATGGTTTCAAGTCGGATCATGGATGAGGGGGATCAGCGGGCAGCTGCACCTTGCAGCAGGCTTTGCTGTTTTTCCTTGTGTTTTTTCAGTTGGCGGTCGAGCTTGTCAGCCAGTGCGTCGATCGCGGCATACATGTCTTGGTGTTCAGCGTTGGCGACCACTTCGCCGCCGGGAATCTGGAGTGTCGCTTCAACCTTCTGCTGCAGCTTTTCGACTTTCATGATCACCGTTGCATTGGTGATCTTGTCGAAATGTCCTTCCACGCGGGCGAGCTTCTCGAGCACGTATTCGCGCAGTGGTTGGGTGACTTCTACATGCTGGCCACTGATGTTGACTTGCATACAGCTTCTCCTTTGTTGCCCGTGCATAAAGAGGCAGGTATTGCACCTGCCACTGAAACGCTGTGGCACATCCCGGCGCTACATCAATCGCTTGCGCTCGCTCGACGGGGCAATCCCCAGCGATTCGCGGTACTTGGCGACGGTGCGGCGGGCTACCTGGATGCCTTGTGCCTCCAGTAAACCAGCGATCTTGCTGTCACTCAATGGCTTTTTCTGATTTTCCGCGGCCACCAGTTTCTTGATGATCGCGCGGATCGCCGTAGACGAGCATTCGCCGCCTTCGGCGGTGCTCACATGGCTCGAGAAAAAGTATTTCAATTCGTAGATGCCACGGGGGGTGTGCATGTACTTCTGTGTGGTGACCCGCGAAATGGTCGATTCGTGCATGCCTACCGCTTCGGCGATGTCGTGCAGCACCAGCGGTTTCATGGCTTCGTCGCCATGATCGAGGAAGCCGCGCTGATGTTCGACGATTTGCGTGGCCACTTTCATCAGCGTCTCGTTGCGGCTTTGCAGGCTCTTGATGAACCAGCGCGCTTCCTGCAGCTGGTTGCGCATGAAGGTGTTGTCGGCGCTGGTGTCGGCGCGGCGGACGAAGCCTGCATACTGCGGATTGACTCGCAGGCGAGGCACGGCCTCCTGGTTCAATTCGACCAGCCAGCGGTCGCTGTCCTTGCGTACGATGACGTCCGGGATCACGTACTCCGGCTCGCTGGATTCGATCTGCGAACCTGGGCGCGGATTGAGGCTTTGCACCAGCTCGATGACCTGGCGCAGCTCGTCTTCCTTGAGCTTCATGCGACGCATCAGCTGGCTGTAGTCGCGGCTGCCGAGCAGGTCGATGTAGTCGGTAACCAGGCGCTGGGCCTCGGCCATCCACGGCACGCTCGCCGGCAGCTGGCGCAGTTGCAGCAGCAGGCATTCGCCCAGGTTGCGGGCGCCGACGCCGGCCGGCTCGAATTGCTGAATGCGGTGCAGCACCGCTTCGACTTCATCCAGCTCGATGTCCAGCTCGGGATCGAATCCGGCGCAGATTTCCTCGAGGCTGTCTTCCAGGTAGCCCTGGTCGTTGATGCTGTCGATGAGGGTGACCGCGATCAGGCGGTCGGTGTCGGACATCGGTGCCAGGTTGAGCTGCCACAGCAGGTGGCTCTGCAGGCTTTCGCCGGCAGAGGTGCGGGTGGTGAAGTCCCACTCGTCTTCATCGTTGCTGGGCAGGCTGCTGGCGCTGGTCTGGTAGATGTCTTCCCAGGCCGTGTCGACCGGCAATTCGTTGGGGATGCGCTCGTTCCACTCGCCTTCTTCGAGGTTTTCCGTGCTGACGGTAGTTTCCTGGAAGCTGTTGTCCTGGGCTTCGGCGGCAGGTTTGCTTTCGCCGTTTTCCGCCATTGGATCGCTGTTGTCGAAGTCGTCGCCGTCTTCCTGACGTTCGAGCATCGGATTGGACTCCAGCGCTTCCTGGATTTCCTGCTGGAGGTCCAGGGTGGAGAGCTGGAGCAGACGGATGGCCTGTTGCAACTGCGGGGTCATCGTCAGTTGCTGGCCCATTTTTAGGACGAGCGATGGTTTCATGGCTGGGGCTTAATACCTTGTTCGCCGGCGCGCATGCGCCATCCACTACAGGGCGCCGGAGCGCCAAATCTTAAGCAAGTTATATGCCTGAAATTGTAGCGTTTGCCTAGAGCACTGTAACACTTAAGCCCGTTTCACCAGGCATTTCCAATGCTCCAGGCAGCTCCCGGGCGTCAGAGTCGGAACTCGTGGCCCAGGTAGACTTCCTTGACCAACTGGTTGGCCAGGATGGTCTCGGCGTCGCCTTCGGCGATCAGTTGACCATCGTTGACGATATAGGCGGTCTCGCAGATGTCGAGGGTTTCGCGCACGTTGTGGTCGGTGATCAGTACGCCGATGCCCTTGGCCTTCAGATGGTGGATGATCTGTTTGATATCACCCACGGAAATCGGGTCGACGCCGGCGAAGGGTTCGTCCAGCAGGATGAATTTCGGCGCAGTCGCCAGGGCGCGGGCAATTTCGACGCGACGGCGTTCGCCACCGGACAGGCTCATGCCGAGGTTGTCGCGGATGTGGCTGATATGGAACTCCTGCAGCAGGCTTTCCAGCTCCTTGCGCCGTCCCTCGCGGTCCAGGTCCTTGCGTGTCTCGAGGATGGCCATGATGTTGTCGGCGACCGACAGCTTGCGGAAGATCGAGGCTTCCTGCGGCAGATAGCCGATGCCTGCCTGGGCCCGGCCATGCATGGGCTGATGGCTGACATCGTTGCTGTCGATGAGCACGCGGCCCTGGTCGGCCTGGACCAGCCCTACGATCATGTAGAAGCAGGTGGTCTTGCCGGCGCCGTTGGGGCCGAGCAGGCCGACGATCTGGCCGCTGTCGATCGACAGGCTGACGTCGCGGACGACCTGGCGGCCCTTGTAGCTCTTGGCCAGGTGCTGGGCTTTGAGGGTTGCCATTTACTCGGCCTTTTTCTTCGGTTGGATCACCATGTCGATACGCTGACGAGGTGCGGTCACGTTACCACCACGGCCAGCGGTCGCCACCTGGGTCTTGGTGTTGTAGACGATCTTCTCGCCTTCGGTGGTGTTGCCTTCGTTCTCGACCTTGGCGCGGTCGGTGAGGATGACGATATCCTTCTGCGCCTGGTACTGGATGGTGACGGCCCAGCCCTTCATCTTGTCGGGTTTTGCAGCGCTCTGCTGTTGCTCGAAGTAGGCCAGGTTGCCCACCGAGGTCACGACGTCGATGTCGCCCGAGGCGGCGCGAGTCATGGTCACGGTGTTGCCTTTGATCATCATCGAGCCCTGGGTGATGATCACATCGCCGGTGTAGGTGGCAACGCCCTGTTTGTCGTCCAGATGCGCGTTGTCCGCCTGGATGCGGATTGGCTGGTCACGGTCGTTCGGCAGGGCCAAGGCGCTCGCGCTTCCCAGTGCTGCGCTCAGGCTGAGCAAAAGGGGGAGGGTTTTAACGAGCCTCATACTGTCCTCTTACGTTGGACAGCAGGTCCATCCTGCCGTCTTCCAAATATGCTTTCATTCCTACACCCGTAGTCGTGCCACCGGCGCCGTCGATTCTAACGGCTTGGGCGGTCTGCGCATATTGCTTCTGCGGGAACACCGTCATGCGGCTACTGGTGATCAGGGTGTCGCGTTGTTTTTCGTCGGTGCGGGCGATCCGCACGTTGTCGATCAGTTCGACCTCGGTACCGTCCGGGTTGACCTCGGCGCGCACGCTCTGCACGTGCCATGGGAAAGCTGTCCCACGGTAGATGTGCATGTCTGGCGTGGTCACCAGGGTGACTTCGCTGGCCTTCAGGTGCTCGACCTTGTCCGCGGTCATCTCGTATTGCAGCCTGCCGTCGGGCAGGTACTGTACGCTGTGGGCGTTGATCGCATAGTAGTCGATGGCGCTTTCGTCGACCTGGGCCGTGGGCTTGTCGAGGAAGCTCTCGGGGCTGATGTTCCAGTAGCCGACCGCCACCAGCAGCGCAGCGATGGCTGCCAGCAGCACGGCATTTCGAAGTTTCTTGCTGAGCATGGCGTGGCCTACAGGTAATGGGCGTTGGCAGCGTCCAGGGTACCCTGGGCCTGCATGATCAGTTCACAGAACTCGCGGGCTGCGCCTTCGCCGCCGCGTGCCTGGGTGACGCCGTGGGCGTGCTCGCGGACGAAGGTCGCGGCATTGGCCACGGCCATGCCCAGGCCCACCCGGCGGATTACCGGGAGGTCGGGAAGGTCGTCGCCCAGGTAGGCGACCTGCTCGTAGCTCAGGCCCAGCTCGGCGAGCAGGCCGTCCAGCACCACCAGCTTGTCTTCGCGGCCCTGGAACAGGTGTGGAATGCCCAGGTTCTTTGCCCTGCGCTCGACCACGGGGGTCTTGCGTCCACTGATGATCGCGGTGGTTACGCCCGAGGCCATGAGCATCTTGATGCCGTGGCCATCGAGGGTGTTGAAGGTCTTGAATTCGCTGCCGTCCTCGAGGAAGTACAGGCGGCCGTCGGTCAGCACGCCGTCCACGTCGAAGACGGCCAGCTTGATGGCTTGGGCACGTTGCATCAGGTCCTGGGTCATTTACATCACTCCGGCGCGCAGCAGGTCGTGCATGTTCAGGGCGCCGGTCGGACGATCCTGGTGATCGACCACTACCAGCGCGCTGATCTTGTGGTCTTCCATGATCTTCAAGGCTTCGGCGGCGAGCATTTCGGCGCGGGCGGTCTTGCCGTGAACGGTCATGACTTCGTCGATGAGCGTCTTGTGCACGTCGATGTTGCGATCCAGGCTACGACGCAGGTCGCCGTCGGTGAAGACGCCGGCCAGGCGGCCGTCGTGCTCCATGACCACGGTCATGCCCAGGCCCTTGCGCGACATTTCCAGCAAGGCGTCCTTGAGCAGTGTGCCGCGCTGCACCTGGGGCAATTCGTCGCCCGCGTGCATGACGTTCTCGACTTTCAACAGCAGGCGGCGGCCCAGGGCGCCACCCGGATGGGAGAACGCGAAGTCCTCGGCGGTGAAGCCTCGTGCCTCGAGCAGGGCGATGGCCAGGGCATCGCCCAGGACCAGAGCGGCGGTGGTGGACGAGGTGGGTGCCAGGTTCAGCGGGCAGGCTTCCTGGGCGACGCTGGCGTCGAGGTTGACTTCTGCAGCCTGTGCCAGTGGTGAGTCGGGCTTGCCGGTCAGGCTGATCATCTGGATGCCCAGGCGCTTGATCAGCGGCAGCAGCGTGACGATCTCTGCGGTGCTGCCGGAGTTGGACAGGGCGAGGATGACATCGTCGCGGGTGATCATGCCCATGTCGCCGTGGCTGGCTTCGGCCGGGTGCACGAAGAACGACGGGGTGCCGGTGCTGGCGAGGGTGGCGGCGATCTTGTTGCCGATATGGCCGGACTTGCCCATGCCGACCACGACAACCCGCCCCTTGCTGGCCAGGATCAGCTCGCAGGCCTTGACGAAATTGCCGTCGATACGGGCCCGCAGGCCTTCTACGGCCTCGAGTTCCAGGCGCAGGGTGCGCTGGGCGGATTGGATCAGCTCGCTGGATTGGCTCATGTCGAAAAAGCAATGCCTGATGAAAAGGCGCCGATTATAGCGGCAATGTTTGAAACGCTCACCTTCGAGTTGTCGTAGGCAGTTGCAAAATTGCTGTACGGTGCCTGAACGACTCGGGGAAATGGCCTTGGGGACAACTTTGCGCGGTGCTATAGTTCGCCGCTATTCGGCCCGCCAGGGATGCGTGTGCCTTCATGATGAAGGCAGGCGTCCATGTAGACGAGGCTGCATTGCAAGGAGTCTAGATGAGTTCGGATAGCGCCTACGCGGTCGAGTTGAAGGGCGTCACCTTCAAACGCGGTTCGCGCAGCATTTTCAGCAATGTCGACATCCGTATCCCCCGCGGCAAGGTCACTGGCATCATGGGGCCTTCCGGGTGCGGCAAGACAACTCTGCTGCGCCTGATGGGCGCGCAATTGCGCCCCTCCAGTGGCGAAGTCTGGGTAGGCGGGCAGAACCTGCCGGCCCTGTCGCGCAGCGACCTGTTCGATGCGCGCAAGCAGATGGGGGTGCTGTTTCAGAGCGGTGCGCTGTTTACCGACCTGGATGTCTTCGAGAACGTGGCCTTCCCGCTGCGTGTGCACACCCAGTTGTCCGACGAGATGATTCGCGACATCGTCCTGATGAAACTGCAGGCCGTGGGCCTGCGCGGTGCCATCGATCTGATGCCGGACGAGCTGTCAGGCGGCATGAAGCGCCGTGTGGCGCTGGCCCGGGCGATTGCGCTGGATCCGCAGATTCTCATGTACGACGAGCCTTTCGTCGGCCAGGACCCTATCGCCATGGGCGTTCTTGTGCGCCTGATCCGCCTGCTCAACGACGCCCTGGGCATCACCAGTATCGTCGTCTCGCACGACCTGGCCGAGACCGCGAGCATTGCCGACTACATCTATGTGGTCGGTGATGGCCAGGTACTGGGGCAGGGCACGCCGGACGAACTGATGGGGTCGGACAACCCGCGTATCCGCCAGTTCATGAAGGGCGATCCGGACGGTCCGGTGCCATTCCACTTTCCTGCGCCAGACTACCGCGCCGATCTGCTGGGGACGCGTTGATGCGCAGAAAATCCATACTCGAACGCATTCGCCTGTTCGGGCGCGCCGCCATCGACGTGCTGGCCGTGCTCGGGCGCTCGTGCCTGTTCCTCTTCCATGCCCTGGCCGGACGCGGCGGCATCGGTGGCGGCTTCCAGCTGTTGACCAAGCAGCTCTATTCGGTGGGTGTGCTGTCGCTGGCGATCATCGTGGTATCCGGCATGTTCATCGGCATGGTGCTGGCCCTGCAGGGCTATAGCATCCTCACCAAGTACGGCTCCGAGCAGGCCGTCGGCCAGATGGTCGCCTTGACGCTGCTGCGCGAGCTGGGACCGGTCGTCACAGCGCTGCTGTTCGCCGGGCGTGCGGGTTCGGCGCTGACGGCCGAGATCGGCAACATGAAGTCCACCGAGCAGCTCTCCAGCCTGGAGATGATCGGTGTCGACCCGCTCAAGTACATCGTCGCCCCGCGCCTCTGGGCCGGCTTCATCTCGCTGCCGCTGCTGGCGCTGATCTTCAGCGTGGTCGGCATCTGGGGTGGATCGTGGGTGGCCGTGGACTGGCTGGGGGTCTACGAGGGCTCGTTCTGGGCCAACATGCAGAACAGTGTTTCTTTCAGCGATGACGTGATCAACGGGCTGATCAAAAGCCTGGTGTTTGCCTTCGTCGTCACCTGGATCGCCGTATTCCAGGGGTATGACTGCGAACCCACTTCAGAGGGGATCAGCCGTGCCACCACCAGGACCGTGGTCTATGCCTCGTTGGCAGTCCTGGGTCTGGACTTTATTCTGACCGCCTTGATGTTTGGAGATTTCTGATGCAAAACCGCACCCTGGAAATCGGTGTCGGCCTGTTCCTCCTGGCCGGGATCCTGGCGCTGCTGCTGCTGGCCCTGCGTGTCAGCGGCCTGTCGGCCAGTCCGACCAGCGACACCTATAAAGTTTATGCGTACTTCGACAATATCGCCGGTTTGACTGTCAGAGCTAAAGTGACCATGGCCGGTGTGACCATCGGCAAGGTCACGGCCATCGATCTGGATCGCGATTCCTATACCGGTCGGGTCACTTTGCAGCTGGACAAGTCGGTCGACAATCTGCCGACCGATTCCACTGCTTCGATCCTGACCGCCGGGTTGCTCGGCGAGAAGTACATCGGCATCAGCGTGGGCGGTGAAGAGCAGGTGCTCAAGGATGGCAGCACCATCCACGACACCCAGTCGGCCCTGGTGCTGGAAGATCTGATTGGCAAGTTCCTGCTCAACTCCGTTGGCAAGGAACCGAAAGAAGCCCAACCAGCTAATTGAGGAGTTTCCATGATTTCGATCCTGCGACGTGGCCTGCTGGTCCTGCTGGCGGCCTTCCCCCTGATGGCCCTGGCGGCGCCGGGCCAGTCTCCGCGCGACGTGGTTCAGGGCACCACCACTGAACTGCTGTCCGACCTCAAGGCGAACAAGGCGCAGTACAAGTCCAACCCGACCGCTTTCTATGATGCGCTCAATCGCATCCTTGGCCCGGTGGTCGACGCTGACGGCATCTCCCGGAGCATCATGACCGTCAAGTACTCGCGCAAGGCCACGCCCGAGCAGATGCAGCGCTTCCAGGAGAATTTCCGCCGCAGCCTGTTCCAGTTCTACGGCAACGCACTGCTTGAATACGACAACCAGGGCATCACCGTCGATCCAGCCAAGCCGGATGATGGCCAGCGTGCTTCGGTGGGCATGAAGGTGTCTGGCAACAATGGCGCGGTATACCCGGTCCAGTACACCCTGGAAAACATCGGTGGTGAGTGGAAGGTGCGTAATGTCATCGTCAATGGCATCAATATCGGCAAGCTGTTCCGCGACCAGTTCGCCGACGCGATGACCCGTAATGGCAACAACCTCGACAAGACCATTGACGGCTGGGCTGGCGAAGTGGCCAAGGCCAAGGAAGCTGCCGACAGCTCTCCCGAGAAGACGGTCAAATGAGTGAAGCCGACATGACTATGACCGAGCCAGGTGTCTTGCGCCTGGCCGGGGTGCTGGACTATCGCAGCGGGCCGGCCCTGCGCAAGCAGGGCAAGGCCTTGATCGCCGCCAGCCGCGAGCAGCGGCTGGTGCTCGACTGCTCGGCCGTGAGCAAGTCCAGCAGCGTGGGGTTGTCATTGTTGCTGGCGTTCATGCGGGATGCCCAGGCTGCTGGCAAGGCCTGGGAAGTACGCGGCATGCCTGCAGACATGCGAGAAATCGCCGAGGTCTACGACCTCGATGAAGTGCTGGCGGGCTGATGGCCCGTCATCAAGGGAAGGCCCCTCGGTCAGCGCGTCCTCGTATGGGCTTCGCAGGCGAGGGGCTTTTTTGTATCATGGCCGACCCGCGCGCACTGGGCGCCGATTGAGGTTGAGCATGCAGGCCTTAGAAGTTAAGAGCTTCCTTGAAGAAAAACTGCCGGGAACCCGGGTCGAAGTTGAAGGCGAAGGCTGCAACTTCCAGTTGAACGTGATCAGCGACGAGCTGGCCGGCCAGAGCCCGGTCAAGCGTCAGCAGGCGATCTATGCTCACCTGAATCCGTGGATCGCCAACGGCAGCATCCATGCGGTAACGATGAAATTTTTCAGCAGCGCAGCCTGGGCTGAGCGCACCTGAGCCAACGTTGGCGGCGAGATTGAAATGGACAAACTGATTATTACTGGCGGCGCGCGCCTCGACGGCGAGATCCGCATTTCCGGCGCGAAGAACGCGGCCCTGCCGATTCTGTCGGCCACGCTCCTGGCCGATGGCCCGGTCACCGTCGGCAACCTGCCGCACCTGCACGACATCACCACCATGATCGAGCTGTTCGGGCGCATGGGCATCGAGCCTGTGATCGACGAGAAGCTGGCGGTGGAGATCGATCCGCGCACCATCAAGACGTTGGTTGCGCCCTACGAGCTGGTCAAGACCATGCGCGCCTCGATCCTGGTACTCGGCCCGATGGTCGCCCGCTTCGGCGAGGCCGAAGTCGCCTTGCCAGGTGGCTGCGCCATCGGTTCGCGTCCGGTCGACCTGCACATCCGTGGCCTTGAAGCAATGGGCGCGAAGATCGAAGTCGAAGGTGGTTACATCAAGGCCAAGGCCCCTGAAGGCGGCCTGCGTGGTGCGCACTTCTTCTTCGACACGGTCAGCGTGACCGGTACCGAGAACATCATGATGGCTGCTGCGCTCGCCAAGGGCCGCAGCGTGCTGCAGAACGCCGCGCGCGAGCCTGAAGTGGTCGACCTGGCCAACTTCCTGATCGCCATGGGTGCGAAAATCCAGGGCGCCGGTACCGACACCATCACCATCGATGGTGTCGAGCGCCTGCACTCGGCCAGCTACCGTGTGATGCCCGACCGTATCGAGACCGGTACCTACCTCGTCGCTGCTGCTGTTACCGGCGGTCGCGTCAAGGTCAAGGACACCGATCCGACCATCCTCGAAGCCGTCCTCGAGAAGCTCAAGGAAGCTGGCGCCGACATCACGACCGGTGAAGACTGGATCGAGCTGGACATGCACGGCAAGCGGCCTAAGGCCGTCAACCTGCGTACCGCGCCGTATCCGGCATTCCCGACCGACATGCAGGCACAGTTCATCTCCCTCAACGCCATTGCCGAAGGCACGGGCGCCGTGATCGAGACGATCTTCGAAAACCGCTTCATGCACGTGTACGAGATGCACCGCATGGGCGCGCAGATCCAGGTCGAAGGCAATACCGCCATCGTCACCGGGGTCAAGGCGCTCAAGGGTGCGCCCGTGATGGCTACCGACCTGCGCGCTTCGGCGAGCCTGGTGCTGTCTGCGCTGGTCGCCGAAGGTGATACCCTGATCGACCGCATCTACCACATCGACCGTGGTTACGAGTGCATCGAGGAAAAACTGCAGATGCTGGGCGCGAAGATCCGTCGCGTACCGGGCTAGTCGCGCTCTCTGCCTGTGATCGGCACACGGACGTGCCAGCCGAATCGAACACGGCCAGGTCGATGACCTGGCCGGCTGTAGCCGCTTAAGGACCGACGTTGCAATGTTGACCATCGCGCTTTCCAAAGGCCGTATTCTCGACGATACCCTGCCGCTGCTGGCCGAGGCCGGTATCGTGCCGACCGAGAACCCGGACAAGAGCCGCAAGCTGATCATCCCCACCACGCAGGACGACGTGCGCCTGCTCATCGTGCGTGCCACCGACGTGCCGACCTACGTCGAGCATGGTGCCGCCGACCTGGGTGTGGCCGGCAAGGACGTGTTGATGGAATACGGCGGCCAAGGTCTGTACGAGCCGCTCGACCTGCAGATCGCCAAGTGCAAGTTGATGACCGCTGGCGTCGTTGGTGCACCCGAGCCCAAGGGGCGTCTGCGTGTGGCCACCAAGTTCGTCAACGTAGCCAAGCGCTATTACGCCGAACAAGGCCGCCAGGTCGACATCATCAAACTCTATGGCTCCATGGAGCTGGCCCCGCTGATCAACCTCGCCGACAAGATCATCGACGTGGTGGACACCGGCAACACCCTGCGCGCCAATGGCCTCGAGCCACAGGAACTGATCGCCACGATCAGTTCGCGCCTGGTGGTGAACAAGGCCTCCATGAAGATGCAGCACGCCCGTATCCAGAATCTCATCGACACCCTGCGCAAGGCTGTCGAATCGCGACACCGCGGCTGACTTCTGCGCGCGACCTTCGCTGTCGCGCCCGTCTATCCGCGTCATAGCCACTTTTCTCGGGTGCCCGCGCGGATGGACTGGTAGCCTAGGGCGCCTGAGCATTCGCCAATAAAACGAGGCCCTCGTCATGACCGTGTCCACTGCAATTGCCCGTCTCAACGCTGCTGATCCGGATTTCGCGCGACATCTGGATCATCTGCTGAGCTGGGAAAGCGTGTCCGATGACGCGGTCAACCAGCGGGTGCTCGACATCATCAAGTCCGTGCGCGAGCGTGGCGATGCGGCGCTGGTGGAGTTCACCCAGCGTTTCGATGGCGTTGATGCCAAGTCTATCGATGACCTGATCCTGGGTCGCGAGCGCCTGGAGCTGGCCCTGACTCGGATCTCCGCAGCCCAGCGCGAGGCGCTGGAAACTGCCGCCAACCGCGTGCGCAGCTACCACGAACGACAGAAGCAGGATTCCTGGCAGTACACCGAGGCTGATGGCACCGTGCTCGGCCAGAAAGTCACCCCGCTCGATCGCGCAGGGCTGTACGTGCCTGGCGGCAAGGCGTCGTACCCGTCATCGGTACTGATGAATGCCATCCCCGCCAAGGTGGCCGGTGTCGGTGAGGTGGTCATGGTGGTGCCGACCCCGCGTGGAGAGATCAACGAGCTGGTGCTGGCTGCGGCCTGTATCGCCGGCGTCGATCGCGTGTTCACCGTCGGTGGCGCGCAGGCAGTCGCGGCGTTGGCCTACGGCACCGAGAGCGTGCCGCAGGTCGACAAGATCGTCGGTCCCGGCAATATCTACGTAGCCACCGCCAAACGCCATGTGTTCGGCCAGGTCGGCATCGACATGATCGCCGGGCCATCGGAAATCCTCGTGGTATGCGATGGCCAGACCGACCCGGACTGGATCGCCATGGACCTGTTCTCCCAGGCCGAGCACGACGAAGATGCGCAGGCGATCCTGGTCAGCCCTGATGCGGCCTTCCTCGACCGCGTGGCGGCCAGCATCGACAAGCTGCTGCCCACCATGGAGCGCGCCGAGATCATCGAGAAGTCGATCAACGGTCGAGGCGCCCTGATCCAGGTGCGTGACATGCAGCAGGCCATCGAGGTCGCCAACCGCATCGCCCCGGAACACCTCGAATTGTCGGTCGCCGACCCGCAGGCCTGGTTGCCGCAGATCCGCCATGCCGGCGCGATCTTCATGGGCCGCCACACCAGCGAGGCCCTGGGTGACTACTGTGCAGGCCCTAACCACGTGTTGCCCACATCCGGCACCGCACGGTTCTCTTCACCGCTGGGGGTGTATGACTTCCAGAAGCGTTCGTCGATCATCTTCTGCTCCGAGCAGGGCGCATCCGAGCTCGGTCACACTGCATCCGTACTGGCCCGTGGCGAGTCGCTGACCGCCCACGCCCGTAGCGCCGAATACCGCATCCTCAACGAGAAGGGGAACTGAACATGAGTCGATTCTGGAGCCCCTTCGTCAAGGACCTGGTGCCTTACGTGCCGGGTGAGCAGCCCAAGCTGGCTCGCCTGGTCAAGCTCAATACCAACGAAAACCCCTATGGGCCTTCGCCCAAGGCGTTGGAGGCCATGCGTGGCGAGTTGAGCGACAACCTGCGCCTGTACCCGGATCCGAACAGCGACCGGCTCAAGCAGGCTGTGGCTGATTACTACAAGGTCACCCCGCAGCAGGTCTTCGTCGGCAACGGTTCGGACGAGGTGCTGGCGCACATCTTCCACGGCCTGTTCCAGCACGGCGCGCCGCTGCTGTTCCCGGATATCAGCTACAGCTTCTATCCGGTGTACTGCGGCTTGTACGGTATCGACTTCGAGCAGGTGGCGCTGGACGAGCAGTTCCAGATCCGCATCGAGGACTACAACAAGCCCAATGCCGGGATCATCTTCCCCAACCCTAACGCTCCGACTGGCTGCCTGCTGCCGCTCGAGGCCATCGAGCGCTTGCTCCAGGCCAATCGCGACTCGGTGGTGGTCGTGGACGAAGCCTACATCGACTTTGGCGGCGAAACCGCGATCGCACTGGTGGACCGCTACGACAATTTGCTGGTGACCCAGACCCTGTCCAAGTCGCGCTCGCTGGCGGGTCTGCGGGTGGGGCTGGCCGTGGGGCATCCGGACCTGATCGAGGCACTGGAGCGGATCAAGAACAGTTTCAACTCCTATCCGCTCGATCGCATGGCGATCGTCGGGGCGGCGGCAGCGTTCGAAGACCGCGCATACTTCGACGAGACCTGCCGCAAGGTCATCGACAGCCGCGATGCGTTGGTCGAGCAGTTGACGGCGCGGGGCTTCGAGGTGCTGCCATCGGCGGCCAACTTCATCTTCGCCCGGCACCCGCAACAGGATGCGGCAGAACTGGCGGCGCGCCTGCGTGAGCAGGGGGTGATCGTGCGGCACTTCAAGCAGGCACGGATCGCGCAGTTCCTGAGGATCACCGTAGGCACGCCGGAGATGAACCAGGCGTTGATCGATGCGTTGAACGGGTAGTTCGCGTCGTTCCTGTCGCGGGGCAAGTCGGATCGCTGCATCGCCGCTCCGACTTGCCCCGCGATGCTTTTCAGCGCTATTGTTGCCACTTGTAAATTCATCCGATGACTGGACGTTAGTATGTCCCTGTTGATCAAGCGCTCCCTGGTGGAGCAAGCCGTGGACCAATTGCGCGAGCGCATTGCCCAGGGCGCCTGGGCTGTGGGGCAGCGCCTGCCCACCGAGCCGGAACTGGCCCTGGAACTGGGCATCAGCCGCAATACCGTGCGTGAGGCCATGCGTGTGCTGGCCTTCAGTGGTCTGGTAGAAGTGCGCCAGGGCGACGGCAGCTATCTGCGCACCGCCCAAGACCCCTTGCAGGCAGTGCAGGCCATCTCGCGCTGCACGGTCGAGCAGGCCCGCGAGACCCGTTGCATCCTCGAAGCCGAGGCCATCGGCCTCGCCGCCCTGCGGCGCACCGACGATGATCTGCGCGACTTGCGCGAGGCCCTGGAGCGCAGCTGTGGGCACTTCCACGGCGATCTGGACACCTATGTGGCCTGTGACCTGGTGTTCCACCAGCGCCTGGTGGACGCAGCGCACAACCCCGCACTGAGCGAGTTGTACCGCTACTTTTCCAGCGTCGTCGCTGCAGCGGTGCAGCACAACATGAGTGCGCTTCCCCGCAGTCAACGAGTGTTCGACCTGCATGTGCAGATCCTCGACGCCATCGAACAACGCGACCCGGACGCGGCCAAGCGCCTGAGCCGGGCCCTCATCGAATCTTGAGCCCGAGTGCCCCATGCCTGAACAACTGACGTCCAACCACTCCAAGCACGACCCTGAACTCGATGAGCTGCTGATCGATGCCGAGGCTGACGACGAACAGGTCCAGCAGCAGCCGGTGATGCTGCGCCGACCTTGGTTGCTGTTGCTGGGGTTGGTGCTGGTCGCGTTGAACCTGCGCCCGGCGCTGTCGAGCATGGCGCCGGTGCTGGGCCAGGTGTCCGAGGGGCTGGGGCTCAATGCTTCCGCGGCAGGTTTACTGACGACCTTGCCTGTCCTGTGCTTGGGCCTGTTCGCGCCACTGGCGCCGATCCTGGCGCGTCGTTTTGGCAGCGAGCGGGTGATTCTGGGCATCCTCCTGACCCTGGCGCTGGGGATCCTGCTGCGCAGTGCACTCGGTGCGACCGGGGTATTCGTCGGCAGCCTGATCGCCGGTGCCAGCATCGGCATCATCGGCGTGCTGCTACCGGGCATCGTCAAGCGTGATTTCCCCGCTCATGCCGGCACCCTGACGGGCGTCTACACCATGGCCCTGTGCCTTGGCGCAGCGATGGCCGCGGGCAGCACCGTGCCCTTGAGCCAGTACTTCGGCGACAGTTGGGCCATGGGGCTGGGCTTCTGGCTGTTGCCCGCGCTGCTGGCGATGCTGGTGTGGGCGCCCCAGGCGCGCCAAGGGCATGGCGCGCACCAGGTGGCCTATCGGGTGCGTGGGCTGTGGCGCGATCGGTTGGCCTGGCAGGTAACGTTGTACATGGGGCTGCAGTCCTCGCTGGCCTACATCGTGTTCGGCTGGCTGCCGTCGATTCTCATCGGTCGTGGCCTGAGCCCCACGCAAGCCGGTCTGGTGCTTTCGGGGTCGGTGCTGGTGCAGCTGATCAGCTCGCTCAGTGCGCCCTGGCTGGCGACCCGCGGCAAGGATCAGCGGCTGGCGATCGTGGTGGTGATGCTGGTCACCCTCGGCGGCTTGTTCGGATGCCTGTATGCGCCAATCTCGGGGCTGTGGGGCTGGGCGGTGCTGCTGGGGCTGGGGCAAGGCGGTACTTTCGCCCTGGCCTTGACCCTGATCGTGCTGCGTTCGAAGGATTCGCACGTGGCTGCGAACTTGTCGAGCATGGCCCAGGGCGTCGGCTACACGCTGGCTTCGATGGGCCCGTTCGCGGTCGGATTGGTACATGACCTCACCGATGGCTGGGCAGCGGTTGGCTGGATCTTCGCGGTGCTGGGGCTGGGGGCGATCGTCTTCGGTCTGGGGGCCGGGCGGGCGCTGCATGTGCAGGTCGTCAGCGAGCGGGTGTGAAACCGGTGCGACGCTGGATGCATTCATGGCGCAAATGACCATGGCGCGAAGGCGGGGCGCGGATTATCGTGCAGCTTTCGATTCACTGGACGGACCTGCCCCATGAGTGACGCCAACAGCGCCCTGATCACCCGTTTTTATCAGGCCTTCCAGCGCCTGGACGCCGAGGCCATGGTGGCCTGCTACAGCGATGACATCGTTTTCAGCGATCCGGCCTTCGGTACCTTGCGCGGCCAGGACGTGGGTGACATGTGGCGGATGCTGACCACCCGCGCCAAGGACTTCTCCCTGACCTTCGACAGCGTGCACGCGGATGCACAGGGTGGTAGTGCCCATTGGGTCGCCACTTACCTGTTCAGCCAGACCGGCCGTACCGTGGTCAATGATATCCAGGCTCGTTTCGTGTTCCGTGACGGTTTGATCTGTCAGCATGACGACAGTTTCGACCTGTGGCGTTGGTCGCGCCAAGCCCTTGGTACGCCCGGCCTGTTACTGGGGTGGAGCCCTCTGGTAAGAAACAAGGTCCGCCAGCAGGCCACCAAGGGCCTGCGGGCATTCCAGGCGCGCTGATCGCCTTTTCAGGACGTGGGAACCGCCTGTTCGTTACTGTGATAGCTGAACGTGGCCTTGTCATGGGCCTGCTGCGGCATGCGGATGCGGATGATCGGGATGTAGGCGCCGTAGGTCTCGTACCAGTCCTTCTGGTCCGCATGTGCTTGCTCGAGCGCCCCCCACATGCCTTCGATGTGGAAGAACGACTGGATCGGCAGTCTGTGGGATTGGTCCTCTTCCCAGGCTTGAACGATGACTTCATTCCAAGGGAATGGTAGTTCGGAGGCGAACATTCGCTGTGCCGTCAGGCTCTGGTAGAAGGCGTCGGCCCGCTCGCTCTTGCGGACGTCACGGACATCGAATGCGCATTGGCGCTTGTAGTCCCCGGAGCGGCGGAACTCGTCGATCCAGGCCTGCGCGGTCGTGATGCCTTGCTCATGGCACAGGCGCTCGGTCGAGGTGGTTTGGCTGTTGTTGCCACAGCCTTGTTGTTCGCGAGTCCAGGTATCGCCATCGGTTGGCCAGGCGCACAGCACCTGATAGGTGATCGACCCTGCCGGGCGCTGCATGCGCGGGTACAGGGTAAAGCCGCTGCGGGCGTCGGCAGCCAGGCTTGTGATCGGCAGGTCGGTGCGCAGGTAGGAGAACGAGACGCCGCCTTTTTCCTTGTTGTTCGGGCTATGATGCCAGGTGTGATACTTGGGGGATGGTTTGGTCGCGCGGATCAGTACGCCCGAACAACCGTGGGCCGGAATGGCCGAACCCCCACAGTCAACCGGTGCAGCATCATAGTTTTCCTGCATCTGCGCAGCGGTTCGCTCGCCGAGGGACGCCTGGGCCAGGAATGGCGTTAGCAGCGCAGCTGTGGCTAGCAGCCGGAAACATTTTTTCAACATGGTAGAGCCCTGGATATGGATGGGCTCTCCAAACTAATGACACTCAGGATCCCTGTGGCGAGTGAAGATATTCCCGAACGGGAGGCCAAGCCCTGGTACGTGTACCTCGTGCGGGCGGCCAATGGCTCGCTGTATTGCGGCATCAGTGACGATCCGCAGCGACGCTTCCAGAAGCATCAGAAAGGGCAGGGCGCGCGTTATTTCAAGACCAGCCCGGCGCAGGCATTGGTCTATGTCGAGCAGTGGCCGGACAAAGGCGAAGCCCTGCGTCAGGAGCGGCTGGTGAAAAAGCTGCGCAAATCGGCGAAGGAGGCGCTGGTCGCCTCCTTCGCGCAGGGTGGGGCGACGGTCGAACTCAGTCCTTGCGGCGCTTGAGCTGATCGATCAGTTGTGTCGGAAGGCCCTTGATCACCAGGGTTCCGGCTTCTTCGTCATACTCGATCTTCGAGCCCAGCAGGTGGGCCTCGAAGCTGATCGACAGACCCTCGGCACGTCCAGTGAAACGGCGGAACTGGTTCAGGGTGCGTTTGTCCGCAGGAATTTCCGGCGACAGGCCGTAGTCCTTGTTGCGGATGTGGTCGAAGAACGCCTTGGGGCGGTCTTCGTCGATCAGGCTCGACAGTTCCTCCAGGGTGATCGGCTCGCCCTGCTTGGTCTGGCTGGTGGCATAGTCAACCAGGGTCTGGGTCTTCTCGCGCGCCGCTTCCTCGGGCAGATCCTCGCTTTCGACGAAGTCGCTGAACGCCTTGAGCAGGGTTCGGGTTTCACCAGGGCCATCGACACCTTCCTGACAGCCGATGAAATCGCGGAAGTAGTCCGACACCTTCTTGCCGTTCTTGCCCTTGATGAAGGAAATGTACTGCTTCGAGTGCTGATTGTTCTTCCACTCGGACAGGTTGATTCGCGCGGCCAGGTGCAGTTGCCCCAAGTCCAGGTGGCGCGACGGGGTGACGTCGAGTTCGGCGTTCACCGCCACGCCTTCGCTGTGGTGCAGCAGGGCGATGACCAGATACTCGGTCATGCCTTGCTGATAATGGGCGAACAGCACATGACCGCCTGTGGACAGGTTCGACTCTTCCATCAGCTTCTGCAGGTGCTCGACTGCGATGCGGCTGAAGGTGGTGAAGTCCTTTTCCTCTTCCTGATACTGCTTGAGCCAGCCACTGAGCGGGTAGGCGCCGGATTCTCCGTGGAAGAAGCCCCAGGCCTTGCCCTGTTTGGCGTTATAGCTGTCGTTGAGGTCGGCCAGGAGGTTCTCGATGGCGTCCGACGCCGCCAGTTCGGTGTCTCGCGCATGGAGCACGGCGGGGCTGCCGTCGGGCTTCTTGTCGATCAGGTGAACGATGCAATGACGGATTGGCATGGAATTCTCTGAAAGGATGGGCGGTGCGATACCGCGCTGCAAAGTGGCTCAGTTTACCGCAGGGCAGGGGTGATGCAGTGGCCAGATGTTGGCGGAAATGCCAGTTGTTCGTTTTTTGTTCAAAAACCTGCGCTTTTCGGGCAAACCCCCGAAAAACCTCAATAAAATCACGGCCGACAGCGGATATTTCCTGGTTCCTGTGTTAGCTTTGCGCCGTCTTGCGCCCCTTGGGGTGGCGCATTGCTGGCAGCTCGCTTGCGTCGTGTCGAACCAAACGCTGATTTTCGTATCTACATACGCGATTGGCGAGGCTCGCCGGACCTTCCGTGCAGGCCCGATAACGATGAAGCACGCTGCATACCTCTGATTTGATAGGGAAGGAACACCACCATGGCATTGACCAAAGACCAACTGATTGCCGACATCGCCGAAGCCATCGACGCGCCGAAAACCACCGCGCGCAACGCTCTGGAGCAACTGGGCCAGATCGTCGCTGACCAACTGGAAAACGGCGCTGAAATCACCCTGCCAGGCATCGGCAAGCTGAAAGTCTCCGAGCGTCCTGCCCGCACTGGCCGCAACCCTTCGACTGGCGCTGCCATCGAAATCGCTGCCAAGAAAGTCGTCAAGTTCGTACCAGCCAAGGTCCTGAACGACGCCATCAACAAGTAATTGTCGATGCTTCATTGAAACCGCGCCCGGCTTGTCCGGGCGCGGTTTTTTCATGCCTGCGCCTTGCCTCGCGCGGCATGCCAGGCGCTGCGCATGGCGTCGTCCTGGAAGCTCCAGGCCACCATGCGGCTCTGTTTCTGGCCCTGGCCCATCTCGACGACGCGCTGGGCTTTCACGCCCGCTTTCTTGAGCGCCGCTTCGATACCCGGCAGGTTGCTGACCTTGGACACCAGGCTGGTGAACCACAGCACCCGCTCGCCGTGCTGCACGCTTTCGTTCACCAGTTGGGTGACGAAGCGGATCTCGCCGCCCTCGCACCACAGCTCGTTGTTCTGCCCGCCGAAGTTCAGCACTGGCAGCTTGCGGGTGGGATCCTGCTTGCCCAGATTCTTCCATTTGCGCTGGCTGCCACGGGTGGCCTCCTCGCGCGAGCCGTGGAAGGGTGGGTTGCACAGGGTCAGGTCGAAGCGCTCGTCGTCCTGCAGCAGGCCGCTGAGGATGTGCCTGCGGTTGGCCTGCTGACGCAGGGTGATGGCCTTGTTCAGGCCATTGGCCTGGACGATCGCCTTGGCCGAGGCCAGCGCCGTGGCGTCGATATCCGAGCCGAGAAAGCGCCAGCGGTAGTCGCTATGGCCGAGCAGCGGGTAGATGCAGTTGGCGCCGACGCCGATGTCCAGCGCGCGCACCTGGGCGCCGCGTGGGACCTGCCCGCCGTTGTCTTCGGCCAGCAGGTCGGCCAGCACGTGGATGTAGTCGGCGCGTCCTGGGATCGGCGGGCACAGGTAGTCCGCGGGGATGTCCCAGTGCTGGATGCCGTACTGGGCCTTTAGCAAGGCACGGTTGAACACGCGCACGGCCTCGGGGTTGGCGAAGTCGATGCTGGGTTTGCCGTGGGGGTTGGTGATGGTGAACCGGGCCAGGTCAGGATGGGCCTTGATCAGGCTGGGGAAGTCGTAGCGGCCCTGGTGGCGATTGCGCGGATGCAGGGTGGGTTTGTTCTGGGTCATGCTCGTGTCCGGTGTCGCTTGCACTGGCCAAAGGCCGCACGGCGGCCCATTCGCGGCCAAGGCCGCTCCCACAGGATAGTGGGGCTCTTTGAAGACAGCCCATTCCTGTGGGAGCGGCCTTGGCCGCGAACGAGGGCGAAGCCCTCGCCGGTCAGTTCAGCAATGTCAGGTTACAGCGCTGCAATCCGCGCATGCTGCTCGGTGAAGTTGGCCAGGGCCTGTTCGGACTCGGCCAGCTTGGCGCGTTCCTTCTCGATCACCGCAGGCGGTGCCTTGTCGACGAAGGCGGCGTTGGACAGCTTGCCGCCGACACGCTGGACCTCACCCTGCAGGCGCTGGATTTCCTTGTTCAGGCGTGCAAGCTCGGCGTCCTTGTCGATCAGGCCGGCCATCGGTACCAGTACCTGCAGATCGCCCACCAGTGCGGTGGCCGACAGCGGCGCTTCGTCCTGCTCGCCGAGTACGGTGAAGGTCTCGACCTTGGCCAGCTTCTTGAGCAGCGCTTCGTTTTCCTGCAGGCGACGCTGGTCGTCGGCATTGGCGTTCTTCAGGAACAGCGGCAGCGGCTTGCCCGGGCCGATGTTCATCTCGGCGCGGATGTTGCGCAGGCCGACCATCAGCTCCTTGAGCCATTCGATGTCGCCTTCGGCGCTGGCATCGATGCGGCTCTCATTGGCCACCGGCCAAGGCTGCAGCATGATGGTTTTGCCCTGGACGCCCGCCAGCGGCGCGATGCGCTGCCAGATTTCTTCGGTGATGAACGGCATGAACGGATGCGCCAGGCGCAGTACCACTTCCAGCACGCGGACCAGGGTACGGCGAGTACCGCGGGCGCGCTCGATGGGCGCATTCTCATCCCACAGTACCGGCTTGGACAGCTCCAGGTACCAGTCGCAGTACTGGTTCCAGACGAACTCGTACAGCGCCTGGCTGGCCAGGTCAAAGCGGAACTGCTCGAGCTGGCGGGTCACTTCCGCTTCGGTGCGTTGCAGTTGCGAGATGATCCAGCGATCGGCCAGCGACAGCTCGTAGGCCTCGCCGTTCTGGCCGCAGTCCTCGCCTTTGTCCAGCACGTAGCGAGCAGCGTTCCAGATCTTGTTGCAGAAGTTGCGGTAGCCTTCGACGCGGCCCATGTCGAACTTGATGTCACGGCCGGTGGAGGCCAGCGAGCAGAAGGTGAAGCGCAGGGCATCGGTGCCGTAGCTGGCGATACCCTCGGGGAATTCGGCCTTGGTCTGCTTGGCGATCTTCTCGGCGAGCTTGGGCTGCATCAGGCCGCTGGTACGTTTTTCCAGTAGCGCTTCGAGCGTGATGCCGTCGACGATGTCCAGCGGGTCGAGCACGTTGCCCTTGGACTTGGACATCTTCTGGCCTTGGCCATCGCGCACCAGGCCATGCACGTACACGGTCTTGAACGGGACCTGCGGGGTGCCATCCTCGTTCTTGATCAGGTGCATGGTCAGCATGATCATCCGGGCGACCCAGAAGAAGATGATGTCGAAGCCCGTGACCAGTACGTCGGTGGAGTGGAATTTCTTCAGGAACTCGGTCTGCTCCGGCCAGCCGAGCGTGGAGAAGGTCCACAGGCCCGAGCTGAACCAGGTGTCGAGCACGTCGTCGTCCTGGCGCAGGACCACATCGCTGCCCAGGCCGTGCTTGGTCCGCACTTCTTCCTCGTTGCGGCCGACATAGACCTGGCCGGCCTCGTCGTACCACGCCGGGATGCGGTGGCCCCACCACAGCTGGCGGCTGATGCACCAGTCCTGGATGTCGCGCATCCAGGAGAAGTACATGTTCTCGTACTGTTTCGGCACGAACTGGATGCGACCGTCTTCCACGGCGGCGATGGCTGGCTCGGCCAGCGGCTTGGTGGAGACGTACCACTGGTCGGTCAGCCACGGCTCGATGACGGTACCCGAGCGGTCGCCTTTCGGCACTTTCAGGGCGTGGTCATCGACGCTGACCAGCAGCCCCTGCGCATCCAGGTCGGCAACCATTTGCTTGCGCGCCACGAAGCGGTCGAGGCCGGCGTACTGCGCAGGCAGCGAGGTGTCGAGGTTTTCGTTGACGCTGCCATCGAGGTTGAAGGCCTGGACCGCGGCGAGCACGGTGGCGTTCTTGTCGAAGATGTTCAGCAGCGGCAGGTTGTGGCGCTTGCCGACTTCATAGTCGTTGAAGTCGTGGGCCGGGGTGATTTTCACGCAGCCGGTACCGAACTCGGGATCGCAGTAGTCGTCGGCGATGATCGGGATGCGGCGTCCGACCAGCGGCAGTTCGACGAACTTGCCGATCAGCGCCTGGTAGCGTTCGTCGGTCGGGTTGACGGCAACGGCGACGTCACCGAGCAGGGTTTCCGGGCGGGTGGTGGCAACGACCAGGTGGTCCTTGCCTTCGGCCGTGGTGGCCCCATCGGCCAGCGGGTAGCGCAGGTTCCACAGGTGGCCTTTCTCGTCGTGGTTTTCCACTTCGAGGTCGGAAATCGCGGTGTGCAGCTTGGTGTCCCAGTTGACCAGACGCTTGCCGCGGTAGATCAGGCCGTCCTCATGCAGGCGCACGAAGGCTTCCTTGACGGCTTCGGACAGGCCGTCATCCATGGTGAAGCGTTCGCGGCTCCAGTCGACCGACGAACCCAGGCGACGGATCTGGCGGCTGATGTTGCCACCGGACTGATCCTTCCACTCCCAGACCTTCTCCAGGAACTTTTCGCGGCCCAGGTCGTGGCGGTTCTGGCCTTTCGCCTCGAGCTGGCGCTCCACCAGCATCTGCGTGGCGATGCCGGCGTGGTCGGTGCCCGGCTGCCACAGGGTGTCGCGCCCCTGCATGCGGCGGAAGCGGATCAGGGCGTCCATGATCGCGTTGTTGAACCCATGACCCATGTGCAGGCTGCCGGTCACGTTCGGCGGTGGGATCATGATGGTGTAGGACTCGCCTGCACCTTGCGGGGCGAAATAGTTCTCGGACTCCCAGGTGTTGTACCAGGAAGTTTCGATGGCGTGCGGCTGGTAGGTCTTATCCATGCGCGGCGGGACCCTTAGGCATAAATACGGAAAAGCCGAAGAGTATAACGGAGCCGGGAGTTTCAGGCGACAAGCTGCGAGCGTTGTGCATGCCTTGCGGACGAGGTGCGGCCTTCGCGGGTAAACCCGCTCCCACAGGTTTTCCACTGCCCCGCGAGCGGCGCCGTGCCTGTGGGAGCGGCGGTTCGCTGCTGCGATTTACCCGCGAAGGCCGCACCGTGAATGTTCGTGCTTACTCGGAACGCTTGATCAACCGCTCCATCCGCGCTTCGAGGCGACGTTTGACCTCGGTCTCGATGTGCGGAACGAAGTCGTTGATCACGTCCTGCATGATCGATTGCGCCGCAGCGCGCAGTTCGGTGTCCAGGTGCAGCAGGGTGTCCTGGCGGCGAGTCTGGGCATCTTCTTCCGGCGCGCTGGCCTGGGCAGGTTCGACGGCGGTTGTCGCGTTGTCGGCCGGCTCATCGAGCAGCAGGGGAATCTGCTCGACCGTTTCGGTTAGTAGCGGCGGCTGCAGGTCGGCGTCGCCAAGCAACTGGCGGATCGACTCGAGATCGTCGAGCAGGTGGGCGGATTGTGTCAGTGAGGAGGGTTTGTCCATCGTCGTCAAAGTCGCTGTAAGCGGTGGTCTTGCAGAGCATAGCCCTGTTCGCGGTAGAAACGGAATCGCTCGCGGGCCAACTGGCGAATGGACGCCTCTTCGACAACGATCTCTGCGACCCGCTCGAACTGGCCGACGAACCCTGGCACATCACCGCCCAGGTTGATCAGCAGGTCGCGGTGCTCGCCAGCAGTGTCGCCCAGGCCCAATGCGACCCTGGCATCGGCGTGTTGCTCGGCCAGGTCATGGGGCACGAAAGCCTCGCCCTTGAAGTGCCACAGGCGTTCATCCAGGGCGTTTCGCTGTTCGTCGTCCTGGCAATGCAGGTAGACCCGGTGGCCGAGGCGCCAGGCCTTTTCGCACAGCTTGCAGGCGAAATCCAGCCGCGCCGACAGCGAGTCGGTGGGCAGGATGTAGAAATCGACTTTGCTCATGGTCAGGTACGTTGAGCTTGGAGGTGGAGGGGCCGTGACGGCCCTGTCGAGGGGCGAGCCCGCTCCCACAGGTTCGCTGCAGTGCTGATCTGTGGGAGCGGGATTGCCCGCGACAGGGCCGCCATGGACTTACGCCATCAGACGCCCGCGCGATCCAGCAGGTACTGGGTCAGCAGCGGAACAGGACGGCCGGTGGCACCCTTGTCCTTGCCACCGCTGACCCATGCGGTACCGGCGATGTCCAGGTGGGCCCAGCTGTAGTTCTTGGTGAAGCGCGACAGGAAGCAGCCCGCGGTGATGGTGCCGGCTTTAGGGCCGCCGATGTTGGCGATGTCGGCGAACGGGCTGTCCAGTTGTTCCTGGTACTCGTCGAACAGCGGCAGTTGCCAGGCGCGGTCGTCGGCACGCTTGCCAGCGTCGAGCAACTGGCCGACCAGATCGTCGCTGTTGCCCATCAGGCCCGACGTGTGGCTGCCCAGGGCGACGATGCAGGCGCCGGTGAGGGTGGCGATGTCGATCACCGCCTGCGGTTTGAAGCGCTCGGCATAGGTCAGCGTGTCGCACAGCACCAGGCGGCCTTCGGCGTCGGTGTTGAGGATCTCGACGGTCTGCCCGCTCATGGTGGTGACGATGTCGCCCGGGCGGGTTGCGCCGCCGCTGGGCATGTTCTCGGCGCAGGCCAGCAGGCACACCAGGTTGATCGGCAACTGCAGCTCGAGCACCGCACGCAGGGTGCCGAACACGCTGGCGGCGCCGCCCATGTCGTACTTCATTTCATCCATGCCGGCACCGGGTTTGAGGCTGATGCCGCCGGTATCGAAGGTGATGCCCTTGCCGACCAGCACGAACGGCTTGTCGGTCTTCTTGGCACCTTGGTATTGCATGACGATCAGGCGTGGCGGCTGATCGCTGCCCTGGCCTACGGCGTAGAACGCGCCCATGCCCAGGTCCTTGATCTTCTTCTCGTCGAGCACTTCGACCTTGAGGCCCTTGTGCGCCTTGCCCAGTTCCTTGGCCTGCTCGGCGAGGAAGCTCGGGTGGCAGACGTTTGGCGGCAGGTTGCCCAGGTCGCGGGTCAGGCTCATGCCGGTGGTGAGGGCGGTGGCATGCTTGACCGCACGCTCGACGTCAGCCTGGCCGGCTTTGTCGGCGAGCAGGGTGACTTTCTTCAGGGCGCGCGGTTCGGCCTTCTGGCTCTTGAAACGGTCGAACACGTAGCTGCCGTCGAGCAGGGTTTCGGCCAGCAGGCGATATTTGCCGTAATGACCGTCGCGGTTGGCCACGGCGATGTCGTCCAAGGCCAGCACGGCGTCACCGCCTGCCAGGTTGCGCAGCACCCCGGCAACGCTGGCGATCAGCTTGCGCCAGGCGCGATCGCCCAGGGCTTCATCCTTGCCGCTGCCAACCAGCAGCACGCGCTCGGCCTTGAGGCCTGGCAGGCTCTGCAGCAGCAGGGTCTGGCCCGGCTTGCCGGCCAGGTCGCCGCGCTTGAGGATAGCGCTGATGGCGCCATCGGTCGCCTGATCAACGGCCTTGGCCACGGTGCCAAGCTTGCGGCCTTCGCCGACCGGCACGACCAGGGTGGCGGTTTTCACGGATGCTGCGGCTACGGTCTTTACAACCAGTTCCATGTCAGGGTCCCCGAATGATCTCTGTTGTTGGCCACTGCCGCAGGGTGAGTGCGACAGGCCTGGCCGCGTGCTTGCGTGCCAGTTGAAAAGCGGCCAGTTTGAGCCTGCCGCCGCCTTGCTGACAACCCCGGTCTATGCTTTTGCAGGGCAGCGCCTGCTTCAATGGCGGGGCTTTGTCGCACTTTTACGGTCATGACGTCCGCTGTCATGCGCCGCCAAGTGACAGGCGCGCCCAATCACAGGATAATGCGCGCACTTTTACATGGAGGTTCGCTTGAGGCGAACCGGCATAGGTCTTGGCTTTACTCAGTCATTGTCTGGCAATCCGCCCCTGACAACCCAGGAGTGTCTGGTTTGATCGTCTTTCGTTATCTGTCCCGCGAGGTCCTGGTGACCTTGAGCGCCGTCAGCGCAGTGCTGTTGGTGATCATCATGAGCGGGCGCTTCATCAAATACCTGGCCCAGGCGGCCCAGGGTGCGCTCGACCCGGGCGTGCTGTTCCTGATCATGGGCTTCCGCCTGCCGGGCTTCCTGCAACTGATCCTGCCGCTGGGCCTGTTCCTCGGTATCCTGCTGGCCTACGGGCGCCTGTATCTCGAAAGCGAGATGACCGTGCTCTCGGCCACCGGCATGAGTCAGCAGCGTCTGCTGACGCTGACGCTGGCGCCGGCTGCGCTGGTTGCGCTGGTGGTTGCCTGGCTGAGCTTGAGCCTGGCCCCCCAAGGTGTGGCCCAGGTGCAGAAGATCATCGCCCAGCAGGATGCCCTGACCGAGTTCGATACGCTCGTGCCGGGTCGTTTCCAGACCCTGCGTGACGGCACGCGCGTCACCTACACCGAGCAGATGTCCGACGACCGCGTCAATCTGGGCGGGGTGTTCATTTCCGAGAAGCGCTTCAACCAGGACAAGACCAAGGACCGCGCACCGTCGGTGCTGGTGGCGGAAAAAGGCCATCAGGAGGTGCAGCCTGATGGCAACCGCTACCTGATCCTGGAAAACGGTTACCGTTACGACGGCAACCCCGGCCAGGCCGACTATCGGGCGATCAAGTACGACACCTACGGTGTGCTGCTGCCCAAGCCTGAGGTCAGCGAGGAAGTCACCGAGCGTGAAGCCATCCCGACCACCGACCTGTTCGGGCATGACGGCCTGCGTGAGCGCGCCGAACTGCAATGGCGCCTGTCGCTGCCGCTGCTGGTATTCATCGTGACCCTGCTGGCCGTGCCGCTGGCCAAGGTCAACCCGCGCCAGGGCCGCTTCCTCAAGTTGCTGCCGGCGATCCTCCTGTACATGGCCTACCTGACGATGCTGATTTCAGTTCGCGGCGCCCTCGAGAAGGGCAAGTTGCCGATCTCCCTGGGCATCTGGTGGGTGCACGCGTTGTTCCTGCTCATCGGCCTGGCGCTGATGTACTGGGAGCCGCTGCGCCTGAAGATGGCCGCGCGCCGTGCGGGGGTGGCCCATGGTTAAGATCGACCGCTATATCGGCCAGAGCGTACTGCTGGCCATCCTGGCCGTGCTGGGAATCATCCTCGGCCTGGCCTCGCTGTTCGCCTTCATCGACGAGATGGGCGATTTGAGCGATACCTATACCCTGCTCGACGCCGGCAGCTACGTGCTGCTCACCGCGCCGCGTCGGCTGTATGACATGCTGCCGATGGCTGCGCTGATCGGCTGCCTGATCGGCCTGGGCAGCCTGGCCAGCAGCAGCGAGCTGACCATCATGCGTGCTGCGGGCGTGTCCATCGGTCGTATCGTCTGGGCGGTGATGAAGCCGATGCTGGTGCTGATGCTGGTCGGTCTGCTGATTGGCGAATACGTCGCACCGGTCACCGAGAACAAGGCCCAGGCCGAGCGCTCGCTGGCGCAGGGCGGTGGTGAGGCGCAAAGCTCCAAGCGCGGCATGTGGCACCGCCAGGGCGAAGAGTTCGTGCACATCAACTCGGTACAGCCCAACGGCTTGCTGCTCGGTGTGACCCGCTACCGTTTCGACGAACAACGCAAGATCGTCGCTTCCAGCTTCGCCCGTCGCGCGCTGTACCAGGATCAGCGCTGGGTGCTGCACGACGTCAGCACCACGTTCTTCCGTGGCGACCACACCGAAGTGGTGCAGGCACCGGAAGAAATCTGGGACGTGTCGGTGACGCCGGAATTGCTCAATACCGTGGTGCTGCCTCCCGAGTCGTTGTCGATCACCGGGTTGTGGGAATACATCCACTACCTGGCCGACCAGGGCCTGAACAACGCCCGTTACTGGCTGGCGTTCTGGACCAAGATCCTGCAACCCGCGGTGACCGCTGCACTGGTCCTGATGGCGATTTCCTTCATCTTCGGTCCGCTGCGCTCGGTGACCCTGGGGCAGCGCGTGTTTACCGGCGTGCTGGTGGGCTTCGTGTTCCGCATCGCCCAGGACCTGCTGGGGCCGTCAAGCCAGGTGTTCGGCTTCCCGCCGCTGTTGGCGGTGGTGATTCCAGCCGGGATCTGCGCACTGGCCGGTGTGTGGTTGTTGCGTCGGGCAGGGTGATGAGCCAGGCGTGAATGAGAAAGCCGACCCCAGGGTCGGCTTTTTTGTGGCTCGAAGTTGGCTTTATCGCAGCCCAGGGTCATTTCTTCTGCTTCGGAATCCGCACCAACTGGGTTTCCGAGTAGATGTCATGCCAGCTGCGCTTGCGCTTGTCGATCAACGACCAGATGAACCCCAGCCCCAGGCACAACCACGAAGCAATAGACACCACGAAGCGCAACAGCGCCTGCCACAAACTGATCGCGCTGCCGTCGGCATTCTGTACACGCACGCCCCACACCTGCATGCCCAGGGTCTGGCCGCCGTGGGTCCAGAACTTGGCAAAGAAGCCGAACAGGGCAAACAACAGGACGGTGGACAACAGCGGATCGCCATCGAGCGCGCCGGCGTCGGTCAGCTCACGCATGCGAGCCTCGCCGATGATCGACATCTGCACCAACTTGTAGAGACCTGCCGTGACGATCAGCAGGGCGGTGCACAGGAGGAAGTCATAGAACATTGCCGCCAGACGGCGCCCCAGGCCTGCGGGCGGGAAATCGCCCTGGGGGGTGAGAGAACGCTTGGACATGCAGGAGGGCTCCGGGTGGAAAGTCCTCATTCTATGAAATTGCAGGCACAAAAAAGCCCCTGCGCGTCAACGCAGGGGCTTTTTCACAGAAATCAGCCTTCTGCTTGTACTTCGTCAGCCTGCATGCCTTTCTGGCCCTGCACTGCAACGAAGGTGACTTTCTGGCCTTCTTTCAGGCTCTTGAAGCCGTTGCCTTGGATGGCACGGAAGTGAACGAACAGATCCGGACCGCTCTCTGGGGTGATGAAGCCGTAACCTTTCTCGTCATTGAACCACTTGACGGTACCGTTCTGACGCTCAGCCATTTTCTTATTTCCTATGAATCTTTAGATAGTGATTTCAGTTTCTTTCGCATCACAGGCGAAAGAGTACTGGGCTGGGTTGCAGGAAAGTAAGAGACGTCGAACGGGTTGTAGCAAATTGCGGCTACTGGCCCAGGTCACGAACTGTTGCGACCCATGCAAACACAGTGAGAAGACTCTACGCCAACTCCAGCGACAAAAACAAGCCCCGCACGGTGCAGGGATCAAGGCTTTTGCCGATTACCGACAAAATTGTCGGAAACGGCATGGCGCCTGGCCTGGCGCCATGTTCAAAAGTTATTGCGCAGGTTCGTAATCGAATAAGCGCGCTGTTGTGAGATTGCTTTCAACCTCGGTAGTAACGTTGCGCCACGAAAGGCATTTTGCTGACTTTCAGGGCAACTTGTTTGCCGCGCACGACCGCAAACAACGGCGTTTCCAGCGCGGCATGTTCGTTATCGACATACCCCATTGCCACGGGTGCGCCGAGGGTCGGGCCGAAACCACCGCTGCACACCTTGCCGACCGGCGTGCCGTGCGCATCGACAATCTCGGCGCCCTCACGAACCGGCGTGCGCTCCTGTGGCAGCAGGCCCACACGTTTGCGGCTCACGCCCTGCTGCTGTTGGGCAAATACGCGGGTGGCGCCTGGGAAACCACCGGCCCGTGCTCCGTCGGCGCGACGAACCTTGGAGATCGCCCACAACAGGCTGGCCTCGATCGGCGTAGTCTCGGTGTCCATGTCGTGGCCGTACAGGCACAGGCCGGCTTCCAGGCGCAGCGAGTCGCGGGCACCCAGGCCGATCGGCTGCACCTCAGGCTCGGCCAGCAGGCGTCGAGCCAAGGCTTCGGCAGCAGTGGCCGGTACCGAGATTTCGTAGCCGTCCTCGCCGGTGTAGCCCGAGCGGCTGACGAAGCAGTCCTCCCCCAGCAACTGCAGTGGGCGGAACTGCATGAAGGTCATGCCGGCCACTTCCGGCGCCAGGCGCTCCAGCACCTTGACCGCAGCCGGGCCCTGCAAGGCGAGCAGGGCGCGCTCCTCGAACAAAGGCTGGATCTCGCAGCGCTGGCCGATGTGCTTTTGCAGGTGAGCCAGGTCCTGATCCTTGCAGGCGGCATTGACCACCAGGAACAGTGTGTCGTCGCCCAGGTTGGCCACCATCAGGTCGTCGAGGATGCCTCCTTGCTCATTGGTGAACATGGCGTAGCGCTGCATGCCCACCGGCAGGTCGATGATGTCTACTGGCACCAGGCTTTCCAAAGCCTTGGCCGCGTCGCTGCCACGCAGCACGATCTGGCCCATGTGCGATACATCGAACAGACCGGCCTGCTCGCGGGTATGCAGGTGTTCCTTGAGCACCCCCAACGGATACTGCACGGGCATGTCGAAGCCTGCGAACGGCACCATGCGCGCGCCCAGCTCCAGGTGAAGGGCGTGCAGCGGGGTCTTGAGCAACGTATCGGACATCGGTAACTCCTTGGTTTTTGTTCGGGTCAACATTCGATGATGTTGACGGCCAGACCGCCGCGGGCGGTCTCCTTGTACTTGCTTTTCATGTCGGCGCCGGTCTGGCGCATGGTGCGGATGACCTTGTCGAGCGAGACGAAGTGCTGCCCGTCGCCGCGCAGGGCCATGCGCACGGCGTTGATCGCCTTGACCGAGCCCATGGCGTTGCGCTCGATGCAGGGCACCTGGACCAGCCCACCGATCGGGTCGCAGGTCAGGCCCAGGTTGTGTTCCATGCCGATCTCGGCGGCGTTCTCCACCTGTTGCGGGGTGCCGCCCATGACTTCGCAGAGGGCGCCCGCCGCCATCGAGCAGGCCACCCCCACTTCGCCCTGGCAGCCGACCTCGGCGCCGGAAATCGAGGCGTTCTCCTTGTAGAGGATGCCGATGGCGGCCGCGGTGAGCAGAAAACGCACCACGCCGTCTTCGCTGGCGCCGGGAACGAAACGCATGTAGTAGTGCAGCACCGCCGGGACGATACCCGCCGCGCCGTTGGTCGGTGCGGTGACGACGCGTCCGCCATAGGCGTTTTCCTCGTTGACCGCCAAGGCGTAGAGGTTGACCCAATCGAGTACCGACAGCGCATCGCGCAGGCTGGCTTCCGGGTGTCGGCTGAGCTGGCGGTGCAAGGCAGGGGCGCGGCGCTTGACCTTGAGGCCGCCCGGCAGGATGCCCTCATGGCGACAGCCCGCTTCGACGCAATCCTGCATGACCTGCCAGATGCGCAGCAGGCCGGCTCGGGTTTCCTGTTCGGGGCGCCAGGCGGCTTCGTTGGCGAGCATCACCTGGCTGAACGACAGGTGCTGCTCGACGCAATGGCCGAGCAGTTGCCTGGCCGTCGTGAAGGGGTAGGGCAGGGCGGTGTTGTCTTCGACGATGCGGTCCTGGCCGGCTGCGTCCTGGTCGACGACGAAGCCGCCGCCTACCGAGTAGTACTCGCGGCTGCGAATCTGCAGCCCGGCAGCATCGAAGGCACGAAAAATCATGCCATTGGGGTGGTAGTCAAGTGGCTTGCGGATCATCGCCAGGTGCTGTTTCTCGACGAAGTCGATCCGGTGTTCGCCAAGCAGGTGCAGGTGGCCGCTGGCGCGGATTGCCTGCAGGCGTTCGGGGATGGATTCGGTGTCGACGGTGTCGGGGTGTTCCCCCTCGAGCCCCAGGAGCACAGCCTTGTCGCTGCCGTGACCCTTGCCGGTCGCACCGAGCGAGCCGTAGAGCTCGGCCTTGACGCTGGCCGTGCTGGCCAGCAGGCCATCGCGGCGCAAGCCCTCGGCGAAGCGCGCGGCGGCACGCATCGGGCCGACCGTGTGCGAACTGGAGGGGCCGATGCCGATCTTGAACAGGTCGAAGACGCTGAGTGACATGCTGACCTCCTGCCAAGTTCGGCGGGTTGATGAGGAGAGCCTGTGGGAGCGGGTTTACCCGCGAATGCGGCGGTGAGTCCAACATTGCATTCGCGGGTAAACCCGCTCCCACAAGGCCAAGAAGCTATCAGACGTCCTGATAGCTCTCGATCGACGGGCAGGCGCAGACCAGGTTGCGGTCGCCGTACACGTTGTCGACCCGGCCGACCGGTGGCCAGTACTTGCTCTCGACCAGGCTCGGCAGCGGATAAACCGCCTGCTCGCGGCTATAGCCGTGGGACCATTCGCCGACCAGTTCCGCCGCGGTGTGCGGGGCGTTCTTGAGCGGGTTGTCGTCCTTGTCCAGGCTGCCGTTCTCCACGGCGCGAATCTCTTCGCGGATCTGGATCATCGCATCGCAGAAACGGTCCAGTTCTTCCTTGGACTCGCTTTCGGTCGGTTCGATCATCAGCGTGCCCGCCACCGGGAACGACATGGTCGGAGCATGGAAGCCGAAGTCGATCAAACGCTTGGCCACGTCATCGACGCTGATGCCGCTGGTGTCCTTGAGCGGACGCAGGTCGAGGATGCATTCGTGGGCGACCAGGCCGTTGCCACCGGTGTACAGCACAGGATAGTGCTCTTCCAGGCGACGGGCGATGTAGTTGGCGTTGAGGATCGCCATCTGCGACGCACGCTTGAGGCCTGCGCCACCCATCATGCGAATGTACATCCAGGTGATCGGCAGGATGCTGGCGCTGCCGAACGGTGCAGCGCAGACCGCACCGGCAGTGTTTTCCAGCGCGGCATGGCCGGGCAGGAACGGCGCCAGGTGCGACTTGACGCCGATCGGGCCGACGCCCGGGCCGCCACCACCGTGGGGGATGCAGAAGGTCTTGTGCAGGTTGAGGTGCGACACGTCGCCACCGAACTTGCCCGGAGCGCACAGGCCGACCATGGCGTTCATGTTGGCGCCATCGATGTACACCTGGCCGCCGTTGTCGTGAATGATCGCGCAGATCTCGCCGATCGCTTCCTCGAACACGCCGTGGGTCGAGGGGTAGGTGATCATGATCGCGGCCAGGCGCTCGCGGTGTTCGAGGGCCTTGGCGCGCAGGTCGTCGATGTCGACGTTGCCCCGGGCGTCGCAGGCGGTGACCACCACGCGCATCCCGGCCATGTGTGCGGTGGCCGGGTTGGTACCGTGTGCCGACGACGGGATCAGGCAGATGTCGCGGTGGCTTTCGCCGCGGCTGCGGTGGTAGGCGCGGATCGCCAGCAGGCCCGCGTATTCGCCCTGGGAACCGGCGTTGGGCTGCAGCGACACGGCATCGTAGCCGGTGGCGGCGCAGAGCATGGCTTCAAGCTCGGTGGTCATCTGCAGGTAGCCCTGGCTCTGCTCGGCCGGGGCGAAGGGGTGCAGGTTGCCGAACTCGGCCCAGGTGACCGGAATCATTTCGCTGGCAGCATTGAGCTTCATGGTGCACGAGCCCAGCGGGATCATGCTGCGATCCAGCGCCAAGTCCTTGTCGGCCAGGCGGCGCAGGTAGCGCATCAGTTCGGTTTCGCTGTGGTAGCGGTTGAACACCGGGTGCTCGAGGATCGCCGATTGGCGCATCAGTGCAGCTGGCAGGCGCGGGCTGTGGTTGGCGGCGAGGGTAGCGAAGTCCGGCAGCGCCTGGCCATTGGCGAACAATGCCCAGAGCGCCTCGACATCTGCCTGGGTGCTGGTTTCGTCCAGCGACAGCCCCAGGTGTGCGGTGTCGACCTGGCGCAGGTTCAAGCCCTTGGCGCGCGCTTGCTCGTGCAGGTTGGCGGTGGCGGCACCGGTGGCCAGCGTCAGGGTGTCGAAGAATTCACCGGTAACGACCTTGGCGCCGAGCTTGGCCAGACCCACAGCGAGAATCGCGGTGAGGGCGTGGGTACGTTCAGCGATGCGCTTGAGGCCCGCCGGGCCATGGTAGACGGCGTACATGCTGGCGATGTTCGCCAGCAGGACCTGCGCGGTGCAGATGTTGCTGGTGGCCTTTTCGCGGCGGATGTGTTGCTCGCGGGTTTGCATGGCCAGGCGCAGTGCGGTCTTGCCGAAGCGGTCGATCGAAACGCCGACCAGGCGGCCCGGCATGTCACGCTTGAACGCATCCCGGGTGGCGAAGTAGGCCGCGTGCGGGCCGCCGAAGCCCAGCGGTACGCCGAAGCGCTGGGCACTGCCGATGGCCACATCGGCGTCGAATTCGCCCGGAGGGGTCAGCAGGGTCAGGGCCAGCAGGTCGGCGGCCACGGCCACCAGGGCACCGGCGCCGTGCAGACGCTGTACCAGCTCGCGGTAGTCGAACACATCACCGTTGCTAGCCGGGTATTGCAGCAGGGCGCCGAAGAAGGCGCTGACATCGCCCAGTTCACGCTCGTCACCGACCACGACCTCGATGCCCAGCGGCTCTGCACGGGTACGCAGCACATCGAGGGTCTGCGGGTGGCAATGCACGGAGGCGAAGAAGGCATGGCTGCCCTTGTTCTTCGACAGGCGTTTGCAGAAGGTCATGGCCTCGGCAGCGGCGGTGGCTTCGTCGAGCAGCGAGGCGTTGGCGATCGGCAGGCCGGTGAGGTCGCTGATCAGGGTCTGGAAGTTCAGCAGCGCTTCCAGGCGACCCTGGGAGATTTCCGGCTGGTAAGGGGTATAGGCGGTGTACCACGCCGGGTTTTCCAGAAGGTTGCGCAGGATCGGCGCTGGCGTGTGGGTGTTGTAGTAGCCCTGGCCGATGAAGCTCTTGAACAGTTGGTTCTTGCCGGCGATCGCCTTGAGGGCGGCGAGGGCAACGGCCTCGCTCTGGCCGTCGGCGTCACCGAGCACGCTGGTGCCCTTGATGCTGTCGGGAATGACGGCGGCGGTCATGGCGTCGAGAGAGTCGAAGCCCAGGGTGGTCAGCATGGCCTGTTCGTCGGTGCTGCGTGGGCCGATGTGACGGGCGATGAATTCGTTGGCGGTGCCGAGGTTGATGGTCATGGTCATGGTCCTCAGGCGTCGTCGTTGGCTTTGAGCAGGCGGTCGTAGGCATCCTGGTCGAGCAGGGCGGTCACCTCGCTCATGTCTGCAGGAACGAAGCGGAAGAACCAGCCTTCGCCCAGCGGGTCTTCGTTGACCTGCTCAGGTTTGTCGTTGAGACCTTCGTTGACCGCGACCACTTCACCGGTCAGCGGCATGTACACGCCGCTGGCAGCCTTGACCGATTCGACGGTGGAGGCTTCGGCGCCTTTTTCATACTGCTGCAGGTCCGGCAGTTGCACGAAGACCACATCGCCAAGGGCGTTCTGGGCATAGGCGGTGATACCTACGGTGACGCTGCCGTCAGCTTCGACGCGCAGCCATTCGTGATCTTCGGTGAAACGCAACTCGCTCATGGGAAATCCTCGGGAAGCAGGGCGTTGGGCGCGGTTGGTCCGCGCTCTTGAGGTTGGGTTTTCCTTAGCAAGAATGTGGCCATGTGAGTAAAAGCATTGAAATTCAATGGCTTGACTGCTTATCCAGAAAGATTTTCCCTGGCAATGGAATGAAATCAATACAGGCTGGGATGCCGGGAAAAGGATTGTCTGATCAAACCCTTGTGGATGTGGACGCAGAACGCTCCGTATCGATATCAATACGATGTATTAATATCGATACGGAGCGTTCAAGGTCATGCGCCAGTGAAAAACGGCAGCGCCAGGTACAGTTTGATCACGATGACGTTGACGATATCAATGAAGAACGCCCCCACCATGGGCACGACGAGAAAGGCGATCTGCGAAGCGCCGTAGCGCTGGGTCACGGCTTGCATGTTGGCGATGGCAGTGGGCGTGGCGCCGAGTCCGAACCCGCAATGCCCGGCTGCCAATACTGCTGCATCATAATTGCGCCCCATGACCCTGAAGGTGACGAAGATCGCGAACAGTGCCATGACCAGCGTCTGTACACCCAGCAGGATGAGGAAGGGCAGCGCCAGGGCGGCCAGGTCCCACAGTTTCAGGGACATCAGCGCCAAGGCCAGGAACAGCGATAGCGCGACGTTGCCCAACACCAGAACTTCGCGCTCGAACACCTGGTACAAGCCCCCGGCGGACAGCCCGTTCCTCAGCACGACACCTACGAACAGCACGCAGACGAACGTCGGAAGTTCGAACGGTGTGCCGCGCAACAGGCTGTTCAACAGAGTGCCTGTCAATAGGCTGATCGAGATCAGCGCCAGGCTTTCGATCATCGAAAACGGGGTTATCAGGCGTTCCTTGTTGGGCTGTTCGAAGCCTTTCGGCACGCGCGGCGTTTCCGGTTCCAGCCCTGGGGGCTGGACGCGGCTGACCAGCAACCGTGCTACAGGGCCACCGATCAGCCCGCCCAGCACCAGGCCGAAGGTGGCAGAGGCCAGGGCCAGTTCGCTGGCCGAAGCCAGTCCGTACTGAGTGCTGAAGGTCGAGCCCCAGGCAGCGCCGGTGCCATGACCACCGGATAGAGAAATCGAGCCCGCCAGTAGCCCCATGAGCGGATCGAGGCCCAGTAGCTGGGCGAGGCTGATGCCGATGGCGTTCTGCACCAGCAGGAATCCGGTGACGACCAGCAGGAACAAGCCGACGCTGCGCCCACCTCGTTTCAGGCTGCTGATATCGGCGCTCAGCCCGATTGTGGCGAAGAACGCCAGCATCAATGGCGCTTGCAGGGTGGTATCGAACTGGATGTGCACGCCAACCGCGCGCAACGCCAGTAGCACCAGCGCGACCACCAGGCCGCCAGCTACCGGTTCGGGAATGTTGTAGGTGCGTAGAAATCCGACGCGGGCGACAAGACAACGTCCAAGTAGAAGTACCAGTGAAGCGGCCACGAGAGTGCCGTAGAAGTCGAGCTCGAGCATTGAAAACCTACTCATTGTCACTTTGAAAGAGGTGCTCCTGGGCACTCTTTCGAGCGTGCGCAGGGCCTTTCGAAGAGGCACCCGGAGCACGCGTGCGGTCAAACGGCCGACATTCTAAGTGGCACGCGCCTGGGGCGAGGCGTAGGGAAATTCTGAAGATGCCGAGCTGCTCGGGCGCTGATGGGCCTTAGTTTCTGCCTGGAATCCCGTATTTGCGCAGCCGCTGCGCAATCGCGGTATGCGACGTCTGCAGCCTTCCCGCCAGCTGCCGAGTCGAAGGGTAGCTCGCATACAGGCGCTGCAGCAGCTCGCGCTCGAAGTCGCCCACTGCCTGCTCCAGGCTGCTCACCTCGCCATCCTGGCCACGTGCCACCGAGGTACCGGCGATATCCAGGTCACCGATATCCACCAGGTTGCTCTCGCAGATTGCCGCCGCGCGGAAGATCACGTTCTGCAACTGGCGCACGTTGCCTGGCCAGGGGTTGGCCAGCAGTGCCGGATGGGTGGCTGGGGTCAGGCGGCACGGAGGGCGCTGGATCTGCGTGCAGGCCTGCTGCATGAAGAAGTGCGCCAGCGACAGGATGTCCTGGCCGCGTTCGCGCAGCGGCGGGACCTGCAGGTTGAGCACGTTCAGGCGGTAGAACAGGTCTTCGCGGAAGGTGCCTTCGGCGACCATGCGTTCGAGGTCGCGGTGGGTCGCGCTGATGATACGCACGTCCACCTTCACCTCACGGTCGCCACCGACCCGGCGAAAGCTGCCGTCGCTGAGAAAGCGCAGCAGCTTGGCCTGCAGGTAGGGCGACATCTCGCCGATCTCGTCGAGAAACACCGTGCCCTGGTTGGCCAGTTCCATCAGCCCTGGCTTGCCGCCACGTTGTGCGCCGGTGAAGGCGCCCGGGGCATAGCCGAACAGTTCGCTCTCGGCCAGGCTTTCGGGTAGCGCGGCGCAGTTCAGTGCGAGGAAAGGTGCTGCGTGACGACTGCTGATGGTGTGGCAGGCGCGGGCCACCAGCTCCTTGCCGGTGCCGGTCTCGCCGTGCACCAGCAAGGGCGCATCGAGTGTGGCGACGCGTAGGGCGCGGGCCTTGAGGGTGCGGATCGCCGGGGAGTCGCCGAGCAGGGCATCGAAGCCTTCGGCGTGATCATGGTGCAGCGCCGAGAGACGTTCGCCCATGCGATTGGGCGGATACAGGGTGAGCAGGCCGCCGGCGTTGGTGATCGGCGTTGCATCCAGCAGCAGGCTCTGGCCATTGAGCTGCATCTCGCGCATCGGCAAGTGGAAGTTGTTGTCGAGCAAGGCCTGGAGCAGCCCGCTGTCGCCAAACAGCTCGCCCACCGAGCGACCGGCCGATTCGCGTCCGCACAGGGCGATCAGCGCCGGGTTGGCCAGCAGCACCTTGCCAGCGCTGTCCACCGCCAGTACCGGGTCGCTCATGGCCGCGAGCAGGGCGTCGAGTTGCAGGTGGCGGCGCTGGCCGGGGAGGATATCGACCACTTCCACCGACTGCACGCCGCGCACCTCGAACAGCGCGTCGTGCAACTCTTCGAGCACGGCGGGGCTGAGCGTGGGAGCGTCGATGTAGACGTTCGGTGGCACCATCTCCACGGCATCGAGGTTGAGGTTGCGGGCACCGAGCAGGGCCAGGACTTCCTGGGTGATGCCGACGCGGTCGATGAAGCTGACGTGGATGCGCATGGGGGCAACGGGCGTGGGGGAAAGGGCGCAGTATGCCATTGGCCAGGGGGAAGGCCCAATCGCGGCGCAAGTCGGTGCGCCGAACCGCCGCTTGCACAGGTATTCCAGCGTGCCTGTGCGAGCGGGCCTGCTCGGCGGTGGCGGTATCAGGTATTACCCAGGTGTTCAGGCTTGATCGGATCCCCGGACTTCACGTCCAGCTTCTGGCGGATGTCGTCGAACATATGGTCGTAGAGCTTGTGCGGCGAGCCCAGGTTTTCGAATTTCTTCGGCGCCGGCAGGTACGACTGGGCCTTGCGGCTCAACTGCATGAGAAAGCTCGGCAGTACCTGGTCCTTGGCCAGGAAGAACTTCTCGTCGACAGACTTGCCTTCGATGCTGCCATGCATGCGGAACTGGATACCGCGGCCTTCCGTGGGATCCTGGGTGGCTTCGTACTCGATGTTGAGGTCGTAGCTGTGGTCATTCTTGTTCAGCGCCGTGCGCTCGATATGAACATGACCAGGATGGTACTGGGCCATGATGGCGTCCTCCGGAAGGTTGAAAATGGCCGGCGCCGTGCACCGGCCAACTGCACTCAACGGTAGCTGATACCTGGCTTGGCGGTCGACACCCGCGTACCGGCAGTGCCCTTGACGATCTCTTCGATGTTTTCCAGCGAGCTGATCACCGCGACCTTGCCCGTGTTGCGGGCGAAATCGCAGGCGGCCTGCACCTTCGGCCCCATCGAACCCGCTGCGAAGCCGAGTTTTTCCAGCTCGTCAGGATGCGCCTGGGCAATGGCTTTTTGCGTCGGCTTGCCGAAATCGATGTAGGCGGCATCGACATCGGTGGCGATGATCAGCAGGTCGGCGTCCAGTTGCTCGGCCAGCAGCGCCGAGCACAGGTCCTTGTCGATCACCGCCTCGATGCCTTTGAGCTTGCGGTTTTCGTCGTACATCGTGGGGATGCCGCCGCCGCCGGCGCAGATGACGATGCTGCTTTTTTCCAGCAGCCACTTGATCGGGCGGATCTCGAAGATGCGCTTGGGTTTGGGGCTGGCGACCACGCGGCGGTACTTGTCGCCGTCGGCCTTGACCACCCAGCCTTTCTCCTTGGCCAGGCGCTCGGCCTCGTCCTTGGCGTAGACCGGGCCGATGAACTTGGTCGGATCCTTGAAAGCCGGGTCGTTGGCGTCGACCTCGACTTGCGTCAGCAGGGTGGCGAAGGGCACCTCGAAGTCGAGCAGGTTGCCCAGCTCCTGTTCGATCATGTACCCGATCATGCCTTCGGTCTCGGCACCGAGCACGTCCAGCGGGTAGGCTTCGTCGGGCTTGTAGGCCTGGCCCTGGAGCGACAGCAGGCCGACCTGCGGGCCATTGCCGTGGGCGATGACCAGTTCGTTGCCGGGGTGGATCTTGGCGATCTGCTCGGTGGCAGTGCGGATATTGGTGCGCTGGTTGTCGGCAGTCATTGGCTCGCCGCGGCGCAGGAGGGCGTTGCCGCCCAGTGCAACAACGATACGCATGGGGAAATGTCCTTCAGAAAATGTTCAAGGGTCGGGCAAGGCCTGTGGGAGCGGGTTTACCCGCGAAGCCAGCGACGCGGTGCATGGCACCGGCTATGCCGGTGTTCGCGGGTAAACCCGCTCCCACAAAAGCCCGCCCCTGCAGGGGTTGCCGTCAGAGATCAGCCAGGGTCGATACCAGGATCGCCTTGATCGTGTGCATGCGGTTCTCCGCTTGCTCGAAGGCGATGCACGCTGGCGACTCGAACACGTCATCGGTCACTTCGATGCCGTTGGCCAGGTGCGGGTATTTCTCGGCGATCTGCTTGCCGACCTTGGTCTCGGAGTTGTGGAACGCCGGCAGGCAGTGCATGAACTTGCTGCGCGGGTTACCGGTGGCTTTCATCAGTTCCTTGTTCACCTGATAGGGCAGCAGTTGTTCGATGCGCTCGCCCCAGGCATCCACAGGTTCTCCCATCGACACCCAGACGTCGGTATGGACGAAATCGACGCCTTTGACCGCCGCCTTCGGGTCTTCGGTCAGGGTGATGCGCGCGCCGCTTTCCTCGGCGTACTGCTTGCAGCGCTGCACCAGGTCGTCATGCGGCCACAGCGCCTTGGGCGCGGCGATACGCACGTCCATGCCGAGCTTGGCACCGATCAGCAGCAGCGAGTTGCCCATGTTGTTGCGCGCATCGCCCAGGTAGGCGTAGCTGATGTCGTGCAGCGGCTTGTCGCTGTGTTCGCGCATGGTCAGCACGTCGGCGATCATCTGGGTTGGGTGGTATTCGTCGGTCAGGCCGTTGAACACCGGCACGCCGGCGAACTTGGCCAGTTCTTCGACGATCTCCTGCTTGAAGCCGCGGTACTCGATGGCGTCGTACATGCGCCCGAGCACGCGGGCGGTGTCCTTCATGCTCTCCTTGTGGCCGATCTGCGAGGAGTTGGGGTCGATGTAGGTGACGTTGGCGCCCTGGTCGTAGGCGGCGACTTCGAAGGCGCAGCGGGTGCGGGTCGAGGTCTTCTCGAAGATCAGCGCAATGTTGTTGCCCTTCAGGTGCTGCTGCTCGGTGCCGGTGTACTTGGCGCGCTTGAGATCGCGGGAGAGGTCCAGCAGGTAGCGCAGCTCACGGGTCGTGTGGTGCTCGAGGCTGAGCAGGTTGCGATTGTGGATGTTGAACGCCATGACAGTGTCTCCTTGAATGCGGTGAGTGCCCGGCCCACGCCTCGTAAGCGTGGGCCGGATCGAGGGCGTTAGTAGTCGATAGGGTCGCGCACGATCGGGCACGTCATGCAGTGGCCGCCGCCGCGGCCTCGGCCCAGTTCACCGGCGCTGATGGTGATGACCTCGATCCCGGCCTTGCGCAGCAATGTGTTGGTGTAGGTGTTGCGGTCGTAGCCGATGACCACGCCTGGCTCCAGGGCCACCACGTTGTTGCCGTCATCCCATTGCTCGCGTTCGGCGGCGAAGCTGTTGCCGCCGGTCTCGACCACGCGCAGCTTCACCCCGAGCTGCTCGCCGACCACCTCGATGAACGACTTGTTCTCACGGCGTACATCCATGCCGTAGGGTTTGCTTTCGTCGGGGCGGATGATGAAGGGCACGATCTCGCGCACCACTTCCGGGAAGACCGTGACCAGGTCGCGGTCGCAGAAGCTGAACACGGTGTCCAGGTGCATCGCGGCACGCGACTTGGGCAGGCCGGCGACGATGACTTTTTCCACTGCGCCCTTGGCGAACAGGTTCTGCGCCAATTGGCCAATGGCCTGGCGCGAGGTGCGCTCGCCCATGCCGATGAGCACGATGCCCTTGCCGATCGGCATGACGTCGCCGCCTTCCAGGGTGGCGCTGCCGTGCTCCTTGTCAGGGTCGCCGTACCAGACCTGGAAGTCGGCGCCGGTGAATTCCTTGTGGAACTTGTACACGGCAGTGGTCAGCAAGGTTTCCTGGCGTCGTGCCGGCCAGTACATCGGGTTCAGCGTGACGCCGCCGTAGATCCAGCAGGTGGTGTCGCGGGTGAACTGGGTGTTGGGCAGGGGCGGCAGGATGAAGCTGGAGTGGCCGAGGTAGTCGTTGTACATCTTCACCACATCGGCGCCTTCGCTCTGCGGCAGGTCCTGGCCGGCCACGCCGCCGATCAGGAACTCGGCCAGGTGGCGCGGATCGAGGCCTTCGAGCCAGCTGCGCACTTCATTGGTCAGGCCAACGCCGACGGTATTGGGGGTGATCTTGCGATCGAGGATCCAGGCCAGAGCCTCCTTGTTCTGCACGATGTCGGTCAGCAGGTTGTGCATTTCCAGCACATCGACGCCGCGCTCGCGCATCTTGGTGACGAAGTCGAAATGGTCACGCTTGGCCTGGTCGACCCAGATCACATCGTCGAAGAGCAGTTCATCGCAGTTGCTGGGGGTCAGTCGCTTGTGCGCCAGTCCCGGGGCGCAGACCATCACCTTGCGTAGCTTGCCGGCTTCGGAGTGCACGCCGTATTTCTGTTTTTCCGTGGACATGATGATTCCTCCAATCATACGAAGACGTGGTCAAAGGGTCAGGAAGCCGTCGTACAGCCCGTAGGCCGCCACCAGGGCGCCGACGATCACAGCGGCGAAGATCAGTTTTTCCACGTTGGTGAAAATCGGTTGGCCGACCTCGCGCTTGGCCTTGGCGAACAGGATCGCGCCAGGGGCGTAGAGCAGGGCCGACAGCAGCAGGTACTTCACGCCTCCGGCATACAGCAGCCAGATCGCGTACAACAGGGCGATACCGCCGATGATCAGGTCCTTCTTGCGCTCGGCGAGGGCCTGTTCGTAGGTTTCGCTGCGCACCGCCAGCAGTACTGCGTAGGCCGCCGACCACAGGTAGGGCACCAGGATCATCGAGGTGGCGAGGTAGATCAGCGACAGGTAGGTGCTGTTGGAGAACAGGGTGATGACCAGGAAGATCTGCACCATGGCATTGGTCAGCCACAGGGCGTTGGCCGGCACCTGGTTGGCGTTCTCGCGGCGCAGGAACTCGGGCATGGTGTGGTCCTTGGCGGCGGCGAACATGATCTCTGCGCACAGCAGCACCCATGACAGCAGTGCCCCCAGCAGCGAGATGATCAGGCCGACGCTGATCAGCACCGCGCCCCAGTGACCGACCACATGCTCCAGCACCGCGGCCATCGACGGGTTCTGCAGCTTGGCCAGCTCCGGCTGGGTCATCACGCCCATCGACAGCACGTTGACCAGCACCAGGAACAGCAGCACGGTGATGAAACCGATGACCGTGGCCTTGCCCACGTCGGAGCGTTTTTCCGCCCGCGAGGAGAAGATGCTTGCGCCCTCGATGCCGATGAACACCCACACGGTGACCAGCATCATGTTGCGCACCTGATCCATCACGCTGCCGAGGTCGGGCGAGCCCAGGCCCCAGATGTCGGCGGTGAACACATCGAGTTTGAAGGCGAACAGGCAGATCAGTGCGAACAGCGCCAGTGGCACGACTTTGGCCACGGTGGTGACCAGGTTGATGAACGCCGCCTCCTTGATGCCGCGCAGGACCAGGAAGTGCACACCCCACAGCAGCAGCGATGCGCCGATCACTGCCGCCGGGGTATTGCCTTCACCGAAGACCGGGAAGAAGTACCCCAGGGTGCTGAACAGCAGGACGAAGTAGCCGACGTTGCCCAGCCAGGCACTGATCCAGTAGCCCCAGGCTGACGAGAAGCCCATGTAGTCGCCAAAGCCGGCCTTGGCATAGGCGTACACGCCACCATCGAGGTCGGGTTTGCGGTTGGCCAGGGTCTGGAATACGAAGGCCAGGGTGAGCATGCCGACGGCGGTGATGGCCCAGCCGATCAGCACGGCACCGACGCCTGCGCTGGCGGCCATGTTTTGCGGCAGGGAGAAGATCCCGCCACCAATCATCGAGCCCACGACAAGTGCAACTAATGCGCCGAGTTTAAGTTTTCCGGGAGAATCAGACATTTAACAACTCCATGCCAGGAGAAAGTTGACGACAGAATAAATCCCGCGCTGTAGTCATTCGCTGATGTGGATCAGTTCATGGCGCGACAGCGTGAGAAAATTCTTGCTCGGGTCTCCTGGAGAGTGCCGACGGCTTTGCTGCAAGCCTTGTGCGCTGGCACCTCCATGTACTTCTAGAGCAAACGCTCTGTTTGGCTCGCGAAATCTGAAGCTAGTCGTTTTTAGCGGTTTCGCAAATTTTTCACGTGTCATTCGACAGGGCGTCGCGAATTTGCGAGTTGCTCGACAATGTCCGTATTGACGGCCGTTGTCATATAGACAAATGCGTTATGAGTGCTATAGCTTTAATGGCGTTGATTAATAAACAAGCTGTAACATTTATATGTAATGGCCGTTATGTTTCATACAGGCGACAGGCGTAAGGGAGCTGCAGATGGGCGAACCGGTACATAAGCTTCGCCTGGGGGCGCTGATCGCCCTGGTGGTCGGTTCGATGATCGGCGGCGGGATCTTTTCATTGCCGCAGAACATGGCCGCCCGTGCCGATGTTGGCGCAGTACTGATCGGCTGGAGCATCACTGCGGTCGGCATGCTGGCGCTGGCCTTCGTGTTCCAGACCCTGGCCAACCGCAAGCCCGACCTGGATTCGGGCGTCTACGCCTACGCCAAGGCCGGCTTTGGCGACTACATGGGCTTCTCGTCGGCCTGGGGCTACTGGATCAGTGCCTGGCTGGGCAACGTCGGCTATTTCGTGCTGTTGTTCAGCACCCTGGGTTTCTACTTTCCCGTATTCGGTGAGGGCAATACGCCGATAGCCATCGGCTGCGCTTCGCTGTTGCTGTGGGCAGTGCATTTTCTGGTGCTGCGTGGCATCAAGGAAGCGACCTTCATCAACCAGGTCACCACGGTGGCCAAGGTCGTACCGCTGCTGATCTTCATCGTCATCGCGGCCTTCGCCTTCCGCGCGGATATCTTCACCCGCGATATCTGGGGGCTGGGCAACCCTAAGTTCGGCAGCGTCCTGGAGCAGGTGCGCAACATGATGCTGGTGACGGTGTTCGTGTTCATCGGCATCGAGGGCGCCAGTGTCTATTCCGGGCGTGCGCTGCACCGTTCGGATGTCGGCAAGGCCACGGTGATCGGCTTTCTCGGGGTGCTGGCGTTACTGGTGCTGGTCAACGTGCTGTCGCTGGGGGTGATGACCCAGCCTGAACTGGCGGGGTTGCAGAACCCGTCGCTGGCGTCGGTGCTGGAACATATCGTCGGGCCCTGGGGGGCGATGCTGATCAGCATCGGGTTGGCGGTTTCGTTGCTTGGGGCGCTGCTGTCATGGGCCTTGCTGTGTGCCGAGATTCTCTTCGCCACCGCTCGCGACAAGACCATGCCGCGTTTTCTGGCCAGGGAAAATGCCAATCATGTACCGGCCAATGCACTGTGGCTGACCAACAGCATGATCCAGGGGTTCCTGCTGATCACCCTGTTCTCGGCTGGCACCTATACCAGCCTGATCTACCTGGCGTCGTCGATGATCCTGGTGCCGTACTTCTGGTCGGCGGCCTATGCCGTGCTGCTGGCCTGGCGGGGCGATAGCTATGCCGGGCAGGCGGGGCTGCGGCGCAAGGATCTGGCCGTGGCGCTGCTGGCGCTGTTGTATGCGGTGTGGCTGCTGTATGCCGGGGGGCTCAAGTACCTGTTGCTGTCGGCCCTGCTCTATGCCCCGGGAGTGATCCTGTTCGCCCGGGCCAGGCACGAGCAGGGGCAGGCATTGTTCAGCCATTGGGAGAAGCTGATATTCGCGGCGGTACTCGTGGGCGCAGGGGTAGCGGCTTATGCGCTGTACTCGGGGGCGCTGAGTTTGTAAGTGGGTGGCGGTTGTTGCGACCTCATCGCGCGACAAGTCGCAGCGATGAGGCCACAACCGTCACCAACGCGCTTGAGCCGAACCCAGCTCGCAAGCCCCACGTGCCCAGTGCATCGACGCCTGCCCCACCTTCAACGGCCCCTTGATCCTTTGCGCGGGCCCCCAGGGCGTCTGCTCCAGATGCGGGTCGAGATCCTCCGGCGTTTCTGCTGCCAGGGGCAAGTCATCCGCCATCGTTCCATGCTCCACCAACAGCTTGGCGGTGCGAGCCAAGGACAGCCGTGCCCGGTAACCGGCGCCATGAGCCAGGCGCTGCTCCAGCCCGCGGATCGCTTCGGCTGCCATCAGGTACCCGGTTGCATGGTCGAGCGCCTGCACTGGCAAAGGTACAGGTCTGTCCGTTTGTTGCCAGCGCATGCCTTCGCGGGCGATGCCGCTGCTCATCTGCACCAGGCTGTCGAAGCCGCGGCGTGCTTGCCAGGGGCCGCTCCAGCCGTAGGCGTTGAGGCTTACATCGATCAGGCCTGGGTTGAGCTGGCGCCTGTGCTGCGCGCCAAAACCCAGATGCTCCAGTGCATCGGCGCGATAGCCATGCAGGAGAATGTCGGCCTCCCCCAGCAGCCGTTCGAACACCTCGCGGTCAGGCGTCGCACGCAAATCCAGGCGCGCACAGCGCTTGCCCAGGGTGACTTCGGCGACCACCGCCGGCTCATCCCAACCGAATGGGTCGATGCGCAGCACTTCGGCGCCGAAGGCGGCCAGCAAGCGGCTGGCGGTGGGGCCAGCGAGGATACGCGTCAGATCCAGCACCTTGATACCGGCCAGCGGACGTGTTTCACAGCCTTGCCAGGCCAATGGCGCTGCCGCGTCGAACTGCTCGCGCAGCACCAAGGGCTCCTTGTTCACTGCCTGCCCCTGCGGGTGTTCGCACCATTGCGCCCAACTGCGCATCTTCGCCGCACAGCCTCCGGCTTCGACCACGGCGCTTTCCAGCGCCTCACCGTCCCAGCGCAGGACCTGGGCCGCGACCGCCTGGCGATCGGCGGGGCTACCCAGCACGCCGAGTGCGGCCTGACGATGATGGGGGGCGTTGGTGTGCAGGCGAATCCAGCCATCGCGGGTGGGATAGTCACCGGCGACGGCGTCCCACAGGGGAGGGGGCTGCCAGCCATGTGGGCGCAGGCTGGTGGCGAACCAGAACGAGGCCAGGCGCCGATCGATGCTGACCAGCGGGCAGTTGTCGGTCTGGCGCTGCAGCAGGCTGGCCAGTGCCAGCCCGGCAGCGGCCATGCTCGCGGCGGCCAGGTCGGTGACGGCAAACGTCGAGGGCAGCCCACCAACGCCGTGCCAGCGCAGGGCGGCGTGGTCGAGGTTAAGTTCACGGACGATGGTGTCGAGCAACTGGGGCATGCAGGATCCTCCTTGGTGGATCCCATTGCAGTACATCCCGCGCTGGGATGCAAATGCTCAGCGTTGCAGTTGGGCGGGCAGTGGCGCGGTGGGTTGTTCGGGGCGCGACCAGATCCACAGGTTGCCCAGGGTCATGCCGGCGATGGCAAGAAACACTGGCCAGTGGTGCTCGAGCATGGTGAGCATCAACCCTGCGCACAGCAGCATGCTGATGGTCGCGCTGACCTTGGCGCGGCGCTGGATCACCTTGCCGTTGCGCCAGTTCCACAGGATCGGTCCGAACAGCCGGTGGTTTTCCAGCCAGGCGGACAGGCGCGGAGAGCTGCGGGTTGCGGCCCAGGCGGCCAGGAGGATGAACTCGGTGGTGGGCAGGCCGGGAATGACGATGGCGACCAGACCTATCCCGAGGCTGACATAAGCCAGGATCGCATACAGCAGGCGGGACAGTCGGGAGCGGGCAAGTCGGGTCATGGTCTCACTGCAAAGCGGTCCGGCCACCCGAATGGTGGCCGGCAGGTGCGTCTCAGGCCAGCGCCGCATCCGTGGCGTAGGCGTGCTTGAGCAGCTCGGTGAAGCGCTCGAAGGCCGCGACTGCGCCACGCTCGGCGGCAGCGTCCTCTTCGGCCGACAGTTCCAGGCTGTCGAGGATGCGCGTGAACTGTTTCCAGCCCTCTGCACGACCACCGGCGGGCTCGCCCAGGTGACGGGCGCCGAAGCTGTCGGACAGGTCCAGGGCCACGGCACGCTTGATCAGGAACGCGGCGCCCAGTTTGGAGCCTTCGGAGACGAAGATCCAGCCCAGGGCTTCGCCCAGGCTTGGTTTGACCAGGGCGCCTGCGACCGGGGCCGGTACTTCGGTGTTCAGGTCGGCCAGGTCCAGGCGCGCCTGTTCGGCCCGGCAACGCTCGGCCAGGTCAGGGACGATGGCGATCAGTGCCGGGTCGGTGTACAGCGCCTGCAGTTCGGACTGGAACAGGTACTGGGCGACGACGAAGCGGGCGAAGCTCTCGCGGCTGTCGAACGGCGCGTGCGACTTGACCAGAGCGTCCAGCTCGGTGTGCGGTGCGTGAGTGACCTGGTTCAGGCGTTGCGAGCGCAGGGCGGCGCGCTCGGAGGTGTGGCTGGTCATGGGGGCATCCTTGGGAAATGGGGCTGTCTAGGTACAAGACGAAAGAGAAGACGCAGGACAGTAAAAAAACCTCACCTGGGAGTGGGAGGCATTTGTGTTCGGGAGGAGGTTGCGGGAGCGGCACAAGGCCGCCCCCGCGGGTACCGGGATCAGATATCCCAGACCACATTGATGGCGAAGTTGCGTCCCGGCATGGTCAGGCGGTCGAGGTTGGCCGGCTGGGTCACCGCCGCCTCGCCAAGGCCGTCGTAGCCGCGCACGTCATCCCACTGCCAGTACTTCTTGTCGGTGAGGTTGTAGAGGCCTGCGTTGACGGTCACATCCTCGGTCACCTTGTAGAAACCGGTCAGGTTGAGCACGCCGTAGCCCGGCGTGCGGAACTGCGAGCTGGCGCCATCCGGGGCGAAGAAGGTGCTGTCGTCGACGCGGGTCTTGCGCTTGACCAGTGTCCAGCTGAGCAGGCCGCCGTAGTTCTGCTGCTCGTAGCCCAGGCCCATCACCGCGGTCAGCGGGTTGACGCTGTTCAGCGGCTGGCCATTGTCGTCGTTGCGGCCATGGGCATAGGCCAGCGAGCCTTGGGTGTAGAGGCCTTGCGGCGCGCCGAAGTGATCGAGGTTCAGGCGGCCCTTGAACTCGGCACCCTTGATGGTCGCGTGCTTGATGTTGTTGGCCTGGAAGGTCGAGCCCAGGTTGGCCGACTGCACGGCGTCTTCGTTGATGAAGTCGCGGTACTTGTTGTAGAACACCGCCACGTCGAAGTTGCCGGCCTCGAAGTTGCCGCGCACGCCCGTCTCGTAGCTCTTGCTCTTTTCAGGCTCGAGGTTGGGGTTGGGTTCGACGCTGTAGCCCAGGGTCGGGTTGTCGAAGCGCCCGTACATGGCCTTTGCGGTCGGGGTACGGAAACCCTCGGCGTACTGGCCGTACCAGGTGTAGTTGTCGTTGAAGGCATAGGTGACGCCGAACTTGGGCGAGACGCGGTGCCATTTCTTGTCGCCGTCATCGACGCTGGACGGCGCTGCGCCGGTGCCCTGGATGCCACGCAGGAATTCTGCGGTCATCTTCGGTTCCATGCGGGTGTAGTCGTAACGCGCACCCGGCAGGAAGGTCCAGTTGTTCCAGCGGATCTCGTCCTGGGCGAACAGGCTGTAGGTGTTGATGGTCGGGTCCGGGAAGTCGCTGACCAGCGCCTGGCTATCGCTCACGCTGTTCTGGCCGATGGCGCGGCAGGTGCCACCGATGTTCAGGCAGGTGCCGGTGCCGCTGCGCGAGCCGGTGACCTTTTCGTGCTTGAGGGTGGTGCCGTAGGTGAGCAGGTGATCGGTCTCACCGATGCTGAAGGCCTTGTCGAACTGACCATCGAACACCCATTGGCGATCCTTGTAGGTGGTCTGGCGATCACGGAACACCTGGCGACCGGAGGCGAAATAGAGTTCGTCGGTGCGCTGGTCGGTCTTGGCGATCTGGTAGTTGAGGCTCCACTTCACGTGGTCTGCGACCAGGCTGTCGAGGCCGAATTCGTGGTTGATGCCGAAGCGCTCGCGGGTGACGGTGTCATTGCCTTCACGCATCCGATACATGTTCGACGCACCACGGCCAGGGATGAACGGGCCGCCCACCGCGCTGAGGATGTTCTGGTCGCGGTCGTCCTTGTAGTGCTCGTAGGTGAAGCCCAGGCGCGCGTCGTCTGCGTAGTTCCAGCCCAGCTTGGCCAGTACGTTGGTGGTGCGCACGTCTTCCGGGTTGGCTTCGGTGCGGCCAAGGCCGGTGCCGCCGTGGCCACCGTAGGATTCGGTCTCGTGGCCGTTGCGCTGGCTCAGGTGCAGCAGGCCGTCGAAGTCGCCCTGGCGGCCAGCGACGGTGGCGGAGGTCAGCCAGCTTTCGTCGGCCGAGCTGTAGCCGGTCTTCAAGCGCGCGCCAACGTCCTTGCCAGGCTTGATGATGTCGTCCGGGTCGAGGGTGTAGTAGCTCACCGCGCCGCCGATGGCGTTGCTGCCGTACAGCACCGAGGCCGGACCACGCAGGATCTCGACGCGCTTGACGATCTCGGGGTCGACGTAATTGCGCTGGGTCTGGGCGTAGGGGCCGTAGAAGAAGCTGTCGGGGATCGACACGCCATCGACCTGGGTGAGGATTCGTTCACCGTCGATGCCGCGGATGTTGTAGCCGTTCAGGCCGCTGCGCTGGCCGACACCGCCAACCGAGACACCCGGCTCGTAGCGCACCAGTTGCTTGATGTCGTTGACGTTCTGGCGGTCCAGTTGCTCGCGGGTCTGCACACTGACGGTGCTCGGTACCTGGCTCACGTCCTGGGCGCTGCGGGTGGCGCTGACGGTCAGCTGTTGCAGGGCAATGGCGTTGCCTGCGGTCTGGCGCTCGAGCACGACGTTGCCGTTGCCGATCTTGCGAAAGCCCAGGCCTGTGCCGTGCAGCAGTTTCTGCAGTGCCGCTTCCGGTGCCAGTGCCCCTTGCACGCCCGGCGAAGCCACGCCCTCGGCCAAATCGGCGGAGAAGCCGACCTGCCAGCCGGTGACTTCACTGAACGCGTTGATCGCCGAGACCAGTGGCTGCTGGGCGATGGCGAAGCGATAGTCGCCCATCCGCGGGCTGGCGGCCTGCGCCGGCTCTGCGGCCAGCGCCGGCAGGCTGCAGGCGCCGCTGGCCAGCAGGGCCAGGGTCAGCAGGGACAGTTGTCCCATGCGTCGGGAAGAGGGGGAAGGGCGGGTTGGACCTGAGGACATCGGAAGCGCTCCCTGTCGCGCGAACTGTTATAGGTGAGTGCAGTTCTTGTTTTCGAACAAGAATCAATTGCATTGGCTATAACGAGACGGGCGTGGGATGGGAGTCGCGTAAAAATAATTGGTGGGAGCAACTGTCTTGCTCAAAAATCTCAGGTCTGCCCACTCCCTGTGGGAGCGGCGCCACTCAGTTGAGAATCACCACCGCCGGGTATTCGTGCAACTGCGCCGAGGTGATATGGGCCAGGGCTCGCAGGGTCTCCAGAGGCTGGTCCAGGCGGTAGTTGCCGGTAACGGCCACCTGTTCCAGATGGTCGTTGCGGTTGATGATCCAGCCCGGGTAGTAGCGGCGCAGTTCGGCGAGCACCTGGCTCAACGGGCAGTTCTCGAACACCAGGCGGCCATCGATCCAGGCCAGTTCCTTGTGCAGGTCGGCGCGCTGGCGCTGACCGAAACCGTCTGGCCCGACGCTGATGCTGTCTCCGGCGCTCAGGCGGATGCGCTGGTCGCTGGCGGCCTGCAGGTCGACGTCGCCGCGCTGCACACGTACCTGCGCCTGGCCATCGAGGTAGCGTACGGCGAAGTTGGTGTCGCGCACCTGTGCACGCAAGGGGCCGGCCTGGACTTCAAGCGGTGGCTGGTTGCCGCCGGGCACTTCGAAATAGGCCTCGCCCTGCAACAGCCGTGCAACCTGGCGCCCGTCGCGCTGGTCGCTGGCAAAGGCCGAGTTGGTGTTGAGCAGCACCTTGGCGCCATCGTCCAGCTGCAGGCGCTGGCGTTCGCCGACCACCGTCAAGTGATCGGCCTGCAGGCGCACCGGCAGGTTGCCGAAGGTGAACAGCCCGACCAGCAGCACGGCTGCGGTGGCCAGTGGTTTCCAGTGGCGGCGCAGGCGTCCGCGCAGCGAGGTGCGGCGCTGTTGGTGCAGATCGCCCGCCAGATGGCGCAGGGCGGCGCCATTCCACAGCGCCTCGGCTTCGACATAGGCTTCGGCGTTCTGTTCGGCAGCGCCCAGCCAGGCTTCGAAGTCCTGGGTGTCCTGCTCGGTGGGGCATTGCAGGCGGATCAACCAGTCCTGCGCTTCGTCCATGGCACGGGCGCGGGCATCTGGCTCGGCGGGCGATGGGCGAGGGGCAGGGTTGCTCACGGAGGATCCTTGCATGGCGTTTTTTGCAGATGATCGGCGCTGTGGACAGGCATGGCAAGAGCCAGCACCTGCCCAGGTGGCGAGCGGTCGCTCACTTGAGGCGATCGGCTACACCCATGCAGATCGCCATGATCAGCTTCAGTTCTTTCTGTACGGTGCTGGCCGAGACTTGCAATTGCTCGGCGATTTCCAGGTAGCTGGCACCGTGCAGGCGGCTGAGGATGAAGATGCGCTGCTGGCGTGCGGTGAGCTGGCCGAGGCTGACGCTCAGGCGCTTGAGCAGTTGCTCGGCATGCACCGCATCCTCGCTGTTGCCCAGCGGTGCGGCGACATTGTGCAGCACTTGCTCGGGCACGTCGTCGACCAGTGTGCGTGACTGCACGCGGCGCGCGCGCAAGTGGTCGAGGGCAAGGTTGCGGGCGGTCTGGAACACGAAGGGTTCGAGGTGTTCGATAGGTCGCTCGCCCAGCGCACGGGTAACCCGCAGGTAGGTTTCCTGCAGCAGGTCTTCCGCCGTGCTGGGGTTGCCGACCATGCGCTGCAAGGTGCGCAGCAGGGTGAGGCGCTGGGTGAGGAAGACAGAGTTGAACCGGGACTGACTCACGGGGAAACCTGGCCGATGAGGGGTGAATGATAATGCTTATCATCCATGCGTCAGGTCAAGCAGAGAAATGTCATGAAGGGGTAAAGGTGGGGCCGCCAGGCAGCCCCAAGGCCTTTTCATTGTGCCCGGGACAGCGCCAGGCAGTTGTCCAGCATGCGGTTGGAGAAGCCCCACTCGTTGTCGTACCAGGCCAGCACCTTGAGCATGCGGCCGTTGGCGCGGGTGTGGTTGGCATCGAAGATCGACGACAGCGGGTTGTGGTTGAAGTCGCACGAGACCAGCGGCAGGCTGTTGTAGCCGAGCACGCGCGAATGGCGGCTGGCTTCGAGGAACAAGCGGTTGACCTCGTCGGCACTGGCTTCGCGCTTGAGGTTGACGGTCAGGTCGACCAGCGACACGTTGATCACCGGCACCCGTACCGCCATGCCGGTGAGCTTGCCGGCCAGTTCCGGCAGCACCAGGCCCACGGCTTCGGCGGCGCCAGTCTTGCTCGGGATCATCGATTGGGTGGCCGAGCGGGCCCGGTAGGGGTCGCTGTGGTAGACGTCGGTCAGCACCTGGTCGTTGGTGTAGGCGTGGATGGTGGTCATCAGCCCCTGCTCGATGCCGAACTCACGCTGCAGCACCTGGGCGATCGGCGCCAGGCAATTGGTGGTGCACGAGGCGTTGGAGATGACTTGGTGCGAGGCGCGCAGCACGTCGTGGTTGACGCCATACACCACGGTAGCATCGGCGCCCTTGGCCGGCGCCGAGATGATCACCTTGCCGGCGCCAGCGGTGATATGGGCCGCCGCCTTGGCGCGGTCGGTGAACAGCCCGGTGCATTCGAACACCACATCGATGGCTTCGGCTTTCCAGGGCAGTTCGGCGGGGTTGCGGATGGCGCTGACGGCGATGCGATCGCCGTTGACCGTCAGGCTTTCATGATCGGCCTCGACGGTGGCATCGAAGGTGCCATGTACGCTGTCGTACTTGAGCAGGTGGGCATTCATCGCGCTGTCGCCCAGGTCGTTGATGGCGACGACCTGCAGGTCCTGGCGGTAGCCTTGGGTATAGAGTGCGCGCAGGACGTTGCGTCCGATGCGGCCGAATCCGTTGATCGCGATGCGAAGGGTCATTGGCATTACCTCTGGCAGTTCGGGTGAAGCCTGTGGCACAAAATGGGATGAGGCTTCACTGAAACGGTTTTGTTATTGGAATTACAAGATTATTCACTCCAAGATAGAAAACAAGCATTTTTAGTGGCAATATTTTGGTAAACCTACAACGAGTGATCGAGCCTTCCACGCCAACGACCTTTCCGGCCCCTGCCTTGAGCCTAGGTCGCAATCTTTTGGAGTGGAAATGCCGGTTCAGGTCGCCCTTACACATAGCCTGGAGTCCAGTACATGCATCCGCGCATCCTTGAGGTCACCGCAAGGCTGACCGAACGCAGCCGTGCCACCCGTGAACGCTACCTTGAGCTCATTCGCGGCGCGGCCAGCGACGGCCCGATGCGCGCCAGCCTGCAGTGCGCCAACTTCGCCCACGGCGTGGCCGGTTGCGGCAGCCAGGACAAGCACAGCCTGCGGATGATGAACGCTGCCAACGTGGCCATCGTCTCTGCCTACAACGACATGCTCTCGGCGCACCAGCCGTACCAGCACTTCCCCGAACAGATCAAACAGGCGCTGCGCGATATCGGCTCGGTCGGCCAGTTCGCCGGTGGCGTACCGGCCATGTGCGATGGCGTGACCCAGGGTGAACCTGGCATGGAGCTGGCGATCGCCAGCCGCGAAGTGATCGCCATGTCCACGGCCATCGCCCTGTCGCACAACATGTTCGATGCCGCGCTGATGCTGGGCATCTGCGACAAGATCGTGCCCGGCCTGATGATGGGTGCGTTGCGCTTCGGCCACCTGCCGACCATCTTCGTGCCTGGCGGGCCGATGCCTTCGGGCATCTCCAACAAGGAAAAGGCCGACGTGCGCCAGCGCTACGCCGAGGGCAAGGCCAGCCGCGAGGAGTTGCTGGAGTCGGAGATGAAGTCCTACCACAGCCCCGGCACCTGCACCTTCTACGGCACCGCCAACACCAACCAGCTGGTGATGGAAGTCATGGGCCTGCACCTGCCGGGCGCCTCGTTCGTCAACCCCTACACCCCATTGCGCGATGCGCTGACCGCCGAGGCGGCGCAGCAGGTCACGCGCATGACCAAGGCCAGCGGCAGCTTCATGCCGTTGGGCGAGATCGTCGACGAGAAGGCGCTGGTCAACTCCATCGTCGCTCTGCACGCCACCGGCGGCTCGACCAACCACACCCTGCATATCCCGGCGATTGCCCAGGCTGCCGGGATCCAGCTGACCTGGCAGGACATGGCCGACCTCTCCGAGGTGGTGCCGACGCTGTCTCACGTCTATCCCAACGGCAAGGCCGACATCAACCACTTCCAGGCCGCAGGCGGCATGAGCTTCCTGATCCGCGAACTGCTCGACGCCGGGCTGCTGCACGAGGACGTCAATACCGTGGCCGGCCAAGGTCTGCGCCGCTACACCCAGGAACCGTTCCTCGACGACGGCAAGCTGGTGTGGCGCGAAGGGCCGCAGCACAGCCTGGACGAAAGCATCCTGCGCCCGGTCGCCCGGCCATTCTCGGCCGAGGGCGGGTTGCGGGTGATGGAAGGCAACCTGGGGCGCGGGGTGATGAAAGTCTCTGCCGTGGCGCCGGAACATCAGGTGGTCGAGGCTCCGGCGCGAGTCTTCCACGATCAGCAGTCGCTGGCCGATGCCTTCAAGGCTGGCGAGTTGGAGCGCGATTTCGTCGCCGTGGTGCGCTTCCAGGGCCCGCGCTGCAACGGCATGCCCGAGCTGCACAAGCTCACGCCGTTCCTCGGTGTGCTGCAGGACCGCGGCTACAAGGTCGCGCTGGTCACCGACGGACGCATGTCCGGTGCTTCGGGCAAGATCCCGGCGGCGATCCACGTGTGCCCCGAAGCCTATGACGGCGGCCCGCTGGCACGGGTGCGCGATGGTGATATCGTGCGCGTCGACGGTGTCGAAGGCACGCTGCAACTGATGGTGTCGGCCGAGGAACTGGCCAGTCGCGATCAGCCTGATGCACCCCAGGGTAATGACCTGGGGTGCGGGCGCGAGCTGTTCGGCTTCATGCGCGTCGCGTTCAGCCCGGCAGAGCAGGGCGCCAGCGCCTTTACCTCTGCCCTGGAGCGTTTCAAATGAAGGCCTCGCTGGTCGGTGACATCGGCGGTACCAACGCCCGCTTTGCCCTGTGGCGTGACAATGACCTGCACGCGGTGCAGGTGCTGGCGACGGCGGACTATTCCAGCCCCGAGCAGGCTATCGAGGCCTATCTCAAGGACCAGGGCCTCGAACGTGGCGACGTCTCGGACGTGTGCCTGTCGGTGGCAGGCCCTGTCGATGGCGACGAATTTCGCTTCACCAACAATCATTGGCGCCTGAGCCGCTCGACCTTCTGCAAGGTGCTGCAGGTCGAGCGCCTGGCGCTGATCAATGACTTTTCCGCCATGGCGCTGGGCATGACCCGCCTCAAGCCTGGCGAGTTCGTCGAGGTGTGCCCCGGCCAGGCGGACGCCGCGCGCCCGGCGCTGGTCATCGGTGCGGGTACCGGCCTTGGCGTCGGCACCTTGCTGAGCCTCGGTGAGCAGCACTGGATGGCGCTGCCGGGCGAGGGCGGGCACGTCGACCTGCCGGTGGGCAATGCCCGTGAGGCGGCGATCCACCAGCAGATCCACAGCCAGATCGGCCATGTCAGCGCCGAGACCGTGCTCAGTGGTGGTGGGCTGGTGCGGCTGTACCAGGCGATCTGTGCGCTGGATGGCGCTACACCCCGTCACAAGACCCCTGCGCAGATCACCGATGCTGCGCTGGGCGGCGAACCGCAGGCCCTGGCGGTGATCGAACAGTTTTCACGCTTTCTCGGGCGTGTAGCGGGTAACAATGTGCTGACCCTGGGCGCGCGCGGCGGGGTCTATATTGTTGGCGGTGTGGTGCCGCGCTTCGCCGAGCTGTTCCTGCGCAGCGGGTTCGCGGCAAGCTTTGCCGACAAGGGCTGCATGAGCGGCTACTTCCCGGGTGTGCCGGTGTGGCTGGTGACGGCGGAGTTTTCCGGGTTGCTTGGAGCCGGTGTGGCCTTGCAGCAGATGCTGGACCACTGAAGGTCGGTTGTGCTGCCATTCGCGGACAAGCCCGTTTCCACAAGGCACTGTGGGAGCGGGCTTGCCCGCGAATGGCCTCGACACCGATAGAATGTCGCCACAACAGGCATCAAGACCTGTAACGACCAAAGGGAATTCATTGTGAGCACTGCCGGTAAAACCATCCTGATGGTCGACGACGATCAGGACATTCGCGAGTTGCTGCAGACCTACCTCAGCCGCTCCGGCCTCCAGGTCCATGCCGAACCCGACGGCCAGGGCTTTCGCCGCGCGCTGGATGCCGGCAACTACGACCTGGTGATCCTCGACGTGATGCTGCCCGACGAGGACGGCTTCAGCCTGTGTCGCTGGGTGCGTCAGCATCCGCGTCAGTCGCGGGTGCCGATCATCATGCTCACCGCCAGCTCCGATGAAGCCGACCGTGTCATCGGCCTGGAACTGGGCGCCGACGATTACCTGGGCAAACCTTTCAGCCCGCGCGAACTGCAGGCGCGAATCAAGGCCCAGCTGCGTCGCTGCGACTTCACCACGGCCACCCCTGCCAGCGCGGTGCTTACCTTCGAAGACTGGCGCCTGGATACGGTCAGCCATCGTCTGTTCCACCGCGATGGCGAAGAAGTGATTCTCTCCGGTGCCGACTTCGCCCTGCTCAAGCTGTTTCTCGACCATCCCCAGCAGATCCTCGACCGCGACACCATTGGCAATGCCACCCGCGGGCGTGAGCCGATGCCGCTGGACCGCATCGTCGACATGGCGGTGAGCCGCCTGCGCCAGCGCCTGCGGGACACCGACAAGCCGCCGCGGCTGATCCGCACCGTGCGCGGCAGCGGCTACCTGCTTGCCGCGAATGTCAGCTGTGCCGGCTGAGCAGGCTGTCGAGCGCCGCTGGCGCCTGCTGCCGCGCTCGTTGCTCGGGCGCATGCTGCTGCTCACCTTGCTGGTGGTGCTGATCGCCCAGGGGCTGTCGAGCGTGATCTGGGTCGCCCAGCTGCGGGCCAGCCAGTTGCAGGGCCTGCGCGCCAGCGCCAGCAGCCTTGCGCACTCGATGAGCGCCAGCGTCAGCTACTTCCGCTCCCTGCCGGTGGCCTACCGGCCGATGGTGCTCGACCAGCTGCGCAGCATGGGCGGTACGCGCTTTTTCGTCTCGCTCAACGAAAAGCCTCTGGACATGCCGGTGCTGCCCATCACCCCGCGCAAGCAAGCGGTGATCGAGGTGTTCCAGCAGGTGCTGCACGAACGCCTGGGCCAGCAGATGGAAATCTCCGTCGAGTTCGTCAGCCCCGACGACCTGCGCATCTTCAACAGCGGCCTGAAGCTCGACGAGCTGCCGCGCTCCTGGGCCCACTACGCGTTGACCCTCGAACCGCTCAATCCGCCGGTGCTGGTCACCCAGATCCGCCTGGACGAAGGCGAGTGGCTGTACATCGCCTCGCTGCTGCCCGAGCCCTATACCGGTCTTGAACCCGAGCGTCTGCCGCGCCAGCAGATCGGCTTCATCGCCCTGACCACCCTGTTGCTGCTGTTGTTCATCGGCTTGCTGGTGCACTGGCAGAGCTGGCCGCTCAAGCGCCTGGCGCGGGCAGCGCGGGAGATGTCACTGGGGGCCGACGTGCCGCCGGTGGCCGAAGGTGGCGGCAGCGAGGTGGTCGAGGTAGGGCGCGCGTTCAATGCCATGCGTGAGCGTATCAGCCGCTACCTGACCGAACGCTCGCAGCTGTTCAGCGCCATCTCCCACGACCTGCGCACGCCGATCACCCGCCTGCGCCTACGGGTGGAACTGCTCGAAGACGAGCACCTGCAAGCCAAGTTCAGCCGCGATCTCGACGAGCTGGAGCTGCTGGTCAAGGGCGCTTTGCAGTGCGTGAAAGATACCGACATCCACGAGAACATCGAACCGATCGACCTCAACCAGGTGCTGGAAATCCTCGCCGAACCCTACCTGCGTGATGGTCGAATCACGGTCGAAGGGCGTGTGCTGGCGCCTTATCCGGGCAAGCCGCTGGCGTTGCGGCGCTGCATCGGCAACCTGATCGACAACGCCATCAAGTACGGCGAGCGTGCGCACCTGCGCATCATCGACAACGCAGAGGCCTTCGTGCTGCAAGTCGACGACCAGGGCCCCGGCGTGCCGGAGCAGCGCCTGGAGCAGGTGTTCGAGCCGCATTTCCGCCTGGCGGGGCAGCAGCAGGGGTATGGGCTGGGGCTGGGGATTGCGCGTAACATCGCCCACAGCCATGGTGGGGAGGTGAGTTTGTTGAACCTGCGTGAGGGTGGGTTGAGGGTGACCTTGTTCCTGCCCCGGAATATCGATTGATTGGGCCAGCCCTATCGCGGGACAAGCCCGCTCCCACAGGTATCTGTAGGAGCGGGCTTGTCCCGCGATGAGGCCACTGAAATTGTCACGGGACGGTGACATTCACACAGGCCTTCGTGACATGCCCGCCGGGACGGCTGGCTAGAATTCGCTGACGACAGGCACCCGGCCTGTCCCTGGCAAGGATTGAGCAGGTGATGGACAGCGTCGATTTCCCTTTCTGCAGTTGGCTCGACTCCCCGGTTCACAACGCCTGGCTGGTCGCCGAGGGCCAGCGCCTGGTGACCTTCGCCAAGGCCTCGGGCCTGCCTGGCGGTTTTGGCAGCCTCGATGCCCAGGGCCGACTGCCCGACGGCGCAATCGCCGAAACCCTGCACACTGCGCGCATGACCCACTGCTTTGCCATGGCGCATGTGCAGGGCATCCCTGGCTCCCTGCCGCTGGTGGAGCACGGTGTCGCGGCACTGCTCGCAGGGCCGCTGCGCGATGCGCGGGATGATGGCTGGTTCGCCCGCGCCGATGGCGAGGGCGATACCGGCAAGACCGCCTACCTGCATGCCTTCGTCGCCTTGGCTGCCAGTTCCGCGGTGGTCGCCGGCGCACCTGGCGCCGAGCAGTTGCTCGGGGCGGCCGTCGCGGTCATCGAGACGCGCTTCTGGAGCGAGGAAGAGGGCGCCCTGCGCGAGTCCTTCGCCCATGACTGGACGCAGCCGGAAGCCTACCGTGGCGCCAACAGCAACATGCACGCCACCGAGGCCTTCCTCGCCCTGGCCGATGTCACCGGCCACACGCACTGGCTCGACCGCGCCCTGCGCATCGTCGAGCGGATCATCCATGCCCATGCCGCGGCTAACGGCTTCGGTGTCATCGAGCATTTCGACGTGCACTGGCAGGCGCTGCCCGACTACAACCACGACAATCCCACCGACGGCTTTCGCCCCTACGGCACCACGCCCGGCCATGCCTTCGAGTGGGCGCGCTTGGTCCTGCACCTGGAGGCCGCGCGCCAGCGTGCCGGCCTGCCTGTCCCGCAGTGGTTGCTGAGCGACGCACGCGGGCTGTTCGCCAATGCCTGTCGTCACGCCTGGCACGCCGATGGTGCGCCGGGCATCGTCTACACCCTCGATTGGCAGAACCGGCCAGTAGTGCGGGCGCGCTTGCACTGGACCCACGCCGAAGCCTGTGCGACGGCTGCAGCGTTGTTGCGTCGTACCAGGGAAGGTGAATACGAGCAGTGGTACCGGCGTTTCTGGGACTTCATCGACAGCCATTTCATCGATCGCGTCCACGGCAGCTGGCACCATGAGCTGGACCCGCAGAACCGCCCTGGCGCAAGCATCTGGGGCGGCAAGCCCGATCTTTACCACGCCTACCAGGCGGTGCTCCTGCCGCGCCTGCCGTTGGCACCCAGCCTGGCCACTGCGCTGGCCCTGGGCAATGTAACCAAGTGATGACATTCGCGCATCGCTTCGTTACCTGCCCTGGTCTGCGCGCTCATTAGACTCCATGCAACGCAAGCGAACGACTTGCACCGCATAACAACAAGAAAGGTATACCGATGAATTCCACTCTGCGTCTCGCCGCCGCTATTTCCCTCGCCTCGCTCATGCCCCTCAGCGCCTTCGCCGCCGAATCCAAAGGCAGCGTCGAGGTGGTGCACTGGTGGACCTCCGGCGGCGAGAAAGCTGCTGTCGACGTCCTCAAGGCCCAGGTCGAGAAAGACGGCTTCACCTGGAAGGACGGCGCTGTGGCCGGTGGCGGTGGTTCCACCGCGATGACCGTGCTCAAGAGCCGCGCCGTCGCCGGCAACCCGCCAGGCGTCGCCCAGATCAAGGGCCCCGATATCCAGGACTGGGCCGCCACCGGCCTGCTCGACAGCGATGTGCTCAAGGACGTCGCCAAGCAGGAGAAGTGGGACAGCCTGCTCGACAAGAAAGTCGCCGACACCGTCAAGTACGAAGGTGACTACGTCGCCGTGCCGGTGAACATCCACCGCATCAACTGGCTGTGGATCAACCCCGAGGTGTTCAAGAAGGCCGGCATCGACAAGGCGCCGACCACCCTCGACGAATTCTACGCCGCAGCCGACAAGCTCAAGGCCGCAGGCTTCATTCCCCTGGCCCACGGTGGCCAGCCATGGCAGGACAGCACCGTGTTCGAGAACGTGGTGCTCGCAGTGATGGGGGTGGAGGGCTACAAGAAGGCCCTGGTCGACCTCGACGAAAAAGCCCTGACCGGCCCGGAGATGGTCAAGGCGCTGACCGAGCTCAAGAAGGTCGCCACCTACATGGACCCTGACGGCAAGGGCCAGGACTGGAACCTCGAGGCTGCGAAGGTCATCAACGGCAAGGCCGGCATGCAGATCATGGGCGACTGGGCCAAGAGCGAGTGGACCCTGGCCAAGAAGACCGCGGGCAAGGACTACCAATGCGTACCCTTCCCCGGCACCGAAAAGGGCTTCCTGTACAACATCGACTCGCTGGCGGTGTTCAAGCAGAAGAACGAAGGCACCACCGCAGGTCAGCAGGACATCGCCAAGCGTGTACTGGGTGAAGACTTCCAGAAGACCTTCAGCATCAACAAGGGCTCGATCCCGGTGCGCAACGACATGCTGGCCGACATGAGCAAGTATGGCTTCGACAGTTGCGCCCAGACCGCTGCCAAGGACTTCCTGGCAGACGCCAAGTCGGGTGGCCTGCAACCGAGCATGGCGCACAACATGGCGACCACGCTCGCCGTGCAGGGGGCGTTCTTCGATGTGGTGACCAACTACATCAACGATCCGAAGGCCGATCCGGCCGATGCGGCGAAGAAGCTCAACGCAGCGGTCAAGGCTGCCCAATAACGGCCCAATCGCGGGACAAGCCCGCTCCCACAGGTTTGGCGCCATGCGCTGAACCTGTGGGTGGGCCAGGTCTTTGTGGGAGCGGGCTTGTCCCGCGATGCGGTGCGCAGCACCGCCCTCGTTCCGGTATCTGAAATCATGACTACGACCACCGCCCAACTGCGGGCCTCACCCCTGGACGCGCTCCAGCGCTGGCTACCGAAACTGGTGCTGGCGCCGAGCATGTTCATCGTGCTGGTGGGCTTCTACGGCTACATCCTCTGGACCTTCGTCCTGTCGTTCACCACCTCGACCTTCCTGCCCACCTACAAATGGGCGGGCCTGGCCCAGTACGCGCGGCTGTTCGACAACGACCGCTGGTGGGTAGCGAGCAAGAACCTGCTGGTGTTCGGCGGGATGTTCATCGGCATCACCCTGGTGATCGGCGTGCTGCTGGCGGTGTTCCTCGACCAGCGCATCCGCCGCGAAGGGGTAATCCGCACCATCTACCTGTACCCCATGGCACTGTCGATGATCGTGACCGGTACCGCCTGGAAGTGGCTGCTCAACCCCGGCATGGGCCTGGACAAGCTGCTGCGCGACTGGGGCTGGGAGGGTTTTCGCCTCGACTGGCTGATCGATCCGGACCGGGTCGTCTACTGCCTGGTGATCGCCGCGGTATGGCAGGCCTCGGGCTTCATCATGGCGATGTTCCTTGCCGGGCTGCGCGGTGTCGACCAGTCGATCATCCGTGCTGCGCAAATCGACGGCGCGAGCATGCCGCGCATCTACTGGACCGTGGTGCTGCCAAGCCTGCGCCCGGTGTTCTTCAGCTCGCTGATGATCCTCTCGCACATCGCCATCAAGAGCTTCGACCTGGTGGCCGCGATGACCGCCGGTGGCCCTGGCTATTCCTCGGACCTGCCAGCGATGTTCATGTATTCGTTCACCTTCAGCCGCGGGCAGATGGGCATGGGTTCTGCCAGCGCGATCCTGATGCTCGGTGCGATCCTCGCGATCCTCGTGCCTTACCTGTATTCCGAGCTGAGGACCAAACGCAATGACCACTAACCTCGACAAACCGGCCCTCAGCCTGGGCCGCATCGCCATCCACGCGGTGCTGCTGCTGGCGGTGCTGCTCTACCTGGTGCCGCTGGTAGTGATGCTGCTGACCAGCTTCAAGACCCCGGAAGACATCAGCACCGGCAACCTGTTGAGCTGGCCCGAGCTGTTCACCACGATTGGCTGGGTCAAGGCCTGGGCCACGGTCAGCGGCTACTTCTGGAACTCGATCCTGATCACCGTGCCGGCGGTGCTGATCTCCACGGCCATCGGCGCGCTGAACGGCTACGTGCTGTCGATGTGGCGCTTCCGTGGCTCGCAACTGTTCTTCGGTCTGCTGCTGTTCGGCTGCTTCCTGCCATTCCAGACCGTGCTGCTGCCGGCCTCGTTCACCCTCGGCAAGCTGGGACTTGCCAGCACCACCTCGGGGCTGGTGCTGGTGCACGTGGTCTATGGCCTGGCCTTCACCACGCTGTTCTTCCGCAACTACTACGTGAGCATTCCCGAGGCACTGGTCAAGGCTGCACGCCTGGATGGTGCCGGGTTCTTCACCATCTTCCGCCGCATCATCCTGCCGATGTCGACGCCGATCATCATGGTCTGCCTGATCTGGCAGTTCACCCAGATCTGGAACGACTTCCTGTTCGGCGTGGTGTTCTCCAGCGGCGATTCGCAACCGATCACCGTGGCCCTGAACAACCTGGTCAACACCAGCACCGGTGCCAAGGAATACAACGTCGACATGGCCGCGGCAATGATCGCCGCACTGCCAACCCTGCTGGTCTATGTGGTCGCAGGCAAGTATTTCGTGCGTGGGCTGACCGCCGGCGCAGTCAAGGGGTAAGTCATGGCAACGCTCGAACTTCGCAATGTAAACAAGACCTACGGCACCGGCTTGCCGGACACCCTCAAGGATATCCAGCTGGCCATCAAGGATGGCGAGTTCCTGATCCTGGTCGGCCCTTCCGGCTGCGGCAAGTCCACCTTGATGAACTGCATCGCTGGCCTCGAGAACATCACAGGGGGGGCGATCCTGATCGATGACCAGGACGTCTCCGGCATGAGCCCGAAGGATCGTGACATCGCCATGGTGTTCCAGTCCTACGCGCTGTACCCGACCATGAGCGTGCGCGAGAACATCGAGTTCGGCCTGAAGATCCGCAAGATGCCGCAGTCGGCGATCGACGAAGAGGTCGCGCGGGTGGCCAAGCTGCTGCAGATCGAGCACCTGCTCAATCGCAAGCCTGGCCAGCTCTCCGGTGGCCAGCAACAGCGCGTGGCCATGGGCCGGGCGCTGGCGCGCAGGCCGAAGATCTACCTGTTCGACGAGCCGTTGTCGAACCTCGACGCCAAGCTGCGGGTCGAGATGCGCACCGAAATGAAACTGATGCACCAGCGTCTGAAAACCACCACGGTGTACGTGACCCACGACCAGATCGAGGCCATGACCCTGGGTGACAAGGTTGCGGTGATGAAGGACGGCATCATCCAGCAGTTCGGTACGCCCCAGCAGATCTACAACGATCCGGCGAACCTGTTCGTCGCCAGCTTCATCGGTTCGCCACCGATGAACTTCATCCCGGTGCGCATCAGCAAGCAGGACGGGCGCCTGTTCGCCCTGCTCGACAGCGGCCAGGCCCGCTGCGAACTGCCCCTGGGCGCTGCCAGCGAAGCGCTGGACGGCCGCGAAGTGATCCTCGGCGTGCGCCCTGAACAGATCGCACTTGGTAGCGCCGAAGGCAACGGCTTGCCGGCGGTGCGTGCAGAAGTGCAGGTCCTGGAACCTACCGGGCCGGACCTGCTGGTGTTCGTCACCCTCAACCAGACCAAGGTCTGCTGCCGGTTGGCGCCGGACGTCGCCTGCAATGTCGGCGACAGCCTCAACCTGCAGTTCGATCCGGCGCGGGTCCTGCTGTTCGACGCGAGCAGCGGCGAACGCCTGGACCTGCCGGCAGCGGACGCTCCAGCCAAGGACAACGTGACACGTATCAAGGGACGTTGAAGCAAGCAAACCATCGATAACAAGAAAAGAGGAAACAAGGGATGGACCATCGCAAGCGTATCAAGGCACTAGGCTCGCTGACCCTGCTCGCCCTCGTTGGCAGCAATGGCGCGCATGCTGCCGAGGCTTTCTCCAGCGAGTCGAAATGGATGACTGGCGACTGGGGTGGGGCTCGCACCGAGCTGTTGGAAAAAGGCTATGACTTCACCGTCGACTATGTCGGTGAAGTGGCCGGTAACCTGCACGGTGGCTACAACAACGACAAAACCGCGCGCTACAGCGACCAGTTCGCCCTCGGCGCGCACCTGGACCTGCAGAAGATCCTCGGCTGGCACGATGCGGAGTTCAAGCTGGCGATCACCGAGCGTAGCGGTCGCAACCTGTCCAACGACCGCATCAGCGATCCGCGCGCCGGGCAGTTCAGCTCGGTGCAGGAAGTCTGGGGCCGTGGCCAGACCTGGCGCCTGACGCAGATGTGGGTCAAGCAGAAGTACTTCGACGGCGCGCTGGACGTGAAGGTCGGCCGCTTCGGGGAAGGCGAGGACTTCAACAGCTTCCCTTGCGACTTCCAGAACCTGGCGTTCTGCGGTTCGCAGGTGGGTAACTGGGTGGGTGGCATCTGGTACAACTGGCCGGTCAGCCAGTGGGCACTGCGGGTGAAGTACAACATCACGCCGGAGTTCTTCGTCCAGGTCGGTGCCTACGAGCAGAACCCGTCCAACCTCGAGACCGGCAACGGCTTCAAGCTCAGTGGCAGCGGGACCAAGGGCGCGATCCTGCCGGTGGAGATGGTCTGGTCGCCGAAGGTCAACGGCCTGCCGGGCGAATACCGCCTGGGCTATTACTACAGCACCGCCAAGGCCGACGACGTCTACGACGACATCAACGGCAACCCGCAGGCGTTGACTGGCCAAGCCTTCAAGTCGCACTCGAGCAAACATGGCTGGTGGGTCGTGGCCCAGCAGCAGGTCACCGCGCACAACGGCGATGCCAACCGCGGCCTGAGCCTGTTCGCCAACTTCACCGTGCACGACAAGGCGACCAACGTGGTCGACAACTACCAGCAGGTGGGGATGGTCTACAAGGGCGCCTTCGATGCACGGCCCAAGGATGATATCGGCTTCGGCATCGCCCGCATTCACGTCAATGACGACGTGAAGAAGCGCGCCGAACTGCTCAACGCCCAGAGCGGTATCAATGACTACGACAACCCTGGCTTCGTACCGCTGCAGCGCACCGAGTACAACGCCGAGCTGTACTACGGCTTCCACGTCACCAACTGGCTGACCGTGCGGCCGAACCTGCAGTACATCAAGAGCCCTGGCGGTGTTGACGATGTCGACAACGCGTTGGTCGCAGGCTTGAAGATTCAGTCGTCATTCTGAGAAAAATTGTTGTAAATTTACGCCATCCATCCCCACACCCCGAGATCCACTGTTTTTCAGTGGATCTCGGGCTTGGGTAAAGACAGCGCTATCTCAAACAACAAGAGCTTTCTGAACATGTCTGAACATCCGCTCCATCGCTTTTTCACTTCGCAGCGGCCCCGGCCGGTTTTCGAGTGGGAGCGTTACCAGCAGCGCGATGTCCTGATCATCGATCACCCGCGCTGCCAGGCGGTGTTCAGCCGCCAGGGCGCACAGTTGCTGCACTTTCAGCCGAACGGCGAGAAACCCTGGTTGTGGTGCGCCGAGCAATGGCCACAAGTCGGTGCGATCCGTGGCGGCGTGCCGGTGTGCTGGCCCTGGTATGGCCGTCATCCCAGCGAGGACCTGTGGCCGGCCCACGGCTGGGGGCGTTTGCTGGACTGGAAGCTGCTCGACAGCCGCGAGGACGAGGAGGGCGTCACGCTCAAGTGGCGCCTGGACCTGTGCGACTGGCAGGTCGACTTGCACGCCCGGCTGGGCTCGAGCATGGAACTGCGCCTGTGCACCGAGCACCAGGACAGCGAACCCTGCCAGCTGAGCCACGCATTGTTGGCGTTCTGGCGCATCAGCGACGTGTCGCAGATTGCCTTGTCAGGCCTTGAGGATATCGACGGCTACGACCGCCTCAACCGCCAGGCCTGCCGTGAAGACGGCGTGCTCACGCTCAACGGGGGGTGCCAGAAGGTCTACCCCGGTACACCGCAAGTGCAGTTGCATGACTCGGCCTGGGGGCGTGACCTGTGCATCGACACCAGCGACAGCGACGACACGGTGGTCTGGCACCCGGGTAATCGCCCATTGATGGGAGTGAGCGGGCGCGAGAGCCAGGGCTTCGTCTGCGTCGAGGCTGCCAGTGGCAGCGGCGAGGGCCTGAGCCTGGCGCCTGGGCAGCGCGCGCAATTGCGGCTGCAGGCGCATCGGCTCAGCTGAGTCAGCTGTCTTCGGCAGGGTAGCGGCTGGCGTTGAGGCTTTCCTTGATCTTGCGCAGGTGTGGCTGGAAATCCGAGCCGCGGCGCAGGGTCATGCCGGTCGCCAGTACATCGAGCACCGTCAACTGGATGATGCGCGAGGTCATCGGCATGTAGATGTCGGTGTCCTCCGGCAACGGCAGGTGCAGGCTCATGCTGCAAGCCTTGGCCAGTGGCGAGCCGGCGGCCGTGATACCCAGCACCGAGGCGCCGTTTTCCCTGGCCTGCTTGGCCACTTCCACCAGTTCGCGGGTGCGCCCGGTGTAGGAAATGATCACGAACAGATCACCGGTGTGTGCGACCGACGCCAGCATGCGCTGCATCAGCACGTCGGGATGCGCCGACACCGCCAGGTTGAAGCGGAAGAACTTGTGCTGGGCGTCCATGGCCACCGGGGCCGAGGCGCCCAGGCCGAAGAAGTGGATCTGCCGGGCCTGGATCATCATGTCCACGGCGCGGCTGACCTGCTGCGGGTCGATCTGCTGGCAGGCGCTGTCGAGCGAGGCGATGGCGCTGGCGAAGATCTTCTGGGTGTAGGCCGCCGGATCGTCGTCGGCTTCCACTGCGCGGCTCACGTAGGCGGCGCCACTGGCCAGGCTCTGTGCCAGTTGCAGCTTGAGTTCGGGGTAGCCGCTGACGCCGAACGAGCGGCAGAAGCGGTTGACGGTCGGTTCGCTGACCTTGGCCGCCTGGGCCAGGGCGGCAATGCTGAAACGGGTGGCTTGCTGCGGGTTGAGGAGGATGACTTCGGCGACTTTGCGTTCGGCCTTGTTCAGCTCGTCGAGGCGTCCCTGGATCTGTTCCAGGAGGTTTCGCACACGGTCCATGGGATGTCCTTGGGTCGGAAAGACGGCCGGCTGAGGGAACAGTCGGCTTTTTGCACGGTTGTCTATCGTACTGATGGTGGGATTGTCATACCACTTGTCTGTAATCGCTGTACGAGATGTTGTTATTTTTACTACATCGCGCTTGAAAATTGTCATCGAAAACGGTATTTCTAGGCCAACTTTAATAAAAGAACCAACATCATGGTTGCTATCAGTGTAGAACCTTGCACATTCGCCCTCTTTGGCGCCCTTGGCGACCTGGCGTTGCGCAAGCTGTTTCCTGCCCTCTACGAACTGGACCGCGCCGGCCTGCTGCATTCGGATACCCGGCTGCTGGCCCTGGCCCGCGAAGCCGGTACTCCCGAGCAGCACCTGGCGAACATCGAAGCCCAGCTGCGCCGCTTCGTGCCGGCGGCCGATATCGAACCCCAGGCCCTGCAACGGTTTCTCGACCGCCTGAACTACCTGCACCTGGACTTCGTCCAGCCCGAAGGCTACCAGGCCCTGGCCGAGCAGGCCGGTGAAGGGCAGCCACTGATCGCCTATTTCGCGACTGCGGCGGCGGTCTACGGGGCCATCTGCGAAAACCTCGACAAGGCCGGCCTGGCATCGCGCACTCGCGTCGTGCTGGAAAAACCCATCGGGCACGACCTGGAGTCGTCGCGTCGGGTCAATGACGCCGTGGCGCGCTTCTTCCCCGAAAGCCGGGTCTATCGCATCGACCACTACCTGGGCAAGGAAACGGTACAGAACCTCATCGCCTTGCGCTTTGCCAACAGCCTGTTCGAAACCCAGTGGAACCAGAACTCCATCTCCCACGTGGAGATCACCGTTGCCGAGAAAGTCGGTATCGAAGGCCGCTGGGGCTACTTCGACAAGGCCGGCCAACTGCGCGACATGATCCAGAACCACTTGCTTCAGCTGCTGTGCCTGATCGCCATGGACCCGCCCAGCGATCTGTCGGCCGACAGCATCCGCGACGAGAAGGTCAAGGTGCTCAAGGCGCTGGCACCGATCACCGGCGAGGGGCTGAGCACCCGTGTCGTGCGCGGCCAGTACATCGCCGGCTACAGCGACGGCACGCCGGTGCCGGGCTACCTGGAAGAAGAGAACGCCAACGCCCAGAGCGACACCGAAACCTTCGTCGCCCTGCGCGCCGACATTCGCAACTGGCGTTGGTCGGGCGTGCCGTTCTATCTGCGTACCGGCAAGCGCATGCCGCAGAAGCTGTCGCAGATCGTCATCCACTTCAAGGAGACGCCGCACTACATCTTCGCGCCGGAGCAGCGTTTGCAGATTGGCAACAAGCTGATCATCCGTCTGCAACCCGACGAAGGTATCTCGCTGCGGGTGATGACCAAGGAGCAGGGGCTGGACAAGGGCATGCAACTGCGCAGCGGCCCGCTGCAACTGAATTTTTCCGACACCTGGCGCAGCGCGCGGATTCCGGATGCCTACGAGCGTTTGCTGCTCGAAGTGATGCGTGGCAACCAGAACCTGTTCGTGCGCAAGGACGAGATCGAGTACGCCTGGACCTGGTGCGACCAGTTGATCGCGGGCTGGAAGAACGCCGGTGACGCGCCCAAGCCGTATGCGGCCGGGTCCTGGGGCCCGATGAGCTCGATTGCACTGATCACACGCGATGGGAGAGCCTGGTATGGCGATATCTGAACTGCAACTGCCAGCGACCGTGAAGGTTCACGCGCTGACAGACGCCAAGCGCCTGGCCGCGACGCTGGCCAGTGACGTGGCCGAGCGCCTGCGCGCCGCCATCGCCAGCAAGGGCCAGGCCTGCGTGGTGCTGTCTGGCGGGCGTAGCCCGGTACCGTTTCTCGAGCAACTGGCCCTGGAAAAACTCGACTGGTCGAAGGTGACCGTGTCGCTGGCCGACGAGCGCTGGGTGCCGGTCGAGCATGCCGACAGCAATGCCGGGCTGCTGGCCCGGCACTTGCTCAAGGGTGAGGCGGCCAAGGCGCGGTTCATGGGCCTGTACCAGCGCGCCGACAACCTCGACGCAGCGGCCCAACAGGCCGACCAGGTGCTTGCCGACCTGCCGCCGATCGACGTGCTGGTGCTCGGCATGGGCGACGATGGCCATACCGCATCGCTGTTCCCGGACAGCCCGAACCTGGCCGAGGGCCTCGATCCGGACAGCAAGCGCCGCTGCCTGCCATTGCTGGCACCGAGCGTGCCACACCAGCGCTTGTCGATGACCCGTGCGCTGCTGTCGAGCGCTGCTTTCGTCGCACTGTCCGTGCAGGGGCCAGGCAAACTCGCTACCCTGCGCGCCGCTCTGGCTGGCGACGACCTCAAGCAAATGCCCATTCGCGCCTTTCTTCACGACCCCCTGGACATCTACTGGTGCCCATGAGCCAAGGATCCACTGTCATGACCACGCTTGAACGCCCACAACCTTTGCTCTCGATGGCCGAGAAAGCCGCCCGGATCGATGAGATCTGCGGCAAGGCGCGCATCCTGCCGGTGATCACCATCGCCCGCGAGGAAGACATTCTGCCGCTGGCCGACGCCCTGGCAGCCGGTGGTATCCGTACCCTGGAGGTGACCCTGCGTTCGCAGCACGGCCTCAAGGCCATCCAGGTGCTGCGTGAGCAGCGTCCAGAGCTGTGCATCGGTGCCGGTACCGTGCTCGATCCTGCGATGTTCGCGGCCGTGGAAGCGGCGGGTGCGCAATTCGTGGTGACTCCGGGAATTACCCGCGAGGTGCTCGAAGCCGGTGTGCAGAGTGATATTCCGCTGCTGCCGGGAATCAGCACGCCGTCGGAAATCATGGCGGGCTACGCACTTGGCTATCGTCGCTTCAAGCTGTTCCCCGCCGAGATCGTTGGCGGCGTGGCAGCGATCAAGGCCTACGGCGGCCCGTTCGGCGATATCCGCTTCTGCCCCACCGGCGGTGTGAATCCGGCCAACGCGCGCAACTACATGGCGTTGCCGAATGTAATGTGCGTGGGCGGGACCTGGATGCTGGACAGCAGCTGGATCAAGAACGGTGACTGGGCGCGGATCGAAGCCTGCAGCGCCGAGGCGATGGCACTGCTGGACTGATACGAATTTCGTTGTGTGCTGTACGGCTTGTGGGGCGCTTGGTCGGCGCCCCTTTTTTTATGTGCAGGTTTTGCCTCCATCATGGCCCACCATGAAATGAAAAAGCCCGCATCGACCGATGCGGGCTCCGTGTGCTGCGCGTGCGGTTACGCCGCCTTGGCGGCCTGCTGGCTCAGCGAGCGGTTCAACGCACTGAACAGTGCCTTGAAGCTTGCGGTGGTGATGTTCTCATCGATACCCACGCCATGCACCGGACGACCGCCGGCCACACGCAGTTCGATGTAGGCTGCGGCCTTGGCATTGGTACCTGCACCGATGGCGTGCTCGTTGTAGTCCATGATCTCGACCGCGATCGGCAGGCCAGCTACCAGGGCTTCGAGGGCACCGTTGCCCTTGCCGCGCCAGTGCAGGGTGGTCTCGCCTTCGCCGGCGACTTCCACTTCCACGGCACTGCTGCCGTTCTCTTCCTGCAGACGATGGCTGACCAGGGCGTAAGGGGCGTTGGCCTGCAGATACTCTTTGTGCAACAGGCTGTAGATCTGCTGGGCAGTCATTTCCAGGCCGAGACGGTCGGTCTCGCCCTGAACCACCTGGCTGAACTCGATCTGCATGCGGCGCGGCAGGCTGATGCCGTATTCCTGTTCGAGCAGGTAGGTGATACCGCCCTTGCCGGACTGGCTGTTGACGCGGATGACCGCCTCGTAGCTGCGGCCGATGTCGGCCGGGTCGATCGGCAGGTACGGAACTTCCCACAGCTCGCCGTCCTGCTGCTTGGCGAAGCCTTTGCGGATGGCGTCCTGGTGCGAGCCCGAGAAAGCGGTATGCACCAGGTCACCAACGTACGGATGGCGTGGGTGCACCGGCAGCTGGTTGCACTCTTCGACGACCTTGCGCACGCCGTCGATGTCGGAGAAGTCCAGTTGCGGGTCGATACCCTGGGTGTAGAGGTTCAGCGCGAGCGTGACCAGGTCGACGTTGCCGGTACGCTCACCGTTGCCGAACAGGCAGCCTTCGGCGCGGTCGGCACCCGCCATCAGGCCCAGCTCGGTGGCGGCGATGCCGGTGCCACGGTCGTTGTGGGTGTGCAGGCTGATGATCACGCTGTCGCGGCGGTTGACGTTGCGGCAGAACCATTCGATCTGGTCGGCGTAGACATTTGGCGTGGCGACTTCCACGGTGGCCGGCAGGTTGAGGATGATCTTGTGCTCAGGGGTCGGGTTCCACACCTCGATCACCGCGTCACACACTTCCTTGGCGAACTCAAGCTCGGTGGCGCTGAAGGTTTCTGGCGAGTACTGGAAGGTCCAGTGCGTTTCGGGCTGCTGGGCGGCGTACTTGACGAACAGCTTGGCGGCGTTCACCGCGATGTCCTTCACGCCTTGCTTGTCCTGGTTGAAGACGATGCGGCGGAACGCCGGGCAGGTGGCGTTGTACAGGTGCACGATGGCTTTCTTCGCGCCGCGCAGGGACTCGAAGGTCCGGGCGATCAGGTCTTCACGGGCCTGGGTCAGTACCTGGATGGTGGTGTCGTCGGGGATGTGGCCATCTTCGATCAGGGTGCGTACGAAGTCGAAGTCAGTCTGCGAGGCAGACGGGAACGACGCCTCGATCTCTTTCACGCCAACCTGCACCAGGGTTTTCCAGAAACGCAGCTTCTTCTCCGCGTCCATCGGCTCGATCAGCGACTGGTTCCCGTCACGCAGGTCGGAGCTGCACCAGATTGGCGCCTGGGTGATGGCCTTCGATGGCCAGGTACGGTCTGGCAGGTCGATGGTCGGGAAGGCGCGGTATTTCTTCGACGGGTCTTTGAGCATGGTCATTTGGAGCAATCCTTTAATGTGCGGCCTGATCGGGCCTGCCAAGCGATAACGAGATGAAGAGGCGAGGCGACGCGGTTCACCCAGGTAGTCGTGCACTGACCAGGCAAAGGCTGCGGTGTTGGCGGAGCAGAATGAGGGTGATCGAGGTTTTCATGCCCTCAACCCTAACCAGTGGGAGTGGGAGATGGCAAGTGTTCAAGAAAAATTGAGAGGAATGCTTAAAAAAAGCATTTGGGTGAGATTTTATGGCTGCAGCTTGGTTTTTATTGATTTTTTATTGTGCCGAGGTTTGCTGCCGCGCAAGGTGGTGCGTCTGCGGCGCGGCCATCGCGGGACAAGCCCGCTCCCACAGGAAATCCCCGGTGTGAGCGGGCTTGTCACCGATCTCAGGGCTGGAACGCCCCGATGAAGATCGCCGGGTCCACCCGTGCATCGTTCAGGCTGACGTTCCAGTGCATGTGCGGCCCGGTGGCCCGGCCCGTGGAGCCAACCTTGCCGACCACGTCGCCGCGGCGCAGCACCTGTTCCGGTCGCACATCGACCTTGGACATGTGGCAGAACATGCTGATGAAACCCTGGCCATGGTCGACGAACACCGTGCGGCCATTGAAGAAGTAGTCGCCAACCAGGATCACCTTGCCGTTGGCCGGTGTCTTGATCGGGGTGCCGGCGGGTACGGCGAAGTCCAGCCCGGCGTGGGGGTTGCGCTCTTCGCCATTGAAGAAGCGGCGCACGCCGAACTTGCTCGACAGTGGGCCGTTGACCGGCTTGTCGAGGATCAGGTTGCTCGGCACGCCCGGGCTGAAGCTGCGGTAGGCCTTGACCTGTTCGGCCAGTTCACGGTCGATGCGCTTGAGGTCATCCGGCTCGGGATTGACCTGGCGCTTGTTCTTCAGGGTGATGTGCTGCTCGGGGTATTTCTTGCTGCCCACGTTGAAGGACAGGGTGCGTGCGCCTTGGCTGAGGGTGGCTGTGCCGGGTTTCTGCGTCAGCGGGATACCGACGATGGCCAGCCAGGTGTCCTGTTCCTTGACCACCAGCACCGGCTTGCCGTCGAAGCGCGCGCTCGGTGCGCTGGTGGCGGGGCCGAGGTCGACCACCGCCACGCCGCCGGGGACTGGCTTGTTGAGGGTGCGGGTGATGTAGCTGGCCTGGGCCGTGGCGGCCAGCAGCAGGGCGCAGAGTGCGAGCAGGGGGGCAAGCAGGCGGGGCATGTGTCAGTCCAGTAGGGAGAGGGTGACCGGAGTCTGGTGGTTGTCTTCGACCCGGACCTGCAGTTCGCCTTCGTTCAGGCGTGCGGTCAGGCGCTGGCCGTTGCGGGTCTGGGCGGCGCTGCGGATGGCTTGGCCGCGCTCGTCGAGCAGGATGCTGTAGCCGCGGGCCAGGGTGGCCAGCGGGCTGACCACTTGCAGCGTCTGCAATTGCGCCTGGAAGCGCTGGCGACGGTCCTTGAGCGTTTCGCGCATGGCCCGCGGCAAGCGCTCGGCGAGGCTGTCCAGGCGCTGTCCGAGCAGCTTGAGGGCGCGCCCGGGATGCTGCGCGGCCAGGCGCATGTCGAGGCGGCTCAGGCGTTGCTGGCGCTGGTTCATGTCGAGCATGAAGGCGCGGCGCAAGCGCATGTCCAGGTCATCCAGGCGTTGGGCCTGCTGGCGCAGGCGTTCACCGGGGTGACGCAGGCGACGGGCCAGGCCTTCCAGGCGCAGGCGATCGTGGCTCAGGCGGTGCTGCATGCGCAGCAGCAGGCGGCGTTGCACGCTGTCGAGACGCTGCTGCAGGCCGCTGTTGTCAGGCGCGAGCAGTTCGGCGGCCGCCGAAGGCGTCGGTGCGCGCACGTCGGCCACGAAGTCGCTGATCGACACGTCGGTCTCATGGCCCACCGCACTGACGACGGGTGTCACGCAGGCGGCGATGGCACGTGCGACGGCTTCTTCGTTGAAGCACCAGAGGTCTTCCAGCGAGCCGCCGCCACGGGCCAGGATCAGTGCATCGAAGCCGAGGCTGTCGGCCCGCTGCAAGGCCCGCACGATCTGGCCAATGGCTTCGCGCCCCTGCACTGCCGTGGGGATCAGGTTGAGTTCGACTTGCGGTGCACGGCGGCGGAATACACTGATGATGTCGCGGATCACCGCGCCGGTGGGCGAGGTGACGATGCCGATGCGTCGCGGGTGAGCCGGCAGCGGCTGCTTGCGTTCGGCACTGAACAGCCCTTCGTTACCGAGCTTTTCCTTCAAGGCTTCGAAAGCCAGGCGCAAGGCGCCGTCACCGGCGGGCTCGACGGTATCGACGATCAACTGGTAATCACCGCGCCCCTCGAACAGCGAGACCTTGCCGCGCACCTTGACCGCCAGGCCGTCACGCAGGGCCTGGCGGACCCTGACAGCGTTCTGCCGGAACAATGCGCAGCGGATCTGGGCGCCGCTGTCCTTGAGGGTGAAGTACAGGTGGCCGGAGGCCGGGCGGGCGAGGTTGGATATCTCGCCTTCCACCCAGACACTGCGGAACACGTCTTCGAGCAGCACACGGGCGCGGCCGTTGAGCTGGCTGACGGTGAGGACCTCGCGGTCCAGGCCGAGTCGTTCGAAAGGGTCTCTGATCATGCCGGGCATGATAAGGGGCAGGGTGGGGGGGTTATCAAGGTCAAATCCTGTAAGCTCCAGTGTATTTCCCGCCCACCCCCAAAGGACTACCTCAGGACTCGGCACGATGCTCGAACTTCTCCCCGCCACCCCATTGGAATGGCTCCCCATCCTGCTGGCCATCGCCGCCGCCTACATCGTCTTCGGCATCGCCGGCTTCGGTACCGCCTTGGTGGCCGGCCCGGTACTGATCCACTTCATGCCGTTGTCGCGGATCATCCCCCTGCTGGTGCTGCTGGACTTCGTCGCCGCCTTCGGCAACCTGCTGCCCTCGCGCCGCGATGTGGTTCGCGGCGAACTGCTGCGTTTGCTGCCGTGCATGGCAGTGGGTTGTACCTTGGGCGTGGTGTTCCTGCTGCACCTGAAATCCGACCTGCTGTTGTTGCTGATGGGCCTGTTCGTTACCGCCTATGCTATCTACAGCCTGGCGGTGAAGGTGCGGCCGGCGAAGCTGTCCGGGCTGTGGGCGGTGCCGATGGGCACGATTGGCGGGCTGTTCGGGGCACTGTTCGGCAGCGGTGGCTTCCTCTATGCGATCTACTTGAGCGCCCGGCTGGAGGTGAAGGAGCAGGTACGCGCTACCCAGAGCGCGCTGATCAGTTGCAGCACCCTGGTGCGCCTGTCGCTGTTCCTGATCGCCGGGGTCTATGCCGACGCCAGCCTGTTGATGCTGGCAGCCTGCCTGCTGCCGGTGATGTTCGCAGGGCTCTGGGTCGGCAGGCGCCTGAGCCTGAAACTGTCCCGCGAAGCCTTCGTGCGGCTGGTCACCTGGCTGGTGCTGGCCAGCGGGATGGCGCTGATCGGTCGCTACCTGAGCGGCTGAGCAGGGCGTAGAATTACGCGATTACCGCAGTTTTCAGGCCCGCCCCGTTCATGAACACCCAGAGCATCATCGTCCCCAAGCAGTCCACCGTTCCGGTTCACGAGGCCCGCGCACGGGCGATCCTGCGCTGGCTGGTGCGCGAGAAGATCGTCGAGGAGCAACTGAGCACCTGCGGGCGCACCGGCAACCGCATGGGCCACGCCCTGGCCCAAGGCGCGCGCAAGGTGGCGCTGCATCCCGAAAAACTGCCCTTCGGCGAGCCGGTCAACGGCCTGGAGGTGATGCTCAAGCGCTGCATCTATACCCCCACCGACGGTTTTCGCGAGGAAGCGGGGTGCCCTGAGTGTCGGCGTGAGGTCGGCGAGCCGCTGTTCGAAAGCCTGGAAGAGTGGATGCCCGGCGTCAGTGACAACTTCACCTGCCCCCTGTGCGGCTTCGAGGACGACATCAACGGCTTTCTTTATCTGCAACCCTGTGCCTTTTCCAACCTGGGGTTCATCTTCAACAACTGGGGCGAGGCCGGGTTTACCCAGGCGTTTCTCGACAGTTTCGCCGACTGGCTGGATCAGCCGGTCGCCGTGGTGCAGGTGAAGGTGGCCTGAGCGGCAGGAACTGGACCGAAGGCCCCTTTTTTGCATTGAGCGGCGCGCCATGGATGAGTATAATGGCGCGCTTCCATTTTTCCCGCCCGGGAGCCCCCGCGATGCTGCGTATCAGCCAAGAAGCCCTGACCTTCGACGATATCCTCCTTGTACCTGGTTACTCCGAGGTACTGCCCAATGAAGTCAGTCTCAAGACCCGTTTGACCCGTGGCATCGAGCTGAACATTCCACTGGTCTCCGCCGCCATGGATACCGTGACCGAAGCGCGCCTGGCCATCGCCATGGCTCAGGAAGGCGGCATCGGCATCATCCACAAGAACATGACCATCGAACAGCAGGCCGGCGAAGTACGCAAGGTCAAGAAGTTCGAGGCTGGCGTGGTCAAGGATCCGATCACCATCGATGCCGACGCCACCGTGCGCGACCTGTTCGACCTGACCCGCCTGAACAACATCTCGGGTGTTCCGGTGCTGGAAAACGGTGACCTGGTCGGTATCGTCACTTCCCGCGACGTGCGTTTCGAGACGCGTCTGGAAGCCAAGGTACGCGACGTGATGACTCCCAAGGAGCGTCTGGTCACCGTCCGTGAAGGCGCCGACAAGAACGAAGTCCGCGAGCTGCTGCACAAGCACCGCCTGGAAAAAGTCCTGATCGTCGACGACAAGTTCGCGCTCAAGGGCATGATGACCGTCAAGGACATCGAAAAAGCCAAGGCCTACCCACTGGCCAGCAAGGACGACCAGGGTCGCCTGCGCGTCGGCGCTGCAGTCGGCACCGGCAAGGACACCGGCGAGCGCGTAGCCGCCCTGGTTGCCGCTGGTGTTGACGTGGTGGTGGTCGACACCGCCCACGGCCACTCCAAAGGCGTGATCGACCGCGTTCGCTGGGTCAAGGAGAACTACCCGCAGGTGCAGGTGATCGGCGGCAACATCGCTACCGGTGCCGCCGCCAAGGCCCTGGCCGAGGCCGGCGCCGATGCTGTCAAGGTCGGCATCGGCCCAGGCTCGATCTGCACCACCCGTATCGTCGCCGGTGTCGGCGTGCCGCAGATCAGCGCCATCGCCAACGTCGCCGCAGCATTGGAAGGCACGGGTGTGCCACTGATCGCCGACGGCGGTATCCGTTTCTCCGGTGACCTGTCCAAGGCCATCGTTGCCGGCGCTTCGTGCGTGATGATGGGCTCGATGTTCGCCGGTACCGAAGAAGCCCCGGGTGAAGTCGAGCTGTTCCAGGGCCGTTCGTACAAGGCTTACCGCGGCATGGGTTCGCTGGGTGCCATGGCACAGGCGCAGGGTTCTTCGGACCGCTACTTCCAGGACTCCTCGGCCGGTGCCGAGAAGCTGGTTCCGGAAGGTATCGAAGGCCGCGTCCCTTACAAGGGTGCCCTGGCCGCGATCATCCACCAGCTGATGGGCGGGCTGCGCTCCTCCATGGGCTACACCGGCAGCGCGACCATCGAAGAGATGCGCACCAAGCCGGAGTTCGTGCGCATCACCGGTGCCGGCATGGCCGAGTCCCACGTGCACGACGTGCAGATCACCAAGGAAGCCCCTAACTACCGCGTAGGCTGAGGCTTCAGCAACAACCGAGAGCGGGGCTGTCACGAACAGCCCCGCGTCGTTTCCGATTTCCACTGACGAGATTGAGTCATGGCCCTCGACATTCACGCTCACCGAATCCTGATCCTCGATTTCGGTTCCCAGTACACCCAGCTGATCGCCCGCCGCGTGCGCGAGATCGGTGTCTACTGCGAACTGCACCCGTTCGACATGGACGATGAAGCGATCCGCGCCTTCAACCCGCGCGGCATCATCCTGGCCGGTGGCCCCGAGTCGGTCCACGAAGCCAACAGCCCGCGTGCGCCGCAGGCCGTGTTCGACCTGAACGTACCGCTGCTGGGCATCTGCTACGGCATGCAGACCATGGCCGAGCAACTGGGCGGCAAGGTCGAAGGTTCCGAGCTGCGCGAGTTCGGCTACGCCCGCGTCGACGTGGTCGGCAAGAGCCGCCTGCTCGACGGCATTGAAGATCATATCGACGCTGACGGCGTGCTGGGCCTGGACGTGTGGATGAGCCACGGCGACAAGGTCACCCAGATGCCGGGCGACTTCCACGTGCTGGCCAGCACCCCGAGCTGCCCGATCGCCGGTATGTTCGACGATGCCCGCGGCTACTACGGCGTGCAGTTCCACCCGGAAGTGACCCACACCAAGCAGGGCGGTCGCATCCTCTCGCGCTTCATCCAGGACATCTGCGGCTGCGAAGCCCTGTGGACCCCATCGAACATCGTCGAAGACGCCATCGCCCAGGTGCGTGAGCAAGTCGGTTCGGCCAACGTCCTGCTGGGCCTGTCTGGCGGCGTCGACAGCTCGGTGGTTGCCGCGCTGCTGCACCGCGCCATCGGCGATCAGCTGACCTGCGTATTCGTCGACAACGGCCTGCTGCGTCTGCACGAAGGCGACCAGGTGATGGCCATGTTCAAGGAGAACATGGGCGTCAAGGTGATCCGTGCCGATGCCGAAGCACAGTTCCTCGGCAACCTGGAAGGCGAAGCCGATCCGGAGAAGAAGCGCAAGATCATCGGCCGCACCTTCATCGACGTATTCGATGCCGAAGCCAGCAAGCTCGAGAACATCCAGTTCCTCGCCCAAGGCACCATCTACCCGGACGTGATCGAGTCGGCTGGCGCCAAGAGCGGCAAGGCCCACGTGATCAAGTCGCACCACAACGTCGGTGGCCTGCCGGAGGAAATGAACCTCAAGCTGGTCGAGCCGCTGCGTGAACTGTTCAAGGACGAAGTGCGCAAGATCGGCCTGGAACTGGGCCTGCCGTACGACATGGTCTACCGCCACCCATTCCCGGGCCCAGGCCTGGGCGTGCGCATCCTCGGTGAAGTGAAGAAAGAGTACGCCGACCTCCTGCGTCGCGCCGACCACATCTTCATCGAAGAACTGCGCAAGGCCGACTGGTACCACAAGACCAGCCAGGCGTTCGTGGTGTTCCAGCCGGTCAAATCGGTCGGCGTGGTCGGCGATGGCCGTCGCTACGCCTGGGTCGTCGCGCTGCGCGCCGTCGAGACGGTGGACTTCATGACCGCACGCTGGGCGCACCTGCCGTACGAGCTGCTGGAGACTGTGAGCGGTCGTATCATCAACGAGATCGAAGGCATCTCGCGGGTGACCTACGACGTGTCGAGCAAGCCGCCGGCGACGATCGAGTGGGAATGATCCCGCGCGAATACAACCCGCGTTAAATGCACAGAAGCCCGCGTAATAGCGGGCTTCTGTACTTAAGGCCTCTGACCGTAACGGCCTCGCATCAGATCCAGACGTAGCGCAGCCCTCTGTTGGTCAGGGCGGTACGCAGTTCCTGCAGGTCGCGCAGACGACGGCCGCTGATCCAGGGCCAGTTCGGCTTGTCGATGTAGAAACGGGATCCTTCCTCCAGGATCGGCGTGTATTGCAATTGTCCGCTGTTGCTGCGATGGATCAGTTGCAACACGTTGTCCTGGCTATCGATGGTAAAGCTGCCGATGTTGCGCAATGTCCGCTCGAAGTTCCTGCCCGCAGGCTCGGGTTGGCGAACAGGTACCTGCAGGCGCAGGTCGCTTTTTACCCGCCGAACCGAAAGATCATCCTGCACCACGGTGAGCCCTGGGTCATTGCCGATCCCACCTGGCTGGTCAAGGGCAATGTCTTCCACACGCATGCCCGTCACGCCCTCGAGTTCGCTCATCCCCGGCACCTGCTCGAAAGTATTGGCGTGCGAATTGCCGACCAGTGCGACCCATTTGCTGGCTGCGCGCCCTTGATCCGCGGCGATCACCTCGTGGGCATAGAAGTTCATCATCTGCTGGCGGATCACCGGTGAAGGTGCTTGAGCCCATGCTTGCCGGTAGCTCGCCATGCAATCGATGGACTGCAGGCGAATGCCATTTCTCTGGGCTTCGAGCAGCAGGTTCTCGAAGGTATATCGCTCAAACCCGTGCAGGCGAAAACCCAGGTCCAGGCTGCGCACATAGGTTTTCAACGTCGCGGGCATCTCGCCGCTGCGGTTGAACAGGTCGAGGTCGGTCTGCTGGAAGTCGGTCATGAAGTGTTCCAGGTAAAGCACCTTCACCTTTTCCCGCTTCAGCAACGCCATGTTGTCGATCAGGAATTTCTTGCTGCCGACCTGTGAGTGGGCTTCACCGATGACCATGCCTTGGCTGTTCTCGAAAACACCACGGATGATTTGCTTGGGCGTCGCCTCGCGTGCCAGTTCGGGCAGTTTGGGACGCGGTGGGGTCTGCACCGAGGCGAGGTATCCCTTTGCATCGGCGGCCAGGCGATCCCTGGTTTCCCGAAATACACCGTTCGCCCGTTCGATTTCCGGGTCAGGGTTGAACATCGTACCGTTCAGGACGCGCTCGTCACCGGGGCTGTTCGCCGAGCTCTCGAGCCTGGGACGCATGTCGGCTGGTATGTCGTAGGCGGAGGTTGGAAGGGGTTCGGGCATCGATGGGGATGTCACCCTTCCCCAGAGCTTGAGAAGTTTGCGCGGCATCATCCCGCCCTTCAGGCCCGGTCGCTCCAATGGCTGCCATAGCCCCTGGTCATCCATGGCGATGGGGATGTTGCGGTAGAAGGAGTAGGGGTTTTGCGGATCGATCACGACCCAGCCGCGCATCTCGTTCACATAGCGGACCTGATACGGCTCGTCGTCGATCAGTACATAGAAATTGCCATGTTGAAGATAGATGCCGGGTTGACCACCGCTGCCTTCAGGGGCGCTCAGTATGATGTTGGTTTCATAGGGCTCGAGCATCACCCGCTTCTCGGCTGGCCTGAAGGATTCCGGCACCCAGGCCTGGACATCCTCGGCCGTTGCAGTTTCGAGTTCTTCAACCGGTTCTGTTTCAGCAGACGGCTCCGGCTGTACTGCCGGCTCCGTTCCGCTTGCTGCCTCGGCCTCACCCGCCAACTCGCTCACAGACTCGATTTTGCCGGCGGCACTGTGCAGCATGGTGGCGTTGAAGAGTGTATCGATGGCCGCAAATATTGCCCCTTTGACCCCAGCCTGACGTTCCCCTGTGGTATGGCCGTTGACCGCTTGATCGATATTCAGCCCCATGTCGGCGATACCCGCCCCCACTGCGGCCAACGCGATCGGCCAGTCAATCGCTGCTATGGGCCCGAACACCTTGGCGAATGCCGCCAGGTAGCCGATCCACATCTGCTTGCGCAGGTCGCCATTGGAGCGCAGGGCAAAGTGCGCGTCGTCGTTCATGCGTTGCCGTGCACTGTCACGCAGATGGCTGAACGCATCACCGGCGATGGTGCGATCGACCTGGTTGAGGCAGTGATGATCATCCCCACCCCAGTTGTAGAACAGCAGGTCGATCATGTGGTTGAGACCGACCGAATCACCGGACTGGTCATTGGCCGATAGCGGGAAGTGGCTCATGAAACGCGTGCGGTTGTCGGCGTGATTGGTGTTGTTCAGTACCCACCAGTACAAGTCCTTGCGGGTGGCAAACAGGTGCAGCGCCTCCTCGTCACCTGGGGTATAGAGCAGTTGCTGGCCATCTTCCATTTCGATGCGCAGCCAGTCGCTCGCGATGTAGCCTGCGATATCGAACGTACAGACGCGATAGCCGCTTTCGGCAACGTTGGATTGGCGTAACTGGATGAGTGTCGGAGTCTGCACGCCCAGCCCGGTGATGGCCTTGGCCACGCGTCGGGCACGAACCGCCAGTTCGCTGGTGGGGTCGGCCGCACAGGTTTCAATCACCTTGCTCAGGAAGTTGACCTTCGCCAGTAGACGGTAGTCATCTGCATGGTCGCGCCAGAAAGTCGCCAATTTTTCCTGGAACAGGGTGCTGAAGTCGATGTCCCAGAAATCCTCCAGTACATCCTGTGGCTGCAGCGCGATCTCGTTGTGCTCGTCATAGACCGCCTGTCCCGGACCGTCGCAGTAGAAGCCGCTCAGGTAGCCGAGCAGGTCACTGTTGTCCTGGTCATGGACATCGAAACGGTGCATCACCAATTGCGGCAGGGTGAACGACTGGTATGGCGCATCATGGTGCTCCCAGCCGCTGAAGGTTCTCGGGCTGCTCTGGGCGGCCTCGAAGCGGTTGAGGTGCACGTGATCGGGGTCCAGATCGGGGTGGCCGTGCTTGCGCAGGATTGATGCCGCAGTATCGCGGGCCATCTGGCGCATGTCGGGGCAGGCTGCGACCAGGGACTCGGCGAGATCGCGCAGTTCCTGCTCGGCGTGGGGCATCAACAGTTGCAAACCCATGGGTGTCGACTCGTGGCTGAATGGGGTTGCAAGCGTGGCCGAGCGCAGGTGGTGCCCCGCGGTATCTATTTCAGCTTGTGCGCTGATGGGCCACAGGAGGCCAAGGCCTACCGCCGCGCTATATCCGAAAGGTAGAACTTGAAGAGGTGTCGGCGGCATTGGGTGGGCAGGAAATCTCCAGTCGCAGCAGCGCGTCGCATTGACCCGCGTGCGCGTGCAGTTGCTGGATCCGGCGCGGCTGGACGAGGGCGCGCTGAAGGCGACCGGGGTCCCCGGGGTCATGGTGCTGGTGGGTGGGGTCGTGCACCTGCTGGTGGGGGTTATGTAGCCTGTTCCGGCCCTATCGCGGGACCAGTCGCAGCGGCGAACCGCCGCTCCCACAGGCGCAAGATCATGGTGCCTCTGAGCTGCCCCCAAAGGTTGGATTGGTGTCCAACTTCTTGGGGGCAGTCCATTCTGTGGGAGCGGGCTGGTCCCGCGATGAGGCCGGCACAGGCGTGCCCAGCTCCGTCATTCTTTTGTAATGACCGGGTCATGCCCCGGTTTCCCCTGGCTTCGTACAGTGAGCTCACTCCCGTACGCATCCAGAGGAAACCGCCATGAAACTCCGCTCGCTCGTCCTTGCCCTGTCACTCACCGGCGCGGCCTTCGCCGCCACCTCCACCTGGGCCGCCGATAGCGCGCCGCAGGAAGTGAAGAACATCGTGCTGGTTCACGGCCTGTTCGCCGATGCGTCCAGCTGGGCCAAGGTGATTCCGTTGCTGCAAGCCAAAGGCCTGCACGTGACCGCAGTCCAGAACCCGACCACCTCGCTCGACGACGACGTCGCAGCTGTCAACCGGGCGTTGGCCCAGCAGGACGGCCCGGTGATCCTGGTCGGTCACTCCTACGGCGGCATGGTCATCAGCCAGGCCGGTGATTCGGAAAAGGTCAAAGGTCTGGTCTACATCGCCGCCCGTGCTCCGGAAGCGGGCGAAGACTACCCGGCGCTGACCAAGCGCTTCCCGGCAGCGCCGGCGGGGGCTGGCCTGCAGTGGTCCGCCGACGGTTACGGCATGCTCAGCGAAAATGCCTTCGTCAACGATTTCGCCGGCGACCTGCCCAAGGCCGAGGCCGAAACCTACTACGCCGTCCAGCAGCCCATCGGTGTTGGCATCAAGACCGCCAAGACCACCGTCGCGGCATGGAAAGACAAGCCCACCTGGTACGCCGTCTCGACCCAGGACCGTACCATCAACACCGAGCAGCAGCGTTTCATGGCCAAGCGCATGAACGCCCACACCGTCGAGCTCGATGCCAGCCACGTCTCGCTGATTTCCCAGCCGCAAGCGGTGGCCAAGCTGATCCTGCAAGCCGCGCATGTTCCAGGCAACTGAGCCAGCCCGGCCTGGCACCACGCTATACTGCGTCGGTGCCGGCAGGCGGGTTGGAGACGCGGGTCAGTGAAAATCCTCATCATCGAAGACGAAGCCAAGACCGCCGACTACCTGGCCGGTGGCCTGGGCGAGGCCGGCTACAGTGTCGATCATGCCGACAATGGTATCGACGGCCTGCACATGGCCCGCGAGACACCCTACGACCTGATCCTGCTCGACGTGATGCTGCCCGGGCTCGATGGCTGGGCCGTGATGCAAAAACTGCGCGCACAGACCCGTACCCCCGTGTTGTTCCTCAGCGCCCGTGGCACGCTCGAAGATCGACTGCGTGGCCTTGAGCTGGGCGCCGACGAATACCTGGTCAAGCCATTCTCCTTCGCCGAACTGCTGGCGCGCATCCGCATCATCCTGCGCCGCGGCCATGCGCAGCCGGATGAAGAGATCCTCAGCCTGGGTGATCTGCGCCTGGACCTGGGCAAGCACCGCTGCGAACGCGCAGGTATGCGCATCGACCTGACCAGCAAGGAGTTCAAGTTGCTGGCGTGTTTTCTCCAGCATCCCGAGCAGGTGCTGTCGCGCACCTTCCTCGCATCACGAGTGTGGGACATGAATTTCGACAGCGACACCAACGTGGTGGATGTCGCGGTGCGGCGCCTGCGGCAGAAAGTCGACGAACCCTTCGCGGTGCGCCTGATCCATACCGTGCACGGCGTCGGCTATCGCTGCGAGCTCGAGGCATGAGGCGCCTGTCGCTGACCGTGCGCCTGGCGGTGTTGCTGGCAACCTTTTCGTTCGTCGCCCTGGCTCTGCTGGGCGGCGCGCTGTATGTCGCACTCGGGCAGCAACTGGCGCTGCGTGACGACGGCGCGCTGCTGACCCGCGTCGAGCAGATCCGTACCCTGCTGCGTGACATGGACGCCCGCGCGTTGGTGCGTGACAAGCCGCAGCTGTTCGCCAACATGCTGGGCAATACCGAATCCTTGCTGGTCATCCGGCCGGTCGCCGGGGCGCCGCTGCTGGAGGTCAATCCAGGGCGCCGCGAGGTGCCGCAGGTCACGCCTCTGCCTGCGGGGGAAGCACTGGGGCTGGATGCGGTGCAGCGCAGCACCACCGCCGATGGCACGCCCTTCATCTATACCGCAGTACTCAGCGAGCCACCGGGTGGCGGTGCGGCACTGGAAATTCTGTCGGGGCGCTTGCTGACCGAGCGCACCCGCATCCTGCGCGAGTACCGCGACAACATCATCCTGTTCTCGTCGGTGATGGCCGTGCTGGCGGCAGCCCTGGCCTATCTGCTCGCCCGCCGCGGCATGTCGCCACTGCGCCGGTTGGCGCGCCAGACGGCAACCATTGGCGTCGGCACCTTGTCGCAGCGACTGCAGCGCGACGATGCACCCGCCGAGCTGGATGCCCTGATCGAGCAGTTCAATGCCATGCTGGAGCGGCTCGAACGCGGTTTCGAGCAACTCAAGCAGGTCAGTGCCGACATGGCCCATGATTTGCGCACACCCATCAACAATCTGCTTGGCCAGACTGAAGTCGGCCTCGGTCAGGTGCGTGAGCCGCATTACTACCAGCGCCTGCTGGGCTCGCACTTCGAGGAGTTGCAACGGCTGTCGCGGATGATCGACAACATGCTGTTCCTGGCCCGCGCCGAGCATGCCGACCACCCTATCGATCGCACCGGGCTGGAGTTGGCCCAGGAGTTGGGGCGTCTGTGCGACTACTTCGAAGACCTCGCCTGCGAGCGCGACGTACGGCTGGCGTGGCATGGCGAAGGCTCGGTGTGGGCCGACGCCGCGTTGCTGCGCCGGGCGCTGGCCAACCTGTTGGCCAATGCGGTGCGCTTTGCCGAGCCGGGCAGTGTCATCGAGGTGACCGCCGGTGAGCAGGGCGATGAGGTGTTGATCCGGGTGCGCAACCGTGGGCAGGCAATCGCCCCTGAGCACCTGGAAAGCGTGTTCGAACGTTTCTACAGGGTCGATGCCTCGCGCCAGCATTCGTCACAGTCCAGCGGGCTGGGCCTGTCGATCGTGCGCTCGATCATGCAATTGCACCAGGGACGCTGCTGGGCCGACAGCAGCGAGGGGGCGACCTGTTTCACCCTCGCGTTCCCGCGCGTCAGCCACGATAGGCCACCCAGCCCTTGAAGGTCCCGCTGAAGCCGGCCTCGTGCAGCAGCGCGACAACAGTTCACTTAATCTTTCTCAATTGCAGGTGTATCGTATTCGCCCTTCATTGCCAGCGGTGCTGGCAGCTTGATTGCGCAAAACGAGGTACCTGCACGTATGTCCTTTACCCGTCGACAAATGCTCAAGGGCCTGACCGGCCTCGTCGTGGTTGGCCTGGGCGCCGGAGGCGCGGCTCGCTACTGGCTGGGCAAGGTCGAGGACGACAATGCCGGGCACGACTACGAGCTGATCGCGGCGCCCCTGGATGTCGAGCTGGTTCCCGGTTTCAAGACCGAAGCCTGGGCTTTCGGGCCCTCGGCACCCGGCACCGAGTTGCGGGTGCGCCAGGGCACCTGGTTGCGGGTACGCTTCATCAATCACCTGCCGGTTGAAACCACCATCCACTGGCATGGCATCCGCCTGCCGCTGGAAATGGACGGTGTACCCTACGTGTCGCAATTGCCGGTCAAGCCGGGTGAGTTCTTCGACTACAAGTTCCGCGTGCCCGATGCCGGCAGTTACTGGTACCACCCACATGTCAGCAGCTCCGAGGAGTTGGGGCGGGGCCTGGTCGGGCCGCTGATCGTCGAGGAGCGCGAGCCGACCGGTTTCCTGCACGAGCGCACCCTGAGCCTGAAGACCTGGCACGTGGACGAGCAGGGCGAGTTCATGCCGTTCAGCGTGCCTCGCGAGGCCGCGCGCAATGGCACCGCTGGGCGCTTGATCACCATCAATGGCCAGGCCGAGGCGGTCACCGAGTTGCCCGCCGGCCAAGTGGTGCGTGTGCGGCTGCTCAACCTGGACAACACCTGGACCTACCGCATCAACCTCAAGGGCAACTGCGAGGCGATGATCTATGCGCTCGACGGCAACCCGGTGACCCCGAGGCCGCTCGAGGACGACTACTGGCTTGGCCCCGGCATGCGCATCTGCCTGGCCATCCGAATTCCCGAGGCCGGCGAGGAAATTTCCCTGCGCGACGGCTTCGTGCGCCTGGGCACCCTGCGTTCGGTCGCCAGCAGCGAGGCGCCGAGCGACTGGCCCAAGGCGCTGCCGCCGAACCCGGTCGCCGAGCCGGACCTGGAGAAGGCCGAGAAGCTGAACTTCAATTTCGAATGGGCGGGCCAGGTTTCGGTGAACACCGAAAACGGCAAGCCACCGAGTCTGTGGCAGATCAACGGCCAGGCCTGGGACATCACCGACAAGACCTGTGCCGACCGGCCGATTGCCACGCTGAAAAAGGGCAACAGCTATATCTTCGAGCTGAAGAACATGACCCAGTACCAGCACCCTATCCACCTGCACGGCATGAGTTTCAAGGTGATCGCCTCCAATCGCCGCAAGATCACCGAGCCTTGGTTCACCGACACTTACCTGTTGGGCAAGAACGAGCGTGCCCAGGTGGCCCTGGTAGCGGATAACCCGGGCACCTGGATGTTCCACTGCCATGTGATCGACCACATGGAAACCGGCCTGATGGCCGCGATCGCGGTGGTCTGATGCGTCCGCGGATCATCGATCGCAGCGGCGATCAGGCATTCATGCAGTTGGCCCTGGAACTGGCGGCTGAAGGCGCCTTGCTGGGGGAGGTGCCGGTAGGTGCGGTGCTGGTGCAGCAGGGGCAGGTGATCGGCCGTGGCTTCAACCGACCGATCACCGACAATGACCCCAGCGCCCACGCCGAAATGGTCGCCATTCGCGATGCAGCCAAGGCTGTCTGCAACTATCGGCTGCCGGGCAGCACCCTGTATGTGACCCTCGAGCCCTGCAGCATGTGTGCGGGCCTGATCGTCCATTCGCGGATAGAGCGGGTGGTGTATGGGGCGCTGGAGCCCAAGGCGGGGGTGGTGCAGAGCCAGGGACAGTTCTTCACCCAGGGTTTTTTGAATCATCGGGTGTTGGTAGAGGGGGGCGTGCTGGCGCAGGAGTGCGGGCAGATTCTCAGCGACTTCTTCAAGGCGCGTCGGGCCAAGTCCTGACTTGCCCGCCAAGAGGCCGCTGCAGGGTTACATCGGCGGTGATTGCTCCGCCGGCTTGTCTTTGTTGACCGCAGGCACATGCAGGTTGCCCTCGGCCACCTGTCCCTCGAGCTGCGGCTGGGTCACCCAGGTGAGGATGTCGTAGTAGCGGCGGATGTTGGCCACGAAGTGCACAGGCTCGCCGCCGCGGGCGTAGCCGTACTTGGTCTTGCTGTACCACTGCTTCTGCGACAGGCGTGGCAGCATCTTCTTCACGTCCAGCCACTTGTTCGGGTTCAGGCCTTCGCGCTTGGCGAGGGTACGGGCGTCTTCCAGATGGCCGCTGCCGACGTTGTAGGCGGCCAGGGCGAACCAGGTGCGGTCCGGCTCCTGGATGCTGTCGTCGAGCTGCTCCTTGATGAGCATGAAGTATTTCGCCCCACCCATGATGCTTTGCCTGGGGTCCAGCCGGTTGGACACGCCCATGGCCTGGGCGGTGCGCTGGGTCAGCATCATCAGGCCGCGTACGCCGGTCTTCGATGTCACCTCGGGCTGCCACATCGATTCCTGGTAACCGATCGCCGCCAGCAGCCGCCAGTCGACCTGCTCGACCTTGGCGTAGCTCTTGAAGTGCTTTTCATACTTGGGCAGGCGCTGCTGCAGGTGCTGGGCGAAGGTGTAGGCGCCGACGTAGCCAAGCACGTCGACATGGCCGTAATAACGGTCTTTCAGGCGCTGAAGCGTGCCGTTCTTCTGCGCCTTGTCGAGAAACTCGTTGATCTCGTTGAGCAGGCTGTTGTCTTCGCCGGCCGCCACGGCCCAGCGCTGGTCGCGGGCATCGCCCAGGTCGAAGGCCACGCGCACGTTGGAGAAGTACACCTGGTTCATCGCCAGTTCGTTGGAGTCGACCAGGGTCAGGTCGATCTGGCCTTCGTCGACCATGCGCAATAGGTCGACCACCTCAACAGCGTCGGACTCTTCGTATTCAAGCGTCGGATACTGCTTTTTCAGTTCGGCCAGCTGTTCGGCATGGCTGCTGCCCTTGAGCACCATGATCTTCTTGCCGATCAAATCCTTGGGTTCGGTGGGGCGGGAACGGCCATTGCGGTAGATGACCTGGGGGGTGACTTCGAGATACGGGTGGGAGAACTTCGCCTGGGTGGTGCGTTGCTCGCTGCTGACCAGGCCGGCGGCTGCCAGCACCGGACCGGAAGGCTTGCCCAACTGGTCGAACAGGTCGTCGAGGTTGTCGGCGGTCTCGATCTCCAGCTTGACGCCCAGATCGTCGGCGAAACGTTTGACCAGCTCGTATTCGAAGCCGGTTTCGCCGTTGCGGTCCTGGAAGTAGGTGGCCGGGCTGTTGCGGGTTATGACGCGCAGCACGCCGTCCTCCTTCACGCGCTCGAGGGTGCTGGGTTTTTCAACACAGGCACCGAGCATCAGCAAGAGTCCGGTTGCGAAGAGCCATCTGGCGCAGCGCTGGCGCAAAGCAGTGTGGGCGAACATAGGTTGCAGTATACGCAAAGGACCGCCCGCGCCATATCTCGACAACCGTTAGCTTGTCTGGTAGCGGGTCGTGTGTTTGCGGGGGCTTGCCTTCGGAGGATCGCCCAGTGAAAACCCCTCCGGCCAGCCTGCAGAATTCTGACCCCCAGGTCCGGTTCCACCGCCCGGCAGCATTGCCCTCTGGCGGGTGCCGAAAGCCGTCGAATTAGGCTAGAATGCACGGCCTCTAAGCACACCCCTTCCTGAGGCTGTCCCGACGATGTTGATCCTGCGCGGCGCTCCTGCCCTTTCTGCCTTTCGCCACGGTAAATTACTCGAGCAACTGAGCCAGAAAGTCCCCGCTGTTACTGGTTTGTATGCCGAATTCGCCCACTTCGCCGACGTCGACGGCGAGCTGACCGCCGACCAGCAGCAGGTGCTGGGCCGTCTGCTCAAGTACGGCCCGAGCGTGCCGGTACAGGAGCCGAGCGGCCGCCTGTTCCTGGTCGTGCCGCGCCTGGGCACCATTTCGCCCTGGGCCTCCAAGGCCAGCGACATCGCCCATAACTGCGGCCTGCAGTCGATCCAGCGCCTGGAGCGCGGCATCGCCTACTACGTGGCCGGCTCGCTCAGCGACGCCGACGTCGCGCAGGTGTCCGCCGAACTGCACGATCGCATGACCCAGCGCGTGCTGACTCAGCTGGAGCAGGCTGCAGACCTGTTCAGCCACGCCCAGCCCAAGCCGATGACCTCGGTCGACATTCTCGCAGGTGGCCGCGCCGCCCTGGCCCAGGCCAACGTCGACCTGGGCCTGGCCCTGGCCGAAGACGAGATCGACTACCTGGTCAACGCCTTCCAGGGGCTCAAGCGCAACCCGAACGACATCGAGCTGATGATGTTCGCCCAGGCCAACTCCGAGCACTGCCGCCACAAGATCTTCAACGCCAGTTGGGACATCGACGGCCAGGCTCAGGAAAAGAGCCTGTTCGGCATGATCAAGAACACCTACCAGATGCACAACGAAGGCGTGCTGTCGGCCTACAAGGACAACGCCTCGGTGATCGTCGGCAACGTCGCCGGCCGCTTCTTCCCGAATCCTGAAACCCGCCAGTACGGTGCGGTGCAGGAGCCGGTGCACATCCTGATGAAGGTCGAGACGCACAACCACCCGACCGCCATCGCCCCGTTCTCCGGCGCCTCCACCGGCTCCGGCGGCGAAATCCGCGACGAAGGCGCCACCGGCCGTGGCGCCAAGCCCAAGGCCGGCCTGACCGGCTTCACCGTATCCAACCTGCGCATCCCGGGCTTCGAACAGCCATGGGAGCAGGCCTACGGCAAGCCTGAGCGCATCGTCGACGCCCTCGACATCATGATCGAAGGCCCGCTGGGCGGCGCCGCGTTCAACAACGAATTCGGTCGTCCGGCCCTGACCGGCTACTTCCGTACCTTCGAGCAGAGCATCAACACCCCGCACGGTGAAGAAGTGCGCGGCTACCACAAGCCGATCATGCTCGCCGGCGGCATGGGCAACATCCGTGAAGACCACGTGCAGAAGGGCGAGATCACCGTCGGCGCCAAGCTGATCGTGCTCGGCGGCCCGGCCATGCTGATCGGCCTGGGCGGCGGCGCTGCCTCGTCGGTGGCCACCGGTGCCAGCTCGGCTGACCTGGACTTCGCCTCGGTCCAGCGCGAAAACCCGGAAATGGAGCGCCGTTGCCAGGAAGTTATCGACCGCTGCTGGCAGCTGGGCGACGACAACCCGATCGCCTTCATCCACGACGTCGGCGCCGGCGGCATCTCCAACGCCTTCCCGGAACTGGTCAACGACGGTGGCCGCGGTGGTCGCTTCGAGCTGCGCAACGTGCCCAACGACGAGCCGGGCATGGCCCCGCACGAAATCTGGAGCAACGAATCGCAGGAGCGTTACGTGCTGGCCGTCAGCGCTGTCGACTTCGAGCGCTTCAAGGCCATCTGCGAGCGTGAGCGCTGCCCGTTCGCCGTGGTCGGCGAAGCCACCGAAGAACAGCACCTGACCGTCACCGACAGCCACTTCGACAACACCCCGGTCGACATGCCGCTCGACGTGCTGCTGGGCAAACCGCCACGCATGCACCGCTCGGTCACCCGCGAAGCCGAGCTGGGCGATGATTTCGACCCGAGCGAGCTGGACCTGGACACCGCCGTACAGCGCGTGCTGAGCCACCCGGCCGTGGCCAGCAAGAGCTTCCTGATCACCATCGGTGACCGCACCATCACCGGCCTGGTCGCCCGCGACCAGATGGTCGGCCCGTGGCAGGTACCGGTGGCCGACTGCGCCGTCACAGCCACCAGTTTCGATGTCTACACCGGCGAAGCCATGGCCATGGGCGAGCGGACTCCGCTGGCACTGCTGGATGCCCCGGCATCCGGGCGCATGGCCATCGGCGAAACCATCACCAACCTGGCCGCCTCGCGCATCGACAAGCTGTCCGACATCAAGCTGTCGGCCAACTGGATGTCCGCTGCCGGCCACCCAGGCGAAGACGCGCGCCTGTACGACACCGTCAAGGCTGTCGGCATGGAGCTGTGCCCCGAGCTGGGCATCACCATCCCGGTCGGCAAAGACTCGATGTCGATGAAGACCAAGTGGAGCGAAGAGGGCGTCGAGAAGAGCGTTACCTCGCCGATGTCGCTGATCATCACAGGCTTCGCCCCGGTCACTGACATCCGCAAGACCCTGACCCCGCAACTGCGCATGGACAAGGGCGAGACCGACCTCATCCTGATCGACCTGGGCCGCGGCAAGAACCGCATGGGCGCCTCGATCCTGGCCCAGACCTACGGCAAGATCGCAGCCCAGGCGCCGGACGTCGACGACGCAGAAGACCTCAAGGCGTTCTTCGCCGTGATCCAGGGTCTGAACGCCGACGGTCACCTGCTGGCCTACCACGACCGTTCCGACGGCGGCCTGGTCACCACCGTGCTGGAAATGGCCTTCGCCGGCCATTGCGGCCTCGATCTGCAACTCGATCCGCTGACCGACAGCAAGGGTGACGTGCCGGCCATCCTCTTCAACGAAGAGCTGGGCGCGGTCATCCAGGTTCGCCAGGACGCCACGCCGGACGTACTGGCCCAGTTCAGCGCTGCCGGCCTGGGCGAGGAGTGCGTCGCGGTGATCGGCAAGCCGGTCAACAACGGCGAGGTGTCCATCAGCCTGAACGGCGAAGTGCTGTTCGACGATGACCGTCGCATGCTGCAGCGCCAGTGGGCCGAGACCAGCTATCAGATCCAGCGCCTGCGCGACAACGCCGACTGCGCCGACCAGGAATTCGACGTCCTGCTCGAAGAGGACAATCCAGGCCTGTCGGTCAAGCTCGGCTACGACGTCAACGAAGACGTTGCCGCGCCCTACATCAAGAAGGGTGTGCGTCCGCAAGTGGCGATCCTGCGTGAGCAGGGCGTCAACGGCCAGGTCGAGATGGCTGCAGCCTTCGACCGTGCAGGCTTTGCCGCGATCGACGTGCACATGAGCGACATCCTCGCCGGTCGCGTCGACTTCGAAGCCTTCAAGGGCCTGGTCGCCTGCGGTGGCTTCTCCTACGGCGACGTACTGGGCGCCGGTGAAGGCTGGGCCAAGTCGGCGCTGTTCAACAGTCGTGCCCGCGATGCTTTCCAGGCCTTCTTCGAGCGTACCGACAGCTTCGCCCTGGGCGTGTGCAACGGTTGCCAGATGATGTCCAACCTGCACGAGCTGATCCCGGGCACCGAGTACTGGCCGCACTTTGTGCGCAACCGCTCGGAGCAGTTCGAAGCGCGTGTAGCCATGGTCGAGGTGCAGAAGTCCAACTCGATCTTCCTGCAGGGCATGGCCGGTTCGCGCATGCCGATCGCCATCGCCCACGGCGAAGGCCATGCCGAGTTCGCCAGCGAAGAGGCACTGCTGGAAGCCGACCTGTCCGGTTGCGTGGCCCTGCGTTTCGTCGACAACCACGGCAAGGTCACCGAGCAGTATCCGGCCAACCCGAACGGTTCGCCACGGGGCATCACCGGCCTCACCAGCCGCGACGGTCGCGTCACCATCATGATGCCGCACCCTGAGCGTGTGTTCCGCGCCGTGCAGAACTCCTGGCGTCCGGATGACTGGCAGGAAGACGCCGCGCTGATGCGCATGTTCCGCAACGCGCGGGTGTGGGTGAACTAAGCGGTGCACAAGCTCGCCTTCTTCGTCCCCGCCAGCCACGTCGAGGTGGTCAAGGCCGCCGTGTTCGCCGCCGGAGGCGGGCGTATCGGTGACTACGATCACTGTGCCTGGCAGACACTTGGCCAGGGTCAGTTCCGCCCGTTGGATGGCAGCCAGCCATTCCTCGGGCAGGTGGGCCAGGTCGAGGTGGTGGAGGAGTGGAAGGTGGAGCTGGTGGTGGCCGATGAGCGGGTTCGCCAGGTGGTCGCCGCATTGAAACAGAGCCACCCTTATGAAACGCCGGCGTATGAGGTCTGGCCTTTGCTGGACATCTGAGTGCGCTGAAATTTTGCTGCTGCACATCGACAAGCCCCGGCAGTCTTCTGCCGGGGCTTGTCGTTTCTACAGGTTTTAACTGAACAGCCCTTTCAGACGTTCCCAGGCGCTTTCATCCACCGCTGGCGCCTCATGATCGTGGTTGAGCGCTTCGAAGACAGCAGGGTCGCTGGATTTCTGAATTTCCTTGGGGTGCTCGCTTGCCCGTTTGCTGACCAGTTCGTCCTGCCATTCGCTGTCGTTGGGGTGGGTAAAGTAGCTGCGCGCTATCTTGATCGGATCGCGCAACCGCCCCCCCTCCCAGTATTTGAACATGGCGAAACCGACTTCGCGCACTGCAACCCGGGCCATCAGGGTGGCCAGGGTATGCAGCGGATGCACGTCATGGTCCTTGGCAAGCTGGGAGTGGGTCGGATTGGTCGAGCCGGTGAGCATGGGATTGCCCATTCTGTACGTCTGGATATCGTCGACCGAGTTGCCGATCAGGTTGAGGATGGCCCGGTAGCCAACCTTGGGCAGGTCGGTTGCAAGGCGCAGCGGTGAGCCCGTGATCCAGGAAATGCGCCTCGCCATATTGAACCCTGGCAGGTCCGCCAACGTGTCGCGAACTTCGAGTGCGTTGTTCAGGTATTCCTGCCACTGCGGATCGGGGTGGTCCTGAAGCAGGATCAACAGCGCCAGTTCAGTGTCCGAGCGCTGCCCTGGCGTGATGTTCTCGAAGTCGCCGGAGGGGGCGAAGAGTGCATTGGCCATCGGCTCGGCCAGGCTGGCTATCACATCGCTGCCGGCGAACATGCCGGTGACGATGGGCCAGCCGTGCTTGCAGTCGGTTTGGGCGGTCCAGGTCAGTACCGTGTTGTGACCCTGCTTGTGCAGGCTCAATTCGGCGTAGTTGGAGTGGGCGAAGTAATCTTCCAGCACGTGCAGTGCTGCACCGAATTCGCGCAGGCCCTCAGGGGTCGGGCCCGCCGCCATTGCCTCGCGCAGTCGTTCGCACATGTAATCGACCGAACTGAAGATGTGGCGTTTCATGGACGTATCCGGATCGACCTGCAACCGCGGATCGTCCTGTGCGACAGGCGGCTCGAAGTCTGCATCGATGGTGCTTGGGTCAGTCGCTGACGGGTTGGGGTTGTAGGGATTGTCGATGTGCTCGGTAGGACGATACACCCCGAGCATCTGCGGTGTGACCACGTAGTGCGCGCGCTCTTGCGGCGTGGATTGCAGGCTGGGAAATGCCTTGAGCGCCAGCAGGTCTACGAGTTGGGTCAGGACTTTCCGGGAGAGCTTGCGCGGGAACTCTTTGGGCGCGTCCTCGGCGCGGACCAGCTTGGGATCGAGCAACTGCGAGTAGTCGCGCAACCAGTTGCCGAAATAGATCGCCTTGCGTTGCTGCTCATTGAACCCGGCGTACTTGAGGTCTTCCTCGATCGACTCATGCCCCCAGGACATTTCAGGGTTTTTCTTGTCGCCCTTGCCCGCAGAAAAGCCCTCGGTGCTGCCTTCATTGGTGTTGGCGCGTTGCGCATGTTCATCCTGGCTCTGGCGGATGAACAGACGCATGGCCTGGTCATCGGCTCGCAGGGTGATGGTTCGGCCTGCTTCGGTCAGTTGGGCGATCTGCAGCTCACCGCTTGGGCCTGACTCCATGCAGCCGATCAGGTAGGCGAAGCGCGCACCTTCCTCGAGCTCTGCATCCTCGGCCACCGAGGCAAAGCCATCGTCCAGGCCTTTCGCGAAGTCTTGGCGCAGAAGGTTGTCCAGGTGATGACCGAACTCGTGCAGCAGGATGGTCGCCAGTTCACAGGCCGCCTGTGGCTGCAGCAGCGCGGTAGCGATCACCTCGGGGTGCAGGTGGATGATACGCGTGGCATTGTCGTAGCAGGCTTTGCCTGCCACCTGTGGGTTCACCTGGTGTAAAGGGTTGCTCAGCGTGCCGTCGCGTAGTGCGTCCTGCAGCTGCTGATAGCAACTGTCTGGCACGTCGTCACCGAACACAGGGATGAGCATTTCGCGGAAGGCCTGTGCTGAGAGTGGCCGGCTGATTTCGGTGAGTCGATCAAGAGCGAAGCGGGTGTGCAGGCTTAGTGGGATCATGCTGGGGACTCATCAATTGACGGAGTCCCCAGCATGTGAGCCGCGTGGTGCGAGAGGGAGCAGGCAACGCCTCCCGCTGTAGGCGCTACGAAAGGCGGGTGCGCGTCTGAAGGGCCCCGCAGGCCAGCAGGCCGATCTCGAACAGCAACCACATCGGGATGGCGAGCATGGTCTGGGAGAACACGTCAGGAGGCGTGAGGATCATACCGGCCACGAAACAGCCGACGATCACGTAGGGCCGGCTACGGCGCAAGCTGGCGACATCGGTCAGGCCTGCCCAGACCACGATGAAGGTTGCCACCGGAATTTCGAATGCCAGGCCGAACGCCAGGAACAGGGCGAGAATGAAGTCCAGGTACTGGCTGATGTCGGTCATCATTGCCACGCCTTCGGGGGTCACGCTGGCGAAGAAGCCGAACATCATCGGAAACACCAGGAAGAACGCGAACGCCATGCCGCCGTAGAACAGCAGGATGCTCGACACCAGCAGCGGCAGGGCTATGCGTTTCTCCCGCCGATACAGCCCCGGCGCGATGAAGCCCCAAGCCTGATGCAGCAGCACTGGCATGCTGATGAACAGCGCGCACATGGCCGTCAGCTTGAAGGGCGTGAGAAACGGCGAGGTGACGCTGGTTGCGATCATGCTCGCGCCCTCGGGCAGGAAGCGGCGCAGCGGCTCGGAGACCAGGGTGTAGAGGGTCTGGGCGAAGGGGAACAACACAGCGAACGCCAGGGCGATGGCCAGCAGGCAACGCACCAGCCGCTTGCGCGCGTCACGCAGGTGTTCGGTCAGCGGCATTGCCGACCTTCCGTGGACAGCGAAGCTCATGATGTACGTTCCCTGGCGGGTGCTTCATCGAGGCTGACACCCTGGCGGATGTCCTGCTCCAGTTTGCGCAGCGCCGCATCGTCCAGGGCTGGCATGTCGATTTCCCGCTCGACCTGGGCGCGCAGCATGTTCATGGCCCGCCGCGCCTGCCCAAGACCGCGCCCGACGGTGCGCATCGCCACCGGCAGGCGCTCGGGCCCCAGGACCAGCAGAGCGACGACGCCAACCAGTAGCAGTTCGCTGAAACCGATCTCGAACATCAGCCTTGGCGATCCGTTGGCTGCTGCTGTTGAACCTGTGCGTTGGGTGATGCGCTGCTGTTGTCGTCACCGCCCATCGACTTGCGAAAACCCTGGATCGCTTCGCCGACATCGCTGCCCAGGCCTTTGAGGCGCTTGGTGCCGAACAGCAGGAAAACGATCAGCAGCACGATCACCAGTTGCCAGATGCCTATACCGCCCATGTGCGAGAACTCCTGTAAGGTCATGAAAAGGAAGGCCAATCCTGCCTGCTTCAGATGACGCCAACGTGACTGTCGGGAAACGTTGCCATGTGCTTGCAACACGCACCGTGTTGACTGGCGCCTCCACGGATGACGAGGCGCGGTGCAATGGGTGGTGGGCGACAACAGGGTGCAGCGTTGCTGATGGTGATGGTGGCGCTGGCGATGCTTGCGGCGGGCCTGGCCTGGCTGGTGGAGGAGGGGCGTCGGCAGGTCGATGAAACGCGCTTGCTGCGCCAGCGCGTGCAGGTGCGGGCGATGGAGCAGGCTGGCCTTGCCTATGCCAGCCAGGCCCTGCGCGATCCGACCTGGCGCGCCAGCCCCCTGTTCTGGCAGGCCCTGCGCGGCCAGGCGCTGGAGTATGACTTTGGTGCAGGCAAGGCGCGCCTGCAGGTGCGCGACCAGCACACCTGCTTCAACGTCAATGCCTTGCTGGGGGAAGACGCCGAGCGTGCCGAGCGCCAGTTGCGTCGATTGCTCGGCGACGACATGGCTGCCGAGCGATTGGTCGACGCCCTGGCCGATTGGCTGGACGCTGACAGCGACACCCGCCTGCAAGGTGCCGAGAGCGGCCAGTACCTGCGCCAGCAGCCACCACGTCTGGCAGCCAACCAGGCGATGCTCGACCCGAGCGAGTTGAACCTGCTGCTGGAACCCGATGCCGGGCGCCAGGGGCGCTATCCGATGCTGTGCGCATTGCCGCAGACCAGCGGTTGGCGGCTCAATGCCAATGCCTTGAACCTGGAGCACCTGCCGTTGCTGGAGGCACTCTACGAGGGGCATTTTTCCCGCTCGCTGCTCAGCCGGATCATCACCAATCGGCCGGCGTCGGGTTATGTCGATGCGGGAGGGTTACGCCAGGCACTGGGCGCTTTGGATGACGAGAACTTTGCTCGGTTGAGCGAGGGATTGTTACTCAACAGCGGGTTCTTCCTGTTGCAGCTTTCGTTCGAGGAAGACGGGCGAGTGGTGCGCAGCCAGTTTCAGGTCGAGGCGTTGGGGGTGGTGCAGTGGCATGCGCGGGTGCCGGCGCAACAGGTTCGGATTCGCGGGCGCGAGCCAGTGTTCTAGCGTTCAAGCGCCGAAGCCAGATGGGGCCGCAAGGCGGCCCCGGCGATGGTGAGCTGGGCAGGCAATCCGCGGGCTTTGAGCACCGCGGACGACAGGCTCCGGATCAGGCCGTTCCGATCTCACCGCCATCATTGCGCTGAATCACCACGGTAGACGCCCGTGGCCGCACTCGGCTCCCCGCAGGTGTCACATCCGTCGCCTTGTCGGTATAGGGCCAGTTGCCCGGGTGCTGGATGTTGATGAACAGCGTCTTGTTGTCCGGCGTGAAGCTGATCCCCGTCACCTCGCAGCCGTTAGGGCCGACGAAGAAGCGCCGCAGGTCCACCTGGTTCTGCGCGTTGACCGGAATCTGCTTGCCGGTGGCATCGACCAGGTCGGTCGGGATCACCGCCAGCAACTGGTCATTGGTGTAGCTGGTCAAGGTGGTCTCACCGTTGTCGGTCTCGAACCACAGCACCCCGCGGCTATCGAAGCTCATCCCGTCGGGGCTGGCGAACTGGTTCAGTTCGGTCAGGCCCGAGCGGTTGATATCCGGTGCACCGGCCGCGTTGGCGCCGAACACGAAGATATCCCAGGTGAAGCTCTTGTGATCGTCGCTGTCGTGCCAACGGATGATGTGGCCGTGACGGTTCGGGCCGCGCGGGTTGGCCGCATCCACCTTGGCGGCGGTACGCGCGCTGTTGTTGGTCAGCGTCAGGTAGACATCGCCGTTGAGCGGGTTGACGGCGGTCCACTCAGGGCGGTCCATCGGCGTGGCGCCGACCGCGTCAGCCGCACCGCGGGTGTTGAGGATGATGCCCGGCAGGTCGCCGTACAGTGCACCCAGCGTGCTGCCGGCGGTGGTGGGGGTGGCAACGTCCAGCAGCAGCCACACACCCTTGCCGTCGGCATTGAAGCGGGCCACGTAGAGCTTGCCCTTGTCCATGTATTTGGCACCGGTGGCCAGGCGGTCGGCCGGGGTGGCGTCGGGCGGATCCCAGACGGCGTCGGAGACGAACTTGTACAGGTACTCGTTGTTCGAGTCGTCGCCGGTGTACCACACCAGCGGCTTGCCAGCGACCGCCAGGCCCGGGCAGCAGCCCTCGTGGCGGAAGCGACCAAGGGCGGTGCGTTTCACCGCCAGGGTGGCGCTGTTGTACGGGTCGATCTCGACGATGTAGCCATAAGTGCTGGCTTCGTTGCGGTAGTCGTCGGTGGCGCTGGCGCCGGTCGGGGTCACGTTGAAGCGGGTGAACTCACCGTTGACCTCGCTGGCATCACCGGCAACCGTCTCCCACTTGTACTGGCCGCTGCTGGCACTGACGCCGATGCGCACCTGGTCTGCCGGGCGCACGCCCTTGTTGACGAAGATGCCAGGCCAGTTTTCTTCGCACGTCAGGTACGTGCCCCACGGCGTATAGCCGTTACCGCAGTTGTTGTTGGTGCCGCGTGCCTGGGTGCCGGTCGGCGAGAACTTGGTCTTGACGTGATCGGTGCCGCGCAGGGGCCCGGCGATGTCCATCAGCGAAGCGGTGGTGAAGCGGCGGTTGAGCGGGTCGTTCTGCATTACCTGCCAGCGGCCGTTGACCTTGCTCAGGCGCACCACGCCGGCGCCGTGGGCGTTGATCTCCTTGCGCACTTCCTCGACCGGGCGCTTGCCAGTGCCATCGGTGGTCGGGCCGTTCGGGTGCAGCGCGTCGGCTTCGATGTATTCGAAGTTGATCGCCAGCAAACCATCGTCGGAGCTGCCGTTGATGGGGAAGAAGTGCATGCCGTCATGGTTCATGCCCATCGCGTTGGCCTGGTCGGTCGAGGTATTGCTGCCGTCGGACTTCCACGGATTGCCGTTGCTGTTCAGCGGCGTGCCCCACGGCGCGATCACGTAGGCGCTGTAACCGGCGGCAATGACGCAAGCGTCGGTGCGCGAGCCGGCGATGGACTGGAAGCCCAGCTTGAGCTTGGCTGGCGGTTCGGTCACAGGCGGCTCGGTGACCGGATCATCGTGATGGGAGCTGCCGCCACCACCGTCGAAACAGGCGGTCAGGCCGGTGCCTGCGATCATCGCGATGGCCGCGCCGAGACTGCCGCGCATCACGGTACGACGGCTCAGGTAGGTGTCCATCACGCTGGCCATCGGCAGGTTGCCGCTCTGGTTCCGGTCCAGGTTATCGCCGGTTTCTCGACTCATCAGGGTGTCCTTGTAATGGCTGAGTAAGAGGAACCGCGACTGTAGGGGGCAAGTGTGATGATTGATTGGCAAAAATATTAACGGGGTTTTAAAACCTAGCGCTATTAGTAACAAGATTTGTCAGAACTTTGCCGCATCGGCTGTCGGATTTCTGCCATCAAACTGTCACGCAGCCACCCCAATATCCGGGGCCGAACGTGAACTCAGGTTAAGGATGGCAGGGTCGATGGCGAGCAGTGTGTGCAGACGCGAAGTGATTGGCTGGATGGGCGTCGGGGCCTTGGCACCTTTGTTGGGCGCCTGCTCCGCGATCCCCGGTCAGCGCGGCGGCGATGCCTCGCTCGAACTGCTCTATGTCGCCGACACCCTCGATGCCCGCGAGCCTGGCCTGCCAGTGGTGCCTGCTACGCGCCTGGGGCCGGTCAGCCATCTGGGGCGCGCTCCGTGGATGACCGGCAGCCATGCCAGTAGCGGCCATGCCGAGCTCGCGCCATTGCTCGATGCCGGCCAGGCCAGCCAGGCGCGCCTCGGCGGTTATGCCGTATTGGCCGCACTGATGGAGCAGATGCGCAACGAGGCCGGCGCCGAGCGCTGCCTGACCCTGGAGAACGGCCAGAACTGGAATGGCAGTGGCCTGGCCTACCTGACCCAAGGCGATAGCGGCGTGCAAGGCAGCCGCATGCTGGCCAGCGACGTGCGCGTGAGCAGTGATGAGCGCGTGCTGTGGCCACAACGCTGCGCCGCCCTCTATCGCCAGTCCCCTGCGATCACGCTCGGCGCTGGTCTTGGCGCTGAACAGGCCAAGGGCCTGGGCGTCGAGCCCCTGCGCGTGTTCGAGCGCGGCGGCGTGCGCATTGCGGTGGTCGGTGTGACTGACCCTTACGCCCAGGATCAGAAAGCCTCGCTCAAGCAGTGGTACCAATCATTGCTGCCAAGCTTCCAACAAGCCCGGCGCGAGGCCGATCTGGTGGTCGCCCTGGCGGATGTCGGCACTGGCCCCGGCCTGTGGCTTGCCGAGCGGATCGACGAAATCGATGTGCTGCTGTGTGCCCGTGGCCAGGATCTGTGGCCGACTCCGGTACCTGTCACGCAAGCGTCGGGGCGCCAGGTGCCGGTGCTGTTCGCCGGGTGTCGCGCCAGTGGCGTCTATCGCCTGCGTTGTCAGCAAACCGCAGGGCAGTGGCGATTCGAGGCGCGCTTCGTACCCGCTTTCGACGATCAACTTTCGCCCACTGCCCAGGCGCGTGCCAGCCAGTTACGCAGCACGCTGCGCCAGCAACGCGCCGGTCATGCCGCCTGGCTCGACCAGCCGCTGGCCCGTGCGCCGCAGCCCCTGTGGCGCCGCGACACCCGTGGCGGCAGCTGGGACCGTCTCCTGCACCAGGCCCTGGCCGACGACTCGAGCATGCCGGTGCTATTGCCGGGCCTGCGTTACGACCATCCGCTGCCAGCAGGCCAGGCGATCACCCGCGAGCACCTGATCAGCCTCACCGGCGGCTACCCGGCGCCGGTGGTCGAGGCGCCTGCGCGCCAGGTGGAACAGGTGCTGGAGAATGCCGCCGAGCAGTTGTTCGGCGACCCGCTGCTGCTCGACAACAGCCAGGACCTGCCGCGCTGGCAAGGCCATGCCTGGCAGGTCAGCTACAGCCCGATGGGCAAGCGCGTCGCCGGGTTGCCGACGGTGCAGGGCCTGTGCCGCACCTTCGGCCTGCACTTCGATGCCCAGGCCGGCGAGCCGCTGTGGCAGAAGGTCGAGGCCTGGCTGGCGCGCCAGGAACCGAACTGGCAACTGGCGCCGCTGCAACTGCCCCAGGTGCGCTATGTGCAGGGGCATCCGGGGTGGCATCCGCGCCAGGTGGCCTCGTGACCGCGCTGTCGCGCCTGCCCAACGTGCTGCTGCTGACCTTGGCCGGCTGGCTCGCTGCCCAGTGCATCCTGCAACTGAGTCGCCAGCCGCAACCGCTCAGCGTCCCGCGCGAACAGACACCCACCTTGCCAGGCCTGATGGCCGGTCACTGGCAGGCGCCACCCGAAGAGGGCGGCATTCCCCTGACGCGCCTGCCCCTGCAATACCTCGGCGGGCTCAAGGCCGAGCCGCTGTCCGCCACCGTGGTGGTGCTGCGCTTCGGCCAGCAGGTTCGCACCCTGGGCCGCGGCCAGCGCCTGGCGCCAGGGATCGTGCTGCAGGACATCGACGCCGATGGCCTGATTTTCGACAACCAGGGGCGGCGCGAGCGCCTGCCCTGGCCGCCACGGCCCGCCGTGACCGGCTTCAAGCGGCAAGGATGAGCAATGATCGCAAGATACGCTGTGGCCTGCGTGCTGAGCCTTGGCCTGTGCTTTGCGCAGGCGTGGGCCGAAGACCCTGAAGTCGACGAAGAGGGCGTGCCCCAATACGAGGTGAACTTCGTCGACACCGACATGGGCGAGTTCATCGACAGCGTCTCGCGCATCACCGGCACCACGTTCATCGTCGATCCGCGGGTCACCGGCAAGGTCACGGTACGCACCGTCGATCGCCATGACGCCGAAGCCATCTACGACATCTTCCTCGCCCAGTTGCGTGCCCAGGGCTTTGCCGCCGTCGACCTGCCCAACGGCAGCGTGAAGATCGTCCCCGACCAGGCCGCGCGCCTGGAGCCGGTGCCGGTGGAGAACGCCGGCAAGCAGAGCAAGGGCAGCGACGGCGTGGCGACCCGGGTATTCAATGTGCGCAACGCTGCCAGCGAACAGATGCTCGGCATCCTCAAGCCGCTGATCGACCCGCGTGTCGGGGTGATCACCCCATACCCTGCCGCCAACCTGCTGGTGGTCACCGACTGGCGGAGCAACCTGGAGCGTATCGACAAGCTGCTGCGCCAGCTCGACCAGGTCAGCGACGAGCCCTTGCAGGTGATGCCGCTCAAGCATGCCAGCGCCGCCGACACCGCGCCCCTGGTCACGCGGCTGCTGGCCCGCGAACAGGGCGCCGACAGTGCCCAGGTGGTGGCCGACCCGCGCAGCAATGCGCTGCTGGTGCGCGGCAGCGCCGACAGCCGCGAGCGCGTCCGTGCGCTGCTTGGCCAGCTCGACCGGCCCAGCGACAACCTGCACAGCAGCAACACCCAGGTGATCTACCTGCGTCACGCCAATGCTGCGGAAGTGGTCAAGGTGCTGCGCGGTCTCGGCCAGGAGGGCGGGGTGCCCGATGCGCCCGCAGGCGAAGGCAAGGAGGTGCCGGTACGCACGGCCAGCGATTCGGGCGTGCGCCTGGAGTATGAAGAAGGCGCCAACGCGGTGGTCATGGTTGGCCCTGACAGCGAGCTTGCGGCCTATCGCAACATCGTCGAGCAACTCGATATCCGCCGCGCGCAGGTGGTGGTCGAGGCGATCATCGCCGAGGTGTCCGACAGCAGCGCCCAGGAGCTCGGCGTGCAGTGGCTGTTCGCCGACGAGAAGTTCGGCGCCGGCATCGTCAACTTCGGCAGCAACGGCGTGAACATCGCCAATATTGCTGGCGCTGCCGCCAGCGGCGACAACAAGGAACTGGGCAAACTGCTCTCGGCCACCACCGGCGCCACCGCCGGCATCGGCCATTTCGGCGGCGGTTTCAACTTCGCCATGCTGATCAACGCGCTCAAGGGCAAGAGTGGTTTCAACCTGCTGTCGACCCCGACCCTGCTGACCCTGGACAACGCCGAGGCGTCGATCCTGGTCGGCCAGGAGGTGCCCTTCGTCACCGGCTCCGTGACCCAGAACAACGCCAACCCCTACCAGACCATCGAACGCAAGGAGGTGGGGGTGAAGCTGCGCATCAAGCCGCAGGTCAACAGCGACAACAGCGTACGCCTGGACATCGTCCAGGAAGTGTCCTCGATCGCCGATTCGCGCGCCGCCAGCGATGTGATCACCAACAAGCGCGAGATCAAGACCAAGGTCATGGTCGATGACAATGGCCTGGTGATTCTCGGTGGCCTGATCAGCGACGAATCCACCACCAGCAACCAGCGCGTGCCGTTGCTCGGCGACATCCCCGTGCTGGGTCGCTTGTTCCGCTCCGACAGCAACCGCAACGTGAAGCAGAACCTGATGGTATTCATCCGCCCGCGCATCATGCGCGACGGCCCGAGCCTTGCCGGGCTGAGCCAGGAAAAGTACCGCAGCCTGCAGCAGGACACCCCCTTGCAGATGCCGGAACTCGCCGAAGGTGGCGCCTTGCTCAAGGCGTTTCCAGCCAGTCGCGCGCGACTTGAAGGCGGTGACTGGTGATGCTCGGCTACCGCCTGGCGCGTCAGGCCGGCGTGGCCATGGCCCCGGACGAGCAGGGCTGGCAGCTATGGTTGCGCGAGGATGCCGACAGCGACCAGGTGCAGGAGCTGCTGCGCGTGCATGGCCAGCCACGGCGCCTGGAGCGCCTCGATCGCGCCGCTTTCGACGAGCGTCTTGGCCAGCTCTACCAGGCCGCCGACTCGGCCACCGCCGCGCTGATCGAAGGCATCGGCGAGCAGGTTGACCTCGACAGCCTGATGAGCGAAATGCCGCGCATCGAAGACCTGCTCGAAAGCGACGACGAAGCCCCGGTGATCCGCCTGATCAACGGCCTGTTTGGCCAGGCCCTGCGCCTGCGTGCCTCGGACATCCACATCGAAACCTTCGAGCAGAGCCTGGTGGTGCGCCTGCGCGTCGACGGGCATCTGCGCGAAGTGCTGCGCCCGCCGCGTGCGCTGTCGGCCATGCTGGTGTCGCGAATCAAAGTCATGGCGCGCCTGGACATCGCCGAGAAACGCCAGCCCCAGGACGGGCGCATCACCCTGCGCGCCGCCGGGCGTGAGGTGGACGTGCGGGTCTCGACGCTGCCCGGCATCCACGGCGAGCGCGTGGTGATGCGCGTGCTCGACAAGCAGGCCAGCCTGCTGGCGCTGGACAACCTCGGCATGCCGGCAGCGGCGCTGCAGGGCCTGCGCGCGTGCCTGGCGCGGCCCAACGGCATCGTGCTGTCCACCGGCCCCACCGGCTCCGGCAAGACCACCACGCTGTACGCCAGCCTCAACAGCCTCAACGACGGCAGCCGCAATATCCTCACCGTCGAAGACCCGGTGGAATACGCCATCGCCGGTATCGGCCAGACCGCGATCAACCCGCGGGCCGGGCTGACCTTCGCCACCGGCCTGCGCGCGATCCTGCGCCAGGACCCGGACGTGATCATGCTCGGTGAGATCCGCGACCAGGAGACTGCGCAGATCGCCGTGCAGGCCAGCTTGACCGGTCACCTGGTGCTCTCGACCCTGCACACCAACAGCGCTGTCGGCGCAGTGACGCGCCTGCGTGACATGGGCATCGAGCCCTTCCTGATCGCTTCCAGCCTGCGCGGGGTGCTGGCCCAGCGCCTGGTCCGGCGCCTGTGCAGTTGTGCCGAGCCGCGCCCGTTGCTCGCCGCCGAGCGGCGCCTGTGGCCGGAGCTGGCAGCGTTGCACGCCACCCACCACCCGGTGGGCTGCGACAGTTGCCAGGGCAGCGGTTATGTCGGGCGCCTGGGGTTGTATGAATTCATCGAGCTGGATACAGGATTGGTCGCCCTGCTTTACGAGGGCGCCAGCGAAGTGACGATGCAGGCGCACCTGGCCACGCGTCGGCAGAGCCTGGTGGCCATGGCCAGCGATTGCCTGGCCCGTGGCGAGACCAGCCTGGCCGAGGTGTTGCGCGTGGTGCAGGGCTGAATATGCCGACCTATCGCTACCAGGCCCTGGACCTGGCAGGTAAACCGCACAAGGCCAGCGTGCAGGCCGACAGCGAGCGCCATGCCCGCCAGTTGCTGCGTGAGCAGGGGCTGTTCGCGCGCAAGCTGCAACGCCACGAAGGCAGCCTGCGGCAACCGCGCCGTCAGCGCCTGAGCCGTGCCCAGCTGTGCGAGCTGACCCGCCAATTGGCCACGCTGACCGCGGCTGGCATCCCCTTGGTCGATGCCCTGGCCACGCTCGAACGGCAACTGCGCGCGCCTGCCTTGCAGGCCGTGCTGGTGTCGGTGCGCGGCGCGCTTGCCGAAGGCCTGGGGCTGGCCCGCAGCCTTGCCCGGCAAGGCGCGCCGTTCACCGGGCTGTACTGCGCACTGGTCGAAGCGGGCGAGCGCTCCGGGCGCCTGGCGCAGGTGTTGACGCGCCTGGCGGATCACCTGGAGCAGGTCCAGCGCCAACAGCACAAGGCGCGCACTGCGCTGATCTATCCCTGCGTGCTGATGGGTGTGTCGCTGGCGGTGGTGGTGGGGCTGATGACCTTCGTGGTGCCCAAGCTGACCGAGCAGTTCGCCCATTCCGGGCAGGCGCTGCCGCTGATCACCTCGCTGCTGATCGCCATCAGCCAGGGCCTGGCCAGTGCCGGCCCCTGGCTGTTGGGTGCAGCGATCCCGCTGACGCTGTTGAGCGGTTGGCTGTTGCGCAAGCCGCACTGGCGCCTGCGCCGCGACGACCTGCTGCTGCGCCTGCCGCGTATCGGCAGCCTGCTGCAAGTGCTGGAGAGCGCACGTCTGGCGCGCAGCCTGGCGATTCTCTGCGGCAGTGGCGTGGCCCTGCTCGAAGCCCTGCAGGTGGCCAGCGAAACGGTTGCCAACCAGCGTATCCGCCTGGCCCTGGAGCAGGTCCGCCTGCAGGTCCAGGGCGGCACCAGCCTGCATCGGGCGCTGGATGCCAGCGGCCAGTTTCCACCGCTGCTGGTGAACATGGTCGGCAGTGGCGAGGCCAGCGGCACCCTGGCCGACATGCTCGAGCGCGTGGCCGACGACCAGGAGCGCGGCTTCGCCCGCCAGGTCGACACCGCCATGGCGCTCTTCGAACCTCTGATGATCCTGGTGATGGGCGGCGTGGTGCTGTTCATCGTGCTGGCGGTGCTGTTGCCGATCATGCAGCTCAACCAGGGTCTGCAACTGTGAAAAGGAGTCTTTGCATGCAGTATCGCGCCAAGCGTCAGCGCGGCTTCACCCTCATGGAGATCATGGTGGTGATCTTCATCATCGGCCTGCTCATCGCGGTGGTCGCGCCCAGCGTGCTGGGCAACCAGGACAAGGCCATGCGCCAGAAAGTGATGGCTGACCTGGCCACCCTCGAGCAGGCACTGGATATGTACCGGCTCGACAACCTGCGCTTTCCCAGCAGCGAGCAAGGCCTCGCTGCATTGGTGAAGAAACCGGCCCAGGAGCCGGTGCCGCGTGCCTGGCGCAGCGATGGCTACATCCGTCGCCTGCCGGAAGACCCGTGGGGCACGCCGTACCAGTACCGCATGCCGGGCGAGCATGGTCGTGTCGATGTCTATTCGCTCGGCGCCGATGGCGTGGCCGGTGGCGAAGGGCTGGATGCCGACCTGGGCAACTGGGAGCTCTGACTTGCCCTCCCAGCGCGGCTTCAGCCTGCTCGAACTGCTGGTGGTGCTGGCCATCGCCGGGCTGATGACCGGCTTGAGCGTGGCCTGGCTCGACAACGGACGTACGCGGGTGGACCAGGCCATGCAGCGGCTGCTTGCCGCGACCCGCGAGCAGTCTGCCGTGGCGCGCCACACCGGCCAGTTGCGTGGCCTGCGCTGGAACGGCAAGCGTCCTGAGTTCGTTCGCCATGACGGCACCGGCTGGGTGGTGGAACCGGTCACGCTGGGTGACTGGCCGCAGGACCTGCGCCCAGACTGGCAAGGCGCAGCAGCGCCGCAACTGGTGTTCACCCCCGAAGGCTGGGCAAGGCCCGGCAAGGTGAACTGGCGCAGTGCCGACGGTGGCCAGCGCTGGAGCTGGGGCCGCGAAGGGCGGCTGCAAGTCGCGGTGCTGCCATGAAGCGTCGTCAGCGTGGTTTCACCTTGCTCGAAGTCAGTGTGGCGCTCGGTATCGCCGCGGTGCTGGCGGTGATCACCAGCCAGGTACTGCGCCAGCGCCTGGCGGTGCAGGACGGCGTACAACAGCACCGCCTTGGCGCCCTGTGCGCACGCGAGCTGCAGGCACGATTTGCCGTCGAGCAGTATTGGCCGGGCAGCAATCGCACTGCCGGGGAGCTGCAGCAGGGTGGGCAGGTGTGCCATTGGGACCTGCAACTGCGCAACACCGGCGTGCGCGATCTGCGCCGTGGCGAGCTGCGCCTGTTCGCCGACCGCGATCAGCGCGTGCCGCTGGGCTTGTACACCCTGTTTCTGGAGCGCCCATGAAGCGTCGCCAGGCGGGGCTGACCCTGATCGAGTTGATGGTCGCGCTGGCGCTCACCGCCGTGCTGGGCATCCTGCTGGCGGCCTTGGTGCATGGCTGGCTCACGGTGCGCGAGCGTCTCGCCGACCAGCAGAACGAGCCCGGCGTGTTGGAGTTCTGCCTGGCGCTGGAGCGCCGGTTCGACAGCCCGGTACTGCGCCAGGTGTACGAGCAGCGCCTGCCGCTGGCCACGCGCTGGCTCGATTGGCAGGCGCAAAACCAGCAGTTGCTGTGGGTCGCTGCTGCGGCCTGGCCCCAGGCCGAAGGGGGTTCGCGCTTGCAGCGTCAGCGCCTGCGTTTCGAGCCCAGGGAGCAGCGCGTGCTGCTGGAAACCTCCGCCGATCTCTACGCCGCCGACAAGCCGCGCTGGGTGGTCCGCGAGCGCCTGGAGCGGGTCAGCGAGATGAGCATCCTGTATTTCCAGAGCGGCAGTTGGCTGGCCTGGCCTTCCGATCAACCGGCGCACCCTGGTCGTGGCGTGCGCCTGCATCTGCAGCGTGACGGAGCACCTTATGTCTGCACATTCGTCCTGCCCTGGGGGCGCTCATGAAGTTTGAATGGCGACGGCGCTCGCCAGCGCGGCCCTGGTTGCTGTTGCGTCCGCTGGCTGACGGCGGTTGGCACTGGTGCCTGCTGGACAGCGGCGTGCTGCGTGACGAAGGGCAGGGCCGCCCGCCGCAGAACCTGAGCGCCAGGGTTGCCGTGGTGATGCCGGGCGAGGCGTGCAGCCTTTTCCAGTTGCCTGCCCCGCCCGGGCTCAAGCGGGAGGAATGGCCGCTGCTACTGGAAGATCGTCTGCTGCAAGGCAGCGATGAAGTTCACTGCGCATGCATCGGCCGTGCGGCAGGGCAACTGCGGTTGGTGGTGGTGGCGCGTGAGCGGCTCGACGGCTGGTTGGCCCAGTGCGTGGAATGGGGCCTGGAGGTGGAGCGTTGCTGGGCGCAGTTCCAGCTCTTGCCGGTGCTCGACCGCGGTTGTGGATGGCAATGGCGGCAGGAGCAATCGAGCCTGTATGCGCGGATCGACGAGGATGGCGCAGAGCACTGGCTGGCCTGGCCAGAGGTGTTGGGCCCTGCACCTGCGCCGTGGGATAACCAGGTGCTTGAGCAGGTCGATGGACGCTGGCCTCAGCGAATTGCCGATCTCGATACCTTGCCGACGCTACGGGAAACGCGTCGCCCGCGCCGATCATTGAAGGTCACGGGCCGGCAAAAGCGCTTGATCGCCGCTTGCCTGGTACTCGCTGCTGTCTGGGGCGGTCTGTGGAGCAGCCAGCAATGGCGTCAGGCCCAGCTGTATCGCGAGCAGGTGATGGCGGTCACCGGCCCGCAGGCTACGCCGCGCCAGGCCGCGCAGGCGCTCAAACGGCTGCGTGACACCGACGGCGAGCGGGCTTTGCGTCTGCGTCGGCTCGACGGCTTGCAGGAGCAGTTGCAGGCCTGGTTGCGCGCGCATCCGCAGTGGCGCTTGCGCGCTGTGCGCTTCGATGGGCAGCGCTGGCATCTGCAACTGGATGGCGAAGGCACGTTGGCGCCGTGGCATGAAATGGCCGCTGCAGTCGGCGCTGCGGTGCAGGTGCAGGCTCAGGGCGCGGTGTTCGATCTGGGGAGCAGTTCATGATCCGCGCATTTTCGCAGCGCCAGCGCATGCGCGTGGCCTGGGGGCTGATCGCGCTGTTGCTGATCGTCATCCTGGTGCGTGAGGTGGGTGCACGCTGGGCCGAGATGAGCCAGTGGCGCGAGCTGGCCGAAGTGGCGGCCGGCCTTGAGGGCGGGCCTGCGTTGAGCCTGGAGCACCTGCGCCAGTCCGCCCAGGCCCGGCATATCGAGCTGACGGAGATCGAGCCGCAGGATGAGGGCTGGCAGGTGCGCGGCTCGGTCGCGGACGAGCATGTGCTGCTGGCGTGGTTGCAGGCTTTGCAGAGCGAGGGCGCGCAGCCGCTGCAGTGGGGCATGGAGCAGCAGGGCAAGCGCCTGCGCTTCGACCTGCAGGTTCGGCCATGAGTGTGCGCGTGCTGTTGTGGCCGGTGCTGGTGTGCGTGGTCACGCTGCTGGTCGAGTTGCCGGCGAGCTGGCTGGTGCCAGGCCGGGCGGTCAGCGGCAGCCTCTGGCAAGGGCAGGCTGAACAGGTGGGGGATGTCGGGCCGCTGAGTTGGCAGTGGCAACCCTGGCAGCAGCAGGCGCAAATCCGCTTGGGTTATCAGGGGCAGGATTGGTTGGCGCGGCTGAGTGGTTGGCCCTGGCGCTGGCGCGCGGATGTCGAGGCGCTCGAAGCCGCGCCGAGTGTACCGCTGGCTTATCGTCTGGCGGGGCACTGGCAGGGGCGTGTTGCGGTGAAGGGTGTGTGGCAGCGGTGCGCCGGTGCCGAGGGGCGTTTGCAGGTGAACGACCTGGCGCTGGTCTCGCCGTGGTCGTTGGATCTGGGACAGGGCTGGCTCGAAATGCGTTGTCCCAGTGACTGGCGTTTGCAGGGCACGTTGCGCCTGCAAGGCCAACACCAACTCGACCTTGACGCCGACCTGCTGGCCCGACGTGCTCGGGTCGGATTCGAGGTCCAGCCTGATGCTGCGCTGACGCCCTTGCTGCGCGGCGCGCAGTGGCTGGGGCTGGAAGCGGCCAAGGGCGCGCGGCAGCTCAGGTGGTAGTTGCAGAGCTTGAGATCCCAGCTTGCCTGTTGCTTGCCGGAGCAACGGCCTTATCCAAAAATCTGAAAGCCAGCCCAGTCCCTGTGGAGTAACTGTCTTGATCAAAATCTAAAGACCAGCTCAATCCCTGTGAGGGCAACTGTCTTGATCAAAATCTAAAGACCAGCTCAATCCCTGTGGGAGTAACTGTCTTGATCAAAATCTAAAGGCCTGCCCAATCCTTGTGGGAGCGGGCTTGTCCCGCGATCACCGGCATAGCCGGTGCCATGCACCGCGGTGCTGCCATCGCGGGACCAGTCGCAGCGGCGAACCGCCGCTCCCACAACCCACTCAACTCCAGGTCCGATAAACCCGCCTTTACCGGCGCATCCCCAGCTCCGCATCGTCCATCAATGCTTTGGCCAATGCGCTCAGGTAATACGAAGCCCAGACCAGTTGCGGGTTCTCCTCCATCACCCCGCTCAAGGTCATGTCGCGCACATACCCCATCAACTCCGAAGCCTGCTCACGTGCCCGCTCGCACGGGATGCCCGGCTCGATACAGAACAGCGGCTGGGTCAGCCCCTTGCCTTGGTAGAACCGTGTTTTGCCGACGGTGGTGTTCGGTGTGGTGTCGCTTGTATCCATCCTTTCATCTCCCTGAAAACCGCTTAGTGAGCCGTCTGCGGCTCTGCCGGCATCTGAACCTGTATCAACGCCGACTCCAGCAAAATCCTCAGCGCTTCCATTTCATGGATGGCAGCCATTATCAGGAGCGAGACGGGAGACTTGGGTTGGAGGAGGACCGCTTGATGGGCCACGGTTTGTGCGCAGAGTGCGTACTCGGTGGCTTGGATGATGGTGTCTTCGAGGGAGTGGTTGTTGTGGGGTGGGTCGGGAACGATCTTTAACATCGCGTTATTCCTTGCGGGGCTACCTCCCAACTGCTGTCAAACAGAGGGTGGCAGCTGTACGTGGGTTGACAGACCGGCGGAATAAGCAAAGTTCCGGCGCACGCAAGCGTGCCCGCACGTACAGCTGCCATGGAAAGCAGCCATATGCTTAATACCGTCACAGCCTGTCAAAGCTGTGTCGTTGATGTGCAACGACGCGCCGAGACTAGAGCGCTGCCCCAGGGGCCGCAACGGAAAAAAGGCGGTAGGAGTATCTTTGGGAAATGGACTACAGGAAAGGCATCTTTTCTGATTTTTCGACCAATGCGGCGCGCATAGGACACGCCAGAGATACCCGGCATTGTCACGCTTAGAGACCAACCTCGCGGCCCCTATCATTTTTGTCAGTTTCGCCAGCGTATCCGTGGGTTCACACTCCAGGCATCCCCTTGGCATGCCCCAGGAGCCAACGATGTCTACCCCTCTTGATGTGCCCACTCTGTTGTCCACCTCTGCGCCCCTCACTTTCAAGGTAGTGCGATCTGCACAAACCGAGTACCCCGCGCCCTCGGTACTCGAGGCTGTGAACAACACCCTCGAACCCATCAATGCCCGCAACGGCGCTACGGTGCGGGTTGCATACTCAGGAATGGCTGCCAGCGATACCCTGGCGGTGGCTTGGCTTGGGAGCAATCAAGCAGGACGTTGGGAGAGCGCGCAGAAGCCTGGCAGCGTCTTTGGTAGTGTCGACTTCAGCGTACCTGCGAGCGTAGTCGCCGCGAGCCAAGGCACGGTCGTCGAGGTGCTCTATGCCGTATTACAGGCCGGCAAGGCGGCTGTGCCGTCGTTACCTCTTGCTCTGACCGTGGGTGAATTGGCGCAGGCAGATCTGCCCACGCCGGCCATTACCCAGGCCAACCCGAGCACCCGCAGGCTGGACCTGAACAGCTTCGTCGGCAACGCCTCGGCCACAGTTGCGGCATGGCCGTTGATTGCGACGGGGCAGCGGTTCTGGGTTCGGATCGACGGTACGTTGGAGAATGGTTCGACGCATCGGTTCTATGCGGCCTCGGCTCAGGCGGTAACCGAGGCCCAGGCGGGGCAAGGGCTGGATGTTGCGTTGCTGCGTACGGAGCTGGAGAAGCTCAAGCACGAGTCGGAGGTTTCAGTCACGGTATCGGTGGCGTTCGACGGGGCGAGTAACGAGGCCTCGGCAAAGGCGTTCCCGGTTGCGGCTTACACGCTCGAGAAGCTGATTGCGGTGACACCGACCATTGATTCGGTGATGGACGATAAAGGAAAAGCTGTGCCGCGAGGCGGCTCGACTGTATCGACGACGCTGACGTTGCGCGGGCAGGCGTCAGCGGGGCAGAGGGTGGAGATTCTTGATGGCGATACAGTATTGAAAACTGAAACTGTAGGGGCCACTGGGGAATGGACGAGTACGCTCACTGGGCTGGCTGTGAAGGCTTATGCCCTCAAGGCCAGAGGGCTGTATGGCGCTAATCCGGAATCTGAGGTTTGGGGGCTGACGGTACAGAATGGTGTCTGTGACGATTTCTCCCAGGCACAACTGGGGGTGTACCCTGTAACTCGGCAGAGCCGCATGACTTCTATGTTGGACTGTTATCCTCGGATGGGCAGAGGAGGAAGTAATCCCCAGGCTCAAATTGTCCAAGTGGGCAATAATCGTGAACTTCAGTGGAAATATCAATATATTAGTAACTATACCGAGTCTGATTTATCCCTAGGTCTCAACAGTTTGAACTATCCACTTGAACGCCCACTGACAATAACGCTTGAGTTTTACCTCACTCAGACGAATGCTACCCGTGTATATTTGGTCGCTGGCTATGCAATTGGAGGGGTGGGGCAATATCCGAAGGTCGAGGCATCATCGGAGGCTGGGACAATTGCAATTACTATTCCCGCGGGTGCAATGCATGTCTCATTTCAGGGACTGGCTGGTTGCATAGGTTTCTACCTGGGGGTGAATTATCTAGTGAGTAGCTCTGCGATCATTCACGTCAAGTCAGTGTGTATTTCGCAATAGCTTTTTTGAATTTTACAGAACGCTCTGTGGGGCGCCCGACTATGCACCTGTACGGTTGGGTCCGCTCCCACAGAGCATTGTTCCGCGTTTTTATCAGCGGTCAACGCGGGCTGGTCCAGCGCTTATCTTCCAGGTATCAGCGCCCGCCCTTGCTCCCGACACTCGATACCCACTCTTCACTGCGGCTATGCCCACTGGTGCGCAGCAGCCCCAGGTCCAGCGCATTTTCGCCGTCCGCCGCGCCTTTGCTCTTGGACAGTTCGGCAATGGCCGTCCCTATGTCGACCGGTGAGTTGGAAAAGTCCACCGACACATTGCGTTGATAGTCGCGGCCCGTGAGGGTTTCGCGGCTGACCGATTGGGCTTGCAGATCGACATCTCCTGCGCCGGACTGTATCCGTGCCCCGACCAGGCGTGCCTGGCCGCCAACGTTCAACTCGACGCCTTCACTGCCCTTGATCCTGGCCTGGTGGGCGACGGTGTCGCGCTGGGTGTGGGACACCTCCACTTTTACGGTCGGCGACAGCTTAGGGTCCACCTTGCTCAGCGTTGGGCCAACCTTCTCGGTGACCTTGCCCGCCGCAGGGCCGGAGAGGGCGCCGGCAGCATCGAGATAACCCTGGGGATTCTTCTCGTGGCTCAGGCGGCCATCGGCCTTGACGGTGAGGGTGTCGACGCTGTCCTTGCGGCTGGCCAGCAACAGGTCGCCACCGATGTCGCCGCGAACCTTCTGTGCATCCAGGCTTGCACCCTCGATCCGGGTGTCGCCCTGGCTCGCCAGCTCGATGCGCTCGGCGCGCAGGGTGCTGGCATTCCAGGTCTGGTTGTCGCGCTTGTCGAGGTTGACCTGCACCCGGCCGTGCAGACCACGGATATCCTTGTCCGGCGTCTCGCCGCCATTGAGCCTGAAGCCGGCACCGGCGGTGATGTCGAGATTGTCGCGTTTTTCAGTGTTGCCCGAAGCTTCGACCAGCATGCCGCCGTTGCCGGCGTGCAGCTTGATCTCGCTGGCCGAGGCGTGCAGACCCTGCACATGCAGGGCGATATCTTCACGGGCGCGGCTGCTGATCAGCAGTTTGCCTTGAGTGTTGAAGTGGGCATCGACGGCCTGGCTGGCCTGCTCGTCGAGCTTGCCGTTGGCGAAGTGGCCGCCGAGGGCGCCGCCCTTGCCGGTGCCGAGCTTGGCAGCGACTTCCAGACCGCCACCCAGGTTGCGCCCCGTGGCCTGTTGGCTGTCGTGGCCCGCCTTGACCTGCAGCAGGCCGGCGCTGTCCAGTTCGATACTGGCAACAGGCGCTTCACGGCTGCCGATGCGGGTGCCTTCGAGGATGAGGTCGCCGCCGCTGGCGAGCACGACCTTGCCCTTGGCGTCGATCTGCGCCACTTGAGCCTTGCTTTGCTGTTTCTGGCGCTCGGCTTGGTCGAGATAGCCGCGGGTTTCGATGCCAGTGCTGCCGGGGCGGTTGCCGACCTTGGCCCAGGCGTTGCCGTCGGTCTGGCGTGTGTGCTCGTTGTGTTGGTCGTTGGCCTGAGTCAGCAGCAGCTTGCCGTTGCTGGTGATGCTGAGGTCGCCGTTGCCGGCGTTGAGGTGGCTGCCTTCGTACAGGCCGTCGGCGCCCAACTGGACCTGGATGCCCGTTTGCCCATAAAGGCTGCCGACGCGCGCAGTGCGTACGTCTTGCACGCTGCTCGACGAGCCGCCCTTGCCGCTGGCCCGTACATTGAGGTCCTGGCCGGTACTGGTGTCGACCCTGGCATCGCCACCAAAGGCCAGTTGCTCGACGCCATGGGATTGCTCGTCGACTGCCGCGCGCTGGTGATGCTGGTTAGCGCTGATCGCCAGCAGCCCTTGATTGGCACGCCAGGCGGTGCCCTGGTCGTCGATACGCTCGGCCTGGACCTTGACACTGGCACCCGACAACTCGCTGACCTGGGCGATCCCGCGGCGCTGGTTCTCCAGGCGTTTGAGATGCTCCACGGTCATGTCACCGCCGACGCTGGGCGCGACCATCGCGTCCTCGGGCGATGCCTGCTGGAAGCGCGCAGCTTCCTCGCCAAGTACCAGGCGCTCGATCGGTCGGGTCAGGTCGCGGTACTCGAGGCTGGCACCGAGGGTGCCGCGCCAGTTGTCGTTGCGCTGAGTGCGTTCGTGCACATCCTGTACGGCACGATTTTCGATCTCGTTGGCCTCGACCACCAGGGCCTTGCCGGCTTCGACGCGGGCGGCCTCGGTAACCAGCTTTGCTGTGCCGATCTTCACATCGCCTCCTGCCTGCAATTCGCTGCGTTGTATCTTGCTGTCGCGCTCACGCACGTTCTCCTTCCGATGATGCCCTTCGAAGTGGCTGCCGATCCGGTCGATGCCGCCGGTCACGGCCAGGCTGCCGCCGCTGTGGGTGGTCTGGGTGTCTGTCTGCTGGTCGTTGCGGGTGGCGCCAAGCGTTATCTGTTGCCCTTGCAGGTTGAGGTCGCCGGTATCGGCCTTGACCTTCGAGCCGTTGACCTGCAAGTGCGCGTCACTGTGCAGCTCGACCGTCGCGCCCTTGAGTTCGCTGGCGACCTGCTCGGTGGCGCGTTGCTCGCTGTGCCGGTTGACCACTGCGTAGCCGACCCCGGCTTCATACTGGCGTGAACCGGGCTTGTCGCCGTTGGCCTCGGTGGTCTGGCGGGCGTGGGCGGTGAGGGTGCGCTGCTGTTCGTCGGTCTTGCTGTCGCTGCGCGCTTGAGCGCTTTCGACGATCAGATCGCCCTTGGCCTCGATCTTGAGCTGCTTGCCAGCCTCGACTTTGGCACCTTCAATGCGCAGTTCCTCGGCACTGGCCAGGCGCAGGTCGCTTTTCGAGCTGACGTCGCTTGCCAGCACTTTTTCCTGCTGGCTGCTGTGGCTGCGGTCGTGGCCGATCAGGCCGAACAGCTTGCTGTCGCTCTGTTTTTCGGTGGTGCTGGAGCGGTTGTGGTCGGCTTCGATCGCCAGGTTGCCGTTGTTGCTGTAGAGCACCGATTCACCTTCGCTGGCGATGGTGCTGCCCTTGACCCTGACCTGCCCGGCGGTGACGTTCAGGTTGGCGCCCGAGGTGATGGTGCTGCCGGCGACCTGCCGCGCGGTGTCGTCCTTGCCCTGGCGGTCGCCGAAGAAGCTGCCGGACACCAGGTCGCCGCGGTAGTCGCGTTGCGTGCCGCGCTTGTCCAGGGCCGTGGTGGTGATCTCGACCTGCTGAGCGGCCAGGGTCATATCGCCCTCGCTGTGCAGGTGGCTGCCTTGCACCTTGAGCGTGCCACCGGCCTTGGCGGTCAGCTCGGCGCCTCGCAGATCGCTGGCTTTGGCGGTTTCCTGATAGTGGTCACTGTCGCTGTCACCCCGCCACAGATGCTTGCGATGGCGAACCTGCTCCTCGACACGCCCGCTCTCCTTGCCTGCTTCGATGTTCAGGTTGGCCGCGCTGTCGAGGGCGAGTGCGCCACCGGCTTGCAGGCTGGCCGCTTGCAGTTGCATGTCGCCGCCGGACTTGAGCGCCAGGCGGTCATCGGCTTTCAGTTGCGTGCCCTGCAGTGCGTGCTGGGTTGTGGTGGTGTTGCTTTCATAGGTTTCGGTGGTGACGAACAACCATTTTTTGTCCCAGGCCTTGCGCTCACGCTCGATGTTCTCCTGGGCTGCGGTGTCCAGCGTGAGTTTCTGCCCTGCATTGACGTCGATCGATTTGCCCTGGCCCGTGACGGCCTGCAGCCTCAGGTCGCCGCTGGCATTGAGGTTGAGGTCACTTTGGCTGCTGCGCAGTACGGCGCCATGCGGGCCGTTGTCACCGATATGCAGGCTGCCGGCGGACTGGATGTCGATGCCGTCGCGACCGTGCATGGCAATCGCCCCGACCCGCACGCCAGCGCCCTCGGCAGTGCTGACCACGCGGATGCGGCCGGCGTGCATGGCGCCGAACAGGCTGGCGTCGATGCTTGCCGGGGTGCCTGGCAGGTGCTCGACGACCTGGCCATTGGTGGCGTCGATGCGGTTGCGCCCGGCAGTCAATTGCAGGTCGTCGCGGGCGTTGAGCGTACCTTTGCTATCGATGCGCGGAGCAATCAGTTCGAGTGCGCCGCCGTCGTTGCTCTGGCCCCCGCCGAGCACGTTCAGCGCGCCGCTGGCGCTCATCGAGTCAAGCAGGCGCACGCGACCGTCCTCGAGCTGGACATCACCGACCAGAAAACCTGCGCGGGTGGTGTTGATGAAGCTGCCGCCATTGAGGGTGATGCCGTTGCTGTTGGCGAGGATGTAGTCGGCGGGGCGGCCGAAGATTTCCTGGGGGCCTTCGATCAGCGAGGCGTTGCGGCTGACCACTTCGTTGAGGATGGTCGAGGCGGCCTGGCCCTGGAACTGGGGGTTGGCGGCCAGGGCGCCAGCCAGTTGCGACTGGCCCGATTGCAGGGCGTTGTTGAGCACCGCACCCGCCTGGCCGACGTTGTAGTCGAGAAACTGGTTGTGCGACAGGCCGCTGGCGTTGGGGGCGACGATCTCGATTACCGGTACGCCATGGGCGTTGTTGATCAGTGGTGTTCCCGCCGGGCCGGGCGTCGGTTGCAGCCCGCCCTGGGCGAGCAGGGTCGGGGATGTGGCCATCAGCGTCAGGAAGATGCTCCAGCGCAAGGCATTGGGCGACGTCGGGACATGCAGTTTTTTGGTGTCGTTCACGGGCTTGTCTCTCTTGTTGTGGGTGAATCAGATACTCAGGTTCCATTCGAGCACCCAGACACCGGGCTCCAGGCTGCCGCGCGGCAGGTCGCTGGAGCTCAGCGCGCGCTGGTAGTCCAGGCGCAGGCGCTGGCTCGGGGTGCTCAGCATCACGCCCAGGGTGGCGCCGACCATCCGCTGCGGGCTGCTGCCGTGGTCGAAACGGGTCCAGCCCAGGTCCAGGCCGAGGTGCGGGCGGATTTCCAGGGGGAGGGCGACGGACAGGGGGCGGCTCAGCGTGTTGCGCCACACGGCGCCGCTCGCGCCGGAGACGCTGTGCTGGCGAAAACCGCGCACGGCCAGGTCGTCGGAGAGGGCAAGCTGTTCGATGGCGGGCAGGCGGTCGGGGCTGTACTGCAAGTTCAGCTCGCTCTGCCAGCGCCACTTGCCCTGGTTCAGGTACAGAAGCGTGGCGCGGTACTTGCGAAACCCGGGCTCGGCGCTCTTGCGTCCAAGCGGCTCGCGGTCGGCACCCAGCCAGTCGACGCCCTGGGCGATGCCGAGGTACGCGTTCCACAGGCCGGCTTCGAGCCAGAACAGGTTGATGCCGGCTTCCAGGGTGGTCAGCACCGGGCTTTGCTGGGCGACCTTGAGCGGGCCGAACCAGGTGGCCACGCGCTTGTGATCCAGACGCAGGCTGGCGTTGAGCATGCCTTGTTGATTGCGCCAGAGCATGCGCTCGACGCTCAGGCCTTGCAGGCTGCTGTTGCCGTGGCTGCCGAGCTGGCTGCCGGGCAGCGGCGCGCGGTATTGCAGTTGGCTCGCGTTGAGGGCGAAGGTCCAGGGACCATAGGGGAGGCTGTAGTAGAGGCTGGCGCCCTGGCTGCGACCTGGCGCGTCGAATACCGTCGATAGCAGCGAAACGCGCAGGTCGTCGTTCAGGCTCAAGGGGCTGTCCAGGCCCAGCGTCAGGCTCAGCCGGTGGCGGCCGGTGAGTGCACTGCCGCGATTGTCCAGACGGCTGTCCAGGTGCCAGCGCGAGCTGACGTGGCGTGGTTCGATCTGGATGTGGGTGCCGCCAGGCAGGTCGCCGGGTCGCACGTTGGCGCCAAGATCATAGGCTCTGAGGCGATTCAACTGGTCCAGCCCTTGTTCCAGGTCAGGCAGGTGCAAGGGCTGGCCGAGCATGCCGGGGAAGGCGCTGGCCAGTGACAGCGGCAGCGCGTTGTCGAGTGCGATGCTTTCGACGAATCCTTCGATAATCACGATATCGAGGGGCATGCCAGCACCTGGTTGGCGCGCCAGGTAAGGGCGGCTTGCGGGATATCCGGCTTGGACGTAGCGTTCAGTGATGGCCAGCAGCAGGCGGTTGATGTCCGCCGGCCCCATGCAACCGTGCAGCAGGGGCCGCAGGCTCTGTTCGAGGGCGGTGTTGGTGACGCGCCTGTTACCGCTCAGGCGCAGGCCGCTGACCGGCCAACATTGCTCTGCAGGCGCTGCCGATGGCGCCTGGCGCTCCAGTGTTTGCGGGGCAGAGCGGCGCTGCCATTGCTCCAGTCGCTGCTGTTGCTGCAGGTGCTGAAGCTCGCGTTGCTGGTCGCGCAGTTGCTCGCTGGCGGGATCGGCTGCAAGGGCAACCGAGCTGGTCAGCAGCGCGAGCAATGCATGGGTGATAGAGCGACAAATAGCCGGAAACGGGGTGTTCGCCATGGAAGAATTCCGCAGAGGTCGTACGGTTCGCGTACTCGTTTGCGTGGATTCTAAAAATTCGAACAGTCGTTTGGATGCGGTACGTTGCCTGCTTGGGTATCAGGCAAATAACGTTTTTGAGTCGGGATATTCTGAGGATTTGCTGTAGATGTAGGACGCCGCCCCGTCAGGCTACGCCGCCTTCCTCAGGTGGGCGCCCTGCAGCGCAGCAGTGGAAGGTGCAGGGAGCCCGCAGGCTCAGGGGCGAATCTCGATCATGGTGCCGTCCTTGACCATGCTCCACACTTCACGCATGTCGTCGTTGCGCATGGCGATGCAGCCTTCGGTCCAGTCGAGGGTGTGGAAATACCACTCCGGGTATTCTTCGTTGATCGGTGTGCCGTGGATCATGATCATGCTGCCGGCATTGACCCCTTCGCGGCGCGCCTTGGCGGCGTCGCTGATGTTCGGGTAGGAGATGTGCATGGCCAGGTTGTAGCGGTCGCTGACCTTGCGCCAGTCGAGCCAGTAGAAGCCTTCAGGGGTGCGCTTGTCGCCTTCGCGCTCCTTGGCGCCCTTGGGTTGCTTGCCCAGGGAGATGCGGTAGGTCTTGAATGGCTCGCCGCGGCTGATCAGTTGCAGGCGCCGCTCTGACTTGAGCACCAGCACCTTGTCGATCTGCGGCTGGCTGCTGCTTTGCGCAGGCCTGGCCTGGGGCTGCGTGCCCTGCGACGTGGTCGCGGGCAGGGGCTTGCGAATGATGGTCTCGGTGAACGCCGCCTGGGACACCGATGCAACGCACAAGCAGAAGAGGGCAAGCAACCAGCGCATGAAACGTATCCTGAAGTAGCTAGGTGGACGACGAAACGTTCATCGGCGGCAGGTATTCATGGCCTATGGGGTACTGCTGCCCGATGCGGTCGCGATAATAGCATTCTAGTGTCCGCGTGACGGTGCGGAAAGCCAGTTCGTTCCAGGGTATTTCATGCTCCTCGAACAAGCGCACCTCCAGGCTCTCGACACCCACGTCGAAGTCCAGGTCGGCCAGTTCTGCGCGGAAGAACACATGCACCTGGTTGATGTGCGGCAGGTCGAACAACTGGTAGAGGGTGGTCGGGCCGACGCGGGCGCAGGCTTCCTCGACGGTCTCGCGGCGCGCGGCCTGGTCGAGGGTTTCGCCGTTCTCCATGAAACCAGCCGGCAGCGTCCAGAAGCCGCGGCGCGGCTCGATGGCGCGGCGGCACAGCAACACCTGGCTGCCCCAGACGGGCAAGACGCCTGCGACGATGTTGGGGTTCTGGTAGTGGATGGTCTGGCAGGAGGGGCAGACGTACCGCAGGCGGCTGTCGCCCTCGGGAATCTGCTGAATGACCGGTTGGCCGCACGCGCTGCAGAATTTCATGCTTTTATTCCTGTGTGAGCCGCTATCTTGGCGCGGCCGGCGGGGTTGCCGCAAGCCGTCGGGGCTTGGGTGCCTCGCGGCTTTGGTGCATCATGCAAGGCAGGCCTTGGAATCGAGAGTGCGTAATGCTGGACGAGCTTCTTCGCCGAATGAGCAACCATACCCCCGCGTCACTGGAGGCGGATCGCCGTTTTCCCGAGGCGGCGGTGCTGCTGCCCATTACCCGTAGCGAAGAGCCCGAGCTGGTGCTCACCTTGCGTGCCAAGGGGCTTTCCACCCATGGTGGCGAGGTGGCCTTTCCGGGAGGGCGCCGCGATCCGGAAGACCCGGACCTGGTGTTCACCGCCCTGCGCGAAGCCGAGGAGGAAATCGGCCTGCCGCCGGGGTTGGTCGAGGTGATCGGCCCGCTGAGCCCGCTGATTTCGTTGCACGGACTGAAGGTTACGCCGTTCGTCGGGTTGATTCCGGATTACGTCGAGTACCAGCCCAACGATGCCGAAATCGCAGCGGTGTTCAACGTCCCGCTGTCGTTCTTTCGCCAGGACCCACGCGACCACACCCATCGCATCGACTACCAGGGGCGCAGCTGGTACGTGCCCAGCTACCGTTATGGCGACTACAAGATCTGGGGGCTGTCGGCGATCATGATCGTCGAGTTGGTCAACGTGCTGTTCGATGCCGGTATCAGCCTGCACCAGCCGCCAGAGCGCTTTATCCAGAACTGAGCGGGGCTCACCCGCCGACCGCGTCCAACCGTGAGGAACATGACATGAAATACCGCCTGGGCGACCTGCGGGTCGAAGCCCATCCCAGCAGTTGGGCCGCGCCCACTGCCACCTTGATCGGCAAGGTGCGCCTGCAGGCCCGGGCCAGTGTGTGGTTCGGCGCCGTGCTGCGCGGCGACAACGAGCTGATCGACATCGGCGAGGACAGCAATGTCCAGGACGGTACGGTGATGCACACCGACATGGGTTCGCCGCTGACCTTGGGCAAGGGCGTGACCATCGGTCACAATGCCATGCTGCATGGCTGCAGCGTCGGCGACTACAGCCTGGTCGGCATCAATGCGGTCATCCTCAACGGCGCGCGGATCGGCAAGCACTGCATCATCGGCGCCAATGCGCTGATCCCCGAGGGCAAGGAGATTCCCGACGGTTCGCTGGTGATGGGCTCGCCAGGCAAGGTGGTGCGCGAGCTGACCGAGCAGCAGATGCGCATGCTCGAAGCCAGCGCCGCGCACTATGTGCACAACGCCGAGCGCTATGCGCGGGAGCTGGTGGTCGATGAAGACTGACGAGCGGCCGGTCGCTTCGCCGTGCGTTAACGTCTGTGCGCTGGATGAGCAGGACATCTGCATCGGTTGCCAGCGTACGGTGCAGGAGATCACCCAGTGGGCGCGGATGGACAATGACGAGCGCCGGGCGGTGATCAAGCTTTGCCACGAAAGGGCACTAGAGGCTGGCCTCATCCTCTAGTCTGATGCAGAACCCTGTGGTAGCGGGCATGCCCGCGAACACCGGCACAGCCGGTGCCATCCACCGCGTTGGATTCTTCGCGGGTGAACCTGCTCCCACAGGGATCACGCCGCCCTTGAAGCTGATGTTGTACCTGTGGGAGCGGGCATGCCCGCGAACACCGGCACAGCCGGTGCCATCCACCGCGTTGGATTCTTCGCGGGTGAACCCGCTCCCACAGGGATCACGCCGCCCTTGAAGCTGATGTTGTACCTGTGGGAGCGGGCATGCCCGCGAACACCGGCACAGCCGGTGCCATCCACCGCGTTGGATTCTTCGCGGGTGAACCCGCTCCCACAGGGATCACGCCGCCCTTGAAGCTGATGTTGTACCTGTGGGAGCGGGCATGTCCGCGAACACCGGCACAGCCGGTGCCATCCACCGCGTTGGATTCTTCGCGGGTGAACCCGCTCCCACAGGGATCACGCCGCCCTTGAAGCTGATGTTGTACCTGTGGGAGCGGGTTTACCCGCGAACTGCCCAAAGGTAATCTGTGCGGCTTGCCCACAGACTACCCGCCATGTTCTATCTCATTGCCTACATAAGCAGCGTAGTGCTGATCAACTACGCCTTCTCCAGTGCCCCGCACCTGGACGTGATCTGGTCCGCCTGGGGCGGTCTGGTGTTCATCCTGCGCGACATGGTGCAGACCCGTTACGGGCATGGCGCGCTGATTGCGATGCTGGCGGCGCTGGTGCTGTCCTACGCGACTTCGGAGCCGGCCATCGCCCTGGCCAGTGCTACGGCGTTCTTCGTGTCCGAACTGATCGACTGGCTGGTGTTCAGCATCACCCGCAGGCCCCTGCGTGACCGTTTGTGGCTGAGCTCGGCGCTGAGTATCCCGGTGGACACCTTCATCTTCTTCGGCATGATCGGTGCGCTGACGTCTGCCGTGATCGGCACGGCGATGGCCTCGAAGTTCGCCGGTGTAACGGCGGTCTGGCTGATCATGGCATGGCGGGCGCGACGCGCGCTGGCGGTGGGTTGATCCGCGCCCGATTGATGTAGAATACCGGTCCTTTTTCAGCGGGCAGCACCAGCCGGCGCGCCCCGGACGCCTTCGAGGACCTGAAATGACCCGTATCGGAACCCCATTGTCGCCGACTGCGACCCGCGTACTGCTGTGTGGCTGCGGCGAACTGGGCAAGGAAGTGGTGATCGAGCTGCAGCGCCTGGGTGTCGAGGTGATCGCCGTGGACCGTTACGCCAACGCGCCTGCCATGCAGGTCGCGCACCGCAGCCATGTGATCAACATGCTCGACGGCGTCGCCCTGCGTGCGGTGATCGAAGCTGAAAAACCGCACTACATCGTGCCGGAAATCGAGGCCATCGCCACCGCCACGTTGGTCGAGCTGGAAAACGAAGGTTTCAACGTGGTGCCGACCGCCCGCGCCACCCAGCTGACCATGAACCGCGAAGGCATCCGTCGCCTGGCGGCTGAAGAGCTGCAGCTGCCGACCTCGCCCTACCACTTCGCCGACACCTATGAAGACTTCGCCAAGGGCGTGGCTGATGTTGGCTACCCGTGCGTGGTCAAGCCGGTAATGAGCTCGTCGGGCAAGGGTCAGAGCCTGCTGCGCAGCGATGCCGACCTGCAGAAAGCCTGGGACTATGCCCAGGAAGGCGGGCGTGCCGGCAAGGGCCGGGTGATCGTCGAAGGTTTCATCGATTTCGAGTACGAAATCACCTTGCTGACCGTGCGTCACGTGGGCGGCACCACCTTCCTCGCGCCGGTCGGTCACCGCCAGGAGAAGGGCGACTATCAGGAGTCCTGGCAGCCTCAGGCGATGAGTCCGAAGGCGCTGGCCGAGTCGCAGCGTGTGGCCCAGGCCGTCACCGATGCGCTGGGCGGCCGTGGCCTGTTCGGCGTCGAGCTGTTCGTCAAGGGCGACCAGGTGTGGTTCAGCGAAGTGTCGCCACGTCCACATGACACTGGTCTGGTCACCTTGATTTCCCAGGACCTGTCGCAGTTCGCCCTGCATGCCCGTGCGATTCTCGGCCTGCCGATCCCGGTGGTGCGTCAGTTCGGCCCGTCGGCCTCGGCGGTGATCCTGCCCGAGGGTCAGTCGCAGCAGACCAGTTTCGCCAACCTGGGCGCAGCGCTGAGCGAGCCAGACACCGCCATTCGCCTGTTCGGCAAGCCGGAAATCAATGGCACCCGCCGCATGGGCGTGTGCCTGGCCCGCGACGAGTCGGTCGAAGCGGCACGGGCCAAGGCGACCCGTGCTTCGCAGGCGGTCAAGGTCGAGTTCTGATCTGAGATCGCACGGGGCTGCCGAGCAGCCCATTCGCGGGCAAGCCCGCTCCTGCAGACTCCTGCAGGAGCGGGCTTGCTTCAACTGCTCAAAGCTCGGTATGGCGGGTTTCCTTCAGGCACAGCACGGCAATCAGGCTGATCACCGCCGCCACCGACACATATCCCCCCACCCAGCTCAAACCGCCCATGTTCACCAGTTGCTGGGCGAAGAACGGTGCCGCCGAGGCGCCGACGATGCCGCCCAGGTTGTAGGCCGCCGAGGCCCCGGTGTAACGCACGTGGGTCGGAAACAGCTCAGGCAGCAGCGCGCCCATCGGTGCGAAGGTCACGCCCATCAGGAACAGTTCGATCGCCAGGAACAGCGCCACGCCGGCAGTGGAGCCCGAGGTCAGCAGGGGTTCCATGGTGAAGCCTGAGGCAATGGCCAGCAGGCCGCCGACGATCAGCACCGGCTTGCGCCCATAGCGGTCGCTCAGCCAGGCCGACAGCGGCGTAGCCAGGGCCATGAACACCACGGCGAAGCACAGCAGGCCGAGGAAGGTTTCGCGGCTGTAGCCCAGCGTCGACACGCCGTAGCTCAGCGAGAATACCGTGGAGATGTAGAACAGTGCGTAGCACACCACCATCGCCGCAGCGCCCAGCAAGGTGGGCATCCAGTATTTGGCGAACAGGTCGACAACCGGCATTTTCACCCGCTCTTGACGGGCTACGGCCTTGGCGAACACCGGGCTTTCCTCGAGCTTCAGGCGTACGTACAGCCCCACCAGCACCAGGGCAGCGCTGAGCAGGAACGGAATGCGCCAGCCCCACTCACGGAACTGCTCGTCGCTGAGCACCAGTGCCAGGGTCAGGAAAAGACCGTTGGCGGCGAGAAAACCAATCGATGGGCCCAACTGCGGGAACATGCCGAACCAGGCGCGCTTGCCGGGTGGTGCGTTCTCGGTGGCGAGCAGGGCCGCGCCGCCCCATTCGCCGCCCAACCCCAGCCCCTGGCCGAAGCGCAGCACGCAAAGGATGATTGGTGCCCACACGCCGATGCTGTCATAGCCTGGCAGTACACCGATCAGCGTGGTGGATACGCCCATCAGCAGCAATGAAGCGACCAGGGTCGACTTGCGCCCGATGCGATCACCGAAGTGGCCGAACAAGGCCGAGCCCAGCGGTCGGGCAAGGAAGGCGATACCGAAGGTGAGAAAGGCTGCCAGCATCTGCGCGGTGCCTGAGCCGGACGGGAAGAATACCGGCCCGATCACCAGCGCAGCGGCCGTGGCGTACACGTAGAAATCGTAGAACTCGATGGCGGTGCCGATGAAGCTGGCGGTGGCGACCCGGGCGGGCGAATTGACCGGGGTCGCCGAGTCAGGCTCGGCGTAGGTGCTGCTGGTTGTCATGCGTAGGTCCCTGAACAGTCGTTCGCGCGGCCGAGCAGGCGGGCCGCAGCGTATTGTTGTGGTTCGCCAGGCTGACGAGGGCCCAAGGGGTGGCAGGGAGCGGGCGCTGCTCGGGGTAGGACGCAGGGCTGCTGGCACGTCAGTGAGGCGGACTGGCCGTGGGGCGCCGGGTGCGGGTAGCAGGCGGGACGGCAGGGCTGGGTAAGCGTGGCCCGAGTATAGCTATCGGGTTACGGTCCAGACCAGTACCTTACTGGCGCAATTGTCCTCGGTTTCGAGGATTTCCAGGCGGTAGCGTCCGACTTTCAGGCATACCGCGCTTGCCGGGATGCTTTCCAGTGCTTCGGTGACCAGGCCATTGAGGGTTTTCGGGCCGCCGTCGCAGGGCAGGTGCCATCCCAGGCTGCGGTTGAGCTCGCGCAGCGAGGCGGTGCCTTCGATGATGAAGCGGCCATCGGGCTGGGGATGGATATGGGGGTTGTCCAGGCTCTGTTCGTCCTCGAACTCGCCGACGATCTCTTCAAGGATGTCTTCGAGCGTCACGATCCCCAGCACTTCGCCGTACTCGTCCACGACCACGCCCATTCGCCGCTGCTGCTTGTGGAAGTTCAGCAGTTGCATTTGCAGCGGGGTGCTTTCCGGGACGAAGTAGGGCTCGTAGCAGGCGGCCTGCAGCTTCTCCAGGGTCAGTTCGGCGCGTGGCAGCAGGTGGCTGATGAGCTTGGTGTTGAGGATCGCTTCGACCTGGTTGATGTCGTTGTGGTAGACGGGCAGGCGGGTGTGGCGGCTGAGGATCAACTGTTCGATGACCTGTTCGATCGGGTCGTCGAGGTTGATGCCGTCGACTTCGTTGCGCGGGACCAGAATGTCGTTGACGGTAATCTTGTCCAGCGCTTGCAGGCCCTCGAGCAGGCCCTGGCGTGGTGGTTCGTGGGGCTCGTCGTCATCCTGGGCGTCTTCATCCTGTGGGTGCAGGGCGACGGCGTTGGGCTGTACGCGCAATGGGCGCAGGATCAGCTTGGCCGTGCCGTCGAGCAGGCAGGCCACAGGCTGCAGCGCCGCCAGTGGCAGCTTGAGCAGGCTGGCGCCAAGGCTGACATAGGCCTGTGGGTTGCGCCGGGCCAGGCGCCTTGGCAGGTATTCGGTCAGCACCAGCAGTGCCAGCGTGGCGCACAGCCCGGCCAGCCAGAAACCGTGCTCGCCGCTGTAGCGCTGGCCGATCAGGCAGGCCAGGCCCAGCACCAGCAATCTGCCCAGGCTGGCACAGAGCACCAAGGCCTGGGCGGGCAGGGTGTGCTGTTCGGCTTCACCGGCGCGGGCGTGGCCGTTGAGCTGCTGGCGGGCGGCCTCGACCGCGCTGAACAGCGCCGACCACAGCAGCGCCAGTATCAGGGTGCCGAGCAGCGGGGCGTACGGCAAAGTGTCCATGATTGCCCGTCAGATGTGCAGGATGAATTCGCGAACCAGCTTGCTGCCAAAATAGGCCAGCATCAGCAGGCAGAAGCCCGCCAGGGTCCAGCGGATCGCCTTGTGCCCGCGCCATCCCAGGCGATTGCGCCCCCACAGCAGGACGCTGAACACGATCCAGGCCAGGCACGACAGCGAGGTCTTGTGTACCAGGTGCTGGGCGAACAGGTTCTCGAAGAACAGCCAGCCGGAGATCAGCGAAAGCGACAGGAAGATCCAGCCCGCCCAGAGAAAGCCGAACAGCAGGCTTTCCATTGTTTGCAGTGGAGGGAAGTTGCGGATCAGCCCCGAGGGGTGCTTGTGCTTGAGCTGGTGGTCCTGGAGCAACAGGAGCAACGCCTGGACCACGGCGATGGTGAACAGGCCATAGGCGAGGATCGACAGCAGGATGTGCGCCAGGATGCCGGGTTCTTCATTGACCAGCGGCACGGTGCCCGCCGGTGCGAACTGTGCCAGCAGCGCCGTCACTGCACCCAGCGGGAACAGCAGCACCAGCAGGTTCTCCACCGGAATGCTCAGGCAGGCGAGCAACGTCAGGGCGATCACTGCGGTGGCGATCAGGCTGGCGGCGCTGAAGAAGTCGAGGCTCAGGCCCAGCGGGGTGAGCAACTGGAAGAACAGGGCGCAGGTCTGTGCGACAACGGCAATCACGCCCAGCAGGCCGAGCAGGCGTTTGTCGACTTTGGCACCCTGTGCCAGGCGCAAACCTTGATAGGCCGTCGCGGCAATATAAAGGATGGCTGCGATCAGGTTGGGGATGAGGCTGGGTGAGGAGAGCATAGGTCCTGGTAGGCGAGCCCTTAAAGGAGGGGAGTTTGGCATAGAACGCGGTTGCCTAGGAAGACTGCAGACCGCCTCGGCCTTTTCGCGGCCAAGCCTGCTCCTGCAGCCCCTGAGTTTCTTGGGCGCGGGCTGCCCGCGAACGGCCCCCCGATCACCGCTCGGCACCAAGGTGTGCGCCACCGCCGCTCTCCGTTATAATGCGCGGCTTGCTGTGCCCTTCGCGTGTGGATATCCGCCAGGGCACCTGAACAACCTCGGCTTTATTGGGCCTGAAAGGATCACCATGTTCGAAAACCTGACCGACCGCCTGTCACAGACGCTGCGCCATGTCACCGGCAAGGCCAAGCTGACCGAAGAGAACATCAAGGACACGTTGCGTGAAGTGCGCATGGCCCTGCTCGAGGCCGACGTCGCCCTGCCGGTGGTCAAGGACTTCGTCAACAGCATCAAGGAGCGTGCGGTCGGCACCGAGGTGTCGCGCAGCCTGACGCCGGGCCAGGCGTTCGTGAAGATCGTCCAGGCCGAGCTGGAAAGCCTGATGGGCGCGGCCAACGAAGACCTCGCACTCAATGCCGCTCCGCCAGCCGTGGTACTGATGGCAGGCCTGCAGGGCGCGGGCAAGACCACCACTGCCGGCAAGCTGGCGCGCTTCCTGAAAGACCGCAAGAAAAAGACCGTCATGGTGGTGTCCGCCGACGTCTACCGCCCGGCGGCGATCAAGCAGCTCGAAACCCTGGCCAACGACATCGGCGTGACCTTCTTCCCGTCCGACATCAGCCAGAAGCCGGTCGATATCGCCGAGGCGGCGATTCGCGAAGCCAAGATCAAGTTCATCGACGTGGTCATCCTCGATACCGCCGGCCGTCTGCACATCGACGCCGACATGATGGACGAGATCAAGGCCCTGCACGCAGCGGTCAAGCCGGTCGAGACGCTGTTCGTGGTCGATGCCATGACCGGCCAGGACGCCGCCAACACCGCCAAGGCCTTCGGTGAGGCGCTGCCGCTGACCGGCGTGGTGCTGACCAAGGTCGATGGTGATGCCCGTGGCGGTGCCGCGCTGTCGGTGCGCGCCATTACCGGCAAGCCGATCAAGTTCATCGGTATGGGCGAGAAGACCGAAGCCCTCGAGCCTTTCCACCCCGACCGCATCGCCTCGCGCATCCTCGGCATGGGCGACGTGCTCAGCCTGATCGAGCAGGCCGAGCAGAACATCGACAAGGCCAAGGCCGACAAGCTGGCCAAGAAGCTGAAGAAGGGCAAGGGCTTCGACCTCGAAGACTTCCGCGACCAACTGCAGCAGATGAAGAACATGGGCGGCCTGGGTGGCCTGATGGACAAGCTGCCCAGCATCGGTGGCGTCAACCTGTCGCAGATGGGCAACGCGCAGGGTGCGGCCGAGAAGCAATTCAAGCAGATGGAAGCGATCATCAACTCCATGACCCCTGCCGAGCGCCGTGACCCCGACCTGATCAGCGGTTCGCGCAAGCGCCGTATCGCCCTGGGTTCCGGCACGCAGGTGCAGGATATCGGCCGGCTGATCAAGCAGCACAAGCAGATGCAGAAGATGATGAAGAAATTCTCCGCCAAGGGCGGCATGGCCAAGATGATGCGTGGCCTGGGCGGGATGCTGCCGGGCGGCGGCATGCCGAAGCTGTAACCGAATCCGCTTGGTCGCCTTGATAGGCGGCCAGGCAGACCCCGCCTTGGCGGGAAAGCGCCGCAAAACAGCGGCTTAAGCGGCAGGTCTGGATTGCTTTGCATGGCTCTTGCGAAAAAGCCATTTGCAAATGTCCGTGTATTCCCTGAGAATATGCGGCCTTTTGGGCACCCGTGTGCCTATTTGGCATTCAGATTTGCAGCACTGACTGCAGTACCGACTATAGGAACGATGTTCACATGGTAACCATTCGTCTGGCCCGTGGCGGCTCGAAAAAGCGCCCTTTCTACCACCTGACCGTGACCAACTCGCGTAACGCCCGTGACGGCCGTTTCGTTGAGCGCGTTGGCTTCTTCAACCCGATCGCCTCGGGCGCCGAAGTCAAGCTGTCGGTCAACCAGGAACGCGTCACCTACTGGCTGAGCCAGGGCGCGCAGCCGTCTGAGCGTGTTGCTCAGCTGCTGAAGGACGCTGCCAAGGCTGCTGCCTGAGCAGTATGAACGCGACGCCAGAAAAGGCTGACGACCTCATCGTCGTTGGCAAGATTTTTTCGGTTCACGGCGTTCGCGGCGAGGTGAAGGTGTATTCCTTTACCGATCCGATTGAAAACCTGTTGGATTATCCGCGCTGGACGCTTCGGCACGAAGGCAAGGTAAAGCAGGTCGAGCTGGTCAGCGGTCGTGGCTCCCAGAAGGGCCTGGTCGTGAAACTGAAAGGCCTCGACGATCGCGATGAAGCCCGTCTTCTGAGCGGTTACGAAATCTGCATTGCGCGGAGCCTTTTGCCCAACCTGGCCGCCGACGAGTACTACTGGTACCAGTTGCAGGGCCTGAAGGTCATCAACCAGGACGAACAACTGTTCGGCAAGGTCGATCACCTGTTGGAGACCGGTGCGAACGATGTAATGGTGGTCAAGCCTTGCGCAGGCAGCCTGGATGATCGCGAGCGTCTGTTGCCCTATACGGAGCAATGTGTGCTGGCAATCGACCTGGAAGCAGGTGTGATGCGAGTCGAATGGGACGCGGATTTCTAGACGATGGGTAACCTTCGAGTAGAAGTCGTCACGTTGTTCCCCGAGATGTTCTCGGCCATCACGGAGTACGGCATTACCAGTCGTGCGGTGAAACAGGGGTTGCTGCAAGTGACCTGCTGGAACCCACGGGACTACACCACTGATCGCCACCACACGGTGGATGATCGGCCGTTTGGCGGTGGTCCGGGCATGGTGATGAAGATCAAGCCTCTGGAAGACGCCCTGGCCAGTGCCAGGCAGGCAACCGGAGCATCGGCGAAGGTGATCTACCTCTCGCCACAAGGCTGCAAGCTGACTCAGCAGGCGGTCAAAGGCCTGGCCGAACAGGAATCGTTGATCCTGATCGCCGGTCGTTATGAAGGCATCGACGAGCGTTTTATCGAAGCTCATGTCGATGAGGAGTGGTCGATTGGTGACTATGTACTTTCCGGTGGCGAGCTGCCGGCCATGGTACTGATCGATGCGGTTACGCGGCTGCTGCCCGGAGCTTTAGGGCATGTGGACTCGGCGGAGGAAGACTCCTTCACCGATGGTCTGCTGGATTGCCCGCACTACACCCGACCTGAGGTGTATGCGGATCAGCGTGTACCCGACGTGTTGCTAAGTGGCAACCATGCACACATCCGGCGTTGGAGAATGAAGCAGTCCCTTGGTAGGACCTTCGAACGACGCGCCGATCTTCTGGAAAGTCGCTCGCTTTCTGGAGAAGAGAAGAAGCTGCTCGAGGAATACCTCCGCGAGCGGGACGATAGTTAACGTATCGATGGTGGATCGAGTTATCCATCTTAGGAGCACAGCATGACCAACAAGATCATCCAGCAGCTCGAAGCCGAGCAGATGAGCAAGGAAATCCCGACCTTCGCACCAGGCGACACCATTGTCGTTCAGGTTAAAGTGAAGGAAGGCGATCGCTCGCGTCTGCAGGCGTTCGAAGGCGTTGTTATCGCCAAGCGTAACCGCGGTCTGAACAGCGCTTTCACCGTGCGCAAGATCTCCAGCGGCGTTGGCGTAGAGCGTACCTTCCAGACCTACAGCCCACAGATCGACAGCCTGGCCGTGAAACGTCGTGGTGACGTGCGTAAAGCCAAGCTGTACTACCTGCGCGACCTGTCCGGCAAAGCCGCTCGCATCAAGGAAAAACTGTCCTGAGTGCAGTTTGACCGGTGGCTTCGGCCACCTTGCGAGAGAAAAAGCAGCCTTCGGGCTGCTTTTTTGCATTCTGTGGTATTGGTGTTGCCTGCTTCGCGGGTCGCTCCGCTGCCATTCCCTTGCAATGTGAGTACCCCATGACCACCACCCCAAGAGATCAGGAAATCCAGCGGCGTACCGAGCTGTCGATCACTCGCGTGACCAAGGCCGTTTTCCCCAACACCACCAACCACCACAACACCTTGTTCGGCGGCACCGCGCTGGCCTGGATGGACGAGGTGTCGTTCATCGCCGCTACGCGTTTCTGCCGCCTGCCGCTGGTGACCGTGTCCACTGACCGCATCGACTTCAAGCACCCGATCCCGGCGGGCTCGATCGTCGAGCTGGTTGGCAGCGTGATCAAGGTGGGCAATACCAGCTTGCAGGTACAGGTCGATGTGTTCGTCGAGAACATGTACCTCGACGGCCGCGAGCGTGCGATTCATGGGGTTTTCAGCTTCGTCGCCATCGACGAGGACAAGCGGCCGGTGCCAGTACTGGCCCAGGCCTGAGTTCTCCAGTGCGGGCCCTTTCGCGGGGAAACCCACAGGTGCTACGCGATCCCTGTAGGAGCGGGTTTACCCGCGAAGAGGCCGATACAGACAACAATTATGCGTCTGTGAAACACTAGCCCACTTTCAACACCCAGCAGCCCTCCGAATGCCCGCCCTGGACCACCCCCTGATCGATCAGTTTCTCGATGCCCTCTGGCTGGAAAAAGGCCTGTCCGACAACACCCGCGTTTCCTACCGCAGCGACCTGGCCCTGTTCAATGGCTGGTTGCAGGAGCGTGGCGTGACGTTGCCCGATGCAGGTCGCGATTCGATCCTCGACCACCTTGCCTGGCGCTTCGATCAGGGTTACAAGCCGCGTTCCACTGCACGTTTTCTCTCTGGAGTGCGTGGTTTTTATCGTTATCTGCTGCGGGAAAAGCTCATAGGTGTCGACCCGACCTTGCAGGTCGATATGCCGCAACTGGGTAGGCCTTTGCCCAAGTCCCTGTCTGAAGCGGATGTCGAAGCGTTGCTCAAGGCGCCGGACCTGGCCGAAGCCATCGGCCAGCGCGACCGCGCCATGCTCGAGGTGCTCTACGCCTGCGGCCTGCGGGTCACCGAGCTGGTGAGCCTGACCCTCGATCAGGTCAACCTGCGCCAGGGCGTGCTGCGGGTGATGGGCAAAGGCAGCAAGGAGCGCCTGGTGCCGATGGGCGAGGAGGCGGTGCTGTGGATCGAGCGCTACCTGCGTGACGGCCGGGCCGAGCTGCTCAACGGGCGCCCCAGCGATGTGCTGTTCCCCAGCCTGCGGGGCGAGGAAATGACCCGCCAGACCTTCTGGCACCGCATCAAGCATCACGCCCGCGTGGCCGGGATCGACAAGCCGCTGTCACCGCACACCCTGCGCCATGCTTTCGCTACGCATCTGCTCAATCACGGGGCCGACCTGAGGGTGGTGCAGATGCTGTTGGGGCACAGCGACCTTTCCACCACGCAGATCTACACCCACGTCGCCAAGGCACGTTTGCAGCAGTTGCACGCCCAGCACCATCCGCGTGGATGAATGATTTTCATGTTCCGCCCGGCGGCCATCAGACAGTGATTTCGCTGCGGCCTGATGTGGTAGGCTTGAGCGGTTTGCACCAGGGACCGCCCGGTCGCCGCGATTTTTCCGCAGGCGACGTCCTCCGGTCCCCGTCCGCCTTCAGGAGTACCCCATGCGCGTGACCCAGATTTTTGCCGCCGCCGCCCTGGCGCTGGCCAGTACCTTTGCCGTTGCTGCGGCCACCGACGTCACTGCCGGTGCCGAGCAGGCCATTCGCAACACACTCAAGACCCTGGAATTGGAAGTACCGATCGAAAGCGTCGCCAGCAGCCCGGTCGGCGGCTTGTACGAAGTCAAGCTGCAGGGCGGTCGCGTGCTCTATGCCAGCGCAGACGGCCAGTTCGTCATGCAGGGCTACCTGTACCAGATCCAGGATGGCAAGCCGGTCAACCTGACCGAGAAAACCGAACGCCAGGGTATCGCCAAGCTGATCAACGGCATTCCTGCGGCTGAGATGGTGGTTTACCCGGCCAAGGGCGAAACCAAATCGCACATCACCGTGTTCACCGACACGACCTGCCCGTACTGCCACAAGCTGCACGCTGAAGTGCCAGAGCTGAACAAGCGCGGTATCGAAGTGCGCTATGTCGCCTTCCCGCGCCAGGGCCTGGGCTCGCCGGGTGACGAGCAACTGCAGGCCGTCTGGTGCTCCAGCGATCGCCGTGCGGCGATGGACAAGATGGTCGACGGCAAGGAAATCAAGGCGGCCAAGTGCGCCAACCCGGTCAGCAAGCAGTTCCAGCTCGGCCAGTCGATCGGTGTCAACGGCACGCCAGCGATCGTGCTCGAAAGCGGCCAGGTGATCCCGGGCTACCAGCCGGCACCGCAGGTGGCCAAGCTGGCCCTGGCCGGCCAGGCGCAAGCCGCCAAGTAATTCATTCAATACGCCGTCGTCATGGGGTGACGGCATGTTTCACGGTCGGCGCAGGTGCCGGCCGTTCAATGGGGAGTTCACAGTGAAACCGGTCAAAGTAGGCATCTGTGGGTTGGGGACCGTCGGTGGCGGTACCTTCAATGTACTTCAGCGCAACGCCGAGGAGATTGCCCGCCGTGCCGGGCGCGGTATTGAAGTGGCTCAGATTGCCATGCGCTCGCAGAACCCGAACTGCCAGATTACCGGTACCCCCATTACCGCTGATGTGTTCGAAGTCGCGACCAACCCCGAAATCGACATCGTCATCGAGCTGATCGGTGGCTACACCATTGCCCGCGATCTGGTGCTCAAGGCCATCGAGAACGGCAAGCACGTGGTCACCGCCAACAAGGCGCTGATTGCCGTGCACGGCAACGAAATTTTTGCCAAGGCCCGTGAAAAGGGCGTGATCGTGGCCTTCGAGGCGGCAGTTGCCGGCGGTATCCCGGTGATCAAGGCGATCCGCGAAGGCCTCTCGGCCAACCGCATCAACTGGTTGGCCGGGATCATCAACGGCACCGGCAACTTCATCCTCACCGAAATGCGTGAAAAGGGCCGTGCCTTCCCTGACGTGCTGGCCGAAGCCCAGGCGCTGGGTTACGCCGAAGCCGATCCGACCTTCGACGTCGAGGGCATCGATGCTGCGCACAAGCTGACCATCCTGGCCTCCATCGCCTTTGGTATTCCGCTGCAGTTCGACAAGGCCTACACCGAGGGCATCACCCGCCTGACCACTGCCGATGTCAACTACGCCGAAGCCCTGGGCTATCGCATCAAGCACCTGGGCGTGGCCCGCCGTACCGCCGACGGCATCGAGCTGCGCGTGCACCCGACGCTGATCCCGAGCGACCGCCTGATCGCCAACGTCAACGGCGTGATGAACGCGGTGATGGTCAACGGTGATGCTGCAGGGTCTACGCTTTATTACGGTGCCGGTGCCGGCATGGAGCCGACCGCTTCGTCGGTGGTCGCCGACCTGGTCGACGTGGTGCGTGCCATGACCTCCGACCCGGAAAACCGCGTTCCGCACCTGGCCTTCCAGCCGGATTCGCTGTCGGCGCACCCGATCCTGCCGATCGAGGCTTGCGAAAGTGCCTACTACCTGCGTATCCAGGCCAAGGATCACCCAGGCGTGCTGGCCCAGGTCGCCAGCATCCTGTCCGAGCGTGGCATCAACATAGAGTCGATCATGCAGAAGGAAGCCGAGGAGCAGGACGGCCTGGTGCCGATGATCCTGCTGACGCACGGCGTGGTCGAGCAGCGTATCAACGATGCTATCGTCGCCCTTGAAGCCCTGCAGGATGTGGTCGGCAACGTCGTGCGCATCCGCGTCGAACAGCTCAATTAATTCAGCGGCGGGCCGCGACGGCGGCCCGCGCCCAGAACCGAAGGTTTGCACAATGCGCTATATCAGTACTCGCGGCCAGGCGCCGGCCCTGAATTTCGAAGACGTCCTGCTGGCTGGCCTTGCCAGTGATGGCGGCCTGTACGTGCCGGAGAACCTGCCACGCTTCACCCAGGAAGAGATCGCGTCCTGGGCCGGCCTGCCGTACCACGAACTGGCCTTCCGGGTGATGCGCCCGTTCGTCACCGGCAGCATCGCCGACGCCGACTTCAAGAAGATCCTGGAGGAAACCTACGGTGCCTTCGCCCATGCCGCGGTGGCGCCGCTGCGCCAGTTGAATGGCAACGAGTGGGTGATGGAACTGTTCCACGGCCCAACGCTGGCGTTCAAGGACTTCGCCCTGCAACTGCTCGGCCGTCTGCTCGACCACGTGCTGGTCAAGCGTGGCGAGCGCGTGGTGATTGTCGGCGCTACCAGCGGTGATACCGGTTCTGCCGCCATCGAAGGCTGCCGCCGTTGCGACAACGTCGACATCTTCATCCTGCACCCGCACCAGCGTGTGTCGGAAGTTCAGCGCCGGCAGATGACCACCATCCTCGGTGACAACATCCACAACATCGCCATCGAAGGCAACTTCGACGACTGCCAGGAAATGGTCAAGGCCAGCTTCGCCGATCAGTCCTTCCTCAAGGGCACTCGCCTGGTGGCGGTCAACTCGATCAACTGGGCGCGGATCATGGCCCAGATCGTCTACTACTTCCATGCAGCACTGCAGTTGGGCGGCCCGGCGCGCTCGATCGCGTTCTCGGTCCCGACCGGCAACTTTGGCGACATCTTTGCCGGTTACCTGGCACGCAACATGGGCCTGCCGATCAGCCAACTGGTGGTGGCCACCAACCGCAACGATATCCTGCACCGCTTCATGAGCGGCAACCAGTACGTCAAGGGTGCCCTGCACCCAACGCTGTCGCCGTCGATGGACATCATGGTCTCGTCCAACTTCGAGCGCCTGCTGTTCGACCTGCACGGTCGCAACGGCGCAGCGATCGCCGAGTTGATGGCCAACTTCAAGCAAGGTGGCGGTTTCAGCGTGGAGCAGGATCGCTGGACCGAGGCGCGCAAGCTGTTCGACTCCCTCGCGGTGAGCGACGAGCAGACCTGCGAGACCATCGCCGAGGTGTTCAAGGCCACCGGCGAAGTGCTTGATCCGCACACCGCAATCGGCGTCAAGGCCGCTCGCGAGTGCCGTCGCAGCCTGGACACGCCGATGGTGGTGCTGGGCACCGCGCATCCGGTCAAATTCCCCGAAGCGGTGGAGAAGGCCGGTGTCGGCAAGGCCCTCGAGTTGCCGGCGCACTTGAGCGACCTGTTCAGCCGCGAGGAGCGTTGCACGGTCCTGGCCAATGACCTGAAGGTGGTCCAGGCCTTCGTCAGCCAGCACGGCAACCGCGGCAAGCCGCTGTAATACGCGGCACTCGAGAGCATTGGGCGGGGCAAGTCGGAACATCGGCTTGCCCCGTTTGCGTTTGAGCGGTTCTATTAATTACAGAATCATCCTTCTTATTTTCAGGTTTTTCCTATTTGAGTCCCTATGCTGCTTTTCTAGAGTGGGCGCCCTGTCCATCAGGGCTCGCAGCCCTCAGGAGCGGCTCATGCACCGGCTCAACATTCTTATCGTCCAGTCTCATCCCGCCCAGCAGATCGCTTTGCACCAGGCCTGCAATGCCCTGGGGGTTTTCAACGTGCGCATTGCCTGCGATCTGGCCAGCGCCAAGGCAAGCATGGCGCAGATGCAAGCCTTGGACATGCTCATCATCGACCATGGCATGCCGGCGCTGAGCGCCCAGGCACTGTTGAAGCACGTGACCCGGCAAGGCCATGCGCGTGCGCTGCTGTTCGTCGGACATCCCCCTGTGCGCGGCCCTGATCTCGCTGTCGAGGCCCAGCGTCAGGGGCAGTGGGTGGTTGCCCAATTGCCCTGGCCGTTGTCGGTGAGGGGGTTGCAGGCGGCATTGCAGCGGCTGCGTCGGCCGCCGCGCAGGAACTCCGGGCGGGATATCGAAACGGTCATGTTGCCCACGCATGCTCGCTGATACAGGCGCGTGCGGGCGAACTTTCCGAAGTGCCTGGCGGTCAGTTCCGATAGGTCCCCGACAAAGCGAGTACGCCGGATGGAAAGAATCTGCTCCCTGCTCAACGATGCCCTGTCCCCTTATCACACCCGCCTCGACGAAGTAGATGCGCGCGGCAATCGCCAACTCACCTTGCTCGATGCGCAGGGCAACGAGGTGTTGCGCCGCGCCGTGAGTGTGCGCCAGCTACAGGAGCAACGCTTGCTGGTCGATCTGGTCGACGGTCTGCACCGCGACCTGCAGATCGTCGAGGGGCGTCTGCAGCCTTGTGTGATCGCGGCCTTGCAACACCGACATCAACCTCAGGGAACCTTTGCCTGAGTGTCTCGTCAGACTTTATAGGGTGTTCGAACGCTGCTTTGCTCCGGTAGCGTTGGATCGCCGTACAGAGTCCGCTAAAGGGCTTTGAGTTGACCCCGGATGTCTTCCCCAGCATCCGGGGTTTCTTTTGTCTGCGTCATGGCTGGACGTTGGCTGCAGAGGGAAGCTCCTCGACCAGGTGCCGTGTCTGCTCCAGGTACTCTGTGCGCAGTTCGGGGTCGAGCCAGCTGGCGTAGAACTCGGGGAGTACTTCCTGGCGCAGGTGCGGCAACAGCTTGTCGATATGGGCGATGGCTTCGCGTCCCAGTGGCGTGTCGGAGCAGCCCACATGCAGAAACTGGTAGCGATTCGCCCCCTTGATCGGGTGGAACTGGTAGCTGTCCAGCGAGCCGCCCTGCTGCTGGATCAGGTAGCGCACCTCCGGCCAGTAGCCCAGGACCAGTTGCAGGCGCCCCAGTTGCTGCATCTGCAGGAGGTTGGCGGTGGCATCGTTGCCGTAGTGGCGGCTCAGGGTGGTTTCTGGCAACTGGCTCAGGATCTCGTCGACCACGACCCCGTAGCTGCGCTGGGCCACTATTCCCAGCTTCAGGCCTGGTCGTACCAGCATCTGCTTCAGGTCCACAGGCGTGCCTTCCTCGGACTCTTCCAGTAGTCCCAGGTCTGCCTTGCGGATGATCAGCCCGCCACTGAGGATGGGCAGGGAGGGTTGGGAGAAATGCACGAAATGGGCGCGTTCCGGTGTCCATAGCAGGGTCGGGTCGCAGGTGAAGTTGCGTTCCTGGAGCATCTGGATGCCGCGCGCGCGATTTACCCGAAGGATTGTGTGATCGTACTCGGGCATCTGCTCGATGAGCAGAGGCAGCATGCGATCGACCACGCCCTGGCCCTTTTCCTGGCCTTCGAAAATGGTGAACGGTGGCAGGTCGCGTACCAGCCAGGTCAGGCGCTCGCGGGCCTGGCCCTGCTGCCAGGGCAGCAGCAGGACGCAGAGCAGCACAAACATGCGCATCATGCTTGCTCGACGCCCGATCAGACCGCCCCCTGCTCGCGCAGGCGTGCCACCTCGGCAGTGCTATAGCCCAGCCCGGCGAGCAGTGTCGCCGTGTGCTCTCCCAGCGCAGGCCCGACCCACTCCGTGGAGCCGGGTGTCTGCGACAGCTTGGGCACGATACCCGGCATCTTGAAGGGCTTGCCGTCTGGGAGCTTCGCCTGAAGGAACATTTCCCGGGCGAGGAATTGCGGGTCGCTGAACATGTCCTCGGCCGAATAGATGCGGCTGGCAGGCACGCCTGCGTCGTTCAGCGCCTGCATCACCTGTTCCAGCGGCAGGCTGTTGACCCAGCGGTCGATCACCCCGTACAGCTCGTCGCGACGCAGGTCACGGCCATCGTTGCTGGCCAGGGTTGCATCCTCGGCGAGGTCGTCGCGGCCGATGGCCTGCATGAAGCGTTTGAAGATCGCATCGCCGTTGGCGCCGATCTGCACGTGCCGGCCGTCGGCGCTGGTGTGGATGGAGGAGGGGGTGATGCCCGGCATGATGTTGCCGGTGCGCTCGCGAATGAAACCGAACACATCGAACTCCGGCACCATGCTTTCCATCATCGCGAAGATTGCCTCGTACAGCGCCACATCCACCACCTGTCCTTCACCGCCATTGACTTCGCGGTGGCGCAGGGCCATCAGCGCACCAATCACGCCCCAGAGGGCGGCGATCGAGTCGCCGATGGAAATGCCCGTGCGCACGGGCGGACGATCCTCGAAACCGGTGATGTAACGCAGGCCCCCCATGGACTCGCCGACGGCACCGAAGCCTGGCTGGTCCTTCATCGGCCCGGTCTGGCCGAAGCCTGACAGGCGTACCATTACCAGGCGTGGGTTGAGGGCATGCAGTACCTCCCAGCCAAGGCCGAGTTTCTCCAGCACGCCAGGGCGGAAGTTCTCGATCAGGATGTCAGCATCGGCCAGCAATTGCTTGAGGATCTCGCGTCCTTCGGGGTGCTTGAGGTTGAGCGTGAGCGATTGCTTGTTGCGTGCCTGGACGAACCACCACAGCGAAGTCCCTTCATACAGTTTGCGCCACTTGCGCAGCGGATCGCCGCCATCAGGTGATTCGACCTTGATCACCTCGGCGCCGAATTCGGCGCAGATACGCGAAGCGAAGGGGCCGGCGATCAAGGTGCCGAGCTCGATGACCTTCAGACCGGCGAGGGGTTTGGCGGGGGTGGGCATGGTGCGTCCGTGGCGACAGAAAAGAGGCTTGGTTTTATCACAGCTGGTCAATGGCAGATACTGTTGCAAGGCAGAGTCCAGTGCACGCAGATGCGCGACCACCCACCCCAACAAACTCGGATCGGTTAAACTCTGCGACTTTCTCCAAAGAAGCCCCTTTCCCATGGCCCAGCCTTCCACCACCTACAAGTTCGAACTGAATCTGACCGACCTCGACCGCGGCGTGTACGAAAACGTGCGTCAGACGATCGCTCGTCACCCGTCGGAGACCGAGGAACGCATGGCCGTCCGTCTGCTGGCCTACGCCCTTTGGTACAACGAGAACCTGTCGTTCGGCCGCGGTCTGTCGGATGTCGATGAGGCCGCCCTGTGGGAAAAAAGCCTGGATGATCGCATCCTGCACTGGATCGAAGTCGGCCAGCCCGACGCCGATCGTCTCACCTGGTGCTCGCGCCGTACCGAGCGCACCAGCCTGCTGGCCTATGGCAGCTTGCGGGTGTGGGAGAACAAGGTGGTCGGCGCGGTCAAGGGCCTGAAAAACCTGAGCATCGCTGCTGTCCCGCAGGAAGTCCTGGAGGTTCTGGCCACCGACATGCCGCGTACCATCAAATGGGATGTGATGATCAGTGAAGGCACGGTATTCGTCACCGACGACCGTGGCCAGCACGAAGTCCAATTGCAGTGGCTGCTCGGTGAGCGCGGCTGACCTGATCCGATCTGACAGCCGAAGACCCCATGCGTATCGAACCCCGCCCCCTGCCATCGGCACTGCCCTTCCTTGGCAACCTGCCGCCCCTGTTGACCCGGCTGTATGCCGCCCGCGGCGTGCAGAGCGAGTCCGAACTGGACAAGAGCCTGGCGCGCCTGTTGCCGTACCAGCAACTTAAAGGAATCGAGGCGGCCGTCGACCTGTTGGTCGAGGCCCTGGACCTGCGTCAGCGCATCCTGATCGTTGGCGACTTCGACGCCGATGGCGCCACCGCCAGCACCGTAGGTGTGCTGGGGCTGCGACTGCTGGGTGCGGCCCATGTGGATTACCTGGTGCCCAATCGCTTCGAGTACGGCTATGGCCTGACCCCGGAGATCGTGCAGGTGGCGTTGCAGCGTCAGCCGCAACTGCTGATCACTGTCGATAACGGTATCTCCAGTGTCGATGGCGTGGCGGCGGCCAAGGCTGCCGGGCTCAAGGTCCTGGTCACCGACCACCACCTGCCTGGCGAGCAGTTGCCCGACGCCGATGCGATCGTCAACCCGAACCAGCCAGGCTGCACCTTCCCCAGCAAGTCGCTGGCCGGGGTGGGGGTGATCTTCTACGTGCTGATGGCCCTGCGTGCCCGTCTGCGCAGCCTTGGACGCTATGAGACGCAGGCCCAACCGAACATTGGCGAACTGCTCGACCTGGTGGCGTTGGGCAGTGTCGCCGACGTGGTGCCGCTGGACGCCAACAACCGTATCCTCGTGCACCAGGGGCTCGAGCGCATCCGTGCCGGGCGTGCTCGTCCTGGGTTGAAGGCAATTCTCGAAGTGGCGCGGCGCGATCATCGGCGCATCACCTCGACCGACCTGGGTTTCATCCTCGGGCCACGGCTCAACGCCGCCGGTCGGCTGGACGACATGAGCCTGGGCATCGAATGCCTGCTGTGCGAAGACGCCGCCGTTGCGCTGGACATGGCCGGGCAACTGGACGGGCTCAACCAGGATCGCAAGTCCATCGAGCAGGGCATGCAGCGCGAAGCCCTGGCCCAGCTCAAGGACCTGCCGATCGAGTCCATGCCCTATGGCCTGTGCCTGTTCGACCCCGACTGGCACCAAGGTGTGATCGGCATCCTCGCCTCGCGCCTGAAGGAGCGCTACCACCGACCGACCATCGCCTTTGCCGATGCGGGCGAGGGCATGCTCAAGGGCTCTGCCCGTTCGGTGCCGGGCTTCCATATCCGCGATGCGCTGGATGCCGTGGCCGCACGCCAGCCGCACCTGATCAGCAAGTTCGGCGGCCACGCCATGGCCGCAGGCTTGTCGCTGCCTGAGGCCAATTTCCAGGCCTTTGCCGATGCGTTCGACGAAGAGGTGCGGCGCCAGTTGTGCGAGGACGACCTGACCGGGCGCCTGCTGTCCGACGGCACCCTGGCGGTCGAGGAGTTTCATCTGGACCTGGCCCGCGCCCTGCGCAATGCTGGCCCTTGGGGGCAGCATTTTCCCGAGCCGCTGTTCCATGGCGTGTTCCAGATGGTCGAACAGCGCGTGGTGGGGGAGCGGCATCTGAAAGTGGTGCTCAAGAGCGAGTGCGGCTCGGTGAAACTCGATGGGATCGCCTTCGGTATCGACCGCGACGTGTGGCCCAACCCGACGGTGCGTTGGGTGGAGGTGGCCTACAAGCTCGATGTGAACGAGTTTCGCGGCAATGAAAGCGTGCAACTGATGATTGCGCACATGGAGCCGCGCTGACAGAGGGCAGCCCTCAGCGCGGGGCGTCCATCCGGCGGAACCTCCCCCCAGGGTAATCTGGTCTAGTCTCAGAGAAGACCGGTACCGGGCCACGGCCGCACACGAGTGTCCGGGCCGGATCACCATTGGAGTCCTTGGGAGGTCCCCTCATGAGCCTGCTGCTTGAGCCGTATACCCTGCGTCAGCTGACCCTGCCCAATCGCATTGCGGTTTCGCCAATGTGCCAGTACTCGAGCGTCGATGGCCTGGCCAACGACTGGCACCTTGTCCACCTGGGCAGTCGCGCCGTCGGTGGCGCCGGGCTGGTGATCACCGAGGCGGTGGCTGTCACTGCCGACGGAAGAATCACCGCCGAAGACCTCGGGTTGTGGAACGACGACCAGATCGTCCCACTGCAACGTATCACCCGCTTCATCACTTCCCAGGGCGCCATTCCGGGCATTCAGCTGGCGCATGCCGGGCGCAAGGCGAGCACCCATCGTCCCTGGCTCGGCAAGCACGGCAGCGTCAAGGTCGAGGACGGCGGCTGGCAGCCGGTCGGGCCTTCGAAGATCGCCTTCGATCCGGAGCATACGCCGCCGCGCGAGCTGAGCCACGATGAGATCCAGGGTGTTGTCCAGGCCTTCGTCCAGGCCGCCGAGCGTGCCAAGGCAGCCGGGTTCAAGGTCGTCGAAATCCATGCGGCGCACGGCTACCTGCTGCATCAGTTTCTTTCGCCCCTGAGCAACCAGCGGCGTGACGAGTACGGCAGCTGCTTCGAGAACCGTATTCGTCTGACGCTTCAGGTGACCGAGGCCGTGCGTGAGGTATGGCCGCAGGAGCTGCCGCTGTTCGTGCGGGTATCGGCCACCGATTGGGTCGAGGATGGCTGGAACCCAGACGAGACGGTCGAGCTGGCGCGTCGTCTGAGGGCGCTGGGGGTCGACCTGATCGACGTGTCCTCGGGCGGCACCTCGGTCAATGCCGAGATCCCCACCGGCCCGGGTTACCAGACCCGCTTCGCCGAGCGGGTGCGCAAGGAGTCGGAAGTCGCCACCGGCACCGTGGGCATGATCACCGAACCCGCCCAGGCCGAACACATCCTGCGTACCGGTCAGGCCGACCTGATCTTCCTCGCCCGCGAACTGCTGCGCGATCCTTACTGGCCGCTGCATGCCGACGATGACCTGGGTGGCAACAAGGCAACCTGGCCTGCGCAGTACCAACGTGCGACCAGCCGGGCCAATCCGATTCATGAGTCGGATCTGCGGGAGTGATGGATCCGCGTCCCGTTCGACTGGCCGGATGCAACATCCCGAAGCAAATGCGTTAAGGGAGAATTCAGGCTGCGGGCCTACTCTGGAGCTTTCCTATCCGTCCAGGAGTCATCCAGATGAACACCCGTGGTCTGCTCGATCAACTGCTCAAGTCCGGCCAGTCACTGCTGCAGAACCAGCAGGGCAAGGGCGGGGCGGGCAAGGTGCCCGGTCTTGGTGATCTGCTCGGGGGTGGCCAAGGCAAGGGCTCTGGCCTTGGCGGCCTGCTTTCCGGTGCCGGAGGCGGGGCGCTGGCGGCCGGGGCCATGGGCCTGCTGCTGGGCAGCAAGAAGGCGCGCAAGTACGGTGGCAAGGCACTCACCTACGGTGGCCTCGCCGCCCTTGGCGTGCTGGCCTACAAAGCCTATGGCAACTGGCAGGCGCGCCAGGGCCAGGCCCCTGCGCAGGAGCCACAGACCCTCGATCGCCTGCCGCCGGCCCAAGCCGAGCAACACAGCCAGGCGGTGCTCAAGGCGCTGGTGGCGGCGGCCAAGTCCGACGGTCATATCGATGAGCGCGAGCGTGAACTGATCGAGGGCGAGTTCGTGCGCCTGGACAGCGATCGCGAGCTGCAGGCCTGGCTGCATGCCGAGCTGAACAAGCCGCTCGATCCTGCCGAAGTGGCCCGTGCCGCACAGACCCCTGAAATGGCCGCAGAGATGTACCTGGCCAGTGTGATGATGGTCGATCAGGAACACTTCATGGAGCGCGCCTACCTTGACGAACTGGCCCGCCAATTGCGCCTGGACCCGAACTTGCGTGAGGAACTGGAACGCCAGGTACGGGACGCTGCAGCGCAGTGATGTGGCGATTGGCTATTTAATCGGCAGGGATGCCGGAATACTCCGCAATTCAACCGATAACGCGCCTGGCGCCTAGGCTATACTTCGACGATTTTCCCGCTCGTGAAGAATTCCTGAGGGCTGATTGTGAAGAACTGGACCTTGCGCCAACGGATCCTGGCAAGTTTCGCCGTGATCATCGCCATCATGCTGTTGATGATCGTAGCGGCGTATTCACGCCTGGTGACCATCGAAGCCAGCGAGCAGGCAGTGGGCACGGACAGCATTCCGGGGATCTACTACAGCTCGATGATCCGCAGCGCCTGGGTCGACAGTTACGTCGCCAGCCAGCAGTTGGTCGGCTTGTCCAACCATCGCGAGCTGACCTCGGCCGACCTCGAGCTGTTCAAGGGGTTCCACGACCGCCTCAGGGCGCAGATGGCCAACTACCAGGGCACGATCCAGGATGCGGAGGACCAGGCATCCTTCGACACCTTCGTGCGTCTCGAGGAGGCCTACGTCAAGGTGGTCGACCAGGTCCTGGCAGCCTACCGCGAGAAGAACTACCCCGAAGCCGAGCGCCTGATCGCCGAAGTACTGACACCGGCCTGGACCGACGGGCGCAAGCACCTGAACTCGGTGATCGACCGCAATACCGAATCCGCCAATGCCGCCACCCGCGAGATCGTCAGCGCCGTGGCCACCGCCAAGGGCAGCATGATCGTTTCGCTGATCCTGGCGATTGTCGCTGCTGGTATCTGCGGCCTGCTGCTGATGCGCGCCATCAGTGCTCCCATGCAGCGCATCGTGCATGCCCTCGACAAGCTGCGCTCGGGTGACCTCAGCGCGCGCCTGAACCTGGACCGCAAGGATGAGTTCGGCGCCATCGAGAATGGTTTCAATGAAATGGGCGAGGCGCTTGCCAACCTGGTGGCCCAGGCCCAGCGTTCATCGGTGCAGGTGACCACCTCCGTCACCGAGATCGCCGCCACCTCCAAGCAGCAGCAGGCCACGGCCACCGAAACCGCTGCAACCACCACGGAAATTGGCGCCACCTCGCGCGAGATCGCCGCGACCTCGCGTGACCTGGTGCGTACCATGACCGAGGTGACCAGTGCCGCCGACCAGGCTTCGAGCCTTGCCGGGTCCGGCCAGCAAGGCCTGGCGCGCATGGAGGAAACCATGCATCAGGTGATGGGCGCCGCCGACCTGGTCAACGCCAAGCTGGGCATCCTCAACGAGAAGGCCAGCAACATCAACCAGGTGGTGGTGACCATCGTCAAGGTCGCCGACCAGACCAACCTGCTGTCGCTCAACGCGGCCATCGAGGCGGAAAAAGCCGGTGAGTACGGCCGCGGTTTTGCCGTGGTGGCCACCGAAGTGCGCCGCCTGGCCGACCAGACCGCAGTGGCCACCTACGACATCGAGCAGATGGTGCGCGAGATCCAGTCCGCGGTGTCGGCTGGGGTCATGGGCATGGACAAGTTCTCCGAGGAAGTGCGCCGCGGCATGTTCGAGGTGCAGCAGGTAGGCGAGCAGCTCAGTCAGATCATTCATCAGGTGCAGGCGCTGGCGCCACGGGTCCTGATGGTCAACGAGGGCATGCAGGCCCAGGCCACCGGCGCCGAGCAGATCAACCAGGCGCTGGCCCAGCTCAGTGATGCCAGCACGCAGACGGTCGAGTCGTTGCGCCAGGCCAGTTTCGCCATCGACGAACTGAGCCAGGTGGCTGCCGGGCTGCGTGGCGGTGTCTCGCGCTTCAAAGTCTGACGGCGATGAACGATCTGCAACCGCATGATCAGCGGCCGGCCGAAGCCAAGGGCGTGTTGTACCTGCTGTTCCATATTGGCGAACAGCGCTTTGCCCTGGATGTGCGCGAAGTGATAGAGGTGCTGCCGCTGCGCCCGCTCAAACCCATCGCCCAGGCGCCCGTCTGGGTCGCCGGGATCCTCGGGCATCGCGGCGCGCTGGTACCGGTCATCGACCTGTCGTCCCTTACCTTCGGCGCGCCTGCACCGCAGCGCACCAGCACGCGCCTGGTACTGGTGCGTTATGGCAATGGCCTGCAACTGGGGCTGGTGCTCGAACAGGCGACCAACACCGTGCGTTGCCAACCCGACGAGTTCCAGCCCTATGGGCTGGACAACAGCGAGGCGCGTTACCTGGGCCCTGTGCGACAGGATGCACAGGGGCTGTTGCAGCGCATCCAGGTTGACGACCTGTTGAGCGATGCCGTACGCCTGCTGTTGTTCCCGGATCAATCCGCGCAGGTGGCAGGATGATCGAACAACGCTTCTTCCGCTTCCTGCAGGAGCGCATCGGCCTGGATGTGGACTCGGTGGGCGCGCCGATGGTCGAGCGGGCCCTGCGCCAGCGGTGCGTGGTACTTGCCGCGCGTGACCTCGACGACTACTGGCTGCGCCTGCAGCAATCGCCCGGCGAGCAGCAGGCGTTGATCGAGGCAGTGATCGTCCCCGAGACCTGGTTCTTCCGTTATCCCGAATCGTTCACGGCATTGGCCGGGCTGGCGCAAAAACGCCTGGTCGAGCTGGCCGGATCACGACCGCTGCGTATCCTCAGCCTGCCGTGCTCGACCGGCGAGGAGCCCTATTCGATTTCCATGGCGCTGCTCGATGCCGGTCTGTCTCCATCGGCCGTGCGCATCGATGCCATGGACATCAGCCCCAGCTCCCTCGCCCGTGCCGAGCAGGCCGTGTATGGCCGCAACTCGTTCCGGGGCAGTGAACTGGCATTCCGTGAGCGGCACTTCGACTGCACCGATGACAGTTACCGGTTGCATGAGCGCGTGCGCCAGCAGGTCAGCCTGGAGCCTGGCAATGTGCTCGATCCCGCCTTGCGCAGCCGCAAGGGAGTCTATGACTTTGTCTTTTGCCGCAACCTGCTGATCTATTTCGACGTACCTACCCAGCAGCGGGTTTTCGAGGTGCTGAAACAGCTGCTCCACGACGATGGCGTGCTGTTCATCGGCCCGGCCGAGGGCAGTTTGCTGGCGCGCCTGGGCATGCGGCCGATCGGCATCGCGCAGTCGTTCGCCTACGTGCGTCAGGATCAGCTTGGCGTACAGCCGCCGGTCAACCCGGTGCCGTCGGCACGGCCCGCCATCGCGCCGGTGGCTTCGCCGCGTCCAGTCGCCATGCCCGTGGCGGCACCACCCTTTGCCCGTGCTCCCCGTCCGCCCGCCAGGCCGGTTGCGTTGGCGACCGTGAACGAGAACGAAAGCGAGTTGCTGGCAGCCATCGCCCGCCAGGCCAATGCCGGTGCCAGCGAGCAGGCCCGCGCCAGTTGCGAGCGCTACTTGCGTCTGTTCGAACCCGCGGCGCAGGTCTACTACTGGCTGGGGCTGCTCAGCGATACCCAGGGCGATGCCGGCGAAGCACTCAAGCATTACCGCAAGGCCCTGTACCTCGAGCCCCAGCACACCGAGGCGCTGCTGCACCTGGCCACGCTGTTGGCATCCCAGGGGGATGTCACAGGGGCTCGGCGCCTGCAGGAGCGGGCGGCGCGGGCGGGCAGGGAGTCTGAACGATGAGCGGTGCCTACTCGATGGACCTGATCGCCCGGGACCATGAAGATATCGACGACTGCTGGAATCGCATCGGTGTCCATGGCGACAAGCAATGTCCCCTGCTGGACCGGCACATCCACTGCCGCAATTGCGAAGTGTATGCCGCGGCGGCTACCCGCCTGCTCGACCGCTACACCTTGTTGCAGGACGAGCATGTCGAGACCGTGCAGGTGGAACAGGGCACTGTCGGCCGTTCCATGCTGCTGTTCAGGCTGGGGGAGGAATGGCTGGCGCTGGCCACGGCCTGCCTGGCGGAGATCGCGCCGCTGCAGGCCGTTCACTCGCTGCCGCACCAGCGTTCGCGGATGTTGCAGGGGGTCGCCAACGTGCGAGGTGCGCTGGTGCCGTGCCTGTCCTTCGCCGACCTGTTGGGCATGGAGCTGGCGCCGACACAGGAGCGTAGCGGCCGGGTGATGCCACGGATGTTGATCCTGGCTGCCGAAGGTGGCCCGGTGGTATTGCCGGTCGACGAGATCGACGGCATCCATCGGCTGGACACTGCGCGCCTGCACGAGGAGCACGACGCGGCCCACTTCACGCTGGCGGTATTGCAATGGCGTGGCCGCAGTGTGCGCGTACTCGATGACCAACACCTCCTGTCTGCCGTGAAGCGGAGCCTGTCATGACCCCGGAGCAAATGCGCGACGCATCGTTGCTCGAACTGTTCAGCCTTGAGGCCGAGGCCCAGACCCAGGTGCTCAGTGCCGGGCTGTTGGCCCTCGAGCGCAATCCGGCCCAGGTCGACCAGCTGGAAGCCTGCATGCGCGCAGCGCACTCCCTCAAGGGCGCCGCGCGTATCGTCGGCATCGATGCCGGCGTCAGCGTCGCTCATGTCATGGAGGATTGCCTGGTCGCGGCCCAGGAGCGCCGCCTGTTGCTGCGCCCTGAGCACATCGATGCCTTGTTGCAGGGCACTGACCTGCTGATGCGCATTGCAACACCCGGGGATACCCAGGCCGAAACGGCGGTGCCGGCGTTCCTGGTGCAGATGGCCATGTTGCTCGACCCTTCTTCGGCACCCGCGCCGGATGCTGCCGGCGGTGCGGCCACGCCTTCGCCGCTGGCGATGCCGCCCGAGGTGCCGACGACGCCTGTCGAGCCCGAGGCGGAAGTGGAGCCTGCGCCCGCAGCCAGGGGCGGCAAGCGCGCAGGCGAGGGCGCGGAGCGCGTGCTGCGGGTCACCGCCGACCGCCTGAACAGCCTGCTTGACCTGTCGAGCAAGTCGCTGGTGGAAACCCAGCGGCTCAAGCCCTATCTCGCCAGCCTGCAGCGCCTCAAGCGCATGCATGGCCAAGGCATGCGCGCCCTCGACGGGCTCAAGAGCCAGCTCGAGGGCAGCGGGCAGAGCGCCGAGGTGCTCGACGCCCTGGCCCAGACCCAGCGCTTGCTCGCCGAAACCCAACAGATCCTCCAGCAGCAGGCTGCCGACCTCGACGAGTTCGGCTGGCAGGCGAGCCAGCGCGCGCAGTTGCTGTACGACACTGCGCTGGCCTGCCGGATGCGTCCCTTCGCCGATGTGCTGACCGGGCAGAGCCGCATGGTGCGCGACCTTGGGCGCTCCCTGGGCAAGCAGGTGCGGCTGCTGATCGAGGGCGAGAAGACCCAGGTCGACCGTGATGTGCTGGAAAAACTCGAGGCGCCGCTCACGCACTTGCTGCGCAATGCTGTCGACCATGGCATCGAGCAGCCCGAGCGACGCCTGTTGGCGGGCAAGCCCAGTGACGGCACGCTGCGCCTGCGCGCATCGCACCAGGCCGGGTTGCTGATTCTCGAACTGAGCGACGACGGTGCGGGCATCGACCTTGAGCGCCTGCGCCGCAGCATCGTCGATCGGGCACTGTCGCCCGCCGAGACCGTGGCGCAGATGAGCGAGGCCGAGCTGCTGACCTTCCTGTTCCTGCCCGGTTTCAGCCTGCGTGACCAGGTCACCGAGGTGTCTGGACGAGGCGTCGGCCTGGACGCGGTGCAGCACATGGTGCGCGAACTGCGCGGGTCCATCGAGCTCACTCAGGTGGCGGGGCAGGGCTGCTGCTTCCACCTGGAGGTACCGCTGACCCTGTCGGTGGTGCGCAGCCTGGTGGTCGAGGTCGGTGGCGAAGCCTACGCCTTCCCGTTGGCGCACATCGAACGCACTCTCGATGTACCGGCCGAGGCCATCGTCCAGATCGAAGGTCGCCAGCACTTCTGGCACGAAGACCGCCATATCGGCCTGGTCGCCGCAAGCCAGTTGCTCAACCGTCCGGCGGCGCAGGAGGAGGCGGACAATCTGCGCGTGGTGGTCATCCGTGAGCGCGAGCAACTGTACGGTGTGGCCGTGGAGCGCCTGATCGGCGAGCGCGTGCTGGTGGTGATGCCGCTCGACCCGCGTCTGGGCAAGGTCCAGGACATTTCCTCCGGCGCCTTGCTCGACGATGGCTCGGTGGTGCTGATCATCGATGTCGAAGACCTCTTGCGCTCGGTGGACAAGCTGCTGAGCACCGGGCGCCTGGAGCGTATCGATCGCGGGGCACGGGCGGGCCGGGGAGTGGCGCGCAAGCGCATCCTTGTGGTCGACGACTCGCTGACGGTACGCGAGCTCCAGCGCAAGCTGCTGGGTACGCGGGGCTACGACGTAGCGGTGGCGGTCGATGGCATGGATGGCTGGAACGCCCTGCGCAGCGAAGACTTCGACCTGCTGATCACCGACATCGACATGCCGCGCATGGACGGTATCGAGCTGGTCACCCTGGTGCGTCGCGACAATCGCCTGCAAACGTTGCCGGTGATGGTGGTGTCTTACAAGGACCGGGAAGAGGACCGCCGACGTGGACTGGATGCAGGCGCCGACTATTATTTGGCCAAGGCCAGCTTCCATGACGATGCGTTGCTGGATGCGGTGGAGGAGTTGATTGGAGGAGCCCAGGGATGAGGATCGCCATCGTCAATGATATGCCCATGGCTGTCGAAGCCTTGCGCCGTGCGCTGGCCTTCGAGCCTGCGCACGAAGTGATCTGGGTGGCCGGCAATGGTGCCGAGGCCGTGCACAAGTGTGCCGAGCAGACGCCGGACCTGATCCTCATGGACCTGATCATGCCGGTGATGGATGGCGTGGAGGCGACTCGCCGGATCATGGCCGAAACCCCTTGCGCCATCGTCATCGTCACCGTGGATCGCAAGCAGAATGTGCACCGGGTGTTCGAGGCCATGGGCCACGGCGCCCTCGATGTGGTCGACACGCCGGCACTGGGCGCGGGCGATGCCCGGGAGGCGGCGGCACCGTTGCTGCGCAAGATTCTCAACATCAGCTGGCTGATCGGCCAGCAGCGCTCCAGCGCGGCGCGCACCGAGGCGGTGCCGGTGCGCAACCCAGTGCTTCGCTGCGGCCTGGTGGCCATTGGTTCGTCGGCGGGCGGCCCGGCTGCGCTGGAAGTGTTGCTCAAGGGACTGCCACGGGATTTTCCGGCGGCCATCGTGCTGGTCCAGCATGTCGATCAGGTGTTCGCCGCCGGTATGGCCGAATGGCTGAGCGGTGTGTCCGGGCTACCGGTACGCCTGGCCCGCGAGGGTGAACCACCGCAGCCGGGGCAGGTGTTGCTGGCAGGTACCAACCACCACATCCGGCTGTTGCAGAATGGCCAGCTGGCGTATACCGCCGAGCCGGTCAACGAAATCTACCGCCCCTCGATCGACGTGTTCTTCGAGAGCGTGGCGCGCTTCTGGCGCAGCGATGCGGTGGGCGTGCTGCTCACCGGCATGGGCCGCGATGGCGCGCAGGGCCTGAAGTGGATGCGCGAGCAGGGCTTCCTGACCATCGCCCAGGACCAGCAAAGCAGTGCGGTGTATGGCATGCCCAAGGCCGCCGCAGCGATCCAGGCGGCGGTCGAGATACGGCCGCTGGAGCGAATTGCCGGGCGACTTGTGGAAATCTTTCCGAAATGACGATATGTATTGAGTCACGCCGCCTGGCCGGTAGTGACCTGGTGAATAGGGATGAATGACCTACCGATCGATGGTTTCACGACGATCAACGAAAGCGCCGCGATGGTCCTGCTGGTCGACGACCAGGCGATGATCGGCGAGGCGGTGCGTCGTGGGCTGTCCCACGAGGAAAACATCGACTTCCACTTCTGTGCCGATCCACACCAGGCGGTAGCCCAGGCCATGCGCATCAAGCCGACGGTGATCCTCCAGGATCTGATCATGCCGGGCCTGGATGGTCTGACGCTGGTGCGCGAGTACCGCAACAACCCGGCGACCCAGGATATCCCGATCATCGTCCTGTCGACCAAGGAGGACCCGCTGGTCAAGAGTGCGGCCTTCGCCGCCGGGGCCAACGACTATCTGGTCAAGCTGCCGGACACCATCGAGCTGGTGGCGCGTATCCGCTATCACTCGCGCTCCTACCTCACCCTGCTGCAGCGTGACGAGGCTTATCGCGCCTTGCGTGTCAGCCAGCAGCAGCTGCTCGACACCAACCTGATGCTGCAGCGGTTGATGAACTCCGATGGCCTGACCGGGCTGTCCAACCGCCGCCACTTCGACGAGTACCTGGAACTGGAGTGGCGCCGCGCCATGCGCGAGCAGCAGCAACTGTCGCTGTTGATGATCGATGTCGACTACTTCAAGGCCTACAACGACAGCTTCGGCCATCTGGCCGGTGACGAAGCGTTGCGCCAGGTGGCCGAAGCGATCCGCGGCTCCTGCTCGCGCCCAAGCGACCTGCCGGCGCGCTATGGCGGCGAGGAGTTCGCCCTGGTGCTGCCCAACACCTCGCCAGGTGGTGCACGGCTGATTGCGGAAAAGCTGCGCCAGACCGTGCTGGGTCTGAATATTCCGCACAGTGCCCCGCAACCGGAATCGCGCCTGACCGTGAGCATTGGCCTGGCGACGCAGACGCCGAGTGTCGGCAGTCATTGCCGGCAGTTGATTTCGGCGGCGGACAAGGGGCTGTACCTGGCCAAGAACAGCGGGCGTAACCAGGTCGGGGTTGCCTGAAACCAGCGCGCATTGCGCGAAACCCTGGGAGCTGTGCAGCCGGGTCGCCCCTGCAATGGGCAAGTGCAGTGGCTGCCCGGCGGGGCTGCCGCCCTGGCATGAATGGCGTTATACTCGCAGGCTTTTCACCGAATTCGTGCGAGTAGCCAGAGCCATGGAAATCCAACCGATCCTGAACACCATCAAGGACCTCACCGAACGCTCCCAGTCCATTCGGGGGTATCTTTGACTACGATCACAAAGCTGATCGTCTGATCGAAGTCAACCGCGAGCTGGAAGACCCCAACGTCTGGAACAAGCCCGAGTACGCTCAGGCCCTGGGCCGCGAACGTGCCATGCTGGCGCAGGTGGTCGAGACCCTCGACAAGCTGTCCAACGGCCTGGCTGACTGCCAGGACCTGCTCGACATGGCGGTCGAGGAGGGTGACGAAGGTGCCGTCGGCGACGTCGTGACCGAACTGGAAGGCCTGGAAGAAAACCTTGCCCAGCTCGAGTTCCGTCGCATGTTCAGCGGCGAGATGGACATGAACAACGCCTACCTGGACATCCAGGCCGGCTCCGGTGGCACTGAAGCGCAGGACTGGGCCAACATCCTGCTGCGCATGTACCTGCGCTGGGCCGACAAGCGCGGCTTCGACGCCACCATCATCGAGCTGTCCGAAGGTGAAGTCGCCGGTATCAAGGGCGCCACCGTGCACATCAAGGGCGAGTACGCCTTCGGCTGGCTGCGTACCGAAATCGGCGTGCACCGCCTGGTGCGCAAGAGCCCGTTCGACTCCGGTGCCCGTCGCCATACCTCGTTCTCGGCGGTGTTCGTCTCGCCCGAGATCGATGACAAGGTCGAGATCGAGATCAACCCGTCCGACCTGCGCATCGACACCTACCGCTCCTCCGGCGCCGGCGGCCAGCACGTCAACACCACCGACTCGGCGGTGCGTATCACCCACGTGCCGACCAACACCGTGGTGGCGTGCCAGAACGAACGCTCCCAGCACGCCAACAAGGATACCGCCATGAAAATGCTGCGGGCCAAGTTGTACGAGCTGGAGATGCAGAAGCGCAACGCCGCCTCGCAGGCGCTGGAAGACAGCAAGTCGGATATCGGCTGGGGTCACCAGATCCGCTCCTACGTGCTCGATGACTCGCGCATCAAGGACCTGCGTACCGGTGTCGAGCGCAGCGACTGCCAGAAGGTCCTTGACGGCGACCTCGACCAGTACCTGGAAGCCAGCCTCAAGCAGGGGCTGTAAACCGCACACCACTGCCGCGATACGAGGCCATGGGCCCGTATCGCGTGCCCTGCCCGACAGGGGCACCGAATACCTGATGGAAACAATGACGACATGAGCGACCTCAAGACCGAATCGCAAGACCTGCAACAGGAAGAAAACACCCTGATCGCCCTGCGCAAGGAAAAACTTGCCGCCGAGCGTGCCAAGGGCAACGCCTTCCCCAACGACTTCCGTCGCGACAGCTACTGCAACGACCTGCAGAAGCAATACGCGGACAAGACCAAGGAAGAGCTGGAAGCAGCCGCGATCCCGGTCAAGGTTGCCGGTCGCATCATGCTCAACCGTGGCTCGTTCATGGTGATCCAGGACATGACCGGGCGCATCCAGGTCTACGTCAACCGCAAGACCCTGCCTGAAGAAACCCTCGCCGCGGTCAAGACCTGGGACCTGGGCGACATCATCAGCGCCGAAGGTACCCTGGCTCGCTCGGGCAAGGGCGACCTGTACGTCGAGATGACCGACGTGCGCCTGCTGACCAAGTCGCTGCGTCCGCTGCCGGACAAGCACCATGGCCTGACCGACACCGAGCAGCGCTACCGCCAGCGCTACGTCGACCTGATGGTCAACGAGGAAACCCGCCACACCTTCCGTGTGCGTTCGCAGGTGATCTCGCACATTCGCAAGTTCCTCATCGAACGCGACTTCCTCGAAGTCGAGACGCCAATGCTGCAGACCATCCCGGGTGGCGCTGCGGCCAAGCCGTTCGAAACCCACCACAACGCCCTGGACATGGCCATGTTCCTGCGTATCGCGCCGGAGCTGTACCTCAAGCGCCTGGTGGTCGGCGGGTTCGAGAAAGTGTTCGAGATCAACCGCAACTTCCGTAACGAAGGCGTTTCGACCCGGCACAACCCCGAGTTCACCATGCTCGAGTTCTACCAGGCCTACGCCGACTACCGTGACAACATGGACCTCACCGAAGAGCTGTTCCGCGAGCTGGCGCAGCTGGTACTGGGTACTACCGACGTGCCGTACGGCGACAAGGTATTCCACTTCGGCGAGCCGTTCGCGCGCCTGTCGGTGTTCGACTCGATCCTCAAGTACAACCCGGAGCTGACCGCCGCCGACCTGCAGGACGTCGACAAGGCCCGCGCCATCGCCAAGAAGGCTGGCGCCAAGGTGCTGGGCCACGAAGGTCTGGGCAAGCTGCAGGTGATGATTTTCGAAGAGCTGGTCGAGCACAAGCTGGAGCAGCCGCACTTCATTACCGAGTATCCGTTCGAAGTGTCGCCGCTGGCCCGTCGCAACGATGACAATCCGGCCGTGACCGACCGCTTCGAGCTGTTCATCGGTGGCCGCGAAATCGCCAACGCTTACTCCGAGCTCAACGATGCCGAAGACCAGGCCGAGCGCTTCCTGGCACAGGTCGCCGAGAAGGACGCCGGTGACGACGAAGCCATGCACTACGATGCCGACTTCGTTCGGGCCCTGGAATACGGCATGCCGCCGACCGCCGGTGAAGGCATCGGTATCGACCGCCTGGTGATGCTGCTGACCAACTCGCCGTCGATTCGCGACGTGATCCTGTTCCCGCACATGCGTCCGCAGGCTTGAGTGATTTGAAAAAGCCGCCTCTCGGGGCGGCTTTTTCTTGCCTGGCTGTGTAGTCTCTGTACCGGCCCTATCGCGGGGCAAGTCGGATCGCCGCACCGCCGCTCCTGCAGGTGCGGCGCTGTACCTGTAGGAGCGGCGGTGCGGCGATCCGACTTGCCCCGCGATAGGGCCGGTACAGACAATGAACATCCCCCAGACAGACACCGAGGTCCCTACCGTGCCCCCCGCAAACGCCCAGCAAGGCGCCGCCGGCGTAGCCAACGCCGTCGCCGAGAGCGTGCAGTACCAGGGTCGCAAGACCAGCCGCCAGGGCAGCGAGCAACGCCGCCAGCAGATCCTCGACGCGGCCATGCGCATCGTCGTGCGCGACGGTGTGCGCGGTGTGCGCCACCGCGCAGTGGCGGCCGAGGCCGAGGTGCCGCTGTCGGCCACCACCTATTACTTCAAGGATATCGAAGACCTGCTCACCGATACCTTCGCCCAGTACGTCGAACGCAGCGCCGCCTACATGGCCAAGCTGTGGGCCAACACCGAAGTGGTGCTGCGCCAGTTGCTGGCCCAGGGCGACTGCAGCCCGCAGTCCCGTGCACGCCTTGCCGACGAAGTGGCGCGCATGACCGCCGACTATGTGACCCGCCAGCTGTACAACCGCCGCGACTTCCTGATGGCCGAGCAGGCCTTCCGCCAGGAGGCGCTGCTGTGCCCCCGGCTGGCCGAACTGGTGCGGGCCCATGAGCAGATCCTGCTGCATGGCGCGCGGCAGATGCTTCAGGTGGTGGGCTCGCGCCAGCCCGAGCAGGACGCCCTGGTGTTGACGGCCATCATCGAGCAGATGGAATATCAAGGGCTGCTCAAAGAAGCGAACGCCCAGGCCGATGGGCAGATGCTCGCTATCCTTACCCGTTACCTGCACTTGGTGCTGGCCGCGGTTTGAGGCGCAGCCGATCTTTTCAAGGAGAACCTGATGAAAGCCTGGCGTGTGCTGTTGTTGACCTTGTCGTTCCTGCTGCTGGGCGGGTGTCTGGTGACCTTCGACGAACCGCTGGCCAGTAATGAGCCGGCCCCCAAGGCCTTGCTGGGCCAATGGAGCAGCAAGGATGCCTGGGGCCAGCCACTGAAGCTGACCATCAGCCGCGTTGGCGGTAACACCTACAAGGCCATGGCCCGTACGCAGGGCAAGGCCGCCGAGGAATACACTTTCAGTGTGTCGCGCCATGGCAACCGCTGGTACCTGTCGGCCGGCGTGCCCAAGCGTCTGGGGGGCAAGTTCCTGATTGGCGGTTTCGAGGTCGTCGACGGCAAGCAGCTGGTGGTCTACAACCTTGACGTCGAGCAGGTCCAGCAGGCTGTAAACAACAAGGAGTTGAGCGGACGCAGCACCGAGGTGCCCGAGGATAATGGCCCAGGCGTGCTGATCGACAGCCCCCCCGAGCGGGTGCTGGCCTACCTCGACGATCCGGCCAACTCCGACCTGTTCGTCGAGGTGGCGCGGTTCCAGCGGGCCGGCAAATAGCGGATACCTCGTACCTGTGGGAGCGGGCTTGCCCGCGAATAGGGCCTTACAAGGAGTCCCCGGTGGACGAATACCAGCAAACCATACGCGCATTGTCCGACCGTATCGTCGCGGCCCAGACCCCGATCCGGGTCCTGGACGCGGTGAAATGGGACGACGGCATTCGCCAGGGCTTTTTCAAGGCCAAGGGCAAGGAGCCGCCTGCGGTGGACCGTGCCTACTACCAGAACCGTCCGCTGTCGTTCGACTCGAGCGCGGTGAAGGCCGAGTTCCAGGCCATCGAGCGCGACATCATCCGCCAGCTCGGCCAGTTCAACCCGGTCGGGCAGATCATGAAGCGCATGTGCCGCGAATACCGCATGGTGGTGCGCATGCTCGAAGCGCGCGGCACCGAGGACTTCGGCCTGATTTCCCAGGAGCTCTACGGCGCCGCCTCCGACGCGTTCCACGCGGGTGACCCGACCCTGGCCGACCTGGGGCTGATGCTCTCGGACTACCTGAACAACATCGATGGCCGTGGTGACCTGAAGGACGAGCCGAAAAACCTCACGGCCAAGGAGGCGGTGGAAATCCTCCAGCGCCGCCTGAACAAGGTCTTCGGCGAGGCAGAAGAAACCATCCGCGTGTTCGAGTCCGATGGCATCGTCGCCGATGCGGCGGCCGGTGCCGACTACATCAAGGTGCGCGCCGATGCCATGTTCAACAGCCGCGACGTACGCGCGCTGGAAGTCCACGAAGGGCTGGTGCACGTGGGCACCACGCTCAACGGCCTGAACCAGCCCATCTGCACCTTCCTGGCCAAGGGGCCGCCCTCGTCGACCGTGACCCAGGAGGGCCTGGCCATCCTCATGGAGGTGATCGCCTTCGCCTCCTACCCCAGCCGCTTGCGCAAGCTGACCAACCGCACCCGCGCCATCCACATGGTGGAGCAGGGCGCCGATTTTTTGCAGGTATACGAGTTCTTCCGTGGCCAGGGCTTCGAGATGGCCGAAAGCTATGGCAATGCCAGCCGGGTATTCCGCGGTTCGGTACCCAATGGCCTGCCGTTTACCAAGGACTTGTCCTATCTCAAGGGCTTCATCATGGTTTACAACTACATTCAGTTGGCCGTGAGAAAGGGCAAGCTGGAGCAGATTCCGCTGCTGTTCTGCGGCAAGACCACGCTGGAAGACATGCGCACCTTGCGCCAACTGGTCGAGGAGGGCCTGGTGGAACCGCCGAAGTACCTGCCCGAACAGTTCCGCGACCTCAACGCGCTGTCGGCCTGGATGTGTTTCTCCAACTTCCTCAATCACCTGAGCCTGGATCGCATTGAAGCCGACTACGCGAACATTCTCTAAGCGTTGCCGCACCCTGTTGCTCGGGCTCGGACTGACCTGCCTGGCCGGTTGCAGCAGCCTGCTGTTCTATCCAGAGCCGGGCCAGCCGTTCACCCCCGAGCGAGCGCACCTGCAATACCGCGATGTCACGCTGACCACCGAGGATGGCACTCGCCTGCATGGCTGGTGGCTGCCGGCCAAGTCGGGCGTCGAGGTCAAGGGCACGGTGCTGCATCTGCACGGTAATGGTGGCAACCTGGCCTGGCATCTGGGTGGCAGTTACTGGCTGCCCGAGCAGGGTTATCAGGTTCTGATGATCGATTACCGCGGCTATGGCCTGTCCCAGGGCACGCCGACACTGCCAGCGGTCTACGAGGATATCGACGCTGCGCTGGACTGGCTGGGCAAGGCGCCCGAGACGCAGGGCAAGCCGCTGGTGCTGCTCGGCCAGAGCCTGGGTGGTGCGATGGCCATCCATTACCTGGCCGGCCATCCCGAGCAGCGCCAGCGTTTCAGTGCGCTGGTCTTCGATGGCGTACCGGCGAGTTACCGCGACGTCGGGCGTTTCGCCCTGAGCACGTCGTGGATGACCTGGCCGCTTCAGGTGCCGCTGTCGTGGCTGGTGCCTGACGCTGACAGCGCGATCCACTCCATCGAACGCCTGGACAGCCCGCCCAAGCTGTTCTTCCACAGCATCGATGACAAATTGGTGCCCATGGCCAACGGTATCCGCCTGTACCAGCATGCCCCGCCGCCCCGCGTGTTGCAGTTGACCCGCGGCGACCATGTGCAGACCTTCGCCGACCCGACCTGGCGTCAGGTGATGCTGCGCTTCCTCGACGACCCCAGCCACTTCAACGGCCTGCGCCGACTGGCGGAAGTCCCGAATTACCCTGACGAGAAGAATGAGCAATGAGTGAAGAACGCAACGCCATCCCGCTGATCCTGACCGGTGTCGGCAGCATCATCGTGACGGTGGGTGCCTTGTGGTACTACGGCTACCTGCATTTCGCCAAGCCCGAGGACGCCCTGCTGCTGCAGGACTACACCATGCTCAAGACGATCCCGGGCGAAGACTATCGGGTTTCTCTCGATCCATCGCCGCAGGTGGCGCAGTGTGTCGAGGGTGTCCTGGTGCTGTTCGATACCCAGCAGAAGGGCCTGACGGGCGTGCTGGTCGACAACCGCAAGCGGGCGATCCGCTGCATGGGCCAGGACACGCCGCAGCAGGTGCAGTGATCCATCGCTGTTCCCCAGACATGAAAAACCCGCCATCAAGGCGGGTTTTTCATATCACTCACGCAACCTGTATCAGCGCATGGTGGAACGCGGCTGAACTGGCTGGTTGTCGTTGGAGATGGTCACCTCCACGCGACGGTTCTGCGCACGGCCCGAGTTGCTGGAGTTGTCCGCGACCGGATACTCCTTGCCATAGCCTTGGGCGACCACGCGGGATGGGTCGATGCCAGCACGCAGCAGCGCACGGCGCACGCTTTCGGCGCGACGCTCCGACAGGCCCTGGTTGTAGCTGGCCGAACCGACGCTGTCGGTATAGCCCTCGACGATCACCTTGCGCTCCGGGTTTTCCTGGAGGAAGTTGGCCAGGGTGGTGATGTTCGGCAGGGCGCTGCTCTTCAGGTCAGCCTTGTTGAAGTCGAACAGCACGTCGCCGAAGGTCACCAGCGTACCGCGGTCGGTCTGCTTGGCGTTGAGGCTGTCCTGCAGCTTCTTGATCTGCGCGTCGCGGGCGTCCAGCTTGGCCTGGGCGCGTTGCGCCGCCGCATTTTTGATATCGGCTTCTGCGGTACGCAGGGCGATGGTCTGTTTGGCGACTTCGACACGCTGGTTGGTCAGGTAGGCCAGTTGATCGACCTTCTTCTCGTCTTCGCGGTCCATGTAGGCCTTGTCAGCCTTGTTCAGCCAGTCCTGGGCATCCTTGGTCTCGAGGGCTGCCAGCTTGCTCGCCTGCGGATCGCTCTGCAGCGCCGAGAAGTTGGTGCGGGCCGATTCCAGGTTGGCGTTCGGGTCGTGCGAGCACGCAGCCAGACCGACGCTCAGAGCCAACAGGGCAGGGATCATTACGTAATTGCGCATTGTGTTCATCCTTTGATCGATAACGAAGGCAGGGGAATACCGGACAGGCCTCACTGGGCGCTGCGCAGGCCTTCCTCACGTACGTCCTGAACGCCCTGGCGGGCATCCTGCACGGCTTTCTGGGCCTTGGCTGCCTGTGCCTTGCGCTCGGCAACGCGGGCGTCCCATTCGGCCTGTTCGGCCAGTCGCTTGGCTTCGTCGTACTTCTTGTCATGCATGGCGATTTCCGCCTGCTTGAACTTGTCCTGCGCCGCTTTCATCTCCACGGCGGCAAACTCGGTGCCGCCTGCGCTGACGGCAGAGTTCACGGCAGACTGGGTCACCGCATACTGCTCGGTCGGCGGGTTGCCAGCACAGCCAGCCAGTACCAGGCTGCTGCCAAGCGCCAGCGCGGCCAGCTTGAGCCCGCGCAGAGAGTTGGACGGGAATTTTTCGGTGCGGGTCTTCATGGTGGTCAACTCCATTGGATCACTCCTGATAACGATGTCCGTGGCAGTCCATCGCTCCCTGACATACGCATGTGCTCGAGTCCAAAGCCAAACACCATGCGTGCAGGGTTTTTGCGTGATGGCTATTGGCTCCGACTTGAGCATTTTCAGAATAGTTCAGAAAAAGTTGCGTAGGCTTCGTAATTATTTCTGACTGGTCAGTCAGTGCTTTTCCTACGGAACTATTGCCATGCGCGGCAGTATTGCTGGGCCTTTCGGCTCAGGCGTCGCGCTTGGGGAGCGAGTGGCTGAGGTCGTGCAGATGCCGCCGCGACAGGCTGAGGAAGCGTGGCGTGGGGCCGATATCTTCGTACAGGGGATCACCCTCTTCATCGGTGGCGATCACCTGCTGGCCCTTCACGTAGGGGAAGCTGGCTTCGAGTTCTTCGAGCGCGGCGGCAACCAGTTCGCCGAGCAATTCTTCGGTGGTGCGCTTGGGGTACATCTCGACCAAGGCTGCCAGGCGCGCTTCGGACTCCAGGTCCAAGTGCAGGTGGTGCCCGGTGGGGCTGAGGGTGCCGGCGGCGTTCTGTTCCCAATGTTGTGCGAGCTCGCGGATTTTCATGATGACCTCTGTAAAACCATGGCATGAGCTGTGAGGGCCGTCTCTTCACTTTAGTTGCATTGGCCGATCCCGGCTTGCCTTGCGGGGGCGCCTGTGGGCACTCTTGGGCAATGACCTGGGCGGCGGCGCGGGTGGACCGCGCGATGAGGAGAGCCAATGACCGATATCGATGTGCGCTTGCGTGAGGATGTCCATCTGTTGGGTGAACTGCTGGGCGAGACCATCCGCCAGCAGCATGGCGAGGCATTCCTGCAGAAGATCGAGGATATCCGTCACAGCGCCAAGGCCGATCGCCGTGGCGCGGCCGAGCAGTTGAGCTCCACCCTCGGCGATCTTGCAGACGATGACCTGTTGCCGGTTGCCCGGGCCTTCAATCAGTTCCTCAACCTGGCCAACATTGCCGAGCAGTACCAGTTGATCCATCGCCGTGGCGCCGACCAACCGGCGCCGTTCGAGGACCGTGCTCTGCCCGAGTTGCTGGCGCGCCTCAAGCAGGCAGGGCATGGCAACGATGCCTTGGCCCGGCAACTGGCCAAGCTGGACATCCAGCTGGTACTCACTGCCCACCCCACCGAAGTGGCGCGGCGTACGCTGATCCAGAAATACGATGCCATCGCCGCGCAGCTTGCCGCGCAGGACCATCGCGACCTCACGCCGGCCGAGCGCCAGCAGGTGCGCGAGCGCCTGCGCCGTTTGATCGCCGAGGCCTGGCACACCGAGGAGATTCGACGCACCCGGCCAACGCCGGTCGATGAGGCCAAATGGGGCTTTGCGGTGATCGAGCATTCCCTGTGGCAGGCGATTCCCAGCCACCTGCGCAAGGTCGACAAGGCGCTGTTCGAGGCCACGGGCCTGCACCTGCCGCTGGAAGCGGCGCCGGTGCGTTTCGCCTCGTGGATGGGCGGCGACCGCGATGGCAACCCCAACGTCACCGCCCCGGTCACCCGCGAGGTGCTGTTGTTGGCACGCTGGATGGCGGCCGACCTGTTCCTGCGCGATATCGACTACCTCGCCGCCGAACTGTCCATGCAACAGGCCAGTGACGCCCTGCGCGCCAAGGTGGGTGACAGCGCCGAGCCCTACCGCGCCTTCCTCAAGCAACTGCGTGATCGCCTGCGTGCCACCCGGGCTTGGGCGCATGCCTCGCTGGCCGGTCCGCAGCCTGCCGGTGCGGACGTGCTCGCCGACAACCGTGAACTGATCGAACCACTGCAACTGTGCTATCAGTCGCTGCACGACTGCGGCATGGGTGTGATCGCCGACGGCCCGTTGCTCGACTGCCTGCGCCGGGCGGTGACCTTCGGCCTGTTCCTGGTGCGCCTGGACGTGCGTCAGGATGCGGCCCGGCACCGCGACGCGCTGTCGGAGATCACCGAGTACCTGGGGCTCGGGCGTTATGCCGAGTGGGACGAAGAACAGCGCATGAGCTTCCTCCAGGCCGAGCTGAAGAATCGTCGGCCGCTGTTGCCCGCGCATTTCCAGCCCGAGGCCGAGACTGCCGAGGTGCTTGCCACCTGCCGCGAGATTGCTGCAGCGCCAGCGGCATCGCTTGGCTCCTATGTCATCTCCATGGCTGGCGCAGCATCGGATGTGCTGGCCGTGCAACTGCTGCTCAAGGAGGCCGGCCTGACCCGGCCGATGCGCGTGGTGCCGCTGTTCGAAACGCTCGCCGACCTGGACAACGCAGGCCCAGTGATGGAACGACTGCTCGGCCTGCCGGGCTACCGTGCCGGCCTGCACGGGCCGCAGGAGGTGATGATCGGTTACTCGGACTCGGCCAAGGATGCCGGTACCACTGCAGCCGCCTGGGCGCAGTACCGGGCGCAGGAAAACCTGGTGCGCATCTGCCGCGAACACCAAGTCGAACTGCTGTTGTTCCACGGCCGTGGCGGCACCGTCGGCCGTGGCGGTGGCCCGGCCCATGCGGCGATCCTTTCCCAACCGCCAGGTTCGGTGGCGGGGCGTTTCCGCACGACCGAACAGGGCGAGATGATCCGTTTCAAGTTCGGCCTGCCGGGGATCGCCGAGCAGAACCTCAATCTCTACCTGGCGGCGGTGCTCGAGGCGACCTTGCTGCCGCCGCCACCGCCCGAGCCTGCCTGGCGCGAACTCATGGACCAGCTCGCCGCCGATGGGGTGAAGGCTTATCGCGCGGTGGTTCGCGAGAACCCCGATTTCGTCGAGTACTTCCGTCAGTCCACCCCGGAGCAGGAACTTGGGCGCCTGCCGTTAGGCAGTCGGCCGGCCAAGCGCCGGGCGGGCGGCATCGAAAGCCTGCGGGCCATCCCGTGGATCTTCGGCTGGACCCAGACGCGCCTGATGCTGCCGGCCTGGCTTGGGTGGGAAACGGCGCTGGGCAATGCCCTGGCGCGCGGCCAGGGTGAGCTGCTGGGGCAGATGCGTGAGCAGTGGCCGTTCTTCCGCACCCGCATCGACATGCTGGAGATGGTGCTGGCCAAGGCCGATGCGGAAATCGCCAGGGCCTACGACGAACGTCTAGTGCAACCGGCGCTGCTGCCATTGGGTGCGCATCTGCGCGACCTATTGTCGCAGTCGTGCCAGGTGGTGTTGGGCCTCACCGGCCAGCCGGTGCTACTGGCACACAGCCCGGAGACCCTGGAATTCATCAGCCTGCGCAACACCTACCTGGACCCGCTGCACCGCCTGCAGGCCGAGCTGCTGGCCCGGTCGCGGGTGCGCGAAGCCGCTCTGGACAGCCCGCTGGAGCAGGCCCTGCTGGTGACCGTGGCCGGTATTGCCGCCGGTTTGCGCAACACCGGCTGAGGCCGTTCGGCAGCGCAGCAGCAGGCTGCATGGTGGTGCAGGCACGGGGTGTATCGGGGTAGGTTGCGATGGGTGCAACCTGCTCGGCAAAACGGCGCCAGATGGGTTTTCGTGCAACTTTGGAACGCTTGTCTGGCTGCCGGGCGCTGTGTATCTTGAGCAGCCTTTTGACCGATTTTCCGGTCTGATCCGATTTTCCGGACTTGGCCCTGAACGCCGAATCCATTGATTTGCAATAAAAAAATATGAGGAGCACAAGATGCGCGTAATTCTGCTGGGAGCTCCCGGGGCCGGTAAAGGTACTCAGGCAAAGTTCATCACCGAGAAGTTCGGTATTCCACAGATCTCCACCGGCGACATGCTGCGTTCCGCTGTCAAGGCCGGCACCCCGCTGGGTCTGGAACTGAAGAAAGTCATGGACGCCGGCCAGCTGGTTTCCGACGATCTGATCATCAGCCTGGTGAAGGAGCGCATCGCTCAGCCAGACTGCGCCAAGGGCTGCCTGTTCGACGGTTTCCCACGCACCATCCCGCAGGCCGAAGCCATGGTCGCTGCCGGTGTCGACATTGATGCCGTAGTCGAAATCGCCGTGGACGACGAAGAGATCGTCGGTCGCATGGCCGGTCGCCGCGTGCACCTGGCCTCGGGCCGCACCTACCACATCCAGTACAACCCGCCGAAAGTGGCAGGCAAGGACGATGTCACCGGCGAAGACCTGATCCAGCGCGACGACGACAAGGAAGAAACCGTGCGTCACCGCCTGTCGGTCTACCACAGCCAGACCAAGCCGCTGGTGGACTTCTACCAGAAGCTGTCCGCCGCTAACGCCGGCAAGCCCAAGTACGCCCACATCGAAGGCGTCGGCTCGGTCGAGTCGATCACCGCCAAGGTGCTGGCAGCCCTGAGCTGATCGCCCTCTGCGTTTTACAACGGCCCGCTTGCGGGCCGTTGTCGTTTATACTGCCGCTCTTTTCCCTCTCGCCTGGATACACGTTCGATGACCACCCTGCTGGCCCTGGATACCGCCACCGAAGCCTGTTCCGTCGCCCTGCTGCATGACGGCAAGGTGACCAGCCATTACGAGGTGATCCCGCGCCAGCATGCGCAGAAGCTGCTGCCGATGATCAAGCAGTTGCTCGCCGACTCCGGTATCGCCCTGAGTGCAGTGGATGCCATCGCCTTTGGCCGTGGGCCTGGGGCCTTCACGGGTGTGCGCATCGCCATCGGTGTGGTCCAGGGCCTGGCGTTCGCCCTCGAACGCCCGGTGCTGCCGGTGTCGAACCTCGCCGCCCTGGCCCAGGGAGCGTTGCGCCAACAGGGCGTGCAGCAGGTGGCCGCGGCCATCGATGCGCGTATGGACGAAGTGTATTGGGGCTGCTACCAGGCGCATGATGGCGAAATGCGCCTGCTCGACCAGGAGCGGGTGATCGCACCTGAGCGGGCGGCGCTGCCCCAGGCCGGCCAGTGGTTCGGTGCCGGCACTGGCTGGGGTTACGGCGAGCGTCTGGCGGTGCAGGTCGAGCGTTGCGATGCCCAGGCCCTGCCGCATGCCCTGGATATCCTCAGCCTGGCCGGTCATGCCTGGGCGCGTGGCGAGGCGGTTGCGGCCGAACAGGCGCAACCGGTCTATCTGCGCGATAACGTCGCTACGCCCAAGGCGCGCTGAGTGCAGTTCGTCGGCTATTGCCGTTCGAGATAAAACCTTTTGCGCGAACTGTGGTCCAGTTATCACACGCGCATTGGTGATGGAAGCCTGATGCTGCTAGATTGCCATCATTGCTCACGAGTGCACCCATCATGCGCATCGACGGTTTCTCCTCACAGTCCTACCCGGTCAAGCGTGCCCCGCGCAAGGCGTTGGTGCGCGACGAGAGCATCGACGATGCACAGGTAATCGAGGACGCCGAAGACGACGAAGCCGAGCAGATTGTCCGCGCCAACCGCCGCAGCGCCGGCCTGCCTGCGCGTCAGCAGGACATGGTATTCCCCCGCGCCCGTGACCGTCGCACCGCCACCGCGCTGGCCAGCTACCTCAGCACCGCCGGTTTCACCGATTGGGAGATGGAAGTGCTGGGGTTGGACCTGTACATTTGATGGATGAATCCATCGCCTCTGCCTTATCACCTCGGTTGTCCGTCCTGGAGCGAGAACGCTTGGCGCGACTACCTCTATCCCGCCGACGCCCGCCCTGCTGAATACCTTGGCCTGTACAGCCAGGTGTTCAATGCGGTCGAGGGCAACACCACCTTCTACGCCCGTCCTGCGCCCGCCACGGTGGAGCGCTGGGCCCAGGTCATGCCCCAGCGGTTTCGCTTCACTGCGAAGTTTCCCGGTGACGTCAGCCATGCGGGCGATCTGCGTGATCAGCTTGAATCCGCGCTGGACTTCACCCGCCTGTTGGCGCCGCTGGGCGAGCGAGTAACCCCCTACTGGTTGCAACTGCCAGCGCTGTTCGGGCCGGCCCGATTGGCGGAACTGAGTCACTTTCTCGACGAGATCGGTGTGCCAGTGGCTGTCGAGGTGCGCAACGATGCCTTCTTCGCCCGTGGCGATGAAGAGCGCCTGCTCAACCGACTGTTGCATAAGCGCGGTGCGGAGCGGATCTGCCTGGATCCGCGGGCACTATTCAGTTGCACGTCGCGCGACCCGGCGGTGCTGCACGCGCAGGCCAAGAAGCCCAAGGTGCCGCCGCGTCCGGCCGCCTTCAGCCAGCACCCGCAGGTGCGCTTCATCGGTCATCCGGAGTTGGCTGCCAACGACTGCTTTCTCACACCCTGGGTAGACAAGGTCGCCGGCTGGATCGAGGAGGGGCGTTGCCCGTACATTTTCCTGCACACCTCCGACAACCGCCTGGCCGCAGCCTTGGCCCAGCACTTTCACCAGCGCCTCATGGTGCGGTTGCCGGGCCTGGCGGCCTTGCCGGAATTGCCGCGCGCACCTGAGGTCGAACAACTGGGATTACTCTGACCCCCAGACCTTGCCGGAGACCTGATCATGGATGTGCAAACCCTGCGAGCCGAAGCCTTCAAGATGTTGCATGAGCGTGATGGCGCCTTCGTCATCGCCAATCCTTGGGACGCCGGGTCCGCCAAGCTGCTGGCTGCGCTGGGCTTCGAGGCACTGGCCACGACCAGCGCAGGATTGGCCTTCAGTCTGGGCCGTCCTGATGCTGAGGGCGCTCTGAGCCTCGATGAAACCCTGGCCAACGCCCAGGCCATCGTCGATGCCACACCTCTGCCGGTGGCCGCAGATCTGGAGAACGGTTTCGGCGACCGGCCCGAAGACTGCGCGCAGACCATCCTGCGTGCCGCCGAGGCCGGGTTGGTGGGCGGCTCGATCGAGGACGCCAGCGGTCGCCGCGATTCCCCCATCCATGACTTCGACCTGGCCGTCGAGCGCGTACGCGCGGCAGTGCAGGCGGCCCGCAGCCTGCCTTTCCCGTTCACTCTCTGTGCCCGTGCAGAAAACCTGCTGCACGGGCGCTTGGACCTGGATGACACCATCAAGCGGCTGCAGGCGTTCGCCGAGGCCGGTGCCGATGTGCTCTATGCCCCAGGCCTGCGCAGCGTCGATGAGATACGAGCAGTGGTGCAGGCAGTTGCGCCCAGGCCGGTCAATGTGCTGATGGGCATGGCAGGCGTGCCGCTGGGGGTGAACCAGTTGCAGGACCTGGGTGTGCGGCGCATCAGTGTGGGTTCATCAATGGCCAGGGCGGCGCTGGGGGCTTTGCAGCGTGCGGCGCTGGAGATCCGCGACCAGGGCACTTTCGCTTACGGCGAGCAGGCGGTGCCGTTCGCCCAGCTCAACGATCTGTTCCGACGCTGATCGGCCATGCGCTTGCTGGCGACGCTGTTGGGCGGGCTGATGGTCGCAGGCGCTGTTGCCTGGTATCTCGGATGGCGCCCCCCGGCGGCGTGGAACCCCTGGGCGGCGCTCGATGTGCGTCAGCCGCCGAACCTGCTGACGGCCTACAAGCTGTCACGCCTGCGTGACGACCCGGATCTGTGTCGACAGGCACTGCAAACCTCCGCGCTGCGTTATCGGGAACAGGCCGACAGCCCGGAAACGGCGCGTTGTCCGTTACGCAACGTATGGCGTATCGAAGCTGGCGAGGCGCGGTTGAGCAGCAGCTTTCTCGCCAGTTGTCCGCTGGCGGTGGCCTATGCGCTGTTCGAGACTCACGGCCTGCAGCCTGCGGCGCAGCGTGTGTTCGGCCAGTCGGTGGCACAGGTGGATCACCTGGGCAGCTTTGCCTGTCGCAATGTCTATCATCGCGAGCAGGGGCGGCTTAGCCAGCACGCGACGGCCAATGCCCTGGACATCAGCGGTTTTCGTCTGAAGGATGGCCAGCGCATCGTGCTGGCGCGAGACTGGCAGGCGGGCGGGGCGAAGGGGCAATTCCTGCGCGAAGTGCGCGACGCGGCCTGCGAGAGCTTCAGTACGGTGCTTGGGCCTGACTACAACGCCGCCCACGCCAATCACTTTCATCTGGATGCGGGGCGGTGGCAGGTCTGTCGCTGATTTAGGCGTGTACGCGCACGTTGTTCAGCACCACCGGGCGCGCCCAGTGGGTGTCGAACTCCAGGTCGGTCTGCTGCTTGGCGAGAGTCGCGTCGTCGAAGGGTTCCGGGGCGGGCTCTAGCAGGTACTTTTCCAGTTCGGCGATTGGCAGGTGCAGCGGACGCGGCGAAGGCGCCGGGCCCGGCTCGGGCGAAGGATGGCCCTGGTTCATCACCAGCGGACGTAGCCAACTGCCGTTGAGGTCGAGCTGGCGCTGCTGCTCGATCAGTTCGCTGGCGCTGAAGGGTTCGGGGGCCGGCTCCAGCAGGTTGGCTTCCAGTTCCGCCTTGGGCAGGAACAGCGGCTCTGGCGGACGCACCTCGGTATCCTGAACCGGCAGCGCGCGCTGAATTTCGATCAATGCCAGCGCCTTGGCGCCACCCAGTGGCTCGCCGCTGTCCTTGTCGTACTGGCGAGTCAATGCCTGGCTGAAGCTGTCCTGCTCTTCTGCGGACTGCTCGGCCATCGCGCGGGCGAAGAAGTCCTGCCACAGGTGGCTGACGCCGCCCAGTGCCTGGGTATTCTGGCGACCGTAGTTGCCGACTGGCGACAGGTAGGTCAAACCGATGGGAAGAGTATCTGACATGGCAGTCGCGCGCGTTGTGCTCTGGCAGAATAGCGGATAGAGCTTTTATCGGCCGTGGCCGGGGTTTCATTAATTTTTTCGAGTGCGGGATCGGATGGCAGAGCAAGAGCAGGGCACAGGTATCAGGATCGAGGCGCTGTCGGCGTCGTTCCAGGCGCAGGCACAGGAATGGTCGCAGCGTCTGGGCCTGCCGCAGGTGGATGACGCGGCGGAGTTCGCTGTGCAAATCGGTGCTGATGGTCTGCAGATCCAGCAATTGGGACCGCAGGCTCCCGGCCCGGTCCGGGTGGATTTCGTCGAAGGGCAGGCGGCGCATCGGCGCCTGTTCGGCGGCGGCAATGGACAGATGATCGCAAAGGCGGTCGGTATTGCCCAAGGCGTTCGCCCCCAGGTGCTCGATGCCACTGCGGGCCTGGGCAAGGATGCCTTCGTGCTGGCGAGTCTGGGCTGCCAGATGACCCTGATCGAACGTCAGCCGTTGATTGCTGCGTTGCTCGAGGATGGCCTGGCGCGTGGGCGCCTGGATGCCGAAGTGGCGCCGATCGTCGAGCGCATGCGCCTGCTGACCGGTAACGCCATCGAGCGCATGCGCGATTGGCAGGGCGAGGCGCCGCAGGTGATCTACCTTGACCCGATGTTCCCGCATCGTGACAAGAGCGCGCTGGTGAAGAAGGAAATGCGCGTGTTCCGCCCGCTGGTGGGCGACGACCTGGATGCTCCGGCACTGCTGGAGGCGGCGCTGGCGCTGGCCAGCCACCGGGTGGTGGTCAAGCGCCCGCGCAAGGCGCCGATCATCGACGGGCCGAAGCCGAGTCACAGCCTGGAAGGTAAGTCCAGCCGCTACGATATCTATCCGAAGAAGGCGTTGAAGGCTTAGGGGAAGCCAGCTCGAGGGGGGGCGCCGAACCGCCGCGAACACCGGCAAAGCCGGTGCATGAGCGCGATGTACTTTTCGCGGGCAAGCCCGCTCCTACAGGGGGCTGCTATACGCCCGCATGAACACCCCGACCACCTCGCGCACATGCTGCTCGGCTTCCTCTCCGGCCAGCGGCGGTGCGCAGCCCAGCAGCAGGCGGTAATCGGCAGCGCCCTTGATCAGGCAGAAGAAATGCTCGGCGGCGCGCAACGGATTCTCGATCCGCAGCAACCCACGCTCGTCGACACAGCGCAGCAACGCCTCCATCTCGGCCAGCACCCGCTTGGGCCCCGCCTCGTAGAAGAACTGCCCAAGCCCCGGGTCCTGGCTGCCCAGGGCCATGATCAGGCGCGTGAGCTTGACCGACTCGTCGCTGCTGATCAGTGCCTGGAAGCCTCGGGCGATGTTGAGCAGCACGTCTTCGATCGGCACGCCCTCGGGCAGCTCGAAGATCAGGTCGGGCAGCTGCGTCTGGCAGGTGGCCATGACTGCCGAACCGAACAGGGTCTGCTTGTCGTTGAAGTGGCTATAGACCGTGAGTTTTGAAACACCTGCCGCCGCAGCGACCGCATCCATGCTGGTGTTGGCATAGCCAAGGCTGAGGAACAGCGATTTGGCGGCTTCGAGGATGGCCTCGCGCTTGGCGAGATCCTTGGGCCGGCCAGGGCCTGTGGGTGCGTCGATGGGCATTGGAATCCGTGTCTGTCTGATGAAGCGCTCATATTACCGGGTCGCGCGGCTCGCGGCTGCTACGCACGTCGCGGCGCAAATACATTTTTCTCTCATGCACCTGCTTCCCGGAGTCGTTTCGCTGACTTAATATACCCGCCAGTATAATTATTCGATGCGTCCTCTGCGAAAGGTCTTCCATCATGTTGCGTCGTGCGTCGCCCCTCGTCCTGCCCCTTGCCTGCCTTCTGCTGCTCACTGCCTGTGGCCAGGAGGCTGCTGCACCTGCGGCCCCGCGTCCGGCACTGGTGATCCAGCCCCAGCCCACCGGCGCCTCGGCCGACAGCTATCCGGGCGAAGTACGCGCCAGGTTCGAGCCGGAACTGGCGTTCCGTATTGGTGGCAAGGTCAGCAAGCGCCTGGTCGAGGAAGGGCAGCGGGTCAAGGCCGACCAACCACTGGCCGAGCTCGATCCACAGGATGTGCGCCTGCAGTTGGAGGCCAACCGCGCGCAGATGGCGGCCGCCGAAGCGAACCTGTCGCTGGTGCGGGCCGAACGCGACCGTTACCAGAAGCTGCTCGACCGGCAGATGGTCAGCCATTCCCAGTTCGACAATGCCGAGAACCTCTACCGTGCAGGTCTTGCCCGCCTCAAGCAGGCCAAGGCCGAATTCGACGTGGCCGGCAACCAGGCCGAATACGCGGTGCTGCGGGCGCCGCAGAACGGGGTGATCGCCAAGCGCCAGGTCGAAGTCGGCCAGGTGGTTGCGGCGGGGCAGACAGTGTTCACCCTGGCCGCCGATGGCGAACGTGAGGTGGCCATCGGCCTGCCCGAGCAACAGTTCGCGCGTTTCTCGGTAGGGCAGGCGGTCAGTGTCGAACTGTGGTCGCACCCCGAGCAACGCTTCGAGGGACGCATCCGCGAGCTGTCACCGGCGGCCGATCCACGCTCGCGCACCTTCGCTGCGCGAATCGCTTTCACATCGACGCAAGCCCCGGCAGAGCTGGGCCAGAGCGCCAAGGTGTACATCGCCCATGCCGAACACTCGCCGCTGTCGGTGCCGCTGTCGGCGGTGACTGCCGAGCAGGGCCAGGCTTATGTCTGGCGGGTTGGCAAGGACAATCGGCTGGAGCGTGCGCCCGTGCGTCTCGGCCCTTATGGCGCAGACAGCGTGCCGGTGCTCGAAGGGCTGGGCGCCAGCGACTGGGTGGTCGCCGCGGGTGGCCACGTGCTGCGCGAAGGCCAGGAGGTACGGCCGGTCGATCGCAGCAACCGTGTGGTGAACCTGGCGATCAAGGAGTAAGTCCCGATGGGTTTCAACCTTTCCGCCTGGGCGCTGCGCAATCGCCAGATCGTACTGTTCCTGATGATCCTGTTGGCGGCCATTGGCGCCATGTCCTACACCAAGCTGGGGCAGAGTGAAGATCCGCCCTTTACCTTCAAGGCCATGGTCGTGCGTACGCTGTGGCCTGGTGCCACCGCCGAAGAGGTGTCCCGACAGGTCACCGAGCGCATCGAAAAGAAGCTGATGGAGACCGGCGAGTACGACAAGATCGTCTCGTTCTCCCGTCCGGGTGAGTCCCAGGTCACGTTCATGGCCCGCGACTCGATGCATTCGAACGAAATTCCCGAGCTGTGGTACCAGATCCGCAAGAAGGTCGCGGACATTCGTCACACCTTGCCACCGGAGGTGCAGGGGCCGTTCTTCAACGACGAGTTCGGCACCACCTTCGGCAATATCTACGCCCTGAGCGGGGCAGGCTTCGACTATGCGGTGCTCAAGGATTATGCCGACCGCATCCAGATCCAGCTGCAGCGGGTCAAGGATGTGGGCAAGGTCGAGCTGATCGGCTTGCAGGACGAGAAGATCTGGATCGAGCTGTCCAACACCAAGCTGGCGACCCTTGGGGTGCCGCTGGCGGCGGTGCAGCAGGCGTTGCGCGAGCAGAATGCGGTGAGCACCGCGGGCTTCTTCGAAACGCCCAGTGAGCGCTTGCAGCTGCGGGTCAGCGGGCGCTTCGACAGCGTCGAGCAGATTCGCCAGTTCCCCATCCGTGTAGGCGACCGAACCTTCCGCATCGGCGATGTCGCCGAAGTCCATCGCGGCTTCAACGACCCACCTGCGCCACGTATGCGCTTCATGGGCGAGGATGCCATCGGCCTTGCCGTGTCGATGAAGGACGGCGGTGACATTCTGGTACTGGGCAAGGCGCTGGAAGCCGAGTTCGCCCGCCTGGCGCACAACCTGCCGGCGGGCATGGAGCTGCGCAAGGTGTCCGATCAGCCGGCAGCGGTCAAGGCTGGGGTCGGCGAGTTCATCCAGGTGCTGGTCGAGGCACTGGTCATCGTGTTGCTGGTGAGCTTCTTCTCGCTGGGGGTGCGCACGGGGTTGGTGGTGGCGCTGGCGATCCCGCTGGTGCTGGCGATGACCTTCGCCGCGATGCACTACTTCGGCATCGGCTTGCACAAGATTTCGCTGGGGGCGCTGGTACTGGCCCTGGGGTTGCTTGTGGACGATGCGATCATTGCGGTCGAGATGATGGCGATCAAGATGGAGCAGGGCTACGACCGGCTCAAGGCGGCGAGCTATGCCTGGTCGAGTACCGCCTTCCCGATGCTGACCGGCACGCTGATCACCGCTGCGGGCTTTCTGCCGATCGCCACGGCCGCGTCGAGCACCGGCGAGTACACCCGGTCGATCTTCCAGGTGGTGACCATCGCCTTGCTGACCTCGTGGGTCGCGGCGGTATTGTTCGTCCCCTACCTGGGCGACCGCCTGCTGCCGGACCTGGCCAAGCGCCACGCGGCGCGTCACGGCAATGGCGAGCATACGCCCGACCCTTATGCCACGCCGTTCTACCAGCGTGTGCGCAAGGTGGTGGAGTGGTGCGTGCGCCGTCGCAAGACCGTGATCGTGCTGACCATTGCCGCTTTCATCGGCAGCATCGTGCTGTTCCGCTTCGTGCCCCAGCAGTTCTTCCCTGCGTCGGCGCGGCCTGAGCTGATGATCGACCTGAAGCTCGCCGAAGGGGCTTCGCTGGCCAATACCGCCGAGCAGGTCAAGCGCCTGGAGGCCCTACTCAAGCAGCAGGACGGTATCGACAACTACGTGGCCTACGTCGGCACCGGCTCACCGCGTTATTACCTGCCGCTGGATCAGCAACTGCCGGCGGCGAGCTTCGCCCAGTTCGTGGTGCTGGCCAAGTCGCTCAAAGACCGCGAAGCCCTGCGCAGCTGGGCCATTACCACCCTTGAGCAGGAATTCCCGCAATTGCGCTCGCGGGTCACGCGCCTTGAGAACGGTCCGCCCGTGGGTTACCCGGTGCAGTTCCGGGTCACTGGTGAGCACATCGAGAAAGTACGCGCCCTGGCCCGCGAGGTGGCGGCCAAGGTGCGCGAGAACCCGCATGTGGTCAACGTGCACCTGGACTGGGAGGAGCCGAGCAAGGCGGTGTTCCTGGCGATCGACCAGGACCGTGCCCGCGCGTTGGGGGTGAGTACCTCGCACCTGTCCAGTTTCCTGCAGAGCTCGTTGACAGGTACTACGGTCAGCCAGTACCGCGAGGACAACGAACTGATCGAGATCCTCCTGCGCGGTACCCGCGAGGAGCGCAGCGACATGGGTAGCCTGGGCAGCCTGGCGCTGCCGACCGACAACGGCCAGAGCGTGGCGTTGTCGCAGGTGGCGACGCTGGAGTACGGCTTCGAAGAGGGCGTGATCTGGCACCGCAATCGCCTGCCGACGGTGACCGTGCGTGCCGACATCTACGACAAGGAACAGCCGGACAGCCTGGTCAAGCAGATCCTGCCGACTCTGCAGCAGGTGCGCGAGCAGTTGCCCGACGGCTACCTGCTGGAAGTCGGCGGCACGGTGGAGGATGCCCAGCGCGGTCAACGCTCGGTGAACGCGGGCATGCCGCTGTTCATCGTGGTGGTACTGAGCCTGCTGATGATCCAGCTGCGCAGTTTCTCGCGCACGGTGATGGTGTTCCTCACCGCGCCGTTGGGGCTGATTGGTGTGACCCTGTTCCTGCTGGTGTTCCGCCAGCCGTTCGGCTTCGTGGCGATGCTTGGCACCATCGCGCTGGCAGGGATGATCATGCGTAACTCGGTGATCCTGGTGGACCAGATCGAGCAGGACATCGCCGCTGGGCTGGACCGTTGGCAGGCGATCATCGAGGCCACGGTGCGGCGCTTCCGGCCCATCGTGCTGACCGCCCTGGCGGCGGTTCTGGCGATGATCCCGCTGTCGCGCAGCGTGTTCTACGGGCCGATGGCGGTGGCGATCATGGGTGGTCTGATCGTGGCCACGGCGCTGACGCTGTTGTTCCTGCCGGCGCTGTATGCGGCGTGGTTCAGGGTGAGGAAGAACGCCTGAGGCCGATCTTCAGACCGCCGCGATTTCCTCGGCGGTCAGCGTCCTGAACGCACCTGGCGCCAGGGCCGGGTCCAGATGGATCGGCCCCATGCTTTCGCGGTGCAGGCCGATCACCTTGTTGTCGAAGTGGCCGAACATGCGCTTGACCTGGTGATAGCGCCCTTCGACGATCGCCAGCCGCGCGCTGCGTGGGCCCAGAATGTCGAGTTGGGCGGGCAGGGTGGTGAGGTCTTCGAAGGCGAAGTAGAAGCCTTGGCGGAATTTGTCGATGTAGTGCGCGCCGATTTCGTCCTCGGTCTCGACCAGATAGATCTTCGCCTGCTTGGTGCGTGGTTGGGTCAGGCGGCGTGACCATTGGCCGTCATTGGTCAGGATCATCAGGCCGGTGGTGTTGTAGTCCAGGCGCCCGGCAATGTGCAGGTCGTCACGCAGTTCGGGCGGCAGCAGGTCGAGTACGGTGGGGTGCTGCGGGTCGCGGGTGGCGCTGACGCAACCGGCGGGCTTGTGCAGCATCAGGTAGCGTGCTGGGCGCCCTGCCTGCAGCAACTGCTCATCGACCTCGACTCGGCTGAATTCACGCACCTCGTGGCGCGGATCGATCACCGGCTGCGCGTCGACCCGCACACGGCGCTGCACCAGCAGCACGCGCACCTGCTGGCGATTGTACTGGGGGAAGTTGGCGAGAAATCGATCGAGGCGCATCGTACAAGTCTTAGAGAGGCTGCCGCTGGTCGGCTGCCTTGAGCTGTTCGTCGACTGCTGCACAGCGAGGGCACAGACAGGCTTTGTTACGCAGTTCGTCGGGAAGCGCTTCGAGCACAGCGGAGTCGATGCTGACGCTGAAACACCAGCAGGCCTGGGTGGCACTGCGCGGGTCGGCCAGGGCGCACTGGTTGGCGGCGCCGCAGGCGGGGCAGCGCTGGCTGTCGTTCATGGGGGCTTCCGGGTATTCGAGGTAGATCTGCACGGAGGCGCGCAGTATATCCGCTCACAGCTCTTGTCGCGCCTCTGTCCATTTGTATTTCCAGATCGTTCTGTCTGTTTCAATTTGTTGCGCAAATGGCACCGGACCTCGGGCGCACTGTCTTACTCAGTGTCGATCAACGTGTTGCGATCGACGCCCGCCAGCGCCGCTGTGCCGGGCAATCCAGCGGTCCAGGAGGCCGCCATGTACCCTCGAATCCTGTTGGTCGTTCTGCTTGGCCTGATGACCAGTGCCTGCGCCCCATACTACGGGGGCGGGGGCTATTACCGCAGCGAGTACTACACCGCTGACCGCTACGCCTACCCGGGTTACTACTATCGTCAGGACCGTTACTACGTCGCGCCCCAGCCTCGGTATTACTACCAGACGGCACCGCGTTACTACCGTCCAGCGCCGGCGCCTTACTACCGGCCCTACACGCCACCGGTGGTGAACCAGTGGCATGGCAATCCGCGTTATGACTACGGCAACCGCCAGCGCTATGACTATGGGCGTGACCGCGATCGCCAGGACTATCGTGGTGGTGGGCGGGATGATCGCTGGCATTCCAATGGGCAAAGGGACCGGGGGCGCGGGGATCGCAACTGGCAGCGATAGGATCAGCCCAGATCTGCCAGCGGGTGTCGCCCCTCCCAGACTTTAGCGAAATGCGCGTCGACCACCGCCGCTGGCACCTTGCCGATATCCGGCCAGTGCCAGCGCGGTTGGTTGTCTTTATCGAGCAAGCGAGCACGCACCCCTTCGCTGAATTCCGGATGCCGACAGCAGTTCAGGCTCATGGCGTATTCCATCTGGAACACCTGGGCCAGCGACAGGTGACGGGCGCGGTGAAGCTGTTCCCAGACCAGATGACCCGTGAGCGGGCAGCCTTCATGCAAGCGCTCGCCCGCCTTGGCCAGCAGTGGATCGGCGTGTTGTCTCAAGCCGCACACGGCCCGCCAGGCGGCTACCGGGTCAGCGATATCGAGCAGCGCATCGATCACGGCGCGGCGGGGCAGCCACTGCGCCTCGGGAAGTTCGCCCCAGGCGCGATGCTGCTCGGCCCTGAGCAGGCTGTTCAGTTGCAAGTCGGTCTGTTCCTGCCAGTTCAGTTGCAGCAGTTCCTCAATCAGCGCCGCCTGCTGCTGCTCGCCGAGGAAGCGGTCCGCCAACCCCAGGTCAAGGGCGTCACGGGCATTGATCGGCGCACCTGTCAGCGCCAGAAACAGGCCAAGCTTGCCCGGCAGGCGGCTGAGGAACCAACTGGCACCGACATCCGGATACAGACCGATGCTCACCTCCGGCATCGCCAGGCGGCTGCTGGGGGTGACGATGCGTACATTGGCACCCTGCAACAGGCCCATGCCGCCGCCCAGCACATGACCGTGGCCCCAGCACAATAGCGGCTTGGGGTAGGTGTGCAGCAGATAGTCGAGGCGGTATTCGGCGGCGAAGAAGGTTGCCGCCAGCGGCGGCACGCTGCCGGGATGCTCGCGACAGGCCTGTACCAGCGCCCGGACATCGCCGCCTGCGCAGAAGGCCTTTTCGCCATCGCCGCGCAGCAGCACGCAGACGACGCCCGGATCGCGCGCCCATTCGCGCAGGTGCGAATCGAGCATCTCGATCATCGGCAGGGTCAGGGCGTTCAGGGTCTTGGCGGCATCCAGGGTGGCGATGCCGATACGGGCGCCATCGGCGCCGGTGAGTACCTCGCAATGAATGGACATGGACAACCTCGCGCAAGTCGTCGCACAAGTATGGCTTGCCTGGCCGATCGTGCTTGTCACCGGTCGGAGCGATTGACAAGCCGGGGCGGCTTTCCTAGTGTCGCGCCCACTCTGATTCAGGATGGCGCCATGACCGACGACGATCGCATCAAGCTCGAACCTAGCTGGAAGGCCGCATTGCGTGCCGAGTTCGACAAGCCCTACATGCAGCAGCTGCGCGAATTCCTGCGCCAGGAATATGCCGCGGGCAAGGAGATCTATCCACCTGGGCCGCTGATCTTCAACGCCCTCAACACCACGCCGCTGGACAAGGTGAAGGTGGTGATCCTCGGCCAGGACCCTTACCACGGCCCCGGCCAGGCCCATGGTCTGTGCTTCTCGGTGCAGCCGGGCGTGCCGACGCCGCCTTCGCTGGTGAACATCTACAAGGAGCTGCAGCGCGACCTGAACCTGCCGATCCCCAATCACGGCTACCTGCAGAGCTGGGCCGAGCAGGGGGTGTTGCTGCTCAACACCACCATGACGGTCGAGCGTGCCAATGCTGCGTCGCATGCCAAGAAGGGCTGGGAGTTCTTCACCGACCGCATCATCGAGCTGGTCAGCGAGCAGTGCGAGAACGTGGTGTTCCTGCTGTGGGGTTCCCATGCGCAGAGCAAGCAGAAGCTGATCGACGGGACCAAGCATCTGGTGCTCAAGTCGGTGCATCCGTCGCCCTTGTCGGCGTATCGCGGATTTTTGGGTTGCGGGCATTTCAGCCGGACCAACGGCTTCCTGCAGCAGCGCGGATTGGAGCCCATCAACTGGGCGGTGCCGCCGTTGTAAGGGCTTGCGGTCGGGTTGGTCTCTTCGCGGGCAAGCCTGCCCTCAGCCAGTGGGAGCGGGCTTGCCCGCGAAGAGACCGACCGCTCAATCGCCCTGGCGCACCCAATACCTGAACATCGGCTCTGCCAGAAACAGCACGAACAGCAGCCGCATCACCTGCAATGCCGTCACCAGCGGCACCGACAGTTGCAGGGTCTCCGCCGTCAGGCTCATCTCGGCAATCCCCCCCGGCATCATCCCCAATGTCAGCGAACGCAGGTCCAGGTGGCTGAACAGGCTCAGCACCCAGGCCGCTCCGCCTGCGATCAGCATGCACAGGGCCGTCGCCACCAGGGTGCGCCCCAGGAATGCCGGCGCACGGCGGAAGAACGCGCGGTTGAAGTGACAGGCCAGGCCACTGCCGATCAGCCACTGGCCGATCTGGCTGGCGCCGTTGGGCAGGCCGATCTGCAGGTTGTTTGCCAGGCTGATGCTGGCGGCCACCAACAGTGGCCCGAACAACCAGGGGTTGGGCTGGCGCAGGCGTTGCCAGAGCAGCGCCATGCCGATGCTCAGCGGCGCGATCAGCGCCAGCCAGCCCCAACTGACGCTGCCGGCATGGTTCAGCGCCACGCCATCGCCCAGCAGCAGCTTGAACAGCGCCGGTACGCACAGCACCACCGCCAGCACGCGCAGGCTCTGCGCTGCCGCTACCTGGCTGAGTACCGCACCGTTGCGCGCGCCCAGGTTGACCATTTCCCCCGAGCCGCCAGGCATGCTGGCAAAGAATGCCGTGGCACGGTCCTCACCGGAGCGGCGCAGCAGCCACACGCCGACGCCGCTGGAGACCGTGGTCAGCAGCGCGCCGAAGAAGATCAAGCCGAAATGGCTGGCAACCTGTTCGATCACTTCCGGGGTGAAGTGCAGGCCGATACCGATACCGATGACCCACTGCCCGCATTTGCGGCCGTTGGGGATCTCCGACAGCTGCCAGGGGGTGAGGCAGCGTACTGCGATGATCGCCAGCAGCGAGCCGACCATCCACGGCAAAGGCCAGCCGACCTTGCTGGCGATGAAACCGCCAGCAAGTCCGACCAGCCCGGTGGCCCAGAACAGCGGCAACGACCGATCAGGCATCAGCCATGGCCCGGCGCTGCAGGCTGCGGCGGCGCCAGATGCGCAGCAGCGGGAGGGCCAGCATGCAGAACACCAGTGCCCACACGCTCATGCTGATCGGGCTCGACCAGAGGATGCCCAGCTCGCCGTTGGAGATCGACAGCGCACGGCGCAGGTTCTGCTCCATCAGCCCGCCGAGGATGAAGCCCAGCAGGATCGGCGACAGCGGGAAGTCGAGCTTGCGCAGGATGTAGCCCATGATGCCGATGCCAACCATCAGGAACAGGTCGAAGGTGGTGGCGTGCACGGCATAGACGCCGATCGCGGTGATGATCGCGATCACCGGCACCAGCGCCCAGTTCGGCACGGCAAGGATGCGGGTGAAGATGCGGATCATCGGGATGTTCAGGATCACCAGCATGATGTTGGCGATGAACAGCGAGGCGATCAGGCCCCACACGATGTCAGGCTGCTGTTCGAACAGCAGTGGGCCGGGGGTGATGTTGTACAGGGTCAGTGCACCGATCATCACGGCGGTGGTGCCCGAACCTGGTACGCCCAGGGTCAGCATTGGCACCAGGGCGCCGCAGCAGGATGCACCGATGGCGGTTTCCGGGGCGGCGAGGCCACGGGCATCGCCCTTGCCGAACTTGCCGCTGGTCCCGGCGATACGCTTCTCGGTCATGTACGCCACGGCGCTGGCCAGGGTGGCACCGGCACCGGGCAGCACGCCCATGAAGAAGCCGAGCAGGCCGCAGCGAATGTTGACGACGAAGACCGAGGCCGCTTCCTTGAGGTTGAACAACATGCGCCCGGTGGCCTTGACGGCCTGGTGGCCATGGTGGGTCTTTTCCAGCAGCAGGAGAATCTCGCTGATGGAGAACAGGCCCAGTACCAGCACGACGAACTGGATACCGTCGGCCAGGTGCACGCTGTCACCGGTGAAGCGGTACACGCCGCTGTTGGCGTCGATGCCGACGGCGGACAGGAACAGGCCGATCAGCGCGGCGATGAAGGTCTTCAGTGGCTTGTCGCCGGCCATGCCGCCGAGGGCGACGATGGCGAACACCATCAACACGAAGTACTCCGCCGGTCCGAAGGCGATCGCCCATTTCGCCAGCAGCGGGGCAAACAGCACCATGCCGCAGGTAGCGATGAAGGCACCGATGAACGAGCTCCAGGCCGACAGTGACAGGGCGACACCGGCCAGGCCCTGGCGGGCCATCGGGTAGCCATCGAGGGTGGTCATCACGGTCGAGGCTTCGCCCGGGATGTTCAGCAGGATCGAACTGATCCGGCCGCCGTACTCGCAGCCCAGATACACCGCGGCCAGCAGGATCAGCGCCGACTCCGGCGGCAGGCCGAGGGCGAAGGCGATGGGGATCAGCAGCGCCACACCGTTGATCGGGCCCAGGCCTGGCAACAGGCCGACGACGGTGCCGATCAAGGTGCCGCTCAGGGCAGTGACGAGGTTGTAGGGGCTCAGGGCGACGCCGAAGCCCTGGCCGAGGTAGCTCAAGGTATCCATGTGTCAGTTCTCCAGTACGTCGAGCAGGCCGAGGGGCAGGGGGACATCCATCACCCGGTCGAACAGCCAGTAGAGGAAGATGCTCATGCCCACCACCACCATGGCGCTGTGCAGCCAGCGGCCGCCATACAGGCGGGCCATGGGCAGGCCGGTGAGGACGGCGCTGAGGATGAAGCCCAGCGACTCGAAGGTGGCGGCGAAGACGATCAGCAGGCCGATGCAGGCGGCGATCTTGGTGAGGGTCTCGCGGTCCAGGGGAATTTCATCGTCCTTGTGCACGATGGGCGTCGGACGAATCGCCAGATACAAAAGGCCCAGGCTCATCAGGCCGAGCATCAGCAGCGGGTAGGCCCGCGGCCCTACCGGCTCATAGGAAAACGCCGCCTGGTACGGCCAGGCCATGACGGCCAGGGCGGCGCAGACTGCCAGCAGGACCAGGGCGAAGATGCGTTGCAGGATCATGAAGGAATCCTCGATAGAAGCGGCTTTCATGCTTCCCTGTGGGAGCGGGCTTGCCCGCGAATGGAACAGACCAGGCAACGATGCTGCTGCGACTGGCGAATTCGCGGGCAAGCCCGCTCCCACAGAGATCGCAGGGGCTTACTGAATCAGGCCGAATTCCTTGGCCAGGGTCTTGTAGTCGGCGACCTGCTTCTTCACGTAGCCATCGAGCTCTTCACCGGTCATGGCGAACGGGAACAGCTCGCGCTGGTCACGCAGCTTGGCGAAGTCTTCCGAGGCCAGCAGCTTGTCGAACGACTCCTTCCACCAGGCGTAGTCTTCGTCGCTCACCTTCGGGCCGAGGTAGAAGCCGCGCACCACCGGCCAGACGATGTCGTAGCCCTGCTCCTTGGCGGTCGGGATGTTCTTCATTTCAGGTTCGTCCAGGCGATTTTCCGAGAACACCGCGAGGATGCGCATGCTGCCGCTCTGGATGTGTGGCATGGAGTCGGAAATGTCGGTCGAACCCACCTGGATATGGCCGCCGAGCAGCGCGGTGGCGATTTCGCCGCCGCCTTCCAGGGCCACGTAACGCAGGTCGCGCGGGTTGATGCCGGCAGCCTTGGCGATCAGCGCGGTCTGCATCCAGTCCTGGCTACCCACGGTGCCGCCGGAACCGATCACCACCTTGCTCGGGTCCTTTTTCAATGCCGCAACCAGGTCATCGAGGGTCTTGTAGGGCGAGTCGCTTTTCACTGCGATGGCGCCATAGCTGGTGCCGACGGCGGCCAGCCATTTCACCGCGTTCTCGTCGAAACGGCCGAACTTGCCCTGGGCCAGGTTCAGCAGCGAGCCACTGGACCAGGCGACCAGCGTGCCACCATCGGCCGGACGCTGGGCCACCACGGCGTTATAGGCCACGGCGCCAACACCGCCTGGCATGTAGGTGACGCGCATGGGCTTGCTGAGGATCTTCTCCTCGACCAGTGCGCTCTGTACCAGTTTGCAGGTCAGGTCGAAACCGCCGCCGGGCGAGGCCGGGGCGATGCATTCCGGGCGTTTCGGTTCGGCGGCCAGGGCGTTGCCTGCCAGCAGCAGGCAGCCAGTGGCAAGGACGAGTCGGCGTAGTGAAAGGTTCATCGTCTATCTCCGTGAGCGTTGTTGTTATGGGTTACCACAGGGCCACGCTGTAGCTGACCAGCAGGCGTACTTCATCGGCGTCGCGGGCGAAGTTGGAACGGAAGGTGGCGTTGCGCAGGCGCACTGCGACGTTCTTCAGCGGACCGCTCTGCACCACATACTTGAACTCGGTGTTGCGTTCCCATTCCTTGCCTTCGCTGCCATCGGCGCGGCTGACGTTGTCGCCGTTGATGTAGCGGGTCATGAAGGTCAGGCCGGGGATGCCCAGGGAGGCAAAGTTGTAGTCGTAGCGGACCTGCCAGGAGCGCTCGTCGGCGCCGGCGAAGTCGTTGATCTGGACGAAGTTGACCAGGTACGGGTCGGCGCCGTCGACATAGGGGAAGGCGCTGTCGCCAGACAGGTGCTGGTAGGCGGCGCTGAACTTGTGGCCGCTGAGCGCGTAGCTGAGCATGCCGTTGACCGTGGTGTTGTCGATCTTGCCGGCCAGGGCCTTGCCCTGTTCGTCGCTCTTCGAGAGGCGCAGGTCGGCGCCGAAGGTGCCGGGGCCCCAGGGCTGGGTGGCGACCATGCCGACGAAATGCTGGCGGTAGATGTCGTCGAGCTGGGCGAAGTGGTAGCTGCCGGTGATGCGGTCGGTGAACTTGTAGTCCAGGCCGCCCAGGTCGAAGTGATCGGCGCGGAACGTACCACCGAAGCGGCCGTTCTTGTTGTTCAGCGCCAGGTCTTCCCAGTTGGTGTCGTCACGGTCCTTGGCCTTTTCCAGGCGCCCGCCGGTGAAGGTCAAGTTCTTGATCTCGCGGGAGGTGAGCAGGCCGCCTTCGAAGGTCTGCGGCAGGATGCGCCCGTCGTTGGGTTGCAGCGTCGGCAGTTCCGGGATCAGGGTGCCGACCTTGAGTTCGGTCTGGGAGATCTTGACCTTGCCGGTCAGGCCGAGCTTGGAGTACTCGTTGGCCGCCTTGCCGTCGTCGTGGGTCGGCAGCAGGCCGGTGCCTGTACGGTCCTTGCTGGAGTCGAGCTTGATGCCGAGCATGCCCAGGGCGTCGAGGCCGAAGCCCACGGTGCCGTCGGTATAGCCGGATTCGAAGTTGAGCATGAAGCCCTGGGCCCATTCGTCGCGCTTGGATTGCTGCGAGCTGGTGCCATCGCGGAAGTCGCGATTGAAGTACATGTTGCGGGTTTCGAAGGTGGCCGTACTGTCTTCGAAGAAGGCGGCCTGGCTCATCGGGGCGATGCCGGCAAGGGCAATGGCGCTGGCGAGCGTGGAGGGGCGGGCGCAAAGGGACCGGCTGGGCTGCATTGACAGCATCGTCGTCTGACTCCGTTTTATTGTTCTTATTCGTTGCACCTTGCTGGTGCTTTTTTCGGCGCGTGGAGCGACCGTGGTGCGATGCTAGGTGGCGAACCTTTCGCTAACCTTTCAGCGCGAAAGGTTTGTCACAAGGGCTTCACAGTCCCCACGACGGCGTTACACTCCGCGCCACCGCCCAACCCGAGCAGGGAGAATCCGATGCGTGTGCTGCTGGTCGAAGACCATCTGCCGTTGGCTGAAAGCGTGGCCCAGGCCCTCAAGAGCCAGGGCTTGACCGTGGATGTGCTGCATGACGGCGTCGCCGCCGACCTGGCCCTGGCCAGCGAGGACTATGCTGTCGCCGTGCTGGATGTCGGCCTGCCGCGCATGGACGGCTTCGAGGTGCTGGCGCGCCTGCGCTCGCGGGGCAAGACCCTGCCGGTGCTGATGCTCACCGCGCGCAGCGACGTCAAGGACCGCGTGCACGGCCTGAACCTTGGGGCCGACGACTACCTGGCCAAGCCTTTCGAGCTCACCGAGCTTGAGGCGCGGGTCAAGGCCCTGCTGCGCCGTAGCGTGCTCGGTGGCGAACGTCAGCAGCGTTGCGGGCCCCTGGTGTACGACCTGGACACGCGGCGCTTTGCGCTGGGTGACGAGCCGCTGACCTTGACCTCGCGGGAACAGAGCGTGCTCGAGGCGCTGATCGCCCGTCCCGGGCGGGTGATGAGCAAGGAGCAATTGGCCGCCCAGGTGTTTGGCCTGGACGAAGAAGCCAGCCCCGATGCCATCGAGATCTACATCCATCGTCTGCGCAAGAAGCTCGATGGCCATCCGGTGGCCATCGTCACCTTCCGCGGTCTGGGCTACCTGCTCGAGCATCGTGATGCGTGACAACGGCAGCCTGCGCGCGCGCCTGCTCGGCAACCTGGCGCTGTTGCTCGTGGTGCTGATGTTGGCCAGTGGCCTGAGCGCATACTGGAATGGCCGCGAGGCCGCCGACACCGCCTATGACCGCACGCTGCTGGCCTCGGCGCGGACCATTGCCGCCGGCCTTTCCCAGCGTGATGGCACGCTCAGCGCCGATGTGCCCTACGTCGCGCTGGACACCTTTGCCTACGACAGCGCCGGACGCATCTACTACCAGGTGCTGGATATCCACCAGAAGTTGATTTCCGGTTACGAGAAGCTGCCGCCGCCGCCGCCTGGCACGCCGCGCACCGACGACTATCCGGCACTGGCGCGCTTCTACAACGCCACCTACCTGGGGCAGGACGTGCGCGTGGTGAGCCTGCTCAAGGCTGTCAGCGAGCCGAACATGAACGGCATGGCCGAGATCCGCGTGGCCGAGACCGAAGAGGCGCGGGTGAGCATGGCGCGTGGGCTGATGGCCGATACCTTGCTGCGCCTGGGCATGCTTGCGCTGGGTGCGCTGGTGATGGTGTGGTTTGCAGTCAGTGCTGCGCTGCGTCCGCTGGAGCGCCTGCGCACGGCGGTGGAAGCCCGTCAGCCCGACGACCTGAGGGCCCTGCCGGTGGTGCAGGTACAGCATGAGCTGGGGCCGCTGGTGCGGGCCTTGAACCATTTCACCGAGCGGCTGCGTGGGCAGTTCGAGCGCCAGGCGCAGTTCATCGCCGATGCCGCCCACGAGTTGCGCACACCGCTGGCGGCGCTCAAGGCGCGGGTGGAGTTGGGCTTGCGCTCGCGGGAGCCCGAGGAGTGGCGCCAGACCTTGGAGTCCGCGGCCCAGGGTACTGATCGCCTTACCCACCTGGCCAACCAGCTGCTGTCGCTGGCCCGGGTGGAAAATGGCGCGCGGGCGATCGCCGAAGGCGGTGCAAAGCGCCTGGACCTCAGCCAGCTGGCCCGCGAACTGGGCATGGCGATGGCACCGCTGGCCCATGCCCGTGGTGTTGCCCTGGCGCTGGAAGCCGAGGCGCCGGTGTGGCTCAAGGGAGAACCGACCTTGCTCAACGAGCTGCTCAGCAACCTGGTGGACAATGCACTGGCCCATACGCCGATGGGCGGCAACGTGATTCTGCGGGTGCTGGCCCCCGCCGTACTGGAGGTCGAGGACGATGGCCCGGGGATTCCACTGGATGATCGCGAGCGTGTGTTCGAGCGCTTCTACCGGCGCAGTGCCCAGGGCAGTGGGCTGGGGTTGGCGATCGTCGGCGAAATTTGTCGTGCGCATCTGGCGCAGATCAGCCTGCATGATGGCGACAACGGCGGTTTGAAGGTGCGGGTGAGTTTCATCGCGGATTGACCGCCGCACCCGCGGCATTCAGCGCAACATGTCCCGCGCCTCGACCAGTTCCATCAGGTCCAGCTCCTTGCCCTCCGGCAGGCGCAGCAGCTTGTAGGCGGGGAGGCTGGTCAAGGGCTGGCCGCGCCCGCGCAGGCTGAGCGAGCGAGCGATCTGGACGATGCCGATGTAGTCGATCTTGTCGGTCTCGCGCTCCAGGTTCTGGACCTGGCTGGGCAGGTTGACCAGTTGCTCTGGAAACTCCCAGGCGCTGAGGATCTTGTCGCCCAGCACCGGTTGAATCTGCTCGATGACATAGTGCAGGCACACGGGGTCGGACAGCAGCTCGTTGTGCTCTTCGGCGTAGATCAGCACCGGCAGGGCGCCGATCTGGTGCACGAGCCCACCCAGGGTGGCCTGATCGGGTTTGAGGTGGGTGTAGCGCCTGCATATTTCGTAACTGATGCCCGCTACTTCCAGGCTGTTTTCCCAGATATCGCGCAACTTGTGCTCCACCGCCGCCGAGCGGGCATGGAAGATCTGTTCGATCACCAGGCCGATGGCCAGGTTGCAGCTGTAGTTGACGCCCAGGCGCGTGATCGCGGTGTGCAGGTCGGTGACCTCCACCAGTGCGCGCAGCAGCGGGCTGTTGACCACCTTGATCAGGCGCGCCGAGAGCGCGGCATCGCGACCGATCACGCGGCTCAAGGCGGCCACGCTGATTTCGCTGTCTTCGGCGGCTTCGCGGATGCTCAGGGCAACCTCTGGCAGCGTGGGCAGGACCAGGTCGTCGTTGTCGATGGCAGCGAGCAACTGCGCTTGAACCATCTCGGCCAGCTTGTTCATGGACTTCTCTACCGCAGTGGTGGGGCTGCCCCGCCGCAGCGGCGGGGCGGGCTGGTCAGCGCTGGATTTCCCGGTCGCGGTCCAGTTCGTAAGGCAGGTCGAGCAGGGTCAGGCGCGGCCCTTCGAGGCTGCCCAGGTGCAGGTTGTCATCTTCCACCGAGTCGGCGCTGAGCACTGCCAGCAGTTCGACACCTTGCTCGGCGGGTGCCGAGATGACTACCTCGCCGACAGACGAGCCGTGGGTGGGCGAGAAGATTTCTGCGCCTGGTGCGGGCGCTTCGTCCACGGGCAGCGAGAGGCGATACTGGCGACGCTTGAGCTTGCCCAGGTACTGCATGCGCGCGACGATTTCCTGGCCGGTATAGCAGCCCTTCTTGAAGCTCACGCCGTCGACGGCCTGCAGGTTGATCATCTGCGGGATGAACAGTTCACGGGTCGGGCCCATGACCTGGCCGATGCCGGCGCGGATCTGGCCCAGCAGCCAGGCATCCAGGGTGCCTTCGGGCAGCGCGGCGGCGAGGGTTTCGCGCACGTTGGCGGCCTGTTCGGCGGGCACCCACAATTCGACGCGAGCGGGCGAGACGGCGATGGCCAAAAGCCCTTCATGACGCACCGTGGCGCCGGCTGCCTGCGGTGTTTCAAGCCCCAGCGCCTGCAGCGCGGCATCGCCCTGCTGCAAGCCGAAGCGCACCCAGGCGGTACTTTCGTCGGTCAGCGTGGCCTTGGAAAAGACCGCGTACTTCTTCAGGTCCGCCAGTTGCGCCTCGAGCAGTTCGCTGGCCATGGCAAGGAGGTAGCCATTGCCCTCGGGCAGGATGCGGAAGCTGGATTGCATGCGGCCTTTGACCATGCAGCGCGCGCCGAGACTGGCGTGCTGCAGATTCAGGTAGTCGAGGTTGCAGGTCAGCTGGCCTTGCAGGAATTTTCCGGCGTCGGAGCCGCGGACAGCGAGGATGCCCTCGTGGGACAGGGGACAGAAGAAAGCGGAGTCGGCCATGGGTCATCGCGGTAGCTATAAAGACTGGCGGCCATCATAGAACGCCAGTAACAAAATAGGTAGGTGACTAGACCAATGCCTCGTGCCGCTGCGGTTGCAGCGCGGTATACTGCGCGACCATTCGAGGAGGGCCCCATGGTCGAACAAACTGAACTCAACCGGCTTTTCTGGCACAGCCGCCGCGGCATGCTGGAGCTGGACGTGCTGCTCGTCCCCTTCACTCAAGAGGTCTACCCGAACCTGAGCGAAGCGGATCGCGAACTGTACCGCCGCCTGTTGACCTGCGAGGACCAGGACATGTTCGGCTGGTTCATGGAGCGTAACGAATCCGAAGACCCTGAGCTGCAGCGCATGGTCCGCATCATCCTGGACCGTGTCCAGCCCAAGTGAGTGCTTCGAGTGCCGTTGGCAAGGCTCGCGCCTGCTGCTGACGGCCTATCTTTGCGGGCAGGCGCTGGCGCTCGCCACCCTGTGGTCAGTCGAGTTGCCCTGGTGGTTGGCAGCTTGTGCACTGATTGGCTGCCTCGCCCATGCCTGTTGGGTGATTCCCCGCCGTATCCTTCTGACTCATCCCGATGCCGTGACTGGCTTGCGCCGTGATGCGCGTGGCTGGCAGGCGTTCAGCCGTGCCTGTGGCTGGGAGCGGATAAGGTTGTGTCGTGACAGCGTCGCTCTGCCGCGGATAGTGGTGTTGCGCTTCGTGCGCGACGGGCGGCGGGTTGCCCAGAGTCAGTGCATTCCAAGGGATACGCTGACGGCGGATGAACACCGGCGGCTTCGTGTGCGCTTGAAGTTCAGCCGGCGCCGGTGGGTGATGGCGCCAGAGTGAGGTGAGAGTTGCCGACCTCCTCGCGGGCAAGTCGCCAAAGGCGAAAAGGTCGGCGCCAGGCTCAGGTCGGGCTGAGTACCGTATCCCTGGCCTCATCCAGCATCCCCGGATAATCCAGGGTGTAGTGCAGCCCACGGCTTTCCTTGCGCTGCATCGCCGAGCGAATCATCAGCTCGGCCACCTGCGCCAGGTTGCGCAGCTCGATCAGGTCGCGGCTGACCTTGTAGTTGCTGTAGAACTCGTCGATTTCGTCGAGCAGCAGACGCACCCGGTGCTCGGCGCGCTGCAGGCGCTTGCTGGTGCGCACGATGCCCACGTAGTCCCACATGAATCGCCGCAGTTCGTCCCAGTTGTGCGCGATGATCACGTCCTCATCCGAATCGGTGACCTGGCTGGCATCCCAACAAGGCAGGGCCTGCGGTCTGCTGACTTCGTCCAGGTGCGCCTCGATGTCCGCTGCCGCCGCACGTCCGTAGACGAAGCACTCCAATAGCGAGTTGCTGGCCATGCGGTTGGCCCCGTGCAGGCCGGTGAAACTGGTTTCGCCGATGGCATACAGGCCCGGCACGTCGGTGTGCCCGCGCTCATCGACCATCACGCCGCCGCACGTGTAGTGGGCCGCCGGTACCACGGGGATTGGCTGGCGCGTGATGTCGATGCCGAAGGTCAGGCATCGTTCGTAGACCGTGGGGAAGTGGCTCTTGATGAACTCGACAGGTTTGTGGGTGATATCCAGGTACACGCAGTCCACGCCCAGGCGCTTCATTTCATGGTCGATGGCGCGGGCGACGATATCCCGTGGCGCCAACTCTTCACGTGGGTCGAAGCGCGGCATGAAACGCTCGCCGTTGGGCAGGCGCAGCAGTGCGCCTTCGCCGCGCAGGGCCTCGGTGATCAGGAAGCTCTTGGCTTGCGGGTGGTACAGGCAGGTGGGGTGGAACTGGTTGAACTCAAGATTCGCCACCCGACAGCCAGCGCGCCAGGCCATGGCAATGCCATCACCGCAGGCGCCGTCGGGGTTGCTGGTGTAGAGATAGACCTTGGCTGCACCGCCAGTCGCCAATACCGTGAAGCGCGCGCCGAAGGTGTCTACCTCGCCGCTGTTGCGGTCGAGCACGTAGGCGCCCAGGCAGCGGTCGCCGGGCAGGCCCAGGCGCCGCTCGGTGATCAGGTCCACGGCCACACGCTGTTCGAGCAGGTCGATGTTCGGGCGCTGGCGTGCCTGTTCCAGAAGGGTGGTGAATATCGCGGCGCCCGTGGCATCGGCGGCATGGATGATGCGGCGGTGGCTGTGACCGCCTTCACGGGTTAGGTGGAACTCGAAGCCTCCGTCGTCGACGCCGTGGTGTTCGTCGCGCGTGAAAGGCACGCCCTGCTCGATCAGCCACTCGATGGCTTCGCGGCTGTGCTCGACGGTGAAGCGCACGGCGTCTTCATGGCACAGGCCTGCGCCTGCATTGAGCGTGTCCTCGACGTGCGACTGCACCGTGTCGGTGTCGTCCAGTACTGCGGCGACACCGCCCTGGGCCCAGAAGGTAGAGCCATTGGCGAGGTCGCCCTTGCTCAGCACGGCAACGCGCAGGTGGCTGGGAAGGTTCAGTGCCAGGCTGAGACCGGCGGCGCCACTGCCGATCACCAGGACATCATGTTGGAATTGTTGGCTCATGTCGGGACACTAGTAACTAGGGAAGGGGAGCGGCACAATAGGCATGCGTATATGGCATTGTGAAACTATTGGAAAAGTGCCGGGCTGCCTTTATAGCAGCCCCCGGCGTCGGATTTCCAATGGCGGTTGCGCGGGCGCGGCGACTTTGTGGGAACTTTCCAGCACCCCTGCAAATCTCAAGAAGGCTGCCCGTCTGCCACGATTGCCGAGGCGACGCAGGACAGCAGCTCTACCCGGGCTGAAACCTGTGTATTCGAAACACCGATTATCGACGCAGCCGGCTGCGACCGCGCTGTGTCTTTTTCGTGCGAGCCGACCAGAGGCCGCAGGAAACTTGCTTGGAGGGGAGAACTTTTGCGCAAAGCCCGAGTCTATGGTTGCAAGCCTGAACGATGGCTGTCGCAACGCTCCTTTGAGTTCACTGAGGAGTGTTCATGCTAACCCAGGAAGAGGATCAGCAGCTTGTCGAGCGCGTGCAGCGCGGTGACAGGCGAGCGTTCGATCTGTTGGTGCTGAAGTATCAGCACAAGATTCTCGGGTTGATCGTGCGTTTTGTACACGACACCCATGAAGCGCAGGACGTGGCACAGGAAGCGTTCATCAAGGCCTATCGTGCGCTTGGCAACTTCCGCGGTGACAGTGCGTTCTACACGTGGCTGTACCGCATCGCCATCAACACGGCGAAGAATTACCTGGTGTCCCGTGGAAGACGGCCGCCAGACAGCGATGTGAGCTCCGAGGATGCGGAGTTCTACGACGGCGATCATGGTCTCAAGGATCTCGAGTCCCCAGAGCGCTCGTTGTTGCGGGATGAAATCGAAGGCACTGTCCATCGCACCATCCAGCAACTGCCCGAAGACCTGCGCACGGCACTGACCCTGCGCGAGTTCGACGGACTGAGTTACGAAGACATTGCGAGTGTCATGCAATGTCCAGTGGGTACCGTGCGCTCTCGAATCTTCCGCGCTCGGGAGGCCATAGACAAAGCCCTGCAACCCCTGTTGCAGGAAACCTGAGACAGCGGCGACAGCCAAGAGAGGAACCGCCATGAGTCGTGAAGCTTTGCAGGAATCGCTGTCCGCGGTAATGGATAACGAAGCGGACGAACTGGAATTACGTCGCGTGCTGAACGCGGTCGATGATGCCGAGACCCGTGCCACCTGGTCGCGTTACCAGGTCGCTCGCGCAGCCATGCACAAGGAACTGCTGCTGCCCAAGCTCGACATCGCCTCGGCCGTTTCGGCTGCGCTGGCCGATGAAGCTGTACCGGTCAAGGCCAAGCGTGGCCCGTGGCGCAGCATTGGCCGCCTGGCCGTTGCCGCCTCGGTGACCGTCGCTGTGCTGGCAGGCGTACGCCTGTACAACCAGGACGAGATCAACGGTGCGCAACTCGCTTCGCAGCAGCCTGTGCAGCAGGGCATCACCGTGCCACAGGCTCAGGGCCCAGCCGTTCTGGCAGGCTATAGTGAAAGCAGTGAGCAACCGACCGGTCCGATGGCCAACGGTGTGCTGCAGAATCAGGCTGGCTGGGATCAGCGTCTGCCAGGTTATCTGCGCCAGCACGCTCAGGAGTCTGCGCTGAAGGGCACCGAAACCGCTCTGCCTTATGCCCGCGCCGCCAGCCTGGAAAATCGCTAAGTAAGGAGGCTCATGCGCGCGCTACCTCTTCTGTCGCTGCTGCTCGGCAGTTGCATGACGGTGCCGGTATTGGCGGCCAACTCTTCGCCCGAGGCGAGCGAGTGGCTTAACAAGCTGGCACAGGCCGAGCAAGGGCAGAGTTACCAGGGTTCTTTCGTCTACGAACGTAACGGCAGTTTTTCTTCCCACGATATCTGGCATCGAGTCCAGGACGGCAAGGTCAGCGAGCGGCTGTTGCAGCTTGATGGCACCGCCCAGGAAATCGTGCGGGTCAATGGCAAGGTGCAGTGCGTCAGTGGTTCCCTGGTCAGCGGGGTCGGTACACCGCCCGATTCCGCCCCGCGTTTACTAGATCCTTTGAAGCTGATGAGCTGGTACGACCTGGGTGTGGCTGGCAAGGCCCGAATCGCCGGGCGCGACGCGGTGATCGTCACGCTCACGCCACGCGACCAGCACCGCTACGCCTTTGAGCTTCACCTGGATCGCCAGACCGGCCTGCCGCTGCGTTCGTTGATGCTCAACGACAAGGGGCAGTTGCTCGAGCGCTTCCAGATGACCCGCCTGGACACCGATGATGTGCCGACCGATCGCGACCTGCAGGCCAGTGCCGCGTGCAAGCCGGTGGAACGTCTTGCGGCGACCAAATCCGAAACAGTCGCTGGCTGGCGTTCCGACTGGCTGCCGCCGGGGTTCGAGTTGGTCAACAGTGCTATTCGCCGTGATCCGGAACGCAACAGTACCGTCAGCAGTCTGATGTACGACGATGGGCTGGCACGTTTTTCGGTCTTTCTCGAGCCGATCAAGGAAGACGCCGGTACCGACACCCGTGCGCAACTGGGGCCGACTGTCGCTGTTTCGCGGCATCTGAACACGCCCAAGGGCAAGGTCATGGTGACCGTGGTCGGAGAGATTCCGCTGGGCACTGCCGAGCGCGTGGCGCTGTCGATGCGCGCCCAGGATGTCCAGGCACGGCAATGACCGTCGCAGACCCTTCCTACAAGCTGCCAGGCATGCAGCTGACATGAAATTAAAGCATTGTCATTTGCAATCAACTGGTAAATTTCCTATAGGTCAGACTCCCTGGAGTCTGGCCTTTCCTGCATCTGCAGGGGCCCTTCTGCTAACTACGCTCGTTGTGACGGGAGCCGTATGTCAATACCACGCTTGAAAACCTACCTATCGATGTTCGCCGCCGTGCTGATGCTCGGCCAGGTGCTCACCGCCCAGGCCGAAGAAGCCCTGCCGGATTTCACCACCCTGGTCGAGCAGGCCTCGCCGGCAGTGGTCAACATCAGTACCAAGCAAAAGCTGCCGGACCGTCGCGTGGCCGCTGGGCAGATGCCCGATCTGGAAGGCCTGCCGCCGATGTTCCGCGAGTTTTTCGAGCGCAACATGCCGCAGCAGCCGCGTTCCCCGCGTGGCGGCGACCGCCAGCGTGAAGCGCAGTCCTTGGGCTCGGGCTTCATCATCTCCAGTGATGGCTATGTCCTGACCAACAACCATGTAGTTGCCGACGCCGACGAAATCATCGTCCGCCTGTCCGACCGCAGCGAGTTGCAGGCCAAGCTGGTCGGCACCGACCCGCGCACCGACGTGGCGCTGCTCAAGGTCGATGGCAAGAATCTGCCGACCGTCAAACTGGGCGATTCCGAGAAGCTGAAGGTCGGTGAGTGGGTGCTGGCCATTGGCTCGCCGTTCGGCTTCGATCATTCGGTGACCAAAGGTATCGTCAGCGCCAAGGGGCGCACCTTGCCCAACGACACCTATGTGCCGTTCATCCAGACCGACGTCGCGATCAACCCGGGTAACTCCGGCGGCCCGCTGTTCAACATGAAGGGCGAGGTCGTAGGTATCAACTCGCAGATCTTCACCCGCTCCGGCGGTTTCATGGGTCTGTCGTTCGCCATCCCGATCGACGTGGCGATCGATGTCTCGAACCAGTTGAAGAAAGACGGCAAGGTCAGTCGCGGCTGGCTCGGCGTGGTGATCCAGGAAGTGAACAAGGACCTGGCTGAATCCTTCGGGCTCGACAAGCCTGCCGGCGCCCTGGTGGCCCAGGTGCTGGAAAACGGTCCTGCGGCCAAGGGCGGCCTGCAGGTCGGTGACGTGATCCTGAGCATGAACGGCCAGCCGATCATCATGTCCGCAGACCTGCCACACCTGGTCGGCGGTCTCAAGGATGGCCAGAAAGCCAAGCTCGAAATCATTCGCGAAGGCAAGCGCCAGACCCTGGACATCACTGTCGGCGCACTCCCTGAAGACGATGCCGACATTGGCACCGGTGGTCAGGCCGGCGTGGAGCGCAACAGCAACCGCCTGGGCGTCTCCGTCGCCGACCTCAGCGACGAGCAGAAGAAGTCGCTCGAGCTCAAGGGCGGCGTGGTCATCAAGGAGGTTCAGGATGGCCCGGCTGCCCTTATTGGCCTGCGTCCGGGCGACGTTATCAGCCATCTGAACAACCAGGCGATCAGCTCGGCCAAGCAATTTACCGAGATCGCCAAGGACCTGCCGAAGAATCGTTCGGTATCGATGCGTGTGCTGCGACAAGGGCGCGCCAGCTTCATCACCTTCAAGTTGGCTGAATAGGCTGAGTGAAGGGTAGGAAAGGGCAGCTTCGGCTGCCCTTTTTCATGAGCGTGTCATGATTTTCTGTGGGAACATCAGCGAGCCGAGCAAATTCATGTCGCATTTGCAGGTGTGCGTGGCGATAGAGGAATCTCCCATATCCCTCCGGCTTGAGGTACAATTCCCGGCTATTTTTCCGCGGGCGTCCGGCTCGCAGCCTTTTCGAGTGTTGACCCGTGAGTGATTTGAGTCATATCCGCAATTTCTCCATCATCGCCCACATCGACCATGGCAAGTCGACGCTGGCCGACCGTTTCATCCAGATGTGCGGTGGCCTGACGGCGCGCGAAATGGAAGCCCAGGTCCTCGACTCCATGGACCTCGAGCGTGAACGCGGTATCACCATCAAGGCCCACAGTGTCACCCTGCATTACAAGGCGCAGGACGGCAAAACCTACCAGTTGAACTTCATCGATACCCCAGGCCACGTCGACTTCACCTATGAAGTCTCGCGTTCGCTGGCGGCGTGCGAGGGCGCGCTGCTGGTGGTCGATGCCGGCCAGGGCGTCGAGGCGCAATCGGTCGCCAACTGCTACACCGCCATCGAGCAGGGCCTCGAGGTCATGCCGGTACTGAACAAGATGGACCTGCCCCAGGCCGATCCGGACCGCGTCAAGGACGAGATCGAGAAGATCATCGGCATCGACGCCACCGACGCCGTGGCCTGCAGTGCCAAGAGCGGCATGGGCGTGGACGAGGTGCTCGAGCGCCTGGTACAGACTATCCCCGCGCCGGAAGGCGAGATCGACGCACCCTTGCAGGCGCTGATCATCGACTCCTGGTTCGACAACTACCTGGGCGTCGTGTCGCTGGTACGCGTGCGTCAGGGCCGGGTCAAGAAGGGCGACAAGATCCTGGTCAAGTCCACCGGCAAGGTGCACCTGGTCGACAGCGTCGGCGTCTTCACCCCGAAACACACCGCCACCGCCGATCTCAAGGCCGGTGAAGTGGGCTTCATCATCGCCAGCATCAAGGACATTCATGGCGCGCCGGTCGGCGACACCCTGACGCTGTCCTCGACCCCTGAGGTCGAAGTGCTGCCAGGCTTCAAGAAGATCCAGCCGCAGGTGTACGCCGGCCTGTTCCCGGTCAGTTCCGACGATTTCGAGGACTTCCGCGACGCCCTGCAGAAGCTGACGCTCAACGACTCGTCGCTGCAGTACATGCCGGAAAGCTCCGATGCACTGGGCTTCGGCTTCCGTTGCGGCTTCCTCGGCATGCTGCACATGGAGATCATCCAGGAGCGCCTGGAGCGCGAATACGACCTGGACCTGATCACCACGGCACCAAGCGTGATCTACGAGCTGGAGCTCAAGACCGGCGAAACCATCGTCGTCGACAACCCGTCGAAGCTGCCGGATGTCTCGGCGGTCGCCGATTTCCGCGAGCCGATCGTCACCGCGACCATCCTCGTGCCGCAGGAGCACCTGGGCAACGTCATCACCCTGTGCATCGAGAAGCGTGGCGTTCAGCGTGACATGCAGTTCCTCGGCAGCCAGGTGCAGGTGCGCTACGACATGCCGATGAACGAAGTGGTGCTGGACTTCTTCGACCGTCTCAAATCCACCAGCCGCGGCTACGCCTCGCTGGACTATCATTTCGATCGCTACCAGTCGGCCAACCTGGTCAAGCTGGACGTGCTGATCAACGGCGACAAGGTCGATGCCCTGGCATTGATCGTGCATCGTGACAACGCGGCCTACAAAGGTCGTGCGTTGACCGAGAAGATGAAGGAACTGATTCCTCGGCAGATGTTCGACGTGGCGATCCAGGCAGCTATCGGCGGCCAGATCATTGCGCGGACCACTGTCAAGGCGCTCAGAAAGAACGTACTGGCTAAGTGCTATGGCGGTGACGTCAGCCGTAAGAAGAAACTGCTGGAGAAGCAGAAGGCCGGTAAGAAACGCATGAAGCAGGTGGGCAACGTGGAGATCCCACAGGAAGCCTTCCTCGCTGTGCTCAGGTTGGATAGCTAGGTCCTATGTCGCTAAATTTCCCGCTGTTGCTAGTCATCGCCGTTGCTGTCTGCGGTCTGTTGGGTCTGATCGATCTGCTGTTCCTGGCTCCGCGCCGGCGAGCGGCGATCGCCAACTACCAGGGTAGCGTCAGCCAGCCCGAAGTTGCGGTGGTCGAACGCCTGAACAAGGAGCCGTTGCTGGTCGAGTACGGCAAGTCGTTCTTCCCGGTGTTGTTCATCGTGCTGGTGCTGCGCTCGTTCCTGGTCGAACCCTTCCAGATCCCGTCGGGATCCATGAAGCCGACCCTGGAAGTGGGCGACTTCATCCTGGTGAACAAGTTCTCCTACGGCATCCGCCTGCCGGTGATCGACAAGAAGGTCATCGAGGTCGGTGACCCGCAGCGCGGGGACGTCATGGTGTTCCGCTACCCGAGTGACCCGAACGTCAACTACATCAAGCGTGTGGTTGGCCTGCCGGGCGACCGGATCCGCTACACCAACGAGAAGCACCTGTACGTCAACGACCAACTGGTCGCCGAGCAACTGGTGGGCACCGAAGCCGGATCGTTGGGCAGTGCCGAGCTGTACAAGGAGAAGCTGGGCGAAGCCGAGCACCTGATCCGCAAGGAGATGAGCCGCTACCGCATGCCGCCGGACCAGCAGTGGACCGTGCCTGCCGGGCATTACTTCATGATGGGCGACAACCGCGACAACTCCAACGACAGCCGCTACTGGGACGATCCGAGCATCCCGCGCGAGCTGCAGGGCATGGTCCCGGACCGCAACATCGTCGGCAAGGCCTTCGCAGTCTGGATGAGCTGGCCCGAGCCCAAGCTCAGCCACCTCCCCAACCTGTCGCGGGTCGGCCTGATCCATTGATACCCTTCGGCGCTGTCAACAGACAGCGCCGAATGCATTTCTGACATAGGCTGTGTTCTCAGGGATGGGTAAATTCGCCGCTGCACGACGGCGTGACACAGCCAAACAGTCTTTCAGGATGTTGATTTGAACGCGTTTAACAACGAAGGGGTGGCTGCATGAGCGCTTCCCTCGAACGCCTGGAGCGCAAGCTCGGCTATACCTTCAAGAACCAGGATCAGATGCTCCTGGCACTCACGCATCGCAGTTATGCCGGGCGCAACAACGAGCGCCTGGAATTTCTCGGTGATGCGATTCTCAACTTCGTGGCGGGCGAGGCGCTGTTCGAGCGCTTCCCCCAGGCTCGCGAAGGCCAGTTGTCGCGCCTGCGCGCACGGCTGGTCAAGGGTGAGACCCTGGCCCGCCTGGCCCGCGGCTTCGACCTGGGCGACTATCTGCGCCTGGGCTCGGGCGAACTCAAGAGCGGTGGTTTTCGCCGTGAATCCATTCTTGCCGATGCACTCGAAGCGCTGATCGGGGCGATCTATCTGGACGCCGACATGCAGACCGCCCGCGAGCGCATTCTCGCCTGGCTGGCCGGCGAGTTCGATGGGTTGACGCTGGTCGACACCAACAAAGACCCCAAGACCCGTCTGCAGGAGTATCTGCAGTCGCGTGCCTGCGAACTGCCGCGCTACGAAGTGGTGGATATCCAGGGCGAACCTCATTGCCGCACCTTCTTCGTCGAATGCGAAGTGGTGCTGCTGAACAACAAGAGCCGTGGTCAGGGCGTGAGCCGGCGTATCGCCGAGCAGGTCGCCGCTGCCGCTGCACTGATCGCCTTGGGCGTGGAGAATGGCAATGACTGAGAACAATCCGACCCGCTGCGGTTACGTGGCCATCGTCGGCCGCCCCAACGTGGGCAAGTCCACGCTGCTCAACCACATCCTCGGGCAGAAGCTGGCGATCACTTCGCGCAAGCCGCAGACCACCCGTCACAACATGCTCGGCATCAAGACCGAAGGTGATGTGCAGGCGATCTACGTCGACACCCCCGGTATGCACAAGGCCAACGACAAGGCCTTGAACCGCTACATGAACCGCAACGCCTCGGCAGCGCTCAAGGATGTCGACGTGGTGATCTTCGTGGTCGACCGCACTCGCTGGACCGACGAGGACCAGTTGGTGCTCGAGCGTGTGCAGTACGTCACCGGCCCGCTCATCATCGCGGTCAACAAGACCGACCGCATGGAAGAGAAGGCCGAGTTGATCCCGCATCTGCAGTGGTTGCAGGAGCAACTGCCGAACGCCGAAGTGATGCCGATCTCGGCTCAGCAGGGGCACAATCTGGACGCCCTGGAAGCCCAGATCGCCAAGCACCTGCCGGAAAACGACCACTTCTTCCCGGAAGACCAGATCACCGACCGCAGCAGCCGCTTCCTGGCAGCCGAACTGGTACGCGAGAAAATCATGCGCCAGCTCGGCGCCGAGCTGCCGTACCAGATCACCGTCGAGATCGAAGAATTCAAACAGCAGGGGCATGTCCTGCACATCCACGCCCTGATCCTGGTCGAGCGTGACGGCCAGAAGAAGATCATCATCGGCGACAAGGGCGAGCGTATCAAACGCATTGGTTCCGAGGCCCGCAAGGACATGGAGGTGTTGTTCGACTCCAAGGTCATGCTCAACCTCTGGGTCAAGGTCAAGGGCGGCTGGTCCGATGACGAACGCGCCCTGCGTTCGCTGGGTTACGGCGACCTGTAGCGTCAACCGCGAATCTGCCCCAACCTGTGGGAGCGGGTTTACCCGCGAATGCGATAGTGGATTCACTGATGCATTCGCAGGTAAACCCGCTCCCACAGTCATGTTTGCCACCTGAGATATCCATGGACCAACCCACCCCGCAACCCGCCTACGTCCTGCACAGCCGCGCCTACAAGGAAACCAGCGCGTTGGTGGACTTCTTTACCGCCCAAGGCCGTGTGCGGGCGGTGTTGCGGCGCGCGCGGGGCAAGGGCGGTAGCCCGGTGCGCCCTTTCGTGCCGCTGGAAGTCGAGTTACGCGGGCGGGGCGAGTTGAAGAACGTCGGTCGGTTGGATACGGTCGGCCTTGCCGGGTGGCTGCACGGCGACGCGCTGTTCAGCGGTCTGTATCTCAACGAGTTGCTGATGCGCCTGCTCCCTGCCGAAGCGCCGTTTCCTGCTCTGTTCGAGCATTACACCCTGACCCTCGAGGCGCTGGCTGCCGGCCGCCCGCTGGAGCCGCTGCTGCGGGCCTTCGAATGGCGTCTGCTGGACGAGCTGGGCTATGCCTTCTCGCTGACCCACGACGTGAACGATGATGCGGTCGTCGCTGAGGGGCGCTATCGGCTCCAGGTGGACGCGGGGCTGGAGCGGGTCGAGCTGTTTCAGCCTGGGCTGTTCAGTGGTACGGAGCTGTTGGCCCTGGCCGATGCCGACTGGGATGCCCCGGGCGCGCTGCTTGCGGCCAAGCGCCTGATGCGTCAGGCGCTGGCCGTCCACCTGGGGCCCAAGCCACTGGTCAGCCGGGAACTGTTTCGCAAGCGTTGAGCACGTCGTATGCTGTGGGGCTCAATCTTCAGGAGAGCCTTTCGTGACTCACAGCAACCGCATGCTTCTCGGCGTCAACATCGATCACGTGGCCACTCTGCGCCAGGCCCGGGGCACCCGCTATCCGGACCCGGTCAAGGCCGCGCTGGACGCCGAGGAAGCGGGTGCCGACGGTATTACCGTGCATTTGCGCGAAGACCGCCGGCACATCCAGGAGCGTGATGTGCTGCTGCTCAAGGACGTGCTGCAAACGCGCATGAACTTCGAGATGGGCGTCACCGAAGAGATGATGCTTTTCGCCGAGAAGATCCGTCCGGCACACATCTGCCTGGTGCCCGAGACCCGCCAGGAGCTGACCACCGAAGGTGGCCTGGACGTGGCAGGCCAGGAGGCGCGGATCAAGGCTGCAGTGGAGCGCCTGGCGCGCACCGGCGCCGAGGTGTCGCTGTTCATCGATGCCGACGAACGGCAGATCGACGCGTCGCGTCGCGTGGGCGCGCCGGCCATCGAGTTGCATACTGGTCGCTATGCCGATGCACAGACCCCGACCGAGGTAGCCGAGGAGCTCAAGCGTATCGTCGACGGCGTGGCCTTTGGCGTGGGGCAGGGGCTGATCGTCAATGCCGGGCATGGCCTGCACTACCATAACGTCGAAGCAGTGGCGGCGATCAAGGGGATCAATGAGCTGAACATCGGCCATGCCCTGGTGGCCCATGCACTGTTCGTCGGCTTCAAGGCGGCGGTGGCAGAAATGAAGGCCTTGATCGTGGCGGCTTCGCGTTGATATTGGGGCGGTCTCGCGGGCTTGCTCGCGAAGCCGCCGCCATCACTCGGCCTGAAACACCAGGCTGAACCGAGTCGGTCCTTGCGCTGCGCTGCTGACCTCGACCCGGCCTCCATGCAGTTGCATGATCGATTTCACGATCGCCAGCCCCAGCCCTGTACCACCCTCCAGACGCGAGCGACCACAGCCGGCCCGGTAGAAGCGCTCGAACAGATGCGCCAGGTGCGCCTCGTCAATCCCCGCGCCCTGGTTCTGCACCCACAACCAGACCTGGTCCTGGCGCCGCTCGATCCCCAGTTCGATCACCTGGCCCTGTGGGCTATGGCGGATGGCATTGCTCAGCAGATTCGACAGCGCTCGCTGGAACATCAATCGGTCGGCCAAGGCCGTGCCCCAGCCGTGTGCCCGTAGCTCGATTCCTTTCAGTTCGGCGCTGAAGTCGAACAGCTCCATCACCCGTGCGGTTTCATCGGCCAGGGACAGTGGCTTGAGCATGGCCAGTGCCTGGGGTTGGCTGACCTGGGCCAGGAACAGCATGTCATTGATGATGCGGTTCAGGCGGGTGAGCTCCTCGACGCTGTCCTCCAGCGCCTCGCGGTAGCGGTTGCCGTCGCGCTCGCGGGACAAGGTGACCTGGGCCTTGCCCATCAGGTTGCCGATGGGGGTGCGCAGTTCGTGGGCCAGGTCGTCGGAGAACTGCGACAGCTGGCGAACACCCTGGTCGAGGCGATCGAGCATGATGTTGATGCTGCCGGCCAGCTCCGCGAGTTCCTGGGGCAGGCCACTGGTCGGCAGTCGATGCGCCAGGTCGTGCGCGCAGATCTGCCCGGCGATACGGCGGAATCGGCGCAGGGGGGCGAGCCCACGCTGCACCAGTTTCCAGGCACCGATGCCGATCAGCAGCAAGAGTATCGGCAGCGCCAGCAAGGTCGAGTTCAGGTAGGCCTGGAGCAGCGCATTGTCGTCGGCGCGGTCCAGCGACATCATGACTCGCACCGGCTGGTCGTCGCGCAGGCGCATCAACTGGGTGACGGTGAGGATCTGCCGCCCGTCGCTGTCACGCCATTGCGTGAAGCTTGGCTGCTGCCCCGCGGGTAGCTGGCGCAACGCCTGCGCCTCCAGTGCCGGGCCCAGGCTCAGCAGCGACGGGTGCCGTCCATTGATCGCCAGCACATTGAGACTGAGGTTGTCGTGCCCCATCACCAGGTCGAGCAGGGGATGAGCGCGGGCGCCGAGGTCGTCGCTGCGCAGATCCACCCGCAGGTTGTGCTCGACTTGCAGCATCTTGCGCGCCAGGTCGCGACGGGCGCGGCTGTCCAGTTCGTGGTCGAGGGCAAACACTGCCAGGCAGGCCAGCAGCAGTACCAGCGCGGCGCCCATCAGGGTGACCGAAAGCCCGAGGCGCAGCGACAGGGTACGGCCCTTCACGCGCGTGCCTCGAGCACGTACCCCACGCCGCGCAAGGTGTGTATGAGCTTGTGCTCGAAGGGGTCGTCGATCTTCGCCCGCAGACGGCGGATCGACACCTCGACCACATTGGTGTCGCAGTCGAAGTTCATGTCCCACACCAGCGAGATGATTTGCGTGCGTGAGAGCACCTCGCCGCTCTGGCGCATCAGCAGATGCAGCAGGGTGAACTCCTTGGCGGTCAGGTCGATGCGCTGGCCGCCGCGCCAGGCGCGATGACGGCCGGGATCGAGTTCGAGATCGGCGACCTTCAGGGTGTCTGGTTGCAGATGCTGATCGTTGCGCCGCAGCAGGCTGCGGATTCGCGCCAGCAGTTCCGGAAACTCGAAAGGCTTGAGCAGATAGTCGTCGGCGCCCAGGTCCAGGCCCTTGACCCGGTCGGCCAGGCGACCATGGGCGGTGAGCATCATGATCCGAGTCGACGATTCGGCGCGCAGGCGCTGTAGCACGCCCCAGCCATCGAGCTCGGGCAGATTGACGTCGAGGATCACCAGATCGTAGCTGTGCTGGCGCGCCAGGTGCAGGCCGTCGGTGCCCGTGTATGCGCAATCGACCACGTAGCCGTTTTCGCGTAGGCCCTGCTGCAGGTAGTCGGCGGTACGGGGTTCGTCCTCGATGATCAATAGGCGCATGGTGGGCTCTGTGGAGTTGAAAGGGCGCGATTCTCAAGCCTGTAGGGGCTTTAGGGTCAAGCTGCAGGATGTTACGGCATGAGAATGCGTTGTCGGCGCAGATAACCGATTTGTAATGCGGGCGTCATCTGGCTGCCTGTTTGGGGCCCTTCGCTTGGAAACACCGCCCGCAGGACCACATTGCAAGACTGTAATGCCGGGCTCACCTTGGCGTTAGCTGCCGCTGGCTAGGATGGCGCTGTCTGAACGGTGATCATGAGGCAAGCACGATGAACCTGATCAAATATCTGCTGCTGGCGACCCTCGCGATGGGCAGCACCAGCGTTTTCGCCGAAGGTGGCGCGGAGCGTTCACAGCAGTTCGTGGATACCTTTCTCAAGGAGCAGGAGCGGCTGTTCGGCGACCGGCAGCAAGTGCTGGTCAAACGTGAGCGCCAGGCGCAGGAGACGGCCCGTGAGGTAGCCAAGGACTAGCGGTAGTCAGGCACCGGCGCTGCGACAGCTCCTCGCTGCTGGTGAACTTGGGCGCCCTTCGGGGCGCTTTTTTTATTTACGCGCCAGGAGCGTGGCGCGGCGGGGGGCCGGGAGGCCTTCGATGGTCTTGCTGTGGTCGTTCGGGTCGAGGAAATCGGCCAGCGACTGATAACGCATCCAGTCGGTGCTGCGCTGCTCCTCGACGCTGGTGACGCTTACATCCACGCAGCGTACATCGCTGAAGCCGGCGCGGCGCAGCCAGCGCTCCAGCGCGGGTACCGACGGCAGGAACCAGACGTTGCGCATCTGTGCGTAGCGGTCCTCGGGCACCAGCACGTGCTGCTCATCGCCCTCGACCACCAAGGTTTCCAGCACCAGCTCCCCGCCTTTGACCAGGCAGTCCTTGAGCGCCAGCAAATGCTCGATGGGGGATCGACGGTGATAGAACACGCCCATCGAGAACACGGTGTCGAAGCCTTCGAGGTTGGCGGGCAGTTCTTCCAGGGCGAAGGGCAGGTGCCAGGCGGGCAGGTCTGGCAGGTATTTTTGCACCGCCTGGAACTGGCAGAAGAACAGCCAGTTCGGGTCGACACCGACCACCATGTCGGCACCAGCGCCGAGCATGCGCCACTGGTAGTAGCCGTTGCCGCAGCCGACATCAAGCACGCGTTTGCCCTTGAGGTTCAGGTGCGGACCGACACGCGACCACTTCCAGTCCGAGCGCCATTCGGTGTCCACGTGCACACCGAACAGGTCGAACGGCCCCTTGCGCCACGGCGAGAGCCCCATCAGCGCCTGGTACACCTGAGCACGGGTGGCGTCATCGCAATTGCTGTCCAGACGCAATCCGTCGACCAGGTCGATTTTCTCGGGCGTCAGGTCAGGCAGCGCATCCAGGGCGCCGCGCCAGCGCTCGAGGTCGCCATGGCCCTTCTCCAGCTTGGTGTCGAGTTGTGCTTGCAGCCCCAGGGACCAGGAAGCCAGTGGCGTGCCCGTCAGACGGCGGACGAGGGGAGACAGATCGATCATGGCAGGGCTATCAGCGAGGCGAAATTGAGGCATTGGAACCAGGGTACGACTTTCGAGAAGCCGGCGGCGTGGAGGCGCTCCTGGTGGGCTTGCAGGGTGTCGGGCTTCATCACGTGCTCGATGGCGCTGCGCTTCTGGGCGATTTCCAGATCGCTGTAGCCATTGGCACGCTTGAAGTCCAGGTGCAGGTCGTTGAGCAGGTCCTGTTCCTGTACGTCGTCGAAGCGCAGTTTCTCGGACAGGATCAGCGCGCCACCCGGCAGCAGGGCTTGGTGAATGCGTGCGAGCAGAGCCAGGCGCTGCTCAGGGGCAATGAATTGCAGGGTGAAGTTCATCGCCACCACCGAGGCGGGCTCGAAGGGCAGGGCAAGGATGTCGGCTTCGATTACCTGCACTGGCAGCAGTTCCTGGAACATCGAGTCCTGTGCGGTGAGGTACTGGCGGCAGCGTTCGACCATGGCTGCTGAGTTGTCCACCGCGATCACCCGGCAACCGTCGTGGCGCACATGGCGGCGCAGCGACTGGGTCACGGCGCCCAGCGAGGCGCCAAGATCGTACAGCGCGGTGTGGGGTTGAGCGAAGCGTGCGGCGAGCACGCCGAGGTTCTCGACAATGGTCGGGTAGCCGGGTACCGAGCGCTTGATCATGTCCGGGAACACACGCACCACGTCCTCGTTGAAGACGAAGTCGGGCACCTGCTCCAGGGGTTGGGCGAAAAGGCGGTCGGGGTCTTGGCTCACAGTGGGCTCGGGAACAGACAAAGGCGACATTCTAGCCAAGCCATGCGGTGCTGCATACCGGGAGTGCGGCCAGTGATCGGTGGGTCTGGGAAGAAAGTGGTGACTCGAAAGAGCTGTATTTCTGCCAAGTGGAAGCGAATTGGATGTCACCAAGCCAAGTCTAGAGCCACGGAAGACGAGTGGGGCGCGACGTATGGTGAGGCTTGCTCTGCGCTGTACTGGCGGAGCACCTCATCCGACCCTCAAAGGACGATCACTATGGAAGTGCTAGAGAATGAGTCGTTAGCAACTCTCGACCCGCAGCTGAAAGCAGAGCTGATACCTCTGCAATACATCGAGACGATCAGCGATCCGATAAAGACTGACCAGCAACCTGGGTTGATCTTCAGCCGCGAAAACCTGCTGGTGATCAAACGCTACGTCAAGGCCGTGGATTCGTTTCCGGGCGCATCGGAGCCAATCAGCGAGTGGATCGACTTCGTGAAGCTGGGCCTGGATGGCGAGGGGGTTAGTAGTTTTATCTCCGACTTGAACCAGCATGCCGAAGGGTGGGAGCCATTAGAGCGCGAAACTCAAGCCCTTAGCGTGAAACTGGAAAATTTCGCGCAGACGTTCGCCACCGAAGGCGCGCTGCTCGTGAGTGAAATCCGCAGTATGCACGGCAATAGTCTCTCCGATATCGAGGATGCGGTGTTGGAGCAACTGGAGACAGTACCGCTTGATGAAAACGAACGTACGCTTAAGGCTGAATCCATCCTCGGCGCGATCGAGGATATCAAAGAGCTGATCGACAGGATGTCGAGGGATATTGATCAGGTTCAAACGCGTGCAGATCGCTTCTATAAGGATGTCGAAGATATTTTGCTGCCAAAGTTGGCAGGGCTGGATTCGACGCTTGACATTGCCGGTGCCGGCGAGAGGGCAGCAGCGCTTGCAGACAACTTGCGAGTATTGGACCAGGAAATCGAGTATCAGTCTTCGATCATTCTCGGCTTCACGGGCTATACCCTGTTTGGGCTGACATTTTCGCCCCTGGGGGTTGGGCTAACCTATTCGCTGTTCGGTGATCAGGCAAAGTCTGCGAAACAAGATAAGCAGAAGCTGCTGGAACGTCGCGAAGCGCTGGTGATGGAGATGCAATCGTTTACCCCGCAGTTGGCGAACCTGGCCACACTGTCGGGTCTGCTCAATGACATCAAGAGCCGACTCAAAGAGGTCAATACGGCCGCCTGGAACCTGCGTTACGTTATCCGCACCTTGAGTGACCATACAAAAGTCTCGAGTGAGGAACTTGACCTGCTCGATACCAATGTCAGCGTGGAACGATTTGCGCGTCGGATCGATCGTGTGGTCCGCCCGTGGCACAAGATTGGCAATATTTCGCACGAGTTGGCATTGATTTTTAACGACGTCATGAAAAGTTTTAATCAGGAGAATTGATATGGATATTAGCAGCCCGATGCTTGTGAAGTACCCCGATGTGTCTGCAATGCGATTGATGCAAGGTGAAATTTCCAAGTTTGTGAATATGCAGGCAAAACATCTGAGCTCGTCTATCCGGGAGAACGTCTCGGATTTGCTGAGGCTGCTCAGGGAGTGCGACGCTCAAATGAAAGACCAGGTATTGAGTGCCACGCTCAATCTTGCGCACCAGAATTGGTCGGAGATAAATGCCGCAGCCGTGAGTTCGCAAAATGGCCAGAACCAAGGCATCAAGAAAGATATCGAAGACGAGCTGGTGCGTCTGCGGGGTCGATTGAAGGCGTCGTTGCAGGTGTTGGGCCAGCGAGTCAGCGCAATACAGGTTTATCGCCTGTCGGAATTGGAGGAGCGCCGTTCACAGCTGGCAGGGACCAAGGAACGTATGCAAGCCAGTGTCGACCACCTGCTGGAAGTGGTTGCAGGCATGGAGCGTCAAAAGAACGAGCTGGACCAGATCATCAAGACGTTCGAAGTGCCAACGCTGTTCAGTACTATCAAGGGCATGATTCCGACAGAGGAGGAAGTGGACCTGTTGATGAGCAGCATCAAGAACCCCACGGTGAGCCCTGAACTGGTGAAGGCAGCCGTCAAGAAGTTCGAGGCCAATCTGGATGTCATAGGCGAAGGACGCAAGTTCTCGGATCTTGTGTCAGCCCGGGCGACGTGTGTAGGGCAGATTGCCGAACAGCGACAGGCATTGTCGTCGTTGCAGAGTTTGTTGCAACAGGCTGTTCAAGAACATGACGAACTGGTCACTGCTGGCAATGTCGACAGTTGGCGTGATCGCTGGGTACTGGAAGCCCAAAAGCTGACGACGACTTGGCAGAGCCATCAGGCTGCTGCACAACAGGCGACTGAATTGGGCACGCTTGGCAATGCCCTCATGGCGTTGTCCGTCTACCTGGCGGAGGTACGCCGCAACTTCGAGACCGTCTGAGCGCACGCATCGCTCCAGGTTTCAACGCACGGTTATCTGGCACTCGAAGGTTTGTACGGGCGCGACCTCAGGGGCCCAGGGTTGTTGGTAGATCAGGGCAAGCGTGGCAGTACCCTCGGCCTTGGCCTGGAAGCGCCAGTTTGAAAGACCTGCACTGCCAACGATACCGGCCTCTTCCGGAGTGCTGTATACCTCTGGGCCCAGGCTGCGTAGCACGCTTGAGGCTGGGTCCTTGAGCGTCCAGCGATAGCCGGTGGAAGGGTTGCTGGCCAGCGACAGCGATAGAGTCTGACCGACCTGCAGGCGCTTGGGACATTCGCTGTCGGCATCCAGCTCGACGGTTTGCCGCGGTTGCTGCGCGCAGGCGGCGAGCAAGCTGAGACTCAAGGGGAGCAGCAGGCGGGAGAGGGTCATGGTGGCTCCTGAGGCGGACGATGGCCTGAGGATAACCGATGCGCTTGTGTATGTGGGGCTCTGAGGGGCCATCGCGGGCTTGCCCTGCGATGGCCCCTCAGAGCCCTGTGTTTATCAGAACAACACTTTCGCCACGTCGGCAAAGCGCTTGGCGAAATGCACCGTCAGCCCTTCGCGCAGGTAGTCGGGCAGTTCCTCGAAGTCCCCACGGTTCGCCTCCGGCAGGATCAGTTCGAAGATCTTCTGCCGCTTGGCGGCGATCACCTTCTCGCGTACCCCGCCAATCGGTAGCACCTGCCCGGTCAGCGTCAGTTCACCCGTCATCGCCACGCCTTTTTTCGGTACCTGGTCGCGCGCCAGTGACAGCAGGGCGCTGGCCATGGTCACGCCAGCGCTGGGACCGTCCTTGGGCGTGGCGCCTTCGGGTACGTGCAGGTGGATGAACGCTTCGTTGAAGAAGCCTGGGTCGCCGCCATATTGCTTGAGGTTCGCGCTGACGTAGCTGTAGGCGATTTCTGCGGACTCCTTCATCACCTCACCCAGCTTGCCGGTGAGCTTGAAGCCGCGGTTGAGCGTATGAATGCGTGTTGCCTCGATCGGCAGGGTGGCGCCGCCCATGCTGGTCCAGGCAAGGCCTGTGATCACGCCCTTGCCCGCCAGTACTTGCTCGCTGCGGAACACCGGCATGCCCAGTGCTGCCTCGAGGTCCTTGGTGCCGATCTTGAGCTTGGCATCCGGGTTCTCCAGTAGCTTGACCACTGCCTTGCGCACCAGCTTGCCGAGCTGTTTCTCCAGTTGACGCACGCCAGCCTCGCGGGCGTAGCCTTCGATCACCAGGCGCAGGGCGCTGTCGCTGATGCTCAGGCTGGTCTTGGCAACGCCAGCCTTGTCCAGCTGCTTGGGCCACAGGTGGCGTTTGGCAATGGCCAGCTTCTCTTCGGTGATATAGCCGGACAGGCGAATCACTTCCATGCGGTCGAGCAGCGGGCCGGGGATCGAATCCAAGGTGTTGGCAGTGCAGACGAACAGCACCTTTGACAGGTCCAGACGCAGGTCCAGGTAGTGGTCGAGGAAGTCGACGTTCTGCTCCGGATCCAGGGTTTCGAGCAGTGCCGAGGCGGGGTCGCCCTGGTAGCTCTGGCCCATCTTGTCGATCTCGTCGAGCATGATCACCGGGTTCATCACCTCGACATCCTTCAGTGCCTGTACCAGTTTGCCGGGTTGGGCGCCGATGTAGGTACGGCGGTGACCCTTGATCTCGGCTTCGTCGCGCATGCCGCCGACACTGAAGCGGTAGAAGGGGCGCCCCAGGGATTCGGCGATGGATTTGCCGATGCTGGTCTTGCCAACGCCCGGCGGGCCGACCAGCAGTACGATCGAGCCGCTGATCTCGCCTTTCCAGGCACCGACGGCGAGGAACTCGAGGATGCGCTCCTTGATATCGTCAAGCCCGGCGTGGTGCTGATCGAGCACTTTGCGTGCGTGCTTGAGGTCGAGCTTGTCCTGGCCGTATACCCCCCAAGGCAACGCGGTGGCCCATTCGAGGTAGTTGCGGGTCACAGCGTATTCCGGCGAGCCTGTTTCGAGGATCGCCAGCTTGCCCATTTCCTCGTCGATGCGCTTTTTAGCCTGCTCGGGCAGGGTCTTGCCTTGCAGGCGCTGTTCGAACTGTTCGAGGTCGGCGCTGCGGTCGTCCTTGGTCAGGCCCAGCTCCTGCTGGATGACCTTGAGCTGTTCCTTGAGAAAGAACTCACGCTGATGCTCGCCGATCTGCCGGTTCACTTCGGCGGAAATCTCGTTCTGCAACCGCGCAACCTCGACTTCCTTGCGCAGCATCGGCAGGACCTTCTCCATGCGCTTGAGCATGGGGACGCAGTCGAGCACTTCCTGCAACTGGTTGCCGGTGGCAGAGGTCAGGGCAGCGGCGAAGTCGGTGAGGGGCGAGGGGTCGTTGGGGCTGAAGCGGTTGAGATAGTTCTTCAGCTCTTCGCTGTACAGCGGATTGAGCGGCAGCAGTTCCTTGATCGCATTGATCAGGGCCATGCCGTAGGCCTTGACCTCGTCGGTGGGCTGCGCGGGCTGGTGCGGGTACTCGACTTCGACCAGGTAGGGTGGTCGATGGTGCTTGAGCCAGGTGCGGATGCGTACGCGGGTCAGGCCCTGGGCGACGAACTGCAGCTTGCCGTTCTCGCGGCTGGCATGGTGCACCTTGACCAGGGTGCCGTATTCCGGCAACGCCTTGGTGTCGAAGTGGCGGTGGTCTTCGGGCGGCGTGTCCATGAAGAACAGGGCCAGGGAATGATGATCGGTCTTGGCGACCAGGTCGAGGGTTTCGGCCCAGGGTTCCTCGTTGACAATCACCGGCAGCACTTGCGCGGGGAAGAACGGGCGGTTGTGGATCGGGATCACGTAGACCTTGTCCGGCAGTTGCTGGCCGGGCAGGGCAAGGGCGCGGCTGGTCTCGGCCTTGGCCTCGAGGTGTTCGATTTCGCTCTGTGCGTCGGGGTGTTCCGGGAAATCCTGCTGGTCGCTCATGGGGCACCTGCGTGAATGACTATGGTGCTTAGATGGGGCGGGGAGGGATGGGTTTCAATGGTAGACGAAGGCTGGAGGGGGAGGCTTTCATCTTTGCCGGCCGGTGCCGGGCCGCTCGCGGGCCTGCCCGCGAAGGCGGCGGTGTGGCCACCGCCGCAGTCGAGGCTTATTCAGCCAGTTTGTAAGCGATGATGTAGTCGCCCATCTTGGTGCCTAGCGAGCCATGTCCTCCGGCCACGATCAGCACATACTGCTTGCCGTCCTTGCCCGTGTAGGTCATTGGCGTGGCCTGGCCACCGGCTGGCAGGCGAGCGCTCCACAGTTCCTTGCCGTTGTGCACGTCATAGGCGCGCAGGTACTGGTCCAGGGTGCCGCTGAGGAAGCCCACGCCACCGGCGGTGACGATCGAGCCACCCATGCTTGGTACACCCACCGGCAAGCCGATCGGTACAGGGGTGCTGTCACGAGTGGTGCCGTTCTTGCGTTTCCACACCACCTTGTTGGTGAACAGGTCGATAGCGGCCACATAACCCCAGGCCGGTGCCTGGCACGGCACGCCCAGTGGCGACATGAACGGGTGCATGGTCACGGCATACGGGGCGCCGGTGTTCGGCTGCACGCCGCTGGTCTCGCTTTCGCGCTTGCTGCCTTCGGCTACCTGCTCGCGCGGGATCATCTTCGACACGAACGCCATGTAGTTCGGCGAGGTGAACAGCAACTGACGCACCGGGTCGACCGACACGCTGCCCCAGTTGAACACGCCGACGTTGCCGGGATACACCAGCGAGCCCTGTTCGGACGGCGGGGTGTACTGGCCTTCGTAGCGCAGCTCGCGGAACTGGATGCGGCACAGCATCTGGTCGAATGGCGTGGCGCCCCACATGGCCTGTTCGGTCAGCTCGGGGCCGAGCAGGTTGAGGTCGGAGCGGGCTTGGGTCGGCGCCGTGTGATCGCCCTTGACCGCGCCTTGCGGTACCGGGATCTCGCGGATCGGCACGATCGGGGTGCCGTCACGACGGTCGAGCACGTACAGGCTGCCCTGCTTGGTCGGCACGATGACCGCAGGCTTCACGCCGTCGTCGGTCTTCAGGTGCACCAGGGTGGGCTGGCTGCCCACGTCCATGTCCCACAGATCGTGGTGGGTGAACTGGTAGTTCCAGCGTGCCTTGCCGGTGGCCAGGTCCAGGGCGACCACGCCAGCGCTGTACTTCTCGGCGCCTGGGGTGCGGTTGGCGCCCCACTGGTCAGGGGTCTGGTTGCCCAACGGCAGGTAGATCATGCCCAGGTCTTCATCGACGCTGGCCAGCGACCACATGTTCGCCGAGTTGCGGCTGTAGGTCTTGCCCGGCGCCAGGGGCTTGGTGTCGTCGGGGTTATCGCTGTCCCAGTTCCACACCAGGCGGCCGTCGTGCACGTCGTAGGCGCGGATCACGCCGGACGGTTCGTTGGTCGACTCGTTGTCGGTGACATGCCCGCCGATGATCACCAGATCACGGGTGATCGCCGCTGGCGAGGTGGAGTAGTAGCCGCCGGCGGTGAATGGGCCGATGCCGGTGGTCAGGTCGATCGCACCCTGGTTGGCGAAGCCTTCGCAGACCTTGCCGTTGTCGGCGTTGATCGCGATCAGGCGGGCATCGGCAGTGGGCAGGTACAGGCGTCGTGGGCAGGTCTGGGCAACGACCTGGCCGGCATCGGAGATCTTCGGCGCAGGGCTGCCGTCACGGCTGACGTAGCGGTTTTCGTCATAGTACGAAACGCCGCGGCAGGTCATGTGGGCGAAGCCCTTGAAGGTCTTGACCGGGCTCTTGACCTGCGGGTCGAAGCGCCAGATTTCGGCACCGGTGTCCGGGTCCAGGGCCAGCACCTTGCTGTGCGCGGTGCAGGCATAGAGCATGCCGTTGGCCTTGAGTGGGGTGTTCTCGTTGGTCAATTCGACCGGGTCGTTTTCGGTCGGCAGGTCGCCGGTGCGAATGCGCCAGGCTTCTTCCAGGCGATAAGCGTTCTGCGGGGTGATCTGGCGCAGGGGCGAGTAGCGGTCGCCGTGTTCGGTACGCCCGTAGGCCTGCCATTCGCCGTCCGGCATGGAAGGGGCTGCACTGGCCATTTCGCTGCTGTCACGCCCCAATTCGCCGAAGATCTCCCCGGGATGGGTGAACTGGCTACCAACTGCGGTTGCGCCGGAAGCGACCACGGCGGCGGCTAGCAGGGCGCCGTTGACCTTAGAGGCAGGCCCAAGCAGCGGGCGGCGCGCCCAGGGCAGCAGCAGGACCACGCCGAGGGCGAACCAGATGGCCAGGCGTGGCACCAGTTGCCACCAGTCCAGACCCACTTCCCATAGCGCCCAGGCGGTGCTGGCCAGCAGCACCACGCCATACAGGCCAAGGCCGATGCGGCGCAGGGCGATCAGCAGGATGCCCGAAAGGGCAAAGCCGATCCCGCCGATCAGGTAGTAAAGGGATCCCCCCAGCTGGCTCAGCTTGATACCGCCTGCGATCAGGGCCAGGCCCATCAGCAACAGCAGCACGCCTACGAGGCGCGGTAGCCAGCGGGTTCCATTCTTGGCACCGTCAGTGCTCATCGCATGTTCTCCGTTCGTTCGAGGTTGGGTTCAGAAACTGCTCTGGATCTTCAGGCCGCCGATCAGCGCGTCATCGACCTGCGACACCCCGCCCGGATGGCGGATGTACTGCAGGTTAGGACGCACGGTGAGCCAGTCCGCCAGGTGAACGCCGTAGTAGAGTTCGGCGCTGTATTCGGTGTCCTGGACGGGCAGGAAGCCGGGATTGTCGTAGTCGACGACGGCGTTGGCCTGGTTGGCCAGGCGCGCGTTCTTGCGGTAGGCGGGGTTGACGTGCACGCGGGCGAGGGCGAAACCGATGTCGTCCTTGGCGCGGGCATCGAAGGGCCCCTTGTACACCACACCTGCCTGAACGTAGTTGTCGATGGCATTGGTCTTCTTGTCATGCATCGTTGCATTGGCGAACAGGCTTAGCCCGCGGGAGGCGTCCGAGGCGCGCGAGGTCACCTGCTGCTGGGCGCCGAGCCAGAAACCATGCTTGCTGGCGCTGCTGCGGTAAGCCTGGCCGCTCAAGGCCGCCGGTTGGCCGTTGCCGTCCTTGTAAACATCCTGTGCCTTGGCATTACTGTAGTAGTAGCCGGCGCGATATTCCCCTTTCAGACCATTGACCCTTGGGGTCCACACCAGTTCGATCGGCATCAGCGCACCTTGCGTACCGCTGCCACTGAGCTTGAAACCATTGCCGGATTCAAGGTTGGAGGGATTCTGTTCGAAGACGCCGACCTGCGCGTAGAGGTCGTCAGCGAGGTTGTACTTCACCCGCAGCGCCCATTGGCTGACCGGCCAGTTGTACCAGATGCCACCCACCCAGTTACCCACCTGGGAACCGCAGAACGCCAGGTTCTGGAAGTCGCAGGGGAAGCTGTTGAAGTCCTCGCCTTCACCGAAGCGGCCGACCTTCACGTCCAGTGCGCCATCGAAGTATTTCTGCTTGATCCACATTTGTGTCAGACGCCAGGTTTCGCCGCGGCCCCAGACTTCCTGGGCGGAGGTGAAACCTCCCACGCGCGGGTCGTTGATCCGGTCGTTGCTGATGTTCTGGCCGTGGCGTTCGGTGACCGTCAGCTGGAATTCGCTGTCGTGCCAGCCGAGGATCTTTTGCAGGTCCAGATGGGCGCCCAAGGTGAACTGGTCGCTGTAGCGTGCGGTGCGATCGTGATCGAAGCCGCCGTGCAGGTTACTGCCCATTTCGCCGGTGTAGCCGAAGGTGAAGTCGTAGCCCTGCGCCTGGAGTGCGGTGCGGGTACCGTCCCAGTCACCGAACATCCAGGGTGAGTCTTTGGCGAAGGGCGCGTCTGCGCTGGCGCTGGGCGAAAAGCCGCTGAGCAGGGCGGTGAGGGCGAGGCCCGGGTATGGATTCTTCGGCAGTTGAAACATGAGATAGCGCTGTCTTTTGATTATTGAGAAAAACGCAAGCGCATCGAGGAGCGAACGCTTCGATGGAAACGGCTGGAGGGTTTATTAGTGAAGCGTTTCAGCTTGCGGTGCGGAGGATATAGGGGAAGTTGTAAGAAAAAAAGACAAAATGTCGCAGGGGATTGTTGTCGCAGACGTAATAGTGGGTGCAGTTCCTGTAGGAGCGGGCTGGCCCGCGAAAAAAACACCACGCTGTCTGGCACGGGCTACGCCCGTGTTCGCGGGCAAGCCCGCTCCTACTCGGATTGGGCTGGCCTTTAGATTTTGAACAAGACAGTTGTCCCTGCAAGCAGGTCAGAAGCTGGTGCGCAGCCCGACTTCGACGCTACGCCCCGGTGCCGGCGCGATATCGCGCAGGATGGAACTGGCGTAGCGCACGGTCTGGTCGGTCAGGTTCTCGCCACGCACGAAGGCCAGCCACTGGCTCTGGCCAATGTCGAAGCGATAGCCGACGCTGGCGCCGAGGGTGGTGTAGCCGTCGGTGCCGTGTTCGTTGTCCGGCTTGCGGTGCTGCGAGGCGGCGTGTTGCACGTCCACGCGCGCCTGCCAGCGATCCAGCTCCCACAGCAGGCCGGTGCCCACCCGCAGCGGGGCGATGCGTGGCAGTGGCTCGCCGGTGTCGAGGTTCTTGGCGCGGGTATAGTCGCCGGACAGCTCCAGGGCGAAGCTGCCGTAGCGGTTCTCCACCAGCTTCCAGCGATCCTGGGCCTCGATACCATAGAAGCGCGCACGCACGCCCTGATACAGGTACTCAGGAATCCCGCCGTCGTCATGATCATGGTCATGGTCATGGTCGTCGTCACCATGGTCATGCCCTTCACGCAGATTACCGCTGCCGATCAGGCCGATGTAGTTGCGAAAGTGGCTGTAGAACACGCCGACACTGCCCTTGTGCGTGCCGTTGTCGAAGCGCAGTGCCAGGTCGCCGGAAATTGCCTTCTCCTTGTTCAGGTTCGGATCGCCGACTTCATAGGCGCCGGTGGCGACGTGTGCGCCGTTGGCATACAGCTCGTAGAAGGTCGGTGCGCGCTCGGTGTAGGCCAGGCTCGCCGCCAGTGCCCAGACCGGATCGAGCTGGTACACCGCGCCCGATGACAGGCTTGCGGCATTGAAGCTGGTCGATTTGTCGGCACCAACGAAGTTCTCGTTGCCCTTGGCATCCGGGTCGATGCGGGTGTGCTCCAGGCGGGCGCCGAGGCTCAGGTTCAGGCGTTCGGTGGCCTGCCATTGCTCGAGCATGAACAGCGCCAGGCTGTCGGTGTCGGTGTGCGGCACGAAGGCTTCTTCGCCCAGCGCCGAGAACTCGTTGCGACTGACCTGGGCGCCGATCACCCCTTCGACGGGGCCGATGGGCTGGTGGCGGGCTTCGATGCGCGCCTCATAGCCTTTGTTCTTGAAGGTGGTGTGGACCTCGCCCTCTTCGATCTCGCGGTGTTGGTAGTCGGTGTAGCCGGCGTCGACCTTGACCGAACTGAACGGCCCTTCGAGGTCGCGCAGTTCCGAGGCGAAGGCGTAGTGGTCCTGTTGCATGTCCAGGCGCACGCCGGGCTCGGCCACCGAGCCGTAGTTGCTGTCGTAGCGGCTATAGGACAGGCCTGCATAGCCATGGTCCCAATGGTAGGAACCACCGATGGCGCCGCCGTCCTGGCGGCCGTCGCTGTTTTCCAGGCGATGCTTGCTGGCGGGTTCGTCGGCGTCGCGCACCTTCGCGCTGCGTGCATAGCCGGGGATGCGCAGGTCGTTGAACTGACGGCTGTTGGCGTCCAGGTGCAGGGCGAAATTGCCGTCACCGGCTTCGAGCTTCCCAGCGCTGCTGCGTGTGGTGTCGGCGCCGCCATAGCGCAGCTCGCCTGCACCATGGATGCCATCGATCGGCGAGTCGGGAATGCGGTTGTCGAAGGTGTTGACTACACCACCGATGGCGTTGCCGCCGTAAAGCAGCGCAGCCGGGCCACGGACGATCTCGACGCGTTCGACGGTGACCGGGTCCAGCGGCACGGCGTGGTCATAGGACAATGACGAGGCATCCAGGGCACCGACGCCGTTGCGCAGGATGCGGATGCGGTCGCCATCCAGGCCGCGGATCACCGGGCGACTGGCGCCTGGACCGAACCAGGTGGAGGCGACACCGGGCTGTTTGTTGAGGGTTTCACCGAGGCTGCCGTGCTGCTGTTGCAGCAGGTCATCGCCTTCGAGCACGGTGCTTGGGGCGGCGAGCTGACGGTTGCCGAGCGGGTTGGCGGTGATCACCTGGGGTTCGAGCTCCACCGCCTGGCTGGGCGATGACGCCAGCCACAAGGCGACAGCGAGGGGAGAGAGGCGCAGGGACTTGGACAACATGAGCGTGTGACGTTCCTTGGCAGATAGTTATAGTGAAGATACGAATAGATACAATATAACATTTCTATTTCATCACAGAGGTTTCCTGTCTGGCCAGGGGTTTGTGCTGTGGAAGGCTCTGGCCTGGGCTGGGAGCGCAGGCGGTCCGCATCCTTGCACACCGGCCCACTACACTCGTGTAAGGTGCGCATCTTTCAACGCGGGAGCACTGCATGAGCACGGCCCAACACAACGCACTGCACGGCAAGACGCTGGAGCAGATCCTCACCGAGCTGGTGGCCCACTACCAATGGCAGGGGCTGGCCGAGCGCATCGACATCCGCTGCTTCAAGAGCGACCCGAGCATCAAGTCGAGCCTGACCTTCCTGCGCAAGACGCCTTGGGCGCGGGAAAAGGTCGAGCAGCTGTACATCAAGCTGTCACGCAAGGCTTGAGGGTGCCGCGTCCCTGGCTGACCCTGGCCGCGCTGCTCGGCTGGACGGGGTTGGCGGTGCAGTTGTATCTGGTGCTGCTGGCGCGCTGGCAGGAGCAGGCCAGCTTGATCGGTGGCATGGTCAATCTGTTCGGCTATTTCACCGTGCTGAGCAACACCCTGGTGGCCACGGTACTGAGCCATGCGGCGTTCGGCCGTGAGACGGCGGCGCGGCGCTGGTTCCTGACGCCGGCGGTGAGTTCCGGTGTGCTGGTCAGTATCGTGCTGGTGGCAGTGGCCTACAGCCTGCTGCTTCGGCACCTGTGGCAACCCGAGGGTTGGCAGTGGCTGGCCGACGAACTGTTGCACGACGTGATGCCGCTGGTGTTCGTGCTGTACTGGTGTCTGGCGGTGCCCAAGGGGCGCTTGCGGCTATGGCACCTGGGCGCCTGGAGCCTGTACCCGCTGGTGTATTTCCTGTTTACCTTGTGGCGGGGGCATGAGATCGGGGTCTACCCCTATCCCTTCGTCGATGTGGCGAGCCTGGGGTATGGGCGGGTGCTGATCAATGCACTGGCGGTGTTGGCGGGGTTCTGGGGGATCGGGTTGCTGGTGATCGGGATGGATCGGTGGTGGGGGCGGGTGAAGGGATGAGTCGGGACGAGTCGCTGCGACTCGTCCCGCGACAGGGCCGCATCGGTCTTACTGGCTACTCATCATCCGCAGTGCCCTCTGCGCGCCAGTAAGCAGCTGCCTTGAGCGCATCCTCGGCCACGCCCTTTTCCAGCAGCAAAGCCTTGGCCTGCCGGGTCAGGCCCTTCTCCAGCGCTACCCAGCCATACAGCCGGCCCTGCGGCAACGCCAGGTTTTTCACCAGGCCGAGCAGGTCCTCTGCCTGCCGACGTACCCAGATGACCTCCACCTGCGCCTTGCTCGGCAGCGGCTGGCGCTCCTGTTCATCCTCGATCTGGATGACCGCCAGCACCTGGCGTCCGGCCGGCAGCTCCTCGAGCCGTCGGGCAATCGCGGGGATGGCGGTTTCGTCGCCGATCAGCAGGTAGCTGTCGAAGATGTCCGGCACCACCATCGACGCGCGTGGGCCGGCGATATCGAGGTGCTGGCCCGGCGCGGCCTGGGCAGCCCAGGTCGAGGCAGGGCCGTCGCCATGCAGGACGAAGTCGATGTCCAGCTCCAGGGCGTCCAGGTCGATGCGCCGCGGTGTGTACTCGCGCATGGTCGGTCGTACGCCGCCGTCGCGGCCCAGGTTGCGGGCCTCGATCGCTTGTTGCTCCTCGGGCGTGCAGCCGAACAGCACCTTGACGTGGTCGTCCGTGCCCAGGCTGGTGAAGCCTGCCAGTTCCGCACCGCCCAGGGTGATACGGCGCATGCGCGGGGTCAGGTCGGTGACCCGCAGCACCTGCAGACGGCGTTGGCGGATCTCGTGGTTGACGCGATGAATGGTGTCGCTCATGGGGTTTTCTCCTGAACGGAATCGGTCGGCCCGCCTGCGATGGCCCTGGCCGTGTCGTTGAGCAGGCCGCGTACCCGCTCGATTTCCTCGGGTGTCCAGCGGCCGCTGTGCATGTGCAGGGCATGGCGCAGATTGCCGACCGCCTCGTTGATCTCTGGCGGCCGGTCATGTCCGCGCAGGGCACGCTTGCTCAACTCGATGCGCATGCGTACGCCGTCGAGGGCGACGGCTTGTTCGGCGAGTGATTGGCGACCGACTTCGGTGATGACATAGAGGCGCTTGCTGCCCTGAATCTGGCCACTGATCAGCTCGGCTTCCTCAAGAAAGTTGAGGGTCGGGTAGATCACCCCGGGGCTGGGGCTGTAGCTGCCATCGAATAGCCCTTCGATCTGACGAATCAGGTCGTAGCCGTGGCCGGGTTGCTCGGCGAGCATCGACAGCATCAGCAGTTTCAGATCGCCAGGGGCGAACACCCGCGGGCCGCGCTCACCGCGACCGGGGCGGCGCTCGAAAGGATCATGGGGGGCGTGGTCACGCATGAGGTGCAGACTCCTTGTGTTTCGATATATCGCAAGATATTACTCAAGATATATCTAAACACAAGGCTTCAAATGCAGATGATTATCATCTGGTTTTTTGATGGGTGCCTTGCCTGTCAGTGCATCGCCAGTTGCGGCGCCTTGCATTCATTGGGGTTTCCCGGCTCCAGGTATGGCATGAGAATCGGCGCCATACCCTTGAGTACCTGCACGGGCAGTGCCGAGGTGAACTTGAACGACTCCGCCGTGCGTCCCGGCACGAAGGCGGTGAGCGTGCCGAAGTGGTTGTCGCCGAGGAAGAACACGAAGGTGGCAGTGCGGTTCAGCGAGCGTGAGCCGATCAGCCGTCCGCCGGCGCCGTAGCTCTGCAGGCGGTTGTCACCCGTCCCGGTCTTGCCACCCATCACCAGCGAGGTACCGTCGTGCAGCTTGAAGCTGCCGGAAATACGCCGCGCCGTACCGGCATCGACCACCTGCGACATCGCGCCTTTCAGGGCCCGCGCCACTTCCACCTTGAGGATTCGTTGGCCGCGGTCGGGGTCGCTGATCAGTTTGGTTTCATAGGGGGTGCCGGCCGCAAAGTGCAAGGTGTCGATGCGCAGGGTCGGCAGGCGTACGCCATCGTTCTGGATGATGCCTACCAGTTCGGACAGCGCCGCAGGGCGGTCGCCCGAGCTGCCAATGGCCGTGGCCAGTGACGGTACCAGGTGATCGAAGGGGTAGCCGACGCGCTTCCAGCGCTGGTGGATGTCGAGAAACGCCTCGATTTCGACCATGGTGCGGATGCGGCTGTCACGGGCGCCCTGGTGACGGCTCTTGAACAACCAGCTGTACACCTCCTGACGCTCGAAGCGGCTGGCGTTGACCATCTCGGTGGGGGTGGCGCCAGGGTTTTTCAGCAGGTAGCCGAGCAGCCACAAGTCCAGAGGGTGGACCTTGGCGATGAAACCCTGATCGGGCAAGTCGTACTTGCCTGGACCGTAGGCGGCGTACATTTCAGAAAGGCGGCCGTCGTTGAGCTTGGCCATGGCGGCCTTGTCCTTGGCGCTGTGCGCGCGGACGAAGGCGTTGAAGGTTTCCTGGCCGGCCTCGGGGAACAGGTAGCGGTGCACCGCCGCCAGGCGCTGGGGGGTGACGCGCATGCTGTCGAGGAAGGTGTCCAGGCGTTGCTGGGAGGTCTTGCGCTGGTACTTGCGCCAGAAGCGCATCAGGTAATTGGTGCCCTCGCGGTCGGCGAAGCGCGCCAGGTACTCCTGGCGGCGCGGGTCGGCGTCATCCTTGAGCAGTGGTTCGCGGTTGTAGGGTTGCTGGTAGGTGACGTAGCGCACCAGGTCGCGCATCAGGCGGATGAACGGCAGGTTGATCGACTCGCGCAATGCGTCCTTGAGGGTTGGGTTGCGGCCGTTGTCCTCCTTGCGGAAGTTGTTGAACACGTGCATGCCACCACCGGTGAAAAATGCCTCGCCGGTATTGGCCGAGTACTTGCGCTCCAGCGCGGCGTCGAGCATGGCGTCGAGGTTCTGGTTCTTGCTGTTCAGCATCAGCCATTCCAGTGACCACTGGGTGATGCGGTCCAGGTCGGCTACCTCCACTTTCTTGAGCTCGGCTACCGGCTTGCCGGCGTACTTGTCGTGCAGCTCGGCGACGATTTCAAGGTAGGTGGTCAGCACCCGCAGCTTGGCGGTCGAACCCAGTTCCAGCTTGCTGCCCTCGTTGATGTCGAACGGCTGGTTGGTGCTGTCGGTCTGCACCCGAACCCGCGAGCCGTCGGCGGTGCGCTCGAACAGGGTGAAGCTGTAGCTGACCTGGTCGGTGGTCTTGCTGGTCAGCAGGCGCTCGCCGATCAGGCCCATCTGCGCGGCGAACTCGGGGTCGGCGAGGTTCTTCAGGTACTGGCTGACCTGGGTCTGCAAGTCGGCTTGCAGGGTGCTTGTGGCGGAGAGGTCGAGGCGATCGAGGTCGTACAGCGGGCGGTTGAGCATGGCTGCCAGGCGGTTACGGGCCAGGCTGATGCCCTTGTTGGTGATGATCGGCACGATGGTCGGCTGAGCCACCCAGTCGCGGTACACCGCCTTGCTGGCCAGCGCGGCGTCGGCCAGCGGGCGATCGATGATGCCGTTGGCGGCGAGCACGCGGATATGCGAGTCGGTGAGCTCGGCCAGCTCGACGCGGCCTTTGGACAGGTAGTGCGAAGGTCGGCGCTGGGCAATCATCAATGACAGCACTTCACGCAGGGCCAGGCCACGAGCGGCCATGCTCTGGGCGTCGGTTTCGGTCGCGGTGAGCGCCTTGTTCACCTCGGCGAAGTCTGCGCCGTACCAGACCCGTAGCCCTTCGGCCATGCCATGCACTTCACCGTGCCCGGGTACCGCCGAGAGCGGCACGCTGTTCAGGTAGTCGCGCACGATGCGCTGGCGCGCCTCGGTGGTGTCCGGCCCGCCCTGATAGGCGCGCACGCTGGCAGAAATCATCTGGCGGATCTTCTCGGCGCCGTTGACCGTCAGGCCGTCCGGCGAGTGCCGGTATTTTTCCAACTGTGTCGCCAGGGTGCTGCCGCCCGCTGACTGGCCGGGCAGGGCCAGGTACTTGGCGACCTGGCTGTAGGCCGCCTTGGCGAAGCGTGGCCAGTCTACCGCTGGGTTGTTCTGCGGGTCCTTGCTGTCGAGCAGGTCGCGGTTCTCGATGAACAGCAGGCTGTTGACGATCACCGGCGGGATCGAGGCGAAGTCGTCGTACAGGTGCTGGGGGTAGTGGTACTGGTAGAGGGTGTCGCCGCGGCAGTCGGTGATCGACAGGCCGGCCTGGATCTTCTCGACGTAGGGCACGAACAGGCCGTGGTCGACATAGCGCATCAGTGCCGGGGAGAAACGCACCTGCTCGCTGATCAGGTAGTCGCGCTTGAGCAGGCGCGGCAGGAACTGACCCAGGGCGCTGTAGCCCAGGCGCTTGTCGAAGGGGCCGTCGCCTGGGTAGACGATCGCGTCGCTCGGCCCGCGCTCCAGCGAGTAGGTGAGGGTGCTGGCCAGGCGGCTGAATTCACGCGATTGCAGGTCCGAGCTCTGCACCTCCTCATAGACGGCAAAGCCCACCGCCACCATGGCCACCAGCACGATCAGGATGATCAGTCGCCACCACAACCGACGCTGACGAGGTGGCTTCGGCTGTGGTGGCTCGGCCAGAGGTGCTTCGGGTGCTTCCGTTCTGGTCTGTTCCGATTGCCACAGTGCGCCCATAGAGTTCAGTCCGGCCAAGTATTTTCGTCTTGCTTGTCTGAAGCTTAGACGCTGGCCGGACTTGGTGAAAAAATTGTGAGGGCGATGATCGGTGTATTCGGATCAGGCTGCGGCTTCGCTGTGCGGCTCGAAACTGTCGGCGCGCGCCAACTGCCACATCCGCGAGTAGAACTGCCCGTCCACCTCGCCGGTCAGTAGTTCGCCGGGCTTGAGGAACACGTGCATCTGCGAGAACAGCTTGATCTCGGTGGCGGAAATACGCCGCACCAGGTGCTTGGCCTCCAGTTGCGCGGGGTGCTCGAGGCCTGCAGCGGCCAGCATTTCGGCCAGGGCGCGCAGGGTGTTGTGGTGGAAGTTGAGCACCCGCTGGGCCTTGTCGGGCACCACCAGTGCGCGCTGGCGCAGGGCGTCCTGGGTGGCAACGCCGGTCGGGCACTTGTTGGTGTGGCAGCTCTGCGACTGGATGCAGCCGATGGCGAACATGAAGCCGCGTGCAGAGTTGGCCCAGTCGGCGCCGATAGCCAGCACGCTGGCGATGTCGAAGGCACTGACGATCTTGCCACTGGCGCCGAGCTTGATCTTGTCGCGCAGGTTCAGGCCAACCAGGGTGTTGTGCACGAACAGCAAGCCCTCGCGCAGGGGGACGCCGATGTGGTCGGTGAACTCCACGGGCGCGGCGCCGGTACCGCCCTCTTTGCCGTCGACGACGATGAAGTCGGGCAGGATGCCGGTTTCCAGCATGGCCTTGGCGATGCCCATGAATTCCCACGGATGACCCAGGCAGAACTTGAAGCCTACCGGCTTGCCGCCGGACAGCTCACGCAACTGGGCGATGAACTGCATCATTTCGATGGGCGTGGAGAACGCGCTGTGGCGGGACGGCGAGATGCAGTCCTCGCCCATGACGATGCCGCGGGTGTCGGCGATTTCCTGGGTCACCTTGTGCTTGGGCAGAATGCCGCCGTGGCCGGGCTTGGCGCCCTGGCTCATCTTGATTTCGATCATCCGCACCTGTGGGTTGGCGGCCTGCTCGGCGAAGCGCGCGGGGTCGAAGCGTCCGTCCGCGGTACGGCAGCCGAAGTAGCCGCTGCCCAGTTCCCAGACCAGGTCGCCACCGTGCTCGCGGTGGTAGGGGCTGATGCTGCCTTCGCCGGTGTCATGGGCGAAGTTGCCGAGCCGGGCACCTTCGTTGAGGGCACGGATGGCATTGGCACTGAGCGAACCGAAGCTCATGGCCGAGATGTTGAAGATCGATGCCGAGTAAGGCTGGCTGCACTGCGGGCCACCGACGGTGATGCGGAAACCTGTTGGGTCGGCCAGTGGCGCGGGGCGCATGGAGTGGCCGATGAACTCGAAACCCGACTCATACACATCGATCAGGGTGCCGAAGGGTTTGTCGGAGGCTTCGTTCTTGGCGCGGGCGTACACCAGCGAGCGCTGGGCGCGGGAGAAGGGCAGGGCATCGCTGTCGGATTCGAGCAGGTACTGGCGGATCTCCGGGCGAATGCCTTCGACCAGGTAGCGAATGTTGCCCAGAATCGGGTAGTTGCGGCGTACCGCATGGCGTTTCTGCAGCAGGTCGAACAGGCCGATCAGGCTGAGCACGGCGGTGGTCAGGGTAAAGGGCCACAGCCATTCGTGGTGCAGGAAGGGAAGGCTGGCCAAGGTGAACAGCACGCAGGCGGCGAACACGGCGTAACGGCTGAGGAGTGACAGACTCATGCGAAAATCCTTGCGAATGCTTCGGTCAATCAGGCTCAGGGGCCTGGGCAAACCCCGACCATAGCCCGGTAGGGTGACAAATGGCCAGCGGACGAAAGGCGAGGGAAAATGAAATTTCGGGTATCGAAAATCATTCTCAATGTAGTATGTTATAAAGTATTAATTAATGACCGAGGTGATTTTCATGAAAGCAGGTATCCATCCCGAATATCGTCCCGTGCTGTTCCACGACACGGCGGCGGATGTGTTCTTTCTGATCGGATCGACCGTGGAAACGGATCGCACCCAGGTTCACAGCGACGGCCAGACCTACCCCTACGTGGCGCTGGATGTGTCCAGTGCATCGCACCCGGTTTACACCGGTCAGCAGCGCAAAACGACTGTCGAGGGGCGAGTGGCCGGGTTCAACAAGCGTTTTGCAGGGTTTGCCGCGAAGGTTTAGGTGCGCTCAGTTGTCGCGCAACAGGCGCTGGCGCCAGGTTTGCTGTTCCTCGGCCGGTCCCTCGATCAGAAACCGGTAGTTGCCCGCGATCCGCACTGCCACCGGCACGCCGTCGCGATACAGCAGGCGGTTGCCCCCCGCAGCCGGTAGCTTGCTACCTGGCAGCAGAGTGCCGACCAGGTTCAATGGATCGCTGGCGCTGACCACCACCAGCGCCCCGTCCACTTCCCGCCGCCGCACCTGGCGCAATAACCCCACGGCTTCGGGCAGGGCGAACTGTTCGCCGGCTAGCCCGGCAATGAACCGCCCGCCACGGATTTCCCCGCGTGCCTCCAGCCGGTGATAGCAGCGCAGGAGTTCGCGCCATGGTGGTAGTGCTGCGCTTTCGCGCTCCAGCAGGCGCCAGCAGATCACCCCATAACGACGCAACAGGCTGCGGGCTATATGTTCCAGGCGCTGGTCGCTGTCCTGTTCGCCAGTGCTGCGCCGCAGCAGCGCCCAGCGACCGGCCTGCACCATGCTGCTGGACAGCGGTGGATGACCGCGGCGGCTATTGCGTGACGAACGTTTGGCCGCCGGCGTTATCAGGCTGCGCACACCGCTGAAGCTGTCGGCGCCCGCCAGCCCCGAGCCGACCAGTTCCTGCAGGGCGTTTTCCAGCTCGCTGGGCAGCAGGCGGGCTTGCTCGGCCAGCTCGTCGAAGAACAGCGCGCCATGGGCCTGCAAAGCCTGGTGCACGCGCTGTGCCCGTGCGCCGAGCGCCTCGGGCGACGGAATGCTGGCCAGGCTGCGCCACAGGGCGAGGCGTTCGCGCGGCAGAAGCACCAGCGGCGTACTCGACAGGGTACTGCTCGACACACTGGCGGCCAGCCGCGTCCAGGCCCACTGGCCACTGCGACAGGCGTCGTCAAGCCAGTGCGGGCTGTAGTCCTTGATCCGCGCAGGCAACAGCTCCGCCTCCCAGGCCCCGGCGGCGCAGGGGAGGCCCTCGAGCTGTCCGAGCACCTGCGCTACCGCCTGCGGCCCGCGCAGGCGTTCCTCCTGGCTCAGGTGCTGCCAGTCGAACTGAAAACGCATGAAATCCTGCAGGCTGACCGGTTCGATCTCCCGGCGCAGGCGCTTGACGGTATAGCGGTGAATGCGTGCCAGCAGGTGACGCTCGCACCATTGCAGCGGCGGCTGACCTGGGCTGAAGTGCCCGCGCAAGACATAGCCTTCGCGCTCCAGCCGCGCCAACGCCTGTTCGACGTCGCTCTCGCTGCGGCTCAATGGCGTGGCGATCTGCGCCAGGGTGAGTGGGCCGAAGGCGCTCAGGCGGCCACGCAGCAGATCGCTCAAGGCGCTATCCGCATCGACGACCTGGTCGAACCCGGGCAAGGGCTGCAGGGCAGGGGCGAGCGAAGCGTCGGGGTACAGCGTGGTCATCGACTTCAGGCGCTCGCGAGCCAGCCACAGCGGCTGGCCGCAGGTGTCCAGACGGCAGGCACGGCCAGCGTCTGCCAACTGCCCGAGCAGGGCTGCCCAGCCATCGTTGGCTTGCACCTCGGCTTGCGTGATCGTGCCCAGGCTCATCAGCGCCTCGTGCATTTCGTCGAGGTTGAGCGGTCTTGGCCAGGCTTCATCCGCGACCGCACTGATCGCATCGGCATCCAGCGCGCCGAGGTCGTCGCCGCTGCGCACTTCGTTCCAGCGTCGGTTGAGCACCGCTTGGGTACGGCGCTCCTCCAGCGGTGCATCGTCGAGAAATGCATAGGGACGAGCATTGAGGATGGCCGCGGCCAGCGGTGAGGGGGCGGGCAGGTCGCGGCTGAGCAGGCGCACCTCGCCGCTTTCCATGCGCCGCAGCAGTGCCAGCCAGCCCTCGCTGTCCATGGCGTCGTGCAGACAATCGTCGAGGGTCTGTTGCACCAGCGGATGGTCGGGAATCTGGCGCTCGCCGACGATGTTTTCAAGGCAGGCGATCTGGTCGGGGAACACTGTGGCGACCAGGTCTTCGCTCTTCATCCGCTGGATCTGCGGCGCTACCTTGCGCCCTCCGATGAAGCGCGGCAGGGCCATCGCCACGGCCGCGTTCCAGCGCCAACGCACACCAAACAGCGGCGCGTCGAGCAGTGCCTGGACCAGCACCTGCTCGGCGGTGCGGCTCGACAGGTAGCGCCACACTTCATCGAGGTCGAAGCTGTGGCTGGTGGACAGCGACAGCACGATCGCATCTTCGCTGGCCGCCGCCTGCAATTCGAAATTGAAGGTGCGGCAGAAGCGTTTGCGCAGGGCCAGGCCCCAGGCGCGGTTGATGCGGCTGCCGTAGGGGGAGTGGATGATCAGTTGGGTGCCGCCGGACTCGTCGAAAAAGCGCTCCATCACCAGTGTCTGCTGCGACGGCAGGGCGCCCAGCACTTGCTGGGTACGGCCCAGGTAGTCGAGCAACTGGCTGGCGCTGTCGTCGTCCAGCACATAGTCGGCTTTCAGCCACTGCAGCACGTGGGACTGGTCGCCTGCATGCTGCTGCAGCTGCTCATCGAGACGTGCCTGCAGGCGCGCGACTGCGGTGGACAATTCGTCACTGCGCCCCGGCGCTTCACCGAGCCAGAAGGGGATGGTCGGCGGCAGGCCATGGGCATCCTCGACCCGTACCCGCCCGGGCTCCACGCGCAGGATGCGATAGGAAGCATTGCCCAGCTGGAAGATATCGCCGGCGATGCTTTCCACCGCGAAGTCTTCATTGACGCTGCCGATGTTCAGTGCCTGGGGTTCGAGCAGCACGCTGTAGTCGGCAGTCTCGGGGATGGTACCGCCGCTGGTCAGGGCAGTGAGCTGGCTGCCGCGACGTCCACGCAGGGTGCCATTCACTGCGTCGCGATGCAGGTAGGCGCTGCGTACACCCTGGCGGCCGTTGTAACCCTCGGCGAGCATCTGCAGCAGGGCCTGGTAATGCGCCTGGTCAAGCCCTGCATAGGGCATCGCGGCGCGCAGGCAGTCGAACAACGCCTGCTCTGGCCAAGGCTGGTTGCTGACTTCGGCGATGATCTGCTGGGCCAGTACATCCAGTGGCGCGTTGGGGATGTGCAGCAGGTCCAGCTCGCCCCGGCGCACGCAGTCGAGCAGGGCCACGCATTCGATCAGGTCGTCACGCGAGGTAGGGAACAGTCGGCCCTTGGGAATGCCATCGACCTGGTGCCCCGAGCGGCCGACGCGTTGCAGGAAGGCGGCAATGGAGCCGGGCGAGGCTATCTGGCACACCAGGTCGACGTCGCCGATATCGATGCCCAGCTCCAACGACGCGGTAGCTACCAGCATCCGCAGACCACCAGCCTTCAGGCGCTGTTCGGCTGACAGGCGATGCTCCTTGGCCAGGCTGCCATGGTGGGCGGCGACTGCGTCCTGGCCCAGGCGCTCGCTCAGGTGCCGGGTCAGGCGTTCGGCCAGGCGCCGGGTGTTGACGAACACCAGCGTGGTGCGGTGTTCGCGGGCCAGGGCAGCGAGTCGGTCGTAGAGCAGTTCCCAGACATCCGTGGCCATCACCGCACCCAGCGGCACGGGCGGCACCTCGATGGCCAGGTCGCGCTCGCGGCTGTGGCCGACATCGACGATGGCGCAGGGCCGCTGATACCCGACCAGGAACTGCGCCACCCGCTCGACCGGGCGCTGCGTGGCCGACAGGCCGATGCGGCGCAACGGTCGGCCGCACAGGGCTTGCAGGCGCTCCAGGGTCAGTGCCAGGTGGCAGCCGCGCTTGTTGCCGGCCAGGGCGTGGATCTCGTCGACGATCACCGTGTGCACCTGATTCAGCCCGGCACGACCCGAGGCCGAACCGAGCAGTACGTACAGCGATTCAGGGGTTGTCACCAGGATGTGCGGTGCGCGTTTGCGCATGGCTGCGCGGTCTTTTTGCGGTGTATCGCCGGTGCGCACGGCGGTGGTGATGTGTGGTGCTTTCAGGTCTTGCTCGGCGAGTGCCTGGGCGATGCCTTCGAGAGGCGCCTGGAGATTGAGGCGAATGTCGTTGGACAACGCCTTGAGCGGTGAAACGTAGATCACCTGGGTTTGCGCGGGCAGCTCGCCGTCGTGCTCCAGACCTTGGCGAAACAGTTCGTCCAGCACTGCGAGAAAGGCGCTGAGGGTCTTGCCCGAGCCGGTCGGAGCGGCCAGCAGCATCGACTGGCCGGCGTGGATCAGCGGCCAGGCGCGGGCCTGGGCGTCGGTGACGGTGGCGAAGCGTTGCCGGAACCAGGTGCCGACGGCGGGGTGAAACAGGTCGAGCACTGGGTGCTGCTGTGCGGGCAGGTTCATGCAGTGTTTATGGCGTTTGGCGAGGTGGTTGGCAAGGGGCCGTTCGTCCGGCTTAGGGCGGAGCTGGCGTTTGCCCCGGTAAACCCGCTCAGAGCGCGCTGCATCAGGTATCCTCGCCAGCCTCTGTCCAGGAATGCCCCCATGACCAAGACTATCCATATCGCCGCCGCCCTGCTCATCGACCCGGCGGGCCGTACCTTGCTGGTACGCAAGCGCGGCACCCAGGCCTTCATGCAACCGGGTGGCAAGATCGATGCCGGTGAAACGCCGGTCCAGGCGCTGGTGCGCGAGCTGCACGAAGAGCTGGGCGTGCGCATCGACCCCGAGCAGGCCGTGCACCTTGGCCGTTTCAGCGCTCCGGCGGCCAATGAGCCGGGTTTTGAAGTACAGGCCGAGCTGTTTCGCGTCGAATGCGCCGAGGCGGTGATCCCGGCCGCGGAAATCGACGAAGTTCACTGGCTGGCGGCCGATCAGGCGCCAACCCTGGCACTGGCACCCTTGACCCGTGACCTGATCCTGCCGCTGTGGCGTGAGGGCCTCAGCGCACCGCGCTGACACCGTCGAGGGTGGCGAACGAGGTATCCTTGGCGGTCAGCAGGAAATCACGCATGTACGGCGCATCGAGCATGTCGGTGCGCACTGCGGCATAGAGCGTGGCGAACAGGCCTTTCTCGCCCAGGCGCTTGCCCTTCACGTAGCCGCGCGAGCTGTACTCGTGCAATGCCCAGTGCGGCATGCCGCACACCCCGCGACCGCTGGCGACCAGCTGCATCATCATCACTGTCAGCTCCGAGGTGCGCACCGCAGCCGGTTCGATATCGGCCGGCTCGAGGAAGCGGGTGAAGATGTCCAGGCGATCACGCTCCACCGGGTAGGTGATGAGGGTCTGGTCGGCCAGGTCGTCCGGAACGATGTAGGGCTTGCTCGCCAGCGCGTGCTGGTTGGCCACCGCAAGCATGGCTTCGTAGGTGAACAGCGGCACGTAGGTGATGCCAGCCAGGTCCAGCGGGTCGGAGGTCACCACCAGGTCGAGATCGCCCCGGGCCAGCGCAGGCAAGGGGGCGAAGGCAAAGCCCGAGGCCAGGTCCAGCTCGACCTCCGGCCAGGCATCGCGGAACTGGTCGATGGTTGGCATCAGCCACTGGAAGCAGCTGTGGCACTCGATGGCCATGTGCAGGCGGCCCGCGGTGCCGCCGGCGAGGCGGGCGATGTCGCGTTCGGCGCCACGCAGCAGCGGCAGGGTGGCGTCGGCCAGTTGCAGCAGGCGCAGGCCGGCACTGGTGAAGCGGATCGGCTTGGTCTTGCGCACGAACAGTTGCATCCCCAGGCGCTCTTCCAGCTCCTTGAACTGGTGCGACAGCGCCGACTGGGTCAGGTGCAGGCGCTCGGCGGCCTCCACCAGGCTGTCGGCTTCGCGCAGGGCATGAAGGGTTTTCAGGTGACGGATTTCCAGCACTTGCAACTCCGGGAGAAACACTTGGTAAAAGATCGATTGGGTTGAGTTTCTCTCATGTTGCTGTGTCTGTCGACAGCACCCTGCAGATGACCGTTCGGCGACATTAATCAAACTGTCACGCAACTGTGGCAGCGCCACCGAAGGGATTTCATCAGACTCGCGCTCTACTGGGGATTTGCATTCTGGTGTTTCCTTCCATGCGGGTTTTTCTGATCTTCTTTCTTTTGTTGTGCGGGGCACCGACAGGTTTCGCCGCCGGCCGGTGCGATGCCCATGTGCCGGTGCAGCGAGCCGAGCTGGGTGAGTTGAGCCTGGTCTACCAGAGCGTTGGTGCGCCGGGGGATCCGGCACTGCTGCTGGTCATGGGCCTGGGCGGGCAATTGATCCACTGGCCGGATGATGTGGTCGAGGCCTTGTGTCGCCAAGGTTTTCGGGTCATCCGGTATGACAACCGCGATGTTGGCCTGTCGCGCTGGAACCAGGCACCGGCTTCGGCCAACCTCACCGTCGAGTTGCTGCGCTACAAGCTTGGCCTGCCAGTGGCGGCGCCCTACAGCCTGACTGACATGGCCGGTGACGGTCTGCACCTGATGGATGAGCTCGGGATCGAGCAGTTCCATGTATTGGGGGTCAGCATGGGCGGGATGATCGCCCAGCACCTTGCTGCCATGGCGCCGCAGCGTGTGCGCAGCCTGACGCTGGTCATGTCCAGCTCCGGTGCCGAAGGCTTGCCGGCGCCGAATCCTGCGTTGGTGCAGTTGCTGGCGCGGCGTAGTGCACCGAGCCGTGAAGTGGCGCTGGAGCAGCAGGCCGACCTGCTGGCGGCTCTGGGCAGCCCGACGGTGCACGATGATCGCGCGGTGCTGTTGCAGCAGGCGGCGTTGGCCTATGACCGGGCGTTCAATCCGGAGGGGGTCAAGCGCCAGATCATGGCGATCCTGGCGGAGCCGAGCCGGGTGGCGCTGCTCAACCAGTTGCGTGTGCCTACGCTGGTCGTGCATGGCACGGCCGACCCGCTGCTCCCGGTGATGCATGGGGTGCACCTGGCGGCGCACATCCAGGGCAGCCAGTTACGCTTGATTCCGGGGTTGGCGCACCGCTTCCAGGAGCCGTTCAAGGCGCCGTTGCTCGCGGCGGTGCTGCCCTACCTGAAGGCGCATCGTCAGGATGCGACGCACCTGGCTGGGCTTTGAGTCGGGTGGCGCTGAGCCCCGTCAGCCCAACCCGTACTTCTTCACCTTGTCGAACAACGTCGTCTTGGCCATGCCCAGCTCCTGGCTGGCCTGGCTGAGGTTGCCGCCAGTGCGCTGCAAGGCATCACTGAGCAGGTTGCGTTCGAACGCTTCCACCGCCTCGGCAAAGCCCAGCCCCTGGCTCGCACTGCCACCGGCCTTCTTGAACGCCGGCAAGCCCAGCGCATAGCGCTCGGCGACGTTGCGCAGCTCGCGCACATTGCCCGGCCAGTCATGAGCCATGAGCCGCGACAATGTCTGGCTGTCCAGCTCGGGAACTTCGCGGTCGAAGCGTAGCGCCGATTGCTGCAGGAAATGCTCGAACAACTGCAGTACGTCCTCGCGGCGTTCGCGCAACGGCGGCAACTCGAGCGTAACCACGTTGAGGCGATAGTACAGGTCGCTGCGGAACTGCCCGGCCTGGCCCATGGCGTCCAGGTCCGACTTGGTGGCAGCGATCACCCGGCAGTCCACCGGGATGCTCTGGTTCGAGCCCAGGCGCTCGAGAGTGCGCTCCTGCAAGACGCGCAGCAGCTTGATCTGCAGGTTGATCGGCATGCTCTCGACTTCATCGAGGAACAGTGTCCCGCCATTGGCATGCTCGATCTTGCCGATCCGCCGTTTGCCCGCGCCGGTGAACGCGTTGGCTTCATGGCCGAAGATTTCGCTCTCGAACAGGTTTTCCGGCAGGCCGCCGCAGTTCAAGGCCACGAAGGGGGCTGTCTGGCGCCGGCTGAAATCGTGCAGGCAACGGGCGACCAGTTCCTTGCCTGTGCCGGTCTCGCCTTCGATCAGTACGTTGGCCGAGGTGTCGGCGACGTTGGCGATCAGTTCGCGCAGGTTCTGCATGGCAGGCGAGCGGCCGATGATCCGTCCTTCCAGCGAGCTGTGACCGGCCAGTTGCCGGCGCAGGGCGACCACTTCACGCGACAGGCCGCGTTGCTCCAGCGCCCGGCGTACCACATCCACCAGTCGCTCTGGCGAGAACGGCTTCTCCATGAAGTCGTAGGCGCCGTTGCGCATGGCGCCGACGGCCATGTCGATGTCGCCGTGGCCGGTGATCAGCACCACCGGCAGGCTGCGGTCGCGGGCCTTGAGGCGATTGAGCAGCTCCAGGCCGTCGATGCCCGGCAGGCGAATGTCGCTGACGACGATCCCGGCGAAATCGTCACCGATCCGCTCCAGGGCCTGTTCGGCGCTGCCGACGCCTTCGCAAGCGATATCCTCGAGCGCCAGCGCCTGCTGGCAACCGAGCAGCACGTGGGGGTCGTCTTCGACGATCAGGACAGTCAAGGGTGCTTGGTTCATGGGGACCCTTCGTTCATGGGGCATCGGCCGAGTCTGTGGGGGAGGTGACCAGGGGCAGGGTGAGGATGAAGGCTGTGCCGCCGCCAGCGGGGTGCTCGACGCTCAAGGTGCCCTTGGCGGCTGTGGCGAGGCTGGCCGACAAGGTCAGGCCCAGGCCCAGGCCATGCTCGCCCGGTTTGGTGGTGAAGAACGGTTCGAACAGGTGCTTGCGGGCTTCGATGTCAATGCCGTGGCCGTTGTCGCGAACCCGCAGGCGGTATCTGTCGCCTGCCAGTTCGCCTTCCAGCCACAGCTGCGGCTGGGGTTGGGCGGTCATGGCGTCGAGGGCGTTGCCAAGCAGGTTGACCAGGATCTGTTCCAGGCGCGTCTGGTCGATCGCCAGCGGCTGGTCATCGAATTGGCGATGCAATTGCAGGTTGCACGCGCCGATGCGGTTGCCGAGTACCTGCAGGGACGCTTCCACCGCCTTGCCCAGCGAGGCGCGGCCGCTGTCCTCGCCACGCCGGGCGAAGGAGCGCAGGCTGGCGGTGATGCGCCCCATGCGGTCGATCAGGTCGTTCATGGTGCGCAGGTTGGTGCTGGCGGTCTCGAAGGCTCCGCGTTCGAGGAAGCGCACGGTATTGCCCGACAGGGTACGCAGTGCCGCCAGCGGCTGGTTCAGCTCATGGGCGATGCTGGTCGACATCTGCCCGATGGCTGCCAGCTTGCCGGCCTGGACCAACTCGTCCTGGGCATGGCGCAGGGTCTGCTCGGCGTGACGTCGTTCGCGGATCTGCCCCTTGAGTCGTTCGTTGCTGGCACGCAGGTCGGCGGTACGTTCGGTGATCCGCCGCTCCAGCAGGCTATTGGCTTCTTCCAAGGCTTCGCGGGCGGCCAGGCGCGTGGCGATCACCTTGCGCCGCTCGTTCCAGGCGATGCCGAGGATTGCCAGAAGGGCGAAGGCAACGCCGACCAGGATGCCCTGGACCATCGACTCGCGATGCAGATCCTGCAGCGGGGTGAGCAGGGTGAAGTGCCAGGGGGTGTCAGCCAGGCGCCGGGTCTGGGCCAGGTAGGCGACTTCACGCACTTTGCCCTGGGCGGTTTCGCTGTTGGCCGGGAAGGTCAGTTTTTCTACACCATCGCCCAGCGTCTCGCGGGCCAGCGGTTGCAGTTCGTTGAGTGGCCACCAGTAGTATTGCAGGCTGCGCGCCAGCTCTTCCTTGATCTGCGGGGTAAGCGGGCGCACCGACTTCAACCGCCGGGCGGGGTCGCTGGAAAGGATGATGATGCCGTTCTCGTCGCTGACGAATGCTTCGAGGCGGGCGCGTTGCCAGCGCTCTTCCAGGGTGTCCAGGCGGACCTTGATCACCGCGACGCCGATGATCTTGCCGTGCTCTTCCAGGCCATGGGCCAGATAGTAGCCGGCTTCCCCGGTGGTGCTGCCGATGCCGTAGAAACGCCCAGGCTGACCGCGCACGGCGTCCTGGAAATAGGCGCGGAAGGCCAGGTCTTCCCCCAGGAAGGAGTCGGCGTCGCGCCAGTTGCTGGTGGCCTGCACCCGGCCGCTGGTGTCCAGGACGTAGATCGCCCGGCTGCGGCTGCGGCGGTTCAGGCCTTCGAGGTATTCGTTGACGACCTGCCGCGAGCCGCCGTCAGGTTCGGCGAGCAGTTGCGAGACGCTGTCTTCGAGCTCCAGCAGACTCGGCAGGTAGGTGTACTTGCTGATTTCGCTTTCGACCGTGCGCGCGTGCAGCTCGAGCTGGCGCTCGCCGTTCTCGCTCAGGGCGCGGATGCCGTTGTTTTCGCTGATCATGTAGCCGACCAGGCCCAGACCGACCATCAGCAGGACGATCAGTGGTGGGAGGAACAGTTGGCGGATCAGGCGGGATTTCACGGCAGGCTTGGCAGGGCGAAGTAGCGAAGGATCGCATTTCATCACAGTGGCCTTGTCACGACCAGCGTCCGCTGCCCTGGCAGGCAGCGGACACCGGGATCATCAGTGCTGCAGGATCTTGCTGAGGAAGTGCTGGGTGCGTTCGTGGCGACCTTCGGGGTTGCCGAAGAAGTCTTCCTTCTGGCAGTCCTCGATGATGTTGCCCTTGTCCATGAAGATCACCCGGTTGGCGACCTTGCGGGCGAAGCCCATTTCGTGGGTCACGCACATCATGGTCATGCCCTCATGGGCGAGCTCGACCATCACGTCCAGTACTTCGTTGACCATTTCCGGGTCCAGTGCCGAGGTCGGTTCGTCGAACAGCATGACGATCGGGTCCATCGACAGGGCGCGGGCGATCGCCACGCGCTGCTGCTGGCCGCCGGAGAGCTGGCCGGGGTGTTTCTTGGCATGGGCGCCGAGGCCTACGCGCTCGAGCAAGGCCAGGCCTTTCTTGGTGGCTTCCGCCTCGCTGCGGCCGAGCACCTTGCGCTGGGCGATGGTCAGGTTTTCGGTGATCGACAGGTGCGGGAACAGCTCGAAGTGCTGGAATACCATGCCCACCCGCGAACGCAGTTTGGGCAGGTTGGTCTTCGGATCGGCGATCGAAGTGCCGTCGACCACGATGTCGCCCTTCTGGAACGGCTCCAGCGCGTTGACGCACTTGATCAGGGTGGACTTGCCCGAGCCGGATGGGCCGCAGACCACCACCACTTCACCTTTCTTGACCTCGGTGGTGCAATCGGTCAGCACCTGGAAGTCCCCGTACCACTTGTTGACGTTCTTGATGGAAATCATACGGCGATCCTTTTTTGCAGACGCTTGACCAACCAGGAAGCGGAGAAACTGATGAGGAAGTACACGACGCCGGCAAAGATCAGGAACTCGTGGGAGCGCCCGATGATGTCGCCGTTGGAGCGTGCCGAGTTGAGGAAGTCCACCAGGCCCACGGTGTAGACCAGCGAGGTGTCCTGGAACAGGATGATGCTCTGCTGCAGCAGCAGCGGGGTCATCTTGCGGAACGCCTGGGGCAGGATGATCAGGCGCATGCACTGGCCGTAGGTCATGCCCAGTGCCTGCGCGGCGCCCATCTGGCCCTTGGAGATCGACTGCACGCCGGCACGCACGATTTCGCAGAAGTAGGCCGCCTCGAACATCATGAAGGCCACGACGCAGGAGGTGAACGCGCCGATCGGGGTGTCTTCGCCGGTAATCCAGCGCAGGACGAAGGGCACGGCCAGGTAGAACCAGGTGATCACCAGCAGCAGCGGGATGGAGCGGAAGTAGTTGACGTAGGCGCCGGCGATATTGGCCAGCAGCTTGCTCGACGACAACCGCATCAGCGCCAGGACGGTCCCCAGCGCGATACCACCGACCACACCCATGACCATCAGTTGCAAGGTCATGACCATGCCGTCCCACAGGGCGGGCAGGGCAGGGATGATTTCGCTGAAATCCATGTCCATTACTTACCTCCCACGGAAATCAGGCCAGGCACGGCAACTTTCTTCTCGACCATGCGCATCAGCAGCATCAGGCCCATGTTCAGGGTGAAGTAGATCAGCGTGGCCAGGGTGAAGGCCTCGAACAGGTTGGCGGAGAACTCGGCGGTCTGCTTGGTCTGGGCCAGCAGCTCCATCAAGCCGATCAGCGACGCCACCGAGGAGTTCTTGAACACGTTCAGGAATTCGGAGGTGAGCGGCGGAATGATGATCCGGTAGGCCTGTGGCAGCAGCACGTTCATGTAGATCTGTGGCAGGCTGAAGCCCATCGCGCGCCCGGCAGACTCCTGTCCGCGGGGCAGGGCCTGGATACCGGTGCGCACTTGTTCGCAGACACGCGCGGCGGTGAACAGGCCAAGGCAGATGATCACGCTGATCAGTGCCGAGGTGGTCGGGTTGAGGTCCTGCTTGAACCACTCCTGCAGGCCCTCCGGAAGCAGGTCCGGTACCAGGAAGTACCAGATGAACAGCTGCACCAGCAGCGGTACGTTGCGGAACAGTTCCACGTAGGCGGTGGCGATGCCCGATACCAGACGGTTCGGCACGGTGCGCATGACGCCAAGCAGCGATCCCAGCAGCAAGGCGATGATCCAGGCGCAGATGGCGATGGCGATGGTCCAGCCCAGACCGGTGACGTACCAGTCCAGATAGATTTCGCTGCCCACGCCAGTGGACTTGAAGAACACGCCCCAGTCCCAGTTGTAATTCATCGGGATTTCCCCTCAGACGGTTGTTTCACGGGCACCTTTGAACTTCCAAGAGCGCTGGGCGCCCTCGGAAGTAAAGGTTAGACACTTATGCGTGGCCCGTCGGTTGGATTCGTGCTTGGTGGAGCACACGGGCCATTTCAGCAGGGGATCAGGACTTGGTTTCGTCCGCAGCCTTGTCGGTAGGCTCTGCGATCAGCTTCTTCAGCTCTTCGCTCATCGGGAACTGCAGGTTCAGGCCTTTCGGTGGGATTGGCTGCTGGAACCACTTGTCGTAGCTCTTCTGCACGGCGCCCGACTTGTAGTAGGCGACGATGGCGTCATCGACCGCTTTCTTGAACTGCGCATCGTCCTTGCGCACCATGCAGCCGTAGATTTCGTACGATTGCGGGGTGCCGGTGATGACCCAGTCGGTCGGTTTCTTGGCCTTGGCCATTTCACCGGCCAGCAGGGCGTCGTCCATCATGAAGGCTACGGCGCGGCCGCTTTCGAGCATGTTGAAGGCTTCACCGTGGTCCTTGGCGGAAATCACGTTCATCTTCATCTGCTTGTCAGCGTTCATGGCCTTGAGCAGGCGCTCGGAGGTGGTGCCAGCGGTGGTCACGACGTTCTTGCCGGCCAGGTCCGGGAAGTCTTTGTAGGAGGGTTGACCGTCCTTGACCTTGGTCAGCAGACGGGTGCCGACTTCGAAGATGCCAACCGAGAAGCCGACTTGCTGCTGGCGCTCGACGTTGTTGGTGGTGGAGCCGCACTCCAGGTCGACGGTGCCGTTCTGCACCAGCGGGATGCGGGTCTGGGAGGTGACGAGGTTGTACTTGACCTTGATGTCGGTGCCCAGTTGCTTCTTCAGGGCTTCGACCACAGCCAGCTGGACGTCGTGGGAGTAGCCCACGGGTGTAGTGCTGCCTGCCAGGTAGGAAAACGGAATGGAGGAGTCACGGTGGCCCAGGGTGATGGTGCCGGAATCCTTGATCTTCTTCAGGGTGCCGGTCAGCTCTTCGGCCATGACCGGCGAAGCGATGACGGCGGCGGCGATTGCAGCGCCCAGCAATTGACGAACGATACGCATCAAATTTTCCTCGACGTTTGTTTTTTTTATGGAGCCGTTGGCGGACTCTTCGTTCAACGAACACAACAAGAAGCGGTGTGCGTTCGGCTACCAAGTGTAGAGCATGACTCGTGCCAAGCTCCGACATTCATCATAACGCCGCGAATTTCCTGGGAATTAATCTTTTCTGACGAATTATTTCCAAGGGTGGGCGTGCGGGTTTCCGAATGACTGTTATGAAAGCGTTCGGAAATCCGAATGGGTGGGTGCCGGGTGTCATGACCATAGTGGTCAGGGTGAAAAGGGCACGTCACTACAGGTTCAGCGAAATAAGAGCGCGCGTCATACGCGCTTGGCTGGAGATTGAAGAAGGATACGAGGTGATCGACGAGTGGACGCTCGACCTGCGCATCAGGGCCCTGAAGGGTTTGCGCGCCTGCAAGGCAAGGGACGGGCTGGTGTTGCGCCAGCCCGTCAATGACTCAGGCCGCGCGGACTCGCGCCCGGTTCGAGGCGGCCTGCTGCAGGTAGTCGGCCAGAGCCTGTTGCTCGACAGCATTGGTGAACAGGCCCAGTTTGGTGCGGCGCCAGAGAATATCGTCCACGCTGACAGCCCATTCTGCAGCGCACAGGTAATCCACCTCGCGGCTGAACAAACCACCGCCGATCGACTGACCAAGGTCATCCGGCCCTTGTACACCTTCAAGCAGGCGCCAGACACGACTGCCGTAAGTCAGCACCCAGCGCTTGGCGATGTCCACCGGCAGCCAGCCGTGGCGCGCCAGAACGGCATCGACCAGGGCCTGCACGCTGGTCATGCCTTCGCCCCCTGGCAATGGCGCGCTGGCAGTCCAGCTGCCGCGCATCTGGGAGAAGAAAGGCTTGAGTTCGGTCATCGCTGATTCTGCAAGCTTGCGGTAGGTTGTCAGCTTGCCGCCGAACACCGAAAGCAGGGGCGCCTGCCCCTCGCTGGCGGACAACGCCAGGGTGTAGTCGCGGGTGACGGCAGAAGGGTTGTCCGACTCGTCGTTGCACAGCGGGCGTACGCCGGAGTAGGTGTGCTGGATGTCGGCGCGTGACAATTGATGATTGAAATGTTCGTTGACCACCTTGAGCAGGTAGTCGGTTTCCGCGTCGGTGATCGCCACCTTGGCCGGGTCGCCGCTGTATTCACGGTCGGTGGTGCCGATCAGGGTGAAGCGGTCCAGATAAGGGATGCAGAAGACGATGCGCTGGTCTTCGTTCTGCAGGATGTAGGCATGTTCGCCTTCGTACAGCCGCGGCACGATGAGATGGCTGCCCTGGATCAGGCGGATGCCGTAGGGCGCATCGAGCTTGAGGTCGTCCTTGATGAAGCTTGCCACCCAAGGACCGGCGGCATTGACCAGGGCGCGGGCGCGAATGGTCTGCAGGCTGCCGTCGGCATGCTGCAGCTCGACCTGCCACAGGCCATCGACGCGCTCGGCGCGCAGGCAGCGGGTACGGGTGTGCAGGTGGGCGCCTTTTTCACGTGCGGCCATGGCATTGAGCACTACCAGGCGAGCGTCATCGACTGCGCAATCGGCGTATTCGAAGCCGCGGGTGATCGTCGGCTTGAGCGGATAGCCCGCACCGAAACGCAGGCTGCGCGAGCCGCCCAGGCGCTTGCGCTTGCCCAGATGATCGTAGAGGAACAGGCCAGCGCGAATCATCCAGGCCGGACGCAGGTGGGGACGATGTGGCAACACGAAGCGCATGGGCTTGACGATGTGCGGCGCCTTGGCCAGCAGCACTTCGCGCTCCGCCAGGGCTTCACGTACCAGGCGGAATTCGTAGTGTTCCAGGTAGCGCAGGCCACCATGGATGAGCTTGCTGCTCGCCGAGGAGGTGTGCTGGGCAAGGTCGTCCTTCTCGCACAGGAAGACCTTCAGGCCACGCCCGGCAGCATCGGCGGCGATACCGACGCCATTGATGCCACCGCCGATCACGGCGAGGTCATAGCAGTCGGCGAGGGGCGGCTGGGGCTGGACAGGCTGGGACACGGGCAAGGCCTCCTGAGGGCGGTTCACAGCGAATGTGAACATCTATGTTCGTTTCCGAAAATAGTAGCGCAACAAAAAGGCCATCGCCAGTCGCTGATCATAGAAAATACTGATCAGATGGCAATAAAGTGAACATTATTGAACATTTTATGGCGCTGTTTCACCGGTGGCTCGCCACCGGTGAGGTTCAGCGCTGCGCGCTCAGACCACTTCCAGGCGGATCTTGTACTGGTTCAGCAGTTGCGTGAGCGTGGGGGTGGGATGCTGGTCGGTCACCAGGCAGTCGATCAGGTTGATCGAGCCCAGGCGCACCATGGCGTTGCGCCCGAACTTGCTGGAGTCTGCGGCGAGGATGACCTGCCTGGCATTGGCGATGATGGCCTGGGATACCCGTACTTCCTGATAGTCGAAGTCCAACAGGCTGCCGTCTTCATCGATGCCACTGATGCCGACCAGGGCGAAATCGACCTTGAACTGGCTGATGAAGTCGACGCTGGCCTGCCCCACGACACCGCCATCGCGGCGAACCGTACCGCCTGCCACCAGGACTTCGAAGTCATCCTTGGCACTGAGGATCGACGCCACGTGCAGGTTGTTGGTGATGACCTTCAGGTGGCTGTGGTTGAGCAGGGCCCGGGCGATGGATTCGGTGGTGGTACCGATATTGATGAACAGCGAGGCGTGATCGGGGATCTGCCGTGCGACGGCCTCGGCGATGCGTTGTTTCTCGTCGCGCATCTGGTCGGCGCGCATGGCGTAGGCGGTGTTCTCGACGCTCGAGTCATAGGCGGCACCACCATGATAGCGGCGCAGCAGGTTGACCTCGGCGAGCTGGTTGATGTCACGACGGATGGTCTGGGGCGTGACGACGAACAACTGCGCCATTTCCTCGATACTGACGTAGCCGCGTTCGCGCACCAGTTCGAGGATTTGTTGTTGGCGAGGGGGCAGATTCATGGGCGGTCCTTTGGGGCTGCCGGACAAATGCTGCAATGATGCCGTAGGAAGGGGATGACGACCAGTAGACTGTCGTCGCTAGCCTGAGACCGGTGCTTCTGTGGAAGCGGCCTTGCGCCGTGATCGGGCGCGCAAGGCCGTTGCTGAACGGGATTGGGTGGGCTGATGAGGTCAGCCTTCGTGATCTTCCCAATCGCGGGTGCGCTCGATGGCTTTCTTCCAGCCCGCGTACAGCTTTTCTTTCTGCGTGTCATCCAGTTGCGGGCTGAACTCGCGTTCGATGATCGCCTTGTCACGCAACTCGTCGAGGCTGCTCCAGAAACCACAGGCCAGGCCTGCCAGGTAGGCGGCGCCGAGGGCCGTGGTTTCGCGCATTTTCGGACGCTCCACGCAGGTGCCAAGAATGTCGGCCTGGAACTGCATGAGGAAGTTGTTGGCCACCGCACCGCCATCAACCCGCAGCTCCGAGAGTCGCTGGCCGCAGTCGTGCTGCATGGCGTCGAGCACATCGCGGGTCTGGTAGGCGATCGATTCCAGTGCGGCACGGATGATGTGGTCGACCTTGACGCCTCGGGTGAGGCCGAACAGGGCGCCGCGGGCGTACGGGTCCCAGTAGGGTGCGCCGAGGCCGGTGAAAGCCGGTACCAGGTAGACGCCATTGCTGTCCTTCACCTTGCTGGCGAAGTACTCGGTATCGAGCGCGTCGTTGACGATCTTCAGCTCGTCGCGCAGCCACTGGACCGTTGAACCACCGTTGAACACTGCGCCTTCAAGGGCGTAGGCCACTTCGCCGCGAGGGCCGCAGGCGATGGTGGTAAGCAGGCCGTGAGACGAGGTGACGGCCTTGTCGCCGGTGTTCATCAGCAGGAAGCAGCCGGTCCCATAGGTGTTCTTGGCCTGGCCCGGCTCCACGCACATCTGGCCGAACAGCGCCGACTGCTGGTCGCCGGCGATACCGGCGATGGCGATACCGCTCTTGGTGTGGCCGTAGACCTCCGAGGACGGGCGCACCTGGGGCAGCATCTGCCGCGGGATGCCGAGAATGTCCAGCAGCTTGTCATCCCATTGCAGGGTGTGAATGTTGAACATTAGCGTGCGTGAGGCATTGGTGTAGTCGGTGACGTGCACCTTGCCGCCAGAGAATTTCCAGATCAGCCAGCTGTCGACGGTGCCGAACAACAGTTCGCCACGTTCGGCGCGCTCGCGGGCACCTTCGACGTTGTCGAGGATCCACTTGAGCTTGGTGCCGGAGAAGTACGGGTCGGTGACCAGGCCGGTGGTTTCGCGGATGTACTGTTCGTGGCCGTCACGCTTGAGCTGGGCGCAGATCTCGGTGCTGCGACGGCACTGCCAGACGATGGCGTTGTATACCGGGCGACCGGTTTCCTTGTCCCACACCACGGTGGTTTCACGCTGGTTGGTGATGCCGATCGCCGCCACCTGGGCGTGGCTCAGACCTGCCTGCGCCAGGGCCTCGACCATGGTCGCGCTCTGCGTGGCGAAGATCTCCATCGGATCGTGTTCGACCCAGCCGGCCTGCGGATAGTGTTGGGCGAACTCGCGCTGGGAGGTGCCGACCACATTGGCGTCGCGGTCGAAGATGATCGCCCGCGAACTGGTGGTGCCCTGGTCCAGGGCGATGATGTAGTTCTTATCCTGGGTGTCTGTCATGGTCGTTGCCTTGCACGAAAAGGGAGTGAGTCAGCGCGCGCGGGCGAGATCCCGCAGCGCCAGTCTCAGGAAGTTTGAGTATCGCCCTGGGTAGCAGCATCTGTCTTTGGATTCGCGGCGTCGGCCGTCGGCAGGTTGCGGGCGATCAGGACGCGATAGCCCGCGGCCCCTAGGCACGCGCCAAGGATCGGTGCGAACACCGGAACCAGGAAGTAGGGAATGTCCCGTCCACCAGTGAAGGCAATTTCGCCCCAACCCGCCAGGAATGTCATGAGTTTGGGCCCGAAATCCCGGGCGGGGTTCATCGCAAAGCCGGTGAGCGGCCCCATGGCGCTACCGATCACCGCAATCAGCAGGCCGATCAGCAGCGGTGCGGTGGCGCCACGCGGCAGGCCGTTATTGTCATCGGTCAGGGCCATGATCACGGCCATGAGGATTGCTGTGATCACCACTTCGACCAGAAATGCCTGGCCGATGGACAGCGATGGATGCGCATAGGTGGAGAACACCGACGCCAGCTCGAGGCTGGCCTGGCTGCCCCTGACCATGCCGTGCGCCTGTTCGAAATCGAAGAAAAGCGTGCTGTACAGGGTGTAGACCAGGGCCGCACCGCAGAAGGCGCCACAGACCTGGGCGAGCATATAGAAAGGCAGCTTGCGCCTGTCGAAACCGGCGAACAGGGTGAGCGCAATGCTGACTGCCGGGTTCAGGTGTGCGCCGGAAACGCCGGCGCTGAGGTAGATCGCCATGCTGACGCCGACGCCCCAGATGATGCTGATTTCCCAGAGTCCGAAGCTGGCACCCGCGACCTTGAGCGCGGCCACGCAACCGGTACCGAAGAAGATGAGCAACGCAGTCCCCAGGAACTCGGCCATGCACTGGCCGGAAAGCGTTGGTTGTCGTAGAGCTGTCGTCATGTAGGACCTTCGGTTCTTTTTGTTGTGAGGCGCAGGACGCCCGGCTGTCGACGCCAGTTGTCCATCCCCATGAACGACCGGCGAGTGTACGAATGTGCACTGTTTATGTGCGTGTTTTCTTCAGAAACGAAAAAATATAGACAAGAAACGCTGATGTCAAAGGTCGAAAGTGAACCATCGGCCACATTCTGACCCGCGAACATGCTCCTGCCTGCACAGGTCCGGTGCACGCCCCGACGTGCGCTGGCTGGCCTCCGGGATTTCCCCTAAAGTAGCCGGCACGCCGTCATCGACTGGAGCTGTACATGACCCCCGCACTCGACCTGCTGAAGAAGGCGCGCGCCGAACATCGCGTGCTCAGCTACGAACACGATCCCAAATCCGCCTCCTATGGCCTGGAAGCCGCCGAGAAGCTAGGGCTCGATCCGCAGCGGGTATTCAAGACACTGCTGGCCAGCAGCGAGAAAGGTGAGTTGCTGGTGGCGGTGGTGCCGGTGATCGGCACGCTGGACCTCAAGGCGCTCGCCCAGGCTGCCGGGGTCAAGAAGTGCGAGATGGCCGACCCTGCCGCGGCCCAGCGGGCCACGGGATATCTGGTCGGGGGTATCAGCCCTTTGGGGCAGAAGAAGCGCCTGCGCACCTTCATCGATGAGTCGGCGCAGCAGTTCGACAGCATTCATGTCAGCGCCGGACGGCGCGGGCTGGAAGTGGAGCTGGCAGCAGCAGTGCTGGCCGAGCATACCCAGGGCAGGTTTGCCGGGATCGGCAGAGGCTGAGGGCGCGCAGCAGAGCGCCTTCAGGTCGCCGAACTGTAGCGGCGTACGCCGTTCTCCTGGGCCTGCAATTGCGCCGCGACACTGCCCGGTACGGCGAACAGCACCAGATGGTCAGCCGCGACGGCGATGCCTACGTCCTGGCCGATCTGGTGATCGACATGACTGGGGAAAATCGCCTCCAGTTGGCTACCGGTGGGCAGTTCCAGACGATAGAGCGTCGAGGCGCCCAGGAAGCTCTTGCCATTGATGCGCGCGCGCAGCGTGCTGTCCGGTGCGTGCACGATGTCGTCCGGGCGCAGGAGGACGTCCACTGAACTGCCTACTGGCATCAAGTAGGCGCGATTGCCGCGCAGTTCCCCGAGCTCGGTGTTCACTGCTTCCGGGCTGCTCATCTGGCCGCGTATGAAGTAGCCCTGGCCGATGAAACTGGCCACGAACGGCGTCTGGGGCTCGTGATAGAGGTTGTAGGGCGTATCCCATTGTTCCAGGCGGCCTTCCTTGAACACGCCGACATGATCGCTGACGGCGAAGGCTTCTTCCTGGTCGTGGGTGACCAGGATTGCGCTGGTGCCACGGCTCTTGAGAATGTCGCGGACCTCGTGGCTCAGGCGTCGGCGCAGCTCCACGTCGAGGTTGGAGAACGGCTCGTCGAGCAGCAGCAACTGCGGCTCTGGCGCCAGCGCGCGGGCCAGGGCGACACGCTGCTGCTGGCCGCCGGAAAGTTCATGGGGGTAGCGTGCGCCCAGGCCGCCGAGCTTGACCAGCTCGAGCATTTCATTGACCACTTCGCCTTGGCGTGGATGCTTGCCAATCCCGAAAGCGATGTTCTGTGCCACGGTCAGGTGCGGGAACAGCGCGTAGTCCTGGAACACCATGCCGATCCGGCGTTTTTCCGGGGCGAGGGTGAAGCCTGCACGGGAGATGACGTCTCCGGCCAGCTGGATCTCGCCGTCATGCACCGGCTCGAAGCCGGCGATGGCGCGCAGGGTGGTGGTTTTGCCGCAACCCGATGAACCCAGCAGGCAACCGATGTCGCCTGCGTTCAGGTGCAGATTGAGGTTCTGGACGATGCGCTGCTCGCCATAGCCGCAGGCGAGGTTGCGCAGGTTGAGCAGCAGGGGTTGACTCATGCGTGGTGGTAAGCCGGTTCTACAAGAAATTCAAGAAGAGCCTTCTGTGCATGCAGGCGGTTCTCGGCCTGGTCCCAGGCGACCGAACGTGGGTCGTCCAGCAGGTCCTGGCTGATCTCCTCACCGCGGTGAGCGGGCAGGCAGTGCATGAACAGGGCGTCGGGTGCCGCCAGGTCGAGCAGCTCGCGGGTGACCTGGTAAGGCGCGAAATGCGCCAGGCGCCGTGCAGTTTCCTCTTCCTGGCCCATGGAAGTCCAGACATCCGTGGTCACCAAGTGCGCGCCGCGTACCGCTTCCTTCGGATCACGGATGATCCGTACGTGCTCGCCACCGAGCTCGAGGAAGCGTGGATCGGGCTCGTAGCCCTCCGGGCAAGCGATGTGCAGCTGGAAATCGAACTGGCGGGCAGCCTCGATGTAGGAGTTGCACATATTGAAGCCATCACCGATCCAGGCCACGGTCTTACCCTGGATCGAGCCGCGGTGTTCGACGAAGGTCTGCATGTCCGCCAGCAGTTGGCAGGGGTGCGATTCGTCGGACAGACCGTTGATCAAGGGCACCTTCGAGTGCGCAGCGAATTCGGTCAGCGTGCTGTGGGCATGGGTGCGGATCATTACCGCGTCGACCATGCTCGAGAGCACGATGGCGCTGTCGCTGATCGGCTCGCCGCGACCCAGCTGGGTGTCGCGCGGGGACAGGAAGATCGCCTGGCCGCCGAGCTGGATCATGCCCGCTTCGAACGATACGCGGGTGCGGGTCGAGGACTTCTCGAAGATCATCCCCAGCACGCGGTTCTTCAGGGGTTCGAAGAGCACGCCTCGCTTGCGCAGGTCCTTCAGCTCGATGCCTCGACGGATCACGCCGAGCAATTCGTCAGCGGTGAAATCCAGCAGGGAGAGAAAGTGCCTGGTGCTCATGATTGACTACCTTATCTGCAACGGTTTGCAGGTCGACCGTATGGTTTTTTTTGACAACGGGAGTGACCTGCGGCGTAAGCCGCACGGGGCGGACGGAATAGGGAAAGGCGCAATACTATAATTAAATGTCGCCTGAAACCAAGAGGGGAAACAGCGGGGCTGTTTCAAAGGGTGTCGTAAACCCTTGTGGAAGGTCTGTTTTTTATTTTCTACAGGGGTTTGTACACGGCTTGGCGGGGCTTTGGCAAACGCCGTGTCGCGAATCGTGTGCCTGATGACGCCCGATTCACGTGACTGAGCGGCGTGGCATCGGTGGGCGGTCGGGGGCATAGTCAGCGCTTCCAGAACAACAAGGCAGAGGCGGCCATGACCAAGACCCTGCATCACCGTGCTTGTCACCTGTGCGAGGCAATCTGCGGGCTCAATATCGAAGTCAGCCATGCGCCCGACGGGCGGGCGTCGATCAGCGCGATCAAGGGCGATCCGCAGGACCCGTTCAGCCGTGGGCACATCTGTCCGAAGGCGGTGGCGCTGCAGGACATCCAGGAAGACCCTGACCGCTTGCGCCAGCCTCATCGGCGCGTGGGGGAGCGCTGGGAGCCGATCACCTGGGAAGAGGCCTTCGCGCTGGCTGCGGAACGCTTGTGGAGTATCCAGCAGGCGCATGGGCGCAATGCCGTGGCGGTCTACCAGGGCAATCCCAGCGTGCATAATTACGGCCTGATGACTCACAGCAACTACTTTCTGGGGCTGCTCAAGACGCGCAACCGGTTTTCCGCCACATCCGTCGACCAGTTGCCCCAGCACCTGACCAGCCACCTGATGTATGGCCATGGCCTGCTACTGCCGATCCCGGATATCGACCACACCGATTTCATGCTCATCCTTGGCGGCAATCCATTGGCGTCCAATGGCAGCATCATGACCGTGCCGGACGTGGAAAAGCGCTTGAAGGCGCTGCGTGCGCGCGGCGGACGACTCGTGGTGATCGACCCCCGACGCAGTGAAACGGCGGCGATGGCCGACCAGCACCTGTTCATCCGTCCTGGCGGTGATGCCGCGCTGCTGTGTGGTCTGCTCAATACCTTGTTCAGCGAAAACCTGGCGCGTGGCTCGCACCTGCCGGTCAATGGGCTTGAGCAGGTGCGCGAGGCGATCGCGCCCTTCACGGCGCAGGCCATGAGTCCGCTTTGCGGCATCGAGGCGGGTCAGATTCGCCAGTTGGCGCGAGATTTCGCCGCGGCCGGCAGTGCCGTGTGCTACGGGCGCATGGGCGTCTCCACCCAGACCTTCGGCACGCTTTGCCATTGGTTGGTGCAACTGATCAACCTGGTCACCGGCAACCTCGACCGCCAAGGTGGTGCACTGTGCACCGAGCCTGCGGTTGACCTGGTCGCCAGCACCTCGGGCGGTCATTTCAACCAGTGGCAGAGTCGGGTTTCGGGCCTCCCGGAGTACGGCGGGGAGCTGCCGGTTGCAGCGTTGGCCGAGGAAGTGCTGACACCCGGCGAAGGGCAGGTGAGGGCGCTGGTGACCGTCGCCGGCAACCCGGTGTTGTCCACTCCCAATGGTCGCCAGCTCGATGGGGCTCTTGCGGGCCTTGAGTTCATGCTCAGCATCGACCTGTACATCAATGAAACCACTCGCCACGCCGACCTGATCCTGCCCTCCACGTCCGCACTGGAAAACGATCACTACGACAGCACCTTCAACCTGCTGGCAGTGCGTAACGTCACCCGCTTCAATCGGGCTATCCTGGCCAAGCCTGAGGGGGCGCTGCATGATTGGGAGATCTTTGTCGGGCTGGCCCGGGCGTTCGCCGAGCGTGCGGCGCTCGACCTCAAGCCGACCCTGCCTCCAGCGCAGATGATCGATCTGGCGCTGCGCAAGGGGCCGCGTGGCGAGGCGTCGTCCTGGAGGCTGTCACTGCAGGTGTTGGACGAGCATCCCCATGGCCTTGATCTGGGGCCGTTGCAGCCGAACCTCGCAACCCGCTTGCGCACTCCGGCCCAGGCGGTGGAGGCCGCACCGCAGGTGCTGCTCGACGATCTGCAGCGCCTGGCCCGGCAGGTGCCGATGGAGCCCGACCAGTTGCTGCTGATCGGGCGCCGGCATGTGCGCAGCAACAATTCCTGGATGCACAACTACCATCGCCTGGTCAAAGGCAAGCCCCGCCACCAGTTGCTGATGCATCCGCAGGACTTGCAGCAGCGCCAGCTGGAGGACGGGCAGTGGGTGAGGGTTCGCTCGCGTACCGGTAGTCTGGAGGTGCAGGTGCTTGCCAGTGAGGAGGTAATGCCGGGAGTGGTCAGCCTGCCACATGGCTACGGGCACGGTCGCCAGGGGGTACGTTTGCAGATCGCCCACGCCCAACCGGGAGTGAGCGCCAATGACCTGACCGATGAATTGCTGCGCGACGCGTTGTCGGGCAATGCCGCGCTCAATGGTGTGCCGGTGCAGGTGGAGGCGGCTTGATTGCGTAATGGACCTGCTCAACGCTCCAGGTCCATTACCAAGCACGACACTCGGCTTTCCGATACAATGCCTCACCGTGCCGACGACCGTGTCGGAAAGTTCAGCCGAGGTGCTCCATGGATATCATCGAAACAATCAAAGAGCAGATTGCCAACAACACCATTCTGCTTTACATGAAAGGCTCGCCGAATGCCCCGCAGTGCGGCTTCTCGGCCCGTGCTTCGCAGGCTGTGATGGGTTGTGGCGAGAAATTCGCCTACGTCGACATTCTGCAGAACCCGGAAATTCGCGCCAACCTGCCCAAGTATGCCAACTGGCCAACCTTCCCTCAGCTGTGGGTGGGTGGTGAGCTGGTTGGTGGCAGCGACATCGTGCTGGAGATGTTCGAGAAGGGTGAGCTGCAGACCCTGATCAAGGACGCAGCCGCCAAGGCCAAGGCTTCCGAAGCCTGATCCAGGTTTTTCGCCGGCATGAAAAAGCCCCGCCTAGGCGGGGCTTTTTCATGGGTGCTATCCAGGGAGGCTTATTCTTCGCCCATCTGCGACTGCAGGTAGTTCTCGATGCCGATCTTGTCGATCAGGCCCAACTGGGTTTCCAGCCAGTCGATGTGCTCTTCCTCGGACTCCAGGATGTCTTCGAGCAATTCGCGCGAGCCGAAGTCGCCGACCGTTTCGCAGTGCGCGATGGCGGCTTTCAGGTCAACCAGGCCTTTCTGCTCGATCTTCAGGTCGCACTCGAGCATTTCCTTGGTGTGCTCGCCGATCAGCAGCTTGCCCAGGTCCTGCACGTTGGGAATGCCTTCGAGGAAGAGAATACGCTTGATCAGCTTGTCAGCGTGCTTCATCTCGTCGATGGATTCCTTGTACTCGTGCTTGCCGAGCTTGTTCAGGCCCCAATCTTCGTACATGCGTGCGTGCAGGAAGTACTGGTTGATCGCGACCAGCTCGTTTCCGAGGATCTTGTTGAGATGCTGGATGACGCTTACGTCGCCTTTCATGATCGGGTTCCTGCCCTGTAGAAGTGTGCCAATGCAGGAAGTTTGAGCCCGACAACTTCGCGTGTCAAACCTAAGTTCTTGAATAATAAGTGAAAATTAATAGGAATAAGAATGTTTGTGAACCGCGTTCGAAGGCTAACTTATTGAATTACAGGCATAAAAAAACCGGACGCGAGGTCCGGTTCTTCGAGATCGGGTGTTTCAGGCGGCGTTAAATTCTACCGGGTAAGGCAGGGCGGCCTGTTGGCTGAGCTGGAGATCGGTCAATGTTTCGCGGACCACCTGCTTGGCGAGACATGCACACTTGCCGCACTGGCTGGCGACGTTGGTGGCGGCACGGACTTCCTTGTAGCTGCAGCATCCTTCGTAGATCGCATCACGGATCTGTCCATCGGTCACGCCGACGCAGAGACATACATACATAAGGTCAGACCATCGCTGGTTGAGTCGATGGAGTGGAGCTTAATGGTAATGAGAATGCTTGTCAAAGCACTTGAAGAAAGCTTCATCTTCCCGCGACCGATGGTTCGATTCGGTCTGTCACGATAAGCCGTGTATGATGGTCGGCCTTTGTTGGATGCCGGGCGTGCAAGCCTCGCCCGGGCAACGGTTTTTCACCATCATCAGGAGATAACGAATGAGCGTGCTCGTTGGTAAACAAGCCCCGGACTTCACCGTTCCAGCCGTGCTGGGCAACGGCGAGATCGTCGACAGCTTCAACCTGGCTTCGGCCATCAAGGGCAAGTACGGCCTGGTGTTCTTCTACCCGCTGGACTTCACCTTCGTCTGCCCGTCCGAGCTGATCGCCCTGGACAACCGCATTCCTGACTTCGAAGCCCGTGGCGTGGAAGTGATCGGCGTTTCGATCGACTCGCACTTCACCCACAACGCCTGGCGTAACACCCCGGTCAACAACGGCGGTATCGGTCAGGTCAAGTACACCCTGGCTGCCGACATCACCCACGAAATCTGCAAGGCCTACGACGTCGAGTCCGAAGGCGGCGTAGCTTTCCGTGGCGCCTTCCTGATCGACAAGAACGGCGTTGTCCGTTCGCAGATCGTCAACGACCTGCCACTGGGCCGCAACATGGACGAGCTGCTGCGTCTGGTCGACGCCCTGCAATTCCACGAAGAGCACGGCGAAGTCTGCCCGGCCAACTGGAAGAAAGGCGACAAGGGCATGAACGCTTCGCCAGAAGGTGTTGCGGCGTACCTGAGCGAGAACGCTGGCAAGCTGTAATCGCCACGCGCAAAAAAAACCGGCCCATGTGGCCGGTTTTTTTGTGTCTGGTATCCAAGGAGCGCTGTGCACTCCCGGATTTCGACTCAGTCGTTGAAGTCGCGCCAGCCGCCCATCTCTTTCCAGCGGTTGACGATCCCGCAGAACAGCTCGGCGGTCTTCTCGGTGTCGTAACGTGCCGAATGCGCCTCGCGCCCATCGAAGTCGATGTCGGCACTCTGGCAGGCCCGGGCCAGTACGGTCTGGCCATAGGCCAGGCCGGCCAGCGTCGCGGTGTCGAAGCTGGAGAACGGGTGGAAGGGGTTGCGCTTGAGATCGTTGCGCGCCACCGCCGCGTTGAGGAAGCCCAGGTCGAAGCTGCTGTTGTGGCCAACCAGGATCGCCCGCTTGCAACCATTGGCTTTCAGTGCTTTGCGCACGCCGCGGAAGATATCGGTGAGCGCGCTTTCTTCGCTCACGGCCATGCGTAGAGGGTGGTCCAGCTTGATGCCGGTGAACTCCAGCGCCGCCGCTTCGATATTCGCGCCTTCGAAAGGCTCGACACGGTAGAAGTAGGTGTGTTCCGGGAACAGGAAGCCCTTCTCGTCCATACCGATGGTGACGGCGGCGATTTCCAGCAGCGCGTCGGTGGCACTGTTGAAGCCGCCGGTCTCGACGTCCACTACCACGGGCAGGTAGCCGCGGAAACGCTCGGCCATCGGGTGGCGCGAGCTGCTGCTTACCTGACCGTCCTGGTCGTCATCGTAAAGGTCTTCGCTCACGCGTTGTCCTCCAGCAGGCGCCAGCGCAGCGTTTCGCCAGCGCGCAGCGGAACCACGGTGGTGTCGCCGAACGGCAGGCTCGCCGGGGCGGTCCAGTCCTCGCGCACCAGGGTGATGGTGTCGGTGTTTGCCGGCAGGCCATAGAACGCCGGGCCGTGCAGGCTGGCGAAACCTTCCAGTTTGTCCAGGGCATTACGCTGTTCGAAGGCTTCGGCGTACAGCTCGATGGCCGCGTAGGCGGTGTAGCAGCCGGCGCAGCCGCAGGCAGCTTCCTTGGCGTGCTTGGCGTGTGGCGCCGAATCGGTGCCGAGGAAGAATTTCGGGTTGCCGCTGGTGGCCGCGTCAAGCAATGCCACCTGGTGGGTGTTGCGCTTGAGGATCGGCAGGCAATAGAAGTGTGGGCGGATACCGCCGACCAGCATGTGGTTGCGGTTGTACAGCAAATGCTGGGCGGTGATGGTGGCGCCGACGTTGGCGGGCGCCTCGGCGACGAACTGCGCGGCATCGCTGGTGGTGATGTGCTCGAACACCACCCTGAGCGTCGGGAAACGTTCGACCAAACGATGCATGTGCTCGTCGATGAAGCGCTTTTCGCGATCGAACACGTCGATCTCCGAGCGCGTCACTTCACCGTGGACCAGCAGCGGCAGGCCGACCTCGGCCATTGCTTCGATCGCCGGGAAAATATTGTCGATGCTGGTCACGCCCGAGTCGGAGTTGGTCGTGGCACCGGCCGGGTAGAGCTTGGCGGCGTAGACGATGCCGCTGGCCTTGGCTGCACGAATGTCCTCGGGGCTGGTACGGTCGGTCAGGTACAGCACCATCAGCGGCTCGAAGCGGCTGCCCGTCGGACGGGCGGCGAGGATGCGCTGGCGGTAGGCGTCGGCTTCGGTGGCGTTGCGTACCGGCGGAACCAGGTTGGGCATGATGATGGCGCGGGCAAAGGTGCGCGCCACGTCGCCGACGGTATGTTGCAGCACAGTACCATCGCGCAGATGGATGTGCCAGTCGTCGGGACGCAGGAGGGTCAGGCGATCGGACATTGGGGTTTCCAGGCGGTTCGAACTCAGGCGTCAATGCTACCGGAAAACCCAGTGGGCAGCACGGCTATCAAGTTTTCCGACGAGCGTCCGATAGCCTGCAGGTAAGCCGTCAGAATCTGTGGAGCCGCCCGTGCGCCAGCGTTACCTACTCCTGTTCAGCCTGTGTGCCAGCCTGCCGGCCGGAGCACTTACCTTCCAGACCCGCATGGAGAACATTGCCTGGAAGGTCGAGGGCGACCAGTTCGAGTGCCGGCTGATCCAGCCGATCGACGGTTTTGGCAGCGGTGAGTTCGTGCGTCGTGCAGGTGAGCAGCCGGTCTTCCAGCTGCGTTCGGACAGCAATGCACTGGGCGCAGGATCGGCAACGCTGCTGGCCGCCGCTGCCCCTTGGCAGCCCGGGCGTGGCGACATCAACTTGGGGGCGGTGCGCATGGGCCGCAATGGCGTGCTGTTCAGCACTTCGCAGGGCCAGGCCAGCCGCTTGATCAATGGTCTGCTGGACGGTCGCAGCACCGTGGTGCGCAACTACGCCGGCGAGGGCGGTCGGCCGATGGAGGTGCATGTGCTGCCGGTGAGTTTCGCCAAGGCCTATAGCGACTACCAATTGTGTGCCGCCAAACTCCTGCCGATGAACTATGACCAGATTCGCCAGACGCAGGTGCCGTTCCCCGGCACCGGCTTCGATCTGGACAGTGCGGCGCGCGCGCGCCTGGACGTGATACTCGATTATCTGAAGGCCGACCCATCGGTCAATCACATCGAGCTTGACGGGCACTCCGACAACAGCGGTAACCGCCTGACCAATCGCGACGCTTCGCGCCGTCGCGCGCTGGCGGTGGCTGAATACCTCAAGGCCCACGGTGTGCCGGAAGAGCAGATCACCGTACGTTTCCATGGCGAGCGCTACCCGCTGGCCAAAAACAATACAGCCGCCAACCGCGCCCGCAACCGCCGGGTCAACATCCAGCTCGACCGTGTAACGCCGATCGAGAAACCTACAGAAAAGCCTCGCGATGCAACACCTGCCGCACCGGCGCAGCCGGCGGCCGCTACGCCGGCCAGCGTGCCTGCGGCATTGCCGGCGGGTGCGAAGAAAGTCTGACTGCGACCACGGGTCGCGCTCACGACATTTCCTGTCGCTTTGTCATCACAAGCTGTCGCGCCACTGTAAATTCCCCCGCGAGATCGGTAGAATCGACGGCTTTCCGTACAACCCCGTGGAGTGATGGCATGGCGGACGTAAAAAAGGTCGTACTGGCGTATTCCGGCGGCCTTGATACTTCGGTGATTCTCAAGTGGCTGCAAGACACCTACAACTGTGAAGTGGTGACCTTCACCGCAGATCTTGGCCAGGGTGAAGAGGTCGAGCCGGCCCGTGCCAAGGCACAGGCAATGGGCGTCAAGGAAATCTACATCGACGACCTGCGCGAAGAGTTCGTGCGAGATTTCGTCTTCCCGATGTTCCGCGCCAACACCGTGTATGAAGGCGAGTACCTGCTGGGTACCTCCATCGCCCGTCCGCTGATCGCCAAGCGCCTGATCGAAATCGCCAACGAAACCGGCGCTGACGCCATTTCCCACGGCGCCACCGGCAAGGGTAACGACCAAGTGCGTTTCGAGCTGGGTGCCTACGCGCTCAAGCCAGGTGTCAAGGTCATCGCACCATGGCGTGAGTGGGACCTGCTGTCCCGCGAAAAACTCATGGACTACGCCGAGAAGCACGGCATCCCGATCGAGCGTCACGGCAAGAAGAAGTCGCCGTACTCGATGGACGCCAACCTGCTGCACATCTCCTACGAAGGCGGTGTCCTGGAAGATACCTGGACCGAGCACGAGGAAGACATGTGGCGTTGGAGCGTCTCTCCGGAGAACGCCCCTGACCAGGCCACCTACATCGAGCTGACCTACCGCAATGGTGACATCGTCGCCATCGACGGCGTCGAGAAGACCCCGGCCACCGTGCTCGCAGACCTCAACCGCATCGGCGGCGCCAACGGCATCGGTCGCCTGGACATCGTCGAGAACCGCTACGTCGGCATGAAGTCGCGCGGCTGCTACGAGACGCCTGGTGGCACCATCATGCTGCGTGCTCACCGCGCCATCGAGTCGATCACCCTGGACCGCGAAGTCGCTCACCTCAAAGATGAGCTGATGCCCAAGTACGCCAGCCTGATCTACACCGGCTACTGGTGGAGCCCCGAGCGTCTGATGCTGCAGCAGATGATCGACGCTTCGCAGACCAATGTGAACGGTGTCGTGCGCCTGAAGCTGTACAAGGGCAATGTCACCGTGGTGGGTCGCAAGTCGGATGACTCGCTGTTCGACGCCAACATCGCGACCTTCGAGGAAGACGGCGGCGCCTACAACCAGGCCGATGCTGCCGGCTTCATCAAGCTCAACGCACTGCGCATGCGCATTGCCGCCAACAAGGGCCGTTCGTTGCTCTGAGTTTTGGCAGGTTGTAAAAACCCGGCCCTTGTTGGCCGGGTTTTTTTTGCCCTTCTGTATCTAAAGCGCAATCTTTTCTCCTTTCTTGATGGCACGCACCGACAGTTGGATGCAGGAGTGGGCGCTCAGGTTATAGAGCGTCCAGCGCCGTTCGTGCTGTGGGGGTTTAATCAGCTCGGGCAGGATCTCGGTTTCGATGGTCTGGCGCACATCCGACCCGAACAGCGTGGCTGCTTCACCCTCGCCATGATCGTCGGCTGACCGGTGTACGGCTCTGTGTTCCGGCGTGTAGAGCGATTCGTAGTTGAAGTTGAGGGTCAGGAAGAACAGTACTGTCAGAAAGAACGGAAACCCTATTAGAAACCAGGTGTACATCATCTGGCTCTCTGGGTTCAGAAACGGTAGCGAGGCGATCGCCGATGCTTCGATGACGCTGGCGAAGATGGCGATAATTCCCAAGGGGGTGATCTTTGCGGGATTATTCATGGCATTCGATCTCCTGGTGTCAGCGCATCTGTATCGCTTCTGGCTCCCTGTGAAAACGTCTGCTCTTTCCTCATCAGGAAAGAACACCGGTTTGCTGGCAGGGCAATAAATGTTTCTTTATCAGAAGATCGAAATGTCCCACCGCTTTGAGGCGTTATCCCCACCTGTCGCTTTTCCTGTTCATGCTAGTTTTCACGAGCATGTTGCCGAATGGATAGACATCGATTCGTGCTGCGCAATGGGTGTAGGAAGTTTCTATTAACGATGTAAGTTTCATCTTTGAGTGCTCTCTATCAGGGAATGGCTGCGCCATTACGCTATTGGCTCGGTTATCTTGGCGTGTCAAAACTAGAATAATGGATCAATGGATATCCCATGAATAAAGTACTTATCGTGGATGATCATCCGGTCATTCGCTTGGCCGTACGTATGTTGATGGAGCGGCATGGATATGAAGTGGTGGCGGAAACGGACAATGGGGTGGATGCGCTGCAACTGACCCGAGAGTGTCTGCCGGATATCGTCGTGCTCGATATCGGTATACCCAAACTCGACGGCCTCGAAGTGATCGCGCGGATGACCGCTGCAAGTCCGGGCAGCAAGGTATTGGTACTGACATCGCAGGCACCGGGGCATTTCTCCATGCGTTGCATGCAGGCCGGGGCTGCAGGTTATGTGTGCAAACAGCAGGAATTGACCGAGCTGCTCAGTGCAATCAAGGCCGTGCTGTCGGGTTACAGCTACTTCCCCAACCAGGCGTTGCACAAGACCCGCAGCGGTGTCACTGGCGGCAGTGAGACGGAGATGGTCGAACGCCTCTCGGGGCGTGAAATGATGGTATTGCAACAGTTGGCAAGGGGGCGCACGAACAAGGAAATCGCTGACAGCATGTTTCTCAGCAACAAAACTGTCAGCACCTACAAGACCCGACTGCTACTCAAGCTCAATGCCCGGTCATTGGTCGATCTGATCGAGCTGGCCCAGCGTCATGGCTTGGCCTGAAACAGAAAAGCCTCCTTTGCGGGAGGCTTTTTCGCGGCGCTACAGATCGTAATCGAAATCAGCCAGCTGCCTTTGCAGGCGCCGTTCTTCCAACAGATTGTCGATGGTGCGGCGTTTGCTGAGGTTGGTCTTCGCGGTTTCTACCTGGGGTTCGTCTTCGTCCTGCGCAGGGAAATCATCTTCGATCAGCTCGTCTTTATCGGTGCTCATGTGTCACTCCAAGCCAAAGGGCCATTGGCCGTCCTTATAGCGAGAATCACGGAGTCGGTAAAAAAGATTTTTTCAATCGAATTGGTTGGTTTTTCGCTATTGCCTCAATCGTCAGAGGTCTTGTCCCTGTACTCGCACAAGTCTTCGATCCTGCAGCTGCCGCAGCGTGGCTTGCGTGCCTGGCAGACGTAGCGCCCGTGGAGAATGAGCCAGTGGTGAGCGTCGAGCAGGTAATCCTTTGGTACGAATTTCATCAGCTTCTTCTCGACGTCCAGTACCGTCTTGCCCGGCGCGATGCCGGTGCGATTGCTGACGCGGAAGATGTGCGTATCGACCGCCATGGCCAGTTGGCCAAAGGCGGTATTGAGCACCACGTTCGCAGTCTTGCGACCGACGCCGGGCAATGCCTCTAGTGCTTCGCGCGTTTGCGGGACTTCGCTGCCGTGTTGCTCTATCAGCAAGCGGCAGGTCTCGATGACGTTCTTCGCCTTGCTGTTGTAAAGGCCGATGGTCTTGATGTATTCGCTCAAACCCTCGACCCCCAGGGTATAAATAGCCTCGGGCGTATTGGCGATAGGGAAGAGCCGCGCGGTCGCCTTGTTGACGCCGACATCCGTCGCCTGCGCGGAAAGGATGACGGCAATCAGCAGTTCGAAGGGCGTGGTATAGGCCAATTCGGTTTTTGGTTCAGGATTGTCTTCGTGCAGCCTGCGGAAGATCTCCAGGCGTTTGGCGGCATTCATGGGGTCAAAGCGTTCCTTGACGGCTTGAGGTGGCAGGGGCCGGACGCAGGCGATTGTACAAGGCCAGGAGCAGGCCGAGCAGTATCAATGCGCCGGGTGTCAGTACCGCCAGGTGGATGCCGGCACTCTGTCCCAGCCATTGGCGGCAGGCACCCAATATCAGGTACAGGCCCATCAGGCCCAGCAGATACCGGATGAGTGCCGGCCACCGCCCAGTGTGCGGTGCCAGGACATCCACAGCGACGCAGTGCAGGCTCAGCAGGGCAGGGTAATGGCCCAGGCTCAGCGCCAGCGGGAGCGCCCAGGCGTTCAGGCCCAATTGCAGGCAGCTCGCCAGGGCGGCGGCGAGTATCAGGCTCGCGATAATCCGCGGGGCACCGATCATGCGGCGCAGAGGTCGCATCAGCGCTTGGTGGCCGAGTACCAGCAACAGGGTCGACAATCCGATTGCCAGCGCGTTCGCCAGCGTCTGGGTGGCGCCGAGCAAAGGGGCCAGGGCACTGCCCAGCAGCCAGAACCTATTCATCGGTGGTGTGCTCCAACAGACTGCTGCGATGTGCATCGAAGTAGCGCAGGGCATCCTGCAAGGCCGCCATCACTGCGCGTGAGGTGACGGTGGCGCCGGCCAACTGGTCGAAGTCGCCTTGATCGCGTTTCACCGCCCAGTTGGCCTCTGCGCCTTGCCGGTCGAATTGCTCAATCCAGTGGCTCGCAGGGTCGCCTAGTTGCCCGCCGAGCCCCGGGCTTTCTTCCTGTGTCAGCACCCGTGTCGCGATCAGGCGGCCATTGGGATCGATGGCGATCGACAGCATGATGGGGCCAGCATATCCCTGGGTCTGGCTGCGTAGCACGATGGCACTGGTAGTGCCGACCAGGGTTGCGCGGTAGCCGCCCAGTAGCCGGCTGTGCTGCAGTTCAGTGTTGGTAATAGGTAGAGGCGCTTGCAGTGGATCGTTGTCGTACCGCTGTGGGGGCAGCACCGCCAGCCATTGTTGTTCTTGCAGCTCTCGTGCGGCATCGGCAATGGGCGCAGATGTCCACTGCCGCCAGACCAGGGTGGCAGCGACGGCCAGGACGGCGACCAAGGCAAGGTAGAGCAGGTCGCGCAGCCTCGCGTTCATGATGTGAGGGCCTGGCGCCGGGCTGCAAGGCGATCGAGCGCCGGCGCTCCCAGGTTCATCAGCACTACCGCGAAGGCCGTGCCGTCGGGGTAGCTGCCCCAGGTGCGTATCAAGTAGATCAGCAGCCCGCAGCCGATGCCGAACAACAGGCGGGCTAGCGGCAGGCGAGGGCCGGACACCGGTTCGGTGGCGATGAAGAAGGCCGCCAGCATGGTCGATCCGCTGAACAGGTGCAGCAACGGTGAGCCGTGAGAGTCCGACCCCGAGCCGTTCCAGAACAGCAGGCTGACGACCAGCAGCGCACCCAGTAGCCCCGCTGGGGCATGCCAGCTGAACACGCGGCGCTGCAGGAGAAAGATGCCGCCCAGCAAGAATGCCAGGTTCAGCCATTCGCTGGTGCGCCCACCGAGGTTACCGAAGCCGGGGTTGCTGGCGAACAGCTCGTCGAGGGTCAGGCTGCGGTTGTGGCGCAGCACGTCGAGTACCGTGGGACTGGCCCAGGCATCGATCTGCGTGCCGTCGCCGAATACCAGGCTCACGCTGTCTGCCAGTTGGAGGTTGCCCGTCGGCCAGTGGGTCATTTGCAGCGGGAAGCTCAGCAGCACGAAGGCGTATCCCAGCATGGCCGGGTTGAAGGGATTGCGCCCGACGCCGCCGAATGCGTGCTTGCCCAGGGGGATCGCCACCAGCACCGCGGTCACCGGCAGCCACCAGGGAGCCAGGGTGGGCAGGGCGATCGCCAGCAGCACGGCGCTGACCAGCGCGCTGCCGTCGCTGAGGAACGGGCGTATTGGCTGGCCACGCAGATACAGCGATACCGCCTCGCAGGTCAGTGCCGTTGCGCTGCACAACAGCAGGTTGAACAGCACGCCCCAACCCTGCAACCAGAGCAGGCATAGCAGGCCAGGGACACAGGCCAGCAGCACCTGGCCCATGGCATTGCGCTGGCGGCTGTCAGGCGTCTGCATGGCCCGGTCCGACCAGTAGCGCATCGAGCTGTTGCTGCGCCTTCTGCGCTGCCGCCTCCAGTCGCTGGACCTGCGCATGCTGTGCCTGGTCCACTGTCGCGCCCAGGGCGCCACGCGCGGCGTTCAGCTGAGCACGGCTCATGGCCGCAGCGATCTTGGCCCGTTTCAGCGCGCTCTCCTGATCAGCCCCTTGCGTGCCGGTGATGCGCTGAACTCGGGCTTGGCGCTCGGCCTGGCGGCGCGCTTCTTCGCGCTGCAGGCGTACGGTTCGTTGTTCGTGGCGCAATCGCGCCTGATTGCGACGATGGCTGCGAGCGACCAGATGCTCGGCGGTCTGCGCCAGTCCACCGACGATCGGCACCAGGTTGTCCGGCAGTGGCTGCAGCTCGATGCAGTCGACCGGGCAGGGCGCCAGGCACAGGTCGCAGCCGGTGCATTCGCTGGCGATCACGGTATGCATCAGCTTGCTGGCACCAACGATGGCATCTACCGGGCAGACCTGGATGCACTTGGTGCAGCCGATGCACTCGGCTTCGCGGATGAAGGCGACCTGCGCTGGCGCCGCACGGCGCTCGGGGTCCGGGGCGATCACTGGCACCTGCAGCAGCTGGGCCAGGGCGGCGATGGTTTCGCTGCCGCCAGGCGGGCATTTGTTGATCGCTTCGCCCGCCGCCAGGCCTTCTGCGTAAGGTCGACAGCCTGCGTGATCGCATTTGCCACACTGGGTCTGCGGTAGCAGGGCGTCGATGCGGTGAATCAGGTTCATTGTGTGAACAGTCCGTTGAGGCCAGAAAAGGCCATGGCCATGACTCCAGCACTGATCAGCTCGATCGGCAGGCCGCGAAAAGCGCGGGGCATGTCAGGATGATCGAGACGTTGGCGCAGGTCGTCGAACAATGCCAGTGCCAGCCAGAACCCCATTCCCAGGGCCAGCGCCCAGGCGCCAGTAGCGGCTGGGCTGGATTGCGATGTGGCCAAGTGCAACAGCAAGCCTAGCACCGCGACATTGCCCAGCAGCAGCGGCGCCAGGTTCTGTACCGGCCAATGAGGGCGCAGGCGCGCCAGTGCCGTCGGGATGCCCCACGCCAGCAGCGCCAGCAATGGCAACGCCAGCAACATTTGCAGCCCTGCCAGCTGCGGCTGGCGCAGCAACAGGGCTGCGGGCACCATCAACAGCATCGACAGTGCGCTGCACAGGCCGAGCAGGTGCAGGCGTGCACGGTCGGGCGTGCCGCTGTGCAGGATCAGGTGATTGACCAGCGCGGCGCTGACCAGAACCAGGACGAAATCGCTCATGGAGGTGCCGAGGGCCGGGGATGGAACGATTATCCGGCAGGGAGCAGGCATTGGAAATGCCCAAAGAGGAGGCAAGCCAGGGGATCGCAGGACGACCCCCTGGGCAAGAGGGTCTTACTTGATACGCTGACCTGGCTTGGCGCCGCTGTCCGGGCTCAGCAGGTAGATCTCTTCACCGCCAGGGCCGGCGGCCATGACCATGCCTTCGGAAACACCAAAGCGCATTTTCCGAGGTTTGAGGTTGGCTACCATCATGGTCAGTCGGCCTTCGAGCTTCGATGGGTCCGGGTAGGCCGACTTGATGCCGGAGAACACGTTGCGACGCTCGTCGCCGATGTCGAGTGTGAGTTGCAGCAGCTTGTCGGCACCGGCCACGGCCTCGGCCTTGACGATCAGCGCCACGCGCAGGTCGACGGCGGCGAAGGTGTCGAACTCGATCTCGGCCGACAGCGGGTCCTTGTCCAGCTCGCCGTTGCCGGCAGGCGCCTTGCCTTCGGCGGCCAGCAGGTCTTCCTTGCTGGCGGCGACCATGGCTTCGACTTTGGCCGGCTCGATGCGGCTCATCAGGGCCTTGAACGGGTTCAGCTTGTGGTTTTCCAGGCGCGACTGCAGGTCGTTCCACTCAAGCGGTGCGACGTTGAGGAAGGCCTCGGCGTCGGCGGCCAGCACTGGAAGCACCGGCTTGAGGAAGATCACCAGTTGGCGGAACAGGTTGATGCCCTGGGCGCAGATGGCCTGGACTTCATCCTGCTTGCCTTCCTGCTTGGCCAGCGACCACGGTGCCTTGTCGGCGATCCAGGCGTTGGCGCGGTCGGCCAGGGCCATGATTTCGCGCATGGCACGGCCAAAGTCACGGGCCTCGTAGGCTTCGGCGATCGAGGGTGCGGCGGCCAGGAAGGCTTCGGTCAGCTCCGGTGCGGCGTCGCCAGCAACCATTACGCCTTCATTGCCCTTGTGGATGAAGCCTGCGCAGCGGCTGGCAATGTTGACTACCTTGCCGACCAGGTCGGAGTTGACCTTCTGCACGAAGTCCTCGAGGTTCAAGTCGAGATCGTCGACCCCACGGCCCAGCTTGGCTGCGTAGTAGTAACGCAGGTACTCGGGCTGCAGGTGGTCGAGGTAGGTGCGCGCCTTGATAAAGGTGCCGCGAGACTTGGACATCTTCGCGCCGTTGACGGTCAGGTAGCCGTGCACGTTGACGGCAGTCGGCTTGCGGAAACCTGCACCTTCGAGCATGGCGGGCCAGAAGAGAGCGTGGAAGTTGACGATGTCCTTGCCGATGAAGTGATACAGCTCGGCTTTGGAGTCTGCGTTCCAGAACGCGTCGAAGTCCAGCTCCGGGCGGCGATCACAGAGGTTCTTGAAGCTCGCCATGTAGCCGATCGGCGCATCCAGCCAGACATAGAAGTACTTGCCCGGCTCGCCCGGAATCTCGAAGCCGAAGTACGGCGCGTCACGGGAAATGTCCCACTCCTGCAGACCGGAATCCAGCCACTCGGCGAGTTTGTTGGCGACCGCGTCCTGCAAGGTGCCACTGCGTGTCCACTGCTGCAGCATGGCCTGGAAGTCGGGCAGCTTGAAGAAGAAGTGCTGGGAGTCGCGCAGTACTGGCGTGGCACCGGAAATCGCCGACTTGGGGTTCTTCAGCTCGGTGGGGGCGTAGGTGGCACCGCACTTCTCGCAGTTGTCGCCGTACTGGTCCTCGGTCCCGCACTTGGGGCAGGTGCCCTTGATGAAGCGGTCGGCCAGGAACATGCCCTTCTCGGGGTCGTAGTACTGGGTCACGGAGCGATTGGCGATGTGCCCGGCTTCACGCAGGCGCGTGTAGATCAGGCTCGACAGCTCGCGGTTCTCTTCGCTGTGGGTGGAGTGGAAGTTATCGAACTCGACCAGGAAGTCGGCGAAGTCACTGCTGTGCTCGGCCTGGACGTTGGCGATCAACTGCTCGGGCGTGATGCCTTCTTTCTCTGCGCGCAGCATGATCGCCGAACCGTGGGCGTCGTCGGCGCAGACATAGATGCACTGGTTGCCACGCAGTTTCTGGAAGCGTACCCACATGTCCGTCTGGATGTACTCAAGCATATGGCCAAGATGGATGGATCCATTGGCATAGGGCAGGGCGCTGGTGACGAGAATCTGGCGTGGCTCGGACATGGTGGCTCGGCTACTTATCTGGCGACGGGTAAAAATTGAGGATGATCGGCCACTATAAAGGGCTGGGAAATATATTTCACCCCGCACACGCATCTGCTGACGGTTGACGGGTTAGCATAGGCGCCTGATTCACTTTTTTCGGAATGCCACGGGAGTCTCCATGAGTGCCGTCACACGTGCCGCCATTGAAGGCGTGCTTCGCCAGTACACCGACCCCTACCTGAACCAGGACCCGGTCAGCGCCGGTTGCGTGCGGGCGATCGACATTCAAGGTGGGCAGGTCAGTGTGCAGTTGCAGCTGGGCTATGCCGCTGCACTGTTTCGCAACGGCTGGGCTCAGGTATTGCAAACGGCGATCGAGAACCTCGAAGGCGTGACGTCGGCGCAGGTGAGCATCGATACGCTGATCGCCACACACAAGGCCCAGGCCCAGGTGCCTGCGCTGGCCAATGTGAAGAATGTCATTGCCGTGGCTTCGGGCAAGGGCGGCGTCGGCAAGTCGACCACAGCTGCCAACCTGGCCTTGGCCCTGGCTCGCGAGGGCGCGAGGGTCGGTATTCTCGATGCGGACATCTACGGCCCAAGCCAGGGTGTGATATTCGGGATCCCCGAAGGTACCCGCCCGCAGATTCGCGAGCAGAAGTGGTTCGTGCCGATCAAGGCCCATGGCGTCGAGGTGATGTCGATGGCGTTCCTGACCGACGACAACACACCGATGGTCTGGCGTGGCCCGATGGTTTCCGGCGCCTTGCTGCAACTGGTGACCCAGACCGCCTGGGACGACCTGGACTACCTGGTGATCGACATGCCGCCGGGCACTGGCGACATTCAACTGACCCTGGCGCAGAAAGTGCCGGTAGCCGGTTCCGTGATCGTCACCACCCCGCAGGACCTGGCACTGCTGGATGCGAAGAAGGGTGTCGAGATGTTCCGCAAGGTCAACATCCCGGTCCTCGGTGTGGTGGAGAACATGGCGGTGCACATCTGCTCGAACTGCGGTCATGCCGAGCACCTGTTCGGTGAAGGTGGCGGTGAGAAGCTGGCGGCGCAGTATGGCGTCGAGTTGCTGGCGTCGTTGCCGCTGTCGATGCTGATTCGCGAGCAGGCAGACAGCGGCAAGCCGACAGCGATCGCCGAGCCGGAAAGCCAGATTGCCATGGTCTACCAGGAGCTGGCCCGTCAGGTGGGGGCTCGGATCGTGCTACAGGAAGCGGCGGCGCCGGCAATGCCGAGCATCACTATCAGCGAGGACTGATCCGCTGCTGGCCAACCCCGTGTAGCAGCAACTGTCTTGCTCAAAATCTAAAGACCAGCCCAAATCCCTGTGGGGGCGGCGGTTCGCCGCTGCGACTGGTCCCGCGAACACGGGCGTAGCCCGTGCCAGGCAACGCGGTGTCTTTTTCGCGGGCAAGCCCGCTCTTACAGGCACCGCTCCTACACTGGGGCACAAAAAAACCCGCCGGAAGGCGGGTTTTTTTGAAAGCGAGGAAGCTAAATCGACTTAGGCGATTTGAACTTCTTCAGCCTGCATGCCTTTCTGGCCGCGGGTAGCGACGAAAGTAACAGCCTGGCCTTCTTTCAGGGTTTTGAAGCCGTCAGCCTGGATGGCTTTGAAGTGTACGAACAGGTCGTCACCCGACTGAGGAGTGATGAAGCCGTAGCCCTTCTCATCGTTGAACCACTTAACAACACCGGATTGGCGATTGGACATGTGTCTGTCTCCTTGGACAAAGTAGATTTCGGCTCAGGAATTGCCCTGGCCGGGACTGAGTGCAAAGAGAGCGGAAAATTCAGCGATGGGCCGATCAGGATCGTGCATCAAACAGATTCTCGGTGTCACGTGCAGCACAGTGGCGCCACCTTACCCCACTTTCCGCAAGCTGCCAATGGCCAACAGCGGCTTTGATGAAATTCGGATCGGCGGGTGGCCAGCCCCCGTCCGGCGCGGGATAAGGGCAGGGAACTTTAACGCGCGGGCCAGGACCGGTAAGATGCGCATCTCGTTTTTTCACCTCGTACTTTCAGGACATCCCGCCATGAGCATCAAATCGGACAAGTGGATTCGCCGCATGGCGCAGGAACACGGCATGATCGAGCCGTTCGTCGAGCGCCAGGTGCGTGGCGAACAGGACAGCCGGGTGATCTCCTTCGGTGTCTCCAGCTACGGCTACGACGTACGTTGCGCCGATGAATTCAAGGTGTTCACCAACATCAATTCGGCCACCGTCGATCCGAAGAACTTCGATGCCGGCAGCTTCGTCGACATCAAGAGCGACGTCTGCATCATCCCGCCGAACTCCTTCGCCCTGGCCCGTACTGTCGAGTACTTCCGCATTCCGCGCGATGTCCTGACCATCTGCCTGGGCAAGAGCACTTATGCCCGCTGCGGCATCATCGTCAACGTCACCCCCCTGGAGCCGGAGTGGGAGGGGCACGTCACCCTCGAGTTCTCCAACACCACCACTCTCCCGGCCAAGATCTACGCCAACGAAGGCGTGGCCCAGATGTTGTTCCTGCAATCCGATGAAGAGTGCGAGGTGTCGTACAAGGATCGCGGCGGCAAATACCAGGGCCAGCGCGGCGTCACGCTGCCACGTACCTGAGCCGACGAGCTGGGGGAATTAGTTCCCCTTTTGCCACTCCAACGAGGTAAGTCCCCGGCGTGCATGACGTACGCCGGCCCTCGTCAGGAGCAGCCCATGAAACTCGATCCTGCAATCAGCGCGAAGCTGGCCGTCCTGCAGCCGAACCAGATCGGCATGATGGCCTGGACTCTGCTCGCGCACCCGCATCCGCCGACGGATCTGCACGCCGGTGGCGTCCCGCACCAGCCTGATCCCGATACCCCGCAACCCCCCGAGCCTGGCGAGCACCCGCCGATGGAGCCGGGCGAGCCGACCTTGCCCGACGAGCCGCCTCCAGCGCCAGTCGCCTGATCAGGCCGGCACTGCCCAGACCCGTTGATCGCCCACGACGAACAGGCGGGCGCCGGGCTCTGGTTGTACCGTCCAACCGCCGGTGAATTCGCCGAACGCCGGCAGCAGGCTGACCTTTGCGTGGAACATGAAGCACGCCAGGCGCAGGCGTTGGCGGCCACGACCGCGCAGGACGCACGCCGGATGGACATGGCCTGCGATCACCGGATGCTCAGGGTGAGCGCCGGTCTCGTGCTGTAGCGCGAATGGCGGCAGTAGCAAAGGCTCGTCGACAACTTCAATGGCGAGCTCCTGCGGCGGATCGCCAGCATGACGGTCGTGATTGCCTCGCACCAGGACCACCCGTAACCCTGGGTGCCGTTCGCGCCATGCAGCTACACGGGCCAGGGTGGCAGGTGCTCGCGCAGTACGTGCGTGGAGAAAGTCGCCGAGCACGATCAACTGCTGGCAAGCGTAATGCTGCAAGAGCGTGTCCAGGCGATCCAGGGTCGCCTGGGTAGTGCCGCGTGGCACCGGTTGGTGCAGGGCGCGGTAGCTGGCGGCCTTGCCAATGTGCAGGTCGGCAACCAGAAGCGCGCGCCGGGCTGGCCAGTAGAGCGCTTTTTCAGGTAACAGCCACAGCGTTTCGCCGCAATGTTCGATCACCAGGTGGTGCACGTTCAGGATTTCCTCCGTTCAGTTCCCGCAAGGTCGCTCATGGTTCGGCTCGCCGCCTTTTCGAGATCCGCCACCATCCGGGCGATGCGGTCTGCCAGTTTTTCCGTGCTCAGGGTTTCGCGCATGCCCTCGACCAATAGGGCGAAGGCCAGCGGCCCGGGCCGGCGCAATGCGTGCAGATCGAGGCGCAATCCTGACATTTTCTGCAACTGCTGATGCAGGCGCTCGATCTCCAGCTCCTCACGCAGCACCTCGTCGCGCGCCTGGCCGAGCAGCAGATTGCCAGCGTCATGCTTGCGAAACACCTCGTAGAACAGACCACTGGAGGCCTGGAGCTGGCGAGTGCTTTTCTGCGCGGCGGGATAGCCGCCGAATACCAGCCCGGCGATCTGGGCAATTTCACGAAAGCGCCGCAGCGCCATCTCGCCAGCATTCAGGCTGGCCAGCACATCTTCCAGCAAATTGTCCGCAGCCAGTGCAGCGGGCAAGTGCGCGGCCCAGTCCACAGGGCTCGCTGCGAGCAGTTCGAAGCCGTAGTCATTGACCGCGATCGATACCGACAGCGGCTGCACGCGGCTGACCCGCCAGGCGATCAGGTTGGCAAGGCCCAGATTGGCCATGCGCCCGGCGAAGGGATAGAGAAACAGGTGCCAGCCCTGGCGCGAGTGCAGGGTTTCGGCCAGCAATGTGCGCTGTGTGGGCAGGGCCGACCAGCTCGCCTGAAGTGTCAGCAGAGGGCGAACGGCGTGCATTTCTGCGCCTTCGTAGCGGCCGTGGGCTGCTGCATCCAGACGCTCGACCAGCGCTTGCGCCAGCTCGCTCGACAGCGGCATGCGTCCGCCATTCCAGCGTGCTACCGCCGCCTTGCGCGCGGTGCTGCGGCGCACGTAGGCGGTCATGTTCTCGACCCTTACCAACTCCAGGATACGTCCGCCGAACAACAGCGCGTCACCGGGCTTGAGACGGGCAATGAAAGATTCCTCCACGCTGCCCAGCGACTTGCCACCGCCCCCTTTGCTCCAGTACTTCAACTGCAGGCTGGCGTCGCTGACGATGGTGCCGATACCCAGACGATGACGCCGGGCGAGGCGCTCGCTGGCCACGCGCCAGATGCCGTCGGGGTGCGCTGCGACGCGCTGGTAGTCCGGGTAGGCGGTGAGCGAGCTGCCGCCATTGCGCACAAATGACAATGCCCATTGCCACTGGCTCTCTTCGAGATCGCGAAAGGCCCAGGTGCTGCGAACCTCCTCGAACAGTTCGGCCGGTCGGAAACCACTGCCCAGCGCCATGCTGACCAGGTGCTGGACCAGCACGTCCATGCTCAGGCGCGGCGAATAGCGTGCCTCGATATGCCCGGAAGCCAGCGCCTGGCGTGCCGCCGCCGCTTCCACCAGTTCAAGGCTGTGGGTCGGTACCAGGGTCACCCGTGAGGTACGCCCAGGTGCGTGCCCAGAGCGGCCTGCACGTTGCAGCAAGCGGGCGATGCCTTTGGCCGAGCCGATCTGCAGGACGCGTTCGACGGGCAGGAAATCCACACCCAGGTCGAGGCTTGAGGTGCAGATCACTGCCTTCAGCGTGCCCTGCTTGAGGCTGCGCTCGACCCAGTCACGGGCGTGCCGGGCAAGCGAGGCATGGTGCAGAGCGATCAATCCCGCCCACTCGGGATGCGCCTCGAGCAGGGCCTGGTACCAGAGCTCGGCCTGGGCGCGGGTGTTGGTGAACACCAGGCTGCTGGCGCTGGCCTCGATCTCGGCGCTGACCTGAGGGAGCATCTTCAGCCCCATGTGCCCGGCCCAGGGGAAGCGTTCGATCGCGCTCGGCACCAGGGTGTCGACCAGGATGCGCTTGTCCTGACGGCCCTGAACCAGTCGCCCGCCGGCAGGCAGCAAGACTTCAAGGGCGTGCGGCAGGTTGCCCAGGGTGGCCGAAAGCCCCCACACCACCAGTTGCGGCTGCCAGCGCCGCAGCCGGGCCAGGGCCAGTTGCAACTGCACGCCGCGCTTGTTGCCGAGCAGTTCGTGCCATTCATCGACCACCACCAGGCGCAGGCTGGCGAAGTCGGCGGCAGCCTGTTCGCGGGTCAGCAGCAGGGTGAGGCTTTCGGGAGTGGTGACCAGCGTGCTGGGCAGGCGCCGGGCCTGGCGTGCACGTTCGGCACTGGTGGTGTCACCGCTGCGTACGCCGATGGTCCAGTTCAGCCCCAATTCATCCAGCGGTGCTTGCAGCGCGCGCGCGGTATCGCTGGCCAGGGCGCGCATCGGTGTGATCCACATCACCTGGAGTGGCGCCGGTCGGCGTGCGTCGTGCAACTGTGCGAAAGCGCGCAGGGCGCCGAGCCAGACGGCGTAGGTCTTGCCGCTGCCGGTGCTGGCGTGCAGCAGGCCCGACTCGCCGCGCTGGATCGCCGCCCAGACGCTGCGCTGGAAGGCGAACGGCTTCCAGTTGCGGGAGGCGAACCAGGTGCTGGCGAGGTCGGAAGGGGATGGCATCGGCGGCCGGTCTCGTCGAAGGCTGTGCTTCTACAGACCGGCCGCAAGGTGCTTTGGTTTGATCGGGATCAGTTGGCCAGCAGATAGCCGCTGCGGCAGACCTTTTCCCCTGCTACATGGGCGATCACCATACCGGTGGTGGCCATGCGCCGGACGCTGCGGGCGTAGAGCAGCCCGCCCTGGACGTTGCGGATCGGCGTCACCCGGTCGCTGAGCGGATCGATGACCTCGGCGATCAGTTGCCCAGGCTCCAGGTACTGCCCCGGTTTTGCGTGGAACACCAGCAGGCCACCCAGCGGTGCGATCAATGGCTCCACGGCAGCCAGCGGGGTGGCGGGGTGGCGCAGCGGCGGCAATGCTGCGGGCTGGCCTTCGATCACCCCGCAGTGGGTGAGGAAGTCGAGGATTGCCTGGCAGTCCTGGCTTGCCAGCTCGTGATTGACATCGGCCTGGCCACGCAGCTCGACGGTCACCGAGAAGCTGCCCATGGGGATCGGGAAACGCTTGGCAAAACGCTGCTGCAGTTGCCACCACACCAGGCTGAAGCACTCGTCGAACGACTGCCCGCCGGAGTCGGTGGCCAGCAGGCTGGCCTGGGCGCCGAGATAGCGCGCCAGCGGCTCGACTTGGGGCCAGGCTTCGGGCGTGGTGTAGAGGTGTTCGACGGCTTCGAAGTCGCAGTGCAGGTCCAGCACCATGTCGGCGTCGCAGGCCAGGCGCTGCAAAGCCAGGCGCTGGGATTGCAGGGGGGTGACGGCGGGGTGGCTGTCGAGCCCGCGGCGCAGGTATTCCCGGATCAGCGCGAGGTTGTGTGCCGGGTCTTGCGTGAGGTGGCTTTCGATCTGGTCGCCGATGCTGTCGGACAGGTCGACGAAGTTGCGATTGAAGTTTTCCCCGCTCTGCAGTTCGAAGCGCCCCAGCGGTGCGTCCAGCAGCACCTGTTCCAGACCCACCGGGTTGGCCACCGGCACCAGCACCACTTCGCGGCGCAGCAGACCTTGCTGGTGCAGTTCGTTCAGGCGCCGCTTGAGGTGCCAGGCCACCAGCATGCCGGGCAATTCGTCGGCGTGCAGCGAGGCCTGGATGTACACCTTGCCGCCACCGCGTGGGCCGAAGTGAAAGCTGTGCAACTGGCGGCAGATGCCGGGTACGGGGGACAGCAGTTCGTGGGTCGAGTGGTGCATGGGGGTCCTGGTCTGCGCTGGGCGTTGAACATGGGCGACTGGAAATAGAAGCACAAACCAGGGCTTTGTGCATGCTGGTGTGCGTAGATGCAGCTATACAGGGCCCAGCAAGCTCTGCAGGGTTGCCAGGTCGTCGGCCTCCTCGACCGGCTTGTCCAGCCTCCAGCGCAGCATGCGCGGGAAGCGTACGGCGATGCCGCTCTTGTGACGCTTGGACAGGGCGATGCCTTCGAAACCCAACTCGAAGACCAGCGTCGGGGTGACGCTGCGTACCGGGCCGAAGGTTTCCACAGTGGTCTTGCGGATGATCGCATCGACCTTGCGCATCTCTTCGTCGCTCAAGCCTGAATAGGCTTTGGCGAAGGGCACCAGGTTGCGTTGCGCTGTTCCTGGAGGCGCATCCCAGACGGCGAAGGTGTAGTCGCTATAGAGGCTGGCGCGTCGGCCATGGCCGCGCTGGGCGTAGATCAGCACGGCGTCGACGCTGAACGGGTCGACCTTCCATTTCCACCACAGGCCCAGGTCCTTGGTGCGGCCGACGCCGTACAGGGCATCGCGCCGCTTCAGCATGAGCCCTTCCACCCCCAGGTTGCGCGACTGCTCACGTTGCTCGGCCAGGGCTATCCAGTTCGGTGCCTGCACCAGGGGTGAAAGCAGCACGGGGGCCAAGGGGTACTCGACCAGCACGCGTTCCAGTTGCCCCCGGCGCTCGTGCTGTGGGCGGTTGCGCCAGTCCTCGCCGTGCCATTCCAGCAGATCGTAGGCTTGCAGCACCACCGGTGCATCGGCCAGCAGTTTGCGGCCCAGGGTCTTGCGGCCCAGCCGCTGCTGGAGCAGGGCAAAGGGCTGCACTGCCAGACTGTCGTCGCAGGCGCCGGGCTTCCATACCAGAATCTCGCCATCGAGCACGGTGCCATCAGGCAATGTCTCTGTCAGGCTGTGCAACTCGGGAAAACGCTCGGTGACCAGTTCCTCGCCCCGTGACCAGATCCACAGCTGGCCCTCGCGCTTGACCACCTGGGCGCGGATGCCATCCCACTTCCATTCTGCCTGCCAGTCATCGACCGGGCCGAGCAGTGTCTCGAACTGTTCCAGTGGCGCCTGCAGGGCGTGGGCGAGAAAGAACGGATAGGGCTGGCCGCCGCGCTGGGCGTGTTCGTCGTCGGACTCGGGGGCAATCAGCTTCAGGTAGCTTTCAGCAACGGGGCGATGAGCCAGGTCGGTGTAGCCGACCAGGCGCTGGGCCACACGCTTGGCATCCAGCCCCGACAACTGCGCCAACGCACGGGTGACCAGCAGCTTGGAGACGCCGACACGGAAGCTGCCGGTGATCAACTTCAGGCATAGCATCAGGCTGGGGCGGTCCAGCCTCTCCCAGAGTGTCGGCAAGCGCTGGCGCACCTCATCCGCCGGTTGCCCGCGCAAGGGCAGCAGGTGCTGCTCGACCCACACGGCCAGGCCCTCGTCGGTATCGTGTCGGTGCTGGGGCAACAGCAGGGAAATGGTCTCGGCCAGGTCGCCGACAGCCTGGTAGCTCTCTTCGAACAGCCAGTCGGGCAGGTCTGCCAACTGCGTGGCCAGCTCACGTAGCAGACGGGTCGGCACCAGTTGGCGCGGGCGGCCTCCGGCCAGGAAGTACACCGCCCAGGCCGCATCGGCGGCGGGAGCCTCGGCGAAATAGTCGCGCAGGGCCTGCAGCTTGGCGTTGCTCGAAGTGGTGGCGTCCAGGCGCAGGTAGAGTTCGGCGAAGGCCTTCATGTGGCGCTCTCCGGCGCGGGCGTGTCGTCTTCCTCGCCGTACTCGGTGGCGAAGGCTCGGGCGTCCAGGCCCTGTTCGCACAGGTAGCGCACCAGCACGTTGACCGAGCCATGGGTGACCATGACCCGTTCCGCACCGGTTTCGCCGATCGCCCACAGCAGCCCAGGCCAGTCGGCATGGTCGGAAAGTACGAAGCCGCGATCGACGCCACGCCGGCGCCGGGTGCCACGCAGCAGCATCCAGCCACTGGCGAAGGCATCGCTGTAGTCGCCGAAACGGCGCATCCAGCTACTGCCACCTGCAGAGGGTGGTGCCAGCACCAGGGCTTGGCGCAGGCGTGGATCGTTGCGTGGCAGATCTCCAGCGTACAGGGTCTCCGGCAGGGCGATCCCGGCTTCGCGATACACGCGGTTGAGCGGCTCGACCGCGCCGTGCACCACGATCGGCCCTATATCTGCGTCCAGCCCGTGGAGAATGCGCTGGGCTTTGCCGAAGGCGTAGCAGAACAGCACGCTGGCCTTGCCCAGGTCACGATTGGCACGCCACCAGGCATTGATGCCTTCGAACACCTCGGCCTGCGAGGGCCAGCGATAGATCGGCAGGCCGAAGGTGGATTCGGTGATGAAGGTGTGGCAGCGCACCGGCTCGAACGGCGCGCAGGTTCCGTCTGGCTCAACCTTGTAGTCGCCCGAGGCGACCCACACCTGGCCCTGGTGTTCAAGGCGCACCTGGGCCGAGCCGAGCACGTGGCCGGCAGGGTGGAAGCTCAAGGTGATGCCGTGATGCTGGAGGCGTTCTCCATAAGGGAGGGTTTGCAAGTCGATGTCCTGGCCAAGACGGCTGCGCAGGATACCGGCGCCGGGTTCGGCACACAGGTAGTGGCCGTTGCCGGTGCGCGCATGATCGCCGTGGCCATGGGTGATCACCGCACGGTCCACCGGGCGCCAGGGGTCGATGTAGAAGTCCCCGGGCGGGCAGTACAGCCCTTCGGGGCGGGCAATGACGAGGTCCATGGCGTTCGCGCTGGCTGAGGTTACAAGTTAGGAGCGCAGCGCTGGCCAGGAAGTTCGGATGACGTGGTGCTGACGAGCGGCCCGGACGAGCCGCTCGGGGTTGCCGCCTACTTGCCCGGCACCAGCGTCAGGCGCTGGCTGCCATAGGCGCGGGCAAAGTTCTGCGGTTGCACGGGCAGGCTCATGAAGCGCCCTTTGAACCAGGCGTCCAGGCCGTCACTGTAGTGAGGGCTGGCCGGGTTGCCGGACTGGCCGCTGCTGGTCAGGATCTGCAGCGGTTCGGCCTGGCCGAAGTCGACGACCATGCGTGCGGAGGCTGGCAGGCTGGTTTCGAAACCGTTGCCCCAGGCGTAAGGGGTCAGGACCAGGGTGCTGAAGTCACCGCCGGTGGCCATCGGCGCGCGGCTGACGGTATCGCCGAGCCCGTGGTAATTCGCTGCTGGCCAGCGGTACTGGTGCAGCTTGCCCCATTGCCAGGCACGCCGGTCGGCGCCCATCTGCGCGACACCGGCATCCACCGCGCCGGCCAGGCTGCGGGCGAGGATGGTCGGTTTGTCTTCTTTCTGCGGCGTGTTGCGGTCATCCCAGAACGGACTGTCTTCGCGACCAAGCAGGTGGTCGGCCTGGGCCGAGTACGACAGCCGGGCGTTGCTGACAAACGCTTGCCAGGCCGGGCTGGACTCGGGGCCAAGCTCGTCGAGGAAGGTCTGGCGGGTGACGGCCTGGAGGAACAGTTCGTACAGCGCCGCATCGGCCGAGACTGGGCTCAGGCGGCCATCGAAAGCCTTGAGCCGGGTCAGGGCTTCACGGGCCTTGTCGCGCTGCTCGGCGGGCAGGGCATCGATGGCCTGTTTGAGCGGCTGGGCCATGCCCGGGGCGTCGAACATGCGCTTGAGCTTGTCGGCCAGCAGGGTGACCTGGTCGTTCTGCAAGGCCATCAGGCTACGGCTGTCATGACGCCCGTTACCGGCCAACTGGCCCAGGCGCTCCGCGCGTTCGGGGTAGTACCAGGTGCTGGACAGCTGCATGCCGTAGCCCTTGGGCAGGCTGCGCTGGTTGGCATGGCCGATCCAGCCGCTGGGCGGGTCCTGGTCGTAGGGGTGGAGCATCGCATCGGCGAAACCATCCCAGTCGAAGCGTCCGTCCCAGCCCGGCGAAGGCAGCAGGCCCTGGCCTTCGCGGCGATTGGGGTAACGGCCACTGACCTGCCAGCCAATGTGCTCGGGCTCGGCGAAGACGAAGTTCAGCGCAGCGGCGCCGATTTCGCGGGTGCTGTCGAAGGCGCGTTCGAGGTTGCTGGCGCGGGTCAGGTCGAACAGCGCATCGAGGCTCTTGTCGTCCTTGAGCTGCGGCAGGTGCAGGGCCAGGCCATAGCCGTTGCCGGGCTGGCCGAGCAGGGTGCCATGGCGGGTGTCGTACAGCACTTCGCGCACCGGGCGCTGGCCGCGCACGAAGAAGGTTTCGTTACGCGCGCGGGCCGGCTGCCACTTGCCGTCGGCCAGGTAGGTGAGTTGACTGCCCTGGCGGCGCAGTTGCTCAAGGAACAGGTCCTGGTTGTCGGCCATCACGGCGCTGCTGCTCCAGGCCAGCTTGCCGTTGTAGCCGGCCAGCACGATCGGCAGGCCGGGTAGCGACAGGCCGGCGACCTGGTACTTGCCGGTGTGGATCTGTACCGGACTCAGCGCCAAGGCGGCGCGGCTGTCGCTGGCCAGCAGGCTCTTGCCGCTGCGGCTGCGCAGGGGGCCCAGGGCCAGGTTCGAGGAACCGGGGCTGCCCAGCAAGTCGAGGTCGGCGAGCTTCTGGCTGGCGGCGGCGACGTCGTTCAGGCCGGGGATCTGGCTGGCCAGGTTGATGCCCTTGAGCTTGTCGGTCTCGGCCTCGGCCAGAGGCTCGTCGGGTGCACCTGGCAGCAGCCAGGCGAGCTTGTCGCTGCCGACCTTCTGCGCCAGGGTCAGGGCCGAGAGTTCCTCCTGCAGGTTCACCGATTGGCTGAAGGCGTAGAGGCTGAAGATCAGCGCCGAGTCTTCGGGCTTCCAGTATTCGGGGCGATAGCCGCTGCGGGCGAGTTCGGCCGGCAGCTTGTCGCGGTAGCGGAACAGATAGGCGTTGACCCCGCGGGCATAGACCTCGAAGAAGCGCTTCAGGCGCGGCGAGGCGTCGGCGTACAGCTGGCCGGCGCTCTGCTTGAGGTTGGCGGCGCGCATCAGGCGGTCGATGTCCAGGGCTTCGGAGCCAGCGATCTCGGCCAGTCGCCCCTGGGCGAGCAGGCGCATGGCGACCATCTGTTCGATGCGGTCGCCAGCATGGACGTAGCCGAGGCTGAACAGCGCATCGTGGAAACTGCTGCTCTCGATCAACGGTGCGCCCATGGCGTTGCGTCGGACCGAGACGTTCTGCGCCAGGCCTTTGAGTGGCTGGACGCCGGTGGTCGGTGGCACGCTGTCCTGGTAGCCGCCCATCTGGCAGCCGGCGAGCCCGAGCATGCCGAGCAGCACTGCGCTGGTGCCGAACCGAGGGCGGAAGGGAGGAAACACGGGGGCGGCCATGACGAAGGCTCCTGGGGGGCGTGGCGGGGTCGGAAAGGCGCTAAAGGTAGGGCGGCGCGCGTCGGGCTGCAAGCGGCAAACGCAGCGCCACCCGGAGCCGTGTTACGCGCCGTGGCACTTCTTGAATTTCTTCTCGCTGCCGCACGGGCATGGATCGTTGCGTCCGACGTCCTTCAGGGCGTTGCGCACCGGTTCCTGGTGGCCGTGGTTGCAGTGGGGGCCGTGCACATGGCCGTGGTCATGATCATGGTGATGATCGTGACCGTGGTTGCAGTCGGGGCCATGGACATGGGGTTGCTGGGTCATTGCGGGTTACTCCGGTTGAAGATCGCCGGGGATTATCTCACCACTGCGCGACGAGTGCAGGTCCCGTCGACTGATCAGGCCGGTATTGAGTTCGCCTTGCAGGGTGTAGTGCAGCGGATTGCCGCTTTTCAGCAGTTTGGCGAGGGGCTTGAGGTGCTGCCACAGGTTGGTGCGCGCGGTGATCTTGAAGGTACGCCGGGCATGTCCGCCGACACTGCGCCAGACACTGGTCTCGTCCTGCACCAGCAGCAGGTCATTGAGCCGGATTGCGTACGACAGGCTGCGGATGAACAGGCGGCTGTCGTTGGGGTTGTCGATACGCAGGTGCAGGATGAACTCCTGCTGGTGCAGACGCGCCTTGACGGTTTCCACCCTGACCAGGTGCACCTCCGGCTCGCGCCAGTCGTGGCCGCCCCATCCCGCACAGCCCCCCAGCAGGGCCAGGGTGAGACCAAGCAGGAGCAGGCGGGCCAGGGCATTCATCATCGGTTACCGAGGTAGCTGGCGCAGCATTTCTTGAACTTCTGCCCGCTGGCGCAGGGGCAGGGGTCGTTGCGCCCCGCCTTGAGCTCGACGGTCGGGTCGATGAAGTACCAGCGCCCGGCGTTCTGCACGAAAGCCGAGCGCTCGCGGTGCTGGTGGTCACCCTGCTGGTCGTGCCAGCGTGCCGTGAAGGTGACGAACGCATGTTCCGGTTGCCCCCCCAGGACCTGCGCACTTTCCACCTCCAACCCCAACCAGGTGCTCTGTGCACTCCAGGCGGCAATGCCGGCGCGGTCCAGCCCGGCCTGCTGGGCGGGAAGCGTGGTGGCTACCAGGTAATCCACCAGCCCCAGCACATAGGCGCTGTAGCGCGAGCGCATCAGCGTCTGGGCATCCGGTGCCGGGGTGCCGGCATGGTAGTGCCCGCAGCATGCGTCGAGAAGATTGCCGCTGCCACAGGGGCAGACCGAGAGACTCATGAAATCACCACCAGTACTTGCCAAAGTTTTGCGGATTCGCCCAGAACTTGGCATTGAGCCAGTCCGGGACCTGCTTGTAGTCATGTAGATCATAGGTGAACAGGCTCAGTACCTGCTCGTCGCGACGGAATTTCTCGCTGGCTGACAGCGCCAGGGCGAAGAAATCGGTGTCCTGCCAGCCACAGGCGGCCAGGTCGGCCAGCACCGCGACCTTGCTGGCATTCAGATTGCGGATGCCGCCGAGCAGTTCCAGCCCGCTGCGCTTGGGCAAGTGCTCGAGGCAATCGACCAGCACCGCGAGGTCGAAGCGTTGCGCCGCCAGGTCGGCAGGCAATGGACCAGGCGCAGCCACCGAAAGTTGTACCGTCGGGTGAGCTGCCGCGAAGGCCTCCAGGGCCGGGAAACGTGTGCCGACCAACAGCAGGCGCGCGGGTGCGAAGCGCTCGAGAAGGGCCGCCAGGGCCTGTTGGGGGGTACGCTGGGAAAAACCGTCGGTCATTGCCAATCCTCGTTCAGGTCGCTCAAGACTAGCGGTCCCAGCTCCGACGGCAAAGAGGCGCAGCATCGCGTCGTGGCTAATTGCTGGCAGAGAGGGAATAGGCGGTCTTTACTCCCAGAGCATCGGTTCTGCACCGATCCCCCTAGGAGAAGCAACGAAAATGAGCATAGTACGCACAGCGATACCCCTGGTTCTGCTCACCAGTGTGTTGACTGGTTGTGCAGGTTTGCAAAAAACCGACTGGCCGAAGTGTGCTGCCGTCGGGGGCGTGGGTGGCGCAGCCCTGGGCGCCATCGAAAGCTCCAGCTGGGCCGGCTGGGGCGCGTTGCTCGGCGGTGGCCTGGCGGCGGGCTACTGCTGGGCCCATGGCGATGGCGACGAAGATGGCGATGGCGTGCCCGACAGCCGCGACAAGTGCCCAGGCACCCCGCGTGGCGTGCAGGTCGATGCCAACGGCTGCCCACCCGAGCCGGTCGCCGTGGTCGAGGAAGTCGTCGTGGTCGAGAAGGAGGAAGTCATCGTCATCCGTGACGTGCACTTCGAGTTCGATTCCGCGCGCCTGACCGCAACCGACAAGGAGCGCCTGAACACCATCGCCACGCGCCTGAAGCAGGAGGCACCCAGCGCTCGCCTGAGCGTGACCGGCCATACCGACAGCGTCGGCTCCGACAGCTACAACCAGAAGCTCTCCGAGCGTCGTGCCCATTCAGTGACCGACTATCTGGTGACCAGCGGCGTACCGCGCAGCAGCTTCGTTTCGGTAGTGGGAGCTGGCGAGACCCAGCCTGTGGCCGACAACGCCACGGCCGATGGCCGCGCCATGAACCGCCGCACCGAGATCAAGATCCAGCGCTGACCGCCCGCGCCCACGTCTTTAGCCGTGGCGTGGGCGCATTCACCGGGGACCTGACCCATGAATACCTTGTCGAAGACGGCTGTGTCGCTGCTGCTGGCCTCCAGCCTGCTGAACGGGTGCGCCACCCACAGTGATGGCAGCGCCCCCCTGAATCAACGGACCTGGCCGGTCTGCAGCCTGCTCGGCGGGCTGGTCGGTGGCGGTCTGGGCGCGATCGAAAGCTCCAGCTGGGCGACCGGTGCCGGTGTTGCCGGAGCCATCGCCGGTGGCCTGATCTGTTACGCCCAGGATGGTGACGAAGATGGCGATGGTGTGTTCGACCGTCGTGATCGCTGCCCGGACACCCCCAAAGGTACGGCAGTCGACCACATGGGCTGCCCGCTCCCGCAGTATCCGCCTTCGACGCCCAAACCTGAGGCCCCAGCACCTGCGCCTGAGGTGATCACCCTCGACGATCAGGGCCAGGTGCTGTTTGCGTTCGACTCCGCACAGCTGTCGGCCCCAGCCCAACAGCGCCTGCAAGCGCTGTTGCCGAAACTTGGCGACCCCAGCGTGACGGCCATCAGGGTGATCGGACATACCGATAGCGTAGGCGCCGACCACTATAACCAGGGCCTGTCCGAACGCCGCGCCGCCAGTGTTGCGCAGTACCTGATCGGGCAAGGACTGTCGCCGGCCAAGGTGACCAGTCAAGGTCGCGGTGAAAGCGAGCCGGTGGCCGACAACGACACCGACGAAGGGCGAGCGCAGAACCGACGGGTGGAACTGCATCTGAACTGAATCGCCTCTGGCGCGCGCCCTGGCGCGGCGGTACTGTTGTGCGCACGGCCCGCTCGAACGGGCCGCGCGCACATAACAAAGACAGTACAAGACAGTCGGGGGGCGGGGTATGAAGTTCATCCTGGGCCTGGGCAAGGCCCTGACGGTGGTTTTCTGGTGGGTGGTGCTGGTCAATCTGTTGATGCCGCAACCCCTGCCGTTCAATCTGCTGATCAATGCGGCAGGCATCACGCTGCTGGGCTTGCATGTGCTGGAGGTGTTGTTCTTCAACGCCAGCCTGCGCGGGCGCAGCCATCGCTGGTTCGATCGCTTGCAGATCCTGCTGACCGGCATCTTCCATGTCATGTCCATTCCCCGTCCGCAGGAGGCTTCGCGCCATGCGTAAGTTGATGTTGCTGGCCGCGCTGGCCACCCCGCTGGCCCAGGCCGAGAGTCTCGAAGTCGCTGCCCATTCGATGCTGCGCCTGCCGAACAAGGCGTCCAGCGTGCACCTGGAGCGCGTGCAGGTGGCTGATTCGGCGACCTTGCTGTTGCCCGCCACGCTCACCGCATTGAAGATCGACCACCTCGAACTGGGCCGTGACGCGCGCATCGCCATCGCTCCGGCGCAAAGCGCCTTGAGCATCGAAGCGAGCAGTGCCGTGCTGGGTGTCGGTAGTGAAATCAGCGCGCCGGGGGCACCGGGCAGCTACGAGCGTGCGGCGCGTCCCGGTCGTGACCTCGACTTGCGCCTGCAAACGCTGGAGGCCGAGCAGCTGTCGATCGACGCCCGTGGCGGCGCCGGGGCACCGGGCTATGCCGGCCTCGATGGCGGCAATGGCACGGCCGGAGGGTGTACCTGGGGCACCGCCAGCCGTGGCGCGAACGGTGACAACGGAGGAAATGGGCATGACGGCGCGGCCGGAGGCCGGATTCGCCTGGCCCTGCCGGCAGACTTCCCGCAGGAGCGTATCCAGGTACGCCTCGATGGTGGTGCGCCGGGCAAGCCGGGCGCTGCCGGCAAGGCCGGGCAGGGTGGTGCGAGCAAAGGGTGTCTGGTGTATCGCACCGAGGCCGGTGCCAACGGTCGTCCGGGCCTGCCAGGGCAACCGGGGCTTGCCGGTACCGCGGGGGAGTTGATTCTGCAGCGGCTTTGACGGGGAGCGCGTTGCGCTCTCAAGCGTTTGCGTTCCCAGGGGCCGCGTTGCGGCCCCCAGTCAACGACTTCAGAACATGACGCGAGCGCTGGCCACTGCCACCACGGCGATGCCCAGCAGCAGGTTGATCCCCACCATCCGTCGGATCCTGCCCAGCACTCCGGCACCCGCCGGCCAGTCCTCGGCCTGCACCGCAGCGCGCAGTTCCGGCAGCAGCAGCGCCTGCACGCGCAGGAACAAGGCAAACATCACGATCCCGCCGCCCATCATCAGTTGTACATAGCGGGGCGCGGTCTCGAAGCCGGAAAATCGCAGGTGCAACATGCCGATACCACTTATCGCCAGCACCCCTATGGCCAGCCAGACCCATCCGAAGAAGCGTCGGAATACTTCCACCCACAGCCGCAGCCGCGCGGGCCCTTCCAGCGCTGCGACCGTTGCCGGGCGCAGTACCAGCCAGGCGAAGAACATCCCGCCAACCCAGACAAGGGCGGCCAGGACATGCAGTGTGTAGGGCAGGGCAAAGGCAAGCATCCGGATCTCCATGCGGCACAAAGGGCAATAGCGGGGTATGATAGCCGCCCCATGCGAAACACTGAAAATATATCCAGCCCTTCGGGCGCCCGCAGACCATGATCAGCAACGAACTCAAAGCCACCATCCAGGGCGCCTATTCGCGTTTTCTCGAAGCCAAGAGCCTCAAGCCGCGTTACGGCCAGCGCCTGATGATCGCCGAAGTGGCCAAGGTACTCGGCGACATCGCCTGCGATGATGAAGGTCGCCGGGCCGGCGAACCTGCCGTGGTCGCGGTCGAGGCCGGCACCGGTACCGGCAAGACGGTCGCCTACAGCCTCGCCGCGATTCCCGCCGCCAAGGCCGCCGGCAAGCGCCTGGTGATCGCCACCGCCACCGTCGCCCTGCAGGAGCAGATCGTCTTCAAGGACCTGCCCGACCTGATGCGCAACAGCGGCCTGAACTTCAGCTTCGCCCTGGCCAAGGGGCGTGGGCGCTACTTGTGCCTGTCCAAACTCGACGTGCTGCTGCAGGAGGGCCACGCCCAGTCGGCGACCGCCCAGCTGTTCGAAGAAGAAGGCTTCCACATCGAAGTCGACGAGCGCAGCCAGAAGCTGTTCAACAGCATGATCGAGAAACTTGCCGGCAACCGCTGGGACGGCGACCGGGACAGTTGGTCGGAAACCCTCGAGGACCAGGACTGGGCGCGCCTGACCACCGACCACAGCCAGTGCACCGGCCGACATTGCCCGAACTTCCAGCAGTGCGTGTTCTACAAGGCGCGCGAAGGCATGGGCAAGGTCGATGTGATCGTCACCAACCACGACATGGTCCTGGCCGACCTGGCCCTGGGCGGTGGCGCGGTACTGCCCGACCCGCGCGACACGATGTACGTGTTCGACGAAGGCCATCACCTGCCAGACAAGGCCATCGGCCATTTCGCCCATTATTCGCGGCTGCGCTCCACAGCCGACTGGCTGGAGCAGACGGCCAAGAACCTCACCAAGCTGTTGGCCCAGCACCCGTTGCCAGGCGACCTGGGCAAGCTGATCGAGCAGGTGCCGGAGCTGGCGCGGGAAATCCGCACCCAGCAGCAGTTCATGTTCACCCTGTGCGAACAGGTTGCCGATTTCCGGCCCGGTGAAGACATGGAGGGGCGCGATCGCCCGCGCTACCGCTTCGAGGGGGGCGTGGTGCCGGAGCAGATCCGCGAGGTCGGCATCGAGCTGAAAAAGGGCTTCTCCCGCCTCAACGATCTGTTCACCCGGCTTGCCGACCTGTTAAAGGAAGGCATGGACGGTGAGGTCAACATCGGCATCGCCAGCCACCAGGCCGAAGAGTGGTACCCGCTGTTCGGCAGCCTGGTCACCCGTGCCCAGGGCAACTGGGAGCTGTGGACCGCCTTCACCGCCGAAGACCCGGAAGACAGCCCGCCCATGGCGCGTTGGCTGACCCTGGCCGAGAGTGGGGCGCTGTTCGACATCGAGGTCAACGCCAGCCCGATTCTCGCCGCCGAAATGCTGCGCCGCAGCCTGTGGAGCGTTGCCCATGGTGCACTGGTCACTTCGGCGACCTTGACGGCTCTGGGCAAGTTCGACCGCTTCCGCATGCGCTCCGGGCTGCCGCGTGATGCGGTGACCTGCGTCGTGCCCAGCCCATTCGTCCATGGCGATGCCGGCTTGCTGCGGGTGCCCGACCTGGGCGCCGACCCGCGCGATGCGGCGGGCCATACTGCGGCGATCATCCGCGAATTGCCGAACATCGTCGAAGACGCCCGTGGCGCGCTGGTGCTGTTCTCTTCGCGCAAGCAGATGCAGGACGTGTTCGATGGCCTGGACCGCGACTGGCGCAAGCTGGTGCTGATCCAGGGCAACCTGTCCAAGCAGGAGACGCTGAACAAGCACAAGGCCCGGGTCGATGACGGTCAGCACAGCGTGTTGTTTGGCTTGGCCAGTTTTGCCGAAGGCGTCGACCTGCCAGGTGCTTATTGCGAGCACGTGGTCATCGCCAAGATTCCGTTCGCCGTGCCGGACGACCCTGTCGAGGCGGCCCTGGCGGAGTGGATCGAGGCGCGTGGCGGTAACCCGTTCATGGAAATCGCCGTGCCCGACGCCTCCCTGCGCCTGATCCAGGCCTGCGGTCGTCTGCTGCGTACCGAGCAGGACCGTGGTGTCATCACCTTGCTCGATCGACGCCTGGTCACCCAGCGCTACGGCAAGGCTATTCTCAATGCGCTGCCGCCCTTCCGGCGGGAGATCCAGTAACGGCCGGAGCATGATGCCCGGCCCGTTGTCCATGACTCGACCAGGTCCATGAGGGCCTTGAAGGAGAGCCACGTCCACATGATCCGCCGTACCTTGCCCGTCGTTTTCACCTTGTTGTTCAGTACCCCGTTGCTGGCAGCCCAGCAGACGTTGTTCAGCTTCGTGCGCCCGACTTCGGTCGTCACCGTGACCACCGAAGACACGGGGATGCCGCAGTACAACGCGGAGCAAACAGCCGAAGGCGAAGTGCTGCGGCGCGTGGTATTCAACCCGGTGGAGCGCCCGACCTTGCGCCTCAGCCCGCAGTCAGGGACCTGGGACTGGTCGACAGGGCAGTTTCTGACGCTACGCCTGCAAAGTGCGATGGACTGGGCCTTGACCGTGGATGTCACGCTGCTGGGCAGCGATGGGCGTACGCTCACCAGCCGCATCGACCTGCCAGCGGGCCCGGCGCAAACGGTGGTGGTGCCGCTAAAGGCCAGTTCTCCGTTGAGTCAGGGCATGCGTGCCGGTCCGCCGATGCCTTGGACGTACGAAGGGCAACGCGTGCTGTTGACCAGCAGTACGGGCGAAGTAGATCTCAAACAGGTGGTTTCGATCAGCCTGAGCATTCCCCGACCCAAGGTCGCGCAGAACCTGCTGATCGAAAAGGTCGGGATACAGGATGATGACCAGGCATACCGGGCGGCCTACGGCGATTTGATCGATGCCTATGGCCAGTCCACCCGAGGTCGCTGGCCGGAAAAAATCGTCAACGATGAGCAACTCAAGGCCGCCGATGCCCGTGAGCGCCAGCAACTCAAGGCCTGGCTGGCCGAGCGCGAGAAGCAGAAACTGGACACGTACGGCGGCCTGGTGGCCGGACCGACCTTCGAAGCCACCGGCTTCTTCCGCACTGAAAAGCGCGACGGCCGCTGGTTCCTGGTGACCCCGCAGGGGCACCCGTTCTACTCACTGGGCGTCAACGCGGTGGCCGCCGATGGCGGGCGCACCTACGTCGAGGGCCGAGAATCGATGTTCAAAGGGTTGCCTGGGGAGGGCGATCCGCTCGCGGCGTTCTATGGCCAAGGCAACAATGACGACGGTAATGCGTCTTCCCAAGGGCGTGGCTTCAAGCAAGGGCGTTGGTATGACTTCTATGCTGCCAATCTGCAGCGCACCTATGCCAAGCCCTGCGCCCCGGCGCCCGAGGGGCAGCCTCCGGTGGACTGCCCGGCCGCCGGTGTCGATGCCGAACGCTGGCAGGTGCACAGCCTCGATCGTTTGCAGGCCTGGGGGTTCAACACCCTGGGGAACTGGAGCGATCCGGCCCTGAGCCAGGCCAGGCGCATGCCGTACACCCTGCCGCTGTCGATCGTCGGTGACTATGCCAGTATCAGCACCGGCATGGACTGGTGGGGGCGCATGCCCGACCCGTTCGACCCGCGATTTGCCATGGCTACAGAACGTGCGGTGGCCATTGCCGCGCGGGATCATCGCGACGACCCGTGGCTGATCGGTTATTTCGCGGACAACGAGCTGGCCTGGGCGGCGCCGGGCGATGATCCCAAGGCACGGTATGGCCTGGCTTACGGCACCTTGCGCCTGACCACCGATGTGCCGGCCAAACGCGCCTTCCTCAAGCAGTTGCGTGACAAGTACCGAAACCAGGAGGGGCTGTCGAAGGCGTGGGGTATCGAACTGAAAGCCTGGGAGCTCATGGAGGACCCCGGTTTCGAGGCGCCACTGCCCAACCCTGAGCACCCGGAAATCGAGCGTGACTATCAGTACTTCCAACAGGTGTTTGCACAGACTTACTTCAAGACCATCTCCGATGCGCTGAAATGGCATGCGCCCAACCATTTGTTGCTGGGTGGACGCTACGCGGTCAGTACACCTGAGGCAGTGAAGGCCTGTGCCGAGTTCTGCGATGTGCTCAGTTTCAACTTCTATACCCTCAAGCCCGAGGACGGCTACGACTTCGCCCGGTTGGCCGAGCTGGACAAGCCGGTGCTGGTCTCGGAGTTCCAGTTCGGCTCCCGTGACCGTGGCCCGTTCTGGCCAGGGCCGCTCGAGGTCGCGCGTGAAGAGGACCGTGGGCCTGCCTACGGCAATTTCCTCAAGGCAGCGCTCGCTCAACCGATGATCGTGGGTGCTCACTGGTTCCAATACCTCGACCAGCCAGCCAGCGGGCGTCTGCTCGACGGGGAAAATGGGCATCTGGGCCTGGTCGGTATTACCGACGTGGCCTATCCGGGGTTTGTCGAGGCGGTAAGGCGGAGCAACCAGCAGGCGTTGGAGCAATTGCGCAGGGGGCTTGAGGTCATGGCGCCCTGAGCACAGCAGTTGGGTTCCGGCCAGTACTGGCCGCCTAACCTCTGGGGTTTTGCTTACAACCTTCCAGCCACATTCAGTAGGCAAACCCGCCAACTACTGAAACAATGCACGACTTTGTGAGACAGGTCGTACGGAGAGTAGGCGGGTGCAGATCCAGGGCCACTATGAGCTGAAGTTCGAAGCGGTGCGCGACGCGTTTGCCGCATTGTTCGATGATCCCCAGGAGCGTGGCGCGGCGCTGTGCATCCAGGTTGGTGGCGAAACCGTCATCGATCTGTGGGCCGGCAGCGCCGACAAGGACGGCCAGCAGGCGTGGCACAGCGATACCATCGCCAACCTGTTTTCCTGCACCAAGACCTTCACTGCTGTGACTGCGCTGCAATTGGTGGGTGAGGGCAAGCTGGCCCTGGACGTGCCGGTGACCCGTTACTGGCCGGAGTTTGGCCAGGCGGGCAAGGACGGCATTACCCTGCGCCAGTTGCTGAGCCACCGCGCCGGCCTGCCGGCAATCCGTGAGTTGTTGCCGGCCGAGGCCCTCTACGACTGGCAGGTCATGGTCGACGCCCTGGCGGCCGAAACGCCGTGGTGGACCCCTGGCAGCGAGCATGGCTATGCCGCCATCACCTATGGCTGGCTGATCGGCGAACTGATCCGCCGCGCCGATGGCCGTGGCCCTGGTGACTCGATCGTCGCCCGCACTGCGCGCCCGTTGGGGCTGGATTTTCATGTGGGGCTGGCCGATGAGGAGTTCCACCGCGTGGCGCATATCGCCCGTGGCAAGGGTAATCCTGGTGATGCCGCAGCCCAGCGTTTGCTGCAGGTGACCATGCGCGAGCCTGAGGCGTTGTCGACCCGTGCTTTCACCAATCCGCCAGCGATCCTCACCAGCACCAACAAACCCGAGTGGCGCCGCATGCAGCAACCGGCTGCCAATGGCCACGGCAATGCCCGCAGCCTGGCGGGCTTCTATGCCGGCCTGCTCGATGGCAGCCTGCTGGAATCCGAACTGCTCGATGAACTGACCCGCGAGCATAGCCTTGGGCAGGATCGCACCCTGTTGACCCAGACCCGTTTTGGCCTGGGCTGCATGCTCGACCAGCCGGATGTCGCCAACGCCACCTTCGGCCTGGGTGCTCGGGCTTTCGGTCATCCGGGGGCGGGTGGATCGGTCGGTTTCGCCGACCCCGAGCACGACGTGGCCTTCGGTTTCGTCACCAATACCCTTGGCCCCTACGTATTGATGGACCCCCGTGCGCAGAAACTGGTGCGGGTACTGGGTAGTTGCCTTTGATCGGGTAATGCGGGTAATGCCCGATTCCTTTGACTATCCTCAATGCCAACGCCTCGTGTGTGTGGGCAAAATTTCTTTCTAATTCATGGTGTATCGCTGATGTCTTCACAAAAAACCTTAGCACTTGCCCTGTGCCTGGCCATGACCGGCTGCGCCAGCCACTCCCAGGACGCTTCGAAGGACGGCGGCCTCAGCTGGTGGCCCTTCGGTTCGGACAAGGTTGCCGAACAGGACGTGAAGGACGCGGTGACCGAAAAGGTCGTCCAAGCCGATGCGAAGTCTGAAAGCAGCAGCCGCTGGTGGTGGCCGTTCGGCTCGAGCGACAAGCAGGCCGAGGCGCCGGCAGTGCCCAAGATCGACCAGAAGGCTACCCAGGCCTGGCTGGACGAGTACGAACCGAAGCTGCGCGAGGCCGCCAAAGACAGCAAGCTTGAAATCGAGCGTCGTGACAACGTGCTTGCGGTGACCCTGCCGGTCGACGGCTCCTACAACCCGGACCGCCCGAACATGCTGCTGCCGTCTTCTCTGGGCCCGATCACCCGTGTGGCCAAGATCGTCGAAGGCGACCCGAAGACTGCCGTGCTCGTACTTGGCCATGCCGATACCAGCGGTGTCGCCGTCGCCAACCAGAAGCTCAGCCTCGAGCGTGCCGCGTCGGTCTCGGCGATCTTCCGCTTGAGCGGCTTGCAGCGTGACCGCCTGACCCTCAAGGGCATGGGCGCCGTGATGCCACGCGCGGCCAATGACAGCGTCGAGGGGCGAGCCCTGAACCGCCGTGTGGAAATGCTGCTGACCCCGCAGAACACCATGGTCGCCTTGCTGGCCAAGTACCAGCAGGCAGCCCCGGCACCGGTACCTGCGGCGATGGTTGCCACCCAGGATGCCAAGGCACCCGCCAAGGCCGCTGATGCCAAGCCCGCCGCGAAGAAGACTGTTGCCAAGGCTGCAGCCAAGCCCGCTGCGAAAAAGCCTGTCGCCAAGGCTGCAGCCAAGCCGGCCGCGAAAAAGCCAGCAACCAAGCCCGCAGCCAAGAAAGCGGCGCCTGCTGCCGACAAGAAAGTCGCCGCCAACAGCCCTGCGAAGACCAATTGATCGTCTAAGGAAACGCAGCCATGACTCAATCCCTGGCCGACATGCGGCGCGACTACACCCGTGATGGCCTGGCCGAGGCCCAGGCACCGGGTGAGCCGTTCGCGCTGTTTCACCATTGGTTCGGCGACGCGGTGAAGACCGAACAGCCGCCTGTCGAGGCCAATGCCATGACCCTTGCCACGGTTGACGGTGAAGGGCGTCCGCATTGTCGGGTGCTGTTGCTCAAGGGGCTCGATGAGCGCGGATTCACGTTCTTCACCAACTATGAAAGCGCCAAAGGCCAGCAATTGCTGGTCAATCCGTTCGCTGCGATGACGTTCTTCTGGCCGGCGCTCGAGCGCCAGGTGCGCATCGAAGGGCGAGTGGAAAAAGTCAGCGCAAAAGAGTCGGACGACTACTACCAGGTACGTCCTCTGGGCAGTCGGCTGGGGGCCTGGGCCTCGCCACAGAGCCGAGTGATCGCCGATCGCGCAGCGCTCGAAGGTTTGGTCAAGGCTACCGAGGCGCGGTTCTCCGACACTCAGCCGCATTGCCCGGACCATTGGGGTGGTTACCGCTTGCTACCTGAGCGGATCGAGTTCTGGCAGGGGCGCTCCAGCCGCTTGCACGATCGCCTCAATTACCGGCTGGTCGATGGTCAGTGGCAGCGAGAGCGGTTGGCTCCGTGATTGCCAGGGGGCCGCTTGCGGCCCTCGCCATTACCCGGTACGGCTTGATCTTCATCCCGTCTTCAGCGGCGAAAACACAGTCCAGCGCCCCCTGTCATTGCGACGATGAAGTAATCCACGACTATTCTTGGTCTCATTGGTGAAGTGGGCGGCAAGCTGCTTGGCGCCTGTACTCGAGCTGAATGAAAACAATTTAATAACGTTTGTGTCGTGACACCCATCCACACGGGGAGTCTAATAGACACCTGACTTATGGAGATTCCCCATGCGTAAATCCGTTTTGATGGTGGCAAGCTTCACCACCATGGCGCTGTTGCTCGGTGGCTGCCAGTCCAGCCTGACCGGTGACAGTTACTCTCGAGATGAAGCCCGTCGCGTGCAGACTGTGCGCATGGGCACGATCGAATCCCTGCGCCCGGTCAAGATCGAGGGTACCAAGACTCCGATCGGCGGTGGCGCCGGTGCCATTGTCGGTGGCGTCGCGGGCAGCGCCGTAGGGGGTGGTCGCGGCAGTATCGTTGCTGCGGTGATCGGTGCCGTGGCCGGTGGCCTGGCAGGCTCGGCCGCTGAAGAAGGCCTGACCCGCACCCAAGGCGTTGAAATTACCGTTCGTGAAGACGACGGCAGCATGCGCGCCTATGTGCAGCAAGTGCAGCAGAACGAGATCTTCCGCGTTGGTGAACGTGTGCGCATCATGACCGTCGATGGCACCAGCCGCGTCACTCACTGATTTCGCAGCGCAAAGAAAACCCCGATCCGGCGAGGCCGGTCGGGGTTTTTTTGTGCCTGATGCTATCAGCTGGTTGCAACCGATACTTGTCGCTTGCGGCTGGCCGCCGCAGTCACGGCATAGCCGATCAACGCCGCGAAGAGCGAGCCGGTGAGGATGCCCATGCGGTCCTCCCCGGCATACTCGCTGACACCGGATGGGAAGGCCAGGGAGCCAACGAACAGGCTCATGGTGAAACCGATACCGCACAGAATCGCGACGCCAAACACCTGGCCCCAGTTGGCGCCCGCGGGCAGGGCGGCCAGGCGCAGCTTGATGGCCATCCAGGTCAGGCCGAACACACCAACCGTCTTACCCAGCAGCAATCCGATGGCGATGCCCATGGGCACCGAATGCGTGAAGCTCTCCGCGCTGGCATTGGTCAGCGATACTCCAGCATTGGCGAACGCGAACAGCGGCAGGATCGCGTAGGCCACCCAGGGGTGTAGCGCGTGCTCCAGGGTGAGCAGTGGAGAGGCATTTTTCTTGTCGCCGGTGCCCAGGGGAATGAACATTGCCAGCGCCACGCCGGCGAGGGTGGCATGGACGCCGCTCTTCAGCACGCAGACCCAAAGGACCAGCCCGACGATCAGGTACGGCGCAAGCTTCTTCACCCCGAGGCGGTTCATGCCCAGCAGCGCCAGCAGACAAGCTCCGGCAAGCATCAATGCCATGTTCGAAAGCTCGCCGGAATAGAACAGGGCGATGATGATGATCGCGCCGAGGTCGTCGATGATCGCCAGGGTCATCAGGAACAGTTTGAGCGATACCGGCACACGCTTGCCGAGCAGCGCCAGCACGCCAAGGGCGAACGCGATGTCGGTGGCGGTAGGGATGGCCCAGCCAGCCAGTGTGGCGGGGTTGTCACGGTTGATGAACCAGTAGATCAGCGCCGGTACCAGCATGCCGCCGACCGCCGCAGTGGCAGGGAGAATGATCTGCGAGGGCTTGGACAACTGGCCTTCGAGTACCTCGCGCTTGACCTCCAGGCCGATCAGCAGGAAGAACAGTGCCATCAGGCCATCGTTGATCCACAACAGCAGCGGCTTGGCGATCTGCAGGGCGCCGATCTGCACCGCGACAGGAACGTCGAGAAAGCCCATGTACAGGTGCGACAGGGGTGAGTTGTTGACGATCAGGGCAATGACCGCCGCGATGATGAGCAGCAGGCCGCTGGCAGACTCCAGCTGCAGGAAACGATTGATAAGGCTGCGCACGGGCGAGCGTCTCCAGTACGTATTTGAACGGAACGGGCGTACACCCTAACGTGCGGCGATATTCTTTAAAACAAAAACTATATTCTTTTTTGTTATAAATGATTGCGCTTTGGCTATCTGACTCCTGGGCGGAGGTATCCCTCTGGATTCCAGGAATATTCAGCCAACTGCCGAGCCGTTTTACCGTTGAAATCTGTGCTGCAACGCTTTTCTTCGAAACAGGCGTCACGGAGGGGGAGTTGGGGACTGCGCATTGGCCTACATCCTGCTCGGATCGTTCCCCCGCTCTCTACAGAATTGGGTGTCTGCCTTCCAAGAACATGGCTGGTGAAATTTCAAAAAAACTCACTAATTCTCTGATTTTATTGGCTAATTATTTCAAGGAAACCTAACTGTAATGCGCTCCCAACAGGCTCTGCGGCCACCGATCGGCTGTGGTCCGGCGGTAGAAAACCATTACTTTGGGAGAAGTTGCATGAACGCTATTCACCGCCTGGCAAGCTGTCGTTTCGGCTTTGCTGCGGGCGCTCTGGGATTGATGGTCAGCACCCAGGCAGCAGCCGGTACCGTTACAACCGATGGGGCTGATATCGTCATCAAGACCAAGGGGGGGCTTGAAGTTGCCACGACCGACAAGCAATTCGCTTTCCAGATAGGTGGCCTGTTGCAGGCTGACTACAGTGAGTTCGACGGTATCTATAGCAAGAATGGCAAGCGCGCGAACGAGGCTTTCCTGCGTCGTGCCAGATTGGAGCTCAATGGCAAGGCCTATGGTGATTGGTCCTATGAGTTCTCCATCGATTTCGCCGACGACGGTGCGACGTCCTGGAAGGAAGCCTCTGTCAGCTACCTGGCGCTGGAGCCGGTGACGATCAAGTTGGGGCGTTTTGATCCCGACTTCGGGCTGGAGCAAGCTACCAGTTCCAAATGGACAACCGCCATGGAGCGTAGCCTGCTCGGCGATCTGGCCCCGTGGGTAGCCGACCATGCAGACGGCATGGGCGTGCAATTGAGCGCCAGCACCGATCTGTTCTATGGCGTCGCCAGTGTCAATCGCCCCAAGGGGCAGGAAGACAAGAACGGCAAGAACACCAACATCTATAACCTCCGCGCCGTCGTCGCGCCCTGGGCCGAGCCTGGCAATGTGCTGCATTTTGGTGTCGATTACGCCATGAGTGATATGGACAAGGTTGCCAGCAACGGCCGTATCCGTTCACGCCTGGGCGCGCGCGCAACCTCCGAGGACGCTGTCAACGGCAACCGCGTGGACCTTGCTCCCGGTGTTGCCGGAGCCTACGACGGTGATGCGGTCTGGGGGCTGGAAGCCGCCTGGGCGCGGGGGGCTTTTTCGGTGCAGGGCGAGTACCTGCGCCGGGATCTTGATGCAGTATCGGATACCAGGCGCAATGATCGAAAAGCTGAGGGGTACTACGGCCAGTTGGCCTACACCCTCACTGGCGAGCCTCGGGGTTACAAACTCAACGGTGGCAAGTTCGACAAGGTCAAGCCGTCCGACAAGCAACTGGGGGCATGGGAGGTCTTCTACCGCTTCGATGCCGCGCGAGTCGAAGAGCGCGGTTACCTGGGTAACCGGGCGAAGCTGCACACCTTGGGCGTCAACTGGTATGTAAATGATCAGGTCAAGGTTTCGGCCAATTATGTGAAAACAAACGTCGATGGCATCAGCAACCAGGCCGGTGATGACTCTGGCGACGCCGTGGCGATGCGCCTGCAGTATGTTTTCTGAGGCCTGGACCAGACATGTAGCAGCCCCGGTGCTCCGGGGCTTGCCTGACCGCGAGGAATACCATGATCCGCTTCTGCACTACCGTTTTGGCGCTGTTTCTGCTCTGTGCCCAGGCCCGAGCCGATGGCGAGCCTGTCCGCATCGGACAGCTGCTGGAGGTCAGCATCGAGCAGGTGCACCCAACCCAGGCTGTCATCGGATTCGACCAGATCTATTACAAGCTGGGTCGTTATGCCGCCGAGCCGAAAAGAGCCTTCGATGACTATTGTGAAGTCAACGGGCAGGGCGAGGCTCGTGCGGTGGGCAAAGGCGCCGAGTTGAGCAATCTTGACAGCTTTGTCTGTGAGGCCGCCATAGGTACTCGCAAGGCCGACATGAAGACGGTCGTCGTCGGCCCGGGCGGGCGCCTTTATCTCACCGATGGTCACCATGGTTTCACCAGCCTCGCCGAGTGGGCCGGTCGTGACTTGAAGGTCTGGGTGAGAGTTACCGACGATTTCAGCGACAGCACCGACCTTGCGCAGTTCTGGCAGCGCATGCAGCAGGCCCGCAAGACCTGGCTGCGCGATGCTGACGGCAAGCCGATCACACCTGCCCAGCTACCCGCCCATGTTGGCTTGAGTGATATGGCCGATGACCCGTATCGGTCCCTGGTGTACTTCGCCCGCAAGGTTGGCTACGACAAGCCGCGCTCCGGTGACGTGGCGCCTGAGTTTCTCGAGTTTTACTGGGGCAACTGGCTGCGGGGAACGTTGCCCCTGGCAGCTTTCGATCTTGATGAGCGCAGCGGTTATCGGCAGGCGGTTGCCGCAGCCGCCAGGTTGATGGTGACGCTGGCCCCGGACGAGGTTGTTGGCGACAGCGGCTTCACTGCGCGCCAACTGGGTGGTTATCACAGCGTTGACCGCAAGGAACTGGACAAGACTGCGAGCCGCAAGCTGGGCTATGTGGCCGAGTACCGCAAGAACCGCAGTACTCGGCAATAGCCCGTGCAACTGGCCTGGCTCGGGGCGTCAGGCCTTGATTCCCAGTATGTCGCGCGCGACCGCTTCGGCGATCCGAATGCCATCGACGCCCGCCGACAGGATGCCGCCGGCATAGCCTGCCCCTTCACCGGCCGGGAACAGCCCTTTGAGGTTCAGGCTCTGGTAGTCCTCGCCACGGGTAATGCGCAGTGGCGACGAGGTACGTGTCTCGATGCCGGTCAGCACTGCATCGTGCAGGTTGTAGCCCTTGATCTGGCGATCGAAGGCCGGTAGCGCTTCGCGAATCGCCTCGATGGCGAAGTCTGGCAGGCTGGGAGCCAGGTCACCGAGAGTGACGCCTGGTTTGTAGGAAGGTTCGACGCTGCCCAGCGCCGTGGACGCACGACCTGCGACGAAATCGCCGACCAGTTGCGCCGGCGCCTGGTAGTTGCTGCCGCCCATGACATAGGCGTGGGCTTCCAGGCGCTCCTGCAACTCGATGCCGGCCAGCGGGCCGCCCGGATAGTCACGCTCAGGGTCGATGCCCACGACGATGCCAGAGTTGGCATTGCGCTCATTGCGCGAATACTGGCTCATGCCGTTGGTGACTACGCGCCCCGGCTCGCTGGTGGCGGCGACCACGGTACCGCCCGGGCACATGCAGAAGCTGTAGACCGAGCGGCCATTCTTGGCGTGGTAGACCAGCTTGTAGTCGGCGGCGCCGAGTTTCGGGTGCCCGGCATACTTGCCCAGGCGCGCCTTGTCGATCAGCGATTGCGGGTGCTCGATACGGAAGCCCACCGAGAAGGGCTTGGCCTCCATGAACACGCCCCTGGCGTGGAGCATACGGAAGGTGTCGCGGGCACTGTGCCCCAGGGCCAGCACCACATGGCGCGAGTGCAGCTGTTCGCCGCTTTCCAGAACGACGCCGGTGAGCTGTTCGCCATCGACCAGCAGGTCGGTGACCTTCTCCTGGAAGCGGATTTCACCGCCCAGGGCAATGATCTCCTCGCGCATCTTCTCGACCATGCTGGTCAGGCGGAAGGTGCCGATGTGCGGCTTGTTGATGTAGAGGATCTCCTCCGGTGCGCCTGCCTTGACGAATTCTTCGAGCACCTTGCGGCCATGGTGCTGCGGGTCCTTGATCTGGCTGTACAGCTTGCCGTCGGAGAAGGTGCCGGCGCCGCCTTCGCCGAACTGCACGTTGGATTCAGGGTTGAGCACGCTCTTGCGCCACAGGCCCCAGGTATCCTTGGTGCGCTGGCGTACTTCCTTGCCGCGCTCGAGCACGATCGGCTTGAAGCCCATCTGCGCCAGCAGCAGGCCTGCAAAGATGCCGCACGGGCCGAAGCCGACCACGATCGGACGTTGCTGAAGATCGGCCGGGGCATGCCCGACGAACTTGTAGCTGACGTCCGGCGCCACGCTGATATTGCGATCATCGGCGAACCTGTGCAGAAGCTCGGCTTCGTTGCTGGCTTCAAGGTCGATGGTGTAGATGAACAGCAGTTCGCTGTTCTTCTTGCGTGCGTCGTAGCTGCGCTTGAACAGGTTGAAGCCGAGCAGTTGCTCGTCGCGGATCCCCAGGCGCTGGACGATAGCCTCGCGCAAGGCTTCGTCGGGATGGTCCAGGGGCAGCTTCAGTTCGGTGATTCGTAGCATGGCAGGGTCCAGTATCCCGGCCATGGGGCGGCCGGCGGCTTTACTCAAACCGCCAAGTATAAGCTGTTCGCCGCCCCGACTGGCAGGATAAAAGTACCCGATGATCAGTTGTCGCGCGCACCGCCGTAGTAAGCACAGCCTTGCAGGGCCTGGCCATCGATGCGCAGTTCGGCGCGCAGGTGACGTACGGCGCCAGTGCCAGGCTCCACGCAGCGCTGCGGCGCGACCCACAGCTCGACGCGCTGGCCGTTGGCTTCGCTGGACAGGCTCAGGCCGCCGCCGGGCATCTGCTCTTCGAGGAACGGCAGCGGCAGCGGATCCTTGCCTTCACGGTTGATCACCATGCCCTTGCCGCTGGCCTTGATGTCCCAGTCGGGTGCGTGCCCGCCAGCACGCAGGGTCAGTTGCTTGAAGTTGGGGTCTTCGCAGGCACTGGCCGAGGCTTCGACTCGGTACAGCCGGGTAACGTCCAGCTGGCCGTCACTGTTGGCCTCGCGACTGCCGGCCAGGCGCCCACGGATATCGGCGAACAGCGTTGTCTTGGGGCCACTGGCGAGGTTGGCGGCTTCCTGCAGGATGCCGGTTCCAGCGGCATCCTTGACCACGAAGCGACGTGCCTCGCTGCAGGGCTTGAACAGCAACTGACCATTGGCTGCACTGAGTTCGCCTTGCATGCGGGTAGTGCCGACGTTCGGGTCGCTCGGTTGTTCGGCGAGCATCTGGCAGCCGGCGAACAGGGGCAGCAGGGCGGCGAGCAGCAGGGGAGGGGTGAGACGCATCGTGCAGACTCCGGGGTCGCGGGTATCGAGGGGAGTCACGTTACCCAGCGAGCGTTGGCTTCACAAGGGTCATCACCCAGTGTCGTATTTCGCGGGATCATGAAAAAAGGGCCCGCAGGCCCTTTGATCATTCAACCACCCAGGTACGCGTCACGCACCTTCGGATCGGTCAGCAATGCCTCACCAGTCCCTTGCATCACCACCTTGCCGTTCTCCAGCACATAGGCGCGGTCGGCGATCTTCAGTGCCTGGTTGGCGTTCTGCTCTACCAGGAATACCGTCACGCCATCACGGCGCAGTTGTTCGATGATGTCGAAGATCTGCTGGATGATGATCGGCGCCAGGCCCAGCGACGGCTCGTCGAGCAGCAGCAGCTTGGGTTTGCTCATCAGCGCCCGGCCGATGGCCAGCATCTGCTGCTCGCCGCCGGACATGGTGCCGCCGCGCTGGGTGAAGCGCTCCTTCAGGCGCGGGAACAGTTGCAGGACCTTGTCCATCTGCTCCTGGTAATCGCCCTTGTCGGTGAAGAAACCGCCCATGGCCAGGTTTTCCTCGACGGTCAGGCGGGCGAACACGCGGCGGCCTTCCGGCACCACCGCGATGCTCTTGCGCATGATGTGCGAGGAGGGCTGGCCGACCAGCTCTTCGCCCAGGTACTTGATGCTGCCGCTGTGTGCCTGTGGCGAGCCGCACAGGGTCATCAGCAGGGTCGACTTGCCGGCGCCGTTGGCGCCGATCAGCGTGACGATCTCGCCCTGGTTGATTTCCACGTTGACGCTGTGCAGCGCCTGGATCTTGCCGTAGAAAGTGGAAACGTTCTCGAACTTCAGCATTTACGCTTCCCCCAGGTAGGCCTTGATCACATCAGGGTTGCCGCGGATTTCCTCCGGCGTGCCATCGGCCAGGGGCGTGCCCTGGTTGATCACCACGATGTGGTCGGAAATGCTCATCACCAGTTTCATGTCGTGCTCGATCAGCAGCACGGTCACGTTGTGGGATTCGCGCAGGTAGCCGATGAGGGCCTTGAGGTCTTCGGTTTCCTTGGGGTTCAGGCCTGCTGCCGGTTCGTCGAGCATGATGATCCGTGGCTGGGTCATCATGCAGCGAGCGATTTCCAGGCGGCGCTGCTGGCCGTAGGCGAGGGTGCCGGCGGTACGGTTGGCGAACTCGGTCAGGTTGACCTTCTCCAGCCAGTACTGGGCCCGCTCCATGGCTTCCTTCTCGCTGCGGCGGAACGCCGGGGTCTTGAACAGGCCTGCGAAGAAGTTGGTGTTCAGGTGGCGGTGCTGGGCAATCAGCAGGTTTTCCAGCGCGGTCATTTCCTTGAACAGACGTACGTTCTGGAAGGTCCGCACCACGCCCTTGCGGGCGATCTGGTGGCCGGCCAGGCCCTGGATCGGCTGACCGTCGAGCAGGATGGTGCCGCCACTTGGCTTGTAGAAGCCGGTCAGGCAGTTGAACACCGTGGTCTTGCCGGCACCGTTCGGGCCGATCAGGGCGACCACCTGTTTTTCCTTGACGGTCAGGCCCACGCCATTGACCGCCAACAAGCCGCCGAAGCGCATGCTCAGGCCGCTGACTTGCAGAATTTCGCGGCTCATCGACGCAGCTCCATGTGTGGACGTTGCATAGGCAGCAGGCCTTGCGGACGCCAGATCATCATCAACACCATCAGCGCACCGAACATCAGCATCCGGTATTCGCTGAACTCACGCATCAGCTCAGGCAGCAGGATCATCACGATGGCCGCGAGAATCACGCCCAACTGAGAGCCCATGCCGCCAAGCACGACGATGGCGAGGATGATCGCCGACTCGATGAAGGTGAACGACTCCGGCGTCACCAGGCCCTGGCGCGCAGCGAAGAAGCTGCCGGCGAAACCTGCGAAGCAGGCGCCCAGGGTGAAGGCCGAGAGCTTGATCACGGTAGGGTTCAGGCCCAGCGCGCGGCAGGCGATCTCGTCTTCGCGCAGCGCTTCCCAGGCACGCCCGATCGGCATGCGCAGCAGGCGGTTGATCACGAACAGCGCGAGCAATGCCAGCAGCAGGGCGACCAGGTAGAGGAAGATGACCTTGTTGATCGAGTTGTATTCCAGCCCGAAGAACTCATGGAAGGTCTGCATGCCCTCTGCCGCACGGCGTTCGAAGGTGAGCCCGAAGAACTCGGGTTTGGGGATGTTGCTGATGCCGTTGGGGCCGCCGGTCCAGTCGGTGAGGTTACGCAGGAACAGGCGAATGATTTCGCCGAAGCCGAGCGTGACGATCGCCAGGTAGTCGCCGCGCAGGCGCAGTACCGGGAAGCCGAGCAGGAAACCGAAGGTTGCGGCCATGAGGCCCGCGATCGGCAGGCAGACCCAGAAGCTCCAGCCCAGGTAGTGCGAGAGCATGGCGTAGCTGTAGGCACCGACGGCGTAGAAACCGACGTAACCCAGGTCGAGCAGGCCGGCCAGGCCGACCACGATGTTCAGGCCCAGGCCCAGCAACACGTAGATCAGGATCAGGGTGGCGATGTCGACCGCGCCGCGCGAGCCGAAGAACGGCCAGATCAGGGCGGCCACGATCAGGCCCAGGATGATCCAGCGCTGGGTCTTGGGCAGGGTCAGGAAGTTGCTTACCGAAGGCGGGATCAGTTTGCGATCGGAACGCCCGCCCATCACTGAGCTCCACTGCTTGTCGAACAGCACACGCAGGAACATCAGTATCGAACACACGGCAATGATGCTGATGGTGAAGCTGCCCTGGCTGTGCACGATCAGGCTGATGCCATCGATGCTCAGCTTCAGGCCCAGCACCGGGAAGGCGACGGCCCAGACCAGCAAGGCGCTGAAGAACGCCTGTTTGAGATTTCTGTTCATACTTTTTCAACCTCCGGACGGCCCAGGATGCCGGTCGGCCGGAACAGCAAGACGAGAACCAACAAGCCAAACGCCACCACATCCTTGTACTGGTCGCCGAAGATGTCGGCGCCGAAGGCTTCGGCCACACCCAGCACCAGCCCGCCGAGCATGGCGCCCGGGATGCTGCCGATGCCGCCCAGAACCGCTGCGGTGAAGGCTTTAAGGCCTACCAGGAAGCCGGCGTTGGGGTTGATCACCCCGTACTGCATGCTCAGCAGCACGGCCGCCACGGCTGCCAGGGCGGCGCCGATGACGAAGGTCAGGGCAATGATGTTGTTGGTGTTGATGCCCAGCAGGTTGGCCATCTTGATGTCCTCGGCGCAGGCGCGGCAGGCGCGGCCCAGACGGGAACGGGAGATGAACAGGGTCAGGCAGGTCATGGCCACCAGCGTGACGACGAATACCAGCACCTGCATGTAGGACACCAGCACTTCCTCCGCACCGCCCGGGCCGAACGAGAAGGCGCCCGGAATCAGGTTGGGGATGGATTTGTCCTTGGAGTCCTGCGACAGGAGCACGGTGTTCTGCAGGAAGATCGACATGCCGATGGCGGAAATCAGCGGGATCAGGCGGTTGCTGTTACGCAGCGGCCGGTAGGCGACCCGTTCGATGCTGTAGCCGTAGGCACTGGTCACGCAGATGGTTGCGACGAAGGCCACGGTCATGAGGATCGGCAGCGAGTGGATACCCATCATGGCCAGGCCCGCGAGGGCGATGAAGGCCACATAGGATCCGATCATGTACACCTCGCCGTGGGCGAAGTTGATCATCCCGATGATGCCGTACACCATCGTGTAACCGATGGCGATCAAGGCATAGGTGCTGCCGATGGTCAATCCATTAACCAGTTGTTGGAAGAAATGGTAGATCTCAGGCATTACAGCGCTCCTAAAAACCTGATTTGCATTTCGCTGGCGGGCGATGGGCCCGGCCCGTTTCGTGGTCTTCGCCAAGTCAGTGGGCACAGCCAGGAAACCGCGGGTGACGGTTTTAAGATTTTCAGGTGAACCGGCTCCCGGATCGCGGGAATCAGGTCCATGAACCTCGTAAAACAAAGCCCACTGCTCGCACAGTGGGCTTCTCGGTCAGCTATTAGTCACGCAGTTACTGAGGGGAGACTTCGGTCTTCGGCTTGCCGAAGTGCCATTCGTAGACCACGAACTTGAAGTCTTTCAGGTCACCTTTCTCGTCGTAGGACAGCTCGCCGGTCGGGGTCTTGAACTTGCCGGCGTGGATGGCGGCTGCCACCTTGTCGGTGTCTTCGGACTTGGCGGCTTCGATACCCTTGGCGATCAGCTCGACAGCGGAGTAGGCCGGGAACACGAACGGACCGCTAGGATCCTTGCCGTCAGCCTTGATGGCGTCGACGATTGCCTTGTTCTCAGGATCAGCGTCGAACGACTTCGGCAGGGTGACCAGCAGGCCTTCCGAAGCGCCCTGGGCGATCTGCGAGATGGAGTCGTTGCCGACACCTTCCGGACCCATGAACTTGGCTTTCAGGCCCTTCTCTTGCGCCTGGCGCAGGATCAGGCCCAGCTCTGGGTGGTAGCCACCGTAGTAGACGAAGTCGACGTTGTTCTGCTTGAGCTTCTGGATGATCGAGGAGAAGTCCTTGTCACCGGCGTTCAGGCCTTCGAAGACGGCGACCTTGGTGCCTTTCTTCTCGAGGGTCTGCTTGACCGCGGTGGCGATGCCTTCACCGTACTGCTGCTTGTCGTGCAGGACGGCAACGACCTTGGGCTTGACGTGGTCGGCAATGTAGTTGCCGGCTGCCGGGCCCTGGGCGCTGTCCAGACCGATGGTGCGGAAGATCAGCTTGTAGCCACGGGCGGTGATTTCCGGGGAGGTGGCGGCGGGGGTGATCATGATCACGCCTTCGTCTTCGTAGATGTCGGACGCAGGCTGGGTGGAGCTGGAGCACAGGTGGCCGATGACAAACTTGACGCCGTCGTTGACCACTTTGTTGGCGACTGCAACGGCCTGTTTCGGGTCGCACGCGTCGTCATATTCCTTGGCCTCGAGCATCTTGCCGTCGACGCCACCCTTGGCGTTGATGTCTTTGATGGCCTGTTTGGCGCCGATGAACTGCATGTCGCCGTACTGGGTTACCGGACCGGTCTTGGGACCGGCGATGCCGATCTTGATGGTGTCGGCGGCAAACGAATGGCTGGCTACCCCGGCCAGGACCATTGCGGCGAACAGCTTGGAAATCTTGATCATAGTGCTCCACTCATTCTGTTGTAATTCTTATAGTCCTGGCGGCCAGGGCTACAGACCGGGCGGGATTTGCGGCACGCTCGTGCCATGTCGCAAGCCCACCTTCCCCCGGAACATGTCCCGGAACTGTACCGGTACAGTGTAGAGCGCTGTTCGAGCGCTTGAAAAGCGGGCAAAAAGCGCCTGTTTCCCGGGGTGTCGCATGATCGACATAAAGATACAGAAAAGCGCCATCACTTTGCCTCTATCCTGGGCCCAACCCCATACAACCGGGGCCCGTCGATCAAATTACGTATTTGAAACCGGGTTTTTCTGCAAAAATGCCGGCCTTTTACAAACGGCCATTCTGTCGGCAGGAACCCCCATGACTGATCACACAAGCACCCTCTATGCCAAATTGCTCGGCGAGACCGCGATTATCGAGTGGAAAGCCTTGGAGCGTTTCTGGGCCAAGGGTGACCTGATTTGGGTCGACCCCAGCCTTGACCTGATCGCTGTTGCCGAGGCGATGGCCGAGAATCGCAGCGAAATCTTCGCCAAGTGGCGTAATGATGGCGTTGTCGGACCGCTCACTGCAGAGCAGGCGCTAGACCTGCAAACCCGTGATCCTGAGATCTGGGCGGTGGTGGTTTCGCCGTTCATCGTGATCCAGATGAAGAAAGCGGAATAATCGCGGGCGTTTTTAGTGCGAAAAAGGAGTTGATCGCACCTTGTTGGTGCGCGTTGACGCTGACGTAAGGTGGAAGTAAGTAACAAGTCGCCGGGGCGTTCGCCAGTGCGGTAACAGTTTACGGGATGCGTAATACCCCCTGCAGGAGTGGCGAACCGCCACTCCTGCAGCAGTGACGTGCCAGCCCTCAGTAATCCACCCGCCCGGTATGGCTGTTGAGCGAAATCACCCGGGTCTTGCCGATCCGATGCCTGAAGATCTCGCGCAGGTACTTCACCGCTTTCTTCACGCATTCGCGCGACAGGCGGATGTCGTTGATCGAGACGAAGCGGCTCTTGTCGTTGATCAGCTCGCGGTACTTCTTCTCGTACATCGGTTTGATCGCATACCAGTTGGTATCGAGTATTTTCGCCGGATTCTCGAACTCGTTTAGCAGGTCATCGATACGGTCTTCATCGAAATGTTCGCTGGTGATGAATTCCAGGATGGCGTTGTCCAGCGTGTCGTCGAAACGGTAGGGTGTGCGCGCGAAGCAGCGCTTGATGAAGGCCACGATCAGCGTCAGGAAGTCGTCCGACAGGCATGGGCTCTTGGCGATCAGGGTGGTCAGCGACAGGTTGGCCGAGGCGCCGATCACCAACGCGTAGCGCTTGAGCGTGGTGTTGGGGAACAGGCTGTTGAGGTGGGTCTTGAGCCGGTTCAGGTCCATGTACGACAGCTTGTAGTCCTTGGGCAGCGACACGATCGATACCACTGACGAGCAGTTCTTGAAGAAATGCAGGTCGTGCAGGGCCGCCGCGTCGAAGCCCGAGGCCTGGTACTGCTCCAGTGCCGCGCGATAGCGGCGCGACTCGATGGGCAGCAGGCTGATGCCCTCGATGGCCTGGGTCTGTTTGTTGAAGTGGGGCAGGTCGATGGAGCGCAAGAACAGGTCGTCGATGTCCAGGCGCGGCGATTCGCGTTCGAACACCTTGAACTTGTCCGAGGCCTGCGCGGGCGCCTCCGGCACTACCGATTCGGCATAGGCGATGGCTACCGGGCCCGCGAGGCTCATGAAGAGGTCGTTGGCGTCCAGGCGGATGGTTTCGCCAATGTCGATGCCGGCGCGGCGGAAGTAGTTCTGGTCGTAGTCGGTGGTCACGGCCTGCGCGGTGAGGATGTTGAAGATCTGCTGGGAGATGTACTGGTTGGCGTGCTTCTCCATGGCATTGACGTCGATGTTCTGGATCGTTCCGTCATCGCTCTCTTCGGCGTAGCGCATGATGTCGTTGGAGATCAGCATCATGGCGTTCCACGGGCGGATGCGCCCCATGACGCTGGCTTCGCTGCTGTCTTCGTTATCGAAGTTGTACGAGAAATCCCATTCTTCGGACAAGTATTTGCACAACAGGCGCCCGGCATTGATGTGCAAGGCCTCGGACATTTCACTGCGGTGGTCGGAGGCATTGGGCAGCACACAGATGCCGCTGGTGAAGATCGGCTCGAAAACGAAAGAATGCCCGCCCTTGCCGTCGTTCTCGTCAGCCGGCTTGGTGTCGAAAGTCTTGTTCATGTACGAGTACTGCTGGGCCAGGCCGAACTCCGAGGCCATCCCTGAGCCGGTGCCGCCGCCGGCGCTGAAGATGTAGAAGTACAGGCGCGATTGGTTGGCCTTGATGCCGCAGGAATCGATCAGGTAGGAGTGGATCAGTTTCCAGTCGGCGCTCGAGAAGCGCTGGGTATCCTTGTTGAGGATGATCTTGGCCAGGTACTGGCCGAGGATCGGCGCATTGCCGGCGCCGCCGGCGTGCACCTCGGACAGGTCCATGATCTTCATCTTGCTGTAGTCGCGCAGGAACCCGCCGCGCTCACCCTTGCGCGAGAAGCGGATGCGCCCGGCGATGTCCTTGTCCAGATCGCCGAGCATCACCAGTGGCTCGACCAGAAATACCGGTTTGGCGCCCTTGTTCTGTACCAGGCGCAGGTTCTGTCGGATCCAGCGTGCAGGGCTGTAGCCGCCTTCGTTCCTGTTGCGGTCTTCGTTGTTGAACTCGTTGAGGAAGAAGGTGCGCGCGTTGTACACCAGTTCCGCCACGTCCAGGGCAATGTTCGAACCACAGCGCCCCAGGCCGATCAGGCATACCGAGGGGAACTGCTGGTCCAGACGCAATTGGCTTTCGTCTTCCGCGTGCAGGCCCTGCGGGAATACCAGGTCACGCAGGCCGTCGAGGTTGTCGAGGATGCGCTGGATATCGCTCTCGGTGAAGTACAGGTATTGCGCGGGGACGTTGCGGGTGGCCTGGCCGCCACCGAGGGTCAACGAGGTGCTGTTGGTGGAGGGCTCGGGCACTGCATTGGCAGAAGTATTATTGGAGGTCATAGTGCGCCATTTGCCTGGAGTGGTGGACGGTCGGAAGATATGTCATCTGGCCATTACGTAAATCCGGCGACTGTAGCAGTGCGCCTTTTGCCTATGCGATAGGGGTTTACCCTATGGTCGTTAGGGGTTCGCGCTGGCATCTGCACTGCATCGTCCGAAGGTCGCGCTTCTTTAATCCTTGCCTGGAGTCGTTCATGAGTACTGCATTGCCTTCCCTGGGATTCGCCGGGATCGGCCTGATGGGCCTGCCGATGTGCCGTCGTCTGCTGGCTGCCGGCTACCCGCTGACCGTGTGGAACCGCAGCCCGCAGAAGTGCGCCGAGCTGGTCGCCGCTGGCGCACGCCTGGCCGAGAGCCCGGCGGCGTTGTGCCGTGACACTGACATCGTGCTGCTGTGCCTGGCCGACACGGGCGTGGTCCGCGAGGTGGTGTTCGGCGAGCAAGGCATCGCCGAGGGCGGGCGCAGCGGCCAGTTGCTGGTGGATTTCTCCAGCCTCGAGCCAACCGCCACCCGCGACATGGCCGCGGAGCTTGCGGCCCTGTGCGGCATGGCCTGGCTGGATGCGCCAGTGTCCGGCGGTACGCCAGGCGCAGAGGCGGGTACCCTGGCGATCATGGTGGGCGGTGACGCTGCGGACCTGGCGCGCGTGCGCCCGGTGTTGCTGACCCTCGGCCAGCGCGTGACGCACATGGGGGCGGTTGGTGCCGGCCAGGTGACCAAGGCCTGCAACCAGATGATCGTTGCCTGCAATGCCTTGGTGATTGCCGAGGTGGTGGCCCTGGCCGAACGTTCAGGGGTGGATGCCAGCCTGATCGCCGAAGCGCTTTGCGGCGGATTCGCCGACTCCCGGCCGCTGCAGATCCTCGCGCCACAGATGGCGCAAAGTCGCTACACCCCGGTCAAATGGCATGTGCGCACCTTGCTCAAGGACCTCGACACTGCAGTGAAGTTTTCCCGCGAGCAAGGTTCGGCAACACCCATCAGTGGCCTCGCCGCGCAACTGATGCGCCTGCACGGCAGCCAGGGGCATCTGCAAAACGATCCGGCGACCCTGGTAGAGCTGTTCCGCGCTCGGGAATGAAGTCGCTGTCCAGATTGTCGAGCCGCTCCAGCACCGGCGGCAGGTCGGTCAACGGTACCGGACGGCTGAGCAGGTAGCCTTGAAGGAAATCGCAGCCCTGGGCGGCGAGAAATGCGCGTTGCTCGTCGGTTTCCACGCCCTCGGTGACGACCTGCAGGTGCAGGGTGTGGGCCATGATGATGATGGCCTGGACGATCTCTCGGTCTTGCTGGCTGCCTGGCACATCCTGGATGAACGAGCGGTCGATCTTCAGCACGTCCAGGGGAAGGCGCTTGAGGTAGGCCAGCGATGAATAGCCGGTGCCGAAGTCGTCGATCGACAGGGCCACGCCCTGGGCGCGGATGCGTTTGAGCAGGTTGATGGTGCGGTGGATATCGCCCATCAGGGCGTTTTCGGTGACTTCCAGTTCCAGTTGGCGAGCAGCCACACCGGCCTGGAACAAGGCCATCTCCACTTCGCTGGCCAGTTCCTCGCGCCCCAGTGTCACGGCGGAGCAATTGACCGTGACCTTGAGGTGTCCGTAGCCCAGGCGGTTGAGTTCTGCCACGTCTTCGCAGGCGCGGCGCAGTACCCAGAGATCGAGTTCGGCGATCAGGCCATTGGCTTCGGCAATACCGATGAAGCGGTCGGGGCCGAGCAGGCCATGCTGCGGGTGCTGCCAGCGTACCAGGGCTTCCAGCTTGGCGACCCGTGCGCTGTGCAGGTCGAAGATCGGCTGGTAATGCACGCACAATCCGCGCTCATCGAGCAGCGCCACGCGCAGTTCCTCTTCCAGTTGCAACTCGAGCGTGGCGCGGGTCTTCAGGCTGCTGTTGAAGAAGTTCAGGTTGTTGCGCCCGCCACCCTTGGACTGGTACAGCGCCAGGTCGGCATTCTTCAGCAGCTCCTCGGCGCTGCGTCCATCGTCGGGAAAGATGCTGATACCGATACTGGTGGTCATGACCATGCGTCGCCCACCGAGATCGATGGGCTCCTTCATGCGCTGCATGATGCGTTGCGCGAGGTGACGGGCTTCGTCGCGGTTGTGCAGGCTGGTGACGATGCAGAACTCATCGCCGCCAAAACGCGCCACCACGTCCTGGGAGCGGGTCGCCGCCTTGATGTGTCCGGCGATCACCTTGAGCAGTTCGTCGCCAGCGGCGTGCCCGAGGCTGTCGTTGATGCGCTTGAAGTGGTCGATGTCGAGGAACATCACGGCCAGCATGCCTTCGCTTGCGGTCTGCTCGGCCAGGCGTTCGGCAAAGACCTGGTTGAAGCCGCGGCGATTGATCAGGTTGGTCAAGGCATCGTAGTGGGCGGCCTGTTGCAGCGAGGCACGGGCCTGGTCGAGCTGGCTGAGCAGCACATTGACCCGCCGCAGGTCATGTTCCTTGCTTTGCAGCTTCTTGTCGGCCAGTGCAGCGCTGATGCTGCTGCCACTGATCAGCAGGGTGATGAACGCGATGGTCAGCCCCAACTGCAGGCTGTTGTTGGCCGAGGGCAGTTGCAGGGGCAGGTTGTCTGGAATGACCAGCGACAGTGCCGCCATGCCCGTGAAGTGGGTGAGGACGATGCCTGCCGCCATCATCAGGCTGGCGCCGTACTTCATCACCAGATGCAGGGTGCCGCTGCCACTGCGAAAGTGTCGGGCCATCAGCAGCGCCACCAGGCTGGTGACTACAGCGATGCCCAGCGAGGCGACCAGCAGTGGGGTCTGGTAGTACTGCAGGGCGCTGGTCTGCAGGGCGGCCATGCCGACGTAATGCATCACGGTGATGCCGAGGCCGATCGCCAGCGCAGCCTGCAGGTAATGACGCCACTGCATCACAGTGCGATCGAGGCTGTTCATTGCCAGCCACGCGGCGAGCAGGGCGATGATCAGCGAGAGGGCGGTCAGCGGCATGTCGTAATGCACTTCAAGCGGCGCCTGGAACGCCAGCAGGCTGATGAAGTGCATGGCCCAGATACCGCTGGCCAGGCAGCAGGCACCCAGAATCCGCCATTGGCGGCGGGCGTTGAGCCCCTCGCTGTGACTTTGCCGCTCGGCCATGTCCAGGGTGGCGAAGCATGCAGCGCAGGCCACCAGGTAGGCGAGCATGACCAGGAAAGGGTTATGACGGCAGTCGAGGATGATTTGTCCGCTCGCCGGAAGCTCGGCGAACAATTGAAGTCCCAGCCACTCCATTGCCTGTCTCTTCGTCGAGTTTGCACTCGTCCCCAAACAGCGTGGTGGAGACCGTTGAAACCGGAGTATAGGAAAGGGGAGCTAGGCCTTCCTGATTAATGGCAGTTTGATCTCTACCATTTGGACATGAGGTCAATAGCGGAAGGTTATAAAAACAGATGAGGCGGCGCGTGCTTCGCGGGCAAGCCCGCTCCTGCATGTACAACGCTGCGGGAGCGGGCTCGCCGTTTTGTCAGCCGGCCACCAGCACGCGAATCGCTTCCAGGCGCAGCGCGGCCTTTTCGAGCATCGCCAGGCCCTGTTCGCGCTGCTTGCGCAGGGCATCGATCTCGCTGTCACGCACGCTCGGGTTGACTGCCTTGAGCGCCGTCAGGCGAGCCAGCTCCTCGTCGGCTTCAGCGGCCAGGCGACGCTGCGCCTCGGCGACACGCTCGTCATGCACCGGCAGTACCTTCGCCTCGCCAGCGGCGATGCGCTTGGCCAAGACATCGCGCTGGGCCTGGATGAACTTGTTGGCGCTGGCCTTGGGTACGCTTTCGAGCTGGTCGTTGAGGGTTTCGAAGGCAACCCGCGGCGCCAGGTCGTTGCCATTGGTATCGAGCAGGCAGCGCAAGGCGGCCGAGGGCAGGTAGCGACCCAGTTGCAGGCTACGCGGTGCCACCACCTCGCTGACATAGAGCAGTTCGAGCAGCACGGTGCCAGGCTTGAGCGCCTTGTTCTTGATCAGCGCCACGGCGGTGTTGCCCATCGAGCCGGACAGCACCAGGTCCATGCCGCCCTGCACCATCGGGTGTTCCCAGGTCAGGAACTGCATGTCCTCGCGCGACAGGGCCTGGCCACGGTCGTAGGTGATGGTCACGCCTTCGTCGTCGCCCAGCGGGAAGCTCGCGTCGAGCATCTTCTCGCTGGGTTTGAGCACCAGCGCATTTTCCGAATGGTCTTCGCTGTCGATGCCGAAGGCGTCGAACAGGGTTTCCATATAGATAGGCAGGGCGAACTGGTCATCTTGCTCGAGAATCGCCTCGACCAGTGCCTCGCCTTCGCCAGCGCCGCCGGAGTTGAGCTCCAGCAGGCGGTCGCGGCCGCTGTGCAGCTCGGCCTCCAGGCGCTCGCGCTCGCCGCGGGCTTCAGCGACCAAGGCGCTCCAGGCGGCATTGTCGCCGCCGACCAGTTGCGCCAGCAGGCGCGTGCCGAACTGGTGCTGCAGGGCGCTGCCGGTCGGGCAGGTGTTGAGGAAGGCATTCAGGCCTTCGTGGTACCACTGGAACAGGCGCTCTTGCGGGCTGTCCTGCAGGTACGGGATGTGCAGCTGGATGGTGTGTTTCTGACCGATCCGGTCGAGGCGACCGATGCGTTGCTCGAGCAGGTCCGGGTGCGCCGGCAGGTCGAACATCACCAGGTGGTGGGCGAACTGGAAGTTGCGGCCTTCACTGCCGATTTCCGAGCAGATCAGCACCTGCGCGCCAAATTCTTCGTCGGCAAAGTACGCGGCGGCGCGGTCACGCTCAAGGATGCTCATGCCTTCATGGAATACCGTCGCGGGGATGCCGGAGCGCACACGCAGGGCGTCTTCCAGGTCCATGGCGGTCTCGGCATGGGCGCAGATCACCAGAACCTTGGTGCGTTTGAGCATCTTCAGGGTGTCGATCAGCCAATCGACCCGTGGGTCGAAGCGCCACCAGCGTTCGTCGTCGCTGCCTTCGCCCTGGGCCTGGAAGGCCACTTCCGGGTACAGCTCGGCACGCTCACCGGCGGGCAGCGCGCTGTAAGGTTCGGGGTTGGCGAGCGGGTAGGGGTGCAGTTGACGCTCGGGGAAGCCCTGGATCGCGGCGCGGGTGTTGCGGAACAGCACGCGGCCGGTGCCATGGCGGTCGAGCAATTCGCGAATCAGGCGTGCGCTGGCCTGGCTGTCGCCATCGCTGACTGCGGCCAGCAGGGCCTCGCCTTCGGCGCCAAGGAAACTGTGAATGGTGGCGTGGGCCTTGGGCGACAGGCGCCCTTCGTCGAGCAACTCCTGGACGGCTTCGGCTACTGGGCGATAGTGCTCGCTCTCGGCGCGGAAGGCGGCCAGGTCGTGGAAACGGTTGGGGTCGAGCAGGCGCAGGCGGGCGAAATGGCTGTCCTGGCCAAGCTGTTCGGGGGTGGCAGTGAGCAGCAGCACGCCAGCAATGACCTGGGCCAACTGCTCGACCAGCGCGTATTCGGCACTGGCCTGCTCCTCGTGCCATACCAGGTGGTGGGCTTCGTCGACCACCATCAGGTCCCAGCCGGCGGCGAACAGGGCGTCCTGGGCCTTTTCATCGTCGACCAGCCACTCCAGCGCCACCAGCGCCAGTTGGGCATCTTCGAACGGGTTGCTGGCATCGCTCTCGATGAAACGCTCGGCGTCGAACAGTGCCACCTGCAGGTTGAAGCGCCGGCGCATTTCGACCAGCCACTGGTGCTGAAGGTTTTCCGGAACCAGGATCAGCACGCGGCTGGCACGGCCCGTCAGCAATTGGCGGTGGATGACCAGGCCCGCCTCGATGGTCTTGCCCAAGCCTACTTCGTCGGCCAGCAATACCCGCGGGGCGATACGGTCGGCGACTTCACGGGCAATGTGCAACTGGTGGGCGATCGGCTGGGCGCGGCAGCCACCCAGGCCCCAGAGCGAGGAGAGCATCTGCTTGCTGCTGTGCTGCAGGGTGTTGTAGCGCAGCGAGAACCACGACAGCGGGTCGATCTGCCCGGCGAACAGACGGTCGCTGGCCAGGCGGAACTGGATGAAGTTCGACAGTTGCGTCTCAGGCAGGGTACGCGCCTGGTTCTGCCCGTCCAGGCCATGGTAGACCAGCAGGCCATCGACATCCTCGACCTCGCGCACGGTCAGCTTCCAGCCATCGAAGTGAGTGATCTGGTCACCCGGCGAGAAGCGCACGCGGGTCAGCGGCGCGTTGCGTAGCGAGTACTGGCGGGTATCGCCAGTGGCCGGATAGAGCACGGTCAGCAGGCGGCCATCCTGCGCCAGGATGGTTCCCAGGCCGAGCTCGGCTTCGCTGTCGCTGATCCAGCGTTGCCCCGGTTGATACTGCTGCGCCATACTGCCTGAACTCCCGCGATGAAAAAGCGCACTATCTTAACGGATAGGCCCGGCGGACCAAAGCGTTCAGCCACTTCATCGACGAATACCCTTTAGTCAACGAGGGCCTTGCGCCAACATGCCTGTCACGCACCGCTGGTTGAACCTCTCCCTGGCCGTGGGCAGCCTGGCGCTGCTCGCAGCCTGTGACCAGAAGAAGTTCGAGATCCTCGCGCCGATTCCGGTCGAGCAACTGGAAGCCCTGGGCGTTCAGACGCCGCTCAAGAGCGTGCATTTCCACGACCGCGAAGGCGAAGGTCTGCTGGTGCTCAGCCGTGTGGACGGCCAGGCGACCGATGCCGACAGCGAACAGGAAGTCGACAAGGTCGTGCTCAAGGCCACGCTCTATGGGCGTGCGAGCGAAAGCGAGGCGTTCAAGCCACGCTGGCAGATCGATCAGGAGACAACGTGCCCGGGGCTGGACCTGGATGTCGACTTCTATACCGATGTCAGCGACGTCACCGACCTGAACAAGGATGGTGTCGCCGAAGTCACCGTGGCCAGCCACGCCTTCTGTGGCGGCGGCATCGACCCGCACGACATCAGCATCGAAATGCGCGAAGGCGAGGCGATCTACAGCATCAGTGGTCAGTCGCAGATCAGCCCGGCGGGCGAGGAGCCCATCGGTGGCGAGCGCGAGGACAGTGCGTCGCTCAAGAGTGCGCCGCAGGTGTTGCGCGAACACATGGACGCGGTCTGGCAACAGGTCTACAAGCGGCCCTGGAGCGAAACCAGCCAGCCCGCTGACGACGATCCCGACGACGAAGGCGAATGATCGCGGTCTATACTTTGCAAACGGTATTGTGACCGGCCGCACAATCCCTTGCCCATGTGCTCAAGGCGTACCGTGGCTGGCCGACACAGTGGCTACAGGAGAACCGACTCATGCTGCCGCCGATCATTCCGCTCAGTGCCGTGCCCGTGACCTCGCAACAAGACCCCGTCAAGCAGAGCCCCAATATTCCTCCGGTGGTTCCGGCCCAGCCTGCCTCCAGCGATGGCACCATCGACCTCAAGCAGCAGCGCGACCCGCAGGATGAAGCCTATCGGCTGCGCGAGGAACAACGCCGCCAGCAGCAGCGCCGTCAGCAACGCCGCCAGGACGAGCAGGAAGAGCTCTACAGCGCAATGCCCGGCGATGAACTCAATGCCGACAATACCGTGCCGGTTGCGCCGCTCGGTGAGCGGCCACGCCAGGGGTTGCTGGTGGACATCGAAGTCTGAGGCGGGGCTGTTCAGCGTCGCCATCAGGCTTCATCATGAGCGCATCCGCTGTCAGTCGAGCCCGCCCATGAGCCAAGACAACCTGATCGACTTCGGCGCCGAGCGCGCCAAACGCATCCACGACATCAAGGACAAGCGCCTGGATGAAATGCGCCAGGCCTTCGAACAGGCCATGCCGTTGAGCAAAAGCAAGAAGAAGAAAGGCAAAAGCAAGCCCAAGAAGCGCTGAAAACTGATGTAGGTCAAACCTGCGCCCCCTCCTGTGCCCGGTCCCGGGCCCTATTGACCCTGGTCAATTTCTCCTCCCCGCACATTCGTTACCTTGCACACATCGGACAACGGCAACGAATCGGGAGGCCGACATGTTCTTCGACAACGTGGTGATCGCCGGTGTGGTGACAGTCGGGTTGATGTTGACGTTCTTTGCCGGTCTGGGACTTTTCATCTGGAAGGATGCGAACAAGCGCAAATCGCGTTGATCCTTCCGGGTATGAGCACGCAAGGCATTTAGGGCGACTTCGGTCGCCTATTTTTTTATCTTTTTAAAAGATGATTAGCTAGCTAATTAGTTGATTGCATTTTATTCTTCCGTTCGTTGTCTATCGTTCTATTCAATATCCCCCCGCAAGGTCCGCTTCGTGCCCATCACCCTCCAGGCCCTGTTCGCACCCACCAGCCCTGCTCTGAAGTTCGCCATCAAGACCCTGCTGGGCGGTGGACTGGCGCTGTGGCTGGCGCTGCGCTGGGGGTTGGAACAACCGGCCTGGGCCTTGATGACGGCGTTCATCGTGGCCCAGCCGCTGTCGGGCATGGTGGTGCAGAAGGGGCTGGCGCGACTGGCCGGCACCCTGGTCGGTACGTTCATGTCGGTGGTGTTCATCGGCCTGTTCGCCCAGACCCCGTGGTTGTTCCTGCTGACCCTTGCCTTGTGGCTGGCGCTCTGTACCGCTGCTTCAACCCAGTTGCGCAGTGCCTGGGCGTACGCCTTTGTGCTGGCTGGCTATACCGCAGCGATCATCGCATTGCCAGCGATCGACCACCCTTTACAGGTGTTCGACCAGGCGGTGGCGCGCTGCACCGAAATCTGCCTGGGCATCGTCTGCGCCACAGCCACCAGCGCGCTGATCTGGCCGATGCGCGTCGAGCAGCAACTCGGCGGCCAGGCGCGGCAGGCCTGGCAGAACGGCATGCAGACCGCCAGCGCCATGCTCGGCGGTGAAGACGAGGCGCGCCAGGGGCTGCTGGACATCCTTGGGCGCATCGTCGCCATCGACGTTCAGCGTGAACATGCCTGGTTCGAAGGCAGTCGTGGCCGCCAGCGGGCCCGCGCAATCCGTGGCCTGAGCCAGAAGCTGATGGTGCTGCTGCGCATTTCGCGTTCGGTGCGTCGTCAGTGGCGTCAGCTCGACGAACAGCAAGCGGCGCACCTGGCGCCCTGGCTGGAGGAGGTCCGGACCCAGTTGGCCAACCCCGATCAGCCCAGCCTTCTGTTATTGCGCCAACGTATCTGGGACGCAGCCCACGACGAACAGATCAGCCCCGCCGAGCATTTCTGCCTGGCGCGCCTGGCCCTGCTGCTGGACTTCGCCATGGCCGCCACCCAGGCGCTGCTGGATGTAGAGGAGGGGCGAACGCCCAAGGATGTATCGCTGGGCCTGGCGGCGCATCGCGACCTGCCGCTGGCGCTGCTGTTCGGTTCGCGCAGTGCGTTGGCGTTTCTGGTCATGAGCAGTTTCTGGCTGGCCACGGCCTGGCCCTCGGCCCCCGGAGGCCTGGTGCTGACCTGCGTGGTCTGCAGCCTGTTCGCCAGCCGCGAGAACGGCGCGCAGATCGGCTTGAGCTTTCTGCGTGGCATCTTGCTGGCGATTCCGGTGGCGTTTTTCGTTGGGCAGATCCTGTTGCCACAATGGAGCAGTTTCGCCTTGCTGTGTCTTGGCATGGGCGTACCGCTGTTCTTCGGTGCGCTGGGCATGGCTCATCCGCGCACGGGGCCGACGGCGACTTCGTACTGCCTGCATTTCATCGTGCTGGTGGCGCCTCTGAACGCCATGCACTTCGACGTGGCCAGCATGCTCAACAGCGCCCAGGCCATGCTCATCGGTGTGGGGGCGGCGGTACTGGCGTTTCGGTTGGTCGTGCTGCGTCATCCGAAGTGGCTGGGTCGGCGCCTGAGGGCCGCCACCCAGAGCGACCTGGTTCGCCTGACCCATCGCGACCTGCGGGGCGCCGACAGTTGGTTTGGTGGACGCATGGCCGATCGCCTGATGCAGTTGGCCCGTCATGCCAGCGAGTTGCCCGAGGCCGAGCGCAAGCGTTGGGACGATGGCCTGCATGGCTTGGACATCGGTGACGAACTGGTGCACCTGCGCATGTGCCTGGCGGTGGCCCAGGTACCGTTGGCCGGTGCCGAGCGCCAGTACCTGCAGCAACTGGAGGCGGTTCTGGCCAGTGGCCCTGCGCCTGGGCGCGGCCAGCGTCTGGATGCCGCCAGCGAGCAGTTCATCGAGGCCCTGCGCCGCCAGCCGTCGAGCGACCCGCTGCGCCTGGCTATCGGCGCGGTCCTGCAATTGCAGAAGAGCTGGGGCAAGTGGTGCCGTTGGCAGGAGGAAGTCCATGGGGTTGCGTGAGTGGGCGCTGGGCGGCGTATTGCTCAGCCCGTTTCTGATCTACGTGTTGATGGCGTTGGTGCTTACCGGGCTGTTGCGCTGGGTGGTGCAGGCGACGCCACTCGGTCGCTGGATCTGGCATGAAGCGCTGTTCGATGCGGCGTTGTTCGTCTGTGTGCTGTCGTTGGTGGTACATCTGTTGGGACCTTTGTAAGGAGTCAGTCCATGCGTACAGCGGTACGTACCCTGGTCACCCTGTGCGTGGTGGCCATTGCCGTGTTTGCCGGATATCACCTCTGGCAGTACTACATGCTTACCCCCTGGACGCGCGATGCGCGGGTGCGGGCCGATGTGGTGGTGATCGCCCCGGACGTGTCCGGCTGGGTGCGCGAACTGCGGGTACACGACAACCAGCCGGTGAAGGCCGGCGATGTATTGATGATCATCGATCACGAGCGCTTCCAGGCGGCTTTCGACCAGGCCAGTGCCGTGGCTGAAACCCGCACCCAGCAGTTGCGCCTGCGTGAGCGCGAAGCGGCTCGGCGCACGGCCCTTGGGCCGGAGGCGATCAGCGCCGAGCTGCGCGAGAACGCCCAGATCAATGCTGCCATCGCCCGTGGCGAACTGCACGAGGCGCAAGCGCAACTGCAGGTGGCCAAGATCAACCTGGCCCGTAGCGAAGTGCGCGCACCGCGCGACGGTCACATCACCAACCTGCGACTGGCCCAAGGCAACTACGTCAATACCGGGCAATCGATGATGGCGCTGGTGGACGACTCGACCTTCTATATCCAGGCCTATTTCGAGGAAACCAAGCTGCCGCGCATTCGTGTCGGGGATCCGGTGAAGGTCTGGCTGATGGGGGCGGGGGAGGCCATGCATGGGCATGTGGAGAGCATCAGCCGGGGCATCACTGACCGCAACTCGACCCCGGACGGACAGTTGTTGCCGGAGGTGGAGCCGACCTTCAACTGGGTCAGGTTGGCGCAGCGGATACCGGTGAGGATCAGGCTGGACGATATCCCCGCGGGGGTGAATCTCAGCGCCGGGATGACCGCGAGTGTGCAGGTGCGGGAGGATGAGGTGCAGCGCTGAGCCAGCTCCCACGGACGCCCGGCGTGCCCGTGGGAGCGCTTGCCATCAGGGTTGCTGGGCAGTGGCTGCCAGGACGATCTCGCGGATGCACACATGTTGCGGCTGCTGGTACGCCCAGACGATCGCCCCGGCCACATCCTCGGCCTTGAGCACTACGCCGCCCATGTCATTGGCTTTCCACGACTCGTAGTCGCGCTTGATGCCCTCGTCGGTGGTGTGGCCGAGCAGCTCGGTCTCGACCGCGCCCGGCGCGATGGTGACGACACGCACGTTGTGTGGCGCCAGCTCTTCGCGCAGGTTTTCCGACAGGCCATGCACGGCGAACTTGGTACCGACGTAGGCGACATGGTTGGGGAAGGTCTTGCGCCCGGCGACGGAGCTGACGTTGATCAGGGTGCCGGCGCGTCGTGCGACCATGCCGCTGGCCAGTACATGCACACCGTTGAGCAGGCCTTTGACGTTGATGTCGATCATCCGGTCCCACTGCTCTGGATCCTGCTCGTGCACCTGGCCCAGCAGCATCACGCCGGCATTGTTCACCAGCGCATCGGCCGGGCCGTACACGGCTTCGGCTTCGTTCACCGCCGCCACCAGTGCGGCACGGTCGCGAATGTCCACGGCGCGACACAGGCAATTGGGCAGGGCCAATGCTTCGAGACGTTCCAGGCGACGAGCGATCAGCAGCAGCGGGTGACCTGCGGCCGAGAATTGCTGGGCCGTGGCGGCCCCGATACCGGAGCTGGCGCCGGTGATGATGATCAGAGGTTTGTTCATGAGCGCCTCCAAGGCATAATCGTTTTCGATGGCCAGAATTGTAAGCATCGATCCAGGCCATGAAAAACGGCTTATTCCTCTGGCTGGCATCGGTTTTATCTATGGATATTCGTCATCTCAAGGCGTTCATCGCCGTGTTCGAAGAGCGCAACATCACCTTGGCCGCGCAGCGCCTGTGCGTGGCTCAGCCGACATTGTCAGTGACCATCCGGCAACTCGAGGAGGACCTCGGCGTCATCCTGTTCCTGCGCCAGGCCCGCGGTGTGGACGTCAGCGAGCAGGCGCGGGCGCTGTATCCGCAGGCGTGCCGCATGGTTGCTGAAGCCGAGGCGCTGCGCCTGCGCTTTCGCCAGGAGCAGGAGCGTGTCCCGCTCGTGCTGGGTATCGAGGCCGATATCGCCCCGGCCCAGGTCGAAGCATGCGTGTGTCTTGCGGCTCAGGCCGTGCCTGGGTTGCAATTGACGTTGCTGGACGGTTGCGAGGGCGATGCGCGGTTGGCCGATGAAGCTGAGCGCTGTGAGGATGAGCTCTTCCTGGCGCTGTGGGAAGAGTCGTTTGTCCTGGTCATGGCCACCGGCAGCCAGGCCGACGGTCGCTGGATCACCTGCCCGCAGCATCCTTCGCACCAGCGCCTGATGGGGCTATATGGCGAGGGTGAGCAGGTGGCACAGGCCGGATCATTGCAACTGGCGTTGGCGCTGGTCGCCGCCGGACTGGGCGCGGCCTGGTTGCCGCAGTCGCTGGCCGAGCGCCACCCAGGGGTCTACTGGCAACCAGGGCCCGGCCCGGCGCTGAGGCGTCGGGTCGGGTTGTGCTACGCCGCCCAGGCGCTGGACATTCCTGCCTTGGCGAGCTTGCAGCAGGCGCTGAGCGGCAGCAGCCTGGGTTAGAGGAACATGCCGCCGGAGACTTCCAGACGCTGCCCGGTAATCCAGCCATTACCGTCCTCAAGCAACAGGGAGATGGCTGCGCCGATATCGTCGGGCAGGCCGGCGCGGCCCAGGGCAGTATTGCTGGCCACGAAGGCGTTGACCTGCTGATTGTCACGCACGGTGCCACCCCCGAAATCGGTCTCGATGGCGCCCGGCGCCAGGATGTTCACCCGGATGCCGCGCTCACCCAACTCCTTGGCCTGGTAGCGGGTGAGCACCTCCATGGCGCCCTTCATTGCCGCGTAGGCGGAGTAACCGGGCAGCGAGAAGCGTGCCAGGCCACTTGAAATGTTGACGATGCGCCCCCCGTCGGCCAGTAGCGGAAGCAGGCGTTGGGTGAGGAAGAACGGGCCCTTGAGGTGGATGTTCAGCAATTGCTCGAACTGCGCCTCGGTGGTTTGGCTGAACAGTGCATGTATGCCGACACCGGCGTTGTTCACCAAAAAGTCGAACTGTCGGCGGGCAAAGCGTTGATCAAGGGTGTGCGCCAGGCGTTCGGCGAAGTCGGCGAAGCTTTGGCTGTCGCCGACATCCAGTTGCAGCATGGCGGCACGCACCCCAGCCTGTTCCAGGCGCTCGACCAGGGCCTGGGCTTCGTCGGCCCGGCTGTGATAGGTGCCGATGACATCGATGCCGCGGGCCGCGAGATGTTCGGCGGTGTTGCGGCCAAGGCCGCGGCTGGCGCCAGTGAGCAGAGCGATTTTACGGGTCATGTGGATTACCTCGTCGATGGAGTCTGTGCTCACAGGTTATTGGTCGACAAAAGGCTGTTAAATCCTGCTGTTTTGGAAATACTGTTCGCCATATTCGAACTATCAAGGCGGCTCGATGAACAAGCTGGAATTGTTGCGTACCTTTGTCAGGGTCAGTGAACTGTCCAGTTTCACCCTGGCGGGTGAGAGTCTTGGCTTGCCACGTTCGACTGTCTCGGAGCAGGTCCGGGCACTGGAGCGCTTGCTTGGCACGCGCCTGCTCAACCGCACCACGCGCCGCGTGCAGGCGACGCAGGACGGCCTGCTGCTCTACGAGCGCAGCAAGGATTTGCTGTCAGGCATGGACGAGATCGAGAGCCTGTTTCGCAGCGACGAGGCCGAGCTGGCCGGGCGTCTGCGTATCGACATGCCGACCATGATGGCGCGCAAGGTGGTGATGCCGGCCCTTTCAGGCTTTCTGTTGCGCTATCCGCGCCTGGAAGTGGAGCTCAGTTGCACCGACCAGCGTGTCGACCTGCTGCAAGGTGGCTTTGACTGCGTACTGCGGGTGGGCGAACTGGGTGACCCGGATGTGGCCGCCCGGCCACTGGGGCGCATGACCATGTGCAACTGCGCCAGCCCCGAATACCTTGCCCGGCATGGCGTGCCGCACACGCTGGACGATCTGGCGACGCATCAGCTCGTGCACTACGTCTCCAGGCTCGGTGCGCAGAGTCCGGGGTTCGAGTACGAAGTCGACGGGCAATCGCGTTTTCTGCCCATGAGGGGTGTGCTCACGGTGAACAATGCCGTGGCGTATTCGGCCGCGGGCCTGGCCGGCCTGGGGCTGATCCAGGTTCCAGCGGCGGGGGTTGCCGAGGACGTGCGGCGCGGTGATCTGGTACGGGTGCTCGAACCTTGGCAGGCCCGGGCCATGCCGGTGACGATGCTGTACCTGCGCCAGCGGCATGTTCCGCGCCGGGTACAGGCGTTCATGGGATGGATGGAGGCGCTGTTGACCGATCAGCTCGATCCGGCGGTGTCCGGCGCTCGCTGAAAAACCTTGGCGAAGGCGGCGCAGGTTGCGTTAGTCTGCGCAACAAACGATCTGCGCGTTGCCCGACAGAGGCAACCGTTCCCGCCTGGCGTGCGTTCCTTCCGATTTCTTTGCGAGGTAACGTCATGGCCATTACATCCCAGGATATCTGCACAGCTGCCGAGCAGCTCAACGGCTTCGTCGGTTTTCACGGCAAGCGTGGCACGCATATCGTGCGCTTTTCCGAGGACGCATTCGGTATGGATGTCGCGGATGCGAGCATCACGCCCTGCAGCGAGTTCGTCTGGCGTCCCGAGTCGGGGCGGCGTATGGCGCTCTGCCGTGAGCGTCTGGCACTGTTGCTGCGACAGCATGTGGACGATCGCCTGAACATTGGCGAGCCGCTGCGGATCTATCTGCGCCGCACCGACCTGCCGGAGATCGTCGCCGAGCGTAGCCTGCGCTGAGCGAGCAGGTTCAGTCGGGGTAGGCCAGCTTGAGAGGACCAGCCTCGCTGCGGGCGACGTTGACCTGGTTGCGGCCTTGATGCTTGGCGGTGTAGAGGGCCTTGTCGGCGTCTTCAAGCCACTGCTCGGGCGTTTTCAGTCCGGGGTGATAGGCCGAGAGGCCTATGCTCAGGCTGATGCGCAATTCCGGCAGTTGCGGGTTGCGATAGGCGCTGACCTGCTCACGCAGGCGCTCCATCGCAACGCCGGCCTGGTCTTGATCGGTGGCAGGCAGGATCAGACAGAACTCGTCACCGCCGTAGCGCCCGGCCAGGTCATCGTCGCGCAGGACGCGCTTGAGCTCGTGGCTCAGCTGGCGCAGCACGCAATCGCCGACCACGTGGCCGAAGGTGTCGTTGATGGTCTTGAAATGATCGATGTCGATCAGGGCGATGACTGCTGGGGCCTGCTGTTGGTGGCAGATCTGGAACCTCAGCAGCAGCAAGTCTTTCCATGAGCCATGGTTGAGCAGCCCGGTGAGGCTGTCGGTGCGGCTCAGGGCGCTCAGTCGACGCTTGTGGTCGGCCAGTTTGATCGCCAATTGATAGCAGACCCAACCGAGCGCCAGCGGGTAGAGCGTCAACATTGGCAGGCAGGCATAGACCTGCAATGCCGTGGCTTGCAGTTGCAGCCCGGGGCCGAACAGCGCCATGGCCAGCAGCATGCCTGTCAGTTGCGCGACCAACCCGCGCAGTACCATGCGCTTGCCGCCTGCAGCGACGTTGTTCATGGTCATCATCGACAGGATGGTCACGGTCGGCAACGGATTGAAATGAATGGCTGCAGCCCAGAAACCGCCGCTCAGCGAATCGAGCAACAGGTTGCGCTGTTCGGCGCGGTAGGGGGCAGGGGAGCGGATCGCCCATTGATAAGCCAGGTGCGGCCAGGCCAGGCCGTTGAATAGCATCAGCAGCCACACCCAGGTGGGTGGTTGCAGCGGGGCAAGTGCCGCCATGACGCTGAACAGGCCGATGCCCATGCCGATGGTCCGCGGCAGATAGATGCGCCTGACGAAGGAGAGCCCCTTGCCGCTTCTGTTGTCGATCATGTCTATCGTTCTTTTTCTGCAGAAGCCGTTTATCGCATAAGTTGCATGAATATTGTTGAACAATGATTCATGGCGGAAAAATGACCTTACAAGCCAATTCACGGTTGATCCGATCATTGTGAGGTAGCATGAAGCCTTTGTTTCTCCTCGGAGTGCTCCTGCTCATGGCCCCCATGGCTTCCCCCGCCGGCGAGCCGGCACCTTACAGGGATGGGCGTTTTTACAACCAGGCCGAGCTGCCCAAGGATGGCGTGCTCAAGAAATTGCGTATCGGCCTCAAGTATCTGCTGCTGCGCAAACCTCCCGAGACACGTCCTGCCACTCCCCCGAGCCTGCAGCCGATGACCCGCCAGCAGGTACTCGATGCCCCGGACCACAGCCTCTGGCGTCTGGGCCATTCCACGGTACTGCTAAAACTGCGTGGGCACTTCTTCATTACAGACCCGGTATTTGCCGAACGCGCCTCGCCCGTGCAATGGGCCGGCCCGCTGCGCTTCCACGCTTCGCCGCTGGCAATCGACCAGCTTCCGCCGCTGGCAGCGGTGATTCTGTCCCACGACCATTTCGATCATCTCGATGAGTCGGCCATACGCCAGCTGGCGCCAAGCACCGGCCAGTTTCTTGCACCGCTGGGCGTGGGCGATCGTTTGGTCGAGTGGGGTGTGCCGAGCGACAAGGTGCGTCAACTGGACTGGTGGCAGGAAACCGAAGTCGCAGGCGTGCGTTTCGTCGCCACACCGGCGCAGCACTTTTCTGGGCGCGGCCTGTTCGACAGTAACAGCACCTTGTGGGCGTCGTGGGTGGTGATCGATGAAGGGCTGCGCCTGTTCTTCAGTGGTGATACCGGATATTTCGAAGGCTTTCGCGAAATCGGCGAGCGCTTCGGACCCTTCGATCTGACATTGATGGAGACCGGTGCCTACAACCTGGCCTGGCCCAATGTGCATATGCAGCCTGAGCAGAGCCTGCAAGCGCACCTGGATCTGCGCGGACGCTGGATGCTGCCGATCCACAACGGAACGTTCGATCTCTCCCTGCACAGCTGGCAGGAGCCTTTCGAGCGCATCGTCGCGCTGGCGGCGCAGGCCCAGGTACCGTTGAGCACGCCACAGATGGGCGAGCGCGTCAGTCTGGATTCGCCCCATGCAGGGCAGAACTGGTGGCAGCCCAGGCCTTTGCGTCAGCGAGGCGACAGCACCGAGCGTGCAGTGGCGGTGCGCTGAGTATCAGCTTTCACGGCCCTTCTTTATTGGCGACTCTTGTTCATCATCCAGCAGCTTCGACGGCGGCTTGCCGCTGTCGCTGCGTACCTGGGCGTGGCTGATGAGGGCGAAGATGAAGCTGCCACCGATGATGTTGCCGGCCAGGGTCGGCAGGGCGAACTCCAGCCAGAAGCTGGGCCAGGTCTGCTCTCCGGCCCAGACCAGATAAGACACTTCTACCGAGCCGACGACGATATGGGTGAAGTCGCCCAGGGCCATCAGGTAGGTGATCATCAGGATGATCCAGATCTTGGCGTTCTCCATGGATGGGATCATCCAGACCATGGTCGCGATCATCCAGCCCGAGATGATGCCCTTGGCGAACATCTGGCTCGGATCTTTGTGCATCACCTTGCGCCCGATTTCGAGAAAGGCCACATCGGTCTTGCTGTCGAAGATCGGCAGCTCGAGCATCACCCAGGCCACCAGCAAGGTGCCGGCAAGATTGCCCATCAGGACCACTGTCCACAGGCGTATAAGGCGGCCGAGGTTGGCGAGGGTAGGGGCGGTCATTACCGGCAGCACGGCAGTCAGGGTGTTTTCGGTGAACAACTGTTGGCGAGCGAGGATCACGGCAAGAAAACCGGCGGCGTAGCCGAGGCTGGCAATCACCTGGCTGCTGTCGTTGTCTGGCAGGCGTGCATAGAACAGTCCCATCGCCATCAGCGACAGGCCCATGGTCAGGCCGGCGGCCAGTGCCGACCACCACAGGGCTGCCAGGGTGCGTTCCAGTTCCTGATCGCCCTGGGCGCGGATGATCTCGTGCAGTACTGCTGCGCGGGGTGGCTGGTTATGACTGACTTCCTGCTCTTCATCTGCCGACAGGCCCGGGGTTTTCTCGTTCTGCGCTTGGCTCATCGTGTCGCGCTCCTGGGATGTTTCTCTACAGATCGATTGCGCTCGAATTAGTTGCCGGTGAGCTCATGGAGGCGGATAAAAGTTTTTTTGGATCAAAGTGTTGACTCTGATTTCAAACCACGTATTATTCGCCTCCTCGCAGCGATGAACGCAGCGCGGCAGTCGGTAAGTCGTTGACGTTGAAGGCTTTTGAAAGAAAGCAGTTTGAAAAAACTTCAAAATAAACGCTTGACAGCAAGTGAGGAAAGCGTAGAATGTGCGCCTCGGTTGAGACGAAAGGCTCTTAACCAAACGCTCTTTAACAAATCGAATCAAGCAATTCGTGTGGGTGCTTGTGAGTACGGACTGATAGTCGCCAAGATTATCAGCATCACAAGTGGCCATGCGAGAAATCACATAGTCATTTGAGATTGCTGAGCCAAGTTTAGGGTTTCTTAAAAACCCAAGCAGTATTGAACTGAAGAGTTTGATCATGGCTCAGATTGAACGCTGGCGGCAGGCCTAACACATGCAAGTCGAGCGGATGACGGGAGCTTGCTCCTTGATTCAGCGGCGGACGGGTGAGTAATGCCTAGGAATCTGCCTGGTAGTGGGGGACAACGTTTCGAAAGGAACGCTAATACCGCATACGTCCTACGGGAGAAAGCAGGGGACCTTCGGGCCTTGCGCTATCAGATGAGCCTAGGTCGGATTAGCTAGTTGGTGAGGTAATGGCTCACCAAGGCGACGATCCGTAACTGGTCTGAGAGGATGATCAGTCACACTGGAACTGAGACACGGTCCAGACTCCTACGGGAGGCAGCAGTGGGGAATATTGGACAATGGGCGAAAGCCTGATCCAGCCATGCCGCGTGTGTGAAGAAGGTCTTCGGATTGTAAAGCACTTTAAGTTGGGAGGAAGGGCAGTAAGCTAATACCTTGCTGTTTTGACGTTACCGACAGAATAAGCACCGGCTAACTCTGTGCCAGCAGCCGCGGTAATACAGAGGGTGCAAGCGTTAATCGGAATTACTGGGCGTAAAGCGCGCGTAGGTGGTTCGTTAAGTTGGATGTGAAAGCCCCGGGCTCAACCTGGGAACTGCATCCAAAACTGGCGAGCTAGAGTATGGTAGAGGGTGGTGGAATTTCCTGTGTAGCGGTGAAATGCGTAGATATAGGAAGGAACACCAGTGGCGAAGGCGACCACCTGGACTGATACTGACACTGAGGTGCGAAAGCGTGGGGAGCAAACAGGATTAGATACCCTGGTAGTCCACGCCGTAAACGATGTCAACTAGCCGTTGGAATCCTTGAGATTTTAGTGGCGCAGCTAACGCATTAAGTTGACCGCCTGGGGAGTACGGCCGCAAGGTTAAAACTCAAATGAATTGACGGGGGCCCGCACAAGCGGTGGAGCATGTGGTTTAATTCGAAGCAACGCGAAGAACCTTACCAGGCCTTGACATGCAGAGAACTTTCCAGAGATGGATTGGTGCCTTCGGGAACTCTGACACAGGTGCTGCATGGCTGTCGTCAGCTCGTGTCGTGAGATGTTGGGTTAAGTCCCGTAACGAGCGCAACCCTTGTCCTTAGTTACCAGCGCGTTATGGTGGGCACTCTAAGGAGACTGCCGGTGACAAACCGGAGGAAGGTGGGGATGACGTCAAGTCATCATGGCCCTTACGGCCTGGGCTACACACGTGCTACAATGGTCGGTACAGAGGGTTGCCAAGCCGCGAGGTGGAGCTAATCTCACAAAACCGATCGTAGTCCGGATCGCAGTCTGCAACTCGACTGCGTGAAGTCGGAATCGCTAGTAATCGCGAATCAGAATGTCGCGGTGAATACGTTCCCGGGCCTTGTACACACCGCCCGTCACACCATGGGAGTGGGTTGCACCAGAAGTAGCTAGTCTAACCTTCGGGAGGACGGTTACCACGGTGTGATTCATGACTGGGGTGAAGTCGTAACAAGGTAGCCGTAGGGGAACCTGCGGCTGGATCACCTCCTTAATCGAAGACATCAGCCTGCTGATGAGCTCCCACACGAATTGCTTGATTCATTGTGAAGACGATCAAGACCCTATATAGGTCTGTAGCTCAGTTGGTTAGAGCGCACCCCTGATAAGGGTGAGGTCGGCAGTTCAAATCTGCCCAGACCTACCAATATGCGGGGCCATAGCTCAGCTGGGAGAGCGCCTGCCTTGCACGCAGGAGGTCAGCGGTTCGATCCCGCTTGGCTCCACCACTTACGCTGTACCTTGATCAGAACCTAGAAATGAACATTCGTTGATGAATGTTGATTTCTGGCTTTTGTCAGATCGTTCTTTAAAAATTCGGATATGTGATAGAAATAGACTGAATGCCAGTTTCACTGCTGGTAGTTCAGGCTAAGGTAAAATTTGTGAGTTCTCACGAATTTTCGGCGAATGTCGTCTTCACAGTATAACCAGATTGCTTGGGGTTATATGGTCAAGTGAAGAAGCGCATACGGTGGATGCCTTGGCAGTCAGAGGCGATGAAAGACGTGGTAGCCTGCGATAAGCTTTGGGGAGTCGGCAAACAGACTGTGATCCAGAGATCTCTGAATGGGGGAACCCACTCAGCATAAGCTGAGTATCTTGTACTGAATCCATAGGTGCAAGAGGCGAACCAGGGGAACTGAAACATCTAAGTACCCTGAGGAAAAGAAATCAACCGAGATTCCCTTAGTAGTGGCGAGCGAACGGGGACCAGCCCTTAAGTTGATTTGAGATTAGTGGAACGCTCTGGAAAGTGCGGCCATAGTGGGTGATAGCCCCGTACACGAAAGTCTCTTTTCAATGAAATCGAGTAGGACGGAGCACGAGAAACTTTGTCTGAACATGGGGGGACCATCCTCCAAGGCTAAATACTACTGACTGACCGATAGTGAACCAGTACCGTGAGGGAAAGGCGAAAAGAACCCCGGAGAGGGGAGTGAAATAGAACCTGAAACCGTATGCGTACAAGCAGTGGGAGCCTACTTTGTTAGGTGACTGCGTACCTTTTGTATAATGGGTCAGCGACTTATATTCAGTGGCGAGCTTAACCGAATAGGGGAGGCGTAGCGAAAGCGAGTCTTAATAGGGCGCTTTAGTCGCTGGGTATAGACCCGAAACCGGGCGATCTATCCATGGGCAGGTTGAAGGTTAGGTAACACTGACTGGAGGACCGAACCGACTACCGTTGAAAAGTTAGCGGATGACCTGTGGATCGGAGTGAAAGGCTAATCAAGCTCGGAGATAGCTGGTTCTCCTCGAAAGCTATTTAGGTAGCGCCTCATGTATCACTGCTGGGGGTAGAGCACTGTTTCGGCTAGGGGGTCATCCCGACTTACCAAACCGATGCAAACTCCGAATACCAGCAAGTGCCGAGCATGGGAGACACACGGCGGGTGCTAACGTCCGTCGTGAAAAGGGAAACAACCCAGACCGTCAGCTAAGGTCCCAAAGTCATGGTTAAGTGGGAAACGATGTGGGAAGGCTTAGACAGCTAGGAGGTTGGCTTAGAAGCAGCCACCCTTTAAAGAAAGCGTAATAGCTCACTAGTCGAGTCGGCCTGCGCGGAAGATGTAACGGGGCTCAAACCATGCACCGAAGCTACGGGTATCACCTTTGGTGATGCGGTAGAGGAGCGTTCTGTAAGCCTGTGAAGGTGAGTTGAGAAGCTTGCTGGAGGTATCAGAAGTGCGAATGCTGACATGAGTAACGACAATGCGAGTGAAAAACTCGCACGCCGAAAGACCAAGGTTTCCTGCGCAACGTTAATCGACGCAGGGTTAGTCGGTCCCTAAGGCGAGGCTGAAAAGCGTAGTCGATGGAAAACAGGTTAATATTCCTGTACTTCCAGTTATTGCGATGGAGGGACGGAGAAGGTTAGGCCAGCCTGGCGTTGGTTGTCCAGGTTTAAGGTGGTAGGCTGAAATCTTAGGCAAATCCGGGATTTCAAGGCCGAGAGCTGATGACGAGCGCTCTTTAGAGTGCGAAGTGGTTGATACCATGCTTCCAAGAAAAGCTCCTAAGCTTCAGATAACTGGGAACCGTACCCCAAACCGACACAGGTGGTTAGGTAGAGAATACCAAGGCGCTTGAGAGAACTCGGGTGAAGGAACTAGGCAAAATGGCACCGTAACTTCGGGAGAAGGTGCGCCGGCGAGGGTGAAGGACTTGCTCCGTAAGCCCATGCCGGTCGAAGATACCAGGCCGCTGCGACTGTTTATTAAAAACACAGCACTCTGCAAACACGAAAGTGGACGTATAGGGTGTGACGCCTGCCCGGTGCCGGAAGGTTAATTGATGGGGTTAGCGCAAGCGAAGCTCTTGATCGAAGCCCCGGTAAACGGCGGCCGTAACTATAACGGTCCTAAGGTAGCGAAATTCCTTGTCGGGTAAGTTCCGACCTGCACGAATGGCGTAACGATGGCGGCGCTGTCTCCACCCGAGACTCAGTGAAATTGAAATCGCTGTGAAGATGCAGTGTATCCGCGGCTAGACGGAAAGACCCCGTGAACCTTTACTATAGCTTTGCACTGGACTTTGAGCTTGCTTGTGTAGGATAGGTGGGAGGCTTTGAAGTGGGGACGCCAGTTCTCATGGAGCCATCCTTGAAATACCACCCTAGCAACCTTGAGGTTCTAACTCAGGTCCGTGATCCGGATCGAGGACAGTGTATGGTGGGTAGTTTGACTGGGGCGGTCTCCTCCCAAAGAGTAACGGAGGAGTACGAAGGTGCGCTCAGACCGGTCGGAAATCGGTCGTAGAGTATAAAGGCAAAAGCGCGCTTGACTGCGAGACACACACGTCGAGCAGGTACGAAAGTAGGTCTTAGTGATCCGGTGGTTCTGTATGGAAGGGCCATCGCTCAACGGATAAAAGGTACTCCGGGGATAACAGGCTGATACCGCCCAAGAGTTCATATCGACGGCGGTGTTTGGCACCTCGATGTCGGCTCATCACATCCTGGGGCTGAAGCCGGTCCCAAGGGTATGGCTGTTCGCCATTTAAAGTGGTACGCGAGCTGGGTTTAGAACGTCGTGAGACAGTTCGGTCCCTATCTGCCGTGGACGTTTGAGATTTGAGAGGGGCTGCTCCTAGTACGAGAGGACCGGAGTGGACGAACCTCTGGTGTTCCGGTTGTCACGCCAGTGGCATTGCCGGGTAGCTATGTTCGGAAGAGATAACCGCTGAAAGCATCTAAGCGGGAAACTTGCCTCAAGATGAGATCTCACTGGGATCTTGAATCCCCTGAAGGGCCGTCGAAGACTACGACGTTGATAGGTTGGGTGTGTAAGCGCTGTGAGGCGTTGAGCTAACCAATACTAATTGCCCGTGAGGCTTGACCATATAACACCCAAGCAATTTGCCTTGCAGATTGTGGTGGTGAAGACGAAACGAACCGAAAGTTCGAAGCGACCCACAAAGATCACATATCCGAATTGGCTGGCGTGTCTGCAAAGACGCACTGGCAACCGAATTTCTTGACGACCATAGAGCATTGGAACCACCTGATCCCATCCCGAACTCAGCAGTGAAACGATGCATCGCCGATGGTAGTGTGGGGCTTCCCCATGTGAGAGTAGGTCATCGTCAAGATTCATTTCGCAAAACCCCTATCTGCGCGAGCAGGTAGGGGTTTTGTCTTTCTGGCGTTCGCCAGGTCGCATCGCTCCCCCACGCCGACACCATGCACGCCACGGGACAAGCCTGCCTCTACAGGGTATGGTGCACCTCTATTCCTCCCTGACCCGGCTCGCATGCGCTACGACCTCACCAGCCTGGACCTGTTCATCACTGTCGCCCAGGAGCGCAATCTAACGCGCGCTGCCGGTATCAAGCACCTGGCAGTCTCGGCGATCAGCAAGCGCATCAGCGAACTCGAGGCGCAGATCGGGTCGCCGCTTCTGATTCGCAACGCGCGCGGTGTCGAGTTGACGCCTGCCGGCCAGTCCCTGCTCTATTACGCCCGTCAGCTCAAACAGACCATGGCACAGCTGGACAACGAACTCAGCGAGTTCGCCGCAGGGGTCAAGGGTCATATCCGCATCCACGCCATCACTTCGGCGCTGTCGCAGTTCCTGCCCCAGGACATGGCTGGCTTCGCCCAGCTTTACCCACAGATCAAGTTCGATATCGAGGAAGGTATTGGCTCGGCGGTCGTCCGGGCTGTGGCCGACGATCACGCCGACCTCGGTATCATCTCCTCGCACACAGCCCCGTTGGGGCTTGAAACCCTGCCTTACCGGCACGATGAATTGGTGTTGGTGGTGCCAACACAGCACGATCTGGCCAAGCGCCGCACCGTGCAGTTCAGCGAGGTGCTGGCGTATGAGTTCGTTGGCCCGCACCTGGACAGTACCCTGTACGGCCTGCTCACCGAACAGGCCAAAACAATGGGGCAACCGCTCAAGCTACGCATCCGTATCAGCAGCTTCGACTGCATGTGTCGCATGGTCGCCAATGGCCTAGGTATTACCGTTCTGCCGCGTAGCGCGGTTGAGCCCTACGTGCGCAGCCATCGCCTCAAGCGTGTGACCTTGTCGGAGCCCTGGGCCCATCGTTCATTGCTGCTGGTATTCAAGAAGTACGAGGTCGCCTCGCCGACGCTCAAGACCTTCATCGATCACCTGCGCGCACCCTCCCAGCCATAACATCCCTTCGAGCGTTCTCCGATGGAGAACGCTGACGTGGTAATCGATCAATTTTCACTCCGCGCTCCAGCGCCTAGAATTGGCCGACCTGCAGCGTCGTCGCCTGGACGACGACATGACAACGACAAGAAGCCGAGCGACACGCGCATGATCGACAATGCCCACCTGATGAGCCCCCTGCAGATCGACCAGGATCGCTTCACCTACCTCGATCTCAAGAAACTGCTGGCTCCCACCCAACTGCAACGCCTGCCTTACGCCATCCGCATCCTTCTGGAGAACGTGGCGCGCTGCGCTCCCGAGGCGCTGGATGCCGTGCTTGCCCGCGCCGTCGGCGATGGACCGGACTGCGAGGTGCCATTCCAGCCCAACCGCCTGATGTTCCACGACACCACGTGCCTGCCGGCCTTGGCCGATTTTGCTGGAATGCGTGATGTGGTCGCCGAGCTCGGCGGCGACCCGGCGGCGATGAACCCGCTTATTCCTGCGGTGCTGACCATCGACCATTCGGTGATCGTCGAACACTACGCAGAAGCCGATGCGGTGGAGCAGAACCTCGAGATCGATTTTCGTCGCAACAGCGAGCGCTATCGCTTCATCAAATGGGCGCAGAAGAGCCTGGACAATTTTGCTGTCATTCCACCGGGTACAGGCATCATCCACCAGATGAACATGGAGGCCCTGGCCAAGGTGGTGTGGGAAACCCGCACCGCCGAGGGTCAGCGTTTGCTGCACCCTGACGACATGGTTGCCACCGACAGCCACACGCCGATGATCAACGCCATCGGCGTGCTTGGCTGGGGTGTCGGTGGCCTGGAAGGGCAGGCGGCGATGGTGGGGGAGCCGGTGCCGATCAACTTCCCTCAGGTTATCGGTTTTCGCGTCAGCAACGCCCTGCGCCCTGGGGTGACCGCCACCGACCTGTCGCTGCACGTGGCCGAGATCCTGCGCCAGCGTTCGGTGGTGGGTAAGTTCGTCGAGTTCACAGGCCCGGGTTTATCGAACCTCGGCTGGGCTGCGCGTGGCACGGTATCGAACATGGCGCCCGAGTATGGCGCCACCGTGGTGTTCTTCCCCTTCGATGACCAGACCCTCGATTACCTCAAGCTCAGCGGTCGCTCCGCCGAGCTGTGCCTGCAGGCCGCCACCTACCTGCAGGTTCAGGGGCTCTATCGCCACGACGACCTGCCGGAGCCTGAGTTCGACGAACTGATCGAGCTCGACCTTGCCAGCATCGAGCCCAGCGTCGCAGGCCCCTACCAGCCGCACCAGCGTCAGCCGCTGTCGCGCGCCGGTGAGTCGTTCCGTGAACAGGTGCTGGGCGGAAGCGAGCTGATCGGTAATCGCTACCTCGAGCCCAGCTTCGGCGAGGCCATCGACCATGGCGCGGTGGTGCTTTCGGCCATCACCAGTTGCACCAACACCGCCAATCCCGCGCAGATGATCCAGGCCGGTCTGCTGGCCCGTCGCGCGCGGCACTTGGGGCTCAAGCGCAAGCCTTGGGTGAAGACCTCGCTGTCGCCCGGTTCGCAGGTGGTGGCTGATTACCTGAGCGAAGCCGACTTGCTGCAGGACTTCTCCGCCCTGGGTTTCGACCTGGCCGGGTTCGGTTGCATGACCTGCATCGGCAACTCCGGCAAGCTCGAGACGCATGTCGAGGCCTTTGCCGATCAAGGCCTGAAGGGGGTGGTGGTGCTTTCGGGCAACCGCAACTTCGAAGGTAGGGTAAACCCCAAGGTACCTGCAGGCTACCTGGCGTCGCCTGCACTGTGCGTCGCCTTCGCCATTGCCGGGCGCATCGATATCGACCTGACCCGCGAACCGCTCGGTCAGGATAGCGGCGGTAACCCGATTCACCTGCACGACCTGATGCCCGCGGATGACGAAGTGCAGGCGCTGGTGGCCCAGGTGGTCAAGCCCGAGTTCTTCCAGCAGCGCCTGGCCACGGTGTGGGACGGCACCCATCATTGGCAGGCCCTCTCGGCCGAGGGCAGCGTGCTGTTCCCCTGGGATGCGCGCTCGACCTACCTGCGCCGCCCGCAGTACCTGGCCGATATCCAGGCCGAACCCAAGGCGAGCCTGGCCATCGAGAACGCCCGCACGTTGATGGTGCTGGGGGACAATGTCACCACCGACCATATCTCTCCGGCCGGCGCGATTCCCGCCAGTAGCCTGGCTGGCCAGTGGCTGCTGGCTCGCGGCGAACAACCACAGGACCTCAATCAGTATTCGACCCGGCGCAGCAACCACGAAGTCATGCTGCGCGGTGCCTTCACCAACAAGTCGGTGAAAAACCGTCTGCTCAGTGACACCCACCCAGGCGTCGGCGCCTGGGCCTGGAATGCCGACCACAGTCAGTGCCTGCCGCTTTACGAAGCCGCGCAGAGCTATGCCGGTACCCCCATGGTGGTGTTCGCCGGTATCAACTACGGTGCGGGCTCCAGTCGCGATTGGGCGGCCAAGGCCCAGGCATTGCTCGGCGTGCGAGCCGTGGTGGCGCGCAGCATCGAGCGTATCCACCGCAGCAACCTGATCGGCATGGGTGTGCTGCCGTTGCTGTTCCCGACAGGGCAGGGCGTCGAAGACCTGCAGCTCGACGGCAGCGAGCAGTTCGACTTCATCGGCCTCGACGAACTGAGGGTCGGTGACAACCGTATCCGCCTGCAGGTGCGCCGCATCGATGGTGGTGTCGATGAGGCCGAGCTCATCGCACGGTTCGACTCGCAGCAGGAGATCCGCTACCTCAGCAATGGCGGTGTACTGCCCTACGTCATTCGCAAGGTGGTGCAACGCACCCGCGGCTGAGGCCCCGGCACGAACGGTTGAACAGGGCGCGGACTTGCCTGGCAGCTCCGCGTCCCTGACCATGGGCAGCCAGCCAGGTGATCCACCTATCCGCAACTGGGAGAACGACCCTTATGTACGCCTATGTCGGTTCGCGCACCACCCGGGAGCGCAACGCCCGCGGCGATGGCATCACCGTCTACCGCCTCGATCAGGCCAACGGCAGCCTGGAGCAGGTCCAGGTCGTCGGCGACCTGGTCAACCCGTCCTTCCTGGCGCTGAATCGAGCCGGGGACCGGCTCTATACGGTGCATGGCGACCTCGACGAGGTCAGCGCCTTCACCGTCGACAAGGCCACTGGTCGGCTCACGTTCCTCAACCGGCAGCGCTGCGAAGGCAAGAATCCGGTGCACCTGGCACTGGACCCGAGCGAGCGCTTCCTGTTGGTCTCGAACCACATCACCGGCACGCTTGCCGTGCTCAATGTCGAACAGGACGGCCGCCTCGGCACCCTCAACCAGTTGCTCGAGCTCGAGGGCCGGATCGGCCCGCATCGTATCGAGCAGCCCTTTGCCAAGCCGCACTTCAACCTCTTCGATGCCTCGGGCCGGTTCGTCCTGGTGCCGGACAAGGGGCTGGATCGGATATTCAGTTTTCGCTTCGACAACGGCCGGCTGCATCCCGCCGAGCAGCCTTTCGTCACTACCCGAGAAGGTGCCGGACCGCGTCATGTCGCACTGCACCCGAAGGCGCCGTTCGCCTATGTGATCAATGAATTGGATTCGACCGTCACCACCTACCGCTTCGACCCCCACAGCGGGGCACTGCAGCCGTTGCAGATACTCCCGTCGCTTCCGTCGAGCTACACCGGCAACAGCCGTGCCTCGGAGATCGAGATCGACCGCAGCGGTCGCTTCGTCTACGCCTCCAACCGCGGCTATGACAGCCTTGCCGTGTATGCGGTCGATGTCGCCAGCGGCCTGCTGAGCCTGATCGAAGTGCAGCCCAGTGGCGGCAAGACCCCACGCTTCTTCGCCCTCACTCCCAATCAGCGGTTCCTCTTCGCGCTCAACGAAGACAGTGACAGCATCGTGGCTTTCGCCGTCGATCCCGAGCAGGGGAGGTTGCGCCAGACCGGTTTCCCGGTGTCCACCGGCAGCCCGGTGTGCATGGTCTTTTCTGCCTGAGCTGATTCCTGGATCGGTGAGGGCCTTTTCGCGGGCAAGCCCGGTCCCACAGCCAGTCGCTGTAATCATCAGTCCCACTCATAGCCCAGCGGAGTTCCAATGACTCTCACTATCCCCAAGGCCGTCCTCGAAGAACTCGCCCCCGATGGCGTCCTGCGTGCTGCCATCAACTACGGCAACCCGGTCCTCGCCCAACGCGGCCCTGATGGCGAGCCCCAGGGCGTCTCGGTCGCCCTGGCCAGGCAGTTGGCTGAAGAACTGGGCGTGCGCCTTGAGATGCGCACCTTCGACGCCGCGGGCAAGGTATTCGCCGCGCTGGAGGAGGGCGCCTGGACCTTGGCTTTCCTCGCCATCGAACCGGTGCGCGAGACGCAGATCGCCTTCAGCGAGCCCTACGTGCTGATCGAGGGCACCTACCTGGTCAGGAAAGACGCCCCCTTCCAGCGCGTCGACGAGCTCGACCAATCCGGCCTGCGCCTGGCCGTCGGCAAGGGCGCGGCCTACGACCTCTACCTCAGCCGCACCCTGCAGCATGCCGAACTGTGCCGCGCCGACACCTCCGCCGCTGCCGTCGATCTGTTTGTCGAAGAAAACCTCGACGCCGCCGCGGGTGTGCGCCAGCCTTTGCAGAAGGTCGCCGACGCCGATCCACGCTACCGTGTGCTCGACGGTGCGTTCACCGCGATCCGCCAGGCCATGGCTGTTCCGAGGGGCTGCGACAATTCGGCAGCATTCGTACGTGACTTTGTCGAGCGTTGCCTGCGTCAAGGCTTTGTTCGGGGGGCTTTGCTGGCCACCGGACAGACCGATGTCAGCGCACCGCGCTGACCGTCCCTGGACTCCACCCACGTCCAATCAATTGAGGTAACAAGCAAGATGGCCAAGGCCGCCGATGTCGTTGTGCAATGCCTGGAAAACGAAGGTGTCGAGTATGTGTTCGGCATTCCCGGCGAGGAGAACCTCGACCTGCTCGAATCCCTGCGCAAGTCGAAGATCAAGCTGGTACTGACCCGCCACGAGCAATCCGCAGGCTTCATGGCCGCCACCTATGGCCGCCTGACCGGCAAGACCGGCGTCAGCCTGTCGACCCTCGGCCCTGGTGCGACCAACCTGGTGACCGCCAGTGCCTACGCCTACCTGGGCGGCATGCCGATGATGATGATCACCGGCCAGAAGCCGATCAAGAAGTCCAAGCAGGGCCGTTTCCAGATCATCGACGTGTGCGGCATGATGGACCCCATCACCAAGTACACCCACCAGTTCGCCTCGGCCGACAACATCCCGGCGCGCATGCGCGAGGCCTTCCGCCTGGCTGAGGAAGAAAAGCCCGGCGCCGTGCACCTGGAACTGCCTGAAGACATCGCTGCCGAGCAGACCGACGCGCTGCCGATCCCGCGCAGCCTGCACCGCCGCCCGTTGGCCGAGCACGTGGCCATCGAAGCCGCCGTGCAGAAACTGCAGAACGCCCGCAACCCGATCCTGGTGATCGGTGCCGGTGCCAACCGCAAGATGACCGCCAAGGTCCTCAAGCAACTGATCGACAAGACCGGCATCCCGTTCATCACCACGCAGATGGGTAAAGGCGTGGTCGACGAGCGCCACCCGCGCTTCCTGGGCAACGCGGCGCTGTCGTCCGGTGACTTCGTACACCGCGCTGTCGAAGCCGCTGACCTGATCATCAACATCGGCCACGACGTGATCGAGAAGCCGCCATTCTTCATGGTCCGTGGCGGCACCGAGGTCATTCACATCAGCTTCCGCTCCGCCGAAGTCGATGCCGTGTACTTCCCACAGGTCGAAGTGATCGGCGACATCGCCAACGCCGTGTGGCAGATCAGTGAAGCGCTGACCGACACCTCGCACTGGGACTTCACCCGCCTGATGGCGATCCGTGAAGCCAACGAGGCGCAGATCGCCGAAGGTGCCGACGACGACCGCTTCCCGGTGTACCCGCAGCGCCTGGTTGCCGACATCCGTCGCGTGCTGCCATCCGAAGGCATCGTCGCTCTGGACAACGGCATCTACAAGATCTGGTTCGCCCGCAACTACAAGGCGCACAAGCCCAACACCGTGCTGCTGGACAACGCCCTGGCGACCATGGGCGCCGGTTTGCCATCGGCCATGGCCTCGCACCTGGTGTACCCGGACCGTCCGGTGATCTCGGTGTGCGGCGACGGCGGCTTCATGATGAACAGCCAAGAGCTGGAAACTGCCGTGCGTTTGGGCATGCACATCACCGTGGTGATCCTGCGTGACGACGGCTACGGCATGATCCGCTGGAAACAGGCCAACATGGGCTTCACCGATTTCGGCCTGGACTACGGCAACCCGGACTTCGTCAAGTATGCCGAAGCCTACGGCGCCAATGGCCACCGCGTGGAAAGCGCCGAAGGCCTGCTGCCGCTGCTCGAGCACTGCATCAAGACCCCCGGCGTGCACGTGATCGACTGCCCGGTCGACTACAGCGAGAACGACCGCATCCTCAACAGCGAGCTGCGTGAGCGCGCGCTGGCGGTGTAAGGCCTGAGGTGTCTTCGCGGGCAAGTCGGCTTCCCAGCAGGTTGGGGAAGCGGGCTTGCCCGCGATTGCATTGTGGTGGGCAACAAACCCTTCACCTTATTTTTCCCTGTGCTAGGGTGCACGCATCTCCGCTTTTCAGGACACCCGCACCATGCTCCCGCCGCTCAGCGAAAAAGAACTCGACCGCCTCGAAGACCTCCTGATCACCTACGGCAACGATTACTCGGTACTCAATCTCGCCGAGCTCAACGGTTTCTTCACTGCGCTGGCCAGCTCCCCTGTCAGCGTAAATCCCGAGCAATGGCTGCCAGCCGTTGCCGGCGGCAAGGTGCCCAAGTTCAAGAAGCCCGCCCACGAGGAAGCCTACACTGCGCTGATGCTGCGCTACGCCGACCAGGTCGCCGAGCAGTTGGCCGAGAACCTCGACGGCTTCGAGCCGCTGTTCGAGGAAAGCGAGGGCGAGGAAGGGCCAGCGATCATTCTCGAAGAGTGGTGTTTCGGCTACATGCGCGGCACCCAGGTTGCCGAGTGGAGCGAGTTGCCAGCGCAGCAGGACGCCCTGCTCAAGGCTATTTCCCTGCATGGCCTGGAAGACAATTTCGAGCTGCTCGATGCGATGAGCTTCGACGAACATCAGGCCTGCGTGCCAGGCGTGATCGAGGCGGCCCGCGGTCTGTATCGCTATCAGAAGCTGGTACGCAACTGATCACTGGCGCTTCATGGCGAAGTCGAGACTCAGAGCAACCGGTGGCCATCGACCTGCTACCGCTGACATGTATTGCCGCGGCTGCTTCGCGGGCAAGCTCGCTCTCACCGAGTTTTAGGCAGCGCAGAGCTTGTATTATTCCGGTCAGCGAAATTATGGATTGCTGGCCACACGGATTCTGTTGAACGGCGAACAGGTGCAGGATTCACTCCAGCAGCGCCACTCTTGGATACCGGCGCTCAGACCTCAACCCTTTGAACCGGAGTCCAGACCATGTCCAACCCTATCAAGCTCTATCACTTCCCCAAGTCCGGCCACGCTCATCGCGCCCTGCTGATGCTGTCGCTGCTCAAGCTGCAGCCGGAAGTCATCTTCGTCGACCTGGCCAAGGGCGAGCAGAAAAAGCCTGAGTTCCTGGCCCTCAACCCGTTCGGGCAGGTGCCTGTGATCGACGACAACGGCACCGTCATCGGCGACTCCAACGCAATCCTCGTCTACCTGGCCAAGACCTATGGGCAGGGCCGCTGGTTGCCCCAGGACGCTGCCGGTGAAGCCCGTGTACAACGCTGGCTGTCCATCGCCGCCGGCCCCGTCGCCTTCGGACCTGCCGCTGCCCGGCTGATCACCGTGTTCGGTGCAGGCTTCAATGCCGACGAAGTCATCGGTCGTGCCCACAACCTGCTCAAGGTGCTGGACGCTGAGCTCAGCAAGACGCCGTTCCTCACCGGCAGCGAGCCGAGCATCGCCGACGTCGCCAACTACTCCTATATCGCCCATGCGCCGGAAGGCAACGTGTCGCTGGAGGCCTACCCGAATGTGCGAGCATGGCTGGCGCGGATCGAGGCGCTGGACGGTTTCGTGGCGATGCCGCGCACTGCGGTAGGGCTGCAGGCCGAGGCGTGATCCACGCGACAGGAGATGAGTGATGAACGTCGTCGAACCGCTCGAGAGGTATGCCGCGTGGCCTGGGGACAGCTGCCCTGATATCGACACGCTCGATGTCCCGGCGCTGCCCTGTGCTGCAGAGTGTGAGGCCAGTTACCTGCTGCCGCAGGTCATCACTCATCCCGACCTACTCATTCGCCCCGGCTGCTGAAATAATCGCACATCGTTTCCAGGCAGAAGGGCAGGGCATGGACCACATCCACCTGATGAAGGTATTCGTCGCCGTCGGCGAGCTGGAAAGCTTCGCTGGCGCGGCACGGCGGCTGGACATGTCGCCCGCTGCGGTGACCCGCGCGGTCAGCGCCCTCGAAGAACGCCTGGGGGTCAAGCTGCTGCTGCGCACCACCCGCAGCGTGCGCCTTACCGAGGCCGGTGGCCGTTATCTGGAAGACTGCCGCAGCATCCTCGCCAGCATCGCCGAGGCCAACGAGGCGGCCGCTGGGGTCAATGCCACCCCCAAGGGCGAACTGGCGGTGACCGCGCCGATCCTGTTCGGCAAGAAGTTCGTCATGCCGAGCATCGTGCGTTACCTGCAGCAGTACCCTGAGGTTGACGTGTCGGCCTACTTCCTCGATCGGGTGGTGAACATGGTCGAGGAGGGCATGGATGTGGCAGTGCGCATCGGCCAGTTGCCCGACTCCGGGCTCAAGGCCCTGCGTGTGGGCAAGGTCAGGCGCATGCTCTGCGCCTCGCCTGATTACCTTGCCAGGCACGGCGTACCGACTCACCCCTCCGAACTGCATGAGCATGTGGTGATCGCCACCACCAACCTGTCGCCACGTGCAGGCTGGCGCTTCGGGGTGACCGACGAGCCGACCATGGTGCGCATGAAGCCGCGCCTGACCGTGACCAGCAACGACGGTGCCATTGCCGCAGCATGCGCAGGCCTGGGTATCGCCCGGCTGCTGTCGTACCAAGTGGTCGAGGAGATCGCCAGCGGTCGCCTGCAGGTGGTGCTCGCCGATTTCGAGGAGGCGCCCTGGCCTATCCATATCCTGCACCGCGAGAGCAAGTACGGCTCGGCCAAGGTGCGCGCGTTCATCGACATGCTCGCCGCCGACGTGCGCGCCAAGGGCCTGGACTGACTGTCCGTCAGCCTGGCAGATAACGCAGGCGCAACCCCAGGCTGGTCTGCTCACCTTGTTGCAGCAAGCGCAGCCCCGGGCGCCCGGGCAGGTGATGGGCGTTGATCGGGTGGCTGACCGGCTCGAAGCAGAAGAAGTCGCGATCCTGCGGACAAAACAACAGAAAGTGCTCGGCGCCGCTGGCCTGGCATTCCAGGCGATAACCCGCGTCGGGTTGTTCGATGGTGCACGTGCCTGTCCAGCCTGCGAAGGCGTGATCGATCTGGGTCGGTGGCAGGTGGCTGGGGCTGTCGAAGCGCCAGGCCTGCGGAATGGGCGCCAGCCGTGATGGCAACTCGCCGGTCTCGCCAAGCCACACCTGGCTGGCGGACGCCTGCAGGCGGGTGTCCGGATACCGCGGAAAGTACGGATGCAGGCCCAGCCCGTGCCAGGTCGCCTGAGCGGCAAGGTGAGTGACGTGCAGCTCCAGGTCAAGACGCCCCTCGTGCAGGTGCACATCCAGCATTGCCTGGTAGGCGAAGGGCTGCTGGCTGTCGAGGACCAGCCGTGCTCGCCGCTGGCTGTGGTGCTCCACGCGCCACGGCTGCTGCCAGGCGCTGCCGTGGATCGGGTAGGGATCGTGGTCGGTGTTCGCGGCCAGGGCCTGCCAGCCGTCCGGGCGGGCGAAGCCGCCTGCGGCGATGCGATTGGACCAGGGCACCAGCGGATAGCAGGCCAGGCGCCGGGGTGAGCCGCTGGCGCGTGCTGCGGCGTCGCTGTGGCGCAACAACGCCTGGCCGGTGGCCTTGACCTGCCAGTTGACCAGGCTGGCGCCCAGCGCGGGGGCCAGGGTGAGGCGGGTCAGGCGGTCCTGCAGGTGCAGTTCGGTCATTGCGCTGTTCTCCGGCAGGGCCGTGATCATTTCGCCGCGGGCTGACGGCGGTACGTCAGCAGCACGATGCCACTGACCACCACCGCCCCCCCGAGCAGTTGCAGGCCGCTCAACTGTTGGTCGAGCAGGGCCCATCCCAGCAGCAGGGTGGCGATCGGTTCGATGTTCATCACTGGCGCGTTCTGCGCCATGTTCAGCCGTGGCACGCAAACGAACAGCAGGGTGAATGCCACCCCGTACAGCACCACCAGGCTGGCCAGGGCCATCCATCCACCTGCGCTGCCCGGCAACGACAGGCCCGCCGGCACCCAACCACCAGCGCCTGCCACCAGCATGCTGGTGAACACGATCAGCAAGGTCAGCAGGCTGCGGACCGGGCCATGCACAGCGGCCAGCTTGTTGTCGGTGATCCACAACGCACAGGCGAACACGCAGGCGGCGCAGAAGGCCAGGCTGACCCCGAGGGTCCAGTGCGGATTGCTCGTGCCACTGTCGACCAGGCGTCCCGGCACATCCAGGGCCAGCACCAGGCCGCAGAGGATCAGGGCCATGAACATCACTGTGCGCCCGGTTGGACGTACGCCGTTGAGCGCCCAGTTGAGCAGTGCCAGCAGAATCGGGAAGGTGTTGCCCACCAGCAGTGCCAACGCCACCGGGATGCGCGCCACCGCCGAGTACAGGCACAGGCTCTGAGTGGCGATCAGCAACCCCAGCAGCAATTGCCAGCGCCGGGTGCCGCTGGGCAGCCCGACGGCCTGGCGTTGCCACAGCACCAGGCTGGCCAGGGCCAGGAAGGTGATGCCCGAGCGGCAGAGAATCGCCAGCAGCACGCCGGTGCCGTCATCGAAAGCGATGCGTGCGGCGATGTGGTTGCCGGCGAACGAGCAGGCCAGCAGCGCCAGGAGGGCGATGGCCAGCTTGCGTGGGAAGAGGGAAGGTGACGCGGGAACAGCCATGTGCAGGGTCCATTTGCAAAAGTGGTCGACAGTGAGGGCTTGCAGAAGCGGGGGCCTACGCCAAGGACACCGCACTGCATGGCCACCCGCTCTGCCGGTGATCGCGGGACAAGTCGGGGCGCCGAACCGCCGCTCACACCGGGATAGAGCGGCTGTCCGCGAACTTACAGCACCACGCTTGGCAGCCACAGCGAGATGGCAGGGATGTAGGTCACCGCCATCAGTACCAGGAACAGCGCCAGGTAGAACGGCAGCAGCGCCTTGACCGTCGACTCGATACTGACCTTGCCGATCGCCGAGCCGACGAACAGTACCGCCCCCACCGGCGGGGTGATCAGGCCGATACCGAGGTTGACCAGCATGATCATGCCGAAGTGCACAGGGTCCACGCCGATGCCGGTGATCACCGGCAGCAGGATCGGGGTGAGGATCAGAATCAGCGGCGCCATGTCCATCACCGTGCCCAGCAGCAGGAGCATGAAGTTGATGCACATCAGGATCACGTAGCGGTTGTCCGACAGGGTCAGGAACGCGGTGGTGATCTTCGACGGGATCTGCATCAGCGTCATCACATAGCCGAAGCTGGCTGCGAAGCCGATCAGGATCATCACGATGGAGATGGTCCGCACCGTGCGATGCATCAGCTTGGGCAGGTCGCGCCACTTGTAGTCGCGGTAGATGAACATGGTCACGAAGAACGACCACACCACCGCCACGGCCGCCGACTCGGTGGCGGTGAACACGCCCGAGAGAATGCCGCCGAGGATGATCACCATGGCCATCAGGCCCCAAAGCGCTTCACCGGCGATCTTCAGCGCCTGGCGCATCGGGATCACTTCGCCCTTGGGGTAGTTGCGCTTCTTGGCGAACAACAGGCACAGGCCCATCATCACCGCACTGAGCAGCAGGCCAGGCATCACCCCGGCCATGAACAGCGAGGCGATCGATACCGTGCCGCCTGCGGCCAGCGAATAGAGCACCGAGTTGTGGCTTGGCGGGGTGAGCAATGCCTGCACAGAGCCGCTGACGGTCACCGCCGTGGAGAATTCACGCGGATAGCCCTTGCGCTCCATCTCCGGGATCAGCACCGAACCGACCGAGGCCGTGTCGGCCACCGAGGAGCCGGAAATCGCGCCGAAGAAGGTCGAGGCCATGATATTGACCAGCGACAGCCCGCCACGCACGAAGCCCACCAGCACCCCGGCGAAGGCCACCAGGCGCCGCGACATGCCGCCCTCGGCCATGATCGCACCGGCCAGCACGAAGAACGGAATGGCCAGCAGCGAGAACTTGTTAACCCCGCTTGCCACCTGGATCATCATCGCCTGCAGCGGAATGTCGATCCACCAGGCACCGATCAGTGCAGAGAGCCCCAGGGCATAAGCCACCGGCATGCCCAGCAGGATGAGCGCGATGAAACTGCCCAACAGAATGAACGCATCCATTTATGCCGCTCCTTCGCTTTCTTCCACCAGGTCGAAGCGCACCGCCTTGCGGTTGCTCTGATCGCCCAGCACGAGTTTTTCCAGCACGAAGATCAAGGTCAGCACGCCGCCCACCGGGATCGGCGCATAGGTCATGCCCACCCGCACACCCGGCAGCGAGGCCAGAAACTGGTTCCACGTCGTGATGCACAGCTTGGTGCCGTACCAGGTCATGAACAGGCACACCACGATCATCAGCACCTGCACCAGCACGGCAACCAGCTGGCGCATTGGGGCGGGCATGCGATCGGTGAGCATCGCCACCGCCATGTGTGCGCCGGCGCGGTAGCTGGCGGCGGCGCCGACGAAGGTGAACACCACCATCAGCAGGATTGCGACCGGCTCCGGCCAACTGGAGCCGGTGCCGAGTACGTAACGGGCGAAGATGCCCCAGGGAATGATCAGCGACATGGTCAGGATCGACAGGCCAGCGATCCAGATGCAGCTGCTGTAGAGCCTGTCGTTCAGGCGCAGGAAAAACGTTTTCATGGGCATCACCAAGGCGGCGGCACGGCGGGCACCGTGCTGCCGGGGTCGTCTGGAAGAAGTGGCTTACTCGACCGCGTCGATACGCTTCATCAGGTCGGCGTACTGCGCACCGTATTTTTCGCGTACCGGGGCGGTGGCGTCATAGAACGGCTTGGTGTCCACTGCGATGAACTCGACACCCGCGGCCTTGAGCTTCTGTTCGCTGGCGGCAGACTTGGCGTCCCACAGTTCGCGCTCTTCCATCTGAGCTTCACGTGCGACTTTCTTCACCAGCGCCTGCTGGTCGGCCGTGAGCTTGTTCCAGGTGGTCTTGGACATCACCACCGGCTCCGGCAGGATCAGGTGGTTGGTCAGGGTGAAGTACTTGGCGCTCTGGTAGTGGTTGTGCTCGAGCAGGGTCGGCGGGTTGTTTTCGGCGCCGTCGATCACCCCGGTCTGCAGGGCGCTGAAGATCTCGCCGGTGTCCATGGCGATGCCGTTGCCGCCCATGGCGTTGATCATGTCGATGAACAGCGGGTTGCCCTGCACGCGGATCTTCATGCCCTTGAGGTCATCGATGCTGCGCACCGGCTTCTTGGTGTAGATGCTACGTGAGCCGCCATCCATCCAGGCCAGGGCCACCAGGTTGAATTCGGAGTTGGTGATCTTGTCGAGGATCTCCTGGCCGATCTCGCCATCGATGATCTTGCGCATGTGCGCCTGGTCGCGGAACACGAATGGCATGTTGAACACGTTCACATCCGGCACCACCGGGCCGACGATGCCCAGGCTCACGCGGGTCATCTGCACCGCGCCGATCTGCGCCTGCTCGATGACTTCCTTTTCCGAGCCGAGCACCCCGCCGGCGAACATCTTGAAGGTGATATCGCCATTGCTGGCCTGTTCGAGTTTCTTGCCCATGTTCTGCTCGGCGACCACGGTCGGGTAGCCGGCTGGGTGGATCTCGGCGAACTTGATGTCCAGTGCGCTGGCGGCACTGGACAGACCGAGGGCCAAGGGGAGGGCGGCAAGAAGCAACGTGCGTTTGAAGGTCATGATGAAACTCCGTGGTTTTTATTATCTGGTTTCGGTCGTGCAGGTGTTGGTGAGGTGGGCGCTCAGCCCTGCCAGGGTGTTTCCTCCAGGCCTTTGACGCCGGGGTTCAGGGCGAACACGCCGCCGGCCAGGGGCTGGTCGGCGAGGTCGATGCCGCCGGGGCGGATCGAGGTGACGAACAAGGTATCGAGGTGGGTGCCACCGAAGGCGCACATCGCCGGCTTCTTCACCGGCACGCGCAGCGAGCGGTCCAGGCGGCCATCGGGGGTAAAGCGGTGGATCACCCCCTCGTCGTTGCCGCAGATCCAGTAGCAGCCGTCCTGATCGACAGCCGCACCATCGGGGCGGCCGGGATGCTCGCGCATGTCGACGAACAGCTGCCGGTTATGGGGCGTACCACTGTCGATGTCGTAGTCGAACGACCAGATCGTCTGCACCGTCGGGTGCGAGTCGGACAGGTACATGCGCGTGCCGTCCGGGCTGAAGGCCAGGCCGTTGGGCACGATCATGCCCTCGAGCTGGCGGTGCAGACGCTGGCCGTCGTATCGGTACAGCGCGCCGACCTGGGCGCCCTGCTGCATGTCCATCAGCATGGTGCCGGCCCAGAAACGGCCCTGGCGGTCGCAGCGCCCGTCGTTGAAGCGCATCCCTTCGCGAGCGTGCTCGACGCTGGCCAGGCGGGTGCCGAGCAGGCGCCCATCCTCGGTCGGGTCGAGGGTGAACAGGCCGCTCTCCATCGCCCCGATCCAGCCCTGTGCGCCATGGGCGATGCAGGCCAGCATTTCATCGCCCTGCCAGACGTTTTGATTGCCATCGGCCAGGCGCCAGCGGTGCAGTTGGCGGGCGGGAATATCGACCCAGTACAGGGCCTGCTCGCCGGCATGCCACACCGGGCTTTCCCCGGTGGCGTTGCGCGCGTCGACGATCAGTTCACAGTGCTGCATGGTGCTGCTCCTTGCACGCAGTGGCGGTCAGTCGAAGGGGCCGGCAGCGACAAAGGCGCCGCCCTGGTAGACCATGCTGGGATCGTCGGCGGGAGGCGCGGGCCTTGATTCGACGTCGGCGCGGAACACCTCCGAACTGTCCTTGGGCTGGTAGCCCAGGTGTTCGGCGTGGCGGTTGTCCCACCAGACGGTGCGGTTGTCGGAGGCGCCATAGACCACGGTGTGGCCGACGTCAGGGGTGCGCAGGCTGCGCTCGATGAGTTGCAGCAGGTCGTCGTAGCTCAGCCAGGTGCAGAGCATTCGTGGGTTCTGCGGTTGCGGGAAGGACGAGCCGATACGGATGCTGACGGTCTCGATGCCGTAGCGGTCGAAGTAGAAGCTGGCCAGGTCCTCGCCGTAGCTCTTGGACAAGCCGTAGTAGCCATCGGGGCGGCGAGGGGAGTGGGCATCGAGCCGCTCGTCCTGGCGGTAGAAGCCGATCACATGGTTGGAACTGGCGAAGACGACGCGTTTTACACCGTGCTTGCGCGCCGCTTCGTAGATGTGGAACACCCCGCAGATATTGGGGCCGAGGATATCCTCGAAACTGTGCTCGGTAGACACTCCGCCAAAATGCAGGATGGCATCGACGCCTTCGACCAGCGCGTGTACCGCAGCCTTGTCGGCCAGGTCGCAGGTGATCACTTCTTCATGCGGACCGGCAGCAGGTGCCATCGGGGCGATATCGGAAAGGCGCAGGACTTCGGCGCTGCCTTTGAGGCGTTCGCGAAGCACCTTGCCCAGGCCGCCTGCCGCTCCGGTGAGCAGCAGGCGTTTGAAGGGAGTAGTGGTCATGGCCAGCTCTTGTCGTTGATTGTTGTAGGTTGTCGTACGACATGGGTCGATTATCGACAGCGAATTCGCGGCTTGTCAATGCATGGATGGCATCGGTTTACAGGATCGACAGCGGATAGTTGAAGATCAGCCGGTTCTCGTCGAACTCGTTGTTGCTGAAGCTGCGGCGAATGTTGGAGTTGCGCCACTTCACGCTGAGATCCTTGAACGGCCCGCTCTGGATCACGTAGGCCAGTTCCGATTCACGCACCCACTCCTTGCCATCGCTGACAGCGCCGCTGTGCACGTCGCGGCCACTGATGTAGCGGTTCATCATGCTCAGGCCGGGGATGCCGACAGTGACGAAGTTGAAGTCATGGCGCACCTGCCAGGAGCGTTCGTTGGCGTTGTCGAAGCTGGCGTTGTAGCTGTCGTTGGCCAGGGTGCCGCCGCTGGTGCCGTTGACCCGCATCCAGGTATCGCCGCTGACCTTCTGCAGGCCGACCCAGAAGGTATGGCCGGCATAGCGCGCCGAGAACATGCCCGAGTAGGTCTTGTTGTCCAGTTTGCCGGCGCGTTCGGCGCCGTCGTCCTCGCCCTGGAAGTAGCCGAGGTTGGCGCCCAGGGTCCAGTCGCCCAGTGGCTGGCTGTGGCTCAGTTGCAGGTACTGCTGCTGGTAGACATCCTTGAGTTGGGCATTCCACAGCCCGACCAGGGTGCGCTTGTCGTTGAAGCTGTACTCGCCGCCGACGAAGTTGAAGCGGTCGGACACCCCACCGCCGAAACTCATGTCTTCCATGCTCGCATCGTTGCGTGGGCTGTTGCCGCGGAACTGCCCGCCGTAGAGCGTCAGACCGGCGATCTCGCTGGACGTCACCTGACCCCCACGGAAGGTCTGCGGCAGCGAGCGGCCATCGTCGGAGCGCAGGATCGGCAGTACCGGCATCCACTCGCCGATCTTCAGCTCGGTCTTGGAGATGCGCGCTTTACCTGCCACGGCCAGGCGTCCGAAATCGTCTGCCGGGCGGCCGTCGTCATGGCGTGGCAGCAGGGCCGTGCCATAAGTGCCGCCACCACCGTCGAGCTTGACCGACCACAACCCCAGCACATCCACGCCGAAGCCGATCGGCCCCTCGGTGAATCCCGAGCGGGCGTCGAGGATGAAGCTTTGGGTCCATTCCTCGGCCTTGTTTTGCGGGTTGCTCGGGTCGACGAAGTTGCGGTTGATGTAGAAGTTGCGCAGGTTCAGGGTCGCCTTGGAATCTTCGATGAAGCCGGCGGCCAGTGCAGCGTCGGACAGTGATCCCAGGGCGGTGGCGCCGAACAGGGCGAAGGGCAGGGTCTGGCGGATTTTCATTATTGTTGTGCTCCCAGCAGTGAGGCAGCCGCCTGCCAGGCGCGCGCAAGCGACCGATGACAGGGGCGGTGGGGTTGATGGCCCGTCGTGGGCCAAGGTGCAGCGCGCGGATCGGGCGCTCAGGTACCCGTCGCTGCCAGCGATGTGGCGCGGCGGCGAATGTTGGAAAGAGGGGGAGGCGAATAGCGTGGGTAGGATGTCGACATGATGGGCTTCACTGATTGTTGTTTTTGTTGTGTGTTGTCGTACAACTGCGGCGATTATTAACAACCGATGAAAACGCTGTCAACGCTTTTGCGCAAAGGAATTGATGGGCTATACCGAGTGTTTCAGAGGTTTTTTTTGCCAAATTGCAAAGGAAGGGCTCTAGATCGGTTACGGCAAAGAGATCCTATAACTATGATTTGTCTTCCGAAGTCCCATTGCTTTTTCGCGGGTAAACACCTGCACCCCGGTACAAGCTGGCCCCATCCCTGTGGGCGGGTTTACCCGCGAAAAGCACAATTGCCCTACTGCTGATCAATCCCTGTCATGGCGCCAACAGGAAGCCTGTCACCTCGGCATTGAGGGCGCCGCTGCATTCCTCCGGCAGCCAGTGCCCGCAGCCTTCCAGCACTTTGCCGGTCACATCGGTGCCGTAGCGGCGCATCTGCTCGGCCTGGAACTCACCCAGGCCACCGTTGCCGCCACCACCGATGGCCAACGCCGGAATGATGATGCGGGTCTTGCTCAGTTGCTTGTTGTCGCGGGCATTCTGGTTGAGCACGCGGTAGTACTCGAACGCTGCGTTGAGGCTATGCGGCTTGGCATATGACTTGGCATAGAGATCGAGCAATTGCGGTGTGAACACCGACGTATTGGTTGCGTGCTGCTTGATGAAATGCTCGAAGAACACCCGCTCCTTGCCAGCGATCAGCGTCTCGGCCAGGTTGGGCTCGGCGGCGAAGAAGCTGAAATGCCAGACCAGCGACTCACCCTGCGGCGTGAAGGCGGGGAACTGGTAGAGGCTGTCGTCGGGAATCGGCGCTTCCATGTAGATCACTCGACGGATGTTCGCCTGGTTCTGTACCAGCATGGGGAAGGTGTTCCAGATACCGATGTCGTGGGCCACCAGGTCGAACTTCTGGCCATTGCTCATCTGTGCGGCGAGCTTGTACAGCAGCGGCGCCACATCCGTTGCGCGATACGACGGCGGTGTCTGCGACTGGCCAAGGCCAGGCAGGTCTGGCGCGACAACGGTGAAATGCCTGGCGAGTTCCGGCATCAGTTGGTGCCATTCGTACCAGGTCTGGCCGAAGCCGTGGACCAGGTACACCAGGGGCCCCGAGCCGCCCTTGACGTAGTGCAGCTTCACGCCATCGACGGTCTGGTAGTGGCTGGTGAAGCCTTTGGGGACTGGGAACTCGTCGGCGGCGTGGGCGCCGACGGCAAGCGTGGTGGCGGCAGTCAAGGCCAGGGAGCGCAGTAATTGGCGAAGCATGGTGATGAACCTCTGGGGTGGTTGGAAATCGTGGCTTGATCGTTCAGTGGCCGCTGGCCGCGCTGGCGCCGGCAGCGCGCGCGCCGGGGCGAAATCCGTGTGAGCGGGCAGTCCAGGCAATGGCGAAGGCGATCAGCAGCAGGATGAGTACGGCAGGTGCGAAGGCGCGTGCGCCCCAGCCGTCGAGCAGCGCGCCGCCCAGCAGCCCGGCGCCGGCGATCGCGCCATTCCAGGCGACGACGTTCATCGACAGCGCCACATCCGCGCCGTCGCCTGCGCTATCGGCAAGGGCGGTCTGCAGCAGCGTCGCGGCGCCGCCGAACGACACGCCCCAGACCGCAATGCCGACGAGCACGGCGAGGGGCGCGCTCGACAGCCAGACGAACATCAGTGCGACCAGCGCAAATGCGCCAAGGCTGCCCAGCACGGCGCTGCGCAGGTGCCGATCGACCAGGCGCCCGGTGATGGCGATGCCGACAAGCGCCGCAACCCCGAACACCAGCAGCACCAGGTCGACGCGCTCGAGCAGGCCGGCTTGGGCGGCGAATGGCGCGACGTAGGTGTAGAGGATGTTATGCGCCAACATCCAAGTGATTACCGTGGCCAGGACCGGTCGTACGCCCGGCGTGCTCAGCACGCGACGCAGCGGCATGGCCTGGCGGTCGGTCTGGCCTGGGTAGTCCGGCACTTTCGCCAGCACCCAGACGATCAGCACCAGGGTGAGGGCCGACATGATGGCAAAGGCGCTGCGCCAACCCACTGCACTGCCGAGCCAGGTGCCCAGCGGCACGCCCAGCGAGAGCGCAATCGGCGTGCCGACCATGGCAATCGCCATGGCCTTGCCCTGCTGGTGCGGCAGAACCATCCGCCGGGCATAGCCCGCCAGCAGGCTCCAGGCCAACCCCGCCGAAGCTCCGGCAAAGAATCGGGCGATCAGCGTCAACCAGATGTCGGGTGAAAGGGCGGTGAGCGAATTGAACACCAGGAAGCCGATGATCGTGGACAGCAGCACGCTGCGACGCTTCCAGCTTCGGGTCAGGATGGTCAGCGGGATGGCGGCGACCAGCGAGCCCACTGCATAGGCGGTGACGGTCTGGCCAGCCATTGCCGAGGTGATCGACAGGCCGTCGCTGATCTGTGGCAGCAGGCCTGCGGGCAGGGTTTCGGTGACGATGCAGATGAAGCCTGTCATCGCCAGGGCCAGCAAGGCAGAGACCGGCAAGGGCTCAGCCGTGTCGAGCGTGGTGGCGGTAGAAGAGGTCACGAGAGCTCCTGTGATTGCTGGTTAAAATATATCGATCGATACATAAGTGAGGCAGCACTCACCCGACGGCATCGAGCCGCCCCAGACTTAAATATCGATCGGTATATAAATTAGGAGCGCTCGCGTGTCGTTGTCAATGACTTATGTATCGAATAGTATCTATGTCATTTGGAGGAGCAGTTGATGGCGCGGATGGGCAGACCCAGAACCTTCGACCGCGATAACGCGATCGACCAGGCCATGCACCTGTTCTGGGAGCACGGCTACGAATCCACATCGCTGGCGCAATTGAAGGCGGCGATTGGCCCAGGCATTTCCGCGCCCAGCTTCTACGCAGCCTTTGGTTCGAAGGAGGCGCTGTTCCAGGAATGTGCCCAGCGCTACCTGGCAACCTATGCGCAAGTCACCGAATGCCTGTGGAACCTGGACCTGCCTCCGCGTCAGGCGCTGGAGCAGGCACTGCGCCAATCCGCCCGCATGCAGTGTGAGGACGGTCACCCGAAGGGCTGCATGGTCGGCCTGGCAGTGATGAGCGCACCCTCTGCGGAACTGGCGCAGGTCACCGCACCCTTGAACCGCTCCCGGGCACGCACCCGCGCCGGTATCGCCGGCTGCGTCAGCCGTGCGCTCGAAACGGGTGAGCTGCACCAGGACGTCGATGTCCAGGGGCTCAGCGTGATGTTCGACAGCTTTCTGGTCGGGCTTTCGACCCTGGCGCGGGACAACATCGGCATCGAAGCGATGGAGCGCGCGATCACTCAGGTGATGCGGCTGTGGGATCTTTCCACGACGGGTGTGCAAAGCACCGCGTCGTGATCATTCGAGCACTTGAACATCCAGTGCCTGGCACAGGGCACGTAACTTTGGGGTCAGGTTGGCTTCCCGGATCGGCTCGAGAGCGTCGTGCTGTTTGTAGTACTTGGCGTAGATGGCTTCAGTCACAGGTCTCTGCTCACCCTCGGCGTTGAGCTCGATATCCGAGAATTTCACCACGCCAACCGGATTGAATCCGGCCCGCTCGACCATCTGCTGCATACCGCGGGTCTTCGTGGTGACGTAACCCCAGGCCATTGCGATGTCCAGTTTCGCTGCCAGCGCATCGATGGCGTAGCCTGCGAACAGCGTGGCGCCGGTGCCCCTGTGTTGCGGTGCACACGCACCGAACTTGTTGAACAGGGTGCGGTTGAGCAGATTGATCTCCAGGCACATGACGCAGATCATCTCGCCCTCGTAGACCCCGACGTAGACGATGGTGTCCTTGTCGGCTTCGCCGGCGAGCGACACGTTCTGCAAGTAGTACTGCGGGTCGCTGAAGACCCGACCGATCCCCACGCCCACATCCGGGTGCCAGCGCCTGACCAATTGGCTCAGCCGCTCGACATCGCTGCGCGCCAATTGACGGTAGCTGTATTGCGCCGGGGTGACGGTGTTCTCGGGCAGCTCGTGCAGGTCTGGCCAGATCTTTTCTTGCATGTGTTCACCTTGTCTTGGACAGAGAGATTGCGACAGCGCAAAAAGCCTACCTTCCAGATGGTAGGCTGGTCAATCCATAGCGAGCCTAAAGCACAGGTGCGCTCAGCGCGTCGGGAAAAACAATATGAAGCGGATGGTGTCCGGCTGTGGCTGCTCCACGCTAGCCGTTCCTCCGTGCAACTGCATGATCGCGGTGACGATCGCCAGCCCCAGCCCATTGGAGTCGGAACGCTCATGGCGCGAGGCATCGCCGCGGTAGAAACGGTCGAACAGGTTGCCCAAGGTGGCTTCGCCCAGCGTCGGGCCCTGGTTCTGCACCTCGATGCGCATACCGTTCTCGACGGCACGCACCTGCATCAGGACGGTGCTGCCCTCATCGGCATAGCGGATCGCGTTGGCCACCAGGTTGCTCAACGCCCGGCGCAGCAGCAGAGGGTCGGCCAGCACCGTACCGTTGCCCGAGGTCTGCATCGACAGTTGCCGCTCTTCGGCGAGCCCTTCGAAATACCCCGCCACCCGCTGCAGTTCATCGTGCAGCGACAGCTGCTGGCGCTCCAGCACGGCCTGCGCTTCGTCGGCGCGGGCGAGGAACAGGATGCTCTCGACCATCCGCGAGATACGCTCCAGCTCCTCGAGGTTGGACGCCAGCAGGGCCTGGTATTCATCTTCACTGCGTGATTGGCGCAAGGCCACCTGGCAATGCCCCATCAGCGAGCCCACGGGGGTGCGAATCTCGTGGGCAAGGTCGGCGGAGAACTGGTTCAGGCGCTGGTAGCCGGCGGCGAGGCGGTCGAGCATGGCGTTGTACGCGTGGCTCAGGCGCAGCAGTTCGACCGGCGTGTCGTCGCTGTCCATGCGGCTGTCCAGCCGCTGCGGGGTGATCCTTGCCGCGTGCGCGGCCATCTTGCGCAACGGGCGCAGGCCACGGTACAGCGACAGGTAGCCCAGCACTGCCGTCAACAGGAACGCCAGGCCTGCGGCCAGGTAGATGCGCTGGCGGAAGGCTTCGAGCATGGCCATTTCCTTGGTCATGATGTGCGCCGCCGTAAGCTTTACCTCACGACCGCCGGAGATCGTCATCACGCTGGCTGCACGCAACGGCACGCCAGCGGCGGTGGTGCCGTCGCGCAGGTCGTTCACCTTCAACGGCGTGTCGGGGCCCACCTCGTCCAGTTGCGGCAGCACGGCCTTCAGCGGATTGACCTTGATCAGCGGTGCCTGCCCGGGCTCTTCGATGATGAAGATGTCCTCTTCATTGTTGAGCATGTTCTCCAGGATCTGCGGGTTGACCCGCAACCGGTCCAGCTCCAGGTCATAGCGCAGCAGCTTGCGAAAATGATCCAGGCGCCCGAGCACCGAGTAGTCGGTGCTCTTCATCACCGAGACGCGCATCGAGTCGTACAGGTACAGGCCGGCCCCGGCCACTACCAGCATTGCCACCAGCGCAAACGCCAGGGTCGAGCGCAGGGTCAGGGACGGGGCGCGTCGTCGGCGCATGGCCGTACCTCGCAGACATAGCCGATGCCGCGCACGGTATGGATCAGCTTCAGCGGATAGGGCAGGTCGATCTTGTTGCGCAGCCGCTTCACCGCCACGTCGACCACATTGGTGTCGCTGTCGAAATTCATGTCCCAGACCTCCGAGGCGATCTGCGCCCGCGACAGCACATCGCCTTCGCGACGCAGGAACAGGTGCAGCAGGGCGAATTCCTTGTTGGTCAGCGCGATCACCTGCTGCTGGCGCGTGACCCGTCGGCGGATCAGATCCAGTTCCAGGTCGGCGAGGTGGAAATGATCGGCCTCGCGCACCACGCCCCGGCGCAGGATGGTGCGGATGCGCAGCAGCAGTTCGGTGAAGGAGAACGGCTTGACCAGGTAGTCGTCGGCACCGAGCTCCAGGCCACGGATGCGGTCCTGCAACTGGTCGCGCGCAGTGAGAAACAGCACCGGCACGTCCTGCCTTGCGCGCAGCAGCTCGATGATCTGGAAGCCGTCGATGCCCGGCAGCATCACATCCAGCACGATCAGGTCGTAGGGCGTCTCCAGCGCCTGGTGCAGGCCATCGGCGCCGTGCTGGGTCCAGTCGACGTTGAAGCCGGATTCGCCGAGGCCCTTTTTCAGGTACTCGCCGGTCTTGGTGTCGTCTTCGATCAACAGGATATGCATGGGGGCAGGGCTCGGGCCTCGGGTGGCGGGCAGGCGAAGAGGCAGTGTAACCAGCACGGCAAGCTGCTGTCGGTTACATTTCTGTCATTTGGCGGTGCCGAGGACGAATGACAGAAATGTAATCGGCCGGTCATTCTGAGGTCCCGAGGCGACACCAAAGATAGCGGCACTTCAAACCGCTGAGGATGTGTCGCAATGAAGACCAAGACTGCCCTGTCCACCGCGTTCGGCCTGTTGATGGCCGGCGCCACCGTGCTTGCCAGCGCCGCCGACATGCCTGTGATCAAGCCACTGCGTGGCGTGATCGAAGATGTCAGCAGCAACGCCCTGACTTTCAAGACCCGCACCGGCGCGCAGCAAACCATCGGCCTGACCGACAAGACCGGCGTAGTCCGTGCCTCCAAGGCCGACCTCGCCTCGATCAAGACCGACAGCTTTGTCGGTTCTGCCGCCATTCCCCAGGCCAACGGCACCCTCAAGGCCCTGGAAGTGACCGTCTTCGACGCCAGGCTCAAGGGCAGCGGCGAAGGCCATTACGGCTGGGAGAACGCCGACGGCAGCACCGGCACCATGACCAACGGCACCGTGGGCAAGCTCTCCAGCGCCAATGGCCGCACGTTGACCGTCAATTACAAGGGCGGCGAGAAACAGTTGGTGGTGCCGGATGACGTGCCGATCGCCTTCGTCGAGCCAGGCAGCGCTGCCGAGCTGGTCAAGGGCGCCAAGGTCGTGGTGTTCCCGGCTGAAGACGGCAAGAACGCACGCGGCATCGCCGTCGGCAAGGACGGCTTCCAGCCGCCGATGTAACCACCTCGGCCACCCAGAGGCAGCGCCACGACCGCTGTCGCTGGGCGGCTGCCGTGGCCTTCGCGAAGGGGGCAGTATGAAGAATACCCGTATTCATTCCTGGCCGATCCGCCTGATGCACTGGCTCAATGCCCTGTGCATGGTGTGCATGTTCATGAGCGGCTGGGCGATCTACAACGCCTCGCCGCTGTTCGGTTTCAGGTTTCCCGCCGAACTGACCGTCGGCGGCTGGCTCGGCGGCTCGCTCGCCTGGCATTTCGCATTCATGTGGCTGCTGGCGATCAACGGCCTGGCCTATGTGCTCCATGGCCTGCTCAGCCGACACTTCCAGCGCGACCTGCTACCGGTTTCGCCCCGTGCCGTTGCACGTGACATGAGTGCTGCGTTGCGCCTGAAGTTGGTACACGAAAAGGGCGTCTACAACGCGGTGCAGCGCCTGATGTACTGGTTGGTGCTGGCGGCCGGTGTGCTGATCGTGCTGTCGGGGCTGGCGATCTGGAAGCCGATTCAGCTCCAGCAATTGACCGCCTTGTTCGGCGGTTACGATGCCGCGCGCTACGTTCACTTCGCCGCGATGGCGGCCATCGGTGCCTTCGTCGTGGTGCATCTGGTGCTGGTGTTGCTGGTGCCCAAGACCCTGTTGCCGATGATCACTGGCGGCACGCGGCCGATTCGAATAGGAGACCGCCAGGCATGAGCGCTTCGAAAAAAGGCCCGCGCATCCAGCTCGAGCCCGCCCAACGCCTGCAACTGGAGAACATCCAGCGTCGCAACTTCCTGCGTGGCGGGCTCACGGTCGGCGCGATGGCGATGCTTAGTGGCTGCAATCTGCAGGATGGCGATCAGGTCGACCGTGTGCTGTGGGCCATGTCGCGCTGGAACGATCGAGTCCAGGCCTGGCTGTTCAGCGGCCAGCGGCTCGCCCCGACGTTCAGCAAGGCGCAGATGACCCAGCCTTTCCCTTTCAACGCCTATTACGGACAGGACGACATTCCCGAAGTGGACCTGTCCGACTACGCCCTGAGCGTTTCGGGCCGCGTGCGCGACAAGTCGCCCTGGACCCTCGACGGCCTGCGCAAGCTGCCCCAACGCACCGACATCACCCGGCTGGTCTGCGTGGAGGGCTGGAGCGCGATCGGGCAGTGGGGCGGCGTGCCGCTGCGGATTTTTCTCGAACATATCGGGGCAGACACCACGGCCAAGTACGTCGGCTTCAAATGTGCCGATCGCTATTACTCCAGCCTGGACATGGCCACCGCGCTGCATCCCCAGACCCTGCTGGCGCTGGATTATGGTGAGGTCGCACTGCCGCCGGAGTATGGCTATCCGCTGCGGCTGCGGGTGCCGACCAAGCTGGGGTTCAAGAACCCCAAGCACATCGTCGAGATCTACGTCAGCAACGATAATCCTGGCGGGTATTGGGAAGATCAGGGGTACAACTGGTTCAGCGGGATCTGATCCAGGGCTCGATACTGGTCCGCCCGCAGCATCTCGATGTAGCGCTGCACCGCCGGCGCCTTTTCGAAGCGGCGATGCAGCAGGGCCAGGCACGAGCGCGGTTGGCAATCTTCGATCGGCCGGTAGTTGACCTGCGGCAGGCTGACCCGGCGCACCATCGACTCCGGCACCACCGCGATGCCCTGGCCCAGCGACACCAGGGCGACCACCGCCACCAGGCTGCCGGGCTGCGGCCCCAGGTGGGGGGTGAAGCCGCCCTGTGCGGCTACCGCCAAGGTGCCGGAGATCTGCTCGGGCAGGATGAAGGTTTCCCCGGCCAGCCGTGCGGCGTTGATCTGCGGCAGTTCGTTGAGGCGGGAGCTGGAGGGCAGGGCGAGGACGAAGCCTTCTTCCAGCAGCGTGATGGCGTTCAGTTCTTCTGGCAGCTCCATGGGCATTCGTACATAGGCGAGGTCAAGCAGCCCGTCACGAACCAGCTCGGGCGAGGCCATCATGCCCACCTCGCGAATATTGAGCTGGACGCCGGGGCAGGATTGACTGAAGTGCGTCACCTGCTGCTGCAAAAGCCCCGAGTACGCCGCAGAAGCCACATAACCCAGCTCGATACGCCCCACATCACCCCGCCCGGCCCGCTGCGCGCCAAGTCGCGCAGCATCGAACTGGCGCACCGCCTGCAATGCTTCGACCCGCAGCGCTTCACCCGCCGCGGTGAGACGCACGGCCCGCTGGTTGCGCTGGAACAGGCGCACACCCAGTTCGTTTTCCATGTCCTGGATCTGCCGGCTCAGCGTTGGCGGAGCGATGCCCAACTGCTCTGCGGCACGGGTGAAGTGACCGTGCTGGGCAACGCTCAGGAAGTAGCGGAAATGGCGGATTTCCATGGGTGCTTGTCGGCTCCGGGACGCGTAACGGTGCTGTCACGCTACAAGGCCGTTGGTCCGGGTGCCAAGTGCCTAGGTAAAAAAAACGGCGTGAAATTCGAACTTCACGCCGTGGCCGCTCACGGCGCGGCCCAATCACTTCGAACGGCTCAGCCTCGGGTACTCGTTGTGCGCATACTCTGCGTCAACCCCGCGCCTGTGCCGCTTCGAAGCATCCCGACGCACACCAGCGACAGTGCGATCGCCAGTCGACGGACAGCCGATACCGCGGTCTTTATCAAAGATCTGGATGGGGTGTTCATGATGTGTCCTGGCCAATGTATTGATGACCGTTCAATGCTACGGCTGTCGATCGTTGTGATTCGTGAGTAATTAATATTTACTGATCATATTTCGTGATGAGTTGAGATCCCCATGTCTTCGCATCCTTCGTCGTCGGCACTTGCGCTGGATATCGTGCTGTTGCGTACCTTCCTTGCGGTGGTCGACCTGCGCGGTTTCGCCGCTGCGGCCGATCGTCTGGCGCTGACGCCGTCAGCGGTCAGCGGCCACATCAAGCGCCTGGAGGAGAGCCTGGGGACGCGCCTGTTGCAGCGCACCACCCGCCAGCTGGACATGACGCCAGCCGGAGAGACGCTCTACACCTACGCCCGCAATATCCTCGACCTGGAGCAGGAGGTGCGGGCGCGCCTGCGAGGTGAGTCGTCCGCCGGGCGTTTGGTGATCGGTGCTTCCGAAGACTTCGCCGGCACCTGGCTTGCGCAGGTGCTGCAGGTGTTTCGCCGGGGGCATCCGGGCATCGCCATCGAGCTGCGGGTGGGCATCACTACCGAACTGCTGCGCCAACAGGCGGAGGGTGAACTGGATGTGGTGTTCGGCAAGCGCTGCGCACGCATCGAAGACGACAGTGAACTGCTGTGGGAAGAGCCTCTGGTGTGGGCCTTCGCCGAACACACCGCCTTGCCGTCCGATGAGCCCGTGCCGCTGTCGGTGTTTCCCGAGCCGTGCGTGTACCGCGAGTCGGCGATCAATGCCCTGGCGGCGGCGGATGTTGACTGGCGCCTGGCGTTCGAGAGCCGCAGCATGGCCGGTTGCCTGGCTGCGGCGCAGGCTGGCTTCGCCGTCAGCCCCGTGGCGCAGAGCCAGTTGCGCCACGGGCTGCGTGCGGTGGACGAAAGCGAAGGCTTGCCGCCGCTGGCGACGGCACGTTTCCACGCCTTCACCGGCAAGCCCACACCGATGACCCGCGCGCTGGTCGATGCCGTGCGCGAGGTGGGGCGCAGGCGCCGTTTTGCCAGCGACTGACGCGCATCATCGCCGGGCGTCGTGTTGCGTGCAGAGGGAGGTATCAGCACGCCCCCGGCGATGCCGGGGCGTGAGATGTCTTGTTGGAATGGGGGACGTGCGGTTAGGTAGTCAGCGAGTCGATCAGGCGTCTTGCAGGGCATCGCGATAGGCGAACAACCCAGGTGTTCCGCCGGTCATGACGAACAGCAGGTTGTCGCCGCGCACATAGCGGTCGCTCTGCAGGTCGGCGATCAGGCCGGCGAATGCCTTGCCGGAATACACAGGGTCCAGCAGCAGGCCCTGATGGCGGGCCATCAGGCGCAGAGCATTGAGCATCTCGGGAGTCGGTAACCCATAGCCTTTGCCAAGGTAATTGCCATCCACCTCGATGTCGTGCGCTTCGATGTCGGCTGGCAGGCCGAGCAGGGTTTGGACATGGTGTGACAAATCCAAGGTCTGGCGTTGTGCAGTGCTCGCGTCCGCAAGTACCGCGTAGGATTTCACCAGGTTGGCGCCACGTCCGAGGGCGGCGAATCCTGCACTGAGGCCGGCATGGGTGCCGGAGCTTCCGTTGGCCGTGAGCACCCGCGTGAACTTCAGGGCCAGGGCCTGCTCCTGCTCGGCGATTTCCTGTGCGGCCCTGACATACCCCAGGCAGCCCAGGGCGGTAGAGCCGCCGGTAGGGATCACCTTGACCTTGTGGCCCGCCTTCTCCAACTGCGCTGCCCGCAGTTCGGCCGAATGCAGCGCGCTGATCCCGTCGGGGCTGATATGCACCTTGGCGCCAAAGAGCTCGTCCAGCAGCACGTTGCCGCTTTGCTCGTATTCTTCACCCTCCTTGGCGACTGCCCGCGACAACACCAGTTCGCAGGGCAGGCCCAGTGATGCGCAGGCCGCCGCGGTCAACCTCGCGTGGTTGGACTGCAGGCCTCCGACGGTGATGACATGCTCGATGCCGTCATGCAGGGCTGCGCCCAGCAGAAACTCGAGTTTCCTCAGCTTGTTGCCACCGCCACCGAGCGCCATGAAGTCGTCCCGCTTGGCGAACAGACGGATACCACGCACCTCGAGCCCCAAGATCTGTTCTAGCGCGACGAGGCGTTGAATGGGCGTGGCCTGTTCAATCAAGCACGTGCGTGGGAACTGTTCGAGCTGTGAGATGAGCGTCCTCATGATGAAGCACCGTGGTTGTGAGTTGACGACGACACGTTATTGGAAAATTATTTGTTAATAAATAAAGGTTTTGTTCAATTAATTTTAACTGAGAGTTAAATATGGATCGTCTGCGCGCAATGGAAGTCTTCGTCACCGTGGTGGAGCAAGGCAGCTTCAGCGCGGCTGCCGAGCACCTGCGGCTGTCGACCGTGATGGTCAGCAAATACATCCGGGGGTTGGAAGAAGCGCTGCAGGTGGAGTTGATCCAGCGCAGTACCCGGCGCATGCGTGTCACCGAGGCGGGAAGGGTGTTCCATGAAGAGTCTCGCCAGACGCTGGAGCAGGTGCGCCGGGCCTACGAGCAAGTCGAGAGCTTGCAGAAGGCACCCAGCGGCCTGCTGCGAATCAGTGCACCGATGACCTTGGGCTCGGCGCTGGTGGCGCCGATCGTGGCGCAGTTTCTGCGTGAGCATCCGCAGATGCGCGTCGATCTGGTCCTGAGCAACAGTGTAGTCGACCTCATGGCCGAGGGTTTCGACCTGGCGTTTCGTATCGGCGAGCTGGGAGATGTCGATCTGGTCGCCAAGCCGCTGCGCCCCTATCGCATGGTGATCTGTGCGGCCCCGGCCTATCTGGACGAACAGGGTTGGCCCACGGTGCCGGCCGATCTCGGCAAGCACCGCTTGCTTGTCCATTCCAGTTGGACCCATCGCTTTAGCTGGCCGCTGCAGGACGCTGGGCGTGAATACTCCTGGCCGGAACACTGGACGCTCAAGAGCAACGACGGCCAGGCGCTGCGCCTGGCTGCGATCAGTGGCAACGGCATCCTCATGCAGCCGGAATTCCTGGTGGCCGATGACCTGCGCGAGGGGCGGTTGGTCTCGTTGCTCGAACCCTTCCTGCCGGCGACTCGCCCGGTCAATCTGGTCTACCTGCGCCAGCGCAGCGCGTTGTCCAAACTCGACGCCTTCGTGCGGTTTGTGATGCAGCGCGCTGGCTAGCTGTAGTTGGCTTTGAACGTTCCATTGTCGGCGCTGTGGTAGTTGACTGAAGCGTCGCCATAGAAGTAGGGAGTTTCTCGCTTTCCTCAAAAGAGGTAGACGCCAACGTACCAGAGGACATGCCTGGTAACCTGGTAATGGACAACTACGCGACACACAATACCGACAAGGTGAAGGCGTGGTTGACAGCGTATCCGTGCTGCTCAGGATGACACCGGGTTGGCCGGTGTTCGCGGTAGTTCCGAGCCCGTATAAAACCGCTCCAGCAGGGGGGACTGCGAACTTTCCGGCATCTGCGAAATACTGCAAGCTCAGCTAAACCCCATGCAGTCGCAAAGCCCGCTGGGCGCATTCCATCCAGCTCATCCTGCGCTTCACCCTCACCTCAGCCTCATCCCCAGCCAGCATCACCGGCATATCCCGCATCTTCATCCAGGGCTCGCTCTGCCAATAGAGCAATGTCGCCGTCCGCCCTCCAGGCCAGCACATCTGACCCAGTCGCGGCGCTTCATCCCCATTCATCTGCCCGTCACGCAGCACTGCCACTACCTCGTGGGTCAGCCAGCGCCGCAGGTGACGGTTCTCCGGAATGTGATGATGGGCCAGCAGGGTGTAGGCCCCGGACTCGCTGACCATGGCGGTCTTCTGATACTTGCCGTAGCGCAGCAGTTGCACGGTGCGATGCTGGTCCGGGTCGAGCTTGCGGATGCCGTGTTCGTCGAAGAAACGCCCGGTCATCCGACCGAGTTCGTGGGCGCAGAACCAGGCTTGGGATTCGAGCCAGAGGGTGTGGAGGTGACGGTTGTGGCGGGTGAAGAGGGTGGGGGAGCAGTAAGTCATGATGGGCTATCCAGACCAGGAAAAGCCGTTTCTAACGGGAACGGGATTCCGCCATGTGAGCGTTCTTAGCGCTCCGACAAACTACTTGGATTGCCGTTGGGCAATTAGCGAGATGCGTGTAGGAGATGTCCTGACCTGAAATTCGGGCAATAAAAAAGGCTGCCCGAAGGCAGCCTTTCCGAATCGCCAGGCGATCAATCCCAGCTCAACGCCCCACCAGTCTGATACTCGATCACGCGCGTCTCAAAGAAGTTCTTCTCTTTCTTCAAGTCCATGATCTCGCTCATCCAAGGGAACGGGTTGGTCGTCCCTGGATACTCTTCCTTCAGACCAATCTGGGTCAGGCGACGGTTAGCGATGAACTTGAGGTAATCCTCCATCATCGCCGCGTTCATCCCCAGCACGCCGCGAGGCATGGTGTCGCGGGCGTATTCGATCTCCAGCTGGGTCCCTTGCAGGATCATCTGGGTCGCTTCTTCCTTCATCGCCGCATCCCACAGGTGCGGGTTCTCGATCTTGATCTGGTTGATCACGTCGATACCGAAGTTCAGGTGCATCGACTCGTCGCGCAGGATGTACTGGAACTGCTCGGCAACGCCGGTCATCTTGTTGCGGCGGCCCATCGACAGGATCTGGGTGAAGCCGCAGTAGAAGAAGATGCCTTCCAGTACGCAGTAGTAGGCGATCAGGTTGCGCAGCAGCTCTTTGTCGGTTTCGACAGTGCCGGTGTTGAACTCCGGATCCGAGATGGCGCGGGTGTACTTCAGGCCCCAGGCGGCTTTCTTCGCGACCGATGGGATCTCGTGGTACATGTTGAAGATCTCGCCTTCATCCATGCCCAGCGACTCGATGCAGTACTGGTAGGCGTGGGTGTGGATCGCCTCTTCGAAGGCCTGGCGCAGGATGTACTGGCGGCACTCGGGGTTGGTGATCAGGCGGTACACGGCCAGGGCCAGGTTGTTGGCAACCAGCGAGTCGGCGGTGGAGAAGAAGCCGAGGTTGCGCATCACGATGCGGCGCTCGTCTTCGGTCAGGCCGTCCATGCTCTTCCACAGGGCGATGTCGGCGGTCATGTTGACCTCTTGCGGCATCCAGTGGTTGGCGCAGCCGTCGAGGTACTTCTGCCAGGCCCAGTCGTACTTGAAAGGCACGAGCTGGTTGAGGTCGGCGCGGCAGTTGATCATGCGCTTCTCGTCGACCGCGACGCGGGCCGAGGAGCCTTCGAGCTCGGCCAGGCCTTCGGCGACGTCGAGAGCGTCGAGGGCAGCCTTGGCGCGCTTGACCGCGTCGGAGTCGGTCGCGGTGGCGGCGCGGGCTTCCAGGGCGGCGGCACCGCCGGCGCTGTCGAGCTTGTCGAGGGTGGCGCTGGCATTGGCCTGCGCAGGGGTGTTGCCTTTGGCGGCGACTTCGCCGTCTTCCTTATCGAATTCGTCCCAGCTCAGCATGGTGAGGTTCTCCTGCTTGAGGGCCATCTATGGAGTATGGCCGGTGGATCTTGGTTGCGGTGCGGTGCACGCAAATCGGAAGCGCCCTTTGAGGGCTGGCCGCTGAACTGGGCAGCGGCTTTTTATGTCTGTCTGCAGGAGAGGTGGTGGCCTCTTCGCGGGTAAACCCGCTCCTGCAGGGTGCTGTGCTATGGCACAGAAAGTTGAGGCTTCCCGGGGGAAGCCTCAGCCAAGCCTTACTGGCAGGCTTCGCAATCCGGCTCGTCGATGGCGCAGGCCTTCGGTACCGGGGCTGGGCCCGCGGCCTGGACCGGGGCGCTGTCGCCGCCGCTGGAAACGGCGTTGAGCTTGCCGGTGTTGATGGTCGACTTCTCGGTGCTGGTCGCGGCCAGGGCACGGAGGTAGTAGGTGGTCTTCAGACCACGGTACCAGGCCATGCGGTAGGTGACGTCCAGCTTCTTGCCCGAAGCGCCGGCGATGTACAGGTTCAGCGACTGGGCCTGGTCGATCCACTTCTGGCGACGCGAGGCGGCATCGACGATCCACTTGGTGTCGACTTCGAACGCGGTGGCGTACAGGTCCTTCAGCTCTTGCGGGATACGCTCGATCTGCTGTACCGAACCGTCGTAGTACTTCAGGTCGTTGATCATGACCGAGTCCCACAGGCCACGGGCCTTCAGGTCGCGGACCAGGTACGGGTTGATCACGGTGAACTCGCCCGACAGGTTCGATTTGACGTACAGGTTCTGGTACGTCGGCTCGATCGACTGCGACACGCCGGTGATGTTGGCGATGGTTGCGGTCGGCGCGATGGCCATGATGTTCGAGTTGCGGATGCCTTTCTGTACGCGCTCACGGACCGGAGCCCAGTCCAGCGACTCTTCCAGGTTGACGTCGATGTACTTGGCGCCACGGGCTTCGATCAGGATCTGTTGCGAGTCCAGCGGCAGGATGCCCTTGGACCACAGCGAACCCTGGAAGGTCTCGTAGGAGCCGCGCTCATCGGCCAGGTCGCACGAGGCCTGGATGGCGTAGTAGCTGACCGCTTCCATCGACTTGTCGGCGAACTCGACGGCAGCGTCCGAGCCGTACGGGATGTGCTGCAGGTACAGCGCGTCCTGGAAGCCCATGATCCCCAGGCCGACCGGGCGGTGCTTGAAGTTCGAGTTCTGTGCCTGCGGCACCGAGTAGTAGTTGATGTCGATCACGTTGTCGAGCATGCGCACGGCGGTCTTGACGGTACGCGCCAGTTTCGCGGTGTCCAGCTTGCCATCGACGATGTGGTTCGGCAGGTTGATCGAACCCAGGTTGCACACGGCGATTTCATCGGCGTTGGTGTTCAGGGTGATCTCGGTGCACAGGTTCGAGCTGTGGACCACGCCCACGTGCTGCTGCGGCGAACGCAGGTTGCACGGGTCCTTGAAGGTCAGCCATGGGTGGCCGGTCTCGAACAGCATCGACAGCATCTTGCGCCACAGGTCTTTGGCCTGGATGGTCTTGAACACCTTGATCTTGTTGTACTCGGTCAGGGCTTCGTAGTACTCGTAGCGCTCTTCGAAGGCCTTGCCGGTCAGGTCGTGCAGATCAGGAACTTCGCTTGGCGAGAACAGGGTCCACTTGCCATCGTCGAAGACGCGCTTCATGAACAGGTCCGGGATCCAGTTGGCGGTGTTCATGTCGTGGGTACGGCGACGGTCGTCACCGGTGTTCTTGCGCAGCTCGAGGAATTCCTCGATGTCCAGGTGCCAGGTTTCCAGGTAGGCACAGACCGCGCCCTTGCGCTTGCCGCCCTGGTTGACCGCAACGGCGGTGTCGTTGACCACTTTCAGGAACGGCACGACGCCTTGCGACTTGCCGTTGGTGCCCTTGATGTACGAGCCCAGGGCGCGTACCGGGGTCCAGTCGTTGCCCAGGCCGCCAGCGAATTTGGACAGCATGGCGTTGTCGTGGATGGCCTTGTAGATGCCCGACAGGTCGTCCGGAACGGTGGTCAGGTAGCAGCTGGACAACTGCGGACGCAGGGTGCCGGCGTTGAACAGGGTCGGGGTCGAGGCCATGTAGTCGAACGACGACAACAGGTTGTAGAACTCGATCGCACGGGCTTCGCGGTCTTTCTCCTGCAGCGCCAGGCCCATGGCGACGCGCATGAAGAACACCTGCGGCAGCTCGAAGCGCACGCCATCCTTGTGGATGAAGTAGCGGTCGTAGAGGGTCTGCAGGCCCAGGTAGGTGAACTGCTGGTCACGCTCGTGATTGATGGCCTTGCCCAGGCGCTCCAGGTCGTAGCCCTTCAGTGCTGGGTCGAGCAGCTCGAACTCGACGCCTTTCTCGACGTAGGCCGGCAGGGCCTTGGCGTACAGCTCGGCCATTTCGTGGTGGGTGGCGCTGTCGGCCACGCCCAGGAAGCCCAGGCCTTCGGCGCGCAGGGTGTCCATCAGCAGGCGGGCGGTGACGAACGAGTAGTTCGGCTCGCGCTCGACCAGGGTACGGGCGGTCATCACCAGGGCGGTGTTGACGTCCTTGATGGCCACGCCGTCGTAGAGGTTCTTCAGGGTGTCGCGCTGGATCAGGTCGCCATCGACTTCGGCCAGGCCTTCGCAGGCTTCGCTGATGATGGTGTTCAGGCGTGCCATGTCCAGCGGCGCCAGGCTGCCGTCGGCCAGGGTGATGCGGATGCTTGGGTGCGGCTCGACCACGGCGTCGGTGTGGGCGCGGGTGGCGCGCTCTTTTGCGCGCTGGTCGCGGTAGATCACGTAGTCACGGGCGACTTTCTGCTCGCCGGCGCGCATCAGGGCCAGTTCGACCTGGTCCTGGATTTCTTCGATGTGGATGGTGCCACCCGATGGCATGCGGCGCTTGAACGTGGCAGTGACCTGCTCGGTCAGGCGCGCGACGGTGTCGTGGATGCGCGACGAGGCGGCGGCGGTGCCACCTTCAACTGCAAGGAACGCCTTGGTGATGGCAACGGTGATCTTGTCGTCGGTGTAGGGGACGACAGTGCCGTTGCGCTTGATCACACGCAGTTGGCCCGGAGCGGTCGCAGCCAGATCCTGGTTCGAATCAGCGGCCTGCGGCGCCTTGGCCTGCGGGTTCTCGCGAGTTGTGTCGGTTTGCATGGGTGTCTCCACAGTTTCTATATTGTTCAGGCGCCTTGTGGGCGCCCACCGTTCCATCCATCAGTTCGACCGGCCCAGGCGGGGGATGCCACGCGCACGTGCATCCGCCCGCTCGGGCTCACCGACTTCGGGACAGACTCAGGAATAAGGGGCAATCACTTGCCGCTCCCTGGCCGAAGTCAAAGATTCTGGGTCACGCCCAAAAACTGTTGCTGTCGGGTGCCAGGCGATGCCTGCAACACCCATACCCGAACAAGGCCCTGACGGGCTTGCCTCGGTCGCGCCTCCGCAGGAGCGGTTTGGCTGCTGAAATCACCGTAAGTTCCGGCTGAAAAAACGCTTGAGTTTCTGCCTGGACTTGTGTTTGTGATTTGGGGCGAAGCCACAACATGTAGTGGTTCGCTGCAATGGGGATACAAGATAATGCGGTATTGGGGTCTTTGCAAGGCGAGCCGCTGTGGATAACTTGTGAGTACTTTGTGTGTGAAAGGTGGGTATTCGCTGTAGGCCTTGTCGCAAGAGGTTTTTGCCGGTTTCAGGCCTGTGACAGAATTTTTCGCGTGGTTGGCAGTGCCTGGGGCGGGACGTAGTATCCGGGGGATATGTTGCCCTTTGGTGAAGGGCGGCAGCAGCCCCATCGTGGGGCAAGCCTGCACCCACCGTAGCGCACCGACACCAAAATCATGAACAAGAGGTGACCGGCGATGGACCAGCCCAACAACCGCATCCTGATCGTCGAGGATGACCAGCGCCTGGCCGAACTCACAGCCGAATACCTGCAGGCCAATGGCTTCGAGGTGGCGGTGGAGGGCGATGGCGGGCGGGCGGTGCGGCGCATCATCGACAGCCAGCCTGATCTGGTGATCCTCGACCTGATGCTCCCCGGAGAGGATGGCCTGAGCATCTGCCGGCGGGTGCGCGGGCAGTTCCCCAACCCCATCCTCATGCTCACCGCGCGCAGCGATGAACTCGACCAGATCCAGGGGCTGGACCTGGGGGCTGACGACTATATCTGCAAACCGGTGCGCCCGCGCCTGCTGCTGGCACGCATCAATGCGCTGTTACGTCGCAGCGATGCGCCGCAGGGCAAGGGGCACGACCTCAGTTTTGGAGGGCTGCGCATCGACAACCGCCTGCGTGAGGCCTGGCTGGGCGAGCAGCCGATCGACCTGACCGGTGCCGAGTTCGACCTGCTCTGGCTGCTGGCCAGCAACGCCGGGCGGGTGCTGTCGCGCGAGCAGATCTCCACCTCGCTGCGCGGGGTGGGCTATGACGGCCAGGATCGCTCCATCGATGTGCGCATCTCCAAGATTCGCCCCAAGATCGGTGACGATCCCATCCACCCGCGCCTGATCAAGACCCTTCGCAGCAAGGGTTACCTGTTCGTCGGCGATGCTACCCCATGAATTCGATCTTCCTGCGCGTCTATGGCGGCATGCTCGCGGTGCTGGTGCTGGTCGCGGTGCTTGGCGTGCTGAGCCTGCACCTGGTCAACGAGGTGCGCGCAGGCCAGCACCGCGAGGGCCTGGCGCAAGGCACCTTCAGCCTGATGGCAGACAACCTGGCGATGCAGAACGAGGTGGAGCGCAAGCGGTCGCTGGTGATCTGGGAACGCTTGCTCGGGGTGCCGCTGGACCTGGCGCCGCTGTCGATGCAGACCCTCGATGCCGGGCAGCGCAGCCGCCTGGCGCGTGGCCTGGTGGTGGTGGAGAAGACCGGCCCGCATGCGGCCAAGGTCTTGCGCCAGGTGGCGCACGAGGATGTTGTGCTGGTCGCGCAGGTCAAGCAGGTCAGCGAGCAGTTGGCCCGTGCCACGCTTTATCTGTTGGCTGACGAACTGGTGCGCTACCCGGTGACCGAGCAGCAGCAGCGGTTGGCACAGATCAGGCAGAGCAAGGGCTTTGGTTTCGACATCGCCCTGCAGCGGATCGAGCGGGTAGGGCTGGACGACGATCAGCGGCGCCGGGTAGAGGAAGGCGACACGGTGATGGCGCTGGGGCGCGATGGTGATTCGATCCGCGTATTCGCCGGTTTGTCCGGCTCGCCATGGGTGCTGGAAATCGGCCCGCTGTACCAGCTCAACCCTTATCCACCGCAATTGTTGATCCTGATCGCCTTTCTCGGCCTGTGCCTGATCGGGTTGGTGGTGTACCTGCTGGTGCGCCAGCTCGAGCGCCGTGTCTCGGGGTTGGAGATGGCGGCCTCGCGCATCGCCCAGGGCAGCCTGGAAACCCGCGTGCCGGCGGGCGATGCAGACTCGGTCGGGCGTCTGGCGGCGGCGTTCAATGGCATGGCCGAGCATTTGCAGCGTTCGCTGAGCATGCAGCGTGAGCTGGTGCGGGCGGTGTCCCACGAATTGCGCACGCCGGTGGCGCGCCTGCGCTTCGGCCTGGAGATGATCGAGAGCGCCAGCACCGAGCAGGCGCGGAGCAAACACCTGGCGGGCATGGACAGCGATATCCAGGACCTGGACCGGCTGGTCGACGAGATGCTCACCTACGCGCGCCTGGAGCAGGGCGCGCCGGCCCTGAAGTTCCAGCGGATCGACCTGGACAGCCTGCTCGATCGGGTGATCGATGAACTGGCGCCGCTACGCGCGGATGTGCGGGTGACTCGCGGGGCGTGTGAGCTGGGCGAAGACCAGTTGGCCTGGGTCGAGGCCGAACCGCGCTACCTGCATCGAGCACTGCAGAACCTGGTGAGCAATGCCATGCGCCACGCCGAGTCCGAGGTGCGCCTGAGCTTTCAGCTCGGCCAGCAACGTTGCCGCATCGAGGTCGAGGACGACGGTCCGGGGATTCCCGAAGGCGTCTGGGACCGCATCTTCACGCCCTTCACGCGCCTGGACGACAGCCGTACCCGCGCCTCGGGAGGGCATGGCCTGGGCCTGTCGATCGTGCGGCGGATCATCTATTGGCACGGTGGACGGGCGCAGGTGGGGCGCAGCGAGGCGCTGGGTGGCGCCTGCTTCAGTCTGAACTGGCCACGACAGCAGGCGCCGGGGTGAGGCTCAGGCGCTGATCAGGCTGAGCAGGTGGCCGTCCTGCAGGCAGAACTGGCCATCCAGTTCGCGGCCGTGGTGCCACTCGCTCGACAGGTCGGTGAGCAGGCGCAGGCGTGCGTGGCCCGCGGCGTCCCACTCCAGCACTTCAGCGTGTTCGAAGTAGAAGCGCTTGAGGGTCAGGGGGTAGAGGGCCTTGAACAGGCTTTCCTTGAGCGAGAAGGTCAGCGTCACACCGAGGCCAATCCTTGAACGGTCCAGGCGCTGCAACTCGTCGGCGGTGAGAATCTCGCCCGCCAGGCGCTCGGCGCGCTCGTCGTCGAGCAGGCTTTCCTGATCCAGGCCGATGCCCTGGCAGGCGCCTTCATGGGCGACCACGGCAGCGGCCCAGCCCTGGCCATGGGTGATCGAACCTCGGATGCCGGCGGGCCAGACCGGTGAGCGGTCTTCGTGGCTGTCCGGAACATAGTCGCGGCCATCCAGGCGTTGCAGTGCCGCGCGGGCACAGACTCGGCCGGCCAGGTACTCGGCCTGACGCTTGGCCACCGAGCGCTGCAGGCTGGGGCTCTGCGCGATGCCGGCGCGCTGGAAGTCGTCGGCGGCCAGGCGCTTGGGGTCGAAGGCGCAACTGACCAGCACCGCGCCGGGGAGGGGCTGGGGTAGAGGCCAGTGGTGCTGGAGTGGGGTGCAGCAGGTGGGGAGTCTGTCCATGGGCGGTATTGTGCCAGTTCCGGCCCTTTCGCGGGCAAGCCCGCTCCTGCAGGTGCGCAAAGAATTCGTAGGGGCTTGGGCCCCTACTTGAACGCCTGCTTGAAGAACGCCTGCATGTCCTTCCAGGAGCTTTCATCTGCCGCCTTGTCATAGCCGATGTCCGGCCCGCCATGCGCGCCATGGCTCAAGCGGTCCGCATCCGGGTTGGTAAAGCCATGCTTGGCCCCGGGAATGCCAACGAACTGCATGTCTGCTCCGGCATCCTTCATTTCTTTCTTGAAGGCTTCGACCTGTTCGGCCGTGACCATGCTGTCGGCCTCGCCATGCTCGACCAGGATCTTCGCCCTGACCACGTCCGGTTTGGCCGGTGTCTGGGTGACCAGCGCGCCGTGGAAACTCACCACGCCATCGAGCTTCTCGCCCCGGCGTGCAGCGTCGAGCACTACCTTGCCGCCGAAGCAGTAGCCGATGGCGCCCAGCTGGTGCTTGTTGGTGTTGGGTTGCAGCTTGAGCAGTTCGAGCCCGGCGTCGAAGCGTCGCGCCGCTGCTGCTGGATCCTTGAGCGCTGCCGCCATGAACGCCTGGGCGTCCTGCGGGTGCTCGGTGTGCTTGCCGTCGCCATACATGTCGATGGCCAGCGCGTTGTAGCCCAGCGCCGCGAGGTCGCGGGCGCGGCGCTTGGCGTAGTCGTTCAGCCCCCACCATTCATGCACCACGACCACACCGGGGCGCTTGCCCTCGATGGCGTCGTCGTAGGCGTAGTAGCCGATCAGCGCAGTGCCGTCGGCGTCCTGGTAGCGGATCTCGCGGGTCTGTACCGCCGCCTGGGCGAAGGCGGCGCTGCACATCAGGGCCAGGGCAAGCAGTGAACGCATGAGGGGGTCTCCAGGAAAGATGCAGCCGTATCGGGTTCGTTCAGCCAAGGTTCAGCCGGGGTTCAGGAGCGGTTCAGGGCGCCCTGCTTACTCTAGCCCCCAGACCGAAACAGCGCACCTACTGGAGTAACAAAGCATGAAAGCACTCAACACCCTGATGGTTGCCATGGCTGTTTGCGCAGCTGGCGTTACCGCCACCGCCCAGGCCGACGACACCTTCGCCAGCCTGACCTACGGCCAGACCAGCGACAAGGTCCGCAAGTCCGGCCTGCTGCAACGCAACACCGACAACTTCAACGCCGACGGCATCATCGGCAAGGACAGCACCTGGGGCCTGCGTGTCGGCCAGATCAACGATCAAGGCCGCTACTACCTGACCTACGACAACGTTTCCGGCGATCACAGCGGCGTCAAGCTGCGTCAGGAAAATCTGCTTGGCAGCTACGATGTGTTCCTGCCGATCACCGACACCACCAAGCTGTTCGGCGGTGGCAGCGTGGGCGTCACCAAGCTGACCCAGACTTCCTCCGGTTATAGCCGCGACACCGACTATGGCTACGCACTCGGCCTGCAGGCCGGTGTTCTGCAACAGGTCACCGACAATACCTCGGTGGAACTGGGCTACCGTTACCTGACCAGCAATGCCGCCACCGAACTGTCTTCGCACGGTGGCCCGAAGGATGGCACCCTGCGCCTGAAGAGCAGCGCCCAGACCTACCTCGCCGCCAGCTACAAGTTCTAAGGTCGAGGCTCATCGAACCGGCAGGGGGTTCCCGTGCCGGTTCGCTGTTATGCTGTGCCGGCCCTGATCGCTCGGCGGTCCGGGAGATATAGACAAAGGAGATGCAGCATGAAATTGCTGGTGGTCGAGGACGAGGCGCTGCTGCGCCATCACCTGTATACGCGTCTTGGCGAGACCGGGCATGTGGTGCAGGCGGTGGGCGATGCCGAAGAGGCGCTTTACCAGGCCGAGCAGTACAACCATGACCTCGCCGTGATCGACCTGGGCTTGCCGGGCATGAGCGGGCTGGACCTGATCCGCCAGCTGCGCAGCCAGGACAAGACCTTCCCCATTCTGATTCTCACCGCCCGCGGCAACTGGCAGGATAAGGTCGAAGGCCTGGCCGCCGGTGCCGACGACTATGTTGTCAAGCCTTTCCAGTTCGAAGAGCTGGAGGCGCGCCTGAACGCGTTGCTGCGTCGTTCCAGCGGCTTTACCCAGTCGACCATCGCTGCAGGCCCGCTGGTGCTGGACCTCAATCGCAAACAGGCAACGCTGGACGAGCAGCCCCTGGCGCTCACCGCCTATGAATACCGGATTCTCGAATACCTCATGCGTCATCACCAGCAGGTGGTGGCCAAGGACCGTCTGATGGAGCAGCTCTACCCGGACGACGAGGAGCGCGATCCCAACGTCATCGAAGTATTGGTCGGCCGCCTGCGCCGCAAGCTCGAGGGCGACAACGGCTTCAAACCCATCGACACCGTGCGCGGCCTGGGCTACCTGTTCACCGAGCGCTGCCGATGATCCGCTCGCTGCGCCTGCGCCTGATGCTGGCCGCAGCGCTGCTGGCCCTGCTGTTCATGCTGGCGCTGTTGCCGGCGCTGCAGAAGGCCTTCAGCCTGGCCCTGCAGGAGTCGATCGAGCAGCGCCTGGCCTCGGATGTCACCACCATGATCTCGGCGGCGCGCATCGAGCATGGGCATCTGCAGATGCCCGAGCTGCTGCCCGACGAGCGCTACAACCTGCCCAGCATGGGGTTGCTCGGCTACATCTTCGACCGTGACGGCCGGTTGGTCTGGCGTTCACGCGCCACCGCCGACAAGCACATCAACTATCAACCCCGCTATGACGGGCGTGGCAACGAATTCGCGCGGATCCGCCAGGACGACGGCGACGAGTTCTTCGTCTATGACGTCGAGGTCAAGCTGCTCGGCGGCAAGAGTGCGGCGTTCAGCATCGTCGCGCTGCAACCTGTGCGCGAGTACCAGCACACCCTCGATGGCCTGCGCGAGAAGCTCTACTTGGGCTTTGGTGCGGCCTTGCTGGCATTGATGGTGCTGCTCTGGGCCGGCCTGACCTGGGGGCTGCGGTCGTTGCGTCGCCTGAGTCGAGAGCTGGACGAGGTGGAAAGCGGCGCCCGTGAAGGGCTGAGCCGTGAGCATCCACGCGAGCTGCTGCGTTTGACCGGCTCGTTGAACCGCCTGCTGCACAGCGAGCGCGAGCAACGTCAGCGTTATCGCGACTCGCTGGATGACCTGGCGCACAGCCTCAAGACTCCGCTGGCAGTACTGCAGGGGGTTGGCGAAAGCATGGGCCAGCGCAGCGACGAGCGCGAACAGGCGCGGGTACTGCAAAGCCAGATCGAGCGCATGAGCCAGCAGATCGACTACCAGCTGCAACGTGCCAGCCTGCGCAAGAGTGGCCTGGTGCGGCACAAGGTGCGCCTTGCGCCGGTGCTCGACAGCCTGTGCAACACGCTGGACAAGGTCTATCGCGACAAGCGTGTGACCGTGACCTTGAGCATTCCCGAACAGGCGTGGGTACCGATCGAGGAGGGCGCCCTGCTCGAATTGCTCGGCAACTTGCTGGAGAACGCCTACCGCCTATGCCTGGGGCAGGTGCGGATAAGCCTGGAGCAGTTGCCTGGGCAGCAGGTCTTGTGTGTTGAAGATGACGGCCCCGGTGTGCCGCCCGGCCAGCGCATGCGCATTCTGCAGCGCGGCGAGCGCCTGGACAGGCAGCATCCGGGGCAGGGGATCGGGCTTGCGGTGGTCAAGGACATCATCGACAGCTTCGATGCCCGGCTTACGCTGGATGATTCGCCCCTGGGCGGGGCGGCATTCAGGATCGTGTTCAACCTGGAGTGATCTTGCGGCGGGGGCCTCTTTGCGGGCAAGCCCGCTCCTGGATAGCTGATGAATCCAACCCCTGGGGGCTTGCCCGCGAAGCCCCAAGCGTATGCCCGCATCGGGCGGATTCCCGCCATCGTCCTTGTACGAATCTCGCCACCGGGCGGAAATCCGCCAATCCATCCCTGTCGATTCGCCCTGTCCTTGGGCAGAAATTTCCCGAAAACACGGGCCTTGCACCTGATTCGGGCATTTTGGCATCACCCTTGCTACAGATCTGGCAGAGGCCTGCTCAGGCAGCTCGAACACAACGACAAATCCCTCCAGGTGCAGGAGGGTTCGCGCTTTAGGTGCCTCGCCCTGGGAAGGGTGAAACGGCACACTTGAGGATAATTAAGCCATGACGAAACGTCAGCCGCTGTACAAGTCCCTGTATGTCCAGGTGATCGTTGCAATCACCATCGGCATTCTGCTCGGCCACTACTACCCCGAAACCGGTGTCGCCCTCAAACCCCTGGGTGACGGCTTCGTCAAACTGATCAAGATGGTCATCGCCCCGATCATCTTCTGTACTGTGGTCAGCGGCATCGCCGGCATGCAGAGCATGAAGTCGGTCGGCAAGACCGGCGGCTATGCACTCCTGTACTTCGAGATCGTCTCCACCATCGCCCTGATCATCGGTCTGGTCGTCGTCAACGTGGTTCAGCCTGGCGCTGGCATGCACGTCGACGTCAGCACCCTGAACGCCAGCAGCGTCGCAGCCTACGCCGCCGCCGGTGCACAGCAGACCACCGTCGGCTTCCTGCTCAACGTCATCCCTAACACCGTGGTCGGTGCCTTCGCCAACGGCGACATCCTCCAGGTGCTGATGTTCTCGGTACTGTTCGGCTTCGCCCTGCACCGCCTGGGCAGCTACGGCAAGCCAGTGCTCGAGCTGATCGACCGCTTCGCCCATGTCATGTTCAACATCATCAACATGATCATGAAGCTGGCGCCGGTCGGTGCCTTCGGTGCCATGGCCTTCACCATCGGCCAGTACGGCGTGGGATCGCTGGTGCAGCTGGGCTACCTGATGGCCTGCTTCTACATCACCTGCCTGGCGTTCATCCTGATCGTCCTTGGCGGTATCTGCCGCGCCCACGGCTTCAGCGTCCTCAAACTGATCCGCTACATCCGTGAAGAACTGCTGATCGTATTGGGTACTTCCTCCTCGGAATCGGCCCTGCCACGCATGCTGACCAAGATGGAGCGCCTGGGCGCGAAGAAATCCGTGGTTGGCCTGGTGATTCCGACCGGCTACTCGTTCAACCTGGACGGCACCTCGATCTACCTGACCATGGCTGCGGTGTTCATCGCCCAGGCCACCGACACCACCATGGACATCACTCACCAGATCACCCTGCTGCTGGTGCTGCTGGTTGCGTCCAAAGGTGCTGCTGGCGTTACCGGTTCGGGCTTCATCGTCCTGGCCGCCACCCTGTCCGCCGTTGGCCACCTGCCGGTTGCCGGCCTGGCGCTGATCCTGGGTATCGACCGCTTCATGTCCGAAGCCCGCGCCCTGACCAACCTGATCGGCAACGCCGTTGCCACCGTGGTCGTGGCCAAGTGGGTGAAGGAGCTGGACACCGACAAGCTGCAATCGGAACTGGCTTCCGGCGGTGCACCGCTGGTTGAAACCCGTCCGACCGACGACCTGGGCGTTGCTGAAGGCCCGGCTACTCGCTGATAGCGGTTGTAGTGAGGTGAAAGAGGCGACCTTCGGGTCGCCTTTTTTCATGCTTTCGCTCAACCCTTGAGCGGACACTTGTTACCACGTGTATCTAGATAATTACCTGACGCTGATAGCTGACTATCGATAGATTCGAGTGTGCCGCGAGGGTATTGCAAAAGCACGACCTTGTCGCGATGCATTCATTTCATACGGTTCAGGGAGTTCAGGTAATGCTCAAGCCCAGTGATGGAAAAGCAAGTAACGGGTTGCGGCTCGAAGGTGATGACCACAGTGATCATCTGGTTGGCCTATACAGCGATGATGTGATCAGGGGCCGTGGCGGTCACGATGTACTGGAAGGAGGCAATGGAGATGACATCCTGTTCGGTGGTCCAGGTAGCGACGTGCTGAATGGGGGCGAGGGCGGTGACCTACTGTTCGGAGGTGACGGCGCCGATGTGCTTATCGGCGACACTGGTAATGACGCCCTGCTCGCAGGTGAGGGGGATGACCTGCTCGAGGGTGGGCCAGGTGCCGATGTGCTGAGCGGTGGTCGAGGTGCCGATCTCTTCGTGTTTTCAAAGTTGGCTGACATGGGCCTCGGCAATCGACGGGATATCATCACCGACTTCAATGGTGCAATGGGGGATCGCATTGATCTGCGTGGATTGGCAGCGTCCTCTGGCCTTGTCGGCTTCACCTTTATTGGTGATGCTCCTTTTACCGAAAAAGGCCAACTGCGTTTCGAGCACGGGCTGCTGTCGGGTAATGTCCGCGGCGGTCTCGCGCCAGATTTCGAAATCGAACTGATTGGTGTTGAACACTTCACGACCGCGTATCTGATCCTCTGACATCCTCGTCTATCGAGGTCACAGGTGGTAGTAGTGTCTATTCGACGCGTGTCTCGCCGCTGTACACCAGGATCTCCCGGCAGCGCCGGCACAGATAGCGTCGCCCCTGGCGCACCAGCTTGTGCCGCTGGGCGCTGAACGCAAAGTCGCTGTCTGCGCAGGGGCAGCGGTAGATATAGCGGGTTGCCACGCGGCGCTGCACCTCATAGTTGTGGCAGCGGTTGGGCGGCAGTTCGTACACCCCGCGCATGATCAGTTGCCACTCCTCGCCATGGGCCTGGATGCGGTCACCGAACAGTTGATGGGCGATCAGGTGGGCGACTTCATGGGCCACGGTCTGGCGCAGGAAGTCATCCTGGTTCTCGCGGTACAGCTGCAGGTTGAAGCGCAGCAGGTTCTCGTGCAGATGAGCGACACCGGCCTTCTGGCCGCGCAGCTTGAAGCTGACTTCCGGGCGCGGGAAGGGGCGTTTGAAGAAGGTTTCGGCTTGCTGGTAACAGGTTTCGACGCGTTGCTTGAGTAGCTCGGGCATGGCGGGATGATTCTCCTGACGCGCCATTATGCCGCAAGCCCTGCACGCTTGCCGAGCCGCCGGTCAGCACGAAGCCAGAGGCCGCCAAAACGGCGGCCTCTGGCCCGACGCCCCAGTGTTGGTGTTTCTAATTGGTGTAGACCGGCCCCACGCCAAGCCCCCAGATGATCACGGTGGCGGCCATGATCGCCACCAGCACCACCAGGCCCACCGCCAGCACGGAGCTGGAGAACAGGAAGCCTTCGTCGGTGGGGATGTTCATGAAGGTCGGCAGCCCGACATACAGCAGGTAGACCGTGTAGCAGATGGCCGCTGTGCCCAGCAGCATGCCCAGCCACAGGTGAGGGTAGAGCGCCGCCAGGCCGCCGAGGAACAGTGGCGTGGCGGTGTAGGTTGCAAAGGCGATGCACTGTGCCATAGAGGGGTTGGCATCGTAGGTGCGCGCCATCCAGTGGATGAAGGCCCCCATGACCGCCACCCCGGCAAGCATCGCCAGGTAGGACATGACGCTCATCCACAGCGCGCTTTCCATGGTCAGCATCACCGGTGGTCGATCACCGATCACCCAGCCGACCTGGGTGGTGCCGATAAAGGCGGACACCGCCGGAATCGCTGCCAGGATCAGGGTGTGGGTCAGGTACATGTGGCTGATGCTTTCTTCTTCACCGCGAATCTCTCGCCATTCCTGGTCGGGATGGGTAAACAGCCCCAGAACGTGATGGATCATGCCGGTCACTCCTATCGTCGTCGCCAAACGCCCCCCAAGCGGAGCGCCTGTGGCCGAGGCCAGGCAACCGATCAAGCGGTAATATGGCCTTATGTCGCAGTATAGGAAGCAGAACCCGGCACAAACCCGGCTTTTTAGAGCAAATCGCGCTGTCGGCGGCGCTGTTGATTCTTTATCGGAATGGCCTACGCCTGTGCTCGGTTTGTGCGTAAAATAGCCGGCTTTTGTCACACCTCGCGGATCCAAGCGCTATGGGCACCCTCTCGGTCAACCAGAACAAACTGCAAAAACGCCTGCGTCGTCTCGCCGGCGAAGCCATCACCGACTACAACATGATCGAGGATGGCGACAAGGTCATGGTCTGCCTGTCCGGCGGCAAGGACAGCTACACCATGCTCGATGTTCTGCTGCACCTGCAGAAGGTGGCGCCGATTTCGTTCCAGATCGTCGCGGTGAACATGGACCAGAAGCAGCCAGGCTTCCCCGAGCATGTGCTGCCGGCCTACCTCAAGACCCTCGGCGTCGAGTACCACATCGTCGAGAAGGACACTTACTCGGTGGTCAAGGAACTGATCCCCGAAGGCAAGACCACCTGTTCGCTGTGTTCTCGCCTGCGCCGTGGCACGCTGTACACCTTCGCCGACGAGATCGGTGCGACCAAGATGGCGCTCGGCCACCACCGCGACGACATCGTCGAGACCTTCTTCCTCAACATGTTCTTCAACGGCGCGCTCAAGGGCATGCCGCCCAAGCTGCGCGCCGACGATGGCCGCAACGTGGTGATCCGCCCGCTGGCCTACTGCAGCGAGAAGGATATCCAGGCTTACTCGGACATGAAGGAATTCCCGATCATCCCGTGCAACCTGTGCGGTTCGCAGGAGAACCTGCAGCGCCAGGTGGTCAAGGACATGCTGGTGGAGTGGGAGCGCAAGCACCCGGGGCGTACCGAGAGCATCTTCCGCGCCCTGCAGAACGTCGCGCCCTCGCAACTGGCCGACCGCGACCTGTTCGACTTCACCAGCCTGAAGATCGACGAGAGCGCCACCCCGCGCTTCCTCGACGTGCTGAACATCTGACCTCATGCGCGACTATCAGTGGCTGCATGAGTACTGCATCAATCGCTTCGGCTCGGCCAAGGCGCTAGAGGCCTTCCTGCCGCAACCGCGCACGCCGGCGCAGTTGCGCGACATCACTGACGACCGCTACCTGTCGACCCTGGCCCTGCGCGTGTTCCGCGCCGGGCTCAAGCACAGCCTGGTGGACGCCAAGTGGCCAGCGTTCGAACAGGTGTTCTTCGGTTTCGACCCGCAGAAGGTTGTACTGATGGGCGCCGAGCATCTGGAGCGCCTGATGCAGGACGAGCGCATCATCCGCCACCTGGGCAAGCTCAAGAGCGTGCCGCGCAATGCGCAGATGATCCTCGATGTGACGAAGGAAAAGGGCAGTTTTGGTGCCTTCATCGCCGACTGGCCCGAGACCGATATCGTCGGCTTGTGGAAGTACCTGGCCAAGCATGGCAACCAGCTCGGTGGCCTGTCGGCGCCGCGCTTCCTGCGCATGGTCGGCAAGGATACCTTCATCCCCACCGAGGACATGGCAGCAGCCTTGATCGCGCAGAAGGTGATCGACAAGCAGCCCACCAGCCAGCGCGACCTGGCGCTGGTGCAGCAGGCGTTCAACCAGTGGCATGAAGAGAGTGGCCGGCCGCTGTGCCAGTTGTCGGTGATGCTGGCGCATACCGTCAATCATTGAGTCCTCGCTGAAGCCATCACGGGCTTGCCCCGCGATGGCTTCAACACTGAGCTCAGCTACCTTCCCCGGCCATCCGCCGCTCGAACTGAAACTTCCAGCGCACGTACAGCAACCCGCTGACGAACAACCCCAGGCTCACCAGCACCTCGATCCAGCCAAACAGCGCCCGAGCCGGGTCGAACGCTGCCAGCACGCCCTTGATGAAATAGATGTTCACCACAAAGCAGGTCCAGGCATGCGCCCGGGCGCTGCCACTGAGCATGCCTGGCAGTAACAGCAGTAGCGGAATCAGCTCGATGGCCAGGATCACTTCGACCCGCGCCCCATGCAGGTCGGCGAACCACAGGTTGTTCACCACCAGCAAGGCGATCAGGCCGAAGAAGCAGGCCAGGCTCAGCGCCCGGGTCAGGCGCAGGCGCGGGGCCAGCCAGTCGAGTGCAGGCAGGACCTTGGGCTTTCTAGCCACGCTCGCCACCCAGGGCCTTGGCCGTGTTGGCCAGCCGTTGGCCGAGCGCCCTGCACAGGGCGATCTCGTGTTGGTCCAGCTCGCGCTTGCCATCGGCACCGGCATGATGGCTGGCGCCGTAGGGCGTGCCGCCGCCACGGGTTTCGAGCAGGGCCGATTCGCTATAGGGCAGGCCAGTGACCAGCATGCCGTGGTGCATCAGCGGCAGCAGCATCGACAGCAGGGTGGTTTCCTGGCCGCCATGCAGGCTGGCAGTGGAGGTGAACACCGCCGCAGGCTTGCCGACCAGTTCACCGCCTAGCCACAGGCTGCTGGTGCCGTCGAGGAAGTACTTGAGCGGCGCGGCCATGTTGCCGAAGCGGGTCGGGCTGCCCAAGGCAAGCCCCGCGCAGTGGCGCAGGTCGTCCAGCGTGGCGTAGAGCGCGCCGCTGGCGGGGATGTCCGGCGCCACGGCTTCGCACTCGGTGGAAATCGCCGGCACCGTGCGCAGGCGCGCTTCCAGGCCCGCCATCTCGACACCGCGGGCGATGTGCCGGGCCATCTCGCTGGTGGAGCCGTGGCGGCTGTAGTACAGGACCAGGATGAATGGATCGTTCACGGCAGGATCTCCAGGACTTTCTCGGGGGGCCGACCGATCACGGCCTTGTCGCCGGCGACCAGGATCGGGCGTTCGATCAATTTCGGATGCTGGACCATGGCGTCGATCAGTTGCGCATCGGTGAGCGCGGGGTTGGCCAGGTCCAGGGCCTTGTATTCGTCTTCGCCGCTGCGCAACAACTGGCGCGCGCCGATGCCGAGCTTGCCGAGCAGCGCCTTGAGCGTGGCGGCGTCGGGCGGGGTTTCGAGATAGCGCACCACGGTCGGGGCCAGGCCGCGTTCTTCCAGCAGTTCAAGGGCACCGCGGGATTTGGAGCAGCGCGGGTTATGATAGAGGGTCAAATCGGTCATGACGGGTCGCATCCAGCTGGGTGTGGCGGCTATTCTAACCGCAGCGATCGACATTTCATGCCTTAAAACTTCGAGAAGGATTGACCCATGGCAAGGCGTTTGGCAGCTGCACTGGCCATCACCGCGAGCCTTTTGCTCGGCGGCTGCGGTGCGGACTACGGCGTGGACCAGCACGGCAATACGGTGAAGGCCGAGCAGATCGACGGGCACTGGCTGGTGCTCAACTACTGGGCCGAGTGGTGCGGACCTTGCCGCACCGAGATCCCCGAACTGAACACGGCGGCCAAGCAATGGTCTGCCCAGGGCATCAAGGTGGTAGGGGTGAACTTCGACGGGCTGCAGGGCGACGACCTCAAGCAGGCCGTGCAGGCGCTGGGCATCGACTTCACCGTGCTGGCCCAGGACCCGGCCGAGCGTTACGAGCTGCCTCGCAGCGAAGCACTGCCGGTGACCTACATCATCGACGACAAGGGCAAGGTGCGTGAGCAGTTGCTCGGTGAGCAGACGCTCGAAGGGCTGCAGGCGAAGATCAAGGCGCTCAAAGGCGGCGCCTGACCTGTTGTCGGGGCTGCTTCGCAGCCCATTCGCGGCACGAGGCCGCTCCTACAAGAGCTCCGCAACTTCTGAATACTGCGGTGTTACTTGTGGGAGCGGCCTCGTGCCGCGAATGGGCCGCGCAGCGGCCCCGATGCACTTCAGCCTTCCTCAGGCCAGAAGCGCAGCGGCTTGCCTTCGGCCGGCCAGAAGCGGATCTGCTCGATCGCCGACACATCCCAGCGCTGCACCGTTTCCAGGGCCTGGAGGAAGCGCTGCTCCTGCTCCATCAATGCCGGTGCACACAGCTTGCGGGTCTTGCCGACCTTGCCGAAGCTCAATTTATCGCCGTCCAGGGTATAGCTGGCGAACCAATGGTTGCAGCCGGCATTGCCATAGGCGCGGCCATCATCGGCCAGGGTGAGGGTCAGGTGGCTGTAGTCGATCAGCGGGCGTTCGCCGATCCACTCCAGCACATAGCTCTGCTCCTGCTGCAGTTTGGAAGGCTGCGCCGCGCAGCCGAACAGACCGCCGAGCAGCGCGGCGCAGATCAACAGGTGTTTCACTGGGCGCTTCCCTGGCAGTTGCGGCACAGGTGACGCTCGCCCTGGCTGCTCCAGCCCAGCTCCGCGATGCGTGCATTGGCGGCGGGCTGGCGGGCCTTCTTGCCGAGCTTTGCATCGACGGCGAATTCGAAGTCGAGCACGGCCTCGCAGCTGTCGCACTTGACCTGCCAGGTGAGGATTTCCAGTTCGTTGAACTCCGGGCCGCTGGCCACGGCAACCCACTGGCCGCGCGGGTTGATCAGATGACGGACGCTCTCGACGGTCAGGCGCATGGACAGGTCCTTGCTGCCTTTGAGCGTCACCAGCAGGACGTCGCCTTTGTGCATCGATCCGCCGTTGCCGGTTACCTGGTAGCGGCCTGGCACCAGCGCGCGGCATTCGATCAGGGTGTGTTGCGGGTTGAAAAGGGTGTAGCGGAAATCGTGCTCGACCATGGGTCCTCCAGAAATGCCGCGTATCCTACCCTGTGACCGTGTTTTGCGCATCGCCTGCTGCCCAGCGGGCGATGTTGTCCAGGGTGGTCGCGGCAATCGCTTCCAGCGCTTCGCGGGTCAGAAACGCCTGGTGCGCGGTGACGATCACGTTGGGGAAGGTCAGCAGCCGGGCCAGCACATCGTCCTGCAGTGGTAGGTCGGAGCGGTCCTCGAAGAACAGTTGCGCCTCTTCTTCATAGACATCCAGGCCCAGGTAGCCGAGCTGGCCGCTCTTGAGCGCGTCGATCAGCGCCGGGGTATCGACCAGCGCACCGCGCCCGGTGTTGATCAGCATGGCACCGGGCTGCAGGCGCGCGAGGCTCTCGGCGTTGATCAGATGACGGGTATGCTCGGTGAGCGGGCAATGCAGGCTGATGATCCGTGCCTGGCCAAGCAGTTCGGGCAGTTCCAGATAGCGGGCACCGAGGGCCAGCAGCTCGGGGTTGGGGTAGGGGTCGTAGGCCAGCAACTGGCAGCCGAAGCCGGCCATGATGCGGGCGAACGCAGCACCGATCTGCCCGGTGCCGACCACGCCCACGGTCTTGCCGTGCAGGTCGAAGCCGGTCAGGCCATGCAAGGTGAAATCGCCTTCGCGGGTGCGGTTGTAGGCGCGGTGCAGGCGGCGGTTGAGGGCCAGGATCAGCGCTACCGCGTGCTCGGCCACGGCGTGCGGCGAATAAGCTGGGACGCGCACCACCGTCAGCCCAAGGTGTGCTGCAGCCGCCAGGTCGACATGGTTGTAGCCCGCCGAACGCAGGGCGATCAGCCGTGTACCACCGCTGGCCAGGCGTTGCAGGACTTCGGCGCCCAGATCGTCGTTGATGAAGGCGCAGACTACCTCGAAGCCCTGGGCCAGTGGGGCGGTGTCCGGGGTGAGGCGAGCGGACTGGAAATGCAGCTCCAGCGCGCTGCTGGCCGCGGCCTGGGTGAAGCTTTCCTGGTCGTAGTGCTGGCTGCTGAACAACAGGACGCGCATGGTGGGGATTCCTTCGGTGTGTCGTCGACGATCAGGCACGCAGGTGCGCCTGCTCCGCCAGTCGGTGGATGGCGCGCTCCAGGTCATCCAGCGCCTGCAATGCCTGCGGGCTGTCCTGCTTGAGCAGCGTCTCGCTGCGCTGACAGGCGGCCCGCAATTGTGGGACGCCGCAATAGCGCGAAGCGCCGTTGAGGCGGTGAACGCGCTCGATCATCGCCGAACGATCGCCTTGTTCGCGGGCGCTGCGGATGGCCTGGCGATCACCTTCCAACGAGGCCAGCAGCATCGCCAGCATGTCGGCGGCCAGGTCCGCTTTGCCGGCCGCCAGGCGCAAACCCTCTTCGTGGTCGAGCACCTTGAGCTCGTTGCCATCGGGAAAACGTTCAGTGGCGCGGTCCAGTGAGGGCGTACCGAGGCTCAGGCCGGTCCATTTCATCACCACTTGGGCCAGCTGGCGCTCGCTGATCGGCTTGGTCAGGTAGTCATCCATGCCACTGTGCAGCAGGGCGCGCTTTTCGTTGGCCATGGCGTGGGCTGTCAGGGCGACGATAGGCAGGGGCGGGCCACTCTGGCTGGCTTCCCAGCGACGGATCTGCTCGGTGCAGGCGCAGCCGTCCATGCCGGGCATCTGCACATCCATCAGCACCAGGTCGAAGGGTTCGTCCTGCACGGCCTGGACTGCCGCGAAGCCGCTGTCTACCGCCACGACTGCGGCGCCCATGCCTTCGAGCAGGGTCTGCACCAGCAGCAGGTTGGCCGGGTTATCGTCGACACAGAGGATCCTTGGCACCCGCGAGCCGGCAGTGTGCCGCGGTTCGCTGCTGGGGCGGGTCGGTTGCACCAGTTCCAGCAGCAGGCGGCGCAACTTGCGGGTGCAGGTGGGCTTGGACAGCAATTGGCCATGGGCATTGGGCAGGAACGGGTGATACAGCGCCTGCTCGGTGGTCGGGCACAGCACCACGCACTGGCAGCCCAGGCGTTCGAGTTGTTGGTGATACTGGCCGAGCTGGTCGGGCGAGAGGTTGCCCAGGTTGGCGCCAAGCACGGCGAATTCGAAGGGTTGGCCGGCCTGGCTGGCGGCCTGTACGCCTTGCAGCAACTGCTCGAACGACGAGAACAGGCTGACGCTCAAGCCACAGTCTTCAAGCTGGTGTTCCAGGGCCTGACGGGCCAGTTCGTGGCCGTCGACGATCGCTGCGCGACGGCCCAGCAACGCTTGCAGGGGCATTTCCTCGGCGTCGTCGTGGGCCTTGGGCAGGCTCAGGTTGATCCAGAACTGCGAGCCTTCGCCCGGCGTGCTGTCGACGCCGATCTCGCCACCCATCTGTTCGATCAGGCGCTTGGAGATCACCAGGCCAAGGCCGGTGCCGCCAGGTTGGCGCGACAGCGAGTTGTCGGCCTGGCTGAAGGCCTGGAACAGGGTGCGCACGTCCGCCGGTGACAGGCCGATGCCGGTGTCCTGCACGCTGATGCGCAGTTGCGCGGTGTCTTCGTGCTCGTCTTCGACCATGGCGCGCACGACGATCGTGCCTTCGCGGGTGAACTTGATGGCGTTGCTTACCAGGTTGGTGAGGATCTGCTTGAGCCGCAGCGGATCGCCAACCAGCGACAGAGGCGTGTCGCGGTACACCAGGCTGACCAGCTCCAGCTGCTTGGCGTGGGCCGCCGGGGCGAGGATGGTCAGGGTGTCCTGGATCAGGTCGCGCAGGTTGAAGGGGATGCTGTCGAGCACCAGCTTTCCGGCTTCGATCTTGGAGAAGTCGAGAATCTCGTTGATGATCCCCAGCAGGTTGTCGGCGGACTTTTCGATGGTGCCCAGATAGTCGAGCTGGCGAGGCGTGAGCTCGCTCTTTTGCAGCAGGTGGGTGAAGCCGAGGATGCCATTGAGCGGGGTGCGGATCTCGTGGCTCATATTGGCGAGGAATTCGGATTTGATCCGGCTGGCCTCCAGAGCCTCCTTGCGCGCCATGTCCAACTCGATGTTCTGGATCTCGATGGTCTCCAGGTTCTGGCGCACGTCCTCGGTGGCCTGGTCGATGCTGTGCTGCAGTTCTTCGTGGGCGTTGTGCAGGGTTTCGGCCATGCGGTTGATCCCGGCCGCCAGCTCGTCCAGCTCGACGCTGCCCATGGGCGGCAGGCGTTCTTCGAGATTGCCCTCCTTGAGCTGGGTGACCGCGTGCTTGATGCGCCCGATCGGGCCGTTGATCGCCCGGCTCATGCGCAATGCCAGCAGCACCGTGAGGCTCAGGCAGGCAAAGATCAGCAGCAGGCTGGTGAACAGGTTGCGATAGCCGCGCAGGAGCGTGCCGTCGTGGGACAGTTCGATTTCGACCCAGCCAAGCAAGCGCTCGGATTCGTTGGGCACGGCTTCGGTGGCCAGGTCGCGGTGATGGCCGAAAACCGGCATCAGGTAGCGCGTGGCGTCGTTGCCGGTGCGTTGCAGCAGTTGCGTACCGGTGCCGCCACTGGGCGGCTGGTTGAGCATGCTGGGGCCGGCATGGGCCAGGCGCGAACGGTCCGGGGCCAGGAAAGCCACGGCACGCACATCAGTCTGCTCCAAAGCCTCGGCGGCGATGCGCTCGAGCTGCGCTGGCGCTTCCTGGGCCAGGGCGGGGGCTGCGAGCGGTGCCAGTTGCTCGGCGATCATCTTGCCGCGTTGCAACAGTTGGGTGCGCAGTTCGTTCTGCTGCAACCAGGTGAAATAAATGCCCAGCACCAGCGCCATCAGCCCGGCGGGCAGTAGGGCCAGCAGCAGGACGCGGCTTCTGATTCCCAAACGATCGAGCACACCTGTCTCCTGTCATGTGCGTGCGGGCCGTCGCGAGTGGACGGGATCCCGCAGAACGTTACTCCGCACGCACCGGTAATGCACTTTGTTTGTGCGGGTTTTTTATGGCGCGCGGCGCTGGCAACGGCATTGGTCGACACTCGGTTGCCAGAACGGCGTCCCTCGCCAATAATCGCGCAACTGAGAATTCATGGCAGATGCCAATGCATACCGTATCCATTCACGACTCAAGCATCCTCGCCATCGAGGACGATCCGGTGCTCGGCGCCTACCTGCACGAGGAGCTGCAGCGCGGCGGTTTCCGCGTGACCTGGTGCCGTAATGGCCTGGAAGGCTTGGAAACTGCTGGCCGCGAGGCCTTCGATGTGGTGTTGCTGGACATCCTGCTGCCAGGGCTCAATGGTCTGGATGCCCTGGCGCAACTGCGCCGGCGCAGCGCCACGCCGGTCATCCTGATGTCGGCGCTGGGGGCCGAGGCGGACCGTATCAGCGGTTTCCAGCGCGGTGCCGACGACTACCTGCCCAAGCCCTTCAGCATGGCCGAGCTGCGCGTGCGCATCGAGGCGATCCTGCGCCGGGTCGCCCTGGAGCGCCGGCATCAAGCGCCGCGTGACGTCTTGCCGGGGCAACTGCATTTCGACGACCAGGCCTGCGACGTGACGCTCGACGGGCAGGCTGCGGGGCTCACGCCCAGCGAATACCGCCTGCTCGACACCCTCAATCGCAGCCAGGAGGAGGTGCTGAGCAAGCCCTTCCTTTACCAGCAGGTCCTGCAGCGTGGCTATTCGCGCCATGACCGCAGCCTGGACATGCATGTCAGCCAGATCCGTCGCAAGCTCAAGAGTATCGGTTATCACGAGCGCCAGGTGCGCACGGTATGGGGCAAGGGCTACGTGTTCTGTGCCGGCGAGGCAGACTGAGCATGCTCGATCGTCGATCGCTGTTCTGGAAGCTGGCGGTGCTGCTGGTGGGCTTCTGCCTGCTGATGATCGGCCTGAGCTACACCTGGGGCCGGCATATGGAAACCCAGAACGCCTTCTTGTCCGAGCCTGCCCGGCAGCTGTTGCGCGGTTATGCCGCCGAGGCCGAGCAGGCCTGGAACCAGGGCGGCCGGGAAGGCCTCGAGCGCTGGTTGCTGGACATGCGCCAGCGTGAGTCGGGCTGGATCGCGGTGCTCGATGGCAACTTGCGACCGCTCGCCGGGGCTCGCTTGTCCACTGAGGAAATCCAGCGCCTGACCCGCCTGCGCGGCGTCGACTGGCCGATGAGCAGGCGCAGCATCGACCAGCCCTGGCTGCGCTTGCCGTTCCCCCAGGCTCCCGAGCAGGGCATGCTGGTGATCGAGTTGCCCCAGCGCCTGACCCCCGGCCAGTACCGGTTGTTCTGGCGGATCATCACCAATGGTGTGATGCCGGGGCTGTTCACCCTGCTGCTGTGCGTGGGCCTCTACCGGATGCTGATCGTGCCGCTGAACCAGTTGCGCGAGCAGGCCAATGCCTGGCGTGCCGACCAGCTTTCGGCGCGGCTCGATTCGCGCACGATCGGTCGTGACGACGAGTTGGGCGAGCTGGCGCGTGCCTTCGACCAGATGGCCGAGCGCCTGCAGGGCACGGTAACCCTGCAGCAGCAACTGTTGCGCGACTTGTCCCACGAGATGCGCACGCCACTGAGCCGCCTGCGTGTGGCCTGCGAGGGCGAGACCGACGTCGCACGCCTGCGCGAACGCCTCGAACGGGAACTCGATTGCATGCAGCAACTGGTCGAGGACACCCTGCAACTGGCCTGGCAGGATGCCGAGCGTGCGCCGATGAACCTTGAGCCCATCCAGCTTCAGGCCCTGTGGGACCTGCTGGTGGAGAATGCCTGCTACGAAAGCGGCTGGGCCGCGCAGCGGTTGCAGTGCACGTTGCCGGCCAGCTGTTGGGTGGAGGGTAATCTCAACCACCTGGCCCAGGCGCTGGAGAACATGCTGCGCAATGCCATTCGCCACTCACCGCACGACGGGGTGGTGCGCCTGAGTGGCCAGCGCGAGGGCAATCACTGGCAGTTGTTCCTGGAAGATGAAGGCGGCGGGGTGGATGACGACGATCTGGAAAGGATCTTCGCGCCGTTTTCCCGGCTCGACGGCTCGCGCCCCGGGGATGGAGGCTTTGGGCTGGGGCTGAGTATCGCCCGCAGTGCGATCCAGCGTCAGGGCGGCAGGCTGTGGGCCGAGAATGGGCAACGGGGATTGCGGCTGTGCATGCGCCTGCCTTGTGTCGACACCGAGGGCTTGGCAGGTAAGCCTGCTGCTGAAAAGGCTTTCACCGTTCTTGCGAGCGCGAGTTTGCCCGCGCAGGGTTCGTCACCCATATAACTACCTGCTATATCTCCCAGCAATTGCGTGATATGGCGGCGCGTCCTTTGCCGGTATGATAGGCGCCCCTGCCGTCCTGATTGCGAAACACGCCCATGACCTTGCAGTACCCAACCATCGCCGATTGCGTCGGCAACACCCCTCTGGTCCGCCTGCAGCGTATCGCCGGGCAGACCAGCAATACCCTCCTGCTCAAGCTCGAAGGCAACAACCCGGCCGGCTCGGTCAAGGACCGTCCGGCGTTGTCGATGATCACCCGCGCCGAACTGCGCAACCAGATCAAGCCTGGCGACACCCTGATCGAGGCGACCTCCGGCAACACCGGCATCGCCCTGGCCATGGCGGCGGCGATCAAGGGTTACAAGATGATCCTGATCATGCCCGACAACTCCACGGCCGAGCGCAAGGCGGCGATGACCGCCTATGGCGCCGAGCTGATCCTGGTGACCAAGGAAGAGGGCATGGAAGGGGCGCGCGATCTGGCCGAAAAGCTGCAGGCCGAAGGTCGCGGCCTGGTGCTCGACCAGTTCGCCAACGGCGACAACCCGATTGCCCACTACACCAGCACAGGTCCCGAGATCTGGCAGCAGACCCAGGGCAGCATCACCCACTTCGTCAGTTCCATGGGCACCACCGGCACCATCATGGGCTGCTCGCAGTACCTCAAGGAACAGAACCCGGCGGTGCAGATCGTCGGCCTGCAACCGATGGAAGGCTCGGCCATTCCCGGTATCCGCCGCTGGCCGGAGGAATACCTGCCGAAGATCTTCGACGCCACCCGCGTCGATCGCGTGGTGGACATGTCCCAGCAGGAAGCCGAAGACACCACCCGTCGCCTTGCACGCGAAGAGGGCATTTTCTGCGGTGTGTCCTCCGGCGGTGCGGTCGCGGCGATGCTGCGTCTGTCCCGTGAAGTGGAAAATGCCGTGATGGTCGCGATCATCTGCGACCGCGGCGACCGTTATCTCTCCACCGGCCTGTTCGACGCGACCTGATGTCCAGAAAGAAAAGCAACAGCAGCGGCCTGCGCTTCCAGCCAGCCGGCGGCGACCGCACCCCACAGGTGCCGGTGGGCAAGAAACAACGCCTGGACATCGAACGCCTGGCCGGTGACGGACGCGGCATCGCCTTTGTCGAGGGGCGCACCTGGTTCGTCAGTGGTGCCCTGGCGGGCGAGGCGGTCGAGGCGCGGGTGCTCAATGCCCGCGGCAAGATCGTCGAAGCACGTCTTGAGCGCGTGCTGCAGGCCAGCCCCGAGCGGCGCGAGGCGCCGTGCCGGCATTACGCCCGCTGCGGCGGTTGCAACCTTCAGCACCTGCCCCACGAGGGCCAGCTGGCGCTCAAGCAGCGCCTGCTCGCCGAGCAGTTGCAGCGCGTAGCCGGTGTGCAGCCTGATGAGTGGGCCGCGCCGCTGGCCGGGTTGGAATTCGGCTACCGCCGTCGCGCGCGCATCGCCGTGCGTTGGGATGTGAAGGCGCGCGAGCTGCAGGTCGGTTTTCGCGCCGAAGCCAGCCAGGACATCATCGCCATCGACGATTGCCCGGTGCTGGTACAACCCTTGCAAACCATCCTGCGACATTTGCCGACCGTGCTGCGCAGCTTGAGCAGGCCTCAGGCGCTGGGGCATGTGGAATTGTTCAGCGGCACCGCCGAGGCAGTGCTGGTGCGCCATGTAGCGCCGCTGGCCGACGACGACCTGGCGCGCCTGCAGGCGTTCTGCGAGCAGGCGGGTGCGCAACTGTGGCTGCAGGGCGAGGGTGAGCCGGCGCCACATGATGGCGCCGCGACACTTGGGTTTGACCTGGCCCCTTGGGGGCTGGAGCTGGCGTGGCGACCGGGCGACTTCGTGCAGGTCAATGCCCAGGTCAACACCTTGATGATCCAACAGGCGCTGGCGTGGCTTGCGCCGCAACCGGACGAACGGGTACTGGACCTGTTCTGTGGCCTGGGCAATTTTGCCCTGCCGCTGGCTCGCCAGGCCCGTGAAGTGGTGGCGGTGGAAGGTGTGCAGGCGATGGTCGATCGGGCTGCCGCCAACGCCGCGAGCAACAATGTGCATAACGCACGGTTTTTTCAGGCCGATTTATCGCAGTCTTTGGCAGGTGCCGAATGGGCCGCCGAGGGCTTTTCTGCGGTACTCTTGGACCCACCGCGCGACGGTGCCTACGAGGTGGTGCAAAGCATCGCACGCTTGAAGGCCAGGCGGTTGGTCTATGTATCGTGCAACCCCGCCACGCTGGCGCGAGACGCGCAGGTGCTGGTCGGCCAGGGGTACCGGTTAAAAAGGGCCGGGATTCTCGACATGTTTCCTCAGACGGCGCATGTCGAGGCCATGGCGTTATTCGAAGTGGGCCAGTAACGGCTGGCCCCTTGGTGCGGCTTCCACGGACGGGAAGCGGCACGGTTGATTGCCAGTGCACCCGCGAGGTGCGCTGTATGGAAAGGTAAACGAAACATGGTACAGGTGAGAGTGCACCAGCCGGTCAACACCGACGGCAGTATCAATCTCGAAGCATGGCTGGATCATGTGGTGAGCGTCGATTCGGCGCTGGATCGCACGGCGCTCAAGGAGGCCTGCGATTTCGCCCAGGAAGTCGAGAAGAAGGGCAACCCGGCCAAGCATTCCTGGGCCGACGGGACGTCGAGCTTCCAGGCGGGGCTCGAGATCGCTGAAATTCTCGCAGACCTCAAGCTCGACCAGGACTCGCTGGTCGCTGCCGTGATCTATCGCTCGGTCCGCGAAGGCAAGGTCACCCTGGCCGAGGTCGGCCAGCGTTTCGGCCCGGTGGTCTCCAAGCTGATCGACGGCGTGCTGCGCATGGCCGCCATCAGCGCCAGCCTCAGCCCGCGCCAGTCGCTGGTGCTGGGCTCGCAGGCGCAGGTCGAGAACTTGCGCAAGATGCTTGTGGCCATGGTCGACGACGTACGCGTCGCCCTGATCAAGCTGGCCGAGCGGACCTGCGCGATCCGCGCGGTGAAGGCCGCCGATGACGAAAAACGCCTGCGTGTGGCGCGCGAGGTGTTCGACATCTACGCACCGCTCGCTCACCGCCTGGGCATCGGCCATATCAAGTGGGAGCTGGAAGACCTGTCGTTCCGCTACCTGGAGCCCGACCAGTACAAGCAGATCGCCAAGCTCCTGCACGAGCGGCGGCTGGACCGCGAGCGCTTCATCAGCGATGTGATGAACCAGTTGCAGAACGAGCTGCTGGCCACCGGCGTCAAGGCCGACATCAGCGGCCGGGCGAAACACATCTATTCGATCTGGCGCAAGATGCAGCGCAAGGGCCTGGAGTTCAGCCAGATCTACGACGTGCGCGCGGTGCGCGTGCTGGTACCGGAAATCCGCGACTGCTATACCGCGCTGGGTATCGTCCACACCCTGTGGCGCCACATCCCCAAGGAGTTCGACGACTACGTCGCCAACCCCAAGGAAAACGGCTACCGCTCGCTGCACACCGCGGTGATCGGCCCCGAGGGCAAGGTGCTCGAGGTGCAGATCCGTACCCACGGCATGCACGAAGAGGCCGAGCTGGGTGTCTGCGCGCACTGGAAGTACAAGGGCACCGACGTCAAGTCCAGCTCCAACCACTACGAAGAGAAGATTTCCTGGCTGCGCCAGGTGCTGGAGTGGCACGAGGAATTGGGCGACATCGGCGGCCTGGCCGAGCAACTGCGGGTCGACATCGAGCCGGACCGGGTCTACGTGTTCACCCCTGATGGCCACGCCATCGACCTGCCCAAGGGCGCCACGCCGCTGGACTTCGCCTACCGCGTGCACACCGAGATCGGCCACAACTGCCGTGGCGCCAAGATCAACGGGCGCATCGTACCGCTGAACTACAGCCTGCAGACCGGCGAGCAGGTGGAGATCATCACCAGCAAGCAGGGCAACCCGAGCCGCGACTGGCTGAACTCCAACCTCGGCTACGTCACCACCTCGCGTGCGCGGGCCAAGATCGTCCACTGGTTCAAGCTGCAGGCGCGCGACCAGAACGTCGCTGCCGGCAAGACCCTCATCGAGCGCGAACTCAGCCGCCTGGGCCTGCCGCAGGTGGACTTCGAGCGCCTGGCGGAAAAGGCCAACGTCAAGACCGCCGAGGACATGTTCGCTGCGCTGGGGGCCGGTGATCTGCGCCTGGCGCACATGGTCAACGCCGCCCAGCAGTTGCTCGAGCCGGAGCGTATCGAGCCGGTCGAGCTGGTGCCGCGCCCGGCGCGCGGGACTCGATCGGGCAAGCGCAACGACATCCAGATCCAGGGCGTAGGTAACCTGCTCACGCAGATGGCCGGTTGCTGCCAGCCGCTGCCGGGCGACGCCATCGTCGGCTACATCACCCAGGGCCGCGGCGTGAGCATTCACCGCCAGGACTGCGCCTCGGTGCTGCAGTTGGCGGGCAAGGAGCCGGAGCGCATGATCCAGGTGAGCTGGGGGCCGATTCCGGTGCAGACCTACCCGGTCGATATCGTCATCCGCGCCTACGACCGCCCGGGCTTGCTGCGCGACGTTTCGCAGGTGCTGCTCAACGAGAAGATCAACGTGCTGGCGGTCAATACCCGCTCGAACAAGGAAGACAACACCGCGCTGATGTCGCTGACAATCGAGATTCCAGGCCTGGATGCGCTGGGGCGCTTGCTCGGACGGATCTCGCAGTTGCCGAACATCATCGAGACGCGGCGTAATCGTACGCCTTGAGACTGCGTCGCCCCCATCGCGGGCAAGCCCGCTCCTGCAGGTGCAGCGTGATCCCTGTGGGAGCGGGCTTGCCCCGCGATGAGGGCGCCACCTAAGGACCTGCCAGAGCATGACCTACACCCTCAACGACCTGCTCCACCTCATGGCCCGCCTGCGCGATCCGCAATACGGCTGCCCCTGGGATCTCGAGCAGGACTACACCAGCATCGTCAAGCACACCATCGAGGAAGCCTACGAGGTGGCCGACGCCATCGAGCAGGGCGATTTCGCGCAGTTGCAGGGCGAACTCGGCGACCTGCTGTTCCAGGTGGTCTACTACAGCCAGCTGGCGCGGGAGGAGGGGCGTTTCGAGTTTGCCGGCGTGGTTGATTCGATCACCCGCAAGCTGATCCGCCGTCATCCGCATGTGTTCCCCACCGGTGACCTCTACGCCGCACCCGACATCCCGCGCTTGAGCGAGGCGCAGGTCAAGTCGCGCTGGGAAGAGATCAAGGCCGAGGAGCGCGCCGAGAAGAGCACCCCCGAACAGCTCTCGCTGCTCGACGATGTTCCCGGCGCCTTGCCGGCGCTGTCGCGTGCGACCAAACTGCAGAAGCGCGCGGCCACCGTCGGTTTCGACTGGCCCGAGGCGTTGCCGGTGCTGGACAAGGTCCGCGAGGAGCTCGACGAGGTATTGCAGGCCATGGCCGATGGCGATGACCAGGCACTGGAAGACGAAGTCGGCGACCTGCTGTTCGCCGCTGTGAACCTGGCCCGTCATCTCAAGCAGGATCCGGAAAACGCCCTGCGCCGCGCCAACCGTAAATTCGAACGACGTTTCCGCTTCATCGAGCAGGCATTGCGCGACACTGGCCGACCGATCGAAGATTGTAACCTTGACGAGTTGGATGCCCTCTGGGGCGAAGCCAAACGTCAGGAAAAGAACCTGCCCAGCTGCGGCTGAGCCGATGCATAAGTGAGTGAACACCGATGAGCCTTTCCCTTCGCGATCAATTGCTCAAGGCCGGTCTGGTCAACCAGAAGCAGGTCTCCCAGACCAACAAGGCCGAGAAGAAACAGAAACGCCTGGAACACAAGGGCCAGGTCGAGGTGGACGACAGCCAGCAGCGCCTGGCCAAGGAAGCCATGGCCGACAAGGCCAAAAAGGACCAGGAACTGAACCGCCAGGTGCAGGAGAAGGCCGAGCAGAAGGCGCGTGCCGCGCAGGTCAAGCAATTGATCGAGGCGACCCGCCTGCCCAAGCTGACCACCGAGGACTACTACAACTTCGTCGACGACAAGAAGGTCAAGCGCATTGCCGTCAACGCCCTGATGCGCAGCAAGCTGAGCAACGGTTCGCTGGCGATCGTCGCCCATGGCGGCGGCTACGAAGTGATCCCGCGCGAGGCGGCGGTGAAGATCCAGGAACGCGATCCCAAGCGCATCCTGCTGCTCAACACCCATGTCGAGGAGGCCGATGAAGACGATCCATATGCGGCCTACAAGATCCCTGACGATCTGATGTGGTAAATGACGAAAACCCCGCTCAGGCGGGGTTTTTCGTGGGGGAGATCTTATTGTGTGCCGCGTTGGCTCTCGAGGGTCTCGAGCTCCTGGCGGTACTGGTGGGCTTCATGCTCGTTGTGGAACATGCCGACCAGTTGGCCCTGCTGGTGTACGTCCCAGATCCGCACGCCAGCGGCCAGGCCTTCGTGGGACATTCTCGATTCGTCGCGTTCGGTTACTTGGACAGTCATCGGTAAACTCCACTTCTGTTGGTCTGCGACACTGTGTCGCACACCTTCTTTATAGAGTTTGTTAGCAGGCTAAGTAAATAAAACGACGATGAAACTATGTTCATGAAACGCGCTGCGCTTGCTTCTGCAAGCCAAAACAAAGCCCCGCACTAGGCGGGGCTCCGGCTACAGCAGGTTACAGCGCAGGGAAGAGATCAGTTGCCCTTCACCGTCCTGCCATCGACCGTACCATCCTGCAGCACGATCACGTATTCCTTGCCATCGGTCTCGACCTGGCGCAGTTGCACCAGCAGGTAGTCCCAGTCCTTGGCGAACCACAGCTCGGTGATGCGCTTGCTCTGGCTTGGGTCGCGCACGCGCTCGACCTTGACCGCATCGACCTGGCCGGTCTTGGTGGCAACCTTCTCGGTGCCCAGCACGCGGAAGTCGTAGGTGTCGATCTCGTCACCGTCGACCACCTGGTACGTCATGCTCTTCTTGCCCGCCGCCACGTCATGTTGCAGGGCCAGTTGATAGGACGACTTGTCCAGCACCCCACGGTTGAGCGGCAGGCTGATCGCATCGCCACGGTCGCTACCGGTGACTTTCTTGCTGTTCCAGTCGAAGTCCAGGTCGACCTTCTTCGCCTTGCCCAGGCCACCGCGCTCGAAGTGATACTTCTGCGGCAGCAGGGTGTCGTTGTCCATGCGCACCGTGCTCTGTTCGGTCAGGCTGGCGATCATCATGGAGGCTTTGAAGTTGAGGTCCCAGGTACCGTTGGCGTTCTTGACCAGGCTGCGTTCTGCGGTGCCGCTCATGGGCAGCTGTTTCCAGTCGGCGGTGTAGCTGGCCGAGAAAGGCTTCAGATCAGCTGCCTGGAGGGGCAGGGCGAGCACGGCGAGAGCCAATAGCAGGGCGCGACGCATATATTCTCCTAGGGTCGAATCAAGTGACCGCTGGCCGCCAGCGGCTGGCCATCCAGTAATGCACCTTGTTCGCCCAGGCGCAAGCGTCCTTCGGCGAACCAGCGCACCGCCAGCGGGTAGATCTGGTGTTCCTGTCGGTGGACCCGTTGTGCCAGGCTCTGCGCATCGTCGCCTGGCGCGACCGCTACCACAGCCTGTACGACCAAGGGCCCGCCGTCGAGTTCCTCGGTGACGAAATGAACACTGCAGCCGTGCTCGGCGTCACCGGCATCCAGGGCCCGCTGGTGAGTGTGCAGCCCTTTGTACTTGGGCAGCAGCGACGGGTGGATGTTGAGCAGGCGACCCTGGTAGTGGCGCACGAAGTCGCCACTGAGGATGCGCATGAAGCCGGCCAGCACCACCAGGTCGGGGGCGAAGCCATCGATCAGTTGCACCAGCGCCGCGTCGAATGCTTCGCGCCCGTCGAAACCGCCGTGCTCGAGCACGGCGGTGTCGATCCCGGCGGCTTTGGCCCGTTGCAGGCCAAAAGCGTCGGGGCGGTTGGAAATCACCGCGCGGATCCGCGCGCTACCGTGTTCGGCGTGGATGCTGTCGATCAGGGCTTGCAGGTTGCTGCCGGAGCCCGACAGCAGTACTACGACATTGCAGGTCTTGCTCGGCATCAGTGTGCCTTGAGGTTCTGCAGCTCGACTTGGGCAGCGCCTTCGGCGGCCACGTCGATGCGGCCGATCACCCAAGGCTGCTCACCGGCCTGGCGCAGGACGTTCAGGGCGTTGTCGACCTGATCCTGGGCCACGCAGATGACCATGCCCACGCCGCAGTTCAGTACGCGGTGCATCTCGTGCTCGTCGACGTTGCCTTTCTGTTGCAGGAAGTCGAACACCGCCGGGCGCTGCCAGCTAGCCACGTCGACCACGGCCTGGGCGCCTTTTGGCAGGACGCGCGGGATGTTGTCCAGCAGGCCGCCACCGGTGATGTGGGCCATGGCCTTGACCGCGCCGGTCTTCTTGATCAGCTCCAGCAGTGGCTTGACGTAGATGCGGGTCGGCGCCATCAGCAGGTCGGTCAGCGGCTGGCCGTCGAGCTGGGTGTTCTCGATGTCGGTGCCGGACACTTCGAGGATCTTGCGGATCAGCGAGTAGCCGTTGGAGTGCGGGCCGGAGGAAGGCAGGGCGATCAGGGCGTCGCCGGTGACCACTTTCGAGCCGTCGATGATTTCCGACTTCTCCACCACGCCGACGCAGAAACCGGCCAGGTCGTAGTCTTCGCCTTCATACATGCCTGGCATCTCGGCGGTCTCACCACCGACCAGCGAGCAACCGGCCAGTTCGCAACCGGCGCCGATGCCGGTGACCACGGTGGCGGCCACGTCGACATTCAGCTTGCCGGTGGCGTAGTAGTCGAGGAAGAACAGAGGCTCGGCGCCGCAGACCACCAGGTCGTTGACGCACATGGCGACCAGGTCCTGCCCGATGCTGTCGTGCTTGTTCAGGTTCAGCGCCAGGCGCAGCTTGGTGCCGACGCCGTCGGTGCCGGAGACCAGCACCGGCTGCTTGTAGCCGGCCGGGATCTCGCAGAGGGCGCCGAAGCCGCCCAGGCCACCCATGACTTCAGGGCGTGCGGTGCGCTTGGCGACGCCCTTGATGCGTTCGACCAGTGCTTCGCCGGCGTCGATGTCTACACCGGCGTCTTTGTAGCTCAGGGAGGGTTGCTTGCTCATTGATCCAGGCCTTTAAGGGGGAGGGATTCAGGAAAACGACCAGCGCGGCCAAGGCCGGCTCGGGAGGCGGCGGCTGCCTGTACGTGACTGGTCTGCGAAGGCGCGCGATTTTATCAGGGTTGCCCGGCAGCGGCCATCCTCCATTGAACGGCAAGTGGCGAGCGGTAGGCTATAAGAGAAGACAGACAGCACCGGCGCGCGCTTTTGCTTGCCGCTGACAGCGTGCAGCTTGTAGCTTCTGCCCTGAAAGTCATCTGGACAGGAATCCTTCATGCGTTTTCTCAATTACCTGGCAGTGGTTTGCATAGGGCTGATCGGTGCAACGGCACAGGCCGAGACCGTATCGGGGCTTTACCAGGTCCGCGAGCCTGTCGATGGGCAGGGCAGCGAGGCGCGGACCCAGGCCACCGCCAAGGCACTCGACACCCTGGTGCTGCGTCTGACCGGCGATGCCAAGGCGACGCAGAACCCGGCGGTGGTCGCCCTGCGCAAGGATCCGCAACAGATCGTCAATCAGGTTGGCAGCGACGCCGGCCCACCTGAATCGGTGGTGGTGGAATTCGACCCCGGCAGCACCGAGCGCGCCCTGCGCCAGGGCGGCCTGGCCCTGTGGGGCAGCAACCGGCCGTCGATTCTTGGCTGGTGGCTGTACGACAGTGTCGAGGGCAGCAGCCTGGTCGGAGATGGCCAGAGCAGCGCCGAGCCGCTGCGTCGCGCAGCCCAGCACCGTGGCCTGCCGCTGCGCCTGCCGCTGGCCGACCTGCAGGAACAACTGGTGGCCAATGCCAAGCAGCTCGAAGGCAACGACCCGGCGCCGCTGCGTGAGGCGTCCGAGCGCTATGGCGCCGATGCCCTGCTGGCTGTGCACGCCCACGAAGCCGACGGCAAGTGGCAAGGCAAATGGCAACTGTGGCTGGGCGAGCAGCGCGAGCAGGGCACGGCAGAGGGGGCCGACCAGGCCGCGCTGGCCGACGCGGTGATGCTGGCGATCAGTACACGCCTGGCACCCCGTTACGTCACCCGCCCGGGCGCGAGCAGCGACCTGCAGGTCCAGGTGCAGGGCATGAACCTGCAGCGCTACGCCGAACTGCTGCGTGTGCTCGAGCCCTATGGCCCGCGGCTGCAGATGGCCGACGGCGACACCCTGACCTATACGGTCACCGGCAATCGCGAACAACTGCGCGCGCAACTGGGGCTGGCGCATCTGCAGGAGGTGCCCGTCGATCCGGCGCCTGCCGCCGCTCCCGCTCCCGCTCCCGTAGCCGAGGCAGCGCCTGGCCAGGCGGTCGCCCCGCAGGCGGCTGCGCCAAAGCCGTTCGATGGCCTGCGTTTTCGCTGGTAAGGAGCCGCGAACATGACTGATGTACGCCGTTGGGTATGGTTGGGCATAGCCCTGCTGATCGCCGTCCTGCTGTACCTGCTGCACAACATCCTCTCGCCGTTCCTGGTGGGCATCCTGCTGGCGTACCTGGCCGACCCGCTGGTCGATCGCCTGGAGCGCCTGGGCCTGTCGCGCACCTGGGGTGTGGTGGTGGTGTTCAGCCTGTTCACCCTGGTATTCCTCGCCTTGCTGCTGGTATTGGTGCCGATGCTGGCCAAGCAGTTGCTGCGCCTGTACGAGCTGGCGCCGCAGATGCTCGACTGGCTGCAGCATGTGGCGCTGCCGTGGGTGCAGAGCCGCCTGGGCCTGGCCGATGGCTTCTGGAAGTTCGACAAGATCAAGGCTGCCATCGGCGCGCACATGGGCCAGACCACCGACATCGTCGGCATCGTCCTGTCCCAGGCCACCGCCTCGAGCCTGGCGCTGATCGCCTGGCTGGCCAACCTGGTGCTGATCCCGGTGGTGGGCTTCTACCTGCTGCGTGACTGGGACCTGATGATGGCCAAGCTGCGCAGCCTGCTGCCGCGCCAGCGTGAAGACCAGGTGGTGGGGCTGGCGGGTGAGTGCCATGAGGTGCTGGGGGCGTTCGTGCGCGGCCAGCTGCTGGTCATGCTGGCGCTGGGCGTGATCTACGCGGTCGGGCTGTCGCTGATCGGTCTCGAGCTGGGGCTGCTGATCGGCCTGCTGGCGGGGTTGGCGGCCATCGTGCCGTACATGGGCTTCATCGTCGGCATCGGTGCAGCGCTGATCGCCGGGTTGTTCCAGTTCGGCGGCGACCTGTACCCGATGCTGGGCATCGTCGCGGTGTTCATGGTCGGCCAGGCCCTCGAGGGCATGGTGCTGACCCCGCTGCTGGTGGGCGACCGCATTGGCCTTCACCCGGTGGCGGTGATCTTCGCCATCCTGGCCGGCGGCGAGCTGTTCGGCTTCACCGGCGTGCTGCTGGCGCTGCCGGTGGCGGCGGTGATCATGGTGCTGCTGCGCCATGTGCATGACCTGTATAAAGAGTCGGATATGTACGCCGGGGATATCGATCCCGAGCTTTGAACCTCTCAATCGCCCGGCCCACGTGCCGGGCGAGCCCCTGGGACAACCCGCCACCTTGACGTTCCCGCCGCCAATTTGTTTGTGCTGGCGTTTCGGTTACAATCCGCAATCGTTTCAGCCGACCCAGGTCAATCAGACCAATGGCTGAAGCGTGTAAGGGTTCTCTGGCTGCTGAACAATGATCACAAAAAGCCTGCGCTGAAGAACAAGAAACACCTGGGCCAGCCACAGGCCCCCCTCCGTTCTACTGACTGGAAGTGATCAATGTTCAAAAAAGCTGGCAAGACCTTGCTGGGTCTGGCTGTCGCGGCGAGCTTCATGCAAGCGCACGCCGACGAAGCCAAGAAAGTCGATGTGCTCCTGATTGGCGGCGGCATCATGAGTTCGACCCTGGGCGTATGGCTCAGCGAACTGGAGCCGAGCTGGTCGATGGAAATGGTCGAGCGCCTGGATGGCGTCGCCGAGGAAAGCTCCAACGGCTGGAACAACGCCGGTACCGGCCACTCCGCGCTGGCTGAGCTGAACTACACCCCGATGGACAAGGACGGCAAGGTCAACATCTCCAAGGCGATCGAGATCAACGAAGCCTTCCAGGTGTCGCGCCAGTTCTGGTCCTGGCAGGTTCGCCAGGGCGTGCTGAAGAACCCGAAATCGTTCATCAACACCACCCCGCACATGAGCTTCGTCTGGGGCGACGACAACATCGCCTTCCTGAAGAAGCGTTACGAAGCACTGCAGGCGAGCCCGCTGTTCCGCCCGATGCAGTTCTCCGAAGACCACGCCCAGATCGCCAAGTGGGTCCCGCTGATGATGGAAGGGCGTGACCCGAACCAGAAGCTGGCCGTGACCTGGACGCCGATCGGCACCGACGTCAACTTCGGCGAGATCACCCGCCAGTTCGTCGGCCACCTGCAGACCCGCGACAACTTCAAGCTGAAGCTGTCCAGCGAAGTGCAGGACATCACCCGCAACAAGGACGGCTCCTGGCACGTCGAGTACAAGAACCTGAAGGATGGCAGCACCTCTGCCACCGACGCCAAGTTCCTGTTCATCGGTGCCGGCGGCGGCGCCCTGAAGCTGCTGCAGAAGTCGGGCATTCCTGAAGCCAAGGAATACGCAGGCTTCCCGGTGGGCGGCTCGTTCCTGGTGACCGAGAACCCGACCGTTGCCATGCAGCACATGGCCAAGGCCTACGGCATCGCCTCGACCGGCGCGCCACCCATGTCGGTTCCGCACCTGGACACCCGCGTGCTGGACGGCAAGCGCGTGATCCTGTTCGGGCCATTCGCCACCTTCTCGACCAAGTTCCTGAAGAACGGCTCGTACCTGGACCTGCTGAGCAGCACCACCCTGCACAACGTCTGGCCGATGACCAAAGTGGGCATCGAGCAGTACCCGCTGGTCGAGTACCTCGCCGGCCAGGTGATGCTGTCGGATGACGACCGCTTCGAAGCCCTGCGCACTTACTTCCCGAACGCCAAGAAAGAAGACTGGCGCCTGTGGCAGGCCGGTCAGCGCGTGCAGATCATCAAGCGTGACGAAGAGAAGGGCGGTGTGCTGAAGCTGGGCACCGAAGTGGTGGCGTCCCAGGACCGTACCATCGCCGGTCTGCTGGGTGCTTCGCCAGGCGCCTCGACCGCTGCGCCGATCATGCTCAACGTGCTGGAAACCGTGTTCAAGGAGAAGGTCGCTACGCCTGAGTGGCAGGCCCGCATCCGCGAAATCGTGCCGAGCTACGGTACCAAGCTGAACGATTCCGCTGCTGCCGTGCAGAAAGAGTGGAACTACACCGCTGAAGTGCTGCAACTGGAGAAGCCGCCGGTCATCGACCAGAGCGTCGGGACCAGCACCGGTGTCGAGTCGACCGCACCTGCCGAGAGCAAGGCTGCCAACGACATGGCGCTGTAAGCTGCCTGAGGAAATGGCCTGTCGCCTGACAGGCCGTTGCCTGAAAAGCCACGAGGATCGCCGCAGGCGGGCTCGTGGCTTTTTTGTGCCTGGTTACAGTGTTTTGTGGCAGCGAGTCCCTGTGGGAGCGGGGCTTGCCCGCGAACACCGGCGAAGCCGGTGCCATCCACCGCGGCGCTCTTTTCGCGGGCAAGCCCGCTACCACAGGGATGGATTGCAATCAGTGGCTCAATGATCCACGTGCAACTTGTCGTCCAGGCGGTTGCTCGACGAGCCATTCTTCTGCGGGGTCTCGTCGAAATGCTTCCATTCGGCCTCCTGGAAGCGGAACAGGCTGTCATCCTCCGGCGCCTCGCGGTCGCCGTAATGGTGGATCGAGTAGTGGGCATACTCGACCTTGTCCGCCCAGTCGCCCTGCAACAATCCATCGGCCGCCAGGTCCCGGTACCAGTCGTTTTCCTTCTCGCTGGCCTTCTGCCGTTTGTTGTGATCGACGAAGTAACCGATGATCCCGCCGATCACCCCCAGCACCACGCCCACCAGGAAGAAAGGCCCGGTCAGCGCTGCGGCCGTGCCTGCACCGAACAGGCTGGCAGCACCGAGTACACCGGCCGAGGCACCGAAGGCACCGCCGGCGATCTGCAGGCCACCGGAGGCCTTGGCCAGCGGATCGCCATCCTTGATCGCGTTCTTGATGGTGAAGGCCCCCAGGACGATGTCGGCGAAACCACCGGCAAGGTCGGTGGCCGGACCCAGTACCTTGATGACCGACCCCGCAATCTTCGCCGCCTTGCCCGGTGGCAGCTTGACCGTGCCGGAGGCTGATACGGCGTCCTCCAGGCGCTGGGTAATGCCGCCATAGGCGTTCTTGGCGGCGTTGGCGTTGCCCGCGCCGTCACCGAGCACGTCGGAAAAGTCCCCGAGCTTGCTGCCGGGCAGGGTATCGAGCGCTTCGGCGATCTTGGCCTTGGTGCTCGCCGGCAGCTCGCTGAGCTTGAATTCGAACTTCGGCTCCTGGATCCCGCCCTTGCCTCAGATCTCCGGCAGGGTCTTGTCCAGGCCGAGGAAATCGACCAACCCGCTCTTGCCGACCAGCCCGCCGATGGCATCGCCGACCTTGGCGAAGTGGCTGCCGGCGCCGGCAAAACTGACGAAGTCCTTGGCGATCGACAGGCGTTGCTGCCAGGTCTCGCCCAGCTTGCCGCCCTGGCCGACCAGTTGATAGATGCCCGAGAACAGGTTCACCCCGGCACCCAGCGTGCCGAGGATGCCCTTGCTGTTGAGGGCGCTGAACACCTCGCCGAGGGTGCCGCGGTCGGCAATCGGCACATAGGGCTTGGACAGCACGGTCTTCAGGTCGGCCTCGCTGATGCTGCCCTTGGCCATGTCGATCTGCGACAGCTCTTCGAGCACCTTGGTGACCACCGAGGACTTCTGCTTGCCCTGCAGCCCCTCTTCGAGAAACTTCTCGATGACCTCCTGGGTGCGCCGCGGCATGTCCAGCAGCGAGCCCTTGAGCACACTCTTGAGCAGGCCGAACAGGTCCTTGGTGGCCAGCTCCTTGTTCTCGTCGGAAATCTTGCTCGGGTCGCCGACCAGGTCATTGAGGTCGCTGGTCAGGCCGTCGGCCTGGATCGACTGGGCCGCCTTGGTCGCCGCCTCCGGATCGAACAACGACAAGGCCGAGAGCGTATTGTTGAGGTCTTCCTTGGCCTCGTGGTCCTTGCCCTGCTTCTGCAGGTCCTTGAGGTAGGCGATGTAGTCGGGGTTGTTGGTCAGGTCGAGCAGCTTCTGCTTGACCTCGTCCTTGTTGGGGATGCGGTTGAGCGCATCGTCCATCTTCGACTTGTAGTCCTTCTGGATGGTCTCGTCGGCGAACAGGGTGCTGATCTGCTCCTTGAGCTTGCCGCCGTCGATGATGTCGTGCATGTCGGCAGAGGTGAGCTCGGTCTGCTCCTTGTCGAACACCCGCCATGTGCCGCCGAAGGCGCCGGGCTCTTCCTCGTAGCCGGTGATGCCGCGGCCGTTCTGGTAGGCAGCCTGCGCTTCGAGGGCGCGGACCAGCTTGGCGCGCGGGTCGTCCTTGGCGATCGAGCCGTCCTGCACGCCTTTGCGGTAGCTGTCGAGCAACTCCTTGGTAGCCAACTCGCCCACGGTCAGTTCGGGCGAGGACGCATCCTTCTCATCGGCCTTGACCCCGGTCTTGAGATTGAGCGCATCGAGTTCCTCGCGCGGTGGCAGGTTGTACTTGCTGCGGGTCTCATCGACCTCGCCCTTGGTCCAGCCTTCCCACTTGCCGACCACTTCGTCGTACAGCTGTGGGCTCAGCTCCTTGGAGACGATGAACTTGCCCTCGTCGGTCTCGAAGCGGATCAGGCCATCGCCCAGCTCGTCCGGCGAGCCGAAGGACATGTCCTTGTTCTTGAGAAAATCGTTGGGGCCGGCGAGCTTGTAGCCCTCCTTCTCGCTGTCGTGGATCTTGCCCCAGGTGTCGTTGGCGGTCGCCACCTGCTTGAACAGCTCCGGCGAGATGTCGCGCGAGACCACGACCTTGGTGCCGTCGTGGGTTTCGTAGGTGAGGACATTGTCTTCCTGGCCGGTGGTCCAGCCGAAGCCCTTGTAGTCGTTCAGGCCCGGGGCCTGGGTGTTGGCATCGGCCAGCACGGCACCGTTGTCCAGTGCGGTGCGGATGTCGCCAGCCTTGGCCGGGTCGCTGTAGACCTCGTGCAGGCCGGCCAGGTAATCGAACAGCTTGGGGTTGTCGTCGCGCGCGACCACCACTTTCTCGCCATTGTGTTCGTAGCGGATAAGGTCCGGGCCGACCTCGTCGCGGGCACCGATGGCCGTGCCGTCGAAGGGCGGCCAGACTTCATTGTCGGTGGCGCGCCGGTAGCCGTCGGCTTCGCTGGCCTGCAGGCCCGAGAGGCTGTCATAGGCGCTGGCGGCGGCCTTGTACAGCTCGGGATTGTCGCGCTCGGACACCACGTATTTGCTGCCATCCTGAGTCTCATAGCGGATCACGCCCGGCCCGACTTCCTCGGCCGGGCCCACGGCGCGGAAATCGCCAAGCGCGCCGGGTACCTGCTGGTCGGCGCCGGCCCATTGGTAGCCATCGGCGATGCTGCTGTTGATGCCCGAGAGTACCTTGTAGTCCTGCGAGACCTGTTTGAACAGGTCAGGGTTGTCCTGCTCGGCGACGATGTAGGCCTTGCCGTCGGCGGTCTGGTAGCGGATCAGGCCGGGGCCGACTTCGTCAGCGGCACCGATGGCCTTGTAGTCAGCGAGGGTGGCGGGGGCCTGGGCGTCCTTGCCGAGCAGTTCGTAGCCGTCCTGCTTGCTCTTGGCGATGGCCTCCAGTGCCGGGCGGGCCTCGACGATCTGTTGGTAGAGCTTGGGGTTGGTGGCCTTGCTGACCAGCACGGCGTCGCCTGCGGTCGTCACGTAGCGCACGGTGTCGGCCCCCTGGGCGCCGGGGGCTTCGATCGAGGCCAGCTCGCCCAATGCGGGCATCTGCTCGTCGGGCTTGGCGCTGCGGTAGCTGTCGGCGTTGCGCTCGCTGTTGGCGAGCAGCACGCGGAAGGTGGCGGCGGGCTTGTGGTCGCGTGGCTCTGACAGTTTGATGTCGGCGCTACGGGTGAGGGGGCTGGTCGACATGCCGTGAAACTCCTTTCGTCGGGGCAGAAAGGGCGCAAGGCGTGTCAGTGTTGCTGGACGCTCGGCGACCCTCGAGGCGGCTCGACGGTAGCAGAGCAAGATGTAAGCAAAGGTTTCAGTGCACGGGAATTCACAACGTTTTACGGCAGTGAAAGGCCTGTGGGGCGGGCAAACCCGCCCCACAGGCCGATGCGATCCGATCACGCTTCTTCGAAATGCATCTCTGGCGGCTGCTTGCTGAACCCACCCGTCAGCACGGCCAGATACAGGATGCCCGCCGCCAGCCAGGCCAGGCCCAGGTAGATCGCCAGGTGATCCAGGCTCACCATCAGCCACAGGTCTGCCCCCAGACCGATCAGCGGGAACACCAGGAACAGCAGCACCGCGCGTGGCCCGCGTTCGCCACGGCCGATCCAGTAGTGGAACACCACCGACAGGTTGACCAGGCTGAAGGCCAGGAAGGCGCCGAAGTTGATGAACGAGGTGGAGGTCGTGACATCCATGTGCAACGCCAGCAGCGCCACCACGCCGCACAGCACGATGCTGCCGACCGGGGTGCCGAAGCGCTCGCTCAGGCGCCCGAAGAATGCCTTGGGCAGTACACCGTCACGCCCCATGGCGAACAGCAAGCGCGAGGCGCTGGCCTGGGCGGACAGCCCCGAGGTGAACTGACCGACGATCAAGCCGACCAGGAACAGGCTGACGAACAGGTCGCCACCGATGTTGCGGGCGATCTCGTAGGCCGCCGAGTCGGCGTTTTCGAACTGGGTGGAGGGGTGGGCAAGCTGCACGAAGTAGCTGGCGGCGATGAACAGGAAGCCACCGATCAGGGTAATCAGCAGGATTGCCCGCGGGATGTTCTTGCGCGGCTCGTGGGTTTCCTCGGTCAGGGTACTCACGGCATCGAAGCCCAGGAACGAATAGCAGGCAATCGCTGCACCGCTCATGATCAGCGGCAGTTGCACGCCTTCCTTGAAGAACGGCTCAAGCGACCACAGCGGTTTGCTCGCGTCCCCCAGCACATAGTGGATCGCCAACACCACGAAGGCCGCCAGCACCAGGAACTGCACCAGCATCAGGGCGCCGTTGATGTTCTTCGCCAGGCGCAGGCCGACCACGTTGATCGCCGTGGTCACGCCGATGAACGCCAGCACCCACAGCGCCTGTGGCACGGCGGGGAAGGCCGAGTGCAGGTAGGCTGCGCCGATCAGCCAGATGGCCATGGGCAGGAACAGGTAGTCGAGCAGCACGCCCCAGCCGGCCAGGAAGCCCAGTTTCGGGCTGATCGACTTGCGCACATAGGTGTACGCCGAGCCCGCCACCGGGAAAGCGGCGGCCATGCGCCCGTAGCTCAGGGCGGTGAACAGCATGGCGACGGAGGCAGCGAGGTACGCCGAGGGGACCACGCCGCCAGTGGTGTCGGCGAGGATGCCGAAGGTGCCGAGGACGATGATCGGGGTCATGTAGGCGATGCCGAACAGCACCACCGCACTGAGCGAAAGGGTTCGCTTGAGTCGGGCCATTACTGCTTACTCCAGATTATGTTTGTTATGCAGAGTCGAAATCGACGCAAAAAATGGCATCCCTTGCCCGTCGCGGGTCAGCGCTTTGCAGTCTGCGTGACCCTCAGGATTGTTGAGTTCCCTATAGATGCGGTGGTGTCAGCGGTTATCGATGATCAGCTCGCGCAGGCCGTTATCGTGCTCGCGCACTTCACCCGGCAGGACAAAGCGGCGCTCGGCCAGGTAGCTGTAGTCGCGACGGGCTACATCCAGTTGCGCCAGGTCCAGTTCCAGCCCGATGCGGCACTCCTCGCGCCCGGCTTCGCAGAGCAACTGCCCGTACGGGTCGACCACCGCGCTGCCGCCGGCGAACACCAGGGCGCCATCACCCTCGCCGACGCGGTTGACCATCACCGCGAATGCCTGGTTTTCCATGGCGCGGCCACTGATCGCGGTGCGGTGGGTCGGCCCGTAGGGATCCATGTTGCCGTTGGTCACCAGGATCAGCTCGACGCCCAGTTGGCCGAGGGCGCGGGCGCTTTCGGGGAACTCGATGTCGAAACAGATCAGCAAGCCGACCCGCACCCCCTTGAACAGCGTGGTGGCGTAGCGGTCGCCCGGAGTGAAGATGCCGCGGTCCGACGCCCACAGGTGGGTCTTGCGGTATTTCAAGGCGATGCCTTCAGCGGTGATCAGCAGGGTGGTGTTGTAGAAGCGGCCGTCTTCACCCGCTTCGGCCATGCCGACCACCACGCCGACGTCACGTTCGCGCGCTGCCTGTTGCACGGCGCGTACGCTTGGGCCGTCAAGGGGTTCGGCGAGGGTTGCGATGTTGTCTTCGCTGGGGAACCCCATCAGCTGGGTTTCAGGGAATACCACCAGGTCGGTGCCGGCAGGGCAGGCGTGGATCGCCTCCAGGGTGCGGCTCAGGTTGTAGGCGGTGTCACCGTCGCGGCCCACCAGTTGCACGAGTTCGACCTTCATTGCTGTTCTCATAGACCCAATCTTTTATTGAAATGCCCGAGCCATGGCGGTGACATGACCGCCCGGTGAAAAACGGTCAGAATGCGCATCGGACCGAGGCAAGGCTTGCCCGAGTATGCGTCGGGCACCGTATCAGGGGTAATTACGCCCACGTGGTAACCCAACAGGGGTAGAGGCATGAACCTTACGCTGCAGGACCTGGCCTGGCACCGCTCGGTCGGTCACCTGGTCGAGACGCTCGACAAGCCCGGCTTCTGGCTCGCCCTGGTGCGCCTGCTCGATCAGTATGTGCCGTTCGACAGCTGGGTGGCCTTGCTCTTCAGCAATGGTAGACCGCAAGTGTTCGCCGAGTGTCCAGGCGAGGATGGCGGGCCCGACCCGCTGTTCCAGGACTACCTCAAGGGCCTGTACCTGCTCGACCCGTTCTACATCGCCAGCCGCGAGGCGCCGGGCAGCGGCCTGTTCCAGCTGGCGGACGTGGCGCCGGAGTGCTTCGAGCAGACCGACTACTACCAGCGCTACTTTCGCCTGAACGTGGTCGCCGACGAGGTGCAGTTCAATGTCCAGCTCGAGAAGGAGCGCACCTTGTGCCTGTCGCTGGGTACCAAGGGGCGTTTCAGCGCCGAGCAGATCACCCTGCTCGACCTGCTGCGCCCCTGGGTGGCCGGGCTGATGCGCCAGCGCATGACGTTCGAGCGTGAATTACTGGAGCAGGCAACGCCACCGGCGCCACGCTGGCAGAGTCGCCTGGAGGAAACCGTCGAGGCGCTGCAGACACCCCTGACTGCACGGGAGCTGGAAGTGGGGCGCTTGATGCTCAGTGGTTGTTCGAGCAAGGAGATCGCGCGCAAGCTGGCGATATCCGCCGAGACCGTGAAAGTGCACCGCAAGCACATGTACAGCAAATTGGGCATCAAGTCACAGTCCGAGTTGTTCTCGCTGTTTCTGCAGGCGCAAAGTTGATTGAGTTCACAGAAGTCATTATTTATCCGTTCATCCTGCCGCCTTGTAATATTTGCCCAGTAGTGCCTCCCGGGTGACTACGTTTGTTCGATAACTGAACTTCACTGCCGGCTGTTTCGACAGAAAAACAGCGCGTTTTACCCAATCCGAGACATTCCAAGGGATTCGGCCTTCCAGCTGAAGGCCTTGCTGTGCCTGGCTTGTAGCCTGTGTAAAGACGCTGTTTGGTGATTTGTATCAAGAGTTTTCCCAACCTTTCACAACGTTTCACAGCAGGGGCGAATATTCATTGCCTAACATGGGCCCCGTGTTGGAGAGCGACTGCCTACATCCCCTTCGGTCGCTGTCTTGCACGGACTTCTACCCGCCTCAAAGCGGCTTCTTACGAATCCCTATCCTGAAGGAGTATCACCATGAGCAACGTACCTCCAGCAAGCAGCGGTGGCGGCGCAGACGCAGCAATCGCCAAGATGGAAGCCACTTTCAACATGGCTATCGAGAAGTCGGCCCAGATCACCGAGCTGACCACTGCCAAGAAGGCTGAGCTCGACGCCACCAAACAGCGTCCGCAGAACTGACGTTGTGCCTTGCGGGCGGGGGTTGCTCCGCCCGCATGTCTTGCAACGACGCATTTTTCGGCAAGGGTCTGAATGGCCGTTGCCCGTGGTATTCACGGTGGTGCCCCGCCCATGACAGCCCTTACCGCTCTGGCCGCCGTCACCGGTGGCGCGACAGCCTCCAAGCCGGTACTCAGCGTCACCCAGGGTCTGCACCAGGGTGGCCGGATCAGTCTGGACGGCGCCCAGTACACCTTCGGCAGCACACCTGATGCCGACTTCATTCTCAATGACCCGGGCGTCGAGCCCCGCCATCTGGTATTGCGTCTGGCAGACGGCAAGGTCGCAGTCGAGGCCGTGGGCGGCGAAGTGCGGGTCGAAGACCAGCAGGGGCGGGCGATCATCGTTCCGCTCGGCAGCGGTTATCGCGCTCAGTTGCCGCTGCGTATCGCCTTGGGCGAGGCGCAGTTGAGCCTGGAGCACGAACAGCCCGCGCGCGCCACTGCCGCAATCGCACAGCCCCAGAACGCCTCGGCATTCACCCGCACCCACGTTGCGCTGGCGCTGGGCCTGATGCTGATCTGCGCCTTCGCCTACGCCATGCGTGGCGAGCCCCCCAAACCCCTGGCCGCCAGCGTGACCCCCGTACCGCGTGCGCCGCAGCTGCCTTCGCTGGCGCAGGCCCATCAATGGCTGGGGCAGCAGTTGCTGGCCAACGGCCTGGAAGGCGTGCGGCTCAGCGAAGCAGGCGGGCAACTGGTGGCCGAGGGGCGCCTGGACCTGACGCAGAAGGCGCGCTGGCTCGCCGTACGCCAGGACTACGACCAGCGCTACGGCCAGCAGGTGATGCTGCACAGCACGGTCACCGCCCAGGCCGATGTCGCCCGTCCACGGGTGCGCTTTCAGGCGGTGTGGTTCGGCAACAACCCCTATGTGATCAGCGAAAGCGGCAAGCGCCTCTATCCCGGCGCGGCCTTGGCCGACGGCTGGATGCTGGAACGTATCGACAGCGACCAGGTGATCCTGGCCAGGGGTGAAGAACGCTTCACCCTGACCTTATAGGACCGAGCATGAGGATCGAACCGCGGCCATTGTTGCCGTCTTCCACCGAAAAGACCCCCTCCGTCGAGGCCGTACGCCCGCTGCAGGCGCGCCCCAACGCCCGCTTCGATGCGCTGCTGGGCAAGCGGGAAGTGGCTGGCCGCCGTTCGCTGCGCGCAGAGCTCGAGCAAGCCTGTGCCGGCGAGGAGATCAACCCGGACCTGTTCAGCGGCACCCGTGCGCTGGACCTGCTGCAGTACCTGCTGGACGAAGTCATGCCGTCGCTGGATGCCGAGCCGGAGATCCGCGACCTGGCTGAAGACCTGCTTCGTGAAGAGATCCACCTGCGCCAGTCCCTGGAGCAGCAACGCGCCGAGGTGCAGGAACCATGATGTCCCGCGAACGACACGACAGCATCGAACTGCTCAAGGGCCTGGGCGACCTCTACCGCCGCAGCGGTCAGCCCCAGCGCGCGCTGGTGATGCTGTTGATCGCCGCGCAGATGGCCCCCCAGGACGGCACGCTGCTGCGCTACCTGGCCATGGCCTTCACCGACAGCGGCAACGCCAGTCGCGCCCTGAACGCACTCGACCGCCTCACCGAGCAGGAAGGCGAGTCACCCGGCCTGTTGCTGCTGCGCAGCCATGCGCTGTGGCGCGGTGGGCGCAAGGACGAGGCGCGTCAGTGCTTCAAGCGCTACCTCAGTGCACGCAGGGCCGCCCGATGAGCCCGCTCGATCGCCTCAACGGCCTGGCGCGTGCGGCGTCCCAGCGCACCGACGTGATCATCGTGTCGTTCATGCTGATGGCCATCGCGATGATGATCATCCCGCTGCCGACCTACCTGGTCGACGGCCTGATCGGCCTGAACATCGCACTGAGCATGCTGATCCTGATCGTCGCCTTCTATATCAACCACTCGGTGGAGTTCTCGGCGCTGCCGCCGCTGATCCTGCTGAGCACCCTGTTCCGCCTGTCGCTGTCGATCACCACCACGCGGCTGATCCTGCTGCACGGCGATGCCGGCCATATCGTCCAGGCGTTCGGTGACTTCGTCATTGCAGGCCAGGTGGTGGTCGGCCTGGTGGTGTTCCTGATCATCACCGTGGCGCAGTTCGTGGTCATCACCAAAGGTGCCGAGCGGGTTGCCGAGGTGGCCGCGCGCTTCACCCTCGATGCCATGCCCGGCAAGCAGATGAGCATCGACAACGACCTGCGCAACGGCGACATCGACCAGGCCGAAGCTCGTCGCCGTCGTTCGCGCCTGGAGCGTGAAAGCCAGATGTTCGGCGCCATGGACGGTGCGATGAAGTTCGTCAAGGGCGACGCCATCGCCGGCCTGGTGATCCTCGCGGTGAACCTGCTGGGCGGCATGCTGATCGGCATGGTCGAGCGCGACATGCCGTTCGGCACCGCCGTGCACACCTATTCGCTGCTGACCGTCGGTGATGGCCTGATCGCACAGATTCCGGCGCTGCTGATTTCGGTGGCGGCCGGCACCGTGGTCACCCGCGTCAACAGCGACGGCGCCAGCGGTGACCTGGGCACGGAGATCATTCGCCAGTTGGGCGCCAGCCACCGTGCCTTGTTCCTCACGGCATTGATCCTGCTGGGCATCGGCCTGCTGCCGGGCTTCCCGGCGGCGGTGTTCTTCGTGCTTGCCGCAGTGCTGGCTGGCTCGGCGTTCTACCTCAAGCGTCGCCAGGCGGCCGAGCAGGCTGAGCCGGTGCAGGCACAGGAGGCCGAGGATGAACCCCAGGTGCCAGCGGTGGAGACCAGCGTGTCGGCGAGCAAGCCGCTCAACTGTCGCATCCTCCTGGTCATGGGGCCGGGCCTTGCGGCCAGTGCGCCGGAGCAGCCGTTGCGCCAGCGCTTCGAGGCGCTGTGCCACGAGATCCGTGGCGAGCTCGGCATCGATGTGCCCCTGGCCGCCGTGCATGTGGACGCGAAGAGCGCCGCCCAGCGCTTCGTCATCGAACTTGAAGGCGTGCCGGTGAGCGAAGGTGAACTGCCCGCCGATTGCCTGCTGCTCAGGGACGACCCGGTCAATGTGCAGTTGCTCGACATCCCGATGATCGAAGCCGACTCGCCCCTGGCTGCGCGCAGCGCCCACTGGATCGCTCGTGAGTACCAGGAGCGTCTGGAACAGGCGGGCATCGGCTTCATGCTCCCCGAGGAAGTGCTACGGGCGACGGTCGAGCGCACCCTGCGCCGCTACGCGGCAGATTTTCTCGGCATCCAGGAGACCCGTGCGCTGCTGGAAAGCATCGAGGGCAGCTATGGCGAACTGATCAAGGAAGTGCTGCGCAACCTGTCGTTGCAGCGCATGGCCGAAGCCCTGCGCTACCTGGTTGCAGAGGGGGTGTCGATCCGCAACCAGCGCGCCTTGCTTGAGGCCATGGTCGACTGGGGTGGACGCGATGCCGACGCCGCGCACCTGGCCGAGCACCTGCGCGCCGCCCTGGCCCGACAGATCAGCCACCAATATGCCGACCGCAACCGGGTGATCAGCGCCCTGGTGCTGGCGCCGGCTTTGGAGCAGCAGTTGCGCACGGGCATGCGCCGTCAGGACGGTGGCCGCGAGGCGATTCCCGAGCAGGTCAGCCGCGCCTTGATGCTGCAACTGCGCCAGGCCTGCGAGCGCCTGCCCGAAGACCGCACCAGCGTGCTGCTGGTGCACCCGGAACTGCGCCGCCACCTGCGCCGCCTGGTGCTGCGTGGCGACATGGAGCTGGCCGTGCTGTCGTTCCGCGAGCTGGCCGGTGAATACAACCTGCAGGCCGTGGGCACCCTCGAACTTGGCGACACCTCTCAACGCTGCTCCACCAGCGGCGCTTCGGTCACTTCTCTGGCGAGTGCTTCATGATCGGTTCATCACGCATCGGCGCTGTGTTTCATTACCGTTTGTGGCTGGGTCTGGCCGGCATGCTGCTGTCGTTGCTGGCCTGCGCCGACGAGATCGCAGTGGGCAGCCACGGTCGCCTCGACCTGGCATCGGGCGAGGGCAGGGTGCTGCATTTCAAGGCGCCGGTGGCCTCGGTGCTGGTTGCCGAGCCGGGCATCGCCGACCTGCAAGTGGTGTCCGACGGGGTGATCTACGTGTTCGGCAAGGCGCCGGGGCAGACCAGCCTGATCGCCCTGGACGATGCGGGCAAGCAATTGGCGGCCTTGAACCTGTCGGTGAACAACGCGACCCAGAGCGTCAGCCGTCCGCTGCAAGACCTGCATCCGGCCAGTGGTGCGCAGGTCAGCGCGGTGGGTAACCAGCTGGTGGCCAAGGGCTTGGTCAGGGATGTCGGCGAAGCCAGTGACCTCAATGCATTGCTCGACAACCAGAGCCCGGTACCAGCGGTCAACGCCGCGACCTATGCCGGTTCTGCCCAGGTCAACATCCGTGTGCGCTTTGCCGAAGTCTCGCGTTCCGAGCTGCTGCGCTACGGGGTGAGCTGGAACGCACTGTTCAACAACGGCACCTTTTCCTTTGGCTTGATCACCGGTGGTCGCCTCGCCGCCGACGCCGCCAGCGGTGCATCGAATGTCATCAGCGCCGGCCTCAGCTCGGGCAACGTCAACATCGACTCGATGCTTGAAGCCCTGCAGAGCAATGGCGTGCTGCAGATCCTCGCCGAGCCGAACATCACCGCCATGACCGGGCAGACCGCAAGCTTCCTGGCGGGCGGCGAGATCCCCGTGCCGGTGCCGGTCAACCGTGACCTGGTGGGCATCGAGTACAAGCCTTTCGGTGTCTCGCTGCTGTTCAGCCCGACGCTGCTGCCCAACGGCCATATCGCCTTGCAGGTGCGGCCCGAGGTCAGCAGCCTGATGGGCTCGGACACCACCGACGTCAACGGTTACCGGGTGCCGTCGTTCCGCGTGCGACGCGCCGATACCCGGGTCGAGGTCGGCAGCGGCCAGACCTTCGCCATTGCCGGCCTGTTCCAGCGCGAAAGCAGCCAGGACATGGACAAGGTGCCGATGCTCGGCGACATGCCGATCCTGGGCAACCTGTTCCGCTCCAAGCGTTTCCAGCGCAACGAGACTGAACTGGTGATCCTGATCACCCCGTACCTGGTGCAGCCGACCCGCGAGCGCGACCTGGCCACGCCCCTCGATGCCCTGCCGGGCCCTGCGACCGCTTCGGCGGGGCCACGCAGTGGCGGCAAGTTCGGCTTCTACATGAACTGACCGGGAGCGACCATGAAATCGATCTTTTCCATGTCGATGATCAGCGCCCGCGCCGGGCTCTGCTGGCTGTTGCCATTGGCACTGCTGGCTGGCTGCCAGACGCACCTGGAGCCGGCCTCCTACTCCCCTGATTTTCAGCACAAGACACTGGCCAACGGCAGCACCGAGATCCTGCCGGTGGAATGCCTGAAACCGGCGAGCAAGGATGACTTCGGCCTGGACGAGGACTTCGTGCCGCTGCTGCCGCCAGGTTGCGCCAACAACCTCACGCTGATGCGCATGGTCGAGCAGCCGGACGACCTGGCTCAGGGGCGGCCGACCGGCCCGACCATGGCGGCGCCCGTGGGGCGCGCCGCGCAGGTCTACATCGAGGGTTACGATCGCGCCGAGCTGCGTCGACGCCAGGATGAGCAGCAAGCGCGCGCCGATCGCCAGGAGAAGCAATGAAACGCGCGCATGTGCAGGTGCTAGCGACCGTCCACCAGGCCCAGCTCGCGGGCCTGGGCCTGGGCATCCGGGATCGCCTTGATGCGCCGGGCTTCGTTCAGCAGCGTCTGGCGTTCGCTGGCGGAGAGATCGTCCAGGGGCAGGCCGGCGACATCCTGCTCGCGGCCGGCCAGTACGGTGACCAGCAGTTCGTTGCGCTGGTGCCGGGGCAGGGCACGCGGCGACTGGCCGACCACGCGCACGGTGTCCAGGGCCCGTTGCGCCTGACCGCCGAGGGCGTAGGCCAGGGCCAGGTTGCAGCGGGTATCGAGGTTGTCCGGTGCCAGCGCCAACCCCTTGCTGAAGGCCCCTTGGGCGGCCGCTGCCTGGCCGCGCAGGATCTGCGCAATGCCCAGGCGGTTCCAGGCATCGGCGCTGTTGCCACGCTCGGCCGCCTGGGTCAGGGACGTGACCGCACGCTCCAGCTTGCCCTGGCGCAGTTGGGCGCTGCCCAGCCCCAGCAGGGCGTCGAGGTTGTCCGGCTGCAGTTCAAGTGCCTGCTGGTAGGCTCGCTCGGCCGCGCGCGCGTCGCCTGCGGCCAGCGTGGTGTCGCCCAGCTTCTGCCAGGCTTCGGGATGGCGCCCAGGTTGCTGCGCGGCATTCTGGTAGAGCGCAGCGGCCGAGGCGGCATCGCCGCGCTGCTGCAGATCGCCGGCCAGGTGCATGAGGCGGTCGTAGCCATCATCGCTACGGTTCGGCTGGCTGGTACAGGCGCCGAGCAAGGTGCTGGCGATCAGAAGCAGGGTGGACGGCAAACGCTTGGGCATGGGCAGGACTCGAGCGGACGACTGAGTGGCCATTCTAGCGACTTGATGTGTGATTTCGACTGCGCTTCATACGATTTCACAGCTGTGAGCCGCGCCAGGGAGGTAATCGCCCATGCGTAACCTGCTCTGGCTCACCACCCTGCTGCTGGTTCTGCTGTCGTTGCCGGTGCGCAGCGACGAGGGCAAGGACGAGCCCGACTGGTTCGCCCAACCCTACGCCTATGCCCTGGTCGACCAGGACCTGCGCGGCGCGCTGAGCGAGTTCGGGCAGAACCTGGAGCTGGTCGTGGTGGTGTCCGACAAGGTCCGCGGCAAGGCCCGCAGCCCGTTGCGCAGCAGCACTGCCGGCGACTTCCTCACCCAGCTGTGCGACAGCAACGCGCTGGGTTGGTACTACGACGGCAACGTGCTCTACATCAATAGCAACGATGAAGTGGCCACGCGCCTGTTCCGTCGCCAGCCCGGGTTGGACCTGGAGCAGTTGCGCGACTACCTGCAAAGCCTCGATGTGTACGGCCGCCAGTTGTCGCTGCGCCCTGGCGCCGAGCGCGACGAACTGCTGGTTTCCGGACCGCCCGCCTACCTGAGCATGATCCAGCAGCACCTCGACAACCGACCCCAGCCCGTCGCGACGTCCGCAGCCTCCCGGGGTATCCGGGTGTTCCGCGGCGCCAGCGTCAGCGATCACTGAAAAACCACCCAGGAGAAGCCCCATGGCCGTTACCCCGATCGATACCCCCGGCAGCACCCCGAGCAGCGCCGAAGCGCGCTTCGATGCGGCGCTCGACAAGTCCCAGGACGCCTCCGACGATCCAAGCTTCCAGGAGGCGCTGGTGAACCAGGCCGTGCTGATCGGCGGGCAGTTCATCATCATGCCCAAGGCCCAGGAAATGCTGAACGAAGCCCAGTCTTCGGACGACGACGAGTAAGCGGCCATGACAGCCAGTCTCGCGACCACGGCGGCACTGCCGCCGTCAGGAGGACAAGGGGGGCTCGGTGCCTCCCAGAACCTCTTCGAAAACATGGCCAACAGTGCCAAGGGCATGCCTGAAGGTGCCAGCCCTCACCAGATCGGTGAAAGCCTGATGCAGCGCCTGGACGGCTTCATCGACCGCTCGCGCACCTTCAGCGCTCGGGCCGAGTCACTCAGTCACGGCAGCCCGGCGATGCCATCGTCGACCCCGGCCGCAGTCCCGTCGCCGTTCGTGGCCACCGGCGCCGAGGGCGCGCCCAAGGTCGGTGATACCCAGGTCGCGAACATCGTCCAGTCGCTTGGGCGGATGTTCGACTACTCCATCGAAACCCAGATGGTGGTACGTGGCGCGACCCAGGTTTCCGGCTCCGCCAACACCCTGCTCAAAGGACAATGAATCGATGACCCGTCGTTGGCGAGCCCTGCGTGTGCTGATCGTCGTCGCCCTGGCCAGTCTGTTGCAGGCCTGTGACATGGACTTGTACAGCAACCTCAGCGAGCGCGAGGCCAATGCCATGCTCGCGGTGTTGCTGCGCGACGGCATCCCGGCCTCGCGCAAGGTCCAGGACAACGGCCAGATGAAGATCGTGGTGGACGAGCGTCGCTTCGCCGACGCGATGGCCCGGCTCGACGAGGCCGGGTTGCCGGGGCAGTCGTTCTCCAACCTGGGCGAAGTGTTCAAGAGCAACGGCCTGGTGTCCTCGCCGGTGCAGGAGCGCGCGCAGATGGTCTACGCCCTGAGCGAAGAGCTGTCGCACAGCGTCTCGCAGATCGACGGCATCGTGTCGGCGCGGGTACATGTGGTGCTGCCGGACAACGACTTGCTCAAGCGGGTGATTTCCCCGTCGTCGGCCTCGGTGCTGGTGCGCTATGACGCCAACACCGACATCAATCCGCTGATTCCGCAGATCAAGACCCTGGTCGCCAACGGCATTTCCGGGCTCAGCTATGACGGTGTGTCGGTGACCGCGATCAAGGCCGCAGCCCCCATGGGCGAAGACGAGGGGCAGCCGCGCCTGGTCAGCGTGATGGGTATCTGGATGCTCGAACAAGATGCGTCCCGCGCGCGTCTGCTGCTCGGTGGCAGCCTGCTGGTGGTGCTGGCCCTGGCCGGGCTGTTGGGCTGGCGGCACTGGCAGCAGCGTCGTGGTCGTGCGCTGTACAGCCTGTCGGAGGCGCCATGAGCCTGATGCCCCAATGGCAGGCCCTGCTGGGGCAGCCTCTGGCCTTTGTCGACCGGCGCCACCTGCGCCGCTGTTTCGCCGAGAACGTCGCCGGTGCGCAGATCCAGGCATTGATCGAGTCGCCGCGTTTCCAGGCGCGCCTGCAGGCGTTGATGCTGGCGCATTTCCAGTTGCAGCCGTTGGATCAGGTGTCGCAACCGACCGAACAGGACCTGCCGGTGTTGCTGCTGGCTCCGCAGGATTTCGCCCGTTTGCCGCGCCTGTGTGGGGCCATCTGGCACGGTGCGACCTTGGGCCGGGAAATCCGTCGCGAGGTGGTCGAGCACCTGCGCCAGGGGCTTGGGCATGAGGTCTTCGGCCTGGCCATTGCTCACCGCCAGTGGGGCGGGGCAATGGACCTGTTGCGCCAGCCTGACGACCTGCTGGCCGCCATCGACCACGACGGTGCGCGCTGCGTGCAGGCCTGGTTCGACGAACAGCCCGCCGACCTGCGCGATTGGCTGCAACTGCGCCTGCCGCTGCCTGTGGCGGAAGGTTCGGCATCGTTGGCCGACCCTGGCATCGTGCGTCGGGTCGCCGCCTTGCTGATGCCGTTGTCCGAGAACCGGGAGAGCGTGCAATGAGTCAGCTGCCCAGCCGTCCGGCATCGCGCATCCTGCGTGCCGCCGAGGTCCAGGCCTGGACCGATGGACGCGATTACCTGCAGGCCGCCCGCGATGAGGCCGAACGTATCCGGGAAGACAGCGCACGCTGGCTGGAACAGGCCCGTGCCGACGGTTTCGAGCTCGGCCGTGCCAAGGGCGCCGAGGCGGTCAGCGAGTTGCTGGCCGACACTGCCGCCAAGGTCGAGGCCTATCTGGCAGGGTTGGAAAACAGCCTGGCTGACCTGGCCCTGGGCATCGCCCGCGAAGTGCTGGAGAGCTTGGGTGACGCCGAGCGTATCGTGCTGTGCACGCGCAAGGCGCTGGTTGCGTTTCGCCAGGACCAGGCGCTGACGCTGTTCGTGCCGCGCCTGGAAGTGGAGGCCGTGCGCCGACGCATGCACGGCGAAACGGATGGCCTGGCGGCGATTGCCGTGGAGTCCGATGATCAATTGCAGCCCGGTCAGGCTCGCCTGAGCAGCCCGGTCGGTTCGGTGGAACTGGGGCTGGACGCCCAGTTGCAGGCGCTGCGCCGCAGCCTGTTGCCGTTCGCCGAGGTGACACCGTGAGCCTGCAAGCGTTGTTGCCGCGCCTGCACGCGCGCCTGGGCGATGCCCGGCCACGGCCGATGAAGGGCACCATTCGCAGCATTCGTGGTGTGCTGTTGCGCGCCAGCGTCGCCGGCGTGCGCATCGGCGAGCTGTGCCGCCTGCACGACCCCTCCAGTGGTCGCGCCCTGGCGGCAGAGGTCATCGGTTTCGATGGCGACGAGGCGATCCTCTCGCCGATCGGCTCGCTCGAAGGCTTGTCGACCCGCACCGAAATCACCGCTACCGGCGAGGCGCTGGGGGTGAGTGTGGGTGATGGCCAGTTGGGGCGGGTCATCAGCCCCATGGGCGATTACCTCGACGGTGATCGCCAGCCGCCGCTGGGGCCGATGCGCCGCTATCCGCTGCAGGCCGAGCCCCCCGAACCCTTCGCCCGACAAGTGATCGTCGATCCGCTGTCGGTGGGGGTTCGCGCCATCGACGGGCTGCTGACCCTGGGCCGCGGCCAGCGCATGGGCCTGTTCGGCGAGCCGGGGGTGGGCAAGTCGTCGCTGCTCGCCAGCATGGTGCGCAACACCGATGCCGACGTGGTGGTGATCGGCCTGATCGGCGAGCGTGGCCGCGAGGTGCGCGAGTTGCTCGACGTGCAGCTCGACGCCCAGGCCCGCGCGCGCACCGTGGCGGTGGTCGCCACTTCCGATCGCCCGGCCGCCGAGCGTGCCCGCGCCGCCTACGTGGCAACGGTGCTGGCCGAGTATCACCGCGACCAGGGCCGCAACGTACTGCTGCTGATGGACAGCCTGACCCGCTTTGCCCGCGCCCAGCGCGAGATCGGCCTGGCGGTGGGCGAACCGCCGACCCGCCGCGGTTACCCGCCGTCGTTCTTCTCGGCCCTGCCGCGCCTGCTGGAGCGTGCCGGCCCCGCAGCACGGGGCAGCATCACCGCGCTGTACACGGTGCTCACCGAAGGTGACGCCGCGACCGATCCGGTGGCCGAGGAGGCGCGCTCGATTCTCGACGGCCATGTGGTGCTCAGCGCCGAGCTGGCCCAGCGCAACCATTTTCCCGCCATCGATGTGCTGCGCAGCCGCAGCCGCCTGATGGAGCAGGTCGCCAGCCCTGAGCAACGCCAGCTGGCCATGCGCATGCGCGAGCTGATGGCGCGGCGCAACGATATCGAAATGCTGATCCGCATCGGTGAATACGCCGCCGGCAGCGACCCACTCGCGGACGAAGCGATCGCCCGCCACGCCGCTATCGAAGCTTTTCTGCGCCAGTCGGCGGCGGAGCCGAGCGGCGCCCGACAAACCCTGGAACACATGCGCAAGGTGCTGGCATGAGAGAGGAGCGCCCATGAAAAGTCATGAATTGAAAAGCCTGCAGACCCTGCGCCAATTGCGTGAACAACGGGCGTCCGCACAACTGGCCGCGCAGCGCCAGCTCTGCCGCGAAACCCATGCTGCCCTCGACGATGCCCGCCAGCGGCTGTGCCTGGCGCGGGAAACCTCCGCGCTCGAGGCGGAAAAACTCTACGGTCGCTTCAGCGAGGGGCTGTCGGTCAAGGCCTGGCTCGCTGCGCAGGTGCACCTGTCGGAGCTGGAGGACGAACAGGAGACGCTGCTGGGCAACCTGGACGAGGCCCACGACTACCACCAGCAGCAGGAGCAGACCCAGGAGAGCCTGCGTCAGGCCCATGTCGCTCGTCAGCGCCAGGCCGATGCCTGGGACTCCCTGGTCGAAGACCACGCCTTGGGCGAGCGCCGCATCGGGGAAGCGCAGGATGAGGGCGAAGACCTGTTTGCCCCCTTGCTGGATCTCACGCCTTGACCCTCCAGACCACCGAGGTGCCCGCCGACGCGCTGGCCTTCGAGCACAGCCTGGAGCGCCTTGACCCGCAGTGGCAGGCCCTGCACCAGCGCCTGCATCGGCCGCGCCAGCCCTGGCAGGGGCAGTTGGGCGGGGCGCCGCTGAGTGTCGCCTGGGCGTCGAGTGGTGCGGCGATGGATGAACCCCAGCTTGAGTTGTGGTTGTCGCTGGGCGACTCGCCCGTGCAACTGCACGTGCCAGCCCGTGCCCTCGACCTGCTCGGCTTGCCCGAGGGGCTGTTATTGCCGAGCCTGCCCGCGGCGCTGTTGCTGGAGCAGGCGCTGCTGACGCTGATCGCGCCGCTGGAGCACCTGTTCTCACAGCCGATCCACGTGCTCGATCGCGCGCTCACGCAGTGCGTCGAATTGGCGCCACTGAGCCTTGGCCTGGAGGTACGCCTGGGTGACAGCGCGCTGGCGGTGCAATTGCGCTGCGATGCCGCGACCTGGGCCGAGATTGCCGTGTTGCTGGAGCAGCATGCCGCGCCCATGCCCCACGACCTCGGTGGCCTGGCGTTGACGCTGGGCGTCGACGGCGGCGAGGCCTGGCTCAGCCTGGTCGAGTTGCGCAGCCTGCTGCCGGGCGATGTGGTCATGCTCGATCCCTGGCCGGACGATCATCTGCGCCTGCACCTGGACGACCAGTGGCAAGCCCGTGTGCAGCGCGACGGACAACGCCTGCAGCTAATCGAACCCCCTATCACCGCGCTTGCCTTGAAGGAGCGACACATGAGCGAACAGGGCACCGGGCCGAGCCTGGACAGCAGCCTTGACGAGCTGCAACTGAAACTGGTCTGCCAGGTCGGCAGCGTCGAGTTGAGCCTCGCGCAACTGCGCGAGCTGGGCGTGGGCAGCGTGCTGGAGCTGGCGCCGCGCATGCACGAAGGCGTCGACCTGATGATCAACGGCCGCCGCGTCGGCCAGGGCCAACTGGTGAAGATCGGCGACGGCCTGGGCGTGCGCCTGCTGAGCTTTGCCGCATCATGAGTGGCTACCAGCCAAACCTGATCGAGATCATCCTGGTCGTCGCCTCCATCGGCTTGATTCCGCTGGCGGTGGTGACCCTCACCGGGTTCCTGAAGATCTCCGTGGTGCTGTTCCTGATCCGCAACGCCCTGGGTGTGCAGCAGACGCCGCCGAACCTGGTGCTCTATGGCATCGCCCTGATCCTGTCGGTGTACGTCACCACGCCGGTGATCGGCGACATGTACCGCGCGGCGCAGAGTCATGGCCTGCAACTGGAGAACGCCGAGCAGTTGAAGGAGTTGGGCGAGGCGATCAGGCCGCCGTTGCAGGCGCACCTGTCGCGCTTCGCCAACGAGAGCGAGCGTGGCTTCTTCGTCCAGGCCACGCAGAACGTGTGGTCCGAAGAGGCCCGCGCCGAGCTGCGTGACGATGACCTGGTGGTGCTTATACCGGCGTTCGTCAGCTCCGAGCTGACGCGGGCGTTCGAGATCGGATTCCTGCTGTACATCCCGTTCCTGGTGGTCGACCTGCTGGTGTCCAACGTGCTGATGGCGATGGGCATGTCGATGGTCTCGCCGACCTTGATATCGATACCGCTGAAGCTGTTCCTCTTCGTTGCGCTGAGCGGCTGGTCGCGCTTGATGCATGGTCTGATTCTGAGCTACGGGAGCTGAGCCGATGGGCCAGGACGTGTTCCTTTCGTTGATGAAGCAGGCGCTGATGACGGTGTTGCTGCTGTCGGCGCCAGCGTTGGGGGTGGCGATCATCGTCGGCCTGAGCGTTGGCCTGTTGCAGGCGCTGACGCAGATCCAGGACCAGACCCTGCCGCAGGTGGTCAAGCTGGTGGCGGTGCTGCTGCTGATCGTCTTCGTCGGCCCGCTGCTGGCCGGGCAGGTGATGGGGCTGGGCAACCAGGTGCTGGACAACTTCGCGCTGTGGACGCGCTGATCGGGCATGGACGCAGGTTTCGTCAATGCCTTCCTGGAGATCGCCTACCCGGTGATCAGTTCGGCCGCGCTCTCCACTGCCCGCGCCATGGGGGTGGTGGTGATCACCCCGGCCTTCAACCGTCTGGGCCTGACCGGGATGATCCGCACCTGCGCCGCCGTGGCGATCTCGGTGCCGATGTTCCTGCCGGTGTTCTCGGCCTTCACCGCTACCCCCGAGCTTGGCGGGTTCTGGCTGGCGGGCTTGTTGATCAAGGAGTTCCTGGTCGGATTGGTGGTCGGTTTGTTGTTCGGCATCCCGTTCTGGGCCGCGGAAGTGGCGGGGGAACTGATCGACCTGCAGCGTGGCTCGACCATGGCGCAACTGGTGGATCCGCTGTCGTCGGGGGAGTCCGGGGTGATGGCGACCTTGCTCACGGTGATGCTGATCGCGCTGTACTTCATGTCGGGTGGCTTCATCCTCATGGTCGATGGTTACCTGCACAGCTACCAGCTATGGCCGGTGACCCAGTTCACCCCGCTGTTCGCCAGCTCTGCGCTGACGGCGGTGCTGTCGATCCTCGACCAGGTGATGCGCATCGGGGTGCTGATGGTGTCGCCGTTGCTGATTTCGTTGCTGATCACCGACCTGATGCTCGCCTACCTTTCGCGCATGGCGCCGAGCCTGCACATCTTCGACCTGTCCCTGCCGGTGAAGAACCTGTTCTTCACCATTCTGATGGTGGTCTACATCGGCTTCCTGGTGCCGCTGATGCTCGATCAGCTTGCGGAGTTCCGCGGCACGGTCGGGGTGCTGCAGAGCCTGGTGGAGGGGGGGAATGGCTGACACCAGCGAAGAGAAGTCGCAGCCGGCAACGGACAAGAAACTCAAGGACGCACGCAAGAAGGGGCAGGTCGCCAAGAGCCAGGACCTGGTATCGGGGGTGGTGATCCTGCTCTGCACCCTGTGCATCGCCATCCTGGCGCCACGGGCCAAGGCCCAGGTCACGGCGCTGGTGGACCTGACCGCGCAGATCTACATCGAACCCTTCGCCACGGTGTGGCCGCGCCTGCTCGATACGGCCGAGCAACTGGTGATCGGCATCACCCTGCCGGTGATGGCGGTGACGGTGACGGCGGTGGTGCTGACCAACCTGGTGACCATGCGCGGGGTGGTGTTCTCGGTCGAACCGCTCAAGCCGGATTTCAAACGCATCAACCCGGCCGAGGGTTTCAAGCGCATCTTCGCCATGCGCAACGTCGTGGAGTTCCTCAAGGGCCTGGTCAAGGTGCACTTGCTGGGGCTGGCGTTCTACGTGGTCGGGCGCCATGCGCTGCAGGCGCTGATGGAGTCGTCGCGGTGCGGGCCTGAGTGCCTGCAGTCGACCTTCCTGCTGGTGCTCAAGCCGCTGGTGTTCACGGTGCTGGCGGCGTTTCTGGTGTTGGGCGCGGCGGATGTGCTGATGCAGCGCTGGCTGTTCGGCCGCGACATGCGCATGACCCGCAGCGAGCAGAAGCGCGAGCGCAAGGATATCGATGGCGATCCGTTGATCAAGCGCGAGCTGCGCCGCCAGCGCCAGGAAATGCAGGCCATGGCGACCAAGCTGGGGTTGGGCCGGGCGTCGTTGATGGTGGGTGTGGCCGGTGGCTGGGTGGTGGGTTTGCGCTATGTGCGCGGGGAGACGCCGGTGCCGGTGGTGGTGTGCCAGGCCGAGCCTGAGGAGAGCGCGCGGATGCTTGGCGAAGCTGCGCAACTGGGGATCGCCCATGCCATGGATGCCCGCCTGGCGGCCGAGCTTGCCCGGCGCACCGTGGCGGGGGATCCGGTGCCGGACAGCACCTTCCAGGCGGTAGCGGATCTGCTGGTGGCTGCGCGGTTGATCTAAGCCCCGGCAGAGATAGCTCGGCTCTTGTCACCGCGAACACCGGAGCCGCCGAGGCCATGCCACCCTGTGGGAGCGGGCTTGCCCGCGAAAGGAACATCGCGATGCATGGCACCGGCTATGCCGGTGTTCGCGGGCAAGCCCGCTCCTACAGAGGCAGTGTGGCCCTTGTGGAGCGGCGAACCGCCGCTCCACAAGGCAGGGGTTGGTCAGCCGTTGTCCACCGGCTTGTACGGCCCGCCATAACCATCACCGACCATCGAGATGATGTTGCCGTTGTCGTCGATCCAGTCCGAGGGCTTGAGCGAGTACTTGTAGTCTTCCGAACGGCGGTTGTTGCCGTCGCCGATGTAATCCGGATGATCGACGCGATGGTCGCCGCGGATGCTCGAGCGTGCATCCCACTCTTCCTTGCGGAAGTCGAAGATGCTGCGATCGCCCGGCGCGTCGCGCTGGCCCCAATCGGAAAGGTAGGTCTGCAGCCACACATAAGCCTCGTCGCCGTTGGGCTTGAGCAGGCCGTCCTGCTTGAAGTCCTGGATCTGGTCCCAGTTCTGCAGCGAGATCTTGTGCAGCTTGTGCGACTTGACGTCGTTGAGGATCGCACCGACGAAGGAGAACACCCCGGAGAACAGGAACCCCACCGGCCCGAGCAGGGGCACCAGGCGCCCGGTGATACCGAACACCCCGGCGACGCTGCCGGCTGCACCGAACAGGCTGCTGACGCCACCTGCGACCGACAAGGAACCGGAAGCGATCTTGATCGGGTCTTTCTCACGCACGCCGTCGCGGATGGTCAGGCCACCCATGACCACGCCGATCACCCCACCGACCACGTCGGCACCGGCGCCGATGACCTTGATCGCACTGCCGGCGAAGCGTGCGATCTTGCCTGCGCCGACCACGCCGCCACGCTTTTCGATACCACTCTCGATGCCCTGGTGCAGCTTGTTCATCGTGGCTTCGTCGAACGGCTGGCCGTTGAGCGCCTTGCCGACATCCTTACCGTCGGCCATGGCGTCGTCGATGATGTTGTAGTACTGGTTCTGCACATCCTGGACGCTGCGCGGGATCTCGGGCCCCGCAGTGCCTGGCTTGCTCCAGATGGTCGGCACCGAGCGGTCCAGGCCCATCAGCTTGTAGGCGTTGGTGCCGAACGCCTTGTCGAAGGCCTTGGTGCCGAGGGTGGCGAAGTGCGAACCGGTGCTGAGGAAACCGATGAAGTCGTTGGCGATGCCGGCCCGCTCGCGTGGGGTGTCGGCCAGCGTGCCGCCCTTGCCGGCCAGCTGATAGATGGCCCGCCCCAGAGAGATCGCACCGCCCATCGAGCCGAGCACGCCATTGTCGCTGAGGAAGGACAAGGTCTTGACGAAGGCGCCGCGGTTTTCCGCGCTCAGGTTCGGCATCAGCTCGGTGCTGACCGCCTTGTTGATGTCGTCGAGGGTGATCTTGCCGTTGGCCTGCCAGGTGTCGCCCAGGTTGCTCATGACCTTGCCGAAATCGGTGGCCATGTCCTTGTCCTTGAGCAGCATCTCGACGAATTTCTCGTAGGTCGCCAGCGACCTGCGCGGGATGCCGTCGCCGCCGGCCTTGAGGGCCTGGAGCATGAGCAGGGTCTGGTCGGTGGTGGCCAGCGCGGTGTTGTCGTCGGAGATCTTGCTGGGGTCGGCGATCAGCTTGTCCAGCTCCAGGGTGTAGCCGTCGATCTGCAGGTTCTGCAGGAACTGGTCGGCCTTGGCCGGATCGATGTCGGCGAGCCCTGCGTAGGCGCTGCGGATTTCACTGGTGGCAAGCTCGGTCTGGCCGTTGGCCTGCAGATCGTTGATGTACTTGACGAAGTTCTCCGACGAGGTGCTGTCGAGCAGCTTCTGGCGGGTTTCGTCGACTTTCGCCGAGCCGCCTTCGACCTTGCCCAGGGCCGCGTCGTGCTTGCTCTTGAGGTCGGCGACGATGGTCGGGTCGCCGAGCAGTTCGCCGAGCTGGGCATCGATGGCCTTGGCATCGAAGATCTCGTCGCGCACATCGCGCGAGGTCACGGTGATCGGGTCGCTGGCGTTGCCATGGTTGCCAAAGCCATGCTCAGGGATGATCGACATGCCATGGTCGGCCATGCTCTTGGCTTCCAGCGCCCGAACCAGCTTGGCCCGTGGGTCGTCCTTGGCAATGCTGCCGTCCTTGATCCCGGCGCGGTAGCCATCGACCAGGTCGCGGATGGCCAGGTCGCGTACCGACAACGGCTGGCCGTCCTCGTCCTTTTCGGTGGTGGCGAGCTCATCCACCGAGACTTCCTTGAGCGGCGGCAGGCCATGGTCGGCGCGCAGCTTGTCGACGTCGGTGACCTGCTCGGCGATGCTGCTGCGGTAGTCGGCGATCTGTTCGAACATCTGCGGGTTGTCGAACTGCGAGACGATGATCTTCTGCTCTTCGCCGCCGGGCTTGCGCTGGGTGAAGGCGATCAGGCCCGGGCCGTAGTCGCCGATGCCGCCGACGCTCATGATGTCCTCGGTCGAGGCCAGGTAGTCGTCCGGGCCAGCCTTGGTGTAGCCGTCGCCCTTGGCCTTTTCCAGACCGGCGAGGGTCTGGCCCTTGGTGCTGTAGTCGAGGAAGGCTTCGGGGGAGACGTCGCGCGATACCACCACCAGTTTGCCGTCGGCCTTGGTGACCACCAGGATGCCGTCGGTGGGCGCATCGACCTTGCTGATGTCGTTCATCCCCAGCGTGCCCTCGGCACGGGTCTGCAGGTGCTGGTCGGGCAGCTTGTGGGCGTTCTTGATGTAGTCGAAGGCGGGCGTGCCCTTGGTCGTGTCCAGCGCGTGCAGGAAGTCGTACAGCTGGCTGCCGCGGTTCTCCGGGGCGGGCTGGTTGGCGGCGGCGGAGGGGACGCTGTCGAGCGAGTCGTAGCCGCGGTCGTGGGCCTTGGCGTCGTCGCGGCTGATCGCGTACTTGTGGCCGTCGTGCTCGAACAGGATGACGTGGGCGTCCTTGTCTTCGGAAACCACCTTGAGCTTGTCCACGTCCAGGCCGGCGGGCAGGCCGGTGACCTGCTCGTAGCCGGCGGCCTTGGCGTCGTCCAGTGCGACACGGGTCTTGCCGGCGCCGCTGTAGGCAGCATAGGCCTCGGGCGTGATGCCCTCGGCGATGATGACTTCGCGGCCGTTGGTGAGCTTGACCTTGAGCACGCCGTCGGTGGCCTGCTCCACCGACTGGATGTTGTCCAGCAGGAAGCCGCTGTCGTCCTTGCGCAGCAGCGACTGGCCCGGGTCGGTGAGGCCGGCGACGATCAGGTCGTGGGCTGGTGTGCCCTGGGTGTCGGCCAAGGTGTCGAGCAGGTTGTAGAGCTGGGTGCCGTGGTCGGGGCCGCGGTCTTCACGGGTCGGCACGGCATGGCCGAAGCGCAGGTTCTCGAAGGTCTCGTAGCCTGGCTGGCTGTCCTGCGCGGCCTTCTCGCTGATCTGGTACTTGTTGCCGCCGTGCTCGAAGTAGATGACGCCGTTGTCCTTGTCCTGGGCGACGATCTTCAGCTTGCCGATATCGAGGGTTTCCGGCAGCTCGGTGATGTCCTTGTAGCTGTCGGCATCGGCGGGCTTGTCGTGCGGCACGCTGCCGCCGCCGTCGTTGGCCGCCAGGACCTTGGGCTTGAAGGTCTTGTCCGCGCCCGGATCGCTGAGCAGCAGGCGGGCCTTGTCGAGGACGCTGTCGAAAAGGCCGGCGGTGTCGGAGGGGGAGGAAGGGCTGCTGCTGGAGGGGGCTTCGGGTCTGTTGATCATTGCACGGTCCGGGGCGAGGACGGCGGCAAGCGCAGCCCCGCAGCCCGAGACGATTCCGTTGCTGGGCGACCAGGTTGCGCGACCGACATCAAAGGTTCATGGAAGTCTGATCCTAGGCGACCTCGACCTTTGAAACGCACAACCTTGGCAAGTTACAGCAAGGTTTCACGTGTGTGAAAACTGGGTGTTGAACTGGCGCTCCTGACGACGCTGATCCCAGGCCTGGCTGGTGCGCCTGGGGGCTTCCTCCGGTTGGCTGGTCAACTGCGAAAGGGTGGCGGTGATGCGTCCGGCCCAGAAGCGCGCGCCCTGTTCCTGGGCCTCCTGCATGGCCTGGTTGAGCAGCTCCTGGGCTTGCGCCTGGCGTTCGGGCGAATCGGGCCTGGCCAGCAGTTGGGCCTTGATGCGCAACAGCTCGGGGCGGAACCAGCGTTCCTGGCGAGCGGCGGTCACGGCCAGGGTCTGGTCGAGGATCTCGATGGCCAACTGTTCCAACCCCAACTGCGCCAGACCTTGGGCGTACTCGCTGCGCACCAGGTTGTACAGCGGGCTGTCGCCGATCGCATGGAGCTGGTCGAGCGCTTCGCCCAGGCCGCGCACGCCGTCTTCGGCACTGCCCTGGCGGATCAGCAGAATGTGCTCGAAGCACCGGACGAACAGGCGCCATACCGGCATCTCGTGGCCCCCCAGACTCTCTTTGAGACGGGCAAGAAACTCGCGGCTGCGCTTTTCGTGGCCGACCAGCAGGGTGATGGGGATGGCGCTCAGGCTCAGGGTGTACCAGAGGCTGGCCGGGTGGTGCTGGGTCAACGCCGCTTCGACGTTGGCCTCGATGGTCAGCAGGGCCTGACCGACCTGGCCTTGCAGCAACTGCACCTGGGCCTTGAGCGAGCGCGCGGCGATACCTTGGTCGAAGTGGCTGTCGATGACGTGGGCGCGGGGCATCATCGGGAAACTCAGGGCTTCGCTGATCGCCTGGCGGGCGCCATCGAAGTCGGCCATCTGGAACAGCGGCGTTGCCCGCATGCGCCGGCCGAGCATGCGCCGTTCGAGGATGCCGGTGCGTTCGCTGAGCTGGATGTACTGGTTGGCCAGGTCCAGCGCCTCGGCGTGCTGGTTGCTGCAGCAGTGGTCGTGCCAGAGGCCCCACAGGCCGCGTAGTTCATGCTCGGTGTCGCCGAGGGTGCGGGCGTCTTCGATCACCTGCTGCCAGGCGTCACGGATCGACTGCCCGGCACCGCGGGTCAGGGCCATGACGCTGGCCGAGAGGGTCAGCAAGAGCATGCGCTGGCGGGGTGTGATGGCCTCGAAGCGCAGGCCGCGGTCGACCCAGGCGTGGCATTCGTCGACCCGCGACAGGCGCAGCCACAGCGGCACGCTCATCAGCGTGAGTTCGACGCCGAGACAGGCGTCGCCCTGTTCGCTGAAACACCAGCTCAAGGCGCTGCGTACGCTGTCGCTGCCGGGGCTGTGCAGGGCCAGCCAGCTGTCGCTGTCCAGGCGCTCAAGGTCTTGCACCGCGCGGCGTTGTTCCTGGAGGGTGTACTGCGCGTGGCGCTGGGCGATAGCGGCGGTCTCGTCATGCAGGGCCAGCTGCTGCGCCGCATACACGCGGGCCGTGTGGTGCAGGCGGTAGCGCTTGATCGGTTGCGCCCCGGCGGCCACCAGCAGCGACTTGTCCATCAGGCTTTCCACCAGCCAGGCAGCGTCCTGGAAAGGGCCTGGCTGGACCTCGACCACCGCCTTGGCGGCGGCGAGGGTGAAGCTGCCGGTGAACACCGACAGCTGACGGAACATCGCCTGCTCCTGCGTGCACAGCAGCGCGTGGCTCCACTCCAGCGAGGCTTGCAGGGTGCGGTGGCGGGGCAGGGCGGTACGCCGGCCGGCCATCTGCAGGCGGAAGTCGCCATCGAGCAGCTCGACCAGATAGGCCAGGCCAAAGGCGCGTACGTGGCTGGCGGCGATCTCGATGGCCAGGGGATTGCCGTCGAGGGTACGGCACAGTGCGAGCGCCGCCGGCACGTCGGTATCGCTGAAGGCAAAGTCCGTGTCGTGCGCAGCGGCGCGCTCGGCGAACAACTGGACGGCCGGGCTGAGCAGGGCCTGGGCGGCGCACAGTACGTGATCGTTTGCGGGGCAGGGCAGCGGCGCGACCTCGTGCACGCATTCGCCTTCGGCGTGCAGGGCTTCGCGGCTGGTGACCAGGATATGGCAGCCCGGCGCCTGTTGCAGCAGGGCTTCGACCAGGGTCGCGGTGGCTTCGAGCACGTGGTCGCAGTTGTCCAGGATCAGCAGGTGGCGGGCTTCGTCGAACAGGGCGGCGATCAGCGCCACGGCGTCTTGTGGGGTGCTGTCGATGCCCAGCGCCGCCGCCACCAGGTCGGCGACGCAGGCAGGCTGGTCAGCCTCCGTGAGGTCGACGAAGGTGCGCCCCTCGCTGAAGTCTTCGGCCATGGCGTGGGCGAGTGTCAGCGCCAGGGTGGTCTTGCCGATGCCGCCGGTGCCGGTGAGGGTGAGCAGGCGGCGGCTGCGCAGGGTTTCGGCCAGGGTCTGGCAAATGTCGTCGCGGCCGATGACGCTGCTGCCAAGGCTCGGCAGGTCGTTGCCGGGTTTGGTCGCAAGCAAAGGTTGCGGCGCCATTTCACGGATGGTCACCGGAGCCACGAAGCGGTACCCGCGGCCCGGTACGGTGACGATGTAGGTGAAGTCTCCTTCTTCGCCAAGCACTCGGCGCAGGGTGGTCATTTGCGCGCGCAGGTTGCATTCCTCGACGATGACCTTGGGCCAGACCAGCGCCAGCAGCTCGTTCTTCTCCAACAGCTCGCCGGTTCGGCTCGCCAGCGTGACCAGCAGTTGCAGCGCACGGCTGCCCAACTGCACCAGTTCCCCGTCCTTGAACAGCAGATGCTGCTGGGGGTAGAGCACGAAGGACCCAAAGCACAGGGCGTTTTCCGGATCAGGGGTATCCAGAGCGTCCAGGGCGACAATCTTTCCGGGCTTGGTCTTGGTCAGGGGCATGATTAAACCTTTATGAATGAGTTAGTTATTGGCGGTCTTGAAGGGCGCCTTTGTTGTTTCACATGTTCAGGATAAACAGCACGATCCGACGTAAGGTCTGTCTCGGTGGCACGGGCGAACTTCGACAGCCAATGGCCATTCGCTTGTCATTGTTCGCTCATCTTTCGCAAGGCACGTCGCGGAAGGACTCCGCAGCGGATCAAATTCTGGCAAGTACCGTGCCATGGATCCAATGATCATCTGGTAACGGGCGTCCTTGAACTTTCGCGAAACGATGCGCATTGCCGGGGTCGGTCGTTGTTTTATTCGGGATTCCGAATGTTTCATTCGTATGACGTTCGGGTTGCCGAATGAGCGAGGCCGTGGACGTGCTTTGCAGGACGAAGACGGCGCATGGAGGCTTTGTAAATCGCGGGCTGTACGGTTCATGACGGTGTGTGCTGAGAAAAAACGAACAGCGCCTGGCGGTTCCCCGCCATACCTGGCAAGGGACATTAAGTGTGTGCTCTATGCACGGCCGCGGCGCGATTCATTGTTGGGTGGGGATAAACTGACCCTCCTGTGGAGACTATTTAGAACATCCTTTTGTGTCGTTTATTAGTTGGCGGTAATCCGCCATCGCGAAGTTTGTGAACACATTCGCAGTTGTCATCTTTGTCATGAAACAAATGGCGGGTTTGCGGTAGGGTTTGCGGTCGCCTTTCGTATACAGTCACGCGCACGAAATTTGTTATCGACTGTTTTTATTGGGAAAGTTCGGAAGTTTCGAGTAATTGCTCGAAAACATTGCGCGGGCCATCATTTTTTTGCACCACAACAGGCCGTGGCGATAAACCGCCACGCATGACAGCACCCCGGGGGCCGGGGTGCAGAAAAGGCGGGAAGATCAGGGGCGTGGGGCGGCGTTATCGGCTGTTCAGGCCACGCCACCGTTGGCGCGCAGGATCTGGCCGTTGACCCAGCCGCTGTCAGGGCCGGCGAGGAAGGCGACGACACCGGCGATATCCTCTGGCTGGCCCAAGCGGCCCAGGGGGGGTGCCTGGGTGGCGGCCTGGATCTGCTCGGGCGTCTTGTCGGCCAGGAACAGTTCGGTTTCCACCGGGCCCGGGGCCACGGCATTGACGGTGATGTTGCGACCGCGCAGTTCCTTGGCGAACACCTGGGTGAAGGCCTCTACCGCGGCCTTGGTGCCGTTGTAGATGGCGTAGCCTGGCATTTTCAGGGCCAGCGTGGTGCTGGTCAGGTTGATGATGCGCCCGCCGTCGTTCAGCCGTGTGGCGGCAGCGCGCAGGGTGTTGAACACGCCTTGGGTGTTGATCGCGAAGTTGCGCGCGTACAGCTCGTCGCTGGTCTGCGCCAGGGGCGCGACCTTGAGGATGCCGGCGTTGTTGACCAGCACATCGATGCGACCCAGTTGCCGCTCGATGGTGTCGAACAGGGTCTGTACCTGGCCTGCACTGGACACATCGGCCTTGAGGGCGATGGCCTTGCCGCCGGCCTGGCGGATCTCGGCCACCAGTGCATCGGCTTCGGCATCGTTGCTGGCGTAGTTGATCGCCACGGCGAAGCCGTCACGGCTGAGGCGGCGGGCGATGGCGGCACCGATGCCGCGCGAGGCACCGGTGATCAGGGCTACGGAAGAGGTCATGCTGGGCATCCTTCTGAGTGGGTGTGGGAAGGAGTGTGGACTGTTGGCGAAAAAAGATAATTGCGCGGCAAGTGCGATCAGTGTTCCATTTGCTTTAATTATCGACTTGGCGTCTTTCCCTTGCGAAGCAAGGGTAGCCGCCACCCTCCAGGAGAACCCGTCCATGGATCGCTTCCAGGAAATGCAGGTGTTCGTGCGTATCGCCGAGCGCGGCAGTTTTTCCCAGGCTGCCGAGGACCTGCAGATCCCGCGGGCCACCGTCACCAACCTGATCAAGCGCCTGGAGCAGCGCCTCGGCGTGCGCCTGCTCGAGCGCACCACCCGGCATGTGCGCATGACCCACGATGGCGAGGCCTACTACCACCGATGCGTGCGCCTGTTGCTGGACCTCGAGGAGACCGAAAGCGCCTTTCGCAACGCCCCTCCCAAGGGCCTGCTGCGGGTCAACCTGCAGGGCACCCTGGCCAAGCATTTCGTCATGCCGGCGCTGGGTGGGTTCCTGGCGCAGTACCCGGACATCACCCTGCACATCGGTGAGGACGACCGACTGGTCGATCTGGTGCGCGAAGGGGTGGATTGCGTGCTGCGGGCGGGCCTGCTGCAGGATTCGTCGTTGATCGGCCGACAGGTTGCCAGCCTTGAACAGGTGACCGTGGCAAGCCCCGAGTACCTCGCGCAGCACGGCACGCCCGCCACGCTGGACGACTTGCAGCAGCATTTCGCGGTGGATTACCTGTCCAGCGCCACCGGGCGGGCGGTGCCCCTGGAGTTCAGGGTCGGTCGTGAGGTGGTGGAGCGTTTGTTGCCCGCGAGGGTTTCGGTGACCGGCGTTGACCTGTACACCGGCGCGGCGCTTTCGGGGCTGGGGATCGTTCAGGTACCACGCTACCGGATTGTCCATGAACTGGCGGCCGGCAGCCTGCGCGAATTGTTGCCGGGCTGCCCGCCACCGCCGATGCCGGTGTCGGTGGTGTACCCCCAGAGTCGACAACTGTCGGCGCGGGTGCGGGTGTTTTCGCAGTGGTTGGCGGCGCAGTTGGGGCAAGGTCGCTGACCGGGTGACGAGATGTGACGGAATAAACCGGCGTGGCGCGCGTTTACGAGCTGAAACCCCCAACGACCGGAGTCGTCACCATGCCCCACCTGCGTACCCTTGCCCGCGGCACTCTGCTTCTCGGCACCCTTGGCCTGACCATGCTCGGTGCTACCGCCCAGGCTGCCGAAACCTGGGAGGTCCTGCCGCCCACGCCACACCTTGCAGGGCCGTTCAAGACCGCCGAGGTCAATGGCGTGCAGCTCGCCTACCACATCGAAGGCAAGGGCACGCCGGTGTTCCTGCTGCATGGCGGCCCGGCCAATGCCGACTACCTGGCCGGCCAGGCCAAGGCGCTGTCGACGCATTACCAGGTCATTTCGGTGGACACCCGTGGCCATGGTCGCAGCAATGCCAATGGCCTGCCGCTGAGCTACGACGCCATGGCCGATGACGTGGTCGGGCTGATGAAACAGCTGGGCCTGAACAAGGTCGATGTGGTGGGCTGGAGCGACGGTGGCATCACCGCGCTGGACCTGGCCATGCGTTACCCGGACAAGGTCGGCCGGATCATCGCCTTCGGCGCCAACACCGACCCGACCGGTGCCTTCCCGGATGCCGACAAGAAGCCTGCTTTCGGCACCTTCATCACCCGTGCCGCCGAGGAGTACAAGCAGTTGTCGCCAACGCCGGACGGTTTCGAAAAGCTCAATGCCGCGCTGGCCCAGATGTACCAGCAGCAACCGAACTGGACGCCGGCGCAACTGGCGACCATCAAGGCGCCGACCCTGATCGTCGACGGCGATCACGACGAGGCGATCAAACCCGATCACACCCGCTATATCGCCAAGAGCATTCCCGGCGCCAAGCTGCAGTTCATCGAGGGCACCAGCCACTTTGCGTTCCTGCAGAAGCCTGAGGTGTTCAACAAGGTGATGCTGGATTTCCTGGCCAAGCGCTGAGCAGGCTCAGCCTGCGCTGAACAGTGCCCGCGCTTCGTTGAAGCACTGTTCGGCGATGGCCGAGCGCGGTTCGCTGCGGCGCAGCAGCAGGCCCACCGGGCTGTGAATGCTGGCGTCGGCCACCGGGATGATGCGCAGGTGTTCGCTCAGATCTTCCAGGCCGCAGTCCAGCGGCATCACCGCGCAGCAGATGCCGGCGTTCAGTGCCTGGATCAGTTGGAAGGTCGAGTCGCTTTCCAGCACGGCCTGGGGCTCCAGGCCGCGGCTGCGAAAGCTCAGGTCCAGCGACTGGCGGTAGTGCATGCCTTTGCTCAGCAGGCCCAGCGGCAGGCCGTCGAGTTCTTCCCAACGCAGTTGCTCGGTGTCGAACTGGAAGTGCCGGGTGTCGTGCAGCAGGCCCATGGTGGTGATACCCAGCTCGACCACCTCGAAGAAATTGACATTGACCTGGTCGAGGTAGCAGATGCCCAGGTCGAGCTGGTTGCGGCTCAGGCCGTCGATGATCTGCTCCGAACTCAGCGAGCTCAGCTGGAAGTGCAGTTCGGGGTATTTCTCGCGCAGCGGCAGCAGCAGTTCCATCGGGTTGAAGCTGGCCAGCGGCACGGTGCCCAGGCGCAGGCTGCCGACCACCTGGCCGCGGCAACTGGCAGCCTCGGCCTGCAGGCCGTCGTGGGCGGCGAGCAGGGTCTTGGCCCAGGCCAGGATGCGCTCGCCGGCTTCGGTGAAACCCTCGAAACGTTGACCGCGCTTGACCAGCACCAGGTCGAGCTCGTCCTCCAGGTTGCGCAGGCGCATCGACAGGGTCGGCTGGGTGATGTGGCACAGCGCGGCGGCCTGGCCGAAGTGGCGGGTCTGGTCGAGGGCGATGAGGAACTTGAGCTGCTTGATGTCCATGGTTCGGCCTGGCGATAGAGGGTGTTGATCGGACGGTACGTCGTATCGATTGGACGCATGCGCCCGAGGGCTCTAGCGTGACGCAAAATCCCCCTTGGAGACAAACCCCTGAGTGTCAAACCGGATGCGGTATTCGTACCGCTCAACATCGCCGTGCTGACGGTCAGCGATACCCGTACTTTTGCCGGGCTCGACCGGCGCCTGCCGCACCGCGTGGGAGGGCATTCTGGTGGAGCAACTGGATGCGCGGCATCGGCCGTGCAACTTCGTGCCGCACCTGAAGGCGGTGGGGGCGTGTGAGAGTCGGGGTTGATCGTTAGCGGTGTGTTGGTCTGGCGGGCCTCTTCGCGGGCAAGCCCGCTCCTACAGGAGAGGGCTTGCTTCAGCTCAACACATGCTTCACCGGCTCCAGCACCGGTGGCAGCGGCTCGCCCAGCGCCGACAGCACATCGCGCTCCAGCGTGCGCACCATGGCGTCGGTGGGCAGGTCGTTCTCGTCGCGGCCGAACGGATCCTCCAGCTCGTTGCCGATCGCATCCAGGCCAAGGAAGGTGTAGCTGACGATGGTGGTGAACAGCGGCGCCAGCCAGCCCAGCGGTTGGGCCAGGGCGAACGGCAGCAGCAGGCAGAAGATGTAGATGGTGCGGTGCAGCAGCAGGGTATAGGGGAACGGTAGCGGCGTGCCCTTGATCCGCTCGCAGGTCGCCTGCACCTCGGAAAGCCCCAGCAGACGTTGCTCGAGCAGGGTGTAGCGGAATTCGCTGATGTGCTGCTGTTCGGCCAGTCGCGCACAGTGCGCGCCGATTACGCGCAGGATGCCGTCGCAGACATTGTGCTGGGTAACGACTGCGCCTTCGGCTAGCCAGGGCCTTGCGGTGTGCAGTTCGTCCTCGTTGCGCAGGCGCGCGTTCAGCGCATGGGCAAAGCCGCACAGGCTGCGCAGCAGCTCACGTCGCAGGGCCGGATCTGCGATCACCACGCTTTCGCGGATGAACGAACGGGTCTCGATGATCATTCGTCCCCACGCCTTGCGCCCCTCCCACCAGCGGTCGTAGCAGGCGTTGTTGCGAAAGCTCATGAAGATCGACAGCGACAACCCGAGCAGGGTGAAGGGCGTGGCGCTGACCGGGTAGAACAGCGCTGGGTAACGTCGCTCGACCAGCACGATCAGGGCGGCCAGCAAGGTCACCATCAGGCAGCGCAGGGCGATGCGCTTGACGATCGAGCCGCGCAGGGTGAACAGCATGCGCAGCATGTCGGTGTTGGAATGGACGATCAAGGCGGTTCCAGAGACGGCCGATCAGCCGCCGGTCATGTTCATGAAACGCAGGATCTGCACCTCGCCACCCACCTCGAAGTGATGGCGGTAGGGCTTGAGGTGCACGGCCTCGCGAATCGCTTGTTCCAGGCGCTCGCTGTCATCGGGATGGCTGCGCAGGACCTGCTTGAGGTCCATCGAGTGCTCGTTGCCCAGGCACAGCAGCAACCGGCCTTCGACGGTCAGGCGCACACGATTGCAGGTGGCGCAGAAGTTGTGGCTGTGCGGCGAGATGAAGCCGACCCGCGTCTGCGGCGCTTCGGCCAGGCGCCAGTAGCGGGCCGGGCCTTGGGAGGATTCGGCCGATTCGATCAGGGTGAAGTGCGGCTCCAGGCGCTCGCGCACATCGTCGCTGGAGTAGAACGACTCGCCACGCTCGTGCTCGCTGATCACGCCCAGGGGCATTTCCTCGATGAAGGTGATGTCCAGTTCGCGGTCGATGGCAAAGCGCACCAGGTCGACGATTTCATCGTCATTGCGACCCTTGAGCACCACGCAGTTGAGCTTGGTGCGGCGGAAGCCTGCCTGGCGCGCAGCGTCGATGCCGGCGATCACCTGGGCCAGGTCGCCGGTGCGGGTCAGGGCCTTGAAGCGTTGTGCATCGAGGCTGTCGAGGCTGATGTTCAGGCGTGTGACGCCGGCGTCGAACAGCGGTTGGGCCAGGCGGCCAAGCTGCGAGCCATTGCTGGTCATGCATAGCTCGCGCAGGCCGGGCAGGGCGGCGATGCGCCCGCACAGGTCGACGATGCCCTGGCGTACCAGCGGCTCGCCACCGGTCAGGCGGATCTTGCGGGTGCCCAGTGCGACGAAACGTTCGGCGACCTGGTAGAGCTCTTCGAGGCTGAGGATCTGCTGGCGGGGCAGGAACTGCATGTCTTCGGCCATGCAGTAGACGCAGCGGAAGTCGCAGCGGTCGGTCATCGACATTCGCAGGTAGTCGATTTTCCGGTTGAAACCGTCGATCAGGGCCTGGCTGCTGTGTTCCACGTTCGCGCTCGGAAGGGTGGGGTGGGGGTAATGTCCACGCTATAACCTGCAGGCACGGGCGTCAAATTGCTTTGCCCGACCGTTTGATAGGTCTGGTCTATCAAGCGATCAGTGAGCGCGCATCAGACCGCTACTGCGACCTTCTCACCGATACACCGGAAACGCCGTGGTGTACTTGATCTGTTCCATGGCAAAGCTGGAGGTGATGTTCGATAGCCCGTCGGTGCTGGTGATCAGCTTCTTGTAGAAGCGGTCGTAGGCAGCGATGTCGCTGACCACCACCCGCAGCATGTAGTCCCAGTCGCCGGACATGCGATAGAACTCCATCACTTCTTCGAAGCTGGTCACGGTCCTGGCGAAATGCTCGAGCCAGGCGCTGTCGTGGCGCTGGGTCTTGAGCTGGACGAACACGCTCAGGCCCAGGTTGATGCGCTCGGGGTCGAGCAAGGCGACGCGGCCGCGGATATAGCCTTCGTCTTCCAGGCGCTTGACTCGTTTCCAGCAGGGCGTGGTGGTCAGGTTGACCGCCTCGGCCAGGTCCTTGAGGGAGATCGAGGCGTCGCGCTGGAGCAGGGTGAGGATGTGCTGGTCGAAACTGTCCATGGCGATAGGGGCCTGCTTTGCAGAAAAAGTTTCTCGAGAGTAGCTCAATCGGGGAATCTCTTGCTACGCCCGGCGCCGTTGCAGCGGGTCGGACCGGGATATGCGATAGTGGCGGTTTTCTACCTGACCCCCTTCAGTCAACGGATCCGACCATGGCCGAAAAACCGCGCAATTTCGCCACCCGCACCATTCACGCCGGCGAGCAGTCCAGCGTCGCCGACAACGCTATCTTCCCGGCCATCGTCACCTCCAGCTCGTTCATCAAGCGCGGCCTGGACGACAATCCCGAATACGCCTACAGCCGTGTTTCCAACCCCACCCGCCACGCCTATGAAACCTGTGTCGCAGCCCTGGAAGAGGGTGTCGGTGCGGTTGCCTGCGCGTCGGGCGTGAGTGCCACCGCCACGGTGCTCGAACTGCTGCCCAAGGATGCCCACGTGGTAGTGATGAATGGCGTCTATGGCGGCACCTTCCGCCTGATGGAGGACTACCGGGCACACACCTCCGGGCTGACCACCACCTATGTCGACCTCAACGACCTGGACGCCGTCGCCGCAGCGATTCGTCCGAATACGAAGATGATCTGGCTGGAATCGCCGACCAACCCGCTGCTGCACCTGGTGGACATCAAGCCGCTGTGCGACCTGGCCCGCGAGCGCGGCATCCTCACCTGCATCGACAACACCTTCTGCTCGCCATGGAACCAGCAGCCGATCACCCTGGGGGTGGACCTGGTGATGCACTCGGCGAGCAAATACATCGGCGGCCATTCCGACCTGACCGGCGGGGTGGTGGTGGCGGGCAATCATGAACTGCTGGCGCGCCTGCGCAAGATCAGCATGGCAGTGGGCGCGATCCAGGGCCCGTTCGACTGCTACCTGGCCCTGCGCGGCCTGAAGACCCTCGATGTGCGCATGGAGCGCCAGAGCGCCAACGCCCTGCGCGTGGCGCAGTACCTGGAGCAGCACCCGCAGGTCGAGCAAGTGTTCTACCCCGGGCTTGCGAGCCATCCGCAGCATGCGCTGTGCCAGCGCCAGATGCGCACTGGCGGGGCGGTGGTGGCGCTGCGTGTGAAGGGTGACCGGGCGGCGGTCAATCGTCTGGTCGAGGCGCTGTCGATCTTCGTCCTGGCCGACTCGCTGGGCGGTGTGGAGAGCATGATCAACCATTCCTGGACCATGTCGCACAACTCGCTCAGCCCGCAGCAGAAGGGCGTGATGGGCATCAGCGAGAACCTGGTGCGCTTGTCGATGGGGATCGAGGATTACCGCGACCTGATCGACGACCTCGAGGCGGGGTTGCAGGCGGCGGCCTCTGCGTAACGGCGGCTGACGCCATCGCGGGACAAGTCGGAACGCCGAACCGCCGCTCCCACAGGTGCTGCGTTGTAGCTGAAACCGTGGGGTTCCTGTGGGAGCGGCGGTTCGGCGTTCCGACTTGTCCCGCGATGGCATTGCAACGAACGACCTCAACCCTTGGGCGGATGAATGATCCGTTCGATCTTGTCCTTGATCAGCAGACGTTCCTTGCGCAGGCGGTTGACCGCCTCGTCGTTGGTGCCGTTGCCTTCGGCGGCCAGCACTTCCTTGTCCTTGGCGTTGTATTCCTTGTGCAGCTTGTGCAGGTCCTGATCCTTGTCGATCAGGGCCTGGAACTTGTCTTCGGTAATGTGCAGGTCGGCTAGCAGATCGTGCGGGACTGGCATCTCTTCACCTCTGTTTCAGGGGTTGGTAAGAATCCTGATCCTTCAGGATAGCTGCCTTTGCCGACAGCGGGAGCGGTTCGCCGGATGAGGCGGCAGCGTCGCAACGCTGCTGAATGGCAGCTGAATGAACTTTAATTAATCATGAAAGACGCATCACAAACGATTGTTGGCGTCTTTTTCACAAAAAATTGATGCTACGCTTTCTACAGTTCGGCCAACTTCCCAAGGTGCCCGCCCGGGTACGCCTGGTCGCTTCTAAACTCTGATTGCGAACGCCATGTTGAAAATCAAATCACTGCGGACCGAGTGGGTCACGCTGCTGGCCAGCCTTTACCTGTTGATCGGCCTCAATCTGTTCCTGTGGGAGCATCTGGAGACCATCCTGCCCCCCGGCATGGTTGGGCTGTGGCTAGGCCTGGCGTTTGCCGTACTGATGTTGTTCGCCTTCAACCTGATATTGACGTTGTTGGCCTTCAAGTATGTATTGAAACCGGTATTGATTGTGCTGTTCATGAGTGGCGCCGGTGTCGCCTACTTCATGAATCAATATGGCGTACTTATTGATGCCGGCATGTTCCGCAATGTCGCCGAAACCAACATCGAAGAAGTGCGTGACTTGCTGTCTTTGAAGTTCGCACTCTATATGCTGGGGTTGGGCGTCGTGCCGTCGTTGTTGCTCTGGAAGGCACGCATTGCCTACCGCCCCTGGCACCGCGAACTGCTGGGCAAGCTCATCGTCAGCGGCGCCTGCGTCGCAGCCCTGGGCTCGATCGGGCTGGTCAATTACCAGGGCCTGTCGTCGCTGTTTCGCAATCACCACGAACTGCACTTGATGCTCACCCCGAGCAATATCGTCGGGGCGTCGTTCAGCTATGCCAGCGAAAAGCTCGGCAGCGCTGCCAAACCCTTCCAGAAATACGGCGAAGATGCCCATCGCGATGCCGCCTGGCAGAAGCACGAGCGCAAGTCGCTGACCGTGCTGGTGGTGGGTGAAAGTGCCCGCGCCGAGAACTTCGGTGTGCTGGGTTATGGCCGCGATACCACGCCACGCCTGTCGAAGGAGGCTGGCCTGCTGGGCTTTACCGATGTGCATTCGTGCGGGACCGAGACGGCCGTGTCGGTGCCTTGCATGTTCTCCGGCATGGCACGCAAGGACTACGACCCGAGCCTGGCCAGCCGCCGCGAGGGCCTGCTCGATATCCTCGGGCGTGCCGGCATCGAGGTGCAGTGGCGCGATAACCAGTCAGGCTGCAAAGGCACCTGCGATCGTTTCAACTACGTCAACCTCACCAGCGCCAAGGACCCGGTCCTGTGCGCCGATGGCGAGTGCCACGACCAGATCCTGCTGCAGAACCTCGATGCGCTGCTCGACAGCCTCGACAAGGATACCGTGCTGGTGCTGCACCAGATGGGCAGCCATGGCCCTGACTACTACAAGCGTTACCCGGCAGGCTTCGAGCACTTCACTCCGGTGTGCCGCAGCAACGCCCTGAATCAGTGCAGCCAGCAGGACATCGTCAACAGCTACGACAACACGCTGGTCTACACCGACGAGGTGCTGGCGTCGCTGATCGACACCCTGCGCAAGCACCAGGACAAGGTCGACACCGCCATGATCTACCTCTCCGACCATGGCGAGTCGCTGGGCGAATACAACCTGTTCCTGCATGGCACCCCGTACATGCTCGCCCCGGACCAGCAGAAACACATCCCGCTGCTGGCCTGGTTCTCCGACAGCTACCGCCAGGACTTCGCCGTCGATACCGACTGCCTGTCGAAGATGCGTGACACGCCGCTGAGCCAGGACAACCTGTTCCACTCGATGCTCGGCCTGCTGCAGGTGCGTACCGAGGTGTACCAGCAGTCGCTGGACATGTTTGCGGGGTGTCGCCCCTGGCTGACGGCCAGGAGCTGATCGCGCGTCAGCGCTACCGCTGATCGCCACCATGGATGGCCCGGGTTTCACGAGCAGTGCCCGCGCCGTATATACTGCGCGCCAATGTTTGTGGGAGAGCCTTGTGGCCATCGAAATACACTGGATCCGTGACGACCAGACCCTGGCCGAACTCTGCCGGAAGTGGCGTACGCTGCCGTTCGTGGCCGTCGACACCGAATTCATGCGGGTCGATACCTTCTATCCCAAGGCTGGTCTGGTGCAGGTCGGCGATGGCCAAAGCGCCTACCTGATCGACCCCCTGCTGATCCGCGACTGGCAGCCACTGGGCGAATTGCTCGAAGACAGCGGCGTGGTCAAGGTACTGCACGCCTGCAGCGAAGACCTCGAAGTCCTGCTGCGCCTGACCGGCAAGCTGCCGCAGCCGCTGTTCGACACGCAGTTGGCCGCGGGCTACCTGAATATCGGTTTCTCGATGGGCTATTCGCGTCTGGTCCAGGACGTGCTGGGCATCGAGTTGCCCAAGGGCGAGACGCGCTCCGACTGGTTGCAGCGTCCGCTGTCCGAAACCCAGGTCAGCTACGCCGCCGAAGATGCCGTGCACCTGGCCGAGCTGTTCACTGCCCTGCGTCCGCGCCTGTCGGATGACAAGTACGCCTGGGTGCTGGAGGACGGCGCCGAGCTGGTGGCGCAAATGCGCCGTGAAGTCGAGCCCGAAACCCTTTACCGCGACGTCAAGCTGGCCTGGAAACTCGGCCCGCAGCAGTTGGCGGTGCTGCGCGAGCTCTGCGCCTGGCGCGAGCGTGAAGCGCGCAGCCGCGATGTACCGCGCAGCCGGATCCTCAAGGAGCACTCGCTGTGGCCCATGGCCAAGGGTCAGCCCGACAGCCTGTCGGCGCTGGCCAAGATCGAGGAGATGCACCCGCGCACCATCCGCCAGGACGGCGAAACGCTGCTCAAGCTGATCAAGAACGCCGCCAGCCAGCCTGCCGAGCAATGGCCCGCGGTGCTGCCCGAGCCGCTGCCGATCGAAGCCGCCGGCATTCTCAAGCGCCTGCGCGCCATCGGCCAGGCCGAAGGCGAGCGCCTGCAGATCGCCCCTGAGCTGATGCTGCGCAAGAAGGCCCTGGAGGCCCTGCTCAAGAGCGGCTACCCCAATGGCCCCTATCAATTGCCCGATTCGCTGCGCGGCTGGCGCCGTGAGCGGATGGGCCAGGCCCTGCTGGATGATCTGGCAGGCGCCGGAGAGACTCGATGAAACGTATCTGCTCGATCTACAAAAGCCCGCGCAAGCGCGAAATGTACCTGTATGTGCTCAAGGCCGAGGGCCTGGAGCGCGTGCCCGAGGGCCTGTTGCCGTTCTTCGGTACGCCGGTGCATGCCTTCGACCTGGTGCTGACCCCCGAGCGCAAGCTGGCCCGCGAGGACATCGTTAAGGTGTTGGAGAACCTCGACAACCAGGGTTATCACCTGCAGATGCCGCCACCGGACGACGACTACATCGAGCATCTGCCCGAAGAGCTGCTGCGGCGCAACGATCCGGCCTGAGCCGGGGCGCGAACCCTATCAACAGGCGGCCCTCGACGGGCCGCTTTCGTCGTTCTGCAAGGTTGTCATCGAGATGCGCGTTCTGATCGCTGAACAGGATCATGCCCTTTACGCTCGCCTGCTGGGCGAGCTGGCACCGGACCTGGAGGTCCTGACCAGTGGCGATTCCGCCGAATTGTCGCGCCACGCCCCTGAATGCCCGATCTGGCTGGGCGAGCCGCACCTGGTCGCCAGCCTGCTGCGCCAGGGCCACAAGCCGGCCTGGATGCAGTCCACCTGGGCGGGTATCACGCCGCTGCTGGCCGACGGCCTGCCGCGTGACTATCGCCTGACCCGTGCGGTGGGCATCTTCGGCCAGGTCATGGCCGAGTACATGCTGACCTACATGCTGGTTCACGAGCGCGATGTGCTGGCGCGCCTGGTCAGCCAGGTCGAGCGGCGCTGGGACGGCCGGCCGGGCAACAGCCTGGAAGGGCGCAAGGTGCTGATCGTTGGCACCGGCGATATCGGCCAGCGGGTGGCCGAGTTCCTGCTGCCGTTTGGCGTGACCCTGTATGGCGTGGCCAGCAGCCCACGCGAGCAGGCGCCGTTCGTCGAAGTGGCGGGGCTGGATGCGTTGCCGCGGCTGGTCGGTGAGGTCGATTACGTGCTCAACCTGCTGCCGGATACCCCGGCCACCCATGACCTGTACGATGCCGCGCTGTTCCAGTGCTTCAAGCCGACCGCGCTGTTCATCAACGCCGGGCGTGGTGTGGCGGTGGTCGATGCCGACCTGGTCGAGGCACTCAAGAGCGGGCACCTGGCGGGTGCCGTGATCGATGTCTGCCGCCAGGAGCCGTTGCCCCAGCGCCATCCGTTCTGGACCGCCTGGGGGCTGCTGCTGACCGGCCACAGTTCGGCACCGACCTCGCCGGTGGCGATGGTGCGCTTGTTCGTCGAGAACGTCCGGGCCTATGCGGCGGGGCAGGGGTTGCGCGGGGAAGTGGATTTCTCGCGCGGGTATTGAGGTGCTTCTGCTGGCCCTATCGCAGGCTTGTCCCGCGATAGGGCCAGCCCAGTCTTAGAGACTGAAATCACCCTCGGCCGCCAACTCGCTCAGCGGTCGACGCGGGCTCGGCACTTCACGGGCCTGCAGTGCTTCGATCAGGCTGGCCTTGTCGCCCAGCTTGCCGATCGCCACCATCGCGTGCAGCACATAACCTTCGGGGATCTTCAGTTCCTTGCGCGCCAGCTCCTGGTCGAACCCGGCCATGCCATGGGTGTGCCAGCCGCTGATGCTCGCCTGCAGCGCCAGGTGGCCCCAGGCCGAACCTGTATCGAAGGTGTGCCACAGGGCAGGAGTCTCTTCGCTGGCGCCAGGCGCGGTGAAGGTGGTCTTGGAGAGGATCAGCACCAGCGCCGAGGCCTGCTGTGCCCAGCTGCGGTTGAACGGCACCAGAAACTCCAGGAAGCGCTCCCAGTTCGGCGTGTCGCGGCGGGCATAGAGGAAGCGCCAGGGCTGCGAGTTGTAGGCCGATGGCGCCCAGCGCGCGGCTTCGAGGAAGCTCAGCAGGGTCTCTTCGCTGATCGGCTCCGCGTTGAACGCACGGGGTGACCAGCGGTTGATGAACTGCTCGTTGATGGCATAGTCGGCGATGCGGGGATTGGCGCTCATGCGGGCTCCTGCGAAAGGAAGAGGGAAAGCCTGAACGCTACTGCGTCCGTTCGGCACTGACAAGCGGTATGGCATTGCGTCGGGCCAGGCTCTAGACTGGCGCCGCCGCGCGCCGCGGCCTTCAAAGTGATTGCAGGAAAACGTGTGATGATCGCCGACCCCGCGCCCTTCTGGCGGCGCAAGACCCTCGACCAGCTCGATCCGCAGGAATGGGAGTCGCTCTGCGACGGCTGCGGGCTATGCTGCCTGCAGAAGCTCGAAGACGAGGATGACAACAGCATCTATTACACGCGTATCGCCTGCAAACTGCTGGACATGAACACCTGCCAGTGCAGCGACTACCCCAACCGCTTCGACCAGGTGCCCGACTGCATCCAGCTCACGCCGGGCAAGGCCGACCAGTTCAAATGGCTGCCGACCACCTGTGGCTATCGCCTGGTCAGCGAGGGCAAGGACCTGCCGGCCTGGCACCACTTGGTCTGCGGTGACCGTGAGCAGGTCCATGAGCAGCGCATTTCCCAGTCCGGGCGGATGCTCAGCGAGAACGATGTCGACGAAGACGACTGGGAAGACCACCTGATATTTCGCGCCGGCTGATCCGCCTGGCCCGCGCCTCTGGGGAACAAGGAGTTTCTGTATGCGTCGCCCGTTGTTGTTGCTACTGGCCCTGTCGGCCAGCTTCCCGGCCTGGGCGAAGAAGGTCGATCTGGACTACCAGGTGCGCCTGCTGCCCCAGACGGGCCAGGCCGAAGTGCGCCTGACCCTGGCCGAGGGCACGCCGGTGCGCAGCCTGGACTTCGACCTGGGCAGGCAGGGCGCCTACAGCGATTTCAAGGCGGACGGCCAGTGGCAGGTGCAGCAGGACCGTGGCGTCTGGCACCCCGGAGCAGGCAAGAGCAGCCTCAGCTACCGCGTGCAGCTCGATGTGAGGCCCCATGGCAGCGCCCATGAAGCACGCATCACGCCGCATTGGGCGTTGTTTCGCGGCGATCAGCTCGTGCCCCCGGCCCGTCTCGATCAGCAGGATGGCACCGAGTTGGTGACACGCCTGGCCTTCGAACTGCCGTCGGGCTGGCAGAGCGTCGAGACAGCCTGGCCGCGCATCGGCAAGCAGAAATTCCGTATCGACAACGTCTCGCGCCTGTTCGATCGCCCCACTGGCTGGATGCTCGCCGGCAACCTCGGCAGCCGCCGCGCACGCCTGGGGGATACCGAGGTGACGGTCGCCGCACCGCAGGGGCAGGGCATGCGGCGCATGGATACGCTCACCCTGATGACCTTCGTCTGGCCGCAGTTGCAGGCGGTGTTCCCGCGCAATCCGCCCAAGCTGCTGGTGGTCGGTGCCCGCGACGACATGTGGCGCGGTGCGCGTGCTTCGCGCAACTCGCTGTACCTGCACAGCACCCGCCCACTGATCGGCGAGAGCGGCAGCAGCCCGCTGCTGCGTGAGCTGGTGCAACTGTTCGCGCAGATCGACGACCGTGATCGCAGTGACTGGCTGGGCGAGAGCCTGACCGACTACTACGCCATCGAAGTGCTGCGCCGCGCCGGTGGCATCAGCGATGACCGCTACCAAGCGCTACAGGCGCGGTTGCAGAAGGACGGCGCCAAGGTAAAGACCCTTCGCACCGAGCAGGCCGACGCAATGCAGGTGGCCAGGGGCGTGCTGTTGCTGCAGGCGCTCGACCGCGAGATTCGCCTGCACAGCCACAACAAGCGCTCGCTGGACGACATCACTCGTGCGCTGATGCGCATGGCCAGTGTCAGTACAGAAGAGTTCATCCAGATCAGCGAGAGCGTGCTGGGGCGCGAGTCCGAGGTGCTGGAGAGCAAGTTGTTGCGTTGAGCCGGTGGTGACTTCTTCGCGGGCAAGCCCGCTCCCACAGGTTCAGCGGTGTTCTCGAGATCTGTGGGAGCGGGCTTGCCCGCGAAGAGGCCACCGCCGATTCAAACCCCCGCCAACGGATCCTTACCGGTCACCGTCACCGTGCGGGTCGCCGCCTCGGCGCTGGCCTTGAGTGCCTTCAATTCCGCCGCCCCGCGTTCGATATCGGCATGCAACCGGCGGTACTCCGCGCGATGCTTGTGGAACCAGGCCTTGGTCGCGCAACGGCCCTTGATGCCGCGGGCCAGCGCCATGCCGCCCACTGCCACTTGCAGCAACCCTATCAGGCCGCCGTGACGCATCCCTTTGCTGATCATCAGGGCACCGCCTGCCAGTGAGCTGACGCGCTCCCAGCCCTGGACGTTGTGGTCGTGCCTGTCTGACGCCGAGTGGATATCGAGCATAGGTAGGTCTCCTTGTGGGTTGGTAAAGCAGCTGACCCTGTCCGCGGCCCTGGCGTTCAGTGCAATTGTCGGATTCGCTCATTGCCTGCAGGGCGTCGCGGCCGTGTGCAATGTCTTTTCCAGACCCCGGTTTGTCTCGCTCAGACATGCAGGTATGGTCAAATACCGACCGCCTGTAACCCTGCAGACCGCTCATCGAAATAGCTGTAGACACATTGTCTAACGGCGCTCTATATTCATTATACAAATTGTAGACAGTGACCCATGACCAACAAAAAGGCCGCCATGAAAGCCAGTTCTGATGTCCATCCACTCACCGGAGAAGCGCCGCTCGATCGCAAGGGCGTGCTCGCTGAAGCATTGCGCCGGCGCATCCTGAGCATGGAGCTGGTGCCTGGCGCAGTGGTGGATGAACTGGCCCTGAGTGACGAGTTCGGGCTGTCGCGACCACCGGTACGTGAATTGCTGCGCCAGATGGCCGCCGAGGGCTATATCGAGCTCGAAGCCAACCGCGCACCACGGGTGGCGGCGATGAACCACGATTCGCTGCACAGCTTCTTCCTCGCCGCGCCGCTGATCTACATCGCCACCACGCAACTGGCCGCGACCCACGCCACCGCCGGCGAGATCGAAGCGCTCAAGGCGATCCAGGCGCTGTTTCGCGAGGCGATCGAACAGAAGGATGTGGAAAACCGCGTGCTCTACAACGACGCCTTCCACCTGGAAATCGGCAAGATGGCGCACAACGATTACCTGATGCCCAGCCTGCGCCGCTTGCTCATCGACCACACCCGCCTGGGCAAGATCTTCTATCGCCACCCGACCACCGATGACATGCAGCGCGACCTCGAACTGGCCTGCGTGCAACACGAACAGATGATCGAGGCGATCGAGCGCCGCGACCCCGAAACTGCCGGGCAGCTGGTGCGCGAGCACTTCGAGCTGTCCCGTCGCCGCATGGCCGAATACGCGGCGCCCCAGGGAATGGAAGTGGTACTGGCCTTGTAGATGCAGCACTCATCGCCATCCCAGGTACTGGCAGGACGCCGGGAGGGACGGGCGTGATGAGGAACAGACGCTAACAACAATATCGGGTTCCTGAAATGACCAAGATCGCCTCGTTGCCCGCCGACGACAGCCGCTGTGGCTGGTATCACCTGAGCAAGGGACGCCGTATCCAGGCACCGCATCGCGGCCACAGTGCCGCGCGCTGGGTCGTGGTCGGTGCCGGTTTTACCGGGCTTGCCGCGGCGCGCCAGTTGGCACTGCACTTTCCTGATGACCAGGTCGTGTTGCTCGAAGCCCAGGAGGTGGGGTTCGGTTCGTCCGGGCGCAACGCCGGTTTCGCCATCGACCTGCCCCATGACATCGGTGCCGAGGACTACATCGGCGATATCGGTATCGCTCGCAAGACCATGAAGCTCAACCTCAGTGGCCAATCGTTCTTGAAGGAACTGGTCGAGCGCCACGGCATCGATTGCCAGATGAAACACTGTGGCAAGTACCAGGCGGCCATCGAACCGCGCGGCGTCGCGGTACTCGACGCGTATCGTCGGGGCCTGGACCGGCTCGACCAACCGTACCAGATGCTCGAGGCGGACGAGTTGCCCGAACACATCGGCACCGACTTCTATCGCAAGGCCCTGTTCACCCCGGGCACCTCACTGATCCAGCCCTCGGCGCTGGTCAAGGGGCTGGCCGACAACCTGCCGGCCAACGTCACCCTCTACGAACACACACCGATCACCGAGGTGCAGTACGGCGCCAAGACCGTGCTCAAGCACGCCCAGGGTTCGATTACCGCCGACAAGCTGGTGCTCACCACCAATGCCTTTGGCATGAGCTTCGGCTTCCTCAAGGGGCGGATGCTGCCGGTGTTCACCTATGCCAGCCTGACCCGGCCCATGACCGAAGAAGAGCAGGCGCGACTCGGCGGCAAGCCCTATTGGGGCGTGATTCCGGCCGATCCGTTCGGGACCACGGTGCGACGCACCCCGGACAACCGCCTGCTGATCCGCAACAGTTTCAGTTTCAACCCCGATGGGCGCGCCAACAGCAAGTACCTGGAGCGCTTTGCCGTGCGTCATCGCGATGCGTTCGCCCGGCGTTTCCCGATGTTGCCTGACCTGCCATTCGAATATACCTGGGGCGGTGCCCTGGCGATGTCGCGCAATCACATGGGTTACTTCGGCGAGTTGTCATCCAATGTCTACGCCGCCCTGTGTTGCAATGGCCTGGGCGTGACCCGCGGCACCGCCACCGGCAAGTTACTGGCCGACTGGTTGGCGGGCGAGAAAAATGAATTGATCGAGTTTGTGCTCAATGCACCGGGCCCTTGTGCCAACCCACCGGCGCCGCTGGTTTCGCTGGGCCTGAATTTCAACCTGAAGTGGGGCCAGTACCGCGCCGGCCAAGAAAGCTGAGTTCAATTAAAGCGTTATAAACAACTTGATATTCGCTGGGTATTTTATGCCCGGCCTGCGGTTTCTATTGCGTGCTGTTTCGGTTCGAAGTGCAACTTCGGGCTCACGGGGCTGAAAGTCTTTTTCAGTGTCGCGGGTTCGCTCGTCCTGAAAACGGCCTGCGTTTGATGATGGCAGGAGACAATAATGACAACTCACAATGTATCAATCGAAGACGTACCGCTTAATCGCTTTCACCAATGGCTCACCGTGCGCTCGGGCGGTGGCTCGTTCGTCGATGGCTATGTACTGAGCATCATCGGCGTGGCCATGGTGCAGATGACCGCCGGGCTGTCACTGAGCAGTTTCTGGCAGGGCATGATTGCCGCGTCCGCACTGATCGGTATTTTCTTCGGCGGTTTTCTCGGCGGTTGGCTGACTGACCGCTTCGGCCGCAAGCGGGTGTTTTTCGTCGGCCCGACCCTGTTCATTCTCGCCTCGCTCAGCCAGTTCTGGGTGGAGTCGGCGCTGGCGCTGTTCCTGCTGCGCTTCGTAGTGGGGGTGGCGGTCGGCATCGAGTACCCGGTGGCCACCTCGCTGCTGGTGGAGTTCCTGCCCAAGCGCAATCGTGGGCCGCGCCTGGCGACCTTGACCATTCTTTGGTTCGCCGGCGCTGCGTTCGCCTACATCCTGGGGGACTTCCTGCTGCGTCAGGGTGGTGACGACGCCTGGCGGCTGGTGCTGGCCAGCCCGGCGCTGATCGGAGCCCTGCTGTTCATGATCCGCATCGGCACGCCCGAGTCGCCACGCTGGCTGTTGAGCAAGGGCCGGGCGAACGAGGCCGAGGCGGTGATCCGCAGTGTGTACGGACATGACTTTTCCCTGCGCAATCTGCCAGAGGAGCCGGTACAGAAACGCTTGTCGTTCCTCGACCTGATGCACTCCGGCTACGGCAAACGCATGATGTTCGTCGCCGTGTTCTGGTCGTGTTCGGTGATCCCGGTATTTGCCGTATACGCCTTCGCGCCCAAGGTGCTCGGCGCACTCAACCTCAAAGGCGACTGGGCATCGTTCGGCTCGGTGGCCATTACCTTGCTGTTCGTGGTCGGCTGCATCATCGCCACCCGCCTGATCAACGCCATGGGCCGGCGCAGCATGCTGATTCACAGCTTCTTCTGGTCGGGCCTGGCGCTGCTGGGGCTGGGCGTGTTCCACGCCGGCTCCGAGCTGCTGATCCTCACCTTGTTCGGCGCCTATGCGCTGTTCATCGGTGGCGCCCAGGTGCTGCAACTGGTGTACCCCAACGAGCTGTTCCCCACCGAGATCCGCGCCAACGCTGTCGGCGTCGGCACGTCGCTGTCACGCGTCGGTGCAGCGATCGGGACCTGGCTGGTGCCCATGGTCCTGGACAGCTACGGCATCGCTTTCACCATGTATGCCGCTGCGGCGGTCACCTTGCTGGGCCTGGCCGTGTCCTGGGCGCTGGCCCCCGAAACCCGCTCGCTGAACCTGCAGCAGGCGGCATCCCTGACCTGATCCATCTACCTCGCGCCGCCATGTCGGCGCGGACTGACCCTTTGCATCCACAGGAGAACCGCTAATGAAATTCGAAGGTATCTATACCCCTGCCATCACCCCCTTGGCCGCTGACGGATCGATCGACAAGTCGGGCTTCGCCGACGTACTGGAGTATCTGCTTGACTCGAAGATCCACGGCGTGATCATCGGCGGCTCCACGGGCGAGTACTACGCCCACACCGCCCAGGAGCGCATCGAGCTCGCGGCCCAGGCCAAGGACGTGCTCAACGGTCGTTTACCGCTGATCGTCGGCACTGGCGGCATCCGCACCGAGGACGCCGTGGCTTTTGCCAAGCACGCCAAAGAGATCAAGGCCGATGCGCTGCTGGTCGGCACGCCGCCCTATGCGCTGCCGACCCAGGAGGAGATTGCGTTGCACGTCAAGGCGGTGGACGCCGCGGCCGACCTGCCGATCATGCTCTACAACTACCCGGGCCGCATGAGCGTGAGCATGGGCGAGGCGTTCTTCGATGCCGTGGCCGATGTGAAGAACATCGTGGCCATCAAGGAGAGTTCAGGCGACATGAACCAGTTGCACCGCCTGGCGATCAAGCGCCCGAACATCCAGGTTTCCTGTGGCTGGGACGACCAGGCCCTGGAGTTCTTCGCCTGGGGTGCACAGAGCTGGGTCTGCGCCGGCTCCAACTTCATCCCGCGCGAGCATGTGGCGCTTTACGAGGCCTGCGTGATCGAGAAGGACTTTGCCAAGGGCCGCCGCATCATGGCGGCGATGATGCCGCTGATGGACTTCCTTGAAGGCGGCAAGTTCGTTCAGTCGATCAAGTACGGTTGCGCGCTCAACGGCCTGCGCACCGGCGGTGTGCGCAAGCCGCTGCAAGACCTGAACGCCGATGAGAAGCAGGCGTTGCAGGCGGTGGTCAGCGAGCTCAAGCGCAGCATCGCGCAGATCACCGGAGCGGCCTGAGATGAGTGAACTGCTGAGCAAAGCCGAGTACGCAGCCATCGCCGCCGAACTGCAACCGCGTACTCAGGCCTTCATCGACGGCGAATTCCGTGACGCGATCTCGGGCAACACTTTCGTGACCACCAACCCGGCCACCGGCAAGGTACTGGCCGAGGTCGCCGCCTGCGATGTGCAGGACGTCGACCTGGCCGTCGCCGCCGCCAAGCGGGTGTTCGAGGCCGGCAGCTGGTCCAGGCTGCAGCCGGGCGAGCGCAAGCATGTGCTGCTGAAGTTCGCCCAGTTGCTCGAAGACAACGCCCATGAACTGGCGGTGCTGGAGAGCCTGGACAGCGGCAAGCCGGTCAGTGAATGCCAGAACGTCGATGTGCCGGAGACCATCCACACTCTGCGCTGGCACGCCGAGCTGATCGACAAGATCTACGACAGCACCGCCCCGACGGGCAATGCCGCCGTGACCATGGTGGTGCGCGAAGCCATCGGTGTGGTCGGCCTGGTGCTGCCCTGGAACTTCCCCCTGCTGATGCTGGCGTGGAAGATCGCGCCGTCGCTGGCCGCCGGTTGTTCGATCGTGGTCAAGCCGGCCAAGGAAACCACCCTCAGCGCCTTGCGTGTGGTCGAGCTTGCGCACCAGGCAGGGATCCCGGCGGGTGTGTTCAACCTGGTGCCTGGCGGCGGGCGGGAAGTGGGCGAGGCCATCGGCCGGCACATGGACATCCCGATGGTCAGCTTCACCGGCTCCACCGACACCGGGCGGCTGTTCCTCAAGTACGCCGCCGAATCCAACCTCAAGCGCATCGTGCTGGAGCTGGGTGGCAAGAACCCGGCGGTGGTGATGAACGACTGCGAGGACCTGGACGAAGTGGCGCAGTTCGTCACTGCCGGTGCGTTCTGGAACATGGGCGAGAACTGCTCGGCATCGTCGCGGCTGATCGTGCACAAGGACGTCAAGGACGAGCTGCTGGGCCTGATCGGCAAGCACCTGAAGGACTGGAAGCTGGGCGACCCGCTGGACCCCGACAATCGCCTGGGCGCCATGGTCAGCCGGTCGCACTTCGAGAAGGTGCGCTCGTACCTGGAGCATGCCGCCGAACACAACCTCAAAGTGGTGCAGGGCGGCGAGACCCGGGATGGGGTTTTCGTGCAGCCGACTATCGTCGACGGCGTGGCGCGCAATGACCGGTTGTTCGTCGAGGAGATCTTCGGGCCGGTATTGAGCGTGACCAGTTTCGAGACCCTTGAGGAGGCCATCGAGCTTGCCAACGATACGGTCTATGGCCTTGCGGCCTCGGCCTACACCGGCAGCCTGCGCAACGCGCTGCGTCTGTCGCGGGAGATCCGCGCGGGGGTGGTGACGGTGAACTGCTTTGGCGAGGGCGATGCCTCGACGCCGTTCGGAGGCTACAAAGAGTCCGGATTTGGCGGGCGCGACAAGTCGGTGTGGGCGCATGATCAATACACGGAGCTCAAGACCATCTGGATCAACGCTTCGTGAATTGAGCGACAGGGCGCTGTTCTGACGGAGTTCAGTGCTTTTGTTGTCGGGGGTGGGTGTTGGCCTTTTCGCGGGCAAGCCCGCGCCCACAGTTAACCCAACGGAGATCAGCTGTGGGAGCGGCGGTTCGCCGCTGCGACTTGCCCGCGAAAAGGCCAACACCCACCCCAACCCCTTTCTGCAACAACAGCGAATAAGCAGCACGGCTCGCAAGAGCCAGACAAGGCTGCGGCGCTGCAGGCCTGGCGGATCACCGCAGGCCACACATTCCCCCAACAGAATCGAACCCGTGCACAGGCCCCGGGGGAATGACTGCGTGCGCCATTTTTCATTTTTTTGCGAGTTCACTGCCCATGATCGTCTCCCAAACCCGCGGGCTCAGCCCTGCACTGTCGCACCGCAACGCCCTGGTCCTGGCGCATGTCGCCGCAGTGCTGTTCGGCCTGACCGGCATCCTCGGCGCCCTGATCCAGGCCGATGCCAGTGTCATCACCTTTGGTCGCGCCGCCTTCGCCGTGCTTGCCCTGGGGCTGGTCGCGCTGCTCCAGCGGCGAGCCTTGTTCAGGGGGCTGGACCGCCGTCGCGCCGCCGTGCTGCTGTTCACCGGGGCCATGCTGGCCGCACACTGGGTGACCTTCTTCATTGCCGTGAAGATCGGCGGTGTGGCGATAGCGACCCTGGGTTTTGCCAGCTTCCCGGCGTTCATCGCTCTGCTTGATTGCATCGTGTTTGGCGAGCGTATCCGCCTGCGCGAATGGCTACTGCTGGCGCTGGTGAGCCTGGGCCTGGTGCTGGTGGTGCCGACCTTCGACCTGCTCGACCAGGGCACCCTGGGTTTGCTCTGGGGGTTGGCTTCGGGCCTGTCGTTCGCCTTGCTGGCGATTGCCAACCGGCGCTGGGCCAGTGGCTTGAAGGCCGTGCAGGTGGCGTTCTGGCAAAACCTGGTGGTGGCGGTGCTGGTGCTACCGGTGGCCCTGGAAAACCTGGTGGGGCAGGGCTTGCAGACGGCGGACTGGATCTACCTGGCGCTGCTCGGGGTGTTCTGCACGGGCCTTTCGCAGTACCTGTTCGTCAAGAGCCTGAAGGGCCTGGCGGCGCGCAGTGCGGGGATGATCCTTGCACTGGAGCCGGTGTATGCGATCGCCTGCGCCTGGGTGCTGTTCGCCGAGGTGCCGTCGCTGCGGATGCTGGCGGGGGCAGGGTTGATCATTCTGGCGACGCTGCTGTCGGCCTGGGGCAAACTGCCAGCGAGCGGATGACGTGAGGTTGCCGGGCTGCGCTGCAGCCCGGCTCCCGGTTACTTGAACTTGGGGCCGGAGCGAGTATTCAAGCCCTTTGCCAGCCGGTCATACAGCACCACATTGACCGTCGCGGCCAGGTTCATGCAGCCCTGGGTGGGGATGTAGATGGTTTCTTCGCACCAGGCGCGTACGCTTTCGTCGAGGCTGCCGTCCTCCGGGCCGAAGATGTAGATCGCCCGATCCGGATGGGTGTATTCGGGCAGTGGCCGTGCGCCGTCGACCAGCTCCACTGCCACTGGCGTACAGCCCAGCGGGATGATGCGCTGCAGGTCGTCGATGCCGATCAGCGGGATGTCGTAGTGCACCCGCTTGGTGTCGGTGACGAAGTCGCGGGCGCGTTCGTAGCGTTTGCCGGTGTAGAACACCGAGTTGACGCCGTAGCAGCCCGCCGCACGCATCACCGAGCCTACGTTTTCAGCGGATTTTGGGTTGAACAGGCCGATGCAGCTGTACCGTTTGTTCGCCACGAGTCGGGGCCCTTCGCAAAAAAAGAGCGCGATTATACGGGCTAGCCGACGCCGTGGGCGGATGAATCGACGGTCAGTCCTTCTTCATCAGGGCAGCCAGGCCTGCGAAGGGGTTGTGCGTGGCGACATTGGTTTTCGGCGTGCTCAGCGAGCCTTCGCCGAAATACTGCTGGTCGGTGTAGCGCGAATGCTCGTTGTCGTGGCAGTACAGGCACAGCAGCTCCCAGTTGGAGCCGTCCTGGGGGTTGTTGTCGTGGTTGTGGTCGCGGTGGTGCACGGTCAGTTCCGACAGGCGCTTGCCGGAGAACTCGCGGGCGCAGCGCCCGCAGACGTGCGGATACATCTTCAGTGCCTTGTCGCGGTAGCCCATTTCCTTGTCGCGCTTGGCGTCGGCGAGGATGCGGTCGAGGCGGGCGGTGGCGGCGGAGTTGGAGGCCGAGCTCATGGTGTTACCTTTTTCGTTATCAGGGCAATGACGGTTATGCATCGAGTCTAGCGCGCCTGCGGGCCCGGCGGACAGGCAAAAGCGCGCAATTGGGCGTAGCCTGTAGGCAGGTTCCGGACGGGAGGTTACCGATGTTGCCTGTGATCCTTGCCACGCTGCTCCTGCTTGCCGCCCCGCTGGCCGATGCCGCCGGGCAGCCTTCGGGCAGCATTACCCCGGTGCCAGGTGCACCGGGTACGCCGACGCCCACGCCCTATCCGCAGATTACCCCGAGCACGCCACCGAAGGCCGGCAGCAGCCAGCCCGGCGCGCCGTTGCTGCCGCCAATGCCGTTGCCTGGGCCGCCAAAGGACCAGCCGTTGCCAGGGCTGTCCCAGGACCCACCGAAAAAGAGCGACTAGACCTGTTGCGAGAGGCGCTGGCCGTCCTGCATCCGCAAGCGTTTCGACAACGCCACGGCGAGGGCGCGGATGATCCGCGCGGCGATGCGCGGGGCGTCGTTGAGCATCTTGTCCAGCGAGTCCTTGCCCAGCGTCAGCAACTGGCAATCACTGGCCGCCACGCAACTGGCCGAGCGCCGTTCGCCGTCGAGCACGGCCATTTCGCCGAAAGCCCGCCCCTTGCGCAAGGTCGCGATCTCGACTTGCTGGCCGTTGCCGTCGGTCTTGCGCACCGACACCACGCCGCGGTGCAGGATGCACATGAAGGTGCCGGCGTCGCCTTCGGCGAAGATGGTCTGGCCCTCGGTCATCGCCGTGATGGCGAAGTAACCGGCGACGGCCTGGAAGTCGCTGGGCTGCAGGCTGTCGAACAAGCCGCAGTCCATGAGCATGTCGCGGATTTCGGCGCTGAGGAGGCTTGGGTCGGGCATGTGTTGTTCTTCGTGTCGTCCGGTATTTGAGAGCTTCCACATACCCTGTGGGAGAGGCCACGGGTATGCGAGAACTCTATGACAACAAGAAACGCGATTTACACCACGCCCAGCTCATTGAAGACGAATGCATATTCCAGGGCCACGTCCTTCAGCCCCTGGTAGCGCCCGCTCATGCCGCCGTGGCCGGCGCCCATTTCGGTCTTGAGCAGCAACAGGTTGTCGTCGGTCTTGCAGGTGCGCAGGCGCGCCACCCACTTGGCCGCCTCCCAGTACTGCACGCGACTGTCGTTGTAGCCGGCCACCACCAAGATGGCCGGGTAAGCCTGGGCCTTGACGTTCTCGTAGGGGGCATAGGCCTTGATACGTGCATGCACCTCAGGCTCCTCGGGGTTGCCCCACTCGTCATACTCGGTGACGGTCAGCGGCAGCTCGGGGTCGAGCATGGTGTTGAGCACATCGACGAAAGGCACCTCGGCGATGGCGCAGCGGAACAGCTCAGGGCGCTGGTTGAGCACTGCGCCCATCAGCAGGCCGCCGGCACTGCCGCCGCTGATCGCCAGTTGCTCGGTGCGGGTGACGCCCTGGGCGATCAGGTGTTCGGCGCAGGCGATGAAGTCGTCGAAGCTGTTCTGCTTGTGCTCCTGCTTGCCGGCCCGGTACCAGGCCTCACCCAGCTCGCCGCCGCCGCGCACATGGGCGATGGCAAAGGCCACGCCGCGCTCGAGCAGGCTTAGGCGGGCGTGGGAAAACCAGGGGTCGAGGCTCTCGCCATAGGCGCCGTAGCCGTAGAGGTACAGCGGCACCTCGCGGTCCAGGTCCTGACGGCGGCGCACCAGGCTGATCGGCACGTGGGTGCCGTCCTTGGCGGTCGCCCACAGGCGTTGGCTGACGTAGTCGTCGGCATCGAAGCGACCGAGTACCGGGGTCTGCTTGAGCACCTGCTGCTCACCACTGGCCAGCTCCAGTTGGCGGACCTGGGCCGGCCGGTTGAGCGCTTCGTAGCGCAGGCGGATGCGTGTGCTGGAGAACTCCAGGCTGTCCTGCACGTAGAGGCTGTAGGCGGCGTCGGGCAGTTCGACGCGATAGGCCGGCAGGCCCTGGGGGCGGACTTCGATGATCGGCAGGCCGCCTTCACGCAGGCTCAGTGACAGTGCCGAGGCGTTCAGGCTCAGGCCTTCGAGCATGATGTCGTCACGGTGCGGCACCAGCACCTGCCATTGCGCGCGGCTGGGCACCTGGTCGGCCGACGCGTGGAACAGGGCGAAGTTGATGCCGTCCTGGTTGCTGCGGATGAACCAGCGCCACTGGCCGTCGAGCTGGCCGTGGTCGGGGAAGTATTCGTGGCCCTCGACCCGCGGCGCCAGGCAGGTGAAGTCGGCCTGTGGCGTGGCGGCATCGAGCACCCAGGCTTCGCTGGTGGTCTTGCTGTTGAGCAGCAGCACCAGCTGGCGTTCGGAACTTGCGCGGTAGCAGTGCAGGAAGAAACGCCCGTCCGGCTCTTCGAACACGGTGCTCGCGTCGGTTTCACCCAATGTGTGGCGGCGCAGGCGCCACGGGCGGTGGGTGTCGTCCAGTTCGGCGAAGAACAGCGTGCGGCTGTCGTTGGCCCAGGTCAGGCTGCCGTCGCAGTCGTCGAAGGGCAGGGTGGCGACGCTGCCACTGTCCAGATCCTTGACGTACAGGGTGTAGACCTCGTCGCCGCTGGTGTCGAGGCTGTAGGCCAGCAGGCGATGGTCGGGGCTGACATTGAATGCGCCCAGGGCGAGGAAGCCGCCGTTGGCCAGGGCATTGGGGTCGAGCAGCAGTTGCTCGGCGCTTTCGTCGACGCGGTTGCTGTCATCGGCCGGGCGCGGGCAGCGATAGTGACGCGGGTATTCGTCGCCCGCCGTGGTGCGGGTGTAGTAGAGGTACGGGCCCCAGGGGGAGGGGAGCGACAGGTCGGTTTCGAGGATGCGGCCCTTGATCTCTTCGAACAGCTGTTCGCGCAGCTCGGCCTGGTCGGCGAGGCAGGCTTGCTGGTAGGTGTTTTCCTGCTCCAGGTAGGCCAGCACTTCTGGGGCGTCGCGCTCCTGCAGCCAGGCGTAGGGATCGGCGGCTTGGGCAGGGCGGGCGATGGGGGGCTTGGGTCTGGTATGCATGGGATGTCCGTGGTCTGGTGGCGTCTGTGCCGGTCTCTTCGCGAGCATCGCCGGTCTGTGGGAGTGGGCTTGCCCGCGAAGAGGGCGCTCAGGCTTCAAGAGGGAAGAGGCGCCTGTGCCCGTAAAAGTGTTTATCATAGGCATCTCTTTGCCTGCCTTGCACGGACACCATGATCGAACAAGACTACACACTGGCCTGGGGCCTCTACGCTGTCGCCGCCCTGGGTTGCCTGCTGGTGGCCTTCAAGCTGACCGGCTGGATGTGGCGCTGGCTGCGCGAGCCGCTGCGGGTGATCGTTGCCGTGCTGCTGTTCACCCCCACCATTGTCGATCCGGTCAAGGACAGCTTTGCCCCGGCCGTTGCCATTACCGCCCTGGACCTGGCGTTCAAGGTGGGCAACAACGCCTGGCGCGCCGCCTCGGACCTGGCGATGTACGGCATGATCGCCTTCGGCCTTTACCTGCTGTTCGTGCTGGTGCGCTGGCCACTGGAAAAACGGGCTGGCGAGCGCCGCGAGAAGGCCGAGGCCGCTGTCAAGCGCCAGGCGGCCGAAGACGATGCGGTGATGGCCGACGCGCCCGTCGCCGATCGTCGTGATCGCTACCGTGAAGAGCCTCCTGCTGCTCCGGTGCGTCGCCCGGGCAATGGTGGCGGCCGCGTCGAGCCACGGATCTAGGACGGAGCCCTCGCCAATGTGTGAATTGCTGGGCATGAGTGCCAATGTCCCCACCGATATCGTCTTCAGCTTCACCGGCCTGATGCAGCGTGGCGGGCGTACCGGTCCGCACCGAGACGGCTGGGGCATCGCCTTCTACGAAGGGCGTGGCCTGCGCCTGTTCCAGGACCCGGCCGCGAGCAGCGAGTCGGAGGTGGCCAACCTGGTGCAGCGTTACCCGATCAAGAGCGAAGTGGTTATTGGTCATATCCGCCAGGCCAACGTCGGCAAGGTCTGCCTGTCCAACACCCACCCCTTCGTGCGTGAGCTCTGGGGCCGCAACTGGTGCTTCGCGCACAACGGCCAGCTCGCCGATTTCAGTGGCGAGAAGACGTTCTACCGCCCGGTCGGCGACACCGACAGCGAGGCCGCCTTCTGCGACCTGCTCAACCGCGTGCGGGCGGCATTCCCTGAACCGGTGGAGGTCGAGGCGCTGCTGCCGGTGCTGGTCGAGGCCTGCGCCGGGTATCGTGCGAAGGGCGTGTTCAACTGCTTGCTCAGCGACGGCGACTGGCTGTTCTGCTTCTGTTCGACCAAGCTGGTACATATCACCCGGCGCGCGCCTTTTGGTGCTGCACGGTTGAAAGATGTCGACCTGATCGTGGATTTTCAATCGGAAACCACGCCCAATGACGTGGTCACGGTGATCGCCACCGAGGCCCTGACCGAAAACGAGACCTGGCAGCGTTACGAGCCCGGTCAATGGGCCCTGTGGCGGCACGGCGAGTGCGTCGCCAAAGGCTAAGGACAGAGCATGTTCAGAAGTTACCTGCGGTTGCTGCTGTTCACTTTCGGCCTGTTGGCCGGTGTCCAGGTGCCCGGCCTGGTCAAGGACTATAGCCAGCGGGTCGAGGCCCACATGCTCGAGTCGCGCGAAGCGCTGGCGGGCTTCCAGGAAACTGCCGAGCGCTTCTTCAACGGCGACCTGCAGGCATTGGTGCGCCATTACCGCACCAGTGACGACCCGGTGTTCAACAGTGACGCCAACAGCATCGAAAGCCTGGTGATTCGCAACCAGTTGCTGGAAAACGAATGGCAGGCGCTGCAAGGCAGTTGGGCCAGCCGCAGTTGGCATGTGCTGGTGCAGGCCGATCCGCAACTGCGTGAAGAGACGCTCAAGGGCTACAGCTACCAGATCCTGCTGGTGCCCGAGGCGATCGGCTGGGGGATCGCCAGCGGCTTCCTGCTTGCATTCCTGGTCGAGAGCGTGTTGCTGGGCATCGGTTGGGTGATCCTGGGCGGGCGGCGCCGGGCGGTGAAGGAAAGCTGGCGCTAGGTTGCAGGTAGTTCGTTGCCGGGGCGGGCCTCACCGCGGGACGAGTCGCTGCGGCGAACCGCCGCTCTCACAATGTTGGACCTTGCGGGAGCTACTGTCCTGTTCAAAATCTAAAGGCCAGCTCAATCCCTGTGGGAGCGGGCTGGTCCCGCGATGAGGCCGGGACTGACACACTCCCGGCTCAGACCAGCACGATCCGCTGCCCCCCCACATCCTGCGCATAGCGCCCCAGCACCTGCCGGCACAACCCCACCACTTCATCGACCAGTTCCACCCCGGTCTGCCACGACACCACCAACTCCAGGCTAGGCGGTGGCTGCAGCCCCGTCAGCAGCACCAGCTCGCCGCGTGCCAGCTCTGCGGCGACCAGCGCCGGGGGCAGGGCGCCGATACCGAAGCCATCGCGCAGCAGCCGGGTGATTGCCGACACCGAGTTCACGCAGTTCAGCCGCGGCGTCTCGCTCCCCGCGCTCTGCAGCAGGCTGAACACCTCCTGGTGCGGCCGGGAGTTGCGCGAAAAGGTGATGATCCGCTCGCGCGCCAGTTCTGCCAGCGACGCATAGTCACGATGGTGCGGTGAGCCGGTGGCGACGATCCAGCCCATGGGATAGCGCGCCAGGTCCAGGCTGCGGATGCTTTCCTGGCGCAGCAGGTCGGTCTGCAGGATCACGTCGAGAAACCCCTTCTGCAACTGGTCGCGCAGGTTCAGCGAGGTGTCGGCGACCAACTCGATTTCCACTTGCGGGTAGCGCTCGGTCAACTCGGCCACCAAGGCGCTCATCCAGGTGTGGATCACCGTGTCCATGACCCCCAGGCGGATCCGGCCGACCACCGCCCGTTCGCCGCCCAGCGACTGTTTCATCGCCTTGGCGGTGTCGAGCATGCGCTCGGCGTACTCCAGCACCTTGCTGCCTTCCGGGGTCAGGCTGACACCGCGCGAGTCGCGCAGCAGCAGCTTCACGCCAAGGTCGGCCTCCAGTGCGGCGATGCGGCTGGACACCGAGGCCTGGGTGGTGAACAGCTTCTCGGCGGTGAGGCGAAAGCTCTTGAGCCGGGCGACCCAGACGAAGGTTTCGAGAAATCGCAGGTTCATCGTGTGCTCGCAAGGCTGGGCGATCAGGTTTTCTTGTTCCAGACCGACGGTTTTTCTCGTTGGACGCAGGTTGCGCGGGCTTTGAACAATAGCGTCCAGGCCGCGAACACGCAGTCGTTCCTCAAACAATACCAACAAGCCGAGGCATCCATGAACCCCACCGGCGTACAGCAGCAGGCACCCGCCCGATCTTCGGGCGGGCCCTTTGCCTGGTACCGTGACATCGACTCCCAGCAACGACGTACCTTCTGGAGCTGCAAGATTGGCTATGGCCTGGACGGCATGGACACGCAGATGCTCAGCTTCGTCATCCCCACCCTGATCATGATCTGGGGCATCAGCACCGCCGAGGCCGGCCTGATCCACACCAGCACCCTGATCGCCTCGGCCATCGGCGGCTGGGTCGCCGGTATCCTCTCCGACCGCATCGGCCGCGTACGTACCCTGCAACTGACCGTGCTGTGGTTCGCCTTCTTCACCTTCCTCTGCGGCTTCGCCCAGAGCTACGAGCAGTTGCTGATCGCCCGCACCCTGATGGGCTTTGGCTTCGGTGGCGAGTGGACCGCCGGTGCCGTGCTGATCGGCGAGGTGATCCGTGCCCAGGACCGCGGCAAGGCCGTGGGCATGGTGCAATCGGGCTGGGCCATCGGCTGGGGCCTGACCGCGATCCTCTACGCCTTGTTGTTCTCCTGGCTGCCGGCCGAACAGGCCTGGCGTGCACTGTTCCTGCTCGGGCTGTTGCCGGCGATCTTCGTGATCTTCGTACGCCGCATGGTCAAGGATCCGGAGGTCTACCGCGAAGCCAAGCGTGCAGAAAAGCCCGAAGCGCCTTCGCACTTCTACGAAATCTTCGCCTCCGGCATGCTCTGGACCACGATCCGCGCTTCGTTGCTGACCACCGGCGCCCTGGGTGGCTACTACGCCATCACCTCGTGGCTGCCGACCTTTCTCAAGAACGAGCGCGGCCTGAGCGTGCTGGGCACCGGCGGCTACCTGGCCATGGTCATCGTCGGTTCCTACATCGGCTATGTGATCAGCGCCTACCTCAGCGACCTGCTGGGGCGTCGCAAGAATTTCATCCTGTTCGCGGTGGGTTCGTTCGTCATCGTCCTGCTGTACACGCAGCTGCCGGTCAGTGACGGCGTTATGTTGTGGCTGGGCTTCCCGCTGGGCTTCTTCGCCTCGGGCATCTTCAGCGGCATGGGGGCTTTCCTCACCGAACTGTTCCCCACGCGCATCCGCGGCTCGGGGCAGGGCTTCTGCTACAACATCGGCAAGGTGCTGGCGGCGATGTTCCCGCTGCTGATCGGCCTGCTCGGCGAGAAGATCCCGTTGGGCCTGGGCATCGGCGCATTCGCTGCGGTGTCCTATGGCATCGTGATCGTCGCCGCCCTGAGCCTGCCAGAAACCCGCGGCAAAGAACTGAAGGCGCGTTAAGGTAGACCTATGAACAGCACAACAGGAGTTCAACAGGTGAATCGCCTGCTTCTCAATTGCGACATGGGCGAGAGTTTCGGCAACTGGCGCATGGGCCTGGATGCCGAGGTCATGCCCTTCGTGGACTGCGCCAACATCGCCTGCGGCTACCATGCCGGCGACCCCGGCACCATGCGCCGCACCGTGGCCCTGGCGCTGCAGCATGGCGTGACCATCGGCGCGCACCCGGCCTACCCGGACCTGGTCGGCTTCGGCCGCCGTTCGATGGCCTGCAGCGACGACGAGATTCGCGACCTGCTGCACTACCAGATCGGCGCCCTGGACGGCATCTGCAAGGTGCTCGGTGGTCGTGTGGCCTACGTCAAGCCGCATGGCGCGCTGTACAACGACATGATGGCCGACCCGCAGAAGTTGCGTGCGGTGCTCGAAGCCGTGGCCGCCTACGACGCAGGCCTGCCGCTGATGCTGATGGCCACCGCCGACGACAGTGCTGCACAGGCCCTGGGCGACGAGATCGGGGTGCCGTTGTGGTTCGAAGCGTTCGCTGACCGCGCCTACACCGCCAGCGGCCACCTGGTGTCGCGCCGCCTGCCCGGCGCCGTGCACCATGACCCGGCCCTGGTGGTCGAACAGGCCGTGCGCCTGGCGCGTGGCGAGGCACTGGTGGCCAACGACGGCAGCGCGCTGCGCCTCGATGCCGCCACCTTGTGTGTGCATGGCGACAACGAAAGCTCGGTGGCTGCGGTACGGCAGATCCGCCAGGCCCTCGATGCGTTACAGGCATGAGGATGTCGCGATGAAGCCACGTATCGAAGTGGTGGCGATCGACAGCCTGATGGTGCGGCTGTTCGACACCATCGACGAGGCCAACATGCCGTGGATCCTCGCCGCCAACCAGCGCCTGCGTGCAGCGTTCGGTGAGCACCTGGTCGACCTGGTACCGTCCTACACCACCCTGATGTTGCAGTCGAACCTGGCGCCAGGGGAGGCGCGCGTGCGAATTGGCCAGGCGCTGGAAGGTTTGCAGCCGGATGCAGGCCACAGTGGTCGGCGTCACGAGATTCCGGTGTGGTACCACGCCAGTGTCGGCCCGGAGCTGGGGCTGCTGGCTGAGCGCAGCGGCCTGAGCGAAGACGAGGTGATTGGCCTGCACTGCGCGCGTGACTACCCGGTGTTCGCCCTGGGTTTTGCACCGGGGTTCGGGTTCATGGGGCTGGTGGACGAACGCCTGGCCACGCCACGCCTGAGCACGCCGCGCAAGCGCGTTGCGGCCGGTAGCGTGGGCATCGCCGAACGGCAGACGGCGGCCTATCCTGCGGTGTCGCCGGGTGGCTGGAACCTGATCGGGCGTACGCCGGTGCGTCTGTTCGACCGCGAACGTGATGGCTACAGCTTGCTGCAGCCGGGTGACCGGGTACGTTTCGTGGCGGTGTCGCACACCGAATTCATGGCATTGGGCGGCGATGATCGTCCTTTGGAGGCGCTGGCATGACGCAGTTGAGGATCGAAGCCAGCACCGCGCTGTGCCAGCTACAGGACGCCGGGCGCCTGGGTGTGCGGCATCTGGGCGTGACCCAGGGCGGGGCGCTGGACTGGGTGGCGATGAACTGGGCCAATTGGCTGCTGGGCAATGCCCTGGACGCGCCCGTGGTGGAGGTGGCGCTGGGTGGTTTGAGCCTGCTCGCCGAGCAGGACTGTGTGCTGGCCCTGGCCGGCGCCGACCTGGACGCCAGGGTCGACGACCAGCCGCTGGCGCCCTGGCGCAGTTTCGCCCTGCACAAGGGCCAACGCCTGACGCTGCGGCAACCACGCCAGGGTGTGCGTGCCTACCTGGCCGCCCCTGGCGGTTTTGCCGGCGAAGCCGTGCTGGGCAGTTGTTCGACGGTGGCGCGTGAAGCGCTGGGTGGCATCGAGGGGCGCGGCGAGGCGCTGGCCAAGGGGCAGGCTCTGCGCTTTGCCGAGGGCGCACTGGCCTTGCGTGAAGTGCCCGAAGCCCTGCGCCCGGAATATCCGGCCAAGCCGGTACTGGACCTGGTGATGGGCGCACAGATCGGCGACTTCAGCGGCACCAGCCTGTTCGAGGCCTTCAACAGCGACTGGACGCTGGACAGCCGTGCCGATCGCATGGGCAGCCGCCTGCTGGGGCCGCAACTGGTCTACCAGGGTGCGCCGATGATTTCCGAGGGGATTCCCTTGGGGGCGGTGCAGGTGCCGCCGGATGGGCAGCCGATCGTGCTGCTCAATGATCGCCAGACCATCGGCGGCTATCCGCGGCTGGGGGCCTTGACGCCACTGGCGCTGGCACAGCTGGCGCAGTGCATGCCAGGGGCGGTGGTGCGGTTCAGGGCGGTGGTGCAGGAGACGGCGTGGCGGCAGCAGCAGGGGTATCTGCAGCGCTGGGCCTGAGCTATCGGGCCCTATCGCGGGGGGGCAAGCCCGCTCCCACAGGTTCCCCACTGTTCGCAGGGGCAGTAGGGGACCTGTGGGAGCGGGCTTGCCCCGCGATAGGGTCGGTACAGGCTACTTGGACAGATACCTCATCGCTTCCTCCAACCCCTGCAAGGTCAGCGGGAACATCCGGTCTTCGACCAGCTCGCGCACCAATTGGGTGGACGCGGTGTAGTTCCAGGTCTGCTTGGGGTAGGGGTTGATCCAGACGATCTTCCTGAATTTCTCCATGAAGCGCTGCATCCACACGTACCCGGCCTCTTCGTTCCAGTGCTCGACGCTGCCGCCCGGCTGGGTGATCTCGTACGGCGCCATCGCCGCATCGCCGACGAACACCACCTTGTAGTCATCGCCGTACTTGTGCAGCAGATCGAAGGTGGAAAAGCGCTCGGAGGTGCGGCGCAGGTTGTTCTTCCACACCGACTCGTAGACGAAGTTGTGGAAGTAGTAGTACTCCAGATGCTTGAACTCGGTCTTGCAGGCCGAGAACAGCTCTTCGCAGACTTTCACATGGGCATCCATCGAACCGCCGATATCGAACAGCAACAGCAGCTTGACCGTGTTGCGCCGTTCCGGACGCATCTGGATGTTCAACAGCCCGGCATCGCGGGCGGTGTGGTCGATGGTGCCGTCGATGTCGAGCTCCTCGGCGGCGCCTTCGCGGGCGAACTTGCGCAGACGGCGCAGGGCCAGCTTGATGTTGCGCGTGCCCAGCTCGACCTGGTCGTCGAGGTTCTTGTACTCGCGCTGGTCCCAGACCTTGACCGCCTTGCCCTGACGCTTGCCGGCCTCGCCGACGCGAATGCCTTCGGGGTTGAAACCGCCGGAGCCGAACGGGCTGGTGCCGCCTGTGCCGATCCACTTGTTGCCGCCGGCGTGGCGTTCCTTCTGTTCCTCGAGACGCTTCTTGAATTCCTCGATCAGCTTGTCGAGCCCGCCGAGCGACTGGATCTGCGCGCGCTCTTCATCGCTGAGCGAGCGTTCGAACTCCTTGCGCAGCCATTCTTCGGGGATCAGCGCTTCCAGGTGCCGGTCGAGGTTTTCCAGGCCCTTGAAATAGGCCGAGAAGGCGCGGTCGAACTTGTCGAAATGGCGCTCGTCCTTGACCAGGATTGCCCGCGCCAGATAGTAGAACTCGTCCATGTCGGCGAATACCACGCGCTGTTGCAGGGCGTTGAGCAGGTCGAGCAGTTCGCGCACCGACACCGGCACCTTGGCTGCGCGCATTTCATTGAACAGGTTGAGCAGCATGGCCAGCCCCTCAGCGGTTGCCGCGACGGCTCATGAAGGCCAGGCGCTCCAGCAGTTGTACGTCCTGTTCGTTCTTGACCAGGGCACCGGCCAGCGGCGGGATGGCCTTGGTCGGATCACGCTCGCGCAGCACCGCCTCACCGATGTTGTCGGCCATCAGCAGCTTGAGCCAATCGACCAGCTCGGAAGTGGAGGGCTTCTTCTTCAGGCCCGGCACCTTGCGCACGTCGAAGAATACGTCCAGCGCCTCGCTGACCAGCGACTGCTTGATGTTCGGGTAGTGCACATCGACGATGCGCTGCAGGGTCTCGCGGTCGGGGAAGGCGATGTAGTGGAAGAAGCAGCGGCGCAGGAAGGCGTCGGGCAGCTCCTTTTCGTTGTTGGAGGTGATGATGATGATCGGGCGCTGTTTCGCCTTGATGGTCTCGTCGATTTCGTAGACGTAGAACTCCATCTTGTCGAGTTCCTGCAGCAGGTCGTTGGGGAACTCGATGTCGGCCTTGTCGATCTCGTCGATCAGCAGGATGACGCGTTCATCGGCCTCGAAGGCTTCCCACAGCTTGCCTTTCTTCAGGTAGTTGCGCACATCGTGAACCTTGTCCACGCCCAGTTGCGAGTCGCGCAGGCGGCTCACCGCATCGTACTCGTAGAGGCCCTGGTGGGCCTTGGTGGTGGACTTGATGTGCCAGGTGATCAGGCGTGCACCGAAAGATTCGGCCAATTGCTCGGCCAGCATGGTCTTGCCGGTGCCTGGCTCGCCCTTGACCAGCAGTGGGCGTTCGAGGGTGATGGCCGCGTTGACCGCCAGCTTCAGGTCGTCGGTGGCGACGTAGTTGCGGGTGCCTTCGAATTTCATGGAGCCGATCCTCTGCGGGGTGTCAGTGGCGGCCTCATCGCGGGCAAGCCCGCTCCCACAGGGGGAGAGTACCTTGTGGGAGCGGGCTTGCCCGCGAAAAGGCCGACACCGAGAACTCATGTCTATGATGTGCCCTGACTATAACGCGGCCCCAGGCCGCTGCAAACGCAGACCGGGTATTCAGTCGCTGAGTGATGGTCCACAATTCGACCACTGAATTTTGCTACAGTGCACGCCGCCCAAGGCTTCCCGGGTAGTGGGCACTGGGGCACGTACAGCTAAATCCCACCACCAGCCCCGAGCATGCGCCCTGGGCACGTGCACCACTGGAGACAGCAATGTCCTACGTTACCCGCCGCGACGGTCGTTACTTCTATCGTCGTCGGTTCCCTGCTGAGGTCGCTGCCATTGTGGGCAGGGCAGAGTTCCGCAAGGCCTTGGGCACGGCTGACCGCAAGGAGGCGCTACAGCTAGCCCGTGTGGTTTCGGTGGAGTTCGACCGTACCTGTGCCGAAGCCCTGGCACAGAGCGCCTGCGAAGGCGGTACAGGGGCCATTCAGGCTCAGGGTGAACCTACCCAAAGGGTCACGGCAGAGCGCATCCTGGAGCGTCTACGGGCCGTTGTAGACGGTGCTACCCGGTCGGCTGTCGAAGCCCTTGAACCGAGCCAGCGGCAGGCCCCGACTTGGGCGGCAGAGATGGAGTGGCGTAAGGCCGCGCTCCAGGCGATTGCAGACGGGAAGCACCCCGGCGCGGCTGACTACAACCCTGCGGAAGCAATGGCAGCTCTGCGCGCCCTGGAGGCCCTGGAACGGGGCGAGGTGCCGAGCCTGGAGCAACCCACCGGCACGCCACAGAAACCCGCTGATGCGGCCCCTGGCGCCTTTGCTGGCAGCCCGGATCAGCGTACAGCCGCTGAGTTCACCGAGGCCCTGGACGGATACTGCTCAAGGGTCAGTGAAGGCCGGGCGGGCATTGTGCGCTCGCTGGCGGCAAAGGTGCTGCGCTGGCCATCCACGCCGGATGCACAGGTACAACGGATCATGCAGTTTGCGGAGGAGCGGCTGAGCGCGGGTGGCAAGGCAAGTAGCGTGCACAATCAAGCCGCTGGCCTCATCACCGTGCTGCGGGAGCTGCCTGGCTGGGAACGCATTGCCCTGCCGCGTAACGGCGCTGTAGCTCGTGCCGTCCGCCAGGGTGGCCAACTTCAAGCGGATGCCAGGGACTCGATGCCATTGGCGGTGGTGCATGCCGTCCTGCAAGCCTTCGATGCGCGTGGCGATGCCGTGGATGCCGCCGCCGCCCGCTTGCTGGTGCGCTACGGGTTGCGCCCGCTGGAGCTATTGCAGGAAGGCGCCGAGGCCCTGGCCATCAGGGAAGACATTCTGCACAACAAAGAGCTGGTGTTTCACGCTGGGTTATCGGGAGCCAAGAATAGCGCCAGTCGGCGTAGCCTGCCTGTGCATGCCGAGGATGCTGAGCTGTTCCGATTGGTGTTGGCAGACCGAGGGGCGGCTGATGCGAAGCGAGCCAGGGCCAGGGTCAAGCGGCTAGGGGATGCAATGCGTATCGCTCTGCGGGGCAAGCCTGGCAAGCTCTCCCTGTACAGCCTACGGCACACCTGTGCGGACCTGCTCCGGGCTGCTGGCGCTACGCCTGATGAGGTCGGTGGAATCCTGGGGCATACCGCCAAGGGTAGCAAAGCGACCAGCATATACGGAGGCAAGGCGCCATTGCATCGACCAAGGGCATTGCTGGCACAGGTCCGTGAGCTGCTGGAGCAGGGCACTGTGCCCGAAAGCCTTCCGGCCTAAATTTGTTGTAGTCGTGCGAGGCGGGAGTCTGACCCGAGCAAGGCCGGAATCCCCCGTGGGGCCTTCGTGGCCGGGTGGGATACGGCCCGAGCGGGAGATGCCTCGGGCCTTCGCCCAGTCCGTTTACTTGGCCCGGTTCCGCTTGAACTCATCGTCACCGACGACCGGGGCAGTCGATCCTTGCTGCTTGAGCAGACTAATAGCGTGCTCACAGTCGACTAGGTTGTGGTAGCTCTCAGAGCTAACAGCAATGGTCTTGGAGTTCTTCGCTACAAACTTCCAGCGCCATTCCTTAGCAGTGTCCTTATACACATAGAAGTACGCAACCTCAGCCATCGGTGACTCTCCATTTGCGGTTAGGACTGCTGACGCTAGCAATTGGCCGTTACTCCTGTCTACTGCTCCCAGTCAACCCAGGAGCATTTAACAAACCCTTGTCGTAACGCATAACAAATCCTTGACGAACGACAGTGTGTTGTTAATACTGATTCCAAGCCACCCAGCAAGGAGTCACCAGCATGCAAGTCGTCGCCTACTACCGTGTATCCACTGAGAAGCAAGGGCGCTCCGGGCTGGGCCTGGAGGCGCAGCGCGAGTACGTCCAGGCCGCTGCCGAGAGTGAAGGGTGGGAAGTAATCGCCAGCTTTGAGGATCACGCCAGCGGCGCTATCAGCCCTGCCGACCGGGAGCAGTGCGCTAAGGCCCTGGAGCTGTGCAGGCGGACAGGCGCCGTGTTAGTGGTGGCTAAGCTGGACCGCCTGAGCCGCGACGTTGCAGATATTGCGGGGCTCATGAAGGTGGCCGATTTCAAGGTGGCGACGATGCCCCAGGCCGACAAGTTCCAACTGCATATCTATGCTGCCCTGGCTGAGCAAGAGCGCACATTTATCAGCCAGCGCACCAAGGCTGCTCTGGCGTCCCTCAAGGCTCGTGCCGATGGAGGAGACGCCGATGCCCAGGCCAAGATAGAACGTCGCTCTATGGGCCGCGTAGCGGGCCAGGTGGCGGGGCAGGCCGCTGCTGTAGATGCGGTCAAGGCCAAGGCTGATCGCTGGGCCGAGAGCATGGCCTCCCACGTCAAAGCTGGGATGTACGATGGCTGCCGTACATTGGCCGCCATGGCTGCCTGGCTCAATGCCGAAGGGCACCGCACCGCCCGTGGGGCGGAGTTCAATCCGATGCAGGTTAAGCGCCTGGTAGAGCGCCTGGGCATCGCCTTCCCGTGAGCCGGTGTCGTCCTGCACTCCCGGCCTGATCCGAGCCCAGTGTGCGCCTGCTGGGCGCTCTGGTCCCACAGGGCTACCTATCGCCAGCCCTTGTCCCGTAAGGCGTTGCCATGGATATGCCACCGTTGTTCGGGATTGTCACATACCGTAGCAGAGAGAGATAACCACCTGGCTTTCTCTGCTGGTTCTGTCCGGGACCTACGTGATTCGCGGCGACCTGCAACCCCAAGCGGGTCGCCGTGCTTTTTACCCTGCATCGAACACCGTCGCTGTCTGCTCAGACCTGCAAGGGCGCTGCCTATCCCGCCCTGTTTCCCCGGCATCTGGTACACCCAGCCCTGCCCGAATACTTCTTGTACACATTGAACCTTACCTGTCTGGAGCCCTTGAAGCGCTAGGCGGGAACGCTTTCGAATTCACGCACACTGTTACCTAAACCCATTGGAGGGACCATGACCCACAGCTCCCAATTGCAGGGTAGGCCAGCGCTCACGGCTGCCCGAATCGTCCGCTTTATGCGGCTTAACTACGCACTTCCAGCACCGAAACCAATCACCACCACAGTGCTCCGCGAGGCGTTCCCCGAAGTGCCACGTAGTAGCTTGATGAATGCCATTGCAGCGCTCATCCGGCGTGCCGGGTTGCAGGCCCGCTATCTGCCAGGAACGCATATCCGCGAGTACTGCCCCGGCTCCCAGGCGTTCAATGCTTGGCGCATGCTGGACCGTGAGCAGCAAGGGCTGCATGCCTGGACCGAAGCGCGGTTGCTGGATGCGCTGAACGAACGCGGAGGCTGCTGATGGCTCGACCACGCAAGATCAACCTTGACCGCCTGGGCTTGGAACTGCTCGCTGCCACGATTGAGGGAACTCAAAGGCGTTATGCCGATGCCAAGGCCGAAGGTTACTCGGTGGACGCGGCCACGATCTCGGCGAGCGTGTCGCTATTGAAGTTGCTTGAAGCGACAAAGGCGGCTCGGGAGGTTGATACCGCCGCCGAGCTGGAGAAGCTGCGCCAGCAGTTCAACGAGAAGCGCACCCCGCCTGCAACTCCTGCACTCCCGCCTCAAAGCAAACCCGCCGACCGCGCCGCCCTGCTCGCAGAGTACGGCCTGACCGATCCCACTACTTGACCGATGGCCTTGGCGCCTTCGACTGGAGGAACCATGACCACGAACTTAGAACGACTGCGCCAGCAGGCAGAGGCGGCAGCAGGCCTAGAACCTGCGCCCTTTGACTACATGAGCGCTGTCCGTATTGCCCGGCAGGCTAGCCCTGGTCTCGACGGTACCGCGCTGCAATCTGCTGTAGACCGCATTAAAGCGATGTACCTGGCTACCGGGTCCTATGAGGAACCACTGCTTACCGCTCAAAGCATTGTGCGGCGCCACATGGGGAAGACCCAGGCCCAGCGTCGTGAGATGGCTAAGGAGCTTCGCGCTATCGGCTACCGTGGCCGATACGCCTCGGCAGGGGAAGTGCTGGACCTGATGACAGAAGCCCACGACCGGGCACTAGATGACACTCGACCATCTGCCCGCGCCATCCTACGGCAGCAGGTAGGGGAGGAGGACGCCCCAAGGCTGGCCACAACAAAGAGCCGCCATCTCAAGAGTGCCATGCAGAAGCTGGCCGACCATCCCACTGCTCGACTCATGGAGGCCGAAGGCATGCGCACCGCACGCGACGTAAGTGAAATCTGCAAGTCCTCCCTGGCCGGTGGGGTGGCGGCGCTGTATCAGCGCGCCGATGTAGCCAAGCGCCTTGCCGGGCTCACCGATACCCAGGCGGAGCAAGCCCGAGAGATCGCAGCATTGAAGGCCCGTCTAGTCGCCTTGGAGACCCGCCAGGATGTTGCAGAGTCTGGGGAGCACTGGCACGACGTGGCCAAGCGCATGCGCTCTGAGGGCGCTACCTATGGCTCCATTGCCAAGGCTACCGGCCAAGGGCGTAGCGCAGTGTCTAACTACCTGCTGCGCAATGCGTGAGCAATTACAAGGTACGAAGTACCTATAGAAATCAGACCTATTTCAGGTGTACACGCGTGTACAGCTACCGTGTACAGCTAGATACTTTGAGCAATTGTTGACCAATCCCGCAGGGCCTCGCCACAGGCCGCACAGCGCGTTCTAGCGCATCCCCCAGCAAACCCTCCCCACCGCCCAGCCGATGCGAAAACACTGCGTAGGCGCAGCCGTGGGCGCTTACAAAAGGAGATTCCCCATTGGCTTCTAAATACACCCGCATCGTCCACAACGATCCCACCGGCGCACTAACCCTGGATTACGGGGCGCTGGCCTACGTGCTCAGTCTGATGACGGCAGAGAAGGTCCGAGGTCTCTCGCTGACCAAGGGCTTGCGCTGGGTCGCCCATGTGCAGCGCGATGGAGTCCTGTATCAGAAGGAGTTCCAGTTCGGCGAGAAGGCGCTGGCGCTGGCCTGGCTGATGGTCACCCGCGCCCAGCTCAAGCTGGAAGGCAAGGACAACGACCGTCGTGGCAAGTGGCAGCGCAATCCCGAGGTGGCGAAATGATCCCGGCCAACGGTACGGGTGGCATCCACGCGCTCATCGGCATGATCCAGTCCGTGCAATCGCCCGAGGTGGAACCCCAACCCCGGCGCCAGCCAGGTATCACTGACGCGGACCTTGCCAACTTGTCCGCCCTGGCCTACCAGCGGCAGCAGGCCCGCGATGCCTTGACCGCGAGTCAACTGGCCCCAGACAGCACCGAGCTATACACCGCCGAGGTAGTGGCCGGGGCTAACGCGGCTGCCGTGCAGCGCCGCCAGCGTCCAGGCTCCTCGCTCGGCATCAATACCTGACGGCCTGCACTTGCAATCCAATTCACGCCACGTAGACGAATCCACACCGGAGAACACAAATGACTAAGACCCTCAAACCAGTTATCAACACCGCCGTATCGCCGCGCACCCAGGCCCTTCTTGGCGCGCTGCGCACCGCCATCACCCTGGACCGCCTCGAAGTCCCCGAGCTGACCGCACCCGCTGTTCCTGATAATTACGCCGCAGTGAAGACCGGGCTGCACGGGCTGGCAGAGAAGTTTATTGACCCCGCACGCGCCGAAGGCAAACGAACCGGCGCCGATGATGTTGCCCGCGAACTCGGTGCCGTGCTTGCGCAAGCCGCCCGATCCGGCATGCCCCTGGCTGACTTGCCTGCCGCCTTCGACTACGATGCCGCCATGCTTCAATACCGTGGCCAGCAAGATCATTACTTGCGCACAAGTGATGCCCACGCAACCCGCCAGGCTGATGCTATCCAGACTTGGCTGGCCGACCTGCTGGCCGTGCTCAACGTCCGGGAAGTTCTGGGCGCGGACGTGGTGCAGGATGCTGCTGGTGCTGGGAACAAGACCATGGCCGCAACCGCCCTGGACCTTGTGGCCCGCGAGAAGCTGAACACTGCTGGCGCTGCTGATCTTCCTGTCATGGCCGCTGGCCGTGGCCTGATGGTATTGCTCGCCGCTGGCGTCGATCCTGCTGAACTGGTACTGACCGACCTTGAAGTGCTGGTGGCGCTGGCTGGCATCGAGATCATCCCGGCCACCCTGCCAGGTGCTGGTCTGGCCGCTGCTGACTTGTCGTTCCGCGCCGGTACTTCGCTGGTGAAGGTGAACACCCGTGGTGCTGTGCTCTACCGTGAGGCGGAGACTCAAGGTGGCCGCGTTGTCCTGCCCCACAGCGTGCTGGTTGCGGTGAGCCAAGAGGCGCTTGAGCAGTTGCAGGCGGAGGTAGGCGAGCGCCTGGCCCGCGTACCCCACCGCTTCCAAGAGGCTGCCGTGGGCAACAGCTCGCTGGACCGGAGCCGTCGGGTTATCCAGGGTGGTGGCTTGAACGCCTTTGCGGCTAGCATCGGCTGATAGTGAAGGCCGGATGCCCGGCCCTTGACTCAAGCCGTCTTTCTACGACGAAGCTTACCACCTGCCCATAAGGCCAATGCAGAGAGCGCCAACGTTCCAATCGCCATAGCGAGGTTCATTCCCAGGCTGCCTGGTAACGCGTGCATGAAAGTGGCGAACAAGCGCATGACTCCTGTGAATAGCCATACGCATCCAAGTATTGTCAAAATCCATCCCAGTATCCGCATTGCCGCCCCGTTAGTTGTCCTGTCTACTTCGACAATAGCTGACGTGGGCGGAATAGTGTGCATTTGATATCAGGCTTCCGGTCGGCAGTGCGTGCCAGTGATGGGGCACAAGCTCCAATCACAAGTCCACATCACGGGCGCCTGTAGCCCTGGAGGCCCCGTATTTAAAGGGCTTGAGTAGAATTCACTTGTCAGTCGCTGAATGGCCCGTCACCCGCGTTTCAGTCAGTCTTGGGCGGCGGCTGCTCGTAGCGGGCGTTGAATGCCTGGACGAAACCATTGCGCAATATCTGCAGGAACGCCTCGAATGCGCTGATGTTCTGTTGATGCACACTGCCGCTGAGTTCGACGCGGGTGGCGAACTGATTCTTCGGCTGGTTCTTCAGCACCGTTTCACTGGCACCGACCACCGCCTCCCAGATCGAGCGGAAGAAGCCTTTGTCCTTGTTTTCGACATCCTGCTGCCAGTCGAACACATCGACATCGCGCAGCAACGGCTTGATATAGCCATTGAGCCTACCGTTCTCGGCCTGGGCCTCGATCACTACGTCACCATGCCCGGCATTGAAGTCGAACTTGCCATAGGCACTGGCGAAGTCGTTGAGCCGGCGCAGTTCGATGCCGGTGGCGCGCAGACGGAACTCGAAGTCATCGAAGTCGCTGAACGGGTCGAAGGTGGCGCGGCTTTCGACCTTGGCATCGCCGGCAATCAGCGCGTCGGCCTCGAAGCTGGCGTCGCGTCGGCCTTTTTCGTCGCGCACGTTGGTCAGGTTGCGGATGCTGGCCTGGAGCTGTGTGGCCTTGAGGTCCACCGGCGGCTTGGAGTGGAAGTTGCGAAAGGTCAGGGTGCCGTTTTCGATGCGCACTTCGTTGAGCGTAATCGGCAGCAGTTTCTCCAGTTGCTGGCGCCAGTCGGTGCCCTGGCCGGTCTGCGAGTTCTGTTTGCTGCCGCCATCGACGAAGTTGAGCTCAGGCCGCACGAACGCCACCTCAGCGACCACGGCCTGGTCGTACCACAGCGAATGCCAACTGACTGACAGGTCGATCAGCGGCGCATCGAGCAGCGGCACGGGCACCTTGCCGGTGGTCTTTACGATCTTCAGTCCGTTGATCTGGTAGGCACCGCGCCACCAGGCGAGGTCGACGTCGGCGACCTCGCCGCGGTAGTCGCCCATGTCGGCGAGCTTGTCGTTGAGGTAGTCGCGTACCAGGTAGGGCAGGGCCAGGTGCAGGGCGACCAGCAGCACGATCAGGCCGGCCAGGCCGATCAGCGGCCAGCGATAACGGGCTTTCATCGCAAGCTCTCCAGGGCAGGTTGTGCGGTTGACCGCCAGGCGCCGGGCTTGGTTCGAACGGGCTTTACGGGCTGCCGGGGCAGGCTTACCCTTGAGGCTTTCCCGCCTGTTTCCAACGATTCAAGGACCCCTGCCATGAGCCGTATCTACGCCGACAACGCCCACTCCATCGGCAACACGCCGCTGGTGCAGATCAACCGCATCGCCCCGCGCGGGGTGACCATCCTGGCCAAGATCGAAGGGCGCAACCCAGGGTATTCGGTGAAGTGCCGGATCGGCGCGAACATGGTCTGGGACGCCGAAGGCAGCGGGAAGCTCAAGCCGGGCATGACCATTGTCGAGCCCACCTCGGGCAACACCGGCATCGGCCTTGCCTTCGTCGCTGCGGCGCGCGGCTACAAGCTGATGCTGACCATGCCGGCCTCCATGAGCCTGGAGCGGCGCAAGGTGCTCAAGGCGCTGGGCGCCGAGCTGGTGCTGACCGACCCTGCCAAGGGCATGAAAGGGGCGATCGAGAAAGCCAACGAGATCGTCGCATCCGATCCTGCGTTGTACTTCCAGCCAGGTCAGTTCGAAAACCCCGCCAACCCCGCAATTCACGAGAAGACCACCGGGCCTGAAATCTGGAACGACACCGACGGCGCCGTTGACGTGCTGGTCGCAGGTGTCGGCACCGGCGGCACCATTACCGGCGTGTCGCGCTACATCAAGCACACCCAGGGCAAGCCGGTGCTGTCGGTGGCCGTGGAGCCGGTGGCCTCACCGCTGATCAGCCAGACCCTGGCCGGCGAGGAACTCAAGCCCAGCCCGCACAAGATCCAGGGCATCGGCGCAGGCTTCGTGCCGAAGAACCTCGACCTGTCGGTCGTCGACCAGGTCGAGCAAGTCACCGATGAAGAGTCCAAGGCCATGGCCATCCGCCTGATGCAGGAGGAGGGGATCCTGTGCGGCATTTCCTGCGGCGCGGCGATGGCGGCGGCAGTGCGCCTGGCAGAAAAGCCGGAGATGCAGGGCAAGACCATCGTGGTGATCCTGCCGGATTCGGGCGAGCGTTACCTGTCGAGCATGTTGTTCAGCGACATGTTCAGCGAGCAGGAAAACCAGCAGTAACGTCAGGTCCACAGCGCAGTCAGCAAGCCGAGGAGTGCTGATCCGGGTCAAGCGACCTTGATCTTCATCTTCGCGCTTGCCGCTTGTGACTTGCAGCAGCCTTCGATGGGTTTATCATGTCCGGCTATCTGGGGATGGCCTGATTTCCCCTCAAGGAGTGTTGCATGACCTTTTCCTTCGTCGCCAAGGCGGGTGTCCTGCTGGTGTTCTTCGGCAGTGTGCTGTTCGTGCACCTGCGCGGCAAGGCACGCCTGCCGGTACTGCGCCAGTTCGTCAACCATTCGGCGCTGTTCGCTCCCTACAACAGCCTGATGTACCTGTTCTCCGGTGTGCCTTCCAAACCTTACCTGGACCGTCAGCGCTTCCCCGAGCTGGATGTGCTCAAGGATAACTGGCAGGAGATCCGCGAAGAGGCCATGCGCCTGTTCGACGAGGGGTATATCCGCGCAGCCGAAAAGGACAACGACGCCGGCTTCGGTTCGTTCTTCAAGAAGGGCTGGAAGCGGTTCTACCTGAAATGGTACGACAAGCCACTGCCGTCAGCCGAGGCACTGTGCCCGCGTACCGTCGAGCTGGTCAGCAGCATCCCCAACGTCAAGGGTGCAATGTTCGCCCTGTTGCCTGGCGGTAGCCACCTGAACCCGCATCGCGACCCGTTTGCCGGCTCCCTGCGCTATCACCTTGGGTTGTCCACGCCCAACTCCGACGACTGCCGCATCTACGTCGACGGCCAGGTCTACGCCTGGCGTGACGGCGAAGATGTGATGTTCGATGAAACCTATGTGCACTGGGTGAAGAACGAAACCGACGTGACGCGGGTGATCCTGTTCTGCGACGTCGAGCGTCCGCTCAACAGCCCGCTGATGACCCGCATCAACCGCAAGGTCAGCGCGTTCCTGGGCCGCGCCACCGCGCCGCAGAACACCGACGACGAGCGGGTGGGCGGGATCAACCAGGCCTACGCCTGGAGCAAGCGCTTCAGCAACCGCATCAGCACTCATGTGAAGCAGTTCAAGCGCTCCAACCCCAAGGCCTACCGCATCCTGCGGCCGGTGCTGGCGGTGGTGGTGGCCTATCTGCTGTATCGCTGGTTGTTCTGATTCGCTGCGGCCTTCTTCGCGGGCTTTCCGCGAAGAGGCCGTCCGATCACCCTAGGGTGTTGCCCAGCTCCGCATTCACGGATATATTCCGAAACATTCATCTTCCCCGAAGACCTGTCCATGCCAGCCAGCCCTTCCACCACTGCCTTCGTTCTCGCGCCTGTCGCGGGCGTTGTCGTGCGTGGCAGCCAGCAGCCGGCCATGATCAGTCACTACCCACCACCTGTCAGTGGCGTCGTCGGCGGCGTATCCCCGCCCCGCTGCGTGGTCGTGCTGGGCTGATCGGCGTTCTCGCCGGCCCAAGCGCACTCGCAACCTACTGAACACGGTCGGCCTCTTTCCTCGCTGAAGCGCGCCCACCGTTTGGCTCTTGCCCAATATTCAGGTGGCAATACATGTCTGTCCTTTCGAAAGCATCCGTGGCCTCGGCGGCCACCACCAGCCTGTTCGTCCTGCTGTGGAGCAGCGGGGCGATCGTCTCCAAGCTCGGCCTGGCCCAAGCCAGCCCCTTCGCCTTCCTGCTGCTGCGTTCGGCATTGGCCCTGGCAGGGCTGTTGCTGATCGGCCCCTTGCTGAGATTGCGCTGGCCGCGCAGTCGCGGCGGTATCCTGCGCGCCCTGGGGACCGGTTGCGTGCTGCTCGGCGCATACCAGATCTTTTACCTGCTGGCGCTCAACACCCACGTCACCCCTGGTGTCATGGCCACGGTCATGGGGGTGCAACCGATCCTCACCGTGGTGCTGATGGAGCGCCAGCGCTCATGGAGCCGTTTGTTTGGCCTGGGTCTGGGGCTTGGCGGGTTGGTGATGGTGGTCTACCAGGGCATCAACCTGGGTGGGGTTTCCCTCGCCGGAATGCTGTTTGCCTTGCTGGCGCTGACCAGCATGACGTTCGGCTCGATCCTGCAGAAGCGCATCACCGACAACCCGATGGGAACCTTGCCGCTGCAATACCTGGCAGGGTTTGTCCTGTGTGCGGTGTTTGCGCCGTTCCAGCCGCTGCATGTCGAATGGAGCGCCAGCTTCGTCGGCGCTCTGCTGTGGATGGGATTGGTGGTGTCGTTGCTGGCGACGCTGCTGCTCTACCGGTTGATCGCCCGAGGCAACCTGGTCAATGTCACCAGCCTGTTCTACCTGGTGCCAGCGGTGACCGCAGTGATGGATTTCCTTATCTTCGGTAACCGCCTGGCGCCGCTGAGCCTGCTGGGGATGGGGCTGATCGTGGTGGGCTTGCTGTTCGTGTTCCGCAAGCCTGGGGTAAAGATGGCCGAGGCCTGAATACCGCCTGCGGCGGTACGGTTTCAGGCACGCGCCGGCCGCAGCACCAACCACAGTGCTGCGGCAATCAGGATCCCGCCATACAGGTGCGCCATCGACAGGGGCTCATCCAGCAACCACGCCCCCCACAGCACCCCGAACACCGGAATCAGGAAGGTCACGGTACTGGCCTTGACCGGTCCGATCTCGTTGAGCAGGCGGAAGTACAGGATGTAGGCGAAGGCCGTGCACACCAGCCCCAGGCCCAGCAACGACAGCCACACCGACCAACCACCCCAGCTGGCGGGTGGTTGGGTCAGTGCGCTCCAGGCAAACAGCGGGCTGAGCAGCAAGGTCGCTCCCAGCATGCTGCCCAGGGCCGACAGGCGGCTGTCCAGGCCGCCGATCCAGCGCCTGGCGAGAAAGCCGGCGAAGCCATAGCAGGTGGTCGCCGCAACGCATGCCAGGGCGCCTTGCACCAGGGCCATGTCCAGCGCCACCGGGCCGGCACCGCTGAGGATGCCGACGCCGAACAGGCCAAGGAAGATCCCGCACAGTTTGGGCAGGGTCATGCTTTCGCGGAAGAACAACGCGCCGATCAGCACGCCCATCAGGGGTGTGGTGGCGTTGAAGATTGCCGAATACCCCGCTGGCAGTACCTGCGCGGCGACCGAATAGAAGGTCGCCGGAATACCCGAGTTGATCATGCCCAGCACCAGGCAGGCGCCGAGCTTGCCCTGGAAGTCCCAGCGCACCCTGGCTGCGGCGAGGATGCCGATCAGGCCGAGGCAGGCGATGGAGACGCGAAAGAAGGCGGTCGGTACCGTACCCAGTTCAGGGGCGATGATGCGCATGAACAGGAAGCTCGCACCCCAGACGGCAGCAAGGGTCAGCAGGCGGGCGAGGGCGATGGGGCTCACGGGTATCTCCGGGTTCTGGGCAGGGGCGCGAGTGTACGTCAGGTGCCGGGGCGTTTCTTGTGCTTTCTTGCTTTGGCAATTGGGTTGGCCCGCGAAAAGACCGACACCCGACTAAGCTCTTTTCATTCCGCCACCCACCGAGCCTCTCACCATGCCCCAGCCCTGGCCCGCCGCAGCCATCGCCCGGATGATCCTCGATGGCTTCGACAACTACCGAGAACACTTTCGCCGCATCACCCTGGGCGCCCGCGAGCGTTTCGAACAGGCGCAATGGCAGGCGATCCAGCAGGCCGCTGCTGCGCGGATCAACCTGTACGAGGAGAAGGTCGCCGAGGTCAACGGCTGGCTGCGCGAAGGTTTCGACGCCTCGCTGCTGCTGGACGTGGAGCACTGGCCGCTGGTCAAGAGCGCCTACATCCGCCTGATCGACCCGCGCCTGGACGATGAGCTGGCCGAGACCTGGTACAACTCGCTGTTCTGCAGTCTGTTCAGCCACGACCTGATCAGCGACGGCTGCATGTTCATCCACACCACCCGCCCGGCCATGCGCGGCCACGAGCGCGCGGCACAGACCCGCTCCTATCAGTTGCGCGACGGCCTGGGTGGTCTGTTGCGGGCGATCCTTGCCGACCAGGCTTTCGAGGTGCCCTATGGCGACCTCGACGCCGACCTGGCGCGCCTTGAGGAGCGGCTGCGTGAATGCCTGCCCGACTGGGTATGCAAGGACCCGGCGCTGGCCGTGGAGCTGTTTTCCTCGGTGCTGTACCGCAACAAGGGCGCCTATCTGGTCGGGCGTCTGTACACCCGTGACGAGCAGTGGCCGCTGGTGATCCCGCTATTGCATCGCGAGGGTCATGGCATCGAGGCCGATGCGCTGATCACCGATGAGGCCGAGGTGTCGATCATCTTCTCGTTCACCCGCTCGTACTTCATGGTCGATGTGCCGGTGCCGGCGGAGTTCGTCAACTTTCTCAAGCGCATCCTGCCGGGCAAGCACGTTGCCGAGTTGTATACCTCGATCGGCTTCTACAAGCATGGCAAGTCGGAGTTCTACCGCGCGTTGATCAATCATCTGGCCAGTACCGACGACCGTTTTGTCATGGCGCCCGGCGTGCGCGGCATGGTGATGAGCGTGTTCACCCTGCCGGGCTTCAATACCGTGTTCAAGATCATCAAGGACCGCTTTTCACCCTCCAAGACCGTCGACCGAGCCACGGTGATCGAAAAATACCGCCTGGTGAAAAGTGTCGACCGCGTGGGGCGCATGGCCGATACCCAGGAGTTCGCAGATTTTCGCTTCCCGGTGGCCAAGTTCGAAGCCGATTGCCTGGCCGAGCTGCTGGAGGTCGCGCCTTCGACGGTGGTCGTGGAGGGTGACAGCGTGCTGATCCGCCACTGCTGGACCGAACGGCGCATGACGCCGTTGAACCTGTACCTGGAGCAGGCCAGCGAGGCCCAGGTGCTCGAAGCCTTGGAGGACTACGGGCTGGCGATCAAGCAACTGGCGGCGGCGAACATCTTTCCCGGCGACATGTTGCTGAAGAACTTCGGCGTTACCCGGCATGGGCGGGTGGTGTTCTATGACTACGACGAGATCAGCTATCTCACCGAGGTGAATTTTCGCCATATCCCGCCGCCGCGCTACCCGGAGGATGAGATGTCTGGCGAGCCGTGGTATTCGGTCGGGCCGCACGATGTGTTTCCCGAGGAGTTTCCGCCGTTCCTGTTCGCCGATATCGGCCAGCGGCGGTTGTTCAGCCGGCTGCATGGGGAGCTGTATGACGCGGATTACTGGCAGGGATTGCAGGGGGCGATACGGGAAGGGAAGGTGATCGATGTGTTTCCCTATCGGCGCAGGGGCAGGTGAGGGGTATCAGTCGGTGATGGCCTTTTCGCGGGCAAGCCCGCTCCCACAAGCCCCCACTGAACTCAAGGGCAGTGGGGGCTTGTGGGAGCGGGCTTGCCCGCGAAAAGGCCACCACCAATCTTCAGCCCTTGAGGCACTTCAGCTCACTGAAGTCACGACGTACCTTGGCCAGCCGGTCCAGCAGGAACTGCCGCTGCGCCGGGCTGCTCTGCTGCATCAGGTCGACCAGCAGGCTGCGGGCCTGTAGCTCGGTGTTCTCGAAGGCCATGCGGTAGGCCGGTGACCACAGGCTCTCCTTGCGCTGCAGCAACTGCGCCAGGCGGGGCTCGAACGCTGGCGAGTGGCGTTGTTCCATGGCCAGCACCAACTGTTGCTGCCAGGCCTGGCGATTGGCGATCCATTCGCTGTTCTGATCGCCAAGGGCCTGGGACCAGGTCATCACCCGCAGGCGCTGGCGGGCATTGAGCTCGCCCAGCCACGGCGTCAGGCGTTTCTCCATGCGCGTGGCACGGGCCTGGATCTGTTTGGGTAGCGGGGTGTCGACGTATTCCTTCTGCCGCTCGGCAATGTCGTCGCTGAATGCCTTGCGCATTTCACCCACCTGCGCGTCGCTCATGCCGCGCAGCAGTTCGGCGGCGGAGGGGGTGATCTCTTCAGCGACCCGGCCGATGGCCTGGCGCGCCTCGGCAGTGCGCTGCTGCAGGGCCTGGTCGGTCACGGCCTGGTTGGCGACCATCAGGCGCACCTTGTCGAGCCAGTCGAGGTAGCCGGGCAGTTGTGTCTTGCAGTGCCAGGCCAGGTGGCCCTTGAGCCGTTCGTCGAGCAGGGCCTTCTGCTGGCGATTCATGTCCAGGTAGTCGCCCAGCGACCAGGGCACCAGCCGGTCGAGGTTGCGATAGGCGAGGTCGATACGGCTGCAGGCAGCGAGCGTGAGGGCAAACGCGAGAATGAGCAGCAGGGCTCTGGGCAGACGGACAGGCATGAGCGAATCCTTGCAGGTTGCTTGCCAGGCAATAGATGCGCGCCGCGCTCGGCGGTTCCCACGGATCGGGCAGCCGGGCAGCTTCAGGTGTAGAATAGCCGCCTTGTCTTGAGGAACATCGGAAATGGCTCTGCTTGGGCGTTACAACAGTTTGCAAATCGTGAAACACGTGGAGTTCGGTCTTTACCTGGACGGCGGCGCCGACGGCGAGATCCTCCTGCCCAGGCGCTACTTCCCCAAGGACGCCGAGCTTGAGCTCGACGACTGGCTGAACGTGTTCATCTACCTCGACAGCGAAGACCAACTGATCGCCACCACCGAGAAACCCAAGGTGCAGGTCGGTGAGTTCGCCAGTCTCAAGGTCAAGGACATCAACGGCGCCGGCATCTTCCTCGATTGGGGCCTGTCCAAGGACTTGCTGATGCCCTACTCGGAAGAGGCGCAGCAGTTGAAGATCGGCGATTACTGCGTGGTGCACGCCTACCTCGACAAGCGCACCCGGCGCATCACCGCCACCGCGCGCCTGGACCGCTACCTCGACCGTACGCCGGCCGACTACAAGGCGGGCCAGCCGGTCGAGCTGCTGGTGGCGGGCGAGACGCCGATGGGCTTCAAGGCGATCATCAACAACCGCCACTGGGGCCTGATCCACAAGAACGAGGTGTTCAAGTTCCTGCGCTCGGGCATGCACGAGAAGGGCTTCATCAAGGAAGTGCGCCACGACGGCAAGATCGCCCTGAGCCTGCAGCCGGTGGGCGCGGCCTTGGCCGACAGCCTGCAGGAGCAGATCCTCAAGCGCCTGGACGAAGCCGGAGGCGTGCTGCCGGTGTGCGACAAGAGCGCCCCGGAAGTGATCGCCAAGCTGTTCAACGTCAGCAAGGGCAATTTCAAGAAGGCCATCGGCGGGCTGTTCAAGCAAGGGCTGATCGTCATCCATGACGATCGTATCGAGCGGGCCTGATCAGGCCTGCACGAAGGTGCTGAAGTCCAGTTGCTCACCGCCTGGGCGGGTGTCGCGCAGCAGCGAGTCGCGGTCGGCGCTCAGCGCCAGGCTGATGGTCGAGCGACGCTTGCCGGGGTGGCGGACTTCCATCTGTTCCTGATGCGCGCGCAGGAAGTTGACCGGCACTTTCAAGTGCTGCAGTTCGTCGGTTTCCGGGGTGTGCAGCAGCAGGTTGACCCAGTCGGGCTGGCCTTTGCGCAGCAATGCCACCGGTACCTCGAACCACCACAGGTTGCGTTTCTTGTCGAGGATGGCGAACAGGGTGTTGTCGCGGTCGAGCACCGGCCGGTTCAGCGCTTGGTTGCGCCGGGCGATGGCGGTGGGTTTGTCGAGTTTCATGCAGGTTCCTGCGGGTTGACGCCAGAAAGGCCTGACATTGTGCGGGGTGGCGCGGGGCGCGGCAAGGGTTGCGGGGTGGGTTGCGCCGGCCTGCTCACGGGTTTGCCCGCAAAGAGGCCTTGAGCGTCAGCGCCGCAACGGCTGGCTCAACTCCGAGGTCGCGCCATCGGCTGTGGTCACCGTCGCGGTAAAGCTGTTCAGCCCCGCAATGGCATCCAGCGTCTTCTCGAACCGTGCCTTGCCCTGGGCATCGCTGCCGACCAACACCTCTCCCAGATACTGCTCCGCTTCCCGCCCATCCGCTGCCGCATTGCCGAACACTTCGATGCGCAGCAGGCTGGATGCCGGCCCTTGCACTTCACCTTGCAGCACATGCCCGGCAAGCCCGGTCAGACGCGGCGCCTGTTGATTGTGATTGGGCAGCGGCTGGCACGGCTGGGGTTGCCCGCTGCCATCGCAGATGATCGCCTGGTCCTTCTTCGCCAGTTCCGCGCCGATACCGCGCGAGCCGACGTACAGCGCGTGGGCCTGGGCTGGCACACCGAAGATGATCGCGCCGGTGCGCTGGTCTGCTACGCACGAGCCCCCCGCCTCGCAGCGCCGGATATCCAGGCCATTGCCCCAGATGCGGTTGGCAGTGACGCGTGTGGCGGTGACTTCCGGCTCCGGACGCAGGGCCACGCCGATGCGGTTGCCGTGGATAATGTTGCCGTCGAGGATGTTGCCCTCGCCGGTCACGCTGATGCCGATGGAGTTGCCGGTGAAGGTATTGGCACCCAGGTAGTTGCGCTTGCCCCAGTTGATCTGCAGGCCGTCGGAGTAATTCTCGAAGCGGTTGCGCACCACGCTGTTGTCGTTGCCCAGCAGGATCTCGATGCCCTGGGAGGGCTCGGGGTTGGCGTCGGTGGAGCGGAACAGGTTGTCGGCCACCAGGTTGAAGGCGGCGCCGCGGGTCAGCTCCAGGCCGTCGCCGTTGTCGATCAACTGGTTGCGCAGCACCTTGTTGTTGAGCGTGGTGGTGGCCGTCGGGTTGCCCACGCCGTCATCGCCCGTGAGCATGATCCCGGCCCCGCCCTTGTTGGCGACGATGCGGTTGTCTTCGATCACGTTGCCGCTGGCGCGGTTGACCAGGATGCCGATGCAGAAGTTGCGCACCTCCAGGCCGCTCAGGTGCACGCCCTGGGTGTCCCGCAGCACCAGGCCGGGGTTGGTGGTGGTGCGTACATTGGTGCCGAACTGGCCGGGCAAGGCTCCAGGGCAGGTGCGTACCCCCTGGTCCTTGATATAGCCGGCGCCGTCGATGGCGATGTACTGGCCGTCACGTGCCCAGGCCAGGCCGGTGATGCGTAGCGGGCCCTTGATTTCCGGCAGTGGCCGGCTCGGGCGGATCACATAGGGCGGCTCGCCGACCGCGGCGATGTCGATGCGGTAGTGGCCGGGATTGCGGTTGCTGGTTTCCAGGGCCCAGCGCAGGGTGCCGGGTTGGTCGTCGTCGGTGTAGCGCTCGACCCGCAAGGTTTGCACGGCGGCCGGGGCGGCGGCGAGGGCGGGCAGGGGAAGTAACGGCAGCATGGCCGCGAATAGGGGCATCAATCGCATGTGCAAGGTTTCCACGAACTGTTGTTTTTATGGATGGCCGGATTCTAGAGCTGCGCCTTCCGAGTGCGCAGCGGCGCTGGGACAATTCGGTGCGGTATTCGCCCGCTGTTTGCCGTTCGGCTTGGTGCCCGAAAATTGTTGAAACTCTTGCGCAAGCGAACCGGTCCACCTTTTGTCGACACGGTTCACGTGTCTCTTTTTTGCAGGAGATTCGCCATGAGCGGCACTAAAGACAAAGCCAAGGGCCTGGCCAACGAAGCGGTTGGCAACATCAAGCAAGGCGTCGGTAAAGTGACCGGCAACGACAAGCTGCGTGCCGAGGGCAAGGCCCAGGAACTCAAGGGCGAAGGGCAGCAGGCGGTGGGCAAGGTCAAGGATGCGGTGAAAAAGCCTTGAACCGCGGTTGATGCACAGGGCCTTGTGGGCGCGCCGTTTGCGCCCATGAGGCCTTACCGTGTTGCCCCAACGTCCGCCGTAGCCGTTTTCCTGATTTCGCCAGTGAGCAGTACGCGGTGCGCGTGGTCTATTAGACTTGTCTGCACAGTTGCAACCACGACGATCAAGCGGCGAAAGGAGACGCTATGATTTTTCCCGCCCTGCAGGGCCTGCCTCTGCACCGCGTGCTGGTGCGCACCGTCAAGGAATTCCTCGATGACGAGATGTCCACCTATGCCTCGGCACTGGCCTACCAGATGCTGTTCTCGCTGTTCCCTTTCATTCTGTTCCTGATCGCGCTGATCGGTTTCCTGCACCTGCCCGACTTCTTCTCCTGGTTGCGCCTGCAATCGGAACTGGTGCTGCCGCCCCAGGCACTCGAGCAAGTCAATCCGGTGATCGACCAGTTGCAGCAATCGAAGGGCGGATTGCTCTCGGTGGGTATCGTCATCGCCCTGTGGACGGCCTCGGCCGGCGTGCGCCTGATGATGAGCGCCATGAACGCCGCCTACGATGTGCCCGAGGGCCGCCCGGTGTGGAAGCGCATCCCGCTGTCGATCTTCTACACCATCGGCATTGCCGGCATGCTGCTGGCCGCCGCCGCACTCATGGTGCTGGGGCCGCAGGTGATGGAGTGGATCGCGGCCCAAGTCGGCCTGCAGGAAGTGATCGTCACCATCTGGACCGTGCTGCGCTGGCCGGCGATCATCATCCTGATGATGGTGGCGGTGGCGCTGATCTACTACGTGATGCCCGACGTCAAGCAGAAATTCCGCTTCATCACCCCAGGCTCCGTACTGGCGGTGGTGGTATGGATCGTCGCGTCGCTGGGCTTTGCCTACTACGTCAAGACCTTCGCCGACTACAACGCCATGTACGGCAGCATCGGGGCGATCATCGTGCTGTTGCTGTATTTCTATATCTCCGCCGCCGTGCTATTGCTGGGCGCCGAGATGAATGCGGTGATCGAGCACATGTCGGCTGAAGGCAAGAACCCCGGCGAGAAGGAATTCGACGGCGAGCAGCCGAAGGAGACCATCACTGTGCTCGGCCATGAGCATCCCGCGCATGCCGAACCCCAGACCCGTGAGCCGAACCCCTGATGATCCGTGACATCCTCAAGATGGGCGATGAGCGCCTGCTGCGCATCGCACCGCCCGTGCCCGAGCACATGATCGGCAGCCCTGAGCTGCAGCAACTGATCGACGACATGTTCGAGACCATGCGCCACGTCGGTGGTGTCGGCCTGGCCGCGCCGCAGATCGGCATCGACCTGCAACTGGTGATCTTCGGGTTCGAGCGCAGCGAGCGCTATCCGGACGCCGAGCCCGTGCCGCAGACCATCCTGCTCAACCCGCTGATCACGCCGATGTCCACCGAGCTCGAGGAGGGTTGGGAAGGGTGCCTGTCGGTGCCGGGCTTGCGCGGTGTCGTGCCCCGCTACAAGCACATCCGCTATGAGGGCCTCGACCCCCAGGGGGCCCCGATCAACCGCTTCGCCGATGGCTTCCATGCGCGGGTGGTGCAGCACGAATGCGACCACCTCATCGGGCGGCTCTACCCATCGCGGATCCAGGATTTTGCCCGCTTCGGCTACACCGATGTGCTGTTCCCCGGGCTCGACGTTGCCGACGACTGAGCGCACACCATCGCTACCAGCGTTTTGCTGCGCTGGTAGCGGGCCAGCCGCGAGGCCAGTTCGACGGGCAGGGCGCTTGCCGTTGTGAAAGCCTGCCGCGCATAGAAGCTTTGCAGTTCGGGGTGGCAGAACAGCCAGGTCGGGCCTGTGCTGTTGGCCAGCGCTGCGCTGACCAGCCCTGCGGCAACACCCTGGCCACGCCACTGCGGCGCCACGAACAGGCCGGTCAGCCAGTGGCCGTCGGCGACGGGCGTCAGGTTCAGTGCACCCACCATCGCCTGCGCGCGCGCAACCCACAGTTGGCCCTCTGCACTGGCGCGCATGCGCGAGCCGTGCTGGCGGTAGAAGTGGTCGAGCAGGCGGCGCTGCGAGCGGCAGAGCGGGAGGAATTCGGGCAGGGTCATGGGGGGCTTTTGTCGCAGATTGTTGCAAATCTGGCAAGGGTGAATATCCGACTGCAGGGTTCAAGTATTCGGTGGCGGGCGTAGAATTTCACTCATCCCTTCTGCAGTACGACGATGCGGGATCGGTGCTTCGTGTCATCGCCGACGATGACAACTTCTCCGCGCCAGTGACGGCATAAGAAGTCAATCGATCAACGTGATTGCTCTCAAGGCCACAGACTCATGAAAACATTACTCATTCTTGCATTGGTCGGGATGTCTTCGCTCGCCCTCGCGGACGAGGCCAAGACCACCCAGACCCAGCCCCCGGTGCAGTACGATTACTCGATGAACCTGGATATCAAGCGGGTGATCAATCTGTCGACCATCCCCGATGTCTGCGAGGTGGTGCCGGCAACCATGACCTATGAAGATCATCAGGGTCAGGTGCACACCATTCAGTACCGAGCCATGGGCGAGGGTTGCCAGCAGGGGTGAGTGCTATCTGCCTGCCAGCTCGCCAAGTACCGCGCGCACGACGTCCAGCCCTTGCTTGAGCTGCGCGCGGCTGGTGGCGGCCGACAGGCTGATCCGCACTGCCCTCACTTCATCGCCCCCCACCGCGAAGACACTGGCCGGCACCACTTCGACCCCCCGTGCCCGGCACGCCCCTACCAAAGCTTCAGCAGGCCCTGGGGTGTTCACCCAGACATGCGGCGAGGGTTCATCCTGAGCACGCATCGCTTCACCGAATACCCGCCGCGCCAGGCGCCAGCGCTCCCCGATTTCCTCCCGTTGCCAAGCCAGTCGCCGCGCGGCTGTGCCATTGGCGATCCATTGGCAGGCGATGCGCAGGTTCAGCGGTGATACCGGCCAGTGCGTGGCCCGGGCATGCGGGTCGATGTGTTCCAGCACCGATGCCGGTGCGGCGATCCAGCCCAGGCGCAGCCCCGCCGCGACCGTCTTGGACAAGCTGCTGACGAGTATCCCCTGACCGTCGAGCAAGGGGTACAAGGGCGCCCGCTCGCTCAGCGCGCCATAGACATCGTCCTCGATCACCCGCAGGCCGTGGCGCTTCACCACCTCGGCGACGGCCTGGCGACGGCTGTCGCTCATGCACGCCCCGGTGGGGTTGTGCAGGGTGGGTGTGGTCACCAGCACCTTGGCGCCGGTGGCCCGCGTCACCCGGTCGAGCTCATCCGGGCGCAGCCCTTGGTGATCCAGGGCCACGCCATGCACTGGCAGGCGCAACTGGCGGCACGCAGCCTTTATCCCTGGTGCGGTCAGGGCTTCGACCATGACCGCCTCGCCAGGCTGGCACAGCGACTGCAGCACACAGGCCAGCCCTTGCTGGGCGCCGCCGCACAGCAGCAGGTCGTCAGCGCCCAGCGTCAGCCCGCGCTGGGCCAGCCAGCGTGCGCCGTGCAGACGAGCGAGCAGCAACTGGTCATGATCGAGGTAGTGATCGAGCAGGTTGAGGTCGTCCGCCTGCAGCAATGCCTGGAGGCTGTGCTGCAGGTCGTGCGGGTGCGGATCGGCCACGGGTACGTTGGTCGACAGGTCGATCAGCGACGAATGCCGGTCGTGCTGCTTGAGGCGAAACAGCGTTGCTTCCTTGCTACCCGCCAATACGTAGGTACCTCGCCCGACTTCGCCGGCCACCAGATGTCGCGCGGCAGCTTCGCGATAAGCCTGCTGGGTGGTGCTCGGGTTGAGCCCCAGCTTCCAGGCCAGGCGCCGTTGTGGCGGCAGGCGTTCCCCTACCTTGAGCTCACCGCGTTCGATGGCGGCGGCGATGGCATCGACCAGTGCCAGGTAGCGGGGTTGGGCGTCGTCGATCAGTTCCGGGGTCCACACGAAATTGCTACCCATGCAATATAAGGTTTGACCCATACAATGCCCGGCGCTCAGGATCGTCGCAACTGCCCTCGATGAAGGATGATCGCCATGTTCGACCTCACAGCCCTGCGCGAAGCCGCCGATTTCGTTCACCAGCATGTGCCTGCGACGCCACAGCACGTCTGGCCGTTGCTCGCCGAGCGGGTCGGCTGCCAACTGTGGGTCAAGCATGAGAACCATGCGCCGACTGGCGCATTCAAGGTACGCGGCGGGCTGGTCTATGTGCGCTCGCTGCTGGCCAGCGGTGATGTGCCTCCGGGTCTGGTCACCGCCACCCGCGGCAATCACGGTCAGAGCATGGCCCTGGCGGCGCGCCAGGCAGGCTTGCCGCTGGTGATCGTGGTGCCCGAAGGCAACTCGCGGGAGAAGAACGCCGCCATGCGTGCGCTGGGTGCGGAACTGATCGAGCACGGTGTCGATTTCGACGTGGCCCGTGAGTACGCCGCCCAGCTGGCTGAACAGCGCGGCTACCGGATGGTGCCCTCGTTCCACCCGGAGCTGGTACGCGGCGTGGCGACCTATGCGCTGGAGCTGTTCGAGGCCGTGTCGGAGCTCGACACCGTGTATGTGCCGATCGGCATGGGTTCGGGCATCTGCGGGCTGATCCAGGCGCGCAACCTGCTGGGGCTGCGGACCGAGATCGTTGGCGTGGTGTCCAGCGCTGCGGATGCCTATGCACAGAGCTTCGAGCTGGGGCGTATCGTCACCACGGCCACCGCCGCCACCTTTGCCGACGGCATGGCCTGCCGCGTGCCGCACCCGGACGCCTTCGCCCTGGTGCGCGAGCATGCCGCGCGGATCGTGCGGGTGAGCGATGACGAAATCGCCCAGGCCATGCGCCTCTACCACGAGACCACCCACAACACCGCCGAAGGCGCGGGCGCCGCAGCGCTGGCCGCACTGTTGCAGGAGCGCGAACGCCAGCAGGGCAGGAGGGTTGCGGTGGTGTTGAGCGGGGCCAACGTGGACCGGGCGCGTTATGCGCAGGTGTTGGCTGGGTAGAGAGTGCGCAACGAAAAATCCTGAATCAGTATCGGCGAGAGTGGTGATATCTTAATTTGATAGCACTTTCTATAGGGCGGGAGTTGGGATATGAGTTGCATGCGCTACAAGGGCTATGTTGCCCGCATCGATTACGACGACCGCGACGACCTGTTCGTCGGCCGTGTACTGGGGATGCGTGACATCATCAGCTTTCACGCAAGCTCGGTGCCTGCGTTGCACGAAGCTTTCGCTCAAGCCTTGGAAGATTATCTGGCGGATTGTGCCGAGCAGGGCATTGCCCCGGAAAAACCGGCCTCCGGCAAAGTGATGCTGCGTATTCGTCCTGAAGTGCACGCTGCCGCAAGTGTCGCAGCGCGAGCTGCAGGCAAGAGTCTCAACCAATGGGCCGACGAAGTGTTCGAGCAGGCGGCGCGGGCTTGAACCTGCGAAGGCCCGTCGGCACAGGCCGATAACGGAAAACCGCAAAAAGTTTTCCAGCGTTGTCGATTCCTCCCATCCCCAGTCGACCATCAGTGAAGGCGCCGCAAACACTCGGCGCCACCCACTGATGACCTGCTGGAGGCTTCCCCATGAATACCGCCGCCGAAACCGAAATCCGTCAACTCATCGAAGGCTGGATCCAGGCTGTGCGCGAGCGCGACCTGCCGGCCATCGTCGCGCCCTATGCCGATGACATCGTTGCCTTCGACGCCATTCAGGCCCTGCAATTCAAGGGCAAGGCTGCCTACCAGGCGCATTGGGAAATGTGCATGGGCTTTTGCACCGGTCCGATGGTCTTCGAGGTGGCCGAGCTGGACGTTCAGGCCGATGGCGACCTGGCCCTGGCGCATTGGCTCAACCGCTGCGGCCCGGCCGACGATGAAAGCCAGTGCGGCTTCATGCGCGTCACGGTGGGCTATCGTCGTAGTGCAGGGCGCTGGCAGGTGATCCATGAGCACTGGTCGGCACCGTTCGACATGGAAACCCAGAAGGCTCGCTTCGACCTCAAGCCCTGAACCGCCCGTCAGCTGGAGACGATCATGAAATACCTGTGCCTGGTCTATTGTGACGAGGGGCTGTTGCACAGCCTGCCCGACAGCCCCGAAGACGCCGAGTGCATGGCTTACGCCGAGTCCCTGCACGGCTCAGGGCGGATGCTTGCGGCCGAGGCGCTCAAGCCGGTGCAGACGGCCACCACCGTGCGCATGCGCGCTGGCAAGATGAGCCTGACCGACGGGCCCTTCGCCGAAACCAAGGAACAACTGGCCGGCTTTTACCTGGTCGATGCCCGCGACCTCAACGAGGCACTGAACATCGCCAAAGGCATTCCGGCGGCGCGGGTCGGCAGTGTCGAAGTGAGGCCGGTGCGCGAACTGCAACCCTGATGACGGGAGGTCAGCCAAGATGACGCCGCGGACCGCAACACGATGACGGGTGATGAGCTGCATGCCCAGGTCGAGGTTATCTACCGCCGCGACTCGCGGCGCATCCTGGCGACCCTGATCCGTCTGTTGGGTGATTTCGACCTCGCCGAGGAGGCCCTGCATGATGCCTTCTTCATTGCCGTCGAACGCTGGCAACGCGACGGCATGCCGGCCAACCCGCGGGCCTGGCTGGTCTCGGCCGGGCGTTTCAAGGCCATCGATGCCTTGCGCCGCCGCGCCCGTTTCGACCGCTCGCAGGCACAGCTGATCATGCAACTCGAAGACCCGGCGCAGGATCCGAGCGAGGAGGAACTGCTCGCTGACGACCGTTTGCGCTTGATCTTCACCTGTTGCCACCCGGCGTTGTCCGCCGATGCCCAGGTGCCTTTGACCCTGCGTGAGGTGTGCGACCTGACCACCGAGCAGATCGCCCGCGCGTTCCTGCAGTCGCCCTCGACCATCGCCCAGCGCATCGTGCGGGCCAAGGCCAAGATCCGCGATGCACGGATTCCCTACCAGGTGCCCGCGATGGGCGAACTGGCCGAGCGCCTGGAAAGTGTGTTGCGGGTGATTTACCTGGTGTTCAACGAAGGCTATTCGGCATCGGCAGGGGAAGACCTGGTGCAGCGCGACCTGTGCGACGAGGCGATTCGCCTGGGGCGGCTGCTGGCGCAATTGCTGCCAGACCCGGAGGTGTTCGGCCTGCTGGCGTTGATGCTGTTGCAGGCCTCGCGGCTGCGGGCGCGCACCGATGGCGAAGGCGAGCTGGTGCTGCTCGACCAGCAGGACCGTAGCCTGTGGGACAAGGCACAGATCGAGGAGGGGTGCGCCCTGGTGCGTCATGCGCTGGGCAGCCGTGATATCGGGCCCTACAGCGTGCAGGCGGCGATCGCTGCGGTGCATGCCGAGGCCGCCAGCGCCCAGGAGACCGACTGGGCAGAGATCGTCGGCCTGTATGACGTGCTGCTGCGGCACTGGCCGTCACCTGTGATCGAACTCAACCGCGCAGTGGCGCTGGCCAGTCGTGACGGCGCGGCGACGGGCCTGGCAGAGGTGGAGGCGATTCTGGGGCGGGGCGAGTTGCTCGACTACCATCTGGCCCATGCGGCCCGGGCTCAGTTGCACGGGCAACTGGGCCATGTGCAGCAGGCCCGGGAGGCGTGGGTCAGGGCGCTGGCGCTGGCCCGCCAGGAACCCGAGCGGCGGCATATCGAGCGCTGCCTCAGGGCGTTGGAGCCCTGTCGCAGGTAGATCCGCGACAGGATACTGCTCGGTCAGCCGGCAACAAAGTTCGGCGGCGATACCAGCTCCACCGTCTGCTGCTTGCGGGGTGCCAGGATCTCGGCCTCGCCCTCGACTACCAGTTCGTCGTTCTGGTTGTACACGTTGGTGGCGATGCGCACCTTGAACTTGGGCAGCTTCTCGAGGATTTCCAGGCGTACGGTCAGGGTGTCGCCAATCTTCACCGGCTTCTGGAAGCTCATCTTCTGCCCCAGGTAGATGGTGCCGGGGCCTGGCAGGGTGCAGGCAACCGCAGCGCTGATCAGTGCGCCGCTGAACATGCCGTGGGCGATGCGCTCGCGGAACATGCTCTTGGCCGCGAACTCGGCGTCCAGGTGCACGGGGTTGTGGTCACCGGACATGGCGGCGAACAGCTGGATGTCGCGTTCTTCCACCGATTTTTCATAGCTGGCTTTCTGGCCGACTTCGAGGGCTTCGTAGGGCGTGTTGGTGACCTGGGTCATCAGGGCTTCCTTGGAGGGACGAGGTGGTGCACATCATTCGCTGCGGGCAGGGCGGCCAAGGGCCAGTGCCTGCTCCAGCCAGGTAATGATGTCGTGGGTGACCTCGTCGCGATTGGTTTCGTTGAGCACTTCGTGGCGTGCCTGCGGGTAGACGCGCAATTGTACATGGCGATTGCCGGTCGCGCGCAGGGCGTTGGCCAGGTGGGTGAGACGCTTGCCAGCGCTGACCGGATCACATTCGCCGCCGATCACCAGCATCGGCAGGTTCGGATCGATCTGCGCCAGATGGCGCGGCTGGCTGATCTGTGCAAGGCCTTGCAACAGGTCGAGCCACAGCTGGTTGCTGCAACGAAAGCCGCACAGCGGGTCGTCGACGTAGGCGTCGACCTCGGCCGGGTCGCGGCTGAGCCAGTCGAACGCCGTGCGGTTGGGTTTGAAGGCCTTGTTGAACGAGCCGAACGACAGCCAGTCGATCAGCGCGCTCTTGCCCTCCACCCCCTGGCGCCAGGCCTCCAGGCGGGCGATCAGGCGTGCTGCGCGATAGAGCGCAGCCGGCTGGAAGTTCGAGCCGCTGAGCACCGCCCCGTGCAGGCTGCCACTGTGGTGCAGCAGGTACGCCTGGGCGATGTAGCTGCCCATGCTGTGGCCGAACAGGAACAGCGGCGTGCCGGGGAACTGCTGGCCGATGTGCTGGCTGAGCAGGCCCAGGTCGTTGACCACCGTGTTCCAGCCGTGGTGGTGGGCAAACCGGCCGAGGCTACCTAGCTCTGCGGTGCGGCCGTGGCCACGTAGATCAGGGGCGAACAGGGCAAAGCCGGCATCGTTCAGCGCATGGCCCAGGCGCCGGTAGCGCCCGGCGTGCTCGGCCATGCCATGGGCCAGCAGCACCACGGCCTTGACCGGCGTCTGCGGCAGCCACTGGTGGACGTACAGACTGCAGTGCTCGCTGGCGGGCAGCCAGAAGGCGTCGTGGGCCATGGAAAATCCTTTGTGCACGGGATTGAGCTCAGTGTATGCACAATGACCAGGATTGCAGCAGGGGCACAAATAAGATTCACAATGTTAATGGCAGGCCTTGGCGTATTTGCCACCTCCGGCTTACCTGCTAACGTCGGCTCAACGCCTTTTTGCCGTTGGGCAATCAGGTCATGGACGGTTCAGGCTGAGGAACAACAATAAATGCAAGCCGACTTCTGGAATGACAAGCGCCCGGCGGGCGTGCCTTCCACCATAGACATCACTGCTTACAAATCCGTCGTCGAAGTGTTCGAGCGTTCCTGCAAGCGCTTCGCCGACCGCCCGGCGTTCAGCAACCTCGGCGTCACCCTCAGTTACGCCGAGCTGGAGCGCCATTCGGCGGCCTTTGCGGCCTGGTTGCAACAGCACACCGACCTCAAGCCCGGTGATCGCATCGCCGTGCAGATGCCCAATGTCCTGCAATACCCCATCGCCGTCTTCGGCGCGATGCGCGCCGGGCTGATCGTGGTCAACACCAACCCGCTGTACACCGAGCGCGAGATGCGCCACCAGTTCAAGGATTCCGGCGCCCGTGCGCTGGTCTACCTGAACATGTTCGGCCAGCGCGTGCAGACGGTGCTGCCCGACACCGGCATCGAATACCTGATCGAGGCGAAGATGGGCGACCTGCTGCCGGCCGCCAAGGGCTGGCTGGTCAACACGGTGGTCGACAAGCTGAAGAAGATGGTGCCGGCCTACCGCCTGCCCCAGGCCGTGTCGTTCAAGCAGGTACTGCGCGAGGGCCGTGAACTCACGTACAAGCCGGTGGTGCAGGCGCTCGAGGATGTCGCCGTATTGCAATACACCGGCGGCACCACGGGGCTGGCCAAGGGCGCGATGCTCACCCACGGCAACCTGGTCGCCAACATGCTGCAGGTGCTGGCCTGCTTCGCCCAGCACGGGCCCGACGGCCAGCCGCTGATCAAGGAAGGGCAGGAGGTGATGATCGCGCCGCTACCGCTGTATCACATCTATGCCTTCACTGCGAATTGCATGTGCATGATGGTCACGGGCAATCACAACGTACTGATCACCAATCCGCGCGACATTCCGGGCTTCATCAAGGAGCTGGGCAAGTGGCGCTTTTCGGCATTGCTGGGCTTGAACACCTTGTTCGTCGCGCTGATGGACAACCCGGGCTTCAAGTCGCTGGATTTCTCGGCGCTGAAGGTCACCAACTCGGGCGGCACAGCGTTGGTCAAGGCCACCGCCGAGCGCTGGGAGAGCCTGACCGGCTGTCGCATCGTCGAGGGTTACGGCCTGACCGAAACCTCACCGGTGGCGAGCACCAACCCCTACGGGCAACTGGCGCGGCTGGGTACGGTGGGCATCCCGGTGGTCGGCACCGCGTTCAAGGTCATCGACGACGACGGCAACGAGATGCCGCTGGGCGAACGCGGCGAGCTGTGCATCAAGGGGCCGCAGGTCATGAAGGGCTATTGGCAACAGCCGGAGGCGACAGCCCAGGCGCTGGATGCCGACGGCTGGTTCAAGACCGGTGACATCGCGGTGATCGACCCGGACGGCTTCACCCGCATCGTCGACCGCAAGAAGGACATGATCATCGTCTCGGGCTTCAACGTGTATCCCAACGAGATCGAGGACGTGGTCATGGGCCACCCGCAGGTGGCCAGTTGCGCGGTGATCGGCGTGCCCGACGAACGCTCCGGCGAAGCGGTAAAACTGTTCGTGGTTCCTCGGGCGGGCGGTGTCAGCGTCGAGGAGCTCAAGACCTTCTGCAAGGCCAACTTCACCGGCTACAAGGTGCCCAAGCACATCGTGCTGCGCGATTCACTGCCCATGACGCCGGTAGGCAAGATCCTGCGTCGGGAGTTGCGCGACATCGCCTGAAATCCAGCGCATCTGTGGGAGCAATTGTCTTGCTCAGAATTTAAAGTCCAGCCCAATCCCTGTGGGAGCGGGTTTGTCCCGCGATCGGGCGCGAAGCGGCCGTAGAACCTGGCACCGAGATTTATCAGGACGATCTCGACTGCCTGGCTTGCGGCCGCTTCGCGCCCGATCGCGGGACAAGCCCGCTCCTACAGGGACCGAGTCGACTGCCGCACGCACCGCAATGCGACATTTTGATTAAATACTCTAGAAATGACTTATAGAGTTCATTGAGTCACTTTGGTGACTGTTGAGGCTTGCTAAGCCCTCTAGGCGACCCCAGGCAAAGCTGTTACTCTCGGCGCGCTTTCAGATGATGCGGTTTGCAATGAATCCCTTCATCTCATATCAATAATAAACGCATCGACGCGTGAAGAATTCGCTGTTGCTAAAGGAGTGGGCTTCCATGATCGAACATTTTTGGAAGGATAAATACCCAGCCGGAATTACGGCGGAAATCAATCCTGACGAATTCCCCAACATCCAGGCCGTACTGAAGCAATCCTGCCATCGCTTCGCCGACAAACCGGCGTTCAGCAACCTCGGCAAGACCCTCACCTACGGCGAGCTGTATACCCTGTCCGGCGCTTTCGCGGCCTGGCTGCAACAGCACACCGACCTCAAGCCCGGCGATCGCATCGCCGTGCAACTGCCCAATGTACTGCAATATCCCGTCGCTGTGTTCGGTGCCATGCGCGCCGGCCTGGTCGTGGTCAACACCAACCCGCTGTACACCGCGCGTGAACTCGAGCATCAGTTCACCGACTCCGGTGCCAAGGCCGTGGTGTGCCTGGCCAACATGGCGCACCTGGTCGAGAAGGTCCTGCCCAAGACCCAGGTCAAGCATGTCATCGTCACCGAGGTGGCCGACCTGCTGCCACCGCTCAAGCGCGTGCTGATCAACAGCGTCATCAAGTATGTGAAGAAGATGGTGCCGGCCTACAGCCTGCCCCAGGCGGTGCGCTTCAACGACGCACTGGCCAAGGGCCGCGGCCAGCCGGTCATCGAGGCCAGCCCGCAAGCCAATGACGTGGCTGTGCTGCAATACACCGGCGGCACTACGGGTGTGGCCAAGGGCGCGATGCTGACCCACCGCAATCTGGTCTCCAACATGCTGCAGTGCCGCGCCTTGATGGGCTCGAACCTGCAGGAAGGCTCCGAGATCATCATCACGCCGCTGCCGCTGTACCACATCTATGCGTTCACCTTCCATTGCATGGCCATGATGCTGATCGGCAACCACAACGTGCTGATCAGCAACCCGCGCGACCTGCCGGCGATGGTCAAGGAACTGGGCAAGTGGAAGTTCAGCGGTTTCGTCGGGCTGAACACCCTGTTCGTCGCCCTGTGCAACAACGAAACCTTCCGCAGCCTGGACTTCTCGGCGCTGAAGGTGACGCTTTCCGGTGGCATGGCCCTGCAACTGAGCGTGGCCGAGCGCTGGAAGGCGGTCACCGGCTGCGCCATCTGCGAAGGCTACGGCATGACCGAGACCAGCCCGGTGGCGGCGGTCAACCCGTCCGAAGCCAACCAGATCGGCACCATCGGTATCCCGGTGCCGTCCACCCTGTGCAAGGTCATCGACGACAGCGGCCAGGAACTGCCGCTGGGAGAAGTCGGTGAGCTGTGCATCAAGGGCCCGCAGGTGATGAAGGGCTACTGGCAGCGCGAAGACGCCACCGCCGAGATCCTCGACAGCGAAGGCTGGCTGAAGACCGGCGACATCGCGGTGATTCAGCCCGACGGCTACATGCGCATCGTCGACCGCAAGAAGGACATGATCCTGGTCTCGGGCTTCAACGTGTACCCCAACGAGCTGGAAGACGTGCTGGTCGCCCTGCCGGGCGTGCTGCAGTGTGCCGCGATCGGCGTGCCGGACGAGAAGTCGGGCGAGGTGATCAAGATGTTCATCGTCGCCAAGCCGGGTGTCACGCTGACCAAGGAGCAGGTGATGGAGCACATGCGTGCCAACGTCACCGGCTACAAGGTGCCGCGTTTCATCGAATTCCGCGATGCCCTGCCGACCACCAACGTCGGCAAGATCCTGCGTCGTGAGCTGCGCGACGAAGAGATGAAGAAGCTGGGGCTGAAGAAGATCGCCTGATTCACACCGGCCCGCTCCTGCAAGAGCGGGCCGGTGTTGGTTTCAGCGCAACTTTTCCAGCATCTGGTAGTACCACATCCCCACCGATAGCAGCGGATTGCCCAGCAAATCCCCCATCGGCACCTTGATGTGCTTGCATGCGGCGAACGTGTCGAACTTCTCCAGCGTCCCGGTCAATGCCTCGGCCATGATCTCGCCCATGATGTGGCTGGTCGCGATGCCATGCCCGGAGTAACCCTGGCAGTACCAGACGTTGTCCGACAGCTTGCCCAGCTGTGGGATGCGGTTGACCACGATGCCCATGGCGCAGCTCCACTTGAATTCGATCGGCACGCCCTTGAGCGCCGGAAAGGTGCGCTCGATGCAAGGGCGCAGCTCGGCTTCGATGTCCCGCGAATCACGCCCCGAATAGTTGGCGCCACCTCCGAACAGCAGGCGCTTGTCTGCGGTCAGGCGGTAGTAGTCGAGCACGAAGCGACAGTCGTACACCGCCAGGTCCTCGGGGTTGATCTGCTCGGCCAGCTCGCCCAGCGGCGCGGTGGTGACGATCCCGCCCATGGCCGGGAAGATCTTGCCCTTGAGCTGGCGCTGCTCGAGCTTGTGGTACACATCGCCCGCCAACAGGATCTGGCGCGCCTCGATCCGGCCATTGGCGGTGACCACTGCCGGGCTCGGGCCGTGGACGATATCCAGCACTTCCGAATTTTCGAAGACCAGCGCGCCGAGGCTGTGCGCAGCCCGCGCCTCGCCCAGGCACAGATTGAGCGGATGCAGGTGCAGGTTGCGCGTGTTCTTCAGTGCCCCGAGATACAGCGGGCTCTGCAGGTGGCGCGAGATGCCCTGGCGGTCGAGCAGTTGCACCTGGTCGCCCATGCCACGGCGCTGGGCCTCGGCTTCGAAGGCGCGCAGTTCCTCCAGGTGCGACGGCTTCATTGCGGCATGCAGGTGGCCGCGCTTGAGGTCGCACTGGATGCCGTAGCGCGCCACGCGCTGCTCGATGATCTGGTGCCCGCGCCAGCGCAGGTGCCAGATGAAATCGTCTACCTCGCTGCCGAGCCGGTCACGCATCTGGGTGCGCATGGCCTCGTCGCCGGACAGGCTGCCAGTCACCTGGCCACCATTGCGCCCGCTGGCGCCCCAGCCGATGCGGTTGGTCTCGACGATGGCGACCTTCAGGCCGCGCTCTGCCAGCTCCACGGCGGTGGCGACGCCGGTGAAGCCGCCACCGATGATCGCCACATCAACCTGCTCGGTGCCGTTGAGCGTCGGGTACTCGGTCCGGTCGTTGAGGGTGGCGCTGTAGTAGGACGGTGCGCGCTGGGCCGGGCCGTTGTTCAGTGCTGCGTTCATGGGATGTTCCTTGTTCTGAATAGGGTAGGGCTCAGGCCTGGTGCAGGTACCAGCGCCAGTCCTGTTCGCTGACTTCGGCCATGAACTGGCGGTATTCGGCGCGTTTGACCTTCAGGTATACCCCGAGGAACGCATCGCTCAGCGCTTCGCGAGCCCAAACCGAGTGCTCCAGTGCATCGAGGGCGGTGAGCCAGTCGGTGGGCAGGTGCTCGGTGGCCTGGGCATAGCCGTTGCCCTCGACCGGAGCGCCAGGGTCCAGTTGTTCGCGAATGCCTTGGTGCGTGGCGGCGAGAATGGCCGCGGCAGCCAGATAAGGGTTGGCATCGGCGCCGCAGATACGGTGCTCGATGTGTCGGCTGGGGGCCGGGCCGCCGGGGACGCGCAGGCTCACGGTGCGGTTGTCGACACCCCAGGTCGGCGCCAGCGGCGCATAACTGTTGGCCTGGAAGCGGCGGAACGAGTTGGCGTTGGGGCAGAACAGCAGCAGCGAATCGCGCAGGTGGCGCAGCATGCCCGCCACGGCCTGGCGCAGCAGCGGCGTACCGGCCGGGTCTTCGCTGGCGAACAGGTTGCGGCCTTCGCTGTCAGCCAGGCTCAGGTGCATGTGCATGCCGGTGCCGGCGATCTGGGCGAAGGGCTTGGCCATGAAGCAGGCCTGCATGCCGTGGGCATGGGCCACGCCCTTGACGAGGCGCTTGTAGCGCACGGCCTGGTCCATCGCTGCCAGCGCATCGCCGTGTTCCAGGGTGATTTCCACCTGGCCGGGGGCATACTCGGAAATCGCCGTGCGTGCCGGAATACCCTGGGCCTTGCAGGCGGCATACAGGTCGGCGAGGAAGGGCTCGATCTGTTCCAGCTCACGCAGGCCATAAACCTGTGTGCTGCGTGGTCGGCCGCCGTCGCTGTCGAGCGCCGGTTGCGGGCGGCCCTGGGCATCGCGCTGCTGGTCGAGCAGGTAGAACTCCAGCTCGCAGGCCATCACCGGGTGATAACCGTCGGCCTTCAGGGCCTCGATGGTGCGCAGCAGGACATGGCGCGGGTCGGCAATGCTGGCGGGCAGGCCTTCGCTGGGGTGCATGCTGACCTGCACCGCGGCGGTCGGCACCCGGCGCCAAGGCAGGCGTACCAGGCTGCCGTCCAGGGGGTAGGCGCGGCAGTCGATGTCACCGACATCCCAGACCAGGCCCGAGTTTTCCACATCGTCGCCATTGAGGGTCAGGCCAAGGATGGTGCTGGGCAGCGGCCGGCCGCTTTCATACACCGCCATCAGCTCGTCACGGTGCAGCAGCTTGCCGCGCGGCACGCCGTTGGCGTCGAGGATGAACAGTTCGATCAGGTCGATGTCGGGGTTTTCGGCCAGGAAACGGCGGGCTTGCTCGGGGTTGGCAAAGTGCATGGGGCTCGCTCGCGCCCCTGTCGTTCAGGGGCGCACAAGACCACCGCGGGTTGGCGCGGCGCGTCGGACGGATTCAGGCAGCCGCGGGGCTGCGGTAGGCGTCAATGGACAGCGAGCGAGGTATCCGGCGGGCGAGCATGGCGGCAGTGCCACAGGGCCCAGAAGGCGAGGATGACGTGGACCAGCGGATTTTCACCGGCGCGGGCCCTGACCTTCGGCAGCGAAGGGCGTGACATCGGGGGCGCGGTGATCGGGTCGGGAATCATGCCCTGGATACTCACATGGTGGGTAAGGTTGATTAAAGCAGTGAATGGCGACGTTCACTCCAGAGCTGGCTAAACATTTGCGCCGCTTGGTGATTGGGTTTCGGAGTAGTCCTACGAGGTGTTCAGACCGTAATGGATAGGGGGCCACAGTCCAGAAGCCTGATGCTGATCATTTAATCCGGGGTAGTGATGGCTGACGTCTTTGCAGTTGGCTTCATCTGCATTCTCGCGGTAGGCGTCGACTGGCTGTTCCGGTCTAGCAGGCTCCGAGTGTTCATGTATCTGGTTTTCATGGCAGCAGCGATTACGAGTTGCACGAAACTGGGTAAGCACGAAAACCTGTTGCTCGACGGTTTGATCTGGACCGTCTTTTTCACGATGGCTGGCACACGACTGCTGTTCAAGCGTTCGCGGTATTTCGAACGGGATCGGGGCTGATCGGAAATTGCCGGGGTGCACGCTCGCGTAGGGGGTAACTGTCTTGTTCAAAATCTGATAACCAGCTCAGTCCTTGTGGGAGCGGGCTCGCCTGCGAAGAGGCCGGTACAGGCAGCAGAGAACCGCCAAATCTGCGACAATCGCGCATCCTCAAGAATGCCGATCATGCAAAAGCAGGCTCACCTGCATCATCAGAAAGCCCCATGACTGACCACGCCATCGACAAACTGCTGCAAAACCTCGACCACGCCATGATCGCCGACCGCCATCGCCTGCGGCGGCAACTGCACGAGCTGCGCAAGCGCCCCGACGAGGGCAAGCTGGCGCAGTGGGTGGAGAAGGTCCAGGCGTCCTGCGCCCAGGTCACCGCGCGCCAGCAGAGCGTGCCGAGCATCCGCTACGACGACAGCCTGCCCATCGCCGCCAAGCGCGACGAGATCAAGAAAGCCCTGGCCGAGCACCAGGTGCTGGTGATCGCTGGCGAAACCGGTTCCGGCAAGACCACCCAGTTGCCGAAGATCTGCCTGGAGCTGGGCCGCGGCAGTCATGGCCTGATCGCCCATACCCAGCCGCGCCGGATCGCCGCGCGCAGCGTGGCGACGCGGGTTGCCGAAGAGCTCGGCACACCCCTTGGGGCGCTGGTCGGTTACCAGGTGCGCTTCGAGGACCAGAGCGACTCCAACACCCTGGTCAAGCTGATGACCGACGGTATCCTGCTGGCCGAAACCCAGCACGACCGCTTCCTCGAACGCTACGACACGATCATCGTCGACGAAGCCCACGAGCGCAGTCTGAACATCGATTTCCTGCTCGGCTACCTCAAGACCCTGCTGCACCGGCGCCCCGACCTCAAGCTGATCATCACCTCGGCGACCATCGACCTGGAGCGTTTCTCCAAGCACTTCGATGGCGCGCCGATCATCGAGGTGTCCGGCCGTACCTACCCGGTGGACACCTGGTACCGCCCGCTGACCAGCGAGCAGGACGAGGAGGGCAACCAGGTCGAGGACGACCTCACGGTCGACCAGGCGATCCTCGCCACGCTGGATGAAATCGCCCACCACGAGCGCAGCCAGGGCAAGGGCCCGGGCGATGTGCTGGTGTTCCTGCCCGGCGAACGCGAGATTCGCGATGCCGCCGAGATCCTGCGCAAGGCGCAGCTGCGCCACACCGAGATCCTGCCGCTGTACGCGCGCCTGACTCCGGCCGAGCAGCAGAAAATCTTCCAGTCCCACAGTGGCCGACGCGTGGTGCTGGCGACCAACGTTGCCGAAACCTCGCTGACCGTGCCGGGCATCCGCTACGTGATCGACAGCGGTACCGCGCGCATCAGCCGCTACAGCTACCGCGCCAAGGTCCAGCGCCTGCCCATCGAGGCGGTGTCGCAGGCCAGCGCCAACCAGCGTAAAGGCCGTTGCGGGCGGGTCGAGCCGGGTATCTGCATCCGTCTCTACAGCGAAGATGATTTCAACGGCCGCCCAGCGTTCACCGACCCCGAGATCCTGCGCACCAACCTGGCGGCGGTGATCCTGCAGATGCTGCACCTGCGCCTGGGCGAGATCGACGCGTTTCCGTTCATCGAGCCGCCGGATGGCAAGGCCATCAGCGACGGCTTCAACCTGTTGCAGGAGCTCTCGGCGGTCAACCGCGAGAACCAGCTCACGCCGCTGGGCCGCCAGTTGGCGCGCCTGCCGATCGACCCGCGGTTGGGCCGCATGCTGCTCGAAGGTGCACGCCAGGGCAGCCTGCAGGAAGTGCTGATCGTCGCCAGTGCGCTGTCGGTACAAGACCCGCGCGAGCGTCCGCCGGAGCGCCAGCAGGCCGCTGACCAGGCGCACGCGCAGTGGAAAGATGTCGATTCGGACTTCGCCGCGCTGGTCAACCTGTGGCGCGGCTTCGAGGAGCAGCGCCAGGCGCTGACCGCCAACCCGCTGCGCAACTGGTGCCGCAAGAACTTCCTCAGCTACCTGCGCCTGCGCGAGTGGCGTGATGCGCATCGCCAGCTGTCGCTGATCTGCCGTGACCTGCAGCTGGCGGTGAACAAGGATGCCTCCGATTACCAGCGCATGCACAAGGCGATCCTCAGCGGTCTGCTCAGCCAGATCGGCCACAAGACCGAAGAGGGTGATTACCAGGGCGCGCGCCAGCGACGCTTCTGGGTGCACCCTTCGTCCGGCATCGGCCGTAAGCGCCCGCAGTGGGTGATGGCGGCCGAGCTGGTGGAAACCACCAAGCTGTATGCGCGCATGGTCGCCAAGATCGAGCCGGACTGGATCGAGCCGCTGGCCGGGCACCTGATCAAGAAGAACCATTTCGAGCCGCACTGGGAGAAGAAGCGCGGGCAGGTGGTCGCCTATGAACAGATCACGCTGTATGGGTTGATCCTGGTCGGTCGACGCCCGGTGCACTTCGGTCCGATCGATCCGGTGACCTCGCGCGAGCTGTTCATCCGCGAGGGGCTGGTCGGTGGCGAGATCCAGTCCAGGGCCAAGTGCCTGTCGGCCAACAAGCGCCTGCTCGAGCAGCTCGATGAGCTGGAAGCCAAGGCCCGCCGTCGTGACATCCTGGCCGACGAAGAGACGCTGTACGCCTTCTACGAGGCGCGCCTGCCGGAAGAGATTCACCAGACCGCGACCTTCGACAGCTGGTATCGGATGAACAGCCAGAAGGACGCCAACCTGCTGATCATGCGCGAAGAGGACGTGCTCGCCCGTGAGGCCAGCGAAGTCACCGCCGCGCAGTACCCGGACCACCTGCAGGTGGGCGACCTGCGCCTGCCGCTGAGCTATCACTTCGAACCCAATCACCCGCGCGACGGTGTCACCGTCCGGGTGCCAGCGCCCTTGTTGCCGAACCTGCCGGGCGAACGCCTGGAGTGGCTGGTGCCGGGGCTGCTGGAAGCCAAGTGCGTGGCCCTGGTGCGCAATCTGCCCAAGGCCTTGCGCAAGAACTTCGTGCCGGTGCCGGACTTCGTCAAGGCGGCGTTGTCGCGCATGACCTTCGGCCAGGGCGCCTTGCCGCAGGCCCTGGGCCAGGAACTGCTGCGCATGACCGGCGCGCGGGTCTCGGACGAGGCGTGGGCCGAATCGGCGGGGCAGGTCGAAGGACACCTGCGCATGAACATAGAAGTGGTCGACGGCCAGGGCAAGTTCCTCGGCGAAGGCCGCGACCTGGCCGAGCTGACCGCGCGCTTCGCCGCTGCCAGCCAGGCCGCGCTGGCGTTGCCACGTAGCGAGAAAACCGAACAGCCGGTGCAGGCCAAGGCCTTCGCCCAGGTGGCGCAGACTGCCCAGCAGAAGATCGCCGGCCTTTCGCTGACGGTGTATCCGGCACTGGTGGAAGACAACGGCGCGGTGCGCGAGGGGCGTTTCTCGACCCAGGCCGAAGCCGAATTCCAGCACCGGCGCGCGCTGCAGCGCCTGTTGCTGCAACAGCTGGCCGAGCCTGCCAAGTTCCTGCGCGGCAAGCTGCCGGGGCTGACCGAGCTGGGGCTGCTGTACCGCGAGCTGGGCCGGGTCGAATCGCTGGTCGAGGATATCCTGCTGGCCAGCCTCGACAGCTGTGTGCTCGAAGGCGAGACGCCACTGCCGCGCGACGGCGCCGCGCTGGCCTCGCTCGCTGAACGCAAGCGTGGCGACTGGGCCGAGCATGCCGAGCGGCTGGCACGCCAGACCCTGGAAGTGCTCAAGCTGTGGCATGGCCTGCAGAAGCGCTTCAAGGGCAAGATCGACCTGAGCCAGGCCGTGGCACTGAACGATATCAAGCAGCAACTGGGCAACCTGGTGTACCCAGGCTTCGTGCGCGAGACGCCGTCGCAGTGGTTCAAGGAACTGCCGCGCTATCTGAAGGCCATCGAGCTGCGCCTGGAGAAGCTGGGCTCGCAGGTACAGAAGGACCGGGTCTGGAGCGGCGAGCTGGGCAACCTGTGGACGCAGTACAAGACCCGCGCCGACAAGCATGCCCAGGAGGGCAAGCGTGACGCCGAACTGACCCTGTATCGCTGGTTGCTGGAGGAATACCGGGTGTCGCTGTTCGCGCAGCAGTTGGGGACGAAAGTGGCGGTTTCCGATAAGCGATTGAGCAAGCAGTGGAGTTTGGTGGAAGCCTAAATTCCTTGAGTTGTGGCAATATTGGTGCAATTTGGGCCGCGTTGCGGCCCATCGCGGGACAACCCCGCTCTCACTTTGTGGGAGCGGGCTTGCCCCGCGATCGAGGGCGCAGCCCTCGCTGACGATCTCAAGTTGGCACTAAAGTGCCATTAATCACAGCCCATCCCGGCCAACGCCCGCCAGGCGCAGGCCACAGACCAGAGGAACGACCGTGCACAACGTCGTGATCAGCGGCACCGGCCTGTATACCCCGGCCCAGAGCATCTCCAACGAAGAACTGGTGGAATCCTTCAACACCTGGTCGCAACAGTTCAACGCAGACAACGCCGCCGCCATCGAGCGTGGCGAGGTCGAGCCGGCGCCGCTGTCCGACGCGGCGTTCATCGAAAAGGCGTCGGGCATCAAGAGCCGCTTCGTCATGGACAAGGCTGGCATCCTCGACCCGCAGCGCATGAAGCCACGCCTGCCGGAGCGCTCCAATGACGAGTACTCCATTCTTTGCGAAATGGCCGTGGCTGCAGCCCGCCAGGCGCTGGAGCGCGCCGGTCGTACCGCTGCCGACCTCGATGGGGTGATCGTCGCCTGTTCCAACCTGCAGCGCGCCTATCCTGCGATCGCCATCGAAGTGCAGCAGGCCTTGGGTATCCAGGGCTTCGGCTTCGACATGAACGTGGCCTGCTCCTCGGCCACCTTCGGTATCCAGAACGCCGCCAACAGCATTCAGCTCGGCCAGGCCCGGGCGATCCTGATGGTCAACCCGGAGATCTGCACCGGCCACCTGAACTTCCGTGACCGCGACAGCCACTTCATCTTTGGTGATGCCGCCACTGCCGTATTGCTCGAGCGCGCCGACCAGGCCACATCGAAGCATCAGTTCGACATCGTCAGCACCAAGCTGCTGACCTCGTTCTCCAACAATATCCGCAACAACTTCGGCTTCCTCAACCGTGCGGCGGAGGAGGGTGAAGGCACCCGCGACAAGCTGTTCGTGCAGGAAGGACGCAAGGTGTTCAAGGAAGTCTGCCCGATGGTCGCCGAGCTGATCGGCAAGCACCTGGCCGAGAACGACCTGCAGCCTTCCGACGTCAAGCGCTTCTGGCTGCACCAGGCCAACCTGAGCATGAACCACCTGATCGTCAAGAAGCTGCTGGGGCGTGAGGTGAGCGAGCAGGAGGCACCGGTGATTCTCGACCGTTATGCCAACACCAGTTCGGCCGGCTCGGTGATTGCCTTCCACCTGTACCAGGATGACCTGGAGCAAGGGTCGGTGGCGGTGCTGAGCTCGTTCGGGGCGGGGTATTCGATTGGTAGTGTGATTCTGCGCAAGCGCTGATAACGGCGGCGGCCTTTTCGCGAGCTTTCCCGCGAAAAGGCCGTGGTATTTTCAGCAGCCGAAAAAAAGCGGGAAGCGCCGGATGGGGTCGGCACTTCCCGCTGAGCTACGCAGGGGAGCGTTCGTTTAGAACTTGGCTTCCAGGTCGACCTGCAGGGTGTCGACGTCCGCGTCGGTGTTCGGCAGCTGCGAACGGTCGGTCTTGGCCATCAGGTAAGCCGCGCCGACAGCGAAGTTCTTGTCGATTTCGTAACCGACCTTGAACTTGTGACCACGGTTACCGGTGAAGCCGTTGCCGAAGTCGGAGTCGGTGAAGGCGCTGACCACAGCGTTGCGCTGCACGTCGCGGTAGTTGTAGTCCAGGCTCCAGGCGCCGAGCTTGGTCTTCACACCCGCCAGCCAGGCCTTGTCTTCGCCGTCGGTGCTGTCGGTGTTCTTCACGTACTGACCGTAGGCTGCCAGCGGGATGGCGAAGCCGGTGAAGTCGATCTGACCGAAGCCTTCCACCAGGTTGAACTCGGTGGTGGTGTTGCCGAACTGACGCAGAGCGGCAGATTCCTTGTCGTTGTCGTAGCCGTAGATGCTGCCGCCAACGGTGACCTTGAGGGTATCAGCCGGTGCGAAGCGAGCCCCCAACTGGCCGTGGTACAGCTGGGCGTCGTGCTTGAACTGCACGCCGTCGCCGTCGACGTTGTCCTTGAGGGTGTACTGACCGGCGCTACCGAACAGCTCGGCGCCGCCCAGGTTGGTCTTGTAGGTGACAGCCACACCTTCAGGGTTCAGGTCGCTATCCCAGATGATGTCGCCCATGCTCACCCAAGGCTGTTGCATCTTGCCGCCGATCAGGTGCAGGTTCGGGATGGCGGTCGGGTGCCAGTCGAGGTAGGCCAGGTCGACCCACAGCGATTTCTTTTCGAAGTAGTTGTCCAGGCTCTGGTTGGTCGAACGGCCATCGGCGCTGCTGCCGGTGGCGATACGCACGCCAGCGTCGACCTGCGGGTTGATTTCGCTGTAGAAGCCGACGCGGGCACGGACGCGCTCGCGGTCCTGGTTGCCGCTGCCGCTGCGTGGGTTGTCGACGTTGACGTCTTCGTAACGCAGGCGCACGTCACCCTTGATCTGGGTCTTGGCGGCCCATGCCACTTTCTGTTCGAAGGAGCTCAGGCGCTCGGACTGTGCCTTCTGGTCGGCCTTTTCCTTGGTTTCTTTTGCCAGATCGGCCTGCAGTTCGCTGTACTGCGCCTGGTTGATCGAGCCGTTGGCGCGGAGCATTTCGAGCAGCTTGGCGTCGACTGCAGCACTGGCCGGGGCGCTCAGGGCCAGCATCATGCCGGTGAGGCTAACTCCGGTAAGTGTAGAAACAAGACGCATAAGGTTCTCCCTATTGGAAAAGTGTGGGGAGGCTTTTGTGCGCCCACCCCCAAGTTGGCATGTCTCCGGAAAAGGCCTGACTAGACAGGTTCTCGGCATCCGAAAAACAGGCGCAAGTATTGCGAGGGGGGATTACAGAATAATGTCTATTTAGTGGCACTACTGTTAAGTAATTACTCACATGGTTATAAGAACAGTCATCGTCATTTGAGCGATCCGGCACCTTTGGCGATACTGGCGACCTGTGTTCAGGAGCCGACGTCGTGACCAGCCTCTACAGCCTTGCCCACCTGCGTGATCTGCCGGCACTGTCCTGGGACGCGCTGGTGCCTGCCGGCCAGCCGTTCCTCAGCCATGCTTTTCTCAGTGCGCTGGAAGACAGCGGTAGCGTCAGCCGCCAGACCGGCTGGGCCGCCGAGCACCTGGTGCTGGAGCGTGACGGCGAGGTGCGGGCGTTACTGCCGGCCTACCGTAAGTGGCATTCGTTCGGTGAGTACGTGTTCGACCATGGCTGGGCCGATGCCTGTGAGCGTGCGGGTATCGCCTATTACCCCAAGCTGCTCGGGGCAGTGCCGTTCAGCCCGGTCAGCGGGCCACGACTGCTGAGCGCGGACCCCGCTGACGCCCTGCTGTTGTTGCAGGCGTTGCCGGAGTACCTGGTCAAGGGTGAGCTGTCCGGTGCGCACATCAACTTCACCGACAGCAGCCTGGACGAGCAGATGCTCGCCCAGCCGGGCTGGATGGAGCGCCTGGGCTGCCAGTTCCATTGGCGCAACCGTGGTTATCGCGACTTTCAGGACTTTCTCGACACCCTCAGTTCGCGCAAGCGCAAGCAGATGCGCAAGGAGCGCGAACAGGTGGCCGGGCAGGGCATCGACTTCCAGTGGCTGCGTGGCGATGAGCTTGACCAGGCGCGTTGGGATTTCGTCTACCGCTGCTATGCCAACACCTATGCGGTGCGGCGACGTGCGCCCTACCTGACCCGCGAGTTCTTCAGCCTGCTGGCCGAGCGCATGCCCGAGGCACTGCGGGTGGTGGTCGCACGGCAGAGCGGCCGCGACGTGGCCATGGCCTTGAGCCTGGTCGGAGGCGACAGTTTCTATGGTCGCTACTGGGGCTGCCTGGACGAATTCGACCGCCTGCATTTCGAGACCTGCTTCTACCAGGGCATGGATTATGCGATTGCCGAAGGGTTGCAGCGGTTCGACGCCGGGGCCCAGGGGGAGCACAAGCTGATTCGCGGATTCGAGCCGGTGCTGACGCGCTCGTGGCACTACTTGCGCCATCCGGGGCTGCGGCGGGCGGTGGATGAGTTCCTGGCCCAGGAGCGAGACGGAGTGAGGGCCTATGCCGAGCAGGCACGGGAGATGTTGCCTTATCGGCAGGAGTGAGCGGGTTGTGTTGGATGCTTCGCGGGTAAACCCGCTCCCACAGGTTGTGGGAGCGGGTTTACCCGCGAAAAGGCCCTTGAGGCGATATCAATCGACTCCGACGAACCCGCCCGTCTGGTGATGCCACAACCGGGCGTACAACCCCTGCTGAGCCAGCAGCTCGGCATGGCTGCCGCTCTCGACGATACGCCCCTTCTCCAGCACCACCAGCCGATCCATCCGGGCGATGGTCGACAGGCGGTGTGCGATGGCGATCACAGTCTTGCCCTGCATCAGGGTTTCCAGGCTCTCCTGGATCGCCGCCTCGACTTCCGAGTCCAGCGCCGAGGTTGCCTCATCCATGATCAGGATCGGCGCATTCTTCAGCAGCACGCGGGCAATGGCGATGCGCTGGCGCTGGCCGCCGGAGAGCTTGACCCCACGCTCGCCCACATGGGCGTCGAAGCCGGTGCGGCCCTGGGCGTCGGACAACTGCGGGATGAACTCGTCAGCCCGGGCGCGGCGCACCGCCTCCCAGACTTCCTCGTCGCTTGCGTCCGGCCGGCCATACAGCAGGTTGTCGCGGATCGAGCGGTGCAGCAGCGAGGTGTCCTGGGTGATCATGCCGATCTGCGCACGCAGGCTGGCCTGGTTGACCTGGGCGATATCCTGGCCATCGATGAGGATGCGTCCGCCCTGCACGTCGTACAGGCGCAGCAGCAGGTTGACGAGCGTGGACTTGCCCGCGCCGGACGGGCCGATCAGGCCGATCTTCTCGCCCGGGCGAATATCCAGGTTCAGCCCATCGATGACCTTGCCACCCTTGCCGTAGTGGAAGTCCACGTCGTCGAAGCGCACACCACCACGGCTTACTTTCAATGCTGGGGCATTGGGCGTGTCGGTGACCGAAACCGGCTGGGCAATGGTCTGCAGGCCATCCTGGACCATGCCGATGTTCTCGAAGATGCCGTTGACCACCCACATGATCCAACCGGACATGTTGACGATACGGATCACCAGGCCCGTGGCCAGGGCTATGGCGCCGACGCTGATCAGCGACTGGCTCCACAACCACAGTGCCAGGCCAGTGGTGGCGACCACCAGCAGGCCGTTGAGGGTGGTGATGACCACATCCATGCTGGTGATGACCCGTGAAGCCAGTTGCGTCTTCTCGGTCTGCTCGCTGATCGCTTCGCGGGCGTACTGCTGTTCGTAGTCGGTGTGGGCGAACAGCTTGAGGGTGGCGATGTTGGTGTAGCCATCGACGATCCGCCCCATCAGTTTGGAGCGTGCGTCAGACGACACCACTGAGCGCTCCTTGACCCGTGGCACGAAGTAGTAGAGTGCGGCGATATAGCCGACGATCCATACCAGCAGCGGAATCATCAGGCGCCAGTCGGCCTCGGCGAACAGCACCAACGAGCTGATCGCGTAGATCAGCACGTGCCACAGCGCATCCACCGCCTGCACCGCCGAGTCGCGCAGCGAGTTGCCGGTCTGCATGATGCGCTGGGCGATGCGCCCGGCGAAGTCGCTCTGGAAGAAGTTCAGGCTCTGCTTGAGCACATAGGTGTGGTTCTGCCAGCGGATCAGGCTGGTCATCCCCGGGTTGATGGTCTGGTGCACCAGCAGGTCGTGCAGGCCGAAGAACACCGGCCGCAGCACCAGCACGACCACCAGCATCCAGATCAGCTCGGTGCTGTGCTCGCTGAAGAAGTTGATGTTGGGCGTGCCCTGGGCCAGGTCGATGATCCGGCTCAGGTAGCTGAACAACGCCACCTCGATCAGCGAGGCGACCAGGCCGACCACCAGCAAGGCGAGAAAGCTCGGCCAGACCTGGCGCAGGTAGTACAGGTAGAACGGCCAGACCGTGCTCGGCGGCGCCTCGCTGGGCGCCTCACGGAAAATGTCGATCAGTTGCTCGAAGCGACGGTACAGCATGGAAACTCCTGTTGATCCCGCTCGCGGGCGGCTTCACATCCTGTGAGACCCGCGATCAGTCGATACGTTTGGCCGACTTGATGTAGACCGGATCGGCCGGTACATCGCGCATGCCTTTCTTGACGGTGGTGGGGGAGTTGACGATCTGGTCGACCACCTCCATGCCCTTGGTCACCTTGCCGAACACCGCGTAGCCACGGTCACGACCAGGGTTGAGGAAATCGTTGTCGGCCACGTTGATGAAGAACTGGCTGGTGGCCGAGTTCGGATCCGAGGTGCGCGCCATCGACAGCGTGCCACGGGTATTCTGCAGGCCGTTGCTGGCTTCGTTGCGAATCGGGTCCTTGGTGCTCTTCTGCACCATCTGATCGGTGAAGCCGCCGCCCTGGACCATGAAGCCCGGGATCACGCGGTGGAAGATGGTGTTGTTGTAGAAGCCGCTGTCGACGTACGCCAGGAAGTTCTTCGTGCTGATCGGCGCTTTTTCGGCGTTCAGTTCGATCTCCACCTGGCCGAAGCTGGTGTCCAGCAGCACGTGAGGGGTCTTGTCGGAGGCCATGACACTGGCGGCGAAGGCGAACGAGCAGGCGGTGAGCAGGAGTTTCTTCAGCATGGGCTCAATGATCCTTGAGAGGTGGATGCGGCTGCGAGAAAGCGCAGCAGGGTCTGGTTGAAGACCTCGGGTTGGTCCAGGGGCGTAGCGTGCCGCGAATCCTCGATGACCGCCAGTGTCGCGTGGGGCATCAGGGCAACGTAGCGTTCTTTCTGCTGTATCGGGGTGTAGTCGTGGTCGGCGGCAATCACCAGGGTCGGACACTGGATCTGCCCGATGCGTTCCTGCACGCCCCAGTCGACGATGGCGTCGAAACTTTTGAGATAAGCGCGCTTGTCATTGCGCGCCCAGCGCTCGGCCATCTTGCGGCGCAGTTCGCCTTGCTCGGGCTTGGGAAACAGGCGCGCGGCCAGGCCCTGGCCGACCGTCTCGACGCTGAGCAGGCGTGCCAGGCTCCAGCGCTTGGCCCACCAGATCCAGTGTTCGAGATTGTGGCGCTTGACCTCGGGGGCGCTGTTGACGATGCACAGGCTGCGCAGCCACTGCGGATGGTCGACGGCAAACTGAAAGCCGACCATGCCGCCCATGGACAAGCCCACGAAGTGCACCGGGCCGGTGTCCAGATGGTCGAGCAAGGCCAGCAAGTCTTCGCTGAAGGTCTTGATCTGGTAGCCGTGGCGAGGCTTGGCCGACTGGCCGTGGCCGCGGATGTCCATCAGGATCACCCGATAGTGACGGCTCAGCTCGGGGACCTGCAGTTCCCAGTCCTGGCTGCTCGAACCGAGGCCGTGCAGCAGTACCAAGGGCTCGCCCTGGCCATGTTCCTCATAGTGCAGCAGGCATCCGTCACGTTTGAAACAGGCCATGGGCGCGGTCCTCTCAGGCTTGCGGGGGGGCTGCGAAGGGCACGTCCAGTGGCGCGGTGTCGAAATTGCGCAGCAGCTCGATGAGGATCTGCGTGGCCGGACCCAAGGTCTTTTCCTTGCTCGAGTAAAGGTAGAACAGCGGGTGGCGACTGCCACCCTGATCGAGCGGCAGAGGCTTTAGCAGGCCCTCGCGCAGCTCGCGTTCGATCATGTGCCGGGGCAGCCAGGCAAAGCCCAGGCCACTGCCGACGAAGGTCGCCGCGGTGCCCAGGCTGCCGACGGTCCAGCGTTGTTCGGCGCCTAGCCAACCGACGTCGCGTGGCTGGCTGCGGCCAGAGTCGCGGATCACCACCTGCAACTGGCTTTCCAGGTCCTGGAACGTGATCTCTCGGCCCAGGCGGTGCAGGCTGTGCTCGGGGTGGGCGACGGCGACGAACTCCACCGCGCTCAGCTCGGCGCCCAGGTAGCCGGGAATGTTGAAGCTGCTGATGGCAAGGTCGGCGATGCCTTCGTGCAGTACTTCCTCGACCCCGGACAGCACTTCTTCACGCAGGCGCACCCGGCAGCCGCGGCTTTGCGGCATGAAGGCGCTGAGCGCACGCACCAGGCGGGCGCTGGGGTAGGCGGCGTCGACCACCAGGCGCACTTCGGCCTCCCAGCCCTGTTCCATATGGTGGGCCAGGTCTTCGAGCTGGCTGGCCTGCTTGACCAGTTGCCGCGAGCGACGCAGCAGCACGCTGCCGGCCTCGGTCAGTACTGCCTTGCGCCCGTCTATACGCAGCAGCGGCACACCCAGTTGCTCCTGCATGCGTGCCACGGTGTAGCTCACCGAGGATTGCGAGCGGTGCAGGGCTTCGGCGGCCTGGGCGAAGCCGCCGTGATCGACGACCGCCTGCAGGGTCCGCCATTGATCCAGGGTCACGCGCGGCGCTTTCATCTTCGGCTCCTGTTGTCCTAAGCTGCGCTCACTACAAGGAGAGCGCGAAATGAAGAAATGGTTTGCGGTACTGCTGACGTCCCTGCCCCTGAGCGCCATGGCCTATCCGATCGATGTGCAAAAGGAGATCGAAGGGGTCAAGCTCGACTACACCGCGTACGACACCGCCTACGACATCGGCAGCATCAGCCTGAACAACTATGGGCAGGTGCCGGCTGCCTGCAAGGTCACGATGCGCAACGGCCCGGAAGCGCCCAGGGTGCGTCGGGTCAATGTGCCGGCCGGCAAGAGCGTCGACGTCACTGCCAAGTTCAACCGGCAGATCATCAAGCTGCGCATCGACCTGAACTGCAAACCTGAATAAAACAGATTAATCGATATATTGAACCCACTTTTTACGCTTTTTTATCGATAGGTCAAGCCTTAATCTCACCTCCATCGAATCGCAACCCTTTTTGCCGATGGAGGCACCCCATGTCCCGCGTACTGATCATCGAAAGCAGCGCCCGCCAGCAGGATTCCGTTTCCCGTCAACTGACCCGCGACTTCATCCAGCAGTGGCAAGCGGCGCATCCTGCCGACGAGATCAAGGTCCGCGACCTGGCGGTCAACCCGGTGCCGCACCTGGACGCCAACCTGCTCGGTGGCTGGATGAAGCCCGAAGAGCAGCGCAGCGCGGCTGAAATCGAAGCGCTGGCCCGTTCCAACGAGCTGACCGATGAGTTGCTGGCCGCCGACGTACTGGTGATGGCTGCGCCCATGTACAACTTCGCCATCCCCAGCACCCTCAAGGCCTGGCTCGACCACGTGCTGCGTGCCGGCATCACCTTCAAGTACACCCCGACCGGGCCGCAGGGGCTGCTCAACGGCAAGCGTGCGATCGTCCTGACCGCCCGTGGCGGCATCCATACCGGCGCTACCAGCGATCATCAGGAACCCTACCTGCGCCAGGTGATGGCCTTCATCGGTATCCACGAGGTGAACTTCATTCACGCCGAGGGCCTGAATATGAGTGGCGACTTCCACGAGAAAGGTCTGAACCAGGCCAAGGCGAAGCTGGCCGCAGTGGCTTGAGGCGCGAGGCATCCACGAATTCCCAACCCTGACACCTGTTGCTCCTTTGGGTGTATGTGCCCGGTCATGGCAAATGGCCGGGCTTTTTTTCGCGCAAGGCTCAGTGCAGATCCGCAACTTCCCTGCGCTGCTGCGCCATCTCCATGAAGGCGCTCATAGCCGAAGTCGGCAGCGAATCCTGGCGACGGATGAATACCGTGGACACGCGGGAGAATTCCGCTGGCAGTTCATGGCAGCGAATCGCATGGCGCACGCTGCAGTTCTGCGTCACCGACCTGGGCAACAGGGTCACGCCCATTCCGGCCGACACGCAGGTAAGGATGCCATCCAGGGTGCCCATCTCCATGATCTGGTTGGGCACCAGGCCAACCCGGTAGAACCAGTTCTCCAAGGTAGAGCGGTAGAAGCAGCCGCTGCGAAACACCAGCACTGTCTGCGAGGGCATTCGCGCCATCAAGCTGTCGAGCGAATCGAACTGGTCGCTGCTGACCAGCACCAGTTCCTCGCTGAACACCTCTTGCTGGGCAAGCATCGGATTCTGGTGAAACCCTCCGACGAAAGCGCCATCGATCCGGTGGGACTCGATGGCCTTGATCAGTTCGGCAGTGGTGCCGGTAAGCAACGACAGTTGCACATCGGGATGCTGCTCGCGGTAGCGGGTGAGGATCTTCGGCAGGCGAATGGCGGCGGTGGTCTCCATCGAGCCCAGGCGCAGCGGGCCGTTGGGGATACCGTTATCGAGCAGGGCGCTGCGGCTTTCTTCGGTCAGTTGCAGTATGCGCCGGGCATAACCGAGAAACGTCTCGCCCGCGGCCGTGAGCACGACGCCGGATTTTCTGCGGATGAAAAGCTCGCGGTTGAGCTCCGCCTCGAGCTCCTTGATGCGCATGGTCACGTTGGATTGCACGGTGTTGATCCTGGCTGCGGCCGCGGTAAAACTGCCCAGGTCGGCCACGGCGCAGAAAATCTTCAACTGGCGCATTTCCATGAGGTCTACCTATCACTGATTATGATTGATGGCATGTTTATGCATCATTTCATGCACGGTTATCCAGTGGCTTGGAGGCAACCGGTCCCGTCTGCTGCTTCACGATCAGTGATGGAACTCATCATTTATCATCATTTGTGAAAATCCATGGCTGCGCTTAAGGTCAACCCTGGGCTCGCTCCCCGCCAACGGGCACGCGCGCCCGCCATGAGCCACCCGCCGTCGCCTGCGCTGCGATGAGCAATCCATGATGAGCATCCTCAATGACCACTGACATCCAGGCTTTGCTGAACGTGCGTTTCCCCATCATCCAGGCGCCCATGGCGGGCGTTTCTACGCCAGCGCTGGCGGCGGCGGTATCGAATGCGGGTGGTTTGGGGTCGATCGCGATCGGCGCGTGCTCGGTCGAGCAGGCTCGCCAGTCCATACGCGAAACCTTCGCGCTGACCCGAGCATCGTTCAACGTGAATCTGTTCTGCCACCGCCCTGCACTGCGAGATGACGTGCGCGAGGATGCCTGGCTGCAAGCGCTCGAAGCGCGCTTTGCCGAGTTTCAGGCCAAGCCGCCGACGGGCCTGCGGGAAATCTATCGCTCGTTCGTCGAAGACCCCGAGATGCTGCAGATGCTGCTGGAAGAAAAACCGGCAGTGGTGAGTTTTCATTTCGGCCTGCCGCCGCAGTCGTTCATCGAGGCGCTCAAGGCGGCCGGTATCGTGCTGCTGGCCTGCGTGACCAATGTGGAGGAGGCGCTGCAGGTACAGCGAGCCGGGGTCGATGCACTGATCGCCCAGGGTTACGAAGCGGGCGGCCACCGCGGAATCTTCGACCAGGAACATGATGATGAATTGAGCACCCTGGCGCTGGTACGCGTGCTGGCCGATCACGTGCAACTGCCGATCATCGCGGCCGGCGGGATCATGGACGGCGCAGACATCGCCAAGGCGTTCGCGCAGGGCGCCTGTGCAGCGCAGTTGGGTACAGCGTTCTTGCTATGCCCGGAATCGGCGACCAACGCGGCCTATCGTGAGGCGCTGACCGGGCCACGGGCGCGGCAGACGCAGATCACCAGCGCAATTTCCGGGCGGCCTGCGCGGGGCATGGTCAACCGCGCGTTCGAGGTGGCGAGCGCTGCGGGCGTGCCGGATTATCCCCGCGCCTACGATGCCAACAAGGCGCTCAATAGCGTGGCGACTGCCCAGGGCTGCAGCGACTTCGCCGCACAATGGGCCGGTACCGGCGCCTATCGGGCGCGCGCCATGCCGGCAGCGCAGTTGGTCGAAGTGCTGATGGCCGAGCTCGACGCGCAGCGCTGACAGGCAAGATCTGGCTGGAGCAACTGTCTTTTTCAAAATCTAAAGACCAGCCCAATCCTTGTGGGAGCGGGCTTGCCCGCGAACACGGGCGTAGCCCGTGCCAGGCAGCGCGGTATCTTTTTCGCGGGTAAACCCGCTCCTACAAGAGCGCTGTGGCAACCACGGATGTGAGTTGTGGGAGCGGGCTGGGCCCGCGAACACCGGCACAGCCGGTGCCATCCACCGCCGCATCTTCATCTTCCTCCCGGTTGCCCAGAACACCCCGTACCCGCTAAGGTCGCCGCCTTGATCCACGAGAGGCAACCATGGGCTACCTGATTATCGTCGCGCTGATCCAGGCGTTTTCCTTCAGCCTGATCGGCGAATACCTGGCCGGCCATGTCGACAGCTACTTCGCCGTGCTGGCGCGGGTACTGCTGGCAGGGCTGGTGTTCCTGCCGCTGACCCGCTGGCGCCAGGTCGAACCGCGCTTCATGCGCTCGATGCTGCTGATCGGCGCGCTGCAGTACGGCATCACTTATGTCTGCCTGTACCTGAGCTTTCGCGTGCTCACCGTGCCTGAAGTGCTGCTGTTCACCATCCTCACCCCGCTGCACGTCACCCTCATCGAAGATGCACTGAACCGCCGCTTCAACCCTTGGGCGCTGCTTGCGGCCCTGGTCGCGGTGGCCGGCGCCGCCGTGATCCGCTTCGACAGCATCAGCGGCGAGTTCTTCATGGGCTTCCTGCTCCTGCAACTGGCCAACTTCACCTACGCCGCCGGGCAGGTCCTGTACCGTCACCTGATCGTCCGCCACCCCAGCGACCTGCCGCACTACAAGCGCTTTGGCTACTTCTACCTGGGCGCGCTGATCGTCGTGCTGCCGGCCTTCCTGCTGTTCGGCAACGCCCAGCACCTGCCGAGCACCGACGTGCAATGGCTGGTGCTGCTGTTCCTCGGCCTGTGCCCGACCGCGCTGGGGTTGTATTGGTGGAACAAGGGCGCCTGCCTGGTTTCCGGCGGCACCCTGGCGGTGATGAACAACTTGCACGTGCCGGTGGGCCTGCTGCTCAACCTGCTGATCTGGAACCAGCATGAGCCGCTTGGGCGGCTGTTCATCGGTGGTGCGGCGATCCTCGCCTCGGTGTGGCTGAGCCGCCTGGGCGACCGCCGCAGCCCGGCGCTGGCCGGCAAGGCCTGAGGCGCCCATGCATACCATCCTGGTCATCGTCGCGCCGATCTTCGCCCTGATCCTGGTCGGCTACCTGTGCCGCAAGACCGGCAAGCTCGGCGAACAGGCCGCCGCCGAAATCAACCGCATGGTGGTCTGGCTGTGCTTGCCGGCGCTGCTGTTCAAGGTGACCGCCACCGCGACCTGGAGCGAAATCTGGCACCCCGGCTTCATCGTCGCCTTCGGCGCCGGTGCGTTGGCAATGTTCTTCATCACCCTCGCTTGGCGCCTGTATAGCGGCCACAGCCTGGTGGCTTCGAGCATCGATGGCCTGAGCGCAGGCTATGCCAACACCGGTTACATCGGCATCCCGCTGTGCCTTTTGCTGTTCGGCCAGCCAGGGTTGCAACCGGCATTGATCTCGTCGCTGATCGTGGTCTGCCTGGTGTTCGCGATCTCCCTGACCCTGATCGAGATCGGCCTGCAGGAAGAACGCCAGATCGGCCGCGCCGTATTGCTGGTGGCCAAGGCGCTGGCGAAGAATCCGCTGGTGATTTCGCCACTGGCCGGCGCCGCCTGGGCCATGTCCGGCCTGGGCCTGGCCGAGCCAGTGATGCACTTTCTCGACATGCTCGCCCTGGCCACCACGCCTTGCGCGCTGGTGTCGCTGGGAGCATTCCTGGCGCAGAAACGCAGCGGCGCGCAGGCCAGCCCCTGGCCGTTGGTAGGGCTCAAGTTGATTGGGCAACCGGCGCTGACCTGGGTGCTGGCCTTCAAGGTGTTCAGCCTGCCGACCATGTGGGCGACCTCGGCGGTGCTGCTGGCGGCGCTGCCGACCGGGACCGGGCCGTTCATGCTGGCTGAGTACTACAACCGCGAGGCGGGGCTCATTTCGCGCACCATCCTGCTGTCGACGGTGGCTTCGCTGCTGACCCTGACCGGGCTCATGTACCTGCTTGGGGTGGCGGGCTGACAGGCACGAAAAAGGCGCCCCTCGTCTCGCTCCTGTTAATGGCTGCCATTAAATGGAAGCGCTGAGGATTTTGCTGGAGTCGGCTTTGATACAGATTCAGATGCCGACAGAGCCGCAGACGGCTCACTGAGTTGAATTGGCTGTGGCGGGGCTGGCCTCTTCGCGGGCAAGTCGGAGCGCCGAACAATCGCGGGACAAGCCCGCTCCTACAGAGGCCGGCGCAGGATGCGGGGATTTCGAGAGTCTGAACAGGCTTGGAGGCGAGCGGCAGTGTCGGATGGGTAGTGGCTCGTGACTGACAGCTTTCGATCCTGTTCAGCACGCTCGATGTATACCATTGCTTTTGGATAAATCTCGTTTAATGTAGAGATAAATACAACTTACGTTGATATCTCTACATGATTTTATGGTCATTACTCATCCTTGGGCTGCCAACGGCCAACGCCACCGAGCGTATGCGTGCCTGGAGAACCCTGAAGGCCTCTGGTGCAGCTGTGCTGCGTGATGGTGTGTACCTGCTGCCCGAACAAAGCGCGGGCCGCGAAACATTCGAAGCCGTGGAGCGAGATGTGCTGGCCATCAACGGCACGGCATTTCTGCTGTCGTTGTCTGAACGCGAAGAGCGCTTCAGCGGGCTATTCGACCGAAGCGACGAGTACGCCAAGCTGTTGGAGGAGATCGCAGGCTGCCGGGCTAACCTCTCACCGGACAATGCGCTGCAGATAGCCCGGCAGGTGCGCAAGCTCAGGAAGGCCTTCAGCCAGCTGGCGGCGATCGACTTCTTCCCAGGCGCGCTCAAGGCTCAAGCTGATTCGGCCCTGCAGGAGCTTGAAACCGCGATTAGCAGGGCACTGTCCTCCGATGAACCGAGTGCGCACTATGAGGCCATCAACCAGCTGGAGCGCAGCGAATACCAGGGTCGCCGATGGGCAACGCGAAAACGCCCGTGGGTGGACCGGCTGGCCTGTGCCTGGCTGATCCGTCGCTTCATCGATGCCGACGCTCAATTCATTTGGTTGGACAGTCCCAGCGACTGCCCAAGCGAAGCGCTCGGCTTTGATTTTGACGGGGCCAGGTTCAGCCACGTTGGCAAGCGGGTTTCATTCGAAACCCTCATCGAGAGCTTTGCCGTTCAGCAGCCAGGTCTGACACGCCTGGCAGGCGTCGTCCACTACCTGGATGTGGGAGGCAACCAACCTGCCGAGGCACCGGGTATCGAGCGTGTCCTCGCCGGCCTGAGAGCGAGCATTGGCGATGACGATCAACTGACAACCGTCGCCGGGGGCATCTTCGATGGCCTGCTGACGGCTTTCGCGAGTGAGGAAGCGCAAAATGGTTGAGACCACCTCCGCAGTGGGCGAACAGCCGCCATCGCAATCGGCTCAGCAGCCGATCAGCTTGTATGAAGCCTTCCTGTTCTGGCTCAAGTTGGGCTTCATCAGCTTTGGTGGGCCCGCCGGGCAGATCTCCATCATGCACCAGGAACTGGTTGAGCGCCGGCGATGGATCAGCGAGAAGCGCTTCCTGCACGCGCTGAACTACTGCATGTTGCTGCCAGGGCCTGAGGCGCAGCAGCTCGCCACCTACATCGGTTGGCTCATGCACCGAACCTGGGGCGGGGTGATTGCCGGTGCATTGTTCGTGCTGCCTTCGCTGTTCATCCTGATTGGTTTGTCCTGGATCTACGTCGCCTTTGGCGAGGTTCCGATCGTCGCGGGGATATTTTATGGCATCAAGCCGGCGGTCACGGCCATTGTCGTCCACGCAGCCCATCGGATTGGATCGCGAGCCCTGAAGAATGGTTGGCTGTGGGCCATGGCCGGTGCTTCGTTCGTAGCCATTTTCGCGCTTAACGTGCCGTTCCCGTTGATCGTGCTGGCGGCAGCCCTCATCGGCTATGCAGGTGGTCGCTTCGCCCCAGGCAAATTCGTGATCGGTGGCGGTCATGGGCGGGCGAAGAACAGCTATGGCCCTGCCCTGATCGATGACGATACCCCAACACCTGAACATGCCCGTTTCAGCTTGGGGCATCTGTTACGCCTGCTGCTCATAGGTGCTGGGCTATGGGTCCTGCCCATGGGACTGCTGACGCTGTCGTTTGGCTGGGATGGCACTCTGACGCAGATGGGCTGGTTCTTCACCAAGGCTGCACTGATGACCTTTGGCGGTGCGTACGCTGTGCTGCCTTATGTCTACCAAGGTGCTGTCGGGCACTACGGTTGGCTGACACCAACCCAGATGATCGATGGCCTCGCCTTGGGAGAAACCACGCCTGGGCCACTGATTATGGTTGTTGCCTTCGTCGGCTTCGTCGGAGGCTACGTGCATCCGATGTTCGGTGCCCAACACCCCTTCGTTGCCGGCGCAGTCGCGGCGAGCCTCGTCACCTGGTTCACCTTCCTGCCGTCGTTCATCTTCATCCTTGCTGGCGGCCCGGTGGTGGAGTCAACTCACAACGAGATGAAATTCACCGCACCGCTGACGGGGATAACGGCCGCAGTAGTGGGGGTGATCCTGAATCTCGCCATGTTTTTCGGTTATCACGTGCTTTGGCCGAAGGGCTTCAGCGGGGTGTTCGACTGGCCATCTGCGGTGATCGCGGTTGCTGCAGCAGTTGCCTTGTTCCGCTTCAAGCGCGGTGTGATACAGGTGCTGTTTGCCTGCGCACTGGCGGGTCTGGCAGTGCACCTGTTGCGTGTATGAAACCAGAGGGGGTGCCCGTAAGGCCGGTCGCGGTGTCTTTTAACGACGTTCACAGGAGCAGAACGACCGACGAATGGTGCCTGCAACGACGTTACATGCAGTTGGAGGCCTTTGAATCAGCCAGCGATAATCCACTCCTAGGACACGATCGGTCAGGAGTTTTTACAAATTGGTACGACAGGGATCCAGAAGTGATCCGCATCGTAAGTCGGCTGACAGCAGGCGGAGTGTGTGGGGCGGTGTTTGGTGGAGGCCTTGGGCTTCATCAGAAGTGTGTTTCATTGTTCGAAAATCAGAAAATGCGCCTTTCGTGTAGTCCATTTCCCAAAGATACTCCTACCGCCTTTTTTCCGTTGCGGCCCCTTGGGCAGCGCTCTAGTCTCGGCGGGTCGTTGTACCTCAACGATCCAGCTTTGACAGGCTGCGACGGTATTATGCATACGGCTGCTTTCCATGGCGGCTGTACGTGCGGGCACGCTTGCGTGCGCCGGAACTTGCATAGTCCGCCGGTCTGTCAACCCACGTACAGCTGCCACCCTCCCGTTTGACAGCAGGCAGGTGGCGGTCCGAGCAAAGGATCTATGCCATGTTGAAGATCGTTCCCGACCCACCTCACAACAATCACTCCCTCGAAGACACCATCATCCAAGCCTCCGAGTACGCACTCTGCGCACAAACCGTGGCCCATCAAGCGATCCTCCTCCAACCCAAGTCCCCCGTCTCGCTCCTGGTAATGGCTGCCATTCATGAAATGGAAGCGCTGAGGATTTTGCTGGAGTCGGCGTTGATACAGGTTCAGATGCCGACAGAGCCGCAGACGGCTCACTGAGTTGAATGGGATGTGGTGGGGCTGGCCTCTTCGCGGGCAAGTCGGAGCGCCGAACCGCCACTTTCACAACAGAGTTGTTCAGCGAGCATCGAGGTTTTCAGGGAGATGAAGAGATGGATAGAAACGACACCATACCGAACACCACCGTCGGCACAACACGGTTCTACCAAGGCAAGGGCATGACCCAGCCGCTGTTCTGCATCGAGCCGGGCATCCCATGCGAGCGAGCGCGTGAGCAGGCATCGGAGTTGATGGGGTATGTGCGTGACATGACCTTGAGTGGGGTGATGGATGAGAACCCGCAGCTGGTCTGGGCTTCGTATTACCTGAGTGCATTGGCCAAGGCATTGATGGACGATGCGGAGCTGGGGATGCGCCGGTAAAGGCGGGTGTACCGGACCTCCAGTTGGTTGTGGGAGCGGGCTGGTCCCGCGATGGCAGCACCGCGGGGCAAGCCCGCTGATACAGGGCCTGCGCATGATGTGGGTGCTATGGCCAACTGAAATAGGCTTGGAGGCAAGCGGCAGCTTTGGGTGGGGAGTGGCTGCTCGTGACTGACTGCTTTCGACCCAGAGCGGAAATTGGGCTGCGTATACTGTCGGTCAGCAGTGATCAGACGATCAAATACTGACTATGCGCCCACGAAGGAAGTAGAAGAAGTGACACGATTCTCAAGCTTGATTTGCCATTGGTATGGTGAGGAGCAGCACGAACGCATCGCTGCTGTGGATTACGCGGTTCTTGCCCTTGAATTTCTGGCGATGGAAGCGCAGCAACAACAGCAGATGATTCCTGACTGCCCTGTCTGCGAAGCTTGGTCATCGAAAATGATTCCAGTCAATGAGCTGATCAATAAGTGTGGCGTAGCCTTGTCGGATGACATACTAATCCATCTGGAGAATGTCTGGGCTGCCTGTTGCGCATTGAAGGCGCTTGCGTTGCCGTGCTACGAAAGAGAAATCTTTGAGCATGGAGCATGGCAAATATTAAGAAAATTCGCCCAAGAGGCACTCACGGCCATGGAGTCAGAATTGATAAAACCGCTCCTGGTCGATTTTGGAGCGAAGTAATGCATCAATAACTGCCGGATGATTGAGCCTAAGACTGTATAGGCAAATATTGGATTACGACGTTTCGATTTTAGTAGCGCCGCTGCGGTTGGTGCCATAGGGGGTTGCGGGTAGCTCTCCTACTGGTAGCAATCGACCCAGCGAGTAGATTTCAATGAGTATCGTCAGATTAAGTGCTGATAGCGTCACCAATTCCCGGAGCTTGTTGATTCGCCCTCGACCAAGTAAGGGAGCTTGCTCTTTTCCTATGGATTTCGCGCGTTGGGTTGATTAAGCATTCCGCAGTACCGGGAAATAATGAAGAAAGAGTTAGAACGAGTGGATATTTGGCGTCAATTTTTTGGGCTTGGAATGTCGTCGACGCCCAGCTGGCGGGGCCCTCAACGGATCAATAATGGGAAGTGTTTCAAATTATTGCCAATGGAGAGGGCTGAAAGCCCCGGTTTTGAAGGCCTGTGCATCCATACAGCCAAAAAATGGATCCAACAAATAGTTTGAGCACAAGTTATCCCCAAGGTGTGCGCCTTGCATTGTCAAAAGGGTCTCATTATCTTGTTTCTCGTCCCGTCAGAAACCCCACATCTTGTGTTTTTGGCGGGTACGCTACGGATTCAGAAGAGCAGCGGATATGCGTGCGAAGTTTGGTCGCTGAACACGCATACCCGCCTTCCCTGACCCGATGCGGACAACGGTGGGACGCGCATTAGAGAAAAACCGACTCTGGCTGTCAACCATCCAGATTGTTTTCCGCTCAAGGGTTGCTCCTGCCTACTTAATCCTCTGTAGATACAGGAGCACATCCTCGTGCCGAAAAATACGAAGCAAACCTCTTCCACCGTAGCCACCTTGGCCTCCGAAGTCCTTCGCAGCGGCAGTTCCTCTGCGATCCAGAGGGAATTGGCTGGCTCGGCTATGTCACAGGCATCAACTGGCAAGCAAACCAGTGCCGAAATGGAGACCAAGGCAAGCCGGGTTCTGGAAAGTGACAAATACAACGCGACTACCAAAGCCCTCGCGGGGTCGGTGCTTTCTCAATCGAACAAAGAGCGGGGTGAGTGACATGGCTCAGTACTACGTGAACCGTAGGGCTCAGGCTAACGGTGACCATGAAGTGCATACCAGCACTTGCGTCTTCTTGCCGGCGCTACACAACCGTCTCGATCTCGGGTACCACACCACCTGTCTGACCGCGGTCCGGCAGGCGCGTAGCACCTACCCTCAGTCAAATGGCTGTAGGACCTGTTCTAATGCTTGCCATACTCAGTAGGCATTTCACGGTCGTTTGGGGTCGAGGGCCGTTGTAAGGCTGGCCCTCGATTCAAAGATATTGAAATCCCCTCTGCACTGACCATGAACGGCTTTCCACAATCCAATCTTACGCGTGAACCCTGGAGCTACTGGGCGAGGCCCTGGCTCAGCAGGATGAGTTGCTGGAGTGCGAGCACAATCCGCAATTGGGTGTTCGAGGTACGGCGGGAATTCATCAGGCGATCCGCATCATCAGTCGGTTGGTGGCGGAGGAGTGTGGGAGGGTGATTGAATTGGTGGGAGAGCCTGGCTAGTGATGCTTGGCTTTTGATTGCAGGGGGCCGCTTTGCGGCCCTTTCGCGGGACAAGTCGGGGCGCCGAACCGCCGCCCCTACAGGGATTGGGCCGGAACAAGACAGTTGATCCCGCAAAGTTCGCCACAGGGGCTTCAGACCTCGCTCATTCGCTCGACCCGCGCTGCCAGCCCTGAGCGCATATCACTACCGCTAGGCTGCTGATACAGACTGAACCCAAACTCCGGCAACACCGCCGGCAGGTAATCGAAGCTATCCCCCTGGATCCGTTCGTACTCGGCCAACACCGTGGTGCGGGTAAAGCAGCCGATCTCCAGCGGCACACCCTCGGCGCTGGTCTGCATCTGGCGGACCATGCAGGACGCGGGAGCACGTGCGCACTGACTCACACCCAAAGCGCCAGCAGTGCTGCTGCAAGTGCAGGAGGCATCACCAGCAGCCCTAGGCGCAAAAAGTGCCAGGCGCTGACATGCGCCCCTTCGCGACGGATCGCCACCAACCACAAAAGGGTTGCCAGTGATCCGGTAATCGACAGGTTCGGCCCCAGGTCGACGCCGATCAGCAGCGCAGCGGTCACCGGCTGCGGCAGGGCCACCAGCGACCCCATGGACCCGGCTATCAGTCCAGTCGGCAAGTTGTTCATCAGGTTGCTGGCGATGGCCACGCCCACGCCTCCCACCCAACTCGCCCCGATCGTCGAGTCTGCGGCCAGAGCAGCCAGCCGCTGGGCAAGCTGCACTATCAGGCCGGTCTGGGCGACAGCTTCGACCAGTATGAACAAGCCCGCCACCAACGGCAGCACACCCCACGCCACATGGCGTAGCACCGGCATCGGGCTGCGCCGCTGGCGTAAGTGGATCAGTGCTGTGGTTGCCACGCCGGCACAGAACGTCGGCAGGCCTAGTGCCCGGTCCAGCGCTGAGGCTCCCAGCAGCAGAATTGCCGTGAGCAGGATGCCTACTGCGCATAGACGGGCGCCCGGAGACAGCGGCTGGTTATCCACATTCAGGGTCAGCGGTTGGCGGATCTGCCGGCGTTGGGTCAGGCGCAGCACCAGATAGGTCACAGCGATTGCCGCAAGCGATGGCAAGCTGAACTGCCTCAGCCACTCCAGTAGCGGGGGCATCTGGCTGCCGAAGACTACCAGATTGGCCGGATTGGAAATCGGCAGCACGAAACTGGCGGCGTTGGCGATGAAGGCGCAGATCAACAGGTAGGGCAAAGGCTCGGCCTTGGCAGCCTTGCACGCCGCATACACCGCGGGAGTCAATACCACCGCCGTTGCATCGTTGGACAGGAACACGGTGACCAGCGTACCCACCAGAAATACCAGGTCGAACAGCCTTTGCCCCGAACCTCGGGCGTGGCGGACCGCGTAGCGGGCCAGCCAGTCGAACAGCCCCTCCTGGCGTGCAAGCTCGGCCAGTACCATCATGCCGATCAGGAAGAGGTACACGTCGCCGCCTTCGGCCACTGCCGCCAGAGCGCTGCGCGGTGTGATCAGGCCCAGGCCTGTCAGTAGCAGCGCACCGCCCATGGCCCAGACGTATTCCGGGATCCGCCAGGGGCGCAGGATGACACCGCAGGTTGCCAGAGCGGCTATCGTCCAGATGATCGGTGCGTTTTCGCTGTAAGGCATGAGGCGTCTAGTTTCCGGCAGGGGTAGGCAGGGGCGATGGCGCGACGCCCGGATGAGTCTCCGGCAGCGCCATCAGCACTATTGCGAAGGCGACCGCGGCAATGCCGGCCAAGGTCAGGAATGCCGCATCGTAGCCGGCTGCTTGAACAACCAGCCCGGCAATCCCAGGGCTGAGCGCAGCGCCCAGTCCGAACACCGCCGTCAGCGCGCCAAGGCTGAAATTGAAGCGCCCGGTGCCTTCGGTCAAATCCTTGATCACGATCGGGAACAATGCTCCGAAGATGCCTGCGCCGATTCCATCGAGCAATTGCACGCCAACCAGCCAGAATGGGTTGTCGGACGCCACGTACAGGGCTCCGCGCAGCGGTAGGATGAAAAAGCCGGCCAGAAGGAACGGCCTGCGCCCCCAGGTCTCGGCCTTTGCCCCTACCAGCAGCGCCATCGGCACCATCACCAACTGCGCTGCGACGATGCAAGCGGATGTGAGTGGAGTGGCCAAGCGCAGGTCGACTTGCGATAGCTTCTGGCTCACCAGCGGCAGCATCGCCGCGTTGGCCAAGTGGAACAACGCGCAGCACACAGCGAATACCAAGAGCGTGCGGTTGTGCAGGAGGACCCTGAACCTGGCAAGGTTTTCAGCACAACCCGGACCATGGACAAGGCCGCGAGCCACCTGGTGGTCGATGGCGGCTGCTGGCACACGCCACATCGCCACGATGCTGGCTACGGTCATGACCGCCATGAGATAGAACACCACCACCGGGCCGAACAGGTACGCCAAGCCACCGGCCAGCAATGCTGAGCAGGCATTGCCCGCATGGTTGAACGTCTCGTTGCGACCCACCCTTCGCGTAAAGGCCTTGGGGCCTGTGATGCCCAGCGAGATGGCGGCAATCGCCGGAGCGAACAGCGAGCCTGCTATGGCACCGATCGTCTGGGTCAAGGCCACCCCGGCGAACGACGAAATCCACGGCAGCAGCAGGCAGCTGCCGGTCACCAGCACGGCGGCGATCACGACCACCGCGTGTTTGGCTGTCGTGCGGTCAATCAAGGCTCCAGCCGGAGTTTGCGCCACCAGTGCAGCGATGCCTGCCAGGCTCATCACCAGGCCAATGCTCGCCGGCTGCCACTGGTGCACGGCAAGCAGATAGATGGCGAGGTAGGGGCCGAGTCCGTCACGCACGTCAGCCAGGAAGAAGTTCAGCCAGTCAAGGGCACGGTCATGCGAAGCGGCGCAGCTTGAGTGTTCCATGGACGCAGTCTCTAAAAACAAGGGGGGAGCGCGATGGGCAGTTACTGGACGCGCGCAGGCCTGATAAAGCAGCTGTCTGATGCCCATCAGTCCAACGCACTTCCTGCACTGTAGGCCAGCGCGCCCCTATCTGTACGCGGCTCTGTCGTTGACATAGGACTTGCTCAAATGGTTCGGCACACGATCGCTCAGCACGTAGATCATTGCGGTTTAAAGGGGAGCGGCCGATAAGTACGACTACGCGTTGCGCAAGCGAGGTACTGGGAGGGGCTTCGCAGCCATTGCGCTCCAAATCAGGCGCGAGCTGCTATGCGGCTTTTAGGTGGAAACCCAAGAGTTTGAGCTTCCATTGGCTATCGGATGCGGCTTTTCATTGAAGAGGGCCGCTTTGCGGCCCTTTCGCGGGGCAAGTCGGGGCGCCGAACCGCCGCATCCATAGGGGGAGCGCTTTTTAGGCTTCGCTCATGCGCTCGACCCGCGCCGCCAGCCCTGAGCGCATATCACTACCGCTAGGCTGCTGATACAGACTCAACCCAAACTCCGGCAACACCGCCAGCAAATAATCGAAGATATCCCCCTGGATCCGTTCGTACTCGGCCCACACCGTGGTGCGGGTGAAGCAGTAGATCTCCAGCGGCACACCCTCGGCGCTGGTCTGCATCTGGCGGACCATGCAGGTCATGTTCGGGTGCACGTCGGGATGGTTCTTCAGGTAGGCCAGGGCGAAGGCGCGGAAGGTGCCGATGTTGGTCAGCTTGCGGCGGTTGGCCGAGAGTTCGGCGACCAGGCCCTGGGCTTCGTTCCAGTCGTGCAGCTCCTTGCGCTTGGTCGCCAGGTAGTCGCCGAGCAGGCGTACGCCGCCCAGGCGCTGTTCTTCTTCGAGGGTGAGAAAGCGCACGCCGGTGGCGTCGATGAACAGGCTGCGCTTGATGCGACGCCCGCCAGACTGCTGCATGCCGCGGTAGTTGCGGAACGACTCGCTCATCAGGCGCCAGGTGGGGATGGAGACGATGGTCTTGTCGAAGTTCTGCACCTTGACCGTATGCAGGGTGATGTCGATCACATCACCGTCGGCGCCGACCTGGGGCATTTCGATCCAGTCGCCGACGTGGAGCATGTCGTTGCTGGTCAACTGCACGCTGGCAACGAACGACAGCAGGGTGTCCTTGTATACCAACAGCAGTACCGCCGACATCGCACCCAGGCCCGACAGCAGCAACAGCGGCGAGCGGTCGATCAGGGTGGCGACGATGACGATGGCGCTGAACACCCACAGCACCATCTTCGCCAGTTGCACATAGCCCTTGATCGAGCGGGTGCGGGCGTGTTCGGTGCGGGCGTAGATGTCCAGCAGGCCGTCGAGCAGGCACGACAGGGCGCGGGTGAGGAACAGCAGGGTGACGGCCAGGGCCAGGTTGCCAAGAAAATGCTGGGCGGTGGCCGAGAGCTCCGGCACCAGTTTCAGGCCGAACTGCAGAATCAGTGACGGCGTGGTCTGCGCCAGGCGGTGGAAGACCTTGTTGTGGCGCAGGTCGTCGAGCCAGCGCAGCGGCGGCTGGCGGGCCAGCAGGCGGGTGCTGTGCAGCAGCAGGAAGCGCGCCAGGCGGCCGACCAGCAGCGAGACCAGCAGCAGGACCAGCACACCGAGGGAGGCGTGCAGCATTGGGTGTTGGTCGAGGGTGCCCCAGAGGTCCAGGGTGTCGTGCCAGATTCGTTGGATATCCATGTAATCAATGCATTCAGTGGGTCGAACGGAGCGCCATTAGAGCGCGGAAACCGCGAATGTTGCCAAAAGATATTCGGCTACAGCCGCGGAAAACGTTACCCTATGCAACCGAATTGTCCGCATCTGTCTGAGGTACACCCGTGTTTTCCCAATTCGCCCTGCACGAACGCCTGCTCAAAGCCGTGGCCGAGCTGAAATTTGTCGAGCCGACCCCGGTGCAGGCGGCGGCCATTCCCCTGGCCCTGCAAGGGCGTGACCTGCGGGTCACGGCGCAGACCGGCAGCGGCAAGACCGCCGCCTTCGTGCTGCCGCTGCTCAACCGCCTGGTCGACCTGAGCGGGCCACGGGTCGAGATCCGTGCGCTGATCCTGCTGCCGACCCGCGAGCTGGCGCAGCAGACCCTCAAGCAGGTGCAACTGTTCTCGCAGTTCACCTACATCAAGTCCGGCCTGGTCACCGGCGGTGAAGACTTCAAGGAACAGGCCGCGATGCTGCGCAAGGTGCCGGACGTGCTGATCGGCACTCCAGGTCGCCTGCTCGAGCAGCTCAATGCCGGCAACCTCGACCTCTCTCACGTGCAGGTGATGATCCTCGACGAAGCCGACCGCATGCTCGACATGGGCTTTGCCGAAGATATGGAGCGCCTGTGCAAGGAGTGCGAGAACCGCGAGCAGACCCTGCTGTTCTCCGCCACCACCGGCGGTGCGGCGCTGCGCGACATCATCGGCAAGGTATTGAAAGACCCTGAGCACCTGATGCTCAACAGCGTCTCGCAACTGGCCGAAGGCACCCGTCAGCAGATCATCACCGCCGACCACGACCAGCATAAAGAAGCGATCGTGCAGTGGCTGCTGGCCAACGAGACCTTCGACAAGGCGATCATCTTCACCAACACCCGCGCCCTGGCCGACCGCATTTACGGTCACCTGGTGGCCAAGGATGTGAAGGCCTTCGTCCTGCACGGCGAGAAGGACCAGAAGGACCGCAAGCTGGCCATCGAGCGCTTCAAGCAGGGCAGCTCCAAGGTGCTGGTGGCCACCGACGTGGCGGCCCGTGGCCTGGACATCGATGGCCTGGACCTGGTGATCAACTTCGACATGCCGCGCAGTGGTGACGAGTATGTGCACCGTGTGGGTCGTACCGGCCGTGCCGGTGGCGAAGGCCTGGCGATCTCGCTGATCACCCACAACGACTGGAACCTGATGTCGAGCATCGAGCGCTACCTCAAGCAGCAGTTCGAGCGCCGCGTCATCAAGGAGGTCAAGGGCACCTACAGCGGGCCGAAGAAGGTCAAGGCTTCGGGCAAGGCAGTGGGCGCGAAGAAGAAAAAGGTCGACAAGAAGACCGGCGAGAAGAAGACCGCCGGCAAGCGTAAACCGACCGCCAAGCCGCGCCCGAACGCGCCGCTGGCCAGCTCCGATGGCCTGGCACCGCTGAAGAAGCGTACGCCGAAGGCAGAATAACGCCCCCCACCCCTGTGGGAGCGGCCTTGTGCCGCGATCGGGCGCGAAGCGGCCGTAACCCAGTCACCGTGGTGTTCCAGAAACATCCCGGCTGCCTGGTTTGCGGCCGTGTCGCGTCCGATCGCGGGACAAGTCGGGGCGCCGAACCCCGCTCCCACAAAGGCTGTCAGGCTGCTGGATTCAGCCCGCCTTTTGCTCCGCCTCTTTCAACTCCTTCACCCGCTTGTCGATCAGCTGGCATTTGTCCGGCAAGTCCTTGCTCGCCGTCCCTAGCTCCATACCCTGGAGCTCATCATTTATCTCCTTGGCCTTCTGCGGGTTCTGCTCGGTCAGCTGAGTCACCAGCTTGGCCAGTTCCTCGCGCTTTTGCGTGGCTTCTTCCGGTGTGCAGGCCCAGGCGGGCAGGGCGCAGGACAGGGTGGCGAGCAGGGTGATGCGGCATATAACGTTCATGGCGCTTGCTCCTTGTGCAGTCTATCGGTGGAGTCTGGTCGGCCAGCAAAGGTTCAGCATGTAGGCGTTTGCCATTGATGTGATGGCAAATTGACGTCAAAAGGCCATCTCTGTATCCTCCGTCCCCACTTTTTCACCGCCCAGGGACTGGAACATGGCGACAGGGTTTCGCACACGCCTTTTCAGCGCGATCCTCATGCTGACTGCAAGCATGCCTGCCCTGGCGGCCTCGCCGCTGGAGCAGGAACTGATACGTGACCGCCAGGATCGCCTGCTGCAAGAGCAGCAGCGGCGCATCGAAGAGCTGCGCAATCTGCCCGGCAGCACGGCGCCGCCGAGTGCCGTACCGGCGCCTGATGACAGCCGCTGCTTCACCATTCGCACCATCACCCTCAAGGGTGCCGACAGCCTCACCGAGACCGAGCGCGAGCGCCTGCTCAAGCCGTTCATTGGTCAGTGCCTGGGTGTCAGCCAGCTCAACGAGCTCCTCAAGGTCATCACCAACCATTATCTGGATCGTGGCCAAGTGACCAGCCGCGCCTACTTGCCGCAGCAGGACCTGTCCACCGGGCACCTGCAGGTGTTGGTGGTAGAGGGGCGCCTGGAGAGTTTGCGCGCAGCTCCCGACAGCAGGCTGAGCGATCGGGAGCTGGCCATGGCTTTTCCCGGCGCGCCCGGTGAGCGTCTGAACCTGCGTGAGATCGAGCAGATGGTCGACCAGCTCAACCGTCTGCCTTCGAACAAGGCGCAGATGGAGCTGGTCCCTGGCGAGGCGGTGGGTGGCAGCCAGGTGCTCGTACGCAATCAGGCGCAGAAGCCCTGGCGGGCTTCGCTGTCGCGCAACAACGAAGGCCAACGCAGCACCGGCGAGCAGCAGGTCAACCTAGGCTTCGAGTGGGACAGCCCGCTGGGCCTGGCCGACCAGTTGGTGCTACGCGGTGCCCACGATGTGGTCAGCGATCACACCAAGGGGGCGAAGAACGGGGTACTGGCCTACAGCCTGCCCTGGGGCTGGTGGAACTTCTCGTACAGCTACAGCGCGTCCGACTACCGCTCCGTAGGCCAGGCCAACGGCTTCGACTTCAAACAGACCGGCGACAGCCAGAATCATCAATTGCGCGTCGATCGTGTGCTGCATCGCGATGCTACGAGCAAGACCTCGGTCAACCTGGGCGTTGCCCATCTGCGCACCCGCAACTACATCGAAGACAGCCTGCTGCGAGCCAGCAGCAATCGTCTGAGCGAAGCGCAGTTCGGCATCAACCACGGTCGGCGCCTGGGCACGGCCTTCGTCAACCTCGACCTGGGCACGCAGGAGGGCATAGGTGCCTTCGATGCCCAGGGCAACGGCAATCCGTGACCTGGCGAGCCGGTGGCGCGCTATCGCAAGTACACCGCGACGGTCAGTTACGTGCAGGGCTTTGAGGTATTCGGCGAGCAGTTGAGCGTTACCAGCCTGGCTACTGCCCAGCGCAGCGAGGACGTGTTGTTCAGCCCGCAGCGCATAAGCCTGGGCGGGTTGTCGTCTGTGCGTGGTTTCAAGGACCAGTCGCTGTCCGGCGACAGCGGCGCCTACTGGCGCAGCGACCTGCGCTGGACGCGCCCGGTGACCTGGTCCGTCGCACAGCCGGTGATTGCCGAATACGGGATGGGCCTGGGCTACGACCTGGGTGTGATCCGCAACGACCGCTACAACGGCGACCGCCATGGCCGCGCCAGCAGCCATTCGCTGGAGCTGTTCGCCCGGGGCCGTCACCTGGCGGCCAGTGTGACTTTTGCCCGCAGCCTCGAACGCCCGGATGCCCTGCCCGACAAGGAGCATCCGGTATACCTGCGCCTCGATTTCTTCATCTGATTCGTGCTTTGAGCCCCGAGAGAACACATGGACGTTCGCCTTTTCACCTTCCTGGTTCGCCAGCCTTCGGCGCGCCTGCAACCCCGCCTGCAATTCTGCGGTGTGTCCAAGCGCGCGCTGGCCTTCCTGTTGGCCAACGTCATGTTCTGGCAGCCACTGTGGGCGCAGGCTGCCGAAGGGGTGATGGTCAGCGGCGGCAATACCAGTGTCGGTCAGGCGGGCAACGGCGTGCCGATCGTCAATATTGCCGCGCCCAACGGCAGTGGCCTCTCGCATAACCAGTTCAGCGATTACAACGTCGGCCAGCAGGGGCTGATCCTCAACAACGCCACCAGCCGTACGCAGCAGACGCAACTGGGCGGCATCATCGTCGGCAACCCCAACCTGCAGGGCACGGCGGCGAGCATCATCCTCAACGAAGTCAACGGCGCCAACTCCAGCCAGCTACGCGGCTATACGGAGGTGGCGGGGCAGTCGGCCCATGTCATCGTCGCCAACCCGCATGGCATCACCTGTAATGGCTGCGGCTTCATCAACACGCCCCAGGTGACCTTGACTACGGGTACGCCGGTGATCGACAACGGTCAATTGACCCGCTACAAGGTGGAGCAGGGCAGCGTGGCGATCGAAGGTGCCGGGCTCAATGCCAGCAACGTCGACCGCTTCGAGATCATCACCCGCAGTGCGCAGATCAATGCCGGGCTGCAGGCCAAGCGCCTGGATATCGTCGCCGGACGCAACGATGTCGATGCCCGAACGCTCGCGGCGACGGCTCGAGCCGAAGAGGGTGGCGCCAAGCCGACACTGGCTATCGACAGCTCTGCCCTGGGCGGCATGTATGCCGGGGCCATCAAGCTGGTGGGCACCGAAGCCGGCGTAGGGGTCAAGCTCGATGGCCAGATGGCCGCCAGCGGCGGCGACATCCAGCTCGATGCCAACGGGCAGCTCACCCTGAACCAGGCCAGCGCCAGCGGCGCGGTGACGGTGCGGGCGGCAGGTGTCGATCTCCAGGGGCCGGTTCATGGCGCGTCGCGCGTCGAAGTGCTCAGCAGTGCCGAAGTGGTCAATCGCCAGGCACTGACCGCAGGCGGCAAGCTGCAGGTCCAGGCTGCCGGCACCCTGAGCAACCTGGGCGTGATCGAGAGCGGGGTCAACACCGACGGCAGCCGCAATGCCCAAGGCGATATCGACCTGGCCGCTGGTGCGCTGGTCAATACCGGCAAAAGCATCGTTGCCGGCCGTGACCTGAGCGCCGACATTCGTGGCTCGCTGGACAACCGCGGCGGCACGCTGAGCGCCGCCCAAGACCTGCGCAGCCACGTCGGTGTGCTGGACAACAGCGCCCAGGGCCGCGTTCTGGCAGGCCGCGACCAGACTGTGCAGGCTGCCAGCCTGATCAGCGATCAGGGCGGGCAGGTCGTTGCCACGCGTGCCCAGCAGATCACCGCCACCCGGGTCAGCAACCGCGCCGGGCAGCTCGCCGCTGGCGAGCGCCAGGCCATTGCCGCGCAGCAGGTGGACAATGACAGCGGGCGTATCAGTGCCGGCCGCGAACTGGCCGTGACCGCCAGCAGCGCACTGGATAACCGCGCCGGTACCCTGGCCGCCGACCGTGAGCTGCGCCTGCAGGCGGGCAGCCTTGTCAACCGTGACGGTGGACGCATCGCCAGCACTGGCCAGCTCGATGTGCAGGCCGGCAGCCTCGACCAGCGCGGCGGCGGCCAATTGCACGCCGACCAGGCGTTGAGCCTGGACCTGCGCGGCGGGCACCTGGAGAACAGTGACGGCGGCTTGATCAGCAGCCCTGGTACGCTGCGGCTGCTGGGCCTGGGCAGCGTCGGCAACCGCGCCGGCGAGATCTCCTCGGCGCAGGGCTACCAGCTTGCCACGCGCCAGCTGGATAACCGCGGTGGCAAGTTGCTGAGCGGCGCCGACCTGCAACTGGCGATTGTCGAGCAGTTGAACAACGGCGCAGGCCTGATCGCGGCACAGGGGCTGGCGCTCACTGCCGCCGAACTGCTCAATGGCCACGGTACCTTGCAGGCGCGTGGCACCCTGGCTGCACAGGTCAAGGGCCGGTTCGACAACCGTGGCGGGCTGACCAGCGCGGTCCTGGCCGCCGACGTTCAGGCGCTCGCGCTGGACAACCGTGGCGCACGCATGACCAGCCAGCAGAGCCTGAGCCTGAGCAGCGCCAGTCTGGACAACAGTGAAGGCGGGCGCCTGGACGCCGATCAGGCACTCACCCTCGATCTGCTGCATGGTCATTGGAACAACGCTGGCGGGCGCCTGCACAGTGCAGGTGCGTTGGTGTTGCGCAATCTGGCGAGCGTGGACAACCGTCACGGCGAGATGCATGCCAGCAGCGGTTTCACCTTCGCCGCCGACAGCCTCGACAACCAGGATGGCAGCCTGTCGTCCAAGGGTGCGCTGATCCTGCGTATCGCCGCCGTACTCGATAACAGTCGCGCCTTGATCAGTGCCGAGCAGCTGGACCTGAGCGCCGGTGACGTGCTCAACCTCGATGGCCGTGTGCAGGCCCGTCAAGGGCTCACCCTGAGCGTTCAGGGCGCGCTCGACAACCAGCGCGGCAACCTCGGCGGGCAGACCCTCGATGCCCACCTCGGCCGCCTCGACAACCGCGCCGGTCGCGTGCAGACCGATGCGGGACTGACCCTGACCAGCGCCGCTGTGCTGGACAACCGCAGTGGCGCCGTGATCGCCGGTCAGTCGGCAAATATCGACAGCGGTGACCTCGACAACACCGGTGGGCAACTGTACGCCGCCGATCATCTGAGCCTGAATGCCGCACGCCTGGACAACGGCACTGCCGCGCGCCTGCATGCTGGTCAGAGGTTGCAGGTCAGCGCCACGCAAATGCACAACGCCGGGCAAGTGTTCAGTGGAGCCGATCTGCTGCTGAACCTGCGCGGCGGTCTGCTCGACAACCAGGGCGGCCTGATCAATGCACCTGGCCAGTTGCTGCTTCGACAACTGGCTCAGGTCGACAACCGCGGCGGCGAGATCTCCTCTGCGCGGGCGTTCGAACTGCTGGCTGACAACCTCGACAACCGGGGCGGCAAACTGCTCTCCGAGCAAGCACTCACCTTGCGCATCGCTCGCGCCCTGGACAACAGCGTCGGCGGGCGCCTGGCTGCACCGCTCATCGATCTGCACAGCACGGCACTGATCAACAACGCCGGAGTGCTCGCCGCCACTCAGCGCCTGGACCTGCAGGCTGAAAGCCTCGACAACCGCCAGGGCGAAGTGCGTGCTGCGCACCTGAATGCGCGACTTGGCCAGCTGGACAACCGTCAGGGCCTGTTGCAGGTCGAGCAGGATGCCGAGTTGCAGTTGACGACGCACCTGGACAACCGGAACGGCACGTTGCAGGCCGGCGGGCCGCTGACGCTCGACGCCGGCAGCCTCGACAACAGCGCCGGGCAACTGACCAGTGATGCGGGCCTGCGCGCCCGTATCGCTGCCGGGTTGCTCAACCGTGGCGGCCTGCTCGCAGCCGGCGCTCAGTTGCAATTGAGCGCCGGCAGCCTCGACAACCAGGCCCAGGGGCGATTGCTGGGCAAGGCCGGCCTGAGCCTGAGCGGCGAGTACCTGGACAACCGCGCTGGGCGTCTGCTCAGTGGCAATGCCCTGACCCTGGTGCTCGGTCAGGTGGACAACCGGGGCGGCATGGTCAGCGCCGAGGCCGGCATCGAGCTGCTTGGCCAGCGCCTGGACAACAGTGCCAGCGGCCTGTTCGAAGGCAAGGGCCCGTTGCGCCTGGAACTGGCTGAACTGAGCAACGCCCAGGCCGGTCGCGTTACCAGTGGCGCGACCCTCAGCCTCATCGGCGTCAACCTGGATAACCGCAACGGCGGTCGCGTCACAAGTCAGGGTGCACTGCTGGCCGAACTCATCGGGCTCGACCAGCGAGGCGGCGGACAGTTGCTCAGCGACACCGCCCTGACCGTCGACATGCGCGGCGCGCGGCTCGACAACCGTCAGGGCCTCATCCACACCGCCGGCCAACTGCTGTTGCGCCAGCTTGGCGAGGTCGACAACCGCGCAGGCGAGATCTCCAGCGCGCGCAGTTTCGAGCTGGTCGCCCAGCGTCTGGACAACGGTGGCGGCCAACTGATCAGTGATGACGCACTGCTCATCCGTGTGGCGCAACAGTTGCGCAATACCCAGGGCCTGGTACAGGCCGACCAGCTCCAGGTGGTGGCCGGCACGCTGGATAACCAGCACGGCACTCTCGGCGCCGGGCAACGCCTGGACCTGCAGGTGGCTGCCGAGGTAGACAATCGCGGCGGCGAGCTGTCCAGCAGCGGCCAGACCCAGGTTCACGCTGCCAGCCTGGACAACCAGGATGGCGCCGTACTGGGCGACGACAGCACGACCCTGACCCTGAGCGACGCACTGGACAACCGCGGCGGTACCCTGGCTGCCGGCAACGCCTTGCAGGTCGAGAGCGCGAGCCTGGACAACAGCGCCCAGGGCAGCCTGGTCAGCGACGGCAGTCTGCACGTACGCAGCACCGGCCTGTTCGACAACCAAGCTGGCGAACTGCGTGCCCGTGGCCTGATCGACCTGGCCCTGGGCCGTCTGGACAACCGTGGCGGCGTCGTCTCCGGCAAGCAACTGCTCAGCCTGCAGGCGAACAGCGTCGATAATCAGGCTGGCCTGCTGCATGCCGACAGCCTGTTGCAACTGCTGGTCGACCGCTTCGATAACCGCCAGGGGGTGACGCGCAGCAAGGACCGCCTGGATTACCAAGGTGACGCGCTGGACAACCGCGAAGGCCTGCTCAGCGCCGGCGGGCCACTTGATCTGCGCCTGGCCCAGGTCGACAACAGCAAGGGTCGTATTGCCACTCGCGGTAATCTCGACGCCAGTGTTGCCACCTTGCAGCAGCAGGGTGGCGAGTTGATCGCCGAAGGTCGGCTCACCCTGCACGGCGATAATGCCGATAACCGAAGCGGTGGCCTGATCGCCGGCAACACGGGTCTCGACCTGCAGGTCGGTATGCTCGACAACCGTGGTGGCCAGCTCAGCAGCCTGGCGCAGGCTACTCTGGGCGGCACACAGCTGGACAACAGCGACGGTGGCAAGCTGATCGCCGGCACGCGTCTGGCCCTGACCGTCGAACGCCTGCTCAACCGCAATACGGCGCTGGTATTCGCCCAGCAGGTCGAATTGCGTGCTGCGCGGGTGGACAACCAGGGCGGCTCGATCGCTGCCGGACAGGCTCTGCACCTGGTGCTCGACAACAACGGCGTGCCACTGACCGAGGCGCTGCTGGACAACCGCGGCGGACGCCTGGACAGCGCTGGCCGCCTGATCCTGGAAGGCGGGCAACTGCTCAACCAGGCAGGCCAGCTTTCCAGCCATGGTGAATTGTCCCTCACGGGCATCCAGGCGCTGGACAACCGCGGCGGCACCATCTAGACCGACGCGGCGCTGACACTGGCCAGCGCCAGCCTCGACAACCGTGACCACGGCCGCATCACCGCCGAGGGTGACAATCGCCTGAGCAGCGGTGCTTTGAGCAACGGCCAGGGCGGCCTGATCAGCAGTGGGCAACTGCTGCAAGTGCGCGCCGGTCAGGTCGGCAACCAGGCCGGCACCTTGGCCGGACGTCAGGTCCAGGCCAGCGTCAGCGGTCTCGATCAGCACGGCGGTGAACTGTTCAGCCTCGATGGCCTGAACCTGGACCTCAACGGCGGTGTGCTGGACAACAGTGTCGGGCTTATCCGCGGCCCGGGCAGCCTGCTGCTGCACAACCTTGGTCAGGTCGACAACCGCGATGGCGAGATCTCCAGTCTGGTCGGCTTCGAGCTGGCCGCGGACGGTCTGGACAACACCGGTGGCAAGCTGCTCTCCGGCGCCAGCCTGACCTTGCGCATCGCCCGGCAAATGGACAACCTGCGCGGCCTGGTCAGTGCGCGCAGCCTGCAGTTGCAGGCTGCCGGCCTGGACAACGGCGCCGGTCTGATCAGCAGCCGCGGCGATCTCCAGGTGCAGGTCGACGGCCTGCTGGGCAACGCAGCGGGCACATTACAGGCTGACGGCAAGCTGTTACTGGTGGCCGGCAGCGTATTCAACGGCAAAGGCCAGTTGTCTGCCAGATCGGGTCTGCAAGCGCGCCTGGGCAGCCTGGACAATCAGGCTGGCCAGATTGCCAGCGACACTACGCTGAACCTGCAGGCCGACACCCTCGATAACCGTGACAAAGGCCTGCTCGCCGCCAAGAGCCTGTTGACCGTGCGCAGCGTTGCCTTCGACAACCGCGCTGGCGAAGTCTCCGGGCAGGGCGAAGTGCGCCTGAGCGGGCAGCGCTTGGATAACGGCGCTGGCTTGATCCTGGCCAAGGGCGCGCTGGTCATCGAGCAGCACACTCTGCTCAACGCCATGGGGCTGGTGTCCAGCGTGGGGCCGCTGACCCTCACCGGCACGCGGCTGGACAACGCCGGCGGCACACTGCGCAGCGGCGCCGACCTGAGTGTCGAGCTGGACGACGGCCTGCTCAACCAGAATGGGCGTCTGGACAGCGACGGCACGCTGAGCGTCAGCGCCGCAAGCATCGACAACAATCATGGCGTGCTGTCCAGTGCCGGCGACCTGCTGTTGCGCAGCCAGGGCACGCTGGGCAACGCCGGGGGACAGATCCTGGGCGACGCAGGCCTGGAGCTGAGTGCGGCGCACCTGGACAACCGCGACGCTGGTACGGTCAGCGCCAAGGGCCTGCTGAGTATTAGCGCCGCCAGCGTCGACAACCTTTCCGGCGCCCGCCTGAGCAGTGCCGATCGCCTGCGCATCGAGGCTACCCAGCTCGATAACAGTGGCGGACGCATCACCAGTCAGCAGGCCTTGCAGGCCAACCTCGGCAGCCTGCGCCAGCATGGCGGCACGCTTTATAGCGCCAGCGGCGTGGCAATCGATCTGGCCGGCGGCACCCTCGACAACCAGGGCGGGCTGATCAACACCCCAGGTCAACTGCTGCTTACGCGCCTTGGCCGGGTCGACAATCGTGGCGGTGAAATTTCCAGTGCCAACGCCTTCACCCTGGCGGCCGCCGAACTGGACAACGGCAACGGTCGCCTGCTCGGCAACCAAGGCCTGAACCTGATCGTCGCGCGCAGCCTGGCCAACCTCAAGGGCCAGATCGCCGCCGCCAGCCTCTCGGTCAGCGCCGCCAGCCTGGACAACGGCGCGGGCCTGCTGACCAGCCGCGGCGATCTGCAACTGGACGTTGCCGGTCAGTTGGCCAACCAGGGTGGCGGGCTGCTCAATGCCGGTCGCGCACTCGTGCTGAACAGCGCGAGCCTGGCCAACCAAGGCGGTCAGTTGCTTGCCAGAGAACGACTGACCCTCGTGACTGGCCAACTCGACAACGGCAACAAAGGCTTGATCAACAGCCAGGCAGGTCTGGATCTGACAGCCACCGACGTCAACAACGACGGGGGCGAACTTTCCGCTGGCGCGGCGCTGCAGATCAAGGCACGCCAGTTCAGCCAGCAGGGCGGACGCCTGCTCGGCGACAGCACCTTGGCCCTGCTGCTGGGCCTGGATGGCGGCGGCCTGAACAACCGCGACGGGCTGATTCGCGCCAAGGGTGCCCTGACCTTGGCCAACCTGCGCGACCTGGATAACCAGCGTGGCGAGATCGCCAGCGACCTGGGCTTCGACCTGGCAGCACGGACCCTGAACAACGACGGCGGCCGGTTGATTTCGGCCCAGCGCCTGGGTGTCGGCAGCGGCGTGTTGAGCAATCAGGGCGGCCTGGTTTCCGGCTGGCAGGGCCTGTCGGTCAGTGCCGACAGCCTGGACAACCGCAACCTGGGCACGCTCTCCAGTCGCGCCGGCGATCTGGACCTGAGCGTCACTTCCAACCTCGACAACAGCAGCGGTGGCGCCCTGGTCAGCCAGGGCGCGCTGCGCCTGAACGCGGCTGCGCTGGACAACCGTAGCGGCTACCTGGCCAGCGGCGGACTCCAGCGCCTGCACCTGCTCGGCGCCCTGGACAACCGTCAGGGCCGCATCGATGCCGGTGGCGACCTGCTCATCCAGGCCGCCAGCCTCGACAACCGCAGCGCCAACGTCATCAGCCAGGGCTTGCTCAGCCTGGACCTGGCCAGTCTGCTGAACAACGCCCAGGGTCAGCTGCTCGCGACCAGCGCCTTGCAGGTGCTGGGCAACGCGACGCTGCTCAACCAGGGTGGTCAACTGGCCAGCCAGGGCACCCTGCAGTTGGCAGGCAGCCGTCTGGACAACTCTGCCCAGGGCACCCTGGCCGCCAACGGCGCGGTAGCCGTGACGCTCGCCGACACCCTGGCCAACGACCAGGACGGCCTGATCTCCAGCCGTGACGCCAGCGTCAGCCTGCAAGCCGCCAGCCTGACCAACCAGGGCGGTGCGGTACAGGCCGGCCAGGCGCTCGATGTGCGCCTGCAGCAAGTGCTGGACAACCAGCGCGGCAAACTGATCGCCCAGCAGGGCCCGCTGGCGCTGTCGGCCAGCAGCACGGACAACCGCGGCGGTGTGCTGGCCAGCCTTCACGGGCTTTTGCAGGCGCAGGTCGCTGGCCTTTTGCGCAACGACCAAGGCGGCACGCTGCAGGCCAGCCAGCTCAACCTCGTTGCCCTCGGCGGCCTGAACAACCAGGGCGGTCGTCTGGCGGCGCTGGCAGGGCCTCTGGTTATCCGCACTCAACAGTTGGACAACCGTAATGGCGGGCTCTACGGCCAGGGCCAGGTCACCCTCGAGGCGACTGCGCTGGACAACAGCGCCGGTGGCAAGCTCGCCGGTCAAGCGCTGGACTTGACCCTTGGCGGTGCTTTGTACAACCGCGCAGGAATCATCGAAAGTGACAGCCGCCTGGGCCTGGTCGCTGCCACCCTCGACAACCAGGGCGGCCAATTGCGCAGCCTTGGCGGCGCCCAGAGCCGCCTGCAGGTTACCGGGCTGCTCGACAACCGCACTGGCGCCCTTGAAATCGGCAGCCAGGACTTCAACCTGCAGGCCGGCACCTTCCTCAACCAGCAGGGCCGCCTGCTGCACGGTGGCAGTGGCGACCTGCAGATCGGCATGGCCAACCTCAGCAATGCCGGCGGTGACATTGCCACTCTTGGCGGCCTGACCCTGGAGGCGGCCAGCTGGACCAACAGCAGTGTGCTGCAGGCCGCGCGGCTGACGCTCAACGTCGGCGAGCTGACCCAGACAGCCTCCGGGCAGTTGCTGGCGACCCAGCGGCTGTCGGGAAGTGGCGGCAATTGGCTCAACGACGGCCGGATCATCAGTGATGGCAGCCTCGACCTGCACCTTGGCGGACGCTATGCCGGCAATGGTCGCATCGCCAGCCTTGGCCAACTGGGCATCGATGCCGGGCAGCTAGAGCTTGGCGTCACCGGCAGTATCGCCGGGGGCGACAACACGCGTATCGCAGTAGCCGGTCAAGTGTCCAACCAAGGCCGCCTGACCTCGGCACGCAACTTCGAAATGCTGGCCGGGAGCATGACCAACGTCGGTACCCTGGCCGCCTCGCAGGACTTGACGGTCGTCAGCCAGGACTTGCGCAACGTCCAGGCTGCCGATGGCAGCCGTGGTTTCATGTTCAGTGGCCAGAACATGAGGCTTCAGGTGGGCGCTTTCAGCAACGAATACGCCGATGTCTACAGCCTCGGCAATCTGCTGGTCGGCGGTGTGACGGGCGGAACGCGGGCAAACAGCGTGCTCAACAGCTCTGCCAGTATCGAAGCGGCGGGTGATATCGACCTGCAGGCCGCCAGCGTGATCAACAAGCGTGAAAAATTCCGTTCGGACACGCAGGTGACCAGCGGTTCGATCAGCATCTACTGCGTCCAGCATTGCGGTCGCCCTGGCGGCAAGTGGGTGCGCGGGCCGGCGTTCATCTCGCAGACGGTTTCCACCGTTGTGCATGAAGATTCGCCCATGGCAATGCTGATGGCTGGCCGTAACCTGACGATTGCCAGCACTGCACTGAACAACGAATTCAGCCTGATCTCCGCCGTCAACGACCTGGCCATCGACAGTGCCGATATCTCCAATGTGGCCGGCGGTTCGGCTTCGGGGACTGACCGCCATCAGATCGGCAAGGACGTGAAGATCGCCGGTCGTTACTTCTACGAAATGATCGATGCGGTGGCCGCCTACGATCAGGCCCATCCGCAATCTGGGCCGTTCGATCCGGTGGCGTTCAAGGCCTTGGTCGACAAGTTCGACCCGGGTGTGTTCATCGGGATCGATGACAAGATCAAGGTCGAGGGTGGCGCCCCCGTGGCCCCTGCGATCATCCAGGCCGGTGGCAAGGCAAGGCTGACCGCCAGCAACGACATCAGCAACATCGTGGTGCAGAACACCGCGTCATCCATCAGCCAGCGGTCTTCGGACACTACAGTCTCCGGCGCGACCCAGCCGACCATCGTCACGATTCATCAGCAACTGCCGCCTGACCTCGCCCAGCAGCAGGTCAACCCGCTGAGCCTGCCCGGCTTCAGCCTGCCTACCGGTCAGAACGGCTTGTTCCGCCTCAGCGCCCAGGCTGCCAACCAGGCCAAGGCCAGCGCTACGTCCAGCGTCCCGACCCAGTGGCAACTGGGCAGCGCGAGCATCGACCTGCAACAGCGCCAGCAGCCCACGCCGCTTGTGCAGGGCCGCAGCGTCGACCTCGCCGAGCTGGCCGCCGTCGCTGGCAGCGACCGCGCCCTCCAGGCGCATCAGCGTCAGGCCGCTGGTCTGGACCCGGGCGCCACCAACGTGCGCGTGGCGGCCATCGATCAGGCCCAGGGGCCGGGTGCACTGCCCAGCCGCAGCGGCGAAGTGGCCGCCAGCCAAGGCACGTCGAGCCAGGTAGGAGGGGCCGCCGACGGGTTGCACTGGTCCACTGCACAGCCTGGGCCGAGCACGCCAATCACGCTTGCCCAGCCCTCCACCGAGACCATCGTTGCCCGCGACACCAGCCTCCCGGCAATGACGTCGGTGGCCGCGCCGACGCTCCAGCAGGCCCTCCCGACCGTCGCCAGCACCGTCTCCACCGCCATGACACTGCCCGCGGCGCAGAGCATCCCGCGGGTGCAGGGGGTTCCGGCCAATACTGGCACCCCGCAGCCGCACAAGTACCTGATCGAGACCAATCCGGTACTCACCGACCTCAAGCAGTTCATGAGTTCGGACTATCTGCTTGGCAACCTCGGCTACGACCCTGACCAGAGCTGGAAGCGCCTGGGCGACGGCTTCTACGAGCAGCGTCTGATCCAGCAGGCGGTGGTCGCCCGCACCGGTCAGCAATTCATCGATGGCCAGGCCGACGGCGAGGCCCTGTACCGCCACCTGATGGACAACGCTCTGACGAGCAAGAATCAGCTCGACCTCCAGGTCGGCGTCAGCCTCAGCGCCGAGCAGGTCGCCGCTCTGACCCACGACATCGTCTGGCTCGAACAGCACGAGGTGATGGGCGAGCAGGTGCTGGTGCCGGTGCTGTACCTGGCCCACGCCAACAACCGTCTGGCGCCCAACGGCGCCCTGATCGCCGGCAACGACCTGACCTTGGTCGCCGGCCAGAACCTGGACAACAGCGGCACCTTGCGGGCCAGCAACAACCTCTCCGCCAGCGCCGGCCACGACCTCGACAACAGCGGCCTGATCGAAGCCGGTAGCCGTCTGGACCTGCTGGCTGGCAACCGCATCGTCAATGGGGCCGGCGGCCTGATCAGCGGCCGCGACGTCAGCCTCACCAGCCTCAGCGGTGATGTGGTCAACGAGCGCAGCGTCAGCAGCCATGCCAGCGGTGCCGGTGCGTACAGCAAGCGTGCTGACTTCGTCGACAGTGCCGCGCGTATCGAGGCAGCCAATGACCTTTCGATTCATGCTGGTCGCGACCTGATCAACAGCGGCGGTGTATTGAGTGCTGGAGCCGACCTGGATATCCGCACCGGGCGCGATCTGCTGATCACCTCGGCGCAGCAGGTCGACAGCACGCAGATAGGCTCCAACTACCGCACGCAGACCACGCAGCAATACGGCTCGCAGGTGACCGCAGGCGGCGACCTGGCCTTGAGTGCCGGTCGCGATTTCACCGCCATCGCCAGCAACCTGGAGGCCGGGCGCAATGTTGCGGTCGATGCACTGGAGAACCTGACCCTGGCCTCGGCGGCCAACGAGTCGAACTTCTACAGCAAGACCAAGAAAGTCACCCGCCAGGAAGACCACGTCAGCCAGGTCGGTACTCCGGTCAAGGCAGGAGGTGATGTTGCGCTGACCGCTGGCAAGGACCTGGCGCTTATTTCCAGCCGTGTGAGTGCCGGGGACGAGGCGTACCTGTATGCCAGGGAGCAACTGTCGTTGCTCGCCGAGACAGATAGCGACTACTCCCTGTACGACAAGAAGAGCAAAGGCAGGTTCGGCAGCAAGAAGACCAAGCGCGACGAAGTCACCGATGTGCGGCATGTTGGCAGCGAAGTCTCGGCGGCAGGCGCTGTCACGCTGGCGAGCGGCGGCGACCAGCGCTATCAGGCGGCGAAGCTTGATAGCGGTGAAGACCTGACCTTGGCCAGTGGTGGGGCGATCACGTTCGAGGGCGTCAAGGACCTGCATCAGGAGAGTCACGAGAAGAGCAAGTCGGATCTGGCGTGGACCAGCGCCAAAGGCAAGGGAAGTACGGATGAGACGCTGCGCCAGACCTTGATGGTAACCCAGGGGGAATTGGCGATTCGGGCCGCTGGCAAAATAAATATTGATATTAAGCAAATTGACCAAAACACCGTCAGCCAAACGATTGATGCAATGGTCCGAGCAGAACCCCAGCTGGCGTGGATCAAGCAGGCCGAGGCCAGCGGACAAGTGGATTGGCGCGTAGTAAAAGAAATTCACGACAGTTGGGATTACAAAAATTCAGGGCTGGGAGCAGCACCCGCCCTGATTATTTCGATCGTCGCGAGCGTCTACCTTGGTCCTCTTGCAGGTGCCATGGCCAGTAACTTTGCAGTAGGAACCATAAACGGTGGTGGAGACATTGGTGCTGGCCTAAAAGCGGCAACCAGCAGCAAGGCCATAAAGGGATACGCTACGCAGATGGTGACAAGCGGAATTTTGAGTGGAATAGACACAGCAGTTGCGGGGTGGAATCCCGATGGCCCGTTGGTTCTGAGTGCCAGTGGCATCAATAATCCAGGGTATAGCTCTGGTATGTTGGATTGGAATTCGGTCAGCCAGAACATCCTTCGTAGCAGCACGCACGCTTTGGTCGCTGGCAGTGTGAACACAGCGATAAATGGAGGCAGCTTCAAAGATAATCTTGGGGCTGCTGCTGTGTCTGAAGGATTGGATTTGGCGGCGGCCTTCGGTAATAAACAGGTCGGTGATTTGGCTGATTATCTCAACGTCAGTCCTGGCTCTGCACAAAAAATCCTGATGCACGCAGTCTTGGGTGGTGCGCTGTCATCCGCCAAGGGAGGAGACTTCAAAACAGGGGCACTGGCAGGTGCGGCAGCGCAGGGGCTCACGGCGGCTACAAGTGCAGGTCTAGGCAAGTATCTCGATTCACGGTTTGCTACGGACGACCAGTTCAAGGTGGCGACCGCCCAGATTATTGGGGTTTTGGCAGGAGCCCTGGGTAATGGGAACCCTGAAACCGCCAGTTGGGTGGCTGGAAACGCTCAGCGCTATAATGACTTTTTACATCCCGGGGGAAGTTGGGGGGCGGAAGCTGCTAGCTTAGGAGCATATATGGCTGAGCAAGGCAAGACACCCGAGCAGATTTCTGATGCGCTCCAGTCCTTGGCTAGAAGCGATGGGTACAAAGGCCCGGGCCATGATTATGTAGCTGGTTGGGTGTATACTCCGGCTGTGTTAGGCGCGACTATATCGCCCCCGGCAGGACTTGCTGGCGCAGCAATGGGCGGTGTCATTGGCGGTGGTGCTAACATTAGCTATCAATTGTCTACGGATAAACCGTTTAGTTATGTGGATGCCGCCATTGCTACCACTGTGGGTGGCGCAACTCAAGGTCGCGGGGTCGCATTCACTATTGGTGCAGGCACGGGAGGGGCATTTTTAGGGAGCTTGATTAAAGGTGATAGTCCAATATATCCAGTTTTAGGTGCGGCCATCGGCGGTGCTGTGGGTTTGAAAAGTGGGCAAGTTGTAACTGATAAATTGAAGCCGTATCTCGGAAGTTATTCTGAAATTGTAGGTGCCTCTTTGGGGTCTCAGATTTCCGAAGCTACAGGTGGCAAGATAGGATCAATAGGAGATAGCAAATAATGAAACCCAAGTCGAGGTTTCAAGCTTATATACTATTTTTAGTCTATTTGGTTGTTTTGTTTTTCTTTGGAGGGGTCGTATCAAATTTTTTAGGGGCTATAGCCCTGTATTTTAAATATGACACATGGCATTTTGGCTGGACTGATATTTCCGGCGTGTTTCCTGGATTTCTAGCCTATGCGGTCCCTGTCTGGTTTGGGATATGTCTTGCTTCATATTTCAAATGGGGCGGTGGGAAGTAAATTCCGAAGTAATTTCCGAGCGTGGATTGCTTGAGTCTCAAGGTTTCAAACTTAAGTGAAGCATGCCTGCATTGACCTAGTGTGAGCAATTTAATGCGTCGCAGAGCTACATAGCTCCATTATTAAGTGCACGGGCGAAAGTAGAGGCAGCCTAACCCGCCCCGGCCAATGCTTCCTCGCCGGCCAGGCCGCCGACGAGAAGCTGTTCCGCTACCTGATGGACAACGCCATCGCCAGCAAGGACAAGCTGTCGCTGAGCGCGGGCGTGTCGCTCAGCGCCGAGCAGGTCGCCGCCCTGACCCACGACATCGTCTGGATGGAGCAGGTCGAGGTCAACGGCGAGAAGGTGCTGGCCCCGGTGCTGTACCTGGCCCACGCCAACGGTCGCGTCGCCCCCAACGGCGCGCTGATCTAGGGCCGTGACGTCAACCTGATCAGCGGCGGCGACCTGGTCAACGTCGGCACCCTGCGTGCCACCAACAACCTCGTCGCCAGCGCCACCAACATCAGCAACAGCGGGCTGATCGAAGCAGGCGGGCGCCTGGACATGCTCGCCACCGACTCGATCCGCAACGCCCAGGGCGGGATCATCGCCGGTCGTGAAGTGAGCCTGACCGCGCTGACGGGCGATGTGATCAACGAACGCAGCGTTACCCGCCTGGAAGGCCGGGCTGGTGGCGAGCAGGTGACCAAGGACCTGGTCGACAGCGCAGCGCGTATCGAGGCGGCGAACGACCTGACCGTCACTGCCGGTCGGGATATCGGCAACGTGGTCGGGGTGCTCAAGGCGGGTGGCTCTTATTTAGGAAGTTTGATCAAGGGTGAAGATCCGACGTATTCACTTCTGGGAGCAATTTTAGGCGGGGTAGTGGGTTTCAGAACTGGGCAGGTGGTGTCTGGCCAGCTGAAGCCATACGTAGGAACTTCGGCTGATGTTTTAGGTAATATGTTTGGTTCTGTTGCTTCAGAAGTCACTGGAGGAAAAGTGGGATCTTTGGGAGAGGGCAAATGATTAGGCCAAAATCAAGTTTTCAAGCTTTTCTGTTGCTGTTTTTTTACTGTTTTTTAGGGTTTATGCTAGTGAGTGTTATGGGGGTTGTTCTAGGGGCGGCAATAAATTTTTTTAAGATAGGCAGTTGGGTGTTTGAGTGGTCGGAAATTTTCCGGCTGGTTCCTGGAGCTTTAATCTACACGGTGTTTGCTACGGTGGGCATATGGGGGCTGGCTCGGCTGAAAGACCATAAAGAACGTAAAGCCTCCAGAGATAAAGAGGAGAAACGGTGAAAGGTATGCCTCTACGTGCTGTAACCAAGCTCACTTCTGTAGGAGATAAAAAGTGAAGCTGGAAAGAGTTGGATTTTTTTTGATGGCTATCTTGCTGGTGTGTTCTGTATTGTTTTTTCTTGGGGTTGGGATGTTGGGGCACCTTGTAGGGTCGATTATTGGTTACTATAAATTTGATTATTGGGTATTTGGTTGGAAAGAGATTCGTAAGTCTATTCTTGTTGGCTTGTCTTGCGGGGTTCCAGTCGCTTTAGGAATATGGGTGGAGTCAAAGGTGGCAGAGGTAAAAAAGCGCCGTGACTGATTTTAATTTGTGGTTGTGTTAGGTTTGTCTGGGTTTTAGAGAGGCGGAATTTATGATTGAATTTTCTAAGTTTATATAAGATGCCAATTATGTATTTTGTCGTATCAGTTAGCTTTTAGACGCAAAAATAGAGCGTGGCGATGTAGTTCAAGAGGTTGGGAAGCTAAAAACTTAGAGTGTGTCGTGCCGAAAAAGTTAGATGAAAATTATTGCCGTTGATTCAAATGGGCTTAATAAATTCAAAAAATGGTTTCGCCCGCAGAGCTCCGTCGGTTGCTTCAAGTGTCGCGCGTGCGCGTCGCCGCCATCAATCAGGCCCAGGGGCCGTGTGCACTGCCCAGCCGCAGCGGCGAAGTGACCGCCCGCCAAGGCACGTCGAGCCAGGTAGGAGGGGCCGCCGACGGGTTGCACTGGTCCACTGCACAGCCTGGGCCGATCACGCCGATCACGCTTGCCCAGCGCGTTACCGCGACCACCGCAGCTGGTGCCTGGGCAGCAGGACCGGCGCTGCCCTGGCGGGATTGGTTGGGCCAATGCGGCGGTGACGGCCGGGCTGACCGGCTTGACCAGCAATGCGGCGATCAGCGCCATCAACAACCGCGGCAACCTGGAGTTGGTGGTCAAGGATACCTCAGCAGCGATAGCCTGAAGGGCGCGGTGATCTCCGGCCTGGTGACCGGCGTCACCGCTGGCTACATCGATCCCAAGTTCAGCGGCGACAATGCAGGCTTCAGCCGTACTTATGGCTTTGACCTGAGCAAGCTCGAAGGCATAGGTGGCTTCGGCCTGCGGGCCGGTGCGATCGGTGTGACCTCGGGTGCGATCAAGACCGTGGTGAACGGTGGGAGCCTGAGCGACAACCTGCTCAACGCGTTGGTGTCACAGGCGTCCAACGTCGTCGCCGCTTCCGCCTTCAATGCCATCGGCAACCTTGCAACGAAGAACCTGGCCGACGCAGAAAGCCGCAGCGATGCCGCCGCTATCGCGTTGTGGCAGGAAGGTGGCGCAGGCCGTGTAGCCTTGCACGCGTTGGCAGGGGGCGCCGTGTCTGTGGCCTCCGGCGGCGACTTCGCCAGCGGAGCGATGGCTGCCGGGGCCAACGCCGCCATGGCGGGGGCGCTGGAGGAGCTCTACAAGAAGCAGCCTGCGCTGCGCGATACCTTCTCGCAACTCACCGGCCTCGCTGCGGCGGGGCTGGTCAACGGCGACGTCGAGAAAGGTGCCTGGATCGCCCAGATGGCCGACCGCTACAACCGGCAGGCGCATCCCAAAGAAGTGGTCCAGATCAAGAAGCAGGCACCTGCACTCGCCCAGGAGCTAGGCATCAGCCCCGCCGAGGCGGAGCGGCGCATGGCCGAAGCCTTGGCCTACTACACCGACAACGAGTGGCGGCAGGTGATTACCGCCAATGGCAGGAGCATCGAGGCCAGCACCCTGGCGCACCTCGGCCAGGCGCTGGCGCCAATGGCGGACAGCCTCGACGTGAGCCGCGCCAATGGTGACGTGCCTATGGTGGGGGAGGCGGGCAAGCAGTACACCGCGCAGCAGACCGTGGCGTTGCTCAAGGACTATGCGAGCACGCATAGCGCCGAGTTCAACGATTCCACCAAGAATCGCGAGTTCCTGCGCCCTGGGGTGGACCCCGAGTACGCCGCGTATTACGCCAATAACCTGAACTTCGGCAAGTACGATCCCACGGCAGAAACGCTGGGTTCGGTGGAGGGTGTAGGTTCGGCGCTGCGCGACATGCTCAAAGGCATGTACGGCCTGGGCAAGGGGTTGCTGACCGATACCCAGAACACCGCCTCGCAGGTGTCTCACCAGCTGATCAACTCCTTGAGTCATCCTGAAGCGGTGGTGCAGGAATGGCAGGACATGCGCGCCGAGGCGACCCTGTATCGGCTGCAGGGCAATCCTACGGCAGCGGCGCGGGTGGAGGCGGAGTGGCAGACCAAGTTCGTGATGAGCCTGGTGCCGGTACCGGTCGGCAAGGCCGGGAAGCTGGGTCAGGTGAGCAAGACGGTGGCCGAGCGCGAGGCCATTGCCGAAGCGGTGGGTGGTGCGACGGGCAGACAGGTGCCGGGGTTGCCGTCGTATTACCGCGATGGTTCAGGGGTTGGTGCGAACGTGGTGGCGCCGGAGGGGTATACGGCGGTAGTGAACCTGCGCACGGGCAATTTTGAGTTTGTCGCGCCGGATGGAAAGCTGTATTTCTATAGCGAGTCGGCGTTGGTGCCCAAGGAAGGTGGGAACCTTGCGGGGTTGGCGGCGGCGGAGCGGGAGATTGCGGCTGGGAAGGCGGGGGGTGGGGCAAGAAATAGCGTGGATACGCCCAAGGGTGGGTTTGGACCTACTTATCGGCCGGCAGATAGCGACCAATTTGAAAAGATTCTGACTTCGTATTACGGTGCGGATAAAACCGGCAACAGGGTCGGAAACGGCGGATTGGCTGACGCTGTGCGTTATTAGAAAGCTACAGGCAACATGTTGTCTCCTGCTGGGCATGAGCAAAAAGCCATCGAGGTCAGGAATAGACTAAGCGATCTAGTTCGTAATGCTGATAATCAACCACCCGGCAGGTACCCTTACAGTCAGCGGGATATTGATTTTGCTAAACAGCTAATAAAGGATATCGACAATGCTCTTGGTCGATGAGTACTTCAGAAAATTTGTCTTATGGTTGGTTTCTTTACCCTTCTTTTCTATAGTCGACCATTCTCTGGTTCGTGGTGATGATATCGAGACGCTAATAAGTGCGGCGCCTGAAAACTACAAAACCAACCGTGTACTGTCAATGATTTGAACGGACCTCCAACGCCTCCGGTCCCATGCTGTGTACCCACCGTCCACAGCAAGAGGCCACTGCCATGAGCACCTACGACTGGGACCTGATCGAACGCTTGCTGCACGAGGTGCAGAACGGCGCCGGTCACAGCTTCACGCCACGCCCCTACGCCGAGCAGCATGCTGCGGCGATGGCCGCCAAAGGCCAGCCGGTGGGCGATCTGGATCAGCTGAAAACACGCGCCTGTGAATACGAAAAGCTGCTGTTCCAGCGCGGCTTCATCGAAAGCCGGCCTGAAGAGGATGGCGGCAACGGTGAAAACTTTGTGCTCACCGAGCGCGGCTCGCGCCTGCTCAGCCTCATCGACAGCGCGATTCCAGGAGCGGACAGCCCACGCTTGAAGCTGGATCAGCAGGCAGATGCGCTGGATGAGTCCACCTTCGATCAGGTCTCGAGCAAGCCGCAGATCACACCAGGTGCGATTTAGGCTGGTATCGGCGGGGCGGGCGCACCGATAATCGGCAATGGATCCATTTTCTGACTGCCGAGCGTTGCCCATGCCCCTGACCCGCTACGAGGCCCGCCCATGAGCGCGGCCCGCAAGAACACTGACGCCTTTGCCCTGCAGGTGATGCTGGGGTTGTGCCTGATCTGGGGCTCCCAGCAGGTGATGATCAAATGGGCTGCCGTGGATATCGCGCCGGTGATGCAGGCGGCGTTTCGCTCCGGTATCGCTGCGGTGCTGGTCGGGCTGCTGATGTGCTGGCGGGGCGGCTGGGCGCAGTTGGGCAGCACCTGGCGCGCGGGTTTGCTGGCCGGGGCGTTGTTCGGGCTGGAGTTTCTGTTCATCGCCGAGGGGCTGAAGCTGACCTCGGCGGCGCATATGTCGGTATTTCTCTACACGGCCCCGGTGTTCACCGCGCTGGGGCTGCACTTCATGTTGCCCAGCGAGCGTCTGCGTTTGCTGCAGTGGCTGGGGATCGCGCTGGCATTTGCCGGGATTGCCCTGGCCTTTGCGGGCGGGCTGTCGCTGGATCAACTCGATGGGCGGGTGCTGCTCGGCGATGCCATGGCGGTGCTGGCGGGGCTGATGTGGGGTGCGACCACGGTGGTGGTGCGGGCTTCGCGGCTGTCGGAGGCGCCGGCGACCTTGACGCTGTTCTACCAGCTGATGGTGGGCTTCGTCGGCTTGCTGCTGATGGCGTTGTTCAGCGGGCAGATCGGTGCGGTGTCGTTCACGCCGTTGGCACTGGGCAGCGTGCTGTTCCAGGGGTTGGTGGTGTCGTTCTTCAGTTACCTGACCTGGTTCTGGTTGCTGCGCCAGTACCTGGCGTCGAACCTGGCGGTGTTTTCGTTCATCACGCCGTTGTTCGGGGTGACGTTCGGGGTGCTGTTGCTGGATGAGCCGCTGAGCGTGAACTTCGTGGTGGGGGCGGTGATGGTGCTCGGTGGTGTGGTGCTGGTGAGTGCCGAGCCTTGGGTGCGGCGGCAGTTGCGGCGGGTGGTGGGGTAAGGCGGGCTGTGGCGTGTCTGATTTTTCCTAATTCTCGGGCGCCGGTGTCAGGTTTGAGTCGTTAGGATCTATCCTACGCAGCTTGCGGAAGCGTCTTAATTGTCGTGGAAATGCGTCAGGGATAACTTCGCCGGGTCGTCTAAACGACAGGGTGTGAGAACCCTAATCACGATAGCGTCCGCTCTGCTATGGCAGCCGTGCGCGGGCAGGTTCGTCCTGACCGGTTCCCCTATCGTGGCCGGGTTCTCACCCCGCGTACGACTGCCACCCAATCCTGTGAGAACGAGCGAGTGGCAGTTCCTGTTTTTCACGATGGGAGTCATGCCATGAAAAAGCTCGTCCCCGATCCACCCCGCCTTACGCACGTTCCCCACACCACAGTGAGGAGATGTGACCATGTCTGATCTATCCAATGGCTACACCACCGCAGGTGTGGCGACTTTCTTGGACATGTACCGCGTACAACCTGGCATTCCTTTCGAGCGGGTGCTGGAAGAAGTGTCGGTGATCCTTGGCTGTGTCCGCGAGTTGAGCGAGCAGGAACAGGTGGACCCGGTGAGCATCACCGCACTGCACTACCTGAGCGCGATGGCCAAGGCGTTGCTGAACGACCTGGAGGTTGGGCGTAACTCGGTGCATTGAGGCCACAGCCCGGCTATGAAACCGCCTCGACCTGTAGGAGCGGGCTTGCCCGCGAAAAAGGTATCGCGCTGCCTGGCACGGGCTACGCCCGTGTTCGCGGGACAAGTCGGGGCGCCGAACCGCCGCTCCCACAGGGATTGGGCTGGTCTGTAGGTTTTGAGCAAGACAGCTGCTCCTACACAGGGGTCGCCAGTTGCTCTGCGGCGCGTTGATCCGATCTGCTTGTCGCCACCAGCAACCCGGCGACCCCCAGCCCTGCAGCCGCCAGCAACAGTGCGGGTTGCAGCCCGCCGCTGAAGTGGTTGCTCAGCGCGGCCAGCAAGGGGCCGCTGAGTTGGCCGAGGGCGAAGCAGGCGGTCAGCAGGCCGGCGTTGCGTTGGGTGGCGTGGGGCGCGAGCTCTCGCGAACGCTGCATCACCAACTGCATGCAGGCCAGGAACGGCGCACCGCACAGCAGTACCCCGAGCCCCAGTCCGATACCGCCGCCCAGCAGGCAGGCCAGCACGCCCAAGGCTTGCAGCCAGAGTGTGGCGGTCAGCCAGACGCTGGTGTGACCCGGGCCGCGCAGGCTGACGATCACCACGCCAAGCGCTGCGGCAAGGCCGAAGCCGGGCCAGAACAGGTCGGCAAGCCACTGCCCCTGGAATTGCTGGCTGGCCATCTGCGAGAGGAAGGTGGCGGGCAGGATGTAGCCGATGCCGTACAACGCATAGACCACCGCCAGACGGGCGATGCTGCGCTGGCGTGGATGAGCCTGCGCTGCTGCGGTGCTGGGCGCGGGCGTCAGCAGATGGGCGCGCGGCAGCCACGGCAGCACAGCCAGCAGCATCACCAGCGCGGCCACCGAGTACATCAACCACAGCGCCGCCGAATCGAGGCTGAGCAGGTGCGCACCGAGCGCCAGGAAACCGGTGATGGCGATCCCCACGCCTGGGCCAGCGAACACCAGTGCGCCGAGTCGCGCGCGACCATGGCTGCTGGCCACGTGCTGGCTGAGGCTGGTCAGCATCACCAATGCCCAGGCGCTTGCCACACCGGTGCCGAAGCGCAGCAGCAGGTGGCTCCAGAATCCGTTGGCAGCCCAGGAGGCCAGGGTCAGCAGCACGCACAACCACAGCCCGGCATGCAGGCGCAGGCGCACCTGGTGCGGGTGGCGGGCGAACATGCCGTCCACGGCACCCATGAAATAGCCGAGATAGTTGGCAGCGGCCACCAGGCCGCCTGCGGTCAGGTCGAACTGGCCCTCGGCAATCAGGCGGGGCATCTGCGGGGTCAGGGCGAAGCGGCCGATGCCCATGGCCATCATCAGTGCGACGGCACTGGCCATGAGTTGCAGTAGGGGCGACATGGTAAGACTCCTGCGCAGTGGTAAGCGATGGATGGCAGGTTAGGAGTTCTTGACTTTCAATAAAATTGAATAATGATGATCAAGTTGTTCTGTTTTGGAGAATGTCGTGGACTTCAGCCAATTGCGGATCTTCCAGGCCGTCGCCGAGGAGGGTTCAGTGACTCGCGCCGCCGAGCGCCTGCACCGGGTGCCGTCGAACCTGTCGACGCGCCTGCGTCAGCTCGAGGAGCAGCTGGGCGTGGAGTTGTTCCTGCGCGAGCGTCAGCGCTTGCAGCTGTCGCCGGCCGGCAAGGTGTTGCTGGACTATGCGCACAGGCTTTCGGGACTGCGCGATGAAGCCATGGCGGCGGTGCAGGGCGGTCAGCCAGCTGGGGACTTCATCATCGGGACCATGTACAGCACGGCGGCCATCCAGCTTCCGGCGTTGCTTGCGCGGTACCATCAGGCCTATCCGGCAGTGAACCTGCAGGTGCAGGCCGCGCCCAGTGGCGAGTTGTTGCAGGGCCTGCTCGAGCGCCGCCTGGACGCCGCGTTGGTGGATGGCCCGCCGGGGCTGGCCGGGCTCGATGGCGTGCCGTTGTGCGAGGAACGGCTGGTGCTGATCACCAGCCCTGAGCATCCACCGGTGCACAGTGCGCGTGATGTGGCCGGGCGTTCGGTGTTCACGTTCCGCCAGGGGTGTGCCTACCGCATGCGTCTGGAGGCCTGGTATGCGCACGACCACACGCCAATGGGGCGAGTGATGGAGATCGAGTCGTACCAGGGCATGCTGGCGTGCGTGATCGCGGGGGCGGGGGTGGCGATGATGTCGCAGTCGATGCTCGACAGCCTGCCGGGCCGCGAGCGGGTCAGCGCGCATCCGTTGCAGGCGCCGTTCGATCATGCCGAGACCTGGTTGATGTGGCGCCAGGGTATGTGCGGGGCGAATTTGCAGGCGTGGATCGACCTGCAACAAGGTGAAACAGTAAACCGGCTGTCGGAGTACGGCGTTTCCGCTTGATCTGCGGCAAAATCGCCCATATCTGTAAGGTTAGACGCAGGCGATATACAGAACATGGGACTATGATCTGTATGAAGCATCGCAGGACTGATTTGCCGCAAGGCTGACCCGTGAAGGGGGCACTATGAACAAGCGCATGTACAACTGGCTCCACGACCTTGCCGTCGCCCTTGGCCTGGTACCGCCGCCATTGCAACCGGTACCGATCCCCACCGACGAAGAACAGCGCAAGCGCCAGCCGCGTCGGCGCTGATTAGCGCAGGAAAAAGGCCGCTGCATCCTTGGGGGATGCGGCGGCCTTTTGCGTTTTTGCAAGGGGGATCTGTGGTGTGGCTTTCGCAGTGCATGGCACCGGCTTCGCCGGTGATCGCGGGACCAGCCCGCTCCCACAGGGATTGGGCTGACCTTTAGATTTTGAACAAGACAGCTGCTTCCACAGGGTAGGGGCGGGCTGGTCCGGAGATTTTCTGCCCTGGAGATCAGGCCAGGTTCACCGCAGCCGTCGGTTTACGCGACATCAGGCTGACCACGACAAAGCTCACCAGGCCCACCGCCAGGCTGTAGTAGATCGGCGAGTTGGCATCCAGGCCGTCCTTGAACATGAAGAACAGCGCGGTGGCAAAGCCCAGCGACATGCTGGCGATTGCGCCTGGAGTGGTGGCGCGTTTCCAGAAGATCGCCCCGATCAGCGGGATCAGCATGCCACCAACCAGCAGGTTGTAGGCCAGGGTGAGGGCACTGATCACATCGTTCACCGCCAGGGCGATCACCAGCACGGCCACGCCAGTGAGCAGGGTGAACAGGCGGTTCACGCCCAGGCTCGAGCGCTTGCCACCACGCAGCTTGGGCAGCAGGTCTTCGGTCAGGGTGGTGGACGCCGCCAGCAGGCCGGCGCTTGCGGTCGACATCATCGCCGCCAGTGCCGCCGCCATCAGCAGGCCACGGATGCCGTCGGGCAGGGTGGTCTTGATCATTTCGGCGAAGGCGTTGTTCGGGTTGGCCAGGTCTGGCATCAGCACGTGGGCGGCCATGCCGATCAGCGCGCAGGCCAGGCCGTAGATCACGCAGTACACGCCTGCGGCGGTGCCGGCGCGCTGGCAGACTTTCTCGTCACGTGCGGTGAACACACGCTGCCAGATGTCCTGGCCGATCAGGATGCCGAAGAAGTAGATCAGGAAGTAGGTGATGATGGTGTCCCAGCCGATGGTGGTGAGCTGGAAGCTCGCCGCCGGCAGCTTGGCCACCAGTGCATCCCAGCCACCGGCCTTGTACAGGCACACCGGCAGGAGGATGAACATCAGGCCCACGGTCTTGATGACGAACTGCACGATGTCGGTGAGGGTCAGCGACCACATGCCGCCGATGGTCGAGTAGACCACCACCACGCCACCGCCGAACAGCAAGGCCATCCAGAACGGCACATCGAGCAGCACTTGCAGCACGGTGCCCATGGCCAGCGTGGAGACCACGCCGATCATCAGCGCGTAGGCCAGCATGATCACTGCACTGGCCTGGCGCGCCATCGGGTTGTAGCGGCGCTCCAGGACCTGGGTCACGGTGAAGATGCGCAGGCGCAGCAGCGGTTTGGCGAGGAACAGGTTCAGGGCGATGATGCCCAGGCCCAGGGCCGCGCACAGCCAGAAACCGGAAATGCCGTGGACATAGCCCAAGCGCACGGTGCCGACGGTGGATGCACCGCCGAGCACGGTGGTGGCCATGGTGCCCATGTAGAGGGTCGGGCCGAGATTGCGTCCGGCGACCAGGTAGTCTTCGTGGGTCTTCGCACGCCGCATGCCGTACCAGCCAAGCCCGAGCATGCCAGCGGCGTAGATCAGTACAACAATGATGTCCAAGGCCATGGGTGTCTCCGATTATCTTTATTATGCGAGATCGATCGCTCGGACGCTCTCACCGCGTCCGGCGCTCCTCATCGAGTGTTGGCGGGCCTCTATGGCCCTGTCCCACGGCTCCTGCCTGGGTATTGCAGGTGTTTCAGGTGATCAGCGACGCACTACGCCGGGAAGCACGCAGAGCATTTCGAACAACAGGTTGGCGCCCAGCAGCGAGGTGTTGCCGGTGGTGTCGTACGGTGGCGAGACCTCGACCAGGTCGCAGCCGATCAGGTCCAGGCCGTGGCAACCGCGGATGATTTCCATCGCCTGGATGGTGGTCAGGCCGCCGATTTCCGGGGTGCCGGTGCCTGGCGCCCAGGCCGGGTCGATGCCGTCGATGTCGAACGACAGGTACACCGGGCCACCGCCGACCTTCTCGCGCACTTCGGCCATCAGCGGCTCCAGCGATTTGTGCCAGCACTCTTCGGCCTGCACCACACGGAAGCCCTGGCGGCGGCTCCAGTTGAAGTCATCGGCGGTATAGCCCTGGGCGCGCAGGCCGATCTGCACCACGCGGTCGCAGTCCAGCAGGCCTTCCTCGACAGCGCGGCGGAAGGTGGTGCCGTGGGCGATCTTCTCGCCGAACATATGATCGTTGACGTCGGCGTGGGCGTCGATGTGCACCAGGCCGATCTTGCCGTGCTTCTTATGCAGGGCGCGCAGGATCGGCAGGGTGATGGTGTGGTCGCCACCCAGGGTCATGGGGATGACGTTGTGTTCGAGGATCTCGTCGTAGGCTTCTTCGATGATGCGTACGGCGTCGAGCAGGTTGAAGGTGTTGATCGCCACGTCACCGATGTCGGCGACCGACAGCGAGTCGAACGGGGCGGCGCCGGTGGCCATGTTGTACGGGCGGATCATCACCGATTCGGCGCGGATCTGCCGCGGGCCGAAGCGGGTACCGGAGCGCAGCGAGGTGCCGATGTCCAGCGGCACGCCGATGAAGGCGGCGTCCAGGCCTTCGGCGCTTTGCAGGTGGGGGAGGCGGAGCATGGTGGCGATGCCGCCGAAACGCGGCATTTCGTTGCCGCCCAGTGGTTGGTGGAGAATCTTGTCCACGGTGGGCCTCATCAGTCGGTCGATTGTTCTGTTTGTTCGAACCTGTGTCGCGGCACGCTCGGCAAGCGCGAAGGCGCCGGCGACCAGGGACATTTCGGCCAAGTCTGCGCAAGGTAGTGCGCCGGAAGAATCGCTACCGACAAATACTTACTTCAGGAATTTCTGAACTATCGCGACGAAGGCGCGGTAGACTCTGACGGATTTCCAGTCTGCGGAACCTGTGCGCCATGGCCTCATCGCTGCCCGACCTGAAACTGCTGCGCATCTTCGTCAGCGTGGTGCGTCACCAAGGTTTCGCCAACGCCCAGCGTGACCTCAACCTTTCCACGTCGGCCATCAGCACCTACATGAGCCAGCTGGAAAGTGCCCTGGGCCTGGTGCTGTGCCACCGCGGCCGTGGTGGTTTCAGCCTGACCAGCAAGGGTGAGCTGTTCCACCAGGAGACCTTGCGCCTGCTGGGCGAGCTCGACGGTTTCGAGCAATACGCTGCGGCGCTCAAGGGTGAGCTGCGCGGCACCCTCAACCTGGGGGTGATCGACTCCACCGTCGGCGATCGCGCGCTGCCCCTGGCCGAGGCGATCGGCGCCTACAGCCAGGAGCACCCGGCCGTGCACTTGCACCTGTCGGTTTCCAGCCCTTACGAGCTGCAGCTGGGTGTGCAGGACAACCGCCTGGACCTGGCCATCGGCGCCTTTTCTTCGCGCATGAGCGGCCTGGTGTACCAGCCGTTGTACCGCGAGCAGCACTGGCTTTACTGCAGCAGCCGCCACCCGCTGTTCAGCGAGCGGCGCATTCCGGCGCAGGTCATCACCCAGCAGCGCATGGTCGGGCGCGGTTACTGGAGCCAGGCGGAACTGGCCCGTCACGGCTTCAAGCACAGCGCCGCGACCGTGGAAAGCATGGAGGCACAGTTGATCCTGATCCTGTCCGGTGCCTACATCGGTTACCTGCCCGAGCACTATGCCCAGGCCTGGGCAGACAAAGGTGATCTGCGGGTGTTATCGCCGTCTACCTTCGGCTATCAGGCGCCATTTTCGTTGATCATCCGGCGTGGGCGCAGCCGCGAACCGTTGATCCAGACCTTCCGTGACCTGCTCAAGTCGCAATTGAATGTGGGCTGATCGGCGTTGCCGAAAATACATTCCGTCAGGTCGGGAACTTTTCTTACAAATGCTCATCCCGCACGTGAAAATGCTCTGCTAAACCTTTACTTGCTTTGATGAAATTTCCCCCTCGTCTACACAAGCAAGGACCGCCCGAGATGCGCACGAATCTGCCCGTAACCGAGCATGAAAGAACGTTCTCCAGCGAGCAGCGGTTGATTTCCACCACCGACCTGAACAGCCGGATCACCTACTGCAACGATGCGTTCGTGGCGATCAGCGGATTCACCTACGACGAGTTGGTGGGGCAGCCGCACAACCTGGTGCGCCATCCCGACATGCCGCCGTCGGTATTCGGCCATATGTGGGAAACCATCAAGCAGGGCAAGCCGTGGATGGGGGTGGTGAAGAACCGCGCCAAGAACGGCGACTTCTACTGGGTCAGCGCCTATGTCACGGCGGTCTACGAGAACGGCCGCATCAGTGGCTACGAATCAGTGCGTTCGGTGCCGACTCGCGAACAGATTCGTCGTGCCGAAGCGTTGTACGCACGCCTGCGGGCCGAACGCTCGCCAGTGCCCTGGGCCGCGCGGCTGGCGCATGGCCTGGGGACTGGCTGGCCACTGGTGGGTGCCGGGCTGATTGCGGCGGCAGGCTACCTGTGGCTACCGCCCTATGCGGCGCTGGGCCTGCTGATGGTCAGCCTGTTCAGTGCCTGGTACCTGATCGAGCACCGGCAGAACCAGGCCATCCGCCGTACCCTGGCCGAGCATCCCAAGGCCTTCACCAGCCCGCTGGTTGCCCTGACCTACAGTGACAACCCCGGTCTGCGCGGCCAGCTCGACCTGGCGATCATCAGCGAAGAGGCACGTCTGCAGACTGCGCTCACGCGGCTGGTGGACGCTGGCGTTGGGGTCAAGTCACGGGCCGCACAGTCAGCAGAACTGTCTGATGCCCAGGCGCAGATGCTCGACCGACAGCGCAGCGAAACAGACCAGTCGGCCACCGCCATCGCGCAGATGGCGGCGACCATCCAGCAGGTCACCCATAACGTGCAGAGCACTGCCCATGCGGCCGGCGATGCCGACCAGCTGGCGCAGCAGGGCAGTGACCTGGCCCAGCAGAGCCTGCGGGCCATGGGCAGCATGAGCGAGGCGGTGAACGACATCGGCCAGGCGGTCAATGCCCTGGCCGAGCAGACCCAATCGATCGGCAGTGTGGTGGATGTGATCACCTCGATCGCCGAGCAGACCAACCTGCTGGCGCTCAATGCCGCAATCGAAGCGGCGCGCGCCGGGGAACAGGGCAGGGGCTTTGCGGTGGTGGCCGACGAGGTGCGCTCGCTGGCCCAGCGCACCCGCACCTCCACCGAGGAAATCCACCAGATCATCGCCTCGCTGCGTGCCGGTGCCGAGCGTGCGGTGAGCAGCGCCAGCCGCGGCGAGCAGATTTCCCGCGACAGCGTGCACAGCGTCGAGGCGGTGCAGTCGGCACTGGCCGGCATCGTCCAGGCGGTGAGCCGCATTACCGGTATGAGCCAGCAGATGGCGACTGCGTCCGAGCAGCAGAGCCATGTGGCGGAGGATATCAACCAGCAGATCGTGCGCATTGCCCACCTGTGCGACGAAAGCGCCGGGCAGGCGAAGCAGGGTGCCGAGATCAGTCAGGACCTGGAGCGGATGGCGGAGTACCTGCATAGCCTGGCGGAGCGGTTCAATCGTTAGAGGGGAATGGCGACGCCTACAAACCTGCTCCCGCCAGGCACTGCGATCTGCTGTAGCAGCCCCTGCATCCTGTGTAGCTGCACAGATCCTGGGGCCGCTGCTCGGCCCATCGCGGGACAAGTCGGGACGCCGAACCGCCGCTCCCACAGGACAGCGCCGCATTCGAGGCGCGTGGTGCTGTCCTGTGGGAGCGGCGGTTCGGCGTCCTGACTTGTCCCGCGAATGGCCCGCAAGGCGGGCCCCGATTTCCGGCATATAGCCCCGGCATATGGCAAAATCCCTCCGCCAACGGAGACCCCCATGCCCAGACCCCGCTGCGAACGCTGCCAGCGCCCGCTCGCCCATTGCCTCTGCTCACTGATCCCATCAATAGACAGCCGCACCCGTGTGGTCCTGCTGCAGCACCCCAGTGAAACCAGCCACGCCCTGAACACCGCCCGCCTGGCGGCTTTGGGGCTGCGCAATGCCGAACTGTTGATTGGTGAGGTCTTCGAGGATCTGCCCGCACTGCTGGCCACTCCCGGCTATCGTCCGGTGCTGCTGTTCCCGGGCGAGCAGGCCGAGGTGGTGTCGGCCTATGGCGAAGGCGATGCGTTGCCGTTGCTGCTGATCGTCCCAGACGGGACCTGGCGCAAGGCACGCAAGTTGCTGTACCTCAACCCGCTGCTGGAGGGGTTGCCGCGGGTGACACTGGCTGACGTGGCGCCATCGCGCTACCGACTGCGCAAGGCGCCGGAGGCAGGTGCGGTGTCGACCATCGAAGCGGTGGTGCAGGCGCTGAATGTGTTGGAGCAGCCCGCGAATTTCGATGAATTGCTCAGGCCGTTCGAGGCATTGATCGAGGGGCAGATCAGCGCCATGGGGGCTGAGACCTTTGCTCGGAATCATGGGGGAGAATGATGGTCACCACCAATCCCAAGACCCTCACCGCTCACGCATCGCCTCGGTCCGGGCCTTCATCACCGGCTTGAGCAGGTAATCCAGCACGCTCTTCTGCCCGGTGATGATGTCCACCGTCGCGGTCATCCCCGGGATGATCAGCAGCGGCTTGTTGTCCCCGCCCAAATGGTTTTTCTCGGTGCGCACCTGGATCAGGTAGAACGCATTGCCCTTGTCGTCGGTGACGGTGTCGGCGCTGATCAGCTCGAGCGTGGCTTTGAGCCCGCCATAGATGGTGTAGTCGTAGGCACTGAACTTGACCATCGCCACCTGCCCCGGATGCAGAAACGCCACGTCCTGCGGGCGCACCTTGGCTTCGATCAGCAGGTTGTCCTCGATCGGGACGATCTCCACCAGGTCGCTGCCGGGCTGGACCACGCCGCCGATGGTGTTGACCTTGAGCAGCTTGACGATGCCCCGTACCGGCGACACCACGGTGGTGCGGTTGACCCGGTCGTCGATGGCAATGCTGGTGGCGGTGATCTTCGACAGCTCCGTGCGCTTGTCGTTGAGCTCCTTGGCGGCGTCGGAGCGAAAACTCGCGTCGGACTCCTGGATCTTGCTGCGAATCTCGGCGATGGCCGCTTCGGCGCGAGGGATGGCCAGGTTGGTCGCGTTCAGTTGGCCGCGGGCTTCGACGCTGCGCTGCTTGAGGCGCAGGATCTCCACCGGCGAAATGGCGCCCTTGCTCACCAAGGGCGACGACATGTCCAGCTCCTGCTGCAGCAGGCCGACGGCCGAGCGGTACTGCTCGACCTTGGAGCGGAATTCGGCGAGTTCCTGGGTCTTCTGCCGCAGTTGTTCGTTGAGCGTCTGCTTCTCGCTGGCGAGCCGGCGCTGGCGTGATTGATAGAGGGCGATTTCGTCTTCGGCCACCTGCGGTGCCTTGGCGCGAACTTCTTCCGACAGCGCGAAGGGCCGCCCTTCGGCTTCGGCGGACAGGCGCTCGACCTGTGCGGTCAGGGCATAGCGGTCGGCTTCGCTTTCGCCCTTGTTCGACTTGAAGCGGGTGTCGTCCAGGCGCAGCAGGGTGGCGCCCTTGTCGACCATCTGCCCTTCGCGCACGAAGATCTCGGTGACGATGCCGCCTTCGAGGTTCTGGATCACCTGCACCTTGCTCGAGGGGATGGCCTTGCCTTCGCCGACCGTGACCTCGTCGAGCACGGCGAACTTGGCCCAGACCAGCGCTACCAGCAACAGCGCCGCTGCCAGCCACACCGTGATGCGCGACAGCCGCGGCGAGTCCTGCAGGGTGGCACCGGCCAGCTCCGGCATGTAGTCGCGCTCGGCATGCTTGTCGGCGCCGGGGAGGTGGCTGCGGACACTTTGGCTGAGGGGCATGTCTACCTCCGATGAAAACCACGGTGCCTGTGGCAGCGCCGTTCTTGACGTCGTTTACAGGGCTGCGCCGATACGGCCTTTGCGCAGGGCATCGATCACCGCGTCCTTCGGCCCGTCGGCCACCACCTTGCCGTTGTCCAGCACCACCAGCCGGTCCACCAGGCTGAGCATCGAGCTGCGGTGGGTGACCAGCAGCAGGGTCTTGCCGGGCACCCAGGCCAGCAGGCGTTGGCGCAGCTGGTCTTCGCTGCTGTTGTCCATGTGACTGGTAGGTTCGTCCAGGATCAGGATCGGCGGCTCCAGCAACAGTGCGCGGGCCAGCAGGACAGCCTGGCGCTGGCCGCCGGAGAGCAGTTGGCCGCGCTCGCCCAGCGGACGGTCGAAGCCCTGCGGGTGTTGGCGGGCCAGTTCGCTGACACCGGTCAACTCGGCGACTTCGAGCATGCGCGCATCGCTGACGTGGCGTGCGCCCAGGGTCAGGTTGTCGCGCAGGCTGCCTGCCAGCAGGGGCATGTCGTGGGCGACATAGCCAAGCTGATTGCGCAGGTCGGCGATATCCAGCTGGCGCAGGTCGAGGTTGTCCAGCAGTACCTGGCCTTCGTCAGGGTGGTGAAACCCCATCAACAATCGCCCGAGCGTGCTCTTGCCCGAACCGCTGCGGCCGATGATGCCGATGCGCTCGCCGGGCTTGATCGACAGGTTGATATCGTTCAGTGCCGCGGCGACCTGACCGGGATAGCGGAACGTCACGTGGCTGATGCCCAGGCCGCCTTGCAGCACCGTATGCTCCAGCGCCTGCTGACCGGGTTGGCGCTCCTGCGGCAAGCTCATCAGTGCGTCGGTGCTGCGCATGGTCAGTTGTGCTTGTTGGTAACGGGTGATCAGCCCGGCGATCTGGCCCAGTGGCGCCAGCACCCGGCTGCCGAGCATGTAGCAGGCGACCAGCGCGCCCACGCTGAGGCTGCCGGCGATGATCGAATAGACCCCCGCGACGATGGTGGCCATGCCGCAGAACTGCTGGATGAACAGCGTGCCGTTGCTGGCCATGGCCGACAGGTTGCGGGCGTGGGCTTCGAGACGGGCGATGGCGCCGTTGGTGTGTTCCCACTGGTATTGGCGCTCGCTTTCGGCGCCGCAGGCCTTGAGGGTTTCCAGGCCGCCAAGGGTTTCGATCAGCAAGGCCTGGCGCACGGCGCCGAGGCTCAGGCTTTTCTGCACCGTATCGCGCAGGCGTATCTGGATGAACAACGCCACGCCCACCGCCAGTGGGAAGGCGACCAGCGGGATCAGCACCAGCCAGCCGCCGAGCAGGCCGATGACCAGCAACATCAGCACCACGAAGGGCAGGTCGATGATGCTGGTCAGGGTCACGGCGGTGAGGAATTCGCGCAGGCCCTGGAAGTCGTGGATGCTCTGGGCGAAGCCGCCGATGCTGGCCGGACGTGCTTTCATGGCCATGCCGGTGATGCGTTCGAACAGCGTGGCCGACAGGATCAGGTCGGTCTTCTTGCCGGCCTGGTCCAGCAGGTGCGCGCGGACCATGCGCAGCACCAATTCGAAGGCGGTACCGATGAACAGGCCGATGACCAGCACCCACAGGGTCGAGAGGGCCTGGTTGGGCACCACGCGGTCGTAGGTCTGCATCACGAACAGCGGCACCATCAGCCCGAGCAGGTTGATCAGAAGGCTGGCCAGCAGGGCATCGCTGTACAGCCAGCGCGAATGCTTGAGGGTGTCGCGAAACCAGGCTTCGACCCTTGGCAGCATTGGCGTACGCAGGTCTTCGAGGGTATGTCGCGGGCGGGCGAACAGGGCTTGCCCGCTGTAGGCCTGCTCCAGCGCCTGGCGCTCGACCCATTGCTCGCCACCGTCGGCCTCGCACGGCAGGATCAGTGCCCGTCCATCTTCGCTCCAGCGTTGCAGCACGGCGCTGCGTCCATCGCCGAGCAGCAACAGTACCGGCAGGTTCAGTGTATTGATGGCGCTCAGTTCGCGGCGCAGTACGCGCGCCTGCAGGCCGGCGCGGGCGGCGGCGCGGGGCAGCAGTTCGAGGCTCAGGCGCTGGTCGGCCAGCGGCAGGCCGGCGCACAGGCTGGCACGGCTGGCCGGGCACCCATGAACCTTGCACAGGATCAGCAGGCCATCGAGCAACGGATCATCCGCAGCCAGGGTGGGCTGCGTGCTTTGCATACTGGTCACGATGGCCTACTCCTGCCGCGGTGGACGGGAGGCGGCTGCAGAGGTCTACAGCCGCCTGATGCAGGGCCTAGCGCATGTCGGGCAACTGCGCCTCATTGCGTACGTCGGTCTTGGCGATGGCTTCCGGTGGCAGCGAGATGCGCTGCTTGCTCAGCAACTCGCCCATGGTCGCCAGCACCCGGTACATGGAGAACTCTTCGGTGTAGCGCACCTCGGTGTAGCGGCGGTTGGCGTTGTACAGCTCGTTCTCGCTGTCGAGCACGTCGAGCAGGGTGCGCTGGCCCAGGCCGAACTGGTCCTGGTAGGCACCGCGTACGCGTTGAGTGGTCTCGGCGTATTCGCGGGCGCTAGGGGTCTGCTTGCGCGCGTTGTTCATGGCGTTCCAGGCCAGGCTCAGGTTCTCGGTGAGCTCGCGCAGGGCATTGTTGCGGATGTCCATGGCCTGGTTGATCTTGTGCGCATCGGACTGCAAGCGCGCCTTGTCGCTGCCGCCACGGAACAGGTTGTAGCTGAGCTCGACGCCGGCCTGCCAGTCGTTGTTGCTGTGGCCGCGCTCGCCGCCCAGGTTGTTGTTGGCGCCGGTGGCCAGCACTGCGTCCAGGCGTGGATAGAACGGCGACTTGGCCACTTCGTACTGTTTCTCCGCCGCGTTGACATCGGCCTGGGCGGACTTGAGGTACGGGTTGTTCTCGCGCATGCCCTGGCGGGCTTCGTCTAGGGTGCCGGGCATCTGGATCTTGATCGAGGTCGGCGTTTCCAGTTCGTCCGGCTGGCGGCCGATGACGCTGTAGAAGTTGGCCTCGGCGTCGGCCAGGTCGACCTCGGCGGTGTCCAGGTTGTTTTCCGCCAGGGCGCGACGGGCGCGGGACTGGTCGAGGTCGGCGGTGCTGCCGACACCGCGTTCGCTGCGCAGGCCGATCTGGTCGTTGACGCGCAGGTGCGCCTGCAGGTTGTTCTTGGCCAGGGTCACCAGCTCACGGCGCTTGAGTACTTCCAGGTACACCTCGATGGCGCGCAGGGCGACATCCTGGGCGATGGCCTGGGTGTAGTACGCGCGCGAGGTGGCCACCGATTCGGTACGCCCGACTTCGTTGGAGGTGTTGAAGCCGTCGAAGATCATTTGCCGCAGGCGCAGTTCGGACTGTGTGTAGTTGAGGGTTTCCTTGTTGTGGTTACGCGTGCCGTCGGGGTTGATGCCGCGCGTATTGAGGTTGTCCGAGCGCTGACGGCCATAGCCGGCCACCAGGTCGACCGTGGGGAAGTAGCCTCCGCGCGCGAACTTCACATCCTCATCGGCCGACAGCTTGCTGTTGCGATTGGAGCTGATCTGAGGGTGGTAGTCCACGGCGCTCTGGACAGCCTCGGTGATCGACATCGCCTGAGCGTTGGCACAGGCCATGGCCAACAGAATCGCACTGGTGATGGGGGTTAACACGCGCATGGGGTACTTCTCCCTGGTCTTTAAAAAGATCCTGCTATTCGCCAAAAAAATGACGAAAAATTGAGTTGAAACCGTTTCAGGTTTGTAACAACAGAGCTAAGAACATTTAACGGGCGAGCTAAGAAGATTTTTTCATAAGGTCTATGCGAAAAAAAACTTATGCGGTCTAAGCAAACCGAGACATTGTTCTATTCAAGCGCTCGGGTAAATCGGCTGCAGTACCTGATTTCCGGGCTTCTGAGAAAGTTCCAGATTTTTTGCAGCTAAGGACCCTGGAGAGGACAACAACGGCGGAATTTGGCGACAAAAAATTGGCATTAGAATAATGGCCAATTACCACTACCGCACGTGTTGAGCTGTCTTGGTGAAGGCGATTTCTCACCCTTGTGACAGACGCGAGACCCGCAAAGGATCGCTTCCCGCATTACCTGGCCTGTCCGCCACTGCAGAAAGCCAATCGGCAGGGGAGGCGTGCGTTCATGGCTAAATCAATTGGCGTGGTCAGCAAGGTCATAGGTCAGGTATTCGCGGTGGGCAGCGACGGTGCCAAGCGCCTGCTGGTGGAGGGCGATCGGCTGTTCGCGGGCGAGCAGCTGGAAACCGGAGCCGCGGGTGCTGTGGCCGTACGTTTGCACAACGGCGCCGAGCTGACGTTGGGACGAGGCAGCAGCCTGGAGATGACTCCTGACCTGTTGGCCAATCGAGCTCCCCACGTACATGCCCCTGATACGCTGCCCAGCCAGGCGCAGCTCAGCGATGTCGAGCGCCTGCAACAAGCCATTGCCGCAGGTGCCGACCCGACGCAGGAGGGCGAGGCACCCGCCGCCGGGCCTGCCGCCAATGGCGCGCCCGGGGCCTTGGGGGGCGGGCACAGCTTCGTGTTGCTGACCGAAGTGGCCGGGCGGGTCGATCCGACCATCGGCTTCCCTACCGCAGGCTTCAACGGTATTCCGGAACTGGCCAACCGCTACATCGGTACCCTGGATGTCGACAACAACGCAGGGCCGTTCGGGCCTCCGGCCATTCCTCCGATCAATCCTCCTGTAAATCCGCCTGTCACACCGCCGGACAATCCTGTGACCCTGCGCGGGCTCGACCTGAGCCCCGCCGAACTGACTCTCAACGAAGCGAACCTGCCGTTGGGGTCGGCCAGCAACCCGGCGGCCCTGACCCAGTCCGGCAGCTTCACCGTGGTCGCGCCGGATGGTGTGTTCAACCTCAGCGTCGGTGGTATCAACGTGGTGACTGCCGGGGTGGTGACCGGCGTGGGCCAGTCGATCACCACGGGCCTTGGCAACATCCTCACCATCACCGGTTACAACCCGTCCACGGGCGTGGTCAGCTACAGCTACACCCTCACCGGCGCCGAGCAGCATGCGGACGGAGCGGGCAACAACGAACTCGGCGAGCATTTCCCGGTGCTGGTCAGCGACACGGATGGCGATGTGGCCAGTGGTTCGCTGGACGTGATCATTCGCGACGATGTGCCCACGGCGGTCAACGACACCAATGCGGTCACTGCCACCGAGCAGCACACCCAACTTACCGGCAACGTGCTGGACAACGACGTCCAGGGCGCCGATCGGGTGGTCGGCGGCCCCGTGGTAGCCGGTACCTACGTCGGAACCTACGGCACCCTGGTGCTCGCTGCGGACGGCTCCTACACCTACACGCTCAACCCCGAGGATGCGGACTTCAAGAACCTCAACGGTGGCGGACATGGCGTCGAGACCTTCACCTACACCCTGAAGGATGCGGACGGTGACACCAGCAGTGCGACCCTGACCCTGAACATCACCAACCTCGACGATCCGGTAACGCTCGGTGGCCTGGATGTGAAGGGCGGTGAACTGACGGTCTACGAGAAGCACTTGAGCAACGGCAGTGCGCCGGATAGCACTGCCCTGACCCAGAGCGGCAGCTTTACCGTCAGTGCACCGGACGGCCTGCAGACCCTGACGGTCGGCGGTATCAGCGTGGTCAGCGGAGGCCTGGTAGCGGGCTTCCCGCAGTCGATCACGACCGCGCTGGGCAACACCCTGACCATCACCGGCTACAACCCGACCACCGGCGTGGTCAGCTACAGCTACACCTTGCTCGATAACGAAGGCCATCCCGTGGGCGAGGGCACCAACAGTCTGAGCGAGCATTTCAGCGTGATCGCCCAGGACACCGATGGCAGCAGCGCCACGGCCACCCTGGATGTGAACATCGTCGACGACGTGCCCCAGGCGCAGCCCGATTCGGCCAGCGTGGTGGAAGGTGGCACGGTCAGCGGCAATGTGCTGCTTAACGATCAGTTGGGCGCCGACCAGGCTGGCACCAGCAATGTGGTGGTGGGCGCGCGGGCGGGGTCCGATACCTCGACCTCGGCCATCGGCAATCTCAATACCGCGATCGGTGGCCTGTACGGCACCCTGACCATCGATGCCGCCGGCAACGCCACCTACCATGCCAACCCGAATGCCGTGGCGCCGGCCGGTGCCACCGATGTGTTCGTCTATACCATTCGCGACACCGACGGAGACGAAAGCACCACCACCATCACCATCAACGTCAAGGACTGCTCGCTGATCGCGGGGCCTAACGATGGCGTGACGGTGTACGAGAAGGCGCTGGACCTGGTGAAGGATGGCAACGACCTGGCGCCGGGTACCGTCACCGGCAGCGCGCCGAGCTCCACCGGCGAAACCGCCTCCGGTAGCCTGGCGGGTTCCGTGAGCGGTGGCGTCGGTGCCCTGACCTATACGCTGGTGGGCAGCGCGGTGGGCCAGTATGGCCAGATCCAGCTCAATGCCGACGGCTCCTACACCTACACGCTGACCTCGGCACCGAAATCGCCGGATAACGTCAATGATGGGCCGAACAGTCTGACCGAGAGCTTCACCTACGAGGTGAAGGATTCGCTGGGCAACTCGACCACCAGCACCATCGTCATCACCATCGTCGACGACGTGCCCAAGGCACACAGCGATTTCGCCAATGTCTTCGAGGGCGGCACGGTCAGCGGCAACGTACTGGTCAACGATGTGTTCGGTGCCGATGTGGTGGCCGATGGCAAATACGTGGTCGGGGTTCGCGCAGGCGGGGACACTTCCACGTCGGCCATCGGCCAACTCGGCGTCCAGGTGGTCGGTCAGTATGGCTACCTGACCCTCGATGCCCAGGGCAACGCGACCTATCATGCCAACCCCGACAGCGTCGCGCCGCCCGGTGCCACGGATGTGTTCGTCTACACCATCCGCGATGCCGACGGTGACGAGAGCACCACCACCATCACCATTGATATCCACGACTGCTCGTTGGTCGCGACGCCTGATGGCGGCGTGACGGTGTACGAGAAGGCGCTGGACCTGGTGAAGGATGGCAATGATCTGGCGCCGGGTACCGTCACCGGCAGCGATCCGCATTCCCCAGGCGAGACGGCGTCGGGCTCGCTGGCCGGGTCGGTGAGTGGCGGTATCGGGGCGATGACCTTCACCCTGGTGGGCAACGCCACCGGGCAGTACGGGCAGATTCAGCTCAATGCCGATGGTTCCTACACCTACACGTTGACCTCGGCGCCGACATCGCCGGGCAACGTCAACGACGGCGCGAACACGCTGACGGAGTCCTTCACCTACCAGGTGAAGGATTCGCTGGGTAATTCGACTACTGGCACCATTGTCATCAGCATCGTCGACGATGTGCCCAAGGCGCACTGCGATGTGGCCAGCGTGACTGAAGGCGGTGTGGTCAGCGGCAACGTACTGGACAACGACATTGTCGGCGCCGATGTGCGGGGGGACGGCCAGTACGTGGTCGGCGTGCGTGCCGGCTCCGACACCTCGACTTCGGCGATTGGTCAGGTCGGTAGCCAGGTCATGGGCCAGTACGGCTACCTGACCGTCGATGCACAAGGCAATGCGACCTATCACGCCAACCCCAACAGCGTGTCCCAGGCCGGCGCTACCGACGTGTTCGTCTACACCCTCCGCGATGCCGACGGCGACGAGAGCACGACGACCATCACCATCAACGTGCACGACAGCAAGCTGGTGGCCTGCGAAGACAGCGAAGTGAAGGTGTATGAAAAAGCACTGGACCTGAACAAGGATGGCAACGACCTGGCGGCAGGTAATGTCACCGGCAGCGACCCGCACTCGACAGCGGAAACTGCATCCGGCAGCCTCGTGGGCTCGGTGGGTGGGGGTGTGGGCGCACTGACCTTCAGCCTGGTGGGCAACGCCACGGGGCAATCTGGCCAGATCCAGCTCAACGCCGATGGTTCCTACACCTACACATTGACCTCGGCACCGAAAACGCCGGGCAACGTCAATGACGGTGCGAACAGCCTGACCGAGTCCTTCACTTATCAAGTGACGGACTCCGTAGGTAACTCGACCACCAGCACCATCGTCATCACCATCGTCGACGACGTACCCAAGGCCCATTGCGATGTGGCCAGCGTGACTGAAGGTGGTGTGGTCAGCGGCAATGTGCTGGACAACGATATTGTCGGTGCCGATGTGCGGGCAGATGGTCAGTATGTGGTCGGCGTGCGCGCAGGCTCCGATACTTCGACTTCGGCAATTGGCCAGCTTGGCAGCCAGGTCATGGGCCAGTACGGCTACCTGACCCTCGATGCCCAGGGCAATGCGACTTATCACGCCAACCCTGACAGTGTGTCCAAGGCCGGCGCTAGCGACGTGTTCGTCTACACCATTCGCGATGCCGATGGTGACGAGAGCACCACGACCATCACCATCAATGTGCAGGACAGCAAGCTGGTGGCCTGTGAGGACCGTGACGTCACCGTGTACGAGAAAGCGCTCGACCTGGTCAAGGACGGTAACGACCTGGCGGCGGGCACGGTCACGGGCAGTGACCCGCACTCAACGGCGGAAACCGCCTCCGGCAGCCTGGTGGGATCGGTCGGCGGGGGTATTGGTGCATTGACCTATAGCCTGGTGGGCAATGCTGTCGGCCAGTTCGGGCAAATCCAGATCAACGCCGACGGCTCCTACACCTACACCCTGACTTCGGCACCGAAAACGCCGGGTGGGGCGGACGATGGCGCCAATCGAGTCGTCGAGTACTTCACCTACAAGGCCACCGATTCACTGGGCAACAGTGTCACCAGCAGCATCGCCATTTCCATCGTCGATGATGTGCCCAAGGCCGCGTGCGCCGAGCGCAGCATCACGCCCGGCCAGGTGGACTCCAATATCCTGCTGGTGATCGATGTCTCCGGCAGCATGAACGTTGACTCTGGTGTGCAGGGGCTGAGCCGTCTGGCCTTGGCCAAGCAGGCGATCAACGCCTTGCTCGACAAGTACGACGACATGGGCGATATCAAGGTGCAGATCGTCACCTTCGCCACCGGGGCCTGGGTCAAGACGCCGGTCTGGGTAACGATCGCCGAGGCCAAGAGCATCGTCGCCGGGTTGAGCGCCGACGGCTCGACCTACTACGACTCCGCCGCGACCAAGGCGCAGGAAGCCTTTGTCACCAGCGGCAAGATCGCGGGGGCGCAGAACATCAGCTACTTCTTCTCCGACGGCGTGCCCACAAGCGGCCATTCGATGACCGCCGTGCGCGAAACAGCCTGGGAAAGCTTCCTCGACAACAACGGGATCAAGTCCTACGCCATTGGCCTCGGCACCGGGGTGAACCAGGCCAACCTCGACCCGCTGGCCTACGATGGCAGCAGCCATGTCGACACCGACTCGGTGGTGGTCACCGATCTGAGCCAGCTCAGCGCAGTGCTGTCCGGCACGGTACAAGGTGCGCCGATTACCGGCAGCCTTATGAGCGGTGGCCACTTCGGTGCCGATGGCGGCTTTATCAAGGCGCTGCTGGTCGATGGCACCACCTACACCTTCGACCCGAAAGCCAACGCCGGCCAGGGCGGCTATACGGTCGCCGGTGGCCCGGACAAGGCCAGTTTCGACACCACCGGCAATACCCTGTCGATCAAGACAGCGCTCGGTGGCACGCTGCTGGTGGACATGGACACCGGCGAATTTACCTACACGCCGCCGAAGGACACCGGCAGCAGCCAGGTCGAGAAATTCGGCTTCTCTGTCAGCGACAACGACGGCGACACCAGCAGTGCCAGCCTGGTGGTGAAGATCAACAGCAACAGCGCCCCGGTGGCGGGGGCCGACCACATCATCACCAACATCGCCGGTGCCAGCGTCACCGTACCGGCCGAGGCGCTGCTGGCCAATGACAGCGATGCGGATCACGATCCTCTGAGCGCTGCGCCCATCACCTTCAACACGGGCTTTGCCGACAAGGGCGCGGGCTTCACGGTGGGCAGCCAGGTGCAGACGCTCAAGTTCGACGGCACCGCCAACAAGCTCGAGAACCAGCTCAAGGACCTGGCGCGCAGTGACTTCACTGCGGTCTCGGGCTCCATGACGGCGGCCTTGGTGATTGCTGGCTACCTGGGTTCGATCAGCACCGGCAATGCCAACGATGAGGACACATTGACCGTAACCCTGCGCAAGGGCGAAAGCCTCAGCCTCGACCATGACCGCCCGGCAGGCAACCTGATGCTGGAATGGAAGGATGCCAACGGCAACTACCAGCCCATCGCCGACGGTGGCAGCTTCACGGCCAGCCACGACGGCGTGTACAGCATTCATGTGATCAACAGCGAGAACGCCGTGGGCAACAGCAAGGCGGCGGAGAACTACAAGCTGAGCCTGCTGATCGACTACAGCCATGCCGAGAACGAGGTCTACCAAGGCAGCTACACGCTCAGCGACAACCATGGTGGCAGCGCCTCTGGGGCGGTGGACATCACCTACCAGGCAGGTCACACCTTGCAGGGCACGGCGGGCGACGATGTACTGCTGGCGGGCAATGGCGACGACACCTTGAACGGTGGTGCCGGCCACGATGTGCTGGTGGGAGGGGCGGGGAACGACGCCCTGTATGGCGGGGAGGGGGATGATCTGCTGATCGGTGGCCCCGGCAACGACCTGCTGGACGGTGGGCCAGGCAATGACACCGCCAGCTACGCGTCGGCCACTGCCGGGGTGACGGTCGATCTCGGCCATGTCGGTGCGCAGAACACCGGCGGTGCGGGGCTCGACACCTTGGTCAGCATCGAGAACCTGATCGGCTCGGACTACAACGACACACTGATCGGCAACGATGGGGACAATGTGCTCAGCGGTGGCCTGGGGGACGACATTCTCATCGGCGGTGGCGGTAACGACATCCTCATTGGCGGGCCAGGCAACGACACACTCACCGGCGGCAGCGGCAACGATACCTTCGTCTGGCAGAAAGGCGACACCGGGCACGACCGGGTGACCGACTTCACGCCGGGCAGCGACCGGCTCGACCTGTCGCAATTGCTGCAGGGCGAGAACGCCACGGCGGCGTCACTGGATGACTACCTGCACTTCAAGGTCAGTGGCAGTGGGGTCAATGTGGTCTCGACCATCGAGGTCAGCAGCGTGGCGGGCGCTGCGGCGACCCAGACCATCGATCTTGCCGGTGTCGACCTGGCCCAGCATTACGGGGTGACGGCGGGAGCGGGAGGCATGATCGCGGCGGGGCACGATACCGCGACCGTCATCAACGGCATGCTCAACGATCATTCGTTGAAGGTGGATACCGTATGACGACCGGGCTTGCCTTCGGTAGGCGCGTGTTCAGGGCAGGCGCAGGGTCTTCTGCTTGAGGATGTAGAGGGTGACCAGTACGGCACTGGTGAGCATGAAGGCCCTGGCCCAGAACAGCGGCACCAGATAGCACGACAGCCCGATGCTCGCCCACATCAGGCCGATGGCGTAGACCTTGCCCTTGAGCGGGATACCGTCTCCGTTGAGGTAGTCGCGAATCCACGGTCCGAGCCTGGGGTGGTTCACCAACCAGTCGTGGAATCGTGGTGAGCTGCGGGCGAAACAGGCCGCCGCCAGCAGCAGGAAAGGGGTGGTGGGCAACACCGGCAGGAAGATCCCCAGCACCCCCAGCGCGACACTGAGCCAGCCGACGGCCAGCAGCAGGTAGCGCACCACTGCGAATCAGTGGTGGCGCGGCTTGAGCAGGGCTGGTTTTTCGTCCGGCGCGTGCAGCAGCAGGAACAGCGCGCTGAGTGCCTCGGGAATCTGCACGACCATGTCGTCCTGCAGGTTGGCGTTGCTGGCGATGTCGGCAAACTCAGGTTGCTCGTCGAACAGGCCTGAGCCAACCATGATCGGCAGCAGCATTTCGCTGACTTCCTCTTCGGCGTTCTCGAACCAGGCCTCTTCACGCAGGAACACGCCTTCCATGAAGCCGATGCACCAGCCGCGCAGGTCGGAATCGTCCGGCTCGTCGGTCAGGTCCAGCTCGCAAGGCAGGTCGAACTCTTCGTCGCTGGCCAGCTGGCGAGCGATGTGGCCCTTGAGGGCCACCAGCGTCGCTTCGATCTCGGTGCGCTGGGCTTCGCTGGCGTAGTGAGGTTCTTCGGCGAAAAGCGCGTCGATCCATTCGCGCTCGGGGACGTCCTCGGCACAGATCGACAACGCGGTCAGGTAGCCGTGTGCGGCGACGTAGTCCAGTGCTTCCTCGTGCAGCTCGTCGGCGTCGAGGAAGGCTTGCAGGCGGGTCAGTTGCTCGGCGAAGGACATTACAGGGCTACCTTGGGGAATAAACGATAGTGAATTCTAGCACCTTGCAGCCTCGGCGGGGCAAAGGGAACGTCTGTCACCGTAGCCTGCCGCAGAGCAGGGCAGTCGGGTATACTCCGCGGTTTTTCAAGCCAGCTGGCGTTTCTGCGCAGCCCGGCAAAAACCGCTTACGCATTCGGTGTGCGCGCGGCGGATTTATCGTCCAGCCTGTGTCCAGGATGGTACGGCGATTTGGAGTGGCAAATGCTCGAACAGGCTCAGCGCGTCCTCAAGGATATCTTCGGCTACGACAGCTTCCGGGGTCGCCAGGCGGCGATCATCGAATGCGTGGCCAACGGGGGCGATGCACTGGTCCTGATGCCCACCGGTGGTGGCAAGTCGCTGTGTTTCCAGGTGCCAGGCCTGCTGCGGCCGGGCCTGACCGTGGTGGTGTCGCCGCTGATCGCGTTGATGGACGACCAGGTCGCCACCCTCGACGAGCTGGGGGTGGCCGCGGCCGCGCTGAACTCGACGCTCAGCCCCGAGCAGCAGCGCGACCTCGCTGGGCGCCTGCGCCGCGGTGAGGTGAAGATGCTGTACCTGGCGCCTGAACGCCTGGTGCAGCCACGCATGCTGGAGTTCCTGCGCGACCTGGATATCGCGCTGTTCGCCATCGACGAAGCGCATTGCGTGTCGCAATGGGGGCATGATTTCCGCCCCGAGTACCTGCAACTGGGCCAGCTTGCCGAACTGTTCCCGCATGTGCCGCGTATTGCCCTGACCGCCACCGCCGACATGCGCACCCGTGAGGAAATCGTCCAGCGTCTGCATCTGCAGGGCGCGGAGCGTTTCCTGTCGAGCTTCGACCGGCCCAACATCTTCTATCGCATCGTGCCCAAGGAGTCGCCACGCAAGCAGCTGATGGCGTTTCTCGGCGAGCGGCGCGGCAACGCCGGCATCGTCTACTGCCTGTCGCGCAAGAAAGTCGATGAAACCGCCGCCTTCCTCTGCGAGCAGGGATTCCCGGCGCTACCCTATCACGCCGGCCTGGCAGCAGAGACCCGCTCGGCCAACCAGCACCGCTTCCTCAACGAGGAAGGGCTGATCATGGTCGCCACCATCGCGTTCGGCATGGGCATCGACAAGCCCAACGTGCGTTTCGTCGCTCACCTGGACCTGCCCAAGTCGCTTGAGGCCTACTACCAGGAAACCGGTCGGGCCGGGCGTGATGGCCTGCCTTCCGATGCCTGGATGGCCTATGGCCTGCAGGACATGGTGATGCTCAAGCAGATGCTGCAGAACTCCGAAGGCGATGAGCGTCACAAGCGTATCGAACAACATAAACTCGACGCGATGCTGGCGCTGTGCGAAGAGACGCGCTGCCGGCGCCAGTCGCTGCTGGCCTACTTCGATGAGGTGCTCGAGCAGCCCTGCGGCCATTGCGACAACTGCGTCGACAATGTGCAGACCTGGGATGCCACCGAGCCCGCGCGTCAGGCACTGTCGGCCGTGTTTCGCACTGGCCAGCGCTATGGGGTCGGCCATCTGGTCGATGTCCTGCTGGGCAAGGATACCGAGAAGGTACGCAATTTCGGTCACGAGAAGCTGTCGGTGTTCGGGGTCGGGAAGGCGTTGGGCGAGCACGAATGGCGGTCGCTGTTCCGTCAGCTGGTTGCCCGCGGCCTGGTGGACATCGACCTCGAGGGTTATGGCGGCCTGCGTCTGTCCGACACCTGCCGGCCACTGCTGCGCGGCGAAGTGAATCTGCAATTGCGCCGCGATCTCAAGCCGCAGACCGTGGCCAAGTCCTCGGGCAGTGGCGGCGGCAGCCCAGCCAGCCAGTTGGTGCGTGCCGAAGAGCGCGAGCTGTGGGAAGCGCTGCGCACACTGCGCCGCAAGCTGGCGGAGGAGCACAGCGTGCCGCCTTATGTCATCTTCCCCGATTCGACGTTGCTCGAGATGCTGCGCAGCCAGCCCACCAGTCTCAGCGACATGGCCCAGGTCAGCGGCGTGGGGGCGCGCAAGCTGGAGCGCTATGGCCAGGCGTTCCTGGAAGTACTCAACGGCGCCGGCGGCACCGAGGAGGCGCCGAAGGTGGTGCTCGACCTGCGGCACGAACTGGTCAGCCTGGCCCGCGCTGGGATGACTCCGGCGCAGATCGCCGGGCAATTGAACTGCAGCGAGAAGAACGTCTACAGCCTGTTGGCCGATGCCATCGGGCGCCAGGAGCTGAGCCTGGAGCAGGCGCTGGACTTGCCAGAAGAATTGATGATGGAGGTGCAGGACGCATTCCTCGACGGGGAGGGTGAACTGCCGCCGGTTTCGGCCATCGCTCCGCAGTTTGGCCAACGCGTGCCGGAAGGGGTGCTGTATTGCGTGCGGGCGGCGCTGGCGGCGGAGTTCGAGCTTTGAGGCAGCAGTGCCTGTTGCCGCAAGCATAGGGTGCCGCTGACAACGCCGGGTATCCCGGCCATTCCTGACCTTTGTCATTCTTTTTGTCGATTATCGGACCTTTCCCACTCGTCGAGCCTTGCCTGATACCCCGGGGCATGATTAGCTGACTAATAATTAGTTCTATCGATCGAGTTGCTTATGCCCCTGACCGACAACCAACACCGCTTCGGCATGCAGCTGGCCCAGATGTCCCGGGGCTGGCGCGCCGAACTGGACCGCCGCCTGGCTGGGCTGAACCTGTCCCAGGCCCGCTGGCTGGTGCTGCTGCACTTGGCCCGTTTCGACGAATCGCCGACCCAGCGCGAGCTGGCGCAGAGTGTCGGCGTCGAAGGCCCGACCCTGGCGCGTCTGCTCGACAGCCTGGAAAGTCAGGGGCTGGTACGGCGCCAAGCGGTCATGGAAGATCGGCGGGCGAAGAAGATCCTGTTGTGCCCGCCTGCAAAACCGCTCATCGATCAGATCGAAACCATTGCCAATGCCCTTCGCGCCGAACTCTTCACGGGCGTTGATGAGGCGGATCTGGAGGTGTGCATGCGTGTGCACGCGAAGATTCTGGGCAATCTCGAGAAGTCCTGACCCCAGCACCACGCTTGGCGGTACAAGAAAACGGATAGTGGCTCACGCCCTATCCGTTTTTTTATGTCGCGCCTTCGTACGCTCTAGAAGGTGTGTCCCAGATTCAGGTACACCGCCTTCTGGTGCTCGGTGTTGGCGCCATAACTGATGTTCAGCGGCCCAAGTGGCGTGTCCAGCCCAAGGAAGATGCTCGCGGCGTTGATATAGCCACTGTCGAACTCGTTGTCGTTGTTCCAGGCGCGGCCACGCTCCAGCGACCCGCCCAGGTACAGCGGGAAGTCCAGCGGCAGGTAGGCGCGGGGTGTCAGGCGACGGTAGTAGACCACGCGCATCAGGCTGATGTTCTGCCCCGACACCGAGTCCTGGCGAAAGCCCGATAGCTGCCGAGCGCCGCCAAGCACGAAGCTGGAGGTCACCACCTCGGTATCGTCCAGGGTGCGGCCGTAGCGGCCGCCGAATACCCAGGTGTTCGGCCCGTAGCTCAACGCCTTGTCGATGTTGAACTGCCACTGTCGGTAGTCGCTGTCCGAGTCCAGCGAGGGGTCGTACTTGCGCAAGGTCAGGCCGATGTCTTCGCCGCTGTGGGGGAAGTACACGTTGTCGAGGGTGTCGAAGGAGTATTTCAGTTCGTAGAAGCCTTCATTGAAGCTGACCTTTGGCAGGTCCTGGTCGCCGATGCGCACTTCAGCCTCACCCCAGGCCTTGCCTACGCCCAGGCGCACTTCCCCGTAGGTGCCGATCTGTCGACCCAGGTTCAGACCAAAGCCGTAGCGTTCCAGGCGGTATTCGGCCACCGGGTCGTTGTCCAGGGTCGCTTCGATGTTCTGCGAGCCGAGCGACAGGTACGGGGCGACGAAGTAGCGCGAGCCGACGTCCAGCGGTTGGTAGAACTCGCTGTAGAGCTCCTGCTGATCGCCGATCTGTGCCCGGGTCAGCCATTCGGCGCCCAGGCGATTGATGCCGTTCATTCGATAGCTGGCACCCAGATTGAAGGCACTGTCGCCGCGCATGTCATCGGACAGGTTCAGGCCCAGGCGCAGGTAGTCGGTACCGCCGCGTTTACCCCGGGCGTTGATCACCAGCGTGTTCTCCTCGCCCTTGTGCACCACGCGGTACTGCACCCGGTCGAAGTAGTCCAGGCCGTAGAGGGTACCCATATCGGTTTGCAGGCGCTCCAGCTCCAGCGGCTCGCCCAGGGGTTGGCGGATGTAGTAGCGGATCACGTCATCGCTGACCTTTGAATCGTTCTCCACCTTGATCGCCGTGATGATGGGCGTGCGCTGTTGCGCAGAGCGTGCCACGGCCAACTGGCTGTCGCCGCCAGCCTGGCGCAGCACCGCCAGGCGTGCGTCGAGGGCGCGGGTGGCGCGGTAGCCGGCGTCGATCATGTCCTGGGCACGGCCGAAGTCGGTCACGCCAAAGGCTGCCAGTGCTGGCTGTACCAGGATGTCGTCGCGGTGCAGGCTGGCCAGTTGTTCCTCGGAGTTGCGCCGGGTCATCAGGGTGATCGACTGGTTGAGCACGTCCACGACCGTGGCCAGTTGCTTGCGGCTGCGCAGCGGGGTGCCGATATCGACGACGATGGCCATGTCCACGCCCATTTCGCGCACCACATCCAGCGGGATGTTGTCGACCATGCCACCGTCCACCAGCAGGCGCCCGTCGAGCTCGACCGGGGCGAACACTGCCGGAATCGACATGCTGGCGCGCACCACCTGAGGCAGGTGACCACGGCGGAACACCACCTTCTCACCGCTGGCGATGTCGGTGGCAACGGCGCGGAACGGGATCGGCAGTTTGTCGAAGTCACGAATGTCAGCGGTGTGGGCCAGCTTGCTTTCCAGCAGCAATGACAGGTTCTGGCCCTGTATCACCCCCAGCGGCAAGCCAAGGCTGCCGTCATCGCGAAAGCTCAGCTTCTGCTTGACCAGGAAATCGCGGTCGTCCTGCTTGCGTCGAAACGGCACATCCTTGCGCGGCGGAGCGTCGGAAAGTGCCTGCTGCCAGTCGAGGGTACGGGCCAGGTGTTCGAGCTCCTCGATGCTGTAGCCGGAGGCATACAGGCCGCCAACCACCGCACCCATGCTGGTCCCGGCGATGGCGTCGATGTGCACGCCCTGTTCTTCCAGGGCCTTGAGCACGCCGATATGCGCAAGGCCGCGGGCAGCACCCCCCGACAGCACCAGGCCGACCTTGGGCCGAGGCGGCTCCACGGCCAGGGCGGTGAACGAGGTGAGCGCCAGCAACAGGCATAACAGCAGATGATGCATCGTGAGTCTCAACGCGATGGGCAAAGACCGCTAGTATAAGCGGCTCACTCACCAGGAACTGTCTCCACATGGCCGATACCAAGCCAGAAGTTGTCATCACGTATTGCACGCAGTGCCAATGGCTGCTGCGTGCTGCCTGGCTGGCTCAGGAGCTGCTCAGCACCTTTGCCGACGATCTTGCGCGAGTCGCCCTGGAGCCGGGCACCGGTGGGGTGTTTCGCATCACCTGCGACGGCGCGCAGATCTGGGAGCGCAAGCTCGATGGTGGCTTCCCCGAGGCCAAGGTGCTCAAGCAGCGGGTGCGTGGCCAGATCGACCCGCAGCGAGACCTGGGCCACAACGACCGTTGATCATGCGCCTTCGGCCAGGCGTTCCCTCCTTGGCGGTGGCTCGGCAGACAGGCGGCTGGACAGCACGATGGCGAAGATGATCAACGCCCCGCCAGCGAGCATGCGCAGGGTGGGCGTCTCGGCGAACACCATCCAGGCCACGGCGATACCGTAGACCGGCTCCATGCCGAAGACCACCGAGGCGGTGCGGGCCTTGATCACTGCCAGGCTGGCCACGAACAGGCTGTGCGCCACCCCGGTGCAGAAGATGCCGAGCAGGGCGATCCATAGCCAGTCCATGGGCTTCACCGCGCCGAGCCCCGGCAAGGCGAAGGGCAGGAGGCACACACCGACCACCAGGTTCTGGCACAGCGCAGCCTGTACCGCAGGCACGCGGCCGGAGCCGGCTCGATTGGTCAGCGACAGCAGCGAGAACAGCAGGCCCGAAAGCAAGGCCCAGAGCAGGCCGCCCGTAGCCTCGCTGGCCAGGTTGAACGCCGGGGTGACCAGCACCAGGCCGATGCTTACCAGCAGTACCAGCAGGGCTTCGTTGCGACGGATGCGCTCGCGGAACAGCACGCCTTCGAGGATCACGGTGAACGCTGGAAAGCTGGCAAAGCCGAGGGTGGCGATGGCAACGCCGCCGACCCGCACGGCGATGAAGAAGCTCACCCAGTGCCCGGCCAGCAATATGCCGCCAAGCAGCAGGCGCCCCAGGTCCTGAGCCCTGAGTCGCTGCCAGCCCTTGCGGGCGAGGCCGGCGAACAGGGCCAGGGCCAGCACCGCGAAGAGTGCGCGGCCAAAGACGATGACCGAGGGCGTGGCACTGGCGGCCAGTTTGCCGAAGACGCCGGTGAGGCCGAAGAACAGCGCGCCGATGTGCAGGGCGCCGAGGGCAGTACGGTGGTTCATGGTGAGTCCTTGCTCGAGATCTTTGCTGGCACTTGCGCGGGTAGACCGTACCCACAGGCTGGCACAGGCACAGTGTAGAGCCGGGGGAAAACAGATTCTGTCGCCATCCTGGCGTCAGTTGTCGCCAGACTCTCGTCGCAGCGCCAGCGGCGTAAGGCCGAACGCCCGCAATATCGCCGCCGAAAACGCACTCTGCGAGCTGTAACCCACCTGTGCGGCGATTTCGCCCATCGGCAGCGAGGTAAGGACGATCAGTTGCCGCGCCTTGAGCAAACGCCGCTGGCGGATGTAGTCCATCGGTGTCATGCCGCATTCCTCGACGAAGCGTGCGTGCAGGCGAGCACCTGACAAACCGGCCAGCCTTGCCAGGTCGGCGACTTGCAGAGGGTGTGCGGCATGACGCTCGATATGCGCATCGAAGGCTGCGTAGGGCAGGCGTTTGCTGGGGGTGGTGGGGGCGGCGGCGGTGTTCAGGCTGGCCAGCAGCAGGAGTGCACCTTGGCGGCTGATCAGCGGATCGTCCACCGCGCTCGCTGCGAGCCAGTCCACCAGTTGCTGCTGGCGGCCGTCGAGCAGCAGCGTCGCTGGGCGTTCGAGCAGGCGGTGGCTGGCCTCGGCGTGGCCGCCCATCTGTTCGCGCAGCCAGTGTTCGCCTGGAATATCCAGCACCAGGCAGTGGCTGCCCGCGTCGCTGGCGCAGGTGTGGTGAAAACCGGCGGGGACCACGATGAGCCCCTGGCGATCGATGCGCGTGCCTCGGCCCTGTACCTCGAAATCGAGGTGCCCACGCAGGCCGAACACCAGTTGCGGGTGTTCGTGGCTGTGGGCGAGCAACTCGTCGCGGTAATGGCGCAGGGACAGGATCGGACCGACCATGGGAGCATCCTTGGGGCAGGGGAGCAGTGTATCGCAGTGCCGCGCAGGGGGAGCGGTTTTAGCCGCGAAAGGTAAACAATGCGCAATCCGCGCCCGACCACTCGTCACACGACTGCCACCGATCTGTCATGCGCACCTGCCAGTCTCCTGCAAACAGCGCCGGAGGCCGCCCCATGACACATGCCGAACTTGTCCGTCCGTCACGCAAGCAGCGGGTGCGCACCCTGTGGATCTCCGATGTGCACCTGGGCACCCGGGATTGCCAGGCCGAGCACTTGTCGCAGTTTCTCAAGGGCTACCAGGCCGACCGCGTCTACCTGGTCGGCGACATCATCGACGGCTGGAAGCTGCGTAGCGGTATCTATTGGCCGCAAGCCCATACCAATGTGATTCGTCGCCTGTTGACCATGAGCAAGCGCGGTACCGAGGTGATCTACGTCACCGGCAACCACGACGAATTCCTGCGCCGTTATTCGAAGCTGATCCTGGGCAATATCCAACTGGTCGACGAGGCCGAGCACCTTACCGCCGATGGTCGGCGCCTGCTGGTGGTGCACGGTGACCAGTTCGATGTGATCACCCGCTATCACCGCTGGTTGGCATTTCTGGGCGACCGCGCCTATGAATTCACCCTGGTGCTCAATCGTTGGCTCAACCATTGGCGTGCCCGCTATGGGTATGGCTACTGGTCGTTGTCGGCTTACCTCAAGCACAAGGTCAAGGGTGCGGTGAATTTCATCAGCGACTTCGAGGATGCGATTGCCCATGAGTGCACACGCCGGGGGTTCCAGGGCGTGGTGTGTGGGCATATTCACCACGCCGAGATCCGCAAGGTGGGCGAGGTCGAGTACCTCAACTGCGGTGACTGGGTCGAATCGTGCACGGCGTTGATCGAGCACTGGGACGGCCACATCGAGCTGTACCGTCTGGCCGATGCCCAGGCGCGGGAGACCGAGCGCGTCGCGGCATTGCGCGAGCCAGCGTAATGCGGCGCGGCCGCAGGCCTTTCAAAGACTGATCTTGCCTCGCAGGATATCGCGGAACATCGCGAAATCACCCATCAGGCTATACAGCGGATACGTGAAGGTGGCCGGTCGGTTCTTCTCGAAAAAGAAGTGCCCGACCCAGGCGAAGCCGTACCCGGCGAACGGTATGGCCAGCAATAGCAGCCAGTTGCCGCTGCCAATGGTGTAGGCCAGCAGGGCGATGACCAGGCTGGTGCCGACGAAGTGCAGGCGTCGGCAGGTAGGGTTGGCGTGTTCGCCGAGGTAGTAGGGGTAGAATTCGGCAAAACTGCGAAACTGCGCTGTGCTGTTCATGGGCTGTGTTCCCGCAGGTGCGTTTTTGTTCAGGATACACGGCGTGGAGCCTGTTTCGAGTCTAGAGTCACTGGGAGTGGCTACCAGTGACAATTGGCGCCAATTGAATATCCTTTCGATTCACCGCTGGAGCGGTCAGCACAAGAAGCCTGTCATGAGTGAAAGAACCACGTCAGCCAGCTGGGCATCAGGGATCGTCAAGGCGCTCGAGCTGGAAGGGCTCGACTGTCGTGCCATGTTCAAGCAACTCGGGTTGGACTTCGCCGCCCTCGATGATCCGGATGCGCGCTTCCCTCAGGACGCCATGACCCGCCTCTGGCAGTTGGCGGTGGAGCTGTCGGGAAACGAGGCCATCGGCCTGAACATGGCGCGAGTGGTGCGGCCGGCGTCCTTCCACGTGGTCGGCTATGCGCTGATGTCCAGCCGTACGTTGGCCGAAGGTTTCGAGCGACTGGTGCGTTATCAGCGGATCATCGCCGAAAGCTCCGACCTGAGTTTTCGTCTCGGGCCTGAGGGCTATTCGCTGATTCTTACCGTTCACGGTGATCACCTGCCGCCGACCCGGCACAGCTCGGAAGCCTCGTTGGCCTGCGCGCTGTCGCTGTGCAGCTGGCTCAGTGGTCGTCCGGTACAGCCGCGCCGGGTGCTGATCCAGGGGCCGCAACCCAGGAATGTCGAGCCTTATCGGGTCGCGTTCCGCGCGCCACTGGTGTTTGGGGCTCCCCACGATGCGCTGGTGCTCGAGCGAGCCGACATGGAAGCGCCGTTGCCCACCGCCAACGAAGCGATGGCAATTCTCCATGACCGTTTTGCGGGCGAATACCTGGCGCGCTTCTCGGAAAGTCGAGTCACCCATCGGGTGCGCCAGACCCTGTGCCGTATCCTGCCCCAGGGCGAACCCAAGCGCGAAACCGTGGCCCAGGCCTTGCACCTGTCTCAGCGCACGCTGCAGCGGCGCTTGCAGGAGGAAGGCACCAGTTTCCAGACCCTGCTGGACGACACCCGGCGCGAGCTCGCCGAGCAATACCTGGCGCAGCCAGGCATGACCTTGCTGGAAACCGCTTATCTGCTGGGTTTTGCCGATCCGAGCAATTTCTACCGGGCCTTCCGCCGCTGGTTCGACGTCACTCCCAGCGAGTACCGCGCGCGCCTGGAGGCGTCAGTGGTCAGTGACGCCAGAACGCAGGCATGCACAACACCAGCACCGTGATGATCTCCAGGCGGCCGAGCAGCATGCCGCCAGCGAGAATCCACTTGGCGGCATCCGGCAGGCTGGCGAAGTTGCCGGCCGGGCCGATCACCTCGCCCAGGCCTGGCCCCACGCCGGAAACGGTACTGGCCGCGCCGGTCAGGGCGGTCATCCAGTCCACGCCCAGCAGCGACAGCAACAGGGCGATGACGCAGATGGTCACGGCGAAGAAGAACGAGAAGGTCAGAATCGAGCGCACGATTTCTTCGTCGAGGCGGTGACCATTGTATTTCTGCTTGATCACTGCGCGCGGGTGGATCAGCTGGTTGAGGCTGGCCTTGAGCAGGATGTAAGCGACCTGGAAGCGGAAAATCTTGATGCCACCGGCGGTCGAGCCGGAGCAGCCGCCGATGAAGCCCAGGTAGAAGAACAGCATCAGCGAGAAGTTGCCCCACAGGCTGTAGTCGCCCAGGGCGAAGCCGGTGGTGGTGACCACCGAGGTAACGTTCAGTGCCACGTGGCGGAAGGCGTCGAGCCAGTGCAGGTCGGTGGTGGCCCAATACCAGGTGCCGAGCACGACCCAGGTGGCGACCAGCAACCCGAGCAGCCCCTGTACCTGCTGGTCGCGGATCAGCGCCCGGCGATTGCCGCGCAGGGTGGCTACGTAAAGGGTGAAGGGCACGCTGCCAAGGATCATCACCACCACCGCGACCCAGTGCACCGCAGGAATGTCCCACTTGGCCAGCGACAGGTCGGAGGTGGAGAAACCGCCGGTGGAAATCGCCGACATGGCGTGGTTGATCGCGTCGAAGGGGCTCATCCCCGCCCACCAGAACGCCAGGCTGCCGAGTACGGTGATGCCGACGTACACCGCGACGATGAACTTGGCGACCATATGCGAGCGCGGCATGACCTTTTCCGAACGGTCCGAGGACTCGGTCTGGAACAGGCGCATGCCACCGATGCGCAGCAACGGCAGGATCGCCACCGCCATGCCGATGAAGCCGATACCGCCGAGCCAGTGCAGCATCGAGCGCCACATGAGGATGCCCGGCGACATGTTGTCCAGGCCGCTGAGCACCGTCGAGCCGGTGGCGGTGATGCCGGACATGCTTTCGAAGAAGGCGTCGGTGTAGCTGATGTGCTGGGTCAGCAGGAAGGGCAGGGCGGCGAACACGCAGACCACCAGCCAGCTGCTGACGGTGAGCAGGTACATGTCACGGGGGCGCAGGTGCACGTGTTCCGGGCGGCCCGGCAGGACCATCGCCAGACCTGCGATGAAGGTGATCAGGCTCGACCAGAGGAACGACGGCAGGTCGCCGGTGCGCTCGAAGATCAGCAGGGTCGCCATGGGCACGACCATGCTCACCGCCAGGGTGATCAGGAAGATGCCGATGATGAAACCAATGATCCTTAAGGTCGGCAACGCCATGTGATCTGCTCTGACTCGAAACGGAAAGGGCGCCATTCTACCTGTGGGTCGCGGGATGTAAACGTGTGCCCGGCGGTGGGGGTGCGGACTTTTGATCGCGATCGCCGGCAAGTCGACTCCACATGTACGCGAGGTCCTTTAGAATGGCGGCACATTTCTTCTGCCAGGAGGGTAGCCGATGGAGGCTCTCGACGCATTGCTCAACCGTGTTTCCGTGCCACGCCTGACCGAACCTGCGCCCAATGCCGCCCAACGCGAGGGATTGTTCCAGGCGGCGCTGCGTGCGCCGGACCACGGCCAGCTGCGGCCGTGGCGTTTTCTGACCATCGAAGGGCAGGGGCGCGAGAAGCTCGGCGAGCTGTTCGCCGAAGCCGTGCAGGCCAAAGGCGATGCCAGCCAGGCGGCACTGGACAAGGCCCGGGCCATGCCGCTGCGCGCGCCCTTGCTGATCGTGGTCATTGCCCGTCTGCAGGATCACTTCAAGGTGCCGAAGTCGGAGCAGCGCCTGGCTGCAGGCTGCGCTGCCCACGGCATTCTGATTGCGGCACATGCCCAGGGGATCGGCGCGGTGTGGCGCACCGGCGACATGGCGTTCGATGCCCATGTGAACAAAGGGCTGGGCCTGGCCGAGAACGAAGAACTGATCGGTTACCTGTACCTGGGCACGCCGATCAATGAACCGCGTACCCCGCCAGTGCTGGAGACGGCCGAGTTCGTCAGCGCCTGGGGCGAGTGATCGGAGGGGGTGTTGGGCTGCTGCGCAGCCCAGTCGCGTGGCACATCGGCTCTTGCACGCTCAAGCCGTTGCCTGGGCCACCGGCAGCTCCAGCCGCGCGACAAAGCCCCCCTGCGGATGATTCTCCAGCACCAGCGTCCCGCCATGTCGCTCGGCCGCGCGCCGGGCGATCGCCAGGCCAAGCCCGTGGCCCGGCGCGTCCTGCCCCGGCGCGCGGAAGAACGGCTCACCCAGCTGCGCAAGGTGTTCTGGCGCCACACCGGGGCCGTGGTCGCGCACGCTCAGCAGCAGGTGTTCCTGCTCGCGGCTGGCGCGAATTTCGATGGGCTGCCCTGCCGGGCTGAAGCGCAGCGCATTGCGCACCAGGTTGTCTACCGCCCGCTCCAGCAAGGTCGGCCAGCCCTGCAGGGTCAGCCCTGGCTCGGCCTCCAGGCGTACTTCCTGTTCCGGCACGCTGAGCTGGGCATCCTTGCGCACGCTGCCGAGCAGTGCGTTGAGGTCGACGGGCTCGGCATGCGCCTGCTCGGCATCGACCCTGGCGAGCACCAGAATTTCGCTGATCAGGTCTTCCAGCCGGTCGCACTCGCGGGTCAGGCGCGGCCAGAGGGCCTGGCGCTGTTCGGGCTCGGCGCGTTCAGCCAGGGCCAGGGCGATGCGCAGGCGCGCCAGCGGCGAGCGCAGTTCGTGGGATACGTCACGCAGCAATTGGCGCTGGCTGCCGATCAGGCTTTGCAGGCGGGCGCCCATCTTGTTGAAGTCGTTGGCCAGGACGCCGAACTCGTCGCGGCGTACCGCCAGTCGCGCCAGGCTGTTCTGCTGGTAGCTGGTCTGGCCCAGGTCATGCACCGCACCGCGCAGGCGGCTGAGAGGGCGGGTGATCGAGAGGGTCACCAGCAAGCTGAACAAGGTCAGCACCACCAGGGCGATTCCCAGGGCGCTGAGCGGCCAGATCAGGCTTTCACGGTGCCAGGCCATCAGCTCCGGGTGGGGAATGCGGTAGATCAGCAGGTAGGTTTCGCCCGTGGCAGGGCTGGTGTACTCCTCGGTGAGGCGGCGCCAGGGCAGGCGCCGCTCGTCGTTGTGCTGGCGTCGCTCGAAGTCTTCGGCGCGACGCGGGAAGGTTCCGGGTACCACGGCATCGCCGCTGTCGTCGAGCACCTGGACGTCGATCTTGTAGCGCTGCTTGCGTCGTTCCAGAAAGCGCTGCGATGCCTCCAGGCCTTCCTGTTCATAGTGCTGTACCCAGCGGCTGGCCAGGGTGTTCAGGCCCGGGTGGCGGCTGAGAATCCAGGCGTCCTGGTTGAGCATGTGGCCAAGCAGGATCGACAGGCCCGCAACCAGGGCGATGGCCAGCCAGAAACTGGCCAGGATGCGCCAGAACAATGAACGCAAGACGAGTACCTCCCACACACGAGAAAGGCCCGGCCCGCATTACCGCGAGCCGGGCACCGGTCGGACAGCTTACTGGGCCTTGGCGGCTTTTTCAGCTTTCCATGCCTGGAACTGCTGCCATTCAGCCTTGTCTGCCGCGCGTTTGCTCTGCAGTTCGTCGAACTGCTTCTGTTGCTCTGGCTTGAGCAGGGCGCGGATCTGGCTCTGGGTCTTGTCGTGGCCGGCCTTGATCTCGTCCTGCATGGCTTTCTGGTCCGCTGCCGGCAGCTTGGCCAGGTAGCGTTCGGTGACGTCGCGGCGCTGCTTCATCTGCTCGCCCATCAACTTGCCGATCTGCTGGCGCTGGTCACGGGTCAGGTCGAGCTGCGCGAAAGGCGCATCACCGCGGTGATGCGGGCCGTCACCGCGTGGGCCGCCGTCTGGCATGGCCATGGCTACGGTCGGCAGGGCTGCGGCGAACATCAGGGCGATAAGGGTCTTGCGCATGGTGTTTCTCCTTTCTGAGGCCGGTGGTTACCGGATGAGCCCAGTCTAGGGAGATCAAGGTCAAGGGCGGTCAGGGCAGGGTAAAGGCTGGGTAAAGACGGTCATGGCGCTACACTGTGAGCCGACTTGCCGTGGAGCCCTTGCCGTGACCCTCAGCCTTTCCCTCAAGCAGGCCCGACGCCTGGCCCTGTCCGCGCAGGGCTTCGGTAAGCCCCAGCCCGCGACGCCGGCTGCGCTCAAGCGCATGCTGCAGCGTCTGGGCGTGGTGCAGATCGATTCGGTCAATGCGCTGGTGCGCTCGCACTACCTGCCGCTGTTCTCACGCCTGGGCGACTACCCGACCGAATTGCTCGACCAGTTGGCCTGGGGCCGTGGGCGTCGGCGCCAGTTGTTCGAGTATTGGGGGCATGAGGCGTCCTTGCTGCCGCTGTCGCTCTATCCGCTGATGCGTTGGCGCATGGCGCGGGCGCAACAGGGCGAGGGTATCTACCGGCAGTTGGCGCAGTTCGGCCGCGAGCGTCAGGATGTCATTGCCCGCGTGCTGGCTGCGGTGCGCGACCAGGGCGCCTTGGGCGCCGGGAGCCTGTCGACCCGGCAAGAGCGCGCCGGCCCATGGTGGGACTGGAGCGAGGAGAAGCATGCCCTGGAGTGGCTGTTCGCGGCCGGGCGGGTCACCGTCGCCGGGCGCCGCGGGTTCGAGCGCCTGTACGACCTGCCGGAGCGCGTGCTGCCAGCGGCGATCCTCGATCAGCCCGAGCTATCCGACAGCGAAGCCCAGCAGGGACTGTTGCTGCAAGCCGCCACGGCCTTGGGCGTGGCGACCGAGCAGGACCTGCGCGACTATTTCAGGCTCACGCCTGCGCAGGCGCGGGCCGCCCTGGCGCAGCTGCTCGCCGAGGGTCGTCTGCAACACTGCACGGTGCAGGGCTGGAAGCAGCCGGCGTACTGTGCTGGCACGCCGCGCATTCCCCGGCGTGTGGAGGCCAGTGCCTTGCTTTCGCCGTTCGATTCGTTGGTCTGGGAGCGCGCCCGTACCGAGCGGCTGTTCGACTTTCGCTACCGTTTGGAGATCTACACCCCGGCGCACAAGCGGGTTTATGGCTACTACGTGTTGCCGTTCCTGCACGACGGCCGTATCGCCGCGCGCCTGGACCTGCGTGCGGAGCGAGCACGCAGTGAGCTGGCGGTGCATGCCGTGCATGAGGAGGTTCAGGGGCTGGATGAAGAGGGCTTCCAGGCCCTGGCCCGCAGCCTGGAACGGCTGGCGGGGTGGCTGGGCCTGGAGCGGGTGCGCCTGGATTGCGCGCGCGAGTCGGCAGGGCCGTTGCGTCAGGCCCTCAGCGACGCACCTGCTTGAGGGTTTCGGCGATCAGGAAGGCCAGTTCCAGTGATTGATCGGCGTTCATCCGGGGGTCGCAATGGGTGTGGTAGCGGTCCGACAGGCCATCTTCGGTGATCGGTCGGGCGCCGCCGATGCATTCGGTGACATTCTGCCCGGTCATCTCGATGTGGATACCCCCGGCGTGGCTACCTTCGGCCTGGTGCACCTGGAAGAACTGCCGCACTTCGTCGAGGATCTGCGCGAAATCGCGGGTCTTGTAGCCACTGCTGGCCTTGATGGTGTTGCCGTGCATCGGGTCGGAGCTCCACAGCACCTGGCGCCCCTCGCGCTCGACGGCGCGGATCAGCCCGGGCAGGTGATCGCCGACCTTGTTCGCCCCCATGCGCACGATCAGGTTAAGGCGGCCGGGGTCGTTGTCCGGGTTGAGCACGTCGATCAGGCGGATCAGATCCTCGGTGTTCATGCTTGGGCCGACCTTGACCCCGATCGGGTTGTGCACGCCCCGCAGGAACTCCACGTGGGCACCGTCGAGCTGGCGGGTGCGGTCGCCGATCCACAGCATGTGCGCCGAGCAGTCGTAGTAGTCCCCCGTCAGGCTGTCGCGGCGTACGAAGGCTTCCTCGTAGTTGAGCAGCAGCGCCTCGTGGGCGGTGAAGAAGCTGGTCTCGCGCAGTTGTGGCGCGCTGTCCAGGCCGCAGGCGCGCATGAAGGCCAGGGTCTCGTCGATGCGATCAGCAAGCTGATGGTATTTGTCGGCCAGCGCCGAGTTGGCGATGAAATCCAGGTTCCACTTGTGCACCTGGTGCAGGTCGGCGAAGCCGCCCTGGGCGAAGGCGCGCAGCAGGTTGAGGCTGGCGGTGGCCTGGTGGTAGGCCTGCAGCAGGCGCTCTGGGTCGGGGACGCGGCTGGCGGCGTCGAAGCCGATACCATTGACGATGTCGCCGCGGTAGGCGGGCAGGGTGACCTGGCCGATGGTTTCGTCGTTGGCCGAGCGCGGTTTGGCGAACTGCCCGGCCATGCGCCCGACCTTCACCACCGGGCAGCCCGCGGCGAAGGTCATGACGATGGCCATCTGCAGCAGCACCTTGAAGGTGTCGCGGATCTTCGCGGCGGAGAACTCGGCGAAACTCTCGGCGCAGTCGCCACCTTGCAGCAGGAAGGCGCGGCCCTGGGTGACCTCGGCGAACTGGCGGCGCAACTCGCGGGCTTCGCCGGCGAACACCAGCGGCGGGTAGCTGGCCAGGGTCTGCTCGACCTTGAGCAGGTGAGCGGCGTCGGGGTAGGTCGGTTGTTGCTGGATCGGCAGGGCGCGCCAGCTGTCGGGGGTCCAGGGTCGGTTCATCACGGGCTCGATGTGGTCGGTTCAGGCGTACCTGCCATGGTAACAGTTGGCAGCGCGCTTGTTGCACCGCAGGCATTGGCGGACAATGCCGGTTTTTGTGTGTGCAGGTGGCAGGCGATGGCGACGGAGCGGGAAGAACGGCTGCTGGCCCGGGTGGAAGATGCCTACGGGGTCATCAGTGTGTACGAGGTCGAGGATTATCGCTTCCTCGAATTCGGTGACGCCATCGAGCAGAGCTGTACCTTCACCGCCGACCCCAGTTGGCTGGAGTACGACTACACGCGCGCGATGCTGGTCGGTGCACTCTGCCATCCGCAGCCGGAGAGCGCACTGTTCCTGGGGCTGGGGGCCGGTACCCTGACCCAGGCCTGCCTGAAGTTCCTGCCGCTGGAGGATGTCGAGGCCATCGAGCTGCGCCCGGACGTGCCGCGTCTGGCCATGGAATACATGGGGCTCGATGATGATCCGCGCTTGTACGTGCGCGTTGGCGATGCCCTGGAGCTGCTGCCCACGGCTGAGAAGGCCGACCTGATCTTCGTCGATCTCTATACCGATCATGGCCCGGGCGTAGGCCATCTGGCCTGGGGCTTTCTGGAACAGTGCCAGCAGCAGCTCAATCCGGGAGGCTGGCTGGTGATCAACCAGTGGGCCGGCGACGATGGTCGGCCTTTGGGTGCGGCATTGTTGCGTGGGTTGTATCACCGGCATTACTGGGAGCTGCCGGTGAAGGAGGGCAACGTGATCCTGCTGGTGCCGGCGGATCTGGAGCAGGCACTGGATCTGGAGGGTTTGCGGGCGCGGGCCGAGGCGTTGGCAGCGCGGCTGGGCTATTCGCTGGACTACCTGATTCGCGAAGTTCGGCCGGCGAGCTGAGCGTAAAGCTGCGGCGTACCCTTCGCGGGTAAACCCGCTCCCACAGGGGCAGCGCTGCCCTTGAGCGTGGCGCCGACCCTGTGGGAGCGGGTTTACCCGCGAAGCAGTCGCCGCCGCTCGTGAAAAAACGTTTCAGTTTTCGATTAAATGATGGCCTTATAATGGCCACTGCCTGTGAAAAAGTTCTCACAGATCAACGCGAATTCGTATATAGTACGCGCCGGTCTTTTAGCGGACCTCAAAATCAGGTGGTGCAAACCCTCCGAGTCCAGCTTCGGCTGCACGTCCGCTAGGCGGACCTTTCCCACGTAATTCTTTTTCAATCGTTTTCGCAAATCCCCGCCGCCAAAGCTGCCTGGGTGACCTCCGGGTCTTTCAAGGCATGTGCAGCTTTGGAGCATGGGTCTTTGCGGATGCACATAGAGGCAGACCCATGACCCAGGAAACCGGCGGATTCGCCGCTCTCGATCTTCATCCGAACATCGTTGCCGCCGTTCTGGCCACCGGCTATGAAGAGCCGTCGGCCATCCAGCAACAGTCGATCCCGATCATCCTCGCCGGTCATGACATGATCGGCCAGGCGCAGACTGGCACCGGCAAGACCGCTGCCTTCGCCCTGCCGATCCTCAACAAGATCGACGTGAGCAAGCGCGAACCGCAAGCCCTGATCCTGGCGCCAACCCGTGAGTTGGCGCTGCAAGTAGCCACCGCTTTCGAAACCTACGCCAAGCAGATGCCGGGCGTTAACGTGGTGGCTGTGTACGGTGGTGCCCCGATGGGCCCACAACTGCGTGCCATCCGTAACGGTGCGCAGATCGTCGTCGCCACGCCTGGCCGTCTGTGCGACCACCTGCGTCGTGACGAGAAGGTGCTGTCCACCGTTCAGTACCTGGTACTCGACGAAGCCGACGAAATGCTCAAGCTGGGCTTCATGGACGACCTCGAAGTGATCTTCGACGCCATCCCTGCCACCCGCCAGACCGTGCTGTTCTCCGCGACCCTGCCGTCGTCGATCCGTTCGATCGCCGAGCGTCACCTGCGCGAGCCCAAGCACGTCAAGATCCAGAGCAAGACCCAGACCGTCACCGCGATCGAGCAGGCCCACCTGATGGTCCACGCCGACCAGAAGATCCCGGCTGTGCTGCGTCTGCTGGAAGTCGAGGAATTCGACGCGCTGATCGCCTTCGTGCGTACCAAGCAAGCCACCCTGGACCTGGCTGCCGCGCTGGAAGCCAAGGGCTACAAAGCTGCCGCGCTGAACGGCGATATCGCCCAGAACCAGCGTGAGCGCGTCATCGACTCGCTCAAGGACGGTCGCCTGGACATCGTCGTCGCTACCGACGTCGCTGCCCGGGGCCTGGACGTACCGCGCATCACCCATGTGTTCAACGTGGACATGCCATACGATCCGGAATCCTACGTGCACCGTATCGGCCGTACCGGCCGTGCCGGTCGCGATGGTCGCGCACTGCTGCTGGTGACGCCGCGTGAGCGTCGCATGCTGCAGGTGATCGAGCGTGTTACCGGGCAGAAGGTTGCCGAGGCTCGTCTGCCTGGCCCACAGGCCGTGCTGGATGCGCGTATCAAGAAGCTGACCGCAAGCCTCGCACCGCTGGTGGCTGAAGCTGAGGCCACCCATGGTGAGCTGTTCGACCGCCTGACTGCCGACCTGGGCTGCTCGGCTCGCGCGCTGTCTGCCGCGTTGCTGCGCAAGGCCACCAATGGCCAGCCGCTGGACCTGGCTGCCGTCGAGCGCGAGCAACCGCTGGTGCCGACCTACACGCCGCGTGAGCGCACCGGCGAGCGCAGTGATCGTGGTGAGCGCAGCGAACGTGGTGACCGCGAGCGTCGCGCGCCGATGCCGCTGGCCGAAGGCCGCGTGCGTTGCCGTACCGCCCTGGGTGCCCGTGATGGTATCGCCGCCAAGAACCTGTTGGGTGCGATCCTCAATGAAGGCGGCCTGGCCCGTGACGCTATCGGTCGCATCCAGGTGCGCGACAGCTTCAGCCTGGTCGAGCTGCCGGAAGAGGGCCTGGAGCGTCTGCTGTCCAAGCTCAAGGACACCCGCGTGGCCGGTAAGCAACTGAAGCTGCGCCGCTATCGCGAGGACTGAGTCCTGCAGCAATGAAAAATCCCCGGCTTGCCGGGGATTTTTTTGCCTGCCGATTGAGGTGTTTGGAATCAGTCGAACCTGTAGATATCCATTCCCAGTGCTCCCATCGTGAAGCCCTGGTGCACGATCCCGAACCTGTCGCCTGCGCCCATGGCAAAGAACAAGGGCAGCAGGTGCTCATCGCTCGGGTGGTTGCGCACCGCGTAAGGTGCCTGCTGCCGATAGTCTTCCAGCGCGGCCCTATCCTCTGCCTTCAATTGCTCGACCACCCAGTCGCGGAACGCGCGTGCCCAGGGCTCGATGGCGTCTGGCCCGGCATGCCAGTCCAGTTCGCCCAGGTTGTGGGTAATGCTGCCGGAGCCGACCAGCAGTATGCCCTGGGCGCGCAAGCCGGCCAGGGCCTTGCCGACCTGCAACTGCAGGGCCGGGCCCTGGCGGCTGGGCAGCGAAACCTGGATTACCGGGATGCCAGCATCCGGGTACATGAGCGACAGCGGCACCCAGGTGCCGTGGTCGAAGGGGCGTTGTACATCGAGCTGAGCGGGCAGTCCGGCGTCACCGAGCAAGCCTGCCACCTGGCGCGCCAGCTCGGGGGCGCCAGGGGCCGGATACTGCACGGCGTACAGCGCAGCAGGGAAGCCGCCAAAGTCGTGCCAGGTCTGGGGCTGGGCGCCACTCATCACCGACAGTCCCTGGCTCTCCCAGTGCGCGGAAACCACCACGATCGCCTTCGGCCGCGGCAGGCCTGCCGCCAGGCGGGCCAGTGCCGGTCCACTGGCGCCGGGTTGCAGGGCGAGCATGGGCGAACCATGGGAAATGAACAGGCTAGGCAGCATGGCGGGGTCCTGAGCGGTTAAGATGCCGCCATCTTCGATCAGTTACCGATCGACATCCAATATAAGTTTTGCAAGTTATCTATCGAAAAAATCGGAGGAGTCATGGAGCCAGCGTTCTGGCACAAGCGGTGGGCGGACAACCAGATCGGCTTTCACCAGTCGCAGGTGAACCCGTACCTGCAGGCACACTGGCGCATGCTGGCCCCCGGCAGCCAGGTGCTGGTGCCCTTGTGCGGCAAGAGCCTGGACGTCGCCTGGTTGGCGGGGCAGGGGTATCGCGTGCTAGGGGTGGAAGTGTCGCAACGTGCGGTGGCGGATTTCTTCCGGGAGCACAGCCTTGAGGCCGAGGTGTCCCGCCATGGCGCCTTCGAGATTTGGCGCAGCGGCCTGGTGGAGCTGTGGTGTGGTGACTTCTTCGCCTTGCAGGCGGAAGATCTGGCGCAGTGCGCGGGGCTCTATGACCGCGCTGCGGTGATTGCATTACCGCAGGCGCTGCGTACCCGTTACTTTGAGTTGCTTTCTGCCTGCCTGCCGGCTGCTTGCCAGGGGCTGATGGTCACCTTGGACTACGATCAGTCGCGTCTGGATGGGCCGCCTTTCTCGGTGCCGGATGACGAAGTCCGGCGCGGACTTGCTGGATGGCAAGTGGCCGAGCTGGAGGCCCCGGACATTATCGAGGACAGCCCCAAATTCCAGAAGGCGGGAGTCGGCAGTCTGGTGGAGCGGGTCTATCGGTTGCAGCGTTGATTGGCCTTCTGGCCAGAATACGAGCAAAGAAAAGGGCGACCTGAGTCGCCCTTTTCAATTATCGCGTTGAATCAACCGCGACGACGCAGTGCATCGATACGGTCTTCCAGTGGCGGGTGGCTCATCAGCAGGCCGGCGAGGCCCTGCTTGAGGCCGCCGTTGATGCCGAAGGCCTTCAACGTATCTGGCATGTGCACCGGCATACCTTGTTCCGAGCGCAGGCGCTGCAGGGCAGCGATCATCGCGCCAGTGCCCGCCAGGCGAGCCCCGGCTTCGTCGGCGCGGTACTCGCGGCGACGCGAGAACCACATGACGATGATGCTGGCCAAAATGCCCAGGATCAGCTCGGCGACGATGGTCGCGACGTAATAGGCGATGCCCTGGCCTTCTTCGTTCTTGAAGATCACCTTGTCGACGAAGTTGCCGATGATACGTGCGAAGAACATCACGAAGGTGTTCACCACGCCCTGGACCAGTGCCAGGGTGACCATGTCGCCGTTGGCGACGTGGCCGATCTCATGGGCCAGTACCGCACGTACTTCGTCCCGCGAGAAGCGCTCGAGCAGGCCCTGCGAAACGGCGACCAGTGCGTCGTTGCGGTTCCAGCCTGTGGCGAAGGCGTTCGCCTCGTAGGCGGGGAACACGCCCACTTCCGGCATCTTGATGCCCGCCTCGCGGGACAGCTCCTCGACCGTCTGCAGCAGCCACTGTTCGTGGTGGGTGCGCGGCTGGGTGATGATCTGGGTACCGGTGGTCATCTTCGCCATCCACTTGGAGATGAACAGCGAAACCAGCGAGCCAGCAAACCCGAACACGGCGCAGAAGACCAGCAGGCGGCTCAGGTCCAGGTCGACGCCGTTGGCGGCCATGAACCCGTTGAAACCGAACAGGCTGAGGGTAATGCTTGCAACCAGCACCACCGCAAGGTTGGTGGCTACAAACAACAGAATGCGCATCATGGTTGTTACGTTCTCCTGACGGATGAAAATGTCGCTCTACTGCGGGGTATATAAGGTGGCGGCCAAGGCGATTCAACTGGCCGACTATTTCAAACTGTGTACCGCGAAGTATGACAGAGCCGCGGCGAGTCGCCGGGAGATAGACCGTTGCAGGATGTAAGAATTCATCCGTGGGGCGGAGGACGTCGTGCCAACACGGCCGGTTGGCACGACAAGGCCTTGATCGCTTACTGCGAGTAGGTGCGCAGGAAGTTGCCGATGCGGCCGATGGCTTGCTCCAGGTCATCCACTCGCGGCAGGGTGACGACGCGGAAGTGGTCCGGCCACGGCCAGTTAAATGCGGTGCCCTGGACGATCAGCAGTTTCTCCGACAGCAGCAGGTCGAGGACGAACTTCTCGTCGTTGTGGATCGGGCAGACCTTCGGATCGATTTTCGGGAAGGCGTACAAGGCGCCCATTGGCTTGACACAGCTGACGCCGGGGATGGCGTTGAGCAACTCGTAGGTGCGGTTGCGCTGTTCGAGCAGGCGGCCCGGCGGCAATACCAGGTCGTTGATGCTCTGGTAGCCACCCAGGGCGGTCTGGATGGCGTGCTGCGCCGGCACGTTGGCACACAGGCGCATGTTGGCCAGCATGTCGATGCCTTCGATATAGCTCTGCGCGTGGTGCTTGGGCCCGGAGATGATCAGCCAGCCGGAGCGGAAGCCTGCGACACGATAGGACTTCGACAGGCCGTTGAAGGTCAGGCACAGCACGTCCGGGGCGAGCGAGGCGGTGCTGATGTGCACGGCTTCGTCGTAGAGGATCTTGTCGTAGATCTCGTCGGAGAACACCACCAGGTTGTGCTGGCGGGCCAGTTCCAGCATGCCGAGCAGCAGCTCCCTGGAGTACACCGCGCCGGTCGGGTTGTTCGGGTTGATGATCACCAGGGCCTTGGTGTTCGGGGTGATCTTGGCCTTGATATCGTCAAGGTCGGGGAACCAGTCGGCCTGCTCGTCGCACAGGTAGTGCACGGGTTTGCCGCCGGCCAGGCTCACCGCTGCGGTCCACAGTGGGTAGTCGGGGGCCGGGATCAGCACCTCGTCATTGTTGTTGAGCAGCGCCTGCATCGACATCACGATCAGCTCGGACACACCGTTGCCCAGGTAGATGTCCTCGATACCGACGCCTTCGATCTGCTTCTGCTGGCAGTATTGCATCACCGCCTTGCGCGCGCTGAACAGGCCTTTGGAGTCGCTGTAGCCCTGGGCGGTCGGCAGGTTGCGGATCACGTCCTGGAGGATTTCGTCCGGCGCTTCGAAACCAAAGGGCGCCGGGTTGCCGATGTTCAGCTTGAGGATGCGCTGGCCTTCCTCTTCCAGACGCTTGGCGTGCTTGAGCACCGGACCGCGAATGTCGTAGCAGACATTGGCGAGCTTGTTCGATTTGCTGAACTGCATGATGTGATCCCGAATGGATAAGTCGCGGGGCGCGGTCGTCAAAAGGTTTGAAAAGGACGGGGCGCGGGTGCCAGACTGATCGTCTGCACACAAGCCAACTAATATACGTGCCACCCGCGCCAGGGAAAAGACGGCGCAGGGTGAAATTCAGCCTGCCGAGGTCCATCCATGCAAAAGATCGACAAAACACTTGAAGAATGGCGCGAAATGCTCGACCCCGCTCAATACCAGGTATGCCGCCTGAAGGGGACCGAACGACCGTTCACAGGCAAATACAACAGCGAAAAGCGCGCCGGCATCTATAACTGCATCTGCTGTGGCCTGCCGTTGTTCGATTCGCAGACCAAGTTCGATTCCGGTTGCGGCTGGCCGAGCTTCTACGCGCCGATCGAGGACAGTGCGATGATCGAGATCCGCGACACCTCCCACGGCATGATCCGCACCGAAGTCACCTGCGCCCAGTGCGATGCGCACCTGGGCCACGTGTTCCCGGACGGCCCGCCACCCACTGGGCTGCGCTACTGCATCAACTCGGTATGCCTGGATTTCAAACCGCAAGCGTGAAGGGAGATCGACATGGCCGATGCGTTGCTGGACATTCCCTGCGTCACCCTCAAGGGGGAGCAGAAAAAACTCGGCGACTTCGCCGGCAAGGCGCTGCTGGTGGTCAATACCGCCAGTCAGTGCGGTTTCACACCGCAGTACAAGGGGCTTGAGAAACTGTGGCAGGACCATGCCGCGCAGGGCCTTGTGGTACTGGGCTTTCCGTGTAATCAGTTCGGCAAGCAGGAACCGGGCGATGCGTTGGAAATTTCGCAGTTCTGTGAACTCAACTTTGGCGTGAGCTTCCCGCTGTTTCGCAAGATCGAGGTGAACGGCCCGGGCGCCCACCCGCTGTTCGCCGAGCTGAAGAAGCGTGCGCCCGGCCTGCTGGGGACGCAGAAGATCAAGTGGAACTTCACCAAGTTCCTGGTCGACCCGTCCAGTGGCAAGGTCACGCGCTACGCACCGACCACCAAGCCGCAGGCGCTGGAAGCCGATATCGAGCGTCTGCTCAACCGCTGACCGGCACCCAATGGTCGATCAGGGCGAGTAATTCTTCGCGCCGGAACGGCTTGGCCAGGTAGTCGTTCATGCCCGCGGCGCGACAGCGTTCGCGCTCTTCGGGCATGGCGTTGGCGGTCAGGGCGACGATCGGCAGGTCGGGCCAGCGCCCGCTCTGGCGGATGCGCCGGCTGGCCTCGTAGCCATCCATCACCGGCATGTTGCAGTCCATCAGCACCATGTCGAATCCTTCGCGCTCGAGGATCTCCAGCGCTTCGGCACCATGGGCGGCCACCTGCACCTGGCAGCCGAGCTTGGCGAGCATGCCCTTGGCTACCAACTGGTTCACGGGGTTGTCTTCCACCAGAAGGATCTGTGCGCGTCGCTCCAGCAGGCGGCCGACCTCGGAGGGTGCGGGTGTAGCGTTTTCGCCTTGCAGGGTGCGGCGCAGCATCTGGTACAGGGCATTGCGCGCCAGCGGGCGAGCCTGCTGGTGCAAAGGCGCCAATTGCGCGGTTTGCTCTGCGGGCAGGAAGTTGCCGTAGGCCGTGACCAGCAGGATCGGTGCGTTGATACCGGGGCGCAGTTCGAACAGGTGCTCGGTGTCGTCGGTGATGAGCAGGTCGATGGCCATGCCGTCGAGCCCACTGGCATCGTCGCGTCGCTGATAATCCAGCCCCCAGCTTGGCAGCAGGCCATGCAACAGCTCAGCCAGACCGCTGGAGGCGTTGCTCAGTGCCACCACCTGACCCTTCAGCGGCGCAGGCGGGACTGCTTCGGTGTGCGTGGGCAGCGGAAGATCGGCGCTGAAGCGGCTGCCGAAGCCGGTTTGCGAGTTGATATGCAGATGCCCCTGCATGGCCTTGCACAGGTTACGGGTCAGGGCCAAGCCCAGGCCGGTGCCGCCATACTGGCGGGTGATGCCTGCGCCAGCCTGGGTGAAGGGCTGGAAGATGCGCACCTGGGCTTCCTCCGGGATTCCGATACCGGTGTCGCACACTTCCAGGCGTACGCCGCCGACGATGCTCGAAAGACGAAGGTCGACACGCCCGAAGCGGGTGAACTTGAGCGCATTGGACAGCAGGTTGCTGACGATCTGGCGCACCCGGGTGGGGTCGCCGAGCACGGTGCTGGGAAAGTCCGGAGCGATCAGGCAGGTCAGTTCCACACTGGGCGCGGCGTTCTGCGACAGGAGGTTGGCGGTGTCCTCGACCATCGCCCCCATGTCGAAAGGGATGCGTTCGAGCTCCAGTTGCCCGGCATCGAACTTGGACAGGTCGAGGATATCGTTGAGCAGCTCGACCAGCACCTTGCCTGAGTCGTGGGCGATCGACAGCTGCTGGCGTTGCTCGGCGTTCAGCCCGCTGTCCAGGGCCAGGGCGATCATGCCGAGCATGCCGTTGAGCGGTGTGCGGATCTCGTGGCTCATGTTGGCCAGGAAGGCGGCGCGCGCCTGGGCCATGTCCAGGGCGCGGCGGCGGGCTTCCTCCAGTTCCTCGTTGGACTGGCTGAGCCGGCTGTTGCTGGCCTTGAGTTCTTCGGTGCGGGCCGAAACGATGTCTTCCAGTTCGTTGAGGTACTGGGTGAGGCGGTTCTCGGCGTTGCGCCGCTGCTGGATCTCGGTGGCCATGCTGACGAATTGCTGGTTGGCGACCTTCACCAGTACCCCGATCTCGTCGTGCTCATGACCGTTGGGGTAGTCCAGACGAGTCTGGCCGGGCTGGCGTGGGTCGCTGCCGCTCAGGGCGCCGATGACGGTGACCAGGGGTTTGGTCAGCATGATGTAGAACAACCCCAGGAGAATGCCGGTCAGCACCAGGCTGCGGGCGAAGCCGTTGAGCAGGGTGATGCCGGCTCGGTCGAGAAAGCGGCTGCCGAAGGCATAGGTGTCGACATCCAGGTACAGGGTGCCGAGGTAATCGTCGGGCATGTGGGCGAGGAACAGGCGATCCTTGAACTGGCGCTGCTCGCCGAACAGGAAGTCGCTGAGCGGCCGATAGCTGTCTTCCTGGCGCGGGCGATGGACGTCGGCCAGCACCGTATCGTCGTTGTCGATCAGGCGTGCGCGGATGATCGCTGGCGACTGCAGCAGCCCGCCGGTGAGCTCCTGGGCCAGCTCCGCATCGATGTTGTAGGCGATGCGCGAGGCCGGGTCATGGCTTATTTGCAGCAATGCCTGCACTTCGCGGTTGATGGACGCGTCTTCGCTGGCATAATCGATGCCGATCTGGATGAGACTGAGCAATGTTCCCAGGATGAAGCCGACCAGGACTGTCAACCGGGCTTGCTTGTATGACAGGCGATTGGTGAACTTGATATCCATGGTTCCCGAGCCGGTTCAACGCCCCTTGCGCTGCGCAAGCATAGCCGATCAGCCCCGGCTGCTGGCGGGTCTGTCTGTTGTTTCGAGCGATCCAATCAATGGGCCGGTGCGCGGCCATCGCGAGACGAGCTCGCTCCTACAACCCCTGTTGGCTCTGTAGGGGCAGTGTCGTCCCGCACTGGCTGCGCCTCGGCTCCTGAACCGGTCTTGACTAAGGAAACCTTCATGGACACCCGCCTCATTGCATTCCTGGAACACGCTGAATCCATACTGACGCGCCTCGAACCACTGCTGCCGGCGCCCCGCCCGCAGATCGACTGGTCGTCGACCCTCGCTGCGCGCTGGCAGCGTGATGGCCGCAGCGGCTACCTCATGCCGTTGGAAGTCAGCCTCGACATCCGGCTCTCGGACCTGATCGGTGTCGATCAGCAGCGTGAGCAACTGGGCCGCAACACCCATCAGTTCATCAATGGCATGCCCGCCAACCACGCCCTGCTGTGGGGCTCGCGGGGCACCGGCAAGTCGTCGCTGGTACGTGCGCTGCTGGCCGAACATGCCGGGCAGGGCCTGCGCCTGATCGAGATCGAGCGCGATCACCTGGCCGACTTGCCGCGGGTGGTCGAGCAACTGCAAAAGCTCGAGCAACGCTTCATCCTGTTCTGCGACGACCTTTCGTTCGAAGCGGGAGAGGGCGATTACCGGGTGCTCAAGAGTGTGCTCGATGGTTCGCTCGAACAGGCGCCGGACAACGTCCTGCTCTATGCCACCTCGAACCGCCGTCACTTGGTGCCCGAGAAGCAGAGCGACAATGAAAACTGGAAGATGATCGACGGCGAGCTGCACCCCAACGAGGCGGTGGAAGACAAGATCGCCTTGTCTGACCGTTTTGGCTTGTGGTTGTCGTTCTATCCGTTCACCCAGGAGCATTTCCTCAACGTGGTCGAGCACTGGATCGGCCAACTGGCGCGCCCGGCCGGGTTGGCCTGGCAGCGCACAGAAGAACTCGACATCCTCGCTGCGCGCTGGGCCACCGGCCGCGGCAACCGTAATGGCCGTTGTGCCTACCAGTTCGCCCGCTACTGGGTTGGACTGCAATTGCTGGAGCAGAACCAATGATCGACCTCAACGCCAGTGGCAAAGGCCTCGATGGCTACGACCTGCTGGCTGCGCAAGTGCAGGCGCTGTTCGCCGACGAGCGTGATTTCATCGCCAACGCCGCGCAGTTCTCGGCATTTCTCTACCACCAGGTGGAAGACCTGAATTGGGCGGGTTTCTACCTCAACCGCAACGAAGAACTGGTGCTAGGGCCGTTCCAGGGGCAGGTGGCGTGCGTGCGCATCGCATTCGGCAAGGGTGTGTGTGGCGCGGCAGCAGCCACCCTGCAGACCCAGCGAGTGGAGGATGTGCATGCCTTCCCTGGGCACATCGCCTGTGACAGCGCATCCAACAGCGAGCTGGTGATTCCGTTGGTAAAGGAGGGCAGGCTGATTGGCGTGCTCGACCTGGACAGCCCGAGCCTTGCGCGTTTCAGTGAGGCCGATCAGCGAGGGCTGGAACGCCTGGCGTCGATCTTCCTGGCGTTGAGCGACTGCTGAAAAACAAGAAGGGCCGCTTTTGCGGCCCTTCTTGTTTTCAATGGTTGTGGATCAGTCGTAGATCACCCGCTTTTTCCACGTCTCGTCTTCATCGGTTTTCAGACCCTGGGTCAGCGCATTCTGGTCATTTTCGGCCGGCTCCATCTGGTCCAGTACTTGCGCGTTGGCGCGAGCGAGCAGTTTTTCCAGGTAGGTCAGCTGCTCTTCATATTGTTTCGGTTCCGGTTGTTTGCGCAGGTACTGCACGCCGCGTTCGAACGCCAGGCGCGCATGGCCAGGTTGATTCTGCTGCAACGCCTGCTGGCCCAGGTTATTGAAGAATTCGATGTGCAGTAATACCAGGATGTGACGAATTTCCCTGACCCAGTACTTGCCTTCGTTGGACTGCAGGAAGTTTTCCTGGGTAGCGCGCACGATCTGGTTGTGCAGCGACTCGAGCAGGAAGCGCACGTCCTTGGCCTTGACCTCGGTCTGAATCGGGCTCGGCGGGTTGTTGACCGGCAACTTGTCGCCCTTGGCAATCAACCCTTCGAGTTCGACGATGCGCGCCTTGAAATCGCCGTTGTGCTTGTCCAGCGCCAGCAGGCGCTGATTGAGGTTCAGCTCCAGGCGGGTCAGCAGCAGCTTGAGCGCCGGAGTCATCAGTTGGCCGGGGAAGGTTTCGGTGATCTCGCCGCAGCGGCGCAGGCGTTCGGTCAGCTCGACTTTAAGGCGCGCGCGCTCGAGCTTGGCGTTTTCCACGACATTGTTGAGGTAGCCGATCACGATCAGCAACGCGATACCCGCCACGATGAGCAGGGTGATCAGAAGTGGTGTCACCGTTAACGCCTCATGAAGAAGTTTTGCATCATTGAGTGTAGTGAGTTCGCCAGGGGGCGAACAGTGCAGCCTGGCGGACAGGCTCTACCCATGGGTGTCGGCTCAAGGGCAAAAATCTACAGTGCTGGCACTTTGATGCGAGCTTGCCGGGCTGGCGTCAGAAAAGCAACGCCAATCCCCGGGCGCATCATGCGCAGCCACTGTACAAGGGCGGAAGTCGTTGATTTAAATAAATTTCCACAAAGGGGTTGACGGCTTGTCGAGGCATCCATAGAATGCGCGCCACTTGCAGCGTAAAGCACACAGCCAAACGCAGCAGGCAGTGAAGTTGTAGTGTGTCCCCTTCGTCTAGTGGCCTAGGACACCGCCCTTTCACGGCGGTAACAGGGGTTCGAGTCCCCTAGGGGACGCCAATGCGGGAATAGCTCAGTTGGTAGAGCACGACCTTGCCAAGGTCGGGGTCGCGAGTTCGAGTCTCGTTTCCCGCTCCAGTTTTAGAACTGTGGCGTCCATTGACGGTGCAGCGGTAGTGAAAGGTTCAGGCCATTCACACCACATGCGGTTTTGCTTCACATTGCGGGAATAGCTCAGTTGGTAGAGCACGACCTTGCCAAGGTCGGGGTCGCGAGTTCGAGTCTCGTTTCCCGCTCCATTTGAAAACGCCACTTCATCGAAGTGGCGTTTTTTTTGCCTTCAAAAACAACGCAGCCATGGGGCCACGGACATTTTTTAATGCCCGTGGCCATTCTTGCTCAGTGGCGCTCGCCCTGGTCGGGTGCGCTCAGCAACTGCTTCTCCAGGTTCCAGTCGAAGGGCTCTTCATTCTGCTCGGCCTCGTAGCGACGCTCTTCCAGCGTCTGGTACAGCTCGAGTTCTTCATCGGGCATGTAGTGCAGGCAGTCGCCGCCGAAGAACCACAGCAGGTCACGCGGAACCAGATGAGCGATCTGCGGGTAGCGCGTGATCACCTGGCAGATCAGGTCCTGGCCCAGGTACTGGCTTTCCAGTGGGTTCTGCGGCAGCAGGGTCAGCAGTTCGTCGAAGCGTTCGAGGAACAGGGCGTGGCTTTCTTCCGGCACTTGCTCGGCGTCGCCCAGGGCCACCAGGATGGTGCGCAGGTGTTGGAGCAGTTGCAGGTGGTACTCCAGGTGGGGGTTGGCCATGGGGGCGATCCTCTGGTGTTGAAACGGGGGCCGGAGTATACGCAGGTTTTGCCCCGCAGGGGCAGGCGCAGCCGCTCGTACTGCCTTGACCACCGGCCCGCTAGGGGCCGGGGGTCTGTCTGACTGAAGGTGCTCAGCGCACCTTGCCCTCCACGGGCAGCAGTTGCGCCTTGTCGAAAGCATCTACATCGATCACTGTCCGGCGCGCGGCTTCGGCTGCCTGGAGTCTCTCGCCTTCATCAGCCTGCAGCACGCCGGCCTGCACGGCGGCTTCGATGTCCGACTGGCCCGGCGCGGGATGCACCTTGCCCTCCTTGAGCCCCTGGTGCAGCGCCTTGTGCAGTGGCGCCACCTCGTCCAGCAGGTCGCAAGCCGTCTGCAGGGCGGCTACCGGATCACCTTCGCCGTCAGGGCGGAAGCAGCCCGCCAGCAGTTCCTCCAGTGCCGGATCACCCTTGCGTCGGCCGATCAGTTCAGCAACTTCTTTATCCAGTTCATCGCTTGGCCCGGTGTGGCGGCGACCGAACGGGAAGACCAGAACCCGCAACGCACAGCCGATGAAGCGATTGGGGAAGTTGTCGAGCAGCCGGTCGAGGGCTTTTTCGGCCTGCCCCAGACTTTCTTCCAGCGCCCAGCGCAGCAGAGGTTGCATGTGCTCGGGTGAGCCGAGGTCGTGATAGCGCTTGAGCGCTGCAGATGACAGGTACAGGTAGCTGAGGACATCCCCCAGGCGCGCGCTCAGGCGTTCGCGCCGCTTCAGCGCGCCGCCGAGCAGCATCATCGACAGGTCGGCAAGCAAGGCGAATGCGGCCGCCTGACGGTTCAGCGCACGGAAGTAGCCCTGGCTGAGGGCATCGCCCGGCATCTTCTCGAAGTGCCCCAGCCCGATGCCGAGCACGAAAGTGCTGGCCGCATTGCTGGCGGCGAACATGATGTGCTTCATCAGCAGATCGTCGAACTCGTTGAGCGCCTGCTCGCGATCCTCGCGCCCGGCGAGGGCCATTTCCTTGAGGACGAAGGGGTGGCAGCGGATCGCGCCCTGTCCGAAGATCATCAGGTTGCGCGAGAGGATGTTGGCGCCCTCGACGGTGATGAAGATCGGCGCGCCCTGCCAATTGCGACCCAGGTAGTTGTTCGGGCCCATGATGATGCCCTTGCCACCGTGTACGTCCATGGCGTGCTGGATGCATTCACGGCCGCGTTCGGTCAGGTGGTACTTGAGGATTGCCGAAAGCACCGAGGGCTTCTCGCCCAGGTCCACTGCCTTGGCAGTGAGCAGGCGGGCGCTGTCCATCAGCCAGGCGTTGCCACCGATCCGTGCCAGCGATTCCTGGATGCCCTCGAAGGCGGACAGCGGCACGTTGAACTGCTCGCGGACGCGGGCGTACTGGCCGGTGACCAAGCTGGTGTACTTGGCAGCGCCTGTACCAACCGCAGGCAGCGAGATGGAGCGGCCGACCGACAGGCAGTTCATCAGCATCATCCAGCCCTTGCCGAGCATGTCCTTGCCGCCGATGAGGAAGTCCAGGGGCACGAACACGTCCTTGCCGCTGTTCGGGCCATTCATGAAGGCTGCACCCAGCGGCAGGTGGCGCTTGCCGATCTCCACGCCCGGGGTGTCGGTGGGGATGAGTGCCAGGCTGATGCCCAGGGATTCCTGTTCGCCCAGCAGGTGATCGGGGTCGTAGGCCTTGAAGGCCAGGCCCAGCAGGGTGGCCACCGGGCCGAGGGTGATGTAGCGCTTCTCCCAGTTCAGGCGAAGGCCGATGACTTCCTCGCCGTTCCATTCCCCCTTGCAGACGATGCCGGTGTCAGGCATGGCGCCAGCGTCGGAGCCGGCCAGTGGGCCTGTGAGGGCGAAGCAGGGGATTTCGTCGCCACGGGCCAGGCGCGGCAGGTAGTGGTTACGCTGTTCATCGGTGCCATAGTGCAGCAGCAGTTCGGCCGGGCCGAGCGAGTTGGGCACCATCACGGTCGAAGCCAGGTCGCCGCTGCGAGTGGCGAGTTTCATCGCCACCTGGGAGTGAGCGTAGGCGGAGAAGCCCTTGCCGCCGTATTCCTTGGGGATGATCAGGGCGAAGAAGCCGTGCTGCTTGATGTGTTCCCAGGCTGCGGGTGGCAGGTCGAGGTCCTGGCCGATCTGCCAGTCGCTGACCAGGGCGCAGAGTTCCTCGGTGGGGCCATCGATGAACGCCTGTTCTTCTGCGGTGAGCGTGGGGGCAGGGTAGTCGAGCAGGGTATTCCAGTCGGGCTGGCCGCTGAACAGCTGGCCGTCCCACCATACAGTGCCCGCGTCGATCGCTTCGCGCTCGGTCTGCGACATGGGTGGCAGGGTGCGCTGGAACCATTTGAACACGGGGCCGGTGAACACCTGGCGCCGCCACTGCGGCAATATCAGCAGGGCGGCCTTGGCGGCCAGCACCAGCCAGATCACGGTCAGCAGCCAGCCAGGTGCGTCGGCGAAGATGCCCATCAACAGCACATAGGCGGCGATCACCCCGAGGATCTGCAGCGGTGCCAGACGTCGATGGGTGAGATATGCGGCGCCGATCACCAGCACCACCAACCACAACAGCAGCATAGTTCTTCCTCCTTGGAAGCTTGGGCTCGAGCCATCCCGGATAGCTTAGACGCGATGCGCCGGATGGCTCGCTAAGAACAGTGACAGGGTGTGGCCACAGGAGTTTCAGAGCATTGTCCCCTGGTACAGGTGGCGTCACTGTGGAGTAGACTGTCCACCCTCTGCACTCACTAAGGACGTTGTCATGCTGAAGATCTGGGGTCGCAAGAACTCGAGCAATGTGCGCAAGGCGTTGTGGATCGCCCACGAGTTGGGGCTGGAGTTCGAGTCGATCGACGCCGGTGGGGCGTTCGGTGTGGTCAACGAGCCTGAGTACCGTGAGCGCAACCCCAATGGCCTGGTGCCGATGCTCGAGGATGGCGACTTCGTCCTCTGGGAGTCCAACACCATCGTGCGCTACCTGAGCGCTGAATATGGTGCCGAGCAGGGCTGGTACCTGGACGATCCGCGCCAGCGTGCCCTGGCGGACAAGTGGATGGACTGGACCACATCGTCCTTCGCCGCGCCGTTCCGCCCGCTGTTCTGGGGCATGCTGCGTACCCCGGAGAATGAGCGTGACTGGACGGCGATCAACGCTGCGCGGGAAAAGTGCGCAGAGTTGCTGGCGATCGTCGACAAGACGCTGGCAACCCAACCCTACCTTTCCGGTGAGCAGATCGGCATGGGCGACATTCCGCTGGGCTGCTTTGCCTACGCCTGGTTCGAGATGCCCATCGAGCGTCCCGATCTCCCCAACCTGCAGGCCTGGTACGAGCGCCTGAAGGCGCGTCCGGCCTATCAGGCCGCAGTAATGACGGCGCTGACCTGAGCGGATACCCCGCCCGTTTCGATAGTCACTATCGATATACATGACTGTACTTGTGCGGTCAGGCCTTGCACCATGGCCGCACTACTCACTGCGCCAGTGACTTGACCTGGCGTGTCCTGAACCTTTTTCTTCGGTACGTGACCCGCTATGAGTTCTGCCCTGTCCATAAGACAGCTGACCAAGACCTACGGCAACGGCTTTCAGGCCCTCAAGGGCATTGACCTGGAGGTCGCCGAAGGTGACTTCTTCGCCTTGCTGGGCCCCAATGGCGCCGGTAAATCCACCACCATCGGCATTCTTTCGACCCTGGTGAACAAGACCAGCGGCACGGTGAATGTCTTCGGCCATGACCTGGACCGCCAGCCAGCCGCGCTCAAGCGCAGCATCGGCGTGGTGCCCCAGGAGTTCAACTTCAACCAGTTCGAGAAGACCTTCGACATCGTCGTCACCCAGGCCGGCTACTACGGCATCCCGCCGAAGCTGGCCAAGGAGCGTGCCGAGCAGTACCTCACCCAACTGGGGCTGTGGGACAAGCGAGACGTGCAGTCGCGGTCGCTGTCCGGCGGCATGAAGCGTCGTCTGATGATCGCCCGTGCGCTGATCCATGAGCCGCGCTTGCTGATCCTCGACGAGCCGACGGCTGGCGTGGACATCGAACTGCGTCGCTCGATGTGGAGTTTCCTCACCGAGCTGAACCAGAAAGGCATCACCATCATCCTCACCACCCACTATCTCGAGGAAGCCGAGCAGCTGTGCCGCAACATCGGCATCATCGACCACGGCACCATCGTCGAGAACACCAGCATGCGCCAGTTGCTGGGCAAGCTGCACGTCGAGACCTTCGTCCTCGACCTCAAGCAGGACCTGCCCGCGGCGCCGAAGCTGCAAGGTTACCCGTGCCGGCTGATCACGCCGCACACGCTGGAAGTGCAGGTGGAAAAGGATATCGGCATCACTGCGTTGTTCGGCCAATTGGCGTTGCAGAACATCGAGGTGCAGAGCCTGCGTAACAAGACCAACCGACTCGAGGAGTTGTTCGTGGCCCTGGTGGAAAAGAATCTGTCGAAGGTGGCGGTATGAGTGTGGAACTGCGCACCAACTGGGTCGCCCTGAATACGATCGTCTATCGCGAGGTTCGACGCTTTCTGCGTATCTGGCCGCAGACCCTGCTGCCGCCGGCGATCACCATGGTGCTGTACTTCGTCATCTTCGGTAACCTGATCGGCCGTCAGATCGGCGACATGGGTGGCTTCACCTACATGGAGTACATCGTGCCGGGGCTGATCATGATGTCGGTGATCACCAACTCCTACGGCAACGTGGTGTCGAGCTTCTTCGGCAGCAAGTTCCAGCGTTCGATCGAAGAGTTGATGGTCTCGCCGGTCTCGCCGCACACCATTCTCGTCGGCTACGCCCTCGGTGGTGTGTTACGCGGCCTGGCGGTAGGCGTGATCGTGACCATCCTGTCGATGTTCTTCACCCACCTGCAGGTGCATCACTTGGGTGTGACCATCGTTGTGGTGCTGCTGACGGCGACGATCTTCTCGCTGCTGGGGTTCGTCAATGCCGTGTTCGCACGTAATTTCGACGATATCTCGATCATTCCGACCTTTGTTCTGACACCGCTGACCTACCTGGGTGGCGTGTTCTACTCCATCAACCTGCTGCCGCCGTTCTGGCAGACCGTGTCGCTGGCGAACCCGGTGCTGCACATGGTCAACTCGTTCCGCTACGGCATTCTAGGGGTGTCGGATATCAGCATTGGTACGGCGATCACCTTCATGCTGGTGGCTACCGCGGTGCTCTATACCCTGTGCGTCCGCCTGCTGGTCAGTGGTCGCGGCATGCGTGCATGACACCCTGCACTTGCGCCGGCGCCACTGCCGGCCGACCCACCAGCGCCAGTAGAGCAAGGTGGTGAAGTAGGCGGCAACGCCCAGTATCACGCCGCACACCACCGAGCCGAGCAGGAACGGCTGCCAGACGGTGGACAGTTGGTCGGTGATCCATTCGAAGGTCAGTTCTTCCGGGAGCGTTCGCGGAGGAATCTGCATCAGCCACGCGCCGGTCATGTAGGTGACGAAGAACACCGGTGGCATGGTCAGCGGGTTGGTCAGCCAGACCAGGCTGACCGCGATGGGCAGGTTGCCGCGTACCGGTATCGCCAGACTGGCGGCCAGCAGCATCTGCATGGGGATGGGGATGAGCGCTGCGAACAACCCTACGCCCATGGCCCGAGCGACCGAATGGCGATTCAGGTGCCAGAGGTTGGGGTCGTGCAGCAATCGGCCGAAAAAGCGTAAGGACTTGTGTTCCCGAATGCTGGTCGGATCCGGCATGTAGCGTTTGAAGAGGCGGCGCGGCATGTAGGCTCCCGGTGCTCGAATAGGGCGAGTATGCCTTGATTCCACGTCAGCCTCGTTCAGAGTTTGTGACAATTGTTGAGTGAGCTCGGCGGCCAAACAGGCCTAGCCTGACGGGGCGATTACGCTTGCGGAGCTTTACTTCATGCGCACAGGGATGTCTGCGCTGGCGCTCGGGTTGTTGAGCCTGGGTCTCTTGCCTGCCTTGCCGTCGGTCGGATGGCTGTTCCTTCTGTTCTTGTCGGCACTGATGTGCCTGTTCACTCGCGTCTGGCCGATAGGGTGGTTCCTGCTGGGGCTGAGCTGGGCCTGCTGGTCGGCGCAGCAGGCCCTTGATGATCGCCTGATCGCCGAGCTCGATGGGCGCACACTGTGGCTGGAGGGCAGGGTGACGGGGCTGGCGACGCAGTCCGGGCGCAGCGTGCGTTTCGAGCTGGACGAGGCACAGTCCCGGCGTGCGAAGTTACCCCGCCGGATGCAACTGAGCTGGTTCGACGGCCCCATGGTCCGGACTGGCGAGCGCTGGCGGCTCGCGGTCAACCTCAGACGCCCTCAGGGGCTGCTCAATCCCCATGGTCCCGACCGTGAGGCAATGCTGCTGGCACGGCGCATTGGTGCCACAGGAACGGTCAAGGCCGGGGAGATGCTGGCCCCGGCGAGCGGGGGCTGGCGCGACAGGCTGCGCCAGCGCTTGCTGGCGGTGGACGCGCAGGGGCGGGAGGTGGTGCTGGCGGCGTTGGTGCTCGGTGACGGTTCTGGGCTGGCGCGGGAGGACTGGCAGGCCTTGCAGGCGACCGGCACCGTGCACCTGATGGTGATTTCGGGGCAGCACATTGGCTTGCTGGCGGGGCTGATCTACGGGCTGGTTGCCGGACTGGCCCGTCTGGGTGCCTGGCCAGGGAGGCTACCGTGGTTGCCCTGGGCGTGCGGCCTGGCGATGGCAGCAGCCTTGGCCTATGGCGCCCTGGCTGGCTTTCAGGTGCCGGTGCAGCGTGCATGCCTGATGCTGGCCACTGTCTTGGTCTGGCGTCTGCGCTTTCGTCATCTGGGGGCGTTCTTCCCCTTGTTGCTGGCTTTGGTCGGTGTATTGCTGTTCGAGCCCCTGGCCAGCCTGATGCCGGGCTTCTGGCTGTCTTTCGCGGCGGTGGCGGTGCTGATCTACTGCTTCAGCGCGCGTCTGGGTGGCTGGCGGCCCTGGCAGGCCTGGAGTCGTGCTCAATGGGTGATCGCCATCGGTTTGCTGCCCGCGATGCTGGCGCTGGGTCTGCCTGTCAGCCTCAGCGCGCCCTTGGTCAATCTCCTGGCAGTACCCTGGATCAGCCTGGCGGTGTTGCCATTGGCCCTGCTCGGAACGGCGACACTGCCGTTGGCAGGGCTGGGGGAATCGTTGCTGTGGCTGGCAGGTGGGTTGATCGACCTGATGTTTCGCGCGCTCGGCCTGCTGGCCGAATGGCATCCACCCTGGACGCCCCCGCCGCTTTCGCTGTGGGCGTGGACGCTGGTGTGTGCGGGCGCGTTGCTGCTCTTGCTGCCACGTGGCGTGCCGCTGCGAGGGCTGGGGGCGGTGATGCTGCTGGCGCTGTGGGCGCCTCGCGAGCAGGTGCCGCACGCAGAGGTGGAAGTCTGGCAACTGGATGTTGGTCAAGGCTTGGCGGTGCTGTTACGCACGCGGCATCACAGCCTGCTCTACGATGCCGGGCCTGCGATGGGCACCAGTGACCTCGGGCAAAGCGTGGTGCTGCCGACCTTGCGCAGGCTGGGCGTCACCCAGCTCGATCTGATGTTGATCAGCCATGCGCATGCCGACCACGCCGGCGGCGCTCTGGCCGTGCAGCGCAGCCTGCCGGTGGCGCGGGTGCTGGCTGGCGAGGCTCGGGAGTTGCCCGCAGTCTTGGGCGCGCAGGTGTGCAGCAGTGGTGAGCGCTGGGAGTGGGATGGCGTGATGTTCTCGCTCTGGCATTGGCCCGATGGCAAGAACAGCAACGACCGCTCCTGTGTGCTGCTGGTCGAGGCCCAGGGGGAGCGCTTGCTGCTGGCTGGCGACATGGAGGCCGCTGCCGAGCGTGCCTGGCTGGAGTCCGCCGATGCGGCACGTATCGACTGGCTGCAGTCTCCGCATCATGGCAGCCGCAGTTCCTCCACTGAACCTTTCATCCGCGCCATCGCGCCACGTGGCGTGATGATTTCCCGTGGGCGACACAATGGCTTTGGTCACCCGCACCCGCAGGTGGTCGAGCGCTATCGGCGACATGGGCTGGCAGTGCATGACACGGCATTGCAAGGGGCGCTGCGCCTGCGACTGGGCAGGCAGGGAGAGGTCGAGGGATTGCGCGCCCAGCGGCGCTTCTGGCGTGAGCCGCCTTCGTAGGCGGTGCACGCCTGAAATATGCTGGTCACCCGCCAGCCCCCTGACCTTCGGCAGATGAGCCCCATGCCTGCCTATGGTAGAGTGGCGGCCTTTTTCAGGGGGATGCTTACTGTGTGGGAATTGGTCAAGTCCGGCGGCTGGATGATGCTGCCGATCATTCTGAGCTCCATCGCAGCCATGGCGATTGTCGTCGAACGCCTGTGGACCCTGCGCGCCAGTCGCGTCACCCCGCCGCACCTGCTGGGCCAGGTATGGATGTGGATCAAGGACAAGCAACTGACCAGTGACAAGCTCAAGGCCCTGCGCGCCGACTCCCCCTTGGGCGAGATCCTCGCCGCGGGCCTGGCAAACTCCCGCCATGGCCGCGAGATCATGAAGGAATGCATCGAGGAGGCCGCCTCTCGGGTCATCCACGAGCTCGAACGCTACATCAGCACCCTGGGCACCATCGCTGCAATGGCTCCGTTGCTCGGCCTGCTTGGCACTGTACTTGGCATGATCGACATCTTCAGTGCGTTCATGGGCTCGCAGATGACTGCCAACGCCGCGGTGCTCGCAGGGGGTATTTCCAAGGCGCTGGTGACCACCGCAGCGGGCCTGATGGTTGGTATCCCCGCCGTATTCTTCCACCGTTTCCTGCTGCGCCGCATCGATGAGCTGGTGGTTGGCATGGAGCAGGAGGCGATCAAGCTGGTCGAGGTGCTGCAGGGCGACCGCGAGGTCGAGGTGGCCGGAGGCAAGGCGTGAAGTTCCGGCGCAATCGACAACGCGAGAACGTCGACATCAACCTTGCATCGTTGATCGATGTGGTGTTCGTGCTCTTGCTGTTCTTCGTGGTCACCACCACGTTCACCCGCGAGACCCAACTGCGTGTCGAGCTGCCCGAGGCCGCCAGCGGCGCACCGGCCGCGGAGCAGAATGGCAAGCTAGTGGAGGTGACGATCAGCGCCGATGGCGTGTATTCGGTGAACAACCACCTGCTGCCCAAGAGCGACCTGGCCACCCTGACCGAGGCCATTGAGCGCGAATCGGGGGGCGACAACACATTGCCTCTGGCGATCAGTGCCGATGGCAAGACCCCGCACCAGGCGGTGATCACTGCGATGGATGCTGCCGGCAAGCTCGGCTTCAGCCACCTGCGCATGACCACCGTCGAGGCGGCTCCGGGGACGCCCTGATGGCTTTCACCGATCGCCTGCTCGCCGCCTGGTATCAAGGCCATCCCGCCCTGGGGCTGTTGCGCCCGCTCGAGGCCCTTTACCGGCGGGTGGTGACGCGCAAGCGTGCGCGTTTCCTGAGTGGCGAAAGCGCCAGCTATCGGGCTCCGGTGCCGGTCATCGTGGTGGGTAATATCACCGTCGGGGGGACCGGCAAGACGCCCATGATCCTCTGGCTGATCGAGCATTGCCGAAGCCTGGGGCTGAAGGTCGGCGTGGTCAGTCGTGGATATGGCGCCAAGCCGCCTCATTTCCCCTGGCGGGTCCGCGCCAGTCAGAGCGCTGCGCAGGCCGGAGACGAACCGTTGCTGATCGTGCAGCGTACCGACGTGCCGCTGATGATCGACCCTGACCGATCCCGTGCCGTGCAAGCGCTGTTGGCCAGCGAGCCGTTGGACCTGATTCTCTGTGATGACGGCATGCAGCATTACCGGCTGGCGCGCGACCTGGAGCTGGTGCTGATCGACGCGGCCCGTGGTCTCGGCAACGGCCGATGCCTGCCGGCCGGCCCGTTGCGTGAGCCGGTCGAGCGCCTGGATGACGTCGGTGCAGTGCTGCACAACGGTGCGACCGTCGATCCGCCGCGTGGATTCGCGTTTGGTCTGCGTCCGAGTGCTTTGGTCAATCTACGGACCGGCGAGCGTCGTCCGCTCGAGCATTTTCCTGCCGGTCAGGCCCTGCATGCCGTGGCTGGCATTGGCAACCCGCAACGTTTCTTCAACACCCTGCAAGGGCTAAACTGGCAGCCCGTGCCGCACCCTTTCGCCGACCATGCGCAGTTCGATGCCCAGAGCCTGGCATTCGAGCCACCGCTGCCATTGGTCATGACTGAAAAGGACGCGGTGAAATGCCGTGACTTTGCAGGTGACGACTGGTGGTACCTGGCCGTTGATGCCGAACCGTCTCCATCCTTCGTCGCCTGGTTCGATGCGCAGCTCGCTCGTCTGCTGCCTTGAATCACTTCCACTTTCCGGCCTCCGGCCTCAAGGACACCTCCATGGACACCAAACTGCTCGATATCCTGGCCTGCCCGATCACCAAAAGCCCACTCAAGCTCAGCGCCGACAAGACCGAGCTGATCAGCAAGGGCGCCGGCCTGGCCTATCCGATCCGCGACGGCATCCCGGTCATGCTGGAGAGCGAGGCGCGCACCCTGAGCGACGACGAGCGCCTGGACAAATGAGCCTGAATTTCACTGTGGTGATTCCTGCCAGGCTGCGCTCCACGCGCCTGCCAGGCAAGCCGTTGCTACCGATCGCCGGCAAGCCAATGATCCAGCATGTCTGGGAACAGGCCCTCAAGAGCGGTGCCTCACGTGTAGTCATTGCTACCGACGATGCCAGTATTCTCGAAGCATGCCAGGCCTTTGGCGCCGAAGTGCTGATGACGCGTGCCGACCATGAGTCGGGTACCGACCGTTTGGCCGAGGTGGTCGCGCATCTGGGCTTGCCGCCAGACGCCATCGTGGTCAACGTGCAGGGCGACGAGCCGTTGATACCGCCGGTGATCATTGATCAGGTGGCCGCCAATCTGGCGGCTCACCCCGAGGCGGGTATCGCAACCCTGGCCGAGCCGATCCACGAGCCGCAAAGCGTGTTCAACCCCAACGCGGTCAAGGTGGTCAGCGACAAGAACGGCCTTGCCCTGACCTTCAGCCGTGCGCCGCTGCCATGGGCGCGCGATGCCTTCGCCAAAGGCCGCGACCTGTTGCCGGAAGGGGTGCCGTATCGTCGCCATATCGGCATGTATGCCTACCGTGTCGGCTTCCTGCAGGATTTCGTCGGTTGGGGCCCGTGCTGGCTCGAGCAGACCGAGGCGCTGGAGCAGTTGCGGGCGCTTTGGCACGGCGTGCGTATCCATGTCGAGGATGCCATCGAAGCGCCGGCAGTGGGTGTCGATACCCCTGAAGACCTGGAGCGCGTACGGCGCTTGCTGGAGGCCTGATGCGCGTATTGTTCGTCTGCCTGGGCAATATCTGCCGTTCACCCACCGCCGAGGGTGTTCTGCGCCACCAATTGCAGGCTGCAGGGCTTGCAGAGCGCGTGCACGTGGCCTCAGCAGGGACCGGAGACTGGCACGTGGGCAAGGCGCCCGACAGCCGTACCTGCAAGGCTGCACTGGTACGGGGTTATGACTTGTCGCGCCAGCGCGCACAGCAGGTCAAGGCCGCTCACTTCGGTGAGTACGACCTGATCCTGGCCATGGACAAGAGCAATCTGGGTAACCTGCAGGCGCTACGCCCGCAGGATGCTCGCGGCGAGCTCGACCTGTTCCTGCGCAGGTATGGCGCGATGCTGGATGAGGTGCCGGACCCTTACTATGGCGGTGCCGAAGGTTTCGAGCAGGTGCTGGACCTGATCGAAGCGGCCTGTCGCGAGCTGGTCGTGGAAATCAAGGGGCGGTTATGACAGCGCAGTGGCAGGAGCGTGTATCGCTCAAGCCGTTCAACACCTTCGGTATCGACGTCAAGGCGCGCTACCTCGCTTTGGCCCATGACGACGATGAAATCCGCCAGGCTCTGGCAGTGGCTGCGCAACGGCAGTTGCCGGTGCTGGTGGTCGGCGGCGGCAGCAACCTGCTGCTGACCCGCGACGTCGATGCCTTGGTACTGCACATGGCCAGTCGTGGCCGACGCATCCTCAGTGACGATGGCGAGCGTGTCGTGATCGAGGCCGAGGCAGGCGAGCCGTGGCATCCGTTCGTGCAATGGAGCCTGGCGCAGGGCCTGTGCGGGCTGGAGAACCTCAGCCTGATCCCCGGCACGGTCGGGGCGGCACCGATGCAGAACGTCGGGGCGTACGGGGTCGAGATCAAGGATGTGTTCGCAGGCTTGACCGCTCTGGACCGTGAGACCGGCCAGTTGCGTGACTTCACGTTGAACGAGTGTGCGTTCGCCTATCGCGACAGTGTGTTCAAGCGCAACCCGGGCCGTTGGTTGATCCTGCGTGTGCGTTTTGTGCTGAGCCGTACATTGCGTGCGCACCTGGACTACGGGCCGGTTCGACAGCGCTTGCAAGAGCAGGGCGTGCAGGAGGTGACTGCACAGGCCATCAGCGATGCCATCTGCAGTATTCGTCGCGAAAAGCTTCCGGATCCGGCCGAGCTGGGCAATGCTGGCAGCTTCTTCAAGAACCCGGTGGTCTCGGTGCAGTTGGCTGAGGGTATTCGCGCACGTTATCCGAGTCTGGTCGCCTATCCCCAGTCTGAGGGGCAGGTCAAGCTGGCGGCAGGCTGGCTGATCGAGCAGGCGGGCTGGAAGGGCTACCGTGAGGGTGATGCTGGTGTGCATCGCTTGCAGTCGCTGGTGCTGGTCAATTACGGCCACGCGAGTGGCGCACAGTTGCACGCTCTGGCGCAGCGAATCCAGGCGGATATCCTTGAACGGTTTGGCGTCGAGTTGGAGATGGAGCCAAATCTGTACTGATCGCCACCACCAGGCTGGCCCGGCTTTCCTGGGTTTTGAGCGATAAAGAAAAACCCCCGCCAGTTCGCACTGGCGGGGGTTTTTCATTCAACTGCTGGAATCAACCGTGGTGAGGCTTGTGCTCATCCTCGGTGGTTTCCAGTGCCGGGGCAGCTTCGGCGGCAGCCTGGGCTGCGGCAGCAGCAGCGGCAGCGGCTTCAGCCTCACGCTTGCGGCGACGCACTTCACGCGGGTCGTTCGGCGCGCGGCCGTTCGGCAGCATGATGGTGGCCGCTTCTTCGACAGCCGGCTCTTGGGCCGGAGCAGTTTCAGCTACAGCAGGGGCAGGCTCTTCGGCAGGGGTTGCTTCAGCGACGACCGGTGCTGCCTCGACAGCCACTGGCTCGACCACGACAGGCTCGATCACTTCGGCTTCGACAGCGGGTGCTTGCTCTACGGCAGTTTCAGCAATCGGTGCTTTCTCCGCTTCGCTCGCTTCCACGGCCGGTGCTTCGGTGGCTGGCGCTTCGACTGCAGGCGCAGGCTCGCTGGTGGCCACTTCGGCCTGTGGTTGTGCAGGCGCTTCGACGACAGGCTCGATGCCTGGTTCGACCACGGTCACAGGCGCATTGACCGGCTGCTCGACGACAGGCGCGATCGCGACTTCCTCAGCTTTGGCGACAACCTCGGCCGGCTCGGCGGGCTGAACCACTTCACGGTCGTCGGCCTCCACGACAGTGGCGGTGGCGCGCTCGGCCTGCTCGTTGGCCTGGGCCTCGGCGTCGGCACTGATATTGCTGCTGGCAACGGCAGCGGTGACTGCCAGGCCTGCGGCCAGTTCGGCACCCAGCTCAGTGGCCTTGTGCTGCTGTGGCTGCTGCTCTTCGCCGGCTTCATCATCGCCGTCGATCAGTTCACCATTGGCATTGCGCTGGCGCTCACGACGGTTGCTGCGGCGACGCTGGCCACGGGAGCGGCGGCGAGGGCGTTCGCCATCGGCACCCTCCTGCTCATCCTGCAGCAGTTCTTCGTTAGGCAGTTGCTCCTCGCTCGCCTCGGCAGCCTGTTCGGCGGCACGTGGCTGGCGCTCTTCGCGCGGCTGGCGTGGTTGGCGTTCTTCGCGTGGTGCGCGCTCTTCACGCTCCTCGCGTGGTGCGCGTTCCTCACGGGCCGGACGCTCTTCACGAGGTGCGCGTTCTTCGCGTGGGGCACGTTCTTCGCGTGGTGCGCGTTCCTCACGGGGTGCGCGCTCTTCGCGGGCTACGCGTTCCTCGCGAGGTGCGCGCTCTTCGCGTGGAGCACGCTCCTCGCGGGCCGCCGGGGCAGTATCCAGTGGCTCGCGCAATTCGCGGACGCGTTCTTCACGATTACCACGGCGGTCTTCGCGTGGTTGACGAGGTGCACGTTCTTCGCGTGGTGCACGTTCTTCACGAGGTGCGCGCTCCTCGCGTGGCTGGCGCTCTTCGCGTGGGGTGCGCTCACTGCGCTCTTCACGCGGTTTGCGGTCTTCATCGCGACGGCCATTGCGGTTGCGGCTCTGCTGACGGCCGTTGCGGCGTTCCTCGTTGCGCTGGCTGCGCTCGGTGGTCGGCTTCTCGGGGGTGGCGGCGGGAGCGACGACGGGTTCTTCCTTGCCGGCGAACAGGCTGACCAGCGACTTGACCAGGCCCTTGAACAGGCTTGGCTCTGGCGCGGCGACAGGCGCTGGAGCGGTTGCAGCAGGTTTTTCTTCGCTCGGGCTAGGCTCAGGGGCGTTGGTGCGAGCCGGAGCGGTCTTCACTGCAGCTTCCTGGCGAACCAGGGTGCGGGTAGCGGTTGGTTGCGGCGCTTCCTCGGCTTCGCTGGTGGCGATTTCGTAGCTCGACTGGTTGTTCAGCACGTCCGGATTGTCGTCGCGCAGGCGCTGGACTTCGAAGTGCGGGGTTTCCAGGTGGTCGTTCGGCAGGATGATGATGCGTGCACGGGTGCGCAGTTCGATCTTGGTGATCGAGTTGCGCTTCTCGTTGAGCAGGAAGGCGGCTACCGGGATCGGCACCTGTGCGCGTACCTCGGCGGTACGGTCTTTCAGTGCTTCTTCCTCGATCAGGCGCAGGATCGCCAGCGACAGGGACTCGACGTCACGGATGATGCCGGTGCCCGAGCAGCGCGGGCAGACGATGCCGCTGCTTTCGCCCAGCGACGGACGCAGGCGCTGGCGAGACATCTCCAGCAGGCCGAAGCGCGAGATGCGGCCGACCTGGACGCGGGCGCGGTCGGCTTCGAGGCATTCGCGAACGCGTTCCTCGACGGCGCGCTGGTTCTTGGCCGGGGTCATGTCGATGAAGTCGATGACGATCAGGCCGCCGATATCACGCAGGCGCAGCTGGCGGGCGATTTCCTCAGCCGCTTCCAGGTTGGTCTGCAGGGCGGTTTCCTCGATGTCGCTGCCTTTGGTGGCGCGCGCCGAGTTGATGTCGATGGAGACCAGGGCTTCGGTCGGATCGATGACGATCGAACCGCCGGACGGCAGGTCGACCACACGCTGGAAGGCGGTCTCGATCTGGCTTTCGATCTGGAAGCGGTTGAACAGCGGGACGCTGTCTTCGTACAGCTTGACCTTGCTGGCGTACTGCGGCATCACCTGGCGGATGAAGGTCAGGGCTTCTTCCTGAGCATCGATGCTGTCGATCAGTACTTCACCGATGTCCTGGCGCAGGTAGTCGCGAATGGCGCGGATGATGACGTTGCTTTCCTGGTAGATCAGGAAGGGCGCGACGCGATCCTGGGAGGCTTCCTTGATGGCGGTCCAGAGTTGCAGCAGGTAGTCGAGGTCCCACTGCATCTCTTCGCTGCTGCGGCCCAGGCCGGCCGTGCGCACGATCAGGCCCATGTCGCCGGGAACGGTCAGGCCGTTGAGGGCTTCGCGCAGCTCGTTGCGCTCTTCGCCTTCGATGCGGCGGGAAATGCCGCCAGCGCGTGGGTTGTTCGGCATCAGGACCAGGTAGCGGCCGGCGAGGCTGATGAAGGTGGTCAGGGCCGCGCCCTTGTTGCCACGTTCTTCTTTCTCGACCTGGACGATGACTTCCTGGCCTTCGCTCAGCACTTCCTTGATGTTCACCCGACCTTCAGGCGACTTCTTGAAATACTCGCGGGAGATTTCCTTCAGCGGCAGGAAGCCGTGACGTTCGGAACCGAAGTCGACGAAGGCGGCTTCGAGGCTGGGTTCGATGCGGGTGATCTTGCCTTTGTAGATGTTGGCCTTTTTCTGCTCACGCGCGCCGGACTCGATATCCAGGTCGTAGAGGCGTTGGCCATCCACCAGGGCTACACGCAACTCTTCGGGTTGAGTCGCGTTAATCAGCATTCTTTTCATGTTGTACCGTCGGTTTCCGGGCTGCCGGAAACGGCGTTCGGCACACACGACTTCTCATGGTCGGTGCCAAGGTGCGCAAAGGGTGGCGTGCCACCCCCGTGTCCAACGACGTTCGGCACCAGCCGGTTGCCCAGCCTGCCGTTGTCGCGACGACGCGTCCTGTTTGCTGCGGTGCCTATCGCACTCAGTCAGGAGGAGGAATCAGCCGAGGGCCGTGGACGCCTCTGGGGCATCTGCAAACACCGGTTCCGCTCGCCGGGCCATTACAGTGGGCCGGTGGCCGGCCGTGCTGTACGGTCCGGGCTGTACATCTCCACCCTGCACGTATCCCTGATAATTCGGGTGCTGCCGCGCGCTGAATCCGCAACGGGTTGCATTTTTCGCCAGCGCAGATTCTGGGCTGGCGCCATTCATGTCCAAGGCAGGTATTTCCGAAGCATTCGCCAGGCGCTGCACGGAAGCGACGAGGCGGGGCAGGGGCATGCGAAAAAGAACAGGAGGGAGGTGAAACACCGCACTTGTCGTTTTTTTTCGTTCTTCTCTGCTCGGCGCTGGTGGCGATTCCAGGCATTTCGGTAAACTGGCGAAAACCCCGTCGGACGGCCTCGCGTCCTCGAGAATTGCGTTGGTCAGGGCCGGTTCGAAACCGTGCGGTACTGACCTACCGCTTTTGGCGGCGTTCGCGACTATAGCAGTAATCATTAAGTGCTTCAATTCCATAAAAAATTGTTATGATCCAGCAATGACGACCAATAATCCCCCGACTTCCGGCGTTCAGCTGATCGAAGTCGCGCCGGAACTTGCCGGCCAACGCATCGACAACTTCCTCATCACGGCCCTCAAGGGCGTGCCCAAGACCCTGGTCTATCGCATCCTGCGCAAGGGTGAGGTACGGGTGAACAAGGGGCGCATCAAACCCGAATACAAGCTGCAGGCTGGTGACATCGTGCGCGTGCCGCCTGTCCGATTGCCCGAGCGCGACGAGCCGGCTCCCGTGGCGCAGGGGTTGTTACAGCGGCTGGAGGCGGCGATCGTCTACGAAGACAAGGCGCTGATCGTGATGAACAAGCCCGCCGGTATTGCCGTGCACGGTGGCAGTGGCCTGAGTTTCGGGGTGATCGAGGCGCTGCGCCAGTTGCGTCCGGATGCCAAGGAGCTCGAATTGGTGCACCGGCTGGACCGCGATACGTCGGGCCTGCTGATGATCGCCAAGAAGCGCAGCATGCTTCGTCACCTCCACGCAGCGCTGCGCGGTGATGGCGTCGACAAGCGCTACATGGCGTTGGTGCGTGGGCACTGGCCAACGTCGAAGAAGCAGGTCAATGCGCCCTTGCAGAAAAGCAACCTGCGCTCTGGCGAACGCATGGTCGAGGTAGACGAAGAGGGCAAGGAGGCGTTGACGCTGTTCCGCGTGCTGCGTCGCTTCGGTGAGTTCGCCACGATGGTCGAGGCGCGTCCGATTACCGGTCGCACCCACCAGATCCGTGTGCACACGCTCCATGCCGGGCACATGATCGCCGGTGACAGCAAGTACGGCGATGAAGACTTCACCCGCGAAATTCGTGATCTGGGGGGCAGGCGCCTGTTCCTCCACGCTTATGCATTGACCGTGCCCCTGCCGGACGGTGGCGAATTGAAGCTCGAGGCGCCGGTGGACGAGATGTGGGCCAAGACCGTGGAGCGCCTGAGTGCGACCTGACCTGTCATGAGCAAACCCTACGAGCTGCTGATCTTCGATTGGGATGGCACCCTTGCCGACTCCATCGGGCGCATCGTCGAAGCGATGAATGCCGCTGCCGAGCGTGCCGGCGAGGCTCCCAGTGCCGACGCTGCGGTCAAGGGCATTATCGGCCTGGCCCTGAGCGAGGCGATCTCGGTGCTTTATCCGCATCTGGATGCCCGGCAGCTCGAGATTTTTCGCCAGCACTATGCAGATATCTACACGGCGCTGGATCAGCAGCCCTCACCGCTGTTCGAAGGGGTGGTGGAATCGCTGGAAGCCTTCCGTAGCGAGGGCTATCGTCTGGCGGTGGCCACCGGCAAAGCGCGTCGTGGGCTCGACCGGGTGCTCAAAGCCAATGGCTGGGAAGGGTATTTCGATATCACTCGGGCCGCTGATGAAACCCGCGGTAAACCCCATCCGTTGATGCTTGAGGAAATTCTCGCCCATTGCCGGGTCGAACCTGGCAGGGCGCTGATGGTCGGAGATTCGGCATTCGATCTGCAGATGGCCAGTAATGCAGGCATGCACTCGGTTGCGGTGGGGTATGGCGCGATGTCGCTGCAGGCGCTGAGCGAATTCGGGCCGCAGGTGTGCGTCGAGCATTTTTCACAGTTGCGTGAGTGGCTGGCTGGTCCCGCGCAGCTTCAACTCCAAGGTAGGTGAGCATGGCTGACGAGTGGAAAGCCCCTGAGTCCGAGGGTGCAGCGCAGGACAAGGAGGAGCGCAAGAGCTGGAAGTTGCTCGAGAAGACGCTCCTGGCGGGTGTTCAGGAGCAGCGTCGTGCGCGGCGCTGGGGGATCTTCTTCAAGCTGCTGACCTTTCTCTACCTGTTCGGTCTCCTGTTCCTGTTCTCGCCGCTGATGGATATGGAGAGCACGGCTTCGCGCAGTGCCAATCATACCGCCTTGGTGGAAGTGCGCGGGGTGATTGCCGATCAGGAGGCTGCCAGCGCCGACAACATCATCAAGAGCCTGCGTGAGGCGTTCAAGGACGCCAAGACCAAGGCTGTGGTGATGCGCATCAACAGTCCGGGCGGCAGCCCAGTGCAGGCGGGTTACGTATATGACGAGATTCGTCGGCTGCGTGCTGAATATCCGGCAATCAAGCTGTATGCGGTAATCACTGATCTTGGTGCTTCGGGCGCCTACTACATCGCCAGTGCGGCGGACGAGATCTACGCTGACAAGGCCAGCCTGGTCGGATCCATTGGTGTAACTGCCGCCGGCTACGGCTTCGTCGGCGCCATGGAGAAGCTTGGGGTCGAGCGTCGTGCCTATACCTCTGGTGAGCACAAGGCCTTCCTTGACCCGTTCTCGCCGCAAAAACCTGAAGAGACAGCGTTCTGGCAGGGTGTGCTGGATACCACGCACAATCAGTTCATCGCCATGGTGAAGCAGGGGCGAGGTGAGCGTCTGAAGGACAAGGAGCATCCCGAGCTGTTCAGTGGTTTGATCTGGTCGGGCGAGCAGGCCAAGGCGCTAGGCTTGATCGATGGCCTGGGCAGTGCCAGCTATGTGGCGCGTGACATTGTCGGCGAGAAGGAGTTGGTGGACTTCACGGTGCAGGAATCGCCGTTCGATCGCTTCTCCAAGCGTATCGGTGCCAGCGTCGCCGAGCGTCTGGCCATGTACATGGGCTTCCAGGGGCCATCCCTGCGTTGATTCATGAGTGGGGCTGCCGGGCAGCCCCGTCTTTCAGGGTAGCTGCACACCTTCTGCGTGCAGCATGTCTACCAGGCGAATCAGCGGAAGCCCGATCAGGCTTGTCGCATCGCAGCCGTGGGTGCTCTGGAGCAGTGTCACCCCCAATCCCTCCGCCTTGAAGCTCCCTGCGCAGTCCAATGGTCGCTCTGCCTGCACGTAGCGCTCGACTCGTTCGCGGTCCAGTTCGCGCAGGGTTACGGTGAATGGTATGCAGTCGACCTGGCATTGCCCTGTGCTGCTGTTGAGCAGGGCGAGGCCGGTCAGGAAAGTGACTTGCTGGCCGCTGGCAGCCAGCAATTGCTCGCACGCGCGTTCGAAGGTGTGTGGCTTGCCAAGGATCTGCTCGCCCAGCACGGCGACCTGGTCCGAGCCGATGATCAGGTGTTGCGAATGGCTGTTCGCCAGGGCTTCGGCTTTTTGTCGGGCCAGGCGGCGAACCAGTTCGGTGGCCGGCTCCTCGGCATTGCGCCCTTCGTCTATATCGGGGCTTGCCCAGGTGAAAGGCAGGCGCAGGCGCTGGAGCAATTCGCGCCGGTAGGGGGAGCTTGAAGCAAGCAGCAGGGGAAGCATGGTAGACTCCTTCGCAATTGAACCGATTCTAACATGCGTGATGCCGCCTAATTTCCTTTGACAGGGGCGGGGGGCATCCCTAGAATGCTGCGCCTATGTTGAATGACCCGATTCCACCTCACGTTGACCCGCGCAAATTAGCCGATCGTGGCGTAACCCTCCAAGGTTCGCTGCAACTCGCTGATTTGGAAAGACTCTGCGACCCGCTTTCCGATAATGTCGGTACGGTGCAGGCGAAGTTCGATTTTGAGCGAGACGAGCAGCACGTTGTGGTTATCCACAGCGATCTGAATGTCGAAGTCAAAATGGTTTGCCAGCGTTGTCTTGAGCTGGTCACCCTGCCGATCCACAGCGAATGTACTTATGCCGTGGTGAAGGAGGGTGCGAATACCCAGTCGTTGCCGAAAGGCTATGACGTGCTGGAACTGGGCGAAGATCCTTTGGATCTGCAGGCGCTGATCGAGGAGGAGCTTTTGCTCGCCCTCCCCATCGTGCCTGCTCACCATCCGGAAGAATGCCAGCAGCCGGCGGGCGCAGACGAGCCCGAATCGAGCAAGGACGAGGTATCGCGGTCCAACCCGTTCAGTGTCTTGGCGCAGTTAAAGCGTGACCCAAACGTTTAGGAGTTAATCAATTATGGCTGTTCAGCAGAACAAAAAATCCCGCTCTGCCCGTGACATGCGCCGTTCGCACGACGCCCTGTCGGAAAACGCGCTGTCCGTAGAGAAGAGCACCGGTGAAGTACACCTGCGCCACCACGTTTCGCCAGAAGGCGTATACCGTGGTCGCAAAGTGATCGACAAGGGCGCTGACGAGTAATCCTTGTCCGCTCAGATCATCGCGATCGACGCAATGGGCGGGGACTTCGGTCCCCGCAGCATTGTCCAGGCTAGCATTGCCTGCCTTTCGGCTACCCCCTCGCTGCACCTGACCCTCGTCGGTCAACCCTCTCTCCTTGAAGAACTTGTCAGTGGCCTTGCAGCTGCCGATCGTGCGCGCCTGCAAATTGTCGCGGCGAGCGAGGTGGTGGGCATGGACGAGCGGCCTTCGCAGGCGTTGCGCGGCAAGCCTGATTCGTCGATGCGCGTCGCCCTCGAGCTGGTGCGTGACGGCAAGGCGCAGGCCTGTGTGAGCGCCGGGAACACCGGGGCGCTGATGGCGCTGTCGCGCTTTGTCCTCAAGACGCTGCCGGGCATCGATCGCCCCGCCATGGTGGCGGCGATTCCGACCCAGGCTGGCTATTGTCAGTTGCTCGACCTGGGGGCCAATGTCGATTGCAGTGCCGAGAACCTCTACCAGTTCGCCGTGATGGGGTCGGTGGCGGCTCAGGCGCTGGGGATCCAGCGACCGCGCGTGGCGTTGCTCAATGTCGGTACCGAGGATATCAAGGGCAACCAGCAGGTCAAACTGGCGGCCAGTCTGTTGCACAATGCCCGTGGGCTGAACTACATCGGTTTTGTCGAAGGCGATGGCCTGTATCGCGGCGAGGCCGATGTGGTGGTGTGCGACGGCTTCGTCGGCAATATCCTGCTCAAGTCCAGCGAAGGGCTGGCGAGCATGATCGGTGCGCGTATAGAGGCGCTGTTCAAGGGTGGGCTGTTTTCTCGTGCGGCCGGGGTGGTGGCGATGCCGTTGCTCAGGCGCCTGCAGGCTGACCTGGCACCGGCGCGACACAATGGCGCAAGTTTTCTCGGTTTGCAGGGGATCGTCATCAAAAGTCATGGTTCGGCAGGCGTACAGGGCCTGCAGAGCGCCATCCAGCGCGCGCTGATCGAGATCCAGGAAAACCTGCCGCAGCGGCTGCACGGTCGTCTCGAAGACCTGTTGCTTTAGGCATATTGGCGATGAAGTGGTTAAATGTGACCGCTTGGTCTGCGTTTCCATCCAAGTTTTCAGATTCCGCGCCTCGCCATTGGTGGGGCGCACCCTATCCGACGACAAGATCATAAGGGCTTGTTCAATGTCTGCATCCCTCGCATTCGTCTTTCCTGGTCAAGGCTCCCAGTCGCTGGGCATGCTCGCCGAGCTCGGCGCTGAAAAGCCGGTAATCGTCGAGACCTTCAAGGAGGCTTCCGAGGCTCTGGGCTACGACCTGTGGAAGCTGGTCCAGGAAGGTCCGGAAGAACAACTCAATCAAACCGACAAGACCCAGCCGGCGATCCTGACGGCCTCGATCGCCCTTTGGCGTCTGTGGCTGGAGGAGGGTGGTGCGCAACCCGCCCTGGTCTCTGGTCACAGCCTGGGTGAGTACAGTGCCCTGGTCGCTGCCGGTAGCCTGTCGCTCAAGGACGCCGTTCGCCTGGTCGAGCGCCGTGGCCAGCTGATGCAGGAAGCCGTGCCTGCAGGTCACGGTGCCATGGCTGCGATTCTCGGCCTGGATGATGCTGATGTGGTAGCCATCTGCGCCGAGGCTGCCGAGGATGAAGTGGTCAGTGCGGTCAACTTCAACTCCCCGGGCCAGGTCGTCATCGCCGGTAACAAGGCGGCGGTCGATCGTGCGATCGAGCTGTGCAAGGCCAAGGGCGCCAAGCGTGCGCTGCCATTGGCGGTCAGCGTGCCGTCGCATTGTGCGCTGATGAAGCCGGCTGCCGAGCGTTTCGCTGAAGCGGTCAACGCCATCGAGTGGAAGGCGCCGCAGATTCCGGTAGTGCAGAACGTCACCGCCGCCATCGCCGCCGATCTCGACGCACTCAAGCGCGACCTGTTGGCGCAGTTGTACCAGCCGGTACGTTGGGTGGAGTGTGTGCAGACCCTGGCGGCCAGCGGTGCGGTCAATCTGGTCGAGTGCGGCCCGGGCAAGGTCCTGGCTGGCCTGAACAAGCGTTGCGCCGATGGCGTTACCACCTACAACCTCAATACCCCTGACGCCGTCGCCGCCACCCGCGCGGCGCTGGCCTGATATCTGGAGAAACTTGCATGAGCCTGCAAGGTAAAGTTGCACTGGTCACCGGCGCCAGCCGTGGTATCGGCCAGGCCATCGCCCTGGAACTGGGCCGCCAGGGCGCTACCGTAATCGGTACCGCCACTTCCGCTTCGGGTGCCCAGCGTATCGCCGAGACCCTCAAGGAACACGGTATCACCGGTACCGGTCTTGAGCTCAATGTCACCAGCGAAGAGTCCGTGAGTGCCGTGCTGGCAGCGATCACCGAGCAGTTCGGTGCTCCGGCGATCCTGGTCAACAATGCCGGCATCACCCGCGACAACCTGATGCTGCGCATGAAAGATGAAGAATGGTTCGATGTCATCGACACCAACCTCAACAGCCTCTACCGTCTGTCCAAGGGCGTGCTGCGCGGCATGACCAAGGCGCGCTGGGGTCGTATCATCAGCATCGGTTCGGTCGTCGGGGCCATGGGTAACGCCGGCCAGGCCAACTACGCCGCTGCCAAGGCGGGCCTCGAAGGTTTCAGCCGTGCCCTGGCGCGTGAAGTGGGCTCGCGCGGTATCACTGTAAACTCGGTCACCCCGGGCTTCATCGATACCGACATGACCCGCGAGCTGCCCGAAGCGCAGCGTGAAGCGCTGCAGACCCAGATTCCGCTGGGCCGCCTGGGTCAGGCCGAGGAGATCGCGAAAGTGGTTTCCTTCCTGGCATCCGACGGCGCAGCCTATGTCACAGGCGCTACCGTGCCGGTGAACGGCGGGATGTACATGTAACATCAGCAACTCAATGTGACGGATTGCTTAAAAAAACAGTCATACTGCAAGCCTAAAATCCGTTATAAAGCTGCAACCAGATTCCAGGTGGCAGGCCGGGTGTCTCTCGTGAAGGCGCGTTACGCTTGAAAAGCAGGCGTCTTCCTATAAACTTGGTCACCGGCCAGCTGCATGACATATGTCCATTAGGAGTGAAAACTAGGTATGAGCACCATCGAAGAACGCGTCAAGAAAATCGTCGCCGAGCAACTGGGCGTCAAGGAAGAGGAAGTCAAGAACGAATCTTCCTTCGTTGATGACCTGGGTGCCGATTCGCTTGACACCGTTGAGCTGGTGATGGCTCTGGAAGAGGAATTCGAGACCGAAATCCCTGACGAAGAAGCCGAGAAGATCACTACCGTTCAAGCTGCAATCGACTACGTCAACAGCCACAAGGCCTAAGACGTTTCAGTCGACGCTTCTTGTCGGGAAAAACCGCACTGCCTTTGCCGGCGTGCGGTTTTTTCTTTGCGAGCCATTGGCGTCATTCACCGGGCAATCGAGAGCCTGTTGCCATTTCATTCGGCCATGCTGAATGCAATCGCAAGAGACTCTGTTATTAGAAAAGGAGAGTGCTGTGTCGCGTAGACGCGTCGTGGTCACCGGTATGGGTATGCTGTCGCCACTGGGTACTGATGTACCAAGCACCTGGCAGGGCATTCTGGCTGGCCGCAGTGGCATCGGTCCGATCGAACACACGGACCTGAGTGCCTACTCCACCCGTTTTGGCGGCTCGGTGAAGGGCTTTGAGGTCGAGCAGTACCTGTCGGCCAAGGAAGCTCGCAAGCTTGACCTGTTCATCCAGTACGGCCTGGCGGCCGGTTTCCAGGCGGTGCGCAATGCTGGCCTGGAAGTGACCGACGCCAACCGCGAGCGTATCGGCGTGGCCATGGGGTCGGGCATCGGTGGCTTGACCAATATCGAAGACACCAGCCGAACCCTGCATGAGCAAGGGCCGCGCCGGATTTCGCCATTCTTCGTCCCCGGCTCGATCATCAACATGATCTCCGGCTTCCTGTCGATCCACCTTGGGCTGCAGGGCCCCAACTACGCTATCTCCACTGCGTGCACCACCGGTACCCACTGTATCGGCATGGCTGCGCGCAATATCGCCTATGGCGAGGCCGACGTGATGATCGCCGGCGGTGCGGAAATGGCGGCGTGCGGTTTGGGCATGGGCGGTTTCGGCGCATCGCGGGCGCTTTCGACTCGCAATGACGAGCCGTCCCGTGCCAGCCGTCCGTGGGACAAGGGGCGTGATGGCTTTGTGTTGTCCGATGGTGCCGGCGCCCTGGTGCTGGAGGAGCTCGAACATGCCAAGGCACGTGGTGCGACCATCTATGCCGAGCTGGTCGGTTTCGGCATGAGCGGCGACGCGTTCCACATGACATCGCCACCGGATACCGGCGACGGCGCTGCACGCTGCATGGTCAACGCCCTGCGTGATGCGGGTGTGAAGCCTGAAGAGGTCAGCTACATCAACGCCCACGGCACCTCGACTCCTGCTGGCGATATCGCCGAAGTGGCGGCCATCAAGCGTGTCTTCGGCGAGCACGCCTACAAGCTGGCCGTCAGCTCGACCAAGTCGATGACCGGCCATCTGCTGGGGGCTGCCGGTGCGGTAGAGGCGATCTTCAGTGTGTTGGCGATCAACAGCCAGATGGCGCCGCCGACCATCAACCTGGACGAGCCCGACGAAGGTTGCGATCTGGACTTCGTGCCGCACCAGGCGCGCAGCATGCCGATCGATGTCGTGCTCTCCAACTCCTTCGGCTTTGGCGGTACCAACGGTTCGCTGGTATTCCGCCGGTTCGCCGATTGATGCACAGCTGGATCGACGGCCAGCCGGCGACTGCAGTCAACCTGCAGAACCGCGGCCTGGCCTATGGCGATGGTCTGTTCGAGACTATCGCCGTGCGCGGCGGCAGGCCCAGCCTGCTGTCGCGACATCTTGAACGTCTCGCGCTGGGTTGCCAGCGGCTGGCAATCGATATCGATCTTGCGCTTGTTCACGACGAGTTGCTGCGCTACGCCAGTCAGCTCGGTGAAGGCGTAGCCAAACTGATCGTCACTCGTGGTGATAGCCAGCGCGGCTATGCGCCCGCCTCCGGGGCCTTGGCCCGACGTATTCTCCAGGGTGGTCCAAGGCCAGCTTATCCTGCGGGCAACGCGGAGCAAGGCATCGGGCTGTTCGACTGCCAGACCCGTCTTGCGCAGCAACCGCTGCTGGCCGGGCTCAAGCACCTCAATCGCCTGGAGCAGGTAATGGCTCGCGCCGAATGGCAAGACTCTGCCTGTGCCGAGGGTCTGATGCGTGACGTGCAGGGGCACCTGATCGAAGGGGTCTACAGTAATCTGTTCCTGGTCCGCGACGGCGTGCTGCTGACTGCCGACCTGAGCCGCTGCGGCGTGGCAGGCGTCATGCGCGCTGCGCTGCTGGACGAAGCACCGGCGCTGGGTATCGAAGTCCGGACCGGCGACCTTGTGCAAGCCGATCTGGAGGCGGCCGACGAGGTGTTCGTCTGCAACAGCGTGTATGGAATTTGGCCCGTGCGTACGTTCGCAGCGCTCAACCTCGACTGGCCGGCCGGGCCGCTCACCCGTAAACTGCAGGCCGTTGCCCGTACGTTACTGGATACCTGATTCGTGAGACGCAAAATCCTGCTGCTGCTGGAAATGGGCCTGATCCTTGCCGGCCTGGCCGTAGGCTGGTCGGCCTGGAAGGTTAACTCGGTCCTGGAGCAGCCGCTGCATGTCACCGAAGAGCGCCTGCTCGATGTGCCCAATGGCACCAACCCCAACCGCATGTTCTACCGCATGCAGAGCGAGGGGCTGCTCGACGATGCCTTCTGGTTGCGTCTTTACTGGCGTTTCAACATGGCTGGCACCGCACTGCATACGGGTGAGTACCGCCTGACGCCCGGAATGACCGTCGAAGCCCTGTTCGACGCCTGGCGCCGTGGCGATGTGGTGCAGTACAACCTCACCCTGGTCGAGGGGTGGACCTTCCGCCAGGTGCGCACGGCCGTGGCCAGGCATGAAAAGATCAAGCACACCCTCGACGGGCTCTCCGACACTGAAGTGATGGACAAGCTTGGGCATACCGGTGTTTTCCCTGAGGGGCGTTTCTTCCCGGACACCTATCGCTTCGTGCGCGGCATGACTGATGTCGAACTGTTGCAGCAAGCCTACATGCGCCTTGAGGAGGTGCTGGCCAAGGAGTGGGCGGATCGGGTGACCGATTTGCCATACCGTGATCCCTACCAGGCGCTGATCATGGCCTCGCTGGTGGAGAAGGAAACCGGTATTCCTCAGGAGCGAGGGCAGATCGCAGGCGTATTTGTGCGCCGCCTTCGCTTGGGCATGATGCTGCAGACCGATCCTACGGTTATCTACGGCATGGGTGAGCGCTATAACGGCAAGATCACGCGTGCCGACCTGCGTGCACCGACACCCTACAACACATACACCATGACCGGCCTGCCGCCGACACCGATCGCCATGGTCGGACGCGAAGCGATTCACGCCGCGCTGAATCCGTCAGACGGTACCAGCCTGTATTTCGTCGCGCGTGGCGATGGCAGCCACGTCTTCTCCGATGACCTGGACGACCACAATACGGCTGTGCGCGAATATCAGCTCAAGCGCCGCGCCGACTACCGTTCCAGTCCGGCGCCACAAGCCCCGCAGGGCACGGCCGATCAGGCACCGGACGCCGAGCCGCCAACTGAAGCCGCGCCTCGGTCCGGCGAAGCCCTTGAAGGCGCGCCAACCCAGTCCGCCGAAGAGCCCGCGCCCGCACAAGCGCCGGCGCCCACCGAAAAACAGTAAGGAATGCCCGTGAGCGGTTTGTTCATCACTCTGGAAGGCCCCGAAGGCGCGGGCAAGAGCACCAATCGCGAGTACCTGGCCGCGCGCCTGCGTGAGCAGGGCGTGGATGTGGTCATGACCCGTGAGCCTGGTGGTACGCCGTTGGCCGAGCGTATCCGCGAGTTGCTCCTCGCTCCCAGCGACGAAACCATGGCGGTCGACACCGAGCTCCTGTTGATGTTCGCTGCGCGCGCCCAGCACTTGGCCGAGGTCATTCGCCCAGCACTGGCGCGGGGCGCCGTGGTGCTCTGCGACCGTTTCACCGACGCCACCTACGCCTATCAGGGCGGGGGGCGTGGCTTGCCCGTGGAGCGCATCGCGGTGCTGGAAGACTTCGTTCAGGGCACGCTGCGCCCGGACCTGACCCTGGTCTTCGATCTGCCAGTAGAAGTCGGTCTTGCCCGTGCTGCCGCCCGCGGTCGCCTGGACCGCTTCGAGCAGGAGGGCCAGGCATTCTTCGAGTCGGTGCGTCAGGCTTATCTGCAGCGCGCAGGCCAAGCGCCGCAGCGCTACAGCCTGCTGGATGCCGGGCAGCCGCTTGAGGCGGTGCAGCGCGCCATCGACGCATTGCTGCCAGGTATCCTGGAGCGTTGCCGTGGCTGAGGCCTACCCCTGGCAGCAAGCGCTCTGGCAGCAGTTGGCCGGGCGCAGCCAGCATGCCCATGCCTACCTGTTGCACGGGCCGCAGGGTATCGGCAAGCGCGCCATGGCCGAACGCCTGATGGCTCGCCTGTTGTGCCAGCAGCCGCAAGGGGTGGATGCCTGCGGGCAATGCAAGTCGTGCCTGTTGCTCAAGGCTGGCAGCCACCCCGATAACTTCGTGCTGGAACCCGAAGAGGCCGACAAGCCCATCAAGGTCGACCAGGTGCGGGATCTGGTTTCGTTCGTGGTGCAGACTGCGCAGCTGGGCGGGCGCAAGGTGGTACTGATCGAGCCGGTCGAAGCGATGAACGTCAACGCCTCCAACGCTTTGCTCAAGAGTCTCGAAGAGCCTTCGGGCGATACCGTGCTGCTGCTGGTGAGCCATCAGCCCAGCCGTTTGTTGCCAACGATCAAGAGCCGTTGCCAGCAAGTCGCCTGTGCGCAGCCGACGCTTGCGCAGAGTCAGGCCTGGCTGGCGACGGCGCTACCGGAGCTCGATCAGGTCGAGCGTGACGAACTGCTGACCCTGGCGGCAGGGTCTCCACTGATGGCTGTCAGCTTGCAGTCCCAGGGTGTGCGCGAGCAACGGGCACTGGTCACCGAGGGGGTGAAGAAGTTGATCAAGCAGCAGCAATCGCCCAGCCAGTTGGCCGAGGCCTGGAACAACGTGCCGCTGCTGTTGCTGTTCGACTGGTTCTGCGACTGGTCGCACCTGATCCTGCGCTACCAGTTGACCCAGGACGAAGACGGGCTAGGCTTGGCCGACATGCGCAAGGTCATACAATACCTTGCGCAGAAGAGCCGGCAGGGCAGGGTGCTCGAGGTCCAGGCCTGGATTCTCGAGCAGCGCCAGAAAGTGCAGGGCAAGGCCAACCTCAATCGCGTGCTGCTGCTCGAAGCCCTGTTGGCCCATTGGCTGCAGATGCTGGCCACGCGCTGATTCCCCATCGTTCATTTTCATGTGTGCTCTCATTCCATGCTCGTAGATTCCCATTGCCACCTCGACCGACTTGACCTGAGCGCCCATGCGGGCTCGCTCGACGCCGCCCTGCAGGCGGCCCGCGAGCGTGGGGTCGGGCATTTTCTGTGCATCGGCGTAAGCGCCGAGAACGCCGGGGCGGTAAAGGCCCTGAGCGAGCAGTACGCCGACGTCGACTGTTCGGTAGGCGTGCACCCGCTCGATCTGGCCCCGGGGGAGACGCCGGCGCTGGAATGGTTGTTGCGCGAGCTGGCTCACCCGCACGTGGTGGCAATTGGCGAAACCGGATTGGACTATCACTACGAGCCTGAGGCCGCCGAGTTGCAGCAGGCGTCTTTCCGCCTGCACCTGGAGGCGTCTCGGCAGACAGGCAAGCCGGTGATCGTTCACACCCGTGCGGCGCGGGCCGACACCCTGGCGCTGCTGCGCGAGGCCAGTCTGCCGCAGGCGGGCGTGTTGCACTGCTTTACAGAAGACTGGGACATGGCCAAGGCTGCACTCGATCTGGGGTACTACATCTCGCTCTCCGGAATCGTCACCTTCCGCAATGCCGAAGCCCTGCGCGAGGTCGCCCGCCAGGTGCCTGTCGACCGGCTGCTGGTAGAGACCGACTCGCCATACCTGGCGCCCATCCCGTATCGCGGCAAGCCGAACCTGCCGCAGTACGTGCGTGAAGTCGCCGAGTACGTCGCATCGTTGCGAGGGGTGAGCTACGCGCAGTTGGCCGAGCAGACGACCGCCAACTTCAAGCGCCTGTTCCCCTTGGCACGCGTCGCCTGAAGCTAAAGCAAGGCGGGCAAAAAAAACCCGGATTCTGGGGGAGGAATCCGGGTTAAGACCATTAGGAGTAAAACAAAGGTACGCGGTCCCTGGGCACCTTTATCGGCGCGCCACTTGGGGGGATGCGCCGCGCCAACACTTCAAGTATTGGCGAGTATCCTCGCACTGCCAGCGTCAGTTGGTCGTTTTTTAAACAGATTTGGAATACACCTGACAATCAATGGGCCATCAGGGTATGGCAGCCAGCAGAAATCGGATGAGTTTGCTGCTATTAGGTATCTATCTGTATAGATGTGCGGTGAAAAGTCTGGAGAGTGTGTAGATCGTGCGCTGCTTCCCGGCGGCTTACAACGTTCGATGAGCCTGGTGAGTCTGGCGAGCTCCGCCGCTTCGGCTGTAGACGAGCGACAGCCGTGCGTGGGGTAACGGACGCATCCATGGGATTCAGGCCGGACAGACCCGGTTTGCACTCGAACTCATCATGAAACACAGATATGGTTGGATGATCCGTGCAATTTGCTGCAAGTTAGGCATAATAATCCGCTTCGATTGTCATCCAGTCCTTCTTATGCAGAAAGAACCTCGTAAGGTCCGTGAGTTTCGTCGCCGCGAGCAAGAAATCCTCGACACGGCGCTCAAGCTGTTTCTCGAACAGGGTGAAGACAGTGTCACCGTCGAGATGATCGCCGACGCGGTCGGTATCGGCAAAGGCACGATCTACAAGCACTTCAAGTCCAAGGCGGAGATCTACCTGCGCCTGATGCTCGACTACGAGCGTGATTTGAACGCGCTGTTGCATTCGGACGACGTCGATCGCGACAAGGAAGCCCTTTCGCGAGCCTACTTCGAGTTCCGCATGCGCGATCCCCAGCGCTACCGCTTGTTCGACCGTCTCGAGGAGAAGGTGGTCAAGGGTAACCAGGTGCCGGAGATGGTCGAGGAACTGCACCGTATTCGCGCCTCCAATTTCGAGCGCCTGACCCAGCTGATCAAGGGCCGTATCAGTGAAGGTAAGCTCGAGGATGTGCCGCCATACTTCCACTACTGCGCTGCCTGGGCGTTGGTGCATGGCGCCGTAGCGCTGTATCACTCGCCGTTCTGGAGCAACGTTCTCGAGGATCAGGAAGGTTTCTTCCAGTTCCTGATGGACATCGGCGTGCGCATGGGCAACAAGCGCAAGCGCGACCCGGAACCGGCCGCCTGAAGACCCCCTGCGGAGCGTTGTCCATGACGGGCAGGCTCCGCCAGTCACTTCTGCTTCGGCGACAGGGCTTGCAAAAACCTGATCTTTGAGTCAAGTTTTGCCGGCTCGCTTTTCTCATGCCGGAGTCACCCATGATCGTCGATCGTCAAGGCAGGCGTTTTCGCAACCTGCGCGTCAGCCTGACAGCTGCCTGCAACTATGCGTGCAGTTACTGTGTGCCCGATGGCAAGCGCCTGGTGGCGGCGCAGGATGAGCTGTCCGCCGATGCACTGGCGCGCGGGGTGGCTCTTCTGGTCGATGCCGCAGGTATCGAGCGTCTGCGCATCACCGGTGGCGAACCATTGATCAGCCCCCGCCTGGAGCCATTCCTGAAGATTGTCGGTGGCTTGGGGCTCAAGGATATCGCCTTGACCACCAACGGTCAGTTGCTCAGTCGCAAGCTTGCGATGTTGCGTGCAGCGGGTATCGACCGGCTCAATGTCTCGCTCGATACCCTCGACCCAACCGCATTTCGCAGCATCGCTCGGGGCGGCGACCTGGCCAGCGTGCTGAGGGGCATGGAGGAGGCGAGTGCGGCGGGTATGCGCATCAAGGTCAACATGGTGCCGATGCGCGGGCACAATCTCGATCAGGTAGTGCCGCTGCTCAATTACTGCCTGGCAAGAGGCTATGAACTGCGTTTCATCGAGTTGATGCGCATGGGTCACCTGGCACTTGATTCGAATGCATTCCTGCGTCAGTTCGTCAGTCTCGAGCAATTGCTGGCATTGATCGGCGATCATCATCACTTCCAGCAGGCGCCAGCGGCTTTGGATGCAACGGCCCTGCGCTACCAGATTCCTGGCCAAGGTTACTTTGGTGTGATTGCCAACGAGAGCGTGCCGTTTTGCCGGACCTGCTCGCGCTTGCGTCTGTCCTCTACTGGCTGGCTGCATGGCTGCCTGTCTTCGAGCAATCGCCACTTTATCGGCGATCTGCTCGACAAGCCGTGTCACCAGGCACTTCCAGTGATTCAGCGTCTGCTGGTCAAGGCTCTGGCGGACAAGCAGGAGCTGGCGTTCTCGGGGGGTGTGACAGTGATGAAGGTGATCGGCGGCTGAGCTGGCGCAAAAGCTGCATCTGGCGGCTATTCGCCGGTTTTTCGTCACCGGTCACTGGAGGAAAGATGCGTAGCCTGGTCTTGCTGCTGGCGCTGATGGCGTTGAGCGGCTGCATGAAAGTCAGCGACATGGGCGAAGGTGTTCGCTATCAGATGAGCGACGCCGGTCTGCTCGATCACAGCGATACCGCCCGAACCCTGTCGGTTCGGCTGCAGCCTGATTCGTTCATCTTCATTGGCCAAGGCGCCTTCGTGCCGCCTGGGAAAGGGCCGGTGCCGCAGCAGAATGCCGTTGCCGAAGAAGCATTCAAGAGCTTCGTCGAGTACTTCCCGCTGGTGCGTCGCGCCAAGGCGCCGTTGGGGTTGGAGGACGCGATAGCCGAGGCGCGTTCGGTCGGAGCCCATTACGTGCTCTATACCCGTTTCGCTCGCACCGATGACCGCATTGGTAATGGCGACGAATGGTACGACGAGCAGGCAGTGGATCGCCTTGGTTGGGATACCGGTGTGGTGCAGATGATGCTGATCGAAACCAGCACGCGCTATCTGATCGATACCGCGCGCATCAAGAGCCGTGGCGGTTTGTTGACGTTCCACGACAATACGCCGCAGGATTTGCTCGCGGCACCCATGCGCGAGTACGCTCGTAGCCTCCTGGGAATGAGTCGGTAAGGAACGGGTGATGACAGGTACGGGCAAGGCCAACGATCTTCTGGCGCAGATACCCAAGGACAAGGGGCTGCCTCCCGTGCATCTGTGGAATCCCGATTTCTGCGGCGACATCGACATGCGCATCGCCCGCGACGGCACCTGGTACTACTTGGGGACGCCGATCGGGCGCAAGCCGATGGTGCGCTTGTTCTCTACCATCATTCGTCGCGACGGTGATGACTATTTCCTGGTAACGCCTGTGGAAAAGGTCGGCATTCGAGTCGATGATGCGCCGTTCGTGGCGGTCAGCCTGGAAGTGGAGGGCAGTGGTGAGCAGCAGGTCCTGCGTTTCACCAGCAATGTCGAGGATCAGGTCGAAGCCGGTCCTGATCACCCCATTCGGGTAGAGACCGATCCGACAACGCATGAGCCATCGCCTTACCTGCTGATGCGTAGCAACCTCGAAGCGCTCATCCACCGCAATGTGTTCTACCAGATGGTGGAGCTTGCGGTGCCACGCGTGATCGATGGCGAGGAGTGGTTGGGGGTTTGGAGTGGCGGGGTGTTCTACCCCATCGGGCGCGACCACTGAGCGCATCTTGCGACGATCTTTCTGATGCCGGAAAAACAAAAAACCTCCAGTGCTTGCGCATCTGGAGGTTTTTCAGTGTCTGGCTCCGCGACCTGGACTCGAACCAGGGACCCAATGATTAACAGTCATTTGCTCTACCGACTGAGCTATCGCGGAATCTGCGCGTATCTTACTGAATGCCAAGGGGAAGTCAAGCTGCCCCCTGGCAAATCAAGCAGTTACAGCACTTCGACGATGGCCTTGGTGACCACGTGGATGTTGCTCTGGTTCAGTGCCGCCACAGCGATGCGACCGGTGTCCAGCGCGTAGATGCCGAAGTCGTTCTTCAGGCGCGCGACCTGTTCCACAGTCAGGCCCGAGTAGGAGAACATGCCGACTTGGCGACCGACGAAGCTGAAGTCGCGGTTGGCACCGTACTCGGCCAGGAGCGAGACCATCTGTTTGCGCATGCCGTGGATGCGTTCACGCATTTCGCCCAGTTCGGCTTCCCACATCTGACGCAGTTCCGGGCTGTTGAGCACGGTGGCGACGATGGTTGCACCGTGAGTCGGCGGGTTGGAGTAGGTGGTGCGAATCACGCGCTTGACCTGCGACAGCACGCGCGTGCTCTCGTCTTTCGAAGCGGTGACGATCGACAGCGCGCCGACGCGCTCGCCATACAGCGAGAACGATTTGGAGAACGAGCTGGAGACAAAGAACTCCAGGCCCGAATCGGCGAACAGGCGTACGGCGAAGGCATCTTCGCCGATGCCTTCGCCGAAGCCCTGGTAGGCCATGTCGAGGAATGGCACGTGGCCTTTTGCCTTGACCACTTCCAGTACGTTCTTCCAGTCGTCGAGCGACAGATCGACACCGGTCGGGTTATGGCAGCAGGCGTGCAGGACGACGATCGAGCCCGAGGGCAGCGTGTTCAGGTCTTCGAGCATGCCGGCACGGTTGACGTCGTTGCTCGGTGCGTCGTAATAGCGGTAGCTCTGTACTGGGAAGCCTGCAGTCTCGAACAGGGCGCGATGGTTTTCCCAGCTCGGATCGCTGATGGCGACTACCGCGTTCGGCGAAAGGCGCTTGAGGAAGTCGGCACCGATCTTGAGGGCGCCGGTACCGCCGACAGCCTGCACGGTCACTACGCGGCCTTCAGCCAGCAGTGCGGATTCAGCGCCGAACAGCAGTTTTTGTACGGCCTGGTCGTAGGCAGCGATACCGTCGATCGGCAGGTAGCCGCGGGAGGCATGTTGGGCGACACGCTGGGTTTCGGCTTCGATCACCGCGCGCAGCAGCGGGATGCGGCCTTCCTCATTGCAATAGACGCCAACGCCCAGATTGACCTTGTCGGTACGTGGGTCAGCGTTGAATGCTTCGTTGAGGCCCAGGATGGGGTCGCGGGGTGCCAGCTCGACAGCGGAAAACAGGCTCATTGTTACCTTGGCTCTGAATAGGAGAGTGATAGGAAATGCACCCTCCAGCCCAGTGCACTGAAGCGGTGCAAACGGGGAGTCAGTATAGTGATACCGATCGGTCACTGCGACACTCTGGCACAGGTTTTCAGGCGCTTTGCGCAAATATTTTTCGACCATTGGTCGAATTGCCTTGTCCACCGCAATGAGCGTTCACATCTGCGGCGGCAAAGGCCACCCCGACGCGTCTTTTTGCGTATAGACTACTGGCTAAATTTACAGTTGCCGCGACATCCAAGAGGTCCGTCATGTCCGAGTTCCAGCTCGTTACCCGATTCCAGCCGGCCGGCGACCAGCCCGAAGCCATTCGTCTGATGGTCGAGGGTATCGAAGCGGGCCTGTCGCACCAGACCCTGCTCGGGGTGACAGGCTCCGGCAAGACCTTCAGCATCGCCAATGTCATTCAACAGGTCCAGCGCCCGACCATGGTGCTGGCGCCGAACAAGACGCTGGCTGCCCAGCTGTATGGCGAGTTCAAGGCCTTCTTTCCGCACAACGCGGTGGAGTACTTCGTCTCCTACTACGACTACTACCAGCCGGAAGCCTACGTCCCGTCGTCGGACACCTTCATCGAGAAGGATGCCTCGATCAACGACCACATCGAGCAGATGCGCCTGTCGGCGACCAAGGCATTGCTGGAGCGGCGCGACGCGATCATCGTCACCACGGTGTCGTGTATCTATGGCCTGGGCAGCCCGGAAACCTACCTGAAGATGGTTCTGCACGTCGATCGCGGCGACAAGCTCGACCAGCGCGCACTGCTGCGCCGGCTGGCCGACCTGCAGTACACCCGCAACGAGATGGACTTCGCCCGTGCCACCTTCCGGGTGCGTGGTGATGTGATCGACATCTTTCCGGCCGAATCGGACCTTGAGGCCATCCGTATCGAGCTGTTCGACGACGAGGTGGAGAACATCGCCGCCTTCGACCCCTTGACCGGCGAAGTGATCCGCAAGCTGCCGCGTTTCACTTTCTACCCCAAGAGCCACTATGTGACCCCGCGCGAGACCCTGCTCGAGGCGGTGGACGGCATCAAGGAGGAGCTCGGCGAGCGGCTGGAGTACCTCAACAAGGCCAACAAGCTGGTAGAGGCCCAGCGTCTGGAGCAGCGTACGCGCTTCGACCTGGAGATGATTCTCGAGCTGGGTTATTGCAACGGTATCGAAAACTACTCGCGCTATCTGTCCGGTCGCCCGGCTGGCGCCCCGCCGCCGACGCTCTACGATTATCTTCCTGCCGACGCGTTGCTGGTGATCGATGAGTCACACGTCAGCGTTCCTCAGGTCGGCGCCATGTACAAGGGCGACCGTTCTCGCAAAGAGACACTGGTGGAGTATGGTTTCCGCCTGCCATCGGCGCTGGATAACCGGCCTATGCGCTTCGACGAGTGGGAGTCAGTCAGCCCGCAGACCATCTTCGTCTCGGCGACGCCTGGCCCTTACGAGGCAGAGCATGCCGGGCGTGTGGTCGAGCAGGTGGTGCGGCCAACCGGTCTGGTCGATCCTCAGGTAGAGGTGCGTCCAGCCCTCACTCAGGTGGATGACCTGCTGTCGGAAATCGGCAAGCGCGTGGCGGTGGGGGAACGGGTGCTGGCGACGACCCTGACCAAGCGCATGGCCGAGGACCTTACCGACTACCTCGCAGACCACGATGTGCGTGTGCGCTACCTGCACTCGGACATTGACACCGTGGAGCGGGTGGAGATCATCCGGGACCTGCGTCTGGGTACCTTTGATGTACTGGTGGGCATCAACCTGTTGCGTGAGGGGTTGGACATGCCGGAGGTATCGCTGGTGGCCATTCTCGATGCCGACAAGGAAGGCTTCCTGCGTTCGGAGCGTTCGCTGATCCAGACCATTGGTCGCGCTGCGCGCAACCTCAACGGCAAGGCGATTCTCTATGCCGACCAGGTGACAGGGTCCATGCAGCGGGCGATCGACGAGACCGAGCGGCGTCGGGCCAAGCAGGTGGCGTTCAACGAGGCGAATGGCATCGTGCCCAAGGGGGTGGTCAAGGACATCACCGATATCCTGGAAGGCGCCACGGTGCCCGGTGCGCGCAGCAAGAAGCGCAAGGGCATGGCCAAGGCGGCGGAGGAGGCTGCGCGCTACGAGGCAGAGCTCGCCACTCCTGGCGAGATCACCAAGCGCATCAAGGTGCTGGAAGAGAAGATGTTCCAGCTGGCGCGCGACCTGGAGTTCGAGGCCGCCGCCCAGTTGCGCGACGAGATCGGGCAACTGCGTGAGCGGCTGATCGCCAGCTGAGTGCGCTCGTCGGCGCAGAAATGGCCGGGTTACAGGGTCAGTGTGCCTCGCCGGCCTTCAGCCCCTGCGGCAGTTTGCGTGTCAGCAAGACCGCCACCATGCTGACCGCCAAACCGATCCCTACCAGATGGAAGGCATCGTTGTAGGCCATGATCAATGCCTGCTGGTGGGTGATTTCGCTCAAGCGCCCCAGTGCCGCGCTGTCACTGCCCAGTCGTTCGGCCAACTGGGCCAGCCGCTCCGCCACTTGCGGGTTGCTTGGCACCACTGATTCGCGCAGGTAGTCGAAATACACCTTGGTCCTTGCATCCAGCAAGGTGGCCAGCAAGGCGATACCAATGGCGCCGCCCAGGTTGCGCAGGATGTTGAACAGGCTCGAAGCGGAGCCCGCATCCTGGGGCTGAATGTAAGCTGTGGCGATCAGCGAGATGGTGACCATGATCATGGGCTGCCCGAGTGCGCGAATGATCTGGATATGGTTGAACTGTGGCCCTGCGAAGTCCGGGTTGAGCACTCCCGAGCCGAAGCTGGCAGCCCCGAACAGGCAAAAGCCCAGTGCACAGAGCAACTTGGGCGCAATCACCTTCATCAGTTGCGGCACCAGCGGAATCAGGAACAGCTGTGGAATTCCCATCCACATGATCACCTCGCCGATCTGCAGGGCGTTGTAGCCCTGGATCTGCGCAAGGTACAGCGGCAGCAGATAGATCGAACCATAAAGCCCAACACCCATCCCCAGGCTGGCGATGCTCGACAGGCCGAAGTTGCGGTTGCCGAGGATGCGCAGGTTGATCAGGGGGTTGGCCCGCGAAAGCTGGAGGATGACGAAGGTGATCAGGCAGAGCAGGGCCACGGTACCCAGGCCGACAATAAGGCTCGACTCCAGCCAGTCCTTGCGATGGCCTTCTTCCAGAAAGACTTGCAGGCAGCCCAGGCCGACCCCCAGGGTGACGATGCCGGCGTAGTCGGTGCTTTTGAGCAGCTCCCAGTGCGCCTCTTTCTTCTCCAGCCCGTAGAGCAGCCCTGCGATCATCACCAGCCCCGGCGGGATGTTGATGTAGAAGATGTATTTCCACCCCCAGTTTTCGGTGAGCCAACCGCCCAGGGTCGGACCGATGGAGGGGGCGAAGGTCGCGGTCATGGCGAACATCGCCATGCCCTTGGCTCGATGGTGTTCGGGCAGCTTGATCAGGGTCAGGGTGAAGGCCAGCGGAATCAGTGCGCCGCCGGTAAACCCCTGGAGAGCGCGAAACACGATCATGCTTTCCAGGTTCCAGGCCATCGAGCACAACAGCGAGGACGCCAGAAAACCAAGCGAGACCCACACCGCCAGACGCCTCGCGGATAGTAACTGCACAAGCCAGGCGGTCAGCGGAATCATGATGATTTCCGCCACGAGATAGGAGGTCGAGATCCACGAGCCCTCTTCCAAGGTGGCAGACAATGCCCCCTGGATATCCTTGAGCGAGGAGTTGGTGATCTGAATGTCCAGCACGGCCATGAATGCACCGAGCATCACGCTCATCACCGCAATCCAGTCGCGCCGGCTAGGCTCCGCAGTCGGTCGCAGCAGTTGGTCACCGGCCATCGTGAGTTTCGCCGCGCTCTGCCTGATCGGCGCTGTTGCGCAGGTCGACGGTGGCGGTTACCGACATGCCTGGGCGAATGCGACCGTGCAAGGGGTTATTGGCTGCAAAGGTCAGCTTGACCGGAATGCGTTGCACCACCTTGGTGAAGTTGCCGGTGGCATTGTCTGGAGGCAGCAGGCTGAATTGCGCCCCGGATGCGGCGAACAGGCTGTCGACACGGCCTTCGATCGGGGTGTCGGGATAGCTGTCGAAGATCAGTTCGGCACGCAGACCCCGATGCATGTTGCCGATCTGGGTTTCCTTGAAGTTGGCCTGCACCCAGATGTCTTCGTCCGGAACGATCGATAGGAGATAGGCGCCGGCCTGCACCACCTGGCCATTGCGGGCGCTGCGCTGGCCGATGGTGCCACTGATGGGGGCGTGGATTTCACAGCGGGTAAGGTTGAGTTCTGCCTGTGCCAGGTCTGCGCGGGCGTTGGCAATTTGCGCATCGAGGCGCTTGAGCTCGGCCGTCAACGCATTGATCTGCTGGCGCTGGCTCTGCAGGTCGGCCTGGGCTTTGTCGACTTGGGAGCGGGCGACGTGGTTTTCCGCAGACAGGGTGGTGACTCGCTCCTCCGAGACGAACCCAGGTTTGCGCAGGGCTTCGGCACGATTGAGGTCCAGGCGCGAGCGATCAAGAGTGGCCTGGTTGGCGGCCACCTGGGCTCGGCCGGCGGCGATCAAGCTGTCTTGCTGGGTCAGTCGGCTTTGCGCCTGGACGCGTTCGGCTTCACGCGTAGCCAGTGCCGCGCGGGCACGCTCGACCGCCAGCTGGAAGTCGGCGACCTCCAGGCGGACCAGCAGATCGCCTTGCGTGACGTGTTGATTGTCCTCTACCAGCACCTCGTCGACCCGCGCACCCAGCTGGCTGGAAATGCGAGTGATCTCACCCTGCACATAGGCATTGTCGGTGCTTTCGTAGAAACGCCCCTTGAAATACCAGTGGGCGAGAAAGGCGAGGGCGACCAGCACCACCAAGGTGAGAAAGATCAGCAGGCGGCGTTTGAGTTGAGCAGGCATAGGGACTATCGTTCCAGAAATGTAAGCAAATTTAACAGCTCGGCAATGCACCGTCACAAGTGACGATAGCGCCATTGCTGGAGCCCGATGCCCGCACCCTGCTAACATCCCGCCTTTGTTTCATCTTTCGTCCGAGACTGTCCATGACCACCGTTCGCACGCGTATCGCGCCATCGCCCACTGGCGACCCCCACGTCGGCACTGCCTACATCGCCCTGTTCAACTACTGCTTTGCCAAGCAGCACGGCGGCGAGTTCATCCTGCGCATCGAAGACACCGATCAGTTGCGTTCGACCCGCGAGTCGGAACAGCAGATTTTCGATGCCCTGCGCTGGCTCGGTATCGAATGGAATGAAGGTCCGGACGTTGGCGGCCCGCACGGCCCGTACCGCCAGAGCGAGCGCGGCGAGATCTACGCCAAGTACGCCAAGCAACTGGTCGATGCCGGCCATGCGTTCTATTGCTTCTGCACCGCCGAAGAGCTGGATCAGATGCGTGCTGAACAGATGGCCCGTGGCGAAACACCGCGCTATGACGGCCGCGCATTGAAAATGAGCGCCGAGGAAGTGCAGCGTCGACTAGCCGCTGGCGAGCCCCACGTGATTCGCATGAAAGTGCCGAGCGAAGGTATCTGTGTGGTGCCGGACATGCTGCGTGGCGATGTCGAGATTCCATGGGACCGCATGGACATGCAGGTTCTGATGAAGAACGATGGCCTGCCGACGTACTTCCTCGCCAACGTGGTCGATGACCACCTGATGGGCATCACCCACGTCTTGCGAGGCGAGGAGTGGCTGCCGTCGGCGCCGAAGCTGATCAAGCTCTACGAGTATTTTGGCTGGGAGCAACCCAAGCTGTGCTATATGCCGCTGCTGCGTAACCCGGACAAATCCAAGCTGTCCAAGCGCAAAAACCCGACCTCGGTCACGTTCTACGAGCGTATGGGCTTCATGCCTGAAGCCATGCTCAACTACCTGGGGCGCATGGGCTGGTCGATGCCGGACGAGCGCGAGAAGTTCTCCCTGGCAGAAATGGTCGAGCATTTTGACCTGTCGCGTATTTCCCTTGGCGGGCCGATCTTCGACATCGAGAAGCTGTCCTGGCTCAATGGTCAGTGGCTGCGCGACCTGCCGGTCGAGGAGTTTGCGGCGCGCGTACAGAAGTGGGCGTTCAACAGCGACTACATGATGAAGATCGCACCGCATGTACAGGGTCGTGTCGAAACCTTCAGCCAGATCGCGCCACTGGGCGGGTTCTTCTTCGAGGGCGCCCTCAAGCTCGATGCCAAGCTGTTCGAGCACAAGAAACTGTCGCCCGATCAGGTGCGTCAGGTCATGCAGTTGATCTTGTGGAAGCTCGAAAGCCTGCGGCAGTGGGAAAAGGAGCGTATTACCGGCTGCATCCAGGCGGTGGTCGAGGCCCTGGAGCTGAAGCTGCGTGACGCCATGCCGCTGATGTTCGCCGCAATTTCGGGGCAGGCCAGCTCGGTGTCGGTGCTCGATGCCATGGAGATTCTCGGCCCCGACCTGACCCGCTACCGTCTGCGCCAGGCGCTGGAACTGCTGGGCGGCGTGTCGAAGAAAGAGAATAAGGAGTGGGAAAAGCTGCTGGCGAATATCGCCTGATTGGCTTATCTCACGCCCCTGTGGCAGTGGGCTTGCCCGCTGCCACAGGACCTGGCAATCGCCGGGAGCAGGGCAGGGCGGTAAGTGATTGTTATCTGTGAAAAAAATTTTTGATATTTTCACGAATTCGTTTGACAGTGCTGCAATCCGATCTTAATATGCGCCCCGTCCACAGCGATGAACGAAAATGAAGCACCAGGCACCCAGCCGGTGATTCAGTTCAAAGCGACATTGTGGGGCTATAGCTCAGCTGGGAGAGCGCCTGCATGGCATGCAGGAGGTCAGCGGTTCGATCCCGCTTAGCTCCACCAAATTCCGCTTCGTGATCAAGGTCGTGAAGCAAGACTGGTCCAGCAACCAAGTCTTGAAGGTAAGAAGGTTCGTCCCCTTCGTCTAGTGGCCTAGGACACCGCCCTTTCACGGCGGTAACAGGGGTTCGAGTCCCCTAGGGGACGCCAGTATTGCACAAGCGATATTTCATGATGTCGCTGGGCCGAGAGGCTAGAAATCCGGGGCTATAGCTCAGCTGGGAGAGCGCCTGCATGGCATGCAGGAGGTCAGCGGTTCGATCCCGCTTAGCTCCACCAATTTTGCCGCGGTTCGTGAAAACGGATCGGCACGAAGGTTACGTCCCCTTCGTCTAGTGGCCTAGGACACCGCCCTTTCACGGCGGTAACAGGGGTTCGAGTCCCCTAGGGGACGCCATTTCTTCCCGCGTTTTGCGGGGTTGAAAGGCTCATTCGACTGTTGAGTGAGCTTTTTGTTTTGTTTCGGGGCTATAGCTCAGCTGGGAGAGCGCCTGCATGGCATGCAGGAGGTCAGCGGTTCGATCCCGCTTAGCTCCACCAATCTGCCACGGTTCGTGAAAATGAATCGGCACGAAGGTTACGTCCCCTTCGTCTAGTGGCCTAGGACACCGCCCTTTCACGGCGGTAACAGGGGTTCGAGTCCCCTAGGGGACGCCATTTTTACCCGTGTTTTACGGGACTTCAAAGGCTCATTCGATTATTGAATGGGCCTTTTGTTTTTCTACCTCTTTAATCTTCCAGGTGCCCGATCAGCGGTACGCGATTTCGCTTGCGAGAAAATATTACATGCGTAATATTTCGATCATCATATTTGGGGGTGCCCATGAACGATAAAAAGACCCGGACTCGCGAGCGTATTCTCGACGCCGCCTGTAGCGCACTGATCCAGCAGGGGCCAGCCGACCCCAGCGTAGGTCAGGTAATGGCTGCAGCAGGCCTCACCGTCGGAGGCTTCTACGCCCATTTCGATAGCAAGGATGAATTGATGCTGGCGGCATTCGACCAGTTGCTCGGTGAGCGACGGGCCTTGCTTTCGCAGGTCGACCCCAGCCTGTCTGGTGCCGAGCGTCGTGCGCTGGCAGCAGCTTTCTATCTGTCGCGCAAGCACCGTGATGCCCATGAGCACGCCTGTCCCTTGCCTAATGCGTTGGGTGAGATGCAGCGTTTGCCCGCAGCCTTTCGCGAAATGTTGGCCGAACACCTCGAGCTTATGACGGCGCAGATGGTCGATCGTCCCGAGGATATCGACAAGGCGTTCGCCGACCTCGCCCTGATGGTCGGCGGCCTGGCCCTGGCCCGAGCCCTGGGCGCTACCGAACTTTCCGACCGTATTCTGCGCGCCGCCAAGTCGGCGGTTATCTGAGCAACCTCAACTCTGGAGCAAGGCGATGACGACCCTGAGCTGGATTCGCAGCGTCAACGGCACCCTCGGCCATCTGGCCCCCGAGCATGTCGCCGGGCGCATGCGGCGCGCCTTCATGACGCCGCGTAACCTGCCTGCGCGGCAGTGGGAGTTGCCGCTATTGGCTTCGGCCGAGCGTATCACCCTGCGCTTCGGTCTTTCGGCCTTGCGCTGGGGCAAGGGGCCGACGGTGCTCCTGATGCACGGCTGGGAAGGGCGGCCCACCCAGTTTGCCGCGCTGATCGAAGCCCTGGTGCAGGCAGGACACACGGTCGTGTCCCTGGAGGGGCCAGCCCATGGCCGTTCGCCGGGGCAGCAGGCGCATGTGGTGCTGTTCGCCCGGGCACTGCTTGAAGCCGCGGCGGAGCTGCCGCCGTTGCGGGCCGTGATCGGTCATTCGATGGGGGGCGCCAGTGTCATGTTGGCCTTGCAGTGGGGCTTGCGTGCCGAGTCGGCGGTGAGCATTGCTGCACCTGCTCAATTGCTCGGGGTGTTGCGCGGTTTTGCCCGGCGCCTGGGGATGCCCAGGCGGGCGCGTGCAGCCTTCATCCGCCAGGTCGAGCGTGATGTGGGCGTGCAGATCGATCGGCTGGATGTCAGTGGCTACCAGCTCGAGTTGCCTGGGTTGGTGGTTCATGCAGCCGACGATGCGCTGGTCGCGGCCAGTGAGGCGCAGCTCATCCACAAGGCCTGGTTCGACAGTCGCCTGTTGCTGCTGGAGGAAGGTGGGCATCAACGGGTGCTGGCTGACCCGCGTCTGGCCCAGGCTGTGCTCGAGCTGCTGGCGCGTACGACGCAACCGGCACGGCAAAGCGCCTGAGCATCCGTTACACTTTGCCCGTTCACTGACTACAGGAGCGGGCATGAGCTGGGATCTGGCAGCGCCATTCATCATCGACCTTCGCGTTGGCACCGAGGATATCGACGGCCTCGGTCATGCCAACAACGCTGTCTACGTCACCTGGCTGGAGCGCTGCGCCTGGCGTCACTCGCAGCGCCTGGGGCTGGATCTGGCCGAGTACCGTCGTCTGGATCGGGCAATGGCCGTGGTGCGCCATGAGATCGACTACCTGGCAGCGGCGTACGAAGACGACGAGCTGCAATTGGCCACCTGGATCATCGACTGGGATCAGCGCCTGCGCATGACCCGTCGTTTTCAGCTCAAGCGCCCACGTGACGGCGTTACCTTGTTGCGCGCGCAAACCACCTTTGCCTGTATCGAACTGTCCAGCGGCAAGCCCAGGCGGATGCCGGCCGAGTTCATCGAGGGCTATGGTCCGGCGCTGATCGGCGCCTGATCGAAGGGCATTTTTTGCTAGACTGCCGCCTTTTCTCGTCGGGACCCTGAAATGCAAATTGCCCTGGCCCCCATGGAGGGGCTGGTCGACAACATCCTGCGCGACGTGCTGACCCGCGTCGGGGGTATCGACTGGTGTGTCACCGAGTTCATCCGTGTCTGTGATCGCTTGCTGCCACCTTCGTCGTTCGACAAGTTGGCACCCGAGTTGCGCAACGGCGCGCGCACGGCTGCCGGCACGCCGATGCGTGTGCAGTTGCTGGGCTCCGATCCGCTGTGCCTGGCGGACAACGCCGCCCTGGCCTGTGAACTCGGGGCGCCGGTAATCGACCTTAACTTCGGCTGCCCGGCCAAGACCGTGAACAAGTCTCGCGGGGGCGCTGTGCTGCTCAAGGAGCCCGAGCTGCTGCATGCCATCGTTCGTGAAGTTCGACGGGCGGTGCCGGCGCAGATCCCGGTGACGGCGAAGATGCGTCTGGGCTTCGACAGCCCGGATGGTGCGCTGGAGTGTGGCATCGCGCTGGCCGAAGGTGGGGCGCAGCACCTGGTGGTGCATGCGCGAACCAAGGTAGAGGGTTACAAGCCGCCGGCTCACTGGGAGTGGGTGGCGCGGGTGCAGGATGTGGTCAAGGTGCCGGTCTTTGCCAATGGCGAGATCTGGACCGTCGATGATTGGCGACGCTGCCGCGAAGTCAGCGGCGCCGAAAACATCATGCTCGGGCGCGGGCTGGTGTCGAGGCCGGATCTGGGCTTGCAGATCGCCGCAGCGCGCGAGGGGCGGGACTACCAGCCGATGGTGTGGAGCGACCTGCTACCGCTGCTGCGCGAGTTCTGGCGCCAGGCGCAGGCCAAATTGTCGCCGCGCTATGCGCCCGGGCGGATGAAGCAGTGGTTGGCGATGTTGACCCGCAGCTACCCGGAGGCGGTGCTGTTGTTTGCCGAGTTGCGGCGCGAGGATGACTGCGCCCGCATCAGCCGGCTGTTGGGCGTCGAGCCAGTGAAAACGGCCTCTTTCACCGAGTGCGTCGCTTGATGTGCAGCTGCATTGTGCGGGGGGAAGATTTTTTCATGAGAGCCCTTGAAAGTCCGTTGCCTGACCTTATCTCTTGAGTACGCGATGCCGAAGTCGGGTCGCGTAGTGACTTACTTGCTGAATCTCAGGAGTTTATGATCATGACTACCGCTTTCTCCCTCGCACCACTGTTCCGCCATTCCGTAGGTTTCGATCGCTTCAATGACCTGTTCGAATCCGCGGCACGTAATGAGGCCGGTAGCAGCTACCCGCCCTACAACGTCGAAAAGCATGGCGATGACCACTATCGCATCGTGGTTGCTGCAGCCGGCTTCCAGGAGCAGGATCTCGACCTTCAGGTCGAAAAAGGCGTCCTGACCGTTACCGGTGGCAAGCGCGAAAATGGCGCTGCCGAAGTCACCTATCTGCATCAGGGTATCGCCCAGCGTGCTTTCAAGCTGTCGTTCCGCCTGGCGGATCACATTGAAGTAAAAGCTGCCGGTCTGGCTAACGGCCTGCTCAGCATCGACCTGCTGCGCATCGTGCCGGAAGAAGCCAAGGCCAAGCGTATTCCGATCAATGGTGAAAAGGCTGCACTGAATTGAATGCACTGAAGTGAATGGAAGGGCACCCTAGGGTGCCCTTTCGCATTTATGGGGCACACCCCTCCCGTAGAGGCAGGCCGCTATTAATAGTCTGCCGGGGTTTCCTGCAAGATCTGGCGAAACTCCGGCAAGGGCAGCGGGCGGCTGTGCAGGTAGCCCTGGTACAGGTAACAGCCCTGTCGCTCGAGAAATTCCAGTTGCTCCGTCAGTTCGACACCTTCTGCTATCACCGCCAGCTCCAGGCTTCGCGCCATGGCCACGATGGCTCGAACGATCTCGGCATCATTGGGGTCGTTGGGCGCGTCACGCACGAAGGTCTGGTCGATCTTCAGGGCATCCACCGGCAGGCGCTTCAGGTAGGTCAGCGACGAATAGCCCGTGCCGAAATCATCCATGGCGAAGCTCACCCCGTAGCGTTTGAGCTCACGCATCTTGTTGATGGTGTCTTCCAGGTTCTGGATGACAATGCCCTCGGTGATCTCCAGTTTGAGCATGCGCCTGGGCAAGCGATAGTCGTCCAGGCTGCGTAGCACTCGTTCGACGAAATCATTCTGGCGGAATTGCCGGGGGCTGATATTCACGCAGAGACTGAAATCGTCGGCACTGATCAGCCCGTCCTCGAGCATGCGCGCGCAGGCGTCGCAGGCTTCGTCAAGGATCCAGCTACCCACCTCGAGTATCAGGCCGCTTTCCTCGAGCACCTGGATGAACTGGGAGGGCGCTTGCTGGCCAAGTTGCGGATGGTGCCAGCGCAAGAGCACTTCGGCACCGACGATGCGGTTGTCGCGGGCGTCCACCTGGGGCTGGAAGTGCAGGGCCAGTTCGCCGCGCGCGAGCGCCAGACGCAGGTCGTTTTCCATGCGCAGGCGCTCGCTGGCCGCCTTTTGCATGGTGGTGTGGAACAGCTGGGTGGTATTGCGTCCGGAATCCTTGGCGCGGTAAAGGGCGATGTCGGCTCGCTTGAGCAGATCGGCCGGGGTGATGCCATGGTCGGGAATCAGTGCCACGCCGATGCTCGGCGTCACCTGCAGGCGCTGGCCGTCCAGCGACATGGGTTCGGCCAGCAGTTCGCGCAGGGTGTCGGCCAACTCGCGAACCTTGCCCTCGACGTGCTCGCGACTCCCCTCGAGACCGCTGAGCAGGACCACGAACTCGTCGCCCCCCAGGCGTGCCACGGTGTCTTCCAGGCGCACGCTGGCTTCGAGGCGGGCGGTGATGATCTTCAATACCGTGTCGCCGACGGGGTGGCCCAGAGAGTCGTTGATGTGCTTGAAGTGGTCCAGGTCGAGGAACAGCAGGGCGCCGCGCAGGTTGTGGCGCTTGAGCAGGGCGATCTGCTGGCTGAGCCGGTCCATCAACAGGGCGCGGTTGGGCAGATTGGTCAGCGGGTCATGGTAGGCCAGGTGGCGGATCTGCGCTTGTGCGTTCTTCAACTGGCTGACGTCGCGGGCGGTCAACAGCAGGCAGTCGGTTTCATTGAGGCTGATCGGCTCGACGGACACCTCGACGGTCAGGATGTCTCCGCGTTTGTTGCGCCCGAGCATCTCCCGGTGGTGTACCCGGCCGCGCTCCTTGAGTTCGGCAAGCAAGGCTGCCCGTTGCTTGTCGTCGGCCCAGATGCCCAGTTCGAAAACGGTACGACCCACTACCTCGATGCTGCTGTAGCCGGTCAGGCGGCAGAAGCCGTCGTTGACTTCGACATAGCGTCCACTGAGCCGTTCGGTGATGGTGATGGCGTCGGGGCTCGAGTGGAAGGCTTTGGCGAACTTCTCCTCGCTGGCCTTGAGTGCCGCCTCGGCGCGCTGCTGCTGGGTGATGTCACGCAGCGTGGTGACGCTGCAGGGCTGGCTGTCCACGGTGATCAGGCGGCTGGAAATCACGCAGGTCAGTGGTGAGCCATTGCGGTGGTTGACCACGACCGCGACATTGCTCAAGGCCTGATCGCGGATCACCCGTTCGATGCGTTGCGCGCGCGCGGACGACTCGGCCCAGAGGCCGATCTGCTCGGCGGTGCGCCCGATGACCTGTTCGGCGTCCCACCCGAAGGTCTGGGTGAAGGCTGGATTGATCTCGATGAACTGGCCCGTATCCTGGTGAGTGACGCAGATCGGGTCGGGGCTGACCTGGAACAGGCTGGCGAACTTCTCTTCCGAGGCGCTCAGGCGTTGCTCGCGCTCGACCTGGTCGGTGATGTCCAGCAAGGTGCCGGCCATGCGCAGTGGGTTGCCATGCTCGTCGCGATAAAGCCGCGCACGGCTTTCGATATAGCGCGATGCGCCGTTCTCCAGCTGGACGCGATAGGTGATCTGGTAGTTACCGGCCGGTCCTTCGCGCAGGCTGCGGTAGGCTTGACGCATGACGCTGCGTTCTTCCTCGGGCACGCCTTCGAAGAAGGCTTCGAAGGACTCATGGAAGGGCACCGGGTCAAGGCCGTGCAGTTGCGCGGCGCGCGCCGAGCCATAGAGCATGCCACTGGGAATGTGCCAGTCCCAGGTGCCCAACTGCGCCGAGTCCAGGGCCAGGTCCAAGCGCTCCTGGCTGTCCTTGAGTGCCTGCTCGGCCCGCTTGCGCTCGGTGGTGTCGACAAAAGTGCTGATCAGGTAGGTGATGCCTTCGAGCTCGATACCCTGGGTGCAGAGGATGCCATCGTGGATGTTGCCGCTGGTGGCACGGAACTGGACTTCCATGATCACCGGGCTGCCACTGTTGCGAGTGGCTTCCAGTACCTGCTGGCGCTGCTCGGGGTGCACCCAGAGGCCGAGTTCCACGCTGGTCTTGCCGACGACCTGGGCGCCGGGCCAGCCAAACATGTCCTCGAAGTGCTGGTTGACCTCGAAGATCATGCCATCGTGGCGGCGGGTCAGGAGGATGGCATTGGGGCTGAGGTGGAAGAGGGTGGCAAAACGCTTTTCCGAGTTGATCAGTGCGGTTTCGCGATCGCGCTGACGGGTGATCTCGCGGATCACGCCGATCATCTGTGGACGGCCATGGCGATCGTGGGTCAGGCTGCCGTTGATTTCCAGCCAGTGCAGGCTGCCGTCCGGCCAGCGGATGCGATGGCGCATGGCCTGCTCCACGGGCTCGCCGTTGACCACGGCGTGGAACAGCTGGCGGGTGCGGGCGCGATCCTCCTCCGGCAGCAGGTCCAGGTAGTCGATATCCGCGGGCAACGGGCGCAGGGGATCGAAGCCGAACAGCGCCTGCGTGCCTCGTGACCAGCTCACCCGGCCGGTTTCGATATCCCACAGCCATGCGCCCAGGCGTGCGCCGTTGAGCGCGGCGAGCAATTGCGGAGCATTCTGCCAGGCCTGCTCGGACTCCTGGGGATCGACCGCAGGGATGCGCGGCAGGCGCGGAAAGCGGTTTGCTGATTTGGGCATCGGTACCAGACCTTTGGCGGATGAAGCGTCCTTGTAAGTGAAATGCCTGGCTGATGGACGGTCAGGCGGACCCCGAGTGGCTGTCGAGCAATGCCATGAACGCCTTTGCCGCATTCGACAGCGTTCGTTCCGTATGCAAAATGTAGCCTAGCTGGCGCGACAGCTGTATGCCGGGCAAGGCGATGGGTGCAACCTGTTCATCGAGCATAGTACGTGGCAGCACGCTCCACGCGAGGCCGATTGAAACCATCATCTTGATGGTCTCCAGGTAGTTGGTGCTCATGGCGATGTTCGGCGTCAGGCCCTGACTCTCGAACAAGCGCTGCACGATGTGGTGGGTAAAGGTGTTGCCGCCGGGGAACACGGCGGGGTGGCGGGCGATATCGGCCAGGCTGACATCGCTATCAAGGGCCAGGGCGTGCTCCGGGGCCGCTACGAAATCCAGGGCGTCGTCCCACACTGGAACGGCCCGGACCAGGTGATGGGGCTCGGGGGCCAGGGTGATCACTGCGATTTCCGCGCGGCCATGGAGAACTTCGTCGTAGGCCGTTTCTGAATCTAGAAACTGAATATCCAGTGCCACGGAAGGGTGCTGTCGGGTGAAAGCCCTTAGCAGCGGGGGCAGGCGGTGCAGGCCGATATGATGGCTGGTGGCCAGGGTCAGGCGCCCGGTAACTTCTCCTGTCAAATTGGTCAGGGCGCGGCGCGTATCATCCAGTACATTGAGGATCTGATAGGCGCGAGGCAGCAGGGCTCGGCCGGCTTCGGTCAAGGTGACCTCACGGCCCAGGCGATCGAACAGGCGTACATCCAGTTGCTGCTCCAGGCCGGCGATGCGTTTGCTGACGGCGGGTTGGGTCAGGTGCAGGCGTTCACCGGCGCCGGAAAAACTTCCGGTTTCGGCGATGGCGATAAAAGCGCTGAGGTTGGCGAGGTCCATGCGCTCGAATTCCTATTGGTTATCCAAAGCATAAAAATTATGAATTTGAGTTATTCAATCTAACCCCATAGCATCGTCCGTACAAGCCAAGGGGTTATTGGCATAGAAAGACGCTGATGAGGAACAGTCTGATGGCTGGCAAAACGCTCTACGACAAACTCTGGGATGCGCACGAAGTCAAACGGCGCGACGATGGCTCGTCCTTGATCTATATCGATCGTCACATCATCCATGAAGTGACTTCGCCGCAAGCTTTCGAAGGCCTGCGCCTGGCCAATCGCAAGCCCTGGCGCATCGACGCCAACATCGCCACGCCCGACCACAACGTGCCGACTACGCCAGAGCGCAAGGGTGGTATCGAGGCCATCGTCGACCAGGTGTCGCGCCTGCAGGTGCAGACCCTGGACGAGAACTGTGACGAATACGGCATCGTCGAATTCAAGATGAACGACGAGCGCCAGGGCATCGTCCACGTCATCAGCCCGGAGCAGGGCGCCACCTTGCCGGGCATGACCGTGGTCTGCGGTGACTCGCACACCTCGACCCATGGCGCCTTCGGGGCCTTGGCCCATGGCATCGGCACCTCCGAGGTCGAGCACGTGCTCGCCACCCAGTGCCTGGTCGCCAAGAAGATGAAGAACATGCTGGTGCGCGTCGAAGGCCAGTTGCCTGTCGGCGTCACCGCGAAGGATATCGTGCTTGCCGTGATCGGCAAGATCGGCACTGCCGGTGGCAACGGCCACGCCATGGAGTTCGCCGGCAGCGCTATTCGCGAGCTGTCGATGGAAGGTCGCATGACCATCTGCAACATGTCCATCGAAGCCGGTGCCCGTGTCGGGCTGGTGGCTACCGATGCGACTACCGTTGCCTATGTCGAAGGCCGTCCGTATGCGCCGAAGGGCGAGGACTGGAAGCGTGCCGTCGAAGCCTGGAAAGACCTGGTTTCCGACGACGATGCCGTGTTCGACACCGTGGTCGAACTCGACGCCGCACAGATCAAGCCGCAGGTCAGCTGGGGCACTTCCCCGGAAATGGTGCTCGCCGTCGACCAGCGCGTGCCGGATCCGGCCGCCGAGGCCGATCTGATCAAGCGTGGTTCGATCGAGCGCGCACTCAAGTACATGGGGCTCACCGCCAACCAGGCGATCACTGATATCCAGCTGGACCGCGTGTTCATCGGCTCCTGCACCAACTCGCGGATCGAAGACCTGCGCGCTGCGGCGGACATCGCCAAGGGCCGCAAGGTTGCCGCTACCGTCAAGCAAGCCATCGTCGTGCCGGGTTCGGGTCTGGTCAAGGCCCAGGCCGAGCGTGAGGGCTTGGACAAGATCTTCCTCGAGGCGGGGTTCGAGTGGCGTGAACCAGGTTGCTCCATGTGCCTGGCGATGAACCCGGACCGCCTGGAAAGCGGCGAGCATTGCGCCTCGACGTCCAACCGCAACTTCGAAGGCCGTCAGGGCGCCGGTGGTCGTACCCACCTGGTCAGCCCGGCCATGGCCGCCGCCGCTGCGGTAACCGGCCACTTCATCGATGTCCGCGAGTTGATCCAAGGGAGCGCAGCATGAAAGCCTTTACCCAGCACACCGGCCTCGTCGCGCCGTTGGATCGTGCCAACGTCGACACCGACCAGATCATCCCCAAGCAGTTTCTCAAGTCGATCAAGCGTACCGGCTTCGGCCCCAACCTGTTCGACGAGTGGCGCTACCTGGACGTGGGCCAGCCCTACCAGGACAACAGCAAGCGCCCGGTGAACCAGGAGTTCGTGCTCAACCACGAACGCTACCAGGGTGCCAGCGTGTTGCTGGCGCGGGAAAACTTCGGTTGTGGCTCCAGCCGCGAGCATGCCCCTTGGGCGCTGGACGAGTACGGTTTCCGCAGCATCATTGCGCCGAGCTTTGCCGACATCTTCTTCAATAACAGCTTCAAGAACGGCCTGCTGCCCATCATCCTCAGCGATGAGGAAGTGGATGAGTTGTTCAAGCAGGTCGAAGCCAACCCGGGCTACCAGCTGACCATCGACTTGCAGGCGCAGGCTGTTACCCGTCCAGACGGCAAGGTGCTGCACTTCGAGATCGATGCGTTCCGCAAGCATTGCCTGCTCAACGGCCTGGACGACATCGGTCTGACCTTGCAGGACAGCGACGCGATCAAGGCCTTCGAAGGCAAGCACCGCGCCACGCAGCCCTGGCTGTTCCGGGATGCCTGAAGCAGGTAGGTGACACTACCGGCCTCTTCGCGGGCGAGCCCGCTCCTACAGATATCGCAAGGCCTGAGGCAATGCTGTACCAGTGGGAGCGGGCTTGCCCGCGAAGAGGCCGGTACAGGCAATAAAACCAAAAGGATTGAATCATGACGGGTACCAGCCACACCGAAGTAGTCCAGCGTCAGTTCGGCGAACAGGCCAGCGCCTACCTCAGCAGCACCGTGCATGCCCAGGGCAGCGAGTTCGCCCTGCTGCAGGCCGAACTGCAAGGGCAGGGCGCTGCTCGCGTGCTGGACCTGGGCTGTGGCGCCGGTCATGTCAGTTTTCACGTGGCGCCACTGGTGGCCCAAGTCGTGGCATACGATCTTTCCCAGTCGATGCTTGACGTGGTTGCCAAGGCCGCCAGCGAGCGTGAGCTGGCCAATATCGTCACCGAGCGCGGTGCCGCCGAGCGTCTGCCGTTCGCCGACGCGTCGTTCGAATTCGTCTTCAGCCGTTACTCGGCACACCACTGGAGCGACCTGGGCCTGGCACTGCGTGAAGTGCGTCGGGTGCTCAAGCCGGGTGGCGTGGCGGCGTTCGTCGATGTCATGTCGCCGGGCAGCCCGTTGCTCGACACCTACCTGCAAAGTGTCGAAGTGCTGCGCGACACCAGCCATGTACGCGATTATTCTGCCGCCCAGTGGCAGCGTCAGGTCAGCGAGGCAGGGCTGTTCACGCGCAGCCATAGCCGCCAGCGCCTGCGCCTGGAGTTCGCATCCTGGGTGGAGCGCATGCGTACTCCCGAACCGATGCGTGTGGCCATCCGCCAGTTGCAGCAGGCGATGGGCGAGGAAGTGCGGCAGTATTACCAGATCGAAGCTGATGGCTCCTTCAGCACGGATGTCCTGGTGCTGTGGGCCGAGCGATAGAGTTTCCGGCGTGGCTGACCGAGCCGCGCTGTTTGAATGAATAGAGGAAAGCATGAGCAAGCAGATTCTGATTCTCCCAGGTGATGGCATCGGTCCGGAAATCATGGCCGAGGCGGTCAAGGTGCTGGAGCTGGCCAACGACAAGTTCGGCCTGGACTTCACCCTGGAGCACGACGTGATCGGTGGTGCGGCCATCGACAAGCACGGCGTACCGCTGGCTGACGAAACCCTGGAGCGCGCGCGCAAGGCCGATGCCGTCCTGCTCGGCGCCGTCGGCGGGCCGAAGTGGGACAAGATCGAGCGTGATATCCGTCCTGAACGCGGTCTGCTGAAGATTCGTGCGCAACTGGGCCTGTTTGCCAACCTGCGTCCGGCGATCCTCTATCCGCAACTGGCTGACGCTTCGTCGCTCAAGCCCGAGATCGTCTCCGGGCTGGACATCCTCATCGTCCGCGAGCTGACCGGCGGCATCTACTTTGGTGCTCCGCGTGGCCAGCGCGAGCTCGAAGGTGGCGAGCGCCAAGCCTATGACACGCTGCCCTACAGCGAGAGTGAAGTGCGCCGTATCGCCCGCGTGGGCTTCGACATGGCTCGCGTGCGCGGCAAGAAACTGTGCTCGGTGGACAAGGCCAACGTCCTGGCTTCCAGCCAGCTGTGGCGCGAAGTGGTCGAAGACGTCGCCAAGGACTACCCGGACGTCGAGCTGAGCCACATGTACGTCGACAACGCCGCGATGCAACTGGTGCGCGCACCCAAGCAGTTCGACGTCGTGGTGACCGACAACATGTTCGGTGACATTCTGTCGGATGAGGCTTCCATGCTGACCGGTTCCATCGGCATGCTGCCTTCTGCTTCGCTGGATGCCGACAACAAGGGCATGTACGAGCCTTGCCACGGTTCGGCGCCTGACATCGCAGGCCAAGGTATCGCCAACCCGCTGGCGACCATCCTCTCCGTATCGATGATGCTGCGTTACAGCTTCAACCAGCAGGCCGCTGCCGAGGCGATCGAGCAGGCTGTGAGCCTGGTGCTGGATCAGGGTCTGCGCACCGGTGACATCTGGTCGGCCGGTTGCACCAAGGTCGGTACGCAGGAAATGGGCGACGCAGTAGTCGCAGCGCTGCGGAATCTGTAATCTCTCTGGCCCGCCATCGTTTCCCTTCGGTGGCGGCCCACTTTTTAGCAAAGGTGTAGTTGCGATGAAACGTGTAGGTCTGATCGGTTGGCGCGGTATGGTCGGTTCCGTGCTCATGCAGCGGATGCTGGAGGAGCAGGACTTCGACCTTATCGAGCCGGTGTTCTTCACCACCTCCAACGTGGGTGGCCAAGGCCCGAACGTGGGCAAGGATATTGCTCCGCTCAAGGACGCTTATTCGATCGAAGAGCTCAAGACCCTCGACGTGATCCTGACCTGCCAGGGCGGCGACTACACCAACGAGGTCTTCCCCAAGCTGCGTGAAGCCGGCTGGCAGGGTTACTGGATCGACGCTGCCTCGTCCCTGCGAATGCAGGATGATGCAGTCATCATCCTCGACCCGGTCAACCGCAAGGTCATCGACCAGCAGCTGGACGCCGGCACCAAGAACTACATCGGCGGCAACTGCACCGTCAGCCTGATGCTGATGGGCCTGGGCGGGCTGTTCGAAGCTGGCCTGGTCGAGTGGATGAGCGCCATGACTTACCAGGCGGCCTCCGGTGCCGGTGCGCAGAACATGCGCGAGCTGATCAAGCAGATGGGGGCAACCCATGCTGCGGTGGCCGACGATCTGGCCAACCCGGCCAGCGCGATCCTCGACATCGACCGCAAGGTTGCCGAAGCCATGCGCAGCGAAGCCTACCCGACTGAAAACTTCGGCGTGCCGCTGGCTGGCAGCCTGATCCCGTGGATCGACAAGGAACTGCCGAACGGGCAGAGCCGCGAAGAGTGGAAGGCTCAGGCCGAGACCAACAAGATCCTTGGCCGCTTCAAGAGCCCGATCCCGGTCGATGGCATCTGCGTACGTATCGGTGCCATGCGCTGCCACAGCCAAGCGCTTACCATCAAGCTGAACAAGGATGTGCCGATCGCCGATATCGAAGGCATGATCAGCCAGCACAACCCATGGGTGAAGCTGGTGCCGAATCAGCGTGAGATCAGCATGCAGGAACTGAGTCCTACCAACGTGACCGGTACCCTGAACATTCCGGTCGGCCGTCTGCGCAAGCTGAACATGGGGTCCCAGTACCTGGGCGCCTTCACTGTCGGCGACCAGTTGCTGTGGGGCGCTGCCGAGCCGCTGCGCCGCATGTTGCGGATTCTGCTGGAGCGTTGATCGCCTCAAGTTGATCGAAAACCCGCGCTGGAGACAGCGCGGGTTTTTTGTTTGTGCGGCAATCAAGTAAAGTGCCGCTCCCGCCGTACCCGCAGAAGGAGCCAAACCATGAGCCAACCCCTAGATATCGCCGTCGTCGGCGCCACCGGAAGTGTCGGTGAGACCCTCGTGCAGATTCTCGAGGAGCTGGAGTTCCCGGTCGCGACCCTGCACCTGCTGGCCAGTATGGAATCTGCCGGCAGCAGTGTGATGTTTGCTGGCAAGAATGTGCGAGTGCGTGAGGTGGACAGCTTCGACTTCGCCCAGGTCAGGCTGGCGTTCTTCGCCGCCGGTGCTGCAGTCAGCCGCAGCTTTGCGCAGAAGGCGCGCGAGGCCGGCTGCTCGGTGATCGACCTGTCTGGCGGGCTGGATGACGCGCTGGCGCTGGTGCCGGAGGCCAATGGCGAAGTCGTCGACAGCCTTGAATTGCCAGCCTTGCTGGCCAGCCCAAGCAGCGCCGCTGTCGCGCTGGCCGTCGCGCTGGCGCCGCTCAAGGGGTTGCTGGATATCGAGCGGGTCCAGGTAATGGCCTGCCTGGCTGTTTCGTCCCAGGGGCGTGAAGCGGTGAACGAGTTGGCGCGGCAGACGGCCGAGTTGCTCAACGCCCGCCCGTTGGAGCCGCGTTTCTTTGATCGCCAGGTGGCGTTCAACCTGTTGGCGCAGGTGGGGACTACCGATGAGCAGGGGCATGCAGCGCTGGAGCGTCGCCTGGTCAGCGAGTTACGTACGCTGCTGGGCTTGCCTGAGCTGAAGATTTCCGTGAGCTGCGTTCAAGTCCCGGTGTTTTTCGGCGATAGCTTCAGTGTGACGGTGCAGAGTCGCCAGTCGGTCGATCTGCAATCGGTCAACCAGGCGCTGGACGCCGCTGCCAGCGTCGAGCGTGTGGAAAATGACGATTATCCGACACCCGTCGGTGACGCAGTGGGGCAAGACGTGGTCTATGTTGGTCGTGTACGCCATGGCGTCGACGAGGATCAGCAGCTCAACTTGTGGCTGACCACCGACAACGTGCGCAAGGGTGCGGCGCTCAACGCCGTACAATTGGCGCAATTGTTGATAAAAAAAATGGCGTAAAAGATACTGGCCAGCAATTTTGTCCTACACCACTGGCAGGTTTTTAGGACGATTCATACAAGGGAAGAGGTCATGCTTCGAATTCGCAAACTGGTTCTGGCCATCGCGGCCGCCTCGGCGCTGTCGTCCGGCATGGCCAATGCCCTTGGCCTGGGGGAGCTGACCCTCAAGTCGGCGCAGAACCAGCCGCTGGATGCCGAGATCGAGTTGCTCGATGTGCGCGACCTCACCGCCGCTGAAGTGGCGCCAAGCCTGGCCCCTCCCGAGGAGTTCGCCAAGGCTGGGGTGACGCTGCCCGCTTATCTGGAAGACCTGACGTTCACGCCGGTGATCAACCCCAACGGTCGCAGCGTGTTGCGCGTGACTTCCAGCAAGCCGCTGCCGGAGCCGGTGGTCAAGTTCCTGGTTCAGGTGATGTGGCCCCAAGGGCGGCTATTGCGTGACTACAACGTGGCGCTCGACCAGCCGCAGCAGGCCAGCGCCAAGCCTGCCCAGGGCGCCATCAGCCCGGCAGTGAGCGCCGCCAGCTACACGACTCGCCAGCGCGACACGCTCTGGCAGATCGCTGCACGCAACACCCACGGCGGTTCGATCCAGCAGACCATGTTGGCGATCCAGGCCCTGAACCCCGATGCCTTCATCGGCAATAACATCAACCAGCTCAAGACCGGTCAGGTCCTGCGCCTTCCAGACGAGCAGCAGATCCGCAGCATTGCCCAGGGTGAGGCGATCCGCGAGGTTTCCGAGCAGTACGCCGCCTGGCGCGAAGGTCGGCGCCTGGGGCCGCGTGCGCGACAGTTGGACGCCACCCGTCGGGGTGCTGCCGAAGCCGCGCCTGCACGTATCGCCCAGGGCGATAACCTGCGGCTGGTTGCGCCCGGCACACAGACCGGGGCCGACAGCGCCAAGGCGCTGAGCGACAAGCTGGCCGTGGCCCAGGAAAGCCTGGATACCAGCCGCCGCGACAACGAAGAACTCAAGAGCCGGATGACCGACCTGCAGAGCCAGCTGGACAAGCTGCAGCGTCTGATCGAATTGAAGAACGACCAGTTGGCGCGTCTCGAGGCGCAAGGGGCCGCCGAGCCTGCAGCACCTGTAGCCGCGACGCCGCCCGTCGAGCCGGTGGTCAACGCCCACTTGGCCCCTGCCGAACCTGCGGTCACGCCGCCGCCTGCAGCAGCGGATACTGCGCCGCAAGCAGCGGCGGCGCCGGAGCAGCCACCGAGTGCACTCGACGAACTGCTGGGCAATCCGCTGTTGCTGGCGCTATTGGCGGGCTCGGCCTTCCTCGTGTTGCTGCTGCTGTTGCTGCTTCTGGCGCGCAAGCGCAAGGCCCAGCAGGAGGCTGAGAAGCACCTGCGCATGGCCCGAGCCTTGGCCGAGGAAGGTGAGCGCGGTCCTGATCTGGACCTGCCGCCCAGCAGCTTCGATGGACTGGATGTCTCGGCGCCGAGCGTGACCTTGTCGCCTGCCGTGGTGGCGGCCTCCGCTGCAGCCGCGGCGGCGGCGGAAAAGCCAGTCGTTGCCAGTGCGCCGACTGATGCCGATCCGCACGCGACGCTATTGGCCGAGGTCGACGAGAGCGTCGCCAAGGGGCGCTTGAATCACGCAGCTACTCTGCTGGAACCGGTGGTGGCTGCCGAGCCGCAGCGCAGCGACCTGCGCCTTAAATTGATGGAAGTCTACGCTCGCCAAGGCGATCAGGACGCGTTCGTCGGCCAGGAGCGCCAGTTGCCCGGCACACCTGAGAACCAGGGCGAAGTCGAGGGGCTCAAGCAACGTTATCCGGCCATGCTCGGGGTTGCGGCGGCAGGGCTCGGCGCGGCTGCGCTGGCTGCGGAGATGGACGAGCAGTATGTGCAGGAGCTGCTCCAGGACCACGAGGCGGCACCTGTCGCAGAGCCCGAGCCGGTTGTCGACGAAGCGGTGGCCGCGGCGCCCCAGCCAGAGCCTGTGCTGGACAGCGTGCCAGAGCTCGATGAGGTGCCCGTCACCGCCACGGACGATCTGGACAGTGCGTTTGACCTGAGTCTGGACGATGACCTCGCGCTTGATGACTCGCTCGATGCCCCGGTGCTGGATGCACCTGACGCGACGCAAGCGCCCGAGGTCGTGGTTGAGCCGGCGGTGCAGGCCGAGCCGGCCGTCGAGAGCGATGCCGACGACGATTTCGAGGCATTGCTGGCCCAGGCTCAGGCGCAATCCGAGCCACAAAGCCTGGATGATCTGGCGGACTTCGATCTGGATGTCGGTGAGCCGGCCGTAGCCGCGCCGCCTGCTGCCGAGCCGGAGGCGCCCGTGGATGTCGCCGCCGAGCTGGCTGCATTCGACGAAATTCCGGAATTCGACCCCATTTCCGAACTCGAGCTGCCGGACGACTTCGACCTGTCGTTGTCGCTGGATGACGAATCGCCAGCCGACAAGCACTTCGCCTCGGAACTCAGTGACGTCAACGCCGAGCTCGACAAGTTGTCGCAGAGCCTGGCATCGCCGTCGTTGGAGCCGCACTTCACCGCCGAGGATGCGGCGCTCGAGCCCGGAGCCCTGGATGACCTGGACTTCGACTTCTTCTCCGGCACCGACGAAGTGGCGACCAAACTCGACCTGGCTCGGGCCTACATCGACATGGGCGATCACCAGGGCGCCCGCGATATCCTCGACGAGGTGGTCAAGGATGGCGACGACGGCCAGCGCCAGGAGGCGCAGGACATGCTGTCGCGTCTGGTCTGACGCGTAGCTTGCCCTGATCGGACAACGGCAGCCCTGTGGGCTGCCGTTGTCGTTATAATGGCCGCCTTTTCGTTTCATCCACAGGTTTGGCTTTCTTGGACATCAACGACATCGACGCGGCCGAATCGGCGGCCGAAGGGTACTCGCGCATCGCCCTGGGCGTGGAATACAAAGGTTCGCGCTACCGCGGCTGGCAACGCCAGGCCAGCGGTGTGCCCAGTGTCCAGCAGGCGCTGGAGCAGGCATTGTCGAAGGTCGCCGACTCGCCGATCAGTGTGATGTGCGCCGGGCGCACCGACGCTGGCGTTCACGGCTGTGGCCAGGTGGTGCACTTCGATACCCGCGCCGTGCGTGACGAACGTGCCTGGACCCTGGGCACCAACTTCAACCTGCCCCATGACATCAGCGTGGCCTGGGCACGGACGATGCCGGCGCACTTCCATGCGCGGTTCAAGGCCACTGCCCGGCGTTACCGCTACGTCATCTACAACGATCCCATCCGTCCGGCGCACCTGGCCGAAGAGGTAACCTGGAATCACCGCCCGCTGGATGTCGCGGCGATGGCCGAGGCCGCCGAATACCTGCTCGGCACCCACGACTTCAGCGCATTCCGGGCCAGCCAATGCCAGGCCAAGTCGCCGATCAAGCATATCCACCACCTGCGCGTTACCCGCCATGGTCGGATGATCGTCCTCGACGTGCGCGCCACGGCTTTCCTGCATCACATGGTGCGCAATATCGCCGGTGTGCTGATGACCATCGGTGCCGGCGAGCGCCCTGTGCAATGGGCCCGCGAGGTGCTGGAGGGGCGCAACCGTCGGGAGGGGGGCGTGACGGCGCATCCTTATGGCCTGTACCTGGTGCAGGTGGAGTATCCGGAAGAGTTCGCCCTGCCGCAGCGTTACATCGGCCCACACTTTCTTACCGGCTACGAGGCGTTGGCAGACTGACGGGCGAAACGTCATTTGCTAACATCCGGCCTTTCACCGATCACTCAAGGTTCGTCGTCCATGAGCAACGTCCGCACCAAGATCTGCGGGATTACCCGCATCGAAGACGCGCTGGCCGCCGTCGAGGCCGGTGCCGATGCCATTGGCTTCGTCTTCTATGCCAAGAGCCCGCGCGCGGTGGATGTGCGCCAGGCGCGGGCGATCATCGAGCAGTTGCCGCCCTTCGTGACCACGGTGGGGCTGTTCGTCAACGCGTCACGCTGTGAGCTGAACGAGATCCTCGAGGTGGTTCCACTGGACCTGCTACAGTTCCACGGCGACGAAACCCCCGCCGATTGCGAAGGCTATCACCGCCCATGGATCAAGGCCCTGCGAGTGCGCCCCGGGGATGATCTCGAGGCTGCCTGCCAGCAGTACTCCGGCGCCCGTGGCATTCTCCTGGACACCTACGTGGCTGGTGTGCCGGGGGGGACTGGCGAAGCCTTCGATTGGTCGCTGGTGCCGGCGCGCTTGAGCAAGCCGATCATCCTCGCGGGTGGGTTGTCGGCGGACAACGTCGGTCAGGCCATCGTCCAGGTCAACCCCTATGCGGTGGACGTCAGTGGCGGCGTCGAGCAGGCCAAGGGCATCAAGGATGCCAGCAAGATCGAAGCCTTCATGCGCGCGGTCCGCGCGGAGTGACGGCGGATGTGACGGTTGGCGGCGTGCCATCGTCCATAGCTATCGCAGCCCGGTGCTGCCCGGCTGGCCCCGTGGGGCTGGTCATCAGAACACGCGACGCCAGGGGCGTCGGCGTACAGGTTGAAGGTGGAGTGGTGCGCGGGTGGTCCCTGTGACCGGTCCATCGTCGTTTAGAACACGAATTTGAGCTCAAGGGTCGGGGCAGGGCAGGCGACAGCAAGCCCGCCACCGGCCAAAACGGGAGAATAGAGCATGAGCAACTGGTTGGTAGACAAACTGATCCCTTCGATCATGCGTTCCGAGGTGAAGAAGAGCTCGGTGCCGGAAGGCCTGTGGCACAAGTGCCCGGCTTGCGAAGCCGTGCTGTATCGTCCGGAGCTGGAAAAAACACTCGACGTCTGCCCCAAGTGCAACCATCACATGCGTATCGGCGCCCGTGAGCGTATCGACATCTTCCTCGATGTCGAAGGCCGCGCCGAGCTGGGCGCTGACCTGGAACCGGTCGATCGCCTGAAGTTCCGTGATGGCAAGAAGTACAAGGATCGCCTGACCGCCGCGCAGAAGCAGACCGGCGAGAAGGACGCGCTGGTCTCGGTCAGCGGCACACTCATGGGCATGCCGATCGTGGTCAGCGCCTTCGAGTTCTCCTTCATGGGTGGTTCGATGGGTGCCATCGTCGGCGAGCGCTTCGTGCGCGCAGCCAACTACGCCCTGGAAAACCGTTGCCCGATGATCTGTTTCTCCGCCTCCGGCGGTGCGCGCATGCAGGAAGCGCTGATCTCGCTGATGCAGATGGCCAAGACCTCGGCGGTGCTGGCGCGCCTGCGTGAAGAAGGCATCCCGTTCATCTCGGTACTGACCGACCCGGTCTATGGTGGTGTGTCCGCCAGTCTTGCGATGCTGGGTGATGTCATCGTCGGTGAACCGAAGGCGCTGATCGGCTTCGCCGGCCCGCGTGTGATCGAGCAGACCGTGCGCGAAAAACTGCCGGAAGGCTTCCAGCGCAGCGAGTTCCTGCTGGAGCATGGTGCCATCGACCTGATCATCTCCCGTCATGAGCTGCGTCCACGCCTGGCCCGCCTGCTGGCACAGATGACCGGCCAACCGACTCCCGAGCAGGCAAAAGAAGCGGCCGTCGTCGCGTGATGAGCCAGCGTACCCTGGGCGAGTGGCTCGCATACCTCGAGCAGTTGCACCCTTCGGCCATCGACATGGGCCTGGAGCGTTCACAGCAGGTGCTGGCGCGCCTCGCGCTCGGTCGGCTGGCGCCGAGGGTGGTGACGGTCACCGGCACCAACGGCAAGGGTTCGACCTGTGCGTTCATCGCCTCGTTGCTGCGTGCCCAGGGCTTGAAGGTCGGCGTGTACAGCTCGCCGCACCTGTTGCGTTACAACGAGCGGGTGCTGATCGATGGCGTCGAAGCCAGCGATGAGTGTCTGTGCGAAGCCTTCGCCGCCGTCGAGGCGGCGCGGGGCGAGATTTCCCTCACCTACTTCGAGATGGGTACATTGGCGGCCTTCTGGCTGTTCCAACAGTCGCAGCTCGATGCCGTGGTGCTCGAAGTGGGCCTGGGTGGCCGGCTGGACACCGTGAACGTGGTGGACGCCGACATGGCGCTGGTGACCAGCATCGGTGTCGACCATGTCGATTACCTGGGTGATACCCGTGAACGGGTGGCCTTCGAGAAGGCTGGCATCTTCCGTGCGGGCAAGCCGGCGCTATGTGGCGACCTGGACCCACCGCAGCCGCTGCTGGACAAGGCAACAGAACTCACTGCGCCGCTGTTCCTGCGTGGCCGTGAGTTCGACCTGGACAGCGCCGAAGGCCGCTGGAGCTGGCGTGGCACCACGACCGATGGTCAGTCGGTGGCGCTGCATGACCTGCCGCTGCTCGACCTGCCCATGGAAAACGCTGCCCTGGCACTGCAGGCCTACCTGCTGATGGGCTTGCCGTGGCAGGCCGAGCAGGTTCGCCGGGCGTTGCTCGATACCCGCATTACCGGTCGCCTGGACCGTCGCCAGTTGACCTGGCAGGGCAAGACGGTGGAGCTGCTGCTGGATGTCGGGCACAACCCGCATGCCGCCGAGTACCTGGCCCGCCGCCTGTCCGCGCGTCCGTTGAAGGGGCGTCGGTTGGCGGTGTTCGGCCTGCTCGCCGACAAGGACCTGGAAGGCGTGATCGCGCCACTGCAGGGCCTGGTCGACGACTGGGCGGTAGCCCCCCTGGATACCCCGCGCAGTCGTGCGGCTGCCGAACTGGCCACTGCCTTGACGAACCAAGGTGCTACGGTGAAGTCTTATGCCAGTGTCGCCGCTGCCCTAGAAGGGCAGTGTGCACAGGCAACGGCGGATGACCAGATCTTGCTGTTCGGTTCGTTTTTCTGCGTCGGCCAAGCCCTGGAATGGCTCGAGCGGCAGGTCCCGGAGGATGGAGTAGATGGCAGTGCTGGATAAAGGGATGAAGCAGCGCATGGTCGGTGCGCTGGTGCTGGTGGCGCTGGCGGTGATCTTCCTGCCGATGCTGTTCACCCGCGAGGACGAGATGCGCCAGGTGCGCGTCGAGGCGCCACAGGCGCCGGCCATGCCAAGCCTTCCCGACGTCAAGGTGGAGCCTGTGCAGGTGCCGGAGCCTCAGGCGCTGCCTGATCCCTCGGAGCAACCGCCGGTGGTGGTCGATGAGTCCACTGCACCGGTCAGCGCGCCAAGCCAGCCGATCACGCCGTCACCTGCGCAGGTCGCCCAGGTGCCGGTGGCCAAGTCGCCAGCCCCAGCGCCTGCCGCTAAAGCTGAAGCGCGCCCGGTGCCGCCTGCCACTCCCGCACCTGCTGCCACCGCCAGTGTAAGCAAGCCGGCGGCAGCGTCGAAGATCGACGCCAACGGCCTGCCGGTGAGCTGGTCGATCCAGCTGGCCAGCCTGTCCAATCGCGCTGGGGCCGATAACCTGCAGAAGACGCTGCGCAGCCAGGGCTACAACGCCTACATCCGGTCGGCTGACGGCATGAACCGGGTGTTCGTCGGCCCACTGATCGAGCGTGCCGAAGCCGAGCGCCTGCGTGATGTGATCAACCGCCAGCAGAATCTCAAGGGTATCGTGGTTCGTTTCCAGCCGGAACGAGGCTGAATCCGAGCGGCCCTGCCAGATCAGCGCATTGACGCCGGTCGGGCGGGGCCGTTTTTCGTTCGATTCCAGCCTTCGCGAGCGCTACAAAGTTGTCCTGAAAGTCAAGCTGCAGGCCTTCAACGACCTGACATTCCGCTTACCCCAAGCCCTCCGCTCTGTTAAAATGCGCCGCCTCAAACGTCTGCAGGCAGCACCGTGGCATTTACCTGGGTAGATTGGGCGATCATTGCGGTCGTCGCCGTTTCCTCACTGATCAGTCTCAAGCGCGGCTTCGTCAAGGAAGCCTTGTCCTTGCTCATCTGGATCATTGCCGGCGCGGTCGCCTGGATGTTCGGCGGGTCGCTGTCGCAGTACCTGGAGAGCTATATCCAGACACCCTCGGCACGGATCATCGCCGGGTGTACCATTCTTTTCGTCGCCACCCTGCTGGTGGGGGCGATGATCAACTTCCTCGTCGGCGAGCTGATCCGCGTGACCGGGCTGTCCGGCACCGATCGTTTCCTCGGCATGGTGTTCGGCGCCGCGCGCGGGGCCTTGCTGGTGGTGGTGGCCGTCGGCTTGCTCAGCCTGGGCCCGGTGCAACAGGATCCGTGGTGGCAGGAATCACGCCTGATACCACAATTTCTATTGGTCGCTGACTGGTCGAAGAACCTGATTCTCGGTTTCGCCGGTCAGTGGATGTCCAGTGGGATCAGCTCTCCAGTTGATCTTCCGTTCAAGGAACAGCTGCTCGGTCCATCCCGGCCCTGAGCGCTTTTCACTCAAGTTTCGTCAAAGTAGGGGTTGCGTCGCATGTGTGGCATCGTCGGTATCGTCGGTAAGTCGAACGTCAATCAGGCGCTGTATGACGCGCTAACGGTCCTCCAGCACCGCGGCCAGGACGCTGCCGGTATCGTGACCAGCCATGACGGCCGGTTGTTCCTGCGCAAGGATAATGGCCTGGTGCGCGACGTCTTCCAGCAGCGCCACATGCAGCGCCTGGTCGGCCACATGGGCATCGGCCACGTGCGCTACCCGACCGCGGGCAGCTCCACCTCGGCCGAGGCCCAGCCGTTCTACGTCAACTCGCCGTATGGCATCACCCTGGCGCACAACGGCAACCTGACCAACGTCGAGCAGTTGGCCAAGGAGATCTACGAGTCCGACCTGCGTCACGTCAACACCAATTCCGACTCGGAAGTGCTGCTCAACGTGTTCGCCCATGAGCTGGCCGTACGTGGCAAGCTACAGCCGACCGAGGAGGACGTGTTCGCGGCGGTCTCCCATGTGCACAGCCGCTGTGTCGGTGGCTATGCGGTGGTGGCGATGATCACCGGCTACGGCATCGTCGGCTTCCGTGACCCCAACGGCATTCGTCCGGTGGTGTTCGGCCAGCGCCACACCGACGAAGGCGTCGAGTACATGATCGCCTCCGAAAGCGTTGCTCTGGACGTCCTCGGCTTCACCCTGATCCGTGACCTGGCGCCAGGCGAGGCCGTGTACATCACCGAAGAAGGGCAGATGTACACCAAGCAGTGTGCCAACAACCCGAAACTGCAGCCCTGCATCTTCGAGCATGTCTACCTGGCTCGTCCTGACTCGATCATGGATGGTGTCTCGGTGTACAAGGCGCGTCTGCGCATGGGCGAGAAGCTGGCCGAGAAGATTCGCCGCGAGCGCCCGGAGCACGACATCGACGTGGTCATCCCGATCCCGGACACCAGCCGCACCGCGGCCCTGGAGCTGGCCAACCACCTGGGTGTGAAGTTCCGCGAAGGCTTCGTCAAGAACCGCTACATCGGCCGTACCTTCATCATGCCCGGCCAGGCCGCGCGCAAGAAATCGGTACGCCAGAAGCTCAATGCCATCGAGCTGGAATTCCGCGGCAAGAACGTGATGCTGGTGGATGACTCGATCGTACGCGGCACCACCTGCAAGCAGATCATCCAGATGGCCCGTGAAGCCGGCGCGAAGAACGTCTACTTCTGCTCCGCGGCGCCGGCTGTGCGTTACCCCAACGTCTACGGCATCGACATGCCGAGCGCTCACGAACTGATCGCCCACAACCGTACCACCGAACAGGTGGCCGAGTTGATCGGCGCCGACTGGCTGATCTATCAGGACCTGCCGGACCTGATCGAATCGGTCGGTGGCGGCAAGATCAAGATCGAGCACTTCGATTGCGCGGTGTTCAACGGTGAATACGTTACCGGCGACATCGACGATGCCTACCTGGACCGTATCGAACAGGCTCGCAACGATGCGGCCAAGGTCAAGACCCAGGCTGTCAGCGCGATCATCGACCTGTACAACAACTGACTTTGGGCTTTTTAGGAGTAACGGCATGACGGATCAATGGGATGCCGGACGGCTGGACAGCGACCTGGAGGGTGTCGGTTTCGACACCCTGGCAGTGCGTGCCGGTCAGCACCGTACGCCCGAGGGCGAGCACAGCGAAGCGCTGTTCCTGACCTCCAGCTATGTCTTCCGCACGGCCGCCGATGCGGCTGCGCGTTTCGCCGGTGAAACGCCGGGCAACGTTTACTCACGCTACACCAACCCGACCGTGCGTGCCTTCGAGGAACGCCTGGCGGCCATGGAAGGTGCGGAGCAGGCCGTGGCGACGTCCACCGGCATGGCGGCGATTCTCGCCGTGGTCATGTCGCTGTGCAGCGCCGGCGACCACGTGCTGGTGTCGCAGAGCGTGTTCGGCTCGACCATCAGCCTGTTCGAGAAGTATTTCAAGCGCTTCGGTGTGCAGGTGGACTATGTGCCGCTGGTCGATCTTGGTGGTTGGAAGAACGCCATCAAGGCCAATACCAAGCTGCTGATCGTCGAGTCGCCGTCCAACCCGCTGGCGGAGTTGGTGGATATCGGCGCACTGGCCGAAATCGCCCACGCCGGTGGCGCGATGCTGGTAGTGGACAACTGCTTCAGCACGCCGGCGCTGCAGCAACCGCTCAAGCAGGGGGCCGATATCGTCTTCCACTCCGCGACCAAGTTCATCGACGGCCAGGGCCGCAGCATGGGCGGCGTGGTTGCCGGTCGTGCCGAGCAGATGAAGGAAGTGGTGGGCTTCTTGCGTACCGCGGGGCCGACCCTCAGCCCGTTCAACGCCTGGATTTTCACCAAGGGCCTGGAGACCCTCAAGCTGCGCATGCGTGCGCACTGCGAGAGCGCGCAGGCCTTGGCTGAATGGCTGGAACAGCAGGAGGGTGTGGAAAAGGTGCATTACGCCGGCTTGCCAAGCCACCCACAACACGAACTGGCCAAGCGCCAGATGAGTGGCTTCGGCGCGGTGGTCAGCTTTGAGGTCAAGGGCGGCAAAGAGGGTGCCTGGCGCTTTATCGACGCCACTCGGGTGATTTCGATCACCACGAACCTGGGTGACAGCAAGACCACCATCGCCCATCCGGCGACCACCTCCCACGGTCGTCTGAGCCCGCAGGAGCGTGAGGCGGCCGGCATCCGTGACAGCCTGATTCGTGTTGCGGTGGGGCTTGAGGACGTCGCCGATCTGCAGGCCGACCTGGCGCGTGGGTTGGCAGCGCTGTGATCGACTGGACAGGTGGCGAGCCAGACCATAACGGTCGGGTGGCCTTGGTAACCGGTGCCGCCCGCGGCATCGGCCTGGGCATCGCCGCCTGGCTGATCTGCGAAGGTTGGCAGGTGGTGTTGAGTGACCTGGACCGCCAGCGCGGTGCCAAGGTTGCCAAGACCCTGGGCAGCAACGCCTGGTTCATCGCCATGGACGTCTCCGACGAGGCCCAGGTCAGCGCTGGTGTGGCCCAGGTGCTGGGCCAATTTGGGCGTCTGGATGCGCTGGTGTGCAACGCGGCCATCGCCAACCCGCACAACCATACGCTCGAGAGCCTGAGTCTTGCGCAATGGAATCGTGTATTGGCGGTCAACCTCAGTGGCCCGATGCTGTTGGCCAAGCACTGTGCGCCTTACCTGCGCGCGCATGGCGGGGCGATCGTCAACCTGGCCTCCACACGTGCACGTCAGTCGGAGCCGGACACCGAGGCCTATGCCGCAAGCAAGGGCGGGCTGCTGGCACTGACCCACGCCCTGGCCATGAGCCTGGGGCCGGAGATCCGGGTCAACGCCGTCAGCCCTGGTTGGGTCGACGCCCGCGATCCGTCCCAGCGCCGCGCCGAACCCCTCACCGAAGCCGACCACGCCCAGCATCCAACGGGCAGGGTAGGGACGGTGGAGGATGTTGCGGCACTGGTGGCCTGGCTGTTGTCGCGTCAGGCCGGATTCGTCACCGGCCAGGAATTTGTGGTCGATGGCGGCATGAGCCGCAAGATGATCTACAGCTGACGCGCCACTTGCCGCTATGCAAAGCAAAAGGAGCCGACAAGGCTCCTTTTTCGTTCTGACGCTTTTTCAGGTTTTTGAAAAAAAATTCAACGGGGCTATTGACTTAGCATCGGTACCTGCGTAAATTTCGCGGCCTCAGCGAAGCAAACGCAACAAGCAACATCGCGAGGGTGATTAGCTCAGCCGGGAGAGCATCTGCCTTACAAGCAGAGGGTCGGCGGTTCGATCCCGTCATCACCCACCACTTCCTGAGATTGTTCCTGACCCGGGGCGCTTCGAAAGAGGCTTCCTACCAGAGAGGAACAGGACGCAAGTCCACATGCGCAGCGGTAGTTCAGTCGGTTAGAATACCGGCCTGTCACGCCGGGGGTCGCGGGTTCGAGTCCCGTCCGCTGCGCCACTTATTTCAACAGATGGGTGAGCTTCACCGGTCTGTGGCATGAAGGCAAGACCTTCCTGCCAGATCCCAGTTTCAAGCAGGTTACGGCCTGCAAGATACGCAGCGGTAGTTCAGTCGGTTAGAATACCGGCCTGTCACGCCGGGGGTCGCGGGTTCGAGTCCCGTCCGCTGCGCCATCTTCTGCTTCGAGGCCCTAGAACTCCTCCAAGCGACATTGAAGGCGATAAACCAATCGCCTTTTTTGTGCCTGCAACACCAGCGTCATGCGCTGGCATGCAGATCCCAGTTTCAAGCAGGCTTCGGCCTGTGCGATACGCAGCGGTAGTTCAGTCGGTTAGAATACCGGCCTGTCACGCCGGGGGTCGCGGGTTCGAGTCCCGTCCGCTGCGCCATATTCGCTCCGAGGTCACTGAACCCCTCGAGGCACAAAGAAAGCGACCTTAGGGTCGCTTTTTTTTGTTTCTGTGGCCTGGTAAATGGCTAGTGCCGACCTTGGTATCAATCGCCAGTGCGGTTAGACATCTGCGTGGAGCTGACGGGGTCACTCCGAACATTTACCTGATGCTGACAGACTCTTCACCGACCAGCGGTTTCAGCGACCCAGCGATGTGTTGCACAATAGGCACCATTCGTTCTTCCCGGAATTGACAATGTCCAGATCTACCGTCTCTGTAGCGCTCGGGCTGGCCCTGGTGCTGGCGGGTGTTTCCGGCTGTTCCTCGAAAAAGGCAGCGATCTACGAACACGAGAACTTCGACGACTCGGGGACGTTCTCGCGCAGCTTCCAGGTCAGCGATGCCGGGTCGTGCGAAGCCGCGCGCCGGGCATTGCTGAGCCAGGGCTATATCATCACCAGCAGTGACGCGAGCCAGGTGGCGGGCAACAAGAGCTTCCAGCAGAACGCTGAGAACCACCTGCAGATCAGCTTCAACATCACCTGCGCCCCCGACAGCAGCGACGATCAGCGTTCGACGATCTTTGCCAACGCCCTGCAGGATCGCTACACCCTGAAAAAATCCAACACCTCGGCCAGCCTCGGTGTAGGCATCCTCGGCTCGGTGTCGATGCCGATCGGCTCCACCGACGACTCCATGGTCAAGGTGGCCAGCGAAACCGTGACTTCGCCGCAGTTCTACGAGCGTTATTTCGCGCTGGTCGAAAGCTACCTGCCAAAACCGAAGAAGCAGAAAAAGGCCGCCCCTCAGGTGGAGGCGCCCAAGCCTGAAAAACCGGCGCAGGAGTTGGGCTTGCCCGAGCCTGCGGCATTGGCCCCGGCCGCACAGCCAGCGGCGGTACCGGTGTCTGGCAGCGCGCCGCAGGTCGAGCCGGCAGCGCCGGTGACTCCTTCGGAGCACGCGCCATCGCCGACCGCTGCAGCACCGGCCGCCAGCGAGGCGCCCGCGGCGCCAGTGGTCGACGATAGCCAGGGCTCCCAGCCTATCGCGCCGCCGGTCGAAGCTGCGCCGATCCAGGTGCAGCAAGCGGCACCCACCGGCGAGTCGGTACCTTCGTCACTCTAGGGAAATGCTTCATCTGCTGTTACACACGTACTGCGGTTAACGACCTGAACGCCTGCTACGTTTATTCCTCATGGGGATGTCATGATTCCTTCATCCGGCCCGCTTAGCTTGATGGCCAGACCCATGAAAAAATGAATGCAAGAGGACGCAGGCCAATGGACGACTATCAGGAAGAACTTCTCGAATTCCAGGCATACGAACTGGATACCCCGGAGCCGGCGGAAGACGCCACCGAGCTCTAGCCTACTTGCCGCTGATGGCGGCGAAACTCCCCCGGTGTCAGCCTCGTCCAGCGCTTGAATGCGCGCTGGAAGGCTTCGGCCGATGCAAATCCCAGCAGATAGGCGATTTCACCGAAGGCCAGCTCCGTGTCGCGGATGTAGGTTTCGGCGAGGTCGCGTCGGGTGTCATTGAGCAGGCCGCGAAAGCTCGAGCCTTCCTCGGCCAGCTTGCGACGCAAGGTCCAGGTGGGCAATTGCAGGTGGCGTGACACTTCCTCCAGGTCAGGCTCCCGTCCGCCGTTGAGCAATGGGCCGAGCAGATGTGTGATGCGCTCGCCCAGGCTACGCACACGCGTGCGCTGGGTCAGCTCCGCCTCGCACAGTTGCAGCAGGTGCTGCCAGGTGCTGGGGCAGTGGTGTGGGTTGCCCAGCGCGAGCGCGGCCTGGCCGAGGCGCAGCTGGTTGCTGGCGGCACCGAACTGCACGGGCGTGCTGCACAACGGTTGGTACAGGGTACTGTAGGCGGGCGCCTCGAACTCGATTTCCATGCGTTCGGCCAGCAGCGGCGTGCCAGCCAGCCCTGACAGCTGTGCCAGCCAGCCGGCCAGCAACGAATCGACCACGAAGCGGTTGTAGGTGTTGTACGGGCTGATCGAATAAAAGCGCAGCCAGGCCCCTTGGGCGTCTTCGATGAAGGCCGAGCTGCCACGATAGTTGGCAGCGTACAGCGGCTCATAGCGCAGCAGGGTACGCGCGGCCTCACGCACGTTCGGGGCTTGCGCTGCCGTCACGCCTGCCAGGCCGGCCTGGGCGAGGCGGCTCAGGCGTCCCATGCGCAGCCCAAGGGCGGGCTCGGCACTGAGCTCGATGGCTGCGTGCCCCAGGTGCATGTAGCGGGGAATCGACAGGCGGGCACCGGCTTCGTTCATGCGCATGGCATCCAGCCCATAACGTTGCAGCAGCGGTGCCGGGTCATATCCGAGCTCCTGCAGGGCTTCGGTCAGGGGCTGGACGAAACCTACCGAGAGGTCACCCAGGCGCACGCGTGGCTGGCGCATGCCCTTACAGCCAGAGGTTCAGCAGGCGGGCACCCTGGCTGGGATTGCCAGCCAGTTGCGCGCCCGCCTGGTTGGCAAAGCCCTGGCCGTCGCTGCCCAGCTCCCAGAACTGGCCGCGCAGGAAGACACTGATGCTTGGCAGCTTGGGGTTGGCGGCCAGGATCAGTTGACGCCAAGCCGCCTCTTCACTGACTTCGCCCTTGCTCAGCGGCAACTGGTTGGCAGCCTGTTGGTGGCGGTTGCCGCGCCAGGGTTCCTGCCAACTTCCCTTGCCACTGAGAAACACCGGATTGGCGATCAGTTGCACCGACTGGTGAGCCAACAGGTCATGGTTGCGCGGATACCAGCTGTCGCTGCCCACCAGTACACCCAGGCGCCCCGCCGGGGTCTGCACGACCTGCAGCGGCTGGGCCTGGCCATCTTGAATGAAACGACGGACCTCGCTATCGGCGTATTGCTGCAACTGCGGCTGGCCAAGCGGCGTGCCATCGCTGGCGAACACCAGGCTGCTGTTGAACAGGGGGCCTTTGCCGACGTGCAACTGGCCCTCCTCGACATAGGGCGACGGCAGCACGATGGAGCCGGCCACCAGGGTGACGCCGAACTCGCGGGCCAGGCCGCCAAACAGTTGCTGGTAGTCAGCGGCCATCTGCCGCGCCTTCATGCGCAGGTGCGCGTCGGAGCGGCGATCATCACCAGTGGCCGCCAGCATGGCCAGGCCGTAGCGCACGGGGTTGCTCAGCTCCAGCCACTGCCAGGCCTCGCGGAACTGGGTGACCTGGTACAGCTCCTTTTTCTCGCCGCGGGCCCAGAGCCAGGTGCCGATGTGCTCGGGTAGCACCACCACCGTTCGCGGGTTGACCAAGCCTTGGGCACGGGCCTGTTCCAGATAGGCCGAGAGCTTGCGGTGCAGGCGCCCGAGGTTCTGGTAGTCGCTGGGGTAGAGCAGCGGCTCGATGCCCAGCAGGTTGCCGTGCTCGCCGGGTACGCCCTGGTTGAGCGCCAGTTCGATGCGCAAATCGGACAGGTAATGACCTTCCGGGCGCTGTTGGGTCCAGAAGCCATAGCTGAACAGGGCGGCGATCATCACCAGCGCCAGGGCGCTTGCAAGGAGTTTGCGCATGAAGCGGTACGGCATCTTGAGGCCAAGGGTGCTCTAGGGTAGTCCCGCTGTGCAGCAGGATCAATAAGTTGTCAGTTTCGATCATTGAGCCAGTTCAAACGCCTGTTTAATGTCGACGGCAGACAAACGACGGGGCCCGTGTGAGGCACCCGCATTCCGTGATCACGCCTCATCAGGAGTCCCTCCATGGCTGCCGAACGTTACCCACACCTGTTGGCCCCGCTCGATCTGGGCTTCACCACCCTGCGTAACCGCACCCTGATGGGCTCCATGCACACCGGTCTCGAAGAGCGCCCGGGTGGCTTCGAGCGGATGGCCGCCTACTTTGCCGAACGTGCCCGTGGCGGGGTGGGCCTGATGGTGACCGGCGGTATTGCGCCGAATGACGAGGGTGGCGTGTACTCCGGTGCGGCCAAGCTCAGCACCGACGAAGAAGCCGATAAGCATCGGATCGTCACCGAGGCGGTGCACGCGGCTGGGGGCAAGATCTGCCTGCAGATCCTGCATGCCGGTCGCTACGCCTACAGCCCCCGGCAGGTGGCGCCCAGTGCCATCCAGGCACCGATCAACCCGTTCAAGCCCAAGGAGCTGGACGAGGCGGGCATCCAGAAGCAGATCGATGACTTTGTGAACTGTTCGGTACTGGCCCAGCGTGCCGGCTACGACGGCGTCGAGATCATGGGTTCGGAAGGCTACTTCATCAACCAGTTCCTCGCCGCGCACACCAACCACCGCACCGACCGCTGGGGTGGCAGCTACGAGAACCGTATGCGTCTAGCGGTAGAGATCGTCGGACGCGTACGTGAAGCGGTGGGCCGTGAGTTCATCATCATCTTCCGCCTGTCGATGCTCGATCTGGTCGAGGGTGGCAGCAACTGGGACGAGATCGTGCAGTTGGCCAAGGCCATCGAGCAGGCGGGCGCCACCTTGATCAACACTGGCATCGGCTGGCACGAAGCGCGCATCCCGACCATCGCGACCAAGGTGCCGCGCGCAGCGTTCAGCAAGGTCACCGCCAAACTGCGCGGCGCAGTGCAGATCCCGCTGATTACCACCAACCGCATCAACACGCCCGAAGTGGCCGAAGCCGTGTTGGCCGAAGGCGATGCCGACATGGTATCGATGGCCCGGCCCTTCCTCGCCGACCCTGACTTCGTCAACAAGGCTGCCGAGGGCCGCGCGGACGAGATCAACACCTGCATCGGCTGCAACCAGGCCTGTCTGGACCACACCTTCGGCGGCAAGCTGACCAGTTGCCTGGTGAACCCGCGTGCCTGCCACGAGACCGAGCTCAACTACCTGCCGGTACGTGCGGTGAAACGCATCGCCGTGGTCGGCGCAGGGCCTGCTGGCCTCGCTGCGGCGACGGTCGCCGCCGAGCGTGGGCACGAGGTGACCCTGTTCGATGCCAGCGCCGAGATGGGTGGGCAGTTCAATGTGGCCAAGCGTGTACCGGGCAAGGAAGAGTTCTTCGAGACCCTGCGCTACTTCGCCAACAAAGTGAAGAACAGCGGCGTGACGCTGCGCCTGGACACCCGTGTCGGTGTCGACGAACTGGCGGCGGGCGGCTTCGACGAGATTATCCTGGCTACCGGGATCACCCCACGTACGCCAACCATCCCCGGGGTCGAGCATGCCAAGGTTCTGAGCTACCTTGATGTGCTACTCGAGCGCAAGCCAGTAGGTGAGCGGGTTGCCGTGATCGGCGCCGGTGGTATCGGGTTTGACGTCAGCGAGTACCTGGTGCACAAGGGCATCGCCACCAGCCAGGATCGCGCTGCGTTCTGGAAGGAGTGGGGTATCGATGCCAGCCTTGAAGCCCGCGGCGGTATCGCGGGGGTCAAGCCTGAACCCCATGCCCCGGCACGCCAGGTCTATCTGTTGCAGCGCAAGAAGACCAAGGTCGGCGACGGCCTGGGCAAGACCACTGGCTGGATTCACCGTACGGGTCTCAAGAACAAACAGGTACAGATGCTCAACAGCGTCGATTACCTGAAGATCGATGATGCGGGCCTGCATGTGCGCATTGGCGAAGGCGAACCGCAGGTGCTGGCGGTGGACAACGTGGTGATCTGCGCCGGGCAGGAGCCGCAGCGCGAGCTGTATGAAGGGCTGCTGGCCAAGGGGCAATCGGTGCACCTGATCGGTGGTGCGGATGTCGCTGCCGAGCTCGATGCCAAGCGTGCGATCAACCAGGGATCGCGTCTGGCAGCGGAGCTCTAGGAAGACCGAACTGCAAATACATACTTAGCACCGACTGTCCGCCTGGTGGCGGCAACCTCTCGATTTTTCAAAAGAGATTGCCGCCATGACCCATCCCCCGCAACCCCAGCCGCTTGCCGCCGAACTGCCGGATCAATTCCCGCAAACCGATGCCCTGCCCACGCTCGGCGCGTCGGCCCTTGCGCTGTTCGAGGCACAGTTGCCGGGCCTGCTGGCGCGTGCCCCCTACCTGTTGCAATTCATCGACGACGAGGGCTCCGAGGAGCGTACGGTCACCCATGGCCACACCCTGAAGAGCCTGGTCGAGTCCGCACGCCTGGGGCAGACTACGGCTGATCTCTTCGACCCGGCACAGGCGGTGCTGTCGTCGAGCGCCAGTTCGCTGGCCGAAGCCGACCTGATTGCGGACGTGACCCTGGATCAGGTGCACGACGCCTTGAAGCTTATAGACGCCAAGACGGTGCTCAGCCGCTTCGAGGTCGATGCGCAAACCTACTGGGAGGTTCCCGCGCAGCTGTCGTTGGCCCCTCGGCAACTGGCCATGGAGCAGCAGGTGCGCGCGAGCCTGGCGGATGATGTGCAACTGCTGGAGAGCGTCGGAACGCTCACTGCCCAAGCCAGGGCGCTGATCGAAGACATCGTCGCCCACCCCCGTTTCTCCGACCGCAGCGTGCCAAGAGGTGTCTATGACCTGACGGTGCGCACCGGTGGAAGCTCGAAGTCCTTCTCTTTGCCAGGCATGCTGGTCCTCAGCGAAATCCCGGCCGGCTACGACCCGGCACTGTCCTACGTTACCGAGCGGCAGGCTCTGACCGGCGAAGCTGTGCTGTATTGCAGCGGGCACTTCGGTTTCATCCGTCGTCACGACAACCTCCAGGCCACCCTGGATGGGGTGCGCAAGGCATTGTTGGAGGATCGCGCCTGGGGCTTGGCCTTGTTGATGCGCCTGGCACCGGAGGCGCAGCAGGCGTTGCTGGAAGAATGGGAGCGCGAAGACGCAAGCTTCGAAGTGAGAGCCGGGGTGATCGAGGGCAATCCGTTCGAGCACCTGGCCAGACAGCAGTGTGAGGCCTGGCGTGCGAGCGCGACCTGCGAGCAGCGCGGTGTATGGGATGATCGTATCGGCCTGGATGTATCGCGTGCACGTTCCACGCAGGTGCTGGTGGCGTTCGAGGCCGAACGCCAGTCGTTGCGGGCGCAACTACCAGATGGTCTGCGCAACCTTGGCCAAGCGCAGCAAGACATGCTGGATGGCCTGTTGCTGGACATTGCCCAGCAGCAGAGCCTCGCCGAGGACTATTGGCAGCAGTTACCCGCTTTCGAGGATTTCGCCCGTGATCGGATTCGCGCCGAGTTGCGCAAGGACGGGCAGGATTTGGACCCCCGTGCTGTCACCGTCGAGATCGACGTCGTCCAATACAGCCCCGAGTTGCCAGAGTCGGAGCTTGCGCCGGGCGTCACTCCTGATCTTGGACAGGCGCAAAGCGTGCAGAGCGAGTGCTCGTTGCTCGAATACATCGCCATGCGCATGGATGCCAGGGCCGACGCCAGTTGGACGGTCGATTTCAGTGGCGTTACTCAGGCTCAGTCACGCTATCTTTCCAGTACTCGGCTGGCCAGCCTGATCCAGCGGCTTGACCTGCAGACGCACTATCGACAAGCAATCAGCGACGCGTTGAAGACACCGTCCGATGGCGAAACCAAGGGCCTGCACCAGCGGCGCCACGATGCTGCGACAAGCCTGTTCGAGAAACGTCTGCGGCTCGATGCGTTCCTGGCGCATGCTACCGGTGACCTTGACGATTCCGGGTATCAGGCTGTCCAGGACATTCTGGATCATCCATCGCCGGACCAGCGGCCTATACGCGAAGGGCAGCGTGCCGAGTTGCAGTGGCTCACGCTGGGTGGCAACTCTCTGCGTGACGTGCTGATCTTCCATGAAGTGGGTGAGTCGTCACTGATCTGCTATACACCCGGCCATCCATCTGGCAAGCCGTTCAGGCGTCACAGCTCTCGCAGTGCGCTGCGCAGCGTGCTGGCCCAGGAGCTCGAAGGTCTCCAACGGATGTCCCCGTGGCCTGCAAGCACTGAGTACTGGGTGTCGCGGTTCGGCCGTCATCAGCTCGGGGCCGCCTTGCCTCTGTTGCTCCGCATCGCTGATGGCAAGGCCGGTGCAGAGCTGGCGACGCAAACCCTCAACCAACCGATAGGCAAGGCAATTTTCAATTATCGCATCGCTTATCTGCTGGCCGAAGGTAACAGCCTGGCGGTTTCCGATGCCGAGTTGCGGCTGGAGCGTGGCCTGGATATCGCTGTCACCGTGTTCCGCGTGCTGAGCGCGCTGATTCCTGCGCGGGTCATGACCGTGCTCGACCTGGCAGAGCTTGGCTACTACATGTTCAACAGCTATGCGGCGCTGGCCAGCGGGCAGCGCGAGCAGGCCGGAACCTATGCCCTAGAGGCCTTGACCAGCCTGAGCGGCCTGGCTAACGCAAAGTTCTACCGGTTCAAGGCTCCCGCTGCTTCGGGAGTGCCGCTGCGACTGGTGAGCGGCAGCGGTGTACGGTCGGTCGTCGCGATCGACGAAGTGCCCAAGCCTCAGGGCGCGCCCTTTGTCATTTCTCACGGCCTGCGCAGTGGGTTACTGGTCTTCGATGGCCGGTTGAACGTGTCTTTGCAGGGCCGTTACTACCCCGTCTACGAAGTGCGTGACCCGCTGCAACGCACGTCGACTTTTTATATCGGATCAGGCGACGGGGTTCAAAGCCGCTCGTTGTTTTCCAATCCCGATCCAAGAATCGAACGTGATCCACGTACAGGCGATTGGCTGATCGTGCGCCGCCCGGGGTTGCTGGGCGGAATGGATCAACCGCTGCCGGTTCGGCCAATGCCGCTGAAGGTGATGCGTGGCGTCCGAGAAAGCGCCAATAGCAGTGGCAGGACTTTCCGGATCATGGACGGCACCCAGGAGGTGGAGGTGCTGTTCGATCTGGATTATTGCTGCTGGTACTCATCTTCCAAAGGTCGTTATTACCGGCGGGATGAGCAGACGAATACCTATCTGGGCGCCGTCGACCCTGGCCCTGCGGCTTCTCGATTGGAGCGCCAGCAAGCGCGCCTGGAACTGGAGTGTCTCCAGCGGCCGGTGTTGCCAGAGCTGCCGCCGAGCAGTGGGCTGGAGCTGCTCCCGAAGGTTATCCACCAGATCTGGATCGGCAGCGCAGACAGTCTGATTGCGTCTCACGACTCCACGCTCAAGGGCAACATCGAGATGGCACGGGCCGGCGGTTATCAGTTGCATCTGCATTTTCTAGGCCGCAGCGGATGGGGGGTGAACAATGCGTTGCAGCTGCGCAAGCTACGCTCGCGCTACCCAGGAGCGACCTGCACGTCCTTGAAGGGAGACGCGTTCTTCAAGGATTTCGAGGAGGGTCCGCAGGGTGAGGTGTTCAAGTTCTTCCTGCGGCCGGAAACCCGCAACTATGCGGCGGCCTGCGACGCCTTGCGCTACAAGTTGATAGATGAGTTGGGCGGGGTGTACATGGACATGGACGATGTGCTGCTCCGCCCGCTGCCTCAGTTGGCATTGCGCCCTGGGCAACTGGCGGTGGGCGGGGTGGTGAGCAACGCGACCCTGATGCTCAACGGCCCCAACAACAGTCATTTCGCCTCGCTCAAGGGCAATCCATTGCTCGATGCGGTGTTGCGGGAAATGTCCCAGCGTTTCAGCGCTAGTCGCAAGCTTGGGCATCGTCCGAAGTTTTCCGATCCTGGTTTCACCGAGTACATGCGTGAGGTATCACGGGTGACTGGCCCTGGTCTGCTCAATACGATGCGGCACAGCGCCAGCGCGATCGAGAAGGCCTTGACCGAGGCGAAGCTGTATATCTTCCACTCGCAGGACAACGGCGTACGTCCCGAGCGCGCGGTATTTGAATGGGTGAAGCGCGTTTCCGCGCTGCTGACGCCACTGGAAGACTACATCAATGTCGGCAATGCCCACAGCTGGAAGACGGGGCGCCGTTGACCTGCTAACGTGCGGGCTTTTCGGGGTGCTATAGATGTTCGATGGACTTTCCGGCTCCACCGCCGCGCCCCTGCAAAGCCTGCACCTGCCCTGGTTGGCGCACGCTGATGTGGCGTGCGCGGTGTTGCGTCTGGACCTGATCGACCCACTGGTCAGTGGCAACAAGTGGTTCAAGCTGCAGCACCACCTGCGTGCTGCCCGGAAGGCCAACGCACCTGGCCTGATCAGTCTGGGCGGCAACCATTCCAATCATTTGCACGCCTTGGCCGCTGCGGGCAGGCGCTTCGGCTTCGCCACCGCCGGGTTGTTGCGAGGCCAGCGGCAAGACACCCCGACCGTCCGTGATCTGGAAGCGCTGGGCATGACCTTGCACTGGTTGGGCTACGGTGGTTATCGGGCGCGCCACGCGCCAGGCTTCTGGCAACCCTGGCAGGCGCGTTATCCCGGCTGGCATTGCATCCCCGAAGGTGGGGGCGGTATGGAAGGTGCCCTGGGATGTGGGCAGATCGTCGAGCAGGCGCGAGCGCAATTGGCGTCGATCGGTTGGGATGATTATCACGCCTGGTGGCTGGCGGTGGGCACCGGCACCACGCTGGCAGGCCTGGTACTGGCCGAGCAGGGCGCGCATCCGGTGCATGGCGCCTTGGCGGTGCCGCGCGATCATGGTGTGGAGCAGGGCATTGCGCAACTGGCGGGTACAGCGGGCTATTGCCTGTACGATGCCTGCCGCGGCGGATTCGCCCGGCGCGATGACGCGTTGCTGGCATTCATCGCAGACAGCGAGCGGTACAGCGGTCTGCCACTCGAAGCGCTCTACACAGGGAAAGCGCTGTTGGCGCTGCGTGAGCAGGTCGAGGCCGGGCGATTTTCACCCGGCACCCGCCTGATCTTCGTTCATACCGGTGGCCTGCAGGGGCGGCGCGGCTACTTGTAAGGCAGCATGCGCAGCAGTGTGTTGTCCCGGCGTACGTAGTGGTGGTACAGCCCGGCAACGGCATGCAGCCCGATCAGCCAGTAGCCCCAGGTGCCGATGCGTTCATGCCAGCCCTTGATGAACTTTGCCTGGTCCGGATCCTGGCCGATCAGTGCAGGCAGCTCCAGCCCAAAGAATGGTATTGGCTTGCCCGCAGCGCTGAGGATCAGCCAGCCGGCCAGTGGCATGCCGATCATCAGCAGGTACAACAGCACGTGGACCAGATGGGAGAGGCCGGTCTGCCAGGCGGGTGGCTTGGGCACGATCGGTGGTGTCGGGCGCGCCAGGCGCATGGCCAGGCGCAGCCATACCAGCACGAACACGGTGAGCCCGAGCATGAAGTGCAGGCTCTTCATCAGGTCGCGCTCGGCGCTGTCCTTGGGGAACAGGCCGCGCAGCTCGATGCAGGCATAGACGGCGGCCAGCAGCACCAGCATCAGCCAGTGCAAGGTGATGGACAGGCGCGCATAGTGTGGCCCGGGAGTGGATGAAACCATGGTCGGTCCTCGTCATCAGGTTGGATGGGCGCTCTTGCTGGCGCCTGATGTGGACTTTAGCGCGTCGATTGGTAATTTTTCGTTGTTTCAGGTCGGTTGTTTCGATGATTTTTGGGCTCGGAACGGCATTTTCTCGAGCACTGGTCGTGGGTCATCCCGACAAGTGTGGCCAGCTGTCACTCACCAGAAACACTCGCTCCGCCTCTTGCCAGGCGCCTTCGCCATCCTCCTCCAACCTCACCAGCAATTGTGCCGCGGCTCCTTCCTCCAGGCGCCACAGCCAGGCTGAAAAACCCGCCGCCCCCCAGTGATCTCCAGCCTCGACCCGTGCAGGTGCCAGCCAGGCATGGCGTTGCAGCGGTTGCCAGAGTGCCGTTGGGTGAGCGCTGGCATACTGCGCCCACTCGCGTCGATGCAGCCATCGCCCGCGCAGGTGCGCAGGGTTGGCCCCGAAGGGGGCCGTGAGTTGCCCTGGCCATGGATGGAAAAGATAGCCACCCAGCCACAGGTGCGACTGCAGATCGCCCACCTGCAGTTGATTCAGGACTTCCCGGCTTTCGGCCCGAGCCGAGATCGGCAACTGATGTGCGACCAGGTGCGCCAGCTTGCTGCCCAGGCGGTCGTGGCAGCCTGGCCCCAGCCACTGCGCCGGGTCATGGGCATCAGACTGATCCGGCCCGAGGTAAAGCTTGATCGCCAGTTCCAGGTGATGGTCGCCCGTGCGATCGCGCAGCAGGATATCCAGCTCACCCAAGGTTTGCCCGCCTTGGCGGATTGCCAGGTTGGCAGCCAGCAGTTCGACACCGGGTGCCTGTTGCAGGGCGAACTGCCAGAGGCTTTCGTAGTACAGCCCCAACCGCCGGCTGGTGAGGCGCGCCAGCCACGTCTGCAAGGGCTGCGCATCATGGTCGAGAGCCAGCAGCCAGTCGCGTAACCGCCCCGGATCGTCCGCCCAGCCGCTGGCCGCCAGCGGATGGCGTTGCGGGCAGGGCGGTTCGCTCAGCAGCGGCGGCGACAGCAGCGTCCACGCCAGATCACGCACGGCAGGGTGGCGGAGCTGGCGGGGCAGGGCATGGAGGTCGGTGAAGGGTGTCATCCTGCGAGCATAGCCGGTTTGCCGCTGGCCGGTCGTTTCGCCCATAATCCAGGCATTGTCACCCGCCGCAGAGCCTTGCAGGAGCCCCATGGAGCAATTTCGCAATATCGGTATCATCGGACGCCTCGGCAGCTCGCAGGTGCTCGACACCATTCGCCGACTGAAGAAGTTCCTGCTCGAGCGCCACCTGCACGTGATCCTCGAGGACACTATCGCCGAAGTGCTGCCTGGCCACGGCCTGCAGACCTCCACGCGCAAGCTGCTGGGCGAGGTCTGCGACCTGGTCATCGTCGTCGGTGGCGACGGCAGTTTGTTGGGCGCCGCCCGAGCGCTGGCCCGGCATAACATCCCGGTGCTGGGCATCAACCGCGGCAACCTCGGCTTTCTCACCGACATTCGCCCCGACGAGCTGGAAACCAAGGTCGCCGAGGTGCTCGACGGCCACTACCTGGTCGAGAACCGCTTCCTGCTGCAGGCCGAGGTTCGCCGCCACAACGAGGCCATTGGCCAGGGCGACGCGCTCAACGATGTGGTGCTGCACCCAGGCAAGTCGACGCGGATGATCGAGTTCGAGATCTACATCGACGGCCAGTTCGTCTGCAGCCAGAAGGCCGACGGCCTGATCGTCGCCACGCCCACGGGGTCCACCGCCTACGCGCTGTCTGCCGGCGGCCCGATCATGCACCCCAAGCTCGATGCCATCGTCATCGTGCCGATGTACCCGCACACCCTGTCTGGCCGGCCGATCGTGGTCGATGGCAACAGCGAGCTGAAGATCGTGGTCGCCAAGGACCTGCAGATCTACCCACAGGTCTCCTGTGACGGGCAGAACCACTTCACCTGCGCTCCAGGCGACACCATCACGGTGAGCAAGAAGCCACAGAAGCTGCGCCTGATCCATCCGCTGGATCATAACTACTACGAAGTCTGCCGCACCAAGCTTGGCTGGGGCAGTCGCCTGGGGGGCAGGGACGACTGATGCTCGATCCGGCACGCAGTTTCGACATCATCGGCGACGTTCACGGTTGTGCGTTGACCCTCGAACGCCTGCTCGACACCCTTGGCTACACGCGCACGGGCGGTGTCTGGCGCCATCCGCGGCGCCAGGCGCTGTTCCTCGGCGACATCGTCGACCGTGGCCCGCGCATCCGCGAGGCGCTGCATATCGTCCACGACATGGTCGAAGCCGGCCAGGCCCACTGCATCATGGGCAATCACGAGTACAACGCCCTGGGCTGGGTCACGCCGGCGCTCCCCGGCAGCGGCAAGGCCTTCGTGCGTGAGCACACGCCGCGTCATGCCCGCCTGATCGACGAGACCCTCACCCAGTTCGCCCAGCATCCCGGCGACTGGCACGATTTCATCCAGTGGTTCTACACCCTGCCGCTGTTCGTCGACGCCGGGCGTTTCCGTCTGGTGCATGCCTGCTGGGATCATCAACTGATCGCACAGCTGCGCGCCCAGTACCCGGACGGCCGTATCGACGAACACTTCGTGCAGGCCTCGGCGGTGTCGGGAAGCTTCGCCTCGACCGTGTGCAACCGCCTGCTGCGCGGCACCGACATGCGCCTGCCGGACGGCCTCACGCTGACCGGCGGCGACGGTCTGACCCGCGCCTTCTTCCGCACCAAGTTCTGGGAAGAAGACCCACAAACCTATGGCGACATCGTGTTCCAACCTGATGCGCTGCCCGAGGAAGTGGCCCGCGCGCCGCTCAGCCACAGCCAGAAGAACGCCCTGCTGCGTTATTCGGAGGATGAGCCACTGCTGTTCGTCGGCCATTACTGGCGCAGCGGCCACCCCGCGCCGATTCGCGCCAACCTGGCCTGCCTGGACTACAGCGCGGTGCTCTACGGCAAGCTGGCCGCCTACCGGCTGGACGACGAAACCCGCATCGACCCGCACAAGTTCGTCTGGGTCGATGTCGACCGACCGCAGGCCAGCCAATGAACGTGATCGAAGCGATGCGTCTGCCGCTGGGTGTCGACCTCAGTGGTTTCGTTGCCTTGTTGCGGCGCCTCGAGGTGCCGCACCGGGTGGTCGAGGAGGGCAGTGAGCAGGTGCTCTGGGTACCGCCCGCCATGGCCGCGCAGGTGCTCGAGCTCTACCGGCGCTACCCTGACGGCAATGCCGATGTGGAGCCGGTCATGGACGCAGGCTTGCCGGCGAGCGAGCCGGCCCGGCCCCCGCTGAAGGAACAGTTGCGCGCCTGCAAGGTTACCGCTGGGATGCTGCTGCTGTGCATGGCCGTCGTTGGCTTGACCGGCCTGGGCGAAAACCTCTCGACCCTGAGCTGGTTCACCTTCCAGGACTACCAGGTACAGGGCGACTACCTTTACTTCGTGCCGCTGGCGCAGAGTCTGGGCGAGGGCCAGTGGTGGCGCCTGGTGTCGCCCATGCTGCTGCACTTCGGCGTTCTGCACCTGGCCATGAACGGGCTGTGGTACTGGGAGCTGGGGCGGCGCATCGAATTGCGCCAGGGGCCCTGGGCGTTGCTGGCGCTGACCCTGGTGTTCAGCCTGGTGTCGAACCTGGCCCAGCATTTCATCGGCGGCCCGAACCTGTTCGGTGGGCTGTCCGGAGTGCTCTATGGCTTGCTCGGTTACCTCTGGCTCTACCAGTGGCTGGCGCCCACCCCATTGTTCAGCCTGCCTCGTGGCGTGCTGGTGATGATGCTCATCTGGCTGGTGATCTGCCTCAGTGGTGTGGTCGGCCAGCTCGGCTTCGGCCAGATCGCCAATGCCGCACACGTCGGCGGGCTGCTCATCGGATGCCTGACAGGCCTCTTGGGTGGACTGCTGGCGCGGCGTAAACTGTAGGCTTGATTTAGGAGACGCTCATGTCCACTTTCGCGCAAATGATCGAAAACATCACCCCCGAGATCTACCAGAGCCTGAAGACGGCGGTGGAAATCGGCAAATGGTCCGATGGCCGCAAGCTCACCGCCGAGCAGAAGGAGCTGTCGCTGCAAGCGGTGATTGCCTGGGAAATCCAGAACCTGCCCGAGGAAGAGCGCACCGGCTACATGGGGCCGCAGGAATGCGCCTCCAAGTCCGCGCCGATCCCCAACATCCTGTTCAAGTCGGACTCGGTACATTGATCGAACTCGCTCGTGGCTCCTTGAGCAAGATGGCGGTGCGTCTCGAAGCACCGGTCGTGCAGTACAGCTTTCGCCTCGGTGAGGAGCAGGTGCCGGTCAACCCGTTGATCGGCCAGTCGCTGCGTCTGGAATACCTCGGTGCGATCCACTGCACCCATTGCGGCAAGCGCACCAAGACCAGTTTCAGCCAGGGCTACTGCTACCCCTGCATGACCAAGCTGGCCCAGTGCGATGTGTGCATCATGGCCCCTGAACGCTGCCACTACGACGCCGGCACCTGCCGCGAGCCGTCGTGGGGCGAGCAGTTCTGCATGACCGACCATGTGGTGTACCTGGCCAACTCGTCGGGCATCAAGGTGGGCATCACCCGTGCCACGCAACTGCCCACCCGCTGGCTCGACCAGGGCGCCAGCCAGGCACTGCCGATCATGCGCGTGGCCACTCGCCAGCAGTCGGGCCTGGTCGAAGACCTGCTGCGCAGCCAGGTACCGGACCGCACCAACTGGCGCACCCTGCTCAAGGGCGATGCCGAGGTACTGGACCTGGTCGCGGTGCGCGAACAGATCTTCGATGCCTGCGCCGAAGGCCTGCGCGAGCTGCAAGGCCGCTTCGGCCTGCAGGCGATCCAACCGTTGCCCGACGCCGAAGTGGTCGAGATGCGCTACCCGGTCCAGGCCTACCCGAAGAAGATCGTCAGCTTCAACCTGGACAAGGACCCGGTGGTGGAAGGCACGCTGCTGGGCATCAAGGGCCAGTACCTGATCTTCGACACCGGCGTGATCAATATTCGCAAGTACACGGCCTACCAGCTGGCCGTGCTCCAGTAAAAGGATCGTCACCATGCGTACCGAACAACCGCAAGTGATCTACCTCAAGGACTATCAGGCGCCCGAGTACCTGATCGACGAGACGCACCTGACCTTCGAGCTGTTCGAGGACCACACGCTGGTCCATGCGCAACTGGTCATGCGCCGCAACCCCGAGCGCGGCGCCGGCTTGCCGCCGCTGGTGCTCGATGGCCAGCAGCTGGAGCTGAAGCGCGCCGCGCTGGATGACCAGGAGCTGCAGGCCGGTGACTACCAGCTCGATGACAGCAGCCTGACCCTCCACCCCAAATCTGAGCGCTTCACCCTCGACACCAGCGTGAAGATTCACCCGGAAAGCAACACCGCGCTGGAAGGCCTGTACAAGTCCGGCAAGATGTTCTGCACCCAGTGCGAAGCCGAAGGTTTCCGCAAGATCACCTACTACCTCGACCGCCCGGATGTGATGAGCACCTTCACCACCACGGTGATCGCCGAGCAGCACCGCTACCCTGTGCTGCTGTCCAATGGCAACCCGGTCGGCAGCGGCCCGGCAGAAGACGGCCGTCACTGGGCAACCTGGGAAGACCCGTTCAAGAAGCCGGCCTACCTCTTTGCGCTGGTCGCGGGCGATCTCTGGTGCGTCGAGGACAGCTTCACCCGCCAGTCGGGTCGCGACGTGACCCTGCGCATCTACGTCGAACCCGAGAACATCGACAAGTGCGACCACGCGATGGTCAGCCTGAAGAAGTCCATGCGCTGGGACGAAGAGGTCTATGGCCGTGAATACGACCTGGACATCTTCATGATCGTGGCGGTCAACGACTTCAACATGGGCGCCATGGAAAACAAGGGCCTGAACATCTTCAACTCCAGTTGCGTGCTGGCCCGCGCCGAAACCGCCACCGATGCCGCCCACCAGCGCATCGAAGGGGTGGTCGCCCACGAGTACTTCCACAACTGGTCGGGCAACCGCGTGACCTGCCGCGACTGGTTCCAACTGTCGCTCAAGGAAGGCTTCACGGTGTTCCGCGATGCCGAGTTCAGCGCCGACATGAACTCGCGCACGGTCAAGCGCATCGAGGACGTCGCCTACCTGCGCACCCACCAGTTCGCCGAAGACGCCGGCCCCATGGCCCATCCGGTGCGCCCGGACAGCTTCATCGAGATCTCCAACTTCTACACCCTGACCGTGTACGAGAAGGGCGCCGAAGTGGTAGGCATGGTCCGTACCCTGCTGGGCGCCGAGGGCTTCCGCAAGGGCAGCGACCTGTACTTCGAGCGTCATGATGGCCAGGCGGTGACCACCGACGACTTCATCAAGGCCATGGAAGACGCCAACGGCGTCGACCTGACCCAGTTCAAGCGCTGGTACAGCCAAGCTGGCACGCCGCGTCTTGAGGTCAGCGAAACCTACGATGCCGCGGCACAGACCTACAGCCTGACCTTCCGCCAGAGCTGCCCGCAGACGCCGGACAAGCTCGACAAGCTGCCATTCGTGATTCCGGTGGCGTTGGGGCTGCTCGATGCTCAGGGCAATGACCTGCCGCTGCAATTGGCCGGTGAAACAGCTGCTGACGTCGCTACCCAGCGCGTGCTGTCGGTGACCGAGGCCGAGCAGACCTTCACCTTCCAGGGCATCGTCGCCAAGCCGCTTCCGTCATTGCTGCGTGGCTTCAGTGCGCCGGTCAAGCTGAGCTTCCCCTACGACCGCGACCAGCTGATGTTCCTCATGCAGCACGACAGCGACGGCTTCAACCGCTGGGAAGCGGGCCAGCAGCTGGCCGTGCAGGTGCTGCAGGAGCTGATCGGCCAGCATCAGCGCGGCGAAGCGCTGAAACTCGACCCACGGCTGATCACCGCCTTGGGTACGGTGCTGGGCAACCAGTCGCTGGACCCGGCCATGGTCGCGGAGATGCTGTCGCTGCCCGGCGAGGCCTACCTCACCGAGATCAGCCAGGTGGCTGACGTCGACGCGATTCATACGGCCCGCGAGTTCGCCCGCAAGCAGATCGCCGAGCAGTTGTTCGATGCGCTGTGGGCGCGCTACCAGGCCAACCGCCAGGTGTCGCGCAGCACTGCTTATGTAGCCGCAGCCGAGCACTTCGCCCGCCGCAGCCTGCAGAACATCGCGCTGTCGTACCTGATGCTCGCTGGCAAGTCGCAGGTGCTGGAAGCGACCCTCGAGCAGTTCGAGCACGCCGACAACATGACCGAGCGCCTGACCGCGCTGGCAGTGCTGGTCAACTCGCCGTTCGAAGCCGAGCGCGCCAAGGCGCTCGAGGCCTTCGCCGAGCACTTCAAGGACAACCCCCTGGTCATGGACCAGTGGTTCAGCGTGCAGGCGGCAAGCAGCCTTCCGGGCGGGCTGGCGCGGGTCAAGGCGCTGATGCAGCACCCGGCCTTCACCCTGAAGAACCCGAACAAGGTGCGCGCGCTGGTCGGCGCCTTTGCCGGGCAGAATCTGGTCAACTTCCACGCCGGCGACGGTTCGGGTTATCGCTTCCTGGCGGACCTGGTGATCGAGCTCAACGCGCTCAATCCGCAGATCGCCTCGCGCCAACTGGCGCCGCTGACCCGCTGGCGCAAGTACGATGCTGCGCGTCAGGCGCTGATGAAGGGCGAGCTGGAGCGGATTCTCGCTTCCGGGGCACTGTCCAGTGATGTGTATGAGGTGGTGAGCAAGAGCCTGGCTTGATTCACTTTTAAACCGGGCTGGCCTATTCGCGGGCAAGCCCGCTCCCACAAGGATCAGGGAGCGGGCTTGCCCGCGATGCTTTTTGGCGGTTAACAAAACATAACGTCCCGCCCGTTGTGTTCGCGCGATTTTCCCCGATAGGATGGCCCAAAGCTATTGCAGGGCTCTGGATCAAGGGTTTTCGCAGTACCTGCAAGGCATTGACCCACTACAAGAACACAACAGGGGGCGGTCATGAGGGAATGGCTGAAGGCGGATGCCAGGCGCGGAGCCTTGGCGTTGACGGCCAGCGCGTTACTGGCGCTGGGCACATGGGCAGGTACCGCACAGGCCGCGGCCGTGGCCGAATATTCGGTGGAATCGGCCAAGGCCAGCCAGAGCCTGCTGATCGACGCCGTGCACGCCGGCAAGCGCCTGGTGGTGGTCGGCGATCGCGGCCATATCCTGTTCTCCGACGACCAGGGCAAGACCTGGACTCAGGCTCGGGTGCCAACCCGTCAACTGCTCACCGCCGTGTTCTTCCTCGACGACAAGCGTGGTTGGGCAGTCGGCCATGACGCGCAGATTCTCGCCAGCAACGACGGCGGGGCAACCTGGAGCAAGCAGTTCGAAGACCTCTCCCGTGAAGCCCCGCTGCTCGATGTGCGTTTCGTCGATGCCCAGCACGGCTTCGCCGTCGGCGCCTATGGTGCGCTGCTGGAAACCACCGACGGTGGGCAGAACTGGCAGGACGTCGCCGAGCGTCTCGACAACCCCGACCAGTTGCACCTCAATGGCATCACCCAGGTGAAGGATGCCGGCCTGTTCATCGTGGGCGAGCAGGGCAGCATGTTCCGCTCCAGCGACGACGGCCAGACCTGGTCGCACGTCGAAAGCCCCTACGAGGGCTCGCTGTTCGGCGTGACCGGCACTGGGCAGGCGCACACGCTGCTGGCTTACGGACTGCGCGGCAACCTGTTCCGCTCCACCGACTTTGGCGACACCTGGCAAGCCATCCCGCTGGAGGCGGGACGAGGGGCGCTCGAATTCGGCCTGGCAAACGCTACGCTTCTCGATGATGGCAGCCTCGTCGTGGTCGGCAACGGTGGCAGCGTGCTGCGCAGCCGCGACGACGGACAGACGTTCACGGTCTACAACCGCGCCGATCGCATCGCGCTGTCCGGTGTCAGCGGTCTGGCCGATGGCGGCCTGCTGCTGGTGGGGCAGGGTGGCGTACACCTGGCCACCGCCGAAGGCGCCCAGGAGGCTCGGCCATGACCCGTCCGGAGAATTTCAACATGCCCCACCACAAGGACAAGGCCACCCTGCTCGAGCGGCTGATCTTCAACAACCGCCCCGTGGTCATCGCCCTGTGCGTGCTGGTGAGCATCTTCCTGTTCTGGCAGGCCACGCAGATTCGCCCCTCCACCAGCTTCGAGAAGATGATCCCGCTGCAGCACCCGTTCATCGAACAGATGATGGAGCATCGCAATGACCTGGCCAACCTCGGCAACACCGTGCGCATTTCGGTCGAGGCGGTCAACGGCGACATCTTCGACAAGGACTACATGGAGACCCTGCGCCAGATCCACGACGAGGTGTTCTACATCCCCGGCGTCGACCGTGCCGGGCTGAAGTCGTTGTGGAGCCCGAGCGTGCGCTGGAGCGAGGTGACCGAGGAAGGTTTCTCTGGCGGCGAGGTGATCCCCAACACCTACAATGGCTCGCAGGACAGCCTCGACACCTTGCGTGACAACGTGCTCAAGTCTGGCCAGGTCGGGCGCCTGGTGGCCAACAACTTCAAGTCGAGCATCGTCGACATTCCGCTGCTGGAAAACTTCCCCGACCCACAAGACCCGGGCAAGCTGACCAAGCTGGACTACCAGAAATTCTCCCACCAACTGGAAGAGAAGATCCGCAACAAGTTCCAGGCGCAGAACCCGAACGTGAAGATCCACATCGTCGGCTTCGCCAAGAAGGTCGGTGACCTTATCGACGGCCTGGTGATGGTGGCGATGTTCTTCGGGGTTGCGCTGGTCATCACCTGGGCGTTGCTGTACTGGTTCACCTGGTGCATTCGCAGCACCATCGCCGTGCTCATCACCACGCTGGTGGCGGTGGTATGGCAGCTAGGGCTGATGCATGCGGTCGGCTTCGGCCTCGATCCTTACTCGATGCTGGTGCCGTTCCTGATCTTCGCCATCGGTATCTCGCACGGGGTGCAGAAGATCAACGGCATCGCCTTGCAGTCCAGCGATGCCGACAACGCCCTGACCGCAGCGCGGCGCACCTTCCGCCAGTTGTTCCTGCCGGGGATGATCGCCATCCTCGCTGACGCCGTGGGCTTCATCACCTTGCTGATCATCGACATTGGCGTGATCCGCGAACTGGCCATCGGGGCCTCGATCGGTGTGGCGGTCATCGTCTTCACCAACCTGATCCTGCTGCCGGTCGCGATCAGCTACGTCGGCATCAGCCAGAAGGCCATCGCCCGCAGCAAGAAGGACGCGGTCTGCGAGCACCCGTTCTGGCGCCTGCTGTCGAACTTCGCCAGCCCCAAGGTGGCGCCGGTGTCGATCGCACTCGCGCTGGTCGCCTTTGCCGGCGGTCTCTGGTACAGCCAGAACCTGAAGATCGGCGACCTCGACCAGGGCGCGCCGGAGCTGCGTCCGGATTCGCGCTACAACCAGGACAACAGCTTCATCATCAACAACTACTCGACCAGTTCGGATGTGCTGGTGATCATGGTCAAGACCCCGGCAGAGAGCTGCTCGATCCACTCGACCATGGCGCCGATCGACGAGCTGATGTGGACCATGGACAACACGCCGGGCGTGCAGTCGACCATCTCCCTGGTGACCGTGTCCAAGCAGGTCATCAAGGGCATGAACGAGGGCAGCCTGAAGTGGGAGACCCTCTCGCGCAACCCGGACATCCTCAACAACTCCATCGCCCGCGCAGACGGCCTGTACAACGCCGACTGCTCGCTGGCGCCGGTGCTGGTGTTCCTCAACGACCACAAGGCCGAGACCCTCGAGCGCGTCACCACGGCGGCCAAGGCCTTTGCCGATGCGCACAACAAGGAAGGCCTGCAGTTCCTCATGGCGGCCGGTAACGCCGGCATCGAGGCGGCCACCAACGAGGTGATCAAGTCGGCCGAGCTGACCATCCTGATCCTGGTGTACATCTGCGTGGCGGTGATGTGCATGATCACCTTCCGCTCCTTCGCCGCCACCCTGTGCATCGTTCTGCCGCTGGTCCTGACCTCGGTACTGGGCAACGCGCTGATGGCGTTCATGGGCATTGGCGTGAAGGTCGCGACGCTACCGGTGGTCGCCCTCGGCGTGGGCATCGGTGTGGACTACGGCATCTACATCTACAGCCGTCTGGAAAGCTTCCTGCGTGCGGGTCTGCCGCTGCAGGAAGCCTATTACGAGACCCTGCGCTCCACCGGCAAGGCGGTGCTGTTCACCGGCCTGTGCCTGGCGATCGGCGTGTGCACCTGGATTTTCTCGGCGATCAAGTTCCAGGCCGACATGGGCCTGATGCTGACCTTCATGCTGCTGTGGAACATGTTCGGCGCGTTGTGGCTGCTGCCGGCGCTGGCACGGTTCCTGATCAAGCCCGAGAAGATGGTGGGCAAGGAGGGGGGCTCGATCTTCGCCCATTGAGGAAACTGACGCTATTCGTGCAGGAGCGGCGCAAGGCCGCTCCTGCACAGTTTCAAGGCCTCTTGCAGTGATCCGAAGATATAATGGCCACCTTCCTACCCCAAGGTGCACCCATGCCCCCTCTCGCAACCGCCCTGCAAACCTGCGACATGCTCCTGATCGACGGCCTGCACGCCTTCGAATTCACCTGCGACAGCTCTGGCCTCACCATCGAATGCATGGACGGGCGCCAGTTGCGCCGCTGGAGCTTCACCCCCGAACAGATCGCCGCTGCGCGGGCAGAGGGGAACGATTGGCTGCTCGACGATGCCCAAGCAGAACACCGTCTAGTCTTGATGAGTGCGTTTCGCGCCCCGGAAGATGACGAAGATGAAGCTGACCTCCAAGAGCCTGCTGACCGCTAGTCTGATGAGCCTGTCGATCCACACCCAGGCTGCCACCTTGCTGGTCGGCAGTTACACCGAGGGTGCCAGCCAAGGCATCTACCGTTATCAATTCGACCCGCGCAGTGGCCAGATCGCCACGCCAGCCCAGCAGGTGATCAAGGCTGTCAGCCCGTCCTGGCTGGTGCTGTCTGCCGACCAGCGTCAACTGTTCGCGGTGAACGAGACGCCCGCGGGGCACATCAGCAGCTTTGGCGTGAGTGGCAACGGCGAGATAACCCCGCTGAACAAGGTCGCCAGCCTGGGCGATGAACCGACCCACGCCAGCCTCAGTCACGACCAGCGCTACCTGTTCGTCGCCAACTACGCCGTGGCGCCCGTTCCTGGCGGTAGCCTGGTGGTGGTCCCGGTGGCGCGCGACGGCAAGCTCAAGGCGGTGCTACAGCAGCTGCGCCATGCCCCGAGCAAGGTCAATTCCGAGCGCCAGGCCGGCGCCCATGTGCACTCGGTGGTCCAGTCGCCCGATGGCCGCCATCTTTATGCCAGTGACTTGGGCGCCGACAAGGTGTTCATCTACCGCTACGACGGCGCCAGTACCGACCGGCCGCTGAGCCCGGCGATACCCGCGTTCGTCACCTTGCCGCCAGGCAGCGGGCCACGGCACCTGCTGTTCGATGCCAAGGGGCGGCATGCCTACCTCACGCTGGAAATGAGTGCCGAGGTGGTGGCCTTCGACGTTCTGGACGGTGCGTTGCTCGAGCGTCAGCGCCTGCCGTTGACCGACAGCACCGAACCTGCCGCCAAGGCCGCGGGCGGCCTGCACTTGTCCGCCGATGGACGTTTCCTGTACGTCAGCAACCGCGGCAGCGCCAACCAGATCGTGGTCTACGCCGTGGGCAAGGACGACGGCCAGTTGACCTTGCTGCAGCGTCGCTCGGTGGAGGGCGATCACCCCCGGGAATTCAGCCTGGATCCAAGCGGCAACTTCCTGCTGGTGGCCAACCAGAAGAGCAACCAGATCGTGGTCATGCGCCGTGATCCGCGCAGCGGCAAGCTTGGCGAAACGGTGCAGACACTGCCCCAGGACGCGCCTTCGGACCTGAAGTTTCTCGATTGACTATCAATCGGCTTGATAATCGCTACTGCTGCAATGAATTTCAGCCAAGCGCCTCGTCGGCGTAAGTTTGACCCAAGGCCCAAGAGGGCCACTGTCAAACAGCGAAGACGAGGACACACCGATGAACTTCAATCTCTTCCCGGTCATTGCCGCTTCTGCCATTTCCGCTTCCGTCGTGCTGCCGGTCCATGCCCAGTCGGAAAGCCGCGGCAAAACTGTCGAAACCCACAGCTACACCGAGCAGTATCTGCGCCAGAGTGCTCATTTCCACGCAGCCCTGAGTGCCAAGCACAGCAGCTGATGGACCCCTGACAGGTTTTTGTGGGAGCGGGCTTGCTTGCGAAGCAGTCACCACGGTGCCATGGCACCGACTCCGCCGGTGTTTGCGAGCAAGCCTACTCCCACAGAAACCTGGTCAATGCGTTTTTTTCAGCGGGCCATGATCGCCTTGAACAGGTCCGATGCCAGCCATCCCTGCAACCAGCTCCGCACCCGCGGATAAGCCGCCTCGGCGAACCACTGAGGTTCGACCCCGGCGAACTGGCGCAGCAATGGCAGCAACGCGGCATCGGCCAGGCTTGGGTGGTCCGCCAGCAGGAAAGGCCTGTTCTCGAGCAGGCCTTCGAGCTCCGCCAGCCAGGCTTCGGCCTGCTGGCGGTAATGCTCGCGTGAATGCTCCGGGTAGCGCTCGGCGTATTTGTACAGGTTGACCTGCGCCTTGAAATCCCGGTCATTGCGCGCGATCAGCGCTTCGCCCCGTTCAGCCGCCAGTGGATCGGCCAGCAGCCGCCAGTCTTGCGGGTCGTCTTGCGTCAGCGCCCAGCGCATGATGTCCAGACTCTCCTCCAGCACCCGCTCCCCGGTATCGAGCACCGGCACCGTGCCCTTGGGCGACAGGGCCAGCAGTTCGGCCGGCTTGGCCTTGAGCGCCACCTCGCGAACTTCCACGTCACAGCCTGCATAACGCAGGGCCAGGCGCGCACGCATGGCCCACGGGCAACGGCGGAATGAATAGAGAATCACCCGCAGACCTCGACATCGCTCAGGCCATTGCCCTGGCGGCGTACCTGGATCTGCACCGGAATGCGCTCATGCATCTCCTGCACGTGGGAAATCACCGCGACCTTGCGCCCCTGGGCCTGCAGGCCGTCGAGCGCATCCATGGCCAGCTGCAAGGACTCGGGGTCCAGGCTGCCGAAGCCTTCGTCGATGAACAGCGACTCGATGCGCAGGGTGCTCGAGGCCATCGACGCCAGCCCCAGTGCCAGTGCCAGCGAGACCAGGAAGGTCTCACCGCCCGACAGCGAGTGCACCGAGCGCAGTTCGTCGCCCATCTCGGTGTCCAGCACCAGCAGGCCGAGGGCGCTGCCACCGCGCTTGAGACGATAGCGCCGGGCCAACTGGCGCAACTGATTGTTGGCGTGGTGCAGCAGCAGGTCGAGGTTGTAGCCCTGGGCGATCTTGCGGAACACATCGCCTGAGGCCGAGCCGATCAGGTCATTGAGCCGGCCCCAGCGCTGGCGCTCGCCACGGGCCTTGTCGATGTCGTCGGCGAGTGCCTGGTGCGCCTGCTGGCGACGCTGGTCGTCGGCCTGTTGGGCGCGCAGTTCGGCGCAGTGCTGTTCGTGGATGGCCAGTTGCTCGCGCAGTTCCCCAAGGCTCTGCTGCAGGTCTTCGGCCGACGTCTGGACGGTCGAATCGGCGCTGTGCTGTTGCAGGCGCTGTTCGCGCTCGTGCAGCAGCACCCGCGCCTGCTCGACAGCCTTGTCGGCGTCCTGCAAGTGCTGGCGCAGCGCGCTGACGGCGGCGTCGTCGATGGCCAGCAGGCGCTCCAGACCGACGTCGTCCAACTCAGGGTGCTCGGCGCGCCATTGGGCGATGTCGCCGTGCAGTTGTTGGTGTTCCTGTTCCAGTGCCTGCTGGCGATTGCCGTTGGCCTTGAGCTCACTGGCCAACTGCACGCCTTGGGTGCGCAGCGTCTGCAGGTGTTGTGCGGTATCGGCGTCGAGCGCACGGGCCTGCTCCAGTTGCGCCTCCATATGCTGTTGCCAGGCTTCGGCGCTGGGCTGTTCGCCAAGCAACTCGGCCAGCGCGGCCTGGGCCTGCTGTCGCTGGGCCTCAAGGGCGGCGAGTTGCTGGCGCAATTGTTCCTGGGTATTCAGCCGTGCTTGATGCTGGTCGCGCAGCTTGTCCAGCTGGAGTTGGCGTGCCTGCTGTTCTTCCTGTTCGTCCTTGCGCTGTTCGAGCTGCTGCAGGCGCTGGGTGATCTGCTGGTCGAGGGCGACGAACGCGTGGGTCGGGTCGTCGCTCAGGGCCTTGAGCACGTCGTCCGGCAGCACGCTGGCGAGGTCCTTCAGCCCTTGTTCCAGTTGCTGCTCGTCGTTGGCCAAGGCCTGGTGCTGTTGTTCCAGATGGCGCTGGGCCTGTTGCTGGGCCTCTTGCGCCGCTTGCAACTGCTGGGTGAGGCGGGCGGCGTCCTTTTGCAGGGCGAGCAGGGCGCTCTGGCGCTTCTCGTCCTTGCCGATTTCCTCGTCCAGGCGCCGCAGCTGACTGTCGAGCCAGGCGCTGCGAGCCTTGTCGTCCTGCGGTGCCAGGGCTGGCCACAGACTGTGGGCCTGCACCTGTGCGACCAAGGGCTGCAGCTGTGCGCCGAGTTGCTGTTGCTGCTGTTGGAAATCCTTGAGCTGGGCATTGACCACGCCCAACTGGGTGCGCAGCTCCACCAGTTGACCGTTGAGGGCCTCGACCTGTTGCTGCGCAGCCTCTTCTTCGGCCTGGTCATGGCGGCCGAGGCTCTGCAGCAGCGCTTCGGGCTGGTGGAACGGATGCTCGGCGCTGCCGCACACCGGGCAGGGTTCGCCGTCGCGCAGTTGGCCGCGCAGTTCTTCAACGCTGGTGTTGCGCGCCAGGCGTTGGCGATCGAGCAACTGGCGAGTGAGGGCGAGCGCCTGTTCTGCCGTTTCCAGCCGGGCCTTGGCCGATGTGCCGTCGCTGATCAGTTGCTGGCGTTGCTGCATGGCCTGTTGCTGTCGCTCACGCAGAACGTCGAGCTGCTGGCGCAGTTCCATCTCGCGACCGTGCAGGCGCGACAGTTCCTCGACAGCACGCTGCTGCTTGCGGTTGTCCTGGAGCATGCCGCCGAGCAGGTCGATCTGTTCGGCCAGGGCCTGGGGTTCGGCCTTGGCTTCGCGGAACAGCAGCTCGAAACTGTCGCGCTGGGTTTGCAGTTGGGTATTGGCCTGGCTGGCCTGCGCCTGCAAGCCTGGCAGCTCTTCGCGACCCTTGGCCAGACGGCCGCCGATCAGCATCACCTGCTTGAGCTGCGGCAGGTAGGCCTGCCAGGCATTGGCCAGGCCTGCCAGGTGTTGGCTGTCGGCCAGCGCGGTGTCGATCAGGGCCAGTTGTTCCAGGCTGCGCTGCTGGTTCTGTTCCAGCTGCTGCAGGTGCTGCTGGCTTTCGGCAAGGTCCTGCTCAGCCTGCTGGCAGGCCGAGTGCTGTTTTGCCAGGTCCTGGTCGAGGCGGGCGAGGCCGTCCTGGGCGGCAAAGGCCTGGCGCAGGCGGGGAGCGTTCTCGCTGTGCTGCGCCTGGCATTGCGTGAGCGCGTCGCGTGCCGCGAGCTGCGCCTGCTCCAGTTCGCCAGTACGGGTGTGCAGTTCGGTCTGCTGGCGTACCTGCTCGGCGATTTCGGCGGCCAGCGGCGTGAGCTGGGCGGCCAGGGCCAGCTGACGGTGGAACTGATGGCGCTGCGGGGCCAGGCGCTCCAGGCGTTGCAGGTCGATACGCTGTTCGCTGAGCTGTGCGCTGGCGTGCTCGGCAGCCTTGAGCGTTTCACCGGCTTCGGCGTGTTGGGCCAGCAGGCGCTGCTGTTCGCTGAGCCAGATGCACTGTTGTTCAAGCTGCCGCTCGCGCGCCTGTTCGCCCTTGAAGTGCTGTTGCGCCTGCTCCAGGCGCTGGTCGAGTTCAGCACGGGCCTCAGTGGCCAGCGGTAGCAGGTGGCTGGCGCGATCCTCAAGATCCTTGAGCGCCTCGGCAGCCTCGCGCGAGCGGGTGAAGGCGCGCTGCCCCAGGCGGGTATAGATGGCCGTGTTGGTGAGCTTTTCCAGCAGTTCGCTGCGCTCGCGATCGTCGGCCTTGAGGAAGGCACCGAACTCGCTCTGGGCCAGCATCACCGCACGGGTGAACTGCTCGAAATTCAGCCCCAGGCGTGCTTCGGCCAGTTGCTTGTATTCGTTCTTGCCGCTGGCCAGCAGTTGTTCGCCGTCCAGGTCGTAGAAGCTCTGGCGGCTGTGCTGCAATTTGCCGTTGGCCTTGTCACGCGCTCGGTTGGCTTCCCAGCGGGCGCGGTATCGCTTGCCATCGATGCCGACGAAATCGACCTCGGCAAAGCCGCTGCCGGTGCCACGGCGCAACAGGTTGCGCGGATCGGAGGTGGGGATTTCGCCGTCGGCGTCCGGCACCTTGGCTTCGCGGCCGATCTCGTTCAGGCGTGGCACCGTACCGAACAGCCCCAGGCACAGGGCGTCCAGCAGGGTGCTCTTGCCTGCGCCGGTCGGGCCGGTGATGGCGAACAACCCGGCGCTGGCCAAGGGCTCGGCAGTGAAGTCGATGTCGATGGGGCCGGCCAGGGAGGCAAGGTTCTTCAGGCGGATGGCCAGGATCTTCATGGCTGCTCCTCCAGTTGCACGTCCTGCAGCAGCAGGGCGAAGTCGCTCAGGGTCTGTTCATCGACGGGGCTGCCGTAGGCCTGCTCCCAGGCGCGGCCGAACAGGTCCTGCGGGGTCATCTGCGACAGCTCGACGAAGGCCTGTGCGTCCTCGTCCTGAGCGTTGCGCCCAGCATATTCGGCGCTGATGCGCACCAGGCGCACTGCCTTGCCCTGCAGTGCGCTTTCGATCTGTTGGCGCAGGTCGGGCTGCGGCTCGTCCAGGCGTACCCGCACTTCCAGCCACGGCTGGCGGTTGGGGTCTTCGAGGAGGTCGATCACCGGCAGGTCGGCAAGCTGCTCGAGCAGTTCGCCGAGCGGTGCCGGGCCCATGCGCTGCAAGGCCACGGCCCGCGGTACCAGGCGCGGTTCGACGCTGAGCAGCTCGGTGCCGTCCAGCTCGATCTCCAGTACCTGGTGCGGGTAGTTGATCTCGGCGAATGACAGCGGGATAGGCGCGCCGCTGTAGCGGATGCGGTTCTCCCGGTTGACCTTCTGTGGCTTATGCAGGTGGCCCAGGGCGACGTAGCTGATGGCCTTGTCGAACAACCGCGCCGGCAGGGCTTCGGCATTGCCGATGATCAGGCTGCGCTCGGAGTCTTCGGAAATCGAGCCGCCGGCCATGTGGGCGTGGCTGATGGCGATCAGCGCCTGGTCCTTCTTGCGCTTGCCAAGGGCGGCGGCGATCAGTTGTTGATGCACCTGGGTGATGCCTTGCAGGTAGTCATCGCCCAGTTGCGGGCCGGTGACTTCTGCCGGGCGCAGGAAGGGCAGGGCCAGGCACCAGGCACAGACCTTGCCGCGGGCGTTGGTCAGCGGGATCAGCAGGCGTTCGGCGTCGAGCTGGCCTTCGTCGAGCCAGTGCACGCGGCCCAGGGCGTGAGTGCGCAGGCGGCGCATCAGGGCGGCGGGCAATTCGATGCGCGAGCCGGAGTCGTGGTTGCCGGCGATCATCACGATGTCCAGCTTGGGCTGCTGTTCGTGGGCCTGGACGATGAAGTCGTAGAGGCGCTCCTGGGCTTTGACCGGTGGGTTGACCGTGTCGAAGATATCCCCGGCGATCAACAGCGCGTCGGGTTGGCGCAGGCGCAGCTGGCCGAGCAGCCAGTCGAGGAAGCAGGCGTGTTCGAAGTCGCGTTCCTGGCCGTGGAGGCTCTGGCCCAGGTGCCAGTCGGAGGTGTGAAACAGACGCATGGAGGACCTGTTGGTGTCGAATCAAGCGAGCGGCCGGGGCTGCGCTTGGGATGGGGTCTCGGAGGGTGGGTATGGTAACCCAAGTGGCTGCGCAGGTTCGCTTTTGCTGTGGCTGCGAGGTCGCCAGGCGAAGTGTTTGCGTAGAGGCTGATAGGTGTTCGCCGAAAGATTTTTGGTGCCCTTGAGATCGAGCGCCGCGCGGGCGGCGCTCGATCTCATGGGCGCTGAAAATCTGTCGGCAAGCACCTGAAAACTCACTTGGGATAAAGCGGCGGCAAACCCCCACCATCCCCACCCACAGGCAACCCCTGCTGAGCCGAAGGAATATCTCCGATCGCCCGCCACAACTCATCCCCCTGCCAATGCTGCCCCGCCTCGCTGTAGAGCGCGCCATTGAGCCCATCCAGGGCATTGGACAAGGGCACGAAGCGCGCCGCCATCTCCGCCAGGGTCTCGGGTTGCTGCCGCGCCCAGGCATCCAGCGCCTGGCGCGTGGCCTGGGGATCGTTGGCGAGGGTCGCGCGCTTGAGATCGTCGAGCAGCGTACGCGGGCTGGGCCCACTCTGCGATGCGCGCAATACCGCCGGTTGCGAACGCGCCCGCCACCAGAGGGCAAAGCCCAGCAGCGTGGTCAGCGCCAATATCATCGTTGCCAGTTGCCACGGCCAGAGCAGCGCAGATCCGCTGCTGACATCCCCCACCGGCGTGTCGGCGCTCAACGCCGGGTTGTCTTCGACCTTGATGCTTCGCGCCGGCAGGCTACTGTGCTCCAGATGGTCTTCGAGGGTGTTCCACCAGGTGACCTCCAGCGCAGGCAGCATCAGGTTGCCACTGTGGATCGGCACCAGCGCTTCGCGCTCCTCACGATTGGCGGTCATCCCGCGTTCGTTGATCTCGTTGCGCAGCAGGGGTTGGTCCGGGTAGCGGCGCAGGCCAGTGACCTCGGTAGCCGGCAGCGGTGGCAACTGCGTGCTGGACAGCCCCTCGGCGCGCAGGGTGATACTGCGCGTCAGGGAATCGCCGATCTGCGTCGGCTGCTGGTTCGGGTCGGGGTTCCAACGTTCTTCCAGGCTGAGGCTGCGGGCCGGGAGCCAGGTCACACCAGCAGGCCAGGTCGCAGGGATGGCCTTGACCTGCAGGTCAAGCGGCAGCGAGCTGACCTGCACCTGGCGCCCGCTGCGTGCCCCGCCGGCAGGCGGTTCAGTGCTGTCGGCAGCGGTGGCGGTGAAGGTCAGGGGAGGCACTTGCAGTACGCCGCTCTGTTGCGGATAAAGCGCGTAGCGGGTTTCGATCACGCCATGGCGCACGCCGTTGATTTCTTTCTCGTAGGTGCGCGACTCGCCCAGCGGCTCGACCTTGGCGTTCTCAAGGCGCAGCGGGCTGAGGTTGCTGTCGTCGTACAGCGACACCGAATGGTAGATGCGCAGGGTCAGTACCGCCTGGGCCTGGACGTAGACCTCGGGGTTGTCGAGGGTCGCCTCGATGAACACCTGCGAGGCGCTGTCCGGGCGATTGGGGTCGGGTTGTACCACTTGCAATTCGATGGCCTGGCTGCGCGACTGCCCCAGTTGCAACTCCGGGATCTGCAGGCTGCCGCTGCGCCGTGGCAGCAGGGTGACGATCCAGCGGGTGCTGGCACGGGTTTCGCCATCGAGGGTGTGCAGGCTGTTGAGCTGGCGGGTGCCGCGCACTTCGAAGTCGCCCTCCAGGGCGCGCAGGTCAGGTTTGCCGAACTGGGTGACATCCTGGCTTTCCAGCGTGAGCTCCAGGGTTTCGCCGGCTTCCACGCGGGTGCGATCGACACTCGCCTGCAGCGCCGGTTGGGCCTGGGCCAGGGTGAGCCAGAGCAGGCTGAGCAAGAAGACGCCGAGGCGACTCATCGTTGGGGTTCCTGATGCAATTGCTGTTCGTACCAGAATTTGCGTCGCAGCAACTGCGCCGGGTTGTCGGGGATCTCCCGCAACCACTGCTCCAGGGCCTGGCGCTGTTCGGCGTCGAGGCTGGTAGAGGTGGGCCGCTGCGGCGGCTGGGTGAGGCTGTCATCATCGCCGCCCTGGTTGCCGGACGACGCCTGGTTGTTGCTGTTGCTGGTGCTGTCGCCGCCGTCCTGCGCTGGGCTCTGTTCGTCGTTGCCGGGCGTGCCCTGGGCACTGCTGGAGGCCGAGCTGCTGTTGCCGTCGGTGTCGCGGCTCGGCGTCGGTTGTGCGTCGCTGGTGTCCGGTTTTTGCTCGGCGCGGCCCTCGCGTTGTTGCAGCAGTTGTTGCACCAGTGCCTGGTTGTCCAGCGCCGGTTGCAGGTCGGGCTGGCGCTCCAGTGCCTGCTCGTAGGCATCCAGAGCGGCATCCAGTTCGCCGGCGCGGGCCAGGGCGTTGCCTCGATTGTAGTGGGCCGCGGCGCTGTTGCCCTGGGCGAAGGCCTGGGCGGCGCCAGTGTAGTCGCCCGCCTGGTACAGCGCCATGCCGCGCCACTGCGGATCCTCGAAGCGCTGGGCGGCTTCGGCCGGGCGCTGGTGTTGCAGCAGGTGCTGGCCCTGTTGGTCGGGGCGACGCCAGAGGTCCTGGAATTCGAACGCCTGGCTCGGTTGGGGCAGGGCCAGCAGCAGTGGCAGGCAGAACAGCCAGCCGCGACGACCGGCGCAGGCGGCCAGCAGCAACAGGGGCAGCAATAGCCAGTAGCCCTGGTCGGCCCAGCTGTCCAGTTGCAGGGTCTGGCCGTCGTTGCGCAGGGCGCGGGGGGAGTCGAACAGGCCCAGACCACGCAGGTCGAGATCGTCGATACGGGCATGCCGGTAGCGTCCGCCCGTGCCGACGATGAAGCGCTTGAGCTCGGCACTGTCCAGGCGTGGGACGAGGATGGCGCCCTGGTCATCCTTGAGGTACTCGCCACTGGCCTGGCGCACGGGCGCGCCCTCGGCGGTGCCGACGCCGAGCATCAACAAAGAGGGGCCCTGGCGACCCAGGGCCTGGACGATACCCTGGCGCTCCTGCTGGCTGAGCGAGCTCCCGATCAGCAGCACGCGGCCTTGCCCCAGGCCGCTCTGAGCGAGCAGCGCCAGGCCCTTTTGCACTGCCAGGTCGGCGCGGTGGCCGGGCTGCGGCATGATCGAGGGGTCGACGGCCTCGAGCAGGTTGCGTGTGGTGCCCAGGTCATCCGACAGTGGCACCAGGGTGTGCGCGCTGCCGGCATAGACGATCAACGCGGTCTGGCTGTCGCGACGGTGTTCGAGCAGGTCGAGCACCTTGCGTCGGGCCTGTTCCAGACGGTTGGGCGGGCTGTCTTCGGCGAGCATCTGCGGGGTCAGTTCGAGCAGGATCACCAGCGGGTCGGCCGGGCGTTGGCGGGTTTCTTCCAGGCGCTGCCAGCTGGGTCCGAGCAGGGCCAGGAGCACCAGCAGCCAGGCCAGGCCCAGGGCGATCCACGGCAGCTTGCTGGTGCTGCCATTGCCGCCCCCGAGCAACACTGCATGGAACTGCGGCGGCAGGATCATCTGCCAGCGTCCGGCACGTTTGCGTCGATGCCAGAGCTTGAACAGCAGCCAGCCGAGCAGGGGCACCACCAGCAGCCAGAGTGGGCGCAGCCATTGTGGCCAGAGTTCGATCATCGCCGCCTCCTCAGGCGCAGGCGCTTGAGGCGCTGGCGCCATTCGGGGTGGGGCTGCAGAAAGCGTGGTCGACGCAGCGCGCGTTGCAGCAGATTGTCAGGCCACTGCACGGCGATCACCAACAGGACGCTGAGCAGCAGCGCCAGGGCCAGCGGCCAGGCATACAGCTCCCTGGCGGTGCGCGCCTGGGTGGGTTGTTGGGCCACTGGTTCGAGCTGATCGAGGGTGTCACCGATGCTGTTCAGCTCGGCGCCGTCATGGGCGCGGAAATAGGCGCCATGGGTGAGCTCGGCGATTTCCTTGAGCGAAGCTTCGTCCAGGTCCAGGCTCGGATTCAGGCCGAGCAGGCCTGGAGTACCACTGGCGTCGGGGTTGGCGCCGATGCCGATGGTGTAGATGCGTACGCCTTCCTGGGCCGCCAGGCGCGCGGCCGTCAGGGGATGTATCAGCCCGCCGTTGTTGGCGCCATCGGTCACCAGCACCAGCACCCGGCTCTGTGCCGGGCGCTGACGCAGGCGCTTGACCGCAAGGCCGATGGCATCACCGATGGCGGTGTTCTTGCCGGCGATGCCGATCTGCGCTTCGTCGAGGAAGGTACGCACGGTGCGTCGGTCGAAGGTCAACGGGGCTTGCAGGTAGGCCTCGCTGCCGAACAGGATCAGCCCGACCCGGTCGCCTTCACGGTCCTGGAGAAAGTCACCGAGCAGCGCCTTGACCAGATCGAGGCGACTGATTTCGTCGCCTTTCCACTGCATGTCGGGGAAGTCCATCGAGCCCGACACGTCCACCGCTACCAACAGGTCGCGGCCACTGGCCGCGATTGGTACCGGGTCGCCCAACCACTGTGGCCGGGCGGCCGCCAGCAGCAGAAGCAGCCAGATCACCACGAACGGCGCCTGCTGGCGCCAGGTGGGCAGGTTGAGGCGGGCGCGGCGCCCGGCAAGGCCTTCAAGCTCATCGAGAAAGCCCACCTTGAGCACCGGCTCGCCGCTGTCGGCGGCAGGCAGCAGCAGGCGCATCAGCCAGGGCAGCGGCAGCAGGGCGAAGATCCACGGCCAGGCCAGGTCAAACATGTTTGCGAATCCAGGTCTCGACCGCCTGGGCGAGCCCGGCGATGGCCTTGTCGTCGAGCTTGCACTCGGGCTTGTAGGCGCCTTCGACCAGTACCATCCAGCGGGTCAGGCCGGCGGCCGGACAGCGGTTGTCGAGAAACGCCAGCCATTGACGGCCGTTGAGCGTGTGGCTGTTGGCGCCAGGGTAGTGATTGCGGCACAGGCGTTTGAGCAGGGCATTGATCTGCTGCAGCCAGGCACCCGCCGGTGCGCCGTCGTAGGGGCGCGGCAGGCGGGCGAGTTCGGCCAGGGCTTCGACGCGGATCGGGTCCAGCGGCTGTTCGGCGGGCGGCGCCTGGCGTCGGCCTGGCCGCCAGCGGCGCAGGCGCCACAGCCCCCAGCCGAGCAGCGGCAGCAGGGCCAGCAACAGCCACCAGCCCGGCGCCGGTGGCCACAGGCCAATGGCCGGCGGGGCGATCAGGGGTTGCAGTTGGTCGAGCGGGTTCATTGGCCGCTTCCCGGACGCTGGTTGAGGTACTCGCGCAACTGCTCGATCATTTCGCTCTGGGTGCTCAACGGCATCAGCACCACGCGCATTTTCTGCGCCAGCAGTTCCCAGCGTTCGATACGTGCTTCGGCCTGTTGGCGATAGAGCTGGCGCAGGTTGGCGTCCAGGGTGTCGAGCTCCAGGTGCGCGCCGCGTTGAGCGAAGCGTAGCAGGCCAGCGGCGGGCAGGGCGTGGTCGAGAGGGTCGGAGACCGGCATCAGCAGCACGTCGCAGTGGCGTGAGAGCATCGCCAGGTGCTGTTCGACGGCTGGGGTGAGTGCGCGTTCGTCGCAGATGACGATGGCCAGGCTGCCGGGGCGCAGCACTTCGCGTGCGCGGCGCAAGGCCAGGCCCAGGCTGTCGGATTGGGGCAACGCTTCGGTGTGCAGCGACTGGTTGACCTTGGCCAGGCGGTTGAGCAGTTGCAGCAGGCTCTGCTTGCTGCGCCGGGGCTTGATCTCGTGGTGTTCGTTGTCGCCGAACACCAGGCCGCCGATGCGGTCGTTATGGCCCAGCGCCGCCCAACCGAACAATGCCGCCGCCTGGGCCGCGAGCACTGACTTGAACATCAGGCCCGAGCCGAAGAACAGGCGCTGGCTCTGCTCGACCATGATGAAGATCGGCCGCTCACGCTCTTCATGGAACAGCTTGGTGTGAGGTTCCTGCGTGCGAGCGGTGACACGCCAGTCGATGTTGCGCACGTCGTCGCCGGCCTGGTACACGCGCACCTGGTCGAAGTCGACCCCGCGTCCGCGCAGCTTGGAATGGTGCAGGCCCACCAGCGGGCTGCGCTGGCCGGGCCGGGAGAACAGCTGGATCTCGCGCACGCGGTGGCGCATGTCGATCAGCTCGGCCAGGCCGATGCGGATGCCGGGTTCGGCGAGGTGCGTGGCGGGCATGGGGTCAGGCGACGGCGACGACGTCGAGGATACGCTGTACCACTCGGTCCTGGTCGATGCCCGCAGCTTCGGCTTCGAACGACAGGATGACGCGGTGGCGCAGCACGTCGAACAGCACGGCCTGGATGTCTTCCGGGCTGACGAAGTCGCGCCCGGCCAGCCAGGCATGGGCACGTGCGCAGCGGTCCAGGGCGATCGAACCACGGGGGCTGGCGCCGTAGGCGATCCAGTCGGCCAGTTCGCTGTCGAACTTGGCCGGGGTGCGTGTGGCCATGACCAGTTGCACCAGGTATTCCTCCACGGCATCGGCCATGTACAGGCCGAGGATTTCCTTGCGTGCGGCGAAGATCGCCTGCTGGCTGACCTGGCGCTCCGGCTTGACCTCGCCGCCCAGCGCCTCGCCACGGGCCTGCTGGAGGATACGACGTTCGACGGCAGCGTCGGGGAAGCCGATTTTGACGTGCATGAGGAAACGGTCGAGTTGCGCTTCGGGCAGCGGGTAGGTGCCTTCCTGCTCGATCGGGTTCTGCGTGGCCATGACCAGGAACAGCGGCGACAGCTCGTAGGTGCTGCGGCCCACGCTGACCTGGCGCTCGGCCATGGCCTCGAGCAGTGCCGATTGCACCTTGGCCGGGGCGCGGTTGATCTCGTCTGCCAGGACCAGGTTGTGGAAGATCGGCCCTTGCTGGAACACGAAGCTGCCGGTTTCCGGACGATAGATCTCGGTGCCGGTAATATCGGCCGGCAGCAGGTCGGGGGTGAACTGGATACGGTGGAACTGCGCCTCGATACCCTCGGCCAACTCTTTGATGGCCTTGGTCTTGGCCAGGCCCGGTGCACCCTCGACCAGCATATGCCCGTCGGCGAGCAGGACGATCAGCAGGCGCTCGACCAGCTTCTCCTGGCCAAGGATCTGGGAGGAGAGAAAGGTGCGCAGCGCGATCAGCGCTTCACGGTGTTCCATCGTCGGCGGTTCCTGGAAATGGGCCGGGCGCTTGGGGGAGGGCGGTTGCCGGGCAGGGGGTGATACTTTAATCCATCCAGGGGTGCGCCGACCAATTGGGTTTCCGAAAAATTCCTGACGGCTGCGGTGGGCCGGGCCCGTTGCGGGCCCGGCGACGTTTCAGAGGAACACGAACTTGGCGATGAAGATCACGCACAGCACCCACAGGCTTGCGGAAATTTCCTTGTACTTGCCGGTCCCGGCCTTCAGCACGACGTAGCTGATGAAGCCCAGGGCGATGCCGTCGGCCACCGAAAAGGTCAACGGCATCATGATCGCGGTGACGATCGCCGGAATGCTGTCGGTCGCCTCGTCCCAGTTGATGTGCGCCATGCTGCCCATCATCAGCATCGCCACGTAGATCAGCGCGCCGGCCGTGGCGTAGGCGGGGATCATCCCGGCCAGCGGGGCGAAGAACATCGCCGCGACGAACAGCAGGCCGACCACCACCGCCGTCAGGCCGGTGCGCCCGCCCGCGGCGACCCCGGCGGCACTTTCCACGTAGCTGGTCACCGGCGGTACACCCACTGCGGCGCCGAACACGCTGGAGGCACTGTCGGCCTTGAGGGCACGCGACAGGTTCTCGATGCGACCGTCCGGGGCCACCAGGTTCGCCCGCTGCGCCACGCCCATCAAGGTGCCGGCGGTGTCGAACATGTGCACGAACAGGAAGGCCAGCACCACGCTGATCATGCTGACGTTGAAGACACCGGCCACGTCCATGGCCATCCAGGTCGGTGCCAGGCTCGGTGGCAGCGAGAACACCCCGCCATACTGCACCAGGCCCAGCCCCCAGCCGGCCAGGGTCACGGCGATGATGCTGATGAGAATGGCGCCGAACACCCGGTGGTAGCTCAGCACCGCGATCATCAGGAAACACACGGCCGCCAGCAGCGGTCCGGGTTCATGCAGCGAACCGAGCTTGATCAACGTCGCCGGGCTGTCGACGATGATGCCGGCGGTCTTCAGGCCGATCAGCCCGAGGAACAGCCCGACCCCGGCACCCATGGCATGGCGCAGGCTCACCGGAATGCTGTTGAGCAGCCACTCGCGCACCCGCGACAGGGTCAGCAGCATGAACAGCACGCCCGAGACGAACACGGCGCCCAGCGCGGCCTCCCAGGTGTAGCCCATGGTGCCGACCACGGTGTAGGTGAAGAAGGCGTTGAGCCCCATGCCCGGTGCCAGGCCCACCGGCCAGTTGGCGTACAGGCCCATCAGCAGGCAGCCCAGGGCGGCTGCGATGCAGGTGGCGACGAAGGCGGCACCGTGATCGATACCGGCGTCGGCCATGATGTTGGGGTTGACGAAGATGATGTAGGCCATGGTGATGAAGGTGGTCATCCCGGCGATCATTTCGGTCCTGACGGTCGTGCCGTGGTGCCGGAGTTTGAAGATCCGCTCCAGCCATCCCGGTCGGGGCGACGCAGCGAGATCCAGCGTTGGGGCTTCGGATTTGCGGCTTTCCACAGCGAGTACTCCTCAAGTCTTTCTTGTTGTTCTGGAGCCTTGGTCCTGCGCATGCACTTGGCGGCTCCGCGAGGGGGTGGCAGACGCCTGACGGCTTTGTTGACTTTTGGGTCAGGAAGTTGCTCGATGGATTATGCTTTTGTGTACAAAGAATGCAAATAATGTTTTATCTTTTGTGCGCACAATCTGCGTCAGCGCAGCTATATGGGAATTGGCCACCTGCAGAAACGGCTCAGCCTGTGTACAATGCGCAGATACCTTGATCCCTTTTTTCACCCCAGGACTTGCCAGCCACCCTCTGACAGGTATTACAGTCGAGGTTCCACTGGCCGATCCCTTGTGCTCGAGTGCCCATGAACGAACAGCTGCAACCTCTGAAGAAACCTGCGCGCACAGCCAAGGCCGGCCGCAGCGGTACCCAGGACGACATCGTCTATGCGCACATTTTCGAGGCCATTCTCGAACAGCGCCTGGCGCCGGGCACCAAGTTGAGCGAGGAAGCGCTGGGCGAGATCTTCGGCGTCAGCCGCACCATCATTCGCCGCGCCTTGTCGCGTCTGGCCCATGAAAGCGTGGTGTTGTTGCGACCCAACCGTGGTGCGGTCGTGGCCAGCCCCACGGTGGAGGAGGCGCGCCAGGTGTTCTTCTCCCGGCGCATGGTCGAGCGCGCCATCACCGAGCTTGCGGTGCAGCACGCCACCGGCGAGCAACTCAACGAACTGCGCCAGATGGTCCGCGAGGAGCGCGACAGCTTCTCGCGTGGCGATCGTGGCGCCGGTATCCGTCTTTCCGGCGAGTTCCACCTCAAGCTGGCCGAGGCGGCCGGCAATGCACCGCTGGTCAGCTTCCAGCGCAGCCTGGTGTCGCAAACGTCGTTGATCATCGCCCAGTACGAAAGCGGCAACCGCTCGCATTGCTCGTACGATGAACACATGCAGCTGATCGACGCCATCGAGGCGCGTGATGCCGAGCAGGCGGTGAGCCTGATGATGCATCACATGGACCATATCGACAGCAAGCTCAACCTTGACGAAGACAGCGCGTCCGACGACCTGCATGCGGTGTTCTCGCACCTGCTGAAAAAGCCCAAGGCTGCCGCCAAGGGTTGATCGTTTGCCTGAATGAATGACCGAGGGCTGCTGTGCAGCCCATCGCGGGACCAGCCCGCTCCCACAGGTTGGACTGCTGCCAAGTTGGACATGAATCCAACCTTTGCGGCAGTTCAGGTACAGCACACCCCTCGGGCCTGGTGCTTTCTCTGTGGCAGCGGGCTCGTCCCGCGATGGGCCGCGCAGCGGCCCTTTGTGCATCAGCGCCGATGCACCGAGCGCCCCGCGGCGAAGGTCTCCCGCACGGTACGGTCATCGCCCAGGGTGGTCAGCACGAACAAGGTCTCCTCGATGCTGTTGGATTGCTGGATGCGGTAGTCCAGCAGCGGCGTGGCTTTGTAGTCGAGCACCACGAAATCGGCATCGTTGCCGGCGCGCAGGCTGCCGATGCGGTCGTCCAGGCGCAGGGCGCGGGCGCCGCCGAGGGTTGCCAGGTACAGCGACTTGTACGGGTGCAGGCGCGCACCCTGCAGTTGCATCACCTTGTACGCCTCGTTCAGCGTGTTGAGCAGCGAGAAGCTGGTTCCAGCGCCCACATCGGTGCCCAGCCCGACATTGACCTTGAAACGCTCGGCCTGGGGCAGGTTGAACAGACCACTGCCCAGGAACAGGTTGGACGTCGGACAGAAGGCCACGGCCGAGCCGGTCTCGGCCAGGCGCTGGCATTCCTCGTCACACAGGTGCACGCCGTGGGCGAACACCGAGCGCTCGCCCAGCAGTTCGAAGTGGTCGTAGACGTCCAGGTAGCCCTTGCGCTCGGGGAACAGTTCCTTGACCCAGTCGATCTCCTTGAGGTTCTCCGACAGGTGGGTGTGCAGGTACACGCCCGGATGCTCCTTGAGCAGTTGCCCGGCCATGGCCAATTGCTCGGGCGTGCTGGTGGGCGCGAAGCGCGGCGTCACCGCATAGTGCAGGCGAGCCTTGCCATGCCAGCGCTGGATCAGCGCCTTGCTCTCGCTGTAGCTCGACTCGGCGGTGTCGGTCAGGTAGTCAGGGGCATTGCGGTCCATCATCACCTTGCCGGCGATCAGGCGCAGGTCCAGGCGCTCGGCCTCCTCGAACAGGGCATTGACCGACTCCGGGTGCACGCTGCCGAACACCAGCGCGGTGGTGGTGCCGTTGCGCAGCAGTTCCTGCAGGAAGATCTTCGCCACCTTGTCGGCATGGGCCTTGTCGGCGAACTGCTTTTCGCAAGGGAAGGTGTAGGTGTTCAGCCAGTCCAGCAGTTGCTCGCCGTAGGAGCCGATCATGCCGGTCTGCGGGAAATGGATATGGGTGTCGATGAAGCCCGGGGTGATCAGGGCATCCTGGTAGTGCACCACCTCGATACCGGCGTCGAGGGTCGGCAGCAGGTCGCTGGCGTGCCCCAGGGCGCTGATGCGGCCTTCGTCGACCACCAACAGGCCGTCTTCGTAGTATTCGTGGGAGGCCTCCAGGCCGACCTCGGCAGGGTCGGCGATGCTGTGCAGGATGGCGGCTCGGTAGGCTTTGCGGGTTGCAGTCATAAAGCGCTCGTCAAATGGCTTGGCTGCGCCGGGAGGGCGGCAGCAACTGGGCAATGGGGCCTGCATTGGCGCCAGCGTCATGCTGGCCGAAGCAGGCGTTGTAGGTGGCGATGATTTCGCCGGCGATGGACACCGCGATCTCGATGGGCAGCTTGCCCTTGACCTCCGGCAGGCCCATGGGGCAGCGCATGCGTGCCAGCATGGCATCGTCGTAGCCGCGTTCGCGCAGGCGGTGTTCGAACTTGACCCGTTTGGTCTTCGAGCCGATCAGGCCGAACCAGGTGAAGTCGTTGCGCTTGAGGATGGCGGCGGTCAGTTCCAGGTCGAGCTGGTGATTGTGGGTCATGACGATGCAGTAGCTGCCTGGCGGCAGTTCGGCCACTTCGTCGACCGGCTCCTCGCTGACCACCTTGGTCACCCCGTGGGGGATAAGCGGCGGGAACTCCTGCTCGCGCGAATCGATCCAGCGCACCCGGCAGGGCAATGCGGCGAGCAAGGGTACCAGAGCCCGGCCGACATGGCCCGCGCCGAACACCGCGATCTGCGCCTGCACCGGCGCCATGGGTTCGAACAACAGCACCGTGACGCCGCCACAGCACTGGCCCAGGCTCGCGCCCAGGCTGAAGCGCTCCAGATGCGGTGTGCTGCGCTGCTCGGCAAGCATCTGCCGGGCGATGTGCAGGGCCTTGAACTCCAGGTGCCCGCCACCGATGGTGTCGAACAGGTTGCTGGCGCTGACCACCATCTTCGAGCCAGCGTTGCGTGGCGTCGAGCCGCGCTCCTCGATGATGGTCACCAGGATGCAGGGTTCGCCGCGGGACTGGTGGTCGGCGAGGGCATTGATCCATTGGTGCATGATGTAGCCTCTCTAAACCATGCTGAGGGCCCTGTAGGAGCGGGCTTGCCCGCGAAGAGGGCGGTAAGGCCATCTTCACATTCGCGGGCAAGCCCGCTCCCAGGGAATCCCTCGCTGTCAGTGGGTGACGGTTTCCAGTTCTTGTTCGGTCGGCTGCTGTTGCGCCGCTGCCTTGCGCATCTGCTTGCACCCCCACAGCACCCGCTCGGGGGTGGCCGGGGCGTCGATATGCGGCTGCACGCGATAGTCGGCAAGGCTCGCCACCGCATCCTTGATCGCGCACCAGGCGGCGATACCGAGCATGAACGGCGGCTCGCCCACTGCCTTGGAGTGGAACACCGTGTCCTCGGGGTTCTTGCGGTTCTCCACCAGCTTCACGCGCAGGTCCAGGGGCATGTCGGCCACCGCCGGGATCTTGTAGCTCGCCGGGCCGTTGGTCATCAGCTTGCCCTTGGCGTTCCACACCAGTTCCTCTGTGGTCAGCCAGCCCATGCCCTGGATGAAGCCACCCTCGACCTGACCGATGTCGATCGCCGGGTTCAGCGAGTCGCCGACGTCGTGCAGGATGTCGGCGCGCAGCATCTTGTACTCGCCGGTCAGGGTGTCGACGATCACTTCGACGCAGGCGGCGCCAAAGGCGAAGTAGTAGAACGGTCGGCCGCGCGCCTGGCTGCGGTCGTAGAAGATCTTCGGCGTGCGGTAGAAGCCCGTGCTCGACAGCGACACCTGGGCGAAGTAGGCCTGTTGCACCAGTTGCTCGAAGCTCAGCAACTGGTCGCGCACGCGTACATGGCCGTTGCGGAACTCGACATCTTCCTCGGTGACCTGGTAGTGCCGGGCGGCGAACTCGGTCAGGCGTTTCTTGAGGATTTCGGCCGCGTTCTGCGCCGCCTTGCCGTTCAGGTCGGCACCGCTGGATGCCGCCGTCGGCGAGGTGTTGGGCACCTTGTCGGTGTTGGTGGCGGTGATCTGGATGCGGTTGAAATCGACCTGGAACACCTGCGCGACCACCTGGGCGACCTTGGTATTCAGGCCCTGGCCCATCTCGGTGCCGCCGTGGTTGAGGTGGATGCTGCCGTCGGTGTAGATGTGGATCAAGGCGCCCGCCTGGTTGAGGAAGGTGGCCGTGAACGAGATGCCGAACTTCACCGGGGTCAGAGCCAGGCCCTTCTTCAGCACCGGGCTGTGTTCATTGAACTGGCGGATAGACTTGCGCCGCTCGGCATAGTCGCTGCTGGCTTCCAGGTCGGCGGTCATTTCCTCGAGCAGGTTGTGCTCGACGGTCTGGTAGTAGTGGGTGACGTTGCGCTCGGTCTTGCCGTAGTAGTTGGCCTTGCGCACCGCCAGCGGGTCGAGCGCCAGGTGGCGGGCGATGTGGTCCATCACCTGCTCGATGGCGACCATCCCCTGCGGGCCGCCGAAGCCGCGGTAGGCGGTGTTCGACGCGGTATTGGTCTTGCAGCGGTGGCCGTTCACCGTGGCATCGCCCAGGTAGTAGGCGTTGTCGGAGTGGAACATGGCGCGGTCGACGATCGAGCCGGACAGGTCCGGCGAATAACCGCAGTTGCCGGCCAGGTCGAATTCGATGCCGTGCAGGCGGCCTTCATCATCGAAGCCGACGTCATATTCGACGTAGAACGGGTGACGCTTGCCGGTCATGGTCATGTCCTCGACCCGCGGCAGGCGCATCTTGGTCGGCTGCCCGGTGAGGCGCGCGATCACCGCGCACAGGCAAGCGGGGCTGGCGGCCTGGGTTTCCTTGCCACCAAAACCGCCGCCCATGCGGCGCATGTCCAGCACCACCTTGTTCATCGGCACGTCGAGCACTTCGGCGACCAGCTTCTGCACCTCGGTGGGGTTCTGCGTCGAGCAGTAGACGATCATGCCACCGTCTTCGGTAGGCATTACCGAAGAAATCTGGGTTTCCAGGTAGAAGTGCTCCTGGCCGCCGATGTGCAGGGTGCCTTGCAGGCGATGCGGGGCACTGGCCAGGGCCTTGGCCGAGTCGCCGCGCTGGTGGGTGTGGGTGTCGAGCACGAAATGTTTCTTGCGCAAGGCCTCGACCACATCGAGCACCGGTTCCAGGTCCTCGTACTCGACGATGGCCGCCAAGGCGGCGCGGCGAGCGGTGTCCAGGTCGCGGGCGGCGACGGCGAGCACCGGCTGGCCGAAGAACTCGACCTTGTCGATGGCCAGCAGCGGATCGCCCGCGACCACCGGGCCGATATCCTTGAGCCCAGGGATGTCCTCGTGAGTGATGGCGATGCGCACGCCTTCGAACTGATAACAGGGGGACGTGTCGATGCGCAGGATGCGCGCGTGAGCACGGTCGGCGGTGCGCGCATAGACGTGCAACTGGTTGGGGAATTCCAGGCGGTCGTCGATGTACACCGCTTCACCTGACACGTGCTTGTCGGCGCTGTCGTGCTTGACGCTGCGACCGACCCCGCTGGTCAGGTCCTGGCTGAACAGTTCGGCCATCTCGGCCTGGCTCTTGACGGCGCGATGGTTAGACATAAGCGGTCACCCGGGTCTCGATGTACGGCGATTGCTGTTCGATGAAGTATTTGCGCAGCAGGTTCTGCGCGGTCAGCAGGCGGTATTCCTTGCTGGCGCGAAAATCCGTCAGGGGGCTGAAGTCTTCGGCCAGTGCCTGGCAGGCGCGCTCGATGCTCGCCTGGTTCCAGGGCTTGCCAAGCAGCGCCGCCTCGCAGGCACGGGCACGCTTGGGAATCGCTGCCATGCCACCGAAGGCGATGCGCACGCCGCCGACCACGCCGTTCTCGATGTTCAGGTTGAACGCTGCGCATACCGCAGAAATGTCATCGTCCAGTCTCTTGGACACCTTGTAGGCGCGGAACGTCCAGTCGTTGCTGGCGCGTGGCACCAGGATCTTCTCGATGAACTCGCTGTCCTGGCGGGCAGTGATGCGGTAGTCGATGAAATAGTCTTCCAGCGCCAGGGTGCGCTGGCGATCGCCCTGGCGCAGGACGATCTGTGCGTTGAGGGCGATCAGCAGGGGTGGCGAGTCGCCGATCGGCGAGGCGTTGCCGATGTTGCCGCCCAGGGTGCCCTGGTTGCGGATCTGCAGCGAAGCGAAGCGGTGCAGCAGGGCGCCGAAGTCGGGGTATTCCTCGTTCAGCGCGCCATAGCAGTCGGTGAGCGGGGTGGCGGCGCCGATTTCCAGGTGGCTGCTGGTCTTGTCGATGCGCTTGAGCTCGGCGACATGGCCGACATAGATCATCACCGGCAGGGTCTTGTGGAACTGGGTGACTTCCAGTGCCAGGTCGGTGCCGCCTGCGAGCAGGCGTGCCTCGGGGTGCGAGCTGTACAGGTCGGCCAGGTCGGCGACGGTCAGCGGGACCAGGCAGCGCTTGTCACCACTGTTGAGCTCGCCAGTCTGCTGCGGGGCGATGGCCTGGAGACGGGCGATGGTCTGCGCCTGCTGGGCGTCGAACTGGTCCTGGCAGGGGCGGGCGCAACTCTGCTTGGCGGCGTCGAGTATCGGCCGGTAGCCGGTGCAGCGGCACAGGTTGCCGGCCAGGGCTTCCTGTGCCTGGTGCAGGTCGTGGCCGCTGCTGTTCTTCTGCAGGGCGAACAGCGACATGACGAAGCCTGGAGTGCAGAAGCCGCACTGCGAGCCGTGGCAGTCGGCCATGGCCTTCTGCACGCTGTGCAGCTCGCCCTGGTGCTTGAGGCCCTCGACACTGATCAGTTGCTTGCCGTGCAAGGAGGAAACGAACGTCAGGCAGGAGTTGAGGCTGCGATAACGCAGCGTCGGCTGGCCCAGGTCATCCGGGGTCAGTTCGCCCACGACCACGGTGCAGGCGCCGCAGTCGCCGCTGGCGCAGCCTTCCTTGGTGCCGGGTTTGCCCAGGTGCTCGCGCAGGTACTGCAGCACCGTCATGTTCGGGTCCAGGGCGTGCTCGTTGCGCAGCTCCTGGTTGACGAGAAACTGGATCACGGGGAAGGCCTCGTAATGGTTTTATTGTTGTTGGGCGGACTCTAAGCAAGGGCTGACCTTGAGGTCAATATTTTTCTGACTCAAAGGTCAAGATTTTGCCCGTGCCGGGTTCTGGCCGCCCAACCCTGTCTCTTTACAAGCATAGATCGCGCCGGGCATGGCAACTGACCGACAGGTCGCACAAAGCCTCGCGCGCCGCTGCGCGCAAGCCCGGCGAGTGCGCTACAATCGCGCCTTTCGTGCCCCGTTTTCGATTCCGAAGGAAAATCATGACGTTCAAGGCGCCGGACAGCCTCTCCGAGCAAATTGCCCACTACCTGGCCGAGCGGATCATTCGCGGCGAGCTTGCACCCGGCGAGCGCATCCAGGAGCAGAAGGTCACCCAGGCCCTGAATGTCAGCCGCGGCTCGGTACGCGAAGCGCTGCTGATTCTTGAACGTCGTCATCTGGTGGCTATCCTGCCGCGCCGCGGAGCCCACGTCACCGAGCTCGACGAGCACAGTGTGCGCAGCCTGTGCAGCCTCATGGGCGAGCTGTACATCCTGCTGGGCAACGCCGTCGCCCAGCAGTGGCGCAGCGAGACCGACCTGCTGCCGTTCCTGGAGATCCAGCAGCGCCTGCACCAGGCCCGCAACAACCTGGACATCAAGGCGTTCGTCGCCGAAAGTTTCGCCGTCATGCGCGCTGCCTTCCCCTTTGCACGCAACCCTTACCTGCAGGAGACCGTGGAGAACCTGCAGCCGGCCATGAGCCGCGCCTACTACCTGGCGCTGGATCAACGCCAGGCCAGCATGGACGACTATGTCGACCTGTTCGCCCGCCTGCTGGAGGCAGTATTGCTGCGCGACCTGCCGCGTATCCGCGAGGTGCTGATCGCCTATTGCCAACGCAGCTGCGAGCTGGTGTTGGCTGCGCTGGCGCAGGCCTGACCGATGCGCCTCAAGTGCATTCGCCTGGCCGGGTTCAAGTCGTTCGTCGACCCCACCACGGTCAATTTCCCCAGCAACATGGCGGCGGTGGTCGGGCCCAACGGCTGTGGCAAATCCAACATCATCGACGCCGTACGCTGGGTGATGGGCGAAAGCTCGGCGAAGAACCTGCGTGGCGAGTCGATGACCGATGTCATCTTCAACGGCTCCTCCGGGCGCAAGCCGGTGAGCCAGGCGAGCATCGAGCTGGTGTTCGACAACAGCGACAGCACCCTGGTCGGTGAATACGCCGCCTATGCCGAGATCTCTATCCGTCGCAAGGTGACCCGCGACGCGCAGAACACCTACTACCTCAACGGCACCAAGTGCCGCCGCCGCGACATCACTGACATCTTCCTTGGCACCGGCCTGGGCCCGCGCAGCTACTCGATCATCGAGCAGGGCATGATCTCCAAGCTGATCGAGGCCAAGCCCGAGGAGCTGCGCAACTTCATCGAGGAAGCGGCGGGCATCTCCAAGTACAAGGAGCGTCGCCGCGAGACCGAGAACCGCATCCGCCGCACCCAGGAGAACCTGGCGCGCCTGACCGACCTGCGCGAAGAGCTGGAGCGCCAGCTCGAACGCCTGCATCGCCAGGCCCAGGCCGCCGAGAAATACCGCGAATACAAGGCCCAGGAGCGCCAACTCAAGGCGCGCTTGTCGGCACTGCGCTGGCGTGCACTGGATGAGCGCGTGCGCCAGCGCGAAAGCATCATCGGTGACCAGGAAGTGGCCTTCGAGGCACTGGTGGCCGAGCAGCGCAATGCCGATGCCAGCATCGAACGCCTGCGCGACGGGCACCATGAGCTGTCCGAGCGGTTCAACCAGGTGCAGGGGCGCTTCTATTCCGTAGCGGGCGATATCGCCCGGGTCGAGCAGAGCATCCAGCACGGCCAGCAGCGCCTGCGCCAGTTGCAGGATGATCTCAAGGAAGCCGAGCGCACGCGCCTGGAAACCGAGTCGCACCTGGGCCACGACCGCACCCTGCTGGCGACCCTGGCCGAAGATCTCGCGATGCTCGAGCCCGAGCAGGAAATGACCCTCGCCGCCGCCGAAGAGTCCGCTGCGACGCTCGAGGAGGCCGAGCTGGGCATGCACGGCTGGCAGGCTCAGTGGGACGATTTCAATACCCGCTCCGCCGAGCCACGGCGTCAGGCCGAGGTCCAGCAGGCACGCCTGCAGCAGCTGGAGAGCAGCCTGGAACGTCTGGCCGAGCGCCAGCGCAAGCTGAGCGAAGAGAACCAGCAACTGGGCGCCGATCCCCAGGACGCCGCCATGCTCGAACTGTCGGAGCAGGTGGCTGGCAGCGAGTTGCAGCTCGAAGCGTTGCAGTTGCAGGAGCAGCAGGTGGTCGAGCGGCTTGAGGCTGTGCGCGAGCAACTGCAGCAGGCGACCCAGGCCCAGCAACAACAGCAGGGTGAATTGCAGCGCCTGGGCGGGCGTCTGGCGTCACTGGAGGCCCTGCAGCAAGCGGCCCTCGAGCCCGGCAGCGGCGCGGCTGAATGGCTGCAGGGGCAGGGCTTGGGCAGCCGTCCGCGCCTGGCTGAAGGGCTGCGTGTGGAGCCCGGCTGGGAGCTGGCGGTGGAGACCGTATTGGGTGCCGACCTGCAGGCGGTGCTGGTGGACGATTTTGCTGCACTTGATTTTGCCCCCCTGGAGCAGGGTGACCTGCGCCTGCTGCTGGCGAGCGGCGAGGGGGCGCACCTGCCCGGCAGCCTGCTGGACAAGGTCGACGGACGCATCGATCTGGCACCCTGGCTCGGCCAGGTCAAGCCGGTCGAGTCCCTGGAGCAGGCCCTGGCCCTGCGCGTCACGCTTGAAGAGGGCCACAGCCTGGTCAGCCGCGATGGCTACTGGGTGGGCCGGCATTTCCTGCGGGTCAGCCGCGGTGGCGAGTCCCAGGGTGGCGTGTTGGCGCGAGGGCAGGAGATCGAGCGCCTCGGCCAAGAGCAACTGGAGCACGAGGCGTTGCTCGAACAGCTCACGCAGCAGTTGCAAGACCTTCGCGAGCAACAGCTCGACCAGGAAGAACAGCGCGAGCAACTGCGCCGCCGCAGCCAGGACGAAAACCGGCAGCTTGGCGAGCTGAAGGCGAGCCTGTCTGCCGGGCGTGCACGTGCGGAGCAGTTGGAGCTGCGCCGCCGCCGCTTGCAGGAAGAACTGGCCGAACTCCAGGAGCAACGCGCCCTGGAGCATGAGCAACTGGGCGAAGCGCGCCTGGTGCTGCAGGAAGCCCTGGATCTCATGGCCCAGGACACCGAGCAGCGTGAACAACTGATGGCCCGTCGCGACACCCTGCGCGAAACCCTCGATCGCGTCCGCCAGGAGGCCCGCCAGCACAAGGACCATGCCCACCAGTTGGCAGTGCGCCTGGGTTCCCTGCGCGCCCAGCACGACTCCACGCGCCAGGCCCTGGAGCGTCTTGAGCAGCAGGCCGCGCGTCTGAGCGAGCGCCAGGAGCAGTTGAGCCTCAATCTTGAAGAGGGCGAGGCCCCGCTGGAAGAGTTGCGCCTGAAGCTCGAAGAGCTGCTCGAACGGCGCATGAGTGTCGATGAGGAAATGCGCCAGGCGCGCCTGCACATGGACGAGGCCGATCGCGAACTGCGCGACGTCGAAAAACGCCGTGCCCAGGCTGAACAGCAGGCCCAGTTGTTGCGCGGGCAACTGGAGCAGTCACGTCTGGAGTCCCAGGGGCTGGATGTGCGGCGCAAGACCCTGCAAGAGCAGTTGCTCGCCGACGGTTACGACCTGCAGGGTGTGCTCGCCACGCTCGAGCCCGAGGCCAGCGAGCAGGGTACCGAGCAGGAATTGGAGCAGACTGAAGCGCGTATCCAGCGCCTGGGTGCGATCAACCTGGCGGCAATCGAGGAGTACGAGCAGCAGTCCGAGCGCAAGCGCTATCTCGATGCCCAGAACGCTGACCTGGTCGAGGCGCTGGAGACGCTCGAGAACGTCATCCGCAAGATCGACAAGGAAACCCGAAACCGTTTCAAGGATACCTTTGATCAGATAAATGCCGGATTACAGGCACTTTTCCCAAAAGTTTTCGGTGGCGGCAGCGCTTATCTGGAACTGACGGGCGAAGATCTACTCGATACAGGGGTGACGATCATGGCGCGCCCGCCGGGCAAGAAGAACAGCACCATTCATTTGCTGTCCGGCGGCGAGAAGGCACTGACCGCATTGGCGTTGGTGTTCGCCATCTTCAAGCTGAACCCGGCACCGTTCTGCATGCTCGACGAAGTCGATGCGCCGCTGGACGATGCCAACGTCGGGCGTTACGCCCGGTTGGTGAAGGAAATGAGCGAGACCGTGCAGTTCATCTACATTACGCATAACAAGATTGCCATGGAAATGGCTGATCAATTGATGGGGGTCACCATGCATGAGCCCGGTTGTTCACGTCTTGTTGCAGTTGATGTGGAGGAGGCGATGGCCATGGTTGACGCCTGATGCGCGAAGATTGGGCGATATCTGTAGGCAAATGCGCCTTGCATGTGCGACAGACGGTGTAAAGTTGTCTTTGGTCGTGCTAGCTTAATGTCACTCGTTTTTTGCGTGGGTAAAACGCCTGTCAGAACATAGAGTTGGCGCCACGTGTTAAAGGGCTTTGAAGCCTTTGTTTTCAAGCATATTTTTATAGAGGCACGGGATTACATGGAAATCGGTCTGCGCGAGTGGCTGATCGTCATCGGCATCATTGTCATCGCCGGTATTCTTTTCGACGGCTGGCGCCGCATGCGCGGCGGCAAGGGCAAGTTGAAGTTCCGTCTGGATCGTAGCTATTCCAACCTCCCGGACGACGAGGGCAGTGCCGAGGTGCTCGGCCCTGCGCGCGTCCTGGACACGCATAAAGAGCCGGAGCTGGACGAAACCGACCTGCCGTCGATGAGCGCCCCGGCCCGTGAACGCGAGCGCGAGCCAAAGCCGGCCAAGGCGCCCAAGCGTGGCAAGCGTGCTGCTGCCGAGTCGCAGCAGGGCGACCTGAATCTGGTCGCTGAACCGCGCGAGCCCGATCTGTTCGCCGACAGCGATGACGACTTCAGCGCCGACAACAACCGCAACAGCGGTTTCGCCACAAGCAACAACGCCGCCAAGGAGTTGCCTCCGGTCGAAGAGGTGCTGGTGATCAGCGTCATCTCCCGTGACGAAGGTGGCTTCAAGGGCCCGGCGTTGCTGCAGAACATCCTGGAAAGCGGCCTGCGTTTCGGCGAGATGGACATCTTCCATCGTCACGAAAGCATGGCCGGTCACGGCGAGGTGCTGTTCTCCATGGCCAACGCGGTCAAGCCAGGCATATTCGACCTGGATGACATCGACCATTTCAGCACCCGTGCGGTCAGCTTCTTCCTTGGCCTGCCTGGCCCGCGTCATCCGAAGCAGGCCTTCGACGTGATGGTTGCCGCCGCGCGCAAGCTGGCCCACGAGCTCGACGGTGAGCTCAAGGATGACCAGCGCAGCGTGCTGACCGCGCAGACCATCGAGCACTACCGCCAGCGTATCGTCGAGTTCGAGCGCCGTGCGCTGACCCAGAAGCGCTGATAGATCCAGACTCAAGAGCAGCCCATGGGATTGCTGGTCGGTTCGGCAGATGACGTTGCCTGTGCCGGCCCCATTGCCGGACAAGCGGGACGCCGCACCGCCGCTCCCACAGATACACGATTGTCTGTGGGAACGGCGGTGCGGCGTCCGGCTTGTCCGGTGATGAGGTCAGTACATGCTGAACAGCATCCCGATCCGCGCCGGCATCACCCAGGCTGCTCTTTTGCTTTGCAAGAGACCTGAAAGATGAACGCCGAAAACCGAATCCACGAACTGCGCGCCGAACTCGACCAGCACAACTATCGCTACTACGTGCTGGACGAGCCCAGTGTGCCCGACGCCGAATACGACCGGCTGTTCAACGAACTCAAGGCCCTGGAAGCCGAGAACCCACACCTGGTCACCCCCGACTCGCCCACCCAGCGCGTCGGCGGTGCAGCCTTGGCGGCCTTCACCCAGGTGCGCCACGAGATCCCGATGCTCAGCCTGGGCAACGCCTTCGAAGAGGCCGACCTGCGTGAGTTCGGGCGGCGCGTGGTCGAAGGGCTCGACCAGGCCGAGGCGGTCGACTACAGCTGCGAGCCCAAGCTCGATGGCCTCGCGGTGAGCCTGTTGTATCGCGACGGCCAGCTGGTGCAGGGCGCCACCCGTGGCGACGGCACGACCGGCGAAGACATCAGCACCAACGTGCGCACCATCCGCAACGTCCCGTTGAAGCTGCATGGCAGCGGCTGGCCTGAAGTGCTCGAAGTGCGTGGCGAGGTGTACATGAGCAAGGCGGGCTTCGAGCGGCTCAATGCCGCTCAGGCCGAAATCGGCGGCAAGACCTTCGCCAACCCCCGCAACGCTGCCGCTGGCAGCCTGCGTCAACTGGACTCGAAGATCACCGCCAGCCGCCCGCTGGAATTCTGCTGCTATGGCATCGGCCAGACTTCAGCGAGCGTCGGCGACAGCCATATCGGCATCCTCGAGCAGCTCAAGGTCTGGGGCATGCCAATCAGCCCTGAGCTCAAGCACGCCGCCGGTATCGAACAATGCCTGGCCTATTACCAGGACATCGGCGCCCGCCGCAACGCGCTGCCCTACGAAATCGACGGCGTGGTGTTCAAGGTCAACAGCCTGGCGGCGCAGCGCGAGCTGGGTTTCCGTGCGCGTGAGCCGCGCTGGGCCATCGCCCACAAGTTCCCGGCCATGGAAGAACTCACCGAGGTGCTGGACGTCGAGTTCCAGGTCGGCCGTACCGGTGCGGTGACTCCGGTCGCCCGTCTCAAGCCGGTCAAGGTGGCCGGGGTGACCGTATCCAACGCCACCCTGCACAACATGGACGAGATCGCCCGCCTGGGCCTGCGCATCGGCGACACGGTGATCATCCGCCGTGCCGGTGACGTGATCCCGCAGGTGATGCAGGTGGTGCTCGATCGTCGCCCTGATGACGCCCGCCCGGTCGAGGTGCCGAGCGCCTGCCCGGTGTGCGGCTCGCAGGTCGAGCGCACGCAGTTGGTCAAGCGCAGCAAGGGCAAGGAGACCACCAGCGAAGGGGCGGTATATCGCTGCGTCGGCCGCCTGGCCTGTGGCGCCCAGCTCAAGCAGGCGATCATTCACTATGTGTCGCGCCGGGCGATGGATATCGACGGCCTTGGCGAGAAGAGCGTCGAGCAATTGGTCGACGAAGGCCTGATCGGTTCCCCGGCAGACCTGTACAAGCTGCAGTTCGAGCAGATCGTCGACCTGGAGGGCTTCGCCGAAGTCTCCAGCCGCAAGCTGCTCGAAGCCATCGAGGCGAGCAAGCGCCCGCCGCTCGCGCGCTTCATCTTCGCCCTGGGCATCCCAGATGTCGGCGAGGAGACCGCCAAGGTCCTGGCCCGCTCCCTGGGCAGCCTGGAGCGGGTGCAGGTGGCGCTACCGCAGGTGCTGACCTACCTGCCGGACATCGGCCTTGAAGTCGCCTACGAGATCCACAACTTCTTCGAGGATGCGCACAACCGCGAAGTCATCCAGCAGTTGCTCGACAGCGGCATGCAGTTACAGGATCAGGGCGAGCTGGCGGCGGAGTTCGCCGCCAGCACCACCCTCGCTGGCATGATCGCCAAACTCGACATCCCCTCGGTCGGCCCGACCGGCGCCGAGAAGCTGGTGGACAAGCTCGGCACCCTCGACAAGATCATCGCCGCCGACGGTATCGACCTGCGCCAGGCCCTGAATACCAAGCAGGCCGATGCCGTGCGCGAGTTCTTCAAGGTCGAGGCCAACCAGCAACTCGCCCGCGCCATCGAAGCCCAGCTCCAAGCGTTCGGCATGCACTGGCACAGCGAGAAGAAAACCACCGAGGGCCTGCCCCTGGCCGGTCAGACCTGGGTGCTGACCGGCACCCTGGAGCGCATGAGCCGCGACATCGCCAAGGACAAGCTGGAAAGCCTCGGCGCCAAGGTGGCGGGTTCGGTGTCCGGCAAGACCCACTGCGTGGTGGCAGGTCCGGGGGCGGGGTCGAAGCTGGCCAAGGCCAGTGAGCTGGGGGTCAAGGTGCTGGACGAAGAGGCCTTCGTCGCGTTCCTGGCGGGGCAGGGCATCACGGTCTGATGTTGCCTGCCCTGGCCTCATCGCGGGACGAGCCCGCTCCCACAGGTGCGCCTTTGCATTTATCCTGTGGGAGCGGGCTCGTCCCGCGATGAGGCCGGCACAAATTCCCGAGAACCTCATCCCTGGCGGACAAGTCCTTGAGAAATGATGGTTTTTTTGCCATCAAAGGTTGTAACTTCCCCCCGTAACGGTACAATGGCGCGGCTCGTCACCTGATGAGCTGCGTTATGGTGGCCCCACCGGTCCCCCCGCATTGATTACCCGTTAACCTGGTCAGGCCCGGAAGGGAGCAGCCACAGCGGGAACATCGAGTGCCGGGGTGTGGCTGGTGGGGCTGCCTCCATTTCTCTCGAAGTCCTGCTCTCGAACGGCTTTCGCTCTTCACCGCCTGGTGATCCAAAGCGTGACGCACCGTACGCCTAGCCCTCCCTGCCTTTGCTTATCCCGCCACTTGGTCCCATCGTCAGCGTTTACGCGTGAACTGCTGTTCCGTAACCGTCGAGCCCCATTGGCTGCCTTGCTCTTCATGAGTCAGTTCGAAGCCCAGCGATTCGTAGAGGTGCCGGGCGGCTTCCAGTCCTTTGAACGTGTGCAACTGGATTGCCGAGAAGTTCTGCCGGTCACAGAAAGCGACTGCTTCGGTGAGTAGCCGGCGACCTACACCGCCACCACGGCAGCCATCATCCAGCAGGAACCAGCGCAGGTGAGCTTCATCGTTCCCGAGGTCCTCGCCGTCGATAGCCACCGACCCTACGATTCGGCCAGCATTTTCAGCGACCCAGACCGCGTTGCGCGGATTCCCCAGCCGTCCTGCAAACTCGGCAATGTTGGTTGCAACTCTGCTCTCGAAGAACTGGCCGAAACCGGCATGGCGCGAGTAGTAGCTTGCATGCATCTGCGTCATGCGTCCGATCAGGCCGGGACGGTATCCGAGGGTGATTTGAACCCTGGAGGCCGCTGTTTCGGTGGGCTGTTGGCGGGAAGCCTTCAACGCCTGGGCATAGGCATTCAGACCTTGGGCGATGACCTGCTGTTCTTGCGGGGGCAGTGGGGCCAGCGTTGAGCTGACCTGCATTTGCCCGTAGGTATGAATCTCTTCGAGGGTGCGTTTCCCTTGCTCGGTCAGGCGCAGTTGCTTCGTACGGCCATCCTGCTCACTTTCATGCTCTTGCAGTTCACCCAGTTGAACGAGCTTCGCAACCATGCGGCTGACGCTGGACTTCTCGAGCCCCAGCGCCTGCACCAGTTGAGCGGCAGTCCGTTCCCCATGCTCGCCTAGCTCAAGCAGCGTGTGAACGGCAGAGGGGGAGTACTCCGTGCCTGCCAGCGTCGTGCGCATGAAGCCCAGTTCACGGATCATCGTGCGTGAGGCGGAGCGGATTTGCTCCACGACCGAAGGGTCGATCATTTTCAAGGTCTCATCAGGAATGGTTGCGCAATACAACCATATCTGGTTGTATTGTGCAACCATTCGCTGGCTCATGGGCGGTTCGCTGCGGGTGAAGACTGCTTCACAGCCTTGGAGTCCGGTTCTGGACAACTGAAAACACGCTTGTTAGTTTGCATCCGCCATATATTTCAAAATATGACAGTGGCACTTAAGTGATATTGATTTGATATCAATTTATGACGAGCAAGGACGCATTGAATGAAAAGCCTGCAAGGTTTGCCCAGTCTTATCAGCGCTTCGGTCGGCACGCCCGGTAAAGCCCGAAACTTGCCCGCCGATGTTCAGTGCATCCAGTACCTGTTCAACCTACTCATCCCGCGGCTCGGTTTTCCGTTGCCCGAGAATGGCCGTTGCGATGGGCAGCTGGTGCAGCGCATCAGTCAGTACCAGTTTCGTCATCTGAAGTACGCGCATCCCGATGGGGTCGTCGATCCGAATGGGCGCACCTTCAACAGCCTGGTCGAGGAGGCTGTTCGAGTGCCGGTCAAGTTGATTCCAGCACTGCGTCTGCCCACCTTCATCAATGTCTTCGCCAATAATGTCGATGCCCAGGTGCAGGCCACGGTCAATCATTATCTGGACCGGATGCGCGCGGTGATCGAAGCCGAGCGGCGCAATCGGCAGATGGTGCTGCAGGTCACCTGCGATGGCGGCATGACGCTCAGCGACAGCGACTTCCAGAACGCCGCCACTCAATTGGGCAACGGCATTTCAGCCAACCTGATCAAGGCATTCGCCACGGTGGAGTCGGGTGGTCGTTCGGGTTTCGGGCCGGCCAAGCTGCCGGTGATCGCCTTCGAGGGGCATCACTTCCAGCGCTATACCAAGCACAAGTACGACCAGACTCATCCGCTGCTCTCGTACAAGTACAAGAAGAAAGCCGGCCCGCAGTGGCAAGCCAACAACAAGGATCAGGCCAAGGCCTGGGAAACCATGGCCACGGCATTCGGGCTGGATCAGGAGGCGGCATTGAAGTCTGCGTCCTGGGGCATGTTCCAGATCATGGGTTTCAACTTCGCCGATTGCGGGCACGCGAATGTGTTTGAATTCGTCGCGGCCATGAAACTCAATGCCGGGCAGCAACTCAAGGCCTTCCTCGGTTTCTGCAGCAAGAACCCGTCGTTTATCAAGGCGGCGAAGAACAAGGACTACGCCGGCATGGCCGCCAGTTACAACGGCAAGGATTATGGTGACTATGACGTGCGTATCAAGAAGGCCTACGAAGCACTTGAAGGGAAGAAGTGACATGGCAAAGAGTTTCTCGCGGCGACTGACTGTTCTGGCCACCGCACTGCTGGGATTGTCCGGGGCTGTTCATGCAGACGCCGCCGTACTGAAGCCCGGGCAATACGATGCGCTGATGCTGGCGGTCACGCCGGATCGCCAGGTGGAGGGCTACTATTCCGAGGTCCTTGGCGAAGGTGTGACCCGGCATTGCACTTTCTACCTCAAGGGGCAGATCAGCGGCGATGGGGCGGTTGCGCTGGCCACCTGGGAAGACCAGGCCTTCCCCGGCAGCCTGGCGGCCACGGGCGATGGCGTTACCCTCACTGTGGCACGAGGCCGCGAGCATCCCGGCTGCGTCAGTGTGCTGATGCCGGAGATCGCCACGGGGCTGGAGCTCAGTCGCTATGCGGAAAAGCCCTGGATCGCGCTGCTGACGGTCACTGCTGACAAGGCCTATCTGCGCAAGCAGGCGGGCAGCAGCGCGAGCAAACGACCCTATATCGTCAAAGGCGATGTAGTGGGCGTGCTGGCGTTCAAGGACGGCTGGGCCAAGGTCGAGTTCATCAACCAGGACGACCGCTCGTTCACGGGTTGGATCAGTCAGGATCAATACCGCCGACTCGTTGCGCCCAAGGGCTGAAGCTGTGCTCGGGTGACGAGCCGAGCCCGCCGCACCTGCATTTATCGGCAAACAGGCTTATGATGCGCCTCTCGCAGCCCACCCATTTCTGAGAGAGGCCATCAGCATGGATCAGGTTGACGATCTGACCCGCCAGCGCATCCGCGACTGGCAAGCGCGCCGCCTGGAGATCAAGGACCAGATGGCCTCGCACCCCGAGCGCACCCTTGAGCTTTCGAAAGTACTCGACCAGATGGAAGAGGAACACGAACGCATCCTTGGCGAAGCCACGCCCGCAGCCGACACCCCAGCAGCGGTCGATCAGGCACCGGGGCTGGATTTTCGCCTGAGCGTCTCGGCGCGCAATGCCCAGGACCTGCGCAAGCTGCTGGAGATGGCGCTGCACGAGCTCGATAGCGCGCTGGCTGCCGAAGCCCGCTGCGAGGATGACGTGCGGCGCGTCTACCCGGGCGGCATGTCCGGCTCGCTGGGCGCCTACGCCTATGAACTTGAAGCCAATCCCGACACCAGCGAATGACCTGCGCGCATGCAACCTGAACATTACGATTTCGCCGACACCGTGTTTCTTCCCGTCACCCTGGAAGTCTGCCAAGGCCTGCTCGAGGATGCCTCCGGGCTCGAAGGGTTGAGCGATCCGGAGCTGGCGGCGGTGCTGGTGATCCAGAACCTGTCCCAGGCGCGCGAGCAGGTGCTCGACCCTGCAGCGGCGGAAAAGGTGCTGGCCAAGTTGCTGCAGTGGTCGGTCCGAGGGCCGCATGCGCCGGGCGTGGGGCTGAGGTCCGAGGCGCGGCGGCTGTTCGATGCACGCAAGCTGTATTTCGGCCTGGAAGTCATCAAGGGCTCGCGCTTGCAACTGCTGGGGGCCGAGGAGGTGGCGCAGCGCGAGTACTTGTTGGATGACGGTACCTGGGACATGCGCTTCAGGTCGCTTCGCCACCCGCGCCACAATCCGTTCAGCCAGCAGGCCCTCACCGGCTTCAATAAAGAGCGCTGGCTGACCCGCGAGCAAGACAAGTTGCTGCGGGTGCTGCGCGCCAATCCTGACGAAGACCTGCATGTGCAGGGCTATGCGGGCATCGGCAAGAGCTACCTGCTGGGAGCGCTGATCGATTGCCTGCCCAGGGGGCGGGTGTTGGCACTGGCGCGCACGCCCGGCAAGCTCGACGCCCTGCGGCGGCGTATCGGAAAAGGCTCCAAGGCTGGCAAGACGTTCGCCGAGTTTGCCCAGGCCCTGCTGAGCGTGCCTGGGCGGCCTGCCGCACGCGCATCGGCACGCCTGCCGAGCAAGCGCGCGGTGGCCGAAACCCTGAACATCCTGGGCTTTCGCCAATACGACGGCGAAAAGACCCTGGATATCTGCCTGGAGCTGCTGAAAAACTACTGTGAGTCCCGCGATCACAGCCTCACCGTGCGCCACCTTCCGCACTTCGCCCAGGCGCTGTCGCGGCTGGATAGCCAGGTGCTGCTCGAATACGCCAGCCGCCTGTGGGCCTATCTGCAGGAAAACCCTGCCTGGGATCGCCAGACCGGCTTCCCCACGTTGCTGCTGCTCAAGCGCGCCAGCCTCGCTGGCCACAGTGTGCCGAGCCGCTACAGCCATGTGATCGTCGACGAGAGCCAGGACATGCCTGGCCCGTTGTTGCAGATCATCGAGCGTGGCCGCCAGGTGCTGATCACGCTGGGTGACGAATACCAGCGTGCCGACGGGCCCGGGCTGCGCCGCGCGCGTCAGGTGCGCCAGCGCGACATCGCCTTCTCGGTGCGCTGCGGGCCGAAAGTGGAGCGGCTGATCAACCCGCTGATCGGTGTGCATTCGCAGAAATCCAAGCTCGCCTTCGAAGGCGCCGGCAGCGTGGATGTCGGCATCGAGCACTACCCCCTCGATTTCGTGCCACCGCAAGGCTGTGTAGTGCTCACCGCGTCGCCCTGGGATTCGATGAAGTGGGCCATGCAACTGGCCGACAACCAGTGCCGGGTGGGCTTCTCCGATAACGTCGGGATGCAGCGTTTCATGTCCAGCGCCGTGCAGTTGTTCCGTGCCGACCTCTATGGCGCGGGCAGCGATGGCCAGGACACGCACGCCTATTTCGCCCACGCGCTGAACTGGCGACAAGTGCAGGAGGACAATCGCTTCGACGAGTCATTCCTGTGGGTCGAGGCGCGGCTGCAGGACGGTTTTCGGATTGCCGAGCTCAACGCCTTGTCGGCACGCTTCTCCAATGAGCCGGGCAGCCTGTTGCTGATGCCGGCGCAGGAGGCCGGGGGGCAGGAGTTCGATCACGTGCTGTTGACCCAGGAGCTGATGGCGCTGAATCCGTTCAAAGATGCCTACGCCTTCGACAACCGGGTCTGCGCGGTCTATATCGCGCTGTCACGTGCCCGGCGCCATCTGTATCTGCCCTACGATGTGGACGAGTGGGTGGCGTACCACAAGGGCCAGAAATTCCGCGAGTCACACGGCTACTGATCGGCCGACAGCGTCCCTTGCACCTGGGTGTAGCGCTCGATGATCCGATTGATTTCGCCGGACTGCTTCAGGCGCACCAAGGCCCGCAGCACCTGCTGAGCGGGAATGGCCGGGTCGTTGCGCACCATGCAGCCCAGGTCCTGCTCTTCCAGCAGGGCCAGCGGGCGCAGGCGCTGCTCCCGGGGTTGCTGGCGGTTGAACCATTGCAGCGACAATTGGTTGCTCACCGCATAACGATAACGGCTGGCTTGCAGTTTCTGCAGGGCCAGGTCCTGGTTGCGGCTGTCTTCCCGCGTCAGCAGACGCTGCGCGAACATCGGGTCCAGGGTCGGGTAGGTGTAGCCCAGTACTGTACCGATGGCTTGTGCGGGCAGTTGCGCCAGGCCGCCGGGCAGCCCATCGCCAGCACGCCCGACCAGCAGGTCGCGTTGGTGGATCAGCGGCACGCTCCAGATGAACTCACCGGGCCGTTCGTTGAGCCAGTTGCTGGCCACGTAGCAGCGCACGTCGATGTCGCCAGCGGCCATGGCCTGCTCCAGGCGCAGGCGCGCCATCACGTGGTATTGCGGGCGTACCCCGGCTTCGCGGGCCAGGGCCTGGATCAGGTCGAAGAGAATGCCGTCGACCGGCACGTCGCCCTCGGTGCGCATCAACGGCATGCTCCAGCTCTCCGCGACGGAAAAGCGCAGCACCGGCTGCTCGGCAAGGCCGCTTGAGCTCCATAGCAACAGGATGGCGAGAAGTCGCCGCACGTCTATCCTCCTTGGACTTTCCATGTTCACCGGCAGCGCCCATAGTCTAGACGAGCCGGGCAGGGTGCAATTTTGCCCCCGCTCCGCTAGCATTAGCGATCTTCCGCTCGATCAGGCTGCGATGGTTTTTTGATGAGTTATCAGGTTCTTGCACGTAAATGGCGCCCGCGCTCGTTCCGCGAGATGGTAGGCCAGACCCATGTGCTCAAGGCATTGATCAACGCCCTGGACAACCAGCGGCTGCATCACGCCTACCTGTTCACCGGCACCCGAGGGGTCGGCAAGACCACCATCGCGCGGATCATCGCCAAGTGCCTGAACTGCGAAACCGGTATCACCTCCACACCTTGCGGCACCTGTTCGGTATGCCGGGAAATCGATGAAGGCCGCTTCGTCGACCTGATCGAGATCGACGCCGCCAGCCGCACCAAGGTCGAAGACACCCGCGAACTGCTCGACAACGTGCAGTACGCGCCCAGCCGCGGACGCTTCAAGGTCTACCTGATCGACGAAGTGCACATGCTGTCCACCCACTCCTTCAACGCCTTGCTCAAGACGCTGGAAGAGCCGCCACCCTACGTCAAATTCATCCTCGCCACCACCGATCCGCAGAAGTTGCCGGCAACCATTCTCTCGCGCTGCCTGCAGTTCTCGCTGAAGAACATGAGCCCGGAGCGGGTGGTCGAGCACCTTACCCACGTGCTCGGCGCCGAAAACGTGCCATTCGAGGAAGATGCCCTGTGGCTGCTGGGCCGCGCCGCCGACGGCTCGATGCGCGACGCCATGAGCCTGACCGACCAGGCCATCGCCTTCGGCGAGGGCAAGGTACTGGCCGCCGATGTGCGGGCCATGCTCGGTACGCTCGATCATGGCCAGGTGTACGGTGTGCTGCAGGCCTTGCTCGAAGGTGACGCCCGGGCGCTGCTCGAGGCGGTGCGCGCCCTGGCCGAGCAGGGGCCTGACTGGAATGGCGTATTGTCCGAGATGCTCAACGTGCTGCACCGGGTCGCCATCGCCCAGGCCTTGCCGGAGGCGGTGGACAACGGCCAGGGCGATCGCGACAAGGTGCTCGCGCTGGCGGCTGCGTTGCCGGCCGAGGATGTGCAGTTCTACTACCAGATGGGCCTGATCGGTCGGCGCGACCTGCCGCTGGCGCCGGATCCGCGGGGCGGCTTCGAGATGGTCCTGCTGCGCATGCTCGCCTTCCGCCCGGCCGACACGGATGACGCGCCGAAACCTGCGCTAAAGCCGGTGGGGATCAGCCAGGCCACAGCTGATCCAGCCAGACCGGTGGCAGCTGCGACCGTGGTGGCCGAGCCCTCCGTGGTTGCCGCTGCGCCTGAGCCTGTTGCGCCGCCCGCACCTGTGGTCGATAAGGCACCCGCCGTCGAGCCGGTCGCTGCTGCTGCGTCCGCCGTGGCTCCGGAAGCGGTGCCTTCGATCGAGCCCGAGCCCGTGCACGCCGTTGCACCGCCAGAGACAGTCGTCGATCTGCCGTGGGAAGAGCCTTCCCCAACGGTCGCGCCCTCGGCGCCGGTCATCCCGGCCGTCGTCGCGCAGCCGCCTGACGATCAGCCGGACTACGACGAACCTCCCTTCGATCCGTCGGCGTATGCGTCGGTCGGCATGGAGCGCGACGACGACGGTGCGGATGACGATTACTACGTGCCGCAAGCCGATCCGACAGGTTTCAGCTACCTGGACGAGCTCGCCGAGCATATCCAGGAGGACGCGCCTGCGGCGGCGCCCGAGCCTCTGCCTGCGGCGCAGCCGGCCACGGGCCTGGCCCTGCAATGGCTGGAATTATTCCCACAGTTGCCTGTCTCCGGTATGACAGGCAACATCGCCGCGAACTGTACGCTGATCAGCGCCGATGGCGATGACTGGCTGCTGCACCTGGACCCAGGCCAGGGTGCGTTGTTCAACAGCACCCAGCAACGTCGACTCAACGAGGCGCTCAACCAGCATCTGGGGCGTACGCTACGCCTGCAGATCGAGCTGATCCGCCCCGAGCAGGAAACCCCCGCGCAGGCCGCCGCGCGCAAGCGCGCCGAGCGCCAGCATGACGCGGAGCTGTCGATCGAGCAGGACCCGCTCATCCAGCAGATGATCAAGCAGTTCGGCGCCCGGGTGCGGCACGATACAATCGAACCTGTAGACGCGGCCCTGGCAACCCCGGGGCAGTGAAGCGAACCCCTTGCGCCCGGCCTCGTGCCGGCCGCATACATGACCCAATCGAGGATTCTCCCATGATGAAAGGTGGCATGGCCGGCCTGATGAAGCAGGCTCAGCAGATGCAGGAAAAAATGGCCAAGATGCAGGAAGAGCTGGCCAATGCAGAAGTCACCGGCCAGTCCGGTGCAGGTCTGGTCAGCGTGGTGATGACCGGTCGTCATGATGTCAAGCGCGTCAACATCGACGCCAGCCTGATGTCGACCGATCCGGACGACAAGGAAGTGCTCGAGGACTTGATCGCCGCGGCACTCAACGACGCCGTGCGCAAGGTCGAGCAGAACAGCCAGGACAAGATGGGCAGCATGACTGCCGGCATGCAGCTGCCGCCTGGTTTCAAGATGCCGTTCTGATCGACGGTTTGCAGCACATGGGGAGCACGATCGACTGATCGCTGCTCCCTTCTTCATTCTGTACCACTGACAGGCCTGCCTACATGAGCTTCAGTCCCCTGATCCGCCAACTGATCGATGCCCTGCGTGTGCTCCCGGGTGTCGGCCAGAAAACCGCCCAGCGCATGGCCCTGCAGTTGCTCGAGCGCGACCGCAGCGGAGGCACGCGCCTGGCACAGGCCCTGAGCCAGGCCATGGAAGGTGTTGGCCATTGCCGCCAGTGCCGCACCCTGACCGAGCAGGAGCTGTGCCCGCAGTGTGCCGATCCACGCCGCGACGACACGCAACTGTGCGTGGTGGAAGGGCCGATGGATGTGTATGCGGTAGAGCAGACCGGCTACCGTGGCCGTTACTTCGTGCTCAAGGGGCACCTGTCTCCGCTCGACGGCCTGGGCCCCGAGGCGATCGGTATTCCACAACTGATGGCGCGGATCGAGGAGCAGGGCACCTTCAGCGAGGTGATCCTGGCGACCAATCCCACGGTGGAAGGCGAGGCGACAGCGCACTACATCGCCCAGTTGCTGGCCGAGAAGTGCCTGACTGCCTCGCGTATCGCCCATGGCGTACCGCTGGGTGGGGAGTTGGAGCTGGTGGACGGTGGCACGCTTGCGCATGCCTTTGCCGGGCGCCGTCCTATCTCGCTGTAAGCGTTGGGGCAGCCGGCGCACGGCCCTCAGCACCGGTGCGGTACCTGTGGGAGCGGGTTTACCCGCGAAAAAGACACCGCGCTGCTTGGCACGGGCTACGCCCGTGTTCGCGGGACAAGTCGCAGCGGCGAACCGCCGCTCCTGAAGATACAGATGGGGTGGTCGGTGTGATTGGGGCGCGCAGCGCGCCCCAAGCCAGTTACTTGTTGGTGTAGATCTGATCGAACACGCCGCCGTCGTTGAAGTGGGTCTTCTGCACGGTGCGCCAGTCACCGAAGGTCTTCTCCACCGAGAGGAAGTCGACTTTCGGGAAACGGTCGGTGTACTTGGCCAGGACGGTGGCATCACGCGGGCGCAGGTAGTTCTGCGCAGCGATTTCCTGGGCCGCCGGCGACCACAGGTATTTGAGGTATTCCTCGGCCACGGCGCGGGTCTGCTTCTTCTCGACCACCTTGTCGACCACGCTCACCGGTGGCTCGGCTTCCGCCGACACGCTCGGATAGACCACTTCGAACTGATCACGACCGAACTCGCGGGCGATCATCTCGGCTTCGTTCTCGAAGGTGACCAGCACGTCGCCGATCTGGTTGGTCATGAAGGTCGTGGTGGCAGCGCGACCGCCAGTGTCGAGCACCGGTGCCTGCTTGAACAGCTTGCCGACGAAATCACGGGCCTTGGCTTCGTCGCCGCCTTGCTTGAGTACGTAGCCCCAGGCCGAGAGGTAGGTGTAGCGGCCGTTACCCGAGGTCTTGGGGTTGGGCACGATCACCTGCACGCCATCCTTGAGCAGATCCGGCCAGTCTTTCAGCGCCTTCGGGTTGCCCTTGCGCACGATGAACACGGTGGCCGAGGTGAACGGCGCGCTGTTGTTCGGCAGGCGGGTAACCCAGTTGTCCGGCACCAGCTTGCCGTTGTCGACCAGGGCATTGATGTCGGTGGCCATGTTCATGGTGATGACATCGGCCGGCAGGCCATCGATCACGGCACGCGCCTGCTTGCTCGAGCCGCCGAAGGACATCTGCACATTGACCTTTTCCTTGTGCTCTTCTTCCCAATGCTTCTGGAACGCCGGGTTGTAGTCCTTGTAGAAGTCGCGCATCACGTCATACGAGACGTTCAGCAGGGTCGGCGCGGCCTGGGCCAGGTTGCCGAGGGCCAGGCCTGCGGCGAGCAGCGAGGCGCTGAAGAGTTTTTTCACAGAGGCGTTCCTTGTTGTGAGTGAAAGTTTGGCAATGTGCCAGTAACTATAACCTTTGGTTCTTGAGCCATTAAAGATCAAAACAGACTTTGCTTATGCCTGCTTGGTCGCTGCCTTGGGAAACAGCGCATTGCCACAGCGCGAACAGAATGCTGCCGTCGGCTCATGGGTTTTCTTGGCGCAGGTCGGGCAATCGTGGCGCAACTGTTCGCCGCGCATGGCGTTGGCCAGCTCGGCAGTGAAGATCCCGGTGGGCACGGCGATGATCGAGTAGCCGATGATCATCACCAGCGATGACAGTACCTGGCCCAACGGCGTCTTGGGCACGATGTCGCCGAAGCCGACCGTGGTCAGGGTGACGATGGCCCAGTAGATGCCCTTGGGAATGCTGGTAAACCCGTGCTCGGGCCCTTCGATCACGTACATCAGCGTACCGAACACGGTGACCAGGGTCGAAACGCTGACCAGGAACACGATGATCTTCTGTTTGCTGCCGCGCAACGCCTCGAGCAGATAGTGCGCCTGCTTGAGGTAGGGGCTGAGCTTGAGCACGCGAAAGATCCGCAGCATGCGGATCACCCGAATGATCAGCAGGTACTGGGCGTCGCTGTAGTACAGGGCGATGATCCCCGGCACGATGGCCAGCAGGTCGACCAGGCCGTAGAAGCTGAACGCGTAGCGCAGCGGCTTTGGCGAGCAGTACAGGCGGGTGAGGTACTCGGCGAGGAAGATCGCCGTGAAGGCCCACTCGATGCCGGCCAGCAGGCCGGAATAATTGCGGTGCACATCGTCGATGCTGTCGAGGATGACGGTGACCAGGCTGGCCAGGATGATCAGCAGAAGGATCTTGTCAAAGCGTCTTCCAGCGACGGTGTCGGTCTGGAAGACGATCACATAGAGCCGCTCGCGCAGGCTCGAAGGGGTGTCCATGGGCTCGTTCCGTTATACGTTGCCGGTGAGAGCCTAGGGGCTGGCTCTCAGCCGTGCAAGCGCTGCGCGCTGCGCTGTCGGGCTTGCTGGACGAGGTGGCCGCCCAGGTGCATCAACCAGCAAGCGAGGACGAAGGGCGCGGTGAGCGCTGGCAGCGGCCACAGACTGGACAGCGCCTGCAGCAGCAGGGCCAGGGCGATGGCCAGCAGCGGGACCCAGGGGCGTTCGCCCTGGCGGCTGAAGGCCAGTGCGGCCAGTGTGGTGTTGAAACCATACAAGCCCATCCAGGCCGCAGCTGCCTGGTCAGCGAGCAAGGCCGCACCGCCACCGATGGCTGAGCCGATCAGGGCCCAGCACGCAGCACGAGGATGGGCGAAGAACATGCCGGCGACGATCAGCAGGCCCGCCAGCGGTGCATCGAGCAGAAACACCTGGCCGACCCCACGCAGCACCCCGTGCACGTGGCTGGCTTCGACCTGGCCGCTGACGCCGGGCTCGATGATCAGCAGCATGATCCAGCCCAGCAGCACGAAAGGCGCGGTGTAGGCCAACAGCAGAGGGCCGCCGCGCTTGCGCCACTGGTGGGTGATGATGCTCGACAGGCCGCCTGCAGCAAGGATCAGCGCAGGCACGATCGCCGACCAAGGCACCAGCGCACTGATCAGCAGGCCGATCAGCACACCGTTGTAGCTGTAAAGGCCGGCCTGGCGATCAGCGCGGGCATAGCCGCGGCGCTGCGCCGTGAGCAGGCCGGCGAGGGCGCCAAGCAGCGCGCCGCCGACCAGGTCCGGGGCGGTGAGCAGGATGGCCAGCAGGCAGCACAGGCCGCACAGGGGATCGCGCAGCAGCAGCACCTGGCTGAAGCCGTTGAGCAGCGCCGTGGCCCAGTCGGGGCACGGGTTGATGAAATTCTTGGTGTACATGGGCAGTCGGCAAGGTGAGTGAAAGGCGCTGGGCCTCTTCGGGCCTCGGTTGTGCGCCATTGGATTGGCTCTGCGCGCTCTGTAGGAGCGGGCTTGCCCGCGAAAAAGACACCGCGCTGCCTGGCACGGGCTACGCCCGTGTTCGCGGGACAAGCCCGCTCCCACAGGGATTGGGCTGGCCTTTAGATTTCGAACAAGACAGTTGCTTCTACAAAATTGCAGGGCCGGTCTTCAGATCAAGGTCTCGATCCGCAAGGTATTGGTGCTCCCCGGCTGGCCGAACGGCACCCCCGCGGTGATCAGCAGGGTGTCGCCACGGCTGGCCATGCCTTGTGCCTGGGCGATCTCCAGCGCAGTCGAGCAGATCTCATCGACCTGGCGCAGGCGGTCGTTGACCACCGAATGCACACCCCAGGTGACGCTGAGTCGGCGCGCGGTCTTGAGGTTCGGCGTCAGGTTGAGGATGGGGGCCCGTGGCCGCTCGCGGGCGGCGCGCAAGGTCGAGGCCCCTGACTCGCTGTAGTTGACCAGCACCGCCACCGGCAGAATGCCGCTGATGCGCCGAATCGCGCAGCTGATGGCATCCGAAACCGTGGCCTCGGCCTTGGGGCGGCCGACGTCGAGCTGGGCCTGGTAGTCCGGGCCGTTTTCCACCTGGCGGATGATCTTGCTCATCATCTGCACCGCCTCCAGTGGGTAGTCGCCGGAGGCGGTCTCGGCCGACAGCATCACCGCGTCGGCGCCTTCGGCCACGGCATTGGCCACGTCGGTGACCTCGGCGCGGGTCGGAGCAGGCGAGAAGCGCATCGACTCGAGCATCTGCGTCGCCACCACCACCGGCTTGCCCAGTTGGCGGCAGGTACTGATGATGCGCTTCTGGATCTGCGGCACGCTTTCAGCCGGCACTTCCACGCCCAGGTCGCCACGGGCGACCATGATCGCATCGGACAGCTCGGCGATGGCCAGTAGTTGCTCGACCGCCGAGGGCTTCTCGATCTTGGCCATCAGGTAGGCACGTTCGCCGATCAACTGGCGCGCCTCGACGATGTCTTCTGGCCGCTGGACGAACGACAGCGCCACCCAGTCCACGCCCAGTTCCAGGCCGAAGGCCAGGTCGCGGCGGTCTTTCTCGGTGAGCGGGGAGAGGTCCAGCACAGCTTGAGGGACGTTGACGCCCTTGCGGTCGGACAGCTCGCCGCCGGCCAGCACTTCGGTGTCGATGGCGTCGGCGTGCTTGGCGGTTACCCGCAGGCGCAGCTTGCCATCATCGAGCAGCAGGTCCATGCCGGGCTCCAGCGCGTCGATGATTTCCGGGTGCGGCAGGTTGACCCGGCGGCTGTCGCCGGGGGCCTTGTCCAGGTCCAGGCGCAGGGCCTGGCCACGCTGCAACTGCACCTTGCCTTCGGCGAAACGGCCGACACGCAGTTTCGGCCCCTGCAGGTCCATGAGGATGCCCAGCGGGTAGTTCAGTTGCTGCTCGACCTCACGGATCCACTGGTAGCGCAGGGCGTGGTCGGCGTGTTCGCCGTGGCTGAAGTTGAGGCGGAAGATATTCACCCCGGCTTCGACCAGCTGGCGGATGTCATCGATGCCGTTGATCGCCGGCCCCAGGGTGGCGAGGATTTTCACTTTTTTATCGGGCGTCATGATTGCGAGGTCTCGAGGATCAGGATGGCGCGGAAGTCGTTGACGTTGGTGCGGGTTGGCTCGGTGACGATCAAGGCATCGAGCGCGGCGAAGTAGCCATAGCCGTTGTTGTTGTCCAGCTCGTCACTGGCCGACAGGCCCAAGGCCTGTGCGCGGCTGAAGCTGTCCGGGGTCATCAGCGCACCGGCGTTTTCTTCGGAGCCGTCGATGCCGTCGGTGTCGCCGGCCAGTGCGTATACGCCAGGCAGGCCCTTGAGGCTTTCGGTGAGGCTGAGCAGGAACTCGGCGTTGCGCCCGCCACGGCCATCGCCGCGCACGGTGACGGTGGTCTCGCCGCCGGACAGGATCACGCAAGGGGCCTTCAGCGGCTGGCCATGCAGGACGATCTGCCGGGTGATGCCGGCGTGCACCTTGGCCACTTCGCGCGATTCACCTTCCAGATCCCCCAGGATCAGTGGGCTGAAACCGGCCTGGCGGGCTTTCACCGCGGCAGCCTCGAGCGATTGCTGGGGTTTGGCGATCAGTGTGAAGTGGCTGCGCGCCAGGGCCGGGTCATCGGCCTTGACGGTTTCCGATGCCGGGTTGTTCAGCCAGTCGATGACCGCCTTGGGCGCCTCGATGTCGTAGCGCTTGAGGATCGCCAGGGCATCGGCCGAGGTGCTCGGGTCGGCCACGGTGGGGCCGGAGGCGATGACGGTAGCCAGATCGCCCGGCACATCGGAAATGGCGTAGGTATAGACGGTGGCGGGCCAGCAGGCCTTGGCCAGGCGTCCGCCCTTGATCGCCGAGAGGTGCTTGCGCACGCAGTTCATCTCGCCGATGGTGGCGCCGGACTTGAGCAGCGCCTTGTTGATCTGCTGCTTGTCGGCCAGTGTGAGGCCCTCGGCGGGCAGTGCCAGCAGGGCCGAGCCGCCGCCGGAGAGCAGGAAGATGACGCGGTCGTCTTCATCGAGGTTGCTGACCAGTTGCAGCACGCGCTTGGCGACCGCAAGGCCGGCGGCGTCGGGGACCGGGTGGGCGGCTTCGACCACCTCGATCTTCTGGCAATTGGCGCCATGGCCGTAGCGGGTCACGACCAGGCCCGAGACTTCGCCCTGCCAGCTCTTCTCGACCACTTCGGCCATGGCGGCGGCGGCCTTGCCAGCGCCGATGACGATGACCCGGCCGCTGCGATCGGCGGGCAGGTGAGGTTCGAGGACCTGACGGGGATGGGCGGCGGCGATGGCTGTGTCGAACAGCTCGCGCAGGAGTTTCTGTGGATCGACCGACATGGCAGGCTCCCAAAATTCTTGTTGTTCTGCAGAATCGAAAACGCCCCTGGAACTGCCTCCGTGCAGGCCGAACCAGGGGCGGGTGTTGCTCGGTGTCACCTGATGAACCTGTGGTCGCAGGCTCATCGGGGCAGGCTTCTTCGCGGGTGAACCCGCTCCCACAGGATTACCGCAGCCCTCAGGCCTGTGGAGTACCTGTGGGAGCGGGTTTACCCGCGAAGAGGCCCTTGAGGGTTACATCAAGATCACTTGTCGTCACGAATCGAGAAGTTGGCCATGTGCTCCAGCCCCTTGATCAGTGCCGAGTGGTCCCAGTTGCTGCCACCCAGGGCCGCGCAGGTGTTGAACACCTGCTGGGCATTGGAGGTGTTGGGCAGGTTGATGCCCAGCTCCTTGGCACCCTGCAGGGCCAGGTTGAGGTCTTTCTGGTGCAGGCTGATACGGAAGCCCGGGTCGAAGGTGCCCTTGATCATGCGCTCGGCATGGACTTCGAGGATCTTCGAGGAGGCGAAACCGCCCATCAGCGCTTCGCGCACCTTGGCCGGGTCGGCGCCGTTCTTGGCGGCGAACAGCAGCGCTTCGCTGACGGCCTGGATGTTCAGGGCGACGATGATCTGGTTGGCCACCTTGGCGGTCTGGCCATCGCCGTTGCCACCGACGCGCGTGATGTTCTTGCCCATGGCTTCGAACAGCGGCAGGGCGCGCTCGAAGGCTTTCGGGCAGCCGCCGACCATGATGCTCAGGGTTGCGGCCTTGGCGCCGACTTCACCGCCGGATACCGGGGCGTCCAGGTAGGTGGCGCCAGTTGCCTTGATTTTCTCGGCGAAGGCCTTGGTCGCGGTGGGGGAGATCGAGCTCATGTCGATCACCACCTTGTTCGGGCCGACGCCTTCACCGACGCCATTTTCACCGAACAGCACGCTCTCGACCTGCGGGGTGTCGGGCACCATCACGATGATGAATTCGGCTTCCTGCGCCACCTCTTTAGGGTTGGCCAGGGCCACGGCACCTGCGGCGACCAGGTCGGCAGGAGCGGCGTCGTGGTGGGTGGAGACGAACAGGCTGTGACCTGCTTTCTGCAGGTTCTGGGCCATGGGCTTGCCCATGATGCCGGTGCCGATGAAACCGATTTTAGCCATGAGAATGTGCCTCTTTGTATTTGTGATATCTCAAGCGAACTGAGCGCCTTGTGGGAGCGGGCTTGCCCGCGAATGCGGCAGGTCAGCCGACGGAGGTGTCCTTGCGGGCGCCATCGCGGGACAAGCCCGCTCCTACAGGGAGCGACTGTGTTCGTTAGATCGCGTTATGGGTTTTCAGCCAGGCGAGCCCGGCCTCGGTGGTGGTCTTGGGCTTGTACTCCGCACCCACCCAGCCCTGGTAACCGATGCGGTCCAGGTGCTCGAACAGGAAGCGGTAGTTGATCTCGCCAGTGCCCGGCTCGTGACGGCCGGGGTTGTCGGCGAGCTGGATGTGGTTGATCTGCTTGAGGTGGGTTTCCAGGGTCCGCGCCAGGTCACCCTCCATGATCTGCATGTGGTAGATGTCGTACTGCAGGAACAGGTTGGCGCTGCCCACCTCGGCCTGGATCTCCAGGGCCTGGGCGGTGGTGTTCAGGTAGAAGCCTGGGATGTCGCGGGTGTTGATCATCTCCATGACCAGGCGGATCCCGGCGGCTTCGAGCTTGTCGGCGGCGTACTTGAGGTTGTCGACGAAGGTCTTGCGCACCTCGGCGCACTGCAGGCCTTGTGGGCGGATACCGGCCAGGGCGTTGACCTGCTTGTTGCCCAGCACCTTGGCGTATTCGATGGCCTTGTCGACGCCGGCGCGGAACTCTTCGATGCGGTCGGGGTGGCAGGTGATGCCGCGTTCACCTTTGGCCCAGTCGCCTGCAGGCAGATTGAACAGCACCTGGGTCAGGCCGTGGGCATCGAGCTGCTGCTTGATCTCGCTGGCGCTGAAATCGTACGGGAAGAGGTATTCGACACCGCTGAAGCCCGCATCTGCGGCGGCTTTGAAGCGGGCCAGGAAGTCCTGTTCGGTGAACAGCATGGACAGGTTGGCAGCGAAGCGAGGCATGGTTGTCTCCTTGCAGATGAAAGCCCCCGGCAGCCTGCGCGGGGGCGTCGGCAATCAGTCGAGCAGCGAGATGGCAGTCGGCGCGTCGTTGCCGACCAGCGCGAGGTCTTCGAACTCGTTGACCGCGTTGATCTCGGTACCCATGGAAATGTTGGTGACGCGCTCGAGAATCACCTCGACCACCACCGGCACGCGGAACTCTTCGGCCATTTTCTGCGCCTTGAGCAGGGCAGGGGCGATCTCGCCCGGCTCGAACACGCGCAGCGCCTTGCAGCCCAGGCCCTCGACCACGGCGACGTGATCCACGCCGTAGCTACCGGCTTCGCTGGAGTTGATGTTCTCGAACGCCAGTTGTACACAGTAATCCATGTCGAAGCCACGCTGGGCCTGGCGGATCAGGCCGAGGTAGGCGTTGTTCACCAGCACATGGACGTAGGGCAGGTTGAACTGCGCACCGACCGCCAGCTCCTCGATCATGAACTGGAAGTCGTAGTCACCCGACAGCGCCACCACCTTGCGTTTCGGGTCGGCCTTGACCACGCCGAGGGCCGCCGGGATGGTCCAGCCCAGCGGGCCGGCCTGGCCGCAGTTGATCCAGTGGCGCGGCTTGTACACGTGGAGGAACTGCGCGCCGGCAATCTGCGACAGGCCGATGGTGCTGACGTAGCAGGTGTCCTTGCCGAATACCTGGTTCATTTCTTCGTATACGCGCTGCGGCTTGACCGGCACGTTGTCGAAGTGAGTCTTGCGCTGCAGGCTCGACTTGCGCTGCTGGCAATCTTCCAGCCAGGCCTTGCGGCACTTGAGCTTGCCGGCCGCTTTCCACTCGCGGGCCACTTCCAGGAAGGCGTCCAGCGCAGCGCCGGCGTCGGAGACGATGCCCAGGTCAGGGGTGAACACACGGCCGATCTGGGTCGGTTCGATGTCGACATGCACGAACTTGCGGCCTTCGGTGTAGACATCGACGGAGCCGGTGTGGCGGTTGGCCCAGCGGTTGCCGATGCCGAACACCAGGTCGGACTTGAGCAGGGTAGCGTTGCCATAGCGGTGCGAGGTCTGCAGGCCGACCATGCCGACCATCAGTTCGTGGTCGTCAGGGATGGTGCCCCAGCCCATCAGGGTCGGGATCACTGGCACGCCGGTCAGTTCGGCGAACTCGACCAGCTTGTCGCTGGCGTCGGCATTGATGATGCCGCCACCTGCAACCAGCAGCGGACGTTCGGCGTCATTGAGCAGGGCCAGGGCTTTCTCGGCCTGGATACGCGTGGCCGAAGGCTTGTGTACCGGCAGTGGCGCGTAGGCGTCGATGTCGAATTCGATTTCGGCCATCTGCACGTCGAATGGCAGGTCGATCAGCACCGGGCCTGGGCGGCCGGTACGCATCTCGTAGAAGGCTTTCTGGAAGGCGTAGGGCACCTGGCCCGGCTCCAGCACAGTGGTGGCCCACTTGGTCACCGGCTTGACGATGCTGGTGATGTCGACGGCCTGGAAGTCTTCCTTGTGCAGGCGGGCGCGGGGGGCCTGGCCGGTGATGCACAGGATCGGGATGGAGTCGGCCGAGGCGCTGTACAGGCCGGTGACCATGTCGGTGCCGGCTGGGCCGGAGGTGCCGATGCACACACCGATGTTGCCTGGGTTGGCGCGGGTGTAGCCCTCGGCCATGTGCGAGGCACCTTCGACGTGGCGAGCGAGGACGTGATCGATGCCGCCGACTTTCTTCAGGGCCGAGTACAGCGGGTTGATGGCAGCCCCGGGAATGCCGAATGCCGTCTCTACGCCTTCACGGCGCATGACCAGAACGGCTGCATCGATTGCTCTCATTTTGCTCATGATTTGTGCCTCATCGATTTTGTAATTGTATACAACTTGCTTTGCGCCAAAGTGTATTCACGCTCTGAGCTTCAGGTCAATGCATTTTCATCGGGTCGATTGGCTTTCGCTGGAAACCCCACAGAAAAGGCGTTCTATCAGTTGGAGTACGATCGTTCAAAAATATTGTATACAAAAAATCTTTCTGTTGTGTTCTATTTGCTTATCGGTTTTCAACTGCCCATCAGGGCTTCTCACAACAAGAAGAGGACCTTTCCATGAACGCAATGACGCTCAACGTCGCCAACACCTTGGTCGCCGCCGCCCTTGCCGCCGGGCGCAAGATCGACGCCGCACCGCTGACGGTGGCGGTGCTGGATGCCGGCGGCCATCTGCTGGCCTTGCAACGCGAGGACGGTGCCAGTCTGTTACGTCCGCAAGTGGCGATGGGCAAGGCCTGGGGGGCTGTGGCCCTGGGCAAGGGGTCACGCCTGCTGGCGCTGGATGCACAGCAGCGACCGGCGTTTTTCGCGGCGTTGAACGGCTTGGGCGAGCGGTCGGTGGTACCCGCACCAGGTGGGGTGCTGATCCGTGATCAGGCGGGGAAAGTGCTGGGTGCGGTGGGGATCAGCGGGGACACGTCGGACATCGACGAGCAGTGCGCAATCACTGCCATCGAGGCGCTGGGGCTTACGGCTGATGCTGGGGTAGCTGTCTGATACTGCGCTGGCCTGCGCTCCCGCCAAGGCCCGTCGGCCACGGGTGGGAGCGGTGTACGCCGACCGTCAGGCCGCCTCGGGCTCACACCCCTTGAGCACCAGGCGGATGATGGTTTCGGCGGCGGCGTCGTAATCGCTGTCGGCGAGCTTGGCCTTGCCGGTCACCACGGCAATCTGCCAATCGAAGTCGGCGTAGGTTTGCGTCGCCGCCCAGATGCTGAACATCAGGTGATGTGGATCGACCGGGGCGATCTGGCCGCGTTCGATCCAGCGCTGGATGCACTCGATGTTGTGACGCGCCTGCTCGTTGAGCTGCTCGACCTGCCCAGGCGAGAGGTGCGGGGCGCCGTGCATGATCTCGCTGGCGAACACCTTGGAGGCATGGGGCAGGTCGCGGGAGATGCGAATCTTCGAGCGGATGTAGCCGCTGAGCACTTCTTTGGGATCGCCATCGGCGTTGAACGGCGTGGACGCCTGCATGATCGGCGCGATGATGCTCTCGAGCACCTCGCGGTAGAGGTTCTCTTTCGACTTGAAGTAGTAGTAGACGTTCGGCTTGGGCAGACCGGCCTTGGCAGCGATATCGCTGGTCTTGGTGGCGGCGAAGCCTTTGTCGGCGAATTCCTCGCTGGCCGCGCGCAGGATCAGTTCCTTGTTGCGCTCGCGAATCGTGCTCATGGTCTATGGATCTTCCTGTGACTGGCCGCCTCTAGGCTCTGTACGAAAAGCCTTGATACTCGGTGATGCTGCGTTGAAAACAGCCTCGGAATGCTCATTTACAAATCCGTAAACTCCGCTTCCTCGGCTGTTTTCGCCTTGCCTGACCTTCGTCTCAAGGCTTTTCATACAGACCCTGAGAGCGTCGGGCATGGTAGCACCGGCCCAGAGAGCGGCTCAAGGCGACGGCATTGGGCTAGAATCGGACCTTTGCAATCATTGGAAACACAACGACATGGCAGGAAGCAGCTTACTGGTGTTGATCGACGACATCGCCACGGTGCTGGACGATGTTTCGCTGATGACCAAGGTCGCGGCGAAGAAGACCGCAGGCGTGCTGGGCGATGACCTGGCGCTCAACGCCCAGCAGGTGACCGGGGTACGGGCCGAGCGGGAGATCCCGGTGGTCTGGGCGGTGGCCAAGGGTTCGCTGCTGAACAAGGCGATCCTGGTGCCGGCTGCCCTGTTAATCAGTGCATTCATCCCCTGGGCGGTCACGCCGTTGCTGATGCTTGGGGGTGCCTACCTGTGCTTCGAGGGCTTCGAGAAGCTGGCGCACAAGTTCCTGCACAGCAAGGAGGAGGATCAGGCGCAGCACACGGCGCGCAAGGAGGCCGTGGCCGATGCGAATGTCGACTTGGTCGCCTTCGAGAAGAACAAGATCAAGGGCGCAGTGCGCACGGACTTCATCCTCTCCGCCGAAATCATCGCCATCACCCTCGGTACGGTGGCCGATGCGCCGCTGAGCCAGCAGATCATCGTGCTGTCAGGCATTGCCGTGGTCATGACATTGGGTGTGTACGGGCTGGTGGCCGGAATCGTCAAGCTCGATGACCTGGGGCTGTGGCTGACCCGCAAGGGCTCGAGCCTGGCACAAGCGGTCGGCAATGGCATCCTGCGTGCGGCCCCCTACATGATGAAGAGTCTGTCGGTGATCGGCACCGCGGCCATGTTCCTGGTCGGTGGCGGCATTCTCGTGCACGGCATCGCGCCGCTGCACCATGCCATCGAGGCCTTTGCCGACGGACGTGGCGGGGCACTGACCGGGGCGTTGATCAACGGTGTGCTGGGAGTGGTAGCCGGGGCGGCGGTGCTGGCAGTGGTGAGTGTGGTTGGCAAGTTGTGGCGGGTGCTGCGGCCAGCAGCGTGATCATCGGTGACTCTGCTTCGCGGTTTTACCCGCTAAGCAGACCCACCGCTCAGATCAGAAGTGCACCTTGACCAGGAAACTCATGGTGTTCTGGTCGGTGGTGAAGGCATCGCTGTCCTTGATCCCGTACTTGTCGCTCCAGTAGTCGTACTCGATACCGACGTACAACTGCTTCTCACCCAGGTGCAATGCCTTGCCCAGGTCATATTTGACCTGCGGGTTGAAGTGCAGGTTGGCGTGGTAGCTGCCACGGCTGTTCTCGTCGTTGTCCACCACCCAGTCCATGAAGCCGTCGATCAGCACATCCGATGAGCCCACGGGAATGGTGTAGGACCACACTGGAGTGATCTGCCAGACGTGATCACCCGGGCGGCTGCCATCGGTGGTGCGGTGGTAGAAGTTCAGCTGGAAATAGTCGAAGCCAGGAATCGCCAGGTCGAAGCCAGGGCCGATCAGGTAGGACTCGGTATCACCCTCGCCGAACTCGTAGGTCATGGCCAGCAGCACATCCTTGACCGGGCCGAACTCCAGCTTCTGGTCGAAAATCTTGCCGAACGACAGGCGCGGGCTGATCTCGCCGTAGTAGGTGTTCGGGCCGTTGTTCGCGTCTTTCTTGCCCTGGTAGAAGATCTTGTCGACGAAGATGAAGTTGTCGCCGTACTTCCAGGCATCTGCGTGCTCGAAGGTGACGGTCTGCTGGGTCTCGGGGTTGACCTTGAAGTTCTTGCCCCAGAGGTAGGTCAGGCTGTTGGTCTGCCACTGCAGCAGGTCGTCGGCGAAGCTGGTGCCGCAGGCGAGCAGGCCGCCGGCGAGGATCAGGCTGTTGATGATGCGCATTGCGTGTGTCGCTCCCTTGATTGGATGTTGCTGTCAGCGCTCGTGTCGGCGCCTTTCTTGTCTTTCGGGTCAGTTTTTTCGGGTTGGCCACAGCTCTCTGGCAAGTGCTGCGCCAACTTTCCGGGTTGGTCACAACCATCCTGCTCGACGTCGTTCTGAACGGATGAAAAGGGTGTTTCTGGCTGGCGAAACATCGACCAACCGCCCGAATTCATTGACTGAGCGGTCAGTAAACGCGGGCAGGATCCGGCCTGCCCTGAGCGAGGGGGCGCGCAGATTACTGGCTTGCGCGCCGGTCCTCAAGTGCTCCGTCCTGGAGCGCGGTGATACAAAATTGGGCGTTCGGTCAGGTTCTTAGAAATGCACCTTGACCAGCGCACTGGCCACGCTCTGGTTGCTCTGCAGATTGCCGCGGCTGTCGATGCCGTACTTGTCCTTCCAGTAGCTGTACTCGAACCCGACATACAACTGCTTGGCGCCCAGGTTGAGGGCCTTGCCCAGGTCGTACTTGACCTGCGGGTTGAAGTGCAGGTTGGCGTGGTAGGTGCCGCGGCGGGTCTGGTCGTTGTCGGTCACCCAGTCCATGTAGCCGTCGATCAGAAGGTCGGAGCGGCCCAGGGGAATGGTGTACGACCAGCCAGGAGTGAACTGCCAGACGTTGTCGCCGGGGCGACTGCCCTCGGTGTTGCGCAGGTAGATGTTGAGGTAGAAATAGTTGAAGCCAGGGATGTCCAGGTCGAACCCGGGGCCGATCAGGTAGGCGGCGTTCAACCCTTCGCCACGCTCGTAGGTCATGGCCAGCAGCACGTCCTTGACCGGGCCGAAGGCCAGTTTTCGGTCGAGGATCTTGCCGAACGACAGGCGCGGGCTGAACTCGCCGTAGTAGGTGTTCACGCCTTTGCTGGCGTCGGTCTTGCCGTTGTAGAAGATCTTGTCGATGAACAGGAAGGTGTCACCGTACTTCCACTTGTTGGCGTGCTCGAAGGTGATGGTCTGCTGGATGTCCGGGTTGACCTTGAAATCCTTGCCGTAGAGGTAGGTCAGGCTTTCGCCGTGCCATTGCAGCCAGTCGCCCGCGAACGCGGGGAGGGTGGCCAGCAGGCTGCTGCCCAGCAGCAGGGACGAGGTGGTGCGCTTCATGTGCGAATTCCCGTGTTCTTGTTGTTGTTCGAGGTTTCTTCGGCGCGCAGGCGCCCCGGACGGCCCGCTCCCGTGGGCCGCCGGTACTGCGTTTCACTGCTTGGACGAGACGGGCGGCCAGGGCGCCGCCCGCTGACTCAGTGCGGGTGACAGGCCTCGTTGTGGGCCGCGCGTTCGGCGCCCCCGAGGATGTTGAACAGCACGTTCAGTATCAGGGCGCTGAGCGTGGCCATGGCGATGCCGCTGTGGGTGATGGGCTCCATCCACTGGGGCATCTGCGCGAAGAACTCCGGACGCACCACCGGGATCAGCCCGAAGCCGACGCTGACTGCGACCAGCAACTGGTTGCGCCGATCACTGATGTCGGCCTCCTGGAGGATCTTGATGCCGGTGGCGGTGACCATCCCGAACATGGCAATGGATGCGCCGCCCAGTACCGCAGGCGGGATCGAGGCGATCAGGAAGGCCGCCTTGGGCAGCAGGCTGAGCAGGATCAGCAGCGCGCCCGCGACCACCGTGACATAGCGGCAGCGCACCCCGGTCATCTGCACCAGGCCGATGTTCTGGGCGAAGGAGGAATGGGTGAAGGTGTTGAAGAAACCGGCCACGAACGAGGCGCCGGCATCGCACAGCAGGCCGCGACGCAGCATGCCGGGTGTCACTTCGCGGTCGGTCACCTTGCCCAGGGCCAGGAACATGCCGGTGGACTCGACGAAGATGATCACCACCACCAGGCACATCGACAGGATCGGCGCGAGGCTGAAGGTCGGCATGCCGAAGTGCAGTGGCGTGACCACCTGCAGCCACGGCGCTTCGTTCAGGCCCGACAGGTCGACCATGCCGATGGAACCGGCCAGCACATAACCCAGGCCCATGCCCACCAGCACCGACACGTTGACCCAGAAGCCACGCATGAAGCGATTGATCAGCAGGATCACGGCCAGCACCAGGCCTGCGACCATCAGGTAGATCGGCGAGCCGAAGGTTTCCGCCTGTTGCCCGCCGCCGGCCCAGTTGACCGCGACCGGGAACAGCGACAGGCCGATGGAGGTGATCACGGTACCTGTGACCAGCGGCGGGAAGAAGCGCACCACCTTGGACATGAACGGCGCGATCAGCATGCCGAAGAACCCGGCGGCGATGGTCGCGCCGAAGATCCCTTGCAAACCCACACCGGGCATGCCGGCCATGGCCACCATGCTGCCGACGGCGGCGAAGCTTGCGCCCATCATCACCGGCATGCGGATGCCCACCGGGCCGATGCCGAACGACTGGATGATGGTAGCGACACCGGCCACGAGCAGGTCGGCGTTGATCAGGAAGGCGACTTCTTCACGGGACAGCCCGGCGGCCTGGCCGATGATCAGCGGCACGGCGATGGCGCCGCCGTACATCAGCAGGACATGTTGCAGGCCCACCAGGATCAGCTGGAACAGGGGCAGGGGCTGTCGTGGCGGCGCAACGGGGATGTACGCCTTGGGTGACTCGGACATGCAGCACCTCGAGTTTTGTTTTTATTCTCGGATCCAAGCGGGCGGCTCCAGGCGGCAGGCGCTTCGGTTGAAGGACCTGGGGTTTCCGGATGGAGCCGTACGCTCGATGCTTGCTTGTTACGGTGTTTCATTGGAAGCGAGGCCGGCAACACCGGCCTCTACGCGGGCAAGCCCGCTCCCACAAACAGGATGTGGGGTGTCAGTTGACCGGGGCACCCTTGGCGATCCAGTCGCCGACCAGCTTGCGTTCCTCGACGGTCATCTGGGTGATGTTGCCCAGCGGCATGATCTGGCTGGCGACAGCCTGCGCCTGGATGCGCGCGGCCTGGGCCTGGATCTGCTGCGGGGTGTCGAACATCACGCCGCCCGGGGCGGTGCTGAACAGTGGGCTGGTCGGTTTCGACGAATGGCACACGGTGCAGCGTTCCTGGATGACGTTGTGGATCTTCTCGAAGTTGCCGGGCGCAGCCTGGGCGGTGGCCTGGGCCGGCGCTTCGGCAGGTGCCTGGGCAGCCTTGGCAGCTTCCTCGGCGCGCAGCTCGGCAGCGGTCTTGCCGCCGACTGCAGTGGCGGGCAATGGCTGGTACTCGATCTTCGCAGCAGCCTGCTCGGGCGAGGTCGGCAGCGGCTTGGGACCGGTCACATAGGCCAGGCAGATCATCGCCAGGGCACCTACAGGGAGGGTCCAGGCGTACTTGTTGCTGTCGTGGCGGGTGTTGAAATAGTGACGGATCAGTACCGCAGCCACTGCGATCCCGGCCAGGATCAGCCAGTTGTACTGGCTGCCGTAGGTGCTCGGGAAGTGGTTGCTGATCATGATGAACAGCACCGGCAGGGTGAAGTAGTTGTTGTGTCGCGAGCGCAGCAGGCCCTTGGCCGGCAGTACCGGATCAGGGGTCTGGTTGTTCTCGATCGCCGCCACCAGCTGGCGCTGGGCCGGCATGATGATGCGGAACACGTTGCCCACCATGATGGTGCCGATGATCGCGCCGGTGTGCAGGTACGCGCCACGACCGCTGAACACCAGGCTGAAGCCCCAGCATGCCGCGATGATCAGCACGAACAGCACGGCGCCGAGCAGGGCGGGGCGCTTGCCCAGTGGTGAGTCGCAGAGGAAGTCGTAGACGAACCAGCCGACGACCAGTGAGCCGATGCCGATGGCCACGCCTTCGGCGCCGCTCAGGGTGCTGCCAGGTGCCAGCAGGTACAGGGTTGGGTTCCAGTAGAACACCACGCACAGCAAGGCGATCCCGGACATCCAGGTGAAGTAGGCTTCCCATTTGAACCAGTGCAGGTTCTCGGGCATTTTCGGTGGTGCGAGCTTGTATTTCTCCAGGTGGTAGATACCACCGCCATGGATGGCCCAGAGGTCACCTGACAACCCATCGCGCGGGTTGCTTCGATTCAGGTGGTTCTCCAGCCAGACGAAGTAGAACGATGCACCGATCCAGGCCACGCCGGTGATCATGTGAACCCAGCGAATGCTCAGGTTCAGCCATTCGTGAAGGTGTGCTTCCACAGTATGTACCTCTGCCGATCACCGACAGGCCGAGACCCGGGATGACCGACCTTTTCTTATTGGTGGGGATTGAGGATCAACATCTGTTCCTCGGTGAAGTAATGCTCGTCGCAGTTGTTGCCGGAACCACTGCGATCAACCACCAGGAAGTCATCCCGCTTTTCGATCGTCAGCACCGGGTGGTGCCAGACGCCGCGATGGTAATTAACGCCCTGCCTGCCGTTGCTGCGGAAGGCTCGGACCAAACCTGATACAGGTGCATCGCCAACTGGCGCGACCACGATCAGAAAGGGGTTGCCGAGCAGCGGAATGAAAGCCTGGCTGCCCAGCGGATGGCGCTCCAGCATGCGTACGGTCAGCGGCATCTCCAGCGCGTCGGCGCGGAAGATGCTGATGATCGCCTTGTCTTCCGGCTCGGCGGTCTCGACCGTGGCGAGCTTGTGGAAGCGCATGGTCGAGCCGTTGTTGATCATGAAGTGGTCGCTGCCATCGGTTTCGATCACGTCACCGAACTGGGCGAAGGCTTCTTTGGTCAGGGGCTCGATCATCAGGGTGCGCATGCGGTTATCTCTTCTGTATTCGTTATCGGTATGTAGGGCGGACCTCGTTCGGGCAGGCCCTGGGTGCGGTCGCGTCACGCACTCGGGCCAGTCCGGGTTTGGTCCTCAAAGCTGCAGCAGGCGGAACAGGGCGATCAGGTTGATCTGCGCCAGCGCTTCCTTGAATTCGGCATCGGTGTCGTTGTGGATGCGCTTTTCGAAGGAGGCCAGGATCTGGTGCCGGTTGCTGCCCTTGACCGCCATGATGAACGGAAACTGGAATTTTGCCTTGTAGGCGTCGTTGAGTTCGGTGAAACGTGCGAACTCTTCGGCAGTGCACTGGTGAATGCCGGCGCCGGCCTGTTCGTTGGTGCTCGATTCGGTCAGTTCGCCCTGCACCGCCGCCTTGCCGGCCAGGTCCGGGTGAGCGTTGATCAGCGCCAGTTGCTCGGCGTGGCTGGCGCTGAGCAGGATGTCGCTCATGCGCTGGTGCAGCACCTCGATCTCGTCCAGCTCGCTCAGGTTGCCCAGCGCGTAGGCTTTTTCGGCGACCCACGGCGAGTGCTCGTAGATGTCGGCGAAGGCCGCGACGAAGGCGTCACGGCCGAGGCTCGAGGGCTTGAGGGTGTTGAAAGCGGTCATCAGGCGTTCTCTTTCTTGTACGGATGGGTGGCGTGCCAATGGCGGGCGATGTCCACGCGACGGGCGAACCAGACCTGCTCGTGGCTCTTGGCGTACTCGACGAAGCGCTTGAGCGCGGCCAGGCGCGCGGGGCGGCCGACCAGGCGGCAGTGCAGGCCGATGGAGAGCATCTTCGGCGCGTGCTCGCCTTCTTCGTAGAGCACGTCGAAGGCGTCCTTGAGGTACTGGAAGAACTGCTCGCCGCAGTTGAAGCCCTGCACCTGGGTGAAGCGCATGTCGTTGGTGTCCAGGGTGTAGGGGATCACCAGGTGCGGCTTGTCGGTGGGGTTGTTCGGTTCCCAGTAGGGCAGGTCGTCGTCGTAGGTGTCGCTGTCATAGAGGAAGCCGCCTTCCTCCATCACCAGGCGCCGGGTGTTCGGGCCAGTGCGACCGGTGTACCAGCCCAGCGGACGCTCGCCGGTCAGTTCGGTGAGGATGCGGATGGCCTCGAGCATGTGCTCGCGCTCCTGCGCCTCGTCCATGTACTGGTAGTCGATCCAGCGGTAGCCGTGGCTGCAGATCTCATGGCCGGCCTCGACCATGGCGCGGATCACGTCCGGGTGGCGCTGGGCGGCCATGGCCACGGCGAACACGGTCAGCGGTACGCCGGTGTCCTTGAACAGCTTGAGCAGGCGCCACACCCCGGCGCGGCTGCCGTATTCGTAGAGCGACTCCATGCTCATGTTGCGCACGCCCTGCAGCGGCTGGGCAGCCACCATTTCAGAGAGGAAGGCTTCGGACTCCTTGTCACCGTGCAGGATGTTGCGCTCGCCACCTTCTTCGTAGTTGAGCACGAAAGACAGGGCAATGCGGGCGTTGCCCGGCCATTGCGGGTGAGGTGGGTTGTTGCCGTAACCGATCAGGTCGCGAGGGTAGTCAGCGCTCACTGCAGTCTTCCTTATGTTCGTAGGTGCGGGTGGTGGGTGGACCGCGGCGGGTTGTCGCACGCACCGGATGGGGTGATTGTATACAACTTATTTGACCATTTGTAAGCCCGTTTTTCCGCATTTCTTCCCACTTGTCGCCTCAAACTCAGGCTGGAAAAGCACTGCAAGAAACCTGCCTGATCGGTCAGATAATACCTCGGCCTGCTGCACAGGCCCTGTATTTGCGACGGATGCTCGTGCTCGCAAGGCCTGCCATGAGCGGTGCGCAGCGGGGTTCAAAAAATTGTGTACAATCTGAATCGAAAGTGTCTTAATGAGCCCATTCCGGCATTTCGTCAGCCTCGTGTTGGTGCATGCCGTGTATTTTCTGCCCATGCAAACGACAAGAGGCGACAAGCAAATGGGACGTTTGACCACACACGTACTGGATGCCGCTCACGGCTGCCCGGGCAGCTCGATCAAGGTCGAGCTGTACCGTGTCGAAGGCCAGCAACTGGAGCTGGTGAACAGCGCACTGACCAACAGCGATGGCCGCGTCGATGCACCTTTGTTGCAGGGCGATGACTACCGTACTGGTGTCTACCAGTTGCAGTTCGCCGCCGGGGACTACTACCGGGCCAAAGGTGTTGCACTGCCTGACCAGGCGTTTCTCGATGTCGTGGTGCTGCGCTTCGGCATCGATGAAGGGCAGGAGCACTATCACGTGCCGTTGCTGATCTCGCCGTACAGCTATTCGACCTATCGTGGGAGCTAGTTGGTCGCTAGAAGAATCTTCGTAGGTCCTTGCCCGCTATCACACTGGCGGGCTTTTTTCATTCTGTAGCAATTGTCCGAAACCCCGCCCGATCCCCCAGTCCCGCATCCCTCCGCTATTCCAGGCATGGAAACGTATCAGCGTTCGTCGCAAAGCACTGAGTGGCGCGTTGATGGCGTGGTTCTGCTCTTGTATCCTGCGCACCCTTTCGCAGTGATGCGATCAGTTCTCAAGTGACGGATTACTTGCATGTCCCTCTTCCTCCGTGCGCTGGCGACCGGCTTTGCGCTCCTGCCGCTGCTTGCCAGTGCCGCCCCCTTCCAGTCTCCCGGCGACCGCGACCTGATTCGTGATCGTCAGGAAAACCTTCTGCAAGAGCAGCGCAAGCGCCTTGAGGAACTGCAGCAATTACCCGGCAAGCAGGCCCCACAGGCCCCTGTGGCGCCCGCGGAGCAAGGGCGGTGCTTCCAGATCCGCAGCGTCGAGCTGCAAGGTGCGACCCAGCTCAGCGAGCGGCAACGCCAGGCACTGGTCGAGGACTATGAAGGCAAGTGCCTGCAAGTGGGGGAGCTCAACGGCCTGCTCAAGCGCATCACCGATCACTACATCGACCGTGGCTACCTGACCACCCGTGCCTACCTGCCGCAGCAGGATCTGGGTTCGGGCATCCTGCAGATCATCATCGTCGAAGGGCGCCTGGAAGGCCTGGACAGCTCAGCGCTTGCCAGCCCACGGGAAATGGCCATGACCTTCCCCGGCCAGGTCTCCGAAGTGCTCAACCTGCGCGACATGGAGCAGATGGTCGACCAGCTTGGTCGCTTGCCGTCGCGTCAGGTCGAAGTCGAGCTGGTGCCAGGCCAGGAAGTGGGCGGTAGCCGCGTGCAGCTCAAGGGCCAGCGTGACAAACCCTGGCGAGTCTCGGCCAGCCGCCACAACAATGGTGATGCCAGCAGCGGCGAGCAGCAGATGAACCTGGGCCTGGAGTGGGACAGCCCGTTGGGCCTGGCCGATCAGCTGAGCCTCAGGGGCGGGCGTGATGTGGTCAGCGACCACTGGCGCCATTCCGACAGCCATGGCCTGAACTACAGCCTGCCGTGGGGCTGGTGGACCTTCAACTACAGCTACAACCACAACTACTACCGCACCCGCGACACCTCCAGCGGCTTTCCCTTCAAGCTCGACGGCGACAACAGCGTGCACCAGTTCCAGGCCGAACGGGTGATCCACCGCGACAGCCTGAGCAAGACGGCGGTGAATATCGGGGTGAGCCACTTGCGTGCGCGCAACTACCTTGACGACACCCTGATCGATGTCTCCAGCACCCGCATCACCGAGCGTCAGCTTGGCGTCAACCACGGCCGACGCATCGGCAATGCCTTCGTCAACCTCGATGCCGGCTGGCAGCAGGGCATCGGCGCGCTCGACGCCCAGGGCGCAGGCGACCCCCACGGCAACGAACCGGTGTCGCGCTACAACAAGTACACCCTGACCCTGAGCTACCTGCAGCCGTTCCAGCTGTGGGGCGAACAGTTCAGCTTCGACAGCCTGGCCACCGGCCAGCGCAGCGAGGACGCGCTCTACAGTGCCCAGCGCATCAGTGTCGGCGGGCTGACCTCGGTGCGTGGCTTCAAGGATCAGACCCTCACCGGCGACAGCGGCGGCTACTGGCGCAACCAGTTGCGCTGGCGTCGGCCGGTCACCTGGGCTGCGCTGCAGCCCTGGCTGCGCGAATACGGCATGGCGTTCGCCTACGACGCCGGTGTGATCAAGGGCCAGCATGGCAACGGCAAGGACCATGGGCGCCTGAGCGGCAATGCCCTGGAGTTCAATGTGCGCGGCCAGTACTTCGCTGCCAGCGCAACCTTTGCCCGTTCGCTGGAGCGCCCCGATGCGGTGACCCGCCGCGAGCACCCGATCTATTTCCGCGTCGACGCCTTCTTCTGAGCGTCGCCCCTACCCATTACCCGTGACATCGCTGCCCCTTGCGGGGCAGGCCGGCAACTGGCCTGAGCTGCGACTGGAGTTTGTTCGACATGGATATCCGCACCCCACTGAACCAGTGCATCGCCCTGATCGTTGCTGGCGTGATGTTTCTCAACCCCATCGTCAGCACGGCTGCACAGCTGACCGTCGATGCGGCGGCCAATGCCAACACCAGCATCAACCAGGCCGGCAACGGGGTGCCGATCGTCAATATCGCCACCCCCAACGGCAGCGGCCTGTCGAGCAACACCTTCCGTGACTACAACGTCGGCAGCAACGGGCTGATCCTCAACAACGCCACCGGCAAGACCCAGTCGACTCAACTGGGCGGCATCATCGTCGGCAACCCCAATCTCAGGGGGCAGGCGGCCCAGGTCATCCTCAATCAGGTCACCGGCGGCAACCGCAGTACCCTGCAAGGCTACACCGAGGTGGCGGGCCAGGCGGCCCGGGTCATCGTCGCCAACCCCCACGGCATCACCTGCAACGGCTGCGGCTTCATCAACACGCCACGGGCGACCCTCACCACCGGCAAGCCGATCATGGACGGCGAGCGCCTGGACCGCTTCCAGGTCGATGGCGGCGACATCGCCATCGAGGGCGATGCGCTCAACGCCACCAACCTCGACCAGTTCGACCTGATCACCCGCAGTGCCAAGCTCAATACCGAGCTGCATGCCAAGCAGTTGAACATCGTCACCGGGCGCAACGACGTCCAGGCCGATACCCTGCAGGCCACCCCGCGTGCCGATGACGGCAGCGAAAAGCCCCTGCTGGCCATCGACAGCTCGGCGCTGGGCGGCATGTATGCCAACACCATCCGCCTGGTCGGCACCGAGCAGGGCGTGGGCGTCAAGCTGGCTGGAAACATGGCCGCTACCACCGGCGATATTCAGGTGGACGCCAACGGCAAGGTGACGCTTGCACAGACCTCCAGCGCCGGCGACCTGAAGATTGCCGCGCAAAGCGCCGAGCTGACCGGCAAGACCTACACCGCCGGCAGCGCCACCGTGCGTGTGCGTGACGATGTGACTGTCGGCCAGAGCCTCGCCGCCAAGGGCAGCATCAGCGTGCAGGGCGCGCGGATCGACAACCAGGGCATCATCGAAGCCGGCGTGGAGCCAGACAACAGCCGCAACGCCCAGGGCGACGTGAGCCTCAAGGGCCAGACCCTGCACAACCGCGGTAGCGTGGTCGCCAACCGCAACCTCGAGATCGACAGCAGCGCCACGCTCGACAACCAGGGTGGCAGCCTCAAGGGCCGCAACACCACGCTGACCGCAGGCCTGCTGGACAACCGCAAAGGCCAGGTGCTGGCCGACGACACCCTGAAAGCCACGGGCGGTACGATCGACAACCGTGAGCAAGGCCTGCTGCAAGGCAAGGGCCAGGCCGTGGTGAATATCACCGGCAACCTCGACAACCGTGGCGGTCGTGTGGTCGGCCAGGGGGATCTGCAGGTCACCGCCGCCCAGGTGGACAACCGCGCCAACGGTCTGATCGGCAGCGACAAGCAGGCAAAGCTGACCACCCGCGCGCTGCTGGACAACCAGAACGGCGGCAAGCTCAAGGCCGATCGCCTCGACATCACCACCGCCGGGCTGCTCAACAGCGGCGGGCAGATGCTGGGCGGCGACGTGCTGATCGTCGCCAGCGCCGACATCGACAACCGCCTCGGCCTGATCTCGGCCAAGCGCCTGCTCGATCTCAAAGCCGTGGGCCTGGACAACAGCGGCAAGGGCAACCTGCTCAGCGACGGCACACTGGCCGTCAAAGTGGCCACCCTGAACAATCGCGACAACGGCATGCTGTCGAGCGTCGGCGATCTCTCACTGCATGGCGAACGCCTCGACAACCGTGGCGGTCTGGTGCTTGCCGACCGCTCGCTGTCCGTCACCGGCGGGGACTTCGACAACCGCGACAAGGGCGTAGCCACCACCAAGGGCAAGGCCCACATCGAAGTTGCCAGCCTGGCCAACAGCGATGCCGGCCACCTGCAGAGCGATGGCCGCCTCGAGCTGATCGCCGACAAAGTCGACAATCAACGCCTGGGTAACATCACGGCCAAGGGTGACCTCGAAGCCCACCTGGGCACCTTGAACCAGCAGGGCGGCAGGCTGACCAGCCTGGGCAGCCTGCTGCTCACCGCCAACACGATCGACAACCAGAACGGCGGCGGGATTGGCGCGACCAATCTGGTCGACATCCGCGCGGCGCGCGTGCTCAACCAGCAGGGTGAGATCTCCAGCGCAGGCAAGGTCGTGCTCGACGCCAGCGCACTGCTGGACAACCAGGCTGGCAAGGTCATTGGCGACCGTGGCCTGACCCTGACCGTCCAGCGCCTGCTGAACCAGAACAAGGGCCTGCTCAGCGGCTACGACAGCCTGAGCCTGAAAGGCACCGAACTGCTCAACAACGGCGGCCGGTTGAGCAGCCACAAGCATATCGAGCTGGCCCTGGACGGCCAGTTGGACAACAGCGACGCCGGCCTCATCGTCAGTGACGGCACCCTCACGCTGAACGCCGGCACGTTGCATAACCGCCAGGGCGGCAAGGTCTCGGCCATCGCTGCCATGGGCCTGACCAGCCAAGGGCTGCTGGATAACCAGGGCGGCATTCTGGTGACCGATGCCGGGCTGGTGCTTGACGCCGCCCGCCTGGACAACAGCCAGGGCGGCGCCATCAGTGCAGTTGGCCATGCCCAGTTGCGCAGCGGCGCCATCGACAACAGCGCCAAGGGCAACATCGGTGTCGGCAGCCTGCTGCTGGTCGTCACCCAGCTCGACAACAGCGCCCGTGGTCGCATCAGTGCCTCCGGCCAGATCGATGCGACGCTGACCGGCCTTGACCAGCATGACCACGGGCAACTGGTCAGCGGGACCGGCATCGACCTCGACCTGCAGCACGGCCAACTGGTGAACCGCGACGGTGGCTTGCTGCGCTCGCCAGGCAGCCTGCTGTTGCGCCAGATCGGCGCGGTGGACAACCGCAACGGCGCAGAGATTTCCAGCGACCGCGGCTTCAGCCTGATTGCCGACAGCCTCGACAACCGTGGCGGACGCCTGATCAGCGCCCAGGACCTGACCCTGCGCATTGCCGGTGTTCTGGACAACAGCCTCAAGGGCGTGTTGTCGGCTAGCCACGATCTCGACGTCGAGGCTGCCAGCCTCGATAACTTCAGCGGCGGCACCCTGGCCAGCGGCAAGGCCCTCAAGGCCGTGATCGACGGTCAACTCGACAACCACGACCAGGGCATCCTTTCTGCCGCCGCAGCGCTGACCGTCACCAGTGCAGGTGTGCTCAACAGCGAGCGCGGCCTGCTGTCGGGCAACACCGGCCTGACCGTCACGACCGGACAACTGGATAACCACCAGGGCGGCCAGCTCATCAGCCAGGCGGCGATGACCGTCACCAGCGACGGCCTCGACAACCGTGGCGGCGCCTTGAGCAGCAAGCAGGCCATGACCCTGACCACGGGCGACGTGCGCAACGGCGCCGATGCCCTTCAGCGCGGCGGTCGCATCCACAGCGATGCCGAGTTGACACTGGTGGCCGGGCAGGTCGATTCCAGCGAGGGCGGCGAGATCTCCGCCAAGGGCGATCTGCTGCTGCGGGTGAGTGCGTTGATCCAGCGCCAGGGGCGTCTGATCGGTGAACAGAAACTCGACCTCGACCTCAACGGCGGCGACCTGACCAACCAGGGCGGCCTGATCAGTGCCAATGGCCCGCTGATCATCCAGCGCTTGGGCAAGCTCGACAACAGCGCTGGCGAAGTCACCAGCCAGCAGTCCTTCAGCCTGCTCGCCAAGCGCATCGACAACCAGCAGGGCCGCATCCTCAGCGACGGCGGGCTGACCTTAGAGGCGGCACAGCTGGACAACAGCACCAAGGGCCTGATGTCCGGCGTTCAAGGCTTGCAGGTCACCGGCAGCGACCTGAACAACAGCGCCGAGGGCACACTGTCGAGCAAGGACGGCGATCTTACCGTGACCCTGACAGGCGCCCTCGACAACCGTGACGAGGGCGCTCTGGTCAGCAAGGGCCGCCAGCAGGTTACGGCGGCCAGCCTGGACAACCGCAAGGGCATCGTCTCCTCGGAGCAGGCGATCACCCTCAGTGTCGGCGATCGTTTGGACAACAGCGGCGGCCTCATTTCCGCCACAGGTGACCTGACGCTCGACCAGGACAGCACCGTCATCGACAACCAGGGCGGGCAGATCAACGGCCAGGCGATCAGCGTCGCCGGCAAGCGTCTGGAAAACGGCAAGGGCCAGCTCGTCAGCCGCGCGGCGCTCGACCTGACCTTGGCCGATGCACTGCTCAATACCGACGATGCGCGCCTGGTCAGTGGCGCCGACCTGCTGCTCAAGGCCGTGCGTGTCGACAACCAAGGCGGCAAGCTGATCAGCCATGGGTTGCTGCATGTCGATTCGGGCACGCTGGACAACAGCCACGGTGGCAATCTGGCCAGCCAGCAGAACCTGGTGTTGCGCCTGAGCGGCGATCTGCTCAACGGCAACGATGGCCTGTTGTTCAGTGAGCACGGCAAGCTCGACATCCATGCCGTTGCCCTGAACAACCAGGCCGGCACGCTCAAGAGCCAAGGCGATATCGATGTGCGCCTGGACAAGCGCCTGGACAACCGCGGCGGTCGTCTGGAGAGCCAGGCAGGCAACCTCGAACTGCACGCGGCGAGCCTCGACAACAGTGGCAATGGCATGCTCAGCGCGGCCAAAGGCCTGTTCAAGGGCGTCTTCAGCGACCTGTTCGACAACGCTGGCGGTACCGCCCAGGCGCAGTCCGTGGACATTGCAGCCGACGCCAAGGTGAACAACCAGGGCGGCTACATTTCGGCGCTGGGCGGTGACGGCAAGATCGTCACCGCCGATCTCGACAACCGCGGCGGTGGCCTGTACGCCGCCGGATTGCTGAAGGTGCAGGGCCAGCAACTGTTCAACCAGAGCGGCAAGATCGGCGCCGGGCGCATCGACTTTGGCCTCAGCGGCGCGCTCTACAACAGCCTCGGCCAGTTGGAAAGCGAGAGCGAGCTGCAACTGCGCGCCAGCGAGCTCGACAACCGCAGCGGCAATCTGCGCGCCCTTGGCAAGACCGGTACCAGCCGATTCATCGTCGCGGGCAACCTGCTCAACGACAACGGCGTGCTGGCCACCGCCAACCAAGACCTCGACCTGCAGATCGGTGGCCTGAGCAACAGCGGCGGGCAACTGCTGCACACCGGCCAGGGTAGCTTCGGCCTGGCCTCCGACAAGGTCACCCAGGCCGGTGGCGTACTGCACACCGATGGCCTGCTGAGCATCGCCGCTGCCAGCTGGACCAACAGCAGCGTGCTGCAAGCCCGGCGCCTGGAGCTGGACATCGGTCGCTTCGTCCAGACCGCCAGCGGCAAGCTGCTGGCAGTCGAGAGCCTCAAGGGCCGGGGCGGCGACTGGACCAACCATGGCCTGCTGGCCAGCGATGGCAGCCTGCAACTGGATCTGACCGGCAACTATGACGGCAATGGTCGCCTGAGCAGCCTTGGCGCACTGACGCTGGGCGCCAACGATATCCGCCTGTCCAGTACCGCCAGCCTGGCCGGTGGCGCCGACACAGCGGTGACCGCGCGCAACCTGCTGAGCAACGACGGTCGCCTGACCGCCCTGGGCGGCCTGACAGTGACGGCCGCCAGCCTCGAAAACCGCGGCACCCTGGGTGGCGCTGCGGCGGTGAAGCTCGCCGCCAACAGCCTGAGCAACCAGCGCGGCCTGGTGTTCAGCGGTAATGACATGACCTTGCGCGTCGGCAGCCTGAGCAACTACTACGGCGATATCTACAGCCTTGGTGGCCTTGATCTTGCCGGCAACGCCAGTGCCCGCGCGGTGCTGCTGGACAACATCTCCGGCAGCGTGGAAAGCGCCGGCAACATGACCCTGGCGGTGGACACGCTGCTCAACCGCAAGGAATTCCTGAGCTCGACCAAGAAACTGGTCGCCGGCAACGTCAACGTCTATTCCGACGACCGCTGCAAGGGCAAGGGCTGCGAGCTGTACTTCTCGGCAACGGAAAGCTGGGAAGACGTCATCGACCGCGATACCCCCACCGCCTTCATCACCACCGGCAGCAAGCTGACCTTCGCCGGTGACGCATTCCGCAACCACTACAGCAGCGTTTCGGCGGCGGGTGACATCGCCATCAACACGGCGGTGTTCGAGAACAAGGGCGCCGGTGGAGGCGAGCAGCGCAACCTCACCGCGAGCATGTATACCCGTGATCGCGGCCAGTACAACGCGTTCATCCAGGCCAAGAACCAGTTCAACCAGAACCCCGGCTCGCTGACCCTCGACGAGGTCATGGCCGCTGCGGGGTATCCGCAGTACAGCATCTACGACGTCATCGACAACAGGACGCCGATCGCTGGCGCCGTGGTTGCCCCGGCGGTCGTGCAGTCAGCTGGCGCCGTGACCATCAACGCCACCCAGCGCATCGACAACAGCGTGGTGCGCGTCAATCAGGCCGGCGCCGGTACCATCGGGGCCCGTGGCGATGCCACGGCTGATCCGCGCCAGGCCCAGACCCAGGTGCGCGCGCTCAACCCGCAGTTGCCGCCCGACCTCGCCCAGCGCCAGGTCAACCCGGTCACGCTGCCCAGCTTCAGCCTGCCGCAAGGCAGCAACGGCCTGTTCCGCATCAGCACCCAGACCGGTCAGGCCGCGATCAGCGGCGATGCCCTGGGCGCCACCGCCGACCATACCCAAGCAGGCAGTGGCACCTTCATCTCACCGCTGGCCAGCACCACCAATGCCGACAACCGTGCGGCGCAGACGCTGTCCGCCCAAGGCTCGGCTGCGGCCCAAGGCGCCGTCAGCGGCGCCGGTGTGGCGCTGGATGGCCTGGCAGCGGGTGTTCGACTGGTCCAGGGCGTCCCTGAGCGCAGCGTGCCGAGCACCTCGCACAAATACCTGGTGGAGACCAACCCGGCCCTGACCGACCTCAAGCAGTTCCTGAGCTCCGACTACCTGCTTGGCCAGCTCGACGTCAATCCGGACCAGGCCATCAAGCGCCTGGGCGACGGCCTCTACGAACAACGCCTGATCCGCGAAGCCGTGGTGGCCCGCACCGGCCAGCGCTACATCGATGGCATGACCAGCGACGAGACGCTGTTCCGCTACCTGATGGACAACGCCATCGCCAGCAAGGACAAGCTGTCGCTGAGCGTAGGCGTGTCGCTCAGCGCCGAGCAGGTCGCCGCGCTGACCCACGACATCGTCTGGATGGAGCAGGTCGAGGTCAACGGCGAGAAGGTGCTGGCCCCAGTGCTGTACCTGGCCCACGCCAACGGTCGCGTCGCCCCCAACGGCGCGCTGATCCAGGGCCGTGACGTCAACCTGATCAGCGGCGGCGACCTGGTCAACGTCGGCACCCTGCGTGCCACCAACAACCTCGCCGCCAGCGCCACCAACATCAGCAACAGCGGGCTGATCGAAGCAGGCGGGCGCCTGGACATGCTCGCCACCGACTCGATCCGCAACGCCCAGGGCGGGATCATCGCCGGTCGTGAAGTGAGCCTGACCGCGCTGACCGGCGATGTGATCAACGAGCGCAGCGTCACCCGCCTGGAAGGCCGGGCCGGTGGCGAGCATGTGACCAAGGACCTGGTCGACACTGCAGCACGCATCGAGGCGGCGAACGACCTGACCATCACCGCTGGGCGCGATATCGGCAACGTGGGCGGGGTGCTCAAGGCGGGTGGCGATATCAGGCTGGATGCCGGTCGCGACCTGTCCATCGTCAGCCAGGAAGGCGTCGACAGCCACGAGTATCAACGCCGCCGTGTCAGCGGCCACGACACGAGCATCACCCAGTATGGCAGCGAGATCAGCGCAGGCGGCAATCTCACCGCCACGGCAGGCCAGGACCTGAGCATCGTCGCCAGCGAAGTCGAGGCACGCCGCGACCTGGCCCTGCAGGCCGGCCGCGACGTGACCCTGGCTGCTGCGGCGAACGAGGAGCACAGCTACGCCAAGGGCAAGAAGGGCAAGACCAAGTACGAGCGGCAGGAGGATGACGTCGAGCAGCAGTCTGCCGTGGTGAAGGCCGGTGGCGACCTGGCCATCGACGCCGGACGTGACCTGCGCCTGGTGGCGAGCAAAGTCAGCGCCGGCGAGGAAGCCTACCTGGTGGCCGGCGACAAGCTGGAGCTGCTGGCGGCCAACGACAGCCAGTACTCGCTGTACGACATGAGCAAGAAAGGCGGCTGGGGCAGCAAGCAGACCCAGCGCGACGAAGTCACCGACATCAAGGCGGTGGGCAGCGAAGTCAGCAGCGGTGGTGATCTGACGCTCAAGAGCGGTGGTGATCAGTTGTACCAGGGGGCGAAGCTCGCCTCGGGTGCTGACCTGACCATCGATAGTGGCGGCGCGGTGACGTTCGAGGCGGTCAAGGACCTGCATCAGGAGAGTCACGAGAAGAGCAAGTCCAACGTTGGCTGGTTCAGCATGAAGGGCGAGGGCCGTACGGATGAAACGGTTCGCCAGAGCGAGCTGGTCGCTAAAGGCGACCTGGTGATCAATGCTGTTGGCAAGATTCATGTGGATGTGCGCCAGGTCAACCAGCAGACGGTGAGCGAGTCCATCGATGCCATGGTCAAGGCTGATCCCAAGCTGGCCTGGCTCAAGCAGGTCGAAGCACAAGGTGGCGTGGACTGGCGTCAGGTCAAAGAAATCCACGATTCGTTCAAGTACAGCAATTCCGGGCTGGGGCCGGCTGCTCAGCTCGCGATTGCGATCGTCATGGCGGCCGTCGTGGGCCCTGCCGCAGCGGCCTGGGCCAACGGCGGTGTCGCTGGCGCCGCCGTCGGGGCCGTTGCCACGGGCGCTGCGACCAATGCTTCGGTAAGCGTCGTCAATAATCGAGGCAATCTGGGGGCTGTGGTCAAGGATGTGACCTCCTCCGATGCGATGAAAGGCTATGTCATTTCGGGTGTGGCTGCAGGTCTGACAGCGGCCTATTTCGATGGCTGGACGGGAACGAAAACTGACCCAGTCACGGGCAAAGTCCTGGGGCCGAAACTGTACACGATCAAAGGCGTAGGTCAGTTCGCAGCCAACCAGACGTTGCAGAATGGCACCTCCCTGCTGCTGAGCAAAGCCCTTGGGCAGGGCGGCAGTGCCAGCGATGCGTTGAAAAGCGCGCTGTTCAATACGCTGGCGGCAGCCAGTTTCAATGCGGTGGGGGATTACACCAAGCAGTTCGGCATCGAGAACGGCAGCCTTCCCAAGATTGCCATCCATGCGATGGTGGGTGGCTTGCTGTCGAAGGCCACTGGCGGTGACTTCAAAACGGGTGCCTTGGCGGCCGGCGCGAATGAAGCGCTGGTGGTACAGCTCAACAAGCTGGTTGGGGGAAATGAAAACCTGCTGACCATGAGCTCGCAGATCGTCGGGGTGCTGGCGGCGGCTAGTCAGGAGGATGCTGACGCCAGCTCGTTGAACAAAGCGGCATGGGTAGCCAAAAACGGCACGCAATACAACTTCCTCGGAGACCACTCGGCTAAGCAGCGAGACGAGGCAAGGGACAATTATCGCAAAGACGGCGGAATGGACGCCGCGCGTGATCTGGTCAACCTGGAAGGCGCGGATCAGCGTAGCGACAAGCTGTTGCAACTCTACAAGCGCGATCCCTCATTGCTTAGCCAGGATGACAAGGTCGAGCTCGCGGCATACCTGCAGGTTTATGCCTTCGAGAGACTGGATGCCGTCAGGAAACTGGATGCCCAAAATGGCTTGGGTATCAGCCATAGCTTGGCAACCGTCCAGGCAAGTGTCGCCAGTTTGCTCAGTGGTGAGCAGACCTTGGGCTATGGCTATCCCTATGCAGGTAGCAGCCAGGACAAGCTCGCGTGGGCAGATGCTCAGCGCAGCCAAATGGGACTGGTTGAAAACCTGGCCTGGACCCGGGACCGTAGCGTCGACGAGCAGACCTACCTTGATGCCAAGTCCAGCCTGCGCATTGGCGAGCAGCAGCAAGGTTTGGCCAACCTGGGTGATCCTGCGATCTACTTCCTGACCGGCTCTATCGGCAGCACGATCAGGGCTGTAGCGGCGACCAACGGGGCGCTGCAGTTTACCCAGGGTGCCAAGCAAGCGGTTGATGGTGATGGATGGAATGCCGCTGGTAATATGGTGGCCGGCCTGCTGGGGATGGCTACACTGGGGATTCCTGCCATCAAGGGTGGGGCGGTTGCAATCGGCGACGCTGCCTCCACACGACCAGGAAACCCGGGCGTTATCAGGAATGACCCAGCTCTTGCAGTTTCACCAAATACCGGAAAATACCTAGAAGATTTCAAACCGTCGCCTACCCCACTGGAGCTGGTGCGGCAACAGACAGAGACGTTATACGCAACGGCGTTTATACGCTTTGATCATATCCTCGACGGTGGAGTAAATACGTTGAGGAGTGGTGAGAGGGTTGGGACGGGTGGTCATTATTTAAGGTCTCCTGATGTCAATGTGACTCGAATCACTGGTCAAGTTGATGAATTTGGTGTTTCAAAAGGGTATGTCTCTATACGCGATCCTCTGACGAATAGCTGGGCCCCGAAGAAAGCAGAGACAACATTTTTCCCTGAGCAGTGGAGCAAGCGGCAAGTTCAGGTAGAGATCGAGGGTGCATTCAGGAATTCATCTCCTATAGCTGGTACTGAACGGTGGCGAGGGATTTCACCTAGTGGCGTGAGAATAGAGGGATACTACGGTAAGCCGGATGGTACGGGGGCCACAGCGTGGCCTGTGTATGGAAAGGATAGAAAAATATGAATTTAGGTATCGTATATCCTCATTGGTCGATATTTGGATTTTATGATCTGGGCGCGTCTGAACATGGCGAGCGAGCGCGCATCGAGCAAATACCTGTAGGGGTGCGCGAAATTGTTGGTTGGTTGAGTGATGATGTGAGTGGTACGGCCAGTGCTCAAGCATTGATCGATCGTTTGAGTGCATGTGGGCTTCAAGGGCATGCCGAATACTTGGGGTTTGGAAATGCGCACCATATGGGATACGCTGAAGGCCACCTGTATTTGGAGTGTGAGTATAGCGATGGACTTCAAGTCATTATGACGGTGGCACAAGCCACTGATGTGCTGAGCGAATATGTGAGCTTTTTAAAATCTGGAGTTCGCAATAAAGATGCCCCTCCTACGCCCTTTTTGGTTGAATATGTTGCTGAGGGGGAGGCTGCTTGCCTGCTATATCAGGAAATGGGGGGGCGCATAGGTTTTTCAGTAGAAGAAATGAGAGAGAATAGCAGGGCTCAGCGTAAAGATAACAAAAGAAAGGCGCTTTTGAATAAACTTGATCATCAAAATAAAACAAATGATATCTAAGCTCTGCCTGAATATATCTGGGCTCACTCATGCTATATTGAAATGGGCTCGGAACGTTCACGTATTCCAGTACAGTCGGGCGCAGCCCCGGCCGTTTCTCGCTCCGTTTCGCCTTGTCTGGCTTTCGAGCAGACACATTTCAGACAGCCCCTAACAAGAAGCTATGGGCATCAGGAACCAGGTCATGATTATGTCGCCGGTTGGGTTTACGCTCCTGGCACATTAGGTGTGTTTGTGGCGCCCAGCAGCCGACGGAGCGAATATCGGTGATCAGTTATCCACCGATAAGCCGTTTAGTTACGTGGATGCATCAATTGCTGCTACTGTTGGCGGGGCCACTCAAGGCAGAGGGTTAGGGTTCACTCTCGGCGCTGGGGCGGGTGGGTCTTATTTAGGAAGTTTGATCAAGGGTGAAGATCCGACGTATTCACTTCTGGGAGTAGTTCTGGGTGGCTTGATGGGTTTCAAGGGAGGGCAAGTAGTGTCTGGTCAGTTAAAGCCAATTGTCGGAGAAGCAGCGGATATATATGGCAACGTATCTGGCTCTGTACTTTCCGAAGTCGTCGGGGGACAAGTCAGTTCTGTAGGGGATAAAAAGTGAAGCTGGAAAGAGTTGGTTTTTTTTTTGATGGCTGTGTTGTTGGTGTATTCTGTATTGCTTTTTTTTGGAGTTGGGGTGGTGGGGCACCTTGTAGGGTCGATTGTTGGTTATTATAAGTTTGATTGTTGGGTATTTGGTTGGAAGGAGATTCATAAGTCTATTATTGTTGGATTGTCTTGCGGGGTTCCAGTTGCTTTAGGGATATGGGTGAAGTCAAAGGTGGTAGAGGTTAAAAAAAAGCGCAGCGACTGATTTTTAATTTGTGGTTGTGTTGGGTTTTTCTGGGCTTTAGAGAGGCGTAATTTGTGGGGGCTAAAATTATCTAGGATGCCAATTGTGTATTTGGTCGGATCAGTTGCTTGTAGACGCAAGAATAGAGCGTGGAGATGTAGTTCAAGGGTTTGGAAAGCTAAAGACTTCGAATGTGTCGTATCGAAAAGGTGAGATGAAATTTATTGCCCTTGATTCAATTGGGCTTAATAAATTCAAAGATTGGTTTCGCCCGCAGAGCTCCGTCTTACTCAACAGCGTAATCTGGTCAAAAGATCCCTTTCAGTTTAGTGGGAATAAGGACTCGGTACCCCAAGGTATCAATTGATGATGTGAAAGTGGCCACCTACAAGCTGGCACCGAAGCAGGGGCAGGTGGATAAATTCGAGGCGTGCTCAAACTGTAGCGGTTTACTGAAGGATGCCGATGTGATTACCGGAAGGAAGCTCTGATGATTATCAAAAGAAATGCGATAAGCAACCAGGGCGGATTGTGGACTTTTCGGGGCGTACCCTACACCGGGGGAGTGTTGGAGTTCTCGAATGGTCATGTGGTTGGAGGAGGTATGTATGAAGATGGCCGCTATGTTGATGTCTACCGCAGCGAGTTTATTATTGGGGAGGTGCGTAATAGTATCGAAATGGAGCGAGACTATACGGGGGAGCAGTTTTATTGGGGGGATAGTGTCTACAATGGATTTTCCTATGAGTTCAGTGGTGATGTATGTGTCAGCGAGCGCTTGTATGAATATGGCTGGGTGATAGAGGAAGTAACATATTTCCCAGATGGACAGTTGCGAACTGTCGAGATCGGGGAGGATGTTCCACAGAGTTATGGGTGGTTCGAAGGCGGTGGACTGGAAGCGATGACGGTTCACCAGAATAATATTTTCATGTTTTCCTTGATATTTTCATTGGAAGGTCTGACGCGGTTGACTCTGTTGGGTGACTATTTTTCTAAACTACCGCAAGTGATCGGGTGCATAAGGTTTCCTGTGTTGCGTGATAAAGCGGAGCTCTCGTCTCTTAAGTATGCGTCCCGGGTTTCACTCATTGGAGATGGTATTGACAAGGCTGTGGTTGATTACATTTTTATGGGGGGCAATGAGCGCTGTATCAGAGAGTTAGAGCTGGATGGTGTCAATGGTACACCGGAAATTCTGCAGTGTTTGAAAAATTATCAGCAGTTGAGTGTATTGAAAGTTGTGGCTGCTAAGGATTGCGTTGACTGGTGGCGTGAAGGGTGCGTCCAGTTTCAGGTACTTTGTCCCGAATGTGACGTATATTTAAATAATCGGAAGGTTAGTTTGGAGGGGTGATGGGGTGTTTGTTCTGTTCGTAGAACTGCCTTCCATATCGATCTGCAAGCCGGGTCGTTTCTGGTAGTCGATAGTGGCGTGTTGCATTCAATACCCAGTGACAGGCAGTTTCAAGGGAGATTCGGTGGCCGATTGAAACGAACACGGGTTTTACATTTTTTTGAGTCCTGAGCGCGGCCCCGATTAGTTTGTCGCCGTCGAACAGGCCTGATTGGCATCCCCTTTCATTAAGCGGAGGTGCGTATTCACCAATGAAGCGACTTTTTCCGCATCCAATAGTGGGTATGTCATAAAGTACCCCCAAATGCGATGCCAAGCCAAACCGACGAGGGTGAGCTATACCTTGCCCGTCGCAGATGATCAGGTCAGGTCGGTGGGTTATAGCCGATAAGAGCTTTACGATAGAAGGCAGTTCTCTAAACGAAAAAAGACCAGGCACATAGGGAAACGAAGTCGTACCCGACCATGCATGCTCTTCGATGATTTCCAGGCTTTCTGCGTCAACCACAACAATAGAGGCTATGAGTGTATCGTTTTCTTTGTGGTAGGCGACATCAATGCCTGCGATACTAGAAATAGGCCCAAGCTGATCTTGCTTGACTACAAGTTTAGATAGTCGTATCTGTAGATCGATAGCCTCGCTTGGGGTTATATCCCAAGGGTGTTGTATGACTGGCTGCATGTGGACTGTTCTCGCTAAATCAAATGGGTGAGGTTGTCGCGCTGATCGGCAACTACACAAAGGCGACCCTTGGGTCGCCTTTGTTGTGTGCGCTGTCGACGCTTCCTTGCCCCTGTGCGGGCTAACCCGCAACGGGGCGCCGTCTCAGATCTCGGAAACGAACGTCCCCGTTCCCTCGAGAATATTGCGCAGCGTCAGCGCCACTTCCTCCAGATCGCTTCCGGCCGACGTAAGCAGGATCTCCAGCGATTCATCACCCCTGAGTGCATCCCGATCCCCCGGTGAAACCTCGATCAGCAGGCGCTCGGCACTCAAGGTCACTTTCAGCCCGTCCAGCGTCGACGGTTCGTCGTCCAGCGTGAGATCGACGGTGTCTTCGTCCGGATAGCGGGTGAGCAGGAACATCTGGCCCTTGTCGCTGTGGCAGCACAGGGTCGCCATGTTGTCTTCCTCGTCATCGCAGGGGGTGGCGAAGAGCAGGGCGGTTTTCAGTTGCATGGGCAGCTCGGTTCAAGGAAATGAAATGCGATTGTGCCAGTCTGGGCCTTGCGCATAAACGCAATGTTACCGCCCTTTGACCGAATATGTCGCAGCGCTGCAAGCCGGGATGACCGCTCAGTCGTTAAGCTGCCCAGTTGATGGACAACCGTAAAGACACAGCCACCGGCAGTCGTCTTTGCAGCTGCCCATCCCTGGAACATGGACGCGAAGGAAGCGTCCTACGCCTTGGTTTTACCGTCTTCCTGCTACGGGTTGGCTATCGTTGATCCGTACATGGCGCACGTACACGACGCTTCACCTATAACAAAGCCCAAGCGGAGTACCACAGATGGCGTTTTTCACCGCAGCCAGCAAAGCCGACTTCCAGCATCAACTGCAGGCGGCCCTGGCGCAGCACATCAGCGAGCAGTCCCTGCCACAAGTGGCGCTGTTCGCCGAACAGTTCTTCGGCATCATCTCTCTGGACGAACTCACCCAGCGTCGGCTGTCCGACCTGGCCGGCTGCACCCTCTCTGCCTGGCGCACCATCGAGCGCTTCGACCCGAACACTGCGCAAGTGCGGGTCTACAACCCTGACTACGAACGCCATGGCTGGCAATCCACGCACACCGTGGTCGAAGTGCTGCACCATGACCTGCCGTTCCTGGTCGACTCGGTACGCACCGAACTCAACCGCCGCGGCTACAGCATCCACACCCTGCAGACCACCGTGCTCAGCGCCCGCCGCGGGCCGAAGGGCGAGCTGCTCGAACTGCTGCCCAAGGGCACCCAGGGTGAAGGCGTCAGCCACGAGTCGCTGATGTACCTGGAGATCGACCGCTGCGCCAATGCCGCCGAGCTGACCAGCCTGACCCGCGAGCTGGAGCTGGTACTGGCCGATGTGCGCGTCGTCGTCGCCGACTTCGACCCGATGAAGGCCAAGGTCCGCGACCTGCTGGCGCTGGTGGGCGAAAACGCCTTCGGCCCGGCGCAGAACGACAAGGCCGAGGTGCAGAGCTTCCTCACCTGGCTGCTGGACAACCACTTCACCTTCCTCGGCTATGAAGAGTTCGTGGTCGAGTCCGACGCTGCCGGCGGCAGCCTGGTCTACGACGAATCGTCCTTCCTCGGCCTGCCGCGCGTGCTGCGCAGCGGCCTGAGCAATGAAGACCTGCGCATCGAGGACTACGCCGTCAGCTACCTGCGCGAGCCGCGCCTGCTGTCGTTCGCCAAGGCTTCGCAACCGAGCCGCGTACACCGTCCGGCCTACCCGGACTACGTGTCGATCCGCCAGATCGATGCCGATGGCAAGGTCATCAAGGAATGCCGCTTCATGGGCCTGTACACCTCGACGGTGTACGGCGAAAGCGTGTACACCATCCCGTACATCCGCGGGAAAGTCGCCGAGATCGAGCGCCGTTCGCACTTCGACCCCAAGGCGCACCTGGGCAAGGAACTCACGCAGGTGCTCGAAGTGCTGCCGCGCGACGACCTGTTCCAGACCCCGATCGACGAGCTGTTCAACACCGCCATGTCGATCGTGCAGATCCAGGAACGCAACAAGATCCGCGTATTCCTGCGCAAGGACCCGTACGGCCGCTTCTGCTACTGCCTGGCCTACGTGCCGCGTGAAATCTATTCCACCGAAGTGCGCCAGAAGATCCAGCAGGTGCTGATGGAGCGCCTGAAGGCTACCGATTGCGAGTTCTGGACCTTCTTCTCCGAGTCGGTGCTGGCGCGTGTGCAGTTGATCCTGCGGGTCGACCCGAAGAACCGCATCGACATCGACCCGCAGCAGCTGGAAAACGAAGTGATCCAGGCCTGCCGCTCGTGGCAGGACGACTTCTCCGCGCTGGTGGTGGAGAACTTCGGCGAAGCCCAGGGCACCAACATCCTCGCCGACTTCCCCAAGGGCTTCCCGGCCGGTTACCGCGAGCGCTTCGCCGCGCATTCGGCGGTGGTGGACATGCAGCATGTGCTGGCATTGTCCGAAGCCAAGCCGCTGGCCATGAGCTTCTACCAGCCACTCACCCAACTGGGCGAGCGCCAGCTGCACTGCAAGCTGTACCACGCCGACACGCCGCTGGCGCTGTCCGACGTGCTGCCGATCCTGGAGAACCTCGGCCTGCGCGTGCTGGGTGAATTCCCGTACCGCCTGCGCCACGCCAACGGTCGCGAGTTCTGGATCCATGACTTCGCCTTCACCTACAGCGAAGGCCTGAACCTGGACCTGCAGCAGCTCAACGACACCCTGCAGGATGCCTTCATCCACATCGTCAAGGGCGACGCCGAGAACGACGCGTTCAACCGCCTGGTGCTCACCGCTGGCCTGCCATGGCGCGATGTGGCACTGCTGCGCGCCTATGCCCGCTACATGAAGCAGATCCGCCTGGGCTTCGATCTGGGCTACATCGCCAGCACCCTGAACAACCACACCGACATCGCCCGCGAGCTGACGCGGTTGTTCAAGACCCGCTTCTACCTCGCGCGCAAGCTCGGCCAGGATGACCTGGACGACAAGCAGCAGCGCCTGGAGCAGGCGATCCTCACCGCCCTGGACGACGTCCAGGTGCTCAACGAGGACCGCATCCTGCGTCGCTACCTGGACCTGATCAAGGCCACCCTGCGCACCAACTTCTACCAGCCCGACGCCGCTGGCCAGAGCAAGTCGTACTTCAGCTTCAAGTTCAACCCGCGCCTGATTCCCGAGCTGCCCAAGCCCGTACCGAAATTCGAGATCTTCGTCTATTCGCCGCGGGTCGAAGGCGTGCACCTGCGCTTTGGCAACGTCGCCCGCGGCGGCCTGCGCTGGTCGGACCGCGAGGAAGACTACCGCACCGAAGTGCTGGGCCTGGTCAAGGCGCAGCAGGTGAAGAACTCGGTGATCGTGCCGGTCGGCGCCAAGGGTGGCTTCCTGCCGCGTCGCCTGCCACTGGGTGGCGGCCGCGACGAGATCGCCGCCGAGGGTATCGCCTGCTACCGCATCTTCATCAGTGGCCTGCTCGACATCACCGACAACCTCAAGGACGGGGGCGTGGTGCCGCCGGCCAATGTGGTGCGTCATGACGACGACGACCCCTACCTGGTGGTGGCCGCAGACAAAGGCACCGCGACCTTCTCCGACATCGCCAACGGCATCGCCAACGACTACGGCTTCTGGCTCGGCGATGCCTTCGCCTCCGGTGGTTCGGCTGGCTACGACCACAAAGGCATGGGCATCACTGCCCGTGGCGCCTGGGTGGGCGTGCAGCGCCACTTCCGCGAGCGCGGCATCAACGTGCAGGAAGACCCGATCACCGTGGTCGGCATCGGCGACATGGCCGGCGACGTGTTCGGCAACGGCCTGCTGATGTCCGACAAGCTGCAACTGGTGGCCGCATTCAACCACCTGCACATCTTCGTCGATCCGAATCCGGACCCGGCCACCAGCTTCGCCGAGCGCAAGCGCCTGTTCGAGCTGCCGCGTTCTGCCTGGACCGACTACAACAGCGCGATCATGTCCGAAGGCGGCGGGATCTTCCCGCGTAGCGCCAAGAGCATCGCCATCAGCCCGCAGATGAAGGAACGCTTCGCCATCGAAGCCGACCGCCTGACCCCGACCGAACTGCTGCATGCACTGCTGCAGGCGCCGGTCGACCTGCTGTGGAATGGCGGCATCGGCACCTACGTCAAGGCCAGCAGCGAAAGCCACGCCGATGTCGGCGACAAGGCCAACGACGCCCTGCGCGTCAACGGCAACGAGCTGCGCTGCAAGGTGGTGGGCGAGGGCGGCAACCTCGGCATGACCCAGCTCGGCCGCGTCGAGTTCGGTCTGCAGGGCGGCGCCACCAACACCGACTTCATCGACAACGCCGGTGGCGTGGACTGCTCCGACCACGAGGTCAACATCAAGATCCTGCTCAACGAAGTGGTGCAGGCTGGCGACATGACCGAGAAGCAGCGCAACCAGCTGCTGGGCAGCATGACCGAGGAAGTCTCCTCGCTGGTGCTCGGCAACAACTACAAGCAGACCCAGGCCCTGTCGCTGGCGGCCCGCCGCGCCCGCGAGCGGATCGCCGAGTACAAGCGCCTGATGGCCGACCTCGAGTCGCGGGGCAAGCTGGACCGCGCCATCGAGTTCCTGCCGACCGAAGAGCAACTGGCCGAACGCCTGGCGGCTGGCCAGGGCCTGACCCGTGCCGAGCTGTCGGTGCTGATTTCGTACAGCAAGATCGACCTCAAGGAGCAACTGCTCAAGTCGCTGGTGCCGGACGACGACTACCTGACCCGTGACATGGAGACGGCGTTCCCGCCGTCACTGGTCAGCAAGTTCGCCGAGGCCATGCGCCGTCACCGCCTCAAGCGCGAGATCGTCAGCAACCAGATCGCCAACGACCTGGTCAACAACATGGGCATCACCTTCGTGCAGCGCCTGAAGGAGTCCACCGGCATGAGCCCGGCCAACGTTGCCGGTGCGTATGTGATCGTGCGCGACATCTTCCACCTGCCGCACTGGTTCCGCCAGATCGAGGCCCTGGACTACCAGGTGCCCGCCGAGATCCAGCTGACCCTCATGGACGAGCTGATGCGCCTGGGACGTCGTGCCACCCGCTGGTTCCTGCGCAGCCGTCGCAACGAGCAGGATGCCGGTCGTGACGCTGCCCATTTCGGGCCGAAGATCGCGCAACTGGGGCTCAAGCTCGACGAACTGCTGGAAGGGCCGACCCGCGAACGCTGGCAGGCGCGCTACCAGGGCTTCGTCGAAGCCGGGGTGCCGGAGTTGCTGGCGCGCATGGTGGCAGGCACTACTCACCTGTACACTCTGCTGCCGATCATCGAAGCTTCGGATGTCACCGGTCACGATCCGGCGCAGGTGGCCAAGGCGTTCTTCGCCGTGGGCAGCGCGCTCGACCTGACCTGGTACCTGCAGGAAATCAGCAACCTGCCAGTGGAGAACAACTGGCAGGCCCTGGCCCGCGAGGCGTTCCGCGACGACATCGACCTGCAGCAGCGCGCGATCACCATTTCCGTGTTGCAGATGGCCGATGCACCGGACGACATGGACGCCCGCGTGGCCCTGTGGGCCGAGCAGCACCGGGTGATGGTCGAGCGCTGGCGCGCCATGCTGGACGACCTGCGCAACGCCACAGGCACCGACTATGCGATGTACGCGGTGGCCAACCGCGAGCTGGTCGACCTGGCGCTGAGTGGGCAGTCGGTGGTGATTCCATCCTGACCTTGGCCCTGAAATGAAAAAGCCCCGGCAGCAATGCCGGGGCTTTTTTTTTGTTCGTCTCTAGCGGCCCTGTGGGCTGTGGCTCGCCGCTGCGACTTGCCCGCTAAAAGGCTTCCGCCGATCTTACTTGAACCGCCGCTCCACGCCTTTCTCCACGAGAATCTTCGCCGAAATCTCTTCCACCGAAAAATGCGTGGAGTTGATGTTGGGAATGTTCTCCCGGCGGAACAGGTTCTCCACCTCGCGCACTTCGAATTCGCACTGGGCAAAGCTCGAATAGCGGCTGTTGGGTTTGCGTTCGTGGCGAATGGCGGTCAGGCGGTCGGGGTCGATGGTCAGGCCGAACAGCTTGTTGTGGTGCTTTTTCAGCACCGCTGGCAACTGCAGGCGCTCCATGTCGTCTTCGGTCAGCGGGTAGTTGGCGGCGCGGATGCCGAACTGCATGGCCATGTACAGGCAGGTTGGTGTCTTGCCGCAGCGCGACACACCCACCAGGATCAGGTCGGCCTTGTCGTAGTAATGGGTGCGCGCACCATCGTCGTTGTCCAGGGCGAAGTTGACCGCCTCGATGCGCTCCATGTAGTTGGAATTGCCACCGATCGAGTGTGATTTGCCCACGGAATACGACGAATGGGCGGTCAATTCCTGCTCGAGCGGGGATAAAAACGTCGAAAAGATGTCGATCATGAAGCCATTGGACGTAGCCATGACCTCGCGGATGTCCTGGTTGACGATGGTATCGAAGATAATGGGGCGCACACCGTCGCGCTCGGCCGCGGCATTGATCTGCTGGACCATGGCGCGCGCCTTGTCCAGCGTATCGATGTAGGGGCGGGTGAATTTGGCGAAGGGAATGCTTTCGAACTGCGCCAGCAGGCTTTGGCCCAGTGTTTCGGCCGTGATGCCGGTACCGTCGGAGATGAAGAACGCGGATCGTTTCATTTGCACCTGAGGCCTTAAGCTGCCGAATGTTTCTGGATATGATAGGTTCGGTTTGCCGAACGCGGTCGTTCGGCATTCTCACTTATTTTCCAGGTCCAGGCCACAAGCGTCCCGGCCCAGCCGCAGAGTCGACAGGCGGGCGCCCTTGAGCTTTTCCAATACAGTTAGTGGAGAGATCACCTTGGTAGAGTACGTAGTTTCCCTCGATAAGCTCGGCGTCCATGATGTGGAGCATGTGGGGGGCAAGAACGCATCCCTGGGCGAGATGATCAGTAATCTTGCCGGTGCCGGCGTATCGGTGCCGGGCGGCTTTGCCACTACGGCTCAGGCGTATCGCGACTTTCTCGAACAAAGTGGCCTGAACGACCGCATCCATGCCGCGCTCGACGCGCTGGATGTCGACGATGTCAACGCCTTGGCCAAGACCGGCGCACAGATTCGCCAGTGGGTGATGGAGGCCGATTTCCCGGCACGTCTGGACGCCGAAATCCGCACCGCCTTCGCCGAAATGGCTGCCGGCAACGACAACATGGCCGTGGCCGTGCGCTCTTCGGCGACCGCCGAAGACTTGCCGGATGCTTCGTTCGCCGGCCAGCAGGAAACCTTCCTCAATATCCGTGGCGTCGACAACGTGATCCGCGCGGCCAAGGAAGTGTTCGCCTCGCTGTTCAACGACCGCGCCATTTCCTACCGCGTGCACCAGGGCTTCGACCACAAGCTGGTCGCCCTGTCGGCCGGCGTGCAGCGCATGGTGCGTTCGGAAACCGGCACCGCTGGCGTCATGTTCACCCTCGACACCGAGTCGGGCTTCCGCGATGTGGTGTTCATCACCGGCGCCTACGGCCTGGGTGAAACCGTCGTGCAGGGTGCGGTCAACCCTGACGAATTCTACGTGCACAAGAACACCCTGCAGGCAGGCCGCCCGGCCATCCTGCGCCGCAACCTGGGCAGCAAGGCGATCAAGATGGTCTACGGCGACGAAGCCAAGGCCGGTCGTTCGGTCAAGACCGTCGAGGTCGACCGTGCCGAGCGTGCGCGCTTCTGCCTGAGCGACGCCGAGGTCAACGAACTCGCCAAGCAGGCGATGATCATCGAGCAGCACTACCAGCGCCCGATGGACATCGAATGGGCCAAGGACGGTGACGACGGCAAGCTGTACATCGTGCAGGCTCGCCCCGAGACCGTGAAGAGCCGCGCCAGCGCCAATGTGATGGAGCGCTACCTGCTTAAAGAGAAGGGCACGGTACTGGTCGAAGGCCGCGCCATCGGCCAGCGTATCGGCGCCGGCAAGGTCCGCGTGATCCACGATGTGTCCGAGATGGACAAGGTGCAGCCAGGTGACGTACTGGTTTCCGACATGACCGACCCGGACTGGGAACCGGTCATGAAGCGCGCCAGCGCCATCGTCACCAACCGTGGCGGACGCACCTGCCACGCCGCGATCATCGCCCGTGAGCTGGGTATCCCGGCCGTGGTCGGTTGCGGCAACGCCACCCAGGTGTTGAAAGATGGCCAGGGCGTGACCGTATCCTGCGCCGAAGGCGACACCGGCTTCATTTTCGAGGGCGAGCTGGGCTTCGACGTCAAGCAGAACTCGGTGGATGCCATGCCGGAGCTGCCGTTCAAGATCATGATGAACGTCGGCAACCCCGACCGCGCCTTCGATTTCGCCCAACTGCCCAATGCGGGCGTGGGTCTGGCGCGCCTGGAGTTCATCATCAACCGCATGATCGGCGTGCACCCCAAGGCTCTGCTCAACTACGCCGGCCTGCCGCCTGAGCTGAAAGAGAGCGTCGACAAGCGCATCGCTGGCTACAGCGATCCGGTGGGCTTCTATGTCGAGAAGCTGGTCGAGGGCATCAGCACCCTCGCCGCAGCGTTCTACCCGAAAAAGGTGATCGTGCGCCTGTCGGACTTCAAGTCCAACGAGTACGCCAACCTGATCGGCGGCAAGCTCTACGAGCCTGAAGAAGAAAACCCGATGCTGGGCTTCCGCGGTGCCTCGCGCTATATCAGCGAGTCGTTCCGTGACTGCTTCGAACTCGAGTGCCGCGCCCTCAAGCGCGTGCGCAACGAGATGGGCCTGACCAACGTCGAGATCATGGTGCCGTTCGTGCGCACCCTGGGTGAAGCCAGCCAGGTCGTCGACCTGCTCGCCGAGAATGGCCTGGCTCGCGGCGACAATGGCCTGCGCGTGATCATGATGTGCGAACTGCCGTCCAACGCCATCCTGGCGGAAGAATTCCTCGAATACTTCGACGGCTTCTCGATCGGCTCCAACGACCTGACCCAGCTTACCCTGGGTCTGGACCGCGACTCGGGGATCATCGCCCACCTGTTCGACGAGCGAAATCCTGCGGTCAAGAAGCTGCTGGCCAATGCCATCGCCGCGTGCAACAAGGCCGGCAAGTACATCGGCATCTGCGGCCAGGGCCCATCGGACCACCCTGACCTCGCCAAGTGGCTGATGGAGCAGGGCATCGAGAGCGTCTCGCTGAACCCGGACTCGGTACTCGAGACCTGGTTCTTCCTGGCCGAAGGTCAGGGCGCCGCTTGATGTAACCGGCGCGGGGCGCGTCCTGACGCGCTCCGCGTTTCTGCCTTTTCGCGGGCAAACCCGCTGCCACCGAGCCCTGTGGCAGCGGGTTTGCCCGCGAATGCGCTGCAGACCAGGTTCAGCGTGGCATTTCCCCTTCCTGTTTCCCCTTTTCATTCTGTGAATCCATGCAAAGCAGCAGCACCCTTTTTCCCGTGGCCCTGCTCAGTGCCGAGCGCCGCGGCGACCTCTGTGAAGACGTTTACCGGATCAAGGCGGGCAACAGCCCCGACGCCAGTGTCGAACTGGCCCTGACCCGTCTCGGGCTTGCCGATCAACACTCCACCCCCGGAGTGCCGGTGATTCTCCTGCACGGCAGTTTCTCCAATCGTCGTTTCTGGTATTCGCCCAAGGGCATTGGCCTGGGGGCTTTCCTCGCACGTGCCGGTTTCGACGTGTGGATTCCGGAAATGCGCGGGCATGGCCTGTCGCCGCGCAACCGCCAGTGGCGGCAGAACACCGTGGCCGACTACGTGCGTTTCGACCTGCCGGTGATCGGCGCCTTCGTCCAGGAAATGGCCGGCCAGGCGCCGCACTGGATTGGCCATTCGCTGGGCGGCACCACCTTGGCGGCCGCACTGGGTGGCGGCTACCTGGACAGCGCCTGCGTGGCCAGCGTGGCGTTGTTCGGCACCCAGGTCAGCCGGGTCTACTGGCCGTTGAAAGTGCCGCCAGTGGCGTGGGGTGCGCGCTTGCTGGTCAAGCGTTTTGCCCAGCTCTCCGGCCCCAGGTTGAAGCGTGGGCCGGAGGACGAGCCGATCGGGCTGGCCCTGGAAAGCTTGCGTTGGCATGGCCTGTTCGGCCGTTTCGGGGTCAAGGACCGAGACTGGTGGGCCGGGCTGGCGCAGATGGATGTACCGCTGCTGGCAGTCGCGGGTGCGGCGGATTTCCAGGATCCGGCTTGGGCCTGTCGCAAACTGTTCGAGCAGTGGGGCGATGAACGCAAGCAGTTCCTGCGCCTGGGCCGTGAAGAGGGCTTCGAAGCCTTCGGGCATGTCGACATGCTGGTGAGCAAGGCGGCGCAGACGCAGGTGTGGCCGCTGGTGGCGCGCTGGCTGAGCGACGTTCAGGCGCCGCCCGCCACAATTGAGTAAGCAGGTCATTCGCGGGCAAGTCGTAGCGCCGAACTGACTGCCTGGTCCCGGATGACTGCAACGGCCTTCAGGGTGTAGCCTTGCCCGATACCCGCTTTCGTTGTGACTGACAGGAGCTTCTCATGCAGCATTACGTAACGCCCGACCTGTGCGACGCCTACCCGGACCTGGTCCAGGTGCTGGAGCCGATGTTCAGCAATTTCGGCGGCCGCGATTCCTTCGGCGGCCAGATCGTCACTATCAAGTGCTTCGAGGACAACTCCCTGGTCAAGGAGCAGGTCGAGCTCGACGGCAAGGGCAAGGTCCTGGTGGTCGATGGCGGCGGATCGCTGCGCCGGGCGCTGCTGGGCGACATGCTCGCGGAAAAAGCGGCGAAGAATGGCTGGGAAGGCCTGGTGATCTACGGCTGTGTGCGTGACGTGGATGTGCTGGTGCAGACCGATGTCGGCGTGCAGGCCCTGGCCAGCCATCCGATGAAGACCGACAAGCGCGGCATTGGCGACCTCGACGTCGTGGTCAGCTTTGCCGGCGTCACTTTTCGCCCCGGCGAATACATCTACGCCGACAACAATGGCGTGATCGTCTCGCCAAGCCCCCTGAAAATGCCGGAGTGATGCGCCGCGCGCGCTGATGGAGCATTGATGTTCGAGGAAGACAACGCGCAGTGGGGGCTGGTCCATGCCCTGGTGCTCGACGGCAAGGGAGGCGCGCGCGCCATTGCCCGTACCGAGTTGGACAACCTGCAATTGCAGGCGCAAGAGAGCCTGTGGTTGCACTGGGACCGCAGTCATCCGCAAACCCGCACCTGGCTGCTGCACGACAGCGGCCTGAGCGAGTTCGCCTGCGACCTGCTGCTCGAGGAGAACACTCGCCCACGCCTGCTGCCGTTGGCCAACGAGCAGTTGCTGCTGTTTCTGCGCGGGGTCAACCTCAACCCTGGCGCAGAGCCGGAAGACATGGTCTCGGTGCGCATCTTTGCCGAAGCGCAGCGCGTCATTTCGTTGCGGCTGCGGCCTTTGCGCGCGAGCGATGAAGTCTTGCAGCAACTGGATGAGGGCAGGGGGCCGAAATCGGCCTCCGAACTGCTGCTGCTGATGGGTGAACTGTTGACCGAAAAGGTCCAGGCACTGGTCAGCGACCTGTCCGAAGCGGTCGATCTCGAGGAAGAAAAGGTAGAATCCGACGAACGGTATAGCCCGGCCCAGGGCAGCCTGCAGCAGATTCGTCGTCGTGCCGCCGGCCTGCGTCGCTTCCTGGCGCCGCAGCGTGACATCTATGCTCAGCTTTCGCGCAACAAGTGGAGTTGGTTCGCCGACGCCGATGCCGATTACTGGAACGAGCTGAACAACAGCCTGATCCGTTATCTCGAGGAGCTGGAACTGGCCCGAGAGCGCGCTGCGCTGGTGCTGGAAGGCGAGGACCGGCGGCGCAGCGAGCGGATGAACCGGACCATGTACCGCTTCGGCATCATCACCTGCATCTTCCTGCCGATGAGCTTCATCACCGGCCTGCTCGGCATCAATGTCGGTGGTATTCCAGGGGCCGAGAACCCCTACGGCTTCCTGTTCGCCTGCCTGGTGGTGTTGGGGCTGGCCGCAGGGCAATGGTGGTTGTTGCGCAAGTTGCGCTGGGTCTGAGCGACGATCACGTATGTATTTTGAAACATTCGTCCCACATCGCTGTGTGACCCGTTGGCCAGAGCTCTCGTCTTTGACTGACATCACGCGAGGTGCCCATGCACGATCCGTTTGAAGAATCCCTGCGCGACCTGCTCAAGGCGTCGCCGTCCGGCCATGACCGAGATGACGATGCCTGCCTGGGGCGCGTGCTCAAAACCGCCAACCGTCAGGTTGGCGCGGGCGATCTGTTCAGCCTGCTGGGCCGCTGGAGCCAGGCGCTGCTGATCGCTGTCAACAATGGCTCGGCGCATGTCGCGCCGGTGCGCCGTACCCCTGCCGCTGGCAGACAGAAAGCTGATAAGGCCGATTGAATATGGAACTCGATCTCTGGACCCAGAGCCTGGTCACCGCCATGACTGCCCTTTGGACCAAGGTGGCGAACTTCATCCCCAACCTGTTCGGCGCGCTGGTCGTGGTGCTGCTCGGTTTCGTGGTGGCCAAGCTGCTCGACACACTGCTGTCCAAGCTGCTCGCCAAGTTCGGTCTTGACCGCCTGATGAGCGGGACCGGGCTGACCAAGATGCTCGGCCGAGTCGGTATCCAGGTGCCGATCTCGACCTTGATCGGCAAGATCGTCTACTGGTTCATCCTGCTGATCTTCCTGGTTTCCGCCGCCGAATCGCTGGGCCTGGAGCGGGTTTCCGCCACCCTCGACATGCTTGCCCTCTACCTGCCCAAAGTATTTGGTGCGGCGCTGGTATTGCTGGCCGGTGTACTGCTGGCGCAACTGGTCAACGGCCTGGTGCGCGGCGCTGCCGAAGGCATCGGCCTGGAATACGCAGCGGGCGTCGGGCGCATTGCCCAGGGGCTGGTCATCATCATCGCGATCTCGGTGGCGATCAGCCAGCTTGAGGTCAAGACCGACCTGCTCAACCATGTGATCGTCATCGGACTGATTACCGTTGGTCTGGCCGTGGCCCTGGCAATGGGCCTGGGCAGCCGGGAAATCGCCGGACAGATCCTTGCCGGGATCTACGTGCGCGAGTTGTATCAGGTTGGCCAGCAGGTGCGGATTGGAGAGGTCGAAGGGCATATCGAAGAGATCGGGACGGTCAAGACGACGCTGCTGACCGATGATGGCGAGTTGGTGTCGCTGTCCAATCGGGTGCTGCTCGAGCAGCGCGTCAATAGCCGCTAACCGCACAAAGCTGTTAATGTATGCCGCCGCAAAAATCGGCCCAAGGGCTGAGCGGCGACATTGACCTGACTGTCGGCCAGATCCGTTTTGAATAAAGTCTATTCGCCGCCCATGCGTTACGACCCCCGCGAGCTCACCGACGAGGAGTTGGTGGCGCGTTCGCATGAGGAGCTGTTTCATGTTACCCGCGCCTATGAGGAACTCATGCGGCGCTACCAGCGGACCCTGTTCAACGTCTGTGCACGTTATCTGGGGAACGATCGGGATGCTGACGATGTCTGTCAGGAGGTCATGCTGAAAGTGTTGTACGGCCTGAAGAATTTCGAGGGCAAATCGAAGTTCAAGACCTGGCTCTACAGCATCACCTACAACGAATGCATCACCCAGTACCGCAAGGAGCGTCGCAAGAGAAGGTTGATGGATGCCCTGAGCCTGGACCCCGTCGAAGAGGCGTCCGAGGACAAGGCTCCGAAACCTGAAGAAAAAGGCGGGCTGGATAAATGGCTGGTGTATGTGAACCCGATCGACCGGGAGATTCTGGTGCTACGTTTTGTCGCAGAGCTGGAGTTTCAGGAGATCGCCGACATCATGCACATGGGCCTGAGCGCCACGAAAATGCGTTACAAGCGTGCGCTCGACAAGCTTCGTGAGAAATTTGCGGACTCGGCTGAAACTTAGTCTTATGCAAATGGCTCAAACGAATCGGCAAGGTCTGCTAGACTTGCCGTCGAGTTGTCCCCCCGGATTTTGGTGGGGCTGCTTAACTATCACCAGATGGGGATTTAACGGATGAAATTGAAAAATACCTTGGGCTTGGCCATTGGTTCGCTCGTAGCCGCCACCTCGATTGGCGCTATGGCACAAGGCCAAGGCGCCGTCGAAACCGAGATCTTCTACAAGAAGGAGTTCTTCGACAGCCAGCGCGACTTCAAGAACGACGGCAACCTGTTCGGCGGCTCGATCGGTTACTTCCTGACCGACGACGTTGAACTGCGTCTGGGCTACGACGAAGTTCACAACGCTCGTGGCGACGACGGCAAGAACATCAAGGGCTCGAACACCGCCCTGGATGCCGTTTACCACTTCAACAACCCGTACGACGCTATCCGTCCGTACGTTTCGGCTGGTTTCTCCCACCAGTCGCTGGGCCAGACCGGCCGTGGCGGTCGTGACCACTCCACCTTCGCCAACCTGGGCGCTGGTGCCAAGTGGTACATCACCGACATGTTCTACGCCCGTGCCGGCGTTGAAGCCCAATACAACATCGACAAAGGTGACACCGAGTGGGCACCGAGCGTCGGCGTTGGCCTGAACTTCGGCGGTAGCCCGAAGCAGTCCGCAGCTCCTGCTCCTGCTCCGGTTGCCGAAGTCTGCACCGACAGCGACAACGACGGCGTCTGCGACAACGTCGACAAGTGCCCTGACACCCCGGCCAACGTTACCGTTGACGCCGACGGCTGCCCGGCTGCCGCTGAAAACGTCCGCGTTGAGCTGGACGTGAAGTTCGACTTCGACAAGTCGGTCGTCAAGCCTAACAGCTACGGCGACATCAAGAACCTGGCTGACTTCATGAAGCAGTACCCACAAACCACCACCGTGGTTGAAGGTCACACTGACTCCGTAGGTCCAGACGCTTACAACCAGAAGCTGTCCGAGCGTCGTGCCAATGCTGTCAAGCAGGTTCTGACCCAGCAGTACGGCATCGAATCCAACCGTGTTGACTCGGTTGGCTACGGTGAGACCCGTCCAGTTGCTGACAACGCCACCGAAGCTGGCCGCGCCGTTAACCGTCGCGTAGAAGCTCAGGTAGAAGCTCAGGCCAAGTAATTGGTTTGAAGCTTCACGAAAAACCCGGCCTCGGCCGGGTTTTTCTTTGCCTGGGATTTGGGTGTGCCGCACGGGCGTGCATCTGTGGGAGCGGGCTTGCCCGCGAAGAGGTTCGCTCAGGCTTACCTTTTAAGCAGGATGTACAGCAGCACCAGGTTCAACACCATCGACAACAGCGCCAAGGTTCGCCAGACCTTCAGCGGCTCGCGCTCCAGCAGGGGGCGAGGGCGCATGGCCAACTCCTGGCGGTCACCGCGTTCGAGCAGCAGCAGCCATTGTTCGGCAGTTTCGAAACGTTGTGCAGGGTCCACCGAGACAGCTTTTTCCAGGCTGCGCTGCAACCATTCCGGCAGGTCGGGACGATAGCGCGCAGCATTGACTGGCGCTGCGAAGCGTGGGCGCTGGAACGCCTCGACTTCGCCGTACGGATAGTGCCCGGTCAGCAGGTAGTACAGGGTCACGCCAACGGCATAGAGATCCTGACGGGGTGTCGGCGGCTCACCATCGAAGGCTTCCGGGGCAATGAACGAAGGTGTGCCGGGCAGATCGTGCGGTTGATCCTCTGACAGCCCTGGGCAATACGCCAGGCCGAAATCCAGCAGGCGCAGTTGACCATCTTCACCCAGGTGCAGGTTTTCCGGCTTGATATCGCGGTGCAGCAGGTTGCGCCGGTGCAGCACGCCCACCGCCTGCAGCAACTGGCGCGTCAGTTCCAGCCATTGTGGTAGTGGCAAGGGCCCATGCTCGGCGAACAGGCTGGCAAGCGTCTGACCGGGATATTGGCGCATGAGGTAGTACAGGTGCTGGCGCTGGCTGGCGGCATTCACCTCGGGGAAGTGTCGGCCAGCAACCCGGCGCAGAAACCATTCTTCGAGCAGCAGCCGCTGGGCGGCGCCTTGATCGGTTTCGCGGGCCGGTGGGAGGGTCTTGAGCAACCATGTCTGGCCCTGGGCATCCTTGACCTGGTAGAGCAAGGATTGTCGGCTCTGGGCGAGCAGCCCCTCAACACACCAGCCATCGATGCGCTGGCCCGTACGCAGGGCGGTTGGTATCGGCCATTCCTGCAACTGCGCAAGGGTGTCGCCCAGATTCGCGGAGCCCGGTTGTTCGACCCTGACCAGCAATGCGCTGGCGTTGTCCTGGCTGCCACACAGGTGCGCGGTGGCGACCAGGGTATCGGCGGCCACCTGCAAGTCAGGCTGCTCACGCAGGATCGACAGGATCTGCTGATCGCTCAGGCTTGACCAGACACCATCGCTGAGCAGCACGAAGCACTCGCCTGGCTGCAGTTCACCCTCCCGGTAATCGACCAGCAGGTGTTGGTCCAGACCCAAGGCGCGCTTGAGCACATGATGCATCCCTGGCTGGTCCCAGACATGGTCATCGCTCAGGCACGACAGGCGACCGTCGTGCCAGTGGTAGGCGCGGCAGTCGCCGACATGGGCGAGGGTGAACCGCTTGCCGCGCAGCACCAGGGCGGTCAGCGTGGTCATCAGCGGTTGACCGTTGCCCTGGGCACGCAGCCAGCGGTTCTGCGCCAGCAGCAGCCGATCCAAGGCCTGGGCCACCCCCCAGGTGGCGGGGGTGGAATAGTAGTCCAGTGCCAAGGCCTGCAGGCTGGCCCTGGCGGCCAGGCCACCATCGGCGCACTGGCTGACACCGTCGGCGAGGGCGAACAGGTAGCCCTTGCTGGCGGCCAGCTCTGCGGCCGGGGTGACCAGGCGCAGGGCATCCTGGTTTTCCGGGCGCGGGCCGGTGGCGCTGGCCTGGGCGAACGCCAGTTGCAAGCTCATGCGGTCAGACCCGCGCCGCCGTTACGGCAGCCGAACCCCAGGTGGTGCGCCAGCGACGCTTGACCCCATACAGGCCGAACCAGGCGAGCAACCCCAGGCTGGCGAACAGCCACAGGCCAAGCTGATAGTCGCCGCTGTGCTGCTTGATTGCACCCAGGCCTGCCGCCAGCAGGAAGCCGCCGATACCACCGGCCATGCCGATCAGGCCGGTCATGACCCCGATTTCCTGGCGGAAGCGTTGCGGCACCAATTGGAACACCGCACCGTTGCCAGCGCCCAGGCCAAGCATGGCGCTGACGAACAGGGCCAGGGCTGCCGCGGCGCTGGACAGGTTGAAGCCGACCGCGGCGATGCACACCGCCGCCACACTGTACATCCCGAGCAAGGTGCGGATGCCACCGAAACGGTCGGCGAGGGCCCCGCCCAGCGGGCGCATGAGGCTGCCGGCGAATACGCAGGCCGCCGTGTAGTAGCCGGCGGTGATCGGGCTCAGGCCATACTGGTCGCTGAAGTAGCCCGGCAGGGCGCTGGCCAGGCCGATGAAGCCACCGAAGGTGACGCTGTAGAAGAACATGAACCACCAGCTGTCTCGGTCGCCCAGTGCCTTGAAATAGTCTGCCATCGCCTTGGGCTTGGGGCGCTGTGGGGCGTTGCGTGCCAGCAGGGCAAAGGCCACGAGAGTGATCACCAGCGGGATGACGGCGAAACCGAACACGTTGTTCCAGCCGAAACCTGCGGCCAGCACCGGCGCGAGCAGGGCCGCGAACACCGTTCCGGAATTACCCGCACCGGCGATGCCCATGGCCTTGCCCTGGTGCTGAGGTGGATACCACTGCGACGCCAACGGCAGCGACACGGCGAACGAGGCACCTGCAACGCCGAGGAACACGCCCAGCAGCAGCGCCTGTTCGTAACTGTGGATGCCCATGAACCAGGCGCAGGCCAGGGCGACGATTACCACGACCTGGCCGATCAGCCCGGCAGTCTTGGGAGACAGTCGGTCGACCAGCATGCCCATGATAAAGCGCAATATGGCACCGGCCAGGATCGGTGTTGCGACCATCAGGCCCCGTTGCTGGGCAGTCAGCTGCAGGTCGGCGGAGATCTGCACCGCCAAGGGACCGAGCAGGTACCAGACCATGAAGCTCAGGTCGAAGTAGAGGAAGGCAGCAAACAGCGTAGGCACATGCCCGGATTTCCAGAAGCTCGTATTCATTGAACACCTCGCGCGGCTTGCAACGGTTGTCATGCCCTGCCTGCGCAGGGCGCAAATGAAAAAGACGTCGCTACCCGGTCCATCAGCGTGGAGGGGAGAGCGACGTCTTTGTCGGGATGATGTGGCAACCGCCGTTGGCTACCTGAGCTATTGGCTGAGCAAGAGCCGGGCCAACATCGACTCAGCCAAGCATCTCGGACATGGCGATGATCTGCTCGGCCACCTGAATCAGCTTCTGCTGACGGCTCATGGCCTGGCGACGCATCAGGGTGTAGGCCTGCTCTTCATTGCAGTCCTTCATCTTCATCAGCAGGCCCTTGGCCTGTTCGATGCGCTTGCGTTCGGCCAATTGCTGGTCGCGAGCCAGCAGCTGCGCCTTGAGCGCCTGGTCGCTCTCGAAGCGGGCCATGGCCACGTCGAGGATCGGCTGCAGGCGCGCTGCATGGATGCCTTCGACGATGTAGGCGCTGACGCCGGCCTGGATCGCCTGGCGCATCACCCCCGGATCATGCTCGTCGGTGAACAGCACGATGGGCCGTGGCTGGTCGCGACTGACCAGCACCACCTGTTCCATCACATCTCGACCCGGTGACTCGGTATCGATCAGCACGACATCCGGACGCACCGTTTCGACGCAGGTAGGCAGGTCGATGGTCAGCCCCGGCGCCTCGATCACATCGAAGCCAGTTTCGATCAGGGCGGCCTTGAGGCGACCGACCTTCTTCTCGGTATCATCGATCAGCAGAATACGCAGCATGGTGGCCACCTTCACGAACCAACCCGCATGTGCGGGGCGTCATCCAGGGCGTGCAGGCGGAAACTGCGGGCATAGGCATGGGGGTCGCTGCCGTCCCAGCGGATGCCGTCGATCAGCAGGCTGCTGCGCATCGGCGCATCGGCGCAGGGTACGCCCACGGCCTGGGCTGCTTCACGGTACAGCGCCAGTTGTTGCACACGCGTGGCCACCGCCAGGTAGTCCGGATCCTCGCGCAGCAGGCCCCAGCGTCGGAACTGGGTCATGAACCACATGCCGTCGGACAGATAGGGCAGGTTCGCCCGACCTTGGTCATGCACGCGCAGGGCGTGACGATCCTGCCAGCGGTTGCCCAGCCCGTCGTGGTAGTCGCCGAGCAGGCGCGGTTCGATGTTGCTGGCTGGCGTATCCAGGTAGGCCCTGCCGCTGAGCAGTTGCGCCGTGCCTCGGCGATTTTCCGCGCTTTGCTCGATGAAACGGCTGGCGGCGAGTATCGCCTTGATCAGTGCGCGGGCGCTGTTGGGGTAGTGCTCGACGAAAGCGCGGGTGCTGGCCAGAACCTTTTCTGGATGGTCCGGCCAGATCGATTGACTGGTTGCCAGGGTGAAACCCTGGTTCTGCCCCACGGCGTCTGCCGACCAGGGCTCGCCGGCACAGAAGCCATCAATGCGCCCGGCCTGCAGGTGCGCGACCATCTGTGCCGGTGGCACCACCACGCTGTCGACATCGTGCAACGGGTGGATGCCCTGGCTGGCCAGCCAGTAGTACAGCCACATGGCGTGGGTGCCGGTGGGAAACGTCTGGGCGAAGGTCAGGCGTGCGCCACGCTGGTGCACCAGCCGTGCCAGTGCTTCAGGGCTGGTCACGCCCTTGCGCTGCAGTTCCGGGGAAAGGTTGATGGCCTGGGCATTCTGATTCAGGCCCATGAGCACCGCCATATCATTGGCCACGGCACCGCCCATGCCCAGGTGCATGGCGTAGACCAGCCCGTACAGGCAGTGGGCAGCATCCAGTTCGCCGCTGGCGAGTTTGTCTCGGGTCCCGGCCCAGGAGGCCTGACGCTGCAGATTGAGGGTCAGACCCTGGAGCTGGGCGAAGCCCTGCGTGGCCGCGACCACCACCGAGGCGCAGTCGGTCAGGGCCATGAAACCGATGTTCAGGCTGGGTTTCTCGGGGGCATCGCTGCCGTTGACCCAGGCCAAGGGTGTTGTCGGAGGGGCTGTGTTCACGAAATATCCTCACCCGTACCGATCGGGTTGCCAGCGCTTCGAAGCAACCCATGTGCCAAGGCCCTGTCGCGCGGACGGCGCGCTGGCTATAATCGCATCCCTCACTCACCCCCGAGTCCTGCCTGCCCATGTATACCCTGGCCCGCCAGCTGCTGTTCAAGCTTTCCCCGGAAACCTCCCACGACCTGTCGCTCGACCTCATCGGCGCCGGTGGCCGCCTTGGCCTCAATGGCCTGCTGTGCAAGCGCCCGGCCTCGGTGCCGGTGACCGTCATGGGCTTGAACTTCGCCAACCCCGTGGGCCTTGCCGCAGGCCTGGACAAGAACGGCGCGGCGATCGATGGCTTCGCCCAGCTCGGCTTCGGCTTCGTCGAGATCGGCACTGTCACCCCACGACCCCAGCCTGGCAATCCGAAGCCACGGTTGTTCCGCCTGCCGGAAGCGACTGCGATCATCAACCGCATGGGCTTCAACAACCTGGGTGTGGATCACCTGCTGGAACGGGTGCGCGCGGCGCGTTATGACGGCGTGCTGGGCATCAACATCGGCAAGAATTTCGACACGCCAGTCGAGCGTGCCCAGGACGACTACCTGATCTGCCTCGAAAAAGTCTACACCCAGGCCAGCTACATCACGGTCAACGTCAGCTCGCCCAACACTCCCGGGCTGCGCAGCCTGCAATTCGGTGATTCGCTCAAGCAACTGCTCGACGCGCTGGCCGAGCGTCGTGAACAGCTGGCGAGCGAGCACGGCAAACGCGTGCCGCTGGCGATCAAGATCGCACCGGACATGAGCGATGAGGAAACCGCGCTGGTGGCGGCAGCCCTGGTCGAGTCGGGCATGGATGCGGTAATCGCGACCAATACCACTTTGGGTCGCGAAGGGGTCGAAGGGCTGCCGTTCGGGGGCGAGGCGGGTGGGTTGTCCGGCGCGCCGGTGCTGGAGAAGAGCACTCACATCGTCAAGGTGCTGGCTGCTGAGCTGGGCGGCAAGTTGCCGATCATCGCTGCGGGCGGGATCACCGAAGGTCGCCATGCCGCCGAGAAAATCGCAGCCGGTGCGAGCCTGGTGCAGATCTATTCAGGCTTCATCTATAAGGGCCCTGCACTGATTCGCGAAGCGGTGGATGCAATTGCGGCGCTGCCCCGCTAACAAAGACGCGGCCCAATAAAAAGGGCCCCTTCAAGGGGCCCCTGGGCCGCAGCCCGCCGCCCGGATGGGGCGTGCATGGTGACTCGAATTCAGTGTCCTCGTTCAGCCAACGGCGTGATTTTCGTTGAGTCTCTGGATGCCAGCGGTGCCGGTCATGCCGTCCCAGTTGTCGCCGCGACCTTCACGCCAACCGTTGATCCATGCCTGGCGAACGGATGGCAGATTGAAGGGGCAAAGTTCGCGGGATTTGCCGGTTACCCCGTATTGGTAGCCACGTGAATATGCTCTTTCCAACGGATCACGCTTAAGTCTTCTCATAGGGTGTTGCCCTCACTTGTTGACTGTAATGTCCCGTCGGCCTCTCCGAGGCCGGGCAGAATCTTTCTGCCGGTTTTGCGCTCGCTGCCGGCGTGGCGAGCTGAAAGTGCCGCCTCGTTGCGAAGCGGCCTGAGGTCAGTTCTAACCAATGCGGGTCACAGTGTGAATGATCAATTTGTCATAAGGACGTAACCTTTCCAGGGGTGAGGGGATAAGTAAATAAATGCGACTCAACCTTGTTTAGGTTTTGTCCCGCTATGATGAGGGTTTGCCGATGATTGAAATCATTTGGCCATTGGCGCCATCGAACTGACGCAACATCTGGTAATGCGACGAAGGGTCACATCGATGCCTTCGTTAGACGAAATTTTCACACTGCCCGACGATCCAACCACCTTGCGCCAGCCGGCGCTGGATGTCGATCGGGTGGCCCGGTTTGCCGAATGATCGGCACGCCACCCGGATACCTGCTGGAAGGGTATCCGGCAAACTCAGGCAACAGCGATGCGTCGCGTTGCCAGCACACAGCCCAGAGGCTCTGGAATCTACATGTCGGACTCACTCGAACTCTATCTCACCTGCCCCAAAGGCCTGGAAGGGCTGCTTGCGGAAGAAGCCCGCGGCCTGGGCCTGGCCGACGTGCGCGAGCACACCTCGGCGATCCGCGGCGCGGCCGACATGGAAACTGCCTACCGGCTGTGCCTCTGGTCGCGCCTGGCCAACCGCGTGCTGTTGGTGGTCAAGCGCTTCGCCATGAAAAACGCCGACGACCTCTATGATGGCGTGCACGGTGTCGACTGGCAGGACCACCTGGCCGCCGACGGCACCCTGGCGGTGGAGTTCAGTGGCCATGGATCGGGCATCGACAACACCCACTTCGGTGCGCTCAAGGTCAAGGACGCCATTGTCGACAAGCTGCGCAACCGTGAAGGCCAGCGCCCATCCGTGGACAAGATCGACCCTGACCTGCGTGTACACCTGCGCCTGGACCGCGGTGAAGCCATCCTGTCCATCGACCTTTCCGGCCACAGCCTGCACCAACGCGGCTATCGCCTGCAGCAGGGTGCTGCACCGCTCAAGGAAAACCTGGCTGCCGCGGTGTTGATCCGCGCCGGTTGGCCGCGTATTGCCGCCGAGGGCGGCGCGCTGGCCGACCCCATGTGCGGTGTCGGGACCTTCCTCGTCGAAGCTGCGATGATTGCCGCCGATATTGCACCGAACCTCAAGCGCGAGCGTTGGGGCTTCAGTGCCTGGCAGGGCCATGTCCCAGCGCTGTGGCGCAAGGTGCATGACGAGGCCCAGGCCCGTGCCCAGGCGGGCCTGGCCAAGCCGCCTTTGTGGATTCGCGGCTACGAGGCCGATCCGCGGTTGATTCAGCCCGGACGCAACAACGTCGAGCGCGCAGGCCTGGGTGACTGGGTGAAGATCTACCAGGGCGAAGTCGCCAGCTTCGAGCCGCGCCCGGACCAGAACCAGAAAGGCCTGGTCATCAGCAACCCGCCCTATGGCGAGCGTCTGGGGGACGAGGCGAGCCTGCTCTACCTCTACCAGAACCTCGGCGAGCGCCTGCGCCAGGCCTGCATGGGCTGGGAAGCGGCGGTGTTCACCGGCGCACCCGAATTGGGCAAGCGCATGGGCATCCGCAGCCACAAGCAGTATGCGTTCTGGAACGGTGCGCTGCCGTGCAAGCTGTTGCTGTTCAAGGTCCAGCCCGACCAGTTCGTGACGGGTGAGCGTCGCCCGACCGATGATCAGGCCGGCGACTCGCGTGCGGCACCGGCCGTGGCCCATGAACCGGCACGCCTTTCCGAAGGCGCGCAGATGTTCGCCAACCGCTTGCAGAAGAATCTGAAGCAGCTGGGCAAGTGGGCCCGCCGCGAGCAGGTCGACTGCTACCGTCTGTACGATGCCGACATGCCCGAATATGCCCTGGCGGTCGACCTGTATCATGATTGGGTGCACGTTCAGGAGTACGCGGCGCCGCGTTCGGTCGACCCGGACAAGGCCCAGGCGCGCCTGCTCGATGCCTTGGCGGCGATTCCCCAGGCTCTGGGTGTCGATCCTCAGCGCGTGGTGCTCAAGCGCCGCGAGCGTCAGGGCGGTACACGCCAGTATGAGCGTCAGGCCACGGAAGGGCGCTTCCAGGAAGTCAGCGAAGGCGGCGTCAAGCTGCTGGTCAACCTGACTGACTACCTGGACACCGGCCTGTTCCTTGATCACCGTCCGATTCGTCTGCGTATCCAGCGCGAAGCATCGGGCAAGCGCTTCCTCAACCTCTTCTGCTACACCGCTACCGCCACCGTGCATGCGGCCAAGGGTGGTGCGCGCAGTACCACCAGCGTCGACCTGTCGAAAACCTACCTGGATTGGGCGCGGCGCAACCTGTCGCTCAATGGCTTCTCCGAGCGCAACCGCCTGGAACAGAGCGATGTGATGGCCTGGCTGGAGAATGCCCAGGACAGCTACGACCTGATCTTCATCGACCCACCGACCTTCTCCAACTCCAAGCGCATGGAGGGGGTGTTCGACGTGCAGCGTGACCACGTGCGTCTGCTCGACCTGGCGATGGCGCGTCTGGCGCCGGGGGGCGTGTTGTACTTCTCCAACAACTTCCGCAAGTTCCAGCTCGACGAGCACCTGCTCGAGCGCTATGCGGTGGAAGAGATCAGCGCACAGACCCTGGATCCGGATTTTGCCCGCAATAACCGCATCCACCGCGCCTGGCGCCTGCAGCTACGCTGAAGAGAAGAAGTGCATTGCAGGGCTGATGGCTAATGGCTATAAATCAGCTCAGGGCCGAACAATTCGCAGGACGCTGACGTGGTGAGAATGCTCTATGTCGAGGGTGCGTGCGAAGATGTTCGGCCTGATCAGCGAGGCGCTCTCGGCCTGGGCCGTTGCGCTGTTCGCGCTGGTGGCCGGCGGGTTGCTCACTGCTGCGCTGGCCTTCGCCGCCCACGCCTTCTACAAGCAGCAGTTGCGTCAGCGCTTCGAACTGCTGGCCAGTGAGCGCTACAGCCGTATCGCCGAACGCTTCGAGGATCAGGAACAGCGCCTGGACGGTCTGCGGCGCTTCTTCACCTATTCCAGTGACATTCTCCCCGAGGAGTTCGACGGTTACGCCCGCCCCTTGTTGCACCGTACCCAGGCATATTCCTGGGCGCCGCGGGTCGAAGCCGACGAGCGCGATGCCTTCGAGCGCCGCGCCAGCACCTGGCTGGGGCGCCCCTATCAGATTCGTGATTTCGATGCCCAAGGCCTTTGGCAGGCATCGCCGTCACGGGCCTTCTATTACCCGGTGCTCTACACCCAGGCCACCCATCAGCACGACCAGCCTTACGGGCTCGACCTGCGTAGCCAGCCTCAGCGCCAGGATGCGCTGGACCGCGCCACCACGCCCGGCAGCCTGGCGGTCTCCTCCCCACTGGACATGATCGATGTCGAGCCGGCCTACACCCGTGGCCTGCTGATCGTCGCACCGGTGTTCACCGCGTCGGCGCCGAGCGGGCCGCCTGCCGGTTATGTCATGGCCTTGTTGAGCATGCGTCAGCTGATTGGCGAGGGGCTGCCGACCGCGTCGGACGATAACCTGGTGGTACGTATCCTCGATCTGTCGGGCAGCCAGGGCCATGAGACGTTGTACGATTCGGGCAACCTTGGCGCGCCATTGCCTTTGACCAGCAGCCAGTTGCTGCATCTGGCCGACCATCACTATCAGCTCGATATTCGCCCCAGCGAAGCCTTCCTCCAGGCCAACCGTTCCTCGGCGGTGTTCACCGTGACGCTGCTCGGTGGTTTGTTGAGCCTGTTGCTCAGCGCCTTGCTCTACAGCCTGTTCAGCCAGCGTCAGCGTGCTTTGACCCTGGTAGAGCAGCGCACGGCGGCACTGCGCGTGAGCGAGCAGTCGCTGCGTGAGACTCACAACCAGCTACGCAGCGTGCTGGATGCCGCGACCCAGGTAGCAATCATTGCCACCAGCCTGCGGGGCGTTATCAGCACCTTCAATGCAGGAGCCCAGCGCATGCTGGGGTACTCGGCCGACGAAGCGCTCGGTCACCTGGCGCTGGAGGATCTGGTCCAGCCGGACGAACTGCGCCAGCGTGCCCATGCCTTGAGCCTGCGCTACGGGCGCGAGATCACTGCAGGCCAGGCGATGTTCGCCGAAACCGTGCAGGAGGGTGCAGGGGAGCCCGGTGAGTGGACCCTGGTGCGCAAGGACGGCAGTCATTTGCTGGCCAACATGCTGGTGACGGCGGTGCTCGACGAGCAAGGCTTGTGGGTGGGTTACCTGGCCATCTGCATCGATGTCACCGAGCGTCGTCGTGTTCATGAAGCGTTGGCCGCCCGTGATCGGCTGCTGGAGAAGCTCAGTGCCGAGGTCCCGGGTGGCATCTACCAATATCGTCTGGATGCCGACGGCCATTCGTGTTTTCCCTACGCCAGCGCCGGGCTGCTGGACATTTATGAAGTGGATCTGCAGCTGCTGCGCCAAGACGCATCGAAGGTGTTCGAGCGCATTCATCCGGACGATCTTGATCGGGTGCGCCGTTCGGTGCGCGAGTCGGCCGTGCGCCTGACGCCCTGGCGCGAGGAGTACCGCGTCTGCCTGCCCCGCGCCGGTCTGCGTTGGGTGCGTGGGGAGGCAACGCCGGAGATCGGGGAGGAGGGCTGTACCCTTTGGCATGGCTATCTGACGGACATCTCCGATCTCAAGCGGGTGGAGGAGGAGTTGCGTGCATTGTCGGTGACTGATGTCCTTACCGGCATCCACAATCGGCGTTACTTCCAGGAGCGACTCAAGGTCGAGTTGGAGCGGGCCCAGCGTGATGATCTGGACCTGGCAGTGATCATGCTCGATATCGACCACTTCAAATGCATCAACGACCAGTTTGGCCATGCTGTCGGCGATCGCGTGTTGCGCAGCCTTTGCCAGCGGATTGGCCATCGCTTGCGGCGGACCGATGTGTTCTGCCGGCTGGGAGGCGAGGAGTTCATGGTGCTTTGCCCGGGCAGCAATGCCGAGCAGGCCCGCAAGCTTGCGTTGGAGCTGTGGCAGGGAGTGCGCGGTGTGCCGGTCGAGGGGGTCGGCAGAGTGACGGCCAGTTTCGGCGTAGCGGGATGGCGTGTCGGTGAAGGGGCCGATGCCTTGTTGCTGCGAGCGGATGCGGGGGTCTATGCGGCCAAGCAGGCCGGACGCGATCGCGTGGAGGCGGAGTTGCCTTGAGGTGGTCGGGGCTGCGTGACAGCCCCGGTTTGTCCGTTTCTGTCAGGGCACTACGCCGACAGTCCCGGTGCCGACCTTGGGCTGGCGGTAGAGCTCCAGCAACACCTGATCCAGTACCTGGGAGGCGCCCCACGGCTTTGGATCATTGAGAATCGCCGACACGGCCCAGGTATGACCGTTGCTGTCGCGACTGAAGCCTGCGATCGCGCGTACGGTATTGAGGGTGCCGGTCTTGATGTGCGCCTCGCCGGTCATGGCGGTGCGCTTCAGGCGCTTGCGCATGGTGCCATCCATGCCCACCAATGGCATCGAGCTGATGAATTCGGCCGCATAGGGGCTCTTCCACGCGGCTTGCAGCAAAGCCGCCATTTCACGTGTGCTGACACGTTCGGCGCGTGACAGACCAGAGCCGTTTTCCATCACGAGGTGCGGTGCGGTGATGCCTTTCTTGGCCAGCCACTGGCGCACGACACGCTGTGCCGCGCGGGCATCGTCGCCGTCGGCATCGGTGCGAAATTGCGCGCCCAGGCTGAGGAACAGTTGCTGGGCCATGGTGTTGTTGCTGTATTTGTTGATATCGCGGATCACCTCGACCAGGTCTGGCGAGAAGGCCCGGGCCAGCAGGCGTGCGCTCTTGGGCACGTTTTCGATGCGGTCACGGCCCTGGATGCTGCCGCCGAGCTCGTTCCAGATCGCTCTGACCGCACCGGCCGCATAGGCGGGGTGGTCGAGCAGGGCCAGATAAGTTTGCGAGTTGCAGCCGTCGCCGAGCTGGCCACTGACCGTGACGCTCACGCCATCGGGCTGAACCACGGGGTTGTAGCGTACATCGCCGGTGCATTGCTTCGAGGCCACGGCCTTGACCTGATTGTCGATGCGGATGCTGGCGATGGGCGGCTCGACCGAAACCACGACCTTGCCGCCATCGTTGCGGGCCACGAAGCGCAGGGCCTTGAGGTTGACCAGCAGCGAGTCCGGCTTGACCAGGAAGGGCTTGTTGACGTCACCACCATCGTCGTCGAAATGCGGCAGGGTGGGTTGCACGAAATGGCTGCGGTCCAGTACCAGGTCCCCGGTGACGGTGCGCACACCGTTGGCACGCAGGTCACGCATCAGCAACCAGAGCTTTTCCATGTTCAGTTTCGGATCGCCGCCACCCTTGAGGTAGAGGTTACCGTTGAGCACGCCGTTGTTCAGGGTGCCATCGGTGTAGAACTCGGTCTTCCACTGAAAGGTCGGGCCGAGCAATTCGAGAGCGGCGTAGGTGGTCACCAGCTTCATGGTCGAGGCCGGGTTGACCGAGACATCGGCATTGAAGATGGTCGGCGTGCCCGGTCCATCGAGTGGCAGCATCACCAGCGACAGGGCATTGTCCTGCAGCTTGTTGGTCTTGAGTGCCTGCTGCACCTTCGGTGGCAAGCTGGTGTTGACGGCGGCAGCCTGGCTGGGCAAGGCGATGGGAAGGAGCAGGCCGGCGAAAAGCAGTGGGCGAAGCGTCTTGATCATGAGTGCTGTAACCCTGCGGGCGAGGGAAAGGGACGACGGGGCTGTAAGAGATGATGGCCCCTTGGCGAAATATAGTGCGCATTATGCCCCAAGCGTGCTGTTTGTGGGCAGGTTCGACACAAAAGCGCCGCTCTGGCGCGGAAACTGGTAAAGTGCCGCGCGTAATTACTCAAGAGGATTGTTTCAATGGCTACCAACCGTTCCCGTCGTCTGCGCAAGAAGCTGTGCGTGGATGAATTCCAGGAATTGGGTTTCGAACTGAACCTGGACTTCAAGGAAGACCTGTCCGACGAAGCCATCGATGCCTTCCTCGACGCCTTCCTGGCAGAAGCCATGGACGCCAACGGCCTGGACTATGTCGGTGGTGATGACTTCGGCCTGGTCTGCCTGGCCAAGCGTGGCTCGGTCAGCGAAGAGCAGCGCGCCACTGTCGAGGCGTGGCTCAAGGGCCGCAGCGAGCTCACCAAGATCGAAGTCAGCCCGCTGCTGGATGCCTGGTATCCGGACAAGCCGATCAACTCGGCTTCCTGATCCCGCGTCACTGTGCCTTGGCTGGTCGGCAACGCTGACCGGCCAAGGCCTTCTCTATGCGGCGCATCTGCCGCGCCAGTGCCTGGCGACGCAGTTTCAGTTGCGTCGACGACAGACCCTCTGTTTCCAGCGCCTGACAAGCCTCCATCAATCCCTTTGCATCCAACATGCGTGCCACGCCAAGAATCTTGTGCGCCTGTTCGACGATGGCCTGTGCGTCGTGCTCGGGGTCCAGGGCCATCAGTAGAGTGAGGTCCTGCTCGAGACTCAGTTGCAGTGTAGCCAGCATTCTTGCCCGGTCTTCGCAGCGGTCACCGACGATCTTCGCCAGTGCGTCGAGGTCGAAAGGTTCTTGTGATTGCCGCCGTTGCGAGGGGCTCACGCTGGCCAGATGCAAGCCGAGGGTTTGCAGGCTGATGGGCTTGAGCAGGCAGTCGTCCATGCCGGCGTTCAGGCAACGCTGGCGCACTTCCGGTTGGGCGTTGGCGGTGTAGCCGAGAATGGTGCAAGGCGTCTTGCCCCGTTGACGTTCTTCACTGCGCAGGACTTCTGCCAGCTGGTAGCCATTCATGCGCGGCATATTGCAGTCCAGGATCAGCACGTCGAAGTCTGTGTGCCGCCATTTTTCCAGCCCTTCCTGACCGTCGCGGGCGCTGTCATGCCAGAGCCCCAGGTAGGTCAGTTGCTGGGCCATCAACTGCAGGTTGGCGGGATGGTCGTCGATGACAAGAACCCTGAGCCGCGTGTCGGGTGCCTCTATGTGCGGGGGCCGCACGACGCTGTCCGGGGGCGGTGCCACGCGCTGCAGCGGCATCAGCAGTCGTACCTGGGTACCCACGCCCTGCAGGCTCTTGATCGCCAGTTGGCCGCCCATCATTTCGCACAGGGTGCGACAGATCGCCAGGCCCAGCCCAGTGCCGGCACGGGCGCTTTCGCTCTGTGGGTCGACCTGTACGAAGGGGGTGAACAACCGTCGCAAGTCGTCATCGTGAATGCCGATCCCGCTGTCGCGCACTTCCAGCTCGAGCATGTCGCGCTCGCTTTCCTGCACCGAGGCTTTGATGCGTACATGGCCATCGTTGGTGAATTTGATCGAGTTGCTGACCAGGTTGGAGAGCACCTGCTTGAAACGCAGTGGATCGAGCAGGGCGTGGCAACGTGCCGAGGGATCTATGACCACTTCCAGCAGCAGGCCTTTTTCTCGGGCCTGACCTTCGAATACCCGTCGTACCGATTCGATCAGGGATGCCAGATCGATCGGTTCGGGGCTCAGGGACATATGCCCGGACTCTATTCTGACGATGTCGAGAATATCGCCAATCAGCCCGAGCAGGTCCCTGGCCGAATGATAGGCGACCTCGATCGACGCTTTGTCCAACTGCCCCTGATCGGCGCGTCTGGCCGCGAGTTCGAGCATGCCGATGACGGCGTTCATCGGCGTGCGGATTTCATGGCTGATGGTCGCCAGGAAGGTGCTCTTGGCCCGGTTGGCATCGTCGGCCTGCTGTTTCGCGAGGCGCAGGTCCTGGATCAGCTTGCGGCGTTCGCTGATGTCGATCCAGCCGCCGATGATGCCTTGCACTTCGCCCAGCGAGTCGCGGTAGGGAAGGATCCAGTGGTAGATGGTCAGTTCGCGGTCTTTAAGGCGCAGGGGGCGGTCGATGATCAGCGGCGTGCCTGCTTCCATTACTTGCAGATAGTCGGTTTGGATCTGCCGGGTATAGTCGCAGTTGCTGAACAGGCTTTCATGGAGCAGTTTGCCCATGACCGCGTCGGCACTCGCGTCGACGGCCTCCAGATAGCTGTCGTTACAGCTTTGCAACCGTCCTTCGCGATCGCGTACGTACATCGGGTGAGGGGTCCCATTGAGCAGGGCGCGCATGAACTCGAGCTGATCGTTCAAGGCGCGTTCTGCCCGGCGACGCTGCCGTATCTGGCGTCGCAAGTAGGCGTTCCAGGCCAGCGCCAGTAACAGCAGGATGCCGATCCCCAGCACGACCTGCAGCACCAGCCGCTGGTACTCGCGCCATTGGCCACCATCGTGCAATGCATAACCGCGCCAGCGACTGTTGATGACACCCAGCTCTTCAGGCGTGATGCTCAGCAAGGCTTTGTCGAGGATGGAGGCCAGCGGGCTGGCGTCCTTGACGCTGGCCATGGAGAAGGTGGCCGGGTCGTTGCCGACGGTGCTGCGGATCACCAGATCGTTGTTGGCGGCGATGGCGTGGTTGGCATCCAGCAGCGTGGTGATGGCTGCGTCCACGGCGCCGCTGCCCAGCAGGGCCATGGAGTAGAAAGTGCTTTCGGTCTCGATCAGTCGGATCTTCGGGTGTGCCGTCGCCAGCAGGACGGAGGGGGAGGTATGTCGTGTAACGGCGACCCGGCGGCCATTCAGATGTTCCAGCGACGTGTACGGTCGGCCGCTGCGGGTAACCAGTACATAGGGGCTCTCGAGATACGGGCGACTGAGTTGCAGGTCTGTTCGGGCAGGCGATGCGATGGCAAGTGCAGCAATCAGGTCAGCACTGCCCTGCGCGAGTGACTGGATCATTTCCTTTATCCCGGTAGCGCGTTGGATCTCGAAACGCAAGCCGGTGCGCAGTCGAACCAGCTCCAGCAGGTCGGCAGTGATACCGCGGAAATGGCCGTTGCCGTCGAAGAATGACAGGGGAGCCGAGGTATCGTTTACCACCACGCGCATGCTCGGGTGATCATGTAGCCATTGCTGCTCGCGCGGCGTCAGTTGCAGCCGACGATCGGTAAGCAGCAGGTCGCTGCCCGCGCTCCAGCGCTTGAAGATCGAATTCCTGACGCTGGCCGGCTGGCTGTCCAGGATGGTGTTGATCAGGCCCATCAACAGCTGATCCTGGGCACGCACGGCAAAGCTGAAGCCCACGGCTTCGTGCTTGCCGAAATTGCTCATGCGCAGTTGTGGCAGATGACCGCGGGTAAGCTGGAAGTGAGTCGAAATGGTATCGCCGAGAAAGACGTCGGCCTGGCCAAATGCGACAGCGTTCAGCGCTTCGGAGGTGGAACCGAAGGTTTTCAGCTGGGCTTGCGGGTAAAGCGCATGTATATCCTCGAGCGGCAGGTAATGATAGAGCGTGCTCAGGCGCAAGTCGGCGAGCCCCAGGTCGAGGGGGCGTGTCTCGTCTTCGCGGGTGACCAGAACGGGGCGATCTACAGCGTAGGGTTTGGACAGCGCCACCCCCTCGACCGCGGCCTCATAGCCGTTTGCACTGCCAAGCAGATCGATGCGCCCGGCCTTGAGTGCTTGGACTGCGTCCTGGCGATGATTAAAGCGCAGCACCTTTATTTCCAGCCCCAGTGCCCTGCCGATCAGGCCGGCATACTCCGCTGTCAAGCCTTGATATTCGCTGCCATTGGTAACGTCGAAGGGCGGATTGTTGGGCGCGGAGGTTCCCAGTGTCAGGCTGGTGCGGCATTGCAGCCATTGCTGCTGCGCGGTCGAAAAAGCTGGCACGGTTGCTTCGGAGGTGGAGCGGACCAGCAGGTTGAGCTTCCTGGGGGCGGGCTCCTGCTTCGTTTGAGCCTGGCAACCCAGGCTGAGCAGGGTCAGCAGCACGCAGGCGATGTACCTCGGCATGATCCACCTCAGACCAGCGCGTTGCGCTTGGCCACTTCGATCAGGTCGACCAAGGTATCGACCCTTAACTTCTGCATCAGGCGTTTTTTGTAGGTGCTGACAGTCTTGTTGCTGAGGAACATGCCTTTGGCTATTTCCTTGTTGCTGCGCCCCTGTGCGAAAAGTTGAAGAACCATCAACTCTCTGTCGTTAACGTGTCGGAAAAGATCCATGTCACGAGCGGATATTTCCTGGTGGGGGTTCATTGCCTGGCTGGGGAAGTAGTTGTAACCAGAAAGTACGGCCTTGACTGCGCTGAGCAATTCACTCAGATCTTCCTGCTTGCATACGAATCCGGCAGCGCCTGAGTGCATGCAACGGATCGCGAACAACGCAGGCGACTGTGCCGTCAGTACCAGCACTTTCAGTGGCAGCCCCATGGTCTGAAAACGTGCCAGGACTTCCAAACCGTCGAGCTTGGGGATGCTGATGTCGAGGATCACCAGGTCAGGCTGGGTCTCACGGATCATCTGCATGGCCTCGACGCCGTTGTCAGATTCGCCAATGACCTTGTAGCTCTGATTTTCCAGCAACATGCGAATGGCCAGGCGAATCACGGGGTGGTCATCAACAATAAATATGGAGCTCATATCAACTTCCCAGTCGGCGATTGTCAGATGCAAACAAAACCTTATCGCAGTTGACCGCCTTCGCGCATGAGAGGCTAGGCGTAACGCCATATATGGGAAAAGACCTACGTCCAAGTACTACACGCAGCTTGGATATGTATGAGTTTTGTAAGGAGTCAAGACGAGAAAGTCACTAAATCTCAAATTATTCTTCTGAGTATTTAATGGCGCAGTGGTTGCGTAGGAAGTTTCTTTCAAGAGGGACGGCAAGCCGGGGCTGACCGTCCCTCGTTGTCTGTCAATGAGGGCTGGAGCGTCCTGTCATTTCTCCAGCCATTTCACTGGCGTAGCTGTCGGTCATGCCAGCGATGAAGTCGATCATGCGCAGGAAGGCGTTGTGCAGGGTGCCGTGTGGGTCGGGGGCGTGGTTGCCGATCAGGTCCAGCACACGCCGACTCTTGAATGACGGCGTGCGCCCACCGTGTTGCTCGAGCGCTGCGCCGCAGAAGGCATTGAGGAGGATCTCCAGCGTGGTATAGGCGCCGATCTCGTGCAGGGTCTTGCGCTTGTCCTGGAAGATCTTCTTGCGCGCGATATCCTTGGCCTGCAGCACACAGTGCTTGGCCGGTCCGTGCATGTGCTCGACCAGGTCCCCTGCCAGATGCCCGGCCAGCAGTGCCTGTTGCTGTTCGACGAAGGCCTCGGCGGCGGCGTTGGTCAAGTGCTCGATGGCCTTGCCGCGCAGAATGGCCAGCTTGCGCCGACGAGAATCCGCCGGGCCCAGTTGCCGATAGGTGTCGGGCAGGTCGTCACCGACCAGGTCCAGCAGCAGCGCCTCGACCTCGGCGTACTGCAGCAGCTCCATCTCCAGGCCGTCCTCCAGGTCGATCAGCGCGTAGCAGATGTCGTCCGCGGCCTCCATCAGGTACACCAGCGGGTGACGAGCCCAGCGTTGTTCCTCGAGCTGTGGCAGGCCCAGCTTGTGAGCGATCTGCTGCAGCAGCGGCAGTTCGCTCTGGTAGCAGCCGAACTTGTGTTTCTTGTACCCCAGCGCGTCGGCATGACGGGCGCTCCATGGGTACTTGAGGTAGGTGCCGAGGGTGGCGTAGGTCAGACGGGTGCCGCCGTCGAACTGGTGGTATTCCAGCTGGGTGAGCACGCGAAAACCCTGGGCATTACCTTCGAAGTTGAGAAAGTCGGCACGTTGGTCGTCGCTCATGTCGTCGAGCCACCCACGGCCCGCTGCCTGCTGAAACCAGTGGCGGATGGCGTCTTCACCGGAGTGGCCGAACGGTGGGTTGCCGATGTCGTGAGCCAGGCAGGCCGATTGCACGATCATGCCCAGGTCGCTTGGTGCACACCAGTCGGGCAGGTTGGCGCGCAGGGTCTCGCCGACCCTCATGCCCAGCGAGCGGCCTACGCAACTGACTTCGAGGGAGTGGGTGAGGCGGGTGTGGATGTGGTCGTTGCTGGACACCGGGTGGACCTGGGTCTTGCGCCCCAGGCGGCGGAAGGCGCCGGAGAAGATGATGCGGTCATGGTCCTTGTGGAATGGGCTGCGGCCCAGTTCTTCGGGGCTGTACAAGGCTTTGCCGAGGCGTTCGCGGTTGAGCAGGGTATGCCAGTCCAAGGCTCGATCTCCCGTCAGATGGTGGCCATAGCTTCCCGTGTCACGGGCGCCCGCGCAAGCGGCGGGCGCCTCGTTTCAGCGATGACGGCCGTTCTGCAGGAACAGGCGCACCAGAGGGGCCAGGCTGCCACCCAGGCGCACCAGGCGCGCCAGGTTGCCGCTGCGCACGCCCTTTCCGGTCAGAAAGCCCATGGCGACCACGACACCCAGGCCCCACAGCGGAGCGTGCTTGATGCCGAGGCCGTCCTGGACCGATGCGCCCATGCCGCGCAGGCGCTGGACCGGCTCGAGCAGTTGACGAGACTCGTGGCGGATCTCCTGGCGGTGCATTTCCAGACGCAGGCGTAGCAGCGCCTTGCGCAGTTCGCGAGGATTACGGGTATTAGGCAGTTCAGGCAGGCTCATGGCAACAGGCGCTCCCGGTCCTTGGCGAGTTCTTCGAGGGTGCTGTTGAACGGTGAAGATTCATCGAACACTGCGGCCTTCAGGCGCAGGCCGCAATAGAGTGCCGCGGCGCTGTAGAACACGCAAAGGCCGACGATGCCGGCCAATCGGTAGCTGTCCCACAGCAGTACCAGGATCAGCCCGGACAGCGCGGTCAGCAGGAGCAGGGCGAATACCAGTGCCAGGCCTGCGAACAGCAGCAGGCGAAGGGTTCGGCCTTTCTGCTCTTGCAATTCGATGCCGAACAGTTCGATGTGGCTGTGCAGCAGCCCCAGGATGGCCGCGCCGAGGCGTCTGCCGGAAACGCCGGCGCCGATGGCATCGTTGTCCATGCGTCCTCCTCAGCGGCGGCTGGCGAGCAGGCCGACCAGCAGCCCGACACCGGCTGCGATGCCGATGGCCTGCCATGGGTTTTCCTGTACGTACTCCTCGGCACTGCCCAGCGCTGCCTGACCGCGCTCGCGGACCGAGTCCTGGGTCAGTTGCAGGCTTTCGCGGGCCTGCTGCAGGCGGTCGTGGATCTGGCCACGCAGCTCGTCGGCCTGGTCGCCCGCCAGATTGGCAGTGTCGGCGAGTAATTTCTCGGTGTCGCGCACCAGTGCCTGGAAGTCAGCCATCAAGATCTCTTGTGCAGTCTTTGCCGATTTGCTGGCCATGGGGTCTCTCCCTGTCGATGTGTGTGGCTATTTCGAGTGATGAGTGTGGCGGAAGGTTCACCACTTGTCGCTGGTACGGCGTTTGCTTTGTTCTGCCGGGTCGCGGGGCGTCGATGCCGGGCGCTGCCCCATATGCGCGCAAGGCCCTGGCCGACACCGATAAACCTTAACCCAATCCACGACAAACCCAAGAAAAAACCACTCCCTATGTAGCCGCTCCCCCAAAACGGGGCGCACGGCAGGCACCGATCAGGTGCGCGAGCAAGGTTTCTGAACTGTCCTGGTGCACTTTTCAGCAGGTCTGCCCATTCCATGGAAAACATGCATAGCGCGATGGACTCACTCGTCCATGGCTCCAACACCCTGTTCATCCTCATGGGGGCCATTCTGGTCCTGGCCATGCACGCGGGTTTCGCCTTTCTCGAGGTCGGTACCGTGCGGCACAAGAACCAGGTCAATGCCCTGTGCAAGATTCTCAGCGACTTCGCCGTCTCGGCGCTGGTGTATTTCTTCATCGGCTACTGGATCGCCTACGGCGTCAGCTTTTTCCAGCCGGCTGCGGAGTTGGCCAGCGATCATGGCTATGCCTTGGTCAAGTGCTTCTTCCTGCTGACCTTCGCTGCGGCGATTCCGGCAATCATCTCCGGAGGCATCGCCGAGCGTGCACGTTTTGCCCCGCAGTTATGTGCCACCGCGCTGATCGTGGCCTTCGTCTACCCCTTCTTCGAAGGGGCGGTGTGGAACGGCAACCTGGGCGTCCAGGCCTGGTTGCAAGCCCGGTTTGGCGCACCGTTCCATGACTTTGCCGGTTCGGTGGTGGTGCATGCCATGGGCGGCTGGCTGGCGCTGGCTGCCGTCATCCTGCTCGGTGCCCGTCGAGGACGGTACCGTGATGGACGGCTGGTGGCTTTCGCTCCTTCCAGTATTCCGTTCCTCGCGCTGGGGTCGTGGATCCTGATCATCGGCTGGTTCGGCTTCAACGTCATGAGTGCACAAACCCTGGAGGGTGTCAGCGGCCTGGTGGCGATCAATTCGCTGATGGCGATGGTCGGCGGCACGCTCTCGGCCTTGCTGGTCGGGCGCAATGACCCGGGCTTCCTGCACAATGGCCCACTGGCCGGATTGGTGGCGGTGTGTGCCGGTTCCGATCTCATGCACCCGGTTGGCGCGCTGGTGACCGGGCTGGTGGCGGGAGCACTGTTCGTGGGGTGCTTCACTGCCTCGCAGAATCGCTGGAAAGTCGACGATGTACTTGGCGTATGGCCGCTACATGGTGTATGCGGCGTTTGGGGCGGTTTGGCGTGCGGTATCTTCGGCCAGTCGGCGCTCGGAGGGCTGGGCGGTGTCAGCCTGGCGAGCCAGTTGTTTGGCAGCCTGGCAGGCGTACTGGTGGCCTTGGCTGGTGGCTTTGCCGTGTACGGGCTGGTCAAGGCGGTACATGGTTTGCGCTTGAGCCATGAGCAGGAGTTCCAGGGGGCGGACCTGTCCCTGCACCGTATCGGCGCTACCAGTCAGGATTGAGCAGCAGATGCAGGCGGCTCCCGGCGGGCCTAGAATGAGCGTCTCTTCACTGGGCCCGGGAACTGATAATGCTGCCTGAATGCCAATTGTTCGGCACCTTGGGGTGCCATTTGTGTGAAGTCGCCGAGGCTGTGTTGATGCCGTTCGTCGAGCACGGGCTGTGGGTCGAATTGGTTGATATCGCCGATGATGAAGCCATGTTCGAGCGTTACGGCTTGATCATCCCTGTCTTGCGTCGCTGCGACAGCGGCACCGAACTGCTCTGGCCGTTCGACGCGCAGCAGGTGGCGGCGTTCCTCAAGTGACAGGTAGGGGGGAGCGTTTCCTTCATCCCGTCCGGTGTGGTCCTGGTCGATGATGCTGGCCCGATACAGCCGATCACCCGGGGACACATCATGTTTCTTACGCCGAACTTCACGCTCGAAGAGATGACGTTTTCGCTGGCCGCCGCGCACAACGCTATACCCAACGATCCCGATCCCGAGGCTTTGGCCAATCTGCGCTTGCTGTGCGGGGTGCTCGAAGAGGTGCGAGCCTTGATCGACTCCCCGATCCAGATCACCAGCGGTTTTCGCAATGAAACCGTCAACCAGCTTGTGGGCGGCGTGCGCAACAGTGCGCATTGCCTCGGCCTGGCCGCCGACATGTGCGTAAAAACGATGACGCCCCGGCAACTGGCCGAATGCATTCGCGACAGTTCCATTGTGTTCGATCAACTGATCCTGGAGTTCGACACCTGGGTTCACCTGGCCATTTCACGCGACAACCCCAGGCGCCAGGTAATGACTGTTCGCAAGGGGACCGGCCACCTGCCAGGCTTGCAATGAGCTGTTGCGAATTGACGGAATGGCCACGGTATTCGTATGCTGTATAAAGATACAGTATTTGGGGTGAGGCGATGCACAATGTCGAGCAACTGAAGTACAGCGTCAACCGCATGCCCCCGGAAGCGGTGTGCGATGCGGTGCTTGAGCTGCGCATGGAGGGCTTGGTGACCGACGACCGTACTCCGTTCGGCAAGGTCCATTTCAATACCTGCTTTGCCGAGATCGAGGCGCTGTTCCAGCGCGCAGGCTTTCATCGCCCGCTGGATGTCGTTGGCTACGAGGGGGTGGTCTACGCCCTTTATGATGCCGGACGCTGGGAGGCGGTGCAGGTGTTGCGCTGGCTCAAGTCGCGTTGTGAGCAAGTTGGCGAGGCTGGTTGAGTGAGCGGGCATTGGCGATAATGCCCGCTCATTGATTACAGAGCCTGCCATGTCCACGCCGTTCGACCCAGCTCACCAGCAAGCCAGTACCGTTTGTTTGCCGCCTGGCGATTGGATCACGGTCCTCGATTGCCTGTGCGATCACTTCAAGGGCATTGGTCGTGACCAATGGCTCGATCGCTTCAGTCGAGGGCGAGTGCTCGATGCCGAGGGCAGGGCAGTGGCGGCCGATCTGCCTTACCGCCGTGGCATGCGTCTGCATTACTTTCGTGAAGTCCCCAATGAAAGGCCCATTCCCGTCCAGGAAACCATCCTGCATTGCGATGAGCACCTGGTGGTGGCGGACAAGCCGCATTTCCTGCCAGTCACACCCACGGGCGAGTATGTCGAGCACACCCTGCTTCGACGCCTGATCCGTCGTCTGGACAATCCCCATCTGGTGCCGCTGCACCGCATCGACCGGCATACGGCGGGGTTGGTGCTGTTCTCGTCCAGTCCGCAGTCGCGCAGCGCCTATCAGCGGCTGTTTCCCGAGCGACGCATCGACAAACGCTACCAGGCCATCGCTGCTGCGCTGCCGACGCGGGAGTTTCCGTTGGTGCACCGTAGTCGGCTGGAGCATGGTGAGCCGTTCTTTCGCATGCGTGAGGTCGAAGGGGTGGCGAACAGCGAGACCCTGGCCGAAGTCCTGGGGAAGAACGGTAACCTGTGGCGTTACGGGCTCTCGCCCGTGACCGGCAAGACCCATCAGTTGAGAGTGCACATGGCGGCACTGGGCGCCGCGATCAGCAACGACCCGTTCTATCCGACATTGCTCGAGGGCGAGGACGACTACGAGCGGCCATTGAAACTGCTGGCGCAAAGTCTAGGGTTCGACGATCCGCTGACGGGTGAAAAGCGGTATTTCCAGAGCCGTTTGAGTCTGGACTGGTAAAAAAAAGGGGGCTGCCTCAGGCAGCCCCTTTTTTGTCACTCAGCGGTTGAACCGCTCCACTAGCGAGTACTGCGTTCCAGCCGTACTGGTCAGTTCTTCACTGAGCAGTGCCGAATGCTGCGCCTGCTCTGCCGTCTGGTCGGCCAGATCGGCTATGGTGCTGATGTTGCGGCTGATCTCGTCCGCCACTGCAGTCTGTTCTTCCGTGGCAGCAGCGATCTGGGTAGCCATGTCGGTGATGTTGGCCACCGCTTCGCTGATCCCTACCAGCGCCTGGTCGGCTTGCATCACTCGCTCGACGCCTTCCTCGGCCTGACGGTGGCCGGTCTCCATGGTTTGCACGGCATTGCTGGCAGTCTGCTGCAGCTTGGCGATCAGGCCGTGGATCTGTCCGGTGGATTCGGCGGTACGTTGCGCCAGCTGGCGCACTTCGTCGGCAACCACGGCGAAGCCCCGGCCCATTTCCCCGGCGCGGGCCGCTTCGATGGCAGCATTGAGCGCCAGCAGGTTGGTCTGGTCGGCGATGCCCTTGATCACATCGACCACACCACCGATCTCGTCGCTGTCCTTGGCCAACTGGGTGACGGTCTGGCCGGTTTCACCCACCGCTGCGGAGAGGCGTTCGATGGCTTCGCGGGTTTCCCCGGCGATCTGACGGCCTTGGCTGGTCAGGCGATTGGCTTCCTGGGTGGCATCGGCGGTGCGCTGCACGTGGTTGGCCACTTCTTGCGTGGTAGCAGCCATCTGGTTGACGGCAGCGGCGACTTGCTCGGTCTCCACGCGCTGGCGTTCCAGCCCCGAAGAACTCTTGTGCGCCAGCACATCGGACTGGCGCGCCTGCTCGCTCAGGTGCTCGGCACTGTCCTGCAGCCGGGTGAGGCAGGTTTTCAGGCGGGATTCCTGGCTGAGCATGGCCATTTCCAGGCGTGCCTGCACGCCACGGCTGTCGGTGAACATCTGCGCGATCAGCGGATCGGAAGTGGTCTGTTCGGCCAGGCGCAACAGGCGCTTGAGGCCGCGCTGCTGCCAGGTGAGGCCAAGCAGGCCGAGGGGGACAGAAACGGCAGCAGCCAGGGCAAAGCCCCAGGAGTGGCCGAGCCAGTTGCCGATGAGGAAGCCGATCTGGCTGATGAGAATGAACGGCAGCCAGTCCTGCAGTACCGGCAACCACTTGTCACGACGCGGCACCGCCGGCTTGCCCTGGTTCAGACGCTGGTAAAGCGCTTCGGCGCGACGGATCTGTTCGGCCGTGGGCTTGACCCGCACCGACTCGAAACCGACCACCTGGTTGTTGTCGAAGATCGGCGTGACGTAGGCATTGACCCAGTAATGGTCGCCCGACTTGCAGCGGTTCTTGACGATCCCCATCCACGGCAGGCCCTGCTTGAGGGTCTGCCACATGTGGGCGAACACTGCTGGGGGCACGTCAGGGTGGCGTACCAGATTGTGTGGCGCTCCCGTGAGCTCTTCGCGTGAGAAACCGCTGATTTCGATGAAAGCATCGTTGCAGTAGGTGATCACGCCTTTGGCGTTGGTGGTGGAAATCAACCGCTGCTGGGCAGGGAAAGTCCGTTCTCTCTGGGTAATCGGCTGGTTGTTACGCATTGGCTGTTCAATCCGCAAGGCTTTCGACAGGTATCGGCAAGCCCATGGTTTTATTGAATGAATATTTAACTTGCTTGATCTGGAGCAATAAGTGGCCATGAGCCATCAGCTAGGGAAGCGGATCGTTGGTTGCATTTGCACTCAAGATGTCAGCATTTTTAACGATTTATGACGTTATGGTCCGATCATGACTCGTTGTTCAGCCTGGGGCCAGCATCGGATAAGTAAACAATGCGAAATGGGTCAGGTTGACAGCGAAATGGCACACGACCGCAGCGCTCAAGCCGCCGAGTCGATACGCCAGGCCGTAGCCGATACCCGCAAGGCTTGCCAGGTAGAACCACTGCCAGCCGCTCCCCAGATGCGCCAGGCCGAACAACAGCGCGGCCACGATCAATGCAAGCCCCTGGTGCCTGAACAGGCGTTGCAGCCCACCTTGGATATAACCCCGGAACAGCAGCTCTTCGGTCAGGCTGACCAGCAGCAGGTTGTTCAGGGCCCAGATCCAGGTCTGTTCCGGCCATTTCGGCGCCCAACCCACTATCCCAAGCGACCAGGCGCCACCCAGGCAAGCCAGCAATGTCAGCGGCAAGACCAGCCCGAGGCTTGGCAGTAGACCGCGCCCGCGCAGGCTCAGGATCCAGGGGCAAGCCAGCAGAATCCAGAAGCCGATCAGCGGCTTGTCCAGGTTCAGGTACATGGAGAACGGCAGCGCGCCCTCGCTGAACACCACCTTGTCGATGACCTTTGCCCCCTGGAAACCGGGCAACCAGTGCAGCGCCAGGGCAAGGGCCAGGACGATGAACAAGCCGTGCCCGAGCACTCGTTGCCAGCCTGCGGGTCGTCGCACCAGCAGTGCGGTACAACACAGGGCGAGCAAGGCGGGCAGGGCGGCGAGTCCCAGGTGGCCGTGGAACAGGGCGAGGGCATAGCCCAGACCAAGCAGGGCGAGGGCGATCCAGTGGGCAGGCGACATCGGAAATCCGGTAGGTGGCAAATCGATATGATGCTTTGACTCACCCCGAGGGCGCCAGGACACGTTGCAGAGGCATCGCGGGCGAACCCGCGATGCCTTCCCTTCAACCGGCGATCAGTTGTCGCAGCACGTAGTGCAGAATCCCGCCCGACTTGAAGTACTCGACTTCATTGAGCGTGTCGATCCGGCACAGCACCTCGATCTCCTGTTGCTGGCCATCCTCGCGCAGGATGCGCAACTGCAGGTTCATGCCCGGGCGGATCTGCGCGCCACTGAGCCCCAGCACATCGATGCGCTCCTTGCCGGTCAGGCCCAGGCGCTTGCGATCGTCGCCAGCCTTGAACTGCAGGGGCAGAACGCCCATCCCTACCAGGTTGGAGCGGTGGATACGCTCGAAGCTCTCGGCCAACACTGCCTTGACCCCCAGCAGGTTGGTGCCCTTGGCGGCCCAGTCGCGGCTGGAGCCGGTGCCGTATTCCTGCCCGGCGATCACCACCAGCGGCGTGCCTTGCGCCTGGTAGCGCATGGCGGCATCGTAGATCGCCAGTTTTTCGCCGCTGGGCACATGCAGCGTATTGCCGCCTTCCTCGCCGCCGAGCATTTCGTTGCGTATGCGGATGTTGGCAAAGGTGCCGCGCATCATCACTTCGTGGTTGCCGCGACGTGAACCATAGGAGTTGAAGTCGCGCGGCTCCACGCCCTTGTCGCGCAGGTAGCGACCGGCAGGGCTGTCGGCCTTGATGTTGCCGGCTGGAGAGATGTGGTCGGTGGTCACCGAGTCGCCGAGCAGCGCGAGAATGCGCGCCCCGTGCACGTCGGCTATTTCCGGCAGCGGGCCGCCGATATCGTCGAAGAACGGCGGGTGCTGGATGTAGGTGGAGTCGTCCTGCCAGACATAGGTAGCGGCCTGGGGTACTTCGATGGCCTGCCATTGGGCATCACCGGCAAACACCTCGGCATACTCCTTGTGGAACATGGCGGTATCGACCTTGGCCACCGCGTCGGCGATTTCCTGTTGGCTGGGCCAGATATCGCGCAGGTATACCGGCTGGCCGTCCTTGCCAGTGCCCAGGGCATCCTGGGTGAGATCCACGCGCACGCTGCCGGCCAAAGCATAGGCCACCACCAGCGGTGGCGAGGCCAGCCAGTTGGTCTTGACCAGCGGGTGCACCCGGCCTTCGAAGTTGCGGTTACCCGACAGCACCGACGCCACGGTCAGGTCGGCGCTGCCGATCGCTTTCTCGATGGCCTCGTCCAGCGGGCCCGAGTTGCCGATGCAGGTGGTGCAGCCATAGCCGACCAGGTCGAAGCCCAACTGATCGAGGTAGGGGGTAAGGCCGGCCGCCTTGAAGTAGTCGGTGACCACTTTCGAACCTGGCGCCAGCGAACTCTTGACCCAGGGTTTGCGAGCCAGGCCTTTCTCGATGGCTTTCTTGGCGACCAGCCCGGCGGCCATCATCACGCTGGGGTTGGAGGTGTTGGTACAGGAGGTGATGGCCGCGATCACCACGGCGCCGTCGCGCAGCTTGTGGGTCTGGCCGTTGTGCGTGTAGTCGATCTCGCCGGCCTGGTCGGCGTTACCCACGGCAACACCGCCACCCCCTTCGCTTTCCAGGCGTCCGACCTCCTTGGCCAAGGGCTTGGGCTGCAGTTCGATGAAGCCGTCGAAGGCCTGGCTGACCTTGGACAGCGCCACTCGGTCCTGCGGGCGCTTTGGCCCGGCGAGGCTGGCTTCGACCTCGTGCATGTCCAGCGCCAGGCTGTCGCTGAACAGCGGTTCCTGGCCAGGCAGGCGCCACAGGCCCTGGGCCTTGCAGTAGGCTTCGACCAGTTGCACGGTCTCGTCGGGGCGACCGGACAAGCGCAGGTAGTCGAGGGTGACGTCATCGACCGGGAAGAAGCCGCAGGTGGCTCCGTATTCCGGCGCCATGTTGGCGATGGTGGCGCGGTCGGCCAGCGGCAGGTCGGCCAGGCCGTCGCCATAGAATTCGACGAACTTGCCGACCACGCCCTTCTTGCGCAGCATCTGCGTGACCGTCAGCACCAGGTCGGTGGCGGTGATGCCTTCGCGCAGCTTGCCGGTGAGCTTGAAACCGATCACCTCGGGGATCAGCATCGACACCGGCTGGCCGAGCATCGCCGCCTCCGCCTCGATGCCACCGACACCCCAGCCGAGCACGCCCAGGCCGTTGATCATGGTGGTGTGCGAGTCGGTGCCGACCAGGGTGTCGGGGAAGGCGTAGGTGCGCCCGTCTTCCTCGCGGGTCCACACGGTGCGGCCAAGGTATTCCAGGTTGACCTGGTGGCAGATCCCCGTGCCCGGTGGCACCACGCGGAAGTTGTCGAAGGCACTCTGGCCCCAGCGCAGGAAGGCGTAGCGTTCGCCGTTGCGCTGCATCTCGATGTCGACGTTCTGTTCGAAGGCTTCGGCGGTGGCGTAGCGGTCGACCATTACCGAGTGGTCGATCACCAGGTCAACCGGCGACAGCGGGTTGATCCGCTGGGGATCGCCGCCAGCCTTGGCCATGGCCGCGCGCATGGCGGCGAGGTCGACCACGGCGGGCACGCCGGTGAAGTCCTGCATCAGTACCCGCGCAGGTCGATACTGGATCTCGCGGTCGGAGCGTCGCTCTTGCAGCCAGCCGGCCAGGGCTCGCAAGTCGTCGCCGGTGACGGTTTCACCGTCTTCCCAGCGCAGCAGGTTTTCCAGCAGGACCTTGAGCGACATGGGCAGGCGTTGCAGGTCGCCCAACTGGCTGGCGGCCTCGGTGAGGCTGAAATAGTGGTAGGCGCGGTCGGCCACCTGGAGGGTCTTGAGGGTTTTCAGGCTATCGAGCGAGGGCATTGCCAACTCCTTGTGCTCCGGTGCCCGGCAGTCGTGGTTACCGGTATCACCGCTCTATATCGGCCCGCACGGCACGGGCCAGGCTGAACAATCAGGTTAGACCGCTTTGGCGGGCCTGACGTTGTTCTGGACCTGCGGGGCATGTCGCAGGTTCCGAACTTCCTTTATCATTCGCCGCCCTGGCGCTGTCTGCGCCAGTGATGTGGAGTAAGAGATGAATACCCTGTTCATGCATTGCCGGCCCGGCTTCGAGGGCGAGGTCTGCGCCGAAATCAGCGAACACGCCGCGCACCTGGGCGTGGCCGGCTATGCCAAGGGCAAGCCGCAGAGCGCCAGCGCCGAGTTCGTTTGCCTCGACGAAGGCGGTGCCGAACGCCTGATGCGTGAGCTGCGCTTCGACCGGCTGATCTTCCCGCGCCAATGGGCGCGCGGCGACTTCGTCGAGCTGCCGGAAACTGACCGGATCAGTGTGCTGCTCGAGCACCTGGCGGGCCTGCCGGTGTGTGGCAGCCTGTGGCTGGAGGTGCTCGACAGCAACGACGGCAAGGAGCTGTCGACCTTCTGCCGCAAATTCGAGGTGCCGCTGCGCAAGGCGCTGGAGAAGGCCGGGCGTCTGGTCGAGGATGCCAGCAAGCCACGCCTGCTGCTGACGTTCATCAGTGGCCGACGGGTGTTTCTCGGCCTGGCCGAAGCGGGCAATTCGGCACTGTGGCCGATGGGCATCCCGCGCCTGAAGTTCCCGCGCGAGGCGCCGAGCCGCTCGACCCTCAAGCTTGAGGAAGCCTGGCACCAGTTCATCCCCCGCGATCAATGGGACCAACGCCTGAACGACGACATGACCGGCGTCGACCTGGGCGCTTCACCGGGCGGCTGGACCTACCAGCTGGTCAAGCGTGGCATGCTGGTCACCGCCATCGACAACGGCCCGATGGCTGAAAGCCTGATGGATACGGGGCTGGTGCAGCATTTGATGGCCGATGGCTTTACCTGGAAGCCCAAGCAGACCGTTGACTGGATGGTCTGCGACATCGTCGAGAAGCCCGCACGCACGGCCTCGCTGATCGAAACCTGGCTGGGCGAGGGGTTGTGTCGCGAGGCCGTGGTCAATCTCAAGCTGCCGATGAAGCAGCGTCACGCCGAGGTGCGCAAGTTGCTCGATCGCATCGAGGCCTCGTTCAAGGCGCGCAAGGTCAAGGTGTCGATCGCCTGCAAGCAGCTGTACCACGACCGCGAAGAGGTCACTTGCCACCTTCGCCGGCTCGACCTCAAGCCGCGCTGAGACGATCGGGGCCGTGCTGCGGCCCCTGTTTGACCTGCACGCGGTTTGCGCGACAATACCCCACAATTTGCGGAGCCCACCATGACCGACTTCACTCCAGACGCGACCCTCGACGCCACCGGCCTGAACTGTCCGGAGCCGGTGATGATGCTGCATCAGCACGTGCGCAACCTCGCTGCTGGCGGCCTGCTCAAGGTCATCGCCACCGACCCCTCGACCCGCCGCGACATCCCCAAGTTCTGCACCTTCCTCGGCCATGAGCTGGTGCAACAGCAGGAAGACGCCGGCACCTACCTGTACTGGATTCGCAAGAAGGCCGACTGAGCTGGATCGCACAGGCCACAGCGCCTACACTGCGCTCCCCTGAAAGGAGAGCGCCCATGCTGATCGTTGCCGACGAAAATATCCCGCTGCTCGATGCCTTCTTCGCCGGATTCGGCGAAATCCGCCGTTACCCTGGCCGGGCCATCGATGCAGCCTGCGTCAGGGATGCCGATCTGCTGCTGGTGCGCTCGGTCACCCGCGTCGACCGGCAACTGCTCGAAGGCAGCAAGGTGCGCTTCGTCGGCACCTGCACCATCGGCACCGACCACCTTGATCTCGAATACTTCGCTCAGGCCGACATCCACTGGAGCAGCGCGCCTGGCTGCAACGCCCGCGGCGTGGTGGACTACGTGCTGGGCAGCCTGCTGACCCTGGCCGAGCTCGATGGCGTGGAGCTGCCCAAGCGGGTGTATGGCGTGGTTGGAGCCGGTGAGGTGGGCGGGCGTCTGGTCCGTGTACTGCGGGGCCTGGGCTGGCAGGTGCTGGTGTGCGATCCGCTGCGCGCAGCCAGCGAAGAGGGCGACTTCGTCAGCCTGGACACGTTGCTTGAACAGTGTGACACCATCAGCCTGCATACCCCGCTGCAACGCGGCGGCGAACATCCGACCTGGCATCTGCTCGGTGCGCGGCAACTGGCCCGCCTGCGCCCAGGGGCCTGGCTGATCAATGCCAGCCGTGGGCCGGTGGTGGACAACGACGCCCTGCGCGAGCTGCTGCTGGACCGCGAGGATGTCCACGCGGTGCTGGATGTCTGGGAGGGCGAGCCGCAGGTCGACCTGGCGCTGGCCGACCTGTGCACCCTGGCCACGCCGCATATCGCCGGCTACAGCCTCGATGGCAAGCAGCGCGGGACCGCGCAGATCTACCAGGCCTTCTGCCGTTCGCAAGGTTTGCCGGAGCAGGTGCACCTGGCCGACCTGCTGCCGTCGCCAGCGCTGGCACGCCTGGACTTCGATGCCAGCGCCGACCCGGCCTGGGCGCTGGCAACCCTGTGCCGTGCGGTCTACGACCCGCGTCGCGACGATGCGGATTTTCGTCGCAGCCTGAGCGAGGATCCCACCGAGCAACGTGCGGCATTCGACCTGCTGCGCAAGCAGTATCCGGTCCGTCGCGAGATCGAAGGGCTGGCGGTACGGGTACAGGGTGACGCACCACAGCTGGTGCAGGCCATCAATGCTCTGGGCGCGGTGCTGGTCTAGCCCGCCTCGGGTGCGGGTGTCTGCCAGGCGGGTTTACGGGCAATCTGTAAATTTCGTAAATAAGATTTAAACCTATTTGAGAATCGTTATATTCGCCATCCCTGACGGACCCGCCTTTTTGCCGGGCCGGTGGGCGAGGGGCCTGCCGACCGGGGCGCGGCTTGCTTCTCGCACACGATTTCAGGAGATGTACCGATGCACACCCGACCTTCCCCGCACCGCCTGGCGCTGGCCATCGTTGCCCTGGCCGCGCCTGTGGCAACGACTTCAGCATTCGCCGAGCAGGCGCTGGTCATCGAAGACACGCTGGTGACCGCCGAACGTGAGGCACGCCAGGCGCTGGGATCGTCGGTCATCACCGAAGAGGACATCAAGCGCCGCCCGCCGGCCAATGACCTGTCCGACATCATCCGCCGCGAACCGGGGGTCAACCTCACCGGCAACAGTGCCAGCGGCGCCCGTGGCAACAACCGGCAGATCGACCTGCGCGGCATGGGCCCGGAAAACACCCTGATCCTGATCGATGGCAAGCCATCGAGTGCACGCAACTCGGTGCGCTATGGCTGGAACGGCGACCGCGATACCCGCGGCGAAACCAACTGGGTGCCGGCCGAAGCGGTCGAGCGCATCGAGATCCTGCGTGGCCCCGCAGCCGCGCGCTATGGCTCGGGCGCCATGGGCGGAGTGGTCAACATCATCACCAAGCGCCCCAGCGAAGCACTCAAGGGGAGCGTCAGCCTGTACACCCTGATGCCGGAGGACAGCGCCGAGGGCGCCAGCCACCGGACCAACTTCAACCTCGGGGGTGGCCTGACCGACACCCTGGGGTTCCGTCTCTATGGCGGCCTGGCCAAGACCGACGCCGACGACCTGGACATCAACGCCGCACACGCCGGCAGCCCGACCGTGGCCGGGCGCGAGGGTGTGCGCAACAAGGATATCAACGGCCTGCTGAGCTGGAAGCTCAACGACGAGCATCGCCTGGAGATGAGCGCAGGCTACAGCCGCCAGGGCAATATCTACGCTGGCGACACCATGAACAGCAACGGCGGTGGCAACGCGCAGCTGATCTCCAGCCTGTATGGCCACGAGACCAACGTGATGCAGCGCAACACCTACGACCTGACGCACCTGGGCGACTTCACCTGGGGCACCAGCAAGACCGTGCTGGCTTATGAGTACGTGCGCAACTGGCGCTTGAACGAGGGCATGGCTGGGCGTACCGAAGGGGCGATCGACGGCAACGATGCGGCATTCTCGCGCTTGCGCAACACGCGCCTGTCGAGCGAGGTCAACTTGCCGTTCGCAGTGGGCGCCACGGAGCACGTGCTGACCGTTGGCGGCGAGTACCTCTATGAAACCCTCAACGACCAGGGCTCGTTCCGTCCGCAAAGCTCCGACCCGACAGGCGTTGGCAACGATGTGATCGCAGGCTTCGACCGCAGCGATTCGAAGATGCAGGCGCGCAGCCATGCCTTGTTCGTCGAGGACAACATCATCATTGGCGCTACCACCGTCACGCCGGGTCTGCGTTTCGATCACCACGAGACCTTCGGCGACAACTTCAGCCCTAGCTTGAACCTGTCGCACAAGATCACCGACGAACTGTCCTTCAAGGGCGGCATCGCCCGCGCCTACAAGACGCCGAACCTGTACCAGTCCAATCCCAGCTACCTGCTCTACAGCCGCGGCAATGGCTGCAGCGTGCAGCAGACCAACTCCGGCGGCTGCTACCTGCAGGGCAACGCCGATCTCAAGCCTGAGATCAGCATCAACAAGGAGATCGGCCTGCTGTATGACCGCGGCACCTGGCGTACCAGTGCGACCTATTTCCGCAACGACTACCAGAACAAGATCATTGGCGGCACCGACGTGGTCTACGCGATCAATGGCGGCAGTCGTGTGACCCAGTGGGAAAACGCCGGCAAGGCACGGGTAGAGGGCCTCGAGGGCAACCTGTTCGTCGAGCTCACCCCGAGCCTGGACTGGAACACCAACCTGACCTGGATGCTCGACAACGACAACCGCGAGACCGGCGAGCCGCTGTCGGTGATCCCCGAGTACACGGTCAACACCACCCTGGACTGGCGCGCGACCGACAAGTTGTCGCTGCAGCTGGCCGGTACCTGGTTCGGCAAGCAGAAGTCGCCGACCTGGAACTACCGCACCCAGGAGCGCTATGACGAGTCGGCGCAGAAGGATGTCGAAGCCTATGGGCTGGTGGATGTGAGTGCCGGGTACAAGTTCAACGCCAACTACGATGTGCGGGTGGGGGTGAACAACGTGTTCGACAAGCAGATCCTGCGCGGCGGCAACGCCAGCAGCGCCGGTGCCAACACCTACAACCAGCCGGGCAGGGCGCTGTTTGCGGCGTTGAATATTTCGTTCTGATATCAAAACACAGGCGCCCCCCTGTAGGAGCGGGCTCGTCCCGCGATCGGGCGCGTAGCGGCCGTAGATCAGGCAACCGGGGTATTCCTGAAACACCTCGAAGCCCGGTTTTACGGCCGCTTCGCGCCCGATCGCGGGACGAGCCCGCTCCTACAGGGTATGTGACGTTTTTCAGGTTGATCAACGGTGGCGCTTAGCATTCAGTTGGGTGCAACAACACCGCGCGCTGCTCCAGCCAGCGCTCGAAGCAGGTGAAGGTCGCGACCGCCGCAGCCACGGCGCGGGCCTGGTTTTCGGGTGGCAGGGGGTGCCGATCCAGGCGTTCGAGAAAGCCGCGCCACTGGCTGGCGGTGGCGCTGCCATACACATCGAGAAAACCACCGCCGCTGTCGGCGTCGATACCCAGGCGCTGCGCCACGACACGCTTGAGCACCTGGCCACCGAGGGTGGAGCCCTCCAGTACGTACATCACACCCAGCGCGCTGGCCTCATCGGTGATGGCTGGCAAGTCCCGGCACAGCGGCAGCGCGTCTATCTGCTCGGCGCTCAGCTTGAGCGCCTGCAGGTCGCGGCACAGCGCCCCAGCCTTGTTGCGCTCACTGCCCTGGTGCGTTGCCAGCAATGCTTCGAGCGGTGCGTGAAAGCCGTAGTACGCCTCGATGAGGCGGCGATAGGCGTCATGGTCGAAACCTTCGCTGAAAAACGGCAGGCGCGCCTCCAGGGCCTTGTGACAGGCTTGTGTACCTTCACGCAGAGCGAGCAGGACAGGACCGGGAGGGGGGCGGGAGGTGATGGTCATCGAATCGACTCTGATGGCTAATTGCCTGGGTTAGACTGACGATCCTAGCGCAGCGTTCCTCGATGCCCTAATCCTCATTTGCCAGAGAAACTCCAAGGTGAAAGCCGTCCGTCTGACCCTGGTCTGCCATGCCCTGACCCACGCCCAGAAAACCGGGCGATTTGCGCTGGCCGACGATCCCGTACTGGGCGATGCCCCGCTGTTGAAGGCTGTGCCCGACGGAGTGCAAGTACTCAGCGCACCCGAACTGCGCGCCCGTGAAACCGCCGCCTGGCTCGCCCCCGAGGTGCGTATCGAGACGGCGCTGGCCGACTGTGACATGGGGCATTGGCAGGGCGTTGCGCTCAAGCAGTTGCAGCGCGAGCAGAGCGAAGCCCTGGCGTGGTGGCAGGTCGACGTGGACGCGGCGCCCCATGGTGGAGAGTCCTTCGCCGCGCTGCACAAGCGCGTGGCGCAGTGGCTGGAGGCATTCGACACGCCGGGCGACTGGTGGGCGGTCACGCACCCGATGGTGATGCGCGCCGCGATGGTCGAAGTGCTCGGCAGTTCGCTCGGGGCCTACCAACGTATCGACGTCCCGCCGTGCTCTCGGCTCGAACTCAGCCGAACCGAGGTCTGGCGCATGCGCCTGGGCCCGGCCTGAGGGGCGGGATCAGAAGGCCAGCTTGTAGCCGATCAGCAGCAGCATGCCCGCCAGGCAGGGACGCAGCACACGATCGGAGATGCGGCCTGTGAGGTGGCTGCCCAGGTAGATGCCCGGCAGCGAGCCGAGCAGCAGGTAGCCGAGCAGCGACCAGTCCATGTTGCCCATGCCGGCATGGCCCAGGCCCGCGACCAGGGTCAGTGGCACGGCGTGGGCGATTTCGGTACCGACCAGGCGCCGGGTCACCAGGAACGGGTAGAGCAGGAACAGCGCCACGGTGCCCAGGGCGCCGGCACCGATCGAGGTCAGGGTGACCATGACCCCGAGCACTACACCGGTGATCACGGTGAGGAGGTTCAGGCTGCGGTCGCTGAGATGGTAGTGGTCGCCTGCATGCTTGCTGGCGAAGGCCTGCAGGCGCGACTTGAACAGGATCGCCAGGGCGGTAAGGATCAGCACCACCGCCAGGCCCTGCTTGATGATGGCGTTGAGTGCCGAGGTATCGGCATGCAGGGTGCTGAGGAACCACAGGGTCAGCGCTGCCGCGGGCACGCTGCCCAGGCTCAGCCAGCCGGTGATCTTCCAGTCGATGTTCTTGTTGCGTGCATGCACCCAGACGCCACTGGCCTTGGTGATTGCCGCGTAGAGCAGGTCGGTGCCCACGGCGGTGGCGGGATTGATACCGAACCACAGCAGGATCGGCGTCATCAGCGAACCGCCGCCGACGCCGGTCATGCCAACGATGAAGCCCACGACCAGCCCGGCAATGGTGAAACCGAAAGAACCTACATCCATACGCTACTCAATCTGCCCGCTAGCCCGTTGTCGGATGGCAGCAGGATATAGATTGTTCTTTATAGCCAAATAGAATTGTTCGTTATTAGGTTATAACGCGGCAGCGCGACAGGTCTCCTGTAGGAGCGGGCTTGCCCGCGAAAAGAACACCGCGGAGCATGGCAACGGCTGCGCCGGTGATCGCGGGGCAAGCCCGCTCCCACAGGGGATTGGGCTGACCTTTAGATTTTGAGTAAGACAGTTACTCCCACAGGGATTGGGCTGACCTTTAGATTTTGAGTAAGACAGTGACTCCCACAGGGATTGAGCTGGCTGTCAGATTTTGAATAAGACAGCTGCTCCTCCAAGTGCAGTGAAGCAGTTTCAGATCCTGAAGCTGCCCACCAACTGCTTCAAGCGTCCCGCCTGCTGGGTCAGCGCATCGCAGTGGCGCAGGGTTTCGTTGAGGTTCTGCACCCCTTGCTGGTTGAGTGCGTTGATCTGGGTGATATCCAGGTTCAAGCTCTCGACCACCGCGCTCTGCTCCTCGGTCGCCGTGGCCACCGACTGGTTCATGCCATCGATCTCGCCGATGCGCAGGGTCACGCTGGCCAGGCGCTCGCCCGCCTGGTTGGCCACCTGCACGGTCTGCTCGCTGGAGACCTGGCTGGCGTTCATGGTGTGCACCGCCTCGCGCGAGCCAACCTGCAGGCTGGTGATCATGCGGTGGATCTCTTCGGCCGACTCCTGGGTGCGGTGTGCCAGGTTGCGCACCTCGTCGGCGACCACGGCGAAGCCTCGGCCCGCTTCCCCGGCGCGCGCGGCTTCGATGGCGGCGTTGAGCGCCAGCAGGTTGGTCTGCTGGGAGATGCCCTTGATCACGTCGAGGATCTTGCCGATCTCGTCGGTGCTGGCGTTGAGGGTTTCGATCTGCTCGCACGACTCGCTGATCTTGTGCGACAGCGCGGTCATGGCATTGATCGCATCCTCCACCACCTGGCGCCCGTCGTTGGCCTGATCGCTGGCGCCGCTGGCGTGCTGCGAGGCATCGGCGGCATTGCGTGCGATTTCCTGGGTGGCGGCGCCGAGCTGATTGATCGCTGCCGCCACGCTGTTGGTACGCAGGCTTTGTTCCTCGGAGCCGTTGATCGAGGCGTTGGAAGCACTCATCACCTGTTCGGACAGGTCGTGCACCTGCCGCGTGGCCGAGGCCACTTCGCTGATCGAGGCATGGATACGCTCGACGAAGCGGTTGAAGGCCATGGCCAGCTCGCCGAACTCGTCCTTGTGCTGCACCTGCAAGCGACGGGTGAGGTCGCCTTCGCCTTCGGCGATATCGTGCATGGCGCGGCCCATGGTGGTCAGCGGGCGCATCAGCAGTGGGATCAGCAGGCCGAGCACGGCAGCGATGGCGGCCACGGCAATGATCATGGCGATGATGGCCGAACTGCGGAACTGGCCGAGGGCGGCGTAGGCCTTGTCTTTGTCGATGGACAGGCCGATGTACCACTGCGCCGAGGGTAGCCCCTTGACCTGGGTGAAGGAGACGATCCGCTCTTCGCCGCCGAGGGTCACGTCCTGCATACCCGGCTCGACCCGCAGGCCGCTGCCGGGGTAGATGTCCTTGAGGTTCTTCATCAGCTGGTCCTTGTCGGGGCTGACGATTACCTGGCCTTCACGGTCGACCAGGAAGGCATGGCCGATACCGCCGAAGTCCACCGCGTTGATGATGTCGACCAGGCTGTCCAGGCTCAGGTCGCCACCGACAACCCCGAGCAGCTCACCATTGTTGCGGGCCTTGACCGGTATGGCGATGGTCACCACCAGGCCGCCCACCGATGCCTGGTAGGGCGGTGTCAGCAGGGTCTGGTTGGCGCTTACCGCAGCGGTGTACCAAGGGCGTTTGCGCGGGTCGTAGCCTTCGGGCATCTGTGCGTCGGGGCGCTGGGTGAACAGCCCGGTGTTCTGGCCGAAGTAGGTGAACTGGAAGTTGCTGGTGTAAGAGGGTTGGTCGACCAGTCCGGCGACCTGACTGCCGGTGCCTTGCTGGGCGATGTCCTGGGCGAGGTTCTCCAGGATCAGGATGCGTCCGCCCATCCAGTTCTGCACGCTGCTGGCGGTCAGCGCGCCGGCCTGCTGGACCGAGGATTCGATGTTCTGGCGGATGGTGTTGCGCTGCAGGTAGTCGTTGTAGAGGGTGAACAATGCGAATGCCAGTACCACGACACCGCAGGCGCTGAGGAGGATCTTGTGGCGGAACTTCAGGTTCATGTTTCGAGACCTTGAGCCGTTGCTGGGGAGGCCGCCGTGCACTTTTGGCGCGTAGCGACGCCTGTCGGGATCGCTATCGGCCTGCCAGTCAAAAGGTTGAGTTAGACGTTGTTCTGCCCGACGAGCGGCCATGTGCGGTCAACCGCCAGCCAGCAGCTCCACCAGCGCCCGCGCGGCCTGCCCGAGGGGCTGTTGCTTGAGCCACAGCGCATGCACCGGCAACTGCAGTTCGTTGCGGGTGTTGCGAAACGCCAGGCGCACCAGCCGCCCGGCTTCCACCAAGGGGGCGACCCGCGTTGCCGGCAGGTCGCCCCAGCCGAGGCCTGCTTCGACCATCTGCAGGGCCAGGTCGACGCTGTCGGTGCGCCAGTGCGTGGTGCCGATCAGCGAGCGGGTGTCGCGCAGCGGCAGGTCGCGGCTGTGTACCAGGATCTGACGGAGGCTGACCAGGTCTTCGAGGTCGCGGATGCGCCCCTGACGCAGGGCTGGATGGTTGGGCGACAAGGCTGCCACCAGCGACTCGCTGCCCAGATGCTGGAAGCTGCGCTGCGGATCGACCTGCAATCCGGCAAAGGCCAGGCACAGCCCGACGCGGCCGCTGTCCAGCAGGTGCAGGGCGTCCTCCTGCGGTGCGCTGAGCAGTTCGATGTCGAGCAGCGGATAGCGTTCGCCCAGCCGCGCAATGGCGGCCAGTAGCGGACGCGGGTCGATGTCCGGCACCACGGCGATGGCCAGGCTGCTTTCCAGTCCTCGCGACAGCTCAAGCGCATGCACTTGCAGTAACCCCAGTTGCTCGGCGATCAGCCGTGCGTGCGGCTCCAGAGCGCGGGCGCGGTCTGTGGCGCGGACCTCGCGCGCTCCACGCTCGAACAGCGCGTAGCCGAGTTCGGCCTCGAGATTGCCGATGGCCATGCTCACCGCCGATGGCACTCGCCCCAGCACTCGTGCGGCAGCGGAGAACGAGCCGCGGTCGAGCACGGCGAGGAACAGTTGGATGTTGTCGCTGGAAAAGTTCATGCAGTTCTCCTTTCAGTCAATCTGAAAGGTGCTGACTTTTTCTGTCAAGAATATTGATTCATTCTCGTCGCCTTCATTTCCTGCATTCCGAGGTAACCACGGTGCAAGGCGTCAAGCGCAAACTGGTCTACGTGACCTTCTATGAACTGATCGGCCTGGGCATGTCGACCCTGGGGCTGGCCTATCTCTCCGACACCCCGGCCTCGCACACCGGCCCCCTGGCGGTAATGATCACCACCATCGCCATGTTCTGGAACCTGGTCTACAACAGCCTGTTCGAACACTGGGAAAGCCGTCAGGCCAAGCGTGGGCGCAGCCTGGCACGTCGTGTGGCGCACGCGGTGGGCTTCCAGCTGACGCTGGTGCTGTACCTGATTCCGCTGATTGCCTGGTGGCTGGACATGAGCCTGGTCGAGGCGTTCGTGGTGGACCTGGCGTTCATCGTGCTGGTGCCGTGCTACACCTTCGCCTACAACTGGGCGTTCGACCGCATCTTCGGCCTGCCGACCTCGGCCATGGCAGTGGCCTGAGGCGTCAGGGCCGGCCAGCACCCGACAACAGGCCATCCTCGATCTGCCCCGACAGGTAGTACACCCCCGAGAGCGCGCCGCTCTGGCGGTTTTCCATCAGCTCGCGCCATTCCTCGTTCAGCGCCACGTTGAGGATCACCCGCAGTTGCTCGACCATCTGCGGTTGTTCGCGGTCATGGGTCATCATGCCGAAACCGGCCACCGCCACCGAGATCATCGCCCCGGCGGCCTTGCCTACTGCGGCCGCCACCGCGCTGGCGATGCCGCGCGGAGCCAGGGTGGCGCCGAGTTTTTCGCTGGCGCGGGTGGCCACCGACGACAGCCCCACCTCGGTTTGCCCGGGAGCCTTGGCAGCCTGGTCGTGCAGGTGCTGGCGCAGCGCCTGCCAGGCGGGCTGCTGGTCCAGTGACTGGGCGCGCAGCAGTTGGTAGAGCGTCGCATCCCTGGCCGCGGGCGGGCCCAGGTCGATGGCCGCAAGGTGATTCAGACGCTGGCTGACCTGATCGGGCGGGGCGTTGTAGCGTTGGATGATTGTCGGCAACTGCTTGGCGAACAGTTCCAGGTACAGCGCGCTGGCGCGGTCGCGGATGCCTTCGGGGTTGATCTGCTCGGCGACCGGTTCGATCACCCGTTCGTGGTACTGCGCCTGCAGGTACAGCGCCAGGCGTTTTTCTGGCGGGTCACTGCCGTTGCCGCTGTTCATCTTGTACCAGGCAACCTTGAGGGTCAGCCACTGCTGGGTCCAGTAGCCGGTGAACCAGGGGATGAAGTCGCTTTCGGTGCGTTGCTGCACCTGTTCGCGCCAGACCCGCATCGAGCGACGGGCATAGTCGCTGGCCGAGCCGGTGGCGGCAACCGAGGCGCTAATCAGGTCCTGGTCGATCTGTTGCCAGAGGGCGGGGGTGAGCGTGGCCGGGGGCGGGGCGGGTGAGGTGCGTTTGCCGGCACAGCCAGCCAGGGCCAGCAGCAGGCACAGCAGCAAGAGGGGAATGCGCGGGTTCACGCTGGTAGCCTCCCTGGGTAGAGGCTGGATTAGGTCTTCTGATTATAGGAGCGGGAAGGGCCGCAGAGCGGCCCCTTTTTGCAGTGCGGAAGCCATGTTCAGCCCTCGCGTTTCAGATGCAGCAGCGGATACGGATCGCCCTGGCCATCGACTTCGCTGCGTCCGGTCTGGACGAAGCCCTGGCTGAGGTAGAAGCCCACGGCCTGCGGGTTCTGTTCGTTGACATCGACCTCACGCACGCCCAGCTCGGCGACGACGTCAGCCAACAGCGTCTTGCCGATGCCCTGGCCGCGGTAGATCGGATCGACGAAGAGCATCTCCAGCTTGCCCTCGTGTACCCCGGCGAAGCCGAGGATCTGCCCTTGTTCATCGTATGCGGCGCGCAGCTGGACGAAGCCCAGGTACTGGTCGCGTACCAGCGGGCGCAGGCGTTCGATGTAGCCTTCGGGAAGAAAATCGTGCGTAGCCCGCACCGAGGCTTCCCACAGTTCGGTCAGTCGCTCGAACTGCTCTGCGCCGACTGGCGCGATGGTGTGTTGCATAAGACCTCCTGGCGTATATTTGCCGGGCGCATGGTAAGGCGCCCGGCAAGCCTTGGCCAGCGAGGCCTCAGCTCGGCCAGCAGGACTGGCGGATCACGCTGCAGAAGTTGCCGGGATGGAAACCCGGTTCCTTGTCGGCGATGACATCGCCCTTGACGTTGCCGAAGGTGGTCTGCGGCTTGTGGCGGATGCCATCGTAGAAGGCCTGGATGATCGCTTCCTTGAACTGCTCGCCGCGAGGGTGGGCCTGGACCACGGCGTCGCGCTCGGTGGCGCTCAGCCCCTCGTGGTGCAGGCCGAGGACGTCGGTCTCGACACCGGCGGTCACCAGTGCGATCAGCGGGTGCATGAACTCGGGAATACCCGGTGTGGTGTGCAGGGCGATGGCGGTCCAGACCCGCTCGATGTCGCGTTCGGCGATGCCATGGCCCTTGAGGAAGTCACGGGCGGCGTTGGCGCCGTCGACCTCGAAGCGGCAGCAGTCGCTGCTGTGCTGATGGGTCAGGCCCATATCGTGGAACATGCAGCCGCAGTACAGCAGTTCGCTGTCGAACTTCAGGCCCAGGCGCTTGCCGGCCAGGGCGGCGAAGTAGAACACCCGGCTGGAGTGGTGAAACAGCAGCGGCGAGGCGGTGTCGCGGACCAGTTCGGTGATTTCACGGGCCATGGCGCTGTCAGGCACCTGGATACCGGCGATGGAGGTGGACATGGGTGACTCCTGGGGTGGTGTGGTGGTGGAGTCAGTGTGGCGGGGCGGGTGGCTGTCCTCAATTGACGTTATGCGCCATATCCTGCCATTGTCGGTCTGCGACAGACATGGCCTGCGCATGGGGTCGGTCGGGGTTTTATGCTGTCGCTACCCACCCTTTTGCGTGCCTACAGGATCTCCAGATGCCCTCGCTGACCCTCGCCATCCTTGCCATGCCCGGCGTCCAGTTGCTCGATGCCAGCGGCCCGCTCGATGTCTTCGCCGAGGCCAACCGCCAGGCCGGTCGCGAGGTGTATCGCCTGCGCCTGCTGGCCTGCGAACCCGGCCCACTGGTCAGTTCATCCGGCGCACGCCTGCTGCCCGATGGCTGGATCGGCGACACCCACGAGCCCATCGACACCCTGCTGATCGCCGGTACGCCGCAGGCGGCCAGCCAGCACCTGCGCAGCGGCATCCTCGACTGGCTGCGGGGGCGCGCCGCCAGTTGTCGACGCTACGGATCAGTCTGTACTGGCGCCTTCGCCCTGGCGGCTGCCGGCCTGCTCGATGGCCGACGCATCACCACGCACTGGGCCGTCGCCGAGGCCTTGGCCGAGCGCTATCCCGAGGTGCAGGTGGACGCCGATGCGATCCAGGTCCATGACGGCAAGGTGCGCACTGCGGCGGGGGTGACGTCCGGGCTGGACCTGGCGTTGAGCCTGGTGGAGGAGGACCTGGGGCGAGAGCTCGCCAAGCAGGTGGCAGGGCAGTTGGTGATGTACTTCAAGCGTCCGGGCGGGCAGTTGCAGTTCAGTCGCCAGGGCGCCTCGTCGCCGGTCGGGCGCTCGGTGCTTCAGGGGTTGCAGCGCTATGTGGCCGCCAATCCGGCCGAGGATCACAGCATCGCCAGCCTGGCGCAGCGGGCGGGTCTCAGCCCGCGGCACTTCGCCCGGCTGTTCCAGGCCGATGTGGGCATGACCCCGGCCGCCTGGGTGGAACTGGCACGGGTCAATGCCGCCCGTGAGCGCCTCGAGGGCGGACGCGAGCCGCCCAAGCAGGTGGCCGCCTTCTGTGGCTTCGCCAATGTCGACACCCTGCGCCGCGCTTTCGTGCGGCATGTCGGGGTCACCCCGGCGGACTACCGCAAACGTTACGCGCGCACGCTCTGATCGAGGTCGAGCTTGGCTTCGAGGCGGTCCAGGTGCTGGTGCATCAACGCCAGCGCCGCGGTGCTGTCGCCATCTTCCACCGCGTCGATGATTGCTGCGTGCTCTTCCCAGGCGCAGTGCTCGCAGCAGGGCGACTCGTAGCGGGCGATGATCAGCGAGGTCATCGGCACCAGGCCATTGAGAAAGCGCGCCAAGGGTGCGTTGTTGGCCATCTGCGCAAGCTTGAGGTGGAATTCGCCGCCCAGACGGATGGCCGTGCAGCGCTCGCCGCGTTCGTGGTGCAGGCGCTCGCGCTCGACCAGTTGTCGCAGTTGGCGGATCTGCCCCGGACGCGCGCGCTGGGTGGCCAGGCCGATCAGTGTGGTTTCAGCCAGGCGCCGTGCACTGAGCACCTGGCGTGCCTGTTGTGGATCGGGTGCGGCCAAATGTGCGGTGTGGCTGGGGCGCTGCACCACCACTTGTTGGTCGGCCAGGCGCCCGAGCACCCGGCGGATCACTGTGCGGCTGACGCCGAAGGCATTGCCCAGCGCTTGCTCGGGCAGGGCGCTGCCAGGTGGCAGGCGCTGTTCGAGGATGGCGTCGAACAGGCGCGGGTAGATCTGTTCGGCTCCCAGGCGGCCTTCGCCGGTCTTGATCAACTGGGGCAGGCACGGGTCGGCGTGGGCGAAGGCGGTCATGATCGCTCTCCTGACGTCAAAGATGCGGGTCCGGATGGTCGTCCGGGATATTCAGTTCGATGCCCATGCGCTGGCCCTCGGCGAGGATGTGCCGGCGCATCTGGGCGCTGGCCTGGGCGCTGTTGCGTGCGCGGATGGCGCGCACCACTGCCTCGTTCTCGTCGAGCCGTGCGGCCAGGTGTTCAGGGGAGTCGCGCAGCATGGCCGCGCTCTGCTTGAGCGCGTTGCTCGTCTGCTGCACCACGCTCTGGAAGATCGGGTTGGTGGTCAGCGCGAACAGCGCCTCGTGGAAGGCGATGTAGGCGGCTACGCCTGCCTCACTGTCGCAGGCGTCAACGGCTTCGCGCAGGTCCATCAGGGTCAGGCGCAGCTGGCCGATGTCCTGGTTGCCCGCCGATTGCGCGACCAGCCCGGCGATGAAGGGCTCGAGGGTGTAGCGCAGCTCCAGCACATCGGCCAGGCTGGCAGCGCCGACGCTATCGGTGCTTTGTACCAGCGTGGCGTCGGCCTCCAGCACCAGCACACCTTTGCCAGGCATCGAACGCACCAGCCCGAGGGTTTCCAGTACGGTCACCGCTTCACGCAGGCTGGGGCGGCTGATGCCCAATTGTTCGGCCAGCTCGCGCTGGCCTGGCAGCATTTCGCCGCTGCGCCACTGGCCGCGGGCCAGGGCCTTGCGCAGCTTTTCCACCACGGAGTTGACGACGGTCGATGAGCTGATCACGGTTCGCTCCCTGATTGAAACCTGAGTCTTGGCGCCTGTGGGCCGGCGCTGAACGCCGGCCCTGGCACGGTCAGAATTCCTGCTGATGGGCCTGGCCCGGTTTGCGCGCTACCGGTGCGAAGCCGGGCTTGCCGGCCAGCACGTTGTTGGCGCGCTCCATGTCGATGTCCTTCTCCCAACGGGCGATGGCCACGGTGGCGACACAGTTGCCGATCAGGTTGGTCAGTGCCCGGCCGATGCCCATGAACCAGTCCACGGCCAGCACCAGCACCAGGCCGACCACCGGGATCGCCGGCACAGCGGTCAGGGTGGCGGCCAGGATCACCAGCGCCGAGCCCGGGATGCCGTGGGCGCCCTTGGAGGTGACCAGCGACACCAGCAGGATGGTCAGCAGGTCGGTCATGGCCAGCGGCGTGCCGGTGGCGTTGGCGATGAACACGATGGCCAGGGTGAGGTAGATCGAGAAACCGTCCAGGTTGAACGAGTAGCCGGTCGGAATCACCAGTCCCACGGTGGAACTGCCGATCCCCAGGTGTTCGAGCTTGCGCATCACCTGTGGCAGTACGGCGTCGGAGGAGGCGGTGCCGAGGACGATGGTCAGTTCCTCGCGCAGGTACTTGATGAACGGGATCAGCTTCAGGCCCGACACGCGCATTACCGTGCCCAGGATCAGCAGCACGAAGCCTGCACAGGTGATGTAGAACAGCGCCACCAGCCCGCCCAGGTGCTGCAGCGATTCCAGGCCGTACTTGCTGGTGGTGAAGGCGATGGCGCCGAACACGCCGATCGGCGCCAGGCGCACGATCATGCCCATGATGCGGAAGATCACATGGCTGAGTTCGTTGATCAGGCGCGAGATGCCCGAGGCCGACTCGCCGACCAGGTTCAGTGCACTGCCGAACAGCACGGCGAACAGCAGGACCTGGAGGATGTTGTTGTCGGCGAAGGCACCGATCACCGAGGTCGGAATCAGCTCCATGAAGAACGCCGTGGCGCCGTGGATGTGCGCACCGCGATCGGCCAGGGCGCCGGCATCGGCGCTGGAGAGCTGGTCGAGGTGGATGTTGGCACCTTGACCAATGCCGGTGGAGAAGGCCAGCACCAGGCCGATGACCAGGGCGATGGTGGTGAGGATTTCGAAGTAGATCACCGACTTCAGGCCGATGCGTCCGACCTTCTTCAGGTCGCCCGCGCCGGAGATGCCGCTGACCACCACGCAGAACACGATGATGCCGATGAGCATCTTGATCAGCTTGATGAAGCCGTCACCGAGGGGTTTGAGCTGCAGGGAAACTTCGGGAAAGCTGAGACCGCAGATAACGCCCAGGGCTAGGCCCAGGACAACTTGGAGGAAGATCGAACGCGAGCACCATTTGAGCATGGGAGGGATCTCTGATCGGTGTCCCTGCTTCGATGCACGCCAGGGGATGGCGGGCGAAAGAGCGCAGGACTTAATTATTGTGGTCTTACCGGTTTGTCCAGTGCGGGGTAAATGTAAGCGCGAATTTCCGAGCTTGGCAAGGGCTTTTGGACTTACCGGTCTGACCAGTTGCAGGCGAGTGCACTGCAGGCGCTCTGCGCGGGGTGTTGGAGAGGAAAATAAATTTTGACGGGTGCGGCGTCGCTGGATACCGGGCCGACGGGCGGCCCGATATCAGCGAATGGGGGATTTTGAAGAGGTCAGGCTTGTGGTGCGAGGCTCTTGACCGACGCCAGTTCCGGGTGGGCGACCAGCTTGTCGATATGCAGTTCGTCGTCGTTCATCCAGGCTTCGGTCAGCACCCGGTAGTGCTCCATGTCGCGGCAGCGCATGCGCAGGCTGTAGTCGAAATGGCCGCTGATCAGCTGGCATTCATAGACCTGCGGGCAGGCCCGCACGGTGGCCTCGAAGGCGCGCTGGGCGGAACGCCCGCTCTGGTTGGACAAGGCCACCAGGACCAGCAGCGACAGGCCAGGCGACACCTGCTGCAGGTCGATGATCGCACCGTAGCCGCGGATCACACCTCGTCGCTCCAGCTTGCGCACCCGCTCAAGGCAAGGCCTGGGCGTCAGGTGCACGAGGGTCGAGAGCTTCTCGTAGGTGATCCTGCCGTGGTGGCGCAGCACATCGATGATCGCTTCATCGATGCGGTCCAGCGGCGGGTTGGCGGGGGAGCGGGTGGCCTTGCTATCCATACGGCGTGACTTCACTTCAAACGGTTTGAGAGAAACTGTTGCAGGCGCGCGCTCTGCGGGTGGTCCAGGATGTCGGCACTGCCGTGCTCCTCCACCAGTCCCTGGTGCAGGAACAGCACCTGGCTGGACACCTGGCGGGCAAAGCCCATCTCGTGGGTGACCATGAGCATGGTACGTCCTTCCTCGGCGAGCGTCTGTATCACCTTGAGCACTTCGCCGACCAGCTCGGGGTCGAGCGCCGAGGTCGGTTCGTCGAACAGGATGATCTCCGGCTCCATGGCCAGTGCGCGGGCGATCGCCACCCGCTGCTGTTGGCCGCCGGAGAGGAATGCAGGGTATTGCTCGGCGGCGCGCGCGGGCAGGCCGACCTTGTCCAGATAGGTGCGCGCTCGTGCCTGGGCCTCGGCGGCACTGATGCCCAGTACCTTGCGCGGCGCCAGGCAGATGTTTTCCAGCACGGTCAGGTGGCTCCACAGGTTGAAATGCTGGAACACCATCGCCAGGCGTGTGCGCAGGTTCTGCAGTTGTGCAGGTGGCGGTGTGCGGGTGCCGGGGCGGATCTGCAGGGTCTGGCCGTCGAGGGTGATGCTGCCGGCATCGGGCTGTTCGAGGAAGTTGATGCAGCGCAGGAAGGTGCTCTTGCCCGAGCCACTGGCGCCGATCAGGCTGATCACGTCGCCCTTGCGGGCTTGCAGCGATACGCCCTTGAGCACCTGGTGCTCGCCGTAGTGCTTGTGCAGGCCGTCGACGCTGAGCTTGATCGCGCTCGCATGGGCCTGGGTGGAGGGCGCGTGTTCGAAGTTCAAAGGCAGTGCGGTGGCGGTCATGGAATCAGCCTCGTACGGGATCAAGGAAGCGCATCCAGCGGCGCTCGGCGAGTCGGAACAGGCCGACCAGGGCGAAGGACAGCAACATGTACAGCAGCGCAGCCACGCCGAAGGCCTGGAAGGTCAGGAAGGTCGCGGCGTTGGCGTCGCGCGCCACCTTGAGGATGTCGGCGACGGTGGCGGTGAAGGCCAGCGAGGTGGCATGCAGCATGAGGATCAGCTCGTTGCTGTAGGCCGGCAGCGAGCGGCGCAGGGCCGCCGGCAGTACCAGGAACAGGTTCAGCTTCCATCCGCGCAGGCCATAGGCCTGGGCCGCCTCCAGTTCGCCGGCGGGCAGGTTGCGGATCGCCCCGGCGAAGATCTCCACGGTGTAGGCGCAGGTGTTGAGCACGAACGCAAGCAGGGTGCAGTTGAGTGCGTTGCGCAAGAACTGGTCGAGCACCGCGTGTTCGCGTACCACCTCCAGGCTGTAGAGGCCTGTGTAGCAGATCAGCAACTGGATATAGAGCGGTGTGCCGCGGAACACGAAGGTGTACACCTGCACCGGCACGCGCAGCCAGCTGTGGCGCGACACCCGCGCCAGCGCCAGGGGTAGCGAAAGGACGAAACCCAGGACCATGCTCGCCAGGAACAACCACAGCGTCATGGCCAGGCCCGACAGGCCACTGCCATCGTTGTACAGATAGGCGATGCCGTATTGCTGAAGGAGTTCGATCATCGTGCCAGTCCCCGCACGCCGGTGTTGTAGCGCCGCTCAAGGTGCTTGAACAGACGATTGGAAAGGGTGGTGATCAGCAGGTAGACCAACCCGGCCACGCACAGGAAGAACAGCATGTCATTGGTGGTCTTGCCGGCGTTCTGCGCGGCCTTGACCAGGTCGGCCAGGCCGATGATCGACACCAGTGCAGTGGACTTGAGCAACACCAGCCAGTTGTTGCCAAGGCCCGGTAGGGCGAAACGCATCAGTTGCGGGAACAGCACCAGGCGAAAGCGCTGGGCGCGGCTCAGGCCGTAGGCGGTGGCTGCCTCCAGTTGACCCGCTGGCACGCTGAGGATCGCGCCGCGAAAGTTCTCGGTGAAGTAGGCGCCGTAGATGAAGCCCAGGGTCAGCACGCCGGCGCCGAAGGGGTCGATCTCCACGTAGTCCCAACCCAGTGCTTCGGTGAGGTCGTTGAGCCAGATCTGCATGCTGTAGAACAGCAACAGGATCAGCACCAGGTCCGGGACGCTGCGGATCAGTGTGGTGTAGAGGGTGGCCGGGATACGCAGCACCTTGGAGTGCGACAGCTTGGCGCTGGCGCCGACCAGGCCGAGCAGCAGGCTGAGCAGCAACGACAGGAATGCCAGCTTCAGGGTCATCCAGGTGCCTTGGGCCAGCAACGGGCCGAAGCCTTGCAGAGAAAGCAAGTCGTTCATGAGAGGGGTCTCGTGCGACGGGATGGCTTGGGGATCGAAGCTGTCGGCGCTGGCCGCTTCGCGGGCAAGTCGGGGCCAGCGCTGGCAGCGACGATCACTCGTTGTAGATGTCCAGGTCGCCCACGTACTTCTTCTGGATTTCGGCGTAGGTGCCATCGGCGTGGATCGCCGCGATACCCTTGTCGAGCAGGGCCTTGAGCTCCGGGTCTGTCTTGCGCAAGCCCATGGCGATGTCCAGCGGCAGGCTTGGGTCCTTGATCGCCGGGCCGCTCTTGAAATCGGCGCCCTCAGGCTTGGAGAGGAAATTCAGCTGGGCTTCGAGGCGGTCGGTGACGGTAGCGTCGAGACGACCGTTCTGCAGGTCGGCGTAGTTCTGGTCCTGGGACTGGTAGGCCTTGACCTGCGCGCCGAGCGGGGTCAGCACGGCGCGGGCGTAGGCTTCCTGCAGCGAACCCTGCTGCACGCCAACCTGCTTGCCCTTGAGCGACTCGGGGGTGTCGCCGAAGGTGGCGGACTTGCGCGCCACTACCGAGGTGGGGCTGAGGAACAGACGGTCGGTGAAATCGATCTGCTTCAGGCGCGCGGGCGTGACCGCCATCGATGACATGATGGCGTCGAACTTGCGCGCACGCAGCGCCGGGATCATGCCGTCGAACTCGTTGTGCACCCAGGTGCACTTGACCTGCAGCTTGGCGCAGATGGCATTGCCCAGCTCGATGTCGAAGCCTTGCAGGCTGCCATCGGCGGCGACGGATTCGAAGGGTGGGTATTCGGGGAAGACGCCGAAGCGGATTTCTGTCCATTCCTTGGCCTGGACGGCAGTGGCACACAGCGAGAACAGCAGGACGCCGAAGCGTTTTCGCATGGAGAGCATAGGTGTGGTCCCTGGGTGTTGTTATTGGTTGTAGGGCGGCGCAAGTGCGTAGGTCTGTCCGTGACTCTGGAGTCGGGGTCAGGATGCGCGAGGCAGAGGGTTTTTTTGTGTCGTTTGTGCGGGTGCTGGAGACCGGATTCGGTCGTTAACGGCGGAGCGACGGCGGAATCCGCTGTCATGACATCGATTTACAGATGTGCGACAGCGGTTTTGGTGGGTGGGCCCGGAAATAGGGCGGGTGCGATTCTGGTCGTCGCTATTCGGTCGGCGCTATTCCAGGGTGCGCCCGGCCCGCCAGTAGCCCATCAGCGTCAGGCTGTCGCGTGCCAGGCCACGCTCTTTGATCAGGTAGCGGCGGATCTCCATCACCGTCGCTGACTCGCCGGCGATCCAGGCGTGAAAGGCGGCGGCCTGGTCGCTGGCCAGCTCCCAGAGGCGCTGGTCGATGTCGACCTCCTCGAGCTCGGCGTTGCGGGGCGCTGTCGCGTTCGGCAGCGTGGCAAGTTCATGTATCGCGTGCAGCATGCCTTGGCCGTGATCGCAGGCCAGCACGTCGCGGGGCAGCCAGTGCACCCGGGTGGCCGGGCCATGGTGCAGGTCAAGGCAGTCGAGCTCCAGGGGAACCTCGATAAAGGCTTCGACCGCCAGGTGCGGGCGGGTGTCGGCCAACTGTTCGAGCGCCCCGGCGATCGCCGGCAGCGCGGTCTCGTCGCCTACCAGCAGAATCTGCCGTGCCTCGCGTGGGGGCTTCCACTCATAACCGCCGGGGTCGCCGTCATAGGCGAGGTTCGGTGCAACCATCTGCAGCCGATCACCGGGACGCGCATGGGTCGCCCAGGCCGAGGCGGGGCCATTGATCCCATGCAGGACGAAATCCACCTCCACCTCATGCTGCTCGCGCCGCAGCGCGCGCAACGTGTAGGTGCGCATTGGGGGCGTCTGCTCCGCCGGGAGGTCGCGCCGTGCCTGCTGCCATTTCTCGTGCTGGGGGAGTCGTGGCGGCTGGCCGTCAGGGGAGGGGAAGAACAGCTTGATGCGCTGGTCCGGCGCCAGGGTGGTCATCTGCCCGATGTCTTCGCCGGTGAAGACGAAGCGACACAGCGAAGGGCTCAAAGGCACGATGGTCTTGAGTTCGACATCGAAGATCCGGTAGGCGCTGGCGCGATTCGGGCGTATCAGGCGCGACAGGAAGGAGGTCATCGGCAGCCTCTGCTGGCAAGGAGTCTTCTGAAGGAACGAGCGCCAGCGGCGGTGAATTAGACCCGGTAAATTTTGCCCGCCAGCGTACGTTCTAGCTTGGATAGAAGCCGCAGCATGGCTGGAACGGATAGAGGCGCAATGACCATTTCCCGACGAGGATTCATCGCAGGCCTGGCAGTGGCGGGGGCCGCGGGTACCGCCGCCTACTATGCGCACAAGGAGCTGACCCACGACCCTGAAGACGACATCGTCACCCCGGGCGAGGCCAGCGTCGAGCTTGCCGACCTTGCCGGGCAACTGCTGGCCGACCATTTGCGCGGTGTCTGGGATATCCGTTTCGAAGGCGCCGATGGCGGCCTTGAAGGCCTGCCGCGTGAGGGGGTCGAAGTGTTCTTCGACGTCGCCACCAAAGGCCGTGGCCTGCGCGGTTTCGTCGATACCGGCGAGCGCCTGCGGGCTGATGGGCCCGCCGCCTACCGGGTGCTGGGCGATCTGGTCGGCGCGTCGTCTGCCCAGGTGCGCTGGCGTCTGCTCAGTGAGAAAGGCGGGCCGGGCTATGAGTGCGTGGCCAGCCTCGACGAGGTCTGGGGCGAGTTCGCCAACGCCGGCAGCGGCACCCTCAGCGGCCGCTTGCAGCGCCTGGACCGGCCCTTGACCTTGCCGGTGGAGGACAGCCGTTTCGTTGCCGTCAAGCGCCTGTTCCCAGAGGCGCGTGAGCGCCTGCCCTATACCCCGGCCATGCAGGCCTGGGTCATCAGCCCCGAGCACCGCCTTTTCCACCAGCTCTGGCATGCGACCCGCGATCAGTGGCACAAGATTCCCGAAGACAAGCGCAATGCGTTGCGCGGCCTGGGCTGGCAGCCAGGGCCGCGGGACCGCGAACGCGATGCCCGCGGCCCGCGCAAGCACCGCAATGGTTCGGGCGTGGACTTTCTGTTCATGCACCGGCACATGCTCGATGCTGCACGCGCCCTGCAGGACCTGCCCTCCTGGCAGCGCTTTCCGCTGCCACAGCCCAATGTCGAGTTCGACCGGCAGGGTTTTGCCCGCTATTACGACAACCACGACGGCTGCTGCGTGCCGCCGCCCTGGCAAGCGCCGGGCGACGACGAGTATGGCCAGTGGGTGTCGGCGATCAAGGCCGGGGAGACCTTCTGCAGCAATTTCCAGGTCTGGGAATCGCAATACCAGGACCCGCAGTACCTGTCGAAGCTGAGCCTGGGCACCTTCGGCTCGGAAGTGGAAATGAACCTGCACGACTGGCTGCACATGTGCTGGGCCTCGGTCCCCCGGGACCCGTCCAACAGTGCACCGGTGCCCTTTGCGCGCGACCCGTCGGATTTTGCCGGGCGCTGGTTCGGCCGCGAGAACGACTTCCTGGGCGATCCGTTTTCCTCTCACGTACACCCGGTGTTCTGGGGTTTCCACGGCTGGATCGACGACCGGATCGAAGACTGGTATCGCGCCCATGAGCGCTATCACCCGGGCCAGGTGCGGCGCTTGGAGGTCAATGGCGTGAAGTGGTTCGCGCCGGGCCCTTGGGTGGAAGTCGCAGACCCTTGGCTGGGGCCGGACACGCATGGGTGCAGCACCACGCCAGGTATTCGTCCGGGCAAGACGGTGGAGATGGATGTCGAGGTGATGAAGCTTGCGCTGCGTATCACCTTCGGCGAAGAGGACGGCATCGCCGACCTGCTGCGGCGCGTGCCGCGTCGGCCTTGGTACGCGCGTAACCTGTCGATGAAAAATATTCTTTCCTGAGTAACACCGAGTTGTGCTTATCGCGGGCAAGTCGCAGCGGCGGTTCGCCGCTGCGACTTGCCCGCGAAGAAGACAACCCGCGCCGACGGGCTGACCTCAGAGCCTCCATCCCCCGCCCAACGCCTTGTACAGCGCCACGCTCCCCTGCAACCTGGCCAGGCGCAGCTGCGCCTGCTGGTCTTCAGCCAGGTACAGGGTGCGCTGCGTTTCCAGTACCGTCAGCAAGGTTTCGGCCCCCGACGCATAGCGCTGTTCGGCGAGGCTGAAGGCGATGCGCGCCTGTTCCACTTCCTGATCCTGCCACTGGCGTTGCCGGTCGACGCCGTCGATCGCATTGAGCGCCTTTTCCACGTCTGCAAATCCCGCCACGATCTGAGCGCGATAATTTTCCAGCAATTCTTCCTGGCGCGCCTTGGCCTGGTCACGTTCGGCGCCGCGTCGGCCTCGGTCGAAGATGGGCGCGGTGAGGGCGGTGGTGAGGGTATAGAAGGGGCTGTCGAGCACGTTGGCGAAGGTTCGGGCGCCACTGCCCAGGTCGGCGCCCAGTACCACGCGCGGCAGCATGGCGGCCCTGGCGACCTGCACGTCGGCGCTGGCCGCCGCCAGGCGTGCCTCGGCGGCGGCGATGTCCGGGCGGCGACTGAGCAGTGCACTGGGTACGCCGCTGCCGATGCCTGGCCAGTTCAGTGCACTGATCGACTCCTGGCTGGTACCCAGGCTCTGCACCGGGTCACCGAGCAGGGTGGCGAGTGTGACGCGGTTGTCCTGCCACTGTTGCTCCAGCAACGGCACCTGGCGCTCCTGGGCGGCGACCAGGCCGCGTTGCTGGGCCAGTTCCAACCGGGTCGCCGAACCGGAGCGTTCACGGGCTTCGACCAGGCGCAGGACATCGCGCGCGTTGTCCAGGTTGAGCCGGGCGATACGCCGCTGCTCTTGCAATGCCAGCCCTTGCAGGTAGCTGTCGGCGACAGCGCTGAACAAGGTGAGCTCGACCGTCTGGCGGTCGAATCGGCTGGCGTCGAGGTTGCGCAATGCACTGTCGCGGGCGGCGCGCAGGCCGCCCCAGAAATCGATTTCGTAACTGGCGCTCAGGCGCGTGGCGAAGGCGGTACTGGTGCGTTCGCTGCTGGTGGCGTCGAGCTGGTCGTTACCGTCGCCGCGCAGCAGGCGTTGGCGGCTGCCGTCCACCCCCAATTGCAGTTCGGGCAACAACGGCGCTCCGGCGATCACGGCGCGGGCCTGGGCCTGGCGCACCCGTGCGGCAGCGGCCGCCAGGTCGTGGCTGTTGCTGCGGGCGCGCTCGATCAGGCGATCCAGTTCGCGGCTGGCGAACGCCTGCCACCAGGCGCTGTCCGGCAGCGCCTGGTGGGTGTCGGTGGCGCCTTGCCAGGTGGGCGGTGGCGTGATGTCGGCCTGCGGCGGCGGTGTGCTGTTGCAGGCGGCGAGGCAGAGGCTCAGGGTCAACAGGCTGATGCGGCTTGGCAATGTCATGGGCTACACGCTGGTAAGGGCTTTGACCGGGTCGAGTCGGGCGGCTTTGCGCGCCGGCATGAAGCCGAACACGACACCGGTGATCACGGCGCAGGCAAAGGCGCCGAGGATGGCGGGCAGGGCGAAGGCCACGGCGATATCGGCCAGCAGCAGCGCACCGCCGATGGTCAGGGCCAGGGCGATGCCGGTCACGCCGCCGACCATCGACAGCATCACCGCCTCGGTGAGGAACTGGCGCAGGATGTCGCGCTGGCGAGCGCCGGTGGCCATGCGGATACCGATCTCGCGGGTACGTTCACGCACGGTCATGAGCATGATGTTCATCACCCCGATGCCGCCGACCAACAGCGAGATGGCGGCAATCGCGCCGAGCATCAGCGACAGGCTGTTCTGGGTGCGCGCCTCGGCCTGGATCAGCGCCGCGTCGTTGGTCAGGTCGAAATCCTGCTTGCCCTGATGACGCTTGCGCATCAGGTGGGCGATGGCCGCTTCGGTCTCCGAGACCCGGCTGGAGTCGGCAGCGGTGATGATCACGTATTCGGGATCGTGCTTGCCGAACAGGCGCATGGAGGCGGCCGAGTAGGGCACCACGATGCGCTCGTCGCTGTCCTGGTTGCCGGAGCTTGCGCCTTTGGCCGCGAGCACGCCGACGATCTGGAAGGGCACGTTCTCGATCAGCAGGTACTGGCCCAGCGGATTGCTGCCGGGGGGCAGGAGCTTTTCCTTGACCTTCTGGCCGATCACCGCCACGGCGGCGCCGCTGCGCTCGTCGGCGTCGGTGAACAGGCTGCCTTCGACCACCGGCCAGTTGAGAATGTGCGGGAACTCGGTGTTGTTGCCCCCCACGTAGAACGACTGGTTGTTGTTGCCGTGGCGAACCATCAGCTCGCCACCGATCACCGGCATGATGCGCTGCACCTGGGGCAGGCCGGCGATGGCGGCAACGTCGTCGAGGGAGACCAGGCCCGCCGCTTCGCGGGCGGTGGCGTGCTTGCCGCTCAGATAGAGGATGTTGGAGCCGAAGGCGGCCATCTGCGCCATCACCTGGCGCTTGCTGCCTTCGCCGACGGCGAGCATCACCACCACCGAGGCCACGCCGATGACGATGCCGAGCAGGGTCAGGGCGGTGCGGAAGCGGTTGATCCACATGACCCGCCAGGCGGCCTGCAGCGATTCGACCAGCTCGCCTTTCCAGGCGCCGCGCAGGCTGGCGCCGCGGTCCAGACGCTGGCGCAGATCATCGGCCTGCAAGCCAGGTGTGGGCGCAGCGGGGGAGCGATCGGCGGCCGAGTCGCTGATGATCGCGCCGTCGCGGATCTCGATGATCCGCCGAGCCCGCGCCGCCACCTCACGGTCGTGGGTGATGAGGATGATCACGTGACCTTGGCTGGCCAGTTCGTCCAGCAGGGTCATGACCTCGGCGCCGCTGTGGCTGTCGAGGGCGCCGGTGGGTTCGTCGGCGAGAATGATGTGGCCGCCATTCATCAGTGCCCGGGCGATCGATACCCGTTGCTGCTGGCCCCCGGACAACTGGTGCGGGCGGTTGCCGGTGCGGCTGGCCAGGCCAAGGCGTTCGAGCAGCGCGGCGGCGCGCGCATGGCGTTCGGCTGCAGGGGTACCGGCGTAGATCGCCGGCATCTCGACGTTCTCCTGGGCCGAGCCTGAGGGAATCAGGTGATAGCCCTGGAACACGAAACCGAAGGCCTCGCGGCGCAGCCAGGCCAGTTCGTCGCTGTCGAGTTCGGCGACGTCACGGCCAGCGAAGCGATAGCTGCCTCGGGAGGGGCGGTCGAGGCAGCCCAGGATGTTCATCAGGGTGGATTTGCCGGACCCGGAGGCGCCGACGATGGCGACGAACTCGCCAGGCTGGATGCTCAGGCTGATACCACGCAGCACCTGGACCTCGGGCGAGTAGATGCCGCCGTAGACCTTGTGGATGTCATCGAGCTCGATCAGCGGTGCGTTCATTCAGCCTCCGCTGGCGCGTGGTGCGCCGATGACCAGTTGCTCGCCTTCGCTCAGGCCGTCGAGGATCTGTACCCGCAGGCGATCGCTCAAGCCGGTGCGTACCTGGCGCTGTTCGACTTTGCCGTTACGGTTCAGGACCTGCGCCAGGCGCATGCCTTCGGTGGGCGCGTCGTCCAGCGCCGCCAGCGGCGCGGTGAGCACCTGGCTGGCCTGGCCTGCGACGAAGAACACCTGGGTGGTCATCTCGGCCATCAGTGCGCCGTCAGGGTTTTCCACGTCGAGCAGTACCGTGTACTGCACCACCTTGCTGCCGGTGGTGCCGCTGCTGGCGCTGGCCGGGCTGCCGCCGCCCTGGCTGGTCTGGTCGAGCGGCTTGGGTGGGATCGGCAGGATCTGGCGCACGGTGCTGGTCCAGCGGCGTTTGCCACCGGCCAGTGTCGTGAAGTAGGCGGTCATGCCAGGCTTGACCTGGCCAATGTCGGCCTCCGAAACCTGGGCCCAGACGGTCATCGGCGACAGGCGGGCAATGCGCAGGATCAGCGGGGTCTGCTGCTGGGCGTTGAGGGTCTGGCCCTCGCGCGCGTCCACCGCCACCACGGTGCCGTCCATCGGTGCGTAGATCCGCGTATAGCCGAGTTCTGCCTCGTCGCTGCGCAGACTGGCCTGGGCCTGGCGGATCTGCGCCTGGTACATGTCGATGCGTGCCTGGGTCACCTTGAGCTGCGCCTGGGCCTGCTGGACATCCTCCTGGCGGGTCGCGCCGGCCCTGGCCAGGTCGTGCTGGCGCTGAAACTGCTGTTGGGCCAGCAGATACTGGGCACGCTGTTCGGCAAGCTGGGCCTTGAGGTTCTCGATCGAGTAGCGGCCGGCGTCCAGGCGGGCCTGTTGAGTGGAGGGGTCGATCTCCACCAGCAGTTGGCCCTTGCGCACTTCATCGCCGGCTTCCACGTGCAGTTTGCGGATCTGCCCGGAGGCCTGGGCGCCGACATCCACATAGCGACGAGGCTGCAGGGTGCCAAGGGCGGTGACGCTGCTTTCGATGTCGCCGCGGGTGACCTGCACGGTGCTGACCGGCAGAGTGCCGAACGGCAGGGCTTTCCAGGCCAGCAGGCTGCCCAGCGCGGTCAGGCCCAGGCCGCCGAGAACGAGGCGGCGACGGAGTGTGGATGTACGTCTCATGCAGACTTCCAGCCAGGGATGAAGGGCGTGTCGCGCCTTGCAGGGCACGCACGGAGGTCACAGTTAGACGAACACTGGGGAAATGGATTTAGCCGCAGGTGAGAGGGTGTGTTGCTGAGAATGGTTGTAATTTGTAAGATGACACGCTGATATCACTGATGCGTATTTTCAATCGCATTGACGTTGCCCAACGGGAGAGGCAAGGGCCGTGGTGGAACATTACTATCGCGAACTGGTGAGTTTCCTCTCCTCGCGTCTGGGCAGCCGGCACGCGGCAGAAGATGTTGCCCATGACGCCTGCCTGCGCCTGCTCGAGCGCGGCGGTCACCCGCCGATCGAGCGACCCCGTTCCTTCCTCTACCGCACGGCACTGAACCTGGTGATCGACCGGCACCGGCGTCAGTCGGTGCGCCAGTCCGAGCCGCTTGAAGTGCTGGACAGCGACGAGCGCTGGCACAGTCCGGCACCGTCCCAGCTGCTGCACCTCGATGAGCGCCTGGAGATGGTTCGGCGCGCACTGGACGAGTTGAGTGCGCCGTGCCGCGAGAGCTTCCTGCTGCGCAAGCTCGAGGGTCTGTCGCATCCGCAGATCGCCGAGCGCCTCGGGGTTTCGCAGAGCGTGGTGGAAAAGCACATCGTCAATGCCATGAAGCACTGTCGCTTGCGCATGCGTCAGTGGGAGCAGTGAAAAGCGCGTGAAACAGGGGTGAAAAATCCCTGTGCAGCGCCTTGATTTATCGTCGGTTCCCGACAACTATCAAGACAGAGACCCGTCATTGCCCGCACAGGCGCAGCAAGGCCAGGCAGTGTCTCTGACCACCTTGCCGCCAGGGTCCGGACCATGCCGAACAAGTCCATGCGTATCCTCATCGCCGACGAGCATCCCGCTCAGCGCCTGCAGCTGGAACGCATGCTCAATGGCCTGGGCTATTACCGGATCGCCCCGGTGGAAAGCTTCGAAGACCTGCAGCGCCTGGTGCAGAGCGCGTTGCACCCGTTCCAGCTGTTGGTGGGCAATATCGAACTGGGCAGCCATGCCGGCGTCGATCTGGCCCGCTTCTGCCGCGTCAGTCCGCAGATCCAGCATGTGCTGCTGTACCACTCCCAGCATCTGAAAGTGCCGAGCGTCGCGCAGAGCGAACGCCAGGCGGTCAGTGTCAGCCTGCCCAAGGTGCCCGATAGCGAGGCACTGGAATCGTTCATGGCGATCATCGACACCCCGCAGTTGCTGGGGCAGGTTGCGCTGCCGTCGGCGCTGGCTGGCGGCGCAGGCTGCTCCTGGCGGCGGATGAACTTCTCGCACACCGCCTTCAGCCGTTCCAGCTGAGACGCATCGGCTTTTGCTATCCTCTTGCCCTTTGCCGATCTGCGGAACCCAGAAATGACTGCCATCGATACCGCCCGCGCGCCTCGTTTCAGCCGCGGCGATCACCGTACCCTGGGCCTTGCGGCCCTTGGCGGCGCGCTGGAGATCTACGATTTCATCATCTTCGTGTTCTTCGCCCTGACCCTGAGCCAGCTGTTCTTCCCGCCACAGATGCCGGAGTGGCTGCGCCTGCTGCAGAGCTTCGGGATCTTCGTCACCGGCTACCTGGCACGCCCTCTGGGCGGCATCCTCATGGCGCACTTCGCCGACCATCTTGGGCGCAAGCGCGTGTTCAGCCTGAGCATCCTGATGATGGCCCTGCCGTGCCTGCTGATCGGAGTCATGCCGACCTACGCCGACATCGGCTACGCCGCTCCTCTGCTGCTGCTGGCCCTGCGTATCCTGCAGGGTGCTGCGGTCGGCGGCGAGGTGCCCAGCGCCTGGACCTTCGTGGCCGAGCACGCACCGCCTGGGCGTCGCGGCTACGCCCTGGGCTTCCTGCAGGCGGGGCTGACCTTCGGTTACCTGCTTGGCGCGCTGGTCGCCACCTTGCTGGCGCGGCTCTACACCCCACAGGAAATCCTCGACTTCGCCTGGCGTTATCCCTTCCTGCTCGGTGGGGTGTTCGGCGTGTTCGGTGTCTGGCTGCGCCGTTGGCTGAGCGAGACGCCAGTGTTTCTTGCCCTGCGTGAGCGGCAGGCGCCGCCCGTGGCATTTCCGCTGCGCACGGTGCTCACCGGCCACCGCGCTTCGCTGATCCCGGCCGCGTTGCTGACGTGCGTGTTGACCTCTGCGGTGGTGGTGCTGGTGGTGATCACCCCGACGGTCATGCAGCAGCGCTTCGAGATCGATGCCGGGCATACCTTCGCGCTCAGCAGTGTGGGTATCGTCTTTCTCAATATCGGTTGCGTACTGGCGGGGCTGCTGGTCGACCGCATCGGCGCCTGGCGCGCGGTGACGATCTACAGCCTGTTGCTGCCGCTGGGGATCGGCGTGCTGTATGCCAGCCTGGTAGGGCAGTGGGGCTGGACCTGGGCGGCTTATGCGTTAGCCGGGTTGTCGTGTGGCGTGGTGGGGGTGGTGCCATCGGTGATGGTCGGGCTGTTCCCGGCGCAGATCCGGGTGTCGGGGATTTCCTTCACCTACAACCTGGCCTATGCCCTTTGGGCGAGCACCACGCCCTTGGCACTGATTGCGCTGATGCCGTGGAGCCCCTGGGTGTGCGTCGGGTTCTGCCTGATCATGGGCGTGGTCGGGGCCTTGACCAGTGTCTTCTACGCCCAGGCCACGCCCCTGTGTGCCGAGGAGCGTGCGGTCGGTTGTTGAGTGTGCAGGCGCGCGGCACGTCGGGGCGCCGAACCGGCGCCCCACAAGGAGGGTCAGGACTTGAAGCGCCCGACCAGGCCGTTCAACTCTTCCGATAGCTGCGACAGCCTGCCCGAGTCCGATTGCGCCGAGCTGGCCAGGCCTTCCACCAGCCTTGCCTCGTCGTAGATCTGCTGGATGTGCCGGTTGATCTCTTCGGCCACGCTGTGCTGCTCCTCGGCGGCCGCCGAGATCTGCAGGTTCTGATCGCGTATCTCGTTCACCGACAGCTGGATACCCTCGAAGCTGTCTCGCGCGCGTTCGATCGACGACACGCTGGCCCGCGACAGGTCCAGGCAGCTTTCCATCTTCTGCGACACCTCCTGGGTCTTGTTGCCCAGGGTGTTGAGCAATTGGTCGATCTCGCCGGTGGAGTCGGCGGTACGCTTGGCCAGCGCCCGCACTTCATCGGCGACCACGGCGAAACCGCGGCCCTGGTCACCGGCACGGGCGGCCTCGATCGCTGCGTTCAGTGCCAGCAGGTTGGTTTGCTCGGCGATGGCGCGGATGGTGCCGAGGATCTGGTTGATATTGCGGCTGCCTTCCTCGAGCTCGACCATCGCCTGCGACGACTCGCTCAGGCGGCTACCCAGGCGATTGACGTTGTCGGTGGTCAACTCGATCTGCTGCTTGCCCTCGGCGACGCGGTGATGGCCGTTCTCTGCGGCGTCGGCTGCGCTGCTGCAGGACCGCGCGACCTCGTTGGCGGTGGCGACCATCTCGTTGAAGGCGGTGGACACCAGTTCCACGGCTTCACGCTGGCGCCCTGCGGCTTCGTTCATGTTGCCGGCCAGTTCGCTGTTGGCCCGCGATGCCTCGTGCAGGTTGCCCGAGGCGGCGCCGATGTGCTGGATGAGTTGGCGGATCGCCGCGAGGAACTTGTTGAACCAGCCGGCCAGCTCGGCGGTTTCGTCCTTGCCCTGGATCACCAGGTCCTGGCGCAGGTCGCCTTCGCCCTGGGCGATCTGCTGCAAGCCCGTGCTGACCTGGCCGATAGGCTTGACGATGACCCGCGAGAACGCGGCTGCAACCAGGGCGAAGACCAGTGCCAGCACCAGCACGATGACGGCGGTGAGGTAGGTCATGTGGGTGGCGGCGCCCATCACTTCGCTGTACTCGATCAGGCCGACGAAGCGCCAGCCCAGGTCAGGCGAGGTCCAGACATTGGCCATGTAGCGCACACCATCGATCACCACCTCGGTGGATCCTTGCTCGGTGGCTGCCAGTTGTGCGTAGGGCTCGCCCAGGTCCTTCAGTTGCTTGAAGCCATGGCTGGCATCACGTGGATCAACCAGTACGGTGCCGTTCTCGATCAGCATCACGTAGCCGCTCTTGCCCAGCTTGATGCTCTTGACCAGCTCGGTGAGGTTCTACAGCGACACGCTGACCACGAACACCCCCTTGGGCTTGCCGCTGGCATCGTTGAGCGTACGCGCGGTGCCGACCAGGGCGACGTCGTCCTTGTCGTAGTAGTAGGCGGCGGTGCGCACGGTCTTGCCTGGGGTGGCCATGGCGGCCTTGTACCAGGGGCGTGCGCGTGGATCGTAGCTGGCCAGTTTCGGGTCATCCGGCCATTTGGCGTAGGTGCCATCTTCGAGGCCGATGGAGATGATGGCGGCCGCAGGATGAGTGGCGCCGTAGCGGGCAAAGGCGTCGATGACCTGTTGGGTGGCTGCAGGCAGGGGGTGGCTGGCAGCGTCGGCAGAGGTGTAATCCTTGAGTGTACTTACTGATGTGTATACAGGATCCGTCGCCATTTGTTCCACGTTCTGCAGCGTGCCGTCGAAGAACTGCCGCATGTTGCCGTCGATCTGGCGAATTTCGCGGGTGCTGCCGTCGAGGAACTGATCCACCGCCTCAGCGCGGATGTTCACTACGGAAATCACACCGACCAGGGCCACCGGGATGAAAGCCACCAATACGAACGCAAGCACCAGCTTATTTTTTATCTTCATCGGGACGAACCATTCGTGGGAGTGAAAAGCAGGGAGCCATTTCGCATGCGTGATGGCTATCTGCTATTTATCCTGTTTCGGCGCGTCTCTGGGAAATCTTTAACGCATATTTCGTGTACAAAAAAATAAATGATTGTTCCGGGTTGTCGGGCCTGCCCGGGGCGCAAAAACGAAAAACCCGGCGCGAGCGCCGGGTTGTAAGGGATTCATTGGCTTTTCAAGCCTTGCGGACTTTCTCCACCCGGCTCTCCTCGAGTTCCTTGCAGGCCTTCTGGATCATCTGCTCGGTGATCGGAACCTCACGGCCCTGGGCATCGATGATCGAGCCACACACCTGCGGCTTCGGGGGCTGGGCGTTTTTCACGGTGTCGCTGCTATGTTGCAAGCTCATTTCCTGTCTCCTCATCAGGTTGCAAGCTCAGGGTAACCACTCGCCGTGACTGACCTGTGACAGCTCCTTCGGTATCACGACAGGCACAGTGCAACAGAAAGTGCAGTAAAGCTCCAGTGACGGGTTAGATCGATAAGCTATAGCCACTGGCCCTACCGAACTGCGACCTCGCGGCGGTTGCAGGCGTTCCACTCGGGCAGATGAATGGTAGTCTGCAGGTTTCCCGCTCACCGGTCCGCGCCATGTCCGATCCGCTTTCCTCCCGCCAGCGCCGCGCCTTGGGGCTGGCCTGGCAATTCGTGCGTCCCTATCGCCGACAGGCCATGCTGGCCTTGCTGGCGCTGATCGTCACCGCAGCCATCACCCTGTCCATGGGCCAGGGTATTCGCCTGCTGGTGGATCAGGGTTTCATGACCGGTTCAGCGCACCAGCTCAACCAGACGATTGCGCTGTTCATGGTGCTGGTGCTGGCCTTGGCGGTTGGAACCTTCAGCCGCTTCTACCTGGTGTCGTGGACTGGCGAGCGTTGCGTCGGCGATATCCGCCGTGCGGTGTTCGATCACTTGATCAGCCTGCATCCGGGGTTCTTCGAGGATAACCGCAGCTCGGAGATCCAGTCGCGGCTGACCGCTGATACCACGCTGCTGCAATCGGTGATCGGCTCGTCGCTGTCGATGTTCCTGCGTAATGCGCTGATGGTGCTGGGCGGGGTGGTGTTGCTGTTCGTCACCAATCCCAAGTTGACCAGTATCGTGGTGCTGGCGCTGCCGCTGGTGCTGTCGCCGATCCTGCTGTTCGGCCGCCGGGTGCGCAGCCTGTCACGCCAGAGCCAGGACAGGGTCGCTGACGTCGGCAGCTACGTCGCCGAGACGCTCGGGCAGATCAAGACCGTGCAGGCCTACAACCACCAGGCCCATGATCGCCAGTTGTTCACCGATACCGTCGAGGCGGCTTTCGATGTGGCGCGCCGGCGCATTGCCCAGCGGGCGTGGTTGATCACCGTGGTGATCGTTCTGGTCCTGGGCGCCGTGGCCGTGATGCTCTGGGTGGGCGGCATGGATGTGATCGCCGGGCGCATCTCCGGGGGCGAGCTGGCCGCGTTCGTGTTCTACAGCCTGATCGTGGGCAGCGCCGTGGGCACCTTGAGCGAAGTGATCGGTGAGTTGCAGCGGGCTGCCGGGGCCGCCGAGCGTATTGCCGAGTTGCTCGCGGCAAGCAGCGCGATCGTACCGCCGTCGCAGCCCTCGACACTGCCCGGCGCACGGGCCAGCGGGCAGATCGAGTTGCGCGATGTGCACTTCGCCTATCCGTCACGCCCGTCGGTGGCTGCCATCGATGGCCTGAGCCTGGTCATAGCACCTGGGCAGACCGTGGCGTTGGTGGGGCCATCGGGGGCGGGCAAGTCGACGCTGTTCGACCTGCTGCTGCGTTTTCACGACCCACAGTCCGGTAGCATTCTGCTCGATGGACAGCCGATTGCAGCGCTCGACCCCGACGACCTGCGTCGCCAGTTCGCCTTGGTGGCGCAGAACCCAGCGCTGTTTCGTGGTACGGTCGAGGCCAATATCCGCTACGGAAGGCCGCAGGCGAGTGCCTCCCAGGTCGAGGCGGCGGCGCGCAGTGCCCATGCTCACGAATTCATCCAGCAATTGCCCCAGGGCTACCAGACGCCGCTGGGCGAGGGTGGCGTCGGCCTGTCGGGTGGTCAGCGCCAGCGCCTGGCGATTGCCCGGGCGCTGCTGGTGGATGCGCCGGTGCTGCTGCTCGATGAGGCTACCAGCGCGCTCGACGCGCAGAGCGAGCACCTGATCCAGCAGGCCTTGCCGCAGTTGATGGCCGGGCGTACCACCTTGGTGATCGCCCACAGGCTGGCGACCGTGCAGCATGCCGATCGCATTGCGGTGATCGACCAGGGTAGGGTGGTTGCTGTCGGCAGTCATCGCCAACTGGTCGAGGAAAACCCACTCTATGCCAGGTTGGCGGCGCTGCAATTCGCTGCAGGCAGCGCCTGAATGGCGATCACCCAGGCACGAAAAAGCCCGCACTAGGCGGGCTTTTTCGAAGGATCTGGTCGGAGAGACAGGATTCGAACCTGCGGCCTTCTCGTCCCGAACGAGACGCGCTACCTGGCTGCGCTACACTCCGATTTCGAAAATCCTACTGCATCGTATTTTTGAACGCAAGCCCTTGTTGTTAAAAGGCCGTTTGCTCAAAACGAGGTGCAGATCAGAGCTCTTTCACGGTGCGAATCTGATCCTTGTTGATGCGTGTACGCTTGCCATCGAGTTGTTCGAATTCGTAGAAGCCGGAGTCTTCGTCATAGGAAGGTTTGTCCACGGCCTGAATCTCGCGGCCGTCGTTCAACGTGATGACGGTTGGCGAAGCGCAACCGGCGAGGGTGGCCAGGCCCAGGGCGAGCATGAAGGCGGGAATTGTCCGTTGAATCATCGTGTTTCTCCAGTGCGATGGTGCTTGATGACGTTATGACGCGAGGCGTCCTTGCAAAGTTCCTCGCATAGTCGAGCATAGCGGCAATCACCGGGCATTGACCAAGAACAAGGCTGCGCTGTGATATAACTGGCGCATTCTTTCCCCCTGCGACGGACCCTCATGAAAGCCAAGGCAGATACCCCCTTCGTGCCGTTGAACATTGCCGTGCTGACAGTCAGCGACACCCGTACCTTCGACAACGACACCTCCGGGCAGATGTTCGTCGATCGCCTCAGCGCCGCAGGCCACCGCCTTGCGGAGCGGGTGCTGCTCAAGGATGACCTCTACAAGATCCGCGCCCAGGTCGCCACCTGGATCGCCGACGATCTGGTACAGGTGGTGCTGATCACCGGCGGCACCGGGTTCACTGGCCGCGACAGCACCCCCGAAGCCGTCGCCTGCCTGTTGGACAAGCAAGTCGATGGCTTCGGCGAGCTGTTCCGGCAGATCTCGGTGCCGGACATCGGCACGTCCACCGTACAGTCCCGCGCCCTTGCGGGCCTGGCCAACGGCACCCTGGTGTGCTGCCTGCCCGGCTCGACCAACGCGGTGCGCACGGGCTGGGACGGCATCCTCGCCGAGCAGCTCGACGCCCGCCATCGTCCCTGCAATTTCGTCGCGCACCTGAAGCAGGCGCAGGCCTGTGACAGCCGTGGCTGAGGCTGCGTCGAGCCGGCCGTTGATGCCGGTGGAAGAAGCGCTGGAGCGCCTGCTGGCGCTGGCCGAGGCGGCGCCGATCAGTGAAACCGAAGAGGTCGAGCTGGCCGATGCCGAAGGCCGTGTACTGGCGCACGACCTGTTCGCCAGCGTCGACCTGCCGCCCTGGCCGAACAGCGCCATGGACGGCTACGCCTTGCGTCTTGCCGACTGGCAGGGCGAACCGCTGCCGGTGAGCCAGCGCATCTTTGCCGGTCACGCTCCGGCACCGCTGCAACCTGGCACCTGCGCGCGGATCTTCACCGGTGCGCCGCTGCCTGAAGGTGCCGACTGCGTCGAAATGCAGGAAAACGCCGAGGTGCTCGACGATGGCCGCGTGCGCTTTGTCGAAGCTTTGGCGCCGCACCAGAATGTGCGGCCCCAAGGCCAGGAAACCCGCGCTGGCGAGCAGGTGATGAACGCCGGCACGCTGTTGGGCCCGATCGAACTGGGTCTTGCCGCCACCCTGGGCCACGGCTACCTGCGTGTGCGGCGCCGGGTGCGGGTCGCGGTGTTGTCGACCGGAGACGAGCTGGTCGAGCCGGGGCTGCCGCTGGGCCCGGGGCAGATCTACAACAGCAACCGCCGACTGCTGGTCAGCTGGTTGCAGCGCATGGGCTGCGAGGTCATCGATGCCGGCATCCTCGCCGATGACCTGGCGCTGACCCGCCAATGCCTGGCCAGTCTGGGCGACGTCGACCTGATTCTTTCTACCGGCGGTGTGTCGGTAGGGGAGGCCGACTACCTGGGCATGGCCCTGCGCGAGGCTGGCGAGCTGGCGCTGTGGAAGCTGGCGATCAAGCCGGGCAAGCCACTGACCTTCGGGCATTTCCGTGGCGTGCCGGTGATCGGCCTGCCGGGGAATCCGGCGTCCACCTTGGTTACCTTCGCCTTGCTGACACGTCCCTACTTGCTGCGTCGCCTGGGCGTCGAGCAGGTCACGCCGCTGCGTTTCGACGTGCCGGCAGGTTTCGACTGGCCCAAGCCGGGCAATCGTCGCGAATACCTGCGTGCGCGGATCGAGGGTGGGCAGGTACGCATCTACTCGAACCAGAGCTCGGGTGTACTGCGCAGCGCAGCCTGGGCCGAGGGGCTGGTCGAGGTGCGTGAGGGCACGACGGTGAGCCCAGGCGACAGCGTGACGTTCATCCCCTTCAGCGAGCTACTTGGCTAGCATCCCGCCGAGCGGCGCGGCCTGCGCCGGTGCCAGTTGGGTCAGGCGCATGTGCACGTTCTCCAGTTGCTGGGCGGCAACGCTCCAGTCATGGCGCTGCCGGGCGAACTGTCGCCCGGCTTCCCCCAGTTGGCTCATGCGCCAGGGCTGGTTGAGCAACTGGGTCAGCAGCAGCGCCAGTTGGCTGCCGTCGTCACTGCCGAGGTAGTGCTCGCCATTGTTCACTGCCAGGCCCGAAGCGCCCTTTCCGGTGGTGATCACCGGCATCCCAGCGGCCATCGCCTCGAGAATCTTCACCTTCGACCCGCCGGCATAACGCAGCGGCGCGAAGAATAGCGCCGAGCGCCGTTGCACTTCGCGAAGATCGGGGCGGTAGCCAAGCCATTCGATGCGCGGGTCGTTCCAGTGCAGCTTCCAGTGCGCGGGCAGGGCGTGTCCGGCGATGGCCAGGCGCACTGCCGGATTGCTCTGCCAGACCTGGGGCAGGATGTCTTCCAGTGCCCACTCGATGGCTTCCAGGTTCGCGCCGTATTCGAAATTGCCGACGAACAACAGGCGCTGACTGTGCAGGGCCGGTTGCACGTGCTGGTAGTGATCGCAGTCGACGCCATTGACCACCACGTTCACCGTCCGCCCGCTGATCTGCCCGATCAGCTCGGCGTCGTGCGGGCTGACCGCCACGACTTCATTGGGCTGGCGCAGCACGCGCTGCTCCCAGCGCCGGTAGCGCCAGCGATCGAAGGCGTTGAGCGGACGCAACCACAAGGGCAGGCGATCATGGCAGGCTGCGCCCATCACCGACTCGAGGGTGTGTTCGCTGAGCAGGTAGGGCAGGCCGCGCCGTTGCAGGGCCTTCTCGAAGGGCTGGAAGGCGTAGCTGTGTTCGATCTGGATGACATCCCAGTGCTCGTCAAGCAACTGCTCGAAGCGGTGCCGAAGGCAGGGCGCCAAGCCATTGATGATGGCGCGCATGGGGTAGTCGATGATGGGCGAGGCGAGCAGGTTAAGCGGGCTCTGCACGGGGCGCCGTGGCAACACGATCAGGCGTTCGAGCAGCGGTTCGAGGGCTTGGCGCGCGGGATCGGACAGAGGCACCTTCGATTGCACCAGCAACGTGATGCGGTGGCCGTGATGTGCCAGTTCGCGCAGCAAGTGGTACTGGCGGGTCTTGCTGCCGCTGGTGGTGGGCCAGGGCAGGTAGGGCAATGTCCAGAGAATACGCATGACCGCTCCTGTCAGGTGAGGCTGCACAAGGGTCAATAATATGACTGTGTGGCGGGGCTCTCTTAAGCGTAGCCAATTATTTGTCGAGTGATGGCCTGGGTTGAATTTTGCGTTGCCGTGCAGCAATTGCCGGTTGCCTGTGGTCGAGATTGAGGTTGGCGTCTTCATAAGGAGAATCTCGTATGCACGGGCACAAGGCGATGTTGATCCTGCATGGCAAGCAGGCCATGAACGAAGAGGTGCGCAGCGCCGTGGGCGTGCGACGCGAGCGCGGGCAGGTACTGGATGTGCGCCTGACCTGGGAGGCGGGCGATGCCCGGCGTTTGGTCGAAGAAGCCCTGGCGGGCGGTTACACGCAAGTGGTAGCCGGCGGTGGCGACGGTACCCTTCGCGATATCGCCGAGGCCATGGCCCAAATGCAGGCCGACGCCAGCCTGGCCTTGCTGCCGCTGGGCACTGCCAACGACTTTGCCCGCGCCGCCGGTGTGCCTTTGGAGCCGGCGGCCGCCCTGGCCTTGCTGGATGTACCGGCCCGTCCCATCGACCTGGGGCGGGTGGGTGAGCAGATGTTCCTCAACATGGCCACCGGCGGCTTTGGCAGCCAGGTGACAGCCAACACGTCCGAAGACTTGAAGAAGGTACTGGGTGGGGCGGCGTACCTGTTCACCGGGTTGTCGCGCTTCAGTGAGTTGCAGGCCGCTTCGGCGACCCTGCACGGGCCTGATTTCCACTGGCAGGGGCAGTTGCTGGCCTTGGCCATCGGCAACGGTCGCCAGGCCGGCGGCGGCCATGTGCTGTGCCCCGAGGCGCTGGTCGATGATGGCTTGCTGGAGGTCGCGATTCTGCCTGCACCCGAGGCGATGGTGGGCGCACTGCGTGACTTGCTGACGGGCGAGGAGCTGTTCGTGCGTGCGCGCCTGCCCTGGGTCGAGATCGGCCAGGCTGAGGGGCTGGACATCAACCTGGACGGTGAGCCGTTGCAGGCCGGCAGCCTGCGTTTCGAGGCGGCGCCGGGCGCCCTGCGCGTGCACCTGCCCGCCGATTCGCCGCTGTTCAGTCGTCCAGGCTGATGATTTTCTCGCGCACCGCGAACAGCACCAGGCCCGCGACATCGTAGATCTGCAGACGCTTCATGATTTGCGAGCGGTGGGTTTCAACGGTCTTGATCGACAGCCCCAAGCCTGCGGCGATCTCGCGCGTGGACTTGCCACGCACGATCAGGCGCAGGATTTCCAGTTGTCGGGCGGTGAGGTTGTGGCGATCGCTGCTCGGCTGCTTGCTGGCCTGTGCGCGCAGCAGGGCCTGATTGATCACCGTGTGGGCGATGGCCGGGCTGAGGTAGCGCTCGCCGTTGCGCAACGCGGCCAGGGCGTGCTCCAGCTCGTTGGCGGTGGTGTCCTTGAGCAGGTAGCCGTGGGCGCCGCTTTCGAGGGCACGCATGATCAGGTCGGGGTCGGTGTGCATCGACAGGATCAGCACCTTGCAGGTGCAACCGTTTGCGCGCAATTGCGTCAGAGCGTCGAGGCCGTTGGTCGAGCGCATCGAGATGTCCAGCAGGACGATGTCGGGGCTCAGGCGCTGGACCATCTCCAGCAGGTGCTGGCCGTCGTCGGCTTCACCGACCACGGTGTAGTCGGGAATATCGGACACCAGTGCGCGCACGCCCGCGCGAATCAGCGAATGGTCGTCGATCAACAGCAGTCTAATCATCGGTGGCGGGTGTCCTGGCACGTTCCTGGCTGCGTGCAGGCCAGGGGAACAGCGCTTCGATTCGGGTGCCCGCTCCGGGCTGGCTGGTCACGCTCAGGCTGCCCTGCAGGGCGGTGGCTCGCTCCTGCATGCCGGCCATGCCACGTTGCCCGACTTCGCCCGGTTTGCTGGCCGGGACGAAGCCCACACCGTCATCGAGGATCGTCAGCAGCAACCCGGCGGGGGTGCGTTGCAGGCTGATCAGCAAGTTGCGCGCCTGGGCATGGCGCAGCACGTTGGTGACCGCTTCCTGGGTGATGCGAAAGGCGGCCATGGTCACTTCCTCGGAGATGCCGCCCAAGCGCTGTTTGCATTCCAGGCTCCAGTGCACCTCGCTGTTCTCGAGGGCACGCAGCAGGTGCGCGCGCAGGCTGGCCTCCAGGCCCAGGCTGGCCAGTTGCCGTGGGTTGAGCAACGCCGAGACGTCACGCACGTTGCCCAGGGTGTCGTCGAGGGTCTTGCGCAGGGTGTCGCACTGCGCCTGCAGCGGTGCAGGCACGCGACGTTGCAACCAGTCGAGTTGAAGCTTGGCGGCGGTGAGCAACTGGCCGATGTCATCGTGCAACTCGCGGCTCAGGTGCTGGCGTTCGCTTTCCTGGACCTTGAGCATGCGGTCGGCCAGCTCCGCCGGCAGCAGGTTGATCGATCGAGCGCCATGACGCAGGTGCCAGCCGGCCCCGAGCAGGGCGGCCAACTGCAGCGCCAGGGCACCGGCCGATACAGGTTGCCCGTTGCTGTAGAGCACCAGGTTGGTGACCAGCGATGCCACGCACAGCACGGCGGTTGCCGCACGCAGCAAGGCGGTGCGAGAGCGACAACGCAGGGAAATCTTCAAGCGTGGGAGCATAGATAGGAAAGCCACTGAATTATTGCCGGCGCAGGTCGCCAATCTCTCTGGAGAATCGTGAATGTCCTGCCTTTCAACCAGGAACGAGCCCTGTTGTAATCGCTGAAGATCCGTTGGGCGTTCGTTCATTTGCGCGCATGGTATCACTTCGAGTTGGTTTGGTCCCGGCTGGTTAGTTGCCTGAAACCACGGTGTTTCCGAGGCATGGCAATGGGGTGCAATGCCTGTAGAAGTGGCAATAAGCCATTATCGTTTGAGAAGGCAGTAACTTCCAAACTCAACTAACGCGGCGAGTCTGCGGAACTAGACAGAACTTGTACAAACTTGCCAAGTGGCCATGTGTTTGGGGCCGCCCAGTCACACGAGTTACGCGGGGCCACATCACTAGGGGTCTGTCTGAAATGTGTCTGCACATTTCAGACAGACCCCTAGTCTTTGCGAGTTGATGTGCCGTAGGCGTGCTTGGGCTCAATGGGCATATTGAGCAACTGGGGGTGCACGCAGTGGCGCTCGTTTTCGTCGCACAGGGTACAGGCCTGCGGGAGTGGTTGATCCAGCACACCCGCCAGGGTGACCAGCAGCAGGTGCTGCTCGCTGCTGTCCAGGTTCAGGTGTCCGGTGCGTTCATCGACCAGTTCCAGTTGCCAGGCCAGCAGTGTCAGGCAGTCGGCCAGTGCCGGCAGCGCGCCCTGCGGCAGGTTGCGGCTGGTGCAGCCAGGCGCCAGCAGGCGGTGCAGGGCCGAGGCGTAGTGGGCGATCTCGAGTACGCCCGAGGCGTCTGCTCGACGGGCGAGTGTCTCGAGGGCTTTGCTCAGGCAATGGCAGGCGTCAGCGTCATTGCTGATCAGCTCCAGGTGTTGCAGGCATTCCTGGGACTCGTTCAGCAGGACCTGCGCATCCAGCAGGAAGTCCTGCAGGATCGCTGTGTTCGAGAGCGCCCGCTCCATCATGAAACTCCAACGTGCGGGGTTGGAGCAGGGGTTGGCCACACCGAGATGTTCGCTGACAAGAGCCTGACTCCGTTCATGCAGTGAGAATGGCGTCACATTAATGGCTAATGGATATTGCGAATATCAGGTTGCTCCCGATTGCTCCTAGGGGTTTCCCTGATGAGGTCTCAGAGGCAGTGGTACGTCCGCAGCGCGGCGGATGAGGAGGGATGTGGCAGCAGTAAAGCATGATGGTAAAGTGATATCAATCGCCGTTCAGGCATTTTTCTGCAGGGGTCAAGCTCCGGCGGATTGTGCCGATACAGGGCGGATGTATCCACTTTTTCCGGCTCAGAGCCAGGGGGTTGCGCAATGGCTGGCATTCTCGACACGGTAGATCAACGCACGCAATTGGTAGGCGAGAACCGCCTGGAAATCCTCATGTTCCGCCTGGCGGGGCGACAGCTGTTCGCGATCAACGTGTTCAAGGTGCAGGAGGTGCTGCAACTGCCCAAGCTGACCCTGATGCCGCAGCGCCACACCTTCGTCTGTGGCGTGGTCAACCTGCGCGGCCAGACGCTGCCGGTGATCGACCTGTCCCAGGCGATCGGCATGCGCCCGCTGCAGCCAGGGCCGGACAGCACCATCATCGTCACCGAGTACAATCGCTCGGTACAGGCGTTCCTGGTGGGCGGCGTCGACCGCATCGTCAACATGAACTGGGAAGCCATCATGCCACCGCCTACCAGTGCCGGCCGCCAGCATTACCTGACCGCGATCACCAAGGTCGACGAGAAACTGGTGGAGATCATCGACGTGGAGAAGGTGCTGGCCGAGATCGTGCCCTACAGCGCCAAGGTGTCGCGCGACAAGCTCGAAGACCCGGTGCTCGCCCGTGCCCGCGGTCGTGAAGTGCTGCTCGTGGATGACTCCAGCGTGGCCCTGGCCCAACTGCGTGACACCTTGTCGCAACTGGGTGTGAAGCTGCACATCGCCAGTGATGGCCTGAAGGCGCTGCGCATGCTCAAGGGCTGGGCCGATGCCGGAGAGGACGTCTGCGAAAAACTGCTGATGATCTTCACCGATGCCGAAATGCCGGAGATGGACGGTTACCGCCTGACCACCGAGATCCGCAATGACCCGCGTCTGCGCGGGCTTTACGTGGTGCTGCACACGTCGCTGTCGGGCAGCTTCAACGAGTCGATGGTGAAGAAGGTCGGCTGCGACAACTTCCTCTCCAAGTTCCAGCCGGACCGCCTGGTGGATGTGGTGCGCGAGCGTCTGTCGCTCGATCATGCGCCAGTCTGATACCTGCACACGCCCCGTGGTGGGTATAAGCTTGGCTTTTTGACTGGCACAAGGCGGGCTGGGATGTTTCTGAGTGCGTTGTATCGGTATCCGGTGAAGTCTTGCCAGGCGCAGAGTCTGGGCGAGTCTACGGTGGATGCCATGGGACTGTCGGGCGACCGGCGCTGGATGGTGGTCGAGCAGGACACCGGGCGCTTCCTTACCCAGCGTGCCTGGCCACAATTGGGACGGCTCACGGCCACCGGTGGCGATGAAGAAAGCCTGCTGCTGCAAACCCCTGGGCAGGCGCCGCTGACGGTCAAGGTGCCGGGTGCCGACGACGACCTGCGCGGGGTGACCATCTGGCGCGACACCTTGCGCGTGCCCGATGCCGGCGACGAGGCCGCTGCGTGGCTCAGTCAGATGCTCGGCAAGGCGGTACGCCTGGTGCACTGTCCACAGCAGCGAGCACGCTACCTGCCCAGCGGCTATGGGCTCAACAGTGACCGTGCGGCCTTCCCCGACGGCTTTCCTTTATTACTGATCGGCCAGGGCTCGCTCGATGAGCTCAACCGGCGCATCGGCCGGCCGATGCAGATGCTGCGTTTTCGTCCCAACCTGGTGGTCGAGGGCGCCGAGGCGTTTGCCGAAGACGGCTGGAAGCGTATCCGTATCGGCGACCTGACCCTGCGGGTGCTCAAGCCCAGTGTGCGCTGCATCCTTACGACCCTCGACCCACAGACGGGTGAGCGCAGTAGCGACCGGGAGCCGTTGACCACCCTCAAGACCTTTCGTGAGCGGGAAGGGGACGTACTGTTCGGGCAGAACCTGGCGGTCGATGGCAGCGGGCGACTTGAAGTCGGCATGCCGGTCGAGGTACTCGAGTAATCGACGGCTGGCGCAGGCGACGAAACGCGGGGTGAGGTTCATAATCGGCGCTTAATCCCGTTTTGTTGCACTGCGCATCCACCTACCCGGAGATTTCCCATGCACGTACTGCTCTGCGAGGACGACGACCTGATCGCCAGCGGCATCTGCGCCGGCCTCACGGCCCAGGGCCTGACCGTCGATCGGGTCGCCAGCGCCTCGGCGGCACGTGCACTGCTCCAGGCGGCCCAGTTCGACGTGATGATCCTCGACCTGGGGTTGCCCGACGAAGACGGCCTCAAGCTGTTGCGGCGCCTGCGCCAGCAGGGCGAGGTGCTGCCAGTGCTGGTGCTCACGGCCCGTGATGCGGTCACCGACCGGGTCGATGGCCTGCAGGCCGGCGCCGACGACTACCTGCTCAAACCTTTCGACCTGCGCGAGCTGGCGGCGCGCCTGCACACGCTCCTGCGCCGCGTGGCCGGGCGCGCCGTGAATGTCATCGAGCACGGCCCCTTGGTCTATAACCCCAGCAGTTGTGAGGCGACCCTGGCCGGTCGTGCGGTCGATCTGTCCCGACGCGAGCAGGCCTTGCTTCAGGCCTTGCTGCAGAATCCCGGGCGCGTGCTGTCCAGCGAACAGCTCAAGGATTGCGTCTATGGCTTCAGCGATGAAGTCGAGAGCAATGCCCTGAACGTTCACATCCACCACCTGCGGCGCAAGCTTGGCAACAGTATCGTCGAGACCGTACGCGGGCTGGGCTATCGCCTGGGTGCAGCGCAGGCCCCGCAGGAGACCGCGCCATGAGCCTGCGGGTTCGTCTGTCGCTGATCCTGGGCAGTGCCTTCATCCTGATCTGGATCCTGGCCGCGGCCTGGATGTTGCGCGACCTGCGTCAGCAGATGATGTTCTCCCTCGACCAGCGCCTGGTGGCTTCGGCACGGATGGTGGCGGGCCTGGTCGACCAGTTGCCGCAGCCGCTGGGGGCCAAGGGCCGGGACGCGCACTTTGCGGCCGACCAGTTCAGCGTGCCGGACGGCATGGCCTGCCAGGTCAGTTCCCTGCGCGGCGAGATCCTGGCCAGCAACCACAAGCACGATGGCAGCATGGACGATCAGCGCAGCGGCTTCCGTGACCAGACGATCGATGGCAGTTCATGGCGCACCTTCACCTACAACCACGGTGATGTGCGGATCACCACGGCCGATCGCCATCAGGAACGCGAGGCGCTCAACCAGTCAATCCTGCTGGCCGCTTCGGCACCGGTGCTGATGGCCTTGCTCGGCAGCCTGGGGCTGCTGTGGATTGGTCTGGGCAAGGGGCTGGAGCCGCTCAACCGCATGCGCGATGCCCTGCGCAAGCGCCGAGCAGACAGCGTCGAACCCTTGCAGGTGGCGGGCATGCCCAGCGAGCTGCAGCCATTGCTGGAAACCCAGAACCAGCTGTTCCTGCGGATCGCCCAGACCATCGAGCGCGAGCGACGCCTGACCGATGATGCGGCGCACGAACTGCGCAGCCCTCTGACCGCCATCAAGACCCACCTGCAAGTGGCGCGCATGACCGATGGAAGCGTGCGCGAGCAGGCCCTGGAGCATGCCGAGCAGGGCGCCGACCGCATGCACCGGACCTTGGAGCAACTGCTGATGCTGGCCCGGGTCGAGGGTAGCCTGTCGTTCGAAGATGGCGTGCTGTGCAGTGCCGAGCAAGTCGCGCGCCAGGCGGTGCAGGACGCCGGTGGCGGCGACAACCGGCGGATCGTCCTGCGCCTGCCCGAAGAGGCCACCCGCATCTACCTGGGCATGCCCGCGCCCTTGGCGGTGGCGGCGCTGCGCAACCTGCTGGACAACGCCCTGCGCCATGGTGGCAATGAGGCGGTGGAGCTGGAGGTGCAGATGGCCGATGGGCAGGTGGGCTTCCTGGTTCGCGATCATGGCCCGGGCATTGCCGACGAGGACCTCAAGCACCTGACCGAGCGTTTCTGGCGCAACAGCAAGAGTGTCGGCAGTGGGCTGGGATTGGCGATTGTCCAGGCGATCGTCCAGCGCTGCGCGGGCAGCTTGCGTTTCGACAGTCGCAGTGACGGGCTGCGGGTCTGGCTGCAGGTGCCTGCGCGGGAGGCTCGGGCCTGATCATCGGTCAACGTGGCTTTCGCGGACGCCTCTGCGAAAAGCCACCTTGGCCCCAAAATCTGCTAAATCCACACCCTACTCAAGCGTCTCCCAAGCGATGACTTCCCGACACACATCCGGTTACAGGGACGTGGCGGGCATTCCTACTTGCTTGCGAGGGTTCGCCGATGTCTACCGCTTCCAGCCTTGCCCAGGCACTGCCGGCTGTTGCGCCGGAATCTCTGTACCAGTTCGAGGATTCAGCCTTGCTGCTGCGCCAGCAGCAGCAGGAGTCCAATGCCCGCAGCTACCCACGTCGCATTCCGCTGGCGCTCAAGCGCGCCCGGGGCATCCATGTCGAGGACGTCGAAGGCCGTCAGTTCATCGACTGCCTGGCCGGTGCCGGTACCCTGGCGCTGGGGCACAATCACCCGGTTGTGGTCGAAGCGATCCAGCGCGTGCTGGCCGATGAGCTGCCGCTGCACACCCTCGACCTGACCACGCCGGTCAAGGATCGCTTCGTTCAGGACCTGTTTGCGGTACTGCCCGAGGCATTGCGTCGCGAGGCGAAGATCCAGTTCTGCGGGCCGACTGGCACCGATGCGGTGGAAGCTGCGTTGAAGCTGGTGCGTACCGCCACCGGGCGCAGCACGGTGCTGGCTTTCCAGGGGGCGTACCACGGGATGACCCAGGGCGCCCTGAGCCTGATGGGCAGCCTGGGGCCGAAAAAGCCCCTGGGTGCACTGCTCAACAGCGGCGTGCAGTTCATGCCCTATCCCTATGACTACCGCTGCCCGTTCGGTTTGGGCGGCGAGGCGGGGGTGCGTGCCAACCTGCATTACCTGGAAAACCTGCTGCTCGACCCGGAGGCCGGGGTACAGCTGCCGGCGGCGGTGATTCTCGAGGTGGTGCAGGGCGAGGGCGGTGTGATTCCGGCCGATATCGAGTGGCTGCGCGGTGTGCGCCGTATCACCGAGCAGGCTGGGGTGGCGCTGATCGTCGACGAGATCCAGAGCGGCTTCGCCCGCACCGGGCGTATGTTCGCCTTCGAGCATGCGGGCATCGTGCCGGACGTGGTGACCCTGTCCAAAGCCATTGGCGGCAGCCTGCCGCTGGCGGTAGTGGTCTACCGTGAGTGGCTCGACACCTGGGCGCCCGGGGCTCACGCCGGGACCTTCCGTGGCAACCAGATGGCCATGGCCGCAGGGTCGGCGGTGATCAATTACCTGGTGGAGCATCGCCTGGACGAACACGCCGCCGCCATGGGCCAGCGCCTGCGCGGCCATCTGCAGCACCTGCAGCGTGACTACCCGCACCTGGGCGATATTCGCGGTCGAGGCTTGATGCTGGGGGTCGAGTTGATCGATCCGGACGGTGCGCTGGATGCCCTCGGCCACCCGGCGGCCTCACGCAGCCTGGCACCGAAGGTTCAGCGCGAGTGCCTCAAGCGCGGCCTGATTCTTGAACTGGGCGGCCGGCATGGCGCGGTAGTGCGTTTCCTGCCGCCGCTGATCATCAGCGCCGAGCAGATCGACGAAGTGGCCGACCGCTTCGCCCGTGCCGTCCAGGCTGCAGTGGCCGGCGACTGATCCAGGCCTGCGGGGGCTGCGCACTACAGCCCCCGCTTTTTTATGCTGCGCTGGCCTTACGCGCCGCGGCTTTTGGTTGCAGCAGGGCGAACAGGTCCTTCGGGTTCTCGAGCTCGGGCACCAGGGCAATGTCGTGGCCGATATCCAGCGCCTTGGCCACATCCAGCACATAGCGCAGCGCCGAGTAGTCCTCCAGGGCAAAGCCCACCGAATCGAACAGGGTCACCTGCGCGGCGTTCTCGCGACCGGCAGCGATCCCTTCGACCACCTGCCAGAATTCTGTGGTCGGCGAATCCGCCGGCATCTGCTGGATTTCACCCTCGATGCGGCTCTGCGGTTCGTACTCGACGATCACCCGTGCGCGCTCGACGATCTCGCGGTGCAGTTCGGTCTTGCCCGGGCAGTCGCCGCCCACGGCGTTGAGGTGCATGCCCGGTTCGATCATTTCGGGGGTGAGAATGGTGGCATAGGCCTTGTCGGCAGTGACCGTGGTGACGATGTCGGCACCGCGTACCGCATCGGCCACGGATGCTGCGATGATCAGCTTGAGCTTGGGGTAGCCGGCCAGGTTGGCCGCGAGTTTCTGCGAGGCGGCGCGGTCGATGTCGAACAGGCGGATCTCTTCGATGCCCAGCAGGGTGTGGAAGGCGATGGCCTGGAACTCGCTTTGCGAACCGTTGCCGATCAGCGCCATGCTTCGGCTGTCCTTGCGTGCCAGGTAGCCTGCGGCCAGGGCCGAGGTGGCGGCGGTGCGAATAGCGGTGGTCAGGGTCATTTCGCTGAGCAGCACTGGGGCGCCGGTGCCGACATCGCCCAGCGCACCGAACGCCATTACGGTGAGCAGCCCGTTGTGGGTGTTCTTCGGGTGGCCGTTGACGTACTTGAAGGCGTACAGGCTGGCGTCGGACACCGGCATCAGTTCGATCACGCCATCGGGCGAGTGGTTGGCCAGGCGCGGGCACTTTTCGAAGTCGTGCCAGCGCAGGTAGTCGTCACGAATGTATTCAGCCATCTCCGCCAGGCAGGTGGGCAGACCCTTGCGGTTGACCAGGCGGGCGAGGTCTTGCACGTCGATATAGCGAGTCATGGAGTGCTCCTTTGGGGGCTCAGTGGCGCGAGGGAAGGTGGACTTCGGCGAGCATGCAGCGTGCGCTGCCCCCGCCAATGCGTTCGATGTGGTCGATATCGACCACCAGCGGATGACTGTGGCGCTCGACCTGGCGGCGTTGGCTGGCGTCCAGCGAGCGCCAGGCGTTGCGCGACATCACCAGCAGCGAGCGGCCGCTGCGGTCGTGCACTTCGAGCATGTTGCCGGCGAAGCCCTCCAACTGGTCGAAACCCAAAGCCAGGACCTCCTTGCCGGTGTCGCGCAGGGAGTGTTCGAGGGTGCGGCGTTCGTCGGCGTGGGGCAGGGCGTCAAGGCAGGCCACAGCCAGGGTGCGGCCGACATTCATCATCACGTTGCTGTGGTAGATCGGTGCCTGCTGGCGATCGAGGGCGTGGAACAGGCACAGGCGGTAGCCGAGGCGTTCGGCGAACTGGCGCAGCGCCTGTTCGTGGGTGCGGCCGGAATGGCAGGCGTAGCTGATACGGTGCTCGCGATCCAGAACCATGCTGCCAGTGCCTTCGAGGAACAGATTCTGCTGTTCCAGTGGGCTCAGGTCGATGGTGCGTTCGATGGCGAAGCGTTCCTCGATCACTTGCAGCACACCCTTTTCGCGCTCCAGGCGACGGTTGTGACCTTCCATCGGGTAGAGCACCAGGCTGCCATCGGCATGGCTGCTCCACCAGTTGTTGGGGAAGATCGAATCGGGTGTGTGCGGTTCGGGCGTGTCCTGCACCACCAGAACCTCGACGCCGTGCTGGCGCAGGGTCTGCACATAGCCGTCGAACTCCTCGAGGGCTTTGCTGCTGGCGGCGTCAGGGTCCAGCGGTGCGCTCTGGAAGCGGTTGGTCAGGGCGGTGTCGGGGTTGAAGGCGAACCGCGCCGGGCGAATCATGAGGACGGTATTTGTTGTTTGCATTGGGCACGCATCCACAGGTGGCTGTGTGTCCATTTTCCGGTGCGGAAGTAGGAAAAGCCTGCTGAACGGCAGGTGACGGGCAGCGGCTCCAGCTGAAATGGTGGGCGTTGCAGCGGAATCGGCTGCGCTGCCCTGGCTCAGCCTGCGGCCGTCGAGCGCAGCCGCTTGTACAGTGTCGTACGGCTGATCCCCAGCGCCCGCGCCACTGAGGAAAGATTACCGTTGGCTTCGCGCAGCAGCGTATTGAGGTCTTGCCCGGTGTCGGCCCGTTCGGGTGCAGGCAGGGGGGCCGAAGCTTCCACCAGGAACGCCGCTGGCAGGTGCTCTTCGCCGATGGCATCAGGCCCCGCCAACGCCAGGGCCACCTGCATCACGGTCACCAGCTCGCGCAGGTTTCCCGGCCAGGGATGCTGCTCGAGCAGCGCCAGCATCCCTGGCGACAAGCGTTGTACCTGTCCGGGTTCGCGGTAACGTGCGTGCACCTGCTCGATCAGTGCCCGCCGATCGCTGCGCTCGCGCAACGGGGGCAGTACCAGTGCCAGCCCGGCGATGCGGTAGTAGAGGTCCTGGCGAAAACGCCCGGCGCGGACTTCGGCAGCCAGGTCGAGGTTGCTCGCCGAGACCACGCGAATGTTCACCGCCACCGACTCACCACTGCCCAGCGGCTGTATGCAGCGCGACTGCAGCACACGCAACAGTCGGGCCTGGGTTGGAAGGGGCATGTCGCCAATTTCGTCGAGAAACAGGATGCCGCCGTCAGCCTTGCGGATCAGCCCGGTGTTGCCTTTGTGGTGGGCACCGGTGAAGGCGCCTTTCTCGTAGCCGAACAGTTCCGACTCCACCAGTTCTGCCGGGATCGCCGCGCAGTTCACCGCGATCAACGGCTGGCCGACGCGGCTGCTGGCCTGATGCAGGGCATTGACGAAGACCTCCTTGCCGACGCCCGTCTCGCCCTGGATCAGCACCGGAATATCCTTTTCCAGCAGCAGGCCGGCCTGGGCCAGCGCCTTGCTCACGCGCGGGTCGCTGCTTGGCGGTGTGCTGCGCATGGGTTGATGCGGTGCGCGCCACTGGCAGTGGAAACGGTGGCGACCGGCGACTTGCAGGGCGAAGGCGCTCTCCTGAGGGTGGGCGAGGATCTGTTTGAGCGAGGTCTGGAACAGCTGTTCGAGTGTGCATTGCCGCGGATCCTGGCCCAGCAGGCTGTCTGCGCGATGATTGGCTGCCAGCACCCGGCCACGTTCGTCGAACAGCAGCAAGCCGGCCCAGGGGCTGTCGAGGTTGTCGGGCGCGGTATTGAACACCAGTTGCCCATGCCGGTCGCCGTGGGCGGCGAGGATCAGGCGGTTCTCCAGGCTCTGGCCCATCATGCGCACCAGGCCGAGGGTCTGGGCGACGGGCAGGTAGCCATCGCTTGAGACATCCAGTACGCCCACCAGGCGGCGCTCGGCATCGAACAGGGGCGCGGCGGCGCTGGCCATGTAGCGGTTCTGACTCAGGAAGTGTTCGTCCTGGCCTACGTGGATGGCCTCACCGCAGGCCAATGCCGTGCCCAGCGCGTTGGTGCCCACGCCGCGCTCCTGCCAGTGTGCACCGGGTGTGAAACCGTGCTGCTGGCGCGGTTCGACGAAGCGCCGCGTGCCCCAGGCGTCGAGCAGGCAGCCTCCGGCGTCGGCGAGCATCACCAGGTAGCTGGAATTGCCCAGCAGGTGTGTGTACTGCGGCAGCACGGCGTCGCGGGTCAGTTGCAGCAGGGCCTGGCGGTGCTCGAGCAGTTCGCTCAGTTGCGCGCCGGTCAGGCAGTCGAAATCCGGCGCGCTGTGCGGTTGCAGGCCGTATTCGCGGCAGCGGGCCCAGGAGGCCTGGATCAGGTGGGCGTGGGTCGGGGTATCAGCGGCCATGGGCCTGTCCCTGTGTGATTGTTGTTGTCGACGACCGCCCTTGAGTGTCGTTCACAACTGTTCATTGTCAATGCCGTGGTTGTTCAACTGTCCAGCGAAACTGTTCATTTGTGTTCGCAGGCGAACAGAGCGCTGCTGCGTGGAGCCGGTGCCAGAGCGTTCGGCGGTTTCTGGCACGGTTCTGGCTCCGTTCGGCGGACAACAATCACAAGAAGGCTACGCCATGACCCTGGTGCTGGAGCAGGTCAGCCGCCACGTCGATAACCAGGCCTGGATCGCCGAGGCCAGTCTGCGTTTCGAGCCGGGCTCGTTCAACGTGTTGCTTGGTCGTACCTTGTCTGGCAAGACCAGCCTGATGCGCCTGATGGCCGGCCTGGATCGGCCGGACAGCGGGCGGGTGCTGATGGACGGCGAGGACGTTACCGGGCGCCCGGTGCGTGAACGCAATGTGTCGATGGTCTATCAGCAGTTCATCAATTACCCCACCCTCAGCGTGTTCGAGAACATCGCCTCACCGCTGCGCCAGGCGCGCCTGCCAGAGGCGCAGATTCGCCAGCGGGTGCGCCAGACCGCCGAGATGTTGCGTATCGAAGCCTACCTGCAGCGCTTGCCGCTGGAGCTCTCCGGTGGCCAGCAGCAGCGCACGGCAATGGCTCGCGCGCTGGTCAAGGACGCTTCGCTGATCCTCTTCGACGAGCCGCTGGTCAACCTCGACTACAAGCTGCGTGAAGGGCTGCGCCAGGAGTTGCGCGCGCTGTTCGCCGAACGCAACTGCATCGCCGTGTACGCCACCACCGAACCGAACGAAGCCTTGGCCCTGGGTGGCACCACCACCATCCTCCACGAAGGCCGGCTGCTGCAGAGCGGCCCGACCGCCGAGGTCTACCACAAGCCTTGCAACGTGCTGGCTGCCGAGCTGTTCTCGGAGCCGCCGATCAACCTGGTCAGCGGCCGGGTCGCGGGCAACGAGGTGAGCCTGGCCGGCGCCGTGCACTTCGCCCGTACCGATGATCTGCGCGCCCTGGCCGATGGCGACTACCGCTTCGGTGTGCGCCCCAGTCACATCACCCTGGTGCCCTCCCATGACGACGACCTCGAGCTGACCGTGCTGGTCGAGCTGGCTGAAATCAGCGGTTCGGAGACCTTCCTGCATGTGCGCAACGAGCACTGGCGGATGATCCTGCATCTGCCGGGGGTGCACGAATATCAGGTGGACACCCAGGTCCCGGTGTTCATCCCCACCCACAAGCTGTTCGTCTTCGACAGCACCGGTCAACTGGTACAGGCCCCCGGCCTGCGTCAGGGGAGGCGCCGCTGATGGCCGAGATCCGCTTGCATCGCCTGGCCCACAGCTACAGCCGCCAGCCCTCCGGCGCTGGCGACTATGCCTTGCACGAACTCGAGCATGTCTGGGAGCAGGGCGGGGCCTACGCCTTGCTCGGACCGTCCGGCTGCGGCAAGTCGACCTTGCTCAACATCATTTCCGGCCTGCTCAGTCCGTCCCAGGGGGAGGTGCAGTTCGACGGTCAGCCGGTCAATGCGCTGTCGCCGCAGCAGCGCAACATTGCCCAGGTGTTCCAGTTCCCGGTGGTGTACGACACCATGAGCGTGTTCGACAACCTGGCCTTCCCTCTGCGTAACCAGGGCCTGGATGAGCAGCGGGTGAGGGCGCGCGTCGAAGAGATCGCCGAGGTGCTCGACCTGGGGCCGGTGCTGAAGAAAAAGGCGCGCAACCTGAGCGCCGACGAAAAGCAGAAGGTTTCGATGGGCCGCGGCCTGGTGCGCGACGATGTGTCGGCGATCCTTTTCGACGAGCCGCTGACGGTGATCGACCCGCACTTGAAGTGGAAGCTGCGGCGCAAGCTCAAGCAGATTCACGAGCAGTTCAACATCACCATGATCTATGTCACCCACGATCAACTGGAGGCATCGACCTTCGCTGACAAGATCGCGGTGATGCACGGTGGGCGCATTGTCCAGTTCGGCACCCCGCGCGAATTGTTCGAGCGCCCGCGCCATACCTTCGTGGGCTACTTCATTGGCAGCCCCGGGATGAATCTGATCGAAGTGCGTGCCGAAGCCGATGGCGTGAGTTTCGGCGGTCTGCACCTGCCATTGCCGGATGGCCTGCGCGAGCGCCTCGCCGAGCAACCGCGCGAGCGCTTGCAGGTAGGGATTCGCCCGGAGTTCGTGCAGGTCTGGGACCGTCCGATCGATGATGCCTTCGAGGCTCAGGTCCTGGATATAGAAGACCTGGGCACCTACCGCATCCTCACCCTGGAGCTGGCTGGCGTCACCCTCAAGGCTCGCATGGGTGAGGACCGTCCCCTGCCTGAAGGGCGCGCGTGGGTCAGCCTGCCAGCGCAATGGCTGATGCTCTATGCCGATGACCTGCTGCTGGAGGCCACGCCATGAACAAGGTGCCGAACAACAAGGCCTGGTGGCTGGTGCTGCCGGTGTTCCTGCTGGTGGCCTTCAGCGCCGTGGTGCCGATGATGACGGTGGTCAATTACTCGGTGCAGGACATCTTCGACGCCTCCAACCGCTATTTCGTTGGCGCCGACTGGTACCGCCAGGTGTTGCGCGACCCCGCGCTGCACGATGCACTGCTGCGTCAGTTCATCTATTCAGGCTGCGTGCTGCTGATCGAGATCCCGCTGGGGATCGCCATTGCCCTGACCATGCCGACCAAGGGGCGCATGGCCTCTGTGTGCCTGATCATCATGGCCATTCCGCTGCTCATCCCGTGGAACGTGGTCGGCACCATCTGGCAGATCTTCGGCCGCGCCGATATCGGGCTGCTTGGCGCCACCCTGGCCAAGCTTGGGGTCAGCTACAACTATGCGGGCGATCCGCTGGATGCCTGGGTCACCGTGCTGGTGATGGATGTCTGGCACTGGACCTCGCTGGTGGCACTGCTGTGCTACTCGGGTTTGCGCGCCATTCCCGACGTGTACTACCAGGCTGCACGCATCGACCGCGCCTCGGGTTGGGCGGTGTTTCGCCATATCCAGCTGCCAAAGCTCAAGAGCGTGCTGTTGATCGCGGTGATGCTGCGCTTCATGGACAGCTTCATGATCTATACCGAGCCTTTCGTGCTCACCGGTGGCGGGCCGGGCAATGCCACCACGTTCCTCAGCCAGACCCTCACGCGCATGGCGGTAGGGCAGTTCGACCTGGGGCCGGCGGCGGCGTTCTCGCTGGTGTACTTCCTGATCATCCTGCTGGTGTCGTGGCTGTTCTATACCGCCATGACCCACGCCGACAAGGATTAGGCCATGACCTTGCGCAAAGCGGTGCCGCTGCTGCTGTACTTCTTCTTCCTGCTGGTGCCGATCTACTGGCTGTTGAACATGTCGTTCAAGAGCAACACCGAGATCCTGGGCGGGCTGACCCTGTGGCCGCAGGCGTTCACCTTTGACAACTATCGCGTCATTTTCACCGACCCGAGCTGGTACAGCGGCTACCTCAACTCGCTGTACTACGTGTGCCTGAATACGGTGATCTCACTGGCGGTGGCCTTGCCGGCCGCGTATGCCTTCTCGCGCTATCGCTTTCTCGGTGATCGCCATTTGTTCTTCTGGCTGCTGACCAACCGCATGGCGCCACCGGCGGTGTTCCTGCTGCCGTTCTTCCAGCTGTATTCGTCCATCGGCCTGTTCGATACCCACATTGCCGTGGCCCTGGCCCACTGCTTGTTCAACGTGCCACTGGCGGTATGGATCCTGGAGGGTTTCATGTCGGGGGTGCCGAAAGAGATCGATGAAACCGCCTACATCGATGGTTACAGCTTCCCGCGCTTCTTCGTGAAGATCTTCATACCGCTGATTGGCTCCGGGATCGGCGTGACGGCCTTCTTCTGCTTCATGTTCTCGTGGGTCGAGCTGCTGCTGGCGCGCACCCTGACATCGGTGAGCGCCAAGCCGATCGCGGCGGTGATGACCCGTACCGTGTCGGCCTCGGGTATCGACTGGGGGGTGTTGGCTGCGGCCGGGGTGCTGACCATCCTGCCTGGCATGCTGGTGATCTGGTTTGTCCGCAACCATGTGGCCAAGGGCTTTGCCCTGGGTCGGGTATAGGAGGGCGCAACGATGGAGTGGATGGCCTGGACCTTGCCCACGGCGCTGTTCTTTGTCGCCGTCGGTGTGCTGCTGTCGTGCATGACAGTGTTCGAGCTGCGTCGCCCCTGCGTGGAGCGGCGCGGTTTCCTGCCGCTCGTCACCAGCCGTGGCGATCGGTTGTTCATCGGCCTGCTGGCCAGTGCCTACCTGCACCTTGCGGTGATCGGCGCCAGCGACTGGCCGCTGTGGGTGGCCTCGCTGCTGTCGCTGGCCTGGCTCGTGGTGGTGCTGCGCTGGGGTTAGCCCGGGGCGGCGGATCATTTCAATCGGGAGATCACAATGTTCGATAACGACAACAAGCGGCGACATTTGACTCTGGCCGCGGCGCTGCTGCTCGGCGGCCTGCAGGGCACGGCGTGGGCCGATCAGTACGAGGACGCGGCGAAAAAATGGATCGGCAGCGAGTTCAAGCCCTCCACCTTGAGTGCCGAGCAGCAGATGGCGGAGCTCAAGTGGTTCATCAAGGCCGCCGAACCGTTTCGTGGGATGAAGATCAACGTGGTGTCGGAAACCCTCACCACCCATGAGTATGAATCCAAGGTCCTGGCCAAGGCATTCAGCGAGATCACCGGCATCCAGCTCACCCACGACCTGTTGCAGGAAGGCGATGTGGTGGAGAAGCTGCAGACGCAGATGCAGTCGGACAAGAACATCTACGACGGCTGGGTCAACGATTCCGACCTGATCGGCACGCACTTTCGCTATGGCAAGGTGCAGTCGATCACTGACCTGATGGCCAACGAAGGCAAGGACTACACCTCGCCTACGCTCGACCTGAAAGACTTTATCGGCATTTCCTTCACCACCGCGCCAGACGGCAAGGTCTACCAGTTGCCTGACCAGCAGTTCGCCAACCTTTACTGGTTCCGCGCCGACTGGTTCGAACGCCCTGACCTGAAGGCCAAGTTCAAGGAAAAGTACGGCTACGAGCTGGGCGTGCCAGTGAACTGGTCGGCCTATGAAGACATTGCCAAGTTCTTCACCGAGGACGTCAAGGAGATCGATGGCAAGCGTGTCTACGGCCATATGGACTACGGCAAGAAAGATCCCTCGCTCGGCTGGCGTTTCACTGATGCCTGGTTCTCCATGGCCGGCGGCGGCGACAAGGGCCTGCCCAATGGCTTGCCGGTGGACGAGTGGGGCATTCGCGTCGAGGACTGCCACCCCGTTGGCTCCAGCGTCACCCGTGGTGGCGATACCAACGGCCCGGCAGCGGTGTTCGCGACGCAGAAGTACGTGGACTGGATGCGCGCCTATGCGCCGAAGGAAGCGCAGGGCATGACCTTCTCCGAGTCAGGCCCGGTGCCGGCCCAGGGCAATATCGCCCAGCAGATCTTCTGGTACACCGCCTTCACCGCCGATATGGTCAAGCCCGGGTTGCCGGTGGTCAACGCCGATGGCACGCCGAAGTGGCGCATGGCGCCGTCGCCGAAGGGGCCGTATTGGGAGGAGGGTATGAAATTGGGTTACCAGGACACCGGTTCCTGGACCTTCTTCAAGTCCACCCCGGAAAAGCAGCGTCTCGCGGCATGGCTGTACGCGCAGTTCGTGACCTCGAAAACCGTGTCGCTGAAGAAGACCATCGTCGGTCTGACGCCGATCCGCGAATCGGACATCAACTCCCAGGCCATGACCGAGATGGCGCCCAAGCTGGGTGGGCTGGTGGAGTTCTATCGCAGCCCGGCACGGGTGCAGTGGACCCCGACCGGCACCAACGTGCCTGACTATCCGCGCCTGGCGCAGCTGTGGTGGAGTCATATCGCCGAGGTGGCCAGTGGCGAGAAGACCCCGCAGGAGGCCCTCGACGGCCTGGCCCGTGACCAGGACCGCATGATGGAGCGGCTGCAGCGTTCCAATGCCCAGGCCACCTGTGCGCCCAAGCTCAACCCAGAGCGTGATGCGCAGTACTGGTTCGACCAGCCAGGTGCGCCGAAACCGAAGCTGGCCAACGAAAAGCCCAAGGGCGAGACGGTCAGCTACAACGAGCTGCTCAAGTCGTGGGAGGAGGCGCGCAAGTGATCAGTTGCCGAGCGTACTGACCTCTACGCAGGCAGCCCTGCGCTCCCGCAATAGCGTCGGTAGATTCACCGCTTGATGAAAAACGGCACCCTTGGGGTGCCGTTTTTCATTGCTGTGTGCCGAGAACGATTACTTGTGCAGTTCTTCAGCCGCATACAGGGTGTTCTCCAGCAGGCACGCACGGGTCATGGGCCCGACGCCACCGGGAACCGGCGTGATCCAGCCGGCGCGGGGCAGGGCGGTCTCGTAGACCACATCGCCCACCAGCTTGCCGTCTTCCTGGCGGTTGATGCCCACGTCGATGACGATGGCGCCTTCCTTGACCCACTCACCCTTGACCAGGCCCGGTTTGCCGGCCGCTACCACCAGCAGATCGGCGCGGCCGACGTGGCCGGCCAGGTCCTTGGTGAAGCGGTGGCAGACGGTGACGGTGCAACCGGCCAGCAGCAGTTCCATGGCCATCGGGCGACCGACGATGTTGGAGGCGCCGACGATCACCGCGTTCATGCCGTACAGGTCTTGCCCGGTGCTCTCCAGCAGGGTGATGATGCCCTTCGGGGTGCATGGGCGCAGCAGCGGGATGCGCTGGGCCAGGCGACCGATGTTGTAGGGGTGGAAACCATCGACGTCCTTGTCCGGACGAATGCGCTCGAGCAGCAGCGAAGCGTCCAGATGCGCTGGCAGCGGCAGTTGCAGCAGGATGCCATCGACGGCCGGGTCGTCGTTGAGACGGTCGATCAGCTCGGTCAGGGCTTGCTGCGTGGTGTCGCTGGGCAGGTCGAACGCCTGGGAGATGAAGCCGACTTCCTCACAGTCCTTGCGCTTGTGCGAAACGTAGACTTGGGAGGCCGGGTCGGTGCCGACCAGGATCACCGCCAGGCCTGGCGTGCGCAGGCCTTGCTGGCGGCGCTCGGCGACACGTTGGGCGATCTGCTTGCGCAGGTTGGCGGCGATCGCCTTGCCATCTATAAGGTGTGCAGTCATAGACGCGTGATTAACCATCGAGAAGGGAACAATAAAGAGGGCGCATTCTCGCACGAGCCGGGCCGAGGGCAAAGGCGCGTGGTCGGGCAAATCCCCTAACCCCTTAAATAATTTAAATTTTTTTGAAAAAAGTGTTGACGACCTTTCGGCTCGTCTATAACATTCGTCGCACTTGTCGGGCACAACCTAGCACTGGTTAGCAAAGTCAGGCAGAATGAGCGGATTTGCTAGCTCGTTCGGTAAGGCTGAAAATTGATTTGCAATCGTAATGGAAAGCAGATTGAATATGCGCCCGTAGCTCAGCTGGATAGAGCATCCGCCTTCTAAGCGGATGGTCGCAGGTTCGAGTCCTGCCGGGTGCGCCATAAGGCAGCTTAGGCAAGCAAGTAGGTAACGTAACACCGCAATATGGTGGGCGTAGCTCAGTTGGTAGAGCGCTGGATTGTGATTCCAGTTGTCGTGGGTTCGATTCCCATCGTCCACCCCATATTCTTCGAAGGCGCCTTGATTGTATAATCAGGCGCCTTTGTTTTAAGCGCATCACGCGGACGTGGTGAAATTGGTAGACACACTGGATTTAGGTTCCAGCGGCGCAAGCTGTAAGAGTTCGAGTCTCTTCGTCCGCACCATCTTCTGTTTTCAATGCGCGCTCAAACGCATGAAAACCTCCTGAAAATGCCGCCTTGTGCGGCATTTTTCATTTCTGCAGCAAATTCCCAGGGCAGCGGAATTCTGGCGCATTCGTGTCAGTTCGCTGGCGGGATTTTTTCTGTTCATCATTCGGCATCACCTCCCAGTCCAGTGTTCATGCGGGTTGTGCCTCGGTGTTGGCGGCTGGTCGGATTCTTGCTTGGCGTTTGGCGTTGATGCGATTCCGCGAATAAAAGGAACGAACATGAAAGTCTGCAGCACGCATAGGGATAGTCTGTATTACGTGGTTGGCGCGGTCTTCAATGCGCTGGAAAAACGCCCGGTGGTTGCCGAGCTTGGCGTGCTGCGCGGCGAGAACGCCCTCAAGCTGCGCGCAGCCCTGACGCCAGAACGCATGGTGCTGGCCGACAGCTGGAGCAAGGAGTCGAACAAGGCTTACAGTCCATTCGATCAGTTGCCGCCCTGGGTCTCTCCGGTGGAGGACTACGAGTACTACTATGGTGGCTCGCTGCACGATGACGCGACCTGGGACCGCTTGTACGAAGAGTGCGTGTCCAAGTTCCTCGATATGCCCGAGGTCACGGTGATTCGCTCCGACACCATCGGTGCGATCGACAGGATCCGCGAGCGGACCGGCATCGAGCAGTTCGATTTCGTCTACGTGGATGCCAACCACCAGTACGAGTACGTCCTGCGCGACATGATGTATTACCAGGAAATGCTTGGTCCGGACGGCATCATGATGCTCAACGACTGCTGCTTCAGTGCCAATGGCACCAAGCAGAACCTGGGCGTGCTCGAAGCGCTCGGCAGCTTCATGAAGCGTTCGGACTTCATTCCGGTGGCGATGACCAATACCGATTGGTCTGATGTGATCCTGGTGCGCCGCAATTCCGTGCTGGTGCAGCTGTTCGACATGGCGCTGAGCAACTCCGACGTTCCTTACGTCGAGATCCCTCACCAACTGATCACCGCTGCACGCGTGGTCTATGGCGCGCAGCGTCACAACCTCAGCTTCGTCTGATTTCGATGTGGGGCAGGGGTGTACTGGCTGTTGTGGGTGCTCTTGTGCTCGCTGCGTGCCAGTCGCCGCGCGAAGCGCTGGAGCACAGGGCTGCCGAGTACGGTCGTGAGGTACAGGTGCTGGCGCTGGGAAGCTTTCCACTGCTGATCGTGGCGCCCGCGCGGATGCCCGCAGCCAACGTGCTGCGGGTTTATCTGGAGGGTGATGGCCATGCCTGGGTCACGCCCTCGCAGCCGAGTCTGGATCCTACGCCGCGGCAGACTCTGGTGGTCGACCTGGCGATGCAGGATCCGACACCTTCCTTATATATGGCCAGGCCCTGTCAGTTCGTCAGCGTCCCTGGATGCACGCCGGCGCTGTGGACCAGTCGGCGCTTCTCCCCTGAGGTGCTGGGCGCTCTTGGTCGGGCGCTCGATGACGTGAAGTCGCGTTATGGCAATCAGGGCTTCGAGCTGGTGGGCTACTCCGGCGGCGGAGCGCTTGCCTTGTTGCTGGCGGGTCGGCGTGAGGATGTGTGGCAGGTCCAGACCCTTGCCGGCAATCTGAGTCCGGCCGAATGGGCGCGAATGCTTGAGCTGACGCCGCTGGAAGGTTCGCTCGAGCCTTTACAGTATCGGGAACGCCTGGCGCGTATTCCCCAGCGCCATTTGCTGGGTGCCGAGGATCGCCAGATGCCTGCTGGCGTTGCGGCGTTTTATGCTCGGCAGTTGGGAGAGGCGCCTTGCCTCGAACTGGTTTCCCTGTCGGGTGTGACGCATGAGCGGGGTTGGCAACAGGCCTGGCCGAGCTGGCGGCAGCGGTCGCTGGCGTGTGCACCTGTCGAGCGGAAGGATTGAGGGGCTTGCCCTCTGGTGGCAACGCTATAAAAGCTGATAGATTTCAGCCGGTTGAAACACCGGTCGGTGACCGGCAGGGGAAATATCGATGATTGCCAAAGAAGCGCGCCAGGCGTTGGCGCTGCAGCGCTTTCGCGAAGCCAACCCGCAATTGCTCGAGGAGATCCGCGAGCTTGACGCGCGCGAGCAGGCCCAGCAGGTCGAGTGGGCGTTCGAGGATGCGGCTCAGGAGCAGGGTATCGAGCCCTGGGAGCTGGCCTTGCAGTTGATTGCCGAAAACCCGGAGCAATTGCAGGCCATGCGCCTGGAGACTCACCGCGAGGTGGCCGAGGCGCTGGGCATGTCTTGGGAAGAATATTGTCAGTTCAATGAAATCGACCCGCAGTAACGGGCCGATTCTGCAGTTGTAACTGTTTGACAGGTTTTTTCGGCATGCGCCTCAAAGATGGCGCGCAGCCCTTGAGTAACGAGGCCTGGCGCGTTTTTGCGCCGGCCTGTAAACGAAATCGACCGGCGTGGTTGTCCGTCGTCCCGAGTGGGGTGACTTCTGGTGCGTGAGTCACTAGAATATTCGCCCTTGATTCTGGAGTCGGGCTATCGCCGGCTAACGTCTGTGCAACGAGGAATATCCATGCAAGTTTCTGTTGAAAACACTTCCGCTCTCGAGCGCCGCATGACCATCGCCGTTCCGGCCGAGCGCGTCGAGAACGAAGTCAACAAGCGTCTGCAACAGACTGCCCGTCGCGCCAAGGTCCCGGGCTTCCGTCCAGGCAAGGTGCCAATGAGCGTTATCCGTCAGCGTTACGAAGACGCTGCCCGCCAGGAAGCCTTCGGTGACCTGGTCCAGGCCTCCTTCTATGAAGCCGTGGTCGAGCAGAAGCTGAACCCGGCTGGCGCCCCGGCTGTCGAGCCTAAGTCGTTCGAGAAAGGCAAGGACCTCGAGTTCGTCGCCGTCTTCGAAGTCTTCCCTGAATTCACCGTTGCCGGCTTCGAGTCGATCAACGTCGAGCGCCTGAGCGCCGACGTCGCTGACGCCGACCTGGACAACATGCTGGAAGTGCTGCGCAAGCAGAACGTCCGTTTCGAAGCCGTCGAGCGCGCTGCCGAGAAAGACGACCAGGTCAACATCGACTTCGTCGGCAAGATCGACGGTGAGGCCTTCGCCGGTGGTTCGGCCAAGGGCACCCAGCTGGTACTGGGTTCCGGCCGCATGATCCCGGGCTTCGAAGATGGCCTGGTTGGCGCCAAGGCCGGTGAAGAGCGCGTCGTCAACGTGACCTTCCCCGAGGACTACCAGAACCTGGATCTGGCCAACAAGGCCGCCGAGTTCACCATCACTGTCAACAGCGTTTCCGCACCTGTGCTGCCAGAGCTGAACGAAGCCTTCTTCGCCCAGTTCGGCATCAAGGAATCCACCCTGGAAGGCTTCCGCACCGAGGTTCGCAAGAACATGGAGCGCGAACTGCGCCAGGCCATCAAGGCCAAGGTCAAGAACCAGGTCATGGACGGTCTGCTGGCCGCCAACCCGGTAGACGTGCCGAAAGCCCTGCTGGAAAACGAAGTCAACCGTCTGCGCGTGCAGGCTGTCCAGCAGTTCGGTGGCAACATCAAGCCTGAGCAACTGCCGGCCGAGCTGTTCGAAGAGCAAGCCAAGCGCCGTGTGGTCCTGGGCCTGATCGTCGCCGAGGTGGTCAAGCAGTTCGAGCTGAAGCCGGACGATGCCAAGGTTCGCGAGATGATCGAGGAAATGGCTTCCGCTTACCAGGAGCCTGAGCAGGTCATCAACTGGTACTACAAGAACGACCAGCAACTGAACGAAGTCCGTTCGGTTGTGCTGGAAGAGCAAGTTGTAGATACTGTCCTGCAGAAAGCGACTGTGACCGACAAGTCGGTCTCGTACGAAGAGGCTGTCAAGCCAGCACAGGCTCCTGCCGAAGCTGAGTGATTTGCTACTCTCGTAGGAAACCCCACAAGCCAGCCTTCGGGCTGGCTTGTGCGTTATTAAAGCCATGACTATTTGGGAGTGAGTGCAGGACATGTCCCGCAATTCTTATATTCAGCAGAGCTCTGACATCCAGGCCGCAGGCGGTCTGGTCCCGATGGTTATCGAGCAGTCCGCCCGTGGCGAACGTGCCTACGACATCTACTCGCGCCTGTTGAAGGAGCGTGTGATCTTCCTGGTGGGTCCTGTAGAGGACTACATGGCCAACCTGGTTGTGGCGCAGCTGCTGTTCCTTGAAGCGGAAAACCCGGACAAGGATATCCATCTGTACATCAACTCGCCGGGTGGCTCGGTCACCGCAGGCATGTCGATCTACGACACCATGCAATTCATCAAGCCGGACGTCTCCACCATCTGCATCGGCCAGGCCTGCAGCATGGGCGCCTTCCTGCTGGCAGCCGGTGCGGCAGGCAAGCGTCACTGCCTGCCGAACTCGCGCGTGATGATTCACCAGCCGCTGGGCGGCTTCCAGGGCCAGGCGACCGACATCGAGATCCATGCCCAGGAAATCCTCAGCATCAAGGCGCGCCTGAACGAGCTGCTGGCCTTCCACACCGGCCAGGACCTCGAGACCATCAAGCGCGACACCGAGCGTGACAACTTCATGAGCGCCTCGCGCGCGGCCGAGTACGGCCTGGTCGACTCGGTCTACGACAAGCGGCAACTGGTATCCTGAGCCCAGGCGCCAGAGCGGGCGGGCGCCGAAAGGGCCCGCCTGCGGACTTGAAAAAGCCCGCAATTGCCTTCATCTTGTGTTGCAAGCCTACCGGATTGGATCGATCGAATGACTGACACCCGTAACGGCGAGGACAACGGCAAATTGCTCTATTGCTCCTTCTGCGGCAAAAGCCAGCACGAAGTGCGCAAATTGATTGCCGGGCCCTCGGTATTTATCTGCGACGAGTGCGTCGACCTGTGCAACGACATCATCCGAGAGGAGGTGCAGGAAGCCCAGGCCGAGAGCAACGCGCACAAATTACCTTCGCCGAAAGAAATCAGCGGTATCCTGGACCAGTACGTCATTGGTCAGGAGCGCGCCAAGAAGGTGCTTGCCGTAGCGGTGTACAACCACTACAAGCGCCTGAACCAGCGTGACAAGAAGGGCGACGAGGTCGAACTCGGCAAGAGCAACATCCTCCTGATCGGGCCTACCGGCTCGGGCAAGACCCTGCTCGCCGAAACCCTCGCGCGCCTGTTGAACGTGCCGTTCACCATTGCCGACGCCACCACCCTGACCGAAGCCGGTTATGTGGGTGAAGACGTCGAGAACATCATTCAGAAGCTGTTGCAGAAGTGCGACTACGATGTGGAAAAGGCCCAGATGGGCATTGTCTACATCGACGAGATCGACAAGATCTCGCGCAAGTCGGACAACCCGTCCATCACCCGTGACGTCTCGGGCGAGGGCGTGCAGCAGGCATTGCTGAAGCTGATCGAGGGCACCGTGGCTTCCGTGCCGCCCCAGGGTGGCCGCAAGCACCCGCAGCAGGAGTTCCTGCAGGTCGACACGCGTAACATCCTGTTCATCTGCGGTGGCGCATTCTCGGGTCTCGAGAAGGTCATCCAGAACCGCTCCACCAAAGGTGGTATCGGTTTCGGCGCGGAAGTGCGCAGCAAGCAGGAAGGCAAGAAGGTGGGTGAGTCGCTGCGCGAAGTCGAGCCGGACGATCTGGTCAAGTTTGGCCTGATTCCGGAATTCGTCGGTCGCTTGCCGGTTCTGGCCACGCTCGACGAGCTGGACGAAGCGGCGTTGATGCAGATTCTCACCGAGCCGAAGAACGCCCTGACCAAGCAATACGCCAGGCTGTTCGAGATGGAAAGCGTGGACCTCGAGTTCCGCAGCGACGCGCTCAAGGCCGTTGCTCGCAAGGCCCTGGAGCGCAAGACCGGCGCCCGTGGCCTGCGTTCGATCCTCGAAGGCGTGCTGCTCGACACCATGTACGAGATTCCTTCGCAGAAGGATGTCAGCAAGGTGGTGATCGACGAGAGCGTCATCGACGGTACTTCGCAGCCGCTGCTGATCTACGAGAACAACGAGCCGCAAGCCAAGGCCGTGCCTGACGCCTGAGTCGCACGCCTGATACGTTGAAGCAGAAAGGGGCCCGCGGGCCCCTTTCTGCTTTTCTGGCGCCAGCGCTTGTATTTTTGCGGACCTGCCCCCACATTAGCTCCAAGCACTATTTCCACCGGTTTCCGGCCACAAGGCCGCTGTAGAGGCGAAATCATGAAGACCACCCTCGACTTGCCTCTTTTGCCATTGCGCGATGTCGTCGTCTATCCGCACATGGTTATCCCGCTGTTCGTGGGACGCGAGAAGTCCATCGAAGCCCTAGAGGCCGCAATGACGGGCGAAAAGCAGATCCTCCTGCTGGCCCAGAAGAATCCAGCCGACGATGATCCGGGCGAAGATGCCCTGTATCGCGTCGGCACCATCGCTACCGTCCTGCAACTGCTCAAGCTGCCTGATGGCACCGTCAAGGTGCTGGTCGAAGGCGAGCAGCGCGGTGCGGTCGAGCGCTTCACCGAGGTCGAAGGCCACGTTCGCGCCGAAGTCAGCCTGATCGACGAGGTCGAGGCGGCCGAGCGCGAGTCCGAAGTGTTCGTGCGCAGCCTGCTGTCGCAGTTCGAGCAGTACGTTCAGCTGGGCAAGAAAGTGCCTGCCGAAGTGCTGTCCTCGCTCAACAGCATCGAAGAGCCGGGGCGCCTGGTCGATACCATGGCCGCACACATGGCGCTGAAGATCGAGCAGAAGCAGGAAATCCTCGAGATCATCGACCTGTCTGCCCGTGTCGAGCACGTACTGGCGCTGCTGGACGCGGAAATCGACTTGCTGCAGGTCGAGAAGCGCATCCGTGGCCGGGTCAAGAAGCAGATGGAGCGCAGCCAGCGCGAGTACTACCTGAATGAGCAGATGAAGGCCATTCAGAAGGAGCTCGGCGACGGCGACGAAGGCCACAACGAAGTCGAGGAGCTGAAAAAGCGTATCGATGCTGCTGGCCTGCCCAAGGATGCCCTCACCAAGGCCCAGGCCGAGCTGAACAAGCTCAAGCAGATGTCGCCGATGTCCGCCGAGGCCACGGTGGTGCGCTCTTACCTCGACTGGCTGGTGCAGGTGCCCTGGAAAGCCCAGAGCAAGGTGCGTCTGGATCTGGCCAAGGCCGAAGAGATCCTCGATTCGGACCACTACGGCCTGGAAGAGGTGAAGGAGCGTATTCTCGAGTACCTCGCGGTCCAGAAGCGCGTGAAAAAGATCCGTGGCCCCGTCCTGTGCCTCGTCGGGCCGCCCGGCGTGGGCAAGACATCGCTGGCCGAGTCGATCGCCGCTGCCACCAATCGCAAGTTCGTGCGCATGGCCTTGGGTGGTGTGCGTGACGAGGCCGAGATCCGTGGTCACCGCCGTACCTACATCGGCTCTATGCCGGGTCGCCTGATTCAGAAGATGACCAAGGTCGGGGTGCGCAACCCGCTGTTCCTGCTCGACGAGATCGACAAGATGGGCAGCGACATGCGCGGCGATCCGGCCTCGGCACTGCTCGAGGTGCTCGACCCGGAGCAGAATCACAACTTCAACGATCACTACCTGGAAGTCGACTACGACCTCTCGGACGTGATGTTCCTGTGCACCTCCAACTCGATGAACATTCCGCCAGCGTTGCTGGACCGGATGGAGATCATTCGTCTGCCGGGCTACACCGAGGACGAGAAGGTCAACATTGCGGTCAAGTACCTGGTGCCCAAGCAGGTCAAGGCCAACGGCCTCAAGAAGGAAGAGCTGGAGGTCGACGTCGCCGCGATCCGCGACATCATCCGCTACTACACTCGAGAAGCCGGTGTGCGTGGTCTGGAGCGCCAGATTGCCAAGGTCTGCCGCAAGGTGGTCAAGGAGCATGCCGGCAACAAGCAGGTGAAGGTCAAGGTCACCGGCGACCAGCTCGAACACCTGCTGGGTGTGCGCAAGTTCCGTTATGGTCTGGCCGAAACCCAGGACCAGATCGGCCAGGTCACAGGCCTTGCCTGGACCCAGGTCGGCGGTGAGCTGCTGACCATCGAGGCGGTCGTGATTCCTGGCAAGGGGCAGTTGATCAAGACCGGCTCGCTCGGCGATGTCATGGTCGAATCGATCACTGCCGCACAGACCGTGGTACGCAGCCGCGCCCGCAGCCTGGGTATCGCTGCCGATTTCCACGAGAAGCACGACGTGCACATCCACATGCCTGAGGGCGCCACGCCGAAGGATGGCCCGAGTGCCGGTATCGGCATGTGCACTGCACTGGTCTCGGCGCTGACCCAGATTCCGGTGCGTGCCGACGTGGCGATGACCGGTGAAATCACCCTGCGCGGTCAGGTGCTTGCCATCGGCGGGCTGAAGGAAAAACTGCTTGCGGCGCACCGCGGCGGGATCAAGACAGTCATCATTCCCGAGGAAAATGTGCGTGACCTGAAGGAGATTCCTGAAAATATAAAACAGGATCTGCAAATCAAACCGGTTAAATGGATTGACGAGGTCCTGCAAATTGCGCTGCAATACGCCCCGGAGCCCTTGCCAGATGTGGCTCCGGAGATTGTCGCGAAAGAAGAGAAGCGCGACAGCGATGCTAAGGAAAGAATTAGCACGCACTAGTTCGTATCTCATTGGGGGCCTTCGGTTGACAGCTTTTTCGGGCCCTTGCTATAAAGCGGCACGCCAGTGTCAACAGGCCACCCAATGATCGTTTCATAAGCTTTTCATTACATACTTAGAAACAAACTCAATAGAGATATAAGGGGACTTAGAGTGAACAAGTCGGAACTGATTGACGCTATCGCCGCTTCTGCTGACATCCCGAAAGCTGTAGCCGGCCGCGCGCTGGACGCAGTAATTGACTCCGTAACCGGTGCCCTGAAAGCAGGCGACGACGTCGTTCTGGTTGGCTTTGGTACCTTCTCCGTCAAGGAGCGCGCTGAGCGCACCGGCCGTAACCCACAAACCGGCAAGGCGATCAAGATCGCTGCTGCCAAGGTTCCAGGCTTCAAAGCTGGCAAAGGCCTGAAAGACGCCGTCAACTAAGTCGTCTCTTTCAGCCGGACCCGGCCTGGCCAGGTCCGAGCACGTAGCGGCGGGGGCCGCAAACGTTCCCGCCTGCCACGTTTGCTAAGAAAAGGCGCATCCTCGGATGCGCCTTTCTTTTATCAGGATTCTACCCACTCTCCGCGGTTGTCGATGCAGTGGTACGACCGTTTCTGGGGGACGCATGCTGCAGAATATCAGGGACAATTCACAGGGTTGGATTGCCAAGACCATCATTGGCCTCATCGTCGTGCTGATGGCACTGACCGGTTTCGAGGCCATCTTCCAGGCCGCCAGCCACAGCCAGGATGCCGCCAAGGTGAATGGCCAGACCATCAGCCAGAACGAGCTGAGCCAGGCCGTCGACATGCAGCGCCGCCAGCTGATGCAACAGCTGGGCAAGGATTTCGATCCGGCGATGCTGGACGAGAAGATGCTGCGTGAGGCGGCACTCAAGGGGCTGATCGACCGCAAGCTGCTGTTGCAGGGTGCCGAAGACGCCAAGTTCTCTTTCTCCGAGGCGGCACTGGATCAGTTGATCCTGCAGACGCCTGAGTTCCAGGTCGATGGCAAGTTCAGCGCCGAGCGCTTTGACGCCGTCATCCGCCAGATGGGCTACGGCCGCATGCAGTTCCGCGAAATGCTCGCCCAGGAAATGCTCATCGGCCAGCTGCGTACCGGCCTGGCAGGCAGCAGCTTCGTTACCGACAAACAAGTCGACGCCTTCGCCCGTCTGGAAAACCAGACCCGCGATTTCGCTTCGCTGACCTTCAAGGCCAACCCGGCCGCAGTCAAGGTGAGCGATGAAGAGATCAAGGCTCATTACGATCAGCACGCCAAGGAATTCATGACCCCTGATCAGGTGGTCATCGATTACATCGAGCTCAAGAAAGCTGCGTTCTTCGACCAGGTTTCGGTCAACGAAGACGAGCTCAAGGCGCTGTACGAAAAGGAAATCGCCAACCTCGCGGAACAGCGCCGCGCTGCGCACATCCTGGTCGAAGTCAACGACAAGACCGATGATGCCCAGGCCAAGGCCCGCATCGAAGAGATCCAGCAGCGCCTGTCCAAGGGTGAAGACTTCGCCAAGTTGGCCAAGGAGTTCTCCCAGGATCCGGGCTCGGCGGCCAATGGCGGTGACCTCGGCTTCGCAGGTCCGGGTGTCTATGACCCGGCCTTCGAGGATGCCCTGTACAAGTTGAACAAGGACCAGGTGTCGGCACCGGTTCGCACCGAGTACGGCTACCACCTGATCAAGCTGCTGGGCGTCGAGGCGCCTGAAGTGCCTACCTTCGCCAGCCTGAAGGACAAGCTGACCCACGAGCTGAAAACCCAGCAGGTCGAGCAGAAGTTCGTCGAAGTCACCAAGCAACTGGAAGACTCGGCCTTCGAAGCCTCCGACCTGGCGCAGCCTGCGCAGGAACTGGGCTTGAAGGTACAGACCTCGGCACCGTTCGGCCGTGAGGGCGGCGAGGGCATCACTGCCAACCGTTCGGTGATCCAGGCTGCGTTCAGTGAAGAGGTGATGGACGAAGGCGCCAACAGCAGTGCCCTGGAGCTGGACCCTGAGACCGTGGTGGTACTGCGTGTGAAGGAGCACCGCAAGCCGGAGCAACTGGCGCTGGAAGTCGTGTCGAAGAACATCAGAGAACACCTGGCCAAGGAGAAGGCGACCGCCGAGCTCAAGGCCAAGGCGGACAAGCTGATTGCCGGCCTGCGTGATGGTTCGATCGCCAAGGGCGCCGACCAGGAAGGGCAGAAGTGGAAGGTGCAGGAGGCGGTGACCCGCAACCAGGACGGCATCGACCCAGCCGAACTGCAGGCCGCGTTCCGCATGGCCAAGCCTGAGTCCAAGGACAAGCCGGTCTACGGCAGTGTCGTCCTGGGTGACGGCAGCCTGGTAGTGCTGCAGCTCAAGGGTGTCAACGAAGGTTCTGCCGCCTCCGACGAGGAGAAGGTGCAGATTCGTCGCTACCTCGCTTCGCGCGCAGGCCAGCAGGACTTCGCTGCCTTCCGCAAGCAACTGGAAGCCAGCGCCGACATCACCCGTTACTGAGTGCTGTCGTCGTGAAGAAACAGGCCGCTTAAGCGGCCTGTTTCGTTTTCGGCATCTCCAGGTATTTTCGCGGACAGGCCCGCGAAAAAGTCAGCGCCGATACTCCTGCCTAGCGCTGCTCCCCCTCATGACTGTCCAGGGTATCCCGCGCAATCTCACGCCCCAGTGCGATCAGCTCCGGCGCCTTGTAGAACTCGAAGAACCGGCATACCCGCTTCGGCACGTTGATCAGTACATCCGGCGGATACCCGGCGATCTTGTACTGTGCCAGCGAGGTCTGCATCACCTCGAAGCTCTGGTTGATCAGGTCGAGTAGCGATGCAGGTCCGACGTTATCGATGATGAACGAACCGGTCGCCGACTTGGGGGCGCCTTCGCGTTCCGGGGCCGCTGCCGGTTGCTGGCTTTCCGGGTCGGCGGGGTCGCTCAGCCACGGGTTTGTCTGGCTCATGCGTTCGGCGACGATTTCCTGCTCGATGCGCATCAGCTGCTCGGCCGGCTTGCGGCGAAACGGCATGCGCGACCCCAGCGAACTGATCACCGATTCGAAACGCATCCTGAACGCCGCCGGGCGTTCGATCACCGGCAACTGGTACTGTTTCTGATTGGTGGCGTTGAGGTTGACCGCGATGATCAGGTCGCAGTGACTGGACACCACCGGCACGATCGGCAATGGATTGAGAATACCGCCATCGACCAGCATGCGGTTGCCCTGCATGACGGGCGTGAACAGGCTGGGAATCGCCGCCGAGGCGCGCATGGCCTGGTGCAGGCAGCCTTCCTGGAACCAGATTTCCTGCTGGTTGGTCAGGTCGGTGGCAACGGCGGTATAGGGGATTCGCAGTTGTTCGATATTGATCTCGCCGACGATCTTGCGGATTTGTCCAAATACCTTGTCACCACGAATGGCGCCCAGGCGAAAGCTCACATCCACCAGGCGCAGCACGTCGAGGTAGTCCAGGCTTTCTATCCAGCGACGGTATTCGTCGAGCTTGCCGGCGGCATAGATGCCACCAATCACCGCGCCCATCGAGCAACCGGCGATGCAGGCGATTTCGTAGCCGCGACGCTCGATCTCCTCGATCACGCCGATGTGCGCATATCCCCGGGCACCGCCCGAACCGAGCACCAGTGCGACACGCTTGCTCATACTTTTCCCCCCAAGGCATTTCGCGCGTATTCCAACAATGCACCCATTGGTGCCGGTGCTTCAATGTCGTTGCGCGCTGGGCTACGCTGAGCATGGCACTTTTCACGTTGCCGGCCGTCGAACAGCGACTGTTTTGTCCTTCTTGAGGTAATGCCCGATGAAAGCCTGGATCTGCCTTCCCCTGATTGCCCTGGCCCTTGCTGGCTGTGCGGGCAAGACGGCCTATCGCGACAGTTGCGCGACTCAGTTGGATGCGGCCTGGAAGGAGCTCGACCTCGCCAAGGCCGAAGGGTTTGCCGGTACCGTGAGCTACTCCAAGGCGCTGTCATTGCTGACTGGAGCCAAGACCCAGCAGCAGTTCGAGGCGTTCGAGGGGTGCAGCAGCAAAGCCGAGCGAGCACGTTTCTATATCCGTGAGTCCCGTGCAGGCCGTTGACCGAGGAGGCTGATATGCCCGCGATGCTCGATCATGTAGTCGCTCAGGTCCTGGCCCTGCAGGTGCGTCTACTGACCTGCCGGGAACGCCTGGCCGCCGATACCGACAGCGAAGCCCTGCACGACCTGCGCACCAGTGTCAGGCGCCTGCGCAGTCTGCTGCGACCCTTGCGCGCGCTGCCGGGTGTCGAACAGTTGGAGGATGCAGCGAAATCGCTGGGCACGCTCACCACGCCTCTGCGCGACCGTGAGGTGCTGGCCGATCAGTTGATCTCTGCTGGGTACGTGCAGGCCGGGCAGCGGCGCCTGCAGGGCAGGGCGGCAGCTTTCGCCAGCGTCGCTGCCAGCCCGCAGTTGACCCGGCTGCTGGCGATACTGGATTCATTCCCCCTGTTCCTGCGTGCTTCGCAACGCGAAGGCCTGGCGAATGACTTGGGCACGCGCATCGACAAACGCCTGCGCAAGCAATGGCGCAAGCTGGAAGCGGCCATCGACGATCCGGCCCACGACCGGCATCGCTTGCGTCTGTTGATCAAACGGGTGCGCTACGGCGATGAGGCCTACCCGCAGTTGCGCCATGCAGGGAAGAAGCTTCAGAGGCTGCTCAAGCAGGCGCAAGGCGACCTGGGCGATTGGCATGATCGTGTTCAATGGCTGCTGCAGTTGCGCGAGCATCCCGACCTGGCGCCGTGCGAGGCGGCTTGGGAAACCGAGTTGCATGAGACCGAGCGTGCCAGCGATGCCACCTTGGCGTCGTTGCGCAAAGCCCTGTCGCGTCGATAACCCCAGTAAATGACCGATATGCGGGCTGCCCTGTGCCAGCCTGCTGGTTACCATGCGCCTTGACCCCGTTGTCGATAGAGGCCAAGGACTTCCATGAATTTCGATGAACTGCTAGAGGCCGTGCGCCGTCACCCGGCGTCGGTCAGTATCCCACCAGACTGGGCCCAGGGCCGCGCTTCGTTTGGCGGGTTGATGGCGGCGTTGGTCTATGAGGCGATGTGTCAGAAGATCAGCGATGGGCGGCCAGTGCGCTCGTTGGCCATCAGTTTCGTCGGCCCGGCGGCACCGGATATTCCGATACGCTTCGAGGCCGAGGTGCTGCGTGAGGGCAAGGCCGTGAGCACGCTGCTGGGGCGCGCCATCCAGGATGGGCAGGTGGTGACGCTGGTGCAGGGCAACTTCGGTGCTGGACGCCCGTCGGTGGTGGAGGTGAAGGCCGAGCCAGCGCCATCGTTCAAGGCTCTGGAGGATTCGGCGCCGGAGTTGCCCTACATCAAGGGCGTCATGCCTGAATTCATGCGCAAGGTGGCGCTGCGCTGGGCGATCGGGGGGCTACCCTTCAGCGGCAATGCATCGCGCCAGATGGGCGGCTGGGTGCGTTTGCGCGACCTGCCGGAGGCGCCGCTCGAAGTGTCGCACCTGCTGGCGCTGGTCGATGCCTGGCCGCCGAGCCTGATGCCTTATCTCAAACAACCTGCCGCAGGCAGCACCCTGACCTGGACCATTGAGTTCGTCCAGCCATTGCCGGAGCTCAGCACGCACGACTGGTACCAGTACCGTGTAGAGACCGAGCACGCCCGTGATGGGTATGGGCATGCCGCAGCCCGCTTGTGGTCGGCGGATGGCCGCCTGTTGGCCTTGAGCCGGCAGACGGTGACGGTGTTTGCCTGAGCCTTGCCGCGTGTTCAGGGCCGATGCTTGTGTCTTTCGCGCCAGGCACGCCACCAGCCGCCGCTCAGGACGAAACGAGGGAAGGTGATGAACTGTTCGGTCAACAGACGTTTAAGGGCGTCCTGCCGATCGCTGAACGGCTCGGGTTGCTCGGCCTCCAGGCGATGGCCCTGGCGCTGCATGGCAAGCCCTGCGATCAGCGCAATCACGCCTACGGCAAGCTGGGTGATGTCGAGCGAGAACAGGCCTGAAAGCACCAGCAGGGCACCAAGGATGAACAGCGGTACGGCAATCAAGTGCAGCACCAGGTTGGTCGGGTGGCGGTGATTATGGTGGTAGCCGCGCCATTGCCAGGCGGGCAGATTCGGCAGACGTTTGCTCATGGACAATTCCCCTTGGTCATGTCCGAAGCTTAGTGCGGCCCCCCGCAGGGAGCCAATCGAGGCTGTTTATCGGGACTATAGCTTGAGCTGGCCGATGGCTTTGTTCAGTTCGCCGGCGAGGGTCGCCAACGCATTGCTGGTGGTGGCCGATCCAATGGTCTGCTGTACGGTTTCTTCGGTAACGTCGCGGATGCTCACCACTGCCCGGTTCATCTCCTCGGCGACCTGGCTCTGCTGCTCGGCGGCCACGGCGATCTGTGTGTTGCTCTCGCGCATCTGCGCTACCGCGCGGGTGATTTCGGCCAGTGCATCGCCGGCTTCGCGGGCCTGCTTGACGCAGTCGTCGGCCTTGTAGGAGCTCTCTTGCATGTACTCCACGGCATCACGGGTGCCGTCCTGAAGCGCGGACACCATGGTGGTGATCTCGTTGGTGGAGTTCTGCACGCGCTTGGCCAGGTTGCGTACTTCGTCGGCCACCACCGCGAAGCCCCGGCCCAGGTCGCCGGCGCGTGCGGCTTCGATGGCGGCGTTGAGGGCCAGCAGGTTGGTCTGCTCGGCGATGCTGTGGATCACGCTGACCACGCCGTTGATCTTCTGGCTGTCGTCGGCCAGTTGGCGAATCATCTCGGCAGTCTGCTGCACGCCACTGGACAGCCCTGCAATGGAATCCTGTACCCGGCTGACCACTTCCTGGCCGCTGCCGGCGAGGCTGTCGGCGCTTTGCGACAGGTCGCGGGTGGCGCCGGCGTGCTGGGCGATGTGATGCACGGTGGCGGACATCTCGTTGATCGCTGTCGCGGCCTGGTCGGTCTCGCTCTGCTGGCCGATCATGCCGTGGCGTACTTCGTCCATGCTCGTGGCCAGACGTGCGGCGCCTGAGTCCAGTTGCGCGGCAGTGTGGGCCACGGTGCTGACCACGCGGTGGTAGGTCGTCTGCATGGCATTGAAGGCCCCGGCCATCTGGCCCACTTCGTCGCCACAGGCCAGCGGCACGCGCGCCGACAGGTCGCCGGTTTTTTCCACGTGCAGCATCACATCCTTGAGGGTGTTGAGCTGGCTGAGCAGGAAGCGGATCAGCAGTTGCGAAGCGCAGAGCATCGCCAGCATGAGAATCAGCACGCACACCGCGTAGTTGCTGAACCGGTCGATGAATACCTGGCGCAGGCTTGGCGATTGCGCCAGCACGGCAATGTGCTGGTTGCCCTGGCGCAGCACCTGGGCGCCGCGCAGCGGATCGTCGCCAAACAGCCAGGCCGCGGGCAACGCGACCCAGCCTTGGCCGTCACGCAGTGCCTCGACGGGCTCGCCTTTGAAGCTCGGGGTCTGGCCTTCCTGCCAAGTGATCATCTGTGGCAGATGGGGGAGGGGTTGTGCAGCGGGCCAGGTGGCCAGCAGTTCGGCCTGGGCGACGGCATGCGCCTGAGCCGATTCGGCGCGGGCCTGCTGCTCCAGGTAGACCGCGTAGAGCACCAGCAGCAAGGTGGTGACGAAGGCCACCGCATTGACTGCCCAGAATTTGTACTTCAGGGAAATATTGCTAAGCCAGGCACCCATGGTAGGTCTTCTCTGAGTTGAGCGGAAACATTATTGGCAAGGTGCCATCATTGTGTCCGCTCGCGCGCGAAGCCTTCATGACATGCGTCAAGGGAGCTTGAAGAAATCCTTGGCCGTGGCCGTGGTGTGCTGGGCGCAGTGCTCAAGGCTTTCACCCCGGTGCAAGGCGACTTCACGCAGTACTTCAGGCAGGAACGCCGGTTCGTTGCGTCCGCTCTTCGGTTTCGGCCGCAGGGTGCGCGGCAGCAGGTAGGGCGCATCGCTTTCGAGCATCAGTCGGCCTTCGGGAATATTGCCTACCAGTGGATGCAGGTGCGTCCCGCGTCGCTCGTCACAGATCCACCCGGTGATGCCGATGTGCAGGTCCAGGTCGAGGTAGGCGAACAGCGCCTGGCGCTCGCCAGTGAAGCAATGCACCACGGCGGCTGGCAACTGGTCGCGGTAGTGCCTGAGGATTGCCAATAGCCGCTCGCTGGCATCGCGTTCATGCAGGAAGACCGGCAACTGCAGTTCGGCGGCCAAGGCCAGTTGAGCTTCCAGGGCTTTTTCCTGCTGTGGACGGGGGGAGAAGTCACGGTTGAAGTCCAACCCGCATTCACCCACGGCAAGCACCCGCGGCTGAGCCAGCAGATCGCGCAGGGTGCGTTCGCTGGCGCCTTCCCAATGGCTGGCATCGTGAGGGTGGACGCCGGCCGTGCTGAACAGGTGTTGGCCAGCCTCATCCAGGCGCTGGCACAGGGCCACGGCCTCTTCGCTGACAGCCAGGCTTGTGCCGGTCAAAACCATCTGCGCCACGCCGGCGGCCAGGGCGCGTTCGACGATCGCCGCTTGCTGGTCGTGAAAGCTGCTGTTGGTCAGGTTGACGCCGATATCGATCAGTTGCATGGTGCTACCTCGTGCCGCGGGGCGGCCAGCATAGCAAAATCTGCAAGTTCGCAGAAAAACCAAGAACTTCAAACGTTTGCCATGGTCTCTTGCCGTCATTTGTCATGCGCACCGCTCGGCGCATGGTTTCGCCAACCGCTTCTGGACCCTTCTTCATGCTGCGAACCCTGCTGACGACCTTGCTGTTGCTCGGGCTGATCGCCGCAGCGCCTGCCATCGCCCGCGAAACCGGCCCGTTGCAGCATGTGCCGGCGAGCCAGAGTCGCGACCTTGCGCAGATTCGAGCGAGCAAGGTGTTGCGGGTGCTGGTCAACCAGAGCCGCAACAGCTCAGGCGAGGTCAAGGGCGAACCGGTGGGTATCGAGTACTATCGCCTGCGCGCGCTGGAGCATTTTCTCAATGCGCGGGTCGCGGACGGTCAGGAAATCACGCTGCAGATCGTCCCGCGCGCCAAGGAACAACTGATAGGCGCCCTGCAGCGCGGTGAAGGCGACCTTGCCGCGCCTGGCGAATTGCTTGATGCGGGGCTGGTGCAGGGCGTCGGAGTCAGTGCGCCGGTGCTTGACCAGGTGCCGCTGATGCTGGTCGGACGCAAGGGTGAGCGAGCCTTCAGCCGGGTCGAGCAGCTGTCCGGGCGCACCATTGCCCTGACCACCGCCAGCGCTGCCGGTGCGGTGATCGAGCAGATCAACCAGCAGTTGGCCCTGCGCAAGCGCCCGCTGGTGAAGATCGAGTGGGTCGATCCGACCCTGGCAGTCGAAGATGTACTGGAGATGGTCCAGGCCGGCATCTATCACCTGACCGTAGTGGAGCGCCCCATCGCCCAGCGCTGGGCGCGGGTGATGCCCAAGCTGCGCCTGGACACCCAGTTGCGTCTGAGCCAACCTCAGGCCATGCGCTGGTATGTGCGCAAGGATGCCGAGCAGTTGCTGGCCAGCGTGGACCGCTTCCTTGCCGTTTACCGCGCGCCGGACAACCAGGATGCAGCCTTCGAGCGCATCTATCGACGCCAGTACCGCGTGCACAATCCGTTGGCCCGCCAGGACCGCCAGCGCCTGGAGTCGCTGCGCGCGGTGTTGCAGAAGCACGGCGCCGAGCAGCAGATCGACTGGCTCAACCTGGCGGCCCTGGCGTTCAAGGAGTCGACATTCGATCCCAAGGCCCGTGGTACAGGGGGCGCCCATGGGCTGATGCAGATCACCCCGGCCGCCGCGCAACGGGTGGGCGTGAGCAATACCGCCACGGTCGATGGCAATGTTCAGGCCAGCGCGCGCTACCTCGCGCTGATCCGACGCAAGTTCTTTTCCAGCCCGCAGCTCAATGAGCGTGAGCGCATGGCCTTCATTCTTGCCGCCTACAACCTCGGCCCGGAACGCGTCCAGGCAATGCGCGCCGAGGCCCGTCGCCGTGGCCTCAACGGTAACCAGTGGTTTTTCCAGACCGAGCGCATCGCCATGGAGCAGGTGGGTATGGGGCCGGTGAACTTCGTCAACAGCGTCAACAAGTACTTCCTGGCATTCAACCGGGAGCGCAGCGCCTTGGAGCGGGTCGCGAAACGCTGATAAATCGACTTTTTCGATTTGTTTGTTAGGTTTTTTGCGGTTTTCTTATTCGTTGGTTTGATTAAGATGGCGGCCATTCCAACCTGACATTTCAAGGAAGCTCACCCGATGAATCCCTCCCTCAACGCCCTGTTCGTCACCCGTGCCGGTTTCGGCCTCAGCATCATCCGCATCCTGGTCGGCATCATCTTCATGGCGCATGGCTCACAGAAGCTGTTCGGCCTGTTCGGTGGCTATGGCCTGGAAGGCACCGGTCAATGGATGGAGAGCATTGGCCTGGCCCCTGGCTATCTGATGGCCCTGCTCTCGGGCAGCGCGGAATTCTTTGGCGGCCTGGCACTGCTGCTCGGCCTGCTGGCCCGCCCGGCTGCGCTGGCGCTGAGCGTGACACTGGTGGTCGCGATCTTCTCGGTGCACATCGGCAATGGCCTGTTCATGTCCAACAACGGCTACGAGTTCGCCCTGGCGCTGTTGGGCGGCACGCTGGCGGTACTGGTCGAAGGGGCAGGGCGCCTGTCGCTGGATCGCCTGATCGCCCGCTGACATCTCGCTGCAACCCGCCTGCGGCAAGCTGCAAGTGAACGCCCACTTGCAGCTTGCCGTTCGACGCTCTACGATACCGCTTGCGCCGATTTAAACAGCTACTTGCGGGGCGCAGGAGAGGCCCCAGGGCAATCCGAAATACCGCTAAAGCGCTGGTTCGGTGACGCCTCCCACCGCTGCCCAGCGGGATTCGCGAGGCGCAGAGATACCACCATGAGTTGCCCACGTACCAGTGTTTGCCTGACCCCACTGCCTGCTGACCAGGCATCCCGCACACCGCGCATCCTGCTCGGTGGCCAGCATCAACCTACACTTCTGCGTAACCTCGACGGCTTTTCGCGCCGCAAGGGCCAGGCCCGTGCCTTCCTCATCCAGTTCGCCGAAGCGGCTTGCAACCTTGCCCATTACGCCAATGACCGCTTTGACCTGGCTGTGATCCAAGCTCCGATCGGCGAGGATGCTGGCGAGATCATCGGCCAGTTGACCCGCATCGCGCGCCAGGGCCTGATCACCCGCCGCTGAGCAAGGTGTGGCGGCGCCTGTTTTTGGTTAAGCTCGGTAACCCAGCAGGCCCAAGGCGCCTGCTGTGGCTGTGCCGAGGAGAGCAAGCGGTTTGAGTACCAACATCATCACCACCGAAGGTCATGAAGCCCTCAAGAAGGAGCTGGATCACCTGTGGCGCGTCTACCGCCCCGAGATCACCCAGAAGGTGACCTGGGCTGCGTCGCTGGGGGATCGCAGCGAAAACGCCGATTACCAGTACAACAAGAAATTGCTGCGCGAGATCGATCGGCGGGTCCGCTACCTGCGCAAGCGCCTCGAGGATGTGAAAGTCGTCGCCTATTCCCCGGAGCAGGAAGGCAAGGTGTTCTTCGGTGCCTGGGTCGAGATCGAGAACGACGACGGCGAAACCCTGACGTTTCGCATCGTCGGTTACGACGAGATCTATGGCCGTAACGACTACATTTCCATCGACTCGCCCATGGCCCGTGCGCTGCTGAAAAAAGAAGAGGGCGATGAGGTGCTGGTGCAAACGCCCACGGGTGAAGCGACCTGGTACATCAATCGCATCCACTACGGCGCCCAGTGAGCGCATTCAGGTACAGCCGCCCCAATGTGTCCCCCGCCACCGCAATCTGCGCCTCGCTCAACGAGGCGTAACCCACCAGTACGCCCGCCGGCCAGGCATGTTCACGGGTGAACAGTCCGAGCGGCTGAAGCATCAGGCCCTGCTCGTGGGCCTGTTGGCAAAATTGCTGTTCGTTGCAGCCTTCAGGCAACCAGAGGATGAAATGCAGCCCTGACTGCTCGCCGGCAATCCGCACCTCAGTGTGCCGGCGCAGCCTGTCGATGAGCAGGTCGCGGCGCTGCTGGTAGGTCTGCCGGGCAATGCGCAGGTGGCGTGCATACTGGCCGTTGCCGAGCATCTGCTCCAGCGCCCGCTGGCCGAGGGCGCCAGGCGCCTGCCCGGAGATCGTCAGCGTGTCCAGCATTTCGGCGTGCAGGCGCCGGGGAACCACGGCAAAGCCCAGGCGCAGGTTACTGACCAAGGTCTTGTTGAAACTGCCGCAGAACAGCACTTGGTCGTGGTGGTCGATCGCCTTGATCGCCGGCAGCGGTGCACTCGCATAGTTGTACTCGCTGTCGTAATCGTCCTCGATGATTATCGCGTCCCGTGCCTGCGCCCAGTCGAGCAGGGCCTGGCGGCGTTCGACGCTCATGCAGATGCCCAGTGGCGCTTGATGGGCGGGTGTAACCTGTACCGCCCCGAGTGTTTCATGGTCGGCAAGGGCATCGACGCGCAGGCCCTGTTCGTCGAGCGGCGTGCTGAACAGCCTGTGCCCCGAACGCTCGAAAATCCGCCTGGCCCAGGCATAGCCTGGGTCCTCAACGGCGAGCGCTCGGTGCTTGGGCAGCACGCGGCTGAACAGGTCGAGGGTGTGACGAATGCCGTGGGTGACCAGGATGTCATCCGCCTCGCAGTCGATACCCCGATAGAGCTTCAAGTGCGCTGCGATGGCCTGGCGCAGGCTTGGGTCACCCTGCGCAGGGAGGCTTTCAAGCAGGCCGGCGCCGTCCAGGCGTGCCGGAAAAAGAGGCTGCTCCAGCAAGTTCGGGTCGGGCAGGCGGGCGACGAAGGGGACCCGCGCTTGCACCTGCGCCTGCACCGACTGCGGGTCGGGCATCGGCCGAGGTAGCGACGCCTGGCCGGCCGGGTTGCCGGATGCGATCAGGGTATCGGGCAGTTGCAAGGTGACCTGCGACCCTGCGCCCTGGCGCCGCTCGATGAAGCCTTCCAGCTTGAGCTGCTCGAACACCGCCTCCAGCGTGCCACGCGCCACGCCCCAGCGCTGTGCCAACGTGCGTGTGGAGGGCAGCAGGGTGCCGGGTGGCAGATGGCCGCTGACCACCAGCTCCTGGAGAAATCCATGCAGCAGCCGGTGCTTGCCGGTAGCGCTACCGGCAGACAGCTCGAACGGCAGGGCGAGATCGAGGGCAATGGCTTGTTTGCCTCTGGCCATAGTGGTCCATATTCGGGAAGGCCTAATGGGCCTTCATCTTATGCAGCGCCGCCCCTAACCTCAATCGCGTGACGCAGAGCCTTTGCGTCGTACCTGCAGGACCTCCTGACCTTCATTCAAGGAACATCGAATCATGTGTATAGCGGTGGGGCTGCGTTCGCCCGTCCGATTGTCTTTTGCCTTGCGGGTGCAGCCATGAACCGGCCCGGATTGTCAGTGGCCTTGCTGGCCGCAGTGGTAGTGCCGCAGGTCGGGCTGGGCATCATGGTGCCGGCCTCGGCGCAACTGGCCGAGCAGTTGCAGGTTGGCCTTGGCCAGGTGCAGAGCACACTGGTGATGTACATGGTCGGCTATGCGCTGTCGATGGTGCTGGCCGGGCTGCTGTGTGATCGCTACGGCCCGCGGGCAGTACAACTGGGCGGGCTGCTGCTGGCAGCGTGCGGTACCGGGCTTGCGGCCAGCGCCACGTCCTTCCTGCCCTTCATGATCGGCCGCCTGCTGCAAGCATTGGGCGGCTGCGTCGGCACGGTGACCACCCGTATGGTGGTGCGCGAGGTGTTCACCGAGCGCGAGCGCATGGGCATTCTCACCACGCGGGCTTCGGCCATCGCCATCACCCCGTGCCTGGCGCCGTTGCTGGGTGGCGCGTTGCTGCCGCCGTTTGGCTGGCGCGGGATTCTGGGGCTGGTGGGGGTATTCAACCTGCTGGTACTGCTGGTGTTCTGGCGTCTGGTGCCGAGCCTGCCGGGGGCAGGCCAGGGCGTTACTCCGGGCCTGGTGCTGCGGGTGTACGGACGCAACCTGGGCAACGCTGCGTTCGTTTTTCATGCAGCCTGCATTAGCCTGGTTTGGATGAGCTACTTCGGCTTCCTGTCTTCATCGTCTTACGCCTTCCAGGTTGTCCTGGGGTTCAGCGCATTCGAGTACGGCGCGCTGATCGCCATCTGTGCACTGGGTTATGTCACCGGCAGCTTTCTGGCCCGGCGCCTGAGTCGCCAGCATGACCTGGCGCTGATCCTGGCGGTCGGGGCCGCTGTCGGTACTGTCGGCTGGGTTGGCCTGTGGTTGGCCGTTCACCTGGCAGGGCCGGTGGCGGGAGCGTTCGTGGCTCCGATGATGGCAATCCTGTTGAGCACTGGCATGGTGATTCCGGCGACCCAGGCAGGGCTGCTGCGTTGTGTGCAGCGGGATATCGGGCTGTCCACCGGTCAGTTCTTCTTCCTGCAGATGGTCAGCGGTGCGGCGTATGGCTTTCTTGCCAGCCACTGGCCGCATTTGGATGTGAGCCAGTTGGCATGGCTGGTGGGCGCGCCGATGGTGCTGCTCACCGCGCTCACAGGCACGGCGAGCATGCGCCGTCGGCTCAGGTCTCGCGCAGAACGCTCAGTGGCGTTGCATTGAGTGCCCGCCGGGTGCCGAAGACACCGGCCCCGCCGACCAGGACCGCGCCCAGCACGGGCAGTACCAGCAGCCACGGATGCGGCGCCCAGTGCAGGTCGAAGGCATAGCGGTACAGGGCCCAGGTGATCAGTTCGCAGCCCAGGGCAGCGAGCAGGCCGCTGGCGGCGCCAAGCAGGCCGAACTCGATGCGCCGGGCCTTGACCAGTAGCGCACGGCCGGCGCCCAGGGCGCGCAGTAGCGCGCCTTGGCGGATACGCTCGTCCAGGGTGGCCTGCAGGCCGGCGAACAACACCGCAAGGCCCGCCGCGAGCACGAACAGCAGTACGTACTCCACCGCCAAGGTGACCTGGGCGAGGATGCTGCGCAGTTGCCCAAGCAGCGCATCGACCTGGAGGATGGTCACCGCCGGAAACGCCCGCGACAGGGCGACCACGTCGGTATCGTGCCCGGGCGCGAGGTAGAAGCTGGTCAGGTAGGTGGCGGGCAAACCTTGCAAGGTGCCGGGCTGGAAGATCATGTAGAAGTTCGGCTGGAAGCTGTCCCAGTGCACCGTACGCAAACTGCTGACCCGTGCCTGGCGGTGCTCGCCGCCGATGTCGAAGGTCAGCAGGTCACCCAGCTTGAGCTTGAGGCTTGCGGCCAGCTCGGCTTCGACCGATACCGCGGGTGGTCCATCGGTCGGCGGTGGCGTCTGCCACCAATCGCCTTCGCTCAAGGCATTGCCCTGGGGCAGGTCGGCGGCCCAGGTCAGGCTCAGGTCGCGCTGTACGGCACGATCGCCCGTAGATTCCTTGCTCACCAGTTGCTGTACCGGCTGATCGTTGATGTGGGTGAGGCGCCCGGGGATCACCGGGTACAGCGGCGCCGAGGTGGCATTGACCTCGCGCAGGCGCTGGGCAAAGGGTTCGCGCTCGTCTGGCAGGATGTTCAGAGCGAAGTGGTTGGGGGCATCCTTGGGTAGTTGCGCCTGCCAGTTATCCAGCAGCTCGGCGCGCAGTAGCGCGACCAGGGCCATGGCCAGCAGGATCAAGCCGAAGGCCAACGCCTGGCCGGCGGCTGCCAGCGGATGGCGCAGCAACTGACCCAGCCCCAGGCGCCAGGGCAGCGGCGAGCCGACCAGCAACCGGCGTAGGCTGCGCAGGCCCAGCAGTAGCAGGCCACCAAGCAGCAGCGCGGCGATCAGGCCGCCGCCGAGCAGGGCGAAGGTCAGCAGCAGGTCCAGGCTCAGGCGCCACATGATCAGGCCAAGGGCGAACAATGCGGCGCCATAGACCAGCCAACTGCTGGGCGGTACCGGCAGCAGGTCACGGCGCAGCACGCGCAAGGGCGGTACCCGGCCCAGAGCGGCGAGCGGAGGCAGGGCGAAGCCGGCCAGCGCCACCAGGCCGGTGCCGATGCCAGCCAGTGCCGGGGCGATGCCGCCCGGCGGAACGGTACTGGGCAGCAGCCCCTGCAGGAGGGCGAACAGACCCAGTTGCGCGAGCCAGCCAAGCAGGGCGCCGGCGAGCGCCGCCACCAGCCCCAGCATCGCCAGTTGCAGCGAGTACAGGCCCAGCGCCTGGTGTCGTGACAGCCCCAGGCAGCGCAGCAGGGCGCTGGCGTCCAGGCGGCGGGCGGCATAGCGACTGGCCGACAGCGCCACGGCCACACCGGCCAGCAGCACCGCGACCAGGCTGGCCATGTTCAGGTAGCGTTCGGCGCGACCCAGGGCGCCGCCGATCTGGCGGTTGCCGTCACGGGTGTCGAGCAGCCGCTGGTTGGCGGCAAGATCCTTCTCCACCGCCTGGCGATATTGCACCAGGGTGTCCGGCTCGCCGCGCCACAGGTCGCGATAGGTGACACGGCTTCCTGGCTGGATCACACCGGTGGCGTCCAGGTCTGCGATGTTCATCAGCACGCGTGGGGTGAGGCTGTAGAAGTTGCCGGCGCGATCCGGTTCGTAGGTCAGCACGCGGGTCATGCGCAGGGTCTTCATGCCGACGTCGATGCTGTCGCCCAGTGTCAGCCCCAGTGCCGCCAACAGGCGCGCCTCGACCCAGGCTTCGCCGGCCGCCGGCCCCCCGCCGGGCGTCTCGCTGCCATAGGGCGTGGCGGCGCTGCGCAGTTGGCCACGCAGTGGATAGGCCGGGTCGATGGCCTTGATGCTCGACAACTGGATACCGGCATCGGCGGCCACCACGCTGGTGAACTCCACCACGCGGGCGTGGGTCAGGCCACGCGAAGTACCGGCATCGATCTGCGCCGCCTGGGCGGCGGACGACCCTTGCAGCACAAGGTCAGCAGCGAGGAATTCGCTGGCCCGCAATTGCATGGCACCGTTGAGGCGGGCGCCGAAGTAACCAATGGCGGTGCTGGCGGCGACGGCCACCAGGAGCGCGAAGAACAGTACTCGCACTTCACTTGCGCGGGCGTCACGCAGCAGTTGGCGCAGGGCCAAGGCGCACAGGCGCATGAACGGCAGGCGGGTCATCATGGCTCCAGGGGCGCCACCAGGCGTCCGGCGTCCAGGCGGATCAGGCGACGGCAGCGCTTGGCCAGCCGCTCGTCATGGGTCACCAGCACCAAGGTGGTGCCGCGTTCCTTGTTGAGCTCGAACAGCAGGTCGCTGATGCGCTCGCCGGTATGGCTGTCGAGATTGCCGGTGGGCTCGTCGGCGAACAGTACTGCCGGGTGCGCCGCGAACGCACGGGCAATCGCCACCCGTTGCTGCTCGCCGCCGGACAACTGGCGTGGGGTGTGGCTCAGGCGCTGGCCCAGGCCGACCCGTTCGAGCAGGGTGCGGGCCTGCTCGCGGGCGTCGCGGCGACCGTCCAGCTCCAGGGGCAGCATGACGTTTTCCAGGGCATTGAGGCTGTCGAGCAACTGGAACGACTGGAACACGAAACCGACGTGTTCGGCACGCACCCGTGCGCGCTGGTCTTCGTCCAGGGGGCCAAGGTCGTGGCCGGCGAGCACGACACTGCCATCACTGGGGCGGTCAAGGCCTGCGAGCAGGCCGAGCAGGGTCGACTTGCCCGAGCCGGATGCACCGACGATGGCCAGGCTGTCGCCCTGGTCGAGGTCGAGAGAAAGCGGGTGGAGGATGGTGAGGTCGCCTTCCGCGCTGGGGACCACTTTGCTAAGGTTCTGCGCAACGAGAATGCTGGGGCCCATGGAGAATCCGATGCGAATGTGGTGGTTGAGTGCCGGTCTGGCCCTGTGTTGCCTGGCCCAGGGCGCGGCGGCGGGAACGTTGCTGGTTGTCGGCGATAGTATCAGTGCCGGTTTTGGCCTGGATACCCGCCAGGGATGGGTCGCGCTCCTGGAGCAACGCCTGAAGGACGAGGGTTTCACCGACCATGTGGTCAATGCCTCGATCAGTGGCGACACCAGTGCAGGTGGCCAGGCGCGGCTGCCGGCGCTGCTTGCAGCGCACAAGCCTGATCTGGTGGTGCTGGAGTTGGGCGGGAACGACGGGCTGCGTGGGCAACCTCCACAACAATTGCAACAAAATCTTGCCTCGATGATCGATCGCTCCCGTGAGGCCGGCGCCAAAGTGGTGTTGCTCGGCATGCGCTTGCCACCGAATTATGGCGTGCGCTACACCACCGCGTTCGCCCAGGTCTATGAGCAGTTGGCGAAGGAAAAGAAGGTGGCCTTGGTGCCGTTCTTTCTGGAGGGCATAGGTGGGGTGGCGGAGATGATGCAGGCCGATGGCATCCATCCGGCCCAGGGCGCCCAGCAGCGCTTGCTCGATAATGCCTGGCCGACGATAAAACCCTTGCTCTGACGCTTTTATCGGGGGCCGCTTTCGGCTAATGTTGCGCCCCCCGTTTCGAGTGCCCCCGATGCCACGCCCCGCCTGGTCCCTGTATGCCTACCAATTGATCGAGCCCGACGAGCAGCTCGACCTGTTCGCCTGCCAGGAAGTCCGTGTCCATCTCGCCGCCCGCCAGCTCGAACTGGGCGCTCCGGTCGACCGCACTTTGTGTGGCGGCCTGCTGCCGGCGCAGCCGCGCTGGTCGTCGGTCGAGCGCGCGGTCTATCGCGACGAACGCCTGTGCCCGCTATGCCGGGCCATTCTCGATGCCCAGCGGCGGGGTACGCGTCCGGTGTGGCCGGAGCTCTGAGCTCACCTTTCATCATTTGTAACCCTTGCAACGCCTGCCGATGCCTCCCGCTTGAATCCGGGCGGGTGTACAATCGAATGTCTTGAACCCTCTTTCGAAGGATTTACCGGATGTTGCCGCGCTTTCCCGCCGTCACCCGTTGCCTGTCCCTGGCCGCCTTGCTGCTGACCGGCCCTGCCGTCGCGCTGGAGCTGCCATTGCCACCGCCCGGCGAAGACGTCGTCGGCCAGGTCCGGACGATCAAGGCCAAGTACGAAGACACCTTCGCCGACATCGGCACCGCCAACGACCTGGGTTACCTGGAGATGATCGCCGCGAACCCTGGCGTCGATCCCTGGTTGCCTGGCGCCGGTACCGAAATCATCCTGCCGACCCGTTACGTCCTGCCACCCGGGCCACGCGAGGGGATCGTCATCAACCTGGCCGAGTACCGCCTGTACTACTATCCGAAAGGCGAGAACGTGGTGCACACCTTCCCGTTGGGGATCGGTCGTGAAGGCTGGGGTTCGCCGATCGCGATCACCAAGATCACTGCCAAGACACCAAACCCGACCTGGACGCCGCCGGCCTCGATTCGCGCCGAACACGCCGCTGACGGCGATATCCTGCCTGCCGTCGTGCCGGCTGGCCCGGATAACCCGCTGGGTCCGTTCAAGTTCACCCTGGGCCTGCCGGGCTACCTGATCCACGGCTCGAACAAGAAGTTCGGCATCGGCATGCGCACCAGCCATGGCTGCTTCCGCATGCTCAACAACAATGTTGTGGCACTCTCCAAGATGGTGCCGGTGGGCACCCCGGTGCGGATCATCAACGAGCCTTACAAGTTCGGTGTGAGTGGTGGCAAAGTCTATCTCGAAGCTCACACGCCGTTGGACGACCACGGCAATCCGTCGGTGGTCGACAAACATACGGCCGTCATCAATGCGCTGCTCAAGCGTGAAGACCTGGCCAACAACCTGCGCATGAACTGGGACATGGTTCGTGACGTGGTGGCCGCCGAGGATGGCATGCCGGTCGAAATCGCCGTCCCGGTGAATGGCCAGGGTGCCGCACCGATGGTGTCGAGCATCCCGCCAGAGCTACAGTAAGCCCTTGCCTGCGTGAACCGAAAGGCCTGCCATCGTGCGGGCCTTTTTGTTTTCGGGTGACGGGAGTGGCGTGGAGAAGGGGCGTTCTTCGGGCAATAAAAAAGCCGGCCCACAAGTGGGCCGGCTCCATAACAATCCGTGAGGATTATTACTTGCGGCTGGCTTTGTCCAGCATACGCAGAGCGCGCTCGTTGGCTTCGTCAGCGGTCTGCTGAGCCTTCTGAGCGGCTGCCAGAGCGTCGTCAGCCTTACGGTAGGCTTCGTCAGCACGGGCTTGAGCGCGAGCTGCTGCGTCTTCAGTCGCAGTCAGACGAGCTTCGGTTTCTTTGGATACGCTGCTGCAACCGGTAGCCAGAACTGCGGCCAGAGCCAGAGCAGAGAATTTCAGAACGTTGTTCATCGTGTTCCCCTTCAAGGACTTTCTATTAAATAGCCATCTCTCGGAAAAGAGAAACTGGCCGGCGTACATAGTACCCATTACTTGTAGTAAGTAAACTGACAGAGCGCAAGAACTGCAAAAAAAATGTTGCCAGGGGCCGCGTGTGACGGGGTTTGTAAAGAAAGTGTGAAGGCCATGCAAATCGGACGCAAGCGGTTGTACCAAGGAAACTTTTTGTTGAACTAAGGGTGACTTTCACGGTCCTCAAACGTCTTAACCCGTAGAACATCCGGCAGGCTGTTTGGTGTCGACCGGCACCGGCGGCCCAACCCGCTTTCATGGAATTTTTAGCCCTGTGCACCTTGAGCAATCCCGCGTTGCACGCCTACTATTTGGGTGTCCCGGGCGTCGAACGATTGCTGATGGACCAGGGTCCAAGGGGCATGAGTGGCGTTGAGGTTCCTCCGCCGGATAAACCATCGGTCAAGGCAAAGGTCTGCCAAAAGACCTGCGAGGAGTAGTGATGAGTGAAGCGCTGACCATCCACCATGACCAGGCCGGTCATCAGTTCGAGACCAATGTGGACGGTCATCGTGCCTACCTGACGTACATGGACCTGGGCAAGCAGACGCTGGATATCTATCGCACCTTCGTTCCCAACGCCCTGCGCGGTCGCGGTATCGCCGCGGCCCTGACCGAAAAGGCTCTGGAGTACGCAGAGCAGATGGGCTACACCGTCATTCCATCATGCTCTTATGTCGAGCGTTACATGGAACGCCAGCAGCGCCATTCGACCAAGGCCTGAATCGACACCGCACCAACGAAAACGCCGGGCAGATGCCCGGCGTTTTCGTTGGTGCGTATCAGCCGCGCTGGCGCTTGGGCAGCACGTCCTTGAGCTTGGCGTGCATGCTGCGCAGGCTCTTCTCGGTGGCGGCCCAGTCGATGCAGGCGTCGGTCACCGAAACACCGTATTGCAGGTCTTCCAGGTTTTTCGGGATGGCCTGGCAGCCCCAGTTCAGGTGGCTTTCGACCATCAGGCCGATGATCGACTGGTTGCCTTCCAGAATCTGGTTGGCGACGTTCTCCATCACCAGCGGTTGCAGGGCCGGATCCTTGTTGGAGTTGGCGTGGCTGCAGTCGACCATGATGTTGGCCTTGATCTTGGCCTTGGCCAGATCCTGTTCGCACAGGGCAACGCTGACCGAATCGTAGTTGGGTTTGCCGTTGCCGCCACGCAGCACCACGTGGCCGTAGGCGTTGCCTTTGGTGGTGACGATCGACACGCCGCCTTCCTGGTTGATGCCCAGGAAGCGGTGGGGCTTGGACACCGACTGCAGGGCATTGATCGCCACGGTCAGGCCGCCGTCGGTGCCGTTCTTGAAGCCGACCGCCGAAGACAGGCCCGAGGCCATTTCACGGTGGGTTTGCGATTCGGTGGTACGGGCACCGATGGCCGACCAACTGATCAGGTCCTGCAGGTATTGCGGGGAGATCGGGTCGAGGGCTTCGGTCGCGGTCGGCAGACCCTTCTCGGCCAGGTCCAGCAGCAATTGGCGACCAATGTGCAGGCCGTCCTGGATCTTGAACGAGTCATCCAGGTACGGATCGTTGATCAAGCCTTTCCAGCCGACGGTGGTACGAGGCTTCTCGAAATACACCCGCATGACCAGATAGAGGGTGTCGGAGACTTCTTCGGCCAGTACCTTGAGGCGATCGGCGTACTCGTGGGCGGCCTTGATGTCGTGGATCGAGCAGGGGCCGATCACGACGAACAGGCGATGGTCCTTGCCGTCGAGGATGTTGCGCACCACTTCACGGCCGGCAGTCACGGTCTGCAGGGCCTTGGCGCTGAGGGGAATCTCTTTCTTCAGCTGATCGGGGGTGATCAGGGTCTCGTTGGAGGCAACGTTGAGGTCGTCGATCGGTAAATCAGCCATCGTGTTACTCGTCAGGTCACGGGTGCCGGCCGCCAGCAAACCCCGTGCGGCCCAGCAGCAGATTGTTCGCAGCGGGGAGCCGAACCTTAGCGCGTTACATCGGGCGCGACAATGGGCATGGGGCCGTCAGCGCTGAAAAGGTGCCCTGGCCGTGCGCGACCTGCCTTGCAGGCCGATCGCGATACAAGGATCGCGCAGGGGGCTCGCCGAGGGGGTCGACATCAGGGGGTGTTCGCCCACCAGCGCTGCTTCGGAAAATTCGGCGCCATGCTGGGCGATCCACTGCTGCGCCAGCACCTGCGCCTGTTCGCCGTGCAGGTCATGTTGCTGGTGCACTTGGCAATAATGATGAATATGGCAAACCTGCTCACCCATGCGCGCGCCGAACAGGGCCTGGTCGTCGGTGAAGGCGATGCCCACGCGGTAGCCTGCATCCAGCTGCTGGCACCAGGCAACATAACCGGGATAGCGCGCCTGTGCGCCCAATGACGGAATGACCACTTCCACCGCAGTGCCGCGACGGTAGGCACGCGGGTGGTTGCAAGCGATGCCGCCAAGCCCCAGGGTATGCAGGTGCCGACGGAACAAGCTGGGAGACGGGCGAAGATTCAGTTCGAGCGGAATCCCGTCAGGATGAGGCAGAAATCCACACATTGTCGACTCCGTGTCGATTATTTGACCTTCATCGCTTGAGTATAGTGAAGGATCGCAAACCGGCTGATTCGCTGTAAAAAAACGGACAGACAGTCATCGCTTCGACAGGAGAGCGGTATGGATCCTCGTAACAAACGCATCGGCATCATCGGTAGCGGTGCCATCGGTGGCTTCTATGGGCTGATGCTGGCGCGTGCCGGTTTTGACGTGCACTTTCTGCTGCGCAGCGAATATGGCGTGGTGCATGAGCACGGGCTCACGCTGCGCAGCGCTGTGCACGGTGAGTTGCAGATGGACGTCCAGGCTTATGCCTCGGCCAGCGACATGCCGCCGTGCGACTGGTTGCTGATCGGCACCAAGGCCACCAGTAACGCCGAATTGGCGCCGCTGATCGTCCAGGCGGCTGCGCCCGGTGCCAGGGTGGTGTTGCTGCAGAATGGCCTGGGCGTCGAGGAGCAGTTGCGTGGCGCGTTGCGCGACGACATGCACCTGCTCGGGGGGCTGTGCTTTATCTGTGTGAACCGTGAAGCGCCCGGGGTGATCCGCCACCAGGCGCTTGGCGCGGTCAACCTGGGTTACCACAGCGGTCCCAGCGATGACCGCGGCGCAGCCATCGTCGCCGAGGGCGCCGAATTGTTCCGCGCGGCGGGCGTCGACTCGCAGCCAATGGACAACCTCGCTCAAGCGCGCTGGCAGAAGCTGGTGTGGAATGTGCCGTACAACGGCCTGTCAGTGTTGCTGCAGGCCAGCACGACGCCTCTGATGACTGACCCTGACAGCCGCGCGCTGGTTCGCGGGCTGATGGCCGAAGTGGTCGAGGGCGCACGGGCCTGCGGGCATATCCTGCCGGAGGGCTATGCCGAGCACCTGTTCCGGGTCACCGAGCAGATGCCTGACTACTGGCCGAGCATGTACCACGATCACGCTCAGCAGCGGCCGCTGGAGTTGCAGGTGATCTACGGCGAGCCCCTGGCCCGTGCTCGCGAGGCCGGTTGCCACTTGCCGAAGATGGAGGCGCTGTACCAGGCGCTGGCGTTCATCGATCGGCGCAACTGCGCGGGCTGAAGCCTATGGCTGGCCGCTGCGCCGGACGGCGAAGCGGCTCTCCACGGCACTGCTAAGCTGTAGCTTGCTCTGCCCCCGCGGCAGTGGAGGAGGCCGAATGATCCGTTCCATGCTGTACGCCACCGATCTCGGCGTGTATGCGCCCTTCGTCATGCAACACGCCCTGGCCTTGGCGCGGACCTTCAACGCAGAGTTGTACGTGATCCACGCCGTCGAACCCATGGGCCAGTTCGCCGAGTCGTTGCTGCAAAGCTATCTCGATGAGCAGACCCTCGACCGCCTGCACTCCCAAGGGGTCAATACGGTGATGGCCAACATCGAGCAGCAGGTGCTGGAAAATTTTCGTGAGGAATTGGGCGAGGCGGCCGATCTGGCGGTGATCAAGGCCGTGCGAGTGCGCCAGGGCGATCCGGCGCAAGTGATTCTGGAGCAGGCCCAGCGCCTGGCGGTCGACCTGTTGATCTTCGGCAGTCACGCCGAGGGCGCGGGTGTCGATGTACCGATCGGTCGCACAGCGGTGCGGCTGCTGCAGCTGTCCCCGGTGCCGGTGTACATGGTGCCGTTGGCACAGCATTTGGGGCGTAGGAAAGTCTGATGCTGGCGGTAGGTCTTTTCCTTGGGGTGTAACAAAATAGTTCTAGATTTATTTCTCTTACCACTAATATAGTTATAAATCGTTGCTGCCAGCAGCCGGTGACCTACCGCTGATTCGAGGGGAATCTATGAAGCTTCAACAACTGCGCTATATCTGGGAAGTAGCGCACCACGACCTCAACGTCTCCGCGACTGCGCAGAGCTTGTACACGTCTCAGCCCGGGATCAGCAAGCAGATCCGTCTCCTCGAGGATGAACTGGGCGTAGAAGTCTTCGCCCGCAGCGGCAAGCACCTGACCCGCGTCACCCCGGCGGGCGAGCGCATCATCACCACTGCTGGCGAGATCCTGCGCAAGGTCGAAAGCATCAAGCAGATCGCCCAGGAGTTCTCCAACGAGAAGAAGGGCACGCTGTCCATCGCGACCACCCACACCCAGGCCCGCTATGCCCTGCCTCCGGTGATCAGCAACTTCATCAAGCAGTACCCCGAAGTATCCCTGCACATGCACCAGGGCTCGCCGATGCAGATCGCCGAGATGGCCGCTGACGGCACTGTCGATTTCGCCATCGCTACCGAGGCGCTGGAGCTGTTCGGCGATCTGATCATGATGCCGTGCTACAAATGGAATCGTTGCGTGGTGGTGCCCCAGGGGCATCCGCTGACCAAGCTGCCGAAGCTGACCCTCGAAGCGGTGGCCGAGTACCCGATCGTCACCTATGTGTTCGGTTTCACGGGCCGCTCCAAGCTCGATGAGGCGTTCAACCATCGCGGCCTGACGCCGAAGGTGGTGTTCACCGCCGCAGACGCCGACGTGATCAAGACGTACGTGCGCCTCGGTCTGGGCGTGGGTATCGTCGCGAAGATGGCGGTCGATCCGAAGCTCGACAGCGACCTGGTGTGCCTGGATGCGAGCGAGCTGTTCGAAGCCAGCATCACCAAGATCGGCTTCCGCCGTGGCACCTTCCTGCGTGGCTTCATGTGCGATTTCATCGAGAAGTTCGCACCGCACCTGACCCGCGAAGTGATGGCCAAGGCCATCCAGTGCCACAACAAGCAGGAGCTCGAAGAGCTGTTTGAAGGGGTTGAGTTACCCGTGCACTGAGTTGGCATGAAGCAGGGGCCGCGTTGCGGCCCCGTCGCGGGGCGAGCCCGCGCCTACAGGTCTTGTGTAGGTGCGGGCTTGCCCCGTTTGTTTTCAGGCCTTGCTGATCAGGTTGCCCGCGTGCAATCCGCATTCCTTCTGCGTCGACTCCTCCCACCACCAGCGCCCCTCGCGCTCGTGCTGGTTCGGCAGCACCGGGCGCGTGCAAGGTTCGCAGCCGATGCTGATGAAGCCGCGCTCATGCAGGCTGTTGTAAGGCAGCTCGAGCATGCGGATATAACCCCAGACTTCCGCGCTGCTCATCTGTGCCAGAGGGTTGAACTTGTACAGGGTGCGTTCGGGCGTCGAGAATGCCGAATCGATCTCCAGTGCTGCAACCTGGCTGCGGGTGCCAGGGCTCTGATCGCGGCGCTGGCCGGTTGCCCAGGCGCTGACGGTGGCCAGCTTGCGACGCAGCGGCTCGATCTTGCGGATGCCACAGCATTCGCCATGGCCATCCTTGTAGAAGCTGAACAGGCCCTTTTCCTTGACGAATGGGTCGAGCTTGGCGCGGTCCGGGCTGAGGATCTCGATCGGCAGGTTGTACTGCTCGCGAACCTGGTCGATGAAGCGGTAGGTTTCCGGGTGCAGGCGACCGGTGTCGAGGCTGAACACCTTGACTTGCTTGTTCAGCTTCCAGGCCATGTCGACCAGCACCACGTCCTCGGCACCGCTGAAGGAGATCCACAGGTCGTCGCCGAAGTGTTCGAAGGCGAGCTTGAGAATGTCCTGCGGGGACTTGCTGGCATAGGTCGCGGCCAGGGCGGCGACGTCGAAGGGTTGGCTCATCAGGCGGTTTCCATCGTGTGTATGGCGCTGTGCGCTCGTAATGGGTCGATGGTAACAAAAAATGGCGGGGTAGACGGGCTCGAATAGGTGACGCCCGCTTTGCGGGCGGATCCTCGGCTATAGCCCCTGCAAGGTCTCCATCAGCACCCGCACTTTGGCGATCGACTCCTCGTACTCGGCCTCCCACGCCGAATCAGCCACCACCGCGCCACCGCCCCAGCAACTGACCTGACCCTCCTTGACCAGCAGGCTGCGGATGGCGATCGAGCTGTCCATCTCGCCGCGCACGTCGATGTATAGCAGCGAGCCGCAGTACAGGGCCCGGCGTGTCGGCTCCAGTTCATCGATGATCTGCATGGCACGGATCTTCGGAGCCCCGGTGATCGAGCCGCCGGGAAAACTGCCGGCGATCAGGTCCAGTGCATCCTTGTCGGCGGCCAGGCGCCCGGTGACGCTGCTGACCAGGTGGTGGACGTTGGGGTAGCTCTCGAGGCTGAACAGCTCCGGCACCTTCACCGAGCCGATCTCGCAGGTACGGCCGATGTCGTTGCGCAACAGGTCAACGATCATCAGGTTCTCCGAGCGGTCCTTGGTGCTGGCTTGCAGCTCGCGGGCGTTGCGCAGGTCTTGCTCCGGGTCTGTCGAGCGTGGTCGGGTGCCCTTGATCGGGCGGGTCTCGACGTCGCCCTGGCTGACGCGGATGAAGCGCTCCGGCGAAAAGCTCAGCAGTGCGCTGTCGGGACTCAGTTGCTGGAAGCCCGAGAAGGGCGTCGGGCAGGCGCTGCGCAGCGCCTGGTAGGCGTGCCACGGATCGCCCTGGCAGGGGGCGCGAAAGCGCTGGGTGAGGTTGATCTGGTAGCAGTCGCCGGCGTGGATATAGCGTTGTACCTGATCGAAGGCTGCGTGGTACTGCTCGGCACGAAGATCGCCCTGCATTGGAGACAGCAGCTTGAAGGTTCCGCTGAGTGGCGCGTCATCCTCCTCGAACAGGCGGATCAGGCGCTGGCGTTCGCTGTCGGCCAAGGCGGGATGGAACACCAATTGGCTGGTGCGCAGTTGGTGGTCGGTGATGGCGGCCCAGGCGTACAGGCCCAGTTGCGCATCGGGCAGGCCGAGGTCGTCTGTCGCCTGCTGCGGTAGATGCTCCAGGCGCCTGCCGAAGTCATAGCTCAGGTAGCCGATCAGTCCGCCGGCGAACGGCAGTTCGCTATCGTCGGGCAGTGTAGCCTCGCCGAGTCCTGCCAGGGCCTGGCGCAGCCGCTGCAGATAGTGTTCACCGCTTTCGCCGTCCTGCGCTTGCAGTTGTTGCAGTGGCCAGGCGCTGAACAGGTCGAAGCGTCCGCGCTCGGCGACCGGGCGGGCGCTGTCGAGCAGAATGGCGCCGGGGGCCAGGCGCAAGCGGCTGAAGTAGTGCGCAGGGTCGGGCTGGTAGGGCAGGGGGTGCAGCGTACAGGTCGGCATCGGAATGGACGGCGATGAAAATCAAGGACGGGGATTGTAGGCCGCTGTAGGAAAAGTGCCTAGCACCAGTTGGAGCAGGCCGCCCCTGCAGGGACGGCCTGTCCTGGCATCACTGCTGGACGACGTGCCCGAACAGCCCCTGAGCCACTCGCACCCGGGTCTCGGCATCTTCGCTGATGCCGTCCTTGGCCAGCGCCTCGATATGCGCCTCGATGGCGTGGGTACGCTGGGTCAGGCCGCAGTCATTGGCGATCTGGATGTTAAGGCCGGGGCGGGCGTTGAGCTCAAGGATCAGCGGGCCTTTGTCCTGGTCCAGCACCATGTCCACGCCGATGTAGCCCAGCCCGCACAGCTCGTAGCAGCTGGCAGCCAGCTTCATGAAACCGTCCCAGTTCGGCAACTGCACGCCATCCACCGCGTTGGTGGTGTCCGGGTGTTTGCTGATGATCCGGTTCAGCCAGGTGCCGCGCAGGGTGACGCCGGTGGCGAGGTCCACGCCGACCCCGATCGCGCCCTGGTGCAGGTTGGCCTTGCCGCCGGACTGGCGGGTCGGCAGGCGCAGCATGGCCATCACCGGGTAGCCCATCAGCACGATGATGCGGATGTCGGGTACACCTTCGTAGCTGATGCTCTTGAAGATCTGGTCCGGGGTGACGCGGTACTCGATCAGGGCGCGGTCGCGGTGCCCACCCAGCGAATACAGCCCGGTGAGGATGCTCGAGATCTGGTGCTCGATTTCCTCATGGCTGATGATCTTGCCCGAGACCGTGCGGTAACGGTCCTCGAAGCGGTCGGCGACCACCAGGATGCCATCGCCGCCAGCGCCTTGCGCCGGCTTGATGACGAAGTCGCTGCGCCCGCCGATGATCTCGTCGAGCTTCTCGATCTCTTTTTCGGTTTCGATGATGCCGTACATCTCCGGCACATGGATGCCGGCCGCCAGTGCGCGCTCCTTGGTGATGATCTTGTCGTCGACGATCGGGTACAGGTGGCGCTTGTTGTACTTCAGGACATAGTCCGCGTTGCGCCGGTTGATACCCATGATGCCCCGGGCCTCCAGGGCTTTCCACGTCTTGATCAGTCCGAACATCAGGCGTCAGCCTTCTTCAGGAATGCCTTGAAGCGAACGAGCTCGGTCAGGCGGTAGCCGCGGTAGCGACCCATCGCCAGCATGAAGCCCACCAGGATCAGCAGCACGGCCGGGAAGGTGAAGACGAAGTACACGGCTTCCGGCACGGTCATCAGCAGGTGCGCCAAGGAGGCTGCGAACAGGGTGCCGACGGCGACTTTCATTGCATGGCCGCCGCCACGTTCCTCCCAGGTGATCGACAGGCGCTCGATGGTCATGGTCAGGATCACCATCGGGAACAGTGCCACCGACAGCCCGCGTTCCAGGCCCAGCTTGTGGCTGAACAGGCTGATCGCGGCGATCAGCACCACGACGAAGGTCAGCACCACCGACAGGCGCGGCAGCATCTGCAGCTTCAGGTGTTCAAGATAGGAGCGCAGCGAAAGGCCCAGGGCGGTGATCACCGTGAACAGCACGATGCCGAAGCCCAACTGCGTTTCGCGGAAGGCCAGGGCAATCAGCACCGGAGTGAAGGTGCCGAGGGTCTGAATGCCGATCAGGTTGCGCAGTACGAGGATGACCAACACGCCGATCGGGATCATCACCATGATCATGAAGGTCTGCTGGGTTTGCAGCGGCAGGCCGTACAGGGAGTACTCGAGGAAGTCGGCGTCGGTGTTCTCGTCGGTCAGCTTGGCCAGGCGGATGGCGTTCATCTCGCTGTTGTTCATGCTGAAGGTGACGGTGGCCTTCTTGCCGCCATCGACGGTGATCAGGTTTTCATCGCCGGTCCACCACAGCAGGCGGTCATTGGGCAGGCCCTGTTCGCCGGTTTCCGGGTTGAAGTACAGCCAGGCGTTGCCGTTGAAGCTGCGCAGCCATAGTTCAGGGCTTTGCGGGGTGTCGGCAACCAGGCGGATGGTGTGGACCTTTTCCATCGGCACGTGGGCGATCGACAGCAGCAGGTCGATGACCTGGGCTTTCTTCATGGGGGAGTTGTCGCCGGCCAGCAGCAGCTTGGCGTTGTCATCGTTGGGGTTGTTGACGCGCTTGATGGTCTCGCTGACGAAGGTCTCGACGTCGGCAGAGTGCTGGCGGATCGGTGCCATCAGCGCTTCGGCGGCAATTTTCTCGGGGCCTTCGACCGCCAGGCTGTCACGGAAGGTCGGGCCCTTGATCTTGGCTTTTTCGGTGCTGTAGCGCTTGGTCAGGACCAGGCGGTAGTAGAGGGTCTGATTGCCGCTGGCGCGGCGAGCCGACCAGGTGACCTTGCGATTGCCATCGGTGCGGTTGACGCTGACCCCGTAGTTGTTGGAGATGAAGCTCTCGTTGAGGCTCACGTAGTCGCGGTTCAGCGGCGGCACGAACATCTGGATCTTTACCGGGTCCTTGGGACTGGCAACGAACTCGACCTTGGCGTCGATGTTCCACAGGTCGTCGGTCTCGTCTTCGGTTACCGGGATGCCCAGGATGAAGATCTGGTAGCAGGTGACCGTCACGCCCAGCAGCACCAGGACGGTGATCAGGACTTTCAGGTGCAGGGTAAGAGAGCGCATCGGAATTACTCTACTTTGGGAGCTTCGGTGGCACAGGCAGGTTTGCCGGCCGCGTATTTGAGGCTGGGGTCGACCAGCGCGTCGAAGTGCTTGAGTGCCTCGGAGCCGATCAGCAGCGGGAACTGGAAGGCGCTGCGGTCGGTGAGGTTGACTTCGATGGTGCGCAGGGCCTGGCCCATGCAGATGTTCAGTTCGATCACCGGGCGGGCGGTGTAGGCCTTGCCTTCGTCCGGATTGTAGTCACCGGCGCGCCGCTTGATCTTGCTCACGCGGGCCAGTGGGCGTTCGATGGGGTGCTTGTGGGCGGCGTCGATGGCCAGGTAGAAACGCACCCAGCTTTCGCCGTCGCGCTTGAAGCGCTTGATGTCGCGCGCGCTGAGCGAGGCGGTCTTGGCGCCGGTATCGAGCTTGGCGGCCACTTCAAGGTCAAGATCGCCCAGGCGGGCGTACTCGTTCAGGCCGTACACGGTCTTTTCGGCCGCATGGCCAAGCGCCGGCAGCAAGGCGAGGCTGAACAACAGTGAATAAAACGTGGGTCTCATAGTCCTGGCGCGGTGCTGTCTGTGTTCGGGGCAGGGCGCAAGCGCCTCGTTCATCTGTCAACAGCATGAAATGATGACAGGCACACTATCCGTAATCCTTGGGAAGCGCGGCATTCTATCACGCCGACGTCTTGACGCCAGCGCGCTGCGATCTGACCGCGGCAGCGTGGGGTAAGTTCGTTATTAGACAATTGTCGACAATGTTGTTTTTGTCTTTGACTGCGCGCCTTTATTTGGCTAGTTTTGGCGCTATCAACTTACAAGGTGTCGACAATCATGCTGGAAGCGCCCCAGGCCCTCGCACCGGTTGCAGATGATTCCGAAACGCTTTCAGAGAATGTCTTTCGGCGCATCCAGGCGGCCATCGTGAAGGGGGATATCGCCCCGGGCAGCAAGATTTCCGAGCCGGAGCTGGCTCGCACCTACGGCATCAGTCGCGGTCCGTTGCGCGAGGCCATTCATCGACTGGAGGGCCAGCGCCTGCTGGTGCGTGTGCCGCATGTCGGTGCACGGGTGGTATCGCTCAACCACGCCGAGCTGATCGAGCTGTACGAAATCCGCGAATCGCTCGAAGGCATGGCCTGCAGGCTCGCCGCTGAACGCATGAGCGTGGCCCAGATCGACGAACTGCGCCAAGTGCTCGATACCCACGAGCGCGATGCGGCATTCCAGGCCGGGCTTGGCTACTACCAACAGGAAGGCGATTTCGACTTTCACTATCGGATCATCCAGGGCAGCGGCAACCAGACCCTGGTCAAGATGCTGTGTGGCGAGCTGTACCAGCTGGTGCGCATGTACCGCATCCAGTTCTCGGCCACCCCCAACCGTCCGCGCCAGGCTTTCGCCGAACACCACCGCATACTCGATGCCATCGCCGACCGTGACGGCGAGCTGGCCGAACTCCTGATGCGCCGCCATATCGGTGCGTCCAAGCGCAATATCGAGCGTCACTACCAGGACGCCCACAACAACAGCCCACGAGGTGAGTCATGACTGTGAAGAGCACCCCCGGTCAGCGTTTTCGCGACGCCGTAGCCGCCGAGCATCCGCTGCAGGTAGTCGGAGCCATCAACGCCAACCATGCGCTGCTGGCCAAGCGCGCCGGGTTCAAGGCCATCTACCTGTCCGGTGGCGGGGTCGCTGCCGGCTCCCTGGGGCTGCCGGACCTGGGCATCAGCGGGCTGGACGACGTGCTGACCGATGTTCGCCGGATCACCGATGTGTGCGACCTGCCGCTGCTGGTGGATGTCGACACCGGCTTTGGTGCCTCGGCGTTCAACGTCGCCCGCACGGTGCGCTCGATGTGCAAGTTCGGCGCCGCGGCCATTCACATCGAGGACCAGGTCGGCGCCAAGCGCTGTGGTCATCGGCCGAACAAGGAGATCGTCTCGCAGCAGGAGATGGTCGACCGGATCAAGGCAGCGGTGGATGCGCGCACTGACGACAGCTTCGTGATCATGGCACGTACCGACGCTCTGGCAGTGGAAGGCTTGAATGCGGCATTGGACCGTGCCGAGGCGTGCGTCGAGGCCGGCGCCGACATGGTCTTCCCCGAAGCCATCACCGAGCTGCAGATGTACAAGACCTTCGCCGACCGGGTGAAGGCGCCGATCCTGGCCAATATCACCGAGTTCGGTGCCACGCCGCTGTACACCACCGACGAGCTGGCGTCGGTCGATGTATCGCTGGTGCTGTACCCACTGTCGGCGTTCCGCGCCATGAACAAGGCTGCCGAGAACGTCTACGCCGCCCTGCGCCGCGACGGCACGCAGAAGAATGTGATCGACACCATGCAGACCCGCATGGAGCTCTACGATGCCATTGGTTATCACGCGTTCGAGCAGAGCCTTGATGCGCTGTTTGCGCAGAAGAAGGGCTGAAGGTCAAAGATTCGCGTTGGAGCGGCTGGCCTCTTCGCGGGTGAACCCGCTCCCACAAGTACGGCGTGATGCTCGATGCCTGGGGAACCCTGTGGGAGCGGGTTTACCCGCGAAGGGGTCGGCCCAAGTTTCAACGATTAGCCAGATTTCCATAACAAGTTCAAGAAAGGAGAAACACCATGGCCGAAGCAAAAGTACTCAGTGGTGCCGGCCTGCGTGGCCAGGTGGCCGGGCAGACCGCGCTGTCGACCGTGGGCCAGGCCGGTGCCGGCCTGACCTATCGTGGCTACGACGTGCGCGACCTGGCCGCTGGCGCCGAGTTCGAGGAAGTCGCCTACCTGCTGCTCTATGGTGAGCTGCCGAGCAAGGCCGAGCTGGATGACTACAAACACAAGCTCAAGGGACTGCGCGACCTGCCGCAAGCGCTCAAGGAAGTGCTCGAACGCATCCCGCGCGACGCCCATCCAATGGACGTGATGCGCACGGGCTGCTCGGTGCTCGGTACCCTGGAGCCGGAGCTGACCTTCGAGGCCCAGCGCGACAAGACCGATCGCCTGCTGGCACTGTTCCCCGCGGTGATGTGCTACTGGTACCGCTTCACCCACCACGGCGTGCGCATCGACTGCAGCAGTGACGAGGACACCCTCGGTGGCCACTTCCTGCACCTGCTGCACGGCAAGAAGCCGAGCGAGCTGCACGTGAAGGTGATGAACGTCTCGCTGATCCTTTACGCCGAGCACGAATTCAACGCCTCGACCTTCACTGCACGGGTCTGTGCCTCGACCCTGTCAGACCTGTACTCCTGCGTCACGGCCGCCATCGGCTCGCTGCGCGGCCCGTTGCACGGCGGTGCCAACGAGGCGGCGATGGAGCTGATCGAGCGCTTCCAGAGTCCGCAGGAGGCGACCGCCGAGCTGCTGCGCATGCTCGAGCGCAAGGACAAGATCATGGGCTTCGGCCACGCCATCTACAAAGAGTCCGACCCGCGCAACGAGGTGATCAAGGGCTGGTCGAAGCAGTTGGCCGACGAGGTGGGCGACACGGTGCTGTACCCGGTATCCGAGGCCATCGACAAGACCATGTGGGAGCAGAAGCGCTTGTTCCCCAACGCCGATTTCTACCATGCCTCGGCGTACCACTTCATGGGCATCCCGACCAAGCTGTTCACCCCGATCTTCGTCTGCTCGCGCCTGACAGGCTGGGCGGCGCACGTGTTCGAGCAGCGCGCCAACAACCGCATCATTCGTCCGAGCGCCGAGTACACCGGCGTCGAGCAGCGCCAGTTCGTGCCGATCGACAAGCGCTGACAAAAGGCGCGCCGCGCGCCCTGTAGGAGCGGGCTTGCCCCGCGATAGTGTCAGACCAGACAGCATCATTGGCACGACTGACGCCATCGCGGGACAAGCCCGCTCCTACAAGAGCGACCGCGGCCCTTGGATAACCGTGACCGAGCCTGATAACGATATGAACACCGCATACCGCAAGAACCTGCCAGGTACTGCCCTGGACTACTTCGACACCCGCGCGGCGGTCGAGGCGATCAAGCCCGGCGCCTACGACGGCCTTCCCTATACCTCCCGCGTGCTCGCCGAAAACCTGGTACGCCGCTGCGATCCGGCCACCCTCGACGCCTCGCTCGGACAATTGATCGAGCGCAAGCGCGACCTCGACTTCCCCTGGTTCCCGGCGCGCGTGGTGTGCCACGACATTCTCGGCCAGACCGCCCTGGTCGACCTGGCGGGCCTGCGCGATGCCATCGCCGACAAGGGTGGCGATCCAGCGCAGGTCAATCCAGTGGTGCCGGTGCAATTGATCGTCGACCACTCGCTGGCCGTGGAGTGCGGCGGTTTCGATCCGCAAGCATTCGAGAAGAACCGCGCCATCGAAGACCGTCGCAACGAAGACCGTTTCCACTTCATCAACTGGACCAAGCAGGCGTTCAAGAACGTCGACGTGATCCAGCCGGGCAACGGCATCATGCACCAGATCAACCTGGAGAAGATGTCGCCAGTGATCCACAGCGATCGCGGCGTGGCCTACCCGGACACTTGCGTCGGCACCGACAGTCACACGCCGCATGTGGACGCCCTGGGCGTGATCGCCATCGGCGTGGGTGGCCTTGAGGCCGAGAACGTCATGCTCGGTCGCGCCTCGTGGATGCGCCTGCCGGAAATCGTCGGCGTCGAGCTGACCGGTCGACTGGCACCGAACATCACCGCTACCGACCTGGTACTGGCTCTGACCGAGTTCCTGCGCAAGCAGAAAGTGGTTGGCGCCTACCTCGAATTCCATGGCGAGGGTGCCCGGGCGCTGACCCTGGGCGACCGTGCCACCATTTCCAACATGGCACCTGAATACGGCGCTACTGCGGCGATGTTCGCCATCGACCAGCAGACCATCGACTACCTGCGCCTGACCGGTCGTGATGACCAGCAGGTGCAACTGGTCGAGACCTACGCCAAGGTCGCCGGCCTTTGGGCCGACAGCCTGGCCAAGGCCGAATACGAGCGCACGCTGACCTTCGACCTGTCAAGTGTGGTGCGCAACATGGCCGGCCCGTCCAACCCGCACGCCCGCGTGGCTACCAGCGATCTGGCGGCAAAGGGCATTGCCGGGGCTTGGGAAGAAGTGCCGGGGCAGATGCCCGATGGTGCAGTGATCATCGCCGCCATCACCAGTTGCACCAACACCAGCAACCCGCGCAACGTCATCGCCGCCGGCCTGCTGGCGCGTAACGCCAACCGGCTCGGCCTGGTGCGCAAACCCTGGGTCAAATCCTCGCTGGCGCCGGGCTCCAAGGCGGTACAGCTGTATCTGAAAGAGGCCGGCCTGGAACAGGAACTCGAGCAGTTGGGCTTCGGTATCGTCGCCTTCGCCTGCACCACCTGCAATGGCATGTCTGGCGCACTGGATCCGGTGATCCAGCAGGAGATCATTGACCGTGATCTCTATGCCACGGCAGTGCTCTCGGGTAACCGCAACTTCGACGGGCGTATCCATCCCTACGCCAAGCAGGCATTCCTGGCGTCGCCGCCGCTGGTGGTGGCCTATGCCATCGCCGGCACCATCCGCTTCGATATCGAGAAGGATGTACTAGGCGTGGTCGACGGCAAGGAAATCCGCCTGAAGGATATCTGGCCAAGCGATGAAGAGATCGACGCGGTGGTACGTGCTTCGGTCAAGCCCGAGCAGTTCCGCCAGGTGTACATCCCGATGTTCACCATCGAGGAAGACAAGGGGCCGAAGGTTGCGCCGTTGTACGAATGGCGCCCGATGAGCACCTATATTCGGCGTCCCCCTTACTGGGAAGGCGCCCTGGCCGGTGAGCGCACCCTGCGCGGCATGCGTCCGCTGGCGGTGCTGCCCGACAACATCACCACCGACCACCTGTCGCCGTCGAACGCCATCATGCTCGACAGCGCGGCGGGCGAGTACCTGGCGAAGATGGGCCTGCCGGAGGAGGACTTCAACTCCTACGCCACCCACCGCGGCGACCACCTCACCGCGCAGCGCGCAACCTTCGCCAACCCCAAGCTGTTCAACGAGATGGTGCGCAAGGAAGACGGCAGCGTGAAGCAGGGCTCGCTGGCGCGTATCGAGCCGGAGGGCAAGGTGACGCGCATGTGGGAGGCGATCGAGACCTACATGGCGCGCAAGCAGCCGCTGATCATTGTCGCCGGTGCCGACTACGGGCAGGGCTCGTCGCGGGACTGGGCGGCCAAGGGCGTGCGTCTGGCGGGCGTCGAGGCGATCGTCGCCGAAGGCTTCGAGCGCATCCACCGTACCAACCTGATCGGCATGGGTGTGTTGCCGCTGGAGTTCCAGCCGGGCACAACGCGCGTGACCCTGGGCCTGGACGGCAGCGAGACCTACGATGTGGTCGGTGCGCGCACGCCGCGCGCAACCCTGACGCTGGTGGTGACCCGCCGCGATGGCGAGCGTGTCGAAGTGCCGGTGACCTGCCGTCTGGACACCGCTGAAGAAGTGTCGATCTACGAGGCGGGCGGGGTGCTGCAGCGCTTTGCCCAGGACTTCCTCGAAGCGACGGCCTAATAACCTGAACCCCGCTTTTACCCTGTAGAAGCGGGCTAGTCCCGCGATTGCGTCAGCAGGAGCAATAACGCTGTCTGTTCTGACGCCATCGCGGGGCAAGCCCGCTCCCACGGGGGCGTGTGGGGCCTTGATGGATGAGTGCTCATGGCATCTATAGCGCAAGTGAAAATCCCCGCCACCTACATCCGTGGTGGCACCAGCAAGGGCGTGTTCTTCCGCCTGCAAGACCTTCCCGAGCGCGCCCAGGTGCCAGGCCCTGCGCGCGATGCCTTGCTGTTGCGAGTGATCGGCAGTCCCGACCCCTATGCCAAGCAGATCGACGGCATGGGTGGTGCGACCTCCAGCACCAGCAAGACCGTGATTCTTTCGCCAAGCAGCAAGCCCGATCACGATGTCGACTACCTGTTCGGCCAGGTCGCCATCGACAAGGCCTTCGTCGACTGGAGTGGCAACTGCGGCAACCTCTCGGCGGCCGTAGGTTCGTTCGCCATCGCCGGTGGCATGGTGGACCCGGCACGCATCCCGCGCAACGGCAGGGCGACAGTGCGCATCTGGCAGGCCAATATCGGCAAGACCATCATTGCTCATGTACCGATCACCGAGGGTGAGGTGCAGGAAACCGGCGACTTCGAGCTCGATGGCGTGACCTTCCCGGCGGCCGAAGTGCAACTGGAGTTCCTCGACCCTGCAGCCGATGAAGACGGCGAGGGCGGCGGGGCGATGTTCCCAACCGGCAACCTGGTTGACGATCTCGAGGTGCCAGGTGTCGGCACGTTCAAGGCGACCCTGATCAATGCCGGCATCCCGACCATCTTCGTCAATGCCGCCGACATCGGTTACACCGGAACCGAGCTTCAGGATGCGATCAATGGCGATGCCGCCGCGCTGGCGCGTTTCGAGACCATCCGTGCCCATGGCGCGGTACGTATGGGCCTGATCGAGCACATCGACCAGGCCGCCGGCCGCCAGCACACGCCGAAGGTCGCTTTCGTCGCGCCTGCTACGTCGTATACCGCTTCCAGCGGCAAGGCTGTGGCGGCGAGCGATATCGATCTGGTGGTGCGGGCGCTATCCATGGGCAAGTTGCATCACGCGATGATGGGGACGGCGGCGGTGGCCATTGGCACGGCGGCGGCGATTCCCGGCACTCTGGTGAACCTGGCGGCCGGTGGAGGAGAGCGTAGCGCGGTGCGTTTCGGTCACCCGTCCGGGACGTTGCGGGTGGGCGCCGAGGCGCGGAAGGCGGAGGGTGAGTGGACGGTGACCAAGGCCATCATGAGCCGCAGTGCGCGGGTGTTGATGGAAGGGTGGGTGAGGGTGCCTGGCGACGCCTTCTAGGCCTCCAGCCTGCGCCTCACCTGTGTGTAGGAGCAGCTGTCTTGCTCAAAAATCTGAGGCCTGCCCAATTCCGGTGGGAGCGGCGGTTCGCCGCTGCGACTTGTCCCGCGATCACCGGCGTAGCCGGTGCCATGCATCGCGGTGTTTCTTTCGCGGGCAAGCCCGCTCCCACAGGGACCTGCGCTCCTACTGGGATCCTTCCGGAATTGAAAAAGCCCCGGTATTTCTACCGGGGCTTTTCATTTACAACCGACTGCTCAGCTTACGCCTGAACCACCGGGATCTTGGCGTTGGCCGCCGCTTCACGGAACTCGGCGATCTGATCGAAGCTCAGGTAGCGGTAGACGTCGGCAGCCATGCTGTCGATATCCTTGGCGTACTGCAGGTACTCTTCGACGGTCGGCAGCTTGCCGAGGATCGACGCGACTGCAGCCAGCTCCGCCGACGCCAGGTAGACGTTGGTGGCATCGCCCAGACGGTTCGGGAAGTTACGGGTCGAGGTGGAGACCACGGTCGAACCGGTCTGAACACGTGCCTGGTTACCCATGCACAGCGAGCAGCCTGGCATTTCCATGCGCGCGCCAGCCTTGCCGTAGATGCCGTAGTAGCCTTCCTCGGTCAGCTGGTGGGCGTCCATCTTGGTGGGCGGCGCCAGCCACAGACGGGTCGGGATACCGCCCTTGACCTTGTCCAGCAGCTTGCCGGCAGCGCGGAAGTGACCGATGTTGGTCATGCACGAACCGATGAACACTTCGTCGATCTTCTCGCCTTGTACCTGCGATAGCAGGCGGGCGTCGTCCGGGTCGTTCGGCGCGCAGAGCACAGGCTCCTTGACGTCGGCCAGGTCGATTTCGATGATCTCGGCGTATTCGGCATCGGCGTCGGCCGACAGCAGCTCAGGGTTGGCCAGCCAGGCTTCCATCGCTTGGGCACGGCGCTCCATGGTGCGAGCGTCGCCGTAGCCTTCGCTGATCATCCAGCGCAGCAGGGTGATGTTCGACTGCAGGTACTCGGCGATGGCCTTTTCCGGCAGCTTGATGGTGCAACCGGCAGCCGAACGCTCGGCCGAAGCGTCGGACAGCTCGAACGCCTGCTCGACGGTCAGCTCGTCCAGGCCTTCGATTTCCAGGATGCGGCCGGAGAAGGCGTTCTTCTTGCCTTTCTTCTCGACGGTCAGCAGGCCCTTCTGGATGGCGTAGTAAGGGATGGCGTGGACCAGGTCACGCAGGGTGATGCCAGGTTGCAGCTTGCCCTTGAAGCGCACCAGTACCGACTCCGGCATGTCCAGCGGCATGACGCCGGTGGCAGCGGCGAAGGCGACCAGGCCGGAACCGGCCGGGAACGAGATGCCGATCGGGAAGCGGGTGTGCGAGTCGCCACCGGTGCCGACGGTGTCAGGCAGCAGCATGCGGTTCAGCCAGCTGTGGATGATGCCGTCGCCTGGACGCAGGGACACGCCGCCACGGGTGCGGATGAAATCCGGCAGGGTGTGGTGGGTGGTGACGTCGATCGGTTTCGGGTAGGCCGCGGTGTGGCAGAACGACTGCATGACCAGGTCGGCGGAGAAGCCCAGGCATGCCAGGTCTTTCAGCTCGTCACGGGTCATCGGGCCGGTGGTGTCCTGGGAACCGACGGTGGTCATCTTCGGTTCGCAGTAGGCACCCGGGCGTACACCTTGGCCTTCCGGCAGGCCGCAGGCGCGACCGACCATCTTCTGTGCCAGGGTGAAGCCCTTGCCGGTGTCGGCAGGCTGTTCTGGCTTCTTGAACAGGTCCGAAGCACCCAGGCCCAGTTCGGCACGGGCTTTTTCGGTCAGGCCACGGCCGACGATCAGCGGGATACGGCCGCCAGCGCGGACTTCGTCCAGCAGCACTTCGGTTTTCAGTTCGAAGGTGGTGACCAGCTCGCCGCTGTCGTGACGCTTGACTTCACCTTTGAACGGGTAGACGTCGATGACATCGCCCATGGCCAGGTTGGTGCAGTCGAATTCGATCGGCAGGGCGCCGGCGTCTTCCATGGTGTTGTAGAAGATCGGGGCGATCTTGGTGCCGAAGCAGAAACCACCGGCGCGCTTGTTCGGCACGTACGGGATGTCGTCGCCGAAGAACCACAGCACCGAGTTGGTGGCGGATTTACGCGAGGAGCCGGTACCGACCACGTCGCCGACGTAGGCAACCGGGAAGCCCTTGGCCTTGACCGCTTCGATCTGGGCCAGTGGGCCGACCGAACCAGGCTGCTGCGGTTCGATGCCATCACGGGCCATCTTCAGCATGGCCAGGGCGTGCAGTGGGATGTCAGGGCGCGACCAGGCGTCCGGGGCAGGGGACAGGTCATCGGTGTTGGTTTCGCCTGGCACCTTGAATACGGTCAGGGTGTACTTGTCGGCGATGGCTGGGCGCGAGGTGAACCACTCGCCGGCAGCCCAGGACTCCAGGACGGCCTTGGCGTGCACGTTGCCGGCCTTGGCTTTTTCGGCCACGTCGTGGAAGGCGTCGAACATCAGCAGGGTGTGCTTGAGCTGTTCGCCCGCGACGGCGCCCAGTTCGGCGTCGTCCAGCAGCGCAACCAGCGTCTCGATGTTGTAGCCACCCTGCATGGTGCCCAGCAGCTCGGTGGCGTGCTTGCGGTCGATCAGTGGCGACTTGGCTTCGCCCTTGGCGACAGCGGAGAGGAACGCGGCCTTGACGTAGGCAGCTTCGTCGACTCCTGGCGGAACGCGATTGGTGATCAGGTCTACGAGGAAGGCTTCTTCGCCGGCCGGCGGGTTTTTCAGCAGCTCGACCAGGCCTGCAGTTTGTTCGGCGTTCAGCGGCTGGGGCACGATACCCAGGGCGGCACGCTCTTCGATGTGTTTGCGGTAGGCTTCAAGCACAGTTATTACCCTCATCAGTGGTCCCTAAAGGGAGTCCGGGACGCTCATCCAGCATTCCCTGCACCCATGCGCGGATCACGGCTTTTTGAGCCGTCCAGCCAGGGTCGCAGAGAATCCTTACAGAAGCTGCTTTCAAAGTTTTACGCCTGTAGAACGGAGCGTTGATGAGGGGTTGGCGCGGGCCATGCGGGGAGCATGGCCTGGGCCAACACCGTTCTACCGGATGAACTGTGCTCGTGACGCTTTGAAAACAGCTTCCAACGGACATTGTTGCCTTGAAAAGGCGGGGTGATTCTACGGCAAAAAAACACGGAAGGTAAGTTGCCGACGATGACTTTAACGAGTGACCCCGGTTAGACAAAGGGCTAACATGACGCCGTGTTCCACCGCCAAGCCGTTGTTTTTCCATGTCCAACCAGTCCATCAAGACCCCTTGCGTCGGTCTTTGCTCAACTGTCTACGGAGACACCGTCTGCCGTGGCTGCAAGCGCTTTCACCATGAAGTGATCAATTGGAACGGTTATGACGAGGAGCAGAAGCGTGCAGTCTGGCTGCGCCTGGAGCAGTTGCTGGTGCAGGTGATGATGGCCAAGCTTGAAGTGTTCGACCAAAACCTGCTGCGCCAGCAATTGGAGCAGCGCTCAATCCGTTTCGTGCCGCACCAGTCCGAATATTGCTGGGCCTACCAGTTGATCGCGCGTGGCGCCCGCATGATCCGTGACCTGGAAGCCTACGGCATGGCCCTGCTGCCGGAGTTCCGCGATTGGGAGCTGCCGCAGTTGCGCGACGCCATCGACCGCGAGTTCTTCCTGCTTTCCGAGGCCCATTACCAGCGCTACATCGCGCCTGCTTTCCTGCAGCAGTCGCTGGGGTAAGACTTCAGGCTGCTGCGCCGCGCTCGTACTTTTTAGCGTTGACGCTCCCTCACTTCCAGGAGCGCCGTATGTCTAGTTTCGAGTTTCAACCCCTGCTGAGTTTCAACGCGCGTTGCCAATGGCAGCTTCATGATCGCCCTATTACCGTCGGCCAATGGAAAGAGAACAGTGACATGTTCCGGCCGTTCTGGGTCGAGTTCGATGACTGGAATGGAGACGATGGCTGGCTGATCACCAGTTGGGACTACGGCGAGGAGATGATCCAGTCGTTTCTGCTCGAAGGCTTGTTCGGCAAGGACGCGCACAAACGCTATGTGAGTGACTGCTTCTGGTTCGGTGTCTACCGCCATGCCGACGGCTATGTGTACGAGATCCGTCCCGCCTACGAAGGGCGCAACGAGCATGCCTGGCCCGAACTCGACTACTGGCTCGACACCAGTCGCAATGGCTACCTGGGGTTCTACAGCGCCGGATCGCCGGCGGGCGTGAACGTGGACGAGCCGGCCAGGGTCGAGATCAACGACCCTATCGGGACTTCGTTCGAGCTGCCTATTGACCCACCCATTCAGTTGACCACTCCGCTATACACCCTTACATCTGCACAGCGAACGCCCCTGTGGCATATTCCGGGCCTGAACCCCGCCGCATTGCGAGACAACGATGTGTTGCCGAACCTGACGCTCTACAGCCCGAAGGGACGCCAGGTCAGGCGTCAGGTGGAGAATGTCGCCTACCTCAACGACCAGATCGGCAAGCGCGGTGGCTTTACGCTGATTGTCAGTCAGTCTGGCGTTCCGCCTCATCGCAACCCACAGCCCTGACGGCCGGGTGGTCAGTCGCCGGTGTATTCGCAACCACTGGTGCAGGTCTCGTGGATACGCACTTTCGACAGTTCCGGCAGCAGCGGCTTCACCTGTTCCCAGATCCACTTGGCGATCACTTCGCTGGTCGGGTTTTCCAGGCCGGGAATGTCGTTCAGGTAGTTGTGGTCGAGGCGATCGTAGATCGGCTTGAAGATCGCCTTGACCTCGGCGAAGTCTCGGATCCAGCCGGTATGCGGGTCGAGCGGGCCAGTCAGGTGCAGGGCGACCTTGAACGAATGGCCGTGCAGGCGACCGCATTTGTGTCCTTCGGGGACGTGGGGCAGGCGGTGAGCGGACTCGAAGGTGAACTCTTTGAAAATTTCCACGCTGGCAGAACTCTGTGTGAATCAGGAATGCGCGCAGTCTACCAGCATGCTTGCTACAAGGCTTGCAACCGTTCATGCAGCCGCCCGGTGGCGACCAGCTCCAGCAGCTCGTCGCCCAGGCGCTGGCTTTCGGCGATGGCCTTGTACCAGTAACGCTTGCGTGTCGGCGCATCCCCCATGAAGCGCTTGAAGTCGTTGCGGTCTGGCAGCTTGCCATAGGGCAGGGAGGCCAGGTACTGCGGCGATGGGGTCATCAGCAGCACATTGTGCAGGCGTGTGGCATCGCCGCGACGCCAGGGCAGGGCCTTGTCGAACCAGCCGGGCACGACCTTGTCGGTGAAGTGCGGATAGAGCACCAGGTCGTCGCCTCGATAGGGCAGGTCGAGGTGGTAGTCCAGCAGGCCGCCGTCACGGTAGGTGCCGTTGCCAGCGCCGGGAATATCGCGCACGCCCTCCATCACCATCGGGATCGAGCCCGACGCGAGCAGCGCCTGTCGCAGGTTGCCCAGGTCCAGGGGCAGGCAGCGCGAGGGAAAGTCGGTCAGTGCGTCCAGTGGTGGTGCGCTACGGCCGTCATGCAGGATGATGCGTTCGAAGTGACGGGCCAGGCGCGAACGCCCGAGCAGGTTGCTGGCAATCACCGAGGACAGGCCCATGCCCAGCCGCGCGGGGTGATCATGGGCAAGCTGGCCATGGCTCTTCACCACCAGGATATTCAGGCGATAGTTCGGATTGGCCAGGATCTGGCCGTCACGACCCTGTAGCAGATCGTCGAGCATGCGCTGGCAGCTCTGGCTGATCTGCGCAGGGGTTACGCCCTTGGCGAAATCCTGCTCCGTGTACAGTTCGCCCAGGCGCCGCAGGCCGGCCACGGGGTCGTCCAGGCAGGCGCTGGCAAAGCGCCAGGAGCCGATCGAGGCGCCGATCAGCGAGCGCTGCCGCGGTGCCGACGGCAGCAACTGGCCGAACAATGCCAGGTCCAGGCCCTGTATACCCAGCGGCTTGGGGCCGCCGGCCGCCCCCGGGAGCACCCCGACATCGACAGCCCGCAGGCCGCGCTCGCGGATCTGCGCCAGGGCGCGTCGGCCGGCCTTGAAGGTCAGTGCGGGATACTTGATATGGATGGCGCTCATGGCTGTCTCTTGAAGGGCAGGGACGCATTATAGGCAATTGGGGTTCGACAGGCGCTCGGAGGCTGCGAACGGCGCTATCATGTCGCCAGCTGTTTTCAGGTTGAGTTAAGGACCGGTGGTTAATCTTAACCCCGTAGACAACATACGCACCTCGATGGAGAGACCCTATGAAAACGTTGACTGCCCTGTTCACCGCCGCTGCCCTGACCTTCGGTGCCACTGCCGCCTTCGCCAAGGACGTGCAGCCCGACGAAGTGGTCAAACTGGTGAATGCCAAGACCATCAAGTCGCTGGATGAGCTCAAGGCCGCTGCCGTGGCCAAGCATCCCGGCTCGACCGTGACCGACTCCGAGCTCGAAGACGAATACGGCCGCTATGTCTACAAGGTCGAACTGCGCGATGCGCAGAACGTCGAATGGGACGTGGCCCTGGACGCCAAGACCGGTGAAGTGCTGAAGGACGAACGAGACAACTGATGAACACCCTGCCGCGAGCGGTGCCCTGTCTGGCACTGGCATTATGGGTCGCCTGCTCGCCGGCGACCGCCCGCGACCTGGACCAGGACGAAGCCCTGGAGCTGCGTCAGCAGGGCATCATCCTCCCGCTTGAGCAACTGCTCGACGCAGCCCTGGGGCGCTACCCCGGGGCGCGTTTGCTGGAGGCCGAGCTGGAAGAGAAGCACGGCCGTTACGAGTACGAGGTCGAACTGCTGACCCCGGCCGGTGTGGTGCGTGAAATCAAGTACGACGCCCGTACCGGCGTTTTGATCAAGGACGAGGAAGACGACTGAATGCGCCTGTTGCTTGTCGAGGACAATGTGCCGCTGGCCGACGAATTGATCGCCAGCCTGCAACGCCAGGGCTATGCCGTGGACTGGCTGGCCGACGGTCGTGACGCGGTCTACCAGGGGCAGAGCGAGCCTTATGACCTGATCATCCTCGACCTCGGCCTGCCCGGCCTGCCGGGGTTGGAGGTACTGACGCAGTGGCGTGCCGCTGCGCTGGCCACCCCCGTGCTCATTCTCACCGCTCGCGGTTCCTGGGCCGAACGCATCGAAGGGCTGAAGGCCGGAGCCGACGACTACCTCACCAAACCCTTCCACCCCGAAGAACTGCAACTGCGCATCCAGGCCCTGCTGCGCCGTGCCCGTGGCCTGGCCAACCAGCCGCGCCTGGAGGCGGCGGGCCTGCACCTGGACGAAGGGCGCCAGTGCGTCGTGCGCGAGGGTGTGGATGTGCAACTGACCGCCGCCGAGTTTCGCCTGCTGCGCTATTTCATGCTGCACCCGCAGCAGGTCCTGTCCAAAAGCCACTTGGCCGAGCATCTCTACGACGGGGAAACCGAGCGTGACTCCAACGTGCTCGAGGTGCACGTCAATCACCTGCGGCGCAAGCTGGGACGCAGCGTGATCGAGACCCGTCGCGGCCAGGGCTATGTCTACGCCGGGAGCAGCAACGGGTGAAGTCGATCCAGGCACGCCTGAGCCTCGGCCTGGTGGCCGTGCTGGTGGTGGTCGGCGTGGTGATGGCGCAGGTGACCCTGTGGTTGTTCGAGGCCGGGTTGCAGCGCTATCTCGAAGCCGGGCTGCGCAAGGAGAGCGAGAACCTGCTGGTGGCGCTGGTCCGGGGCCCCAACGGCCTGCAACTGGACGAGCGGCGTATCTCGGCGGCCTACCAACGGCCGTTTTCAGGGTATTACTTTCGCATCGATTTCGAGCAGGGCACCTGGCGCTCCCGTTCGCTATGGGACCTGGACATGCCCAAGCTCGCGCGCCCGGGGCTGGAGGATGGCCATGAGCTGGGCCCGGAAGGCCAGCAACTGTTGGCCTATCGCGGAGATTACCGGCGCCTGGGCCAGGATATTTCGATCAGCGTCGCTCAGGATTATTCACCCGTACGCGAGGGGTTCAGGCGCTTGCAGCAGATCGGCCTGGGCATGGGTGTGCTGGCGCTGCTGTTGATCCTGGTCCTGCAGCGCATCACTGTGACCCGCTCGTTACGTCCGCTTGAGCGCGCCCGTCAGCAGATCGCCCAATTGCAACAGGGGCAGCGCTCCCAACTCGATGCCCAGGTGCCCAGCGAACTGCAACCGCTGGTGGACCAGGTCAACCACCTGCTGGCGCACACCGAGGACAGCCTGCGTCGCTCACGCAATGCGCTGGGTAACCTCGGCCATGCCTTGAAGACCCCTCTGGCGGTGCTGCTGAGCCTGGCGTCGAGCGAGCGCCTGCGCGATCTGCCTGAAGTGCAGGCGCAACTGCGCGAACAACTGGAGCAGATCCAGCAGCGCCTGGCCCGTGAACTGAACCGCGCACGCCTGGCGGGCGATGCCTTGCCAGGCGCGCAGTTCGACTGCGATGCGGAGCTGCCTGGGCTGCTCTCCACGCTTGGCATGATCCATGGCGAGGGGCTGCTGCTGGCGCGTGATGTACCACCGGGGTTGTTGCTGCCCTGGGATCGCGAGGACCTGCTGGAGCTGCTGGGCAACCTGCTCGACAACGCCTGCAAATGGGCTGACAGCGAGGTACGCCTGGGTATCGAGGCAACCGCCGAGGGTTACCAGCTCTGGGTCGACGACGACGGGCCTGGAATTCCCGGTGAGGCACGGGAGCACGTGCTGGAGCGCGGTTCGCGGCTCGACGAGCAGGTGGACGGGCATGGCCTGGGGCTGGGCATCGTGCGGGACATCGTCGAGGCCTGGGAGGGACGGATCACCTTGCTTGAGAGCCCGCTGGGAGGGCTGCGCGTCAGCATCGAGTTGCCACGCAAGGGACGCTGACACGCCTCTTGGCCCTTGAAAGATCGATCAAGGGCAGATCCAGCAAAAAAATTGCAGTCCAGGCGCATTTTTTTGAATTGGCCCCAAAACGGTGCGTTCGGCACAATCCTCGCCAAGAAACCCTCCGGTTTCCATCTCTCCACGGACGGAGCCCATTGTCATTGCCTTGGTAATGCAGGGCCCAGACCCTCTCGGCTGGGCTTTCTTTTTAACTATTCCAATACGATTGCGCTTGATTCGATGCCTGCCTCGCGTCCTGAAAACCGTCTGCAGCGCCTGTTGCCGGCGCCTTTGAATATTCCCCCGCGGGAATGGCTGCGTGCCGCTGTCGGCGCGCTGCTGGGTCTGTTCCTTGCCGGATGGCTGTGCAGCATGGCGTACGGCCCCTCCGTCGCCTTGCACCTGCTTGGCCCGTTGGCCGCCTCGGCGGTACTGGTGTTTGCCGTGCATTCCGGCCCGCTGGCGCAGCCCTGGCCGGTGCTCGGCAGCTATGCCCTGGCCGGGATCCTCGGGTTGGCGATGCGCCAGGGCTTGGGCAGCGAGCTCTGGGTGGCCGCAGCGGCCCTGGGGGGCTCGCTGCTGCTGATGTGCGGGTTGCGTTGCCTGCACCCTCCGGGCGGCGGTGTGGCGGCCAGCGTGGTGCTGGCTGACCCAGGGCTGGTGGCGATGGGCGACCATTTGCTCGAGCCAGTGCTGCTCAACGCATTGATTCTGGTGGCCGTTGCGGTGCTCTACAACCGCCTGACCGGGGTGCGTTATCCCAAGGGCGCCGTACCGCGCAAAGACCCGCATCACACCCATGACCCACTGCCCGGTGCACGCGTCGGCATCAGCGCAGAAGACCTGGATCTGGCGCTGGAGGAGCTGGGGGAGTTCGTCGATGTCACCCGCGATGAGCTCGAACGTATCATCCTGGCCACCGAGCAGCACGCCCTGCAGCGCAGCCTGGGCGGGATCACGGCGGCCGCGGTGATGTCTCGCGACGTACAGTTCGCCTCGCCGGACACGACCCTGGAACAGGCCTGGAAGATGCTCGCCAGCCATCACCTGAAGACGCTTCCGGTGCTGGAACACGGGCGTTTGGTCGGTATCGTCAGTCTCAGCGACCTGGTTGGCCCTGCGATGGCCCGGGGGCGCTTCAGTTGGCGAGGCCTGTTCCGTCGCCCGTCGACACGCATGGCGCAGGTCATGAGCCGCCAAGTGGTCAGCGTCGGTAGCGAGTATCCATTGGAACGTCTCCTGCCGCTGCTCAGCGAGCACGGATTGCACTGCTTGCCGGTGCTGGACGACGGGCGACTGGTTGGAGTGATCACCCAGACCGACCTTATCGCCGGCCTGAAACGTCACCTGCTCAACGCTGCAACGCAGCGCTCAGACCAGCGGGTCCCAGCGTTGTGACCAGTCGCTGGCGCCGTCGGCCACCTGACGGCGCAGCAGCGCGAGCGCCTGTTGCAGCGCCTCGCTGTCACGTTCACGGGCATAGACCAGGAACGTCGGGTAGGTGAACTCCGGCGCCTGTGGCACGCGCTCCAGCACGCCGCTATCCAGATAGGCCTGCACCACACGGGTACGGAAATAGCCGCTGCCGCCCTGGTCGAGGATGAACTGTAGCGCCAGGGGGCCGAGGTTGAAGCTCAGCGCCGGCCGCGCGCAGTGGGGCAGGGCCGCATCGTGCTGGCGTCGGAAGGCTTCGCCCCAGTCGACATAGATGTAAGGCTCGGGCAGGTCGACGCGGCGGATGCGGATCAGCTTTTCTTCCATCAACTGTTCGACTTGCAACCCCGGGACATAGGTCGGTTGATAGACCAGCGCCGCATCCAGCAAGCCCATTTCCACTTTGCGCAGCAACGCTTCGCCGTCGCTCACTTCGCTGCGGATCGCATGGTCGGGCAGGGCCCCATGCAGTGCGCTGACCCAATCGAGCATCAGCGGATTGCCCAGGCTCACCTCGCCCCCCAGGTGCAGAACCTTCTGGCAGCCCTGTGGCAGCGGCAGGTCACGGCGTGCCGCTTCCCAGGTGTGTACCAGTTGGTTGGCGTAGGTGACGAAGGCCTCGCCGTCGCCGGTCAAGCTGGCGCCGTTGCGGCTGCGCACGAACAGCTGACAGCCGAGTTGTTGCTCCAGGCGCTGCACTCGGGCCGAAATGGCAGTCTGTGAGACGAACAGGCGCTCGGCTGCGGCCACCAGGCTGCCGCAGCGCACGATTTCCAGAAAGGTACGGGCCTGATCGATGTCCATTGGGTGCTCGGCTGTGGGTCAGTGCGTCATTCTAGGGGCTTTGCACCGGATTGGGGCAGGTAAATGATCCAGGGCGCTGGGCGCTTTACTGCGCCAAGGCAGCGCAGCGGCCCCATGCTCTCAGTGGCTGCGCAGCGCCTCGGCCACCTGCGCGAACGCTGGGCGGCGCAGTACATCCGCCTGCTGGCAGTGCTCGGCCAGGACGCGCAGTCTGGCCTCGTCTTCTGCGCAGCAGTCCAGCAGTTCGTCGATGAGAATACCGAAGGCGCGAACCTCCAGGCGTTCGATTGCCTCGCTAGCCGCGCCTGCTGTCGGCGAGTGGAACGACGCCGCGCCGAAGTCCCCGAGCAGACAGTCACCGGCTGCTGCACAGAGGATGTTGTGTGCATACAAGTCGCCATGGTTCACGCCCCGTGCATGCAGGTGCGCGGCCACCGAAGCGACACCGGCCAGCAGGTGCTGCACAGCATCCAGGCTGAAATGGCGTTCTGCGGGGTAGCGGTCGCGCGTGCAACTGTCCAGGCTCGGTGGGCCTGCAAGGTTGAACCAGCTCGGATCGATCAGTTGCATCACCAGCGCCGGGCGAAGCTGGGGATGGTTGTCGATACGCCCGAGCAGCCGCACCAGTTGCGGATGGTCGCCCGCTGCCAGGCAGGCCCTCATCTCTGCCAGGGGTGAGCCATCGCTGGTGATCTCGCCCTTGTACAGCTTGACCGCCACCGGTGCCTGCTGTGCGCGCCAATGCGCCAGGTGAATCACCCCCGAGGCACCACGACCGAGTTCTTCGCCCAGTGTGAGATCCGCCCAGTCGATACGCTGGGCGACGGCCTCCGCTGTGGGCGCCCGCAGCGCCTGGGGTAGCGGGTTGTCGGCATAGGCCAGCCACGCCAGGCGCGGCATGCGCAGCAGCCAGTCGGGCAGGGCGGTAAGGCGGTTGCTGGCGACGCGCAGCAGTTCCAGGCGTTCGCAACGGGCGAGGCTCTCGGGCAGATCGGTCAGGCGGTTGCCTGCGAGCATCAGCTTCTGTAACTGGGTGCACTTGTCAATCTGTTGCGGCAGGGTTTCGAGCAGGTTGTCGGTCAGTACCAGCGAGCGCAGGCTGGCTGGCAGCGCCTGCGAGTCGACCTGGCTGATGCGGTTGCTCTTGAAGCCCACGGTTTCCAGACGCGCGCAGCGGCCGATGCCGTGGGGCAGGCGGGTGAAGCGGTTTTCCGAGCAGAACAGCACTTTCAGCCGGGTCAGTCGGTGCAGGTCGTCGGGCAATGCGCTCAGGGCGTTGCCGGTCAGGTTCAGCACCTCGAGTGTGTCTGCGAGCGTGAAGATCTCTGGCGGGAAGCAGGTCAGGCCTTCGCACAGGTCAAGGCGGGTGATGCCTTGGAGTCGGCCGGCTTTGAGGTCTTCGAGGCTGTGCATGGTGCGTGCCTATGGCTTGGAAAGGGCGCCATTCTAGAGCTGCGCCAGGCCATTGCAAATCTGCACAAGGGTTGCGACTTAAGTCCGATGGCAGGGGCGCAATGCCGGTCCATACTCAAGGCTCGCCCTTCAATAACAACAAGTACCGGGTTGCGAACCAATGACCTATCAGCACAGCTACGCGCATTCCATCACCGATCCCGCCAGCTTCTGGCAAGCCCAGGCCGAGCAGCTCGCCTGGCACCGCAAACCCTCGCTCACCCTGCAGGACAACCCGGACGGCACCCACCGCTGGTTCGCTGACGGGCGCCTGAACAGCAGCTACCTGGCCCTGGACCATCAGATCGAGCAAGGCCGCGGCGAGCAGTTGGCGCTGATCTACGACTCGCCTGTGACCGGCACCGCGCAGACCTTCACCTACCTTCAATTGCGCGACGAGGTCGCGCGCCTGGCCGGTCTGCTGCGCGCGCTCGGCGTGGGCAAGGGTGATGGCGTGATCATCTACATGCCCATGGTGCCGCAGGCAGCCATGGCCATGCTGGCCTGCGCGCGGATCGGCGCGGTGCACTCGGTGGTGTTCGGCGGTTTTGCCGCCAACGAATTGGCCCTGCGTATCGACGATGCGCGTCCGACCCTGCTGCTCACCGCGTCCTGTGGCCTCGAGTTCGACAGGGTGATCGAATACAAGCCGTTGGTCGATCGCGCCCTGCAACTGGCCCGGCACCAGCCTGGGCATGTGCTGGTGCTGCAACGTCCCCAGGCCCGCGCGCAGCTGCAGCCTGGGCGCGACCTGGACTGGCAGGCGGCGGTGGCCGATGCCGAGCCGGTGGCGCCGGTCGAACTGGACGCAGGCGACCCGCTGTACATCATGTACACCTCCGGCACCACCGGGAAACCCAAGGGCATCGTGCGTGAGAATGGCGGCAATGCGGTCGCGCTGTGCTACGCCATGCGTCACGTCTACGGTATGCAGGCGGGCGATGTGTGGTGGGGGATTTCCGACGTGGGCTGGGTGGTCGGCCATTCGCTGATCGTCTACGGGCCGTTGATGAGCGGCTGCACCACGGTGTTCTACGAAGGCAAGCCGATTCGCACCCCGGATGCCTCGGCGTACTGGCGGGTGGTCGAGCAGTACAAGGTCAATGCACTGTTCTGCGCACCGACCGCCATGCGTGCGATCCGCAAGGAAGATCCGGATGGCGAACTGATCCGCCGTCATGATCTGGGTTCGCTGCGTCAGTTGTTCCTTGCCGGCGAGAAACTCGACTCCAGCACGCACCAGTGGCTGGAGCGGGTCAGTGGCAAACCTGTGCACGATCATTGGTGGCAGACCGAGACCGGCTGGCCGGTCACCGCGCCGTGCGTGGGGCTCGAGGGCAGCGCTGCACGCCCGGGTTCGAGCAATCGTGCAGTGCCGGGCTATCACGTGCAGGTGCTGGACGATGAGGGGCGCCCCTTGGGGCCGAACCAGCAGGGCGCCATCGTGATCGCCTTGCCGTTGCCGCCAGGTTGCAGCCAGACGCTCTGGGGCGACCACCCACGCTACCTGCAGGCCTACCTGCACAGCTATCCGGGCTATTACCACACCGGTGACGGCGGCTACCTGGACGATGACGGCTTCGTCTACATCATGGGGCGCACCGATGATGTGATCAACGTCTCCGGGCATCGGCTGTCTACCGGCGAGATGGAGGACCTGGTGGCGCAGCATCCTGCGGTGGCCGAGTGCGCGGTGATCGGCGTGCACGACGAGATCAAGGGCCAGGTACCGCTGGCGCTGGTGGTGCTCAAGGACGGGCAGGGCATTGCCGAACAGCAGTTGCAGGCCGAACTGGTGGCCAAGGTGCGCGAGCAGATCGGGGCGCTGGCTTGTTTCAATCGAGTGCGTCTGGTCAAGCGCCTGCCCAAGACACGCTCGGGCAAGATCCTGCGTGCGGTGCTGCGCAAGATTGCCGATGGCGTGGACTACGTGGCGCCGTCCACGCTGGATGACCCGGCGGTACTGCCTGAGATAGAGGGTGTGCTGGCGGACCTGCCGCGGGCGGGATAAGGCCGCGGTGTCACCGGCAGGCGCGGCCCATCAGGCCGCAGGCCCCATCTGCTGAAGTTGCCCCAGCCGGCTGCGGGTGCGCATCAGGTCGTTGATCGCCCCGCCCAGGCTTTGCTCCAGGCTGCGCTTGCCCAGCACCAGCAGTGATTTGTCCTGGTCGTACAACACATCGATCAGGTTGACGAAGCGCTGCTGCGCCGCCAGTGAACAGGCCGACAGATCATCCAGGCCATCGATGATCCAGTGGTCGAAACGTTCGGCCAGGGCCAGGTAGTCGATGACCGCGGTGGGCTGTTCGCACAAGTCGTCGAAGGCGAACATCACCTGTCGCTCATGGCTGTGCAGCGCGCGCAGCGGACGGCGATTCACCTCCAGCGTGAGTGCCTGCGCGGCGGGCACGGCAAGGATCTGGCGCTGCGTGGCATCGGCTGGCCAGACATAGTGGCCCTGGGTGAAGCGCTGTTGCTCGCGGTTGGCCGGCAGGCTGCGAAAATCGGTGTCGCCGCCGACCTCCAGCACCTGCATGCGGCTGTTGATCAGGCGTATCACCGGCAGGAAGCGCTCGTGATACAGCGGGTTGGGCAGCAGCCCTTCCGGGGCGTAGTTGGACGTTACCAGCAAGAACACACCCCGCTCGAACAGTGCACCGAACAAGCGGGTGAGCAGCATTGCATCGCCAATGTCGTGAACGTGGAACTCGTCGAAGCACAGCACCTGGCAATCGCCGAGCAACGCATCCAGGGTGGCCCCCAGCGCATCGTCCAGGGCGCGGTGGCGGTGCATGCCTTCGTGCAGGCGGGCGAAGAAATCATGAAAGTGCAGGCGGCGTTTCGCTGTGGTCGGCACGGCCTGGAAGAACCCGTCGAGCAGCCAGCTCTTGCCTCGACCGACCGAGCCATGCAGGTACAGGCTGCGCGCCTGGCCCTGTTCGAGGGCGGCCAGTTGCGTGGCCATGGCCTCGATCACCCGGTGTTGGCCTTCGCTCAGGGTATAGCCGCGTTCGCCGGCCTTGCCCTGGAAGTGCGTCAGCAGCGTAGTGTCGATTGGGGGGCAGGTACGCAGGCGCTGGCCGAGGTGGCGCAGGGGGTTTTGAATCCAGGCGGACAAGGCGACGGCTCCGAATGACGAGGGCAGACGCAGCTTGCGCGAGCCTGCGTCGTTTGACCAGTCGAGAATGTGCGCCACAGTGATCGCATGGCGCGATAGGTCGCCGATCAGGCCTTGCGCTCCAGCTGCCGTTCGATCATGAACTTGACGGCCAGGCGCTTTTCCTTGAGGTGGCGCAGGTCTTCGTCCACAAAGTTGCCCGCTGAAATCGACTCGGCAGCCAGCACCTGGTTGTCGAGGTCCATGTAGTCGTCCAGCAGGCGATCCAGTGTCTTGTCCTGCTGACGTCGCTGTTGAACGATTTCGCGTGGGTAGTGCAGGTCCTGATACAGGTCGTGTGAAACTGGCATGGCGCCCTCCTTGTGATGCGCAAGCGGTGGTTACTTGCTTGGAATGGGTAAAGGCGCATGCGTTGAAGCGAGGCGGAAAAAAACCGACAGACGGTTGCCTGTGCCAACCCTTTCAAGGGCGAGTGGCGCCCAAGGCAACGGGTGTGGTTGGATCACCTTCGAGTAGAGGACACTAACTTGCTGTTTTCCGGCAATTTTTTTCAACTCGGGGGTTCCCAGCCGAAAAGAATGTTGGTAAAGTGCGGCCCATTCCAGCACAGCAACACACGTAGCTGTCAGCGAATTCGATACAGGGGCGTCGCCAAGCGGTAAGGCAGCAGGTTTTGATCCTGCCATGCGTTGGTTCGAATCCAGCCGCCCCTGCCATTATTTCCAAGCATTCTCAAGCGTCCAGCCTGCAAGTCAGCCTGGCGATTTTTTGTGTCTGCTCGTCAGGTGGCGCGCGCATGGCGCGCCATCCTGGCTTACTCCGCTCCCCCCAGCAAATCGTTCAGTGCCCGGGTCAGGTCTTCGGCTTGCACGGGCTTCTGCATGACCAGGCTGCCGGGCAACTCCAGCCCTTCCAGTTCGGCGTAGCCAGTGAGAAACACCACGGGCAGGCGAGGGTAGCGCTCGCGTGCAGCATGGGCCAACTGGGCGCCATTGAACTCGGGCATGGCGAAGTCGGTGAGCAGCAAATCGATGCGTTCGTCGAGCAAGGCCAAGGCCTGCTCGCCACTGTGGGCCTGGCGTACCTGGTAGCCGTGCAGGCGCAGCACGTCACCGATCATGTCGCGGACCAGGTGATCGTCATCCACCAGCAGCACCACTCGGTCGTGACCGTTGAGCGATGCACCTTGCGGCACTGCGAGCGTCTGCGGCTCATCAAGGTCGACTTGCTTGACCGCCGGCAGGTAGACGCTGACCTGGGTACCGAGCCCGGGTGCCGTGTCGATGTGCACGCCGCCGCCTGACTGCTTAGCGAAGCCGAACACCTGAGCCAGGCCCAGGCCCGAGCCCTTGCCGATATCCTTGGTGGTGAAGAACGGTTCGAAGACCCGAGCCACCACTTCTTCACTCATGCCGCACCCGGTGTCGCGGATCGACAGCATCACGTACTCGCCAGGCTCGGGGTCTTCCGGGCGCTGGGCGAGGGCCTCGATGCGTATGTTGCGGGTCGACAGGGTCAACTGGCCGCCGGTTGGCATGGCGTCGCGGGCGTTGATCGCCAGGTTGAGGATGATCATCTCGGTCTGGGTCGGGTCGGTCAGGGCCTGCCACAGGCTGCTGTCCAGATCCAGGCGCACCGAGATATTGCCGCCCAGGGTGCGCCGCAGCAGTTCCTCAAGGCCGGCCAGGGTGTGGTTGAGGTGCAGCGGCACGGGTTCCAGGCGCTGGCGGCGCGAGAACGCCAGTAACTGCGAGGTAAGCTTGGCCCCGCGCTCGCCGGCTTCGCGCACATGCTTCAGGCGGCTGCGCGCCTTGGCCAGGTCGCCTTTGTCGAGGTCGCGCTCGACGAAGCTGGTGCCGGTGAGGATCACGGTCAACAGGTTATTGAAGTCATGGGCCACGCCCGCAGTGAGTTGGCCCACCGCTTCCAGGCGTTGCATCTGCTGCAGGGCCGCTTCGATGCGTTCGCGCTCGATGATCTGGTCACGCAGTCGGCGGTTGGCCTCGGCCAACCCCAGCGCCGATTCGCGCTCGCTGCTGATGTCACGGGCGACCACGTACAACAGCGTGTCTTCCGGCACCACCACCCAGGACAGCCAGCGCTGCTGCCCGCCGGCATGCTGGATACGGCCGATGAAACGGGCGCTGGTGCGGCCATGGGCGAGGGCGGCCAGCTCTTCGAGAAAAGCCTCCTGCTCGGCTTCGGGCAACAGGTGCAGCAGCGACGTCTGGCTCAGGCGTTCGCGGCTGATGCCCAGTACAGCCTCCCAGGCCGGGTTCAGTGCCACTGGCGTCAGGTCCTTGTTCAGCACCGCGAGCAAGTCCTGCGAAAGCTCCCAGGCACGGTCGCGCTCGCGGGTGCGGCGCTCGACCCGTTCGCCGAGCATTTCATTGAGCTGCTTGAGCGCCTGGGTGGCCAGGCGTTGCTGGTGTATGTCCTGCAGCACACCAGAAAAACGCACGCAGCGGCCATCGACAAACTGTGCCTGCCCGGTGGACAGCAGCCAGTGCGGTTCCAGGTTGCCGGGAGCGGCGATGCGGAATTCGGCGCGGTAGTGGCCGTCGCTGTCTGGCTGCATCGCCAGTTCCACGGCTTGGCTGACATGGGGCCGATCTTCGGGATGAATGCCGGCGTAGAACACCTCCAGACTCATCTCCGCGTCGGCTGGCAGACCGAACAGGGCCTTGCAACGGTTGTCCCAGAGCAGCAGGTCTTCCTGCGGGCGGTAGTCCCAGGTGCCCATGCCGGCGGCGTCGATGGCAATGCGCGCACGTGCCTCGACATCGGCCAGCGCTTCCTCGGCACGGCGCCGCCGCTGGCGCTCCTGCACCTCGGTCAGGGCTCGGCGCACGGCCTTGGGCAGCAGCGGCAGGTTTTTCTTCAGTACATAGTCGGTGGCGCCCAGGCGGATCATCTCCACCGCGTGCTCTTCACCGTAGATGCCGGACAGGAAGATGAAGGGCACGTCCGGTGCCAGGCGCTGGGCGATGGCCAGCACATCGGTGCCGGAGGAACCGGGCAGGACGCAGTCGCAGAGAATCAGGTCGTAGCTGCCCTCAAGCAGCGCGTGCTCCACCCCGGCATGGTCGAACACCAGGTGCGACTGGACCTGAAAACCACTGCGCTCCAGGCGCAACAGGCTCAGCTCGGCATCCATCGAACTGTCTTCGACCATCAGCAGTTTCAGCGAAGTGGCTTGCATCGTCGGCGCCTTCAGTTGCTGCCACGCCGGTTCAGGCGCAGCGAGCCGGGCGGTGGTTCGTTGAGCACGGCCCAGAACACCCCGAGCTCGGAAATGGCGGCGACGAACTCCTTGAACTCCACCGGCTTGACCACGTACGCGTTGACACCCAGCTCATAGGCGCGCAGCAAGTCGGGTTCTTCACGCGAGGAGGTCAGCATGACGGTGGGAATGCTGCGCAGTTCTGGCGTGGCGCGCACCTCCTTGAGCACTTCCAGGCCGTCGACTTTTGGCAATTTGAGGTCGAGCAGCAGCACCGCCGGATTGCCGTCGTCGCGTGTCGCGTAGGCGTTACGCCGCAGCAGGTAGTCGAGGGCATCGGCGCCATCGCGCAGGACAATGACTTCGTTGGCCAACTGGCTGCGTTCCAGGGCCAGGAGCGTCAGCTCCAGGTCCCGGGGGTTGTCTTCGACCAGCAGGATCGGTTTGAGCATGATGAGTACGGTTACCTCAGGTATTCAACGGATGACAGGCAGGGCGAAATGGAAGGTGGCACCCTTGTCGACCTCCCCCTCGGCCCAGACTTCACCATCGTGCCGCTCGATGATGCGGCGCACGCTGGCAAGTCCGATGCCGGTGCCTTCGAAGTCTTCCATGCGGTGCAGACGCTGGAAGACGCCGAAGAGCTTGCTGGCGTAGGTCATGTCGAAGCCCACGCCGTTGTCGCGCACGAAGATCTCGATTCGGTCTGCGTGCTCGTGTGCACCGATCTCGATGCGTGCAGGCTCGCGCCCGCGGGTGTATTTGATCGCGTTGGCGATCAGGTTCTGCAGCACCAGATTGATGAAGGCAGGATCGGCGATCACCTTGGGCAGGCGCGCGATCTCCCAGACAATCTCGCGGCCGCTGTAATCCGGGGCGAATTCCAGGCGGATGTTGTCGACCAGCGCATTGAGGTCGACATCCGAAAGACGCAGGGCCGAGCGGCCCATCTGCGAGAAATTGAGCAGGTTGTCCACCAGTGTGCCGGCGAAATGCGCGGCCTCGCCGATGTGCTTGAGGAAACGCTGGCCGCGTTCGGACAGACCTTCGCCCTCGACTTCGCTGAGCAGTTCGGAGTAGCCGGCAATGTGCCGCAGTGGGGCGCGCAGATCGTGGGAGACGCTGTAGGAGAAGGCCTCGAGCTCTTTGTTCGAGCGCTGCAGTTCACCGCTCAGTTGCGCCAGTTCCTCGGCCTTGCGCAGCACGATGCCCAGCACAGCGGTGCGCAGTTCGGCCACGCCATCGATGACCAACGGGTCCCAGGCGGCGCAGAAGCCGCTGACCTCTTCCTGCCAGCTGTCGAAGCTGTGCCGTGGGCTGAGGTTGCCCTGGGCGCTGACCTCCTTGAGCGGTTGGCCGGCCCAGTTGACCGTGCGCACCTGCTCGGGGCGGAACCACAGCAAATAGTGCGAATGAATCTGGGAGATGGCCACCGCCAGCACGCCGCCAGCGTGTTCGGCCAGGGCGGGCAGCTCGGGGATGTCGCGGCCCAGGTTGTCGCTGCTGAACACGCCATCGTCACCGCGTCTGGACAGCCATTGCACCAGTTCATTGACCAGCGCTTCGGGCGGCGCGTGGCCGATCAGGTCGCAACGTTCGGCGCTGATGATTGCGGCACCGCTGGCGCCGACGAAATCCAGCAGCACATCGGGCAGGCTGAGCAGCCCGTCGCTGACGCTGTCGTAGTCGGCCATGGCCGAAAGCATGTGCACGATACGTTGGCGCAAGTCGAGCAGGGTGCGGGTCGCGCTGTGTGCCTCGTGGGCCTCGATCTGCAGCGACAGTACGCTGCCCAGCAGTTCGCAGGCGGCGCGGGTGCGGAAATCCAGGGCGCGCGGCTGTTGGTGGTGGCAGGACACCAGCCCCCAGAGCTCGCCATCGACCATGATCGACACCGACATCGACGCCAGCGTGCCCATGTTGCGCATGTACTGCAGGTGCACGGGCGAGACGCTGCGCAGGGCCGCGAAGCTCATGTCCAGAGGCTTGCCGGTGCGAGGGTTGTGGCTGGGAATCAAGGGCGAGGCCTGGTAGTTGGCATCTTCGATCAGGCGGATACGGTTGATCTTGTACAGTTCGCGAGCCTGGCGCGGAATGTCCGAGGCAGGGAAGCACAGGCCCAGGTAGCTTGGATAGCCGGGATCGGCCGCTTCGGCCAGCACTTGGCCGTTGCCCTCGGCATCGAAGCGGTAGGCCTTGACCCGACCGAAACCGGTGATGCGCTTGATCTGCACCACCGACTGCTGGAGCAGTTCCTCGATGCTCGTGGCCTGGTGCAGGCTGCTGACGAAGGCGCGCACCAGCGGATAGTAGTCGTCGTGCTCACCCAGGGCGGCGGCCGGGCGACAGGGCTCGAACTCGGCAATCAGTACCTGGTCGTGGCGGTGGGCCAGCAGGCGCAGATTATCGGTACAGGGCGCACCTTCACGCAGTTTCACGTCGCCGATGTGGAAGGGAAAGATTTCGTCTTCGGGCAGGCGCGCGAACTTGCGACGGGCATCGAAACCCTGATCCATCAGCTCGGGCAGGGTGCAGCCGATCAGCGCCGGGGTGGGGATGCCAAGCCAGCGCTGGGCGTTCTCGCTGGCCTGCAGGATACGCAGGTCCTGTTCGTCGAGTACCAGCAGAAAGCCGTGGGGCCGGATGCTGCCTGGAATCTGGATCGGCTCCTGGGCGCAGCGTTCCACGGCTTGATCGAAGGCGTTCTGGGCGGTGGTCAAGAAAAGCTCTCCCGTCGTGGCCGCAAGCGGTGGCCATAGGCGTCTGGCACAGGTCGTGCACTGTGCAAGGTATCAGAAAGTCAGCGTGTTCGCCGGGGTTATGGCCATTTGAGGGCTATTGCTCGGGGAGGTTCTACGTGAGTTTGAAATTTGTATAAGTTCCCCACCGCAGGCCCTAGGGCGAGGCTTGGCCGAGGGCTGAGGAGTCGAGAAATTTCCCACGCGCTAGCAGGATCCAATCCTACTGCTACGCTCAGAACAGCACAGGGAACACTGGAAGGGATATTCGGTGACGGAGCGCTTGCTGGCCTCGCTGTTGGGCCTGTTGTTGAGTGGTAGTGCCGTAGCGGCGGATTTTCTCGTCGAAGTGCGGGTCCAGGTGCAGCGAGGCTGCATGCTGGTGAACCAACCGCGCGACGCGGGTGCGCAGGCCCTGGGTCGAATCGACCTGGGCAGTGCCGCGCGCCTGGACGGCCCTGATGCGCCACTGAGCGGCGTACTGCTTGCCCAACGCCCGCCACGCCTGGAATGCAATCCCGATACGCCGTATCAGGTCAGGGTCGATGGCGGCCAGCATGGCGGGGTGGGCGAGGTGCGTTATCTGGGCGGCAATGATCGGCAACTGCGCCCAATCCCTTATCGTCTCTATCGCGACGCTGCCTGGCGTGAGCCGCTGGCCGTAGACGTCGCACAATCGGCGCGGGTGCCGGACAGCGGCTCGGTGGAACTCCCGCTGTATGCCCGCATCGACCGTCTGGCCTGGGTACCGAAAGCCGGTCTGTATACCGACCTGCTGAAAGTCACGGTCACCTGGTAGGGAGCGGATCCACATGCACAAGGACGCGCCGACATGAACCGTACCTCATTGCTGCTGCTGACCCTCGGGCCTTTGTTGCTGCCCGGCACCTCGGCGCATGGCAGCACCACCGGGTTCATCCAGGCACGGCTGGTGATCAGCAGCGCCTGCCAGATCAGCAGCGACCAGCAACCGGCCACCCTTGGCAATCCCGGACTGATGGATTTCGGCGCACAGGGGCCGACCTGGGACGGGCCGTTGCGCACCCGTGTCGACGAGGCGGGCGGGCAGGGCAGCCTGCAGATCAGTTGCACGCCTCAGGTGCGTGCGTTCAGCGTGCGCATCGACGAAGGCCTCAATGGCGGTGGCGGCGTACGCCAACTGAGCAATGGCCGTGAGCTGATCCCTTATCAACTGGCCGTCGACCCTGGTGGCAACAGCCGCTATGGCATCGGCCAGGCCCGCACCTTCACCATCCAAGGCACCGAGCAGGTGCCCGTCCCGATCTACGGTGTGGTGGTTGCGCAGCCGCGCGCGCTGCCGGCCGGGCTGTACCGCGACACCCTTCGAGTAACCCTGGACTGGTAACACGCAAGGAGATTCCCATGGCAAGCACATCGATCCGCTGCATCCTCACCGCCCTGGGTCTTGCCCTGGCGGCCCAGGCCCAGGCGGCCACCGTGACCGGGACGATCAACTCGACCCTGACGTTGATCTCGGCCTGCCAGGTCAATGGCAGCGCCGGCACCTCCGGGCTCAATTTCGGTAGCCTGAACTTCGGCACCCAGGATGCTCTGTTCACCACTGCCAATGGCCAGGTGCTCGGTGGCGGCGGCGGGGCCATGAGCATTCTCTGCTCGGCTGGCACCGTGCCGGCGATTCGTGTGCGGGCCGGTGCCCACGACGGAGCATCCAGCGGCGGGACGCGCGCGTTGGCCGATGGCGCTGGCAACTTCGTGCCGTACGACTTCTACACCGACACCGGTCGTACGCAACTGCTGGCCATCGACGGCACCATCACCCTGCCGACCAGCACGGGTGTCGCCCAGACCGTCAATCTGTACGGTCAGGCGCGCGGCAAGGCGGGCCTGCCGGCCGGGGTGTACACCGACACGGTCGCGGTCGAGCTGACCTTCTGACCCATGCGCGGTTGGCCCCACGCACTGCTGGCGGGCCTGTGGCTGGTGTGGACGTCGCCCTCGACGGCAGCGACCACCAGTACCTTCCAGGTCAGCGCGCAGATCACCGCAGGCTGCCTGGTGGTCGGCGGCGTGAGCGCCTACGGCGTACTCGATTTCGGCACCCAGTCGGCGCTGTCCACCGCCACCCTGAGCACCGCGCTGGGCGGCACCACGGTGACCTTTCAATGTACGCCGGGCGTGACCCTGAGCATGAGCCTCGATGGCGGGCAGAACAGTGCCAGCGGCACGCGCAATCTCAAGCGCAGTGGCGGCACGCAGTTGGTGGCCTACCAGCTGTTTCGCGATGCGGCGTTGAGCCTGGCCCTGACCATCGGTACCAGCGTGCCGGTGAGCTATAGCGATCCGACGGCGATCAAGTTGCCGGTGTATGGCCGCATCCAGTTGCCCGGCAATGTGCCGGCGGGGACTTACACCGATGTAGTGCAAGTGACAGTGACCTGGTGACGGTGATCCGCACGTTCAGGCACGGCTATCGACAAGACAGAGGAGAGCGGCATGGGGGCAGGGGCGAACACGGCGCGGAACATCATCATCGGGGCATTGCTGCTGGCCAGCCTGCCGGTGGCAGCAGCGACGTCGGTGCTGATCTGGCCGATCGATCCGGTGCTCGAGGCCGACCAGAAGGCCGGCGCGCTATGGCTGGAGAACCGCGGTAGCGCGCCGGCCAGCCTGCAAGTGCGGGTGTTCGCCTGGCGTCAGGGCGATTATCAGGAGCAGTTCCAGGCGCAGCGCGAGATCATCGGCAGCCCCCCTGTGGCCAATATTCCGCCAGGTCAGAAGCAACTGATCCGGCTGACCCGCACGGGTACCTCGCCGGTGGGCCAGGAGCAAGCCTACCGGATCATCATCGACGAGATCCCCTCGCCAACTCCGCCCGATAGCAATACCGAAGGGCCGAAGGCAGCCATTCGCCTGCAGATGCGCTATTCGGTCCCGCTGTTCGTGTATGGCGAAGGCCTGTGGGGCAAGCCCGACCCCGAGGGCAAGCGTAGCGCCGAAGGTGTCGGCAAGCCTCAATTGAGCTGGCGTGCAGTGACGGTACAGGGCAAGCCGTATGTCGAGCTGCGCAACACCGGGCCGGTGCATGCGCGCCTCACCGATGTGGTGCTGCAGCAAGGGGGCCAGCAGAAACCGCTGGTCGAGGGTTTGCTGGGTTATGTGCTGCCGGGGGCCAGCATGCGCTGGCCGGCACCGGCCGCACTGGGCGCAAGCAGCGTGCTGAAGGGACGGGTCAATGGCCAGGAGGTGGCTCAGGCCATCAGCCAAGGGCAGTGACCTGCAAACGCGGGTAGTGGAGGGGCCAGGGAGGACCCGCCGATGGTTGGAAACCGTGTGTGAGTGGCTGGCGGCGAGCGGCGCGCCGATGGTGGCTGGGTCTAGCGATGCTCGGGCCGGTGTTTGGCGTGGCCGGCGATCTGCCGCCACCCCCGGCAGAGAGCACGGCAATTGCCGATGCCACCCTGTACCTGGATCTGTTGGTGAACCAGGTGCCCAAGGCTGAGCTGGTGCCGGTGCAGCAGCGCGCTGGGCGACTGTATGTGGCCAGCGATGCGCTGCGTGCGGCGGGCATCCTGGTGCCGGGCGATCCTCAAGGCGAGGTGGCGCTGGAGAGTATCGCCGGCCTGCACGTGGACTACGACAGCCAAAACCAGCGCCTGCTGCTGCAGGTGCCGCCGGCCTGGCTGCCCGACCAGCAGTTCGGCGGGCGCAACCTGTACCCGGCCAGCGATGCGCGCAGCAGTTTCGGTGCCTTGCTCAACTACGATCTGTACCTGAACGACACCGATGATGCCGGCACCTATCTTGCCGCCTGGAACGAGCTGCGGGTGTTCGACAGTTGGGGCACCTTCTCCACCACCGGGCAGTGGCGCGAATCGTTCAACGGCGCGCCCAACAATCAGAGCCGCGAAGGTTTCCTGCGCTACGACACCACCTGGCGTTTCACCGACGAGCAGCGCCTGTTGACCTACGAGGCAGGCGATCTGGTCACCAGCGCCTTGCCCTGGAGCAGCTCGGTGCGGGTCGGCGGCTTGCAGGTGTCCCGCGACTTCGCCGCCCGCCCGGATCTGGTCACCTATCCGCTGCCGGCCTTTGCGGGCGAGGCGGCGGTACCCACTTCGCTGGACCTGTTCATCAACGGCTACAAGACCAGCACCACCGATCTGCAACCTGGGCCCTACACCCTCACCAACGTGCCGTTCATCAACGGTGCTGGCGAAGCCGTGGTGGTGACCACCGATGCGCTCGGGCGCCAGGTCTCGACGACCTTGCCGTTCTACGTGACCAGCAGCTTGCTGGCCGAGGGGCTGTCGGACTTTTCGGTGGCTGCCGGCAGCCTGCGTCGCGACTATGCCGTGAAGGATTTCGGCTACGGGCCGGCGGTTGCCTCGGCGAGCCTGCGCCATGGTGTGTCCGACTACTTCACCCTCGAGACCCATGCCGAAACGGCCGAGTCGATGATGCTCGGTGGCCTGGGGGGCAACCTGCGCCTGGGAACCTTCGGTGTGCTCAACGCCGCCGTGGCGCAGAGTCGTTTCGAGGGCGACACCGGGCAGCAGGTGGCCTTGGGTTACCAGTACAACAGCCGGCGTATCGGCTTCAATTACCAGCGGATCGAGCGGCATGGCGACTACGCCGACCTGACGTTGGTCGACAACCCCTACACCCGCCTGAGCACCCGTAGCGAGCAGGCGACCGTCAGCCTGAACCTGGATCGCTACGGCAGCGTCGGTGCTGGCTATTTCGACGTACGCGCAGGGGATGGCTCGCGCACGCGGCTGATCAACCTGAGCTGGAGCAAGCCGTTGTGGCGCAACAGCAGCCTGTACCTGTCGGCCAACCGCGATGTCGGTGACAGCCAGTGGGCGGTGCAGGCGCAGCTGGTGGTCCCGTTCGACACCCATGGCACCCTGGCCTTCAGCGCCGAGCGCAGCAAGGACGGCCAGGACCTGCAGCGGGTCAACTACAGCCGCGCAGTGCCGGTGGGTGGCGGTGTGGGGTACAACCTTGGCTATGCCAATGGTGGTGATCGCGGCGCCTATCGGCAGGCCGATGTCACCTGGCGCCTGCAATCCGTGCAGTTGCAGGCGGGGGTCTACGGCAGCAGCGACGAGATGACGCGCTGGGCCGATGCCAGCGGCTCGCTGGTGCTGATGGACTCGGGCATGTTCGCCGCCAACCGTATCGATGATGCTTTCGTGGTCGTCAGCACCAGTGGCTACGCCGATGTGCCGGTGCGCTACGAAAACCAGGTGGTCGGTCGCACCGACCGCAATGGCCGCCTGTTGGTGCCTTACAGCAGCGGCTACTACCGCGGCAAGTACGAAATCGACCCCATGGAGCTGCCGGCCGATGTGATGGCATCGACGGTCGAGCAACGCGTCGCGGTGCGTCGGGGCAGTGGTTATCTGCTGGAATTCCCGCTCAAGCGGGTGCTGGCCGCGAGCATCGTGCTGGTCGATGCCAGCCAGCAGGAGCTCAAGCTGGGCAGTCGGGTGAGGGACACCCAGAGCGGCAGCGAGGCCGTGGTGGGCTGGGATGGGCTGGTCTACCTGGAGAACCTCTCGGCGCACAATCGCTTGCAGGTGGACGTTGCCGATGGCGGACAGTGCCAGGTCGAATTCGACCTGCCTGAGGGGGAGGGGCCGATTCCACTGATCGGCCCACTGGTGTGCCGATGAAAGCCCTGGGCAGGGTTGTGCTGGGGGTCGGCCTGTGTGCCGTTTGCGCTCAGGCGTGGTCGGCCTGTTCGCTGGGGGCCACTGTACCGGCGTCCTTCGGCACGATCAATTCGACGCTGGTGCGCACCACGGTGCAACCGGCTTCGACCACCAATGCCGGGCTGTCGTGCACCGGTTCGTTGTTGTCGCTGTTGACCAGCAACGACCATTTCTACGCCACCATCACCTCCACCCGCACGGGGATGGTCGGGCCAACTGGCGACGTCATCCCTTATACGATCTACGCCAACAACACCACCAACTTTCCGATCAGCCGCGGCACCCGTTTCGATTTCGCGCCCAACGGCATCATCGACGCCCTGGGGCTGCTCAACGGGACCTCGCCCAAGTCGGTGCCGCTGTACCTGCGCACCGTGGTCGGTGCCAACGTTGCGGCAGGCGTCTACACCGAGACCCTGTCGATCTTCTGGGACTGGAACTATTGCTCAGGCATCGGTCTGGGCAATATCTGCCTGGGGCGGGACATCGGCAGCGGCACGCAGACCTTGACAGTGACACTGACCGTCAGCAACGACTGCCAGATCACCACCCCCAACATCAGTTTCGCCAGTGCGCCGGTGGTGGCCGGGTTCGCGACGGTGAACCAGAGCATCAACATCGCCTGTACCAAGGGCAGCAACTATACGGTTGGTCTGGACGATGGGCAGAATGTGTCGGCCGGGCGTCGGCGGATGAAGTCCACGGCGAACAACTACCTGGCGTACGACATCTTCAAGAGCGCCGGCACCGTGCGCTGGGGATCGGTGGGCGCGGCCCGGCGCGCGAGCAGCGACGCCAACGTCAACCCTGGCGCCGGCACAGGTACCGGCAGCCAGGTGTTCAACTACAACGCCAAGGTCTACACCGACCAGGCGACGCCGCCTGCGGCGACCTACACAGACAGCGTGATTCTCGATGTGCAGTTCTGAGGTGCCCGGCGGGCAAGCCTGCGCGGTGCAGGCGATCAGCGCAGGTCCTTGACCATCCTTTCCAGCGTTTCCAGCACCGCGCCTGCCAGTGCCTTGGAGCGTGCGCCAGACCAGCCGCAGCGGGCATCGGGGTTGTCGTCGTGGTCCTTGAACGGCATTTCCAAGGTCAGCGACAGGCAGTCGTAGGTCTGCCCGACCGCATTGCAGGCCAGCGTCATGTTCGCTTGGCCAGGCTGGTCGCGGGTGTAGCCGTGCACGGTCTGGAAGTCCTTGGTCACGCTGCACAGGGTGCTGCGAAACTGCTCCTCCAGCCTGGCGATGCGCGGTGTGTAGCCCGGGTTGCCTTCGCAGGCCGCGGTGAACACATGGGGGATTTCCTCGTCGCCGTGCACATCGATGAAGGCATCGACGCCCTGCAGTTTCATCTGGCTCTGGGCGAAGAACACTTCCGGGCTCAGCTCGACGCTCGCATCCTGCCAGGCGCGGTTGAGGTCCTTGCCCTTGAAGTTGGTGCGCAGGTGGCCGAGAAAGGCGCCATCAGGGTTCATGTTGGGAATCAGGTACAGGTCAGCTTCGGCAAGCAGACGCTGGAGCGTCGCATCGTTGCCTTCGAGACGGTCGATCACGCCTTCCATGAACCACTCGGCCATGTGCTCGCCGGGGTGCTGCTGGGCGATCAGCCACAGCTTGCGCTTTGCGCCTGCGCCTTTGCTGGCGCGCAGCAGAGGAATGTCGCGGCCCTGGACGCTACGTCCACTGGCCAGCAACTCGACGCCGGGAATCTTCAGCGCGCGCTCGATCAACTGGTTGTGGCGTGCGCGCGGATAGGGCTCGAAGTAGGCGAACCAGGCCTCTGGCTGCTCGGCCGTGAAATCGAACGCCAGGGCTTTGCCGTCGAAGCTGCTGGGGACGCGGAACCAGTTCTGCTGGTCGTACGACGCCACGGCATGGTAGCCGTCCCAAGCGTTCTTGTAGGAGGACTCATGGGCGTTGTCGAGGCTGAAGCGGTGGGTCTGCCCCAGCGTCAGGCCGCTCACCTTGAAATGGAACCACTGGAAGTGGCTGCTATTGGTGTCGGGACGGATGGCCAGGCGCACCAGGCGCGGGTCACTGGCATCCAGTACCTGGATATTGCCGGAATCGAAATCGCAGTCGATCTGCAGTGGGGACAGCGTCACGGTCATTGCCAGACTCCTGTGGCTTTGTTGTGACGCTACTGTAGCTCAACGACAGGTGGGGTGTCTGTGCTGGGCCCTCACGCAACAAGCCCTCGCGCGCAGCGCTGGCGTATCAGCCGAGCAGGCCGAAGGCGATCAATGCGACAACGCCCAGGCCGACGGCGATCGAACACCCACCCATCGAGAGTGCTGCGCGGCCATTGCGATATCCGCCATCCTGGCCCAACTGGCGGGCTGGAGCCAGCAGGCTGCGCCAGCGCAATTCGGTCTGCTCGAAGGCCTGCAGATGCTCTGGTGCGGCGTCCAGCCAGCGACGGAAGTCGATGCGTTCGCAGGTGGTCGCTTCCGGGCTTTGCAGGCGTACGTACCATTGCCCGGCAATGCTGGCCAGCGGTTCGCCACGCGGTAATGCGCTTTGCAGGGCCTGGAAGAGATGGCGCTCGACGGTCAGCAGGGGCAGGTCGAGACGGGCAGCAATGTCAGCGATGCCGAGCTGGTCGAGGCGGCTGAGCAGAAACACCTGCTGAACCCGGCGCGGCAAGCGCTTCAGGCCATGCAGCAGCGCGTCTTCGGTAGGTGTATGGGCGACTTGCGGGCCATGCTCGAGGGGCAGCAGCAGACGGGTCATGGACGGCTCCTTGCGCGAGAAGAGGGGAGAGGGGGCATCCTCCCTGATGCGCAGGCAGCTTAATCTTAACGAGATTGATTCTCAAGTGCTGTTTGCGCAAAACGCTGTAACACGCATTCACGAATTGACACACCTTTGCTATCATCGCGGCCATTAAACGCGGTAACCCTTCTTCATTAGCCTGAAGAGCCAAAAAAAATGACCCGGCAAAAAGCCGGGTCAAAAACCGTGATTAGCCTGATGAGGAGATAATCTGAGCGCCCGACCTGAGGGCTTCAGGTTATCCAGCGGGTCTCGCGACCTGCTGAGTGCAATAATAATCGTTATCATTTGCAAGTCAAATGATTTTTCTGTCCTCCAGAAAAATAATTTCCTGTGCGCTTCCTCTGTCCGGCAACCGGGCAATGTTCGTTACCCGGCCATCACGTACTCCCGTCTCTCATAGTCCCTGTGGCGCATGCCGTTGCTCCAGCATCCCGCGGGCCATGTTCACCATATGCATCAGTGCGAACAGCACCTCTCGGGTCGTGCCCTGTTGGTGGCTGCCGGTTTGCTGTGCCGTGGCGGCTGCGCAGCGCAATAAGGCCAGAGCGTGCGCGTTGGCCTGCTCTGGGGAGACCTCGTCGCGCAGCCGCCAGGGCACGCTGTCGATGCTGGTGTGCGGGGGTGTTGGGTTGAGGTAGTAGTCGAGCGCGCGACGCGCAGCTTCGCCGTCCAAATCCTTTTCTGGATGTGTCATCGGTTTCATCCTGTTACCTGTTGAGCGTGATAGGGAAATCAGTACACTCGAATACTAATACGAAAAGTACTCATGACTATCAGATTAATAATACAATATGTGTATTGAGCGCTGATGGGCAGTCCGTATCGTGCGGGCGATGGAAAAATGGATCGCGCTGGTCAAGCAAAGGATGCGAGAGCTGGGGCTTTCGCAGGAGCAACTCGCCGAACGCGTTGGGGTGACCCAGGGCGGTGTGGGCCATTGGCTGCGCGGCACTCGCCAGCCGAAGGTGGGCATGATGAACCAGGTCTTGCAGGCCCTGGGCATGGCGCACCTGCATGTTTCGCTGCGCATGGTACGCATTGACCAACTGGCCGAGCGCAATGGCACCTATGCGGTCGAGGCAGGCGGGGATGATGACGACCTGCAGCAGTACATCATGTGCTTCCGCTACCCCGTGCTGGCCTGGACCGAGCTGGACGGGCCATGGCCAGAAGACTCCATCGTCTATGAGCAGACCGACTATGCGGCGCTGGGCAAGGCCTTCTGGTTGCCGGTCGAAGGCGACCTGATGAGCGCAGCGACCGGCCCCAGCGTGCCCGAGCAGATGCTGGTGCTGGTGGATCCGGGCGTGCCGGCGGCGCCAGGCAAGCTGGTGATCGCCAGGCAGAAGGGCACCTCGGCGATGTTCCGGCAACTGGTCGAGGATGGCGGGCAGCGGTACCTCAAACCGTTGAACCCGACCTACCCGAAGCTGCTGTGCGGCGAGGATTTCGAAGTGCTGGGCGTGGTGGTGAGGTCGCACGGGCGGCATTGACCCCGCCCGGTGTTCCTGCAGGGGCGGCACACGGCCTACAAAGGTTCAAAATCGGCCAGTCTCCTGTGGGAACGGGTTTACCCGCGAAAAAGACACCGCGCTGCCTGGCACGGGCTACGCCCGTGTTCGCGGGTAAACCCGCTCCCACAGTGGATTGGGCTGACCTTTGGATTTTGAACAAGACAGTCGCCCCTACAAGAGCTTCGCAACTTCTGAATACTGCGGTGTTGTCTGTGGGAGCGGGCTTGTCCCGCGATCACCGGCGTAGCCGGTGCCATGCAGCGCGGCGTCTGCTTCGGGGGACAAGTCGCCGCGGCGAACCGCCGCTTTCACAAGGGATTGGGCTGACCTTTGGATTTTGAACAAGACAGTTTGCCCCTGCAGGGCCCTCAGCGCTCCTCCAGTTCCACCAGCACCGTCCCTTCGCTGACCATATCGCCCTCCTGGCAGAACAGCGCCTTCACTGTCCCCGCCTGCGGTGCACGAATACTGTGCTCCATCTTCATCGCCTCCAGCACTACCAGCGCTGTTCCGGCTTCCACCGTCTGGCCCGCTTCGACCAGCACGCGCACGATGCTGCCGTTCATGGGCGCGCCCAGACCGCCCTGATGGCTTTGGCTGGCCTCGGCGGCGGCAATCGGATCGAACGCCATGACCGCGTGCAGTTCGCCCGCCCATTGCAGGTACAGCACCCCTTCGCGACGAATGGCCAGGTAGCGCCGACGCAGGCCATCCTGATCCTGCACCAAGTGCTCGCCGAGCAGTTGGAATGCCGAGGGCGCGCTGTTCTGCAGCGCCACGGCCTGGTCCTGACCGTCGCATGAAAGATGCAGGCTGCTGCGAGCCGGCAGGCCCAGGCGCAAGCCATTGTTGTGGGCCCAGGGCGAGTCACCGTCGTCTGCGCGCCGCCGTGGTGAGCCGCTCTGCAGCCAGGCTTCGGCAGCGGCTTGCCAGAACATCGCCGGGCGCTCGCCCGTGGCGGGCAGCAGCACCTCGTGATGACGACCAATGAAGCCGGTGTCCAGTTCGGCGGCGGCGAAGGCCGGATGGGCGAGGATGCGCCGCAGGAAGGCAATATTGGTTTTCAAGCCGCCGATGGCGAACTCGTCGAGCATGGCCAGCAGGCGCAAACGCGCCTGTTCGCGATCCTGCCCCCAGGCGATCAGCTTGCCCAGCATCGGGTCGTAGAACGGCGAGATCACATCGCCCTCGCTGACCCCGCTGTCGACCCGACGCCCTTCGCCTGGCGCCGATTCGCGGTACAGCGTCAGGGTGCCGGTGGCCGGCAGGAAGTCATTGGCCGGATCTTCCGCATACAGCCGCACCTCGATGGCATGGCCGATCAGCGGCACCTGCTCCTGGGTGATCGGCAATGCCTCGCCGCACGCTACCCGGATCTGCCAGGCCACCAGGTCCAGCCCGGTGATCGCCTCGGTGACCGGGTGTTCGACCTGCAGGCGGGTGTTCATTTCCATGAAGAAGAACTCGCCGCGGGCATCGAGCAGGAACTCCACCGTGCCCGCACCGACATAACCGATCGCCTGGGCTGCGCGCACCGCAGCCTCGCCCATGGCTTGGCGCAGTTGCGCCGACAAGCCTGGAGCCGGTGCCTCTTCGACAACCTTCTGGTGGCGACGCTGGATCGAGCAGTCGCGTTCGTTGAGATACAGGCAGTGGCCATGTTGGTCGGCGAACACCTGGATTTCCACGTGCCGAGGCTTGAGCACGTACTTTTCCACCAGCATCCGCGCATCGCCGAACGACGACTGCGCCTCGCGCTGTGCCGAGGCCAGGGCGTCGGCCAGCTCGCTCTCCTGTTCGACCACCTTCATGCCCTTGCCGCCCCCGCCTGCACTGGCCTTGAGCAGCACCGGATAACCAATGCGCTCGGCAGCGGCGCGGAAGGTCTCCAGGTCCTGGGCATCACCATGGTAGCCGGGCACCAGCGGCACCCCGGCTGCTTCCATCAGGGCCTTGGCCGCCGACTTGCTGCCCATGGCATCGATGGCGCTGGCCGGTGGGCCGAGGAAGATCAGCCCGGCCTGCTCGATGGCGCGGGCAAAGCCTGCGTTCTCGGAAAGAAAACCGTAGCCGGGATGGATCGCCTGTGCGCCACTGGCCTTGGCTGCAGCGATCAGCTTGTCGATCACCAGGTAGCTGTCGGCGGCCTTGGTGCCGCCCAGGTCGACGCGGATATCGGCCTCGCGGCTGTGCCGGGCGTCACGGTCGGTGGCGCTGTGCACCGCGACGGTGGTCAGGCCCATGGCCTTGGCGGTGCGCATCACCCGGCAGGCGATCTCGCCGCGGTTGGCGACCAGCAGGGTGGTCAGCGTGGGGTGGCTCATGGGCGAGGTTCCTTGTCGACGGGCTGCCAGGCGGGGCGGCGTTTTTCCAGGAAGGCGCTCAGGCCCTCCTGGCCTTCGGGGCTGACGCGAATGCGGGCGATGGCGTTCTCGGTGTAGCGACGCAGGGCAGGGCTCAGCTCGCCATCGTCCACCTCGCGCAGCAACTCCTTGGTGGCACGCAGGGCCTGCGGGCTGTTGAGCAGCAGGTTGTCGACCCAGGCCTGGACCTGAGTCTCCAGTTCGCTGGCTGGGTACACCTCAGCCAACAGACCCAGTTCGCGGGCGCGCGCACCGCTGAAGCGCTCGGCGGTCAGGGCATAGCGGCGTGCGGCGCGCTCACCGATGGCCTTGACCACGAATGGACTGATCACCGCCGGTGCCAGGCCGATGCGTACCTCCGAAAGACATAGCTGTGCATCCTCGGTGCCGATGGCCATGTCGCAACAACTGATCAGGCCCAGCGCACCGCCGAATGCGGCGCCCTGGACCACTGCCAGGGTCGGCGCCTTCAGGCGATGCAGCGCGTACATCAGCTCGCCCAGTTCATGGGCGTCGTCCAGGTTGGTATTGAAATCCAGCTGCGCCGACTGCTGCATCCAGGCCAGGTCGGCACCGGCGCTGAAGTGCCGGCCACGGCCACGCAGCAGCACGAAGCGCAGGCTGGTGTCTTCGCCCAGTCGGTCGATGGCAACGATCAACTCGCGAATCATCTGGGCGTTGAAGGCGTTGTTCTTGTCTTCCCGGCTCAGCCACAGGGTGGCGAAGCCGCGAGGGTCCTTTATCACTTCGAGGGTGGCAAAATCGCTCATGGGTCACATCCGGAAAATGCCGAAGCGGCTCTGTTCGATCGGGGCGTTCAGCGCGGCGGACAAGGCAAGGCCCAGCACTTCACGGGTTTGCGCCGGATCGATGACGCCGTCATCCCACAGCCGGGCGCTGGAGTAGTAGGGGTGGCCCTGCCGTTCGTACTGGTCGAGGATCGGCTGCTTGAGCTGCTTCTCGTCATCGGCGCTGAACACTTCGCCACTGCGTTCACTCTGCTCGCGCTTGACCTGGGCCAGCACGCCGGCGGCCTGTTCGGCGCCCATCACGCCGATCCGCGCGTTGGGCCACATCCACAAGAAGCGCGGATCGTAGGCGCGCCCGCACATGCCGTAGTTGCCAGCACCGAAGCTGCCGCCGATGATCACCGTGAACTTCGGCACCTGGGCGCAGGCTACCGCAGTCACCAGCTTGGCGCCGTGCTTGGCGATGCCGCCTTCCTCGTATTTCTTGCCGACCATGAACCCTGTGATGTTCTGCAGGAACAGCAGCGGGATGCCGCGCTGGCAGGCCAGTTCGATGAAGTGCGCGCCTTTTTGCGCGGCTTCGGCGAAGAGGATGCCGTTGTTGGCCAGGATCGCCACCGGATAGCCGTGCAGGTGAGCGAAACCGCACACCAGGGTGGTGCCGAACAGGGCCTTGAATTCATCGAACACCGAACCGTCGACCAGCCGCGCGATCACCTCGCGCACGTCGAACGGTTGCTTGGCGTCAGCCGGGACCACGCCATACAGCTCTTCTGCGCCATACAACGGAGCAACCGGCGCCTGGCATTGCAGCTTGCCCAGCTTGTGCCAGTTGAGGTTGGCGACGCTGCGCCGGGCGATGGCCAGGGCGTGTTCATCGTTATCGGCATAGTGGTCGGCCACACCGCTGGTGCGGCAATGCACGTCGGCGCCGCCCAGCTCTTCGGCGCTCACCACCTCGCCGGTGGCGGCCTTCACCAGCGGCGGGCCGGCGAGGAAGATGGTCGCCTGCTGGCGCACCATGATCGCTTCGTCGGCCATAGCCGGCACATAGGCGCCACCTGCGGTGCACGAGCCCATCACCACGGCGATCTGCGGGATCCCCAGGGCGCTCATGTTGGCCTGGTTGAAGAAGATCCGCCCGAAGTGCTCGCGGTCGGGGAACACCTCGTCCTGGCGCGGCAGGTTGGCGCCGCCGGAGTCGACCAGGTAGATGCACGGCAGGCGGTTCTGCAGGGCGATGGTCTGCGCGCGCAGGTGTTTCTTCACGGTCAGCGGGTAGTAGGAGCCGCCTTTGACCGTGGCGTCGTTGGCCACGATCATGCACTCGACCCCTTCGACGCGGCCGATGCCGGCGATCACGCCTGCTGCCGGCACGTCTTCGCCATACACCTCATGGGCGGCGAGCTGGCCGATCTCGAGAAACGCCGAGCCCGGGTCGAGCAGGCGGTCGATGCGCTCGCGTGGCAGCAGCTTGCCACGCGAAGTGTGGCGCTGCTGGGCCTTGGGCCCGCCGCCCTGGCTGACCTGGGCCAGCAGGGTGCGCAGGGCATCGACCTGTTCGAGCATGGCCGCGCTGTTGCTGGCGAACTCCGCCGAGCGCGGGTTGATCTGGGTGTGCAAGGTAGCCATGGACGCCAGTTCCTTGTGCTCAGCGGGTTTCGTTGAACAATTCGCGGCCGATCAGCATCCGGCGGATTTCGCTGGTGCCGGCACCGATCTCGTAGAGCTTGGCATCGCGCAGCAGGCGCCCGGCCGGGAACTCGTTGATGTAGCCGTTGCCGCCGAGGATCTGGATCGCTTCCAGGGCCATCTGCGTGGCGCGCTCGGCGGTGTAGAGGATCACCCCGGCGGCGTCCTTGCGCGTGGTCTCGCCACGGTCGCAGGCCTGGGCTACGGCATAGAGGTAGGCGCGGCTGGCGTTGAGCTGGGTGTACATGTCGGCGATCTTGCCCTGGATCAGCTGGAACTCGCCGATGCTCTGGCCGAACTGCTTGCGATCGTGGATGTAGGGCACCACGAGGTCCATGCAGCTCTGCATGATGCCGGTCGGTCCGCCCGAGAGCACCACGCGCTCGTAGTCCAGGCCGCTCATCAGCACGCGCACACCGCCGTTGAGCTGGCCGAGGATGTTTTCTTCCGGCACTTCGACGCCATCGAAGAACAGCTCGCAGGTGTTGGAGCCACGCATGCCCAGCTTGTCGAACTTGTTGCTGCGCGAGAAGCCCTTCCAGTCACGTTCGACGATGAATGCGGTGATGCCGTGCGGGCCCTTGTCCAGGTCGGTCTTGGCGTAGATCACGTAGGTGTTGGCGTCGGGGCCGTTGGTGATCCAGGTCTTGCTGCCGTTGAGTACATAGTGGTCGCCGCGTTTCTCGGCACGCAGTTTCATCGACACCACGTCGGAGCCGGCATTGGGCTCGCTCATGGCCAGGGCGCCGATGTGCTCGCCGCTGATCAGCTTGGGCAGGTACTTGAGCTTCTGCTCATGAGTGCCGTTGCGGTTGATCTGATTGACGCAGAGGTTGGAATGGGCGCCGTAGGACAGTGCCACCGAGGCCGAGGCACGGCTGATCTCTTCCATCGACACCACATGGGCCAGGTAGCCCAGGCCCGCGCCGCCGTACTCCTCGGAAACAGTGATACCCAGCAGACCCATGTCGCCGAACTTGCGCCACATGTCGGCGGGGAACAGGTTGTCGTGGTCGATCTGCGCCGCGCGCGGGGCGAGTTCGGCGGCAGCGAAGGTGCGCACCTGGTCGCGAAGCATGTCGATGGTCTCGCCCAGGGCGAAGTTCAGGCTGGGGTAATGCATGGGGGCACCTTGTTGTTCTTGAAATTCGAGGTACTGCAACGACCCTGTGGGAGCGGGCTTGCCCGCGATGCCCGTCAGAACGGCCAGCGATGTTGTCTGGTCCGGCCTCATCGCGGGCAAGCCCGCTCCCACAGGGTCGGTGCTCGTGGTTGACGTTAACGTAAACCTGCCTTTTCGGGCTGTCAATTGGATCATCACCTTTACGTAAACGTAAATGTGCGCCACAGTACCCTTCGCTTGCTTCAGTCATGCCCAGAACAACCACAAGAAGGGACACTCATGAGTCAACCAAGCTACACCCGCGGCCGCCAGGACCGGCCCCTGCTGACCCAGACCATCGGCCAGGCGTTCGACGCCACCGTCACCCGCTGGCCCGAGCGCGAGGCCCTGGTGGTGCGGCACCAAGGCCTGCGCTACAGCTGGCGGGCGCTGGCCGAGCAGGTCGAGGTGCACGCCCGAGCGCTGATTGCCCTGGGCGTGGCCAGTGGTGATCGAGTCGGTATCTGGGCGCCGAACTGCGCCCAATGGTGCATCCTGCAGATCGCCACGGCGAAGGTGGGCGCGATCCTGGTCAACATCAACCCGGCGTACCGGGTGGGTGAGCTGGAGTACGTGCTGCGCCAGTCCGGCTGCAGCTGGCTGGTGTGCGCCGATGCTTTCAAGTCGTCCGACTATCACGCGATGGTCCAGGAACTGGTGCCCGAGCTGGGTGCGCAGCCGCTGGCGAGTGAACGCCTGCCGGACCTGCGCGGCGTCATCAGCCTGTCGTCCACCCCGCCCAGCGGTTTCCTGCCCTGGGATGCGCTGGCCGAACGGGCAGGGCAGGTCGATCCCCAGACGCTGCAGGCGAGGCAGCAGGGCTTGCAGTTCGACCAGGCGGTGAACATCCAGTACACCTCCGGCACCACTGGCGCGCCGAAAGGCGCCACGCTCAGCCATTACAACATCCTCAACAACGGCTTCATGGTCGGCGAAAGCCTGGGCCTGAGCGAACGGGACCGCATGGTAATTCCGGTGCCGCTGTACCACTGCTTTGGCATGGTCATGGCCAACCTGGGCTGCATCACCCACGGCAGCACCATGATCTACCCCAACGATGCCTTCGACCCCGAGTTGACGCTCCAGGCTGTAGCCGAAGAGCGTGCCAGCATCCTCTATGGCGTGCCGACCATGTTCATCGCCATGCTCGACCACCCGTCGCGCAGCACCCTGGACCTCTCGACCCTGCGCAGCGGCATCATGGCCGGGGCTACCTGCCCGATCGAGGTGATGCGCCGGGTGATCGAGCAGATGCACATGGGTGAGGTGCAGATCGCCTACGGCATGACCGAGACCAGCCCGGTGTCGCTGCAGACCGGCCCTGGCGACGAGCTGGAGCTACGCGTGACGACGGTTGGACGCACCCAACCGCAGTTGGAGACCAAGCTGGTGGATGCGCAGGGTGTGATCGTCCCGCGTGGCGAGATCGGCGAATTGTGCACCCGCGGCTACAGCGTGATGCTCGGCTACTGGAATAACCCTGAAGCCACTCATCAGGCGATCGATCCGGCGCGCTGGATGCGCACGGGCGACTTGGCGGTGATGGACGAGCAGGGCTATGTGCGTATCGTCGGGCGCAACAAGGACATGATCATCCGCGGGGGCGAAAACATCTATCCGCGCGAGCTCGAGGAGTTCTTCTACACCCACCCGGCGGTAGCCGATGCCCAGGTGATCGGTATTCCGTGCAGCCGCTACGGCGAGGAAATCGTCGCCTGGATCAAGCTCCACCCCGGGCACAGCGCCACGGTCGAGGACTTGCAGGCCTGGTGCAAGGTGCGCATTGCGCACTTCAAGGTGCCGCGGCATTTCCGCTTCGTCGACGAGTTTCCGATGACGGTGACCGGGAAGGTGCAGAAGTTTCGGATGCGCGAGATCAGCGTCGAAGAACTGCAGCTGTAAGGGATAAGTGGCGGGTGCAGCTTGGCGCTTGCAACTCGCCACATGCAGCTATCCTCAAGCTTTCACCGGCGGCTCCTGGCTCGGCGGATCACCTACCGTCGGTGGCACGGTCGGCTTGATCGGCAGTTCGTCCGGATCTTCCTCGGGCACCGGCGGCGGCAGCGCCGGGTCGTCGATGTTCGGATCGGGCGTCTCCGGTGGAATGGGAATGTTCATGGCCTGACCTCGCGCGGTGGATGAAGAGGTTCTGCAGGCTTCGACCTGCCGTGCCAGCCATTCGCTCAATTTTTTTGAACCCGCCGCGCACCCACGGCTCTGAACCCTTACCGCCACCAGCTTAGGGGAGCAAGGTTCGATGTCTGGTAATGAGCCCGTCGCAAAAGCGCCTTTCGAGCAAGTGCCCAAGGCCAACGATCATCCCGACCAGGCCATCAGCCTGTCCCAGGCCTTGCTGGCGCCACGCATCGTGATCGAGGACACCACGCCCGTGCTCGACGGCGGCACCTTCGCGGTCAAGGCGGTAAGCGGGCAGGCGGTGCAGGTCACCAGCAAGGTCTACAGCGACGGCCATGACCGCCTGGCGGTGGTCTTGCACTGGCGCCAGGCCCACAGCCGTCACTGGCATGGCGTGCCGATGACTTCGGCAGGCAACGACCTGTGGGTTGCCGAGTTCACCCCAGTGGAGCTGGGCTTGCATCTGTTCGGCATCGAAGCCTGGATCGATCCCTACGCCACGTACTGTCACGACCTCGAGAAGAAGTATCACGCCGGTGTCGAGGTCAAGCTGGAGCTGGAGGAGGGCAGGCTGCTGCTGGGTAAGGGCATCGAGCGCAGCGAAGGGCCGTTGCGCGAGCAGCTCGAGCAGTTGCAACAGCGCTTGCCGACGCTGGCACCGTACGATCAGGTGGCGTTGCTGCTGAGCCCCGAAAGCGCCAGCCTGATGAGCCAGGCCGAACACCGCAGTTACCTGACCCGCAGACCCGAGCTGCCGCTGGACGTGGACCGCGAGCGTGCCCTGTTCGCCAGCTGGTACGAACTGTTCCCGCGCTCTGTCACCGACGATCCGGCGCGCCACGGCACGTTCGACGATGTGCACCAGCGCCTGCCGATGATCCGCGACATGGGCTTCGACGTGTTGTACTTCCCGCCCATCCATCCCATCGGCAAGCAGCACCGCAAGGGGCGCAACAATGCCTTGCAGGCGGGCCCCGACGATCCGGGCAGCCCCTACGCCATCGGCAGCCCGGACGGTGGCCACGACGCCATCCACCCGCAACTGGGCACCCGCGAAGACTTCCGTCGGCTGGTCGCCGCCGCCGCCGAGCACGGCCTGGAAATCGCCCTCGACTTCGCCATCCAGTGTTCCCAGGACCACCCCTGGCTTACCGAACACCCGGGCTGGTTCAGCTGGCGCCCGGACGGCACCATTCGCTACGCCGAGAACCCGCCGAAAAAATACCAGGACATCGTCAACGTCGATTTCTATGCGCCCGAGGCTGTGCCCTCGTTGTGGTTGGCACTGCGCGATGTGGTGGTCGGCTGGGTCGAGGAGGGCGTGCGCACCTTCCGTGTCGACAACCCGCACACCAAGCCGCTGCCGTTCTGGCAATGGCTGATCGCCAATGTGCGCAGCCAGTACCCTGATGTGATCTTCCTGGCCGAGGCCTTTACCCGGCCGGCGATGATGGCGCGCCTGGGCAAGGTCGGGTACGCGCAGAGCTACACCTATTTCACCTGGCGCAATACCAAGCAGGAGCTGCGCGAGTACTTCGAACAGCTCAACCAGCCGCCGTGGAGCCTGTGCTACCGGCCGAACTTTTTCGTCAACACCCCCGACATCAACCCCTTTTTCCTGCAGACCAGCGGCCGCGCCGGTTTTCTCATTCGCGCGGCGCTGGCGACCATGGGCTCGGGGCTGTGGGGCATGTACTCGGGGTTCGAGCTGTGCGAGGGCACGCCCTTGCCGGGCAAGGAGGAGTACCTGGATTCGGAGAAGTACGAGATCCGCCCGCGCGACTTCACCGCGCCTGGCAATATCGTCGCCGAGATCGCCCAGCTCAACCGCATCCGCCGACAGAACCGCGCCTTGCAGACACACCTGGGCGTGGCCTTCTTCAATTGCTGGAACGACCAGATCCTGTACTTCGCCAAGCGCACGCCCGAGCGTGACAACTTCATCCTGATCGCCATCAGCCTCGACCCGTACAACGCCCAGGAAGCGCATTTCGAACTGCCGCTGTGGGAGCTGGGGCTCGATGACGGCGCCGATACGCAGGGTGAGGACCTGATGACCGGGCACCGCTGGACCTGGCATGGCAAGACCCAGTGGATGCGCATCGAGCCTTGGCACCAGCCGTTCGGCATCTGGCGAATCAGCAAGCTCGGCTGATCCCTGTGCCGGGGTGGGCTTTTACGGGCGTGACCCGACAGGCCCGCCGCCACTTACAAGGCCGCTCCTCCCACAGGGGCGTGCCGAACCCAGAATTGAAAGGAGTCGCACATGGCCAAGCGTTCCCGCCCGGCAGCCTTCATCGACGACCCGCTGTGGTACAAGGATGCGGTGATCTACCAGTTGCACATCAAGTCGTTCTTCGATTCCAACAACGACGGTATCGGGGATTTCGCCGGCCTGATCAGCAAGCTCGACTATATCGCCGAGCTGGGTGTCAACACGCTCTGGCTGCTGCCGTTCTACCCCTCGCCGCGCCGTGACGACGGCTATGACATCGGCGAATACAAAGCTGTGCACCCTGACTATGGCAGCATGGCCGACGCCCGGCGCTTCATCGCCGAGGCGCACAAGCGCGGGCTGCGGGTGATCACCGAGCTGGTCATCAACCACACCTCCGACCAGCACCCCTGGTTCCAGCGTGCCCGCCACGCCAAGCGCGGCAGCAAGGCCCGGGACTTCTACGTGTGGTCGGACGACGACCAGAAGTACGACGGCACGCGGATCATCTTCCTCGACACCGAGAAGTCCAACTGGACCTGGGACCCGGTCGCCGGCCAGTACTTCTGGCATCGCTTCTACTCGCACCAGCCGGACTTGAACTTCGACAACCCGCAGGTGATGAAGGCGGTGATCGGGGTCATGCGCTTCTGGCTCGACATGGGTGTCGACGGTCTGCGTCTGGACGCGATTCCGTACCTGATCGAACGCGACGGCACCAATAACGAGAACCTGCCCGAGACCCATGACGTGCTCAAGGCGATCCGCGCCGAGATCGACGCCAACTACCCTGATCGCATGCTCCTGGCCGAGGCCAATCAGTGGCCGGAAGACACCCGCCCGTACTTCGGCGAAGGCGATGGCGACGAATGCCACATGGCCTTCCATTTCCCGTTGATGCCGCGCATGTACATGGCCCTGGCCATGGAGGACCGCTTTCCGATCACCGACATCCTGCGCCAGACCCCGGAGATTCCCGCCAACTGCCAGTGGGCGATCTTCCTGCGTAACCACGATGAGCTCACCCTGGAGATGGTCACCGACCGCGAGCGCGACTATCTGTGGAACTACTATGCCGAGGACCGCCGCGCGCGCATCAACCTCGGTATCCGCCGGCGCCTGGCGCCGCTGTTGCAACGCGACCGCAGGCGCATCGAACTGCTGACCAGCCTCCTGCTGTCGATGCCTGGCACCCCGACGCTGTACTACGGCGACGAACTGGGCATGGGCGACAACATCTATCTCGGTGACCGTGATGGGGTGCGCACACCCATGCAATGGTCGCCAGACCGCAACGGCGGTTTCTCGAAGGCCGATCCGCAGCGCCTGGTGCTGCCGCCGATCATGGACCCGCTGTATGGCTACCAGACGGTCAATGTCGAAGCCCAGAGCCACGACCCCCATTCGCTACTCAACTGGAACCGGCGCCTGCTCGCGGTGCGCAAGCAGCAGAAGGCCTTCGGTCGCGGCACCTTGAAGATGCTGACCCCGAGCAACCGGCGCATCCTCGCCTACGTGCGCGAGTACACCGATGCCGACGGCAACAGCGAGACCATCCTGTGCGTGGCCAACGTCTCGCGCGCGGCGCAGGCCGCCGAACTGGACCTCTCGCAATATGCCGAGCGGGTGCCGGTGGAAATGCTCGGAGGCAGCGCATTCCCGCCCATCGGCCAGTTGCCGTTCCTGCTGACCCTGCCACCGTATGCCTTCTACTGGTTCCTGCTGGCCTCCCACGACCGCATGCCCAGCTGGCACATCCAGCCTGCCGAAGGCTTGCCGGAACTGACCACGTTGGTGCTGCGCAAGCGTCTGGAGGAGTTGCTCGAAACGCCGTCGGCAGACACCTTGCAGGCGTCGATCCTGCCGCAGTACCTGCCCAAGCGGCGCTGGTTCGCCGGCAAGGAAGGGCCGATAGACGCGGTGCGCATTCGCTATGGCGTGCGTTTCGGCACGCCGTCCACCCCGGTGTTGCTCAGCGAGCTGGAGGTGCTCAGTGACGGTGTGACCAGCCATTACCAACTGCCGTTCGGGCTGCTGCCTGAAGAGCAGATCCACAGCGCCTTGCCCCAGCAGCTGGCGTTGTCGAGGGTGCGCCGAGGTCGACAGGTCGGGCTGATCACCGATGCCTTCGTGCAGGAGTCGTTCGTGCGGGCCGTGTTACGCGCCTGCCAGGATGACACCCGCCTGCCCTCGAGTGCCGGCGAACTGCGCTTCGAGTGTACCGAGCAGCTCGCTGGCCTGGCGCTGGGTGAGGACAGTGAGGTGCGCTACCTCAGTGCCGAGCAGTCCAACAGTTCGGTGGTGATCGGTGAGCGCGTGGTGCTCAAACTGATCCGACGGGTCAATCCCGGCATTCACCCGGAACTGGAAATGAGCGCGTACCTCACCGCGGCCGGCTTTGCCAATATCTCGCCGCTGCTGGCCTGGGTCAGTCGGGTGGATGAGCAGGCGCAATCCCACCTGCTGATGATTGCCCAGGGTTACTTGAGTAACCAGGGCGATGCCTGGTCATGGACCCAGAACACCCTGGAGCGAGCGATCCGCGACGAGATGGAGCCCACGCAGGGCAGTGCCGAGGCGCACACCGATGCCTTGTCGGAGCTTTCGGGTTTCGCCACCTTGTTGGGGCAGCGACTGGGTGAAATGCACCTTTTGCTGGCCGCGCCCACCGCCGACCAAGCCTTTGCACCGCGCCCCAGCGACACCCAGGACAGTGAGCGCTGGGGCCGGCAGATCAATGCCGAGCTCAGCCGCGCCCTCGAGCTGCTGGCCCAGCATCGTGAGCAACTGGACAGCGAAAGCCAGGCGTTGGTCGATGATCTGCAACAGCAACGTGAAGGCCTTGCCCAGCACATCGAGATGCTCGCACGCCAGGCCCAGGGCGGCCTGCTGATGCGCGTGCATGGGGACCTGCATCTGGGTCAGGTACTGGTGGTGCAAGGCGATGCCTACCTGATCGATTTCGAAGGCGAGCCAGCGCGGCCGCTGGACGAGCGCCGGGCCAAGCACAGCCCGTACAAGGATGTCAGCGGCGTGCTCCGCTCGTTCGACTATGCTGCAGCGATGATCCTGCGCAGCGCCTCGGCGGTAGACCTCTCCGATGCTGCGCGCCAGGCTCGTCAACGGGTTGCCCGGCAGTACCTGCATCAGTCGCGTCATGCCTTCGTCGAAGCCTACGGCCTGGCCACCGCCGCCATTGCCCATGCCTGGCAGCACGCCGAGGGCGAGCGCGCGGCGCTGGAGCTGTTCTGCCTGGAGAAGGCGGCCTACGAAATCACTTATGAAGCCGACAACCGACCCGGCTGGCTGGCCGTGCCTTTGCATGGTCTGCATGGGTTGATCAGTACTTGGGGCGAAGCATGAACCCTGTAGGGAAGGCAGTGTTGCCTGGCACCGGCTGCGCCGTTGATCGCGGGACGAGCCCGCTCCCACAGGTTCTGTGGTGCAGTTGGGGGGGCGCTGACAATCCTGTGGGAGCGGGCTCGTCCCGCGATCATGGGCGCAGCCCGTGCCAGGCACTGCGTTACTTTGAAAAATATATGGAATATGGAAAGGGGCAGTGAGATGAATGCATCAACGCGTAGCAACGGCGGCCTTCGCCAACGCGATCTCGACGCCCTGGCGAGCGCCGCGCACGCAGATCCGTTCGCGGTGCTCGGCCCGCACGTCGACGAGGCGGGCGACGAAGTCATCCGCGCCTTCCTGCCAGGCGCCTTGAACGCCCGGGTGTTGGCGCGTCACGACGGGCGCATTCTCGCCGAGATGGAGCAGGGCAGCCTGCCGGGCCTGTTCAGCGCGTACCTGGACGAGCGCCAGCCCTACCTGCTGCAGATCGGCTGGGCCGGAGGCGAGCAGGTCACCGAGGATCCCTACAGCTTCGGTCCGCAGCTTGGCGACATGGACCTGTACCTGTTCGCCGAGGGCAATCATCGTGACCTGTCCGGGCGCTTCGGTGCCCAGCCGATCCAGGTCGACGGCATCGACGGCGTGTGCTTCTCGGTCTGGGCGCCCAACGCCCGGCGCGTCTCGGTAGTGGGCGACTTCAACAACTGGGACGGCCGTCGCCATCCCATGCGCCTGCGCCACGATGCCGGGGTGTGGGAGCTGTTCATCCCGCGCCTGGCCGTGGGCGAAACCTACAAGTTCGAAGTGCTGGGGGCGCACGGCGTACTGCCGCTGAAGGCCGACCCGCTGGCCCGCGCCACCGAACTGCCGCCCAGCACGGCCTCGAAGGTCGCAGGTGCGCTCAGCCACGACTGGCGCGACCAGCAGTGGATGGAGCAACGTGCCCAACGCCATGCCTATAGCGCACCGTTGTCCATCTACGAACTGCACGCTGGCTCCTGGCGCTGCGAGCTGGACGAAGCCGGTGAGGTCGCGCGTTTCTACAACTGGCGCGAGCTGGCCGAGCGTCTGGTGCCCTATGTGCAGGAACTGGGTTTCACTCATATCGAGCTGCTGCCGATCATGGAGCATCCCTTCGGTGGCTCCTGGGGCTACCAGCCGCTGTCGCTGTTCGCACCCACCTCCCGCTACGGCAGTGCGGAAGATTTTGCCGCCTTCATCGATGCCTGCCACCAGGGCGGCATTGGCGTGATCCTCGACTGGGTGCCAGCGCATTTTCCCACCGACGAACATGGCCTGGCGCGCTTCGACGGCACCGCACTTTACGAGTACGACAACCCGCTGGAAGGGTTTCACCAGGACTGGAACACGCTGATCTACAACCTCGGGCGCAACGAGGTGCGAGGCTTCATGCTCGCCTCGGCGTTGCACTGGCTCAAGCACTTCCACATCGACGGCCTGCGCGTCGATGCCGTGGCCTCCATGCTGTACCGCGACTATTCGCGCAAGGCCGGCGAGTGGGTGCCCAATCGCCATGGCGGCCGTGAGAACCTCGAGGCGATCGACTTCATTCGTCAGCTCAACGACATCGCGCTGCACGAGGCGCCCGGTGCGCTGATCATCGCCGAAGAGTCCACTGCCTGGCCGGGTGTCAGCCAACCCACGCAGCAGGGCGGCCTGGGCTTCGCCTACAAGTGGAACATGGGCTGGATGCACGACACCTTGCACTACATCCAGAACGATCCCGTGCACCGCGCCCATCACCACAACGAGATGAGCTTCGGCCTGATCTACGCCTACTCCGAGCATTTCATCCTGCCCATCTCCCACGATGAAGTGGTGCACGGCAAGCACTCGCTGATCGACAAGATGCCCGGCGATCGCTGGCAGAAATTCGCCAACCTGCGCGCCTACCTGACGTTCATGTGGATGCACCCGGGCAAGAAGCTGCTGTTCATGGGCTGCGAGTTCGGCCAGTGGCGCGAGTGGAACCACGACCAGCAACTGGATTGGTACCTGTTGCAGTATTCCGAGCACCAGGGCGTGCAGAAGCTGGTGGGCGATCTGAACCGGCTCTACCGCGAGCTGCCGGCCCTGCACGAGCAGGATTGCCAGCCCCAGGGCTTCCAGTGGCTGATCGGCGACGACGCTGCCAACAGCGTATATGCCTGGCTGCGCTGGAGCAGTGCCGGCGAGCCGCTGCTGGTGGTGGCCAACTTCACCCCGGTGCCGCGTGAGGGCTATCGCATCGGTGTGCCGTTCGGCGAGCGCTGGGTCGAGTTGCTCAACAGCGACGCAGAGCTGTATGCCGGGAGCAATGTCGGCAATCTTGGGGCGGTGGCCGGCGAGGCGGTGGCAAGCCATGGGCAGCCGCTGTCGCTGGCTTTGAACCTGCCGCCTTTAGGGGTTCTGGTCATGAAGCCCGCCTGATGTCGCGGCGCATCCTCCTGGAGGAGGATGCGCCGTACTCGTTGATCACCAGCGCATCCGCACCCCCAGACTGCCAATCAATCCGTTCAGGTCATTGTCATCCACATCACTGCTGTAGTCGGCACTGACGAACAGCGCCACCGTCGGCGTGACCCGCGCCACCAAACCCAGGCCCAGTTCCACGGTCGCTGCACTGCGCGAGCTGGAGATCTTGTCGACCTGATCCAGTTTCACCGCATCGCTGTCGTTGAAGTCGTACCAGACGTTGGTCCGCACGTAGGGTTCGATCGGCATGCCGCGCACTTCGTAGCGCCCCGACAGTTTCGCGCCCACCCGGCCACTCCAGCTCGGCTGGCTGTCGAATGCCTGCAGGGTCTCGGCCTGTGCCTGGTTACCGGGGAAGAACTGCTGGTTGATCAACTGCGCCTGCGGCTCGATCACCCAGTGGTTGCCCAGGCCGATGGGGAAACCACCCTCGACCGAGAAGGTCATCGCATGGCCGCTGTCGTCCAGGCGCTGGCCGCTCTGGCTGCGGCCGTTGACGTCGATGCGCGTGCCCATGGCCACCGCATCTACATGCCAGCCCTGGTCGTGGGTCATGCTCCAGTAAACGCCCAGGCTTTCGCCGCTGAGGTTGACCGCGTTGCGCTGCTTGTCACCGAGCAGCGGACGCATGCCGTTGAAGCTGCTCTGCAAATTGTTGTGGCCGACGAACACCCCGGCGCGGTGCACGTTTCCGCTGGCGGTCTCGCGTACGAACAGGTCCGGGCCGATCATCAGTTGCTGGCTGGGCGCCTCCAGTCGCGCCGGCGGCGCGGAGGCCGGTTGTGCAGCGCCGGGGAAGAATTGTGCCCATTGGCTGGCCACCAGGTCGATCGGCACGTCCCCGTGGCGCGCGCTCATGCGCTCGGAGAACGCCTGCAGGGTGCCCATCCCCAGACCACTGGCGCTCATCGGATTGAGCGACAGCAGCGGTACCGCCGGTGGCTGCATCAGGTTGGCAAAAGGGGTGTCTTCGTCAAGACCAAGCGCAAAGGTTTCCACCGGGGTTGCCAGAAGCAGCGACGTGGAAACCGCGCAGAACAGCCGGTCGAAGCGCAAAGGGTTCGATGCTCGTTTCATGGCGGATCTCCTGTTTCTTGTGGGTAACAGCCAAGGCCTGGCCTGTTGTCACGAGCTGTACGACACGAAACAGGGGGCGACACAAACCAGCACGCGGAAGTCTGCTGGCGCGCGTAAAGACGCGGGCCAGAGAGCTCGGCGCGAAGTTTTCGCATTGGGCGTTATGTTCAGCTAAGGAGAGCGGAGGCATTGCGTCAAGAAAATGTTGGCGGGATGAGAAAATTGTGTTGTGACAGATAACTTGCTGAATGAAAACGTGATTATTGTTCGTTTAGAAATGGGGGTTCTTTGCCTAGGTTTGGTTATGCCGAAACATTGCTAGCCGAGGTTTTTGCTGTATCGGCGGTTCTTTTCCCGGCTGGCTACCTGTTATTTCTGTCAGTTTCGTGCGGGCGTATTTGTATCTAGCATCCAGTGACATCAACGAAAGGGCCAACGTATACACAGGCCTGCTTCGTTCGCTCACGCTAAGCACCGCCCGGGGGACGCCATGGCTAAACGCCAGAGCCGCAAACAAGTTGGTCTGCTTGAGAGACTGTTGGACACCGAGCCGGGAATCAAAGTCAAAATCGCGCCAGCGACCCTGGAACAAGACTCGATCATCGACCTGCAGTGCAAGACGACCGATGCGCTGATGGCGCATTATCCGGGCATGCACAGCGAGGAAGCCCGGCGACTCAAGGGGCGTCTGAATGTTGCAGCAGCGGCGGTGATGCGTGCTTTCCGGGAAAAGCGCCTGAGTGCCTCGGCGCGCCGCCCCTCGGATGAGCTAAGGGGCCCTCTGGACTTGTCCAGAGGCCCCACCTTCGAAAATCAGTTCTTGCCCAGTTGGGGCAATAACGCACATCCGCAAGCCGTGGATGCCACCACCTCGCCAGTGGCCTACCTCATCGATCTACTGACGTTCGTTCAGGAGCACGTCGAGGCCCAGGGCGATGCCGATATGATCCTGACGCTGAAAACTCGGCGCCCTGATCTGTTCGAGCGCCTGATCGATGAGGCGTTCATGAACCGTGAACTGCCGCAGGTCGAGGTGATCATCCATGTCCTGGAACAGCTGATCGAAGAGCATCGCCAGCAAGCGGACAGTGACCGCACAGCGACTGAAGACAAGCTGCTCAAGGTTCGCTATCCCATCAAACAGTTCCCCTATGAAGCGTATTGGGAGCAGATCCACACGGTGCTGTCGCATAACTCGCTGCTGATGGGCGATGTGGCACGCCTGTCGGATATCGACAGTCCTTACTTCATCCAGGCCGGCGCGCATTCACCCTGGTCCGATGCCGCGCTGCAGCAGGAAGCTACGCTTGGCCCGGTGCTGCGTGCCCTACTGATCGAGGTTCCCTACTTCGGCACCGCGGCGTCGCAGGGCGGCAATGCGCAGAGTCCGGGGCCGAAGGCACAGGCCGATGAGCCCGGGGAGCGGTACAAGGCGTTCTACGAGGACAATTTCGGAGTACCGAATGCCATGCACCTGCATAAGGTGGTGAGCTTCTGTCAGGTGCTGCAGATCAGTCAGGACGAGATGGAGTCGTTGTTCGGCCTGGCGGCCTATGCGCCCACGCGTTCGGACAACGTGACCCGCAATGTGCTGGCCGAGGAGGTATCGCCGGCCCTGTTCGTCGCGCGCTTCATCAACAGCGGCGGGGCCGCGCCGGTTGGGGTTGTCAGCGATGCGCAGGACCCACAGCGGCACACCTTCGAAAACCTGTCCGACATGCGTTTTGACCGCATCCAACGCCTGGTGCGCGTGGCCACCGCGTTGAAGCTGACCTATGCCCAGGCCGACCAGGTGGTGTGTGCGGCAATCGATGCGGAAAAGCGCGCGGTCGCCGAAGTCAGGCGCATCAAGTCCGATGACTCGCCGCTATGGATGACGGTCAATACCCATCGGGCCTTGGGTGTGTTCCAGTTCTTGCGAGAGCGCTTTGCCTGCAGCGCTGAAGACTTTTCCGTTCTGCTCTCGGATATGGCCGTTCACGGCATCGGCGCGACTGCGAGCCATTTCGACCGGGTATTCAACAGCGACCCTACTTCGCGTCTGGTGCTCGACGGCAGTGACTTCAGCCTCTCGGGAGACGATGTCGCGAGCAAACGTACCGTCGACCAGTTATGCCGCGGGCTGGGCATCAACGTGCAGACGTTCCGTTACCTGTCGCGTCTGGTGATGCAGGGGCAAGGGGGCGACAAATTGCAGCGCTCTGTGCGCGTGGTCAGTGCCTTCTACCGCGTGACGATGCTGGCCCGTCTGCTTTCGATCACCACCATCGAGCTGCTGGCACTGTTGGAAACCCTGAGCCCCGAGGGGCTTTATGCCTTGCAGCTGGGGGGAGCACCGCAGAATGCCATGTACCGCAGTTTTGCCCAGACCGACACCCTTAGCGTCATCCATGCCATCAGCCACTGCGTGCTCTGGTGTCAGGAGCAGGACCTGCCGATCAGCTGGCTCGTGCAGCAGTTGCTGCCGGTCGAGACGCCCGATGTGGTGCCCCAGGAAATCTCTGCACTGTTCGGCGAACTCAAGACTCAGTTGCTGCCTTTCCAGGCCTTCGAGCAGGCCTTGCTGGATGCCGGTGTTGTGGCCCTGCCCGCGGGTGAGTGGTTGAAAGCCTTGGAGCAGGTCGTCGATGAGAACGGCCTGCTGGCGGACACTGGCGACCCTGAACAGGACTTCGACCCTGAGCAGTACGAGCAATTTGCCGAGCGGGAAGTCAAGACCGCGGTCGATCAGTTGGCCGGCGCCGACCATGGCCAGTTGGCGGATATGGATAGCGCTGAAAAGGAGCGCCTGACCGGCATTATTCTCGGCGTGGTCCTGCGCATTCGTTCGCAGCAATGGGGCGTCGTTCAGCAGAGTCTTTCACAGCTTCTGAGGGTCAATGCCGACATGGCGATCCCGATGGTCTACTGGGCCGAGGGCACAGTGCACCAACTGCTGGAGAGCGCGGTGGCCTTCGACCCGCAGCAATCCCAGTCCGATACCATGAAGGCCATGCTGGGGCTGGTGCAGCGGATGCAGCGCTGCGCACAAATCGCGACACGTTTCGAGTTGACGCCCACCTTGTTCTCCAGCCTGCTGATACGCGCGCATCGCGCCCGGTTCGGCATCGACGCCTTCGAATTATCCTTGCACACGCTCTACCATCTGGAACGCTACGCCCGTGGCCTGCGCCTGGCCAAGCAATCGGAAGCACAGCTGCTGGGCTATTTCTCGGCAATCGAGGAATTGAAGGATCTGAGCGCAAATGAACAGCGCCTGCTCAGGGACGCGGCGGCCCAGCGTATTGCGGCCTGGTTGGGCTGGGGGATCCGTGAGGTGCTGGACGTGGCTGCCCGGGTCTCGCCGGATGGCATCATTCGCGATCTGACTCAGTTGCGCATCGTGGTCGACACCAAGCTGCTGAGCGACACCACGGGGCTGAGTGCTGAATCACTGATGAAACTCAGCAGGCTGACCGCCTATTCGGGCACGCAGGACTATCGCGATGCCGCACAAGAGATGCTCAGCAGCCTTGAGAGCGACAGCGCGGAGCGCGGCAACGAGGCAGAGCTGCGTCAGAGCCTGGCCTCGCGCTGCACCGTGAGTGAAACACGCCTGATCGCACGCGCGCCTGATCAGGAAACCACGGTGGCCTTGAAACTGCTCGATATGAACAACGAGCCTGTTTCAGATATTCGCATCACCTGGTCCACCGATCTCGGGATTTTGCAGTCCCATTCCAGCTACACCGACGAGGAGGGGGTGGCCACGGTGCGACTGCAGGCAGGTATGAAGATGGGCAGCGCCCATGTGCAGGCCAGCTACCTGCTCGATGGCAAGGCGTTCGCGCCGCCGGTGGTGATCGACTGTGACGAAGAGACGGTGCGCGTGCGCAGTATCGAAGGGCGACCGGGTAACACGACGCCCCTGGAGCTCGCAGGCGGACAAGGCATTTATCGCCTGGCCGCCTTGCTTGTAGACCGTTATGACAATAATGGGGTGGATCGTCTGGTCAATTGGTCTACCACCATCGGCTACTTTGTGGACAACACCGGTGAAACCCTGACGGATCACACCGGCTACAGCCGGATTGCGCTAAGAAGCCGGGAGCCAGGCTCGGGCGTGATCCGTGCGTGGTACGCAGGCAAGCCCGATGACGTCACAGTGGTGCAGGTTGGCTTCGCCGACAGGCCCTACGTCAATTCGCTCGTACTGCAATCTGCATTGGTCGTGGACGAGCCGATCACGGTTCAGGCCAAAGTCCTGGGGCTCGATGGTGAGCCGGTCGTTGGTCAGGCGATGTCCTGGTCGTGTGAAGGGGGCGAACTGGTCAGTGCCGACCAAACCTCTGATGCAGCCGGGCTGGGTAGAGCCGTACTGCAGGTCGGTACGGCTCGTCGGGTGAAGGTGACCGTGACCCTCAGTACTGCCGACGAAACCGCAGAGGCCTATCACAGCAAGGATCTCGAGTTCGACGTGCTTGCCGATGCGACGTTACGGCAGCACAGGAAGATCGGGAGCTGGCCGTTGGCCGATGGCATCAGCACGGTGGAGTACGAAATCCATATCGCCACGACCGAAGGGATCCCCGTGGCGCGTTACCCCATCACCTGGAGCGTCAGTGAAGGTGGCACTCGTGCGGCCGAGCCCGCTGTCAGCTTGACAGGCAGCGATGGTATTGCCCGCTTCGATCTCAAAAGCACCACGACTGGCCAGCGCAGGGTAACCGCGAGCTGGGGCAAGGAGCAGTCCCATTCCTTCGAACAGGTGACTTTCATCGAGCCTCTCGGGTTGATGATCGAATTCGACGGCAAACCTTTGGAGGGGGAGATCGTCTTTACGCCGCCTTCCGAAGGGGAAACGACGCACACCTTGACCTATCGCCTAGCTGCCGGCCATTCGCTGATCGGCCAGCAGATGTCTCTTCACGTCAGTGGTCGCAACTCGGCAGCTTCGTTGGGCTTGGTGATCTCGCCTGCGCCGGGTGCCGACAACGAACTGGGCAACGACGGCGTGACCTGGACCATCACCAGTCGCCCCGTGGCCCTGAAGACGGATGTAGAGCTGAAGTTCGGATTCTCCTATGACGCCGCTTATCCGTCGAACCTGACCGATGTCGTCATCAAGGGAGTACGGAAATGACTGCCGCGCCTTCGACTTTCGAGCTTTTGCAGCGAGGCCCACATGAAGACTGAATTGAGCCACCGACTCGCGGAACAATGGCGCGACGCACTGAGTGCGTATGCCATTCACCACGTACTGCCGGACAAGCTGCAAGCCGGTAGCCTGGGCATGATGACGGCCGATCACCTGGACCGTTACCTGATGACCGACACCCAGGTCAGCGCCGAGGTCACCACGTCTGCGTTGGCCGAGGCAATCGCGTGCGTCCAGACCTACGTCAATGCGATCCTCAACAATATCGAACAGGGCTACGGCAAGGATTTCGCTCCCGGGTTGACCCTTTTCTGGCAGCAGGCCATGTCGACCTACTCGTTATGGGCGGCCTACCAGATGATGGAAGACTACCCGGAAAACTATATCCGGGCCGACTTGCGCCTGGACAAGACGGAGCTGTTCAAAACCCTGGAGAACGACCTGGCGCAGGGCCGGATCGATGATGCGGGTGTTCAGAAGGCGCTGCTGAACTATCTGAAACGTTATGAGTTCCTGAACAACATCCGAGTCCAGGCCGGTTACATCGACTATCGCGAAGGGCACCGCGATGAGGGTCGGTTCCCGGGGTATGGCTACGCCAACGCGGATTACTACTTGCTGGGCAAGGACAATGCGACGCCTTGCGCCTATTACTGGCGCAAGGTCCAGGTCCGTCTGGACGAGGCCTCCACGTATATCCAGCCCGATGCGTGGACGGAATGGAAACCGGTGAGCATTCCGCCGGGCACGACAGTGTTGCAGATGTGTCCGGTGTTGTTCGGTGGTCGGTTGCATGTGATCTGGTGGTACTTCACCGCACCGACAAAGGTCCTCGGTGAGAACGGTGAAACAACCGACAAGCGTTCGTATGCACTGACGCTGGATATCATTCATCTTGGACTCGATAACCAGTGGACTACCCCGGAGCCACTGTGGAAGTACGACGTCGAAGTTACCGGCCCTGACACCCCGTCGCAGATACCGCCTGAGGTGGAGAGGTTCAGAGTGATGGCGGTTGCGGCGGGGCGCGTGAACGGCGATGACGATCAACTGTTCGTTTCTGTTCACGAGACCTCGAACGATGAAGCCTGGGCGGAGAAGTTCGTCCTTCAACGGGATGTCTTGAAACGTGGTACTGAGCGGGCTATCGACTCTGCTGCCAGCGAAGCCCTTTCTCGGCGATTCACAGGGAGTGCGGGCCGCTTGCCCTTTTCGCAGCGTATTGCAGCGGTTGATGCCGAGGTGAAAAGCATCAAGGGAAGTGGCAATCCTTACATTGCACTCGATGCTGAGTTCGAGCAGGGCTTGTCGGGGCGTTCACTACGAGTACGTGCGCGCTCCAGCGAGTTGCGCACGGTTGCTAAGGTTGTGGTCTTGTCGATTGACCGAATGATTCTTTATTACAACGGCATTCTTTTTGATTTCCAACTCCAAGCCTTTGAATCACAAGGTGTAACTTATCTTGCTTTTACTGCCGTTACGTTTGGGGCTCCGAACTTTGAGTCCGTCACACTCCAGCATGATCGAAAAGACGTGGCTGTATTGAAACGGTCCGACTTTTCTAGCCATTCTTTCGCCAGCCTTTTTAAGGCTGAGGCAAAGATCGATGTGCCGGAGTTTTCGCGTCCATTTACCAAGGAGTACATCCGTGAAGGCATGGGTTTCACGGTCATTGTCGACGAAACGGCGGGCGTGGCGCTGGTGGGGGCGGGAAACCGAAGCGTTCTTCTTAACGAGAATGTCTGTTTGCCGGAAGTGAAACTCGTACATAAGCAAGGCGAGAAATCGACAACCTGTTGGTCGGGGCTCTGGGTTCTCAATAGGCATGCCGTCAGCACCTGGAGCCGTCTGGAGAACGTTGCTGCGACTGGCTCGGCAACCTTCGAAGTTACCGCCGCTGGTGAAGCAACCACCACCTTCACGGTTAACTGGGGGGCCATCTCGAGTCTGGCCGATACAAGGATTCCGTATATTCACCAACAGTCCGACGGTAGCGACTTCCTCGTCTTCGATGCCATTGGTGGTGCCGACGCGCCCTTGGCCGTGCGGCTGAACTCCCAGCATGTTTCCGATTTGATCAATCGCGCCGAAGCCTCGCCCCAGGCCGTATTCGCCTGGGATGCGCAGAACCGACAGGAGCCGGCATACCGCAAGGAACTGGCCGGCGCGTTGTATCAAGGTTGGCATCCCAGTGCGGCGGACCCGTTGCTGCACATGTTCGCTGCCTATGGCAGCTACTTGCGTGAGCTGTTCTTCCATGTCCCTCACCTGATCGCATCACGTCTGCAGGAGGAGGAGCGCTTCGCCGATGCTCGGCGCTGGCTGGGGCTGATCTTCAACCCGTACCAGAAGCAGCCGCCCAGGGCGACCCCGGGCCCTGACTACTGGAACTGCGCCTGGTTGCTTCAGGACGACACCGAGGCGGCAGGGCTCGAACACGAATTGATCGAGCCTCATGTCATCGCGCTGCGCGCGCCGTCCCATTATCGCAAGGCGGTGTTCGTGCAGTACGTGAACATGCTGATCGGCGAAGCCGACCAGCACTATCGCTACCAGACCCGTGACGGCCTGGCCCACGCCTGGCTGTTGTACCGCATGGCCGCGGACCTCATGGGAGAGGTGCCGGATGCGCGGGCGATCAATACCTGGCAACCAAAAACGGTCCGCGACGTGCTCGCTGTCGGGCCGGCCGACATGCCGTTGGCCGCTAGTGGCCAGGACATCGTCCCGGCCAATCTGCCCAAGCAGCTGTCCACCTTCTTCTGGGCTGGGGTGGCGGCACATCCGGCTTTCCGCTTGCCGGTCAATCAGCAGTTGCTGGACATCTGGCAATTGCTGGCGGAGCGCTTCTACAACCTGCGGCACTTCCTGACCCTCGATGGACGCCCCATGGTGCTGCCACTGTATGCACCACCTGCGAACCCCTTCGATTTGCTGATGGCACGCATGGGGGGCGGTACCAACCTGTCGCACCTGATGGGCCAGCGCACGGTGGTGCCGCCGTATCGTTTCCGTACTCTGATCGCCAAGGCTCATGAGGTGGTGGCGACCCTGACCCAGTTCTCCGAGCAATTGCGTGTCCTCATGGAGCAGGAGGAGCGCACCGGGCTTGAAGCGTTGCAATACCAACATGCCGCCGAGATCGCTGGATACACCATTGCCATCCAGGAACAGTTGCTCGAGCAGCAGCAACAGCAGGAAGGGGTATTGCTCAAGCAGGCGCTCTGTGCCGAGGCTCGGCAAGCCCACTACACCAAGCTGGTCGAAGAGGACATCTCTGCTCTGGAAATCGCGACGATGGTTGTCCATAACTCAGGTGGGTTAATAAATGCCCAAGGTACCAGCACGACGAGCTCCTACTACGCGACACAGATGGTGCCCAGAATCTTTGGGACGGCGCAGGACACAGGGGACAAGACCTCCCCGATGATGAGTGTTGCTCAGCTTGCGTTCATGGCAGGGGGGCTGTTGCAGATCTCCGGTGACATCATGCGCGAGACGTCAGTCTACAAGCGTCGCCGGCAGGATTGGGAGCTGCAGGCAACCTTGGCCCGCAAGGACATCGATGTGATCGCCGAGCAGAGCAAGGCACAAGCCTGCGCAACCCAGGCCGCGAGGAACTCGCTCGATCACAGCCGCAAGGTGTTGGACCAGGCCCAGCAGATGTACGCCTTCTACCAGAGCAAATCGACCAACGTATCGCTCTATCGCTGGCTGCGTTCGCAGGTGACCGCCTGGCATGCAACGTTGTTCGATGTCGCGGTGGGCTTGTGCAACAGTGCCGAAGCCTGCTGGCAGTACGAGACGGGCAACTATGACAAACGCATCGTACGTACCTCGGTCTGGCAGGCCGATCGGCATGGCCTCAATGCTGCAGGTGAACTGCGGCTGGACCTGCATCGCCTGGAGGCCGAAGCGTTGTTGCGCAATGAGCGTCATCTGGAACTGCGCAAGACCGTGTCGCTGCGTGCACTGATCGAAGAGGGCCTGGTCTTCGACAAGAATGGGGCTGCGCTTGGTGACTGGCCGGCGCTGCTCGAGGCGCTGGCCGAGAACGGCGAACTGGATTTCAGCCTTAGCGAAACGCTGTTCAACCAGGATTACCCCGGGCATTACCTGCGGCGCCTGCACAGCGTGGCGCTGTCGCTGCCTGCTTTGCTGGGGCCTTACCAGAACATCCGCGCCACATTGACCCAGACGCAGAGCCGGTTGTTGACCAAGGCCGATATCGAAGGGGTGAAGTACCTGTCGCCGCAGCTGGACCAGGGTGAAGGGGATGGGCGCTACGTCATGCGAAGTTTGCGACCCAGCCAACAGGTCTGCCTGTCGTCGGCCACGCAGGACATCGGGTTGGTCACGGCCCCCGAGAGCGATGACCGTTACTTGCCGTTCGAAGGCACTGGCGCCGTCTCCGACTGGAACCTGAAGTTCCCGCGAGTTGCCCGGCAAACCGAACTGCTCCAGGGGCTGAGCGATATCGTCATGGAGGTGCGCTACCTCGCACGGTATGGCGGTGCACTGTTCGAGCAACAAGTCGAGGCGTTGTTGTCGGAAGACGCGGCCGGGAGTTTTGCACGTGCCGTCCAATGGGGGGGAGAAGGATCATGAGCAATAGTGATGAGGTGCAGGGTATCCGGTCGATTTCGACGCGTGCGCAAAGCCTTACCAAAGGGCATGACTTTCTTAAGGATCCCTTCATTCAGAAGCCAATGGAAAGCGCTGGCCTCGAAGGTGTGTGGAGCTACGAAAAGAAAGACAGCTATGAGCTTCGTGAAAACGATGCCAGGGACGGCACGTACCTTTCACTTTTCCAGGAGGGTCGGCTCTACCAGGACTTCAGTTTGCCCGAGTGGGTTGCACAGGGATATGCCTTGGGCTGCCAGTACAACGTCTTGTACTTCACCGACAGTTGCTGGCTCAGGGTCTACGCACTCTCGGGCGGTTCGCAAGGCCAGATTATTCATGAGCAAGCGCTCAAGAACCCGGAGACCGCCGAGCAGGCTGACGAACAAGATCCCAGACCCGAAGCCGAACCTACCTGGCATACGTTGACGCCCAAGATCATCGATATACCCCCGGGCGTATCGACAATACGTGTGGCGTTCGAAACCCCCGTTGGCACGAGGGCGACGGAACTCAGCCTGCGCAACATCATTTCCGAAGTGCACCTGGCACCCTTCGAAGGGAGCGTGTTGCTGTCGCCGGGACCTGATCAGCCATCGCTTGCTCCGCAAGCCCAGCCACCGTTCAAACTGTGCCATGGCGCCACGTACAGCCTGCACGTCAGCGATGCCTGGCAGGGGCAGAAGCTGAGCGTGCTGTGGCCAGGGAATCCCGATACGTCACCCACGACATACGGGCTGACTACGAATCCGTCGCTGAATATCGACGACAGCGACGAGGAAAGCCGCTATCCGCAACCGGAGGCCGGGACCAGTACCTGGAGCTTGAGTGCGAGTGCGGCAAAGGAGGTGATGTCCGGCGCGCTACCGCTGGGCCTGGGTAGCTACTGGCGGGCCGAAAAGCATGAGCTCCAGGCGCAGTTGGGGGATTTTCGCTATGAAGTGAGTGAGGTGGCCTGGGATGGCGTGGTGCCGGTGCTGGAGTGGGGTAGCAGTACCCGGTTGACCGCAACGCTGCGCAACCTTGTCGCATCAGCGCGAACGATCGTTGGTCACAATGTGGATTGGTACCTCGACGATGTGCTCTACAAGACTGTCCCAACGGATGAGCAGGGCAAGTCGACACTTGAATTCATCCCTGAGCAAAAGGATGGTGTCGACTTCTACACCGCCGAGCTCAGCGCCCGATGCACTGATGGCCTTGGCGCAGAAAGCGACAAACTACAAGCTATCCCTGTGTACTCCCGCTCACCGTGGTCGGCCCAGTTCGATGTGTTGTTCGACGACAGGCCAATCACTGATTTCGATGAGGTCAACCTGGTGCTGGGCAGTGTCGGCGAGCATACGTTGACCTTGAAGCCCAAGTCTGCGGACGACTTTTTCATAGGCGAACAGGTGGCCATGGGTTGGCCAGGCGGCACAGCACAGCTGGACATCACCTTCAGCCCGAGCGAGCCGCAGGAAATGACTGCTGCTGGTGTCAGTTGGACCATCACGCCTGGTATAGAGCGGGATCATTTCACGCTCGAAGTCACCACGTCGACGCTGACGTTGCCCTTGTCACTCAAAGGCTTGCGCCTGGCGCCCGACCTTGAAAACGAGATCGACCTGACCCTTGCAGACGCTGTGCCGGCAAACCCGGCGCTGTTCTGGCGGGAGGAGGCGCAGACGCTGAAGGTCAACCTGAAGCCCGGCAGCCCCCTGGCGAAGATGAAAACACAAGCCTGGCTGACCTTCACCGACGGCAGCCTGAAACCGACCAGTGTCGTTGCCGCGCCCAATTACGGTGAGCGGCGGGCGATGTTGGAGGACGGGTTGAGCTGGACCCTGACCGGTGCGCAGGTGAGTGGCACCTTTGGGGTGCAGGTTCACATGCAGGGCTTTGACAAACCGATGGTCGTCGACACTTGTTTGCTGATGTCCCGGGCTTTGGCGGACGAAGCCGAGCTGATCTATGACGAGGAGCGTGGCACTGACGAATCGATCTGGATATTCCGGCGCATGGTGCCGTCCTACGTCGCAGTCAAGCCAAAAACCGGGAGCCCGTTGGCTGAAAGCGGTTTGAAGGCCAAGTTGACGTTTGTGGAAGATGACCTGGCGCCAGAGCAGATGGAGGCCTATCCGCACTATGGGGCTGAGCAGGGGTTCACGGAGGGTGAGCCGCAATGGGAGATGCTGGGCAAACAGGCAAGCGGTGTGTTCGGGTTGGCCATTCATGTGGCGGGTTTTTCGAAGCCCCTGGTGACGGGCAGTTGCTTGCTGCTGTCGCTACGTATGGAGGATGAGTTCGACGCGTTGATAGACGGGGTGCCTCTGGTCGAGCCGCTGGTTATCCAATCTGAAGCAGAGCACACGTTGAGTATCGTGCCGAAAATGGGCAGTCCGCTAGAGCGAGATTTCCTGAGCGAGGCGTGGATCGAGTACGTCGAAGGAAGTTTGCCCCAGGCGCAGTTGATTACGCTTCCGACTTACAACGACAGACGACCGATATCCACTGCAGGCCTGGCCTGGAAGTTGACCGCCGAAGCGTCTGGCACCTTCGGGTTGACCCTTCATACAGGCGCGTTTCCAACACCACTGAAAGTGACCTCGGGCATCGCTTTGTCGCAAGACCTGAGAGATGAAGTGGATGTGAAGGTAGAAGGTCGCGTTGTCGAGGATCTGTTGGTGTTTCGGCGTTCGGTGGGCCAGACCGTTGTGCTCGTGCCGAAGCCGGGTAGCCCTCTGGCGGACCTTAAGCGAGAGGTATGGATGACATTCTCTGCAGACAGTGTGAAGGAAGGGGATGTAACGGCCTCTCCCGATTTTGGTGCGTCAAGAGTGATGTCTTCCGCTGGGTTGGAGTGGGAGGTGACTGGGGCCGACCTCAGTGGAACATTCGGCTTGGTTTTTCATGTCGCGGGTATTTCCACCGTTCGGACGCTGCCCAAATGTGTACTGTTATCCAGCAAATTGGCGGATGAAGCAGAGGTGACCCATACACCCCATTTCCCGCCTGATCCGGCGGTATTCTACCGCGAGGAATATCTGGCATTCACATTGAAGGCAAAGCCGGGAAGCCCGTTGGTTGCTGCCCGCCTCTCGGCCTGGATGGAATTTAATCCGCAGACGCTGAAAGAGGGCGACATGGGGTCATTACCCGCGTTCGGATCAAAAGTAATACTTTCACAGGCGGGAGTGCGTTGGAATACGCGAGGTCGCGAGGCCAGTGGTTATTTCAACTTGACAGTTCATGTCGACGGCTTCGATACGTCGATAACGCTCGTGCCGAATATGATGCTGTCCAGCACCGGTGCTAACGAGTTACTCCTTAGATTGTCGACCTCAGACTCGGATATGGTACTTGTCGCGGTCCCCGTCGAGGGTAGTCCAATTAACGATAAGGTGTATTCATTATACTTGTCGAGCAGCAAGCTATATCCAGGGTTCCTACCAGATCCTCCATTCCATATCGCCAGGGAGTTGAAAGGCCAATATGGTCTGGTGTGGAACCTGGGCCCTCTTTCGAGGACGGTCTCGATACTGACAGTTGAAGGAGACGACTTTCCGTGCCCGGCTTCCATTCCCTATGGCTGGCCGAGCTAACGGTGCGTTTGAAAAGCGTTTCGCAAAAGCCCTCCTGGCCTTTTGATAAATGACGAGCGTTCGGAGCCGTACCTTTACCCTCGTTACGAGATGCTTTGTATGCATTGCCAAACAGCTCGCCGTTTGATCAAGAGCGGTCGGGTGATCTGAAGTAACTGCGCGGATCAATGCTGCGCGTCATGCATAGGTAGGTTGGAACGGGTCACAGGAGGGGTTCATGCCCGACTCATTGGATGGGTATTCACACGAAAAGCAGACTGCTGCTTCGGGTCAGGCCCCCGCTCCCGCGACGGGAGAGGGAGACGCCTCCTTCTACACCCCCCCAGCCCTCCCCAAGGGCGGCGGCACGGTCTCGGTCGGTGGCGGCATGCTTTCGGCGGGTGGCCCAGATGGTTCGGCTGGTTGGCAAATGCCCCTGCCATCGCCGGCTGGTCGTGCGCTGTCGGCGGAACTGGCATTGCACTATTCCTCCGGCGGCGGCAACAGCGCCTTTGGCGCCGGCTGGGATTGCGATTTGCCGGCGATTTTCTGCATGACCCGCTTCGGTTTCCCTAAATATGACGGCAACGACCGAATGGTGGGTCCGTCCGGGGAGGAAGTCCTCAAGGCAGGTGCACCCCATGATCGCGCAGGCTTGCCGTTCGCCGAGACCTCTGATGGTGAGCGCTACAGCGTTACCCCTTGGTGCCTGCGCAGCGGTGCGCCCTCGCAGCGTCTGGAGCACTGGGTGGTCAAAGGCGCCGTGGCTGACCCTGGTTTCTGGCTGCACTGGCAGCCCGATGGCAGTCTTTCGTTGTTCGGCTGGTCGGCCTCTGCACGTCTGTACGATCCCGCAGCCCCTGAACGTGTGGCGGGCTGGTATCTGGAAGAGCGGGTTTCGGCTCGTGGCGAGCATCTGGTGTACCGTTATCGCGCCGAAGACGAAAAGGGCTGCAGCGACCAGGAGCTCAAGGCCCACCCGCACGTCGTCAACCTCTATGCCGATGCTGTCTACGCCATGAACGCCACGCCTTCGCAGGCGCTGCTGATTCCACAAGACGGCTTCGACGAGACGGACTTTCTCACCTTCACCCAATTCGACTATGGCGAGCGCGGCGCCGATCCCGAGCGCGTGCCAGGGCTTGCGCCGGAGCAGGACTGGCCAGTGCGCGACGACTGCCATTCGTTCTGGCGCTATGGGTTCAACGTGCGCATCCGCCGGCTGTGCCGCGATGTGCTGCTCTGGCACCGCACCGCACGCATGAACGGCGAGGCCGACGACACGCCAGAGCTGGTGGCACGGCTACACCTGCAGTACGACAGTAGCCCGGTCAGCAGCATTCTGGTGTCGGCGCAACAACTGTCGAGCGTATCCGACTGTCGCTTGCCGCCGATGGAGTTCGAGCTGACCCGACCGGGCAGGGCTACGCCCGGTTGGGAAGCGCTGCCAGCGCTCGACGGATTCTGGGCCCCTGCATGGCAGATGGCCGACTTGCTGGGCGAAGGCGTGCCAGGCCTGTTGTACCGAGATCAGGACGCCTGGCATTACCGGCCGCCGATGCGGGCGGGCAAGACCCGAGGCGCGGAGCAGGATGCGATCAGCTGGGGAGCGCCGTGGCCCTTGCCCAAGCGTCCGGCCGATAGCACTGGCAGCCTGACCGACCTGGATGGTGATGGTCGCCCCGAGTGGTTGATCACCGAGGAGGGAATGCGTGGCAGTTTCACGCTGGCGCCCGACGGTATCTGGGGGGCGTGGAAACCACTGTTGAGCTTGCCCAGCGAGTATGGTCATCAGGCTGCGCAGATGACTGATCTCACCGGCGACGGCCGCTCCGATGTGGTCATGCTGCACGCCCTCGGTCCACGGAGCGTGCGACTATACCCCAGCGCAGGCGCCGACGGCTGGCTGGCTGCGGTTACCGCACAGTACGCAGGGCGCGAAGCGCTTCCATTACTGGATAGGGCCGACCGTCAACTGGTGGCCTTCGCCGATCCTGCCGGCAGTGGCCAGTCGCACCTGCTGCGCATCACTGGCGACGGCGTGATGCTCTGGCCGTCCCTGGGCTATGGCCGGTTCGACGAGGCCATCAGTATCCCCGGTTTCAAGGTGGACAATTTCAACGCCTCGCGGGTGTACCTCGCCGACACCGACGGTACAGGCACCACCGATATCCTTTACCTGGAACCCGCCCGTATCCGTGTATTCATCAGCCAGTGCGGCAACCGTTTCGTCGAGGGGCTTGCGATCGAGATGCCGCCGGGGGTGACGCTGGACAGTGAAACCCAGCTGCAGGTGGCCGACATCCGTGGTCAAGGTACTGCCGACTTGCTGGTGACGGCGCCGGATCATGGCCCTGAAAAAAAACGCCGCAGTTGGCTGTACCGCTTCAACGACCACCGGCCGTGGTTGCTGTCGACCATCGTCGACAACATCGGCAACCGCACCGAGTTGCAGTACCGCAGCTCGGCCCAGGCCTGGCTCGATGAAAAGGCCGAACAGCTGGCCCGCGGCCAGACCCCGGTCAGCTACTTGCCGTTCCCGGTCCATACCGTGAGCCGGGTCACGACGCTCAATGAAATCACCGGCTTGTGCATGGGCCGCGAGACCACCTATCTCGGCGGCGTATGGGATGGTCGCGAGCGTGAATTTGCCGGGTTCAGGCGCCTGATCCAGACCGACACCCATGAAGTGGCCCGGTCGATGGCTGCACATCTGTCGCCGCCCTCGCGTACCTGCACCTGGTTCTACACCGGGGTGGAGGCGCTCGATGCGGCGGCTGACGGTGCTTTTGTCGACATGGATGCCCGATTCCCTCCGGCTCCACCGCGTTTCACCCAATGGCGCGACGAGGCAGAGGAGGCGCTCGAGGTGACGGGGGCGCTGCGCGCCTGGCTGTACCGCGCGGCCCGTGGCCAGGTCATGCGCATCGAGGTGTATGGAGAAGATGGCCATCCGCGTGCAGGAAACCCCTACAGGCTCGAGCGCTCGCGCCTGCAGATCCGGGCCCTGGCCAGTGCCGATCCACAACGACCGAGTGCGCTGGTGACGCTGATCCAGCATCTGGCATTCAGTTGCGAGCGGGTACCGGAGGACCCGGTGGTCGCCCAGACACTTGTTCTCGCGCAGGACCTGTATGGCAACGTGCTGCAAAGTGCTGCCGTCAACTATCCGCGTCAGTTGAGCGAGGCGGACCTGGTCAAGGAGGAGGGGGAACGGCAGATCTATCCCGACAGCTTGCCGGCGGGCTTGATCGAGGCAAGTTGCGATGAGCAGCAGTACGACTGTTGGATCAACCTGACCCGCGCTCGCGTGCACAACCTGGCCCGTGGCGATGACTTTGTCATCGGTCTGGCCGATGGCACGCGTCGGGATGTGATCAAGTTGACGGCCAGCGACGTGCCCAAAGACGGTTTCAGCGTGGAGAACCTGGCAGTGGAGGAGCTGCTGGTGGCCGATCCGCAGAGGACGACGCTGGTCGGCTACGAGAAGGCGGTCTGGCGACAAGCCGATGGTACAGGCGCCGCGAAGGTCCCTTCGCGCCAGGCACTGCTGGCCTATACCCGCACGGCGATGCTCGACAAGGCTTCACTGGACGTCCTGCGTCCGACCTTCGAGCAGACCTTGGGCAATCTGGTGGAGCAGGCGCTGGCCAACCCGAATGCCGACCCGGCAGTGTTGCGTCGGGTGCGCGAGCGCTTGCCGGAAGTGACGGCGGTTGCGACCTCGTACCCGCTGCTGATGGCTTATCTGCAGTGCTCGCCCCACGACGCGCAGGCGCTCGGCCTTCTGCGCGCGGCGCTCAAGACAGTGATTTCGGTGGACGCCTTGCGCGAGCGGCTGTACCAGGCCGACGCTGCGGCGTTGCCGGAGGGCTTGCAGACGGCGTTGCGCAAGCAGAGCCGTGTGGCCGATGCGGCTCTGCCAGCAGTGGTGGCATGGTTCGCCGGCCAGGCGCAAGGCAGCGCGGATCTGCAGCAGCTGCATGCCGCAGTGGCGGACGGACTGGCCGTGACTGGTGCTGACAGCGTGTTCTGGCGAGTCGTGCTGGCCAACCTTGCCACGCGCGGCGCTGATTCATCCCGGCCTGTCCAGCTGCAGGCATGGTTGGAAGACGTCCAGCACTTGCTGGACACCCGGGTGCAGGCCGAATCCCTGACCGAGCTGCTCAAGCGTGGCGGCTATGTCGCCATGAGCCGAGCGGAGGACGCCGAAGAGCTGGCCGAGCCGCACGATCCCTCCGGCGCAGGCGCGCCATCGATCCCGTGGGCGCCGCCAGTCGAAGAGGCGTACTGCGGCCATCACGGCATTTCAGGGTATCGCGGCGCCGAGCATTTCTGGACGCCCGACACCGTCCAGGAAAGTACGGTGATTGGGCCCCGTCAACTGCAGTACACCGCCCATGACATTGCCGTGTGCCGGGTGACCGATGCTGCCGGTCTGACCTCCACTGTCGAGGTATATGACTGGCGCTTCATGCAGCCGGCGCAGATCAAGGACGCCAATGACAACACCCACACCAGCAGCCTCGATGCATTGGGACGGGTGATGCATACGCGCTTCTATGGCACCGAAACCCCGGCGGGCAGCGATGAAGCCGTGATGAGCGGCTTCTCCCCCGATGCTGCCTTCACGCCCCCTCGCACGGTCGAGCAAGCCGTGGCCCTCAACGAGAGCAAGGGAGTGCCGGTGGCCATGGCATTCACCAACGTGGTCGACAGCTGGATGCCATTGGCGCTGCAGGCCGATGGTCGTATCGCGGGCGCCCGCCGTTGCGGTGCATTGGCCTGGCAGCGGGATGTGCAGCGTTTGCGTCGGGATGGCATCGAGGTGTCTGGCGACCTGTTCATGGCCGGACGTACGCCACCCCATGTGATCCAGATCCAGCCCGACCGTTATGACAACGACCCCGAGCAACAGGTGCGCGTGCAGGTGTCGCTGACAGGCGGCTCGCAGTTGTTGCAGGCCGCCATCCTCAATCCGGGCGGCGAGGCGTTCGTGCGCACTGAGGAAGGAGGGCTTGCCCAGGATCAGGACGGGCACGCCGTGTTGGCCCACGCCGAGGTGCGCTGGGCGGTCACCGGCAAGACCGAGTTCGACAACAAGGGGCAGGCGGTTCGAAAGTGGTTGCCGTTCTACCTCGACGACTGGCGCTGGGTCAGCGACGATAGTGCGCGTGAAGGGATCTATGCCGACACGCATTTCTACGATGCGTTGGGCCGCGAATGCAGGATCGTGCGCGCCAATGGCGAGGATGTCGACGGCGAGTGGGCGAACTACGAGCAGCGCGTGCAGGTATATCCCTGGTTCACGGTATCGGAGGACGAAAACGATACCTGGCAGGAGGTCATCGAGCGGGCGCGGCTCAAGGCGCGCAGTACCTTGCATTGAGGCGCTGGCCTCGGGCCTTCGATGTGACTCGAGAACGTGCCGATGGGCTGCGGGGCAGTCCATCGGCAATTGTCACGCGGGCGAGGGCGGGTATCGCCGGCTGATCATTCCTCGTCGCGTTGCAGCACCATCAAAAGCATCGAGCGGCCCTGCACCTCGAACAGGCTGTCGAACGCCAGGTGCTGCGCCTTGCGCAACTGCGGCCGATCGGTATCGATCAGGCAACTCCAATGCTCGCCCTCCGGTACGCTCGGCAGCTTGAACGGCACCACGTCGTGATGCGCATTGACGATCAGCAACACTGTTGCTTCCGCTCCTGGCCGGGCGATGCCGCTGACCTGCGCACGGCCGTCGATGAGCATGCCCAGGCAACGGCCGTGGGGGTCTTCCCACTGCTCGACGCTCATTTCGTTGCCGTCAGGGGCGAGCCAGGTGACGTCCTTGACCCCGATCGCCTCGTTGTAGTCGCCGACCAGGAAGCTCGAGCGGCGCAGCACCGGGTATTGCAACCTGAGCTGGGTAAGGCGTTTGACGAACTTCAGCAGCGCCTGGCCTTCGTCGTCCAGGTCCCAGTTGACCCAGCCGATCTCGCTGTCCTGGCAGTAGGCGTTGTTGTTGCCATGCTGGGTGCGGCTGAACTCGTCACCGGCGACGATCATCGGCGTACCCTGCGACAGCAGCAGGGTGGCGAAGAAATTGCGCATCTGGCGCAGGCGCAGGGCCTTGATCTCGGGGTCGTCGGTCGGGCCTTCGACGCCGCAGTTCCAGGATAGGTTGTTGCTGGTACCGTCCTGGTTGTTCTCGTCGTTGTCCTCGTTGTGCTTCTCGTTGTACGAGACCAGGTCGCGCAGGGTGAAGCCGTCATGGGCGGTGATGAAGTTGACCGAGGCGTAGGGGCGTCGGCCGCGATTGTTGAACATGTCGCCTGAGCCTGTCAGGCGGGCAGCGAAATCGGCGAGTTGGCCTTCGTCACCTTTCCAGAATGCCCGTGCCGTATCGCGGAACCGGTCGTTCCATTCCGCCCAGCCGGGGGCGAAGTTGCCCACCTGGTAGCCGCCGGGGCCGCAGTCCCAGGGCTCGGCGATCAGCTTGACGCTGCGCAGCAGCGGGTCCTGGCGGCAGGCGACGAGGAAGCTGTGACGCTCGCTGTAACCGTCGTGGTAGCGGCCCAGGATGGTCGCCAGGTCGAAGCGGAAGCCGTCCACATGCATCTCGCCCGCCCAATAGCGCAGTGAGTCGGTGACCAGTTGCAGCACACACGGGTGGCTCAGGTCGAGGGTGTTGCCGGTGCCCGAATCGTTGATGTAGAAGCGCTTTTCGTCGGGCATCAGGCGGTAGTAAGAGGCGTTGTCGATGCCGCGCATCGACAGGGTCGGGCCACGCTCGTTGCCCTCGGCGGTGTGGTTGTAGACCACATCGAGGATCACTTCCAGACCCTTCTCGTGGACGTGCGCGACCATCTCCTTGAACTCGGCGATCTTGCCACTGGCCAGGTATTTGGGATGGGGGGCGAAGAAGGCCAGGGTGTTGTAGCCCCAGTAGTTGTTCAGGCCCTTGTCCAGCAGGTGTTGATCGTTGACGAAAGCGTGGATGGGCAGCAGCTCGATGCTGGAAACACCCAGATCCTTGATGTGCCCCAGCAGCTCGTCGTTGGCAAGCCCAGCGAAGGTGCCGCGCAGATGCTCGGGGACAGCCGGGTGGCGCATGCTGATGCCACGGGCGTGGGCTTCGTAGATGACGGTCTGCTCCCAGGGAATCTGCACCCGCTGGTCGCGACCCCAGGTAAAGGCCGGGTCGACCACCTTGCACTTGGGCACGAAGGGGGCGCTGTCGCGTTCATCGAACGACAGGTCGTCGTCGGGGTGGCCCAGGGTGTAGCCGAACAGCGCCTCGGACCATTTCAGCTCGCCCACCAGTTGCTTGGCGTAGGGGTCGATCAGCAGCTTGTTGGCGTTGAAACGGTGACCGTTCTGCGGCTCGTAGGGGCCGTGCACGCGATAGCCATAGACCAGCCCCGGATGCGCATCGGGCAGGTAACCGTGATAGATCTCGTCGGTGTATTCGGGCAGCTCGATGCGCTCGAGCTCGTTTTCGCCGGTCGCATCGAAGATGCACAGCTCGACCTTGGTAGCGTTGGCGGAGAACAGCGCGAAATTCACGCCCAGCCCGTCCCAGGTTGCACCGAGCGGGAAGGGCAGGCCCTCGCGAATCCGGGTTGGCGCGACGGAACGGGTTTTCTTCGGGGTGCGTGGGGTCATGACAGTCCTCGTCTGGCCAGGTGAATTGAATTGAATTCGGCTGTGGGAGCGGCGGTTCGCCGCTGCGACTTGCCCGCGAAAAAAGACACCGCGCTGCCTGGCACGGGCTACGCCCGTGTTCGCGGGCAAGCCCGCTCCCACAGGGACAGGCTTGCCTTTGGATTTTTTACAGGACAGCTGTTCTCAAAGGGAGGGGCTGGCCTTTGGCTTTTGAACAAGGCAGCTGCTCCACAGGTCTTGGGTTGAACCGCAGGCGGGTATCAGCCGGCGGCGGGCTTGCGCGGCGCCCGTGGTTTCTTCTCGGTCACAGGCTTGCCCGCCGGCAGCGCGGCAGCCTTGGGTTCGGCAGGTGCCTTGGGCTTGGCTGCGGCCTTCTTGCGTGGTGCAGCCTTGGGCGCCAGGGCTTCGGCTTCGGCCAGCTTGCGAGCCATCTCCCAGTGGCGCTCTTCCTCGCCTACCGGTTTACCCTCCGACTCCCAGATCTGGTAGGCGAATTCGCGGATACGTTTTTCATCGACACTCATTTCGACGCTCCTGAAGTTCATGCATGTTCAATCAACAGGTTGAGCGGAAAATCCGACAGCACATCGCTCAGCATCAGCTCCCTAGAAGGGCTGACAGCGGTGTGTGCGAAAAGTCCCTTGCAAGTGGCAGGCGACAAGGCAAACGGCAAAACAAGCCGGGTATCGTCCCAGTTCTGTGCCGGGATAAGGGGTATCGGGGCTGCGCCCAGCAAGGTGCTGGCCAGCCGTGGCGCGATGACGATGGCACGCTCGCCCTCACCGAGGCGGGCAAAGGCCAGCACCTTGTCAGCGTGTCGACCCTGGGCGTTGAGCGGCAGGTAGGCACCGCGCAGGAACAGCTCGGGATGCGCTCGGCGCAGGTCCAGCACGCGGGCGATCAAGGCCTGCTTGATGCGCCCGTCGCGCCAGTGTTCGAGCAGTTCGGCCTCGGGCAGGCTGTTGTCCAGGCTGGCACGTCTTGCCGGGTAGTCCACTGGGCGGCGGTTGTCCGGGTCGACCAGGCTCAAGTCCCAGTATTCGTTGCCCTGGTACAGGTCGGGCACACCGGGTGTGGTCATGCGCAGCAGGCACTGGACCAGGCCGTTGAGGGCGCCCGGGCAGGCGATGCGGGCCACGGCGTCGGCGAGCGAGTGACGCAGTTGCTGGTTTTCGCTGTCGAGCAGGAGGCCATCGAGGTAGCGGGCGCAGGCCTGTTCGTAGCGCTCGTTGGGGGCGGCCCAGCTGCTGCGCAGCTTGGCTTCGCGCAGGGCTTTCTGCTGCCACTGGCGCACACGTTCGGCAAAGTGCTCCAGGCCCTGCGGGTCATCACGGCCTAGCGCCAGGGGCCAACTGGCGAGCAGGGTCTGGAACAGCAGCAACTCGTCGCCGGGGCTCGGTGCCAGGCCGTCTTCGAGGGTTTCACGCAGCGGCTCGGCCAGTTCGCGCCAGTGCTCGACGCGGCTGGCGAGCCACTGGCTGTGTTCACTGAGCACCGCCAGGCGCGCGCGACAGTCTTCGCCGCGCTTGTGGTCGTGGGTGGCAGTGGCCAGCAGGTTATCCGGGAAGTCGCGCAGGCGGCGCTGCGCTTCGTTGTGGAACTGCGCAGGTGTGGCGCTGAAACGCTCGGCCTCGAAGCCCACGTCGTTGCGCGAGAGCAGGCGTGCGCTGCGGTAGAACGCCGTGTCCTCGACCGCCTTGGCGGCGCTGGGTGCGGTCAGTTGCTGGAAGCGTACGCACGCGTGGCGCAGGTGCTTGCGCGCGCGCCCGACAGGCAACTGGCGCCAGGGCTGTCCGCCGAGCCAGCGCTCGAGGTGGTCGAGCAACGGCCAGTCGGCTTCGCTGAGCGACTGCCGGGCGCCTTCCAGGGCGCGCTGGAAGAACGCCTCATCCTGCTCAGGGCGGCCACAGGCATTGATGTAGGTGCGGTACACCGAATAGTGCTCGACCAGCGCCTGCAGGGCACGGCGGATTGCGCCGAGGGTGAGGTCGCGGGTCATCAGGTCGTCGCGGGCGACCTGCAACAGCGCCTGGGCCACCGACTCGCAGTCACCGGCCAGGCTGGCATTGAGCACCAGGCGTCTTGCGACGCGCACTTCCTCGTCGAACGCGGGGCGCTCGCTGACGTTGTGCCAGAGCTCGGTCAACGGCGCTTCGCCGGCCGGATCGTGTTGCAGCAGCGAGACCTGGTTCATGAACTCGTAGCCGGTGGTGCCGTCGGTGAGCCAATCCTGGTGCAGGTGCTCGTCGGTACCGAGGATCTTTTCCACGTAGATCGGGAAATGTTCGAGTGCCGCTTCTGGCGGACGCAGGGCCAGCAAGTGATCGACACGGCGGCGCAGGTTGCGGCAGTAGCGCCGAGGGTCGGCCAGGCCGTCGATATGGTCGATGCGCAGGCCATCGACCAGGCCGCGAGCGATCAGCTCGAACAGCTTGGCGTGGGTCGCTTCGAACACCGTGGCCCGTTCCACGCGCAGGCCGCCCAGCTCGTTGATATCGAAAAAGCGCCGCCAGTTGATGTCGTCGGCGGCGGTGCGCCAACTGGCCAGGCGGTAGGTCTGGCGTTCGAGCAGCAGATGCAGGCGCTTGAAACCAGGCTCGCTGCGGCTGTCGAAGGCGGCCAGGGCCTGCTCCAGGTGGGCGCCGGTGCGTACCAGGCGGGCCAGTTCCGCCTGTAATGGCAGGGCCTCGGAAAGTGGGTCGGTGCAGTCGCTCAGGGCGCTGAAACGTGTGGCCAGCGCCTGCAACGAAGGATCATCGCTGTGGTTGAGAATCCGTCCGTAATCCAGCGGACAGATCGGGAAACGGTGCTCGTAGTGCTCGATCTGCAGCAACCCGTGCTCAGCGTCGAAGGTCAGCGGAATCTCGCCATTCTGCAGGGCAATACCATAGTCATTGCCCAGGAACGGCAGCAGCAACTGACCGGCCAGCAGCGGGTCGCTGGAGTGCCACTGGATATCGAAGAATTCGGCGTAGGGGCTGCGCCGTCCCCAGGCCAGCAGGCTCTGCCACCAGGGGTTGTCGGCACCGCCCACGGCCATGTGGTTGGACACGGTGTCGAGGATCAGCCCCATGCCGTGCTGGCGCAGCGCGGCCACCAGCCGCTGCAGCGCCGCTTCGCCGCCCAGCTCGGGATTGACCTGAGTCGGATCGACCACGTCGTAGCCGTGCCGAGAGCCGGCGCGGGCCTTGAGTATGGGCGACGCGTACAGGTGGCTGATGCCCAATTGGGCGAAGTAGGGCACTAGTGGCACGGCATCGTCGAGGGTGAAGTCGCTGTGAAATTGCAGGCGCTGGGTGGCGGTCAAGGGTTTCATCGGTCGCGCTCCCAGGCTTGTTCGCGCGCCTGCGCCAGCAGTTCCAGGCGGCGTGCGGCATCTTCGTCGTCGAGCAGTTCGGCAACCGGCAGGGCGAAGCGTCGGCGCCAGTTGGGGTGGCCGTCGGTGGTGCCGGGCAGGTTGGGTTGTTCGTCGCTGCCGAGCAGGTCTTCGAGCGGGACCAGCACGAGCGGTGCGCGGGTGTGGCCGACATAACGGATGGCGGTGTCGATCAAGGCGTCGTTATCCTTCAAAGGGCCATAGTTCGCTTCCAGGCTGCGGCGCAGACCGTGAATCTCCTGCTCGCGCTCATGCCGCCAATGCAGTTCGGTGGCGGCGTCGATCAGTTGCAGGCGGTGGTTCCAGTCGATGTCCCGTGCTCGCAGCCACCCGGCCAGCGGGGCGAGGTCGTGGGTGCCGGTGGTGGCCAGGGCGGTATCGGGCCAGTCGAGGATCGGCTTGAAGTGGCCGGGCGAGGTCTGCTCGAACGGCAGCACGCGCATGCCCAGCACGCCCTTGTCCGTCAGTTGCTCACGCAGCCCGGACGGTACGGTGCCGAGGTCTTCGCCGAGGATCACGGCCTGATGGCGTGCCGACTCGAGTGCCAGCAGGCGCAGCAGGTCTTCGACGGGGTAGTTCAGGTACACACCTTCGCTCGGCTTGGCACCGCGCGGGATCAGCCACAGGCGTCGCAGCCCCATAACATGATCGATGCGCAGGCCGCCGGCGTGGGCGAGGTTGGCCCGCAACATTTCGATGAAGGCTCGGTAGCCGTTGCGCTTGAGGCCCTCGGGCGAGAAGGCGCAGATGCCCCAGTCCTGGCCGGAGCGGTTGAGGATGTCGGGCGGCGCGCCGACCTTGAGTTCGGCCAGCAGTTCGTCCTGGCGGCTCCAGGCCTGGCTGCCGGCACCGTCGGCACCCACCGCCAGGTCAGCGATCAAGCCGATGCCCATGCCGTTGCTGCGCGCGGCATCCTGGGCGCGTTGCAGGCTGCGCTCGGTGAGCCATTGGCAGAAGGCATGAAACTCCACACGCGCCGGATAGGCCGCCGCCATGGCCTGCACTTCCAGCTCTTCGGGGCTGCGCCAGGCGTCTGGCCAGGCGCGCCAGTCGGCCCCCAGGCCTTGCTCCACGGCTTCGGCCTGCAGCACTTCGAAATGGCAATGGTGCTCCAGGGCTTGGCCAGCGGACTGGCGAAAGCTGTCGAAGTCCGGGCGCAGGGGATGTTCGCTCTGGCTGAAATCTGCATACAGCGCCTTGAGCAGCTTGTGCCGCACATCGGCCGCGCGTGGCCAGTCGACCAGCGACGTCTGCTCCAGGTCTTCGAGGCTCTGGGTCAGGCCCGCAGCCTCGGCCGCCATGCGCACCTCGCGCTCGCCGAGCAGTACCGAGGGGCTGGCGTAGAGCGTGTTGAGCAACAGGCGGCTGGACGGTGAGTAGGGGCTGAAGTGCTGTTGGTCGTACATCGACAACGCATGGATCGGGCTGATCGCCAGCGCATCGGCGCCTCGCTCTGCCGCACTGCGCGCCAGTTGCTCCAGGGCCAGGCAGTCGCCATAGCCACCGTCGCCGGGGCGGCGCAGGCTGTAGAGTTGCACGGCCAGGCCCCAGCGACGTGGCGGGGATTGCTCGCTTATGTCCTGCAGGCTGTGGCAACGCGGCGGCGCGACAGCGATGGTGAGCTTTCGGTCATCGATTTCCAGGCGGTGGTAGCCGGTAGGCAGTTCGCCGGGCAGTTGTGCCAGTGGGTCGAGGGTCAGCGCGTGCACGCTGCCGTCTTCCTGGGTGCAACGTACCTGGCTGTTCGGGCTGAACCAGCGTGCCAGGGCCAGCGGCTGGCCGAGGTCGGCAGTGAGCAGTGGCGGCAGGTGCTCGCTGTCGTCGAGCTGCTCCAGGGCGGCCAGGCTGCGCGCGATGGCAGCGTCATCCTCGGCCGGATGGCCAAGCTCTTGCAGGACCCGGCGCAGAGCCTCGTCAGATACCTGCTGGGGACGATCGTTGGCGTCTATCCAGTCGCGGGAAAGGCCCGCGCGGGCGGCGAGACGGTGCAGGGGCATTTCGCTCATGGCGTCTCCAGGCGAGAGGGAAGCAGGCTGACCACGCAGCTGTACGCGGCCAGGGTGGAGTCCGTATGGGCGTTGTCACTGCTGTCGAACAGGCGTGTATCCATGCCTGGCAAAGTAATGGGCTGCGCAGATGCGCCAAGGTTCAAATCGATGCGCAACTCGCAGCCGTCGCCCAGTCGCCAGCGGGCGCTGAGGGCTTTGTCGCCGAGCACTTCGACGCCCAGTGCGCGGCTGCCCACCAGGCGCGGGACGATCTCGCGATGGCGGATGTGCAGCAGTTGGTGATAGAGGCCGTGCCAGCCAGCGAGGACTTGTGTGTTGATCGGGCGTGAGGCTTCGAAGGTTTGCAGGGCGTTGGGGTCAGGTATGTGCGCGCGCTTCTCGGGGTCGGCGAAGGCTGCAAAGTGAGCGAACTCGCCGCGCCGACCTTCGCGCACGGCATCGGCCAGCTCATCGTGGAAATCGGTGAAGAACAGGAACGGCTGGCAACTGCCTTCTTCGTCCCCCATGAACAGTAGCGGGATCATTGGCGCCAACAGCAGCAGGCCGGTGGCGGCCCGCAGCGCCGTGGGAGGGCACAGGCGACTGAGGCGCTCGCCCAAGGCGCGGTTGCCGATCTGGTCGTGGTTCTGCAAGAACAGTACGAAGGCACTCGGTGGCAAGTGAGCGCTGGGCTCGCCACGGGGTGTGCCATGGCGGTTAAGCTCACCCTGAAACACGAAGCCTTCGCTCAGGCACCGGGCCAGTTGCTCGATCGGGCGGTCCTTGTAGTCGGCGTAGTAGCCTTCGGTCTCGCCCGTGAGCAGCACGTGCAGGGCGTTGTGGCCGTCATCGTTCCACTGCGCGTCGAAGCCTTGCTCGAGCAGCGCCGCTTGGTTGTGTTCGTTCTCCAGCACCAGCCACACTTCGCGGCCCGGCTCGACAGCGGCGCGTACGCGGCGGGCCAGTTCGATGAGGAAGTCCGGTTGGTCGATGGCGTGCACGGCATCCAGGCGCAGCCCATCGAAGCGGTAGTCGCACAGCCACATCAGGGCGTTCTGGATGAAGAACTCGCGCACTTCTGCGCGGCGAAAGTCGATGGCGGCGCCCCAAGGCGTCTGGCGGTCTTCGCGGAAGAACCCGCTGGCGTACTTCGGCAAGTAATTGCCGTCAGGGCCAAAGTGGTTGTAGACCACATCAAGCATCACCATCAGCCCGTGGCCATGGGCCTGATCGATGAGTGCGCACAATTGCTCCGGGCTGCCGTAAGCATTGTGTGGGGCGAAGGGCTGGGCGCCGTCGTAGCCCCAGTTACGCTCGCCGGGGAACTGGTTGATCGGCATCAGCTCGATGGCGGTGATGCCCAGTTCTGCCAGGCGTGGCAGGTGCTGGGAAACGCCTGCATAGCCGCCGAGCAGGCCCACGTGCAGTTCCTGGATCACCGCCTCGTGCCATGGGCGGCCTCGCCAGAGGTGCTTCCAGCCGTAACGCTGGGGATCGACGACTTCACTGGGGCCGTGCACGCCGTCAGGCTGGTAGCGCGACGCCGGGTCGGCCACCTGCAGGTGGCCGTCGATCCTGAAATGGTAGCGATCACCCGCCTGGCAGGGGGCGATGCCGATAAACCAGCCATCCTCTTCGGGCAGCAGCTCGACAGACGGCTGCCGCTCGATTTCCACGCTCACGTTGCGCGCATCCGGCGCCCAGAGGGCGAAGCGCGTCGACGTGGCGTCCAGTTGCTGTGCGCCATGCCTGTGCATCTTCGTAGCCCTCGTTCAGTAGTGGCGGCTATGTGCCTGGCAGACCAGTTCCTCATAAAGGCGAGCGTAGGGTTCCACCGCCTGGCACCAGTTGAACGGTTGAGTCATCGACAGGCACCGCATGGCGTTGAGCAGATCTTTCTTGCCGTGTACGTAGAAGGCGCGGTTCAGGGCTTCGCGGTAGCTCTCGGGGCTCGATTCGTTGAACAGGAAACCCGTGACGCCATCTTCGATGGTGTCGGCCAGACCGCCGGTATTGCGCGCCACCGGCAGTGAGCCGAAACGCTGTGCGTACATCTGGCTCAAGCCGCACGGCTCGTAGCGCGAGGGCATCAGCAGAAAATCGCTGCCGGCGAACATGCGTCGGGCATCGGTTTCGTTGAAGCCGATGCGCACGCCGATGCGGCCCGGATGGCGCAGGGCCAGATCGCGCATGGCCTGTTCTTCCTCCGGCTCGCCACGGCCGATGATCGCGATTTGTCCGCCCTGGCGGACGATGTCGTCGGCCACGCTCAGCGTCAGGTCCAGGCCTTTCTGGTAGACCAGGCGCGAGACCACGGCGAACAGAGGCCCTTGGCACGGCTCCAGGCCGAACAGCTCGCGGACCTGCTCGGCATTGCGGGCCTTGCCTTCCCAGTCGTTGATGCTGAAGTTGTGCACCAGGTGCGAGTCGGTGGCCGAATCCCAGCTCTCGTCAATGCCATTGGGGATGCCGCCTAGCAGGCCTTGCTGGGCCTTGCTTGCAAGAAAACCGTCGAGGCCGCAGCCGAACTCGGGCGTGGTGATCTCCCGGGCGTAGGTGGCACTGACCGTGGTGATGTGGCTCGAGTAGGCAAGCCCGGCCTTGAGGAACGACAGCTTGCCGTAGAACTCCATGCCTTCCTGCTGCATGGCATGGTCGGGAATGGCCAGCTCCGGGCTGCAGCCTCGGCTGTAGACACCCTGGTACGCGAGGTTGTGGATGGTGAACAAGGTCGGTGTGTTCAGGCCGCGCCAGTGCATGTAGGCAGGCGCCAGACCGGCTGGCCAGTCATGGGCGTGCACCAGATCGGGGCGCCAGTGCGCCATTGCATCGCCTGCGGCGATCTCTGCGGCGGCCAGGCCCAGGCGGGCGAAACGGATATGGTTGTCGGGCCAGTCACGGCCATTGTTGGCACCATACGGGGTGCCTTCGCGCTCGTACAACTCGGGGCAGATCAGCACGTAGATGACCAGGCCATCCGCCAGGTCCATGCGTCCGATCTTGCACGGCGGAAGCGCAGCATGGCCACCGAGTTCGCCGACGATGTGAATGGGGTTGTCGCTGTCGACCACCTGCGGATAACCCGGAATCAAGACCCGCACATCGTGCAGGTGTGACAGCGCCCTGGGCAGGGCTGCGGAGACATCGCCCAGGCCGCCTGTCTTGACCAGGTCGGCGATTTCGGAGGTGACGAACAGCACCTTGCGCTTGTGCGGATTGTTGCGGCGCGTGGTAGCGGGTGCCTTGCCTGTCGTGGCGAAGCCAGGTGCAACAGGCTCGCGATTTTCCAGGTTGAATGATTCTGCGTGAGGCTCGACAGCGGCACTGATCATACTTCTCTCCGTCCCTTGTTCATGCGGGTGCTGGCACCCGTTGCGTTTATCTCGTGTCTGTTCTCGCTTTGACTTTCAGCATCTTCGTAGTGCATTCCTTGCCCCATGGTCGTGCGCGCAGGCACAGCGCGAGCGGCATTCCGGCCGAACAGGCGCCTGGACAGTGTGGGGTGGGCGGGCTGACGCGTGAGGAAGTCCCTTTGCGCGGCCTACTTACTTCCTGACCTACCCGTGTTTTGGAAAGTTCGACTTGATTGCGTCACTGGTTTCGGAGCAAAACACGGGCCGAATCCTCAGTGTAGGGGACGAAAGGTAGGTGGGGTGACCCATTGGTCACTATTTGCGCGACCGTTGATCTGCGCAAACGTTGGCGCGCTGGAGCCGCGGCAACGCAGTGTTGCTGCGGCGGATCAGGCACCCGCTGAACGAGGAGGGCGGGCCGTGTCAGGTGGTTGGCAGCAGCGAAGAATGATGGTGGTTGATCAGCCACTGCTGGCCGTCCCAGCGGTAGGTAAAGGTGTAGCGCGCAGCGACCTGTTGCCCGGTCTTGGCGAAGTTGAAGGTATATAACCCGGTCAGTGTGGCTTTGTTGCAGGTCTGGCTCAGGTGATGGGTATCGAGCTTGCCGGAGGGCTGGTCGGCGAGGAAATGCTTGAAGTAGTCGAGGCGCTCGGCGGTAGTCAGGCGTGGGATTTTCGATACGGTCGGCAGCAGGACTGCATCGTTTTCGTACAAGTTGGCCACCTGCTCTGGATCGCCGCTGCGCAGGCTGTCGTTCCAGCGCTCGAATAGCGCCACGGCTTGTTTCTCGTCGAGTGGTTGGCACGGCTGGGGCGCAGCGTGGGCGTGCAGGCTGAGGCTCCCCAGCAACGCGAGCGGGAGCCAGTGGATCATTTTATTCATGGGCGTCTTCTACGCGGAGCAGGCACCGGAATGGGCCTGCGGCGTCGCTCAATCTAGGTAGTCTTGGATCGAGCCCATATAGGCACACGCGTCTACCTTTGAAGGTGTTTTCGCTATGCAGCAGACGGGTACGTCAGGGCGCCGCGCACGCAGGGGCTGCGCGGCGCGGCGAAAGGTCAGAGGCCGGCAGCCTTGCTGCCCAGGCGCGCCTGTTCGAGCAACAGGTTCAGCTCTGCCACCTGCTGGCGCAGTTGATCGCGCTCGTCCTTCAATTGGCGCAATTCGTCGCGGCGCACAGTGACATAGAGGGTCTGGGGGGGAGTGGCAGGCATGTAGGTACCCAAGAGAACACCTCGCAGTTTGGCTGGTGACAGTAACAAGCGTAGACGCTTCGTGCGGCGCGCATTCTGAATTCTTTCCCTGTCCTTGGGAACTTTTTTGTTTATGGTGGTCACGCCGTTCGTCGGTGAACCCTCGTGCGGTACGCTGGACTAACCTGAACACCTGAATCGCGTTCGTCATCCATTTTCGCAAGGGGAGCATCGGCACATGCAACTGGGAATCGTCGGGCTGGGCCGCATGGGCGGCAATATCGCAAGACGGCTGATGCGCGCAGGCCACCAGACCGTGGTACACGATCGCAACCGTGATGCCGTCAGCGCTCTGAGCAGCGAGGGCGCCCTGGGCGCCCATGACCTGGGCGCGCTGGTACAGAAACTCAAGGCGCCACGGGCGGTCTGGGTCATGCTGCCGGCGGGCGAGCCCACCGAGCAGACCATCACCCAGCTCGCCGAGCTGCTCGAGCCAGGCGATGCGATCATCGATGGCGGCAACACCTTCTACAAAGATGACATGCGCCGCGCCGCCCATCTGTCAACGCGTGGCCTGCATTATCTGGACGTAGGCACGTCCGGTGGTGTCTGGGGCCTGGAGCGGGGCTATTGCATGATGATCGGCGGCGAAAAGGACGTGTTCGAACGGCTGGAGCCGCTGTTCAAGGCGCTGGCGCCGGGCGTGGGTGACATTGCGCGCACCCAGGGTCGCACGGGTGAGCATGGGCGTGCCGAGCATGGCTACATTCACGCCGGCCCGCCCGGTGCCGGGCACTATGTGAAGATGGTGCACAACGGTATCGAGTACGGCTTGATGCAGGCTTATGCCGAAGGTTTCGACCTGCTGCGCAGCAAGGGCGGCACCGAGTTGCCCGAGGACCAGCGTTTCGATCTGAACGTGGCGGAGATCGCCGAAGTCTGGCGGCGCGGCAGTGTGGTCACTTCGTGGCTGCTCGACCTCACCGCCGATGCGCTGGTCGCCGATCCGCAGCTGGCCCAGTTCAGCGGTTCGGTGTCCGACAGCGGTGAAGGGCGCTGGACCATCGATGCGGCAGTCGAGCAGGCGGTACCGGTGCCGGTGTTGTCCAGCGCGTTGTTTGCCCGTTTCCGTTCACGCCAGCAGCAAGGCACCTTCGGCGACAAGGTGCTGTCTGCCATGCGCCTGGGCTTCGGTGGCCATGTCGAGAAGAAGGGTTCATGAGCAAACAGACGATTCCCGCCGCGCCGCCTTGCACGCTGTTCCTGTTCGGCGCCAATGGCGACCTGGTCAAGCGTCTGCTGATGCCGGCGCTGTACAACCTCAGCCGTGACGGTTTGCTGGACCGCAACCTGCGGATTGTCGGGGTCGATCATAACCAGGCCAGCGCCGAGCAGTTCGCCGAGCGCCTGCACGACTTCATGATCGAGCGCGACAAGGGCGGCGAGGGCGCAGGCAAGTGTCTGGACGAAGGGCTGTGGTCGCGCCTGGCCAAGCGCCTGGACTACCAGACCGGCGACTTCCTGAACCCTGCGACCTATTCGGAGATCGGCAAGCGCATCGCCAAGACCCGTCACGGCAACGCCATCTTCTACCTGGCCACTTCGCCGCGTTTCTTTCCTGAGGTGGCCCAGCGCCTGGGCGAGGCGGGCTTGCTCGACGAGTCTGCGGGCGGCTTTCGCCGGGTGGTGGTGGAAAAGCCATTCGGTACCGATCTTGCCAGCGCCGAGGCGCTCAACGCTTGCCTGCTCAAGGTGATGAGCGAGCGGCAGATCTATCGCATCGACCATTACCTGGGCAAGGAAACGGTGCAGAACATTCTGGTCAGCCGCTTCTCGAATGGCCTGTTCGAATCGTTCTGGAACAACCACTACATCGATCACGTGCAGATTACTGCCGCCGAGACCGTCGGGGTCGAGACGCGTGGCGCGTTCTACGACAATACCGGTGCCTTGCGTGACATGGTGCCCAACCACCTGTTCCAGTTGCTGGCGATGGTCGCCATGGAGCCACCGGCGGCCTTCGGTGCTGACGCTGTCAGGGGCGAGAAAGCCAAGGTGATCGGTGCCATCCGCCCATGGTCGCAGAAAATGGCGCTGAAGAACTCGGTGCGGGGGCAGTACGTGGCGGGCAAGCAGGGCCGCAAACGGATGGCCGGTTATCGCCAGGAGCACAATGTCGACACGCGCAGCCGCACCGAAACCTACGTCGCGCTCAAGGTGATGATCGACAACTGGCGCTGGGCGGGCGTGCCGTTCTACCTGCGCACCGGCAAGCGCATGAGCGTGCGCGACACCGAAATCGCCATCTGCTTCAAGCCTGCACCTTACGCGCAGTTTCGCGAGTCGGAGCTGGAGCGGCCCAAGCCCAACTACCTGAAGATTCAGATTCAGCCCAATGAAGGCATGTGGTTCGATCTACAGGCCAAACGCCCCGGGCCTGAACTGGTGATGGAGAACGTCGAGCTGGGTTTTGCCTACAAGGACTTCTTCAAGATGACCCCGGCGACCGGTTACGAAACCTTGATCTACGACTGCCTGACCGGAGACCAGACGTTGTTCCAGCGGGCCGACAATATCGAGAATGGTTGGCGTGCGGTACAGCCTTTCCTCGACGCCTGGGCCAGTGGTGGCGAAGTGCACGAGTACGAGGCGGGGGAGGATGGGCCCGAGGCCGGCAATGAATTGCTGAGCCGGGACAAGCGCGAGTGGCACCGCCTGGGCTGAAAGACGGCTGAGTAGAGGCCAGCCCAATCCCTGTGGGAGCGGGCTGGCCTTTAGATTTTGAGCAAGACAGTTGCTCCTAAAAAAGCAGCGCGGGTCCCTGTGGGAGCGGGTTTACCCGCGAAAAAGACACCGCGCTGCCTGGCACGGGCTATGCCCGTGTTCGCGGGACAAGTCGGGGCGCCGAACCGCCGCTCCCACAGGATACTTTGCAGCCAGTAGATAGGGCTGGCCTTTAGATTTTGAACAAGACAGTTGCTCCTGCAGGGCAGTTGCTCCTGCAGGAGTGCGTCAATCAGTGGCGACGGTGCTTCTTGTTCTTGTCGCCCAGGTGGTTGCCGATCGCACCACCGGCCGCGCCGCCAAGGCCTGCGCCGATGGTCGAGCCATTGCTGCCGCCAAGTTTGGCACCCACCAGCGAGCCGCCGGCTGAACCCAGGCCACCGCCGATGGCCGCTTCGGTGCGGTTGCCCTTGCGTGCGCCAACGGCGCTGCCGGCTGCGCCACCCAGGCCTGCGCCGATGGCGGCGCCCGTGCTGCCGCCGATCTGCTTGCCGACGACGTTGCCCAAGGCGCCACCCAGGCCGCCACCAATGGCTGCGGTGCCGTCACCGGCGAACGCTCCCTGGCACAGCAGCAGGCCCAGGGCGAGGGAAGGCAGAGTCAGACGCATGATTTCATGAACCTCGAAGGAATCATCAGGATTGGATGCCGCAGGCGTGCGGCGGACAGGGATTGGAGAGACGCTTCAGCGGTAATAACGGTCACGGTAGCGGCGATCGTCGTCATCGCGATCATCGCGGTGATGATGACGGTGACGATCGCGGTCGCCGTCACGCCAGCCATCGTCATCATGGTGACGATGGCTGTGGCAACCGGCGAGCAGCACGACAGCGGCGATCAGCGAAAAACTGGCAAGGCGTGGCATGGCGATGGAAATCCTTGATCCGCAACGGTTTACGGGATAACTGCTGAGACCGGTGAGGATTCATTTGGTTTCAAAGTGGCACAAAATATTACCGCGCCAGGGATAGGCGGCGTGTCTGCGGGCTGCTGTTCTGTCCCGTTGGGTCATGGTCGCGGGCCTGCACGGCTCCTAGACTGTCAGGCAGGCCGCGATCAAGACGGCCATCTGCCACACGGTGAATCATGATGATCGCCCATACTCCTACGCTGTTCGCTGCGGTCGCGCTGGTGGCGACGATCCTGGCTTTCTGTCTGTTGCTGGTCGGGCAGTTCAATCGAGGCGACAACCTGCTGCTGACCGGCTGTGGACTGTTGGCCCATGCCTTGGCCTATGTCTGTTACACGTTGTTCGGCCATGCGCCTCTGTGGGTGAGCTATGTCTTGGCCAACAGCCTGCTGTCATTGGCGTTGGCGTTCTATTCGGCGAGCCTGTTCCGGGTGCGCGAGCGCCCCGTGCCGTGGCGGCCGATCTTCGCCATTCCGCTGTTGATGCTGCTGGGCTTGATCTCGCTGCTCGAGACGGTGGAGCCGCGCATGCTGCTGGCGGCCCTGGTGCTGATGTTGCAATGCGTGTTGATTCTCTACTGGGCCCGTCAACGGGCCCTGCACAAGGGCAGGGCACACCTGCTGCTGGTGATCGGTGCCGGCATCAGCCTGGTGGGGCTGGGCATGCGGGTGGTTGCCGTGCTGGCGGGCACGGCGCAGGAGATGCGCTACGACACCAGCAACCTCAAGCAGACGGTGTCGGTGGCGATCGGCACGGCCACGGTGATGATGTATTCCATTGGCCTGGTGTTGATGGCCAAGGAGCGCAGCGAATCGCGCTTGCAGCACCTTGCCGGACACGATGTGCTGACCGGCACGGGCAATCGGCGCGCCATCCTCGAACGTTTCGAGTTCGAGCTGGAGCAGGCGCGCGCGGCGCAGTACAGCTTGGCCGTGGCGATGATCGATATCGACCATTTCAAGCGTATCAACGATGTGCACGGCCATCTGGCGGGGGACGAAGTGCTGTGCCACTGCGTGCGTCAATTACAGCAGCGGCTGCGCGAAGGCGATAGCCTGGGGCGCTATGGCGGTGAGGAATTCCTGCTGTTGTTGCCGCGAACCGAGGGCGAGGGTGCCCTGGCGGCGTTGAACGGTCTGCGCGAAGCCATCGCGAGGAATCCGGCACGCTTCGCCGGGCTGGAGATCGAGCTGTGCTTCAGCGTCGGGCTCTGGTGCGGTGTGCCGGGGGAGGATGACACCCCGGCACGGCTGATCGCCAAGGCCGACGCCGCCTTGTACCTGGCCAAGGCGGGCGGGCGCAATGCGGTGCGGCTGGCGGCTTGATCCTTCGTGCGCCCGGCAGCTTACTGGCTGAACGCGCCGTCGAACGACGTGTCGATGATCGCGCGGGTGTCCAGGGGCTTGGGCAGCGTGCCGGTCTGCACAAGGAAGTCGGCAGTATCCTGGTAGTCCTTCGCCGCCTGCGCATCGACCGGGCTCACGCTCATGTCGGCCTGACCAATCCAGTGACGCGAGACACTTTGGTCGAGGTTGGCTTTCTTGGCCCAGAGGTCGGCATAAGCTTCCTTGTGCTCACCGACCCAGGCCCGGGCTTTTTGCAGGCGGCCCAGGAAGTCTTCGATGGCGGCGTGCTTGCTATCGATCGAATCGTTGCGCGCAGCGATGCTGCTCAAGCCAGGCATCAGGCCCTGGGCGGTGACCAGCTTGCGCGCGCCGGAGAACACGATCTGTTGCGAGATGTAGGGTTCCCACACCGGGAAGGCATCGATGCTGCCCTGCGGCAGCGCGGCGGCGGCATCGATTGGCATCAGTTTGACGAACTCGACGTAGTCATGCGGCAGGCCGGCCTTGTCCAGTGCGCGCAAGGTCAACTGTTGGCTCCAGGCGCCGGGCCAGTAGGCGACCTTCTTGCCCTTGAGGTCGGCAATGGTCTTGGCGGGGGAGTCCTTGGGCACCAGCAGGGCGATGGTGTCGAGGTTCTGCCGTGAGACGCCGATCAGCTTGACGGGCGCCCCTTTGGCAGCCAGGAACAGAAAGCCCGAGTCGCCGAGAAAGCCGATGTCCAGGCCACCGGCCTCCAGCCCTTCGGCCACCGGTGCGGCCGACTGGAAGTGCTTGAACTCGACCTTGTAGGGTGCATCCTTGAGTGCCCCGGAGGCTTCCAGCGATGCGCGCACGTTGTAGTAGTTCTGGTCGCCGATGCGCAGAGTGACCTGCTCGGCGGCGATGGCCTGCGCCAGCGGGGTACCAAGGAACAGGCCGGCGAGGGTGACTCGGATCAGGTGTGACAGTTTCATGGGGTTTCCTCAGCTGGCCTGGCGTGTATCCAGGCGTTCGATCTGGTGATGGATGGCGGGGATCAGGGTCTTGCCGTATTCGATGGTGTCGTTCAATGGGTCGAAGCCGCGGATCAGGAAAGTCGACACGCCGAGCTTGTAGTACTCGCCCAACGCCTGGGCGACCTGCTCGGGGGTGCCGACCAGCGCGGTGGAGTTCCAGCGCGCCCCAGTCAGACGGGCAACGCCCATCCACAGGCGTTGATCGAGCACTTCGCCCTGTTGCGCGGCGGCCAGCAGACGCTGCGACCCGACGTTCTCGGGCTGGTGGTCGTGCAGCGGCAAACCGAGTTTCTGGCGTGCATCGCGGACCTGCTCGAGGATCTCGGCGGCGCGCTTCCAGGCGGCCTCCTCGGTATCGGCGACGATGGGGCGGAACGACACCGAGAAGCGCGGGGCGCGCTGTTGCACAGCGGCGGCCTGGCGGACCTTGGCGATATGCTCGGCGACGGCGGCCAGGGGTTCGCCCCAGAGCATGTAGGTGTCGGCATGTTGCGCTGCGACCCGCACCGCGGCATCCGATGAACCACTGAAGTAGATCGGGATATGCGGGCGCTGCACGGTCCTTATGGCGGGCGAGGCGGCGTTGAAACGGTAGAAGTCGCCGGCGAAGTCCACCGGTTGTTCGGCGGTCCAGATTGCCTTCAGGGCATCGAGGTATTCGCCGGTGCGCGCATAGCGGTGATCGTGGTCGAGGAAATCGCCATCGCGTTGCAGGTCCTGGTCATTGCCACCGCTGACCACGTTCAGCGCCAGGCGGCCCTTGCTGAATTGATCGAGGGTCGCCAGTTGCCGCGCTGCCAGGGGCGGGCTGATCACCCCTGGGCGGTAGGCCAGCAGGATGCCCAGGCGTTCGGTGGCAGCGACGGCGAACGAACTGACCACTGCGCCTTCCGGCCCGTTGGAAAAATAGCCGACCAGGATGCGGTCGAAACCGGCCGCTTCATGGGCTTGGGCGAAGCGACGCACGTAGTCCGGATCGACCGCATCTCCCGTGGGTTGGTCGACCTCCGAACCGGGCGAGGCGGTGATCATGCCGAGGATTTCGACGCTCATTGCTGGGTTCCTTTGCTGGGACAAGGTTGCCTGGCGTTGAGCGGTTTAGAAGAAAACGAGCTGGCCGGGCTTCTTCTTAGAATCTAACGGCCAGCTGTAAATGATGGAAATTCATTTTTTGCATATTCTAATATGCAAAATAATGTTATTGCCCTGGTCAGGGCGTTCCGTTTCTGCCGTGCAGCCGATAGCCTTCCCGCTCGCTCAGGCGCGCGTAGTAGTCAGCCACTGCAGGCAGGTGCGGGTGCTCGAACGGTGTCTCGAACCAGCGGTTTACCGACAACCCGATTGGAATGTCTGCCAGGGAGAACGCCTTGCCGGCAACATAGGCGCCAGTCTTTGCCAACTGTTGGTCGAGGATCTGCATATGTCGCGACCATTCGCTGATGCTGGCATTGAGCGCCTGTTCATCCTGATGCGCAGCTGACTGCCTGACCAGCGCCATGAAGGCGTAGCTCCAGGAGCGATTGAGATCGCTGGCCTGCCAGTCGATCCATTGATCGACACGCGCTCTGGCCACTGCGTCGGCCGGGTAAATCCCTGCCGCTTGCCCATAGCGGTTGGCGAGATAGCGAATGATGGTATTGGACTCCCACAGCGTAAGGTCGCCGTCCTGGATTACCGGGACCATGGCATTGGGGTTCAGGGCCAGGAATTCAGCGGTTTGGGTGGGCTGGAAACCTGAACCCCAGTCTTCGCGGTGGAATGGAAGGTCGATTTCGGCGCAGGTCCACAGCACCTTGCGCACGTTGATGGAACTCGCCTTACCCAATATTCGCAGCATGTCATCATCCTTTTTGCTGAGCAGCCGAAACAGCGGTGTGCTGTAGCGTCCAAGCGTATCTGTAAAAGCCCTGCCTGAGGTCATGGCACTGAAACCTTTCTCCCTGCCGATAGTGGTTTTTTGCTAGCATTCGGTTCCTATAGCACAATCGAATAAAAATCTTTTGCGATTGTTGTTAAAGTAATAACGCGTGACGTTCAAACGTATCGAAACTCGGCCCTCGCGTTCAGCGAGAGGCCTATAAGAAAAGCTAGAAAGGAGCACACATGTACAAATGCACACTGCCAGTGGCCGTTGCACTGGCCAGCTTGTCGCTGGGGGCGCAGGCGGCAGGTTTCGTGGAAGACAGCAAGGCTTCGGTCACTGCGCGCAACTTCTACATCAACTCTGACAACCGCAATGGCACTGCCAACCCGTCGAAGCAGGAAGAGTGGGGCCAAGGCTTCATCTTCAACTTCACATCCGGCTACACCCAGGGCACCGTTGGCTTCGGCGTAGACGCCATCGGCCTGACCGGTTTCCGTCTGGATTCGGGCAAGGGTACCCACTACAACCCGACTAGCACCGCCAAGGGCGGTACTGTGTTCCCGACCGATTCCGATGGCCGCGCCGTTGACGACTTCAGCAGCCTGGGCGTAACCGGCAAGGTCAAGATCTCCAAGACCGAAGCCAAGCTCGGTGTACTGCAGCCCAAGCTGCCAGTAGTCACCTACAACGACGGTCGTCTGTTGCCGCAAACGTTTGAAGGTGGCCAGATCACCTCCAACGAGATCGACAACCTGACCCTGATCGGCGGCAAGCTCGAGCATGCCAAGGGCCGTAACAGCACCAACATGGAATCGCTGACCATTGCCGGCTCCAACGGCAACCCGGCCACCGCCACCTCCAACCGTCGCAGCAACGCCTTCTACTACGCCGGTGCCGACTACAAGCTGAGCAAGGACCTGCTGCTGCAGTACTACTACGGCAACCTGGACGACTTCTACAAACAGCACTTCCTGGGTCTGACCCACAACCTGGCGCTGCCAGTGGGTTCGTTGAAGTCCGACCTGCGTTACTTCTACAGCGATTCCGATGGCAAGAACGCCAGCACCGAAGGCCGCCTGGCTGGCTATCGCGCATCGGGCTACCAGAACAACGGTGAAGTGGACAACCGCACCTGGAGCGCCAAGTTCACCTACTCGCTGGGCAGCCACGCGCTGAGCGCCGGTTACCAGCGTGTCAACGGCACCAGCGACTTCCCATTCCTGAACCAGGGCGACGGTGCAAGTGCCTACCTGATCACCGACGTGCAGATCGGCAAGTTCCTGCGTGCCGGCGAGCGCACCTGGCTGGCGCAGTACGCCTACGACTTCGCCGCTCTCGGCGTACCCGGCCTGACCGCCAACGCCATCTACCTGAAGGGCACCAACGTCAACTCGGCGGGCTCGGACCGTTCGGAGTGGGAGCGTGACTTCAGCCTGGCCTACGTCGTTCAGGAAGGTACCTTCAAGGGCCTGGGCCTGCAGTGGCGTAACGCTGCGCTGCGCACCGACGTATCGGGCCAGCGTGACCAGGACGAAAACCGCCTGATCGTGAGCTACACCTACAACTTCTTCTGACATCGGGTCAGCCCGGCTACGGGTAGTTGTAGTAAAACAAACCCCACCAGGGACCGCCCTGGTGGGGTTTGTTTTTCAAGGTGCGCTGCGATTGAAGCGTCAGGCCTACAGCACCGCGGAAAACACCGAGCCGGTGATCCGCTCGCTGAGCAGCTCCAGTGCCCGCAGCCCCGCCAGTGAGTTACCCGAGGCGTTCAGTGCAGGCGACCACACGCAGATGCTGTAGCGCCCCGGCACTACCGCGACAATGCCGCCGCCCACTCCGCTTTTGCCCGGCAGGCCCACGCGATAGGCGAAGTTACCCGCCTCGTCGTACAGCCCGCTGGTGGCCATGATCGCATTCACCTGTTGCGCCTGGCGCGGGCTGAGCACGTGCTCGCCGCTGTGCGGGCAGTAGCCGCTGTTGGCCAGGAAGGCAAAGCCACGGGCGACATCGACGCAATTCATCGATAGCGCACAATGATGGAAGTAGCTGCGCAGCACGGCGTCGACATCGTTGTGGAAGTTGCCGAACGCTTGCATCAGGTAGGCCATGGCGGCGTTGCGGGCGCGATGCTGGTATTCGGAGTCGGCCACGACCGGGTCGCTGACGATGCGTGGGTTGGCTGCCAGGCGGCGGACGAAGTCGCGCATCGACAAGGGCGGGGTGGCATAGCGCGACTGGTTGATGTCGCAGATCACCAGCGCGCCGGCATTGATGAAAGGATTGCGTGGGCGACCTTTCTCCACTTCCAGCTGTACCAGCGAGTTGAACGCCTGCCCGGAGGGCTCGTAGCCCAGGCGCGACCAGATATCCTCACCACTGTGGTTGATCGCCTGGACCAGGCTGAAGACCTTGGAGATGCTCTGGATCGAGAAGGGCGTATAGGCATCCCCGGCGCAATGCAGCTGGCCGTCCAGGCTCTGTACGGCGATGCCGAGTTGTTGCGGGTCGACCTGGGCGAGGGCGGGGATGTACTGGGCGACCTGGCCCTGGCTGAGCAGCGGGCGGACCTGATCGAGGATTTCTTGCAGTAATGCTTGCATGGGGGCCTGCGCGGAGCGGGTTCAGGGTTTGTATGCTGTACAAGACGAGCGTTGGCGAGGCGGCGACACACCCCAGGATGTGATCGTCAGCTGGACTTCCCCGCAGGCCGTCTTGGAGATTTGCTTGCACGAGGTGCGGCTTTGCTGCCGGCGGTTTTGCCCTTACCGCTGCTGCGGCGTTTTTTCTTCCAGGGTGCACCTTTGCCACCGGCAGCGAGGGGCGGGCCGCTGATGGTCAGGCGCATTCCCGCGCAGCGTTGCACCAGCTTGCCCATCCAGGCCGACTGCCGGGTGACGAACTCTTCCAGGCTCATTTCGCCACTTTGAACCATGTCCAGTGCCTGTTCCCAGATCGCAGTGGTGCCGGGGTCGGCGATGGCCCGTGGCACGGCGTCGATCAGGCTGAAGGCCGCGGGGGTGGCGGACAGTGCCTTGCCGTGCTTGACCAGGTAGCCGCGGTCGAGCAGGCCCTGGATGATGCTGGCCCGGGTCGCTTCGGTACCGATGCCGGTGGTTTCCTTGAGCTTCTGCTTGAGCTGCGGGTCGTCGACCAGTTTGGCGACGTTCTTCATCGCCTTGATCAGGTCGCCCTCGGTGAAAGGCTTCGGTGGCTGGGTCCACAGGTCTTTCAATTGCAGGTCCTGGACCCTGCAGTCGTCGCCTTCGCGCAGTTGCGGCAGGACTTGCGCGGGTGGCGCTTCGCGTCCCTTGGTTGGGGTCAGTGCCTCGGGCAGGGCGCGGCGCCAGCCGGGTTCGACGATCTGCTTGCCCACTGCACGCAGGGCGTGCCCGGCACAGTCCAGTTCGGCCTGGGTGCGGTCGTACTCGTGATTGGGCAGGAACTGCGCCAGGTATCGCGCCCGGATCAGGGTATAGACCGCTTTGTACTTGGGTGGCAGGCGCGCAGGATCGCTGGCGGCGGCGGTGGGGATGATGCCGTGGTGGGCGCTGACCTTGGCGTCGTTCCAGGCACGGGAGCGGCGGTGTGGCTCCAGATGCGCCTGCAAGGGGGCGAGGCTCGTGTCGGCGCGTTGCAGGGCGGCGAGAACGGCGGGCGCCTCGGCGTGCTGGCTGAGCGGCAGGTAACCACAGTCGCTGCGCGGGTAGGTGATCAGCTTGTGGGTTTCGTAGAGCGCCTGGGCGATGTCGAGGGTTTCCTGGGCGCCGAGGCCGAACTTCTTCGAGCACAGTTCCTGCAAGGTGCCGAGGTCAAAAGGCAAGGGTGCGGCCTCGCGCACACGATCGGTCTGTACCTTGAGCACTTGTGCGCTACCTGCGCCCTGCATCTGGGTGGCGGCCTGCTGGGCGATTGCCTGGTTCAGGCAACGGCCCTGATCGTCGCAGGTGTCTTGTGGTGCACGCCATTGGGCGTTGAAGACCTGGTCCGAATGCGCTAGCTGCACCTCGATCGCCCAGTAGGGAACTGGTACGAAGTCGGCGATGCTGCGGTCGCGGTCGACCACCAGGCGCAGTGTCGGTGTCTGTACCCTTCCTACCGGCAGCACGCCTTGATAACCGGACTGGCGACCAAGCAGGGTGAACAGGCGGCTCATGTTCATGCCGATCAACCAGTCGGCCCGCGAGCGACCAAGGGCCGAGTGATAGAGGCTGAAGGTTTCGCTGCCGGGGAGCAGGCGGGCCAGCGCCTTGCGGATCGAGGCGTCATCGAGCGCGGAGAGCCACAGCCGCTGGATCGGCCCGCGGTAGCGGCAATGCTCGACCAGTTCGCGAGCGATCATCTCGCCTTCACGGTCGGCATCGGTGGCGATCACCAGCTCCCGGGCTTCGCTGAGCAGACGCTTGACCGCCTTGAACTGGCTGGCGGTCTTGGGTTTGACCAGCATTTTCCATTTTTCCGGAATGATCGGCAGATCATCGAGCGACCAGCGTTTGTAGCGTGCGTCATAACTGTCGGGCGGTGCGGTTTCGAGCAGGTGGCCGATACACCAGGTGACGCAGACATCAGTGCCTTGCCAGCAGCCGTCGGCCTTGCGGTTGGCACCCAGTACCTTGGCGATGTCTTTTGCCTGAGAGGGCTTTTCACAGAGAAAAAGGCGCATGGCCGTGAACGCTTCATCGAGGTTGATGGCGACTAGGATGCGCAAGACAGCGCGTGCAGGCAAGATTTATCTGTATGCATGTACAGGTTATTGCCAGGAAATATGTCCGCAGGTTTGGCATGAATGCCCCGACATCGGGCTTGGATGACCGGCCGGTACCGTGCCAGCGTTGTCGTTCGCCTGCCAGATGTGTCAATGGACGATGTCGCTTGTGGGCCTTCACTCCAATCACAACAAGGAAGTCGGATCATGCCTTTGTTCGATTACCGTCAGCTCGACGGTGCTGCCTCCTACGCGCTCTACAAGGATGCCATGGCCCTGGCGGTCTATGCCTATCATGGTATCGACGACGGTTTCTCTGCTGGCTACCAGAAGCACGGCTTCGGCCTCGGGTTGCCGGCAACCTTGGTCAAGGCTCTGATCGGTGGCACCGACAGCCAGGGCGTGATTCCCGGCATCCCCTGGAATCCCGACTCCGAGGCCAAGGCCCTGGCGCAGGTCAAGGCGGCTGGCTGGACGCCAATCAGCGCCGCACAGTTGGGTTACCAGGGCAAAACCGATGCGCGTGGCACCTTCCATGGCGAGGCACCGGGCTACACCTCGGCGCAGGTCGAGGTGCTCGGCCGTTATGCCGGCGATGGCCAGCTTATTGGCCTCGGTATCGCCTTTCGTGGCACCAGCGGCCCGCGGGAGAATCTGATTGGCGACACCCTCGGCGATGCCATCAACGACCTGCTGGCAGCGCTGGGGCCAGCCGACTACTCACGCAACTACGCCGGTAATGCCTTCGACCGCCTGCTGGGCGATGTCGCGACGTTCGCCAGGGCCCACGGCTTGTCAGGTGCCGATATCACCGTCAGCGGCCACAGCCTTGGCGGGCTGGCGGTCAACAGCCTGGCCGACCTCAGTGCTTCGCGATGGGGCGGCTTCTACCAGGATGCCCGCTATGTTGCCTTCGCCTCGCCCACGCAGGCTGCCGACCCCGACAAGGTGCTCAATATCGGTTACGAGAACGATCCTGTGTTCCGTGTGCTCGACGGCACGGCGCTGACCTGGGCGACCCTGGGCGTGCACGATGCCGCCAAGCCCTCGACCACTGACAACATCGTCAATTTCAATGACCACTACGCCTCCGACGCGTGGAACCTGCTGCCGTTTTCCATCGGCAATATCGCCACCTGGCTCTCGCACCTGCCGGCAGCCTACGCCGATGGCCTGGGTCGGGTAGTGGATTCGCCGTTCTACCCCTGGACCAGCCGGGACTCGACCGTGGTGGTCAGCAACCTGTCCGACGCCACCCGTGGCTCGACCTGGGTAGAGGACCTCAATCGCAACGCCGAGCCGCACATTGGCAGTACCTTCATTGTCGGTTCGGCCCAGGACGACCTGATCCGCGGCGGGCGCGGCAACGACTACCTGTATGGCGGTGCCGGCAATGACACCTTCCGCGACGACGGCGGTTTCAACCTGATAGACGGTGGCGCCGGGCATGACACCCTGCATCTGGGGGATGCGCTGGCGCGCTTCTCGATAGCCCGGGATGGCGAGGGCACGCTGTATGTGCGTGATGCCGAGGGTGGGATCAGCCAGGTGCGCAATGTCGAGGCGCTGGTGAGCAAGGAAAGCAGCCTGGTGTTCTTCAGCAAGGACGTCAGTCACGCAGTGACCGTCAATGGGCTGCTCAGCAGCGGCAAGCTGGATCCCTACGCCCTGTCGGTCAGCGGCGGACAAGGCAATGATCAGTTGGTGGCCGGCAACCAGGGCCAGTGGCTGTTCGGCCTGGGTGGCGATGATCGTCTGGTGGGTGGGGCAGGCGACGATGTGCTGGTGGGCGGTGCCGGGAATGATGTGCTCAGTGGCGGCGGTGGACGAGACACCTTTCTGTTCAGCGGGCACTTCGGGCAGGACCGGGTGCTGGACTTCACCGGGCAGGACCGGTTGGTGTTCATGGGCGTCGAAGGCGGGACGGCAGCGCCGGATTGGCGTGACCACCTGAGTCGGGCGGGGGATGACCTGGTGCTGTCGTTCGGGCGCGATAGCGTGACGTTGGTGGGGATTGCGGGGCAGGAGCTTGGGGATGGGCAGATCGTGATTGCCTGAGCAACGGAGGGGCCGGCAGTGCCGGCCCCTTCCGATCAGGCGATCTCGCGCGAATCGCGGACCATGTCCACGTGCGGGATGCCGGCCTCGAGGAACTCTTCGCTGACCACCTTGAAACCCAGGCGCTCATAGAAGGGTGTGGCATGTACCTGGGCGCTGAGCATCTGCTGCTTGAGGTCACGGTTCTGCGCTTCGATGATGACCGCATTCATCAACGCGTCACCGACTTTCAGACCACGCCAGTCCTTGAGCACCGACACTCGACCGATGGTGCCGTCTGGCAACAGGCGCGCGGTGCCGATCGGGTAGTCACCTTCCATGGCCAGGAAATGGACCGCGGTCGGATCTTCGGCATCGAACTCCAGCTCTGGCGGCACGTGCTGCTCGGCGACGAATACCGCGCTGCGGATACGATGGATATCGGCGTTGTCTTTATGCCAGTCGGCGAGGCGAACGCGGATCTTATTCATTGGCAAATCCCAGGCTTCCTTGTTGAACCAACTGGCAGACAAGCGTGAGGCCTTCTTCGTCTTCCAGCCACTCTACAAGGTTTTCGCTGTGCAGGGCGTCGGCTGAACAAATCAGTTGCAAAAGAGCACGCAGATGACCGGACAGCAGGCGGCTCTGGCCGCTGGCGAACAGCAGCAGGTTGTCGTCGACGTCCGACCAGGCCAGGCGTGCGCTCGGGTTGCGCACCAGGATCGCGCCCTGTTCGAGATAATTGATCAGCTCTTCTTCGCTCAGCGCCTCGCCTGCCACCTGCTCGGGGTAGCGCGGCTCGGTCATGAACTGGCCGAACCAGGTCAGCAGCAGGCGCTCGTCACCCATGTGCTCGGCCAACAGGGCCTTGAGGCGGTCGAGGGCGTCGTGCTGGATCTGGTGTGGGTCGCTGACAGGTTGGGCGTCGGCGTCGCTGTAGCGCTCTTCGTCAGGCAGGAACTGGCTGAGGAAGTCGGTGAAGTGGGTCAGCACTTCGGCAGCGCTTGGGGCGCGGAAGCCGACCGAGTAGGTCAGGCAGTCGTCCACGGCCACACCGTAGTGGGCCAGGCGCGGCGGCAGGTAGAGCATGTCGCCCGGCTCAAGGGTCCATTCGTCGCTCTGCTCGAAATCGGCGAGGATGCGCAGGTCGGCGTGTTCGATCAGCGGGCTGTCGCTGTTGCACATCTGGCCGACTTTCCAGTTGCGCTTGCCATGGCCCTGCAGCAGGAATACGTCGTAGTTGTCGAAGTGCGGACCGACGCTGCCACCGGGGGCGGCAAAGCTGATCATCACATCGTCGATACGCCAGCTGGGCAGGAAGCGGAAGTTCTCCAGCAGCTCGGCCACCTCCGGAACGAACTGGTCCACGGCTTGGACCAGCAGGGTCCAGTCACGCTCGGGCAGGGTGGCGAAGGTGTCTTCCTCGAACGGGCCGCGGCGCAGCTCCCATGGGCGTTCGCCGTGCTCCAGCACCAGGCGCGATTCGACCTCTTCCTCAAGGGCCAGCCCGGCCAGCTCGTCCGGATCGATCGGGCTTTCGAAGTCGGTGAAGGCCTGGCGCACCAGCAGGGGCTTCTTCTGCCAGTAGTCGCGCAGGAATTCACGAGCGGTGAGGCCGCCAAGCAGCTGCAGTGGAGTATCAGGATTCATGTTCAACCTATTGAAAAAACGTAATTTTCGTCCGGGAATAAAAACGCCCGGCTGAGCCGGGCGTTGTACGCAGGGCGCAGGTCAGATGCGTTTGGCCTGGGCGGCTGCGTTGCCGATGTAGGTGGCCGGGGTGAGCAGCTTGAGCTCGGCCTTGGCGTCGGCCGGCATGTCCAGGCCGTCGATGAAGGTCAGCAGCGCTTCAGGGGTGATGCCCTTGCCACGGGTCAGCTCCTTGAGCTTCTCGTAGGGGTTCTCGATGTTGAAGCGGCGCATGACGGTCTGGATCGGCTCGGCCAGTACTTCCCAGCAAGCGTCGAGGTCGGCGGCGATGCGCGCTTCGTTGACCTCCAGCTTGCCGATGCCCTTCAGGCTGGCTTCATAGGCGATGACGCTATGGGCAAAGCCCACGCCCAGGTTGCGCAGCACGGTGGAGTCGGTCAGGTCGCGCTGCCAGCGCGAGATCGGCAGCTTGCTGGCCAGGTGCTGGAACAGCGCGTTGGCGATACCGAGGTTGCCTTCGGAGTTTTCGAAGTCGATCGGGTTGACCTTGTGCGGCATGGTCGAGGAGCCGATTTCGCCGGCGACGGTCTTCTGCTTGAAGTAGCCCAGCGAGATGTAGCCCCAGACGTCGCGGTCGAAGTCGATGAGGATGGTGTTGAAGCGAGCGATGGCATCGAACAGCTCGGCGATGTAGTCGTGCGGCTCGATCTGGGTGGTGTACGGGTTGAGCTGCAGACCCAGTTCGTCTTCGATGAAGGCGCGGGCGTTCTGCTCCCAGTCGATCTGCGAGTAGGCCGACAGGTGGGCGTTGTAGTTGCCCACGGCGCCGTTGATCTTGCCCAGCAGCGGCACGGCGGCGACCTGGGCGATCTGACGCTCCAGGCGGTAGACGACGTTGGCCAGCTCTTTGCCCAGGGTGGTCGGCGAGGCCGGCTGGCCGTGGGTGCGCGACAGCATCGGCACGTCGGCGTGCTGGTGGGCCAGGGCGCGGATGGCCTCGGCGATCTGGCGCATCAGTGGCAGCAGCACCTCGTCACGACCGGCGCGCAGCATCAGGGCGTGGGACAGGTTGTTGATGTCTTCGCTGGTGCAGGCGAAGTGGATGAACTCGCTGACCTTGGCCAGCTCAGGCAGCTTGGCGGCCTGCTCCTTGAGGAGGTATTCGATCGCCTTGACGTCGTGGTTGGTGGTGCGCTCGATTTCTTTCACACGCTCGGCGTGCTCGAGCTTGAAGTCGGTCGCCAGGCTGTCCAGCAGAGCGTTGGCTTCGGCGGAGAACGCCGGCACTTCGCCGATCTGCGGGTGGGCGGCCAGACGCTGCAGCCAGCGTACTTCGACCAGGGCGCGGAAACGGATCAGGCCGAATTCGCTGAAGATGGGGCGCAAGGCCTGGGTTTTGCCGGCGTAACGGCCGTCTACAGGGGAAACCGCAGTGAGCGAAGAGAGCTGCATGGGGTGTTCTCGGACAGTCAGGCTTTTGGAAGGGCGCATATCATACATGAAAATTGCGCCTGGGTCGGGTGGCTGACCAAAGGTCGGCCGTCGAAACGCGTGTCGCGGTTCCTGTAGGAGCGGGCTTGCCCGCGAATGCGGCGGTGAGTCCGGCATCGCATTCGCGCGCAAGCCCGCTCCTACAGGTCAGGAAGGCGCGCGCATCATGTCGTACAGTTCATTGAGCAACTTGCGTCGGCTGAACACCAACTGCCAGCGATGCCCGCCCAGCTGGCGCCACAGGCGTGCGGCGCGGATGCCCGCCAGCAGCAGGGCGCGGATCTTCGAGGCGTTGCTGGCCTGCTGCAGGAAGCGCATGTCGCCGTGCACCTGGATGCGCTGACGCAGGGTACTCAGGGTGTCCTGGTACAAGGCTCCGCTGGAAGCGATGACGTTTTCGTGAACCAGGCCGAAATGATCGGCTTGCGACTGGATCTGCGGCAGACGGTTGCCGATGGTGTCGAGCAGGTCGCCACGCTTGGCCAGTTGACGCTCAAGGCCCAGCATCGAAAGGGCGTAGCGCAGCGGCTCGCGTTGCAAGCTGCTGGGGTCGCGCTCCAGGGCGCCGACCAGTGCGCGGTAGCCGTCACGCAGGTTCAGGTCGTCGCCGCCGAACACTTCCAGGGTGCTGTTCGGGTCGCGTACCAGCAGGCTGCCGAGCATGCAGCCGATATTGGCTTCGCTGGCCTGCCCGGTGCGGGCGATGCGATCGACCAGCACTGCGGCCTGGAACACGCCGCCAAGGGCGATCAGTTGCTCCTGCAGATTGCTCATGCGCGTGGGCTCCAAGGCTCGGCGCTCTCGATCACGCCGCCGCCCAGGCATACCTCGCCATCATAGAACACCACCGATTGACCTGGCGTCACGGCGCGTTGCGGTTCGTCGAACACCGCGCGGTAGCCGTTCGCGGTGCGTTCCAGGGTGCAGTGCTGGTCGCTCTGGCGGTAGCGCACCTTGGCGGTGAGTCGACGTGGGCTGCTCAGGTCGAGCGGGTTGACCCAGAAGATGTCCGAGGCGAGCAGGGCGCGGGAGAACAGCCACGGGTGTTCGTTGCCCTGGCCCACCACCAGCACGTTGCGCGCCAGGTCTTTTTCCAGCACGTACCAGGGCTCGTCGCCGGCGTCTTTCAGGCCGCCAATGCCCAGGCCCTGGCGCTGGCCGATGGTGTGGTACATCAGGCCGTGGTGCTGGCCGATCACTTCGCCGTCGGTGGTCTGGATCTCGCCAGGCTGGGCGGGCAGGTACTGCTTGAGGAAGTCGCTGAAGCGACGCTCGCCGATGAAGCAGATGCCGGTGGAGTCTTTTTTCTTCGCCGTGGCCAGGCCGTGTTTTTCGGCGATGGCACGTACTTCGGGCTTTTCCAGCTCGCCAACGGGGAACAGGGTGCGGGCGATTTCCGCGCCGCCCACGGCATGCAGGAAGTAGCTCTGGTCCTTGTTCGGGTCCAGGCCCTTGAGCAGTTCTGTCAGCTCGCCGGTATCGCGGCGGCGCACGTAGTGACCGGTGGCAATCAGGTCGGCACCCAGCGACAGGGCGTAGTCAAGGAAGGCCTTGAACTTGATTTCGCGGTTGCAGAGGATGTCCGGGTTGGGTGTACGGCCGGCCTTGTACTCTTCGAGAAAGTGCTCGAACACGTTGTCCCAGTATTCGGCGGCGAAGTTGGCGGTGTGCAGCTTGATGCCGATGCGATCGCACACGGCCTGGGCGTCGGCGAGGTCTTCGCGGGCGGTGCAGTACTCGGTGCCGTCATCCTCCTCCCAGTTTTTCATGAACAGACCTTCCACCTGGTAGCCCTGCTCCATGAGCAGAAGGGCGGAGACGGAAGAGTCCACGCCGCCGGACATGCCGACGATGACGCGGGTCCTGGAAGGGTCTTTGGGTGTTGGGCTGGTCATGGCTACCGATGTGTATCTGGGGGAAAAATTCCGATTCTATCAGGACGGCGCATCCGCGTCAGTCGCGCAGCAGCGAGAGGCTGTGCAGCGGGCCTGCGAGATAGTCGTCGAGGCAGCGTGGCACCAACTCGCTGCGCCAGCGCGTGGGGTCGGCCAGCAGTTCGTCGCGGGTCAGCCACAGGGCGCGGGTGATGTCGCTGTCCAGGACTCGCTCGGGGTGGTGGCGCAGGGGGCGGGCGGCGAAGCAGATACGCTGGTATGTCACGCCGTTGCTCGGCGCGGTGTAGAGGTAGATACCGACCACGCCGGTCAATTCGACCTCCCAGGCGGTTTCCTCGAGGGTTTCGCGCAGGGCGGCCTGGGGCAGGGTTTCGTTGGCTTCGAGGTGGCCGGCGGGTTGGTTGAAGACGTGCTTGCCAGCCTTGAACTCCTCGACGAAGAGGAATTTGCCCTCGTGTTCGACGATGGTGGCGACGGTGATGTGGGGTTGCCAGGTCATGAACAGCTCCCTAAGGGTTCGCATTGGCCGCTAGATATCATTTATCCAGAAAGCACAAACCCCGGTGCGTGGCCGGGGTTTGTGCTGTTACTTCAAGCGAACCTTACAGGGCGGCGATGGCGCTGTTCAGGGTCTGGCTTGGGCGCATCACCTTGGCGGTCAGCTCGGCATCAGGCGCGTAGTAGCCACCGATGTCGGCCGGCTTGCCCTGGACGGCGTTGAGCTCGGCGACGATGGTCGCTTCGTTCTCGGTCAGGGTCTTGGCCAGTGGGGCGAAGCGTGCCTGCAGGGCAGCGTCGTCGCTCTGGGCAGCCAGGGCCTGGGCCCAGTACAGGGTCAGGTAGAAGTGGCTGCCGCGGTTGTCGATACCGCCGACCTTGCGCGAAGGCGACTTGTTGGTGTCGAGGAACTTGCCAGTGGCCTGGTCCAGGGTGTTGGCCAGTACTTTGGCACGTGGGTTGTCGTAGGTGTTGCCCAGGTGCTCGAGGGAGGCAGCCAGGGCCAGGAATTCACCCAGCGAATCCCAACGCAGGAAGTTCTCTTCGACCAGCTGCTGCACGTGCTTGGGTGCCGAACCGCCGGCGCCGGTCTCGAACAGGCCGCCACCGTTCATCAGTGGCACGATCGACAGCATTTTGGCGCTGGTGCCCAGTTCCATGATCGGGAACAGGTCGGTCAGGTAGTCGCGCAGCACGTTGCCGGTCACCGAGATGGTGTCCTTGCCTTCGCGGATGCGAGCCAGGGAGAACTTGATGGCGTCGACCGGTGCCAGGACGCGGATGTCCAGGCCAGTGGTGTCGTGATCCTTCAGGTACTTCTGTACCTTCTCGATCATCACGCCGTCATGGGCGCGAGCCGGGTCCAGCCAGAACACCGCAGGGGTGTTGCTCAGGCGGGCGCGGTTGACAGCCAGTTTCACCCAATCCTGGATCGGTGCGTCCTTGGTCTGGCACATGCGGAAGATGTCACCGGCTTCGACGTTCTGCTCCAGAACGACGTTGCCCTTGCCATCGACCACGCGTACGACGCCGTCGGTCTTGATCTGGAAGGTCTTGTCGTGGGAACCGTACTCTTCGGCTTTCTGCGCCATCAGGCCAACGTTCGGTACGCTGCCCATGGTGGTCGGATCGAAGGCGCCGTTTTTCTTGCAGTCTTCGATGGTGGCCTGGTAGATGCCGGCGTAGCAGCGGTCCGGAATGATCGCCTTGGCGTCTTGCAGCTCGCCTGCGGCGTTCCACATCTTGCCCGAGTCGCGGATCATCGCTGGCATCGAAGCGTCGACGATGACGTCGCTCGGTACGTGCAGGTTGGTGATGCCCTTGTCGGAGTTGACCATGGCCAGGGCCGGGCGAACGGCGTACAGGGCCTGGATGTCGGCTTCGATCTCGGCCTGCTTGTCGGCTGGCAGGTCCTTGATGCGGGCGTACAGGTCGCCGATGCCGTTGTTGGCGTTGAAGCCCACTTCGGCCAGCGCAGCCGCGTGCTTGGTCAGCACGTCGTTGTAGAACTCTTCGACGATGACGCCGAACATGATCGGGTCGGAAACCTTCATCATGGTGGCTTTCAGGTGTACCGACAGCAGTACGCCAGAAGCCTTGGCATCGGCGATCTGCTCGGCGATGAAGGCTTTCAGGGCCTTGCGGCTCAGGGTGGCGCAGTCGATGACTTCGGCGGCCTTGACGGCGGTTTTCTCTTTCAGGACGCTGGTGGAACCGTCCTTGCCGACCAGTTCGATGCGCAGGCTGTCGTCAGCCTCGATCAGCGCGGCTTTCTCGCTGCCGTAGAAGTCGCCTTGGGTCATGTGGGCAACGTGCGACTTGGAGTCGGCGGCCCAGGCACCCATCTTGTGCGGGTGCTTGCGAGCGTAGTTCTTGACCGACAGCGGTGCACGACGGTCGGAGTTGCCTTCGCGCAGTACCGGGTTCACGGCGCTGCCCTTGATGCGGTCGTAGCGCGCGCGGGACTCTTTCTCTTCGGCGCTGGCCGGCTCGTCGGCGTAGTCGGGGATGTTGAAGCCCTTGGCCTGAAGTTCCTTGATCGCCGCCTTCAGCTGTGGAACCGAAGCGGAGATGTTCGGCAGCTTGATGATGTTGGCTTCAGGGGTGGTGGCCAGCTGGCCCAGTTCCGCCAGGTGATCGCCTACCTGCTTCTCTGCGCCCAGTTGTTCCGGGAACGCCGCGAGGATACGGCCAGCCAGGGAAATGTCGCGGGTTTCGACGGCGATGTCAGCCGAAGCGGTGAAGGCTTCGATGATCGGCAGCAGCGAGTAGGTGGCGAGGGCGGGGGCTTCGTCGGTGAAGGTGTAGATGATCTTGGAACGGGTGGGCATGCGGGTTAACTCTCTATGTGCTGAGCGTACTCGAGTCTCGAGGTGCGCAGGGTAGGCGCTTCGCCCTGGCGACGCCATGAGCGGATGGTCGAGAGGCTGCGAGCGGTGATGGTGGATGCATCAGTCGAGCGTCAAATGCTGGGATGCGGTAACAGCCCAGGCTTTCTGGCCTTTCCTGGCCGAGGGCGAGCCGCATTTTCCAAGGGTTCGCCCCGATGACCCTGCGGTCAGGGCCGGAGTATATCAAACCCTTTGGGCTAATCAGCAAGGCGAAGTGATATCGACGCCTTTATAAGACCAAAGATGTACGGGCAATGTGGCGTGATGCCGCAGGGTGTCGGGGCTGTCCGGCTTGCAGGTCGGCGGATGTGGTTTAGGCTCATTGGATCGCATGATGTCCAACCACCCCCGACAGCGGAGTAGTGCAAGCATGGGATACCAGAAAATCAAGGTTCCGACGGATGGCGCCAAGATCACCGTCAATGCAGACCATTCGCTCAACGTTCCCGACAACCCGATCATCCCCTACATCGAGGGCGATGGCATCGGTGTCGATGTCTCTCCGGTCATGATCAAGGTGGTGGATGCCGCCGTGCAGAAGGCCTACGGCGGCAAGCGCAAGATTGCCTGGATGGAGGTGTACGCCGGCGAGAAGGCCACGCAGGTCTATGACCAGGATACCTGGCTGCCCCAGGAGACCCTCGATGCGGTGCGCGACTACGTGGTGTCGATCAAGGGCCCGCTCACCACGCCGGTGGGTGGCGGTATCCGCTCGCTGAACGTCGCCCTGCGCCAGCAGCTCGACCTGTACGTCTGCCTGCGCCCGGTATTGTGGTTCCAGGGCGTGCCCAGCCCGGTGAAGAAGCCTGGCGATGTCGACATGGTGATCTTCCGCGAGAACTCCGAGGATATCTACGCCGGTATCGAGTGGAAGGCTGGCTCGCCCGAGGCCAACAAGGTGATCAAGTTCCTGAAGGAGGAAATGGGCGTCACCAAGATCCGGTTCGACCAGGACTGCGGCATCGGGGTCAAGCCGGTCTCGCGCGAGGGCACCAAGCGCCTGGTGCGCAAGGCCCTGCAGTATGTGGTGGATAACGATCGCGAGTCGCTGACCTTGGTGCACAAGGGCAACATCATGAAATTCACCGAGGGTGCTTTCAAGGACTGGGGTTACGAAGTGGCGAAAGACGAATTCGGCGCCGAGCTGCTCGATGGCGGCCCGTGGATGAAGTTCCGCAATCCGAAATCGGGCCGCGAAGTCATCGTCAAGGACGCCATTGCCGACGCCATGCTCCAGCAGATCCTGCTGCGTCCGGCCGAGTATGACGTGATTGCCACGCTCAACCTCAATGGCGACTACCTGTCCGACGCGCTGGCGGCGGAGGTGGGCGGTATCGGTATTGCGCCGGGCGCCAACCTTTCCGATACCGTGGCCATGTTCGAGGCGACCCATGGCACTGCGCCCAAGTATGCCGGGCAGGACAAGGTCAATCCGGGGTCGGTGATCCTGTCTGCCGAAATGATGTTGCGGCACATGGGCTGGACCGAAGCGGCCGACCTGATCATCAAGGGTACCAACGGCGCGATCGCCGCCAAGACCGTGACCTACGACTTCGAGCGCCTGATGGACGGCGCCAGGCTGGTGAGCAGCTCGGGCTTCGGCGATGAGATGATCAAGCACATGTGAGGTAACAAAAAAACCGGCCGTCTCTTCATATTAAAGAGGCGGCCGGTTTTTTCGTATAGGACAGGAGTCGGGGTCAGGCCTCGGCAGCCGTGTTCGCCTGCGAGGTGCCTACCGTGGTGCTGGGGCTGGAGATATTGACCGCGTGCAGTCCCTTGGGGCCTTGGACGATGTCGAAGGAGACTGTCTGGCCGGCCTTCAATGTCTTGTAGCCGTCCATCTGGATCGCCGAATAGTGGGCGAACAGGTCGTCTGTCTTGCCCTCTTCGTTGATGAACCCATAGCCCTTGGCATTGTTGAACCACTTGACTTTACCGCTTGCCATCCCTATGTCCCTCTGCAAAGGACTCCATCACTGGAGTATCATCCACTTCATCCGCATACGAACCGTGCGAAAAATCTGGTTGACTGCGCGGATCTTTATAGACCACGGTGGGTTCTTATTGGTTGTAACACCGTTTTGCCGATAGTCAAGGTCATGCGGCGGCCGCTCCTGCGGTGACTGCGCGGTCAATCCATTACCCTAACCTGTCGATATGATGAAATTCTTTCCATGCATGCACTCAGGCAGATTCGACTAACATTCAATCAGGATCATCCGAAGTCCGATGAGGACGACGGTGCAGGTCTGGCAGTGCAGGAAGCCAAGCCGATCCTGCAGGCGCCACCGATGTACAAGGTGGTTTTGTTCAATGATGACTACACGCCGATGGATTTCGTCGTCGAAGTGCTCGAGACGTTCTTCAGTCTGAACCGCGAGCTGGCGACCAAGATCATGCTGACCGTCCATACCGAGGGCCGGGCAGTGTGCGGATTGTTTACCCGCGACATCGCCGAGACCAAGGCCATGCAGGTCAATCAATACGCAAGAGAAAGCCAGCATCCGCTACTCTGTGAAATCGAGAAGGACGGTTAATCGCCGACCACTTGGGTATGAGGTGAAGCTATGTTAAACCGCGAGCTCGAAGTCACCCTCAATCTGGCCTTCAAGGAGGCCCGTTCGAAGCGTCATGAATTCATGACCGTCGAACACCTGTTGCTGGCACTCCTTGACAATGAGGCCGCCGCGACCGTTCTGCGCGCCTGTGGCGCCAATCTCGACAAGCTCAAGCATGACCTGCAGGAGTTCATCGATTCGACCACGCCACTGATTCCCGTCCACGACGAGGACCGCGAAACCCAGCCTACGCTCGGTTTCCAGCGTGTGCTGCAGCGCGCCGTTTTCCACGTGCAAAGCTCCGGCAAGCGTGAAGTGACCGGTGCCAATGTGCTGGTAGCGATCTTCAGCGAACAGGAAAGCCAGGCCGTGTTCCTGCTCAAGCAGCAGAGCGTGGCGCGCATCGATGTGGTCAACTACATCGCCCATGGCATCTCCAAAGTGCCGGGGCACGGTCCGCATGCCGACAGCGACCAGGAAATGCAGGATGAGGAGGGAGGCGAGGCGTCTTCGTCAAGCAACCCGCTGGACGCCTATGCCAGCAACCTCAACGAACTGGCCCGTGCCGGTCGTATCGATCCGCTGGTGGGGCGTGAGCAGGAGGTCGAGCGCGTCGCGCAGATCCTGGCCCGCCGCCGCAAGAACAACCCGCTGCTGGTCGGGGAGGCGGGCGTCGGCAAGACTGCCATCGCCGAAGGCCTGGCCAAGCGCATCGTCGATGGCCAGGTGCCGGACCTGTTGGCGCAGAGCGTGGTCTACTCGCTCGACCTGGGTGCACTGCTGGCCGGCACCAAATACCGCGGCGATTTCGAGAAGCGCTTCAAGGCGCTGCTCGGTGAGCTGCGCAAGCGTCCGCAGGCAATCCTGTTCATCGACGAGATTCACACCATCATTGGTGCCGGTGCGGCATCCGGTGGGGTGATGGATGCGTCCAACCTGCTCAAGCCGTTGCTGTCCTCCGGGGATATCCGCTGCATCGGCTCGACCACCTTCCAGGAATTCCGTGGCATCTTCGAGAAGGACCGTGCCCTGGCGCGGCGTTTCCAGAAGGTCGATGTCAGCGAGCCGTCGGTGGAAGATACCGTCGGTATCCTGCGTGGCCTGAAGGGGCGTTTCGAAAGCCACCACAACATCGAGTACAGCGATGAGGCGCTGCGCGCGGCTGCAGAACTGGCTGCTCGCTACATCAATGACCGCCACATGCCGGACAAGGCCATCGACGTGATCGATGAAGCGGGTGCATACCAGCGCCTGCAGCCGGAAGCCAGCCGGGTCAAGCGCATCGAGGTGCCGCAGGTCGAGGACATCGTCGCCAAGATCGCGCGGATTCCGCCGAAGCACGTCACCAGTTCCGACAAGGAGCTGCTGCGTAACCTGGAGCGTGATCTCAAGCTGACCGTGTTCGGTCAGGATGCGGCGATCGACTCGCTGTCCACCGCCATCAAGCTGTCGCGTGCAGGCCTGAAGGCGCCGGACAAGCCGGTCGGCTCGTTCCTGTTCGCAGGGCCTACCGGTGTCGGCAAGACCGAGGCTGCCCGTCAGTTGGCCAAGGCGCTTGGGGTGGAGCTTGTGCGCTTCGACATGTCCGAGTACATGGAGCGGCATACCGTGTCGCGCCTGATCGGTGCGCCGCCCGGCTATGTCGGTTTCGACCAGGGCGGTCTGCTGACCGAGGCGATCACCAAGCAACCGCACTGTGTGCTGCTGCTCGATGAGATCGAGAAGGCCCATCCTGAAGTCTTCAATCTGCTGCTGCAGGTGATGGACCACGGGACGCTGACCGATAACAACGGGCGCAAGGCCGACTTCCGCAACGTGATCCTGATCATGACCACCAACGCGGGTGCCGAAACCGCGGCGCGTGCCTCGATCGGCTTCACCCAGCAGGATCATACGTCCGATGCCATGGAAGTCATCCGCAAGAGCTTCACGCCGGAGTTCCGCAACCGCCTGGACACCATCATCCAGTTCGGCCGCCTGAGTCACGAGACGATCAAGAGTATCGTCGACAAGTTCCTCATCGAGCTGCAGGCCCAGCTGGAAGACAAGCGCGTGTTGCTGGAGGTCAGCGACGAGGCGCGCGGCTGGCTGGCAGTCAAGGGCTACGACGTGCAGATGGGCGCACGGCCGATGGCACGCCTCATCCAGGACAAGATCAAGCGGCCGCTGGCCGAGGAGATCCTGTTCGGCGAGCTGTCCGAGCACGGTGGCGTGGTGCATGTCGAGTTGCGTGACGGTGAGCTGGTCTTCGATTTCGAGACCACGGCCGAGGTTGCGTAACAGCGGTGTCGCGCTGTGCCTGTGGGAGCGGCTTTGGTCGCGATCACAGGCACAGCCGGTCTACATTCAAGCAGATACAAAAAAGCCCGGCACATAGGCCGGGCTTTTTCATGGCTGGAGCTTAGCGGGCGCGGTAGGTGATGCGGCCCTTGCTCAGGTCGTATGGCGTCAGTTCGACGCGAACCTTGTCGCCAGTGAGAATACGGATGTAGTTCTTGCGCATCTTGCCGGAGATGTGCGCGGTAACGACGTGCCCGTTTTCCAACTCCACGCGGAACATGGTGTTGGGCAGGGTGTCGACGACAGTGCCTTCCATTTCGAAGCTGTCTTCTTTCGACATGCAGTAAAGCCCTCGGTATCCAGTGATGGCCCGACGCACGACTGCACCGGGCAAAAAAAGTGGCGTGGATTATGCCCGAAAACTGTGTTTCAAGCCAATGCTTTCAGTTGAGACTGACCCAGCGCTGGTTGATCAGCAATTCGATGGGGCGATACTGGGTCTTGTAGTTCATCTTCTTGCAGTTCTTGATCCAGTAACCCAGGTAGACAGCCTCGAGATTCTGCCGCAGCGCTTCGGTGATCTGCCAGAGAATGGCAAAGCGCCCCAGGCTGCGACGTTCTTCATCGGGCTCGTAGAAGGTGTAGACCGCCGAAAGACCGTTGGGCAGCAGGTCGCACACGGCGATCGCCAGCAGGCGGCCTTCGAGGCGGAACTCGTAGAACCAGCAGAATGGCAGGTCGCGTACCAGGAAGGTGGAGAACTGGTCGCGGCTGGGCGGGTACATGTCGCCGTCCGAATGGCGCTGTTCGATGTAGCGTCGATACAGGTCGAAGTACTCTTCCTTGAACGCTGGGCGCGCAGCGGTGACGGTGACGTCGGCGTTGCGTTTGAGGATGCGCCGCTGCTGGCGGTTGGGGATGAAGCGTGCCGCGGGGATGCGCGCCGGCACGCAGGCATTGCAATTCTGGCAGTGCGGGCGATAGAGATGATCGCCGCTGCGACGAAAACCCATTTCAGAAAGGTCGGCGTACACATGGACGTCCATCGGCTGGCTGGGGTCCAGGAACAGCGTGGTCGCCTGCTCCTCCGGCAGATAGCTGCAGGAGTGAGGTTGAGTGGCATAGAACTTCAACCGCGCCAACTCTGTCATGATCGACCCCTCGGCAAGACGTTGTCTTAAGTGTATGCCAGCAATGGGAACTCGCCTAGCGAACCCAGGTTGCCTTGCTGGGCTGGTCGAGGTGGCGCGCGAGATAACGGGCGAACTCGGCGCGGCTGATGGCGCGAGCACCGAGGCTGTGCAAATGATTGGTCGGCATCTGGCAGTCGATCAGGGCAAAGCCGGCCTGGCGCAGGTGCTCGACCAGGGTCGCGAAGCCGACCTTCGAAGCGTTGTCGGCACGGCTGAACATGGACTCTCCGAAGAACAGCTGGCCCATGGCCAAGCCATACAGGCCGCCGACCAGCTCGCCATCCTGGCGCACCTCCACCGAATGGGCGATGCCGCGTCGATGCAGTTCACAGTACGCGGCCTGCATGCTGTCGGTGATCCAGGTGCCGTCGGCGTAGTCGCGCGGAGCGGCGCAAGCGGCGATGACCCGTTCGAAGTCGCTGTCGAAGCTGACCTGATAGCGACCCTGGCGCAGGAGCTTGGCCAGTGAGCGCGAAACGTGCAACTCGTCCGGGAAGAGTACGGTGCGCGGGTCCGGTGACCACCAGAGGATGGGTTGGCCGTCCTGGTACCAGGGAAAGCAGCCATGACGATAGGCTTGGATCAGGCGCTCTGGCGTCAGGTCGCCACCGGCGGCGAGCAGGCCGTTGGGCTCGTTCAGGGCTTTTTCCAGGGGTGGGAAGGTCAGCGAGTCGCGGGTCAGCCAGGTGAGCATGGTCTTTCGGCGGTAGGGGAGGGGAGAGGGCAGCATGGCGGCTGAAAGAAACGTGGTCAACGTCTGGCCTTGTGCTGCCTGAGGGGCCGCCAGCGAATGGGATTGGTTCCTGCCCGCCATGGGTGGTTTTGGCACAGCGTATACGGCGGTTTCCTACGCATTAATGAGCCATCCGGCACCAACCCGGACATTTGCTGTCATACCTGTGCAAAAATACAGCATAAGCCTTTGTCACAGAACAAAATGCATGCTCAAATTGCACCCATGGAAATCGGCCCTCCGTTCATGCGCCATGCGGCGTGCCGCCATGGCGGCAGGCGGGCAGTAATGATAAAAGTAGTGGTTCGTCGGCCAGTCATCGGCTCGATCACTATTTAACGCGCAGCGAGCGCAGGAATAGACGCGTTTTGAAGAAATCCACCGCAACCCCGACCCCTTTGCCCGTGCCATTGTGGCGCCAGCAGTTGCATTATCGCCTCAAGGAAGGCGCGCTGATCGCCGTCGGTGCCCTGTGCCTGTACCTGTGGATGGCGCTGCTGACCTACGACACGTCCGATCCGAGCTTCAGCCACACCAGCAACGTCGACCAGGTGCAGAATGCTGCCGGGCGCGCCGGAGCCTTCTTCGCCGACATCCTGTTCATGGTGCTCGGCTACTTCGCCTACATTTTCCCGTTGCTGCTGGCAATCAAGACCTGGCAGATCTTCCGCGAGCGCCATCAGCCCTGGCAATGGAGCGGCTGGCTGTTCTCCTGGCGCTTGATCGGCCTGGTGTTCCTGGTGCTGTCGGGCGCGGCGCTGGCGCATATCCATTTCCACCCTACTGCGAGCATGCCGTTCTCCGCGGGCGGTGCCCTGGGTGAAAGCCTGGGTGACCTGGCGCGCAACCTGCTGAATGTGCAGGGCAGCACGCTGATGTTCATCGCCCTGTTCCTGTTCGGCCTGACCGTGTTCACCGATCTGTCCTGGTTCAAGGTGATGGATGTCACCGGCAAGATCACCCTCGATCTGTTCGAACTGGTGCAGGGCGCAGCCACTCGCTGGTGGGAGGCGCGCAACGAGCGCAAGCGCCTGGTGGCGCAACTGCGCGAGGTAGATGACCAGGTCGATGAGGTGGTTGCTCCTGTGGTCGCGGACAAACGCGAGCAGATCAAGGCCCGCGAGCGCATCATCGAGCGCGACGAGGCACTGACCAAGCACGTGGCCCAGCGCGAGCAACAGCCGGCCCCGGTGATCAACATACCCACGCCGCCGCCCAAGGCCCCCGAACCGAGCAAGCGGGTGATGAAGGAGAAGCAGGCGCCGCTGTTCGTCGATAGCGCCGTCGAAGGCACGCTGCCGTCGATCTCCATTCTCGACCCAGCCGAGCAGAAGAAGATCGAGTATTCGCCCGAGTCGCTGGCTGGCGTCGGTCACCTGCTGGAAATCAAGCTGAAGGAGTTCGGTGTCGAGGTGTCGGTGGACTCCATCCATCCGGGCCCGGTGATTACCCGTTACGAAATCCAGCCGGCTGCAGGTGTCAAGGTCAGCCGCATCGCCAACCTGGCGAAGGACCTGGCGCGTTCGCTGGCAGTGACCAGCGTGCGGGTGGTCGAGGTGATCCCCGGCAAGACAACCGTGGGTATCGAAATCCCCAACGAGAACCGCCAGATGGTGCGCTTCTCCGAAGTGCTGTCGACCCCGCAGTACGACGAGCAGAAGTCGCCGGTCACCCTCGCGCTGGGTCATGACATCGGCGGCAAGCCAGTGATCACCGACCTTGCCAAGATGCCGCACTTGCTGGTGGCCGGTACCACTGGTTCCGGTAAATCGGTGGGTGTGAACGCGATGATCCTTTCGATCCTGTTCAAGTCCGGCCCTGAAGATGCGCGGCTGATCATGATCGACCCGAAGATGCTCGAACTGTCGATCTACGAAGGCATTCCGCACCTGCTGTGCCCGGTGGTCACCGACATGAAGGACGCCGCCAACGCCCTGCGCTGGAGCGTCGCCGAGATGGAGCGCCGCTACAAGCTGATGGCTGCCATGGGCGTGCGTAACCTGGCGGGCTTCAACCGCAAGATCAAGGACGCCCAGGAAGCGGGTGAGGTCATCCACGATCCGCTGTACCGTCGCGAGAGCATGGAAGACGAGCCGCCGACGCTCAAGACCCTGCCGACCATCGTGGTGGTTGTCGATGAATTCGCCGACATGATGATGATCGTCGGCAAGAAGGTCGAAGAGCTGATCGCGCGTATCGCCCAGAAGGCGCGGGCGGCCGGTATCCACCTGATCCTCGCCACCCAGCGTCCGTCGGTCGATGTGATCACCGGCCTGATCAAGGCCAACATCCCGACCCGCATGGCGTTCCAGGTGTCGAGCAAGATCGACTCGCGGACCATCATCGACCAGGGCGGTGCCGAGCAGCTGCTCGGTCATGGTGACATGCTCTACATGCCGCCGGGTACCAGCCTACCGATCCGTGTTCATGGTGCCTTCGTTTCCGACGATGAAGTACATCGCGTGGTCGAGGCGTGGAAGCTGCGTGGCGCACCGGACTACAACGACGACATCCTCAACGGTGTCGAAGAGGCCGGCAGCGGCTTCGAAGGTGGCGGCGGTGGTGGCGATGGTGACGATGCGGAAACCGACGCCCTGTACGACGAAGCGGTGCAGTTCGTGCTCGAGAGCCGCCGGGCGTCGATCTCCGCGGTACAGCGCAAGCTCAAGATCGGCTACAACCGTGCCGCGAGGATGATCGAGGCGATGGAGATGGCCGGCGTAGTCACCCCGATGAACAGCAACGGCTCGCGGGAAGTGATTGCCCCGGGTGGCCCGCGCGATTGATGATCACTTTGCCGGGCGCCAACGACGGCGTTCGGCCTATTCACTGCTCAATGAGGATTCCCATGCGCGCGATTCGCATGCTGTTGGTTTCTGCCCTGACCCTGGGCTCGGTTACGGCTCATGCCGGTGAGCAAGACGTACAGCGCCTGACCCAATTGCTGGAAAAGTCCCAGACCATCGAGGCCAACTTCTCCCAGCTGACCCTGGATGCCAGCGGCACCAGCTTGCAGGAAACGACCGGCAAGATGACGGTCAAGCGTCCGGGGCTGTTCTACTGGCACACCGATGCTCCGCAGGAGCAGGTGGTGGTGTCCGATGGGCAAAAAGTCACCCTGTGGGACCCGGACCTGGAACAGGCCACGGTCAAGAAGCTTGACGTGCGTTTGAGCCAGACCCCGGCGCTGCTGCTGTCCGGCGATGTCTCCAAGATCAGCCAGAGCTTCGACATCGCGTCGAAGGAGCAGGGGGAGGTCATGGACTTCACCCTCAAGCCCAAGACCAAGGACACGCTGTTCGACTCCCTGCGCATCTCGTTCCGCAAAGGGCTGATCAATGACATGCAACTGATCGACAGCGTCGGTCAGCGCACCAACATCCTGTTCAACGGGGTCAAGGCCAACCAGGCTGTCCCGGCGAGCACGTTCCAGTTCAAGATCCCGGAAGGCGCCGACGTCATCCAGGAGTAACGCGAGGCATCATGGACCTGTTTCGAAGCGAACCCGTTGCCCAGCCCCTGGCTGCTCGCCTGCGTCCGTCCAACCTGGACGAGTACGTGGGCCAGGAGCACCTGCTGGCACGCGGCAAGCCGCTGCGTGAAGCGCTGGAGCAGGGTGCGCTGCACTCGATGATCTTCTGGGGGCCGCCGGGGGTTGGCAAAACGACGCTGGCCCGGCTGCTTGCGCAGTTTTGCGATGCACATTTCGAGACGGTCTCGGCGGTGCTGGCGGGGGTCAAGGAAATCCGCCAGGCCGTCGAGGTGGCCAAGCAGCAGGCCGGCCAGTATGGTCGGCGTACCATCCTGTTCGTGGATGAAGTGCACCGCTTCAACAAGTCCCAGCAGGATGCCTTTCTACCCTACGTCGAAGACGGCACCTTGCTGTTCATCGGCGCCACCACCGAAAACCCTTCGTTCGAACTGAACAACGCCTTGCTGTCGCGGGCTCGGGTCTATGTGCTCAAGAGCCTGGACGAAGCGGCCCTGCGCAAGTTGGTCAACCGTGCGCTGACCGAAGAACGTGGGCTGGGCAAGCGCAACCTGCGGATCGGCGATGAGGCGTTCAAAATGCTCATGGCTGCCGCCGATGGCGATGGTCGGCGCATGCTCAACTTCCTCGAGAACGCTTCCGACCTTGCCGAGGATGGCAGCGAAATCGACGTGCAGATGCTGCAAAGCCTGCTTGGCGACAGCCGCCGCCGCTTCGACAAGGGTGGCGAGGCGTTCTATGACCAGATATCAGCGCTGCACAAATCGGTGCGCGGCTCCAATCCTGACGGTGCGCTGTACTGGTTCGCGCGCATGCTCGATGGCGGTTGCGATCCCTTGTACATCGCCCGTCGCGTGGTGCGCATGGCCAGCGAGGACATCGGTAACGCCGACCCCCGTGCACTGAGTCTGTGCCTGGCAGCCTGGGATGTCCAGGAACGCCTGGGCAGCCCCGAGGGCGAGCTGGCGGTGGCCCAGGCCATCACTTACCTTGCCTGCGCACCCAAGAGCAACGCCGTCTACATGGGCTTCAAGACCGCCTTGCGCGAGGCTGCCGAGCATGGCTCGCTCGAAGTGCCACTGCACCTGCGCAACGCACCGACCAAGCTGATGAAGCAACTGGGCTATGGCGATGAGTACCGCTACGCCCACGACGAGCCGGATGCCTACGCAGCTGGCGAAGATTACTTCCCCGACGAGCTCGAGCCACGCCCCTATTACCAGCCAGTGCCACGTGGCCTGGAATTGAAGATTGGCGAGAAACTGCGCCACCTTGCCGAACTGGACCGCAACAGCCCCCGTCAACGGAGAAAAACGTGATTGCCCTGATCGCTTCGGTGAGCGCCGCAGGTATTGCTGGCACCTTGCTTCGCTTTGCGGTGGGTAACTGGGTCAATGCCCACTGGCCACGGCACTTCTATCTCGCTACGCTTGCGGTCAATCTGGTGGGCTGCCTGATCATTGGTGTGCTGTACGGCCTGTTCCTCAACAAGCCCGGCGTGCCGATCGAGGTACGTGCGGGGCTGATCGTCGGCTTCGTCGGCGGGTTGACCACCTTTTCATCCTTTTCACTGGATACCGTGCGCCTGCTCGAAAGCGGACAGGCGCCCCTGGCCTTCGGCTATGCCGCCGCCAGCGTGCTGGGCGGGCTGCTCGCCACCTGGGCTGGCCTGGCCCTGACCCGAATCTGAACCAACACCTAAACACAACGAGAGAACGATATGCTCGATTCCAAACTGTTACGCGGCCAACTTCAGGAAGTGGCGGAACGCCTGGCCTCCCGTGGCTTCAGCCTGGATGTCGCGCGCATCGAATCACTGGAAGAGCGCCGCAAGTCGGTGCAGACCCGCACCGAGCAGCTGCAGGCCGAGCGTAATGCCCGTTCCAAATCCATCGGCCAGGCCAAGGCCAAGGGCGAAGACATCGCCCCGCTGATGGCGGACGTCGAGCGCATGGCCAACGAGCTGGCGGCCGGCAAGGCCGAGCTGGACGAGATCCAGGCCGAGCTCGACGGCATCCTGCTGACCATCCCCAACCTGCCGGACGCCAGCGTGCCGGTCGGCGCCAGCGAAGAAGACAATGTCGAAGTGCGCAGCTGGGGCACGCCGCAGGCCTTCGACTTCGAAATCAAGGACCACGTTGCCCTGGGTGAAGTCAGCGGTGGCCTGGACTTCGAGGCCGCGGCCAAGCTGTCCGGCGCTCGCTTTGCCGTGCTGCGTGGGCCGATCGCCCGTCTGCACCGCGCCCTGGCGCAGTTCATGATCAACCTGCACACCGGCGAGCACGGCTACGAGGAGCACTACACCCCGTACCTGGTACAGGCCCCGGCCCTGCAGGGCACCGGCCAGTTGCCGAAGTTCGAGGAAGACCTGTTCAAGATCACCCGCGAAGGCGAGGCCGACTTCTACCTGATCCCGACCGCCGAAGTGTCGCTGACCAACCTGGTGGCGGGCGAGATCCTCGACGCCAAGCAGCTGCCGCTGAAACTGGTCGCCCACACCCCGTGCTTCCGCAGCGAAGCCGGCGCATCGGGCCGTGACACCCGCGGCATGATCCGCCAGCACCAGTTCGACAAGGTCGAGATGGTCCAGGTGGTGGAGCCGTCCAAGTCGATGGAAGCCCTTGAAGGCCTGACCGCCAACGCCGAGCGCGTGCTGCAGTTGCTCGAGCTGCCGTACCGCGTGCTGGCCCTGTGCACCGGCGACATGGGCTTCGGCGCCGTGAAGACCTACGACCTGGAAGTGTGGGTGCCGAGCCAAGGCAAGTTCCGTGAAATCAGCTCCTGCTCCAACTGTGGCGACTTCCAGGCCCGCCGCATGCAGGCCCGCTGGCGCAATCCGGAAACCGGCAAGCCGGAGCTGGTGCACACGCTCAACGGCTCGGGCCTGGCGGTGGGCCGTACGCTGGTTGCGGTGCTGGAGAACTACCAGCAGGCCGATGGTTCGATTCGCGTCCCTGAAGTGCTCAAGCCCTACATGGGCGGCGTCGAGGTTATCCGCTAAATGAAGTACCTGCCGCTGTTCCATAAGCTGCAGGGCGGCCGGGTACTGGTCGTCGGCGGCGGTGAGATCGCTCTGCGCAAGGCGCGCCTGTTGGCTGATGCCGGGGGTGTGCTGCGGGTGGTCGCGCCGGAAGTCGACGGCCAGTTGGCCGCGCTGGCCAGGGAAGGCAGCGGAGAGGTGCTGGTGCGTGGCTATCAGGTCGCTGACCTGGAGGGGTGCCGTCTGGTGATCGCTGCCACCGATGACCCGGCGCTCAACGCGCAGGTGTCGGCAGACGCACAAGCGCGCAGCCTGCCGGTCAACGTGGTGGATGCACCGGCCCTGTGCACAGTGATCTTCCCTGCCATCGTCGATCGCTCGCCGTTGGTTGTGGCGGTGTCCAGTGGCGGCGATGCGCCGGTGCTGGCACGCTTGATCCGGGCCAAGCTCGAGGCCTGGATTCCGTCCACCTATGGCGAGCTGGCAGGCCTGGCCGCGCGTTTTCGGGACAAGGTCAAGTCGCTGTACCCGGACGTCAACCAGCGGCGCGGCTTCTGGGAGACAGTGTTCCAGGGGCCGATCGGCGAGCGCCAGTTGGCCGGGCAGGGCGCCGAAGCCGAGCGCCTGTTGCAGGCCATGGTCGATGGCGCCCCTGTGCAACAGGGCGGTGAGGTCTATCTGGTCGGTGCCGGTCCTGGTGATCCCGACTTGTTGACCTTCCGTGCCTTGCGCCTGATGCAGCAGGCTGACGTGGTGCTTTACGACCGTCTGGTGGCTCCGGCCATCATCGAGATGTGCCGGCGTGATGCCGAGCGCATCTATGTCGGCAAGCGTCGCGCTGACCATGCCGTGCCCCAGGACCAGATCAACCGCCTGTTGGTCGATCTGGCCCGCCAAGGGAAGCGTGTGTTGCGCCTGAAGGGCGGCGATCCGTTCATCTTCGGCCGTGGCGGCGAGGAGATCGAGGAACTGGCCGATGAGGGCATCCCCTTCCAGGTGGTGCCGGGTATCACGGCGGCCAGCGGCTGTTCGGCCTACGGCGGTATTCCGCTGACTCACCGCGACTACGCCCAGTCGGTGCGCTTCGTCACGGGCCACCTCAAGGACGGCACCAGCAACCTGCCCTGGAATGACCTGGTGGCGCCAGCCCAGACTTTGGTGTTCTACATGGGCCTGGTTGGCTTGCCGACCATCTGCGCCGAGTTGATCCGTCATGGTCGTGCGGCAAGCACGCCGGCAGCGCTGGTGCAGCAGGGCACTACCCGCAATCAGCGCGTATTCACCGGGACCCTGGCAGACCTGCCGGACCTGGTCGCCCGGCATGAAGTGCATGCGCCGACCCTGGTGATCGTTGGGGAAGTGGTGCAGTTGCGTGACAAGCTGGCCTGGTTCGAAGGGGCGCAGAACAGCTGATCACTGGGACCACTTTGTGATCCATTCGCGGGCAAGCCCGCTCCCACAGGTAAGGCGCCGCTTTAAACCTGTGGGAGCGGGCTTGCCCGCGAATGGGCTGCGAAGCAGCCCCAGCGATTTCAACCCTGCCATATTCCCTTGCCCGCCAACCGCTCACGATCATGGGGCAGCGTGAAGTCCTGCAATGGCCCCTTGGGCACGATGCCGTTCGGGTTGATGGTCTTGTGGCTCATGTAGTAGTGCTTCTGGATATGCTCCATATTCACCGTCTGCGCCACCCCCGGCCACTGATAAAGCTCGCGCAGCCAGTTGGAGAGGTTCGGATAGTCCGCCAGTCGTCGCAGGTTGCACTTGAAGTGTCCGTGATACACCGCATCGAAGCGCACCAGCGTGGTGAACAGCCTTACATCCGCCTCGGTCAGGTATTCGCCTGCCAGGTAGCGCTGTGTGTCGAGCAGCGCCTCCAGGTGATCCAGCTCATTGAACACCTCATCGAACGCTGCCTCGTACGCCTCCTGGGTGGTGGCGAAGCCTGCGCGATAAACGCCGTTGTTCACCGCCGGGTAAATGCGTTCGTTGAGTGCATCGATGGTGGCGCGCAGTGGTTCGGGGTAAAGGTCCAGACGGTTGCCGGTCAACTCGTCGAACGCGCTGTTGAAGATGCGGATGATTTCCGCTGATTCGTTGTTGACGATGCGCTTCTCTTGCTTGTCCCACAGCACGGGTACCGTCACCCGTCCGGTGTAGTGCGGATCATCCAAGGTATAGCGTTGATGCAGGTACCGGAGAGCGTCGAGATGATCGCCGGTCGAGCCTTGTGCGGTGTCGAAGGTCCAACCATGCTCGCCCATCAGCCAGCTCACTACAGAGACGTCGATCAGTGGCTCCAGGCCCTTGAGTGCGCGGAGGATCAGGGTGCGGTGCGCCCATGGGCATGCCAGCGAAACATACAGGTGGTAACGGCCTGCTTCGGCCGCAGGTAGCGCATTTCGGCGCTGGGCGTTTTCGCGGCGGAAGGCGCCATCCTTGCTGTTCTGGTACCACTGGTCATGCCAGCGGCCGTCGATCAAAAGGCCCATGTGGAGCTCCAATTACAAGTCGTTTGTCGTTGGAGCTCAGTCTAGGGCATACCGTTCGAATAAATAGCGCAAATATCGCCGGTCATTGATCGAGTGATTAGATGTTTCGGTTTGACCAGAACGTGCGCGCGGTGCTGAACGCCAGTTCGCGATCCTGGCCCAGACCGCGCAGCGCCAGGGCCATGGTCGCGACTACTGCCAGCTCGCCATAGCTGTCCTGCGCCGCGCCGCGCCATACCGCCAACAGATGCTCAGGCTCAAGCTTTGCCGGCTTGACGTGGCGTTGTGCGCTTAGCGCGGGCCATTCTTCGTCCCAGGCCTCGCTGCCAGTAGTGCCGTACAAGTGACTGAGGACATCGGGGTTCACCTCGATCTCGCCGCCATCACCTTTGATCACCAGGGCGTGATCGCCGAGCAGGCGGCTGGCTTCGCGGTGCACGGCCTGGTAGCCGGGGTGGAAGATGCTTTGCAGGCCGCAGCGGGCGCCGAGTGGGTTGAGTACACGGGCCAGGGAGTGGATCGGCGAGCGCAGGCCCAAGGTGTTGCGCAGGTCGATCATCCGCTGCAACTGCGGCGCCCAGTCCTGCAACGGGAAGAAGGCCAGTTGCTGCTGGTCCAGGCTGCTGGCCACCGCTTGCCAGTCGCGGCACAGGGGGATGTCCAACAGGGTGAGCAACTGTTCGGTGTACAGGCGCCCGGCCGTGTGGGCGCCGCCGCCATGCATGAGAATACGCACGCCGTTGCCAGCCAGGCACTTGGCGGCCAGCAGGTACCAGGGCAGGTGGCGCTTCTTGCCGGCATAGCTTGGCCAGTCGATATCCACGGCGATCGATGGTGCTTGCAGGTGGCTGCGCAGGGCTTCGGTGAAACCAGCCAGTTCCTCGGCACTTTCCTCCTTGTGCCGCAGCAGCATCAGGAAGGCGCCCAGTTGGGTGTCTTCGACTTTCCCTTCGAGCAGCAGTGTCATCGCCGCGCGCGCTTCCTCGCGGGTCAAGCCCCGTGCCCCTCGCTTGCCCTTGCCAAGAATGCGCACGAATTCGGCGAAGGGGTGTTCGGCCGGGGTTTCCAGGGTCAGGGGGCTTGGGCTGTCGGTCATCGGCTCGGTCATATGCAGTTGGTCGGCTTGGGCAGGCCCGCCAGCTTGGCGGCCAGTTTGGCGGGGGTGCCGTTGAACAGACGGTTCAGGTGCGGGCTGTTGCCCTTGTCCGGGCCCAGCTTCAGGGCGGTGTACTTGATCAGCGGACGAGTCGCTGGCGAAAGCTGATATTCGTCGTAGAACTGACGCAGCAGTTCGAGGACTTCCCAATGGTCCGGGGTCAATGCGATCGCTTCACGAGCGGCCAGGGCTTGGGCGACCTCGTGGGACCAGTCCTGCAAGTCGACCAGGAAGCCGTCCTTGTCCAGGGCGATCGAGCGATCGCCGACAGTCAGGTTGCTCATAGCCAGGTGTTGACCTTGTCGTAGTGCAGCGAGAGCTCGACGAAGGCGGGATAGTCCACGGCCTTTGCCAACTCGCTGGGGATTGCGCGGGCCTGTAGGTCTTCTTCGAGGGCGAACAGGCGTTGCTCCAGGCCTGCAGCGTGCAACACCCGGTAAGGTTCGCTGCCAGGCTTGAGGGCGTAGGTTGCATCGCCGCACAGCAGCAGCGCGTCCTGGGTGTCCAGCAAACGCAGGCAACTGGCCAGGCGGTCGTCGCCGAAGGGCGAATGGCTGATTACATGCAAGGTCATCATCAGAGGGTCACCACCTGGTCGAAACGGGCGATCAGTGCGCGCAGCGCTGCATCGTCGAGAACCTGTACTGGCAGTTCCAGCGTGCTGCCGTCCAGCCCGCGCTGCTGGAGGCTGTGCGCGCAGGCGAACAGTTCCTCGACCCCGAACATCGGAAGCGCCTGCAGGTTGGCGGCAAGGTTCTTCTGCTGCAGCAGCGCCGGTTGTTGGCTGCTGGCGAGCTGGAAGACACCGTCGTCGAGAAACAGCATGCCCAGCGGCAGGTCGAAGGCGCCACCGGCAAGCGCGATATCCAGCGCTTCGCGGGCGGATGGCCCATTCCAAGGCGCCTGACGGCTGATGATCAACAAGGATCTGGCCATTTCAATCGCCTCCGAAGCAGACCAGGCGGTCTGCCATTTGCGCAGCTTCGTGCAGTTGCCCAAGGCCGGACAGCTCCCAGGGTTTGGGCAGGTTCACGGCAGGGCGCTGGTAGCGGTTGGCTTCGGCCTCGTCGAGCACGCCACGGCGCAATGCTGCGGCGATGCAGACCACGGCATCGAGCTGATGGTCGCTGACGAAGCTGCGCCATTGCGCCGCCACATCCTGTTCATCCTGCGGCGCGACGACGTTGGCCGAGGCGCTGTGCACCCCATCCTGATAGAAGAACAGTCGGGTAATCTCGTGTCCGCCGGCCACGGCCGCCTCGGCGAAGCGCAGCGCGCGGCGCGAGGAGGGCGCATGGGCCGGAGAAAACACCGCGATGGCGAATTTCATGGAAGGCTCGTGCAAAGAAATGCCGTCATGATAAAGCAAAAAGCCCGCACCTGTAGGCGCGGGCTTTTGTCTGCCTGCAACGATGGTCAGGCGCGTTCCTGGCTCTCTGGCAGGAACCAGTTCAGCACCAGGGCGCAGATGCCGCCGGTGGCAACGCCCGACTCCAGTACGTTACGCAGCGCCGCCGGCATGTGCGCCAGGAACTCCGGCACCTGCGCCACGCCCAGCCCCAGGGCCAGCGACACGGCGATGATCAGCAGCGCCCGCCGGTCCAGGCGGGTGCTGGCCAGGATGTTGATCCCTGATGCCGCCACCGCACCGAACATCACCATCGCAGCGCCACCCAGCACAGGCTCCGGCACGGCCTGGATCACCCCGGCTACGCTCGGAAACAGCCCCAGCAGTACCAGCATGAGCGCGATCCAGACACCGATATGACGGCTGGCGATGCCCGTCAGCTGGATCACCCCATTGTTCTGCGCAAAGATCGAGCTAGGGAAGGTGTTGAACAGGCCCGCCAGCAGCGAGTTGGCACCGTTGACCAGCACCCCGCCCTTGATCCGTTGCATCCACACCGGCCCTTCGACCGGCTGGCGCGACACTTTGCTGGTGGCTGTCACATCGCCGATGGCTTCCAGCGAGGTCACCAGGTAGATCACCAGCATCGGAATGAACAGCGCCCAGGAGAAGCCCAGGCCGAAGTGCAGCGGGACCGGCACCTGGAACAGCGCGGCCTCGTGCATGCCAGTGAAGTCCAGGCGCCCCAGGTAGCCTGCCAGCGCATAGCCCACCGCCAGCGCGATGACGATGGCGCAACTGCGCATCCACACCACCGGAATCCGGTTGAGGAGCACGATGATCGCCAGCACCACGCCCGACAGCAGCAGGTTCTCGCCATTGGCGAAGGTGCCGTTGCCCATGGCCGCGAAGCCACCGCCCATGCTGATCAGGCCAACCTTGATCAGGGTGAGGCCGATCATCAGCACCACGATGCCTGTCACCAGCGGGGTGATCAGGCGCTTGATGAATGGCAGGATGCGCGAAACGCCCATCTCCACGAACGAGCCGGCGATCACTACACCGAAGATCGCCGCCATCACGCCTTCGACTGGCGTACCCTGCTTGACCATCAGCGCGCCACCGGCAATCAGCGGCCCGACGAAGTTGAAGCTGGTGCCCTGGACGATCAGCAATCCCGCGCCGAATGGCCCGAAGCGCTTGCACTGAACGAAGGTGGCGATGCCCGAGATCACCAACGACATCGACACGATCAGGTTGGTGTCCCGCGGCGAAACGCCCAGCGCCTGGCAGATCAACAGGCCGGGAGTGACGATTGGCACGATGATCGCCAACAAGTGCTGCAGTGCTGCCAGCAGGCCGATCAGTGGCCGCGGCTTGTCCTCGAGGCCAAGGACCAGTTCGTTGGCAGGCGCCGTCGCGCCCGGCTCGTGTTCGAGTGAACTCATGGGAAACCGCCCCGAAGAAAAAAGGAGCGCATTCTACGGGGCCCGACGGCGAAGGGGTAGAGGTACGTCTTGGCCGGGCTGCTCTTTGTTTCTTTGTGGAGGTGGGGGGGCGTGCAACCCTAAAAGCACCCGCCCACAAAAAAGCCCGCCGAAGCGGGCTTTCCTGAATCGTCCAATCGCTAACGATCAGTCGTCACGACCCATGATGCCGAACAGCTGTAGCAGGCTGACGAACAGGTTGTAGATCGATACATACAGGCTGATGGTCGCCATGATGTAGTTGCGCTCGCCGCCATGGATGATGGCGCTGGTCTGGAACAGGATGCAGACCGACGAGAACAGCACGAAGCCAGCGCTGATCGCCAGTTGCAGGCCGCTGATCTGGAAGAAGAAGCTCGCGACCACGGCACCCAGCAACACGAAGAAGCCCGCGGTGATGAAGCCGCTGAGGAAGCTCATGTCGCGGCGGGTGATCAGCACGTAGGCCGACAGGCCGCCGAACACCAGAGCGGTCATGGCGAAGGCCGAGCTGACCACTTCAGCGCCACCGGCCATGCCGAGGTAGCGGTTGAGGATCGGGCCGAGGATGAAGCCCATGAAGCCGGTGAGGGCGAAGGTCGAAACCAGGCCCCAGACCGAGTCACGCAGCTTGGCGGTGAGGAAGAACAGCCCGTAGAAGCCGATCAGCACCACGAAGATGTTCGGGTAACCGACGCGCATCTGTTGAGCGACGAAAGCCATCACGCCGCTGAAGGCAAGCGTGAGCGCCAGCAGGCTGTACGTGTTGCGCAGGACCTTGCTGACCTCCTGCTGCTCGACCTGCTGGCCGTGTTGTACGGCGTAATCCTGTTCGCGCATGGCGACACTCCTGTGGGTTTGAAACGTTCAGATGCAAAGATCATAACAGAGCCTCTGCAACGGGCGACAGAGAGAGTTTGACAGCGTGTTTCATTACGGTATGATTGCCGCCGCAAAACAAGCTGGAAGCGTGGCCGAGTGGTTTAAGGCAACGGTCTTGAAAACCGTCGATGGGCAACTATCCTAGAGTTCGAATCTCTACGCTTCCGCCATATTCAAAGCCCTGATTATTCAGGGCTTTTTGCGTTTCTGGGGTAGAAAAAACTTTCCGAAGCGCTTCCGACACGTTACTTTGTCGGCAGGTTTCGCCAAGAGCCCGCTAGGTGGCGCTCCCCGCACGTTATCTGTTCTTTGGTTTGCCCCAGCAGCAGTTGCATGGTCCAGATCGATGGATGTCCGAAGCTGCGGCTGGTCAGTAAATTTATACATGTGGCGAAGCTTGGAGCGGCTACGCGAGAGCCGCTTCGCCGGAGTCTTCGCGGTCAGTCGACGCTTGTCTACCCTTCAGGCAAGCTCACACCGCATATGAAATCATCCGATCCTAGTCGGTGTGCGCCATACTCCACGACGTAGTCATCTCCCCGGCGTTGCGCCTCCATCCTGGCGGTATTTCTGTCGGCGAAGACGTCGACAAAGTGCCAGGGATGTCGATCCCTCAGCACTCCCCAGCCAAGCACCCAGCCCTCATTGTGAGGATCGGGTGGAAGATTTTTTGCCAAGCTGCGTAGGGTCATGACCTCTCCTTGGAGTAGCCGTGTGACAACGCCAAGGCCCTTCGTGAACGCTGCAGTTGATCTTGCCAGTGTAGACGGCTGATGGCCAGGGCCAGGGTCTATAGCCCACCCCCATCACCCTCCACAAACCGCCCAACAATCTCATCCAGCCGATCACAGCACCGCTCCAGCTCTCGCCCCGAGCTGGTCGCAATACCAAGCAGAATCCCGCTGCTGGCCCGCGCCTGGTCCAGATACCACGGCGACAATGCCCCAGGCGACATGCTGAACATCGACGCCTCTCTGACAATACTCACATCCGGCGTCCCAGCCGGCAGTCGCAGCAGTACCGCCAGCCCGGCGGTGCAAATGTCGGCGCCCAGTGGCCTTTCTTTCAAGGCGCTGAGCAGTTCGTCACGCTGGCTGCGGTATAGGCGTTTCGCCCGTCGAAGATGGCGCAGGTAATGCCCCTGCTGCATGAATTCCGCTGTGGCCAGTTGCACGGCCGGGCCCGGCGCGGGGCTCAGGCAGGCGGCGACTTCGCCGAGCCTGGGGGCCAGTGCCGGTGGGGCGATGAGGAAGCCCAGGCGCAGCGCGGGGCTGATGGTCTTGCTGAATGAGCCGATGTGCACCACGCGGCCATTGCGGTCGAGGGAGGCTAGGGCGGGTGCGGCCCTGGACTCCAGTTGCAGCTCGCTGAGGTAGTCGTCTTCGATGATCCAGGCGTTGTTCTGCGCGGCCCAGTCGAGCAGGTTCAGGCGTCTGGGCAGGGACATCGTGACGCCCAGTGGAGCGTGCTGTCCGGGGGTGACCAGGGCGACGGCGGCATCCGGCGCCAGGCGTCGGCCTTGTTCGACGTCCATGCCCGATGCGTCCACCGGGACGGGAACCGGCACCAGCCCGGCGAGCTCCAGGCCTTTTCGGGAGAACGGAAAACCGGGGTCTTCGATCCAGGCCTTGCGGCCGCCGATGCCCAGTGTCTGCAGAAGCAGGCCGAGCCCGCCGGCAAAACCACTGGTGATGATCACCTGTGAGGGCAGGCACTCGATACCTCGGGCGATGGCCACATAGGCGGCCACCACCCGACGCAGTTCCAGTTCGCCCCGTGGGTCGGGGTACTGGATCGAGCCGCGCATCTCCGAGCGCATGGCATGTGAGCGGATTTGGCTGAACAGCCTCGCAGGCAAGCTTTCATGGGCCGGAACACCGAGCTGGAAGATTGCGGGGCCTGCGGTGAACTCGCGGTACAACTCCATGAACGGGGTTTCGCGCGGGGGTGTTTCTTCGCGCGCGGGGAGTGCTGGCCGGTCGCAGACGCGTGTGCCATCCGCCCGTGAGGCGACCACGAGCTGGGCGTCCACGAGCATCTCGTAGGCGGCGCGCACGGTGCCGCGCGATACGCCCAACTGGGCGGCGAGGTCCAGCCAGGAGGGGAGGCGTGCGCCAGGCTTGAGTACGCCGGATTCGATCGCGGCACCGATGCTGGCGCGGATCTGCTCGGTCAAGGGTGTTTTTGCAGCGCGGTCGATGCTGACGTTGAGCGGCATGAGTATTAGGCCTGGACGCGACGAGGTAGCCGCCTGGTACATGTAAAAAAGGTATTTTTGGTGCTTTTTAATGTACCAGATAGCACCGAGACTGACGTTGCCATTCATTCCACGAGGAACTCTCGATGAAGCGTTTTTCGCTCACGGCTACCCTTTTTGCCGGCGTCCTGTTGGGCGCTTCGCTGACGGCCCAGGCGCATGGTGTTGGCGAGGTAGTGACGCCCAACTTCGAACATGCCATTCCCAACGTTCCGGGCAAATCGCTGGTTGCGGTCGAGGTGGACTATGCGCCGGGTGCTCAGTCGCCTTCGCATGTGCATGCCCAATCGGCATTCATCTACGCCTATGTCGTATCGGGGGCCATCGAGTCCCAGGTCGATGATGGCCCCAAGCAGGTCTTCAAGGCCGGCGAAAGCTGGTACGAGAACCCCGGCGCGCGTCATACCGTGAGCCGCAATGCCAGCAAGACAGCGCCTGCGAAGTTGCTCGCGGTCTTCATTGTCGATAGCGATGACAAAGCCCTCACCACACCTGTCGCACACGCCGGGGAGAAGTAAGATGACCAACCGACTCGATTACAACCAACTGGCACCCGGTGGGGCAAAGGCCCTGGGAGGGGTCTACGCCTATGTCATGCAGAGCGGCCTCGATGCAACGCTGGTAGAACTGGTCTACCTGCGGGTCTCGCAGATCAACAACTGCGCCTATTGCCTGGACATGCATACCCGCGACCTGATCAAGAAAGGCCAGAAGATCGAGAAGATCGCTCTGGTCCAGGCCTGGGCAGAAGCGGGCGATCTGTTCGATGCGCGCGAGCGGGCGGCACTTGCCTGGGCCGAGCAGGTCACGCGAGTGGCCCAGACCGGTGTGCCGGATGACGCCTATGAGGCCGCTCGCGGGGTGTTTGCCGAGCGTGAGCTGATCGACCTGACGATCGCCATCAGCCTGATGAACGCCTACAACCGTATGGCCATCAGTTTCCGCAACACGCCCAAGGCCGTCGAGGAGCTGGCGCGATGAAAGTGTTGATTGCCGGCGCTACCGGTGCGGTGGGGATTCCGCTGGTACGGGCGTTGTGCACGGCAGGTCACGAAGTGACGGGGATCACCCGCGCCTGAGTCGGTGTGGACACGCTGCGTGGCATTGGTGCCAGGCCAGCGGTGGCCGATGGGATCATCGACCAGTTGCCCCTGCTCCTGGCCAAATGACCTGTTGTCCTGCGCACAAAGCCCTGGCATGCCAGGGCTTTGTGCGGATGTGCCAGGGCCGGTCAAAGGTGGTCGGCATCCACCACCGCCTGTGCGAAGGCGGCAGGTGCCTCCTGCGGTGGGTTATGGCCGATCCCGCCGGTCAGCAGGCGATGCTCGTACTTCCCGGTAAAACGTTGCCGATAGCCGTCTGCCGGCGGATGTGGTGCGCCGTTGGCGTCGCCTTCGAGGGTGATGGTCGGTACCGTGATTGCGGGGAACTTGGCCAGTTTCGCTTCCAGCGGGTCGTATTGAGTCTCGCCCTGCGCCAGGCCCAGGCGCCAACGGTAGTTGTTGACTGTGATCGCCACCTGATCAGGGTTGTCCAGCGCCTTGGCACTGCGATCGAAGGTGGCATCGTCGAATGCCCACTTCGGCGAGGCGAGCTGCCAGATCAGCTTGGCGAAGTCATGACGATTCTTTTCATACCCGGCGCGGCCGCGTTCGGTGGCGAAGTAGAACTGGTACCACCATTGCAGCTCGGCACTGGGCGGCAGCGGGGCCTTGGCGGCCTCCTGGCTGCTGATGAGGTAGCCGCTGACCGAGACCAGCGCCTTGACCCGCTCGGGCCACAGGGCCGAGACGATGTCGGCGCTACGTGCACCCCAGTCGAAGCCTGCGAGCACGGCCTTTTGTACGTGCAGAGCGTCCATGAAGGCGATCACATCGCTGGCCAGGGCCGAGGGTTGAGCGTTGCGGGGCGTCTTGTCGGAGAGGAAGCGGGTGTCGCCGTAGCCACGAACATAGGGCACCAGGACGCGATAGCCCTTGGCGGCGAGCAGGGGCGTCACGGTTTCGAAGCTGTGGATGTCATAGGGCCAGCCGTGCAGGAGGATGACTACAGGACCGTCGGCGGGACCCTGTTCGACGTAGGCGACATCCAGCACGCCGGCCTTGATGTGCTTGAGCGGGCCAAAGCTGTCGTGTGCGGTTTGCGTGCTTGGGGCAGCAGGCGTTGGGTCTGCGGCGAAGGCTGCGCCTGTGGCAACGAGGCTCAGCGGCATCAGTACGGCGGCGAGCAGGGCGGGGTATCTGAAACGGTGAGGGCTGGACATGGACATTTCCTTGGCTTGGCCGTGGTGCGGGGGTGGCACCAGTAAAATGTCGGGGTGTATCAAGGATGTGTCTGATGATGTTGGGTGTGGTTTTCCTACGTATCTGCGCTGGGTTTTGATACGTAAACATACAAAGGCGTGGTGCACAGGTAATGCTCGGTTAAGCGGGGTGTGACGTGTGATCGCGGTGCGAAGCTGAGCCGCTGCGGTTAGGATGTCGTCCTCTGCTTATCGAGACGCGGACCTACCCCATGAATACGCCTGTTTTCCGCCCCGCCACGCCTTCGGATGTGGACCGCTGCTATCACATCGAAACCACCGCCTACGAGGGCGACGAAGCGGCCACGCGGGAGAAGATTGCCACGCGCATCGACCAGTACCCGGAGGGTTTCCTGGTGCTGGAACTGGACGGCCAAGTGGTGGGTTTCATCAACGGTGGTTGTGCCCACGAGGTGGTGATGTCCGATGAGGCGTTCAAGGAACTGGTCGGGCACGATGCTCAGGCGCCCAATGTGGTGATCATGTCGGTGGTGGTCGATCCGTCGTTTCAGGGGCGTGGTTTCGCCGGGCAACTGATGACGCGCTTCATCACGCAGATGCGTGAACGTGGCAAGGCGACCATTCACCTGATGTGCAAAGACCAGCATGTAGGGTTGTACGAAAAGATGGGATACGAGTACGTAAAACCCTCCAGTTCCGATCACGGTGGCATGGCTTGGCATGAAATGGTCATGAGCCTCTGAACGACTGCCAGGACTGATTCTTCTATAGCCAGGGAGCGGCATATGAAATACGTGGTGATCGAAAGCCATCGCAGTGAATACCCTCGACCCATCAGCTTCGCCCGAGGGACGTTGTTGCAGATCGGGCAGCGTTACGAGGGCGAGGAAGACTGGCAGGACTGGTACCTGTGCAGTTGTGAGGGGCAAGAGCCAGGCTGGGTACCGGGGCAACTGATCGAGCGGCTGGGTGTTGGCCAGGGGCGGGCACTGGAGTCGTACTCGGCCTATGAGCTGGACGCTGATCCCGGGCAGGTGATGGTGGGGCTGCGGCGCTTGAACGGCTGGCTCTGGTGTCGGCGCCAGCGCAACGGTGAGCTGGGGTGGTTGCCGTTGGAAAAGTTGCGACAGTGGACTGAACGATCAATCTGATATGCTTTTTTTCCAGCAACCTGAATCTGTAACCGTATCAGCCAAGGCCTGACAATGCCCCTCAAGCCCAGCCGTACGAAGCGGTATGCGCTGGGCGAGCGCGGCTGCACCGTATCCCTGACGGGCAGCTCTGCCGTTCAGTCCCCACTTTGTCGAGGTTCCAATGGGCAAGCTTGCGTTGTTCCTGGGTGGTTTCCTGATGCTGACGATCCTGATCGGCTTGCTGGGTACCATCCCGCCGGGCTGAAATGCCCGTCCAACTTCTCCGAGCCCGTCTACCCGTGAGATGGGCTCGATGCGTTTTACCTCCTGCTACGCCTCTCATCGACTTTCCGTCGGCTTCTTGTTGATATTTATTCTTGTTTGATGACCGCTCGTGTAATCTCCCGCGGCCGTTTTCGGCCCCTGAGCGTGGGGGCGTCTGGAGTTTTGGCTTGACGGCAGCCCACCTGTCTCGGAGTCGTACATGGAAAGCAAGAAGGGCACTGCAGCGATGCTGGAGTGGCGGGAGCGGTTCGTTGGCACAGGTATCGCCAGCGAACGGGATTACGAGCAGGCACTGGTCTGTGCCGAACAACTCGAGCAGGCCGGGGCGATCAACGTTGGCGAGTGGATCGAATTGGTCAAGCTGGCAAATGCTGCACTGGTGCGTGTGCGATAAGTCGTTATCTGGCCTCGGAATTCTGTCCACAAAAAACGTGGGTAGGTCTGTGGATAAAACGCTACAAGCCAGGAGTGAAGCGGCCTTTGTTAAATTGAGCAGAATTTGTACAGCACCATCTGAGGGTCAGGGACGCGCACGCCGCAGCGCCTGCAGCAGTTCACGGACCCGAGCCGGTTGTTCGCCTGGCGGATAGAGCGCATGCATCTGTGGATCCTGGCCGCTGCTGGAGGTCAGGTGATACGCCGGACATACCCGCAGCAAGCGCCCGGCCTGCACTTGTGGTTCGCCCAGCCAGTCGGCGAGGCGGGCGATGCCGGCGCCTGCCAGCGCGCTTTGATACACCGCAGTGCCAGCGGACAGACGCAGGCGCGGACGTGGTCGCAGGCTGGTGATCTGGCCGTCGCGGCAGAAATGCCAAGCCTTGAGGATGCGCGGAGCGGTGTGCAGGATCAGCGCATGGCCGCTCAACTCCTCGGGTTCCAGTGGCAAGCCGTGTTGCTGCAGGTACGCCGGGCTGGCGTACAGGTGGCGGCGGTAGTTCCACAGTGGGTAGCCGATCAGTTCGCTTGACTGGGGAAAGGCGCCGCGCACGACGAAATCGAACTTGCCTTGCACCGGGTCCAGAGCCTGGTCGACGAACTGTACGTCCAGGGTTACCTGGGGGTGACGCTGGGAAAAGTCGGCGAGTACCGCTGGCAGTACTTTCTGGCCTAACAGCTCGGGCACTGCGAAGCGGATCCAGCCTTGTGCCGAACCGCTCAGCGCCGCCAGCTCATCGGCGGCATCACGTTGCACCTCCAGCAAGCGTTGTGCATGTGGCAGCAGGTGTTCACCGGCTTCGGTCAGGGTAACGGCATTGGCACTGCGATTGAGCAGGCGGGTGCCAGCGTTGTCCTCCAGTGCTTGCACCGCGCGGGTTACGGCGCTGGGGGAGCGCCCCAGCGCGCGGGCGGCGGCAACGAAGCTGCGCTTGTGGGCGACGCTGACGAAGGCTTGTATTTCGCGCAGCATGTCCAATGCCATGGCGAGTTCCTCATTGCGGTTTGTGCAATATGGCATTTCAACACAGGTGCGGCCATTTGATTAGGCTTTCCGCACGCTCTCCCTGCCTGGAACCTTTCAAATGACGGATATCGTCCTGTTGTCCCTGTTCGCTTTCGCTGCCGGATTGATCGATGCTGCGGTCGGCGGCGGCGGGCTGATCCAGATTCCTGCATTGTTCAATGTATTGCCCGGTGCTCAACCGGCAGCGCTGCTGGGCACCAACAAGTTCGCGTCGGTGTGCGGCACGGCTTTCGCTGCGCGCTCGTTCATTCGCAAGGTCAGTCTCGACTGGGGGCTGATCGTGCCGGCGATGGCCAGTGCCTTTGTGATGTCGTTCGTCGGGGCTGCGACCGTATCGTTGGTCCCTCCCAGCGTGATGCGCCCAGCGGTGCTGGTGCTGATCGTATTGATGGCGATCTACACGTTCTGCAAGAAGGACTTCGGTGCCGTGCACACACCGACGCGCATCGGCCGCAGGGAACAGTGCCTGGCGGTACTGATCGGCGGTGCCATCGGTTTCTATGACGGTCTGTTCGGCCCTGGCACGGGCAGCTTCCTGATCTTCCTGTTCATCCGCTTTTTCGCCCTGGATTTTCTCCACGCCTCGGCGTCGGCCAAGCTTGTGAACATCGCCACCAATCTCGCAGCGCTGGTGTTCTTCGTTCCCTCGGGTAACGTGCTGTGGGCCATTGCATTGCCGATGGCGGTGTTCAACATCCTGGGGGCTTTGACGGGTACCTGGCTGGCGGTACGCAAGGGGGCAGGGTTCGTGCGCGGGCTGTTCCTGGTGCTGCTGTGCGTGCTGATCGGCAAGCTTTCGTGGGACCTGATCGGCTGATTCAGACGACCTGGCGCTGGGCCTGCTCGACACGGTTGCGGCCATGGGCCTTGGCGCGATACAGCGCCTGGTCGGCGTCGGCCAGCAAGGCATCAAGGTCGGCTATCGGTTGGCTATCGTTGCAGCCACTGACACCGATGCTCACGGTGATACGCAGTGGCACCTCGCCTTGCACCATCTGCAGGTCCTGCACGGCCCGGCGCAGACGCTCGGCAGTGAACGCGGCCTGTTCAGGAGCCAGCCCCGGAACGACGATGACGAACTCCTCGCCACCCAGGCGAGCGAACAGCTCGCCGTCGTGCAGCTGGTCCTGCAGTGCCCTGGCGCATTGGCGCAGGACGTGGTCGCCGACAGCGTGGCCATGGCGATCATTGATGGCCTTGAAGTAGTCGATATCGAGCATCATCAAGGTCAGCGGCAGCGCCTGGGCATGCTGCTGCCGGCCTTCGAGCAGGGCGTTGGCCTGGCGAGTGAAGGCGCTGCGCGTCAGGGCGCCGGTCAGGTGATCGATGGTCGCCTGGTGCGCCAGGCGCGACAGCAGGGCGCGGTTGGCATTACTCACGCAGGCCACCACCAGCGGCCCGAGCACCAGCATGGCGATGCCCAGGCGAGCCGACATCAGCGCAGTGACGCCAGGCTCGCTCTGCGGCACGCTGAAATGCATCAGGTTCTGGGCTACGGCAACGATGAGGGTGCTGCCCGCTGTCAGGGTCAGCAACGAAAGCATGAAGGGGGAGTAGCTCAGGGCGCACCACAGCAGCGCAGAAATGGGGAAGGCGATTGCGCCAGGGCCGCCGAAAACGATACTGAGCACCAGCGACGCCAGCAGCACCAGCAAGGGTGCCAGTCGCACAGGCAGCCCTCCGCTGCGCACCAGAGCCGGTAGCGACGGCGCAGTGAGCATGATCGGCAGCACGAGTACGCTGGTGGAGAACTGTTCGCTGAACCAGGCCAGCCAGGTGGCGCGCAATGACTGATCGAACCAGGGCGCGGCCATCACGCAGGCGAGGCTCGCAGCCACCACGGCCCCTGCGGCACAGGCAGCGAACACGCGCAGTACGCCGTGAGGTGTACGCAGGCGCCGGTGGGAGCGGGGCAAGTGCGCCAACAAACGCCAGAAGGTGACGATCGCACCGACGTTGCACAGGTTGAACCACAGGGCCGGGCGCCACTCGCTGCCACAGATCAGGTCGGCACTGACCATCGCCACGTACATCAGGGCCACGCCCAGGATACTGCCCTGGCGGGGATGGCGCAGCAGCACCCCGGCCAACACCGCATTGACCGGCCAGAACAGCGACAGGGATTCGATCGGCCTGGCCAGGATGCCGCCCAGCGTCAGGGCGAAGGTCAGGCCAAACAGGATCAACGGAGGCAGCAGGCGCGACTGGGCTGAAAACACCATGGGCTCGACCGACAAGCGGAAACGTAATCCAGGACGACTACAGCGAACACCTGGGACACATGGCTTGCAGTGTGGTTCATGAAACGAATTGATGTCAATTGGATATTAGTTTGTGCCGATCCTCCCTGATATTTCAGGTTTGGTACAGGTTTTCAGCCGGCTCACTGCAACCCGAAGAACCAGGGCACCATCACCACGGTCACTCCCATCACCAGCAGGGTGAAGGGCACACCGATCTTGACGAAGTCGGCGAAGCGGTACTGGCCTGGGCCGAGCACCAGGGTATTGACCGGCGAGGACACCGGCGTCATGAAGGCTGCCGAGGCGGCCAGGGCCACGGTCATGGCGAAGGGGTACGGTGACATCCCCAGCTGTTGCGCCGTGCTGATTGCAACCGGAGCCATGAGCACTGCCGTAGCCGTATTGGAGATGAACAGCCCGATCACTGCGGTGAGGGCGAACAGGCAGGCCAGGATGGCCAGCGGGCCGGCGCCGCCGAGCAGGCCGACCAGCCCGGTGACGGCCAGGTCGATGCCGCCGGTCTTCTGCAGGGCCAGGGCGAAGGGCAGCATGCCGACGATCAGTACCAGGCTTTGCCAATGGATCGCGCGGTAGGCGCTGTTCATGTCGATACAGCGCCCGGCGCCCATCAACAGGCAGCCGATCAGCGCAGCGAGGACATTGGGTACCAGGCCGCTGACCATCAGTCCGACCATCACCGCCAGGCTCAGCAAGGCGTGCGGAGCACGGGCGCGCGCAGGCGCCACCTGATCGACTTCGGCTGGCAGGCTGAGTACCAGGAAATCGCGCGGCTGACTTTGCAGCTGGCGCACGGCCTTCCAGGGGCCGATGACCAGCAGGGTATCGCCCAGGCGCAGTTTCTCTTCCACCAGTTGCTCATCGACCGCGTTCTGCTCGCGGCGCAGGCCGACCACATTGAGGCCGTAGCGACTGCGAAAGGCCAGCTCCAGGATCGTCTTGCCGATCAGTTGCGAACCGGGCGGCAGCGAGACCTCGGCCATGCCCACTTCCTGCGATTGATCGATGAAGTAGGCGGCCTTGAAGTGCAGGGGTTCCAGTTGCATGGTCTGGCACAGGCTGCGCAGATCGTCGCGATTGGCGAAGAGGTCGAGCAGCAGCACATCGCCCTGTTGCAGCAAGGTGCCGGAGTCGGCGGCGATCACCCGGGTGGTGAATTTGTGCTGGCGCTCGATGCCGACCACATTGGCGCCATGGCGGGTACGTAATTCGAGTTCGCCAAGGGTATGGCCGATCAGCGGCGAATGTGGACGAATGCGCAGCCGCCGCTCGCGGCCGCTGAGTTTGTAGTCCAGCACCAGGTCGAGCAGGGTGCGACGGCTTTCGCTGCGGCCGTCCTTGCGCACCTCGCCGTTGAGCCAGCGGCGGGTCAGCAACATGTAGCCCACACCCAGCACCAGGATGACCAGGCCGAACGGGGTGAAACTGAAGAAGTTGAAGCCCTCCAGCCCATGGCGTACCAGCTCGCTGTGCACCACCACGTTCGGTGGCGTCGCCACCAGGCTGAGCATGCCGCTGATCAGGCCGGCGAAGCTCAGCGGCATCATCAGGCGGCTTGGCGAGCGCTTTTGACGCGCAGCGATGCTCAGCACCACCGGGATGAAAATCGCCACCACCCCGGTCGAACTCATTACCGAGCCAAGCCCGGCGACTGCGACCATCAACAGCACCAGCAAGCGTGCCTCGCTGTTGCCGGCGCGTTCGCTCATCCAGTCGCCGATGCGGTAGGCGATGCCGGTGCGCACCAGGCCTTCGCCGATCACGAACAGCGCGGCGATCAGCACCACGTTGGGATCGCTGAAGCCGGCCAGGGCCTGCTCGACGGTGAGGATACCGGACAGCGGCAGAAACAGGATCACCAACAGGGCAACCACATCCATGCGCGGGCGGTTGAGGATGAACAGGGTGACGACGATGGCCAGCAGGCCGAGGACCAGGAGCAGGTCGGAAGACATGGGGCAGGGTGATCCTTCACGGGTTGGGGCTGGGGAGAACAGTAGCAGGCCAGGGGGGCGACGTCGTTGATGTACTGCAGGATTCGGGCGAGGGGCGCAAAGCGTGCTCGGTTGTGGTCACAAACAACAGAGCGAACCCAAGCCTCAATCCAAGGAGCTCCAATGCCCGCGCACATCGAAGACTATGCCCTGCTTGGCAACTGCCGTAGCGCAGCCCTGGTCAGCCGCGATGGTTCGATCGACTGGCTGTGCCTGCCCCGTTTCGACGCCCCGGCGGTGTTCGCCGCCTTGCTCGGCAATGAAGAAAATGGTCGCTGGCGCCTGGCGCCCAGTGACCCGGTGGAGCAGTGCAGCCGGCAGTACCTGGGCGATACCCTGGTACTGGAAACCACCTGGACCACTGCCAGCGGCCGTGCCCGGGTACTCGACTGCATGCCCCTGGGTGAAGACAACGCCGTGCTACGCATCGTCGAAGGTCTTTCGGGGCAGACCCGATTCGAGCTCGATCTGGTGCTGCGCTTCGACTATGGCCGCAGTGTTCCCTGGGTGGAGCGGCTCGATCCACTGACCCTCAGTGCCGTTGCCGGCCCCGACCGGCTGATCCTGCGTAGCACGGTCGGGTTGCATGCAATGGACCATCACAGCGTCTGCCGCTTTCATGTGGGCGCGGGCGAGCGGCAGGTGTTCGCCTTGCGTCATCAACCCTCGCACCTGCCCGACACGCCGGATTTCGACGCCGATCAGGCGCTCGCACGCACCTTGGAGCTCTGGCAGGACTTCGCTGCCCGCTGCCCTGACATGGGGCCGCACAGCGCTCTGGTGCGTCGCTCGCTGTTGACCCTCAAGGCGCTGACCTATGCGCCCACCGGCGGGATCGTCGCTGCGGCCACCACCTCGCTGCCCGAGCGCATTGGTGGCGAGCGTAACTGGGACTATCGCTATTGCTGGTTACGGGACGCCACCATGACCCTGCTGGCGTTCATGAACCTGGGGTACTTCGATGAAGCGCAGGCCTGGCGCGAATGGCTGCTGCGTTCGGTGGCCGGTAACCCGGAGCAGATGCAGATCATGTATGGCCTGGCAGGCGAGCGCGACCTGGCCGAATTCACCTTGCCCTGGCTGGCCGGCTATGAACGCTCAAGCCCGGTGCGCATCGGCAACGCAGCCTCCGGGCAGCGCCAGCTGGATATCTATGGTGAGGTGGCCGATGCCATGGCCCAGGCGATCAAGGGCGGGCTGCCCCGCCACCCTCGCAGTGCCGCAATCGCCCGGTTGATCATGCCGTATGTGGAGCGCATCTGGCGCGAGCCCGACGAAGGAATCTGGGAGGTGCGTGGCGGACGCCAACAGTTCGTGCATTCGAAGGTGATGGCCTGGGTTGCGTTCGACCGTGCGGCGAGTCTGGCTGAAACCACCGAGGAGGATCGCGAACGGGGCACGCATTATCGTCAGGTAGCCGAGCAGATTCACCGAGAGGTGTGCGAGCAGGGGCTGGACGCTGGTGGGCAGTACTTCGTGCAGGCCTATGGTTCGAACGAGCTCGATGCCAGCCTGCTGCAGATTGCCCTGACCGGTTTTCTGCCAGCGGAAGATCCGCGCTTCTTGCGGACGCTGGAACAGATCGAGCATCGTCTGCTGAAGAATGGTTTGTTGCTGCGCTACGACAGCGACAGTTGCAGCGACGGCCTTGCGCCTGGGGAGGGGACCTTCCTGGTGTGTTCGTTCTGGTTGGCTGACGTGTATGTGCTGCTGGGGCGTCAGGCCCAGGCGCAGGCCTTGTATGACCGCCTGACCGGGTTGTGCAACGACGTGGGCCTGCTGGCCGAGCAGTACGATCCGCTCGGGCAGCGAATGCTGGGGAATTTTCCCCAGGCGTTCAGTCACATCGGCATTATCAATACCGCATTGAATCTGCACCGAGCTGAATGCCCGGCGCGTGACCGTGCTCGCTGTGGTTGAAGGCGGTGGCCGGTTTTGCCGGACCCTGAAACAAGACACCCCGCCGAGGCGGGGTGTCTTGATACAACGCAGAACGGATCAGCCCACCAGGTGCAGGCCAGCCTGCTGAACCAGTTCCAGCAACGGCTGCGGGTATACACCCAGCACGAAGGCCAGGATCGCAACGGCCAGCAGCATGACGCCGCCGGTACGCTGTTCCCACTTCAGCGGCGCATCGTGACGACGCAGGTTCGGCTCTACCAGGTACAGGGTCACCATGACCCGCAGGTAGTAGTACACGCCGATGGCGCTGCCGATCACCAGAGCACCGACCAGCCACCACAGGTGCGATTCGACGCCGGTGGCGATGATGTAGAACTTGCCGATGAAGCCTGCAGTCAGCGGGATACCGGCCAGCGACAGCATCATCACGGTCAGTACCGCGGTCAGGTACGGACGACGCCAGAACAGGCCGCGGTATTCGTAGAGCGCGTCGGCGTCACGGCCGGCGTACGGCGAGGACATCAGGGTGATCACGCCAAAGGCGCCCAGGCTGGTGATCACGTAGGTGACCAGGTACACGCCCATGGCCTCCAGTGCCAGGCCCTTGCTCGCCACCAGGGCGATGACCAGGTAACCGAAGTGGGCGATGGACGAGTAACCCAGCAGACGCTTGAGGTTGCTCTGGGTCAGCGCCAGCAGGTTACCGACCAGGATCGAGGCGACGGCGATCACTGCCAGTACGGTGCTCAGCACGCCACTGCTGGCGGCAGGGGAGAGCATGAACAGGCGTACGACCACGGCGAATACCGCAACCTTGCTGGCGGTGGCCAGGAAGGCGGCGACCGGTGCCGGAGCACCTTCGTACACGTCCGGCGTCCACAGGTGGAAAGGCACGAGCGACAGCTTGAAGGCCAGGCCTACCAGCATCATGCCCAGGCCCAGCTGGGCCAGCAGGCTTGGCATGCTGGTGGCGGCCAGGGCCTTGCCCAGCTGGTCGAAGGTCAGGGCGCCGGCATCGGCGTAGAGCAGGGCCATGCCGAACAGCAGGAAGGCCGAACCTGCAGCCGAGAGCACCATGTACTTGATGCCGGCTTCCAGCGAGCGCTTGTTGAAGAACGCATAGGCTACCAGGCCATAGACCGGCACCGACAGCAGCTCCAGGCCGATGAACAGGCCTGCCAGGTGGTTGGCGCTGACCAGCACCAGGCCCCCCAGCGCTGACATCAGCAGCAGCAGGTAGAGTTCTTCACGGTTGCCCGGGAAGCCCTTGGAGCCCTCGCCCAGGTAGGCGTGGGCGAGGGTAACGCATGCCAGAGTGGCCACCAGGATGATCGCCATGTACAGGCAGGCGAACTTGTCGATGGTCACCAGCGAGGTGACCGCCAGCGGTGCGACTTTCAGTGCCGGCAGGATCGACAGCAGGGCCAGGTTCAGGCCCACGGTGGACAGCAGGAAGGTCTGCGAGTGGTTGCGCTTCCAGGCGATCGCCAGCATCACCACCACCGTGGTGATGGTGGTGATCAGCATCGGCGCCAATGCGATGAAGTGTTGAGTGGTGAATTCCATAGCGCTCTTACCGGGCCGAAGCGAGTTGAGTGAAAGCGGAACCGAGCCACTGCTGCACACCGCTCATGGTGGCGGCAGAGGTGTCGAGGAACGGCTGCGGGTAGACGCCCAGCACGATCAGCAGCACCGCCAGGCCCAGCACCATGATCAGCTCGCGTCCGTCCATGCCGGCCAGCACGGTGTCGGCTTTGGCCGGACCGAAGTAGGCGCGGTGGATCATGATCAGCGAGTAGACCGAGCCGAACACGAGGCCGGTGGTGGCGATCACGGTGATCCATGGCACGTGGGCGAAGCTGCCGATCAGGATCAGGAACTCGCCGACGAAGTTGCCGGTGCCCGGAAGGCCCAGCGACGCGGCGGCGAAGAACAGGCTGATGGCTGGTAGATACGCGATGCGGTGCCACAGGCCGCCCATCTGGCGCATGTCACGGGTGTGCAGACGCTCGTACAGCTGGCCGGACAGGATGAACAGCGCCGCAGCCGACAGGCCGTGGGCCAGCATCTGGATCACCGCACCCTGCAGGGCCTGCTGGCTGCCGGAATAGATACCGATCAGCACGAAGCCCATGTGCGAGACGCTGGAGAAGGCGATCAGGCGCTTGATGTCGGTTTGGGCGAAGGCCAGGAAGGCGCCGTAGAAAATACCGATCAGGCCCAGTGTCATGGCGATCGGCGCGAACTCGGCCGAGGCGTTCGGGAACAGCGGCAGGGCGAAGCGCAGCAGGCCGTAGGCGGCAGTCTTCAGCAGGATGCCGGCGAGGTCGACGGAGCCTGCAGTCGGCGCCTGGGCGTGGGCGTCAGGCAGCCAGGAGTGGAACGGAACCACTGGCAGCTTGACCGCGAAGGCGATGAAGAAGCCCAGCATCAGCAGGTATTCGACACCTGGCGGCAGCTGTGCCTTGAGCAGGTCGCTGTAGTTGAAGGTGATCACCCCGGTGGCGTTGTAGTTGACCAGCACCAGGCCAAGGATCGCCACCAGCATGATCAGGCCGCTGGCCTGGGTGAAGATGAAGAACTTGGTCGCCGCGTAGATCCGCGTCTTCTTGCCATCTGCCGAGCTGTGACCCCAGAGCGCGATGAGGAAGTACATCGGCACCAGCATCATTTCCCAGAAGAAGAAGAACAGGAACAGGTCCAGCGCCAGGAACACACCGACCACGCCGCCGAGGATCCACATCAGGTTGAGGTGGAAGAAGCCGACGTGGCGCTGGATCTCTTTCCACGAGCACAGCACCGACAGCACACCGAGCAGGCCGGTGAGCAGGATCATCAGCAGCGACAGGCCGTCCAGGGCCAGGTGGATGCTGATGCCGAAGCGCTGGATCCACTGGACTTTGTATTCCACAGCCCAGGCAGGTTCGGCGCCCGGGGCGGGGGCGAGGGTGTAGTCACCGGTGCCCCACAGCCACAGGCCGATACCGAGCAGCAGGGACATGGTCAGCAGCGCGATCCAGCGCGGCAGGGTGGCGCCGAAGCGCTCACCCAGCCAGCACAGGAAGCCGCCGATGAAGGGGATCAGGATCAGCCAAGGCAGAATCATGACGGGTTCGTTTCCTTTCGCAGAGTCGCAAGGTTCGCGAGGTTCGCAATATTCATGGTCATACCGCGGCCACTACCACGGCGCCGAGCACGAGCACGGCACCTACGGCGATAGAGGCGGTGTACCAGCGCAGCTGACCGGTCTCGGTCTTGCTCATGGCGACGTGGCCGCCGCGAGCCATGCGAGGAATCAGGCCGATACCGCGGTCAACCGGGTCCTTGCGCAGGATGTGGCTGATCAGCAGGTAAGGTTTGACGAACAGCTTGTCGTAGATCCAGTCGAAGCCCCAGGCGGCGAACCACCAGGCGGACAGGACGCGACCGATGCTGCTGTTGGCGATCGCGGTGACCAGGCGACGTTTGCCCAGGAACAGCACCGCAGCCAGCAGGATACCGGCGATGGCGATGGCGCCCGAGGCGATCTCCAGCGAGTGCTTGGCTTCGCCACCGGCGTGACCGGCGCTCTCAGGCAGCACGCCTGCCAGCGGCGGGTGGATCCAGGCGCCGACGAAGGTCGACAGCACGATCAGCACGCCCAGCGGCAGCCAGTGGCTGATGCCGTGGCCAGCGTGGGCTTCGGTCTTCGCTTCGCCGTGGAAGGCGATGAAGATCAGGCGGAAGGTGTACAGCGAGGTCATGAACGCGCCGACCAGGCCTGCGTACAGCAGGTTGGTGTTGCCGCTGGCGAAGGCTTCCCAGAGGATCTCGTCCTTGGAATAGAAGCCCACGGTCAGGATCGGCAGGGCGGCCAGCGCAGCACCACCGACCACGAAGCTGGCGTAAGCCAGTGGCAGCTTCTTCCACAGGCCGCCCATCTTGAAGATGTTCTGCTCGTGGTGGCAGGCAACGATCACCGCACCGGAGGCAAGGAACAGCAGGGCCTTGAAGAAGGCGTGGGTCATCAGGTGGAAGATCGCCGCATCCCATGCGCCAACGCCCAGGGCGAGGAACATGTAGCCGATCTGGCTCATGGTGGAGTAGGCGAGGATACGCTTGATGTCGGTCTGCACCAGCGCGGCGAAGCCGGCCAGTACCAGGGTGATGCCACCCACTACGCCAACCAGGTGCAGGATGTCCGGCGCCAGGGTGAACAGGCCGTGGGTACGGGCGATCAGGTAGACGCCTGCGGTGACCATGGTCGCGGCGTGGATCAGTGCCGAAACCGGGGTCGGGCCAGCCATCGCGTCGGCCAGCCAGGTCTGCAGCGGGAGCTGGGCCGACTTACCGACCGCACCACCGAGCAGCATCAGGGTGGCCAGGACCATCCAGGTGTCGCCCGCCTGGAATTTCTGCGGTGCCAGCACCAGCAGTTCCTGGACGTTCAGCGTACCCAGTTGGGCGAACAGGATGAACAGGCCGATGGCCATGAACACGTCGCCGATGCGGGTGACGATGAAGGCCTTCAGTGCCGCGTTACCGTTGTTGCGGTTGCTGTAGTAGAAACCGATCAACAGGTAGGAGCACAGGCCCACACCTTCCCAGCCGAAGTAGATGAACAGCAGGTTATCGCCCAGGATCAGGAACAGCATGCTGGCGATGAACAGGTTGGTGTACGAGAAGAAGCGCGAGTAACCGGCTTCGCCACGCATGTACCAGGAGGCGAACAGGTGGATCAGGAAGCCCACGCCGGTGACCACGCCGAGCATGGTGACCGACAGGCCGTCCAGGTACAGGGTGAAGTTCGGCGCGAAGCCGTCCACCGACATCCACTGCCACAGCAGCTGGCTGTACGCACCGCCTTCAGGCGGCGCGACGTTGAACTGCCAGATCACGTAGGCGGCGGTCGCGGCCGAGAGGCCGACCGAACCGACGCCGATCAGGGCGGACAGGTTCTCCGAGAACCGCCCGCGCGAGAACGACAGCAGCAGGAAGCCGATCAGGGGAAAGACGAAAGTCAGGAAGAGAAGGTTCATCCGCGCATCTCACTGGCAGCATCGATGTCGAGAGTGTGGAAGCGGCGATACAGCTGCAGCAGGATTGCCAGGCCAATGCTGGCCTCGGCGGCTGCCAGGCTGATCACCAGAATGAACATCACCTGACCGTCGGGCTGGACCCAACGGGCACCGGCGACGATGAACGCCAGGGCTGCGGCGTTCATCATGACTTCCAGGCTCATGAGCACGAAGAGGATGTTGCGGCGGACCATCAGGCCGACCAGACCTAAGCAGAACAGGATGCCGGCAACCGCCAGACCATGCTCGAGAGGGATAGCACCCATGATTTACTCCTTCGCCTCGTTGCGGCCCAGGTGGAAGGCGGTGACGGCCGCGGCCAGCAGCAGCATCGAGGCCAGTTCGACCACCAGCAGGTAGGGGCCGAACAGGCTGATGCCGACGGCCTTGGCGTCAACCGTGGTACCGCTGATGGCAGCGCCGCTCGGATTGGCGAACAGCACGTACAGCAGCTCCAGCAGCAGCAGGGCGGCGAGGATCACCGGCCCTGCCCAGATGCCCGGCTTGAGCCAGCCACGCTCCTGGGCGACCGAAGCCGGCCCCAGGTTGAGCATCATCACCACGAAGACGAACAGCACCATGATGGCGCCAGCGTAGGCGATCACTTCCAGGGCGCCGGCGAACGGCGCACCCAGGGAGAAGAAGATCATCGCCACGGAGATCAGCGAAATGATCAGGTAGAGCAGGGCGTGCACGGGGTTTGTGCCGGTCACCACCCGAAGGGTGGAGACCACGGCGATCCCGGATGCGAAGTAGAAAGCGAATTCCATCTTTCTGTCCTTATGGGAGCAAGCTCTTCACGTTGATCGGCTCGGCTTCGTTCTGCGCAGAGCCTTTCGGCTTGCCAGCGATGGCCATACCCGCAACACGGTAGAAGTTGTAGTCAGGGTTCTTGCCGGGGCCGGAGATCAGCAGATCTTCTTTCTCGTACACCAGGTCCTGACGCTTGAACTCGGCCATTTCGAAATCCGGGGTCAACTGGATCGCGGTGGTCGGGCACGCCTCTTCACACAGGCCGCAGAAGATGCAACGCGAGAAGTTGATGCGGAAGAATTCGGGATACCAACGGCCATCCTCGGTCTCGGCTTTCTGCAACGAGATGCAGCCGACCGGGCAGGCCACCGCGCAAAGGTTGCACGCTACGCAGCGCTCCTCGCCGTCGGGATCGCGGGTGAGGACGATGCGGCCACGATAGCGTGGCGGCAGGTACACGGGCTCTTCGGGGTATTGCAGGGTGTCGCGCTTGCGGAACCCGTGGGAGAACACCATCACCAGGCTGCGCAGCTGAGTGCCGGTGCCCTTAACGATGTCGCCGATATATTTGAACATGGGTCAAATCCTCACTGGGCCGCGACGGCTGGCGTGTTGTAGAGCACGATCGCAGCGGTCACCAGCAAATTGATCAGGGTCAGCGGCAGGCAGAACTTCCAGCTGAAGTCCATCACCTGGTCATAGCGCGGGCGCGGGATCGAGGCGCGCAGCAGGATGAACAGCATGATGAAGAACGCGGTCTTCAACGCGAACCACAGGAACGGCAGTTGCGGCAGGATGCCGAACGGGCCGTGCCAGCCGCCGAAGAACAGGGTGACCAGCAGCGCCGAGATGAGGATGATGCCGATGTACTCACCGACGAAGAACATGCCCCATTTCATGCCGGCATACTCGATGTGGTAGCCGTCGGCCAGTTCCTGTTCCGCTTCTGGCTGGTCGAACGGGTGACGGTGAGTCACGGCGACGCCAGCGATGAAGAAGGTGCAGAAGCCGAAGAACTGCGGAATGATGAACCACAGGTTCTGGGCCTGGTATTCAACGATGTCGCGCATGTTGAACGAGCCCACTTGTACCACCACGCCCATCAGCGCCAGGCCCAGGAACACTTCGTACGACACGGTCTGCGCCGAGGCCCGCAAGCTGCCCAGCAGGGCGTACTTGTTGTTCGACGACCAGCCGGCGAACAGCACCGCGTAGACCGACAGGCCGGCCATGGCGAAGAAGAACAGCAGGCCGATGTTCAGGTCGGCAACGCCCCAGCCCGGTGTGATCGGGATGATCGAGAAGCCGATCAACAGGGCGCTCATGGCCACGACCGGCGCCAGGGTGAAGATCATCTTGTCGACGAAGGGCGGGTTCCAGTCTTCCTTGAAGAACATCTTCAGCATGTCGGCGGCGATCTGGAACATGCCGAACGGGCCGACACGGTTCGGACCGTAGCGGTCCTGCCACCAGCCCAGCAGGCGGCGCTCGACGAAGCTGAGCAGGGCGCCGCAGACCACCACGGCGAGCAGCACCACGATAGCCTTGACGACCTGGATGATCACATCGATCACTTCGGGGGTGAACCAGCTCATTGTGCTGCCTCCTGCAGGCCTTCGACGGATGCACCGAAGATGGCGGGCGGAATGCCGGCCAGGCCTTTGGGCAACGCCACCAGGCCAGCGCCCAGTTCTTCATTGATGCGCAGCGGAAGGCGCAGCGAAACGCCCGCGACGTTCAGGCTCAGCAGTGCGCCGTCGTTGACGCCCAGGCGGTCGGCTTCGGACTTGGCAAGGCCCACGTAGGCCGCCGGGATGCGTTCCTGTACCGGTGCAGCACGCGAAGAGTTCTCCTCGCTGCCGAACAGGTGGAAGAACGGCACGGCAGTCCAGGTCCCGCGCGCCGGGTTGAAGGCAGCCGGGATGGTGTTGAACCAGTTCAGACGATCGCCTTGCGATTCGATCAAGCGCACGCCAGGGTCACCGGCACGCAGGTGGCCACCGACTTCATCCTGGAACTTGTTCCAGGCTTGCGGCGAGTTCCAGCCCGGCGACCAGGCGAATGGCACTTGCTGGCGCGGTTCGGCCGAGCCCGAGTAGCCTTCCATCGAGAAGGCGAACGCGGTGTCCTTGTCCTGCGGTGTGCGCGGCTCGTGAACGCTGATGTTGGCGCGCATGGCGGTACGGCCCGAGTAGCGCAGCGGCTCACGGGCAAGCTTCATGCCCTTGATGCGGAACGCGGCGCTTGGCGCTGCGTTGACGATGCCGGCCAGTTGCGGTGCGGCGTTGGCGCAGGCGCTGGTGACGTGGTCCAGTTGGGTCCAGTCGACCGGCTTGTTCAGCAGGGTGGCACGCAGGGCGTGCATCCAGCGCCAGCCTTCGTGGATCTGGATGCTGCTGTCCAGGTACTGCGGGTCGAACACCTGGAAGAAGCGCTGGGCGCGGCCTTCCTGGCTGACCAGGGTGCCGTCGCCTTCGGCGAAGGACGCTGCGGGCAGGACCAGGTCGGCGCGGTCGCTGGTGGCGGTCTTGGAGTGGTCGGCGACGATCACCACTTTTGCAGCGGCGAGCGCAGCATCGACCTTGGCGGCCGGCACGCGGGTGTACAGGTCGTTCTCCAGCACGACGATGGCGTCGGCCTTGCCGGTGATGACGGCGTCCAGTGCAGCATCGACCGAATCGCCACCCATCATGGCCATGCCGAGGCTGTTTGCCTCAGGCACGACCAGGCTCAGCGAACCGTTCTTCTCGCGCAGCTTGAGCGCTTTGGCGATGTTGGCTGCGGCTTCGATCAGTGCGGCATCAGCCAGCGAAGTACCGGCAACTACCAGTGGGCGCTTGGCGGCGACCAGGGCGTCGGCGATGCGCTGGGCCAGCGCCTTCGCTTCGGCGTCCAGGCCTTCGACGGCGGGTGCGCTCGGGTCGATGGCGTGGGCCACGGCGAAGCCCAGGCGGGCGAGGTCGGCAGGGGCTGCGTGTACGCATTCCTCGGCGACGTCATCGAGCTTGGTCTCGGCCAGCGAAGCAATGAACAGCGGGTACAGCGCGTGCTGGCCGATGTTCTTCACCGCGGCGTCGAGCCATGGCTGGACCTTCATGCCTTCGGCCATGGCCTCGGCCTTGCCCTTGGTGGCCTGGCGAACAGCCAGGGCGACGCGGGCGGCGGTTTGCGTGAGGTCTTCGCCGAGTACGAACACGGCATCGTGATCTTCGATGTCGCGCAGGGTCGGCACCGGCAGCGGGCTGTTGTTCAGCACCTCCAGCACCAGGCGCACGCGGCTCAGCTCACCGGCTTCCATACCCGAGTAGAAGTAGTCGGCGCCGACCAGCTCGCGCAGGCCGTAGTTGCTCTCGAGGCTGGCGCGCGGCGAGCCGATGCCGACGATGGTACGACCGCGCAGCAGGTCAGCGGCCTTGTCCAGCGCGGCGTCGAGGCCCAGCTTGCTGCCATCGGCCAGCAGCGGCTGGCGTGGACGGTCGCTGCGGTTGACGTAGCCGTAGCCGAAGCGGCCACGGTCGCACAGGAAGTACTGGTTCACCGAGCCGTTGAAGCGGTTCTCGATACGGCGCAGTTCGCCGTAGCGCTCACCAGGGCTGATGTTGCAGCCGCTGGAGCAGCCGTGGCAGATGCTCGGGGCGAACTGCATGTCCCACTTGCGGTTATAGCGCTCGGAGTGGGTCTTGTCGGTGAACACGCCGGTCGGGCAGACCTCGGTCAGGTTGCCAGAGAACTCGCTCTCCAGCACGCCGTCTTCAACGCGACCGAAGTACACGTTGTCGTGGGCGCCATAGACACCCAGGTCGGTACCGCCTGCGTAGTCCTTGTAGTAGCGCACGCAGCGGTAGCAGGCGATGCAGCGGTTCATCTCGTGGGCGATGAACGGGCCGAGGTCCTGGTTCTGGTGGGTACGCTTGGTGAAACGGTAGCGGCGCTCATTGTGCCCGGTCATTACCGTCATGTCCTGCAGGTGGCAGTGACCGCCTTCCTCGCACACCGGGCAGTCGTGCGGGTGGTTGGTCATCAGCCACTCGACGACGCTGGCACGGAACGCCTTCGACTCGTCATCGTCGATGGAGATCCAGGTGCCGTCGGAGGCAGGGGTCATGCAGGACATGACGATACGACCACGGGTGTCGTTCTCGTCGGTGTACTGCTTGACCGCACATTGCCGGCAGGCGCCGACGCTACCGAGCGCCGGGTGCCAGCAGAAATAAGGGATGTCGAGGCCGAGCGACAGACAGGCCTGTAACAGGTTGTCTGCACCGTTGACTTCGAGCGCTTTGCCGTCTACGTGGATAGTGGCCATGGTTCAAAGTTCTTCGTTGGCCCGCGTGAGCAGGCGTGGCTAATGGAAATCGGTGAGCTTGCGGCCGGCCGCGAATCGTTCGGGCCGGCCTGCAAGCTGGCGGGTGGCACGGACCACCCGCGATTCATCTTGTTATGCGCCGACCACAATCGGCTTGGCCAGGTTCGGGCGCAGGGTGTCGGCAGCGCTAGCGGGCGCGACACCGGCCTCGAACTCGGACCGGAAGTATTTGATGGCACTGCCCAGCGGCTCCACGGCACCCGGTGCGTGAGCACAGAAGGTGCGGCCTGGGCCGAGGAAGTTGACCAGACCCAGCAGGGTCTCGATGTCTTCGGCGCGGCCTTGGCCTTTCTCCAGGGCGCGCAACATCTTCACGCTCCATGGCAGGCCGTCACGGCATGGTGTGCACCAGCCGCACGACTCGCGGGCGAAGAACTCTTCCATGTTGCGCAGCAGCGAGACCATGTTGATGCTGTCGTCGACCGCCATGGCCAGGCCCGTACCCATGCGGGTGCCGACCTTGGCGATGCCACCGGCGTACATCTGTGCATCCAGGTGTTCTGGCAGCAGGAAGCCGGTACCGGCACCGCCTGGCTGCCAGCACTTGAGCTTGAAGCCGTCGCGCATGCCACCGGCGTAGTCTTCGAACAGCTCGCGGGCGGTCACGCCGAATGGCAGTTCCCACAGACCCGGGTTCTTCACCTTGCCGGAGAAGCCCATCAGTTTTGTGCCATGGTCTTCGCTGCCTTCACGGGCCAGCGACTTGTACCAGTCGTTGCCGTTGGCGACGATGGCCGGGACGTTGCACAGGGTTTCGACGTTGTTCACGCAGGTCGGCTTGCCCCACACGCCGACAGCGGCAGGGAAGGGCGGCTTGGAGCGTGGGTTGGCGCGGCGGCCTTCGAGCGAGTTGATCAGTGCCGTTTCTTCACCGCAGATGTAGCGGCCGGCACCGGTGTGCACGAACAGCTCGAAGTCAAAACCGGAGCCCAGGATGTTCTTGCCCAGCAGGCCTGCGGCCTTGGCTTCATCGATGGCGCGGTTGAGGTTCTTCGCTGCCGTGGTGTACTCGCCGCGCAGGAAAATGTAGCCACGGTACGCCTTCAGCGCGCGGGCGCTGATCAGCATGCCCTCGACCAGCAGATGGGGCTGTTGCTCCATCAGCATGCGGTCTTTCCAGGTGTTGGGCTCCATTTCATCCGCGTTGCATAGCAGGTAGCGGATGTTCATGGATTCGTCTTTGGGCATCAGGCCCCACTTCACGCCAGTGGGGAAGCCTGCGCCGCCGCGACCCTTGAGGCCGGAGTCCTTGACGCTTTGCACGATGTCGTCGGCGGACATGTCGGCCAGGGCCTTGCGGGCCGCAGCGTAGCCGTTCTTGGACTCGTACTCGGCCAGCCAGACCGGCTCGCCGTCATCACGCAGGCGCCAGGTCAGCGGGTGGGTTTCAGCCGAGCGCGCGATGCGGTTGGCCGGGCCGAAGGAAGTGATGGTCATACGTAACCCTCCAGCAGTTTGGAGACGCCTGCAGGCTGCACGTCGCCAAAGGTGTCATCGTCGATCATCAGCGCGGGGGCCTTGTCGCAGTTGCCCAGGCAGCACACCGGCAGCAGGGTGAAGCGGCCATCGGCGGTGGTCTGGCCCAGGCCGATGCCCAGTTCGCTCTGGATCTGGCTGACGACCGATTCATGGCCGCCGATGTAGCAGACCATGCTGTCGCACACGCGAATGATGTGGCGACCGACCGGCTGGCGGAAGATCTGGCTGTAGAAGGTGGCCACGCCCTCGACGTCGCTGGCAGGGATGCCCAGCACTTCGCCGATCGCGTAGATGGCGCCGTCCGGCACCCAGCCGCGTTCCTTCTGCACGATTTTCAAGGCTTCGATGGACGCCGCGCGCGGGTCCTCGTAGTGGTGCATCTCGTGCTCGATGGCCGAGCGCTCGGTTTCGCTCAGGGCGAAACGGTCGGTTTGGATAAGCGTGCTGTTCATGCTTAGCGGTCCACGTCAGCCATAACGAAGTCGATACTGCCCAGGTACGCGATCAGGTCCGCGACCATGCTGCCCTTGATCACCGAAGGGATCTGCTGCAGGTGCGGGTAGCTCGGGGTACGGATCCGGGTGCGGTAGCTCATGGTGCCGCCATCGCTCGTCAGGTAGTAACTGTTGATGCCCTTGGTCGCCTCGATCATCTGGAACGACTCGTTGGCCGGCATGACCGGGCCCCACGAGACTTGCAGGAAGTGGGTGATCAGGGTCTCGATGTGCTGCAGGGTGCGCTCTTTCGGTGGCGGCGTGGTCAGCGGGTGATCCGCCTTGTACGGGCCTTCCGGCATGTTGCGCAGGCACTGGTCGATGATGCGGATACTCTGGCGCATCTCCTCGACACGGACCATGCAGCGATCATAGGCATCGCCGTTGTGGGCCAGCGGTACTTCGAACTCGAAGTTCTCGTAGCCGGAGTAGGGACGGGCTTTGCGCAGGTCGAAGTCGCAACCGGTGGCGCGCAGGCCGGCACCGGTGGTACCCCACTCCAGCGCTTCCTTGGTGTTGTATGCGGCAACGCCGATGGTACGGCCCTTGAGGATGCTGTTCTGCAAGGCGGCCTTGGTGTATTCGTCCAGGCGCTTGGGCAGCCATTCGACGAAATCCTTGACCAGCTTGTCCCAGCCGCGTGGCAGGTCGTGGGCAACGCCGCCGATGCGGTACCAGGCCGGGTGCAGACGGAAACCGGTGATCGCCTCGATCACGGTGTAGGCGCGCTGGCGGTCGGTGAAGGTGAAGAACACCGGGGTCATGGCGCCGACGTCCTGGATATAGGTACCCAGGAACAGCAGGTGGCTGGTGATCCGGAAGAACTCGGCGAGCATGATGCGAATCACGTCGACTTTCTGCGGCACCTGGATACCGGCCAGCTTCTCGACCGCGAGGACGTACGGCAGGTTGTTCATTACCCCACCGAGGTAGTCGATACGGTCGGTATAGGGGATGAAGCTGTGCCAGGACTGACGCTCGGCCATCTTCTCGGCACCACGGTGGTGGTAGCCGATGTCCGGGACGCAGTCGACGATCTCTTCGCCGTCCAACTGCAGGACGATACGGAAGGCACCGTGGGCAGAAGGGTGGTTGGGGCCGAGGTTGAGGAACATGTAGTCCTCGTTGGCGCCCTGGCGTTTCATGCCCCAGGCCTCGGGGTTGAAGCGCGCCGATTCCTCTTCAAGCTGCTGCTTGGCGAGCGTGAGGCTGTAGGGATCGAATTCGGTGGCGCGGGCAGGATAGTCCTTGCGCAGCGGGTGACCTTCCCAGGTCGGCGGCATCATGATCCGGCTGAGGTGCGGGTGGCCGGCAAAGTCGATGCCGAACATGTCCCAGACTTCGCGTTCGTACCAGTTGGCGTTCGGCCAGATACCGGTCACGGTCGGCAGGTTCAGGTCGCCCTCGCTGAGCGACACCTTGATCATCACGTCGCTGTTACGCTCGACCGACAACAGGTGGTAGAACACGCTGAAGTCGGCGGCAGGCAGGCCGCGGCGTTGGGTGCGCAGGCGCTCGTCGACGCCATGCAGGTCGTACAGCATGCTGTAGGGCTTGGCCACGCCACGCAGGAAGCTGAGCACTTCCTTGAGCTGGGCGCGCTTGACCCACAGTACGGGCATGCCGGTGCGGGTTTCCTGGGCGACGAATGCTTCGGCGCCAAAGCGGTTGTTCAGTTCGACGACCACATCTTGGTCGTCAGCCTTGTAGGGCGGAATGAAAATAGCGGTGTCCGCTGTCATGGTCTCGGTCGCTTTGGGTCAACGTTGAGAATGAAGCCAGGCCGCCGGCTCCTTGGGGAGCGGGCGGCAGGTCGCTGGATCAGACTTCGTCGGGGCTGCGCAGATTGGTTACCGCAATGCGCTGTTCACGACGCAGGTCTTTCTGGGCAGGCATCTCGGCACGATAAATACCTTGATCACCAACCACCCAGGAGAGCGGGCGTCGTTCTTGGCCGATCGATTCCTGCAACAGCATCAAACCTTGCAGGAAAGCCTCGGGGCGCGGCGGGCAGCCAGGCACATAGACGTCCACGGGGAGGAACTTGTCGACCCCCTGAACGACCGAGTAGATGTCGTACATGCCACCGGAGTTGGCGCACGAACCCATGGAGATGACCCACTTGGGCTCGAGCATCTGCTCGTAGAGGCGCTGGATGATCGGCGCCATTTTGACGAAGCAGGTACCGGCGATGACCATGAAGTCGGCCTGGCGCGGCGAGGCCCGGATGACTTCGGCGCCGAAGCGGGCGATGTCGTGGGGTGCCGTGAAGGCCGTGGTCATTTCCACGTAGCAGCAGGACAGGCCGAAGTTGTACGGCCAGAGGGAGTTCTTGCGACCCCAGTTGACCGCGCCACGCAGCACATCTTCGAGTTTCCCCATGTAGATGTTCTTGTGGACCTGGTCTTCGAGCAGTTGGTCGGTGACGGTTTCCCGATCACCTACCGGGTACTGCTCGTTGGGCGCATCCGGATCGATTCTGGTGAGATTGTATTGCATTGCCAAAGCCTCATTGTTTCAGCTTCGCTTGCCGCTTGCGGCGACCTTCGGGAGCCCAATCAAGAGCACCGACGCGCCATAGGTAGACAAGACCTGCCAACAGAATTGCTATGAAAACGAGAGCTTCGACGAATCCGGTCCAGCCGCTTTCGCGGACGGACACAGACCATGCAAAGAGAAAGAGGGCTTCGATATCGAAGATCACGAACAGCATCGCGACCAGATAGAATTTGGCGGACAGGCGCAGGCGGGCGCTGCCAACGGGCAGCATGCCGGATTCGAAGGGTTCGTTCTTGGCGCGGCCCCAGGCCTTGCTGCCGAGCAGGCTGGACAGGCCGAGCATGAAGGCACACAGGCCGACGACACCCAGGAGGAAGATGGCAAAGCCCCAGTTGTGGGCGATGAGTCCTGCCGAATCGGACATGCTTGAAATCCTTATACAGAGACCCAGCTCTGCAGTCTGAAATAAGTAGAGCGGCGACGCGGTGTCGCTGATGCAGTGACCAAATGTCGCAGCTGAATCAATCGCGCTGATTTTATGGGTAAACCCACGGCAAGTAAAATTTCCAGTGCAAAATTATTCGTAGGATTAAGAACAAAAATCTTTCGTAAATCGCTGAAAGCCTTGATTTTCGGGCATTCCAATCAGATTTGTTAATTATGTTTCTTGGTTGGCGTAACGAGTCTTCAATTTAATAATGATAATTAATATCATTTGGCTGAGCCGCTGTTTGCCGAGCCATCTGATACCTGTCTAGTTCAATTCGCAATCTTGTCACTTGCAAATGAGAAAAACTCTCGTTCTAGCAGTTGCAGCGTTTTCGTGTACCGCTCTGGGTCAATGTTTCGGCGAATGACGGGGCGGCGGGGGCGGGCGGCAATGGCAAGGAAGCGCAATCGAGCAAGCCGGGTACGGGCTGTGCTTCTTTATATAGGGGGCATCCAGGCGTTGGCTTGGACGAGGCATGTGGCAGTCCTTGCTTGCTGTGCTGCCTCAAGCATAGACCTGATCTCGGGGTTTGCCTCGTCGTCAGGACATCAGGCGCCTGCAGGGGCAGGCAGTGGTGGGGCAGCAGGCAAAAGAAAGCCCGGGGCTTTCTCAAGCCCCGGGCCTCTGTCAGCAATCCACTATCAGTGGAACTGCTCTTCCTCGGTCGAACCGGTCAGTGCCGTCACCGACGAAGCGCCACCCTGGATCACGGTGGTCATGTCGTCGAAATAGCCGGTGCCCACTTCCTGCTGGTGCGCCACGAAGGTGTAGCCCTTGCTGGCGTCGGCGAATTCCTGCTCCTGCAGTTTCACGTAGGCGGTCATGTCGTTGCGGGCGTAGTCGTGCGCCAGGTTGAACATGCCGTGCCACATGTTGTGGATGCCGGCCAGGGTAATGAACTGGTGCTTGTAGCCCATCGCCGACAGTTCGCGCTGGAACTTGGCGATGGTGGCATCGTCCAGGTTCTTCTTCCAGTTGAAGGATGGCGAGCAGTTGTACGACAGCAGTTGGTCCGGGTACTCCTTCTTGATCGCTTCGGCGAAGCGACGGGCTTCGTCCAGGTCCGGCTTGGCGGTTTCACACCAGATCAGGTCGGCGTACGGGGCGTAGGCCAGGCCGCGGGCGATGGCCTGGTCGAGGCCGGCACGTACCTTGTAGAAGCCTTCACGGGTACGCTCGCCGATCACGAACGGCTGGTCGTAAGGGTCGCAGTCGCTGGTCAGCAGGTCGGCAGCGTTGGCGTCAGTGCGAGCGAGGATGATGGTCGGTACGCCCGCAACGTCAGCGGCCAGACGCGCGGCCACCAGCTTCTGTACGGCTTCCTGAGTTGGCACCAGTACCTTGCCACCCATGTGGCCGCATTTTTTCACCGAGGCCAGCTGGTCTTCGAAGTGCACGCCAGCGGCGCCTGCCTCGATCATGTTCTTCATCAGCTCGTAGGCGTTCAGCACGCCGCCGAAACCGGCTTCGGCGTCAGCCACGATCGGTGCGAAGTAGTCGATGTAGCCATCGTCGCCCGGGTTCTTGCCAGCTTTCCACTGGATCTGGTCGGCGCGGCGGAAGGCGTTGTTGATGCGCTTGACCACGGTCGGTACCGAGTCGACCGGGTACAGCGACTGGTCAGGGTACATGGACTCTGCCGAGTTGTTGTCGGCGGCTACCTGCCAGCCGGACAGGTAGATGGCCTGAATGCCGGCTTTTACCTGCTGCACGGCCTGGCCGCCGGTGAGGGCGCCCATGCAGTTGACGAAATCTTTTTCGGGCCGGAAGGACGGGTGGGCACCTTGGGTGACCAGCTTCCACAGTTTTTCTGCGCCTTGACGAGCAAAAGTGTGCTCCGGCTGCAGGGAGCCACGCAGGCGAACGACATCGGCGGCGGTGTAGGTACGGGTCACGCCTTTCCAGCGCGGGTTTTCGGCCCAGTCTTTCTCGAGGGCTGCAATTTGCTGTTCGCGTGTCAGTGCCATGGAAATAAACCTCGTCGCATCGATCTTGAGTGTAGTTGTGCGGATGCTCAGGGCGCGGAATCAGAGGCCTGGCGGCTGTCCTGTCCGGGGGAGTGCGGCGGCGAACGGGGAAGGCTCGAAGGGGAAGGGGGTGCAGTTCAGGCGAAAGTGTCCCCAGCAGGTTGGCTCGTGGATGCCTTGCTGCGGTGCGACGTCGATTGCCGGTTCTGCGGTGATGCGCTTCCGTCCCTCGGGACAACTTCTTCGTTGCAGTCGCAATCCCGTCGAACCGCCTTGTGGGCCGTATAGACACAGGACGCCTCCAGGGGTGTCGGGAGGGCGTCCCGAAGGCCCTTGCCAGGGCCCCTGATTAGCGGGAGCGAGGCCATCATGCCCTTGGCGAAAAGAGCCTGTCAAATGTTTTGTAGTGCTTTTTTTGGCTTACTACATCTTTGGTCTAATGCGACTCTGCAGTCAGTTTCAAGGCCCTTGGTCGAGGCCTTGAACGGCCTGGGATCAGTCGAGAAGGTCGACTTTGACGCGTAGCGTCATGTTTTCACCGCGCTGGGTGCTGTAAGTAAGGGCCGAAGGACTATTGTCGGCCTGACTCTGCTGGTTGTACCCCGCCAGGGTGATCCACTCGCCGAGCCTTCCAGAGACAGTTGTGTCGGTACTCTGCACCTTCACTACATCCTGGCGTTCCTGGCTCATTCGATCATTATTGGTGCTGATTTGCAGACGAACCGTTTCACCGCTGACGCTCGGCGTGACGTAGAAACCCTGGGTCACATTGCGGTATTGGGTGTCGCTCTGGATGCGTCCATAACCATCGGTCGAGGTGCTGGTGATGGGGATGCTCTGGCCGATCTGGATCAGCGCCGGCTGGCCTTCGCTGGCCTGGATCTGCTGCAGGCCGCCTTCGCGGTTGCTGGTGCCGTACTGGATGACCCGGGCGTTGCCGCGGTTGTCCTGGTAGTTGCTGTCGTTGTTATCGACGCTGATCAGCAGGCGTTTGGGCGCAGTGTCCAACTGCTGTAGCAAGGCGCGCAGGTCGTCGATGCGTTCCGGGCTGGCATTGACGATCAATTTGTTCTCGAAGGCGCTGACGGTTCCGTCCTTTCCAAGAAAGGACTGGGCGGTCGGCAACAGCTCGGCGCTGCTGCGGTGCTGCAGCGGCACGACTTCGGTGGCCGCCTGCGCGGTGAGGCTGGCCGCCAGCAGCAGGGCGGTGACAAGGGGGCGTAGCGGCATGTTGGTGGTCTCCGCAGGTTGAATAGACATGATGGCAAATTTGCCAGCATTGTGCCGTGTCTGGATCACAGGGATTTGAAATTTGCAGTGCGGCTACGGAGCTTTCGCGGGCTATCGTCAACAGCTGAACCATCGCCTGAGCGCTGGGGTCGCAGCAAAAAGACCACGGCAGACCCTCAGCATGAAGCGCTACCTACCTTTGTTGTTGCTTGTTCTTGGACAGAGTGCCATCGCCGAACCGCGCATCCAGCAGTTGCAGCGCTGCGGCGATTTGCTGTCCGAGGCCCCGCAGCACTGGTGCCTGCGCGCGCAAGGTCTGGAGCACCAGGCTCCACAGGTGTGGCTGGGCGACCGGGCCTTGCCTGCCAGTGCCGTGCTGCGCGAGGGCGACAGGCTCGAGTTCACGCTCGACCAGCCCGGTCCGAGCGCTCCTTTGTGGCTGCAGGTCGGCGGGCAGAAAAGCAATCCGGTCTGGCTCACTCGCCAGCGCAGCCATGTGGTCGCCGCAGGCCCGCACGAGGTGGCCAGGAACATGGACGGCCTGACCACCTACCTCGACCTGGTCAGCCTGCTGATCGAGGAAAAGCACAACGGGCGCGAGGAGGCGCAACGTATCGCCGACAAATATGGTGCGCAGGTGGTGGGGGCGATCCCGCCGTTGAACGTCTACCAACTGCGCCTGCCGGTACGTGATCTTGTACAGCGCGATGCGATGATCCTGCGCATGGGCAGCGAGCTCAGCGTGGACGCGGTGATCGTCGAAGAGTCGGCGCCGGAGCGAGGTGAGGAAGGCGAGGGCGGCAAGGCTACGGTCATCGACCAGGCCGATGAGTGGGCGGCCAATCGTTTCACGGATGCCCTGTACTACTACCAGCGCCGGGTCCCGGCCTCGAACGTGCCTGTACAGCCGATACGTGTGGGCGTGATCGAGCGCGAGCTGGATTTCGACGCTGCGCCCTTTCAGGCTTATCGCGGCGCCTGCGTGCCAAGACAGGCCTGCCTTTATGGCCGCGACGGCGCACGTGCGCAGAGCCACGGCAGCCACGTCGCCGGTATCCTGGCCGGGCATGGGGAGGGGGTGGCAGGTGGCTTTCTCAGCGGCCTGGGCAAGGCCAGCCCCGGGTTCGAGGTGATCGTCGAGCGCAACTCGGATGCAGGTATCACCGCCAACATCGCCGCGTCGGTCAACCTGGTCGAGGACGGCGTACGGGTGCTCAACTGGAGTTGGGGTATCCACCGCGTCGGCGCCAGAAGCGTGGAGGGCGACGAGGTCGATTCGCTGGTGCGCTCGGGGTTGGCCATGAGTGGCTACGAGGAGTTGCTCGAGGAATTCTTCCTGTGGCTGCGCAGCGAGCACCCGGATGTGGTGGTGGTCAATTCCGCGGGCAATGGCTCGTCATGGTCTGGCACCGATGAATACCGTTTGCCATCGTCGTTCGTGACCGAGCAATTGCTGGTGGTGGGCGGGCATCAACGCAGCGAGCGCGACACCGCGGTTGACGATCCGCAACATGTGGTCAAGCGCCGCAGCTCCAACGTCGACATGCGTGTGGATGTCAGTGCAGCAGCCTGCCTGCAACCTGCCGATGCTGGCAAGCCGCACTGCGGTACGTCCTATGCAACGCCATTGGTGGCCTCGACGGTGGCGGCGATGTTGTCGATCAATCCGCAGCTTACGCCCGAGCAGGTGCGTATGTTGCTGCGCCGCAGTGCCCTGACCATGGGCTCTGAACAGGACTTCGAGGCGATGGATGCCGAGGACCTGACTGCGCCGATCCTGCCGTCGGAGCGCAATGGTCGTCTCAATGACCCGGACCTGGGCCGCTCGGCACGGCTGGACATGCAGCGCGCGCTGGATCTCGCGGTGCAGAGCCGGGAGCGTGTGCGCTGAGCAGAGCGGCGGTGGCCGCTGTCAGACAAATTCCGTAACATCGCGCCCCTCGATTTTGCTTCCGCTCGTGTGATTGGGGTCACCCAGTGCACCCGCGCGCTGTCGCCCAGACTGGACACTTCACAGGATCTACATGAAACCCGCCCGACTTCGCGCCGACGTCCTCGCTGGCCTGACCACTTCCTTCGCCCTGGTGCCCGAGTGCATCGCCTTCGCCCTGGTGGCGCACCTCAATCCGCTGATGGGGCTCTACGGTGCCTTCATCATTTGCACGCTGACCGCGTTGTTCGGCGGTCGCCCAGGGATGATCTCCGGCGCCGCCGGGTCGATGGCGGTGGTGATCGTCGCCCTGGTCGTGCAGCACGGTGCCCAGTATCTGCTGGCCACGGTGCTGCTTGGCGGGATCGTGATGATCCTGTTCGGCGTGCTGCGCCTTGGCAAGCTGGTGCGTCTGGTGCCTTACCCGGTGATGCTTGGCTTCGTCAATGGCCTGGCCATCGTCATCGCCATGGCCCAGCTCGAGCATTTCAAGGACGGCGAACACTGGCTCGGCGGGAAGCCGCTGCTGCTGATGGTCGGCCTGGTAGCCCTGACGATGCTGGTGGTCTACGTACTGCCGAAGCTGACGCGCGCGGTGCCGCCAGCGCTGGTGGCGATTGTCGGTGTGGGCCTGCTGGTCTACCTGCTCGAGCTGCCGACCCGCACCCTCGGCGACATGGCGCACATCGCCGGCGGCCTGCCGCAACTGGCCTGGCCGGAGGTGCCCTGGAACCTTGAGACGCTGAAGATCATCGCCCCCTATGCGCTGGTGATGGCCATGGTCGGTCTGCTGGAAACCCTGCTGACCCTCAATCTCACCGATGAGATTACCGAGAGCCGCGGTTTCCCTGACCGCGAATGTGTGGCCCTGGGCGCGGCCAACATGGTGTCGGGGCTGTGCGGTGGCATGGGCGGCTGCGCGATGATCGGCCAGACCGTGATCAACCTCAGTTCCAATGGCCGCGGTCGGCTATCGGGCGTGGTGGCGGGAGTGATGATCCTGCTGTTCGTGTTGTTCCTGTCGCCGCTGATCGAGCGTATTCCGCTGGCGGCACTGGTCGGGGTGATGTTCGTCGTGGCGCAGCAGACCTTCGCCTGGGCGTCGCTGCGAGTACTGCACAAGGTGCCGAAAAGCGATGTGTTGGCGATCATTGCCGTGACGGTGGTCACGGTACTGACGGACCTGGCCGCCGCGGTGCTGTTCGGGATCGTCATCGCGGCCATCAACTTCGCCTGGCAGCATGCTCGTGAGCTGTATGCCGATAGCCACGAGGATGGCCAGGGCGGCAAGATTTACCAGGTGCATGGCACCTTGTTCTTTGCCTCGACCACACCGTTTCTCGAGCAGTTCGATCCGGCGCAGGATCCGCAGAGCGTGACGCTGGACTGCAAGCACCTGAGCTTCGTCGACTACTCGGCGATCGCCGCGTTGAAGACCCTGCGCGAGCGGTATTCCCGCGCGGGCAAGCACCTGCGCGTGGTGCATCTGTCGGAGCGGTGCAAGAAGCTGTTGCGGCGGGCAGGCGAGCAGCATTGAGGTTCCGAGTCGGCGGGGTCGACGCCATCGCGGAGCAATCGGGGCCCCGCGATGAGCTCGCCAGGGCTATTCCCCCCGGTTCTTCTTCACGATGCCATCGGCGATACTCGCCGGCGCCTCTGCATAGCGCGTGAACTCCATTGAGAAGCTGGCCCGGCCTTGGGTCATCGAGCGCATCGAGGTGGCGTAGCCGAACATCTCGCCCAGCGGCACCTCGGCGCGAATCACCTTGCCGGCGGGCGTCTCGTCACCATCCTGGATCATCCCGCGGCGACGGCTCAGGTCGCCCAGGATGTCGCCCTGGTACTCTTCGGGCGTTACCACCTCGACCTTCATCACCGGCTCCAGCAACACCGCGCCGCCTTTTTGAGACAGCTGCTTGGTCGCCATGGATGCGGCGATCTTGTAGGCCATTTCGTTGGAGTCGACGTCGTGGTAGGAGCCGTCGAACACTGCGGCCTTGAGGTTGATCAGCGGATACCCGGCGAGCACGCCGTTCTTCATCTGTTCCTCGATGCCTTTCTGGATCGCCGGGATGTACTCGCGTGGCACCACGCCGCCGACGATCTCATTGATGAACTCCAGGCCTTCCTTGCCTTCGTCGCCCGGGGCGAAGCGGATCCAGCAATGGCCATACTGACCGCGTCCGCCAGACTGTCGGACGAAGCGGCCTTCGATCTCGCAGGTGTTGCGGATTTTTTCGCGGTAGGCGACCTGTGGTTTGCCGATGTTGGCTTCGACGTTGAACTCCCGGCGCATGCGGTCGACGATGATGTCCAGGTGCAGCTCGCCCATGCCCGAGATGATGGTCTGCCCGGTCTCTTCGTCGGTGCGCACGCGGAACGAGGGGTCTTCCTGGGCGAGCTTGCCCAGGGCGATCCCCATCTTCTCCTGGTCGGCCTTGGTTTTCGGCTCGACCGCGACCGAGATCACCGGGTCCGGGAAGTCCATGCGCTCGAGGATGATCGGCTTGTCGATGTCGCACAGGGTGTCGCCGGTGGTCACGTCCTTCATGCCGATCAGCGCGGCGATGTCGCCCGCGCACACGTCTTTGATTTCGGCACGCTGGTTGGCGTGCATCTGGACCATGCGGCCGATGCGTTCCTTCTTGCCCTTGACCGAGTTGAGCACCGCATTGCCGGAACTGAGCACGCCGGAGTAGACGCGAGCGAAGGTCAGGGTGCCGACGAAGGGGTCGGTGGCGATCTTGAAGGCGAGTGCGGAGAACGGTTCCTTGTCGTCGGCATGGCGCTCGAGGTGCTTTTCCTCGTCGTCCGGGTCGGTGCCCTTGATTGCAGGGATTTCGCTGGGGGCGGGGAGGTAGTCGATCACAGCGTCCAGCATCAGTGGCACGCCCTTGTTCTTGAACGAGGAGCCAAGAATGGTCGGTACGATCTCGTTGGCGATGGTGCGTTGGCGCAGGGCGGCCTTGATCTCGTCGATGCTCAGCTCTTCGCCTTCAAGAAACTTGAGGGTCAGTTCGTCATTGGCTTCGGCCGCGGCCTCGACCATGTGCGCGCGCCATTCGTCGGCCAGGGCCTGCAGTTCGGCGGGAATCGGTTCTTCGCGGTAGCTGGTGCCCTGGTCGGCGTCGTTCCAGTAGATGGCCTTCATCTTCACCAGGTCGATCTGGCCGATGAAGTTTTCTTCGCTGCCGATGGCCAGCTGGATGGGCACCGGGTGGTGGCCCAGACGCTGGTCGATCTGCTTCACCACGCGCAGGAAGTCTGCCCCCTGGCGATCCATCTTGTTGATGTAGGCCAAGCGTGGCACGTGGTACTTGTTGGCCTGGCGCCACACCGTCTCGGACTGCGGCTCGACCCCGTCGGCGCCGCTGAACACCACCACCGCGCCATCGAGCACGCGCAGCGAGCGCTCCACCTCGATGGTGAAGTCGACGTGGCCGGGCGTATCGATGATGTTGAAACGGTACTTGTCGGCGAACTGCTTGGTTGAGCCTTGCCAGAACGCCGTGGTCGCCGCCGAGGTGATGGTGATGCCGCGCTCCTGCTCCTGGGCCATCCAGTCCATGGTCGCGGCGCCATCGTGGACCTCGCCCATCTTGTGGTTGACCCCGGTGTAGAACAGGATGCGTTCCGTTGTGGTGGTCTTGCCGGCATCGACGTGGGCGACGATGCCGATATTGCGGTACAGCTCGATGGGGGTTGTGCGGGCCATGGCAGGTCACCTGCAGGTGAGGATTCTCCCACGGTAGCAGACCGGGAGAATCCTGCTGCGCCGCCGGGCTGTCAGTCGGCCTGGGCTTGCAGTATCCAAGTGCCATCGACCTCGCGCGCCAGGCCGCTGGCCGGGAGCAGGGCCAGCAGCCGCTCATGCAGGTTCGTTTCGGTGAAAGTGCGCAGGGTGTTCAGATCGAGCTGGCCGAGCAGAGGCAGGTCGTTCTTGGTGTATGACAGCCAGGCTTTTTTCAAGGCTTGCAGCACATCGCTGCCTGCGGTGTTGGCGAAGCGCCGATGCATCGGGCGGCCATCGAACTCGAAGGTGTGGCGGTGGCTGTAGCTGCTTTCGTCGCCGTTCAGCTCGACGCAGCGATGACAGCGGCAGCCGCCGTCGCCGAAGGCGTTGCGCAGGTAGGTGTTGAAGTCCACGACGGGCTTGAGGGTCAGGCGTTTGTCGACCTCGAACAGGTCGGCGATCAGGGGTTCTTCGGCGCTCACGTGGTGTCCTCCTCTGGTATGGCGTGCATCGCCCGGCACCCTAACAGATCGACGGGGCCAGATCACCTGTTGCAGGCCGGCGCGTCGCAGGCGAGTCCACCGCGCTTCGTCGCTGCGGTTGACCCGCGAACAGGCCATTAGAGACAACAGGGATCACCTGCCGTACTCTACGCGCCCATACGACCATCCTGCCGAGGTAACCCCGCTTGAGCACCAAGTACCCCTACACCGCCACCGTGACCGTCAGCGCCGAAGACCGCGGAGGCGATACCGAAGCCTCGGAAAACCCAGGCATGCGAGTTGGTCTTGAGGCGGTGACCGAAACGCTGAAGAAGGTGCATTTCGTCGGTACGCTCGCGGCTCCTGAAAAACAGGCCACGCACATCTGTGTCACGCTAGAGAACGGCCTGACCTATTACGGCCCGATCGTCAACGGCCATGCCGAGCTCGAAGGCGGCTGGATCGCCTTCGAATCCGACATGCTTACGCCAGAAGAACTGGGGCTCTGAGTCTCAGCCCAGTGCGGCCAGGCACTGCTCGAGGATATCCAGCCCTTCCTCGAGTACATCCTCCTCGATGGTCAGCGGTGCCAGCAGGCGAATGATGTGGCGGGCCTTGCCACTGGGCATCAGCAGCAACCCCTTGGCTCGTGCAGCGTCCATTACCTTGGCCAGTTGCGCAGGCGCCGGGCTGCCGTCGGGGTTGACGAATTCGATCCCTCGCATCGCGCCAACGCCGGTCAGGCGCCCCAGGTAACGGCACAGGCCACTGGCCTTCCAGTGTTCGAAGCGTCTCACGATGGCCTGCTCCTGGCGCTCGCCCCAGGTGGCGAGGTTCTCGTCGCTCATCTGCGCCAGGCTGGCCAGGGCCGCGGCACAGGCGATGGGATTACCCGAATAGGTGCCGCCAAGCCCGCCCTTGGGCAGGGCATCCAGCAGTTCACGTCGGCCGACCACTGCACCCAGCGGCATGCCGCCGGCGATGCTCTTGGCCAGCAACAGAAGATCCGGTTCGATGCCCAGGCGTGGGAAGGCGAAGCGCTGGCCGGTACGTCCGAAACCGGACTGGATCTCGTCGATGATGATGAGAATGCCATGCTGGTCGCAGAAGCGGCGCAGGGCTTGGGCGAAGGTGGGGTCCAGCGCGAGGAAGCCGCCTTCGCCTTGCACCGGTTCGAGGATGAAGGCTGCCACATCCTCGACCGCAAGCTCGACGCTGAACAGCCGTTCCATGGCCTTGAGTGCCTGTTCGCAGGTCACGCCGGTATCGGCACTGGGGTAGGGCAGGTGATAGACCGGCCCCGGCAGCTCACCCACGCGTTGCTTGTAGGGGGCGACCTTGCCGTTGAGGTTGAGGGTGGCCAGGGTGCGGCCATGGAAGCCGCCGTCGAAGGCGATGACGGCGCGCTTGCCGGTGGCGCCACGGGCCACCTTCAACGCGTTCTCTGCGGCTTCGGCGCCGCTGTTGGTGAGCATGCCGGCGAGCGGGTAGTTCACTGGAACGAACCCTCTCAGTTGCTCCATGAGGTCAAGATAAGGCGCATGGGGCGCTGCATTGAAAGCGTAGTGGGTTAGGCGAGCGGCCTGGTGCTGAATGGCCTCAACCACTGCCGGGTTGCAGTGGCCCAGGTTGAGCACGCCGATACCGCCGACGAAGTCGATATAGCGCTTGCCGTCGGTATCCCAGACTTCGGCGTTGCGGCCATGGGAAAGTGTGATCGGGTGAACGATGGCGATGGACTGGCTGATACTTTCCTGATTCATGGACGCACGGAACCTTGTTCGAATTTCTTATTATCCAAGCGCGATGAATGTGTGTTCGGCAAACGAATTATTCGATTGGGATCATTCCTTGGATTCTCGAAGTTCGACTTTTAACCCTCTTCAGCTGCCCGTTCCAGGATCCACTCCACGAAGGCCTTCACCTTGGGCACTTCGGCCGCATGCTCGGCATGGGCCATGAAGTGCCGGCCATTGCTCGCCACCGGATGATTCCACGGCACCACCAGCTTGCCTTCGCTCAGTTCCTCGGCCACCAGATAACGCGGAATCAGGGCAATTCCGCAGCCTGCGATGGCTGCGCGGATGCACAGGTAGAAGGTGTCGAAGCGTGGTCCGTGGTAGCTGTTCTGGCTGTGCAGCCCCAGCCCAAGGAACCACTCGTGCCAGGCTTCGGGCCTCGATGCGCATTGCAGCAGACGGTGCTCGGTCAGCGACTGGGCACTGCCGAACGCATGTGCCTGCAACAGTTGTGGTGCGCACACCGGCACCACCTCCTCGCTGAACAGCTCCAGGCAGGTGGCGCCGGGCCAGGTGCCCTGGCCAAAGAAGAACGCGATATCGACCTTGGCCTGCACGAGGTCGAATGGCTCCAGTTCGTTACGCACGTCCAGGTGGATGCGCGGATGGCGTTCGCCGAAACCTTTGAGGTGTGGCACCAACCAGCGCGCGCCGAAGGTGGGTTGGGTGGCGATGCGCAGGACTTCCGTCTCGTCGCCGTAGCTGAGGATGTAGCGGCTGGAGATGTCGATCTGGGTGAGGATCTTGTTCACTTCGGTGAGGTACAGCGCGCCTGCCGGGGTCAGGTGCAGGCGTCGGCGAATACGCTGGAACAGCGGGTGGGACAACATGTCCTCGAGCTGTGCGACCTGTTTGCTCACCGCGCTCTGGGTGAGGTGCAACTCCTGCGCCGCACGGGTAAAGCTCAGGTGGCGGGCGGCTGCCTCGAAGCATTGCAGGGCGGTGGTGGAGGGCATCAGGCGTTTGGACATGACAGGCGTTACCAGGCAGGAAAAATAAGAAATGCATTCCAAAACGGAATCATGTGTTTCTAAAAGGTCGTTTGTTGAGCCACGCCTATAGATTAATACTGACCTGGATCAACGATTACAACCCGATGGAGAGGCAAGAGAAAAAACACCCCTTACTCCAACTTCCTGTCCTGTGCGCAGTGACAGCGAAAACTGCACAACAACAAGAAACAACAGCACAGACCTACAACAAAATCTGCTCAGACTCATCGCCGCCTTTTGCGGCGGCCGACCCATCAGAGGGTTCCCCATGGCATCGTCACAACAAAAGAAACAGCGTTCGCTGCAGCACGGCCTGACTTCGCGCCAGGTGTCCATGATTTCCATCGCAGGCATCATTGGTGCCGGCCTGTTCATCGGCTCCTCCAACGCCATCGCCACGGCAGGCCCGGCGATCCTCATTTCCTATGCCATGACCGGCCTGCTGGTGCTGCTGGTGATGCGCATGCTTGGCGAAATGGCCATCGCCAACCCCAACAGCGGTTCGTTTTCCACCTACGCCACCGAGGCCATCGGACCTTGGGCCGGTTTCACCATCGGCTGGCTGTACTGGTGGTTCTGGGTATTGATCATCCCGGTCGAGGCGATCGCTGGCGCCGATATCCTCCATGCCTATTTTCCCGATGTGCCGTCCTGGCTATTCGCCTTCCTGATCATGGTGCTGCTGTCGGGGACCAACCTGGTCAGCGTGAAGAACTTCGGCGCCTTCGAGTACTGGTTCGCGTTGATCAAGGTGGTCGCCATTCTCGCCTTCATCATCATTTGCAGCCTGGCACTGTTCGGCGTCTGGCCGTTGGCCAAGGTCTCCGGCGTCAGCCAGCTGTGGGCCAACGGAGGCTTCATGCCCAATGGCTTTGGCACGGTGCTGGGGGGCGTGCTGATCACTATCTTCTCCTTCTTCGGTGCCGAGATCGTCACCATTGCCGCCGATGAAACCGCCAACCCCAAGGAGAAGATCCGTCGTGCCACCAACCTTGTGGTGTATCGCATCGCTATCTTCTACCTGGCGTCGATCTTCCTGGTGGTGTCGCTGGTAGCTTGGAACGATCCGGGGCTCAAGGCCGTGGGCTCGTTCCAGCGCGTGCTGGAGGTGCTCAATGTGCCGGGCGCCAAGCTGGTGGTCGATCTGGTGGTGTTGGTGGCGGTGACCAGTTGCATGAACTCCGGGCTCTACACGGCCTCGCGGATGCTCTATTCGTTGGGCGCTCGCGGTGAGGCGCCGAGCATGACCCGGCGGATTTCCGGGGCTGGTGTGCCGACCGTAGCAGTGATCCTTTCGACGTTGGCGGGTTTCGCCGGCTGCTTCGTCAACTATGTGTTCCCGGGCAAGGTATTCGGTTTCCTGTTGTCGACCACGGGGGCCATCGCCCTGCTGGTGTACCTGGTGATTGCTGTTTCGCAACTGCGCATGCGTGCGCGGGCTGAGCGTGAGGGGACGGAGCTTGCATTGAAGATGTGGTTGTTCCCATGGCTCACCTGGCTGGTGATCGGGACTATCGTACTGGTGCTGGGGTACATGCTGTTCAGCGATGCCTATCGCTACGAAACCCTTATGACGGCCGGGGTTACGGCGGTGATCCTGCTGATTTCCGTGACACGGCGGCGAGAGAGGGCTGGTCGGGTGCAAGTCGTTTGAGGCTTGCGCTCATCCTGTGTTGCCGCTGCAGGTGAGTGCACAAGGAAGGGGGGAGCGCTACCATCTTTCCGCCATCCTTCCCATTCCAACAAGCACAGGAAGCGTATGAACGAGAAAGCACTCTCCCTCCAGCAACTGGCGGCGCCCGAAGGCTCCTGCTATGGCTGCGGTTGTTCCCATCCCAGTGGCCTGCATATCCAGAGCCACTGGGACAGCGACGGCGTGCACCTGCTGTGCCGGCACTCACCTGACAGCGGCTTCATCGGCTGGCCCGGATTGGTCTACGGTGGCCTGCTGGCGATGCTGGTGGACTGCCATTCCAACTGGACCGCAATGGCCTACCACTACCGGGCCGAAGGGCGCGAGCCGGGCAGCTTGCCGCGTATTGACTGTGTCACCGGCACCCTCAGCCTGACCTACCTCAAACCTACGCCCATGGGTGTCGAGTTGCTGCTCAAGGCCAGGGTTGAAGGTGAGGTCGGGCGCAAGAGCCGGGTCATCTGCGAGGTCTGGGCCGGGGACGTGCTGACCGTCCGCGCCGATTCGGTGTTCGTGCGTGTCGACACCGAAAAGCTCAAGCGGCAGGCGCACGAGCGTAGCTGAACCCTAGGGGCGGGTAGCCATCGGCTACCCGATGCAGCTTGCGGGTTGTCGAAAATTACCCGTGGTTGGTTCGGATAGTTCCTATGTGGCGTTCAATATCTGCGGAATAGTCTTGCAAGGCTTTTCCAAGAGACCGTCAAAGATGTTCTACGTTTCTCACTGATTGCTCCCCTCTCGTGGCGGCTGAACCAGCCCGCACCGCGAACATCGACCGTACCCTCTGGACCTTTCGACCATCACCGCGCGAACACGGCGGGAGCCCTGTGTTCGTGTGTCGTCAACTCACGAGGAGTTGTTCAATGCCTGCCCGATTCAATATCAATTTCCTGCCTGCTGCCGGCCTGCTCCTGGCGCTGGGTGGCTGCGCCAGTTCGCTCATGCCCAGCGAGCAGATCGAGCTGACCCGTAGCGCGGTCAACCGGGCGGTCTCTGCCGACGCCACGCAGTACGCGCCGGCGGAGATGCGTGCCGCCCAGGACAAACTCAACGCCATGGAGCGCGCACTGGGTGAGAAGGATGCCGCTCAGGTGAAGATACTCGCCGAGCAGGCCGAGGCCGATGCCCGTTTGGCCGAGCGCAAGGCTGCTGCTCGCAAGACCCAGGCGCAGCTTGACACTGCGCGCCAAGGCATCGAGGTGCTCAAGCAGGAATTGCTCGACGCCCCCCAAGCCATCGCTACCCCCCGCTGAGGAGAACCATCATGTCGAAATTCCATCTGCTGCCGGGTGTATCGGTTGTTGCTCTGATGCTGGCCGGTTGTGGCACCACCCCGGAAAACCCTGGGTTGCTCGAAGCGCGGGAGGCATATTCGGTGCTCCAGGCAAAGCCTGAGTCGAGTCGTGTTGCTGCGCTGGAAACCCGTGAGGCCTTCAGCGCTCTGGGACGAGCCGAGCAAGCTTCGCTCAAGGACCGCAAGAGCGCCGAGGTGACTCAGCTCGCCTATCTGGCCAACCGCAGGATCGAAACTGCCGAGCAGACCATCTTGCTGCGTCAGGCCGAAACTGGCCTGCAGGGCATCGAAGCTCAGCGCACCCTGGCGCGTCTGGATGTGCGGACCGCACAGCTCAAGGCGTTGCAGAGCCTCAATGCCAAACCCAGCGACCGTGGCACGGTCATCACCTTCGGCGATGTTCTGTTCGACACCGGGCGTGCCGAACTGCGTGGCGGCAGCTATCGTAACATTCAGCAACTCGCGCACTACCTGCAGCAAAATCCAGAGCGCAAGGTGTTGATCGAAGGCTTCACCGACTCGACTGGCAGCGATGCCCTCAACCAGCGACTGTCCGAGCAGCGCGCGGCGGCGGTGGCCAATGCCCTGCGTCGCCAAGGCGTGGCCGGCGATCGTATGGTCACTGCCGGCTACGGCAAGGAGTATCCGGTGGCAGGCAATAACGATGCACAGTCGCGCCAGCTCAACCGGCGCGTCGAAGTGGTCATCTCCAACGACGCCCAGCCTGTCCTGCCACGCTATTGATCCAGCGACAAGTGGCGCACCCGTGTGGGCGTCACTTTCGATCTCTGGAAGGCCATGGTCAAACCTTGACGTTGGTTCTAGAGTGATGATCCCTTCGCATTCGGAATCGACCATGACCGATCTGTCCGCTTTTCCCATCACACAGAAGTGGCCGGCGCAGCACCCCGAGCGCCTGCAACTCTACTCGCTGGCCACACCCAATGGCGTCAAGGTCTCGATCATGCTCGAAGAGATCGGCCTGCCCTATGAGGTACACAAGGTCAGCTTCGAGACCAACGATCAGCTGACGCCCGAGTTCATCTCGCTCAGCGTCAACAACAAGATCCCTGCGATTCTCGATCCCGACGGTCCCGGCGGGCAGGCATTGCCGCTGTTCGAGTCAGGGGCGATCCTCCAGTACCTGGCGGAGAAGACTGGCCAGTTGCTCAGCCAGGACCCCGCGCAGCGCTATCAGACCTTGCAGTGGCTGATGTTCCAGATGGGCGGCATCGGGCCAATGTTTGGCCAGGTGGGGTTCTTCCATTTCTTCGCTGGCAAGGATTACGAGGACAAGCGTCCGCGTGATCGCTACGTCAACGAATCCAAGCGTCTGCTCGGTGTGCTCGATCGTCACCTGAAGGGCCGTGAGTGGATGGTCGATGAGTACAGCATCGCCGACATCGCCATTTTCCCCTGGGTGCGCAATCTGGTGGATCGCTACGACGCCCGTGATCTGGTGGGCTTTGAGACGTTCAAGGAAGTGCAGCGAGTGCTGGCGAAATTCCTGGAACGTCCTGCGGTGCAGCGTGGGCTGAAAATTCCGGGCTGACTTGATCGAGGCCGCCCGCGCGGCCTCTTTTTTTACCCCGGGCGAGGGTTGCGCAGCGGCTGTCTGGTGTTGATCGAATGGCTGTCGCGTGACCTTGGTCAATGTAAGTCGTAGGCTGAGGGTGAAAATAGCGCCGGAAAATTCGATGATCTGTTGCAAGCGCGTGTATCAATCGGTTTCGCCTGAGGACGGACAGCGCGTGCTGGTCGATCGCTTGTGGCCACGCAATATGCGCAAGGATGCCTTGCACGGCCAGTGGTTGCGCGACGTTGCACCGTCGGATGCGCTGCGCAGGGCGTTTCATGCCGGGGATATGGACTTTGCCGGTTTTTCCGAGCACTACCGTGCCGAACTGGCGGCCCATCCTGAGCATTGGTATCCGCTGTTGGATCTGGCGGCCAAGGGGACCCTGACCCTGTTGTTCGCAGGCAAGGATACTGCGCACAACAATGCCCGGGTGCTCGCCGACTGGCTGGAAGAAGAGCTCGAGCGAAGGGGGCCGGGCAGTTCGCCGGTGTGTTATGCCCAGGAGCCAGGCGGATAGCGATGCAATGACTCAACTATCACTTCAACTCGTTCCGGCCACCGCAGGCTGTCGTACCTTCGCCCGCAACCTGACGCGACGCGCCATGCTCCCGTACTACCGCGAGTTCGACCTGTTGTGGATCGAAGAGGCATTTGACGAAGCTTGGAGCTGGCGCGAGCAGTGGCTGGTGAAGGCGGGAGAGCAAGTGCTGGGTTTCTGCAGCCTCAGTCAGGACCGCCAGGCCTTGTTCATCCGCGAACTGCACCTGCTGCCCGAGTACCGCGGGCACGGCGTTGGATCCTGGGTGCTGGGGCATCTGGCCGGATGGGCAGCGCAACGTCGTTTGCCGTTACTGCGCCTGATGGTGTTCCGCAGTAACCCGGCCAGGCGACTCTACGCACGGTCGGGCTTTGTCGAAATAGGGGAAGACGACTGTTTCGTTCGTATGCAGCGCAATGTCATGGTCACGGGCGTGAGGTCTTGATGTCGGTACAGGTTTAGACAAGTGCCGTAATAGTAGCTTGTATTGGTTGGATCCAATGTGCATAGTGCCAACTGGATTCGTGGCTATTCGCCTGGGGGCCGGACGCGCCCAGGGCTATCTGATCGAGAGAGGAAGGGAGTCGAATGAAAGGATTCGGTCTGCGTTTGAGGGAAGAGCGCGAGCGGTTGGGATTGACCCAGCGAGTGTTCGGCGACATCGGGGGTGTCGAGCCAAACGCCCAAGGCAAGTACGAAAGTGGGGAGCGCACGCCGCGCATCGATTATCTGGCGGCGCTCGCCGCAAAGGGCGTCGATGCTGCGTACGTACTCAGCGGCCTGCGCACGCCGGCGCCATTGGAATGCCTCAGTGGCGATGAGAGCCGCGTGCTGGGTATGTTGCGACGGCTGACTTCAGCCGATCGGGCGGCGATCTGGCACCTGCTCGGGCGTTTGGCGGCAGATAACGAAAGCTACGAAAAGACTCGCCTGCGAAGGGCAGACCGCCAGGCATATGCCAATGACGCTTTGCGCTAGGTTCGTGATGAAATTTTTTGTTAAGGTGGCCGGATCCAATCGCCCCCATGACGAGGTGTCTGCTTGATTAGGGTACTTGTGGTCGATGATCACGATCTGGTGCGTACCGGTATCACGCGCATGCTGGCCGATATCGATGGGCTGCAAGTGGTCGGCGAGGCGGATTCGGGCGAAGCCGCCCTCAAGCTTGCCCGCGAGCTGGAACCCGACGTAGTCCTCATGGACGTCAAGATGCCCGGAATCGGTGGCCTGGAAGCCACGCGCAAATTGCTTCGCAGTCACCCGGATATCAAAGTTGTGGCCGTCACCGTGTGCGAGGAAGACCCGTTCCCCACGCGCTTGCTGCAGGCAGGCGCCGCAGGATACCTGACCAAGGGCGCGGGCCTCGACGAAATGGTCCAGGCTATCCGTCTGGCCTTCGCGGGGCAGCGCTACATCAGCCCGCAGATCGCCCAGCAGCTGGCGCTCAAATCGTTCCAGCCCCAGGGGTCACCGTTCGATGCGCTGTCTGAGCGGGAAATCCAGATTGCTCTGATGATTGTCGGCTGCCAGAAAGTGCAGATCATCTCAGACAAGTTGTGTCTGTCCCCCAAGACCGTCAATACTTACCGTTATCGGATCTTCGAAAAACTCTCGGTCACCAGCGACGTCGAACTGACATTGCTGGCCGTTCGCCACGGTATGGTTGACGCAAGCCTGTAATCCCCCATGTCCCAACTCTTTGATGCCAGCGCGTTCCTGGCGACCTGCAGCGGTCGCCCAGGCGTGTACCGGATGTTCGATGCCGAGTCCCGGCTGCTTTACGTAGGCAAGGCCAAGAACCTCAAGAAGCGTCTGGCCAGCTACTTCCGCAAGACTGGCCTGGCGCCGAAAACGGCCGCCCTGGTGGGGCGCATCGCTCAGGTCGAAACCACCATTACCGCGAACGAGACCGAGGCGCTGCTGCTCGAGCAGACGCTGATCAAGGAGTGGCGTCCGCCCTACAACATTTTGTTGCGGGACGACAAATCCTACCCTTACGTCTTTCTTTCCGACGGCGATTTCCCACGCCTGGGCATACATCGTGGCGCGAAAAAAGCCAAGGGCCGCTACTTCGGCCCTTATCCCAGCGCCGGGGCGATCCGTGAAAGCCTGAGCCTGCTGCAGAAAGCTTTCTCGGTGCGTCAGTGCGAGGACAGTTATTACGCCAACCGCACCCGGCCGTGCCTGCAATACCAGATCAAGCGCTGCAAGGGACCGTGCGTCGGCCTGGTCACGCCCGAGGAGTATGCCGAAGACGTACGGCATTCGGTGATGTTCCTCGAGGGGCGTAGCCAGCAGCTGGGCAATGAGCTCAACGCCGAGATGGAGCAGGCCGCCATGGCGCTGAATTTCGAGAAGGCCGCCGAGCTGCGCGACCAGATCGCCTTGTTGCGTCGCGTCCAGGACCAGCAGTACATGGAGGGCGGCTCCGGTGACGTCGATGTCATCGCCGCCTTCGTCAACCCGGGCGGGGCCTGTGTGCACCTGATCAGCGTCCGCAGCGGGCGCGTGCTGGGGAGCAAGAACTTCTTCCCGCAGGTGGGTATCGAGGAGGAGGTGTCCGAAGTGATGGCGGCCTTCCTTTCCCAGTACTACCTGGGCAACGCCGAGCGAGAACTGCCAGGGGAGTTGATCGTCAATGTGGTCCACGAGGACTTCCAAGCCATCACTGAAGCGGTACAGACCTTGCGCGGTCGCGACCTGGCCATCAGTCACCGAGTCCGAGGGACTCGGGCACGCTGGCAGCAACTGGCCGTGACCAACGCCGAGCAGGCGCTCAACGCTCGTCTGGCCAACCGCCAGCACATGGCCGCACGTTTCGAGGCCTTGGCTCAGGTGCTCAACCTGCCGGAGGTGCCGCAGCGCCTGGAGTGCTACGACATCAGTCACTCCAGCGGCGAGGCTACGGTGGCCTCGTGCGTGGTGTTCGGCCCTGAAGGCCCGCTCAAGTCCGACTACCGCCGTTTCAATATCGAAGGGGTCACCGCCGGTGATGATTATGCTGCCATGCACCAGGCCCTGACTCGCCGTTTCGGGCGGATCAAGGACGGCGAGGGCAAGTTGCCCGATGTGCTGTTGGTCGACGGCGGCAAGGGACAGCTGAACATGGCCCGTGAAGTCATGCAGGAGCTGGCACTGAGTGACCTTACCTTGCTCGGGGTGGCCAAGGGGGTGACCCGCAAGGCCGGTTTCGAAACGTTGTATCTCAACGATGTGGCCCACGAATTCACCCTCAAGGGCGATTCACCGGCACTGCACCTGATTCAACAGATTCGTGATGAGGCGCACCGTTTTGCCATCACTGGCCACCGCGCACGTCGCGGCAAGGCTCGCCGTACGTCCAGCCTCGAAGACGTTGCAGGGGTCGGGCCGAAGCGCCGTCGAGAGTTGCTGAAACATTTCGGCGGCCTGCAGGAGCTCAACCGCGCCAGTGTCGACGAGATTGCAAAGGCACCCGGCATCAGTAAAAAGCTTGCCGAGTCGATTTATGCGAGCCTGCATAGCGAGTAGAATGCCGGGTTCAACTCGCAGCCAGTCGTACCGATGAATATTCCAAACCTGCTCACCGTTCTACGCGTCCTGCTCATCCCGATCTTCATTCTGCTGTTCTACGTGCCTTATCACTGGAGTTACGTAGCCGCCAGCAGCGTGTTCGCCATCGCCGCCGCAACTGACTGGCTCGATGGCTATCTGGCCCGTCGTCTTCAGCAGAGCACGCCGTTCGGGGCGTTTCTGGATCCTGTCGCCGACAAACTGATGGTTGCCGTGGCGCTGGTGCTGTTGGTGCAGGTGCACGCCAACTTCTGGCTGACGCTGCCCGCAGCAGTGATCATCGGGCGTGAGATCGTGGTATCCGCTCTGCGCGAGTGGATGGCCGAGCTGGGGGCGAGGGCGCATGTGGCGGTGTCGAACCTGGGCAAGTGGAAGACCGCCGCGCAGATGCTGGCGCTGGTCATTCTGCTGGGCAATCCGCCGGTGCTGACCTTCTGGGTCGCACTCGGTTACGGGCTGTTGCTGGTGGCCGCAGGCCTGACTTTGGTGTCGATGGTGCATTACCTGCTGGCGGCCTGGCCGCACCTGCGCGAAGGCTCCGAGCAGAAGTAAAACTTTTTTTGAATCAAGGGGTTGACCTTCCCTGGCAGTTCGCTAGAATGGCACCCATCACGACGCGGGAATAGCTCAGTTGGTAGAGCACGACCTTGCCAAGGTCGGGGTCGCGAGTTCGAGTCTCGTTTCCCGCTCCAATTTTCACGGTGCTGCCTGAGGCAGGGCTGGGAAATAAATCCAGTGCAAGCCGCAAGGCTTTATAGCTGGTGCGCTGAAAAGCGCTGGGTATGTCCCCTTCGTCTAGTGGCCTAGGACACCGCCCTTTCACGGCGGTAACAGGGGTTCGAGTCCCCTAGGGGACGCCATTTTGCGGGAATAGCTCAGTTGGTAGAGCACGACCTTGCCAAGGTCGGGGTCGCGAGTTCGAGTCTCGTTTCCCGCTCCAAATATCGATCTACAGAGTTCCATGGAAGTCTGTAGGTCCTTGAAAAAAGACGCTTCGGCGTCTTTTTTCGTTTCAGTCAAAGCCACTCCCATCCATGGGCATCCGGACTTTTTAGTCCAGAGATTAGCCATGAAATCCGGGTTTGCGCCGTCGCTGTTTGTCGATCTACACCATCAAGCGCCACTATCTGCTCGACATGCTTGCCAGAATCGAGCGGGGACGCGGCTATACCGTGCCTTGCTCAAGGCGCCCGAGCTGGAGAAGAGCCCGGTTTCGTCCCTCGATGAGTTACCTGGGCATTTCGCTGACTGTGTTAGCAGGCATTTCGGTGTTTGGGCTTTCGGGCGGGACCAGCAGGTCGATTGCCGAAAGCAGGGCATCGGGCTCGACGGTACCGCGCAAGGTCAGGATCTGCTGGCTGTGATTGTCGATCAGGCGCAGGGCAGGGGTGACATTCAATCCGTAGCGCTGCGCATCCCTTTGATGCGCCTGCACCACCTGAGCTATTTCCTGACCTTCAAGACAGGTCTGCAGGGCGGGGGAGTGCTTGGGGTACTTCGTGTCGCTGGGCAGTCCAAGGCCATTGCCCTGGGTGTGCAGGAATACCCACGGCACCTCGCCCCAGAACGCTTCGCGTCCTTCCAGCTGACCTGCGCACTCGGCTAGCGCGGCCTCGCGGCTGGCGGCGGGCTCGTGCTGGGGTAGTGGCAGATGATGCCAGGCCAGGTTGACGTGATCGTTGGTGACGACCCAGCGTTGCAACTGGGGCAGGTACACCTGGCAATGTGGGCACTCCAGGTCGGCGTAGAGCGCCACGGTAAACCGGGCCTCGGGATTGCCGTAGATCCAGGGTGGGCCGCCGGGCTTGTCGGTCATCTGCGCGTGAAACGGCTGCCACAGCAGTACGACAAGGACGATCAGGGCACACCAGCTCAGTGCCCATTGGGTGTTGGTCTTGCTCATCCGTTTGAGCACGGTGCCTCTCCTGGCACGTCGAAGTGCAGAGGTTCGGTGCCGCGGGCCTGATCGATCTGCTGGGTCATGCGTATAGCCGCGTCCAGCTCACAGAGCCCGTGTTGCTGCATCAAGGTATGACGTGTGGCTTTTTCCTTGGGTTCCGTAGTTGCGAGGGCGAGATAAAGGCTGGGTGAAGAGGTGCGCAACAGCAGCTCCATCGACTTACGCAGCGCATTGCGAACGTCCCCGGTCAGCACGCTGCGCTACTCGACTGAACAGCTATGAGCGGCATCGAGGATGCACTGTCGAATCAGACTGCGGTCGGTCCGGTTTCAGTTCGCCGAGAAGATTGCGCTGCTTGCCGGCCTCGGCCAGTCCAACCAAGCTATCGGCGTCGAGGGTCTGCACTTGACCACGGGTGGGCGACCATTCGTCGGGCGTCGGCGAAGAGGCCAGGGAGGCGCCGGCACCTGCTGACAGTTTGACCCGCTCATGCTCAAGCCCAGACGCCAGTGAAGTCGCCGAACAGGCCGAACGAGTTGCCTGCTTCGACGATGAACAGCCGGGGGATAGATCGCGGTGAGGCCAGGCACCTTATTACGGCGCTTGAAACAGAGAACGCAGCGTTGCTCGGAGAGGCCGCCGCCGGAGCGTTGGGTAAGAAGCTTACAACGAGTTTCTTGCGTTCCTGAGCTGCTCGGCACGTTGATGAGGATTGCACATAGCAATAGGGCTTCGTGTTCGCCCCTCATCTCAAGTCCAGGTGACGAGCGTCGTTGCCTGCCTTGGGAGACGTGGTTTCCTGTCGCCGTTACCTTGCTTGTGTATGCGTGGTGTTCAAACGCACCCGCGATTGGGCTTGAGTGCTGCATCGCTTTGCGATGCCGTGCGGTGGAGGAATTCACCTAGCCAGAGCGCTGTTGCTGCGTTCTGATAATGCTCTGCAGTAGACACGCTGACGTGAGGCCGCAATAGCGCCAGGCAGCTGTGGGCAGCGCCTTCATGCAAAGGCTGTAGCCAACCGTGACGAAGACCGAGACGCTGGGCCTGGGCCCACAGCGAGGGCGCTGCAGCGAAGGCCTTGGGCTCCCATATCAACGGGATGTTTGAGCCCTGCAGGTGATGGGGTCGCAAATCCAGCGCGGCCTGAATAATCGCTTCCGAGCCCGATAACAAATTGCCTGCGGTGACCGCATGCGTGCAGCTTGCAAAGCTGAAACTGTAGTAGCGGAATCCCAGTTGGCCAACGAGCGCGGGCAGCGCTTCGAGTAGCGTCGGGAGGTGGCCCAGGCGTTGCCAGTCCTCCGCTGTTCGGTCGAGCATCGAACCTCCTTGTAGGATTGCTCCTGATTGGCGCTACTGCGGGCAGTGGGCGGAACCGCAGCCCAAATTGCTAGGGTATCGCTCAACTATAGTGTGGAAACATGCGCTGCGAAGTAAACATAACGTTTACTTCCGTTTTTCGGTTTTTCCTGATTTCTTTTTTGACGGCTCGGCATTGGGGCGTCTCGGTGCCTCGCAAGCGGTAGACCTTTGGTGCATAAAACAGCGGCGCGTCTTCGTTGGTCTCCCAGTCTTGTTTGCTTGAGCGCATGGATGAATGTCCGCAGAAGCCGAGTCCTCTGACACTAGGCTCTGTATGAAAAGCCTTGAGACGAAGGTCAGGCAAGGCGAAAACAGCCGAGGAACGGCCGGGGTCGCGCTCGACTTCACGGGCTGTAAATGAGCATTCCGACCGGGCTGGCGCACCAGGCTGTTTTCAACGCAGCATCACCGAGTATCAAGGTTTTTCATACAGAGCCTAGCCTGTGAAAACTCCCCACGAGTGGGTGCGGATGCCTCGAGCATCGGCGACACGGCGCGGGTGTGGCATTCAATCCGATGGGCAGGCCAAATGCAGGGCCGATTGGCCTGATATCCGCTCCCTAAAGCTAGTCAACAAGCCAACTTGAATCCCCCTCGACCAGAGTCCCACCGTGACTGGTAGTGTCTCCTTCCCTGGCTGCTGGTTGGCCCTCGATGAGCGTGCAGTTTGCGCCGCTTTCGATCACAGCCCCGCAACTGATCCGGTCGCCTACGCGTGCGACGGCTCTGCCATCCACGAATGTTGCGCTTGCGCCGGTTTCTACCGTCCCTGCGCCATGAAGTGGGCAGTCATGAGCGTGGCCGACGAGGACGATGGGTTTCATTTACGCTTCCTTTTGTATGGCTGCGCAGGTGCTTCCTCGAACGCCTCTGGCGGTGGCGGCGCAGCCCGGACGTTGAACAGCCGGCAGACGCCATACCAGCAGATGGCGACTGTAAGGTTGTAGGGGAACAGCACGGCCCAGAATGGCAGTTGCCAGTTTTTCTTGCCTTGGAGTTCACCGGGCTCCCCGGTTCGCCAAGGGGCGTAATGACGCCAGGCTTCTGCCGGGGTCAGGCAGATGGCGTGCAGTGGCCGGTGCCACCAGTTAGGTTCACCAGGTGGCGGTAGTTTGTCTGGGCCGTGGTCCATGAAATGGCGCAGGTATTCCCAGACTTCGGCGACGTGTCTGATGTCGGGTTCGGTGGGTTCATTGCTGTCGACCCACAGACAGTCCTTCTGGTGGAGGCTGCCGTCTGCACGGCGGGGGGCGAAGGCGAGTGCATAGCTGGTGGTGAAGGATGAGCCGCCGAACTCGGTGCGCTTCATAAGGCCACCTTCAGTGTTGCACCACTCGAAAACTAATATCTTGCTCAAGCGTCGATAGTGTATTTTTTGAGTTGTTCGGTTGAGGTAAAAATTGGATAGGCCTTTAATTAGGTATATTCGAAAAAAAATAAATGGTAGGAATACAAAGGGGGCAAGTGCTGTTCCGATTATCAATGGAGGATTAAGTGTGTGGGGGTTCCATGTTTCGATGGATAGAAGAATAGGATATAGACTGATTATGCTTGCGATGATGATTGCGCAGAATAGTTTTCCCATGAATACACAGTCTGCAACCCACGGGTTGCGCAGGCATAACGTGCTGTTTGACACGCTTGCGAACTGTCCGCGAATGGTGGGTTCGTATCCTGAATTTGAGTTGTATTTAAATGCCCATAGAGTTGTCATATCAGCGCTCAAGTCGGAAAATTTTATTGATCTCAGTGCCTTCGTATACTCCTTGATTGACGCGGTAGGTCAGGTGTAGCGAGGCATGATTCTGGGTAGAAAGAGTTTTTTTGAAATGCAATATCAAACCGGCGTCTATGATGTGGCAGGTGGGGTCGACTGGGAATACATACGTTTCTTCGCCCTCACCAAAGCTGTTTAAGCTCGCCGACCATTCACTGACACCTATTACGAAGCCCGGTAAAAATACTGTGAACTCCGCGGTTGGCTGCGGTGTTGTTACTTTATTTTGTGTGATCGCTGCCCAGTCAGGTGGCGTCCAATGACTGTTTTCATGCCACTTGCTGTCCATGTTATTTACGCCGAGCGATGTGGCCTGCTCAGATGAAAGAAGCTTGGGTGTATAATGCTCGTCGTACCAAGCTTTGATTTCTGTAAATATAGATTTAAATGCTGGCAGTTTTTTATTGTTATCTAAAATAATATCGGCATGAATTTCACCATCATTTATCCTGTTTCCGAACATGCTGCGTGCAGCCCATAGCTCAATGGGGCTATGTAAATGCTCCTGTGCTTTGGCATGGAGGTAGAGCCCCCCTCCGATTATCGCTGTTCCTAAAAGTACAAAAGCAGCAGTGATCCATCCTACATACGGGACTGACGACGCAACCATCGAAGCTGCAAGGCCTGCGTCAAGGATGACAGCAGCGCCGACAGCCATGCTTACTCCACCAGTGAATGAATACGCTGCGGCAGAAGAGTTTCCATTTTCGTTTTGCCGCCACGCCTTGGCGCTATCAGAGAAAAAGCCAAAACCTATTGCAGGATATCCTGCTAATCGCGCAAAGAGTTTGCTGCTCAAGAAACTTGTAATTCCGTTGCCAAATGCCATTCCCGGCGCTGTCGGACGCAATCTCATCATCACTGCCTTTTGGGTGGCCCGGACGCTAACCAACGTCGCTGCAGCCGCACCGATCACACCAAATATTGACGACGCAAACCCCAGTGTGTATTCCGGGGCAGAACTCTTCTGTAGGCTGTTATAAGCTGCTTTCAGTGAAATCACGTTGAACCACAGCATCCCCGCGTTCAAAGCTCCGCCACTACCCGATGTAAGCAACCCAATAAAGTTGGGTTTCATGTGCGCAGTGGTGGTCAACTCGATCGCTACCGTGCGGCTGCCCGAGATGCGAAGTTGCTTCATCTCTTCAACCTGGGCCATGCCCTTGTTCAAGTACTGTTCTACGGCTTGGCTGAACGGGTTATCCCGAATGGCCTGATCGGTGATCTGGTAGCGCGCCGCCAACAATCCCAATACCTTCTCGGCATTGGCCTCACGCGCTGCCGCCAGCACTTGCTGGCGCAGACCATGGCTGGTGTCCCAGCGGGTAGTGCCACGCAGCCGCTTGAGAACCACGGTGCTGACCGACTGTGCGGTGAGTTCGGTGATGCCGGCGCTTGCCGGGAAGCGGTCGGCCAATCCTTCGATTACGTTGTCGGCGGCGCCCAACAGGCCGCCGACCGCATCGGCTTTGTCCTTGAACGGGTTGAACGGTGCCAGGGCGGTGTACAGCGGGCTGTCGTGCTGATCGAGCCACTGCTCCAGGCGCCTGAACCGTGGGTCCTGATCTTCGCTCCCGGGGGTTGGCTGGCTCATGGGCAGAATCAGCAACGCCAGGATGATTTCCAGCCCGCGGGCGGAAGTGCGATCGTCGCGGTCATAGCAGGCCAGGGCGGCAGCCAGGCTATAAGGGTCATCGATGTGCTCAGCCTCTGCAGTGGCCAGCCAGGTGTCGTGATCATGGCTGGCTTGCAGTGCCAGGTCACGCAGGTGCGCCATGCGCTGATCAAGCGCATCGCGCTCGTCGAGGAACCGCAGGTATTTTTCAGTATCGATGCGCAGGCCCAGGCGTGCCCCGTTGGCGGAGTAATCTTCGTGGGTGAGGGCCAGGTAGCGTGCCGCGGCGGGTGAGTGGGCAGGGTTGTCGCGGGTTGGCTTCAACCTAAAACCGACCAACTGCGGCGAAGGCGCATCTGCCGGGTACAGGCTCTCCAACGTCTTGTTCAGCAGCATGGCCACCAAGTTGCGATGGTGAAAGTCGCGGCTCTGAGGGCTCACTTGCTCCACGTCCAGCTTGAAGCAGGACGGTAACCGCTGTTGCTCTGGGCTTTGCGCGGGTTGTGTGTGTTCCAGTTGCTCGGCAGGCATCAGGTCGCGCAGTTGGTGCTGGTACGCCGAAACCGACAGGCTCAGGTCCAGGGCCATGCCTTCGGCGTCAGCGAGTGCCACCACCACCGGTACTTTTGGCTGCGACCACGGATAATACCGAGCCGCTGCGCTGAGCGTGCCGACCGGCAAGGTATCGGCGACTGGGTGGCTGCTCCAGGTCAGGGGCATGCGCCGATTGGCCTGTTTGAAGTCTTCGACCCAGTTCTGCAATGCGCTGAGGGGCAATATATGGGGCTGGGAGGAGGGGGCCTGATTGCCGGCCACCAGCTCGGCCATGTCCAGCAGGCGCATGTGCCGTTTACGCAGGGCGGGCGAAGCGCTGATGCGGGCGGTGGTAGCGTTGGTCCACAAGTGGGGGCTGTAACCGATCCACACTTCCCTGGCTGACTCCTGGCAGGTATCTGCCCAAACCCAAGCCATGGTTTTGCCGGAACGATAGCGGTTGCGGCGGTGGTATTTCTCTAATCCCTGGTAGCCCAACTCTTTGTAATTCCCTTCTCCGTCGTATTCATGAATGACAAGCTTTTCGCCCAGAGAGCCTTTCATGAACACGTAGACGTATCCTGGGCGCAGGGCCCGCAGCGTATAGGCGCAATGCCGTAGCGGGGGCAGGCCCTGCTCCAGCTTGAAGCCTGCATCGGTATACAGGTAGGCAGGAGTGTCGGCGGCACGGGGCACGATCGCGTAGCGCACCGGCAGGATTGGAACGCGCGGGCTGCAGGCGGGGCCGGCAGTGGCACTGCTAACCGAAGCGTCAGTCATGAAGGGGCTCCTTGCTGTCAATCAGCGCTTGCAGTTGCCGAAGGCGCCCTTGGGGCGATTCTTCGAGGTTGGTGTAGATCTCCCCGGCCTGGTCATCGCTGATGATGGACATGTGTTTGGCCGTCATCCGGATGAACTGGCCGGCAACGTCCTCGTCACGAAAATTGAGCGCTTTGAGTTGCGGGAGCAGGGTTTCTATCCAGCGGCGGATTTCGGGCAAGGTACGGGTCGTGTAGGTCGGCATGGCCAATACCTCGTGTGCCAATGAGAGGACGAAGTGCTCGTGCAGGCCTGCCTGCAGCCGCTCCAGTTCATGTGCGCCAAGGGTCAATGCCGGGTCGGATATCGAGCGTGCAGCCGTCGGTCGGCGTTCGAGCGCCTGCCACTGGTGGGCGGGGCCCCAGTTGGTTCGCCATGCCAGCCGAGAGATGGGCCCCAGCCAGAGCTCGCGGTTGCGTTCATCCAGCGCACCCAGCCAGGCTGAGAGATGATCGGGTTTGAGATGAAACAGGGCGGCGCCCTGGTCCGGGAGCGTGACTTGCACAAGGCTGGTGAGGTGGCCAATCAGCACTTCGAGGTCAACTTCAGCGTCCAGCGCGATGGCACCGCCGATGGGCATCCAGGTCTCCATGGCATAGGTGCGGAGCTCAGGTGCTTTTGAGGTGTTTACCAGCAGAGGGCCGAAATCGTGCTGGTTATCCAGCGCGCTGCGCTTCCATGGCCATGCGTGCGGGGTATTTCGGCTGATGTTATGGATGAGGTCGAGTACCGAAGGGGCATAGGCGGGCATCCATTCGCCTTCCTGGGGAATGGGGCGATACGCCCAGTCTTCGAGTGTACTGGTCATGAGCAGCAAAAATTGGCAGTCGCAGGCGACATTGCCGTTGCCGTGTGGCTGCAGAAGCGCGGTGCTCATTGGCTTGGCCTTTTGATGCAGCGGCAATCGGGCAAGGGGCACGTGCCATCTGCGCGGCGTCCGCATAGGCGCTCGAGCGGTTTGCCGCTGACGAAGTCGCTGGCGATGGAGAAGGGATTTGTGTTGCCGCCTGGCGATTTGATTAGTTGTCCGTTGATATGGATGGTCGAGCCGTCCAGGGTGATGCCTGTCTCGTCAATTCGGATGGAGCCACCAGGCCCTTGAATGAGCACAGTTTCCGTTGAACGCAGATCGTAGCGACGGGTGCGTCTGCGGATTTCAAGACTGGCCTCCAGCTCGGCGTGCCCTTCAACTTGCTGCTCCAGGTTGCCGCCGATGCGGGTGTGATGATTGGCAGTGATCTGTTGGTGGCAATGATTACCGATGGTTTCAACACGGTCCTTGGCAACGGTGATTGTCTGGTTACGACCGACTTTCAGAAAAGCGTCATTGCCAATTGTGGCTCGCTCGTCGTTACCGACGGTCTTGTCGCGATGGTTGCCGATCAGGATGGACTCGTCGTTTTCGACCTGCTCCTTGCGATCATTTCCAATCTGTGTCGTCTCATCATGCTTGACCACATTGTTCTGATCCCGCTCGGCATGAATGAACACCTCCTGCCGCCCCAACTCATCCTCGAAGCGCAGTTCATTGAAACCATCCCCTTTGTGAGTCTGGCTCTTGATGGTCATGCGGGTCTTGTGGTCGGGCAGGTCGTACGGTGGCAGTTGATCGCCACAGTAAGTGCGCCCGGTAATCATGGGTTGGTCGGGGTCACCGTTGACGTACTGGATGATCACATCCTGACCGATCCGCGGAATGGCCATCGAGCCCCAACTACCACCGGCCCATCCCTGAGAGACGCGTACCCAGCAGGAGCTGAACTCGTTGTTCTCGCTCTCGCGATCCCAAGGGAAACTGACCTTGACCCGCCCCCACTCATCGCAATAGATCTCTTCGCCTTTCGGCCCGACCACGGTAGCCATATGCGGGCCGTCGATCCGCGGCTTTGCCAGAGGGGCAGGGCGCCATTCGGTGCGGCCGGGGATCAGCACGGCGGTCTGCTCGTACCGTGTGCTTTGATCGATACTGGTGGCCTCTTCCTGCAGGCTGGTGAGCTGGGTGCCTTCGTGAATGACCGTATTCACTCGCCAGTGCGCATTGAGGTCGGCTCGTGGGTGTCCGGTCAGCGTGAAGCTCAAGCCCGGTTGCAGGCGTACGTCATCACCTTCGACTTGCGCCAGTCGGACATCGTGACGCAGGGCCGTGATGCGGTTTTCAGTGAACGGTTTACCTACGACATCGCGCTTGTAGCGGCCTGGATAGTCGAAGTACTCGTACTCGCTGGACTGATGCTCCAGGAAGGGGCCAGAGGCGCGGTGTTCCTGGCGGTAGGCCGGGTTGGTGAAGGTGTGGTCGCGTTGCACCTGGCGTGCCGTGCGCACCTGTTCGCTGTAGTTCAAGCGGCGCAGACAGGGAATTGGCTGGTCGCCACCGCTGCTGGATTGATAGAGGACGGTGTTGGGATCTACCGGCTCATCGTCTTCGTAGAAACCTTCGTCTTCGGCACGTGCCAAGTGCTTCAGCACTGCCAGGTCACCCACTTCTCTGATGCCTGCAGGCGTGCTCCGCACGTCGCAACATCGCCATCGCGAGCAGATGTCTTGCCGTTGCCTTTCATACCGTTTCCTTGAGCCTGAATGGTTACAGCGCCATGAGTGGGACACAAAAGCGTGTCACCGTGTCCTGCTATGGGTTTACCGTTGACATTGAAACCCGTCGTTGCGGTCTGGACAGTACCGCCGTGGTCACTGCTATCGCCGACGGTGATGAAGGGCTTGGCCATGATGGCTCCTGTTCTTGAGTAAGTGGCTTTTGGGGGGAGTGTTTGTGCCTCTACGGATTTATGCGCTTGTAGCCCAGCCTTGCTAAGGCATTCAGTTCTTGTGCGCTTTCTGTTTGGGGTCTACTTGTGGCAGAGGTGGCCAGTCAGCCGCGGTGGAGAACGGGGGAACAGGTTTTCCGGGTAAGCCAGCTTCGCGGATGATGCGCGGCCAGCGTGGCTCCCAACATGGCAACAGAGATAACCAATGGCCAAAGGCATGTATTGCCAATGCAGGGGACGTCAATATGACCCAGCAGGCGACCTGTTTACGCAGTCCGTTGCGCCATAAAGGTCTGAAGAAGCTAAAGGATGCCATTACCGATTGCCAGGGCCAGGGAATCTTGCTCAGCAGCTTCTTTGGTGGGGGTACCGATAGCGGACCTTCCTCCATATAGAGACGAATGAATTCCCACAGGTTGGCAATATCGCTGGTGCCGTCAGCAATTTTGCCCACAAACATAAAGTGGAGGTTGGGGAGTCCGGTAGTGGAGGGTTCCCAGAGTAGGGTAAGTTGACGGCCCGTATTAGTTGATTCTTCTTGGTCCAGCCCCGCTGGAGGTGTAATTTGGTCCCAGTCTAAGACCGTGATTCCACCAGCGAACTTCGGACGGTGAAGGTATACTTGGCGCGTTATCCGATTGAATCTAATTAGGAGTCGGCGTTGGACGAAATTTTCTAACCTTATGATTTTTTTTGAGTATTTAAGAATTAGATGAATTGAAATTAATGTTAGGGAGATCATGAAGATCCCGAAAATGTAATCGTCAGTATTGGCTTGTTTGGCTCCCCAGTAAAAAGCCCCCGTGATCCATACTGTATTTGAGAGCACTGTCACGTATGTTAGTCCGGATGCAAGATAGATCGTCATAAGGGTGAGGTAAGTAATCAGCCCGCGGCGTGCGTGAGAGGCACCTGCGGCCAGTTCGATATATATATTGTTGTAGCTATAGAGGGAGCCTTCTGCGCTAGCGGATGGGGTCGAACTCATAGGGAGATTGGACGAGTTCGTTTGGAGTTTCGAACTTTTGTGTTTGGGTGGTTTAGGTGGTTCTCAAGTTTTGTTTTCCAGACTTCGCTGTGTGTAGGCGAAGTCTGCATGAGCCACAATATCCATTCTATGAAGTACATTTGATTTTCCGCTTGGACGGCTTGGTATAATTTTTCCAGCTCTGTGTCTGTGTCTTTGAATGGTTTTAATATTTCTTTAGGCGACCTGCGACGCAAACGCCTGGCCCCAGACAACATCGTCGTAGGTATCGAGCGCTTGTTCTACGCGGGTGCTGTGGCTCGACAAGCGCACGGGACGTTTGCCATTCCAGATGCTGAATAGCACGGGCTTGTCGAGCAACTGGCCGAAGTCTATGTCGTTTTCGTAGCTGACCAGCTGAAGTTCGAGCGTGAACTGCTGGCTGATGCCCTCCTTGAGGGTGAACGAAACCACTTCGAATTCTGCTTTGCCAACGAGTGGCTGGAAGCTGTAACGCAATTCAGATTGGCTAGGCATAAGCAATCCTTGTTCGCCGTTCGAGATTCGAAATACCCCAAGGCAGCGGTGGCTAGCTGGGGCATTTTTCATGCGATTTGCCAATCAGGGTCACCTTCGATCAGCACGCCACCATGGTCGGTGCGGTCGCCTTGTCGGGCAACCGTTTTGCCCTCTATGTGAAAGCTCGAAGCCCCGGCTTCGATGATGGCTCCGCAACTGATGCGGTCCCCCGCAAGCGCAGCCGCTCGGCCTTTCACTGTGAGGCCGGAGGTGCCGGAGATCACTTCGCCCTCACCATGAAGGGGGCAATCATGTTTATGGCCGATCAGCACGATGGGTTTCACAGGGGATATCCTTTTCGACGGTCGAGGTTTCTACTTCGGTCTTTGGCTGACGCGTAGCGGTGCGTTTCTTTCTCTCCGGACGCTTGCCTGGGCGGGCGGCCCAGAGGTAAGCGTTCTCGCGCAACCGCTCCTGGATAGCCGGTGGATAGTCGTCAAGCGTGGTGAATGGCGGAACGGGCTTTCCGGGTAGTCCGGCTTCGCGAATGATCTTGGGCCAGCGCGGTTTCCAGCACAGCATGAGGCTCAGCCAGTGACCGGTTCCGATGATCAGGAAGGCGGGCGAGATCAAGACGAGGCCGATCTTGGTGATTCGAGAGGAGGTACGAAAGTAGCGGGTCAGCCCTTCGAATTGAGGTGTGAAGGCTTGCCAGGGCCAGGGAAAGTGCGAGGTGATGTGGGGACGCGGCAAACCCTCTGGCCCCTCATCCATGAAGCGGCGGATGAACTCCCATTCGGCTTGTAGTTCCGCGAAGTTGTTGGCGGCTTTGCCTACGTGGACGAGTTCAGGATGTAGAGCGCCGGCGTACGAGGGTGGCCATATAAGATCCAAAGGAAGGCCTAAGCTACCGGCAGCGGCGTATTTTTTATCCGAGCCACTGCACATGACGCCGTGCCAAGGGAGTGTGACGATACCGCCACAGTATGTTGGACGGTGCAGGTAGACTTGTTGGGTAGTGCGGTTGAAACGTATTAGTAAGTGGCGGGATGTGAACATCTCGAATCGCGTGAAGCGGAGCCCGAATTTTAAGTAAAGCCATAATGTACCTAAGCCCATGGTGAGGAAGAATGACGCCATGAGAAGCTGCTCGCCATAGGGCTCGCCATTATAGTTGAGTGCTAGGTTTAAAAGAAATTTTATGTCCTCTAAAACAATCGCTATATTTGCTAATGAGTAAGCTATAGCCGTAAGGGATAGTATGCTTATCAGTCCCCGTTTATCCTCCCACGTGCCGCAACGCATTTCCAATATGCGCTCATTGTAAATATAGACTGGCCCTCGACTTTTAGGTGTGTTGCAAGCTGACTTTTTCGCAAATTCAATCATCTCCTGCTCGTCGCTTTCATATATGATTTTCCGGTTCGCTTTCTTGTGCTGTTTTTCAAAAGCATCGCGCTCTTCTTTTGGATCAATGTAGGCAAGCCATGAGAGCCACTCAACAAAATACATTATATGACCTCGCTAATTGCACTGAACAAAGACTCAAGTTCTTCTGCATCCTTTTGGTAGCCTTTGTGAGATAGTTGAAGGCGGAAGCAGCATTTGCTGCACCATTTTTCTAGCGCGTTTTCATCGAGGACCAGTAAAGCAATACTGGTAGCGAGCACGATGGCGCCTCCAATCCAGCTCAAACGACTGAGCCAAAGCATGGCAACTCTGTTCGCCGCCAATCGTGTAGATAATTTTGAAAAGGTCGCACCTAAGCTACTTCTGAATATATTGGGGACACTAATCGACAGCAAGTGAAAAAGCGCACTAGCCTGTGAAAATGCTATTCCTCCTTGCCCTACGAGTAGCGCGAAAGTAGCACCTGTTCTAACTTCATAAGCTAATGCTAATGTTGGTTTGGATTTATTCTTTGCCTCTATAGCGTCGGAGATGTCCCACGTAATACTGACAATCCCCCCCACCGCCGCCAACCCGGCCCCCCACAGTCGATAACGTCCCAAGCTAACTTGCGCACCTCGCGCAGTAACGCTGTTCTCACCAACACCTCTGAGCGTCAGTTCAGTACCTACTGCAAGTAATTCCATCCCTGCGGCCGCACTGGTCAATGCGGCCGCAGTCACTTCACTCCAGAAGCGTCGGTTCTTGTCATCTTTCCTTCCTTGTAACAGCAGCAGTCCGGCCTCCAGCAGGAGTAGCGCACTGGCCACCCGCAAGCGATAGAACTGATTGCCGTGTACGCCTTGCAATGTCTCGACATAAGCTCGATCGAGACGGCGCACGACAGGTGCCGCGACGCGGCCGGGCGACGGGGTTTGGCCTTCCAGTGCCTGCTCACTCAACCGCAGGTTCACTGCTTGCTCACCCAGTGAGGCGATGAGGTAGGTGCTCAGGCGTCGGTACAGCAAGCGATCGGCGCTGCCAGGTGCACCCACTGACAAGCTCTGGCGCCCCAATTGCCCGAGCCAGGCCAGCGCGCCGGCCGTGTTGGCGGGGCTGTGTTGCGCTAGTTGGTCCAGATGGCTGTCCACCTGGCTGAAGTGTGCGGCGAGTTCCTTGGCTTGTTTGAGCGCCGTATCCAGTTGCTGCCAAGGATCGCCACCCTGCGGCAGTGCATCCAGCGTTATGCGTGTTTGCGCAAGCACCTCTGCGATCGCGCGCTGGTTGAAGACAAACGAGCGCAGCGCCAAGTTATCGGGGGAGATATTGTCGGCGCGCCACCATTGGGCAAGTAACTCTGCGCCGGCGGGCACGCCTTCGAGGCCGACCACGCACAACCCTGTCTGGTGCGCAAAGCATAGGCCATTGGCGACGTCGTTCTCGTCGTAGTGGGCAAGTGCGTTCAACAGATCGGAGGACTTCAACCACGCGAGGTGATCTGCCGCTCTGGACTCGGCAAGACTTTGTGCTTCAAGGCTCTGCGCATCGAACAAGTCAAGGTGTTGGTGCATGCCTTGCAGGTTGACCTGTGACAGGTAGCGCTCTTCGAAATGCCTTGCGAATTCACCGTTTCTCGCACGGGTCTCAAGATTCTGCCTTTTTAATTCACTGGCGCTGTCGAGGATGGCCTCTTGGGTCTGCGCCCACCATTCGGCCATCTGCGGGTGAACGGCCTGTTCGCTGTGGGCGAGATAGGCGCGCATCGCCTCTTTATGGTGATCGACCAGCGCGGCGACTTTGCGCTCAGTGAATTGCTGATGCAGTTCGCTGAATGTCTGGGCGACCAAAACCTTGCGCTCGTTACTAGGGCCGGCTTTCTCGGTGCTGGTCTCCAACCATTGCTTGAGGTGTTCCATGCCGGCGTTGCGCCAGGCATTGAGTTCTTGAGTAATACCGATGGCGTCCTCCACCACGAGGGCGACGCCCCGAGCTTCAGGTCTGTCGCCCAAAGGCGCCAGTGCTTGCCGCGCCGCGGCCAGCGAGCTGATGCTGGGTGCACTGAATACCTGGGAGTCCAATAGCGTGCGCAACGCGTCGTTGGATTCGGCGGCAAAGTCGGCGACCAGCTCCAATTGGTCATGACGTATCGTGTAAGGCCTGGGCGTCGGACAGCTGGGACCGGCGAAGGGTGCTATATCCAAGGCCGGTAGCGTGTCGCGTCGACGCAGCAATTGTTGCTGTGTCGCGAGGGTCAAAGGGTCAGGGCTGTAGAACAGGCGAAGCTCAAGTAAATCGTCGAGATCCTGAACCTTGAACGCCCAGGTCATATTGCGGACGACATCCTGGAGGGTGTGGGTACCTGATGGTTGAGGCTCGGCGTGTTCAGGGTCGATGAGCGACAGGGCCCCGTTCGCGGCGATTCGATAGGGTAGGTGCAGACTGTATCGCCCGCTGCGTTTGCGCTTTTCCATGACATACAGGAAGCCTTCACGAAGTGGGCGAATGGCGTAGTCGGCATGACGCAGCGAACTGATGCGATGAGGGTGGCGCAGGTGCTCAGGCAGGGTAGGTAATCGTTGGCGCTGGTGGGCACTACCGCCAACGGCGGCATAGCGTAATGGCAGCACAGTGAAGGTCCGTGTGCAGGTGACATCCGGCCCAATTGAAAAAGGATCTTGTAGTGCCTCGCAGTTCTGCCGATTGATTTCAAGCAGCGTCTTCAGATCGAGCATGAGAGGTCCCTAGTGAAGTAAGCGGCGCAGGTGTGTTTGAAGGCGTTGAGCAAGTGGCTGTCTTTGCTCGAGTGATTCCTTCATGGCAGCCTGCCAAATGGGATCGAGCGTCACTCTGTCGCCGAGCAGCGCTAGATAGGTGACGTAGGTGATCAGGTCTTGTTGCTCGATGAGTCCTGCTTCTCGCGCGGCAGCGAGGTACTTGCGTACCCGGCCCAGGCGCACGCTGTGGCATTGTTTAGTTTGCCCACTCGCGGCCAGCGAGCTTTTCAATTGATCGGCGAGTCGATGTTCAAGTGGGTCTCCTGCCAGTGCCTCCCAGCACGCGTGGTCTAGTGTTAGGTCGTTGAGTTCTTCGGTTGCAGACCTGTCACCCCCCATCAAACAGCCCCAGGTTTCTTCACTGGCATCTGGATAAGGCACCCACCAACTATGGATGGGAGCGAACCATTCGACGATTTTGGGCAGATCCTTTCGGGCATGCAGCACCCGCAGGCATTGTTCGGTGTGATAGCGCAGTAAGTAGCGTTGGCCGTCAGGTGCCAGAACTGTATTGGCTTGCGCCAGGTGCGTAGCTAATGCAGCAGTAGGCAACGAGCTGATGATCCAGCCGCAGATTGCATCGGCTGCGAACTCGCTCAACTGCCAGAAGAAGTCGGATTGGTTCTGCAAGGTGGTACTGGTGTTGGCCGCATATAGACCAGTGCCGAACGGACGCAGGTTGCTGAGTTCATCCTGTTGCATCAGTGGATACAATATTCCGTGCTCCCGCTGTGCGAGGCTTTCCAACTGTTCAGCGCTTAGCTGGGAAAGTTCGAGAACAGCGGAAAGTCGATAGCCTTCTGCTTGTCGTAGAGGAAGGAGTAGCTTTTCGACGAAGAGGTCTTTCATTCGTTCTCACCCTCCATGCGAATGACATTGCGACCTTCTGCGATGGCTTTTAGTAAACAGCTGACGCAGATTGCTTCCCCAGGCGCTGGAGTGGAACTGATGGCGAGGTTATGCGTGCTTCCTGTTGGACTTTGTGCCACGGGGCCTTTGATTTTGATTGCAATGGCGTCAAGTGTGATGCCGCTGCCGTCAAGCGTTACTGTTGCCCCCGGCGCCTTGATGGTTAGACTTTGTGACACTTGAATCTCTAGCACTTGCGTTTCTTGGCGAATTGCTTGTCCTGCCCGTAGCTCAACATTTCCGACCACGTGTTGCTCCAGATGGCCTCCAATCTCTATCGAGTGATTCGCTGTGGTTTTGTCATATCTGTTGTTACCCACCTGCTCCGTACGATCTTCTGCTGTAGTGATCATGCGATGGCGGCCAATTTGAAGCAGGTCATCCCGACCTGTTTGACGATGATGGTCTCTCCCAACTTTCAGACCTTGGTCGTTACCCACTTCCTCGTGTCGGTCATGACCAATGTTGATCTGCTCATCCCGCGCTACACGTTCAGACCGGTCATTTCCAATCTGTGTCGTCTCATCATGCTTGACCACATTGTTCTGATCCCGCTCGGCATGAATGAACACCTCCTGCCGCCCCAACTCATCCTCGAAGCGCAGTTCATTGAAACCATCCCCTTTGTGAGTCTGGCTCTTGATGGTCATGCGGGTCTTGTGGTCGGGCAGGTCGTACGGTGGCAGTTGATCGCCACAGTAAGTGCGCCCGGTAATCATGGGTTGGTCGGGGTCACCGTTGACGTACTGGATGATCACATCCTGACCGATCCGCGGAATGGCCATCGAGCCCCAACTACCACCGGCCCATCCCTGAGAGACGCGTACCCAGCAGGAGCTGAACTCGTTGTTCTCGCTCTCGCGATCCCAAGGGAAACTGACCTTGACCCGCCCCCACTCATCGCAATAGATCTCTTCGCCTTTCGGCCCGACCACGGTAGCCATATGCGGGCCGTCGATCCGCGGCTTTGCCAGAGGGGCAGGGCGCCATTCGGTGCGGCCGGGGATCAGCACGGCGGTCTGCTCGTACCGTGTGCTTTGATTGATACTGGTGGCCTCTTCCTGCAGGCTGGTGAGCTGGGTGCCTCCGTGAATGACCGTATTCACTCGCCAGTGCGCATTGAGGTCGGCTCGTGGGTGTCCGGTCAGCGTGAAGCTCAAGCCCGGTTGCAGGCGTACGTCATCACCTTCGACTTGCGCCAGTCGTACATCGTGACGCAGGGCCGTGATGCGGTTTTCAGTGAACGGTTTACCTACGACATCGCGCTTGTAGCGGCCTGGATAGTCGAAGTACTCGTACTCGCTGGATTGATGCTCCAGGAAGGAGCCGGAGGCGCGGTGTTCCTGGCGGTAGGCCGGGTTGGTGAAGGTGTGGTCGCGTTGCACCTGGCGTGCCGTACGCACCTGTTCGCTGTAGTTCAAACGGCGCAGACAGGGAATTGGCTGGTCGCCACCGCTGCTGGATTGATAGAGGACGGTGTTGGGATCTACCGGCTCATCGTCTTCGTAGAAACCTTCGTCTTCATCCTCGGCCTTGATGGCGCCATGACTGATCAACCCCAGCGATTGCAACCGATCAGTGATGATCAGCTTGTGCAGCTTTTCACTGTGGGCGAAGCGATAGACGAAGCCTTCTTCAGCAGCAAGGCGAGCGATGAACGCGAGGTCTGTCTCGCCGGCCTGAACACAGAATTCACGGACCTGGTGGTCCATGCTGCTGCGCAGTTCGTACTGGGCGATGCCCTGACGCTTGAGCATCAGTTCAAGAATTTGCGGCACGGTCTTTTGTTGGAAGATACGCCAGTTCGAACGCAAGTCGGCGCGGGCCAGTTGTGGCTCGACCAGCGCGTGATAGTAAGTGCGGTAGAAGCCGCTTTCAGCTTGGCTGAAACGGCTGACCAGGCCGTGCACGTAGCGCACGGGACGTTCGCCATTCCAGATGGTGAACAGCACCGGCTTGTCGAGCAACTGGCCGAAGTCAATGTCGTTTTCGTAGCTGATCAGCTGAAGTTCGAGCGTGAACGGCTGGCTGATACCTTCCTTGAGTGTGAACGAAACCACTTCGAATTCTGCTTTGCCCACGAGTGGCTGGAAGCTGTAACGCAAGTCAGATTGGCTAGGCATAGAAAATCCTTGTCCGCCGTCTGAATGAACGCAAAGCCCGGACAGGCATCACCTGCCCGGAGCATTCGCATGGATCAGGCGGCAGGCGCACGCCAGTCATCAGAGCCTTCGGTATTGGCCACATCGTGTGACCAGGTGATTTTCCGGTAGGCCAGCGCAACCTCGATCAGCTGCGTATAGTTTTCGTTCTCCTTGTCCTGGGCGTGCGGGAGCTCCGTGTTGATACTGACGATGGTCGCGTCTTCGAGTTTGGTGGTGAAGAAGTGCTCCTGTTTGCCCTCCACCGAGGTGCGATACCAGTTGATCTCAACGGTGGTCAGCATCTCACCGGTGGCCAGCGCCTGATACATCAGCGGCGTGGCCTTGTTCAGCGCGCTGGTGAAAATCAGCGGCTTGTGTACTCGTTGCCCGCTGGGTTGGCCGCTCTGGGGATCGGTAGGCGTGGTTACCTCGTGCTTGATTTCCTGCACCAGAATTTCATCTTCATGGCCTTGCTGGAAAACGTTGCCGACTGAATCAGCGGTGAATGCGCCAGCGGTGATGTTGCCTTGGGTTTTACCAATGATCTTGATGTAAGCGGGTGTTGGCATGGCAGTATCTCCTGCATCCATGTGGATAAAGCACGCGCACCTAGGTGGCGTGGCCATCGGGTACGATGGGCTTGTCAACGAGGCAGATGCCTCGTCAATTCGTTGAATTCCGTTGCCACGGGTGTCGGCGATCTACTGCTGCAAGATGCCGTTGAGCGACGCCAGCACCTCGGTGGTAATCAGGTGCAGGCGGTAGCTGTAGATGCCGTAGGCCACCGCCATGACTGCGGCGCAAATCACCAACGGGCTCCACCACGGCCATTGCCGGTTCATGCGGAAATTTCGCGGGGCGACGTTGGTGTAGGGATCACTGATCGATTCCGGTACGGGGCCGCGCAGCTCGCGGATGATTCCGTGAAGCTGGTGAATGAGCCCGTTGAGCGATTCTTCGCCTTTGGGCGCGACGGCGTACTTGCCTTTCAGGCCCAGGGACAGCGCGAAGTACATGAACTCCAGTGCGTCCTGATAACGCTTGGGTTCCTGCATAAGGCGCGAGAGCACGGTGAAGAACTTTTCCCCACCCCAGGTTTCGTCGTGGAAGATGCTGAGCAGGGGTTCCTGGCTCCAGCAGCTGGCTTTGCCCCAAGGCCGCTCCATGACCGCTTCATCGATGTAAAGGCACAGCCCGTAGGAGTACGCGAGCAACTGGGCATGCTCGTAGCCGTGCTGACGCATCTCTTCCCTGATGTTGTCGATCTGGTTGCGTACCTGTTGATGCACTTCCTTGATGTTGGGCAATGAATCCAGCGTGCGCAGGCGCATCACCAGGCCGAACAGGGGGGCGGCGGCATCCAGCATCAAGTTTGAGAAGCCGCCCCGCAGTTGGAAGTCAGGGTCGGCGAGGTAGCCTTGAAAAGCAGGTTGTGCCTGCGCATGCGTGGCGGTGTCGGCGGAGGATTTTTTAGCTTCCTTACCTGCCGTGGCTATCGTGTCGAAGAGGCCCCCGTTGCCATCCTGACTGTCGTGAATAGCATCCTTCATCTCATTCACTCCTGATTGCCCAGAACTGCAGTTCAAGCCCTGGGAACTCGCCGGCGACATGAATGCCGAAGCCACTGGACGTCTTCATGCCAGCCCAGGATGGGGCTCGACGGTCCAGTTCGAAGTAGGTGAACCCTGCGTGGAAGGGCAGGTCTCGGGGCGCCACGGGCAGCGGCACCAGTGGAATACCCGGAAGTTGCAATGGCACAGCTTCGTTCAACGATTCCAGCGAGACGACTTTGGCCTTCTGCACGAACATCTGGCGCAACGTGTGCGGTGGCAGATTGGCGCGTACCGCCAGGATGAAGTCGGCCTGGTCGATCAGGCGTCGGTCTTCCAGGGTGGTCGTCATCACGCCGTACTCCAGCATTTGCAATGGCAACGAGACGGCTCGGGGTTGCAGCACCGTGCTCAGTGCCCGGCGCAGGGTGTCTTCCAGCGGTTTGAACGACGTGCGCAGCGCGGTGTGGTGATAGGCGGGGTACTCCTGTGGCAGCCGCGTCTCGTCGGTGAAGGTGACGAACTCGCCACAGGCCTGGCTCATGCACAGGTACAACTGCTCGGGATGGGTCTGGCCTTGCCTGGCCAGATGCTGGAAGCACGGCCACCAGCGGTTCATGGCCTGCAGCAGGTTGAAGTCGCGGATGTCGGCGATGCCCGACTGCCCAGAGGCACCGATGCGGGCGGCCAAGTTGCGTGCGCGTTCGCGCAGGGTGTTGGTGATCTCTTCAAGGAAGCGCTGCAGCGCCGGTACGGCGCGCACCGAAACGCTGGTGGGGTAGAACCCTTCGTCCAGTTGCAGGCTGCCATCGGGGCGCCGTTCCAGAATACGAGTAACGGCCAGGCGGGTGTAGGCGCTGCTGTCTTCGGCCTTGCGCTTGAGCTGCAGGTTGGGTACTGCCAGGTCGACCTGTACCAGGTCACCGTCTGCGCTGTGGGTGTCCTTGATTTCCTCGGCCTGGGCGCTGTAACGGAAGTTGGCGGCGTTGTCGGGCCAACTCACCTCCCGGCCGCCTTCGGTGCGCAGTGGCAGGCACAGGTAGATCTCGCTGTCTTTCGTCCCGTCGTCCTCGATCTCCAGTGGTGGAGGTGGCGGCAGGTCGGCGGGGATATCGAACACTGTGCCATCTGGCATGATGCCTCGCGCACGGGTGATGGCGATCTTGCCCAGGCTCAAGTACTCGTCGTTCAACTGCAGTTCGCTGAACCCATAGAACGCCGCATTGAGGCTGCCCAGGCGTTGGTGCAGGGCTGCTTCGCTGGCTCGGGCCGCCTGTTGAAAATGCTGCGGTTTGACGAACAGGCCTTCAGGCCAGAGGACGGGGTTGCGTGAACTCATGAGCGCTCCGTGTCAGCGTGAGTAGGTGAGGTAGTCTGGCGTGGCATCAGTCTTCCTCCTTGAGCTGGACCTGTGTGTCGTTGAGCAACACCGACAGGATGACCTGGTGGCCGCGAGGGGGAATGCGCAGCACTTGGCTCCAGGTGGCGTTTTCCTGATTGCGGTAGTCGCCGATCACCGCGATGAAGCGGGTTTCGGGATCGATGGGCGCAAAGGGAATGAACTTGAACTGGCCAGGTCGCAGCAGGTAGTCGTCATCGCGGATGTAGGTGCTGCGCAATGCCTTGGGCGGGTCTTTGTCCAGCAGTTCGTAAACGCTGTTGCGCAGTAGCGAGTCATCACGCAGCTGCAGGATCTTGATCGCCATGGGCGTAGCGACAGGCTTGGCGGCCACGGTGGTGGTGTGGGGTAAGGTGAGGATCACGGTCGGGTCGTCATAGCTGCCGGGGGTGCTCTCTTCCATGGGCGAGCGCAGTAGGTCATCGTCCTCGTCCTCTGGCATCGCGACCGGCGACATGGCGGGGAACTGTTGCTGGAGGTATTCGAGCAGGGTCCCGACTTTTTCGGTCAAGGCGTAAGGGTCACCCGCGCTCAAGCTGACGGCGTAGGGGCTCGGTTCCAGGGCGCCAGGCTGCTCGACGGGTACTTCGACGCTGTGGGCGTTGCCGTTGAGCGTTGGGCTGGCGTTGATGCTGAACGCGACTTGGGTGGGGTGTTCCTTGGGCGGGCCGACGGGCACCGAGGGGTCCACGATGACTTGGCCGATCTTGCTCAGAGACGTGCAGCCTGAGAGTCCGATCACTGCCATCAGCACAGCGGCTGCGAATGAGTAACGGGTCATGGGTGTTTTCCTGCAATCAGGCTTTCCAACGGGTTCTGCTGCGCAGGTCCTGTCACAGTGTCCAGCGCCGCCAAGGGGTCGCTGCCAACCCCTGGTTCGAAGGCCGAGCAGATTTCAATGGCGGCCTCGCGCGTGGCGCAAACCGATTGCCAGCTCTGAGCGGGTACATCGAGCAGCCATTGATCAAGGGTTCTCTGCTCAGGGCTGAACAGATCCTCCAAAGAGCGCACATCCGTATGCGAAAGCTGAGCCAGCAGTCTGAGAGCGCCAATGCGCAGTCGGTCATCGTCGAGCAGTCGCCTGGCGGTGAGCGATTCCAGGCTGTCGAGACTGTCGTTCAGATAGGTGCGCTGACAGAGGTCGATGACACAGAAGCTACCTTCGAGCCAGCGAATCTCGCAGTGGATTGGTGCGACGCTCCCTTCGCGATCATTGATCCGCCAGGTGGCCTCTGCGCTGCCGATGGTGCCGCCAGCGCAATCGAACTGGTGTCGAACCGTGACGTCGTGCGGCAACTGTTCAAGGTTGATGATGCTCAAGGTCAAGGTGCTCATGAGCGCCCCCGAAACCGCACAACCGGGGCGATCTGACCGTGGCGATCATCGACGAAACTGGTCCAGCCCAGGTAGGCGCCTTGGCTGGCGTGCAGGCAAAAGGGCGATAGGGCGTTCTGCTTGAGGCGCAGCTCCAGGTCGTAGGCCAGGCCGTCGCGCAGCAGGAAGTCGATCAGTGCACGCAGGCGATTGAAGTTGATGCCGCTGGGCAACAGGTCGCGCAGCTGATCCTGGTCGAGTTCACTGATCACGATGGTGAACTTGCTGCTGCGAGTACGCGTGCGGCTGCCGACCATAAAGGAGCTGCCGAGCTCGCCATTGCTGCGGCCCAGGCTCACCAGTTGCTGGGCCGTGGTGGGAACCAGGCGGGTTTCGAACTCGCGGATCTGCACCTGCTTGAGGTCGAAGCAGTGGGCGATGATGCCGGCGACGGTACCGGGCGCACGGCTGCGGCTGGCGATGACGCCGGCGAAGCTGAGCAGCCGGCTCCAGGGCAGCGCCGTGTCGCCGCGCAGTTGTTTGTCATTCAACCCGAGCAGGGCAAAGATGTACTGGGAGAAGCCATCGCTGGCACCCGGCTGGAAACGAATGTAATAGCGGTACTTGCGCCAGATGCGGTGCAGCAGGCTGAGCAGGTAGTGGTTGAAGAAATCGAAGAACGCAGGCCGCACACCGATGCCGTGCGCATGCTCATACGCCACTTGCTCCAGGTAGTAGGAGGGCAGGGGTGAGTCGGTGCCATGCAGCCCCATGAACGTGGTGCACACACGATAGCGGTCTGCTTCTCCAGGGATGCGTTCAGCTTTGTACACATCGGATAGCGGAAAGGTCAGCCGTGGATCACAACCCAGCCGCACACGTAGCCGAGTGGCTTCGTCCGGCCAACGCGGTTCCAGGTCATCCCCGTGCAGGCCATGCAGGCGCTCCAGCAGCTGGAAGAAGTTGTATTGGTGCGCATCGGCGAGCAACTTGTCGGCTAGATCAGCGGTTGCTTGCCGGTCTGGATTGGCCATGTGTAGTGCTCGTTGTTGGTGGTGTTGATCACTTCCAGTTGATGGAAGGAATTGATGCTGGCGTACAGGGCGAAGAAGTGCGCGAGCACGCAACCGAACAGATACAGGTCGCCCTCGCAGAGAAATGCCGCCTGATCCAGCTTCAGCCGTGTGCGTAGCCCTCGAATGGGTTGGCCCTTGATCAGCCAGTCCAGAGGTTGCGTCTGAACATCCCGAATCCCTTCGAGGCGCTTGTGGGTGGTGCGCGTCTGCTGCAGGTCGTGCAAGGCCACGAAGTCATAGGCGCGAATGACCGCTTTCAGCGGTTCGGATGAAAGCAGCGACAGGTAGTTGAGCGACATGTTGGAAATCAGAGCCCACTGCAGCTGGCCGTCCAGTACCGGTCGATAGGGGCGGGTGGGCACGCAGATATTGGTGTACGTCGCCAGCGGTGGTGTTGCTTCAGTGAGGGCATTGATGTCATCGATGCCTAGCGCCAGTGGCAGGTTGCGGTTGGTGCAAGTCAGGTCGATGGATGCAGTTTCCAGCTCACCGATGTAAGCGTTGGCATCCGCTCGCACGAAGGCGATGCGATGAGTCACGCCGTCGCCCAGCAGGGACTCTTCAAGTGTGTAGCGGTAGTACAGCGCTGTGCGCCCTTGAACATGCTCGATCTCGTGGGCGAACGACTCGAAGGGACGGAAGGTACGTAGGTGTTCGCCGGTACTTCCGTCGGTGGTCGTGCGAGTGCTGATCACCCGATCGACACTGAATATTTCATAGGCGTGCCGCTCTTCACCTTTGGGAATGAGATCAGAAGGGGCGTGCTGGTTGGATAGGTCGATAGGTTCGGCGCTGTGGCTGAACAGGTTTACAGCGGGGGTGCAGAATAGGCTGAAATCCCCTTTGCCGATGCGCAACGAGTCAGGTAGCTGGCGGGTGAAATGAAGTTCAAGGCCCACCTGCCGAGTGGCTTGATCGGGCCAGACCTTTTCCAGCCCGGTTATGCTGAAAAAGTGGAAGCGCTTGGGAAATACAAAGTACTCCTGCAAGATCCGATAGCCGTCGAAAACGTTCTGCGGGTAAGGCAGCAACCCTTCGTTTGAGCTGAAGCCTGGGAAGATGATGCTGCTGGCTGGCAGCCGACGGACCTCGCCATTGATCGTCACTGCGGCATGCTTGAGGTACTGCGCGATCCAGAGGTACAGCATGCGGGCAGTTTCGGTGTCGCCGCTCAGGTGGAAGTCCAGGCTGTCGCAGCCGAGAGTACTCAACGGTCGCTCGACCAAGGCGCTTAGGTCGATGCGCACCACCGAACTGTCGAGCGTCTGGGTGGCGTTCACTGCTTCGATCTCGAAGGGATGGATGTCCACCGCCATGCAGGTGCGAAATTCGCAGGACACCCCATCCACAGCTCTGGAAAACAGCCGCGAGCTCCTCGGGATCCGCTGGGACTGACTCAGTGCCTGCTTGCGTGGCGTGAATTGGATGATCGTGGCGCTCGGCAGCGGCCGCAGGTAATTGGGCCACAGCAGTTGCAGCATGGGGTGCGTCAGTTCAGGGAGGTCGTCTTCCAGCTTGAGCCGCAGCTTGGCGGTGAGGAAGGCAAAGGCCTCCATCAAACGCTCGACATCCGGGTCGCTACCACCCTTGCCGAGCAGTCGGGCAAGCTGTGGGTTGTCTTCGGCGAAGTCGTTCCCCAGCTCATGCAGGTAACGCAGCTCTTCGCTGAATCTTTCCTTGAGCGACATAGGTCACCTCACTCGGGTGTGGCGGTTATGGCCGTTGACCAGCAGTTCCAGTTGCAGCTGTTCCGTGTGGTTGTTGACCTGCACGTGACAGTCCAGCCTGAAATGCAGCTCCAGCGGGGCGTGACAATCGGGCACGGCTTTGAGCGAGCGCACTTGCACGCGTGGCTCGAAGCGCTGGATGGTGCGGCGGATGTCTGCGCTCACTTGCTGCAGCAGGTCGCCACTACTTGCGTCGTGCCCATTGAAGTCACGCAGGCCCAGCTCAGGGCTGCTCTGTGAGCAACCCTGGCGAGCGTTGAGCAGTGTTTCCAAGTGACGCTTGATGGCCGCGAACTTCTGGGTCGCGTTTTCTTGCCTGGAGGGCTTGCGGTTTGCGAGCTGATCGGCCACCAGTCGGTCAAAAAATCCGCTCATTGGGTATCAAGCCGTCCGACCAGGGAGATTTCGAAGTTCGCCCCCATGTACTTGAAGTGCGGGCGCACGGCGAGCGACACCTGGTACCAACCCGGATCACCGGGGACGTCCGATACCTCGACTCTAGCGGCTCGCAGAGGCCGACGGCTGCGCACATCGGCCGAGGGATTCTCCTGGTCGGCGACGTACTGCTTGATCCACTTGTTGAGCTCGGACTCAAGGTCACGGCGCTCCTTCCAGCTACCGATCTGCTCGCGCTGCAATACTTTGATGTAATGGGCCAGGCGGTTGACGATGAACAGATAGGGCAGTTGGGTACCGAGCTTGTAGTTGGTCTGCGCTTGCTGCCCTTCCGGGGTCTTGGGGAAGTTCTTCGGCTTTTGTACCGAGTTGGCGGAGAAGAATGCTGCGTTGTCGCTGTCCTTGCGCATGGTCAAGGCGATGAAGCCTTCTTCGGCCAGCTCGAACTCCTTGCGGTCGGAAATCAGCACTTCGGTGGGGATCTTGGCCTGCAGTTGGCCCAGGGACTCGTACAGGTGCACCGGCAGGTCCTCGACGGCGCCGCCCGACTGCGGGCCGATGATGTTCGGGCACCAGCGGTAGCGGGCAAAGCTGTCGTTGATGCAACTGGCCAGTAGGAACGCCGAATTGCCCCACAGGTAGTTGTCGTGCTTCCCGTCGATATTCTCGTGGTAGTGATAGCTCTGGACGGGGTTTTCCTGCGGATGATAGGCCGAGCGGAGCATGAAGCGCGGACCGGTCAGCGCCGTGTGGCGGGCATCTTCGCTTTCACGGAACGCACGCCACTTGGCATGCCGCGGGCCGGCGAAAATGTCCTTGATCTCTTTCAGGTTGGGTAGCTCTTCGAAGCTGCTCAGGTTGAAGAAGTCGGGGGACGGGGCTGCGAGGAAAGGGGCGTGCGACATGGCACCGACGGAGGCCATGTAGCTCAGCAGTTTGATATCGGGGGAAGAGGGGCCGAAGTTGTAGTTGCCCACCATCGCTGCAACCGGCTCGCCGCCAAACTGACCGTAACCCGCGGTGTAAACGTGTTTGTACATTCCGCTGCAGGTGATATCGGCAGCATTCTCGAAATCATCGAGCAAGTCTTCCTTGCTGACATGCAGGACTTCGAGCTTGATGTTCTCGCGGAAGTCTGTGCGATCAACCAGAAGTTTGAGGCTCCGCCACGAAGACTCAAGTTGCTGGAATTCAGGCTGGTGCAGGATCGCATCCATCTGTTTGCTGAGTACCCGATCCACTTCGGCAATCATCTGATCGACACGGTGTTTGTTGATTAATTGATCTGGGTCATTGCTTTTAAGGATTTCAGCAATAAAAGCCGAGACCCCTTGTTTGGCGACTTGATAACCCTCTTGTGCCGGAACCAGTTGAGTCTCTGCCATGATCTGGTCGAGCAAACTGGCTGTGCCCAATGTGTCGATAGTTGCCTCAACGGTCACGGTAGTACTGTTTTGCTTAGGCATGGGACGCTCCGCTGTCTCAGTCTTCTTTTGGTGCTTCGAGCACCAGATCCAGTTCCTGGGCGAGCTGCTTTCGGGCGTGCTCGTTGCTCAGCAGGTGCTGTAGTTGCTTGCGAAACGCAGGCACATTGCCCAACGGCCCTTTGAGGGCAACCAAGGCTTCGCGCAGCTCCAGCAGCTTGTTCAGCTCCGGTACCTGGCGGGCGATCCGGTCTGGCCCGAAGTCGTTGATCGACCGAAACTGCAACTGCACGGCGAGCTCTGTGCCTGGTGCTGCGTTGAGCATGGAAGGTACGGACATGCCCAGGCTTACGTCGGCGTCGTTCAGCACGTTGTTGAAGGTGTGTTTATCGATGCGCATGACTGGACGGTCTTCCAGCGCACGGTTGTCATCCAAGCCGAAATCGCCCATGACCAACATCTTGTGGGGAAGCTCTATTTCGGCCTGTTCATCTCCAGTGGCCGGAACATATTTGATATTTATACGTTCCTTGGGCGCGACTGAACCAATATTTTTAGCCATATGATCTGTCCTTAGTCTGTAGGAAGTTTCCGTGATTACTGAAATTTCCTACATTGTCTTGTAGGAAAGTTCTTTCTGGAATGCGCGGATTTTTACTGTGTTGTTAGGAGGGGATTCCATCTATAAAAACCTTGCATCGCATGGAGTTATTTGGTCGAGCGAGAATTTGTAACATAATATTTGTTTGTTATTTGTCGTGCTTATGGCCTACGATTTCGCCAGTTTCCAGGTGGGTTTAAATATTGAGTTGTGCGTAAGCCTGGTTTTGGATAATTAAGAATCTAGCGCGAGAAGTTGCTTGCAGTGATTAACCGGATTACATGCGGTGTAGGAGTATTCCTGCTGTTTGGTTGTATGCCGATGGACGCATACGCTGATCAAGATTGCCCGCGGATCGTGTCTAACCTCGAGCGCCTGGCATGCTTTGACAAGTCCGCCGGAACACCGCCTCGCGTTGAGCCGGTGGAGTGGTCCGCGCCAGAGCAGGACTCACCCACGGTACGCCGCGTGTTGACTCACGAAGCAAGCCGGCCGCCAGAGGACCTGACGTTTCGCCTCAACGCTCAAGCGGAGGGCTTGCTGATTTCCGCGCCCGCCATCGCATCGGCAACGCCGGCTCCGTACCTGGTCATCAGCTGTGTGCAGAACATCTCCAGGTTGCAGTTGGTGCTCGGCCGCCCTGTCGATGTGGGACGGGTGAACGTGCGGTTGCAGGGTGAGCAGCGCGCGACCCAAGCGACGCCATGGCAGGTGATGGAAAACGGTCAGGTACTCGACGCTGGTCGAGGTTTACCGGGAATCGAGCAGATCAAGCAACTGATCGGCGCTCACCGCATCCACGTCCAGAGCGACAACCCGGCCGTCGATGGCTTGATCTTTGACGCCCAGGGACTTGACCCGCTCATCAATGAGGCGCGCAAGACATGTCGCTGGTAGCACAGGTTTCGGCTGAAGAGATCGCCCGGCTGCTTGCGCCGATCGACCCACAGACACCCGCTGGCCTGTTTGATGTGGAGGACGAGACGTACCAGGCCATAGACCAGGAGATGGTCAAGCTGGGTGGGCTGCAGGAAACCTCGATCGACTGGGTCTACATCGAAGAGGCGTCCCGGCAGTACCTGAGCGAGCAGTGCAAGCACTTGCGGATCGTTGCCCACCTGAGTGCGGCATGGCTGCGCAATGGTTGCTGGGAGCGCTGGGGGTTCACCTTGGCATTGTTGGCGGGCGTTGTTGAGCGCTATTGGGAAACCGCTCATCCAAAGCCCGGCCCCAAGGGCTACCTGGGCAAGCGCAAGTTGGTCGGGATGATGGTCACCCGCTTGATCGAGGCGCTGCCGCAGCTGGACCGCTTTACCTACAACGCCTCTCATGCCGCAATGGCTGAGGACGGATTGAAGCGTCTGCAGCAGCAACAACACACCGCGCTGCTGGATGCCGCTGCTCTGGACGAGCTCGAGTGCTTGTTACGCAAACACCTGGAGCTGGCCATCGGGGCTGGCGAGCCTATCGCGCCTGCGGCTTCTACACCCAGCACCAAACCTGCATCCCTGGCGCAAGTCATCGCCACGCCAGTGCCGCGGGTGTCGCTGGGCAATGAGCGAGAAACGCGGCGTGCGGTATTGAGCATGGCCGAGCTCATCAATCAACAGGACCCCTATGACCCTACCGGCTACCAGTTACGCAGATTCGGCCTGTGGGCACACATTCAGGTTGCGCCGCAGACCAGGCAGGGCAATCGGACGGAGCTGATGGCCGTTCCGCAGGATATCGCCGGTGATTATGAAGAGGCTATCGCGGGTACGACGATTGACGCGGCGTTGCTGCAGCGGATCGAAAAGAGCGTAACGGCTTGCCCTTACTGGATTCGCGGCAGCTTCCTCGCGGCGACTGCCGCAACCCGGTTGGCGATGGGCGAAGTGGCGGAGGCCATTCGCGCTGCCACCGCACGGTTCGTGCTGCGCATGCCAGCGTTGCAGCAATTGTGCTTCAGCGACGGCCGGGTATTCGTGGATGACCAATGCCTGGCCTGGCTCAAGGGCTCCCAGGGGCAATCCGATCAGGACGCAGGCGCGCAGGAGTTTGCAAGCCTGCGCGAAGAGTTGACCGGCCAACTGGAAACCGCTGGCGTCGAACCGGTTCTGCTCAGACTGCAGGGAATGCAGGCGGATTTGCGAACGCCTCGGGAGCGCTGCCATACCACGGTGATCGCTGCTGACTTGCTGGCGGCGCGGGGAGTGTCCTGGCTGGCGCAGGACCTGTGCGCAAGCGTTGCCCGGACGATGCAGCACACCACCGCCAGCGCATGGGAGCCAGAGGTCTTTCAGCGGCTTCAGCAGTATGCCGCTCCCCAGTTGCTGGTTGAACGGAGCAAGGAACAGGAGTCTTGATGAAGCAATTATGGACGCAACTCAAACGCTGGGGCTTGCCGCTGGTAACGCGTATTGGTCTGGCGATGCCGTTGCTGCTTGCGCTGGGTGCTGTGCTGATGCTCGTTACCATCTGGTGGCTCGGTCCGCAATGGACGTGGCGTGAACAGCAACCGTTGGCCAGTGTGGCTCATCGAGGGCTGGCAAGCCTGGTGCTTGTGCTGGTGCCACTGCTGTGCTGGCTGGTTGTGCTGCGCGGGCGTAATCGCCGCCTGCAGGCAGAGCGCAATCAGGCTGTGGCCGCGGAGCTGGATCAAACGTTGCCGTTCGTTCAAGCGCAAGAGAAGGCATTGGACCAAGGGCTTTCGCGATTTCTGCACAATGCCGGTGGGCGACGCGCCTTGTACCGATTGCCCTGGTACCTGGTGGTGGGTGACCAGCACGCGGGTAAAACCAGCTTCATCGACCGTACCGAACAGAGTTTCTCTCTGACTCGCATCGACAAGGCGCAGGCGCGTGGCCGACAAGTGCAAGCGCTGGCGTACCCGATCGGTTGGTGGGTGAGCAACGATGCGGTGATCATTGATCCGCCGGGCGCCTTCATCAGTCAAGAGTCGCGATCGGTTTCGCCGGGCGAAGCGGCAGAGGCACCGGCAGTACCGCCTGGTACCCCGGCCAGGTTGTGGCAGCACCTATTGGGTTGGCTGGTACGCAACCGCAGCCAGAGAGCTCTCAACGGCGTGGTGCTGGTTGTCGACCTGCCTGCGCTACTGCACGGCACGCCAGAGCAGCGCGTTGCACTGGCACATGTCTTGCGCACCCGCTTGTATGAGTTGAGTAGCCAATTGGGCTCGCGCCTGCCGCTGTATGTGGTGCTGAGCAAGTTCGATCTGTTGGATGGTTTTGACCAGCTTTACGCAGGGGTTCCCGCTGCCTCCCGGGAAAAGATGCTGGGCTTCACCTTCAAGCTCGATGCGGCTACGACCTTCGACGCCTGGTTGGACGAGTATGGCGACTACTACGATCAATTGATCAGCCAATTGTTCGAGCAGGTGGTGGATCGCCTCGATACGTTGGGCGGCGCGTCACTGCGCGCGCGTCTGTTCTCATTGCACGCTCAGTTGGTCGGGCTGCGTCCCATACTGCTGGGCTTCCTGAAAGAAACGCTGGCAAGCGATCGCTTCACCACGCCGGCCCTGGTGCGCGGCGTGTACTGGTCTTCGGTCGTACAACAAGGCGACATGCTCAATGCGTTCGTTCGTGAGGCGGCACAGCCCTACAAAACGACGCCTCCGCTACTTGAAGGCAAGACCCAGGGCAAGGCGCTGGCCTATTTCATCCAGCACGCGTTCAGGCGGGTCATCTATCAGGAGGCCGGGCTTGCCGGCGACAACATCAGAGTGGCGCGCGGCAAGCGGCAGTTGCTCTGGGTTGGAACGGGTGTCGGTGCACTGGCTGTTTTCGTCTCAATCGCCAGCTGGCAACGCTACTTCGATATCAATGGCGCCAAGGCTGCCAACGTGCTCGCCAAAAGCCAGGAATACAGTCATCACCAAGTGGATCAGCGCCTGGATCCGACCGGGCGCAACCTATTGGAACCGCTGGACCAGATTCGCGACGCTGTGTCGGTGTTTGGCGACTATCGTGCCGCGTGGCCGGGTGTGGCTGATCTAGGTTTGTATCAGGGACGTGCTATCGGACCCCGCGTCGATGAGGCCTACCTCAGTTTGCTCTCGAAACGTTTTCTGCCGGCCTTGGCCAGTGGGGTAATTGAGGCCATGGATGCAGCGTCCCCAGGCAGTGAGCAGCAAATGGCAGCGCTCAGGGTTTACCGGATGCTAGAGGACCGGCGCAATCGCCGACCCGAATGGGTCGAGGACTGGATGGCCCGCCAGTGGCAGCAAAAGTTTCCCGGCCAAGGGCAACTGCAACGTGACCTTATGCGGCACCTGAAGTACGCCATGGCCTATGCCGATACCGAACTGCCGCAGTACAAACAGCGTATCGCCGAGGTGCAGCAGACCTTGCGCAGGGTGCCACTGCCAGAGCGAGTCTATGCGAGCCTCAAGCAGCAGGCAGGGGAGCAGTTGCATGCAGGTCTGGACCTGCGTCATCAGGTTGGGCCAGCGTTCGATGTGGTGTATCAGCCCGCTGTCGGTGCCAGGCAGGGTGAAGGGCTGTTGCTGGCACCAATGCTTACCGCCAAGGGCTTCAAGGAATACTTCGAGCCGCGCAGCCAGCGCTTCGCCGAATTGGCGATGGTCGACGAATGGGCGCTGGGTGAGCGCGGCCAGCTTGATTACTCGGATGCCGACCGAGAGGCGCTGGGAGAAAGGCTGCGCAGCTTGTACAGCGCTGATTTCATCGACAGTTGGCGGCGGGCCTTGAATGCCTTCTCGGTGGCTGACTTCCGCGATCTGGATCATGGGGTTGAGGTGCTGCAGCAGTTCATCGGTCCAGCCGCACCCCTGCATCGACTGTTGGAGACTGTAAAGGACAACACTTCGCTTTCAGCCGCTGTGGGCATTGAGATCTCTGAGGATGCTGAGGCGTTGCGGCCGAGAGTCGGCAAACCAGAGCAACAACAGGCGTGGGCAATCCAGCGTACTTTTGCAGGGCTGAGCACCCTGCTGCGGGCATCGGGCGATAAGCCCAGCTACTACGATGAAACCCTGGGCGCCATTGCGGCTGTCCATGACTATGCCAAGGCGGTGCAGGACAGTCCGGACAGAGGTAAGGCTGCACTTCGGGCCGTGCATCAACGTTTCGCAATGACAGGGCAAGATCCAATCAGCACCTTGCAACGAGTCGCCACCGGCTTGCCCGAGCCGATCAACCACCAGGTCAGGAAAGTGGCCGATCAAACGGCACAGGTGCTGAACGTCGAAGCGCTGCGCGAATTGGAGCGGCGCTGGGATACCGAAGTGTATAGCTTCTTCCAGCAGCGTCTGGCCGGACGCTATCCCTTCGTGGTACGAGCGCCCGATGCTTCCCTGGACGACTTCGAAGCGTTCTTCGGACCGAAGGGGCGGCTGCAGCAGTTCAATGATCAATATCTCAAGGTCTTCCTGAAGGATAACCTCGAAGCCTTGCAGGCCGGCGAGCAAGGGCACCCGCTGATTCGCAGCGACGTGATTGAACAGCTGGAGTTGGCAGATCGCATCCGTGAAACCTTCTTCGATCAGCGCGGCAACCTGAGCGTGCAGTTCAGCATCGAGCCGCTGGGGCTCAGCGCCAACCAGCGCACCAGTCTGCTGGATCTTGATGGGCAGCTTATTTCATACACCCATGGTCCACGCCAGATCACCGGTATCGTCTGGCCCAACACCTTGGGGCAGCACGTGCGTAGCAACCTGACTTTGCTCAGACAGAACGGCAATAGCAGTAGTTTGGAATACCGCGGCCCCTGGTCGATGTTTCGTTTGCTCAGCCGCGGATCGCTCAATGGGCGCACGGCGACCAGTGTGGACCTGAGCTTCAGGACCGGCGATGGCGTGATGCGTTATCGGCTAAGCGCTGAGAAGGCTTTCAATCCCATTACTCAACAGCCGTTCAAAGGTTTCCGGCTGCCGCGTGGACTGTTGCAGCAATCGCCCAGGTTGGCGCCAACCACGCAGGCTGGCCTATAAGCGATGTAAGGGACTCGCTCATGCAAATGCATGAGCGAGTGAGACCTTTGAAATGCTGTGCGCAGGCCAGCTCCACGTCGGCATTGCGCACGCGTTGGTTGATCGCGACACGGTCGCGACGAATGTCCATCGGCTCGAACGGCGTCTCGTCGGTGAAGATCGCCTCCCGTTCATAGGCACCCCACGCGTCGTCGCCGACCACGCTGGAGCCGGAGGTGTGGATGAACGCTTTACCACTGCCGCGCAGGGCGTTGATGAAGATCTCGACGCTGGCAAGGTGGTCCGAGTCGGCGGTGTGCACCAAAAATCATGTGTCCAAGACAGCCGGGACTCGACGCTCAGAAATAAAAGTTTTGTGGTAATGCTTTTTAAATATTTCTGGTTATAACCGCGGCTCGCTAAAGTAGCGTCACTTTCCGATCGCCACCTACGCTGGAACTCCTTGCCATGAGCGGCCCCCAGGGACATTCGAGCCCGATCCTGACCTTCCCCCAAGGGGAAAAGGATCCCCTGTCGATTCGGGCCAAGGCCCTGGTCTTCGCCGATCCGCGTTCGCGCCAACTGCTGGAGTTTCTGCAAAGGGTCGGGCCCAGTGACGTGCCCGTGCTGATCAACGGTGAGACCGGCACCGGCAAGGAGCTGGTCGCCCGTTACCTGCATGCGGCCAGCGGCCGTCGTGGCGCCTTCGTGGCGGTCAATTGCGGGGCGATCAGCGAAACGCTCGCCGAAAGCGAATTCTTCGGCCATGAGGCCGGGGCCTTTTCCGGCGCCGCGGGCCGTCGTGCCGGCTGGTTCGAGGAGGCTGACGGCGGCACCTTGTTTCTCGACGAGATTGGCGATCTGCCGCTCGCGCTGCAGGTCAAGCTGTTGCGCGTGCTGCAGGAGCAGGAGGTGGTGCGGGTCGGCTCGCGAAAGCCCGTGAAGATCGACATCCGCCTGGTAACCGCCACCAACGTCGACCTGGAGCAGGCGGTGGAGGCGGGCAACTTTCGCCTGGACCTCTTCTATCGCATCAACGTCGCCCAGGTCGCCGTGTTGCCATTGCGCGAAAGGCCCCTCGACATCCTGCCGTTGGTGGAGCACTTTCGGCGAATCTACAGCGCGCGCTTGAACATCAGTGAACCGATGCTCTCCGAGTCGGCGACCCAGGCACTGCTTGACTATCCCTGGCCGGGCAATATCCGTGAGCTGGAAAACGTTGTGCACCTGGCATTGCTGGTGGCCGGCGACAAGCCGATTCGCCCGGAGCACCTGAAGTTTTCCGCTGGGCTGAGTGTGGCCAGGGCCAGTGCGGGCAACGTGCACACGCTGCCCCAGGAGGTGATGCGCGAACAGTTGCTGCGCTTGTTCGAGGTCCCTGGAGAGGCGTTGCTGCACGACATCGAAGACCTGATCGTGCGCGAAGCGTTTGCCTATTGCGGCTTCAACCAGCTGCGCACGGCGGCGTTGCTGGGCATCACCCGCAATGCCATGCGCACCTTGCTGGTCAATCACGGCATGCTCAAGGGCCGCACGCCGGGCTGATCCGCCGCAACAACGGCACCAGCTCGGCCCCCAGGTGAATCGCCTCTTCCAGATGCGGGAAGCCCGACAGCACGAAACACTCCACGCCCAGTTGGCTGTAGGCTTCGATCCGGTCGGCGACCTGCTGGTAGCTGCCCACCAGCGCAGTGCCGGCGCCCCCCCGCACCAGCCCGACCCCGGCCCAGAGGTTGGGTGAAACCTCCAGCTCACGCGCCCGTCGTCCACGCCCCTTGACCAGCCCGGTCTGGCGCGACTGGCCGACCGACTCGTAGGCGGCCATCTGCAGTTGCGCCTGTTCGATGGCTTCCTTGGGGATCTCCTCCAGCAACCGCTCCACATGCGCCCAGGCTTGCTCATCGGTGGGCGCGGCGAACACGTGCAAACGCAAGCCGAAGCGCAAGGTGCGTCCGCGAGTTGCGGCCAGCTCGCGCATGCGCAGGATGCGTTCGGCGATCATCTGCGGCGGTTCGCACCACATCAGGTAGGTCTGCGCATGGGCTGCGCCGACCTGTTCGGCGGCGTTGGATGCGCCGCCGAAATAGATCGCCGGTGCTGCTGCCTGAGGTGCGATCGGGCTGCCGCCCCCGCTGCGGTAGTAGCGTCCGTGATGGGGTTGACCGTGTCCGCTCCAGACGGCCTGGAACACCTGGAGGAACTCGGCAGTGCGTGCATAACGCTCGTCATGCTCGAGAAAATCCCCCAGCGAGCGTTGCTCGAAGCGGCTCGATCCGCTGACCACATGCAAGTCCAGGCGCCCGTTGCTGAGCAACTGCAGGGTCGCGGCGCGGTGGGCGCTGTAGGCGGGCAGTTCGAGCCCCGGACGCACCGTCAGCAGGAAGCGCAGGCGCTGTACCTCCTGGGCCAGCACGGCCGTGATCAGCCAGGGGTCTTCGAAACCGCTGGCGGTGGGCACCATGATGCCATCGAAGTTGCCGAGCTCGGCGGCGCGTACCACCTGGCGCAAATAGTCGAGGGTCGGCGCGCGTTCACCCTGCTGGAACAGGCCGACCTTGGGCAGGCCGCTGCTGGTCAGGTGACGGCCGTCGCCATTGGTGGGCAGGAACCAGTCGATCTCGATCGGCCTGTGCGCGGGCTTGTACATCTCAGACGCTCTCCTTGCGGGTCAGCAGGGGCAGGACTTGCTCGCCGAAGCGCAGCACCTCGCTGACCGTCGGCTGGCCCTGGATGACGATATGCTCGATCCCTACGCCGTGCAGCTCTTGCAGGCGGGTGGCGAGTTGCTGCGCGGTGCCGACCAGGTACAGCGGTTGATCGGGGGCCTGCTGCAGCAGGTTGGGGTGCACCTCGAAGCGGCGTAGCGGGTGGCCATCGCGTTGCAACCGCGTCACGCTGTCAGCGCGGTCGGCGGGTGGTGCAGGCAGTTGGCGGGCGGCGGCTTCCCAGGCTTGCGCCTCGGTGTCGGCGAGTATCAGGCCGAGGGTGCAGGCGAACGTCGGTGCCAACGCCGGTTCGGGGCTGGCGTTGCGCTGTCGGGCAATGGCCTGGCGCAGCCAGGCGGGTGGCGCCGGGCGCAGCAGGCAGGCCTGGGCGTGGCTGGCGATCAGCGCAGGGCTTTGGCTGTCGTCGAGGACGATGGGCGGTGCGGGCAGGTCGCGCCAGGCGAAGCCTGCGTTCTCCAGCTGAAAATAGCGACCGTTGTAGGTGAAGCCCGGGTCGCTGCCGCGCAGCAGGCGCCCGAGGATTTCCAGGTATTCGCCAATACGCTCGTTGCGCTGGTCGCGGTTGAGCCAGTCGCCGAACGCCTGGCGCAGGCTGTTCTGTTCGCCGTCTGGCAGGTGCAGGCGCACGCGGTTGGCGCTGATCGACTGCAGGCTCTGCACTGTACTGGCCAGCGCTGCTGGCAGCATCACTTGCGGCGGTATGCTGACGGTCAAGCGCACATGGCGGGTGTGTGCACACAGCGCTGCGGCTATGCCCAGGCTGTCGAGGCACTGCGCGCCACCGGGAATCCACAGGCCATCGAGCCCGGCATATTCGACCGCCTGGGCCAGTTGAATCCAGTGCCCAGGGCCTGTCACGCCGCCGTGCGCCGCAGCCGGGCCGCAGAGCGGCAGTTGCCAGCTGAATTCAAGGGCCATGACCACGCTCCGTCGGGCGGCAGAAAGAGGTCACCATCATCCCACCGTCGCCTGCGGCTGAGTAGCCAGCCCGTGCTTCGCTCGCCAGCCGAGCGCGGGTGCGATGTCTTCGGCGATGATGCGCAGGCGTTCGAGCACCTGGGCCTGGGTCGAGCTTTCGGCCTGGGTGACCACGATCAGGTAGTCGACGTAGCCCAGCAGCGCCGGGTCCTGGCACAGGCTGTGGACGATGTCGTCGGGGGCACCGTGGTGCACGTTCATCAGGCGCAGGTGCGCGTCCAGGTCCAGCGCCTCGTCGATCAACCCCTCACGGCGCAGGCGCGGTACATGCCGTTCGATGTCGATGGCCAGTTCCGCCTGGGCACTGGCCCGGTCGTGTGCGGGAAACACCGCACGGACCACGCCGATACGTGGCGCTCGGGTTGTATCGCGCCAGGCATGCAGGTAGGCGTCGGCCAGGGGTTTCTGCACGGTCAGCGGGTCGTGGGTGGCGGTGCCGAGCAGCAGGCCGTTGCCTTGCCGGGCGGCATACGCGGCACCCGCGACGCTGCCGTGGGAGTGCCAGAGGCGCTGGCGCAAGCCGCAGGCGGGCGGTTGCAGGCTTAGGTCGGCGTGCAGGGTCGCGCCTTCGAGCAGTTGCTGCAACTGCTGTTGCTGGGCTTCGAAGTGCGCCTGGCGTTGTGCTGGATCCAGCCCGAAGGCGGTGAAGTTGTCGAGGTTGGCGCCGCCGCTGCCCAGCCCCAGTTGCACCCGCTGGCCGCTGAGGCTGTCCAGCACGCTGGCGTCTTCGGCCAGGCGGATCGGGTCTTCGAAGGGCAGCACGATGACGCCGGTGCCCAGCTCGATCTGTCGCGTGCGCTCGGCTACCGCGGCCAGCAACACCAGGGGCGAAGGCAGTTGCCCGAAGCCGCTGCTCAGGTGGTGCTGGGCGATCCAGCCGCCGTCGAAGCCCAGGGCCTCGGCCACTTCGAATTGCTCCAGCAGGTCACGATAGGCCTGCCGTGGGTCCTCGCCGAAGGCGTGGCTGAGAAAGCCCAGCTTGAAGGGTTTTTGCGGGGATAAGGTCATGCTTGCACGGGCTCCACGAGAGGTCGGTTAATGGCGACGCCAGGGCGCCAGCCGAGCGCCGGTGCGATGTGCTGGCGCAGGATTTCCAGGGCCCGGATCGCTTCGCGCAGCGGTGTACTGGTGGTCTGCACCTGCACCACCAGTTGGTCGTGCACACCCAGCTGTGGGCCACGGCGCAGCCCCTCGACGATCTGCGTCGAGCTGCCATGCAGCACGCCGAGGCGTTCGAGCACTGCACCCAGATCGCCGCCCAGGGAGGCGTCGAGCACACCGATGGCCTGCTGGCGGCGCACATAGGCCTGGATGTCCTGGCGCAGCGCGGTGTCGTCGCCACCCTCTGGGAACACCGCTTGCACCCGCACCACGCGCGGCGCTGTGAGGTGATCACTGCGCCAGCCCTGGCGATAGCGCTGCACCAGCTCCACGCCGGCCTCGACCGGCAGGTGCGGGTTGGGCGCCATGATCAGGCCGTTGCCACGTGCGGCCACCTGCTCCACCCGTGAAGTGGCCTCCCACAGGCGCTGGCCAAGCCCGCGAGCCGCAGGACGCAGTTGCAGCCCTTGGTCGTTGAGCGCGGCGTTGCCGAGGGCATCGTGCAAGCGTTGCAGGTGGTCTTCGTAGCGCCCGTGGCGCTGCTCGGGGTTCAGCCCGAAGGCGCTGAACGTGTCTGGGTCAAAGCCGGCACCCAGGCCCAATTCCACGCGCCCGTCGGCCAGCAGGTCGAGTACGGCGGCATCTTCGGCCAGGCGCAGCGGCGGCTCCTGGGGCAGGACGATGATCGCCGTGCCCAGCCGGATTCTCCGGGTGCGCTGGGCGATGGCCGACAGCAGCACCAGCGGAGAGGGCAGGCGCCCCTGTTCGCTGGCGAAATGGTGCTGGGCCACCCAGCCACTGTCGAAGCCGAGCTCTTCGGCAACGCGAAACAGCTCCAGGGTCTCGCGGTAGACCTTGGCGTCGAACTGCGGCTGGTAGACGCGGGTGAGAAAACCCAGTGAAAAACCACCGCTCATGGTGTCTGTCCTCGGTCGGGGGCGGGCAGGGCGCTGAGCCGTTGCAGGGCGGGTGTGGCGGCAGGTGACTGCAGCAGGCCGCTGAAGGGGCTGATGGTCAGGTAACCTTTGGCCAGCCACACGGCTTCGTCGTCCTGCTCGGTGTCGCTGGCAGGTGCACTGCGGGAAAAGCCGATGCCGGGTTTGCCGGAAAGCGCTGCGCCGAAACTGCCCAGGTCGTCGGTGTATTGCGTGTCGAAACCCACGTAGCGGCCGATGCGAGTCAGGCGAATGCCCTTGACCTCGCTGCCGGCGGGCAGATTGATGTTGAGGCCGATGCCAGCGGGCAGCAGCTTGCCGTCGGCCGGGCGCTGTTGCTCCAGCGCCTGCACCAGGCGCTGCACGAAGCGTGCGGTGCGCTGAGGGTCGTGATCCTTGAGGTCGGTACTTACCGCCAGGGTCGGCACGCCGGTCTGCAGCGCCGCACTGGCGGCGTTGAAGGTGCCCGAGGCGAGGTTGATCGCGCCGACATTGTTGCCGGGGTTGGGGCCGACGATCACCAAGTCCGGGTCGGGCATGACCTTCTTCAGACCCATGAGCACGGCCATCACCGGTGTTGCGCTGATCTCGATGCTGACGCTCTGGCCGGCACAGATCGGGCTGGTGCAGGGGCCTTGCTCGTGGGTGGCGAGAAAGTAGCTGTTGGGGTAGGCGGGGTCGTCGTCGCGCCCGATACTGACTTCGCGTCCGTAGTAGAAGGCACCGCCGCGCGCACTTTGCTCGCTCTTGGGAGCGGCGATGCGCACGGTGTGTCCGGCGGCCTTGAGGGCGCTGTACAGCGCGCGGATGTTCGGATGCTGGTAGCCGTCGTCGTTGCTCAGCAGGATATTCAGGGCCAGGGCAGGCGATGCACTGATCACGCCCGCCGCCAGCACCAGGCCGGCCAGGGCCTTCATGCCGGGGCCCGCGTGCTGAAGCGGTTGGCCGGGCGCGGCAGGCCCAGGTGTTCGCGCAGGGTGCTGCCGGCATAGTCGAGGCGGAACAGTCCGCGTTGCTGCAGCACCGGGATCACCTGGTCGACGAAGGTGTCGATGGCGCCGGGAAAGTAGGGGAAGAACACATTGAAACCGTCGCAGGCGCGGGCCTGGAACCACTGCTCGAAGCTGTCGGCGATATCGCTCGGCGTGCCGATCACCGGGTTGCCACCAGCCAGGCGCAGGTACAGCTGGCGGATGCTGAGATTGTCGCGCCGGGCCAGTTGCAGCACCTGGTCGCGGCGGCTGCCGCGCTGGCCGGGCGGGGTGTCGGGCAACGGGCCGTCGAGGTCGTGGCCGGAGAGGTCGATGTCTTCACCCAGGGTGTCGGCCAGCAGGCGCAGGCCCAGCACCGGGTCGATCAGGGCCTGGAACTGTTCGAACAACTGCTGGGCCTGTTCGCGGGTATCGGCGATGAAAGGGGTGACGCCAGGCAGGATCTTGATGTGCTCGGGATCGCGGCCCAAAGCTGCAGCACGCTGCTTGATGTCCTGGTAGAAGGCCTGGGCGGCGGGCAACTCGTGGTGTGCGGCGAAGATCACTTCGGCCACCCGCGCCGCCAGGGCCTTGCCGGCTTCCGAGGCGCCGGCCTGCACCAGGACCGGGTGCCCCTGGGGTGGGCGAGCCACGTTCAGTGGGCCACGCACCGAGAAGTGCGCGCCCTTGTGGTTCAGGGTGTGCAGCTTGTCCGGGTCGAAGTAGCGGCCGCTGGCCTTGTCGCGGACGAAGGCATCGTCGTCCCAACTGTCCCACAGGCCCTTGACCACGTCATGGAACTCTTCGGCGCGCTGGTAGCGGTCAGTGTGGTCGATGTGCTGCTCGCGGCCGAAGTTCCAGGCCTCGTCGGCAACCACCGAAGTCACCAGGTTCCAGGCGGCGCGCCCCTTGGACAGGTGATCGAGGGAGGCGAACTTGCGGGCGATATGGTACGGCTCGTTGTAGCTGGTCGTGGCGGTGGCGATCAGGCCGATGCGCTCGGTGACCGCCGCCAGTGCCGACATCAACGTCAGCGGCTCGAAGTGCTCGGCACGCGCGGTGCGGCTCAGGGCATCGAGGTGATGGCCCCAGAGCGCCACCACATCGGCAATGAACAGTGCATCGAACTTGCCCCGTTCGGCGCTGCGGGCGATGGCCTTGAAATGTTCGAAGTCCTGGCTGGCGTCGGCCTGGGCCAGGGGGTGGCGCCAGGCGGCCACATGGTGACCGCTGTTGGCGAGAAATGCGCCCAGCTTGAGCTGGTCGGTGCGACGGGTCATGACAGCCTCCGTGCAAGCGTTCGGCAGGGCCCTGCCGCCTGCGGGGCGACAGGGCGGTGGGTCAGAAGTTGTAGGTCAGGCCGGTGTACCAGTAGCCGCCGGTGGTGCCATAGGGCGAGAAGTTGCCATAGGGGAAGGCGCCGGAGCTGCTGGGCAGGTGGGTACGTTCCGGGTAGACGTTGAACAGGTTGTTGGCGCCTGCGGTCAGGGTCAGGCTGGAGGTGAGGTGATAGTCCAGGTTCAGGTCGGTGATCCAGGTCGGCGAGAAGGTGCGGTCGAAGGCTTCGGTAGTCCCGTACTGGGTGTACTCGCCGTAGCGGGTCAGGTTCAGGCCGATCTCGAACTTATCGATGGTCCAGGTGGCGCCCAGCAGCAGCTTGGATTCGGGCAGGCCGTGCTTGAGGTTGCCCTGACGCTGACGGTCATAGCCACCGGTAGGCCCGAGGGCCTGCTGGGCCACCGGCGAGGCGTGGATATCGTCGATCTCGGTGGTGTTCCAGTTGAAGCCCAGGGTGTAGCGCACACTGCCGTAGGCGCCCAGCGCCTGACGGTAGTCGCCGACCAGGTCGATGCCGCGGGTAGTGGTGTCCAGGGCGTTGGTGAAGTAGGTCACCGACTGGTTGGTGGGCAGCCCGGCCGCGGCGAGGATCGCGGTGATCTGCGGGGTGCCGCCAAGGTAGCCGGTCTGGGCGATGCGGTCCTTGATCTTGATCTGGTAGGCATCGAGGGTGATGCTGGTGGCATCGGTCGGCTGCAGGGTCAGGCCCAGGCCGAAGTTCGTGGATTTCTCGGGCTTGAGGGTGCTGGCCCCCAGCGCCTTGGCCACGGCCGAATCGACCGCTACGTTGCGGTAGTCGAACAGGTTGCCGTTGACGTTGCTCTGCGAAGTCGAGCTGTAGATCTGCTGGGCCAGCGAGGGCGCGCGGAAACCGGTGCTGAAACTGCCGCGCACAGCGAGAATCGGCGTCAGCTGGTAGCGGGTGGCGAACTTGCCGTTGGTGGTGGTGCCTGAACCGTCGTTGTAGTGCTCGTAGCGCCCCGCCAGATCGACATGCCATTTGTCGGTCAGGTCCTGGCCGATCTCGCCGTAGCCGGCCAGGCTGGTGCGGCCTTTTTCGGCGGCGTCGGCGGGTGTGGTGCCAGCACCGGAAATGGTGCCCGGTGCGATCGGGTTGCCACTGGCGCCGGTGGTGAACGGGCCGCTGGCGTAGGAGGCGTAGTCGCCCTTGCCGATCTTGTAGTTCTCGTAGCGCTGTTCAAGCCCCCAGGAAATCTGCGTCGGCTTGGCCAGGCCGAGGTCGAAGGCGCGGGTCAGGTCGAGGTTGTTGGTCCACTGGCTGAAGGTCTTCACGCCAGTGTCCACCGAGGTGGGCGAGTCGAGGCCGTAGCTCAGGTTGTAGGTATGGCGCAGGGTCGCTTCGGCGTGGTCCTGGCCGTAGGTGCTCGACAGGTCGTAGTCCCAGCCGGCGACGTTGCCCTTGCCGCCGAAGGCCACCTGGAAGTCGTTTTCGATGAAGCGCAGGGTGTCTTCGATGCCTTCGGGGAAGGGCGTGGCGATGCCGTCGAAGGTCGATGGCTGGTGGAAGGCCAGGGGCTTTTCCGAGTTGCGCCGGGTGTAGGTGGAGAACGAGTACAGCGTCAGCGCATCGCTCACGGGGAGTTCGGCGTTGTAGCCCAGGCTGAAGTTGCGCGCTTCGGGCAACCCCGTGCCGTAGTAGGTGTGCTGCAGGCTGGTGTTGCCGGCGCTGTCGGTGTAGGGCGCATTGTCGGAACGGTCGGAAATCTTCTGGTGCTTGATGTCCACGCCCAGGTTGATGAAGCCGTCGTTGGGCAGGGCCAGGCCGACGTTGCCGGTCTGGCGTACGGTTTCGCCGTCACCGTTCTCGTAGTTCTGACCATAGCTGGTGCTCAGGCTGCCGCCGTGGTCGGTCTGCTTGAGCACGATGTTGACCACGCCACCGATAGCGTCCGACCCGTATTGCGCCGAGGCACCGTCGCGCAGGATTTCGACGTGGTCGACCAGGGCGGTGGGGATCATGTCGAGATCGACCGGCTGCGAGCCAGAGTTGAGGTAGGTCCCGTTATTGAGCAAGGCGCTGTTGTGGCGACGCTTGCCGTTGACCAGCACCAGCACCTGGTCGCCGTTCAGGCCACGCAGGCTGATGGGGCGCACCACCGAGGTGGAGCCGAAGCCGGACGATGCAGGCTGGTTGAGCGAGGGCAGCACGCGGCTCAGGGCGCGGGTCAGGTCAGGCTGCCCGGTGGCCAGCAGTTGCTTGGACGAGATGACATCCACCGGTGCCGGGCTTTCGGCCAGGGTGCGCGCCTGGCCGCGGTTGCCGACCACCACCACGGTGTCCAGCGGGTTGTCGCTCTTGCTCTCGGCGGCCAGCAATGGGCTGCCGGCGCCAGCGGCCTCGCACAGGGCGAGGAACAGCAGGCTGTGGGCGAAGGTCTTGCGCGGCCGGCGCAAACCGGTAAGGCGTGAAGAAGTCATGTACGAAGGCTCCAGTGTGTTCCCCGGTTCGCGCCCTGCTGGGTGGCCAACCTTGTCGAGTAAGGCGACGTCTCTGCGTCGCGAAAAGATCAGAGGCGGCTTGTTGCCGACTGCGCGTGGCTCCGGTCTCAAGCTCTGGTGGCGGAGCCTGGAGCAAGGGCTGTGCCAGGCTGAAAAGGCCTTTCTGGACAAGGGTTTGAGATCAGGGCGAGGCGTGGACTGGTGTTTTTGTAGCAGTGTCTGGCCAAGGTGTTGGTTTTTGCGCAGTGACGTCGTCCTTGCCATGGGACGCCAGGCAGCACCGCCGGCATTGGCACACCACTTGCTCCGGGGCACGAACCCTCTTTCAAGGAATTCATTCGATGCCACGCCCCGGACCGCGCAACTTGCTCACCGACATCCCTGGCCTGCTGGTCGGCCACGCCCTCGATGAGCGTGTCGCCACTGGCGTCACGGTGATTCGTACCGAACGCCCATGGACGGCGAGCGTCGATATTCGGGGTGGCGGCCCGGGTGGGCGTGAAACCGCGGCGCTGGAACCGGAAAACATGGTGGGGCAGTTGCATGCCCTGGTGTTTGCCGGCGGCTCGGTGTTCGGGCTGGGCGCGGCGGACGGGGTGGCTGCCGCTTTGTCTGCGCAGGGTGTGGGCTTGCATCTGAAGGCCGGCGCACCGGCCATTCCCATCGTGCCAGCCGCTGTGCTGCATGACCTGGCCAATGGCGGCGACAAGCGCTGGGGGATGGAGCCGCCTTACCGGCGGCTGGGGATCGAGGCGTTGGGCAACTGCACCGCCGATTTCGCCCTTGGCGCGGCGGGCGCCGGGCGTGGCGCGATGGCAGGTGTGCTCCAGGGTGGCCTGGGTTCGGCATCGCTGGACCTGGGCGATGGCGTGATGGTCGCGGCGCTGGTGGTAGCGAACCCTATCGGTTCGGTGTACATGCCCGATGGCGATACCTTCTGGGCCTGGCCGTGGGAAATCGATGGCGAGGCCGGTGGTGTTCGCCCTCGCGCTGATCAGGATTGCAGCGACCCGATGCCCGAACTGTCACGGTTGGACTCGATGGGGCGTCTTCAGGCTGGGGCGAATACCACGCTGGTGGTGATCGCGAGCACTGCACGGATGAGCACTGCCGAGTGCAAGCGTGTGGCGATCATGGGGCAGGATGGCATTGCCATGGCGGTGCGTCCGGCGCACCTGCCATTCGATGGCGACACCGTGTTCGCCCTGGCCAGCGGCGAGGTCGAATTGAGCAGTGGGGCGCGGCGGCAGGTGGATGTCGGCCGCATCGGCGCGGCGGCGGCCAGTTGCGTGGCCCGCGCAATCGCCCGGGGGGTGTACGAGGCGCGGCGCGCGCGGTAGAGGCAGACACCGGCGTTGCCGGTGTTCGGGGAGCATGCTTGCCGTCGCCCGGCTAGCGCCCGAGCACCTCCTCGACGCGCGCCACCGCAGCCTGCGCCAGCCCTGGCAACCCCAAGGCTCGATACACCCGCGCCAGCGCTCGATTGGTCGGTACGTCCAGCCCGTCGTAGCGCCGTCGCAGTTCCAGCACCTGCTGCGCCCCGGCCCAATCCTGCGCCCCCAGCCGCGCGTCCAGCTCGATCTGGGCAAACAGATCCCGCTGGGCATGGCTCCCACCAATCTCGTTCAGCCGTGGCAGGGCCACGCCAAGCCGCGCCAACGCCAGCGTATGTTCGCCACGGGCATGGGCCAGCAAACCCTCGGCCAGCGGCACTGTCACCTCGGCCCAGACCGCCCGGCTGAACGGCGGTGCCTCGCGTGCGCGTTCGCGCAGTGCCTGCAGCAGCCTTTGTGCCTCGGGCTTGTCGGCGCGCGCCAGCCCATACAGGTACTGGACACTCAGAAACGGCTGCACCGTGTCGTCGTGGCGCTGTTGCAGGTAGGGCGCCAACGCTTGCCAGCGCTCGCCCACGTCGACGCCCGCCAGTTCCAGCCGGGCCAGCAACGACACGGCGCCGACCTGGTCCTGCGAGTAGGCGGGCAGCACACCCCACACATGCCGGTCATAGATCTCCAGCACCCGCGCCTGGTCGCCACGCCCGAGGTAGAACAGCGCCAGGTGCCACCAGTTGTGGGTGTACATGAACGAATTGAGCACTTGCCAATGTGGGCTGACGCGCTCAAGAAAGGCGATACCTTCCTCGATTCGCCCCTGGGTCAGCATCACATGGGCCAGCGCATGCTGCGCCCAGGGTTCGTCGTGCTGCAGTGCCAGGGCCTGGCGTGCGCTGGCCTCGGCTTCCTCGAGCAAATGACACTGCTCGTAGGCGAAGGCCAGCATGCCGTGGCTCTGGGCGACATCCCCGCAGCCATCGACCGCCTTGAGCGCGATGCGCAGCAAGGCCGGCCAGTTGCCGCGATTGAACTGCACATACTGGTTGAGCTTGGCGGCGAACAGGTCGCGTGGGTAGTGCTCGAGCAGGGTTTCGCTGAGCTGCAGCACCTGGTCCAGGTCCTCGTCCATCCAGGCCTGCAGCAGCGCCAGGTACAACGCCGCCCGCGGATGCGGTGCGTTCACCCGAGCGGCGACCTGCCGATAGCGCTCGGCGAGGGCCGGGCCTTCGGGCGATTCGCTGAACATCAGCAGGATGCCGGCCAGGGCATTGCTCAGCGCTGATTCGGGGTGGCGCTCGGCGCTGGCGAGGATGGCTTCGGCGCGCGGGTGGTAGCCGAGAAAGCCACCGATGAAATCGTCCAGTGCCTTGCGGGCCTGGGGGTGTTCGGTATCGAGAGGGTTGCCGAGGTAGTCCTGTGACATGGGTCGAGTGTCCGGTGGATTGTCGATCTGACAAGCAGGGCAAGGGCTGTGCCAGTTGGCTTGCGCGCACCTCATGCGCGGTGCGGCGCGGCTGGACGCAGCCGTGGAAAGCGATGCATCGCCGGGCACACTGTTGCTTTTTCCACACTCACGCCGCGCGCTGTGGATTTTTCATCAGTGAAGTTGCGTCACGAGCCCCTGCGGTGCCCGTGGGCAGGCGTTGCGCGCAGTGGCACACCCCTTGCAAAAATGCCCTGCAGAGGGGCCTGTGCCCCGTGCAATCATCGCCAAGGAGTCCGCATGCCCCATCAAGCCCACCGCCGTCCGCCTCACCCCGGGCCGCTGCGTCTTGCCCTGAAACGCCTGGGCCTGCTGGCCGGTGCCGCGCTTCTTGCCGCCAGCGTCCATGCCGCGCCGCGCGACGGTGGCGTGCTGAACCTGATCGCCCAACCTGAGCCGCCGTCGCTGATGCACGGGGTGGTCACCCACGTTTCCACCCAGTACGTCAGCGGCAAGATCCTGCAAGGGTTGTTGACCTTCGACACCACGCTCAAGCCCCAACCGGTATTGGCGCGTAGCTGGAGCGTTACGCCGGATGGCCTGACCTACCGCTTCACGCTGCAACCCGATGTGCACTGGCATGATGGCCAACCCTTCACGGCAGCCGATGTGAAGTTCAGCTTTGGCACCTTCTACCCGGAAGTCGACAAGCGCGTCGGCAGCGTGTTCGCCGAGTACGTCGACAGCATCGACGCCAGTGATCCGCAACAGGTGGTCTTTCACCTGAAGAAGCCTTTCGCTCCGTTCCTTTCGTTGCTCGGCAGCGGCCTGCGCCCGGTGGTGCCCGAGCACCTGTATGCCGGCACCGACTTTCGCAGCAACCCTTATAACCTCAAGCCCGTGGGCACCGGGCCCTTCGTGTTCCAGGAGTGGAAGCGAGGCGCCTACATCAAGCTGGTGAAAAACCCCGACTACTGGAAAAAGGGCCTGCCGCACCTGGATGCCATCGTCTTCCACGTGATCCCCGATGGCTCATCGCGCGCGGCCGCTTTCGAGCGCGATGACGTGCAGGTGCTGCGCAGCGGCGATGCCGACTATGCCGACCTCAAACGTCTCGCAGCGTTACCGGGGGTACAAGCCTCCGAGCAGGGCTGGGAGCTGTATTCGGGCCTGGCCTTCCTGCAGTTCAACACGCGCAAAGCGCCACTGGACAACCCCAAGGTGCGCCAGGCGATCCTCTATGCCTTGAACCGCCCGTTCATCGTCGACAACATTTTCTTCGGTGCCGGCAAGGTCGCGCCGGGCGCCTTCGCTTCGAGTTCGCCTTACCACGACCCGCAACTGCCGCAGTACGGCTACGACCTTGCCAAGGCCAAGGCGCTGATCGCCGAGTCCGGGGTGGATGTGGGCGCCGTGCGGATCCGCCTGCTCAACGGCGAGAAGGGCGGGGCCTGGGAACGGCTTGCCGAATACACCCGTCAGGCCTTGCAGCCGCTGGGCTTCAAGGTGCAAGTGGTGACCTCCGATGCGGCCACCTGGTTCCAGCGTGTCAGCGATTGGGACTTCGACCTGACCTACAATTTCATTTTCCAGATCGGCGATCCCTATCTGGTCAATGCCTACCTGTACCGCTCCGACTACATCGTCAAGACGTCGCCCTTCGCCAACGTCGGCGGCTACCGCAATGCCGATGCCGACCGCTTGTGGAACCAGGTCGCCGATACGCCCGAGGGCGCGGAGCGCACCCGCCTGTACAGCCAGCTCGAGCACTTGCTCAACGACGAGCTGCCGGTCGCGCCGATCTTCGAGATGCGCTACCCGACGCTGTTCCACAGCCAGGTGAAGAACCTGCTGCAGACGGCCACCAGCCTCAACGAAGACTATGAGAGCGTCTACCTGGACGCCCCGGCGCCATGAGCGGCTTGAGGTCTTTCGGTGGGCGTCTGGGGCGTGCGCTGCTGATGATCCTTGGGGTGCTGGTATTGAGCTTTCTGCTGGTGCGCCTGGCGCCTGGCGACCCGGCATTGCTGATGGCCGGCGAGGCCGGGATCGACGATGTCGAGTACGTTGCCAAGCTGCGCAGCGACATGGGCCTGGACCAGCCACTGCCACAGCAGTTGTGGCGTTACCTGGGCCAGGTGGCGCACCTGGACCTGGGTTATTCCTACCGCAACCAGGCACCGGTGTGGGACCTGCTCGCCGAGCGCCTGCCCGCCACCCTGAGCCTGATGGGCGCTGCGTTTCTCGTCTCGTCGGTGCTCGGGGTCGGCCTGGGCGCGCTGGCAGCGTTCAACCGCCAGCGCCGACCCTGGCTGGACGGGCTGATCGCCAATGGTGCGTTGCTGTTGTTCGCCACGCCGCCGTTCTGGCTGGCGATGCTGCTGATCCTGTTGTTCTCGGTCCACCTCGACTGGCTGCCGGCGTTCGGCATGCAGACCGTTGCCCGCGACCTGCATGGCGTCCCCTGGCTGGCGGACCGGCTGCGTCACCTGGTGCTGCCATGCCTGTCGCTGAGCTTTCTGTTCCTCGCCCTCTACGTGCACCTGACCCGCGCGTCCACCCTTGAAGCACTGCGCCAGGAGCATGTCTATACGGCGCGCGCCAAGGGCCTGCATCCGGCGCGCATCGTCTTCGCCCATGTGCTGCGCAACGCGCTGCTGCCGGTGGTGACCTTCGCCGGGCTGCAACTGGGGCAACTGGCAAGCGGCGCCTTGCTGATCGAGGTGGTGTATTCCTGGCCGGGCATCGGCCGACTGATGTACGACGCCCTGTCCCAGCGCGACTACGGCGTGTTGCTGGGCGGCTTTCTGCTGATCTCGATCCTGGTGGTCGGCTTCAACCTGCTCACTGACCTGGCCTGCCGTCTGCTCGACCCGCGGATCGCAGCGGGAGGGGCAGTACGATGAGGGATTCAAGCGTGTGGCAACGTTTTCTCGGGCAACCCGCGGCACTGGCTGGCGCGGTGTTCCTGCTGCTGTTGGGGCTGCTGGCCTTGGCGGCACCCTGGATCGGCCAGGGGTCTCCCTGGGAAATGAACACCACGCCGATGCTCGCGCCCTTCACGCAAGCCCAGCACTGGTTGGGCAGCGACCTGCTGGGGCGCGACCTGGCCACGGGGCTGCTGTATGGCGCCCGGGTGTCACTGGCGGTGGGGGCGCTGGCGAGCCTGGCCACGTTGCTTGTCGGCTTGCTGGTCGGTGCTCTCGCGGGTTACTTCGGCGGTTGGCTGGATGCGCTGTTGATGCGCGTGGCCGAGTTCTTCCAGATCATTCCGCAGTTGGTGCTGGCGGTGATCCTGGTGGCGGTACTGGAGCCGTCGCTGGGCACCATCGTGCTGGCCATCGCCCTGGTCGCCTGGCCGGGTGTGGCGCGCCTGGTGCGCAGCGAATTCCTCAGCCTGCGCCAGCGTGAGTTCGTCCAGGCTGCGCGGGTGCTGGGGCAGTCGCCGCTGGCGATCGTGTTCCGGCAGATCCTGCCCAATGCCCTGGCGCCGCTGCTGGTGACGCTCAGCTTCGTCATGGCCACGGCGATTCTCACCGAGGCGGCGTTGGCGTTTCTCGGTCTGGGCGATCCAGAGGCGATGAGCTGGGGCTACATGATCAACGCCTCGCGTGGTGTATTGCGCGAGGCCTGGTGGATGAGCCTGTTGCCGGGGCTGGCGATCCTGCTCAGCGTGCTGGCGGTCAACCGCGTCGGTGAAGGCCTGCGTATCGCATTCGAACCTGCCCGCCGAACAGGAGTGTCGTCATGAGCCAGCCGATCCTGCTCGATATCGAGCACCTGCGTATCGCACTGCCAGCAGGCGGTGATCGCAGCCATGCGCTTCACGACCTGTCGTTGCAGGTGCGCGAAGGCGAGTGCCTGTGCGTGGTAGGCGAGTCCGGCTCGGGCAAGTCGATGCTGGCCAAGGCCCTGCTGCGCCTGCTGCCGACGCCTGTGCAGGTGGAGCAGGGCACGCTGCGCTGGCGCGGCGATGACCTTGCGACACTGGACGATGCGGCCATGCGCGCGCTGCGCGGGCGCGACATCAGCATGGTCTTCCAGGAGCCGATGAGTGCACTCAACCCGCTGCTCGGCGTGGGCCGACAGATCGACGAGACACTCCAGGCCCACGGCATGAAGAACGCTGCCCAGCGTCGCGCGCGGGTTATCGAGCTGCTGGGCTATGTGGGGCTGCCCGATCCCGCGCGCTTGCGTCATGCCTACCCCTTCGAGTTGTCTGGCGGGCAGCGCCAGCGAGTGGTGATTGCCATGGCCCTGGCGTTCGCGCCGAAGCTGCTGATCGCCGATGAGCCGACCTCGGCGCTGGATGTGACCACGCAACGGCAGATCCTCGACCTGCTGCGCCGTATCCAGCGCGAGCACGGCATGGCCATGCTGTTCATCACCCACGACTTTGCCGTGGTCGAGGCCATCGCCGATCGCGTGCTGGTGCTGCAGCAGGGCCATGTGGTGGAACAAGGCAGCTGTACCCAGGTGCTGAGCGCGCCGCAGCAGCGTTATACCCGACAACTGATCGCTGCCGCCGGTGCCCTGCCGGCCCATCCACGGCCGCCGTTGGGGCAAGGGGCGCTGGCGTTGCAGGCACGACAACTGGAAAAACACTTCAGCCGCCGCATCGGCTGGTGGGGCCGACGCACGACCCAGGCGTTGGCGGGTGTCGACCTGCAATTGGGCGAGGGCGAAACCCTGGGGATCGTCGGCGAGTCCGGCTCGGGCAAGTCGACCCTGGGCCGCTGCCTGGTGCGCCTGCTGCGCAGCGATGCTGGCAGCCTGCAGTGGCACGGACGTGATGTGACAGGGTTGCCCGAGACGCAGCTACGGCCTTTGCGTGGCCAGGTGCAGATGATCTTCCAGGATCCCTTCGCCTCGCTCAATCCACGCCAGCGTATCGGCACGCAATTGATGACCGGGCCGTTGGCCCAGGGGCGCAGCCAGGCAGAGGCGGCGCAGAAGGCGCGCGAAGTGTTGGCCCTGGTCGGGCTGCCGGCCACCGCGCTGGCACGCTACCCCGATGAATTCTCCGGTGGTCAGCGCCAGCGTATCGGCATTGCCCGGGCGCTGGCGGTGGAGCCAAAGGTGCTGATTGCCGATGAGTGTGTGTCGGCACTCGATGCGCTGATCCAGGTGCAGATCATCGAACTGCTCGAAGACCTGCAGCGGCGCCTGAAGCTGAGCATCGTCTTCATCACCCACGACCTGCGGGTGGCGGCGCGGCTGTGCGACCGCATCGCGGTGATGCAGGCTGGCCAAGTGGTGGAGCAGGGCGCGACCCGCAACGTGCTCGAACGGCCAGCGCATCCCTACACGCGCAGGCTGTTGCAGGACTTCGCGGTGCAGGCGCCAGTGGCCGAGGCCACCCCATGAGCCGGCGGATGATGAGCCTGAACGCCTTTCTCATGGCCACCGGGCACCATGTCGCGGGCTGGCGTCACCCTGATGCCCAGGCCGATGGCGGGTTGGACTTTGCCCATTACAGGCAGTTGGCACGTACCGCCGAGCGCGGCTGCTTCGATGCCCTGTTCCTCTCCGACACCCTGGCCATGCTGCCCGGCGATCGCGAGGCGTTGAGCCGCATGGCACGCACCGAGCATTTCGAGCCGCTGACCCTGCTGGCAGCGCTGGCAGCAGTTACCGAGCGCATCGGCCTGGTGGCGACGGTGACCACCTCCTACAACCAGGTCGAGACCCTGGCGCAGGCCTTCACTTCGCTCGAGGCCTTGAGTGGACAGCGCAGCGGCTGGAACCTGGTGACGTCGAGCAATGCCCAGGAAGCGTTCAACTTCGGGCGTGACGGGCACTTCGAACACGCCCGGCGCTATGAGCTGGCCCGGCGTTTTCTCGAACAGTTGCAGCGTCATTGGGCAAGCGCTGGGGTGACGCCCGTGCAAGTACTGGCCGGCGCTTCACGGGCAGGGTGCGAGCTGGCGGCAGCCCATGCCGAGGTGGTGTTCACCGCACAGCCGGAACTGGCCGGTGCCCAGCGTTTCTATCGCGAACTCAAGGCGCTGCTACCGCGCTTCGGGCGCAGTGCCGAGCAGATGAAAATCATGCCGGGGGTGCTGCCGATCGTGGCCGACTCGCGCGCCGAGGCCCAAGCGTTGTTCGAGCAGTTGCAGGCACTGGTGCAGCCTGAAGTCGGCTTGTCGTTGCTGGCCGATATTGCCGGGGGTGTCGATCTTTCGGCGTATCCTCTCGACGGGCCGTTGCCGGATCTGCCGGGCACCGAGTCCGGCGTCAGCCGCCGTGAGCTGTTGATCTGCGTGGCCCGTGAGGAGGGGCTGAGCATCCGTCAACTGTACTTGCGCATGGCCGCAGCACGTGGCCATCTGGTGCTGGTAGGCGACGCCCGGCAGATTGCCGACCAGATGGAGCAATGGTTTACCGAGGGCGCCGCAGATGGTTTCAATGTGATGCCGGCGTATCTGCCCGATGCCCTGGGGGCCTTCGTCGACAAGGTGGTACCTGAGCTGCAGCGCCGAGGGCTGTTCCGGCGTGCCTATCAGGGCAGCACCTTGCGCGACCACCTGGGCTTGGCCCGTCCCGATTCATTTGCCTGTAAGGAGGCCCTAGGTGCCCATGGCTGACCCGAACCGATTCGCCGACTTGCCGCGGGTGCGCGGCCAACTCATCGAAGTGCGCCCCGGACGACGGCTGAGCGTGGCTGTGCAGCCCGGCAGCCACGAACCCGACACCGTGGTCTTTCTCGGGCATGGCAGTGGTGGCAACAAGGATCAGTGGCGCGAGCTGTGGCCAAGCCTGCGCGAGCAGGGTTACACCCTGGTGGCCTGGGACCTGCTCGGCCACGGCGACAGCGACAAGCCGCATGACACCAGCGCCTATGCCTGGGAGGCGCTGGTGGCCGACCAGGTGGCATTGCTGCAGCGCCATGCCGGGCGGCGCAACCTGTTGGTGGGGCACTCCTATGGCAGCGGCCTGGCCATGAGCACGTTGCTCGAGCTGCCGCGTCAGCTGCCGCACGTGCGTATCGACGGCGCGTTGTTGCTGGGCAGCCTGTTGCAGCGGCCTGCGGGGCGCGGTGGCTTGCTGGGCCTGCCGACCTGGTTGTTGAAGCTGTTGCGGCCGATCCTGGCCAAGGACTTTCGTGCGCGGGCCTGGCATCCGCTGGCCGACCCGGCGCTGATCGAGTACGAGGAGGGCCTGGCCCAGCGCAACCGCCTGGATGTGTTCAAGGCGCTGATGAACAGCGCGAGCTGGCCTGAGCCCGAGGCGCTTGCCGGGCTCGACCTGCCGGTACAGGTGGTGTCTGGCGACAGTGATGGGCTGACGCCCGCCAGTGGCGGAGAAGCCCTGGCGCGACAGTTGCCGCGCGCACAGTTCCAGGTGCTGGCCCAGTGCGGCCATCAGTTGATGCTGGAGCGTCCGGCACAGGTGCTGGAGGCGTTTGAGCGTCTGTTGAGGGAGGTGAAGCGTGACGACAAGCTGGTTATTTCATAAAGGAATATTTATCTAATTTTATATTCCTTTTTCGGATTTCCACTTTGAGGCACAGTGCCAGCCTTTAGCTTGGCAGGTTGGATATGGATTTGCGGCCGTCATCGACCCAACAGCTGCTCGGGCAGTTGTTCGTGCAGAACTACACCTGGCTCTGCGCTCGCCTGCGCAGCCGCATGGCGTGCCCGCACAGCGCCGAAGACATCGCCTCGGAAGCCTTCGTGCGCATCCTCGGCCTGCCGGATCCGGCGGCCATTCGCGAGCCGCGGGCGATGCTCACGACCATTGCCCAGCGCCTGCTGCAAGAGAGCTGGCGCCGCCGCGACCTCGAACGTGCCTATGTGCGCTGGGTTCGCGACCTGCCAGCGCAGGTGCAGCCTTCTCCGGAAGAGGCGCACCTGGTAATCGACAGCCTGCTGCACCTGGACCGTGTGCTCGACGGCTTGCCCGGCCAGGGCAAGGCGGCGTTCATCCACAGTCAGCTCGGTGGCATGACCTACAGCGATATCGCCCATCGGCTGGGTATTTCCGTCAGCCGCGTACAGCAGTACATGAGCGAAGCGTTTCGCCTGTGCTACCAGGCGCTGGACACATGAGCGAGCAGCCCATGGCCCAGGTGATCGACGAGGCGGCGCAGTGGATGGCGCTGCTGCATTCGGGGCACCTGAGCGAGGAGGATGCCGCCGCCTTCCAGCGTTGGCACGACGGCGATGCCATGCATGCCCAGGTATTTCGCCGCATGAGCCAGGGGCTGGGCGAGGCCAAGCGGCCAGGCTTGCAGCGCCTGCCCGAAGAGCAGGTGATCGCGGCATTGCAGCTTCCCTCCGGGCGCCGCCGGTTTCTCAGGAACAGCCTGGGTGCGCTGGGGGGCCTCGGTGTGGCGGCACTGGCAGGCAAGACCGTTGGCGAGCGCATCTGGGCGCCGGGTGATCTGCTGACTTTGACCGCAGAGCGCCGCAGCTTCGTACTCGACGGCGGCAGCCGCCTTACCCTCGATGCGCAGACGCGGGTGAGCCCGCGCCCCCCAAGCACCCTCTACGTGCACCAGGGCGCCTTGCAACTCGAGTGCAGCGGCCCGTCCCTCACCCTGGAGACTGCGCGTGCCGACATCGAGGTGGAGCAGGGCGGCACGCTGCTGCTTGCGCAGCGTTTCGACGGCGAGGTCAGGCTCACCGTGCTTGCGCGCCAGAGCGTGGTGCGCACGCGCCAGGGCGATGCGCTGCGGGTGAGGGCGGGGCAACAGGCACGGCTGATCGCCGGGCAGGCGCTCTGGCTGGGGCGTGCGGACCCTGCGGCGAGTGCCTGGCTCAGCGGGCTGTACGAGGCGCGCGAGAGTACGCTGGGTGAGGTGGTCGAGGCCTTGCGTGCCTACCGGCACGGCGTGCTCAGGATTACACCCGAGGCGGCGAAGTTGAAGATCAGCGGGTTGTTTCCACTGGATGACAGCGCGCGGGCACTGCGTCTGATCGCCGCCGCCTTGCCGATTCGGCTGGCGAGCGTAGGGGCGCTGTGGGTGAGTATCGACCTCGCGTGATGCATAAGCTAAGCACCAATCGATCCAAGCCTTTTCTGCAGGTTTCGCCCGCTGGTTGCTCATTAGCGCAAACCCCACTGCAGAAAAGGCCCGCCATGCCCAACCCGATTCACGCCACGTTCCGCCACTCCTGCCTTGCCCTCGCCGTCGCCTTGGGCAGTAGCCTGCTGGCGCCTGGCAGCCACGCACTGGCTGCCGAGCCCCTGGTCGACTACGCCCTGCCGGCTGGCGACCTGGGCCAGACCCTGGTGCAGATCTCACGCCAGAGCGGCGTACCGATTGCCTTCGACCCGCAGCATGTCGCCGGCCAGCGCGCACCCTCACTGCAAGGGCGCTACAGCAGTGACCAGGCGCTGGAACAGGTGCTCCAGGGCAGTGGCCTGGAATATCGCCAGGGCGAGGACGGCGTGGTGATTTCCGCTGCACCTGCCGCCTCCGCTGCGGCAGGTAAAGCCCGCGCTCAGGGTGCCAGCCAGGACGTCCGCCTGGAGCAGGTGATCGTCACGGGCACCCGTGCCCAGGAGCGCACGGCCAGCGCGTCGCTGTCGCCGATCGACATCATTTCCGCCGAAAGCCTGGGCGCCACCGGCTCCGAGGAACTGGGCGCAGTGCTGGCGCGGTTGATTCCCTCGATCAGCTTCCCGCGGCCGAGCCTGGTCGACGGTGCCGAGCTGGCGCGGCCGGCGCAATTGCGCGGTCTGTCGCCCGACCAGGTGCTGGTGCTGGTCAACGGCAAGCGCCGGCACAGCGGGGCGTTCGTCAACCTCGGCGGCGCCGCTGGGCGCGGTTCGGCGCCGGTGGACCTCAACGCCATCCCGATCTCGGCGATCGACCATATCGAAGTGCTGCGCGACGGTGCGTCGGCGCGCTACGGGTCCGACGCCATCGCCGGGGTGATCAACGTGATCCTCAAGCACGATGCCAGCGGAGGTTCGGTCAGTACCCGCTTCGGTCAATACAACAAGGGCGATGGTATCCAGCGCCAGGCGTCGGCCAACACCGGTCTTGCGCTGGGCGACAAGGGCTGGCTGAACCTGTCCGCCGAGGGCAGCGACAACGACTACACCAACCGCGCCGGTGATGACCTGCGCCCCGGCAGCCTCGGCTCCACGACCTACGGCCAGCAGGTGTTCCGCCAGGGCGAGCCGGCCAACGACAACCTCAAGTTCTTCCTCAATGGCCAGCTCGACCTCAACGAGCAGGCCCAGCTCTATGCCTTTGGCGGCTACCGCAAGACCCACGGCCAGACGGCGGCCTTCTACCGCGCCAGCAACAACTCCGGCAACGTGCAGAGCCTCTACCCGAATGGCTTCCTGCCCTTGATCAACGGCACGCTGGAGGATTCCTCGCTGACCACCGGCCTGCGCGGCGACCTGGGCCAGGACTGGCGCTACGATCTCTCGGCCAGCTACGGTCGCAACGACTACGGCATCAATACCCGCACGCTCAACCGCGCGCTGTTCAACGACACCGGCAGCACCCCGCTGAGTTTCGACAATGGCCGCCTGACCAGCGAGCAGAAACAAGTGACCCTGGACCTGGCCCGCGATGTCGAACTGGGCTGGCTGCCTTATCCGGTGTCGGTGGCGGTGGGGGCCGAGTACCTGCACCAGGGCTACGAGGTCAACGCCGGGGAGCCGGCCTCCTACTACAAGAGCGGCAGCCAGGGCTACGCCGGTTTCCGCGATGCCGATGCCGGGCACTGGACCCGGCAGAACTTCGCCCAGTACCTGGACCTGGAAACCAAGTTCAGCGACAAGCTCGGTGTCTCCGCCGCCGCCCGTCACGAGGACTACAGTGACTTCGGCTCGAACGTCAGTGGCTCGCTCTCGGCGCGCTACGACTTCACCCCGGCGGTGGCGGTGCGCGGTAGCCTGTCCACGGGCTTTCGCGCACCGTCACTGGCCCAGCAGCACTTCGCGTCGACCTCCTCGCAACTGGTCGACGGGGTGATTCAGGAGGCAGGGATCTTCCCGGTGGATGCGCCGGTTTCGCGCCTGCTCGGGGCAGACGAACTGAAGGCGGAAAAGTCGCGTAACTACAGCCTCGGCCTGGTCCTGCGCCCGGCCGACGACCTGCAGATCACCGCCGACGTCTACCGGATCGATATCCGCGACCGCATCACCTTGTCGTCGAACCTGCGCCTGAACCAGACGGCCATCGACTACCTACGGGCCGGTGGTGTGGGCGATATCAACTACACCAGCGCCCGCTACTTCACCAATGGCGCGGATACCCGCACCACCGGCGTGGACCTGGTGGCCAGCTATCGCTACCAGTTCGACAACGGTGTGCGCTGGAACACCACGGCGGGCTACAACTACAACCACACCAAGGTCACCGACACCAAGGAAGACCCGGCCATCCTCGCCCAACTGGGGCTGCCGACCACCTCCTTGCTGGAGCGTCGCGAGCGCCTTGGCCTGCTGGGCGATACCACGCCCGAACACAAGTTGACCCTGGGCAACGACTTCAACCTTGGCAACTGGACATTGCGCAGCAACCTGGTGCGCTATGGCAGCTATACCAGCTACCAGAACGACACCAGCTTCCCGGACCAGACCTTCGACGCGCAGTGGGTGCTGGACCTGGCGCTGGACTACAGCCATGACAACTGGCTGTTCACCGTGGGCAGCGACAACGTGACCAACCAGGTACCCGAGAAGCTGGATTTCGCCAACAGCTCGGGTGGCAACCTCAAGTACTCGACGTTCTCGCCGTATGGCTACAGCGGGGCCTTCTACTATGCGCGCCTGACCTATGCATGGTGAGGCCTGCCAGCACGAACCCACTGCGGGGTCAGATCAGGCCACGAAGATCTTGCGTGGGCTGTAGTGCGAGATCCAGCCTGCCAGCGAACCGAGGGTACTGGCGCCGGCCATGTGCGCCAGGCTCTCCAGCGAAGGCTCAAGGTGCGCGGCGAACCAGGCCACCAGGCCCAGGAAGTAGCACAGCAGGTTGTTCATCACCGGCAGGCCGCGCAGGCTGACCACGATGACTGCCACCAGGAACACCACCATCGGGATTGCCAGCAATGCACCGACACTGGGTGCGAGCAGGCCCACGCCGGCTGCCGCCAACGCGCCGAAGACCAGGCCGAGCCAGACGCAGCCCAGGTTCTCCAATGTCGAGCGAGTGGTCAGGCCGCGTGTGAAGAAAGCGATCCAGCCGATGAACATGGCCCAGACCGGCACTTGCATGGCCAGGGCTGTGGCGGAGGCGGCGGCGGCGGTGACCGCTGCGACCAGGGTGACGGTCAGGTAGTGGCTGCGGGAAACGGGAAGGTTGCTCATCGTGTGGTTCCTCTGGGGTGGGTTGACGGCCGGATTCTGGTCCGATTCCCCAGCGGGATAATCACCTGAGCAAGAGCTTGTTAATTCCATTTAAATTAACAAAGTAATTGTAATAATTTGTTTGTGTTTTGAAATTGAAACAAAAGATGTTCATTTGTTTCCGCGTGTTTTAGCCGTTGCGGTGTCGTCCAGCGCCTTCCACACCGCTTCCAGCTGGCTTACCGCTGCCATCGCGTCTTCGGCGCAGATGAAGTTAGCAAAGCCCATCAGCAGCCCTTGCTCTGGCGAGGGCTGTGCCCGCCATTCGCCCAGCGCAAGCAGCGCCATGCCCTCGGCTCGAGCGCGAGAGGCGAGCAGGCGCTCGTCGGTTGCATCCAGGATATGCGCCAGCACATGGATGCCTCCGGCCTGCTGTTGCACGCTCAGGCGTGTGCCCAGGCGTTCCTGCAAGGCATCGACCAGGTAGCCGCGGCGGGTGGCGTACAGCTTGCGCATTTTGTTCAGGTGACGGGCGAAGTGGCCTTGCTCCATGAACTGCGCCACGGTCGCCTGCGGCGCGACGGCTCCAGGGCCTGGCAGGTGACAGGCACTGTCGTTGAAGCGCTCGACCTGGGAAATCGGCACCACCAGATAGGCCAGGCGAAGGCCGGGATACAGCACTTTGCTGAAGGTGCCGGTGTAGAGCACGCGCCCTTCGCGGTCCAGGCTCTTGAGCGCAGGCAGGGGGCGGCCGTGATAGCGGAATTCACTGTCGTAGTCGTCCTCCACGATCCAGGCATCGGCGCCCATGGCCCAGTCCAGCAGGTCCAGTCGCCGCTGCAGGCTGAGTGCCACGCCCATCGGGCTCTGGTGGGTCGGTGTGACCACCGCGAACCGCGCCTGCGCCGCCAGGCGCCGACCTTGCGCGACATCCAGGCCGTCGCGGTCCACCGCCACCGGTTGCAGGCGCATGCCGAGGTGCTCCAGACACTGGCGCGCGTGCAGGTAGCCTGGGTCTTCGTACCAGCCCAGGTCGCCGGGGCGCAGCAGGGTTCGGCATACCAGGTCGAGCGCGCCACGGTAGCCATTGGTGACGAACACCTGCTCATGGCTGCAGTTGATGCCGCGGGAAATGCCCAGGTAGGTGGCGATGGCACGCCGCAAGTGCGTATGGCCGGCGGGCGGTGGTGTGGTCATGGCCGGATTGTCGAGGCCGCGCAGGTGACGCGCTGCCAGACGTGCCCAGGTCTTGCGTGGGAACGCATCCAAGGCTGGCAACCCGAGGCGAAAGGGCGGCAGCTCGGTGCGTGGGTCCTGTTTCTGCTGCGGCGAGGGTGCAGCCTGCTCGAGGTTGACCTGGGCGCCGCCGGACAGTTTGCATAGCCCTGGCGCAACCACCGTGCCCGCCGCTCCGCGGGTGATGAAATAGCCTTCGCCGACCAGCATCTGGTAAGCCATCTCCACCGTGCCCCGGGCCAGATTCAGCTCACTGGCCAGGCTGCGCACCGAGGGCACCCGGTCACCCGCTCGCAGCTTGCCTTTGGCAATCGCTTCGCGATAGCGCTGGTAGAGCTGCAGGTAGATGGGCGCGGTGTGTTCGCGGCTGGGTTTGAGCTGTTGCAGGTCCATGGGGCATGTCCCATTCAATTGAGCGATTCTTGCACCTGTGAGGTAGGTCATGATCTTCCTAGAGTGGCGGCCAGACCTCAAGAGACACATGCCATGAACACCTTTCGCCTGGCCCACGCTGAAACCGACGCGCAGTTGCAAGCCTGCTTTGCAGTGATGAGCGAACTGCGACCTCATCTTGTCGATACCGCCGCGTTCATCGACCAGGTGCGCCGCCAGGCCGGCCAGAACTATCGCCTGCTGGCGGCCTGGCAGGGCGAGGAGGCCAAGGCGCTGGCCGGTTACCGGTTGCAGGAGAACCTGCTCTACGGACGCTTCCTGTATGTCGATGACCTGGTCGCCAGCGCCGAGGCCCGCTGCCACGGCCTGGGCGCGGCCCTGATCGATGCCTTGCGCGAGGAGGGCCGGGCACAGGGCTGCGCGCACCTGGTGCTCGATACCGCGCTGGGCAACGCCCTGGGTCAGCGTTTCTATTTCCGCCAGGGCCTGCTGGCCAAGGCCTTGCACTTCAGCCAGGCCCTGTAGCCCGGCGTTTCGCTTTTCCCTCTCCCGGAGACTACCGATGAGCCCGTGTCCACTGGCCTGCATCCGCAAGCCCCTGTTCGGAACCCTCGCATGAATATTCTGCATATCGATTGCAGCACCAGGGCCGGCTCCTACAGCCGGGCGCTTTCGGCAGCGCTTGTCGCCCATTTGTCGGAAGACATGTCCCAGGTGCGGGTGACTCGCCGTGATCTGGGCCTGACGCCCATCGCCCATGCGTCGGCAGCCTACGCCGACGGCCTGCAGTCACCCAAGGCGCTGCAGGAGGCACTGGCCGGCTCGGCCATGACGCTGTCCGAACAACTGATCGCGGAAATCGAGCACGCCGACGTGCTGGTGATCGGCACGCCGATGCACAATTTCACCGTGCCATCGGTGTTCAAGGCCTGGCTCGACCAGGTAATGCGCGTCGGACGCACCATCGGTCGTACAGCCGAGGGGCGCAAGACCGGCCTGCTCGCCGATCGTCCGGTGCATGTGGCGATCGCAGCCGGTGGTTTTTTCAGTGGCGAGCGTCCCGGCCAGCCGGACTTTCTCACCCCCTACCTGAGCGCCGCCTTTGCCTGCATCGGCCTGCGCTCGGTGCATTACTTGGCTTTGCAGGGCACCGCGGTACTCGAGCCTGCGCAACTGCGCGTTGAGCATGATCGGCTGCTGCGCAGCCTGGCTGAGGAGAGGGCGCGTCCATGACCCTTGTCGAACAACCCGCACCGCTGGCGCTCGAGCGCTTGGGCAGCCGCAGTCCGCTGGCCGTACCGCTGGTGGCGGTGCTGGTGTATCCGTTTCTGTTGATGCTGTTCCACGCCTATGTCAGCGAGCCGAGCGGCCTGGATGGCATCGGCGCGGTGATTGCGCTTGCGCTGGCCTTTGCCGTGCCGATTCCGGGGTTGCTGGTGGCCGGGCGTGCCGATGTGTCGGTGGGCGTGCGCCGATTCGCCTATGCCTGCGTGGCTGCGTCGACCCTGTATGTGTTTCTCGGCGTGGTGCAGGCGCTGCTGGGCAGCACGCTGCCCGATCCGCTGGTGTGGTGCGTGCTGTGGCTGGGATTGGCTGCGCTTGCGCTGCTGAGCGGGCGGCAGCAGGCGGCGGCGTCCGTCACCGGGGGCCTGGGTCGTTGGCGCGTGGCCCACGGTGTGAGTGGGGCGATCCTGTGCCTGTACGTGCTGTTCCACCTGGCCAATCACCTGACCGGGCTGGTCGGGCCTGAGTTGCACGCTCAGGTCATGGACCTCGGCCGTACCGTCTACCGGGCAGGCTTCATCGAACCGCTGCTGGTGCTGGCCTTCGTCTTCCAGGTGGTCAGCGGCCTGCACCTGGCCTGGCGCTGGAGCGCGCGGGTACAGGATCGGCTGCGCACCTTGCAGGTGGCGTCCGGGGTGTTCCTGTCGTTGTTTGTGCTTGGGCACATGAACTCGGTGTTCATCTACGCTCGCACCTACCTGGGCATTCCCACCGACTGGAATTTCGCCACCGGCGCGCCCACCGGCCTGTTGTTCGATCCCTGGAACATCCGCCTGGTGCCGCACTACACCCTGGGTGTGTTCCTGGTCCTGGTGCACCTGCTGCTGGGGCTGCGCGTGGTGATGCAGGCGCACGGTGTGCGGGAGCGGACCGTGCGTCTGATCTGGCGCAGTGGCTTGCTCGCCTGCGCAGCCATTGCGCTGGCGATCATTGCCGGGATGTGCGGCGTGAGGCTGTAGCGCCGGGGGCGGCGTTCAGTTCCCCTGCGAGTCCCGGCCCCTGACCTGCGTGAACTGGTTCGAGGCTTCCGGCAAGCCCGTCACCTTGATCGACCGCGCGCCGACGGCAAACTTGGCGCCGACCTTGGAGAAGCGCTCGAGCAACTGGAAGTTGATCGCCTGCTGGATATCCATGTACAGGTTGTAGCCGGGGTCGAGGACGATGTAGACGGCCTCGAACTCCAGCGCTTCCTTGCCGAAGCCGCGCAGGTGGGCGCGGTCGAAGCGCACCTGGCCCTGGGCCTTGATCGACTCCTCGACGATCGCCGGGGCCTTTTTCACCGCCTCCGTGGGCGTGTCGTACGACAGGCCGAACTCGAAGACGATGCGTCGCTCCTGCAGGCGCTTGTAGTTCTGGATGGTGCTGCTGATCATGCCGGCGTTGGCCATGACGATCTGCTCGCCGCCGAGGCTGCGGATGCGCGTGGTCTTCAGGCCGATGTTCTCCACGGTGCCGGCGAGCGAGCCGATGACGATGAAGTCGCCGACCTCGAACGGTTTGTCGACGGCAATCGACAGCGAGGCGAACAGGTCGCCCAGCACGTTCTGCACCGCCAGGGCCACGGCGATGCCGCCGACGCCAAGACTGGCGACGAAGGCGGTGATGTTCACGCCCAGGTTCGACAGCATCGCCAGCAGCACCACCGACCACAGCAGCACCCGCGCGCCCCAGCCCGACAGGGTCGCCAGCGCGCTGCCACGATAGGCATTGCCGGTGTCGTGGCGGGCGAAGTAGCGGGTCAGGCCAATGGCGATGGCGCGGTTGGCCCACAGGCCGATCTGCAAGGCTGCGACCACGAACCACAGGCTGCCGACCCGGTCCAGCCAGCGTTCCGGCAGGTCCAGCACGCCAAGGCCGACCAGCAGCGAGGCGAGCATCAGCAGGAAGTTGCTGGTGCCTTCGAGTACCTGGGTGATGACCTTGCTGAGCTGCCCGTCATGGCTGGACCACTGGCGGGCGCGGCGCTTGAGGAAACTCAGCGCCCAGCGCGTCACGAGGAAGGTGATCACGGTCACCGTCAGGGCCAGCAGCAGGTTGAGGATGGAGATGCCGAATACCGTGGTGGTGGTCAGCAACTGCAGAAATCGTTCGTCCATCGGGTCCCCCTCCGAGGTGGTGTTGATTGCAGGGTGTGCCGTGGGGCACAAACTGTTTAGAAGGGAGAGGTAGGTGAGGGTTTAATCGGATTTCGCCGGTGGCTCTTGCCGCCGCTTCGCAGGCGGATCAGAGCAGAGCACCTTGGCGAGCGAATGAGAAATAATTAGAATCACTCGCATTCGTATCTCATCCTTCCCCAGTGTGCCTCCGAATGTCCGACCCCGCCGCGGCACCCGAACCCAGCTTCAACACCCTCTATCGCGACCATCGCAGCTGGCTGCAAGGCTGGTTGCACCGGCGCCTGGGCGATGCCTGGACGGCGGCGGACCTGACCCACGACACCTTCCTGCGGGTGCTCGCTGCGCAGCAGGCCAAGGCCGTGCCGAGCCTGCGCGAGCCACGGGCCTACCTGCTGACGGTCGGGCGTCGGTTGCTGGTCAATCACTACAAGCGGCGCAGCCTCGAGCAGGCCTACCTGGACGCCCTCGCCAACCTGCCCGAGGCGCTTGCACCGTCACCGGAGCAGCGCTGGTTGCTGCTGGAAACCTTGCAGGCCCTGGATGACCTGCTCGATGGCCTGCCTGCCGTGGTACGCCGGGCCTTTCTCTGGTCGCAGCTCGAAGGGCTGGACTACGCCAGCATCGCCGCGCGACTGGAGGTGTCCGAGCGTACGGTGAAACGCTATATGGCCAAGGCATACGAACACTGCCTGCTGGTGGACCTGTGAGCGCCCCGGCGGAGGTCGGCGCACGCCAGTTGGCCCGTGAGGCAGCGCAGTGGCTGGCCTTGCAGGATGCCGGCCAGCTCGACACGGAGCAGGCTGCTGCGCTGCAACGCTGGCGAGCCCGCAGTGCCGCCCATGAAGCCTTGTGGCAGAAGGCCGAGGGGCTGCGCCAGCGCTTCGCCCAGGTACCGGCGCCATTGGCGGTGGCTTGCCTGGACCGCCCCGATCCAGATCGCCGCCGCGTGCTGGAGCAGATGCTGGGTTTTGGCGCGCTGCTGCCGCTGGCCTGGCTGGGCTATCGGCAGTTACCGCTGGACGGCTGGCGTGCCGATCTGCGTACCGCCACGGGCGAGCGCCGCGGCTTGACCTTGCCGGATGGCAGCCGGTTGCAGCTAAACACCGCGACTGCGGTCAATCTGGACTTCGCCGAAGGCCGCCACTGGTTGCAGTTGGTGCAGGGCGAGATTGCCCTCGACACCGTTGGCCCGCTGCAGGTGCAGACCCGCGACGGCCTGGTGCGCGTGCAGGGGGCAGGGGTGTGCATGCGTGAGCGTGCGCAGGGCTGTGTGGTGTCGGTCACACGTGGCCAGGTCAGCCTGCAACCGCTGGCCGGGCCAGCGGTTCGCCTGGAGGCCGGTCAGCGGGCGACGCTGAGCGCCTCCGGGGTGACCGCAAGCCAGCCGTTCGACGCCCAACTGCCAGGCTGGCAGCAGGGCTTGTTGATCGTCGACGACCAGCCCCTGGGCGATCTGCTGCGTGAACTGGATCGCTACCGCCCCGGGCTGTTGCGCTGGGATCCGGCGCTGGAGCAATTGGCGGTGACCGGTACTTTCCAGCTCGACGACACCGACCGCATTCTGGCCCTGCTGGCGGCGAGCCTGCCGCTTCAGGTGCACTATCGCACCCGCTACTGGGTGTCGCTGACCCCGCGCAAGAAAATTGCCTGACCGCTGTCCCTTTTCTGGCGCCCGCTTGTCATCAAGGGTATCCACCCCTGATCTGAGAGCGTTCCGGATGTCCCGCACCCCTTTGCTTCGCCCGTTATCCCTGCACCTGATGCGCGCTGGCCTGCTGCTTGCGCTGGGGCTGCCCGCGTCGGGCTGGGCCGATGAAGCGCGGCGCAGCTACCAGGTACCGGGCGGCAGCCTGGGTGCGGTGCTGACACGCTTTGCTGGCCAGGCTGGGGTCAGCTTGTCGGTGGACCCGGCGCTGGTCGCCGGGCGCAGCAGCCTGGGGCTTGCAGGCGAATATGGGGTCGAGGAGGGCTTCGCCGCCTTGCTGCAGGGCTCGGGCCTGATACTGGTCTCGGCAGGGCCCGGTAGCTTCACCCTGGTGCGCCAGGCCGCGCCGGTCGAGGGCGCGCATGTGCTGCCCGACATCAATGTCCATGGCCAGGGCGCCGCGCCGGCAGCAGATGCCTATGCCGGCGGCCAGGTGTCACGACGGGGCAGCCTCGGCATGTTGGGCGAGCGTGACTACATGGAGACGCCCCTGAGCATGACCTCCTACACCCGCGAGATATTGCAGAACCAGCAGGCCCGTACCCTTGCCGATGTCGTCGCCAACGATCCCTCGGTGCGCAGCACCAACCCGGCAGGCGGGCGCTTCGAACAGTTCTCCGTGCGCGGATTCAGCCTGTACAACAGCGATGTCGCCTACGGTGGGTTGTATGGTGTGCTGCCGACCTATTCGATCGACATGGAGATGGTCGAGCGGGTCGATATCCTCAAGGGGCCGGGTGCGCTGCTTGGTGGCCTGGCGCCCAATGGCAGCATTGGCGGCGGGGTGAACATCGAGCCCAAGCGCGCTGGCGAGACGCCGCTGACCGAGTTCACCGCGCTGTACGCCTCGGCGGGACAAGGGGGCGGTCATCTGGACATCGGTCGGCGCTTCGGTGACGACCAACGCTTTGGCGTGCGCCTGAACGCGGTGCGCCAGGCCGGCGACACCGAATGGGATCACCAGCATATGGACCGCGAGGCGACCGTGCTGGGCTTGGACATGAAAGGCGAGCGCACCCGCCTGTCGCTGGATATCGGCCATCAGGCGCGTGACGTGGATGCGCCAATGGAGCGTGTGGGCCTTGCCGCAGGGCTCAAGGTGCCGGATGCCAAGGATGTTCACCACAATTTCGCCCAGCCCTGGAGCTACTCGCGGGCCAAGGATACCTTCGGCGCCGTGCGCGGCGAGTACGACCTGAGCGACAACTGGATGCTGCTGGGCGCCCTGGGAGCGCGCAAGGGCGACTACGACTTCATGCGCCATGCCGTGCAGGTGGTCAACGAAGCCGGGCGCTTCACCGTCAGCCCGCGTGCCTTCCAGCGCGAGGAGGACGTGGTCACCGGCACCGTCGGCGTGCGCGGCTGGTTCAACACTGGCGCGGTCGGCCATACCCTCAACATCAGCCTCAACCGCTTCGACCTGACCTTCGACAACAGCGGTGCGCGCTATGCCAACGGCGTCAGCAACCTGTTCGACCCGGTGGCCTTGCCCGCACCGGGCGCGCCGCTGGCCGACGACAACCCGACCCACACCAACACGGTGCTGTCGAGCCTGGCCCTGGCCGACACCCTGAGTTTCGCTGACGACACCGTGCTGCTCACCCTCGGCGCGCGCCTTCAGCGTGTCGAGGTCCACAGCTCCGAGCCCGGCGAGCCCGACCAGCGCTACGACGAGCGCGCCACCTCACCGGCCATGGGCCTGGTGTGGCGCACCACCGAGCAGCTGTCGCTGTACTTCAACTACATGGAGGGCCTGACCCAGGGGCAGGTGGCACCGGAAACGGCGAACAACGCCGGCAAGGTCTTCGCGCCATACCGCAGCAAGCAACTGGAGGTCGGCGCCAAGTACGACATGGGGCGTTTCAGCACCACGGTCAGCTTGTTCCGCATCGAGAAACCGTCGTACTTCACCGATGCCCAGAACAACCTCAGCGCCGACGGCGAGCAGCGCAACCAGGGCCTGGAAATCAGCCTGTTCGGCGAACCAATGGACGGGGTGCGGGTGTTGGGTGGGGCGATGTTCCTCGATGCCGAGCAGACCCGCACGGCCAATGGCCGCAACGATGGCAACCGGGCCATCGGCGCGCCGGTGGTCAATGCCAACCTTGGCGTCGAGTGGGACCTGCCGGCCATCGACGGGCTGACCCTCAGCGCGCGTGTCATCCATACCGGCAACCAGTACCTGGATGCCGCCAACCGGCAGAAGGTCGACGCCTGGCAGCGTTATGACCTGGGCGCGCGCTACGCGCTCAAGCTCGGTGACAAGGACGTCACTCTGCGGGCCAGCGTCGAGAATGTGCTGGACAAGACCTACTGGGCCTCGGCCAACGTCCCCGACGGCACCGCCACCGGCCTGACCCTGTCGACCCCGCGCACGTGGTTGCTGTCGGCGACGGTCGGGTTCTGAGGGGCCGTTGCCCTGGGGGCGGGCAACAAGCGAGCAAAAATATGCTCAGCCCCCAGGCAAATCCTAGGCTGCACTGGCCGCACGCACGCCAGCCACTAAGGTAAGGTGAGAGGAAAATTCCGCGCGCCGCCCACGGCGCCCCAGAGGTGCCCATGGCTTCCTACACCTTGCGACAACTCAAGTACTTCGTCACCACCGTGGAGGCTGGCAGTGTTGCCGAGGCTTCGCGCCAGCTGTACATCGCCCAGCCGTCGATCTCCACCGCGATCAAGAGCCTGGAAGAGAGCTTCGGTGTGCAGTTGTTCATCCGTCACCACGCCCAGGGCGTGTCGCTGACCCCCAGCGGCAAGCGTTTCTATGCCAAGACCAAGGCGCTGCTGCAGATGTCCCATGAGTTCGAGCAGAACGCCCTGGCCGACAACGATACGGTGGCCGGGCAGATCGACATCGGCTGCTTCGAGACCGTCGCGCCGCTTTATCTGCCACGGCTGATCGCAGGTTTTCGCGAGCGTTACCCCGGCGTGGATATCCGCCTGCGCGATGGCGAGCAGCAGGAGCTGATCCAGGGGCTGACTGCGGGCACCTTCGACCTGGCGTTTCTCTACGACCACGACCTGGACGGCACCATCGACGCCGAGCCGCTGATGCCGCCGCAGAAGCCCTATGTGCTGCTGCCCGAGAAGCACCGCTTCGCCAGCCAGGCCCAGGTGTCGTTGCGTGACCTGTGCCCGGAGCCGATGATTCTGCTGGACGTTGCACCGAGCCGTACCTACTTCGTCAGCCTGTTCAACGAGATGGGGCTGACGCCGAACATCGTCTTCAGTTCGCCATCGATCGAGATGGTGCGCGGGATGGTAGGGCAGGGGTTCGGTTTTTCGCTGCTGGTGACCCGGCCGCATTCGGAATTCACCTATGACGGCAAGCGCCTGGTGACGCTGGATATCGCCGAGCCGGTGGCGCTGTCGGGGCTGGCGGCGGCGCACCTCAAGCGTGTGCAGTTGACCAAGCCTGCGCAGTTGTTCGTCGAGTTCTGTCGCGAAGAGTTGGCGAAGCTGTAAACGATTCGCAGCGGTTCGGCTACCCGAACCGCCGCGAACAGAACACCGCGGTGGCAATCAGTGCTTACCGCTCATCCGGCACCACAGCGATCACATCGATTTCCATCAACCACTCAGCCTGCGCCAGACCCGCGACCACCAGCCCGGTGGAGATCGGGAATACGCCCTTGAGCCACTTGCCGACTTCGCGGTACACCGGCTCGCGGAAGCGTGGGTCGGTAATGTAGGTGGTGGTCTTGACGATATGCGACAGGTCGGAGCCGGCCTCTTCAAGCAGTTGCTTGACGTTTTTCATCGCCTGCTCGGCCTGCGCCTGCGGGTCGCCCAGACCGACCAGGCGGCCTTCGAAATCGGTGCCGACCTGGCCGCGTACATAGATGGTGTTGCCGGCACGCACGGCCTGGCAGAGGTCATTGTCCAGGGTCTGGTTGGGGTAGGTGGCCTTGGTGTTGAACATGCGGATGCGGGTATGGGTAGGCATCAGTGGGCTCCGAGGGTGCTGACGTTGCTGATCGAGGTGTGTGGCTGCTCATCCGCTGCGCGCTGGTCGCGGTCGCGGTAGGCCAGGTAGGTGCGCTGGGTGGCGATATGGCCGGCGACATGCTTGGCGTCGTGCCATACGCCCCAGATGAACGACGAGCCGCGGCGGGACAGCCAGGGCAGGCCGAGGAAATACACCCCCGGCTCGCGGGCCACGCCGCGCTGGTGCTGGGGTTTGCCGTTGGCGTCGAAGGTGTCGACCTGCAGCCAACTGAAGTCCACGCCGTAGCCGGTGGCCCAGATGATGCTGGTGACACCAGCCTTGGCCAGGTCCAGTTCCAGCAGCGGGTTGCTGACGCAGTCCGGGTCGGCCAGGCGTCGGCGCGCTTCGGGCTCTTCTGGCAGGTCCAGGCCGTTGCGCTCGATGTAGGCATCGGCGGCATCGAGCAGGGCCAGGTAGTTCTCGTCGCCGCGGTTGATGTTGTCGGCCAGGTTGTCCTGGAAACGCACCACGCCGTCTTCGAACGACTGGGTCAGGCCGACCAGGGTCATGCCCTGGTGGGCGAGGGCGCGGAAGTCCACGGTGTGGCCGCCACGGGCACCGCTGACGGCAATGGTCACGTGTTCGCGGCCTGGCTTGGCGATTTCCGCGTCCCATTCACCCAGCACGCCCAGCCACCAGCAGAAGTCGCGGTTGCGGTAGGCGCGTGGTGGGCGGTCGTGGGCACCGACCGAGAGGTAGACCTGGCGCCCGGCGCGCATCAGCTCTTCGGCGATCTGCACCCCGGAAGATCCCGCACCGACGACCAGCACCGCACCGTCAGGCAATTGCTGCGGGTTGTAGTAGGCGGCGGAGTGGATCTGGTGCAGGCGTTCATCCTTTGGCGCAATGGCCGGGATCACCGGTTTCTGGAACGGCCCGGTGGCGGCGACCACGCGGTTGGCGCGGATCACGCCTTCGTTGGTTTCGATGGTGAAGCCCGGGCGGTCGCTGTTGCGCACCACGCGCTTGACTTCGATGCCGGTACGCACGGGCAGGTTGTACTTGCGCACGTAGCGCTCGAAGTAGTCGGCGACCTGGTCCTTGCCGGCGAAGGCGTCGGCGTCGAGGTCGAATTCAAGGCCAGGGAAGCGGTCGTGCCAGACTGGCCCGTTGGCCACCAGCGAGTCCCAGCGCCCGGTGCGCCAGGCCTCGGCGATGCGGTTGCGTTCCAGCACCAGGTGCGGCACGCCGAGTTTGCTCAGGTGTTCGCTCATGGCCACGCCGGCCTGGCCGGCGCCGACCACGAGGGTGTCGATTTCGAGATTGTTCAGTGTCATGTCCGAGCCCTTGTTCAGGCGGTTTTTGTCAGGTCGGTTTTGGAGGACCGCCGTTACCTGGGGCCAGACTAGGGATGCACGGAATTTCGCGAAAATAGTATTTAGCTGGGGCTTGCCGATAAATTGGCGAAGGGTGGCAGCGCTGCAGCGAGCAGCCCGGCAGATTTGCGCAGCAAACCCGCAGTGCCCAGTTTTTTCCTCGCCAATGCCAAGCAAAATGCTCGTTTCGCCGCCGCCAGGGCTTGCCGAGAATGCCGGTAAACCCAGAAAGGAGCTGCACCATGACCTTCTCCATCATCGGCCGCTGCCAGGAAACCGGCCAGGTCGGCATCGCCATCAGCTCGTCCAGCATCGCTGTCGGTGCCCGCTGCCCGTGGGTGCGCGCCGGGGTCGGGGCGGTGGCGACGCAGAACATCACCTTGCCGGCCCTCGGCCCGCAGATCCTCGACGCCCTCGAGCAGGGCCAGTTGCCGCCTGCCGCAGCGCTGGACCGGGTGCTCAGCGCCAACGGCTGGAGCGAGTACCGCCAGGTGACGGTGATCGACAGCCACGGCCAGGTCGCGCTGTTCACCGGCAAAGAAGCACTCGGCGTACACAACGCGGTCGCCGGCGAGCAGTGTGCAGCCGCGGGCAACCTGCTGGCCTCGCCGCAGGTGATCGAGGCGATGGTGCACGCGTTCGAGCAGGCCGGTGGGCACCTGGCCGATCGCTTGCTGGCGGCGATGCACGCGGCCATGGCCGCCGGTGGCGAGGCAGGCCCTGTGCACTCGGCCGCCCTGAAGATCGCCGGTGAGCTGACCTGGCCGCTGGTGGATCTGCGTGTGGACTGGGCCGAGCACGACCCGATCGGCGAACTCGACCGCCTGTGGCAGGCCTATCGCCCACAGATGCAGGACTACGTCACCCGCGCCCTGAACCCGACCACCGCACCCAGCTACGGGGTGCCGGGCGATGAGTGATCTCACCAGCCGCGCCGTGCTGGAGCGCCTGATCGGCTTTGCCACGGTCAGTCGCGATTCCAACCTCGAACTGATCGGTTTCATCCGCGATTACCTGGCGGGGCTGGGGGTCGAGAGCGAACTGTTCCTCAACGAGGAGGGCACCAAGGCCAACCTGTTCGCCACCATTGGCCCGACCGATCGTGGCGGCGTGGTGCTGTCCGGGCATACCGATGTGGTGCCGGTGGACGGCCAGGCCTGGAGCGTCGAGCCGTTTCGCCTGAGCGAGCGCGATGGTCGCCTGTATGGCCGTGGCACGGCCGACATGAAGGGCTTCATCGCCTCGGTGCTGGCGGCGGTGCCGGCGTTTCTCGCCCAGCCGCTGACAACGCCGGTGCACCTGGCATTCTCCTATGACGAAGAGGTCGGCTGCCTCGGTGTGCGCTCGATGCTGGAGGCGCTCGAACAGCGCCCGAACAAGCCACGCCTGTGCTTGATCGGCGAACCCACCGAGCTCAAACCCGTGCTCGGGCACAAGGGCAAGCTGGCCATGCGCTGCCAGGTGCACGGCGCCGCTTGTCATTCGGCCTATGCACCCTATGGCGTCAATGCCATCGAGTACGCAGCGCAATTGATCGGCAAGCTGGGCGAGATCGGCGGCGAACTGGCCCGTCCCGAGAACCATGACGCGCGCTTCGATCCGCCGTTCTCCACGGTCCAGACCGGTGTTATCAAGGGCGGGCGGGCGCTGAACATCGTGCCTGAGGAGTGCGAGTTCGATTTCGAGGTGCGTGCCTTGCCGGGTTTCGAGGCCAAGGTCGTGGCCGAGCGCCTGCAGACCTACGCCGAAACCGACCTGCTGCCACGCATGCGTGCCGTCAGTGAAACCAGCGATATCCGCCTCAAGCCGCTCAGTGCCTACCCCGGGCTGGCAACGTCCGAAGACAGCGAAGCAGCGCGCCTGGTGGCGCTGCTCAGTGGCTCGGAAGATTTCGGCACCGTGGCCTTTGGCACCGAAGGTGGGCTGTTCGATCAGGCGGGGATCCCGACCGTGGTCTGCGGGCCGGGCAGCATGGATCAGGGGCACAAGCCGGACGAGTTTGTCAGCGTTGTGCAACTGCAGGGTTGTGATGCGATGTTGCTGCGCTTGCGTGATTATCTTGTTGGTAACTGAGGTGCTTGCCGAAAGATTTTCAGCGTCCATGAGATCGAGCGCCGCCCGCGCGGCGCTTCGCGGGTAAACCCGCTCCTACATTTGTTTCGGGCCAATGAGTCCTGTGGCATTTTCGCGCGACCCCTTTGGCGTACGGCGCATTACCGAGTCGTACACACTAGGCGGTCGCGCGCCTGTGGCACAGGCATAACTGGCCCGAAACAAACGTGGGAGCGGGTTTACCCGCGAAGCGCCGCGCGGGCGGCGCTCGATCTCAAGGCCGCTGAAAAACCTCAGGCAAGCACCTGCAAGCCCTCACGCAACCCCATGCGAACACACCTCCGGCGCACGGGTATGTGACAGCAACACATCCAGCAACGCCTGCGCCGCAGTGGACAACTTGTGGTCGCTCAGGGCGATGACCCCGATGCGCCGCTCGACAGTGGGCTCGACCAAAGGTACGCAGCGCGCCCCCAGCTCCTGCATCTGGTTGATGCACAGCGCCGGTACGGCACTGACGCCCAAACCATTGGCAACCATGCGCCCGACTGTGGACAACTGGTGGCTTTCGAAGGCCACCGCCAGCCGGCCATGCTCGGCGGCCAGGTGTTGCTCGAGCAGCAGGCGTACCGCCGAAGGGCGTTGCAGGGCGATGAAGTCATGAGTCAGCAGTTCGCGCCAGCTCACCTGGGGCTGCTGCGCCAAGGGTGAATCGCCCGGCACCACGGCGACGAAGCGGTCCAGGTACAACGGGTGAAACTGCAAGGCATCGCTGCGCTCGGGCTCGAAACCTATGCCCAGTTCGACGCGGCGGTGGCGGACCAGTTCCAGCACCTGCTCGTTGATCACGTCGTGCACGGTGACGTTGACCTTGGGGTAGCGCTGGCGAAACACCTTCAGTGACTGCGGCAGCAGGTTGCCGGCAAAGGCCGGCATCGCCGCCACCGACACCCGCCCCAGTTGCAGGGTGAAGCGCTGGCGCAGCATTTCCTCGGTATCGTCCCAGTCGGCCAGCAGGCGCCGGGCCAGCGGCAGCAGCACTTCGCCCTCGGCGGTGAGGCTGACGCTGCGTGTGGTACGGGTGAGCAGGGCGCCGCCGAGGTTGTCCTCGAGCGCCTTGATGGTCAGGCTCAGTGCCGGTTGCGAAATGTGCAGGTGTTCGCCAGCCTGGGCGAAGCTCTGGTACTTGGCCACGGTGACGAAGGCGCGCAGTTGCTTGACGTTCATGGCGGGTCCGCAGGTTGTTTTGCAAAAGTTATCAATCGATGACGAAAACAAAATTAACAAATCAGTCGCCAGCGGTGAAGATGCCATCCACACGCTCAAACAACTACAAAGGCGGATCAGCATGGCCGGACTGGACAAGCGCGTAGCAACCTATGAACAGGCTCTCGAAGGCCTGACCGACGACATGACGGTACTGGCCGGCGGCTTCGGCCTGTGTGGCATCCCCGAGAACCTCATCGCCGAGATCAAGCGCCGCGGGGTCAAGGGCCTGACGGTGGTGTCCAACAACTGCGGCGTCGACGGCTTCGGCCTGGGCGTGCTGCTCGAAGACCGGCAGATCCGCAAGATGGTGGCCTCCTATGTCGGCGAGAACGCCGAGTTCGAGCGCCAGTTGCTCAGCGGCGAGCTGGAAGTGGAGCTCACCCCCCAAGGCACCCTGGCCGAGAAGATGCGCGCCGGCGGTGCCGGTATCCCGGCGTTCTACACCGCCACGGGCTACGGCACCCCGGTCGCCGAAGGCAAAGAGGTGCGTGAGTTCAACGGCCGCAAGTACATCCTCGAAGAGTCCATCACCGGCGACTTCGCCATTGTCAAGGGCTGGAAGGCCGACCACTACGGCAACGTGGTGTACCGCAACACCGCCCAGAACTTCAATCCGCTGGCCGCCACCGCCGGCAAGATCACCGTGGTCGAGGTCGAGGAAATCGTCGAGCCGGGCGTGCTGCTGCCCAGCGAGATCCACACGCCGGGAATCTTCGTCGACCGGGTCATCGTCGGCACCTTCGAGAAGCGCATCGAGAAGCGCACCGTCAAGGCCTGAGCGCCGTCCACAGAAAAACAAAGAGATCCTGACCATGGCACTGACCCGCGAACAGATGGCTCAACGCGTCGCCCGTGAACTGAAGGACGGCTACTACGTCAACCTCGGCATCGGCATCCCCACCCTGGTGGCCAACTATGTGCCCGCCGACATGGACGTGATGCTGCAATCGGAGAACGGCCTGCTCGGCATGGGCGAGTTCCCTACCGAGAGCACCCTCGACCCCGACATGATCAACGCCGGCAAGCAAACCGTGACCGCCCGCCGTGGCGCGTCGATCTTCGATTCGGCGCAATCCTTCGCCATGATCCGTGGCGGCCATGTCGACCTCACCGTGCTGGGTGCCTTCGAGGTGGACGTGGAGGGCAACATCGCCTCCTGGATGATCCCCGGCAAGCTGGTCAAGGGCATGGGTGGCGCCATGGACCTGGTGGCCGGCGCCGAAAACATCATCGTCACCATGACCCACGCCTCCAAGGACGGCGAGTCCAAGCTCCTGCCACGTTGCAGCCTGCCGCTGACGGGTGCTGGCTGCATCCGCAAGGTGCTTACCGACCTTGCCTACCTCGAGATCGAGAACGGCGCCTTCATCCTGCGCGAGACCGCGCCCGGGGTGAGCGTCCAGGAGATCGTCGAGAAAACCGCCGGCAAGCTGATCGTGCCGGACGATGTGAAAGAGATGACGTTCTGACGCTATTGCTTTACCTCCCCCCTGTGAGGGTGGGCTAGTTGTGGGAGCGGGCAAGCCCGTTCCTACAGCAAGCCCGCTCCCACAGGGGTTTTGCGTTGATAAACAAGCAACATCCACCAATAAGACCAAAAAAGGAAAACACTCGTGGCCGCTGAAATCCAAGACAGCCGCTCCGCCCGCTTCGCCCTGCGCTGCTCCAACTGGGCCGAACGCTGGTTCCCTGACTCCTGGGTGTTCGCCGCCCTGGCCGTGATGCTGGTGTGCCTGGGGGCCCTGGCCATGGGCGCCAAGCCCACCGACACCGCCAAGGCCTTTGGTGACGGCTTCTGGAGCCTGATCCCGTTCACCATGCAGATGGCCTTCGTGGTCATTGGCGGCTATGTGGTCGCAAGCTCCCCGCCCGCTGCGCGCCTGATCGACCGCCTCGCGCGCCTGCCGAAGAACGGCCGCTCGGCGGTGTGCTGGGTGGCGCTGATCTCGATGCTCGCCTCCTTGCTCAACTGGGGGCTGTCGCTGGTGTTCGGCGGCCTGCTGGTGCGTGCCCTGGCCCGCCGCACGGACCTGAAGATGGACTACCGCGCCGCTGGCGCTGCTGCCTACCTGGGCCTGGGCGCCGTGTGGGCACTGGGCCTGTCGTCGTCGGCAGCACAGTTGCAGGCCAACCCGGCCAGCCTGCCGCCGTCAATCCTGTCGATCACCGGCGTCATTCCGTTCACCGAGACCATCTTCCTCTGGCAGTCCGGGGTGATGCTGGCTGCGCTGGTGATCGTCTCGCTGGTCGTCGCCTACGCCACCGCGCCCGGACCGAACAGTGCGCGCAGCGCCCAGGACTGTGGTGTCGATCCGACCTTCACCGCCCCACCTGCGCCGCAGCGCACCCGCCCCGGTGAGTGGCTGGAGCACAGCCCGATCCTGATCCTGCTGCTGGTGGCCCTGGCGGCCGGCTGGCTGTACCAGGAGTTCGCCACCAAGCCTGCGATCACCGCCATCTCCGGGCTGAACACCTACAACCTGCTGTTCATCATGCTGGGTGCCTTGCTCCACTGGCGTCCGCGCAGCTTCCTCGACGCCGTGGCCCGTGCGGTGCCGACCACCACCGGCGTGCTGATCCAGTTCCCGCTGTACGGCTCGATCGCCGCCATCCTCACCCAGGTCAAGGGCGCCGACGCACAGACCCTGGCGCACCACATCTCGGTGTTCTTCACCCAGATCGCCACCCATGACACCTATGCCTTGCTGATGGGCGTGTATTCGGCGGTGCTGGGCTTCTTCATTCCGTCTGGCGGCGGCAAATGGATCATCGAAGCGCCCTACGTGATGCTGGTGGCCAACGACCTGCAGTACCACCTGGGCTGGGCGGTGCAGATCTACAACGCCGCCGAGGCGCTGCCGAACCTGATCAACCCCTTCTACATGCTGCCGTTGCTGGGCGTGCTGGGCCTGAAGGCGCGTGACCTGATCGGCTTCTCCTTCGTGCAACTGCTGGTGCACGTGCCCCTGGTGCTGGTGCTGCTCTGGGCGCTGGGCACCACCTTGCAGTACGTGCCACCAGTGATGCCGTAGCCGCGTCACCGCGCACTACCGCGCTGCGGGCCGCAATGGCCCGCAAGCGCTGCCCGCCGCTCGACGACCTTGCATGTCGATCCGTGAAAAAAGCGTAATTTTCCCCCGACTCCCTTCGTTTTCCTGAGAGCTGCCCTGCGTCCAGGCGGACCGGGCCATCATCACCCCAAGGAGACAGGCAATGACTTCCGTTTTCGACCGCGACGACATCGTGTTCCAGGTTGTGATCAATCACGAGGAACAGTACTCGATCTGGCCCGACTACAAGGCGATCCCCAACGGCTGGCGCGCCGCAGGCAAGAGTGGCCTGAAGAAAGACTGCCTGGCCTACATCGATGAAGTGTGGACCGACATGCGCCCCCTGAGCCTGCGCCAGAAGATGGCCGAAGCTGCGGTGCAGTAAGGCGTGACTGCACTCAACCTGCTATGCCTGCCGTACTCGGGCGCCAGTGCCATGGTCTACAGCCGCTGGCGGCGCAAGCTGCCGGCCTGGTTGCAGGTGCGCCCGGTGGAGTTGCCCGGGCGCGGCGCGCGCCTGGGCGAGCCGCTGCAAACCGACATGCAGGCACTGGCCCGGCAACTGGCCAGCGAGCAACGCCTGGCGGCGAGCACGCCCTATGCACTGCTCGGGCACAGCCTGGGCGCGCTGCTCGCCTTCGAGCTGGCCCACGAGCTGCAAGCCTTGGGTTGCAAGGCGCCGGTCGCACTGTTTGCCTGCGGCACGGCGGCACCGACCCGACGTGAGGACTACGACGGCAAGGGCTGGCGAGAAGCCAAGACCGATGCCGAGCTGATCGACGAGCTGCGCCAGTTGCAGGGCACCCCCGAGGAGGTGCTGGCCAACGAAGAGCTCATGGGCCTGACCTTGCCGATTCTGCGCGCCGATTTCCTCATGTGCGGCCGCTACGACTATCGCCAACGCGCGCCGTTGCACTGCCCGTTGCATGTTTTGGGCGGCGAGGCCGACCGCGCCAGCGAAGAGCAACTGCTGGCCTGGCGTCGCGAAAGCCTGGGCGATTTCTCGCTGGAGGTCTTCCCCGGCGGGCACTTCTTCATCCATGAACACGAAGACCGGGTGCTGAGCCTGCTGACCGCCTCTCTGGAACCTCATCGACTTTCGGCATGATTGACGTAGGCCTTTGCCTGGGGGAGGCTGGGGGCTTTCCCACAGGACAAGGGTTGTCCCCATGCTGATCGATCCCCGCCAGGCCACGCTGCTGGTCGTCGATATCCAGGAACGCCTCATCGGTGCCATGAGCGACCCCGAGGGCACCCGCGCGCGGGCCCGCGGGCTGCTGGCCGCCACCGCCGAACTCGAACTGCCCACGGTGATCTCCGAGCAGTACCCCAAGGGCCTGGGCCCGACCCTGGCCGAACTCAAGGCCGCCGCTACAGGGGCCGAGATCGTCGAGAAGCTGCACTTTTCCTGCGTGGCCGCCGAATGCCTGCCCGCCAGCTTGCTGGCGCGCGAGCAGGTGATCGTCTGTGGCATGGAAACCCACGTCTGCGTGCTGCAGACAGTGCTTGGCCTGCTGGGCCTGGGCAAGCAGGTGTTCGTGGTCGAGGACGTCTGCGACAGCCGCACCCCGGCAAACAAGGCGGCAGGCCTTGCGCGCATGCGCGATGCCGGGGCGCAGATCGTCACCCGCGAGATGGTGCTGTTCGAACTGCTGGGCAGTGCCAGCCACCCGTTGTTCCGCCATATCAGCAAGACCTACATCGTCGGTGACCCATCCTGAACCCGCGGCTGCTGGGCGCTGGGCTGATGCTGCTGGCCCTGCTGCAAGGCTGTGCCGGGCGCCGCGAGGAGGCGCCCGAAGTCGACCCTGCCCAGGTTCGTGCCCAGCTCATGCGCCTGCTGCCTGCCTCGGTCAAGGACCGCCAGGGCTGGGCCGAGGACATCCAGGTCGCGTTCACCGCCCAGGGCATCGCGCCCAGCCGCAGCAACCTGTGCGCGGTGCTGGCGGTGACCGAGCAGGAATCCACCTTCACCGCCGACCCCCAGGTGCCCAACCTGGGCCGCATCGCCCGCGAGGAAATCGACCGCCGCGCCGCGCGTCTGCACATCCCCAGGCTGCTGGTCGATGGCGCCCTGGCGACGCCTTCGGCGAACGGCCAGAGCTACCAGCAGCGCCTGCTGGCGGTACGCAGCGAGAAGCAGCTCAGCGCCCTGTTCGATGATTTCATCGCCGGCTTGCCGCTGGGCGACAAGTTGCTCGGCGGGCTCAACCCGGTGCGTACCGGCGGGCCGATGCAGGTCAGCATCGACTTTGCCGAACGCCATGCCAAGGACTATCCCTACCAGCGCCAGGGCACGATTCGCCAGGAGGTATTCAGCCGTCGCGGCGGCCTGTACTTCGGCATCGCCCACTTGTTGGGCTATCCCGCCCATTATGAGCGGCCGCTGTACCGCTTCGCCGATTTCAACGCAGGCTGGTACGCCAGCCGCAACGCCGCATTCCAGGCGGCGCTGAACAGCGTGACGGGTGCAGAGTTGGCCCTGGACGGCGACCTGATCGCACCGGGTGCGATCCTGCCAGGCACGACCGAGCGCGCGGCGCGCAGCCTTGGGGTGAAGCTGGGGCTGCGCAATCCGCAGATTCGCAGCCAGCTGGAATTGGAGAACAGCCTGGCGCTCGAGGACAGCGCCTTGTACCGCGGCGTATTTGCCCTCGCTGACGCCAAGGCGGGCAAGCCACTGCCACGTGCGGTGCTGCCGGGGATCGTGCTCAAGAGCCCGAAGATCACCCGCAAGTTGACCACGGCGTGGTTTGCGGGGAGGGTGGACGAGCGCTACCAGCGCTGCATGACGCGTTGACCGACGCAAGCTGCAGGGGCCGCAACGCAGCCCCTGCAAGGCTCAGGCAGGCTGAGCTGCCAGGCTGTTGCTGACGTTACGCCCCAGTACCAGCACGGTGACGAATCCGCAACCGACCAGCGCCGTGGCCAGGCTCAGCAGCACCGAGCTGCCCAGTTGGTCGACGATCCGCCCACCAAAGAACGAGCCCAGTGCGATGATCACCTGGAACATGGCCACGAACAGCGGCATGCCGCGTTCGACATCCTTGGGCGCGACCACGAACATCCAGATGCTGGCACAGGCCGGGAAGGCACCGAAGGCAAAGCCCCACAGCGCGATCAGCATCACCGCGCCGGTCATGCCGGTGGCGAAGTAAGGGAACAGTGCGGTGCTGATGCCGATCAGCAAGGCCACCAGCAGCAGGGTGTAGCGCACGCTGCGGTTGGCGGCGAAGCCGGCGAACAGGTTGCCGATGACGCCCGCGACGCCGTAGAGCAGCAACAGCGAGCCGATGGTTGCGCCGTCGAAGCCCGAGCTTTGCTTGAAGAACGGTGCGACATAGGTGTACGCGGCAAAGTGCGCCAGGCCAATCAGCAAGACCGCGATCAGGCCGACCCGTGCCAGCGGATTGATGAACAGCGCCGGCAGGTCACTGATGCGGATGGCCTTGTCAGGATTGAGCCGTGGCAGCAGGAAGACCTGCGCGAGCAGCACCGGCACACCCAGCAGGGCGGTCACCAGGAAGGTCATGCGCCAGCCCATCAGGCCGCTGAGCCAGGTGCCGACCGGCACGCCCAGCACCGTGGCCAGGGTGACCCCGACCATGATGATCGAAGTCGCCTGCGCCACGCCCACCCCCTTGGGCGCCAGGCGCCCGCTCAGGGCAATGGCCGTGGCCCAGAAACCACCGATGCTGATACCCAGCAGCACGCGGCCGAACAGCAGCAGGCTGAAGTCGCTGGCATAGGCCACCACCGAGTTGGCGATGATCATGATCAGCGTCAGGCCGATCAGCAGGTAGCGGCGGTCCATGGCACCGATGCCCACCGACAGCAGCGGAGCGGCGAGGGCGGCCATGATACCGGGCAGGGTGACCATCAGGCCGGCTTGCCCGGCACTGATGCCCAGGTCGCTGGCCACATCGTTGAGAACGCCTACCGGAAGGAATTCACTGGTCACCAGGGCGAAGGCGCCCACGGCAACCGAGAGAATCGCCAGCCACTGCTGTTTGACGCTCTGTTGGTTGTGTTCAAGAAGGCCATCGGGGGCCTGATTGACGCTTGGCATGGTACGGATTCCAAGTGTTGTCGCCTGGAGCAGGCGCAGGAGGCGGGAAAATAGGAGGGCGATTATAGAAGTCGGTTCCGAAAGGCCTATAGGCAGGCCGTTCGATAGTAATCATCAGTGTGATCGATGGATCGCTCGGCTGACCTGAGCACCACGCCTTGCCGGGCGCTCGGGCAGTACGGCGGCCTGCAACTGGCGACCTGCGGGATGTTCGAACGACAGTTCACCCTCCACAGCCCGATTCTCGACGATGCGCCCTGCGTCAAGCACCACAACCCGCTGGCAGAAGTACCGCACCAGGCTCAGGTCATGGCTGATCAGCAGAAAGGCCGTGCCGTTGTCGCGACGCAGTGTGTCGAGCCGTTGCAGCAGTTGCAGTTGCAGCACGCGATCCAGATTTGAAAGCGCCTCGTCGAGCACCACCAGCTTTGGCGAGATTGCCAGCGCCCGGGCGATGTTGGCCCGCTGTAGCTGGCCGCCGCTCAGTTGCTGTGGCAAGCGTTCGGCATGCTCGGCGTGCAGGCCCATCTGCTCCAGCAGCTCGATGGCCCGTAGGCGTTGGGCTGTCTCACTCAGATTGCTCAGGTGACGCAGGGGCTCGGCAATGCTCCAGCCGATGCTGCGCTGTGGATTGAATGCCCCCGGCGCGTCCTGGAACACCAACTGCACGGTCCGCTGGAAGGCCCGAGCCTGTTCGCCGCGCAGTTGGCCGACCGCCTGCCCGGCGAAGGTAACCTGCCCCTGGCTCGGAGTTTCCAGCCCGAGCAGCAGGCGGGCGAGGGTGCTCTTTCCACTGCCGCTGCAGCCCAGCAAACCAATGGATTCGCCCGCTTGAAGTTGCAGGTCGATACCGTCGAGCACCTGCAGCCAGCCGCGTTTGCGCAGCAAGCCACCGGTGCGGTAGCGATGACTCAGTTGCTGGACATGCAGCAGGCTCATGCTTGGCTCCCGCAGAGGATTCGATGGGCTTCGAGCAAGGTGCGAGCAGTGTCGCTGACAGGGCGGTCGAACAGTGCATGCACGGCTTGGCGCTCGACGATGCGGCCGGCATCCATCACCGCTACCTGATCGGCGCAGCGCGCCACCACCCCCATGTCATGGGTCACCAGCAGCACCCCGAGGCCATGCCGTCCAACCAGCTCCATCAGCACGTCGAGAAAGCGTGCCTGGCTTACCGCGTCGAGATCGCTGGTGGGCTCGTCGGCCAGCAGAAACGGAGTTTCGGCCATCAGCGCCAAGGCGATCATCATGCGCTGCAGCATGCCGCCGCTGAGCTGGAAGGCGAACGCTTGCAGCACGCGGGCGTGATCCGTCAGGCCCACGGCCGCCAGGCAGTCGGCCATGCGCTCGCGAGCGGCGGCGCCGGTGATACCGTGCTGGCGAAGGGTTTCGAGCCCGTGGCTGGCCATGCTGCTTACCGGGTTGAAGGCACTGCGCGGGTTCTGCAGCACCAGGCCGGCCAGGCGGCCACGCACCTGGGCGGCGCTCACCGGTTGGCCGTCGAGCAGCAGCTGGCCCTGGGTACGCACAAGGCCGGCAGGCAACAGGTCGAGCATGCCCAGGCAGCTCAGGGATTTGCCCGAACCACTGGCCCCGACCAGTGCGCAGACCTCGCCGCGGCGCAACTGCAGGTCGACGCCATGCACCAGCAAACCTGCGTGGGACGCTATGCGCAGGTCCTGGATTTCGAGGGTCGATGGCATCATCTAGTGGTGCTCCCGGGTCGGGTCGAGGCGGTCGCGCAACGCGTCGCCCAACAGGTTGAAGGCCATCACCGAGAAGAAGATCATCAGCCCCGGCAACAGCAGCAGGTGCGGGTGGGTCCAGATGAATTCCTTGGCATCGTTGATCATCACGCCCCACTCGGCCGTAGGCGGTGCCACACCCAGGCCGAGGAACGACAGGCCCGAGACGTGCAGCATCATGTGGCCGATATCCATGGTCGCCAGTACCAGCAGGGGGCCTGCGATGTTCGGCAGCACGTGCTGGCGCAGGCGGGTGCTGCGCGAAGCGCCGGCCAGGCGCGAGGCCAGCACGTATTCACGACCACGCTGGGCAATCACCATGCCGCGCACCATGCGCGCATACCACGCCCAATGGGACAACGCGATGGCGATGATCACGTTGGTCAGGCCGGTACCGAGCAGCGTGACGAAGAAGAACGCCAGCACCAGGGTCGGAAAGGTCATGAACATGTCGCACAGGCGCATCAGCAGCAGGTCGGTGCGTCCGCCGACAAAGCCCGCGAGGCCTCCCACGGCGAGCCCGAGCGCCAGTACCAGGGCCAGGGTCAACATCACGCTGCCCAGCGACAGGCGGGTACCGACGATCAAGCGCGACAGCAGGTCGCGGCCCAGGTGATCGGTGCCCAGCCAGTGGCTGGCATCGGGTGGCATGAGGCGCTGGCCGAGGTCGACCAGATCGGGATCGTGCGGGGTCAGCCACTGGCCGAACACGGCCAGTACCGCCAGCAGGCCAACCAGCACCAGGCCCAGGACCAGTCCCGCATGGCCGGACACGGCCGGCCGACGAATTGCCCAGAGCGTACTCATGCGCGTGCGCCCTCCAGCCGGCTGCGTGGGTCGAGCCAGGCGTAGCACACGTCCACGACCAGGTTGCAGACCATCAACAGGCCGGTCAGCAGCAGGGTGAAGCACTGCATCACCGGAAAATCGCGGTTGAGCACCGCCGAGACGGCAAAGCGCCCCACGCCGGGCCAAGCGAAGATGGTCTCGATCACCAGTGCTCCGCCGATCAGTTCGCCCACGTGCATGCCAGTGGCGGTGACGAACGGCAGCCAGGCGTTGCGCAGCACGTGGTCGCGCCACACCCGGCGTTCGGGCAGGCCCCGGGCGCGGGCGTAGGTGACATGGCGCTGGCCGCTGGCTTCGAGCAGGCTGGCGCGCAGCAGGCGAGCATTGATCGACATCGACATCAGGGCAATGGCCAGTACTGGCATCACCAAATGCCCGGCGCCTCCTCGACCGAGCGGCGGCAGCCAGCCCAGCGACAGCGAGAACAGTGCGATCAACAGGAATGCCAGCCAGAAATTGGGCATCGACACGCCCAGGAAGGTCACCGCCCGAACTGCATGGTCGGGCCAGCGCCCCTGCCAGCGCGCGGCCATGAGCCCCAGCGGGATCGACAGCAACAACGTGCAGGCCAGCGCCAGGCCGCCCAGTTGAAGGGTCGCAGGCAGGTAGTACAACAGGTCGTCCAGTACCGGTCGGCCGGTCAGGTAGGAAACACCGAAATCCAGGTGCAACGCCTTCCACAGCCAGCTCAGGTACTGCTCGTACAAGGGGCGATCCAGGCCCAGGGCATGGCGCACCTCGGCGATGGCCGCATCTGTGGGAGGGATGTGCGACAGACGCAGGTAATCCAGGGCCGGGTCCGTGCTGCCCAGGTGCAGCAACACGAACACCAGCAGCGACACACCGAGCATCACCGGGGCCAGCAATACCAGGCGCAGCAGAATGTAGCGCAGCATGTCATTGGGCCTGCTTGGGGGTCATGGCCTCGAAGGGCACATCGAACAAGGTGCTGCCGAATTCGACGTGATCGACCGAATCGCGGTGCACGCTGATGGCGGTGAGATGGGAGATGGGCAAGTACACCGCCTGCTCGTGCAGGGTGGTCAGGATGAAGCGGTACTGCTCGGCGCGCTGTCGCTCGTCGGTGCTGGCCAGCACCTGGCCGATGCGCCGGTCCAGTTCATCCTTCATCGCCAGCCCACGCTGGGCCATGTAGTCGGCGTGGCCGGCATAGCGCATGGAGCTGACGAACGAATGCGGATCATACGGGGCGCCCCAGGTGTCGGCGAAGATCATGTCAAAGTCCCCCTCGCGCTGGCGCCGCACCAGGGCGCCTTCTTCAACGGCCCGCAACTCGATATGGATACCGATCTTGGCCAACTCGCCCTGCAGGACTTCAGCCAGGCTTTTCTGCAAGGCACTGGTGCCGAGGAACACCAGTTCGATCGACAGCGGCTCACCGCCCTTGCTGCGCACGCTGGCACCGGGAGCCAGTGTCCAGCCTGCGGACTCCAGCGCCTGCTTGGCCTGCGCTGGGTCGTATGGATAAGGTTTCAGGCCGATGTCCGAGTACGGCATGTTGCTGGCGAACAGGGTGTCAGCCCGTGGTTCCAAGCCGTAGAGGATCTTGTCGATGATCGCCTGCTTGTCCACCGCCTCGTTGATCGCCTGGCGCACCGCCAGGTCGCGAGTGGCGCCACGGCCGGTGTTCATGGCCAGCGTGCGGGTAGCCAACGGCGCCGACAGGGCAGTGGCGTAGCCTTGGTCGCGCAGGCGCACGAAGGTGGCGGCGCTGATCTCGCCGGCGGCACCCTGGATCAGCTCGATTTCACCGGCCTGCAAGGCCAAAGCGCGGCTGTTGGGGTCGGGAATGACCTTCACCATGACTTCGCCGTAGGCCGGTTGCGGCCCCCAGTAGAAAGGGTTGCGCACGAAGCGGTCGAACTCGCCCAGGCGCGACTCGACCCGCATCCAGGGCCCGGTCCCGACTGGCTGGCCGGGCTTGGCTGCAGGGGCGCCGAAGCGCATCGGACGGACCTGGGCCAGTTCCATCAGCGTCGGGTAGTAAGGGTGCTTGAGCACCAGGCGCAAGGTCAGGTGATCGGGGGCCTCGACATGGTCGAGGGTGCTGACCAGCTCCATCCAGCGGTGGCGTTGGCTGTTGGCCAGGACCGCATCCAGGTTGGCCTTGGCGGCCGCGGCATCGAACGGCGTACCGTCGCTGAAACGCACGCCGTCGCGCAAGGTGAAGGTGTAGGTCTTGCCGTCCTCGGACACTTTCCAGCCCGTCGCCAGCCACGGCTCGACGGTGCCAGCATGGGTGTAGCGCACCAGCGGTTCGTAGACCATGGCCTGGGCGTACATCTGATTCGGCGCATATCCGCGCGGGTCAATGGGGCCGGCGTTGACCGGCCAGGAGTACGCCAGTGTCTGACCCGGCGCCGTGGGGGTGGCGGCCTGCGCGAAGGCGCTCATCGCGAGAAGAACAATGCCCCACAGGGCAGGCTTTCGTTTGCCAAGCTGCTGCTTCACACTGCGTCCCCCACTTCGATGGAGGCCGTAGGCTAAAGAGCGGTGGGTATGATGTCTATAAAAAATCATCTTACTGGAAGTGAAAATGCAACGGATCACCATCACTCTGGATGAAGAGCTGCTCGGTCTGATCGATCGACGGGTTGAAACGCAGGGCTATCAAGGGCGATCGGAGGCCATCCGCGACCTGCTGCGCAACGGCCTGCGCGAAGCCGAAGCCTTGCCGGAAGATGACCCCTGCGTGGCGGTGGTCAGCTACTTGTATGACCACACCACGCGTGAGCTTCCCAAGCGCCTCAACCAGACATTGCACGCGCACCACGACCTGACCCGCTCGACGCTGCACGTACACCTGGATGCGGGGCATTGCCTGGAGGTTTCGGTGCTTCAGGGCCCCAGTGGGCGTATCGGCGAGTTGTCGCGTCAATTGATGGTCGAGCGCGGGGTGGAGCATGGACAGGTGCAAGTGATACCGGCGCCACTGCCCCCTGCAACGACGCGATGAATGCGTCGAGCTGACTCATCCCTTCTGCGCTCGACACCGGCGGTTCAATCCCGGACCATCAAGGCCCCGGCATAACGGTACTCAGGAACGAACGCCATGGATTGCCTCGCGACGCTGTATACAGAACGCCTTGTGCTCACCCCCCTTCAACTGGAAGACGCGCCAGCGATCCAGCAGTTGTTTCCCCAGTGGGAGGTGGTCCGTTATCTCGATCGCCGTGTGCCCTGGCCCTATCCGCAGGACGGCGCGTTGGTCTACGTGCGTGACATGGCGTTACCGGCCATGGCGGCGGGCCGTGAATGGCACTGGATGATCCGCCTGCGCGGCGCAGAGCAACCCATCATCGGCAGCATCAGCCTGTACGACGAACCCGGGAACAACCGGGGTTTCTGGCTTGCGCCGCAGTGGTGGGGGCAGGGCTACATGCGCGAAGCCTGCCGGGTGGTCAACGCCTATTGGTTCGAGACATTGTCTCGCCCCGTCATGCAGGTACCCAAGGCCGTTGCCAATCACGCCTCTCGAAAAGTGTCGGAGCATGAAGGCATGCGCCTAGTGGACAGGCGCGACGGGCATTTCGTCTCCGGGCCGCTTGAGGTCGAGATATGGGAGATGACACGCCGTGATTGGCTCGCCCGCTCCTTGGGTTGACGCTGCCGGACATTTCCGTAGAATCGCGCGCCCCATTCAACAGGCATGGCGAAAAGGAGCTTCGATGCAACGGATCATGATTGTCGGCCAACCCGGCTCCGGGAAGAGTACCTTGGCGCGCAAACTAGGCGAATGCACGGGGCTGCCGGTCGTGCACATCGACACCATTCACTGGCAGCCAGGCTGGGTCGAGCGAAGCCGAGACGAGAAGACACGGTTGTGCCATGAGGTCGAGGCGCGTGATTGCTGGATATTCGAAGGTGGCCATTCAACCACCTGGAGCAATCGACTGGCTCGTGCGGATCTTCTGATCTGGATCGATCGTTCGGTGTCGCTGCGATTCTGGCGGGTGCTGAGCAGAGCGCTGCGTTATCACGGGCAGTCCCGGCCGGACCTGCCGCACGACTGCCCGGAGCGGCTGGCCAACTTGCCGGCGTTCTTCACGTTCATGTGGCAGACCAAACGCTCGGCGCGAATGAAGATGGAGCAACTTGCGGCAAGCGCACCCGCGGGTTGCCGGGTGGTGTGCTTGCGCTCCAACCGGGATACCAGGGCTTTTCTCGCAAGCATGGAGCCGCGAAGGGGGCGGGTTGAGCGGTGTAGTCAGCAGCGCTGAGAAGATCAGCTCGATAGCCTGTAACAGTCGGCGGCGGACGCCTCATGAACAGCTTTCTGCATCCACCCCATCGACCCACACCCCTTCGCTCAGGCGTCCTCAATAAGGACTGGCAGTCGGCCGCACCACGAGCTCACTGACATCCACATCATCCGGCTGCTCGATGGCATAGACCAGCGCCCGTGCAATCGCATCGGCCTCCAGCGCCACGCGCCGGAACGTCCTCATGGCCTCGCGGGCAGTGTCGTCGGTGATGGTGTCGGCCAGCTCCGATTCCACCACCCCAGGGCACACCACCGTCACCCTGATCTTGTCGGTTTCCTGGCGAAGGCCATCAGAGATCGCCCGGACGGCGTACTTGGTCGCGCAATACACAGCGGCGGTGGGGGAGACCGAAAGCCCGCCGATCGACGAGATGTTGATGACCTGACCATGCCCTTGCGCTTCCATGCCCGGGAGCACCGCGGCGATGCCGTGCAGCACGCCGCGCACGTTGACGTCGAGCATCCGGTTCCATTCCTCGACTTTCAGCGAACTCAGTGGCGACAGCGGCATTACCCCGGCATTGTTGATGATCACATCGACCTTGCCATGCTGCGCTTTGGCAAATTCGACGAAGGCGTGCATGGAGTCGAGGTCGGTCACGTCCAGTGCGCGGGCACTTGCCGAGCCGCCTTCGGCACGGATTTCACTCACCAGCTGTTGCAGGCGATCCATACGGCGGGCGCCGAGTACCACGTGAGCGCCCTTGGCAGCGATCAGCCTGGCGGCGGCTTCACCGATGCCGCTGCTGGCGCCGGTGATCAGCACGACTTTGTCGTTGATGTTGGACATGTGCGTATCTCCTGTACATGAAGGTTCAGGCGTCTGCAGGGAGAGCAGACGTTCCTGCTGGGTACGGAGAAAAGACTAAGGTTGTGAGGCGGTTCGGTGCGTGCCGAAACCTGCGCGACCTTTGCCTATTCGTGTCGGTGATCCGCACAGCCCCGTGCTGCGCGCCGGAACGGAAGGATCAGGCAACTCGACGGCAGTTTCGACCTAACGCAGGTGTTTTTCGCGGGTGACAATGGGTGCCTGGCCCTGACGACGCCGCCAGGTAGCCCCATGGTCTGCCGTCACACCAAGACCGTGATACAACGCCGAATTCCAACATGCGAGAGCCCTTGAATGGCGCATAACGATGCTTTTCTCCTTCAAACCACTGCCTTGTACCGTGGTGAACTCGTCCGCTCGCTGACCGAGCGCTTTACCGCTCCGGGCGTTTACGAAACCGCCATCGCGCCGCTGCACGTGATTCGAATGGATGCGCCGTCAGACATCATCCATACCGTGCACAAACCGGCGCTGTGCCTGATCGTGCAGGGGCAGAAAGAGGTGGGCCTGGGCGAGGACCGTTATCTGTACGACCCCCTCAACTACCTGGTGGTATCGGTGACGCTACCGGTGTCTGGTCGGGTGCTGACGGCCAGCGCGCAGGCGCCTTACCTGTGCATTCGCCTGGACTTCGAGCCGACCGAGCTTGCCCAGGTGATCGCCGATGCGCCGCCTGCGGGCGTACCGGATGAGCCCGAGCGCGGGCTTTTTCTCGAGCAGATCGATGTGTCGCTGCTGGAAACCATGTTGCGCCTGGTGCGGTTGCTGGAGTCGCCACGGGATATCGGCATGCTCGCGCCATTGGCACTGCGCGAACTGCACTACCGCCTGCTGCGAGGCGTGCATGGGCGTCGGCTGTACGAGCTGGCCATGGGCGACTCGCAGACCCGGCGCGTGAGCAAGGCCATCGATTGGTTGAACAACCACTACACCCAGCCGCTGCGCATCGAAGAGCTGGCGCGGATCGCGAACCTGGGGAGCTCGACCTTGCACCACCGTTTCAAGGCCGTCACCGCCATGAGCCCGTTGCAGTACCAGAAGCAATTGCGCCTGCAGGAGGCCCGGCGGCTGATGTTGGGGGAGGGGCTGGATGTGTCGAGCGCCTGTTACCGGGTCGGCTATGAAAGCCCGTCGCAGTTCAGTCGCGAGTACAGCCGCCAGTTTGGGTGTGCGCCGTCTCGGGATATCGGCTTGGTTCGCAGGACGTAGGGCGTGCTTGGCCCAGAAAAGCATGTTGGATGAGCAGGCCCCGGCGGGAAGTTACCTGATAATTTTGTCAGGTGCGCAAGCGTTAAGGCGTGTGATATAGCTAGGTGCAGTTTCTGATCTATATACCTACTCCGTAGGAATGCTTTGGGGCGCCAACTTCCCAAAGTTTCGACTGTCTGTGCAGCGTTCGTTGAGTGCCAGATTGGAAGCTAAGGGTTTTAATTTTTTTCCTATTTTGTGAGGTTGCAATGAGAAAAAATAACCTTCCACCGCCCGAGGCAGGGAATGTTCAGTATTATTTGCCGGACAGGTCTTCCGGCCTTCAGTTAAAAGTGAACCCCGTCAGTGAAGCACGCGTTCATGATGATATCTTGGTTTATCTGGATCAGAGTTTAATATTTCGGGTGCCGGTACCTGCGGACTGGGTTGTGCCGCTTATTTTTAATATTCCAGATTCTAGTTTGTCCCCTGATGGTGTTTATCAACTGCAGTATGCGGTGTCTGATCGGTTTTCAGAAGATAGTTACCCCTCAGACCCGGTCACGATCATCATCGGACCTATGAGCACTTGAGAACCCCGCTCGACAATATTTGAAGCGGGGAGGTGATGGTTTTAAAATTGCCCGAATTTATATTGAGTCGGGCTTTTAATAAGGCAGTGCACTCGGCACTGCAATGGTCTGGTCTCTAATCACAAAACAATCCCGCCACTGCTCCTTCACAAGCACCACCGTTTCAAGGCCGTCACCGCCATGAGCCCGTTGCAGTACCAGAAGCAATTGCGCCTGCAGGAGGCCCGGCGGCTGATGTTGGGGGAGGGGCTGGATGTGTCGAGCGCCTGTTACCGGGTCGGCTATGAAAGCCCGTCGCAGTTCAGTCGCGAGTACAGCCGCCAGTTTGGGTGTGCGCCGTCCAGGGATATCGGCTTGGTTCGCCAGACATAGGGCGTGCTTGGCTCAGACAAGCATGTTGGATGAGCAGGCCTTGGTGGGAAGTTACCTGATAATTTTGTCAGGTGCGCAAGAGTTAAAGCGTGTGATATAGCTAAGTACAGTTTCTGGTCTGTACCTCTACTCGGTGGTTTTACTTTGGGGACGCTAACTCTCCAAAGATTCGATTATCTGTGCAGCGTTCGTTGAGTGCCAGGTTGGAGGCTGGGAGCTATAACTTTTCAATTCCCTATTTGGTGAGGTTGCAATGAGAGCCTATGATCCTCCACTGCCCGAGGCCTTGAACGTTCAGTATTATTTGCCGGACAGGTCTTCCGGTCTTCAGTTAAAAGTGAGACCCATCAAGGGAGCACTCCCTGGTGATGATATTGTGGTTTTTCTTGACGTTAATGAAGTGCTTCGGGTTCCGGTGTCTGAGGACTGGGTTGCTCCGGTTATTCTTCATGTTCCAGATTCCAGTTTGGGCCCTAATGGCGCTCATCAACTGCAGTGCGGGTGGTTTGATCCGGTTTCAGACGACGGTAATCTCTCAGAGCCGGTCACGATTATCATCGGGCCTGTGAACACTTAAAAGCCCCGCTCCGACAACATTTGAAGCGAGGCAGCTGATGATCTTGCATTGCCCGAATTTGCATTAATTCGGGCTTTTAATAAGGGCGGGCATCCGGCACTGCAATGGTCTGGCCTAAGCCAAAAAAACAATCCCGCCACGCCTCCTTCAACCTTTTACCAATATCTTCACAACTTCATCGACACTATTCTTCAATCCCACCACGGTATCCTCCGGATCGCTGTCGACCACCACCAACCTGGCGCCTGCCGCCTCGATCACCTTGAGCACCTCTGGTTCAGGCTGACGATGGTGCAACACCAACGCCACATCCTGCGTCTTGAGCGTCTCTCCCAGCGCCTTCAGCGCCGCTTCGTCCCACTTGCCATCTGCCGGCAGTGCCTGCGACACCACATCCAGGTTCAACCCGCTGGCCAGATACCCCAACCGCTCCGACAGGCTCACCACGCTGAGGTTATCCGCCTCGGCCAGGCGGGTCTGGCTGCTGGACGTCAGCTCGAGCATCTGTCGCTTGAGCCCGGCCAGGTTGGCCTGGATCTTGTCCTTGTCGGCGGGGGACAGGCGCTCCAGGTCGTTGGCCACCACATCCGCCATGCGTCCGAGGTTGATCGGGTTCAACCAGGGATAGCTGGCGAAGGCATTGTCGCCATCCACCGCGATACCGGGCAGGGCGCCATCGACCGGGCGTGCGGCGTCGATCTCGACGATGCGGATGTTGCTGCGCCGCGCCATGGGATAGAGCGGATCGTCATGCCAGATCGAGCGCACGCCGATCACCGCCGTGGCCTGCCGTGCATCCTTCTGCAGGCTCGCGCCACCACGTCCCTCGAAGTACGACGGCTGGCGGCTGGCTGGAAGGTTGGCCGGTGCCGCGCGCTTGAGCTGCACCGAGGTACCGTCGAGCAAGGCGACAGCGAGGCTGTGGGTCACCGGCAGGGTGGTCAGCACTTGCGTGGTTGCGGCGCTGCTGGCGGGCTGTGCGGCCAGCGCCAGGGTGGGCGCGCCGGCCAGGACCAGGGCCAGGGTGAGGCGTTTGAGCGTAAGGTTCATGCCGGGTTTCCTTGCAGGCGGGGGACGAGGGCGCGGGCGAGGGCCGCGAGGGCGAAGCACACACCGGCCACCAGGATGATTGCAGCGCCGGAGGGCACGGGCAGGTCGAAGACGATCGGCAGCAGGATGCCGAGCAAGGTGCTGAGGGTGGCGATCAGCACCGAGGCGAAGAAGAAGCCCTTGAGCGACTGGCTGACCAGACGCGCGGCGGCGGCGGGGATCACCAGCAGCGCACCGACCAGGATGGCGCCGATCACCTTCACCGAGGCCACGGTCACCAGGGTCACCAGCACCACGAACAGGTAGTCGAGGGTCTTCACCGCCACGCCGCGCACCGCCGCCAGCTGTGGGTTGAAGCTGGCGAGGATGATGCGGTTGTACAGCGGCAGGGCCAGGGCCAGCACCAGCACGGCAACGATACCGAGCACCAGCAGGTCGTGAGGGCTGACGGTGAGCACCGAGCCGAACAGCACGTTCTCGAGGATGTGCACGTTGATCTTGCCGGCCAGCATCAGCAGCAGGCTGGCGCCCAGGGCCAGCGAGACGGAGAGGAACACGCCGATCAGGGTGTCTGGCGAAAGGCCGGTGCGGTTGCGCAGGAAGTTCAGCAGGATGCCGAACAGCAGGCAGTAGCCGAACAGGCTGCCGTAGGGCCCGGTATAGGGCTCGCCGAGCAGGATGCCGATGGCCACGCCCGTGAGGGCGGCGTGGCCGACGGCCTCGGAGAAGAAGGCAAAGCGCTTGACCACGACCAGGGTGCCGAGTCCGCCCAGCACCGGGCCGATCATCAGGCCGGCGATCAGGGCGTTGATCACGAACCCATAGGCCAGGGCCTCGGGCAGGTAGCCAGCGGTGGCCCATTGCTGGACCAGTTGGCGGAAGGCTTCATAACTCATCAGGCAAGGCTCTCGCTGCGCGGGTGGACGGAGAACAGCCCGAGCAGGCGCTCCGGGGTCAGGGCCTGTGCGGGCGGGGCGTCGAACAGCAGCTTGCGGCTCAGCCCGGTGACGCGGTCGGCCAGGCGCAGTACCGCTTCAAGGTCGTGCTCGATCCACAGCACCGTGGTGCCGGCCTGGCGCCAGCCGTGCAGCAGTTGCTCGAACACCTGGATACCGGCTTCATCCAGTGCCGACATGGGTTCGTCCAGCACCAGCAGCTGCGGCTCCGGGATCAGCCCCTGGGCCAGCAGCACACGCTGGCGCTCGCCGCCGGACAGCGCGCCCATGCGCCGCTTGCGCTTGTCGAGCATGCCGACCTTGGCCAGGGCGGCGTCGATGTCGGGTCGCACGCGGCGCGATAGCCCGAGGAACGCCGGGCGCTGCTGGCACATGGCGGCCATGAAGTCGTCGACGGTCATCGGCAGGCCACGGTCGAACTCCAGTGCCTGGGGCACATAGCCGATCACCTCGCGTTCGCTGGGCCAGTGCAGGGTCAACTGTCCCTGATGCGGCATCTGCCCGAGCAGGGTCTTGATCAGCGAGCTCTTGCCGCCACCATTGGGGCCGACGATGGCATGCACGCTGCCGGCGGCAACGCTGAAGCTCACCTGCTCGAGGATGCGCGTGCGCCCAAGGGTGAGGTCGATGCCGGCGAAGTCGATGCGCGGGCCTTGGGCGCTGACCAGGTTGGCCGCGGCGGTCATGCGCGGTTCTCCTGGATGGCCTTGACCACGGTCTCGAGGTTGCGCTTCATCTCCACCTCGTACTTGTCGGCGGTGTATTCGCCGTAGGAGATGTGGGTCAGCGGGTAGATCTTCACCCCGGATTCGCGCTCGATGGTTTCGACGTAGGCGGAGGGAAAGTCCATTTCCGAGAAGATCACCTTCACATCGAGCTGCTTGAGCTGATCGATGGTCTTCTTCAACTGCGCCGGGCTCGGCTCGATGCCATGAGCCGGCTCGACCACTGCTGTGACCTCCAGGCCGAAGTCGCGCACCAGGTAGTCGTAGGCGGCGTGGATGGTCGCCACGCGAAACTCCGCGCCCGGTGCCTCGGTGACCTTGGCCAGGGCTTCGGCGCGCAGCACGCGCAGGCGCTTGGCATAGGCGCGGGCGTTCTGGGTGTAGAACTTGGCGTTGTCCGGGTCGAGCTTGCCCAGCTCGCGGGCAATGTTGTTGACCTGGGCGATGCTGGCGCTGATCGACAGGAAGGTGTGCGGGTTGACCACCTTGCCAGCGCCGCGCGCGGCGATGCCGGTGGCGGCCAGCAGCGGGACGTTCTGGTTGGACTCGATGGTCTTGATGTCGGGTTTTTCGCTGGCGGCGATCATGCGATCGGCGAAGTCGTCGTGGCCGATGCCGTTGAGCACGATCACGTCCAAGGTGCCGATGCGCTTGATGTCTTCGGCGCGCGGCTCGTAGGCATGCGGGTTGAAGCCTGCGGGAATCAGCGGCACCACTTCGGCCTTGTCGCCGACGATATTGCTCACATAGCTGTAGTAGGGGTGCAGGGTGATGCCGATGCGCAGCGGTTTGCCGCTGTCGGCCAGGGCCAGTGCCGGGAGCAGGCAGGCCAGGAGAAAGGCGAGGGCGGAGCGGAGCATGGCGCGGTCCTTGGGTTCAGTGACGGTGTTCGCGGGTGACCCCGGCGTCGTAGTGGCTGACGATTTCCTGCCAGCCGGCGGCGATCAGCGCGGCCTGGCCAAGATCGTCGGGGGCCCGGGTGCTGCGGTCGCGGCGCAGCCACACCTGGGCCGGTGCGGTGTCGGCCTGCGGCAGGATCAACAGGAAGCTGCCGGCAACGTCGGCGTCCTGGCTCGAGCCCAGGTAGGCGCCACTGGCCAGCCACTGCCACTGATGGCGGCCCCGGCTGGCACTGCTGGTGTCGTCGACGAAGGGCGGCAGCGCATCATCGGCGAGTGCCTGCACAGCGGGCGCCTGGCCGTTTTCCTGGCGCAGCGCGAGGATTTCCTCGGTGGCCACGTGCAGGTCGGTGTAGACGCCCTGTTCGGCGGCGTTGAGGTCACGGCGAGCGTCGATCTGGTGGCTGGCGATGGTCTGTTCGTCGACCCGTTCACCACGCAGCCCGACCACGGTCGCGGCGAGGGCGGCGATCAACAGAGCCGCCAGCAGTACATAGAGGGTTTCATGCCCGGCGCCGGCCGGGCGGATGACCTGGGCGCGGCTCATGGCGCGCCTATATCGGCATGGTCGACTTCCACCACGTGGCCGGGGCCAGCGTCGAACAGCACGTAGAACTCGCCGTCGGGGCGCTTGAAGGTGAGGGTCGAGTCGTCGCCGAGCTTGCCGCCGACCAGCACTTGCTCGTCGTAGCCGATCACATCCAGCGTCACGCCCGGCGCGCCGCTACCGTCGGAGAAGCCGCCGGTGCACTTGATCTGATCACCCGCCACCGATACGCAGTCGCACATCGGGTTGTGCGCCAATGCCGGCAGGGCGGTGAAGGTCAGCAGGGGCAGGGCAAGCCTGCGCAACAGGTGTTTCATCATTTGCCTCCTTGTTTCTCGAGCCAGGCGACGGTGGCCGGCGATGCCTTGGCCAGCGGTACGGATGCCTGGTGCATGCTGCCGTCCCAGCCTTCGATGGTGATCCAGATCTCGGCGTCTGGGCGGGTGCGGGGCGGGATCGGCAGCGAGGTGCTCATGCGGTAGGGTGAGCCGAAGAAGATCGAGCCGGCGGCGCGCAGGTTGCGCGGCTTGCCGATGCGCAGGTAGATGGCCTTGGCGCCCTCGGTGCACGTCTGGCAGAGCGCAGCGTTGAACACCTTGAAGTGCCCGGCCGGGCCGTCGGCGCGTGGCGCTTCGTCACGCAACTCGGCCAGGTCCAGGCGCCAGCGGTCGACCTGGATATCCTTGACCACGTTGGCGCCCAGGCCGCTGTCACCGCGGAACAGGCTGGCATCGGCGAAGTACTTGGGCATGAAGCCCAGCGGGATGAGGATCAGCAGGATGTTGATGTGGAAGCGCCATTTCAGCCACCACTGCTTCAAGCCGCTGGGCGGCAGGGTTTGAGTTTGGGTCTGGCTCATGGCTGGGCCTCCACGGGGGTGTCTTCATGCCTGCGCACGCGTGCCGGGCGCTCGCTGCGCTTGAGCGCTGCGGCGGTCGCTTGGGCAGTGCGCTTGGTCCAGATCAGCAGGCCACTGAGCACCATCAGGGTGAGTACCAGGCCGAAGAAGAACCAGATCAGCTTGATCGGCAGGCCACCGAAGTCACCGGTGTGCAGCGGGCGCATGGATTCGGTGACGAACTCCAGGGTCGAGCGGTCGCCGAGCAGGAACTGGCTGTCGACGTTGCGGGTGTACGGGTTGACCTCGGCGGTCTGGAACATCAACGGGTACCAGCCACGCCCGCCCATGCTGATATGGCTGTAGGCGGTGGCGGGCAGGGTGATGAAGCTGATGTCCAGGCCGGGGATGGCCTCCTGGGCGATGCGGGCGGCCTCGTCCAGGTCGATACGCGGCACCGGATTGCCGTCGGGGCTCTGTGGCACCTGCTCGCGAGCGATGACCGGCACGATCGGCTCGGTGGAAATGGTGACGTGGTTGTCGCCCAGAATGGCCTGGATCAGGAACCAGGTGCCGGTGATCGAAATCACCGCGATGAACCAGATCGACCACACCCCGGCCAGGCGGTGCAGGTCACCCCAGAAGATCCGCGAGCCGTGCTGTGTGCGTACCGGCTTGAAGAACCCGCGCCAGAATTTCTTGTACACCACGAGCCCTGTGACCAGCGAAGCGAGCATCGGCAGGCCAAGCAACGACACCAGGTACCAGCCCCAGCTATAGCCGTTGGTGAACGGCACCAGCCACCAGCCGTGCAGCGCGCGGGTGAAGGCCTGGAAGTTGAAGTCGGGGGTCTTGCCCTGGATGGCGCCGGTGTAGGGGTTGACGTAGAGCGTCGGCGACGTGCCGTTGGGGTAGGTGACTGCCGCTTCGAGGGCGAAGTGCGAGCCATCCGGCTGGCTGATGAAGCGCACCGCCATGTCCGGTTCGGCCTTGTTCAACGCGCTCAAGACCTGCTGGAAGCTCAGCCGTTCGGCGTTGTCGTCCGGTTGGCTGGCACGCACGTCGGGGTTCGCCAGCCAGACGATCTCCTGGCTGACCACCGCAAGCATCCCGGTGAAGCAGACGATCAGTACAAAGAACCAGATCGGCAGGGCAAGCCAACTGTGCACCAGAAACCACAGTTTGGACTTGGATTTTTTAATTTGTCGGGCCATCAGTCGTTCTTCTGAGGAAAATTGCGGTCGAGTTTCGTCTCAACCTTGAAGGCTGCAATTAATAGGACGAATGAGAATCAAAAACCTGAAGCCTAAAATGCAAGCAAATGTTTCAAACCCGCTCTTGCTCTTGCTCTTGCTCTTGCTCTTGCCCTTGCCCTTGCCCTTGCCCTTGCCCTTGCTTCTAAGCGCGCGATATCCCAGCCACCACCCATCGCGACCTCAGGAGGCCGAGCAGAGGCGTCTGTAGGGCCCTGGCGCGCAGCGCCCTTCGGCGTCCCGCCGAAGTCGCGAGAAGTAGACTTGCGCAGCAAGTCGGAGTCCGCGAAGGCCCGGAAGGCGCCGGCGCGAGGGAACCCCGGAGCGCAGCGCAGGGGCCGTATGTGGGAGCAGGCGGTTTTTGCCTACTTTTTTCCAAGAAAAAAAGTAGGTCGCCGTAAAGGCGAAAAGGTGACTCCGCGTCGCCACCCAAATCGGATATTCACGCGCCTCGAGCACCACCCAGCGCCCCCAGACACCCCCAAAAACCTAACTTTTTGCAAGATGTATCCGTTTCGTAGGGATAGCCGGGCCCCGCCCGATACCCCACTCGTACGGAAGCAATCTGATGAATCCCGAGAAGTCCCTGCAACTGGCCCGCCGTTTCATTGAACTGCCGCTGGAAAAGCGCCGCGTGTTCCTCGAGACCCTGGCCAAGGAGGGCATCGACTTTTCCCAGTTCCCCATCCCCGCCGGCATCGAGGCCCCAGACCGCCAGGCGCTGTCCTACGCCCAGCAACGCATGTGGGTGCTCTGGCAGATGGACCCCCAGAGCGGCGCCTACAACCTCCCAGGCGCCGTACGCCTGCTAGGTCAACTGGACGCCGCCGCCCTGGAGCAGGCCTTCGCCACCGTACTGGCCCGTCACCAAAGCCTGACGACCGTCTTCGAACCCCAGGCCGATGATCGCCTGGAGCAGGCCCATCGCCCGCTCACCCGCGTGAACATCGAGCGCGTCGACCTGCGCAATCTCGCCGCCGACCAGCGTGAGGCACAGGTTCGTGCCGAAGCCGAAACCGAGTCGCTACGCCCGTTCGACCTTGCGCACGGACCACTGCTGCGGGTGCGCCTGCTGCACCTCGATGCGCAGGAGCACGTACTGCTGCTGACCCTGCACCACATCGTTTCCGACGGCTGGTCGATGAATGTGCTGATCGATGAGTTCAGCCGCGCCTATGACGCCTTTGCCGCCGGGCAGGCACCGCAGTTGCCGCCGCTACCCATCCAGTACGTCGACTACGCCCTGTGGCAGCGTCGCTGGCTCGAAGCCGGCGAGATGGAGCGCCAGTTGCAGTACTGGCAGGCCCAGCTGGGCGATGAGCAGCCGGTGCTGGAGCTGCCGCTGGACCACGCCCGCCCGGCCACCCCCAGCTTCAGCGGCAGCCGCCAGTCATTCCCGCTCGACGCGGCACTGACCGAGCAGGTGCGCGGTTTTGCCCGCCAGCACAACCTGTCGCTGTTCATGGTCCTGCTCGCCAGCTTCGGCATGCTGCTGCAACGCTACACCGGCCAATGCGACCTGCGCATCGGCAGCCCGGTGGCCAACCGCAACCGCGCCGAGGTCGAAGGGCTGATCGGGCTGTTCGTCAACACCCAGGTACTGCGCCTGCAGCCACAAGCGCAACAGGACGTGCTGGCCTATCTGCAAGCGGTACGTCAGACCGTGCTGGGCGCCCAGGCGCACCAGGACCTGCCGTTCGAGCGCCTGGTCGAGGCGCTCAAGGTCGAGCGCAGCCTCAGCCACGCACCGCTGTTCCAGGTGATGTACAACCACCAGCCGCAGGTCGCCGACCTGACCACCGTCACCCTGGCGTCCGGCCTGCAACTGGCGCCGCTGCAATGGCGCAGCCGCACCACCCAGTTCGACCTCAGCCTCGACACCTACGAGCAAGGTGGGGTGCTGCACGCAGCCTTCACCTATGCCAGCGACCTGTTCGATGCCGCCACCATCGAGCGCATGGCCCGGCACTGGCAGGCCCTGCTGCGGGGCCTGGTCGAGCAGCCACAGCAAGCGCTGTGGCAGGTGCCGATGCTCGATGACGCCAGCCTTGCCACCGTGCTTCAGGACTGGAACGCCACCGCCCGTGACTACCCGCTCGAACGCCCGGTGCACCAGCTGTTCGAAGACCAGGCACGCCGCGCGCCACAGGCCCCGGCCCTGGTGTTTGGCGAGCACGCGCTCAGCTACGCCCAGCTCGACGCCCGCGCCAACCAGTTGGCCCACTACCTGCGCGCCCAAGGCGCCCGGGGCGACAGCCTGGTCGGCATCAGCGTGCAGCGCAGCGTCGAAATGGTGGTGGGGCTGCTGGGCATCCTCAAGGCCGGTGCTGCCTATGTGCCGCTGGATCCGGAGTACCCTGCAGAACGCCTGGCCTACATGATCGAGGACAGTGGCATCGACCTGCTGCTGACCCAGCAGGCACTGCTCGACAGCCTGCCGCTGCCCCAGGGCGTGCAGTGCGTGGCGCTCGACCGGTTGCCGTTGGACGAGCAGCCCACCAGTGCCCCGAGGGTGGATATCGACCCCGAGCAACTGGCCTACGTCATCTACACCTCCGGCTCGACCGGGCGGCCGAAGGGCGCTGGCAACAGCCATAGGGCCCTTGCCAACCGCCTGCACTGGATGCAGGAGGCCTACGCCATCGGCGCCGACGACACCGTGCTGCAGAAGACGCCCTTCAGTTTCGACGTGTCGGTGTGGGAGTTCTTCTGGCCGCTGATGACCGGCGCGCGCCTGGCAGTGGCCGCGCCGGGTGAACATCGTGACCCGGCGCGCTTGATCGAGACCATTCGCCGCTTCCAGGTCAGCACCCTGCATTTCGTGCCTTCGATGCTCCAGGCGTTCATCCACGAGCCGGGTGTCGAAGCCTGCAGCAGCCTGCGCCGTATCGTATGCAGTGGTGAGGCCCTGCCGGTGGATGCCCAAGTGCAGGTGTTCGCCCGCCTGCCGGGCGCAGCCCTGTACAACCTCTATGGCCCGACCGAGGCAGCCATCGACGTCACCCATTGGACCTGCCGCGACGAAGGCCGCGACAGCGTACCGATCGGCCTGCCGATCGCCAACCTGCGCACCTACGTGCTCGACGCCGGCCTCGAGCCGGTTGCCCCCGGTGTTTCCGGCGAGCTTTATCTGGGGGGTGTCGGCCTGGCCCGAGGCTACCATCGCCGCCCGAGCCTGACGGCTGAGCGCTTCGTCGCCGACCCCTTCGTGTCTGGCCAGCGTCTGTACCGCACCGGCGACCGTGTGCGCCAGCGCAACGATGGCGTGATCGAATACCTCGGCCGCTTCGACCATCAGGTGAAGATTCGCGGCCTGCGCATCGAGCTGGGCGAGATCGAGGCGCGCCTGGCCCAGCATGAGTGGGTGCGTGAGGCCGTGGTGCTGGCGTTGGACGGCAAGCAGTTGGTGGCCTACCTGGTGCTCAACGAACAGCCCGATGGCTGGCAGCAGGGGCTCAAGGACTGGCTGTTGCAGGCGCTGCCCGAGTTCATGGTGCCCACCCACCTGATGCCGCTCGAGCGCCTGCCGCTGACGCCCAACGGCAAGCTCGACCGCAAGGCGCTGCCGCAGCCCGATGCGGCGCCACGCGGTGCCTACGTGGCCGCGCAAACGCCGGTGCAGCAGATCCTCGCGCAGGTCTGGAGCGAGGTGCTCGGGGTCGAACAGATCGGCCTGGACGACAACTTCTTCGAACTGGGCGGCGACTCGATCATCGCTATCCAGGTGGTCAGTCGCGCCCGGCGCCAAGGCTTGCAGTTCAGCCCGCGTGACCTGTTCCAGTTCCAGACCCTGCGCGGCCTGGCTGGCGCTGCCGGGCGTGCGACGCAGGTGCAGGCCGAGCAGGGCGCGGTGCAGGGCCCGGCGCTTCTGACCCCCATCCAGCGCGCCTTCTTCGAGCAGGCGGTGCCTGCACGGGCGCACTGGAACCAGTCGCTGCTGCTGACGCCGCGCCAGGCCCTGGACGGTACTCGCCTGCAGCAGGCGCTGGTGCGTCTGGTCGAGCAACATGATGCCCTGCGCCTGCGCTTCCAATTGCGCGACGGCCACTGGCAGGCCGAGCACGGTGCGCTGCCTGCCGGGCTGCTGCGCGAGGAGACGGCCGCCGATGCCGAGGCGCTGGCGGCGCTCTGCGACGCCACCCAGCGCAGCCTCGACCTGGCCGACGGGCCGCTGCTGCGCGCGGTACTGGTGCAAATGGCCGATGGCAGCCAGCGCGTGCTGCTGGTGATCCACCACCTGGTGGTCGACGGCGTATCTTGGCGCGTACTGCTCGAAGACTTGCAGCACGCCTACACACAACAGGCGCTGCCCGCCAAGACCAGCGCCTGGCAGGCCTGGGCTGCGCGGCTGCCTGCCCTGGCCGCGCAACAGGCTGGCGAGCTGGACTACTGGCGCGCCCAGCGTGTCGAGCATGACCTGCCGTGCGACATGCCCCAGGGCGCCGCGCTCAACCGCCACGGCCGCACCCTGGAAACACGCCTGGACGCCGAGCTGACCCGTCAGTTGCTGCACGTCGCCCCGGCCGCCTACCGCACGCAGATCAACGACCTGCTGCTGACCGCGCTGGCCCGGGTGGTTGCGCGCTGGAGCGCGCAGCAAGCGGTGCTGGTGCAGCTGGAAGGGCATGGTCGCGAAGAGGTGTTCGAGGATATCGACCTGTCGCGCACCGTGGGCTGGTTCACCACGCTGTTCCCCGTGCGCTTGAGCGTCAGTGACGATGTGGGCGCCTCGATCAAGGCGGTCAAGGAGCAGTTGCGCGCGGTGCCGGGCAAGGGGCTGGGCTACGGCCTGCTGCGCTACCTGGGCGATGAGGCCCAGCGCCAGGCGCTCGGCCAGGCCACGCCTGCGCGTATCACCTTCAACTATCTGGGGCAGTTCGACCAGCAGTTCGATGCCCGTGCCCTCTGGGCGCCCGCCACCGAGCGCAGCGGCCAGGCCCAGGATCCCGAGGCCCCCTTGGCCAACTGGCTGACCCTGGAAAGCCAGGTCTATGCCGGCGAGCTGTCGCTGCGCTGGGGCTACAGCGGCCAGATGTACCATGACGCCACCGTCGAAGGCCTGGCCCAGGCCTACAGCGACGAGCTGGCGCAACTGATCGCCCACTGCCTGCAAACCCCGGCCGGCCAGGCGACGCCGTCCGACTTCCCGCTCGCACGTATCGACCAGGCCCAGCTCGATGCGCTGCCGGTCGCTGCCAGCGCTATCGAAGCGCTCTATCCGCTGTCGCCGATGCAGCAGGGCATGTTCTTCCACGCCCAGTACGAGCCCGAGGCCGGTGCCTACATCAACCAACTGCGCCTGGATATCCAGGGGCTGGAGCCCGCGCGCTTGCGTGAGGCCTGGAGCGAGGCGATGGCGCGCCACGAGATCCTGCGCGCCAGCGTGCATTGGGAAGGCTTGAGCGAGGCGCAGCTGTTGGTGCAGCGCCATCTCGACCTGCCGCTGCAGGTGCTGGAGGGGGTGCACGACCTCGATGCCCTAGCCGCCGCCGAACGCCGTCGCGGCTTCGATCTGCGCCAGGCACCGCTGTTCCGCCTGCAACTGGTGGCGCAGCAGGGCGGTGGCTGGCACCTGATCTACACCAGCCATCACATCCTCATGGATGGCTGGAGCAATGCCAGCCTGCTGGCCCAGGTGATCCAGACCTACGCCGGGCAGCCGGTGGCCGCCGCCAGCGGGCGTTTAAGCGACTACCTGGGCTGGTTGCAGCGCCAGCCCTTGGACGCCAGCGAGCGCTTCTGGAAGGCCGCACTGGCGCCGTTGCAGGGGCCGACCTTGCTGGCCTCGGCGTTGCGTCGTGCGCAAGGGCAGGGCAGTGGCGAGCACTTGCACCTGTTCGACGACGCCTTCGCCGAGCGCCTGGGCCAGTTCGCCCGCCAGCGCAAAGTCACCCTCAACACCCTGTTCCAGGCGGCCTGGGGCCTGGTATTGCAACGTCACACCGGCCAGGCCTGCGTGGCGTTCGGCGCAACCGTCAGTGGGCGTTCGGCGCCATTGCCGGGGATCGAGGAGCAGTTGGGGTTGTTCATCAATACCCTGCCGGTCCTGTGCAGCGCAGCACCTGGCCAGTCGGTCGGCGAGGCGCTGGAAACGCTGCAGGCGTTCAACCTCGACCTGCGCGAGTTCGAGCATGTGCCGCTGTACAAGGTCCAGGGCTGGGCCGGCCAACAGGGCGGCGTGCTGTTCGACACCTTGATGGTGTTCGAGAACTTCCCTGTGGCCGAGGCCCTGCGTGACGGCGCGCCGGCCGGGTTGCAAGTGGGCGCGCTGCGCAATCACGAGCGCACCCATTACCCGTTGACCCTTGGCATCGAGCTGGGCGCGCGATTGAGCGTGGAGTTTGCCTACGACCTGTCACACTTCGATGCTGCGCAGGTCGAGCAGTTGTGCGCCGCTTTCTGCCAGGCGCTCCAGCAGATGATCGAGCAGCCCTCGGCCGCGCTGGGCAGCCTGCGCCTGCTGGATGACAACGCGCAGCAGGCGGTGTTGGCGTACAGCCAGGGCGAAGCGATCGACCTGTCTGCCACACCGCTGGTGCACCAGCGCATCGCCGCCCAGGCCGCGCGCAGCCCCGACGCCCTGGCCGTGTCGTGCGAGGGCCATTCGCTCAGCCATGGCCAACTCAATCGCCAGGCCAACCGCCTGGCGCACTTGCTCATCGCCCAGGGCATGGGCCCGGGCAAACGTATCGGCCTGGCCCTGCGCCGCAGCCCGCAACTGATCGTCAGCCTGCTGGCCGTGCTCAAGAGTGGCGCTGCCTACGTGCCGCTCGACCCGGCCTACCCGGATGAGCGCCTGCGCTACATGATCGAAGACAGCCAGCTCGACTTGCTGCTGTGCGACGACGGCCTGTTGCAGGGCCTGAGCCTGCCACCCGAAGTCCCGCGCCTGGTGACCGGCGAGCTGGCGCTGGACGTGCAGCCCGAGCATGACCCGCTCGTGCAGCCTCACGCCCAGGACCTGGCGTACGTGATCTACACCTCCGGTTCCACCGGCCGGCCCAAGGGCGTCGCCATCAGCCATGCCGCCCTGCGCGAGTTCTGCCAGAGCGGCGCGCAGTATTCGCACCTGGGCGCCAACGACCGTGTGCTGCAGTTCGCCACCTTCAGCTTCGACGGCTTCGTCGAGCAGTGCTATCCACCGCTGGCCCTGGGGGCGGCGCTGGTGATGCGGGGCGAGGCGTTGTGGGATGTGCAGCAGTTGGCCGAGCACATCGTGCAGCACGAGGTCACCTTGGCCGACCTGCCAGCGGCCTACTGGTACCTGCTGGCCAAAGAGTGCGCCGCGCAGCCGGGCCGCGGCCTGGGCGCATTGCGCCAGGTGCACGTCGGCGGCGAGGCGATGTCGGTGGAAGGGCTGCGCCTCTGGCACGCTGCGGGCCTTGGCGAGGTCGCGCTGATCAACACCTATGGCCCGACCGAGGCGACCGTGGTCTCGAGCGTGCATGCCTGCCGCCTGAGCGATGCCAGCGACAGCCACGGCGTGCCGATTGGCCGGGCCATTGCCGGCCGTGCGCTCTATGTGCTCGACGGCGCTGGCGAGCTGCTGCCCGCCGGCGCGGTCGGTGAGCTGTGCATCGCCGCACCGGCCTGTCTGGCCCAGCAGTATTACCAGCGTCCGGGCCTGACCGCCGAACGTTTCCTGCCCGACCCGTTCGCCCGCGAGCCGGGCGCACGGCTTTATCGCAGTGGCGACCTGGCCTGCTACAACGCCGAAGGGGCACTGGAGTATGTCGGGCGAATCGATCACCAGGTGAAGATTCGCGGCATGCGCATCGAAATGGGCGAGATCGAAGCCTGCCTGCAGGCCCAGCCGGGGGTGCGCGCTGCTGCGCTGATCGCCCAGGCGACCGGCCAGGGTGCGCAGTTGGTGGCCTTCGTCGTGCCGGTTGCCAGCGAGGCAGTGCAGGGCGATGCGCGCACGGCCTTCGTCGCCGCGCTGCGCGACGCGTTGCGCCAGTCGCTGCCGGAGTTCATGGTGCCGGCGCACCTCGTGGTGTTGGAGCAATTGCCGCTGAACAACAACGGCAAGCTCGACCGCGCAGCTTTGCCACTGCCCGAGCCAGACGCGAGCAGCGCTGCCTACATCGCTCCGCGCAATGCTTTGCAGGCGGCGCTGGCGGACATCTGGGCCCAGGTGCTGGACGTGCCGCAGATCGGCCTGGCCGACCATTTCTTCGAGCGTGGCGGGCATTCGCTGCTGGCCATGCAGGTGGTCGTGCGCATCCGTCAGCAGTTGCAGCGCGAGGTGCCGGTGCGGGTGCTGTTCCAGGCGCCGGTGCTTGAGGCGTTCGCCGAGGCCTGCCAGGCCCAGGCCGCTGAGGCGGGGCCTGCGTTGGTCAGTGTGGGCCATGACCGGCCGCTGGCGTTGTCGTACGCCCAGGAGCGCCAGTGGTTCCTGTGGCAACTAGAGCCGCACAGTGCGTCCTATCACATTCCGGCGGCGCTGCGCCTGCGCGGCGTGCTCGATCGCGACGCCCTGGCGCACAGCGTGCAGGACCTGGTGGATCGCCATGCCTCGCTGCGCACCGCGTTCGTCGAAGAGGACGGCGAGGTCCGTCAGGTCATCGCCCCGGCGCTGACCTTCGCGATCGACTACCAGGCCATGGAGGCGCAGGCCGACGAGGCGGCCATCCGCCGCGAAGTGCAACGCGAGATTCGCCGTCCGTTCGACCTGTTCCAGGCGCCGTTGCTGCGGGTTCGCGTGCTGGTGCTGGGCGAGCGGGACCATGTGTTGGTGATGACCCAGCACCACATCGTCTCCGACGGCTGGTCGATGCAACTGCTGATCGAACAGTGGCAGGCGCGCTACCTCGCCCATTGCCGTGGCGAGGTCGCGGCAGTCGAGCCCCTGGCCTTGCAGTACGCCGACTTCGCCCAGTGGCAGCGCCAATGGCTGGAGGCGGGCGAGGGCGCTCGGCAACTGGCCTACTGGCGCGAGCAACTGGGCGACGAACAGCCTGTGCTGGAGCTGCCGTTCGACCGCCCGCGGCCTGCCGAGCAGAGCCAGCGCGGCGCACGGCTCGACCTGAGCCTGGCCGAGCCGCTGGTGGCAGCGCTGCGCGAGCAGGCCAGCGCCCAGGGCGTGACCCTGTTCGTCTACCTGTTGGCCTCCTTCCAGGCCTTGCTGCACCGCTACAGCGGCCAGTCCGATATCCGCGTCGGCGTACCGGTGGCCAACCGCACCCGGGCCGAGACCGAGTCGATGGTCGGCTTCTTCGTCAACACCCAGGTGCTGCGCGCCCAGGTCGACGGCGCGGCCGGTTTCGATCAACTGCTGCAACAGGTACGCCAGGCCGTGCTCGGCGCCCAGGCCCACCAGGACCTGCCGTTCGAGCAACTGGTCGACGCCCTGCAGCCCCAGCGCAGCCTGAGCTACAGCCCGCTGTTCCAGGTCATGCACAACCATCAGGTGACGCCTGCCACCGCGACCTCCCTGCAAGGCCTGACGCTCGAACCGCTCAGCTGGGACAGCGGCACCGCGCAGTTCGACCTGAGCCTGGACACCACCGAGGTCGAGGCACGCATCGAAGTGTCGCTGACCTACGCCACCGACCTGTTCGACCACGCCACCATCGAGCGCCTGGCCGACCATTGGCAGCACCTGCTGCAGGCCGTGGTGCACGACCCGCAGTGCCCGGTGGCGCGGCTGCCGCTGCTGGCTGCCGACGAACAGCAGCGCATGCTTGAGGCGTGGAATTCGGCAGCGCTGCCGCCTGCGACCCACGCCAGCCTGCACGGTCTGATCCAGGCCCGCGCCGCGCAGGCCCCCGAGGCCCTGGCGCTGATCTGCGGCGCGCGTGAGCTGAGCTACCGCGAGCTCGACACGCAGGCCAACCGCCTGGCCCATCGCCTGCGCGCCCTGGGTGTCGGTCCGGAAGTGCGGGTGGGCGTGGCACTGCCGCGCAGCGCCGAACTGGTGGTGGCCCTGCTGGCGGTGCTCAAGGCCGGTGGCGCCTATGTGCCGCTGGACCTGGCCTACCCGCGCGAGCGCCTGGCGCACATGCTCGGCGACAGCCAGGCACACCTGCTGCTGACCCAGGCCGATCAGGCCGCGCAATTGGCGTCGGTGATCAGCGAAGGCCAGTCGCTGCTGTTGCTCGATGACGACCCGCAGTTGGCGCTGCAACCGACCCATGCGCCGGTCCAGCATGACGATGCCGAGCACCTGGCGTACGTGATCTACACCTCCGGCTCCACCGGGCTGCCCAAGGGCGTGGCGATCACCCATGGCAATGCCGTGGCGCTGGTGCGCTGGGCCCAGGGGCTGTACAGCCAGGACGACCTGCAAGGCGTGCTGGCGAGCACCTCGATCTGCTTTGACCTGTCGGTCTGGGAGCTGTTCGTGACCCTGGCCGGCGGCGGTCATTTCATCCTCGCCGACAACGCCCTGGCGCTGCCGGAGCTGCCCGCGCGCGAGCGCGTGACCCTTATCAACACCGTGCCTTCGGCGATTGCCGCGCTGCTGCAGGCCGGGGCGATTCCGCCCAGTGTGCGCACCATCAACCTGGCGGGCGAACCGCTGAAACAGTCGCTGGTGGATGCGCTGTATGCGCTGCCGGGTATCGAGCGCGTGTACGACCTCTACGGGCCGTCCGAAGACACCACCTATTCGACCTGCGTGCTGCGCCAGGCCAACGGCCGGGCCAGCATTGGCCGGCCGCTACCGGGCACCGCCGCCTACGTGCTGGATGGCCACCTGCAGCCGCAGCCGGTGGGTGTGGCGGGCGAGCTGTACCTGGCCGGCGAGGGCCTGGCGCGCGGTTACCTGCGCCGGCCAGGGCTGAGTGCCGAGCGCTTCGTCGCCGACCCGTTCACCGGTGAAGGCGGGCGCATGTACCGCACCGGCGACCTGGTGCGTTACCGCGAAGACGCGTCGATCGAATACCTGGGGCGTATCGACCATCAGGTCAAGGTGCGCGGTTTCCGTATCGAGCTGGGTGAGATCGAGGCACGCCTGCTGGCGCACCCCGAGGTGCGTGAGGTGGCGGTGGTCGCCCGTCAGGGCGAACTGGGTACGCAATTGGTCGGCTATGTCGCTGCTGCGGCATTGCTCGATGATGCCGAGCCGCTCAAGGCCTGGCTCAAGCAGACCCTGCCGGACTACATGGTGCCGACCCACTGGCTGTTCCTCGAACGTCTGCCGCTGACGCCGAATGGCAAGCTCGACCGCAAGGCGCTGCCCGCGCCGCAGGCCACTGCCCTGGCGCGTCAGGTGGCACCGCGCAGCGTGCTGGAAAAACGCCTGGTGGCGATCTGGGAGGAAGTGCTCAAGGTTTCGCCGATTGGCGTGACCGACAACTTCTTCGAACTGGGCGGCGATTCGATCATCTCGATCCAGGTGGTTAGCCGGGCGCGGCAGGCGGGTATTCGCTTCACGCCCAAGGCGCTGTTCCAGCACCAGACCGTTCAAGGGCTGGCGACCGTGGCCCAGGAAGGCGAGGGCGTGTACCTGATCGAACAGGGCCCGCTAACTGGCGAGATGCCGCTGCTGCCTATCCAGCAAGCGTTTTTCGACACCGATATCCCCGAGCGTCACCACTGGAACCAGTCGGTACTGCTCAAGCCGGCCCAGCCGCTGCACGCGGGTTACCTGGAGCAAGCGTTGCAGGCACTGGTTGCACACCACGATGCGCTGCGCCTGAGCTTCACCCAACGCGAGACTGGCTGGCAGGCGCATTACCGCCCACTCGGCGAGCAGCCGACTGAGCTGCTCTGGCAACGCACCCTGAACACTGCCGATGAACTGGAAGCCTTGGCCGAATCGGCCCAGCGCAGCTTGTCGCTGGGCGATGGCCCGCTGCTGCGCGCCGTGCTGGCGGACCTGCCGGACGGCAGCCAGCGCCTGTTGCTGGTGATCCACCACCTGGCAGTGGATGGCGTGTCGTGGCGCATCCTGTTCGAAGACCTGCAACTGGCCTTCGAGCAACTGAGCAGCGGCAAGCCCCTGGCCTTGCCGGGCAAGACCAGCTCGCAGCGCGACTGGGCCGAGCAATTGCGTCGTTACGCCACCGAGCACAGCGCTGAGCTGGGCTACTGGCAGCAATGCCTGCAGGGCGCCGCCGAGTTGCCGTGCGCCGCACCAACGGCGGTGCTGGACAACGCCCATGCGGCGATGGTCCATACGCGCCTGGACAAAACCACGACCCAGCGCCTGTTGCAGGAAGCGCCCGCCGCCTATCGCACCCAGGTCAACGATCTGCTGCTGACCGCCCTGGCCCGCACCCTGTGCCGCTGGAGCGGGCAGGGCAGCGTGCTGGTGGAGCTCGAAGGCCATGGCCGTGAAGAACTGGCCGAGCACCTCGACCTGACCCGCACCGTGGGCTGGTTCACCAGCGTCTTCCCGGTGTGCCTCACCCCGGCCGAGGCACTGGGCGACTCGCTCAAGCAGATCAAGGAGCAGTTGCGCGGCGTGCCCAACAAAGGGCTGGGCTTCGGTGCCCTGCGCCGCTTCGCCGATGCCTCGACCCGTGAAGCGCTGCAGGCCTTGCCGGCGGCACGGGTGACCTTCAACTACCTGGGCCAGTTCGATGGCAGCTTCCAGGCCGACGATGGCGCGCTGTTCAGCCCGAGCGGCGAGGCCAGTGGCGCCGAGCAGAGCGCCCAGGCGCCGCTGGCCAACTGGCTGGGCATCAACGGCCAGGTGTACGACGGCGAACTGGACCTGAGCTGGACCTACAGCACACAGATGTTCGACCACGCCACCCTGCAAGCCTTGGCCCGCGATTTCGCCGAGCAGTTGCAGGCCCTGGTCGAGCATTGCTGCCAGCCCGGCCAAGCAGGCGTGACACCTTCGGACTTCCCGCTCTACCCGCTGGCCCAGGCGCAACTGGATGCGCTGCCGGTCGCTGCGCGGCAGATCGAAGACATCGTGCCGTTGTCGCCGATGCAGCAGGGCATGCTGTTCCACAGCCTGTACCAGCAGGACGCCAGCGACTACGTGAACCAGATGCGGGTGGACATCGACGGCCTGGACCCGGCGCGTTTCCGCGAGGCCTGGCAGCAGGCGCTGGACGCCCACGACAGCCTGCGCAGCGTGTTCCTCTGGCAGGGCGATGTCGAGCGGCCGCTGCAACTGGTGCACAAGCAGGTCGAGGTGCCGTTCCGCGTGCTCGACCTGCGCGGCAACCAGGACCTGGCCGCCGCCCTCGATCGCCTGGCGGCCGAGGAACAGGCCCAGGGCTTCGACCTTGCCCGCGCGCCGCTGCTGCGCCTGGTGCTGGTACGTACGGCTGATGAGCGTCACCACCTGATCTACACCCATCACCACATCCTACTCGACGGCTGGAGCAATTCGCAGCTGCTGGGTGAGGTGCTGCAGCGCTACGCCGCGCGCCGCGAGATCGGCCATGTCGGGCGTTACCGCGACTACCTGGCCTGGCTGCAGGCCCAGGATGCCGGGCTGAGCGAGCGTTTCTGGACCGAGCAACTGAGTGTGCTCGAGGCCCCGACCCGACTGGCCCAGGCCTTCGTGCGCCGCGAAGCCGTGGCGCAAGCGCCGTTTGGCGACCACTACCAGCAGTTCGATGCCGCATTCACCCAGCGCCTGGGCGAGTTGGCGCGCCGTCACAAGGTGACCGTCAACACCTTGTTGCAGGGCGCCTGGCTGATCCTCCTGCAGCGCTACACCGGCCAGCAGGCGCTGTGCTTCGGCGCCACGGTTTCGGGGCGTCCGGCGGAGATCGTCGGTATCGAACGCCAGGTCGGGCTGTTCATCAACACCCTGCCGGTGGTGGCGCAGGTGCGTGCCGAGCAGGCGCTGGGCGAATGGCTTGCCGAGTTGCAGCAGCACAACCTGGCCCTGCGCGAGCACGAGCACACCGCGCTGTACGATATCCAGCGCTGGGCCGGGCAGGGCGGCGAGGCGCTGTTCGACACCCTGGTGGTGTTCGAGAACTACCCGGTGGCCGAGGCCCTGCGCCAGGCCGAGGTGCCCGCCCTGGGCTTCGGCGCCATCGACAGCCACGAGCGCACCAACTACCCGCTGACCCTGGCCATCGCCCTGGAGCAGACCCTGCAGGTGCACTACAGCTACCTGCGCGAAGCGTTCGACGATGCGCGCATCGTGCAGGTCGCCGGGCACCTGCGCCAGGTCCTTGAGCAACTGCTCGAGGCGGCGCCGGGCCAGGCCATCGGCGCGCTGGAGCTGATCACCGGGCAGGAGCGTGCGCAACTGGTGGAGCAGTGGAATCACGTAGATACACGCTTCGATTCGCCTCGTGCAGTGCACCAGCTGTTCGAGGCCCAGGCGCAGCGCACGCCGGAGGCGGTGGCGGTGTTGTTCGGCGAGCAGCAAATGAGTTATGCCGAACTCGACCAGCAGGCCAACCGCCTGGCCCATGGCTTGATCGAGGCAGGGCTGGGCGCCGAGGCGCTGGTGGGGGTGGCGCTGGAGCGTGGCCCGCAGATGCTGGTTGCGTTGCTGGCGGTGCTCAAGGCCGGCGCGGCCTATGTGCCGCTCGACCCGGAGTACCCCGAAGAGCGCCTGGCCTACCTCATGCAGGACTCGCGCATGGCGTTGTTGCTCACCCATTCGCAGTTGCTGGCGCGCCTGCCTGCCGCGCAAACCGTGGCGACCTTGTGCATCGACCAGCTGGCCAGCGCCTCGCTGCCGAGCAGCGCGCCGCAGCGCCCGGTGCACGCCGAGGGCCTGGCGTACGTGATCTACACCTCCGGCTCCACCGGCCAGCCCAAGGGCGTTGCCGTGGCCCATGGCCCGTTGGCCATGCACTGCCTGGCGATCGGTGAGCGCTACGCCATGAGCGCACGCGACTGCGAGCTGCACTTCATGTCGTTCGCCTTCGACGGTGCCCATGAACGCTGGCTGACCTGCCTGTTGCACGGCGGCCGCCTGCTGATTCGCGATCCGCAACTGTGGACCGCCGAGCAGGCCTGTGCGGCCATGCACCGGCATGGCGTCACGGTCGCTGCATTCCCGCCGGTATACCTGCAGCAGCTGGCCGAACACGTGCGTGAGCACGGCAACCCGCCGCCGGTGCGCATCTACTGCTTCGGTGGCGACGCGGTGCCGGAAGCCGCGTTCGAGCTGGTCAAGGCCGTGCTTGCGCCCGAGCACATCATCAATGGCTATGGCCCGACCGAAACCGTGGTCACCCCGCTGATCTGGAAAGCCGATCGCGCCGAACGTTGCCAGGCAGCCTATGCGCCGATCGGCAGCCGCATCGGCAACCGCAGTGCCTACGTGCTCGACGACTCGGCGGCGCTGCTGCCCCAGGGCGTCGCGGGCGAGCTGTACCTCGGCGGCACAGGGGTGGCGCGCGGCTACCTGCACCGCCCCTCGCTCACCGCCGAGCGCTTCGTGCCGGACCCTTACGGTGTGCCGGGCGCACGCCTGTACCGCAGTGGCGACCTGGTGCGCCAGCGCGCCGATGGTGTGGTCGACTACCTGGGACGGGTCGATCACCAGGTCAAGATCCGCGGCTTCCGCATCGAACTGGGTGAGATCGAGGCGCGCCTGCAGGCCCAGGACGGCGTGCGTGAAGCGGTGGTGCTGGCCCGCCCTGGCGTCGGTGGCCCGCAACTGGTGGGCTACGTGCTGGCCAGCGCGCAAGGCCTGGCGCTCGGCGAGGCTAAATTGCGCGAGCAGCTCAACGTTCGTCTTAAAGAGACACTGCCGGGTTACATGGTCCCCACCTATCTGGTCTTCCTCGACGCACTGCCCCTGACACCCAACGGCAAGCTGGACCGCAAGGCCCTGCCAGCCCCGGATGCCAGCCTGATGCAACGCGACTACCGCGCGCCGCAAGGCGAGCTGGAAAGCGCCATCGCCGATATCTGGGCTGCGGTGCTGAAGGTCGACCGCTTGGGGCGTGACGACAACTTCTTCGAGCTGGGCGGGCATTCGCTGCTGGCGACACAAGCCACGGCAGCCGCACAGGCGCAACTGCAGGTACAGGTGCCGCTGGAACTGATCTTCCAGGCCGACGACCTGCAGGGCTATGCGCAAGCGCTGGAAGGGTTGCGGACCACCGATCTCGAGCAGGATCTGAGCGATATGCATGACTTCCTCACCGAGTTGGAGACGAACTGAGATGGCTGTAATGGATAACATCGCGCTGGTTCAGCGATTCATCAGGTTGCCGCTGTCACAGCGCAGGGCCTTCCTGGAAAAGCTGGCCGGCAAGGGCCTGACCCTGGGGCAGTTGCCGATCCCGGCGGCCCGTGAAGGCCTCGATGTTATCCCGCTGTCCTACGCCCAGCAGCGCCAGTGGTTCCTCTGGCAACTGGAGCCGCACAGCAGTGCCTACCACATCCCCAGTGCCCTGCGCCTGAAGGGCACGCTGGATGTGCCGGCCCTGGCCCGCAGCTTCCAGTGGTTGCTGGGGCGGCACGAATCGCTGCGTACGCGCTTCGTCGAGACGGCCGAGGGCGTGCGTCAGGTGATCGAGGCGCCGGCATCGGCCTTCGAGCTGCCGCTGCAGCACCTGCCCGCTGATGCCGGCGCCGATACCGAGCAGGCCGTGCGCGACTTCGTCGAGGCCCGTACCCAGGCGCTGTTCGACCTGCAGCAGGGCCCGCTGCTGCGGGTCGACCTGCTGCGCCTGGCCGATGACGACCATGTGCTGGTGATGACCCAGCACCATATCGTCTCCGACGGCTGGTCGATGCAGGTGCTGGTCGAGGAACTGGTACACGCCTATGCGGCCCTCAGCGGCGGTGGTGAACCTACGCTGGCGGCGGCATCGATCCAGTACGCCGACTACGCGATCTGGCAGCAGGCGTGGATGGAGGCGGGGGAGAGCGAGCGCCAGCTGGGCTATTGGGCTGCGCGTCTGGGCGGCGAGCAACCGGTGCTGGAGTTGCCGTTCGATCACTCGCGCCCGCAGCAGCCCAGCCATCGCGGCGAACGCCTGGCGGTAACGCTGCCGGGCGAGTTGCAGCGTGGCCTGCGCAGTCTGGCCCAGTCGCAGGGGATGACGCCGTTCATGCTCCTGCTGGCCAGCTTCCAGTTGCTGTTGCACCGCTACAGCGGCCAGCGCGAGATCCGCGTCGGCGTGCCGGTGGCCAACCGTCAGCACCCCGATACCAAGGCGCTGATCGGCTTCTTCATCAACACCCAGGTGCTGGATGTCAGCATCGACCCGCAGAATACCTTCCGTGAACTGCTGCAGCAGGTGCGTACGGCGGTGCTCGGCGCCCAGGCCCACCAGGCGCTGCCGTTCGAGCAACTGGTCGAAGCCCTGGCGCCGGAGCGCAGTGCCGGGGTCAACCCGCTGTTCCAGGTCATGCACAACCACCTTGGCGGCGATGGCGCTTCGGCGCTGCGCCTGCCGGGCCTGCATATCGAGGGGCTGGACGTGCGCACGGTCACCGCGCAGTTCGACCTGACCCTGGACACCGCCGAGGCGGGCGAGCAGTTGTCGGCAGCCTTCACCTACGCCACCGACCTGTTCGAGCGGGCCACGGTCGAGCGCATGGCGCGGCACTGGCTGCAACTGCTCGGGCAGATGGTCGCAGCGCCGGATACACCCCTGGTGCAGGTGCCGTTGCTCACTGCGCAGGAGCGCGCGGACATCATCGCCGAGTGGAATCCACGGCCAGCTGAGTATCCGGTGCAGCAGTGCATTCACCAGCGCATCGAGGAGCAGGCGCGCCTGCGCCCCGAGGCCATCGCGGTCACGCTGGATGATCGCCAGCTCAGCTACGGCCAGCTCGAAGCCCAGGCCAACCACCTGGCGCACCGCCTGCTGGCGCAGGGTGTCGGCCCTGAGGTGCGGGTCGGCCTGGTGGCCGAGCGCAGCCTGGAAATGATCGTGGCCATTCTCGCCACGCTCAAGGCCGGTGCAGCCTATGTGCCCATGGACCCCAGCGCCCCGGCCCAGCGCCTGGCCTACATGATGGCCGACAGCGGCATTGCCCTGCTGCTGGTGCAGCCGCACCTGGCGGCACGTGTGCAGGGTGCGCAGGACGTGCGCCAACTGATGCTGGAGCCGCTGTCGCCACAGCCGCTTGCCGACCCCGGCGCGCCGCAGCTGGCCTGCGACCCGCGCCAGCTCGCCTATGTCATCTACACCTCCGGTTCCACCGGCCAGCCCAAGGGCGTGCTGCTGCCCCACGACAACGTCATGCGCCTGTTCGCCGCCACCGAGCGCTGGTTCCACTTCGGTGCCGACGATGTCTGGACGCTGTTCCACTCCTACGCCTTCGACTTCTCGGTGTGGGAGATCTTCGGCGCCCTGATGCATGGCGGGCGCCTGGTGATCGTGCCGCACGAGACCTGCCGCAGCACCGAGGATTTCCATGCGCTGCTGCACCGCGAAGGCGTCACGGTACTGAACCAGACCCCTTCGGCGTTCAAGCAGCTGATGCAGGTGGCCTGCACGCGCGACGCCGCTGAGCTCGGTGCCCTGCGCCAGGTGATCTTTGGTGGCGAGGCCCTGGAGGTGCAGGCGCTGCGCCCGTGGTACGGGCATTTCGCTGCGCAGGGGCCGCGCCTGGTGAACATGTATGGCATCACCGAAACCACCGTGCATGTCACCTACCGTCCGCTGAGCCCGCGTGATCTCGAAGGGGCAGCCAGCAGCCCGATCGGCGAGCCGATCGACGACCTGTCCTGGTACCTGCTCGACGGCCAGCTGGAGCCGGTCGCGCCGGGATGCATCGGCGAACTGTATGTCGGCGGAGCCGGGCTTGCGCGCGGCTATCATCGCCGCAGCGACCTCAGCGCCCAGCGCTTCGTGCCCGACCTGTTCGGCAATGGCGGGCGCTTGTACCGTACCGGTGACCTGGCGCGCTATCGCAACGACGGGGTGATCGAGTACGTCGGGCGTATCGACCAGCAGGTGAAAATCCGTGGTTTCCGTATCGAGCTGGGCGAGATCGAGGCCCGCTTGCTGCAACTGCCAGGCGTGCGCGAGGCGGTGGTGCTCGCTCGCGACGGCAGTGCCGGTACGCAGTTGGTGGCCTATGTGGTGGCGCAGCAGGGCAGCGGCGAGGTGTCTGCGCTTGTCGAGCGCCTGCGCAGCGGCCTCAAGGCCGACTTGCCGGAGTACATGCTGCCAGCGCATATCCTGTGCCTGGACAGCCTGCCGCTGACCCTCAACGGCAAGCTCGACCGTGCGGCGCTGCCGGCCCCGACCCTGCGCCAGGAGGATTACCAGGCGCCGCGCACGGCGCTGGAGCAGCAGGTGGCGCAAATCTGGCAGCAGGTGCTGGAGGTCGAGCGAGTCGGTCTGCAGGACGATTTCTTTGTATTGGGCGGGCATTCGCTGCTGGCCACCCAGGTGGTGTCGCGCCTGCGTCACGGCCTAGGCCTGCAAGTGGCGCTGCGCACTCTGTTCGAACAGACCACCCTGCAGGCGTTCGTCGCAAGCCTCACGCCAACTGCAGACGCCGCACAGCCTGCGCTGCTGCCAGTACCGCGTGGCGAGCTGGCGCCGCTGTCCTACGCCCAGGAACGCCAGTGGTTCCTCTGGCAACTCGACCCGAGCAGCAGCGCCTACAACATCCCCAGCGCCTTGCGCCTGCGCGGCGCGCTGAATGTGCCGGCGTTGCAGCGCAGCTTCGACAGCCTGCTGGCGCGTCACGAGTCGCTGCGTACCACGTTCGTCCAGACGCCCGAGGGTGCTCAGCAGCGCATCCACGCCGCCGCACCGCTGGCGCTACCGATCGAAACGGTCGCCGAGGCCGAATTGGCCGCACGGGTGCAGGCCGAGGTGGCGCAGGTGTTCGATCTGGAGCAGGGGCCGCTGTTGCGTGTGCGCCTGCTGCGTGTGGCGCAGGACGACCATGTGTTGGTCGTCACCCAGCATCACAGCGTCTCCGATGGTTGGTCGATGCAGGTGCTGGTCGAGGAACTGGTGCAATGCTACGCCGCCTTCAGCCAGGGCGAAGCGCCCACGCTGCCGGTATTGCCGCTGCAGTACGCCGACTATGCGATCTGGCAGCGGCAGTGGATGGAGGCCGGCGAGCGCGAGCGTCAGCTCGGCTACTGGACCGAACGCCTTGCCGGCGAGCAGTTCCTGCAACTGCCTACCGATCATCCACGCCCGGCCGAACAGTCGTTCCGTGGCGCGCAGCTTGCGCTGGCGCTGCCGGACAACCTGGCCCAGGGCCTGCAACAGCGGGCGCGTGAGCTGCGGGTGACGCCGTTCATGCTGCTGCTGGCCACGTTCCAGGTGCTGCTGCACCGCTACAGCGGCCAGGGTGATATCCGCGTCGGCGTGCCGGTGGCCAACCGCAACCGCCTGGAGACAGAGCGCCTGATCGGCTTCTTCGTCAACACCCAGGTCCTGCGCGCCGAAGTCGAGCCGGGCATGGCCTTCACTCGCCTGCTCGAGCAGGTACGTGATAGCGCCCTGGAAGCCCAGGCCCATCAGGACCTGCCGTTCGAGCAACTGGTCGAGGCCCTGCACCCTGAGCGCAGCCTGAGCCACAGCCCGCTGTTCCAGGTGATGTTCAACCACCAGGGCGAGCGCGCCGCCGAGGCCTCCATGGCCCAAGTGCCGGGCCTGCAGGTCGAGGCGCTGGCGTGGGACAGCCACACCGCGCAGTTCGACCTGACCCTCAATACCTTCGAATCGGGTACGGCCTGGTCGGCGATCTGGACCTACGCCACCGACCTGTTCCTGCCAGAGACCATCGAGCGCTTGTCGCAGCACTGGCTGAACCTGTTGCAGGCGGTCGTTGCAGCGCCGGAGCAGCGCGTCGGCGAGCTGGCGATGCTCGAGGGCAGCGAGCGCGAGCGCATCGAACGCCAGTGGAACGCCAACGGCCTGGACTTCGACCGCAGCCAGTGCATCCATCGCCTGATCGAAGCCCAGGTATGCCGCACGCCACAGGCGTTGGCGGCGATCTGGGGTGATGAGCAGCTGGACTATGCCACCCTCAACGCCCACGCCAACCGCCTGGCCCGCCACTTGGTGAGCCTGGGTGTCGGCCCCGAAGTGCGGGTCGGCGTGGCTTTGCCGCGCAGCATGTCGATGCTGGTGGCGCTGCTGGCAGTGCTCAAGGCCGGTGGCGCCTACGTGCCGCTGGACCCGGACTACCCGGCCGAACGCGTCAGCTACATGCTTGACGACAGCGCAGCCCGCGTGCTGATCAGCGAACGCGCGGTGCTCGATGCACTGGCGGTCGACGGCGCGTTCGCGAGCGTGCTGCTCGATGAGCTGACGCTGGACACTGATGACAGTGACCTGCCAGCCCGCGCCGTGGCCGATAACCTGGCCTACGTGATCTACACCTCCGGTTCCACTGGCCGCCCGAAAGGCGTGGCCATTGCCCACCGCAACGTCGCCGCACTGGTGGCCTGGTCGCAGCAGGTCTACAGCCAGGCGGACATCCAAGGCGTGCTGGCCAGCACCTCGATCTGCTTCGACCTGTCGGTGTGGGAGCTGTTCGTGACCCTGGCCGGTGGCGGTTTCATCGTGGGGGCGCGCAATGCCCTGGAGCTGCCGGAGCTGGCAGCGCGGGATCGGGTGCGCCTGATCAACAGCGTGCCGTCGGCGGCCAGCGCGCTGCTGCGCGCCGGGCAGATACCGGCGAGCGTGCGCATCGTCAACCTGGCGGGCGAGCCGCTGAAGCAGTCGGTGGTGGAGGCGCTTTACGCGCTGGAGCACATCCAGCACGTCTACGACCTCTACGGCCCTTCGGAAGACACCACCTATTCGACCTGGACCCGCCGCGAAGCGGGTGGCCAGGCCAACATTGGCCGCCCGTTGCACAACACCGCCAGCTACCTGCTGGACGGCGAGCTGCAATCGGTGCCGGTCGGGGCGACGGCGGAGCTGTACCTGGCAGGCGAGGGCATCACCCGCGGCTACCTGCTGCGTCCGGGGCTGACCGCCGAGAAATACCTGCCGGACCCGTTCGCGTCGGACGGCTCGCGGCTGTACCGCACCGGTGACCTGGCGCGCTACCGCGAAGACGGCGTGCTGGAGTACGCCGGACGTGTGGACCATCAGGTGAAGGTGCGCGGCCTGCGTATCGAGTTGGGTGAGATCGAAGCGCGTTTGCAGGCTCATGCCGACGTCCGTGAAGTGGCAGTGATCGCGCATCAGGGCGAGCTGAGCACCCAGCTGGTGGGTTATGTCGTCGCTCCCGCGCTGCACGACAATGCCGAGCCGCTCAAGGCCTGGGTCAAGCAGACCTTGCCCGACTACATGGTGCCCACCCACTGGCTGTTCCTCGAACGTCTGCCACTGACCCCCAACGGCAAGCTCGACCGCAAGGCGCTGCCCGCGCCGCAGGCCACTGCCCCGGCGCGTCAGGTGGCACCGCGCAGCGTGCTGGAAAAACGCCTGGTGGCGATCTGGGAGGAAGTCTTGAAGGTTTCGCCGATTGGCGTGACCGACAACTTCTTCGAGCTGGGCGGCGATTCGATCATTTCGATCCAGGTGGTCAGCCGGGCGCGTCAGGTGGGCATCCGCTTCACGCCCAAGGCGCTGTTCCAGCACCAGACCGTCCAAGGGCTGGCGACCGTGGCCCAGGAAGGCGAGGGCGCGCAACTGATCGAGCAGGGTCCGCTAAGTGGCGAGATGCCGCTGCTGCCGATCCAGCAGGCGTTCTTCGACACCGACATCCCCGAGCGTCACCACTGGAACCAGTCGGTGCTGCTCAAGCCGGCCCAGCCGCTGCACGCGGGTTACCTGGAGCAGGCGTTGCAGGCGCTGGTCGCGCACCACGATGGTCTGCGCCTGAGCTTCACCGAAAGCGAGGCTGGCTGGCAGGCGCATTACCGCCCGCTTGGCGAACAGCCAACTGAGCTGCTGTGGCAGCGCACCCTGAATGCTGCCGATGAACTGGAAGCCCTGGCCGAATCGGCCCAGCGCAGCTTGTCGCTGGGCGATGGCCCGCTGCTGCGCGCCGTGCTGGCCGATCTGCCGGACGGCAGCCAGCGCCTGTTGCTGGTGATCCACCACCTGGCGGTGGACGGGGTGTCGTGGCGCATCCTGTTCGAAGACCTGCAACTGGCCTTTGAGCAACTGAGCAGCGGCAAACCCCTGGCCCTGCCGGGCAAGACCAGCTCGCAGCGTGACTGGGCTGGCGAACTGCAACGCGCCGCGCAAAGCCCGCGCCTGCAACAGTCGCTGGACTTCTGGCGTGCAACGCTAGAAGGCGCCCACGACAGCCTGCCGTGCCAACGCCCGGACACCGCCAATCGCAACTGCGACGGCGTGACGGTGCACAGCACACTGGATGCCGAGCAGACCCGGCAACTGTTGCAGCAGGCGCCCGCCGCCTACCGCACCCGTATCAACGACCTGTTGCTGACGGCCCTGGCCCGTGTGATCTGCCGCTGGACTGGCCACGACCACGCCCTGGTGCAACTGGAAGGCCATGGCCGCGAAGACCTGTTCGAGCACCTCGACCTGACCCGCAGCGTCGGCTGGTTCACCAGCGTGTTCCCGGTGCGCCTGACCCCGGCGCCAGGCCTGGGCGACTCGCTCAAGCAGATCAAGGAGCAACTGCGCGCGATCCCCGATAACGGCCTGGGCTTCGGTGTGCTGCGTCACCTGGGCGACGCCTCGGTGCGCGACGCCCTGCGTGCGCTGCCGACCCCGCGCATCACCTTCAACTACCTCGGCCAGCTCGATGTCAGCTTCGCCGACGAGTCGCCCGCCTGGCTGCCTGCCGGGGAGAACCGTGGCGCCGAGCATTCACCCGAGGCGCCGCTGGACAACTGGCTCAACCTCAACGGCCAGGTGTTCGACGGGCGCTTGCAGATCAGCTGGACCTTCAGCCGCGAGCGCTTCGATATCGCCACGCTGCAGCGTCTGGCCGAGGACTACCAGTGTGAGCTGGTGGCGGTGGTCGGCCATTGCTGCACGGTCGGTGTCGCCGGCGTGACGCCGTCGGATTTCCCCCTGGCCGGGCTCGATCAGGCCCAGCTCGATGCCCTGCCAGTGGCGGCGCAGACGATCCAGGACCTCTACCCACTGTCGCCGATGCAGCAAGGCATGCTGTTCCACAGCCTCTACGAGCAGGCCAGCGGCGACTACATCAACCAGATGCGTGTCGACATCGATGGCCTCGACCCGCAGCGCTTCCATGCCGCCTGGCAGGCCACGGTGCAGGCCCACGACATCCTGCGCACTGCCTTCGTCTGGGAAGGCGATCTGGCCCAGCCGCTGCAGGTGGTTCGCCAGCAGGTCGAGGTGCCATTCAGCGTCCATGACCTGCGTGACCTGGACGCGCCAGCCCCGGCCCTCCAGGCCCTGGCCGATGCCCAGCGCCAGCAGGGCTTCGAACTGGCCAGTGCGCCGCTGTTGCGTCTGCTGCTGGTGGACCTTGGCCAAGGCCGTCACCACTTCATCTACACCTATCACCACATCCTGATGGATGGCTGGAGCCACGCCCAGGTGCTGTCCGAAGTGCTGCAGCACTACAACGGCCAGGCACAGGACGCGCCACGCGGACGCTACCGCGACTACATCGACTGGCTGGCTCGCCAGGATCAGCAGGGCAACCAGGACTTCTGGCGCGCGCAACTGGCCGAGCTGGACGAGCCGACCCTGTTGGCCCAAGTGTTCCGTGGCGCCACGCCTGCCAGCGATGAGCAGGCCCACGCCCAGCACGACCAGGTGTTCGATGCCCCGCGCAGCGCGCGCCTGGCGGCCTTTGCCCGCGAGCAGAAAGTCACCCTCAACACCGTGCTGCAAGCGGCCTGGGCGCTGCTGTTGCAGCGCCACCAAGGGCAGCAGACCGTGTGCTTCGGTGCCACGGTGGCGGGGCGCCCGTCGGAGCTGGCGGGGGTCGAGCAGCAGGTCGGCCTGTTCATCAATACCTTGCCGGTCGCGCTGACCCTGCACGCCCAGCACAGTGTCGCCAGCCTGCTGCAGGGCCTGCAGGCGCAGAACCTGAGTCTGCGCGAGCATGAATACACGCCGCTGTTCGACATCCAGCGCTGGGCCGGGCAGGGTGGTGAAGCCCTGTTCGACAGCCTGCTGGTGTTCGAGAACTATCCGGTGTCGGACGTGCTGCAGGCGCGTGCACCGGATGGCCTGCGCTTCGGTGCCATCGACAACCTCGAACAGACCAACTACCCCTTGACCCTGCTGGTCAACGCCGGCGAGCAACTGAGCCTGCAATACAGCTTCGACCCGCAGTGCTTCACCCCGGCGCAGATCGCTGGGCTGGCGGCGCAACTGGCGCAGATCCTCGACGCCCTGGTCGAAGATGCCGAACGCCCGCTGGGCGAGGTCGACAGCCTGCCGGCGGACCTGCGCCGCCAGGTGCTGCACGACTGGAGCGGCCAGGTCGGCCACGATGTGAGCTGGCTGCCAGTGCACCGTCAGTTCGAGGCCATGGCTCAGGCCCAGCCCCAGGCTATCGCCGCCGTCTATGGCACGGAATCGATCAGCTATGCCGAGCTCAACCTGCGCGCCAATCGCCTGGCCCATGGGCTGATCGCCCGGGGCGTGGGGCCAGACCGCCTGGTGGGGCTGTGCCTGGACCGCGGCCTGGAAATGCTGGTCGCACTGCTGGCCGTGCTCAAGGCCGGTGGCGCCTACGTGCCACTGGACCCGGACTTCCCCGAAGAGCGCCTGGACTACATGATCCAGGACAGCGGCATCGGCCTGCTGCTGACCCAGCCCCACCTGGCCGAACGGCGTACCCTGCCTCAGGGCGTACAGCAGATGCTGCTGGCAGCGGAGTCGGATGCGCTGGACGCGCTGGCGGCACATGACCCGCAGGTAGCGGTGGCTGACGACCACCTGGCCTACGTGATCTACACCTCCGGCTCCACCGGACGGCCCAAGGGGGTGATGGTCCCGCACCGGGGGCTTGGCAACTTCCTCGACAGCATGGCGGCAGCGCCAGGGTTGCAGGCGCAAGACCGAGTGCTGTCGCTGACCACCTTCTCGTTCGATATCTTCGGCCTGGAAATCTTCCTGCCACTGGTGCGCGGCGCACGTGTGGTGCTGGTGGATCGCCAGGCTGCACGCGATCCCGAGCAACTGCTGGAGGTGGTGCGCGAGCAGGCCGTGAACGTGGTGCAGGCCACGCCGTCGACCTGGCGCATGCTGCTCGACAACCCGCAGGCCGAGCTGCTGCGAGGTTGCCGCATGCTCTGCGGCGGCGAGGCGCTGGCACCGGAACTGAGCCTGCGCATGCTCGCCCTGGGGGGCGAAGTGTGGAACCTGTATGGCCCCACCGAGACCACCATCTGGTCGGCACGGCGACGCCTGGATGCCACACAGCCGGCACCGCTGCTGGGCGAGGCCATCGGCAATACCACCTTGTTCGTCGTCGGCCCCGATCTGCAACCGGTGGCGCCGGGCGTGGCCGGTGAGCTGCTGATCGGTGGCGAAGGCCTGGCCCGCGGCTACCACGGCCGCGCGGCACTGAGCGCCGAGCGCTTCGTGCCGCATCCGTTCGCCGACGATGGCGCGCGGCTGTACCGCACGGGCGATCTGGTGCGCCACCTGGCCGATGGCACGCTGGAGTACCTCGCGCGCCTGGATCATCAGGTGAAGATCCGTGGCTTCCGCATCGAGCTGGGCGAGATCCAGGCCCTGATGCAGGACCATCCGCAGGTCCGCGAGGCCGTGGTGATTGCCCGCGACGGCGCGGGCGGCGCACAGCTGGTGGGCTACGTGGTGCCGCTGGAGGCCGCCGAGGCGGGCAGCGACAGTCTGCGCGAGGCGCTGCGCCAGTGCCTGACCGAGCGGCTGCCGGCCTACATGGTGCCGGCGCATATCCAGGTGCTTGAACGCATGCCGTTGACCCCCAACGGCAAGCTCGACCGCAAGGCCTTGCCGGCCGTCGACGCCAGCGCTTCACGCCAGGTCTACCAGGCTCCACGTACCGACCTGGAACGCCAGGTCGCCGAGGTCTGGCAGCAGGTGCTGCAACTGGAGCAGGTCGGGGTGCACGACCACTTCTTCGAGTTGGGCGGGCATTCGTTGCTGGCTGTCAGCGTGGTCTCGCGCCTGCAACTGGCGCTGGGTCTGAAGCTGTCGCCGCAGTTGGTGTTCCAGGCGCCGGTGCTGGAGCAGTTCGCCGAGGCGCTGGGCCAGGCAGGCGGGCAGGTGGTAGATGAATCGAAATTGAGCAAGCTCGAATGGCTGCTTGACGAAATGGAGGAAGTTTGATGGAAACCCAAGCAGCCCTGAGAATCGCGCAGCGCTTCATTACCCTGCCGCTGGAAAAGCGCCGCCTGTACCTGGAGAAGATGCTGGCGGAGGGGGTGTCCCCGGCCAACCTGCCGATCCCGCAGGTGCAGTCAGCCTTCGAAACGCTGCCGGTGTCCTACGCCCAGGAGCGTCAATGGTTCCTCTGGCAGATGGACCCTGGCAGCACCGCCTATAACCTGGCGACCGTGCTGCGTCTGCGCGGCCACCTGGACATCGACGCCCTGCAGCGCAGCCTCGACTGGCTGGAGCAGCGCCATGAAAGCCTGCGCACCCGCTTTGCCGAGCAGGACGGGCGCCTGAGCCAGCGTATCCTGCCGCCCGCAGGGCTACCCCTGGCGCACGAGCAACTGGTTGCCGGCACCCCGGGCGATGCGGCGCTGGATGCCTGCATCAAGGCCCGGGTCGAAGCCCTGACCCAGCAGGTGTTCGACCTGTTCGACGGCGCGCTGGTGCGTGCCAGCCTGCTGAAGGTGGGTGAGCACGACCATGTGCTGGCCATCGTCCAGCACCACATCATCGCCGACGGCGCCTCGATCCAGATCATGATCGGCGAACTGGTGCGGGCCTATGGTGCATTCAGCCAGGGGCAGGCCCCCGTGGCAGCGGCGCTGCCGATCCAGTACGCCGACTATGCGATCTGGCAGCGGCACTGGATGGAAGCCGGCGAGCGCGAGCGCCAGTTGAACTACTGGCGTGAGCAACTGGGCGGCGAGCAGCCGCTGCTGGCGCTGCCGGGCGACCGTCCGCGCCCGGCGGTGCAGAGCCTGCGTGGCGAGCGCCTGGAGGTGAGCCTCGATGCCGACCTCAGCCGTCAACTGCGCAGCCTGGCCCAGGGGCAGGGCGCGACCCTGTTCATGCTGTTGCTGGCCAGCTTCCAACTGTTCCTGCACCGCTACAGCGGTCAGCACGACATCCGTGTCGGGGTGCCGGTGGCCAACCGCAACCGCCCGGAAACCGAGGGGTTGCTCGGCTTCTTCGTCAACACCCAGGTGCTGCGCGCCGAGATCGATGGGCAGCAGCCGTTCCGCGCCTTCCTCGAGCAGGTCAAGCACACCGCGTTGCGCGCCCAGGAGCATCAGGACCTGCCGTTCGAGCAACTGGTCGAAGCCCTGCAACCGCAACGCAGCCTCAGCCATGCGCCGCTGTTCCAGGTCATGTTCAACCACCAGCGCAGTGCCCCGGCGCGCGGCCAGGCCCAGGCTGCACCGGGCAGTGACCTGCGCGTCGAAGGGGTGGCCTGGGACAACCCCACCGCGCAGTTCGACCTGACCCTGGAAACCCATGAGTCCGACGACGCGCTGATCGCCGCCTTCACCTATGCCACCGACCTGTTCGAGCGCGACACCGTGCAGCGCCTGGTCGCTCACTGGCAAACGCTGCTCGCGGCCATCGTCGCCGAGCCTGACCAGCGTTGCGCCGAGCTGGTGCTGATGAGCGCCGCCGAAACCGAGCAGGTGCGCCTGCGTGCCCAGGGGCCGCAGGTGGCGCATGCCGATGCTCGCCCGGTGCACCTGCAAGTGCAGGCCCAGGCCGAGCGCACGCCGCAGGCCGTCGCCGTGGTCTGCGCCGGGCAGCAGTGCAGTTATGCCGAGCTCGACGCGCGGTCCAACCGCCTGGCACGTGAGCTGATCGCCCGTGGCGTCGGCCCCGAGGTGCGAGTGGGCATCGCTGCCGAACGCAGCCTGGAGCTGGTGGTGGCGCTGTTGGCCGTGCTCAAGGCCGGTGGGGCCTATGTGCCGTTCGACCCGGCCTATCCTGCCGAGCGCCTGGCCTACATGTTCGACGACAGCGGCATCGGCCTGCTGCTCGCCCAGCCGGCCCTGCTGGCGCAACTGCCGCTGCCGCAGGGCCTGGACGTGCTGGCGCTCGCGCCTGCGAGCGCGGTGCAGGATGGGGATTTCATCGCGCCGCAGGTTGCGGTGGATGGCGAGCACCTGGCCTACCTGATCTACACCTCCGGTTCCACCGGCCAGCCCAAGGGCGTGGCGGTGCGGCATGCCGGCCTTGGCAACCACATGGCGTGGATGCGCGATTGCTTGCCGCTGACGGCCGAGGACCGCGTGCTGCAGAAGACCGCGATCAGCTTCGATGCTTCGGTGTGGGAGTTCTGGTTGCCGCTGATCTGCGGCGCGCGCCTGGTACTGGCGGCGCCGGGGCAGGACGAGTCGCTGGCGCAACTGTGGGAGCAGGTTCAGGCGCACGGCATCACCGTGCTGCAATCGGCGCCGTCGCTGTTGCAGGCGATGCTGCCCCAGGCACGCCCTGAGCAATTGGCCAGCCTGCGCACCGTGCTGTGCGGCGGCGAGGCCCTGAGTGCGCAGTTGTGTGCACAGCTGCGCGAGCGCTGGCAAGGGCGCCTGGTCAACCTCTATGGCCCGACCGAGGCGACCATCGACAGCACCGCGTGCGAAGTCCCGGCCGTGCTGTCAGGGGCGGTAGTGCCGCTGGGCATGCCGATCGACAATGCCAGCGCCTACGTGCTGGGCGAGGCGTTGCAGGTGTGTCCGGCGGGCGCTGCCGGTGAGCTGTGCATCGGTGGCGAAGGCCTGGCTCGTGGTTATCATCAGCGCCCGGCGCTGACCGCCGAGCGTTTCGTGCCCGATCCGTTCTCCAGCCGACCCGGCGCGCGCCTGTACCGCAGTGGCGACCTGGTGCGCCAGGCCGACGACGGGGTGATCGACTACCTCGGGCGTATCGACCATCAGGTGAAGATCCGCGGCCTGCGCATCGAGCTGGGCGAGATCGAGGCGCGCCTGGGCGCGCTGCCGGGTGTCCGCCAGGCGCTGGTGCTGGCGCGTGAGCAGCAGTTGCTGGCCTACGTGGTGCCCGAGCCGGGCCAGGACGAGCCATTGGCGGTGGCCCTGCGCGAGGCGCTGCAAGGGCAGCTGCCTGCCTACATGGTGCCCAACCACCTGTTGCTGCTGGACGCGTTCCCGTTGACCAGCAATGGCAAGCTCGACCGCAAGGCGTTGCCGCTGCCTGAAGCCAACGCGGGCAGCGAGCAGGTCGCACCGGCCAACGACCTGGAACTGCGCCTGCACGCGCTGTGGCAGGACGTGCTCAAGTGCCAGGCGCTGGGTGTGACCGACAACTTCTTCGAACTGGGCGGCGACTCGATCGTCTCCATCCAGCTGGTCAGCCGCGCGCGCCAGGCGGGTATTCGCTTCACCCCCAAACAATTGTTCCAGCACCAGACCATCCGCGCCCTGGCCCAGGTCGCCGAGCTGGGCGGGCAGGGGCTGGTCATCGACCAGGGCCCGGTGCACGGCAGCCTGCCGCTGCTGCCGGCCCAACAGGCGTTCTTCGCCGCGTTGCCCGAAGAACCTGCGCGCTGGAACCAGTCGGTCTGGCTCAAGCCCGCGCGCGTATTGTCAGTCGAGACGCTGGCCGAGGCCCTGGGCCAACTGGTGAACCACCACGATGCCCTGCGCCTGTCGTTCGGCGAGCAGGGGGCACAGTTCCGAACCCCAGAGGCCATGCAGGCGCTCTACCACCAGTCGGCCTTGCTGTGGCAGGCCGAAGCCGAGGACGACGCTGCGCTGGAGGCCCTGGCCGACCGCGCACAGGGCAGCCTGGCGCTGGAAGACGGTTCGCTGCTGCGCGCGGTGCTGGCGCAGCTCGCCGACGGCAGCCAACGCCTGCTGCTGGTCATTCACCACCTGGTGGTCGATGGTATTTCCTGGCGCATCCTGTTCGATGACCTGCAACAGGCGCTGACGCAACTGGACGCTGGCCAGCCGTGCGTGCTGCCGGCCAAGACCAGCTCGCTCAAGGCCTGGGCCGAGCGCCTGGCGGCTGCGGCCGAGGGCGATATGCGCGGGCAGATGGCCTATTGGCAGACGGCACTGGCCGGCGCACCGCGCGACTTGCCGGTAAACGACCCGCAGGGCTCGCTGGCCAACGCCCCGGCCCACACCGTGCACACCCGGCTGGATGCCGAGACCACCCGGCGCCTGCTGCAAGAAGCACCGGCGGCCTATCGCACCCAGGTCAACGACCTGCTGCTGACCGCCCTGGCACGGGTCGTGGCGCCCTGGTGCGGGAGCGACAGTGCCTTGGTACAGCTTGAAGGCCATGGCCGCGAGGAGCTGTTCGACGACATCGACCTGACCCGTACCGTTGGCTGGTTCACCAGCCTGTTCCCGGTGCGCCTGGACCACTGCGCCGACCTGGGCAGCGCGATCAAGCGCGTCAAGGAGCAACTGCGCGCAGTGCCCGACAAGGGCTTGGGCTTCGGCGTGCTGCGTTACCTTGGCAGCGCCGATGATCGTGCGGCATTGCAGGCGCTGCCGCAGCCGCGTATCACCTTCAACTACCTTGGCCAGTTCGACGCCAGCTTCGACCCGCAACAGGCATTGCTGCGCCCCAGTGGCGAGGCCCGTGGCCGCGAGCAGGGCGATGCTGCGCAACTGGGCAACTGGCTGACCCTCAATGGCCAGGTGTACGACGGCCAGTTGAGCCTGAGCTGGACCTTCAGTCCGCAGATGCTCGAAGTCGCCACTGTGCAAGGCCTGGCCGATGCCTACCGCGAGGCACTCGGCGCCCTGGTCGAGCACTGCACCGAGGCTGGCCACGCCGGGCTGACCCCGTCCGATGTGCCATTGGCCGAGCTGGACCAGGCCGGCCTGGATGCGCTGCAGCTGGACGCCAGCACCGTCGAGGACATCTACCCGCTGTCGCCGATGCAGCACGGCATGTTGTTCCACTCGCTCTACGACCAGGCGGGCGGTGACTACATCAACCAGATGCGCGCCGATGTACAGGGCTTGGATGTGGCGCGCTTCCGGGCCGCCTGGCAGGCCACCATCGAGGCCCACGCGATCCTGCGCACCGGCTTGCGCTGGCAGGGCGAGCTGACCCGGCCGCTGCAGGTGGTGCAGCGCCAGGTGCAGGTGCCGTTCACCGAGGTGCGCTGGGATGGTCAGGTGCCGGACAGTGCACGGCTCGATGCCTTGGCACGCGAAGCCCGTGAGCAAGGTTTCGACCTGGAGCAGGCGCCGTTGCTGCGTCTGTTGCTGGTGGGCAACGGTGCCAACAGCCATCACCTGATCTTCACCAGCCATCACATCCTGATGGACGGCTGGAGCACCGCGCAATTGCTGGGCGAAGTGCTGCAGCGCTATGCCGGCCAGGCCATCGCGGCGCCGTCCGGGCACTACCGCGACTACATCGGCTGGCTGCAGCGGCAGCCGGCGCAGGCCCGCGAGGCGTTCTGGCGCCAGCAACTGGACGGTCTGCAGGCCCCGACCTGGCTGTCGCGTGCCTTGCCTGCGCCGCAGCCTGGCGGGCAGGGCGGTTATGCCGATCATCATGCCGGCCTCGATGCCCAGGCCATGACGCGCCTCGGCGTGCTGGCGCGCCAGCACAAGGTGACCGTCAACACGCTGGTGCAGGCCGCCTGGCTGTTGCTGTTGCAGCGCTATACCGGGCAGCGCAGCGTGTGCTTCGGCGCCACCGTGGCGGGTCGCCCGGCCGAGCTCAAGGGCATCGAGCAGCAGATCGGTCTGTTCATCAATACCCTGCCGGTGATCGCCGCGCCCGATCCACAGGAAACGCTGGCGCAGTGGTTGCAGACGGTCCAGGGCGTCAACCTGGCCCTGCGCGAGCACGAGCACACACCGCTGTTCGAAATCCAGCGGTGGGCCGAGCAGGGTAGCCAGGGCCTGTTCGACACCTTGCTGGTGTTCGAGAACTACCCCATCGCCGAGGCCCTGGAGCAGGGCGGCGACCAGAGCCTGCGCTTCAGCGCGGTACGTGCCCACGAGCAAAGCAACTACCCGCTGACCCTGGCGGTGGCCGCCGGGCGGGAGCTGACGCTGCATTTCAACTACGACCGCACACAGTTGCGCGACAGCGCCGTCGAGGGCGTGGCGCGTCACCTGCTGCACCTGCTGGAGCAGTTCTGTGCCGACGCTCAGGCACCGTTGCACCAGTTGACCTTGCTGGAGGGCCGTGAACGGACCCGTATCGAACGGCAGTGGAACGCCACTGGCCTGGACTTCGACCGCAGCCAGTGCATCCATCGCCTGATCGAAGCCCAGGTACGCCGCACACCGCAGGCGTTGGCGGCGATCTGGGGCGACGAACAGCTGGACTACGCCACCCTCAACGCCCGCGCCAACCGCCTGGCCCGCCACTTGGTGAGCCTGGGTGTCGGCCCCGAAGTGCGGGTCGGCGTGGCCTTGCCGCGCAGCATGTCGATGTTGGTAGCGCTGCTGGCGGTGCTCAAGGCCGGTGGTGCTTATGTGCCGCTGGACCCGGACTATCCGGCCGAGCGTGTCAGCTACATGCTCGACGACAGCGCCGCCCGCGTACTGATCAGTGAACGCTCCGTGCTCGATGCACTGGCGGTGGACGGCGCGTTCGCGAGCGTGCTGCTCGATGAGCTGACGCTGGACGGCGACGACAGTGACCTGCCAGCCCGCGCCGTGGCCGATAACCTGGCCTACGTGATCTACACCTCCGGTTCCACTGGCCGCCCGAAAGGCGTGGCCATTGCCCACCGCAACGTCGCCGCACTGGTGGCCTGGTCGCAGCAGGTCTACAGCCAGGCGGACATCCAAGGCGTGCTGGCCAGCACCTCGATCTGTTTCGACCTGTCGGTGTGGGAGCTGTTCGTGACCCTGGCCGGTGGCGGTTTCATCGTGGGGGCGCGCAATGCCCTGGAGCTGCCGGAGCTGGTTGCACGGGATCGGGTGAGCCTGATCAACAGCGTGCCGTCGGCGGCCAGCGCGCTGCTGCGTGCCGGGCAGATACCGGCGGGCGTGCGCATCGTCAACCTGGCGGGTGAGCCGCTGAAACAGTCGGTGGTGGAGGCGCTCTACGCGCTGGAGCACATCCAGCATGTCTACGATCTCTACGGCCCTTCGGAAGACACCACCTATTCGACCTGGACCCGCCGCGAAGCGGGCGGGCAGGCCAACATCGGCCGCCCGTTGCACAACACCGCCAGCTACCTGCTGGACGGCGAGCTGCAATCGGTGCCGGTTGGGGCGACGGCGGAGCTGTACCTGGCAGGCGAGGGCATCACGCGGGGCTACCTGCTGCGTCCGGGGCTGACCGCCGAGAAATACCTGCCGGACCCGTTCGCGGCGGATGGCTCGCGGCTGTACCGCACCGGCGACCTGGCGCGCTACCGCGAAGACGGTGTGCTGGAGTACGCCGGGCGTGTGGACCATCAGGTGAAGGTACGCGGCCTGCGTATCGAGCTGGGTGAAATCGAAGCGCGCTTGCAGGCCCAGGGCCTGTTGCGTGAATCGGCGGTGTTGGCCGTCGAGCTCAATGGCGTTCAGCAACTGGTCGCCTACGTGGTGGCGCATGACCTTGGCGCCGACGAAAGCGAATTGCGCAGTGTGTTGAAAGCCAACCTGCAACAGACCCTGCCGGACTACATGGTGCCGACCCACTGGTTGTTCCTCGAACGTCTGCCGCTGACCCCCAACGGCAAGCTTGACCGCAAGGCGCTGCCCGCGCCGCAGGCAACTGCCCCGACGCGCCAGGTAGCGCCGCGCAGCGTGCTGGAAAAACGCCTGGTGGCGATCTGGGAAGAGGTGCTGAAGGTTTCGCCGATTGGTGTGACCGACAACTTCTTCGAGCTGGGCGGTGATTCGATCATCTCGATCCAGGTGGTCAGCCGGGCGCGGCAAGTGGGTATTCGCTTCACGCCCAAGGCGCTGTTCCAGCACCAGACCGTCCAAGGGCTGGCGACCGTGGCCCAGGAAGGCGAGGGTGCGCAACTGATCGAGCAGGGCCCTTTGACTGGCGAGATGCCGCTGCTGCCGATCCAGCAAGCGTTCTTCGACACCGATATCCCCGAGCGTCATCACTGGAACCAGTCGGTGTTGCTCAAGCCGGCCCAGCCGCTGCACGCGGGTTACCTGGAGCAAGCGTTGCAGGCACTGGTTGCACACCACGATGCGCTGCGCCTGAGCTTCACCGAAAGCGAGGCAGGCTGGCAGGCGCATTACCGTCCGCTTGGCGAGCAGCCGACTGATCTGCTGTGGCAGCGCACACTCAACGCTGCCGACGAACTGGAAGCCCTGGCCGAATCGGCCCAGCGCAGTCTGTCGCTGGGCGATGGCCCGCTGCTGCGCGCTGTGCTGGCCGATCTGCCGGACGGCAGCCAGCGCCTGTTGCTGGTGATCCATCACCTGGCGGTGGATGGCGTGTCGTGGCGCATCCTGTTCGAAGACCTGCAACTGGCCTTCGAGCAACTGAGCAGCGGCAAGCCCCTGGCCCTGCCGGGCAAGACCAGCTCGCAGCGCGACTGGGTCGAGCAACTGCGCCAGCACGCCAGCACGAATGCGCTGGAACAACTGGAGTACTGGCAGGCCCAGGGCCGCGAACTGAGCGCCGAATTGCCCTGGGACCGTGCCGATGGCGGCCAGCGCAATCGCGACGGCAGCACGCTCTACTCGCGACTGGACAAGCCGCAGACCCGCCGCTTGCTGCAGGATGCACCGGCCGCCTATCGCACCCAGGTCAATGACCTGCTGCTGACCGCCCTGGCCCAGGTCGTCTGCGCCTGGACCGGCCAGGCCCATGCGCTGGTGCAGCTGGAAGGCCATGGCCGCGAAGACCTGTTCGAGCACCTCGACCTGACCCGCAGCGTCGGCTGGTTCACCAGTGTGTTCCCACTGCGCCTGACCCCGGCGGCAGGCCTGGGCGACTCGCTCAAGCAGATCAAGGAGCAATTGCGCGCGGTCCCTGACAAAGGCCTGGGCTTTGGCGTGCTGTCGCAGCTTGCCGCGCCGCAGGTGCGCGAGCGACTGGCCGGCCTGCCGACCCCGTCGATCACCTTCAACTACCTGGGCCAGTTCGATGCCAGTTTCGCCAGCGGCGAGGCGGCGTTCTGGCTGCCCTGCGACGAGGCCCGTGGCGCCGAGCAACACCCCGACGCGCCCTTGGCCAACGCGCTGAGCGTCAATGGCCAGGTGTTCGATGGCGAGTTGAGCCTGGGCTGGACCTTCAGCGACGCACGTTTCGACAACCACACCATCCAGGCCCTGGCCGATGCCTATACCCAGGCGTTGCTGGCCTTGATCGAGCACTGCTGCCAACCGCAGGCTGGCGGCCTGACCCCTTCGGACGTGCCACTGGCCCGCTTGTCCCAGGCCCAGTTGGACGCCTTACCGCTGGCGGCTTTCAGTGTCCAGGACCTCTACCCGCTGTCGCCGATGCAACAGGGCATGTTGTTCCACAGCCTCTACGAGCAGGCCAGTGGCGACTACGTCAACCAGATGCGCGTGGACATCGACGGGCTGGAGCCCACGCGTTTCCGCGATGCCTGGCAGGCTACGCTGCTCAACCATGACATTCTGCGCACCGGTTTCCTCTGGCAAGGTGGGTTGAGCCAGCCGCTGCAGGTGGTGGCACGCCAGGTCGAAGTGCCGTTCGCGCTGCACGACTGGCAGGGCCGCGCCGACCAGGCTGACGCACTGGACGCGCTGGCATTGGCCGAGCGTGCCCAGGGCTTCGACCTGGAGCAGGCGCCGCTGCTGCGGGTGCAACTGATCGCCACGGCGCCGGGCCGTCATCACCTGTTGTTGACCCACCATCACATCCTGATGGATGGCTGGAGCCATTCGCAGCTGCTCGGCGAAGTCCTGGCGCGCTACGCCGGTGAGGCGGTCGCCGCGCCTGTCGGGCGCTACCGCGACTACATCGCCTGGTTGCAGGTGCAGGACGCCGAGGCGTGCGAGGCGTTCTGGCGCCAGCAACTGGCCGAGCTCGACGAGCCGACCCACCTGGCCCGTGCCATCCGCCAGGAGCCCCGCGCGGCCGGCGCCGCCCATGGCGACTACCGCATCGCCGTGGACGAGGCCGTCACTGCGCGCCTGGCGAACTTTGCCCGTGAGCAGAAAGTCACCCTCAACACCCTGGTACAGGCGGCCTGGCTGTTGCTGCTGCAGCGCTACACCGGCCAGGCGAGCGTGTGCTTCGGCGCGACGGTGGCCGGGCGCCCGGCGGAGTTGCCGGGCATGGAGCAGCAGATGGGGCTGTTCATCAACACCTTGCCAGTGGTCGCCACGCCGACCCCGCAACAGACCGTGGCCGACTGGCTGCAGGCCGTGCAGGCGCGCAACCTGGCGCTGCGCGAGTTCGAGCATGCGCCGTTGTACGAGATCCAGCGCCTGGCCGGGCAGGGCGGTGGCGCCCTGTTCGACACGCTGCTGGTGTTCGAGAACTTCCCGGTCTCTGAAGTGCTGGAGCAGGCTGCGCCCGAGGCGCTGCGCTTTGACGCGGTGAGCAACCACGAGCAGACCAGCTACCCGCTGACCCTGGCGGTCAACCAGGGGGCAAGCCTGCTGCTGCACTACAGCTACGACGGCGACAGCTTCGAGGCGGCGACCATCGAGCGCCTGGCCGTGCACCTGGGCCTGCTGCTGGAAGGCCTGGCCGTGTCGGCCACACGGGCCTTGGGCGAGGTGTCGATGCTCGACGCCCATGAGCGTGCCTTGCCGTTGGAGGTGTGGAACGCCACCGCTGTCGAGTACCCGCTGGAGCACAGCGTCCAGGCGCTGATCCAGCGTCAGGTCGAGGCCACGCCGGACGCCACGGCGCTGGTGTTCGGCGAGCGTCAGCTCAGCTACCGCCAGCTCGATGCCCTGGCCAACCAGTGGGCGCACCGCCTGCACGCGGCGGGCGTGGGCCCGGATGTGCTGGTGGGTGTGGCGGCCGAGCGCAGCGTGGAAATGGTCGTGGCGCTGCTGGCGGTGCTCAAGGCCGGTGGTGCTTATGTGCCGCTGGACCCGGAATACCCGCGCGAGCGCCTGGCCTACATGATCGAGGACAGCGGCATCGAACTGCTGCTGACCCAGTCGCACCTGCGCGAGCAGTTGCCGCTGCCGCAGGGCCTGGAGTGCCTGTTGCTCGACCAGCCACTGAGCGGTTATGCCGAGCACGCGCCGGTGATCGAGGTCACGGGCGAGAACCTGGCCTACGTGATCTACACCTCCGGCTCCACCGGCAAGCCCAAGGGCGCGGGCAACCGCCACCGGGCGCTGACCAACCGCTTGTGCTGGATGCAACAGGCCTATGGCCTGACTGCTGGGGACCGGGTGTTGCAGAAGACCCCGTTCAGCTTCGACGTGTCGGTGTGGGAGTTCTTCTGGCCGCTGATGACCGGCGCTTGCCTGGTGGTCGCCGCGCCGGGGCTGCACCGCGACCCGGCGCAACTGATCGAGCTGATTCGCCGCGAGCGCATCACCACGCTGCACTTTGTGCCGTCGATGCTGCAGGCCTTCGTCGCCGACCCGGCGGTGGCGGGCTGCGACAGCCTGACCCGTATCGTTTGCAGCGGCGAGGCGCTGCCGGTGGATGCCCAGCGCCAGGTGTTCGACAAGCTGCCGAATGCCGGGCTGTACAACCTGTATGGCCCGACCGAAGCGGCCATCGACGTGACCCACTGGACCTGCCGCGAAGAAGGCCGCGACAGCGTGCCGATCGGCGAGCCCATCGCCAACCTGCAGACCTATGTGCTGGACGCTGGCCTAGGCCCGGTGGCGGTGGGCGTGGTAGGCGAGCTGTACCTGGGCGGCACCGGCCTGGCGCGGGGTTATCACCGTCGTCCGGGGCTGACCGCCGAACGCTTCGTCGCCAGCCCCTTCGGTGACGGCGAGCGGCTGTACCGCACCGGCGACCTGGCGCGCTACCGCGCCGACGGGGTGATCGAGTACATGGGGCGTATCGACCATCAGGTGAAGATTCGCGGGCTGCGCATCGAGCTGGGCGAGATCGAAGCACGGCTGATGGAGCAGGACGAAGTGCGCGAGGCCGTGGTGCTGGCGGTGCCGGGTGCCGGTGGCCTGCAATTGGCCGGTTACCTGGTGCCAAGCACGCCAGTGGCGGACGACGCGGCGGCCGAAGCCTTGCGCGCCACCTTGCGCGAGCGCCTCGGTGCGGTGCTGCCGGACTACATGGTGCCGGTACACCTGTTGTTGCTCGAGCAACTGCCGCTGAGCCCCAACGGCAAGCTGGAACGTCGTGCGTTGCCGTCTCCGGAGCTGGCCCAGGCTCGCTACGTGGCACCGCGCAGCGAGCGCGAACAACAACTGGCGCAGATCTGGAAGGACGTGCTGCAAGTACCGCAGGTGGGTCTGGAAGATGACTTCTTCGCCCTCGGTGGACATTCGCTGCTGGCGACTCAGGTGATCGTGCGGATTCGCGAGCACCTGGGCATCGAGGTGCCGCTCAAGACTCTGTTCAACGCGCGGCACCTGGGCGAGTTCAGCGCTTCGGTGCAGGCACTGGATGTGGGCAACGATCCTTTGATGGATGAACTGGCTAAATCCTTGGAGGCCCTGGAACGTTTAACAGGAGATGAGCTTGAGAAGCTAATTTCTGAGTGAAGGGGAACCGGTGTGAAAGCGTTGATTGAAAGGGTGGGCGAGCTGTCGCCGAAGGAACGCAAGGCCTTGGCGGTGATGCTCAAGCACAAGAACATCAATCTGTTCAGCGTCGCGCCGGTGTTCAAGCGTCAGCCCGAGGAACCGCAACTGTTGTCCTATGCCCAGGAGCGGCAGTGGTTCCTCTGGCAGATGAGCCCCGAGAGCAGTGCTTATCACATCAGTGCCGCCCTGAAGTTGCAGGGCGCGCTCGACATCGCTGCGCTCGATGCCAGCTTTGCTGCGCTGGTGGCCCGTCATGAAACCTTGCGCACCCGCTTCGTCCAGGATGACGAGCAGGTGCTGCAGGTGATCGATGCGCCGAACTGGGCCGGGATCGAGCAGCAGACCCTGGCCCTTGACGACGCGCCGCAACGACGCCAGGCGCAGTTGCAGGCGTGTGTCGAGGAGGAGATCCAGCGCCGCTTCGACCTGCAGGCCGGCCCGCTGTTGCGGGTCAAGCTGTTGCGGCTCGGCGAGCAGGAGCATGTGCTGGTGCTCACCCAACACCACATCGTCACCGATGGCTGGTCGATGCAGGTGATGATCGACGAGCTGGTCCAGCTGTACGCCGCCGCGTGCGAAGGGCGGACCGTGCAACTGCCGGCGCTGCCGGTGCAGTACGCCGACTACGCCTTGTGGCAGCGCCAGTGGATGGAGGCCGGTGAGCAGGAGCGTCAGTTGGCCTACTGGACCGAACGCCTGGGTAGCGAGCATCCGGTGCTCGAGCTGCCGTTCGACCACCCGCGCCCGGCGGAGCAGAGCCTGCGCGGTGCGAGCCTTGAGGTGAAGCTCGAGGCGCAGCTGTGCCGCGAGCTGCGTCGCGTGGCGCAGGCGCAAGGCGTCACCCTGTTCATGCTGTTGCTGGCGTCCTATCAGGTCTTGCTATACCGCTACAGTGGCCAGCGTGACCTGCGCATCGGCGTGCCGGTGGCCAACCGTAATCGCATGGAGACCGAGCGACTGGTCGGCTTCTTCGTCAACACCCTGGTGCAGCGCGTCGAGATCTCGGGGCAGACGACCGTGCGGGCGTTTCTCCAGCAGGTCAAGGCCGATGCCCTGGGCGCGCAGGCGCACCAGGACTTGCCGTTCGAGCAGCTGGTCGAAGCACTGCGCCCGCAACGTACCCTCAGCCACAGCCCGCTGTTCCAGGTGATGTTCAATCACCAGGGTGGTGCGGCGTTGGGCGCTGGCGGTGACGGCGCCCAGGCGTCCGGCCTGCGTATCGAAAACCTCAAGAGCGAGGGCCATACCGCCCAGTTCGACCTGACCCTGAACATTCTGGAGCAGGGCGATGCGCTGGATGCGCAGTTCACCTACGCCCTGGACCTGTTCGAACCGGCGACCGCGCAGCGCCTGGCCAGGCACTGGCAGAACCTGCTGCAGGCGATGGTCGCCAACCTCGACTGCACGCTGGACGACCTGCCGCTGATCGCTGCCGACGAAGTGCGCGACACCCTGGCGCGCTGGAACGCCACGGCGGTCGAGTACCCGCTGGAGCACAGTGTCCAGGCGCTGATCCAGCGTCAGGTCGAGGCCACGCCGGACGCCACGGCGCTGGTGTTCGGCGAGCGTCAGCTCAGCTACCGCCAGCTCGATGCCCTGGCCAACCAGTGGGCGCACCGCCTGCACGCGGCGGGCGTGGGCCCGGATGTGCTGGTGGGTGTGGCGGCCGAGCGCAGCGTGGAAATGGTCGTGGCGCTGCTGGCCGTGATCAAGGCTGGTGGCGCCTACGTGCCGCTGGACCCGGAATACCCTCGCGAGCGCCTGGCCTACATGATCGAGGACAGCGGCATCGGACTGCTGCTGACCCAGTCGCACCTGCGCGAGCAGTTGCCGCTGCCGCAGGGCCTGGAGTGCCTGTTGCTCGACCAGCCACTGAGCGGTTATGCCGAGCACGCGCCGGTGATCGAGGTCACGGGCGAGAACCTGGCCTACGTGATCTACACCTCCGGCTCCACCGGCAAGCCCAAGGGCGCGGGCAACCGCCATCGGGCGCTGACCAACCGCTTGTGCTGGATGCAAGAGGCCTATGGCCTGACTGCCGGGGACCGGGTGTTGCAGAAAACCCCGTTCAGCTTCGACGTGTCGGTGTGGGAGTTCTTCTGGCCGCTGATGACCGGCGCTTGCCTGGTGGTCGCCGCGCCGGGGCTGCACCGCGACCCGGCGCAACTGATCGAGCTGATTCGCCGCGAGCGCATCACCACGCTGCACTTTGTGCCGTCGATGCTGCAGGCCTTCGTCGCCGACCCGGCGGTGGCGGGCTGCGACAGCCTGACCCGTATCGTTTGCAGCGGCGAGGCGCTGCCGGTGGATGCCCAGCGCCAGGTGTTCGACAAGCTGCCGAATGCCGGGCTGTACAACCTGTATGGCCCGACCGAAGCGGCCATCGACGTGACCCACTGGACCTGCCGCGAAGAAGGCCGCGACAGCGTGCCGATCGGCGAGCCCATCGCCAACCTGCAGACCTATGTGCTGGACGCTGGCCTAGGCCCGGTGGCGGTGGGCGTGGTAGGCGAGCTGTACCTGGGCGGCACCGGCCTGGCGCGGGGTTATCACCGTCGTCCGGGGCTGACCGCCGAACGCTTCGTCGCCAGCCCCTTCGGTGACGGCGAGCGGCTGTACCGCACCGGCGACCTGGCGCGCTACCGCGCCGACGGGGTGATCGAGTACATGGGGCGTATCGACCATCAGGTGAAGATTCGCGGGCTGCGCATCGAGCTGGGCGAGATCGAAGCACGGCTGATGGAGCAGGACGAAGTACGCGAAGCGGTGGTGCTGGCGGTGCCGGGTGCCGGTGGCCTGCAACTGGCGGGTTATCTGGTGCCAAGCACGCCAGTGGCGGACGACGCGGCGTCCGAGGCCTTGCGCGCCACGCTGCGAGAGCGCCTGGGCGCGGTGCTGCCGGACTACATGGTGCCGGTGCACCTGCTGCTGCTCGAGCAATTGCCGCTGAGCCCCAACGGCAAGCTGGAACGTCGTGCGCTGCCGCACCCTGCGGTCGGCCAGTCGAAACAGGCCTATGTCGCGGCGCAGAGCGCCGTGGAAAAGACCCTCGCCGGGATCTGGCAGGACGTGCTCAAGCTGGAGCAGGTCGGGGTCAACGACAACTTCTTCGAACTGGGTGGCGACTCGATCATCTCCATCCAGGTGGTCAGCCGTGCGCGGCAGGCCGGTATCCGCTTCACGCCCAAGGACCTGTTCCGCCACCAGACCATCCAGGGCCTGGCCGGTGCGGTGCGCATCGAGGCCGGGGGCCAGGAAGCCGAGCAGGGGCCGGTGACGGGTAGGGCGGGACTGCTGCCGATCCAGCAGGCGTTCTTCGAGCTGCCGCTGGCGCAGCGCGCGCACTGGAACCAATCGGTGTTGCTGCAGCCGACCCGGGCGCTGGACGCCGATGCCCTGGAGCGCGCCTTGCAGGCGCTGCTGGTGCAGCATGACGCGCTGCGTCTGGGCTTCACCGAGGTGGACGGGCAGTGGCAGGCACAGTTCCGTGAGGTGACCACGGTCGGTACGTTGCTGGAGCGGGTCGAGGGGGTAGAGCCCGACGCCCTGCAAGCCCTGGGTGAGCGGGTGCAGCGCAGCCTCGACCTGGCCGACGGCCCGCTGGTCCGCGCCGTGCTGGTCACCCTTGCCGACGACAGCCAGCGCCTGTTGCTGGTGATTCACCACCTGGTGGTCGATGGCGTGTCGTGGCGGGTGTTGTTCGACGACCTGCAAAGCGCCTACCAGCAGAGCCTGGCTGGCCAGGCACCGGACCTCGGGCCACGCACCAGCTCGGTCAAGGCCTGGGCCGAGCGCCTGGAAAGCTATGCGCACAGCGAGCAGGGTCAGGCGGAGCTTGCGTACTGGGAGCGTCTGCGCGAGGTGCAGGTGCACTGGCCTGTAGCCGCGCCGACGCAACCTCTGCTCAATCGCGACGCCGCCACGGTGCAGGTGCGCCTGGATGCGGCCCTGACCCGACAATTGCTGCAGCAGGCGCCTGCGGCCTATCGCACCCAGATCAATGACCTGTTGATGACGGCCCTGGCGCGCACCCTGGTGGCCTGGACCGGTGACGAGCACGCCCTGGTGCAACTGGAAGGGCACGGGCGCGAAGCCTTGTTCGACGACATCGACCTGACCCGTACCGTCGGCTGGTTCAGTTCGATGTTCAGCGTGTGCCTGACGCCGGCTGCCGAGCTGGGGGCCTCGATCAAGCAGGTCAAGGAGCAACTGCGCGCCATTCCGCATCGCGGCGTCGGTTTCGGGGCGCTGCGTTACTACGGCGAGCCGCAGGTGCGTGCGCTGCTCGCGGCATTGCCGCAGCCGCGGGTGACCTTCAACTACCTGGGCCAGTTCGACGGCAGTTTCGCCGTGGACGATGGTGCGCTGTTCACCCCGGCAAACGAGTCTGCCGGGGCGGAGCAGGGCGAGGATGCACCGCTGGGCAACTGGCTGACGGTCAATGGCCAGCTGTATGGCGGCGAGCTGAGCCTGAACTGGATCTTCAGCCGTGCGCAGTTCGCCCCCGACGAGATTCAGGCCCTGGCCGAGCGCTACATCGAGCAGCTCGGCGCGTTGGTGCGCCACTGCGTGGAACTGCCGCTGCGCGGCGCGACGCCTTCGGATTTCCCGCTGTGCGGGCTCGATCAGGCCCAGCTCGAGCGCTTCCCCGGCCTGCTGGAGCAGGTCGAGGACATCTACCCGCTATCGCCGACCCAGCTGGGCATGCTGTTCCACACCCAGGAATCGGCGGCCAACCTGTACATCAACCAGACCAGCATCGAGGTCAAGGGCCTCGACGCCGAGGCGTTCATCGCCGCCTGGGCGCAGGTGGTGGCGCGCCACGAGATCCTGCGCACCGGTTTCTGGACCGCCAGCCACCTGGCCGAGCCGCTGCAGGTGGTCTACCGCCAGGGCAGCCTGCCGGCGCGCTGCCTGGACTGGCGCGAGCGCAGCGTCGAGCCAGGCGCCTTGCAGGCGCTGGCCGATGAGGATTGTGCGCGCGGCTTCGAGCTGCTCGAGGCGCCGCTGGCGCGCCTGAGCGTGGTGCGCCTGGATGACGACACCACCCAGCTGATCTGGACCAGCCACCATATCCTCATGGACGGCTGGTCCAATTCGCGCCTGATGGGCGAGGTCTTCGAGTGCTATGCCGGGCATCCGCTGCCCACCAAGCGCGGGCATTTCCGCGACTATATCGGCTGGTTGCGCGAGCAGCCGGCGGCGCGCCAGGAAGCCTTCTGGCGCGAGCGCCTGGCAGGCCTGGAGGGGCCGACCAGCCTCAGCAGCAGCCTGCCGTTGCCGGCCGATGCGCAGGCTGAAGGCCATGCGGCGCTGTACCTGGACTGGGATGCCGCACGCACCCAACGCCTGCGCGAGGTCGCCCAGCAATTGCGGGTGACCCCCAACACGCTGGTGCAGGCGGCCTGGCTGCTGCTGTTGCAGCGCCATACCGGGCAGCAGACCGTGTGCTTCGGCGCCACGGTGGCCGGGCGCCCGGCGGAGTTGGCAGGCTCGGGTGAGATGCTCGGCCTGTTCATCAACACCTTGCCGATCGTCCAGACCCTGTCCGACCAGCAGCCGCTGGACCAATGGCTGCAGGCCCTGCAGGCCTGGAACCTGGAGGTGCGCGACCACGAGCACACGGCGTTGGCCGATATCCAGCGCTGGGCCGGGCAGGGCGCCGGTGGCCTGTTCGACAGCATCATCGTGTTCGAGAACTATCCGGTGGACGAGCGCCTGGCCCAGGCCCAGGACCAGCAGTTGCAGTTCGGCCAGGTGAGCACGCGTGACGTGACCAACTACGCCATGGACCTGGCGGTGCATCTGGGCGCGACCCTGAAGATCGAGTTCCTCTATCTGGTCGGGCGTTTCACGCCGGCCAGCGTCGAGCATATCCTCGCCAGCTTCGAGACCTTGCTGCAGGCGATGCTCGACCAGCCGCAGGCCCGGCTTGGCAATCTCGGTTTGCTCGATCAGGCCGGACAGCGCCAGTTGCTCGAGGCCAACCGCCTGGGCGGACAGGCGCCGACGGCGCTGCTGGGCGAGCAGATCGCCCGCCACAGCCGTGAGCGTCCGACGCAGGTCGCGCTGGTGTGTGCCGGTCGCCAGTTGACCTACGCCCAACTCGAACAGCGGGCCAGCCGCCTGGCCGAGTTGCTGGTGGCGCAAGGTGTCGGCCCGGAAGTGCGGGTGGGCGTGGCCCTGCAGCGCTCGGTGGACATGGTGGTGGCGTTCTACGCGGTGATGAAGGCCGGTGGCGCCTACGTGCCGCTGGACATCGACTACCCCCGCGAGCGCCTGGACTGGATCCTGCAAGACAGCAACGCTGCCCTGATCCTCACCGAGCACAGCGTGCAGGCACGCCTGCCGCAGCGCGAGGGGGTGAACTGGCTGCCCCTCGACAGCCTTGACCTCGATGCTGCGGGCATCACCCGTGGCGCCGCGACGGTGTCGCCCGACAACCTGGCCTACCTGATCTACACCTCGGGTTCGACCGGCAAGCCCAAGGGCGTGGCGGTCACCCATGGCCCACTGGCCATGCACTGCGCGGCGATCGCCGAGCGCTACGAGATGGACGCGCGCACCCGCGAGCTGCTGTTCATGTCGTTCGCCTTCGACGGCGCCCAGGAGCGCTGGCTGTCGACCCTGAGCAATGGCGGTTGCCTGGTGATCCGTCCGGGCGAACTGTGGACGCCCGAACAGACCTGGCAAGCTTTGCATGCCGAGCGCATCGACATCGCCTGCTTCCCGCCAGCCTACCTGCAACAACTGGCCGAGTACGCCGAAGGCCACGAGCCGCCGGCAGTGCGCATCTACTGCTTCGGTGGCGATGCGGTGGCCCAGGCCAACTACGACCTGGTGCGCCGCAACCTGCGCCCGCAGGCGCTGACCAATGGCTACGGCCCGACCGAAACCGTGGTCACGCCGCTGCTCTGGCGCGTTGCCGCCAACCAACCGTGCGAGGCGGTGTACGCACCGATCGGCACCCGCGTCGGCGAGCGCACCTTGTATGTGCTGGACGCTGCACTCAATCCGGTGCCGGACGGGGTTGCCGGTGAGCTCTACATCGGCGGTGAGGGCCTGGCGCGCGGCTACCATCAACGTCCGGATGTGACGGCCGAGCGTTTCGTCTGTGACCCGTTCGCGCAGGCGGGCGGGCGTCTGTACCGCACTGGCGACCTGGTGCGCCGTCGCGCCGATGGCGTGTTCGACTATCTCGGCCGCCTCGACAACCAGGTCAAGGTCCGCGGTTTCCGTATCGAGCTGGGCGAGATCGAGGCGCGCCTGCGTGGGCGGGCCGAGGTACGCGATGCCGTGGTGGTCGCGCGGGAGGTCAATGGCAGCAAGCAACTGGTCGCCTACGTGGTGGCCGAGGCGGGTGACAACCTGGCCGAAAGCCTGCGTGCGCACCTGGCCGATGAACTGCCGGACTACATGGTCCCGGCGCAGATCATCCTGCTCGCAGCGCTGCCGCTGAGCGCCAACGGCAAGCTCGACCGCAAGGCCCTGCCTGACCCGCAGTTCAAGGCGCGTGAGCACGTGCCGGCCAGCACCCCGCAGGAACAGGCGCTGGTGCGCATCTGGCAGGAGGTGCTGGAGCTCGACCAGGTCGGGATCACCGACAACTTCTTCGAACTGGGCGGCGACTCGCTGCGCGTGCTCAAGGTGCTGGGCAAGGTCCGCGCGGCACCTGAGCTGGGCCTGAGCCTGAAGCTGCGCGACATCATGAGCAAACCGACCATCGCCCAACTGTGCGGCAGCGAACGCAAGCCGCGGGCGCCGGATCCGCTGTTGGCGCTCAACCGTATCGTCGACGGCAGCTCGCCGCTGTTCTGCCTGCATGCCGGCTTCGGCACGGTGTTCGACTACGAGCCGCTGGCCCGCCACCTGGATGGGCAGTGCACGGTCTATGGCCTGCAATGCCGTATGCTCCTGGACCGCGAGTGGCAGGACAGCTCGTTGGCGGCAATGGCTGGCGACTACGCCCAGGTCGTGCTGCGCAAGCAGCCTGAAGGGCCGCTGCGGCTGTTGGGCTGGTCGCTGGGTGGGCCGTTGGCGGTGCTGGTGGCCGCCGAGCTGATCCGCCTTGGCCGCGAAGTCAGCCTGCTGGGGTTGGTGGACAGTTACCTGCCGGGGCTGGCCGCAGCGGGCGGCGACTGGCGTGACGACTTCCACGGTTTCGTGGCGGTCACCCTGGGCGATGCGCCCGCAGCGGCGCTCGACCCCGCAACGCTGACGCAACTGGACGCCGATGCGTTGGCGGTGCAGATCGGGCAACTGCGCGAGCAGGGCAGCACCTCCGAGGTGTATGCCCGAATCGAGGCACAGGACCTGGCCCACACCTTCGTCGTGGCCATGCGCCTGAAAGCCCTGGGTGAGGCCTTGCACAGCCTGCCGGCGGTGGCGGCCGAGGCGCGCTGCTGGTGGGGCGAAGGCGTCGGCAGTCGCGAGCGTGCCAGTTTCGAAGCGGCGCTCGGGCAGTGCCAGGCCAGTGCGGTGGTGGCGGCAGGGCACTTCGAATTGCTGCAGCACCCCAGCGTACTGGCGGATATCCGCGACAGCCTGGCCCCGACGTTCAGTCATTGAAACCTCGGGCGCCCGCCGCACAGGCGGGCGCCCGTATCGCGTCTTCCGAGGATTTTCCCAATGTCTCTGCATCCTGACCTGGCCGGTTTTCTCGAACTGGTCGAACTGGGCCGACTGACCGGTGCCAGCCAACCCATGCACCAGATGAGCGTCGAGCAGGCCCGTGCCGAATTCGAGCGCAGCTCCCAGGTGCTCGACCCGAGCCCGCCTGAGGACCTGCAGGTCGAGCACCTGCAGATGGTGGATGGTGATGGCCAACCGCTGTCGGCACGGTTGTACCGTCGGCAGTCGCCGGTGGACGGTCTGCAGCCGGTGCTGTTGTATTTTCACGGTGGCGGCTATGTGGTCGGCAGCCTGGACTCCCACGATGCGGTATGTCGCCGCCTGGCGATGTGCAGCGATTTTGCGGTCCTCGCGCCAGCCTACCGCCTGGCGCCGGAAGCACCCTTCCCGGCGGCTGCGGACGATGCCCTGGCCAGTGCCCGCTGGCTGGTGGAGCACGGCGAGGCGCAGCGCCTGGATGCCCGCCGGGTGGTGGTCAGTGGCGACAGCGCGGGAGCCAGCCTGGCCATCGTCGTCGCCGCCGTGGCCGCGCAGCAGCCGGAGAAGGCGGTGTTGCGTCCGTTGGCGCAGTTGCTGTTTTATCCGGTCACCGATATCAGCTGCCAGCGGCCGTCCCATGGGAAATATGCCGAGGGTTACCTGCTCGAGAGCGAAACCCTGGAATGGTTCTACCGGCACTACGTGCGTGACGCATCGCAGCGCCTCGATTGGCGGGTGTCGCCGTTGCACCTGACGGCGCTCGAAGGGCTGGCGCCCACCTGGATGGCCCTGGCCGGGCATGATCCTTTGCTCGATGAAGGTGTTGCCTGGGCGCATGCCCTGGAAAAGGCCGGCGTGCCGCTGCAGTGGCGGGTGGAAGAGGCACTGACCCATGATTTCCTGCGGATGCAGGGGATGGTCGAGGCCGTGGAGGGGATTTATGCCGAAGTGGGGCGCTGGTTGAAGGCGGTCGGCGCAGGTTGTCAATCAAACGGTAATATCTGATAGCCATATTGGCCGGCCATCAACAATCACAATGGTCGCCCCAACATGCATTTCACGCCGCACCGTCTGGCCCTGTGTGTCGCCCTGGCCAGTGCTGCCCTGGCCGCCAACGCCACCGATTACCAGGTTGGCAATGCCAGTACCAGCACGCTGGAACTCAAGAAGGGCGACACGCTCAAGGTGACGCCGACCGGCAGCATCGTCTCGGGTGCCGACGACGGGGTGATCCTGCCCAAGCAGACCAGTGGCACCACGGTCAGCGTCGACAATGCCGGGATCATTCGCTCCACCGTGGCCCGTGGTATCGATACCAAGGATGGCGGCACCGACCAGAGCTTCTTCGTCATCACCAACCGTGCCGGGGCGCTGATCCAGGGTACCAACGACGGTATCCGTTTCCAGACCAACCCCAGCGCGGGCGGCAGCCTCAAGATCAGCAACGCCGGGACCATCGAGTCCATCACCGATGGCCAGGCCATCGATCTGGAGGCCCTCAACAACCCAGGCTTCAGCACCACCCTGGTGAACGAGGCGAGCGGCGTGATCCACGCCGTGGGCAACGACGCGATCAAGACCGGCTCCAACGCCACCATCACCAACTACGGGCGTATCTATACCGACACCGCGCCCCAGGATGCCAAGGGCCTGGACCAGAAATACGACGGCATCAAGATCGGCACTTCGACCGGCGTCACCGTGTACAACTACGGCAGCATCAGTGCCGACCGTCACGGCATCGACCTCAAGACCGACGCCACCCTCTACAACTATGCCGGTGCCAGCGTCACCGGGCGCAACGGCTCGGGCTTCGGCTCCGACGGTACCGGCACTGTGTACAACTGGGGCACCATCACCGGTGCCATCGCCGACGGCAAGATCAATGGCGATGGCGATGGCGTCGATATCGACTTGATCGGCCACATTTACAACGCCGGCACCATCCAGGGCCTGGGCGCCAAGGGCGTGGACAGCGGCGGGAGGCCCAACGGCAGCGAAGGCATCGCCATGGGCGGCGGTACGGTCACCAACACCAGCACCGGCCTGATCCGCAGCGTCGACAACGGTATTTTGGTGGACGACGGTGCCGAAGGTTCGGGTGTCGGCGCCACCACCATCGACAACGCCGGCACCATTCGTGGTGAGCGTGGCTTCGGCATCAAGCTGATCGGCAACTTCGATGACACTGTGATCAACAGCGGCACCATCAGCGGCGGCAACGGCCTGGCATTGAGCATGGGCGGCGGCGACGACCGCCTGATCGTGCGTACCGGTGGGGTGTTCAATGGCCTGGTGGATGCGGGCGATGGCGTCGATACGCTGCAGCTCGAGGGCAGCGGCCAGTTCGGCAACAGCGCCAACTTCGAGAAGCTGCTGGTCTCCGGGGGCACCTGGACGCTGAGCAGCGTCAACGATTTCAGCCAGGGTGGCGAGATCACCCAGGGCGCAGCGCTGGTCAACCAGGGCAGCGTGCTCGGCAGTTTGCGGGTAGACCGGGGGGCGACCTACGCGGGCGGTGGTGTGGTCGGTGGCCTCGACGTCAGGGGCACGATGCTGACCAACACCGGGCTGGGCGTGGCCACGGTCAAGGGCGACCTGAAGTTCGATTCGGGCGCCAGCCTGGTCTATGGCGTCAACGCCGACGGCAGCAGCGCGCCGATCACCGTCACCGGTACCGCCAATCTGGGCGGTGCCACCCTGCGCATCCAGCCGACGCCTGGCCACTACCCCTGGCAGAGCCAGTACACCGTGCTCAACGCCGGTGCGATCAACGGCACCTTTGGCCAGGTCACCAGTGACTACGCCTTCCTCACCCCGAAACTGAGCTACAGCAGCCACTCGGTGGGCCTGACCTACACCCGCAACGACGTCGCCTTCGATCAGTTCGCCCGCAGCGCCAACGCTGGCGCTGCGGCGCGCAGCCTGGCCAGCCTGGGCAGCGGCAGTGCGCTGTACAGTGCGCTGCTCAATACCTCGAACGCCAGCGCAGGCAATGCCATCGAGCAGCTGTCGGGCAGCAACACCGCCAACCTCGCTGCGGCCACCCTGGCCGGTAGCGCCCAGGTGGGCAGCACCATGCTCGGCGCCTTGCAGTCGATGGGCAGCAATTCCGGGTTGCTGGTGGGCCTGGATCAGCAGGACACCCCGGTGCTCGCTGCCACCGGCCTGCCCCAGGGCGTGCGCAACCTCAACGACCCGAACGCCCAGGGGCGAGTGTGGGGCCAGGCGCTGGGCAGCTACGGCAAGGTCGATGGCAGCCACGGCGCCAGCAGCCTGGAACAGCGCACCGGCGGCGCGGTGATGGGCCTGGACTGGGCGGTGGGCAGCGACTGGCGCCTGGGCGTGCTGGGCGGCTACTCGCGCACCCGCCTGGACGCCAGCGGCCTGGATGGCAAGGTGCGCAGCTGGCATGCCGGCGTCTACGCCCAACGCCAGAGTGGCCCGCTGGCCCTGCGCCTGGGCGCGGCGTACAGCAGCCATGACGGCGACAGCAAGCGCAGCGTGGCCTTCGATGGCTTCGATGAGCGCCTGAAGGGCAACTACGATGCCGACAGCCAGCAGGCCTTCGCCGAGCTGGGCTATGCCCTGGGCAGCGGGCGCCTGAGTGCCGAGCCTTTCGCCAACCTGGGCTACCAGCGCTATCACCGCGACAGCTACCGCGAGAAGGGCGGCGATGCTGCGTTGGCGGTGGATGCCGACACGCAGGACAACGTCACCAGTACCTTCGGCGTGCGCATCGCACACCTGGGGCAACTGGACAACGGCATGAGCCTGACGCCCCGCGCCAGCCTGGGCTGGCGCCACACCTATGGCAACCTCGACACCCGCACGCGCCAGGCGTTCCTGGCCGGCGGCGATGCGTTCAGCGTCCAGGGCAGTGCGCTGGACCGTGACAGCCTGGTCGTCGAGGCCGGGCTGGAGCTGGGACTCAGTGCACGGCAGAGTGTGGGCCTGGGCTACAACGGCGAGTTGGGCAGCAATGCGCGTAATCACGCCGTGATGGGGCAATGGCAGTTGAAGTTCTGATCGCCCGTCGATGCACTTGAAGCCGGGGCCGCAAGGGCCCCGGCAGCGTTTCAGCGCAGGTCGTGCTCCAGCGACTTCCACAGCTCGAGCATGGTCGGGTTGCTGTTGCCGATCGAGCGGAATGACCAGATTTCCAGTTCCGCGCTCCACTCGTCCCCGCCTGCGCGCACCAGCCGACCGCTGGCCAGTTCCTCCTCGACCGCCGACTCCGGCAGCCAGGCGATGCCATAGCCTTCGCGGGCCATGCGCATCAGGTGCATGGCCATGTCGGCTTCGTAGAAGCGCTTGAGGTGAGGTTGCGCGTTGCCCTGCAGCAGCACATCCACCACCCGCCCGAGAAACGAGGTAGAGGTGTAGGCGAGGTAGGGGATGGGCTTGCCCGCTGCCCCCGGCAGGGCGAACAGCGGGCGCCCATCTGCGTCGGGCGCCGACACCGGGAAGAAGGCATCGCTGCCCAGGCGCAGGCCGACGAACTTGTCACGGTCGAGGATGATCGGTGCACGCGCGTGGCTGTAGCCGATCATCAGGTCGCAGCTGCCTTCGGCCAGGGCGATGACCGCCTCCTGCACGTTGGCGGCCAGCACCCGCGCATTGAAGTAGCCGTAGCGGCGCTGGAAACCGGCGAACCAGGTGGGCAGGAAGGTCATCGACAGGGTGTGCCCGGCCACCACCTGGATCGAGCGCCCGGGCATGCGCTCGCCACGGCGCAGCGCCGAGCGCAGGTCATGGAAGATCGACAGCGCGTCTCGGCCTTCGTCGCAGAAGGTCTTGCCGGCGGCGGTCAGTTGCACCGGATAGGTGCTGCGGTCGACCAGCTCGACGCCGACCCATTCCTCCAGCGAGCGAATGCGTCGCGACAGCGCGGACTGGGTGATGCAGCGGATCTCGGCCGCGCGGGAAAAGCTCTTGGTCTCGGCGATGGCCAGCAGGTCATCGATCCATTTGGTCTGCATGGTGGTGGGCCTGTGGTTGGTGCGTAGATTCTGCAGCCGCACCCTGTGGGAGCGGGCTTGTCCCGCGATCGGGCGCGTAGCGGCCGCAAGCCAGGCAACCAAGATCTTTCTGATGCATCTCGGTGTCCGGTGTTATGGCCGCTGCGCGCCCAATCGCGGGACAAGCCCGCTCCCACAGGATATGTGGCGCGGTTCAATGCCTGCATTTTATAACCGCTCCTATCCAGATTCACCGAAATTCGACAACTATGCGAATTACGCATGAACCCATCGCGCATCCTCATCAACTGCCCCGGCCGTGCGTCGTAGCCTGTTGCTGTCCCTCCCGCATTCGACAGACAGAGGTCGAGATGAATAACAAGAAACTACCCCGTTACATCGCCGTGGCGATCCTGCTCGGCATCGTCGTCGGCTGGCTGTGCAACACCTACGCAGGCTCCGCGGACGCCGCCAAGCAGATTGCCGGTTACTTCAGCCTGGTCACCGACATCTTCCTGCGCATGATCAAGATGATCATCGCCCCGCTGGTGTTCGCCACCCTGGTCGCAGGGATCAGCAGCCTGGGTAATTCCGGCTCGGTGGGACGCATCGGCCTGCGCTCGATGATCTGGTTCGTCAGCGCCTCGGTGTTCTCCCTGGCCCTGGGCATGCTGCTGGTCAATCTTTTCCAGCCTGGCGCCCACCTGAACCTGAGCGTGGAATCGGGCCAGGCAGTGAGCGCTGTGGCGGTCAACGCCGGGGACTTCAGCCTCAAGACCTTCATCAGCCATGTGTTCCCGCGCAGCATCGCCGAAGCCATGGCCAACAACGAGATCCTGCAGATCGTGGTGTTCTCGCTGTTCTTCGGGCTGGCGCTGGCGTTCGTCAAGCAACGTGGCAACACCCGTATCGGCGAGCTGGTGGACGAGCTTGCCAAGGTGATGTTCCGCATCACCGAATACGTGATGATGTTCGCCCCGGTCGGCGTCTTCGCCGCGCTGGCCGCCGCCGTCACCACCCAGGGCATTGGCCTGCTGTTCGACTACGGCAAGCTGATCGGCCAGTTCTACCTGGGCATCCTGCTGCTGTGGATGGTGCTGTTCGCGGTGGGCTACGGCTTCCTCGGGCGCCCGGTTTTCACCCTGGGCAAGTTGATCCGCGAGCCGGTGCTGCTGGCGTTCTCCACTGCGAGCAGCGAGTCGGCCTACCCCAAGACCATCGATGCGCTGGAGAAATTCGGTGCACCCAAGCGTGTGTCGAGCTTCGTCCTGCCGCTGGGCTACTCGTTCAACCTCGACGGCTCGATGATGTACCAGGCCTTCGCCATCATGTTCATCGCCCAGGCCTACAACATCGAGCTGAGCTTTACCCAGCAAGTGCTGATCCTGTTGACCCTGATGGTCACCAGCAAGGGCATGGCCGGGGTGGCGCGGGCCTCGGTGGTGGTGGTCGCGGCGACGCTGCCGATGTTCCACCTGCCCGAGGCCGGGCTGTTGCTGATCCTGGCCATCGACCAGTTCCTCGACATGGGCCGTACCGCGACCAACGTGGTGGGCAACAGCATCGCCACGGCGGTGATCGCCGACCTCGAACGGCGCCATGAGGATGCCCCGACGCCTGTCGAACCTGCGCTGAAACCTGCCACCCACGCCTGATCCGGACCGTCCCATGATAAGCCCACGCAAGACCTCCAACGCGCGCACCCTCGGCATCATCGGCGGCCTCGGCTCGCTGGCCGGTGGCGATCTGTTCCTCAAGCTGCTCAAGAGCCAGCCCCTGCTGGCCGAACAGGGCCGCTACCACCTGCTGTTCGAGCAGCACCCCTTCAAGGACCTGGCGTTGCCGCTCAGCGCGGGCGCGAGCATGACCTCGCGCAAGCTCTACGTGTTCCAGGTCTGCCAGGGCTATGCCGACAGCGGTGCCGACGCCGTGCTGGTGCCGTGCTTCGCCAGCCATACCTTCATCGACGAACTGCGCGCCGAGCTGCAGATCGCCATCGTCGACCTGATGGCGGCGCTCAAGGCCCATGTGGCGCACATCGCCCCGCCCGGTGCGCGCCTGGGCGTGCTGGCTTCGGACTATGTGCGCGCTTCGGGGTTGTTCGAGCGGCATCTTGCCGACGACTACGAACTGATCCATCCCTCGCCGGTGCAGCAGGCGGCGTTGATGGAGGCGGTGTACGGGCCTGCAGGCATCAAGGCCGGACATCTGGATGGGGTGGCGCTGGAGCTGCTGCATCAGGTTTGCCTGGAGCTCGAGGGCCAGGGCGCGACGCTGTTGCTGCCGGGCATGACCGAGCTGTCGTTGCTGGCGCCAGAGCTGATGCGCCGTGGCATTCACTGCATCGATGCCAACCAGGTGTATGCCGACTTCGCCAGCGCCACCGATTCGGTGCCCAGCCTCGCGCCGTTCAAGCTGGGGATCGTCGGTGGCGTGGGGCCGGCGGCGACCGTGGATTTCATGGGCAAGGTAGTGAAGAACACTCCGGCCGGGCGTGACCAGGACCATATCAGGATGGTGGTCGAGCAGAACCCGCAGATTCCCGATCGCACCGCCAACCTACTGCGCCAGGAGGCCGACCCGACCGTGGCGATGTACTCGACCTGCCGCCGCCTGGAAGAGGAGGGCGCCGATGCCATCGCGATCCCGTGCAACACCGCGCATGCCTATGTCGAGCGGATCCAGGAGCATCTGGCGGTGCCGATCGTCAACATGCTGAGCGAGACCATCGATTTCATTCTGCACCGCTATGGTCGTGAGGTGCGGGTGGGGCTGCTGGCGACCTCGGGCACGTTGCAGAGTGGGGTCTATCACGCGGCGGCCGAACGCGTCGGCCTGTCGTTGCTGGTGCCGGACGATGCGGCGCAGGCGCGGGTGATGCGTGCGATCTATGGTGAGGAAGGCGTCAAGGCGGGATTTAGCGAAGGGCAGTGTCGGGATGACCTGCTGGCCGGCGCCGGGCAACTGGTCGGGCAGGGCGCGCGGGTGTTGATCCTGGGCTGTACCGAATTGCCGTTGATTCTGGCCCAGGCCGATGGCTTCCCCATCGACGGGGTGCAGGTGGCACTGGTGGACCCGACCGATGTGCTGGCGCGCCGCTGCGTGGCGTTGGCGCGAGGGCTGAGGTAAGCGCAGCGGGCATGCCCGCTGCCGCAGGAGGTGCTGTGGTCAGTTTTGGTAATCGCGCCCCTCGCGATCCAGTTGCCGGATCAACGCATCCCAGTGCCGCTGGATCCCTTCGCCAAGCCCGTCGGAAAAGCGCTTCGACTGCTCATGCACCTTGGCAATCGCCGCCGGGGAGGTGTACTGCAGCTGGTCGTTGCCACCGGCCTGGGCGGCGATCTGGATGTTGCAGGCGCGCTCCAGGCCGTGCAGCTCACGGAAGGCATGCTCGACGCTGATGCCGCCGGTGAGCAAGCCGTGATTGCGCAGGATCAGGATATTGCTTTGCCCCAGGTTGGCCACCAGGCGCTGCTGTTCATCCAGGTCCAGCGCGACGCCCTCGTAGTCGTGATACACCACGCGGCTGTAATAGGCCAACGCATGCTGGGAGACCGGCAGCAGGCCGTCACGCTGGGCAGACACCGCCGCGCCATCGCGGGTGTGGGTGTGCAATACGGCCTTGAGGTCGGGGCGGGCGCGGTGGATCGCGCTGTGGATGACGTAGCCGGCCTGGTTGATGCCCAGGCCCAGCGGGTCGTCGATGATCGTGCCGTCGACATCCACCTTGACCAGGTTCGACGCGGTGATTTCGTCGAACAGCAGGCCGAAGGCGTTGATCAGGAAGTGCTCGTCCGGGCCGGGAACCCGTGCCGAGAAATGCGTGTAGATGTGATCGGTCCAGCGGAACAGGGCCGCCAGGCGATAGGCGGCGGCGAGCTTGACCCGCACCTCCCATTCCTCGGCGCTGACCCGTAGGCGCACGGCCTCCTGGCTGGGAGGTACGACGGACAGTGAACTCATGCGGTGCTCCAGTGCAAGCAGTACGGTGTGAACAGGACCGTAGGCGTCTGGCGCAACGCTGTAAAAGTCTTTTTGGTTCTATGCTAATTATTCGTTTTAAGAATTATCTTTTTTGTTTTTATGCAAGGTGATCATTTAGCCGGGTCAGCTCGCTGCGCTGTTCAGGCGGGTGCCTGCCACGGCGCCGAACAGCTCCACCGGCTCCTGGAGGTTGCCCAGGTAGCGTGGATGGAACAGCCACAGGTCGACTTGCGGCTTGAAATCGCTGACGTTGACGATGTCCAGCAGGTCTCGATGGCGACTGGCAAGCAACAGCGGTTCGGGCACCAGGCCCAGGCCCTGGCCGTTGGCGACCAGCCCCAGTTGCAACTCGGTGCCGAAGGTTTCGAGGTTGATCGACAGTGACAACCCCTGTTCGCTCAATGCGCGCTGCAGCCCGGCGCGAAAGCCGCAACCATCGGGGTTGAGCACCCAGCCGCGGGTATAGCAGTCGCGCAACTTGTAGCTGCGCTTGCCGGCGCTGCCCTTGGCCGCGACCACCCGCAACGGCATACGCGTGATGGAATGGCTGGCGATGCCCTCGGGGAAGATCTTGCCCGGTGGGAAGAGGGCGGCAGCGGCATCCAGCTCGCCGTTTTCCATGCGCGCGATCAGGCTGCTGCCCCAGCCGCTGGTGACCTGGGTGCGCAGCTCAGGGTAGGCCTGGCGGATCTGCGCCAGGGCCTCGAGCAGCACCACATCGCCCAGTGTCTGCGGCACGCCCAGCCGCAGGGTGCCGGACGGCGCGCCATCGTTGGCCACCAGTTCGCGCAGGGCGTCGATTTCACGCAGGATGGCCTTGCACTGCTCGTACACACGCAGGCCCATGGGCGTGGGCTTGAGTGGCTTGGTGTTGCGGTCGAGCAAGGTGGCGCCGAGGTCTTCCTCGAAGTTCTGCACGCGCCGGGTGATGGCCGGCTGGGTCAGTTGCAGCGCTTCGGCGGCAAGGTTGGTCGACTGGCAACGGATGACGGCCACGAAGGCGTCCATGTCATCGATTTTCATATTCGGCGCTCACATATTGAGACTGGAGGACATACCCGCAGAGCATAATCCTGATGGTCGGGATTGTCACAGTTCGATGAGTGAGGCAAGCAGGGCGGCGCTCGCCGCCCCGGGCGAGCGTCAGCGGGCGTTGCGCGCCCGTGCCACCCGCGAGCCGTTGGCACGCCCCAGCACGTCGCTGATGCGCTGGCCGGCGGCGACCAGTTTGTCCAGGTCGATACCGGTCTCGATGCCCAGGCCTTGCAGCAGGTACAGCACGTCTTCGGTGGCGATGTTGCCTGTGGCGCCCTTGGCGTAGGGGCAGCCGCCGAGCCCGGCCACCGAGCTGTCGAACACGCTGATCCCTTCGAGCAGGCTGGCATAGACATTGGCCAGGGCCTGGCCGTAGGTGTCGTGGAAGTGGCCGGCAAGCTGCTCGCGCGGCACCTGCGCCGAGACCACCTCGAACAGGCGCCGGGTATCGCCGGCGGTGCCGGTGCCGATGGTGTCGCCCAGCGACACTTCGTAGCAGCCCATGTCGTGCAGGGCCCGGGCGACCGGGGCGACCTGCTCGGCGCTGACCTTGCCTTCATAAGGGCAGCCGAGCACGCAGGATACATAGCCGCGGACCCGGATACCGTGCTCGCGCGCGGCGCCCATGATCGGTTCGAAGCGCTGCAGGCTCTCGCTGATCGAGCAGTTGATGTTGCGCTGGGAGAACGCCTCGGACGCCGCGGCGAACACCGCCACCTCCTTGACCCCGGCTGCCAGTGCATCCTCGAAACCGCGCAAGTTCGGCGCCAGGGCCGCGTAGGTCACCCCGGCACGCTGGCGGATACCGGCAAACACCTCGGCCGATCCAGCCATTTGCGGCACCCACTTGGGCGAGACGAAACTGCCCACCTCGATGTAGGAGAGCCCGGCGTCGGTGAGGTCGTCCACCAGCCGCACCTTGTCGGCGACGCTGATGGGTTGGGCTTCGTTCTGCAAGCCGTCGCGCGGGCCGACTTCGACCAGGCGCACGTGTGCGGGCAATGACATGGCGGGGTTCCTGTGGCGAATCAACGGTTATTGTTCAGGGTGGCGGCCAGGGCCTGCTCGCAGCGCTCCTGGGCAGTGTCCAGCTCCAGGTGCATCTGCTGGATATCGAGCATCTGCTGCTCCAGTTGCGCGCGGCGCTCGGCGATCTTGGCCAGCATGCTGGTGAGCTGCTTGAGGTTGCCGCCGCTGGGGTCGTACAGCTCGATCAGCTCGCGGCACTCGGCCAGCGAGAAGCCGATGCGCTTGCCGCGCAGGATCAGCTTGAGGGTCACCTTGTCACGTGCCGAATAGATGCGCTCCAGGCCGCGACGCTCGGGGCTCAGCAGACCCTGCTCCTCGTAGAAGCGGATGGCGCGGGTGGTGATGTCCAGCTCGCGGGACAGGTCGGAAATGCTGTAGGTCTGGCTGCTCATGCTCGGGCTCGGGGGTGGAATGTGAGTAAGCTAAAGGCAGGTTGACGTATACGTCAAGGTGATTGCGCAGTGCCGCTGCGTCGGTAGGCATTGGGGGTTTGGCCGCTGAGACGTTTGAAGAAGCGTGCGAAGTAGGTGGGATCGCTGAAACCCAGGCTGTCGGACAACTGGCCGATGCTCATGCGTGTGTAGGTCAGGTTGCGCCGCGCTTCGAGCAGCAGGCGCTGGTGGATCACCTGCAGCGCGGTCTGCCCGCTCAGCGCGCGGCACAGCTGGTTGAGCTGCAGGCTGGTGATGCCCAGCCGTGCAGCGAACTCATCGACCGACAGGTGCTGGCGGTAATGCGCTTCGACCAGGCGCAGGTAGTGCCCGAGCAGGTGGCGGTCGCGCTCGTCGCGGTTGCGCGGTGCCTGGCCCAGTTGCTGGCGGCGGCTGATCCACACCATCAGGGCGGTCACCAGCGCCTGCAGCATGGCGGCGCGAGCGGGTGCGCTGCCCTGGTACTCCTGCTGCAAGGTGTCGATCAGCCCGCGCAGGCGCGTGCGGTCGCGGCCCAGCGGGTAGCAGGCCGCCGATGCCAGCACCGCCAGTGGCGCACCCAGGCGCTGCTCGAGGTCGGCCACCAGCGCCGTACCGAAGGTCAGTACATGGCCCTGGATGTCGGCGCTGAAGCGAAAGCCATGCACCGTCAGCGGTGGTACCACCTGGATCGCCGCCTCGTGGATCTCGCTGCGTCGACCTTCGATTTCCACCAGCGCGTGCCCGCGCTGCACGTAGAGCAACTGGAACAGTTCGGCATGCTGGTGCGGCTTGATTTCCCAGTGGTGCAGGCGGCTGCGTGCGGGGATCGATTCGCAGTGCAGCAGATCGGTGCCGGGCCAGGCGTGGTTCTCGCCATAGAGCTGAAACAGCGGTACGCCGGGAAGGGAGAATTTCATGGTCGGGACACCTGTGCGCTGATCGCACGGAATTTTGAAAAGTGCAGATTTTCCATCGGATATGACACCTTTTCAGCTTTTTGCGCCAGTAAAAATGCAGGGGCTAACCCGAATAACGTATGCCGGCTGCCGCCAGTACGGCATCGACAAGGCGAGACAACAACAATGAAAACCCAGGTTGCAATCATTGGCGCCGGCCCTTCTGGCCTGCTGCTTGGTCAACTGCTGCACAAGGCGGGCATCGACACGCTCATTCTCGAACGCCAGACCCCTGAGTACGTGCTTGGCCGTATCCGCGCCGGTGTGCTGGAGCAGGGCACCGTTGACCTGCTGCGCGAGGCCGGGGTATCGGCGCGCATGGACCGTGAGGGGCTGGTGCACGAGGGTGTCGAACTGTTGGTGGCAGGGCGCCGCCAGCGCCTGGACCTCAAGGCCCTGACCGGCGGCAAGACGGTGATGGTGTACGGCCAGACCGAAGTCACCCGCGACCTCATGCAGGCCCGCGAGCAGAGCGGGGCGCCGATCGTGTATGGCGCGAGCAACGTGCAGCCGCACGGGCTCAAGGACGAGCGGCCCTACGTGACCTACGAGAAGGACGGCCAGTTGCACCGCGTCGAGTGCGATTACATCGCGGGTTGCGACGGTTTTCATGGCGTTTCGCGCCAGAGCATTCCACAGGGCGTGCTCAAGCAGTACGAGCGGGTCTATCCGTTTGGTTGGCTGGGGTTGCTGGCCGATACCCCGCCGGTCAACCACGAGCTGATCTATGCGTATCATGATCGTGGTTTCGTGTTGTGCAGCCAGCGCTCCACCACCCGCAGCCGATACTACCTGCAGGTGCCGCTGGACGAGCGGGTGGAGAACTGGCCCGATGCACGTTTCTGGGACGAACTCAGGGCGCGTCTGCCCGAGGACGTCGCCGCGCGCCTGGTCACCGGCCCCGCGCTGGAAAAGAGCATCGCGCCGCTGCGCAGCCTGGTGGTCGAGCCGATGCAGTACGGGCACCTGTTCCTGGTGGGGGATGCGGCGCATATCGTGCCACCGACCGGGGCCAAGGGCCTGAACTTGGCAGCCTCGGATGTCAACTACCTGTATCGCATCCTGGTCAAGGTCTACCGCGAAGGCCGCACCGACCTGCTGGAGCGCTACTCACCGCTGGCGCTGCGGCGGGTCTGGAAGGGCGAGCGTTTCAGTTGGTTCATGACCCAGCTGCTGCATGATTTTGGCGAGCACAAGGATGCCTGGGACCAGAAGATGCAGGAGGCCGACCGGGAGTACTTCCTGTCGTCCGAGGCCGGCCTGGTGAACATTGCCGAGAATTATGTGGGCTTGCCGTACGAGGCGGTGGAGTAGCGGGCTTGCGAACACCTTATTCAGCCCAATCCCTGTGGGAGCGGGCTTGTCCCGCGAACACGGGCGTAGCCCGTGCCAGGCAGCGCGGTGCACTTGGCACGGGCCAGCGCTTCATCAACGCTCCAGCATCGCCACCATCTCTGTATACCCGCGTGCGCGCGCATGCTCCAGCGCCGTCACGCCATCCTTGTCGGCAATCGCAGGGTCCGCGCCTGCCGCCAGCAGCCGACGCACGATGTCCACATGGCGCGGGCCGCCGTCGCCAAGGATCACTGCCTCCAGCAAGGCGGTCCAGTGCAACCGGTTGAGGTGGTTCACGTCCACGCCCGCGTCGATCAATATCTGCACCGTTTCCACATGACCACGCTCGGCCGCCGGGATCAGCGCGGTGCCGCCGTAGCGGTTGGTGCTGGCGAGGTCGGCGCCGTGGGCCAGGGTCAGGCGCAGGATCTCGTTCAGGCCGCGGGCACCGGCATACAGGTAGGGGCTGTCGTGGATGTTGTCCTTGGCGTTGACATCGGCGCCGGCTTCGATCAGCACTTTGGCCGCGTCGATATGGTTGCCTTGGGTCGCCGCCAGCAGGGGCGTGCGCCCTTGGCCATCGCGGCTGTCGAGCGCCAGTGGTTCCTTGAGCAAGCGACGGATGGCAGGTGCATCGTTGCGCTGGGCGGCATAAAGCAGGCGGGTATCCATGGAGGTGGTCTCGGCGTGGGCGGCAAGGCAGGTGAAGGCCAGCAGGCAGGCGGCGAGGGTGTGGCGCATGCGTGGGGCTCCTGAGGCAAAACCTCATCCTAGGGAAAAAGTTGCCGGCGACTGAAACGAATTATCTGGATGACCGGTAGTGGATTTCCGAATGCATCAACGTTGCCCGGCGTGAAGGGCCATGCTAGAAGTCAGGCTCGTCATTTGAAAACCGAATACCCTCATGTCCATCAGCGTAAAACCGAATAGGGCTCTGTTCGACCTCGACCTGTTGCGCGCCATCGTCGTGGTCGCCGATTGCGGCAGCTTCACCACGGCTGCAGCGCGCCTGCATTCGACCCAGTCGACCATCAGCCAGAAGGTGCGACGCCTCGAGGAGATGGTCGGCCATCGCCTGCTGGTGCGTGGCAATCGCGACGTGCTGCCCACCGACGCCGGGCAGACGCTGCTTGGCTATGCCAGGCACATGCTGGCGCTGAACGACCAGATGCTCGAGGCCCTGGCCGGGGCCATGGTTGGCGTCACCGTGCGCCTTGGCGTGCCCGAAGACTTCGTCGGCGGGCGAACCACCAATGCGCTGTCGGCGTTCAGCCGCCTGCACCCGCAGGTCAAGCTGGAAGTCACCAGCGGTCTGTGCCGCGACCTGAGCCAGGCCTACGACAATGGCGAACTCGACCTGGTGCTGCTCAAGCAGCGACGCAACAGCCGCGAGGGCGTGTCCTGCTGGCCCGAGCGTCTGCAATGGATCGACAGCGTACGCATGCCGGCCTTCGAGCTTGACCCGGTACCCTTGGTCACCTTTCCGCCGCGCGGGCTGTACCGCGAAGACATGATCCATGCCATCGAAGGCATGGGCCGCCGTTGGCGAATCAGCTTCACCAGCTCCAGCCTGTCCGGGATCCAGGCCGCGGTGGCCGACGGCATGGGCGTGAGCCTGCTGCCGCCGCGCGCGGCCACCGCCGAGCACCGGGTGCTGGGGGCGGCGCAAGGTTTGCCGGAGGTGGACAGCTACGAGATCGTCATCGTCCACCGGCCAACGGCCGACGTGATGGTCAAGGCCCTGGCGCAGGTGCTGACCGAGCTGCTGGCCGGGGATGGCATCTGAAGGCTCCGATCAGCGTCAGACGGTTGACCACCTGCGCACCACTGCGTAGCCTTGCCGCTTCGAGGTTCTCCGGCGCTGCCGGAGCTAAGACGGGAACGCGGTACAAGCCGCGGCTGCCCCCGCAACTGTAAGCACTGAACAGGTTCGACACAGCCACTGCGCCCACGCGCGGGAAGGCGTCGCCCTGACGGCTGGACGTCGTGCAGTGCAAGCCAGGAGACCTGCCTCGCAACGTTTTCGACTTTCAACCGGGCGGGGTGATCCGGTGGCGAGCGAGTCCGGCCGGTCGGCCGCGGCTTTCGTCCCGCATGCCCGCACCATTGCTGCCAAGGGCATCGCCACATGAAAACACTGGCCAAACTTCCCGTCACCATCGTCACCGGCTTCCTCGGCTCGGGCAAGACCACCTTGCTTCGCCACATGCTCGACAACGCCCAGGGGCGACGCATCGCGGTCATCGTCAACGAGTTTGGCGAGTTGGGTATCGACGGCGAAATCCTCAAGCAGTGCAGCATCGGCTGCACCGAGGAAGAGGCCAACGGCCGCGTCTATGAGCTGGCCAACGGCTGCCTGTGCTGCACCGTGCAGGAAGAGTTCTTCCCGGTGATGCGTGAGCTGGTCGCCCGTCGCGGTGACCTGGACCACATTCTCATCGAGACCAGTGGCCTGGCCTTGCCCAAACCGCTGGTGCAAGCCTTCCAGTGGCCGGAAATCCGCAATGCCTGCACCGTCGATGCGGTGATCACCGTGGTCGACAGCCCGGCCGTGGCCGCCGGCACCTTCGCCGCCTACCCGGACCAGGTCGACGCCCAGCGCAAGCTGGACCCCAACCTGGACCACGAATCCCCGCTGCACGAGCTGTTCGCCGACCAGCTGGCCAGTGCCGATCTGGTGGTGCTGAACAAGGCTGACCTGATCGACGCCGAGGGCCTGGCCAAGGTCCGCGCCGAAGTCGCCGAAGAACTGCCGCCGGCCGTCAAGGTGATCGAGGCCAGCAGCGGTCGCCTGCCGCTGGATGTGTTGCTGGGCGTAGGGGCCGAGTCCGAAGTGCATATCGATGGCCGTCGCACCCACCACGATTCGCACCACGACGGCGACGATCATGACGATCATGATCATGACGCCTTCGACTCCATCTCCATCGACCTGCCTGAAGCGGACGAAAGCCTGCTGCTCGATGCCCTGACGCAACTGGTCACCGAGTTCGGCATCCTGCGTGCCAAAGGTTTTGCCGCGATCCCCGGCAAGCCGATGCGCCTGTTGATCCAAGGTGTGGGCACGCGCTTCGACAAGCACTTCGACCGCGCCTGGCGCAGCGACGAGCCGCGCATCACCCGTCTGGTGCTGATCGGTCAGGACCTCGACGCGGCACAGTTGGAAGCGCGCCTGCGCCAGGCCCTGGGCGCCTGATCCATGCACCTGCTGCGGACCCAGCCCGGCGGCTTCGTGCCGGACGACAGCATTGCCGACCTTGGCCAGACGCCCGCCGAGCTGGTGATTCTCTGCAGCGGCGACTCTCACCTGGCACTGCTCGCCGAAACCGCCGAGCAGTTGCCGGACGATTTCCCCAGCCTGCGCCTGGCCAACCCCATGCAGGTGCAGAACCACGCCTCCGTCGACTTGTACATCGACGAGGTGTTGCGTCACGCCAAGGTGATCCTGGTGTCGCTGCACGGCGGTGTCGGCTACTGGCGCTATGGCGTAGAACAGTTGGTCGAACTCGCGGCGCGTGGCGTGCAGTTGATCCTGGTGCCCGGCGATGACCGCCCCGACCCTGAGCTGACGCAGTTGGGCACGGTGCCGACCGAGCAGGCCGAGCGGCTCTGGCACTACCTGCGCCAGGGCGGCAAGGCCAATGCGGTCAACCTGTTCAATTGCCTGGCCAGCCAGTGGCTGGGGCGCGACTATGCCTGGGACGAACCCCAGCCGCTGCCGCGCACCACGGTCTACCACCCCGGCAAGCCCAGTGCGGGGCTTGAAGACTGGTTCCCCGAGTGGCACCCGGAGCATCCGGTGGCGCCGATCCTGTTCTACCGGTCGCACCTGCAGGCCGCCAACACCGCGTTCATCGATGTGTTCTGCCAGCGCTTGCAGGCGGCAGGGCTGAACCCATTGCCGATCGCAGTCGCCAGCCTCAAGGAGTCGGCCTGTCTGGAACAGGTCGAGGCGTGGCTCGACGAGGTCGACGCCGAGGTGGTGATCAACACCACAGGCTTTGCCTTGTCCAGCCCGGAGCGGCCCAACCTGCGCCCGCTGCGCCGCGACGTGCCGGTGTTGCAGGCGATCTGCGCCCAGGACAACCAGCCCGGCTGGGAAGCCAGCGAGCAGGGCTTGGGCGCGCGCGACCTGGCGATGCACATCGCCTTGCCGGAGCTGGACGGGCGCATCATCACCCGGCCGGTCAGCTTCAAGGACCTGGCCTGGCGCAGCGAGCGCAGCCAGTCCGATGTGGTCTGCTACAAGGCCCATCCCGAACGCATGGATTTCGTCGCCGAACTGGCGCGGCGCTGGGTCGAGCTGGCGCGACTGCCCAATGCCCAGAAGCGTGTGGCGCTGGTGCTGGCCAACTATCCGACCCGCGACGGGCGTATCGGCAATGGCGTAGGGCTCGACACGCCGGGCGCCGCGCTCAACATCCTGCATGCCCTGCAGGCCGAGGGCTACCCGGTTGCGGGCCTGCCGCAGACGGGCACGGCGCTGATCCACGAACTGCTCGGCGGCGTGACCAACGACCTGGACCACCTCGACCAGCGTCCCTGTGCCCAGAGCCTGTCCCTGGACGACTACCTCGCGGCCTTCGCCTGCCTGCCCGAGGCCAACCAGCAGGCAGTGCGCCAACGCTGGGGCTCGCCCGAGCAAGACCCGATGTTCCGCAACGGCCGGATGATGATCGCCGGTCTGCGCTACGGCCTGACCTTCGTCGGCATCCAGCCGGCCCGGGGCTACCAGGTAGACCCGAGCGCGGTGTATCACGACCCGGACCTGGTGCCGCCGCACGGCTACCTGGCGTTCCATTTCTGGTTGCGCAACGGCTTTGCCGCCGATGCGCTGATCCATGTCGGCAAGCACGGCAACCTGGAGTGGCTGCCCGGCAAGGGCGTCGGACTGTCCGCCGAGTGCTGGCCGGATGCGCTGCTCGGCCCACTGCCGAACATCTACCCGTTCATCGTCAACGATCCCGGTGAAGGTGCCCAGGCCAAGCGCCGCACCCAGGCGGTGATCATCGATCACCTGATGCCGCCGCTGACCCGCGCCGAAACCTACGGGCCGCTGCGGCATCTGGAGCAGCTGGCCGACGAATACTACGAGGCGCAACTGCTCGACCCGCGCCGCGCCCGCGAGCTGCAGCGCGACATTCTCGAGCTGGTCAAGGCCAACCATATCGACCGTGACCTGCAGCTCGAAGGGCAACTGGACGATGCGGCTGTCTGGCTGCCGCGCCTGGACACTTATTTATGCGACTTGAAAGAGTCGCAGATTCGCGATGGCTTGCATGTCTTCGGCCAGTCGCCGCAAGGGCGCCTGCGCAGCGATACGCTGCTGGCGCTGCTGCGGGTCGATCGTGGTGACGGCCGCGGCGGCAATGCCAGCCTGCTGCGCGCGCTGGCACGTGCTCTGGAACTGGCCTTCGACCCGCTGGACTGCGATCTTGGCCAGGCTTGGCAAGGGCCGCGTCCCGAGCTGCTGCAGGCGCTGGATGCTGCGTTGTGGCGCACCCAGGGCGATACCCGTGAACGTCTGGAGATACTCGCCCTGGCCCTGATCGAAGGGCGCCTGGCAGTACCCGATACTGCGCAATGGCAGGCGGTGCATACCGTGCTGCAGGCGCTCGCCGACGAAGTCGCGCCGAACCTGGATGCCTGTGGCGCCGCCGAGATCGACGGCCTGCTCGCGGCCCTGGCCGGGCGTTTTGTGCCGGCAGGCCCCAGCGGCGCACCGAGTCGCGGGCGTCTGGACGTGCTGCCCACCGGACGCAACTTCTACACCGTGGATGTGCGCAACCTGCCCACCACCACGGCCTGGCGCCTGGGCTTTGCCTCCGCCAGCCTGATCCTCGAGCGCCACCTGCAGGAACATGGTGATCACTTGCGCCAGCTCGGGCTGTCGGTCTGGGGCACGGCGACCATGCGCACCGGCGGTGACGACATCGCCCAGGCCATGGCACTGATGGGGGTGAGGCCGGTATGGGCCACCGGCAGCCAGCGGGTCGATGACTTCGAAATCCTGCCCCTGAGCCTGCTCGATCGTCCGCGGGTCGATGTAACCTTGCGCGTGTCGGGGTTCTTCCGCGACGCCTTCGGCAACCTGATCCGCCTGTTCGACGCGGCGGTACAGGCCGTGGCGGCGCTGGATGAGCCGGACGACCTCAATCCGTTGGCTGCCCGCGTGCGTGCCGAGCGCGCGGCGCTGCTGGCGCAGGGTGTCGATGCCGAGCAGGCCTCGCGTCAGGCGGGTTGGCGGGTGTTCGGCGCCAAGCCGGGTGCCTATGGCGCGGGTGTGCAGAACGCCATCGACGGACGCCTCTGGCAGGGGCGCGCCGACTTGGCCGAGGTCTACCTCAACCATGGCGGCTATGCCTATGGTGCTGCCGATGAAGGCACGCCGGCACGGGCCCAGTTCGCCCAGCGCCTGGGGCAGGTCCAGGCGGTGTTGCAGAACCAGGACAACCACGAGCACGACCTGCTCGACTCCAACGACTACTACCAGTTCCAGGGCGGCATGCTCGCAGCTGCCGAAACCCTGGCCGGCGCCACGGTCGCCAGCTACCACGGCGACCACAGCCAGGTCGATCGCCCGCGTATCCGCACCCTCAAGGAGGAGCTGAACCGGGTGATCCGCGCGCGTGCGCTGAACCCGAAATGGATCGACGGGGTCAAGCGTCACGGCTATAAAGGTGCCTTCGAACTGGCGGCGACGGTCGACAACCTGTTCGCCTTCGATGCCACTACTCACCTGATTGACGATCACCATTACCAGTCGCTGGCCGATGCCTACGTGCTCGATCCGGCGACCCGAGCATTCATGCGCGAGCATAACCCGCACGCCTTGCACGATCTGACCGAACGGTTGCTGGAAGCCCAGCAGCGTGGTCTGTGGCAGGCGCCGGGCGATTACCGCGAGGCCCTCGAGCAGCAGTTGCTCGACGGCGAGGAAGAAGCCTGAAATGACCGAACCCCTGCAGTTCCCCCTGGCCGCCGTGGTCGGTGCCGAAGACCTCAAGCTGGCCCTGTGCCTGACCGCCATCGACCCGAAGATCGGCGGTGTGCTGATCGAAGGTCCGCGTGGCATGGCCAAGAGCACCTTGGCCCGGGGCCTGGCCGACCTGCTCGGCGCAGGCCCTTTCGTGACCCTGCCGCTGGGCGCGACCGAAGAGCGGCTGGTCGGTACTCTGGATCTTGATGCTGCGCTGGGGCAGGGCAAGGCACGCTTCTCGGCGGGCGTGCTGGCCCAGGCGGATGGTGGGGTGCTCTATGTGGATGAGGTCAACCTGCTGCCCGACCCACTGGTGGACCTGCTGCTGGATGTGGCGGCCAGCGGCACCAACCGTGTCGAGCGCGACGGCATCTCGCACCGTCACGCCGCGCGTTTCGTGCTGATCGGCACCATGAATCCGGAAGAGGGCGAGCTGCGTCCGCAGTTGCTCGACCGTTTCGGCTTGAACATCGCCCTTGAAGGCGCGCCTGAGCCGAACGACCGTCAGCAGATCATCCGCCGCCGCCTGGCATTCGACAGCGACCCCGAGGCCTTCTGCGCGCAGTGGGCAGCGGCCCAGGCGCAGTTGCGCGACCGCTGCCAGCACGCGCGTGAGCGCCTGCCGGCCATTGCCCTGGACGACCAGGCGCTGGCCTGGATCACCGAGCGTTGTTTCGCTGCGGGTGTCGATGGCCTGCGTGCCGACCTGGTCTGGTTGCGGGCGGCACGCGCCCATGCCGCGTGGCGCGGTTCTGCGACCATCGGCGAGGAAGATGTAGAGGCTGTGGCCGAATTTGCCTTGCGCCATCGCCGCCGTAGCGCAGAGCCGCCCGCTGGCTCGAACACGCCACCTCAGGGCGGCCAGCAGTCGCAAGACCCGAGTGGACAAGGTGACTGGGGGGCAATGGAGGCACAACCGGTGAGCGCAGGTGCCCGGCGTGAGGTGCCGAACTGGGCAAAAAAGCCCTGAGCATCCGCGCACGAAGTGGTTCAGCGGCGGATGCCAGGCCCCGTGCCGGAAAACTGACAGGTGCCAGCCGTGGACGCGCCCGTGCAGCCGCTGACGGTCGGGTCGCCTGGGTGTCGACACTGCTCAAGGGGCGGCCGCGTCGCGTCGAGGACCTGCGCTGGCAGCAACGCCGTGGGCAAGCGCCGGAACTGTGGTTGGTGATCGTCGATGCGTCGGCGTCAACCCGTCGCCACCAATCCCTTGCGCAAGCCAAGGGGCTGCTCGAGACCTTCTTCGACCAGGCCTACCGCCAGCGTGCGCGCCTGGCGTTGCTGACCGCCAGCGGCAGCACGCCTCAGTGGCAGCGTCATGGCCTGAAGGCCTCGGCTGCGCTTCAGCCCTGGCTGCGTGCGCTCGGGGCGGGGGGCGGCACGCCGTTGCTCGCGGCCCTGGAAGAGGCGCGCCAGTGGTTGCTGCGCCGTGGCAAAGCGCACCCCGGGGAGGTCCAGCGCTGCCTGGTGCTGACCGACGGTCGCCTGCAACGCTGGAAGCCTGTGCAGCCCATGCCCTGTGCCTGCGTGCTGGTCGATATCGAAACGGCGCCGGTGCGCCTGGGGCGGGCACGGCAACTCGCTGCGCAACTGCAGGCGGATTACCAGCATGTCGAGCAGTTCAGCGTTGTTGAATAAAGTGGGCGCGCGACAATAAGTCGCACAAACTGAAAGTTGCCGAAGCGGCAGGGGGAAAGTTGCACAAGTGCGCGACAAGACGCGCACCTGTGCGTCGGCAAGTTATGCCTTGGGCATGGACCAGGGTTGCAGGTCGTAGCCTTTTTCGAACAGCTCGGCGCGGACTTCCTCGATCAGGCTGGCCCATTGCGCAGGGTCCGAATAGATGCGCGAGGATACCTGCTTGCTGCCGATGCGGGTGCTGGTCCGGTCGATCACTGCCAGGCTCAGTTCACCAGTACCGTTGGGTGCATCCCAGGCAACGCACTGGAAGGGTTCGAAGGCGTGGTCGGCGATCAGCAGTGCTTCGTTGACACGGAGCGGGGCATTCATGGTTCGGTCTCTCTTGTAGTCCCAAACAGCAAATGTGTGTCCGCGCGGGTAAAGAAATGAACGATTGCAGCGCGGGGTTATTGGTACTGATGCTCCGGGTCGTGGGTGAAGTCACATGGCAGTCGAAAATTTTTTTATAACGGTAAAAGTTATCCGTTGTATGTGCCGCCTGTGACGCCGGTTATTGGCAAAAATTCCAGGTTCGCTTTGTGTGACGGCATTTGGCAGACAAACGGTAGTGGGCACCGTCAGGTTCGTTGCTACTGTTAATTCGGGCGCCGCAACTTACTGTTTCTAATTAAAAAACTGAAAATTGGCGCCAAGGATAGGTCATGCTTGAACCTGCATCCCAACGCCGTCTGCTGATTGTCGACCCCTGCGACGATTGCCACCGTCTACTGCCGGGCCTGCGGGGCGCCGGTTGGGATGTGCGCAGTTGCACCCTGGGTGCTGCGCTCGAACATCCTTGTGACGTCGGCCTGTTGCGATTGCAGGCCTCGCACCTGCGTCACCAGGATGCCGTCAAGGATCTGATCAAGCGTAGCAATACCGAATGGATCGCCGTGCTCAGCGCCGAAGAGTTGCGCATGCAGAACGTCGGCGATTTCGTCTGTGAGTGGTTCTTCGACTTCCATACCCTGCCATTCGATGTTTCCCGGGTGCAGGTCACCCTCGGGCGGGCGTTCGGCATGGCGCGCCTGCGGGGCAAGGGGGCAGTGCGGGTCGATGAGCCCGAGCACGAACTGCTCGGCGAGAGCCGACCCATCCGCGAGTTGCGCAAGCTGCTCGGCAAGCTGGCGCCGACCGAGTCGCCCGTACTGATCCGTGGCGAGAGCGGCACCGGCAAGGAGTTGGTGGCGCGTACGCTGCATCGTCAGTCGCAGCGGCATGACAAGCCATTCATTGCCATCAATTGCGGGGCTATCCCCGAGCATCTGATCCAGTCCGAGCTGTTTGGCCACGAGAAAGGTGCCTTTACCGGCGCGCATCAACGCAAGGTCGGGCGTATCGAGGCGGCGCACGGCGGTACGCTGTTCCTCGACGAGATTGGCGACCTGCCTCTGGAGTTGCAGGCCAATCTGCTGCGTTTTCTGCAGGAAAAGCACATCGAGCGCGTCGGCGGTAGCCAGCCGATTCCGGTGGATGCGCGGGTGCTGGCGGCGACCCACGTGGACCTGGAGCAGGCGATCGAGCGTGGCAGGTTTCGTGAAGACCTGTACTACCGGCTCAATGTTCTGCAAGTGGTGACTGCGCCTCTGCGCGACCGCCACGGTGACCTGTCGATGCTGGCCAGCCATTTCTCGCATTTCTACAGCCTGGAAACCGGGCGACGGCCGCGTTCGTTCAGCGACAATGCCCTGGCGGCCATGGGGCGCCACGAGTGGCCCGGCAACGTACGCGAACTGGCCAACCGTGTACGTCGCGGACTGGTGCTGGCCGAGGGGCGGCAGATCGAGGCGCAGGACCTGGGGTTGCAGGTGCTGGAGGAAGCCGACGCTCCGCTAGGGACGCTGGAAGACTACAAGCACCGGGCTGAGCGCCAGGCACTGTGCGATGTGCTCAACCGCCACAGTGACAACATGAGCATCGCGGCGAAGGTGCTGGGGGTTTCCCGACCGACCTTCTACCGCTTGCTGCACAAGCATCAGATCCGCTGAATCCTGCCCGCGAAAAGGACACCGCGATGCCTGGCACGGATCACGCCGCTTTTGATTCAACTCGACTGCGCGATGTGGCCGTCGTCCTGTATTTCCTCGATCACGTCCTCTTCTCCCGGCAGGGCGGTGATCACGCTGAAATCGCTGACTTCCACTTCACCCCCGCCATAGCCGAGCAGGTGGAAGGAGAACGCCTTGCGCTCGATGGGGTTGTCGAAGCCGAACTCCAGCTCCATCGGCTGGTCGGCCGTGACCAGGATCTCCTCGGGCAACCCCAGCGGTACGTCCTGTTCCTGCTGCTTGGCCTTGAGCTGGATGTGCGCCCGGTGGGCAGGGTCGAGCGAGCGCACCTTGACCCGCACCCGGGTGTGCGAACCTTGGGGCATTTCCAGGTACTGCGCGCCGATCAGATTGTCGGCCCAGTCATCACGAATGCGCTTGTGCAGAGGAATGGCCGACGGCCCGCCAAATTGGTAGCGCAGGTTCAACGGGGTTTGCAGCAACGATTGGTCCAGCACGCCGGCCAGCGCTGTGATCTGGCGCCCCAGCGAGGCTTCGCCGCGGCCGAGGAACTGCGCCTGGTCGGCGAGGAATCCCTCGCTTGCGTAGCGTCGGCAGCGTTGCTGGAAGTCGCATTCGCTGAAGGTGCCGCGGCCATCGTGGTAACGCAGCATGCCGTTGGTGAAAGAGATCATTTCCCGGCCGCTGTCGTAGTCGCGGTACAGCGAGCGACCGGCCAGGGCGGCGGGAATCGGCAGCGCGAAGTAGTCGAGCAGCGAAGTGGCAAGGTCGACATGGCCGTAGGTGCCGTGCTTGATCTTCGGCAACTGCGCCTGCTCGGGGGCGAGGGTGAGGTTGAAGCCCCAGGACGAGGCCAGGCGCACCCCGTCGATGCCGTGGGACTCGTCCGAAGTGATGACCACCAGGGTGTCCTTGAGCACGCCCTGGCGCTCCAGGGTGTCGAGGAACGCGCCCAGGGCGTCGTCCAGGTAGGCGACCGCCGCCTGTTTGGCGCTGTCGTAGCGTTGCAGGTAATCGTCTGGTGCGGAGTAGGGCTGGTGGGTGCCGACCGTGAGCAGGGTCAGCATCCATGGCTGGCGCTGTTTGCGCAGCTCACCGACATAGCCCAGCGCGCCCTCGAAGAAGGCCTTGTCGTCCTTGCCCCAGGGGAACTCGAGGTAGTTGTCGTTGCGGAACCACTCAAGGCCGTGCACCGAGTCGAAGCCGATGTGCGGCATGATTCGGTCCTTGGCCATGAAGCGCAGGCCGGCGCCCTGCAGGTAGTGGGTGCTGAAGCCGGCCTGGCGCAGTTGTGCGGGCAGGCAGGCCTGGTTGCGCAAGTCCTGGGTCAGCAGCTCGACACCCTTGGGCGTGCCGTTGGCGAGCTTGTCGTAATCGCCGCAGAGCATGGCGTACAGGCCACGAATGGTCTGGTGGGTGTGCAGGACATAGTCGGGGGTGTTCATGCCGCGGTCGGCCCAGCGGCTGAGGTTTGGCATCAGGTCGTCATCGAAACGGCTGTGCAGGGCTTGCCGGTTGGCGCGCAGATAGGCGCCGGGAATCCCTTCGAGGGTGATGACCAGCAGGTTGCGTGCACTGCCGGGGGCTTCGAACAGCCTGCGGCCGTCGAGGTCGGCCTGGGTCAGGCCGGCGCTGGGCAGCGGTGTGACCGTCAGGTCGTGGCCCAGCCAGGCCTGTGCCTTGAGTTGCAGGTCGCTGGTGCCTGCCGAGAGCAGTTGATGGGACAGGTTGTACTGACGCCACTGGTCGGCATCGGACGGTATCAGGTGCTCGCTACCCCAGTGCGCGGCAAGCAGTACTGCAGGGGCGGCCCAGGCCGCGCGTGGCAACGCCGGAGCGGGTTGGCCGCGCTGCAGCCAGCGGGTCAGCAGCCAGGCTGAAAGGGCGGCACCGAGGGTCCAGGGCAGCCAGGGATGAGCAAGGGCTCCGCCGGTGGAGTTTTCCATGAACTGTGGGTCGAACAGATAGCCCAGATCGCTGCTGTTCGGCAGGCGCCCGACGGCACTGACCAGCTCGGCCGAAGCCACCAGCAGCCCACCCCATGCCAGCAGCACCGGCAGTGCCAGCCACCAGGGGCTGCGCTGCAACAGCAGTACCAGCAGGATGCCGATCGCCAGGTCCGACAGGTACCCCAGCGGATCGGACCAACCCAGCAGTGCGCGGGCGGCCAGGGGGATCACCACGACCAGCACTGCCAGGGTGGCGAGCCGAGCGCGGGGATGGCCAAGCATGTTCTTCACGAAACGTCCTTCCTTGCCATGAAACAGTCACAAAAATGTGTTGCATCATAACAGCCCCCTCACGGGAAGGCCGGACGCGACAAGGTTGGTTACCAATTGAAGTGCAGGGGCGCGAGGCGCCCCCGGGCTGGATGGATCAGAAGTAGTAGGGGAATTTCAGGCTGAAGGTGAAGTCCGGTGCATCGTCGGTCAAGCCGATCGACAGGTTCGGCACTATGGTCAGGTTGTCGGTGGCCGCGAGGGTCATGCCGACGTTGAAGTAGGCGGCGTTGGCATCGCTGCTCTTGACGTCGGCCCAGCTGTCGCCGGTTTCCGCGGACTTGATCCGCGAGCGCCGGGCGATCAGGTCCGAGACCGAGAACGACATCGACATCTTCTCGTTGAGGGCGAAGGCCACGCCTGCACCGATCTGGAAGCTGTCGCCGATCTTCACCTTGCCCGGTACTTTCTGGTTGATCGTCGAGCTGACGTCGCTGAACGAATCCTCGAAGGTGTGGGTGTACGACAGGCTGCCGAACAGCACTGCCGGGTCGAAGGTCTTGACCAGCGAGATGCCTGGGGTGATCGACCAGACACCGTTGCCGGTGGGCAGGTCTTCTGGGTAGCTGAGGCTGTCGTTCTCGGTGTCGCGCAGCAGCTTGATACCGAACGGATCCTTGCCGGTCGGTGCCTTGACCCGCACGCTGAACACCGCATCCGGGGTGTTCTCCGACTCGTCGAGGAACTTGTAGGCGACGCCGAAGTTGACGTCGCCAAGGGTTGGGTCGCGGGTGATGGTGCGTTCGGAAATGCCCTGGGCGTTACCGCCGACACCCCCGGACTGGTAGGTCGACTCGCGGTAGACGATCGGCACGTTTACGTCGAACTGCCAGCGGTTGTCGAGGTTGTAGCGCGCGGTGAGGTCGAGCGTCCAGTTGTCGGCCTTGATCCGGTCCAGGTTGATGTTGCCCAGGAAGATCGAGTCCAGCGCCAGGAAGCCGTTGAGGATCAGTTGGCGGGTGTCGTAGCGGGCATAGGTAATGCCGGTCTCGACGCTGAACTTGCCGCCACCGAAGAAGCCACTGGCTTCGTCGTAGAGGTTGGACACACTCTGCGCCGGCTCCGAATCATCCTTGAGCGACTCGCCATAGGATGAACCGCTGCCGCCGGATGCGGCGATCGCCTGGTTGTTGCGCGGCTCGGAGGCCGGCGAGCGGGTCAGGCGCTTGGGGGGTGGGGCGGCGGGTTGCTCTTCGACCTGGCGAACGCGCTGTTCGAGCACCATCAGCGCCTGTTGCTGCGCTTCGTAGCGCTGCTTGAGCGCAGCCAGTTCGGCTTTCAGCGCGTCTACCTGAGGGTCACTGGCTGCATAAAGCAGTGACGATGGTACCAAGGTCCCCAGGCAGACAACTGCCCCCAATGACAACGATCGATGCATAAGTTAGCCGTCCCTTCCAACTGCGATGATTGAGACGAAGCGTAGATCAATATCCTGAAACACGAAGGCCCTTGAGTTGATCAAGATTGCAGTTCAGCGCACCTGCCGAAGGCAGGTTGTCGCGCAGCACCACATTGAGCTGTGTCAGGTTGCTGACGGCGTTGCTGCCGCCCAGCAAGGTGGTGGCCTGGAGCAGCCCACCATCGGCCAGGCGTTGCAGGCTTTGCCCTTGATTGTTGTTGGCCTGGATGGCCATCTGGATCCCGCTGCCACTGTTCGAGACGCTGAGCGTACCGGCGTTGTTGCTGGTGCTCAGGGTGGTGCCTGCGGCCAGGACCTGGCCTTGCGGTACGCCGGCATCAGCGACCTGGCTGGCCTCGCGGACATTGATGGCGACATCGTTATAGGCGCTGTTGTTGTCGCCGGCCGCGCGCACCGACTGGGTCACGCCCTGGGTGGTGTTGACCAGGCCTGCGCCGCCGTTGACCAGGCCATTGCCGCGGCCAGGGGCGTTGCCCGAGCCGTTCTCGCCGGTCATCGACACGTAGAACTGCGGTTTGATCACGTTCTGCTGGACCTGCAGGGTCGTCGTGGCGCCGATGCGATCACCGGCGGCGTTCTGCCAGGTGCTGCTCATGACGACACCGAAACTGATGATCCGTCCCGGCATCACGTACTTCCCACGCAGTTGGGCAAGCTCCTGGTCCTTGACCTCGATGGGCTTGAACACCTGGGCGTGGGCGGGGAGGCTGGCAGCCAGGCATGCTGCGACCAGCCAGGTGGTAGTCTTCATCGCTGCTCCCCGGGACTTCGTGCCCCTTGTAATCGTCAGAAGAAATCGCTCTGGATGAAACCGAACTCCATCAGTTGCGCGTCTTCTACCGGATAGAAACCGTTGACGCGGTTCTTCGCGGTCAGAGGTGCCGGCGGGTCGAGCAGGGCGTTGGCCTTGTCGTAGCCGGGGCCGATGACGGCGAAGATGATGCCGTTCCAGCCTTTGAGGAAATCATCGAATTTGTAGCGTTTGTGGCCCAGGACAGGGTCGCCGATATAGGCCCAGCCCTTGTCGATGCGCTGCAGCACCACGAAGTGCTTGTAGCCACGGATGTCCATCAGCACGATCACCGGAATGCTCACCTTTTCCAGGGTGTCGGGTTCGACCCGATAGCCCCGGGCGCGCATGCCGATGCTTTCGACGTAGCGCTTCATGTCGAGCATGGAGAAACCCTGCACCTTGACGGTGTCCTGGTCGGAATGGGCGAGCATGCCTTCGATGACCTGGTGTTCGTCCACGTCGAGCCAGTAGGCCTGCTTGAGGACGGTGGCCAGGGCGGCGGCGCCGCAGCTGAAATCGGTCTTCTGTTGCACAAGGTCGGCGAAGCGCCGCTCACGCAGGCTCTGCACCGGCTTGTAGACGAGGGTGCCGCCTGGCAAGGCGGCAATCGGCATCTGTGCCGCTTCTACGAGACCGGCCAGGAACATGAGTGTGGCAAGCAGGACAATGCGCATGACCTTCTCCACCGGGTAGAGACAGGGAAAGGGGCCCCGAAGGGCCCCGATCGGCTGCTGTTACATGCAGGCTTTGCAACCTGCGGCGATGGACAGCGAGTTGGTCTGCTGGTTGCCGCTGCCGGCCGAGACGTTGGCGCCAACGTTGCCCGACACGCCATTGAGCGAGTTGCTCAGGTTGGCGTTGTTGGTCACAGGGTTGCGCCAGCCGGTGGGGGTCAGGACCTGATAGGAGGCAACGCCGGCCAGGCCGAAGGTGCCTTCTTCGTGGAACTTCAGCGGGTCCTTGTCGACATGGGTGTTGCCATGGCGATCGCGGCTGCTTTCGTCTTCGACGTAGCCGTAACCATTGCCTTGGTAGTGGCCGTAGGCAGCGAAGGTGGAGGTGAGGGTTTCCTTGCTGTAGGTACGGTCGGCCTTGTTGGTGACGTTCAGGCCGCCGACGTTCTGGTTGGCTGCACCGGTGGCGGCAGCGACACGGCCGCCGGACACGGCGATGGCCATGTTGTTTTTCTGTTGGTTGAAGTCCCCGGCGGTCACGTTGATACCGATGTTGCCGGAGCTGCCATTGGCCGAACCGGTGAGGTTGGCGTTGTTGGAGGTGGAGTAGTTCTTGACGGTGTTGCCGGCGTTGGTCTGGGTGGCCTGGGCCATGGCCACGGCACTGCCGAAGATGAAGTTCTCATCGGCGGTGGCGATCGCGGCAACGTTGTCCTGCTGGTTGCCGCTGCCTGCGGCAACGTTGGCACCCAGGTTGCCTTGGGAGCCGTTGGCCGAGTTGTCCATGCGGGCATCGTTACGGGTGCCCTGGTTCAGCACGCGGTTGCCGGAGTTGCTCTGGGTGTCCAGAACGGTGGCGGCAGAACCGGCGTTCACCAGCAGGGACAGCAGCAGGCTTTCGTTGTTGTTATGGCCGTTGTTGTGGCCGCCGTGGTTGTCGTTGCCACGGCCGCCGGCTTGTGCAGCAACTGCCATGACCGCAGCGAGGGCGAATACCAGAGGCTTGAGTGCCATTTTTGGTTTCATGGTGTTTCTCCGCTTATATTTTCGTTGTTAAGTGTTGTGTTGCTGATCGGGTCAATCCGCGACCCGGACGCTCAGGGTGTTGGCCATTCGGTTGCCCACCCCGGCGCTCTGATTCAACTGGATCACGCCACGGCTGCCGGTGAAGGCCTGGTCACTGGTCGTGACCTGGCGACTGCCGGGTGTGTGATCAGTTGCGTCGGAGCTGTTGGCCAGCGAGACGTTCTGCTGGCTGAGAATGCTGTCGTCGATGCTCTGTGCAATTGCGCTGATGCTGATGCGCACCGCGTTGGCCTGCTGCGTGGCGGCGCCCGCCGATTGGTTGATGCCCAGCATGCCGTTGCCGTTGCTGAAAGCATTGCCATTGATGCTGGCGTGGGCGTCGAGCGCACTGTTGGCGCGAAAGTCGCTGCGTTGGCGGATCTGCGTGCTGGCCTTGCCTTCGGTGCCGATGGCGATGGCTTTCACGTTGGCCTGTTGCAGGGCGTCACCCGCGGCCTGGTTGATGTTGAGGTTGCCCTGGTAGGCGCGGCCACTGGCGTCGAGGGTGGCGTTGTCGACCACAGGGGAGCCGGCGAAAGCGCTGGCGCTGCAGCCCAGGGCCAGGCACAGCAGGGAGAGGTTGAGGGTCTGCATGATCATTGGCCCCGGGTCAGGATCTGCAGCGGCGCCATGCCGCGCTGAACGTTCTGGTTGACCGTGTTGGAGATGCTGTTGGCGCCGGACGCCCCTGCACCGGAACCGCCGGGCATGCCGGGCAATTGCGACTGGGCGGTGCCCATGCCGCGCAGATTGCCGGAGTTGTCGGGCTGGAAGATGCGGCTGACGGTCGAACCGCTGGCGACGCTGGCGAAGTCGCCATCGGTCAGTTCGTTGTTGGTCTGGGCCTGGATGCGTGCCGACTCGTTGGTGTTGGCGGTGGTCGGGTAGGGGTCTGGCGTGCCGGTTCGACGATCAGCCTGACGCGGCTGGACATCGCGGTTGAGGACGATCACCCCGTTGCCGCCAGCGAAGACCGGCGGTGCAATCGATGTGGCGGCAAGGCAAGCCAGAACGAGCAGTGCAGGCAGTGTGTTGTGCTGGTTCCCCACGGCGGTGCTCCCTTTCTGTGCGCTGGCCTTTGAGCGTTGCCAGAACAGAGAGCGAAAGCCGTGCCGGTTTTGCTTTTTGCCGATTTATCAGTGGGTTGTGCGAGGGTGGGGGCAGTGCCGGTTTTCTGCTGTATCAGCGTTGATACAAGGTGCCGGGTCGCCGCCCGTCAAGGGCCGAAGCACGGGCGATCTGGCGGGGTGCGGAGGGGGTGTATCAGTGCTGTGACAGTTCACCCGAAAGTGTGGGGAAGGCCCCGGCAATAGGGGTTTGATGGCGATTGGGTGTATCAGTGAGTTAACAGTCCGGCCATGCTGAGGGGCCTGGCTGGGCTCACCCCAGGAGTTCGGCCACCGCCGCCAGCGCGTCATCCCGGCGCTGCTGCCAGTCCCCGTCAATCACCCGCAGTGGCTGGCGATGCTGTTGTAGCCAGTGCAGGCTGTCATCGAAGAACGCCTGGCGCTCCTCAAGCCGCGGCTGGCAGCGCTGGCCATCGCCGATCCACTCCACGCCCTCGGGACTGAGCAGCAGGTGCAGGTCGTAGTGCCTGGCCAGCAGCGCTTGTTCCAGCCACGCAGGGCAGTCGCCGAACAACACGCGGCTCCACAACATGTTGCTCAGCAGGTGGGTATCGAGGATCAGCAGCGAAGGCAAGGCTGCCCGCGCCTGGTCTTCCCAGGCCAACTGCCCGCGGGCGATGGCCGGGATATCGGCGTAGCAGGTATCGCGCTGCTCGGTGTCGATGAAATGGCGTACGTATTCGCCGACGGTGATGCCACCGAAACGGTGCTGGATCTCGCCACTGAGCCAGCTCTTGCCACTGGATTCAGGGCCGCACAGGACCAGGACCTTCATGCGCCGGCCAGCGCCGGATCGCGCCGCCACTCCAGCCAACCGCGCACGGCGATCAGGGTGAACAGGGCGTACAACGCGGCGGTCAGGTACAAGCCCTTGTACAGGAACAGTCCGACGAAGATCACATCGACCACGAACCACAACGCCCAGCATTGCAGGCGTTTTTGTGCCATCCACACCTGCGCGACCAGACTGAACCCGGTCAGCGCTGCATCCAGCCAGGGTTGGGCGGCGTCGGTCCAGTGGGCCATGGCGGCCCCCAGGGCGGCGCTCGCCAGCAGGCCCAAGCCCAGTCCGCGCAGCACCGTGGCAGTGTCCAGGCGTGATACCCGGCGCGCGTCCTCGACGCGGTCCGGCCGCGTCCATTGCCACCAGCCATAGAGGTTGAGCACGGCATAGACCACTTGCAGGAGCATGTCCGAATACAGCTTCACGTCGTAGAAGATCCAGCTGTAGAGCAGCACCATCACCAGGCCGATCGGCCAGCACCAGATGTTCTGCCTGACCGTGAGCCAGACGGCGATGACGCCGAGCGCGGCGGCGAAGAGTTCGAGGCCGGACATCGGCGATCCTTCGGAAGGGAAAGGGCGCGATTGTAGCTTGAGGGCAGGGGAAGGTGAATCTCTGCAACAAGGGGCGCCGTAGCGCCCCCTGGAGGTCAGACTCTGAATTGACGCAGCAACTGCTCGAGCTCCTCGCTCAGGCGGGCCAGGGCAACACCGGCATCGCTGGATTGGCGCGCCGCCTCGGCGGTCTGTTGCGAAAGGCCCGCGGTGTCGAGCACGTTGCGGTTGATTTCCTCGACCACATGGGACTGCTGCAGGGTGGCGCTGGCGATCGAGGTGTTCAGCGCTGCCAGGGTATGCAGTGCCTGTTCGATGGCTGCAAGGCTGGTGCCGGCGTCGCGGGCCTGTTCGACGGTCTGGCGCGATGCTTCGCTACTGGTGTCGATGGCCCGGACGGCGGCATCCGACTGGCCCTGCAGATGCTCGATCATGGTCTGGATCTCGGCAGTGGACTGCGCCGTGCGCTGGGCCAGCAGGCGTACCTCGTCGGCGACTACGGCAAAGCCGCGGCCCTGCTCGCCAGCGCGGGCGGCCTCGATGGCGGCGTTGAGGGCCAGCAGGTTGGTCTGCTCGGCGATCGAGCGGATCACTTCCAGTACGCCACCAATCTTGGTGCTGTGCCCGGCCAGGTCGCGGATCACGCCCTGAGCCTGATCGATGGTCGCCGACAACCGGTCGATCTGCTGCAGGCTGCCATGGATCGCCTGCTGGCCCTGACCGACCTGCTGCTGCGCGGCGCGCATTTCCACGGCCGCCTGCTCGGCGTTCTTCGCCACATCCTGCACCGCGTAGGTGACCTCGTTGACCGCCGTGGCCACCTGGTCCATCTGCAATGATTGCTGGGCACTGCGCTGCTGGGCGCTGCCGGCGTTGTCGCCGACGTGCCCGGCAGACTGGGCCAAGGCATGGGCTGTGCCCTGCAACTGGCCGACCACGCCCTGCAGCTTGCCGTTGAAGCGGTTGAAGTACTCGCCCAGGTGGGTGATTTCGTCGCGTCCGTGGGTGTCCAGGCGGCGGGTCAGGTCGCTCTCGCCACTGGCGATGTTGCCCATGGCCTGCACCGCCTCGTGCAGCGGACGGGCGATGCTGCGGGCGATCAGCCACACCACCAGCCCCATCACCAGGGCAATGACCAGCCCGACCAGCGAGGCCTCGCGGACCTGGCGGGCGAATTCGTCCTGGACGTCGTCGACGTAGACCCCCGAGCCGATGATCCAGCCCCAGGGTTTGAACAGTTCTATATAGGAGGTCTTGGCCACCGGCTCGCTGGCGCCGGGCTTGGGCCAGCGGTAGTTGACCGGACCTGCGCCCTGGGCCTTGGCCAGGGTCACCATCTCGTTGAACACGGCAAAGCCGTCAGGATCGCGGATCGCCGACAGGTCCTGGCCATCGAGCTTGGCGTTGACCGGATGCATGACCATCTTCGGTTGCAGGTCGTTGATCCAGAAATAGTCATCCTTGTCGTAGCGCAGGCTGCGCACCACCTGTAGCGCCTGCTGCTGGGCGCTTTGCCGATCGAGGCTGCCGGCGGCCTCCAGCCCCTGGTAGTAGGCGAGCACGCCCACGGCAGTCTCGACCACGTGCTGGGTCTTCTGCGCCTTGGCCTGGTACAGGTCGCCATGGATCTGGCGCAGCATCAGCAGCCCCAGGACCAACAGCATGGCGACGGCCACGAGCAGGATCAGCCACAGACGACGGCTGATCGACATCGATCTCAAGGTCTTCATCAAAAGGTCACTCCATGTCTTGTTCTTTTTATATGAGCAGCATCCAACCATGACCGGATGCCGGCAACCCAGTCGACCAACGGCTAAGTGCCGGGCTCGACAATCCATGTTGCATCCCGCGCAAGCCTTCGTGCGGGGCCTCTGATAGGATTTCGGCCGCGCAAGATGAAACCTTTAGCCGCCGCGCACTTTTTCGCTGGTGTTGTGACTAACGAAGGCTGTAAAACACGCGTCGCCGCGCGTGCGGTGAATATTTGTAATCGAAAAGAACTAGGGTGCTGCCAGGAGCAGTGTCCATTGGGGGAGTTGATGGATTTTTGGAGTGCCTTCCAGGCAATCATCCTGGGTATCGTCGAGGGCTTGACCGAGTTCCTGCCGATTTCCAGTACCGGCCACCAGATCATCGTGGCCGACCTGATCGATTTTGGCGGTGAGCGCGCGATGGCGTTCAACATCATCATTCAGCTGGGCGCGATCCTGGCGGTGGTGTGGGAGTTTCGCAGCAAGATTTTCGAAGTGGTATTCGGCCTGTCGAGCCAGCCCAGGGCCCGGCGCTTCACGGCCAATCTGCTGATCGCCTTCATGCCGGCGGTAGTGCTTGGCGTACTGTTCGCCGACCTGATCCATGAGTACCTGTTCAACCCGATCACCGTGGCGGTGGCGTTGGTGGTGGGTGGCTTCATCATGCTCTGGGCCGAGCGCCGCGATCACCGTATCGAGGTCGACCATGTCGATGACATGCGTTGGTCCCATGCACTGAAGGTTGGCCTGGTGCAGTGCCTGGCGATGATCCCGGGGACCTCGCGTTCGGGCTCGACCATCATCGGCGGCCTGCTGTTCGGCCTGTCGCGCAAGGCCGCGACCGAGTTCTCGTTCTTCCTGGCGATGCCGACCATGGTCGGTGCCGCGGTGTATTCGGGCTACAAGTACCGCGACCTGTTCCAGCCGGCCGACCTGCCGGTGTTCGCCATCGGCTTCGTGGTGTCGTTCATCTTCGCCATGATCGCGGTGCGTGCGTTGCTCAAGTTCATCGCCAACCACAGCTACGCGGTCTTTGCCTGGTACCGCATTGCCTTCGGCTTGCTGATCCTGGCGACCTGGCAGTTCGGCTGGGTTGACTGGGCCACGGCGCACGGCTGATGGCACGCGGGCAAAGTGCCGGGCGGCGCGACGCTGGCCAGGCAGGCGAGGGCGTGCGCAACCTGCGCCTGAAGTTGCTGGTGCTGCTGGTCTTGTGCCTGCTACCGGGCGTGGGGGTGGCGCAGATGGCCTGGAGCGGCCAGTCCTGGCTGCCCCTGGCGCTGTATCCGGCGGCCAGTCTGATCTGCCTGGTGTTGTACTGGCAGGACAAGCGGCAAGCCCGCACCCAGGCCTGGCGTACGCCCGAGAAAATCCTCCACGCCAGTGAGTTGCTCGGTGGTTGGCCGGGGGCCTTGCTGGCGCAGCAACTGTTCCGGCACAAGACCCGCAAGCTGTCGTACCAGATGGTGTTCTGGGCAATCGTCGCGTTGCACCAGGTGTTCTGGCTGGATCGCCTGGTGCTGGGTGGGCGCTGGCTGGGATTGATGGGCTGAGCGAGCGCTGCGCAATCCTCAATCCGCCAACAAGCCCACCTGCAAGCGCTTGGGCAAGCGTCGCACCACCAGCTGGTGCGAACGCTGCAGCAGATCGGTCAGTTCCTCCCGGCCCATGGGGTAGGGAGGCAGCATGCTGATCCAGCGCGCCCTCGCCAGATAAGGCGCCGGCCGTACGCCGGGACGGTCGCAATAACCGAGAAACAGCTCGTCGGCGACCTTGAACATCAAGCCTGCTCCCGGCAGGTCAAGCACGGCGAACATCTTGTTGCCGGCCACCGAGAACACCCGGATTCCGCCCCATTTGTAATCCTCCCGCGCGCCGGGCAGGCTCAGGCAGAACGCTGCCACCTGCTCGGGGCTCATGCGTCGTTCAGACATAACGCTCTCCACAGGCCTCGAACGAGGCCGCCAGGTGATCGATCCATACCCGCACCGCAGGCAACACACCACGTCGGTGCGGATACACTGCCTGCAGGTAACCCCCTGGCAGTGACCACTCCGGCAGCAGGTGCACCAGTTCACCGCTTTGCAGTTCTTCTTCGCAATAGTTGCTTGGCAGGGCGGTGAAGCCCAGGCCTGCACGGGCCGAGGCCTTGCGCACAACGAAGTCATCGATGGTCAGGCGCGGTTCCAGGGCGATCTCCTGCTCCTCACCGCCAGGCCCGATGAGGCGAAAGTGCACCAGGCGATCGGCATCCGCCGCTCCCAGCACCGGCAGCCCCACCAATTGCGACGGGTGCTCGAGCCCGTCGGCGAATCCAGGTGCTGCCACCAGGTACATCTGCGCCTGGCGCAGGCGGCGGGTGGCCAGGGCCGGGTCCTCGTCCCCCAGGTCGCGCACCCGCAGCGCCACATCGATACCCTCGGCGATCAGGTCGACACGGCGATTGAGCAGCACCATCTCCAGTTGGACCAGCGGGTACTGGGCGAGAAAACGGCTGATGATGTCGGGTAAAAAGGCATGTGCCAGGGCTACCGGGCTAGACACCCGCAGGCGTCCACGCGGCTCGCTGGTCATGCTGGCGACGGCTTCGTCGGCCATCTCGGCCTCCAGCAGCATGGCCTGGCAGTGGTGCAGGTAACGTTCACCGACGGCGGTCAGCTTCAGTTGCCGGGTCGTGCGCTGCAGCAGGCGCGTGCCCAGGCGCTCCTCGAGTTCGGCGATACGCCGCGACAGGCGCGACTTGGGGATGCCCAACTGGCGTCCGGCGGCGGCGAAGCCACCGGCCTCGACCACTCGGGCGAAGTAGAAGAGGTCGTTGAGGTCTTGCATATGGATATCTCACTGTTCCATCAGTGGAACAAACTAACGCATTTTTGCCGACTAATCAGCTATTCGTCGTCTGTGTAGGATTCTCTCCATCGTGATCGCCCACCGCCGCGGTCTTCATTCACAGGAGAGTCCCATGAAACTGTTGCACATCGATTCGAGCATCCTGGGCGACAATTCCGCCTCCCGCCAGTTGAGCCGCGAAGTGGTCGATGCCTGGAAGGCCGCCGATCCTGGCGTCGAAGTCATCTACCGCGACCTCGCTGCCGATGCCATCAGCCACTTCTCGGCCGCGACCCTGGTTGCCGCCGGCACCCCCGAAGAAGCCCGTGACGCCGCCCTGGCCCACGAAGCCCGCCTGAGTGCCGAAACCCTGGCCGAGTTCCTCGCCGCCGACGCCGTGGTGATCGGTGCTCCGATGTACAATTTCACCGTGCCGACCCAGCTCAAGGCCTGGATCGATCGCGTGGCCGTCGCCGGTCAGACCTTCCGCTACACCGAAGCGGGCCCGGAAGGCCTGTGCGGCGACAAGAAAGTCGTGCTGGTGTCCACTGCCGGTGGCCTGCACCAGGGCCAGCCAAGCGGCGTCGGCCATGAAGACTTCCTCAAGGTGTTCCTGGGCTTCATCGGCATCACCGACCTGGAAATCGTCCGCGCCCACGGCCTGGCGTATGGCCCTGAGCATCGCAGCAAGGCCATCGACGCTGCCCAGGCGCAGATTGCCAACGAGCTGTTCGCCGCAGCCTGATCCGAACCCCGAAAAAGCCGGCTGTCGCCTTGTGCGACAGCCGGCTTTTTCATGGATGTTTCATCTGTCGTCCATCGCGTAGCTTCTATGCTTATGCTACTCGTCCGCCTCGAGGGGAGAGACGCTCGCGATGAAAACCCGTGCCCTGTTGACGTTGCTCCTGCTCGGCGGCCTGCTGGCCCGTGCCGAGGCTTCACCTTGGGTGGCCGGCCTGCATCGCCTCACGCTTGCCGACCCGGTGGATGCCCAGCCCATGCAGGCCCTGGTGTTCTATCCCAGCAGCAGCCCGGCGCGGCCTACGCGCATCGAAGGCTACACCCTGCGGGTGGCCGAAGAGGCGCCGGTCGCCATGGGCCAGTTCCCGCTGCTGGTAGTCTCCCATGGCAATACCGGCACCCCGGTGGCGTTGCACGACCTGGCGACCTCGCTGGCCCGCCAGGGCTTCGTGGTGGTGGCCGTCACCCACCCGGGCGACAACCTTCGTGATCACAGTCGGCTGGGCAAGCTCAGCAACCTCTACGGCCGCCCCTTGCAGGTCAGCGCCGCGATCACCGCTGCGCGTGCGGATCACCTGCTCAGCCCCTACCTCAGCCAGGGCAAGGTTGGCGTGATCGGCTACTCGGCAGGCGGGGAGACCGCATTGATCCTGTCGGGCGCCCAGCCAGACCTTGAGCGACTGCGCAACTATTGCCTGGAACGGCCGATGGATGCCGATGCCTGCAAGACCCATGGCGTGTTGATCGCCGACCGCAGCGAGTTGACCCCGCAGTCCGACCCGCGTGTCGGTGCGGTGATGCTGATGGCGCCGTTGAGCCTGATGTTTGGCCGCCATGCCCTGGCTGGCGTGCATGTGCCCGCACTGATCTACAGCGGCGACCAGGACCAGTTGCTTGCAGTCGACCGCAACGCCAGCGCCCTGGCGCGCAAGTTGCCGGTCACGCCCGACTACCGTCTGTTGTCTGGCGCTGGGCATTTCGTGTTCATGGCACCCTGCGACGACGAACAGCGCCAGCGCATGGCGGTGCTGTGCAAGGATGCCGACGGCATCGACCGTCGCCAGGTGCACCGGGGCCTGCAGAGCGAGGCTGCGGCGTTCTTCAGCCAGGCGCTGGGAGCCCCGGAGCCCGCCGAGCGTTCAGCGGCGGTCGGCGCGGCGGGCCAGCAGCAGGACCAGACCCACCCCTGACAGCGCCAGCAGCGCTGCCACGCAGAAGATCGACGCGTACCCCAGGTGCACGGCTACCGCGCCCATTACCGGGCCGGCCAGGCCCAATGCCAGGTCGAAGAACACCGCGTAGGCCCCGAGCCCCGCGCCCCGGCTGGCGCTGGGCACCTGCCTGATCGCCTCCACGCCCAGCGCTGGATACACCAGCGACAAGCCAAAGCCGGTGAGCCCCGCCCCAACCAAAGCCCATCCCGGTGCAGGCGCCAGCCACAGCAGGGTCAGCCCCAGCACTTCGGTGGCCATGCACGCGATCGCCACGTTATAGCCGCCGAAGCGGTTGACCGCGTTGACGAACAACAGCCGCGAGACGATGAAGCACAGGCCGAAGGCGCTCAGGCACCAGGCCGCGCCGACCCAGCCTTGCTCCAGGTAGTAGAGGGTGACGAAGGTGGTCAGGGTGCCGTAGCCGATCGACGCCAGTGTCAGCCCCATGCCGTAGGGTGCAACGCGGCCAAAGGCGGACCAGAAGGGCAGGCGCTCACCGCGCACCACTACTACGTCCGGGCGGCCGCGCAGCACCCACAGGGCCAGCAGCGCCATCACCAGCAAGGCCGGACCGAGGGCAACGAAGCTCAGTTGGCCGACCATCACCACCCCGGCGGGCGCGCCGATGGCGATGGCGCCATAGGAGGCGATGCCGTTCCAGGAGATCACCCGGGCGGTGTGCTCGGCACCGACCTGGCCGATGCCCCAGCTCAGCGTGGCGACGCCGATCAGGCCTTGGGCGACCCCCAGCAGCACACGCCCGGCCAGCAGCAACGCCAGGCTCAGCGAGGGCAGGGCGAGGGACCAGGCCGACAGCAGGGTCAGCACGCCGCAACCGGCAATGCCATACAGCCCATAGCGAATCGCCTGCTTGCCGCCCAGGCTATCGGCCACGCGACCGGCGAAGGGCCTGCTGAGCAAGGTGGCGAGGTATTGCAAGCCGATGGTCAGGCCGGCGATCACCGCACCCATGCCCAACTGGTCGTGTACATGGCCGGGCAGCACCGCGATGGGCAGGCCGATGCACAGGAAGGCGACGAAGGTGTAGAAGACGATCGAAAGGATCTGCAGGGTCAGGGCGGTGGTGCTGACAGGCGTTGGGGCTGGGGCGGTCATGGCGGTGTTCGCGGGCGGGCGGTGCAGCAATCATGGCTGGCTGGAGGGATAAAAGAAAGCAGCCTAACGATTTTTCCACACGATTCCTGTGCTTGAACCGGTGCCTGAACCGGCGTACCGTCTCCTTCCGTTTCCGCCAAGGAGTGCCCCATGCAAGGCAAGGCCCGCAAGGTCGTCCAGGCCATTCTCTACGAAGTCATCGCCGTGGCGTGCGTGGCGCCTGCGCTGTCGCTGATGTTCGACGCCGGCATGGCCCATTCGACGATACTCTCGATCCTGATGTCGGGCATCGCCATGAGCTGGAACATGGGCTACAACTGGGCCTTCGAGCGCTGGGAAGCACGCCAGGCGCAGCGTACCCGTACCTGGTTCCGCCGCTTGCTGCATGCGCTGGGCTTCGAGGGTGGGCTGGTGCTGATCCTGCTGCCGCTGGTGGCGTTCTGGCTGGATATCAGCCTGTGGAGCGCGTTGCTCACCAACCTGGCCCTGTTCGTGTTCTTCTTCGTCTATGCCTTCGTCTTCCAGTGGGGCTTTGACAAGGTCTTCGACGTGCCGCTGTCGGCACAGCAACAGGCGCGTTGCTGAATGTTGACTTCCTACGGTTTGGCGGGATAAGTTCCTACTCCATGAATACCTACTCGCCTGTGCGCACCTTCGGCCTGATTATTATTACCGCCATTATCGGATTGGCGGGCTAGCGCGCACTGGCACCGAAACCCGCCCTGGAGGCGGGTTTTTTCTTCTCGACTCCTGGGCATCTGCAAACCCCAGGAGTCATCGATGAGCAATCTGAGCGTCAGCCCCCGTTCCCCCGTCACGCCCCAGCAACTGCTGTCGGAGCAGGTGCGGCGCATTCTTGCAGCGCCCGTGTACGACCTGGCCATCGAAACCCCGCTGCAGGCGGCCCCGGCGCTGTCCACCAGCCTCGGCAACCAGGTGTTGCTCAAGCGCGAAGACCTGCAACCGACCTTCTCGTTCAAGATCCGCGGTGCCTATACCCGGCTGTCGCGCCTGTCCCAGGTCCAGCGCGAGCGTGGCGTGATCACCGCTTCCGCCGGCAACCATGCCCAGGGCGTGGCGCTGGCCGCAGCGCACCTGGGCATGACGGCGACCATCGTCATGCCCACCACCACCCCTGAACTGAAGATCGCCGGTGTGCGCTCGCGCGGCGGCAACGTGGTGCTGCATGGCGAAAGCTTCCCCCATGCCTTGGCCCATGCGCTGCAACTGGCCGACCGCCAGGGCGCGACGTTCGTGCCGCCGTTCGACGATCCCGACGTGATCGCCGGGCAGGGCACCGTGGCCATGGAGATCCTGCGCCAGCACCCGGGCGCCCTGGATGCGATCTTCGTCCCGGTCGGTGGCGGAGGTTTGATCGCGGGGATCGCCGCCTACGTGAAGTACTTGCGTCCGCAGGTCAAGGTGATCGGTGTCGAGCCCGAGGACTCCAACTGCCTGCAGGCCGCGCTGGCCGCTGGCGAGCGGGTGGTACTGGCGCAGGTCGGCACCTTTGCCGACGGCGTGGCGGTGGCCCAGGTCGGTGCCCATTGCTTCGAGTTGTGCCGGCATTTCGTCGATGAAGTGATCACCGTCAGCAGCGATGAGCTGTGCGCGGCGATCAAGGACATCTACGACGATACCCGCTCGATCACCGAGCCTTCCGGCGCGCTGGCCGTGGCCGGCATCAAGAAGTACGTGGCGCGAGACGCCGTCCGTGGGCAGACCCTGGTCGCCATCGACTCCGGGGCCAACATCAATTTCGACCGCCTGCGCCATGTGGCCGAACGTGCCGAACTCGGTGAGCAGCGTGAGGCGGTGATCGCGGTCACCATCCCTGAGCGGCCGGGGAGCTTTCGCGCGTTCTGCCAGGCCCTGGGCAAGCGCCAGGTGACCGAGTTCAACTACCGCTACCACCCTGGCAAGGAAGCCCGGCTGTTCGTCGGCGTGCAAACCCATCCGCAGCACGACCCGCGCGAGGGCCTGCTGGACAGCTTGCGGGCCCAGGGCTATGAGGTACTCGACCTGACCGACAACGAACTGGCCAAGCTGCATGTGCGCCACACCGTCGGCGGCCATGCTGCGCCGAGCGCCGACGAGCGGGTGCTGCGCTTCGAGTTCCCCGAACGCCCAGGTGCGTTGCTGGGCTTTCTCGAGCGCCTGGGCCAGAACTGGAACATCAGCCTGTTCCACTACCGTAACCATGGCGCTGCCGAGGCACGGGTATTCGCTGCGCTGGAGGTGCCAGCCGACGAACAGGCCCTCATGCCCCACGCGCTGCAGGCCATGGGCTATCGCTACTGGGATGAGACGGACAATCCGGCGTATCGGTTGTTTCTGGGGTAAACGAGTGCCGCTCATCGCGGAATGCCTGCGATGTCGACCGTTCAGTCACGGCGGCTTGTCCTGGATCAACGTTCGTCCAGCAGTTAGGGCAGATCCTCGAGGGTAGACAGACAACAACCTGAGAGGATCTCGGCCATGAGCAGCACCTTCTTCATTCCACCCGTCAACATCATGGGCCTCGATTGCCTGGACGAAGCCATGGCGGCGATTGCCGGCTACGGCTTGCGCAAGGCGTTGATCGTGACTGACGAAGGCCTGTCCAGGGCCGGGGTCGCCAAGCGTATCGCCGGGCTACTGGCCGAGCGCGACATCGACTCGGCGATCTTCGACGGCGCCAAGCCCAACCCGAGCATCGCCAACGTCGAGGCGGGCCTGGCACTGTTGCAGCGCGAACGCTGCGACTGTGTGATCTCGCTCGGTGGCGGCTCGCCCCATGACTGCGCCAAGGGCATCGCTCTGTGCGCAACCAACGGCGGGCATATTCGCGACTACGAAGGCGTGGACCGTTCGGCCAAGCCGCAATTGCCACTGATCGCCATCAACACCACGGCCGGTACGGCCAGCGAGATGACGCGTTTCTGCATCATCACCGACGAATCGCGCCACGTGAAAATGGCCATCGTCGACCGCAATGTCACGCCGATCCTGTCTGTCAACGACCCGGCACTGATGGTCGGCATGCCCAAGGGCCTGACCGCCGCCACCGGCATGGATGCGCTGACCCACGCCATCGAGGCGTATGTCTCCACGGCCGCCAACCCGATCACCGACGCCTGCGCACTCAAGGCCATCACGTTGATCAACGACAACCTGCGCCAGGCGGTTGCCGACGGCCAGGACTTGCAAGCCCGGGAGAACATGGCGTACGCCCAGTTCCTCGCCGGCATGGCCTTCAACAATGCTTCGCTGGGTTATGTACATGCCATGGCGCATCAGCTCGGTGGCTACTACGACCTGCCGCATGGGGTCTGCAACGCGGTGTTGCTGCCGCATGTGCAACGCTTCAATGCCCAGGTCAGCGCCGCGCGTCTGCGCGATGTGGCCAAGGCCATGGGTGTGAAGGTGTGTGGGCTGACGGCAGAGCAGGGCGCGGGGGCGGCGATTTCGGCGATCGAGCATCTGGCCGTGGCGGTAGGGATCCCTTCCGGCCTGGCAGAGCTGGGGGCCAAGCGCGAAGATGTGCCGGTGTTGGCGGCCAATGCGTTGAAGGATGCCTGTGGGCTGACCAATCCGCGCACTGCCAGCCAGGGGGAGATCGAAGCGATTTTCGAGGCGGCGTTCTAGTTGACTCAAGGAATAGACGGCCTTGGCAAGCAGCACAAGGCCGCGCTTCAGCGCTCACGCATGAAGAACCCCGCCACGTACTTGCGGAAGGTTTCCGGGCTCTTGAAGTCTGCGTAGCGCTTGAAGTTTTCCGTGTCGGGCTCCGGGCCGAGCGGCTTTTCCAGCAGCGACACCGACAGCACGCGGTCCTGGTCGGAAGTCAGTACCAGCTCGTCCATCACCTCGCCGCCGATCACCGGGCGGCGCATCAGCACTTTGACCCCCTTGCCCGCCATCCAGTCGATCAGCGAGACCAGGGCTTTCAGCGGTTCGCGCTCCTCGTCACGGTATACCGGGAACAAGTGCACGCGTGACAGCACCGGTACGCTGGCGACATGGATCAGTTCGTAGTAGTGGCTGCCGGCAGTGGCGGGCGAGTACAGCGCCAGGGCCAGCAGCGGGCCGCCGGTCTTGCTGCCGCCCCAGAGCAAGTGATGGCCCTGGAAGTCGAAACCGTCCTCGCTGCGGGCATTGAGCAGCTTGCGCCCCTTGATCTGCTCGACGCAGTCCAGCAACAGACCGTGGCGGCGGTGGTTGCCGAATACGGTGGATTCACGCAGGCGCGCCTTGAGCATCATCATGTGCTTCATGTCCAGGCGTGTTTCCAGGTAGTTGCTCGCCGGGACCCGCTCGAGCAGCGGATAGCGGCCAGCGACGCCGCGCAGTTCGGCGAACTGCGCGGTCAGGTCCTTTTTCAGGTGCGTGGCGTAGACGTTCAGGCCGCTGGCCTCGATCCAGGTCAGCAGCAGCGACAGCAGGCGCTGTTGCTCGCGGCGCTCCCCGGCCTCACCGCCGATTCCGTTACCCGTGGTGGCGCGGTGGAAGTCGCCGAGCAGACGCAGCGGCGTGTCTGGTGGCAGCCAGGCGGCGGGCGGCGGTACGTCCTCGCTGCGCTCCATGGCTTCGCGCTCGTCCTTGGTGAAAGGGCAGCCGGGAGCATGCTCCGGGGTGTCGGGGTTATTGCGCAGGAACAAGGTGCCAGTGTTGCCGTTGAGGCTGACATTGAGCACCGGCAGGGCATCCTTGCGGCAATCGCAGGCCAGCCATTGGTTGGCACTGCGCACCTTCATCAGCCACTGGTTGGCTTGCAGCAGGCGCGGGCCAACCAGCGTGGCACTGGCAAACCCGGCCAGCAGTTCTTCTTCGGCCGGGGTGAGGGTGCGCACCTGCGCGCCGTTCTTTTCGATGATTCGCATTCAATAGCAGCTCCGAGCTACAAGCCTCAAGCTTCAAGCAAAGCCGCGGCGCTTTCAACTTCAAGCGTGCGGCTTGCGACTCGTCGCCCGCTCAGTTGCCGCCGAACAGCTTGGCTGCGCGGGCGTGGATCTCTTCGGGGCTCAGGTCTTCCTTGTGGGTGGACACGAACCAGAGGTTGCCGAAGGGGTCTTTCAAGGTGCCGCTGCGATCACCATAGAACTGGTCCTGCACCTCTCGCAGTGGCGTGGCGCCGGCAGCGACGGCCTGTGCATAGACCTTGTCGCAGTCCTCGACATACAGGTGCAAGCCGATGGCAGCCCCTGGCAGCGACTGGCTGGCGGTGAGGCCACCGTCCATGTCGCAGGGGTCGGCGAGCATCAGCGAGGAGTCACCGATTTTCAGCTCGGCATGACCGACGCGACCGTCGGGGCCGTCGAGGCGAAACATCTCGACGGCGCCAAAGGCTTGCTTGTAGAAGGCGATGGCCTTGGCGGCATCCTTGATACCCAGATAGGGCGTGATGCTGTGCTGGCCTTCGGGGATGGGTTTGGCTGGCATTGCGCATACCTCCTGTGGAAGGTGGTCATTCGTCGAAACTGTATATTTGTACAGTTTCGACGAATGCGCAAATGCCGTTTTCCGATTAAGCGGCCGCTGGCTAGAAGATGTAGTCGGTGGTCAGGAAGCTGGACTGGCGATTGCGGATGATCTCGCTGATCAGCGTCTTGTTGGATTCCTGGAACTTGGTGGCCACCAGGGTACGGATCGAGAATACCCGCAGCGCGTCATGCACCGACAAGGTCCCTTCGGCGCTGTTCTTGCGGCCGTTGAACGGATAGGTGTCCGGGCCGCGCTGGCACTGGGCGTTGAGGTTGATGCGCCCGACCTGGTTGGCGAAGGTGTCGACCAACGCACCGACGGTCTGCGGGTCGTTGCCGAACAGGCTCAGTTGCTGGCCGTAGTCGGAGTCGAGCACATAGTCGATCACCGTCTGCAGGTCGCGGTAGGGCACCACCGGCACCAGCGGGCCGAACTGCTCTTCGTGATAGACGCGCATCGACGGCGCTACCGGGTACAGCAGGGCGGGGTAGAAGAACGACCCCCGGCTCTGGCCGCCGCCCGGGTTGAGGATTTTCGCGCCGTGCGCCTGCGCGTCGGCGACCAGGCCGTCGAGGTAGTCGACCTTGCCCGGCTCCGGCAGCGGCGTCAGTGCAACGCCGGGTTCCCAGGGCATGCCTGGCTTGAGTGCCGCCAGCTTGCGCTGGAATTTCTCGAGGAACGGCTCGACCACATCCTCGTGCACGAACAGGATCTTCAGTGCCGTGCAGCGCTGGCCGTTGAACGACAGGGCGCCGGTCAAGGCTTCATCGACTGCGTTGTCCAGGTCCACCTCGGGCAGCACGATCCCCGGATTCTTGGCATCCAGGCCCAGCGCCGCACGCAGGCGGTGTGGGCGCGGATGGAGCTTTTTCAGGTCGCTGGCGGCCTTGTGCGTGCCGATGAAGGCGAACACATCGACCTTGCCGCTGGCCATCAGAGCGCTGACCGTCTCGCGGCCGCGACCATAGATGACGTTGATCACTCCTGGCGGGAAGCTGTCGCGGAAGGCTTCGAGCAGGGGGCGGATCAGCAGCACACCGAACTTGGCCGGCTTGAACACCACGGTGTTGCCCATGATCAGCGCCGGGATCAGCGTGGTGAAGGTCTCGTTGAGCGGATAGTTGTACGGCCCCATGCACAGCGCCACGCCCAGTGGTGCGCGGCGGATCTGGCCGAGTGTGCCCTGTTCCAGCTCGAAGCGGCTGGAACGTCGATCCAGGTCCTTGAGGGCGTTGATGGTATCGACGATGTAGTCGCAGGTGCGGTCGAACTCCTTTTCCGAGTCTTTGAGGTTCTTGCCGATCTCCCACATCAGCAGCTTGACCACGGCGCTGCGTTGTTCGCGCATGCGCGCCAGGAAGGCTTCGACATGCTGGATACGTTCGGCCACACGCATGTTCGGCCACACGCCGCGGCCCTTGTCGTAGGCTTGCACCGCGGCATCGAGGGCGGTGAGGGCGGTGTCGGCGTCGAGCAGCGGCGCGCTGCCGAGGATGACTTGGCGTTCCTGATCGCCCTCCTTGAGCCACACCGGGCTGCGCACCGTGGCCAGCGGCCCGTCCCAGCGCCTGAGCTGCCCTGCCACCAGATAGTCGCGTTGCTCCAGTGGCTCGCCCAGGCGCCAGGCCTCGGGGATGTCTTCTGGGGTGGGAAACAGCGAATCGAGCAGACGGTCCATGGGTACTGCACCTCACTTTTAGCTGATCAGGTGAAACGCTTCAGCCGAGCATGCACCTGCTGTCGGAAATATTCCAGTCTGGTTGAAGTGCGACGATTCGCCATCGCCAAGCCGTTGGCGCCCGACAGGCGCCGACGGGTGGCCACGGTGTTTACTCTTCCGGTGACGGCGGCTCAGGCGACTCGGCGAGCTCGGCTTCGGGCGCCGGTGGGAAAGGCAGTTCCAGCAAATGCTCGGCCCCTGCGGCAATCGCTTGCTCGCCCAATACCGCGTCTTGATCCATCAGGTGAAGGCGTCGCCAGATTTCCGTGAGGTTTGCCTCGGGGGCCGCATTGAACTGATCATCCTCGATCAGCGTCCTCAGGTCCCTGCGGTACTGGAGGGGCAGGCGATTCCAGACGCTGAAGTCTTCGTCGCTGGCCGTGGACAGCAAGGCTTCGTATTCATGCTCGGCGACCATCAGGTCTACGCCGAAACGCACGTAGTAGGCATTGAGCTGCGCAATCATGCCGTCGTCCATGTATTGGCTTTCCAGCCGCATCACTTGCGCGAGCGGACGCGGCAGAGGTTGTGGCTGCGGCAGTTCGGTGAAGCGGTTTTCGCCCAGATTGACGATGTACGGGTTGCGCATGTTCGCCAGGCCAGCGGGCATTTCGGTCAGTTCGCAATTGCCGAGCAGCAGCGATTCCAGGTTGGGCAGAGCCTGCAGGTTGGGGCTTGCCTGCAGCGGATTGTTGGTGAGGTCGAGGGTCAAGAGGTTGACCATCCCGTTCAACCTTTGCTGTGCCTGTTCGTTCCAGATCAGGTTGTTTCCCTCCAGGTCGAGCAGGCGTAGCGTTTGCGGGTTGCGCAGTTGCGGAAAGTGTTGCAGCGAGCACGCTTCCAGGCTCAGCGCATGCAGATTGGGCAGGCGTTCGAGCAACGAAGCGGGAAGGGTGCTGATTTGCGGATTGCGGGCCAGGTCAAGAAGCTGGACATGCGGGAAGTGGTGGGGTAGTTCCAGGCTGGCGAGGTCGGCGTCGGTGAGATCGAGGTCGGCCAGCTCCAGTGAAAACAGCCACTGTTCGCCCAGCGCTTGTCGACTCATGCCGCGCCAGCTGTTCAGCAGTCGCGTCATGGCCTGGGTTCGGGCAGGTGAGCCCTCGGCCCAGGCAGCGAAGTTGGCCGTCACTACTTGATACCGCGCGTTCAGGGACGCCACGGCCTGATCCGGGCTCACTCCTTGCTCGCGACTCGCGGCAAAGAAGGCTTCGACGCCTTCGTCGTTCATGGCGGGGTAGATCTGCTGCACCTGGCGGTAAAGCGCCCGGTCGATCGGTTCGGGAGGTGGCGCAGGGACGACTGCCGGCTCAGGCTCGATCCCGGGTGCAGGGTTCGGATCCACCGGCGTTCCTCCACGAAGCCCCTGTTGCCGTAACCAGGCGAAGTCGCCGAATGGGCGCAGTTGCCGGGCCCAGGCCTGGCGGTCGGCGTCGATCAGGGCTGTCAGGCGCGCTCGCAGGCTGTCGCCGGTGCTGGCCTCAAGCGCCATCACCGCACGCTCATTGGCTGACAGTATTTTCACCGCAGCCTGGCACAGATCGGCAGTGGCGGGTGTGGGGGCGGGGCGCTCGCCCAGATAGGGCTCGTACCCTTGAGCAGACTTGATGATGACCCGCAAGCGCGTAGCGTAGCGGCTGCCAGCTACGGCAAGGGTAGGCCCATGGGGGCTGTCTGCGCGCAGCTCGATGCGCACATCCTGTGGCCAGCCTTTCAGCGCGGTCATGGCTTTGAGAGCAAGGCGTTCGCTGTGCGCGCTGGCCAGCTCGGGCAGGTACAGGCCTTCGAGGCCGCGGACAACCGGCAGCTGCGCCTCAAGGCCCTGCGCAAGTCTGGCCAGGCGTGCGGGGAGGGCTTGCCCTGTGCTCCAGGCCACTTGTTCGGTCGTGGTCATCGAGTCGAGCAGGCGCCTGCACAATGGCGCACCGAGTCTGGGGTAGTCCTGCAGCATCCGCGCTTCGTCGACATGGGCCGGCACACTGGCCTCGTAGCCTTCGGCGAACAGCCTGTCACGCTCGGCGGCGCTCGCTGTCGGATAGTTTTGCGCGACCTGACGTTGCACGCGCAGGCGTGCCAAGGTGTCGGCCAGCAGCGATGGGGTCTTGGCGTGGGTCAGGTGTACCTGGCGCAGTTGTGCTTCGTCCATGCCGCTGATGCGTGCTGCCTGCTCCAGTTGCGCCGGGGTGAAGGTTTCAAGGCGGCTGTCCAGGCGCCTCACCAGTGTCGCCAGTGACCAGTCGCGTGGTTGTTCGTGCTCGGCGCGCCAGGCGCCTTCGTCATTGTGCTCCAGCAGCGGCTGGTAGGCGTCAGGATCATCAGGATGAACGAGCCGCCAGCGCTGCAGCTGTGCGTCGAAGCGCCGCAGATATCGGTGGCCGTCCATGTGCAAGGACTCCGGCGTGGTCTCGGAGGCCTGGATACGGTAGGGCGTCAGGTCGCCGCGCCAGAGGCGTTGGGTGCCATCGGCGCGGGTGATCGGATCGAGGCTCTCGAGCAACGGTGTGCGGGTAAGCGTGCGTACCACCTGCCCGCCGACATACAGCCCGGCGATCACTGCCAGATTGAGGCCTACCACTTTCAGGTGCTGGAACGCCTCGTCGCGATCACCGACCTCCCAGGCCTCGTAGCCTTCGTAGACTTCATGCAGTAGTTGGCAGGCCGTTACCGCGACCATCAGTACACCCACTGCGGGGATGAACATGCCGATGGTCATCAGGGCATTCAAGCCCAGGCTCTCCCACATCTGCAGGCGCTTCTTGCGCGCCTGCTCGTCGGCTTGGGCCGTGGGCACGGCGAACAGCATTGCCTCGGCCTTGAGCCAGGCGAGATGGTCGGTGTACAGGAAGTCGAACAGCGGCCCTTCGATATCGTGCCGCTCCAGGTGCAGATCGGCGCCATCAGGCAGTGCCCAGGCCTGATCATAGCCCGCGTGCGCATCGCTGCTGAGGTTCTGCCGGGCACGATCGAGGAACTGCAGGCGTTCTTCGCTGGCGATCAGCGCCAGGCAGCGTTTGCGAAAGGCGGGGTCGCAAAGGTCGGTCTGCAATTGCGCGGCCAGCGCCAGGTCACTGCTGAAGACACGGACGGCGGCTTCCTGACCTGGGAGATACAGCAGTCGACCGACCTCACCGGCATCGATCAGCAGCGCCTCGTGCAGCGTCACGCCGAACAGTTGCAACTGTTGGCAAGGCAGGGCCGATCCGTCATCGAGCAGTTGCTGGATGCAATCTCGTGCGTTGCCGCTGATCCGATGCTGCAGTCGCGCCAGGTCTGCCGCCAGTTGCAGGTTGCTTTGGTAGAGCCTGATCGCGGCGGGGCGGACATCGGGCGGGCTGAACCTGGCTTGCAGGTGTTCCTGGTAGCGCTGGCCCAGGTCGAGATTGCGGCAGGTGCTGGCGAAGGCTTCGGGTGAAAGCGGCAATGCTTTGATGCTGAAGGCTTTGGAGGCCAGGGGGTAGGGCACTCGGGTTTCGCTGTCACCGAGGGTGGTGGTGCCGGTCACCGTGATGTCGGTGATCTCGGTATCACCCTTCAGGGCCAGTGCGCTCTTGATGTTGAAACTGATGCCATCGGCGAAGTTGTGCAGGGCAGCCTCAAGCAAGGTGCGACGCTCGTAGGTGCTCACGTAGACCTCATGGGTGTAACGGTCATGCACATGGATCAGCTCCGCTGTGCGCAGCGGGGCCTGGAACCCGTGCTCGGCTTTCAATTGCGCGGCGAGCAGTGGCTCGGCGAATTCGTCGATCTGCTGGAGGCCCTTGAGCGTCCGGGCCAGGCGCTGCTGCGCCGTGGCCAACTGCGCCTGGCTGGCCAGCACGGCCTCGCGCAGTTCCGGCAAGGCGTTTTCGAAACCGTCGGCGTGCTGCCCTGGCAGGCCCTGCAGAGGCAGGGCGCTGGCGCGCAAGGTTTGCCATTGTTCTTCACTGAGTCTTGACGCCCATGAAGGCAAGCGCTGGGTGATGAGGTGCTGGTGGGTGGAGGGGAGAGTTGAAGGCATGGCTGTCGCTCCTGTTATGGAACGCAACAGCAGGCGCCATCGATGGCTGATTCGGGTGGTAGATAGATGCAGACTGTGGTGCTGTTTTCTTTGGACTGCCCGCGAAAGCACACCACGCACACGCGCACCGGGCATGCCAGTGCGCAGGCGTCAGGACATGTTCAACTCGGTATAACCCACCCGTTCAACCCCCTGCAACTGGCGGTCGACCAGGCTCTTGAGGGATTCCCCGGTTGCCAGGTAGGCATCACCGAAGTCGTGGCCGCCCAGGGCGCTGGGATGGGCCACCACCTCCAGTACGCCCTGCGCCGGCGCCAGTCCGGCCTTGAGATCCAGCGGGGTGCAGACATAGTCGGCGGTCACGCCGCAGAGCTGTTTCAGGCGGCGGTTGAGCAGGGTCTTGAAGACCCGCTTCAGTGGCCCGATATTGGCCCCGACATTGCGCGCCAGACGCACCGGTATGGCGTGTTCGCGGGCAAACCGTGCGACCACCTCACCGACCGGCCAGATGTTGTGCACGTGCTGGTGCGAGTCCAGGTGGCTGGGTATGACGCCATGGGCCACACAACGTTGCCATTGGGTCTCGAGCTCCTCGCGCACCGCCTCGCGCTCACTGCGTGAGAGGCGCAGGGTGCGCTGGCGCAGCCCGAGGTCGAACTCGCCCTGGGCGGCGCAGAAGCGCGGTTCGGCGAGGATCGCCTGGCTCAGGGGGCGGCCGTAGGTCAGGTTGAAATGCAGGCCGATGCGGCCCTTCAACGCCGGCTGCTGGGCCAGTACGCACGCGGCCTGGAACGCCGGCATGTTGGCCATCAGTGTTGCCGAGCTGATCAGCCCGGCCTGGAACGCGTGCAGGATCACCGCGTTGATGGGGGCACTGAGGCCGAAATCGTCAGCGTTGACTATGACCTGGGATGGCATCCGTTCGCTCCTGTGTGGGGTTCGGGGTGACGTTGGCTGGGCCGTCGGCCTTGCGCAGGCGCGGCTTGAGCCAGCGCCAGCAACGCAGGGCCAGGCCCAGGGCGATGCCGTCGGGGCGCCAGCTGTAGCCGCTCAGGCGCCATTGCTCGACCTGGCCGGTCTGGCGTTCATGCAATTGGTGGCTGGAGTTTTCAAGGCTTACCCGCGAGGCGTCGACCCAGCTCCAGCCCTCGTCGAGGCCCCAGTGGATCCACTCTTCGAGCAGCACTCGGCCACTGCCCAGCTCGCGCTGTTCGGGCACGAACGCCAGGTTGTAGTCGTAGATGCGGCCGTGTTCAAGCAGGCCCAGGCGGTAGCTGATGCAGCGCCCGTCCAGCTCCAGCAACACCAGGCACACCAACCCTTCGCCAGCCAGTTCAGTGAAGGCCTGGTACATCCACTCGCGGCGCTGGCTGCCCGAGAAGATGCCGACATCGTCGTCGCCTTTCCAGCTCGCCGCCTCCACGGCGCTGATCGCATCGAGCAGGGCGGTGATGTTGTGGCGGTCGGCGACCACCCGGCGCACCTGCGCGCCGCAGGCTGCAATGCGCTTGCGTGCACGGCGCAGCTTGTAGCGTGGGTCGCCACTGACCTCCTGGCGGTCGGCTTCACTGATGCGGTGCACCGGTACACGGCAGGTCAGGCGGCGCTCGAAGGTCGAACAGGCCGCAGCCCATTGGCGCAGCCAGTCCTCATCGCCACCTTGCACCACTTCACTCAATTGCAGCAGCGCATGGGGCAGGTGCTTGCGGATGGCTTGGAGCACTTGTGTGGCGTGGTGCGCGGGCAGGTCGAGCAACAACGCGATGCGGTCGCTCAGCGGATGGCCCAGGTGACGCACCACCGGGACATTCAGTGGCCCGACCGCCTGGCGCTCGCGCACCAGCGGCAGGCACAGGCACAGGCGGCCATCGAGGTGGCCGAGCAGGATCTGCAGTTGCTGGCCTGGTTGCAGTGCGGCCTCGGCGGCGCACAGCCAGCCCAGGTGATTGAACGGGGTGCTGCCGGCCACGCGCTGGCGCAGCGCCTCATAGCCGGCGGCGGGGAAGCTGGGGGTGCGCAGCGAGGCGCACCAGCTCAGTTGCAGGGCCATGGGTCAGGACGCCGTGGCCGTGGCGCTTTCGGACGCCGGTTTACGCAAGGTTTCCAGGCGCGACTCGCTGTAGCGGCTCTCACGGAAGAACTTCCAGCGCCCGAACAGGCAGTAGACATTCATGATGCGCCCTTGCTCCTGGTAGCCCATGCGCAGGTGCAGCTTGAGCGCCGGGATGTTGTGTTGTTCGCAGACGTCCACCACCTTGGTGCAACCCTGCGCGGCCATGGCCTTCCACAACGCCACTTGCAAGTCCACCGATAGCTCGCTGCCCCAGTACTTGCGGATCAACTCGCCGCCGAACTCGAAGAATTCGCCCGGACCGACCGGGAACCAGCACCCGTAGTAGTGGCGGTCATGGTAGTTGCGCGCGCTGCCCCAGATGAAGGCCACGGTGTCGCCTTCGTCATCTACGAACATCAAGCCTGTGTAGCCCTCGGCGGCCAGCTCGCGCATGGTCTCGACGCGGTCGCCGAAATGCCGGGTGAAGGCCTTGACGTTGTTCACGGTGATGTTTTCGAGGCGCAGTCGCGCATAGGGTTTGAGACGGTGCGGGGGCACCGGGGTTTCCAGGTCGCGTTCCATCCACACCAGCTCCCAATGATAGAAGACGTAGTGTCGCCAGGCGCTGCTCAAGGTGTTGCGCAGTCCCTTGCGCTTGATGCGATCCTGGATCTTGCTCAATGCACGCATGGTGCCTCCTGTTCATGGCAGATCGAGGTGCGTTTCATGACGCACTCCAGGTCAGGGCAAACAAGGTCTGCCCTGGCAGTTGAAAACGGATCTGTCCCTGCTGGCAGCTGACGCGGGCAGGGCGCGGGTGATTATCGGGGCCGAACAGCTCGAGCCGGGCGGCCGGGCAGTCGCCGAGTGCCAGCTCGACCTGCTGCACGCGCTCGGCCTTGTTGACCCCCAGCAGGCTGCGCTGACGGCCGTCGGCCATTGCCAGGACGTCGACCTCGAAGGCGTCGTTGTCCAGGGCCAGCACCTGGCGCAGCCAGTGGCGCTGGATGAACTGCTGGGCAAGGCCCACCGGCTTGAGCTCGAAACGCTCATCGCCCAGCACGCGGATCATGCCCTTCGGCCATTCGGGCTCGTCGGCGACATGGAACCAGTTGAGCATGTCCAACAGGCCGTCGGCGGAGGCGTTGATCACCACCGACGCCCACCACAGGCCAGCGTAGTGGGTGTTCTGGTCATAGGGGCTGAGGCTGGAGCCGCTGGACAGGTTGGTCTGGTCGAGCAGCAGCGCCTTGCGCGGGCGGCCCTGGTTGTCGAGGCCGACCAAGGCCGCGGCCTGGCGCACGCTGTCGCGGTAGCTGCGGGTGGCGAGCAGGTCGCGGACCATCCATTCGTGCCAGGCCAGAGCATCGATCTGCGCGCCGTGCTCCCGGAGCAGGCGCCGGGCCCAGTCGATGCCGCGCAGGTCCTTGCTGCCCTGGGTGAAGGGGCCGCCGAGCAGGCGTGACGAGGCGGGCATGGCGATGCGCACGCCTGCCTCCCGAGCGCCCGGCCAGGCGCGTACGCGCTGGGCCATGCCGGTGAAGAAGTCGCGGTAGCTTTCATAGTCGCGGTAATTGAGGTTCGGCTCGTCGGCGAAGGCCAGGTAGTGCAGGCCCTTGCCGCCCAGGCGCGCGGTGCCGGCCAGCCAGGCATCGAGGCCGTCGTGGCTGGTGCGATCGGCGGCCAGGTCGGCGCGCCTACCGGTGCCGGCGAGCAGGGTGATGTCCTGGGTGATGCCGAAGCGCTGCTGGTACAGGCGTCGCCAGGCGTCTTCATAGCCGGGTTGGCGGGCGAGCACGTCCATGAAGCTGTAGTAGCCGGCCGACTGCGGGCGCAGGGCGTCGAGGGCGGCGAAACTCGACGGTGGCGGCAGTACGTAGGGCAGGTTGACCCCCAGCAGCGGCGTAGGGCCGAGCACCTTGGCCTGGAGCTTGAGCCGCACCTGCCCGGCAAGGTTGGCGACGTCGCCCAGATGATCGGCGCGCTGGGCGAACAGGTTGGCGCTGCCGTCGAGCCAGAATGCCGCCTTGCCGCGCCCCTGCAAGCGTAGCCGCCAGGTTTCGTCGCGGGGGCTGACTGGCAGCGTCTGCTGGTCGAAGCGCCAGTAGGCCGGGTAGGGCTTGAGCGCCACCTCGACCTGCTGGCCGTCGCTCAGGCGTTGTGCCGAAAGCCCGCGCACGCCGCCGTGGAACTTGCCGGCCAGCGTCGCCTGCTCACCGGCCTTGACCCGGAAATACAGCTCGACCCGTGGTCCGACTTCGGCGCTGAAGTGCACCTTGGCGGGGGCGAACAGGGCGCGCGTGGTGTCGCTGTGCTCGATCTGGTAGCCACGGAAGCTGTACCCAGGGACTTCCAGGCGATAGGGGCCGGCGTCGGCGCTCAGCGGCCAGCGCTGCTCGCCGCGCAATTCCTCGGCCTTGATCGCCCGCTCGCCGCGCAGCTGGCCACGGCCGTCGAGCAGGAAGATGCGCTCGGCATTGGCGTCGGCCTGCCAGGCCGGGTGCCAGCGCAGGCGCAGTTCATCGTTGCGTCCTGGTTGCAGGTACAGGCTGCCATCGCGGATATCGCCCCATTGCAGGGGGGCCGCAGGTGCCAGCGGCACCCACAGGGCACAGAGCAGCAGCCAGCGTTTCATGCTGGCCTGCGCTGCAACATCTGGCGCAGCGGCGCGAAGTCGCTGGGCAGGATGATCAGGGTGTGCAGTACCGGCACGCCACTCAGGCGGCAGTACAGCACCAGCATGGCCACGGTCACCGCCAGGTAGGCGATCGATGACGCCGCGGCGGCGCCGACGATGCCCCAGGTCGGAATCAGCAGCACATTGAGCACCAGGTTCAGCGCGGCGCCTGCACCCATCATCAGCGATACCGTGCCGGGGCGGTTCTTGCCCAGCAGGTCCAGGCGCAGGATGCTGGCGTAGCACAGCCCCAGCAGCCCTGGGAGCAAGGCCAGCAGGGCCGGGTAGGCCGGTTGGTAGGCCATGCCGAACAGGGTGACGATCAGCCAGTCGCCGATCACCGCCATGCACAGGCAGGCACCGAGCATCACCGTGGCGGTCAGGCGCAGTGCCAGGGGGGTGAGTTTTTCCATGCCGGCGTCCTGCTGCAGCAGGCGCTTCATCAGCGGTGTGGTCACCGCTTCCGGGACGATCAGCAGCAGTTCGGCGGCGGCACTGGCCATGGCGTAGTGGCCCAGTGCAGTACTGCCGAGCATGGCGCCGATGAACAGGTAGTCCGAGCGCAGGATGACTTGCTGGAACAACAGGTCGGGGTGGCTCTTGGCGCTGTAGCTGAGCAGTTCGCGCTGGCCGCCGCGGTCCCAGCGCAGGGCCAGCGGATGCTGGCGGCGCAGCCACCACAGGCCCAGCACCAGCACCAGGGCGATGCCCACCAGCCAGCTGATCAGCGCCGCCTCCAGCGCCTCTTCACGCCACATCCAGAACAACGCAAGAAACAGCAGCAGCGGTGCGGCCGATTCGGTCAGGCGCAGCACGTTGAACGCGCCGACGCCACCGCTGGCGTTGTGCAGTGTCAGCAGGCCGCTCTTGAGCACGGTCATCGGCACCGCCAGCAGCAACAGCCAGGCCAGCAGGCCCAACTGCAGGGTGATGTCCAGGTCGGCACCGAACTCGCGCACCAGCAGCACGCAGACCAGCGTCAACAGCCCCGCCAACAGGCAACCGTAGACCAGCACCTGGGTCAGCAGCAGGCCCATGTCGCGCTGCTTGGCCGCCTGGTAGCCAACGGCGCTGTTCAGCCCGCCGCTGGTGGCGGCGCTGATCAGGTCGGGCAGGGTGCTGAGCAGGGCGAACAAGCCCCGCTCGCTGGGGCCGAGGATGCGCGCCAGCAGCACGTTGCGCAGCAGGCGCAGGCCGATCATCGCCAGCTTGGTGCCCATGCTCAGCGCCAGATGGCGCAGGTAATGGTTGCGGCTCATGAGCGGCCCCCGCGGCTGATGCGCCAGGCCAGCAGCGATGGGCGGCTGGCATTGCGCTGGCTGACGCCGATGCGTGGCAGGGCCAGCGGATCGTCATGCCCCTGGCAGATGCCGGCGCGCGTGCTCAGGGCGAAGGGGTAGCGGTGCGCCGCCACGCGGGCGCGCACGCGATCGTCATGATCGCCATTGGGGTAGCAGTACACCGGCAGGGGTTGTTGGCAACCGTGCTCCAGGGCGGCGTGACTGCGTTGCAGTTCCTCGTCCAGGCGCCGGTCGTCGAGATAGGGCAACAAGGCGTGGCTGGCGCCGTGCGGGCCGAAGCGCACCAGGCCCGAATCCTCGAGCTCGCGCACTTGCTGCCAGTCCATGGCCTGGGGCAGCGATTCGGCCGGGCAGGCGTCGGTCAGTTGCTGCAGGGCCTGCGGGCTGAGGCTCTTGAGGCTTTGCAGGTAGTGCGCCAGCACCTGGCTGCGCGCTTGCGAGCGGTCGTTCATGAAGTAGGCCGCCGGCAGCGGTCGGCCGAGCTTGCGCAGGTACTCGATGAGGTTGTGCCGCGCAGGTTCGCCGTGGCTGCCCCACAGGGTCTCGCCGACGCTTTCCCACCAGAAGCGCTGGCGGCTGCCGATGTAGTCGGTGGACAGGAAGATGCTCGCCGGCACCTGGTGCTTGCGCAGCAGCGGGAAGGCGTTGCTGGCATTGTCGCGCCAGCCGTCGTCGAAGGTCAGGGCAACCTTGGGGCGCTGGTTGCTGCGGGGGGTCTCATGGTCCTTGAGCAGGTCCATGAGGCTGACGCAGTCGAAGTGCCGAGGCAGCCAGCGCAGCAGCCCTTCGAAGGCGCGTGGCCCGACGCACAGCTCGTTGCGGTGCGGCAAGGCGGCGCTGGCATCATCGGCCAGTACCCGATGCAGCATGAGGATCACCCCGGCGCCGCGCAATTCGGCGCGGCCCTTGGGCGACTTGAAATACAGCCAGCCACTGGCCTGTTTGATCGTCGTCTTGATCGGCATGTCCATCGCTCATCGATTCTGGTCGGGATTCCATTGGCTGTAGCTGTGCCCGCGCAGGAATTGCCACAGGCCGACACTCATGCCCGCCAGCGTCACCAGCACGAAGGCGGCCAGGCGGAATGGCCTGGGCAGGCGGTGGCCAGCATCGAGCAGGCCGGCGATCGCAGCGGCATAGCCGAGCAGTTGCGCGGCCAGGGTCAGGTGGTAGAAGTGCGATTCACCCACCAGCCACAGGTTGGCCAACAGCAGCGGCAGCAACAGCACCGGCGCCAGGCGGCGGATCAGCTTGTGGCTGATCAGGGCGATGGCGTACAGGCCGTGACGCATCGGGTTGAGCAGTTCGCTGCGCGCGGCCAGGCTCTGCAGGCCGCCGACGGTGACGCGTTGGCGACGGCGGAACTGCTTGTCGGCCTCGTCCACGCCCTGGTCGAGGACGATCGCCTCGGGCACGTAGACGATGCGCTGGCCGGCGGCCGGGGCGCAGGTGCTGATATAGAAGTCATCGTTGACCTGTTTGGGAATCGCCTGGTACAGCGGGCGGCGCAGGGCGAGCAGGGCGCCGTCTGCCGAGACCATGCAGCCGGTGCGGTTCTCGACCTTGCGCACCCAGGCTTCGTAATGGCGATACAGGCTGTCGCCCAGGCTCAGGCCCTTGCCTGGGTCGGGGATGATCATGTGCCCGGCAGTCCCGCCGACATCTGCGTCGGCGAAGGGCGCCAGCAGCAGGCCGAGGGTGTTGCCGGCCCACTGGTTGTCAGCGTCGGTGAACACCAGGATATCGCCGCGGCAGACGCTCACCGCAGTGTTCAGCGCGCCGGTCTTGCCCAGGCGCGGCAGGTCCAGCACCTGTACCCGTGGATCGTTCACGGCGCGGGCCAGCGCCACGGTGCGGTCGCTGGAGCCGTCGCTGGCCACCACCACCTGCAGTTCGGCGGCCTGGTAGTCCTGGGCGAGCACGCTGGCGAGCTTGGCTTCGATATGCCGCTCCTCGTTGTGCGCGGCGATCACCACGCTGACCCGCTGCGGCGCTAGCGGGCCGGGTGTGCGCACAGGAAAGAACGGCGCCGCCAGGGTCAGCAGCACGGGATAGCCGACCCAGGCGTACAGCGGCAACAGCAGGCACAACCAGAAGATGATCTCAGCCACGGGCGGGCCTCCTTGCGGTGCGGTTGAACAGGCTGAGGATGAACGCAGCGCCGGCCAGGTGCAGGCGCAGCCAGTGCAGGCCCCAGAGCTGCAGGGTCAGCAACGTGTCGTGGTGCCTGAGGCTCTGGCGCAGACTCAGCGCCAGGGCAGGCAGGGCGCTGATCAGCAGCAGCACCAGGGCCACATGGGGGAAACCGTCGAGCAGGGCCGACAGCGCCATGGCGTCGAGGACCCAGGCGCCCACCGACAGCAGCGGGAAACGCAGCAGGCGCAGGCTCACGCCATGGCTGCGCAGCAGTTGCAAGTGGCTACCCTGACGCCACATCTCCTTGCCCAGCCATTCGCCCCAGCTGCCCTCGAAGCCCCAGTGCAGCACCACCGGCTGGCGCAGCACGCGCAGGCGCGCGCCGGCTTCGTGCAGGCGCAGGGTGAAGTCCTTGTCTTCGCCGGTGCGCAGGCGCTCGTCGAAGCCGCCGACCTGGTCGAACCAGGTGCGGCGCATCAGCAGGTTGGGCGTAGGCAGCCAGGTGCAGTCCTGTACCGTCTGCCCGGCGCGCAGGGTGCGGCGTTGCCAGGCGTGGGCGAACCACGGCGCCTGGCGCGGGGTATCGCAATCGAGGGCGAAGACGTCGCCTTCACCGCGGCGCTGCAGGCCCAGCAGCAGGTCGAGCCAGTTGTCCGGTACTTCGATGTCGGCATCCAGAAATGCCAGCCACTCACCGTGGCTGACCTGCGCGCCCTGGTTGCGCAGGGCGCCGATGGCCACGCCAGGCAGGCTCAGCACCTGGGCACCGTGCTGGCGGGCAATGGCAGGGCCGTTGTCGCTGGAGCCGTTGTCGACCACGATCAGCTCACAGCCGAGCCCCGCGCAGTGGGCGGCCTTGCGCGCGGCATCGAGGGTGCGGCCGATATGCCGGGCTTCGTTGAACATCGGGATGACGATGCTTACCTGATTCATCGCTGCGCCTCCACGTCTCGCGACGCGGTGGCCTGGCGCAGCAGCACGCTGGACAGCGCCAGCATCAGCCACAGGTACTTGTGGCTGGGGGCACTGAGGAACATCAGGAACAGCCCGATGGCCAGCATGCTCATGGTCAGGTGGGTCATCAGGTCGGCGTTATCGTGCTCGCCGGTGGCACGCCACGCCGCACGGGCCTGCCAGAAGTTGCGCAGGGCCAGGGCGATCATGCCGACGAAGGCCAGCCCCGCCGGCAGGCCGGTTTCGCTGAACAGCTCGAGGTAGGTGTTGTGGGCGCGACGATAGAGGTCGGTGGTCTTGCTGTTGACCGGGGCGAAGGCCTTGGAGAAACCGGTGTCGGCGTAGTGCAGCGGGAAAGTGCCGGGGCCGGTGCCGAGCATCGGGCTGTGGCTGATCATCTCCTTGCCCACCACCAGGTACGAGGCGCGTCGGCCCAGGGATTCGTCCTGGTGCGCATTGACCCCGGACTTGAGCAGCATCAGCGACTGGATGCGATCGGCGTAGCCGGCCGGCATCAGGGCCGCGCCCAGCGGCAGGACAATGGCCAGGCCGAGCATGGCGAAGCCCAGGTGACGCGGGCGGATCCGTGTCAGTTGCTCGCGGTAGTTGTACAGCACGATGCCCAGGCTGATCAGCAACACCACCAGGCCTGAGCGCGACTCGGTCTTGGTCATGCCCACCAACAGCAACAGACAGCAGCCGGCCCAGAACAGCTTGAGCGGAATCTGTCGGGTCTTGATCGCCAGCCACAACCCCAGCGGCATGGCGATGGTGATCAGCAGGGCGAAGGCGTTGGGGTCGAGCATGGCCGAGGCGCGGCCCTGTTCCTGGTACTTGGTGGAGAAGATGGCGAACAGGCAGGTCACGCAGACACTGACGGTGATCAGCCGCGCCAGCATCCGCAGATTGAGGTCGCGCCCCACCAGCAGGGTGATGACGAACACCACCAGCCCCACCAGCAGTTCACGCAGGTGCAGCACCGACAGCTCGACGCTGTCGCTGGTCCACAGGCTCAGCAGGTACAGGGCCATGAATGGGATCAGCAACCGCCACTGGTTGCTGCGCAGGCGCTCGGCCGGCAACTGACGCACGGCCAGTTGCAGCGTGAGGATCAGCACCAGGCCCAGGCCGATCAGCTTGGCGCCGGAGACCATGCTGTCCTTGAGCAGCCCTTCGAGCGGCACCAGCGCGGCGATCGCCAGCAGGCCCCAGGCTGGCTTGCGGTACAGCACCAAGGCACCGGCCAGGCCGACCACGGCGCCAGGGGCCAGGTAAGGGTAGGGGCTGGCCAGCAGCCCCAGCGACAGCAGGGCCACCAGGCCCACCAGCGACAGGGGGATGATCATGCGACAACCTCCATGGCCGTGCCCTGGTACACCAGGGCCCAGCGTTGTGCCAGGGTCGGCAGGTGGTAGCGTTCGCGCTGGGTCTGGCGGGCGCGGGCCACCAGTTCTTCAGCCTGTTGCGGATCGTCCAGCAGCGCCTGCAGGTGGGCAGCGAGTTCATCGACCGCCAGCGGTGCGGCAAGCAGCCCGCTGCGGCCGTGTTCGATCACATCGGGAATGCCGCCGACACCGAAGGCCACCACCGGTACGCCGTCCTGCATGGCTTCGAGCAGGATCATTGGCGTGCCTTCGGTGCGCGAGCTGATCACCAGGGCATCCAGTCGGGTCATCCAGGCTTGCATGTCGCGCTGGAAACCCGGCAGCGTGATGCGTTCGGACAACCCAGCGGCATCGATGCGCGCCTGCAGCGTGGCGCGTTCGGGGCCGTCGCCGAGCATCACCGCGTGCAGGTGCGGGTGGCGCTGGCACAGCGGGATCAGGGTATCGAGGAACAGGTCGGGGCCTTTTTCGCTGGACAGCCGCCCGACATAGCCTGCCAGCCAAGGGGCTTGGCGCGATCCGTGGCTCTGCACCGCAGCGCTACCATCGCGGGACGAGCCCGCTCCCACAGGGGCTGCGGGGGTAGCGCAATGCACAGGTGTCGCGGCCTCCAGCGAACCCTGTGGGAGCGGCCTTGTGCCGCGATCACCGGCGCAGCCGGTGCCCTGTAATGCGGTGCTGCCATCGCGGGACGAGCCCGCTCCCACAGGGGCAGATTGCACAGATGCCACAGGCTCCGGCAGGCCGTTGGGGATTACCTGCAACTTGCTGGCTGGAACACCCGCCTGGCGGTGGATGCGGGCAATGCTCTCGGCCACGCACACCACAGTCGCCACCGTGGGTGTGCGGCACAGTTGCAGGCTCAGCCAGGTGTAGAAGCGCTGCTTGGTGCTGCGCGGCGTGAAGCCGTGCTGGGTGGTCACCAGTGGCAGGCGCCACAGTGTCGCGGCCAGCCAGCCGAAGACCATACCCTTGAAGTTGTGGGTGTTGATCAACGGCCGCTCGCCACGCACGGCCGCCACTTGCCTGAGCAGTGCGCCCAGGCCATGGCAGCTCTGGCAGTCGATGCCGGCTTCGCGAAAGCGCATCACCAGATCCTGCGGCGCGTCGAGGAACAGCACCCGGTGCCTGCCAGGGGTTGCCTGGCAGTGGTCCAGGAGCATGCGCTCGGCGCCGTAGAATCCGCCGCTGCTGAGCAGGTGCAGGATCAACTGGCCGGTAGCGGGCACGGCAGCGTTCAATTGCGCACCCAGTGCATCAGGCGAGGCAGCGACCACGACTTGTGCGGGTTGGGCAGCGCCGGGGTCTGGTCGTTGATCACCAGCAGCACCGGCAGGCCCAGCTCGTGGCTGATTTGTGCAGGGTGCTTGAAGCGGTGGTCGAAGAACTCCTTGACGTAGACCAGCGCGATGGCCAGCAGCAGGCCGGTGACCAGGCCGAACGGGATGATCAGGCCAGGTTTGGGGAACGACGCAGTGGCCGGTTCATAGGGTGCGCTGAGAATACGCGCGTTGGACTGGCTACCATCGAGCAGGCCCTGGCCGCGGCTTTCCTCATAGCGCTGGGCGTAGGTGGAGAAGGCCTTGTGCAGGGCATCGATCTCGGTGTCGAGCTGGCGGGTCTTGCTCTGGGTCTCGCGCAGCTCGGTGATGCGGTTCTTGTATTCACCGATGCGTTGGGTCTTCTGGTCGATCACCTGCTGGGTCACGGCCAGGTCCTGCTGGCGTTCGCGGATACGGTTCTCGACGATCTTGAGGAATTGGCCGCGCAGCTGGGCGATCTGCTGGCGTGCCATGACCATCTGCTCGGCCCCGGGCTGGAACACCGTGGCATCGCCGTTGTAGCGGGCCAACTGGGTGGTCAGCTGCTCGCCCAGTTGCTTGATCTCGCGGTCTTCGAAGGCGACGTTGTCGACCGTGGTGGTGAAGGTGTAGGGGAAGGCATAGTCGGCCATCTTCGCCTTGCTCGCCGCGGCCAGGCTGCTCTGCAGGTAGTCGAGCCACTGCTGGTTTTCCAGCTTGCGGTCGCGCTGCAGGTTGAGTGCCTGTTCCTCGGTGTTGATCGCATTGAGGCGGAAGGTGATCTCTTCTTTCGGATCGGACGAGCCGATCGCCGTCAGCAGGGCCAGGCGTTGGCCCTCGAGGTCGCCCAGGCGCGCCTGGTAGTGCAGTTTCTTCTGCTCGTAGAAGGTCTCGGGCAGCTCGTTGGACTGCAGGTCCTGGCGGTTCTTCAGGAAGTTGTCCAGCAGGCGGGCGACGAACAGGGTGCCGAGCCGGGCGTCATCGGCGCTGTAGGTGACCGAGATGACGTTGGAGCCGGGCAGGGTCTCGATCTTGAGGTCCTTGACCGCCTGATCGGTGAGCTCGTCGAGCTGGGTATCGCGCTCGTCGGCGACCGACTTGCCCAGCAGGCGATGCAGCGGGTCGACGATGCCATGGCGCAGCGGGTCGATCACGGTGCGTCGCAGTAGACCGGGTTCGGCCTGGTACTGGCCTTCCTGGCGCAGTTGGCTGATGGTCTGGCGGATCAGCGTGGGCGAGCGCAGGATGTTGCTCTCGGTCTCCATGTCGGCCAGCGACGGCGGGATGAACTGGTCCGCCTGCTGAGCCAGCGAGGAGCTGGTATCACTTTGCGAGAGCTTCTTCGATTGCACGATGACTTCGGCGGTGATGTCGAAGCTCTGCTTGAGCACCAGCGGTAGAATCACCGCGATCACCGCGAAGATCAGGAACACCCGTTTCACCAATTGGCGGTTGGCGAAGAAGATGCGGAAGAACTCATGCACATAGTTTTCTTTCGGTTGCGTGGTCATGGTCCGTCCCCTGGTCAGTCGTTGCTTTCTTTGTTGTCGACGCGGTAGCTGAAGCTGAAGCCAAAGCCCTGGAACAGCACCACGTCAGCCAGTTGCCGGGACAGCTCGGCAGCGCTGGCAAGCTTGGTCTTGGGTACATAGAGCATGTCTTCGGGCTGCAGATAGGCGAGCTTCTGGCTACCGCCGGAGAGGGCCTGGTCGACGTCGTAGTTGACCGCATGCACGGTGTTGCCTTCGCGGCGCATGATCACCACCGAGCCGAGCTTGGCCTTCAGGGTCGGGCCGCGGGCCAGGGTCAGGGCCTCGAGCACCGACACCGGACGACGGATCTGGAAGGCGCCCGGCTGGCCGACTTCGCCGAGCACGTAGATCTCGTTGGCGGCAGTAGACTTGAGCAGCACATCCACGCTCATGCGCCCCGGCAGGCTGGCGTAACGCTCGTTGAGGTAGTCACGCAACTGGTTGACGGTCATGCCCTGCAGCGGCACCGAGCCGATTTCCGGGAAGGTCGCGCGGCCGTCGTTGCCCACGGTGATGTCGCGGCTCATGCCGGTGCCGGGGTGGCTCAGGGCGTTCTTCAGGTTGACCTCGTCGGTCATGGGGCTGAGCACGCGCACCGTTACCTGGTCGCGGTTGGGCTTGAACACGCGCTTGTCGTTGTAGGCCTGACGAATGGCGCTCTCCGCTTCGCTCGGGGTCAGGCCCTCGACGCGCACCGACGCGTTGGTGGATGGCAGGGTGATGCTGCCGTCGGGCTGCACCAGCTGCTGGCCGTTCAGGCCGCTGGCGGCCATGAAGTTGAGGTCCAGGGTGTCACCGGACTGGATGCGGTACACCCCGGCAGAGCGGTTGCTGACGTGGAAGATCACTTCCAGCACGTCCTGTGGCCGCAGCACCTGTTCGCGGCGGGCGACTTCGGTGGCCTGGCTCTCGGCCGCTGGTGCGGTGAGGATCTGTACCGGCATTTCGCGGCTTTCCTGGCTGGCGCAACCGGCCAGGGCGAGCACGCACAGGGCAATCGAGGGGTATCTCATGGCGATCATGGCGTGCGTCCTCTCACAGGTTGTCGTACAGCCACTTGGGCATGTAGTACTTGCGCTTGTTGAACACGCTGCCGATCAGCCGCGCGCCAGCTTGCGTCAGCCGTTGGGCGGCAGCCTGGGCCACTTCCCAGCGGGTTTCCTCGGCGCACACCACCAGGATCACGCCATCGACCAGGGTGCCGATCACCAGGCTGTCGGCGCTGGCATAGATGGCTTCGCCGTCGATCACCACAAAGCGGTAGTGGGCGGCGAACTGGCGCAACAGGATGCGCAGGCGCTCCGGGTCGAGGCGGTCGCGTCCGCGCTTCCAGGTGCCCGCCGGGAGCACGTCGAATGGTTGGTCGGACAGGTGCACCACGCAGTCCTGCGCCAAGGGTGGAGTGTCCTCGTCGAACAACAGGTCGGTGTAGCCGCGCAGCTTGTTCAGCCCCAGTTGCTGGCTCAGGCCATTGCTGCTGGAACTGCCGTCGATCAGCAGCACCGCACCCGCGCTCATCAGCGCCAGCTGGCTGGCGAAGGCCAGGGCACTGGTGCTGGTGCCGGTGCCGGTGTTGGCCGCGGTCAGCAGCAGGGTGCGCTGGTCGAGGTCGAGGACAGTGGCGGTCAGGTTGGTCTCGCTCGGGTTGGCGATACTCAGGCTTCTAGAAGTGGAACCGTCCATCTCAACTTGCTCCGTGGCCAGTGAAAACCTTGAACGGGGTCTTGAGCAGGATTTTCAGATCCAGCAGCAGGCTCTGTTCGTTGATGTAGCTGAGGTCAAGCTCTACGCGTTGGTCGAAATCGATGTTGCTGCGTCCGGAGATCTGCCAGAGGCCGGTCATGCCGGGGTAGATCGACAACCGTGCCAGGTGGTTATCCTTGTAGCGGTAGGCGTTGAACGAGGTAGGGCGCGGGCCGACCAGGCGCATGTCGCCGGTGACCACGTTGATCAGGTTGGGCAGCTCGTCCAGGCTGCTGCGCCGCAGCCAACTGCCCACCGAGGTGATGCGCGGGTCCTTGTCGATCTTGAAATCGATGGAGTCGGCGCCGTGCTTGTTCAGGTGGCGTACCGAGTCTTTCAGCGCCTCGGCGTTGGCGACCATGGTGCGGAACTTGAACATGCCGAACAGGCGGCCGCGGTAGCCGGTGCGTTTCTGCACGAAGAACACCGGGCCTGGGCTGGACTTCTTGATCATCACCGCCAATGCCAGGAATACCGGCGACAGCAACAGCAGCAGGTTCAGCGCCGCCAGGCATGACAGCACGCGGTTGGTCCGCGACAGCGTCCAAGGGCGCCCGCCGACCCGCCCGGTCATCCAGCCACGGCCTTGCATGTGGATGGCGGCATCGATGCGCTGGCGGTGCGCCGGATCCATGCGTTTATCCTGGTACAGCGCCTGCAGCTGGGCGCTTTTCGGTTGTCCTGTCATATCACCCTCCGTTGTTTCGGCTGCTCGCCTGCAGGTTCGCCATCTGTGGCACCGTGCGAGTAGTAGTGCTTGAACCAGGCGACGAATCGCCCGAGCCCTTCATCAAGGGAAATCGTTGGGGTAAAGCCGGTGACCCGGGCCAGGGCGCTGGCATCGGCACAGGTGGCCAGCACATCGCCCGGTTGCAGCGGCAGCAACTCGATCACCGCATCGCGCCCCAGGTGTTTTTCCAGCAGGGCCAGGTAGTCGAGCAGTTCCACCGGGCGTTGGCCGCCGATGTTGAACAGGCGCCAGGGCGCTGCGCTGCTGGCCGCGTCGGGGCTGAAGGCATCCCACTGCGCATCGGCGCGGGGCGGGTAGGGCAGCAGCCGCGCCAGGCTTTCGACGATGTCGTCGATGTAGGTGAAGTCGCGCTGGTGCCGACCATGGTTGAACAGCTGGATCGGCCGGCCTTCGCTGATGGCACGGGCGAACTGCATCGGCGACATGTCCGGGCGGCCCCAGGGGCCATAGACGGTAAAGAAGCGCAGGCCGCTGCAAGGGATGCCGAACAGATGGCTGTAGCTGTGCGCCATGGCCTCGTTGGCTTTCTTGGTGGCGGCGTACAGCGACAGCGGATGATCGACTGCATCCTGCACCCGGTACGGGGTGCGCTGGTTGGCGCCATACACCGAGCTGGACGAGGCGTACAGCAGGTGCTGCACCGGGTGGCGCCGGCAGCCTTCGAGAATGTTCAGGAAGCCCGCCAGGTTGCTGTCCAGGTAAGCCTGGGGATTCTGCAGCGAGTAGCGCACACCGGCTTGCGCAGCCAGGTGCACCACCACCTCGGGGCGCTCCTCGGCGAACAGCCGGGCCATTGCGTCGCGGTCGGCAAGGTCCAGGCAGTGCAGGGGGAAGTCACCGACGTTCTGACGCACCCAGTGCACGCGAGCATGTTTGAGCGACGGATCGTAATAGTCGTTGAAGTTGTCCAGGCCCAGCACCTCATGACCGTCGCGCAGCAGGCGCAGGCAGGTGTGGGCACCGATGAAACCGGCCGCGCCGGTGACCAGCACTTTCATGGCGCGCCGACCTGCGGGGCGCTCTGGTCGGGCGCGACCTGGCGCAGGCCGATGCCGCTGTAGTGCAGGCCGTGGGCGGCGACCTGCTCGGGGTTGTACAGGTTGCGGCCGTCGATGATCACCCGTGCGCGCAGCTTGCTGGCCAGCAGCGAGAAATCCACCACGCGAAAGTTCTTCCATTCGGTGCAGATCACCAGGGCATCGGCGTCCTGCAAGGTGTCGTCACGGGTGGCGCACAGTTGCAGGTCGTCGCGGTAGCCGTACAGGCGTCGGCATTCGTCCATCGCTTCGGGATCATAGGCTCGCACCGTGGCGCCTTCGTCCCACAGCGCTTCCATCAGGTAGCGGCTCGGTGCTTCGCGCATGTCGTCGGTATTGGGCTTGAAGGCCAGGCCCCACAGGGCGATGGACTTGCCGCGCAGCCCGCCCAGGCGCTGCTTGAGCTTGGCGAACAGGATGCGCCGCTGCTGGTCGTTGACTTCGTTGACGCTCTGCAACAGGCGCAGGGGCATGCCGCTGTGCTCGGCGGTGTGCAGCAGCGCCTTGATGTCCTTGGGGAAGCACGAACCACCGAAACCGCAGCCGGGGTAGATGAAGTGGTAGCCGATGCGTGGGTCCGACCCGATGCCGCGGCGCACCGCTTCGATGTCGGCCCCCAGGTGTTCGCTGAGGTTGGCCAGTTCGTTCATGAAACTGATGCGCGTGGCGAGCATGGCGTTGGCGGCGTACTTGGTCAGCTCGGCACTGCGGTTGTCCATGAACATCAGCTTTTCGTGGTTGCGGCAGAAGGGCGCGTAAAGCTCGGCAAGCTGGTCATGGGCGACCTCGTCATGGGTGCCGACGATGATCCGGTCGGGGCGCATGCAGTCGGCCAGGGCGCTGCCTTCCTTGAGAAATTCGGGGTTGGACACCACACGCACCTGCAAATGGCCCTTGCCCAGGCGCTGCAGTTCATCGCGGGCCAGGGTCACGACCTGGTCGGCGGTGCCGACCGGTACCGTGGATTTGACGATCAGGGTGCGGTCGGCCTCCATCAGCTCGGCAATCTGCCGGGTGACGTTGAGCACATGGCTCAGGTCGGCCGAGCCGTCCTCGTCAGGTGGGGTGCCGACGGCGATGAAGATCAGCTCGGCATGGCTGACCGCGTCGCTGGCCTGGGTGCTGAACAGCAGGCGACCTTCCTTGATGTTGTCTTCCAGCAGGCCCGACAGGCCCGGCTCGCTGATCGGTGGGACGCCCTGACGCAGTTGGTTGATCTTGTGGGCATCCACGTCCACGCACAGGACCCGGTGGCCGACGTCGGCAAGTGCCGCCGCTTGTACCAGTCCTACGTAGCCAGTGCCAAAAACGCTCACGTCCATGTCGGCGTGCCTCGTATGGATGAGTAAGGGGTATGAAACAGTGGTGTGATTTCTGTATAGCTCAGCTCGCGGGAAATGCGTCAAACCAATGGCATGTTTCGTCGCATTTACAGACGCTAAACAAAACGGCCATTGGCCACCAACCCTTTGCCAATCCGGGGTTTAGCGTTGAAAGCTACTGGCATTTGGCCGTTCGATGAACCGATGAACGGTTGAAGGCCACGAATAATGCGGGGTCGTGACGATAGAGCGTCTCAACCGCGATACGTTTTTTGCGCCAGAATATGGCGTTGAGGTACCGTCGGAAAATTGACTTTTCCGGCTTGTGATTTGTTTCAAGACTGCTACGGTTTGAATGAAAACCCATGACCGGAGTGGTCGAATCATGCGCGGATGGATCAAGCTGGCCCTGTTGTTCCTCTACCTGGCGAGCTTTCATGGCTATTACCGGGAGCGGATAGAAGCGTTGGGTGTTGGCCTGCCTTTGCTGCTTTACCTGGGCGTGGCGGGGGTGCTGGTGGTGGGGTTGCTGCTGGCGGCGTGGATTCGCCCAGGCTGGCTGCGCTGGGTGCTGGCGTTGGCTTTTGCGGTGAGTGCGCTGTTCTTCGATGCTTATATGCGAATCACCGATTCCTACCTCACCTACAGTGCGTTCGTGTCCATGGTGTATGCCGGTGGCTTCATCCAGGAAGCGCTACAGCAGTACCACTATGCGATCACCTTGGCGGCGTTCAACGCGCTGCTGGTGCTGTTGGGTGTGGGCTTGCGCCCGGGCGCTGTGCTGCGTCTGCCGCGCCTGGTGCCCGTTGTCGCGCCATTTCTGGCGCTGGCATTGCTGATCGGCGTGCTGTTCATCCGCGCTGGCGAGGGTGCCCGCGGCCTTCCGGTGATGTACACACCCTTGGCTTATGTGAGCCTGTTCGGCTACGAGGCGCTGCATGACCGTGTCGGCCCACGCGAGCCGGTGAGCCTGGCGCAGTCCGGCAAGCCGATGGCGCGCGATATCGTGCTGATCATCGACGAGAGCATTTCGGGCAACTACCTGGACCTCAACACCCCTGCCGGCGTGGCGACTCACCTGCTGCAGCCGCACCCAGGGGTGAGTATCGTCAACTACGGCTACGCGGCCTCGGTGGCCAACTGCAGCGCCGACACCAACGTCACCTTGCGCTACGGCGGTACCCGCAGCGATTACCTGCGCATCAATTCGACCCAGCCGTCGATCTGGCAATACGCCAAGCGAGCAGGGCTGGGCACGGTGTACATCGATGCCCAGCGCACCGGCGGCAATCTGCAGAACCTGATGGACGAAACCGAGAAGCAAAACATCGACCGCTTCGTCCAGTTCGACGACACCCCCGTGGTGCAGCGCGACATGGCGGCGCTGGAGCAACTGGTCAGCCTGCTCAAGGATGGCCAGCCGCAACTGATCGTGATCAACAAGGTTGGCGCGCATTTCCCGGTGCACGACAAGTACCCCGACGCCTTCCTGACCTACCAGCCAGCATTGCCGCGTGGGCATTTCACCGATGTGGCCGACACCGGCACCCGCGACGGCTTCGATGGCCGCCCCGAAGACTGGGTGCTGTATCGCAACGCGTACCGCAATACGCTGGGCTGGAACGTGGGCGAGTTCTTTCGCCGCCTGTTCGCCGAGGCCGACCTGAGCCAGGCGGTGCTGATCTACACCTCCGACCATGGCCAGGACCTGCATGAGCGCGGCAATCCGGGCCTTAACACCCACTGCGACAGCGACCCGGTGATGGAGGAGGGGCTGGTACCGCTGGTGGTGATCCAGGGCACGGGCGTCAAGGCCCTGGACTGGCAGGCTCACCTGGCACAGAACCGCAACGCCTCCAGCCACTACAACATCTATCCGACGCTGCTCAAGCTGCTGGGCTATGACGCCGCAGCCGTGACCCGTATCTACGGCCAGGCGCTGGATGTGCCGACCGACGACCCGTTCACCTTCAACGTGCGCTTCAACGCACGGCTGGGCGCCAAGCCGGACTTTCGTCACATCGACCTCAGCCAGGTGGTGACCCCTGACCAGGCCAAGGGTGTCGCGGTGACTGTAGCGCCCTGAGCGCACATGCCGTTGCGGCAGGCGCGGGGCAAGCCCGCGCCTCCAGGCGTCACTTGGCCCGTGCGGCGTTCAGTGCCCCGGCGCGCGACACGCGCAGGGCCACCAGGCTGCCCAGCACGATCACTCCGGCCAACGAGTACAGCGCAGCGTCGGTCGAGCCGGTCTGGTCCTTGATGAAACCAACCAGGTACGGGCTCAGGAAGCCAGCCATCTGGCCCACCGAGTTGATGATCGCCAGGCCCGCGACGGCCGCACTGGCGCTGAGCAGCGCGGTCGGCATCGGCCAGAACATCGGCAGGCCGGTCAGGGCGCCCATGGTGGCGATGGACAGGCCCAGGATGGCCACGGTTGGGTTGCTGGCGAAGTTGACCGCGATCAGCAGGCCGATGGCGCCCATCAGCATCGGCACTACCAAGTGCCAGCGGCGTTCGTTGCGCAGGTCTGCCGAGCGACCGACGATGATCATGAACACACCGGCCAGCAGGTAGGGGATCGCACTCAGCCAGCCGATCAGCAGCGGGCTGTCGAAGCCCAGGTTCTTGATGATCGATGGCAGCCAGAAGTTGATCGCATAGACGCCGCTCTGGATGCAGAAATAGACGAAGCCGAAGGTCCAGATCAGCGGGTTGGTCAGCACGGCCCACACGCTGTCGCCGGTGGTGCTCGGCTTGCTCGCGGCATCGGCGGCGAGGTCCCTGGCGATCAGTTGGCGCTCGCTGTCCGACAACCAGGCGGCCTTCTGGTAGCCATCGCTGAGCAGGAACACCGCGAGGATGCCCAGCACCACGGTCGGCAAGCCCTGGATCAGGAACATCCACTGCCAGCCCGCCAGACCGTGCTGGCCGGCGGCGAAGTGGTCGAGAATCCAGCCGGAGAACGGCCCGCCGAGCAGGCCCGAGACCGGTATCGCCGACATGAACAGGGCCATGATGCGGCCGCGGCGGTCAGCCGGGAACCAGCGCGAGAGGTACAGGACCACGCCGGGGAAGAAGCCGGCTTCGGCGGCGCCGGTGAACAGGCGCAGCACGTAGAACTCCATCGGCGTGGTGACGAACAGCAGGCAGGTCGAGAGCGTGCCCCAGGCGATCATCATCACCGCGATCCAGCGCCGTGGGCCGAAGCGGTTGAGCGCCAGGTTGCTGGGCAGGCCGCAGAGCACGTAGCCGATGAAGAAGATCCCGGCGCCCAGGCCGTAGATGGTCTCGCTGAACTTCAGCGCGTCGAGCATCTGCAACTTGGCGAAGCCGACGTTGACGCGGTCCAGGTAGTTGAACAGGTAGCAGATGAAAATGAAGGGGATCAACCGCAGGGTGATGCGCCGGTACAGCGCATTGCGGCTGGGGTCTTGGCCTTGGTCAGGGGCAGGGCTGTGTGCCATGATGAAATTCTCTGTTGTTATGGTTGTCACGCGGCGCCTGTTCCGGCGCTCGCCTGAAACGAGTCTCGGCGAGCAGGGCGCCGCTGTCTTTGTGCTTTTGCACAGCGTAGGGCACGCACGGCTGTGCTGCGGAACAAAGTCTGCCACTGCAAGGAACCCACATGTTCGAGCTTGACCACGACCTGGCCCAGGATATCGTCGACCGGGCGATGGCGATCCTGCCGTGCAACGTCAACGTCATGGACAGCCAGGGCCTGATCCTGGGCAGCGGCGAGCCAGAGCGCATCAATACCCGCCATGAGGGGGCGCAACTGGTCCTGGCCAATGGGCGCATCGTCGAACTCGACAGCGAGGCGGCCAAATGTCTCAAAGGCGTGCAGCCAGGGGTGAACCTGCCGTTGATGCTCGACGACCGATTGATCGGCGTGCTCGGCCTGACCGGCGATCCGCAGCAACTGCGCACCTACGGCGAGTTGGTGCGCATGACCGCCGAGATGCTCCTGGCCCAGCGTCACCTGCAGATCGAGCAACAGTGGCGCCGGCAGCGCTGCGACGATCTGCTGGCGCTGCTGCTCGGTGGCAGTGGCGAGTCCCCCCGGCTGGTGGACGAAGCCCGGCAACTGGGGCTCAAGCCGCAACTGCCTAGGGTGCCTTGCCTGTTCGAACTGGAGGCTGGGCCACCGGGCGAAGCGCTGTCGGCCTGGCTGACCAGCCGCTACCCCGACAGCTGGTGCGTAAGCCCGGCGCGTCAATCGTTGCTCTGGTGCCGTCCGGCAAGCGTGGCACTGGATGAGGTGCGCCTGATCGAACGCTTGCAGCGCCATGGCTGGCAGGTCCAGCGCCTGGCCCTGGGCAGTGTGGCGCAGAGCCTGGAACAACTGCGACGAGGTTACCGTCGGGTCCGCGACCTGTTGGCGTATGGCCGCGAGGTAGTGCCCGGCGAGCGCGTGTTGAGTTTGTCGCGCTATCGCTTGCCGGCGTTGCTCTGGCGCCACCGCAACGATGATGCCCTGGACGAGTTGCTCGAACCGCTGCAACGCATCCGCGCCAAGGATGCCAGCGGCCAATTGCTCGCCACCTTGCGTGCCTGGTGCGCCCATGACGGACAAAGCCAGGCATGCGCCGATGCCTTGGGGATACATCGCAACAGCCTGCGTTATCGACTGGAGCGAATCGCTGAACTGGGCGAGGTGGATCCGCTGCGTCTGGAAGGGATGCTGAGCCTGTACCTGGGCTTGCAACTGCTACCCGCCGAGTGAGTCCGGGATCCGGGCAGTGGCATTTGCCCAAACAACCAGCCGGGTGTTTTGTGCATCCGACCGAGGCCGCTCTGGCACGCAGCTGTCAGCATGCGGGCTAACAGGACCAGGAGATTCCCCATGAAAGTCGTCATCGCCCCCGATTCGTTCAAGGACAGCCTCGATGCCGCCGGTGTCGCCCGGGCGATCAGCGCCGGGCTGGCCAAGGTCTGGCCCGAGGCGGAGCGAATCGAATGCCCGATGGCCGATGGCGGTGAGGGCACCATGGAGGCGATCGTCGCGGCCACCGAGGGCGAGCAGCGCCGCCAGGTGGTGCGCGGGCCGCTGGGGGCGTCAGTGGAGGCGAGCTGGGGCTGGTTGGCGCAAAGCCGCACCGCGGTGATCGAGATGGCCCAGGCCAGTGGCATCCAGTTGCTGCCCAGCGCACAGCGCGATGCCTGTCGCAGCAGTACCTGGGGCACCGGCGAGCTGATTGCCGCAGCCCTGGCGGCAGGTGCGCAGCGCATCGTGCTGGCCATCGGCGGCAGCGCCACCAACGACGCTGGCAGCGGCATGCTGCGGGCCTTGGGCCTGCGCTTGCTGGACCGCGAAGGCCAGGCACTGGCCGAGGGCGGCCTGGCCCTGGCGCAACTGGCACGCATCGACGCCAGCGACCTCGATCCGCGCCTGGCCGAGGTGCAGTTCGAGGTGGCGGCGGATGTCGACAACCCCTTGTGCGGGGTCAATGGTGCCTCGGCGATCTTCGGTCCGCAGAAGGGCGCAACGCCCGAGCAGGTATTGCAGCTGGACCAGGCACTGGGGCATTTCGCTGATCATTGCGCGCAGTTGCTGGGTGAAGACCTGCGTGAATCTCCCGGTTGCGGTGCGGCGGGCGGCATGGGCTTTGCGGCCAAGGCCTTCATGGGCGCGCGTTTTCGTCCTGGGGTCGAAGTGGTGGCGGAGCTCGCCGGGTTGGACGGGCTGGTGCAGGGCGCGGACCTGGTGATCACCGGCGAAGGCCGTTTCGATGCCCAGACCCTGCGCGGCAAGACCCCGATGGGCGTGGCCCGCGTGGCCAAGCGTCACGGTGTGCCGGTGGTGGTGATTGCCGGGACCTTGGGGGAGGGCTACGAGGCGTTGTATGCCCATGGCATCGATGCCGCGTTCGCCGTGACCAGCGGGCCGATGACACTCGAGCGCGCTTGTGCCGAGGCCGGGGCGCTGCTCGAGGGGCGGGCGGGGGATATCGCACGGTTGTGGCGGTTGGCGCGCGGGGTGTAGCAGCCATCTTTTTCAAGGGTTTTGTGTGGGGGCTGGCAGGTGCTCGCCGGGAGATTTTTAATGGCCATGAGATCGAGCGCCGCGCGGGCGGCGCTCGATCTCATGGCCATTAAAAATCTCCCGGCGAGCACCTTCCAGCCCCAACCCCCCTTCCAGCCAACCTCCTCTAGCCCCCATCCCCCCAATAGCGCACGACCGTTCATCGGATCAAAACGTTATTTTGTAACGGCTAATAGCACTTTGATAGCGGCGCTCGGTCTTTCCTGAGATGCTGCATCACATTCTCCTTTGAAAGTGACGGGCCCCCGGAAGTCGGGGCCTGACGGCCACCAGGGAAGCTGGCTTGCAGGATGCGTGCGTGCTCTACCACACAACTGTTTGCAAGGTGTCCCATGTTCGATCGCAAAATCAAAGCTCGGCTCGCGGCAAGCGAAGCCGAGGTCAAACGCCTGCGCGCGCTGCTCGACCCAATGGAACGAGGCAACCTGGCGCTGCGCCTGGACGCCGAGCGCCGGATCAGCGCCTGTAACGAAGCCTGTTCGGCTGCGCTGGGGCATCCGCATGGCGCCTTGATCGGCCAGGCCCTGGCTGATGTGGTGCCGGGGTACGTGACCGCTCTGCCGTGCTATCGGCGCTTCAACGAGGCGCTGTCACGGTTCGAGCCGATTCGTGACGATTACCGCTTCCTCACCCGCGAAGGCCGATTGATCTGGCTGCACCTGACCTGGTTACCGGTGCGCGGCGACGATGGCCGTCTGGATTACGTACAGGGCTACGGCAGCGAGGTCACGGCACAGATCGACAAGAGCCGTGAGAACGGTGCATTCGTCGATGCGCTCTTGCGTTCCACTGCGGTGATCCAGTTCGACCTGGCAGGCAATATCCTCACGGCCAACGAACAGTTCCTCGGCGCCATGGGCTATTCGCTCACGCAACTGGTCGGCCAGCACCATCGCCTGTTTTGCCCGAAGGAAGAGGCTGCAGCTCCCGCCTACCAGGAGTTCTGGAAGACCCTCAACAGCGGGCGCTATGTCGCCGGGCGCTTCCGCCGATTGGACAGCCGGGGGCAGGAAGTCTGGCTGGAGGCCAGCTACAACCCGGTCTACGACGCCGAGGGCAAGATCAGCCGGGTGATCAAGTTCGCCTCGGTGATCACCGACCAGGTGCGCAAGGAGGACGATATCCGCCGCGCTGCGCAAATGGCCCTGGAGGTGTCGCGCAACACCGACATCAGTGCCCGCGAGGGGGCGAGCGTGGTGCAGGAAGCGGTGCAGACCATGCAGGCGGTGGCCGATCAGATGCACAGCGCATCGACCACCATCGAGGCCCTGGGCAAGCAGTCGCTGGTCATCAGCTCGATCGTTCAGACCATCGGCAGCATCGCCTCGCAGACCAACTTGCTGGCGCTCAACGCTGCCATCGAAGCAGCCCGTGCGGGCGAGCAGGGGCGCGGGTTTGCCGTGGTCGCCGATGAGGTGCGCCAGCTTGCAGCGCGCACCAGCGCGGCGACCGAAGAGATCGTCGCGGTGGTGGCGCGTAACCAGCAATTGGCCGATCAAGCGGTGGTGGAGATCGAACACAGCCGGGAGCAGGCGGGGGTCGGGCTGACCCTGGCAGGCCAGGCGGGCAGCGCCATCACCGATATTCAGGAAGGCGCACGCCGCGTGGTGCAGGCGGTCGGGCAGGTGACCCAGGACCTGCGTTGAGCCGCAGATATCAGTCGGGCTGGCGCCAGATCAGCTCGCGAGTATCGTAGCCGCGCTGGCGGGCCACTTCGAGCAGCTGGTTGCGCGTGCGTTCGCTCACCGTAGGCGTGCGCGACAGCAGCCACAGGTACTCGCGGTTCGGATGGCCAACCACGGCCACGCGGTAGTCCGGATCGTGGTACAGCACCCAGTATTCGCCCTTGGCGGTGTCCGGCGCCAGTTTGCTGAACCAGTTGTCGAACCTCACCCACAGCTTGTCGGTCTGGCCGGGTTGCTGCAGCTGAGCGATGCCGGTCGCCTCCTGCCACTCGCCGTCTTCGTCTCGGCAGCGGTTGGTGACATCGACCTGGCCATCTTCGCGCAACTGGTAATTAGCCTCGGACTGCACGCAGTCACGCTGGAAGAACATCGGCAGGCGTGCCAGTTCGTACCATTTGCCCTGGTACTGCTCGAGATTGACCGGCATGGTCTTGGGTGGCGGCTTGTCCGCCGAGGAGCCGACACAACCGCCCAGCGCCAGGGCCAGGCAGGAAACCAGCAAGGTGGCGCGAATCGCCATGAAGCACCTCCGTCATCATTAGGATCATGTTTGTTCGATGGCCAGAGATCGCAAAAGTTGAATCCGAATACACGGTATGGACCTTCACGGCGTCACCATGAAATGCGTCAACCGCTCCCATTGGTAATGAACTTGGCCACTATAGGTGGGGTGCTGCTCGATGAATGCCTTGGTGTAGGGCAATTCCATGCCCAAGCGATTAGCGTAATGGTTGTAGCCGATGAACAGTGTGCCACGTGGCCAGCCGCTGACTTTTTTGCCGCAGATTTCGGAATAGTCACTTTTCTGCTCGTAGAGATCGAGACTGTATTTGGACAAAGTCTCCATGACCTTGGTCAAGCGCTGAGCATGTTCCTGATACAGGTCGATACCTTGAAGGCGTGCGGTTTCGGCAACGTTGATCAGGGCTGATACGCCATAACCACTATGGGGAAGATCGCGACAGAACTCTGTCGGCATCCCATCAATGTAGCGCGTCGGATTATGCCAGGCGGTATTTACGTCCTGTGGATCGCGTGACCACCAGGGGGTATCGTGTGGGCGCGTGCCGTCCGTGGAGATATACACGTAAGCCGTGAGCACTGACTTCCAACGGCTGATGGCCTCGAAAAAAAGTTTTTCATCCTTGTTGTACACCGCAATGTTGACGAGGGCCTCTATTGCACTGGCATGCCAGTTGGTGTTGCTTCTGTAGTTGTGTCCAGCGCCCGGCTGAAACATGGCATAGGCATAAGGCTGGTATTGCGTCTTGAACATGTGGCCGACAGCATACTTCTCATCCTGGGGCCACGGTGCATAGCTGTATTTGAGAATCTCCGCTGCTCGCGTGAATAACTGAGCGACCCATGAGGCTTGCAAGCGTGCATTGCTGTTCGTGTGCTCCCTCAACTGGCCGCTCCAGGCCATGAGGATTTTGCGCACATTTTCCGCGTGTTGGGTGTTTCCGTTGTAGCTCCATAGCAGAGCTTGCAGATAAGCGGCTTGCGCATCCTGGATTTCGTCGGTGCAGCCAATATCCGGCTGCGAATACGGACCACATTCGACGGTTGCGTGAGGGCGCGGCTCATAGTCGAGCGCGGCCAACGGGGACTTCATGGCGGCCTCATAGGACGCCTTCCAAGGCTCTTCGTTCAGGTGGGCCGCGACAAAGCGCAACTGCTGTTGAGAGACCAGTGCACCTGGATGCTTGAACACAAAATCAGCATTGGCTTCGAGCGTGACTAGCGCCAGCATCAGCACCACGATACATACTTTGTACATGGGCAAGCCCTCCTGGATTCTGCGTGCAGAATGAAAGAACGGTAAAACCTCGTCTACTGACAGAGTTGACAGGTATTTCTCATTAGAAACTACCGATCCAGCGCTGCGTCCATCATCTGTTCCAGGCCTGCATACTCGGCATGGCTGACCGCAACCAGGCCGCTGGCGTCCTGGGAGTGGGCGAAGGCGGCGAGGGCTTCGGGGTCGTCGAGCATGGCCTGGCGAATGCGCGCCTTGAGCGCCGGGCACAGGTTGGCGCGGAACACGTAGGGGTCGTAGTAGATCGGCGCCGAACGCCACAGCACCTGGAGCCCTGCGGGGTCGATGGCGTGGCTGGCAAGGTAGGCGTCGGCGCGCTCGCTGGCGACGAAGGCGGCATCGACGCGCCCTTCCAGCAGGGCCTGCAGCGCCTTGTCATGGGTGCCGGCGTACACTAGCGCACCGAAGTAGCGCTGCAAGGGCGTGGTCACCTGCGCTGCGAACTCGACGCTCGGTACCAGGCTGCCGGAGGTGCTGGCCGGGTCGCTCAGTGCCACGCGCTTGCCGCGCAGTGCCGTCAGGTCCGCAGGCCCTGGGCTGCGGGTGAGCAGTAATGCCTGGTAGTGGTTGCCGGCCGGGGTATAGGGCCCGGCGCTCAGGGTGAAGGTGGCGAAGGCCTCGACCTGCGGGTCGCGACGGTGCGCCAGTACATAGGAGGCCGGCCCCAGCCGGGCGATGTCGGCGCCGCCGGAGACGATGGCATCCACCACGCCCTCGTAGGAGGGCGCGACCACCAGCTCCACCGGCACGCCCGTGGCCTCGCTCAGGCGCTGCAACAGTGGCTGGTTCTCGCGCAGCATCGCCTCGGCGCCCTTGAGCGGGATCACCGCCAGGCGCAGGCTGCGGGGCGCACAGTCGGCCCGCGCGGCGACCGCTGGCAGCATCAGGGCCAGCAGTGTCAGTGCTTTCAATGCACGCATGATTTCTCCTCAAGGGCATTGAAGGGCGGGTAGTCGCGCAGTTGTGCCGGCGACAGCGGACGGCTGAAGTGATAGCCCTGGGCAATGTCGCAACCGGCGAGCTTCAGGCACACCAACTGCTCGCGGGTCTCCACGCCCTCGGCCACCACCTCCAGGCCCAGGCGCTTGGCCAGGATGATGGTCGAGGAGACGATCGGGCTGTCGTCATGGCTGTTGCACAGCGGCGCGATCAGGGCGCGGTCGATCTTCAGCTTCGACAGCGGCAGCGCCTGCAGGTGGGCGAAGCCCGCGTAGCCACGACCGAAGTCGTCGAGGCTGATGCCGATACCGGCCGCGCGCAGCCGGTGCAGGTGCTCAAGGGCTGTGCCTTCGGGGTCGAGCACGGTGGTTTCGGTGATCTCCAGCTCCAGGTGCCGTGCGTCGATGGCATGCTGCGCCAGGTTTTCCAGCAAGCGCTCGCTGAAGTCGGCCTGGCGCAGTTGCAGCGCCGAGACATTCACCGCCAGGCGCGTATCACGGCCCTGGGCCTGCCAACTCGCCAACGCCTCGCAGGCCAGACGCAGCACTTCCCAGCCCAGCTCGACGATGAAGCCGCTGCGCTCGGCCATGCCGATGAAACGGTCCGGGTAGAGCAGGCCGAACTCGGGGTGCTCCCAGCGCACCAGTGCCTCGTAGCCCAGTACCTGCAGGGTGTCGAGACGAATCTGCGGCTGGAAGTGAAGCACGAGCTGGTGCTCGGCCAGGGCGCTGCCGAAGGCCTGTTCGAGGGTGAAGGCCTGGATGTCGGGCAGGTTCAGCGAAGGGTCGAAGAAGCGGTACTGCGCACGCCCTGCCTGCTTGGCCGAGTACATCGCCGCGTCCGCACAGCGGATCAGGCTGTCGATTTCCTGGTCATCGCGCGGGGCGATGCTCACCCCGACACTGGGGCTGGTGTTGACTTCCTTGCCGTCCAGGGCGTAGGTCGCGGACAGCTTCACCACCAGCGCGCGGACCCAGGCGTCGATCTGTTCCTCGCTGCGGTTGCCGGCCAGCAGCACCACGAATTCATCGCCGCCGAAGCGCGAGGCTTCGTCTTCGGGTTCGAGCATGCGCTGGATGCGCCCGGCGACGGCTTGCAGCAACAGGTCGCCGATCTTGTGGCCGAGTGAGTCGTTGATCGACTTGAAACGGTCCATGTCGATGAACAGGATCGCCGTCAGGCGACGCCGGGCGCGCTGGCGCGCGAGGGCCTGGGCGGCGACTTCGACGAACTGGCGGCGGTTGTGCAGGCCGCTGAGGTGGTCGGTGGCGGCGGCGTGGCTGCTGCGTCGGTGTTCATCCTCCAGGCGCCCGATCAACTGCTGGTTGACCTGTTGCGTCTGCTCCAGCTCGCTGAAGGCTTCCTGACGCTTGCGCAGCAGGCGCAGGCTCCAGAACAGGCCGCCGAGGATCAGCAAGGTCATGCACAGGTTCAGCCAGAACTGGCGGTCGTAGGCGAGGGTGGTGGGCGCGAGAATCTCGTCATGACGCTGGCTGACCGCCACGCTGAAGCCGCGGTCGGCGACCCGGCGGTAGAGGCTCTGGTAGGTACTGGCGTAGGTGTACTGGGTGAACTGCCCCGCATCGCTGTTGCCGCTGGGCAGTTCCGGTTCCAGCGACTCGGCGGCCACCACCACGCCGCTACTGTCGATGCGTACGCGCTCCTGGCCGTCCGCCTGGAGCAGGCGCATCAGGCCGCTGTGACCCAGGTCGATGTGCTGGAAGAGTACCGCCAGGTAGCCGATGTCCAGTTGTACCACGAGAATGTTGTCGATCTCGCGGCCGCTCGGGTCGGTCAGCGGCAGCAGGAAGGGCAGGCGCCATTTTGGCAAGGCGTTGGGGGCGTTGTCGGGGGCGATCTGGGGCATGAAGGGCTTGAAACCATGGCGCGCGACGTGTTGCTTGAGCTGCTTGAGCCAGTCTTCCGGCAGTTGCTGGGCTTCGTCGATATGGCTAGCGGAGACCAGCCGCCCCTGCTGGTCGTACAGGCTCATGCGCTTGAACACGGGGTCTTCGGCCAACAGCCGCGCCAGGCTGAGGTTGCCCTGGCGCATGCTGAGCAGGTCATCCTGAGTGACACGCCCTACGGCCTGGGCCCGATCGACCAGTTGGCGCAGGCTTTCGCCGACGATGCTGGCCAGGTTCAGGTGCTCGGCGGCCTTGGCCGCCAGGGCATCATGACGGGCGGCGGCCTTTTGCGTGAAATGCAGCCCCCAGAGAAAGGCCAGGGTGACGGTGCACAGCATCAGCAGCAGCAGGGGCAACAAGCCTGCAGGCGAGGGGGAGCGGCGGTTCACGTTGTGTTGTTCCCGAGCCCTGTGGTGCAGCCAAAATAAGACAGCAAGATGACAGAGGAATGACTGGTGGCGAAATGCTTCTATTGGGCGCGGCCTGCTCCTTTGTGTGCAGGAGCAAGCGTCTTGTTCAAAATCTAGAGGCCAGTCCAACCCCTGTAGGAGCGGCCTTGTGCCGCGATCGGGCGCGAAGCGGCCGTAAAACCAGGCGCCGAGATCTATCAGGAAAACCTCGGTTGCCGAGTTTGCGGCCGCTTCGCGCCCGATCGCGGCACAAGGCCGCTCCTACACCGAGATCGGTGTGCTCTGCTACTGGTTGACCAACGCCTGCAACGCCGCCCGGGCTTCATCGCTGGCCAGGCACTGAATAAACAGTTCGCCCTCGCGCCGAACGGTCTCTTCCAGCTCCCGTCGCTGTCCATCCTTGAGCAGGCGTTTGCTGATGCGCAAGGCCTGCTGCGGCATGGCCTGCAAGCGTCGGGCAAGCGCTACCGCGGCCGCCAGGCACTGTTCGCCGTCGTCATGCAGCTCATTGGCCAGGCCCCAGGCCAGTGCCTGTTCGCCGCTGAGCAACTCGTTGGCCAGCAGCAGTCGCGCCGCCCGCTGATGTCCGAGCAGGCGTGGCAGCAGCAGGCTCGAGCCGAATTCCGGGCACACGCCCAAGGGCGCGAAGGGCATGCGCAGTTTCGCCGAGCGACTGACCAGCACCTGGTCGCAGTGCAGCAACAGGGTGCAGCCGATGCCGATGGCGGGGCCGTTGACGGCGGCGAGCAGCGGCTTGTCCAGTGCCAGCACGGTGCGCATCATGCGAAACACCGGGCTGTCCAGATCACGTGGGGGGGTGTCGAGAAAGTCGCGCAGGTCATTGCCGGCGCTGAAGCACGCCGTGCCGCCGGTCAGCAGTATCACCTCGACGGCCGGGTCTTCGCTGGCCGCCTGCAGATGGCGGTCCAGCTCGCTGTACATCGCGCTGCTGAGCGCGTTGAGCTTGTCGGGGCGGTTGAAGGTCAGGGTCAGTAAACCCTGGTCGAGGCTGCAGGTGATCAGGTCGGACATGGCTGGAATTCTTGTTATTGGCCGGAGCACAGGGTTTATCACGCGCTGTGCCTTGTTGTACAGTCGTTCAGTCCAACCCGCCGCGACGAGAATCCGCATGACCCAGGAAGCCCGCTACAACCGCATGGCGCCCGAAGAACGCAAGGCCATCCTGGTCCAGGCGACCCTGGCCTGTCTCAAGCGCGATGGCTTCCAGGGCGCGTCGATCCGCAAGATCTCCGCCGAGGCAGGGGTGTCGGTAGGGCTGATCAGTCACCATTATTCGGGTAAGGACGAACTGGTCGCCGAGGCCTACCGCGCTGTGACCGGGCGGGTCATGGGCCTGCTGCGCGAGGCCATGGCGCAGGCCGCACCCAATGCCCGCGAGCGCCTGTCGGCGTTCTTTCGCGGATCGTTCTGCGCCGAGTTGCTCGACCCGCAGTTGCTCGACGCCTGGCTGGCCTTCTGGGGCGCGGTGAAAACCGCCGAGGCGATCAATCAGGCGCACGACCACTCCTACTCCGAATACCGCAACGAACTGGCCGCACTGCTGGCGGCGCTGGCCGGCGAGGAGGGCTGGCAGGCCTTCGACGCGGACCTTGCCGCGATCAGCCTGAGCGCCTTGCTCGATGGCCTGTGGCTCGAATCGGGGCTCAATCCCAACACCTTCACCCCGGAACAGGGCGTGCAGATCTGCGAGGCCTGGGTCGATGGCCTGCAGGCCGGCGGGCGTCGGCGCTTCAGCCTGCCGGGAGGCTGTTGATCGGTCGTTCAGTACCGGGTAGGCTGCTGGCGCGGGTTTCAGAACAACATCAAATAAGAGACCACACGCAATGACACCTCGGGTACTGGTCGTCGACGACGATCCGCTCATTCGTGACCTGTTGCAGGCCTATCTCGCGCGAGAAGGCTACGACGTACGCTGCGCCGACACCGCCGAAGAGGCCGAGCGCTACCTGGCCAGCCAGCCGGTGGACCTGGTCATGCTCGACATCCGCCTGCCGGGCAAGGACGGCCTGACCCTGACCCGCGAGCTGCGCGTGCGCTCGGAGGTCGGCATCATCCTGATCACTGGCCGCAACGATGATATCGACCGCATTGTCGGCCTTGAATGCGGCGCCGACGACTATGTGATCAAGCCCCTCAACCCGCGTGAACTCGTGTCGCGGGCCAAGAACCTGATCCGCCGCGTGCGCCACGCCCAGACAACCCGCCCTGGCGCCATCGCCAGCCCTTGCCTCAAGCAGTTCGCCGACTGGGCGCTGGACAGCGACCGACGCCGGTTGATCGACCCGCAGGGCGGTGAAACCCTGCTGACCCATGGCGAGTTCCAGCTGCTTAGCGTGTTTTTGCGCAACAGTGGCCACACCCTCAGCCGCGACCAGTTGATGGACCAGATCCGCAACCGCGAGTGGGTGCCCAACGACCGTTCCATCGACGTGCTCGTTGGCCGTCTGCGGCGCAAGTTGCACGACGACCCGGCCGAGCCGCAACTGATCATCACCATCCACGGCACCGGCTACCTGTTCACCGCCAGCGTGGCGGCCTGAGGCCATGCGCGGCCTGGGCCTCGCCTGGCTGTTGCTGCTGAGCGTGCAGGCGCTGGCCGCAGCGCCGGTGCGTTACTGCGACTACCCGGTGTACCCGCCGGTGTCGTGGAGCGATGGCAAGCAGGTGCGCGGCCTGGCGCCGACCGTGGTGCGCGAGTTGTTCGCTCGGCTCGGGCTGGAGGTCGAGATCGTGGTGCTGGGCAACTGGAAGCGCTGCCTGCTGGATGCAGCCGAAGGGCGGGTGGATGTGGTGCTGGCCTACAGCAGCGACCAACGTGATCAAGGCATGCGCTTCTCCCGAGTGCCGGTACTGCGCGAGGAGGTCGCGGTATTCGTCAACCGCAAGCGACCGGTACGTTTCGAACAGCTCGACGATCTTGCCAGCTATCGCGGCGGGCTGCTGTTCGGCGAAAGCTACGGCCCGGCCTTCGACCGTTTCGTTGCCCGCCACCAGAACATCGAATGGGTGTCGTCCAGCCAGCAGAATTTCGGCAAGTTGATTCGCGGGCGCATCGACTTCGTGATCCAGGAGCGGCGCACTGGCGAGTTGTTCGTCGAGCACCTGCCCGGCGCAGGCGATATCCAGGCGCTGCCCGTGGCGCTGAGTGTCGACTATCTGCGAGTCGCCGTTTCACGCCATAGCCCCTTGAGCCAGCGCATGGATGAGATCGACGCGCAGTTGCAGCAGATGAGCGAGCGCGGCGAAATCGACAACTGGCTGCATCAGAGCGAAGTGACCTACCGCGACATGATCGGGCAATCGGCAGGTGCGCGATGATTCGTCTACGCGCCGACGGCCTGCTGCGCCGCCTGCTGCTGTTCATCCTGCTGTTCAGCCTGTGCTTCACCGTGCTGGCCAGCGCGGTGCAGCTGTATTTCGAGTACCGCCGCGAAATGCGCGATATCGACGCGCGCATGGAACTGATCCGCGCCGGTTACCTGGCGAGCCTGGAGCGCAGCCTGTGGGACCTTGACCAGGAGCAGCTCAACGTTCAGTTGCGCGGGCTGGTGGACTTCTCCGATGTGGCTCGGGTGCGGCTGGACAGCAGCGACTTTCAGTTGCTGCAAGGCCAGGCCGAACCTGCCGGGCCACTGCGCGTCGAGCGGTTCGCCCTGGATTTCCAGCCGCCCTCCGGGCCGCCGAGGCACTTGGGGGAACTCGAGGTGAGCATCGACTTGGGCGCGGTGCACCAGCGCCTGTTCGCCACCGGGCTGACCAGCCTGCTATGGATGAGCGTGTTTCTCTGCGGGCTGGCGGTGGCGCTGTCCGGGCTGTTCTACCGCCTGGTCACCCGCCACTTGCAGGTGATGGCCGAGTTTGCCCGGCGCGTGGCGGCAGGCCAGTGGCAGGAGCCGCTACGCCTGGACAAGCGGCGTTCGCCACGCGCCGATGAGATCGACACCGTGGCCCACGCCCTGGACGACATGCGCCAGGCGATCCTCAGCGATATCGAGCGCCGCGAGCAGGATCGCCTGGCCCTGCAGGACAAGCGTGACGAACTGCAGGCCATGGTCGAGCGGCGCACCGAAAGCCTGGCCCGGGCCAAGGACGAAGCCGAGGCGGCGAACCTGGCCAAGTCGCGCTTCCTGGCGACCATGAGCCACGAGTTGCGCACTCCACTCAACGGCATTCTCGGCATGGCCGAACTGCTGCGCAGCAGCAGCTTTGACACGTTGGGCCGCAAGCGTCTGGAGGCGCTGTACAAGGCCGGCGAAGGGCTGTCGAGCATCCTCAACGAGGTGCTGTTCTTCGCCCGTCTGGAAGAGGGTGAAAGCCACCCGGAGCCCGTGAATTTTGCCCTGCGCCAGCTGTGCAACGAGGTGCTGACCCTGCTCGAGCCGCGCGCCACCGCCAATGGCACCGAGCTGGACTGCCATATCGATGCCCGGCTGGCGCCCCATCAGTTCGGCGCCGAGCAGTACCTGCGCCAGGTGCTGAGCAACCTGCTGGCCAATGCGATCAAGTTCACCGAAGGCGGCCGGGTCAGCCTCGAGGTGCGCGTGCTGCAGGGGCAGTGGTTGCGGGTGCAGGTCAGCGATGACGGCATCGGCATCGCCCCGGCAATGCAGGCGCGGATCTTCGAGCGTTTCACCCAGGCCAGTGAAACCGTGGCTCGGCGTTACGGCGGCACGGGCTTGGGGCTTGCAATCTGCAAGCACCTGATCGAACGCCTGGGCGGTCGGATCGACGTGGACAGCCGCGAAGGGCAGGGCAGTTGCTTCTGGTTCGAGGTGGAGCTGCCCGCGGGCCACGACGTTGCCGCCGAGTCCGCCAGCCAGGGGCTTTCGCCTGCCCTCGAGGTCCTGGTGGTCGAGGATGTGGCGCTCAACCGCGAGGTGGCGGGCGGCTTGCTCGAGCGTGACGGGCACCGGGTCAGCTTCGCCGAGGATGCGACGCAGGCGCTGGCGGTCTGCGCGCAACGACGCTTCGACCTGCTGCTGCTGGATGTGCACCTGCCAGGTATGAGCGGTGTCGAGCTGTGCCGGCAACTGCGCGCTGGTAAAGGGCCGAATCGCCAGACGCGAATCCTGGCCCTGACGGCGGGCGTGCAACCGGCCGTGGTACGCGGCTACCTGGAAGCCGGGATGCAGGGGGTGCTGGCCAAGCCGTTGCGCCTGGATCGACTGCGCCGTGCACTGGCCCAGGCCGAGCCACTGGTGCTCGAGCCCGATGCACACGCCGCCCTGGATCTGGCCCTGCTGCAGACCCATCGCCAGTTGCTCGGCGAGCAGAAGGTGCAGGGCCTGCTGGCAACCCTGCGCCAGGGCCTCGAGGCGCAGCGCGAGGCTTTGCTCGATGCCTTGTACCTGGGTGACTGTACCCAGGCCGCAGACTTGGCCCATCGCCTGGCGGGCAGCAGCGATTCGTTGGGGCTGAGCGAGTTGGCGACGGCGTTGAGGCAGGTCGAGCAAGCAGCAGTGGCTCTGGACAGCCAGGCGCTGCAGGCGCTGGCAGACAGCACGCGAAGCGCCCTGGATGCCGCGTTCATCCTGCTGGAACAGTTGATCCAGAGCGCTCGTACATAATTCTTACGACTTTTTACATCTTCGATCCCAAGCTTCAACGTCCGCTTACATCGCTTTCCAATAATCCCTGACAACCGTGTGGTTCGCGGTCCGTCAGGCTTATTGGAGATAACAATAATGAAAGGTCCCAAAGCTCAGCCCAACGCCATTGTGGAGGTGCGTCATGTCTGAGCCCTCCGAACGCAAAGGCATCCACCTCACTCGCGCGCTCAAGAGCCGGCACATCTTCATGCTGTCGCTGGGCGGCGTCATCGGCACCGGCCTGTTCATGGGCTCGGGGGTGACCATCAACCAGGGTGGCCCGATGGGGGCGATCCTGGCCTACCTGGTGGCAGGCTTCCTGATGTACCTGGTGATGGTCTGCCTGGGTGAGCTCTCGGTGCAGATGCCGGTATCGGGCTCGTTCCAGGCCCACGCGACAAAATACATCGGCCCGGCCACGGGCTTCATGATTGGCTGGGTGTACTGGATGAGCTGGGCCACCACCGTGGGCCTGGAGTTCACCGCCGCCGGCATGCTGATGACCCGCTGGTTCCCCGAGGTGCCGATCTGGTACTGGTCGGCGCTGTTCGTTGCCGTGCTGTTCGGCCTCAACGCGCTGGCGACCCGCGCCTTCGGCGAGGCCGAGTACTGGTTCTCGGGGATCAAGGTCGCGGCGATCCTGGGCTTCATCATCGTCGGTATCCTGGTCATCTTCGGCGCCATCCCGCTGACCAGCGGCGCACCGGCACCGATGCTCGACAACCTGATCGGCGATTCGCTGTTCCCCAACGGGCTGCCTGCGGTGTTCGCAGTGATGATGACCGTGGTCTACGCCTTCCAGGGCTGCGAGATCATGGGTGTGGCCGCCGGCGAGACAGACCAGCCGGAAAAGAGCATTCCGCGGGCGGTGCGCAACGTGGTGTTCCGCGTACTGATCTTCTATGTGCTGGCCATCGCGGTGCTGTCGGCCATCGTGCCGTGGCAGCAGGCCGGGCTGATGGAGAGCCCGTTCGTGCAGGTGTTCGACATGGTCGGTATCCCGTACGCGGCCGACCTGATGAACTTCGTCATCCTTACCGCCATTCTCTCGGTGGGCAACTCGGGGTTGTACGCCTCCACGCGCATCCTCTGGGCCATGTCCAAGAGCGGCATGGCCCCGAAAAGCCTGTCGCCCCTGAGCTCGCGCGGCGTGCCGCTGCGGGCGCTGAGCATCACCCTGTGCTTTGCCCTGGTGTCGCTGATGACCAGCTTCATTGCCGCCGACACCTTGTTCATGGTGCTGATGGCGGTGAGCGGAATGTCCGGGACCGTGACCTGGATCGTCATCGCCCTGGCGCAGTACCGCTTCCGCCGTGCGTTCCTGCGCGAGGGCGGCAAGCTCGAGGACATCAAGTACCGCGCGCCGTTGTACCCGCTGATCCCGCTGCTGTGCATCACCCTGTGCAGCTCGCTGTTCGTGTTCCTGGCGCTGGATGAAACACAGAGGCCGTCGCTGTACTGGGGCTTTGGCTTCATTGCCTTGTGCTACCTGGCGTACTTCGTGATGAACCGCAAGCGCTCGCAGACCTTCGTGCCGACGGCGCCTGGGGTTTGAATCTTCGCTGAAACCACTGGCCCTATCGCGCGGCCCGCTCCTACAGATGCGATCTCTGTAGGAGCGGGCTTGTCCCGCGATGAGGCCCTCCGCAACACCCCCAAACCCCGATTGTTCGAAGTTGTAACAGCCCCATATGCGCCAATTGCCGCCTTGTTGAACACTCGTTTAGTATCTTCTCCAAGCCCACCCCAACCACAACAACTCGAGGCTTCCCATGACCAGCCTGTTGACCACCCTCGAAGCCGGTGTCGCCTGGATCACGCTCAACCGCCCCGACCAGCGCAATGCCCTGGACATCCCCACCCTCAAGCACCTGCACAGCCTGCTCGAAGACTTCAACGCCGACCCCGCCGTGCGCGTGGTGGTACTGACTGGCAGTGGGCGCAGCTTCTGCGCTGGCGCCGACCTTGCCGAATGGGCCGAGGCCGAGGCTCGCGGCGCCTTGGAAAGCTACGGCTGGACCGAAACCGCCCATGCCTTGATGCAGCGCCTGCACACCCTCGACAAACCCACCCTCGCCGCGATCAACGGCACCGCCGTCGGCGCCGGCATGGACCTGACCCTGTGCTGCGACCTGCGCATCGCCGCCGCTTCGGCGCGCTTCAAGGCTGGCTACACCAGCATGGCCTACAGCCCTGACGCGGGCGCCAGTTGGCACCTGCCGCGGTTGATCGGCAGCGAGCAGGCCAAGCGCCTGCTGTTCCTCGACGAGCTGTGGGGCGCCGAACGGGCGCTCGCCGCAGGCCTGGTGGGCGAAGTCTGTGCCGACGATCAACTGCTGACCGTTACAGCCGAACTCGCCTCACGCCTGGCCCAGGGCCCGACCTTCGCCTTCGCCCAGACCAAGCGCCTGATCCGCGACGGTGCCCAGCGCACCCTGGCCGAGCAATTGTCTGCAGAACTGGCCGCCGGGCTGCTGTGCGGGCGCAGCGAGGACGGTGCCGAGGCACTGCGCGCCTCCGTCGAGCGCAGGCCCGCGCGCTTCGTCGGCAAATGACCTTCCAACACCTCCCTCAGTACCTTCTCCAGGACCATGCCAGATGAATTTCCAACTGACCCAAGAACAAGAAATGTTGGTGGAAGCGGTACGCAGTTTCGTTGCCAAGGAGCTGCTGCCCCACGAGGAAGAGGTCGACCGCGCCGACGCGGTGTCACCCGAGCTGGCGGCGCAGATCCGCGGCAAGGCCATCGCCGCAGGCTTCTATGCCTTCAACATGCCCGAAGAGGTCGGCGGTGGCGGGCTTGATTACCTGTCCCAGGCGCTGATCGAGCGTGAGTTGTCGAAGGTGTCCTGGGCCGTGCACGTGTTCGTCGCACGCCCTTCGAAAATTCTCATGGCCTGCAAGGACGAGCAGATCAACGACTACCTGCTGCCCAGCGTGCAAGGCGAGAAGATCGATTGCTTCGCCCTCACCGAGCCTGGCGCCGGCTCCGATGCCAACGCGATCAAGACCCGCGCCGTGCGCCAGGGCGACGACTTCGTGATCAACGGCAGCAAGCATTTCATCAGCCATGCCGGGCATGCCGACTTCGCCATCGTCTTCGCGGTCACCGATACCTACGAGCACAACGGCCGCAAGCGCAATGCCGTGACCGCTTTCCTGGTCGATCGCGGCACCCCGGGCATGACCATCCGCCGTGGGCCCAAGTGCGTGAGCAATCGCGGCTACCACACCTATGAGCTGTTCTTCGACGACTGCAAGGTGCCCGCCAGCAAGGTGCTGGGCGAGGTCGGCAAGGGCTGGGAAGTGGCCAACGCCTGGCTGACCGCCGGGCGTGTGATGGTCGCCGCCAACTGCGTCGGCCAGGCCCAGCGTGCACTGGACCTGTCGCTGCAGTGGTCGGCGGATCGCAAGCAGTTCGGCCAACCGATCGGCAGTTACCAGGGCGTGTCGTTCAAGCTTGCCGACATGGCCACCCAGATCCGCGCGGCCGAGCTGCTGACCCTGCACACCGCCTGGAAAATGGACCAGGGCAGCATGACCGATGGCGAGGCCGGCATGGCCAAGCTGTTCGCCAGCGAAGTGCTGGGCAAAGTCGCCGATGAAGCGGTACAGATCTTTGGCGGCATGGGCCTGATGGACGAGGGACCGGTGGAGCGCATCTGGCGCAACGCGCGGATCGAACGGATCTGGGAGGGCACGTCGGAGATCCAGCGGCACATCATTTCCCGCGAACTGCTGCGCCCTCTGCTGCGCTGATCGGGCTGGAGAACACTCATGTCGCAGTCGATTCGTGACAACCTCAAGCGCCTGCTGGCGCCGCGGCACCTGGCCTTCGTCGGTGGCCGCAGCATGGCCCGCGCCCTCAAGCGCTGCGCCGAAGGCGGGTTCCAGGGCCCGATGTGGCTGGTCAACCCGCAGCACCCCAGCATCGATGGCATCCCGTGCGTGGCCACCGTCGCCGAGCTGCCGTGCGGCCCGGATGCCGTGTTCATCGCCACCAACCGCGAGCTGACCCTGAGCTGCGTCGAACAACTCGCCGCGCTCGGTGCCGGTGGGGCTATCTGCTACGCCTCTGGCTTTGCCGAAAGCGGCGCCGAGGGCGAGGCCTTGCAGCAGCGCCTGCTGCAGGCGGCCGGCCACATGGCCCTGCTCGGGCCCAACTGCTATGGCCTGCTCGACTACCTGCACAGCGCCGCGCTGTGGCCGGTCGCCCATGGCGGCAAGACGGTCGAGAAGGGCGTGGCGATCCTCACCCAGAGCGGCAACTTCGCCTACAACCTGTCGATGAGCGACCGCTCGCTGCCGGTGGCCTACATGGCGTCGGTCGGCAACCAGGCGCAACTGGGCGTGGCCGAGTTGATGGACGTGCTGCTGGACGACCCGCGCGTCACCGCCATCGGTCTGCACCTGGAAGGCTTGAAGAATGTGCCTGGCTTTGCCCGCGCCGCGCACAAGGCGCTGGAGCGCGGCACGCCGATCATCGCGCTGAAGACCGGCGTGTCGCAGATCGGTGCCGAACTTGCGCTCAGCCACACCAGTTCGTTGTCCGGCTCCGATGCGCTGTACGACGCCTTGTTCAAGCGCCTGGGCGTGATTCGCGTAAGCGGCCCGGTAAGCTTCGTCGAGACCCTCAAGGCCGCCGCCTGCGGGCAGTTGCCCCAAGGCGGGCGGCTGATCGCCCTGGCCTGCTCGGGCGGTGATGCCGGGCTGATCGCCGACTATGCCGAGCGCAATCAGCTGAGCCTGCCCAAACTTGAGCAGGGCCAGGTCGATGAACTGGCCCAGGTGCTGCCCAGCTACGCCAACCTGGTCAACCCGCTGGACTTCACCACGGCCATCTGGGGCGACGGCGAGGCGCTGCAGCGTATGCTCGACAGCGCCCTGCGCAGCGATGCCGATGCGGCGATGCTGGTGCTCGACTATCCGGCCGAGTTCACCGGCGAGCGCAAGGAGTGCGACCTGCTGCTGGCGCTGTACTGCCAGGCCCTGGCGCGTCACGGCAAGATCGGCTTCGTCACCTCGGCCTTCCCCGAGCTGCTGCCGGCCAGCGCCCGTGAGTATCTGCATGCCCATGGCATTGTGGCGTTACAGGGCGTGGAAGATGGCCTGGCGGCCTGGGGGCGGATCGTGGCGTACCAGGCCAATCGACAGCGCCTGCTGGCGTTGGGCGAGTCCGCACTGGTGCCGTTGTGCCCGCAGGCGCTGACTGGCAAGGCGCGCTTGCTGGACGAGTGGCAGTCCAAGCAGGCCCTGCGGCCCTTTGGTTTGCCGGTCCCGGACGGTCGGCTGAGCTCGCCCGGTTCGGCGCTGGCCGATTCGGCCACTGTCGGTTTTCCGCTGGTGCTCAAGGCCGTCAGCGCGCAGTTGCCGCACAAGACCGAAGCCGGCGCGGTGGCGCTGAACCTGCGTGATGGCCGGGCGCTCGAGGCAGCGCTGCACCAGATGCGCGAACGTATCCACGCCCATGCGCCGCAGGTGCCGTTTGATCGAGTACTGCTCGAACCGATGGCCGAGCCAGCGTTGGCCGAGCTGATCGTCGGCATCAAGCGCGAGAACGGTTTTGCCCTGGCACTGGTCATCGGTGCGGGCGGGGTGCTGGTCGAGCTGCTCAAGGACAGCGCCAGCCTGCTGCTGCCCACCACCGATGGCGCCATCCGCGCCGCCTTGCTCGGGCTGCGCAGCGCTGGATTGCTGCAGGGCTTCCGCGGGCGTCCGGCGGCCGACCTGGATGCCTTGGTGGCCGCGATACGCGCGGTGGCCGACTACGCCTGCGAGAACGCCAGCCAGTTGCTGGAGCTGGACGTAAATCCACTGATGGTCGGCGCCAACGCCACCACGGCGGTCGATGCGCTGATCCGCCTGGGCCAGGCCTGAGGAGATGAACATGCATGACAAACCCTTGACCGGCGGCCAGGCCCTGGTCCGATTGCTGGCCAACTATGGCGTCGACACCGTGTTCGGCATCCCCGGCGTGCACACGTTGGAGCTGTATCGCGGCCTGCCTGGCAGTGGCATCCGCCATGTGCTGACCCGCCATGAACAGGGCGCTGGCTTCATGGCCGACGGCTATGCGCGCATCAGTGGCAAGCCGGGCGTGTGCTTCGTCATCACCGGCCCCGGTGTGACCAATGCCGCCACCGCCATCGGCCAGGCCCACGCCGACTCGATTCCGTTGCTGGTGATTTCCAGCGTCAACCACAGCGCCAGCCTGGGCAAGGGCTGGGGTTGCCTGCACGAGACCCAGGACCAACGCGCGATGACCGCGCCGATCACTGCCTTCTCGGCGCTGGCCCTGAGCCCGGAAGACCTGCCTGAGCTGATCGCCCGCGCCTGGGCGGTGTTCGACAGCGAGCGACCGCGGCCGGTGCATATCTCGGTGCCGCTGGATGTGCTGTCGGCAGCGGTGGCGCGTGACTGGAGCGCCGAGGTGGTACGCCGCCCTGGCCGCAGCGTGCCGGACCGCACTGTGCTGGATCAGGCGGCGGCCAGGCTGGCTGCTGCCAAGCGCCCGATGATCATCGCTGGCGGTGGGGCATTGCAGGCGGGTGCTGAACTGGCCGCGCTGAGCGAGCGCCTGGCTGCACCGGTGTTCACCAGCGTGGCAGGCAAGGGGCTGCTGCCGCCTGAGGCGCCGCTCAGTGCCGGCGCGAGCCTGTGTGTGGAGCCTGGCTGGCAGATGATCGCCGAGGCTGACGTGGTGCTGGCGGTGGGGACCGAGATGGCCGACACCGATTTCTGGCGCGAGCGCCTGCCGATCAACGGCGAACTGATCCGCATCGACATCGACCCGCGCAAGTTCAACGATTTCTACCCTTGCGCGCTGGCTCTGCAGGGTGATGCGCGCCTCACCCTGGCCGGGGTGCTGGAGCATCTTCCCCAGGTTCGTCGCGACGCCACGGCGGTCATCCAGGCGGTTGCCGGCCTGCGCGAGGCGGTGAGGGCAGGGCATGGTCCGTTGCAGCGGCTGCACCAAGGCATTCTCGATCGTGTGGGCCGGGCATTGCCGGACAATGCCTTCATCAGTACCGACATGACGCAGTTGGCCTATACCGGCAACTACGCCTTCCCCAGCAAGGCGCCGCGCAGTTGGCTGCATCCCACAGGGTACGGAACCCTGGGGTATGGTCTACCCGCAGGCATCGGCGGCATGTTCGCCGGTGGCGAGCGTCCGGGCCTGGTGCTGGTGGGTGACGGCGGCTTCCTGTACACCGCGCAGGAACTGGCCACGGCGGTCGAGGAGCTGGACCGGCCGCTGGTGGTATTGCTGTGGAACAACGATGCGCTCGGGCAGATCCGCGACGATATGCTGGGCCTGGATATCGAGCCCATCGGCGTGCTGCCGCGCAACCCCGACTTCATCGGCCTGGGCCGCGCCTTCGGTTGCGCCGTGGCGCAGCCCGGCAGCCTCGATGAACTGGAGCAGGAACTCAGGAACGGATTCGCGCGCAATGGCGTCACCCTGATCGAATTCAGGCATGCCTGCGCCCATTGATGGAGGCTTTTCATGCGTTTTTCCAAGCTGACCCAGCGCATCGCCGGTGACGGCGCTGCGGCCTGGGAGATTCATTACCGCGCCCTTGAGCTGCAGGCTCAGGGCCGCGACATCCTGCTGCTGTCGGTGGGCGACCCGGACTTCGACACCCCGGCGCCGATCGTCCAGGCCGCCATCGACAGCCTGCAGGACGGCCACACCCATTACTCCGATATACGCGGCAAGCGCGCCCTGCGCCAGGTCATCGCCCGGCGCCACCAGCAGCGCAGCGGCCAAGCCGTCGATGCCGACCAGGTGACGGTGCTGGCCGGTGCCCAGTGCGCGTTGTTCTGCGTGGCCCAGTGCGTGCTCGATCCGGGTGACGAGGTGATCGTCGCCGAGCCGATGTACGTCACCTACGAGGCCGTGTTCGGCGCCTGTGGCGCCACGGTGGTGCCGGTGCCGGTCAAGCCCGAGCATGGCTTTCGCGTGCAGGCCGAGGATGTTGCCGCGCGCATCACCCCACGTACCCGTGCGCTGGCGCTGAACAGCCCGCACAACCCCTCTGGAGCCAGCCTGCCGCGCAGTACCTGGGAGGCGCTGGCCGAGCTGTGCGTGGCCCGTGACCTGTGGCTGATCAGCGATGAGGTGTACAGCGAGCTGTTGTACGACGGCGAGCACATCAGCCCTGGCAGCCTGCCGGGCATGGCCGACAGGACCGCGACCCTGAACAGTCTGTCCAAGTCGCACGCCATGACCGGCTGGCGGGTTGGCTGGGTGGTCGGCTCGCCCGCGCTGGCCAGCCATCTGGAGAACCTGGCGCTGTGCATGCTGTATGGCTCGCCGGACTTCATCCAGGATGCCGCGGTGGTGGCGCTGGAGCAGCGCCTGCCGGAGCTCGAAGCGATGCGCCAGGCCTATCGACAGCGGCGCGACCTGGTCTGCGAACGCCTGGCCGATTGCCCAGGGGTGAAGGCGCTCAAGCCCGATGGCGGGATGTTCGTGATGGTCGATATCCGCGAGACCGGCCTCAGCGCCCAGGCGTTTTCCAGCCTGCTGCTGGAGGAACATGGCGTGTCGGTACTGGCGGGCGAGGCGTTCGGGCCGAGTGCGGCGGGGCATATTCGCCTGGGGCTGGTGCTGGGTGCCGAGGCGTTGAGCGAGGCTTGCCGGCGGATTGCCCGCTGTGCGGCGCAGGTGCTGGAGGGCCGGGTGGTCAAGGGGTGAGGCGAAGGGCCCTTTCGCGGGCAAGCCCGCTCCCACAGGTCATCAAGAAATGTGGCGAGCCAGTGGGAGCGGCGGTTCGCCGCTGCGACTTGCCCGCGAAAGGGCCGGCCCTGCCAATCAACCTTCCACAGCCCCCTCAACCGGTCGATCAAACGCAACGAACAACTGGTCCGCCGTGATCGCCCCCAGGTCCAGGCGCATGTTCGCCTCCAGCATCGCAAACAGCCGGGTGAACACCTCGAACACCTTGCAGTGATCCTCCATCCCCGAAAACGGGTTGTCGATCTTCTCGGCGATCAGCGAGCTCTCCTGCACTGCGTCGTACACCTCGCGCAGGGTGATTTCGCTGGCCGGGCGGGCGAGGGTGAGGCCGCCCTGGGCGCCGCGCCAGGACTTGAGAATGTTGGCCTTGACCATCTGCGAAGCCAGGCTGCGCACCCGTGTGGGGTGCACCTTGACCCACTTGGCGATGGTCTCGGTGCGCAGTTTCTGCGGCGCGTTGGCGGCCACGAACGAGAGGATGTACGAGGCGGTGATCAGGCGGGTCGATTGGCTCATCGGTAAAAATCCCTGGTGAATCGCAAAGTCGGTGTCCCTGTGAAAATCCATCTTGGCAGGGGCATGCCAATGAGTCTAATGTATTTGTCACGATGACAATTACAAATATTCGGTCATCGATGCCTGCGATCCTTCTTTCAGCGGTTCAACAGGGGCAATGCCATGAGCGATAAGAACAACAAGATCACTCAAGCGATGCCCGGCGGCGGCCTGCCACGTCGGGAGTTCCTCAAGTACAGCGCGGCAGCGGCGACCTTCGCCGGCGCCTTCTCCCTGGGCCTGCCCCTGACGGGCTGGGCCGAGGAGGTTACCCCCAAGGCTGGTGGTACCCTGCGCATGGGGCTGGCCGGGGGCAGCACCACTGACTCGCGTGACCCCGGCACCTGGGCCGACACCTTCACCTTCGTCGGCTTCTCGGCGGTCTACAACACCCTCAGCGAAATCAGCGTCGACGGCACCGCCATTCCGGAGCTGGCCGAGCGCTGGGAGTCCAGCCCCGATGCCAAGGTCTGGACCTTCTTCCTGCGCCAGGGCGTGACCTTCCACGACGGCAAGAGCCTCGATGCCGGCGATGTGGTCGCCTCCATCCAGCATCACCTGGGCGAGAAATCCACCTCGGCGGCCAAGACCGTCCTCGGCGATGTTGCCGTGGTGCGTGCCCAGGACGCCGCCACCGTGGTGTTCGAGCTGCACTCGGGCAACGCCGACTTCCCCTATGTGGTCGCCGACTACCACCTGGTGATCATGCCCGCCAAGGACGGCGCCGCCGACTGGCAGGCCGGTATCGGCACCGGCGGCTATCGCCTCAAGCACTTCGAGCCGGGCGTGCGCATGGACCTGGTGCGCAGCCCCGATTACTGGAAGCCGGGCAGGGCGCATTTCGCCACGGCCGAGTTGCTGTCGATCGCCGACGGCGCGGCGCGGGTCAATGCCCTGGTCACAGGCCAGGTGGATGTGATCAACAAGGTCGACCTCAAGACCGTGGCGCTGCTCAAGCGCAACCCGCAACTGGTGATCGAGGAAACCAAAGGCGCCCAGCACTACACCTTCCCCATGCTCTGCGACACCGCGCAGTTCCAGGACAACAACGTGCGCCTGGCGCTCAAGCACGCCATCGACCGCCAGGCCCTGCTGACCTCGGTGCTGTACGGATACGGCCAGATCGGCAACGACCACCCGATCCAGCCTGGCAGCCGCTTCATCAACACGGCCCTGGAGCAGCGGGTATATGACGCCGACAAGGCGCGCTTTTACCTCAAGCAGGCCGGCATGGACAGCCTCAAGGTGCGCCTGCAGGCCTCCGACGCCGCCTATACCGGTGCGGTCGACGCCTCGGTGCTGTTCAAGGAGCAGGCGCGCAAGGCCGGTATCGACATCGACGTGGTGCGCGAGCCGGCCGACGGCTTCTTCACCAACGTGTGGATGAAGCAGCCGTTCACCACCTCGTTCTGGTACTCGAGCCTGACCGCCGACCGCATGTTCAGCATCGGCTATGCCAAGGGCGCGGCGTGGAACGAGACGCACTGGGACAACCCGCGCTTCAACCAGTTGCTCAACGCTGCCCGTGGCGAGATGAACGCTCCGCTGCGCCAGGAGATGTACAACGAAATGCAGGCGCTGTGCCGCGACGATGGCGGCGCCATCGTGCCGCTGTTCGCAAGCTCCGTCGCGGCGCGCTCCCGGCGGGTGATGCACGGCGGTGTCACCGCTCCTTACGGCGAGCTGGACGGCCTGCGCCTGATCGAGCGCTGGTGGCAGGCCTGAATCCCCCTTTCGTCGCGAGGACCGTACGGTGAATAGTCTCTGCAAACTGCTCGCCCAGCGCCTGGCCCTGGGCCTGCTGTCGCTGCTGGCGGTGTCGGTGATCATCTTCCTGGCGGTGGGCATGCTCCCGGGCGACGTGGCCCAGGCCATGCTCGGCCAGGCCGCCACCCCGGAAACCGTGGCTGCTCTGCGCAGCCAACTGGGCCTGGACCAACCAGCGCTGACGCGCTTCTTCCACTGGGGCTGGCAACTGCTGCAAGGCGATCTCGGCGTGTCGCTGGCCAACCAGCGGCCGATCGCCGAGCTGATCGGCGCACGCCTGGGCAACACCTTCAGCCTGGCGCTGCTGGCGGCCCTGGTGTCGGTGCCACTGGCGCTGCTGCTGGGCATGCTGGCGGCGCTGTACCGCAACAGCTGGTTCGACCGGCTGCTCAACACCAGCGCCCTGAGTGCGGTGTCGTTCCCGGAATTCTTCGTCGCCTACATCCTGATCCTGGTGTTTGCGGTGAAGCTGGCCTGGCTGCCAAGCATCTCCAACCTCTCCCCGGATGCCTCCCTGGGCGAGGTGCTGGAGCGCTCGCTGCTGCCGGTGCTGACCCTGAGCCTGGTGGTGGTGGCGCAGATGATGCGCATGACCCGCGCCTCGCTGATCAACCTGCTCGCCAGCCCCTACATCGAGATGGCCCGGCTCAAGGGTATCGGCCAGGCGCGGATCATCTTCCGCCATGCCTTGCCCAACGCCCTGGCGCCGATCGTCAACGTGGTGGCGCTGAACCTGGCGTACCTGGTGGTTGGCGTGGTGGTGGTCGAGGTGGTGTTCGTGTATCCGGGCCTGGGCCAGTTGCTGGTCGACTCGGTGGCCAAGCGCGACATCCCGGTGGTGCAGGCCTGCAGCCTGATCTTCGCCGCCACCTACATCCTGCTCAACACCAGTGCCGATGTGCTGTCGATCGCCAGCAACCCGCGCCTGATGCATCCAAAGGGGTAGCCCATGAGCCTGTACACGCAATTGCGCCGTGCGCCGCTGAGCGCCAAGTTCGGCCTGCTGGTGATCCTGCTGTATGTGCTGGTGGCGCTGTTCGCGCCGCTGGTGGCGCCGTTCGGCGAAACCGAAGTGGTCGGCGAGGGCTTTGCACCCTGGGGCGGGCAGTTCCTGCTCGGCACCGACAACCTGGGCCGCGACATGTTCAGCCGCCTGGTCTACGGCGCACGCAACACCCTGGGCATCGCTTTCCTGACCACCGTGCTGGCCTTCGCCCTGGGCGGCTTCTGCGGGCTGGTGGCGGCGATTCGCGGCGGCTGGATCGACCAGGGCATGTCGCGGGTGGTGGATATCCTCATGGCCATCCCGCAACTGATCTTCGCCTTGCTGATCCTCAGCGTGGTCGGCACCACCACCACTTCGTTGGTGCTGGTGATCGCGCTGCTCGATGCCACCCGGGTGTTCCGCCTGTCGCGGGCGGTGGCGATGAGCGTGGTGGTGCAGGACTTCGTCGAGGCTGCGCGGCTGCGCGGGGAAGGGCTGTGGTGGCTGGTCACCCGCGAGGTGCTGCCCAATGCCGCAGCGCCGCTGATCGCCGAGTTCGGCCTGCGCTTCTGCTTTGTCTTCCTGTTCATCAGTGCACTGTCGTTCCTCGGCCTGGGCATCCAGCCGCCCACCGCCGACTGGGGCAGCATGGTGCGCGACAACGCCGTGCTGATCACCTTCGGCGATGTCAGCCCGCTGCTGCCGGCGCTGGCGGTGGCGCTGATCACCGTGAGCGTGAATTTCGTCGTCGACTGGGTGCTGCACAAGTCCAGCGGCCTGAAGGAGTGCTGAGCATGAAACCGCTACTGGAAATCCGCGACCTGCATATCGAAGGTCACTCCGACGACGCCTGGCACCCGCTGGTCAAGGGCATCGATCTGACCCTGCAGCGCGGCGAGGTACTGGGCTTGATCGGTGAGTCGGGGGCCGGAAAGTCGACCCTTGGCCTCGCTGCGATGGGGTACGTGCGCGACGGCTGCCGCATCGCCCGTGGCTCGGTGCGCTTCGACGGCCAGGAACTGGTCGGCGCGGCCCCCGAAGTACTGCGCAAGCTGCGCGGCCTGCGGGTGGCCTACGTGGCGCAGAGTGCCGCAGCGTCGTTCAACCCGGCGCATCGGTTGATCGACCAGCATGTGGAAACCGCCGTGGTCAACGGCGGTATCGACCGCGCCACTGCCGAGGCCGAGGCGGTCGAGCTGTACCGCGTGCTGCGCCTGCCGGACCCGGAGAACATCGGTCGACGCTACCCACACCAGGTGTCTGGCGGCCAACTGCAGCGGGTGATGACCGCCATGGCCATGGCCTGCCACCCGGACTTGATCGTGTTCGACGAGCCGACCACTGCGCTCGACGTGACCACCCAGATCGAGGTGATCGCCGCCATTCGCGATGCGGTCAAGCGCTTCGGCAGCGCAGCGTTGTACATCAGCCACGACCTGGCCCTAGTGGCGCAGATCGCCGACCGCATCATGGTGCTGCGCCACGGCAGCCTGGTCGAGGAGGCTGCCACCCGCACCATGCTCGGCGCCCCGAGCCAGAACTACACCCGTTCGCTGTGGGCGGTGCGCAGCTTCCATACCGAACCCAAGCCCAGCCAGGTGCAGGCCCGGCCACTGCTCGAGGTGCGCAATGCCTCGGCCAGCTACGGCGCCCAGCCGGTGCTGCACGATGTGTCGCTCAAGCTGCAGCGCGGCCAGACGCTGGCGGTGATTGGCGAGTCCGGCAGCGGCAAGAGCACCACTGCGCGGCTGATTACCGGGCTCCTGCAACCGAGCAGTGGTCAGGTGCTGTACGACGGTGAAGCCTTGCCGGCCGACTACCGGCGGCGCAGCAAGGAACAGTTGCGACGCATCCAGATGATCTACCAGATCCCCGACACCGCGCTCAATCCACGCCAGCGCATCGTCGACATCATCGGTCGCCCACTGGCGTTCTACCTGGGGCTCAAGGGCAGGGCGCTGCGCGAGCGGGTCGCCGAGCTGCTGGAGATGATCGAGCTGGACCCTGCCAGGTTCATGGAGCGCCAGCCCCGCGAACTGTCCGGCGGGCAGAAACAGCGAGTGTGCATCGCCCGCGCCCTGGCCGCCGAGCCGCAACTGATCATCTGCGACGAGGTGACCTCGGCCCTCGATCAGCTGGTGGCCGAAGGCGTGCTCAAGCTGCTCGACCGCATCCAGCGCCAGCTGGGCGTGGCCTACCTGTTCATCACCCACGATGTGGCCACCGTGCGCGCCATCGCCGACGAGGTGATGGTGATGCAGCGGGGCAGGGTGGTGGACCAGGGGCGGCGCGAGTCGATCTTCACCCCCCCGTATCAGGATTACACCGGGCTGCTGTTCTCTTCCGAACCGCAGATGGACCCGGACTGGCTCGACCGCCTGCTGGCCGGTCGCGCCGCTGCCACTACCCAGCCAATTGCCGAAGGACAGCTTCCATGAACGTACTGATCGTCCACGCCCACCCTGAACCGCATTCCTTCACCGCCGCCCTGCGCGACCAGGCGGTGGAGACTTTCAAGGCCCAGGGACACCAGGTGCAGGTCAGCGACCTGTACGCCATGGGCTGGAATCCGGTGGCCAGCGCCGAGGATTTCAGCACCCGTGAAAACCCGGAGTATCTGGTCTATGCGCTGGAACAACGCCTGGGCGTCAAGAGCGGCTCCATCGCCGCGGATATCCAGCAGGAGCTGGACAAGCTGCTGTGGGCCGATCTGCTGGTGCTGAACTTCCCGATCTTCTGGTTCTCCGCCCCGGCCATGCTCAAGGGCTGGATCGACCGGGTACTGGTGTCGGGGGTGTGCTATGGCGGCAAGCGTTTCTACGACCAGGGTGGCCTGGCGGGCAAGAAGGCGCTGGTGACCGTGACCCTGGGCGGGCGTGAGCACATGTTCGGCGAAGGGGCGATCCACGGGCCGCTGGAGGACATGCTGCGGCCGATCCTGCGCGGCACCCTGGCCTATGTCGGTTTCGAGGTGCTGGCGCCGTTCGTGGCTTGGCACGTGCCCTATATCAGCGACGAGGCGCGGGGTGAGTTCCTGGTGCAGTATCGTCAGCGTCTGGAACAGCTTTCGGATGACCAGCCACTGGTGTTCCCGCGTCTGGAGCAGTTCGACGAGGCACTGTATCCGTTGCGGTGATGGGGGAACCCGCGTCCACAGGAGGCGGGCAACCTGGCGTCAGCCGTGCGGTACCGCGCCCTTGCCCGCGCTCCCGGCGTACTGCTCCTTCAGGTGCCCCTGGTCATCCAGCAACCAGGCATCCATGATCTCGCGCACCACAGGCCCGGCCACGCGGCCGCCAGCCTCGCCGTTCTCGATCATCACCGCCACCACGATGGACGGATGCTCGGCGGGCGCGAAACCCACGAACAGGGCGTTGTCGCGGTGCCGCTCGAGGGTCTTGTCGCGGTTGTAGCGCTCGCCCTGGCGGATCGCCACGACCTGCGCGGTGCCGCTCTTGCCGGCAATCCGGTACTGCGCGCCAGCGGCGGCCGCACGGGCGATGCCGCGCGGATCGTGCATGACCATCTGCATGCCCTGGCTGACCTGGTCCCAGGCGCGTTTGTCATGCAGCACGATGTCGGGCATCGGGTTCGGGTCGACCGGGTGCTCGCCACCCACGGTCATTGCCAGGTGCGGACGGTGCCACACCCCCTTGCTGGCCAGCAGGCTGGTGGCCTGCGCCAGTTGCAGCGGGGTGACCTGCATGTAGCCTTGGCCAATGCCGAGGATCAAGGTTTCGCCGGGGAACCAGGCCTGGCGGCGGGTGGCGCGCTTCCATTGTGCAGACGGCATCAGGCCGGGCGCTTCCTCGAACATGTCCAGCGAGACCTTCTGGCCCAGGCCGAACTCGGCCATGTAGTCGTGCAGGCGGTCGATGCCCAGCTTGTGCGCCAGGTCGTAGAAGTAGGTGTCGTTGGAACGCATGATGGCGGTGTACATGTCCACCCAGCCATCGCCGCTGCGGTTCCAGTTGCGGTACTTGTGGTCGTAGTTGGGTAGCTCGTAGTAGCCGGGGTCGAACACGCGGCTACCTGGGTTGATCACGCCGCTGTCCAGGCCGGCGATGGCCACTTCCGGCTTGACCGTCGAGCCTGGCGCATACAGCCCGCGCAGCACGCGGTTGAACAGCGGACGGTCGATCGAGTCGCGCAGCGCGGCGTATTGCTTGAAGCTGATGCCCTTGACGAACAGGTTGGGGTCGAAGCTGGGGTTGCTGACCATCGCCAGCACGTCGCCCGTGGCTGGATCCAGCGCCACCACCGCGCCGCGGCGATCGCCCAGAGCCTTTTCGGCGGCTTGCTGCAGTTTGGCGTCCAGGCTCAGGACAATATCCTTGCCCGGCACCGGATCGTGATGGCGCAGCACGCGCATGACCCGTCCCTGGGCATTGGTCTCGACTTCCTCATACCCCACATGGCCGTGCAGTTCGTTTTCGTAGAAGCGCTCGACGCCGGTCTTGCCGATCGACTGGGTGCCGCGGTACTCGGTGCTGTCGAGGGTCTTGGCTTCCTTTTCGTTGATCCGTCCGACGTAGCCGACCGAATGGGCGAAGTGCTCGGCCAGCGGGTATTCGCGAATGAACTGCGGCTCGACGTCCAGGCCGGGCAGGCGGAACTGATTGACCGCGATCAGCGCGATCTGCTCTTCGCTCAGGCCGAACATCAGGGTGACCGGTTCGAACGGCTTGCGGCCACGGCGCAGGTCTTTGTCGAACTGGGCGCGGTCGTCGTCGGAGAGGTTCAGGATCTTGGCCAGGGCATCGAGCACGGCGGTGGTCTGGCCGTTGGTGCGCTCGCGGGTCATGGTGAGGTTGAAGCTGGGCTTGTTGTCGGCCAGCACCACGCCGTTACGGTCGTAGATCAGCCCGCGTTCGGGGGCGATGGGCAGCACGTGCACGCGGTTGTTCTCCGAGACCGCCGATTGCTGGTCGTGCTGCAGCACCTGCAAGACGTACAGCCTGCCGATCAGCACGGCAACCAGGCCCAGGGTCAGCGCGGCGCAGACCAGCAGCCGGCGGTTGACCAGGTGCTTTTCCTTTTCGTGGTCCTTGAGGGGAATCGGCTGTGGCATGGGGGCTCGGTGAAGTGATGACGAGTGAAGGCGAGGGCTGGCCCGCAGTGGGCCGTCTGCGGCCCCAAGGGCCGGGGATGCTACGCAAGCTCGGCGGTCGGCTCAAGGTCGGTCACGGCCAGCGAACAGCGTGACGTGCCGCCCACCCCGGTAGCAGCGCGCTGGCGTGGAAGATGAAAATTCCTTCATCTGACCGCTGGCGCCCGGTCGCCGGCTGCGCACCACTGTCGATGTCAATTTCCGCCACCTGTCGTCATGAACTGGCACAATCCCTTGTTTGGCTTATTCGGAGACTTCCATGCTGCGCATATTCGAGCGTTGGCTAGACCCCTTCCCACCCGACGAAGCCCCACCACCGCCCATGGGCCTGGCACGGTTCATGTGGGCCTGCACGCGCGGTGCCCGCGGCTATATCGTGGCGCTGGCGCTGCTCAGCGCGGCAGTGTCGATCTACGAGGCCTGGCTGTTCGCCTTCCTCGGCCAGGTGGTGGACCTGCTTTCGACCTGGAAAGTGGGCGATGCGGTGACCGCAGAGGAGGCGAGGGTGCTGTGGGGCGCGGGTGCCGTGCTGCTGGTCAGTATCGCCCTGGTGGCGGGGCGCACGCTGGTGCAGCATCAGGTGCTGGCGATCAACCTGCCACTGCGCCTGCGTTGGGATTTTCATCGCCTGATGCTGCGCCAGAGCCTGTCGTTCTTCTCCGACGAGTTCTCTGGCCGGGTCACCACCAAGGTGATGCAGACGGCGCTGGCGGTGCGTGAGGTGCTGTTCACCCTGATCGAGATCCTGCCGGGTATCGGCGTGTACTTCGTGGCGATCATTGCCCTGGCTGGCGGTTTCGCGCTCAAGCTGATGTTGCCGTTCATTGCCTGGGTGGTGCTGTTCGGCCTGACCATGGTGTATTTCGTCCCGCGCCTGGGAAAGGTTGGCCAGGAGCAGGCCCATGCCCGCTCGTCGATGACAGGGCGGGTTTCGGATGCCTACACCAACATCACCACGGTGAAACTGTTTTCCCACTCCCGGCGCGAGGCACACTTCGCCCGTGCAGCGATGGAAGATTTCAAGCAGACCGGCTTTCGCCAGATGCGCCTGGTCAGCCTGTTCGAGATCGCCAACCAGGCGCTGGTGGTCGGCCTGATCATGGGCGCGGGAGGTTACGCCCTGTGGCTGTGGCACCAGGGCGAAGTGGGCGCCGGCGCAGTGGCGGCGATCACTGCCATGGCACTGCGCGTCAATGGTATGTCGCACTGGATCATGTGGCAGATGACCTCGCTGTTCGAGAACATCGGCACCGTGCAGGACGGGATGGTGACCCTGACCACCGGTCCCAAGGTCCAGGATGTGCCGAACGCGGGAGAGCTGGTGACCCACGGCGGGGCGGTGAGCTTCGATAATGTGCGTTTCAACTATAACGGCGAGCGCCAGGTGCTCGATGGCCTGAGCCTTGAGATTCGCCCCGGCGAGAAGATCGGCCTGGTCGGCCGCTCCGGTGCGGGCAAGTCGACGCTGATCAACCTGCTGCTGCGTTTCTATGACGTGGACAGTGGCGAGATCCGCATCGATGGGCAGAACATTGCCCAGGTCACCCAGGACAGCCTGCGCAGCGCGATCGGCATGGTCACCCAGGACACCTCGCTGTTGCACCGTTCGATTCGCGACAACATCGCCTACGGTCGCCCCGAGGCGAGCGAGGCGCAGATCCGTCGTGCTGCCGCCAGTGCCCAGGCCGATGGCTTCATCAGCCAGTTGAGCGACCGCCAAGGGAACACCGGCTACGACACCTTGGTCGGCGAGCGTGGCATCAAGCTGTCCGGGGGCCAGCGCCAGCGCATCGCGATTGCGCGGGTGATGCTGAAGAATGCCCCGATCCTGCTGCTCGACGAGGCCACCAGTGCGTTGGACTCGGAGGTCGAGGTCGCCATCCAGGAAAGCCTCGATGACATGATGCAGGGCAAGACGGTGATCGCCATCGCTCACCGGTTGTCCACCATCGCGGCGATGGACAGGCTCATCGTGATGGATGAAGGGCGCATCATCGAGCAGGGCACCCACGCTGAACTGCTGGCCAGAAACGGCACCTATGCGCGGTTGTGGCAGCATCAGAGCGGTGGCTTCCTGGGCGAGGATCAGGGCGTGGTGGAGTCCACCGAATAGGCGTCCTGCGACCGTTCGTCGCCAGGAAAGCCTCGCCTGCATCCACAACGGCTGCTGGCGGGTACAGGAAGACAACAGTCATCGACTGTCCAACCGAGTGCCCACCAGGAGTCCATCCCATGAAAATCCCGTTTGCCTCGATCCTGCTCGTATCGAGCTTCACGCTCGCGCAACAGGCTGCCCATGCCGCGGTGCCCGATGCCGTCAAGGTGCCCGCTGGCCACACGGTCATGCTCGAAACCGTCGGCGTCGGTGAAATCACCTACGAGTGCCGTGACAAGAGCAATGCGCCGGGCGAGACCGAGTGGTTCTTCGTCGGTCCCAAGGCGACCCTCAGCGACCGCAGTGGCAAGGCTGTCGGCGACTACTTTGGCCCGCCCGCCACCTGGCAGGCCAAGGACGGCTCGAAGGTCACCGGCACCCAGCTTGCCGTGGCCCCTGCAGGCAAAGGCGATCTGCCTTACCAACTGGTCAAGGCGAATCCGGCCGAGGGTAAAGGGGCAATGCACGGGGTCAGCTACATCCAGCGCCTCGCCACCCAGGGCGGTGTGGCGCCGGCAATGGCCTGTACAGCGCAGAACAAGGGGGCGCAGCAGATCATCAAGTACCAGGCCGACTACATCTTCTGGTCTGCCAAATGATGGGCGGTTGAACTGACGCTTGGCAGTGGATCATCTACGCTGCTCTACAAGCCCCGGCCGCAAGGCCGGGTCTCAGCGCCGACACAGGACCGTGCCGAGAGTGAATTCATCCGTTACGCCTTTCGATTTCCAGGATTGCCTTGCCGCTTGCGCGCGGGGTGACCGCAGCGCCTTGCAGGCGCTCTACGACCATGAAGGTTCGCGTTTGCTCGGGGTGGTGCGGCGCATCGTGCGCGATGACGCCATGGCCGAGGATATCGTCCACGACGCGTTCATTCGCATCTGGACGCGGGCGACCAGCTTCGATGCGACGCGAGGTTCGGCCCGGGGCTGGATCTACAGCATCAACCGCCACCTGGCCTTGAATGCCGTGCGCGACAGCCGACCGGAGACGGCGTTGGACGACGCGGACATCGCGACCTTGGTTGGGGAATTCGACGAGGGCGCCATCTGGTCAGGCTCCGCGAAGATCTATCGCTGCCTTGAGCAACTGCAGCCTGCACCGCAGCGGTGTGTCCTGCATGCCTATGTAGACGGCTGCAGCCACGCGGAAATCGCCAGCCTGATGGGGGCGCCGCTGGGTACGGTCAAGGCGTGGATCAAGCGAAGCCTCGAGGCGCTGCGGGAGTGCATGACATGACGCCGGGTTCAACCGATGACCCTACGCAGCTGCTCGATGTGCTGGCGGGCGAGTATGTGTTGGGGACGCTGTCTGCCGAACAGCGCATTGCGGTGCTTGCGCGACTGGACCGCGAGCCGGACTTGCGGGCGGCTGTCGACCGTTGGGAAGCGCGCCTGCTCGAGTTGACCACGCTGGCTGAGCCGCAAAAGCCAAGCACGCGTCTGTGGCGACGGATCGACCGCAGTATTTCGGAGCAGGCCCGGCAGGTGCGTCCGACAAACCGATGGTGGAGTCGTCTGGCCCTATGGCAAGGCGTGAGCGTCGCCGGTCTGGCCGCGACTGTGCTGCTGAGCCTGGCCCTGCTGACTACCCGTCCTGCGACGACCCATTACCTGGTGGTGCTGGTCGCGCCGACCGATCAGGTGCCCGGCTGGGTCGTGCAGGCCAGCGATGCGCAGACCATCGCGTTGATTCCGCTGGGTCGGGATCAGGTGCCCGAAGGGATGACCCTGCAATTCTGGACCAAGGGTGAGCAATGGCAGGCGCCAGTCTCCCTGGGCTTGGTCAAGCCTGGCGAGCAGTATCGCGTTCCGCTGCGCGACCTGCCGCCTCTTGAACCCAATCAGCTGTTCGAACTGACGCTGGAGAAGGCGGGCGGCTCACCCACGGGCCGGCCGACTGGCCCTGTGAAGTTCATCGGCCGTTCGGTGAAGGTCATTTGATTTTCAGTTGCTCGTGACTGCCGCTGGGACTAGTCACATTTAGTTACTACGAAATGGCATCAAATTGCCTTGTCGGCCCGATTCATGGGGGCTGAGCAGGTGGTTTGCCACCCAATGGTCACAAAGTTGTAATACAGCTGCTGCAAAGTGTTCCGGCCATCACACGGAGCGCTTTTCCATGATACGCCTGATGAAGTCTGCTGCACTCGCCGTTGCCGTTTCGCTTAGCGCCACTTCGGCCTTCGCCGCAGAAAACGTCCGCCTGACCGGTTCCGGCGCGAGCTTCCCTGCACCGATCTACCTGACCTGGTTCAAGGATTTCAGCAAGAAGACCGATGGGGTCACCGTCGATTACCAGTCCAAGGGCAGTGGCGCCGGTGTCCAGGACTTCCTGAACAAGACCGTCGATTTCGCCGCCAGCGACTCGGCCATGAAAGACGAAGAAATTGCCAAGGTCGGCGAGGGCGTTCAGTTGCTGCCGATGACCGCGGGCGAGATCGTCCTGGCCTACAACCTGCCAGGCAACCCCAAGGGTCTGAAGCTGCCGCGCGACGTCTACTCCGACATCTTCCTGGGCAAGATCACCCAGTGGAACGATCCGAAGATCGCCGCCGCCAACCCTGAGCTGAAGCTGCCTGCCACCCCGATCACCGTGGTCGTGCGTGCAGACTCCAGCGGTACCACCGCCGTCTTCACCAAGCACCTGTCGGCCATCAACCCTGCCTTCAAGGAAGCGCTGGGCGAGGGCAACACCGTGAACTGGCCGGCGACCGACAAGTTCATCAAGTCGCCGAAGAACGATGGCGTGACCGCCACCGTACGCCAGACCCCGGGCGCCATCGGCTACATCGAATACGGCTTCGCCAAGCTGGCCAAGGTCGACTTCGCTGCCCTGCAGAACAAGGCTGGCCAGTATGTCGTACCGAACGCCGAAAGCGGTGCCGAAGCACTGGCTGCGGTGAAGATGCCGGAAAACCTGGTGGCCTGGCTGCCTGATCCGGACGGTGCCAAGTCCTACCCGATCACCTCCTACACCTGGATGATCTTCCGCAAGGACAACGGCAACCCCGCCAAGGCCAAGGCCATGCGCGACATGATCGAGTACAGCCTGACCGAAGGTCAGAAGATCGCCGACTCGATGGGCTACATCCCGCTGCCGCAGTCGGTTGTCGACCAGGTGCGCAAAGCGGCTCAGAACATCCAGTAAGACTGCCAGGTTGCGCCCGGCCTGCCTTGCAGGCATGCCGGGCGCCTCTGCCCCTGTCCCGGAAATAATCCATGAACACACCTTTTGCCATTCCGGATAACCCCGACTCTGCATGCCAGCCGCCGTCAACCAAGGATTTCCTGGTCGACCGTACGTTCCGTGCACTTGCACGTATCGGCGTGGTGCTGGTGCTGGCACTGGTCTTTGCGCTGGTCTACGAAGTAGGGCGCAAGGCGCTGCCGGGTATGGAAAAGCACGGATTCGATGTGCTCTTCGGCAGCGTGTGGGACGTTAACCAAGGCAAATACGGCATTCTGCCGGCGATCTGGGGCACGCTCTACAGCGCCCTGATTGCATTGCTGATCGCCGGTTTCTTCGGTGTCAGCATGGCGATTTTCCTCACCCAGGATTTCCTGCCCGCAAAACTCGCTGCGGTGTTCCGCACCATCGTCGAGCTGCTCGCCGCCATCCCCAGCGTCGTCTACGGCCTGTGGGGCATCTACGTGGTGATCCCGGCAATCCGTCCGCTGACCGCATGGTTGAACAGCGAACTGGGCTGGATTCCGTTCTTCGGTTCCTCCTTGAGCGGGCCCGGGCTGCTGCCTGCAGCGCTGGTGCTCGCCATCATGATTCTGCCCACCGTGGCCGCCGTGTCCCAGGATGCGCTGACCAGCGTGCCAATGAAGACCAAGCAGGCAGCCTACGGCATGGGCACCACCCACTGGGAAGCCATCCTCAAGGTGATGGTGCCGTCTGCCGCCACTGGCATCTTCGGCTCCCTGGTGCTCGGCCTGGGCCGTGCCCTTGGCGAGACCATGGCGCTGGCCATGCTGGTGGGCAACGCCAACACCATCACGCTTTCCCTGTTCGCCCCGGCCAACACGCTGGCGGCCTTGCTGGCCCTGAACTTCCCTGAAGCCGGGCCGAACGAGGTCGAGGTGCTGATGTACGCGGCGCTGGTACTGATGTTCATCACCCTGCTGGTGAACGTCATCGGATCGCTGATCATGCTCTACGCCCAGCGGGGTAATAAATAATGACCGACCTCACGACCCCTGCAACTGCATTGCCCAGCCTGCAGCGCCGGTTCGAAGGCCGCGCCCTGCGCAGCCTGACCCTGACCACGATGGTGTGGTGCGTGGCCCTGCTGGCCAGCGTGCCGCTGATTTCCGTGCTCTACATGCTGATCACCCGCGGCGGTGCCCGCCTGAGCCTGGAGGTGTTCACCGAGCTGCCGCCCACCGGCTTCGAGATGGGCGGTGGTTTCGGCAACGCCATGGCCGGTACCTTCGTCATGGTCGGTATCGCCGCTGCCATCGCGGTGCCGGTCGGCATCCTGGCGGCGATCTTCCTCGCTGAGCTCGGTCCGGACAGCAAGCTTGCCAACGCATCGCGCTTCGCCGCCAAGATGCTGACCGGCCTGCCGTCGATCCTGGCTGGCGTGTTCGCCTATGCCCTGGTGGTCATGACCACCGGCACTTATTCCGCACCGGCCGGTGGTGTGGCGCTGGCAGTACTGATGCTGCCGATCGTCGTGCTGACCGCCGAAGAGGCGATGAAGATGGTGCCCAAGATCATGAAGGACGCCGCCTACGGCATGGGCTGTACCCGCGCCCAGGTGATCTGGAAGATCATCCTGCCGACCGGCATGCCGGCCATCCTTACGGGCGTCATGCTGGCCGTGGCCCGCGCCGCTGCTGTTCACCGCATTGTTCAGCAACTACTGGATCTACCACGATGGCAGCCTGGCGGTGATGAACCCCACGGCCTCGCTGGCGGTACTGATCTACAACTTCTCCGGCATGCCTTTCGACAACCAGCTGGAGCTCGCCTGGGCGGCCTCGCTGGTACTGGTGATGATCGTGCTGGTCGTGAATATTCTCAGCCGTGTTTTCGGCAAGCCTAAGTATTGAGAACGGGAGCATCCAACTTGAACGTATCGACTGCGCAAAGAGCCGCTCCGTTGGTCAACCAGGCACCAGTGGTCATGGACTGCAAACTGGACAAGATTTTCTACGGCAACTTCATGGCGGTCCGCGACAGCCATGTACCGATCGAAAAGAACAAGATCACCGGTTTCATCGGCCCGTCCGGCTGCGGCAAGAGTACCGTGCTGCGTAGCCTCAACCGCATGAACGACCTGGTGAAGGGGTTTCGTTTCGAAGGCCACGTGCACTTCCTCGGCCAGGATGTCTATGGCAAGGGTGTGGACCCTGTGGTCGTGCGCCGCTACATCGGCATGGTGTTCCAGCAACCGAACCCGTTCTCGATGAGCATCTTCGACAACGTCGCGTTCGGCCTGCGCCTGAACCGCTACAAGGGCGACCTGGGCGACCGCGTCAAGCATGCCCTGCAAGGTGCAGCGCTGTGGGATGAGGTGAAGGACAAGCTCAAGGTCAGCGGCCTGTCGCTGTCCGGCGGGCAGCAGCAGCGCCTGTGCATCGCCCGTGCCATTGCCACCGAGCCGGAAGTGCTGCTGCTCGACGAACCCTGCTCGGCACTCGACCCGATCGCGACCCGGCGCGTCGAAGAGCTGATGGTGGAGCTCAAGAAGGACTACACCATCGCCCTGGTGACCCACAACATGCAGCAGGCGATCCGTGTTGCCGACACCACCGCGTTCTTCTCGGTGGACATCTCGCAAGGCTCGCGTACCGGCTACCTGGTCGAGATGGGTCCAACCACCCAGATCTTCCAGAACCCGCGCGAACAACTGACCAGTGACTACATCAGCGGCAAGTTCAGCTGATCGTTCACTCGACCGAAGCGGTTGGATGTCGCAGGCCAGGATGGCCGCTGCGACAGTCCGACCGCTTTTACTTTTTTAGTGTTTCCAGAGATTACTTATGCGTGCGACGCGTCGTCTTGACCTGTCAGCGGTAGAACGTGCACTGCGGGATGTGCAGCGGCGTTTCACCGAGCTCAGCAAGCACTTTACCGAACCGCGTGACCCGTTTACCGATGAGGTGCTGCAAAATGTGCTTGAAGGCTATGCCCTGATTGACGACTATGTCGCGCGGGGTATCGACCTGTTCGACCTGCAGCAGTTGAACCTGATGCTGGAGATCAACGCCACGGTGCTGTGTGGTAGCGATCCTGAACGTCGAGTGGAGTTCGCCCAGCACCTGATCGCCACCGAAGAACACTTCTTCAACAACGTCGAAGGCGGCATCAAGGACCTGTACAACTGGTATTGCTCGTATGGCAGCGATTCGGTGTGGAAACGCGCAGCAGGCGTGTATGTTCGCATCCTGAGCAAGCCGCAGCTGTTCATTGAAGGCAACAACCGCACGGGGTCGCTCATCGTCAGTTATCTGCTGATGCGCGCAGGGCTACCGCCGTTCGTGCTGACGCTGGACAACGCCGAGGGCTATTTCAACCCGTCCTCGGTCATACGCAACTCTGCCAAGCATGGTGTAAAGGCCTTGTACGAATTGCCCAAGATCAAGAAAAAGTATGCGGCGTTCCTGGAAGCGCAGTCGCCCGATCCGGAAAAATTCTTCCTGGGCGAAGCAGCAACGCCTGCCTGCCGGGAGGTTCGCTGATGGGGCGCTATCCGATGCTCAAGCAATGGCGCGCCGGCAGCCGCCAGGCCTGGCAGGGCGTTACCCGGGCCTTCAGGCGCCCGCGGGTGCGTATCTCGTTCGACATCGACGACACGCTGGCTTGCCTGCCGCACCACAGCCCCGAAGAGCACAGCAAGCTGCCGGGCTTCGTTCATCGTTGGCTGGGCGAGCCGCTGCGCATCGGCACCCGCGCGCTGATTCGCGATCTGCGCCGCCAGGGCTATAGCGTCTGGATCTATACCTCGTCCGGCCGCACACCTTCCTACATCCGTCGTTGGCTGTTGCTCTACGGCATCCGCGTCGATGGCGTGGTCAACAGCGATCGGCACCAGCACGTGCTGAACGTCAACGGTCTTGAAAACCCTCCCTCGAAATTCCCGCCGGCATTCGATATCGACCTGCATGTCGATGATTCCGAAGGCGTGCGCATCGAAGGCGACGACCATGGTTTTCGTGTTGTCGTGGTCTGCCCCAAGGATAAGAACTGGGCGCAGAAGGTCATGGACGCTGCGGTCGATGTCCAGGCAAAGCTGGCCTGGCAGCAGCCGCTCAGGCACCAGGCGCCAGTCCAGTCATCCTCCGAGGCCCTATTGTCCTGACAGTGCGCCAGCGTCTGGCCGGCGATCCCGACCCGCTCACCCCAACGGGTGATTCCCCGGCGCACAAGCCCATGGCACCATCCGATCAGCGGAATTCCAGGGGTCACAGACGTGCAAATCGATCAGCTTTCATCAGTCCAGTGGTTCGAGGCGATGGCGAAAGTCACCGCCGCCATCGGCGCCCAGGGTTTCGCCACGGCGCTGTTCGACGCGCTGGCCTTGGTCGGCCCGGTCAAGGCCAGCACGGTCTACCTCTATCCGCGCGAGGGCTTGCCATCGGCCTGGTCGGAATGCGATGGACCCGGCCCATGGCGGCCGGAAGGGAACGTACGGCGATACCTGTCCGGTTTCTACCTGCTCGATCCGTTCTACGACCAGTGCATGGAAAGGTCCGACTCAGGCTGCTATACGCTGGCCGATGTTGCACCTGATCACTTCAAGCTCAGCGAGTACTACCTGGCGTTCTACCGGCACTCGCACCTGGAGGACGAGATCAACTACCTCCTGCAGCTGGACGAGAGCCTGAGCCTGGCGGTGTCGTTGGCCTTCACCGACGAGCTCGACGAGGCGGCAAAGTCGCGTTTCAAGTGCATCAGCCCGTGGGTGCTGGCGGTGCTGACCAAGCATTTCGAGGGGTACCAGGGCCGTGGCGGGCGCGAGGAGAAGGTCTGGGAGCAGCGTGTACATGCAGCCTTGAGCAATTTCGGTTCGTCCTTGCTGACCGAGCGCGAGTGCCGGATTGCCCAGCTCATCCTGCGCGGGCATTCGACGAAGTCGCTGGCCGAGCGTCTCAAGGTTTCCGAAGACACCATCAAGTCCCACCGCAAGCATGTCTACGCCAAGCTCGACATCGGCACGCAGTCCGAGCTGTTTTCCCTGTTCATCGATGCGCTGGCCAATGCCCATGGGGTGCTGGAGCGTGATCCGCTGGAAAGCTACATGAGCAAGCCGCGCTGACGCGAAAACGCCGACGAGTCATCGTCGGCGTTGTCATTCAAGGTCAGCCTGACGCTGGTCAATCGGCCATCTGCAACTCAGGCAGCTTCACCCGGAACGCGCGAGTAAGGCCGATCAGCAACACCAGGCCCAGCGCCATCCAGCACAGGCCGATGGTGAAGGACATGCTCGACAGGCTGGTCCACAGCCACAGCGTGCTGAGAAAACCCAACCCCGGGATCAGGCCGTAACGCATGCAGTTTGCCGTACCGCGCAGTTTCTGGTCGGCCAGGTAGTGCTTGACCACCGCCAGGTTGACCGCCGAGAAGGCGAACAGCGCGCCGAAGCTGATCATGTTGGCGACGGTGTCCAGGCTGATGAACAGCGCACTCAGCGAGACCAGGCCAACCACCAGGATTGCGAAGGCCGGGACGCGTTTTTTCGTCACCAGTTGGCCGAAGGCACGGGGCAGGGCGCCGTCACGGCCCATGGCGAACAGCACCCGCGACACACTGGCCTGGGAGGCCATTGCCGAGGCGAAGCAGCCTGCCACATAGGTGGCGGTAAAGGCGCTGGCCAGCAGGCGCCCGCCTGCGCTGTTCATCACCTCTACCGGGGCGGAGTCCGGGTTGGCGAAGCTGCTCCAGTCCGGGTGCACCAGTTGCGCGAAGTAGGACACCACCAGAAACAGCAGGCCGCCGATCAGCGACACCGCCATGATTGCCCGCGGGATGCGCCGGGTCGGGTCGCTGGTTTCCTCGGCCATGGTCGAGACTGCGTCGAAGCCCACGAACGACAGGCACAGCACGGCAGCGCCGGCCATGATCGCCGAGGCGCTGAAACCTTCATGGTAGAAGGGCGCGGTCAGCGATATCGGCTGCACTTGGGTAGACAGGCTGTTGATGGACAAGGCCACGAACACCACGATGAATACCAGTTGCGCGACTACCAGAATGCCGTTGACCCGGGTCACCGACTCGATGCCGATCAGGTTGAGGAAGGTCACCGCGCCGATGGCGCCCAGTACCCACACCCAGGCGTGGACCGTCGGGAAGTATTCCGACATGTAGATGCCGATCAGCAGGTAGCTGAGCAGTGGCAGGAAAATGTAGTCGAGCAGCAGCGTCCACCCCGCCATGAACCCTGCGTGGGCGCCGAAGGCTTTGCGCGTGTAGGTATAGACCGAGCCCGAGTAGGGATGCGCCTGGACCATGCGGCCGTAGCTGTAGGCGGTGAAGAGCATGGCGCCCAGGGTCAGCAGGTAGGCGGTTGGCAGGTGGCCCTTGGTGATCTGGGCGACCAGCCCGTAGGCGGAGAAAACTGCCAGCGGCACCATGTAGGCGAGGCCGAAGAGCACCAGGGCGGTCATGCCCATGGATTTGCGAAAGCGGGTACTGGCAGCGCTCGTATGTGCCGTGGAATGCGCAGCGGTTGTGGTTGTTGTATGCATGGCTGACTCCGGATGCAGGACGCCGCAGTATGCGAGCGAGCTCGATACTGTCGAGGGAGAGGGCGATTGGGCTGAAGGCGGGGCGAGGGCCCTTCGTTCAGGCGCTGTGGCTATCTCGAGGGCGGGAGCGGGTGCGACGTGAGGTGATGAAGCGTGCGTTCATGGCGTTGTTCTCTTTATTGACCTGGCACGAAAGGTAAGGCCGCATCTGGGGGCCTTGGCGCATGCTCCCATAGCCGATTCGTCTTCGAAATCACCCGTTGGGGTGAGCCGCTGACTGGGCTGGAGACCTCACCCCAACGGGTGATTTCACACCGCTGCTGGCTGCTGCAAGCTTCAGTGGCGTCTCCATACCAACAAGGAAAACCGCCCATGAACGCGCCTTTCGTACCCCAACGCCAGACCCGTGAATACCAGGCCGCCGATGCTGCACACCATATCCATGCCTTCCTCGACCAGAAGGCGCTCAACGCCGAAGGCCCACGGGTAATCGTCGGCGGTGAGCGGCTGCATCTGTGGGACAGCGATGGCAAGCGTTACCTGGACGGTATGTCGGGCCTGTGGTGCACCCAGCTCGGCTACGGGCGCAAGGACCTGACGGCCGCCGCGGCGGCGCAGATGGACCAGCTGGCGTACTACAACATGTTCTTCCACACCACCCATCCGGCGGTGATCGAGTTGTCCGAGCTGCTGTTCAGCCTGCTGCCGGGGCACTACAGCCACGCGATCTACACCAACTCCGGCTCCGAGGCCAACGAGGTGCTGATCCGTACCGTGCGCCGCTACTGGCAGGTGCTAGGCCAGCCGAACAAGAAGGTCATGATCGGCCGCTGGAACGGCTACCACGGCTCGACCCTGGCGGCCACGGCGCTGGGCGGAATGAAGTTCATGCACGAGATGGGCGGGCTGATTCCGGATGTGGCGCACATCGATGAGCCCTACTGGTATGCCGCCGGTGGCGAGCTGAGTCCGGCCGAGTTCGGTCGCCGCTGCGCCTTGCAGCTGGAAGAAAAAATCCTTGAGCTTGGGGCCGAGAATGTCGCCGGCTTCATCGCCGAGCCGTTCCAGGGCGCCGGCGGCATGATCTTCCCGCCAGAAAGCTACTGGCCGGAAATCCAGCGCATCTGCCGCCAGTACGACGTGCTGCTGTGCGCCGACGAGGTGATCGGCGGGTTCGGTCGTACCGGCGAATGGTTCGCCCACGAATACTTCGGTTTCGAGCCCGACACCCTGTCGATCGCCAAGGGCCTCACCTCGGGCTACGTGCCGATGGGCGGGCTGGTGCTGAGCAAGCGCATCGCCGAAGCACTGGTCGAGCGCGGCGGGGTATTCGCTCACGGCCTGACCTATTCCGGGCACCCGGTGGCCGCTGCGGTGGCGATTGCCAACCTCAAGGCCCTGCGTGACGAAGGCATCGTCCGCCAGGTGAAAGACGACACCGGGCCCTACCTGCAGCGCATCCTGCGCGAGGTGTTCGCCAACCATCCCCTGATTGGCCAGGTACAGGGCGCCGGGCTGGTGGCGGCACTGCAGTTCGCCGAAGACAAGGCCAGCCGCAAGCGCTACGCCAATGAGAACGAGCTGGCCTGGCAGTGTCGGACTTTCGGCTTCGAAGAGGGGGTGATCATTCGTTCGACCTTGGGGCGGATGATCATGGCGCCTGCGCTGGTGGCCAACCACAGCGAGCTGGACGAGCTGGTGGAGAAGACCCGCAAAGCGGTCGACCGCACCGCGCAGGCCCTGGGCAAGCTCTGAAGCGGCTGCGCTACCTTTCCTACCCACGGTTCCTGGAGCACAACGTGCACGATTCAACCTACTGGCGGCATCAAGCCGCCAACCTGACTTTTCGCGATCAAGCCATGATCGGCGGCCGCTTCGTGGCCGCCACAGGTGGCGCAACGTTCGATGCGATCAACCCTGCCACCAACCAGCTGCTGGCGCGGGTCGCCGCCTGTTCCGATGAGGACGTAGACCGTGCCGTGGCCAGTGCTCGGCAGGCGTTCGAGCAAGGCCCGTGGGCCCGGATGGCGCCGACCCATCGCAAGCGTGTGATGCTGCGTCTGGCCGAGCTGATGCTTGTTCACCGCGAGGAACTGGCGCTGCTCGAGTCGCTGAACATGGGCAAGCCGGTGCTCGACGCCTACAACATCGATGTGCCGGGCGCCGCGCATGTCTTCGCCTGGTATGGCGAGTCGCTCGACAAACTCTACGACCAGGTTGCGCCCACTGCGGCCGAGGCCGTGGTCACCATCACCCGTGAACCGATCGGTGTGGTCGCAGCCGTGGTGCCGTGGAACTTCCCGCTGGACATGGCGGCCTGGAAACTGGCCCCGGCCTTGGCAGCCGGCAACAGCGTCGTGCTCAAGCCTGCCGAACAGTCGCCGCTTTCGGCGCTGCGCCTGGCCGAGCTTGCACTGGAGGCGGGCATTCCCGACGGGGTGTTGAACGTCGTGCCGGGGCTGGGCGAGATCGCCGGCAAGGCATTGGGCCTGCACCCCGATGTCGATTGCCTGGTATTCACCGGCTCCACCCAGGTGGGCAAGTACTTCATGCAGTACTCGGCGCAGTCGAACCTGAAACAGGTGTGGTTGGAGTGCGGTGGGAAAAGCCCGAACCTGGTGTTCGATGACTGCAAGGACCTGGACCTGGCCGCAGAGAAAGCCGCATTCGGCATCTTCTTCAACCAGGGTGAGGTCTGCTCGGCCAACTCGCGACTTTACGTGCAGCGCTCGATCCATGACGCGTTCATCGCGCGTCTGATCGCCAAGGCGCGCGAGTGGCAACCCGGTGATCCGCTCGATCCGGGCAGCCGCACCGGCGCCATCGTCGATGCGCAGCAGACTTCGCAGATCATGGCCGCAATCGGCCGTGCACACGAGGAGGGGGCCTCTCTGGTGGCCGGTGGGCGTCAACTCAGCTTCAACGGCTCCAGCAACTTCATCGAGCCGACGATTTTCACCCATGTCGACCCGCAGTCGTCGCTTTCGCGTGACGAGGTCTTCGGCCCGGTGCTCGCAGTGACGGCCTTCGACACTGAAGAGGAGGCTATCCGCCTGGCCAACGACAGCGTCTATGGGTTGGCAGCCTCGGTCTGGAGCGACGACCTCAACCGCGTGCATCGGGTTGCCAGACAGCTCAGGGTCGGCAGTGTTTCGGTCAACACCGTCGATGCGCTCGATGTGGTCGCCCCGTTCGGCGGCTACAAACAGTCGGGCTTTGGGCGTGACCTGTCACTGCATGCGTTCGACAAGTACACCCAGTTGAAGACCACCTGGATCCAGCTGCGCTGATCTCGGGCGCAGCGTTCAATGCCGTGGCGGCCTGGCACAGTTCAGTGCCGCCACGGCGACCGCCAGCGCCGCCCCGGCGTAAGCCCAGATCGCTGGCACCTGCGGTAGCAGCACACCGGCCAGCATCGGCCCGAGCCCGGCGCCGATGTCGCGCCACACGGCATTGCTGGCCAGCGCCTGAATGCGCGCGTGTGGATTGCGCAGCGCGACGAGGGTCATCACCAGCGGCAACTGCAAGGCGCGCAGCACCAACACGAAGAAGGCGCCGATGAACAGCCAATGGCTGGCGAATACCAGCAGCGCCAGTGACGTGGCCAGCGACAGCACCACCAACATGCGCAGTGCGCCGAAGCGGTCTGCCAGGCGTCCGCCAAAGGGGCTGAAGAGCATCTCGCTCAGATAGCGCACCGCCATCAATACACCGGCCACCAGTACCCCCGACTCGCCCATATGGACTTGCGCATACAGCGAGAGGCCGAAGATGAACAGGCCGTCCAGCGTCACCCCCTCGATGAAGGACCAGGTGGCGATGCTGTCTGGCAGGCGCAGACGCCGACCGCTGCGCGCGGCAATGTCATGGCCGCCGCAAGGCAAGGCGCGGGCACGCCACAGGCCGCACAGGGCACTGACGCACAGTACGTAGAACACAGCGCGCGGGCCGTAGGCCTGGGCCATCAGCGCACCCAGCGGCAAGGCCAGCATGGGGCCGATGGCCAGGGTCGCCCGCGAGCGCCCGGCGCGGCGGGCTGCACCTTGTGCTTCGGCAGTGGCGAGCGTCTGGGTACTGAGGTTGAAGGTCGCAAAGCACAGCCCCCAGACCAGGCGCAGCACCAGCAGTGCGGCGAATCCGCCAAGGGTGGCGTTACCCAGTGCACACACCGCTGCGGCAAAGGCCGCCAGGCTGCACGCCGCACGATCGCCATGGCGTGCATAGAACCGCACCACCCAGCCATAGCCGATGATCCGTACCAGGCGATTGGCCGCCAGCAATACACCCGCCTCGACCAGGGTCACGCCGAAGTCCGAAGCGTACATGGGCAGTAGCAGATAGAGCAGTACGTCACTGGGCAGGCACAGGCCGAGTACCTGGGCGGCGTTGCGCGAATCTCGGTCGGCGCGCAGGGTTTGCGCCGGTACGGCAGCGGACGACATGACAGTCTCGTGGCAAAGGGCGGGGGTACGCAGCATAACCTCAAGGGTCATGCCGGTAACACCCGTGTCATGGCGTCGGGGAAGGCTGGCCGCCGTCCAGACCCCATTTAGCAAGCGCTCAGAACGATCATGAATAAAATTGCAGATCATCTCGAAAAAAATGAGTTTGTCTCAAGGTGCGATGATCCTGACAATCCCCCCATCGAATTTTCCCCCAGGGTAGGCAGCCGTTCGCTGCCCCGGTGAGGTGATGCAGGCCATCACCGCCCAACAGGATGTCAGAGACCGATGAACAACGAATTTACCTTTGCCATCAAACGCACGCGTTTCGATGAAGACTATTGCCCCGCGGAAAACACGCGTACCACGACAAACTTTGCCAACCTGGCCCGTGGGCGCAATCGCCAGGAAAACCTGCGCAACACCTTGAGCATGATCGACAACCGGTTCAATGCCTTGGCGCACTGGGACAATCCCGAGGGCGACCGCTACAGGCTTGAACTTGAAATCATTTCTGTCGAGATGACGATGGAAGGCCAGCAGGCCGATCACAGCCTTCCGCTGATCGAGTTGCTGAAGACGACGATCGTCGACCAGAAAACCAACGCGCGTATCGAGGGCATTGTTGGCAACAACTTCTCGTCCTACGTGCGCGATTATGATTTCAGCGTGCTGTTGCTGGGGCATAACAAGGGCCAGCCCGACTTCAGCATTCCCGAGCACTTCGGCGATTTGCACGGCAAGTTGTTCAAGGCGTTCGTGAACTCCAGTGCTTATAAAACGCATTTCGCCAAGGCACCGGTGATCTGCCTGAGCGTGTCGAGCAGCAGGACCTATCGCCGCACGGACAACCAGCATCCGGTATTGGGCGTCGAGTACCAGCAGGACGCCTATTCCTTGACCGATGAATACTTCAAGAAAATGGGCCTGACGGTCCGCTACTTCATGCCGCCTGACAGCGTCGCGCCCTTGGCTTTCTACTTTGCCGGCGACCTGCTGGAGGACTACAGCCCGCTCGAGCTGATCAGCACCATCAGCACGATGGACACCTTCCAGAAGATCTATCGGCCGGAGATCTACAACGCGAACTCTTCGGCAGGCAAAGCCTACCGGCCAAGCCTCGAACATCAGGATTACTCACTGACGCGCATCGTCTACGACCGTGAAGAGCGCAGTCGGCTGGCGATCGAGCAGGGCAAGTTCGCCGAAGAACACTTCATCAAGCCGTACCAGGCGGTGCTTGAACAGTGGTCGTCCCAGTGCGCGCTCTGATTGAACAAAATGCATAAGGTTTATCTGTCATGAAAAAGCTGTTACCCACTTCAACCGCAGGCAGCCTGCCCAAGCCTTCTTGGTTGGCCCAGCCTGAAACCCTTTGGTCCCCCTGGAAGTTGCAGGACGCGGAGTTGATCGAGGGCAAGCAAGATGCCTTGCGTTTGTCGCTGCAAGAGCAGCAGCACGCCGGTATCGATATCGTCAGCGATGGCGAGCAAACCCGTCAGCACTTTGTCACGACCTTTATCGAGCACCTGAGCGGTGTGGATTTCGAGAAGCGGGAAACGGTCAGGATTCGTGATCGCTACGACGCGAGCGTGCCGACGGTCGTGGGTGCCGTGGCTCGGCAGAAGCCTGTGTTTGTCGAGGACGCCAAGTTCCTGCGCCAGCAAACCCAGCAGCCGATCAAGTGGGCGCTGCCGGGGCCCATGACGATGATCGACACGCTGTATGACAGCCACTATAAAAGCCGCGAAAAACTGGCATGGGAATTTGCCAGGATTCTCAACCAGGAAGCCCGGGAACTGGAAGCTGCAGGCGTCGATATCATTCAGTTCGACGAGCCGGCATTCAATGTGTTCTTCGATGAGGTGAACGACTGGGGCGTGGCCACCCTGGAGAGGGCCATCGAAGGGCTGAAATGTGAAACCGCGGTGCACATTTGCTACGGCTACGGCATCAAGGCCAACACCGATTGGAAAAAGACCTTGGGTTCGGAGTGGCGGCAATATGAGGAAGCGTTCCCCAAGTTGCAGAAATCCAGCATCGATATCGTTTCGCTGGAATGCCACAACTCGCGTGTGCCCATGGACCTGATCGAGCTGATTCGCGGCAAGAAAGTAATGGTCGGGGCCATCGATGTGGCCACCTCGACCATCGAAACGCCTGAGGAAGTCGCCGACACCCTGCGCAAAGCCCTGCAGTTCGTGGACGCCGACAAACTCTACCCCTGCACCAACTGCGGCATGGCGCCTTTGCCACGTCAGGTTGCCAGTGGAAAGTTGAGGGCACTGACGGCGGGTGCAGACATCGTTCGGCGAGAACTGTTGAACGCGTGATGAACTCGGGAGGCCGAAGGCGGACGCTTTCAGGCCTCCCCTGACCGTTGCGAACGGCCCCTTATCCAGGATCTACGCATGTCACTTCCCTGTACGGCTGTCGAGCCATCGCGCTTTCGCCAAGCGCTCGGGCACTACGCCTCCGGCATCACGGTGATCACCTCTCGGCTCGATGACGAGCCGGTTGGGTTCACTTGCCAATCGTTCTATAGCGTGTCGATGAGCCCGCCGCTGGTGTCATTCAGCGTCATGTCCAATTCGGCCAGCTACCCCAAGATCCGCCAGGCCGGCCGCTTTGCGGTGAATATCCTGGCGTGTGGGCAGCACGACCTCTCCAACCAGTTCGCTCGACGGGGCACGGACAAGTGGCACGGCGTGCAATGGCAGATTTCACCCTTGGGGAACCCGATCATCCGCGACAGCCTGCACTGGCTGGACTGCGAAATTCACGCCGAGCATCCTGCGGGCGATCACCTGATCGTGATCGGTGAAGTGAAAGCGGTGAACCTCCAGGAAGCAGCCGCTGCAACGCCTTTGCTGTATTTCAAGGGGCAATATTGCAATCTCGCCGCACAGAGCGCGTTTTGAGCCTGCGCGGCGAAAGGGTGCCTGGCGTCCGTAGCACCGCTCATCCGTTGCGGCGCAATTAAAACGAATCCATCAGGGTGTGTCGAACTCGCTTATGTAGGCCCTCACAAAAAAGCGAGAACCCCCATGAAAACCAATCTACTGGCCACAGCGCTGCTAACTGCCTGCTTTACCTTGCTCGGTGGCTGTTTCGACCGCGATAACGACCACCCGGCCAAAGACGCCGATCCAAGCAAACCTTCGCTGCAGATGCAGCAGCCCGATACACCCACGACCAATCCGTCCCCCGAGACCAAACCGCAAAATCAATGAGCGAGGTAGCGGGCATGGTGGAGCTGACAAAGGGTAGGGCGGCAACCAGCAAGGTGACCGATGACCTTGAACATCGCTATCGGGCACTGCTCGAGGGCAGTGACCCGACAACCGAGGCCTGGCTGAGCGAGCAGTTGAGCCATGTCCGCACCTTGGCGGACGACTTGCCGGATGATCCTCGGCAACTGCCGGACTGGGCCGCTGCCCATGCGCAGCGGGTCGCCAGTGAACACGCGGCCTATCTTGAACAACGGCGTCAAGGGGCCCCACGCCGGTACTTCCACAACCGGGCGCAGGCCTTGTGGTTTCTGCAGCAGGTCGCCCCGACCAAGGCGGTCGATGGTGCATGGCTGCACGGCACCCTGTGGCACTGGCGCGACCCACGGTTCCATGGGTTGATTCGCACCTTCCTCGAAGAGCTGGGTGATGGCGACCTGCGCCGCAACCACGTGCTGATCTACCAGCGCCTGCTCAGCCGTCTTGGCTGCCTGCAGAGCGCACCGCTGGCCGCTGAACGTTACCTGCAGGGCACGCTGCAACTGGCCCTGGGGCAGCACTGCGAGCGCTTCCTGCCGGAAGTGATCGGTTACAACCTGGGGTATGAGCAGCCCCCGCTACACCTGCTGATCACCACCCATGAGTTGGCCGAGCTGGGCATCGACGCTCATTACTTCCAGTTGCATGTGACCATCGACAATGCTGCGAGCGGTCATGCGCGGCGCGCCCTGGAGTGCTTCACCGAACTCGGCCAGGACCAGGGGCCGGCGTTCTACGAGCGTGTCCGGCATGGCTATCGGCTCAATGACCTGGGTATCGACACACCGTCGCTGATCGCTTCGTTCGACCTGCAGGCCGAGTTGCTCGGCGCGTTGGAACGCAAACGTGTCTACGGGCAGTGCATGCATTCGGACAGATGCCGCCTGCAAGGGCGCACCATCAATCAGTGGCTCGCCGAACCCGGTGCGATGCCCGGTTTTCTGGATGCACTGCAAGCCCAGGGTTGGATCAAGCGTCACAGCGACCCCAGGCAGAGCCGCTTCTGGGCGCTGATCGACGGTCCGGTGGCGGCCATGTTCGGTGTGTTCGATGCCTATGAAAAGCAGCTCTGGCACGACTGGATCGCCGGCACCTGGCAGGGTGCTGCGATGCGTCGAGTGCCGCCGGGGCAGTGGGAGCAGGCGTTGCAACTGGAGGAAGAGGCGCCCGGCCAAGCGCAGGCGGCGGACATGGCTGCGCTGATCGAAGCGATGGCCGGCAATCGACATTCCACGCCCCAGGGCCTGCGCGCCACCCGCGCATTCATCCAGGCTACCGGGTTGATGAGCGGAGGGCCGAACTGATGCTGCTCGACCAAGACCAGAAGCGTGCCGACGAGGCATTGCTCCAGCTGGGACGTCGGCTGCGCGCCGACGGCTATCGTTTCACCTGCGTGACCCCGGCGACCCAGGCCAGGGTCAATGCGCGTAGCGAAGCGCACCAGGCTCGAACCCTGCGCGATGTGTTTGGCTGGAGTCGACCGTTCGAAGCGTCGCTGCTCAGCGCCGACGAACTGGAGCAGTTGCGTATCGCCGGCGTGCTGGAGTCACAGGGTACGCTGTGGCGCAGCAGGGTGCGCTGGTCGAACCTGGACGACCTGCTGCTGGTGCACTCCGCCTGGCCGACCGACAGCCGCGACGCGGTGTTCTTCGGCCCGGACAGCTACCGCTTCGCCCAGGTGATCCAGGATCATCTGCAGCACAGCCCCCAGCGTGTGCAGCATGCCGTCGACATTGGTTGCGGCAGTGGCGTCGGCGCGTTGCTGATCGCCCGAGCCGCGCAGCATGCGCAGGTCACTGCGGTGGACATCAACCCTGTGGCCTTGCGTCACACCGCTGTCAATGCCGCGCTGGCCGGGGTGGCCAATGTCTCGGTAGAGCTCAGCGATTTGCTCGACGGCATCGCCGGGACGTTCGACCTGATCGTCGCCAACCCACCCTATATGCTCGACGTCGGCGAGCGCGCCTACCGCCACGGGGGTGGCGCGCTGGGCGCCGAACTGTCGCTACGGATTGTCGAGCAGGCCTGTGAGCGGCTGTCGGTCGGCGGCACGTTGCTGCTGTACACCGGTGTCGCCATCGTCGAGGGGCGCGACGCGCTGCTCGAAGCCGTTCGCCTGCGCCTGGCCGGGCCTGCGTTCGGCTGGTCCTACCGGGAATTGGACCCCGACGTGTTCGGCGAGCAGCTGCTCGAGCCAGGATACGAGCAGGTCGAACGCATCGCCGCCGTGGCCCTGACCGTCACCCGCCGAGGCTGATGCCCATGGCGCGGCCTTGCACGTTCGGCATCGAGGAGGAATACCTGTTGGTGGCTCTGGCCACGGGGCGGGTCATGGCCGCGCCGCCCTCGGCCGTGGCCCGCTGTTGCCGCGATGCGCTGGGGCCATGGTTCGCCGAGGAGATGTTTCGCAGCCAGGTGGAGATCGCCTCGCCGGTGTTCGATACGCTGCACCAGGCCCGTGATTTTTTCACCGAGCAGCGCCAGCGCCTGAGTCAGGCATTGGCGGGCGAGGGCGTCGGCTTCTACGGCGCGGGGAGCCACCCCAGTGCCCAATGGCTGCGCCAGCTCCCGCGGGAAACCCCCCACTACCGCCAGCTGTTCGACGATTACCGGCTGGTGGCCCGACGCAGCCTGTTGAACGGCCTGCACGTGCATGTCGGCGTGCCGCAGGGCGTCGATCGCATGCAGGTGATCAACCGGGTGCTGTACTGGTTACCCCTGCTGCTGACACTCAGCACCTCCTCTGCGTACTGGGGCGGACAGGACACCGGCTACATGAGCTACCGACGCGTGGTGTGCGGGGAGTGGCCGCACATGGGGCTGCCCGAACCGCTACCGGACTGGCGCGCCTACGAGCGTTACCGGGCGCTGCTGCAACGCACTGGCAGCCTGGCCGAGGATGGTGACTTCTGGTGGGCGATCAGGCCCTCGCGGCGGTTTCCGACAGTCGAGCTGCGCATCTGCGATGGCTGCCCCCGGCTGGACGATGCCTTGGCCATCGCCGCGCTGTTTCGCCATCTCGTCGAGCATGCAGTGGAGCGCAACGACGCTATCGCCAGCCGTGAAATGCGCTGGATCACCCACGAAAACTATTGGCGCGCCCTGCGTGAGGGCCGCCGGGGCACTTTCATCGGCGTGCACGACCAACAGGCGGTGAGCGCCGAAGGCTGGCTGACGCAACTGCAGATGCAATGTCCGCCCGACACCGCCGACGCTGACCGTGCCTTCATGCACGCCCGGCGCATCCTGCGCGACGGCACCAGTGCCGACCACCAGCGTGACACCTATGCGCTGGCCCGCGAGCAGGGCCTGAATGACCGACAGGCGATGCGCAACGTGGTGAAACAGGTGATGGAGCACCAGTTGTCGGTGCCCGGGATGGGTTGAGTAAACCATCCGCAGATCGTTTGCCTCGAACGCAGTGTGATTCGCGATCAGGCAACACCCAGCCAAACCAGAAGGAGTCTAACCCATGCCCAGCAAGCCCCAGGATCAGTTCACCCTGCAAAACCCCTTGACCCAATACCCCCATCCGCCTTTTCCGGCCCAGGGCCAAGCCGCTCCGGGCCTGGATGCGCACATGCAGCCCAAGCCCGACCACGGTGAAACCACTTACAAGGGTTTCGGGCGCCTGGCCGGACGTCGCGCCCTGATCACTGGCGCCGACTCGGGTATCGGACGCGCCGTGGCCATCGCCTTCGCCCGCGAGGGTGCCGACATTGCGCTCAACTACCTGCCCACGGAGGAGCGAGATGCCCGTGAAGTGGTCCAGCTGATCGAGCGCGAAGGCCGCAAGGCCGTGGCGCTTCCCGGTGATCTCAAGGACCCGCGCTTCTGTAGCCAGTTGGTGGACCAGGCCCACGAACAGCTCGGCGGCCTGGATATCCTGGTCAACGTGGCCGGCAAGCAGGAGGCGCGCAAGGACATTGGCCAGATCACCCATGAGCAGTTCGATCACACCCTCAAGACCAACGTCTACGCCTTGTTCTGGCTGTGCCAGGCAGCAGTGCCGCTGATGCCGGCCGGAGCGACCATCATCAACACCGCCTCGATCCAGTCCTACCAGCCCTCGGCGACGCTGCTGGACTACGCCACCACCAAGGCGGCCATCGTGGCCTTCACCAAGGCGCTGGCCAAGCAGGTGATCGAGCGCGGCATCCGCGTCAACGCGGTGGCCCCGGGCCCGATCTGGACCGTGCTGCAGCCCAGTGGCGGCCAACCACCGGAAAAGATCCCCGACTTCGGTGGGCATACCCCGATGAAACGCCCGGGCCAGCCCGCCGAGTGCGCGCCTTTGTACGTACTGCTTGCCAGCCAGGAGTCGAGCTATATCACCGGTGAGGTGTTCGGCGTCACCGGCGGCGATCCACTCCCATAGGGCAAAGTCGAGTAAACCTTGGCCGCGCCGCGCAGTCAGTCATTGTAAGAGGCCCTTCATGCGGGCCAGGGAGGTGGCTGATGAAACTCGTCTGCCTGCTGCGTGGCTGCCAGTGGCGCAGCCTGTTGATCCGTGAAATCGCCGGGCTTGACTGCCAGTGCTGCGAACGCTGCGGCGCGCTGCGCTACAGCCAGCCCGGCCAACCATTCGATGCGTAGGAACCGACCATGGCCCGGGCAATCTGGAAAGGCGCGATCAGCTTCGGCCTCGTGCATATCCCTGTCTCTCTCAATACCGCCGTTCGCACCGAGCGCGTGGATTTCGACTGGCTCGACAAGCGCAGCATGGAGCCGGTGGGCTACAAGCGGGTGAACAAGGTGACTGGCAAGGAGATCGACAAGGAACACATCGTCAAAGGTGTGGAGTACGAGAAGGGCCGCTATGTGGTGATCAGCGAAGAGGAGATTCGCAAGGCGCGGCCCGAGGCGACCCAGACCATCGATATTTTTTCCTTCGTCGACGCCGGTGAGATCCCGCTGCAACAGTTCGACACGCCTTACTACCTGAGCCCCGACCGTCGTGGCGGCAAGGTCTATGCCTTGTTGCGCGAGACCTTGCACAGCACCGGCAAGGTGGCCTTGGCCACCGTGGTGCTGCACACCCGCCAGCACCTGGCGCTGTTGCGCCCGCTGGAGGATGCGCTGGTGCTGATTACCCTGCGCTGGCCCGAGGAAGTCCGTGGCTTGGAGTCGCTGGAGCTGGACAAGAGCGTGACCGACACCAAGATCGACAAGCGCGAACTGGACATGGCCAAGAAACTGGTGGAGGACATGAGTGGGCCATGGAAGCCAGACGAGTACCACGACGCGTTCCGCCAGACCATCCTCGACCTGGTTGAAGAGAAGGCCAGCAAAGGCAAGATCGCGACGGTGGACAAAGGTGAGGGGACAACGGCGGAGAAGGGCGCCGACATCATCGACCTCACCGAGCTGCTCAAGCGCAGCCTTGGCGGCAAGACCAAGGCGAAGAAGCCGGCGAGCAAGCGACCGCGCAAAGCGTCGTAGTTGGGTGTTGCGAACGCTACTGCACCAGTCCCTCCAACGCGCTCAGATAATCGCCGAAGCCTTGGCGGGCGCGGCTGTCCCGCCGACTGCTGGTGGCCACGCTGTGCGCTGCGGTCCAGACGATATGCGCGCCACTGGCTTCCAAGGCCAGCACCAGTTGCACGTCTTCATCGGCTGGCAATGGTTGGAATCCGCCGGCGCGCTCATAGGCCTTGGCACACACGCCGAGGTTCGCGCCATGGATGTGCCGGTGCCCGTCCCGAGCCTGGTAACGGCTGCGGTATAGCTGACGCAGCGCGGCGTTCTGCCAAGGCTGCCAGCGCTCGATGTGCACGGTGCCGCAGACTGCGTCGGCGTGCCATTGCAACTGCGACACCAGCCAGTGCTCCGGCACGCGACTGTCGGCGTCGGTAAAGGCCAGCCACTGCGCACCGCGCTCGATCATCCACTCTGCGCCCAGGCGCCGGGCAATGCCGACGTTGCCGGCCTGCAGCTCCAGAGTGTGCACGCCATGGCGGCGGGCGATGCGTGCGCTGGCGTCGATGCAGCGATCGAGCACCACCAGCACCTCGACCACCAGGCCCGCCGCCTCGGCCCGTGCCACCGCCCGCTTGACGGCGCGCAGGCAGTGCCCGAGGCGGCGGGCTTCGTTGTGGGCGGGAATGATGACGGCGATCATAGGCAGGTCTCGTCCAGGTCCACGACGCTGGGTTGGCACGACCAGTATTCGAGCAGGAAATCCGCCTCCTCGTGGCGTAACAGCGGGTACAGCGGCAGATGCCGGGCAAGCAGGGCGTGGACCTCACGGCCATCCTGGGGGCAACCGGCGATGGGATGGCGCCAGTGGCACACCAGCAGGCCGCCGTCGTAGGTCAGGCTGGCCACCGATTGTTCGATCACCTGCAGCCAGTCGGTGGGATCGAGGTAGTAGCCAATTTCGCTGAGCACGATCAAGTCGAACTGTCCGCCGGGCCAGTCGCCCGGCAGGTGCCCTTGCTCGACGCGGGCGTGGCTTACGCCCGCCAGTCGCTGGCGGGCCAGCGCCACGGCGGTGGCGTCGATGTCCTGGCATAGCAGGTCGGCGCAGCGCTCGGCCAGCAGCACACTGAGCTCGCCGTTGGCACACGCCGGCTCGAACACGCGTTCGTAGCACTGGCGGGGCAGGCTGGCCAGGGTCAGCTCGCGTTTGCGCCGTTCGTACCAGCGGGTACGAAAGGCCCATGGGTCATCGTTGCCGGCATACAGGTCGGCGAAATACTGCGCATCGAGGCTCATGGTGACTCCGTTGAGGGCAAGACCGGTTCCAAAGGTTGCAGCCGGTGGTCGGCTGAGGCAGATGCTGGTCAAAGTTGCCATGCCCCTGCCGGCATGCCGGTCAGTTGCTGGCCCAATTCGGCGAGGTCGCGCTCCGCGTGACTTTGGCGCAGGTATACCGGCAGGTCGGCGCTGAGCCGGGCGAAATGGCTGCTGCGGCAGAACGGCGTGGCGCCCAGCGCTCGGCCGACATGCCGAATGACCTGCTCGACCGCGTGCTCGACATGAGCGCGGGTGCGGCGCACCTGGAAACTGGCATCGTCCTGAGGGTGCCGGTCGATCCAGGCGGCGCATTCGCGCAGGGCGGCGCGGGCCCCGAGCAAGGCGGCATCCACCGCGCCCAGGTGGGCGTCGGCGTGCGGGTCGGGCCGAGGTTTAGCGCAGTGTTCGCGCAGGTAATCCGCGAGGGCTTCGGCCGCGCCATACCAGCAGGCGGCGATGCCAGCGCCGCCTTGCCAGAATCCTGGGCGGGACAGATATTGGCCGGGCGCGCCGATCGCCAGGCCCGGCGAATCATCGAATGCGAGGGTGACACTGGCGGTGGTGGCCATGCCCACCGCCTGCCAGTGCTCGGCCTGAATGCGCTGGCTGGGATGGGACAGCTCGATGGCCACCAACTGTGGTTGCTCGCCTTCCCAGGCGGTCACCAGCGCGCGATCAATCTGCAACGCACCCGAACACCAGGCTTTGCAGCCTTGCAGCCGGACTTGATCGCCGTCGCGGGCAACGATGCGCGTGCGGGCACCCGGTGGCTCGGCGGCCCACACGCCCCAGATCCCGTCGCCGGCGTGGTGCTCGGCGGCGCATTCGCTGAGGATTGCCAAGGCGTCCGTGTGGCCCTCGTAGAGCTTGGCCAGGGTCAGGTCGCAACCGGCGACCCGCGCCAGGGTCCTCCAGCGCTCCAGGGTGCGCCCCTGGCCAGGCCGTGGCAGTCGGTCGAGATGATCGGCCTGCAGCAGGTGCAGCAGCTTTGGCAACTGGGCGTCGAGGTCGATGGCCTGCGCTCGCGCGCTGAAAGGGCGTAACAGGTGATCGAGGCGCTCCAGGTCGAAGTCATGGGCGATGCTCATGGGCTTGGCGCTCCTTGGGTGTTCTTCTTCCAGCCACGCAGGTTCATGACGCATAGGCAGAACTGCAGGACGATCAGTGCCCAGGCTTGTACCTGCCAGCCCCAGACCACCCACAGCACATTGCTGGCGATGAAGCAGCAGAAGCCGATGCGTCTGCGTCGCGGGCGGCGCGAGCCGATGCACCATGCCGCCGCGATGGTCAGCAGCATGGCGGGCCATTGCAGCAGATCCAGCATTCGCTCCATCAGTCGATCCCCAGTTGCTTGCGCATGCGCGCGGTAATCGACTGGCGGGTGCTGGCCATCTCGGACCAAGGGTCCTCGACCTGCGCAAGGCGCTCGTGCAGGTTGCCGATGTTCCATTGATCGGCGCCTTTGAGCTGGCTCAGCTCTTCGCGCCAGATCGGCACCGAAACCGGCAGACCTTCACGAGCGCGCAGCGAATAGGCCGCCACGGTGGTCGCGCCCTTGCCGTTGCGCAGGTAGTCGATGAAGATCCGCCCGACGCGGTTCTTCGGGCCGGAAACCGCGCTGAGGCGATCAGGGAAGAGCCTGGCCATGTGCTCGACCAACGCATGGCTGAAGTCCTTCACCTCGTCCCAGCCAGCACGCCGGGTCAGCGGCACGACCAGGTGCATCCCCTTGCCGCCGCTGGTCTTGAGAAAGACCTTCAGGCCCAGTTCATCGAGCAGGGTCAGGGTCAGTTGGGTGGCTTCGAGCATGGCTTTCCAGGGCAGCGTGGGATCAGGGTCCAGGTCGAGCACGAAGCGGTCGGGCTTGTCGAAGTCCTTGTTGGTGGCGTTCCAGGTGTGCAGTTCGAGGGTGTTCATCTGTACCGCGCCGAGCAGGCTGTCGGCGCGGTTGAGCACCATGGCCGCCTGGCCGGCCTGGGCCTTGCTGTAGCTGAGCACCTTGGGAATATGCAGCTGGCCGGCATTCTTCTGGAAGAACAGCTCGCCAGCCAGGCCATCCGGTGCCCGGACCAGGGCGACGGGCCGATCCTTGAGCTGTGGCAGCAGCCAGTCGGCGACCTGCGCGTAGTACTCGGCGACCTGTCGCTTGGTTGCACCGATGGTTGCGTCGACCACGCGGTCTGGGTGGGTCAGGCGCAGGTTGTCCAGGCCCTCGGGTTGTGGCTGTGCTGCGCGCTTGGCGGGCATCGCTTTCTCCAGATCGATGGCGGTGGCGGGCTTGTCGTCGCGCAGGCCGCGGAACACCGCGTGGCGCACGATGCCTTCGCGGGTCATCTGGGCATAGGCCACTTCTGCCAGCAGGTGCGGCTTGAGCCAGTGCACCCCGCGGGCTTCGGCGCCGGAGGGGGGGCTGGGTAACGGCGCTTTGGCGACCCGCAGCGGCTTCAGGCGGGCGAGGATGCTGTCCAGGGTGGCGGCGCTGAAGCCGGTGCCGACTTTGCCGGCGTAGCGCAGCTGACCGCTATCGTGGTCATGCAGGGCCAGCAGCAGGGCGCCGAAACCCTGGCGGCTGCCTTTGGGGTCGGTGTAGCCGACGATCACGAATTCCTGGCGCTGCTTGCACTTGAGCTTGATCCAGTCGCTGCTGCGTCGCCCCACGTAGGGGCTGTCGGCGCGCTTGCCGATCAGGCCCTCCAGCTCCAGCCGGCAGGCGCTGTCGAGCAGCGAGTCGACCGGTTCCTCGAAGTCTGCGGAGTACCTGAGCATCGGCGATGCATTATCTTCCAGCAGCCGGGCCAAGGTGTCCCGACGCGCCTTCAGCGGTAGTTCGCGCAGGTCTTCGCGCCCCAGCCAGGGCAGGTCGAACAGGTAATAGGTGATGCGTTCGTCGTGCTCGGTGTCGAAGGCATTCTGCAACGCCTGGAAATCGGCGACACCGTTGTCATCGACCACCACCATTTCGCCATCCAGCCACGCGGCGTCGAGCCCAAGCGCCTTGAGCGCCTCGACCTGACGGGGCATCTTCGCACTCCAGTCGTGGCCATTGCGGGTGAACAGACGTACGTCGTCACCGTCGATGCGCGCCAGGATGCGGTAGCCATCGAACTTGACTTCATAGCGCCAGTCGCCGCTGGGCGGGGAGTCGACCAAGGTGGCCAGTTGCGGCTGGAGCTTGTCGGGCAGGGCTTTGGCGCGGGCCTTGTGCTTGCGCGGGGTAGCGGAGGTTGTCTTGGCCGGACGCTTTGGCGGCAGGCTGCGCTCGCTGAGGACGCTGTCGGGCAGGGCTTCGACGATGCTGTAGTCGACCTCGCTGCGCGCTTGCCCGTCATTTGACTTGACCAGCATCCATTGTTCCTTCTTGCCGGCCAGCTGGGTGCGGAACAGGTTCCAGACCCCCGACAGCTTCTCGCCCTGCAGGCGAAAGCGCAGCTTGCCTTTGGCATAGGCTTGATGCGGATCGCCTTCGGGCTCCCAGATACCCCGGTCCCAGACGATCACATCGCCAGCGCCGTAGTGACCCTCCGGGATGTGCCCTTCGAAGTTGGCATAGTCCAGCGGGTGGTCCTCGACATGCACCGCCAGGCGCCGGACCTTCGGGTCAAGGGAGGGTCCCTTGGGGATCGCCCAGCTTTTCAAGGTGCCGTCGAGTTCCAGGCGGAAGTCGTAGTGCAAGTGGCTGGCGTCGTGTTTCTGAATGCAGTACTGCAGCGCGTGGCCCGACCGTGTTCTGGCGTGTGTGCCCACCGGTTCGGATGTGGCGTTGAAGTCGCGCTTGCGATGGTACTCCTGCAGGGGCTTGGCCATGGCGGGCTCCGGGAGGGTTCGCGGGTCTCAAGATTGGGAGGCGGCGAGGCGGCGCGGAGTTCAAAAAAAGCGCGGGGTAGGGCGCGGCAAGAAACTCTGAATCATTTGTGTGTGCGCGGAGTCGACCGAGTGAAGCCCACAAACGGAGAACGCTCATGCCCATACCTGATGACCCAAGACCGCAGGTCGAGATCGACGACACCGAGGACCGCATGGGAAGCGTCCACGAGCTGGATTTCAGTGAGCGTCGTGATGAACGCCAAGGGCGTGTCGGTGACGAGCGTCCGGCGCGCGAGATCGCCGAGGACTATCCACCCCGACGTGTTGCCGAAAGCGGCATGACCGGTGGCGAGGCCTTGAGCGACAGCCTGCACGAGGACAACGTCACCCTGGACGACCTGAGCCCGGACACGTTGTTCGATGAAACCGGTGCTCGCGACCCCGATGAGCCTGGCAGCGGTAGCAAACCTGCTGACCAGACCCTGCGGCATGTGGACGCTCATGAGATCGGAGGCGGCATCGGGCTGGACGAGGCGGAGCTGGCTCGCTCGGCGCCGTTGGACGGTGAGCCGTGGACCGACGAGGTGAGCTCTGAAGATGACAGGAGAGAACCCTGATGAACGAGCAACGATGTTCCTGCAACCACTGTTCTTGCACCGTGGATGCCAATACCGTGGTCCAGGATGGCAAGGCTTATTGCTGCGAGGCCTGTGCTACGGGGCATCGCAATGGGGAGCCTTGTCGTATGGCGGACTGTAATTGTGGTGAGCTGACTCAGCCGAAGGATAGCTCGGTCGATAATGCGCTGGATGAAACGTTTCCGGCGAGTGATCCTATTTCGCCATAGGATCGCTTTGCGAGCGGGGTGGGTTTTTACAGGTGTGAGCATATCCGTTTGCGAGGGTGATGCTTAGTCACCTTTTCGCCCTTACGGCGAGTCACTTTTTGTCAGACGCGACAAAAAGTAACCAAAAAACGCTGCGCTCCATTCATCCGGCCCTGCGCTTCGCTCCGGGTTCCCTTACTCCGGCCTTGCTCCCGGGAGGACCGCGCTGCAGGGCCCATCCTGGGCCCCAGCGCTTGACGGGCATCCATGCCCGTCACCTCCCTCCGCAAGTCCTGCGCTCGGCCTCCTGAAGTCGCGGAGGTACGGGTGGTGCCTGGGCTGGCGTAGCTGTCGCTCGTGGGGTATGAGGCTGGATGCTCTTGATCTTGCTTCTAAGCGCGCGATGGATCAGGCGCCGCCAATCGCGACCTCGTAAATGCATGTGCTTATAACTTTCAAAACACACGCTCTGAAAGTCAAATGCTAGAGGGGTTGGTTTTTACACCTGTGAGTGTATTCATTTGCCAGGGTGACGCTTAGTCACCTTTTCGCCCTTACGGCGAGTCACTTTTTGTCAGACGCGACAAAAAGTAACCAAAAAACGCTGCGCTCCATTCATCCGGCCCTGCGCTTCGCTCCGGGTTCCCTCACTCCGGCCTTGCTCCCGGGAGGACCGCGCTGCAGGGCCCATCCTGGGCCCCAGCGCTTGACGGGCATCCATGCCCGTCACCTCCCTCCGCAAGTCCTGCGCTCGGCCTCCTGAAGTCGCGGAGGTACGGGTGGTGCCTGGGCTGACGCAGCTGTCGCTAGTGGGGTATGACGCTGGATTCTTGATCAGCAACAGCACTGAGATTGCCCTGTAAGGACGCCAGTGCGGCTCAAGCCACTTTGCGCAAAGCCTCGATCAACTCTCCCTTGCGCATGGTCGAGCGACCGGCGATGTGCTGTTTACGCGCACGGTCCATCAACTCGGCCTTGGTCATGTCCTCCAGCTGTTGTCCGGAACGGGGCACGCCATGCTTCGTCGCGACAGCACGCCGGGCCGAGGACTCCCGTGCCTTGGCCTTGGCCGTCGGGCTTTTCCGTTGCCCCGAACCGCCGTTGCGCTCACCGCCTCCGGACTGCTTGTTGACCGTGGCCCAGGCGCGGGCTTCGGCTTCGTCCTTGGACACGCCCTTGGCCTCGTAGCTCTCTTCGATATGCTCGGCCTTGCGTTTCTGTTTATCGGTGTACTTGTCTTTGTCTCCACGTGGCATGGTCGTTCTCCTCTACGTCAGTGGGTCTGCCAGACACCGTTGCTGCGCTCGCAATCGCTACGCGCCTGGCCCAGGCTGGGGGTGTCGTAGTAGTAGGTGATGATCCGCGCGTCCTTGGGCACGGTGGGGCGGGTGGAAGGCTCGTTGCGCCCCGCGGCATCGGGGTTGGCCAGGGTTTCCTGGGTCAGCGGTGCGATGCAGCTGCCGACGCTGCCGTCGGCGCAACGCTCGACCCGGCGTTTCTGGCTGTTGAGCATCTCCTTGCTTTCGTTGCTGCACGACCAGGCAATCGCTTCGGCCGGCATGTTGGCGTAGCTGTAGCAGGTGTGCTGCTGCACCGGTTTGACCGCCTCGCTGGATGAGCGCGTGGCTACGTCGCAGCCTTCGGCCATTGCCTGGCCGCTGGCCAGGGTGGCCAGCAGTGCAATACATGGAACGATCCGCATGATGTACCTCCCGGGCCCCACGGCCCATCAGCGCTTGTCGAGGGCTGGCTCGACCTGCCGGCGCAAGGCCTTGGCGCGTTTCTCGAGGATCAGGTAGGTGACCACCGCCAACAGCAGCGGGATCAGGTAGTACAAGGTTCGATAACCCAGCAACGCGGCCACCAGCGTGCCCTGGCCGAGCTGGCCATGGAGCAGGGCCAGGAACACGGCCTCCAGCACGCCAAGCCCGGCGGGAATATGGGCGACCACGCCCGCCACGCAACTGATCAGCAACACACCCAGTACCGAGGGATAGAACAGCTCCGGTGGCAGCAGCAGATGGATCAACGCCGCCATCAACGCCCAGTTGCTTGCACCCAAGGCCACCTGGCACAACGCCAGGCGCAGGCTCGGCAGGGTGACTTCATGCCCGCGCAGGTCCCACGTGCGCCGCTTGGCGAAGGCGCAGGCGAACAGGTAGGCCAACGCGACCACGACCATCAACACGCCGATCAGCCGCAGGCCACCGGCCCCTACCGTCCAGTTCTCCGGCAGCTTGACCAGGCCCAAGGCGAATACGGTGCCGGCCAACAGCAGGTAGCCCATCCAGTTGGTCAACAGGCCCAGGGTGAGGATGCGGGTGATGGTCGGGGTATCCAGGCCCAGCCTGCCGTACAGCCGATAGCGCAGGGCCACGCCACCGACCCAGGTGGTGAAGTTGAGGTTGAACGCATAGCAGACGAATGCCACCGGCAGCACCTGGCGGGCCGGCAGGCGGTGGCCGGTATAGGCGCGGGCGAGCAGGTCGTAGCTGGCGAACACCAGGTAGCTGCACAGGGCCAGCAGCAACCCCAGGATCAACGTCGAGTGCCGGTAGGCCCGCAGCGACTGGCTGACTTCGTTCCAGTCCAGGTTGCGCGCCAGGGTGAACAGCAGCACCGGGATCAATACCAGGAACAGCACGGTCAGCAGGCGTTTGCCCCAGGTCTTCCAGCGTGGCGTGGCCATCAAGTCTTGCCCTCTTGGTAGTCGACCGGAGCCTCGCTTTCGCTTTGCAGCGACTGCAGGCGTTGCCGGTGTGCCGGGAACCAGCCGGCGATCCGCGGGAAATAGCGGGTGATATGGAAGCACAGGAAGATCAAGGGGGCACGCCACCAGTAACCGCGCACCATGCGCTCGAGCGTCACGGCCTTGCAGTGTTCGCGGGTCAGTTCGCTCAAGTGTTGGTAGAGCACAGCGTTGAACGCCCGGTCGCGGATCAGCAGGTTGGCTTCGAGGTTGAACGACAGGCTTAGTGGGTCGAGGTTGCTCGAGCCCACCGTGGTCCACTCGTCGTCCACCAACGCTACCTTGCCGTGCAGCGGGCGCTGGCAGTATTCGTAGATGCGCACCTCGTCGCGCAACAGGTAGTTGTAGAGCAGCCGGGAGAGTGCGCGGACCCAGCGCATGTCCGGTTGCCCCTGAAGGATCAGGGTCACCTCGACCCCGCGCCGAGCGGCGTTGCGCAGTTCGCGCAGCAGGCGGTAGCCGGGGAAGAAGTAGGCGTTGGCCACGACGATACGTTGCCTGGCTTCGCGCAGGGCCTGCAGATAACAGACCTCGATATCGGTGCGGTGGCGCCGGTTGTCGCGCTCCACCAGCACGGCGCTGGCCGGGCCTGCGGCGATGTTGTTCGGCTGGACTCGGCTGGCGGCATCCAGCACGGGGGCGAGCATTCGGCAGGAGGACGCATGCACCTGGCCCACTACCGGGCCGACGACCTCCACGGCGTAGTCCTGCTTGGCCTGTGGGCCGAAGTCTCCGAGGTGGTCGGCGCTGTAGTTGATACCGCCGATGAACGCGCGTTGTCCGTCGATCACCAGGATCTTGCGGTGCAGGCGACGGAACAGGTTGGTGCGCATGCCGGCCAATCGTGGTTGCGGATCGAACGAATGGAAACGGACCCCGGCCTCGGTCATCGAGGCGATGAATTCGTCGGGCAGGTCGGCGGTGCCGTAACCGTCCACGGCGACTTCGACCCTTACCCCGCGCCGAGCGGCGTCGATCAAGGCCTGGCGCAAGGCCTGGCCGACCTTGTCGTCGTAGATGATGAAGGTCTCCAGGAGTATTTCCTCGCGAGCCTGAGCCATGGCCTCGAGCACGCGCGGATAGTACTGCTCGCCGTTGACCAGCAACTGGACGTGATTGCCTTCGCTCCAGGGCAGCTTCATAGCGTCACCTGCGCCACCAGCGGGGCATGGTCGGAGAGGTGTGACCACGGGTATCTGGACAGTACCCGGGCGTCGCTGGCTTGTGCGTTGCGCAGGTAGATGCGGTCCAGGCGCAGCAGCGGCAAGCGCGCGGGAAAGCTGCGCGCCGGCTTGCCGAAGGCTTCGACCAGATGCCCCGAGAGCCGCACATCCGCTTTCAGGCGCCAGTCGTTGAAATCGCCTGCGACGATGACCGGCTCGTCCGACGGCAGGCTGTCGAGCAAGGCCAGCAGCAGGTCGACCTGCTGCTGGCGGTGCTCCTCGCGCAGCCCCAGGTGCACGCAGATCGCGTGCACCTGCTCGTGACCTGGCACTTCGAGCTGGCAATGCAGCAGGCCGCGCTCTTCGTTGCCGTGGATCGTGACGTCAAGGTTGTCGTGGACTCGGATCGGAAACTTGGACAGCAGGGCATTGCCATGGTCGCCATGGGGATAGACCGCGTTGCGTCCGTAGGCGAACTGCGGCCACATGCTGTCGGCGAGGAATTCGTATTGAGGTGCTGTCGGCCAGGTCGGGTGGCGCTCGGCATGCTGCTGATGGCTGCCGTGCACCTCCTGCAGGAACACCAGATCGGCGCCGGTAGCGCGTACCGCCTCGCGCAACTCCGGCAGGATGAAACGGCGGTTGAACAGGGTAAAACCCTTGTGCACGTTGAGGGTCAGCACCGTCAGGCGGTGCACGGCGGTCACCTTGTCGATGATGCAGCGGGGGGCAGGCAAGGTTCCGTTCATAGCAGCTCCTGCGGTTCGACGCCGGGCTCGGTCACCAGCTCGCCGTCAAGGCCGAGCTTGCCCAGCAGGCGGCGGGCATCGTAAGGGGCATGCACTTTCTGGTCGTTGTCGAAGTAGCAGTACACGTCACGGGAGGCGCGCTTGGCCGGCGCGCGGCGCACGACGCGCTGGGCATCCTCCGGCTGGCCGCCTGCAGCCCAGGCCTGGATGCGCATGCGCCAGCGGCGCAGCGCGGTGGCGGTATAGCCGCTGCTGTAGAGCTCGACATCGCCATGCAGGCGCAGGTACATGAAGTCGGCCGTGACCTCCTCGACATAGGGCCATTTGCCCGCGCTGTCGGCGACCACCAAGGCGACCTTGTGTTTGCGCAACAGGTTGATGAAGGTGTCGCAAAGGAAGCTGGGATGGCGAATTTCCACGGCGTGGCGCAGGCGTGCGTTGCCCTTGATGGCAGTCCCACCGCTGCCTTGCAGGCGCTCGGCGGCGTCGCGGGCAAGGCGGCGGGCAGCCGAGCGGTCATGTGGAAGCTTGGCCAGAAAGTCGCTGAAGCGCTGCACGTCGAATTTCAGGTTTGGGGGAAACTGCCAGAGAAAAGGCCCAAGCTTGTCACCCAACAGCAAGGGGCCCGAGGCGAAGAAGTTGGCCAGCGCTTCGTCGATCTCGCGAAGCCTGCGCACATGGGTGATATAGCGCGGCGCCTTGACCGAAAACACGAAATCTTCGGGCGTATCGTCACGCCAGCGCTCGTAGCGTTCAGGGGTCTGCAGCGCGTAGAACGAGCCATTGATCTCGATACTGTTGACTGCCCGCGAGGCGAACGCCAGTTCGTCGTCCTGACGCAGCCCCTTGGGGTAGAAGTCCTTGCGCCATGGGCCATAGCGCCAACCGGAAATGCCAATGCGGATCTCGCTCACCACAGCCCCCTGGATTGATGTACTCATCAGTAGCGACCCGTGGCGGATCGAGAGGGTTCAGCAGGATTGACGAGTGGCGCTACCTGGAAAGCGCCGGGCCTTCAGCCGTCGGATTGCTCTTCTGGAGGTACCTGGCCTTCCGGCCAGTCGGGTGCCTCTTGTTGCGGGTCGGGCGCGGGTATCTTCTCGCCGGGATCGTGTGGGATTTCATCGACATAAGGATCTGGATGATGGGGGTTGCTCATGGTCGGTCTCCTGGGGCAAGTAGGTCAGTTGCTATTGTCAGCCATGAGGGTGTACCTCTGGTCGAACACAGGAAGGCCTGTGTTCAGTTGTGACCAGGGCGCGAGTCGTCGCATTGCAAGGATTCTCGGATTCCCAGACCAGTTGTCTGAAGGACCGCGGGACAAACATTTAGCGGGTGAACAACAGCAGTGCAGGGAGTGACCTTCAGCGGTGCTGAGCCCGTTCAATAGGGCACCGAACCGCACAGTGTCTCTATGGCCTCGACCAGTTCGTCATAGCCCACCGGCTTGTTCAGGTGGCGGTCGAAGCCCGACTGGCGTGAGCGGTACTGGTCGGCGCTGGCGCCGTAGCCGGTCAGGGCAATGGCCGGTGTGTAGCGCAGGTGCTCCAGGCCCCGTAGCGCCTTGATCAGGGCATGGCCGTCCATTATCGGCATGCCGATATCGGACAGGATGATCTCGTAGCGTCCGTCGGCGGCGGCCTCGAGCGCTGCTTGCGGGTCGCTGTAGGCCTCGACGTTCGCACCTTCCATTTCCAGCAACTGCTGCATGACCTCAAGGATTTCCTTCGAGTCGTCTACCAGCAGCACCTTGATACCGTCCAGACGGCCGTCGCTGGCCTGCTCGGGCGCATCTGGCGGGGCCTGGTGCACGGGGGCGGACAATGGCAGGGAGACCGTGAAGGTGCTACCGCAACCAAGCCCCGGAGAATAGGCCGCCACCGTCCCGCCATGGGCCTCGACCAACTGGCGCACCAGCGACAGGCCGATGCCCAGCCCGTCGCGGTGGTTGCCGGACGACTGCGGGGCAGCCTGGGTGAACAGGTCGAAAACGCTCTCGAGGCTATCCGCGGTCAGGCCCACGCCCTGGTCGATCACTTCCAGATGGGCTCGTGTGTCTCGCCTGGCGAGCGCCACGCGAATCTCGCTGCCTGCGGGGCTGAATTTCAAGGCGTTGTTCAGCAGATTCCAGATGATCTGTTCGAGCCGCGTGCCATCGGCTTCGACGTAGACCGGCGCGCCATCGGCCGGCAACGCCAGGCGCACGGTGCAAGGATGCTGCTCGTTGAGCACGACCGCATGGATGCCCTGTAGCACTGCGCACAGGTCGATCAACTGGGTCTTGAGCTTGAGCTTGCCGGTGCGGATGCGGGCGACGTCGAGCAGGTCGTCGATGATCCGCGCCTGACTGGATACTGCGTCACAGATGATCCCGACAGCCTTGCTGGCGGCGCTGGCAGACTTCACCGCCGGCGAGCGACGCAGGATCTCGGCGTTGAGTTGGATCAGGTTCAGCGGATGCTTGAGCTCGTGGGACATGACGGCGAAGAACTCGTCCTTCATGTGGCTGCTGCTCTGCGACTCGGCCAGTTGCTTGCTCTGCTCGTCGTGCAGGCGCTTGTGGCCGGTGAGGTCGCGGGCGATCTTCACGTAGCCGCGCAGGCTGCTGCCCTTGAGGCGGGAGACCTCGCCGCTGCAATAGAAGCGACTGCCATCCTTGCGCACGTGCCAGCGCTCGTCCTGGCCGCGGCCATGGAGGCGGGCGCTGCGCAGCTCGTGTTCCGGCACACCGCTGGCCTGATCCTGTTCGGTGAAGATCAGCTGATAGTGCTGGCCGAGGACCTCGTCCTTGCCATAACCGAAAATCAGCGCGGCGCCGGTGTTCCAGTCGGTGATCAGACCTTGCTCGTCAAGCAGGATGATGGCGAAGTCATGGGTGCTTTCGGCCACCAGGCGCATGCGTTCCTCGCCCTGGCGCAAGCGTTCTTCCGCGGCGCGGCTCTGGCTGATGTCGATGAAGGTCAGCACGGTGCCATCGACGTTGCGCTCGCTGGCCCGGTAGGGCAGCAAGCGGGCCAGGTACCAGTGCTGGTTGTGGCCGACGACCTCGCGTTCGATGGTGGTCTCGCGCTCGACCACCGCACGGGCGTCGTCGGCCAGGCCGGGGTAGTCGAGACGATGGGTGATATCGAGTAGCGAGCGCCCGGTGTCCACCGGCAGCATGCTGAAAATGTCGGTGGCCCGTGGGGTGAACCAGCGGATGCACAGGTTACGGTCGACGAAGACCGTGGCGATGTCGGTCGAGGCGATCAGGTTGCTCAGGTAGTCGTTGACCTTGTCGGTCTCCTCGACCTTGGTCTTGAGCTCGTAGTTGACCGTCAGCAGCTCTTCGTTGATCGACTGCAGCTCCTCCTTGCTGGTTTCCAGTTCCTCGCTGGCCGAGCGCAGTTCCTCGTTGATCGCCTGCATTTCCTCGTTGGAGGCGGTCAACTCCTGGCTGGAAAACTCCGATTGCTCGATGGTTTCCTGCAGTTGCAGCCGCGTGCGGTGCAGTTCGCGCTCCAGGTTGCTCAGCACCATGCCTTCGGTCTGCTCGGCGGCTGCGTTGGTGCTGGCGCTGCTATCGACTTCGATTGTCTGGAACACCACCAGCAGGCAATCGGTACCACTGGGGTCATCCTGGTGCGGCTGGATCAGGATTTGCACGGTAGTGGGCTGTTCGTCGAGGTTGACCGCGACACTGCGCGAGGTCACCGCCTGGCCGCTGCCTTGCGCTTGCAGCATGGTACTGCGCAGGGCCGGCCGCAAAGGCGCGATGATCAGGCTGAGCAGGTTGTGGCTGAGCTCGCCACCCGCATGGCGCAGGAAGCGCCCGACACCTTCACTCATGTGCAGGATATTGCCCTCGCTATCGACCACCAGGCTGGGCGGCGTGCAGCGGGCGAGTGCGCGGTGGTGGATCTCGGCGTAGGACAATCGGCGAGTGCTACGCGCGCGGGCCGGTGGCGTGAGCGCAGGCTCCGGAGCCTGCAGGCGCGGCGGATGGCTGGTGGTCGGCACTTCTCGGGCGCGGAAGATACGGTTGCGTTTGTCCACGGCGACGAACAGGTCGGCCGCAAGGTCAGTCGATTCGGAGCTACCGAGGAACAGATGGCCGCCTGGACGCAGGGCGAAATGGAACAGACGCAGGATATCGCGCTGCACCTCGCGGTCCAGGTAGATCAGCAGGTTGCGGCAGACGATCAGGTCAAGCTGGGAGAACGGCGGGTCGGATAGCAGGTTGTGACGGGCGAACAGGACCTTTTCCCTGATTTCCTTGCGTACCCGCAAGTGCTGTTCTTCCTTGATGAAGAACTGGCGCAGGCGCGCCGCCGACACGTCGGTGGCGATGGCGTCTGGATACCGGCCGGCGCGACCGATAGCGATGGCGCGTTCGTCGAGGTCGGTGGCGAATACCTGCACCTGGGCACTGCGCTGTTCCACCGCCAACTGTTCGGTCACCAACATCGCCAGGCTGTAGGCCTCCTCGCCGGTGGAGCAGCCCGCTGACCAGAGGCGTACCTCGTGCGCGGACTCTTCGCTGGCATCCTTGTTGACCAGGCCGGGCATGACATGGCGCTGCAACGCTTCGAACGCTTCGCGGTCGCGGAAGAAATTGGTCACTCCGATCAGCATGTCGGCCAGCAGTGCCCGCGACTCCTCCGGATGGCGTTGCAGGAAGTCGAGGTAGCCGGCCAGCTCTGTCTGGCCGGTGACATGCAGGCGGCGTTCCAGACGGCGCAGTACGGTGGCGCGCTTGTAATGGCTGAAATCGTGTCCGGTATCGCCTTGCAGCGTCAGCAGGATCTCATCCAGCAACGGGTCACTTGCCGCCGGGTCGCCTTCACGCTCTCCCAGTGGCGGCGGCAGGCTGTCGTCTTCGATTTCCGGCAGTTTCACCTGGCGCGCCGTGCGCCACAACTCGACCAGGCGCCCAGGCATTTCAGCCACCGGCAGCAGCAGGTCGACCATGCCGGTGGCCAGCGCCGCACGGGGCATGTCGGGGTGCTCGGCATCATCGGGCGCCTGCACCAGGGTCACGCCACCTTGCTCCTTGATGCGTGTCAGGCCTACGGCGCCGTCGCTACCGGTTCCCGAGAGCACGACGCAGAACGCATGGTCCTTGTGCACGTCGGCCAGATCGCGAAAGAACAGGTCGATGGCCACATGATCGCCGCGGCTGCGCTTGGCCGGGGTTACCCGCAGGTAGCCGTCGTTGGTGGACAGGCGATTGGCCGGCGAGATCACGTAGACATGGTTGCGTTCGATCGGCACCGGCTCGCTGACCTGGCGTACCGGCATGCGGGTGACAGCCTGGATGATCCGGTCGGCCTGGCTCTGGTGGTCCGGGGAGAGGTGAAGAACGACGACGAAGGCCATGCCGGAGTCGTCCGGGGCGTGCTGGAAGAAACGACGGATCGCCTCCAAGCCGCCGGCTGAGGCGCCGATGCCGACCACGGGGAAATCCAGGTGGCTGGGGCTGAGCGCCGAGTTGTGCGGCGAGGCGAGGGACGTTTTGCTGGACGACTTCATGGCATCAGCCTTGTACGGACTGGGAAATGGCCTGGTGCGAATCGCCGGGCACTGGGCGCAGATTATAGGTTGGCGCTCACTTTGGCGATGAGCGGTTGCCCTCGAGGAGGGCCAGATGCTCGATGGCCTCCTGATAACGCTCGGCTGCCTTGCGCCGCAGCCTTTGGTAATGGTCGAAGTCAAAGGCGTCGAGCCCGACGCCTTCGAGCAGGGCAAAGGCTGCGTGGTCGAGTTCATAGGCGCTGGCGAACAGCCGGCGATTCTGCTCCAGAGCGAGCTGTTGGCAGGCGCGGGTCGTGGGCATGGGAGCTCCGGTAGGCGAGGTGGTATTCAGACCTATGACTAGCGCGCAGGCAAATAAGTGCGAACGTTTTGACCGGATGGCTCAACGGGCAGCTCTTTTTGATTTCAGCTGCGACCACCGACTGTGCCCGTGGCCTGGAAGCGAATGGAAAATCTGTACATGAAGATGGAATATCTGTACATCGTGCTATCTTTGTACAGTATTGGGCCGCGCTCGAGGTCAATATGGTTCACCGTGCTCGTTGGACGTGCCTTTGCCTGCTGATCGTTGCGTTTTCGGCGACGGCGGACTGGCGCTCGCAGTTGCCCGGAGCGCAGCGGTTGGGTGCGGGTGAGTTCACTTGGTTCGGCCTGCGTCTTTACACCGCCCAGTTATGGACGCTGGGGCCGGCGCTGGACTGGAATCAGCCGTTCGCCCTCGAGCTTCTCTATCACCGGTCGTTGTCCAAGGACACGCTGGTACAGGCCAGCCTCGAGGAAATGCATCGTCTCAACGCTGGCGGCATTGCGCCACAGCAACGCTCGGCTTGGACCCAGGCGCTCGAAGCGGCATTCGTGGACGTGCGCCCCGGGATGCGAATTACAGGCTTGTACCTGCCGGGGCAGGGGTGCCGCTTTTACGTCGAGGGTGAATTGAGCCGCGAAATCACCGACCCGGCCTTTGCCCGGGCATTCTTTGCCATCTGGCTCGATCCACGTGCCAGGGACCCACAACTGCGTCAGCGCCTGCTTGGGCTGACTGACAGTGAACGAGGACGCTGAACATGTACAAAGCACTGTTGCTGGCGTTGTGTCTGCTGCTGGGCAGCTGTGGCAATGTCGGGGTCGAACGCTATGCCCAGGAGCAGCCGAAGCTCGACCTGGTGGCGTTCTTCTCGCGGCCGGTACAGGCCTGGGGGATGTTCCAGAAGCGCTCCGGTGAGGTGGTCAAGCGCTTTCATGTGCGCATCGATAGCCGTCGTGAAGGTGAGCATCTGATCCTCGAAGAACATTTTCTCTACAGCGATGGCACCCGTCAGGAACGCACCTGGCGGTTGGTGCCCGACGGCCCTGGCCGCTGGCGCGGAACGGCGGGGGACGTGATTGGCGAGGCCAGGGGGGAAGTGGCGGGTAACGCGTTGCGCTGGCGTTATCAGCTTGACCTGCCTGTCGACGGGCGTAACTGGCAAGTGGACCTGGACGACTGGATGTACCTGATGGATGACGACACGCTGATCAATCGCTCGAGTATGAGCAAGCTGGGCGTGGAAATCGGCCAGATCACCCTGTTCTTCCGCCGCCTCCCGGAGGGTACGCCGTGAACCTGGTCACGCTGTTTCAATGGGTCTCGACCGGCGAAGCGAAGGCGCTGGAACTGCTGTCGCTGGAGGGCGGCTTCTACCTCCTGCGTGCCTTGACCGACGCTGGCCCCGTGACTCTGAACGATGCCCACGGGCAGCCTCTGCGCGTGCGCTCCACCACAGAACTACGCCAGTTGCTGACGGGCCTGCCAGCCGTGCCCTGCACGCTGGTGCAGCACGTGGTACATGATGAGATGTGCGGGCAACGTGACGGCCCCATCGAACCACTGCGCGTCCCGATAACGCTGGCCAGCCAGTGGTAGGCGAAACGATGCGCCTGGGCCTGGTGCTGGGTGACCAGCTGTCGTTCGACCTGGCGAGCCTGAGCGCTCTCGATCCTGCCCGTGACGCTATCTTGATGGCGGAGGTGGAGGGTGAGGCCCGGTACGTGCCGCACCATCCATTGAAGATCGTTCTGATTTTCAGCGCCATGCGGCACTTCGCTCGGTGCCTGCGCGAGCGGGGTTGGCAAGTGCACTATGTCGAGCTCGATGCGGCAGGCAACAGCGGCAGCATCGTTGGCGAGTTGTGTCGCTGGCAACAGGCCTTGGGCGCTACGCAGATCCACCTGACCGAGTGCGGCGAGTGGCGTCTGGAGCAGGCATTGCGTGATGCCGGGTTGCCGCTGGTGTGGCACCGTGACCGGCGTTTTCTGTGCTCGCGCGAAGCCTTTGCGCGCTGGGCCGGTGAGCGGCGCCAACTGCGCATGGAGCACTTCTACCGTGGCATGCGCAAGCGCACCGGCCTGCTGATGGAGCTCGATGGCAGTCCGGCAGGTGGGGCCTGGAATTTCGATGTCGACAATCGCAAGCCGTTGCCGCGTCAGCTACGTGGTCCATTCGCTGCGCATTTTGCGCAGGACGAGATCACAGCAGCGGTACAGGCGCTGGTAGTTCAGCGCTTCAGCGATCACTACGGAGCCACCGACGGCTTCGACTATCCAGTAACCCATGCCCAGGCCCAGCAGCTCTGGCAACACTTTCTGGAGTTTGGCCTGGCGGCTTTCGGGGACTACCAGGATGCGATGGCCGAGGGCGAACCTTACCTGTTTCATGCACGCATCAGTGCGGCGCTCAACATCGGGCTACTGGATGTGCGTTGCCTGTGTGAAGACGTCGACAGGGCGTGGCGCGAGCGGCGAGTGCCGCTCAATGCAGCCGAGGGGTTCATCCGCCAGTTGATAGGCTGGCGCGAGTACGTGCGCGGGATCTACTGGCTGCGCATGCCGGAATATGCCGGGCTCAATCACCTGGGCAACGAGCGCGCGTTGCCGGAATTCTACTGGACCGGGCAAACCCGTATGCGCTGCATGGCGCAAGCCATCGGGCAGACCTTGCGGCTGGGCTACGCACACCATATCCAACGGCTGATGATCACCGGCAACTTCGCCTTGCTGGCCGGTATCGTGCCAACGGCGATTTGTGAGTGGTACCTGGCGGTCTACATGGACGCTTTCGACTGGGTCCAGCTGCCCAACACGCTTGGCATGGTGATGCATGCCGACGGTGGCTACCTGGGCTCCAAGCCCTATTGTGCGAGTGGTCGGTACATCCAGCGCATGTCCGACCATTGCGCGTCTTGCAGTTACAGGGTTGGTCAGGTAACCGAGGAGGATGCTTGCCCGTTCAATGCTCTGTACTGGCATTTTCTGATTCGCCATCGCACCTTGCTGTCGGCTAACCCGCGGCTGGCTCTGGCCTATCGTGGGCTCGATGGCATGTCGGCCAGCCGTCGCGATGCCGTATGGCAACGCGGCCAGTCGTTGTTGGCGCGACTGGATGCCGGGCAGGCAATATGAAGAAGAGCCTGTTGCCCAGCAAAGTCTGTGTGGTGTGCGGCCGGCCGTTCAACTGGCGCAAGCGCTGGGCGCGCTGCTGGGAAGCGGTGCGCTATTGCTCCGAGCGATGCCGCAGGTCAGCGCCACGCCGCCAGGCGCAAGAGCAGGGGCAAGGTGAAGGCCCAGATGGGCGCCAGTAGCAGGCCGGTTTCCAGCGTGCCCAAAGGCAATCCCACCCCGGCCAGCCTGGCGCCCGCCAGGTAAGCCAGGGGGCCGCCGATTGCGCCTAGCAGTGCACCGAGCCGCCAGTCCCTGGCGATCCATGCCAGGCTGTGGCGCATGCCACTGGCCAGCACCAGCCACAGCAGCGCCAGCCACAGTGGCAGCGGCCAGGCATCGAACGCGAATACCCCCAGCGCTCCCAGCACCGTATCGAGCAGGCAGCCGGCCAAGGTAACGCGCCACAGCGCCTTGAACTCGGCGCTGACGTCCCTGCTCAGGCGCAGATGCACGCCCAGGCCGAGGATCACCAGCAGCAAGAGCCAGGGCCGTTCGGCACCCAGTACGCAGGCCCACCAGCCGACCTGCAACCAAAGGGCATTGGCGACCAGCCTGCCGCCGTGCATCAGGCATGGCCTGGCAAGGGCGCACGACGTGCCTGGGGCGCAGCCAACAGCAGGTGGGCAACGCCGATGGCGCGCTCCTCGAAGCCGCCTTGGCAGTAGCACAAGTAGAATTCCCACAGGCGCTGGAACGTGTCGTCGTAGCCCAGGTCGGCCAGCGCCGTGCGTGCCTGACGCAGGTTTTCCCGCCAATGCTGCAGGGTGAGGGCGTAGTCCTGGCCGAAATCTTCCATATGTACAAGGTTCAGCGCGGTGTGCCGGCTGGCGGTATCGAGCATCACGCTCAGCGAAGGCAGGGCGCCTCCGGGGAAAATGTAGCGCTGGATGAAGTCCACCGAGCGCCGTGCTTGGTCATAGCGCTGGTCGCGAATGGTGATGGCTTGCAGCAGCATCAGGCCATCGGGCTTGAGCAGCGCGGCGCACTGGCGGAAGTACACCGGCAGGTAGCGATGGCCGACCGCTTCGATCATCTCGATCGAAACCAGTTTGTCGAAACGGCCTTCCAGGTCGCGGTAGTCCTCGCGAAGTACTGTTATGCGCTGCTCCAGGCCCAGCGCCCGAACGCGCTCCAGGGTATGGCTGTACTGCGCTTCGGAAAGGGTGGTGGTGGTGACCCTGCAGCCGTATCGGGTGGCGGCGTGAATCGCCAGGGAGCCCCAACCGCAGCCAATTTCCAGCAGGTGATCGTCAGGGCATAGCTCAAGTTTCTGGCAGATGCGCTCCAGCTTGTTCAACTGAGCGTGTTCCAGTGTCTGCCCGGGATGCTCGAACTGGGCTGCCGAATACATCATGGTGGGGTCCAGTAGTCGCTCGAACAGGGCGTTGCCGAGGTCGTAGTGCGCCAGAATGTTACGCCGGGAACCGCGTCTGCTATTGCGGTTGAGCTGGTGCAGCAGCCGCAGGGCAGGGCGGCCGAGGCGCGCCAGGCCGCCCTCGAGCGCGTCGAGCACTTCAAGGTTGGCGACGAACAGGCGCGTCACCCGTGCAAGGTCCGGGCTGCGCCAATAGCCGTGAATGTAGGCTTCGCCGGCACCGATCGAGCCATTGCCGGCGATCAGGCTCCAGGTGGCGTCATCGAGCACCTCCACTTCGGCCTGCAACGGGCTCTCGGTATCGCCAAAACTCCACTGCTGGCCGTGGCACAGCAGGCGCAAGTGACCGTGGCGCAGCTTGCCCATCCGGGCGAGCACGGCGCTTCGTGCCAGACCGCCGAGCAACGGCGCAAGGCCGGCGAACTTGCTAACGCTCAGGGTGTGATTCGACATCATTCGTGTCCTCGCAGGAGTGGCCGAGCGCCAAGTGATTCTGGCGGGCAGTGTGGTCATGGATGGGGGTGCGTTTGAACAGCAGGCGCAGTGCTTGCCAGTAGATAGCCGAGAGGGTGCGCAGGCTCATCCACGGGAAGGCCAGGATGTATCGATGCAGACTGGCGCGGTCCAAAGGCTGGCGCTGCAAGGCGAGGTCTGCCTTGAACACCGTGCGCTCGTGTTGGTGGTTCTCCATGTGGATACGTATATGTTGCGCATCCAGGGAGAAGCGAAAGCGATAGTCCATGTCCAGTGGCATGAACGGCGACACATGGAAGGCCTTGGATACCGTGAAGGGTGTGCCCAGGTTGTCGTGGACCGGCAGCACGTAGTGGAAGCGTTCACGCCAGGGGGTGTTTCGTACTTCCAGCAGGATCGCCGCCAGGTTCGCGTCGCGGTCATGGCAGAAATAGAAACTCACCGGGTTGAACGACAGCCCCCAGCAGCGCAGTTGCGTGAGCAGGTGGACCGGGCCTTCGGGCATATGCCCGGTGGCTTGGTGGACGATCAAGCGCGCGGCCTGTGCCAGCGTGTGTCCCTGCTGGGTCAGCGCTGGCAGGTAGTCGGTCTGGCGAAAGCTGAGCGGTGCCAGGCGCCAGCGCCCTAGCCAGCGTGACAGGCTCATCAGCCAGGTTTGCTCGTCCAGATCCAGGTAGAACATGCCTGTTCGATAGCGGAACGCGTGGGCGCGCGGCGTCAGGCGATGGTGGCTGATCCAGCCCAGGCAAAGGCTGCTGTTCACAGTTGCACCCCGAAATGCGCGGCCACCTTCAGCGCACTGACCACACCGTCCTCGTGAAAGCCATTTCCCCAGTAGGCACCACAGAAGTAGCTGTGCTGCTGACCTTGCAGCTCTGACTGCCGAGCCTGCGCCGCGGACGCCGCGAGGCTGTATTGAGGATGGGCGTACTGAAAGCGGGCAATCACCTGGGCAGGGTCTATCAATGCGGTCTGGTTGAGGCTCACGCAGAAGGTGGTCGGTGCCTGAATACCTTGCAGGATATTCATGTTGTAGGTCAGCGCGGCGGGAGCCTCCTGTGGGCCTCCCAGGCGGTAGTTCCAGCTCGCCCAGGCGCGCTTGCGGCGCGGCAGCAGGCGGGTGTCGGTGTGCAGTACGACGTCGTTACTGGCATAGCCGATGGCCCCGAGCACGGCACGCTCCTGTGCGCTGGGGCTTTCCAGCATTGCCAGGGCCTGGTCGCTATGGCAGGCGAACACTACATTGTCGAAGCGTTCGGTGCCGGCCGCGCTCACCACCGTTACCCCACCTTCGTCGCGGCTGACCCGGTGAACCTTGCAGTCAAGGCGGATATGGTCAGCGAAGGGGCGGCACAGTGGCGCGATGTAGCTGCTCGAACCACCGCTGATGACCCGCCACTGTGGACGGTGGTTGACCGACAGCAAGCCGTGGTTGCGACAGAAGCGGACGAAGAACGCGAGGGGGAAGTGAAGCATGTCGGCGCGGGACATCGACCAGATGGCCGATCCCATCGGCACGATATAGTGGTCGATGAAGCGCTGCCCATAGCCCTGTGCCTGAAGGTAGCTACCCAGCGTGGTGTTGGCATCGATGCGCTGGCTGTCCAGGTCGGTCAGTGCCTGGCGGTTAAAGCGCAGAATATCCCGCAGCATTCCCCAGAAGCCTGGGGAGATCAGGTTGCGGCGTTGTGCGAACAGTGTGTTCAGGTCGTGGCCGTTGTACTCAAGGCCCGTGGCCGGGTCATGCACGGAAAAACTCATTTCGGTGGGCTGTGAGGTGACCTTGAGCTGGTCGAGCAGCCGAATGAAGTTGGGGTAGGTCCAGTCGTTGAACACGATGAAGCCGGTGTCTATTGCATGGCGCTGGCCCTTCCAGAGCACATCGAGGGTGTGGGTGTGACCACCGATCCAGCGCTCGGCCTCGAAAACCGTGACCTGGTGGTTGCGCGACAGCAGATGGGCGCAGGTCAGCCCGGCGATGCCGCTGCCGATGATTGCTATACGCATGAATCAACCTTCCTGTTCATGACGGGCGAGGCGTTGCCCCAGGGCCAGACGCAGGCGCGCCGGTAGCGCACCGAGCAGGCGCAATACACAGGTGAAAAGACCGGGGAAGTTGATTTCCACGGGGCGGTGGGGCAAGCGCCTGGCGATGTGTCGGGCGGCGCGCTGCGCACTCCACAGCTGCGGCATGGGGAAATCGTTGCGGCGTGTCAAAGGTGTGTCGACAAAGCCAGGGCTGACCAAAGTGACTGCGATACCTTCGCGAGCCAGGTCGATCCGCTGTGACTCCATCAAGTAGCGCACCGCGGCCTTGGAGGCGCCGTAGGCACCGGCGCGGGGCAAAGCCAGCCAGGTCACCGAACTGCCCATCACCACCAGGTGAGGGCGCTGGCCCTTGCGAAGCAGGGGCAGTGCCGATGCCAGGCAATAGGCGACACTGAGCAGGTTGGTGCGCATCACGCGCTCGACCAGCGCCGGATCGAACTGCCCCGGCTCCAGGTATTCGCAGGTGCCGGCGTTGAAAATGGCCATGTCCAGCCCGCCCCAGGCCTGCTCGATCCGTGCGGCGATCGCGGCGATATCCTCAGGGTTGCCAAGATCGCCGATGGCCAGCAGTACCTGCCCCGGAAACTGTTCGGCCAGGGGCGCAAGGCGATCGGCCTGGCGTGCGCCCAGGGCCACTTGATGGCCTTGCTCCAGCAGGATGCGAGCGAGCTCGGCACCGATACCGCTGCTGGCGCCGGTCAACCAGCAGCGGCTCATGCCAGCCTGCCTTTGAGCCAGCGAATGGCGCCGCCCATGATGGGAAGGTGTTCATAAATGAGGGCGCCGGCGACGAAATAGTCCTGGTGAAAATGCACACGGTCGCGCCAGTGCAGGCAACTGCAACCTTGCAACGAGATCTGCTGCCCGCTGGCCAGGCGAGGGTGGCGGAACTGCAGGGTCCAGCGCAGGTAACCCTGTCCGGGGCCTACCTCGTCGGCGCTGAGAAAGGCATAGCGGATATCGGTGGCGTTGGCGTACAGCTGTTCGAAATAGGCTCGCAGCGCCGGCAGGCCCTGTATGTGGTGCAGGGGGTCGCGAAAAGTGATGTCTTCGCTGTACAGGTTTTCCAGCGTGCCGAGGTTAGCCCCATCGAGGCTGGCGAAGCGCTCGGCGAATTGCTGTAGGTATGCTGACATGTGGGCTCCAGGAAATCCTGTACAAAATATATTTGTTGTACAGGTATAGCTGAAGCTCCGGGATTAATCTATACAGATTGAGGGTTGTGTATAGCTTTTTTTTAGCGCTGGTCCTGGCCGAGCTGGCGGCGCAAGCGGGCCACTTCGGCCTCGAGCTCGCGCACCTTTTCTTCGGCGCAAACCTGCGCTGTGACATCGCGCTGGATGCCGATGTAGTAGGTCAGCTGGTCTGCCTCGTTGTACACGGGCGAGATGGATAATTCGTTCCAGAACAGGCTTCCATCCTTGCGATAGTTGCGTAGCACCTGGCGGCAGGGGCGGCCTTCACGGATCGCATCGCGAATGCTTGCGAGGCCTTCCTGGTCATGATTCTCGCCCTGCAGAAAACGGCAATCCTGATAGAGGATGTCGTCGGCGTAATAGCCGGTCAGGCGCTCGAAAGCGGGGTTGACGTAGATGAGGATGCTGTCGTTGCCCTCTTGCTCGGCAACGACGATGCCATCGTTCGAATGCTCGACCATCAGTTGAAGGAGTTTCGCGGTGATCATAGGGCCCACCTACAGGCGTTTTATATGCGAGATGCGCAGATTGCTTCTGTGTGGAAGACCTCGGCGCCGTTGGTTGCATGATGGACCATGGAGGCTCGCCGCAGAAAGTCCATATGAGTTTAGAATGCTCGATCTCCCGGATATTCTCTGATTATGACTGACACCACCCCACCCGATTTGCTACCCATGCGCGATGTGGTCAGCTTGACCGGCATCAATCCGGTCACGTTGCGCGCCTGGGAGCGGCGCCATGGGTTGATACGCCCGCAGCGCACCGAGGGCGGCCATCGCTTGTACACCGCCCGGGATGTGCAACGCATACGCGACATCCTGCGCTGGACCGCCAACGGCCTGTCTATCAGCAAGGTCGGCGACAGGCTCGCCGGCCGGCCTGAGGCGCCAGTGCAGCAGCCCTCGGCCTTCGACGAATGGCGAGACGCTGTGGTGCGCGCATCCGAGGCATTCGATGCGCAGGCGTTGGAAGGGATTCATGGCCAGTTGTTCACCCTGTTCCCCAAGACCTCCGTGCTGCGCGAGGTGCTGATGCCGGTTTGGTATGAGTTGGCTTCAGGGGCTGCTCCAGGCCGGCGTAGCCAATGGCTGTTTCTCGATACGTTCCTGCGTGCCCGCTTGCTGGCGCGCCTGCACTTGACTCAGATCCCCGCGCCGCGGGTGCTGCTGGCGAGCACCGAGGGGCTGGCTGAATTCGAGGTGCTGTGCGCTGGGCTGATGTTGAGCAGCGAGCAACAGCGCATCGACGTACTGGGCTGCGGACAGTCGTTGGAAGAGTTGCCGTTGCTCTGCACCGCCATGCAGCCTGCGGCGCTGGTGATAAAAGTCCAGGCGCCGGTGAGCCCCGCCTTGGCCAGGCGCTTGCGTACCTTGCAGATGGACATTGCCTGCCCGCTGGCCTTGGTTGGCGAGCGGTTGGCTGATTCGTTGCACGCGTTGAGTGGAATCCCGTTATGCCTGCTGGACGAGGGAGGCGTTGACGCTGCGCGCAGGCTGAGTGCGTTGCACCGTGGCGCGCTTGACCTTTAGCGGGTCTGGACTTCAAACATGGAACTTTGCCCCACGGATTGGCTTCCCTTGTTCAAAGGCCAAGCTGAGGAGAGCAGCATGAAAAAAGAGACCCAGACTCAAAAGCCGGGGGCGCAGACCGGGACCCAGGGGGAGGAGGAGCGAGACAACGACGCCCATCGTCCGGACGGATCTACCGGTACGTCACATGACTCGACGGCGCAAAAAACGGCCCGTGATCATGGTCAGCACAAACGCTGAAATTGCCACCCGACAGGGTTGAGGCTCGCTACTTTGGCGAGCCTCTGGGGCGGGGCAGGGAAATCGCAGGTGAGACGTCAATTGAATGGAATTCTCGGTCCCATCGCCTGTTCTACCGGACTCAGCTCCTGGCTCACCTCGTAGCTCGGACCCCACTTTCCGGAGCAGCGAATGCCTCGAATCATTACCCCAACCACCCCTGAACACGAGATCAACGAGCACAATGCGAGGATGTTCGGCTCTCCCAAGGAGCGCCTGGACTTCTACCGCCGCGAGATCCAGTACGAAACCAGCATCCTGGCCAATCGCACGGATGCCTACCTGGCGGCGCAATCTTTCCTGGTCATCGCGTTCGTTTCTTCCATGGGCAACCTCAATCAAGGGTGGGGCGAAATGTTCACCCTGATCGTGCCGGCGTTCCTTGCCTTGCTCGGGGTATTGAGCTCGCTCAACGCCTGGCCTGGCATCCGGGCTGCGTACAACATCATCGATCACTGGCAGCTCAAGCAAAGCCACCTGCTGCGCAGCGAGCCGTTGATGGGGTTGGCCTACGACGAGTCGCCGCTGTTCTCCGAGGCAGAGACCTCTCGTGCAGGGCATCGAAAATCACTGCTGTTTTCGTTACGCACGCCGTGGATCTTTCTGGTCTTCTGGGTGCTGCTGGGTAGCTACTCGGTCTACATCCAACTGGCCTGAGCGCGTCGATCCTGGACGTTCGGTTCGAGCATCCAGGGCTCGACGCGGGCTCAGCGGGCGAGGTGTGCCGTAGCGCCAACCTCAGTAACGTCAGCCTTTGCTGTGCTCGTCAGACGTGGGCCCGGTGCCTCGCTTGATGCCTCGTGGGCCAGCAACGCCCCAGATACCCAGACCCACGAGCGGCAGCGCCAGGATCAGCAAGGCCCAGGCCGCTTTGACGGCATCCGTCTTGTCGCTCCTGAACACGCTGACGATGGCCCACAGGTCGATGAGTAGCAGAATTGCCGCCACGGCAATCCAGAAGTAACTGGCTAAACCGTTCATGACCTTGCCTCCTCTACACGTAGTCAGGGCCCAGGGTGCCCGCCGCAGCGCCTGGCACGAGGATGACCTTGCGGCAGTTGTCCTGCTTCTGATCGAATATCTTGTATCCCATCGCTGCCTCCTCGAGCGCCAGGCGGTGGGTGACGATCAGTTCCGGTTGCAGGCGTCCGGCTTCGATGTGCTGCAGCAGCTCTGGCAGGTATTTCTGGACATGGGTCTGACCCATCTTGAAGGTGAGGCCCTTGTCGAAGGCATCGCCGAACATGAAGGCGTGGATGAAACCGGCATACACACCGGGGACGCTGACAACCCCGCCACGGCGAACCGCGGCAATGCTCTGGCGTAGCGCCTTGCCACTGCTGCCTTCGATTTTCAGCGCTGTCATCACCGTTTCTGCAGTGCTGCCCTTGGCCTCGAAGCCGACTGCGTCGATCACGGCATCCACGCCGCGCATGCCAGGTGTCTGACGGATGATGCTGTCTGCAGGGTCGTCGTCCTGCTCGAAGTTGATGGGTATGACTCCGTAGGCCTCCTGGGCATACGCCAGGCGGTAACCGTTGTCGTCGACCATGAAAATGGTCTGGGCGCCGAGCATCCGCGCGCAGGCAGCACTCAACAAGCCCACTGGCCCGGCCCCGTAGATGGCCACTGACGAACCCTGGCCGATGTCGGCATTGATCACCGCCTGCCAGGCGGTCGGCAGAATGTCGGAGAGAAACAGCACCTTGTCATCGGCAAGGTCCGTGGGCACCTTGAACGGGCCGACATTACCTTTGGGCACCCTGACATAGTCGGCTTGGCCGCCAGGGATACCGCCATACAGATGGCTGTATCCGAACAAGGCAGCTCCTGGGGGAATGCTTTTTTTGTTGATGATCGCGCCGCGCCCGGTGTTGGTAGTCTCGCAAGCCGCGAACAGATCGTGCTGACAGAAGAAGCAACTGCCGCAGGCGATCACGAAGGGGATCACGACGCGATCGCCGATCTTCAGATTGGTAACGGCACTGCCGGTGTCCTCGACGATACCCATGAACTCGTGCCCGAAAATATCGCCCGCTTCGGTTTGCGGAATTTTGCCTCGATAGAGGTGCAGATCGGAGCCGCAGATGGCGGTGGCGGTCACCTTGAGGATGATGTCGTCTTGTTCCTGGATGAAGGGATCAGGGACGTTATCGACCCTGACGTCGTGTGCTCCGTGGTAGGTCAGTGCTCTCATGAGTGTCTGCTCCTGCAAGTGCATGTTTGCGTGGTAGGTATGCAGGGGAAGCCATGACGGTCAGCAAAGTTCAGGTGAGTAAGTCCGGTGGTACTAAATACTGACTCGCTAAATAGCGGCCTCTGTTCGATCGGGGTAAGCGGGAACAGGCTGCATCCGGCCAGCACCAGCGGTCCTGATCCAATGCTCATTGGAACGTTGCGCGCAGGGCGGGCTCTCACGAACAGGGGTATAACGAGGCCGTCATCATGAGCATCGAACGCAGCATTCCTGAACTTGAAGCCTGGTACGCACAGTACGACGACGTCAGTTACCGTCGCGAGTCGCCGGATGCCTACCACCATGAACTGGTTCGCACCGCCGAGGCGCTGCGTGACGATGGTGCCATCGACTGGGATGACTGGCTGGCGCTGAAGGCGTTGGCCGATCAGGCCCATGTCCGGGCACTGGAAGACGCCGTCCAGGCCCACGTGAACGACCCTGACGCATGAAAGGGCTGAAGATTGCCACCTTCAATATCAATGGCATCCGCAGCCGCCTGCCCGCGTTGTTGGCCTGGCTGGCGCGGGAGCAACCGGACATCGTCTGCCTGCAGGAATTGAAGGCGGCCGACCAACAGTTTCCTCGCGAGGTGCTTGAAGCGGCGGGTTATGGCTGCCTTTACCAAGGGCAACCCTCTTGGAACGGTGTTGCAATCCTGGCGCGCGATAGCGAACCACTGGAGGTCCGTCGTGGGCTGCCCGGCATGGAGGACGATCAGCAGAGCCGCTATCTCGAAGCTGCGGTGCAGGGCGTGCTGGTGGGCTGTCTGTATCTGCCCAATGGCAACCCGCAACCCGGCCCGAAGTTCGAGTACAAATTGCGCTGGTTCGAGTGCCTGATCAAGCATGCCCAGGCACTGCATGGCAGCAGCCATCCCACGGTGCTGGCGGGCGATTTCAATGTCGTGCCGACTGATCTGGATATCTACAACCCACGTTCGTGGCTCAAGGACGCGCTGCTGCAACCTGAGTCACGGGCGTGTTTCGAGCAGTTGCTGGCGCAGGGCTGGGTCGATGCTGTTCGCCACCTGTACCCAGAGCAGCGCATCTACACGTTCTGGGATTATTTTCGCAATCACTGGGCACGCAATGCCGGACTGCGGATCGACCACTTGCTGCTCAATCCCGACCTCGCCCCCTATCTGAAGCGGGCGGGTGTGGATGCCTGGGTACGCAACGAGGCCAAGGCCAGCGATCATGCGCCGGTCTGGATCGAACTGGGCAGGCGCCGCCAGCAACGTTAGCGGTCAGCGTTTCGGTCGATACCGTCGCTCAGATGACGATGTAGTCGCTGCGCTGCAGCGTGCCTCGATGTTCGCCCTCGACCAGGTGCACGTAACGACCGTCGACCAGGTCCACCGGCAGGCAGTCGTCGACATCCACCACTGTGTCGGTGTGCGGCTTCAGCCAACCGGTTGCCATGCGTTGCTTGCCAATTAGCTTGGCGGCAGCCTTGTCGGTAGCCGTTACCAGCAAGTAGCGGTGATCCTCGCCAAACACGCCAGGTGCGTAGCCTCCCAGGTTCAGCAAGAACAAGCGCATGGCGCCGGGCGGTGGTGCGGCGTGGCCGAGCTCGACGCGATAGCCATCCACACCGTGGACTTCCAGCCAGGAATCGATATGCAGGCCTTTGCGGCTGCCGAACCAGGCGCTGCGAAGCTGCGGGTAGGTCTGGTCGAGCGTGTCGGCGTGGGCGAAGACCACGTCGTGGACTTCGATGCTGGCTCGAGGATGTCTTCCTCCGAGCATGACTACGTAGAGCATGGGTGAGCCTGTGGTGAGGGTCAGGGGGCATATGGTGGCATAGCGTGTGGTTGAGTGCTCGGCGGCGTGTCGGCATTGTGCCGCTGCTCATGCGCACGAGGGTTTGTCTGATAGTTAAATAGGCTTTTTCTTAGTTTTTAGGAATCCTCCGATATTTCCGCCCGGGTATTTACTGGAAGATAGCGCTCGTGTTCAGGGGGTGGGTGCTTCTGGGTTCTATAAGTGCGCACTGAGCGTGTGACGAAACTTATGGACATGCCAAGGACTTGCGTCAGCTCGGAAGGGCTCGCTCTTTGAAGAAAGCGCCTGATGGATGCGGGTGCTGGGTGCATTAATGCCCAGGGATGGGCATTTTCTTTATGAAAGCCTTTAATTTCGCCCATCGGTACACAGTCACTGTTCGAGTTGCTCGCGCGACTTGAAGGTATCTCGATGCATTCGTTTTTTTCGGCCGCTGAAGTGCGGGTAGTTCATCCGGGCGCTGATATTGCATTTTGAGCTTCCAGGCGATTTTTCGTCACTGGATTGGATGCCTGTGCGCGAAGAGCGGCTCCCTATCACAAGCAGGTCGAGGTGATGATCTCGATTGATTATTGGATTGAAGGGGTTGGCGGTTGGTCATGAAGTCGAAAATGAATATCAAGTTTGCGCCGGGCAGGCAGCGGTGGATGGGTGGTGTGTTGGTCTCGTGTGTGTTGGGAATGGGAGGCTCGCCAGTGGCATGGGCTGTACAAGTTGCCGATGTAAAGGGGCCAGCGCCGACGGCTGTGGATGATGCACGCCTTGATGCCAATATCAAGGTAGTGACCGAAAAATGGGAAAAGATTAACGCAGAGATTCGCAAGGTCTTTCCGCTGCCTGGCAGTGAGCCTGGTGCTTTTACAGCTATGGTCGGCTCGTTAGATAAAGGCGATGGCACATTCGTTACGACGCGCAATCTGTTTGAACGTCGCGTACAAGACGCGAGTAAGGTGGCCGACTATCTCGGAGTTGAGGGCTTGGCTGACGGTGTTGAGAGGGGAATCAAGGGGTTCACTGACGGTGTTGAGAGGTTAGCTGACGGTTTTGAGAAGTTCTATGAAAAGACCGATGCTAATAACAAGTTAATTGCCGACTCGCTGGGTGGTGGTGCAAAGATTCCTTCGGTCAAGACGCAGGACGCTCGCAGTGCTCCGGTCTTTACTACCGTGGATGTCGATGCAAACGGTAATGCCCAAACTTCAGTCTCGACCAGCAATAACGTAGCCGATGCACTGGTTGCTGTCGGCGAAAGCGTGAAGAACACTGCCAACGCTGCCGTCAAATACGACGACGCCAGTAACAAGGCTCAACTGACCCTCAATCCGGGTGGTCAGGCCGCGCGCCTGTCCAACGTCCAGGCCGGCGCGCTGACTGCCAGCAGTACCGATGCAGTCAACGGCAGCCAGTTGTCGTCCTCGAACGAACGTATCGGTCAGCTCGGCACCCAGGTTGACGAACTGGCCACACGTACCGGCAATGACATCGCTGCGGCCAAGGCCTACACCGACGCCAACGTCGTCACGGTGCGCCAGTCCATCGAGGCGATCCAGGACGTAGCGACCCAGACCGCGCAAGCAGCTGTCAAATATGACGACGCCAGTAACAAGGCGCAGTTGACCCTCAATCCTGGTGGTCAGGCGGCGCGCCTGTCCAACGTCCAGGCCGGCGCACTGACCGCCACCAGCACCGATGCGGTCAATGGCAGCCAGTTGTCGTCCTCGAACGAACGTATCGGTCAGCTTGGCACCCAGGTTGGCGAACTGGCCACACGTACCGGCAATGACATTGCTGCGGCCAAGGCCTACACCGATGCCAACGTCGTCACGGTGCGCCAATCCATCGAGGCGGTGCAGGGCGTTGCGACTCAGACCGCGCAATCGATGAGCAAAGTCAGCGCTGAGGTGGCCAACCTGCAGAAAGGCGTGGGCGGTGCTTTCCAGACCAGCGCCCGCAGCAACCTGCGTCAGCCCCAGGCTTCGGGGAAAGACGCCGTGGCCGGTGGCGGCGCTGCTCAGGCTGCGGGTGACAACAGCGTGGCGATGGGCGCCCGAGCACGTGCCGAAGGCAGTGGCACCACTGCGGTGGGGAGTGATGCCAAGGCCACTGCCAGCAACAGCGTTGCCCTTGGCGCCAACTCGGTTGCCGATCGCAGCAACACGGTCTCTGTGGGGCACGCCGGTGCCGAGCGGCAGATTACCCATGTCGCTGCGGGCAGCAGTGGCACGGATGCCGCCAACATCGCCCAGTTGACTCGCGCCACGGCTGCTGCCACCGAGCAGGCGAATGTCTATACCGACCAGCGTTACGCGCAACTGCACCGCGACCTCAAGCAGCAGGACAGCACACTCAGTGCGGGTATTGCCGGCGCCATGGCGATGGCCAACCTGCCACGGTCGATGGTCGCCGGCGGCAGCATGACCTCCGTGGCGGCGGGCAACTACCGGGGCGAGTCGGCCCTGGCGGTGGGTGTCTCGTACGTCTCGCCCAGCGGTCGTTGGTCGACGAACTTCAGCGGGTCCACCAACACCCGTAACGACGCTGGTGCTGCAGTGGGCGTCGGTTATCAGTGGTAATTCGTTTCGATCAACGTAGAACCGCGAGGTGGGCGTGTGTAATCGCCTGCCTCGCCGATGGTTAGGAGTGTATGAACATGCAGATCGATGCTATAGCGAAAACGCGGGCTGCCATCAGTGAACGCCTGTTGATCACAGGTGCAACCGGATTTCTCGGTGGTTCGCTGGCCGCTCAGCTGATCGCATACGGCTACGTCAGCCAATTGTGCTTCCTGGTTCGGGCAAGTAGCCCGGAGCAGGGATTGGAGCGTGTGCGTACCAATCTGAGCTTGCACGGTGTAGGTGAAGTCGGGCGGATGTCGCTCAACGCCAATCAGGTCATTTGTGGAGACCTGCTGGATACCTCCTGGCTCGAGCCTGAGTCAGCAAGGTTGATGACGATCGATCGGGTCATCAACTGCGCGGCCGTGGCATCTTTTTCGAATAATCCGAACATCTGGCCGGTGAACGTGGAAGGCACCTTTGCCTTTGCCAAGGCGATGAGTCGCATGCCGCGCCTGAAGCGCTTCGTGCATGTCGGCACGGCGATGAGCTGCGGCCCTGATCGCGATTCGCTGGTCAGCGAATCCTGGCGTTTTCCGCAGGCCGAGGCACAACTGGTGCCCTATACCGCTTCGAAGGCCGAAATCGAGCGACGCATGCGCCAGGAGTTGCCTGATCTACCCCTGGTCGTGGCCAGGCCTTCGATCGTGGTCGGGCACCGCACCCTGGGATGCCAGCCGTCGGGCAGCATCTTCTGGATGTTCCGCATGGGGCTGGCCCTGGAAAGCTTCACCTGTGATCTGGAAGAGAAGATCGATGTGATCCCGGTCGACTACTGCGCCGATGCGCTGATCAATCTTGCACTCAAGCGCCATCTGCGGCATGACCTCTATCATATCTCCGCAGGCCGGGACGCTGCCTGCACGTTTTCCGATATAGACAAGGCCTATGCTGCTGCCTGCACGACGCAGCCGGTGAGCGAGCGCTACCAGAAAGTGGGTGTCGAGGATCTGCCGGCGCTGGCGGCCGACTTCGAGTCTCGCATCGGGCCAGGCAACCCCCGTCTGATCATGCGCGCTTTGCGCCTGTACAGTGGTTTCGCCAATCTCAACTACGTGTTCGACAACAGCCGTTTGCTGGATGAAGGCATCTCACCGCCGCCGCGTTTTACCGACTATCTTGAAGCCTGTGTTCGAACGTCCAGAGGCGTCGCGATCACGCAGCAGATGCAGTGGGACTTCAAGTGAAGAACTGCGCAGTATTGGCGTATGGCCAGTATTTCAGTCAGGATTGCCTGGCAATGGCTGAGCGCTTGCCTGGCGCTCGCTCAGGTGTGGTGCCCAAGCATCGGGATGCAAACAGGTGCCAATCATAGATGGAGCTGACATGAGCGCTGATTCCACCGTCATACGTGTTGCCGTGCTCGATGATCACGCCGTGGTGCGCTGTGGGGTGGTCGCGCGCATCGGCGAGGAGCCGGATATCCAAGTCGTGGGCAGCTACGCCTCCAGCCTGGAGATGATTACCGGCTTGCGCACTGCGCCTGCGGATGTGTTGCTGGTCGATTACACTCTCAGCCCGAACGAGCTCGATGGCGTTTCACTGATCCGCGCCCTCATGGCCAGGTTTCCCGCTAGTGCGGTACTGATCTTCTCTTCGCACTATGAGCCTGCGATCGTAAGCCTGGCCATGCGTGTGGGCGCCTGCGGGTTCGTCGGCAAAACCCAGGACATGGCGCATATGATCAGCGGCATCCGCACCGTCGCCAGAGGCAAAACCTACATCGACCCGGATATGGCCTACCGCTTGGTGGAGGTCAGCGTCAATTCGGCCCTGCAGCGAGCACCGACGCCCGCGGTGGAATGCAGTGCGGTGCGAGTCGAGGGGGTGCGGCTGTCAGCCAAGGAAAGCGAGGTCATTCGGTGTTTTCTTGCAGGCCTTACGGTCAGTGAGATCGCCCGCAAGTTCCAACGCAGTGAAAAGACCATCAGCACCCAGAAATGGTCGGCCTTCCGCAAGCTGGGGGTGACTTCGGATGCCGAGCTGTTCAACCTCAAGCATCAGTCGGGTGCCTTTTGAGGTGTCTGGCGCTGCTCAGCTTGGTGATTCTGGCGAGCTTGGCACCGCCAGTGGCCGCGCAGAAATTCAGGCTGAGTGAGGAGGAGCGGGCCTGGATTCAGGCCAACCCAGTAGTCAGGGTTGCAGCCGACCGCCACTGGATGCCGATCGAGTACATGGAAGATGGGGAAATCAAGGGGTTGGCGGGAGAGTTGCTCGCCTTCATCGAACAGAACACGGGGCTGCACTTCGTCCCGGTACCAAGTGGTGACTGGTCCACCGTGGCCGGCCTGCTCGAACGGCGTGAAGTGGATTTGGTGTCGTCGCTAGTGCGTGATTTTGCCCAGCCGGCTTTTGCCGCACTGGTCAGCGAAACTCGTACGTACTACATCGGCATTACCTTCATTGTCGCGCTCGAAGACAATTCGATGGTCTTCGATGTCAAGCAACTCGAAGGGCGAGTGGTCGCGGTCAAGGGCGGTGGTGAATACGAGGCCAGGGTCCGCGCGCTATATCCGGGAATAACCATACTGGCGACCCGCACCCCCGAAGACGCCCTGATCGCAGTGATAGAGGGACGGGCCGATGCGGCCATGGGCGTGGGGCAGACGATGCTGCCTTACCTGCGCAGGAAGTACGGTGGGTTGCTGCAGGTATCAGGCGGTATCGCCAGCCTTCCGATAGAGCTGACGATGGGGGTCCGTCGCGACCTGGTGATTCTTCACGGGATCATCGACAAGGCGCTCGCTTCGGTCAGTGCCGAGCGCGCCTATGAAATGCAGGAGCGCAGCTTCGATTACGCTACCTACGGTGCGCCGACGCTCAGGGTGATGTTCAGCTATTACGGGCCAATCCTGGGAATGCTTGTCGTCAGCCTTCTGCTGATCCTCTTCTTCGCCTTGCATGCCCGTAAGGAACGGCGCGAGGCGATCCGCAGTGAAAGTGAGAAAAAGATGTTCATTGCAGTACTGACGCATGAAATACGTACACCGATGAACGCCATCATTGCGTCCATCGAGTTGCTGGGGCGCGGCGAAGAGCTTTCAGCCGAATCGCGCCGTCTGCTGGACCTGGCCAGAAGCGGGTCGGAAAACTTGCTGTATCTGCTCAATGATGTGCTTGACGTTTCAAAGCTGGAAGCTGGGCGCCTGCAGCTTGACCCTGCGCCGGTGGACGTCATGCGCCTGATAGGTTCGGTGGTCGACTTGCTCGCTGTAAAGGCGCGTGAGCAAGGGCTGACGCTGGAGTTGGTACAGGCATCTGACATCCAGCAGTGGCTGATGCTGGACAAGGTACGCATGGAGCAGATTCTGCAGAACCTGATCAGTAATGCGATCAAATTCACGGCGGCCGGTGGCGTGAAGGTGACGGTCGGGCTGAATACCGAGGCTTCATCACCGAGGATGGGCGAGTTGCGGATCCAGGTCATCGATACGGGTATCGGCATCGATTCCCATAGTCTGGAAAAACTGTTCGAACCCTACACACAAGCCTCGGGTTCCGCCAGCCACCGCTCTGGGGGTACCGGACTGGGTCTGTTGATCTGCCGCCAACTGTGCGAGCTGATGGGCGGGTCGATCGGGCTGTCGAGCGAGCCTGGCAAGGGCACAGTGGCCACGGTGGTGATCCCCTGTGAGCTTCATGAGCCCGCAACGCATCATGCTGCACAAACAGTTCCCGAAGCAGGCGCATTCGAAATGCGTCAAGTCGAGCAGGCTTTGCAAGTTCTGCTGGTGGAGGACACGCCCGCCAACCAGATCGTGTTGCAAGCACAGCTGGAGGTTCTGGGTTGTCACTCGATGCTTGCACAAACCGGGGGCGATGCGTTGCTGGCACTTGAGCAGAACCGCTTCGATATCGTGCTGCTCGATTGCCAACTGCCGGACATCACCGGCTACGAGGTAGCTCGTCGCTGGCGACAGGCAGAGGTGGTGAACGGCGCGACGCCAACACCTATCGTCGCAGTGTCGGCGCAGAACGACGCGGCACATACCATCGCCTGTTTCGACGCGGGGATGAATGGCGTGCTGGGCAAGCCGATAAGGCTGGGCAAGCTCAGGGACACGCTCGCGCTATGGGCTGACATGCACATCGCCGAAGCGTTCGAGGACGCTCTGTCGGCCGGTACTCTGCAGGCAGCAGCCGATTCGCTGCAGATCGACGTGGACGCACTGGATGCGGCGATCGAGGGCCACGACAAGGAAGCAGCGCTTTATCGCGCTCATCGATTGCTTGGTGCCTGTGCGGTACTCGGTTACCCCAGGATGATTCTTTGTCTTAAAGATCTTCAGTCTCATGTGCAAGTAGAGCGTTTCGAGCAGGCCGGCAATGACGTGATGCAGCTTCGCAAGGTACTGGCGGAAAAGATCGCCCGCTGACACTTTCAAAAAACAATACACCGTTCCAACCCATCGCGGATTTGACGCTGGCCATTATTGGCCGGGCGAGCGCGTGCGCGCGCAATTTGATTAACTGAGTGTACGAAAAGAGGTCATTGATGAAGATCACAGTTTCCAAGGGGATGGCGATTGCACTCGTGGCATTGTGCAGTGGTTGTAAAACACTGGATCAACGATTGGATGAATGCCAGGCCCACGGTGTAAGCCGGGATGTTTGTTATCAAGCCGAGCGTGATGACATGCGCAGTGAGCGCGAACATGCCGGTGAACGGTTCGACCGTTCGGTACGGGATGCGGAGAACGCCAAGAAACGCCGCAAGCACTCAAACTAATCCAACCATTTGTCGGGGCAACGCAACGTGATCTGGTATAAAAAACTCTTTCTGTTTACAAGTGCACTGATCTTCTTGCTGCTCTGCACGGAATGGTTGCACTTCTCGCACCCTGATCAAGGCGTGCCGTCATCAAGCGATAGTTACGATCAGCCATTCGAGACTGCGCCCCTGGTCAGCGTGCAGATTGCCGGCAAGTATTACAACTTTCTCCTCGACAGCGGCGCCTCGGTGGTGCTCCTGGATAGGCAGTTGGCTCGTCAAGTTACAGTGCCATTGGACACCCGTAAACTTGTCGACAAGACCGTGTATCAGGACCTCCCCAAGCTTCAGGGTACCCGCGGCTCGGTGGATCCTGCCCGGTTCGATCTTGTCGAGCCTGTCGCTCTGAAACTAGGGCCATTCTCGCTGGTAGGCCAGGATGTCTGGGTGGCTACGGACCTATCCTCGCTCAGTGAGGCGATTGGCGTGCAGGTCAGCGGGCTACTGGGTGTAGACACGTTCAGGCAGTTCAGTTGGGAGGTATCCAACGAAAAAAAGGTCATCCAGATTACTCAGCGTCCGCTTGAAGTGGCTGCGTTCGATGAGTGCATCGGCTACTCCGACCAGTTCGGTTCTCAGCCAGGAATTCTGTTGGGTATGGGCGAGCAGCAGGTCTTCATGCCTTTCGATACCGGCGCGTCGACGAGCTATATCGCCAAGGAACTTATCGATCACCTGAGCACCGAGAAGGGCGCTCTCCAGGTAAACCCGGGTATGGACGTTGTCGTCAACGCCGACGGTGTCGCAGAAGTGTCGCGTTATGTGGTCAATGCCGTCACCCTCAAAAACCAGCCGCTGGGCATGATGGAGGTGCACGAAACGCCAGAGCGATACGGCGCCGGTATGGATGTATTGAGTCGATTCAGTCGTTATGCCTTCATTCCTTCGAAGATGATGTTTTGCTACAGCGGGCTTAAGCCGGTTGATCCCTTGCCCCTGGTCTACCGTGATGTGCGGATAAAAGCCCGAGAGGGACAGATTACGCTTGATTACAACACGCTTGAGCAGTTGAGGGAGTCGGGACTGCTCAACGGTGATGTGATCAAGCAGATCAATGGTCATGCTTATCCGCCACGTCAAATAGAGGCGGTGAGAACTCTATTGAAGACGACCCCGCCCGGGAAACTCAAGTTGCACATTCTTCGTAATCATCAGGTTGTGCAGGTCGACTTATAACCCCTGGGCGTGTGGGCATTGGCAGGACAACTGAAAATTTTTTAACAGTTACCTGACCACGGATCATTTGCCCATGTAATACGTGAGTGCTTATCGTGGGGCGTGTGCAATCCCGATCCAGGTGACGCAGCCCGCCCCGAGGAGACAGTAACCCCAGGTGCGGCACCGATAATAACGTCGGTGAGTTATTACCAGCGCAGTGTCGCGCAACAGTCAATGAGTCGTGAGCGGTTAATGAATTACCTGATTCGAAAAGATACTGGTTTACCAAGGGTACAGGGTGCACACCTGGCCAATCTGCATACCTTTCTGATTGCCGCCCGGCACCTGAGTTTTTCCAAGGCAGCCGATGAATTGTTCCTGACCGCAAGCGCTGTAAGCCATCGGATTGCCCGACTGGAAGAAGGGCTGAAGCTGAAGCTGTTTCATCGGTTGCCCCGCCAGGTAAGCCTGACGGCCGACGGCGAGCGGTTCTACCAGATCATGCAGAACACCATGGATGCGCTAGACCAGGCCATGCAGTCACGCGCCGATGAACAGGTGCGTGGGCAACTGAGCCTGTATGTGCGTCCTTCCATCGTGCAGTGCTGGCTGATCCCAAGGCTCGCGGGCTTCGTAGAGCAATACCCTGATGTGCAGCTGGATATCCGCGTGGGTAACGAGCGGGTCGACTATCGCACCCGAAGCGTCGATCTCGTGCTGTGTTACTCCGACGGTGATTACCCAGGGCTTGTGAGCAGCCGAATCATGGCCGAGCGCATTGCGCCGGTCTGCAGCCCCGAATATGCCCGACGTCATGGCCTGGATGGGCGGATGGACGAACTGCAGCGCTGCACCCTGATCCATGACTGCGCCGCCTGGCACAACTCGTCTTTCGACGCCGAGTGGCAACTGTGGCTCAAGGCGGTGGGCAGCGAGGCCCCGTTGAGCTCGCGGTTCCTGACTTTCGACCGTTCCGACCTGTGCATGCTCGCGGCAATCAATCACGCGGGTGTAGCGGTAGGCCGCGAACAGTTGGTCAAGGCCGCTTTGTCCCGCGGTGAACTGATAGCGCCCTGGGGCAGTTTCCAGCCGGCCAACGATTACGCCTACTACTTGGTGCATCCACCCTTGGATCCGCTGCCAAGGCGCATGGAAGTGCTGGTCGACTGGTTGAAGCAGCATGCCTTTGCGTGAGTGGCCAGCCGAACCTTTCCTCGAATTCGATCCAGACGGAGGTAGACCCATGGCTTCAGAAAATATCCTGGCACTTGCGCTGGTCGTGGCGAGCCTTTCGGTCATGTCCGGGCAATCTGCGCCCAAGTCCTCCGCACTTCATGCAGGTGACAAGCCTCGTGCAGCTACCGACGTGGTGGAAGGGGGAGATCACTTTCTGTACTTCGAGTCCGACCAGGCCACTTTGAGCCAGGACGATCTGTACGACCTGCAAGCCTTGGGTTGGCAACTGGCGCAAAACCCAGGTCAGCGGGTGTGCATCAGAGGCCACGCCGATCAGTTCGAGCAGTACGAGCCCAGCGTGGCGATATCGCGTGCCAGGGTGCAGATGGTCAGGTATGTCTTGCTCAAGCAGGGGGTGCAGGCTCAGCAGATCGTCACACGGGCGGTCGGTAATCGCCTGCCTATCGAAACCCGGCCAGATGAGCGTCACCAGCAGGTAAACAGACGTGTGGGCGTGATGTGGTCCGAACCGGGCCGGGGAGTGGCATGCCAATGAGACCGGTTGTCACTGCGGGGTCGGCGTGCACCGGGCTGTTGATCCTTGTACTCATGTACACCGTGGTCGTGTCGCTGCGTCAGGCCGTCATGCCAGAGCAGGACGCTGCCGGTCCCGGGCTGAAAGAGCAGGCCCCTGCGTTGAGCGAGGTCTGCGAGCGCCTGGACGGGCATGCCTTTGCAGCGTTGGGTACACGGGTGACGCGCGATCTGCAACGTATGCTCGCCGAGCAAGTCTACTATCGGCAGCCGCTCGATGGGTGTGTCGGCAGTGCAACGCAACAAGCGCTCTACCGCTATCAGCGTGACAACGGTTTGGCCGCCACGGGTGCAATCAATGCACCTACCCTGACTCATCTGGGGATCCCGGTACCTGCGTGGTTGTTGCACCACAAGGAAGCGCCCGCCACGCCGGATAGCGCTCAGTCGCTCAGCAGCAGCTCGACAACGCCATGAGACCTGCGCAAGCTTCGAGCCCCTGGCGGTTCCGCGTTGCGGTCGCGTTGGTGGTGCTGCTGTCGGCAGTCTTGTGCGTCAGGCTGTTCCAGTTACAGGTCTCGGGCAGCGCCTTCCTGATCCAGCAGGGCGACTCCAGAAGCCTGCGGCATCTCCAGTTGCCGGCGTCCAGAGGCGTGATCACCGATCGCAGGGACCAGCCGCTAGCGGTCAGCACGCAGGTCACCACGCTCTGGGCGGACCCGCGGATGCTGCAATCGCAGCGTACACGCTGGCCGGAACTCGCCAGGCTGTTGGACATGGACCCGGCGAAGCTGAACCGGCAGTTGGACGACAATGCAAAAAAGGCGTTCGTCTACTTGCGCAGACGCCTGCCTCCTGATGAGGCCCAGCGACTACTGGACAGCCTGAAGAACGCGGGCATTCAGGGTGTCGCCGGGCTGGAAGAGTCCCAGCGCTTCTATCCGGCCGGCGCGACAGCCGCGCACATCACCGGCTTCACCGATGATAACGATCAGGGCATCGAAGGTGTCGAGCTGGCATTCGATAGCGCGCTTCAAGGCGTGCCAGGCATCCGCCAGGTGATCAAGAACCGCAAGGGCAATCTCAGTAGCGATCTTGGTACCGTACGTCCCGCGCGGCCTGGCCAGACGCTGAAGCTATCGATCGACATGCGTCTGCAGTATTGGGCCTTTCGCGAACTCAAGCGTGGAATCGAACAAGAGGCCGCAATGGCCGGCTCCGCTGTGGTAATGGACATCCGCTCCGGTGAGTTGCTGGCGCTGGTGAGCTTGCCGACCTACAACCCGAACAATCGCGCATCGTTGCCCCGTGAGGCCATGCGCAATCGTGCACTGACCGATGTCTTCGAGCCGGCGTCGTCGGTAAAGCCATTCGCCATGGCGGCAGCGCTCGAAAGTGGCCGCTGGAAGCCTACGGATACCGTGGACGTAGGTGACGGTACGCTCAAGATCGGCCGTTATACCGTGCGCGATGTATCAAGAAGGCAGGGCAGGGTCCTGGGCTTGAGCGATGTCTTGTTGCGCTCGAGCAACGTCGGCATGAGCAAGATCGCCTTCGATATCGGTGGAGAGCGGGTCCATTCCTTGCTGAGCAGGGTCGGCTTTGGCGTCGATACGCAATTGGGTTTTCCGGGCGAACGGGCCGGAGTCCTGCCTGCGTATCGGGTCTGGAACCCTGCAGAAACCGCCACGCTGTCTTATGGCTATGGCCTGTCGGTCACCGCGGTCCAGCTGGCGAGGGCATACGCAACGCTGGCCAACGAAGGGCAGTTGGTGGAACCGACGCTTGTGGCCCGGCAGCCATCGCAGGGCAGTGCGCAGGTGTTACCTGCCGATGTGGCCAAAGCGATCACCCAGATGCTGACGCGTGTGGTGGAGGCCAATGGTGGCACCTTTCGCGCGCGAGTCCCTGGCTATCAGGTAGCCGGAAAGAGCGGCACCGCCCGGAAGACCGCCGCCGATGCTCGTGGCTATCGAGCCAATGCCTACCAAGGCATCTTCGCCGGATTCGCTCCGGCAAGTGCACCTCGCTTCGTGGTGGTCGTGGTCATCGACGAACCCAGCAAGCGTGGCTATTACGGTGGCCTGGTGGCGGCTCCCGTATTCAGCCGGATCATGGCCGCGGCGCTGCGGTTGAACAATGTCCCTGGCGATGGCTTGCGGCCAGCGGTGCAGTAATGAAGCCCAATCATGTACTCAACGGAGGTAACCATGCCGACGATCGCCCCTGGCGGCAGCGTCAAGACCAACTTCCTGCTTGCTCTGCTCGCATTCATGGCGACAGGCTGCAACCAGCCCGGCGACTCGCGTGATCGGGTAGATCTGGCGCTCAAGCCTGTGTTGAAGGTCGAGACCCGGAACGGACTGGTCGTGCCAGTGACCATCGGCGGTCAACGTTACAGATTCCTGCTGGCGACGGGTTCGAATTTCACCATCCTCGACCAGCGGCTTGCAGATGACGTGGTCTTGGCTATGGCCCCGAGCGAGATACCGGAAATCTACCGTGAGGGCGTAACGACCATCAGAGCCACTCTCGGTAGCGACCGGCTTGGCGTCGCTCATCCCTTGCCATTGCAGATTGGTACGCAGACGGTCATTGGAAGTGATCCGTGGCTGACCTTGGATCTTTCTGCCTATGAGCCGATCATGGGCGTGCGAATCGATGGTCTTCTGGGGATGGATACCTTCAGGCGTTTCAACTGGATCGTCGACAACCTCGAGCAGACGTTGCTCATCGCCCAAGGCACGCCGTCGCTCTCCGACTATGACCACTGCAGCGGCTACAGCGACAGTCACGGCAACTCCCCGACGCTCTGGTTCAACTATTCAGGACAACCTGTACCGCTGCAATTGAACACGCTTCTCGAGGAAAACTCGCTGCCGGAGCAAGCGGCTGAAAAGCTCAGGAGCCTGGGTGGCCGGGTGACGGATCTAGCCATCGAAGGCGGGATGACCGTACCTCTGAATGCCAAACTCTGGGCGGACTTTCGGGTGGACGGGCTGGAGATGGACGACTGGCCCGTGGGTGAGGTGCTCTTCGCCACCTCTACCGATGACGAACAGGGGGTCGGCATGGACTTTCTGGCGCGGTTCGATCGCTATGCCTTGCTGCCGTCCGACATGCTGTTCTGCTTCAACACACGCGCCACCGCTCGACGGTTGTAGATATCGATAGAGCAGCCTATCCACGGTGCATGCTCTGCGCGCATTGCGCCCTGATTATTCACGCTCTTTTCGGAGGCATCCTAAATACAGGATGCCTTGATGTTTCAGAAAATCGACGAACCCAGATTCGGCGTTCAGCGCGTCGCCGTTTATTCATGATGTGCGCGATATCAGGAAGTAAGCGCTATGTTCAAAACTACGGACCTCGGCAACTTGGAAGTCGATGGGGTTTTCTGTATCAGTATCCGGGAGCGTTCAGATCGTCGGTCGCTCTTCAACAGCGAGTTTGCCTGCAGCCAATTACCGATCGAATTCCTGCTGGTAGAACGTGACAGTGAATGCCCGGAACGAGGCTGTTTTACTTCTCATGCAGCCTGCGCCCAGTTAGCGTTGAAGCGGGGTTACCAGCGAGTGCTTATTCTGGAAGACGATGCGACGCTGGTGCCGTTCAAGTTGACTCAGGTGTCCCAAATAAACGCGTTTCTGAGCCGCCATGAGCCAGAGCTTTTCTACTTGGGCGCCAACCTTGGCAAGGTCTGGCTTACCTGGTGTCGGGGAATCGCACGGGTCCGTGCCAAGGGTACGCATGCATACATCTTGTCCCGCGCGGGTTGTGAACGCCTGGTGAGTCATGCCCCCTATGCGGGGGAGGCGATTGACAAGGTTTTCTCGAAGCGATTCAAGGCGTTCATGGCGTTCCCGATGTTAAGTCAGCAGCAGTCGGAAAACCTGGCCCCCAGCGACATCGTCACCTCTCGCTCACTGGATGGAACCTATCCCGATGACGCCTTCTGGAAAGCCAACTGGCGAAGGCAATACATTCAGGTGCTTAAGAATATCGGCAAGACGATGCTGTATCGGGATATGTAGGCCAATGGCCCAGGCGCTGTCGACGACAGCGCCTGGACCATTATCGGGCTGGCTTTCAGAAGTGTGTAGGTGAGAGGTGACGAGCCTTGACTGGTTGGTCGTCATTGGAAATGGTGACTTCCACGCGACGGTTTTGCGCACGGCCAGTGCTATCGGCGTTGTCCGCTACCGGGAAATCCTCACCGTAACCCCTGACCACAATGCGCCGTGGGTCGACCCCTGCGCGCACCAAGGCTGCCTGGACGCTGGTGGCCCGGCGATCGGAGAGCTTCAGGTTGTAAGGCGCAGGGCCTTTGCTGTCGGTGAAGCCTTCAACGATCACCTTGCGCTCGGGATTTTCATTCAGGTACTGCGCGAGACGCTCGATGTTGGCGTGGGCACTGGTCCTGAGCGAAGCCTTATCAAAGGCGAACAGCACATCACCGAAGGTGACCACGGTGCCGCGTCTTGTCTGCTTGGCATTGAGACTTTCGCGCAGCTTTCGAATCTGCACCTCGCGGGCTTCGAGTTTGGCCTGAGCACGCAGGGCGCTGGCATTCCTCAGGTCTGCTTCAGCAACACGCAGTGTCACTGTCTGCCTTGCAACCTCTACCCGCTGGTTACCCAGATAGGCCAGGTGACTGACTTTCTGTTCGTCTTCTCCATCGAGGTAGGCCAGGTCAGCCTGGTCCAGAGCTTGCTCGGCCTCCTTGGTCTCGACGGCGGCGACCTGGCTTGCCTGCGGATCGCTCTGCAGCGTGGCGAGGTTCACACGTGCCTGCTCCAATTGAGCGTTGGGCGCGTGCGAGCAGCCAGCGATAGCGCCCAGTGTCAGCAGGGCGGGGATCAAGATGGTCTTTTGCATGAATGCAGTTCCTTTCAAACACAATAGATAGGGCGCTGTTTAACGGGCGCTGCGCATGGCCTCGCCGAGGACGTCCTGGGCACCGCGCTTGGCGTCGCTTGCCGCCTTCACAGCCTTGGCGGCCTGGGCTTTGCGCTCTGCTACCCTGGCGTCCCATTCAGCTTGCTCGGCAAGCCTGCGGGCCTCGCTGTTGTCAGCAGCGTGCATGGCGATTGCGGCCTGCTTGAGCTTGTCCTGGGCCGCGCGCATCTCGATGGCGGCAAACTCGGTACCCCCTGCGCCGACGGCGGCGTCCACCTGGGACTGGGCGACAGCGTACTGGGCGCTCGGTGAGTCGCTGGCGCAACCTGTGAGCAGGGCGCAATATCCCAATGCCAATATCAATGTGCGCTGCCTGCCGATAAGTACATAGGGCTTTATCATGGCGAATTATTCCTTTACGAGAGTTCAATGTGTGCAGAGGAATCATGCGTGCCGTAAGTTGTAGTTGTTCGGGATTGCTGAAGTTCATCTTGCGCAAAAACTATAAGTACTGCGTGTTAGCGGGTAAATACGTGATATTTGCTCATGCTTGGCGTGATGGTGGTTAAGGCATTGTCGGATGCGCAGGCATCACGCTATCGATGATGAGCGATCATTTGGCAAATTACTGTTGTTTGGGTTTTTATCGGGTGCATCCATGCCCTGTTCGATAATCTGGAGACCTGATGAAGTCTTGCGTGACACCCACGGCGCGTTTTCGCAACCACCTGAGTATGGCCGCCTGCAGCGCCACGCTGTTGATCCTGAGTCAGGCGGTACTTGCCGGCGGCGCTAATGTGTCTGCAAAGGCTTATGTATTGATTGACCCCGATGCGAAACAGGTGCTCGCGCAAAAAGACGGGAATCGGCGATTCGAACCCGCCTCCACCACCAAATTGATGACGGCGCTGCTGGTATTCAAGGCGTTGCGTGCCCAGCACATCGACCTGCAGCAAAAGGTGTTCATCAGTGGTTCTGCCTGGAAACAATCGGGCACGACCATGTACCTTCACGCCGGCATGGAGGTCACCTTGGACGATCTGATCAAAGGCCTTCTGGTGCAATCAGGCAACGACGCGGCCTATGTATTGGCTGAGGTGGTGGGCGGTACTGTCGATCAGTTCGTGATCATGATGAATGCCGAGGCGCAACGCCTGGGTATGCTCGATACCCATTTCATGAACCCTGCTGGCCTGCCTGAAGAGGGCCACCTCAGCAGCGCCGTCGACCTGGGTGCCTTGGCGCTGACGTTGGTGAACGGATTTCCTGAATATGCGCACTATTTCGCGATCAAGGAATATCACTATCCCGGAACGCCGACGGCCAATCGCAAGAATCGTAATCCATTGCTGTTCAGCGATCCGAGCGTGACGGGCATGAAGACGGGCTACACAGCGGCAGCAGGTTACTGTCTGGTGGCGACTGCACAGCGGCGAGTCGATGCCACGCATGAGCGCGGCATGCTGCTGGTGCTGCTGGGGGCCGAGAATGAAAAGCGCAGGGCCGAAGAAGCGGCGGGCCTGATCAGTTGGGGCTATCGCGCCTTCGAGCAGGTGCAGGCAGAGCAAGCCGTGACATCTTTCGATCCCATCAAGGTTTGGAAGGGCATGACCAGTCACGTGGAAATTGGATTGCAGGCGCCGGTCACGCTTTCAGTACCTACCGGACAGCAGGCGGGCCTGAGGAGCGAGGTGGAGTATTTCGAGCCGATCATCGCGCCGGTCGAGCAGGGTCAGCAGGTAGGTGTGGTGCGTTGGAGTCTGCTGGGCGGCCTGATCAGAGCCGAGCCGATCATCGCGCAGCATGCCGTACCCGAGGGCGGATGGTTGAGCCGGACTTGGGGGAGCCTGTGCCTTTGGTTGCGCGGCTTGTTGGAGTGAGGCTCGTGGAATGTTGTTAATGCCGGGGTCGTGTACGCGACGGGTCACCGTAGGCGAGGCGTGATCTGCCCCAATGCTGTAAGGCAACTCGTTGGTGTTTCGCAGCTAATACTCATGTTTTCGACCTGGCGGCCTCGGCTATACGGACGGCGCTAGCTTGAGCGAGGGGCGATATAAGAATCCTCCTATATATTGGAGGGTGGGTGCAGCTCCAATATTTCCAGCCAGTTGAGTCGGGTGGTTGGAATGCTGAGTAAAATTAAATTTGATGTTGACGCTGTTTATTGCATTTCGCTCGACGTGCGAAGCGACAGGCGAGAGTTATTCAGGCGCGGGATCGGTGAGCGACTCGGCCAGCAAGTGATCTTCCACATCGCGCAAAAGGACAGCAACCCACAGCGCGGCTGTTATTTGTCTCATCAGAGACTTGCCCAACAAGCGCTCGATGAAGGTCTCGACAGGATTCTCATCTTTGAGGATGACGCGAAATCCTACGACTTCAAGGCGGGTCGTGTCGCGTGGATAAATCGTTTCATGCGCACGCGACGCTTCGAATCCTTGCACCTGGGTTACAGCATGGGTCGAACGTGGCTGACGTGGTGCCCCTTCATCGCGAGAGGGCGCGTAGTCGCTCTTCATGCCTATGTGCTTTCGCGAGCGGGCTGTGAGATTTTGGCAAAAACTCCCTATGACGGTGTCCCTGTGGACGTGATGTTCAAACAGCGGATCCGGCAACACTGCGTATTTCCGATGATGTTCCGTCAGCATTCCGCTACCCAGGCGAGCAGTGACATCGAGGGCGTGATCAAAAACGAAGACGAATGGTGGGAAAACAATTGGCGAAAGCACTGGCGTTCGCCCATTAAAAACTTCTGGCGCACACTATTGCGGCTTGACTTTTAAGTCGGGTGACGTTGCGTGGATGTCGACAAGCGGCGGTATTTCGGAAATCTCGCTGGCACCGTATTCAACTTGGCAGGGTCATGACTACCTGGCCAGACATGGGCATTTTCGGAAGTAATGCTGGCGCCACTCTTGACTTGATTTTCTATACTTTCGTGAGAACGTACAATGAAGCCGTCCCTGAGAAGATGCACCCTCAACACAAAATCGTTAACGCAGTTCGCCTTGGCCCCCCTGCTGGCCGCATTACCGAGCCACGCAAATGCAGCGAATAACTATAGTGGGTGGGAGCAGGATTATGTTGGCGTACCTGCTGCTCGCGACCTAAAGCTTTTCGGCCGCGGAGTCGACGTAGGTGTCATTGATCGCGGGTTTCTTCCGCAGCACCCTGCTTTTTTCGGGCTGGATATTCGACCACTGATCAACCGTACCATCATCAATGACATGGCGTTTGACTCGGATCTCTCAATTCCGAAGTTTGGTACAGACAAGAAAACCGGACTGCCCACGATTGAAAGTCATGGGGCGAGTGTTAGTGGAATTATCGCATCGCGCACAGAAAGCCTTGGTGAGTTCACATTTGTAGGTGGCGTTGCGCCTGAGTCTCGACTATTCCAAACAGAGGTGGGAGAAGTGGATGAAGACGAGGATGAGTCGGATGACAATGCAGAAGAACCCCCATCCTCCTTGCTGACGCCCGGAAAAGAGGAATACTTTTACGGCGCACTGTCCACACTTCAGCAGAAGGCACCCTCGATTAGAATAATCAGCAATAGTTATAATGATGACACTATTGGCGAGACGCCCGAATCGGTCGATCTGGCGTACTCAAGAATAGACCCCGCCGCTAAGCACCCCTTCATTGACGAACTCGTCAGTGGCGTGAAAAGTGGGCGCCTATTCACATTCGCTGCAGGTAACGAAAGTAACGTTCAACCTGGGTTGCTCGCGACATTGCCTCGATATAGGCCAGAGCTGGAGAGTGGCTTTCTGAGCGTGGTTGCAGTTGGGGCAGACGGAAGGTTGACGGACTATTCAAATGAGTGCGGTGTTTCAAGAGGCTGGTGCTTGGCAGCTCCAGGCGACCTGTATGTGGTGGGCGCGAGCGTGAGCGGCGAGCGTGATGTCGAGTATGTTTATGAGCCGAGTAGTGGAACCTCTTTTTCAACTCCGCTGGTGAGTTCAGGTGCAGCATTGATTGCTGAGCGGTTTCCTTATCTGAGTATGGCGCAGGTAAGAATGACGTTGCTGACGACGGCGTCGGATCTTGGCAGTCCTGGTGTAGACAACGAATTCGGTTGGGGGCTTTTAAACCTGGGAAAAGCAATCAAGGGGCCCGCGATGCTTTTTGCCGATCAAACCGTGACGATGAACCCTAGCGCGCTTCGCTGGAGTAATCGTGATGTCTGGAGTAACGACATAACGTCTGGTGGCACGCTTACCAAAAGCGGTGCAGGTGCTTTGACCCTTGCAGGCAACAACCGTTTTTCTGGTGTAGCTGTAGAGCAGGGCGAGTTGGCGCTTGACGGTACCAACCAGTTCTCTACAACCAGTCATGTTCGCAGTGGGCGGCTGGTCGTGAATGGGGCGTTGACGGGCCCAGGACTGACGGTCGCTGAAAGTGGTGAATTGCGCGGCAGGGGCCAGGTGAATGCACCTACCAGATTGGAGGGTACGCTCGTAGTGGAACGAGAGGTCAGCGCACTATCCTTCACTCGCTCGCTGGAACTGTCGACTACCAGTACCCTCAGGACCACGGACAGTCAAAATGCGGCAATCCGCCTTGAAGGGCCAGCGGCATTCGCTAATCTCGGCGGTCGAATTCAGCTCACCGCTGGGCCTACCCATAGCGTTGGAACCGTACAACCGCTCATCGTTGCGAGCCAAGGTGCAGGTTACGGCGCAGGCTTCGATAGCTTGCAACAAGCCCCGGGACTCGCCGAGCGAGGCATGCGATATGACCTGAGATTCCGCCAGCACGCTGTCGATTTGATTTTGGCATCGACAGAGCTGCCCGGCCAAAAAGACTTGAGAGGAAATACGGCGAGAACTGCAAGTGCGCTAAACGCGTTACGAGATCGACCTATCGCGCTGCGTGCGGGGGATTATAACGAATGGCTTCAAAGCACTTTATCGAGAGGCTATCTCGACGACCTGCCTCGCAACGCGGGGGGTCAGGTCTATGCCGACAGTTTAGCGTACTTGAGTCGGCAACCTATCGCAGTAAGCAATGCAATGTCTTCCGAACTTTCCAATGTCTCTCCTGGCCAGACGACTCGATTGTGGATGCAAGGCCTCACCTCTGGACAGCGCAATGAGGGTGGCTCGAGTGCCAGTAACAGCAGGGAGCGAAGCGACGGCGTCGCAATTGGCATCATCCAAAAATTCGATGAGCGAAATCAAGGTGGGGCTACGTTAGCCCAGACCAAAGGGCGCGTGAGCAGCGCTGGTGGAAAAGTTGAATTTGATATCACTCAGCTTTCTGTCGGTTTCATTCATGCTTTCGACAGCCTGCAGCAAGGCCCCTACCTGAGCGGTATCCTCGGGGCCGGTTATTTTGATGCTAAGAGTAAAAGGGATCTGACCGGGTTCACGAGTGCAAAAGGGGACAGCAATGGCCAGCTCTATCATGCGAGCATCAACGTTGGGTACCAGCAGCGGTATGCAGACTGGCGTATCGAGCCCAGGGTCGGGTTGGTGGCAACACATACACAATGGAGCGATAGGCGAGAAAAGAACAGCGAGCTGGCGCTGGGCGTGAACAAAGCGAGTAAGGATGCTACCTTCGCTACCGTTGAACTGAGTATTGGGCGCGGCATACCCATGGGCAGTTGGTCAGTCGAGCCTGAGCTTAACCTTGGCTACCACCGTTCTTTGAGTTCACGAGGGGCAAGCAGCACCGCTACCCTTGAAGGCATTGAGGTGAAACAGAACTCGGCCGAACAGTCTCGCGACCTTTTAAGTGCAGGCTTGGCCGTGCGTGCGCGTCACGGAAGTGTACACGCGAGTTTGGCGCTCAAAGAAACCCTCGGAGAAAAGATCGGAAACAGTGCTGGAGCTACGCTTAAATTAAGTTACGAGTTCTGATGCAAGATATATCGTTCTTGACGTGCGCTTCAACTGCTCGTGCGGCTTTTGGAGGGCATGATATACATATTGATGATGTGCTCTCGGTTATCGGGGGTGCTGTAGTATGTGACTAAAACAACTTCCTTTAGTGATCGGTGCGAGTATGGCCTGCTTGGCCCTATCTGCCTGTAATGATAGTGGCAATGAACGAAAAGACATTAGTGCGTCATTGGCGGCTCAAGATAAGGCCGCTTACATGTGTGAAGGCATGGAGGTGGATGTAACCTTCATTGGAGAGGACGCTGCAAACGTTTTCGTCGGTGGCAAACTTTTCACTCTGGAAGAAGAGCGCACAGCTTCAGGGGCCAAATATTCCGACGGAAAAGGGAACAGTTTATGGACGGAGGGCGAAGTTGAAGCGTTACTGAAATTGAGTGGGCAAGGAGTTCGTAAATGCACTGCTGTACTTTAGGGGTTCTCCGATCAAGTCAGCACCTTTTCGGCATCCCTAAGCCACCCATTTCCGGCTGATGGGCAACGTGTTCGGAGTTTTCCTAGAAAATCGCCAACCCTGTGCTTTGCAAGTCTTGACATTGCCCTAGTTGAGTGGGTGCTGATACATTCATGACTGTTGATCAACTATCTATTGAGTCGCTATGTTTGATTGGGAAAGCCTCCGATATTTTATCGCTTTCGTTCGAGAAGGATCATTGGCAGCAGCAGCTCGGTCTTTAGGTGTCGAGCATGCCACGGTTGCAAGAAGGATCTCTGCCCTCGAAACCGCATTGAACATGAAGCTTGTCGACCGGAGAGCGCGCATGTACGCACTCACCGAGGACGGCCTCCGAGTGGGCGAGTATGCAGCGCTGATGGAGTCGGCATCGTTCGCGCTGGAACGCTTTGTCGATGGCGAGGAGTGTCGAGTGGAAGGTGAGGTCGTTTTGTCAGCGCCTCCTGCCTACCTAGGCACTCTGGTCGCTCGCAGATTGGGGGAGCTACGTGAGCGTCATCCTCGACTTCAGATCAGGTTGGTGGGAGCAAAATCGACTGCGTCCTTGGCGAGAAAAGAAACGGATATCGCGATCACTTTCAATCGACCTGAAGAGCGAAGTGTTGTTGCCAAAAACCTGGGAACATTGTGCTTTTACCCTTGTGCAAGCGAGGCCTACTTGGCGAAGCGATCTCCTGAATACTTCGAGTTCATTGGCTATGACCAAAGCATGGTGGAGTCAACACAGCAGAGATGGCTTATGGATCATCTCGATGGTCGGGAGCTTTCGGTGACCAGCAACGACTTGCGGATCCAGGCACTCGCAGCAGTTGGGGGAGCGGGAGTGGTTTACCTGCCGCACTTCTTGGCTGCCGAGTATGGGCTTGTGAGAGCTGACAAGGATATCCCTGCCCTTGAGCTTCCAATTTGGCTCGCTTTTCACGAGGACTTGCGAAACTCAGTGAAGATCAGAGTGGTACTCGACTTCCTCATTGAAGGCTTGGCAAAAACCACATCAATGTGAATTTTTTCACACCCCGTTTGCGCCTCCAGCGAATGGGCGTCCATCAGTCCTCTGATTAATCTGGCCCGCAACCAGTTACCAGAGAGACCTCGCTCATGAACAGCACAACACCCCAACAGGGGACACTCGCTGTGTATCGAACAGCATGGATCGTCACCGCGATTTTTATCCTCTCCAACGCCGCTACTCCGCTCTACAGCATCTGGCAGCAGACCTTAGGCTTTACGTCTGGAACCCTGGCCGTGATTTTCGCCTGCTACATCATCGGACTGCTGTTCACTCTGACGGTGGCAGGACAGCTATCCGACCACTACGGACGCAAAGCTCTGCTGCTGCCCTGCATCGGCTTGGCAATCATCGGCGCTATCCTGTTCCACCAGGCGGAAAGCATTGGTGCCCTCATGGCGGCTCGCTTCCTCACCGGTATATCTGTTGGATTGGTGGTATCCGGAGGTATGGCCAACGTCGTTGAGCACGCTCAACCGCACCGAAAGCACTTTGCTTCGTTGATGGCGTCTGTGGCGATGGTTACCGGTGCAGGTGCAGGGCCGTTACTGGCTGGCATCGTCGCGCAGTATTTCGCCACTCCCATTCACACGGTCTTTGAGATTGAGATCGCTCTTCTTTGCCTGGCGTTTTTTGCTCTTTTAGGCCAAAAAAACCGCAAGCTGGGGGTTGGTTCGTTCAAGCTGCGCTTACCAACCGTTCCGAAAGAGAGCGTAGGTATCGTGCTGCTGGGCATCGCTTTCTTTGGGCCCGGCCTCACATCTACTTCGTTCATCCTTTCCTTGGGCCCGAAGCTGATCGCCACGTTCATGGGAATGAGCAGTCCGTTGATTACCGGCTGCATGGCATTCTTCATGTTCATTGTCGCGGTAGGTGTCCAGTTCGCAGCCAAACGATTTGGCCATCGCACGATCTTCATCATTAGCGGGGCGGCCACGATTGCGTCGATGAGTAGCGTCTGGATCGCCATGGAAATGAACTCTGTGTCCTGGCTGATTGCTTCAGCCCTCTTCGCCGGAGCAGGACAAGGGCTAGGCCAATTGGGTGGCCTCACACTTATCGCAGACAATGTCCGCAGCGAGCGGAGGGCTGAAGCCAATGCGATTTTCAATATGGGTGGGTACATTCCAGCTGGAACAATTCCAGTGGTCACCGGCTACTTGATCGACTTCTTCGGATTGTCCACGGGTATCACGACATTGGTAGCCATCATCGGATCCTTGGGATGCTTGGCCCTTATCCATGTCCACTGGCGAAGCCACACTAGCACCGGGCAGCTTGAGATAGAGCCTAATAAATGTCGTGGCAAGTAGAGCAAGCGTCGAGATATTTGGATTCCATCAAGGTCTGGAAGGATATGACCAGTCGCGTGGAAATTGGGTTGCAGACCCCGGTCACGCTTGCAGTACTTACGGGCAGCATGCCGTACCCGAGGGCGGATGGCTGAGCCGGGCGTGGGGGTTCTGTGCCTTTGGTTGCGTGGCTTCTTGAGGTGATGCTAGCGGCATGCTGACGCCGCAGCCATGTGTGCTCCCTCTCACAGTCGTCGACACTTGATTTGACGTAACCCTGTCAGGCAACTAGCTTTCCATGCCTACTTCCTCCGATGCGCTGCGTCTGGGCGATAACACTGACAAGGACTGTTGCGTCATGACCATTTCCCTCAAGCACGGGCTTGCGGCATTGCTCTGCTGCGGTGCAGTTACTGCACAAGCCGAACCTTCCTCGGTCGGCGACTACTGGCTCATCCACCAGCAAGGCGGCATGTACAAGAACGAAGCCTTCGTCGTCGATGGCGAGCCTGCCAATATCTTCCAGCGCCCGGGCGGTATCCGTTCGCTTGGGGTATTCAGGCTTTACGAAGAGGGCGCCAAGCCGACCATGACCGCCTATGACGTCGAGGTCGATTGCGCCAAAAATCGTGTGCGCCTCAAGGGTGCGCAGAACGTCGACAAGTTCTACAACGATATCCGGCCGGTGAAGGTCTCCACTCAGTGGCAGAAGAAGCCCGAGACGTGGTTGGCGCAGAGCCGTGACTTTCTTTGCCAGCCAAGCCAGCGCCAGGCCAAGTTCATGATTCCGATGGGCAAGATGCTGCCCACCCAGATGGTGGCGACCGCTCCAGGCCTGTTCCAGTTGCGTAACCGAGAGCATGGCAGGGACCTCATCCTGAAGATGGTCGATCAGGCCTTCGACCAGATGCCCGCCCGGAATGCACCTGCCAAGGAGGTGGTGCGATGAAAACACTGCTCTCGCTGATGATCACCGCACTGCTGCTCGGCGGCTGCTCTGCCATTCCGACCCTGCCCGAAGCCCAGGCCCGCAGTTACTGGAAGAACCGCCCGGTGGCCCAGGCAGTCGATCACTTCGGTACACCCAGCGAGATCGCGCTGGCACCGGAGAAGGACTGGGTGGTGCTGATCTATCGCCGCGACACCTCTTATGTGTCGCGTGAAGCGCTGGGTACCTACACCGGTCCGCAGAACGGCCAACTGGTGCATACCGAGTATTGGGGCGATGTGGTCAACTCGGCCAGCTGTGAAATCCGCGTGGCGGTCAATCGGGCCAGGCAGGTGGACTACCTGCTGACTCGGGGTCGCTGTGGTGGCATCAAGCTCACCCCCAGCGCCTGAGCAAGCTGGCTCGGGCCGCTCAGACCTGCTGCCTGAGCCGTTTCAACTGCTTCCTGGAACAAGCTTGATGAGAAATTCCCTGCCAGCTTCATCAGGCTGGCAGGGAATGGCCCCATCAGGCGGCCCGCTGCTCGCCCTTGAGCAACTTTTTCTGGGTTTCCATGGTTTGCCCGAGCTGTTCCAGCATGTCTTTGCCAAGGAGTTTTTTGGCGGTCGGGAAGAGCTCGCCTTCTTCTTCCTCGATGTGATGCTCCAGCAGCTCTTTCATGACCTTGACCCGACCGGCAAACTCAACGGTACCGGTGTCGGTGCCGAGAAGGTCAGGGATGACGAGGGAGTCGACAGTGCGGTGCTCCTCCTTGGCCTCGTAGTACATCTTCGCTTCTTCCTTGCCCCCGGCTTCCTTGATGGCCGGGTAGAGGATTTCCTCCTCGAGCGCCGTGTGAATCTGCAATTCCTGCTCGATTCTCTGCAGTAGCTCGGCACGTTTTTTCACGGCTCGCTCTGTGGTGGCGGACAGTTCTTCAAGAAGCTTCTTCACCAGCTTGTGATCCTGAATCAGCAAATCGATAGCGTTCATGGCGTTACCTCATCACGGGTTGAGAATACAAAACTTGCCTGGGGTTGAGTCACGGCGAAGCGGCGGGGTTCAACGTTCACGATGGGTGGCATCAGCGATCCGGGCACAGATCAGCGATGACCAGCGCTGCCCGATTAACAGCCAGGTGGATAAGGTCTTGTGATGGGTTGCCAAGTAGAGGGAATTTAGGCGTGGCGTGGAAATCATATGTCATGCGAGAGACATTGAATGCGCCAGATCCTTTCACCCACCCTCAACTGAACAAGAACAAAAGGGGGCTTACATGAGTTGTCTAATCTGCGCTGGTCAGGCTGAGTCCGTCGAATGCATCAGCGGTTGGGAGGAGCGGCGATGCTCCCGATGTGGTTGTTACCGGATGTCCCATCCACTCATTCTGATGATGATGGAAGAGGGGCAGATTTTCGATGCCGAGCGTATGCGCGAATGGCTGATGTCCCATCGCGACAGGATGCCCGTTCCCAGCATCGATCATGCCCAGGCGATATGGGTGCTTTAGTCGGCTGGAATGATCGAGATCTTGCCGTTTCGCTCCACGATGGCAAATTTCACCTGCTCGATGTTCTCGATACCCTGGCTATCCCGCGCCGACTCAAGAATGTCGTCTTCCGTGAGGCGTGCGCGGCGCATTCGGTGATGCAGAAAGCGCCCGTTTTCGACGACCAGGGTAGCGTGCCCATCCAGAAGCCGCGCCAAGGGCTTGGAGTTGAGCTTCGCCAACGACAGCCCTACGTCGAGGACGATCAGCGTAGCAATCACCAGCATGGCGTTGGTGAACGAAAAATCCTCACCCAGCAGCGCCTGTTGAGTCGCCTCTCCAATAATCAGCAGCAAGACGAAGTCGAAGGTAGTCAGGTCGGCCAGAGAGCGTCGTCCGGCTACGCGGAATACCAGCATAAGGGCCAGGTACATCCCAGCTGCGCGTAGGATCGAATCCATGACGCACTCCTATGGGTAGAGGAATGTGGAGAAGTGGACAGCGCTTCGGGGGCCAGCCCTGACGACGCCCTCCAGGGTACCTACGTGATCACTTCGAAGCGTCAGGTACAAGGTGGCCACGCCGTCTTTGCGGGTACCCAGTTGCAGTAACAGGGCAGGGCCGTGCGACATCGAACGTTGCGGTTCCGGCTGCATCGTCTCGATACTGGCAGCGCGAAGTAGAGAGCCCTCGAGCTCTACCTCCACCGGCTGCCCAGGCTCGCCTCGAACAGTGATGTAGAGGTTGTCGGTCGTACCACTGCGACTGAGGCGCTGATACTCGACTTTGACACGACCATCCGGGCTGACCACCTCAGCATCGCTGAGCGGGCCGTTGCCGAACAGCCCTGCCAAGGCCAGCAGGACGATGATGACGAGTACATACCAGCCAACGCGCTCGAAGCGCCAGACGCGTTGCTGCATCGACATGTCTTCTTGAACAGGATTGCGTCTGGACGCCCATTCGTCTTCCGGCATGATTCCTTGCCCTCAGGCGCGCTCGCCGCGAAGCCAGCGTTGGTGATAGTGAGCAAGACGCGTCAGCCCGAACAACGCTCCCTGTCGCATGACCTCAGACCGCTCACCGAAGAAACGTTGGGTACGCGTAAATACGGCTGTGGGCTCCCCGGCAAAAGCCCAGGCAAAGCACAGGGTGCCCGGCGGCACACCAGACTCAGGGGCGGGCCCCGCGACGCCAGTGGTAGCGATCGCGACATTGGCGTCGCTGTCTCTCAATGCTCCCAGCGCCATTTCCCAGGCTACTGGCTCGCTGGTCAGGCCGTAGCGTTCGATGGTTTCGTCGCTGACGCCAAGCAAGCGTTTCTTGGCGCTTGGGGAGTAGACCACATAGCCACTTTCCAGCACCTCCCCGGTGCCGGGCACCGCCGCCAGAAGCGCGACCATGCAACCTGCCGTGCACGACTCTGCGGTCGTCAGGATCAACTTGTTGTCTTTGAGATAGCTGAGGGCAGTCAATACGGGTTCGCTTGCCATACGACATCGACTCGCTTGTTGTTGTGCGGTGGACGCAATCAAGCGGTGATTGGTTCAGCGCAATCGGTGTCCACGGCGCAAAAACAGCATGTGAGGAGGGGCAGCGCAACGCTGATTCCATCCCGAAAATCAGGAAGCAGGCTCGCCTTCTGGCGAGCCTCTTTTTCGTCAGAGGATCGGTTTCCCGCCGGTAACAGCGTACCGTGAACCACTGATGTAGCTCGCCTCGTCGGAGCCGAGCAGCACGTAGATTGGAGCGACCTCCACCGGCTGTCCTGGCCGCCCCATAGGGTAGCTGGAGCCGAAGTTTTTTACGGCCTCGTCGGGCATGGTCGCCGGGATCAAAGGCGTCCAGATGGGGCCAGGCGCAACGCTGTTGACTCGAATCCCTTTCTTCCCTAGTAGCTGAGCCAACCCAGCCGTGAAGTTGGCAATGGCGCCCTTGGTCGTGGCGTAGGCCAGCAAACTGGGGGATGGGTCGTCGGAGTTGACCGAACTCGTGTTGATGATCGAGCTGCCCTTGGGCATGGAGGGTAATGCTGCTTTGCAGATCCGGAAGATAGCAGTGATGTTGGTATCGAAGGTTTTCACCCATTCGTCATCGCTGATCTCCTCCAGGGTCTCATGGGCCATCTGGAAGGCGGCGTTGTTGACCAGGATGTCTATGCGCCCGAACTGTTTGACGGTCTTCTCGACGATGTCATGGCAGTGCTGTTTCTGCGCCAAGTCTCCAGGGAGCAGAAGACATTTTCGACCTGCTGCTTCGACCCAGCGCGCAGTGTCCTGCGCATCTTCATGCTCGCTGAGGTAAGCGATGGCGACGTCAGCACCCTCGCGTGCATAGGCGATGGCGACTGCCCGCCCGATACCACTGTCAGCACCGGTGATGAGCGCAATTTTGCCTTCCAGGCGATTGTGGCCGGTATAGGAGTGCTCACCACAATCTGGATAGGGCTCCATCTTGCGTTGTGAGCCGGGGACGCTTTGCCGTTGCGAAGGAAAGGGCGGAGTAGGGAAGTCTCGCATGGTAAAAGCTCCTGCGGTTGTGCCACGAATTTTTTAAGGCTGATCGTGTCAGCGCGCCTTGCCTTTTTCGGTGTGCTGAGAGAGGGCTCAACCGACCAGCATCTTGATCAGTTGCTCGTTGAATGCCGGGATATCGTCCGGCTGGCGGCTGGTGATCAGGTTGCCATCCACCACTACCTCTTCATCAACCCAGTCACCGCCTGCATTGCGAATATCGTCCTGCAGCGTCTTGTAGCTGGTCATCCGCTTGCCTTGGACTAGGCCGGTCGACACCAGCAGCCAGGCGCCATGACAGATGACCGCCAATGGCTTGCTTGCAGAATTGTGGCTTTTCACCAGTTTCTGGGCGCCGGGTATCAGTCGGATGGTGTCGGAATTCTGCACGCCGCCCGGCAGCACAATGGCGTCATAGAGATCCAGGTGGGCACTGTCGAACGTTGCATCCACGGCAAACTCGTCTGCCGGCTTGTCATGGTTCCAGCCGCGTACAGTTCCCTCCTTGTCACTCAGGATGTCGACCACGGCGCCAGTTTTTTCCAGGGCTTCACGCGGGCCGGTGAGCTCTATCTGTTCAAACCCGTCAGTGACCAGGAAAGCCACGCGTTTGCCGCTCAGTTGCGCATTCATTGTGATTTCTCCGTTTACGATGGACCTGAAAGGGAAGGCCATTCCATCACCCGCGAAGTTCAAAGACGATGCTCCGAATCGCGTCAAGCTGACCAATGGGCAGCAATTGAAAAAAATTGCAGGCGTGATTGCTGGCGTGGCGTCGTATTTTGCCGCCTGGCGTTTCCTTTGAATTTTTCTCGTCCTTCGTCCCTCACAGGCACATGAGTAATATTGCCGGGAGGCTTTGCTATGCAACCAAAAACCGAAGGTCTTGAAGAGCACGGCCCAAGTGGTGTGCCGTTCATCAACGATCCAGAAAAGCCGACTTCACCGCCTTTGAATGACGCTGACGCCACTGGTGCTGCAGAGGCTGAGGAAGACATCGAAGACGATGGCCAATCTCTCTGAAGAGCGCCAGGGCGAGTTCTCGCCCTGGCACCTTCACATTGGCCAGCGGCCTTAGCTGTTGCGACCGCCTCCGTGGCTGTTTTGTCCGCCCTTGCGGCCAGCCTCCGAGGCGCGTTCACGGTCGTTGGCAAAGTTGCCGCCCGAGGATTGGCCACCCTTGCGCCCCGCCTCGGACGCTTTCTCTCGGTCGTTGGCAAAATTGCCAGGGTTGTTCTGTGCAGTGCCGCCTTGATGCCCGCGATTGGTTTGGTTGTTAGCCATGATCTTTCACCTCATGTCAGTCACACAGGAAAGTCTGTGTTCAACTTCGACCGCTAGCCTGGAGGCAACCACTCCCAAAAATTCGCATCCACCGGACGAAACGCATGAAGTATTAGGCGCTTTATTTCATGTGTTCTAGAGCCTGCGCCGCAAGTAGCCTGGAGCGCTACTCATCAGTCCTCTGGCATTGTTTCCACCAAAGGTGGTTGCTCAAAGAAATGCCTGCAATACCAGCCAATCGGCTGAACGCGGGCTGCTGGGGCAGGGTCAACAACTGGCGATGGAGTGAGGAGGGTGAGCGGTGGAAATCCATGCGTTATTGACGGAGCTGCTGAATGCTCGCGGCCCTGGCGGCCAGGAAGATGAGGTACGGGCCATCTGTCAGCGAGAATTGGCTTCTTTGTGCGACGATGCGCATATTGACGGGGCTGGCAATGTCGTGGGCGTCGTTCGAGCGGGGCATTCCTGTAATCCAGAAGACGCCATCAGGGTCATGGCACACCTTGATGAGATTGCAATGATCGTCAAGAACGTCCGCGAGAACGGAACGCTGGAAGTTTTGGCCCTGGGCGGTGCTCAGCCGATCAGCTTCGGTGTCTGCCCGGTGGATATCCTTGGCGATGAACAAAACCTGCCCGGTGTTCTGTCCTATGGCTCGATGCACAACAGCGGTCGGACTTCCAATGGGCGAGATGTGCTCGCAGGCAATGTTCAGTGGAAGGATGTATACGTGGTCACGCGCATGTCGAAGCGCGAGCTGCAAGACGCTGGCGTGCGCCCCGGCACCCGCGTGGTGCTCAGTCAGCATTGGCGCAAACCGTTCACTGTCCATGACTGTGTGGCTGCCCATTTTCTTGATGACCGTGCACCGCTCACTGCGGTGATCGAGTGCGCCCGTTTGCTGCGAGCAAGGCGTGAGGAGTTGCACCAGGATGTGTGGTTCGTCTTGACCACGCTGGAAGAGGAATCCAATGCGGGTGCGCTCTACGCGGCAGCCAGGTTACCGGGAGAGACCACCATTGCGGTCGAGGTCGGGCCGGTGCTTGAAGAATATGGAACTGAGCTCACGGCCAACCCGATCATCAATACCGGCGATCAGAAGGGATACTACAGCCGCACCGTGGTGCAGGCGCTGATGACCGCCGCTCGGCGGGCAGGGTACGTTCCCCAAACCGCATTGCTGGTAGATTTTGCATCCGATGCCAGCGCGGTGTTGAGTACAGGTATTGATGCCAAGGCTGGCTGCATCGCGATCCCGACCGAAAATACCCATGGTTTCGAGATGGCCGTGCTGGAAGGAATCTCGGCCTGTGCCGTCACGCTCGTCGAATATCTGATAGATCCGCATCCTGACAAGCGATCCGACGCCGCATCCGCAAGATGAGCGCCGCCCCGGATAGCTGAACCGCAGCCCGCGCCTGAGCGCGGGTCTCGGCAGGGTCTATTTTTTACTCGGCAGTACTGAGCTGAATACTTGCTTGGCAGTCTGGACGATGACACCACCCTGATTCGGATCGCCATGAAGCAACGCGCTGGCGAACTTCTTCGCTTGCTCAAGCTTGATGTGGGGTGGCAACGGCGGGACGTCCGGGTCGGTCTTGAACTCGATCAGCACCGGTCGGTCGGCTTCCAGGGCGCGCTCCCAGGCGCTGGCAATGTCTTCTTCACGCTCCACATAGATGCCTTGCAGGCCAATGGAAATGGCGAACAGGTGATAGGGCACGTCCGGGATCGATTGCGAGGCCTCGAATTTGGGGTCACCTTCCATGACCCTTTGTTCCCAGGTCACCTGGTTGAGGTCTTCGTTGTTGAACACTGCGCAGATCCACTGCGGGTTGTCCCACTGGCGCCAGTACTTGGCCACGGTGATGAGCTCGGCCAGGTTGTTCATCTGCATCGCACCGTCACCCACCAACGCCACCACCGCGCGCTGAGGGTGGGCGAACTTCGCCGCGATGGCGTAAGGTACCGCCGCGCCCATGCTGGCAAGGCCGCCGGATAATGAGCACTGCATCCCTTGGCGGATCTTCAGGTCGCGGGCGAACCAGTTGGCGCACGACCCAGAGTCGCTGGTGACGATGGCGTGGTCCGGAAGGCGCGGGGAGAGTTCGCACACCACGCGTTGCGGGTTGATCGGGTCGGCCTTGGCCTGCGCGCGCTTTTCCAGGGTCTTGTCCCACTGTGTGCGCCAGCGTTCGACCTTGCCGCGCCAGCGCCGCTCGCTTTTGTGCTGCAGCAATGGCAGCAATGCTTGCAGGGTTTCGCTGGCATCGCCGACCAGGTTGACTTCCATTGGATAGCGCAGGCTGAGCATGTCCGGTTGCAGGTCGATCTGCACGCCACGGGCCTGACCTTCCTTGGGCAGGAACTCGGCATAGGGAAAGCCTGAGCCGATCATCAGCAAGGTGTCGCACTCGTTCATCAACTGGTAGCTCGGTTCCGTACCGAGCAGGCCGATGGCACCGGTGACCCAGGGCAGATCGTCAGGCAGCACGGCCTTGCCCAGCAGTGCCTTGGCCACGCCGGCACCGAGCTTTTCGGCGACGGCGATGACCTGCTCGGTGGCCTGCAAGGCGCCGGCACCGACCAGGATCGCCACCTTTTTTCCGGCATTGAGCACCTCGGCCGCCCGCTGCAGGTCAGCGTCGAACGGCACGACCTTGGGCTTGCTGTAGCCGATGCCCGAATGCACCGTGCCGTGTACCCTTGCCGGCTCTTGATAGGGCAGGTCCTGTAAGTCATTGGGCAGGATGATGGCGGTGACTCGGCGTTCGCCGACGGCGGTACGCACTGCACGGTCGAGCAGGTGCCGCACTTGCTCCGGGGTCGAGGCCTGCTGTACGAAGGCTCCGGCCACATCCTTGAACATCGACAACAGGTCCAGCTCCTGCTGGTAATGCCCGCCCAGCGCCGCACGCGCTTGCTGGCCGACGATGGCCAGTACCGGCTGGTGATCCATTCGTGCATCGTAGAGGCCGGTCAGCAGGTGCGAGGCGCCGGGTCCGGAAGTGGCGATGCACACACCGAGCTCACCGGTGAACTTGGCGTGAGCGCTGGCCATGAATGCGGCCATCTCTTCATGGCGGGCCTGGATGAATTCAATCTTCCCGTTGGCTCGGCTCAATGCACCAAATACGCCATTGATGCCGTCCCCCGGGTAGCCGAAGATGCGTCGAACGCCCCACTGGTACAAGCGCTCGACCAGGAAGTCGCCTACCGTCGTTGTCATCGTCTTCTCCCTATCTGTGATCAATAGGGTCTGGACTGGGCCGCGGAGGGTAAAGTTTCAACAGGTTGTAGGTGGTCAGTCCATAGGAACCTCGGCACGGGTATGGCTTCTCAAGGACATTACCAGCCTGATCAGGATGCCCTCATGATTGCCATCGACAGTAGCGCCCAGCCCATCCAGGCCTTGCGATTCGAGGACGACGGCGCGACACCCAATAACCGTTTCCCCGTGTTGCTCTACCAGCTGAAACTTGCGCCTGCGCATGACAACGCCAGCGCGTTCGAGTCCTTGTTCGCCGCTCATCAGTGGACCCCGCTGTGGCGTGCCGGGATTTTCGACTACCACCATTTCCACCCCAATGCACACGAGGTGCTCGGCGTTGCCTGCGGCCATGCTCGGATCATGCTGGGCGGCGCAGCGGGTCAGGCGCTGACGGTCAAGGCGGGTGATGTTCTGGTTTTGCCGGCAGGGACAGGCCATCGTTGCATCTCGTCCAGCGACGAATTCCTGGTCGTGGGCGCCTATCCCCAGGGGCAGGAGGATTACGATACCCAGCGACCCGAAACCGGCGCTCACCAGCAGGCGCTGGCGCGTATTGCCCGAGTGCCGCACCCTGAGCAAGACCCGGTGACTGGCGCACATGGTGCGCTGATGAGGCTCTGGCAGTGATTAGCAGCAAACGCCTGCAGAGCCAACCCGATTGTCAAAAGAACGCCTGGATTTCCGCTTGAGAGAAACCCAGGCGAGATCAGCTCGCCAACCGAACCTATGCCTCATCGAGATCGTTCACCGGCGCCGGCGTTGGGCATGGGTAATGACGAACCCGGCGAGGAACCCGATCACTGCGGCACTCAGCAGCAAAGGGGTTTTGGCCTTCGGGGTTCTCCATCCGCCTTCGATACTTCGCCGACCAATCGGCGGTTCAAAGAGGTTGCCTGAAGACTTCGCTGCGCCAGGGCTACGGTTCAATCCCCAGCGCGTGAGCCATCCCGATAGCGCCGGTAACCCAGGCATCAGATAGCTGGCCAAATGCGCGAGGCGGGCGCTTGCACCGACAGTGGTGTTGGCGTGAGGTGAAATAGCGCAGGCCACCATCGCCTTTGCCACGAGCTCTGGATCGTAGATGGGCCCTGGCGGTTTGAGCGCATGGCCTGTGTAGTTGCCGCCATCGCGCAAGCCTGGGGTATCCATTACGGCTGGGTAGATGTCACAGACGTGGATGTCGGGGAATTCAGTGAGCTCGCCCCTGAGTGCCTGAGTGAGCCCGCGCAAGCCAAATTTGCTGGCTGAGTAGGCTGCGGCATAGGGTTGTGCAACCCAGCTCCCTAGCGACAAGGTGTTTATCAGCGTACCGCTGCCCTGTTTCTTGAAGTAGGGGAGCGCTACATAGGCCCCTCGAAGGTAACCCACCAAGTCGGTCTGGATGACCTGCTCATGGGCTTCGAGCGGCGTCTCCTCGAAACTGCCCACCGCACCCACGCCCGCGTTGTTTATCCAGATGTCTATTCGGCCATGACCAAACTCGGCAGCACGTTCCGCCAAGGCGAGTACCTGATCGCTCTGGGTCATGTCGGTCGTTATGGCGACAGCATCGGTGCCGCAATCGGTGCATTCGTCCAGCGTTTCGAACAACGCCTGCTCATCTCGTGCTGCCAGAACCAGACGCGCGCCTTTGCAGGCAAAGGCATGGGCTGCGGCGCGGCCTATGCCACTGGACGCTCCGGTGATCACCACCACCTTGCCGCGCAGCGGGCCTCTGATCGGCGAACGAGTCAACGGGGGCGGCTCATCGGCGGGTGAAATGGGCTCGCTTATCGGCGCCGTGAAAGTCTCACTGGCTTCGATGCGCGAGAGCTGGAGGGAGGTACCGTCCACAAGATTCAAGGTCAAGTCGCTGATGGTGCCGGCCACGCGCCCAGGGAAAATGGGCTCGCCTTCAGCATCGAGACTGTCGTAGATGAATCGGTCGCCTTCCAGCCATCCGATAGCCGTCAGAAGCTCTGGGCTGAGGTAATACTTGCCGTCTTGGAAAAAGCCTGGGAACTGATGGGCGCGTTCAAGGTTTTCAACGCTGTACCGTTCACCTGGCTTCATGCCTGTCGCTTGATCAATCATGGTGCAAGCTCCCTAAAACGTGGGGGGTATGCAGGGGAAGGCTGTTAGGCTGGCAAAGTTCAGAGCAACTGGTTCAGTGGTGGTGTGATGCAGGCATGGATGACGTGACAAGCACTTCGAAGCTGCTTCCCTCGACAACCTGAGAGCATGGTGAAGGGACAGGCGCAGCACTTGGACCCCTGCGGTATGGCGCATTGAGCCGTTATGGCAACGCCAGTCGTCAATTGGGGTGAACGGAGGCAACGGAGTCAGGCTCAACCTGGGAGATTCGCTTCTCACTCCACCTGCCCTAGGACCTTCAAAATGCCCAGCTACCTGTACTTGATCAGCTACATCCTCGACAACCAGCCCGGTACTTGCGAGTTCCGTAGTGACCAGGAAGACCTGAGCCGCGAAGCTGCGCGCGAATACTTGCAGGGCCTGCACCGCAACGAGGCTTCTTCATTCACCGATGTGCAAGTTCAGCGTCTTGAGCATGACCACGAGCCCGGCACATCGCCAGGACACTACCAGCAACCCTGAGGGGTTGCCGGGATGAAAGCGATAATCGAAATAAGCCAGGCAGAGCGCCGACTCGTCTCTGGCGCCTCTTGCTCGGCGCTTTGCGCTTATTGAACGACGACCTGCCTTGACGACTCCATTGCAGCAACACAGTGCATTTGGAATGCCATGATGATTCATCTGGGGTGCGCGGGCTGGAGCTTGTCCCGCCAGTACGCCGGCGAGTTCCCGCTGCCCGGCAGCCACCTGCAGCGCTATGCCGCGCGGCTTGATGCCGTGGAGATCAACAGCTCGTTCTACCGTGCGCATCTACCTGCGACCTATGCCCGTTGGGCTTGCTCGGTTCCGGAACATTTTCGCTTCGCCGTCAAGCTGCCCAGGCTCATCACCCACGAGCTACGCCTGGAAGGCTGCGAGGTTGCGCTTGATGCGTTTCTTGGCCAATGCCGGCAATTGGGGGACCGCCTGGGCTGCCTGCTTGTTCAGTTGCCGCCGTCGCTCGCCCATGATGCCGGGCGCGACCGGCGTTTCTTTGAAGTCCTGCGCGAACACTATGCCGGGCCGGTCGCGGTCGAGCCCAGGCACGCCAGTTGGCAAGCGGCGCAATCGATGTTGATCGACTTGCGTATTGCCCAGGTGGCGGCGAGCCCTTCACGCTTTGCTGCCGACGCACAACCCGCTGGCTGGCCTGGATTGGTCTACTGGCGCTTGCACGGCGAGCCGCGGATCTACCACAGCGAGTATTCCCAACAGTACCTGCAACAGCTGGCTGAGCGGCTGCAGCGCAGCCACGCTGCAGGTGCAGATACCTGGTGCATCTTCGACAACACCGCCTCCAGCGCAGCACTGGGTAACGCGCTGACGCTTGAGCGGTATCTGCGCTGATGCAAACCGGATCAAACTTTTTGGCTGCGTTAGGGCTCTTCTGAGAACACATTAGACCGCGAGGAACAGTCCATGAAAGCTGACGATGGCAAGAACGGCGACAAAGTCCCACGGCCGCTCTCTTCTGAAGAAGCACAGCAAGGCGAGCGGGTGCCAGGCCCGGTGCTTGAGCGCCCGGACCAGGATACCGAGGCGGTGGACAAGGTCATTACGCCCACGTCCATCAAGGAACAGGAGGAAAAGACGCGCCAGATCGAAAAGCGTCTGGCCGAGGTCGACAGGAAAGCCCGTCGCTGAATATCCGACCAGGTGACCGGGCGCTAAGCCCGGTCGCGTCCTTTCGGCAGCGCTGAATATGAATGGTTGATCGTTCTTGCGCGCATCGCCGCCGCCCTTATTCGCTTGTTCACGGACTGAGTAAGGAATTCATTCGCCTCCCGGAAACACACTTTTTGGCGGTGGTTACGAGTGGACGATGCCAAAGCGTGCCGCTTACGCTTTGGGCTTGTCCCAGTCGCTACGCGTCGCAGCCGTCAGCGCATCCCAGTCATCAGGAGGGTTGCCGCGGCCCAGCATCTTTTCGAATACGGCGTAGGGATCGGTTTTGCTGCCTGCGGACCGTAGGATATTTTCGTCGTTGACCCATGCATAGACGATGACCTTGGATCTTGAGTCGTAGCGAAAGAACAGCCGAAAGCGCCTACCGATTTTTGCCCGCCGCCAATGTCGGTAAGCGGTGCCGAGCGTGTTGCCTTGGCGGAACTCATCGCGGCCTGGGTCAGCAGGCACAGCCTCCAGGATCAGATGGCTCAATGCCCGAAACAGCTTCACGTTAGCGTTGCTTTCAAAACCTCGCGGGTCGTTCTGCTCGGCCCGGGCGGCGGCTTCTTGCAATTTGCGTAGCTGTAAAATCACACCTTCATGGAACAACAGTGTCCAGCCATGTCGCAGCATCAGAGCGCGACCTCACCATCAATATCTTCGTCCAGGTTTACGGAGTGCTTTGCGTTGGCGAGCATGGTTTGCGCCAAGTCTTCCGGCAGGGTGGTGAGGTTGCGGCCGCCTCGGATATCAGCCTCCAGCAAACCCAGGAACGCATTGATGGCAGGATCTTCGTGGGTGGTTTCTACGCGGTTGACCACGACCTCACCGCCTCGTACGTCGAATGCAATCTTGTCTCCAGTGCCGAGGCCTAGAAGCTGGCGAACGGACTTGGGCACTGTGACCTGACCCTTTGAGGTCAACGTCGCGATTTCGTGGATGGCAGGCATGAGTGATCTCCCAAGGCTAATTGAGCGAATGGTAAGGAATAATCCTTACCTTGTCAAATTTTGGTCTTCTGCTCATCAAGCGTAAGCGGGGCAGTCGCTCAACAGGATTGCTCTACCTTCCGGTAGCATTATTTCGCAGGTGGTTGAGCAACCTCTAGCGAGTGGTGTCGACTTGAGGGTTGTGCAGCACGGGATAATTCGTGCTTCGTTGAACGTGTGCTAGCTTCACCCCCACGCAACTCAAGGAATTTTGATCCCCAATGCATTCAGCGATGGCGTATCCATCCGGCCATTGACTGTTAGCCCACTGTCCATCTGAAAGGCCATCAGCGCACCACGTGTCGCTTTGCCCATGACCCCATCAATGGCGCCTTGGTAATACTGACGTACCATCAGCGCGGTCTGCACACGGGTTATCAGGTTGTTTTTCTGCTCATTGGTCGCGCGACTCTTTGAAGTGCTCGAACTTGTCCCGCTGGTAGCGCCAGACGACTGATAAAGGCTGTTGCTGCTGGACGTGCCGCTCGAAGCACTCGGCGCGCTATAGCTTCGGGTACTGGTAGCGGGTGGGCTGTAGTAACGAGGTGCGCTGTAGCCACCCGAGCCGCTGTAGTGGGAGCTGTGCGAACTGTGGGACCGGTGCGAACTGTGCGAGCGATGTGCCGCATAGATGTTGACGGTGTCTGGCGCATTGAGCGTATCGGTAAATACCGGCGGCTGTAACTTATCGTTGGGTTGCCAGTTCGCATCGGCGAGCGACAGATGGCCTGCCTGTGCCAGGGGGGTACCTGCTATTGGCAGCAAGCTGATCCCACTGATCAGCACTTTCCAGCGATCAAGCAATTTCACTGTGCACTCCTTGCATAGGCGCTAAACGCCTCAGTCGATAGCAGTTGTACGCCGCGGCTTTGCCAACGGTCGGTGTGCGATTTGAAGAAACCAGAGCAATGTTTCAATGCAGCGCATTGCTGGCAGGTATCGATGAACAGGTTCTTCCAGTCCGAGATGCTCTGGCGGGCGAAACGCGAGAGGTGTGCCGGGATCAGGCACAGGGGCAAGTTGTAGATCGAAACCGCCACTGCGCGGTTGAACAGGAAATACACGGCCTGGCTCAACGATTCCTGATAGTCCAGCGGGTCAATCCACAGCTCTTCGTAGTTCTTCCTGGCCAGGCCGGTACTTTCGATACCCATCAGCGCAACATGCCGCACGAATGGCAGGTTCCTGAACACGTAGTGGGCGAGCTCTGGCAGGCGTGGCGTGGTCAGGCGATTGAGCACCACGCGTATCTCGATGATCTGGTTGGCGCGCGCCAGGTTGTAAAGACCTTGCAGGGTTTCGCTGAACGCGCCTGGAGCCTGCACCACATGGTCATGGTCTTCGGCATTGTCGGCATACAGCGGGATGCCCCAGCTCAACTGAGGGTGGCTGATGGCAGAGAGCGCTGCGGTCCAGCTCGGGTCTTGGAACAGACGCCCGTTGCTGAGCACATGAATGGATTTCTGCGGCAAAACGGCTTTGCACTTGGCCAGGATTTCGAGCAGGCCGTCGCGATAAAGCGTTGGTTCTCCGCCGCTGATTCCCAGATTTTCCTCGCCCGGGTCCATCAGGTCGATCAGCCGTAGGTTCTCTTCGATGTGCCAACGGTCATCGATATCTTTGGGCGGCTGCGAGCACATCAGACAGAGGCTGTTGCAACGATCGGTCATGAATAGCAGGTTGCTGTCTGAGCCTCGTCGATAGAGCACTCGCACCAGCGTGTTGCCTGGTGTGATGGCAATGACATCGCCGGGCTGCACGACATCCGCATCTCTGGGGGTGTGCAGATGTGGCCTTGCGCTGTTGAAGTCGCCGATCAATGGCTCCGGGATCAGGAATCCACCCACTGGTAATGAGAGCAGATGCGGGCTGCGTAGCCGTTCTTCGTTTGGCAGCCATAGCAGCAGGTCACAGAACTCAGCGCTTCCGGCACAAACAGCCAGGCCTTGTTCGATGAACTCATCAAGAGTGATGACTTTGAGCAGTTTCGGCTCATTCAGGTGATGGATTTCGAAGTGGGTATCTTTGCGCAGCATTGCCTTCAGCCCCTGTAACCCGGGAACCGGACATCGTTGTAAGAGCGCCTGTTTAGCCAAGACAGCAGCACCCTCTGCACGGTGTCGTCGCCATCGCAAAGCAGGCCGAAAAGATGCTTCAGCAGCCCCATGTTCTTCTTGCAGAAGTTGCTGAACACTCTGTGCCCGATCGGGTCAGCTTGGCGGGCATAGTGTTCGATGGGGTCAGCACCACAGTATGGGACAAGTGCGCAATCGGAGCAGCCAGGCAGCGCCTCTGCAACACCACTGGCGAGCAACGCATTCATAACGGGCGATGCGAGCAATTCAGACAAGGGTTGTTGGACGGTGCCAAGCCTCAAGCCGTCCTCTCCCATTTCCAGCAACATTCGGGCTTCGTCCGAGGGATAGACGTAACCGTCATAGTTGTAAACCAGCGCGGCAGTACCAGCGCCAGTAGGGGAGCGCAGGTCTACATAGCCGGAGGAGAAAGGGGTCAAGATATTCTTCAGTAACAGACTCGTATAACTCTCAGAGAGGTATACGCCCTGTTGATTGATGTGCAGCAAATAGGCCAGTGCTTTCTTGTAAAAGGCCAGGTACTGCTCAATAGGATAATCAAGTCGATGGGCACTCTTGATGGCAAACCCATAAGGGCTCAGAGGCCGAAGCGAAATGCTGGAGAAGCCCTGACTAACATACTCATCAATGATCGCTTCAGGTTGTTCGAGGCTTCTTGAAGTCAGCGTGGTCAGCGCGGAAACCGCATCATGGCCTAGGCGCTCACGGACCCACTGGATGCCTTTTACAGTGCGTTCGTAGGAGTCTCGTGACGGAGTAGGGCGGTTGGCATTGTGCAGGGGCGCTGGCCCGTCGAGCGAGGTCGAAAACTGGATGCGATGCTGTTCTGCGAAGTCGAGTATCTCTTCCGTCAGGTGGTGCAGCGTGGTGGTGATGACGAACTGGATATCCCGTTTTTCGACCACGTTCCGTTCAACGACGCATTCGACAATCTGGCGGACGCGCTCGAAGGCTAAAAGCGGTTCGCCACCTTGAAACTCCACAGTCAGGGCGGGAGCATTCGATTCGAACAGGCGATCGACCGCCGCTTGTGCATCCGCTTCCGACAGGTCGTGACCGGTTCCTCCCACAGGGGCACGCGACACCTGGCAGTACTGGCAGGTGTGGTTGCAGCGCAATGTAACCACGAACAAGTGCAGTGCAGGGCCCTGGAAGAGGAAGTCCTTGCGGCTGCGATACTGCGCGGCCATTTCCGGGAGCGGATCGTGGCGGCCTGGTTCATAGATGAAGTGGCGGGCCAGCAGGTCCTTATATAAAGACGTACCTGCTGGAACGTCGAAGTAACTGAGGGCTCGTAATTGCGCGTCGTTCACGTGCATGTACTCACCGGTATCGGAGGTGAGCAGGATGTCACGATCATGTCCCGTATTCATGCGCATGAATCGAAAAGGCAGCAAGCGGTATTGCTTGGCGTCTGTCGCGATCAGTGTCACTGCGAAATCCCACATCCAACGAAGGCGGCTCGGACCAAGGCTTCGCGCAACCCTGCTGTTTCGCGGTTGATATGGTCGCGTAACGCGAAGTCGTTCAGATGCTGGAGGATCAGCGAGTGAGCCCGCTCCGGGGACAGCGTGAGTCTCACTTCAGCAGGATGGGCTGTGAGGCTTATCTGATTGGCTTCAATACCGACCTGGATCGTGACAGTGTCGGACAGGGAATAAGCTGCACGTTGCGCCACGCTGAGCGGGTACGCTGCGCTGTCGAGTTTCAGCGTGACTGGCCATGTCATCGGAACCGCTCCTTCAAATCCTTTGGGGACGTGTGGATTTTGCCGATTGAAGAGGCTTTATGCCATCATTATTTTTTTACATTGCAAATTTGTTCAGGGTGGTGGATTGCGCGTTCATCGAGACTTCGGCATCAATACGGGGTGGGGTTAGGGCTCATGGTTCTGGGCAAGCGCGCCCGTATGGATGAGCGCTTAGCGAGATCTTCCGCTACCTGGGGTTTGGGGTGACTGGACGCCCCCAGTCTGCTCGACAGATTCGTTTTTTTTAGATCGAGCAGTGTCAGCGGGTTTGTATCACAGCGTATTGGCAGGCGGCGTTGATACCTTGTGATCGATTAATCCGGGTTCGTGACACAGGCCAGGTACTTTGCCGGCTTTAAATGGGCTCCATCGAAGCGAAGCAGCAACGCCTCGGTTCAAACGAACAGCCCATTGAAGCCTGGAGAACCCGACCATGAACCGCAAAACCGTCTACGCCGCCTGCCTGTTCGCCGCACTGAATGTCTGCACCCTGGCTGCCCGCGCAGAAGCGGCCGACAACGTGCGCAACTACACCTACGGCACTCAGCTGGATATCAAGAAGGTGGTGTCGACCAGCCAGGATCACGCGCCGACCTGCGGACCGGTCAATGCCCGGCTGACCTACCTCGACTCGCACAATCAGACCCAAGTGATGAACTACCGTACCCTTTCCAGCAACTGCATCGGTGAAAACTGAAATCAACAACCGACTCGATCCGTCTACAGGGAGCGCCGCCATGAATTGGTAAACCCGGAACCACCAACGCCTGCCACGCAGGCGCGGGGCTCACTGCTCGTCAGCAGTGGGCCCCGTCAGCTGTGACGCCATGCGCACCAGCTCAGCCACCGAACGTGCTTTCATCTTGCGGGTGACCTTGCCGCGGTGGGCCTTCACCGTGATTTCGCTGATGTCGAGGTCCGCGGCGATGACCTTGTTCATGCAGCCAGCCACCACCCGGTTCATGATCTCCCGCTCGCGAGGGGTCAATGACGCATGGCGCATGCGAAGGTCGTGCAGGTGCTCTTCGCGCTCCAGCGCGCTGCGGCTTTTTTCCAGCGCGGCGCTGATGGCCGCGAGCAGAATGTCAGCGTCGAACGGCTTGGTCAGGAACTCCAGCGCGCCGGCCTTCATGGCGCGAACCGTGCCTGGAATATCGCCGTAGCCGGTGATGAAAATGATCGGCATGGTCGGCTTCGCGCCGGTCAGGTTGGCCTGCAAGTCCAAGCCGTTCAGGCCCGGCAGATTGATATCCAGCACCAGGCAACTGGGCACGACCTCCCGGGGGTGAGCGAGAAAGGTCTGGGCACAGGCGAACAGCTGCGGCTGCCAGTCGGCGAAGCGGATCAGCGGTTCCAGCGACTCGCGCACGGAAATATCGTCGTCCACGACATACACCACAGGCGTTGCAGTGGCCGTCACGGGGGCTGTGAGGGGGCGGGCGATCATCCGGTCAGTTCCTTTGAATTCCTTGATCAACCAACCGGCAACGCGGCACTCAGTGCCTTGAGCAGTTGTGCCTCGCTAAAAGGCTTGGCCAGGCAGTCGATCACGCCGGCGCCCTGCAGGCGCGGGTCCCGGCAAGCATCGGTGTTGGCGGTGACGAGGATCACCGGCATGGCGTGGCCGCAGGCTTGCAGGGCCTGGAGCAGATCCGGGCCTGACATGCCGGGCATCAGCACATCCAGGATCAGACAGCGGATCTGCTGCAGGCCAGACGCGCTCAGGAAAGACTGGGCCGAGGCGAATGCTTCTACCGCGAACCCGAACTCTCTAAGCAGGTCGGGCAGCGACTCGCGGACCGACTCGTCGTCATCGACCACCGCTACGAGCAAGGGCCCTTTCATCCGTTAACCTCCTTGGTGACACCGTCGGCTGTTGCTTCGCTGCTGGCTGTCGGCAACGGAATGGCACAGTGAAAGGTTGCCCCCGGGCCATCATTGAGTGTGGCCCAGAGCTCCCCATTGTGGCGTTCGATGATCGAGCGGCTGATGGATAGGCCGATTCCCATCCCGGATTCCTTGGTGGTGTAGAACGTCTCAAACAGGCGCTCCATGGCCTGGTGGTCGAAACCGCTGCCGTTGTCGCGTACAGCCAGGTGCACGCCATGTTGGCCGTCCAGAACCGTGGTCACCAGCAGCTGCCGTGCGGTGCCGGCCGCTTTGCGCATGGCTTCGATGGCGTTGATGATCAGGTTGAGGATCACCTGCTGCAGTTGCACGCGGTCCCCCATGACCGCTGGCAGCCCCTTGGCAAACTGCACCTGTAGCGCAATGCCGTTGCGCCGTAGCTCGCCGAGCAGCAGTGTGATGACTTCGTGCGCCGCCTCGTTTACATCGACTGCTTCGGTCATCACGCTTTGCCTGGCGAACAAGGCGCGCAGGCGCTTGATCACATCCGCAGCACGGTTGCCGTCACGAATGGTGCGCCGCGCGGTCTCCATCGCGCCATCGACGTTGGGTGGGGTGGCACCGAGCATGCGCAGGCAGGTGCTGGCGTTAGTGACAATGCCTGCCAGCGGCTGATTGACCTCATGAGCAATGGAGGCCGTGAGCGCGCCGAGGCTTGCTACCCGTGCCAGGTGGGCCATTTCCGATCGGACTTTGTCCAGCGCTTCTTCAGCCTGCTTGCGGTCTTCGATATCGGTGTTTTCGCCGTACCAGCACACCACTGCTCCGGTGTCATCACGTTGCGGCACGGCGCGGATCAGGAACCAGCGAAAGGCACCGTCGTGGCGCCGTAGCCGAGCTTCGTATTCACCTGGCGTGCCGGCCTGCATCAAGGCCACCCAGTACTGCTGCAGTCCTCCGGCGTCGTCCGGGTGCAGCGATGCGGTCCAGCCTTGGCCACGTGCCTGCTCTTGCGACATGCCGGTGTAATCGCACCAGCGCTGGTTGATGAAATTGACCTCGCCATTGCCGTCGGCGCTCCAGACGAAGCCGGGCACGGCATTGATTAGGTGGCTTAGGTCTGGTTCGTTGGGCATGGCGGTTCTCTGTGTTGCGTGCGCCGCCGAGTGAGCGTGCACTGCGGCGGGAAATGTGCCGATAGTTACCTGGGTGTCACTGCGCGACCGGTAGCTGCACCAGACCAGCAGGGACGCCAGCAGCAGGCCGGCGGTGTACAGATTGAGCAGATCTGTGATGTCCACTGGGCCTCGAGTAGCAAGCAGGCCACGCTGGGCGACAGAATTTCGCACAGTCGTCCGATGGCAAGTAACAGGTCGATGCCACTGCTTGCCAGCGCACAGAGTGGCGAGTTCCCAGAGTGAGGGCCGATGCCGGCGACTACCCGTTATGCCCTGTCAGCTTCTGTTAGCTGATTCAATCTTTCTGCGCTTGAGCGGGCCGGTTTGAGCGCCGTGGTCAGGCACAGCATCAAGACGAGCACGGCAAACAGCAGCTCGAACCCAAGGTCATGGTTGCCGGTGTAATCGCGCAGGGCGCCGAAGCAGATGGGCCCCAGTGCGGCGATCAGATAGCCGATGAACAGCATGAAAACGGTCCAGGCGCTGGCCTGCGCAGGTGTTTGCGCATGGTCCAGTGGCAGCGTCATGCCCACGGTGAAACCCATGCCCAGACCGGTAGCGACCAGCAGCACATACAGCGTCGGCGCTGCGGCAGGGGCGAAAGCCATGCCGGCAGCGCCGGCCAGGGCAAGCAAGGTCGACACCGCCAGCACACCGCGGCGGTCCTCGGGGTTACCGGGAACCACTCCGGCGACAATGCTCGCTACGGCAAACACCGCAGTGAACAGGCCGAGCAGAATGCCGGGAGGCAGGGATGTCAGCGCCCGTTCACTGGACGCCGGCGCCAGCCAGGCGAACAGCGCATAGACCACGAACTGACTGGCGCCGAAGTGCAGCGCTACCCGCCAGGCCTGCGGCTCGGCCCAGGGCAACCTGGTCGGCTGGTTGTCGAGCGGTGCGACTATCGGAGTGCTTACGCCGCGCCTGCCCATCCACAGCCAGCTAAGCACCGCGCTCACGCACAGCATGCTCCAAATCCCGCTGCCTACGCGCCAGCTTTGCGCAAGCGCCGTAATGGGCGCGGTCAGGACTGCTGACAGGCTGGCCCCGACGCTCAGGCCGGCGGCGTAAATACCCATGAACAATGCCGGACGCTGGGGAAAGTGTGTTTTGATCCAGCCACCGATCAGCGCTCCGGCGATGGCGATGCCGACACTGACCAGGAAGGTGCTGAACAACAGCAGCATCGTGGTGCCGGCCAACGCTCGCAGCAGGCCGGCGGCGCCGAGCAGAACCAGTGCGGCAACCACGCAGCGATCGGTGCCGTGACGTCGGGCCAGGCTGGGTGCCAGCAAGGCCATGAGGCCCATGCACACGTCCGGGATGGCGGTTAGCAAGGCTGCCTGGGTGAAGCTCAGGCCGAAGTGCTGCTGGATCGGCAGCAGGATCGGGCCGATGGAGACGATCGCCGGGCGCAGTGCCAGGGAAAGCACCAGCAGACCGATGATGGCCCGTAGATGATGTTTGTCGGATGCCATGTTGACGCGCCTTGTATCGGGTGGTTGCAAAGGATCGTAACGAGGCATTGGCGATGATAAGTGCCAAAATGTATCGGCCAAGTGACAACCTCAAAGGGTATGAGATGAACAAAGAAGCACGGGCGCGCGACGACACCGATGCGTTGTGTGGGCGTAGTGAGGACTATCGCGACTATCAGGACGTCGCGCTGCCGATGACGGCGCTGTTGCGCAACCAGCCCGCCGGCGCCTACAACGCACCGCATACCCACCGCCACGGCCAATTGCTCTACGCCACTCATGGTGTCATGCGCGTGGCGACGGACGACGGGCTATGGTTTTTGCCACCCAGGCGCGCCCTGTGGATCCCGGCGGGCGTGGTGCATGACCAGCTGATGCTGGGCGCGGTCAGCATGCGCTCTATCTACATCCAGGCCGATCTCGCCGCCCGCTACGGTGAACGCTGCCGGGTGCTAGAGGTTTCCACGCTGTTGCGCGAGCTGATCCTGATACTGGCCAGCCAACCCATCGAATATGAGCTGGAGGGGCGTAATGCTCACGTGGTCGCGCTGATCCTCAGTGAACTGGAGTCTGCCCGGACCTTGCCGCTGCAGATTCCCTGGCCGGCCGATCGACGCTTGTTGCTGATCTGTAATGCGATCCTTGAGGCACCAGGGCATGCCCGTACCATCGAATACTGGGCGGACAAGGTCGGAGCCAGCTCGCGCACGCTGATCCGTCTGTTCCTCAAACAGACCGGCATGACATTCCGCAACTGGGTACAGCAGGTACGTTTGGCCAGCGCCCTGGACCGGCTCGACAATGGCGAGGCGATCAGCGTCGTTGCGAAGGCGCTCGGTTATTCCAGCGTCAGCGCGTTCAGCAGCATGTTCCGTCGGGTGATGGGTGATTCGCCCAGTGCGTTCATGGCTGCGCGCTGAAGACGGTCTCAGATGTTGGTCAACGCTCTGACCTGCTCGGTAACGAGGGCAGGGAGGCTCAACTGAGCGCACAACCCACCGCCCTCACGGTTGCGCAATAGCAGCGTGCCTTGCAGCGATATCGCCAGTTGCTGGGAAATGGCCAGACCGAGCCCGGTTCCGCCTGTGTCGCGGTTGCGTGAGCTCTCCAGGCGATAGAAAGGCTTGAGCACTTCGGCCAGCAACTCCTCGGGAATGCCGGGGCCACGGTCAAGAATCTCGATGGACAGGCTCCCAGCGCCGGGTCTCGTTACCGCGATCTCGACGTCTGAAGCATATTTCAGGGCGTTGTCCAGCAGATTCACCAGCAGCCGGCGCAGGGCATGGGGGCGGGTGTCGAGTACAGCCTCGCAAGCCATGTCCAGGTTGATGTGCTTGCCGGTGTCGAGGTAATCGAACACCAGGCTTTCCAGGAAAGCCTGCACATCGATGCGGCGGCTTACTTCGGTCGAGCTGTCCATGCTGCGGGCGTAGGCCACGCCCTCTTGGACCAGATGCTGCATTTCACTCAGGTCGCTCCACAGCTTGTCTTTTTCGGGCGAATCGTCCATCAGCTCGGCGCGCAGCTTCATGCGCGTGATGGGCGTTTGCAGGTCATGTGAGATGGCCGCCAACAGTTGCATGCGCTCCTTCACATGGGCGGCAATGCGTGCCTGCAGAGTGTTGAAGGCGACAGCGGCGTAGGCGACCTCCACCGGGCCCGACTCATCCAGGCGCGTGCCGGCGCCGTTTGGGTCGAGGCTGTCGACGGCTTTGGACAGGTGCGTCAGCGGGCGAATGGCCGTGCGCACCGCCAGCCAAGTACAGCCCAGCAGCAGTAGCAACTGGCCGACCAGCACCAGCGGCAGCCAGGCTGAGAGCGGTGAAATTGAAGGTCGCACATCGATGGTCAAGGGGCTGCCGTCGTGCAAGCGCAAGTGGGCCTGATAGTGAGGGCGCAGGTCTTCCAGCTGGATATAGTTCAAGGTGTACTCGCGGCCCAGGGTCGCCTCCATGGATCGCACGAATTCGGGCGACGACGCCATGTCCAGAGGCTTGCCGGGTAGGCCCTCATCCAGCTGGTAACGATAGTTGGGGTGTACGAAACGCGGCAGCCACGCCTGGCGCTCTTCGGCTGGTAGGCGTTCGAGCATGGCCACGGTGGTGGTCAGGTCCTGCTCCAGGTTGCCCAGCATCAGGGTTTTGGCGCTTTGGTAGCGCTCATAGAACTGCAGGCCGAAAGACAGACCGTGAGCGATCACCAGGCTGACCAGGAAGATCAGCGACAGTCGGGAGGCCAGGGTGCGTGGCCAGCGCGTAGGCTTCATGCGGGTTCCCCCAGGATCTGCACAGCGTAGGAGAACACATAGCCCTCGCTGCGCACGGTCTTCACATAGGCCGGGTCGCGGGCGTCATCGCCCAGGCGCTGGCGCAGGCGGCTGACCAGCAGGTCGATCGAGCGGTCGAACAGGTCGGCGTCACGGCCTTGGGTCAGATTGAGTAACTGGTCGCGGCTCAGCACCCGCTGTGGGTGGTCGACGAATACCCGCAACAGGCGGTATTCCGCGCCGCTCAAGGCCACGATGGTGTCCTCGCTGTCGAGCAGGTGACGCGCCGTAGTGTCCAGCCGCCAGGCGCCAAACGCCAGCAACCGGTTGGCCTCGCTGACGATCAGATTGGGTGGCAGCATGCGCGTGCGACGCAGTATCGCGTTGATGCGCGCCAGCAGTTCGCGGGCGGCGAAAGGCTTGACCAAGTAATCGTCCGCGCCCATCTCAAGGCCGACGATGCGGTCGGCCTCTTCGTTGCGCGCGGTCAGCAGCAGCACTGGCGTTGCCTTGTGCTTGCCGGCACGCAGTTCGCGGCAGAGCACCAGGCCATCGTCGCCAGGCATCATGATGTCAAGCACGATAAAGTCGACACGGTTTGACTCCAGAAAGTTGCGCATCTGCCTGCCGTCGGCCATGACGGTGGCGCGCAGGCCGTTCTTGCGCAGGTAGTTGCCCACCAGCTCCCTGATCTCGCGATCGTCATCTACGATCAGGATGTGATCCACATGTTCCATCTGCGCTACCTTTTGCGTCTTGAACCTTGAGGCACGCACTTCTAGCGGTTGCTTGAGTGTTGCGCTATTGCATCAAGGTGTCGGTGCAAGGCTCAGCGTCACGGTAATGTTGTCCCGTGTCGCCTTGGGGGAGGGGCAATTCCGGTTGGCCGCCTGCACCAGCAGAGTTGGGGGCGCGCTGTACAGAAATTTTTCGACACTCAGCTTGGGTAATTCTCGTGATCCGTACTCTGGCCTCCAGCGTGAGGCGCCAGGCAGCGGACTGCCCGTTATTTGCTGTTAGCTGTTATTAGCCGCGGATTGCGGGAGCGGCATCGATACCTTCGTATGCTGTCGGGCCAGGTGTGAGGGTGCTATCACTGGGCAGGCGTAACCGGTCAACCACCTTTCCCAAGAGAAAACCAAGATGCTCCTACATCAATCGACCTGGGTTGAAACCGAACGATACCTACAGCGCAGCCGAACCATCGTCATCCCGATCGGCTCCAACGAGCAGCATGGGCCGATGGGACTGTTGGGTACCGACTGGATGTGCCCGGAAATCATCGCTTTTGAGGCGCAGAAGACGGCCGACATCCTTATCGCCCCGACCTTCAACATCGGTATGGCCCAGCACCATCTCGGTTTCCCCGGCACGATCTCGCTCAGACCATCGACCTTCATTGCCGCTATCACCGACTGGATCCGCTCGCTGGCGGTGCATGGCTTCGAGAAAATCCTCTTTCTCAATGGCCATGGCGGCAACGTGGCCTCGATCGAGGCTGCGTTTTCGGAAATCTACACCGAGGCCAGCTTTGCCCGCCGGCCGGCAGGGTTTGCTTTGAAGCTGTGCAACTGGTGGGATCTGGACGGGGTGGAAGCGCTAGTCAAGGAACAGTTCCCGACCGGGCATGGCATCCATGCCACGCCGTCGGAAATTGCCGTGACCCAATGGGCATACCCAGCGTGTATCAAGACAGCCGACTATGCACCCCAGATCGCCAACTGGGGTCCCATCCGCGAGGCGCTGGATTTTCGCGCGCGCCACCCGGACGGGCGAATGGGGTCTGACCCAGGCCAGGCGTCGCCGGAAAAGGGCCGGCAGTTGGTGATGATGGCTGTTCAGGGGTTGGTGAAGATCGTGGACCAGTTCACCAACGAACCCACACCGGCGTGAAATGATCCCGTAACATTCTCCGAGGTCTTCGGTGCTGGGCTGGCTGAACCAGGGGGCCAGACCCAGTGTGATGACCGTCCTTACCAGGCTATCGACATTGTGCCCAACTCGGCAAAGAACGCCGCCGCGCTCCTGCTGAAGCTGATTAACCCATCGGCGCAGTGCCGACTCGAACAAGCCTTGCGAACGGGCCGCTTCGGCATGGCTGTAGCCTTGACAGTTAGACAGCTAAAGAGGTGAAGGTCGAGCTCCTTGGCTCGGCCTTGGATTATTCATGTCGGCTTGCAACCGATGCGATCTCGACCTTCGCCCCTTTCGGCAGGCGTGTGATTCCAACAGTGACCCTGGCGGGATAGGCAGTTGAAAAATAGGTGCCATACACCTCGTTCATTTTGCCAAAATCTTCCAGGTCCGTGAGGTAGACGGTGGTGGACACGATGTCGCTCATCTTCAGCCCGTCGGCTGCAAGAATGGATTTGATGTTTTCCAGTGATTGCCGAGTCTGTGATTCGATAGTGTCATCTATAGGCAGGCTTCCGGTAGCCGGGTCAATTGGCAGTTGCCCTGAAAGATACAGCGTATCTCCAGCGCGAATCGCTTGTGAATAGGGCCCTATGGCGGCTGGCGCGTTTGTGGTTGTCACGACCGCATCGCCGCCAGGTGAAGTCGCAGCCGCTGAAAACTGGGAATGGAGTGCGATCAAGGCGAGAGCTGATATCCAGCCGGTGGGGATGCGTGCGGTCTTGAGTTTCGAGCGAATGATCATGGCAGCAACCTCTGAATATTAGGGTAGGGCGCCAGCCAATTTCACTAGCGTATCCAGTTGATTTCGATTTTGATCTGCCTGGTAAGTCTGTGTGTCACCGGGCCGATCAGACACGCTTTATGCCAAAGGGCAGGCCTTGGGGCGATACCTTCAACGGACGCTCCAGCAATGAATCGGTATCACCGGGCGCTGACGGCTCGGCCTCGGACCAGGCCATTACGCCAAATCGTATTTCTCACGCACCAGATGAGCGATGCCCATGCGTTCCAACACGCTCATGGGGCACAGAAAAGTCACGCGCACCGTACCGGGCAGGCGGCTGATGTCGATGGAGCCGGTGATGGTCGCGCGATTAAGTATTTCGTCATACGGCAGGCCGGTGACATTAGCGGCGCGCTGCAGGCCGTTTTCCACAGCCAGGTTGAGATTTTCGCCGCTGCCTATGAAGGTGATCGGACCGCTCTGCTCGATTTCCTGCTGGCCCCAGTGCTCGCTCAGCGCACGGACATCAGCGCGCTGACGGGCATTCATCGGCCGCGCCATCGGCGGCAGATCATCGATGTTTTGCAGGAGGATCGGACCTTCCAGCGTCAGGTTCTTCACCACCTCCACCACCACTTCGGTTTCCCCGGAGCAATCGGTGGCATGCCCAGCAATTTCACCGTTGCCCTGCTGGGCGTGCATGTCGCCCATGTACACCCCGGCGCCCGGCACTTTCACCGGGCAGATCAGCACACAACCCTCGCGGACCGAGTTGGTGTCCATGTGGCCATCGGTCTTGGCCGCGTGCAGCTCTTCTCTTGTCATACCGAAACGGTGCGGGGCGCTGATCAGGTACTGGCCGAAATCCGCACAGTTATGGGAATCGGGCAAGTCTCGCGACGGCAGGGTGCCAATATTGCCGAGAAACGGCCGCATGTGCGCGGCGACACCAGGGATATCGGCGCGGGCTAGGGACAGGATCGAATGCTGGGCGGCGAATTCCGGCAGTGCTGACATTTCAGACGCCTTGCCGGCCAGTCGATTGGCGATGTCCTGATTGACCGTCAGGCTGACCTGATTCTGCGCATCGAACACGATAACGTAACCATGGCTGAAGCGGAACGCACTGACTTCGGCGCCGCAGTGGTTACAGCGAATCGAGTCTTCGCCGATGCCTTCGACATGGCTGGCTGGGTGTTCGGTGCCGCAATTGGCGCAGAACTTGGAAACGAACGGATCACCATTGTAGCGACCCTCGACGAACGACATGACCCCGGACGACGTGGCCAGGGAGGTGACGCGCATGGTTTTGATCTTGATCGCCACGGCATCGCCGATTTCAGCGCCGTCAATGGCCACCGGTTGCGTCACCTCATGGCCGCCCTCGAAGTCCGGGGTGATCATCGGTCCCCAGCAGCCCGGCGGAGTGCCGGTGATCAGGGTACCGCCATCAGCCAGCGGGCCGAGCATAGCCAGGCTCGGCCCGATGATTCCATGGGTGTATTGATCGACCCGTAGGCGGTCGACCGGCGTGACATTTAGGGTGGAATCAGGAACAGGCGTTGTCATTGTGGTCCCCTTGGGAATCAGGCGCGAACGGCTGCCGGCTGAGGCAGCCCGAGAAGGGTCAAACAGCCTGCATAGTTCAGCGCAGCTTTGTATCTACTTTGTGTTCGGGGAAGCTGGGAAATTACGGGGACTGTATCGGAGGGCTGCGTGGATACATTGCGATACACGCGACAGAAGATCTCGTCGCGTCGGGCCGCGGTACTTCTCTGCCAAACAAAACTTAATTCACGATCCTGCAACGGGAACACACACGGCTGCAGGAGCGAGCATGGTCGCTACAGGACTGCGGCTTGGCAGTGCCAGTCTTTGTATATTCAAGGAGTGCTGAACATGCTCGGAGCTTTTCTGCCCTTGGCCTCGCACCGGTAATAATCAAACGGGCGGTAATGCAGGCATCTAATTGGGAGCTTAATTATTTATGTTGCATTACCAGTGTGCAATTTCGCATGACTTTTTAACTATGCTCAAGCCGGCGCCATATCCTCTTTGAGCTTCTCATCTTCGGCCCTTTAATTGGTGTGTTGGGCCGCACGCATGAGCATGCGGCCGTGAGCGCTGCTCACCGTTTCGCTTCCTCCCCGGGTGTAGCCGAGCGGCTAAGGAACGCTCGAGTTATTTCGGGTAGGTGCTCCCTTAACCAGTCAGCCATGGCGATCTCTTCTTTCAAAATCGACCGGCAGGCTTCTGCGGTCAGCTCATCACCGGAGAAGTTAGCCGCTTCAATAAGCACGGTGTAAGAAGCGATCTCTAGATTTTCAAATACGTAACCGGACATCGCGCCCTTGACCACTTCATCGCTCATCGTCATGCCGCCCACAGCCTGTCCAAACGCCATAAGCTTTCCTGCCAGATCTTTCAGGGTTGAGGTGCTTCCTCCCAACCGTTCAATGCACTCAACTAGCAATCGCTGTTGCCCCTCGGTTTCGGCGATGTGTTGAACAATACGCCCGCGCAATTTTGGGTAATGCTCCAGCCGTTCCGCTTGTGCTTTAAGCATTTTTTCCGCTTGCTGTTCCATTGCATGGGCGTCGCGCAACCAATCAAGAAGGTTCTCGGTAGGCTGAGTCATGATAGTTCTCCGTTATGCCAGAGTAATTGAGAATTTCTGTCGCCAGCACGTGTTCAAGTGGCCTGACGAATGGTTTGGCGCGCAAACTATTTGGGTGGGCTTATTTGCGTAGCCGATCTGAACTTTCTCGCGTGTTCCGTTCGTTTTTGATTGCGCTTTGCACCCAATTCTTTCTTCAACACGCCTATCCACCAATAAGTATTTCAATATGTCGGGTGGACCAGACGGCGGGCCCCTTGGAATTAAGGGGAGGCGTGGGAGTACGTCGAAAATCCGTTGATGGTGGTGACGGCCCTGCTTCGGTAGAGCTGTCAGCTCCCGATCGCTCGGTACTTGAAGCCATGAAGCTGCGGACCGAGTCGCCGTCGGGGGGCTGAAAACCATAGCTCTAATGACCACGGACGTACGGCCCATGGAACCGTTGCGGATACGCCAATCGTCAATCGGGGTGAACGGATGCCACTGTGTCAGGCTCAACCCAGTAGATTCGCGTCTCACTCTATCTTTGCCGTGGGATCCTCAAGATGGCCAACTACCTGTACTTGATCAGCTACATCTTCGACAACCAACCGGACACCTGCGAGTTCCGCAGTCACCAGGAGGGCCTTACTCGCGAGGCTGCGCACGAGTATTTGCAGGGTTTGCATCGTAACGAAGCGTCATCGTTCACCGATGTGCAAGTTCAGCGTGTCGTGCATGACCACAAGCCCGGCACATCGCCAGGACACTACTAGCAACCCTGACGGGTTATCAGCATGAACGCGATCAGCGGACAGATAGACCAGGAAGAGCGCCGACTCGTTGCGATCAATAGGTGGTTTCTGCGTTACGACGACGTGGAGCAAAGACGTGATTGCCCCAGTACCCATCATGAAGAACTGCTGCGTCAAGCCGATGAGATGGACCGCCTTGGATTGGTGGACTGGCACGAATGGCGAGACCTGCGCAAGCTCGCAGACAGGGCCTTTCTCAAAGCCATTGCCGGTGCTGATTACTAGAGTGCAGCCATGCGCACCGGCTGCACCGACAGGAGACATGACTAGGGGCAGAAGATGTCACGGCTGCCAATAATCGAGGTGACGGCCTGTAGTTATAAGGTCGGCCCACATGCAGTGCAACTGAATGACGACAAGAATGCCCGGGCAGTAGCCACTGCTGCCAATGGATTACCGTTGATTTTGCCGATGTTTCCAGAGTTGCTGAACATCGCAGACATGATCGATGGACTGGATGGGCTGTTCTTCACCGGCTCGCCGTCCAATATCGAGCCTCACCATTACGATGGCCCCCGAGCCCGCCTGGTACAAAAAAAGATGCTGCTCGTGATCACCTCACACTACCGCTTTGGCGTGCGGCAATAAAAGAAGGGCTGCCAGTGCTAGGCGTGTGCCGGGGTTTTCAGGAGATGAATGTGGCGTTCGGCGGGACGCTCGTCCAGCAGCTCCATCAACCTGGGGTAGAGCATGAGCCCCCAAGCAACGAACCTATTGAAGACCAGTACGCGCCTGCTCACAGGCTCACGGTACGATCAGGTGGGGTGTTACATGGGTTGGGGTTTCCCGAGGTGATCGAAGTCAACTCGGTACATGGGCAAGGTATAGAACGGGTCGGTGAAGGTTTGCGTATTGAGGCTGTGGCAATGGATGGCCTCGTCGAAGCGTTGTCGGTGGAAGACAGTCGCTCATTCGCCCTTGGGGTGCAGTGGCATCCGGAGTGGCAGGTGATGTTCTATCCGCAATATCGCGCGATTTTCGAGGCGTTTGGAGCCGCTTGCCGAGCTCGAGCTGCGCAACGGCTCAGGTAGTCTCCATCTGATCGGTCTTTAATCTGGACGGGCATCTTGCAATGCCAGCAACGCTGGGAGGAGATCTTCTACTGGGGGCTTCAGCATCTGCCTCTGCCCCCCACTTTCATCAGACTGCAGCATTTGGCCGACTAAGGGACGGTTAGCGCGCCAGCGCAACCCATGCCGCGGCAATCAAGAGTTATCCGCCCGTCGGAGGGGGACACGGATATGCAAAACCATTGATGATTGCGTTCGTCAGAACAGTTGTAGAGTTGGTTCGACTCTCCACATCAGGTCTTCGGCCCGCCTCGCTGCGGGCCTTTTTTTCGGCTTCAGAAGGCCACAGCCTGGCGGCTCGCGGCACGTCAACCAACGGGCGGCATCGAAGCCGATCAATGCCCACCCTGGCTTTGGTAGAACTCCTGGCCCCGCTAGTGATACTTACGCATGGCCTCAATGGCTTGTTTGGTGAGCGGTTCTGTCACCTCTCTGCACGAGTACATCACCAGATGTTTTTGGCAACGGCCCAGAAGAGCACGAAGCGCATGCACGGTGACATTGTCCTCTAGAGGCTGTCAGGGTCGCCGAAGAACATCTGTATCCGCGACCGTAACCACCGCTCCGCCGGGTCGTTGTCCTGCGCTCCGCGCCAGGCCATGTGCAGTTCGAAGGTACGCACATCCAATGGCAGGTCTTCGGCGCGCAGGCCGCCGGCGGCGGTGAGGGTTTCTGCTGCATAGTCCGGTACCGTGGCGATGATGTCGGTGCCGGCGAGCAGGGTGCCGAGGCCGTTGAACTGCGGCACGGCCAGCACCACATGACGCTTGCGACCGATTTCCTCGAGGGTTTCGTCGATGAAGCCGGAGAGGTCGCCGGCGAACGAGACCAGCGCATGCGGACGGGCGCAGAAGTCGTCGAGGGTGATGTTGCCCGGTACGCTGTCGGCGCGCAGCAGTTTCGGCTTGCTGCGCCGCAGCACCTTACGCTTGGCGTTGGCCGGGAGGTCGGCGGTATAGCTCACACCCACCGAAATCTCCCCAGAGGCGAGCAGCGTCGGCATCAGCAAATAGTTGACCCGCCGTACCACCAGGACGATGCCCGGCGCTTCGGCGCGGATGCGCTTGAGCAACTGCGGCAGCAAGGCGAACTCGGCGTCGTCCGACAGACCGATGCGAAATACCGAGGTGCTGGTGGCTGGGTCGAAGTCAGCGGCGCGGCTGACGGCGGTGGAGATCGAATCCAGGGCCGGTGAGAGCAGGGCGAAGATCTCGTGGGCGCGAGCCGAGGGCTCCATGCTGCGCCCGGTACGGACGAACAGTGGATCGTCGAACAGGTTGCGCAGACGTGACAGTGCCGCACTGATCGCCGGCTGGCCGAGAAACAGTTTTTCGGCTGCACGGGTTACGCTGCGCTCATGCATGAGCGTCTCGAACACGATCAGCAGGTTGAGGTCTACGCGGCGCAGGTCGTTACGATTCATCGGTGCGTTTCGCCTTGCTCAGGTGGGTCGGGGTGAATATTAAGGCCAAAGGCTGTTACCCTGCACGGGTTTACGGGTGCCAATGCAGCGATTTGCCCGTAGCCCAATCAATGACAGGCATGTCGACTATTAACGGCCACTGATGGTCTAACGTGCAAAGCCCGGATAAAGTCCGTGGTAATACGAGGTTCACAAAGGCGAGGTATGCGATGTCCCGCATGATCCGTTTCCACAAGTTCGGCCCGGCCGATGTGCTCCGTTGCGAGGAGCAGGCCGAGCCGTCTCCCGCAGCGGGCGAGGTGCAAGTGCGCGTCGAGGCCATCGGCCTGAGCTGGTATGACGTGCTCTGGCGCCAGAACCTGGCACCGTCGCAGGCGCGCCTGCCGGCAGGGATCGGTCACGAAATGGCCGGGGTGGTCACGCAGGTCGGGGAGGGTGTCGACGATATCGTCGTGGGCGACCGTGTCGCCAGTTTCCCGGCGACCAGCCCCAATGAGCATCCGGTCTATGGGGATGTGATCGTGCTCCCCCGCACGGCCATTACCCGCTATCCCGAGCACCTCACCCCGGTCGAGGCCAGTGTGCATTACACACCGCTGCTGATCGCCTACTTCGCCTACGTCGACCTGGCGCGGGCCAAGGCTGGGCAGACGGCGCTGGTTACCGATGCCAGCCATTGCGCAGGGCCCGCCTTCGTGCAGTTGGGCAAGGCCTTGGGCCTGAAGGTGTTCGCCGCCACCAAGGAGCCGGAGCAGCGTGAATACCTGCTGGGCCTGGGGGCTGACAAGGTGATCGTCACCGAGGAGCAGGACCTGCTGATGCAGATCGGCAAATACACCGATGGCCGCGGTGTGGACATGGTCCTGGACGGCATGGGTGGGCCGCAGATGTCGCTGCTCGGCGATGTGCTTGCGCCGCGTGGCAGCCTGGTGCTGTACGGCCTGCAGGGTGGTAACCAGACGCCATTCCCGGCTTGTGCGGCATTCCAGAAGAACATCCAGTTCTACGTGCACTGCATTGGCAACTTCACCGGCAAGCCGGAGCTGGGTATTGCCCAGGACCAGGTCGCGCTGCAGCGGGCGTTGCGAGACATCAACCAGTTCACCGCCGACAAGCTGCTGACGCCGCAGATCATCAAGGTCTACCCGTTCGAGCAGGTTGTCGAGGCCCATCGCCTGATGGATGAATGCCCATGTGGTGGGCGGATTGTGCTGGACATGGGATCTGCGTGATTCCAGCGCGTCGAGTTGCTTAAAAAACCGGGCTTAGGCCCGGTTTTTTTCTGATATTTCCTACAAAAAATTAATAACTATCCGACGTAATAACACTGCCGCGGCAACGACGGTTAATTGCCACTGCGGTCATGATTCCATGCTTGGGTTTTTCTTTATTGTCTGTAGATCAATGCTGCTCTACTGAATGGTTTTTTTACCAGGATCTGTATCTTTTATTCAGTCGACAACCCTCGATAATGGCGCTGTGATACTTGGCGCGGCTCGGCGGAGTCAAGTACGTGGCCACTGCTGGTGAGGCACAGGGCGCATGCAGGGGCATGGCAAATGCCTTTGCTTCCAATGAATGCCGGCCTGTTGCTGCTTAGAAATCTCCTAACGGTTTGTGGGAAAGTTCTTTGAAGTGAATCGCGACTTGTTTCTTACGTCGGTTAATGCCGGCTTTCTTTGTGCTCAAGGAATGGAGTGGACTATATGAGTAATATCCATGAGCAGGCCATGCACTACATATATCAGCAAGTACTGGATCGTCTGCTGGAGCATATGTCCCAGGCGCAACGGGCCTGCGTGCAATTGCTGATCCAGCGTCTGCTGGTGGCGGCAGGTGGTGTGGAGTACATCGGGGACTTCCGCGTGCTGGTCATACACGGGCATGACCGATGTAACACACGCCTGCTGGCATTTTTACGTGCTGCGCAACTGAGCATTGCGCTGCGAGCGCCCGATACCTTTCGCCTGCAAGTAGTGGTCGCGTGCCAGCCCGCACCGGGGGCAGCAGTGCTTCGCAGCCTGGAGAGCACCTTCAATGCACTGTTCCTGCAGGATGACCCCCGTGTGGAGTTACTGCTGGCTGGCGGCCAACAACTGCAGCCTTTCAGCCGCCACGCCGCGATAGTTGCCGGCACACCGCTGGAGCGCGAGGCGCTGCTGACGTTCGGTCATATTGCTACCGGGCGCCCAGAATCCTTGCTAGGCAGCCGTTTGTACCTTGAACTGGCCGAGACGCTGCGCTGCGTCCTGTCCCAAGGGACGCTCCCAAGCGCGCTGGTCACGGCGATCCCGGTGCGGCAGCGGCGTCGGTACCTGGCGTGGAGTCGCACGCTCATGCGCCTGACCGGCGAGCGCGGAAGCCATGCCATGCACCAGTGCGCCGCGGTGTTGTGCGAAACGCTGGGGCGCCTGCGAACGCTGGCTGCCAAGCCGACGGAGCATGTCGAGGCAAGAGTCCCGTCATGCCAGAGCGAGGCAACCTTGCGAGTGATCGCGGTCGATGATCTGATCAACGACAGTCGAGCGGACGACACGTTGTTTCACATGCTGGGTATCGAGTTGCCTGTGTCGGCTTGTGAAGAGCCGCTGGCTGCGTTTTTCGACCCGATGTACCTGACACACCTGCAGCGGCTGCGTGATCAATGGCAGTTGGACAAGTGCGACGCCGTCCGCTCGGGGGAGGGCAGGCACCTGTTTCAGGAGGCCTTTGCGATCGACGACAACCAGTTGACCTGCCTGTTGTACGCCCCGTTCGCCGAGCAGGGCCGTGGATTGCCGGCATTCCTGCAGCGTTGTCACCCGGCCATGCGTGTCGCACTGCCTTATCTGCACCGCGCGCTTCAGGGGCAACCCTGCCCGGAAGCCGTGGTCCATTGGCTGATTGGCACCAGCGGGCTGAGCCTGGCGCAGTTGCGGGTCATTTATTCGGGTGAGCTCCCGCAGACGGCATCTCGCCTGATGGCAAAGCTGACACGGCGCGATGTGCGGCTGCGATTGCTGGGGCGCCTCTCGCCCCGGGCCGAGATGGCGCAGGTCGCCAGTTGATGGGGCGTTCCGTGCGGCGCGAGTTCGCCTATCAAACGGTCTATCGCTACCTCGAAACGCTGATCAGCCATGCCTGCGAGGGAGGGGACCCGCGCTTGCCATCGCTGCGTGACCTGGCCCGGCGCCTGCGGGTTTCCCTGGCCACGGTGCAGTATGCCTACAGCCTGTTGGAGCGCGAGGGACGGGTACATTCGGTGCCCAAGTCCGGATATTTTGCACTGGTGCCAGCCGATGGGGGCGCCAGTGCGCCGAGGGCAATTGCGAGATCTGGCCAGTGCGCACCGTTCATTCTCCCGCCATTGTCATGTGAGGCGCTCGAGCCGCTGTTGCTGGCGCATGAGCGGCGTCTGGCGCGTCAATCCGCGACGACGCAGACCGGCAACGCGCTGTTGCGCAGTGCGCTGGCGGCCCGCCATACCCGTTCTTCCAGGCAGTTCTGGCGGGCTGAGGACGTGCATCTGGCGACGGATGTCCAGGCGCTGCTGCAGACATTGCTGCTTGCGTTGGACTTGCAGGGCGGCGCGGTGCTGGTGGCGACGCCCTGTTGCTGGCAGCAGTTGCAGGTCTTGCAACAGCTGGGAATACGGGTTATCGAGTGGCCGTTGGATAACCAGGGGGGGCTGGACCTGGGTACCTTGGCGCAGCTGTTCAAGCGTGAAACCGTGCGCTTGCTGCTCATGCCGTCGTGTCTGGCGACACCTCCCGGACGCCTGATGTCGCTGGAGGAACAGCGTGAAGTGGCGCGTCTGCTCGCGGGATATCCGACATGGCTGCTGGAGAATGACCTGGATAGCGAGCAGTGTTTTGCCGCGCCACCTGCGACACGCCTGCGCGACTGGGTCGATCCGCACTGGCTGCTGGTCATGGGTTCGCTGGAAGGAATGATCGGTGCCGAAGCGCCCTATGCCTATGTGCTGAGTCGGCATCCAGCAGTGTGTGAGGCTTTCGTGCGCCGCAGCTTTGTGTTGCCCCCTCGGCGCCAACAGGCTGTGGCCTGTCTGCTGACCCGAGGTGATGTGGACAGTCATCTGCAGCAAATGCGCGACCGGCTGCAGTTGCGCATGGCGATTTTATGCCATGCCGTCGAACAGCATCTGGGCAGCCTGTTGGCATTCAGCGTGCCTGAAGGCGGACGTGTGCTCTGGTGTCGCCTGGACTTGGCAGTGGATGTGCGTCAGTTGTTGGAGGCCTCGAGTACCCCGGCGCTGCTGGCGGCGCCTGGAAATCTGTTCAGTTTGCAAGAGAGTTACGGTCGCCACCTGCTGCTGGCCTGGCAGGGGGACGATGCAGGCGAGCTGGAGGATGCACTCGGGGAACTCGGGCAGCGGTTGCAGTGCTTGCGTGCCAACGCAAAGGACAGGTCGGACTGACCGTCGATCCGGCGCGCTTGCCAGGCGGCTGTATCTGTATGTATAACCAGTGCTCATGCCAGCCTGCGACGCCATGCCGTGATTGCCCATTCCGTCGAAGATCCGCTCTATTACCTGCATAACTTCCGCCAGGTGCTGAGGTGGGTCGAACACCGATACGCCGATATCCTTGACCCGCACGAGCAAGACTTTCTTCGAGTCTTCAGCGGGCTAGCCCAGCCGACGCAGGCACTGCTGGTGCGCATGGTCATGCGCAAAGGCGAGCTGTTTCGCGGCGACCGGCTTGAGTATGCCGAGATCGGCGACACGGACGCGGCCTTGCAGCCTTTGCTCACCCTGGGATGGGTCTGCCCGAGGCCGGTACTGGGTCTGGAACAGCTGTTCGCCTTGTTGCGCCGGGACGAACTGCTCACCTGTTTTGCCGATCACCTGGCCCATCCTCGCGCGACCAAGACCCAGTTGCTGGCCACGCTGCTGCCATTGGATCTGCCGGGCAGGCCTCTTTCTGCCTGGTTCGCGCAGGCGCCGGTGCAGATCCTGCAATGGCGCCTGCAACCCCTGTGCGACCGCCTGCGCCTGTTGTTCTTTGGCAATCTTTATCAGGATTGGTCGGAGTTCGTACTGGCCGATCTGGGCGTGCTGCGCTACGAGCAGGTGAACTTCAGTGCGGATTCACGCGCCTTGCGCCAGCGCGATGAGGTCGATCTGGCGATGGCCTTGCATGCTTGCGCCGAGCGTCTGGAGCAGGGAGAGGCGCCGAGTACGTTGCTGCAGGCACTGGAACGGGTCGACAGCACCAATCCCTGGCTGGCCCGGCGTCGTGCACGTCTGCTGTTTGCAATTGGCCAGCGCTGCGAGCGGCTTGGGCAGTGGGACCTGGCCTTGAGCGTCTACGATGGGCTCGACCATCCCGAGGCGCGCATTCGTCAGGTGCGCGTGCTCGAGCGCAGCGAGCAGTGGCAGAGGGCGCAGGCACTGGCGTCACACATGGCCCAGACCGTGGCCAATCCTCTCGAGAGCCAGGCGTTGGCGCGCATGCTGCCGCGCCTTGCACGCAAGCTCGGAGGGCCGCCCCGACGCCGCCCGTCGCCTGCCGCGCAAACGCTCATCGAACTGGAGTTGCCCGTGGAAATGGCCGAACGGGGTGTGGAGGAGGCGGTGCGCTTGCACTTGGCGCACGCTGACGGGGAGGTCCACTATGTCGAGAATACCTTGTTCAACAGCCTGTTCGGCCTCTTGTGCTGGGAGGCGATTTTCGCGCCACTGCCCGGCGCTTTCTTTCACCCTTATCAGGCGGCGCCGCAGGATTTGCACGACAGTGATTTCCTGACGCGCCGCGCCGCGCTGTTCGAAACCTGTCTGGGGCGGCTCGACGATGGCAGCTACCGACAGGCGATACGCGAATGTTTTGCCGCCAAGCACGGCCTGCAGTCACCGTTCGTGTTCTGGCAGGTACTGAATGAGGTGCTGCTCGAACAGGCCTTGGCCTGCATTCCTGCCGAGCATCTGAAGCGGTGTTTCCAGCGCCTGCTGCAGGATATTCGCAACAACCGCGCAGGCATGCCCGACCTCGTCCAGTTCTGGCCGGGGCAAGGGCGCTACCGCATGATCGAGGTCAAGGGGCCGGGTGATCGCCTGCAGGATAACCAGTTGCGCTGGCTGGACTTCTGCCGTGAGCACGGCATGCCGGTCGCGGTATGTCATGTGCGGTGGTGCGAGGTTGCGCCGTGAGTCTGAGTGTGGCGGTGCGCGCGCTGTGTGAGTTTGCTGCCAAGGTCGGCGACCTGGACTTGCGCTTTACGCCGTCGCCCACTGCCCAGCAGGGCATCGATGGCCATCGGCGGGTCGTTGCCCGGCGCGGGGCTGGCTACGAGGCGGAGGTGTCGCTGGAGGGCGAGTACCAGGGATTGCGGGTGCGGGGGCGAGCCGATGGCTATGATCCGCTGCGCAATCGTGTGGAAGAGATCAAGACTCACCGTGGCAGTCTCGACCGTCAGCCGGACAACCACCGGCAATTGCACTGGGCGCAGGCCCGGGTCTACGCCTGGCTATTGTGCCAGTCGCGTGGGCTGGAGCGGATCGAGGTCACGCTGGTGTACCTGGATGTCGACAGCGACCGGCAGACCTTGTTCAGCGAGCCGCATCATGCCGCACAGTTGCAGCAGTTCTTCGAGGCCTTGTGCCAGCGCTTTCTTGGCTGGGCACAGGCCCAGGCCGCACGGCTGCGCCTGCGGGACAACGACCTGCAGGGGCTGGCGTTCCCTTACCCACAGTTTCGCCAGGGCCAGCGCCAACTGGCAGAGACCCTGTACAAGGCGGTGGCCACCGGCCGCTGCCTGATGGCCCAGGCCAGCACCGGTATTGGCAAAACGCTCGGCACCCTGTTCCCGCTGCTCAAGGCCATGGCCCCGCAGCAACTGGACAAGCTGTTCTTCCTTACCGCCAAGACACCAGGCCGGGCATTGGCGCTCGATGCACTGCGTCAGATCACCGACACCACCGCACAGCCCAGCCTGCGAGCGCTGGAGTTGATCGCTCGGGACAAAGCCTGCGAATACCCGGGCAGTGCCTGTCATGGCGAGTCCTGCCCGCTGGCCAAGGGGTTCTACGATCGGCTGCCAGCGGCTCGCGAAGCGGCCTCTCAGGTGGTGTTGCTCGACCGGGCCGGGTTGCGCGAGGTCGCGCTGGCACACCAGGTCTGCCCGTACTACCTGGGGCAGGAGATGGCACGCTGGGTCGATCTGGTGGTCGCTGACTACAACTATTACTTCGACGCCCATGCGCTGCTGTTCGGCCTCACCCAGCTCAACCAGTGGCGGGTTGCCGTGTTGGTGGACGAGGCGCATAACCTGGTGGAGCGCGGGCGCGCCATGTACAGCGCCAGCCTCGACCAGGGACAGCTGCTGGCCTTGCGCAAGACCAAACCGGCGGGCTTGAGCGGTGCACTGGAGCGCCTCAATCGCCAGTGGAATGCGCTGTACAAGGCTCAGGTGGCGCCGTACCAGGCGAGTGAGCAACTGCCCGAGGCGTTCCTGCGGGCGTTGCAACAATGCATCGGCCTGATTCAGGAGGGCATGGAGCAGGCGCCTGCGCACATCGAGCCGCAGGTCCTGCAGTTCTACTTCCAGGCTCTGCAGTTCAGCCGTGTGGCCGAGCTGTTCGATGAGCATTTCCTGTTCGATATCAGCCTGCGCAACGGCCCGCGCAGCCGTCGTCTGGCGACGCTGACGCTACGTAATGTGGTGCCCGCGCGCCTGCTCGGCCCACGCATGGCTGCGGCGCGCAGTCTCACGCTGTTTTCGGCGACGCTGGGGCCACGACGGTTCTACGCCGACTTGCTGGGCATGCCGGCAGATACCGCCTGGCTGGACGTGGCCGCGCCATTTCGTGCCGAGCAGCTGCAGGTGCGTATCGTCAGTGAGATCTCGACCCGTTTTCAGCAGCGCAATGCGTCCCTGGCACCGATTGTCGGGCTGATCGGCGAGCAGTACCAGCGTCAGCCGGGCAACTACCTGGCGTTCTTCAGCAGCTTCGAATATCTGGAGCAGGTAATGGCCCTGTTTGCCGATCGCTATCCTGAAGTGCCGTACTGGCGTCAGGCGCCGGGCATGGACGAGGCCGCACGCGAGGGATTCCTGGCGCGTTTCGTGGCGAATGGGCGAGGGATAGGCTTCGCCGTGCTGGGTGGGGCCTTCGCTGAAGGGGTGGACCTGCCAGGCACCCGCCTGATTGGTGCTTTTGTCGCCACCCTGGGGTTGCCTCAGGTCAATCCGGTCAACGAACAGTTCAAGCAACGTCTGGCCCGGCAGTTTGGCAGCGGGTTCGACTACGCGTACCTGTACCCTGGCGTGCGCAAGGTAATCCAGGCGGCCGGTCGGGTCATTCGCGGCGACCAGGACCGTGGCGTGCTGTTCCTGATCGATGAGCGTTTCAATGAGCCGCGGGTACAACAGATGTTTCCCATCTGGTGGCAGACCGCTATCAACTGAACCAGCCCCATCGCGCGCCGTTGCAACTCCCAGTACACTGCGCGTTCCAACATCTACATCCGTTGAACTCGAGGTTTTGCATGACGCTCAGTCCTTTGGCAGGCAAGCCGGCTCCGGCCAGCGTGCTGGTCGATATTCCCCGCCTGTTGACCGCCTACTACACCGGTCGCCCGGACGCTACGGTCGCGTCGCAGCGCGTGGCCTTCGGCACTTCCGGACATCGAGGCACCTCGTTTGAGTTGAGCTTCAACGAGCATCATGTGCTGGCGATCACCCAGGCGATCTGCCTGTACCGCCAGGAGAAGGGCATCGATGGCCCGCTGTTCATCGGGGCTGACACCCATGCCTTGTCGGCGCCGGCCACGGCCAGCGCGCTGGAAGTCCTGGCGGCCAATGGCGTGCAGGTGCGGTTGTCCAAGGACGACGAGTACACCCCGACCCCGGCGGTGTCCCATGCGATCCTGTGCTACAACCGCGGGCGTCAACAGGGCCTGGCCGACGGCATCGTCATCACCCCCTCGCACAACCCGCCCCAGAGCGGTGGTTTCAAATACAATCCGCCCAATGGTGGCCCGGCCGACAGCGATGTGACCAAGTGGGTCGAAGCCAAGGCCAACGAACTGCTGGCCGCAGGCCTTGAGGGTGTCAAGCGCATCGAATACGCTCAGGCTCTGCAGGCGGCCACCACCCAGCGTCATGACTATGTGAGCAGCTACGTGGCAGACCTGGAAAACGTCATCGATTTCGAGGTCATCCGCAACGCCAATCTGCGCCTGGGTGTCGATCCGCTGGGTGGTGCGGGCGTGCGCTATTGGTCGGCGATTGCCGAGCGATACCAGTTGAACCTTGAAGTGGTCAACACCGAGGTCGACCCGACCTTCCGGTTCATGACCGTCGACTGGGACGGGCAGATTCGCATGGACCCTTCGTCGCCATACGCCATGCAGGGCCTGATCGGCCTGCGCGAGCGTTTCGACGTGGCCTTTGCCTGCGATCCGGACCATGACCGCCACGGTATCGTCACCAGTGACGGCCTGCTGCAGCCGAACAACTACCTCGCCGTGGCCATCGATTACCTGTTCCGCCATCGCCCGCAGTGGCGCAACGACGCCGCTGTCGGCAAGACCGTGGTCAGCAGCGGCATGATCGACCGGGTTACCGAGCGGCTAGGGCGCAAGCTCCATGAAGTGCCGGTGGGCTTCAAGTTCTTCGCCCAGGGCTTGTTCGAGGGCTCGCTCGGTTTTGGTGGGGAGGAGAGTGCGGGTGCTTCGTTCCTGCGTCTGGACGGGAGCGTCTGGGCGACCGACAAGGATGGCCTGATTCCCGCCTTGCTGGCGGCCGAGATGACTGCACGCACAGGACGCAATCCGAGCCAGGCCTACGCCGATCTCACCGCCGCCCTAGGCAAGCCCTACGCCACCCGGGTCGAGGCCAAGGCCGATGCGCGGCAGAAAGCGCTGCTGAGCAAGCTGGCACCCGAGCAGGTGAAGTCCACCGAGCTTGCCGGCGAGCCGATCCAGCAGATCCTCAGCCACGCACCGGGCAACGGCCAGGCCATCGGCGGGCTGAAAGTGATGACCGCCAATGGCTGGTTTGCCGCGCGTCCTTCGGGTACCGAGGACATCTACAAGATCTACGCCGAAAGCTTCATTGACGAGGCGCATCTGCAGCGCTTGGTGCAAGAGGCCCAGGCACTGGTGGATGCGGCGATCAGCTGATTGCCTACGCGCATGCCGAACCGTACTTTTTGCGGGCCAGCCCGCGAAAAGCGCGGTTCGGTCATCTGCCTCAGGCCACGTCCACCAGCACGATCTCGCTGTCCTCGAGCGCCGTGACGCGCAGCACTTCTTCACCCTCCACGGCAACCCCATCCCGGGCTTTGGCGCGCACGCCATTGGCCTCGATCACGCCTTTGGCTGGAACCAGATACCCACGTCGTCCGGCATCGAAGCGGTACTCGGCGCTCTCGCCGGCGCGCAGGGTCGCGGCCACCAGCCGGGCGTCGGCGCGGATGCGCAGGGCATCCTGATCCTCGACACGGCCACTGGCCAGGGTCACGAAGCCTTCGCCGCGGTCACCTTTAGGGAAGGGTCGAGTGCCCCAGGACGGCGCCTCTCCGACCTTGTCCGGCACGATCCAGATCTGGAAGATGCGGGTGTCGACCTTCTCCAGGTTGTACTCGCTGTGCACGATACCCGTGCCCGCACTCATCACTTGTACGTCACCGACTTCGGTGCGGCCTTTGTTACCCAGATTGTCCTGGTGGCTGATTGCACCTTCGCGCACGTAGGTGATGATCTCCATGTCCCGGTGCGGATGCGGCGGGAAGCCACTGCCGGCGGCGATCAGATCGTCGTTCCATACGCGCAAGTTGCCCCAGTGCATACGTTCGGTGTCGTAGTACTCGGCAAAGGAAAAGTGATGATGGGCGTCCAGCCAGCCGTGGTTGGCATGGCCGAGGCTTTCGAAGGGGCGCAGTTGCAGCATGATCAGGGTCCTCGGTAGGTGGGAATGGGCTCATGATGCCTTTTTCAAGTATCGAAAATAAGCGTAAATATCGACTTGTTTTTATCTGATAAATCGATGTTTTTCGTTGCGGTACTTTCTGCGTTTCATCGCCTAATCCTATGATCTGCAAGCATTAGCTGGCACTTTTCAGCCGTCCGGTGGAACATGCTCCACTGATTCGACTAGCAATGGAGTGACCGTGTCTCTCGAGCAGCCCCCGGCGCCACCGGACCTGACCCCGCCCGCGCAATTACCCTGGTTGCGCCGCCTGGCCGCACGCCTGCTTGGGCGAGGATTGAGCCGTTTGCAGGCGCAGCACCGCGACTCATGGTTCCTCGGCCACGCCACCGGCCAACGCAGCGGGCACGCCGATGGCCTGCGTGACGGCTACGAACGTGGGCGTGCCGAAGGGTACGAGGCCGGGCGGCAGGTCCTGGTGATCCGCGACAGCCGCCCTGACAGCGCTGCAGTGCCAGGCCAGGATGACAAGCTGTTCGACGACTGGCGCCTGCCGCTGACAGCAGAGCTGAAGAAACGCTTCAAGGCCGATGTCGCCCAGCGCCTGCCTGCCGACGCCCAGCCCAGCGCCGCACAATGGAAGCTGATCTTCAGCGACACGCCATCTACCTGCGTGGTGGCGGGTGCCGGTGCCGGCAAGTCCACTTCGCTGGTGCTGCGTATCCTGCTGCTGCGCCACTACCTGGGCTTCGAGCTGGACGCCATGACCGTGGTCACCTTCACGCGTGAGTCGCGCAAGGACTTCATCAAGCGGCTGGTGCAGGTCTTCGCCATCTGGCAGATCGACCTGCCGCCGGCCCGTGCTCGTGACCTGGTTCGCACCTTCCATTCGCGCATCCTGCCGCTGGTGCGCAGCTTGCCGGGGTTCTCCCAACTGCGCGCATTCGAGACACTGGGCAACGATCTACCGGCTGGCAGCGAAGCCGAGAGCGAAGGTAATCCTTTCGACCTGCGCCTGAACGATGCCCAGCGCCAGCAGCTCAATCTGTGTTATCGCGACCTGCTGCGTGACAGCCCACGCTTTGCCGAACTGGTCGCGACGATGCGCCGCGAGGCCCTGCAGCTCAAGCCCCTCGATCCGGATCATCCCGATGTGCAGAAGCGCGTGCAGGTGACTCAACTGGCTGCCCAGCGCGACGAAGAACTGTGCGACGTGATCGAAGACCTGTGGTTCGCTGCGGGCGCCTGGCCGATCAAGGGCATCGAGCCCTGTCGGGAAACCGTGCAGATCCGTGGCCAGCGTTTCCATGTGCACGGGCGTCTCGAAGGGCTCGATGCCTGGGTAGTGCTGGGCTTCGATCCGTCGGAAAGCGCCCAGTATCAGCGTGCCAACGCCAAGCTGTCGGTGCGTGCCGAGTGGGCTGTAAAGCGCACGTTGTTTCAAGCTTTCTGTGATAAGCCATTGATTTGGCTTGATAACTATACTTCGGCAAAACGTCTCGCCGCGTCGCTGGCGGGTGATGCGGTGGCGGGGCCTGGGTTCGAGTTCAAGGTCAAGGGCGAACTGGCCCCTGCGCCGTTGCTCGATGCCTTCGTCGGTGCGGCGAGCTTCATCGAGAACCTGGGGCTTGAGGTGGGGAGCGCCGTGGCTCGCATGAGCTTTGCGCCAGGCGACAGCGATGCGCCGTTTTTCGAAGCGCTGGCCCTGTACTGGAAGGCATTGGAAACTCACCTGCTTGGGCAGTCGCCGCCAGTGATGACCTATAACCGCATGTTCGCCCTGTTCGGCGAGAACAACCCCGAGAACCTGCAACTGCTGCCAGACCGGCTGCTACGCCCGCTGGCGCACTTGATGATCGACGAGTTCCAGGATGTTTCGCCACAGATCGTCAGCTGGTTGCGCGCTACATTGGGCGAGATCCGCAGGCGTGGCCCAGGCATGCATGCCGGGCGCAACGCGGGGCATTCGTCGTTGATGTGCGTGGGTGATGACTGGCAGTCGATCTATGGCTGGCGCGGCAGTTCACCGAAGTACTTCATGGAGTTTGGCAAGACCTTCCCATCACCGGCCAATACCCGGGTGATGCTGGTCGAGAACTACCGGAGCCAGCAGCACATCATCGATGCGGCCGAACACCTTGTGCGCGGTACAACGGCGATCAACGGCAAGAAAGCCAGGGCCTGCGGTGGCGCTGCCGCGCTGCCACTGTCGCCAGTCAAGGTGTTCGAGCGCGACGAAGCCGCTCTCGGGCAGACCCTGATCGAGCATTACCAACGGGGCGAAACGGTGATGATGCTGTTTCGAAGAAGTAGCGATAAGTCATTGATTTCAAATCATATAGACGCGGTTGTAAGGGCTGATTCGAGCCTGCCGCCTGAGCAGCGTCGTCTGCGTCAGCTCACCTATCACAGCGCCAAGGGCCTGCAGGCCGATGCCGTGTTCATGCTTGGAGATTGTCAGTACCTGACCAGTTCACCCTACAAGAACCAGGTGTATCGCATGGCTGGGTTAGGGCGTACCGGGGATGCACAGCCGTTCGACAGCGCGCAGAAAGACGAAGCGCAGCGCCTGGCCTACGTCGGGGTGACGCGGGCGATCAGGCACTGCTATTGGCATGTGGAAGCTGTCAGCGGCGAGGCGGCGGCGCTGCATCGTGCGTCCAGCCAGGTACAGGGCCGGCAAGCCTTCTTCGAGGACTTGCGCGGCCAGTGAGGGTGGAGAGTGTCAGTGGGTTTCGACCTCACGGGTCAGGCTGTCGAACAGGCCGCGCTCGACGCTGGCCTGCTCATCGCGCAGCGCGTTGTATGCCGCTGCAGCCTGTGCATCGGTGAGCACCAGCGGCTGCAGCTCAGCGTTGCTGCTGGGCAACTCCTGGCCGATCGCGTTCTCCAACGCTTTCTTGACCGAGGCCGACAAGGATGTAATGGGCTGGAGCTCCACGGTCTCACCATCCAACTGTGCTGCGAAGTCCCGGCAATACTGCAGGTATTCAAGGCCGGGTCGCCAGAACTCGGTGACCGCCTCGAACTGTGAGGCATTGGCACGCCGGAGACTGAGCTGCCAAGTCGGCTGCTCGACGATCCATTCGCGGACCTGTTTCGGGTCTTGGTCCAGGCGCGTCACTTCCTTGGTTACATTGGTCTCTATCTTGCGCGACAGTTGGGCGGTCGGCCTGTAGAGCATGTTATCGCTCGGCTCTGGGTAGTCCAGATCGTCAGCGAGTGTCTGACGCAGTGCAAGGCGGATCTCTATGTCGTCGACCGGCCCGTCTAACAACACCTGATCCGGAACAGCGGCCGGATCGTCCAAGTCATCGAGTGCAGGGATGTCTTCGCCGTTACCCTCCAGTACCCGCTGCAGGGCGGCTTTGCGCAGGCTGCGGGCAAGGGCAATGCGATCAGCCAGGTTGTTGACCTGCTCACGACGGTAGCGCTGGCGTAGCAAGGTCCATTTGTCTTTGAGACTGAAGTCGCCTTGGTTGATCTTCTGCAAGCTGACCTCCGTCTCCAGTGCGCTGAACGCATCGGTGCCGGCGTCACCGCAACTGGTGGGGTACTGCTCAGCGACATCGTTGAGCTTCTCGCGAAGTTCAGTACTTTCACCAGCCGCTTCAAGCAATGCCCAAACCCGCCTGCGTATGGCGACGGGTTGTTGCTGACTGTCCGCCGACTCACGCAACAAGCCCAACTTGTCCAGCAGCGCCTGGTTTTCGCCTGCTCCGAACAGATCCGCCCAGAGGAGACGTTGCGCTGGCGTGGCGTCGGTCTGCATGAATGCTTCTGTCGGGCTCATTACACCTTCGTGCTCGTGGACAACGAGCTGGATACGCGCAAGCCCGGAGCGGGCCTCTCGTTCCAGCGCGTTGTAGTTGAAGCTCCAGCGCAGGCCCACCTGGCGCGCCCTGATGCCCTGGGCGAAAGGCGTGACGAGGATGTTGTCGAGGTCGGGCAGGGTGCTGATGCGGTTTCTCGACAGGTCGAGCTCGCGCAACTGGTACTGTCTTTGACTCATCAGGGTCGTCAACCCTTGTGGCCATTGCTCCAGGTTGCAACGGGACAAGTTCAGGTGCGACAGCCGAGCCATATAGCCAACATCAGGTGCCACGCCAAGAGGGTTGCCTCGCAGGTTCAAGTGCCGTACGTCGACCATCTGCCGGAAACGCCCGGCACTGGTAGCATCGAGAGTGATGTGATTGTTGTTCAGGTTGAGGGTTTCAAGGCGGCGGGCGGCGAGAAAGTCGATATCTGCGGCACTCAGGGAGAGTGAGTTGTACCCAAGGTCCAGATCACGCAGATAAGGCATGGCGGCCAGGGTTTCCTGCATCTGCATGCTTAGCCCGGTCAGCCCATTGTCGACGAGTACCAGCCTGCGAAGGTTTGGAGCCGCTCGCAGGGCCAGTGTCAGGGAGGGTTCGCCTATCTGCGGGTTGCCGAGTATCTCCAGTCTTTCCAAAGCTGGGAAGCAGTCAAGCAGGTCGGGTTGCAGTGCCGTCAACCCCAGCCGATTGAGCCTTAATGTACGGACATTCGGGAAGCGCGCCGAGATCCTGGGCAGTGTAGAGACCTCATCACCCAGTGCGATGAGCTCCAGTTCGCGTGCCTGCGTATTTCGCCAAGCGGCCATCAGGTCCCAGCCTATGCTGCCGGTATCTATGCCGGCCTCCCATGAAGCTTGCGTCCATTGGTCAATATCCCTGTTGAGCGTGCGCCACTCGTGTTCGAGACGAGCAATGTTGTCGCGCAGTACGCGGCCTTCGCCCAGGGTCGCTATCAGCTCATTGATCCGTGCGTCGGTGGACCCGGGGTACAGTACGCGGAGTCTTGCCCGCGGACCTGGCACGCCACGGCCACTGAGCGGATAGCCCAGCCGACCGTCACTCAGGCGCAGGGGAGAGCGGAAGCCAGGCCTGACCGGTTGCTGGCCGATCAGTTGGCGTGCCTTGTTACGGTCGGCTGTGGCGAGCTCGAACAGCGCGGCATCTACCTTTGGTGGTTGTGTCTGCAGGCCGTCGCGCAGGATCGCGGTATCCGTGGTCGCCAGGTCGGTCTGTTTCAAACCGAGGATGGCCCGATCCAGACGGATGCTGGCTTGCAGCAGGCGCGCTTCCTCGGCGACGCGCAGAGGGATGCGTCCATCATGGCTGTTCATCCTCACACGCTCCTGGGGGCTGGCACTTTCGACGATCTCATCCACCGCCACCTCGGGCAGGCCGGGGAACTGCTGCGACAGGCGTTCGGTCGCCAGTGAAGTGTGTTCGACCTTGGCCGCGCGCAGGCTGGCAAAGATCGACTGGCGGTCAGCTTCGAGCTGGTTGGCGAGGCGCTCCTGCAAGACCACTACCTGGGACGTCTGTTCAGCTCCGACTGGTGCAAGGTGCGAGGCCTGTTCGGCATCCATCTGAGCCAGCACGACGCTTGCTAGCTCGCCATTCTCCAGCTCCTCCCTGCTGAGCTGCACCACATGATCGTCGGGCCTGCTGGCCCTGGGGTAGGTGATGGATTCGCCTGCACGCTCGTTCCCTGCGAACACTTCCAGAACGTGATCGCTTGGCCATTCTGGCAGTTGGGTCAGGGCATTGAGAGCAAAATTCTTGTGCGCGGGGAAGCGCGTTCCTTCGCGAACGCTGCGTGTCAGGCCGGAGATTTCCTCGGATGTGCGCAGACGCTCGAAGGCGTCCAGTAATTGTGCAGGCGTACGAGTATTTTCCATCAATTGGCGACGTAGCGCGTCTGCGCCCAATCCGGTGCTGAGCAGCGCGCTGTTGCGTTGCTCTACGCTGAGGCTGCGTGCCACCGAACCCTGGCGCTCGAGCAGGGTGTCGCTGTCCCATGCCAGGGGATTTTCGTGCGCCACGCGCCAGGCCCCGGCGTCATTGTGAACGAGCAGAGGGCTGTAGGCGTGCGGGTTGCTTGGGTGGCGTACGCGCCACTGGCCGTCCATGTCCTGGAACTGCTCGTAGAGATCTTCGCCCAGGCGTACATAGGTCTTGTCCTGGTAGACATATTGACCCCGTGCGTTGGGTTCGAGCTCGGACGGGAGTTGAAGGTCACTGGCGTATCCCCCCATGTTCGGGCTCCACAGCCGTTCCTGGCCATTGACGTGAATGCTTTGCATCGAATCGACGAAGTGCGATTGCAGTACCGCGCCACCTGCCACCGTGCCAACCAGCAGGCCGGTATTGATCGCCAGCGACTTCAAGTGCGCGATGGCTTGGGCATTGTCGTTTTCTTCCCAGGCGTGGAGCGCGTCGAATACCGATTCCATCATCTGCGCGCCGACCACCAGGGACATGACGGGGTTGAGCCCTGGTATATAGGCGGCGGCGATGTTGAGGATGTCCATCCCGATGACAGCCCAGAACTCGAGGCGCTCCAGACGGGCTTGGGCATCGACGTCGGCGGTCGGCACTGCGATCGAGCGGGCATCGGCCTTCATCCGTTTGACATGGCGTCTCTCCAGCTCACTCCACGGACTAGACGGCAGGTCCGTAAGGCTGGTGTCCAGGTTGACGGTGGTCCGCGCGATCAGCGCCGCATCGTTCGCTGTCGGGTTGCTGTACAGCGCATTGCGCAGCCGCGTGCTGAGTGCAGGTTGCACGGCGTGTGCGGTGTACCCGATGAATGTCTGGCGTACATTTGCATCGAGCAAGCGTGTGCGCAGGTGGATATGACATTCGGCCATTGATTTGAATTCTCTCAGCGTTTCGCTGCTGTTCCCCGGAAGGTAGAGCACCACGCATCTGGCCTTGGGGGTCACAATCGAAATCAGCATGAGTTCGTACAGCTCAAAACCGAAAACACTGAGCGACTGGCATTTGACCTCGTGTGTCTTGCTCCCGTCCGTGGGCAAATCGGCGCAGAGCTCGTGCAGGGCGGTGTATGTCGTCTGGCTGATGTCGCCTTTGAGGTAGGCGATACGAGCTTGCACCCTCAGCTCGTCCCGGCGCGCAAGCATTGAATCTTGCCTGATCTGCTCGGCATTGCTGCCGTCATAGATCGAGGCCAGGTGCGCCTGGTACTGCTGACCCAGATCCAGACGCCGCGTCAGGACGATGAAGTCCGTCAGGTTGTGGATCAGGAACTCTCGATTATCACCCTTGAAATGCCGCAGGCCGGCGAATCGGGGTCTGTCTTGCTCGCTCTTGAAGTTGTGCAGTGCAGCAGCCAGCACGGAGCGATAAACAGGAGTGCCTGTAGGGGTGTAAACCGTTTCCGTCTGGCCGGGTTTTGGTAGTTCGACCTTGGCAGCTTGCGTGTAGTACTGCATGACATCGACCGAATGCTCCTCGCCATCGGGCGTGCGCTCATTGCTGAAGTACTGTTGCAGTAATGGCCGACAGAAATCGCTGATGCCCTTTAGCTCCGAAAGGCTGGCTTGCAGGGCGCGCACGCTCTTGGCGCGCTGGTCGAGTGCATTGCGCAGGGCCGCCTGATCTTCGGGGAGTGCCGAGGCGTACCAGTCATACGCGTGACCGCTGGGGTAGAGGTGGGGGCTGCGCTGTGTGTCCAGCAGCGCACTGAAGTGCTGCGGATGCAGGTCCTTGCTCCAGTTCGGCAAGGTGCGCAGGATCTGTTGTTCATGCTGGTAGGGAAGGCTGCTCATGGAATGCTCCGTTCGTGGGGAGCGTCCATTGGACGGGCCAGGAGGGCGCGCGCGCCTGTAGATGGCTAGCACCTGATCGTGAATTGTCCTCTCTGCGAGGGATCGGTTATGGTGCTGCGATGCCCTTTCGAAGCGACGACCAGGAGCTGCCCCCATGCGTCCCTTTGCCATTCGTCATATCGATCATCTGGTGCTGCGCGTGCGCGATCTTCAGCGCAGTGTCGCCTTTTACCGTGACGTGCTTGGCTGCCGGGTGAGCAAGGAGCGGCCGGACTTGGGCATGATCCATCTGGCCACCGGTACCGCGATGATCGATCTGGTGAGCCTGGACGGTGAGCTGGGACGCCCGGGCGGTGCTGCGGCAGGCGAGAGCGGGCGTAACCTGCATCACTTCTGCCTGCGTATCGAACCGTTCGACGAGCAGGCGTTGACCCGCTACCTGCAAGCCGCCGGGGTTGCGGTCGATGCCGCCGAAGTGCGATACGGCGCCGAGGGCGAGGGCCTGTCGCTTTACTGTTATGACCCCGATGGCAACCAGGTCGAGCTGAAAGGGCCTGTTGGCGAGCAGGCTACCCGTCCCTAGCGTCATCAAGGGCGCAGTGGATATCCGCGTAATCCCGATTATGCTTCAACGTACCTTGCTGCGATTCTGGGCAGCCCGCCCTGTCGTGCTTCGCGCAACCGTAGTCCTGCTTAGACCCGGGGCCAGGGTGCGATGCTGTTTTTCTGAGGTACTCCGGCCTGACAAGAACAAGACGGAGGCAACCCATGGCGGCAATCGACAGCACATCGACGGGCAGTGCGCCCCAACGCGGCATCAGTCGGGAGGAGCGCAAGGTCATCTTCGCCTCGTCCCTGGGCACCGTGTTCGAGTGGTACGACTTCTACCTTTACGGCTCGCTGGCGGCGATCATCGCCAAGCACTTCTTCGCCGGCGTCAACGAAACCACCTCGTTCATCTTCGCCTTGCTGGCGTTTGCCGCAGGCTTTGCCGTGCGGCCGTTCGGGGCCGTCGTGTTCGGCCGACTCGGCGACATGATCGGGCGCAAGCACACCTTCCTCATCACCATCATCATCATGGGCCTGTCCACTGCCGTGGTCGGCATATTGCCCAGCTACGCCAGCATCGGCGTGGCGGCGCCGATCATTCTCATCTCGCTGCGGCTGTTGCAAGGCTTGGCGCTGGGCGGCGAGTACGGTGGCGCAGCGACCTACGTGGCCGAGCACGCACCGCCCGGCAAGCGTGGCTTTTTCACGTCGTGGATCCAGACCACCGCCACCTTGGGCCTGTTCCTGTCGCTGCTGGTGATCCTGACCTGCCGCACGGTGATGGGTACCGAAGCGTTCGAAGCCTGGGGCTGGCGGATTCCGTTCCTGATCTCGATCCTGCTGCTGGTGATTTCGGTGTACATCCGCATGCAGCTCAACGAGTCGCCGGTGTTCCTGAAGATGAAGGCTGAGGGCAAGGCATCCAAGGCGCCGCTGACCGAATCCTTCGCGCGTTGGGATAACCTCAAGGTGGTGATCATGTCGCTGCTCGGCGGTACTGCCGGGCAGGCCGTGGTGTGGTACACCGGGCAGTTCTACGCGCTGTTCTTCCTGTTGCAGACCCTGAAGATCGACCCCCAGACCGCCAACTTGCTGATTGCAGGTTCGCTGTTGATCGGCACGCCGTTCTTCATCCTGTTCGGCAGCCTGTCCGATCGCATCGGGCGCAAGAAGATCATCATGGCGGGCTGCATCATTGCCGCGCTCACCTATTTCCCGATCTTCAAGGGCCTGACCGAGTACGGCAACCCGGACGTGTTCGTCGCCCAGGAGCAGAATCCCGTCGTGGTGGTGGCCGACCCGGCGCAGTGCTCGTTCCAGTTCGATCCGGTGGGCAAGGCCAAATTTACCAGTTCCTGCGATATCGCCAAGAGCCTGCTGGCCAAGCGCGCCATTCCCTATGAAAACGAACGTGCACAGCCCGGCAGTGTGGCGCAGGTGCGTATCGGTGAACGGGTCATTGCAAGCTTCGAGGGCACAGGGTTGGCGGCGGCCGAGCTCAAGGCCCAGGGCGATGCGTTCACCGCGACCCTGACCGGCGCGCTGAAGGAGGCCGGCTACCCCGAAAAGGCTGACCCGGCGAAGATCCACTACCCGATGGTGTTGCTGCTGCTGACGCTTCTGGTGATCTACGTGACCATGGTCTACGGCCCCATCGCTGCCTGGTTGGTGGAGCTGTTCCCGGCGCGTATCCGCTACACCTCGATGTCGCTGCCTTACCACATCGGTAATGGCTGGTTCGGCGGTTTCCTGCCGACGGTGGCCTTTGCCATGGTGGCGGCCACGGGGGATATCTACTACGGGTTGTGGTACCCGATCGTCATCGCGGTGATGACCGCGGTTCTGGGTATCTTCTTCCTGCCTGAGACCAAGGACCGGGATATCAACCACGCCTGAAGAAACGGCCACTCCTGCAGTTCTTGCAGGAGTGGCCTTGTTTCGCGAGCACTGGCCGCTAGGCTGCAAGCCAGTCGCGAATCTGCTCCAGCGTGGCAGTCGCGCCACCGCAGACGATCATCAGCACGTTGTTGTACTGCGCCAGGCGCTCGGGTGCGTAGGCCAAGGCCAGCGCTGCGCCGCAAGCAGGTTCTACCAGTATCCGGTGATCGTGCAGAAAGCGCTCGCAGGCCTGGAGCGCCGCATGGTCGGTTACTCGCTCGCTGTGCAGTGGATGGTTTTGTGCGCAGGCCAGCGCCTGGTCCGCCACACGCTTGGCGCCCAGCGAGGTGGCCACCGAAGTGATGGCCGGCAGTTCCACCGGATGGCCCCCAGCGATGGCAGCGTGCAGTGATGCGGCACCTTCGGTTTCCACCGCCAGCACTGGCACGTCGTGCCAGCCATTGCGCTTGAGCCCCTCGACCACGCCGCTGAGCAGTCCGCCGCCCCCTACCGACAACACCACTGCATCGGGTTTGAGCCCAGCCTGGGCGACTTCGTCGATCATGCTGGCATGTCCGGTCCACAGCAGCGGGTCGTCGAACGGGTGGATGAACGCATCACCCGCGCCCAGCAAGCCTTGCGCATGCTGGTTGGCTTCTTGCCACGAGCTGCCTTTGACCACGACCTGGGCGTCTTCGAGTTTCAGCAGTTCGATGGCGCGCGTGCTGGTGGTTTCCGGCACCACCACGGTTACCGGCACGCCGAGCTTGCGCCCGGCATAGGCCACGGCGAGGCCGGCGTTGCCTCCGGAAGACGACACGAAGTGCCGGGCGCCACGTGCATGGTGCACTTCGCAGGCATGGCCTACGCCGCGCAGCTTGAAAGAGCCAGAGGGCTGCAGTGCCTCGAGCTTGAGCCACAGGGTACGGCCGGCGGCCAGTGACAGCGGGCGGGATTCGATCAAAGGGGTCTGGATATGCAAGGTCATGGCGGGCTCCGCATTCAGCGTTCGCGGGCAGCCGGCGTGGCGTCGCCGCGCAGCTGCTCCAGGTAGTTGTAGATGGTGTAGCGGGTCACGCCCAGGGCGTCGGCAGCCTTCTCCACGCCACCTTTGACGATGAACAGGCCGCGCTCCTGCATCACTCGTACGGCCTCGACCTTGGCTTGCTTGTTCATCCGCCCTCGGCCCGAGCGCTGCAGCGAGTCCTGGATGATCTCGCTCATCAGCAGCGTCATGTCGGCCGCCTCACGGGGCGTGTGTGTGTCCGCGAGGGCGCCGAGTGGCTGAAAGTGCTGGAGAAAGGTCATGGCCGCATCGAGGCCGGTGATGTCGGTGTTCACGCACAGGCTGGCGAACGGGTGGCCGCCGCTGTCGCGAAAGATTGCCGTGGCGCTGCGCAGCGTGCGCCCCTTGAGGGTTGTGGGGTAGTCCGGCAGCACCACCGGTTCGCAGCCGTCCTGAGTACGGCCGGCGTGCATCAGTGCCTTGAAGCCTTGGTCCTGTTCCGGTGCGGCCAGGATCGGGCTGCCCACTCGACGGCCCGAAAGATGGCCGTTGACGATGGCGATCACCGAGTGCTCGGGATTGTCGAGGTCGTGCAGGAGGATTTCCAGGTTGCGCGGCGCAACGCTGCCCAAGGCCTGGAGCGCAGCCTTGAGGACGGTGAGGGTGAGCTGGCGTTCTTGCTGAAGGGGAAGTGTGGGCATGGGAAATCGCCAGATTCTTAATTGTGTTGAATTTTACACAAATAGTTAAATCTGGCGAGTGTGGATTGCGCTCGAACTTTAGCTCAGTGGTGGAGTGCGCGGTGGAATCACCCGGCGCGAGCCGGTGGCTTCGAAACCTGCAGCAAAGCGCAGCAAGGCATTGTCGTCATAGGCCCGGCCAGCGAAAGTCAGGCCTACTGGCATGCCGATGTCGGCCATCACGCCCATCGGCACGGTCACTGTCGGCACACCCAGATGACGGATTGCCAGGTTGCCATTGGCGACCCAGATCCCGTTGCTCCAGGCGATGTCTGCCGAGGCTGGGTTGATATCGGCATCAGCCGGGCCGACATCGGCGACGGTGGGGAACAGCACCGCGTCCAGCTTGTGCTCGTCCATCCAGTCTTCCAGGTCCATCTTGCGCGTTTGCTCCAGGCCGCGCAGGCCGTCCGGGACGGTAGCGATCTGGTCCCAGGACTTGAGGCCACGCTTGGCCATGTTGACGTATTCGTCCATGCCGGCCGCCAGGTCGTCTTCGCGGTTGGGCAGGGTGCCCGGATCGTGAGGGAAGATCTTCGGCCCGTCGACGTCAGCCAGGCGGTTCAGCTTGGGGTCGTTGTTGGCGCGCAGGAAATCGTCGAAAGCCCAGCCGGACAGTTCCCACAGCTCGTCGTGCAGGAATTCCTTGCTGACGATACCGCGGTTGTACACGGTCGGCGCACCCGGACGATCACCCTCGCAGTTGGAGACCAACGGGAAGTCGGTTTCGACCACTTCGGCGCCTGCCGCCTCCAGCGCGTTGCGGGCCTGCTCCCAGAGGTCGATGACGCTGGCGCGGGTGTTGATGCGCTGGCCAGTCGGGCCACCAATGCCGGGTTTTTCCGAAGTGCCGGCCTCGGCGTCGGCATTGATGTACATGCGGGGTACGGCAAAGCGCTTGCCTTTAAGCGCGCCGGCACCGACGGCCAGGTCGAGGTAACTGGCGGGGCGCACGCTCGAGGCTGCCGGGATCGGCACCCAGGGTTGCATGCGCCACAGGTCGCCACGGGTATCGGCGTCGTCGGCCACCACCACGTCGAGGATTTCCAGCAGATCGGCCATGGTCCGTGCGTAAGGCACGACCACATCCATGGTTGGCGTGAGCGGCCAGTTGCCGCGCACCGAGATCACCCCACGCGACGGGGTGTAGGCGCACAGGCCGTTGTTCGACGCCGGCCCGCGACCGCTCGACCAGGTTTCCTCGGCCAGGCCGAAGGCGCTGTAGCTGGCCGCCGTGGCGGTACCGGCGCCGTTGGAGGAGCCAGAGGCGAAAGGGGCGGTGAGGTAGGCCGCGTTGTACGGGCTTTCGGCGCGGCCGTAGACGCCGCGTTGCATGCCGCCGTTGGCCATGGGCGGCATGTTGGTCTTGCCCAGGCAGATCGCCCCTGCGGCGCGCAGGCGCTCAACGGTGAACGCGTCGCGCTGGGCGACCAGATGCTCGAATGCCGGGCTGCCGGAGGCGGCGGTCAGGCCCTTGACCAGGTAGCTGTCCTTGGCGGTGTAGGGGATGCCGTCCAGCGGGCCAAGCGTGATGCCGGCGGCGCGGCGGGCGTCGGAGGCCTCGGCCTCCTTGAGCGCTTCGGGGTTGCGCACCACGACGGCGTTCAGCGCGGTGGCGGTGTCGGCTCCATCGTAGGCGTCGATACGGGCCAGGTAGGCCTTGACCAGTTCGACCGCCGTCGTGCGGCCGGACTCGAGCGCGTTGCGCAGCTCGGCAATGGAAACCTCGGTTACCTCGATCATGCTGTCACCAAAATGTACAGGTGGATTTTATGCAGGCGAGTGTACAAGAAGCCCTGCGCGGGCGCAGGTTTGCACCAGGGAAAAACCTGTTTGCAGCACGGCATGTGCGGGCAGGAAGGCGTGTGCTCAGGAGGGTGCGCTTTGAAAAATTCAGAAACATCCGATATGTCACGACGGGCAAAACCATCAGCGTCTACCGTTTGTCGTAGCTAACCGTGCGCATGAAGCGCCCTGATGGAGATTACCCGTACATGGCAAGTCCGCCCGAGCAACCTCGCAAGCCCACCATCAACCCACCGGTTTTCTGGATTTCCGCGGTCCTGCTGCTGATTCTGGTGCTGTACGCCAGCGTGTTCCAGGCCCATGCACAGGCGTTGTTCGCACATATCCAGGGCTGGATCATCGTCAATGTCAGCTGGTTCTACATTCTCGGTGTGGCGCTGATTCTCGGCACTGTGGTGTTTCTGGGTATCAGTCGCTACGGCGATATCAAGCTCGGCCCCGACCACAGCACCCCCGATTACAACAATGCCACCTGGTTCGCCATGCTGTTCTCCGCAGGCATGGGCATCGGCCTGATGTTCTTCGGTGTCGCGGAGCCTGTGATGCACTTCCTCAAGCCACCGCTGGGTGAGGGCGGCACGGTGCTGGCGGCGGGCGAGGCAATGCGTATCACCTTCTTCCACTGGGGGCTGCATGCCTGGGCGATCTACGCCATCGTCGCACTGATCCTGGCCTATTTCAGCTATCGCCATGGCTTGCCGCTGACCCTGCGTTCGGCACTCTACCCGCTGATCGGCGAGCGTATCCACGGGCCACTGGGGCACGCGGTCGACATCTTTGCAATCATCGGCACGGTGTTCGGCGTCGCCACTTCGCTGGGCTTTGGCGTGTCGCAGATCAACACCGGGCTCAATGCCCTGTTTGGTGTGCCGGTATCCATTCCGGTGCAGATCGCGCTGATCATCGGTACCACGTTCCTGGCCACGCTGTCGGTGATGTCCGGGCTGGACAAGGGCATTCGGCGGTTGTCCGAGCTCAATCTGGGCCTGGCGGTGCTGCTGTTGCTGATGGTGATGCTGCTGGGGCCGACCGTGCTGATCCTGCAGACCTTCGTACAGAACACGGGTGGCTACCTGAGCGAGATCGTCAGTCGCACGCTCAACCTATACGCCTATCAGCCGACCGACTGGATCGGTGGCTGGACCCTGTTCTACTGGGGCTGGTGGCTGGCCTGGTCGCCCTTTGTCGGGCTGTTCATCGCGCGCATCTCGCGCGGGCGCACCATCCGTGAATTCGTGACCGGCGTGCTGCTGGTGCCGACTGCGTTCACCCTGCTGTGGATGACGGTGTTCGGCAACACAGCGATCCACATGATCCTTGACGAGGGGTTGACCGACCTGGCCGCGGCGGTGGAGCAGGATACGTCGCTTGCACTGTTCGCCTTCCTCGAGCATTTCCCCTTCGCCAGCATCATCAGCACCCTGGCGGTGGTCATGGTGGTGGTGTTCTTCGTCACCTCGGCCGATACCGGCGCGATGGTGGTGGACATGCTGGCCTCCGGCGGCAAGGAGGGCACACCGATCCGCCAGAGGATCTTCTGGGCCTCAAGCATGGGCATCGTCGCCATCGCATTGCTGCTGGCCGACGGCCTCAAGGCGCTGCAGACCGCGACCATCGCCAGTGCGCTGCCGTTTACCCTGGCGTTGCTGCTGAGCATGCGCGGGCTGCTCAAGGCGCTCAAACTCGACGCCACCAAGCGTGACCTGCGCTACCAGGCGCTGGCTATCTCGCCGACGGCTTCGCGTGCTGCGGGCAACTGGCAGCGACGTCTGCGCACCCTGGCGATGTTCCCGCGCCGTTCACATGTGCAGCGCTTCATCGCTGACGTAGCGCTGCCGGCCTGCCAATCGGTGGCCGAGGAGTGGCGTCGCCAGGGTTATGAATGCAGTGTCGAGGAAGGCGAGGCTGGCCGAGTGACGCTCAAGGTCGGGCCGAGCGATGAGGTGTTCGTCTACGAGATTCGCCCACGCGCCTATGCCATGCCCAGCTTCGTCCTGAGCGATGCCGCCGGGGAGGAGCGCAAGTACTTCCGTGCCGAAGTGCACTTGCGTGAGGGCGGGCAGGACCACGATGTGATGGGCTGGTCGAAGGACGAAGTGATCGGCGACATTCTCGATCACTTCGAACGGCACCTGCACTTCCTGCACCTGGTGCGTTGACGCGTACCTGTGGGAGCGGGTTTACCCGCGAAAAGGCCATCACGATGGCCGGTGTTCGCGGGTAGAGCCTTTACTGCAAGTCTGCCGCCGAGTGTCGCTCCGGCACCTGGCTTTGCTCGTCACCCCAGGTGCGGTTGACCCGGGTGCCGCGCTGCACGGCCGGGCGCTGGGCGATTTCTTCGGCCCAGCGCTGCACGTGCGGATATTCGTCCACCGCCAGGAATTCGGCCGCGCCGTACAGGTTGCCGCGCACCAACTGCCCGTACCACGGCCATACGGCGATGTCGGCGATGCTGTACTCGTCGCCACCCAGGTAACGGCTCACCGCCAGGCGTCGCTCGAGCACGTCGAGCTGACGCTTGGCTTCCATGGTGAAGCGGTTGATGGCGTACTCGATCTTTTCCGGCGCATACACGTAGAAGTGGCCGAAACCACCGCCCAGGTAAGGCGCCGAGCCCATCTGCCAGAACAGCCAGTTCAGGCTTTCGACGCGGGCGGCTGGGTCTTTCGGCAGGAAGGCACCGAACTTTTCCGCCAGGTGCAGCAGGATCGAACCGGACTCGAACACCCGCACCGGCGGCTCGACGCTGCGGTCGAGCAGGGCCGGTATCTTGGAGTTCGGATTGACCTCGACGAAGCCGCTGGAGAACTGGTCGCCATCACCAATGCGGATCAGCCAGGCGTCGTATTCAGCGCCGCTGTGCCCCAGGGCCAGCAGCTCTTCGAGCAGGACCGTGACCTTGACGCCGTTGGGCGTGGCCAGCGAATAGAGTTGCAGGGGATGCTTGCCGACGGGCAGGACCTTGTCGTGGGTGGGGCCGGCGATCGGGCGGTTGATGCTGGCGAACTGGCCGCCGGCTGCGGCGTCGTTCTTCCAGACCTTCGGTGGGACGTAGGGGCTGTTGCTCATCCGATGAAATCTCCTGATGGTCTTCGATCCCATTGCGATCGCCTGATGCGATCAGGGTGCGATTGGCCAAGACTAGGGCAGGAGAAGTGGTCAAGGGAAGTGAAGTATTGCGCAGGGGTTATAACCGCTGCGCGTCTGCCAGGGGCTTGCAGACGCGCAGCGGTCTGCATCAGGCCACGGGGATCAAGGGGTCGGCTGCGGCGAGGGCCGCCTTGCGATCGGCCGCAGGCGGGTAGATCCAGATGCTGTTGATCTGGCTCTTGAGCGCCTTGGCCTCGTGCTTGTCCTCCGGCGGGCTGACCTTGCGGTCCCAGCCTTCGGTGTACACCGCACCCCAGGCACCGAGGTCCAGGCAGGTCACGTACTTGGGCTGGCTGTAGGTCATCGGCGCCACGCCGATCAGCTCGGCAGCAGCGTTGTTGCCGGCATAGCGGCCCAGCGGAATGGCGTGCTGGCACGACATCACCGCAAAGTTGCCCATCTCGTCGCACGCGGCATAGGCCACGTCACCCGCCGCGTAGACCGCCGCGTTGCCCTTGACCTTGAGGGTGCCATCCACATGCAGGCGCCCTTGCCGGTCGCGCTCGCCGCTGACCTGTGCGGTGAGCGGGTTGGCCAGGAAGCCGACGGTCCAGATCACGGTATTTGCATCGATGCGCTGCCCGTTGTCCAGCGTGACGCCGGCGGCGTCCACTGCGGCCACTGACGCGCCGCAGATCCACTCCACGCCCAGCGCTTGCGATGCCTGGACGATCGCCGGGCTGATGCCGTCGCCCAGCGCCGCACCGATTCGTGCACCGCGATCGACCACCACCACGCGATGCTTGGCCTGGTCGCCGAGGATCTTGCGCAGCCGTGCGGGGAGTTCAGTGGCGGTCTCGATACCGGTAAAGCCTCCGCCGGCAACCACCACGGTATTGCGTGCCGGTGTATCGGGTTGGGTAGGCAACGACTTGAGATGCTCTTCCAGGCGTGTGGCGCTGTCGATCTTGTCGACATCGAAGACTCGCTCGATGCCCGCAAGCGCCGGACGATTGAGGATGCTGCCGCACGCCATGATCAGCCGGTCGTAGGCCAGGGTCGCCTCGCTGCCATCTGCGCTGCGATAGCCGACGCGCTGGCCTGCTTCGTCGATGTGGTGGGCCGTACCTTGTACGAAGCGCACGTTTACTGCGTCGAACAGCGCCTGCAACGGGGCAGCCATCTGGTGAACGTCAGGCTCGTAGAAGCGTGGGCGGATGTGCAGCTCGGCCTGTGGTGCGAGCACCGTGATCTGGACGTCGTCGCGTGCGTGCAGGTCGAGCTGGCGCGCAGCGCCCAGGGCGCTCCAGAGGCCGGCGAAGCCTGCGCCGAGGATCAGGATCTGTTTCATCGTTGTGCTCCTGGAAAATTCCGGATACCGCAAATTATGGGTGTTGTCGGTAACGGGCACGGCATGCGATGACGCAGGAAGGGTCGCTCGAACGGTTGGCGGCGCAGTGCGGTTCGCCTGACTGGCCGAAGTCGATGATGAGGCTTGCTGGCGTCGCACGGCCGTGGCCCGACAGGCGTAGCCGCAAGGCTCGATCTGTCACGGCGATGCTACGTGCGCTGCCGGGGCGGCCCTAGGTCAAAGATCCCTGGATTTCGGCCAGTGGCACGCTACGGGCAAAACGGGCGCGATAATCGCGTGGGCTGACCTGCAGGTGACGCTGAAAAGCCAGGCGCAGGCGTTCTTCGTTACCGAAGCCGCACAGGCGGGCGATCTGCTCGATACGCTGCGCGGAGGTCTCCAGCAGGCGGCGCGCGGCTTCCACGCGAAACAGCTCGAGGGTCTTGGCGGGGGTGCGACCGGTCTTTTGCTTGTACACCCGGGTGAAGTTGCGCAGGCTCATGTTCGCCTGGTCCGCCAAGCGCTCCACGCTCAGGCGCGGGTCGCCCAGGTTGTCGTTGATCCATAGGTGCAAGGCTTCGAAGGCTGCGCTGTCTTCACCCTGGACCTTGAGCAGTTGGCTGAACTGGGTCTGGCCGCCGGGCCGCTTGAGGAACACCACCAGTTCCCGTGCCACCTGCATGGCGACCTCCCGGCCACAGTCGGCCTCGACCAGGGCCAGTGCCAGGTCGATGCCGGCGCTGACGCCGGCCGAGGTCCACAAATGCTCCTGTTCGACGAAGATCGACTCGGCATCGACCTGCACCTCAGGGAACAGCCGCTGCAGGTCGTCGCACATCGCCCAGTGGGTGGCGGCACGACGCCCCTGCAGTAAACCGGCCGCGGCAAGCAGGAAGGTGCCGCTGCACACCGATGCCGTGCGTCGTGCCTTGTGGCTGGCGTGTCGCAGGGCTTCGATCAACTCGCCCTGGTCAGGCAGCAGCCCGATCATCTGCGGTGCTCCGGGCACCACCAGCGTGTCCAGGGCCTGGTCGAGCAGGACTTGCAGGCATTCGCTGGCCACCGCCAGGCCCTCGGCTGTGGTGATCAGCCCACCGCCAAGACTTGCCGTACGCACTTCATAGCCTGGCAGCCCTCGTTCGTTGCGGGCCTTGCTCGCCGCCCAGAACACGGTCTGTGCGCCCGTCAGGTCAAGCAGGCCCATTTGCGGGTAGGCGAGGAACAACACTCGACGCGGCAGGTCGTGGCAGACGTGGGGGGTATCCGGGAAGCTGGCGGGATGGGTCATGGGCATGTCGACGCTGGAAGGACGTCTACATGGTACTGCACCGCGGGCGAGGCCGCGGTGCCGAGCTGCCGGGTGGCGTGCCTTACAGGTCCAGCACCAGCCGTGCGCTGCGCGCGCGCGACACGCACAGCATCATGGTCTGCTGCGAGGCTTTTTCCTCATCGCTCAGGTACTGGTCGAAATGTTCGGCTTCGCCTTCGAGGATGGCCGTCTCGCAGGTGCCGCACACACCTTCGCGGCACAGGCACTCGACCTTGGCCGCCTTGGACTTCTCGATGGCCTGGAGGATGGTCATGCCTTGCTCGACTTCAAGTTCGGTGCCCGAGCGCGCCAGCACCACGGTGAAAGCGCTGCCGGCGGCAGGGGCGGCAGCGGCGAACTGCTCCCAGTGCACGCGTGACTCGGCGATCCCGGCTGCTGCGGCACTGGCGATCACTGCGTCGATCAGCGGCTTGGGGCCGCAGACATAAAGGTGCGCATCATCGGGCAGGTTGGCGCAGAGGGCGGCCAGGTCAAGCTTGCGCTCGAGGCTGTCGATGTAGAACCGTGTGCTGTGCGCATGCGGGCCATTTTCCAGGTCGGCCTGGAATGCGCCGTGCTCGGGGGCGCGGAAGGCGTAGTGCAATTCATAGGGCGTCGCGCCGCCTTCGAGTTCGTGCAGCTGCGCCAGGAACGGGGTAATGCCGATGCCGCCGGCGACCAACACATGGCGACCGGCCTCCGGCTCCAGGGCGAACAGGTTGTTGGGGCTGGAGATGGTCAGCTCGCTGCCCACCTCCACCTGGTGATGCATGAACGCCGAGCCGCCCTTGGACTGCTCCTCGAGGCGCACGCCGATCTGGTAGCTGGACAGTTCGCGCGGGTCGCTCATCAGTGAGTAGGCATTGCTGAACTGGCGCCCGTCGGCACCTTGCATCTGCACGATGACGTGGCTGCCACCGGTGAAGGCCGGCAGGGCGGCGCCGTCGGCGCGGGCCAGGGTGAAGCGCTTGATCAGCGGGGTGGCTTGCTCCACGCCGGTGACCTTTACCTTGAACATTTCGTATTGCTTGGCCATGGCGTACCTCGACAGCAAAGCCCCGCGCCAGGCCCTGGCGCGGGACGAACTTCGGGAAATCAGTCGTCCAGGTGGGCGACGGCGATCAGGTTGTGGAAGTGGGCAATACCGTGCTCGCTCACACCGCTGCGCTGCTGGTCAACCATGATCCGGCCCTGGCCGCGGTAGCCGCGGGACTTGAGGCCCTTCTGCACGCTTTCCACCAGGCGCAGGTCTTCGGGGCGGAACACTTCGCGGTACCAGTCGATGAGTTTTTGCTGCTCTTGGCTGATGTCCTTGTTGAGGAAGTAGATGTCGTAGTGTTGCAGGGTGGTTTCGGCATCGACCGGGAACTCGTAGATCACGGTCATGAAGTCGGCCCCTGGCGGTACGTTGAACATGGTGCACGGCCAGGCCCAGAAGCCGGCGAAGGACGGGTCCTTGACCGATTCGTCGAACGTGAACGACTGCTCCGAAGGTGTCGCCACCCCGTACTGCAGGGTCCAGTTGCCATGCAGGCTATGGCTGTACTGGCCGACGTCGACCGACGCGGAGAAACCAGGATGGGCTGGGGCGCAGTGGTAGCACTCCAGGTAGTTGTCGACGATGGATTTCCAGTTGGCCGGGGTGTCGCTGACGAAGCGCGCCGCCAGGTGCAGGTCGTCGATCACCGGGCAGGCCGCGCGCATGCGCTGCTGCAGGCCTGGAAGCTGGTCTTCGACGGAGCCTGCATCGTTGTCCATGTTGATGAAGATGAAGCCTGCGTACTCTTCAACGCGCAGCTGCACCAGGGTGGAGTTCTGCTTGTCGAAGTTGACCACGTTCTCGCAGTTGCGCGCGTGGGCCAGTTCGCCGTCGAGCTTGAAGGTCCAGGCGTGGTAGGGGCAGGTGATGACGTTCTTGGCCTTGCCGCTGCCTTCGAGCAACTGGTGGCCGCGGTGCGGGCAGACGTTGTAGAAGGCACGCAGCACATCGTCGCGGCCACGCACGACGATGATGCTTTCGCCGATCACTTCGCGCGTGATGTAGGCATTCTTCTCGGCAACCTCGCTACCGTGGCCGACGCAGATCCAGCTGCGGGCAAAGATGGCTTCCTTCTCGTGCTCGAACACCGAGGCCTTGGTATAGAAGTTGGCCGGGATGGTGTAGGCCTCTTCAGGGTTGGTGCAGAAGTCGGCGGGCAGGCGTTTGAAATCGTTCATGGCTGTCTCTCGGTTTTATTTTGGGTTAACGCGTATCTGTCAGTTAACAAGCAGGGCAAAAAAATTTTCGATCCCGTGTCGAGCATCCTCGTAGGAGCGGGCTTGCCCGCGAAGAGGCCCGCCCACTCACCACATGCTCACCGCCGATCAGTGAACCGCCGCCGCGCTGCGCGGTGCTTTCGCGGGCGCTTGCTCACCGGCCAGGCGCGCCGCTTCTTCCTCGATGCGGTAGGCCGGCATGTCGCCGTAGTCCGCGGCAAGCCATTTGAAGAATCCGTAGATCTTCACCAGCAGGATCACCATGAACGGTATCGCGGTCAGGACCACAGCGGTCTTCATGGTCGACAGCGAGGCCTTGGCGAACAGCATGGCCAGCGGTACCAGGGTCAGCACCACGCACCAGAACAGGCGCAGGGTCGGGCTCGGGTCGTCGCCTTCGCGCAGGTTGCGTGTGCTGGTGGCGGCTACGGCGTAAGCGGCGGCGTCCATGTGCGAGGCACAGAACACGGCCATGATGAACAGGTACGCCGCCAGGAACAGCGTGCCCCACGGCAACGCCAGCAGCAGGTCGGTTACCGCCGCTTCGCCGCCCAGTTCACTGAGCATCTTCGGCACGTCGATCTGACCGTTGATGAACTGGTGCATGCTGTAGCTTTCCAGCGCGCCGAAGAAGAACCAGCAACCGAAGCTGCCGCCCATCAGCAGGGCGAACACCACTTCCTTGATCTGCCGGCCGCGCGATACACGGGCGACGAACATGGCAACGCCTGGGGCATAGGATACCCACCACAGCCAATAGAACACTGTCCAGTTGCGGGTGAAGGCGCCGTCGCCGGCCGGGTCGGTGAACAGGCTCATGTGCACGTAGTGCTGGAACATCAGGCCGACGGCGTTGGCTGTGTTGTTGATGGTGAACTGGGTCGGGCCGACCAGCAGCACCACGCCGGCGAACACCAGGGCGCCGATGCAGACCATCTTCGACAGGCGCTGCAGGCCGCCATCGATACCGATGTAGGAGCTGAGCGAGAACAGCAGCGCCACCGCGCCGATCACCAGCAGTTGCACGGTGAAAGTGTTGGGGGTGCCGGCCAGGTCCGACAGGCCGCGGGTCAGGGTCGAGGCGGTCAATGCCAGCGACACGGTCAGCGCGCCCATCATGGTCAGCAGGAAGATCAGGTCCACTGCGCGGCCAACGGGGCCGGTGGCCTTGAAGCCGGTCACCGCTTCGATGATCGAGGCCAGGTTCAGGCCGGTCTTCTTGCGTACGTGGAAGTGGTAGGCCAGGGCCAGCGATGCCAAGGCGTAGATCGACCAGGCGCTGATGCCCCAGTGGAAGAACGAGTAGCTGACGCTGTATTCCAGGGCCTGGGCGGACATCGGTGCGATGTTCAGGCCGGGTGTCTGGTAGTAGTAGGCCCATTCCATCACGCCCCAGTACAGGGTCGAGGACCCCATGCCAGCGCAGATGAACATGAACACCCAGGTGGTGGTGGCATATTCGGGTTTGCCACTGCCCAGGCGGATGTTGCCGTACTTGCTGAAGGCGATGTACAGCACCGCGAGGGTGCTGGCGAACACCAGCACCTGGACGCTGGTGCCGAAGGTACGGGTGGACAGTTCGAACAGCTGGTTGGCCATGCCTTCTGCCTGAACAGGGAAGGCTGCGAGGCCGATCACGGTGAGCAGTACAGCAAGCAGGCTCATGGCAATCAGGAACACGTCGATCTTTTTGTTATCGGGGGACATCAATTGTCTCCTGGAGCTTTTCTTGTAGTAGGAGTCAGGCGTTGGGGAAGTCCGTATCGGTGAGGCTTTTTATTCTGTTAACCATTGATTAACACAAATCCATTGGTTAACGGAAAGTGTGCATGGATTTGTCGAGGGCCGCAAGAGGATCGTCGGACAATCCTGATGGCGGGTTTTGTGGCGATGTGGTCAAAGCGAGGCTGGTGCAGTTCCGGTGAGCGCGCGAAGCCCGCTCTATCCCTGTGAGAGCGGCGACCCGCCGCTCTCACGGATATCCATACTGCTGGTCAGGCGTCGAGCAGTTCGGCGATGGCCTTGCCGACCTCTTGGGTCGAACGGCTGCCGCCCATGTCGCGGGTGGTGTCGCCGTTGGCGATCACGGTCTCGATGGCCTTGAGGATGTCGTCGTGAGCGGCCTGATAGCGCGCGTCGTCGCCGTCCTTGCCGAGGAACTCGAGCATCAGCGCGCCGGACCAGATCATCGCGATCGGGTTGGCGATGTTCTTGCCGTAGATGTCTGGCGCCGACCCATGCACCGGCTCGAACAGCGATGGGAACTTGCGTTCGGGATTGAGGTTGGCCGAGGGCGCGATGCCGATGGTGCCAGCGCACGCCGGGCCCAGGTCGGAGAGGATGTCGCCGAACAGGTTGGAGGCCACCACCACGTCGAAACGTTCTGGCTGCAGCACGAAGCGTGCGCAGAGAATGTCGATGTGCTGCTTGTCCCAGCTGATCTCGGGGTAGTGCGCGGCCATTGCGGCGGTGCGCTCGTCCCAGTAGGGCATGCTCACGGCCATGCCGTTGGACTTGGTCGCCGAGGTCACGTGCTTGCGCTCGCGGGTCTGGGCGACTTCGAACGCGTACTTGAGGATGCGGTCGACGCCGCGGCGGGTGAACACCGATTCCTGCAGCACGAATTCGTTGTCGGTGCCTTCGAACATGCGTCCGCCGAGCGAGGAGTATTCACCCTCGGTGTTCTCGCGGATCACCACGAAGTCGATATCACCCGGCTGCTTGTTGGCCAGTGGGCAGGGCACGCCAGGGAACAGGCGCACCGGGCGGATGTTGACGTACTGATCGAAGTCGCGGCGGAACTTGAGCAGCGAGCCCCACAGCGAGATGTGGTCGGGCACCTTGTCTGGCCAGCCGACGGCACCGAAGAACAGCGCATCGAAGCCCTTGAGCTGTTCGAACCAGTCATCGGGCATCATCTTGCCGTGGGCCAGGTAGTAGTCGCAGCTGGCCCATTCGAAGAACTCGAATTGCAGGTCCAGGCCGTGCTTGCGTGCCGCGGCCTCGACCACGCGGATGCCTTCGGGGAGGACTTCGTTGCCGATGCCGTCACCCGGGATGGCGGCGATTTTGAAGGTCTTGGTCATGACGTGCATCTCGTGTGTGGGAACAGATGCGGCTCATGCTATAAGGAGGCTATTCAGAGATAATCCATCCATTCATTTATTCTTAGTGTACATATCGTGAATAATCTGCCTAACCTCGACGACCTCGATATCTTCCTGCACGTGGCCCGTCGTGCCAGCTTTGCTGCAGTGGCGGACGAGCGCGGCATGTCGCCGGCGTTCGTCAGCAAGCGTATTCGGCTACTCGAAGAAAGCCTGGGCGTACGCCTGCTGCATCGCACCACGCGACGGGTGACGGTGAGCGAGGAGGGCGAACGGGTCTATCAGTGGGCACAACAGATCTTCAATGCGCTTCAGGGCATGGACGACGATCTCAACGCCGGCCAGCGTGAGCCTGCCGGGCAACTGCGCATCGCCAGCAGCCTGGGGCTGGGGCGACGTTTCGTGGCACCAGCACTGTCGGAGCTGGCGGCGCGCTATCCGCGCCTGGACATCCGTCTGGACGTGCACGATCGGCTGGTGGACCTGATCGCCGAAGGTGTCGACCTGGACATTCGCGTGGGCAACGTCATCGCACCGCACCTGATTGCCAAACCTCTGGCGCGCAATCGCCGGGTGCTCTGCGCGGCGCCGGCCTACCTGGCCCGGCACGGTACACCGCGCACCTTGGCGGAGCTGGCCAGCCACGACTGCCTGGTGATCAAGGAACGCGATCATCCATTCGGTCTGTGGCACCTGGAGGGGCCCAGTGGCGAAGAAAGCGTGCGGGTGACCGGGCCGCTGTCGAGCAACCATGGCGAGGTGGCGCACCAGTGGTGCCTGGATGGGCGCGGAATCCTGCTGCGCTCGTGGTGGGATGTGCACGACAACCTGGTCGATGGCCGGTTGGTACAGGTACTGGAGGATTACCAGCAGGCGGCGGACATCTGGGCGGTGTACACCGCGCCCTTGGCCGGATCGGCCAGAGTGCGGGTGGCGGTGGAGTTCTTCCGGCAGTACTTTGCCGAGCGGTATCGGTTGCCGGAGTGACTTCGGTCTCTGCCCTCGACGGCCATCGGCCCTGCAGGAGTGGCCTCATGTCGCGAAAGGGCTGCGCAGCAGCCCCCGATACTCTGTGTATCTGCACAGATCCTGGACCCGCTACGCGGCACCTTTCAGGACACAAGCAGCGATTAGGCGCTCCGACTTGCCGCGAGACGACCGCTGCAAAACCGCTCAACCCTTGCGCAAACAGCTGACTGTTGCGCAACCCTGGGCCGCAACTGTGCTGGTCGCTGTCGACGGAATACCCTTATGCTGTAACGAAATATGTCTAGTAAAGCCTGAGAGAAGGAACACCGAAATGCCAGTCAAGGACCTGTTGATCGCTCTGGTGGTGATCATTGCCTGGGGCGTCAACTTCGTGGTCATCAAGGTCGGGCTCGATGGCCTTCCGCCCATGCTGCTCGGTGCCTTGCGTTTCATGCTGGTGGCCTTTCCGGCAATCCTCTTCATCAAGCGTCCGAACCTGCCCTGGCGTTGGCTGATTGCCTATGGCGCGACCATCTCGCTGGGGCAGTTCGCCTTCCTGTTCCAGGCCATGTATAGCGGCATGCCCCCGGGTCTGGCTTCGCTGGTGCTGCAGTCGCAGGCGTTCTTCACCCTGGGTTTCGCCGCGCTGTTTCTGGGCGAGCGCTTGCGCCCGGCCAGTGTGCTCGGGTTGCTTGTGGCGGCCGGCGGCCTTGCGGTGATCGGCAGCGAAGACAGCAGCCATGTGCCATTTGTGGCGCTGCTGTTGACCCTGTGCGCCGGCGCCATGTGGGGCATGGGCAATATCATTACCCGTCGCTTCGGCTCGGTGGATCTGGTGGCCCTGGTGATCTGGGGCGGGTTGATTCCGCCGCTGCCGTTCCTGGCGCTGTCGTGGTGGTTGGAGGGGCCGGAGCGTATTGGCCATGCGTTGGCCAACATCGGCATGAGTTCGGTGCTGGCGCTGCTCTACCTGGCGCTGGTCGCCACCATGCTCGGCTACAGCCTGTGGAGCACATTGCTGTCGCGTCACCCGGCCGGCAAGGTCGCGCCATTTTCGCTGCTGGTGCCGGTAATTGGCCTGAGCTCTTCGGCCTGGCTGCTCGGCGAGCGCCTCAGCGCCGCGCAGGGTTGGGGGGCGCTGCTGGTGATGCTGGGGCTGCTGATCAACGTCTTCGGGCCTCGCCTGAGCCAGCGCCTGCGAGCTGCCAGCGCGCACTAGCGCTGTTCAGTGCAAGGCTCTGTTAGGATCTGGGGTTTTCCAGAACCACGGAGCCGCGCCCATGATCATTTCCACTACCAGCCAGCTCGAAGGTCGCCCGATCGCCGAGTACCTCGGCGTGGTCAGCGCCGAATCGGTGCAGGGCGTCAACTTCGTGCGCGATTTCTTCGCACGTTGGCGCGACTTCTTCGGCGGTCGCTCGCAAACCCTGGAAAGCGCATTGCGCCAGGCGCGCGAGCAGGCCACCGAGGAGTTGCTGGAGCGGGCACGTCGCTTGCAGGCCGATGCAGTGGTTGGCGTGGACTTCGAAATCAGCATGCCGTCCGTACAGGGCGGAATGGTCGTGGTGTTCGCCACCGGCACGGCTGTGCGCCTTAGATAGCGGCCAGGTGCCATTGGTCGGGCAAAGGACTTTCGTCCGAGTGGTCTGCAAATGACCGACTAGTCTCATTTCTACGGGCCGTGTTTCTCTGGGCAAGCAGGTTGCTTGCCGACGCGGACGCCTTTGGAGGGAGACAGGGCATGAGCGAGTCCTATATCGAAGACCTGAACGACGCATTCCCGATCAATAACCAGGTGCGTTGCGGCCAGACGGCCTTTCACCTGGGTTTTGCCAACATGACCCACGACGAATCCGAGCAGCTTCAGCCGGCCCACTTGCAGCGCAGCAAGAAAGGGCGTTTCACGCCACGGGTGCCAGCCAAGAAATCATCCTGACGCCTCATTGATCCCATTGCGTGAGACCGCGCCGGGCATGAAAAAGCCCGGCCTTGCGGGCCGGGCTCAAGTAGCGGTGTACAACTCAGTTGAGTGGGTCGATCACCTTGACGGCCTGCTGCTCACGGGCAGCGGGCCATTCTTGTTGCAGGGTCATGAGCACGCGTTCGACGAACTGAGTGTCGGCGGCGGCCTTCTTGCCGACGTAGCCCTGGCCACGGCGGTAGACCTTGAAACGGGCGCACATGCTGTCGGGCATATGCAGGTCGGATTCGTCTTCGACGGTGTTGGCCGGCAGGCGGTCGAGGCGGACCTCGCCGGTCTGGCTGACCCACAGCAGGTGGTCGTCGAGGCTGTCCTTGCGCGCGGCGAACAGCTGGGCCAATTGGTCGATCGTAGGATTGTTGTTCAAGTTCATCATAAAGCCCCCATTACCCATTCGTTGGTGATTTTCACAGTTGGCGCCACAGCGGTGTAGCGCTCTACCAAGGCTGCTACAGCAGCATCGCAACAGGGGCTTTCTCACGCTGCCTTTTGGACAGTTTCCCTCTCCACGAACGGCCTGCGTTACCGCGCAGGCCGTCTGGAATACCCTTGCCACCGCTCCCGATCAGGGAGACGGCCTCATCATGCACAAGGCTGGGGAAGGGCGTCAATGGTTTTGTAGTGAAAATTTTTTCTCACTACATCTTGTCGGACAATCCTGCTTTGTCAGGGGAATAGCGTGTACTTGAGGTCATTGCTTTCAAGGAGTTCGCAGGTGATTGTGTGAGGGCTGGCAGGTGCTTGCCGAAAGATTTTTAGTGCCTATGAGATCGAGCGCCGCCCGCGCGGCGCTCGATCTCATAGGCACTAAAAATCTTTCGGCAAGCACCTCCCAGCCTCTACGCAACCACCTTGAAAGGCATGCCACTCAAAGCGCCACGGCAGACAGGATCGCGTAGGCTGCACGAACCCGTTCATCGTTGGGGTAATTGCGATTGGCAAGCAACGCAATGGCCATGCCCTTGCTCGGCACGAACACCACGTAGGCGCCGAACCCTGTGGTGGCACCGGTCTTGTTGTACCAGTACCCAGGAGCGTCCGGCTGCGCCGGCTGTAGGCGTTTGGTGGCCTGTGCTTCGCGGATCATCTGCACACCATTGCCCTTGACCAGAGTGTCGAGTGCGACCGGATAGGGGTAGCGCTCCCAGCCCAGGCCCTGGGTCATGTCGCCCACCTGGAAGTAGCCGCCGTGGGTGATGGCGATCGCCTTGGCCATATCCGCCGACAATCCCTGCGGGTCGAGCTGCGCGCGCAGGTAGGCGAGCATGTCGGTGGCGCTGGTCTTGATGCCGTAGGCTTCGTCGGCGAAGGGCCCCGGGCTGACGCGAATCGGGCGCTCATTGGCATCGTAGCCCTGGGCATAGTGGCTGCGCTCTGCTGACGGGACCTGCAGGTAGGTGTGCTTCAGGCCCAGGCCTGGGAGCAGGTCCTGGCGCATCAGTTCGGCGAACGGGCGCTTCTGCGCCTGCGCCGCGAGGTTACCGAACAGTCCCAGGCTCGGATTGGAATAGCAACGGCGGGTGCCGCGCTCGGTTTTCTGTTGCCACTGCTGGAGGAACACCAGCGCCTGCGCGTCGTTGCTTACCTCGTCGGGAAACTGCAACGGCAGGCAGTCAGCACTGTAGGCGCCCAGTTCCAGGACGCTCGCCGAGCCCAGCGCGGACTTTTCCAGTGCCGGTTGGTAGCGGCTGGCCGGGGCATCGAGGTCGAGCTTGCCTTGGGCGCTGGCCAGTGCGACGAGGGTCGCGGTGTAGGTCTTGCTCACCGAGCCGACTTCGAACAGCGTGTCGCGGGTCACGGGGCGATTGTCGGCCTTGTCGGCCACGCCGTAGCTGAAGTAGTGCGCCTGGCCATTGGCGTAGACCGCCACGGCCATGCCGGGAATGCGTTGTGCCTGCATCAGTGGCTGGACGATGGCGTCGACCTGGTGTTGCAGGTCGTCTGCCAGCGCCGGGGTTGCGGTCATCGCCAGGGCCAGGGTGAGCAGGGCGGGGCGGAGGTTGTACATCGGTAGGTTTCCTTGCCTGGAAGAGGGCCAATGTCCGTTCAGCGACACTGGCGGGGGTTCCGGCGTTAGCGCCGAGAGAGCGCAGACCTTATCGTCAGGCCTTGCACCATGACAAGACGGACACTTCATGAAGTACCTGCGCATGCTTTTCGATAAATTCACCCTGACCCTGCTCTCGGTGGTCCTGCTGGCGACCTTGCTGCCCTGCTCGGGTGACGGCGCAGTGGCCTTCGGCTGGCTGACCAACCTGGCGATTGGCCTGTTGTTCTTCCTGCACGGCGCCAAGCTGTCACGCGAGGCGATCATCGCCGGTGCCGGCCACTGGCGCCTGCACATCCTGGTGTTCTCCTGCACCTTCGTACTCTTTCCATTGCTGGGCCTGGCGTTCAAGCCACTGTTCGTGCCGCTGGTGGGCAACGAGCTGTACCTGGGCCTGCTCTACCTGTGCGCCTTGCCTGCGACCGTGCAGTCGGCCATCGCCTTCACCTCGCTGGCACGCGGCAACGTCCCGGCAGCGATCTGCAGTGCGGCGGCCTCCAGCCTGCTGGGCATCTTCCTCACGCCACTGCTGGTGATGCTGTTGCTGGGTGCTGACGGCGATACCGGTTCGGGGCTCGATGCGGTACTTAAGATCACCCTGCAACTGCTGGTGCCCTTCGTGGCCGGGCAAATCGCCCGTCGCTGGATCGGCGCCTGGGTCAAGAAGAATGCACGCTGGCTGAAGATCGTCGACCAGGGTTCGATCCTGCTGGTGGTCTATACCGCGTTCAGTGAAGCGGTCGTGACGGGCTTGTGGAATACCGTCTCGCCGCAGCACTTGCTGGGCCTGTTCGTCGCCTGCGGCGTGTTGCTGGCGGTGGTGCTGCTCGGTACCCGCTTGCTGGGGCGCGTGCTGGGCTTCAGCGTCGAAGACCGTATCACCATCCTGTTCGCCGGCTCGAAGAAGAGCCTGGCCACCGGGGTGCCGATGGCTCAGGTATTGTTCGTGGGGAGCGGGATCGGCGCGATGATCCTGCCGCTGATGCTGTTCCACCAGATCCAGCTGATGGTGTGTGCGGTGCTGGCGCAGCGCTACGCAGCGCGGGAAGTGGTGGGCGAGGAAGCTTCGGCGGCGTCCTGACGCAGAGGATAGTGTGAGCGGGACGCGAAGTGCCTACCGTTCACACCAACGCTCGCTCTATCCCGCCCGCCACCAGGCTCTCCATCAGCCCGACGCCTTGCAGCTCGGGCACACCACGCGCTTGCAGCACGCCCGGCAGCTGGTTCAGCAAGCTGCCCAGCACGTGCCCGGCCGCTGCCAGCACCTCGCCGCCATGGCGCGCCTTGGGCGCAACCAATTGCAACAACCCGGTTTCGTAGTCGTGGCGCAGCTCGCCCAGGCGTGCCTGCTGAGCCTCGCTCAGGCAGCAGAAATCCCGCTCTGCCAGACGAAACTGCAAGGGCCGCTCGCTGTGCAACTGCCAGTGCGCGGCAATCAGGCCAGGCAATGCCGGCTTGCCTCTGGCCAGCGCGCGTCGACCTTGGTCGAGCGTGGCCAGCAGTTCTTCGTACAGCTCCTCGATCAGGTCGAACAACAGGTCCTGCTTGCTCGGGAAATGGTGGTACAGCGAGCCCGCCGTCAGCCCGACATGCGCGGCCAGCTCGCGCATGCTGACCTGGCCGAAGCCTTTTTCGGCGAACAGCGCCATGGCCCTGTCGCGGCGTTCCTCGAAATTGGCGCAGCGCAGGGCAGCGGTGACCGGCATGACGCGCGCTCCTCAGTAGGTGAAGAAACCACGGCCGCTCTTGCGCCCGAGGTAGCCGGCGGCAACCATCTCCTTGAGCAGCGGTGCAGGGCGGTACTTGCTGTCGTTGAAGCCCTCGTGGAAGGCCTCCATGATCGCCAGCAGGGTGTCCAGGCCGATCAGGTCGGCCAGTGCCAGCGGGCCGATCGGTTGGTTGCAGCCCAGACGCATGCCCGTGTCGATATCCTCGGCGCTGGCCAGGCCCTCCTGACGCACGAAGATCGCTTCATTGATCATCGGCACCAGGATGCGGTTGACCACGAAGCCGGGGCGGTTGCCCGCAGTGATCGGTGTCTTGCCCAACTTCTCGGTGACCAGCAGCGCCTGGGCGTAGGTCGTGTCGCTGGTCTGAAGGCCACGGATGACCTCGACCAGGGCCATCATCGGCACTGGGTTGAAGAAGTGCACACCGATGAACCGCTCAGGATGCTCGATGCTGGCGGCTAGCTGAGTGACCGACAGCGATGAGGTATTGGTGGCGATCAGGCACTGTGCATCGACACTGGCGGCCACCTGCTGGAGGATGCGCTGCTTGAGCGCCAGGTTTTCGGTCGCGGCCTCGATCACCAGTTGCGCGCTCGACAGCTGCGCGTAGTCGGTACTGGTGCGGATGCGCGTCCTGGCGGCTTGGGCCTTGTCCGCCTCGAGGGTGCCCTTGCTGACCTGGCGTTCCAGGTTCTTGCTCAGTGTGGCGACACCGCGCTCAAGCGCTGCGTCACTGACATCGATGAGCAACACCTGGAAGCCGGCTATCGCGCACACCTGGGCGATGCCGTTGCCCATGGTACCGGCGCCGATCACGGCGATCTGCTGGATGGTCATGTCGATGCTCCCGTCACACGCGCTCGAAGACCACGGCGATGCCTTGGCCGCCACCGATGCACATGGTCGCCAGCGCATAGCGACCCTGAATGCGCTGCAATTCGTGAATGGCCTTGGTGGCGATGATCGCGCCAGTGGCGCCGACCGGGTGGCCGAGCGAGATGCCCGAGCCATTGGGGTTGACCTTTTCCGGATCGAAGCCCAACGCCTGGGCCACGGCGCAGGCCTGGGCGGCGAAGGCTTCGTTGGATTCGATCACGTCCAGGTCCTTGACCGACAGGCCGGCTTTTTCAAGCACCTTGCGCGTGGCCGGGATCGGGCCCAGGCCCATCAGCTCGGGTTCGACACCGGCATGGGCGTAGGCCACCAGCCTTGCCAGCGGCTTGAGGCCAAGGCGGCGCACCGCATCGCCGGTCGCCAGGACCAGGCCGGCGGCGCCGTCGTTGATGCCGCTGGCATTGCCGGCGGTGACGCTGCCGTCTTTCTTGAAGGCGGTGCGCATGCCCGCCAACTGCTCGGCACTGACATCGCCGCGCACGTGCTCATCGATGGCGAACTGCACACTGCCTTTGCGGGTCTTCAGTTCGATCGGCACGATCTGGCTGTCGAAACGACCTTCGGCGATGGCGCGGGCGGCGCGACGCTGGCTGGTCAACGCCAGTTCGTCCTGCATTTCACGGGTGATGCCGTGCTTGGCCGCGACGTTCTCGGCGGTGATACCCATGTGGAAGCCTTCGAACGGATCCTGGAGGATGCCGACCATGTAGTCGATGCCCTGCAGGTCACCCATGCGTGCCCCCCAACGGGCTTGCGGCAGCAGGTAAGGGCCGCGGCTCATGGACTCGGCGCCAGCAGCCAGGGCAATGTCGGTATCGCCCAGCAGCAGGCCCTGGGCGGCGGATACGATCGCTTGCAGACCCGACCCGCACAGGCGGTTGACGTTGAATGCCGGGGTTTCCTTGGGAATGCCGGCGTTCATCGCCGCCACTCGGCCCAGGTAGGCGTCGCGTGGTTCGGTCGGGATCACGTTGCCCATCACCACATGGCCGATCTGCTCAGCGGCCACGCCCGAGCGCTCGATGGCAGCGCGGGTCACGGCGGTGGCGAGGTCGGCCAGCGGCAGGTCCTTGAGTGAGCCACCAAAACCACCGATGGCCGAACGCACCGCACTGACGACATAGATTTCTGCGCTGCTCATATATAGCTCCGATTGCGAAGGCGTGGCGGGACGGTGCCGGGCTCTGCGAGAATGGCGACCGTTGCGGATGGGGTCCGAGTCTAGGCAAAGGCCGGGAACGGGCCTATGCCGAAACTGCTCAGTCAACCTGGCATTTTTTGCCACTCAGCATAGACAGCGGATATCCGTCATGCGCGAAAGCGATTCGGTCGCGGTGTACTTTCTCAATGCCATGCTCCACGCCCTGCGCGATCGCCCCGATGAGCGCGATGCGCAACTGCGTGCGGTCGGCATCGACCCGGCGCTGCTCGCCCGCCCCCAGGCGCGGGTACCGGCCAAGGCGTTCGCCCGGCTGTGGCTGGCGCTGATCGAAGACCTGGACGACGAGTTCTTCCGTCTCGACAGCCATGGCATGCCGATGGGCAGCTTTGCCCTGATCTGCCGTGGCTTGATCCAGGAGCCGACCCTGGAAAAGGCGCTGCGTCAGTGCTTGAGTAACTTTGCGTTGTTCCTGCGCGATTTGCGCGGCAGTTTCGCGGTGCGCGGCGGGCGTGCGGTGATCAGCGTGCAGTCGAATATCGACGATCCGCTGACACGGGTCTATGCCGAGGAAACCTTCCTGGTGCTGGTGGTCGGCCTGCTGTGCTGGCTGGCCGGACGGCGCATCAGCATCGACCGCACCGAGCTTGCCGTGGCGCGCCCGGCGCAGGACGACGACACGCTGCTGTGGGGGCCGGACCTGCGCCTGGGCAGTGGGCGTACCGAAGTGGAGTTCGACAGCGCCTGGCTGCGCCTGCCGGTGGTGCAGGACCTGGCGGCGCTCAAGACCTTCCTGCGCAGCGCGCCGCAGGGCCTGGTGATCCGTTTTCGCAACCAGGGCGACCTGGTGGCGGAGGTTTATCGCCATCTGCGCAGCCGTGGCTACGGACAGTGGCCGACCCTGACGGCCATGGCCGAGCGCCAGGGCCTGAGCGCCAGTACCTTTCGCCGGCAACTGGAGCGCGAGGGGCGCTCGTACCAGCAGATCAAGGATGAAGTGCGCCGGGCCATGGCGTTCGAGCGTTTGCGCGAGGGGCAACTGAGCATTGCCGAGATCGCCGAGCAGACCGGGTTCCAGGAGCCCAGCGCCTTTCACCGGGCGTTCAAGAAGTGGACGGGGCAGAGTCCGGGGAGTTATCGGACCCGGCTGGGTGTGAACCCGCAGACCGCCGGGGCCGCATAGCGGCCCCAAAGGCTCCACCTCAAGCCGGCACCATGGCAAAGCCGACACCAAAGCGGTTCCAGGCATTGATGGTAGCGATCGCCAGGGTCAGGTTGGCAACTTCACCTGCTTCGAAATGCTCCAGCAGCGCTTCGTACTCGACCTGCGGTGCACCGCGCTCAGGCAAGCGGGTGAGGCTTTCCAGCCAGGCCAGTGCGGCGCGTTCACGCGGGGTGAAGAAACGGGTTTCCTGCCACACGCTCAGGGTCTGCAAGCGTGCCTCGCTTTCGCCCGCCTTGCGCGCATCGTTGGCGTGCAGGTTCACGCAATAGGCGCAGCCATTGATCTGCGAGGCGCGCAGGCGCACCAGTTCGAGCAGTGAATGCTCCAGGCCGCACTTGGCCAGGACCTGCTCCAGGCCGACCATGGCCTTGTAGGCTTCAGGGGCGTGCCTGGCCCATTCGATTCGATCGTGCATGGTGATTCTCCAGTCAGTTCAAGTCAGGGGTGATTCGTGGTGCCAGCGTAGCGCCGTTGCCTGCAGGGCCCGATAGCCAATCCCGCTATTTGCCGGGAGACCAATGCCGGCATTCGTGCGGCCACTGACCTGCATCCAATCTCTTCATTTCTGCCGCGCGCCAGCAGTCGGGATAATGGCCGCCTGTTGTTCGAGGAGTATCGATTCATGTCCAACGAAACCTTCATGCGTGAAGCACTGGCACTGGCCCGCGCCAATATCGAAGCGGGTGGTCGCCCGTTCGGTGCGGTGCTGGTGCACCAGGGCCAGATCGTCGCCCGTGCGGTCAACGAGATCCACAGCACTCAGGACCCGACTGCCCATGCCGAATTGCAGGCGATCCGCAAGGCCGCCCAGGCCTTGGGCAGGTCGCGTCTGGACGGTGCCGAAATCTATGCCAGCGGCCACCCGTGCCCGATGTGCCTGGCCGCCATGCACCTGTGCGGCATCGAGCGGGCATGGTTCGCCTATGACAACGACGAGGGCGAGCCTTACGGGCTGTCCACGGCGGCGGTCTACGCGCAGATGGCACGTGCACCGCAGCAGCAGAGCCTGCCACTGCGCATGCTCAAGCCTGAGGGCGAGGCCGGCCTCTACCAGCAGTGGGGGCAGGCGAACCCGGTATGAGAGGCGCGTTGAACCTGCTACTGGTGATCCTGCTGGCCCTGAACCTGCGGCCGATCCTGACCAGCATCGGCCCCTTGCTCGAACCCATGCGCAGCAGCACTGGGCTTGGCTACCAGCAAGCGGCGTTGCTCACGGCGCTACCGGTGCTGTGCATGGGGTTGGTGCCTTTGCTGCAGCCTTGGCTGCGGCGTTGGATCAGTGAGCATGGCGGGATGCTCGCCGGACTTTCGGCCATCGCCCTGGCGTGCCTGTGGCGGCTGCAACTGGACAGCGCCTGGGCGCTGATCGCCAGCGCCGTGGTCGCCGGCCTTGGCGTGGCGGTGGTGCAGGGCATGATGCCGGGGTTGGTCAATCGCTGGTTCCCGAGCCGCCTGGCTGCATCGATGGGGCTGTACTCGGCAGCGTTGATGAGCGGCGGCGGCCTGGCTGCGGTGCTCGGGCCGACTGTCAGCGAGGTGGCGGGGCGCTGGCAGGCGGGGCTTGGCATCTGGGCAGTGCCCGCGCTGCTTGCGCTGTGCGGCTGGGCCTGGCTACGCCCGCGCCACGACACGCCTCACCTGGCCGCGGCCAGCGGCGGTCACTGGTTCGGTAATCGCCGTGCCTGGTTGTTGGCGCTGTATTTCGGCCTGATCAACGGCGGCTACACCAGCATGGTCGCCTGGCTGCCGGCCTATCACCTGGAGCACGGCGGTACAGCTCAGGGCGGTGGCGAACTGGTGGGGCTGATGACCATCTTCCAGGTCAGTGGCGCGCTGGGGCTGCCATTGCTGCTGAGGCGCCTGCATGACCGGCGGCCTGGTCTGTGGTTGGCGCTGGCGATCCAGTTGGGTGGCTTTCTCGGTTTGCTGCTGGCGCCTACCCAGGCCATGGGGCTTTGGGTGGCGATGATCGGCCTGGGGCTGGGTGCGTGCTTCAGCCTCAGCCTTACCCTGACCCTCGAGCATCTGAAAACACCGGGCGAGGCGGGGAGCCTGGCTGCTTTCGTGCAGGGTGTCGGCTTCATCGTCACCGGTACCGTGCCTTATGTGACGGGCTGGCTGCGTGCGTTCACCGGTGATTTCCAGGCTGCCTGGACGCTGCTGACGTTGACCGTGGTGGCGATGCTGCTGGTGACCGCACGCTTTGCCCCCCGAGGCTACGCCGCTGCCATGGCGCGGCGGGGGCGATCGATGCAGGCGACGACGCTCAACTGAGCTGCTGCAGGGCATCGCGCACGCGGTCCAGCGCCGGGTCGATGTCCAGCCGCTCGATGGCACCGAAGCCCATCAGCAGCCCTGGACGCACTGGCACGTCGTTGAAGAACGGCGCCAGTGAATAGACGCCGACTTCGACCCGGCGAGTCAGCCTGACCAGCAGCTCCACATCGACTCCCGGTGCGGCCAGGGCGCTGAGGTGAAAGCCGGCGCTGGCCGGTACGGCGCTCAGCCAGGGCGCCAGGTCGCTTTCCAGGCGTGCGAGGATGCGCTCGCGCCGTGCGGCATAGATGTCGTGGCAACGACGAATATGGCGGTTCAGATGGCCTTCGCCGATGAAGCGCGCCAGCGCCCATTGCTGCAGGCTCGGGCTGTGCCAGTCGCTCAGGTGCTTGGCCACGCAGGCGGCGCGCAGGACGCTGGGAGGCAGTACGGCATAGCCCAGGCGCAGCTCCGACAGCAAGGTCTTGGAAAAGGTACCGACATAGGCCACCAACCCGTGTCGATCCAGGCGTTGCAACGCATCGCTGGCCGGGCCCTGATAGCGAAATTCGCAGTCGTAGTCGTCCTCGATGATCAGCGCTCCGAGTTCAGCGGCGCGGGCGAGCAGGGCGTGTCGGCGCCGTTCGCTCATCGGCATGCCGAGCGGGAACTGGTGCGACGGCGTCACATAGATCAGCTGGGTGCCGTCTGCGATCTGCTCGACGCACAGCCCTTCATCGTCCACCGGCACCGACTGCAAATCAGCGCCCATCGCCAGAAACAGCTGGCGTGCCGGTGGATAGCCGGGATCCTCCATGGCTACGCGTGTACCGGGTTCGACCAGCACCCGAGCGATCAGGTCGAGCGCCTGCTGGGCGCCGTTGCACACCAGCACATCGGCGGCGCTGCAGTGCACGCCGCGGGCGAAGGCAATGTGATGGGCGATGGCTTCGCGCAGCTCGGGCAGACCCTGGGCCGGGAACTGGCGCTCGCTGTGGCGCTGGCTGCAGCGCAGGGCGTACTGCATGCAGGCGCGCCATTGGTCGAAGGGAAACTGGCTCTTGGCCGATACGCCGCCGACGAAGTCGTAACGCGAGGGCGCCTCGAGCGCGGAGCGGCCGAGCACGGTGGCGCGTTGCTGCCAGCGTTCGAGGTTGCTGGCGGCGGCCAAGGCAATCGGCTCGACGTCGCTGGCCTGCAGGGCCCGCCGTGGGCTGACGAAGGTGCCACGCCCGACCACGCCGCTGAGCAGGTTGTCGTAGGTCAGCCGCGAGTACGCTTCGGCCACGGTCTTGCGCGATATCCCCAACTGCTCGGCCAGCAGGCGCGTGGGGGGCAACTGGGTGCCGGCGGCCAGGTGGCCGCTGTCGATGGCGCTGCGCAGCTGCTGGTAGAGCTGCTCGGCCAGGCCCTTGCGGCCCTCCAGGCGAATGTGTAGTTCCATGGGGCTATCCGGATGGGGGACGGCCTAGCTTGCGATTTTGGAGGACGGCTCGCAAGTTTTGTTGCTCGGCGGGAGTTCTTCAGCGCCTGTGAGATCGAGCGCCGCCCGCGCGGCGCTTCGCGGGCAAGTCGGAGCGCCGAACCGCCGCTGTCACAAGGCCTGCCCACGCACACCCAGATCAACCCTGACGATAACGTGGCGCCAACTGTTGATTCGACAGGTGCCCGTTCAACGCCTGGCGGCTGGCCTCGAACGCCTCGAAGCGTTCGATTTCGTGCAGCGACGGAATCGAGATCAGGCGCTTGGCGTCGAAATCGGCCAGTGCCGCTTCCACCAGATCCTGCGCGGTCATGACGATCGCCGGATCCAGGTGCTCCACCGGCAGGCCGCCGATGCTCCAGAAGTCGGTGGCGGTGGCGCCTGGCAGTACGGCCTGGACCTGCACGCCCTTGTCGGCCAGCTCCTTGTGCAGGCTCTGAGTGAAGGCGGTGACGTATGCCTTGCTGCCGCCATACACGCCATTGAGCAGTTCCGGCAGCAGGCTGACCACTGAGGAGATGTTGATCAGCGCACCCTCGCCGCGCTCGACGAAGCCAGGCACCGCGGCATAGGTCAGGCGGGTGAGGGCGGTGATGTTCAGCGCGATCATGCGGGTCATCTGTTCGACGTCGCTTTCCAGCAGTGCAGTGTGGGTACCGATACCCGCGTTGTTGACCAGCAGGCCGATGCTGGCATCTTCGCGCAGACGGGTTTCGATGCGCGCCAGGTCCTGGCTGTCGGCCAGGTCTGCCGGCAGGACTTCGACGCTGCGTCCAGTCTGGCTGCTCAGGCGAGAGGCCAGTTGATTTAGGCGTTCGCGGTTGCGGGCGACCAGGATCAGGTCGTGGCCGCGGCGGGCCAGGTGTTCGGCGTAGAGTGCGCCAATGCCGGTAGAGGCGCCAGTGATGAGGGCTGTACGAGTCATGGTTGCTGCTCCGTGGGTTGCGTTGCAGCGATGATGCGCGCCTTTGATTGTGGCGCAAATGACGCATATAGTACGTTTTCAGGACATCAAGCGAGGTGGGCCATGCATCGGGTCGGCTATCTGTTGTGTGAAGGGTTCCAGGTCATGGCGCTGGCGTCGCAGTCGGTGTTCGAGTTCGCCAATGTGCTGACGGGCAAGCGTCTTTACGCCTTGGGCAACTACAGCGTGGCCGGCGGTGCGCTGATGTCGTCGCTGGGCATGCAGTTGCAGACCCAGGCTGTTAATACGCCGGGGCATGCCGACACCTGGCTGGTGGCGGGCACGTTGTCGCCGATCGCCTCACCTGCCGATCCGGCCAGCGTGGACCTGGTGCGTCGGCTGGGCGAGCAGGCGCGGCGTACCGCCGGGATCTGTACGGGGGCCTTCACCTTGGCGGCAGCCGGCCTGCTCGACGGGCGTCGGGCGACCACGCATTGGGCCTACGCCCGGGAGCTGCGGCAGATGCACCCAGCGATCCAGGTAGAGGACGACCGCATCTTCATTGCCGATGGCAACATCTGGACGTCCGCCGGCATGACCGCCTGTATCGACATGGCCCTGGGCATGCTCGAGCAGGATCACGGCCATGAGCTCGCACGAGCCGTTGCGCATCGGCTGGTGATGCACCAGCGCCGCTCGGGAGGCCAGTCGCAACATTCGCAGCTGCTCGACCTGGCACCGCGCACCGACCGCATGCAGAGTGTGCTCGACTACGCTCGCCAGCACCTGCAGCGGCCGCTGAGCGTCGAGGAACTGGCCGAGGTTGCGCACCTGAGCCCGCGCCAGTTCAGCCGCGTGTTCAGTGCCGAAACCGGGCAATCCCCGGCGCGGGCCATCGAGGGCCTGCGCCTGGAGGCAGCGCGGCTGATGATCGAACAAAGTCGGCACAGCCTGGATGTGGTGGCGCGCGAGACAGGATTTCGCGACCGTCGGCATTTGCGCGAGGCCTTTGTACGCGGGTTCGGCATTCCGCCCCAGGCGATACGTCGTGATGCGCGGCGCGTGGGGCGTGAAGGAGTCGTGGCATGAAGAAACGGGTGCGCATGGACGACCTGCAGGTGTTTGTCACCACTGTCGAGGCCGGTGGGCTTTCAGCTGCAGCGCGACAACTGGACATCTCGCCAGCCCTGGCCAGTGCCGCGTTGCAGCGCCTGGAGCACAGCCTGGGGATTCGTCTGTTGGTGCGTTCGACACGCCGACTGCGCCTGTCGGACGATGGCGAGCGCTATCTGCCCCACGCGCGTCAGGCCCTGGACGCGCTGGTCGATGGCGAAATGGCGCTGGAGCAGGCACGCGCCGAACTGGCGGGGCCATTGCGTCTGTCGATGCCGTCGGACCTGGGGCGCAACCTGCTGTTGCCCTGGCTGACGGAGTTTCAGGCCGAATATCCACGACTCGACATGCGCCTGCGAGTCAGCGACCAGGTGGCCGACCTGTTTGGCGAGCAACTGGATGCCAGCATCCGCTACGGGCTGCTTGGGGATTCCAGCCTGGTGGCCTTGCCGCTGGCCGCCGATAACCGCCGCACGTTGTGCGCGGCACCGTCCTACATCGCTCGGCATGGCGCGCCGCAGACTCCGCAGGCGCTGGCCGGGCACAACTGCCTGCGTTATGTGATGGGGGAGCAGACCCACGATCGCTGGAGTTTTGAGGATGCTGGGGAAACGAGCACGGTGCTGGTCAGTGGCGATCGCTGCAGCGACGATGCCGATATCGTGCGACGCTGGGCGGTGGCGGGGCTCGGTGTGGTCTACAAGTCGCGCCTGGATGTGCTCGAGGACATCCGCGCCGGAAGGCTGGTGGAGTTGCTGTCGGATCATGCAGGGCAGGCGGCGCCGCTGCAACTGGTGTGCGCACACCGACAGTCGCTGAGCCCGGCAGTGCGGCGCTTGCATGGGTTTCTGGCGCAACGGCTGCAGGCCTATCTCGCGTGAGCGGATACGCCTGCAGCCGTTGCGCTTCAGGTCACAGCACCTTGAAGCCGTGGGTGCCATCGCGCTCGAGTTGCGCGATCAGACCAAACTCCCAGTCGAGGTAGCCTTGCATGGCTTCGCGCGGGTTGTCGGTCCCTTCGTATGGCCGGCGATAGCGGTCGGTACGCTCCGCTGCCAGGCGCGTTTCACCTGATTCCAGGGGGTTGCCGGCGGCGATCCAGCTTGCCGTGCCGCCTGCCAGCAGATAGACCGGTGTGCGCGTCAGGGCTTGCAGGTCGGTGGCGGCAAAGCTTGCCAGCAGGCTGCTGCCGCAGGTCAGCACGTAGCGCTCGGCCTTGGGCAGGCGCTCCAGGGCCTCGGGCAACTGCGCGCGGATCGCCCAATAAGCGCCCGGGATGTGGCGCTTGACGTAATTGGCGCTGGCGGTGAAGTCCAGCAAGACGGTGCCTTCCTCGGCCAGCCAGGCCTGCAATTGCTCGACGTCGATCTCGGTATTGCGCGCAAGTGCCGGGCGGGGTGCCTGCCACTCGCCGGTTTCGCTGAAGTCGGCCTTGCTCAGGCCGTCGAGCACCGCCACTTCCCAGCCCATCTGCGCGAGCCACGAAGCGCTCATGTTGGCACGCACGCCGTCGTCATCGACCAGCACGATGCGGGCGCCGCGTACGCTGGCGTTGTGATCGGTTTCCTGCACCAGCTGGCCACCGGGCGTGGAGCGGCTGTTGGGCAGGTGACCGGCAACGTATTCCTCGGGTGTGCGCACGTCGAACAGATAGGTGGTGCGCGCAGTCTCTGCCTGCCAGCTGGCCAGACCTTGACGGTCCAGGCGCTGCACTCCCGCCCGGTCGGCAACGGCGCGGGCGCGCTCGGCAGCGCTGCTGCGGGTGCTGTCGCCGACCTCGGCGAAGCGCTGCGCCTGGCCGTGGGCCAGTTGTTGACCGGCCAGTGTCCAGCCGATGGTGCCGTTGCGCAGCGCTGCCACCGGGTTGGGGATGCCGGCGTTGACCAGCGATTGTGTGCCGATGATGCTGCGGGTGCGCCCTGCGCAGTTGACGATCACCCGGGTCGCCGGATCGGGTGCCAGTTCGGCGACGCGCAGCACCAGTTCGGCGCCAGGCACGCTGATGCCTCCAGGAATGCTCATGGTCTGGTATTCGTCGAAGCGCCGGGCGTCGAGCACCACCACGTCGGCCTGGCTGTCGAGCAGGGCCTGGACCTCTTCGGCGGCCAGCGAGGGCGTGTGGCGCACACTCTCCACCAGCTCGCCGAACGCTTTGCTGGGTACGTTGACGTCGCGAAACAGCTCGCCGCCAGCATCGCGCCAGCCGCCAAGTCCACCCTCGAGCACTGCCACATCGCTATAGCCCAGCGCCTGCAGACGCTCGACAGCGATGGCCGACAGCCCCTCGCCATCGTCATAGACGGTGATGGCGGTGTCCCGGCGTGGCACGCGGGCGAAGATTTCCAGTTCCAGCTTCGAGAGCGGGATGTTGGCCGCGAACAGCGGATGCGCCTGGGCGAAGGGGTCTTCTTCGCGCAGGTCGATCAGGGCGACTTCTTCCTGGGCCAGCAGGGCGGAGCGAATGTCATGGAAACTGCGTGTGCTGAGGCGGGTCATGGGGCAGGGTTCTCTTTGGACAGGTCCCAGATGTTGGGCAGGCTGGAGTTGGAATAACCGGAGATGAATGGCTTCTCGCTACCGTCGGGCAGGTAGACGGCGCGGCTGACCGCACCGATGTTGGCGCCGTAGACATGGATGCTGATCGAGACCCGGTCGTCGAAGGCGTTGCTGACCTGATGGATATCGCCGATGCGCGGTGACACCGCTTCCACGTGGCCAGGGTCGATCCGCAGCCGCTCGCCCTGCGCCACCAGGGCGCCATGGGCGTCGCGGGTGAAGCCTTGGGCGTACTCGGCACCGCGCAACATGCCGATCAACCCCCAGACACGGTGGTCATGGATCGGCGTGCTCTGGCCTGGGCCCCAGACGAAGCTGACCACCGAGAAGCGCTGGCGCGAATCGCAATGCAGCAGGTATTGCTGGTAGCGGGCGGGGTCCGGCTGGGCAAGGGCTTCGGGTAACCAGTCGTCATGGGCGACCAGGCTGTGCAGCAGGGTGTGGCCCTGATCGAGCAGGGTGGCTTCGTCGGGGTGGCGGTCCAGCAGGTCGGAGAGTTCGCCAATGAAGTGGCGCAGGCGCTCGAGGCGCGGTGTCTGGCTCATGGTTCAGGCTCGGGCTGACGGTCATGGGCAAACCCTAGCAACTGCCTGAATATTCTCAAAATTCAAATTATTCATAAGCTAATATGCAAATTCAGCATTTACTGATGATGAGGTATTATCTGCAAGTTCTGCATTTTGAATGCATTAGGTTATGCCTAAAACGAATTTCACAGGGTGTGATCTAGTGGTTAGCGTATAAGTCAGTCGGCATTTAGATTCAAACGCTATAAAAACCCTTTCTGACCTTGGGGCACCTGCAATGAGCGTTCAATTCATCGGCATGATCGGCCATCGCCTGTCATCGGAGATCCTGGCCCCCAGCGGGCCCGTCTTCGACAAGGACTACATCACCCGTTTTGCCCAGGCCCATGAGCAGGCCGGGTTCGATCGCATCCTGGTCGGTTATTGGTCGGACCAGCCTGACGGTTTCCTGGTGACTGCCCTGGCAGGGCTTGCCACCTCGCGTATTCATTTCCTGCTGGCGCACCGTCCGGGTTTCGTCGCACCGACCCTGGCCGCACGCAAGCTGGCGACCCTCGAACACCTGCTCGACGGGCGTCTGGCGGTGCACATCATCAGTGGCGGCAGCGACATCGAGCAGCGCAAGGACGGCGACCACCTGGCCCATGACCAGCGCTATGCCCGCACCGATGAATTCCTCGACGTGGTGCGCAAGGTCTGGACCCACGACACGCCGTTCGACCATGACGGCAACCATTACCAGGCCGCGGGGGCGTTTTCGGCGATCAAGCCGCTGCAGCAGCCGCATCTGCCCATCTATTTTGGCGGCTCCTCGCCTGCGGCCCTGGCGGTGGCGGGCAAGCACGCCGATGTATACGCCTTGTGGGGCGAATCGCTGGAGCAAACCGCCGAAACCATCGCCGCCGTGCGCGAGCAGGCTGCGCGTCATGGCCGCCAGGTGCAGTTCAGTGTGTCCTTCCGGCCGATCATCGCCGCCACCGAGGAGGCGGCCTGGGCCAAGGCCGAGGGCATTCTGGGCCAGGCTCGCCAGCGCCTCGAGCAGGCAGGGCCGGTGATCGCCAACAAGCCGCAGAGCGTGGGCGCCCAGCGCCTGCGCGACACCGTGGCCAAGGGGGAGCGGGTCGACGAACGCCTGTGGACCGGCATCGCTGCGCTGGTGGGCGGCGGTCACAACTCCACGGCGCTGGTGGGGACCGCCGAGCAGGTCGCCGATGCCTTGCTGGCCTATTACGACCTGGGCGTGACCAGCTTCCTCATTCGCGGCTTCGACCCTTTGGCCGACGCCGAAGACTATGGCCGCGAACTGATCCCGTTGACCCGCGCCAAGGTGGCAGCGCGCAACGCCTGATATTCACTGTTACACGCGACGAGACCGCACGCGCGGATCGCCCTGACTTGCCCGATGTGGCATCTGGAGACGAACGTGCGTTATCTCAAACAACTGGCCGCCGGTGTGCTGGCCACCTCGATCAGCCTTGCGGCGGCTGCGCAGACCCTGGTGGTCGGCGACCAGAGCTACAACGCCCGTGCCGTGATGGAAGCGGCCGGTGTGCTTGAAGATTTGCCCTACACCCTGGAATGGAAGCAGTTCACTGCCGGCTCTCCAGTAGCCGAGGCACTCAATGTCGGCAGTCTCGATCTGGGCCTGTTGGGGGATGCGCCACCGTTGTTCCTTGGCGCACTCGGTGCGCCGATCAAGGTGGTGGCGGTGTCGCGGCAGAACCTCGAGGGCGTGGCGATCCTCGCGCGCAAGGATTCCGACATCCACAGCCTGGCCGACCTCAAGGGCAAGCGCGCGGCGATCTGGAAAGGTTCCTGGAGCCAGCAACTGCTGTTCAGCGCCCTCGACAAGGCCGGCGTCCCCCGCGACGCATTGGAGCTGCGCTACCTCAGCGCCCTGGACGCCTCCCACGCGCTGGATGGCGGATCGGTCGACGTGATCGCCACCTGGGAGCCCTATGTCACCCAGCAGGAGCGCCAGGGGGCACGGGTGCTGGCCACCGCCGAAGGCATCATCCCAGCGCAGAGTTTCGTGGTCGCCAATGCCAAGGCCGTGCAGGAAAAACGTGCGCAGATCGCCGACTTCCTCCAGCGCCTGAAAACGGCGCGTCAATGGACCCTGAGCGATCCGGCGCACACCGAAGCGTACGCCGACGCCTGGGCCAAGCGTACCCGTGCCGACGGCGACATCGCCCGCGCCTGGTTCGCCCGCGCCCGCACTGACCTGGCACCACTCAACGCACAGGTGATCACCGATGCACAGAAGACCGTGGACTTCTTTGCCGGAATCGGCCTGATCAAGGGCTATCCGGCCGCAAGTCTGTTCGACACCTCCTTCTCGGCGGCGCTGCAGGACAGCGCCGTTACCCAGCACTGAGGCCCCGGCATGAGCAAACGACAGATCAAACTGGGTGCCCTTACCATGGGCTGCGGCGGCCCAGGGCGACACAACCTGTGGCTGGACCCGGCGTTGCCTGCCGACGCCAGCGTCAACATCGACTGGTACATCGATATTGCCCGCCAGGCAGAAGCTGCGCTGTTCGACTTGATCTTCATCGTCGACAGCCAGTTCATCACGCCAGGTTCGCCGTCCCATTACCTCAATCGCCTCGAGCCCCTGACATTGCTCTCGGCGTTGGCCGTCAGCACCCGTCATATCGGCCTGGTCGGCACCCTGACCACCTCTTACAACGCACCGTTCAACGTCGCTCGGCGCCTGGCCTCGCTGGACCTGATCAGCAAGGGGCGTGCCGGTTGGAACGTGGTCACCAGCGGCGATGCCGGTACCGCTGGCAACTATGGGCTGGACGAGCATTACGACTACGACACCCGCTACAGTCGCGCCCATGAGCATGTCGAGGTGGTGCAGAAACTCTGGCATTCCTATGAAGACGATGCCTTCCCGCGGGATCGCCAGAGCGGGCGCTTTCTCGACCCCGCCAAGCTGCACACCCTCAACCACAAGGGTGAGCACTTCTCGGTGGTCGGCCCGTTGAACATCCAGCGCTCACCCCAGGGGCAGCCGGTGATCTTCCAGGCCGGGGACTCCGAGCAGGGGCGTGACCTGGGGGCGGCCACGGCGGACGTGATCTTCACCCACGCTGCAAGCGTCGAGCAGGGCCAGGCGTTCTACCGCGACGTGAAGGCTCGCGCCGCACGCCTGGGGCGTGACCCTGAGCAGGTGCTGGTGCTGCCGGGCGCCGAGATCTACGTGGGTGATACCGACGAGCATGCCCGTGAGATCGAGCGTCACTATCATCAGGCCGATCACAGCTTCGAGCTGGCGTTGAAGGAGTTCGGGCGTAACTTCGGTTGGCACGATTTCAGCCAGTACGACCTCGATGCGCCGTTTCCGCAGCAGAGCCTTGAGTTTGCCCGCAGCAGCTTCTTCACCAATGCCAAGCGCATCGCCGACCAGGCCCGGGACAAGGGCTTCAGCCTGCGCCAGGCGGTGGAGTTCGGCCGCCAGCTGCGCCCGGGTGCCTTCGTGGGCTCGGCGCAGACGGTGGCGGCGAAGATGGCCGACTGGTTCGAAGCGCGGGCTCTGGATGGCTTCAATATCTACATCGGGCATCCGGGGCAGTTCCGACGCTTCACTCAGGAGGTGGTGCCGTTGCTGCAGGAGCGTGGGGTCTATCGCACGGCGTACGAAGGGACGACCCTGAGGGAGAGCCTGGGGCTGGCCATTCCGCGCTTCGCTGATTGATTGCCGCCGCTGCGGCGATGGCATCACAGGCCATTTCCGCGAGCGGCGACCGATTTCGGCTCAATGCACGCGCTTGCGCATCGCCACGCAGGCCTGGGCGTGCAACGCCAGTTCGTCAAGGTGCTCATCGCGCTGGCGTTCGGCGTCGATCATCGCCTCTTCGCCATGCTGCTTGAGCAGGTAGGCGTGGATCTGACGCACTTCCAGGGTCTGGTAGATGGGCGCGATGTCCAGGCGCCCGACCAGCGCGCCGCTGGCCTTGCCGGTGCTGCTCATCAGCACTTGCGGCCCGGTGGCGCTCACGACCTGCAGGCCCATGGCCTCGAACCAGGGCACGGCGTGGGCGAACGCGCTCATCTCCACGCAACGGTAGCGTGCCCGCAGGTCTGTCAGCAGTCCGCGGGCGATGCCCTCGCGACGATGGGCAGGGGATACGGCGAGAAACGCCAGAACACAGGCGTGTGCGTCATCCTGGGCGGGCAAGGCGAGGGCGAAACCCAGCAGTTGGTCCGGGGCGTCGGCGTCCAGTGCCAGGACCAGCTCCACGGCCAGGCCACGAGTGCCGTCCAGGGCCTGCAGGTATTGGTGGACTTCCAGTCCGACACCGTACTGGTACAGCGGATACAGCGGGTTGTCTGCGGTGATGGCGACGCTGCTCAGCGCGCCGACATGTTCGATCACCAGCTGGCGGATCTGGTTCTGGAAGGACTCGGGCGGCACGCCGTCGAGGCGGCTCAGGATGAACATCGGGGGACAGGCTCCGGCGGTTGAACTCACCCCGCGCCTGAATGACGCGGGGTTCACAGTCTAACCGCTTTTACCGGCCTGGCCTCACTGGCGCATCGCTGCAAGCATCAGGTCGAGGTTCTGCACTGCGGCACCCGAAGCGCCCTTGCCCAGGTTGTCGAACACGGCCGTCAGCAGGACCTGCCCGTGCTCGGGGTTTGCATACAGTGCCAGGCGCAGGTCGTTGCTGTCGTTCAGCGCCTGCGGGTCCAAGGGTGTCGCTGGGCCTTGCTGGTGCAGGGGCATTACCTGGACATGGCGCGCGCCCTGGTAATGCTGTTCGAGACAGGCCTGCAGATGCTCGGCGGTGACGCCCGGCGACAGTAGGCGCAACTGCAGCGGGATGCTCAGCACGATGCCCTGGCGATAGTCGCCATAGCCCGGCAGGAACACCGGGCGTGCGCTCAGGCCAGCATGGGCCTGGATCTCCGGGACATGCTTGTGCGCCAACTCAAGGCCATAGAGCTGCAGCGCCGGGGCAGGATCGCCACCCGACTGCTCATGACGCTCGACCGCAGCACGACCACCACCGGAGTAGCCGGAAATGGCATGCACGCTCAGCGGGTAGTCCGCAGGCAACAGGCCGGCGCGCACCAGCGGCCGCAGCAGGGCGATGGCACCGGTCGGGTAGCAACCAGGGTTGCTGACCCGTGTGGCCTGGGCGATGCGTTCGGCCTGCTGCTCGTCCAGCTCCGGCAAGCCGTAGACCCATCCTGGGGTGGTGCGGTGCGCGGAGCTGGCGTCGATCACCCGTACTGCCGGGTTGTGAATCGTCGCCACGGCCTCGCGTGCGGCCGCGTCGGGCAGGCAGAGCAGGGCGATATCGGCGCTGTTGATGGCCTCGCGGCGGCGCTGCGGGTCCTTGCGCTCGGTCTCGGGCAGGGTCAGCAGGCGAAGGTCGCTGCGACCGTGCAGGCGGGCGTGGATCTGCAGGCCGGTGGTGCCCTGGTCGCCGTCGATGAATATCAGGGGCTGGTGCATGGTGGGGATCCGTTCAGGAAGGAGGTGGGTGTATCCTCGCTGTTGTTTGATCTGAAGAAAATTTGAATATCATGACGACGATGTTCAGATTAAATGAATCACGACGTCCAACAGGACAAGGAGCAGCACCCTGCGAGAAATCAGCCTCGACCGCCTGCGCACACTGGTGGTGATCGCCGACCTTGGCTCTTTCGCCGAGGCCGCTCGCCAGTTGAACCTGGCACCACCGACCATCAGCCTGCATGTCGCCGAGCTTGAAGCGAGGGTGGGGGCTGCGCTGCTTACCCGTACCCGCGGGCAGGTTCGGCCCACGGTGGTCGGAGAAACCCTGCTGGCGCGTGCCCGTCGGCTGCTGGCCGATGCCGACCAGGCGCTGGATGAAGTGCAACGCCAGGTGGCCGGGCTGACCGGGCGGGTGCGCCTGGGCGCCTCCACTGGCGCCATCGCTCATCTGTTGCCCAGTGCATTGGCGGCCCTGCGCAGTGAGCATCCGGGGATCGATGTGCAGGTTCAGGTGCTCACGTCGCAAGCATCACTGGCGCGTGTGCGTGAGGGGAGCCTGGACATCGGCCTGGTGGCGCTGCCGCAGGTGGCAGTGAAGGGGGTGAAACTCACCCCCTGGCGACGCGACCCGATCATGGCCTACCTGCCTGCCGACTGGCAGCCTCCGGCGCGGGTCACACCGGCCTGGCTCGGGCAGCGCGCGCTGATTCTCAACGACAGCAGCACGCAGCTTTCGCGGGTGACCAGCGATTGGTTCGCGGCGGCCGGGCTGTATCCGGAGGCGCGCATCGAGTTGAACTACAACGATGCGATCAAGAGCCTGGTGGCTGCGGGGTATGGCGCGACGTTGCTGCCCCAGGAGGGGGAGGCGCCTGAACTGGACCGACGCATCGCTCGACGCCCGTTGCGACCGGGGTTGTGGCGGGCGCTGGGGATCGCTTGCCGCGAAGGTGAGGTGGAGCGGGCCACGGGGCATGTGCTGGAGGCTTTGGAACGGTTGCGGCAATGACCGTCTGTGTCGGCTGCGATCAAGCGCATACACCGCCGTGGTCCTTGGCAGGCGTGTCCGCCAAAAGACCACTGCGATGATGTGGGTCAACCCCGCTCGCGCTTGCGCACCGCCGTTATCGTCTCACCACCCACTCCCCAATTGTCGGTGGGCACTTCCTCGATCACCACGAAGGTACTCGCTGGCGGCTTGTTCAGCACCCGTTGCAGCAGTTCGGTGGTGCCTTCGATCAACAGACGCTTGTGCTCGGCAGTGACCCCTTCTTCGGTCACACGGATATGAACGTATGGCATGGCAGGCTCCTTGGGTTTTCAGTGCCAGGTACCGGCGGTGCTGCCGCCGTCTACTGGAAGTACGACGCCGCTGACGAAACGTGCGTCGGTCAGGTATAGCACGGCATCGACGATGTCCTGCGGCTTGCCGGTGCGCCCACTCGGCGACAAGACACCCAGGCCTGCGACGTCGTTGTTGTGCAGGGGCGTCTCGATGATCCCCGGAGCCACGGCGTTGACCTGTACGCCGCTACCGGCCAGTTCCAGCGCCAGGCCCCTGACCGCCTGGTTCAGGCCACCCTTGACGAGGATCGGCAGCGCTGCGGGCACTCGCACGTTGGGCTGCATGGCGACCGAGGCGGTGATCGCGACGATGTGTCCATGGCCTTGGGCGCTCATGATCTTCGCTGCGGCCTGGGAGGGGTAGATGAAGCCCTTGAGGTTGGTGGCAAACAGCGCGTCGATGTCCTGCTCGGTGTAGTCGGTGAACGGTTTGGGAATGAAGATCCCGGCATTGTTGACCAGAATATCGACGCGGCCGAACACTTGCAGCGCCGTATCGAACAGGCGTTGTGCGGTACTGGCGTCGGCGATGTCGCCAGCGACGCCGACGAAGGCTGCCGGGTTGCCCAGCTCGATGGCGGCCTGATCGAGACGGGCCTGGGTGCGGGCGTTTCCGACCACGTTGTCGCCCCGTTCGATAAAGGCCTTGGCGAGGGCAAAGCCCAAGCCGCTGGATGCGCCGGTGATAACGATGGTTCTAGCAGTGCTCATGGTGGGTCTCCAGATAAGCGAACCGGCTGGTTCGTGGGTGAAGCCACTCTAAGACCTCATCTGGAGTTGAAAAATAAGGCGGATGGTATTTCAATCGATACCTCATGTAATCAATAGAGCCATCATGACCCGCCATTTCGATGATCTTCAACTGGGCAGCCTCGAGCTGTTCTGCCTGGCTGCCGATACTGGCAGCTTCACTGCCGCTGCCACCGAGGCCGGGGTCACGCCCGCGGCGGTCAGCCGCTCGGTGGCACGCCTGGAAGAACGCCTGGGTGTACGGTTGTTCGTGCGTACTACGCGGCAGATGCGCTTGTCCGATGCCGGGCAGGTGTACTACCAACAGTGCCGCCTGGCACTTGGGCAATTGGTGGAGGCCGAGCGCGAAGTTTCTGGTGGCCAGATTGAGCCGCGTGGGCGACTGCGGGTCAGTGCGCCGACGCCTTACGCCCATCACCGTCTGTTGCCCTGGTTGCCGCGTTTTCGCGAGCGCTATCCGCAAGTGCAGGTGGACGTGCATGTCAGCAATCGCAATGTCGATTTCGCCGAGGAGCAGTTCGACCTGGCCATTCGCGGACGCGAGCCTGCCGATTCGCGGCTGGTGGCACGGCGCCTGGAAAACGCCGAGCTGGTAGTGGTGGGCACCCCGGGCTACCTGGCGCGAGCAGGCCATCCGCAGGTGCCGGAAGACTTGGCGCGGCATGAGTGCATCCTGTTCGAGATCCCCAGCAGCGGACGCAGTGCGCCCTGGACCTTTCGCCGTGACGGTGGCCTGGTGGAGATCGAGGTCGGCGGTTCGATCACCTGCCTGGGCGACTTTCTCGCCACCGCCACCCTCGCGCGACATGGCGCCGGCCTGATGCAGGCGTACCGCTTCACCGTGCAGGACGCCCTGGACAGCGGTGAGCTGGTCGAAGTGCTACCGGCCTTCGGTGGCACGGCCCGGCCATTCACCTTGATCTATCCGCAGGCGCGGCACATGCCGCTGCGGGTGCGGCTGTTCATCGACTTTCTGGTGGCGGGCGGGCAGTTACCCGCCAGCTGAGGGCTTCAGAACCAGCGGTCGTTGCGTTTGCGCCCGCGGGTCAGCGCCGGCAGGATCAGACCGGCCAGCAAGCCGGCGCCGGCGATGCTGCCGCCGTAGACCATGTACCGCATCATCACCTGCTTGTTCTCGTCGCCCAGGCGTGCCTGGGTGTCGCGCAGGCTCGACTGCGACTGCTCGAGCTGTTCGTTGAGGGCCTTGTTGCGCGACTCCAGTTCATCGATCAGCGCCTTGCGCGAATCCAGGGTTTCCTGCATGCCTTGCACGCGCGTCTTCCAGCTGTCGTCGATGGTCTTGAGCTGGCCGGACAGGTCTGCGACCTGGGCATCGAGCTGCGGCAGGCGTTCGTTCTGGCCAGGGACCGTCTGCAGGTCGCTCGTAAGAATCCACACCAGATCGCCACTTTGGCCGCGAACCTGGCTGTAGTTGCCCTGGGTGCCGATCAGCGACACTTTCTGCCCGGACTTGAGCGTGCCGACGATGCGATGGCCATCGGTCGGACCACTGCGCACATACGTGCTCAGGCTGTCGCTGACCCAGCGTGCGTCGCTGGAGGATTCTTCGGCGTGGATGGACGGGGCAGTGGCGAGCAGGGCGGCGAGGGCGAGGGTGGCGCGGCGGAATTCGGGCATGGTGGTCTTCGCTGAAACAGTACGGTTGGAGGCCCGGTGACTGGGCCGTGAAGCGGTCGGTGGATTGACCGTCAGCGAAAGACCGTTTTTTTGTAGGCAGGTTCACTGCTTTGGGTGGGAATTGTCTGCAAGATATTGCAGATAGCAGGTTTGCTCATGGGGTGACGCGTGCGCGGATCAATCGCAGTGGCAGTTCACCGCTGCGATTGATCCGCGCAGATTGGCGCTGGAGCCGCACCCGCAGTCAGGTCACGACCTGGTAGCACGGCACGTAGGCCGCGCCGCCGGGCAGTTTCATCCGGTGCTGGTCGACAAAGGCCTGCAACAGCCTGCCCAACGGGTCGAGGATCGCCTGGTCGCCGCGGATCTGGTACGGGCCATGCTCCTCGATCAGGCGAATGCCCTTGTCCTTGACGTTGCCGGCGACGATTCCCGAGAACGCCCGACGCAGGTTGGCGGCCAGCTCATGGGGCGGCAGGTCGCGACGCAAGGCAAGATCGGCCATGTTCTGGTGAGTCGGGTCGAACGGGTGCTGGAAGCCACCGTCGATCTTCAGCAGCCAGTTGAAGTGGAAGGCGTCGTTGCGCTCGCGACGGAACTGCTTGACCGTCTTGAGACCCTCGACCATATGCCGGGCCACTTCGGCCGGGTCGTCGATGATGATCTGGTAGTGGCGCTGCGCCGCTTCGCCAAGGGTGGCACCGACAAAGGCATGCAGTTGCTGCAGGAACGGCTCGGCGCTGCGCGGGCCGGTGAGAATGACCGGGAAGGGCAGGTCATGGTTGTCCGGGTGCATGAGGATGCCGAGCAGGTACAGGAATTCCTCGGCCGTGCCTGCGCCTCCGGGGAAGATGATGATGCCGTGGCCGACGCGGACAAAGGCCTCCAGACGTTTCTCGATATCCGGCAGGATCACCAGCTCGTTGACGATGGGGTTCGGCGCCTCGGCAGCGATGATGCCCGGTTCGGTCAGGCCCAGGTAGCGGCTGCCGTGCATGCGCTGCTTGGCGTGGGCGATGGTGGCGCCCTTCATCGGGCCCTTCATGACGCCCGGGCCGCAACCGGTGCAGACGTCCAGCTTGCGCAGGCCCAGTTCATGGCCGACTTTCTTGGTGTACTGGTATTCCTCGCTGCTGATCGAGTGACCGCCCCAGCACACCACCATCTTCGGCTCCACGCCCGGACGCAGGGTGCGTGCGTTGCGCAGCAGGTGGAATACGTAGTCGGTGATGCCCTGGGAGCTTTCCAGGTCGATGCGTTGGCTGGCCAGCTCGCTTTCGGTGTAGACGATGTCACGCAGGGCGCTGAACAGCATTTCGCGGGTGCTGGCGATCATCTCGCCATCGACGAAGGCATCGGCCGGGGCATTGAGCAATTCCAGGCGCACGCCGCGATCTTGCTGGTGGATGCGGACCTCGAAGTCCTTGTAGGCCTCGAGGATGGTCTTGGCATTGTCGACATGGGCGCCGGTGTTGAGGATTGCCAGGGCGCACTGGCGGAACAGGGTGTAGAGACTGCCGGTACCGACTTCGCTCAGTTGCTGGACTTCACGTTGCGACAGCGTCTCCAGGCTGCCTTTGGGGCTGACGGAGGCGTTGATGACATTGCGTTGGGGCATCTAAGTCTTTCCTGTGCGGGTAAAACATCCTTCTTTGACAACACCATACCGACAATTGCACGCGGCAACGAGGGGGAGAGGCAAAGATTCGGCGCTTGGGCAATTGCCAGTGCACGATGGCTCAGGCGGGCACCTTGAACACATGGCGCAGGTAGGCGACGAAATTTTCGTCCCGACACTGCGTCTTGCCAGGGCTGTCGGAGATCTTCGCGACAGGGGCTCCGTTGCAGGCGGTCATCTTGATCACCACGTTCATCGGCTTCACGCCAGGAATGTCACAGGTCAGGTTGGTGCCGATGCCGAAGCTGACGTTGATCCGCCCGTGCAGCGCGCGGTAGAGCTGCAGTGCCTTGGCGAAATCCAGGCCGTCGGAGAAGATCAGGGTCTTGCTCAGTGGGTCGATGCCCAGGCGCTCATAGTGGGCGATGGCTTTTTCCGCCCAGGCCAGTGGATCGCCGGAGTCGTGGCGAAGGCCATCGAAGAGCTTGCCGAAATACAGGTCGAAGTCCTTCACGAAGGCGTCCATGCCGATGCAGTCGGTCAGGGCGATGCCGAGCAACCCTCGGTATTCACGCACCCAGCACTCCAGCGCTGCGACCTGGCTATCGACCAGGCGCGGGCCGAGCTGCTGGTGGGCCATGAACCATTCGTGCGCCATGGTACCGATGGGTTTGAGTTCGTATTCTCGGGCCAGGTGGACATTGCTGGTGCCGACGAAACGCCCGGGGAAGTCGCGTTTGAGGATATGCACCACCTGATCCTGTACGGGATAGGAGAAGCGTCGGCGGGTACCGAAGTCAGCGAGCTGGAACCCCGCCAGCTCGTCGCTGCTGGCGTGTGCCTTGAGCCAGTCGAGTTTCTGGTACAGGCGCTCGCCCACCTGTGCCATCGTCACTTCGCGATAGCGGTAGCGATTACGCACCTCGCAAATGATTGCCAGTAGCGGAATTTCATACAGGATCACGTGCAGCCAGGGGCCGCGAATACGGATCGCCAGTTGCCCGGCATCGTCCAATCCGACCTGGACATAACGCAGGTTGAAGCGAAACAGGCTGAGGAAACGGATGAAGTCCGGCTTGATGAAGGGGATTTTTTCCAGGTAGGCGAGCTGGTCGTTGGTCACCGACACCTCGGCCAACTGCTCGATCTGGTAGCGGATTTCGGCAAGGTAGGGCGACAGGTCTTCGTCGTTGCGGCAGCGCAGCTCCCATTCCACCTCGGCGTTGGGGTAGTTGTGCAGCACCGCCTGCATCATGGTGATCTTGTAGAAGTCGGTATCCAGCAGGTTCTGGATGATCCGTGGGGCAAAAACGTCGTCGCTCATGGGCGGGGCTCCTTGAACAATGCGAGCTGGCGGTCCAGCTCTTCCTCATTGGCGCACAGTACTACCCCGGCGGCAGCCAGTTCGCTGCAGGCAGCTTGGGCGCCGGCGTCGCTCAGTGCCCGGCAGGCGGGCAGGTAGAGCAGCACCTGGAATCCGGCGCGGTTCAGTTGCAGCGCGGTGGTGCGCACGCAGTAATCCAAAGCCAGGCCGCCGACCAGCACGACCTCGACGGCGTGAACCTTGAGGTACTCGATGACCCCGGTGGAGCGGTGCTCGGCCAGGTCGTGGTAGCAGGCGCCGTAGGGGTGCAGGTCAGGCTCCACGCCTTTCCAGACGAAATAGTCGTAATCGATCGGGGCAGGCAGGCCGGGCAGCAGTTCGAAACCGGGTGTGCCGGGCACGCAGTGGCTGACCCAGGTGAGGTCGGCGTTGGTCAATGCCAGTGGCTGAAGCATCTGTGCGGTATCGCTCACCACCCAGGCGGCATTGGCAGGGTGAGCATCCTTGCTGCCCAGGCGCAGGTCGGCACGACGGGCCATGGCATTGAGCGCCGGTGCAATCAGGTGGCCGCCGGGTACCGGCAGCTCCTGCGGGGCGTTAGCGGTAAAGCCGTTCTGGGCATCGACGTCGAAACTGGCGATCTTCATCAGGAGGTTCCTCCACTGGAATGCCTATATATTTCACCTGGTATCATAAGTGTGTCAAGCAGCCTTTTTTCGGGATTAGTGCTTGCATCACAAAAAACACCTGGTGGAATATGGCGTATTGAACAAGGAGTCGACATGAGCGCAGTTGAAGTCTTGGCCAGCGTGGACATCGTTGCATTGCGCCTTGCCCCGGACTTGCAGGGATTGCAGGTGTTGTTGCACCGCCGCGAGCGAGAGCCGCATCGCGGCCAGTGGGCCTTGCCGGGTGTCATCGTCAACGGCAGCACGCCGGACAATAGCCTGGATGCGGCGGCCGAGCGGGCGCTGCGAGAGAAGGCACAGGTTCTGCCTCGGCACATGGAGCAGGTCGGTACAGAAGGCAACGCTTTTCGTGATCCGCGTGGGTGGTCGTTGAGTACCTACTACCTGGCATTGCTCGACCCGGCGCAGTCCATCGAGGCAGAGCAATTGGCCTTTTTCGACCTCGACAGTCTGTCGACCCGCAAAGTGCTGTTGCCGTTCGATCATGGGCTGCTGGTGCAGCGCACCTGCGAGCGGCTGGCGGCCAAGAGCCTGTACAGCAGCCTGCCGCTGTACTTGCTGCCGACGCGTTTCACGGTGCTCGATGCGTTGAGTGCGGCGCAGGCGTGCCTGGGGCGGCCGGTGAACAACACGTCGTTGCGCAAGCGCCTGGAGCGTCTGAGGGAGGCAGGCTGGGTGCGTGATACAGGCGAGCGCAATCAGCCGCGACTGGGCCGGCCGCAACAGCTTTACGAGCACCTGCCGCAAGGCGTGGGCCCCTTTCTGTTCGAGCGCAGCCTGTTGCCGGAAGCATGAAGGCTCAAGCATGGCGTTTGGCGGCCGATACAGCGGTCAGGTCAAAATCCTTGCGGAGAAGGGAAATGGTAGGGATCACAAGTGTCAATGTCACCGGCGTGAATGGGCAATCGTCTGCGCTGCAGACGGCCGCCCAGGCTAGCGACACTGAAAAGAGCAGCAGCGCGGCTGGCGGCGCCCAGGTCGCCATGCCGGCACAGTCTGACAAGGCCGACAAGGCCAAGAGCAGCGACAACAGCAGCGAGCCGTCACACATCCGCCAGTTGCGTGAGCTGATCAAGCAAATGCAGAAGCAACTGGCCGACGCCCAGAAGCGGCTGTCCGAGGTTCAGGCGCAACCGATGGACGAGAAGGCCAAGCTGGCTGCGGTGGCAGGTGTCCAGGCGCAGATCGCGACCATCAGCGGTCAGATCCAGCAAGCGACCGCGCAGTTGCTGCAGGCCTTGAGCAAGCTGAACAGCAGTAGCTCCGGCAACTTGATCAGCACCATTGCCTGAGGGTGAGGGCAGGGCGGACCCGCAACGGGCCGCCCTGAACGTGGTGACTTACTCGGACGCCACGCGCGAGCGGTTCTGGCGGTCTGACTTGTACTGCATCGCCACCGCCGGCGCCGCCTTGGCCGAGCCGGTTTCCAGCCATTGGCGCAGGCGCCCGGCATCGGCGAAGTGGGTGAACTTGCCGTAGGCGTCGAGAATCACCATCGCCACCGGGCGGTTGTCCATCCTGGTCAGCAGTACCAGGCAGTGCCCCGCCTCGTTGGTGAAGCCGGTCTTGGTCAGCTTGATGTCCCAGTTGCTCTTGTTCACCAGATGATCGGTGTTGCGAAAGCCCAAGGTGTAATTGGGTTTGCGGAAGGCTACGGTCTTCTCGCGGGTGGTCGAGAGCTCGCTGAGCATCGGGTAGTTGCGCGAGGCGATCAGCAGCTTGGCCAGGTCATGGGCAGTGGAGACGTTGTGCGTCGACAGGCCGGTCGGCTCGACGTAGCGGGTCTGGGTCATGCCCAGGCTGCGGGCCTTGGCGTTCATCGCCTTGATGAACGCGCCATAGCCGCCGGGATAGTGGTTGGCCAGGGTGTTGGCCGCGCGGTTCTCCGACGACATCAGGGTAATCAGCAGGGTCTCGCGGCGGTTCAGCTCGCTGCCGGGGCGTACGCGGGAAAAGACACCCTTGAGGTCAGGGTTGTTGGCGATGGTCATGGTGAGCATCTCGTCCATTGGCAGCTTGGCGTCGAGCACTACCATGGCGGTCATCAGCTTGGTGACCGAGGCGATGGGCACCACGCGGTCGGCGTGGCTGGAGTACAGCTCTTTGTTGGTATTCAGGTCGATCAGCAAGGCGCTGCCGGAAGCCAGGTGCAGTTTGGAAGGATCGCGTTGGGCCTGGGCCGGGGATTGTGCAGCAGCGGTCGACGGAAGGATCGCGGTTCCTGTGAGCGCCAGCAGCAGGCTGAGGATGGACAGGGAAGTTTTCACGTTGAGGCTCACTAATAGTTGGTATGTCGTTGGCTGTGCAAGGGTTTCCCCCGAAAACCGCTGCATTGTGGAGTATGGCTCAGCGGCTGTCGATTGCTCGTCCAGGCCCAGCGTCGAAATGAAAAAACCTTCATGCTGTATCGGTTTTTCCCGCCTGTTGCGACAAATGGTCCCCGCGCTTTCGCACAGGCGAAAAAAAGCCCGCCAGAGGCGGGCAGAAAGAAGCGTAAGGAGCAACGCACAACACATGAAACGGATAATAAAAACGGTGGTCAGGCGGTAAGGGTGCCGGCCTGCAGCTGTTCGACCATGGCCTGGGCCTTGGCGCGGGAATCCAGAGGGCCGCTGACGGGCTCGCCGTTGCGCATCAGGTACCAGCAGGCCAGCAGGCCTTGAGCGCGCAAGGGAGCAGGGACAGCACTGCCGACGACAGACATGATGTGGATAGTGGCCATGTTGGACCTCCTGTGAAACATGGCCCTACCTTACGCAGCAGCCGACGCTGTTTGAAATCAACTTGCTCGATAGTGGTCATTACTTTTTTCAACGACAAGTGCAGGTCACCAGCGCGGCGGGCCGTAGTACACCGGCGGCGGGCCGTAGTAGCGGCGATACACTGGCGGCGGCGCGGGTACATAGCGCTCGACGACATAGGGCTGGTAATACACCGGCGGCGGTGGCGCCTGCACATAGACCGGAGGCGGCGGATAATAGGCCGGTTGACGCTCCACATAGACGGTACGGTCATGGCCGCCGGATACTGCTGCCCCGACCACGGCACCGACCACGGCTGCACCGAGTACAGGGCCTGGGCCCCAACCGCCGCCATGGGCGGCTGCTTGCCCGCTGACGGCCAGTGCTCCGACCAGCAGGGCGATTCCGGGGATGAGACGGTTCATGAATGAATCCTCGCGATAACCCCACGCTTGGGGCTTATCAATAAGACCGCGAAATCGGTAAAGAGAGCACAGGTGCAAGGTAAAGGTTGTGTAAGGGGCGATTGACGGTCAGGTCTGGTACGCTTGCAGAAACGATTCAGTCATCAACGACAGGAGCAGATATGGCGATTGCACCCAGCAGGGACACGACACTGTGCATTTCCCTTGCCGGACGTCCGGGGACTTTCGGCGTGCGTTTCCACAACCACCTCTATCAACAGTTGGGGCTGGACTACTACTACAAGGCCATGACCACCCAGGACCTGCCTGCGGCAGTGGGTGGCATCCGCGCCCTGGGTATCCGCGGATGCGGTGTGTCCATGCCCTACAAAGAGGCGTGCATGGCCCTGGTGGACGAGATCGATCCCTCCGCGGCAGCCATCGAGTCGGTGAACACGCTGGTCAACACCAACGGTCACTTGAAGGCCTACAACACCGATTACCTGGCGGTGCGCCAACTGCTGGAGTTGCACCAGGTCGATCCGGCCACCGCCTTTGCCTTGCGCGGCAGTGGCGGCATGGCCAAAGCGGTGGCCAGTGCGCTGCGTGACGCCGGTTTCAGCGAGGGCCTGATCATTGCCCGCAACGAGCAGGCCGGGCGGCAACTGGCAGATACCTGTGGGTATCGCTGGCAGCGCGAGCTGGGCGACCTGTGTCCGCCGATGCTGGTCAACGTGACCCCCATTGGCATGGCCGGCGGGCCGCAGGCGCAGGAGCTGGCTTTCCCACGTGAGGCGGTCGAGGTTGCGCAACTCGTATTTGACGTAGTGGCCATGCCGGCCATGACGCCGCTGATTGTTCTCGCCCAGGAACTGGGCAAGCCGGTGATCACCGGGCTCGACGTGATTGCGCTGCAGGCGCTGGAGCAGTTCGTGCTGTACACCGGCATCAGACCGACCGTGGAGCAGGTGGAGGCAGCGGTCGCTTACGCCCGTGAAGCCTGAACGGTCGCCATCACGGGAATCCCCGTGATGGCTTGAGTGCGCTCAGAACACCTTCTGCCCTTTGTCCAGTCGCTCGTCCACCAGGGCGCGGCCGTGCGCCAGGGATACGTGCTGGGCGTTTTCCAGGTCGGAGAAGAACTTCATGGGCATCGACAGGCGCCTGCTGGTATGGCCTTCGGGATCGGTGATCAGGCAGCCGGCGGCGTAGGGCAGGGGAGAATCGGGGTGGGGCATCACACTGGCGGTGATGGTGTGCTCACGGTACTCACAGTGAAGGGTTTGCATCGTCCTTACCTCGCTGTGCTGGTTTGGAAGCGCTCACCTCTATGTACCACAGCGAGGGGCCGGAAGTTCCCGGCCCCGACGAGCGTGACCTGCGTCGGTCAGCCCTTCAGTTCGGTCGGCTGGATGACTTCGACCCAGTAGCCATCCGGGTCCTTGACGAACGCCAGGTGGTTCATGCGGCCATCCTGCAGGCGTTTCTGGAAGGGCACCTCCAGCGCTTCGAAGCGTGCACAGGCCTCACGTACGTCCGGCACCGAGATGCAGATGTGACCAAAGCCGCGCGGATCGGTGTTGCCGTTGTGGTAGGCGAACTCGGCATCGCTCTCGGTGCCGTGGTTGTGGGTCAGCTCCAGCACGCCCGGAATGGATTTCATCCACTGGTGACGCGCGGCGTCATCGGCAGGAATCTGCGTCGGGTCGACCAGGGCCAGGAAGTACAGGCTGAACTTCGCTTCGGGGAAATCGCGCTTGTCTACCAGGCGAAAGCCCAGCACGCGGGTGTAGAAGTCCAGCGACTTCTCGATATCCTTGACCCGCAGCATGGTGTGATTGAAGACGAATTTTGCGGTGGCGGTGTCGGGCTGGGCGGTGACGCCGGGCAGGGTTTGCAGATCGTTCAGGCTCATGGGGGCTCCAGAGACAAGGCCGGCGCAGACCGCGCCGACGGTGAAAACAGGACGGCCATGATACGGCAGTGAAGCGATTGCGCAAATGAAAGCGCCCTGCACGAAGGCAGGGCGCTGGAATTAGAGGCCCGCATGTGCGGGCGCGTGATGGGGTCGCTAGTCCTTTAGCTGGTTCGATACTCGCCCAGGCGATGTGAAAAAACTGTGAAGCAGGCGTGGATGTTTCATCAGCGTACCCAGGATTCCACCGTGGCCGCGCCGTACTGTTCCTTCCACGCTTTCAGGCCTCGGTGGTTGCCACCCTTGGTCTCGATCAGCTCGCCGGTGTGCGGATTCTCGTAGACCTTGACCACGCGCGGACGGCGTTGCTGCTTGACGGGGCTGGTCGAGGTTTTCGCGCTGGCTTTCACGCCCTTGGGGTCGAGGATCGCGACAATGTCACGCAAGCCCTTGTCATAGCTTTTCATCAGCCCAAGTAGTTTCTGCTCGAATTCGATCTCGCGTTTAAGGCTGGCGTCCTTTTTCATTGTCTCCAGTTGCGCGATTTGCTCCTGAAGTGCTTTTTCGGCCGCACGAAACTCTGCAAGTCTGGACACTTTCATCACTCCTGTCAGTCGGCCGTGGCATGGCGTGACGAACATGCAACAGTAATAAACGCCGGCCACGCGGATGGGTCAAACTGTTCGCTGAACAAGAGTGTAGACGTGGCCCAGTGTTCGGTAAACCTCAAACTTTTAGCGGCAAGTAAGGAACTTTCTGCGCGTCACGAACCGTAAACTCAGTGCGCTTTCCAAGCCTCTGCAACAGCTTTCATACCATGGTCCAATGGCCAGACTAGAGCGCCTGCGTGAAAATGGCGCGTCGTCTTCGTTTAATGTCGAGTGCCTCGCGGCACGTGTGCCCGATAGTGCATCGGCATGTTTCTCGCCTCTTCTGGATGTTCCCCTGCATGTTCTCTCCCTTTCCTCTCGCCCCTGGCCGCAGTATTGCCGGCCTGTCGTTGTTGTGCGCGGCAGCCGGTGCGCAGGCCGATGGTTTTTTCGAAGACAGTCACGCCAAGGTCGAGGCGCGCAATGTCTATTTCAACCGGGACTTTCGTGACGGCCACAGCAGTTCCGCCCAGGGTGCTTCCAAGCGCGAGGAATGGGCGCAGGGTTTCATTCTCGATGCCCGTTCCGGCTACACCGACGGCACGCTCGGGTTCGGTGTCGATGCGCTGGGCATGCTAGGTTTCAAGCTCGATTCCAGCCCCGCCGACAGCAACAGTGGTCTGTTGCCCTCAAGTGGGCATGACCCTCGCCATTCTGCCGATCAATACGCCAAGCTGGGCGTGGCGGCAAAGATGAAGGTGTCCCGGACGGTACTGCGTTATGGCGCGATGATGCCGGACGTGCCGCTGCTCAAGTACAACGATGGTCGTCTGCTGCCCACCATGTTCCACGGTGCAATGCTGACGTCCGAAGAGTTGCGCGACCTGAAGTTCACCGTGGCCCGTCTGGACAACTACACCGCGCGAGACTCCAGTGATCGCCAGGATATTCGCGTGCACTGCAAGAACAAGCGTTACGCCTGCGATATCCAGGCCGACCACTTCGATCTGGCGGGCGTCGATTACCGCGTCAATGATCGCCTCAGTGCCCAGTACCAGGTGTCGAAGCTCGAGAACATCTACCGCCAGCACTTCCTCGGCCTGGTCGCCACGCAACCTTTGGCGGTGGGCGCGCTTTCTGCGGACGTGCGCCTGATCAAGAGCGACGATATCGGCAACGCACGCGCCGGTGAGATCGAGCATCGGGCGTTAAGCGGCATGCTCGGCTACAGCCTGGGCGGGCACAAGTTCAGTGCCGGCTGGCAACGCATGTATGGCGACAGCGCCATGCCTTATCTGGATGGCAGCAACCCTTATCTGGTCAATTACGCTCAGGTCAACGACTTCGCAGCCGCCGATGAGCGTTCCTGGCAATTGCGGTATGACTACGATTTCAAGGCGTTGGGCATTCCTGGCTTGAGCTTCTTCACTCGCTATATCAACGGTGATCATATCCAGGTGCCGGGCAGCAGCGCCCAAGGCAAGGAATGGGAGCGTGACAGCGAACTCAAGTACCAGGTCCAGAGCGGCACCTTCAAAGATCTCAGCGTGCGTCTGCGCAACTCCACGTATCGCAGCAACTACGAACGATGGGCGCGTGACATGGACGAGACACGGGTCATCGTCAGTTACAACTTCTCGGTGTTCTGAAGCACTTTGCCAAATACCCCTGGGCGATGAACAATGATCGGCGGTACGGGCAGCGAGGCAATGCCATGAAGCAACTTCTGTTGATCGGTATAGGCCCGGGCGACCCCCGTCAGGTCACTTTCGAGGCCGTCGACGCGTTGCGCCGCGCGACGGTGTTCTTCGTGCTCGATAAAGGTGGCGACAAGCATGAGCTGTTGCAACTGCGCAAACTCATGCTTGAGCGCTATGTCCCCGAGGGTGGGTATCGCCTGGTGCAACTGGAGGATCCGCGACGGGACGGGCAGCACCAGGACTATGTCGGTGCGGTGCAGGACTGGCACCGCGCGCGCGCAGCCCTGTACGCCCGCATGCTCGAGGATGAGCTGGCGGCCGACGATATCGGCGCCTTCCTGTTGTGGGGCGAGCCGGGGCTGTATGACAGCACCTTGCGCATTCTCGACCTGGTGCGCGAGCGCGGGGTGGCGCTGCAGCTTGAAATCATCCCCGGGATCAGCAGTGTCCAGGCCTTGGCCGCGCGGCACCGGATCGCGCTGAACCGCATTGGCGAACCCCTGATCGTACTGCCGTCGCGGCGCCTGGCCGACCAGGCGGTGATCGACAACGTCGTGGTGATGCTCGATGGGCAGTGCGCGTTCACCGCGCTGGACGACCCGGGCCTGACGATCTATTGGGGGGCTTATCTGGGAACGGCAGACGAGATCCTGGTGGCGGGCAAGCTGGTGGAGGTCAAGACACAGATCGTGCAAGTGCGCGAAGACGCGCGGCGGCGCAAGGGCTGGATCATGGATACCTACCTGTTGCGCCGTGAAAGGTGAGGTCCGCGTCAGGGTGCGCCGAGGATTCCCACGACCTTGTCGCGCAGTTGGTCGATGCTGAATGGCTTGCCGATCAAGTGCATGCCCTCGGGGACATTGACGTTCTCGGCGTAGCCACTGGCGAACAGCACCGGCAGCAGCGGTCGGATTTCCCGGGCTCTGGCGGCCAGCGCTTCGCCGCGCATGTCGGGCAGGCCGACATCGGTCATCAGCAGCGACAGGGGTTGCGCGGTATCTTCGAGAATCCTCAAGGCTGTGGTGGCGTCCTGCGCCTCGATGGTGGTGTAGCCCAATTCGTCGAGCACGTCGACCATCAGCATACGAACGATGTCGTCGTCTTCGACTACCAGAAGGTGCATGGTTTGAATCCTGTCGCGTAAGGGAAATGTCTTTACTCTGTGCCTGTCGCACAGGCAGAAGTTCCGTCAGGATAGCGGCCCCTGCAATCGGATGGAACGATTGGCTGCGGATAGCTTCAAATACTGGCTAAATGCCCTGCCAGATCAGGCAAAGCTGGTTAGACTCGCACCAGGTGTGGGCGTGGCAGCGGCATACAACAATGACTGAATGTAGTGGCCACACACTGTTCAATGGACTTATTTCGCTCGGGCGTTATCAGATGATTCAAGCAGCCTCCATGGATCAACGCAGTTTTCGCAAGCTGCTGAGCCGTAACGTAGGCCTCCCGTTGGGTGTCGGCCTGCTGGGCGCCGTCGCCTTCGTTGCGGTGATCAACTATTTGCTCTCGGCCATGCAGTGGGTCGAGCACACCGATCGGGTGATTGGCAATGCCAACGAAACGGTCAAGCTGTCGATCGACATGGAAACCGGCATGCGCGGTTTCCTGATCACCGGCGACGAGCGCTTCCTCGACCCCTACGAGGTGGCCAAGCCGAGAATCTTCAGCAGTCTGGACAGCCTGCGTGGCATGGTCCTGGACAACCCTCCGCAGGTCGATCGTATCGACCGCCTGGTGGCCCTTCAGCGTGCCTGGAACGAGTTCGGTAGCGAACTGATCAAGGTGCGCCGCGACCAGGGCGATTTTCGCGGCGTGATCGGCAGTGGTCGCGGCAAGCGCATCACTGACGAGATCCGCAAGGAATTCGACGACTTCGTTGCCACCGAGCAGCAGCTGCGCATGGCGCGCAACGAGAAGGTCAGCACGGTCACCGTCACTGCGATCAGCGCATTCGTGCTGTTCATCGTCGGCCTCAGTGCGCTGCTGGCCTACCTGGGGCGGCGTGACCTGTTGGCGCTGTCCGAAAGCTATGTCAGCAACCTGCAGGCTCAGCAGCGTTCGGCCGAGCGTCTGGAACACCAGGCCTGGTTGCGCAACGGGCAGACCCAGTTGGGGCAGGAGGTCATCGGGCAACTGACGCTGACCATGCTGGGGGACAACATCTTGCGCTTCTTCGCCGGCTACTTGGGTAGTGTGGTCGGTGCACTGTATATCCGTGACAGTCATGGGCGCCTGGTGCGCGTGGCCAGCTATGGGCTCGATGCCGAACAGCAAGGGCGCGAGCAGGTAATGGCCGAGCACGATGGCCTGCTGGCCCAGGTGGTGCGCGAGCGTCGCGTGCTGCGTCTGGATGACCTGCCGCAGGATTACTACCGGCTGAGCTCCGGCCTGGGCAGCGGGCTGCCGCGCAGTGCCTTGCTGGCGCCGGCCAGTGACAACAACCAGGTCAATGGCGTACTCGAACTGGGCTTCCTGCGGCCGCTGCAGGAGCGTGATGTCGAGTTGCTGGAACGGATCAGCGAAAACCTCGGCATCTCCCTGGAGAGCGCGCGCTATCGCCAGCGCCTGCAGGAAGTGCTTGCCGAAACTCAACAATTGAATGAAGAACTGCAGGTCCAGCAAGAGGAGCTCAAGACCGCCAACGAGGAGCTCGAAGAGCAGTCGCGGGTGCTCAAGGAGTCCCAGGCCCACCTGGAGACCCAGCAAGCCGAGCTCGAGCAGACCAACGAGCAACTGGCCGAGCGCACCGTCGCCCTGGACCGCAAGAACAGCGAGCTCAATGCTGCGCAAGTGGAACTGCAGGCGCGTGCCGAGGACTTGCAGCGTTCCAGCAAGTACAAGTCCGAATTCCTCGCCAATATGTCCCACGAGCTGCGCACGCCGCTCAACAGTTCGCTGATCCTGGCCAAGCTGCTGGCCGAGAATGGCGAGGGCAACCTCAGCCAGGAACAGGTCAAGTTTGCCGAGTCGATCTATTCGGCTGGCAACGATCTGCTCAACCTGATCAACGATATTCTTGACATCGCCAAGGTCGAGGCGGGCAAGCTCGAAGTGCGTCCTGAGACCACCCAGGTGGTGCGCCTGGTCGAAGGACTGCGCGGCATGTTCCAGCCGCTGGCCGATGACAAGGGTCTGAGTTTCGAGGTGAAGCTGGAGTCGCAGGTGCCGGCGACCCTGTTCACCGACCGACAGCGTCTGGAGCAGATCCTCAAGAACCTGCTGTCCAACGCCATCAAGTTCACCGAGCGTGGTCAGGTAAGCCTGAACATCAGTCATCAGGTCGGCATGGGCATCGTCTTTGCCGTGCGTGACAGCGGCATCGGTATCGCCGCCGACCAGCAACAGGCAATCTTCGGTGCTTTCCATCAGGTCGACGGCACCAGCAACCGCCGCTATGGTGGCACCGGTCTGGGCCTGTCGATCTCACGCGACCTGGCGCACTTGCTCGGTGGCCAGATCAGCGTCGACAGCAGTCCCGGCCAGGGCAGCGTGTTCAGCCTGATCATTCCCGAGCGCTACGAATCGGTGGATGGACAGGAAGAGGCCCACAGCCTGCGCCCGACCCTCGATCAGTTGCCGCCGGCACCGCGCGCGCTGGCTGCACCTCAGCAGCCGCTGCCGATTCCCGCATTTGCCGACGATCGCGAGCAGGCGCCGTTCGCCAATCGCTGCATCCTGGTGATCGAGGACGAGCCGAATTTCGCCCGGATCCTCTACGACCTGGCCCATGAACTGGGCTACAACTGCCTGGTCGCCCATGGCGCCGACGAAGGCTTCGCCCTGGCGGCACAGTACGTGCCTGATGCGGTGCTGCTGGACATGCGTCTGCCCGACCATTCCGGGCTCACTGTGCTACAGCGCCTCAAGGAACAGGCCAACACCCGGCATATCCCCGTGCACATCATCTCGGTAGAAGACCGCGTCGAGGCCGCCATGCACATGGGCGCGGTGGGCTACGCGGTCAAGCCGGCCAGCCGCGAGGAGCTCAAGGAGGTGTTCAGCCGCCTGGAAGCCAAGCTGACGCAGAAGCTCAAGCACATCCTGTTGGTGGAGGACGACGACCTGCAGCGCGAGAGCATCGCCCGCCTGATCGGCGACGACGACATCGAGATCACCGCCGTGGCCATGGCCCAGGAGGCCCTGGAGCTGCTGCGCGAAAACATCTACGACTGCATGATCATCGATCTCAAGCTGCCCGACATGCTCGGCAACGAGCTGCTCAAGCGCATGACGGCCGAAGACATCCGCAGCTTCCCGCCAGTGATCGTCTACACCGGGCGGAACCTGACCCGCGAAGAAGAAGCCGATCTGCTCAAGTACTCGCGTTCGATCATCATCAAGGGCGCGCGCTCGCCGGAGCGCCTGCTCGACGAAGTGACGCTGTTCCTGCACAAGGTCGAGTCGCAACTGTCCCACGAGCGCCAGCGCATGCTCAAGACCGCGCGCAGCCGCGACAAGGTGTTCGAGGGGCGCAAGATCCTGCTGGTGGACGACGATGTGCGTAACATCTTCGCCCTGACCAGTGCCCTGGAGCACAAGGGCGCTATCGTCGAGATCGGGCGCAACGGCCGTGAAGCGCTGGAGCGTCTTGAGCAGCACGATGATGTCGACCTGGTACTGATGGACGTGATGATGCCGGAAATGGACGGCTATGAAGCGACCCGGCTGATCCGCCAGCAGCCCCGCTGGCGCAAGCTGCCGATCATCGCCGTGACGGCCAAGGCCATGAAGGATGACCAGCAGCGTTGCCTGCAGGCGGGTGCCAACGATTACCTGGCCAAGCCGATCGACCTTGATCGCCTGTTCTCCCTGATCCGCGTCTGGCTGCCGCAACTGGAGCGAATTTGACTAGCGAACGCAACACCGATATCGAGATCCGGCTGCTGATCGAGGCGATCTACCTCAAGTACAGCTACGACTTCCGTGACTACTCAGGCGCGTCGATCAAGCGCCGGATCCTCCATGCCCTGCGACAGTTCGACTGCCGTACCGTGACTGCGCTGCAGGAGCGGGTACTGCACGACCCGGGCATGTTCATGCAGTTGCTGCAATACCTGACGATCCCGGTCAGCGAGATGTTCCGCGACCCTGACCACTTCCTCGCCTTGCGCGAGGAGGTGGTGCCGCTGTTGCGCACCTGGCCCTCACTGAAAATCTGGATCGCCGGTTGCAGCACGGGAGAGGAGGTGTACTCCATGGCCATCCTGCTGCGCGAGGAAGGGTTGCTGGAGCGCACCATCATCTACGCCACCGACATCAACCCCAGCTCGCTGGAGAAGGCCAAGCAGGGCATCTACTCGATGCAAAGCCTGCGCGAGTACGAGGAGAACTACCGCAAGGCCGGAGGGCGGCGCGACTTCTCCGAGTACTACACTGCCGCCTACGGTAACGCCATCATGGACAGCAGCCTGCGCGACAACGTGACCTTCGCCGACCACAGCCTGGCCACCGACAGCGTGTTTTCCGAAACCCAGTTGGTGTCATGCCGCAATGTGCTGATCTATTTCAACAAAGACTTGCAGGACCGTGCCCTGGGACTGTTCCACGAGTCGCTGTGCCATCGCGGCTTCCTGTTCCTGGGCAGCAAGGAGTCGGTGGATTTTTCGGCCTATAGCGACCGCTTCGAGCCTTTGGTCAGGCCCGAGCGGATCTACCGCAAGACATGAACGGCGTGCGCGCAGTGGTCATCGGCGCCTCGGCCGGCGGCGTCGCGGCCTTGTTCGAGGTGCTTGGCGGCTTGCCAGAGGGCTTCGCCCAGCCGGTGCTGTGTGTGCTGCACCTGCCGGATGACCGCCACAGCCAACTGGCCGAGGTGCTGCATCGCCGGTTGCATCGCCCGGTGCGCGAGGCTCGTGACAAGGAACGGATCGAGGCCGGGCAGATCTATGTTGCAGCGCCCGGTTATCACCTGTCGGTGGAGCGCGACCTGAGCCTGTCGCTGAGCCAGGAGGCACCGGTACACTTTTCGCGCCCGGCGATCGACTTCCTTTTCGCCTCGGCTGCCGATGCCTATGGCGAAGGGCTGCTCGGCGTGCTGCTCACCGGTGCCAACGAAGACGGCGCCGAGGGCCTTGCCTGCATCAAGAAGTGCGGAGGCCGGACCGTGGTCCAGGACCCCCGCGACGCACAGGTTGCGCTGATGCCGGAGGCCGCACTGGCCCTGCATCGCCCCGACCATATTCTTTCTCTGAGCGGTATCGGGCAGTTGCTCGCCACCCTGGAACCCAGCGCATGCTAAGCCACATCATCGCCAAACTGCTGATCGTCGACGATCTGCCGGAAAACCTGCTGGCCCTCGATGCCCTGATCCAGGGTGAGGACCGTGAGGTGCACCGCGCCCAGTCGGCCGAGCAGGCCTTGTCGCTGCTGCTCGAGCACGAGTTCGCCCTGGCCATCCTCGATGTACAGATGCCGGGCATGAATGGTTTCGAGCTGGCCGAGCTGATGCGCGGCATGGAGAAGACCAAGAATATTCCGATCGTCTTCGTCAGCGCTGCTGGCCGCGAGATGAACTACGCCTTCAAGGGCTACGAGAGCGGCGCGGTGGACTTCCTGCACAAGCCGTTGGACACCCAGGCGGTCAAGAGCAAGGTGTCGGTGTTCGTCGACCTTTATCGCCAGCGCCAGGTGCTCGGGCGTCAGTTGGAAGCGCTCGAGCGCAGCCGGCAGGAGCAGGAGCAACTGCTTGCCCAGCTGCAGGTGGCACGCAGCGAGCTGGAGCGTGCGGTGCGCATGCGCGATGACTTCATGTCGATCGTTTCCCACGAAGTGCGCACGCCGCTCAACGGCCTGATCCTGGAGACCCAGCTGCGCAAGATGCATTTGTCGCGGGGCAACCTCGCGGCGTTCAGCGAAACCCACCTGCATGCGATGGTCGAGCGTGACGAACGGCAGATCAACAGCTTGATCCGGCTGATCGAGGACATGCTCGACGTGTCGCGCATCCGCACCGGCAAGCTGTCGATCCGCCCGCGGCTGTTCGACTTGTCGCAGTTGGTGCGCGGCCTGGTGGAGAACTTCTCGGCCCAGGCAACGGCGTTGGACACCCACATCGAGCTGCAACGCTGCGACGCGCTGCAGGGGGAGTGGGACGAGTTCCGTATCGAGCAGGTGCTCGCCAACTTGCTGTCCAATGCCTTGCGCTATGGCGAGCGACGCCCGGTCCAGGTGCGGGTGTTCGAGCAAACCGGCATGGCCTGTGTGCAGGTCCAGGATCACGGCATCGGCATCAGTGCCGCCAACCAGCAGCGGATCTTCCAGCAGTTCGAGCGGGTTGCGGCGCACCAGGCCAGTGGTGGATTGGGGCTTGGCTTGTATATTTCCGAGCAGATCGTGCAGGCCCACGGTGGACGAATCCAGGTCGAGAGCCAAGAGGGGCAGGGTGCGACGTTCAGCATCCTGCTGCCGCTGGCGACGGCCGATCAACAAAGTGACCAGGCGCAGGCAACCTCTGTGTGACCTGGTGGTCAGATGGCCAACTATTTGAAATTCAAGGCGTTGTCATGAGCGAAGATGCACAAGATGTGGTGCTGGTGGTCGAGGACGAACCGGTCATCCGGATGATCCTGCGCGACTACCTGGCGGGCGAGGGCTATCACGTGCTGGTGGCCGAGAATGGTGAGCAGGCGTTCGCGATTCTGGCGAGCAAGCCGCACCTGGACCTGATGGTCACGGACTTTCGCCTGCCAGGCGGGATTTCCGGGGTTGATATCGCCGAGCCTGCGGTCAAGCTGCGCCCGGACCTCAAGGTGATCTTCATCAGCGGCTATCCCGCGGAGATCCTCGAGTCTGGCAGCCCGATCGCGCGCAAGGCGCCGATCCTGGCCAAACCGTTCGACCTCGACACCCTGCATGAACAGATCCAGGCATTGCTCAGATAACGCGCCTTACACCGCCTTGGTGCTGAGCAATCGCACACCCAGCCCGATGAACAGCGCACCGGTGGCGCGTTTGAACCAGGCTGCCAGGCGCGAGGCCTTCAGGCGCTGGCCGAAGCGGTAGGCGGTGAAGCAGTAGAACGAATGCACCAGCCCGACGATGGCCGCGATACTGATGAACATTGCTGCGAACTGGCCGAAGATCGGCCGGCCAGGTTCAAGGAATTGTGGCAGGAAGGCGCAGAAGAACACCAAGGTCTTGGGGTTGCTCGCCGACACCAGGAAGGCTTCGACACCGATCCGCCATTTCGCGCGTGGCGCTACCGGGGTGATCTCGCCTGCGGGCAGCTTGGGCTTGTCCCGTGACAGCAACTGACGCAGGCCCAGATAGATCAGATACCCCGCACCCACCAGCTTCAACGCCAGAAATGCCGCCGGCAGCGAGATCAACAACGCACCGACGCCCATCGCCACACCGCTGATCAGCAGCAACTGCGCACTGAGGTTGCCCAGCAGCGTCATGCCCATGCCGGACGGGCCGTAACGCAGAGCGTTGCGTACGGTCAGCAGGACGTTGGGGCCCGGGGTGAGCGAGGTGATCAGATAGGCCAGGGAAAACGTCAGCCAGAGATGCAATGCCATGGAACGCGTTCCTTCGCAGGGGAAAGCCCCAAGATGTCAGTAATCGGCGCCGGATGCCATGGCAATGGGTTTTACTTCACTGTCCGTACCTGACAGAAGGCGTCGCTACCAGAGCGCCACGGCGCCCGCTGCAATGACCCGCCCGAACACCTCGAGCGCCTTGTCCACATCAGCCTCGGTGCTGTAGCGCCCCAGGCTGATGCGTACGCTGCTGCGTGCCTGCTGCTCGCTCAGCCCCAGGGCCAGCAGCACGTGGGATGCAGCGTTACTGGCCGAGTTGCACGCCGAGGTCGTGGAAATGGCCAGTTCGCTCGCCAATGCCGCACTGCTGAAGCCCTTGGCCTCGATACACAGGTTCAAGGTGTGCGGGATGCGTTGTTCGGGACAACCGTTGAGGCTCACACCGGGCAAGGCCAGCAGGCCGTCACGCAGGCGTTGCGACAGTGCCTTGATCCGCTCGTGCTCGCTTGCGGCCAGGGCGCCAGCCAACGCGAAGGCACTTCCCATGCCGACGATCTGATGCCCCGGCAGCGTTCCGGAGCGCAGCCCGCCTTCATGGCCGCCACCATGCATCTGCGCCTGCAGGCAGGGGCGCGCGCGGCTGCCGACATACAGTGCGCCAATCCCCTTGGGGCCATAGACCTTGTGTGCGGAAAACGACATCAGGTCGACGGCTTGGCGCGCCAGGTCGATGCTGACCTTGCCCACGGACTGGGCGGCATCCACATGTAACAGTGCGCCATGTGCGCGGACGCATTCGCCGATCCGGCCGAAGTCGGTGGTGGTGCCCAGCTCGTTGTTGACCGCCATCAGCGATACCAGGCGGGTGTCGGCACGCAGGGCGGCCTGGACGGCTTCGGGCTGTATCAGCCCCTGTGCATCCGGCGCCAGCCTTGTGACCGCCCAGCCCTGGCGCTCCAGTTCGGCGGCCGTGTCGAGCACGGCCTTGTGTTCCAGCTGGCTGGTGATCAAGTGACCGGGCTGGCCGGCGCCCTGGGCAATGCCCTTGAGGGCGAGGTTGTTCGACTCGGTGGCACCGGACGTCCATACCAGCGATTCGGGCGCCGCGCCGACCTGTTCGGCGACCTGGCGACGGGCCTGTTCCACCAACTCGCGGGCGGCCTGGCCGAAGGCGTGACCGCTGGACGCAGGATTGCCGAAATGCGCCTGGCGGCCCATGCAGGCCAGCATGCTTTCGATGACCCGGTCATCGACTGGGGTGGTGGCGGCGTAGTCGAGGTACAGCGGTGAGTTGTGCATAGGTGGGACCGTGCGAGCAGAGGCTGAAGAATGATGTGAGCATGCTAGGGGAGTCGCGAGGGAAGAAGTTTTTCTTGTTTTCGCCTTTCTCAGTGTTCCGTAGAAATATTTTTCTCCTTTAAGCCAGCCAGAAGAAAACTATTCTGGCTGGCCGTTGCATCAAAGCCTCCAGCACCCTTCGAAGCGTTCGCAAACGCCGTATTGCCGGTCAAGCTGCGCCATGGCCCGCAGGTGTTCGAGCTTCGCTTCAGCGGTGATCTGGCGGTAGACCCGCGCGTAGTAACGGCTCATGTCGCGCATGCGAACCTCGCGGCTATTGTAGCGGTTACCCAACTCCAGACCCGCCCAGATCTGCAACTGCTGGTCCTGCACGCTGTTGAGGTACTTGCGGTTATTGTCGCGGAATCTGGCCTGGGCGAGGGGCTTGACCTGGCCAAGGGCTTGCTCGAAATGCTGCAGATTGGCGCGGTACTGGTCCCAGTAGGCATCGGGCAGCGTGGCATTGCCCAAGGCCTTGCGACGTTCGGCGATCTGCTGATCGGCCGGAGGTTGCTGCAGGTTGCCGGCTTGCAGTATGTCGATCACTGCGCCGGACGAGGCCAGGCTGTCATTGATGAGGCTTTCGATCATCGCGCTACGTTGCACGGAGGCAGGCAGCGGAGTGGGCGGTAGCGGGAACAGCGGCGAGGTGCCGCTACAGCTTGCCAGGGGCTCATCGTTCAGCGGGTAGGGGATGCGTAAATCCTTGCCGTCGATGCGTTGCAGGCGGGTGAGTTGAAGCATGCAGTAACCGTCGCTGCGGTCGACGCTCACTTCGTACTCCGAACCGGCGGCGGGGGTGAAGGTGACCCCGATCGAGCAGGGCGCGCCACCGGTGCTCAAGGTGTTGGCAAACAGATAGAGTGGCTGGTCGGGCTCCAGGCGGATCTCCAGGTAGCCACGGGTGTCGGCGGTGGGTGGCACGCGCATGTCGGCGCGACGGCGAGTGTCTCTGGCCAGGAAGTTGTTGAGCAGGCCGGTGGTGCTGCCCTCGCATCGGGGACCCCGGTAGACATCCAGCGTCGAGTTGGAGGTGTTGGAGACGTAGCGCAGTTTTGCCGCGTCAGTGCGGCTGCTGTCCTGGTAGGTGCCGTTGAAGCTGCAGGCGCCGAGCAGTGCGCAAGCGGCAACCAGAGTGATGGAGCGTGCTGCGGTGGCGAGCATGATCGTCCTTGAGCGTTGGGTGAGGGCGGCGCAGATGCTAGAGGTGATGGCACCGTTCGTCCAGTGTGCCATCATCGTATGCACCGCCTTCGCTCAGTCGGCAGCGGCCTGCGCGGCAATCTCTCGCTCATCCTGCGCCACCACCTGCTGGCACAGTTCGATGATCTGCTCGCGCATCCAGCGGTTGGCCGGGTCCTGATCAGTGCTTTCATGCCAGTACAGGTGCGTTTCCAGTGGCGGGACTTCTACCGGCAGCGTCAGGTAGCGCAACTGATGGCGGCGTGCGAAACGCTCAGGGACGGTCATCACCATGTCGGTCTGCTGCAGCACCTGCGAGGCCATCAGGTAGTGCTGGGAGCGCAGCGCGATCTTGCGCTGCACGCCCATCTTGCCCAGTGCCAGATCGACGTAGCCCAGGCCGTTGCGACGGCTGGAAATATGGATATGGGTCATGCCCAGGTAGCTGTCGAGGGTCAGCTTGGCCTCGCCCAAGGGGTGGCCTTGGCGCAGGGCACAGACATAGCGGTCCTGCATCAGCTTGACGTGGCGCACCTGTGGATCGGTGTTCAGCGGGGCATCGACAGCGAAGTCCAGGCGACCTGCGGCCAGCTCCTTGGTAGTCTCGCGCCGCTTGCACAGGAAGCTCTCGATCACCACGCCCGGCGCCAGGCGGCGCAAACGCTGGAACAGCAGCGGCAAGACCACCGCTTCGGTGAGGTCGGTCATGCTGATGCGGAAGGTCTTGCTGGCCTGCTGCGGATTGAAGATCCGGCTTTCCTGCACCGAGGTACGCAGCAGGGCCAGGGCATTACGCACCGGGCCGATGATGTTCTGTGCCATCGGTGTCGGCACCATGCCTTGGGCGGTGCGCACGAACAGCGGGTCGTTGAAGGTTTCGCGCAGGCGTGACAGGGCATTGGATACGGCAGGCTGAGTGATGCCGACGATCTGCCCGGCACGGGTCAGGTTGGCTTCGGTGTAGATGGCGTCGAAGACGATGAACAGGTTGAGATCGACCTTGCTGAGGTTCATAAGGGCGCCACGTGTTGTTGATGTTATTCGCCGATCATATATCGGTTATGAATGTTAATACACGCCGAAAATAGACTAGGTGGATTGACCTGCACTGCTCTAGGCTCTGCTGCATGTTCTTCATTCCGCAAAGGTAGCCCAGATGGATTTCGCCTATACGCCCAAGGTCCAGGCTCTGCGCGAGCGCGTCACTGCGTTCATGGACACCTATGTCTATCCCGCCGAAGCGGTGTTCGAGCGCCAGGTTGCCGAGGGTGACCGCTGGCAGCCCACCGCGATCATGGAGGAGCTCAAGGCCAAGGCCCGGGCCGAAGGGCTGTGGAACCTGTTTCTGCCTGAGTCCGAGTACGGCGCGGGGCTGACCAACCTGGAGTACGCACCGCTGGCCGAGATCATGGGGCGCTCGCTCCTGGGGCCAGAGCCGTTCAACTGCTCGGCGCCGGATACCGGCAACATGGAAGTGCTGGTGCGCTATGGCAGCGAGGCGCAGAAGCAGCAGTGGCTGGAACCGCTGCTGCGTGGCGAGATCCGCTCGGCCTTTGCCATGACCGAACCTGATGTGGCTTCCTCCGATGCCACCAACATGGCTGCCACCGCCGTGCGTGATGGTGACGAGTGGGTGATCAACGGGCGCAAGTGGTGGACCTCCGGCGCCTGCGACCCGCGCTGCAAGGTGATGATCTTCATGGGGCTGTCCAACCCCGATGGCCCGCGCCACCAGCAGCATTCGATGGTGCTGGTGCCTACCGATGCGCCCGGGGTGAAGATCGTTCGCCCGCTGCCGGTGTTCGGTTACGACGACGCGCCCCATGGTCATGCCGAGGTGCTGTTCGATAACGTGCGCGTGCCTTACGAGAACGTCATCCTTGGCGAAGGGCGTGGTTTCGAGATTGCCCAGGGGCGCCTGGGGCCGGGACGTATCCACCATTGCATGCGTTCGATCGGCATGGCCGAACGTGCCCTGGAGCTGATGTGCAAGCGTGCGGTAAGCCGCACCGCGTTCGGTCGGCCGCTGGCCCGGCTGGGCGGCAACGTCGACAAGATCGCCGACTCGCGGATGGAAATCGATATGGCGCGCCTGCTGACCCTCAAGGCGGCGTGCATGATGGACACCGCCGGCAACAAGGTGGCGCGTAGCGAGATCGCCCAGATCAAGGTGGTGGCGCCGAACGTCGCGCTCAAGGTGATCGACCGCGCTATCCAGATTCATGGTGGTGCCGGTGTCAGCGGCGACTTCCCGCTGGCCTACATGTATGCCATGCAGCGCACCCTGCGCCTGGCCGACGGGCCCGACGAAGTGCATCGGGCGGCGATCGGCAAGTACGAGATCGGCAAGTATGTGCCCAAGGAGATGCTGCGCAGCGGGCAGTAAGCCCGCTGGGCAGGTCCTTGCCGTCAAGGGCCGGTGTGGTTCGTGGTAGGGGCCTTGGATGATCCTGGCGCGGTGTCGCCAGCGGTCGCTTCGGCCTTGCTCGGGCTGTCCTGGGCCAGGGCAGGTTCTTGCCCTTCGCTGCCTCGGGTCTTGAACAGCGACAGCACCACGCCGCCCAGCAGCAACCCGAATGTCACGCCCAGCGACAGCAGCGCCGGCACCTTGCCCACCAACCCGTGGTAGAAGATCTTGCAACCGATGAAGATCAGCACCAACGCCAGGGCGTACTTGAGGTAGACGAAGCGGTGCATCAAGGCTGACAGGGCGAAGTACAGCGAGCGCAGGCCGAGGATGGCGAAGATGTTCGAGGTGTAGACGATGAACGGGTCCTGGGTGATGGCGAAGATCGCCGGCACGCTGTCGACGGCAAATACCAGGTCGGCCAGTTCGATCAGCACCAGGGCGAGGAAAAGTGGGGTGGCGTAACGTAACGCCTTGCTCTGGCCGGGTGGTGTGAGACGGACGAAGAAGTGCTTGCCGTGGATCTGGTCAGTGACCCGCATGTGCCTGCGCACGAAGCGCAGCACCGGGTTGTTGGCCAGGTCCGGATGGCTATCTTCCCTGGAAAGCGCCATCTTCACCCCGGTGAACAGCAGGAACGCACCGAACAGGTAGAGCACCCAGGCGAAGTTCTGTACCAGCGCGGCGCCCACGCCAATCATGATCGCACGCAGGACTACCACGCCGAGGATGCCCCAGAACAGCACGCGGTGCTGGTAACGGCGAGGGATGGCGAAGAAGCTGAAGATCATCGCCATGACGAACACGTTGTCCATCGACAGCGACTGCTCGACCAGGAAGCCCGTGTAGAACTCCAATGCCGACTGGGCGCCAAGCTCGTACCACACCCATACCCCGAACAGTACGCCCACGCTGAAGTAGCCCGAGTACAGCAGCAGGCTTTCGCGCATTTCGATTTCGCGTTCCTGGCGGTGCAGCACGCCCAGGTCGAGGACCAGCAGGGCGATGACGATGGTGACGAATACCAGCCACAGCCAGGTGCTGGTGCCGAGCAGGGGTGTTGTGAGGAATGTCTGCAGAGCTGTCATGAGCCCCTCCTTGATTGTCGACGTTGCATGGCAACAGTGATTCCGACATGGCGGCGCAAACCGTCAGAGGGGCCCGGCATCACATGGGTGTAAGCCTAGTCCATGGAGTGCCGGGGCCAAGGGGGAGGGGTGTTACATTTCTTTGCCTGATCACGGTTTCCCGAGCGCGTCGCCGACTTTCTGCGCCACTGCAGGTGGCATCCAGGCTTTCCAGACCTGTGGATGCTCGCGCAGGAATACCTTGGCCGCCTCTCGCGGGTCCTGGCGTTTCTCGCTCATGATGGCCAGGGCCTGGTTGAGGGTGTCGATCGGCAAGTCGACCTTTTCGAACAAGGCCACCAGGTCCGGGTATTGGATCTTGAAGGCCTTCGATACACCAATCGACAGTTTGGCGGGCAGCGAACTGCTGCCACGTGGGGCGGGGTTGGCCGGGTCGGTCAAGGTGGCCCAGGCCTGGGCGTCATAAGCGGGCTCTTCCAGGCGCACGAAATCGAAGCGGCCCATCAGCGGTGTCGGGCTCCAGTAATAGAACAGCACCGGTTGGCCACGGCGAACAGCCGAGCTGACTTCAGCGTCGAGGGCGGCGCCTGAGCCGGTGCGGAAATTGCTGTAGAGCCCATCGAGCCCGTAGGCCTTGAGCTTCTGGCTGTTGACGATCTCTGAAGTCCAGCCGCTTGGGCTGTTGAGGAAGCGACCCTTGGTCGGCGCCTCGGGATCTTTGAATACCTGCGCATAGCGCTTGAGGTCGGCGACGCTCTTGAGTTCTGGCGCCAGCGGCTTCAGGTTGCGCGCCGGGTCGCCCTCGATTACGTATGCCGGCACATACCAGCCTTCGACTGCGTTCTTCACGGTGTCGCCCAAGGCGAACACCTCGCCCTTTTTCTCGGCGTCGACCCAGGCCGGGCTGCGCCCGGCCCATTCTTCGGCGATCACTTGCAGGTCGTTTTTCGCCAGCGCGACTTCCATGCTGACGGTGCTGCCGGGGAGGGTATCGGTGGGGTAGCCGTAACCGTTCTCGACGATCAGGCGCAGGATTTCGGTGGTCAGGGCGCCGCTTTCCCAGCCAATGGCGCCGAACTGGATGGGTTTGGCTGACTCGGCGCGTGCGGCGCTGTCGGTACTGGCCAGGCCCAGCGCGAGCAGCAGGCCGGCCAGCAAGGTTGGAATTTTCTTCATGATGGCCTCGTCGATTGCCAATTCGTGGGGTCGGGCAAAGTGTAGACGACGAGGGCAGCGGCCTGGTTCGGCGGCTGGCGGCGATCCCTGCGCGATGCCAGGCTGGCACCGCGCAGGCGTGTTCAGACCCGGAACTGGTCCATCAGCCCCTGCTGCTGGTTGGCCAGGCTGTTCAGCGACTGGCTGACCCGCGCCGACTCATTGGCCTGACCTGACAGCGATTCGGTCACGTCGCGGATGGTGGCCACGTTACTGTTGATCTCTTCGGCCACCGCGCTCTGTTCCTCGGCGGCCGAGGCGATCTGCAGGTTCATGTCGCTGATCACGGTGACCGCCTGGCCGATGCGCTGCAGCGCGGTGACCGCTTGGCCGACCTGCTCCACGCCGCCCTGGGCCTGACGATGACTGCTGTCCATGGCGCCAACCACCTCACGGGTGCCGGCCTGCAGCGACTCGATCACCTGGCGGGTCTCTTCCACCGACTCCTGGGTACGCCGCGCGAGGTTGCGGACTTCGTCGGCGACCACTGCGAAACCACGCCCGGCTTCCCCGGCGCGCGCGGCCTCGATGGCCGCATTGAGAGCCAACAGGTTGGTCTGCTCGGCGATGGAGCGAATCACCTCCAGCACCGAACCAATCTTCTCGCTGTTTTGCGCCAGCCCCTCGACCTGGGCCATGGCGCTGCTCATGTCGGCGGCCAGCGCATCGATGCTGTCGGTGGTCCGATCGATCACGGCCAGGCCTTCGCGGGTGGCCTGGTCGGCCTCGCGCGCGGCTTGCGCTGCCTGGGCCGCGCTGCGGGCGACGTCCTGGGCGGTGGCGCTCATTTCGTGGGAGGCGGTCGCGACCTGGTCGACCTGGCGGTACTGCTGCTCCATGCCCGCACTGGTTTCGCTGGCGATGGCAGCAGACTGGTCGGCCGTGCCGCGTGCTGCCTGCACTGAGCGTTTGACCTCGGCGATGGTGGGTTGCAGTTTGTCGAGGAAGCGGTTGAACCAGCCGGCCAGCTCACCCAGTTCGTCGCGCTTGTCGTAGTTCAGGCGACGGGTCAGGTCACCTTCGCCGCTGGCGATATCCTTGAGCATCGCTGCCACGCCGAGGATCGGCCGGGTTACCCCGCGCGCCATCAGCCACACCGCCAGCAGGCCGGCGATCGCCGCAGCCAGGCCCAGGCCCAGCTCGAGCAGGGTGCCGCTGGTGTTGAGCACGTCGAGTTCGCGCTTTAGCGCGTCGGCAGGGCCGGTCAGGGCGCTTTCCGGTACGTCGAGCAGCACACCCCAAGGCTTGCCGCCGGGAATCGGTGCGAACGCGGCCAGTACCTTGAGGCGTTGCTGGTCGTGAAGTACCTGCAGCTTGCCGGCGGTCAGCTTGCGCACCAGCTCGGCGCCCTGGCGGGTATCGACCTGGTCGAAGCGCTCGGCCAGCTTGCCGGCGTCCGGGCTGTAGCCGGCCAGCAGGCCCGCGGGGCTGAGGATGCCGACCTTGGTGCGACCTTCGTAGAGGCTGCGGCTGGCGTCTTCGCTCAGGGCCTGCAAGCTGTTCAGGTTGGTGTCGATGGACAGGGTACCGATCACCTTGCCGTCCACCATCAGCGGGAAGACGATGCTGGTCATCAGCACTTGCTGGCCAGCGATCTCATAGAAGTAGGGCTCGATCACGCAGACCTTGCCGGTGCTGCGCGGGCAGGCCCACCAGGTATTGGCCGCCTCGCCGCTGGGGCCGATCTGGGTGTTGGCCATATCACGCTCGGGCAACGCCATGGCGGTCAGTTGGCCCGCGCGCGGCTGCGACCAGTACAGGGCGAAGCGCCCGGTTTCGTTGCTGCCAAGCTCGGCGAGGCCGCTGAACAGTTTGTCCTTGCCGTCCAGGGCGTTGGCTTCGAATACCAGCGAAAGGCCGAGCAGCTCGGGGTTGGCCTGCAGGGCGGCGCGGACTTGGGCGGTCATGTCCTGGCGCAGGTCGTGGGCGTCGATGAAGCGCTTTTCGGCCTGTTCGCGCAGGAACAGGACCTGACGGGCGAAGCCGGCACCGTACTGGTAGGCGTCCATGAACTGACGGCGAATGCTCAGGGCCTGGACCTCGCCTTGAGATTCGATACGGGCCTGGGCGGATTCGGTGAGCATCTGCGAGCTGCTGGCTTTGACCAGATCCGAGCTGTGGTCCATGCGATACAACGAGAGGCCGACGAGCAATGTGACGATGCTGGCCAGGCACAACCCGGCGAGCAGGGTGATCTTCCATTGGATGGAAAGTTGACGCAACGGCATGGTGTACATCCCTTGTAATAGTAGAGCTGGGGCTGACGACTGTTTCGGCGGGACCGGGCTTTTCTTTATATGAACGTTCAATAAAGATAAAAGCGCCTATACAAACGCCATCCCTCGGCAGTTTTGACATCCTCCCCCCAGTGCTTCAGAGTGTGCGCCCTCCATAACAACACCCCTGGTCCGGCCGCTGCCCAGCGCAGCTTGTCGCCGGAGCGCCCGCTTTTTGTCTGTCGTAATGAGGTATTGCACACCATGAATGCAGTGATCGCCGCGGTCGGTATCATGCTGGTACTGAGCCTGTCCCGCGTGCATGTGGTCATCGCCCTGATCGTTGGCGCCCTGACCGGAGGCCTGGTCGGTGGCCTGGGGATCGAGGGCACGCTCGCGGCCTTCAATGGCGGCCTGGGCGGCGGCGCGACGGTGGCGTTGTCGTACGCGTTGCTCGGCGCCTTCGCCGTGGCCATCGCCAAATCGGGCCTGGCTCACGCCCTGGCTGACCGCGCCCTGGCGATGATCGACCGCCAGGGGCAGGCACAGAGCGGTAAGCTCAAGTGGCTGTTGATCGGCCTGATGCTGGTGGTTGCGGTGTCGTCGCAGAACGTTCTGCCGATTCACATCGCCTTCATCCCGCTGTTGGTGCCGCCGCTCTTGTACGTGCTGACACGCCTGCGCATCGACCGGCGCCTGATCGCCTGCGTGATCACCTTCGGCCTGATTACCCCGTACATCTTCCTGCCCGTGGGTTTTGGCAACATCTTCCTCAACCAGATCCTGCTGGCCAACGTCAGCCGCGCGGGCGTGGACATCAGCGGCGTCAACGTCACCCACGCCATGGCCATCCCGGCGGCGGGCATGCTCGTTGGCCTGCTGGTGGCGGTGTTCATCAGCTACCGGCGCAAACGTGACTACGACCTGGCGCGCATCGAAGAGGTCGAGCAGGTCAGTGTGCAGTACAACCCACTGACGTTGCTGGTGGCCGGCGCAGCCATCGCTGCGGCGTTCATCATCCAGTTGTGGCTGGATTCGATGATCATCGGTGCGATGGTCGGTTTCCTGATCTTCTCGCTGTCGGGCATCGTGCGCTGGCGCGAGACCGACGATCTGTTCACCGAGGGCATGAAGATGATGGCCATGATCGGCTTCATCATGATCGCGGCCTCGGGCTTTGCCGAAGTGATGAAGGCCACCGGCGAGGTGAAGAGCCTGGTCGAGACCTCGGCGCAGTGGATCGACCACAGCAAGGGTATTGGTGCCTTGCTGATGCTGCTGGTGGGGTTGCTGGTGACCATGGGCATCGGCTCGTCCTTCTCCACCGTGCCGATTCTTGCCGCGATCTTCGTGCCGCTGTGTGTGCAGTTGGGCTTCGACCCGCTGGCCACGGTGTGCATCGTCGGCACGGCCGGTGCGTTGGGCGACGCTGGCTCGCCTGCCTCGGACTCGACCTTGGGGCCGACCTCGGGCCTGAACGTCGATGGCCAGCATCACCATATCTGGGACACGGTGGTGCCGACCTTCATTCATTACAACCTGCCGCTGCTGGCGTTTGGCTGGGTAGCGGCGATGGTGCTTTAGGCCCGATCGGATCGATTGTCGCTAACCGGCAGGGCTGGCATCATGCCCGAAGCGTGAATCAATCGCATCGGGAGTACCTCCAATGAACACACCTCGTGCCGAATCGCCGCTGCCGGAAGACCTGCGGGTCTTCCTCACGGTGATCCGCAAGTCAGGTTTTGCAGCGGCAGCGGACGAACTGGGCTTGTCACCAGCCTATGTCAGCAAGCGCATCCGCTTGCTGGAGGTGGCGCTGGGCACGCGGCTGCTGCACCGTAACGCCCGCAGCATTGCCCTCACCGACGCCGGAGAGCGTGCCCAGCGCTGGGCCATCCGCATTCTCGGTGACATGGACGACTTCGTCGGCGAGATGAAACAGGTGCGCCAGGAGCCGCGCGGCGTGCTGCACCTGTGCAGCAGCTTCGGCTTCGGCCGCAACCATGTCGCACCTGCTGTGGCGCAGTTGTCGGCGGCGTATCCGGCCCTGGAGATTCGCCTGGACGTGTTCGACCGCGTGGTGGATATCGTCGCCGAAGGCTTCGACCTTGAAATCCGTATCGGCGACGACCTGCCGGCGCAGCACATCGGGCGCAAGCTTGCGAGCAACCAGCGGGTGCTGTGCGCCACGCCCGAATACCTTGCCCAGCGTGGTACGCCGCTGAACCTCAAGGATCTCGACAATCACGACTGCCTGGTGCTCAAGGAGCGCAACAACCCGTTCGGTGTGTGGCAGTTGCAGCATGCCGGTCGCGACGAAACGGTGCGCGTCAGCGGGCCGCTGTCGTCGAACAATGGTGAGATCGTTCTGCAGTGGGCGCTGGGCGGGCGGGGCATCCTGCTGCGTTCTTACTGGGATGTACGGCCACTGCTGGAGAGCGGTCGGCTGGTGCAGGTGCTGCACGACTACACCCAGAGTGCCAACGTCTGGGCGGTATACCCGACGCGCCTGGCGGACTCGGCGAAACTGCGCGTGTGCGTGGAGTTTCTCGAGCGGCACTTCAAGGTGTTGCTGGGGTGAAGCCAGGGGCCACGGGGTGGCCCCTGTTGCGTTCAGTTGAACAGGCCCAGCAGCAGGGTTGCGCCGATCACCGTCGCGGCGCCGCCCAGGCGCGTGGAGATCTGCGCGAAGGGCATCAGGCCCATGCGGTTGCACGCCGAAAGAATCGCCACATCGCCGGTGCCGCCCAACCCACTGTGGCAGCAGGTGACGATGGCCGACTCGACCGGATACATCTTCAGCAGATTGCCGATCAGAAATCCCGCCAGGGTCATGGCCAGTACCACCGAGGCACAGACCAGTACATAGCCGATGGAGAACACGCCCATCACGCTTTCCAGGGGTACATAGAGCATGCCCAGGCCGATCATCACTGGCCAGATGAAGGCTGTCGACACTAGTTTGTAGAACTGCTTGCTGCCTTTTTCCAGGTGCGTGGGCAGTACGCGCAGGTATTTGAACAGGACCGCGACCACGATCATCATCACCGGCCCCGGGATGTGCACCAGCTTCTCCAGCAGGCCGCCGAGGACGAAGAAGGTACAGATCAGCAGCACACCAGCACCCATGTAGCGGAAGTCGATGGCCTCGTCGTCGGCCTGCTCCTTGAACTTGTCGTTTTCTTCGCGAGCGCGGATCAGCATGCCGTCACCGCTGAGCTGCGGGCGCTTACCGGCCAGGCGTGCGAGGGCGCCGGCGCAGATGATCGCGACGATGTTGCCCACCACGGCTGCTGGTACCAGTTGCGCCACGTACTGCTCGGGGCTGCCGCCGAGAATGTGTGCATAGGCCAGCGACAAGGGCAGGATGCCTTCGCCGATGCCGCCGCCGATGATCGGCACGATGATGTAGAAGAAGGTGTGGTGGACCGAATAGCCGAACAGCACGCCCACCAGTATTCCCGCCGCGATCGCCGCCAGGGTGCCGGCCACCAGCGGCACGAACATGCGCATCATGCCCTGGACCAGGATGAAGCGGTTCATGCCCAGGATGCTGCCCACCACCAGGCTTGCGATGACGAAATAAAGGAAGTTGGCATCCTTCATCAGCATCTTCGTCGCATCCAGCGTGGCACTGCCGAAGAAGCCATGGAACACCAGCACCGAGGGCAACAGCAGGCAGAGGATCGCACCGCCACCAATTTCCTTGAGCAGTGGCAGGCGCTGGCCGAGCTGGCCGAAGAACACGCCCATGGTCATGATCACCGCCAGGCCGCCGATCATGGTCTTGGGCAGGTAACCGAAGTGTGCCGAGCAGAACACGATCAGGGCGATGCCGATGAAATAGGGCAGGGGAATCACACCGATCGGGTAGGTGAGCAGCGCGTTGAGCCGGCGCTGGACGGGCGTGTGTTCGGCGCTGGGCGCCAGGGTCTTGTTCATGTGCATGTCCTCTATTTGTTGTTGTACGAGGAGCCGTGAAGCGCCGCCCGTGTCCGGGCGGGCTTGTGTCGTCCCTGGCGGCTCAGGCCAGCCACGGATGGGCCTGCAGATGCCGTGCTTCGAAGGCGCGGATCTGTTCGGTACGTTGCAGCGTGCTGCCGATGGCATCGAGCCCCAGCAGCAACGCCTGCTTGCGCAACTGATCGATCTCAAAGTCGATGCTGCGACCGTCGTGCAGCGCGATCCGTTGTCGCTCCAGGTCGATGCTCAGTTCAGCGCTGCCGGGTTCGCTGACCCATTGCCCGATCTCTTTGACTTGGGCCTCCTCGAGCTGGATCAGCAGCACGCCGTTGCGCTGGCAGTTGTCGAAGAAAATCCCGGCAAAGCTGCTGCCGATCAACGCGCGGATCCCCAGTTGCTTGAGGCCCCATACCGCGTGTTCGCGGCTCGAGCCGCAGCCGAAGTTGGGGCCGACCACCAGAAAGCGCGCGTCCTGCCAGGGTGCCTGGTTGAGCACGAACTCAGGGTTCGGCGCGCCGCCTGCGGCAAAGCGCAGGTCGAAGAACACCCCACGGTCCAGGCCATTGCGATCGATGCCCTTGAGAAACTGCTTGGGCATGATCACGTCGGTGTCGACGTTGGCGGCCAGGAATGGGGCGGCGATACCCGTTTCGGTGAGGAAGGGTTGCATGGCTCAGGCCTCCAGGGGAAAAGTGCGGACATCGATCAGGTGGCCGCTGACGGCTGCGGCGGCGACCATCGCTGGGCTCATCAGGTGCGTACGTGCACCGGCGCCCTGGCGGCCCTCGAAGTTGCGGTTGGTGCTCGACGCGCAGCGGTCACCGGGGCTGAGTACGTCGTCATTCATTGCCAGGCACATGGAGCAGCCCGACTGCCGCCATTCGAAACCGGCATCGACGAACAGCTGCGCCAGGCCCTCGCGCTCGGCCTGTTCACGCACCTGGGTGGAGCCGGGCACGATCATTGCGCGCACCCCTGCCGCGACCTGGCGTCCGCGCACCACGCGGGCGGCATCGCGCAGATCTTCGATGCGGGCGTTGGTGCACGAGCCGATGAAGGCATGGCTGATGGGGATCTGGTCGAGCTGCATGCCGGGTGTCAGGTCCATGTAGCGCAAGGCGCGTTGCAGGTCCTGGCGGCGGATCAGGTCAGGTTCGTGCAGCGGGTCAGGCACCTGCTGGTCGATAGGGGCGGCCTGGTCGGGGCTGGTGCCCCAAGTCACCATGGGCGCCAGCTCGCCGACATCGAGGGCGACTTCAAGGTCGAACTGCGCGCCCTGGTCGCTGAACAGCGTGCCGCGCCAGTTCTGCACTGCCTGCTCCCAGAGTTCGCCCTTGGGCGCGCGGGGCTTGTCGGCAAGGTAGTCGTAAACCTTCTGGTCGGGCGCCATGAAGGCACCTCGGGCACCGGCTTCCACGGCCATGTTGCAGATGGTCATGCGCGCCTCGACGCTCAGGGCGCTGATGGTCGGGCCGGTGAACTCGATGGCATAGCCGGTCGCACCGGAGGCACCGATGCGGCGGATCAGTTGCATGATGATGTCCTTGGAGACCAGGCCTGCGCCCAGCTCGCCGGTCACCGTGACGCGCAGGGTCTTCAGGCGCTTGTAGACCAGGGTCTGGGTGGCCAGCAGGTGCTCGATCTCCGAGGTGCCGATGCCGAAACCGAAGGCGCCCAGCGCGCCGTAGGTGGTGGTGTGGCTGTCGCCGGCAGCGACCACCATGCCGGGCAGGATGAAACCTTGCTCGGGCGCCACCACGTGCTCGATGCCTTGGCGCTTGTCCAGCACATCGAACAGTTCGATGCCGAAGTCGCGGCAGTTCTGCTCGAAGTAGGAGACCTGCAGTGCGCCCCCAGCGTCAGGCATGGTGGCGATGCGCTCGGGGGCGGTGGGGTTGACGTGGTCGACCACCGCCAGCGTACAGGCCGGGCGCCAGACCTGCCGCCCGGCTTCGCGCAGGCCGCTGAAGGCCTGGGGGCTGGTGTATTCGTTGGCGACCTGGCGGTCGATGTACAGCAGCACATGGCCCTGGTCGTCCAGGGTGCAGACGGTGTGGGCGTCGAGGTGCTTGTCGTAGAGCGTTCTGGGGCGATGCATGGCTGTCACTCGCGATCGAATGGTCATGGGCGTAGGCGTCACGGTAAGCGCCTGGGTCCAGCTTATTCCGTTCGGATCGTGGAACAACGCAGCCAACGTAATGCTGTGCTGCACGAATCGTGCAGCATGCCGGGCGAGCGTCCTGGCTGGTATGCTCTGCAGCGAACCCACCTCAAGAGACCACCATGGCAAGGCCGCGAAAACAGGACAGCAGCGACAGCGACGTCAAGGCACAGATCATCGATGCCGCATTGCGGGTGATCCAGCGCGACGGTTCGGTGTGCGCCACCTACCGGCGCATCGCCAGCGAGGCCGGGATTTCGCCAGGGACCATGACCTACCACTTCAGCACCATCCAGGAGATCGTCGCGGCAGCCTTCGTCAAGATGACCAACCGCATCGCCGATCAGTACTTCACCCGTCTGGGCGATGCGCGTGATGCCGAGCATGCCCGCGAACTGCTGGCCGACCTGATCTGTGGCGAGTTGTGGAAAGCTTCGGGGCAGATGCTGCTGATCTTCGAACTCTATGCCTTCGTCTCGCGCCACCCCGACTACACTTACATCATGGATGACTGGATGGCCCGCTCGCGGGCGGCGTTGCAGGTGCATTTCGACGAGAAGACCGCGCGGGCGCTGGATGCGCTGATCGAAGGCTTCACCATTCACAATGCGCTGAGCCGCACGGTGGTAAGCCGGGACGACATCCTGGCATTGATCCGCGCGGTGTCATGAGCCTGACGCCGGTGCGCACGGCCAGGGCTGCAAAAAAAAGCCCCGCGGACCAAGGTCGGCGGGGCAAAGGGTTGGGGGAGGGACCAACCAAAGGAGTCGTTGCAACGGATCGCGTGAGGGTTACTTCACGCTGGCCACGGTGTCTGGCTGCCAGCCGCCACCCAAGGCCTTGTAGATCGAGACGATGCCGCGATACAGCTCGACTTCGCCCTGGGCCTGGGCATCTTCGGCGGCAAGCTTTTCGCGCTCGGCATCGAGCAACACCAGGTAATCCACCGTGCCTTCGCGGTAGCGCACCGAGGCCAGTTCTGCCGCCTTGCCGCTGGCATCGCTCTGGCGGATCAGCGACAGCAGGCGCTGCTGGCGCTTGCCGTAATCGCTGAACGCATTGGAGGACTCTTCCAGTGCCAGCAGTACCTGTTGCTCATAGGTCGCCAGCGCGCCTTCGGCGTCGGCCTTGGCGCCGCGCAAGCGGGCACGCACGCTGCCCAGGTCGAAGGCGGCCCAGCTGATGGTCGGGCCCAGTGCCCAGGCATTGGCAGCGGACGAACCGATCTGCGAGCCACGCCCAGCGGTGAAGCCCAGGAAGCCGCTCAGGCTGACCCGTGGGAACAGGTCGGCGGTGGCGACGCCCACATTGGCGGTGGCGGCGGCGAGTTGACGCTCGGCGCTGCGGATGTCCGGACGGCGGCGCAGCAGTTCACCCGGATCACCCACCGGCAGCGCCTTGGCGATTGCAGGCAGTTGCTTGGGCGACAGGTCCACGCTCAGTGCGTCCGGGCGCTCACCCAGCAGGGTGGCGATACGGTTGCGTGCCCGCACCTGCTCGGCCTGCAGTTGCGGCACGGTGGCCTCGACTGCCGCCAGGCGGGCATCGGCACGCACCACATCCAGCTCGTTGCCGACCCCGGTGTCGCGCAGGGTCACGGTGATGCTGCGCGAGTCTTGCTGGGTCTTGAGGTTGGCCAGGGCGATCTTTTCGCGCAACTGAGCGCCACGCAGCTGGCCGTAGGCATCCACCAGCTCGGCGATCAGGCTGACCTGCAGTTGTTGCAGGTCGGCTTCGGCGGCGTCTTCCTGAGCCTTGCTGGCCTCGATCTGACGCTGGATGCGGCCGAACAGGTCGACCTCCCAGGCCATGTCCAGGCCCAGGTCGTAGCGCTCGGTGTTGACTCGGCGATCGGTCTGGCCGGGTACCTGGCCCTTGCCGATGTCGCTGCTGGCGCGGCTGGTGACCACCGGCAGGTCGTCGTTGGAGACGTCCTCGCGGATCGAGCGCGCGGCCTTGAGGCGGGCGAAGGCCACGCGCAGGTCACGGTTGCCCTGCAGCGATGCCTGCACCAGCTGGTTCAGGGTCGGGTCGTCGAACTGCTTCCACCAACTGCTTTCGAAGCGGCTGCGGTCCAGGGTCTTGGCCGGCGTTTCGGTATCGAAACGCGCAGGCTGGGTGTCTGGGGTCTTGTAGTCCGGGCCCACCGCGCAGGCCGCCAGGGCCAGCGCCAGAAGGCTAGGAGTCAGGGGTTTGAGCAGGTTCATGCATGATTCTCCAGCGCTTGCACTCGCTCGGCCTTGCGGGCCTGGCGACGTTCGACGTGACGGCGGATCAGGTTGAAGAACACCGGCGTCAGGAACAGGCCGAACACGGTCACCCCGATCATCCCCGAGAACACCGCCACGCCCATGGCATGACGCATCTCGGCACCGGCACCGGAGGAGAACACCAGCGGCACCACACCCATGATGAAGGCGATCGAGGTCATCAGGATCGGACGCAGACGCAGGCGGCAGGCTTCCAGCACGGCGGCCAGCGGATCCAGGCCCTCGGCCTGCTTGTCCTTGGCGAACTCGACGATGAGGATCGCGTTCTTGCACGCCAGGCCCACCAGTACGATCAGGCCGATCTGGGTGAAGATGTTGTTGTCACCCCCGGAAATGATCACGCCAGTGATGGCCGACAGCAGGGTCATCGGTACGATCAGGATCACCGCCAGTGGCAGGCTCCAGCTTTCGTACTGGGCAGCCAGCACCAGGAAGGCCAGCAGTACGCAGAGCGGGAACACGAACAGCGCGGTGTTGCCCGAGAGGATCTGCTGGTAGGTCAGGTCGGTCCACTCGTAGGTCATGCCGTTGGGCAGTTCTTCCTTCAGCAGTTTCTCGATCGCCGCCTCGGCCTGGCCGGAGCTGTAGCCTGGGGCTGCGGCACCGTTGATTTCGGCGGTGATGAAGCCGTTGTAGTGCATCACGCGGTCGGGACCGGAGGTGTCGCTGACCTTGAGGAAGGTCGCCAGCGGGATCATCTCGCCCAGGTTGTTGCGCACCTTCAACTGGCCAATCTGCTCGGCGTCGAGACGGAACTGCTGTTCAGCCTGGACGTTGACCTGGTAGGTCCGGCCAAAGCGGTTGAAGTCGTTGGTGTACAGCGAGCCCAGGTAGACCTGCAGGGTGTCGAAGATGTCGGTGATCGCCACGCCATGGGTCTTGGCCTTTTCCCGGTCGATGGCAGCATCGACCTGCGGCACGTTGACCTGGTAGCTGGTGAACAACCCGGCGAGCTCAGGCACGCTGCGGCTCTTGGCGATGACGTTCTGGGTTTCCTTGTACAGCGCCTCGTAGCCCAGGTTGCCGCGGTCCTCGATCTGCAGGCGGAAGCCGCCAATGGTGCCCAGGCCCTGTACCGGCGGCGGTGGGAAGATCGCGATGTAGGCGTCCTGGATATCGGCGAACTGCGCGTTCAGCGCTGCGGCGATGGCTTGTGCCGACTGGCTCGGGTCCTTGCGCTCATCGAACGGCTTGAGCGGGGTGAACACGATGCCGCTGTTGGGGCTGTTGGTGAAGCCGTTGATCGACAGGCCCGGGAAGGCCACCGAGTCGGCAACGCCTGGTTGCTTGAGGGCGATTTCGCTCATGCGCTTGATCACTGCCTCCGTGCGGTCGAGGCTGGCGGCGTCAGGCAACTGGGCGAAGGCCACCAGGTATTGCTTGTCCTGCGCCGGGACGAAGCCGGTCGGCGTGGACGAGAAGCCCAGGTAGGTCAGGCCCATCAGGCCGGCATACACGAACAGGGCGATGCCGCTGGAACGAATGACCCGGCGTACGCCACCGACGTAGCTGTTGCTGGCACGGTCGAAGAAGCGGTTGAACGGCGCGAACAGCCAGCTGCCCAGCAGTTTTTCCAGGAACCGCGAGAAACGGTCCTTGGGCGCGTGGTGGTCCTTGAGCAGCACCGCGGCCAGGGCCGGCGACAGGGTCAGCGAGTTGAACGCCGAGATCACGGTGGAGATGGCGATGGTCAGGGCGAACTGCTTGTAGAACTGCCCGGTAAGGCCGGAAATGAACGCCGCCGGTACGAATACCGCGCACAGTACCAGGGCGGTGGCGATGATCGGGCCGGTCACCTCGCTCATGGCTTTTTGCGTGGCCTCCATGGGCTGCAGGCCCAGGCCGATGTTGCGCTCGACGTTCTCCACCACGACGATGGCGTCGTCCACCACGATCCCGATCGCCAGGACCAGGCCGAATAGCGACAAGGCGTTGAGCGAGAAGCCGAACAGATGCATCACCGCGAAGGTACCGATCAGCGAGACCGGTACGGCCATCAGCGGGATGATCGAGGCGCGCCAGGTCTGCAGGAACAGGATCACGACCAGCACGACCAGCACCAGGGCTTCGAACAGGGTGTGCACCACCGCTTCGATCGAGCCGCGGACGAACACGGTCGGGTCATAGACGATGCTGTAGTCCATCCCTTCCGGGAAGTCCTTCTTCAGCTCGGCCATCTTCGCCCGTACTTCGTCGGAGATCTCGATGGCGTTGGAGCCAGGGCGCTGGAAGATCGGGATCGCTACCGCCGGCTGGTTGTTCAGCAGCGAACGCAGGGCGTACTGGCTGGAGCCCAGCTCGACGCGTGCGATGTCTTTCAGGCGGGTGATCTCGCCGTCGGCGCCGGCGCGGATGATGATGTTCTCGAACTCTTCCTCACTGACCAGACGGCCCTGGGTGTTGATCGACAACTGGAAGCTGGTCGAGCCGGGGGCGGGCGGTGCGCCCAGCTGACCGGCAGCGACCTGGCGGTTCTGTTCGCGGATCGCCGCGACCACGTCACTGGCAGTCAGGTTGCGCGAAGCGGTCTTGTTCGGGTCCAGCCACACACGCAGGGAGTAGTCGCCCATGCCGAACAGTTGCACGTCACCGACACCGCCCAGGCGCGCCAGCTCATCCTTGATGTTGAGGATGGCGTAGTTGGACAGGTAGAGCATGTCGTAGCGCTGGTCCGGCGAGGTCAGGTGCACGACCATGGTCAGGTCGGGCGAGGCCTTGTCGACGGTGATACCGATGCGCGTCACTTCCTCGGGCAGCTTGGGCTGGGTCCGGGTCACGCGGTTCTGTACCTGCACCTGCGCGTTGTCCAGGTCGGTGCCCAGGGCGAAGGTGATGGTCAGGGTCAGCTTGCCATCGGCGGTGGACTGCGAGGACATGTAGAGCATGTTCTCGACACCGGTAATGGCTTGTTCAAGCGGTGCGGCGACGGTTTCGCCGATCACCTTGGGGTTGGCGCCCGGGAAGTTGGCGCGCACGACCACGGTCGGTGGCACCACTTCAGGGTATTCGCTGATCGGCAACTGGAACAGCGAGATGCCACCGGCGATCAGCAGCACGAGCGAGAGCACGGCGGCGAAGATCGGGCGGGTGATGAAGAATTTCGAGAAGTTCATCGATGTTGTCCCTTAACCGCGCGGTGCCTGGGCACTGGCGACTTTCACATTCGAACCTGCCACCGCCGGTGCCGGATTGCTGGCTTCCAGCGCCTGGCGCTGACGGGCGAGGGTGGCGAGGGTTTCTTCACTGGCCATCGGGGTTTCCTCCGGGGTGACCGGCGAGCCTGGGCGCACACGCTGCAGGCCCTTGACCACGATGCGGTCGTCCTTGCTCAGGCCGCTGCGCACGATACGCAGGCCTTCGAGCTTCGGACCCAGTTCCACCGCGCGGTAGGCGGCCTTGTTGTCCTTGTCCATGACCAGCACGAACTTCTTGCCAAGGTCGGTGCCGACCGCTTCGTCATTGATCAGCACGGCGTCGTACTTGGCGCTGCCGACCAGCTTGAGGCGGGCGTAGAGACCTGGGGTGAACTGGCCATCGCGGTTGTCGAACACGGCGCGACCACGGATGGTGCCGGTGCGCGGGTTGACCTGGTTGTCGACGAAGTTCATCTGGCCCAGGTGCGGGTTGCCGGTCTCGTTGGTCAGGCCCAGGTACACCGGGGTGGTCTGGCCGCGCTGGCCCTGGCGGGCAAGCTGGGTGTACTTGAGGTACACGCGCTCGTCGGCGTCGAAGTAGGCGTAGACCTTGTCGGTGGAGACCACGCTGGTCAGCGGGGTGACGTCGGCGGTGACGATGTTGCCAGCGGTGAAGTCGGCACGGCTGACGCGGCCACTGATCGGCGAGGTGACGCGGGTGAAGCTCAGGTTCAGGCGGGCCAGGTCGAGCTGGGCCTGGATCGCATCCACCCCGGCGCGGGCCTCGGCGGCGGCGCTGGTGCGCGATTCGGCAAGCTCGGCGGAGATGGCGTTGCTGTCGCGCAGGCGCTCGCCACGACGGGCTTCGTTGGCGCTGCGGATGGCGGTGGCCTTGGCCTGTTGCAATTGGGCTTCGAGGCGACGGACTTCAGCCTGGAACGGGCGCGGGTCGATCTGGAACAGCAGGTCGCCTTTCTTGACCTGAGCGCCTTCGGTGAAGGCCACCAGGTCGATCTGGCCGGAGACGCGCGGGCGGACTTCCACGGTTTCCGGGGCTTCCAGGCGTCCGGTGAACTCATCCCATTCGTTGATCGGCTGCTCGATCACCTTGGCCACGCTCACCTTGGGGGCGGCGGGAGCCTGCATGGCGTCGGGGGTTTTACCGCAAGCGCTGATCACCGCCACTGCCAGGGCAGCGAGGGGATAGCGCAGGGCCTTGAATGAATATTCCATGGAGAACTCCGCCACTGTATTGATAGTGGGCGGATCATGAGTGTGTTGCGTTACAGGAACGAATCGAATGGCGCGAAGGTCATTATCACGCGGAATGATATGTCGAGCCTGTTTATCGATGGCGACACATGTGGCAGTGAGGGGCAGCGGCCTTGCGACGTGCTCGCGACCCCCTCACCGCATGACTGAAATCAGTCCCCGAACCCCTCCAGCACGATCTTGCCCTTGGCCCGGCCACTTTCGATCAGCGCGTGGGCCCGACGCAGGTTGGCGGCATTGATGGTGCCGAAATGCTCACCCAGCGTGGTCTTGAGCACACCATCGTCGATCAGTTTCGCCACCCGCTCCAGCAACTCGTGCTGCTTGATCATGTCGCTGGTCTGATAGAGCGAACGGGTGAACATCAGTTCCCAGTGCAGCGACAGCGACTTGCGCTTGAGCGGCACCACGTCGAGGCTGGCCGGATCGTCGATCAGCGCCAGCTTGCCCTGCGGGCGCAGCGCCGCGACCAGTTGCGCAAAGTGACTGTCGGTGTGGGTCAGGCTGATCACCAGGTCAACCTCGGGGTAGCCGATGGCATTCAGTTGCTCGACCAGCGGCTGGCTGTGATCGATCACGTGGTGTGCGCCCAGCTCGCCCACCCACTGACGGGTTTCCGGGCGAGAGGCGGTGCCGATCACGGTGAGGCCGGTGAGCTGGCGTGCCAATTGAAGCAGGATCGAACCCACGCCACCGGCCGCGCCGATGATCAGCAAGCTCTGGCCGTGGCCTGCGTTTTCAACGACACCCAATCGGTCGAACAGCAATTCCCAGGCGGTAATCGAGGTCAGCGGCAATGCTGCGGCGCTGGCGTTGTCCAGGCTGCGGGGCTTGTGGCCGACGATGCGTTCGTCGACCAGGTGCAATTGGCTGTTGCTGCCGGGGCGATCGATGGCTCCGGCGTAATAGACCTGGTCACCGGGCTGGAACAGGGTGACTTCGGTGCCGATTTCACGGACGGTGCCGACCGCATCCCAACCCAGCACCCGAGGAGCCGTCTTGCCGGCGCCGGCGCGGATCTTGGTGTCGACCGGGTTGACTGAAATGGCCTGGACCTCGACCAGCAGGTCGCGTGGGCCTGGGGTGGGGCGGGGCAGTTCGCTGTCGAACAGGGCTTGGGCGCTGTCGATGGGCAGACCGTGTTCGGTGAAGACGATGGCTTTCATGGGGGTTCCTTGGGTATCAATGGGCGATGGGGATACCTTAGCTAACGTGGTTTGGCTGAAAAACATCGTTATGGAAGTTAGACTTTCGGCTTTTCTTTGAAAGTGTGCGCTGACAGGGCAGCCCTCTCGCGGATTGTCCCGCGAGAGGGCTGCTGCTGTTGGCCGATCACGCCCCGCGTGGTGGGAAGTCCACTTCGGTCCGCGCCACATTGTTCAGGTAGTTGGTCAAGGTCAGCAGCGTCACCTGGGCAATCACATCGACGATCCGCGCATTGTCCAACCCACCGGCGCGTACCTCGGCCAGCACACCGTCTGGCACCTGGCCGCGATTCAGCGTCACCGCGCGGGCAAGCACGGCTACCGGATTCAGGGTGCCGGCGCGTGCTGCCTGGATATCAGCCTCGCTCAGCCCCGACTTACCGCCGAAGAAGCTGTGCGCAGCCACGCAGTACTCACAACCATTGACCTGGGATGCCGCCAGGGCCACGACCTCGCGTTCGGCCGGGGTCAGGCTGTTCTTGCCCATGGCCTGGGCCAAGGCCATGTAGCCGTTGAGTGCGGCTGGGGAGTGGGCCATGGTGGCGAAGGCGTTGGGCAGGAAGCCCAGGCCTTTTTCCACGCCTTGCAGGGCTGGGCGGGCGGCTTCAGGGGCTTGTTCGATGGTCAGGGCGGCAATGCGAGTCATGGTGAATCTCCTGTCTGAGTGGGAGCTTGTTGTTCAAGCTTGGGTACAGATTACCCAGCAGGAATTGCCTTTCGGGTTCAGATCGTCCAGCTTATGCGACTGATCGTCTAAATATGGATCTGCTATGGACCGCCTCGCCACGCTGCTCAACCATTTCGACTTCAACGCCTCCACGTTCCATCAGGGCGGCTTCTGCGGCCTCTCGCGTTTCGATGGCGAGCAGCGCAGTGGTCATGTGCATCTGCTGCGCGCCGGGCGCCTGCGCTTCAGAGGCCCGGACGGGCACGAGCAGGTGCTGGAAGAACCCAGCCTGATTTTGCTGATACGTCCGCAGACCCACCAACTGCTGGCCAGCGAGTCGGACAATGCCGAACTGGTCTGCGCCACCTTGGCGTTCACCGGTGGCCCGGACAATCCGCTGACCCGTGCATTGCCGGACGCGCTGGTCAGCCCGCTGAGCGCCCTGACCGGGTTGCAGGCCAGCAGCGACTGGCTGTTCACCGAAGCCTTCGGCGATGATTGCGGACGCGAACTGGTGCTCAACCGGTTGTTCGAGCTGATGGTGATCCAGCTGTTGCGACAGTTGCTCGGCGATGGCCAGATGGCTTCAGGCATGTTGGCCGGGCTGGCCGACAAGCGCCTGTCGCGGGCGTTGGTGGCGATGCATGACGCCCCTGCGCACAACTGGAGCGTGGATGCGCTGGCATCGTTGGCGGGGATGTCGCGGGCGAGCTTTGCCGCGCACTTTCGCGCGGTGGTGGGCAGTACCCCGGGGGACTACCTGGCGGATTGGCGCATCGGGCTTGCGCAGAAGCGTATCCGCGAGGGCAGGCCGCTGGCGCTGGTGGCGGATGAGGTGGGGTACCAGAGCCCTTCGGCGTTTGCGAGAGTGTTCAGGCGCAAGACCGGGGTGAGCCCTTCGCAGTGGCGTGGAGAAGCCTGAGATCACGGGTATTCTTTTCGCGGGCACGTCGCAGCTGTGAATCGCCGCTGCGACTTGCCCGCGAAAAGAACACCACAGTCATCAATGATCCGCGACAACCTCATCCTGCGACAGCAGCGCCTTGGCCAGCTCTTCATCACTGGCCTGTAACCCAGGATGGCTCTGGCGTACCTGCTCCAGCGCCGACTCCACATACGCCCCGCGAATCGCACCGCCGCTGGCCACGAACGCAGACAGCTCGTCGCGCGCCGGAATGATCCGTTTGTCATCCTTGAATGTGGAGTAGAGCGAAGCAGAAACCCCTGCCGAGGTGGCCACATCGCCCGCGTCGACACGGGCCAGGGCGGACCCCGCGGGAATGCACAGCAGCAGTGCCGGAACAAGCAGTGAATAACGCATGATCAGTCCTCCAGAAGCATCACAGCCCAAGGGATCTCGTGCATGCAATTAAGAGGTGCGGCCATTGGCCAGAGTTCCCCGAGCGAGCAATTGCCAGACGAGCGACCGCATATCGGACGCCCGACTTCATCAGCAATTGCGGCTTACACTATCAGCATTCTTGATACTGTCAGCGCACCTGCTGTTTTGCTGAAGTTGTGACCGTAGACTTATTCGTAACCGGCCCTCCGCGCCGGCTCACAACTACAAGAAGCAAGTGGAGACACGAATGAGTAGCCAAGTTTCGTTCGAAGACCTCCCACTCAGCCGTTTTCATATCAAGACGGTGTTCAGTGGTACAGGCGGTCAATTCAGTGACGGATTCGTGCTAGGGATTATCGGCATCGCGGTCAGCATGGCAGCGGGGCCGTTGCAATTGAATGCGCTATGGATGGGTTTGCTCGGCGCGGCGTCACTGGCCGGTCTGTTTCTCGGCAGTTTGTTTGCAGGGCCCTTGGCCGATAAGTTCGGCAGGCGCCGGATCTTTGCCTGGGACATGTTGCTGTTCGCGGTTATTTCAGCTTCGCAGTTCTTCGTTACTTCTCCCGAGCAACTTCTGGCCCTGCGCCTGCTGCTCGGGCTGGTGCTGGGGTTCGACTATGTGGTGAGCAAGTCGCTGGTCACCGAGTTCGCCCCACGCCGTTATCGCGGGCGTTTACTGAGTGTACTGGCCGCCGCCTGGGCCGCAGGTTACGTCGCCGCGTACCTGGTGGGCTTCGCCATCCGTGATATCGGCCCGGACGCCTGGCGCCTGATGCTGGCCTTGAGCGGTGTGCCGGCCTTGTTGATACTGCCGTTGCGCCTGGGTGTGCCGGAATCGCCGATCTGGCTGATGGCGCGCGGTCGCAGTGCCGAGGCGCTGGCCATCGTCCAGGCCAAGTTCGGTGCGCACGTGACCTTGCCCGTCGCGCCACCGGCAGCGGCGCAGCAACGCGGCAGCTTCAGCGAGCTGTTCAGCCGCCGCTGGCGCAAGAACACCCTGGTCGGTTGCGTGTTCTACACCTGCCAGGTGATTCCCTTCTTCGCCCTGGGCACCTTCTCGCCGCGTGTGCTCGAAGCATTGAACGTGCAGGACAAGTTCGTTGGCGGGCTGGTCTACAACGTGTTGCTGATGGTGGGCGCACTGTTCGGCCTGCTGATCATCGACCGCATTTCGCGTCGCAGCTTCCTTATCGGCACCTTCTACCTGAGCGCCGTGGGCCTGGCCGTACTGGCCTGGGCCAACTTCGGGGCGCTGGGCACCATCATTGCGTTCGGCTTCTTCGCGTGCGTGCTGGCGGCAGCGGTCAACCTGGAGTTCGTCTATCCGCCGGAGCTGTTCCCCACCCACCTGCGTGCTTCGGGTATCGGCCTGGCCGTGGCCGCCAGCCGCTTCGGCTCGGCGTTCGCCACCTTCCTGTTGCCGATCGCCGTGCAGCATCTGGGGGTGCATACGGCGCTGGGCGTGTGCGTCGGGGTGCTGCTGTTTGGCGGTGTGTTCTGCCACCTGTTCGCCCCGGAAACCAGCCAGGAGCGCCTGGCGGCGGTCACGCCGGAGGAGGGCGACGGCAAACCTGAAGAACGGCCGTTGAACGCCCATTGATCACCCACACGGGAGCTTGAGCATGCCTGGCAACAGACTCATCGACATGTACGCGGTACAGGTGTTCATCGCCGTGGCCGAGGAGGGCAGCATGTCCGGTGCGGCCAGTCGCATGGGCATCTCCCAATCCGGGGTATCGCAGCTGGTACGCCAGCTGGAGGACGATCTTGGCGTGGTGCTGGTGGACCGCACCACGCGGCCGCTGACCCTGACTACGTTCGGCCTGGCCCTGCGCAACCGAGGCGCGCAGCTCAGCGAGGAGTTGTCCAACCTCAAGGCGCAGGTGCTCGATGCCGGGCGCGGGGTCAAACCCGACCTGCGCATTGGCCTGGTCGACTCCTTCGCCGCTACCTGTGGCTCGATGTTCACCCGGCAGATGCTTGGCCAGGTCACGCAGTTGTCGGTGCGTACCGGCCTCAGCCCGCAGCAGGGCGAGTCGTTGCTGCGCCGCGACCTGGACCTGATCGTCACCAGCGATCCGCTGATGGATGCCAACGACGTCATCCGCTATCGCTTGTTCACCGAGCGCTATTTCGTGATTACGCCCAAGGCGCTGGGGCGAGCGCTGCACAGCCTCGACGATGTGCGGGCGCTGGCCAATGTGCTGCCGGTGGTGCGTTTCAATCGCCTGTCGCAGGTCGGCCTGCAGATCGAGCGGCACCTGCGCGGCCTCAATGTGCGGGTGCCCAACCGCCTGGAGCTGGACAATGCCGACGCCCTGACCGCGATGGTCGCCGAAGGCATCGGCTGGGCGGTGACCAGCCCGATGTGCTTTCTGCAGGCCATGCCCTGGGTCGACAACGTCACCGCGCACCTGACCCCTGAGCTGAGCCTGGAGCGCTCGCTCTATCTGGTGGCGCGGCGCAACGAATACGGCGCCTTCTTCGCAGATGCCTGCGAGTCGGCGCGTGCTGTCATCCTCGATGGCTTCCTGCCGCGCCTGGCGGCGCTGGGCAAGGGCGTCGAGGCATTAGTCAAATTCGATGAGGGAAATACCCGTGAGTACTTTTGATCGCCTCGATGCACGCGTCGAGCAGGATTATGTGGGCGAAGTGCGGATTGCTGCCGACAAGCTCTATGGCGTGAATTCGCTGCGCGGCTTCGACAACCTGAGCGTGTCGCCGCTGAGCATCGCCCATTACCCGGCCTTTCGCGATGCCTTTGCCCAGTGCAAGTGGGCCGCAGCGCTGGCCAACCATGAATGCGGGGTGATCGCCCAGGCCCAGGCCGACGCCATTGCCCAAGCCTGCCAGGCGGTTATCGCCGGTGCATGTGACGACTCGCTGATCGTCGATCTGCTGGAAGGATCAGGCGGCACCTCGACCAACATGAACTTGAACGAAGTCATCGCCAACCGCGCCCAACAGTTCCTCGGCCATGCGCCGGGCAGCTACGAGGTGGTGCACCCCAACGACCACGTCAACATCTCGCAGTCCACTAACGACGTGTACCCGGCGGCGTTGAAGATCGCCACCCACGCCATGCTTGCCGGGCTGATCGAGCAGGTGCGCCTGCTGGCCCAGGTGTTCGATGCCAAGGCGCTGCAGTTCGCCGATACCCTTCACTTGGGCCGCACCTGCCTGCAGGACGCCCAGCCCATGCGCCTGGGACAGTTGTTCGGAGGGTACGCCGCGCTGACTCACCGCCTGGCCGACGAACTGGTCGCCGTGCGTGAAAAGCTGCACACACTGCCTTTGGGCGGCACCGCCATCGGCACCGGGTTCGGCGCGCCGAAGGCTTACCGCGCGGCGGTCTACCGGCATCTGGTGACGATCACCGGTGTCGCCTACCAGGCGCCGGCCAACCCCTTCGATGCGATGCAGAACATGGATGTGTTCGGCCGCGTATCTGGCGAGCTGCGTACCTGCGCCACCTCGCTGGCGAAGATTGCCGCCGACCTGACCAAGCTGTCGTCGGGGCCGGTGGGCGGCATGGGCGAGCTCAAGTTGCCAGAAGCCCAGGCCGGCTCCTCGATCATGCCCGGCAAGGTCAATCCGGTGCTGCCGATGGCGATGATCCAGCTGAGCTTCGCGATCATTGGCAACGATGTGGCAGTGGCTCAGGCAGTGCAGTACGGCGAGCTCGAGATCAACCATTTCGAGCCGGTGGTGGCCTCGCGAGTGTTCGACAGCATCACCTTGCTCACTCAGGGCATCCAGCGTTTTCGTGAGAAGTGCGTGGCCGGCATCCAGGCTGACGAAGCCCGCAACCTGGCGCATTTGACCGATTCGATGGCGGTGGCGACGGCCCTGGTGCCGCGCCTGGGTTATGCCCAGGTCAGCAAGCTGGCGCGTCAGTCGGTGCTTGAAGGGCGCTCGCTGCTGGCGATCCTGGCCGAGTCCGGTGTGATGACCGAGGCGCAGGCCATGGCAGCGATCGAGCAGGCGTCGTATCCGGTGTTCGAGCAGCGTTGATTGATGAACCTGCCCCTGCAGACAGGTCACCACCTGCTGCAGGGGCGGCGGTTCGGCGGCTCGACTGTCCGCGAAAGCGCCGGAACGCCAAATACTGCGCGCGAAGGATTGAAAGTTGTGTGTTTCCAGAGAAATTCTGTTGACCGGTTGTTGAGTTTCGAACAGCGGTCGTTATATCGAAATACCCGAATCAAAGCTGAATCTCCTAGTGTGGTCTTGAACTGTTGTTTATCGAACAGCGGGTTGCACAAATAGCCCGTCCTCCAACACGCGAATCGCTGAAATAGTGTATTCAGTGCCTTGGCACAACAACTGCAATAACCCCATTTGAATGCCCGACCGTACTTCGTGAACAACAGCGAAACACGGCCTTATATATAAATGGGGAGTATCAGTAGTGCGTGCGAAAGTTCGATTTTCCACTCAGCCGCGTTTCAGTCTGGTGACCGCCGCCAGCCTGCCGTTGTTACTGGCTGCCTTCAGCCCGGCAACGTTGGCCGCCGAGGAATCCACCTTGGGCACGGTGACGGTCACCGGCGCCGCGGCAACCGGCGCCCAGCAGGACCAGAAGCGCCTGCAGAAGGTTGCTGGCAATACGGCGGTGGTCGACAACCGCAAAGTCGAGCAGGGCCGTGCGGCCAACGCCGAGGACGTACTGGCGCTGCAGCCCGGTGTGTTCGCCCAGGGCACCAGCGGCACGGCTGCGAACAAGATCTCGATCCGCGGCTCGGGGCTCAACACCTTCTACCAAGGCTATGTACTGGGCACCAAGTTTCTCTTCGACGGCCTGCCGATCACCGGCCCCGGTGGCACCCAGGAAGACTTCCTCGACATGCAGGCGGTGGATCACACCGAGGTGCTCTACGGCGCCAACGCTTACGAGTACGGCGCGTTGGCACTGGGCGGGGCGATCAACATGGTCAGCAAGACCGGCCGTACCGACCCTGGCAACTATGCACGCTTCGAGGTCGGCAGCTATGGCTACCGCAAGCAGCAGCTGAGCACGGGCGGTGTGGTGGGCGACAGCGACTACTACATCAACGTGCTGCACAACGAGCGCGACGGTTACCAGGATCACGCCAGTAACGAAGGTCGCGGCATAGCCGCCAACTTCGGCCACGTGTTCAGCCCCAAGCTGCAGACCCGCATGTTCTTCAAGTACCGCGAAGAGCAGTTGATCAACGGCAACACCCTGACCCGCGCACAGCTCAAGCATGACCCGCGCAGCAACCTGGTGCCCACCGGGCGGCGCAAGGACGGCACCACCTTCATCGGCAACAAGACCACCTACACCTTCGACGATGGCGCCAGGCTCGAAGTCGGCGCGTCGTACAACAACTACCCGCTGCTCAATGGCTGGCGCTATGCCGTGGCGCCGCAGGATTGGCGCTCGAAGGATATCAACCTGACCCTGCGCTACCTGCGTACCGGCGACACCTTCCTCGGCCTGCCCAGTGACAGCAGCGTGATCTTCAGCAACACCCGCGCCTACCTGGCCGATGTCAAGGCGCACAGCCGCGCCACCGGGCTCAGGACCCAGGAAACCAACTACACCGGCTCGCGCGATACCGTGCTGACACTGGCCAACGAGCTGCAACTGGCCGATGACCTGTGGGTGTCGTCGGGGCTGTCGTTCGTCAACATCCGTCGCAAGGGCGAGATCGAGGCGAGTACCCTGACCGCGGCCAACCCCAGCAACTTCCCCACCAGCGTCGAATACGTCGAGAACGACCTGGCGCCGCGGCTGGGACTGCGCTACCAGATCAATCCCGAATTCCAGCTGTTCAGCAACGTCAGCCGCAGCATCGACCCGCCGGTGACCTGGCAATTGGGCAGCACCAGCAATCCTTTCCTCTACGATGTCCGGCCGCAGAAGGCCACGACCTTCGAGGTGGGGGTACGCGGCAGCCATGGGATCTTCGATGGCAGCCTGACCCTGTACCGCTCCTGGGTGCAGAAAGAGCTGTTGACCGTGGTCGTGCAACAGGCAACCGCCACCCAGGACCAGCTCACGGCCACCTCCAACGCCAGCCCGACCCTTCATCAAGGCATCGAAGCGGGGCTCAATGCGTTGCTGTGGACCGGTGCCAACGGCGACACCCTCGACCTGCGCCAGGCCTACACCCTCAACGACTTCAAGTACCGTCACGACGACCGCTTCGGCGACAACCAGCTGCCCGGCCTGCCGCGCCAGGTCTACCAGGCCGAGCTCGCCTATCGCCAGGCCAGCGGGTTCTACGCCTCGCTCAACCTGCGTGCCGCGTCCAGCTACTACATCGACTACGCCAACACCTGGCAGACGCCCTCGTACCTGCTGTGGGGCGCCCAGTTCGGCTACCAGGCGCCGAGCCGCAAGTGGGAGGTGTTCGCCGACCTGCGCAACCTCACCAACCAGCACTATGCCAGCGCCACCAACACCGCCTATGACGCGGGCGGGCGCGACTCTGCGAACTTCTACCCAGGGGACGCGTTCAACGTGACCACTGGCGTTGCCTTCCGATTCTGAGTGCGGGGAGAGCCTCATGAGCACAGATCAAGCGCAGATGAGCCTGGGCATGAACATCCTCGGGTTCGGCGCCCATGCTGCGGCCTGGCGCCAGGGCGAGGCGGCCATCGACGCGTATGTCGATGTCGCCTACTACCGCGATATCGCCCGGCTTTCGGAAAAGGGCTGCCTGGATGCGATCTTTCTGGCTGATGGGCCGGCACTGCCCGGTGATGTCGCCAGCCAGCCGGGCGGGCGGCTGGAGCCGACCCTGCTGCTGACCGCCGTGGCCGCTGCCACCGAGCGCATTGGTGTGATCGCCACCTGTTCGAGCACCTACAACGAACCGTTCAACCTGGCCCGGCGCATCGCCTCGCTGGACCACATCAGCGGTGGGCGCGCCGCATGGAACGTGGTCACCAACGCCGGCGACGCTGCCGCGCAGAATTTCGGCCTGGCGGGTGCGCCGCTGCATGTCGATCGCTATGGCCGCGCCGAGGAATTTCTCGAGGTGACGCTCAAGCTGTGGGACAGCTGGGAAGAGGATGCAGTGATCGGGGACCGGGCAGGGGGGCGCTTCGCTGACCCGGACAAGGTCCATACCGTCGACTTCAAGGGCCGGCACTTTCAGGTCAAAGGCCCGTTGAACCTGCCGCGCTCGCCCCAGGGGCGTCCGGTCCTGGTCCAGGCCGGTTCTTCCGAAGGCGGCAAGGCGCTGGGGTCGCGCTATGCCGATGCGATCTTCACCACCCAGACCACCTTGCCTGACGGGCAGGCCTTCTACCGGGAGATGAAAGCCCGCGCCAAGGCCTGGGGGCGAGACCCGAGGCACCTGAAGATCATGCCCGGCCTGTCGACGGTGATCGGCAGCACCGAGGCCGAGGCCCATGCGCGTTTCGACGAGCTCAACGCCTGGCATGGCGAGCATGGCCTGTTGCAGCAAGTGGCCGGACGCATCGGTATCGATGCCCGCGAGCTGGACCCGGATGCGCCCTTGCCCTGGGCCAGGATCGGCCCGGTGGCTGCGTTCGAGCAGGGTTCCCATGGCTTTCTCGAGGCGCAACTGAACCTGGCCCGGCGCGAAAACCTGACCATTCGCCAGTTGTCGCGACGCATCCTGGTAGGCCACCGGCTGGCGGTCGGTACGCCCGAGCAAGTCGCCGACACCCTGGCCGAGTGGTTCCTGGCCGGGGCGGGAGATGGCTTCAACATCATGCCTGACATGTTTCCATCAGGCGCGCAGGTGTTCGTCGAGGAAGTGGTGCCGTTGCTGCAGCAGCGGGGATTGTTTCGGCGCGAATACCAGGGCAGCACGCTGCGCGAGCACCTTGGTCTGCCCAGGGCGGTGAATCAGTACTCGCGGCGCAGGTGACCCCGATAAAGGGGAATGGCAGTGGGGAATCCCCCCCCCCGCTGCGATCCCTGTGAACTGCCAAGGTACTGAAAACGCTCTCTATTTTTCCATGGTATGCCCCTTGCTCCGGCACCTCGCAGAGTCTCCCTGTGTCCCGGAGATGTAGCATGAAGACTCCGCCCAAAGGCGCCATCCTGACGTCATTCACGTTGACCGTGCAGTGCCAGCTCAGCCTGATGGCCAATGACCAGCGGGCCGCCGCCGACCACTGCCGCAGCACATTAGGGCGGCACATGATGGAGGGCGCTCAAAGGCAGCCAGGCCATAGATGCTGTGGCCTAGCGATGGGATTACCAGCCTATTCGGCTAACGGTTGGCAAGATGATTCCCCCCCATTGTCGAACACCGTCGAAATCAGGCGAGAGTGGCCTGAGATCCACCGTCCAAGAGGTGGAGTCACCCAAGTAGTTATCCCCTGTCCAGTAGAAGGAATCAGGCCACCCAAGAATCTGTGGTACTGATCTTGACAGGTCTTCCTCCCTATAAACCTGCCAGAACGCCCTCATTTGAGTTCGAGTCAACGCATGGAATTCGGGACGTGTTGGGTTTGTTGAGGGGGCTGTCCAGAGTTGATCATCACGTCGTTCTACCAGGCGTACGGTACCGGTAAACGTTATGTCGTAACCGGCTCGGGCGCCAGTGCTGTCAGTCACCACGATGCGTGCAGTCCCGATCCCTGTGGCCACCACGTTTCCGTTGCTAGGGCCCACTATGGCGATGTTTGTGTTGCTCGAATAATAGCGATAGGGGGCTTTGCCACCTGTAGCTGCACGCAGGAAAGAAGCATTGAAGTGGGGCGCAGGCACTAACGGGGGACGCCCCTGAACGATGATGTAATCGGTCCCCAGAGCCTGGCTATGGTTTTCACCGAGGTACAACGCCCCGCCCACTTTGAAGCGCAAAGGCTCGGACTTTCTGGGTGCCGCAGTTATCGACGATGTCATGGCTGTTCCCTGGTGCTTGTGATCCCGGCAGCAGTATTGCCCGGATTGAAATCGCCCGAAACTGACAGAAATGCTAGGTGTCGGTTGTGCGCCAGCGTGGCCCTGACGGGCATTTGGGGCGTGGGTGGTAACGCGGCCACGCTCTTGCCGGGAGTGGTATCACATCAGCGGATGCAGGGCCCGGAAGGTCTGCGCTTCCTCCACCAACCAATCGTGCACTGCGCGGGCGCCGGGTTGGGTCAGGCCGCCGGGCGGATAGAGCAGCACATAACGCTTGTGATTGGGGATCGGTACCCCGAACGGAACGATCAGAGTGCCGCGCTCGAGCTCGTCGTTGAGCAAGGTACGGCGCGCAATCGCGACGCCGATACCGGCAATCGCCGCCTCGATGGTCAGGTGGTTGCGATTGAAGGTGTGGCCGCGGCGCACGTTCAGGCCACCCGCGCCGATGCCCTCCAGGTAGAACTCCCACTCCGCGTATTCCGAACTGCCGCGCCAGGCCGTGATGTCGTGCAGCAGCGGATAGTGGACCAGATCGGCCGGCCCGTGCAGCGGCGGGCGACCGCGTAGCAGGGCGGGGGAGCAGACCGGAAAGATCTGCTCGTCCAGCAGCGGCGTCGAGAGCATTCCGGGATAGCTGCCGTCATTGAGGTCGATCGCCAGGTCGAAGTCGCCGTCGTGCAGCGCCTGCTTGCTGTCTTCGGCCACCAGGCGCAGCTCGATGTCCGGGTAGCGCTGCTGGAAGCGTGGCAGGCGCGGGGTCAGCCATTTGGCGAGGAACGAAGGGATCGAGCGCAGGCGCAAGGTGCCGCGAATTTCACCCGCATCCAGGCGCAGCAATTCGGCTTCGATGCTGCCATAGGCCTCGGCGACAGTCTGCGCCAGGCGCTGCCCCTCGGCGGTCAGCTCCACACCACGGGCGCGGCGCAGGAACAAGGCAAAGCCCAGGCGCTCTTCAAGCTGGCGCATCTGCTGGCTGACCGCCCCGGGGGTGATGTGCAGTTCTTCGGCACAGCGGGTAAACGACAGATGCCGCGCCGCACAGGAGAACACATGCAGCCAGACGAATACCTGGCCGTTGAGTTGCCCTTTCATTGTTTAGTCCTGCTAAAGGCTTGCTTAGGAATTTTCGTTGGTCATTGCCAGGCGAGCGCGGCAGTATCGCGCAAATTCGCAGTACCCATCAATTTTTCCGGAGGGCCGCGCAGCGGCAAACAACGTCGCAGCGGTCAGGCATTAGCATGGCTATCAGTGTTTTCGACCTCTTCAAGATCGGCATCGGGCCGTCCAGCTCCCACACCGTGGGGCCCATGCGTGCCGCCGCCACCTTTGCCCAGCGGCTGCGCGAACATGGCCTGCTGGCCCAGGTGCAGCGGGTCGAGGTGCGCCTGTATGGCTCGCTGTCGGCCACCGGCGTCGGTCACGCCACCGACCGCGCCTGCCTGCTGGGCCTGATGGGCGAGTGGCCGGACCGCATCGACCCGCACAGCATCGAGCCGCGCATCGACCAGTTGATGCAGGAGCAGTGCCTGATGCTCGATGGCTCGCATCCGGTGACGTTCCAGTACAGCCGCGACATGCGCCTGCTCGACGAGAGCCTGGACTACCACCCCAACGCCATGAGCCTGGAAGCACTGGGCGGGCAGGGCAGCCTGCTGACCCAGACCTACTACTCCGTTGGCGGCGGCTTCATCATCGAGCAGGCCGAAATCGATGCTCCGGCCAGTACCGACGCGCACGTCGAGCTGCCGTACGAGTTTTCCTCAGGCGCCGAGCTGCTGGCGCTGTGCAAGACCCATGGCTTGACCGTTGGCCAGTTGATGATGGCCAACGAGCGCGCCTGGCGCAGCGAACACGAGATCCGCAGCGGCCTGCTGGGCATCTGGGCCGCCATGCGCGAATGCGTCGAAAACGGCCTGCGCAACGAAGGCATCCTGCCGGGCGGGCTCAAGGTCAAGCGCCGCGCTGCGCGCCTGCACCGCAGCTTGCAGGAGTTGGGCAAGCCCAACGTGATCGGCTCGACCCTGAGCGCGATGGAGTGGGTCAACCTGTTCGCGCTGGCGGTCAACGAAGAAAACGCCGCTGGCGGGCGCATGGTCACGGCACCGACCAATGGCGCGGCCGGCATCATCCCGGCGGTGTTGCACTACTACATGAAGTTCAACCCCGCGGCCTGCGACGACGACGTGGTGGCGTTCCTGCTGGCCGCTGCGGCGGTCGGCATCCTGTGCAAGAAAAACGCATCGATCTCCGGCGCCGAAGTGGGTTGCCAGGGTGAGGTCGGTTCGGCCTGCTCCATGGCCGCTGCAGGCCTTGCCGAAGTGCTCGGCGCCACCCCGCCGCAACTGGAAAACGCCGCTGAAATCGCCCTGGAGCACAACCTTGGCCTGACCTGCGATCCGGTCGGCGGTCTGGTCCAAGTGCCGTGCATCGAGCGCAACGCCATCGCCGCCGTGAAGGCGATCAATGCCGTGCAGATGGCCTTGCGGGGTGATGGCGAGCATTTCATCTCCCTCGACCGGGTGATCCGCACCATGCGCGACACCGGCGCGGACATGCACGCCAACTACAAGGAAACCTCCCGCGGCGGCCTGGCCGTTGCCTTTGTCGAGTGCTGAGTTCGCTGGTTCAAACCCGCTCCTGTAGGCGTTCGACTCAACAAGCCTGAACCCATTTGCAACACCCGCTGCACCGAGCAACAAAAACAACTACAAAGGCGAAACCCATGACTGATGTACACAACACCACGACCGTTCGTGCGGATTCGGCTGCGCCGGCTTCGACCACAGCCACGCGCAGCTGGAACCGCCACGACACCACCTGGGCCCTGGGCCTGTACGGCACTGCCATCGGTGCCGGTACCCTGTTCCTGCCGATCAACGCCGGGGTAGGGGGCTTCTGGCCGCTGCTGATCCTCGCGCTGCTGGCCTTCCCGATGACCTTCTATGCGCACCGTGCGCTGACCCGCTTCGTGCTTTCCGGGCGCCGTGGCGGCAACGAAGACATCACCGAGGTGGTCGAGGAGCATTTCGGCGTGGGTGCCGGCAAGCTCATCACCTTGCTCTACTTCCTGGCGATCTTCCCCATCCTGCTGGTCTACAGCGTGGCCCTGACCAACACCCTGACCAGCTTCCTCGAGCACCAACTGCACGTGACCGCGCCGCCGCGTGCACTGTTGTCGCTGCTGTTGATCGCCGGTCTGATGGTGGTGGTGCGTTGCGGCCAGCAGATCATCGTCAAGGTCATGAGCGTGCTGGTCTATCCCTTCGTCGCCTCGCTCCTGCTGCTGGCCCTGAGCCTGATCCCCAACTGGAACGGTGCCTTCTTCGCCCAGGCCAGCGAAGGCCTGAGCACCTCCAAGCTGCTGCTGACCCTGTGGCTGGCGATCCCGGTGATGGTGTTCTCGTTCAACCACTCGCCGATCATCTCGGCCTTCGCCGTCGACCAGAAGCATCGCTACGGCGCCGACGCCGACCGCAAGAGCGGCCGTACCCTGGCCACCGCCCACGTGATGATGGTGCTGACGGTGATGTTCTTCTGCTTCAGTTGCGTACTGGCCCTGAGCCCTGCCGACCTGGCAGCGGCCAAGGTGCAGAACATCTCGATCCTGTCGTACCTGGCCAACCACTTCCAGACGCCGGTCATCGCCTTCGTCGCCCCCCTGATTGCCCTGGTGGCGATCACCAAGTCTTTCCTGGGTCACTACATCGGTGCCAGCGAAGGCTTCCAGGGCATGATCGTCAAGAGCCTGCGCAGCCGCGGTAAAAGCTGGTCGGCCAAGCGCCTGGAGCGGGTGACCGCGCTGTTCATGGTGCTGGGCTGCTGGATCGTGGCGACCCTCAATCCGAGCATCCTCGGACTGATCGAAAGCCTCGGTGGCCCAGTGCTGGCGTGCCTGCTGTTCCTGATGCCGATGTATGCCGTGCGCAAGGTGCCTTCGCTGCGCAAGTACTCGGGCGCGCTGTCGAACGTGTTCGTCGTGCTGGTGGGGTTGATCACCTTGTCTGCGATTTTCTACGGCTTCTTTGCCTGAGGCCATGCTTCACGATTCGTGTTGCTTCGCTCTGCATTTGTGTTCTTGATGCCTTCGGTGCCGCAGCTATGCTCGGCACCTGAAGGGTCGTCTTACGGCCTGAAAGCACACGAACGGAGTGATTGGCATGTTCCAGGGTTTCAAGAAAGCCTTCCAGCACGTCGAAGGTATCGAGATCGCCTACCGTATCGGCGGCAAGGGGCCGGCGTTGCTGCTGTTGCACGGCCACCCGCAGACCCATGTTATCTGGCACAAGGTGGCCGAAAAGCTGGCCGAGCAGTTCACTGTGGTCGCTGCCGACCTGCGCGGTTACGGCGATTCGGCCAAGCCTGAGGCCGACGACCGGCATGAGGCGTATTCCAAGCGCCGCATGGCCGCAGATATGGTCGGGCTCATGCATGCCCTGGGGTTCGAGCAATTCGCCCTGATGGCCCACGACCGCGGCGCGCGGGTCGCGCACCGCCTGGCGCTCGACCATCCCCAGCGCCTGACCCGCCTGGTGCTGCTGGACATCGCGCCAACCCTGACAATGTATCGCCAGACCAACGAAGCCTTCGCCCGTGCCTACTGGCACTGGTTCTTCCTCATTCGCCCGGCGCCACTGCCTGAAACCCTGATCGAAGCCAACCCGGAAGGCTACCTGCGCAGCGTCATGGGGGGGCGCAGTGCCGGCCTTGCGCCGTTCACCGACGAGGCGTTCGCCGAGTACCGTCGTTGCCTGTCGCTACCGGGCGCAGCGCGTGGCGTGTGCGAAGACTATCGGGCGGCTGCAGGCATTGACCTGGAGCATGACCAGGCCGATCTCGATGCCGGGAACACGGTCAGGACCCCGCTACTGGTGATGTGGGGCCGTGACGGCGTCATCGGCAAGTGCTTCGAACCGCTCAAGGAATGGCGCGCCTGTGCCGAGGACGTGCGCGGCAGCGAGTTGCCCTGCGGTCACTACATTCCTGAAGAAGCCCCGCAAGCCTTGCTCGAGCACGCCCTGCCGTTCCTGCTGCACGCCTGATACGGCCTGTCGGCGCGGGTTTCGTTGCGCTGGCCGCAAGCCTTGCGGTGGTGCCGACCGTACCGGTCGCGGCGATGGTGCTGATCCTGGGCGTCGACTGCTTCCTGGCCGAATGCCGGTCGCTGACCAACATCATCGGCAATGCGGTCGCGACCCTGGCTGTTGCAGTCTGGGAGGGCGAACTCGACAGGGACCGGCTGGCGGTAATCAGCCGCAGCCCGGGCGCGGTTGCCAGCGCCCAGACCACGCCTGAAACCTCGGGCATGCCTGCGGCGAAAGACTGATCCGACGCCGTTTACTGGCCCTTCTTGCGCAGTTCCACGACGCTACGACGCATGTCGCTGGCCCAGCCATCGAGCACCGGCTTGACGTTCTCCAGCTTGAGCTGCGCGGTGTCGTTCTCCAGCGCCTCGCCGGTGCCCTTGCGCACCACCTGGGCCAACACTTTCTGGTTGGCACCGTCGAGGAAGGCCGCTTCTACAGCGATGTCCACTTCCTGGTCACGACCACCGGCCGCAGTGTTCACAGCCGCGGCCACCAGGGCGATGGGCACCACTTCATAGGGCTTGAGCCCCTCGGTCTTGGTCGACACCGCGGTGATCGCCGGGCGTACCACGATCGTTCCCGGGCCTGGAGCGCTGACCACCGTCAGCACGCTGCCCAGTTCCCGGCGCATGGCGTCGTCGAAGTAGCGGGTGATCGCTTGCAGGGTCTGCGCCGAGATCACCGCTGTGGGTTGTGGTCTGGGGTAGAACTGGCTGGGCTCGATATAGACCTGTCGATACTGGCTGGCCTTGATCCCGGGGTCGATCCAGCGCATTACCGGTGCCCCGGAAACACTTTCCGCCGGCTTGAGCCGGCTGTAGTCCTTGAGAAACCCGGAATACTGGCTCGGATCGACGCGGTTGCTGGAACAGGCGGCCAGGGCAAGCACGGCAGCGCACAGCAGGGTAGCGCGAGGCAGCGGTTTCATGATGGGTAGCGTCCATTGAGGGGGAGGCCAGATCAACGCTAGCAGGTGCTTGGCGATTGGCCAGTTTGCAGGTGGTTTGGTGTGCGCCCTTGGTTCTGTGATGTGAATTCCCACATGAAATCAGGGCCTGCAAACCATCCTTCAATCACCCCAGCACCTCCCTCACGCGATACCACAACATCCCCAGGGCCAGCAGCGGCGAGCGCAGGGCCTTGCCGCCGGGGAAGGTCAGGTGCGGCACGGCACTGAAGATATCCAGGCCCTGGCTGTGGCCGACGGCGATGGCCTCGGCCAACAGCTTGGCGGTCCAGTGGGTCACGTTCAGGCCATGCCCGGAGTAACCCTGGGCGTAATACACGTTTGGATGCTGGCTCAGGCGGCCGACCTGGGGGAAGCGGTTGGCGGTGATGCCGATCATGCCGCCCCACTGGAAGTCGATGCGCACATCGGCCAGTTGCGGGAACACCTTCAGCACTTTCGGGCGCATGTAGGCGGCGATGTCCTTCGGGTCGCGGCCGGAGTAGTGGCAGGCGCCACCGAACAGCAGGCGGCGGTCGGCGGTCAGGCGGTAGTAGTCAAGGCCGACCTTCTGGTCGCACAGCGCCATGTTCTGCGGAATCAGGCTGCGCGCCAGAGCCTCGGGCAACGGTTCGGTCGCCACCACGTAGCTGCCGGCGGGCAGCACCTTGCCGGTCAAGCGCGGCTCCAGCTCGTCCAGGTGCGCATTGCACCCCAGCACCAGGCTCTTGGCCCGTACCTTGCCGCGTGCGCAGTGCAGGGTGACGGTGGGCCCGTGTTCGATGCGTTGCACAGCGGTCTGCTCGAAGATTCGCACGCCAAGGCTGCTGGCGGCGCGGGCTTCGCCCTGCACCAGGTCCAGTGGGTGCAGGTGGCCGGAGCCCATGTCCACCAGGCCGCCGGCGTACTGGTCGCTGGCGACGATGTCGTAGATGCGCGCTGGGGCGATCAGCCGGGTTTCATGGCGATAGCCCAGTTCGGCCAGGTCCTGCAGTTCGTCGTTGAACGCCGCGAACTGCGCCGGGGTGTTGGCCAGCTCGCAGAAGCCCCAGCGCAGGTCGCACTCGATGCCGTATTGCTCGATGCGCCTGGCCACCAGCTCGACCGAGTCCAGGCCTGCCTGCTTGAGGTAACGCACGCCGTCCTGGCCCACGTAGCGAGCAAAGCCCGAAACGTCATGGCCGATACCACGGATCAGCTGTCCGCCATTGCGCCCACTGGCGCCCCAGCCGATGCGGCGGGCCTCCAGCAGAATCACCGACAGGCCACGCTCGGCCAGCTCCAGCGCGGTGTTGACGCCAGTCAGGCCGCCGCCGACCACGCACACGTCGGCGCTCAGCTCGCCTTCGAGTTCGGGGTAGGGCGCCGTGGCACGGGCCGTGGCGGCGTAGTAGGAGGTGGTGTGTTCGGTTTGATGAGGCATCGGAAACACTCGAATCAGCGGTTGGACTTGATCTTGCTCCAGGAGCGGGTCATCACCCGCATGATCTGCGGGCTGGGGGTACTGGAGACGTAGAGCTTGTCCAGAACCTCCTGGGGCGGATAGATCTCGGGATTCTCCACCAGCGACTTGTCCATGAACGCCTTGGCATCAGGGTTGGCATTGGCATAGCCGACCGTGGCGCTGACCTTGGCGATCACTTTCGGGTCGAGCAGGTAGTTGATGAAGGCCAGGGCCTGGTCTGGATTGCTGGCGTCTTTCGGGATGGCCAGCAGGTCGAACCACAGGTTGCTGCCTTCCTTGGGAATGCTGTAGGCGATCTTCACGCCGTTCTTGGCTTCCACGGCGCGGTTGGCCGCCTGGAACACGTCGCCGGAGTAGCCGAAGGCCACGCACACGTCACCGTTGGCCAGGTCAGAGACGTACTTGGAGGAGTGGAAGTAGGTGATGTACGGGCGCAGCTCCATCAGCCGTGCTTCGGCCTTGGCGTAGTCTTTCGGGTCTTCGCTGCGTGGGTTCATGCCCAGGTAGTTGAGCATGGCCGGGAACAGCTCGTCGGGCGAGTCCATGAAGGCCACGCCGCATTGCTTGAGTTTCTTCAGGTTCTCTGGCTCGAACAGCACGGCCCAGGAGTCGACCTTGTCGATGCCCAGCGCGGCCTTGACCTTCTCGACGTTATAGCCAATGCCATTGGTACCCCACAGGTACGGCACAGCGTACTTGTTGCCCGGATCGTTCTGCTCCAGTTGCTTGAGCAGTTTCGGGTCCAGGTGCTGCCAGTTCGGCAACTTGCTGCGATCCAGTGGCAGGAACGCGCCGGCCTTGGCCTGGCGGGCGAGGAAGTGGTTCGAGGGCACCACCACATCGTAGCCGGTGCGGCCGGCGAGCAGCTTGCCCTCGAGGGTTTCGTTGGAGTCGAAGACGTCATAGACCACCTTGATCCCGGTACTGGCCTGGAAGTCGGCCAGGGTGGTCTCGCCAATGTAGTCGGTCCAGTTGTACACGCTGACCGTGGGCTCGGCCTGGGCGGCCGCGCCGAACATCAGGGCGAAGGCTGCGGGAATCAGGGTTTGCAAATGACGCATGTCGGCACCTCGTTGGACTTGTTCTTCGGGTTCGAAACGGAAGCAGGGGCAGCGCGTTGCCTGTGGGAGCGGATCGACCCGCTCCCGCAGAAACCCTCCATGGGGTCACACGCTCAGCAGCAGGAACTCGCGCTCCCAGGAGCTGATCACCCGCTTGAAGTTTTCATGCTCGGCGCGTTTGACCGCGACGTAGCCCTGGACGAACTGGCGCCCCAGGTAGTCTTCCAGGACCTTGCAGTCTTCCATGTGCTGCAGCGCATCCTCGATGGTGATCGGCAGACGCAGGTTGCGGCGCTCGTAGGCGCGGCCCTGTACAGGCGCGCTCGGCTCGATCTTCTCGATCATGCCCAGGTAACCGCACAGCAGGCTCGCGGCGATCGCCAGGTAAGGGTTGGCATCGGCGCCCGGCAGGCGGTTCTCCACGCGCATCGCCTCGGGGCTGGAGGTCGGAACGCGCAGGCCGGCGGTGCGGTTTTCCTCGCCCCATTCCACGTTCACCGGCGCCGAGGTGTCCGGCAGGAAGCGGCGGAACGAGTTGACGTTCGGCGCGAACATCGGCAGTACCTTGGGGATGTACTTCTGCAGGCCGCCGATGTGGTGCAGGAACAGCTCGCTCATGCTGCCGTCTTCATTGGCGAACACCGGCTTGCCGGTGGCGATGTCGACCACGCTCTGGTGCAGGTGCATGGCACTGCCCGGCTCGTCGGTGATCGGCTTGGCCATGAAGGTGGCGGTGACATTGTGCTTGAGCGCCGCCTCGCGCATGGTGCGCTTGAATACGGTGATCTGGTCGGCCAGGTCCAGGGCGTCGCCGTGACGGAAGTTGATCTCCATCTGCGCCGGGCCGTCTTCGTGGATCAGCGTGTCCAGGTCAAGGCACTGGATTTCGCACCAGTCGTAGACGTCCTCGAACAGCGGGTCGAATTCGTTCGCGGCATCGATGGAGAACGACTGCCGGCCGCTCTCGGCACGGCCCGAACGGCCCAATGGCGCCTGCAGCGGCAGGTCCGGATCTTCGCAGCGCTGGGTGAGGTAGAACTCCATTTCGGGCGCAACGATCGGCTGCCAGCCCTTGTCGGCGTAAAGCTTGAGGACTTTCTTCAGGACGTTGCGTGGCGACAGCTCGATAGGGTTGCCGTGCTTGTCGAAGGTGTCGTGGATGACGATGGCGGTCGGTTCGATCGCCCAAGGGATCTGGTACACCGCCGCCGGGTCAGGGCGGCAGATCATGTCGATGTCGGCCGGATCGAGCAGGCCGTAGTAGATGTCGTCATCGACGAAGTCGCCGGTGACGGTCTGCAGCAGCACACTCTCGGGCAGGCGCATGCCACGCTCGTTGAGGAACTTGTTGGTCGGGGCGATCTTGCCGCGGGCAATGCCGGTCAGGTCACTGACCACGCATTCGACTTCGGTGATCCGGTGTTCTTTCAGCCAGGCGGACAGCTGATCGAAGGGGGCGTTCATACAGACCTCTTGGTTGGGTTTTGGTGGTGGGCATGTGCAGCGCGTGAAGGCCGTCGACCTCCAGGAGGTATTACAAACCTTTTCACGGCGCCACTTCCCACAGGTCACGCTGAGGACTATCTTGGGCGCTGCCCCTCGGGGTGATCTATCCGTTTTCTCCGTCAATCAATGCACCAAAAGAGTGCATATAGGACGTCGCGTGAATACGCAAACCGCCTTGCAGGTCCAGGCTTTCAACACCACCGATGTCACCGAGCAGGTGCGTGCCACCCCTGGCTGGCAGCAGCAGTACCGGCAGATGTCACCCGGGCATTTCAGCGGCCAGCTGCGCTGCCTGGGGCTCGATGGCGTCGAGGTGTACGAAGAGCGCCTGAATACCCGAGTCGAGCAGTTCTTCCGCGCCCCGAGCGGCTCGCTGACCTTTTGCTTCGACCAGGTCGAGAACAGCCTGTACCTGCTCAACGAACAAAGCCGCAACATCTGGATAACCCCGGAGAACTACCAGGAAGTGGCGGTGGTGTTCGACCAGCCGTTCCTGCAGCGGCACGGCCTGGATCTGGAGCGTTTGCAGGGGCTGTTCATGGTGCCGCTGGGCAGCGGCCAGAATGCGCTGTTCGGCAGCTGGCTGAGCGCGACCCTGACACGTCTGGCGCAGGCTGACTGCCCACTCGAAGGGCAGGCCTTGGCCGAGCAACTGCTCGATGACTGCCTGTTCATCCTCGACAACGCCTGCCAGCGCCTGCAAGGCCAGGCACTGGGCAAGCGCGGTGAAGAGCGGGCGATCATGCAGCGGGTCAGCGAATGGGCGGCGGACTGCCCGGAAGAGACGCTCAATCTCATGGAGCTGGCGCAGGTGGCCGGGGTGTCGTTGCGTCAATTGCAGGAGGCCTTCAAGGCCTTTACCGGCATGCCCCCGGCGCATTGGTTGCGTCTGCGCCGACTCAACGGTGCGCGCCGCGACCTGCTGCGCCGCGCCAGCGACGTGACGGTAGCGGAAGTGGCGATGCGTTGGTCGTTCTGGCACCTGGGGCGGTTTTCCGAGAGCTATCGCCAGTTGTTCCGCGAATTGCCGAGCGAGACCCTCAAGCGCGGGCGCTGAAGGGGCATCTGCGAGGGGTTGGCTGTCAGATAAAGACCAGTTCAAAAGGCTGCAGCAGGCATTCCAGCAGCTGTTGCGGCACCACGGGCGGCGTGTCCGCATCCGCCTCCATCTGACTGACATGGGCAGCGATGGCCTGGCGCTTGCGCGCGAGGCTCGCTTCGTCGAGCTGGATACGACGCGCGCGTTGCCAAGGTAGCCGAGGATCGTCCGGCGTCGACCAGCGCCACGCCCATATCGGCGCTTCGGCCAGCGTTGCCCCGCGCGCCTGGGCGGCCTGTGCGCAGGCACGGCCCACCGCGTCATGGTCGCAATGGCCATCGTGGCGCCAGGGACACATCAACAGATCGCCGGGTTGCAGTAACTGGTTCAGGTAATTGACCAGAAAGGCCTCGTCCCGGGGCAAGGCGCCGTCCTTGAGGTTCAGCCGTCGCCAATCCAGATCGCCGACCCGCAGATTGAGCTGCTGCAAGGCATGGTGGCTCTCCAGTGGGCGCTGGTGGCGCAGGCGTCGTTCGCTCCACTGTGCCGAGCCTGGGTGGCTGCCTTCGCCATTGGTGGCGGAGATCAGCACGAGATCCTGCTCGCGGCCATGGAAGTCACTCAGTAATCCGCCCGCCATGAGCACCTCGTCATCCGGATGCGGCGCTACCAACACCAGGCGCCGACCCGGCGGGCACAGTTGTTCGGGGGTGATCCAGGCGGCCCGGGCCAGGTGCGCGGATTTCTGCCATTCGCTCCAAGGGGTTCCCGCGGCAGCCTGGATCATGTGCTCGTTCATCGTTGCCAAGCTCCTGCTGTCAGTCGAACTCAAACCAATCCTGTCGCAGATACCTCTGCGGCGGCTTTGGTCATGGTGGGTTTCGGGACGACTCCCGGGTCTCTGAAGAATTGAGGGAGTGGGTGAGGGGAGAGTTCAAAAAAGCTGGCGAGGACGGGGGAGTGGATTTAGCCGCGACAAGACATTGCTGCGAAAGACAACGGCTCAAGTCCTTACATCAAAAACATTACGCTCACCGTAACGATCAACCACCGTGCTTGATTGATGCCTCCCACCCCCCAGGCCTAAGGTGACCCCACGACAGCGAACCCGTGGAGTCACCAATGACCACAACGAAGAATCCACCGCCGCAATGGTCGAGAAGGCGCGCCGAAAAGCAGCGCCGTCTCGAGCGGGTGAGTCACCTCGCCGATGGCGTGGTACTGCCCACCGAGCGGATCGTCGAGGCCCTCGAACTGCTGATCGCCCCGGGTGATCGTGTGGTGCTCGAAGGCAACAACCAGAAACAGGCGGACTTTCTTTCGCGCTCGCTGGCCAAGGCCGACCCTGGCCGTCTCCACGACCTCCACCTGATCATGCCCAGCGTCAGCCGCGCCGAGCACCTGGACCTGTTCGAACGTGGCATCGCCCGCAAGCTCGACTTCTCCTTCGCCGGCCCCCAGAGCCAGCGCATCGGCCAGTTGCTCGAAGACGGTCTGCTCGAAGTCGGCGCCATCCACACCTACATCGAGCTCTACTCGCGCCTGCTGGTGGACCTGATCCCCAACGTCACGCTGGTTGCAGGCTTCACTGCCGACCGCGATGGCAACCTCTACACCGGCCCCAGCACCGAGGACACTCCGGCGCTGGTCGAGCCCACCGCGTTCAGCGATGGCATCGTCATCGCCCAGGTCAACCAGTTGGTTGACCGTGTCGACGACCTGCCCAGGGTGGACATCCCTGCCTCGTGGATCGACTTCGTGGTGGTCGCCGACCAGCCGTTCTACATCGAACCGCTGTTCACCCGCGACCCGCGTCATATCAAGCCGGTCCATGTGCTGATGGCGATGATGGCGATCCGCGGTATCTATGAAAAACACCAGGTGCAGTCGCTCAACCACGGCATCGGTTTCAATACCGCCGCCATCGAGCTGATCCTGCCGACCTATGGCGAGTCGCTGGGGCTCAAGGGCAAGATCTGCCGCAACTGGACCCTCAATCCTCACCCGACGCTGATCCCGGCCATCGAAACCGGCTGGGTACAAAGCGTGCACTGCTTCGGCACCGAGCTGGGCATGGAAGACTACATTGCCCAGCGTCCGGACGTGTTCTTCACCGGGCGCGACGGTTCGATGCGCTCCAACCGGTTGATGTGCCAGCTGGCAGGGCAGTACGCGGTGGACCTCTTCATCGGCGCCACCTTGCAGGTCGATGGCGACGGGCATTCTTCGACGGTCACCCGTGGCCGCCTGGCCGGTTTCGGCGGGGCACCAAACATGGGCCACGACCCACGCGGGCGACGCCACGCGACACCGGCCTGGCTGGACATGACCGTGCCCGAAACCCTGCTCGAGCGCGGGCGCAAGCTGGTGGTGCAGATGGTCGAGACTTACCAGGAGGGCGGTAAACCGACCTTCGTCGAAACCCTGGATGCGGTCGAGGTGGCGAAGAAGGCCGGCATGCCGCTGGCACCCGTGATGATCTACGGCGATGACGTCACCCACCTGCTCACCGAAGAGGGCATCGCCTACCTGTACAAGGCGCGCAGCCTGCAGGAACGCCAGCAGATGATCGCGGCGGTGGCCGGGGTCACCGCCATTGGCCTGCGCCATGACCCCAAGGATACCGAGCGCCTGCGCCGCGAAGGGTTGGTGGCCTTGCCCGAAGACCTGGGCATTCGCCGTACCGACGCCACCCGTGAGTTGCTCGCCGCACGCAGCATCGCCGACCTCGTGGAGTGGTCCGGTGGCCTGTATAACCCGCCCGCACGCTTCAGGAGCTGGTGATGAAAGCACTTTGCCTACAGCCCCTGGCCTTGCCCGACCAATTGGCGGACCTGGCCGTCGAAGCCCTGATCGATGAGGCCGACCTCTCGCCCAAGCCTGGGCTGGTGGACCGGCGCGGCAGCGGCGCCCATGGCGACATGAACCTGGCCTTGATGCACGCCTCGGCGCTGTCGCTGTGGCCTTGCCTGCGACAGATGGCCGAAGCTGCGCAACGCCATGGCGAGATCGCTGCGCCGCTGCGCGCCGAGCTGGGACGCCTTGGGCGCGAAGGCGAGGCGGCGATGCTCGCCACCACGGCCGGGGTGAATACCCACCGTGGTGCTATCTGGGCGCTGGGGCTGCTGGTTGCGGCGCGGGCGCTGAGCCCTCTTAGCAGCGACCCGCGTACCCTTGCCGCACGTGCCGGGCGCCTTGCGCTGATCGATGATCCGGCCGCCCCCGCACAGGACAGTCACGGCATCCAGGTGCGCCGCCGCTATGGCGCGGGTGGCGCGCGCGAGCAGGCCCAGCAAGGCTTTCCGGCGATCACCGGTCACGCTCTGCCGCAACTCTGGCGCAGCCGCGCCGCTGGCGCCAGCGAGACCCATGCACGCCTGGACGCGCTGCTGGCGATCATGGCTTCGCTGAGCGACACCTGCGTGCTGTGGCGTGCCGGTCAGCAAGGCCTGGATGCCCTGCAGCAAGGGGCCCGTGCGGTGCTCGATGCAGGCGGCAGCGCGAGCTTGGCGGGTCGCCGTCAACTGCGCGCCCTGGATGCGCGCCTGCTGCAACTCAATGCCTCTCCAGGCGGTGCTGCCGATCTGCTGGCCGCCTGCCTGTTCCTCGACAAAGCCGGGAGCCTGTGACATGGAAACCCTGAACTTTCAATTCCCCGCTGCGCAACCCGGCCATGGCCGTGCCCTGGTCGGCTGCGTCAGCTCCGGCGACCTGGAGGTGCTGATCGAGCCCGGCCAGGCCGGCAGCCTCGATATCCAGGTCGTGACCTCGGTCAACGGCAGCCAGGCACGCTGGAACCAGTTGTTCCAGCGCCTGTTCGACGGCCGCAGCTTGCCCGCGCTGAAGATCGACATCCATGATTTCGGCGCCACGCCCGGCGTGGTGCGCCTGCGCCTGGAACAAGGCTTCGAGGAGATCGGCCATGACTGATAACGAACGCCTGTTGCACAGCCGCAGTTTCGTCGAACTGGGGGCCCGCCAACGTGCCAGGGCCTTGCTCGATGCGGGCAGTTTCCGCGAGTTGCTTGGCCCCTTCGACCGCCTGATGTCGCCCTGGCTGCCACGCCAAGGCATCGTGCCGCAGGCCGATGACGGCGTGGTCATCGCCAAGGGCACGCTCGACGGCCGTCCCGCCGTGGTCGCAGCCATCGAAGGCGGGTTCCAGGGCGGCAGCATGGGCGAGGTGGGGGGCGCGAAGATCGCCGGCGCCTTGGAACTGGCCGCCGAAGACAACCGTAACGGCATCCCCACCTGCGCCGTGCTGTTGCTGGAGACCGGGGGCGTGCGTCTGCAGGAGGCCAACCTGGGCCTGGCGGCGATTGCCGAGATCCAGGCCGCGATCGTCGAACTGCGTGCCTACCAACCGGTCATCGGCGTGATCGCAGGCTCAGTCGGCTGCTTCGGCGGCATGTCCATTGCCGCCGGGCTGTGCAGCCATCTGCTGGTAACCCGCGAAGCACGCCTGGGCCTCAATGGCCCACAGGTGATCGAGCAGGAAGCGGGGATCGGTGAGTACGACTCGCGTGACCGGCCTTTCATCTGGAGCCTTACCGGTGGCGAGCAGCGCCACGCCAGCGGTTTGGCGGACGGCTACGTCGCCGATGACGTCGAGGCTGTTCGCAGCCAGTTGCTGGCGTTGCTGGACGCACCTTCTGCGCAGCGTGCCAGCCGCCATCAGTGGTTTCTCGAGCGCCTGGCGCAACTGGGTGATGACTGCCCGCAACTCGATGCCGCCGCCGTGCGTGCCCTGTATCAAGGAGATGCCTGATGAACCGTGCCCAGAACTGGTTGCAGGGCCTTGCCAGCGGCGAGTCGCTGCCAGGCTTCCCCGCCTCGGTGCAGGTGGTCGATGGCGAGCTGGACAATCGCCTGGCGCGCTTTATCGCCGTGGTGCCCGATGCGCGCAATCCCTTTGTACGCGCCCGTAGCGGCGAGGTTGGCCTGCTTGAAGGCTGGGGCCTGGCCAAGGCGGTCGCCGAGGCGGTGGAGGCCGACCGCGACAGTGAGAAGCGCGTGCTGGTTGCGCTGATCGATGTACCCAGCCAGGCCTACGGGCGGCGTGAGGAAGCGCTGGGCATCCACCAGGCCCTGGCCGGTGCGGTGGAAGCGTATGCCCAGGCGCGCCTGGCCGGGCATCCGGTGATCGGGCTGCTGGTGGGCAAGGCGATGTCCGGGGCGTTTCTTGCCCACGGCTACCAGGCGCAACGATTGATCGCGCTGGATGACAGTGGCGTCATGGTGCATGCGATGGGCAAGGCGGCAGCGGCGCGTATCACCCTGCGCAGTGTCGAGGACCTGGAAGCCTTGGCCGCCGAAGTGCCGCCGATGGCCTACGACCTGAAAAGCTACGCCTCACTGGGGCTGCTGCACACGCGTCTTGCCGTGGATAACGCGCAGGCGCCGACCGCCCGGGATCTGGCACAGGTCCGTGCCAGCCTGATCGATGCCGTGCGCGACATTGGCGATACCACCGACCTGCGTAGCCGCCTGAACGGCGAGCATCGCAGCGCCTCCCGCGAGGTGCGTCAGCGCCTGCGCAGCCAATGGCAGGAGGCCTGAGATGTACGCCCCGCGCCCACACGACCTGCTCTGGGGCATGACTCCGGCCATGCTGCCTGCCGATGCGCCTGCCTGGGTGCACTCGGTGCTGGCAGCCGGCGAGCCGGTGGTAGTGCGCCGGGCGCTGGTGGCACCGGACCAGGTGGCGGTCGGGGTACGCGGGAGAGGGCGCGAGCAGCGTTTTGCCTGGCAGATGCGCCTGCTGGACATCGAGCGCTGGGTCAGCCCCGAAGCGCTGCGCGGGGAGGGCGAGTTGTCGTCGCCAGCCTTGCGTGCGCTATCGCAGGTCAGCGCTTGGTTGAACGATCGCGAGTGGCTGTGGGGACCTACCGGCAGCACGGGTTTCCAGCTCGCGACGGGAATCGAGGTGCTGCACGCTGGCAGCGATCTTGATCTGCTGCTGCGCGCCCCTGTGTCGATACCTCGTGAGCAGGCCGCTCGACTGCTGAAACAGTTGGAAGGCGCGGCCTGTCGCGTCGATGCGCAACTGGAAACGCCCCAGGGCGCGGTTGCCTTGCGCGAATGGGCCAGCGGGGCGCGTCGGGTGCTGCTCAAGTCGGCGGCTGGCGTGCGTCTGGTGAGTGATCCATGGCAACTGCAGGAGGATGCGGCATGAGCAGCCTGTTCGCGTTCCCGGGGCAGGGCGCCCAGCAGGTGGGGATGCTTCATTGCCTGCCTGAGGGCAGTTCGGATCTGCTCGAAGCGGCCAGCGAGGCGCTGGGCGAGCAGGTGCTCACGCTCGACAGCGCCGAGGCGTTGCGCCATACCCGCGCCGTGCAGCTGTGCCTGCTGTTGACCGGCGTGGCATGGGCGCGCTGGCTGATGCGACGCAGCCCGGCGCCGGAGTATGTGGCCGGGTTGTCGATCGGTGCCTATGCCGCGGCGGTCACCGCCGATGCGCTGGCACTGGAGGACGCCGTACGCCTGGTATCGCTGCGCGGCGAGCTGATGCAGCAGGCTTATCCGACAGGCTACGGCATGACGGCCTTGAGCGGCCTGGACCTGCCCAGTGTCGAGCGTTTGCTGGAAGCGGTCGGGGGTGAGGTGTACCTCGCCAACCTCAACAGCGACAACCAGATCGTCATCGCTGGCAGCGATGCAGCGATGACAGCGGTCGCCGCGCGCGCACGCAGCCTGGGGCAGGGCGTGGCCCGGCGCCTGGCGGTCAGCGTGCCGTCGCATTGCCCTCTGTTGGCGGCGCCTGCGGCTACCCTGGCCGCAGCGTTCTGCGAGGTCGAACTGCGTCGCCCACGCATCACCTACCTCAGCGGCAGCACGGCACGACCGATTTTCGATCCGGCACGCCTGCGCGACGACCTGGCCGGCAACATGGCTCGCATTGTCGACTGGCGCGCGACCCTGCGTGGCGCCTGGGAGCGCGGTGTGCGCCTGCACCTCGAATTGCCGCCGGGCAGCGTACTCACGGGTCTTGCCAGGCGAGTCTTCGAGCCTGGAAAGGTGCTGAGCGTGGAGTCCACCCGTGCCGACAGCATCGATGCACTGTTGCGTCAGGAGGTGGCCGACAACCGATGACCGCGCTGTAGCTCGAAGGACAACAACAAACAACTTCGATACAACCTGAGGACAACAACAATGATCATCTATGGTGTGGCTCTGCTGGCGGTGTGCACGCTGGCCGGCGTTATCGTCGGCGACTTCCTGGGCGTGCTGTTGGGCGTCAAATCCAATGTGGGCGGGGTCGGCATCGCCATGATCCTGCTGATCTGTGCGCGGCTGTACATGCACCGCAAGGGTGGCATGAGCAAAGAGTGCGAGTTCGGCGTCGGTTTCTGGGGCGCGATGTACATCCCGGTGGTGGTGGCCATGGCGGCCCAGCAGAATGTGGTCACTGCCCTGCACGGCGGGCCTGTGGCCGTGGTGGCCGCGGTCGGTGCGGTGCTGGTGTGCGGCGCGACCATTGCGCTGATCAGCCGCAGTCACCGCGGCGAGCCGCTGCCGGCGCTCGATGCGACACCGCCAGCCTCGGTGCAGCCTGCACCTGCGGGAGGTCGCTGATATGTGGCCGCTCATTGAGAAAGCCCTGGAACACAATGACCTGATCACCGCTTTCGCCGTCGTCGGTGCGGTGATGTGGGTATCGGTGATGCTCTCCAGATACCTCACCTTCGGCCGCGTGCACGGCTCGGCCATCGCCATCGTCATCGGCCTGGTGCTGGCCTGGATCGGCGGCAACCTGACCGGCGGCCAGAAAGGCCTGGCGGACGTGACGCTGTTTTCCGGGATTGGGCTGATGGGGGGAGCGATGCTGCGCGATTTCGCCATCGTCGCCACCGCCTTCGAAGTGCAGGCCACCGAAGCGCGCAAGGCCGGGATGATTGGCGCGGTGGCGCTGTTGCTGGGCACTGTGCTGCCGTTCATCGTCGGCGCGGCGGTGGCCTGGGCCTTTGGTTATCGCGATGCGGTCAGTATCACCACCATCGGCGCGGGCGCGGTGACCTATATCGTCGGACCGGTGACCGGGGCGGCGCTGGGTGCAAGCTCCGATGTGATGGCCTTGTCGATTGCCACAGGCCTGATCAAGGCGATCCTGGTGATGGTGTTCACGCCAGTGTCGGCACGTATGCTGGCCCTGGACAACCCGCGCTCGGCGATGGTGTTCGGCGGCCTGGCCGGGACCGTTTCCGGTGTGACGGCCGGGCTGGCTGCAACGGATCGGCGATTGGTGCCTTATGGTGCGCTGACCGCCACCTTCCATACCGGGCTGGGGTGCCTGATGGGGCCGTCGATCCTGTATTTCTGTGTACGCGGCCTGGTTGGATGAGGAGGACAGTCGGCCTGGGCTGTCACCCTTCGCGACTGTACATCCGGCATTCAGCCAGTAGCGCCAGCAGGTTCGGCTCGCGCTCGCGGGCCTTGAGAAACACCGCACCGATGTGCTGCTGCAACCGGTAGCGCGGTTGCAGCGCGATCAAGCGCACGCGGTTCTCGTACACCGCGGCGATACGTCCCGGCAGCAGGGCATAGCCCACCCCGGAACTGACCATGCTCAGCAGGGTGAAGATATCGTTGACCTGCATCGCCACTTTCGGTTCGAAGCCGGCCTGCTCGAACACCCGCGCGCCGTCCCGGTGGGTGGCGAAACCCTGGGTGAGGGTGATGAAGGTGGAGTCGGCCAGGTCCGCCAGGTCGACTTCGGCCTGCTCGGCGAACGGCGAGTCGGTCGGTACGGCCAGGAAGATATCGTCGGAAAACAGCGCCAGGTGTTCGCAGGCCGGATCGTTGATGCTGTCGTCGAGCGAGACCAGGATGGCGTCCAGTTCATGGTTCTTGAGACGGTGCAGCAAGTCGACGTTCGAGCCGAGCGTGAGGTCGATGTTCAGCTCGCTGCGGCGCAGCTTCAGGCCCATGACCAGCTTGGGCACGGTCTTGACCGTGAGCGAGTACAGCGCCCCGAGGCGAAAGCGTTCGGCATAGAAACCTGCGGCCTCGCGGGTCTGGCGCACCATCTGCTCGGCGTCCTGCAACAGTTGTCGGGCCTTTTTCTCCAGCACATAGGCGCTTTCCAGCGGGATCAGCTGGCGGCCTTCGTGCTTGAACAGCGGGCAGCGCAGGGCGTTTTCCAGCGAGTGGATCGCCCGGTGCACGCTGACCGCGCTGGTCGACAGTTCGCTGGCGGCACGGCCCAGGTTGCCGCTGCGCATGAAGGCGAGGAAGGTCTCGAGCTTCTTCAGGGTCAGTTCTTCGTCGATCAGCATGCACAGGCGCTCGCGGGCGGTCGGAGCGTCGATGATGCCACAGCACGGCGCGGCCCAGGCAGCCTTGCGCAGGGGCGCGCCGCCGTCGGTGGTCACCGGCAAGCGCGGGGCTGGGAGTTGCGGGGGAACTTTGCCGGGCCAGACGATTCCACCGAATGCCGGACCTTCTGCAGCGGCTGCACGCTGCCTCCGGTATCGCCAGCCCGACCGACTGAACCATCGTCTTCGATGGACGACCCTGGAGGTATGCATGGCCCGACATATCATTCACTTCACCGGCCCGATCAATTCCTCGACCTGTGGCAACCTGATCAGTACCTGTTCACGTGCCGTGCAGCAGGGCGCCGAGGTGTTGCAGATCAACATCGCCACCATGGGCGGCGAGTGCAGCTATGGCTTCACGCTGTACAACTTCCTGCTTGGCCAGCCGGTGCCGGTGCACACCCATAACCTCGGCACCGTCGAGTCGATGGGCAATATCCTGTTTCTTGCCGGCAGCCATCGTACGGCTTGCCAGTACAGCAAGTTCCTCTTTCACCCGTTCCACTGGACCCTGCACGGCTCGGTGGACCACTCGCGCATGGCCGAGTACGCCATGAGCCTGGACTACGACCTGCGTCTGTATGCCGAGATCGTCGCCGAACGTACGCAAGGCTCGGCCGAGGACCTGGATGTGGTGCGCTACCTGATGGCCTATCCACGCATCCTCGGGCCTCGTGAGGCCCTGGCCAGCGGAATGATCCATGCCATCGATGAACTGCCGGTCGCGGCCGATGTGGTGCAGTGGAGCGTGCATGCCTGAAGCCTGCGCTGGAGGGCGGCCTAGAGGTTGGTGCGCAAGCGTTCGCTATCGCCGCCTTTTAGCGCCGCCGGTCAGTCCGCCTGCAATATGATGGAGCAGATCGTCGCACATCCGCTCGGAACTCTTGTGGGGCGCGTATTCGTGCCTTACGCCACAGACCCGTAAAGGAGAAATGACATGGCACACGACCAGGATCGCCCAAGCCAACGTGGTGGCACCAAGGAAACCAACCCTGGCAACTTTGCCAACGACCGCGAGCGGGCTTCCCGTGCAGGCCAGAAGGGCGGCAAGAATTCGGGGGGCAACTTCGCCAATGATCGAGCTCGTGCTTCCGAAGCCGGGCGCCGGGGTGGCCAGAACAGCCACGGCGGTGGTCGCAGTCAATGAGCAAGCGGCTGCTCAGCTGCAGACGGTGCAGCCTTGGCAGGGTTTTTCAGCGGGTTCGATAATCTTTTGAATCTTCACGGAAAACCCTGATCAATCAGTAGTCATCCATGGAGAAGAGGAGGCCCGTGATGCCAGCCCCACAGTTGTACATCATCGAATACACGCTGCACGACGAGGCGCGCAGCTTCATCATTCGATCGGAGCGAATGGACAATGCCGAGGCTTGGCATTGGGCCAGTTGTGATGCAGGGGTCGGGATCATTCCGAAGTTCGGACGAGAGAAGATCAAGAAGGTGAGTCGCCCCATGGCCGAGCGTTATGGGGTGACCGGGGTGAGCTGGCGGTTGTCTGGGAGCAAGCCTGCACCTGCTCAAAGCGAACGCAAACCCGATCACGCAGCGGGATAACGGCTTCGCAGCTGAACCTGCTTTCACAGAGCTATCGCCTGCAGGCGCGGTCAAGTCCGCGCCTGCATAGCTCCGGTATCAAGCCCGGCGCAACGCGGGGTAGTCCGTGTAGCCTTCGGCGCCATTGGCGTAATCGAACTGTGCGCGGTGCTCGTTCAAAGGCGCTTGCTGCTGCAGGCGTTCCACCAGGTCCGGGTTGGCGATATAGCTGCGCCCAAAGGCCACCGCATCGATCAGCCCACGCGCAATCAGCGCCTCGGCTTTTTCCGGGGTGTAGCCGCCAGCCGCTACGATCACCCCCGGATACACGGCGCGAATCGCCTCGCGGAATTCGTCACGCAGCGGCTTTCCACCGGCCCAATCCGGCTCCGAGAGATGCAGATAAGCCAGGTTGCGCTTGGCCAGTTCTTCGATCAGGTACAGCGCTGCGGCTTCCTGATCCTCACCGTTGTCGACCCCATTGAACGGCCCCAGCGGGAAGATGCGGATCGCCACGCGGTCGGCGCTCCAGGCGGCGATGGCGGCGTCCACCGCTTCCAGCACGATCCGTGCGCGATTCTCGACGCTGCCACCGTAGCGGTCTTCACGCACGTTGGCGCTGGGCGAGAGGAACTGGTGCAGCAGGTAGCCATGGGCGGCGTGCAGTTCGATCAGGTCGAAGCCTGCGTGCTGCGCATTGTGGGCCGCCTGGCCGAAGTCAGCGACGATGTCGGCGATTTCGGCTTCGCTCAACGCCCGCGGCGCGGAGGTTTCGACGCGAATTACATTGCCCTGTGCGTCGCGCAGCGAGGTGCGGGCATCGGCGGGCAATGCCGACGGCGCAACCGGCGCGGCCTGGCCGGGCTGTAGCGAGGTGTGGGAAATACGCCCGGTGTGCCAGACCTGTACCGCGCTGTGCCCACCTGCTGCATGGATGCGTTCGTTGACCAGGCGCCAACCGGCGATCTGCTCGTCGGTGTGGATACCGGGTGATCCCGAATAGCCTTTGGCCTGGAAGGAAATCTGTGTCGCTTCGCTGATGATCAACCCGGCACTGGCACGCTGGCTGTAGTACTCGGCCATCAGCGGCGTGGGTACATCGCCCGGTTCCAGGCTGCGCAGGCGTGTCAGGGGCGCCATGAAGACGCGGTTTGGCAGGGTGAGGGGGCCGACTTGAACGGGGCGGAACAGGTGCTCGAGTGTCATTGAAGCCTCTGGGTGCAGTAATACGATGGGCTGCACCATACCTGTCCCATTGGGGAAAGGGGGGACCGGTATCCCCGCTTGTCGCTCCCCAATGGCCTGCAATAGAGCGTTTACGGCGTATCCAGTAGCAGAAGTCGCCTATCCGGGAGGCTATCTGTAGTACCTGAGCCGCCGACGAGTGTCGACGGCGTCACGGGCGATCATCGATTTCGTTCGGGAGGAACGGCGGCGCACTTCAGCGCGCCAAGCGTCCGCTGACAAAGTGTGCGACGTCATTGAACCCCGGCGTCGAGGCATGCCCAGGGGTTACCAGCGAGTCGATGAAGGCTTCGTCCTCGGCGGTGATGTTGACCTCCAGCGCTCCGGCGTAGGTTTCCCACTGCGCCTCGGTACGCGGCCCGACGATGGCCGAACTGACCAGTTGGTTGTTGAGCACCCAGGCGATGGCGAACTCGACGATACCTACGCCCTTGGCGTCGGTGTAGGCGTGGATCTTCTGGGCGATGGCCAGCGACTCCTGACGCCACTCCACCTCCATGATCCGCTTGTCCTGGCGCCCGGCGCGGCTGCCGGCGTCAGGGGTCGAGCCTGGCGCGTACTTGCCGCTGAGCACGCCACGGGCCAGGGGGCTGAACGGCACCACGCCCAGCCCGTGGTAGGCCGCGGCGGTCAGTTGCTCGGGCTCGGCCTGGCGGTTGACGATGTTGTACAGCGGCTGGCTCACCACAGGCTTGGGCACCCCGAGGCGTTCGGCCAGGTTGCAGATCTCGGCGATGCGCCAGCCGCGGAAGTTGGACACGCCCCAATAGCGAATCTTGCCTTGCTGCAGCAGATCACCGATGGCTCGCACGGTCTCTTCCAGCGGTACCTTGTGGTCTTCGCGGTGCAGGTAGTAGATGTCCAGGTAGTCGGTGTCCATGCGCGTCAGTGTTGCCTCCAGCGCATTGAACAGGTGCTTGCGTGAGAGCCCGCTGCGGTTGGGCAGGCCGTCTGCCGGACCGTAGCCGGCCTTGGAGGCAACGATCCAGTCCTGGCGATGGCGTGCCACCGCTTCGCCGACGATCTCCTCGGAGCGCCCGGCGTTGTAGACATCGGCGGTGTCGATGAAGTTGATGCCCTGGTCCCAGGCGCGGTCGATGATGCGCAGCGAAGCCTCGGTATCGGTCTGTTCGCCGAACATCATGCTGCCCAGGGTCAGGGCTGAGACTTGCAGGCCGGAGCGGCCGAGAGGGCGGTAGCGCATGCTGGAGGTCCTTGCGTCGAAGAAGATGATTGGACCGTTTTACACACAAGCACCGGGCTTTGAAAGGGCGGAGGATAGGGTTCGCTACGCTGTGCCGGTGCCAGGGCAAAGAGAATTTCTGGCCGAGCGCAATCCTTGTGCTACTACTTGATATCGACACGCGCGATTGCAGATGGACGGTCGCAGAGGCAGGGAATTCGCCAGCGCTGATGTCTTGCCAGCCCCCGCTATAGCCGTCTTCCTGCTGCGCGTGAATGAATCCGAGCTGTTTCATCACCACAAGGAAGGCTACACATGACCGAAGTCACCCTGATCGAAACCGTGAGCGCCGATTCCCTGACCAAGCTGCTGCAGGATGCCGGCTACCGGGTCAATCGTAGCGAGCAGAATGCCGTCGTGCAGCTGCTCAGCGCCAGCCAGGGCGTGGGTTACGCAGTACGGTTCGGCAATCGAGCCAAGGACCAGGAGGGTGAGTTCCTCGACTTTACCTTCAGTTGCGTGTTGCGCATCCAGGGCGAGCTGCCGGCCGGGCTGGCCGAGCGCTGGAACGCCAGCCGTCGTTTCGCCCGGCTGTCGGTGCAGGGCGAGTTCCTGGTGATGGAAAAGGACGTGGTGGTGGCCGATGGCGTCAGCGATGCGCATCTGCTGGGTAGCCTGGTGCTGTGGGATCGCCTGCTGCAGGAGTTCATCGTCTACCTGCGCGACTACAGCCGCAATGTCGCCGACCAGACCGAACAGGTGGCTGGCGCGGCGACTGCTTCGTGACTTCCCGTACCTTCTGGGCCGGCGCGGGTGCGCTGGCCGTCATTGTCGTGGCTGTCGCCCTTGTTCTACGTCCGGGGGAGGAGCCGGTCGCCGCAGCGCACCCGGCGGCGACCGAGGTCAAAGGGCCGGTGTTGGCCAGCCTGGGCGAACAGAAGGTCGGCAGCGACGAGCTGAAGACGCTGCTGGCGCAGTTACCGGAGCCGACCCGCGAGCACCTGCGTGGCGATCGTCCGGCATTGGAGGCATGGATTCGCGCACGCCTGGCAGAAAAGGCGCTGTATCGCCAGGCCGAAGCCAAGGGCTGGCCACAGCGTCCAGATGTCGAGGCGCAGACCCGTGCAGTGAGCGAACAGATCGTATTGCGCGACTACCTCGCTTCGGTCACCCGAGTGCCTGACGATTACCCGAGCCAGGCAGAGCTTGAGCAGGCGTACCAAGCCACCAAGGACGAACTGCGCCTGCCGGTACGCTATCGCTTGAGCCAGATTTTCCTGCGGGTTGAAAATCCCAAGGACGACGAGGCAGTGGTCAAGCAGGCCCAGGCCCTGGCCAAGCAAGCACGCGACGGCAATTTCGCCACGCTCGCCCGCGAGCACTCCCAGGACACCGGCACTGCCGCCCAAGGCGGCGACAGCGGGCTGCAGGCGCTCGACCAGTTGCTACCTGAAGTGCGTGAGGTGGTGACGCGGCTCAAGGTCGACGGAGTGAGTGAACCGGTGCGCACGGCGGCGGGCCTGCACATCATCAAGTTGGTCGAACAGCAACCGGCGCGGGCGGCAACCCTGGAGGAGGTGACACCGCAACTGACCCAACTGCTCAGGGCACAACGCCAGGAGCAACTGGTGCGCAATTACGTCAACGGCATGTTCGATTCGGCGACCTTGAGTATCGACGGGGCGGCATTGAACCAGGTGCTGGAGGCCAGTCGCTGATGCTCCTTGAGTGATCGTGCCGAATCTCATTCGGTACGGTCACTCAACCTGCCTTGCGCAGGGTCAGGTTGATCCGTCGTTCCCCCATCCGCTCATGCTTGCCCGGCTTGATCGGCAGCACGCCATGAAAGCGCAGGCGATCCTCGCCACCCCATACCATGACATCGCCATGACTGAGCGGCACATGCTGCGGCCGGTCGCTGCGTTGCATGCCGCCGAGCAGAAAGACGGCGGGCAGCCCCAGTGAGATCGACACGATAGGCTGGCTGAAATCCTGCTCGTTGCGATCCTGGTGGAGGCTCAGGCGTGTACCGGGCAGGTAGTGGTTGACCAGGCACGCATCCGGCACGAACCCGTCGAAGCCGGCTTGGGAAGCGGCCCGCGCAGCCAGCGTCAGCAGCATCTCGGGCAGCGCCGGCCAGGGTTTTCCGCTCAGCGGATCCAGCGGGCTGTAGCGGTAGCCACGCGCGTCGCTGACCCAGCCCAGGCTGCCGCAATTGCTCAGCGCGACGGCCATGTGCAGCCCGCCGGGCGTCTGCATGTGTCGAAAGGGTGCCGCGCGCAACACTGGGCGCAGGGCATCGAGCAGGGCTTCGACCTCGGGCAGGGCAAAGCCTGGCAACAGCATGACCTGGCTGGCCAGCGATTGCGGCTGAGAACCGAAGAGGTCGAGGTCTGACTGGATCATGGCGGGCACTGGCGTGGGTAAGTCTGGATTGTATCGCTGTTGGTTCGTCCAGCCCATGGCAAATGGTCGGAGGGCGCCCTGAGCGCAGGTTCGGTCGGTCCGAGCAAGCGACCCTGTGCACCCGCGGATCGAAAAAGACGCGGTGGCCGGGCGCTTTCGTCGTGCGAGCGGGCTTGCCCGCAGACACCGGCACAGCCTGCGCCACCCACAGCCGCAGCCCGCTTTACGTATGCGTCAGGCTGACGCACACTGCGCAGAGTTCCGGGGTACAGCTGGAGTAAACGATGGCGCGACAATCACCCATAACAGACGCCCACGACCCGATGCAGCAATCCCGCCAGGTCCGCCTGCACCTGGCCAACGAGGGCGAGCTGCCTTCCGGCATGCTGCGCGAAGAGATCGATGCCTCATGGCGGCGCAGCCACGGCCATGGCCTGGACTGCCTGCAAGGCGAACAGGTCGGCCTTGGCGTCGAGCACGGGCAGAACCTGCAGACGCTGCTCGAACTCAACCGCACGCTGATTGACGCCGTCACCCCCGAGCTCGACTACCTGGTCGAGCGCCAGGGCAAGGGCGGAATCATCATTCTCGGCGATGCCCAGGCCAATGTGCTGGCCATCGAAGGGCAGACCCACGTGCTCAATCGCAATGGCCTGCGCGACCTGCACCCCGGCAGTTGCTGGAGCGAGGCGCTGCGCGGCACCAATGCCATCGGCACCGCCGTGGTCGAAGGGCGGCCCACCTTGATCAACTGCGGTGAACACTACCTCGATCGCCTCAGCCCGTTCTCCTGCACCTCCGTGCCCCTGCGCGATCCACGCGGCGAAGTGATCGGCGTGCTCGACATCACCCGCGAAGGGGTGATGAGCCAACCGCAGGACAGCCTTTCGACCCTGATGCTTGCCGCCGGCAACATCGAGAGTCGGCTGTTCGGCCTGTACCACCCCGAGCAGTTGGTGCTGGCGTTCCACAGTCGCCCGCAGTACCTGGGCAGTGCCTGGCATGGGCTACTGGCCCTGAGCCTTGATGGTGAGGTGATGGCAGCCAACGAAAATGCCTGCCAGTTGCTCGGGCTACCACGCCCTGGCTTGATCGGCCGACGTTGCAGCGACTTGCTCGGCGAACGTTCGCCGGCCTTTCTCAACCGCCTGTTGCAGGGCGGGATGAGCAGTGTGCAGACCGCCAAAGGGGAATTCTTCGTTCGGGTGCTGCAACTGCCGCGCCATGGCAACCTGGGCGCGACCGTCGCGACAAAGCCTGTTGCGGCGGTCAAGTGGTCGGCGCTCGATGCACTGGGCGGTGGCGACAGCCGTCTGGCGCGGGGTTTGCGCATGGCTCGCCAGGGCCTGGTCAACGGGCTGCCGGTGCTGCTGCTGGGCGAAACCGGGACAGGCAAGGAAGTGGTGGCGCGTGCCCTGCACCAAGCCAGCCCGCGCGCGGACAAGCCGTTCGTTGCAGTCAACTGCGCAGCGATTCCCGAAGGGCTGATCGAGTCCGAGCTGTTCGGCTACCGCGATGGCGCGTTTACCGGCTCGCGCCGCGGCGGCATGGTCGGTCGGCTGATGCAGGCCCATGGTGGTACCTTGTTCCTCGACGAAATCGGCGACATGCCACTGGCCCTGCAGGCCCGGCTGCTGCGTGTGCTGCAGGAGCGCCGTGTGGCACCGCTGGGGGCCGGCGAGGAGCAGGACATCGACGTGGCGATCATCTGCGCCACGCACCGTGATCTCAAGCGGCAGGTAGCCGAACAGCGCTTTCGCGAGGACCTGTACTACCGCGTCAACGGCGTGTCCCTGCGCCTGCCGGCCCTGCGCGAGCGTGATGACCTCGGCGCCCTGATCGAAGGGGTGCTGGACAAGCTCGGCGCCCGCGGCGTCACCCTGGATCCGGCATTGACCTCCCTGCTTGAAGGCTTCGACTGGCCGGGCAATATCCGCCAACTGGAGATGGTATTGCGCACCGCGCTGGCCATGCGCGAGGCGGGTGAGCAGGTGCTCGGGCTCGATCACCTGACCGATTGCCTGCTCGACGAGTTGTCCAGTGGTACTACTGCTGCCGGTAGCCTGCGCGAGAATGAACTGGAATTGATCCGTGGCGCCCTGGCGCGCCACCAGGGCAATGTCTCGGCCGCCGCCGAGGCGCTGGGCATCAGTCGCGCGACGCTGTACCGCAAGCTCAAGCAGTTGCGCGGATAGACCATGGGCGGAGTGTTCTCGCGCCTGATCGAGTCTGGCGACCCCGTGCTCATGCGCCAGGCCCTGGCCTGGCTGTACGGTTTCGTGCGGCCCCAGCGCCGGGCCATCGCCGTGTTGCTGGGGTTGTCGCTGGTCGCTTCGCTGCTGGCCCTGGCCCAGCCCTGGCTGGTCAAGACCTTGATCGACGAGGGCCTGCTGGCACGCGATTACCAGACGCTCTGGCACATGGCGGCGTTGATGATCGGTGCCGGGGTGCTGGGTACCGTGCTGTCGGGGGTCAACCGCTACCTGCATACGCGCTTGTCGGGGCGCATCCTGTTCGCCTTGCGCGACGACCTCTATCGACACTTGCAGCAACTGTCGCCGACGTTCTATGGGCGACGCCGTACGGGCGATATCCTTTCGCGCCTGGACGGCGATGTCGCCGAGATCCAGCGTTTTGCCGTGGATTCGCTGTTCGCGGCCGTCTCCAGCGTCATCGGCCTACTTGGCGCGGTGGCCTTGATGCTGATGTTGTCGTGGCGACTGTCGTTGTTGCTGGCCTTGCTCGTACCGATCGAGGTGCTGTGGTTGCGTTGGATGCGGCGCAAGGTCGAACGCGAAGTGCGCAGCCTGCGTGAGCGCTCGGCGGACGTGTCGTCGTTCCTGGTCGAGACGCTGCCTGCGATGAAGTTCATCCAGGCCGCCGGGCAGCAGGGGCGTGAAGCGGGGCGCCTGGACCAGCTGGGGCAGGGCTACATGAAGCAACTGCTCAAGGTACAGATCACCGAATTCTTCACCCAGGCCGTGCCCGGCACCCTGACTTCATGGTGTCGCGCCTGTGCCTTTCTGGTAGGCGGCTGGTGGGTAATCCAGGGCACCTGGCAACTGGGTGCGCTGATCGCCTTCTCGACCTACCTGGGCATGGCGGTGGGGCCGGTGCAGAGCTTGCTTGGCCTGTATGTCGCGGTGCAACGGATGGCGGTGAGCCTGGGGCGGGTCATGGAACTCAAGCGCGAACCGGTGGCGGTCACCGAGCCGCAGGTGCCCAGGCCGATGCCCGACGGGCCGGGTGAATTGCGCCTGGAAGGCGTTGGCTTCGCTCATGAGGGCCGCCAAGGGGCAGTGCTCGATCAGGTCGATATCACCGTCGCGGGTGGGCTGAAGGTGGCCATCAGCGGTGCGTCAGGGGTGGGCAAGTCGACCCTGATCGACCTGCTGCAGCGTTTTTACGACCCGGATCGTGGGCGTATCCTGCTCGACGGTGTCGACCTGCGCCAACTCGACCTGGCTGCACTGCGCCGTCGCATCGCGGTGGTCAGCCAGGACATCGTACTGTTTCGTGGCACCCTGGCTCAGAACCTGGCCTACAGCACACCTGACGCCAGCCGCAGCGCAATGGAGCAGGTGGTGCGCCTGACCCGCCTGGAGGGCCTGGTGCACAGCCTGCCGATGGGGCTCGATGGCGCCCTCGGCGAGCGCGGCCAGCAGCTGTCCGGCGGGCAGAAACAACGTATCGCCATCGCCCGCGCCTTGCTACAGGATCCGGCGATCCTGGTACTGGACGAAGCGACGTCGGCCGTGGACGAGGCGACCGAGCGCGAGGTGATTTCCGCTATCGACCAGCTGTTTGCCGGGCGCACGCGCATTCTCATCAGCCACAGGCCGTCGACCCTGGCCGATGCGGACCTGCATCTGCAGCTGCAGGACGGCCAACTGCGGGTTCTGCAGCAGGTACATGTCGATCATGGCCACTGAACTGCGTTTGGGGGTGATCGATAGCGGTTGCACGTCGTCGCAGATGTCGGTGGTGGCGGCCGCGCGGCGCTTCTGGCTGCAAGACGGACTGCTTCAGGAGGGCGAGGCGCAGCCTGATGCCCTTGGCCATGGCCGTGCGGTCCTGGAGTGCCTGCGCGAGGGGGCCGGTGATGTACCGGTGCTGGTAGCCCAGGTGTTCAGTGACCAAGGACGGACCAGCGCCTTGCAGGTGGCTGCAGCATTGCTGTGGCTGGTGGAGCAGGGTGCCACTCTGGTCAATCTGAGCCTGGGGCTGCAGCAGGACCGTCCCGTGCTGCGCCAGGCCTGCGCCGCCGCCCAGGCTGCCGGCGTCGTGTTGTGCGCGGCCAGCCCGGCCCGTGGCGCTGCGGTGTATCCGGCCAGCTACCCGAACGTGCTGCGCATCACGGGCGACGCCCGTTGCCGCGCAGGCCAGTGGTCATGGCTGGGCACGGCGCAGGCCGACTTCGGCGCGCCGGTGGGGGGGAATGCCCAGGCAGGGGCCAGCCTGGCGTGCGCGGCCTTGACCGGGCGAATGTGCGCACTGTTACGCGAGCATCCCGAGCTGCAACCTGCACAGCTACGTGCCTGGCTGCAGGCGCATGCGGCTTTCGTCGGGCCTGAGCGTCGAGGTGTCGATGAGCCGTGACCCGCAGATCCTCGTGCTTGGTGCAGGCCCTGCCGGGGCCGCAACCGCCATAGGCCTGCGGCGCATGGGCTATGCGGTCAGGCTGGTTTCGGAGTGGCGCCGTTTCGATGCCGTCGAAGGGGTATCGCAGCGGGTGTTGGACGGCCTGCGCCACGCAGGGCTTGGCCTGGCGTTGGGGGTGGCGACGATCGCTGCCGCGCGTCAGGTGCAATGGAACGGCGAACGGATGCAGATGAATCAGGAGTTCCTGCTCGATCGTGCGCGCTTCGATCGAGCGTTGCGCGAGGATCTGCTGCGCGCCGGGGTGCATGTCATTCACGGGCGTGTCCGCGAGCTGACGCAGGACGGGCGACACCGGGTGCAGCTCGACGACGGCCAGGTGCTGCACGGCGATTTTCTGGTCGAAGCCCGTGGTCGCCAGGCGCCCCTGCCTGCCAGCCGCCTGCGCGGCCCGGAAACCGTCAGCCTGCTCAACCTCTGGCAATCGACAGCAGGCGGCCCGCCAGCTTCTGCAGTGGAAAGCCTCGATGATGGCTGGGCATGGATGGCGCGCCTGGCAGACGGGCGTTGCTACTGGCAGATCACCCTCGATGCCAGCGCGGCCTCGCTGCCGGGCAGGGCGGCACTGGGGGAGTATTGCGCGGCCCGGCGGCGGCAGTCGGCAGGGGTCGCACAGTTGTTCGATACCCAAGCGTTGGAGCCCGCTCAGGTGCATGCACGCAGCAGCACGGCGATTCTTGCCGGCGCGTGTGCCGGCGCGGACTGGCTGCGGGTGGGGGATGCGGCGATGGCCGTCGATCCTCTGTCGGGCAACGGGATCTTCCAGTCACTGTCGTCGGCCTTGCAGGCGCCGGTGGTGATCAACACCTTGTTGAGGCGACCGGAGCGGTCGGCGTTGGCGCAACGCTTCCACCAGCAACGGGTCGAGCAGTTGTTCCTGCGTTTTGCCCGCACAGGGCGGGATTTCTATCGACTGGAACAAAGACATGCCGACGCGGGGTTCTGGGTACCGCGCCAGAGATGGCCTGATGACCAGGGCATGCACCAGGCCGCAAACTGGCAGGCGGTTCGAGTTGAACGCAGGCCAGTGTTGCGCGAAGGCTGGGTGGACGAGGCCGAGGTGGTGGTGACGGCCGACCAGCCGCTGGGGGTATGGCACCTGCAGGGCATCGAACTGGCGCCGGTTGTACGGGCCCTGCAGGCGGGTTCGGGTCTGCTCGAGGCGCTGGCAGACAAGCCTGAACAGGCACAAGCCATGGTGCGGCGCTGGTTGCTGGAGCAGGGTTATCGCTGAGGGGCGGGTATGCTTTTGCGAGTAACCAAGCGCCTGCACGACGCTTGGCGAAGGCTCAGAAGAAAGTCCCGATCACCAGTTGCAGATAGGTCCCGGTATCCCGACTACCCAGCTGCATGCCGCCATCGTCGGCATTGCGCTCAGGCTTGTAGAAGCCCAGCACCGGGCTGACCAGCAGGTGATCGTTGACCATCCATTCCACATACAGGTCCAGTTCCCGCCCGCCGACATTGCCCTGGTCGGTGTCCAGCGTGTCGAAATCGAAGTACAGCGCGCCAAGGGTCAGGTTGTCGCGCGGCTTGGCCTTCAAGCCCACATGACGGACCTGGGTGTTGGTGTTGAACGGGCCGGCATAGTTGGCGGCGACTTCACCCTGGAACCAGGTCCCGTAACCCCGGCTGAGCCCGTAGAACAATGGGTCGAAGTCCTTGGAGAAGCGGCTGTAGCGATAGGTGGCGGTGGGTGTCCATGGCAGCTGCGAGAAGGTCCAGCTGCCTTCCAGGTACCAGGCGTTCTCACGGGTGCCTCGTTGGTCCTGGGTGACATATTCGCCCGCGACTTCCAGGTCCTGGACCCCAAGGCTGCCGCGCCCGCGCAGACTGACGGTGTCCATGCCATCGCGGTGCTCCAGGCCCATGATCTGGGCATAGCGACGGTCCACATCCAGACCGTGAATCCAGCTCAGGCCAACGGTACCTGCCTCGCCGACGTGCTCCAGGTTGGCGACAGCCATGGAACTGTCGGCTTGATAGTGGTTATCGGACTTGAGCCACATCAGGTCGCCACGCCAGCCCTGGCTGCCGCCCAGGCGCAGCACGGCGGTACGGTCGAAGGCCTTGCGCGCCGCCAGGTAGTAGGCGCCGCCGCGATTGAAATTGGCACCCAGGTCGACCTTGCCAAGGTTGACGGGATCGCCCTGGATCAGGAAGCCGTCCCCCAAAGTGACCACCTGGCGGCCGCCGGAAATATCGATGCCGTCTTCACCTAGCAGCGGGAACAGCGTGCCCGAGCGCCAGCCCAGGTAGGCATCCTCGACGGCCGTGCGGCGTTCGTCCCCCAGGGTCAGGCCCGCGGCATCGCCGTCACCCCAGGTGGCGGAGCTGAGCAGGCTGAAGGCGCCGTACAGTGAGCCGGTGTCGGCCAAGGTCTGGCTCGCGCTCAGGCCATATTTGACGTAGCCCTCGCGCCAGTTGTTGCTGCCAGGCGAGCGGTTGCCGGCCTGATTGAAGCTTTCGTCACTGTGAAAGATGCCGAACAAGGCCTCGAGGTTGGCGTTGAGGACAGTGCCATCCTGGTTGTAGAGCTCCTGGGCCTGGGTGAGGGGAGTGGCCAGCAGAAGGGCCAGCGTGCAGACGAGCGGATGCCTCATGGTGTGCTCCATGTTTTCTTGTTGTTTTCAGGAAGTCGGCCTCTTTGCCGGCAAAGCTGCGAAGAGGCCGGGGCAGCTCAGGTTCAGAGCTTGATCAGTACCGACTTGAGCTCGGTGTAGTAGTCGATCGCCGCGGCACCCATCTCCCGGCCGACGCCCGATTGCTTGTAACCGCCGAAGGGCAGGGCCGGGTCCAGCGCACTGTGGCAGTTGACCCAGACCGAACCGGACTTGATGCGGGGAATCATGCGGTGCACGGCGCCCAGGTCGTTCGACCAGATGCTCGCGCCCAGCCCGTAAGGGTTGTCATTGGCCATGCGCACGACCTCGTCGATATCGTCGAAGGGCATCGCCACCAACACCGGGCCGAAGATTTCTTCCTGGACCAGGCGATGGCGCTGGTCGACATCGACGATCACGGTCGGCTTGACGAAGTAGCCCGGCCCGTAGCGCTCACCGCCGCAGGCGATGGTCGCGCCGAGCTCGCGTCCCAAGGCGATGTAGCTGCTGACCCGATCCTGCTGCTTGGCGGAAATCAGCGGCCCCATCTGCACCGCCGGGTCCAGGCCGCTGCCGAGCTTCATGCCGTTGGCGATGCCGGCGATGTCGGCTACCACATTGTCGAAATGCTTGCGGTGCACATACAGGCGCGACCCTGCACAGCACACCTGCCCCTGGTTGAAGAAGATCGCCGTCGCCGCGCCGGCGGCGGCTTCCTGCAGGTTGGCGTCGGGCATGACGATGGTCGGCGACTTGCCGCCCAGCTCCAGGGTGACGCGGGTCATGTTGTCCATCGCGGCCTTGCCGATCAGCTTGCCGACTTCGGTGGAGCCGGTGAAGGTGAGCTTGTCTACGCCAGGGTGGCGGCTGAGGGCGGCGCCAGCGTTGAGCCCGGTGCCTGTGACCACGTTGAACACGCCAGCCGGGTAACCGGCTTCATCGACCAACTCGGCGAGCTTGAGCGCCGTCAGCGGGGTTTCGTCGGCAGGCTTGAGCACCATGGTGCAGCCGGTGGCCAGCGCCGGCCCGAGTTTCCAGCAGGCCAGCAGCAGCGGGAAGTTCCAGGCGACGATCGCACCGACTACGCCTACTGCTTCGCGGCGGATGAAACCGTGGAACTGTTCGTCGGGCATCAGCGGCATCGACGCTTCGACGGTGCTGCCCTCGATCTTGGTGGCCCAGCCGGCCATGTAGCGCAGGAAGTCGATGGCCAGTTGCACGTCCATGACCTGGGCGACGTTGGCGCTCTTGCCGTTGTTCAGGCATTCGAGCTCGGCCAGTTCGCGGGCATCACGGGCCATCAGGTCGGCCAGGCGCCACAGCAGGTTCTGCCGTTCGCGAGGGCGCATCCGGCTCCAGGGCGAGTCGTCGAAGGCCTGGCGGGCTGCGCGCACGGCACGGTCGACGTCCTCGCTGTCGGCCGAGGGGACCTCGCCGAGTATCTCGCCGGTGGCCGGGTTGCGAAAGCTCAAGGTGCGGCCACTGGCAGCGTCCTGCCAGTCGGCGCCGATGCGCATCTTCAGCTTGCGCGCGAGGAACGCCTGGGTGGCGGGCAGGATGGGCAGGTCGGAAAGCATGGGGCGGTGCCTCTTGTCATTGGAGTGTGGCAAGGGCGGCGCAATGGCCGTGCCAAGGTGGCTTGGCGGGCTTAACTCGTTGATCAGGCTGATTTTTGTTCTGACGCACAGGGTGGGTTGCGGCGCTGTGCTGTTGCACATTGAGACGGTGTGAGACGGTGGTGAAACAGGTAGGCCGAAGCGGCCTTTTCACGGGCAAGCCCGCTCCAACAGGTATTGAATCCTGCACCAACCAGTGGGAGCGGGCTTGCCCGCGAAAAGACCATCACCGATACCCCTGTCTCAACCTGAAACAACCTGTCGCGAATTGGGACGTTCCGACCCGCCGCCACTGACCGGAGCAGACCGCTCAAAGCAGCTCAAGTCACTGAAAAAACGCCACTTTCAAACACCTGGCACGCTTCCTGTATTGCCACTGTCACATGCACCGGCGGTACCCAAGCGTGCGATAACGATAAGAACAACACCGTGGAGGTCTGATCTTGAAGACGACTCGACTCCGGCAGCAGGCGGGCACATGGGCGCTGGTCGCCGCCGCCCTGCTGAGCGCCCAGGCCATGGCGGCCGAACCGGGCCCGGCGATTTTGCAGAACAAGTGCATGGGGTGCCACATCCCCGAGGGCAACGATGCCTACAGTCGCATCAGCCACCAGCGCAAGACCCCTGAAGGCTGGCTGATGAGCATCGCCCGCATGCAGGTGATGCACGGCCTGCAGATCAGCGACGACGAGCGCCGCACCCTGGTCAAGTACCTGGCCGACAAGCAGGGTCTGGCGCCGAGCGAGACTGATCGCGTGCGCTATGCCATGGAACGTCGGCTCAATACCGTCGAACACTTCGATACGCAACTGGCCGAAACCTGCGGCCGCTGCCATTCCGGTGCCCGTGTCGCATTGCAGCGGCGCCCTGCGCAGGAATGGGAGCACCTGGTCAACTTCCACCTCGGCCAGTGGCCGTCCCTCGAATACCAGGCCCAGGCACGTGACCGTGACTGGCTGGAAATCGCCCTCAAGCAGGTGGTGCCGGCCCTGGCCAAGCGCTTCCCGCTCGATAGCCCCGCCTGGAGCGCGTGGCAGAAGGCCAAGCCCAAGGCTGACGCGTTGCCGGGGCAGTGGGCGTTCAGTGGTCATATGCTTGCCAAAGGCGATGTCCGGGGCGTGATGACGGTCAGTGCCGACCAGGGCGACAGTTTCAAGGTCGAGGTCAAGGGGCAGTACGCCGACGGCACGCCGTTCAACGGCAGCGGCTCGGCGATCCTCTACAACGGCTATGAGTGGCGCGGTAACGTGAAGATCGGCGACAGCACGATGCGCCAGGTCTTCGCGGCCCTCGATGGCGAGATGAAAGGGCGCATGTTCGAGGCCGAGCACGACGAGCGCGGCCTCGATTTCACCGCAGCGAAGGAGGGCAAGGCTCGCCTGCTGGCGGTGCAGCCGGCCTTCATCAAGGCCGGGGACGAGCGCGAGATCACCTTGGTGGGCAACGGCTTGTCCGGCAAGCCCGAGCTGGGTGCCGGTGTGCAGGTGACCGAGATTCTGGAGCAGACCCCAAACCTGGTTCGGCTCAAGGCCCGCGCCGCAGCCGATGCAGCACCTGGCCAGCGCGAGGTGACGCTGGGCACGCTCAAGGGCGTGAATCTTGCGGTCTACGACAAGGTCGAGGAGGTCAAGGTGGTGCCGGCGTTCTCCATTGCCCGCATCGGCGAGAACGGTGCTTCGGTACCCAAGGTCCAGGGGCGCTTCGAGGCCGAGGCCTGGGGCAAGGACGTCAATGGCCAACCGTTGCGCATTGGTTATCTGCCGGCCACCTGGAAGGTCGAGCCGTTCAACGAGCGCGCCGTCGAGGACGAAGACGTCAAGTTCGCCGGGCAGATGCAGGCCGACGGCGTGTTCGTACCCGGCGGTGCCGGTCCGAACCCGGCGCGCAAGATGATGACCAACAACGCCGGCAACCTGAAAGTCATCGCCACGCTGGCTGACGGCGGACAGACCGGTGAAGGCCACATGATCGTCACCGTCCAGCGCTGGAACAACCCGCCGCTGCCCTGAGGGTGGCAGGCACGGTTTTTCCAACGGATCGATTATCGGGAGATCACCATGGGCGCACTACTGAATCTGGTCGAACGCAATCTGCATGAAGTGCAGGTCGATGCCGACCGCATGCTGTTCCATATCCCCAGCAGTTCACTGTTCACCGCCGACGCGGTGACTGGCGGCATCATCGACACCCTGCGCCAGCAGGGCTGCTCGGCCGAAGAGCTGATGCAGCGCCTCGGCCAGCAGTTCGCGGGCGACGATATCCAGGAAACCCTGCGCGAGCTGATCGCGCTGGAGCTGGTCAGCGACGGTTCGCCGCTGACCCCGGAAATCGCCCTCAAGCAGGTCGAGCGCACCGCACTCAATACGGTGGTGCTCAACGTCAACACGGGCTGCAACCTGAGTTGTACCTATTGCTACAAGGAAGACCTCGACAAACCTTCGGCAGGGCGCAAGATGAGCGCCGCCACCGCCGAGGCTTCGGTGGAGATGCTGCTCAAGGAGTCACCCGACGAAACCCGCTACAGCGTGGTGTTCTTCGGCGGCGAGCCGCTGTCCAACCGGCCGCTGATCGAGCACATGGTCGGCTATTGCGAGCGGCGTTTCGCCGAGGCCGGCAAGCAGGTGGAGTTCATCATGACCACCAACGCCACGCTGCTCACCGAGGAGATCGTCGATTGGCTCAATGCCCATCGCTTCGGGCTGTCGGTGAGCATCGACGGGCCGAAGACCGTGCACGACCGCAATCGCATCACCGTGGGCGGGCAGGGCACCTACGATGTGGTTCGGCGCAAGGCCGAGATGCTGCTGTCGCGCTATGACAGCCGCCCGGTCGGCGCCAGGGTGACCCTTACCCGGGGCATCACCGATGTCGAGACCATCTGGAACCACTTGTTCAACGAGCTGGGCTTTGCCGAAGTGGGCTTCGCCCCGGTGACATCGGGCGACATGGCCGACTTCAACCTCACTGGCGAAGAGCTGGTGCAGGTGTTCGCCAACATGAAGGCGTTGGGGCGCCAGTACCTGGAGGCGGCGTTGCAGCACCGCAACATCGGTTTCTCCAACCTGCACCAACTGATCACCGACATCCACGAGGGGCACAAGAAGGCGCTGCCATGCGGCGCGGGCCTGAAAATGCTGGCGGTCGACCACGAGGGTGAGCTGAACCTGTGCCACCGTTTCACCGGCTCCAGCCTGCCGACCTTTGGCAATGTGCACACGGCGGTCAAGCAGGTCGAGCTCAACGACTTCCTGTCCCAGCGCCTGGACCGCAGCGGCACCGGCTGCGACAGCTGCCGCATTCGCAACCTGTGCTCCGGTGGCTGCTATCACGAGAGCTATGCGCGCTACGGCGACCCGCAGCACCCGACCTACCACTACTGCGAACTGATGCGCGACTGGGTCGACTTCGGCATCGAGGTCTACAGCCGCATCATGGCCGCCAACCCGGCCTTCATCGATCGCTACATCACTCCTCGCAAGGCGCACTGACATGAAGCACTTGAAGCCCCTGAACAACAAGGCGCGCATTCTTGAACAGGCTGCCGCCGAAGACCGCGTCGAAGAAGTCATGGCCATGAGCGCAGTGGCCGGTTGTACCGCCACCACCGACCCAGGCTGGGAAGTGGACGCCTTTGGTGGCGTCAGCTCGCTGTGCCAGCCCATGGAGGCTGACCTGTACGGCTGCTCCGACCCTTGCTGGTGGCCGGCCCAGGTGCCCGACATGATGAGCACCTACCAGGACTGGAACGCCCAGGCGAGCAATTCGCAGGACGATTGGCGCAACCTCGGCACCGTATTCCCGAAAGACAAGTGACCGGCCCGACAAGAACGACAAGGGGAAACCGCATGAAACCTGGATTCTGCGCGCAACTGGCGCTGAGCGTCGCCACCTGCGCCGCGACACTGGCCGTGCACGCCACTGACGGCGACGCCGGTCCGGCACTCAAGCCTGGCCATGAGTACCTGATCGCCACCAACTACCCGAACAACCTGCACGTGGTGGATGTGGCCAGCGATACGCTGTTCAAGAGCTGTCGCCTGCCGGACGCCTTCGGTCCGGGCACGGCGATGATGGCGCCGGACAACCGCACCGCCTACATCCTCAACAATCACTATGCCGATATCTATGGCATCGACCTGGACACCTGCAAGACCACCTTCCACGCCAACCTGTCGAATGTGCCGGGCGAGGTGGGCAAGTCGATGTACTCCTTTGCCATCAGCCCCGACGGCAAGGAGGTCTATGCCACGGTCAACCCGACCCAGCGGTTGAACGACCACTACGTGGTCAAGCCGCCACGCCTGGAGGTGTTCAACACGGCCGACGGGGTAGGGGCCAAGCCGGTGCGCACCTTCCCCATGCCGCGCCAGGTCTACCTGATGCGTGCCGCCGACGATGGCAGCCTGTTCGTCGCCGGGCCGGATATCTACAAGATGGACGTCAAGACCGGCCAATACAAAGTGGCGCTGCCGCTGCGCAACTGGAACCGCAAGGGCTACAGCGCACCGGACGTGCTGTACTTCTGGCCGCACCAGAGCCCGCGCCACGAGTTCTCGATGCTGTATACCATCGCCCGGTTCAAGGATGAAAAACAGGACCCGGCGACCGCCGAGCTGCTGTACGGCTACCTGAGCGTGGACCTCAAGACCGGCAAGACCCACACCCAGGAGTTCGCCGACCTGACCGAGCTGTACTTCACCGGGTTGCGTTCGCCCAAGGATCCGAACCAGATCTATGGTGTGCTCAACCGCCTGGCCCGCTACGACATCAAGCAGCGCAAGCTGGTCAAGGCGGCGAACCTGGACCATACCTACTACTGCGTGACCTTCGACAAGGCGGGCGACAAGCTGTACCTGGGCGGGACCTTCAACGACCTGGCGGTGTTCGACCCGAACACGCTGGAGAAGGTGAAGAACATCAAGCTGCCAGGGGGTGACATGTCGACCACTACGCCGCAGGTGTTTGTCAGGTAATCGGTCGTCTGTGACGGCCCTATCGCGGGGCAGGCCCGCTCCCACAGGTATCCCCTGTAGGCTGAGGGGTAACTGTGGGAGTGGGCCTGCCCCGCGATAGGGCCCGCCTAAACAACACAATAAATATCAGGCCCCTCTATGACCCACCCCAGTCACACCCAGGGCAACCCGGACAAGCCCTTGCTCGACCACTGCATCGGTGACGCCTTCGACGCCACCGTGGCCCGTTTCCCCGACCGCGAGGCCCTGGTGGTGCGTCACCAGCAACTGCGCTACACCTGGCGCCAGTTGGCCGATGCCGTCGACCAGCATGCCCGCGCGCTGATGGCACTTGGCGTACAAGCGGGCGATCGCCTGGGCATCTGGGCTCCCAATTGCGCCGAGTGGTGCATCACCCAGTTCGCCAGCGCCAAGATCGGTGCAATCCTGGTCAACATCAACCCGGCCTACCGCAGCAGTGAGCTGGACTACGCCCTGAGCCAGTCGGGCTGCCGCTGGGTGATCTGCGCAGATGCGTTCAAGACCAGCGACTATCACGCCATGCTCTGCGACCTGGTGCCCGGATTGTCGGCCTGCAAGCCCGGGGCTGTGCACTGCGAGCGCCTGCCGGAGCTGCGCGGGGTGATCAGCCTGGCGGTAAAGCCGCCGCCAGGCTTTCTCGCCTGGTGCGACCTGCAGGCTCGCGCCGGTGAGGTCAGTGTCGAGGCCCTTGGTCGCCGTCAGGCGAGCCTGCGCCCGTCAGAGCCGATCAATATCCAGTACACCTCCGGCACCACCGGCTTCCCCAAGGGTGCGACGCTCAGCCACCACAATATCCTCAACAACGGTTACATGGTCGGCGAGAGCCTGCGCCTGACAGAGCATGACCGCCTGGTGGTGCCGGTGCCGCTCTACCACTGCTTCGGCATGGTCATGGCCAACCTCGGCTGCATGACCCATGGCAGCACGCTGATCTACCCCAACGATGCCTTCGACCCCTTGCTCACCCTGCAAGCCGTGGCCGAGGAACGCGCCACTGCGCTGTATGGCGTACCGACCATGTTCATTGCCGAACTGGACCACCCGCGTCGCAGCGAATTCGACCTCTCCAGCCTGCGCACCGGGATCATGGCTGGCGCCACCTGCCCGATCGAGGTGATGCGAAGGGTGATCGACGAGATGCACATGGCCGAGATACAGATCGCCTATGGCATGACCGAGACCAGTCCGGTGTCGTTGCAGACCGGCCCGGAGGACGAACTGGAAGTGCGCGTGACCAGCGTGGGTCGTACCCAGCCGCGCCTGGAAAGCAAGGTCATCGACGCCGAGGGCAACACCCTGCCGCGCGGCGAGATCGGCGAGCTGTGCACGCGTGGCTACAGCGTCATGCTCGGCTACTGGAACAACCCGAAGGCTACCGCCGAGAGTATCGACGAGGAGGGCTGGATGCACACCGGCGACCTGGCGCAGATGGACGAGGCCGGGTTCGTGCGTATCGTCGGGCGGAGCAAGGACATGATCATTCGCGGCGGGGAGAACATCTATCCGCGTGAGCTGGAGGAGTTCTTCTTCACCCACCCGGCGGTGGCCGACGTGCAGGTGATCGGCATTCCGTGCAGCAAGTACGGCGAAGAGATCGTCGCCTGGGTGCGACTGCATCCGGGGCACAGCGCCAGCGCCGAGACGTTGCGCGAATGGGCGAAGGCGCGTATCGCGCACTTCAAGGTGCCGCGGCATTTCCGTTTCGTCGACGAGTTTCCGATGACGGTGACCGGCAAGGTGCAGAAGTTTCGGATGCGCGAGATCAGTATCGAAGAACTGAGTGGGGTGTCAGCCGGTTAGCGTAACCACTCCGGGCTGTTGAAGTTGCCGAGCCGCTCATCGTCGACGGCACATTCCAGCCCCTGCAGCGATTCACGCGACAAGGCCCGCTGCAGGCTCCGCTCACCGGCCTGCCAGGCCTGTTCCAGCCGTGGCAACAGGCGCGTCGGCAATACGCTGAACATCGGCTGCCAATAGCCTCCCTGGCGCACCATCGCAGCGCTGTCATGGCGGGCAGCCAAACCGCGCAGCCCATCGATCAGCGCCTGGTCGACCCGCGGTGAATCGCAGGCCAGCACCACCACCCACGGGTGTCTGGCCACCTTGAGCCCGGCGATGACACCAGCCAGAGGCCCGGGATAATCCGCCTCGGCATCGCCGACGCATTGGTCGGCATAGGCGGCATAGGCGTCCTGGTTGCGGTTGCAGGAAATCACCAGGTCGTCGCTCAACCCCCGCACCACCCGATGGATGTGTGCGATCAGTGGTTCGCCCCGCCATGGCACCAGGCCCTTGTCGCGCCCGCCCATGCGTTGGCCACGGCCACCGGCGAGGATGAGGATGGAGCAGGGGGGCAGGGCGGCAGGCATGAAAAAGGGTCCCGGGCAGTCGATGCCCGGAACCCTCTCATTCAACGCCTGGCTTGTCCAGTCAGGCGTCGTGGGGTACTGCATGATCCGGGTCAGCGCGGCGCTTGCCGGCCAACCGCATCACCACCACGAAGAACACCGGTACGAACACCACCGCCAGTGTCGCGCTGAGCATCCCGCCGATCACGCCGGTGCCGATCGCCTGCTGGCTGGCTGAGCTTGCGCCGCGTGCGATGGCCAGCGGCACGACGCCGAGGATGAACGCCAACGATGTCATGACGATCGGGCGCAGGCGCAGGCGGGCGGCCTGCATCGCCGCATCCGCAGCGTCGACCCCCTGATCCACCAGGCTCTTGGCGAATTCGATGATCAGGATCGCGTTCTTTGCCGACAGGCCAATCAGGGTGATCAGGCCGACCTTGAAGAACACGTCGTTGGGCATGCCGCGCAGGGTTACCGCAAGCACGGCGCCGAGCACACCCAGCGGAACCACCAGCAACACTGCGGTAGGGATCGACCAACTCTCGTAGAGCGCTGCCAGGCACAGGAACACCACCAGCAGCGACAGGGCCAGTAGCAAGGGCGCCTGGCTACCCGAAAGACGCTCCTGCAACGACAGACCGGTCCATTCCAGTGCGCTGCCGGTCGGCAGTCGATCGACCAGGCGCTGGATTTCCGCCATCGCCTCGCCGGAGCTGTAGCCGCTTGCCGGTTCCCCGGAAATAGACACTGCCGGGTAGCCGTTGTAGCGGGTCAGTTGCACCGGGCCGCTGAGCCAGCGGGCCTGGACGAACGCCCCCAGTGGCACCATCTTGCCGCTGCTGTTGCGCACGTGGATCTTCAACAAGTCCTCGACCTGGCTGCGCTGGTCACCCTCGGCCTGCACCACCACGCGCTGCATGCGGCCCAGGTTGGGGAAGTCGTTGACATAGTTCGAGCCCACCGCGGTGTTGAGCACGGCGCCGATGTCGGCAAAGGAAACCCCGAGGGCGTTGGCCTGGCGTCGGTCGATTTCCAGTTGCACCTGCGGGCTTTCGGCCAACGATGCCTCGCGCACGTTGGCCAGCACCTTGCTCGTGCGTGCGTTGGCCAGTAGTTCGTCACGGGCTGCCATCAGCCCGGCATGACCCAGGCCGCCGCGATCCTGCAGACGGAACTCGAAACCCGTGGACTCGCCCAGGCCATCGACTGGCGGCGGCAGCACGGCATAGGCCACGGCATCCTTCAGCGCGGCGAAGGCCATCGTGGCACGGTCGGCGATCGATTGTGCGCTGTCGTCGGCGCCGCGTTCTGACCAGTCCTTCAGCGTGGTGAACGCCAGCGCGGCGTTCTGCCCGCTGCCTGAGAAGCTGAAACCGAGAATCAGCGTGGTGTTACCCACCCCGGGTTCTGCGGCATTGTGCGCCTCGATCTGCGCCGCCACCTGCTCGGTACGCATCCGACTGGCGCCTGGCGGAAGCTGGATATCGGTGATGGTATAGCCTTGGTCTTCGGTCGGCAGGAAAGCGCTGGGCAACTGGCTGAAGCCATAGGCCAGCACCGCCACCAGCAACCCGTAGAGCAACAGGTAGCGCCCGCTACGTGCCAAGGCGTGGGCAACCCAGCGTTGGTAGCCATTGCTCATGCCCTCGAAGCGGCGGTTGAACCAGCCGAAGAAGCCTTTGCGTACGTGATGCTCGCCCTTGGCCACTGGCTTGAGCAGCGTGGCGCACAGTGCCGGGGTGAGGCTCAGGGCGAGGAAGGCCGAGAACAGGATCGACACCGCCATCGACAACGAGAACTGCTGGTAGATGACGCCCACCGAGCCTTTCATGAAGGCCATCGGCAGGAACACCGCGACCAGCACCAGCGTGATGCCGACGATAGCCCCGCTGATCTGGCCCATGGCCTTGCGCGTCGCGGCCTTCGGCGACAGGCCTTCCTCGGCCATGATCCGTTCGACGTTCTCCACCACGACGATGGCGTCGTCCACCAGGATGCCGATGGCCAGCACCATGCCAAACAGGGTCAGCACGTTGATCGAGAAACCCAACGCCAGCATCACCGCGAAGGTGCCCATCAGCGCCACCGGAACCACCAGCGTAGGGATCAGCGTGTAGCGGATGTTCTGCAGGAACAGGAACATCACCGCAAACACCAGCAGCATGGCTTCGAACAGCGTGCTGATGACCTGCTGGATCGAGACCTTGACGAACGGCGAGGTGTCGTAGGGGATGTCGTACTTCACGCCGGCCGGGAAGTAGCGTGCCAGCTCATCCATCTTCTGGCGTACCAGGGTCGCGGTTTCCATGGCGTTGGCCCCCGGCGACAGCTTGACGCTGAAGGCACTGGTGGGCTTGCCGTTCAGGCGTGTGCCGTACTGGTATTCCTGGGCACCGATCTCGACCCGCGCCACGTCACCCACGGTGACCACCGAGCCATCCGGGTTGGCCCGCAGCACGATGGCCGCGAACTCCTCTGGCGTGCTCAGTTGGCCCTTGACCACCACGCTGGCGGTGATTTCCTGGGTCGCACGGGCGGGCAGGTCTCCGATGCTGCCTGGCGCAACCTGGGCGTTCTGCGCGGCGATGGCGTCGGCGACGTCCTGGGGCGTGAGCTTGAAGCCGACCAGCTTCGCCGGGTCGATCCAGATGCGCATGGCCCGCTCCGAACCATACAACTGTGCCTTGCCGACACCTTTGAGGCGGCGAATCTCGTTCATCACGTTGCGCGCCAACAGATCGCTGAGGGCGATCTCGTCGTAACTGCCGTCCTCGGAGGTGAGGGTGCCCAGCAGCAAAAAGCCGGTGGAGACTTTTTCCACCTGCAGGCCTTGCTGCGTGACGGGCCGCGGCAGGCGCGACTCGACCACCTTGAGGCGGTTCTGTACATCGACCTGGGCCAGGTCAGGGATGGTGCCCGGCTCGAAGGTGGCGGTGATGGTCGCGCTGCCCAGGCTGCTCTGGGACTCGAAGTACAGCAGGTTGTCCGCACCATTGAGCTCCTGCTCGATCACGCTGACCACGCTTTCGTCCATGGTCTGCGCCGAGGCACCGGGGTAGACGGCGTACACCTCCACTTGCGGCGGCGCGACATCGGGGTACTGCGCCACGGGCAATTGCGGGATGGCCAAGGCACCGGCGAGCAGGATGAACAACGCAACCACCCAAGCGAAGATCGGGCGGTCGATGAAGAATTGCGGCATGGATCAGGCCCTCACTGGCCGTTGCGCTGGACGATGGGGTTGGCGGCCTTGTCGGCATCGACCCGGACCTGATCGCCGACCTTGACGTGCTGCAGCCCCTCGATCACCACCCGTTCGCCGGGGGCCAGGCCTTCGCTGACGATCCAGCGGTCGCCCTGGGCATTGCCCAGTACCACCTGGCGTTCCTCGATGCGCTGCTGGGCGTCGACCACCAGGACCTTGGGCACGCCTGCGCTGTCACGCAGGATCGCCCGCTGCGGCACGCTGATGCCCTTGGGCTGCAGGGCCTGTTCGAGGCGCACACGCACGTAGCTGCCAGGCAACAGATCGAGGTCGGGGTTGGGGAATTCGCTGCGCAGGGTGATCTGGTTGGTGCTCGGGTCGACGCTGATATCGGAGAACAGCAGCTTGCCCGGCAGCGGATAGGCACTGCCGTCGTCCTGAATCAGGGTGGCGCGGGCCTGGTCCTGGCCGACCTGCTGCAGCTCGCCAGCGCGCATGGCGCGGCGCAGGGCGTTGAGGTCGCGGGTCGACTGGGTGACGTCGGCGTGGATCGGGTCCAGTTGCTGGATGACGGCCAACGCGGTGGTTTCGTTCTGTCCGACCAGCGCCCCTTCGGTGACCAGCGCGCGGCCAACCCGTCCGGAGATCGGTGCGGTGACCGTGGCATAGCCCAGGTTGAGTCGCGCGCGTTCAAGTGCGGCCCGGGCTTCGGCAACCTGGGCGTCCGCCTGGAGGAAGGCGGCACGGGCATTGTCATATTCCTGGCGGCTCACGGCCTTGTCGTCGACCAGCTCGCGGTAGCGTTGTTCCTGCAGGCGCGCCTGGTACAAGGTGGCTTCGGCCTTGGCCAGCGCGGCGCGGGCACTGTCATGGTCCGCCTTGAACGGCGCCGGGTCGATGAGGAACAGCACATCGCCCCGCTTGACGTCGCTGCCCTCGCGATACACCCGCTTGAGCACCACGCCGGCAACCCGGGCGCGGACTTCGGCGGTGCGTGGCGCGAGAATCCGCCCGCTGAGTTCGGTGCTGATCGCCATGGCTTGCAACTGTACGATTTCGACCCGCACCTGGGGGGCGGGTGCCTGCGCGTCCTGTTCGGGGGCGTCGTTGCAGCCGGTCAGGGCCAGTGTGAGCAAGGCGAGAATCGCCAAAGGGCGCTTGGAGAAGGGAATGGACATACGGATCTTCCGGATAGGATCGCCCCTATGCTAAGGCAGGCGCTCGCGCATGGGCTGTTAAGCTGTGTAGGCCGTGTGTGAAAAAGTGTAAGGCTCGTGCCGTGTGGAGCGTAGGATTCTATATCCTGCGAGCAACTGACTGCACTGGCCCCATCGCCGGACAAGCCCGCTTCCACAGGTGTTCGCAGCCTCTGTAGGCGCGGGCTTGTCCGGCAATGACGACGGTAAGGTCTCAAGCCTATCTGTTCATGACGACCCACATGCCAAACATCCTTCTGGTCGAAGACGACAGCGCGCTGTCCGAACTGATTGCCAGCTACCTGCAGCGCAACGACTTCCACGTCCGGGTCATCGCCCGTGGCGATCATGTGCTCGACGAGTTTCGTCGTCAGCGCCCCGACCTGGTGGTGCTCGATCTGATGCTGCCCGGCCTTGACGGCCTGCAGGTGTGCCGCCTGCTGCGCCAGGAGTCGCAAAGCCTGCCAATCCTGATGCTGACCGCCCGTGACGACAGCCATGACCATGTACTGGGCCTGGAAATGGGCGCCGACGACTACGTCACCAAGCCATGCGAGCCCCGCGTACTGCTGGCCCGGGTCCGCACCTTGCTGCGCCGTAGCAATGTCAATGAACCACGGCTCGATAGCGAGCTGATCCAGGTCGGTGGCCTGAGCATCAATCTGGCCGAGCGCAGCGTGAGCTGGCGCGGCTGCGAGGTGGAGCTGTCCAGCGGCGAATACAACCTGTTGGTGGTGCTGGCACGCAATGCCGGTGAAGTGCTCAGCCGCGACCGCATCCTCCAGCAACTGCGCGGCATCGAGTTCAACGGTACCGACCGTTCGGTAGACGTGGCCATCTCCAAGCTGCGGCGCAAATTCGACGACAATGCCGGCGAAGCCCGCAAGATCAAGACCGTGTGGGGCAAGGGCTATCTGTTCAGCCGGGTCGAGTGGGAGTACTGACGCGCCATGCTCAAGATCCTGGTGCGCCTGTACCTGGTGATCATCGTCGCCTATGCCGGTGCCTTGCTGCTGATCCCCGACGCTATCGTCGGCGCGTTCCATGAACGCTTCATGGCGTACAACCTCGATCAGGCCAAGGGCGTGCAGTCGTTGATCGTCCGCCAGTTCCATCAGGCCCCGCGCGAGCAATGGCCTTCGGTGGAGCAGGACCTGGCCTCGGCCTTTGCGCCCCTGCAGGTGCAACTGCTGCGCATGGACGCCGCCGACCTTGCGCCGCAGGAGCGGGCGAGGCTGGAGCACGGGCTGTATGCAGTGCGCATCGCCGACTGGGGCTATTACGAAACCGTGCTGGCGCCGCTGGACAAGGACTGGCTGGTGCGCCTGCACTCGCCGCCGGATCCGCTCGACATCAACGTGTTGTCGTGGGGCGTCACGGTACTGATCGGTGCCGCCATGCTGGGTTGCCTGCTGCTGTGGGTCTGGCCGCACTGGCGCGACCTGGAACGGCTCAAGGAAACCGCGCGGCGCCTGGGGCGCGGGGAGATGGCGGAGCGTACGCAGATCTCGCCGCGCTCGAACATCGGCGAGCTGGCCGGAGTGTTCGACACCATGGCAGGCGACCTGGAGCGCCAGGTCAACCAGCAACGCGAGCTGCTCAATGCGGTCTCGCATGAGCTGCGTACCCCCCTGACGCGCCTGGACTTCGGCCTGGTGCTGCTGTTCGATGAAGTGCCGCCGGCCAGCCGCAAGCGTTTGTTGGAACTGGTGGGGCATGTGCGGGAGCTGGACGAGCTGGTGCTTGAGCTGCTGTCGTACAGCCGCCTGGAGAACGCCGACCAGGTCCGCGAGCGGGTCGAGGTGTCGTTGCTGGAACTGGTCGACAGTGTGCTGGGCAGCTTTGCCGAAGAACTCGATGGTCGCGGGATCAGATGGGAGGTGCGCGCTGACGACAGGCTGCCACGTTTCGTCCTCGATCCTCGCTTGACCGCGCGGGCGGTGCAGAACCTGGTACGCAATGCCATGCGCTATTGCGACGAAAGCCTGCTGCTGCGACTCAAGCTCGAGGCGGATGGCGCTTGCCTGCTGACGGTAGAGGATGACGGGATCGGTATTCCGCCTGAGGAGCGCGAGCGGATCTTCCAGCCGTTCTACCGCCTGGACCGCAGTCGGGACCGCAGTACCGGTGGTTTTGGCTTGGGGCTTGCAATCAGCCGCAGGGCGATCGAAGGGCAGGGCGGGACGCTGACCGTGGCGCAGTCGTCATTGGGTGGGGCGCAGTTCAGGATTCGTCTGCCGGCGGGATGATCAAAGGTAAGGGATCGTCCCGCGACCGGCCGTAACCAGCGGAACCGCTCTCACCGCAATTCCCCCGCTGCCTCACGGGCACCGCATTGCACGGTGCCCCGATGAGGCTTGCCGCTTTAGATCACCACACCCTGGCTACGCAGGTAGTCGTCATAGGTGCCGCTGAAGTCGACCACGCCATCGGCCGACAGCTCGATGATCCGCGTGGCCAGCGACGACACGAACTCACGGTCATGGCTGACGAACAGCAGGGTGCCCGGATAGTTCTCCAGCGCCAGGTTCAGCGCTTCGATCGACTCCATGTCCAGGTGGTTGGTCGGTTCGTCCATCACCAGCACGTTGGGCTTTTGCAGGGTCAGCTTGCCGAACAGCATGCGGCCCTGTTCACCCCCGGAAATCACCTTCACCGACTTGAGGATCTCGTCGTTGGAGAACAGCATGCGCCCCAGCGTGCCGCGAATCACCTGCTCGCCGCTGGTCCACTGGCCCATCCAGTCGAACAGGGTGACGTCGTCTTCGAAGTCGTGGGCGTGGTCCTGGGCGTAGTAGCCGACCTCGGCGCTGTCGGTCCACTTGACCGAGCCTGCATCGGGCTGCAGCTCGCCGACCAGGGTGCGCAGCAAGGTGGTCTTGCCGATGCCGTTGGGGCCGATGATCGCTACGCGCTCGCCGGCTTCGACGGTAATGTCGAAGTTCTTGAACAGCACCTTGTCGTCGAAGGCCTTGGCCATCTTTTCCACGACCACGGCCTGGCGGTGCAGCTTCTTGGTCTGCTCGAAGCGGATGAACGGGCTGACCCGGCTCGACGGCTTGACCTCGGCCAGCTGGATCTTGTCGATCTGCTTGGCGCGCGAAGTGGCCTGCTTGGCCTTGGAGGCGTTGGCCGAGAAGCGGCTGACGAAGGTCTGCAGCTCGGCGATCTGGGCTTTCTTCTTGGCGTTGTCCGACAGCAACTGCTCGCGCGCCTGGGTGGCGGCGGTCATGTACTCGTCATAGTTGCCCGGGAACAGGCGCAGTTCGCCGTAGTCCAGGTCGGCCATGTGGGTGCAGACGCTGTTGAGGAAGTGACGGTCGTGGGAAATGATCACCATGGTGCTGTTGCGTGCGGTGAGCACGTTTTCCAGCCAGCGGATGGTGTTGATGTCCAGGTGGTTGGTCGGTTCGTCGAGCAGCAGCACGTCCGGATCGGAGAACAGCGCCTGTGCCAGCAGCACCCGCAGTTTCCAGCCTGGCGCCACTTCGCTCATCGGCCCGAAGTGTTGCTCCAGCGGAATGCCCAGGCCCAGCAGCAGCTCGCCGGCGCGCGATTCGGCGGTGTAGCCGTCCATCTCGGCGAATTCGGTTTCAAGCTCGGCGACGGCCATGCCGTCTTCTTCGGTCATTTCCGGCAGCGAGTAGATGCGGTCGCGTTCGGCCTTGACCTTCCACAGTTGGCCGTGGCCCATGATCACCGTGTCGATGACGCTGAACTGCTCGTAGGCGAACTGGTCCTGGCGCAGCTTGCCCAGGCGGGTGTTGGGCTCGAGCATGACCTGGCCGGCGGACGGCTCCAGGTCGCCACCGAGGATCTTCATGAAGGTCGACTTGCCGCAGCCGTTGGCCCCGATCAGGCCGTAGCGGTTGCCGTTGTTGAATTTGACCGAGACGTTCTCGAAGAGCGGCTTGGAGCCGAACTGCATCGTGATATTGGCTGTAGAAATCAAGTACTTGTCCTGCGGGAATGTATGGCGCAGCCCTCAGGCACAGGGTTGCGAAGCTGAGGCGGGTATCGCGCTGGCGGCGGTCACGGATGTTCAGCGCATCGAGCGCTGATTTGAAGCGGCGCAGTGTAACACTTGGCTCGTTGATCCACAGCCCATCTTTGCTCTGCTGGCAAACAAAAGGACGGGCTGCGGGAAATGTGGAACGACCTCAAACGGCATAGCCATCAATGACCTGCAATGGCCTTCAACGCCGCAACCGCCGCATCGTTACCCTGGGACTCGCTGATCATCAGCGCGGTATTGCCCCTGGCATCCCTGTGCTGCAGGTCGGCACCGTGCCGTACCAGCTCGGCAAGGATGTCGAGGCGGCCGAACAGGGCTGCGAACGAAAGTGCGGTCTGGCCATCGTTGTTGCTTGCATCGATGGGGCACAGGTCGATCAAGCGCCGGGCAATGGCCATTTCACCTTTGAACAGCGCCCCCATTAGCGCGGTGTTGCCATTGTTGTCGGCAAGGCAGGGGTCAGCATGGGCCCGCAACAGGGCGTTCACTTCGTCGAGGTCGCCGTGATAAGTCGCCAGGATCAGCGCGGTATGGCCTCGGCTGGTCTGGCTGTCGACCGGATATCCGGCCTGGAGCAGCGCATCGGTGATGTCGCTGCGCCCGGCGCGCGCGGCATCGAACCACTGGCTGTCGTACAGGTGCGGATCGACGCGCTGGACTCCAGCCTGCGCCTGGAACTGTTCGGTATCGGCAGGTAGCCACAGGCCGGGGACGAACAGATGCAAGAGCCGGTATCCAATCACCAGAAGCAGCAGCACCGCGGCGGCGGCGAGGCTGGTCTTGATTCGTGCAATGCTCATCGGGACTCTCCCGCAAGCCTGCGCCATCACGCAGCGCAGGCTTGCCACTCACAGGCTGATCAGTTCGCCAATGCCTTGGCGGCGGTGTCCACGCGCTTGATATCGGCATGGGTGGCCTTGGCCAGGCGAGTGCCGTAGTCCGGGTCGGCCTTGTAGAAGTACGAGAGCATCGCGTACTTGTTGCTTTCGTTTGTCACATGGTTCAGGTCGCCACTGAGGGCTTCGATCAGCAGCCCCTTTTCCTTGGAGGAGAGGGCGCGGTAGTACTCGCCAGCCTGCAGGTAGTTCGCCTGTTTCTTGATTGCCAACTGCTGCGTGACGCCACTGACCGGGGTGCTGGCGTACTTGTATTGCGGGTCCTGCGGGATTTCGGCGATACCGGAAGGCTCGTAGTTGACCTCGCCCTTGCGACCGCTGCTGTTCATCGCGCCGTCCTGCGAGTTGTTGCTCACCTTGTTACGCGGCTGGTTGACCGGAATCTGCTGGTAGTTGGCGCCCAGGCGGTACATCTGGGTGTCGGCGTAGGCGAACAGGCGGCCTTGCAGCATGCGGTCCTCGGAGGCCTCGATACCTGGCACCAGGCGGGAGGGGGCAAACGCGGACTCTTCAGTGGACTCGAAGTAGTTGTCCGGAACCTTGTTCAAGGTCATGGTGCCGACCTTGCGCTCGGCCACGCCGGTCCAGACCTTGGTGTCATCCAGTGCATTGAACGCGAACTGGCCAAGTTCCGAGGGCTTGAGCACCTGGACGTACAGGTCCCACTTGGGGAAGTCGCCTTTGTTGATCGCGCCGTACAGGTCGTTGGTCATCATGTTCGGGTCCTTGCCGATGGACTCGCTGATCTGCCCAGGCTCCAGGCTGTGCAGACCTTGCTGGGTCTTCCAGGCGAACTTGACGTAGTGCACCTCGCCTTGGGCGTTGACGAACTTGAAGGCATGCACCGCCGAGCCGTTCATGTGCCGGTAGGAGTCCGGCATGCCTTCGAGCGAGTACATGTGGGTCAGCATGTTGGTCGCTTCGGGGCTGTGGGCGAAGAAGTCGAAGGCCAGGTTGGGATCCTGCACACCGGTAACAGCGCTGGGCTTGTTGGCATGAACGAAGTCCGGGAACTTGATGGCGTCACGGATGAAGAACACCGGCACGTTGATGCCAACCATGTCCCAGTTGCCCTGGGTGGTATAGAACTTGACGGCAAAGCCCCGCGGATCACGGGCTTGCTCGGGTGAGCCGCGATACCCCATCACGGTGCTGAACCGCACGAAGACCGGGGTACTCGTGCCGCTCTTGAACACTTCGGCGCGGGTCAGGTCGGTGATGTCTGCGGTGGGTTCGAACGTGCCGTAGGCACCTGTGCCGCGTGCATGAACCACGCGTTCGGGGATTCGCTCGCGATCGAAACGCTGAAGTTTTTCGATCAGGTGGGCATCTTGCAAAAGTACCGGGCCATCGGCACCCGCTGTCTGAGAGTTCTGGTTATCGCCTACCGGTGCACCCGAATCGCGAGTGAATTCATTGGCCGCGAATGCACTGACACTCAAACTGGTAAATAACAGGCACAGGGGAAGTCTCAAGCGTGAATGACGCATACAACGATCCTTCTTTTTTTGATTGGAATCAAAATGATGAATCGCTGCGCAGAAAGCGCACCAATATAAGCTTTCAATTGTATTAATAGTGCTAAATCATTGGGTTGCCGAAGGGCGGGCGCCGCATGTTAGTGTCGGGAAGTTTTCGGAATTTTTTATGGGTTGGATAGTTGTGACCCCTGTCGCACTTTGCAGTTTAGGGTTTCATGTGAATTTAATTGACAGTGCATGGCAAGTTCGTCTGCAGGGCAGATATATACGGGCTTGCCATGTTCTGGGTTTATCTGATCAGACCGTCAGTGCCGGATTTCAAACCGTCCGTGGAAATGGACTAGAACCTTACAGGCCCTAGTTAGCTTCTTTCACTGCACTGAGAAACGCACGCGTACGCTCCTGTTGCGGATGCTCGAAGACCTGCGCTGGTGTGCCCTGTTCGTGGATCTGCCCCTTGTAGAAGAAGCACACGCGATCAGCGAACTCCCGGGCGAAGCCCATCTGGTGAGTGACCATCAGCATCGTCAGGTTGTGCTCGGCGCCGAGCTTGCGGATCACGTTGAGCACTTCACCGCACAACTCAGGATCGAGCGCCGAAGTCACTTCGTCGAACAGCATGACCTTCGGCCGCATCGCCAAAGCCCGCGCAATCGCCACCCGCTGCTGCTGTCCACCGGACAACTGCGAAGGGTAGTGCCCCAGCTTGCTGCCCAGCCCCACCAGCTCCAGCAGATCCGCTGCTCGCTCACGGGCTTCGGCAGGCTTCATGCCCAGCACCTGCACCGGCGCCTCGATGACGTTCTGCAACGCGGTCATGTGCGGGAACAGGTTGAAACTCTGGAACACCATGCCGATCTTGCCGCGCACGCGACGGATATGCCGGTCATTGGCTGGCACCAACACGCCATTGCGGTTGGGCATGTGGGTCAGCAGGTCGTCTTCGATGCGGATCACCCCGTCATCGATGCCTTCCAGGGTCATCAGCACCCGCAACAACGTGGACTTTCCCGAGCCGCTGGGGCCGATGATCGCGACTTTCTCGCCCGGCGTGACATCCAGGTTCAAGTGGTCGAGCACCGTGAAGTTGCCATAACTCTTGGTGACGTCCTGGAAGCTGACGATCGGCTGGACTGCCTTCGGTTGATGCATGGCCGTGGCCTCCTGCAAATGCAGCGGTGTCAGATTGCCGTGCCGGGAAAGGTCGTGGGAAGTCGAGAGTGGAGAAGTCATTAGCGTAGCTCCAGGCGCAGTTCGAGGCGCCGTACCAGATAAGCCAGGGCGATGCTCAGGGCGAGGAAAAACAGGCCGACCATGGTGATCGGTTCCAGGTATCGGAAGTTCTCGGAGCCGATGTTCTTGGCCTGCTGCATGATTTCCACCACGGTAATGGCCGACAGCACCGGTGTGTCCTTGAGCATCGCCACCAGATAGTTGCCCAGTGGCGGCAGAATCGGCCGCAGGGCCTGGGGCAGGATGATGTTGCGGTAGGCGCTGTACGGCGCGATGTTCAGTGCGGTGACGGCTTCCCATTGCGCCCGTGGCACCGCGTCCAGCCCACCGCGGTAAACCTCTGCGATGTAGCAGGCGTAATGCACGCCGATGCCGATGATCCCTACTTGCATGGCGGTCATGCTCACCCCGTAGTTGGGCAGCACGTAGTAGAGGAAATACACCTGGATCAGCAGCGGCGTGCTGCGGATGAACTCGATCGTCCCGGCGATCGGCCACGACAGCCAGTACAGGCGGCTGCGCCGGCCGATGGCGAGAAACAGCCCCAGCACGATAGCGATCAGGAAGCCGATCAGGGTAATGCCCACGGTGTTGAGCGAGGCGCGCAGCAGATCGGGCAGGATCTGCCAGGCATACGTCCAGTCGAACAGATTCATGACAAGCCTCCACGCATCCGGCCGCGAGCCAGGCGACGCTCAATTGCGCGCATGCCGAGGTTTATCGCCTGGGCGAGGATGAAATACATCACCAGTGCCAGGCTGAAAATTTCCAGGGTCTGGAAGGTAGCCTGATCCAGTTGCCGAGCGCGGAAACTCAGGTCGGACAGGGTAATCAGCGACACCAGCGAGGTGTTTTTCAGCAGCTCGATCAGCAGGTTGGTGCCGGGGGGAATCGCGGCCAGCAGTGCCTGGGGCAGAATGATCCGGCGAAAGCGCTTGTAGGCACTGAAGTTCAACGCGGTCGCCGCTTCGTATTGACCCTTGGCCACGGAGCTGATCGCACCGCGCATCACCTCCGCACCGTAAGCGCCGATGTGCAGACCAAGTCCGACAATCGCCACGGCGTAGGGGCTCAGCTCCAGGTTGAACGGCGGCAGCGGCAACACGAAAAACAGCCAGAACAGTTGCACCAGCAACGAAGTACCGCGAAACACTTCGATGTAAGTGACAGAGAACCAGCTCACCAGCCGCCACGGCGACATGCGCCCGAGCGCCGCAAGAATGGCCGCGACAATCGCGAGCAGCGAACCGAAGAACGTCACCTGGATAGTGACCCAGGCGCCCTGTATCAACAGCGGAAGTAACTCACCCATGGTTCAGCATCCCGATTAAGCAGGGAAATAGGCATCGCGCCATGGCAGCGCCATGCCTGTTTCGACTATTGAGCGCAGAGCTCTGCAGCCGTTTTGCTTGTCACGTTGGATTTGTCGAAACCGAACGGCGCGACCGTCTTGAGGTGCTCTTCGGAGCCCAGCCACTTTTTCAGTTCGGCGTTGACCGCATCGCGCAGGTCCTTGTCTTCCGGGCGGAAGGCGAGGGCGCCGTAGCCGGTGTGCGACGGATCGTCCTTGAACTCGGTGACCGCTTCGACCTTTTCACCGCCCTTGGCGGCCAGGCCCTTCATGGTCAGTTGGGTGCCCACGGCGGCATCGGCGCGACCGGCGCGCACGGCTTGCAACTGGGCAGTGGTGTCCGGTACCTGGAGGATCTGAGCCTCTTTCACGCCGGAGTCCCGGGCATATTTCAGGTTCACGGTACCGGCCATGATCGCCAGTTTCACCTCCGGATTCTTCACGATGTCTTCATAGCTGTGCAGATTCTTCGGGTTGCCTTTGGCGGTCAGAAGCGCATCGGGCAGTTGGTATTGCGGGTCGGTGAAAATCACCTGTTTGCAGCGTTCCGGAGTGATGTACATACCGGCGGCAATCACATCGAAACGCCCGGCACGCAGGCCCGGGATCAGGGAGCCCCATTCGGTCAACACGCCGTCGACCTGTTTGATGCCCATCCTGGCGAAGATGGCCTTGGCAATTTCCGGCGATTCACCGGTGACCCGGCCGTCGGTTTCGGTGAAGGCGAACGGGGTTTCGTTGGCGTAGCCGATCCGGATTTTGCTGTTTTTGGTGATGGTTTCCAGCGTCGTGGCGGCGTGGGCGCTGGCGGCGAGGCCGAACATTGCGCACGCCACGAACAGGTGGCGTAAACCATAAGACTTGCGGGGGAAGGAATTGCTCATCGATAAAATCTCCTGTTTCTTGTGGACCCGTCGATGACGGCTCTGTGTTAGGAGGCAGTGTGACAAGAGCAAAGCGCACGAAAGCTGATACCAGGGATTGGGCACTGCAGCCGTACAGATCGATTGGTTTTATTGTTCGGGCTTGCCGAGAAGTCCGGGCATCGACCTGGGACCGAGCATACAAAAGCCCTACACGACATTGCATTGCACTAGGACAATTGCTTTGCACGGATTCTCGCGGGATGCTGTCGGCACTGGGAAACACGCGGGTTCTACGCCGATGGACAAGTGGAAAGCAGCACTGGAAATCGCCCGCAGCGGCGAGTCGAAATACAAGATTCTGGTTCAGGCGATTGCCGACGACATCGAACAGGGCTTGTTGGCCAACGATCAACGCCTGCCTGCGCAGCGTAATGTGGCCGATGCCATGGGCATCAGCGTGCAGACCGTGACCAATGCCTACAAGGAGCTTGAGCGCCAGGGCCTAGTGCGTTGTGAAGTAGGGCGCGGCAGCTTCGTTTCGCGGCGCATGAGCGACCGGGTCGCGACTTACATTCTCGACAGCCCCGAGCGAGCGCTGGTGGATTTTTCCATAGCACGCATCCTTCATACCCGCGAGCACGACCAGGTCTGGCGCGATACCTGCCGGGAGCTCAGCACCGAGGAAGATCAGCCGTGGATTCACGCCTTTCGCCCCATCGCCGGGTTCGAATCCCACCGCGAGGCGGCCATGCAATGGATCGGCCGCCTGGGCCTGCGGGTCGAACGTGACGACATCCTGATCACCAACGGCGCGGCCCATGCGATCTTCCTCGCCCTGGCCTCACTGGCCGGGCCCGACGATGTGGTGTTGTGCGAAGGCAGAACCGATCACGGCGTCATCGGCAATTCCCAAGTACTGGGGTTCACCCTCAAGGGGCTCGAAATGGACCGCCACGGCATCGATCCCGAGCACTTCGAAGACATGTGCAGCAATGAGCGCATTACTGCGCTGGTGTGCACGCCGAACCTGAACAACCCCACCACCACGCTGATGCCGGACAGTCGCCGCCGGGAGATCGCCGAGATTGCCCGGCGCTTCGGCGTGCACATCATCGAGGACGATGTGTACGGCCCGTTGCTCGAAGAGCGCCACGCTCCGCCGATCAGTCATTACCTGCCGGAGCTGTCCTTCTACTGCACCAGCATGACCAAGTCGGTGCTGACCGGTTTGCGCGTGGGTTATCTGGTCATGCCCAAGCGCCTGGCACTGCGTACCGAGAGCATCCTGCGGGTCAACAGCTGGATGGGCACGCCGATGGTCTCGGAGATTGCCACGCGCTGGATTCGCGATGGTCGCGCCGACACGCTGCTGCGCTTGCAGCGCCAGTTGCTTTCGGTGCGCCAGGCGATGGTCAGCGAATACCTGGGGGAGTTCGTGCTGGGCCAACATCCCCATGCCTTGAATGCCTGGGTCGGTATCCCGCCGCATTGGGAGGTCGACAGCCTCGTGCGGGCCCTGCGCCATCGGCATATTGCCGTCACGCCGCCTGACCCGTTCACCGTGCGTGGCACGCCCAGGGCACGGGCGGTGAGGGTGTGTGTGGGTGCCGAATGCAGCGACGAGGACGCGCGCGAAGCCTTGATCAACATGCGTGAAATCTTTGGTCAGTACCCACGTATCCATGACTTTTGAGCGGGAAAAAAAACACGCCGAAAAAATTGTCCTGAATTGACCTAGTACATTCAGCGCGACAATCCTGGCCTCTTAGACTGCGCCCAATATCTTATCGGGACGCGGTCATGCCAACGCCACAGCTCAACGATATCTACCTCGCCCGCCAGCGTATCGAAGCGCTGGTGCGACGCACGCCCATGGAGCATTCGCCCAGCCTGTCTCGGCTGTTGGGCGTGCCGGTCTACCTCAAGCTCGAGTCCCAGCAGATCACCGGCAGCTTCAAGTTGCGCGGTGCGAGCAATGCCGTGGCGCAACTCAGTGCTGAAGAAAAACAACGAGGTGTTGTGGCGGCGTCGACCGGTAATCACGGTCGCGCATTGGCTTACGCGGCTTCCCGCCAGGGCGTGAAGGCGACGATCTGCCTGTCGCAACGGGTACCGGCAAACAAGGTGCGGGCGATTCGCGATCTTGGGGCCCACGTATGCATCGTCGGCAACTCCCAGGATGACGCCCAGCGCGAAGCCGAGCGCCTTGCCGCCGAGCAGGGTGCGATCCTGCTGCCGCCGTTCGATCATCCGGCGATCATCGCCGGCCAGGGCACGTTGGGGCTGGAGATCCTCGAGCAGCGACCGGACGTCGCCCAGGTCCTGGTGCCGTTGTCCGGCGGTGGTCTGTTCGCCGGCGTGGCGCTGGCGCTGAAAACCGCCAACCCGCAGATCGTCGCCCACGGCATCAGCATGCAGCGTGGCGCGGCGATGCACGCCAGCCTCGCAGCCGGCCATCCGCTGGAAGTCGAAGAGCTGCCGACGCTGGCCGATTCCCTCGGCGGCGGTATCGGTCTGGACAACCAATACACCTTCAGCATGACCCGCGACACCTGCGATCACCTGCATTTGCTCAGCGAAACCTCCATCGCCAACGCCATCCGCCACGCCTATCGCGAAGAGCGCCAGGTGCTGGAAGGCGCGGCTGCTGTGGGAATCGCCGCGTTGCTCGAAGGCCGGATCGAGCCTCGTGGCCCTGTCGTGGTGGTGATCAGCGGACGCAACGTCGACACCGATCAGCACCTGCGGGTACTTGCCGGAGCCGAGGCATGAAACCGAACAATAACGACGTCATGGGAGCGCCCGTTGATGAGTGAAATCACCCTGTTGAGCGAAGCCGATCTGCGCGCCTGTGTGGCGCTTGATCTGCCCAGTATCGAAGCCGTCGAGCAGGCCTTCGTGCTGCTGGCCACCGCCGCCGTGGCGATGCCACCGATCCTGCGTCTGGACATCCCCGAGCACAACGGCGAGGTGGACGTGAAGACCGCCTACCTGCCGGGGTTGGAGCGCTTTGCGATCAAGGTCAGCCCGGGCTTTTTCGACAACCCGAAACTCGGCCTGCCCAGCCTCAACGGCATGATGATGCTGTTGTCGGCGCGCACCGGTCTGCTGGATGCCTTGTTGCTGGATAACGGTTACCTGACGGCGGTGCGTACGGCCGCTGCCGGGGCGGTGGCGGCGCGGGCATTGTCGCGGTCCGACAGCCGCAGCGTGGCGCTGATCGGCGCTGGCGAGCAAGCCGCGTTGCAGTTGCAGGCCCTGCGCCTGGTGCGCCCCATCGACAACGTGCGGGTGTGGGCGCGGGACTTGGCCAAGGCGCAGGCCTTCAGCGTGGAATTGACCCGTGACACCGGCCTGGCGGTCAAGCCCTGCGCCACCCTCGAAGAAGCCATGGTCGAGGTGGATATCGCCATCACCTGCACGCCAAGTCGCGAGCCGTTGATCGATGTGCGCCATCTGCATCCCGGTCTGCACATCACCGCCATGGGCTCGGATGCCGAGCACAAGAACGAAATCTCCCCACAGGCGCTGGCACAGGTCGACCGCTACGTGGCCGATCGACTGAGCCAGACCCGCATCCTCGGCGAGTTGCATCACGCCCTCGCGGCGGGCGTCGTCAGCGACGAATCGAACTTCGCCGAATTGGGCCAGGTGCTGGCCGGTCAACGCCCCGGTCGCACTGACGCCTCGCAGGTCACCCTGTGCGACCTCACCGGTACCGGCGCCCAGGATACCGCCATGGCCAATCTCGCGTTCGAGCGAGCGCGCTCGGCGGGCGCGGGCGTCCAGTTCGGCAGCTAAGGGTTTTTTTGTCCGCGCGTCATTTACCCCGCTTCATCTACAAGAGGGCAGGTGCATGTCTCAGATAGTCGTCAATCTCCCGTTCAGCCGGGAGGAATACGCCCAGCGGCTGGCCAAGGTGCGAGTGGCCATGCAGGCCCAGGGCATCGAGCTGTTGCTGGTCACCGATCCGTCGAACATGGCGTGGCTGACCGGCTACGACGGTTGGTCGTTTTATGTTCACCAGTGCGTGCTGCTGGCGATGGATGGCGAGCCGGTCTGGTTCGGCCGCGGCCAGGACGCCAACGGCGCCAGGCGCACGGTGTTCATGCAGCAGGACAACATCGTCGGTTACCCGGACATCTACGTGCAGTCCCGGGAGCGGCATCCCATGGACTACCTGTCGCGGGAAGTGATCGCTGCCCGTGGTTGGGACGCGCTGACCATCGGTGTCGAAATGGATAACTACTATTTCAGCGCCGCAGCCTTCCTGTCGTTGCAGAAACATCTGCCCAAGGCCCGGCTGATCGATGCGGCCGGGTTGGTGAACTGGCAGCGGGCAGTCAAGTCGCCGCAGGAAATCGCCTACATGCGCATTGCCGCACGCATCGTGGAAAACATGCACGGGCGGATCCTTGAACGGATCGAACCGGGCCTGCGCAAGAACGAATTGGTGGCCGAAATCTACAGCAGCGGCATCCAGGGTGCCGATGGCCATGGCGGTGATTATCCAGCCATCGTGCCCTTGTTGCCCACCGGTGCCGACGCCAGTGCGCCGCACCTGACCTGGGATGATTCGCCGTTCGAAAAGGGCGCGGGGACCTTCTTCGAGATTGCCGGTTGCTACAAGCGTTACCACTGCCCGCTGTCGCGCACGGTATTCCTGGGCAAGCCGCCGCAGCATTTCCTCGAGGGCGAGAAAGCCGTGGTCGAAGGCATCGCCGCCGGCCTGGAAGCGGCCAAGCCGGGCAACACCACCGGTGACATCGCCGTAGCGTTCTTCAAGGTGCTGGAGAAATTCGGCATCCACAAGGACAGCCGTTGTGGCTACCCGATCGGTATCAGTTATCCGCCGGATTGGGGCGAGCGCACCATGAGCCTGCGTCCTGGCGACACCAGCGTGTTGCAACCGGGCATGACCTTCCACTTCATGCCGGGCCTGTGGATGGACGATTGGGGCCTGGAAATCACCGAAAGTATTCTGATCACCGACACCGGTGTCGAAACCCTGTGCAACGTGCCACGCCAACTGTTCGTGAAGGATTGAGCCAATGAGCGATCTGCCTGCCAACCCGATCAGCGCCACGGTGGATTTGTGCCGTGAAGGCGTGCAGCACGGGTTTCTCAAGTTGCCGTATTCGCGGGATGATTCTGCCTGGGGCGCGGTAATGATTCCGATCACGGTGATCGCGCGGGGTGAGGGGCCGACGGCGCTGCTCACCGGTGGCAACCACGGTGACGAATACGAAGGTCCGGTGGCCCTGAGCAAGCTGGCTCAGGGCCTGGCGGCCGCCGAGGTCAGCGGGCGGGTCATCATCATTCCGTTCATGAACACACCCGCGTTCCGTGCCGGGCGACGCACGTCGCCCATCGACAGGGGCAACCTCAACCGCAGTTTTCCCGGCAAGCCGGACGGCACGGTGACCGAGAAAATCGCCGACTATTTCACCCGAACTTTGCTGCCTCTGGCGGACTTCGTGCTGGACATTCATTCCGGCGGGCGCACCCTGGATTTCCTGCCATTCGCCGCCTGCCATGTGCTGCCGGACAAACAGCAGCAGGCGCGATGTGAGGCGGGCATGCGCGCGTTCAATGCGCCATACAGCATGCGGATGCTGGAGCTGGATGCCGGGGCGATGTACGACACGGCTGCCGAGTCTCAGGGCAAGGTCTTCGTCACCACGGAACTGGGCGGTGGCGGTTCCTCCACCGCGCGCAGTGTGGCGATTGCCGAGCGCGGCGTGCGTAACTTGCTGGTGCATGCGGGTATTCTTCAGGGCGAGGTGCAGAGGGGGCCGTCGGTCATGCTCGACATGCCGGACGGTGATTGCTTCATCGCCAGCGAACATGACGGCCTGCTGGAAATGTGTCGCGACCTGGGCGACAGCGTGGACAAGGGCGAAGTCATCGCCCGGGTCCACGACGCCACCCGCAGCGGCGTGGCCCCGGTGGAGTATCGTGCTGCACGCGGCGGCCTGCTGGCGGCGCGGCATTTTCCGGGGTTGGTGCAGTGTGGCGATACCCTTGCCGTGATCGCGGACATACTGGAGTAATACACTGTCCCCGCCCAGTGGCAGCCTCGCTGCCACTGGGTTGATTTCCTCAGGGGTTGCCATTCACTCAGGAGCTTCTTGGCCCATGCACAAACTCGATCGCTATGACCTGAAAATCCTGCGGATCCTCGCTGGCGACGGGCGTATCACCAAGTCGAGCCTGGCCGAGGCGATCAACCTGTCGGTTACCCCGGCCTGGGAGCGCGTGCGCAAGCTCGAAACCCTAGGCCTGATCAAGGGCTACCGCGCGCAGATCGATTGGGGCGCGGTGTTCAAGAGCCAGCAAGTGCTGGTGGAAATCACCCTGGCCCGACACACCGCGCAGGACATGCGGCGCTTCGAACAGCGGATGAACGACGCGCCGGAAGTGGCGTTCTGTTACGCCACCGGTGGCGGTGTGGATTACATGGCGATGATCCAGGCGCCTGACATTGATCACTACCAGCGATTCATCGATCAGTTGCTGCTCGATGACCTGGGGATCGAGCGGTACTTCACCTACATCGTCACCAAGACCATCAAGACGGCCGGCGCCTTGCCTGCGGAGTTGTCTCAGGACTACTGAAGCCTGCAACACCCCCGATCAAGCTGTGCGAGCGGGCCTGCAGGATGGGGGTAGCCCCGCCGCAAAAACCTCCGAAACACCCTGCTCAATCAGAAAAAACCACCTGCACGACCCCCTCCAAACCGCAACTCCCCGACGCCTCGCTGCCCTAGCATGAACTCCACGCACACGGTTCGGAGTGAATGCCATGACCTACAAACATCCCCTGCTGTTCAAAGCCCTCTGCTATGTCGATGGCCATTGGTTGCACAGCGACAGTGGCAACAGCATCGCCGTGCACAACCCGGCTGATCAGAAACTGATCGGCCATGTGCCGATGCTCGATCAACCGCAGATCGTCGCCGCCGTGGATGCCGCGCACCGGGCATTTGCCGACTGGCGTGAGCAGAGCCTGGAGACTCGCGGGACGATTCTTCGGCGCTGGGCGGCGTTGATCCTGGAACATCAGGAAGACCTGGCGCGGATTCTCAGCCTGGAGCAGGGCAAGTCCCTGGCCGAATCCCGGGGTGAAATCGCCTACGCCGCGAGCTTCATTCCGTGGTTCGCCGAAGAAGCCCGACGCCTCTATGGACAGAACATTCCCAGCCACATTCCCGGCGCTCATCTGGGTACGGTCAAGGAACCGGTCGGCGTTTGTGCACTGCTGACACCATGGAATTTCCCCTCGGCCATGATCACCCGAAAAGCCGCTGCCGCATTGGCCGCCGGTTGCACCGTGGTCGTCAAGCCGGCCCACGAAACCCCTTACTCGGCATTCGCCCTGGCGCAACTCGCGGAAGAGGCCGGGTTCCCCGCCGGGGTCTTCAACGTGGTGCTGGGTGAACCACAGATGGCCATGCAAACCCTGGTGCAGGACACCCGCGTGCGCTCGGTGAGCTTCACCGGTTCCACCCGCGTCGGCAAGTTGGTCCTGCAAGCGGCTGCTCATGACGTGAAGAAAGTCTCGCTGGAACTGGGGGGCAACGCGCCGTTCATTGTCTGCGCCGATGCCGATCTGCAACGGGCGGTGAAAGTCGCGGTGGCCGCCAAGTTCCAGACTTCCGGCCAGGATTGCTGCGCCGCCAACCGGATCATGGTCGAGCGTTCGGTCTACCCGGCGTTTCTCGAGCGCTTTGCCGAGGCCGTGCGTGAGCTACGGGTCGGTCCGGCGATGATCGGCGAGCGGGAGCAACAGGTGGAGGTGGGTCCGTTGATGCACCAGGCCGCCTTCGATGTGACTGCCGAGCGCGTGGCCGATGCGTTGCAACAGGGTGCGCAACGGCTGGTGGGCGGCGAAGCCCATGCCCTCGGCGGCCTGTTCTACCAGCCCACGGTGCTGGCCGACGTCACGCCGCAAATGCGCATTTACCGTGAAGAGAACTTCGCGCCGATTGCCGGGGTGATGCCGTTCGACACCCTCGACCAGGCCATCGAGATGGCCAACGACACCGAGTACGGTCTGGCGGCCTACATTTGCTCGAATCGCCTGGATCTGATCTACCCGCTGATCCGTCGACTCGACCACGCCATGGTCGCGGTCAACGGCGTCAAGTTCACCGGCCATCCGATCCCGTTCGGTGGCATGAAAGCCTCGGGGCTGGGCCGTGAAGGCGGCACCGAGGGCTTCGAAGCCTTTGTCGAAACCAAATACTTTTGCTTGCACCATCAAGGCCAGTTCTAAGGCCCGTTCCCAGGAGATCGCCATGAACCAAGAATTCGACCCGCTGTTCGAACAAGACCGTGCCCACTTCATGCACCCCTCTACCCACGCCCACGACCATGCCAGCGGTGCGCTCAAGGGGCGCATCATCACGGGCGCTTCGGGTATCCGCATCCGCGACCACGAAGGTCGCGAATTGATCGACGCCTTTGCCGGCCTGTATTGCGTCAACATCGGCTACGGCCGCACCGAAGTGGCGGACGCCATCTACAAGCAGGCCAAGGAGTTGGCGTACTACCACACCTATGTCGGCCACTCGACCGAGGCGATCATCGAACTGTCGAGCCGCATCATCGACTGGGCGCCGGAAGGGATGAAAAAAGTCTATTACGGCCTCTCCGGTTCCGACGCCAACGAAACCCAGATCAAACTGGTGCGTTACTACAACAACGTGCGAGGTCGGCCGCAGAAGAAGAAAATCATCTCTCGTGACCGTGGTTATCACGGCTCGGGCATCATGACCGGCAGCCTGACCGGCCTGCCTAGCTTTCATCAGCATTTCGACCTGCCGGCCGAGGGCATCAAGCACACCGTGTGCCCACACTGGTATCGCAAGGCACCCACCGGCATGGATGAAGCGGCCTTCGTGCGTTATTGCGCCGACGAGCTGGAAAAGATGATTCTGGCCGAAGGCCCGGACACTGTGGCCGCGTTCATCGGCGAGCCATTGATGGGCACCGGTGGCATCATCGTTCCTCCGGCTGGCTATTGGGCGGCCATTCAGGCGGTGCTGAACAAATACGACGTGCTGCTGATCGCCGACGAAGTGGTCTGCGCCTTCGGTCGCCTGGGGGCGAAGATGGGCAGCCAGCGTTATGGCATGCGTCCGGACCTGATCACCGCGGCCAAAGGCCTGACCAGCGCCTATGCGCCGCTTTCGGCGGTGATCGTCGGCGAAAAAGTCTGGGATGTGATCGAGAAAGCCTCCGAGTCCCACGGCCCGATGGGGCATGGCTGGACCTACTCCGGGCATCCGATTTGTGCGGCGGCGGCCCTGGCCAACCTCGACATCCTGGAGCGGGAAAACCTCACGGCAAATGCCGACAAAGTGGGTGCCTATCTCAACCGCCGGATGCGCGAAACCCTGGAAGGTCATCCGTTGGTGGGTGAAGTGCGCGGCGAAGGCATGCTTGCGGCCGTCGAATTCATGGCCGACCGTGAACAGCGCACGCCCTTCGATGCGGCCTTGAAGGTCGGCCCGAAAGTCTCGGCGGCCTGCCTTGAGCACGGCATGATCGCCCGGGCTATGCCCCATGGCGACATCCTCGGCTTCGCCCCGCCATTGATTCTCACCGAGGCTGAGGCGGACTTGATTGTGAACATCACCAAGGGTGCCGTTGATCAAGTGGCCGATGAGCTGTTGGGCTGAATCCTAGGGTGAACATACAAACCCGCCCATTCAGTGATGGGCGGGTTTTCTGGGTTATTTGATCAGACCGTCAGTACCGGATAATCCGTATATCCCTTGGCGCCGCCTCCATAGAAAGTTTGCGGGTCGGCTTCGTTCAGCGGTAGCTCGTCACGCAGGCGCTGCACCAGATCCGGGTTGGCCAGCGCCCAGCGCCCGACGGGTGCCATATCGGCAAGCCCGGCCTCGATGTCAGCTGCCAGGTGTTCGCGGGCGCGGTTCACCCGGTTGACCAGCAGTACGCCTGGCCATGCCTGGCGCAGTGTCTTGAGCAGGGCATCGTTACCGTTGTGGGCCAGGTGCAGGTAAGCCAGGTTGCGTTGTGCCAGCTCGGTAACCAGCATGCGGTACAGCTCGGTATGCTCCGGGCCTTCTGCGATGCCACCCAGCGCGGAGCCTGGCGACAGGCGAATACCCGTACGCTCGGCGCCGATCTCGGCCACCACGGCATCGACCACTTCGAGTGCGAAGCGCAGTCGTCGCTGGATGGAGCCGCCATAGGCGTCGTCCCGCTGGTTGGCATTGACAGCCAGGAACTGCTGGATCAGGTAACCGTTGGCGCCGTGGATCTCCACGCCGTCAGCACCCGCTTCGATGGCACGGGCTGCAGCCTGACGGAAATCGTCCACGGTAGTCCGAATGTCCTGCTCGCTCATGGCGCGTGGCGTCGGCACTTGCTGCATGCCCTGAGGTGTAAAGATCTGCGCGTCTGGAGCGATAGCCGATGGCGCCAGAGCCTGACGGCCATGGGTGGTATTGGATGGATGTGACATGCGTCCGGCGTGCATCAGCTGAATGAACAGGTGGCCGCCGCCGGCATGCACCGCATCGCTGACCCGACGCCAGCCAGCCACGTGGGCATCGCTGTGCAACCCTGGGGAGTCGAGAAAGCCTTGGCCGTCGGCACTGGGTTGCGTGCCTTCGCTGATCAACAGCCCCAGTGAGGCGCGCTGGCCATAGTATTCTGCGGCCAGCGGGCCTGGTGTGCCGTCGGGCAGCGCACGGCTGCGGGTCAGGGGCGACATGGCCAGGCGATGTGTCAGTTGGAGTTTGCCGAGCTGGATAGGGTCCCAGAGCGAGGTCATCAGGTGTCTCCTGCGGATGAGTTGAGGTGCGTTCGCGTGAGACACAGCTTATTGTGTTCCGTATTTGTTAAATAGATTCTAATATTTGGACTTAATGTCTCATAAATGGATCGATCATGGACCTTTCAGCCTTGGCGGACTTCAATCTTGTGGCAGCCCATGGCGGCTTCGGCAAGGCCAGTCGCTTCAGTGGACGTCCCAAGGCCACGCTTTCGCGGCGTGTCATGGACCTCGAGCAAAGTTTGGGCGTTCGGCTTCTGGAGCGCGGGGCACGGTCGTTGCGTCTGACCGAGGAAGGGCAGGTGTTGCACGAGCGTACCCATGGCTTGCTGGGCGATATCCTCGAGGCGGGCGAGTTGGTCTCGGCAGGGCAGACCAACCCGCGCGGCCACTTGCGGGTCAGTGCGCCGGTACTGTTCTCCCACACGCTGCTCGGCCGCCTCGCGGCAGGTTTCGCCCGGCGATACCCGCAGGTACGTCTCGATATCACTGCCGAGGATCGCAATGTCGACTTGGTCGAGGATGGTTACGACGTGGTGATTCGCGTCAATCCAAAAGCGGACGCACTGCTGGTGGGGCGCTGTTTTGCCCGCGATGACATGCTGCTGGTAGCGCCGGCAGCCTTGCCTCGGCCTAGCGCAAGCTGCGACGGCGAGATCGCCGAAGTACCTGCCGTGGCGCTGGCCAACCGGTTCGATAACGGTCCCTGGCACTACCAGGACGGTGACACCCTGGGCACGGTGATGCCGGACGTGCGCCTGCGTCTGTCATCGTTGATCATGATCCGTGATGCAGTGCTCGCCGGCGCGGGGGCTGCGTTGATCCCCCGATCCTTGCTGCAGCGCGACGAGCAACTGGCGAAGCTGTCGATCTGGGGACGCATGCCTGACAGGCCTATCGAGCTATGGGCCCTGCATGCCTCGCGTCGGCTGGTTAGTCGCAAAGTTACGGCGTTCACCGACTACCTGTGCGAAGCCTTCCCCGATCAGATACTCAGCCACGGGTTCTCAGCCGATTGACCTGTCGCCCGCAAGGAACGCCAGCAGATCGTGGAGCACGGCGTCCTTTTGCTCGATCAGCAGGTAATGGCCGGCTTCGGGATATTCGAGGTATTGCGAATGCCCGATCATCTGCGCTGCCAGCCGGCCGGTGGTCGCGGCTGGGGCGCTGTCATCGCGGGCGCCATGCAGGATCAAGGTCGGCACCTTGATTCCAGCCAGGTCCTTGCGAAAATCGGTGGCGTACCAGGCTTGGGCGCAGGCTGCGATAGCACGCTCAGAGGACTGGTAGGTCTGGGCCAGATACCAGTCACGCAGCCCCGGCTCCGAGAACGAGGCCTGCGCATAGTCGCCAAAGAAGCGCTGTCGATCCTGACGCAACGCCTGCATCAAGCCGTCGAAGGCTGCCAGCGTCATACCGTCGGGGTTGCCTGGCGAGCTTGCCAGCTGCGGAGTCACTCCGGCCAGCAGCACGGCCGCTGCGATTCGACGGTCGCCGTGGCGGGTCAGGTAACGCGCCACTTCGCCGCTACCCATCGAATACCCCACCAGCGTCACATCGTGCAGGTTCAGGTGCTCGATCAGTTGCGCGAGGTCGTCGCTGAGGGTGTCGTAGTCATAGCCGCTCCAGGGCTGGTCGGAGCGCCCGAAACCGCGGCGGTCGTAACTGATTACGCGGTAACCGGACTCGGCCAGGCGGGTGGCATGGTAATCCCAGCTGGCAGACGACATCGGCCAGCCATGGATCAACACCACAGGGCGGCCATGGCCCCAGTCGTTGTAGTGCAGGGAAACTGCGTCCGAGGTCAGAAACATAGGCATGTGGGATGAATCCGAACAGGAAGGAGCCGATATTCTGGTGGGGGCGGCGGGAGGGGAATAGCACCTGAGCCGGGACACGCTGATCCGAATCATGGACACCCGTGCATCCCTGAAACATGGCTTATCATCCGTCCGACACCAGACAGTGGAGCAATGATATGAAGCCCTGGTTCGCGCTGGCCCTGCTGGCCACCCTCGCGGGTTGCTCCAGCAGCCCCTCGCAGCTGCGCCCTGAGCGCCAGCAGAGCGATGCATGCAGGACCTACAGATCGATGATGACCGCGCCCATGGCGCCGGATGCCATGGCGCGGCTGCGTGAGGCTGCGAACAGTCAGGCCAAGGCTGAGACCCTCAGCGCTCCTGGGGAAGCAGCCATTGCAGTCACGCACGCGGGACAGGGGGCGATCGTCGCGCCTTGCTAATGGGATGAAACATACACGGGTGAGCCAGAGGGGGCGGGCAGTGCATAGGTTGCCTTCATCCAGTCGATCTCGGCCTGGGGCGTACGGCCGAAGAAGCGCTTGAACTCGCGGCTGAACTGCGAGGGGCTCTCGTAGCCGACGCTGAAGGCGGCTGCCGATGCGCTCAGGGCGTCGTGCAACATCAGCAGGCGTGCTTGGTGCAGGCGGGCCGACTTCAGGTACTGCATGGGCGAAGTGTTGGTCACGCTACGAAAGTGCCGATGGAAACTGGGCACGCTCATGCTGGCCTCGCGGGCCAACGACTCTACGTCCAGATGCTCCCGGTAGCGGCTGTGAATGGTGCGCAGGGCGCGGGTCACCTTGGCGAAATGGCCGTGCCGACCCAACGCCGCCCGCAGCGAGCCGCCCTGCGCGCCAGAGAGGATGCGGTAGTAGATTTCACGCACCAGCGCCGGGCCGAGGATCTGTGCGTCGCTGGCGACGGTCATGGCTTCAAGAAAGCGCAGTGTGGTGACCTGCAGCGCATCGTCCATGGGAGAGGCGTACATGCCCTGCGGCGGTTCGCTGCTGCTGCCCAGCAGTTCATCCACTTGCAGGGTCAGCTCGCTGGCCAGCTGCAGGTCCAGGCGTATGTAGATGGCCAGCATCGGCTCGCGTTCGCTGGCATCGGTTTCCATGGTGAAGGGCACGGGCACCGACACCACCAGGTAGTGCCGAGCGTCGTAGACATAAACCTCGTCACCCAGGTAGCCGCGCTTGCAGCCTTGGCAGAGGATGACGATGCCGGGTTCGTAGAGCACCGGCACATGGCTCAGCGGCCGGTTCGAGCGCAGGAAGCGCACGTCTTGCAGCGCGCTGAGGTTATAGCCTTCCACCGGCGCGAGCTGCGTGAGCAACTGCACCATGCGCGCGCTGCGGGTGTCGGTCCGTGTCACTGCCCGGTCCTCTGCCTGGCGCTCAACCATCGGTCGAGCAGGTCAGGTCTTGCCATTGATCGATCTCCTTGCTCATGCGCTGCAGCTTGTCGCGCACCAGGCCCAGTGCGTCGCTGCCCAGCAACAGGTGGTCGGGCGGGCTGGGGCTGGCGATGACCTGCAGGATCGCCTGGGCGGCCTTGCGCGGATCGCCCAGCTGCTTGCCGCTCTTGTCCTGGCGCGCCTTGCGAATCGGGTCGAAGCTCTGGTCATAGTCGGCGATGCTGCGCGGCGAACGCTGCATGGAGCGACCGGCCCAGTCGGTACGGAACGAGCCCGGCGCCACTGCGGTAACGGCGATGCCAAACGGGCGAAGTTCCTGGCTCAGGGTATCGGAAATGCCTTCCAGTGCGAACTTGCTGGAGCAATAGTAGGCGATGCCCGGCATCGTGATGATGCCGCCCATGGAGGTGATGTTGATGATGTGCCCGGCCCGGTGCTCGCGAAAATACGGCACGAAGGCCTTGGTGATGGCCACGGCGCCAAACACGTTGACCTCGAACTGGCGGCGCATCTCCTCCAGTGGCGATTCCTCGAAGATGCCTTCGTGGCCGTAGCCTGCGTTGTTCACCAACACATCGATGGGGCCGTGAAGCGCCTGCACCTGTGCAACCACCGCGTCTATGCGGGCGAAGTCGGTGACATCGAGGATCACCGCGTGGGCGCGTTCGCTGTCCAGGGTCTGAAATGCCGTCAGCGCGCTGTCGTTGCGCACAGTGCCGATGACGCGATGGCCGGCAGCGAGCGCCGCCTGGGCCAAGGCACTGCCAAAACCACTGCTGACGCCGGTAATAAAGAGAGTCTTGCTATCACTCATGATCGCGATCCTGTGTGTGGAGTACGCGAGCATGCTAGGTGGATTGGCTGATCGTCCCTATGCCGGGGGCTCTTGAAACCTTGCCTATTTCTATCAGAAGCGAGCGTGGTCATCCTGCGAGGGATGCTGCAGGCAAAGAAAAGCCCGCTGGGGAGGGCGGGCGAAGTATTTCACGGATGTAGGGTGACTGTGCCAGCCGCGACGTGAAAATGTCGTGAACGGGGTGTCAAAAAATACGTACAACGGGCAGAAACCAGTTTTGGGAAAGCCCCTACTGCAAATGGCTATTTGGATGGCATGCATCGCTAAAGCGTCCCTGGAGAATCCTTTCTCGGTCAATGTCGATCAACGTCTAGAGGAACGATTCCGTGTGCTTTCACAAAACCAGAACCATGGGGGCGCTTCTTGCGCTTCTTGCGCTCCTGGCGCTGCAGGGTTGCGCCAGTATCATCAGTGACTCCAAGTATCCGGTGACTGTCACGAGCAGCCCGGCGGGTGCGAATTTCGAGGTCATCAACAAATCAGGGGTGGTCGTTCATCGCGGCAGCACCCCTGGGGTCGTGACACTGATGTCGGGGGAGGGCTATTTTCGCGGCCAAACCTACACGTTGCGTTTCATGCGGGAGGGGTACCCAGATCGACAGGTGGAACTCGACTCGAGTGTGGACGGTTGGTACTGGGCGAACATCTTGTTTGGCGGTGTTATCGGCATGCTGATCGTCGATCCGCTGACCGGTGCCATGTACAAGTTGCCGGACGAGGTCTCAGCCGACCTTGGGCAGCCGGTGGCGGAGGCGATGCAGGACGCGCTTCGGATCGTCTCGATCAATGACCTTGATCCCGCGCAACGCGCCGAGCTCGTTGCCCTTCAATAAGGGGAGATTGGGCGGGGTGCAGGGAAGGTCGCATGCCCTGCACCCACGTTGCGCTGTCAGAAGCCAGGCGCGATCTGCCCTTTGTAGCGGGTCAGGATGAATTGACGCACTTCAGGGGAGTTCAGCGCCTTGGCCAGTTTCTGGATGCCGGGATCCTGCAGATTGTCCGGACGCGCCACAAGGTATTCCACGTACAGATCCTTGCCTTTTTCGACGATCAGCGCGCTGCTGGTATCGATACCTGCCTCCAGCGCGTAGTTGGCGAACACGAATGCCAGGTCCACCTGTTTCACCGAGCGCGCCAGCATTGCCCCTTCCAGCTCACGGATCTTCAACTTGTGCGGGTTGGCGACGATGTCGCGCTGGGTCGACTGTGGGTTGCTGGGGTCCTTGAGTTCAATCAGCCCGGCCTCGGCCAGCAGTACCAGGGCACGACCGGTGTTAACCGGGTCATTGGGAATGGCCACGCTGGCACCGTCCGGCAGCTCCGCGAGGCTCTTGTACTTGGCCGAATAGGCACCGAACGGCTCGATGTGCACACCGACCACCGGGACCAGGTCGGTGTGTCGAGTCTTGTTGAAGTCGTCGAGGAAGGGACGGTACTGGTAGTAGTTGGCGTCCAGGTTCTTCTGCGCAAGCTGCAGGTTGGGCTGGATGAAGTCATTGAACACCTTGATGTCCAGGTCGACACCTTCCTTGGCCAGTACCGGTTTTACAAACTCGAGGATCTCGGCGTGGGGAACGGGGGTGGCACCGACGACCAGGTGCTCGTTGGCCTGCACGTTGAGGGCGATGACCGCGGCCAGGGTGGCGAGGATTTTTTTCATGGGAATGCTCCGAAAAAGGTCGGGAATCAACGGCGGGTGAAATGTCTGACGAGGCGATCGCCACTCATCTGCAAGGCCTGCACCAGCAGGATCAACAGCAGTACGGTGACGACCATCACATCGGTCTGGAAGCGCTGGTAACCAAAACGGATGGCCAGGTCGCCCAGGCCGCCGCCACCGATCACACCGGCCATCGCCGTGTAGTCGACCAGCACGATGGCGGTGACGGTGACGGCGGCGATCAGCCCGGTACGGGCTTCGGGCAGCAAGGTATGGCGGATGATCTGCCAGGTGCTGCCACCCATGGCCTGGGTGGCCTCGACCACGCCACGGTCGACTTCGCGCAGGGCGGTCTCCACCAGGCGCGCGAAGAACGGCGTACAGCCCACCACCAGTGGTGGAATGGTGCCGCGCACACCGAGTGAGGTGCCGACAACCAAGGTGGTCAGGGGGATCAGCACGATCAGCAGAATGATGAACGGCAGCGAGCGCAGCACGTTGACCACGGCCGACATGGCCCGATAGGCCGGCGCATTGGCCAGCAGCTGGCGTTGCCCGGTGAGAAACAGCAGCACCCCCAACGGCAGCCCCAGCGCTACGGTGAAGCCCAGCGCGGCGCCAAGCATGCTCAGGGTCTCGAGGCAGGCGAGGCCGATTTCACTCCAGTCCAGGTTGGCCAAAAGTGCATTCATCGCCCACGCTCCTGGCGCAACGCGGCCACCGGATGGGGCGCACGCAGGCGATCACCTTGGCCGAACAGCTTGTTGCGCAAGCTGCCATCGGCGTACTCGCGCTTGAACAGGCCGCGAGCCTGCAGTTCCGGAACCAACAGATCGACCACGGCAACGAAGGTTTCCGGCACGACCACGCTGGACAGGTTGAAGCCGTCCACGTCAGTGTCTTCGACCCAGCCCTGCAACTGATCGGCGACGGTCGAGGGCGATCCGACCAGCAGCGGGCCGTCGCCACCCAGGCAGCAGTATTCGGCGATCTCGGCAACGGTCCAGGTCCGCGTCGGGTCGGCGCGGGTGAAGCCCTCGACCACCGACTGGATGGCTTCGCTGGGCACCTCGCGAAGAATCTGGTCGGGGCTGTAGGCAGCGAAGTCGATGCCGGTCCAGCCCGACATCAGCGAGAGCGAGCCGCTGGCACTGGCGTACTCGCGGTACTCGCGCAGACGGGCCTGCGCGGCCTCGTCGGTTTCAGCGACGATCACCGTGAGCTGTTCGAGGATCAGGATGTCGCAGCCCTTGCGCCCGGCGGCGACCGCTGCGGCACGTAGATCGGCCACCTGCTTCTTCAGCACGGTCTTGCTCGGTGCGGCAACGAACACGCATTCGGCGTTGGCTGCGGCAAAGGCTCTCCCTCGGCTGGATGCTCCTGCCTGGTAGAGCACGGGTGTGCGCTGTGGCGACGGGGCGCTGAGGTGAAAACCAGGGACCTTGAAGTAGGTGCCGTCATGCTCGATGCCGTGGACTTTGCTCGGGTCGGTGTAGACTCCGCTGGTACGATCGGCGCGCACGGCATCCTCTTCCCAGCTGGTTTCCCAAAGCTTGTAGCAGACCTGCAGGTATTCCTCGGCCAGCGCGTAGCGCTGGTCATGGCTCAGCTGTTCAGGCTGGCCAAGGTTGCGTGCCCCGCTGGACAGGTAGGAGGTCACGATATTCCAGCCGGCACGGCCCTGGGTCAGGTGATCGAGGGTGCTCATGCGCCGGGCGAAGGGAAAGGGATGCTCGAACGACACCGAGGCGGTGACGCCAAACCCCAGGTGGCGCGTGGCTGCGGCCATCGCCGGTACCAATTGCAGCGGGTCGTTCAACGGTACCTGGGCGCCGCTGCGCAGCGCTTCGTCGGCATTGCCGCCGTAGACGTCATAGACACCCAGCACATCGGCGAGGAACAGGCCGTCGATACAGCCACGCTCGAGGGTCTGGGCCAGTTCGATCCAGTAGTGGATATCGGTGTAACGCGTCGCCTGGTCGCGCGGATGGCGCCACAGCCCAGGCGACAGATGCCCGACCGTGTTCATGGCGAAGGCATTGAGACGGATCTGCTTGGTCATGGCGCGGCCTCAGTTCCAGTCGTGGCGCGTGGGACGGATACCGTTCAGGGCCCAGTTGCCGACCAAGTGGTACTTCCAGCGCACGGGATCGTGCAGGGTATGCACCCGGGCATTGCGCCAGTGCCGGTCAAAGTTGTGCTGCAGCAACGAGGAGCGGGTCCCGCCCAGTTCGAACAGGCGATTGCTGGCCTCGATCGACACCTCCGTGGTCAGCACCTTGGCCTTGGCCACCGCCACCGAGGCAGCGGCGACGTTGTCTTCGTTCGGCGCAGGCTTGGCGGCATCCAGCACCTTGCCGGCGCGCTCGAGCAGGGCCTCGGCGGCCTCCTGGCGGATCTCCAGGGAGCCGATCTGAATGATGGTGAGCGGATCCTCGCTGGCCTTTTCAACACCGGCATCGATCCACGGACGGGCATGGTCGCGTACGAAGGCAATGGTGTCGTCCAGCGCCGCGCGGCCGATACCGGCGTCAATCGCCGCAGTGGTCAGTTGGGCGAAGGGTCCGGCGAGGGTAGGGTGCTCGTAGGAGCGGTAGCTGGGGAACAGGTTGAATGCGGGCACGCGCAATCCGTCCAGCAGCACGGTGCCGCTGGAGGTGGTGCGCTGGCCCATGCTGTTCCAGTCGTCGACGACCACCAGCCCAGGAGTGCCACGTGGCACAAAGGCCAGTTGCGCCCGGTCCAGTTCGTCCAGGGCCAGGACGCCGATCCAGTGGGCATAGAGCGAGCCGGTGCAGTAGCCCTTGCGGCCGTCGATGCGGTAGCCGTCGGCTTCGGCAACCAGGCGGGTCCGGATGTCCTGGACGGTCTTGCCACCGGTTTCCGACAGTGCATTGGCAAAACGATGGCCTTTGAGCACCAAGTCGAAGAAGAAGCGCCGCTGCTCTTCGGTGCCTTGCAGGCGGATGTCTTCGAGCAGGCAGTAGTGGTTTTGTGGAATCTGGCCAAGCGAAGGGTCGGCGGCCGAGACGATGGCGATCACCTGCGCCAGGGTGGCGAAGGACACTTCGGCACCTCCGTAGGCACGTGGCACGGTGATGCCCCACAGACCGCTGTTGGAATAGGCATCGACCACATCGGCAGGGACTTCTCGGCGTCGGTCACGCTCGGCAGCGCCTTCGCGCAGCAGCGCGGCGATCTGGTGGGCAACGGCGATGGCTTCGGCATCGTCGCGGATGACATGGGCATCCGGCTGGCGGATGTCGTAGGAGGCTGAGACGGCAGGCGTGGACATGGGTTCCTCGGGAAACTGTGCGTGTACACAGCTCACCGGAGCAGAAACCGTGCCAGCGACTTTATTTGAATAAAATCAATGGCTTGAAATTGTTTTATGCGGGAGGTGTCGCCCTTTGGGCAATCAACTGTTGGCCAGGTGTTGCTGGTCAGACAGTTGCCAGGGAAACATGTCGCCGTACATGCCGACCCGCGTTGCAGCCTCGCTTGCCTACAACATCCATCCCCTCGGGTCTGTGTAAGGGTTATGTAAAAAACCGTTTAAGAATTGTGAACAACTGTATTCTGAAAAGACCTACACCATTGGCCAGACCCATGAACCAACTTCCGTCGCAGTCAGAGGCTGCACGCGGGGCGTTCTCCAGCTTTGAGGCGTGTCGCAATACCCAGAAAGGCCCTGTGGTGATCCTGGCGTCAGGTGCGTCAGCGAAAGATTTTCCGCTCGAAGATTTTGCCAGCGTCCCGATCATCGCCATGAATGGCTCCATTTCGATGCTGGTGGGCACGGATGTGCGTCCGTTCTTCTACATTTGCACCGACAAGGATTTCTGCAACCAGCAACCCGAGCTTTTTGCCACGGCATTGCACACCAGTCCGCGACTGGCGCTGTGGCCGGAGCAGTTCGATCTGTTCGACCTGCCTGAGGACACCGAGCGCTACCCGCTGCTCAAGGCCCTGGACCCGACGTTCAGCGAATGGCTGGGGCTCGGCGATGGACGCTATGCGCGCAACCGCACGCTGTGGAGCAAGCGGGCGCGTTCGATCGGTTTCAGCAGGAACCTGTCGTACGGGTTCTTCGATGCCCGGACCGTGGCTTTTGTGGCCCTGCAACTGGCCTACCACCTGGGCTTCGATGATGTGCTACTGGTCGGCGTGGATCTGAACCAGTCGGCAGGGCGCTTTTATGAGACCAACGGCGGCAAGCGCTCGCCCTGCGGCCTCGACCAGCATTGGGAAAGTCGTATCCTGCCGTCACTGACTCTGATGGCGCACCAAGTGGTGGGTGAGCGCTTCCGCGTTCATAACCTCTCGACCCGCTCACGCATCCCCCCGGCATTGATCCCCAGGATCGACCTGCAGCAGGCCCGCGCCCTCGCGGCGCGAGCGACGGCCGTGGTGTGAGCATTGCACGTCAAGAAAGCGGATGCAGCACGATCGCGCGATAGGTAGAGTGCCGGGGGTCGCCAGCCAGCATCAGGAGTTGCCTGTGTCCAGCGCTTTCACCCTCATGTCATCGCCAGTCGGCACCCTGACACTGGTCGCCCGTGGCGAGTGCCTGGCCGCCGTGCTATGGGAAGAGGAGCGTGCCAACCGGGTGCGCCTTGGCGAACTGCACCGTGATGACCAGGCGCCCGTACTGCGGGAAGCTGCCCGTCAGTTAGGCGAGTATTTCGCCGGCCAGCGGCAGCGCTTCGAGCTACCGCTGGACTTCGATGGCACTGAATTCCAGCGCCAGGTCTGGGCGGCGCTGCTGACCATTCCTTTCGGCCAGACTCGCAGCTACAGCGATATCGCCCAACAGATCGGCAACCCCACGGCAGTGCGTGCGGTAGGGGCAGCCAATGGGCGCAACCCGATCTCGATCATCGCACCCTGCCATCGGGTGATCGGTGCCTCGGGCAGCCTGACTGGCTTTGCTGGCGGGTTGCCGGCAAAGCAGTATCTGCTGGCGCTCGAGGGCAGGCAGAGCCTGTCGCTGTTCTGAGCGCTCAGCTCAACCACCACGCCAATGCGCACAGCACCAGTGCGAGCACCGAGCCTGCGAACAGGCCGTAGTGCCGCTGCGCCCGTCGGGCATGGCGTTCGACCTCACGCAGGTACTGGCCGGGTGTCGGCGCATCCGGGCGATGGCGCAACCCTTCGGCGATGTCTGCCAGCCTGCCGCGAATCAGCAAACCAACCAGGTAGTAGCAGGAGGCATAGCTGGCGAATGCCAGCAGCAGGTACTTCACGGGGATCCTTCCTTGGGTGACACAAAGGGAGAGGATACCCTCAGCCGCCCGCCGTTAACCAGCGAAACTCAGGACGCCGGCCGTGCAGCGAAGCGCTGGCGGAACCAATCATCGAGCATGGCCTTCTCGGCATACAGGCGATCGCTGCTGCCCACGCGGCCTGGGCGGCTCAGGTACATCTTGTCGCTGACGCGTTCCTCGGCCTTGCGCTCGGGCTGACCGGGTTGAACGAGGGTGTAGCTGAGGTCGATGGTCGGCCAGGTGATTTCGCGCATGAAACGTACGTTGTAGGCCTGACTGTTCCAGGGTTCGTAGCGGCCGGCCAGGTCGATGTCGCGGATGTCGATGTGTACTCGCTGACCGGGCTGAAGGTAGCGCTGGCCAAGTTTTTCCAGGTGCCGGGTGAGTGCCTTCATCACTTCTGGGGCGGCGCCGCGCTCATAGCCGGGGCTGTTCAGGCTGGCATCGCGGAATTTTTCCGGGTGATCGAAGCTGACCTGGACCTGCGCGGGCGGGATGCCTTGTGCCATGCTGTCGTATGCCAGCACCATCAGTGCAGCACAGGCTAGGGTAGAGCGCATGATGCACCTCCGCGACGGGCTCGTTGGCTCTCCATTCTACGCCTGGCGCCGGCGACACAGCAGAGGAATGATGTAATGGCGCGTTTTCGGCAGCTAGCCGCCAACGACAAAGGGCGGGACTTGGCGGTCGGCGATATCCACGGGCACTTCCAACGCCTGCAGGCCGCGCTCGAGCAGGCGGCATTCGATCCGGAGGTCGATCGGCTGTTCAGTGTCGGTGACCTGGTCGACCGGGGCCCGGCCAGCGAAGAGGCCCTGAACTGGCTGGCACAACCCTGGTTTCATGCCGTGCAGGGCAATCATGAAGCATTGGCCATCAGCCACTATCGCGGTGGCCGTGTTGATCTGGACATGTACCGTGCGGCTGGCGGCGGCTGGTTTCTCGATTTGCCCAAGGCTGAGCAGGCGCGCTTCGTCGAGCAGTTCGAACGTCTGCCGGTCGCGCTCGAAGTACAGACTGCCCACGGGTTGGTCGGCATGCTGCATGCAGACAGTCCGTTCGCCGACTGGGCTGAGCTGCGCGCCTGCCTGCAGACGAGGGACGACCCTGCCGTGCGCGAGGTCTGCCAATGGTCGCGCCGGCGCCTGAAGAGCGGCGATAGCCAACCCATCCAAGGGCTGCGTGCGCTGCTGGTCGGCCACACCCCGGTGCTCACGCACAAGGTATTGGGCAACGTGTGGCACCTGGATACCGGTGGCTGGAGCAGCGGTTTTTTCAGCCTGCTGGACATCGGAACGCTGACGCTGATCAACGAGTGACACATCTGCGACCTTCCCAAAAACGACCACCCACACATTCGGGGTATGTCTGCAGCCAGCCAGACCTCCCATAGTGACCCCATCGGCTCAATCCGGAGCAGTCACACGATGGAGTTGCTATGCGCAAGGCACTGAAGGTGATTGGCGGTCTGCTGCTGGTGTCCTCGACGGCACTGGTGCAGGCAGCGGCAGAGGGGGACAGCAGCAACACGCTCAGGCTGTACAACTGGACTGACTACATCGGTGAAACCACCTTGGCCGACTTCGAAAAGGCCACCGGTATCAAAGTGGTGTACGACACCTTCGATGGCTATGAAACGGTCCAGACCAAACTGCTCACCGGCCGCTCCGGCTACGACCTGGTCATGCTCAATGCGTCGCTGGTGCCACCGCTGATCCAGGCGGGTGTGTTCCAGGCCCTGGATAAACAGCAACTGCCCAGCTGGCATAACCTCGACGAGCAGGTGGTCAGCAACCTGCAAGGTTACGACCCTGGCCTGAAGTACTCGGCGCCCTACACCTGGGGCAGTTCCGGCGTTACCTACAACGTCGACAAGATCAAGGCGCGCATGCCCGATGCTCCGATCGGCTCGCTGGCCATGCTGTTCGACCCGGCCATCGTTTCGCGCTTCGCCGATTGCGGCGTGACCCTGATGGACGCCCCCACCGAAGTGATTCCGCTGGCCCTGCAGTACCTGGGCAAGGACCCACGCAGCGCCGCACCGGCGGATCTCAAGGCCGCCGAACAGCTGTTGCTGGGCATCCGCCCCTATATCCGCAAGTTCGACTCGGTCAACTACCTGACCAGCCTGCCCAACGGCGACGTGTGCCTGGCCCTGACCTGGTCGGGTGACTACGCCACTGCCCAGGCGCGTGCGGTGGAGGCGAAGAAGGCTATCAAGCTGGCGTTCTTCATTCCCAAGGAAGGCTCGCTGATCTGGTTCGACAACCTCTACATCCCCAAGGATGCGCCGCACGTCAGCAACGCCCATCGCTTCATCGAGTTCCTGCTGCAGCCACAGACCATGGCCAAGGTGACCAACTTTATCCACTACGCCAACAGCAATGCTGCGGCCACCGCTCTGGTACAGGCCGATATCCGCCAGGACCCGGCGATCTACCCGGATGCCCAGACCCGCGAACGGCTGTTCGCGCAAAAGACCCAGACGCCCAAGGACATGCGTGCGATCACGCGGGTCTGGAGCACGGTCAAGACCGGTTTCTGAACACTTTCGAACGATCCTCGCCAAGGAGCTGCCCATGGCCACTTCAAGCAACGCATTCGCTATCGCCCACGATCCATTGGTGGAAGCCGACAAAGCCCATTACATGCACGGTTACCACATGTTCGACGATCATCGCGAACAGGGCGCGCTGAACATCATCGAAGGCGAAGGCGCCTATATCCGCGACACCCAAGGCAACCGCTTCCTCGATGCCGTTGGCGGCATGTGGTGCACCAACATTGGCCTGGGGCGCGAGGAAATGGCCTTGGCCATTGCCGACCAGGTGCGCAAGCTGGCCTATTCGAACCCGTTCTCGGACATGGCCAACGATGTGGCCATCGAGCTGTGCCGCAAGCTCGCGCAACTGGCGCCGGGCGACCTGGACCATGTCTTCCTCACCACAGGTGGGTCCACTGCCGTGGACACCGCCTACCGACTGATCCAGTACTACCAGAACTGCCGCGGCAAGCCTGGCAAGAAACACATCATCGCCCGCTACAACGCCTACCACGGCTCGACCACCCTGACCATGCAGATCGGCAACAAGGCTGCCGACCGGGTGCCTGAGTTCGACTATGCCCACGACCTGATCCACCACATCTCCAACCCCAACCCGTACCGCGCCCCGGACAACATGGACGAAGCCGAATTCCTCGACTTTCTGGTCGCCGAGTTCGAAGACAAGATTCTCTCCTTGGGGGCCGACAACGTCGCAGCCTTCTTCGCCGAACCCATCATGGGCTCGGGCGGGGTGATCATCCCGCCCAAGGGGTACTTCGCGCGCATGTGGCAGCTGTGCCAGACCTACGACATCCTGTTCGTCGCCGACGAAGTAGTGACCTCGTTCGGACGCCTGGGCACGTTCTTCGCCAGCGAAGAGCTGTTCGGTGTCACCCCGGATATCATCACCACGGCCAAGGGCCTGACGTCCGCCTACCTGCCGCTGGGTGCGTGCATCTTCTCCGAGCGTATCTGGCAGGTGATCGCCGAGCCGGGCAAGGGGCGTTGCTTCACCCACGGGTTCACCTACAGCGGCCATCCGGTGTGCTGTACTGCGGCGCTGAAGAACATCGAGATCATCGAGCGGGAAAGCTTGCTGGAACACGTCAAGGATGTTGGCGGCTACCTGGAACAACGCCTGCAGAGCCTGCGCGAGCTACCGCTGGTGGGCGATGTGCGCTGCATGAAGCTGATGGCCTGCGTCGAGTTCGTCGCCGACAAGGCGAGCAAGGCACTGTTCGACGATGCGATCAACATCGGTGAGCGCATCCACAGCAAGGCCCAGGCCAGGGGGTTGCTGGTGCGGCCGATCATGCACCTGAACGTGATGTCGCCGCCGCTGATCGTCACCCGCGCCCAGGTCGACGAGATCGTCGAGATCCTGCGCCAGTGCATCCTCGAAACCGCGCGCGAGCTCACGGCGCAAGGGTTGTACCAGGGGCGATGAGCAGCCTGCAGCGGGCTGTGCGTGGGCATGTCCGGCAGGCTAGACTGCCGGGCATGACCCAGGCCTCTCCCGACACACCGCTTACCCTCACTCTCGGCGCGCTGCAACAGTGGCATGCGGCGCTACAAAGTGCGTTGGCCCATAGTGAATCACCGCAGGCCCTGCAGCATCTGGCCAAGGCGCTGGGCCAACTGGTGGCGGTCGAGTCGATGATGATCAGTGTCGAGAGCCAGGGGCAGGCGCCACGCCTGTTGTACCAGCAGGGTATTCCCGATGCCCATCGCGACGCGGTGCTCAACCGCTATTTTGCAGCCGGCTACCTGCTCGATCCTTTCTGCCTTGCGGTACAGAGCGGGCTGGCCGAAGGTTTCTATCACCTGCAGGACATCGCACCAGACAACTTCTTCGACAGTGACTACTACAAGGCTTACTACCTGGGCACTGGCTGCAGCGAAGACAGCTACTACATCGTCGACCTCAGCGATGGCCGCAAACTCTCCCTCAGCCTGTTCCAAGGTTGCAGCGGTACACGACTGAGCGCGCAACAGATCGACCTGTTGCGTGCGGTCGAACCGATGGTGCGCGAACTGCTGGGCCGCTATGCACGGCACATTCTCGAGCCCGGTTCCGCGCCGCTGGAGCATGCAAGTCTGCAAGCTGCGTTCGACAGCTTCGGTTGCCAGGTACTGACTGATCGCGAGCGGGAAGTCGCGCACATGATCCTGCGTGGGCATTCGGTGAAGTCCACGGCGCAGGACCTCGGCATTTCGCCGGAAACCGTACGCATGCATCGCAAGAATCTCTATCTGAAGCTGGGCATCAATTCGCAATCGGAGCTGTTTGCGCGCTTCATCGACTGGCTGCGCCAGGGCTAGGGCCAGCCTGAGCTCCTGATTCCTGCGAGCTCGATCTACTTCTCAACACATTTCTTACAGAGCCTAAGAATCCACTGGGAAAAGCTAAGTTTTTAGTATGTAATTACGGGCTACATACCACGTTACGAAATCCAGGAGCGAACATGGCCCGCGGCGGCATAGACAAGGCGGCAGTGCAGCAGGCGCGACAGGCGCTGATCGCCCGGGGCGAGCATCCGAGTATCGATGCAGTACGTATCGAGTTGGGTAATACCGGTTCGAAAACCACCATTCATCGCTACATGCGTGAGCTCGAAGCGCTGCAACCGCTGGCTGACAAGCGTTCACCGGCCCTCAGCGACACGTTGGGGCGTTTCGTTGGCCAACTGGCAGAGCAGTTGCGCGAGGAAGGGGAGGCACGTATTCGCGACGCGCAGGCGGTGTTCGATGAACAGCGCGGCCAATTGCAGGTGCAGTTGCAACTTGCCCAGCAAGCACTCGCGGCTGCTCACCAGCAACAACAGATTCAGGCCAGCGCCCTTTCGGCCGAGTCGGAAAAGCTCGAGACAGCGCTGAGCACTCTGCAGGCCGAGCAACTGCGCAGCGCCAGCCTCAACCAGTCCCTGCGCGAACTGCGGCTCAGGCTGACCGACAAGGACGAGCAGTTGCAGCAGTCGCAAGGGGAATTGCGTCAGTTGCAGCAGGACGCGATCGCCCGCCAGGAAGAACTGACACACCTGCACCGTGAGAATGAGCGCCTGCTGACCGAAAGCCGACAGGCCAGCGCCCAGCACAAACAACTCGACGAACAATTGGAGCAGCGCGATGCCCAGGTTCAAGGGCTGCGCTCGATCCTGGCCCAGGCGCAGGGGGCGAGCGAGGAGGTACGTCGGCAGTTGGACAGCGAGCGTCAGGCGCTGGTGAGTCAGCGTGACATCTGCGCCGAACAGATGCGCCTGATCGAGCGCCTGCAGGATCGTCTGACACTTAGCGAGGCGCGCTGTGCGCAGCTCGAGACCTTCCAGGCAAAGGGCGCGTAGATAAATCAAACTTCGCCAGACCCGCGCTTTCTTCTGTAGACACCGTTACGGAGAATGCACCATGAGCGAACAGAAACGTCCCCACCCTGCGCAAGGGCCTCACTCCTCCGACAAGGCGTCCAGCAAGCAAGACCTGGGTTTTGATCCGGACTCCCCTGACCTGGAGGATCCGCAAGTCGACCCGCAAGGTCCGGCAAAGCCACCTCGCGATCACGAAAAGAAAGGTAAGTAACCGAGGCATGATCCCCCGGGCGTGCGCACGCGGCAGCAAGTGCCGCGCCCGCAGCCCGAGGGTTCAGCTGTCGAGCTGACGCGCCGCGTCTACGCCGGCACTGGACAACTTGATTGGATAACGCACGCTGATCTGGTGATCGGCATCGACATTGACGCTGCCATCATGGATCAAGCCGGCCTCCTGAAGCGTCTTGAGCATGCCGGCCACGGCCTTTTCGCCGCGGTAGTTGTCCAGTACTTCCTTACCCAGACCTTGAGGGTGGGCATGCAGTAGCCGAGTCAGTACTTCGGCGCGCAGAGCATCATTACTCATATCAAGCCTCTCTGATTACCTGTGGATCACTTGCCGTGCTTGGCCTGAAGCTGTTTGGCGTGCTCCAGGTGCTTCTCGAGGGTGGGCAGGGTTTCGCTGGCGAAGGCCTTGAGCTCCGGCTTGTCGGACGATTCGGCTTCCTTCTTGAACAGCTCCACGGCTTTCTCGTGGGCATCGACCTGATTGTTGACATAGGACTTGTCGAACGACTCGTCGCGCCATTCCAGGATCATCTTCTTGACCTTGTCGGTGAGCGCAGCCTCGTCAGGCACGCTGATATCCAGCTTGCGGGCGATATCACCGAGTTTCTGGTTGGCCTGGGTGTGATCGGTGACCATCTGCTGGGCGAAGGTCTTGATCTCGGCGTCCTTGCTCTTTTCCAGCGCCAGGTTGCCGGTTACGACTTCAGCGATACCGGCTTCGGTCGCGGCCTCGACGAAATCGTCGGAGGAAGCGGCCATCACCTGCATCGAGGCAAGGCCCATGGCCATGCACAGACCGGCTCGCTTGAGGAACAGAGTATTCATGTGTCTCTCCTTGTCCGTGGTCGCGACATCGGTGTCGCAGACGGTTGAGCGTCGATCGGCAGCGAAAGTTTGAAATTTCTCACCGGCGTCATGCTCGGCGGGAGGGGAAGGGGGTTACAACTAAATTGTTATAACGTAACATTTGCGAGAATCAGCTTGCCTCAGGAAACGTACCGTGATCCGCAGAAACCCTTCCGGCCACCTCCCGCAAATCGCCGAATCGGCCTACATCGACAAGACCGCGATCATCTGCGGCAAGGTCATCATCAAGGACAATGTGTTCGTCGGCCCCTACGCGGTCATTCGCGCCGACGAGGTGGACGGCACCGGTGACATGGAGCCGATCGTCATTGGTGCCAACTCCAACATTCAGGATGGCGTGGTCATCCACTCCAAATCCGGCGCGGCGGTGAGTATCGGTGAATACACCTCCATCGCCCACCGCTCCATCGTGCACGGCCCCTGCGTGGTCGGCGATCGGGTGTTCATCGGTTTCAACAGCGTGCTGTTCAATTGCCGCGTGGGTGATGGCAGCGTCGTGCGTCACAACTCGGTGGTCGATGGTCGCGACCTGCCGGAGCGCTTTTACGTACCGCCCACCGAACATATCGGCCCACACACCGATCTTGACCGTTACCCACCGGTCAGTGTGTCGGCCTCGGAATTTTCCGAGGATGTCGCTCGCACCAACATCGACCTGGTCCAGGGCTACAAAGCCCTGCAGAACGAGTTCTGAGCATGGCCGACTTGCTGATACGCAACGCACGGCTGGTCAACGAAGGGCGCGAGTTCGAGGCTGACCTGCTGGTCGCCCGCGGGCGTATCGACAAGATCGCCGCGAGCATCGAAGGCGTGCGCGCTAAAGTCGAGATCGATGCGCAAGGGCAGTGGTTGGTGCCGGGAATGATCGATGACCAGGTGCACTTTCGTGAACCCGGGGCAGAGCACAAGGGGAACATTGCCAGTGAGTCGCGGGCTGCGGTGGCGGGCGGCATCACCAGTTTCATGGACATGCCCAACACCGACCCGCCAACCCTCACCACTGCGGCGCTGGCCGACAAGAAACGTCGCGCGGCGGCCAGCTCGCAGGCCAACTACGGCTTTCACTTCGGCGTCAGTCGCGACAACCTGGACACCATCGCCGCGCTCGACCCGCGTGAAGTCGCCGGGGTCAAGGTGTTCATGGGCGCGTCCACCGGCAACATGCTGGTGGACGACCCGCAGGTGCTCGAGCGGCTGTTCATCTATTGCCCGACCATCCTGCTGGCCCACTGCGAACACACCCCGAGCATCCTGGCCAACGAGACGCTGTGGCGGGAGCGCCATGGCGAATTCATTCCTGCGGCCGCTCATCCGCTGATTCGCGATGCCGATGCCTGCTATCGCTCCTCGTCACTGGCCGTGGACATGGCCAGGCGTTTCGGCACGCGCCTGCATGTGCTGCATCTGACCACCGCGCGAGAACTGGCACTGTTCGCCCCAGGTCCCGTACACAACAAGCACATTACCGCCGAGGTCTGCGTACATCACCTGCTGTTCGACGACAGCGACTACGCGCAACTCGGCCATCTGATCAAGTGCAACCCGGCCATCAAGACCCGTGCCGACCGCGATGCACTGCGCCAGGCGCTGGCCGGCGACGTGATCGACGTGATCGGCACCGATCATGCGCCGCACACGCTTGAGGAAAAACGCCGAGTCTATGGCCGCGCGCCCTCGGGCCTGCCACTGGTTCAGCATGCCTTGCCAGCTGCGCTGGAGCTGGTCGGCGAGGGCGTGCTGAGCCTGACCCAGGTAGTCGACAAGACCAGCCACGCCGTGGCCCGCCTGTTCGCCATCCGCGAGCGCGGTTTTCTGCGAGAAGGCTACTGGGCCGATCTGGCGCTGGTCGAGCGCCTGGCGCAACCGCGCCCGGTCGCCGACGACCCGATCCTGTCCCGCTGTGGCTGGACACCCTTTCAGCATCGACACCTGCGGCATGTGGTGCGCACTACCGTGGTATCCGGCCAGCTCGCCTGGCATCAGGGCCAGGTGCAGCCACGCTGCCAGGGCCTGCCGCTGATGTTCGATCGATGACCCTTTATTGCACGAGTGTGCCCCATGACTGAAGAAGACTTGCTCGGCCAGCCGGCCGAGGCCTACATGAACGAACCCCAGCGCCAGTACTTTCGTAACCTGTTGCTGGGGCAGCGGGTGGAGTTGCAGGAGCGTATAGAGCAGGATTTCCAGGCGCTGCGCGAGCAGGAAGTGCACAGCGATCCGGCCGACCTGGGCAGTGCCGAAGAGGAACGACACTGGCAGTTGCGCACCCTTGAGCGGGAAAAGCGCCTGCTGGACAAGATCGACCAGGCGCTGGAGCGCCTGGCCAAGGGGGATTACGGCTGGTGCGAAGAGACCGGTGAGCCGATCGGCCTGCGCCGCCTGCTGCTGCGTCCCACCGCGACCCTGTGCATCGAGGCCAAGGAGCGGCAGGAGCTCAGAGAGCGGCATTTGCGCGACGATGCTTAATCGACCTCTACCGCCTGGGCATGGAGCTGCCAGCGCACCGAGCTGACGCCTTTCTCCAGGCTCACTCGGCTGACCAGGCGCTCGAGTTGTGCGGGCGCCTGTGGGGTACCCAGCAGTTCGGCGCGTACTTCCAGGCGCAGCGGGTCGTGAAGGTCTTCGCTGTGCAGCGACTGCAGGCGCAGGCCTGGGTCACTGAGGCTGTGCAGCATCAGGCTGCGCACCTGGATCTCGTCTTCGGCCCGGCAGACGATGCGCACCTCGAAGCGTTGCTCGACTTCACTGGCGGGCACCACGTCCTGACGGTCCAGGCGCTGGGCGATGTCGCGCAACAGGATATTGGCACACAGCACCACCAGGCTGCCCAGGGTTGCTTCCAGCAACAGCCCCAGGCTGCACAGCACGCCAATGGCCGCGGTGCACCAGAGCGTGGCGGCAGTGTTCAGGCCGCGCACGTTGAAACCATCACGCATGATCACGCCACCACCGAGAAAGCCGATCCCGGACACCACATACGCGGCGATGCGCGAGGCGTCGCTGGGTTCCATGCCGGGTACCGCCTGGGTCATCAGTACGAACAGGCAGGCACCGGTGCTGACCAGCGCATTGGTGCGAAGGCCGGTCAGACGCTGGCGTAGTTGACGTTCGGCGCCGATCAGGGCACCGAGTACGAGGGCCACGCTGACGCGCAGCAGAAATACTTTCCAATCCATAGCAAACCTCTTTCCACGGGCAATGGCCCGCGCATACGCCACTGGCAAGCGTGACGCCGATGAAATGAATGAGCGCGCAGGACCACGACACTTGCCGGCACGAGCTGGCTGAGCAAGAAAGAAGAGGGGAGATCTGCCTTTGCAGGCGAGATGGACCGCCGTCTACCGTATTCGGCAAGACAGCGGCAGGAATGCTGCCGGACTAGCTTGCCGTGTGGACCTGTCGCAATCGACTGGGGCTACTGTCCAATGCAGGACTCCTGTAGGGGATGCATAAGTGCGACGCGGACCTTACGCCTGCAGTTGCGCAGAATCAAGGCCGAATTCATGACAATTGCTTCATTGCCGAAACCTCCTACCGTTTCCGATGCGTTCGTCAGCGGTGGTAACCTTGGCGACTTTCACCATCCACGCCGGACTGTCCCATGCTGTTCAACATCGCCGTGCTGCTCGCCACGTTGGTGGCCATGGAGGGTGTCGGTACGCTGGCCCACAAGTACGTCATGCACGGCTGGGGCTGGTGGCTGCATCGCTCGCACCATGAGCCGCACCTGGGTGTACTCGAGACCAATGACCTCTACCTGGTGGCGCTGGCCCTGATCGCTGCTGGCCTGATAGCGCTGGGCAAGGCCGGCTACGCGCCCCTGCAGTGGGTCGGCGCAGGTGTGGCGGGCTATGGAGTGCTGTACGTGCTGGCCCACGACGGCTTCTTCCACCGGCACTGGCCGCGTAAACCCAAACCCATGCAGCGCTACCTCAAACGCCTGTACCGGGCGCACCGGCTTCATCACGCGGTGAAAGGGCGCGAGGGTAGCGTGTCGTTCGGCTTTTTCTACGCGCCACCGCTGCGCGAGCTCAAGCGCCAGTTGCGCGCGCGGCGAGGTGATTGAGTCGCGCAGGATTCAATTCGCGGTTTCCTGCGCGGCAATGGCTTCTTTGTGTCCCCGACTCACCCACCAACCAAAGGCGGCGGCCGTGAAGAACATGATCAGGCTGTAGATCGCTGCCGGCACGGCCATGGTGGCGTTGTTCAGCAGGCTGGGGCTCAGCGCCAGCGCGATGGCCAAGGTGCCATTGTGAATGCCGATTTCCATGCCGATGGCAATTGCCTGGCGTTTCGGGATGCGCAACAGGCGCGGCACCCAATACCCCAACCCCAGGCTGATCACGTTGAACAGCAGCGCGGCGACCCCCACCACCGGCGCGTACTCCACCACCGTCTGCCAGTCCTTGGCCAGTGCCAGGACGATGGTGAAGGCCAGGAACAACGCCGCTACCAGCTTCATCGGCTTCTCCATCCGCGCGGCAAAGCTCGGTGCGTAGCGGCGGATCAGCATGCCCAGGCCCACAGGCAGCAAGACGATGGCGAAGACCTGCATGACCTTGGCGAATTGCAGCGGGATGGCCTGGTCCGACTCCATGAAGTAGATCAGCGACAGGTTGACCAGCAGTGGCATGGTGAGGATGGCGATCAGCGAGTTGACTGCCGTCAGCGTGATGTTCAGTGCCACGTCGCCATGTGCCAGGTGGCTGAACAGGTTCGCGGTGGTCCCGCCCGGCGATGCGGCCAAGAGCATCAGGCCCACTGCCAGCGCGGCCTCCAGGCCAAACCCGTTGGCGATCAGGAAGCAGATGAACGGCAGCAACAGGATCTGACAGGCCAGGCCGACCAGCACGGGCTTGGGATACTTCACCACTCGGGCGAAGTCGGCGAGGGTCAGCGACAACCCCAGGCCCAGCATGATGATGCCCAGGGCGATGGGCAGGAAGGCAGTCAGCAAGGGGGAGGCGGTCATCGGCATGCTCGTGGGCGAGGGATTCCGGAGAGTGTAGGCAGGCTCCGTCGATCAGCTAATCGCAAAGTGCCAGCCTTTGGTAACTGATTATTTCCGGATGAGCCGCACCTCGCCGCGACCTGACGCGTTGCGATGGACTGCCGAGCACAGTAGGATTCGCGCTTTTGCCGAAGGATTAGCTCGTCATGTCGTTCCAGCAAGGTCTGCTCGCCACTCCGGTGCCGGCCCACGCCCGTCACCTGTTCTTTGCCCTGCATACGGGGGAGGCGCTGCCTGCCGTTCTGGATGCCTTGTTGCAGCAAGTCGACGGCCACAGCCTGATCCTGGCCGTCGGCGCGCCGCTGGCCAAGGCACTGGGGCGCGATGTCCCGGGCTTGCGCAGCTTCCCGCAGTTGGACGCAGCGGTCGAAAACCCGGCCACCCAGCATGCCCTGTGGCTCTGGTTGCGTGATGACGCGCGTGGTGATCTGTTCCTGCGTGCTCAAGCCCTGGAGCAGGCCCTGGCGCCGGCATTCACGCTGGTCGACAGTGTCGATGGTTTTCTGCACCACGGAGGACACGACCTGACCGGCTATGAAGACGGCACCGAAAACCCGCGGGACAACGATGCTGTCGACGCAGCCATCGTGGCGGGCGAGCAAGCGGGCCTGGCAGGTTCCAGTTTCGCTGCGTTCCAGCTGTGGAAACACGACCTCAACTACTTCAAGTCGCTGCCTCAGCCAGAGCAGGACGACATCATTGGCCGTCGCCTGAGCGACAACGAGGAACTGGAAGACGCGCCGGAGTCGGCCCACGTCAAGCGTACCGCGCAGGAAAGCTATGACCCCGCGGCCTTCATGGTGCGCCGTTCGGTGGCCTGGGCCGACAACCGTGGCGCAGGGCTGGCTTTCGTTGCTCTGGGCCGTTCGTTCGATGCCTTCGAAATCCAGCTGCGGCGCATGAGTGGCCTGGAAGATGGCGTGGTCGATGCCTTGTACCGCTTCAGCCGACCACTGACCGGCGGCTACTACTGGTGCCCGCCAATGGGAGCTGAAGGCCTGGACCTGCGCCTGTTGCTCGGTTAAATATCCCGATACAGAATCGCTGCGCATCGCGGGGTAGAGCGACTAGCCTTGAAGGTTTCCCCCTGTAACCGGGAGCCTCCTTCATGTACGCACGTCGCGATGTCCTGCGCGCCAGCGCCGCGCTTGGCGCGCTGGCCCTGAGCCCTTGGCTGCGCGCCGAGTCCGCCAGCGGCCTGCTGACCCGCAAGATCCCCTCCACCGGGGAGGCCTTGCCGGTCATCGGTGCCGGCACTTCCGGCAGTTTCGAGGTCCAGGCCGGCTCTGCCCAGTACCAACAGCTCAAGGCTGTGCTCGAGGCGTTCTTCAAAGGCGGCGGCAAGGTCATCGACACCTCGCCCAACTACGGCGGTGCCGACGCCATTCTCGGTCAGTTGCTGGAGGAGGGCGGCTGGCGCCGTCAGTGCTTCATCGCCACCAAGATCGCCGCCGACAGCCGCGACGCCGCCGAACGGCAATGGGCGCAAAGCCTGTCCAGCCTGCGCACCGACAAGGTCGACTTGCTGCAGATCCACAACCTGCGCGATTGGCAGACCCAGCTCCCCTATGCCCGGGAGTTGAAGCAGCAAGGCAAGACGCGCTATGTGGGCATCACTCACTATCTCAACAGCGGCCAGGATGAGGTGGCGCGCATCGTGCGCAGCGAGCCGCTGGATTTCATCCAGATCAACTACTCGGTGAACGCCCCGGATGCCGCGCGCGAGCTGCTGCCGCTGTGCCAGGACAAAGGCGTCGCGGTGCTGGTCAACCGTGCTTTCGACGACGGCCGACTGTTCGCCCGGGTCAAAGGTCAGGCATTGCCGGAGTGGGCGGCCGAGGCGGGTATCGGCAGCTGGGCGCAGATGTTCCTGAAGTTCGCCATCAGTCATCCGGCGGTGACCACGGTAATTCCTGCGACCGGCCGACCGGACCGTCAGCTCGACCAGCTCAAGGCTGGCAGCGGGCCGCTGCTGAGCGAAGCCCAGCGCCAGGCGCTGATCAAGCAATTTGCCTGACGCCATGAATGGCTGGCGGCGGCGCCTGGACCAGAGCCTCAACATCCAGCCCGGCGAAGGCCCGGCGGTGGTCGCGGGTCTTGCGCTTTTCTACCTGCTGTTCACCGGTTATTTCATGCTGCGCCCGGTCCGCGAGACCATGGGAGTGGCCGGTGGCGTGGACAATCTGCAATGGCTGTTCACCGGTACCTTCGTTGCCACCCTGGCCTGCCTGCCGCTATTCGGATGGCTTGCTTCACGGGTGAAGAGGCGACGCATCCTGCCGTGGACCTACGCCTTCTTCACCAGCAACCTGCTGTTGTTTGCTGTGCTCTTTGCCCGCGACCCGGACGACCTCTGGAATGCGCGCGCTTTTTATATCTGGCTGTCGGTTTTCAACCTGCTGGCCATCTCCCTGGCCTGGAGCGTACTGGCAGACCTGTTTTCCAGCGAGCAGGGCAAGCGCCTGTTCGGCCTGCTCGCGGCGGGTGCAAGCCTTGGCGGCCTGAGCGGGCCGATTCTTGGCACGCTGCTGGTTTCTCCCCTCGGGCACGCTGGTTTGTTGGTGCTGGCGGGCGTCTGCCTGCTTGGCAGCATAGGCGCTGCGCTGTACCTGCAACACTGGCGTGAGCTGAATCCGCTGCCGACCAGCACCGCGCATCCGGCCTCGCGGCCGCTGGGCGGCAATCCGTTTTCCGGCGCCACCGCCGTGCTGCGGTCGCCTTACCTGTTGGGTATCGCGTTGTTCGTCGTACTGCTGGCCAGCGTCAGCACGTTCCTGTATTTCGAGCAGGCCCGTATCGTCAGCGAGACGTTCAGCGACCGGACACGCCAGACACAGGTCTTCGGCCTGATCGATACGGTCGTGCAAACCCTGGCGATACTCACCCAGGTCTTTCTCACCGGACGCCTGGCCCGGCGCCTGGGTGTCGGCGTGCTACTGGTCGGCGTGCCCCTGGTGATGGCGGTCGGTTTCCTATGGCTGGCGCTGGCGCCGGTATTTGCAGTGTTCGTCTTCGTGATGGTCATGCGTCGTGCGGGTGAGTACGCCCTGGTTCGCCCGGGGCGGGAGATGCTCTTTACCGTGTTGCCCGCCGAAGAGAAATACAAAGCCAAGAACTTCATCGACACCGTGGTCTACCGGGGTGGCGATGCCTTGAGCGGTTGGGTCAAGCGTGGCCTGGACCTGCTTGGCGAGCATCCGCAGCTGGCGATGTCGATCGGCGCCATCCTTGCGCTTGGCTGGGGGATTACAGGCGCCTGGTTGGGCCGTCGCCAGCGCAGCCTCGAAAACGCCCCCTGAGCGCAATGCACCTCGCGCCAAATACACCGCCCTGCACCTTTAGCGCCGCCGGTCTGGCGGCTCGGTAATAAACCGAATCCCCTGTTGCCGCTGAGCTCCGAACTTATGTACGGCAAACGCCCGTACATATCCCACAGCCACAAGAGGTGCAAGACCATGGCCAATAACCAGAACAAGACTGGCAGTCAGGGTGGTACCAAAAATCCTGGCAACTTCGCCAACGACCGGGAAAAAGCGTCTGAAGCCGGTCGCAAAGGTGGCCAGCAGTCCGGTGGCAACAAGCAGACCGACGACATGGGCCGCAAGGGCGGCCGTTCGTAAGTGATGCTGCGCGGTGCCGGGGTAACTCGGCACCGCAACAGAGGCAGACCAGGCGGCGGCCTGAAACCACCCAGCTTACAATCTTTAACACAAATATCAAATGAGACTAAATTGACTCATTAATGGTCGGTTAGTACCATTCGAGCCGTTTTTATCAAAGGCTCGGTGAGCATAAATGAGCAATTTGCGTGCAACAGCATTGGCCAGCTGCCTGGCAGCCACCTTGGTACTGGCGGGCTGTGGGGGGGCTGAAGAACCTCAGGCCGGCGCCCAGAGCGCCTTACCCGTACAAACCCTGACCGTCGCCAGCGAGGCGCTGACCTTGAGTTCCACGTTGCCCGGCCGGGTGGAGCCGATGCGTGTCGCTGAAGTGCGCGCCCGGGTGGCCGGTATCGTCCTGCACAAGCGCTTCGAAGAAGGCGCCGACGTCAAAGCCGGCGATGTGCTTTTCCAGATCGACCCGGCGCCCTTCAAGGCTTCGCTGTCGCGTGCCGAGGGTGACCTGGCACGTGCCCAGGCGGTGCGTCAGGAAGCGCAGGCACGGGTCAAGCGCTACGCACCGCTGGTGAAGATCGAAGCGGTCAGCCAGCAGGACTTCGACACCGCCAGCGCCGACCTGCGTAGCGCGGAAGCGGCGATTCGTTCGGCCCAGGCCGATGTAGAAACGGCACGTCTCAACCTCGGCTACGCCACGGTCAAGGCGCCGATCTCCGGTCGTATCGGCCGCGCCCTGGTGACCGAAGGTGCGCTGGTCGGGCAGGGCGACGCGACACTGATGGCGCGTGTCCAGCAGCTCGATCCGATCTATGTCGACTTCACCCAGTCCGCCGCCGATGCCCTGCGTTTGCGCCAGGCCCTGAAGGACGGCGCACTGGCCAGCGGCAGCGATCAGCACCTCACGGCACGGGTCGAAGGCACCGATTACGAGCGCTCCGGGCAACTGGTCTTCACCGATGTCTCGGTCGATCGCGGCACCGGCCAGGTCACCCTGCGCGGACGCTTCGACAACGCTGACGGCATCCTGCTGCCAGGCATGTACGTGCGCGTACACACCCCACAAGGCACCGACAACCGCGCCATTCTCGTGCCGCAACGTGCGGTGCAGCGCGGCGCTGATGGCCAGGCACGGGTGATGTTGGTGGGTGCAGACGGCATGGCCGAGGCCCGGGGCGTGCAGACCGGCACCATGCATGGTTCGCGCTGGCTGATCACCGAGGGTTTGCAGCCGGGTGATCAGGTCATCGTCGGCAGCCCGGCGGGTCTGGCGCCAGGCATGCCGGTGGCAGTGTCGGCAACCCAGCAAGCCGCGGCGCGATAAGGCGAGGAAAGCACGATGTCCACGTTCTTCATCAATCGTCCGAACTTCGCCTGGGTCGTGGCGCTGTTCATCTCACTGGCCGGCCTGCTGGTGATTCCGTCATTGCCGGTTGCGCAATACCCCAGCGTCGCACCGCCGCAGATCACCATTACCGCCACCTATCCGGGGGCTTCGGCCAAGGTGCTGGTGGAGTCGGTCACCAGTGTCATCGAAGAGTCGCTCAACGGCGCCAAGAACCTGCTGTACTTCGAGTCGACCAACAACTCCAACGGCATCGCCGAGATCGTCGTCACCTTCGAGCCGGGCACCGAACCTGAGCTGGCCCAGGTCGACGTGCAGAACCGCCTGAAGAAAGCCGAGGCGCGGCTGCCGCAGGCGGTGACCACCCAAGGTGTCGAAGTCGAACAGACCAGCGCTGGCTTCTTGCTGATCTACGCCCTGAGCTACACCGACGCGGCCAGCCATGGCGACACCACCCAACTGGGCGATTATGCCGCGCGCAACATCAACAACGAGCTGCGACGCATCCCGGGGGTGGGCAAATTGCAGTTCTTCTCCTCGGAAGCGGCCATGCGCGTGTGGATCGATCCGCAGAAGCTGGTTGGCTACGGGCTGTCGATCGACGATGTCGGCAATGCCATCCGCGGTCAGAACGTGCAGGTGCCGGCCGGTGCCTTCGGCAGTGCGCCGGGTAGCAGCCAGCAAGAGCTGACCGCGACCCTGGCGGTGCATGGCACCCTGGACGATCCGCAGGCCTTCGGCCGTGTAGTGCTGCGCGCCAATCCCGATGGCTCGATGGTGCGCCTGGCCGATGTCGCACGGCTGGAGGTCGGCAGCGAAAGCTACAACTTCTCCTCGCGCCTCGATGGCAAGCCGGCGGTGGCCGGGGCGGTGCAATTGGCCCCCGGGGCCAACGCCCTGCAGACCGCGGCACGAGTCAAGGCGCGCCTGGCCGAGCTGTCCGAGTTCTTCCCCGAAGGTGTCGAATACTCTGTGCCCTACGACACCTCGCGTTTCGTCGACGTGGCCATCGAGAAAGTCATCCATACCCTGATCGAGGCGATGGTACTGGTGTTCCTGGTGATGTTCCTGTTCCTGCAGAACATCCGCTACACCTTGATCCCGTCGATCGTCGTGCCGGTTTGCCTGCTCGGCACCTTGCTGGTGATGAAGCTGCTCGGTTTCTCGGTGAACATGATGACCATGTTCGGCATGGTCCTGGCCATCGGCATCCTGGTCGACGATGCCATCGTCGTGGTGGAGAACGTCGAGCGGATCATGGCCGAGGAGGGCCTTGGGCCCAGGGAGGCGACGGTCAAGGCCATGGGTCAGGTGTCCGGCGCGATCATCGGTATCACGCTGGTACTGTCAGCGGTGTTTCTGCCGCTGGCGTTCATGTCCGGCTCGGTGGGGGTGATCTACCAGCAGTTCTCGCTGTCGCTGGCCGTGTCGATCCTGTTCTCGGGTTTCCTGGCGCTGACGTTCACCCCGGCGCTGTGCGCCACGCTGCTCAAGCCGGTGCCCCAGGGGCATCATGAGAAACGCGGTTTCTTTGGCGCATTCAACCGCGGCTTTGCCCGCCTGACCGCACGCTACTCTTCACTCAACAGCGCCTTCGTGGCGCGCGCCGGCCGCTTCATGCTGGTGTATGCGGGGATTCTTGTGGTGCTGGGGTACTTCTACCTGCGCCTGCCCGAATCGTTCGTGCCCGTGGAAGACCAGGGCTACGCCATTGTCGATGTGCAACTGCCGCCAGGCGCCAGCCGGGTGCGCACCGATGCCACGGGCCAGGCGCTGGAGCAGTTCCTGATGTCACGCGAGGCCATTGCTTCGGCGTTTCTGGTCAGCGGCTTCAGCTTCTCGGGCATGGGCGAGAACGCGGCGCTGGCATTCCCGACGTTCAAGGACTGGTCCGAGCGCAGCTCGCAACAGTCGGTGGATGCCGAAACCCAGGTCATCAACGCGCAGTTCGCGGCGCACGGTGACGGCAGCATCATGGCAGTGAACCCGCCACCGATCGATGGCCTGGGCAACTCTGGCGGGTTCGCCCTGCGGCTGCTCGACCGCGGCAACCTGGGGCGCGAAGCGTTGCTGGCCGCGCGTGACAAGATCTTGCAACAGGCCAACGGCAACCCGGCGATCCTCTACGCGATGATGGAAGGCCTGGCCGAGGCGCCGCAATTGCGGGTCGATATCGACCGTGAGAAGGCCCGCGCCCTGGGCGTGACCTTCGAGAGCATCAACAGCACCCTGTCGGCGGCGTTCGGTTCGCAGGTGATCAACGACTTTACCAACGCCGGACGTCAGCAGCGCGTGGTGGTCCAGGCCGAGCAAGGCGAGCGGATGACCCCGGAAGCGGTGCTGCGCCTGTATGCGCCGAACAACGAAGGGCAGCAGGTGCCGTTCAGCGCCTTCGTCACCACGCGCTGGGAAGAAGGCCCGGTGCAGATCGTGCGCTACAACGGCTACCCCTCGATCCGTATTGCAGGGGACGCGGCCCCAGGCTACAGCACCGGTCAAGCGATGGCCGAGATGGAGCATCTGGTCAGCGACCTGCCACCCGGCATCGGGTATGCCTGGACCGGGCTCTCGTATCAGGAAAAAGTCTCCAGCGGCCAGGCCAGCAGCCTGTTCGCGCTGGCCATCCTGGTGGTGTTCCTGCTGCTGGTGGCGTTGTACGAGAGCTGGTCGATCCCGCTGACCGTGATGCTGATCGTGCCGATCGGTGCCTTGGGCGCGGTATTGGCGGTGATGGTGGTCGGCCTGCCCAACGATGTCTACTTCAAGGTCGGCCTGATCACCATCATTGGCCTGGCAGCGAAGAACGCGATCCTGATCGTCGAGTTCGCCAAGGATCTGGTGGAGAAGGGCCACAGCCTGCGTGAAGCGGCCATCGAAGCTGCGCGCCTGCGTTTTCGACCGATCGTGATGACGTCGATGGCCTTCATCCTCGGCGTGGTACCGCTGGCTATCGCGTCCGGCGCCGGGGCTGCGAGTCAGCGGGCGATCGGCACCGGGGTGATCGGCGGCATGCTCAGCGCGACGTTGCTGGGGGTGGTGTTCGTGCCGATCTGTTTCGTCTGGGTGTTGTCGCTGCTCAAGCGCAGGGCCGGCAAGGCTGCTGCGCAACGTCCTGTCGAGGTGGTGGAGTGATGGTCATGGGTAAAGGAATCGCCCCCTTGGCGATGGCGTTGATGCTGGCAGGTTGTTCGATGGCGCCGCAGTACCAACGCCCCGAGGCGCCGATCCCGGCGCAATGGCACGACGGCGCGGCAGCTCAAGGGCAGAGCGTGGAGCAACTGGACTGGCAGGCGTTCGTGGTCGACCCGGGCCTGCGCCAGCTGATCAGCAGCGCTCTGGACAACAACCGCTCGCTGCGCCAGACCTTGCTCGATATCGAGCAGGCCCGTGCCCAGTACCGGATCCAGCGCGCCGATCGTGTACCGGGCTTGAATGCCGGCGCGTCGGGCAATCGCCAGCATCAGCCGGCGAGCCTGGCGGCCGACGGACGCAGCGGTGTGGCCAGCACCTACCAGGTCGGTCTTGCCTTGCCTGAATACGAGCTGGACCTGTTCGGTCGGGTCAAGAGCCTGAGCGATGCGGCACTGGAGCAGTACCTGGCCACGGAGGAGGCCGGTCGAGCCGCGCGCCTGGCGCTGATCGCCGAGGTCAGCCAGGCCTACCTCACCCTGGATGGCGCGCAGCGCCGCCTGACCCTGACCCGCCAGACGCTGGCCAGCCGCGAGGACTCACTGGCTCTGGTCGGCCAACGTCGCGCGGCCGGTACCGCCACGGCACTGGACCATCAGGAAGCGCTGGGCTTGGTCGAACAATCCCGCGCGGAGCTTGAGAGCACCCAGCGCCAGCAGCGCCAGGCCTTCAATGCGCTGGTGCTGCTGGTCGGCAGTGCCGATGCGGCCAGGGACATACCGGTATCTGCCGGCGAAGCCCCCCAAGTGCTGCAGGACATCGCACCGGGTGCACCTTCGGCGCTGCTCGAACGGCGCCCTGACATTCTCGCTGCCGAGCACCGGCTGCGAGCCCGCAACGCCGATATCGGCGCGGCCCGCGCGGCGTTCTTCCCGAGGATCAGCCTCACCGGCAGCTACGGTACCTCGAGCGCACAGATGTCGGGGCTGTTCGACGGTGGCTCGCGTAGCTGGAGCTTCATGCCACAACTGTCGTTGCCGCTGTTCGATGGCGGGCGCAACCGTGCCGGGCTGGATCTTGCGCAGGTACGCAAGGACTCGGCAGTGGCGGCCTACGAGGGCACAGTACAGACGGCATTTCGCGAAGTGGCCGATGCGCTTGCAGCCAGCGACACGCTGCGCCGAGAGGAAGCGGCGCGCAGCGCGCTGGTCGAGACCAGCCGGGCAACCCTGGAGCTGGCAAGGGCGCGCTATCAGGGCGGGATAGACAATCACCTGCGCTACCTGGATGCGCAGCGCAGCAGCTATGTGAACGAGTCAACGCTGATCGACGCCAGCACCCAGCGCCAGATTGCCCTGGTCGACCTGTTCCGTGCGCTGGGTGGGGGGTGGCCTGCGCCCAAGGGCTGAAGGGCTCCTTTGGTTGGACGATCCAACCGTTCGGCCCCTGGACCTTGTGTCCTGGGGCCTTTTTTTTGCCAGTCCTCAGGACTGGACCCTGGCCCCTTGCAGGAACAACTGCTCCAGTGCCTGCGCCGAATTGGCGCTGGCTGCACGGCCGCGCCGTTCGGCGTCGACCATGCCGAAGATCATGGTCAGGAACATCTCGGTGAATACCGCGGCGCTGATGTCGATGCGCAGCGTACCCATCTGCTGGGCGCGCAGGAAGAATGCATCCATGGCCTGGGTGTAGGTGTCCCAACGACGGTCGTCGCCGTCGCCGAGCAAGGTGTCGGGGCGGTACTGGAACATCAGGAAGACCAGCATCTCGCGGTGCTTGAGATGCTCGGTGATCAGGTAGCGTATCGCCTGCAGTGGCTCGGCGTTGGCCAGGTCGGCTTCTTCGATGACCTGGTTCAGCACGCGCTCGCCGTGCTTCTCGAGCATGTCCACGAGATTGTCGCGGGTACCGCAGAAGCGGTGCAGGGTGGCCTTGCTGATGCCGGCGGTCTCGGCCAGCTCCTTGAGCGTGGCGCGCGGCTGGACGACGATGGCGTGGGCAAGTGCCTTGAGCAGGCGTTCGTCGTGGGGGGTGGGTTGCATCTGGGTTCCTCGCGTGGATCGCATGGAACCCATTGTGCAGAAAATACCGGGCTGTTCAATGTTTTCGAGATGAAAATGCCTCATGTGAGACTTTTCTGGCTCGAGCGATTGAAAAAGCCCGGGTCCAGGCTAGTGCGGCGCGCGCACGATGGTCTTGAGCAGGTCTTCCGGGCTGATGTGCCCAACCACCTGGCTCACCGCGCTGCCGGGGGTAGGCAGGTCGATGATGTGGCCTTTCATCCGACCGACCACGTGCATTTCGCACGGCTTGCAGTCGAATTTCAGGGTCAGCACTTCGTCGCCATGAATCAGCTGCATTGGCGCGACCTTGGTTCGTACACCGGTAACGCCCTTGGCCTGCTTGGGGCACAGGTTGAAGGAGAAGCGCAGGCAGTGCTTGGTGATCATCACCGGCACGTCCCCGTGTTCCTCATGAGCCTCGAACGCAGCATCGATCAACTTCACCCCATGGCGATGATAGAAGTCACGGGCTTTCTGGTTGTAGACGTTGGCCAGGAACGACAGGTGCGCTTCGGGATAGACCGGTGGCGGACTGGTCTCGGCCTTGCGGCTGCCGCGCGGGTGCGCCTTGACCCGCGCCTCGGTGAGCGCCTCGATAGCCTCACGGCGCAGGGCCTTGAGCTGAGAGTTGGGGATGAAATACGCCTGCGGGGCATCGAGCTCAATGGCCTCGGCGTGGTACTGGGTGGTACCCAGTTGGCCCAGCAGGTCGTGCAACTGATCCAGCGCCTGCTGCGGCTTGTTGGCTGCGCCGAACGGGCCGTCCAGGGCAACCTGCACGGTGATGCCTTCCTCGCTGGTGACGCACAGCGCCAGGCGTTGCTCGGTCAGCACGGCCTGCCACTGAACCGCGACGCGACGCTCGGAGGAGGTGCGTTGCAGCGCCTGTTGCCAGTTATGGTCGAGGTTGCGTGACAGGGGGTGGTTCGGTCGCAGCTTGTGCAAACCTTCGGGCATCTCGTTGGGCTCGACGCGATAACGGTAGCGTGTCTGGCCGTCTTCCTCGAACTCGCCACGCGGCTCGGCGATGTTGGCCCGGAAGCCCACCACTTCGCGCTTGACCAGCACGTTCAAACCGTCGCCGTTGGTCAGCGGCACCTCGGTCACCACCATCAGGTCACGCTTGCCGACCTTTTCCACCACACCTACCGGCAAGCCGGTGAAAGTGGGCGAATCGAAGGCACCGATGTCGATCTTGCGGTCGCTGACGAAGTAGTCGGTGCTGCCGCGGTGGAAGGTCTTGTCTGGATCGGGTACGAAGAAGTGCTGGGTACGACCGCTCGACGCGCGGGCCAGGTCCGGGCGATCTTCGAGAATCGCATCCAGCTCCTTGCGGTAGTGGGCGGTGATGTTCTTCACATAACCCATGTCCTTGTAGCGCCCTTCGATCTTGAACGAGCGCACGCCGGCGTCGACCAGGTCGCGAAGGTTGGCGGTCTGGTTGTTGTCCTTCATCGACAGCAGGTGCTTTTCGAAAGCGACCACCCGGCCCTGGTCGTCCTTGAGGGTGTAGGGCAGGCGACAGGCCTGCGAGCAATCGCCGCGGTTGGCGCTGCGACCGGTCTGGGCGTGGGAGATGTTGCATTGGCCGGAGAAGGCCACGCACAAGGCGCCGTGGATGAAGAACTCGATGGCAGCATCGGTCTCGGCGGCGATGGCGCGGATCTGCTGCAGGTTCAGTTCACGCGCCAGCACCAGTTGGGAGAAACCGGCCTGGTCGAGAAACCGGGCCCGCTCGAGCGTACGGATGTCGGTCTGAGTGCTGGCATGCAGCTCGATCGGCGGGATGTCCAGCTCCATCACCCCCAGGTCCTGGACGATCAATGCATCGACACCGGCGTCGTACAGCTGGTGGATCAGCTTGCGTGCAGGCTCCAGCTCATTGTCATGGAGAATGGTATTGATCGTGGTGAAGACCCGCGCGTGATAGCGCCGGGCGAACTCCACCAACTCGGCGATATCGCCGACCTCGTTGCACGCGTTGTGCCGCGCGCCGAAGCTTGGGCCGCCGATGTAGATGGCGTCGGCGCCATGCAGGATGGCCTCGCGGGCGATGGCCACATCGCGGGCAGGGCTGAGCAGTTCCAGGTGATTCTTTGGAAGGGACATGTCGTTATAGGTTCGGGCTGTCACGGTTTAGGGCGGCATTGTAGCGATGAAATGCGCTGGTGGCATCTTTGGGCGCCCACAGGTCTCACCAGTGAGCAACAATCAGAGCCTCATCGCCTTCAGGCATTCCACCAAACGCAGTGCCGCCGGGGACAGGCTGCACTCGCTGCGGGTAATGACCCCCAGCTCGCGCTCCAACCCTGCTTCGTCCAGTTGCCGACGAACCAACCGTCCTTCGCCGTCGTCCGCCGACTCCGGCAGCAGCGTAACGCCCAACCCATTGCGCACCAGCGCCAATACCGTCGACATGTAGTTGGCTTCCATGGCCGCTTGCAACACCAGCCCGCGCGCGCGGAACACCTGTTCGATCTGCGCCCGCACGCTGCTGTCGCGCCCGGTGAGGATCATCGGCAGGCCGTCCAGGGCTTGCAGACTGACGGGGCCGGTGGCCAGCGGGTGCCCGGCGGGCACAAACAGGCACAGTCGATCGCGCAGCAGCGGTGTGAAGTCCAGCCCATGGCCGAACTGGCTGCGCACACCCACCCCAAAATCCACATCGCCTTCGCGCACGCGCTCGACGATGCGCTCGGCGACCAGGTCGCGCAGGCGCACTTCGACACCGGGATGCGACTGGCGGAACACTGCCAGCCGCTCGGCAAGCGCCCCGGCGCACAACGAGGGCAGGGCAGCCACGGTGACCACCCCGCGACGCACCGCCGCCAAGCCCTGGCTGGCGCTGACGATGTTGGAAAGATCGAGCAGCAGCTTCTCCATCGCCGGCAGCGCCTCGCGCCCTGCGCCCGTGAGGGTGACGTGCCGAGGGCTGCGTTCGAGCAGGGCGACGCCCAGCCAGGTTTCGAGTTGGCGGATCTGTACGGTCAGGGCCGAGGGCGACAGGTGCAGGTCGTCGGCGGCGCGGGCGAAGTTGCCGCGTTGGGCAACGGTGATGAAGGCACGAATATGCTGCAGGGCATTCTTCATTTTGTTTTTTCGAATGTGCGTGGCTTTAAATTGCAATTTACACGCTACCGGACCTCTCCTGATACTCGGGGCAACAACAAAAACAAGCCGGAGTAACCCCATGCTCGCCCTCTATGGCGTCATTACCATTCTGTCCCTGCTGATCGCGGTGATGAGCAAGCGCATCTCGCCCCTGGTCGCGCTGATCGCCTTTCCCGTCGTGGCTGCCTTGCTCGCGGGCTTCGGCCTGCAGACCAGCGGCTTCATTCTCACCGGTATCAAGAATGTCGCCCCGGTGGTCGGCATGTTCATCTTCGCCATCCTGTTCTTCGGGGTGATGACCGATGCCGGCATGCTCGACCCGATCATCGACCGCATCCTGCGCGCCGTCGGCACCCGCCCGACCCGTATCGTCTGCGGCACCGCGCTGCTGGCGTTGCTGGTGCACCTGGACGGCTCGGGGGCGGTGACGTTCCTCGTCACGGTGCCCGCGATGCTGCCGCTGTATACGCGCCTAGGCATCGACCGGCGGGTTCTGGCCTGCGTTGCAGCGATGGCGGCGGGGGTGAACTTCCTGCCCTGGACCGGCCCGGTACTGCGCTCATCCGCCGCGCTGCACGTGCCGGTGGCCGAACTGTTCCAGCCGTTGATTCCGGTGCAGGTTGTGGGGCTGTTGTTCGTCTTCGGCTGTGCCTACTGGCTGGGCCGGCGTGAAGAGAAGCGCCTGGGGCTCATGGCCGGTGCCGATGCCGGCGCGGCGCCGCAGCGCATCCTGAGTGCCGATGAACAGGCCCTGCGCCGTACCCACATGTTCTGGCCGAACCTGCTGCTCACCGTGCTGGTGATGGCGGTGATGATCGCCGGCTGGGTCGACCCGGTGGTGATGTTCATGCTCGGCACTGTCGCGGCGCTTTGCCTGAATTACCCGCGTGTCGACCAGCAGCGCGAACGCATCGATGCACACGCCAAGACGGCCCTGACCATGGCCAGCATCCTGCTTGCCGCAGGTGTGTTCACCGGCATCATGCAGGGCACGGGCATGCTCAAGGCCATGGCCGAGGTGGCGGTGCAACAGATTCCGCCGGGGCACGGGCGACTGATTCCTGCCCTTGTGGGCTTCGTGTCGATGCCGCTCAGCTTGCTGTTCGACCCGGATTCGTTCTACTTCGGTGTCATGCCGGTGATTGCCGAAGTCGGCCGCTCGCTGGGCGTGGATCCGGTGCAGGTGGCCCAGGCGTCGCTGCTCGGGGTCCATACCACCGGCTTCCCGGTCAGCCCGCTGACTCCGGCGACTTTCCTGCTGGTGGGGCTGTGCAAGCTTGACCTTGCCGATCACCAGCGTTTCACCCTGCCATTTCTGTTCGCCGCGTCGGTGCTGATGACCCTGACCGCGCTGGCACTTGGAGTCTTCTGAACATGAACACTTTGCGAATCGGCGCCGGTGCCGGTTATTCCGGTGATCGCCTGGAGCCTGCGGTGGAACTGGCCCGGGATGGGCAGCTGGACTACCTGGTCTTCGAGTGCCTGGCCGAACGCACCATTGCCCTGGCCCAGCAAGCCCGACTGGCTGACCCTCGTGCCGGCTTCGATCCGTTGCTGGCCGAGCGCATGCGGGCGGTGCTGCCCTACGTACGCCGCGGCGGGCAGCGACTGCGGATCATCACCAACATGGGCGCAGCCAACCCGCGTGGCGCCGCGCGACAAGTGTCGGTCATCGCGGCTGAACTCGGGTTGCAGGGGCTGAAGGTCGCGGCCGTGGAAGGTGACGATGTGCTCGACGTGCTGCGCCAGCACCCGGAGTGGACGCTCGACAATGGCCTGACGGTGGCCGGGTTGGGTGATCGGCTGGTCTCGGCCAATGCCTATCTGGGGGTCGAAGGGATCGTTCAGGCGCTGGCCCTGGACGCCGATGTGGTGATTACCGGTCGTGTCGCCGATCCGTCGCTGTTCCTTGCCCCCCAAGTGCATCACTTTGGCTGGCCTGCCGTCGATTGGCGCCGCCGTGGCCGAGGGACGCTGACCGGGCACCTGCTCGAATGCGCGGGGCAGGTCAGTGGCGGCTACTTTGCCGACCCCGGCATGAAGGATGTGGCCGACCTGGCACGGCTGGGTTTCCCCTTCGCCGATATCGACAGCGAAGGCCTGGCAACGCTCGGCAAGGTGGCCGGCAGTGGCGGTCGCATCGATGTCGCGACGTGCACCGAGCAACTGCTTTACGAGGTACACGATCCACGTCGGTATCTGACGCCGGATGTAACGGCCGACTTTTCGGGCGTGCACTTGCAGGCCTGCGGCAAGGATCGGGTGCGCGTCACTGGTGGCGAAGGCACGGCTCGCCCGCAGCACCTCAAGGTTACCGTGGGCTATCGGGATGGCTGGATCGGCGAAGGGCAGATGTCCTACGGCGGCCCGAACGCCGTGGCGCGGGCGCGTTTGGCCGGGCGGATCGTCGAGGAACGCCTGGCATTGACGGGCGTCGCCGTCGAAGAACTGCGCTGCGAGCTGATGGGGGTTGATTCGCTGCACGCCAGCGACTTCGGCACGGGCGGCGAACCCTGGGAGGTACGCCTGCGGGTTGCGGCGCGTTGCCCGAGCCGGGAAGCGGCGCAGGCGGTCGCCAACGAGGTCGAGACCCTCTACACCAATGGCCCGGCTGGCGGTGGCGGGGCCACTCGCCAGGTCCGCGAAGTATTGGCCGTCGCCAGCCTCTACCTGCCGCGTGAACTCGCGCAACCTCAAGTCCACCTGGAGCAATGCCCATGACCCGCCGACTGCACGAACTTGCCCACACCCGTACCGGGGACAAGGGCGACACCTCGAACATCTCGCTGATCGCGTATCGGGACGAGGACTACCCGCTGCTTGAGCGGGAGCTGACAGCTGAACGGGTGGCAGCGTGGTTCGCCCATCTTCGCGATGAAAGCGCAGGGCCTGTACGTCGCTATGACTTGCCGCAACTCAAGGCCCTGAACTTCGTGCTGCCGGGTTTATTGCGTGGTGGCGTGACCCGCTCGTTAGCGCTGGATGCCCATGGCAAGTGCCTGGGGGCGGCGTTGTTGGCGATGGAGGTCTAGCTCTGCTATCAGCCCTTGGCCGCCATCGCCGTCACTTCGACCTTCATCCCTTCGAACGCCAGCGAGGCCACGCCCACCGCCGCCCGCACTGGCCATGGCTTGGCGAAGAAGCGCTGGTACACCTCGTTGAATGCCGCACGATCGGCCATGTCGGTCAGGTAGATGGTCAGGTGCAGCACGCGGTCCATCGAGCTGCCCGCACGCTCCAGCGCGTCCTTGAGTGCCTGCAGGGTGCATTCGCTCTGGGTGACGATATCGCCCAGCTCAAGCTCGCCATCGGCGCGCACCGGGACCTGGGTGGTGACCAGGATACCGTTGTATTCGGCGACATCGGAGGAGATGGACGCGGCGTCCGCATCGGGGGTGAAGGTGATACCAGTCTGGGCCATGAACGACTCTGCCTTGCTTTGGAAGTGAAAGCGCAAGCCTACGCGAGCCGCGGCCCCGGTCGCAAATGCATTGAAATGACGCGCCCCGGCCTTCAGAATCGCGCCGATTCTCATGCAAGGGGTTGGCGTTGAACGAACAGACATTGTCGCAGCGGCTGGAACGCGTGGCGGCTCACATCCCGCCAGGGGCGCGCCTGGCCGATATCGGTTCCGACCACGGCTTCCTCCCGGTGGTCCTGGTATTGCGTGGCGCCATCGAGGCCGCAGTCGCGGGCGAGGCGGCGGCAGGGCCTTGCGAGTCAGCCCGGCGCAATGTGCGCCGCAACGGGCTGGACGCGCGCATCAGCGTGCGCCTGGCCAACGGTCTGGCCGCCATCGAAAGCGATGATCGCATCGACACCATCAGCCTCTCGGGCATGGGCGGGGAAACCATCGTCGAGATCCTCGAGGCAGGCAAGGCGAGGTTGCAGGATGGGCAGCGCCTGGTGCTGCAACCCAATGGCGGCGAACAACCGCTGCGCCAGTGGTTGATGGACAACGGCTATCGGATTGTCAGCGAAGAGGTGCTGCGAGAAAACCGCTTCGACTACGAGATCATCGTCGCCGAGCAGGCCGACTCGGTGCGCTACAGCCCGCAGGAGCTATTGTTCGGCCCCTTGCTCATGCGCGAGAAAAGCGCGGCGTTCGTCAACAAGTGGCAGCGCATGCGGCGCCAGCGTCAACAGGCATTGGCCAACTTCGAACGGGCCAGGGAAGTGCCTCAGGACAAGGCCCGGGCTTTTGCGATGCACATCGACTGGATCGACCAGTTGCTGGCTTGAGGCTCATTGCTGCGAGCAGTTGCCCATTTCGCGGTAGGCGATCTTGTGAGTCTGGCCCTGGTGGTCAACGTAGACCATGTGCGCCGTGCCGACCTGGCAATCGGCAGCGTTACTGGCCGGGGTGATCGACACCACCTTGGCGACATCCAGCGGCATACCGTATTCGTAAACCTGCCCCTCGGCAGACGGCGTGCGAGGCTGCTCGGCGAAGGCGGCAATGGGCAGGAGGGCGCTACACAGCGCAAGTACGGCGATCGAGCGTTTCATGATGAACTCCAGATGAGGTTTCCCTCATGATCCATTCATTGGTGTTTCACAATAAATGGGCTAGGCCGTGATAGATTCATGCCTTCAAGGTATGAATCACGCTGGAGCGTCACTTCATGGACATGCTGCACGCAATGCGCACTTTCGCCCGAGTCGTGGAGTGCGGCAGCTTCGCCGCAGCCGCCAATGCGCTGGACATTTCGGCGGCGCAGGTGTCGCGGATCGTCGCCGAACTGGAAAACCAGTTGCAGACTCGCCTGCTGCATCGCACCACCCGGCGGCTGCGCATGAGCGAGGCGGGGGAGCGCTTTCTCGAACGCTCGCGCCAGATCATGCTGTTGACCGAAGAGGCCTTCGACGAAGCACGCGGCGCCCACCTCACGCCCCGCGGACGCCTGCGCGTGCATTGCAGTCATGGTCTGGGTCTGCTGATGATGCCGTTGGTGGCACGCTACAATGCCTCGTGCCGTGAGGTGGTGATGGAGCTTACCCTGTCCCAGCGCAATCCCGACCTGCTCGCCGAAGGGCACGACGTGGTCATTGCCATCGGCCAGGGCCTGCCGGACTCGCAACTGATCGCCATCCCGCTGGGCAGCATCTACAGCGTGCTGTGTGCATCCCCCGACTACCTGGCTCGCCACGGCGTCCCCAAGCGTCCTGAGGACCTGCACGAGCATGTCTGCCTGCGCACGGTCGATCCGCTGTTCGAGGAGGACTGGCCCTTCGGTGACGCGCCGGACAGCTGCGTGATTTCCCCCCAGGACACCTTTCTCACCAATGTGGCCGATGCGATGGTCAAGGCGACCGAGCTCGGCATGGGCATTGGCCTGTTGCCCTATTACTCGGCCAGCCAGGCACTGGAGGACGGGCGCCTTTGCCGACTGCTAGCCCCGCATCGGTTGCGGCAACGGGAGATCTATGCGATCTACCCGTCGCGGCACTATCTCGATGCCAAGGTGCGTACCTGGCTGGACTTTCTCAAGGAGCAGTTGCCGGTGCTGTTCCAGGCGCATGAGCGGCTGGTGGATGACCCACGCTGCTGGCGCTAGGGCTTACCGGCTGTCCTGATCCTCGGCACTGCCACCGGTTGCCCCTGCGCCGCTGCCGGTAGCCTCGCCAGTGCTGCTCGAGCCACCGGTGCTGCCGTCGGCCGCGTCGGCGTTGCTGCCGGTATCACTGCTGTCGTTACCCTTGCTGCCGCCAGGGCTGTTGACGCTGCTGCCGTCGCCGGCGGTCTCGCCCTGTGTGGCGGGGGCCTTGTGGTCGGAGTGATTGGTGTCGGTTGCGGCGAAGCTGGCACTGGAAGCCAGCCCCAGGGCGAGGAAGAAAAACAGCGGGCGCATGTGAGCCATGGTGAATCTCCTACGAGGATGATCGTCCTTCGTTCGGCTGCGCGCAGAGGGCAGGGTGCCCGTCGAGCGACGGGCGGTCGTGGGGATGCCCTGCAGCCCCACGTGCGCACTTGGATCAGGCAGGCTCGGAGCGCGCGAGCGCGGCGCTTTCACCCGTAACGGCATCGACGATCGGCGGATGATCCTGCGCGGCGTGGATCAGTTCCTCGGTCATGCGCAACTCGGCGCCGGTTGGCGAGAAGGTCGCGGTAGGCGCGAAGGGGGCCGGATGCTCGGGCGCCGGGCGCTTGCCACGCCGCCAGACGAAGAAGCTGACCATTGCCAGGTTGATCACGGCGAAGGCCCAGAACAGCCCGGCTTCGCCATAGGAGGTCATCACCGGCGAGATCGCCAGCGGGCTCATCGCCGACCCCAGCGAGTTGATCAGCAGCAGGCCCTGGATCATCGGCACCAGCGCATCCATCGGCGCGCGGTCGGCGGCATGGCTGACCGCCACCGGATACACCGCGAACACGCCACCGCCCAGCAGGAACAATACCGCTGGCAGCCACGCCGAGGTGGAGGGCAACAGCAGGATGACCAACGACAGCACGACGCACAGCGTACCCAGGGCGATCAACACATCCTGGCGATCCTTGCGGTCGGACCAGCGCCCGACCGGGTACTGCAGCAGCATGGCGCCCAGGATCACCCAGGCCATCATGCGCCCGACTTCACCGACATCCAGGCCAATACGCTGCAGGTACAGCGGCAGCAGCGCATATACCGCAGCAATCGCCACACCCGAACCAAAGCAGCCGACCAGGCCGCTCGGCGTCACGCCCAGCAATTGTCGCGGCTTGAGCGGCTCGACCTGCTCCAGCAACGGCGATACACGCGGCAGGATCACGATCGGCAGCACCGACAGTGCCGCCAGCATGCCCGCAACGGTGAACGGCGCACTGGCGCCCAGGCTCACCAGCTCGCCGAGCATCGCCTGGCCCAGCACGCCCGCGCCGTAGAGCGCGATCATGTACAGGGCCAGCAGGCGTCCACGAATCTTCGCGTCACCGGCCAGCAGCAGCCAGCTTTCGATCACCAGGAACACGCCGACCGTCGCCCAGCCGTTGAGCAGGCGCAGGGCGAACCAGCCCCAGGTGTCGACGAACAGGCCCTGCAACAGAATGGTTGCGGCAATCAGCGAAGCGAAACTGCTGTAGGCGCGGATGTGGCCAATGCGCAGGATCAGCCGGTCGTTGAAGATGGCGCCGAGGGTGAGCCCGATGAAGAAGCCCGACGAGACGATACCGATCATCGTTGCCGATTCGCCGGCTTCGCCGAGGCGCAGGGTGGTCAGGGAATACAGCAGGCCATTGCCCAGGGCAATGATGAACAGCCCGAGCAGGGGTGCCAGCGCCATCGCCAGCAAACGCGGAGACATACGTACCTCAAGTGATCGATCAGCGAATGAACCTCTTCGACCACACGCGTCTGACCAGACCTCGAAGGAGTGGGGCTGCACGTAAGTGCCAGGGCGGGGATGCGACCAGGGCAAGACTCAACCGCAGACTCGGGGCACGAGATCGGGCGGGGTCGGTTGAGCCTGTTGCACATGCGCGATGTGGCTGAGGCACGGACGTTGTCATTGCTGCCGGTAGCCACCGTACGAGGCGACTGGGCGAAAAGGCGCGGCATTCTACGCCCGCGCCCCATCACTTGCCAAAGCCCTTGAGGTGCGACAGGAGGCCGCACCCTCTGCTGAATCAGGACGAAGGTTTCGCCGCTGTGTCCTGGCCGCTGTTGCTGTTGACCTGGGCGTCTTGTTGGGCGGCCTTGGCGGCTTCGCGCTTGGCCACCATGTCTTTGCTCTGCTGCTGTTGCAGGGCCCAGCGGGCATGGTGTTCCTGCAGGCGCTCGGCGCCGCCTTCGGCGAAGGCGGAGGTTACGGCGGTGGCGGCCAGCAGGGCCAGGGCATAGCGCAGGGATTTCATGGTTTGACTCTCCATCGTAGTTTGATTTTTCAAGGGCCTTGCAAGAGCGGCCGATGGAGAGAGCATGGAGCGCCAGGATTTTCTCAGGATTAACAACAATCAGATGTTCGACCGTTGGTCGCCTTGGTTTTGCGGTTTCTTCGGTTGCCAGGCAGGCGATGGCCGCGAACCTGGCAACCGAATGGCCTCAGTGTTTCGGCAAGTCCCGCGTGCGCAGTTTTTCCGGCAAGGCGAACAACAACAGCACCGCTGTCACCAGGCTTGTGGCAGCGATGAGATAAAGCGCAGGCGTGGTGCTGCCCGACAGATCGCGAATACGCCCCACCAGTACCGGGCTGACGATCCCGCCCAACTGCCCGAGTGTATTGATCAGCGCGATGCCACCGGCAGCCCCGGCGCCTGCGCCAGCCAGCAACTTCGGCGGCAGCGCCCAGAAGCTCGGTATGGCCGCCACCACACCGGCACCCAGCAAACCGAGGGAGATGATCAACAACGGCGTGTGGTCATCGAACAGTCCGGCGCACAGGAAGCCCACGGCACCGAGGCTGATCAACCCGGCGGTAAACCAGCGCCGCTCGCCGGTCGCATCCGACCACCGGCCACACACCACCATGGTGATTGCCCCGCAGACATAGGGCACAGCCGTCAGCAGGCCAATCATCGACGGGTTCTCCGTCCCTGCGCTGCGAATCAGCTGAGGTGCCCAGAAGTTCAGGCCGTAGGAGGCGATCTGAATCAGGAAGTAGATCAACCCGAGCATCAGGAAACCGGGGATGCGGATCGCCTGCAGCAACGAACCCTTTCCATGGGCGGCCTGTGCCGGCTCGATGCGTGAGCGCAGCAACTGTTTTTCCTTGTCGCTGAGCCAGCCGGCGTCCTCGATGCGGTCCTTGAGCTGGGTCAGCACCAGCAACCCAAGCGCTACGCAGGGCAGGCCGCCCAGCAGAAACAGCCAGTGCCAGCCACGCATCTGCATGACGCCGTCGAGATGACCGAGCACCAGGCCCGAGAACGGCGCGCCGAACAGCCCCGCGAAGGCCGACGCCAGGAACAGCAGCGAGGTGATGCGGCCACGGAAATGCTGCGGGAACCACAGCGTCAAGTAGTACAGCACGCCGGGTGCGAAACCGGCTTCCATGGCGCCGATGATGAAGCGCAGGGCATAGAACTGCCATTCGCTGGTGACGAACACCATGGCGGCGGTGGCCAGGCCCCACGAAATCATGATCCGCGCGATCCAGCGGCGCGCACCGACCTTGTACAGCATCAGGTTGCTCGGCACCTCGAACAATACATAGCCCACCACGAACAGGCTCGCCCCCAGGCCGTAGGCGGTGTCGCTGAAACCAAGATCGGTCTGCAACTGGAACTTGGCGAAACTGATGTTGATGCGGTCGAAGAAGGCGAACAGATAACACACCATGATCAACGGCATGAGGCGCCAGGCGACCTTGCGGACCAGGGCTTTTTCGCTGTCGGCGCCATCGGTGGCACCCAGCGGCAGGGCGGAAAGACTCATTGATGTTCTCCAGTCGGGCCGCCCTGTGGGCGGCCTTGTTGTTCTTGTTGTCTGGCGGGGCACGGCCCCTTGGGGGAAGCGAAGAATCAGGCGGGCAGGCCGGCCGGCAGCGGGTGCAGGTCGCAATTGCGTCCGGCTTTGACCAGTTGCCCCGGCACCTCGTGGCCGAGCAGCGCAGGCAGGGTGCGCGACATCTTCAGCAGGCCGTCGAGGTCGATGCTGGTAGGGATGCCCGTCTCGATGCACAGGTTGACCAGGTCCTCGCTGCAGATGTTGCCCGATGCCCCCGGCGCGAACGGGCAGCCGCCCAGCCCGCCGAGCGCGGCATCGAAGCGCCGCGCACCGGCTTCGTAGGCGGCCAGCACATTGCACAGGCCCAGCCCACGGGTGTTGTGAAAGTGCAACGTGAGCATCGATGCCGGCAGGCGCTCCAGGCTGCGCCGCACCAGGCGCGCGACCTGACGCGGATTGGCCATGCCGGTGGTATCGGCCAGGGTCACACCCTGCACACCCAGCTCCAGGTAGGCGTCGAGCAGGCGCAGCACCAGGTCTTCCTCGACGGCGCCTTCGAACGGGCAACCGAACGCAGTGGCGACACTGGCGTTGAGACTCACCGTCCGACCTTGCACGGCCTGGACGATATCGCCAAAGCCTGCCAGCGACTGTTCGCGGCGCATGCGCATGTTGGCCAGGTTGTGCGACTGGCTGGCCGACAGCACCAGGTTCAGCTCGTCGGCGCCGGCAGCCAGTGCGCGCTCGGCGCCTTTGAGGTTGGGGATCAGGGCGACGTAGATCACACCCGGCTGACGCTGGATGCCACGGAAGACTTCATCACCATCGCGCAGTGCCGGAATGGCCTTGGGCGAAACGAACGAACCCGCTTCGATGCGGCTGAAACCCAGCATCGACAAGCCATCGATCAGGCGGACCTTGTCTTCGGTCGGCACCCAGGTCGGTTCGATCTGCAGGCCGTCACGCGGGGCAACCTCCTGCACCACCAGCAGGTCTGCGTTGTGGTCGATCATTGCACCACCCCCTTGGCCCGCAGGCCGATGATCTCATCGGGGCCCAAGCCCAGCCCAGCCAACAGTGCATCGGTGTGTTCGCCCAGCGCCGGGCCTTGCCAGTCGACGCGACCGGGCGTATCCGAAAGCTTCGGCACGATACCCGGCATGCGCACCGGCGTACCGTCGGGCAGCTGGCTGTCCAGCAGCATGTCGCGGGCCTGGTAGTGCGGGTCGTTGACGATGTCGGCAACCGAATAGATGCGCCCGGCCGGGACCTCGGCGGCTTCCAGCGTGGCCAGTACCTGGTCGATCGGGTGGCGGCGAGTCCAGGCCTCGATCGCGTCGTCGAGCTGTGCCGATTGCGCGGCGCGACCATCGTTATGGGCAAAGGCCTCGGCCTCGCCCAGGTCTGGTCGGCCGATGGCCTGCATCAGGCGGCGGAAGATCGGGTCGCTGTTGCCGGCGATCACCACGAACGCACCGTCGGCGGTGCGATAGGTGTTCGACGGCGCGATGCCGGGCAGGGCACCGCCGCTGCGTTCGCGGACATGCCCCAGCAGGTCGTACTCCGGCACCAGGCTTTCCATCAGGTTGAACACGCTTTCCACCAGCGATACATCGACCACCTGACCGACACCGCCATTGGCACGCACGTTGAACAGCGAGAGCAGGGCACCCATCACCGCGTGCAACGAGGCCAGCGAATCGCCCAGGCTGACGCCTGCCCGCGCCGGTGCCGAACCCTGTTCGCCGGTGGTGTAGCGAATACCGCCCATGGCCTCGCCGATCGCACCGAAGCCTGGCCGGTCGCGATACGGGCCGCTCTGACCATAGCCGGAGATCCGCACCAGGGTCAGGCGTGGATTGAGCGCATGCAGTACGTCCCAGCCCAGGCCGAGCTTTTCCAGCGCGCCGGGGCGCAGGTTCTCGATCAGCACGTCGGTGTCGGCCAGCAGGCGCTTGACGATGGAAAGGCCTTCAGCGGCCTTCAGATCGAGGGCCAGCGACTTCTTGTTGCGTGACTGCAGGTACCACCACAGTGAGGTGCCGTCGTGCAGCTTTCGCCACTTGCGAAGCGGGTCGCCCTGGCCCAGGGCCTCGATCTTGATGACTTCGGCGCCGAACTCACCGAGCAGGCGAGCGGCGAAGGGGGCGGCGATCAGCGTGCCTATTTCCAGGACCCTGATGCCTTGTAGCGGGGCAGGCATGGTGCGTACCTCATTGTTCTTGGACTTTGAGGTAGAGGCTACGACTGGCGCCGGGAACGCACCAATCCTGTGTCGGCAACAACCGTTCGCCAAATGCGAAGGGTAGGGGCAACACGCCTCAGTTGCCAGGCTCAGCCCCGCGCAAATGCTCGAACAGCAAGCGGCTCACCGGCGACAGCGACTCAAGGTCCCGCGCCACCAGCAGCAACTCACGCTCGGCCCAGTCGTCGCTCAGCGCCACCGCACGCAACCCCAGCGCACCGCCAAACAGCTCGAAGGCCTTGCGTGGCAGGATCCCCACGCCCATGTCAGCCTGCACCATGCGGCACACTGCATCGAAACTGGGGACATGAATACGCAGGCGCAAAACCCGCCCGGCGCGGCGAGCGGCCTCGTGGGTACGCATGTTGATGGAGCTCGCCGAGTGCAGGCCGACAAAGTCGTTGTCCAGGGTTTCGGCGAAGTCCACCTGCGCCTGGTCTGCCAATGGATGCCCTTCACGCACCACCAGCACCAACTGGTCGCGTCTGTAGCGCACCTTGAGCAGCTCGCGGGTGTCGCTGTCGCTGGAGCAGATACCCAGGTCCGCCACGCCATCGAGCAACCCCTGGATCACGCCATTGCTGGGGCGCTCCTCCAGGTCCACCTTGATCCGTTCGTGTTCTGCGGCGAACAGCGCCAGGTCCTCGGGCAGAAACTGGATGATCGCCGACAGGTTGGCAAGCATGCGCACGTAGCCGCGCACCCCCTGCAAGTGCTCGCCCAGTTCCAGGCCTATCTTCTCGAGGTTGAACAGCATGCGCCGGGCGTGGTGCAGCAGGGTTTCCCCGGCCGGGGTCAGGCTCATGCCACGGGCCTGGCGGGCGAACAGCGGCGAGCCGAGCGCTGCTTCCAGCTCGTTGAGGCGCTTGCTTGCCGCCGACAATGCGATCGCCTCGCGCGCGGCGGCACGGGTCAGGCTACCTTCCTCGTGGATGGCGACGAACAACTGCAAGGTCACCAGGTCAAGACGACGGATGAGGTTGTTCAATTGCATGGTCAGGCGCCCTTACTTGCCCGCTGAAGCCGTGCGCGAGCGCAGCAGCGTCGCCAGCCCCACGGTCAGCACCACCGCCAGCCCCACGGCGAGCAGGAAGGTCAGGGCGATACCCAGGTGCGGCAGCAGCGCGCCAAGGCTCAGGTAGAAGGCAATCACCCCGACGGCGCCGATGGCGTTGCCACGGATCATCCCGGCCATGGAGAAGCGCCCGCCCTGTACATGGGAGAACACCACCAGCGGCCAGGCGATCACCGGAATCGGCGCGAGCATGCCGCTGACGGCAGGCCCCAGCCAGCTCGCCGCGCCTGTGGTGAGCATCAGCAGGCCGGTGGCGGCGACCATGCGCATGGGGATTTCCCACCAGCGCGCCTTGATCTGCGCAAGCTGCGCCGGGCGCGGCTCGCGGGCCGTGGCCCAGACCAGCAGCACCACCAGGCACAAGGCGACAACGATCGATATCGGCAGATTGCCCCAATGGGTCAGTACATAGGCTGCCACGCCGTACAGCGCGAGCGACACCACTGCCGTGAGGGCCACGCCAAGCTTGCGGCTGGCGAACAGGTAGCAGGCATAGCTGGCCTGGACCGCCGCCAGCCCGCCGAGTGCGCCCGGTATGGCGTTCAGGGAGAAGGCAGAGCCTTGTTCCAGGCACAGGAAGATCATGACCAGCGCCGAGGTGATCGGCATGCCAGAGAGCAAGCCGCCGAGCAATCCTCCCCAGCGCCGCGATGCGAGGGAGACGGCCCACATCAGAAGGGGAGTGACAACGAGCTTGAGGTAGAAGAGCGTCATGACGGCAGGCGGTCCGGTTGTTCTTGTCTGGCCGCAGGGCTGAGCCTGCGGCCGCGACATTGTCGATCATCCTCTGCGCCAATGACACTGCTTTGTTTCAGCGACTGGCGTCGAGCACTACCCGGTAGCGCGCCTTGCCGCTGCGCAGGTGGTCGATCGCCGCGTTGACCTGGCTCATCGCAAACTGCTCGACCTGGGGAACGATCTGGTGGCGGGCGCAGAACTCGAGCATTTTCGTCATCGCCGCCGGGGAGCCGACCGGCGAGGCGGACAGGCTTTTCTGCTGGAGCATGAGGTTGAACACATGCACCGGGATCGCCCCGGGCACCACACCGACGAAGTTCACCCGACCGCGGGTACCGAGGGTACCGATCATGGCGGTCCAGTCCAGGTCGGCATTGGCCGTCACCAGGAGGAAGTCGAGGGTGCCGGCGATACCCTTGAGCGCCCGGCTGTCGGTGGAGGCCACCACCTTGTGCGCGCCCAGGCGCCTCGCTTCATCCTGCTTGTTCAAGGATGAGGTGAGCGCGGTCACTTCGCAGCCCCAGGCATTGAGAAACTTCAGCGCCAGGTGCCCCAGCCCGCCGATGCCGACCACCCCGACGCGATCGGTGGGTTTGACACCGAATGACAGCAGCGGGTTGAACACCGTCGAACCGGCACAGAACAAGGGGCCGACAAGGGCAGGGTCGAGGCCGTCCGGCAGTGGGATGGCCCAGGCCCAGTGCGCTCGCAGGCGGTCGGCGAAACCGCCGTTGCTGCCGATGATCGTCGGCCGGGCCGAACCACAAAGGTTGTGCGAGCCTTCCATGCACGGCGCGCAGTGCATGCAACTGCCTTTGTACCAACCGATCCCGACCCGCTGTCCAACTTGCAGCCCCTTCACCCGATCACCAACCTGTTCGATGCGCCCGACTACCTCGTGGCCAGGAATGAACGGGTACCGGGTCAGCCCCCATTCGTTGTCGATCATCGACTGGTCGGAGTGGCAGACACCGCAGTACTCGACCACGACCTGCACCTCGTCGTCAGCCAGCGGGCCGGGATCGTAGCTGTACCGCTGCAGTGGCGCACCGGCTGCCGTCGCGGCCCAGCCGGTAAATGTGCTTTGGGTGGGGTTGCTCATGGGACACCTCCAGGGGCTTGGCGAGTGTTTTCGAAGCCTGGAAAGTGTAGTGCAGGGGCAGAGAAGCTACAGCGGCCCACTTCAATCCTGAAATCACTATCGCCATTTACAAAAATATATAGCGAGTAGTGATGGAGGGACGACCCCGCTTCAAGCCCGGCCTGCACGCCGGGTTCCGCACAGCGGAACCACATTCGATTGTCGCCGCCGCGCGGTCAGGTTTATCTGGCAGCACCTGCGGCCTGCCTCTCGTGCCGCAATCCCCGAGCGAATAACAAAAGCGGGACTGCAACCCGCGCGAGGAGATGCCCGATGACCACATCCAAACACCCGCACATCCTGGCCTGGCTCGCTGACGTTGCCGGCGAGCTTCAGGCACTGCGCCAGGATATCCATGCCCACCCTGAACTGGGCTTCGAGGAGAATCGCACTTCGTCGCTGGTCGCCCAGACCCTGCGCGATTGGGGCTACGAGGTCCACACCGGGATTGGCCGCACCGGCGTGGTCGGTGTGCTGCGCAACGGCAGCAGCACGCGCCGCCTGGGGCTGCGCGCCGACATGGATGCGTTGCCGATCGTCGAGGCCACGGGCGCGGCCTACAGCAGCCGACACCCGGGTTGCATGCATGCCTGCGGACACGACGGTCATACCGTGATGCTGCTCGGCGCTGCTCGCTACCTGGCGGCGACCCGGCGTTTCGACGGCACCCTGACACTGATCTTTCAGCCGGCCGAGGAGGGGCAGGGCGGCGCCGAGGCGATGCTCGCCGATGGCCTGCTCGAGCGTTTCCCCTGCGATGCGCTGTTCGGCATGCACAACATGCCGGGGCTGGCCGCCGGGCACCTGGGGTTTCGCGAAGGAGCGATGATGGCTTCCCAGGACCTGCTGACCGTCACCCTGGAGGGCGTCGGTGGTCATGGTTCGATGCCGCACCTGACCGTCGACCCACTGGTTGCGGCCGCCAGTGTGGTGATGGCGCTGCAGACCGTGGTGGCGCGCAACATCGATGCCCAGGAGGCGGCAGTGGTTACCGTCGGTGCGCTGCAGGCTGGCGAGGCGGCCAACGTCATTCCGCAGCAGGCCTTGTTGCGCCTGAGCCTGCGTGCGCTCGATGGCGAGGTCAGGCGCCTGACCCTGGAGCGCGTACAGGCGATCATCCACGCCCAGGCCAAGAGCTTCGGCTGCCACGTGAGCATCGAACACCGGCCTGCCTACCCGGTGCTGATCAACCATGCCGCGGAAAACGCCTTCGCCCGCCAGGTCGGTATCGAGCTGCTCGGAGAAGCCGCCGTCGATGGCAATACCCGCAAGCTGATGGGCAGCGAAGACTTTGCCTGGATGCTGCAACGCTGCCCCGGTGCCTACCTGTTCATCGGCAACGGCGCGGATCGGCCGATGGTGCACAACCCCGCCTACGACTTCAACGACGACATCCTGCTGACCGGGGCCGCCTACTGGAGCGCGCTCACCGAGCGCTGGCTCGCCCCGGCCTGAGCGCTTCTTCATTGACTGCCGCTGGAGCCCGCATCCCTGCGGGCGTTCCTCACATCTGGTTTCTGGAGAACTTCCCATGCACGCTACGAACGCAGGCGCATCACGCACCCGGCAAGTGGTCGCGGCCGTCATCGGCAATGCGCTGGAATGGTATGACTTCATCGTGTACGGCTTTCTGGCCAGCATCGTCGCTCGTCAGTTCTTTCCCTCCGACGATGACTACGCCTCGCTGCTGATGGCCCTGGCGACCTTCGGCGTCGGTTTCTTCATGCGCCCGGTGGGTGGCGTGTTGCTGGGCATGTATGCCGACCGCAAAGGGCGCAAGGCCGCCATGCAACTGATCATTCGCCTGATGACCCTGTCCATTGCGATGATCGCCTTCGCCCCCAACTACCTGGCCATCGGCATGGGCGCTCCTTTGCTGATCGTGGTCGCGCGCATGTTGCAGGGCTTTGCCACGGGGGGCGAATACGCCAGCGCCACGGCATTTCTGGTGGAGAGCGCGCCGGCGCACCGCAAAGGGCTCTATGGCTCCTGGCAACTGGTCGGGCAATGCCTGGCGGTGTTCTCCGGGGCGTCGATGGTCGCGCTGGTCACCCACGTGTGTTCACCCGAGGCGCTGGACGCCTGGGGCTGGCGAATTCCCTTCGTGTTCGGGTTGCTGATCGGCCCGGTGGGGTTGTGGATTCGCAAGCACATGCAGGAGCCCGAGGAGTTTCTCGAGGCGCGCAAGCAAGCCAAGGACCAGGCCCCGAGCCTGTGGCAGGTGCTGCGCACGCATCGTCGGGCGCTGTTGGTGTCCATGGGCCTGGCCAGTGGCGCGACCGTTTCCTTCTATGTGGTGCTGGTGAACATGCCGACTTTCGCCCACAAGAGCCTGGGGTTGCCACTGGACCAGGTGCTGTTGGTGCAGATGCTCGCGGTGGGCCTGATGACGGTGGTGATTCCGTTCTCCGGCGCGCTGTCCGACCGTATTGGCCGCCGACCGGTGCTGATGGCCTCCACCTTGGGCTTTTTCCTGATGGTCTACCCGTTGCACCTGTGGGTCGCCGCGGCACCTTCGGTAGAGCGCCTGCTGGTGATGCAACTGGCCCTGTGCAGCATGATCGGCGGTTTCTACGGGCCGGCACCCACGGCGCTGGCCGAGCAATTCCCCGTCGCCGTCCGCTCAACGGGAGTGTCGGTGGCGTATAACGTGGCAGTAATGCTGTTCGGCGGTTTCGCGCCGCTGATCGTCACCTGGCTGACCAAAGTCTTGAACACGCCTGTGGCGCCGTCGTTCTACGTACTGTTCGCCTGCGTGCTGACACTGCTGGGCACCTATTGTCTGAAAGAAGCCGTGCGGCCACGCGCACCGGCCGTCATTGAACTTGGAGTAAAACCGTGAAACCGCTAGATCTCGACCCTGTCGTTGCGCTGGATGCCAGCGAGCTGTCCCGGGCGATCCATGCTCGCCAGGTTTCCTGCCGTGAGGTGATGCAGGCCTACCTTGCGCACATCGAGCGGTTCAATCCGCAGGTCAACGCCCTGGTTTCATTGCGGCCGGCACAGCAACTGCTCGAGGAGGCCGACGCGCGCGACCGCGAGCTCGACCGTGGCCAGTCCCGCGGCTGGATGCATGGCATGCCCCATGCAATCAAGGACCTGGCCGCCACTGCTGGCCTGCGCACCACCTTGGGCTCGCCGCTGTTCGCCGAGCAGGTGCCGCAGCAGGACGCCATCAGCGTGGAGCGGGTTCGGCGCAGCGGCGCGATCATCCTCGGCAAGAGCAACGTGCCGGAGTTCGGCCTCGGTTCGCAGACCTACAACACGCTGTTCGGCACCACCACCAACGCCTACGACCCCAGCCGGGTGGCCGGCGGCAGCAGCGGCGGGGCGGCGGCCGCATTGGCCATGCGCTTGCTGCCAGTGGCTGACGGCAGCGACATGATGGGCTCGTTGCGCAACCCGGCGGCGTTCAACAATGTGTTCGGCTTGCGCCCGTCCCAGGGCCGCGTGCCCCATGGCCTGGCGCCTGAGGTGTTCGTCCAGCAACTTGCCACCGAAGGCCCGATGGGGCGCAGCGTTGCCGACCTCGCGCGATTGCTGGCGGTACAGGCGGGTTACGACGCGCGGGCACCGTTGTCGATCAACGAAGGTGCTCAGGACTTCGCCGCCGATTTGCAGCAGGACTTCAACGATGTGCGGATCGGCTGGCTGGGTGACTACAACGGTTACCTGCCCATGGACGATGGCGTGCTGAGCCTGTGCGAAAGCGCACTGAGCGAATTCGAGAGCCTGGGGTGCAAGGTCGAGACCTGTCAGCCGGACTATCCGCTGGAGCGCCTGTGGCAATGCTGGCTGACCCATCGCCACTTCCTGGTGCACGGTAACCTCGCAGCCGCCTACGCCGACCCACGTCGACGCGCACTGCTCAAACCCGAGGCGCAATGGGAAGTCGAGGGCGGCCTGCAACTGAGCGCCGCCGCGCTCTATGAGGCATCGCTGGCGCGCAGCGACTGGTATCGGGCGATGGCAGGGTTGTTCGAGCGTTACGACTTCCTGCTGCTGCCCTCGGCCCAGGTGTTTCCTTTCGATGCACAGCTACCTTGGCCGCAGGTCGTGGGCGGGCGGACGATGGACACCTATCACCGCTGGATGGAGGTGGTGATCGGCCCGACCCTGGCCGGCCTGCCGAGTATCAGCGTACCGGTCGGCTTCAATGCCCAGGGCCTGCCGATGGGGCTGCAGATCATCGGCCCGGCCCAGGCGGACCGCGAAGTGTTGCGCCTGGCCTATGCCCACGAGCAACTGACCCGCTGGGTCGAGCGCTGTCCGCCGCCGAGCCTGCTGGCGCGCTGAAGCCCTTGCAGGCGCGTATCTTGCTGGGCAATGTGACGACCTTGGTGCAGAAACGGAGGCGAACATGAGCGGCAATGGGGACGGCGGTGGCGTGCGATCGGTCGAGCGGGCGTTGACGATCATCGAATTGCTGGGTGAGCACCAGGCCCTGGGGCTGGAGGAGCTGCACTACCTGACGGCGTTACCCAAGGCCACGGTGTCGCGCATGCTCGCCACCCTGCAGGAACAGGGCTGGACCTACCGCGGCCTCAGCGATCGGCGCTACCGCCTGTGCGCCCGGCGCCTGTTCGGCGACGGCCAGTTGCGCTTCAAGCGGCAGCTGGTCGAAAGCGCAGCGCCCCTGTTGCTGGAGCTCAGCGAGCGCACCGGGCTGGTCGCCGACTTGTCATGCTTCGACGGCCAGCGCCTGGAAGTGATGGAAAGCGCGATTCCCCAGGTGCTGCGCAAGCGTTATCCGAACAACTGCCAGATCGTCGGCCACCACGCCAGCCTGTTCCACTCGGCGATGGGCCGCGCCTGCCTGGGCGAACTGGCCCCCCATGAAGTGCAGCGCCTGGCCGAGCATGCGCATGTTGGTGATGACGCGATGTTGCGGGCCATCGAGGACGAAACCCAGCGCGGCTTTGCCCGGCGCACCGAGGGTCATTGGGAATATCCGGTGCGCCTGCCGTTCCTGATCCGCGCCATCGCCTTGCCGGTTCACACGCAAGGGCGACTGGTCGGGAGCATCGCCCTGCACTGGCCGTTGGACCAGGCACCGGTGGAGCGGGTGCTGGGGTTGCACCTGGGCAGCCTGACGACCACCGTTGGCCAGGTACAGCAAGCGCTGGCCTGAGCGATTTTCCGCATCGTGCTGAAAGTGTTATCGGGCTATGCGGCTGTTTCCCGGCCATCGCCTCGGTAACACTGTACGCAACTCAAACGTGTTGGAGATGTGTCGATGGGTGCGCAGGTAACGAACAACCCGCTGGTCTCGATTGCAGTGCTCAAGGCCCGCGAGGGCAGGGCGCTGGCATTGAAGCAGGCGTTGCTGGAACTGATCGAACCGACCCGCGCGGAGCCGGGCAACCTGGACTATGTGCTGTTCGAGGGCAAGGATGAGCCGGGGACGTTCTACATGCGCGAGGCGTTCGTCGATCAGGCCGCGCTCGATGCGCATTTCGCCGCGCCGTATTTCCAGCGGTTTGCGGCGCAGAGCGAAATGCTGCTGGGTGAGCCGCTGCGCTTGATCTTTCTGGAGCAGGTTTCCGATCGCTGAAAAAGACACCGCGGTGCCTGGCACGGGCTACGCCCGTGTTCGCGGGACAAGCCCGCTCCCACAGGGACTGGGGTGACCTTTAGATTCTGAACAAGAAAGTTGCCCCTACAAGAGCTCCGCAACTTCTGAATACTGCGGTGTTATCTGTGGGAGCGACGGTTCGCCGCTGCGACTAGTCCCGCGATCACCGGCGAAGCCGGTGCCTTCCACCGCGGTGTTCTTTTCGCGGGCAAGTCGGGGCGGCGAACCGCCGCCCTCCAGCTCAGCCGATCATTCCCACTCGGCCTTGCCGATTGCCAGCCCGTGCATGCCGTTGTAGCTGGCGCGCTTGGGCTGCGTCCAGCCTTCCAGCAGGCTGTCGTCGAGCTTGTAGATTTCTACTCCCAGCGGCCGGCAGACCGACAGCGGGTCCTGTGCCTCAGGCCCCCACATCGGCAGTGACAGGTCGCCACCCGGGCAGGTCGACAGCGCGCACAGCACATCGATTTCGGCGAAGAACTCCAGGTAATCACCCTGCTTGGCCGGGCAAGCCTTCATGAAATACATATCGTCATGGTTCAAGCCGGTGCACTGGAAGATGTTCAGCACATCGTGCACGTCGAACTCGGTCAGCCCATGGGGCAGCACGGCGCGGGTGAGGTTGGAGTGGCAGTGGTGATGGAAGTCCTCGCCCGTGAGCATCTTGTTCACGTAGGGGTCGCAACGGGTGCCGAGCAGGTCATGCAGGCGCCCGCCGTGCTCGTCGATTCCATAGTCGGCCAGGCTGTCGTCGGTGATGGTCACCAGCGGGCGCAGGAACGGCAGATTTGACCACAGTCGGTCGTAGGTGGTGACGTGGGCACCCTGCAACTGGCGGGTGCGCGCCGCCCACAGGCGCTCACGCGGGTCGTTGGCGTTCCAGATGTTGAAGTCGCCGACCTGCGGGCCGACCGGGGTGGTGACGCGGAACACATGGCCGGCCGGCACCTTCCAGGCGCGGCCTGTGCGGATCGGCACTTCAAATGTCTCGATCAGGGTGCGGGCGTCCTTGCGCTCGCGCACGCGGTCATAGAAAGGCTTGTCGACCTGCAGGGCAGCGCCTTTGCTGACCTGGTAGGCGGCGGGGTAATCCTTGTACATGGGTAGGTCTCCGGTTTCAGGAACGGGGTGGATGGCTGAACAGGTCGAGCAGGGCGTGCTCGGAGTCGTCCAGGTAACGGGTCATGGCTTCGGCGGCGTCGTGGCGCAAGCCGTCGGCGAGCAGGTCGTGGATCTCCCGGTCGCGTTCCAGCCACGGGCTCTGGAAGTTCTTTTCATCGGGCGCAACGGCGAACACCAGACGCATCTGCGCAGCGATATTGGTGAAGAAGGCATCCAGCAGCGGGCTGCGCAGCAAGCCGACGATGTGCTGGTGAAAGCGCAGGCTGTGGGTGCCGAAGGCCTGCCAGTCTTCGCGATCACGGGCAAGTTCGGCGGCCTCGATGGCGTCGAGCATGCGGTCGGACTGGTATTCGCGCAGCGGCTTGCTGCCATGGATCGCCTGCACCTCGAGTGTGCGGCGCACCAGGAAGATATCGCGCACCTCGGCGACACCCAGCCTGCGCACCATCACGCCCTTGTTGCGCACATAGGTGGTCAGGCCTTCATGGCCCAACTGGTGCAGGGCCTCGCGTACGGTGTTGCGCGAAGCGTTGTAGCGACCGGTGAGCTCGGCCTCGACCAGCGGCATGCCTGAGACCAGGCGGCCGCCGATGATGTCCTCGCGCAGTTCGAGGGCCACCTGGTCGGCCAGGGGCAGGCTTTCGCCGGCATTTTCCGGGGATTTGCTGCTCATGCCAGTTGCACGTCCTTGAGGAAGCGGCCCATGCGCTCGCTGCGGTTGTCGAGCAACTCGCGCGGCGCACCGGCCTGGATGATCTCCCCGCGTTCCATGAACACCACGCGGTCGGAGACCTGGAAGGCGAACTTCATTTCATGGGTGACGATGACCATGGTCATGCCCTCGCGCGCGAGGTCTTCGATTACCTTGAGCACATCACCGACCAGTTCCGGATCAAGCGCCGAGGTCGGCTCGTCGAACAGCATCACCTGCGGGCGCATCGCCAGTGCCCGGGCAATCGCCACCCTTTGCTGTTGCCCGCCGGAGAGTTGGTGCGGGTACTTGCCGGCGTGCTCGCGTAGGCCGACCTTGCTCAGCAGTGCCAAGCCCAAGGCGCGTAGTTCGGAGTCGCTGGCATGGCCATGGTGACGCGGGGCGAGCATCACGTTCTCCAGCACGGTCTTGTGCGGGAACAGGTTGAAGCCCTGGAAAACCATGCCCACCTGGACGATGCCCTCCATGTGCACGCGACTGCCAAGGCTGCCGCCGTCTTCGTCACGCCCGCGCAGGAAGGGGGCGCCACACAGTTCGACCTGGCCACGATCCAGGCCCTCCAGGCCGTTGAGGGTACGGATCAGCGTAGTCTTGCCCGACCCCGAAGGCCCGATGATCGACACCACTTCGCCGAAGCGGATGTCCAGGTCGATACCCTTGAGCACTTCCAGCTGGCCATAGTGCTTGCGTGCGCCGAGCACCCGCAGGGCGAAGTCGCCTTGCCTGGGTGCGGCCTGGCGTTGGCCCGACACCGGTTGCGCCGGGCCATCGGCGATGGACTTGGGCTGACGCCGGGTGACGTCAAGGTGCTGCTCCAGCCGACGCAACAGGTAACTGAACACCGTGACGATCAGCACATAGTAAAAGGCGACCGCGAGCATGGTCTCCATCACCAGGAAGTTCTGCGTGTACAGCTGCTGGCCGACCAGCAGGATCTCCGACAGCGAGATCACCGACACCAGCGAGGTCAGTTTGACGATGGTGATGTACTCGTTGGCCAGGGTCGGCAATGCCACTCGCAACGCCTGTGGAATCACGATCAGGCGCTGCACACCGGTGTAGCGGATACCCAACGCCTTGCCGGCCTCGAGTTGCCCCTTGGCCACAGCGAGCAGGCCACCGCGATGAATCTCGGCGATATAGGCCGATTCGCTCAGCACCAGGGCGATCAGGCCGGCGGCATAGGGGTTGGACAGCAGCACGCTGGTACCCGGGAATACCTGTGGCAGGTTGTAGACGAAGATCAGCAGCACCAGCAGCGGCAGGCTGCGGAAGAACCAGATGTACAGTGCCGCGCCACGGTTCAGGGCGCGGTTGCTCGACTGCCGCGCCAGCGCCAGGACAAAGCCGAAGACGATGCCCAGCAGCCAGGTCTCGACGCTCAACTCCACCACGGTGCCGACCGCCTTCCAGAAGTCGCCGTTGACCAGCAGGCCGGCGGCATAATCCCAATCGAATTGCATGCTCGAGGCTCCTGCTTACTGCACTGGCGCTTGAGGATTCTGGCCCAGGGCCTGGGCCACTTCGGCTGGGCTGGGCTCGCCAAGGTTGTAGCGGCTCAACAGCGTCTGGTATTCGCCACTGTGCTTCATGGCCTCGAAGCCCTGGCGCAGTTCACCAAGCAGCGCATCGTTGCCTTTGCGCACGGCGAGGCCGATGACTACGGGGTAGATCAGCTCATGCGAGCTGATCACCACCCGACCCTTGAGCTTGTCGGCGGTAATGGCCGCCACCGCGGCGTCTTCGAACTGCACGTCGACCGCCTTGGCCAGCAAGGCCTGGGCCGCCTCCGGGGAAGTGGGGAATTCACGCGAGTCGATCGGCGCCTGGCCGTTGGCCTCGCAGTGGCTTTTGGATAGCGCCATCAGCTTGGGAATCCACGACCCACCCTTGATCGAGCCAATGCGCTTGCCGCACAGGTCCTGGGGCGCTTGCGGGCGGAAACTGTCATCAGCACGCACCATCAGCGAGGCACCGCTTTTGAGGTAGGGCAGGAAATCGACCTGCGCTGCGCGCTCCGGGGTGACGTAAAGGGCCGAGGCGACCACATCGAAGCGTCGAGCGTTGACGCCCATCACCAGGTTGGCAAAGCGGGTGTCCTGAAACTGGGGAGCGAGCTTGAGGTGCTGGCCGAGCAGGGTCATGAACTCGGGATCGAAGCCGGCAGGCTTGCCCTGGTCGAGGTAGGTGTAGGGCGGGTAGGTGAGGTCCGAGCCGATGGACAGGCGATCGGACTGCAAGGTGCCGTCGGCGGCCTGTGCGGCGGCACTGAGGGTCAGGGCGAGGGTGAGGGCTGTTGCTCGGGACATGAGGGACGCTCCACTTATGATTGTTCAACAATCGTTGTGGAATCATTTATCAATACTCGTGCCAACACCTGCCAAGAATGCCGTTGGGGATTGGGGTACTGCCCGCGCCTATCTGCAGCGCCTGCTTCGCGGGCAAGCCCGCTCCCACAGGTGAGCGGCGGTTCGCCGCGGCGACTTGCCCGTGAAAAGCGCACCGCAGCCCTCACTGACACCCATCTACGTAGTTCTACGTAGCACTTACGCGTAGTACTGCGAATGTTCTTGTGGACCCAGTACGCCGAGAGTGTCGTCGTCCCTACCCGGGCACTCACAAAAACAAAAACCGTCGCCGGCACACCCGTCGCGACAGGAGAAATCCCGATGACCAAACTGGCTACCCGAATTGCCTGGTTCGCCATTGCCTTGCTGGGCGCATTCGCGCTGGGCACCGTGGCGTTGCGCAGGGGCGAAGCCATCAGCGCCCTGTGGATCGTCACCGCAGCAGTCGCCATCTACCTCGTTGCCTACCGCTACTACAGCCTGTTCATCGCCAACAAGGTGATGCAACTGGACTCCACCCGCGCCACCCCGGCCATGCTGCACAACGACGGGCTGGACTACGTACCGACCAACAAGCACATCCTCTTCGGCCATCACTTCGCCGCCATCGCTGGCGCCGGCCCGCTGGTCGGCCCGGTGCTCGCCGCGCAGATGGGCTACCTGCCCGGCACGCTCTGGCTGATTGCCGGTGTGGTACTGGCAGGGGCCGTGCAGGACTTCATGGTCCTGTTCATCTCCACCCGCCGCAATGGCCGCTCCCTGGGCGACCTGGTACGCGAGGAAATGGGCTCGATCCCCGGAACCATCGCGCTGTTCGGCACTTTCCTGATCATGATCATCATCCTTGCGGTGCTGTCGCTGATCGTGGTCAAGGCCCTGGCCGAGAGCCCCTGGGGCATGTTCACGGTGATGGCGACCATCCCGATCGCCATGTTCATGGGGGTGTACCTGCGCTACCTGCGCCCAGGGCGCATCGGCGAGATCTCGGTGATCGGCGTGCTGCTGATGCTTGCATCGATCTGGGGCGGCGGTCTGGTTGCCGCAGATCCGGTGTGGGGCCCTGCGTTCACCTTCACCGGTGTGCAGATCACCTGGATGCTGATCGGCTATGGTTTCGTCGCCGCCGTGCTGCCGATCTGGCTGATCCTGGCACCACGCGACTACCTCTCGACCTTCCTCAAGATCGGCACCATCGTCGCGCTGGCCATCGGCATCCTGGTGATCGCGCCTGAGCTGAAGATGCCGGCCATCACCCAGTTCGTCGACGGCACAGGCCCCGTGTGGAAGGGGGCGCTGTTCCCGTTCCTGTTCATCACCATCGCCTGCGGCGCGGTGTCTGGCTTCCATGCGCTGATCAGCTCCGGCACCACGCCCAAATTGCTGGCCAACGAAAGCCATGCGCGCTATATCGGCTACGGCGCGATGCTGATGGAATCGTTCGTGGCGATCATGGCCATGGTCGCCGCCTCGGTGATCGAGCCAGGTGTGTACTTCGCCATGAACAGCCCGGCCGCCGTGGTCGGTGGCGATGTGGTCACCGTAGCGCAGACGGTCAGCAACTGGGGTTTCACCATCACTCCGGAAATCCTCCAGCAGACCGCGACCGACATCGGCGAGCACTCGATCCTGGCCCGTGCCGGTGGTGCGCCGACGCTGGCGGTGGGGATCGCGCAGATCCTGCACCAGGCGCTGCCGGGTGAGAACACCATGGCCTTCTGGTACCACTTCGCGATCCTGTTCGAGGCGCTATTCATCCTGACCGCCGTGGATGCCGGTACGCGTGCCGGGCGCTTCATGCTGCAGGACCTGCTGGGCAACTTCGTGCCTGCCTTGAAAAAGACCGACTCCTGGACCGCCAACGTGGTGGCCACCGCTGGCTGCGTGGCGATGTGGGGCTGGTTGCTGTACCAGGGGGTGATCGATCCACTGGGCGGCATCAACACCCTGTGGCCGCTGTTCGGCATCTCCAACCAGATGCTGGCCGGCATCGCCCTGATGCTCGCCTCGGTGGTGCTGATCCGCATGAAGCGCCAGCAATATGTCTGGGTCACCTTGCTGCCGGCCGTATGGCTGTTGATCTGCACCACCACCGCGGGCCTGATCAAGCTGTTCGACCCCAACCCAGGCATGGGCTTCCTGGCGCTGGCGCGCAAGTACAGCGATGCCGCCGCAGCCGGGCAGGTGCTGGCACCGGCCAAGGACCTGGCGCAGATGCAGCATGTGATCTTCAACGCCTACACCAACGCCGTGCTGACCGGGTTGTTCCTGTTCGTGGTGCTGAGCATCCTGTGCTTTGCCGTGAAGGTCGGCCGGCGAGCCTGGGTCAAGCCTGAGCGCAGCGACAAGGAGTCGCCGTTCCAGCCGATCCCCGACGCCTGAGGAAAGCTGCGATGTTCAACAAACTGAGCAAGATGGGCAAATGCATGGGGCAGGCCGCGCGCATGCTGGTCGGCATGCCCGACTACGACACCTACCTCGAGCATATGCAGGCCCAGCACCCCGGCGAGCCGGTGATGAGCCGCAAGGCGTTCTTCCGCGAGCGCCAGGACGCCCGCTACAACGGTGCCAGCGGACGTCCGACGCGTTGCTGCTGAGTTGATTGCCGTGTAAAAGGGGCGCCACGCTTGTCGTGGCGCCCTTGTCATTTGTGGGGCCACTGGCGAAGCTTATGCCGCGCCGCCCCCGCAACCGGAGTGACCATGCAACTCAAGCACAAGATCGTCACGCTCAGTGTCTTGCCGCTGATCGTGTCGGTGCTGTTCATCTGCATCCTGGTGTTCGCCCAGAGCCGCAAGCTCGAGGAGGACCAGGCGCGCCTGGTCGAAAGCAGCATCATGGCGGCGAAGAAGGCCGAGCTGAAGAACTACCTGGGCCTGGCCATGAGCTTGATCGCGCCGTTGTACGACAGCGGCGCCGACGATGACGACACCCGCCAGCGTGCCTTGCAGATCCTGTCGCGGGCCAGTTTCGGCCTGGACGGCTACTTCTTCGTCTACGATCGCCACGGCAAGAGCCTGATGCACCCGCGCCAGGCCGAACTGGTGGGCAAGGACCTCATCGGCATGACCGACAACAAGGGCCTGCTGGTGATCCAGGCGCTGCTCAAGAGCGCCGAACGCGGTGACGGCTACCAGCTTTATGACTGGCAGAAGCCCTCCACCGGGCAGTCCACCGGCAAACTGGCCTATGTGGTGATGCTCGAACGCTGGGGCTGGATGCTCGGCACCGGTATCTACATCGACGATGTCGAGGTGGCCACGCTCAAGTCGCGTCAGGAGGTGGCCTCCGGCGTGCTGACCACGGTGCTGGCGATCGCGTCCTTCTCGTTGCTGGCGGTACTGGTCATCTTTGCCGGCGGGTTGATGCTCAATGTCAGCGAGCACCGCCTGGCCGACCGCAAGCTGTCGGCGCTCAACCAGCGTATCGTCGATCTGCAGGAGGAGGAGCGTTCGCGGGTGGCGCGCGAACTGCACGACGGCATCAGCCAGGAACTGGTGTCGATCAAGTTCCAGTTCGAGCTCGCCGCGATGGAGCTGGACAACGGCCGCGCCGGCGGCCTGGACAACCTGCGCAACGGCACCACTCGCCTGGCTTCGGCGATCGGTGAAGTGCGGCGGATCTCCCACGACCTGCGTCCCTCGCTGCTCGACACCCTGGGCCTTTCGCCGGCCATCGACCAGCATGTGCGCGACTTCGAGCAGCGCACTGGCATTCGTACCCAGTACGAGTGCGGGCTGACGGACATCGAGGTGGATGCCGAGCTTTCGCTGACGCTGTTCCGTATCATCCAGGAGGCGCTGGCCAATGTTGACCGCCACGCCAAGGCCAGTGTCGCGATCATTTCCATCTCTGCCCACGACGGGTTGCTGGTACTGCGCGTGGAGGACAATGGCATGGGCTTCGACCCGAGTGCGGCGTACGAAAGCCACGGCATTGGCCTGCGCAACCTGCGCGAGCGGGTCGAACATCACCGGGGCAGTTTCAGCATTGCGTCGTCTGCCGGGCGCACCGAGCTGCAGGTCCAGATACCCATGAACAATCCGAGGCTTGCATGAGCGAGACCACACCGATCCGCATTGCCCTGGTCGACGACCATGTGCTGGTACGTGACGGCGTCAAGGCACTGCTGGGCGCAATTGCCCATTTCCAGGTGGTCGGCCAGGCCGAATCCGGCGCCCAGGCGCTTGAGCTGGTAGCGTCGCTGGAGCTGGACATCCTGCTGGTGGATGTTGGCCTGCAGGACATGAACGGCCTGGAGCTGACCCGCCGCCTGTGTGGTTTGTACCCCGGCATCCGGGTGCTGATGCTGAGCATGTACGACAACCAGGAGTATGTGCGCACCTCGATCACGGCGGGGGCGAGGGGCTACGTGCTGAAGAACGCACCCTCCACCGAGCTGATAGCCGCGATCGAGGCAATTGCTGCCGGCGGCAGTTTCTACAGCCCGGAAATCGCCCGCAAGCTGGTCAGCAGCGGGCGCGACGAGAACGACCTGACCCCGCGTGAGCTGCAGGTGCTGGCGATGATCGCCAGGGGTAGCAACAACAAGGAGATGGCCCGGGAGCTGGGCATCAGCGTGCGCACGGTGGAGACCTTCAGGCTGAGCATCCGGCGCAAGCTGAATATCGATACTCCGGCGGCACTGGTGAAGTACGCGCTGGAGCACGGGTTGGTGACGCTCTGAGGCAGCGCTGCCCCAGGACTATGGCTCTGCGGCAAAGCCGATGCCATCCACCGCAGTGTGCTTTTCGCGGGCAAGCCCGCTCCTACAGAACTGCACCGCTCAGGTTTTGCGGGCAGCGACTGGCTTTCCCGCTCGATCGTGGGAGCGGGCTTGCCCGCGAAGGGCTCACCCGCGAAGCGCCGGCTTACTTGAAGTCCCACTGCATCTGGGTCGCGATGCTCACGCCGCTGGAAGAGCGTACGCACACATCCAGGTAGTCAGTGAAGCGCGGCGGCACGGCAATGCCCTCATCGAGCAGGCGGCGGTTGTCGAACAGGTAGTTCAGGTCGGCAAAACCGCTGTACAGGCGCAGGGCCCGCAGCACCAGGCGCGGGTTGGCCGGGCCGATGCGCGACTCGAAGCTGGCGGCCAGCTCCTTGAGGTTGTCGACATCGATCTTGCGGTAGCGCTCGCCCACCGGCGCGGCACCATTGGCCAGGGCGAACGCCTTGTCGATCTCGGCGAAGGTACACGCCGAATCATGCCCGGCGGAGATGTGGTAGAGGTCGTGGCTCAGGCGCGGCTTGAGGGTCAGGCCGATCAGCGCCTCGGCGCAGTAGTCCACCGGAATCACGTCGATCTGTTCGTCGAGGCCACAGGTGAAGCTTTCCAGGGCGAAGCCCATGCGGAACACCCAGAAGATGCTGCCAGAGGCCTGGCAACCCAGGCTGCGGTGACCGACCACGATCGAGGGGCGTGCCACCACCAGCGGCAGGGCCGGCAGTTCCTCGCGCATGCGTCGTTCGATCTCGGCCTTGGAAGCGGTGTAGTCCACCAGTTGCTGTTCGGCGTCCGGGAACTCCCAGGACTCGCTGATCGGCGATTCACGCTCAGGGCCGCAGCACATGGCTGTGCCCACATGGAGGAAACGCTTGAGGCGTTTGGAGCGGCTCATCACCTCGGCGAAGGCGAAGGTGCCCTCGACGTTGACTGGCCAGATGGTCGGGTTCTTCGAGAACGACGCCACGGCAGCGCAGTTGATGACCCGATCGACGTCCAGCAGGCGCGGCGTTTCGCGCGCCAGCCAGGAGGTGTCGAGGAAGTCGCCGCAAATGATCTGCTCTGCGTTCAGCGCCAGGCATTCGGCATGGCTGACGCCATGCTGTTGCAGGTTGCCGCGCAGGCGCTCCAGCCCTTGCCCGGCGTTTTCGGCGCGGACCAGGAACACCAGTTGCGGGCCTTGGCCGTTGGCGATCAGCTGGGCGACGACCGACCCGCCGAGGAAGCCCGTGGCGCCGGTAATCAGGATGCGTTCGGGGGTAGCGGTAAAGGTGATCGGTGCGTGCGTGTTCATACATTTCCTCAAGACGGGTAAGTCATCCGCAGTTCAATGTTAAGTGGCGACATCGAAACGTTGAAATGAACTTAAAGTCATCAGTAGGTTCGCGACATTCGTTGGGACTGACTTGTTCGCCTTGAGAACTTGCCCGGATAGACAATCTCTGTTTAGCGCAGCGCCTATCCGTTCAAAGCTGAAAGTGGCGCAGCCATGCAGCGCGGCGCCGGCCGCCACTCGTTGCGGCGCAGGTCCGGTAGCGGGCATGGCGAGCGGCGCGCCATTCTCCACGCTTTATGCCTGGGGGACGATGAATAGAAGGGGAGATTGGCCGGGTTTTCGATGAAACAAAGTTTAGAAAAGGGGTTGGCCGTGGGGAGTTTTAAATATATTTCATTCGCGCGGTAGTTAGGGTGGAGGTGAGGGTGTTGTTCTGTTCGCGGGCGTGCCTGCGAAAAGAACAACACTGTTATTGAAGATCAGTTCAAACCCAACTTCCCGCGCAAGGTCGACAAGTCTTCGGCCAGGGTATTGACCGGCCCGACCATGGCCTTGCGATCACGCTCGGCCACCTTGTCGTAGGACTGGAACCCGCCGTCCTGGGTCTTGTACTTGGCCAGCAGCTTGTTGACGGTGGCGAAGTTCTTGTCGACCTTGGCGACGAACGCCTTGTCCTGGGATTCCAGGTGGGTGCGGAACAGCTCGAAGATCTTCTGTGCCCCGTCGATGTTGCCCTGGAAGTCGTACAGGTCGGTGTGACTGTAGCGATCCTCCTCACCCGAAACCTTGGTCGCGGCCACTTCTTCGAGCAACGCTGCCGCACCGCCGACGACTTTTTCTGGCGGGAAGGTCAGGGTGGCAATACGGCCCTGCAGGTCTTTCACGTCAGCGATCAGCTTGTCGGCAATCGGGCCTTGGCCGTCGGTGGTGTTCTTGTCGAACAGCGCGTACTCCAGGCGATGGAAGCCGGTGAAGTCATCGGCCTCGACACCTTTTTCGTGATCGTCCACCCGCGAGTCGATGGCCGCGTCCAGGTCGCTGAACAGCTCGGCGATCGGCTCGACGGCTTCATAGTTGACCCGGGTCGTGGCATACAGCGCCTTGGCCTTGGCCAGGTCTCCCTTCTTCACTGCATTGGTGAACTGCTCGGTGTCGCTCACCAACTGGTCGACCTTCTCGGTGACATAGATCTTGTAGTCCGACACCGGCTGCACCAGGGTCAGCGGGTCAACCGCAGCATTGGCGAACAGCGGGGCAAGCGTGAGCAACAGGGCGAGGCGGGTCTTGTTCATGGCGATGTCCTGATCCGTTTCTGTGTCGTGTCATGCGGTTTTTATGGGGGTGGCAGCGTCGAGCAGCGAACGACCAATGAAGTCGTGATCGTTCTTTACGCCGGGGAGGGCGAAGAAGTACCCGCCCCCGACCGGCTTGATGTATTCCTCCAGCGGCTCGCCGTTGAGGCGGTTCTGGACGGTGATGAAGCCCTTTTCCAAGTCGGCCTGGTAGCAGATGAACAGCAGCCCCATATCCAGTTGCCCGTTCTTGTTCACGCCGCTGGAGTAGTTGAACGGCCGGCGCAGGATCAGGTTGGGCTGGCTAGCCGCGGTGCGCGGATTGGCCAGGCGAATATGGGCGTCGAGGCGGGTCAGCTTGCCTTCCGGGTCCTTGGTGTAATCAGGTACGTCGGTTTCGCGCTGGCCGTCCATGGGCGCGCCGCTGGCTTTCTTGCGGCCGAAGATCGACTCCTGCTCCTGCAATGGCGTGCGGTCCCAACGCTCGACCAGATTGCGGATGATCCGCACCACCTGGTAGGTGCCATCGACCGCCCAGGCAGGTTCGTCGCCATGCTGTACCCAGACCAGCTGGTTCATCAGTGCCGCGTCGCTGGAGTCGGGGTTGGCCGAGCCGTCACGAAAACCGAGGAAGTTGCGGGCACTCTGCTCGGGCTCCGCCGACTTGCGCGGTGCCTGCGGCGGCACCGAGCCTTCCTGTTTCCAGCGTACGTAGAGCAGGTCAGGCAGGTTCTTGATGATGTCGCGCAGGGCGTGGATGTTGGTGTCCGGCGCGTTGGAGCAGAACTGCAACCCCAGGTCGCCATGGCAGCGCTCGGCCTCCAGCGCGTCGTTGGGGAAGCCGAGCATGCGGCTCAGGCGCTTGGGCTTGGCGCCGGTGAGGCCGAATCGCTCGTCGAACAGCGATTCGCCGACCGACACCGTGATGGTCAGGTTGTCCGGCGTGACGACCGGGCCAAGGATGCCCGAGTCCGCTGGCGGAAGCTTCGGGTCGACCTGGGGGACCGGGCCGCCGGCCATCAGGAAGCGAATGCGCTGGTCCAGCGTGCGGAACAGGCGCTCGAGGTCCTGCTTGTCCTGCGCCAGAACATCGAAGGAGACGAACATCCCGGCGGTAGGACGCGGCGTCACCACCCCCGGTTGATGTTCGCCGATCCAGGCGTTGCGCTCTTGCGTGCGGTCGCTGTGCGGGGCTTCGGTGACCTTGGCCGGTGAGGGAGCAGCCAGCGCGTTGCCGGTGGCCATGGCGACGCCTGCGACACCAAGGCCCGCCAGCAGGCGGCGGCGCTCTTGGGATTGCGGGGCGTTACGGGTATCGCGGTCTGTCATCTGAGGCTCGCTTGTCTTTACTGGTCGGCCAGGCCCAGGGCCTGATCGATGGCCGCGATCGCGCTGGCCAGTGCGTCGGCATCGGCTGCGATCTGCTGTTTTTGCGCCTGCGGTACCTGGTCGTAGGGCAGATAGCCCTCGGCGGCGCGCAGGGCTTGCAGGTGCTGCTCGAAGAGAGCCATGGCGCTATCGATTGTCGCCAACGGCTCAGAGCCGTTCCTGGCCAGCAAGGGGCGCAACAGATCGATCACTTTGCGCACACCTTCGAGGTTGGCGGCAAAACCCGGCAGGTCGAGGTGGCTGTAGCGTTCCTCTTCGCCACTGCTGCGGATCTGCGCAAGGTTGTGCAGGCTGCGCACCACCGCCTCGGTGAATTGCTGCGGCGCGATGGACTGGGCAAGCAGTTGCGTCTTGAGTTCGCCCAGGTCGAGCAGCAGCGTCTCTGCCACCGGCGCCAACCCTGCGGTGGTGCGCTGTTGGAACAGGCCGTACTCGATGCGATGCAAGCCCGTGAACGCCAGGTCCTGCTCACGCTGTTCGAAGTAATCGGCGCGAGCATTGATCCGATTGTCCAGCTCAGCCAGACGCTGGCTGGCCGGGGCGATGCGCTGGTAGATCATCCGCGCTGCGCCATAGGCAGCTTGCGCCTGCTGCAGGTCGCCGGCCTGGATCGCGTCCTTGAGCGCTTGGCCTGCCCGCACCAGGGCGCTGCCCTGGCTGGCCAGGTAGACGCGGTATTCGGACAGCGGCCCGATAAAGGCAGTCAGTGCGGGGCGCGCCTTGGCGGCCGCTTCGGAGGCGGCGGTCGGGGTGACGGTCAAGCTGCCACGGGGGTTGCTGAGCAAGCCGCAGGTGATCGCGTAGCGTCCCGGCTGCAGTGTGGCGTTGATCACCTGTGACAAGCCCGGCGCGATGTTCTCGCGCTCCTCGATCACCAGCACGCCATCGAGAATCTCCCACTCGACGGCGCGTTGCGACTGGTTGACGATGCGGAAACTGTTCGGCCCAGCCGGGACGCTCAGGTCGTTCGGCTCGCAGGCGTGATCGCGGATGGTGATCAGCGTTTCATGTCCGGCGTTGGCCGCACGCCTGGCCTGGGCCTGGTGCGAGGCATAGAAGAACACCAGGCCCGCACCGACCATCAACAGGGCACTGCCGGCAACCGCCAGGCGCAGTACACGGGGGGAGGGGGGCTTGCCGGCGGCGCCGGTCTCGTGACTGGTCATGCTTACCCTTGTTTCTGTGCAGCGTGAGAAGAGGAGGGCTTGGCCGGTGCCGGCCAGAAGAACAGCACCAGCGCACCGACCAGATAGAGCAGGTAGGCCCCGAGGGTGCTCACGGTCGGGGTGTCCTGGTAACCGAACATCCCCGCCAGCACCGATCCGGTCGGGCCATCCTTCGGCAGGCTGTGGCTGATATCGAAGACCACCCCCTGCAGCGCATTCCAGACCCCGGCCTCGTGCAGCGCCTGCACCGAGTTGGCGAGGATGCCCGCCGCCACCACGAGGATGAACAGGCCTGTCCAGCGGAAGAACTGCGCCAGATTCAGGCGCAGGCTGCCGGAGTACAGCGCCAACCCGACCAGGATCGCCACCACCAGCCCAAGCAGGGCGCCCAGCGGTGCTGCCGGACCCTCGCTCTGCTGGAACACCGCCAACAGGAAGAACACCGTCTCCAGGCCCTCGCGAGCGACGGCGAAGAACACCATGGCGATCAGCGCCCAGGCCTGATGCTTCGAACCCGCGAGCGCGGCATCGAGCGAGACGTGCAACTCGTGCTTGATCGAACGTGCCACTTTGCGCATCCACAACACCATGGAGCTGAGGATCACCACCGCGACCAGCCCGACCAGCGCTTCGAAGAGTTCCTGCTGTTTCTGCGGGAACTCGCTGCTCATCAGCTCAAGGCCGGCGCCGACGAAGAGGGAAAGGGCTGCGGCGAGAAACACGCCGATCCACACGGCCGGCATCCACTGGCCACGGCCGGTCTGGCGCAGGTAGCTGGCGATGATGCCGACAATCAGCGCGGCTTCGATGCCCTCGCGGAGCATGATGAGGAAGGGGACTAGCATGATTCTCCCGGGATGGCTGAAGGCATCGACCCCATGGCGAGGTCGCCGGGAAATCTACTTCAATGAGAATCATTAGCGCATGTGAATAATATTTTAACTTCTGCCATTTCCACCCTCGCCAGTCCCGGAAAAATGGGCTTTGCGACGGTGGAGTACAAATGTGCTCTGCTGCGATTACCGGGCTGATTGAAAGAACGCTCACGGCGGTTGACCATGTCCCTACCAGGAGGTAGGGTGCCGTTCATGAGCACTCAATCCACGACCTACTCCGACATTCTCCAGTGCGCCCGCACCCTGATCATCACGGGCGGGTACAACAGCTTCAGCTACGCCGACATCGCCGAGAGCGTCGGTATACGCAAAGCCAGCATCCATCACCATTTCCCCACCAAGGCGGACCTGGTGCGCGTTCTGGTCGCGCAATACCGCGAAGAAGCCAAGGCCGGCATGGCTGCCCTGGAGCGTTACTTTCCCGCCCCCGTCGACCAGCTCAAGGCCTATATAGGCTATTGGCTGGAATGCGTCGGCGAGGCCAGCAAGGGCTATTGCGTGTGTGCCTTGCTCGCCACTCAGATACCGGTATTGCCTGCCGAAGTCGCCACTGAGGTGAGGGCGCATTTCCGCAGCCTCTCGGCCTGGATTACCACAGTGCTCGAGCGCGGCGCGCAGGCGGGCAGTCTGACCCTGTCCGATACCCCTCAGGCTGAGGCTGAGCGTTTCATAGCTGCCGTGCATGGCGCGATGTTGTCTGCCCGCGCCTATGGCGAGCCTGGCGTATTCGGGCTCATCACGCAGCCGCTGATCGACAGGCTTGTCACACCGATTCCGGCACCCGGAGCCTGAGCCATGCTGCCAAGCCCTCTGGAACAGCAACTGGAATTCCTGCGCCAGATCGACCAGTTGAAAAGCGTGCGTCGCCAATCACCGTTGCTGGACCAGAGCCGCAAGGAAAACTCCGCCGAACACTCGTGGCACTTGGCCATGTATGCGTTGATCCTCAATGAGCATGCCAGCGGGGCAGTGGACAGCAACCGCGTCATCCGCATGCTGCTGTTGCACGACATCGTGGAGATCGACGTCGGCGACTTCCCAATTCATGGAGGCTCGTCCAGCCAGTTGCAGGCCGAGCAGGAAGCCGAGGCAGCTCAGCGGCTGTTTGGCCTGCTGCCGCAACCACAGGCCACACAGATGCTGGAACTGTGGCAGGAGTTCGAGCAGGCCGAGACTGCTGATGCGCGTTTCGCCAAGGCGCTCGACCGTTTTCAGCCACTGCTGATCAACATCTTCACCGGCGGTGGCACCTGGTCCGAAAGCGGTGTATCGCGCCAGCAGGTCATCGAGCGCTACGGGCCGGTCATCCAGCGCGGCGCACCCGAGCTCTGGGCGCTCTGCGAGCGCTGGATCGCGCGGCATTTCGCGGGTGATGGGCAGCCCTGAGGTTTTCACGGTGAAAAGCCGCTGTGCGGGCGCAGCGGTTTTTTTTGCAGCTATATGCCTACCTACTAGTCGGTAGCAGGCCATTCATAAAGACGGAGTCACAGCCATGCCACACCCTGTATCCACCCTCGGCGCCATCCATACCGCCGTCAGCGTGGCGACCTTCGTCGCCGGGCTCTACAGCTATGCGCGCCATCATCAGATCGAGCCCCGGGAGCCAGTTGCACGCGGTTACCTGTTCGGGATACTGGTGTCGGTACTGACCGCGTTCGGCCTTTCCAGTACCGGCGGATTCAACGTCGGGCATGCGCTCGGCATCCTCGCGCTGCTGGCGGTCGGAGCGGCGCTGGTCATCCCCAAGCTCAGGCTGCTGGGGCGTGCGCGGCCTTACCTGGCGCAGTTGGCGTTCGCATTCAGCTTCTTCCTGTTGCTGGTACCGGGGATCAACGAAACCCTGACGCGACTGCCAAGCGGCCAGCCATTGGCGGACGGCCCCGAGTCGCCGCTGGTGCGCGCCGCGTTGGCCGGATGGTTGGGGATTTTCGTGGTAGGCGCAGCGGTACAGGCCTGCTGGATCAGGTTGCAGCGCCGCAGGGCACCAGCGCTCTGATCGCCGAGGCGACAGCGCAGCCACTGTAGCTGCGCTGTCACTAGCCGCTTACTGAAACCATTGCCACAGCAGCAGGGTGCCGACCAGCCCAACCACCGAGACGATGGTCTGCAGCACCGACCACACCCAGATCGTCTGCTTGAGTTGCAACCCGAAGTACTCGCGGACCATCCAGAACCCGGCATCGTTGACATGGCAGAAGAACACCGAGCCGGCACCGATGGCCAGTGCCACCAGCGAACTCTGGGTGGTCGCCAGGCCCGCCATCAATGGCGCGAGAATACCGGCAGTGGTGGTGGTCGCAACGGTGGCCGAGCCTGTCGCCTGGCGCAGCGCCACCGCGATCAGCCAGGCCAACAGCACGTACGACAGGTGCGCGCCACTGGCCACCTTGCTGATCGTGTCGCTGATGCCGGCTTCGAGCAGGGTCTGTTTCAGGCCACCACCGGCTCCGATGGTCAACAACAGCACGGCGATCGGCGCCAGGCTCTTGCGCAGTACGCTGCCGACCTGGTCACGGGCCATACCGATCGACCAGCCCAGGCAGATCACCGCAGCGATCACCGCCAGCCCCAGGGCAATCAGCGGCTCACCGAGAAACTTGAGGGTCAGCGCCAGGGTGCTTTGCGGCGCCATGGCGACCTTGGCCAGCGTACTGCCCAGCATCAGCAGCACTGGCAGCAGGATGATCAGCAGCGATACGGCGAAGCTTGGCTTGCGCCGGGTCTCGACCTTGGCGGTGAACAGCGCACCCAGTTCCGCGGGTTCCTGCACATCCAGGCGTTTCGACAGCCAGATACCATAAAGCGGGCCGGCGAGGATCACTGCCGGCACGGCGATGCACAGGCCCAGCAACATGGTCATCCCCAGGTCTGCATGCAGGGCGCTGACTGCGATCAACGGCCCAGGGTGGGGAGGCATCAACGCGTGCAGGGTGGTCATCCCGGCGAGCGCCGGGATCGCCACCTTGAGCAGCGGCTGCCCAGACTGACGGGCGATGACGAAGATCACCGGCACCATCAGCACCAGGCCGACTTCGAAGAACAGCGGCAAGCCAATGACCATCGCCACCAGCGCCATCACCCAGGGCAGCGCCTTGCCGCGGGCATGGCGCAACAAGGTAGAGGCAATACGATCAGCAGCCCCGGATTCGGCCATCAGCGCGCCGAGCATCGCGCCCAGGGCAATGATGATCCCGGCCTCGCCCAGCAGACTGCCAGCGCCTTTGCCGAAAGCCTTGGCCACCTCCTCTGGCGGCAGGGTAGCGCCCAGGCCGGCCACGAAGGTACCGATCAGGATCGAAAGGAAGGGTGGCAACTTGGTGACGCTGATCAACACGATGATGGTGGTAATGGCCGCCAGGCAACAGAGCACCAGGCGGGTGTCGTGGGCAAGCCACGCGGCATGTGAAATATCCAACGGAAACCCCTTCTTGTAATGTCTTGTTACGTCTCTTGAAGGAATATACCGGATGGATTCATATAGACGACTAGCTGATCCCGTTTTTCAGGGTTGCAAGACATGAAAGTTTTTTCAGAAACCACGTAACCCTGCATCGTCCTCGCAAACCTGCTAAAACTGGCCGCCGCGCGCCACGCGCAGCCCACCCACCCTAGGAGAGGGTCATGATCAAGACCGGCGATTCACTGCCTGATATCACGCTGTACGCCTACAGCAACGGGGAGGGCGCCTGCGCGATCGGCCCGAACGCGTTTTCCATCCGCGAGCGCTGCCAGCAGCGCAAACTGGTGATTTTCGCCTTGCCCGGCGCCTTCACACCTACCTGTTCCGAACGTCACGTCCCCGGCTATGTCGCTGCGGCCGACGCGTTTTCCGCGGCGGGTATCGACGAAATCCTCTGCGTTTCCGTCAACGATGCCTTCGTCATGAATGCCTGGGGTAGCAGCCTGCAAGTGGGTGATGCGGTGAAGATGATCGGCGACGGCAATGGTGAGTTCGCCAAGGCCCTGGGCTTGAGCCAGGATCTGTCGGCTCGCGGCATGGGCCATCGTTCCCAGCGTTACGCGATGCTGGTCGAAGATGGCGTGGTCAGGCACCTCGCGGTCGAGGCGCCCGGCAAGTTCGAGGTCAGCGATGCGCGGAGCATCTTGGCGTTTATCCAGCAACGTTGAGGTTTCCCTCAGTCGTAAAAGCTCGAGGGCGGCACCCCGAAATGCCGCCTGAACATCGCGGTGAATGCACTCGGGCTTGCATAGCCACACTCGAAGGCGATATCGATGATCTTCCGGCCATTGGCGATCTGGCGCAGTGCAAACAGCAACCTGGCCTGGTCACGCCACTGCACGAACGACATGCCGGTTTCCCGCGTGAACAACCGATGAACCGTCTTGCTGGTCACCTCGACCCGCTCAGCCCACTCAGCGACCGTGAAGGTGTTGTCCGGGTTGCTGAGCAGATGCTCACAGATGAACCTGATCCGTTCATCCCTTGGCAAAGGCAAGTGCAAAGGCAGCGCTTCGGACAGGCGCAGTTCCTCGGCCAACAGCTTCATCAACAGGTCCGCCCTGGAGTGCTCGGCGTAATCACCGGGCATATCGACCGCGGCAATCACCAGCTCGCGCAGCAACCCGGACACCCCGAGGACGCAAGTGCTGGCGGGCAGCCCGTCGATTGCACCCGTGTCGATGAACATCGTCCGCATCCGCACATCGCCGGTCATTTTCACTTCATGCTCGAGCCCGGCCACCAACCATAGCGCCCGGTCAGGGGGCACTACCCAACAGCCATCGCGCGAGCTGACCACCATCACCCCTTCGATGGCGTAGAGCAGTTGCGTCCTGGGATGGCTGTGCCAACCGGTCGAGGCGCCGTCCGGCCAGTCAGCCTCCATCGCCGCCATGGGCGCACGTGTGTCGTGGTAGAGGAGGTATTTGGTCGAGATATCCTGATGCATGTCCCAATCCCTACAGTTCAGGCCACTATAGAGCAGGAAGGACGCCTGAAGAACGCTTAGCCTCGCAACTCGACATTCCGAGGGTCTACCCATGCGAAGCAGAGCTGCCTATCTCTTTCCTTTTCTCGCCATCCTGATCTGGTCAGGCAACGTCATCGTTTCCCGGCTGTCCGCCCACAGCATCGGCCCAGGCGCGATCACCTTCTACCGACTGTTGCTGGCGGTACTCATCATGAGCCTTTTCGTTGCGGTTCCGGCGTGGAAGAACCGCGCGTTGATCTGGCCGCACCTCGGCAAGCTGGCGATCCTGGGCTTCCTGGCGCTGTGCTTCTTCCAAGTGATGTCCTACACCGCTGCCGCCTCTACCACCGCGACCAACCTTGCCGTGTTCACCGCGCTCACACCGCTGCTGACGCTCATGCTCGGTGCGATCGTGCTCAAGCACTCGCCCACACCGGCCACGGTGGGTTGTGGTGTCGTGTCATTCCTCGGGCTCATCTACCTGGTGAGCAAGGGCGAACCTGCGAGCCTGTTCAGCGGGGGCGCCCATGTCGGTGACCTGCTGATCTTCATCGCCGCACTGGGTTATGCGCTGTACGGCGTGCTGCTCAAGCGCTGGGAGCTTGGGCTGAGCAGTTGGCAATCGACCTACATGCAGTCGATCTGCGCATTGGTGATCATGCTGCCGGCCTACATGGTCACCCCGGCAGCGCAGCGTCAACTGAATGTCGATACCGTACCGCTGATTCTGTATGCCGGAGGACTGGCATCGGTGGCGTTGCCGTTCTTCTGGGTACGTGGCGTGCAGTTATTGGGGCCGGGGCGCTGCGCCGCATTCATGAACCTGCTGCCGGTGTTGACGGCCGTCATCGCAGTGATCGTGCTGGGGGAAGCGGTGCGCGGATACCACCTGGTGGGGGGAGGGGTGGCGCTGCTGGGGGTTGCAGCAGCAGAGTACTTTGCTCGAACGCCCTCCAATGCGCCATCGGGTGAGCCAGAAAAAACAGGCCAGCGGACAGCCTGAAAGCAAGGACGCACGCCTGTGCGTCCCCTTTTCCATGGTCAGCCATTGATGGTCGGCGACAACAAGTCCTGCAGATCGATGGCACGGTACATCTCACGACGTATCCGGTCGGCGACGGCATTGACCACCTCTGCACCGTCCTGCGAAGGATCGATGTGCACACGGAACGGGCGCTTGCCCAAAGGCAGGCCAACCACCCGCACGATCTCGCGCGCCACTTCGGCAGGGTCGGCGTCGTCAGGCTCCAGATGCTTCAACCCGTCTAGCGCCTTGCCCGGCACATCGGCATAGGGGCCGTTCTCATATTCCGCGGCAATGGCGGTGTCGGCCGGCTTGCCCGAATGGGCGAAGTGATTGGTCCCTTTGGTGAACGCGCCTGGCACCATTATGGTGGTCTCGATGCCCCAACGCGTCAGCTCGGTCGAATAGGCCACGGCCAATGCATCCATCGCAGCTTTCGCCGCGAAGTAGGGCGCCAGGAACGGTGGTGTGCCGCCGCGCGTGGATGAGGACCCGACCCAGACCAGCAACCCCTTGCCCTGCTTGCGCAGGTGCGGCAGGGCAGCGCGGTTCACACGTTGCGTGCCCAGCACGTTGACGTCGTATTGCTGCATCAGTTGTTCCGGGGTGAACGCCTCCGCCGGGCCGAACACCATATGGCCGGCATTGTGCACGAGCACATCGAGGCGCCCGGCGTCCTTCATGATGTGTGCGATGGCCGCCACGGAGGACGCATCCGATTGCACGTCCAGCTCGACGGTGCGCAGGTCCGAAGCGTTATCCCTAGACCATTGGGCGAGTTCCAGCACTCGCGGTGCATTACGGCCCTGGGTTTCGCGCATCGAGGCGTAAACGGTATGACCGGCGTGGGCCAGGGCCTTGGCGGTCATCAGGCCGAAGCCAGATGACGCGCCGGTAACGAGGATGATCTGGGGCATGTCATGTCACTCCTGGGAGACAAGAAAGGGACGAGTTATCCGGATCTCATCGCGCTGTCGTGGGTATGCACCGCGCTACCGAGTGGGATATGACCCCTACAGTACGGGATGCATGGGCATGAATAATCACCGAGAATTCGTTATTAGAATTCCATCTACGTAAACAGTTATCGTCAGAAGAAGGTGGGCAAACCCCGCGCGCGTGGGGGCTGAAAGTTTAATGTGCAGCAGCATTGACGCCGCTGCCGAAGCAGCAGAGCCTTGTTCACCGATACGACTCGACATTCCCTTATCAATCTGGGTGTGCGCAGCATGATCAATCGCTTGGCTTTGATGTATCTGCTGTCTTCAGGCCTGCTGTCGGGGGCATCCTCGATGGCGTTGGCGCAGGAGTTCGCATGCAGCGCACCGCCACCCGCCGAGACTTCAATCGGCGGCATCGGCTACTACACCGATGCCGCGCATTCCAAGGTCGATCCACGCCTCAAGGCCGAAAGCGACGCAGAGCTCAAACCCTTTCATGACTTCTCCGACCGGTTGACGGTCATGACCGACGACTACCTGGGCAAGAACGATCAAGGGGCAGGGCGCTGCGCATTGGCCTGGCTGAATGCTTGGGCGAGCGCAGGCGCGATGCTTGGGGACATGGTACATACGAACAATGACCAGCCCGACTACACCCGGCAATGGACTCACGGCACCGCTGCGCTGGCTTACTTGAAGACAGAGGCGCTTGCGACGGTCGAGCAACGCAGGGTGATAACCAATTGGCTGCGAAGGTTAACGGCGCTCAATCTGGCCTATTGGGAAAACCCGAAGCACAAGCGCAACAATCATTACTACTGGACCGGCATCGGTGTAATGGCGACGGCCGTGGCAACCCATGACCCTGACCTGATGCAAAAAGCGAAGGGGATCTATCGCACCGGCATCAATGCCATTCAACCGGACGGCAGCCTGCCCATGGAAATGGCCCGCAAGCGCTTGGCATTGCATTATCACGACTATGCCATCGCGCCGTTGGTGCTCATGGCCGAGTTGGCACGGATGCAGGGCGAGGACTGGTACGCCTACAACGACCGGGCCATTGAGCGGCTTGCCGACCGAGTGGCTGAGGGTTATGCGAACCCAAGCGGGTTCGAGCGAGAGACTGGGGTCAAGCAAGCGCAAGCAAAACCCAGAGGGTCCAGTGGTTGGGTGGAGTTCTACCGTTTGCGCACGCGCCATCCCGAATTGTTCGACATGATGCATGCTGCCGGACCATTTCGTGAGCCGCGACTGGGTGGGGACCTTACGTTGATGGCCAGTCGCGGATTACGCTGAATTCAAGATCGAAGCGGTCAAGCAGGAGACCGAGCGCGCTGCCGACAGCGCAAGGCGGGTGGGGACTTGGCCCCACCCGATCAGAGCACTTTATCGAGCGTGATGGGAAACTCCCTCACACGCTTGCCCGTGGCATGGTAGACCGCGTTGGCCACCGCAGCGGCCACCCCGACCACTCCAATTTCGCCCACGCCCTTGGACCCGAGCTCATTGACAATCTCGTCGTGCTCTTCAACGAAGATCACGTCGATATCCTCGATGTCTGCGTTCACCGGGATGTGGTACTCCGCCAGGTTGTGATTGACGATGCGGCCCAACCGATGGTCGGTCAGCGCTGCTTCATGCAGAGCCATTCCCACCCCCCACACCACGCCTCCCAGGATCTGACTACGCGCGGTTTTCGGGTTGACCACGCGCCCAGCGGCCACAGCGCTGACCACACGTACCACCTTGATCGTGCCAAGGTCTTCGTCGACGTGGACTTCCACGAATACCGCCGAATGCGTGGCGGTGGAGAACGGTTGGCGCCGGGCGCCGGGCTCGGCGTCGATCTGCACTTCGAACTCACCGTCGGGGGCGCTCGCCACGATGTCCGCCAAGGCCCAACGCTGGCTACCAGCGTGCAAGTAGCCATTGGCAAAAACGATCTGCTCCCAGGGGGTGCTGGCCACTTGGGGGTACAGGTTGCGCGCATGCTCCAGCACCTTGGTGCGCAGGACCTGGCAGGCCTGGCGCACGGCCGAGCCCACTGACGACACCGTGAACGATCCGCCTTGAAGCGGTGCGGTGGGCAGTGAAGAGTCACCCAGCACGAAGGTGACATCCTCCACCCTGGTGCCGGCAGCGTCGGCTGCGATCTGTGTCATGACGGTATAGGTGCCGGTGCCGATATCGGTGGTGGCACTGCTGACGGTGAGGTGGCCCTTGGCATTGATGCGCGCCTTGGCGCTGGCCTTCATCTGCATGGCTTCCCAGACGCCACCGGCCATCCCCCAGCCGATCAATTGGTTGCCATTGCGCATGCTGCGCGGTTGGGGGGTGCGCTCGTGCCAGCCAAAACGCTCGGCGCCTTGCTGGTAGCAGGCCAGCAACTCCTTGCTGGAGTAGGGCTTGCCCTCGTTGCCATTGTTGGCGGCGAAATTGCGTCGGCGCAGCTCTACCGGGTCGATCTTCGCTGCACAAGCGAGCTCATCCATGGCGCATTCCAGCGCAATCATCCCGGACCCGGCCCCAGGTGCCCGCATGTCCAGCGGGGTGTACACGTCGAGCGAGGCCAAGCGATAGCTGAGTGCGACGTTGTCGCACTGGTAAAGCATGCCGCTCCATTCCACCAGGTGCTCGGTGAAGTCCTCGAATCGGGAGGTCTGGCCAAGCGCATCGTGAGCGATTGCCAGCAAGCGCCCGTTTGCGTCTGCCCCCAGGCGCAAGCGTTGCTCGGTGCGGGGCCGGTAGCCAAAGGTGAACATCTGCTGGCGGGTCAGGGTCACGCGCACCGAGCGCTTCAGGTGCAACGCCGCCATCACGGCCAGCGGCAACTGGTACTGCGGGCGCAGGCCCGAGCCGAAGGCTCCGCCGACGAATGCCGCGCGCACACGAATATTGGCCTTGGGCAGGCCGAACACCTTGTGCAGGTAGTCCTGGCAGTTCTGCGTGCCTTGGGTCTTGTCGTGGATTTCCAGCGTGCCGTCGGCCTTGTAGTGCACGGTCGACGCATGGGGCTCCATCGGGTTGTGGTGCTCGTTGGCCGTCAGGTAGGTCGCATCCACCTGCACCGGCGCACCGGCAAACTGCCCGGCGAAATCGCCACGTGGCGCCGGCGTTTGGGCGGGTGCCGGATGCGACTGCTGGCATGCGCCCAGGTCTGTCTGGTGAGCCTCTTCGGCATAGTCGATCTTGAGCAGCGAGCCTGCATACCGGGCCAGTTCGAGGGTTTGAGCAACCACCAGCGCTACCGGTTGCCCGCTGTAGAGCACTCGATCATTGAACAAGGGCCGAAACGGCGAGCCCTCGGCAGAGTCGGCATCGCTATAGTCGTCGTCATAACTCGATATATGCGGACGATGGCCATGGTCGAGCACGGCGATTACCCCGGGTACGCGCAAGGCCTGCGTGCTGTCGATGTCGAGTACCCGACCGCGGGCGATGGTACTGGACACGACGCTGCCGTGTAGCAGGCCCGCCTCGGGGTATTCGCCCGCATAGCGGGCCTGCCCGGTGACCTTCGCCACACCGTCCACCCGGTCCATTGGCGTGCCGACTACTGGTGTGCTTTTGATCATGGTCGTGCTCCCCCGTTAGCGGCGCCGCGCGCCGCGTCATCCAAGGCACGCACGATTGCTCGCTGAGCGAGCGTTACTTTGAAACCGTTGTGGCTCAGGGGTTGTGCACCTTGCAGCAACGTTTGCGCGGCGCGGGTGAAGAGGGCTTCAGAAGGCACCTGGCCGACCAACATGCGCTCGACAGCCAGGTCCCGCCAGGGCTTGTGGGCAACGCCGCCCAACGCCAGGCGGGCCTGTTGGATCACTTCGCCATCGAAGCTCAAGGCTGCAGCGACTGATACCAGCGCGAACGCGTAGGAGGCGCGGTCGCGTATTTTCAGGTAACAGTAATGGTGTTCGAACATTGGGGGCGGCAGTTCGATGCCTGTCACCAGTTCATCGATTGCCAGTTGATTGTCGCGCTCGGGGGTGTCCTCGGGCAGGCGATGGAAATCCGCGAAGGGTATCTGCCGTTCACCGGACGGCCCCTGTACGTGCACCACGGCTTCGAGCGCTGCCAATGCCACGCACATGTCCGAGGGATGGGTCGCGACACAGGCATCGCTGGCGCCGAGAATGGCATGGATGCGGTTCATGCCCGTACGCGCAGGGCATCCGCTGCCCGGTTCGCGCTTGTTGCAGGGGGTGCCGGTGTCGTAGAAGTAGTAGCAGCGGGTACGTTGCAGCAAGTTGCCACCGGTACTGGCCATATTCCTCAACTGCGGCGATGCCCCAGCCAGGATCGCGTCGGACAACAGTGGATAATGCTGCTCGATCATCGGGTGCCAGGCCAGGTCGGCATTGCTCACCCGTGCACCGATCAGCACGCCGCCGCCGGGAGTAGGGTGGATATCGTTCAGCCCGAGTCCGGAGATGTCGATCAGGCGCTTGGGGCGGACCACGTTTTCCTTCATCAGGTCGACGAGGTTGGTACCACCCGCGATGAAGTGCGAGCAGGCGTCAGCCAGGTTTACCGCTTCGCTGACCGAGTTTGGCTTGTGGTAGCTGAAGGGTGTCATGGATTCTGCCCTCGTTGTGGCTGGTTCCCATCCCTCATCAACGGCAGGGCTTCTTCCACCGCCGCGACGATGTTGCTATAGGCACCACAGCGGCAAAGATTGCCGCTCATCTGCTCGCGAATGGCCTCCCGATTGTCGGCTCGGCCCTCGTGAGCCAACCCGACTGCCGAGCAGATCTGCCCCGGAGTGCAGTAACCGCACTGGAACGCATCGTGGGTAATGAAGGCGCGCTGCATGGGGTGCAGGACGTCGCCGCTGGCCAGCCCTTCGATGGTCACCAAGTCGGCCCCGTCGCACATGATGGCCAAGGTCAGGCAGGCATTGACGCGCTTGCCATCGCGCAGCACCGTGCAGGCGCCGCACTGGCCATGGTCGCAACCTTTCTTGGTACCGACCAGGTCCAATTGCTCACGCAGCAGGTCGAGCAAGGTGACCCAAGGATGCACCTGCAGTGTTCGGGACTGACCATTGAGGGTCAGACAGATGGGGTGCGTTTCAGCCCCATTGGAAGAGATCGCGCTCATGGTGAGGTCCTCACGGTCAGGGTACGCGCAGTGTGCTGCGTCTCTGTCGTGCGACAGGCCCGGCTGACTAAACGTTCAGCCGGGTCGCCGAGGTGGCGGTCACTTCTTGCCAGGCAGCACCGGCTGGTGGGCCATGCGGGCGTCGTAGAGGCTGGTGAGCAGGTGCTATGCGTCTGGGCCGGAGGTGCTCATGCAAACACCGAGCTCGCTTCATGAGCAAACGCAGTGGCAGCGCAGCCTCTAGACGAATGCCGACAGTCGCTTCACATCCGGCGGCGAGTCGCCTTGCCAACGTGTTCCCGCGATATCACGGGGTCAGTCCGCAGCAGTATCAAGCGCAGCTGGCGGAGCAGGGGGAGGGGGCATCAGTGTGCGCTGTGCCCCATGGCCTGACGGCGTGTCGTTCAAACTTGGATATTTAAGCATCAGAAAACGAACTGGTGCCCCAGTTCCTTCTCTACCCAATGCAGAAAACACCGCACCCTGGGAAAGGCTGCGTGGGCCTTGGGAAACACCAGATGGTGCGCAGCGACCGGTGCACCCAGGGCCTCGGGCGCCACTTTCACCAAGGTCCCGGCTTCCAGGTATTTCTGGGCCAGCAAGCCACTTTCCAAAGCGAAGCCCAGGCCGTGGCTGGCGGCCTCCAGGCTCATATAGGAACGGTCGAAGCTCAGCGCATAGGGTTTTTCGGGCCGTGCCAGCCCGTGCTGGGCAAACCACGCCGGCCACCTCAACAAGGTCGCCTCGGACAGGATCAGGTCGCAATCGAGCAGGTCGCTGGCATCATGCACCGGGTGGCGGGAGAGGAGCTTGGGTGCCGCCAGCACCTCGAAGGTCTCGTTACTTACCGTGCGGACTTCGTAACTGGGCCAGTTCGGATCGCCATGGCGAATGTCCACGTCGATCTTGTCACGGCTGAAATGCAGCGCCTCGTAGGAGCATGACAAATTGATCTGAATGGACGGGAACTCCTCGCGAAACGCCTCGAGACGCGGCATCAGCCAGAGCAGGCCGAAACTCGGTGAAGAGTGCAGGCGCAGGCAGTCAAGGCTGACATCGCTGCTGGCACGTTCGGTGGCGATGGCAAGGCTGTGCAGGATACCCGAGACGTCTTTCAAGTACTGCTGGCCAACTGAGGTAAGGGCTACGCCACGTGCGCCACGCACGAACAGCTGTCTGCCGATCATGGCCTCGAGTTTCGCAAGCTGATGACTGACCGCCGAGGGGGTCAAGTCCAGCACCTCGGCAGCTCGGGCAACGTTGCCGAACCGGGCGGCCTGCTCGAAAGCCTGGATGGTTTTGAGCGGTGGCAGTGGCGATGCCGCGTCGTTTACCGAGCGCATACAGATTCTCCTAAGCGTTATTTTTATTCCGGGAAACCCGTAGGATAGCGCAGAAGGGCTGAATTTTTTTCAGCATCGGATGATTTTCACGTTATTGCTCACGTAGCTCGCGGGCCACAAGCTGAACCCACGATTCCTGAATCGGCCCATAACAACAAACAGAGGGTTCACACATGCTTCTCCAAGGTAAAGTCGCAATCATCACCGGCGCAGCGTCCGCACGAGGCATTGGCCGTGCCACGGCCGCAACGTTCGCTCAGCGAGGTGCCCGCGTGGTAATCCTCGATCTTGACGAATCTGCCGCCCGCGATGCTGCCGCCTCACTGGGCGAAAGCCATCTGGGCCTGGCGGCGAACGTCGCTGACGAAGCCCAGGTTCAGCGCGCTGTTGCCACGGTTGTCGAACATTTCGGCCGCATCGACGTGTTGATCAATAACGCCGGCATTACCCAGCCGCTGAAGACCTTGGATATCCGTGGCGCTGATTATGACAAGGTGCTGGATGTCAGCCTGCGGGGCACGCTGCTGATGTCGCAGGCGGTGATCCCGCAAATGCGTGAGCAAGGCAGCGGCAGCATCGTATGCATGTCCTCTGTTTCTGCACAGCGCGGCGGGGGCATTTTTGGCGGCCCGCACTACAGTGCCGCAAAGGCCGGCGTGCTGGGCCTTGCCAAGGCGATGGCGCGTGAACTGGGGCCGGACAACGTGCGGGTCAACTCCATCGCACCGGGTTTGATCCACACGGACATCACCGGTGGGCTGATGCAGGATGAGCGCCGCCACGCGATCATCGAAGGCATCCCCCTGGGCCGCCTTGGCCAAGCCCAGGATGTCGCCAACGCTGCACTGTTCCTCGCCAGCGACCTCTCTACCTACCTGACCGGCATTACCCTGGATGTCAACGGCGGGATGCTGATTCACTGAGTACACGTGGGCGGGCCGGCCCCCGGCCCGCGCGGTTCTGGATCAATGACAGCCAAGTTTCAGGCCTGGCTGCCAATAACAACAAGAGATCAGACCAGCATGACTACCTTATCGCTCGAAGCGGTTTCGACCGTGCGTACCTCCGCCTACCGCAAGACCGCCTGGCGCCTGATGCCGTTCCTGATGCTGTGCTACCTCTGCGCCTATCTGGATCGGGTCAATGTCGGTTTCGCCAAGCTGCAGATGATGAACGATCTCGCCTTGAGCGAGACAGTCTACGGCCTGGGTGCGGGCATGTTCTTCATTGGCTATTTTCTCTGCGAGGTTCCCAGCAACATCATCCTTCACAAAGTGGGCGCACGGGTATGGATCGCGCGCATCATGATCACCTGGGGGATCATTTCCGCGCTGTTCGCATTCGTCGAAACAGCGTGGCAGTTCTACGCCCTTCGATTCCTCCTTGGTATCGCCGAGGCAGGCCTTGCGCCAGGGCTGCTGCTGTACCTTACCTACTGGTTCCCTTCCTATCGCCGGGCACGAATGACGGTGTTGTGGTTCATCGCCATCCCACTGTCGGGCATGGTTGGCGGGCCTCTCTCCGGTTGGATCATGAACCAGTTTGCCGGCGTGCACGGTTGGGCCGGTTGGCAGTGGATGTTTGTGCTCGAAGCGGTGCCGACGGTGCTGGTTGGCCTGCTGGTACTGGCTTACCTCAAGGACGGCGTGCACCAGGCCACGTGGCTGAACGACGAAGAAAAGGCCCTGGTTACCCGCGAACTGGCCGAGGACAACCAACAGAAAGTCAGCCATGGTTCGGTGGGGGAATTCATCCGCGACCGTCGGTTGTGGTTGCTGGCTGGCATCTACTTCTGTGTGGTCATGGGCCAGTACGCCATTACCTTCTGGCTACCGACCTTGGTGCGCAATGCCGGTGTATCTGACCCGCTGCACATCGGCATGCTGTCCAGCCTGCCTTACCTGTGCGCCATTGCCGCGATGCTGCTGGTCGGTCGAAGCGGCGACAAGCACCGCGAGCGCCGCTGGCATCTGATCATACCGATGATTGTCGGCGCCATCGGGCTCAGCCTGGCCGCATTGATGGGCGGCAACGTGACACTGTCGATCCTCAGCTTGTGCCTGGCTGCGTCGGGAATCCTCTCGGCCACCTCGCTGTTCTGGATGCTGCCCACCACGCTTCTGGGCGGTGTGTCCGCTGCCGCAGGCATCGCCGCCGTCAACAGCTTTGCCAACCTGGCCGGCTTCTGCTCGCCCTACCTGATTGGGTGGATCACTACCCAGACCGGGTCCAGCGCCATCGGCATGTATCTGATTACAGCCGTCCTGCTTGCGGGGGCCTCGTTGGTCCTGCGCATCCCCGCTGCAGCGGTCAATCGTTGAGTTAATGGAGCTACGTAATGAATACGAACACTATGCTGAAGCCCGCCTTGAGCCTGGCCGAGCGCGCGCACAATATCCGTCGCCATGCGTTGCGCATGGGGCAGGTGCAAGGTCAAGGTTATGTGGGGCAGGCCCTGGGCGCTGCGGACCTGCTGGCAGTCTCTTACTTCCATGCACTGAGCTATCGGTCCGATGATCCTGACTGGGAACCGCGCGACCGCTTCTATCTGTCCATCGGTCATTACGCCATTGCGCTGTATGCCGCCTTGATCGAGGCCCGAATCGTCCCGCTCGATGAGTTGGAAACCTATGGTTCGGACGACAGCCGCCTGCCCATGTCCGGCATGGCTGCTTATACGCCGGGCATGGAAATCACCGGCGGGTCGTTGGGGCAGGGGTTGGGTATTGCGGCTGGTGCTTGCCTGGGCCTCAAACGCAAGCAATCGACTTCTTTCGTTTACAACCTCTTGTCAGATGGTGAGCTCAATGAAGGCTCCACTTGGGAGGCCGTCATGTCGGCCTCTCACTGGAAGCTCGACAACCTCATCGCCATCGTCGATGTGAACAACCAGCAGGCCGATGGTTATTCCAGCGAAATTCTTTCTTTTGAACCGATCGTCGATCGTTGGCAGGCGTTTGGGTGGTTCACCCAGCGAGTCGATGGCAATGACATCGAAGCCCTGGTCGCAGCGTTCGATGCGGCGCGCAATCACACAGGCGCGCAACCGCGCGTGATCATTTGCGATACGAAGATGGGCAAGGGGGTACCGTTCCTCGAAACGCGGGAAAAGACCCACTTCATACGCGTGGAAGAACATGAATGGGCGTTGGCGCTCAACAATCTCGAAGAAGGAAAACAGTGATGAGCAAGCCGAATAGTTCTACTTCGACTGCCGAGCCAACCAAGAAGCGCCTGACCACCTCGGCCATGATCGCCTCGATCGCCGCTGAGGGCCAAGCGACCCGCTCGGCGCCCTTTGGCCATGCCCTGGCTGCGCTGGCTGAGCAGCGCCCTGAAATTGTCGGGCTGTCCGCAGACTTGTCCAAATACACCGACCTGCATATTTTTGCCAAGGCGCACCCGGACCGCTTCTACCAGATGGGCATGGCCGAGCAACTGTTGATGAGCGCGGCTGCGGGCATGGCAAGGGAGGGGTTCGTACCCTTCGCCACCACCTACGCCGTGTTTGCCTCGCGGCGCGCCTACGATTTTATCTGTATGGCAATCGCCGAGGAGAATTTGAACGTGAAGATCGTCTGTGGGCTGCCCGGGCTCACTACCGGTTATGGCCCAAGCCACCAGGCGACTGACGATCTCGCCATCTTCCGAGCGATGCCAAACCTGATGATCGTCGATCCCTGCGACGCCGTGGAGATCGAACAGGCAGTGCCGGCAATCGCTGCTCACCAGGGGCCAGTCTACATGCGCCTGCTGCGCGGCAACGTACCGGTAGTGCTTGACGAATACGGGTACAAATTCGAAATCGGCAAGGCCAAGACCCTGCGCACCGGCAGGGACGTGCTCATCATCTCCACCGGGCTGATGACCATGCGCTCGCTCGAAGCGGCCAACAAGCTCCAGGCCGATGGTGTCGACGCTGCTGTATTGCACGTGCCGACCATCAAGCCTCTGGATGAACACACCATCCTGGCCGAAGCGAAGCAGTCCGGGCGGCTGGTGGTCACCGCCGAAAACAGCAGCATTATCGGCGGTTTGGGCGAGGCGGTTGCCGGGTTGTTGTTGCGCAGCGGTGTTACGCCGACGTTCCGCCAGATCGCGCTGCCCGATGCGTTTCTCGATGCCGGTGCCTTGCCGACATTGCATGATCGGTACGGCATATCGACCGACGCCGTATGTGCTCAGATCAAAGCCTGGCTTTGATATAGCTCGGCTAGGAGGGCATGGAGGCCCCAATGAGTTCCCAAAGTCTTTGCGGCGCCAGTCAACGAGCGACAGGCCATGAGCAAAGCTCCAATTGAGCATTTTCGCCAGACCCATAATGCAGCTGTGGTACTTATGAATGAAACCCAAGCTTTTGGAGTTCTGGGAAACGGGGGGTTGTAAAGGCTGAGGATTGAATGGACGGGTGTAGCTAGATGAAAATCAAGAAAAAAAACAAGTTGAGCGTTAATTAAGTCAAGGTTTGAATATTTTTTCCAGTTAACTTTTTGATTATCATGATGTTCTTCCACTTAATTATTGGTCTAAAAATCGCAGAAGCCGGCGATGCTCCGGGTTACCGGCTACGCGCTACCTGTGGCCCAGGCTCTATATGAAGTTAATGGAGTGGAGCTGGGACTGGACTTAGTCGCGCGTGTTCGCTTTGTCTGCGCGGATGCTTTGCAAAGAAAGTTTTCTTATGCCTAGTACGTCATCCGCTGAGGCGCGTCTGCCCTCAGGTCAGTGGGCTCTTTTGACTCCAGTATTCGAGGGGCATCCTGATCAGAGCTTCAGGTGCAAGGCCGATGCTGAGCTTGCCGTACAGAGTGGTTGAGCGACCAAATCATGTGCCCAGATAGTCGTGTAGTAACCTGACTTCATGTAGAGATATAGGCGTCGATCTAGACTATGTTGAAATAGTATCAGTCGTCAAGCGTGCATCAGGTTATAACATCTAGGATCTATATATTTTCGATAAATTGACCAGTCTTGCTATGGCGTTGATATCCTTAAGAATTTGAAGCGTGTCAATATTGGTTGAATTTTTATAATTAATGAAAATTGTCAACTAAGAAAGTTTTGCAACTTGCCAGTTTGGTCGATGTGTTCGAGGCTTAGACGCAAAACGTCTAAAGGCTCACTTATATGGCTGATGAATCTGATGTTGAAAAAGACATTTCCCCTCACAAGCTTTTGCCTGGCGCACCCGTCAGAAGTCGGCTTTTGGTGGGAGTTGTCACTGACGCCTCAAATGAAAAGGCAGAGATGAAATTCGACGGTGTAAGCGAGGATGAAGAACATCTCGCTTTTAAGCGTCGGTGTATCTTCGAGAGGTTACAACGTGAGGAGATCAACCGAACCGAAGCAATCGCCGAGTTGAACGTAGGAGAATCTAGGTTTTATACCCTCTATGAACAGTTTAGACAATCTAAAGACTATACTGGGATGATACGAGGGAAACGGGGTCCCAAGATTGGATCAACGTATACTTCTGAAAAAATGACAGCTGTTCTGGAAGAGGCTTTCGATAAATATCGCGGGCCTAAAGCAAGTATAATGGCAGTTCTGCGTAAGGCACAACAGCTGTGCCATGAAAAAAATCTTGGCAGGCCAACCAAGTATCAAGTTTCCAAATTCATTAAGTCAAAGTCCGAGCGGTTGCTGTATACGCGTAAATATGGTGAAGAGGCTGCCGCTCAGAAGTTTGATCATCGTCCAGGATTTATAGAGCCAAGCCCTGAAGAGGCAAACGTACAGATGGATCACACCCTCGTCGATATTCTGCTAGTTGACGAGGTGGACAGGAGTTGCATTGTGGGACGGCCTTGGCTGACCGTTATAATATGCACGTTGACTCGAATTATAATGGGTTGGTATTTGAGCTTTCGAGCACCCAGTGTAATAACTGTTCAGTTAGCGTTGCTGGCGGCATTTTTACCAAAAAATAGTAAGTACAACCCGCTGAAGATTGATGTAAATATGCATCCCTTCTGTGGTCTTCCTCCAGAGTGTTACACGGATAATGCCTCAGAGTTTGTTAGCCAGCAGTTGCTTCTTAAGTGCGCACGTTATGGGATGGACTGGTCACATCGTCCCATCGGCAAGAAGTGGTATGGTGGGATTATCGAGCGCGTAATTGGAACCTTCATGACGCGCTCTGTTCACTTTTTGCCTGGGTCTACAGGAAGTAACCCTGTTGAGCGGCAGTTCTTTGAAAGTGAACTTAATGCAACTATGAGCATGACCGAATTTTGTGAATGGTTTGCATGCGAGGTGACGAAATACCACAGTAGAAGGCATGCCGCTCTAGATTGCTCACCCCGCATTGCTTGGAGTGAACTAAGGGGGAAAGGCACGCCAGGAGAGTTGCCAGGTATAGGCGGGGATGAGGAGCTATCCTTTGCTCTGGATTTTATGCCGTCAGAATACGACCTGAAAGTACACAACTACGGAATAAATTTCGCCTCAAGACGGTACTGGGGGGACGTGCTTGTGGGAAGAATAGGTCAGAAATGCGAAATTCGCTACGACCCCAACGATTTGCGAACTATATGGGTATTGCTGGATTCAGTGTTTTTTAATATTGGATGTAATCGGATGCGGAAAGGGGATTCTATGAACTACGAATCCCATACGAAGCACATTTCTATTCTGCGGCATGATGTCAATAGGAAAGTGATACCTATCGGTCTAAATACAGATGAGTTTGGACTTGCGTGCGAAGAGCGAAGTGATGCCATTGTGGCACAAGCCATCGCTAATACCGCTAGCAATCTTAATCCTCATGAAGACGCTATCGAAGAGTTGCCGTCCACCCCGGTAGACAGAGTTACTGATTACGCGCTGCCTATGTTGCAAGGCAGCTCTGTAGAAGTTGAAATTGATGATGATGATGATGATGACCTCAAACCACAAATCCTAATTGATCATGAAGACTATTGAGGTGTAAGCGTGAGTGATTATAATCATATTCTCCCAGAAAAGCGCTATCAGGCTGATCTTGATAATAATGCTCGGATCGCTATTATCAAGCGCGACATCTGGATACCAACTAAAAAATTAGATCAACTGTTCACGACTATTGATTTCATGGTAGGTAGCGAGGGACGGCTTGTTAACCCATCTATGCTGGTTTGGGGAGCGGGGGGCAGCGGAAAATCGGCAATTATCGAGCGTATCAAGCATATTTATTCTACTCGCGATATGAAAATTAACTCCATTTCTGCAGGGATGAACTTGGATAGCAGCCAGCTCGTGGATTTGATTTGCAATTCATTCGGAATTTCTACTGGCGCAGGTAGACAGAGCTTAGATAGAACAACAAGGGTTTTTAACACCGTTCGGGCTGAGAATATTGTAGCGCTGCTGATGGATGAGCTGAATGACAGTGGCCTTAGAACGTTGTCACAGCAAAAAAACTCAATGTCGTTGATGAAATTTCTTTCTGGCCCTCCGTGCTTCCTCTCCATCATCTGCTTCGGTGATCTGACCGCGGCCGAGGTTTTGATGAAAGATGAACAAATATATCGTCGTTATGTTCATTGGCCACTTACGCCATGGACTAATGATCAAGATTTTTGTAATTTTCTCGCCACCTATGAGTCCCATCTTCCCCTTAAACTTCCATCGAATATCTGTTGCTCTCTAGGGCGTAGTAGAATTATGAAACAGTCATTCGGGATTATGGATAATGTCGTGAAGATTGTAAAGTGCCTCGCTTACGAGGGGGTTCTTAATGGCTCGGAGCGCATGGATGTCGATCTTGTTAATAATGACGTACACATGCTTTGCATGCGATATGGTGAGGCATTAAGGCGTCGTCCCGGAGAGAAGCAAGTCAAGCTCAAGCGTAAGTGAGGGTAGGTATGCATATTCTTTTGACTTCACACCAACAATATGTGATTGCAACAGCTATGAGCTACCTCGATAGCTCTTTAGGTGCTACAAACACATTAGGTGTTCTGCTGGTGGGTAAACCAGGTGTCGGGATGTCAACTTGCATTGAGCAAATCAAAAACTGCACGACACGTAAATACCTAAACCTTCATGCAATCGATTCACATTCGGGTCATGGTTTGGGCGGGTGGTTGTCGAATACGTTTGGGCTTGATGATGTTAGATGCACTATGAATTTGAGAGTTTCGCCTGCACTTACAAAAATGCTTGAAATCATTGGTATTTCCTTGCTGGTGCTCGAGGATGCTCATGATGTAAATTCTCCAGGTCACCGAGCTAGAGCATTGGATAAAATCCTAGAAGAGTTCGCCAGGCTGAAGGATAAAGTCTCAAGCATGAAATTACTTATGACAATTCAAGCGGCGGAAATGTCTGGCGCAAAGTATAATGAAAGTGAGCTTTCAAAGTTATTTGACATAATATTCGTGCGTCCGATGAGTCATGAGGATTTGTTGCTATTTATTCAGGAGGTGTACTACAAGGATATTGAAGCCTTGGCGAGGCCTGTACTTAGTGAACGCGCAATTTATGCAATAAGTGAGTTCTCAAATGGCAGCATTGGGCGAGCTTTGTTTTTGATCGACGTTATGAAGCGTCACCTCAAATCCTTTCAGAATAACGGTTGGGGAGAAGGTGATATTGTTGAGTTTATTTCCAGATTCCAAAGATGAATTATGAACTTCTATCAGGCATTTCACGATGAGTCTTTAAGCAGTTGGGTATTCCGACTAGCACTTTGGTGCAACGAATTCCCGTTGACGCCTGATTCTGTAAACCGGCTGTATAGCCAAAGCCTTTTGTCATCATCCTTTGATCCTGATTATGACTTGTCTGGCGAATTTGCTGCGGCATGTCATAAGGCGCTAGCCTCATTCAGGCCAGGTCAGAATATCCAACATTTTTTTGCACCTATTACACCGTATAATATACCGCGTTATTTTCGTCGCTCTTATTGTTATGAATGTCTTTGTGATCAGCTTGAGCAGGCGTGGAGTCCTGCGGTTCTAAAGCGTTGGGGGTATACTTACTATTGTACTTGTGAAATTCATCAAGTGTCGCTTAATGATGCCGAATGCCATGTTATAAAAAGAGCCAATGCCGCACATGATTTTTTTCAGTTCCATACTGAACATAGACTTGGCAAGTCCTCGATGCGGTACTCATCTGAGGTGCAGCGGGTAACTTTGGAAGTGCAGGGTTTTTTGCGGAGGATTACCAGTGAGCCCAAGGTGGGATTAGTGGATTCTGTGCTTTTAGATTTTTGTACATTATTCCTTAAGATTTTACTGTTTCCAAAGTTTGGAGTTTGCAGTATTCCTAACGCTAAACGAGGCATTTCAGTCGAGGCACCCGTTTGGCAACATTTACACTTAGGGCCTTTTCTAGCGACTGTAACTGAGCGGCAATCTGCGATCCTGCTTCTTGGCTGGGTGTTAGAGATTCCTGGCTCCGACGTCCGGTTGCTGCCTGAGCGTAGTAGAGCTGTGCTAGCACATGAAAATATAGATTTTTGGCGTTTGGGGGTGTCTTCAAGCTACCTGCCCGACAAGATTTTTAAATATAGCGCCTTGCTATTTAGTTCCTTGCGGCCAACAGTCAAATCGCCAGCCATAGAAGAGTTCATTTCTGGTTTTGTTTCACGATCGATTAAGGATAAACAATGAACATTTTAAGATCTATACAATGGCTGGAGGTTAAGCTTGATGTTATTGTTTTAGGAGCGGATGGTATTAATCCATGCTCGCCGCGAATACATTTTGCATTTAGCAAGCTCGACTACAAGATCCATGGTTACAAAATTTTCCTTTCAGAGCGGCCTAAAAATCCGATCATGAACCTCTATAGCTGCGCGCCGCTTTCAAAGGTTCTTTCATTGGTTGAGCCAAACGCATCAAATATTGATGATTCTGCTATCGAGAGCGGGCATGTAAGGTTGGCGGAAAAATTCTATGCCGCCAATCGTGATTGGCTGGAATCTGAGTTTGGGTATCAATTCTATAGTTGGCCATTTTGGGCGAGTGGATCCAAGGCTAATATCTACACCGCATCCTTGTCGGATCTCGAAGTAATCGTGACGTGCTGTCTTCGGCGCATTAATAGGTCAAGGGGATAGGTTAAGTTGCATATACGGTGTTCAAGCCGGAGTGTCGATGTATTCGACCACTTAATTCTGATCTGGATTGAAGTTCGAATTCCAAATCCTTCCCACGGTGGTAGTTGATACTCCGAATTTATCTGCCGTGTTTTTTCGGCTCAGTCCTTGTTCGCGACATTCCAAGATAGCCTCCACCGTCTCCCGAGGTGTCCTGCGACCAGGTTTGGTCGTTACCAGTGCCCCATCCTCAAATTCCCCTCGCCATCTCTCTAACACCCCAAGTTCAGCCAGTTCCTGGCCACCTTTTTTGAGATGGGAGAGTAGATCGCTGTGAGACTGGCCACGCTCGAGGCTAGCTGCGACAGTGAGGAGGGTGAGGGCATCGACTTGAAGCACTGAGGCCAATGCTTCGAGCATTTCGAGGGTTACGCCGCTTCTGGCGGTCTCGAGGTTGTACACGTGCTTGGGATCGACGAGCCCTTGGAAGTCATCCTTGCTGAGGCCGCGCGAAGCCCTCACGAGCCGGAGGACTGCGGCTAATGACTCTCTCATTGGCATGACGGCTCCCCAAAGCTGAGGATAGAGCCACATTGATTAAATTCAATCCATGGAATATATTCCCTGTTCTGCACGGATCGCTCGGTTGATCGAGCGCGGCGGAGCCGGACGTCTCATCTCGAGCTCAGCGCTCAGCCGCCAATTTATGGAAAATCTTTTGACCGGCCGTTCGGTCATGCGTGCGCTGTAGCACCCAGGGGTACGCCCTTAAAAGGCCATGTGTTTTGTGCTCGCTCGCGTTCAGCCCGATCAGGAATGGACGGAGCCAGCACGCATTGCCGCGGCAGGGCATAAACCCGAATTTTCAATGCGTCGCCTTGGCGATGGCTTCACCGAGACGATTGATGTTCAGAACAGACGACAATGATTTGGCAGGCCTACCAGGTATGTTCGGCCATGGCCTCGCTCACTGGCATGCCGTGACCCGGATGCTCAGGAAGCACTGGTTCCACCTCTCAGTGGTGATGGTCGGGGAGGGCAAGGGCCATGAGTTTGAGCTCATGGTTAATGACGAGCTGAAACTGCAGCAAGTCCTCCAATCCCAGGACGACGAGGTCTACGTCAAAGAGATCCAGGTCGTTACGCCTTCGAACATGAACGGTAGCGGGGCATGGCAGATGGAGAAGGTTGCCAGACTGGCGATCGGCAATGACCAGGCTGGTGATGCCGTATGTGTAGTCACAGTCGATAGTGGGACTGTCTATCACGACTCGTACCGTTCGAATCTAGATGTGGCGTCGCTCACCAACATGCGGGTTTTGTACGACGCTCTCAGTGCTAAGAGGAGCTTGCAGTGAATGACGGTAAGCTGGGCAGCTCCTGGTACCACCTCTCGGTGGTGATGGGCGGGGAGGGCAAGGGTCATGAGTTTGAGCTCATGGTTAATGACGAGCTGAAACTGCAGCAAGTCCTCCAAGCTCAAGACGACGATGTCTACGTCAAGGACATCCAGGTCGTTACCCCTGCGAACATGAACGGTTGCGGGACATGGCAGATGGAGAAGGTTGCCAAATTGGCGATCGGCGATGACCAGGATCGAGATGCGGTGTGTGTAGTCACAGTCGATAGTGGGACTGTCTATCACGACTCGTACCGTTCGAATCTAGATGTGACGGCGTTCGCCAAAATTCGGGTTCTGTACGACGCTCTCAGCGCTAAGAGGAACTTGCAGTGAGTGATGTCAAGCTGGGCAGCTCCGCCGAGAGTGAGCTCCTCACAGAGGATCATGTTCCGGCCGCGGGCCTCGAGATTTCTGCTGAAGCAGCTCGCGCCTTGGTTGTTGAGCGCTTCCCACGTAGGTCGTACTGCATCGTCGAAGATTGGACGCTGTTCGAGCCTGACCTAACTGAGGATGAGTTGGCCAAGGTGAAGGCTGTGGGCCTGGTGCCTCTGATCGTATTCGCCCACTGTGTTGTTGACGACAGTGAGGGGCGTTTCCCACCTGGTGGCTGGGTTCGGTCGACGATGTGTGCCTCATTCGTGGATGGGGTTTTCGCAGCGACGAGGAACACTGTCTACGTGCTGCTAGGCCCTGGCCGTCGTCAGAAAGCCAGCCTCAAGACCATCTTTTCTTTCTTTTAAGCGTCGCAGCACTGCGTCTGGAGTGCTCCTCACACAGCGACGTGCAAAGCATTCAGGTTGTAGGGACACTCAATGGCTAAATCCATCAAGCTCCAATTTCTCAGCAAGCGTCACTCTGACTTCGATCTGCGGCGGATCGCCCGAGCAATGGAGCAGGGATTCGCTGAACCGGTCACTGCCTACCTGACAGAAGCTTTCATCATGTCTGGTGTCGGCGGAGGTGTGGTGTTTGGGTTTGAAGGTAACGACCCTGCAGGCCGTAATGCTGATGGTCGTGTCGTCCAGACGGCGAAGGTCGATCGAGTAGACAAAGAAGGGCGGTTTTGGGTGCTGACCACGGTCGAGTGCAGCCGCTATGTGATAGCTGCGTTCCGCCGGGAAGGTGGTCGAAATTCTCTTCGAGACTTCCTGCAGAAAGCTAAGGCGTAAGCCATTTGAGCGAGGTGAGACTCATGGTGACGCCGGTCTCTGTGCTACCAGAGATTTCGATTGATGAATTCCGGTCTCGTTACCCTCGGTTGTTTTCTGATCCGGAGGTTGACGAAATTTACTGCAGCCCCGGGTGGAGAGGGATCCTCTTGGCGCTCTGCGACACGTTGCAGGATCGCTCTGACCGACACCCTGGTGTAGTGCCGGTGACGGTGGCGCAGATCAAGTCAAAGTACGGGGAGCTCCATTTCTTCTATGACGGTGGCGATGACTACTGCCGTGGTGCGGTGAGTGTTGCCTCTCAGCTTTCGTTGAGCACCTGCGAGGTTTGCGGAGCGCCGGGAAAACAAGTGCCAGGAAGGTGGGTTCGCACGTTGTGTCCTGGACATGATGGGAGTGTTCCTCAAACCGGGTGATAGGCTAGCTGACCCTTTGGCTGGGGCGTGCCGCTTCGCGGATGGCTGTCGTGAACCGAGCCACCTCCGGTATCTCGGCCCTGCGGGCGTCCATCCTGCACGCCTCCGGCCCTCGGCCTGCGCGCTCCGCTTGCCATGTCATCTGCGCGACTCTGACATCCAGCTACTGCAAAAAGAGGGAAGGTTCTGGGTCGCGATAACTCACCTCTCGCTACATGACTGCCTCTAAGGCCCAATTTTTTGAACAAGGTGGCTCGAGACCTGAGCTGCCAGCAGTTTCCCTTAGCCTGTTCCTAGGTGCCGGGATTTTTTTGACAGGAGTTACAAGTCGTGGCTATTGCTGATTACATCAAGGTCTCCGGAAAGCTAGAGGATATTCGAGTCTTCGAACATAAAGAAGGAAGTGTTCGAGTGATCATGAAAATTGATGGTGTCCTCATTCCGAATACTGACATTCCGATTAAGCTCTACGAAGAGATTGAAGCGGGCAAGCACTACGATTTTTATTGTGTGTACAAAAAGTCTCGAAACAAACTTAAGAATTCAGGCGCCATCTATGCATTTAAAGAAGAGGGTGGTCGGATCCGCAGCTTGACGAAGCTTCGCTTGGCGACGCCGGTATACATAATGTTTTACGGTGCAATTTGGTTTGCCGTGGCTTACGTAGCTGTGTTTCTTCTTGCGCTTCTACCAGTGCTCGCAGAGCATCCTACGAATGGAGCTATACCCGTTCTGCACAGCTATTCGATGATGGGCGGGGCAATTCCTGGATTGTTCTTCCTGTGGTGCGCTATTGATTTTTGGCGCAAGTCAGCGAATTTGGAAGCCTGGCCGAGCGTTGCTCCGAGTGTGGTCATTGAGCGATTCAGTAAGCTTCACAAGTAAAATCCAATGCGTTTGGGCGTGCCGCTGCACGGCCAGGCTGTCGTGAACCGAGTCCCGCTCTGCGGGGCTCGGCCCTCCGGGCTTCCATCCTGCACGTCTCCGGCCGTCGGCCTGCGCGCTCCGCTTGCCATTTACTCGATCAGGACGAGTTGATAGTAGCCAGGCCACATCGCTCGATCTGTGATCTTGCACCTGGTGTCTGATCGCATCTCCTTTTTACTGGTCACGCTGAGGATACGACGTCCAGTCACCAGATTGCCGATGACTGCTTCCGACGGCAAAACCCAAACCCAATTCTTTTTCAAATCTGCATCCTTCTCAACGCCCCAGGAATAGGTTGCAGCGTATCAAACCTTAGCGTCGAAGTTACACGCGTAGGGCTTTGGATCACTGGAAGCACGACCTTCACTGAAGGACTGAGCTCTGGACATGCCGTTTTTCAGGGTGACAGCGGAGGAAATTTGGCTCTAGCTGCTATGAAATCGTCTCGATCGACCTGCTTCATCATTTGTGCATGAGGTTCGGCCAAATATGCACGGAAGCTGAGGTTGCGCGGGCTCCGCTGAGCGAAGGAGGAAGGCTGATCGTGAAGCGGAGCTTGTCCTTGTATTGGCGATAATCAAACCATCTTCGGTATCATTGCGCTCTGATCGATGGGATTTACAATCCCGGCTTGAATTCTCTCTATGGATGGAGCACAAAAAACCATGCAACCGCCGTTTTTCTATGACCTGGATGACGACAAGCAGAAACTGATGTTGGAGGTGGCTCTCGGCAATCGCGGTGTGGTCGTAAGTCGCCTGAACGGGATGTGTGGAGACATCTTCATCTTTGATCAAGGGGAACGAGTAGTCCCTCGGTACGTATGCGCTAAGGTGCCCCGCAAGCATCGGACGGCCTCTATCGAGGAAGTGAACAAGCGCTTTGTTGAGGAGCTGGCTCTTCAGCTACGTTTCTCCCAACACTCCTTAGTGCATTGGTGCTTTGATCTGCGAGAAGTCCTAGGCGCTCCAGTGGCCATGTTTCGATATTGGGACGGTGATCTACGGAGCTACATGTCGGGCAGCAGTGATATCACCAAGCTATCCCTCATCGCGTACTGCTGCACAGGATTGATCCATTGCTATGCTCGGGGGCTAGTAGCACATCAGTATTTGAAACCGGCCAACATCTTTGTACGTGACCTCAGAAAAGACATGTGCGAACTGCCGGTTCTCGATGTCTACCAGATAACTCTGATTGCCGACTTTGGGCTTGCTAATGCTTGTATAAAAGTTCCAGCGGTATTCGACGGATCGAGACCGTACATGGCTCCGGAGCAATGGAACAAGTCCCCACTCTCCGAAAAAACAGATGTGTTCGCACTTGGGATCATTTTGCATGAGCTAATGACCAACGGCTTTCATCCTGCCGGCGTTCGCACCGAAGAGGTGTGGCCATTGGCCGCTCCTGGGCATTCCACGAAGTGGACTCGCCCGGAGAGCTGGAAAAAATGGATATCTGGTAACTGTCCACTCAAGGCTCCGGTCGAGCTCAGTGAGGACGTAAAGAGACTGATCGAAAGTACATTGTCAATTGACCCAGCTAGCCGGCCGGGAATGGAAAAACTGAGGGATTTGATCCTTGAACTCATCAAGTCTCGGTGCGAACAGGCTCACTTTCAACTCGAAACTCTAATAAAGTATTACGACCTTAATGCATCGAAAGGATCGCTAGAGGAGGAGTGGCCTTACCTTGCAACTGTATGGAAGCGTTTTCAAAATCGTTTCGGGTAGCAGCGTTTCAATGCTGACTAGGCGCTCATCAGCGAGACCAATTTTGCTGGGCATTGTCAGGCTGGCTTCGTGCGTCAGTTGTACTCGGTATGCCGTTTTTGATGCTTTTTGTGGCGTCAAGGTGGGGGGACGCTGTACTCTTTTAGCCTGAACACAACCCAAGGATTCCCAACAAATGTCTCGCCTAGCCGAATATCGCCGCCTCGAACAGCAGCTCGCCAGTCAGCTCGCTGAGCTTGAAGCTATGAAAGAGGATAACGGCCTTAAGCAGGAAATGGAGTTCGAGACCAAGCTGCGTGGTTTGCTTGGTGAATACGGCTTCTCCCTCCGTGATGTCGTCAACATTCTCGACCCTCAAGCTCGTGTCCGCCAGGTCACTCCTGCCGGAGCATCGGTGACTCGCAAGCCGCGCGAAGTCAAGACGTACAAAAACCCTCATAACGGCGAGATTGTTCAGACTAAAGGCGGGAACCATACCGTTCTGAAAGCGTGGAAGAGCGAATACGGCTCGGATACTGTCGAAAGCTGGCTTCAGTAAGCTCGATCAAGGCCTCCTGCGTGGAGACCTTGATGCTAAGACCTAGTTAGGTTGTTGAGGTGCATTACTGAGTATCAACACCTCTTCAAGCGGTTCCCCTGCGCGTAAACGGGCCATCAGTTTCGGTTCGGATCGATCCGACTCCAGCGCTCGATCAGTAACCTTTGCCAGCTCCTCTGCCGGTGCAATCAGCACACCATTGTCGTCAGCAAGCACGATGTCACCAGGGTTCACTGCGACACCACCGCAGTTGACGCGAACATTCAACGCACTGGCCTTTCCGCCTACTAGCTTTGTAGTCAACTGGCTCGTTCCGCGTGCGAACACTGGTAACTGGCAGGTCTGCAGTTCGTTGAGGTCTGTCACTACCCCATCCACAACAATGCCAGCGGCTCCGGCGCACCGTGCTGCATACTGAGTAATGGCACCAACGCAGGCATGGGATTCGTCGGCAGCCATATCGATAACTAATACGTCGCCTGGCTGGAGTGTGACTAAGGCGCGGTTGACTGCGCAGGCATCTGCTTCAGCTAAGCGAAGGGTAACCGCGCGTCCAACGATTCGGCCACCAGGTACCATGGCTCTTACGGCGTGATGAACGAAGCCTAGCTCTAGAAAGTGGCCAAGGGTGGCGAAGCTCACTTCGCGAAGTTTTGCTGTCAGTTCCTGGTCATTCATTTTGAGCGTTCCTTGTCGATCAGCTCGGCCACACAGTCGATTTCCAAACTCACTCCCCACAACTGCACGCAGACGGTAGTACGGGCAGGTGGTGCATGGCCGAGGATTTCCTTGTACACCTCGTTGAAGGGCACCAGTTGATCGGGGTCTGTCAGGTAGGCGTTGACCTTGACGATGTGAGAAAGGCTGGAACCCGCCGCTTCGAGGATCGCGTCCAGGTTGGCGAACGTCTGCCTGACCTGATCTTTGAAGCTTTCGGGTTGTTCTTCCAGGCTACCCAGCGATGGGATCTGGCCAGCGGTGAACACCAGGTGGCCGCTGACCACGGCTTGGGAATACGGGCCTACCGGGCTGATGGTGCCAGGGGCACTGTGGATGCGTTTCATTGAGAGCTCCTTGAGGCGAAGGTGTGCCGCCGGCTCGCCGGCAGCACTTGGTCAGAAATCAGAAAAGCGCCAGGGTGTAGCTGACGATGAGTCGGTTCTGCTCCTGGTTGGGGTCGATCTCGGAGTGCAGCAGCCCATGGCGCCAAGCCAGGCCGAGACCTTTGAGCGCACCGTCCTGCACGACATAGTCCAGGCCTATATCCCGCTCCCATTCACTCGCGTCATTTCCGCTGGTGGTGCGGATGTCGTCACCCTTGAGGTACATCAGGGAGAACTTCAGGCCAGGCACGCCGGCAGCGGCGAAGTCGTAGCTGTACTGGGCGAACGCGGTACGCTCGCCCGCTCGGTTGAAGCTCGCGAGCATCCGGTCGGTGTAGAGGTAGACACTGGCACCACCTGCGCCCTTGCCGCTGAGGGAGCCCTGGTTCGGCTGGACGAAGTTGCTTCCATCCGACACCTCTTGATAGCCGGCCATGAACGCGTGGCCCTGGATGGAGTAGGTCAGTGCGGCGCTCCAGGTGTGGTTATCGATTTTGCCGTCACCGTCCTCGGTGTACCCGCCCACGCGGTATCCACTTGCGCGACCTGCAGCAGAGTCGTTGGCTCCATCGGCGAAGGTGCGGAAGAAGCGCAGATCAGTCCGCAGCGATTGCCCTTCGGAGAGTGGAAGCGTGTGGGTGAGGCCTACGAAGTGCTGGGTGTAGTAGTCCTCAAGGTTGGCAACGTAGTATTGCGCCGTGAGTTGTTTGCCGATCCGATAGTCGCCACCGGCGAAGAGGAACTGGTCGCTCTCACGGGTGCCGCCAGCTACTGCCAATCCAGTGCGATCACTGGAGGCACGGCCCGTAGCTCGATTGAGGCGCCCGCCGGTGAGGGTCAGGCCATCGAGGTCGGTTGAGGTGATCTGGGCCCCCTCGAACGTTTGGGGCAGCAGGCGACCATCGTTGTAGGTCAGCACCGGCAGCTTGGGCATCAGAGTGCCGTATCGAAGTTCGGTGTTGGCGAATTTCAGCTTTGGTGTCAGGCCCAGGCGACTCCACTGTTGGGCCGCGCCACTGCCGTCGTCGGGGATCATGCTGCTGCCCCGGTGGCGACCATCGCCGCTATCAAGCGTCACGCCCATTAAGCCCAACGCATCTAGGCCGACCCCAATTGGCCCATCGGTGAAGCCGGATTTGAAGTCGAGAACGAAGGCCTGTGCCCACTCTTCGGTTTTGCTCTGGCCGAGGCTGCCGGCCTGATCGCGAAAGTCGTTGTTGAAGTAAAAATTGCGCAGGCCAAGGTTCGCATGGCTGTCGCCCACCAGATCGGCTTGAGCGAAGGGGGACAAGGCGAAAACGCCTGCACTCATCAGGTATTTTTTCATCTGGAAACTCTTCAAACGGAAGTAGGAAACACTCGCCTGGTTGGCGAGAGAAACTTGGGGGTACAGCACGGAATTACTGCCGTGCTTGGTCGATATCCCGTTTGAAGGTCTCAGTGAGTAGCAGCAGCGCGATCAGAGAAACAACCGCTGAGGCGACCATGTACCAGGCAATTGAAGAGCCTTTGCCCGTCCAGGACAGCAGTGCGGTAGTCACCAGGGGAGTTGCGGCGCTACCCAGCAGGCCTGAAAGCATGTAGCTGATAGACAGGCCTGAGTAACGCACTCGGGTGCCGAACAGCTCGGCAAGGAAGGTCGCAATCGGGCCGTAGTTAGCTGCGAATGCAGTCATCATCAGCAGGTAGCCGGCGAACGCCAGGCCCAGGATTTTGGTGTCCATCAGCCAGAACATCGGGAAGGCCACAAGTGCCTCAGCGATGATCCCGCCGATGATGATCGGCTTGCGGCCAACCTTGTCGGACAGGGCTCCGAAAAACGGCAGCAGGGCGATGCAGGCGGTGCATGAAACCAATACCACCGTCAGCATTTCACCACGTGTGAAGCCCAAGGTCTGAGTGCCGTAGGTCAGGCCGAAGGCCACGATCAGGTTGTAGGAGGTGCCCGTGGACATGGTCGCCACGCCACCCAGGACAACCTGCTTCCAATATTTGCGGAACACTTCGAACAGCGGCACTTTGACCTGGGTGCCCTTGTTCTCTACTGCTTTGAACGACGGCGTTTCATGGATGTTAAGGCGGATATACAAGCCCAGTGCGATCAGCAGAACGCTGAGCAGGAACGGTACACGCCAGCCCCAATCCAGCAACTGCTCGTTGGTCAGCGTGGTGGCGAACATCAGGAACACGAGGTTGGCCAGCATCGTCCCCGCCGGTACGCCGATCTGAACCCACGATCCGTACAGGCCGCGTTGATGTTTAGGAGCGTGCTCCACGGCCATCAGCACAGCACCGCCCCATTCCCCACCCAAAGCTAGGCCCTGGATGATGCGTAGGGTCAGCAACATGATCGGCGCCCAGATGCCCACCGACTCGTAGCTGGGCAACAGGCCGATGGCGAAGGTGGCTGCCCCCATGGTCAGGAGTGAGATGAGCAGCATCGATTTGCGTCCCAGGCGGTCGCCGAAGTGGCCGAATAGCGCGGCCCCGATCATGCGTGCGCCATAGGCTGAAGCAAAGGTACCGAAAGCGAGGAGCGTGCCCACCAGGGGATCAAAGCCTGGGAAGAAGATTTTGTTGAATACCAAGGCCGAGGCCGTGGCGAAGAGGAATAGGTCATACCACTCAACAGTGGTGCCGATCACACTGGCAACCGCGACTTTTTTCATGTCGGCGGTGCGTTGTGGTTGCGCGCTGGCAACCTCGGTGTACGCAGGACTGGTCATTGCCATTTTCTCCCGAAAGATGGGTTCTCGTTGTTTTTGGCAGCTGAAGACGGAGCGGTTATTTCTTGTTTTTGGGCAAAGCGTTCCCGTGGGCCCAGCTTTCTTGAATTGGCTGGGCGCCTGGGTTTATCTGGTTAGTTATCGTCTGTCGGCGCGGGTCAGCACGGCGTTGAGCAGTACGTCACAACCCATGGTCACGTCGTTGGGCAAAGCGTCTTCTGCTTCGTTATGGCTCAGGCCGCCGACGCAGGGGATGAACACCATGGTGGTCGGGCAGTGGCGGGCGAGATGAATCGCGTCATGGCCGGCGCCGCTGACGATTGGCTGGTACGGATAGCCCAGGCCTTCGATGGCCTTGCGTACTGTATCGATGCAGGCCGGGTCGAAAGGCGTGGCTGGGCTCAGCCAGTGGCGGTTGATCTGAACTTCCAAGCCACGCTTGGTGGCGATCTGGTCAATGAGTGCCCGGGCGCTGGCTTCCATGTCAGCGATGGCGGCATCTTCATGGTGGCGAAGATCGAGGGTAAACGCCACGTGGCCAGGGATGGTGTTGCGGGAAGAGCGGGCGATCTGCAATTGGCCAACGGTAACGAGACCTTTGGGCGCGAAGTCGCGTGACAGTTGCTCCAGTGCGGTGATCATTTCCCCTACGCCGAACAAGGAGTCGCGGCGCAGAGGCATTGGCGTGGTGCCTGCGTGAGCGGCCTGGCCACTGATCTCGATGTCCAGCCAGCAGATCGCTTGCCCACCCGTGACCAACCCTACAGGCAGGCCGGCGTCCTCTAGGATTGGGCCTTGCTCAATGTGTGCTTCGAAGTACGCGTCGAACTCACGGCCCAGCGGAAGCTCACCTGCGTAGCCGGTTTGTTCCAACGCTTCGGCCACGCTGACGCCTTCAGCATCGCGGCTGGACAGCGCTTGGTCGAGGGACAGCTCGCCCGTGAACACGGCCGAGCCGAGCATGGCTGGAGTGAAGCGAGCGCCTTCTTCGTTAGTCCACACCGCGATTTCCAGTGGGCGCTCGAGCTGCAGGCCTTTGTCCTGGAGGCTGCGTACCACCTCCAGACCGGCCAGTACGCCGTAGATGCCGTCGAAGCGTCCGCCTTTTGGTTGGGTGTCCAAATGGCTGCCCATGACCACAGGAGGCAGGGCGTCATTGCGGCCCGGCAGGCGGGCGAACAGGTTGCCGATGGGATCGACATGGATGCTCATGCCGGCCTTGCGGCACCAGCTTGCAAACAGCTCGCGTCCATCTCGATCTTCATTCGACAATGCCAAGCGACAGTTGCCGCCTTTGGCGGTTGGGCCGACCTTGGCCATATCCATGAGGCTGTCCCACAGCCGTGTGCCATTGCATGTATGCATGATGTGAATCCTCAAACAGGCGGTGGGATCAGTATCCGAGCGCGGGGTTTACTTGGTTCAGGAGTGGTTCAGCACAGGCCAGACGCCGAGCGTTCTCGGCTACTTGCTGGGCAATACAGTCGTGGGAAGCGCATGAGGCCATGTGGGGTGTGACGACGATTCCAGGTGTGCTCCAGAGGCGGCTGTCCAATGGCAGCGGCTCTTTCTCGAACACATCGAGCAGCGCACCGCGCAGTCGGCCACTGTTGACGGCGTTGACCAGGTCATCCACCTGCAGGTGCTGCCCGCGCCCGCAGTTGATCACTGCCGCGTTTGGCGCCAAGGCTTCAAAGGTCTTCTGGCAGAGGATGCCGCGAGTGGCATCGGTCAATGGCAACAGGTTGATCAACAGGTCGAGACCATCCAGGAACTGATCGAACTCCGTAGGGCCCGCGAATGTGCGCACGCCGTTCAGATGCCTGGCACTCCGCGACCAACCTCGGACTGCATATCCGGCCTCGGCCAACTCGCCGGCAATGGCTCCTCCAAGGGAGCCTAGCCCCATGACACCGACGCGGTATTCACCAGCGAGGCGTTGAGGGTGACGTTGCCAGACCTGTTGCTGCTGTTGGGCAATTGCTCGGTCGAAGTCCCGGTGGTAGTGGATGACTGCCCAGCGGACATACTCCGCCATACCTTGGCGGTGAGCGGGGTCTACGACTCTGCACACTGGCAATGCTGGCTGGCTCGGGTCATTGGCCAGGTGATCAACACCCGCAGCCACCGAGTGGATCAGCTTCAGGTTGGGTAATGCGCTGAGGCTGCCTACGGGAGGGAACCAGCAAGCGGCTACCTGTGCCTGCTGGGCAGCGGGATCGTTGGCCAGCACCACGCGTAGCTGGGGAGCGCTGCGAGCGAAGGCGGACTGCAGTTGGCCCAGGAGTGCTTGGTCGGTTGACAGCAAAACCAGCGGCTTCATGAGCAGTACGACTCGCGTTGGTGTTCGATCAAGGTCAGGGCGGCGTTCCAGCTCAGGCTGATGATTTGCGCTGACTCGTCGCGTTGGAACTGGGCCGCGGTGTGGCGGCAAACTTCTTCGCTGGGGTAGATAAGCTTGCCGCCGCCGGCCAATGCCTGTACTTGCGCCTGGCAGGCGCGCTCCAGGAAGTGAATCTCGTGGAAGGCCTCGGCAACACTGGCGCCGCCGGCCAGCAGACCGTGGTTCCGCAAGATCATCGCTTTGTGGGTGCCGAGGTCGGCGATCAGGCGCTCACGTTCATCCAAGGACAGTGCGATGCCTTCGTATTGGTGATAGGCCAACTTGCCGTAGAACTTCAGCGCATGCTGGCTGATCGGCAGTAATCCATGTTCCTGGGCCGATACAGCGATGCCGGCTGCGGTGTGGGTGTGGATCACACAATGCATGTCTGGACGTGCCATGTGGATCGCCGAGTGGATCACGAAGCCAGCCGCGTTCACCCGACGTTCGCCAAAGGCCTGATCAACCACATCGCCATGTTGGTCGATCCGCACCAGATCACTGGCGCGCATCCGGTCGAAGATAACTCCGTATTGGTTGATCAGAAAGTGATGCTCAGGCCCAGGAATACGCAGGGTGATGTGGGTGTCGATCAAATCGGTCATGCGGAAGTGCGCCACCATTCGGTAAAGCGCGGCCAATTCGCAGCGTGCCTGCCATTCGACATCGCTTATGTTGTGCGGCTTGCTCATGAAAACTCCTGATTTAACGAGCGATGGCGGGAGTGGGTTGCTGCTGCTCGCCACGCAGGCGAGAGAGACCACAGACGCCGATCAAGGAAAGCGTGGAGAGCGCGGTAAAGAACACGGCGAGTGGCAGCCACTGGCCGGCGAAGCGGTCGGCCAGCAAAGTGCCGATGATCGGCGTGCTGCCCCCAGCGATTGCGCAAATCAACTGATAGGCCAGGGAGATCCCGGAGTAACGCAGGTGAGCGGGGAAGGCCTGGGTCATATAACCGGCGATTACCGCATAGAGTGCCGACAGGGTTACGACTGCCATGGCGATACCGGCTGTCATCAGCACCAGGTTCTGCGTGCCAACCAGCATGAACATCGGGTAGGGCACAGCCATGCACAGCAATGCCACTAGCTTGAGGAATCGGCCTTCGCCAATGCGCTCAGCGAGCAGCGCGGCGAGTGGCTGGGTCAGGAACTGAAGAATGGTGACTAGGAACAGGCAGTCGAGGATGGTTGCTCGAGGGATGCCCTGATAGGTGGTGACGTAGGTGATCATGAAGGTGTTGGTGAAGAAGAAGCCGGCGGAGCCGATGGTTACTGCAAGGGCGGAAAAGAGAATCTGCCTCCAGCAGTCACGCACCACTTCCAGTACCGGGTATTTCACAACCTCTTGCTTAGCCTTGGCAGCTTGGAACTCAGGGCTCTCTTCCACGCCGAATCGGATCGCCAGACCAACCAGCATCAACACGCCACTGGCCAGGAAAGGCAGGCGCCAACCCCAGCTCAGAAACTCCTCGGGCTCCAAGGTGGACACCAGGCGAAACGCAATAAGGGCAAGCAGTAAGCCAGCTGGGCTACCGAGCTGAGCGAATGACGCGTAGAACACTTTGCGCTTGGCCGGAGCATGCTCACTGGCCATCAGGACGGCACCACCCCACTCACCACCGACGGAGATCCCCTGGACAATTCGCAGGGCAATCAGTCCGATGGGGGCCCAGATACCCGCACTCGCGTAGCTGGGTAGCAGGCCGATGCCAGAAGTGGCCAGGCCCATGAGAACCATGGTGACCAGCAGCATTTTCTTACGGCCCAGGCGGTCGCCCAGATGGCCAAAGACCATACCTGCCATCGGTCGGGCTACAAAGCCCACGGCGAAGGTACCGAATGCCGCCAAGGTGCTGAGCAATGGGTTGCTGCTTGGGAAGAACACCTGACCCAGCACGAGTGCAGCCGCCGTGGCGTAGATGTAGAAGTCGTAGAACTCGATGGTGGTGCCGACAAATGCGGCAGCCGCCGCACGACGCGGCTGGTTTGACGTATGCATGCAAGGCCCTTCTTAGAGTTATAGGCAGGTGGGCAGGTTTGGCTAAGCGGTCGCGCTCTGTTTGGCGCTTTCGAGATTTATCGCCTTGGGGCTATGATTAGTCAATTTGCTAATTCTTATCCGTCGTATTAGCAGCGCTACTAATGGGTCGAAAATGAATCCACCGACATCAAGATCTGATGCATTGGTCAACAAATGGGAAGGCCGTCGATTTCTGAACGATCGCTTGGACTGGAACCTGCTGCGCACCTATCTTGCGATTGGCCAAGAGGGCAGCATCAGCAGGGCTGCAGCAAGGTTGCACGTGACTCAGTCAGCCGTTAGCCAGGCGCTCAGACGTCTGGAGGAGCAGCTCGGCTGCGCCCTCATTCTGCGAGGTGGCCCGCGCTTCGACCTGACGACTGCGGGGGAAGAGGTGCTGCGTATCGCCATCGATATCTATGGCGACGTATCACGTATCGGTGCGGCGGTGGAAAAGGAGAGCGATGAGGTCGTCGGGAAGGTGCGGATCCTGAGCGTCAGTCGTGTGCAGTCGCGGGTCTATGACGATTTCCTCGGTGATTTCCACGAGACTCACCCACGGGTTGAGCTGGAGATTGATGTCATGCGAAGCGCCGACATCATCAGCTCGTTGCTGCAGAAAACCGCAACTGCAGGTGTTGGTCTGTGTCGTATACCCCAGCCCAGGCTAGAACAGCGTCTGTTGCTCAACCAGCGCTATGCGTTCTTTTGCGGCGTCCGACATCGCCTTTTCGGGCGTAGCGATTTGACCCTCGAGTCCCTGCGTGGGGAAAACTTTGTGAGCTTTGTAAGCGACCAGTTGGGGGGTAACCTTTCGCCGCTTGCAATGTTCCGCGATCAACATGGTTTCACCGGACGCATCGTTGCTTCCTCTCCTAGCGTCGAGGAAGTCCAGAGGCTGGTGTGCGCCGGCTACGGGGTTGGCTGTATGCCTGAGCACCTTCTCCATGAGGATATGGAGAAAGGTTTGCTATGGCGTCTGCCGCCCTATGAAGGAATCGTCGATGTGGACTTGCACTTGCTCTGGAACCGCGAGCAAAAAATGACCGTGGCAGAGTCTGTTTTCCTCGAGAGCTTTCAACATCGTCTCGCGCAAGCGAGCCTTCCTGATGAATAAAAGCTGGAGGCTGGGTACGCTTTGCAAGCGCTCACCAAGGAAGTATCCAATCTTGCTGGGGCGACTGGATGTTGGAAAGCTGAGTGCGAGGGGCGTCCTACAGGATGCCCTGTCTTTAGAGAGCGCTCAGATTAGAGAGCTCTTGGGTTTTACTTTGATTTGGACGAGCGCTCGAAAATAGCATCGAAGTCGAGAACAAAATCCAGCTTTACCTTTGAGCCTTCACCAGCCTGTACATCAGCAGGGATCAGAGAGCAATTTTCGACGCGATAATCACCGGACAGAAAATTTTTGAGCATAGGATCCATGCCAGATTCTCCTTGCAGCAGCTTTTCCCGGCCAGCTAAAACCTCAACAAGCAAGGCAGAGGGAATTTCCAGGCTCATGCCATTGTTTCCAGTTGTCATGCGGATAATCCCCAGTAGCTTCCTTGCGAGACCCTTGTCAGGTGTCTGGTATTGATTGAGTTCAAATGAGTATTTCCAGCGGTTGAAATGAAGCTGCTGCAGAGCTCCTACGACACCCGCGCTCATGGGCACCTTAGCCCTGGAGTTAAGGTACAGCCAGGGATGGGCGAGTTTTTTCATCTGACTGAAGGTCTGGAAGACGTGCTTAATCTCCACGGTAATTACACAGCCCACCGAGCTCGTCTCGCTGAATGCTAGGTGTACGGCCTGATCGGCGGTAACCACTGCCGGTGCGGAGCTGCGGGCCAGCGCTCTGCTGGTATCAGAGCCTACGCAAACAATGCGCATGCCCTCAACAGCGTGTTGGCTGGCTTTCCGCTTTATGATTTTGTACAGCTGGTGCTGCCTCGGATCTTTAGGCGCTTCCTGTACCACGCCGCCACCGCTTGCGGACGTAGCTGATGGGACATAGGAGGCTTGAAAACTGAAATCGGGGTGCTCGGCAGTAAAGGGTGCTAATGGCGCATTCTGGATTCGTTCAAAAAAATCATTAATGTAATCGCCCTTGAAAAACTTCTTGAGCTCGTGCTGCTCAGGCAGGCGACGCTCATAGCCCGCACCTGTCGCCACACCGGTAAATCTCAGAGAAATCTTTTCAGGGGCCACATCTTGGGTCTGGGCATGTTTGCGCATCGCCAAGGTCAACTCGCGTGACTGACGCTCTTGCTTCCAGAATTTGTCATAAAGGAATGCAACCTCAACCCAGGCTTGGGTTCCATCAGGTAGGGTTAGCCTGATGTCAGGGCTGTTGTGGGTCGGCTCGTACTCAACCTTGCCAAGCGCAGCAAATGCCTGAATTGCAAGTAGCTCGAAAATTGCGGCCGAGCGATTTTCCGATTTGGTCAAATTTCCTCGAATCTGAACCAGAGGTTGCTCTACGAGACGCTCACATTCGACCAGCAGCTCTCTAACTTGCTCTTCCTTCAGCATCCAGGCCACCTCAGCTTTGCTAGCCTCAGAGTTTACTCCACACAGGGGAGGAGTAGAGCCCCATTGCGCTGTCTAAGGTGAGCAAACTACCGGGGTGTTCCTAGGCCAGTTAAGGCTTGCTGACATTGTCGAGTTTGCGGTGAACCAAGGAGACCAGACTGAAGATGTCTAGTGCGTCCTGCTCAGACATAGGCCAGTTGATCTTCGCGGCGTGGGCGAGAGGGTTACGCACTGCGCCAAAGAGCCCTATTAACAGGTTTGCAAATCCTCGCTGCTCACTCTTGGCAGACTCAGTCGTGAGCGGCCCTAGCATCAGCTTTGGCTCCGGGCCCATAAATGCTTTCGTGACCAGATCTGCACCATCGCCTGCCAGGCCGGACAGGTCGCGTATCCTGTCTGCTACTCCCTTCGTTGCCTCAAATACCGCATGAAAGTAGTTCTCGTTGAGTAGCTCAGCTCGGCAATAGGTCATGACTGACTCATGGACACACCGTGCTTCCAGGGCAGCCTTCAGCCTACCCACACGCGCACGGGCAGCATCCAGAGTGGCAGCTTTTTCAGTGCTGCCGACCTTACCGTCTTCCCTTATGTAGTACCCGGAGAAAGCGAGCACAACGTTTAATTCATCCTTGCGCCAGGCGAACGTGTCGCGATCACGTGCATAGCTCACAGGGTTCATCGCTCGGTTGATGAACATGATCAGGTGATTGCCTACCTGCACGTCGTTTTGCTTTAGGGCCAACGCGTTGAACAGGCGCTTCCATTTGCTACCAAGCGGATCGACATCAGGCACCTTTATCTCCTGGAGCAGATGTCCAATCTGTGTGCCAGTGAGACCACGATTCGTATCCCCAAGGACACGACAGGCAGCTTCAAGGTGTTGTGATTCAAATGGTGCAATGTTTTTGCTCAAGTCAAATCTCCGGCTGCCTTACGTTGGTTGGCGGCGAGCCAGTGAGGTGACTAGCCTATCGATTCTGTAGTTTAGGTAGCATCTGCTTGCGATATCCTTCTGTGCGTGGAGACGCGAGTGCTTCAGATATCAAGATGCAGAGCGACAGAAGCTCGGCTTTCCTGCCGAGCCTGAATTAAACACGAACGGGTTTTACCCCGTCACCTCTAAGCTTTGGAGTCTACATCTGTGACAAGGATCGAGTTCGAGGAGCTGTCGGCTTGGTTCAGCCGATTGGAGGAATACAACCCATGCGAAGCTATTAGAGAAGCACGGATTCTTGTCGTTGACGGGCCTCAAGGCCCAAATCTGAAGGTTATCCAGGCTGCGGTTCTGGTAAACGCAGGCGTCCTAAGCAAAGCGCATGATGCTGTTGAAGAGGGCCTCGCACTGTATCGTGAGATTCACGCATCGCACGAGACACCGGCAGTGAAATTCAACTTGGCCACCGCGATAATCAGCGCTGTTGGATTCGTCGGTGATGATGCTCATTGGATCGACCATTTGGAGTCAACCAAAGCGTTAAGGGCCGAGGCTCGCGGCTATTTTTGGCAGGTGGCTCAGAACACCGAGGCTGACGAGTCAATCCGCACGCAGAGTTGGGCAAATCTTGCTAATCAGCTGGAGGGAAGCTTCCGCCTCAGTGAAGCCCACGACGCCAGATTGGCAGCTCTTCATCTAGACCCTGGGAATGGTGTAGCGGCGGCTTGTGCAATACGTTATCTCGTGAGCTGTTACCGTCAAGGATTGTGCTCTGACCTTGCTATGTTCGAAGCGTCAGCGCTCGCCAACATTGTTGAATCAAATCGAGACCGTATCATTGACTATGCAGGGCTGCAGGCGGCAGACAGTATCGCGGCTTGGATTAGATCGCTGCCCGAAGCACCCGCGCGTCAGGTGCACAGCAAACCGTTTGTGTCTTGGGTAGAGCGCGAACGACTGACGCTAGCGCCATCGGTTGCGTTGATTGATCCCGACCAAGAGAAGATTGACTGGCTTGTACTACCAGGAATTTGGGAGCAGGAGCCGAACAGTGCGCTTGCTCCAGCTCCAATTTTCTCAATGTTCAATCAGCTGAAAAGTGACTTCATTCTTGCGCGAGATCTGGCATGGAGATCCATGGATGACAGTAATTGGCCTACGACAGGGCGTTTCGCCGATACGTCAGACTCAGCAGTTTACGGGCCAGCAAGCTCTGCGCTGAGCCTTGCACACAGGGCCAGCCTTGACCTTTTGGACAAGATTGCAGTCACTGCGAATAGCTACTTCAATTTGGGCCACAATTTTCGCAGCGTTACTTTTGGCAAGCTTTGGCGCTCAACATCGAAGGATGGTAGGCCCCTTGCAGATCAGACAAAGCGGTTGATTCAGAAAGGGGTTCATTCTCTGTATGGCTTGGCCGAACTGGCGGACGATTATGATGCTCTGAGCGGCAGGTTGCGCCCGTTGAAGGAGCTGAGAAATGCGGGTACGCACCGCTTCTTGGTTTTGCACGGTCTGGGTGATCCTGCTAAGGCCAGGCAGCTGGATGAGATTGAGAGATATAGCTACGACGAATTCCGGGGCGAAGCGCTCAGGGCGCTTCGAGTAGCTAGATCAGCTATCCAAATGCTCGTGGATGCGATTGGCCAATACGAGAAGCTGAGATCGAGCGATGGCGATGGCCTAGTAGTCACCCTAGATGTCCCTGACCGAGATTAATATCTAGGGGGGAGTAAGGGTATGAACGAATCTGCATCCGTGACGTGAGCGCCACAAGCAAAGCCCAATTGAGCTTTGTTTTCCAAGGCCATCAGCTCTGCTCTCGATACTAGCCGAAGGCATGCAAACGGAAGTATTTTGTTCATCTCGAATATCGCAGTGCGGATGAGCGGGCTGGATGAATATCAAGAAGATGCAGCATGTGTTGGCCTTGGCCGAGCACCTGAATTTCAGCAGGGCCTGTGCCGATGTTCATCTGAGTCAGCCCGCTTTGTCCCGGAGTATCCAATCGATTGAAGCTGAGCTGGGAGTGAACCTTTTTGACCGCGGTGGAGCCAAGGTGGCTCTTACCCCCTACGGAAAGGTCTTTGTCGAGCGTTCCAAGCGGATTGTTTTTGAGGCGAACGAGCTGGTTAGAGATATCGCTCTAGCTCAGAAAGAGGAGGGCACGGGAGAGCTTTCTGTTGGTCTGGGCCCTACTGGCGCGGCGTTGTTAGTGCGACCGATTTTGAGCCATTTTACGAGTTCGACTCCAGGGGTCTTCGTCAACATCAAGCATGGTGATGTGGATAGCCTGCTCAGCATGCTGCTTGCCGAACGGGTCGATTTGTTTGTTGGCGATGTAGCCAGGCTGGCATGCTGCTCTGCAAGCAAGTCACTTGCCAGTGCGTGTAGCGAGCGATTTAGCTCACCCTTGGAAGATGAAAAGTTAGATGCACCATTAATGAGTAGAATGTTCATGCGTATTCCTTAAACAAAGCAACCAAGCAGGTAATTTATGATGCTCGGGATGTCTTGTAAATTACTTACCTTAAAGTCTCATATGCTAATCAGAGGTTAGTGCTCTACCAAGGGTAAGTAAGTTCGCAAGCTCTGTGAGCGGGGCGATTCGTGCCACCTGACCTACTGGATGAAGCCCATTTTCTGGGCATGACAGGTGCTCGAGAAGCCAGACACGACGCAGCAGGTCGCATCCAGAATTCAGTATGGATGGGATGCAGTGGGGTGGTTTTTTTTCGCCAGTAATGGCTAAATGCCTGCTGAACTCCTGAATGGATAGGTCATCAGGAAGAATGAAGGGTCAAGGGCTTAGCGGGCGCGATTATGAACTTGGAGTGGTTGGAGGAACGGCTGTCTTCTTACGGCTCAGGTGGATACTATCTGCTTGAAACATTTCTTATCAGGCTGTTGGCGCTAGAGGCGGACAGTCATGGCCAAACAGTGGTCACGCCCGACGAGAAGTTCGCCCCTATGGACGCGTATGCCCCTAATGGCATCGGTGAGCTTACGCGCCCCCTGCGAATAGAGGTTACGTACTCGTTAAACTCAAGCAAGCTTAAGAAAATCATCAGTATATTTGATGTTCATAAAACCAGAGTCGACTACGACCTGCTTATCGTCGCGCCTAGATTGTCGAGTAAGAAGCCGCTACCTTTGCCGGCGGATCTTATTTTTCTACCCAACCAAATACATTTTTGGGGGATGGAGAAAATTCAGGAATTGCTCGATAAGCACAAGATAGAAGTTGAGAGGCTGCTTGACAACCTCCTCTCCATTAGATTCAAAATGGCGGTCACTCGTGATTCCAAAGGTTGGAAGGATGAGCGAAAGTCTGTCATTGCTGCTGTAACTGAGCAATATAAGTCTGGGCGCTTTTCTTTGATGTTGGGCGCTGGAGTTTCAAGCAGTGCGGGCTTACCTGACTGGGATACGCTGCTGAACTCTCTTTTTGTTTCAATGCTTGCAGACGAAAATTTAAGCGAAGGTGAGAGCAACACAGACCAGGTTGCATTAATCGTGCAGAGGCTAAGAAGCGTAGATGGGCCATCTGCACTTATGTTAGCACGCTATGTCCGGAAGGGAATGGCATCGGGCTCTCCTTCGGAGCAGAATGGCTTCATAGAGGCAATTACTAAGCAGCTCTATGCTCTTAGGGATGAGAGTCGTAATATTGAATCAAATTTGATTAGCTCCATTGCGGGGCTTTGCACTCCTACTCGCACCGGCGCTAGAGTCAGATCAATACTCACCTATAACTTTGATGACTTAATCGAGCGCGCCCTGACCAATCGCGGTCTTGGCTTTAGAAGCATTTTTGAAGAGTTTGAGACGCCAAGCGCAGAAGAGCTGCCGGTGTACCATGTACATGGCTTTCTTCCAGAGGACAGATCGGCCTACGTGAACCTAGATCGCACTACGATGGTATTCTCAGAAGAGGGCTATCACCACATTTACGGTGAAGCGTACCACTGGTCTAATCTCGTGCAACTGAGCAACCTCAAGGACACGTCTTGCCTGCTGATCGGACTTTCATTGACCGATCCAAATTTGCGCCGACTCCTAGAAATAAGCGCGAAATCATTGGAGAGACCGAAGCATTTTGCGTTTATGCGCAGATTGAGCGAAGAAAAATTCCTCAAAGAGGAACGTGGGAAGACTTTAAAGATATCCCGGGAAGTTCTAAGCCGATTCCTTGAAAGACACCACAGCCTCAATGAGGAATTGCTGAAGGAGCTTGGTGTCAATGTAATTTGGTACGAAAGCTACGATGAGATTCCTGAGATTTTGGACTCCATTCGCAAGGGCAGGCTAGAGGTATAGCTGAGCCTGCGCCTAGGGGAACAAGCAGCTTTTCCACCTCTTATAAGAACGGGCCTATGGGTGACAAAAAGCGCCTGGTTGGCCAAGAGGTAAGCGACAGCGGAGGGCGTAGTGGGAATGGCAACCTTCCTTGCTACGTCTGCAAGCGAATACGTGGTCGCGCAATGCTACAACGTCGACGGCGGAAATTGGATGAGTTGACGCGCCAGCAAATCATGTCCCGTGGATCATGTTGATGCCCGCTTAATGCGGGCATCTTCATTACACCTTGAAGCTGGCCATCAGTTGCTGCTGTTGATTCGCTAGCTCATTGAGTGAGCCACTGACACGTGCCGATTCGTCTGATTGCAAGGTCAGTTGCTCAGTCACATCCCTGATGGTTGCGACGTTTCGACTGACCTCATCCGATACGGCGCTTTGCTCCTCAGCTGCACTGGCTATCAGACTTATCCCCCATGCGTGAATCTTCCAGCGTCGTGCTGGCTCACCTACTGTTCTCGATGGAGGCTATAGGCTATCATTCGATGGTTTGAGTACCCATTACAGAAAAAGCACGGAGCAAAGTCTTAGAAAAATGAAATCCATTACTCTCGACGAAAAGTATTCAGATGCAGTGGAGTCTGCCCTAAGAAAGCGTCGATTCCTAAAAATAATGATGGGCTTACCTAGCTCCCTTGGAACCATAGTGCTGATGGGACTTCTCTTCATGAACGAAGAGCAGAAAGCAAATGGTGGATTTCAAATAGTGCTTCTGAGTGGGTTGTTTTACTCTTGGGCCGTATTTTCAGTCGTGTACAATTATCTCCAAACTGGATTTCGCCCGGTGTCTGAAAGTGAAGTTTCTGCCGAGTTAGAGAAGCTCAACTCAAAGTCAGAGTCAGTAGCCTCAAATGCAGATGTTTCGGGGGAGATTTTAAGCCTGCGCGGTGAGCTAGAGAAGCTCAAGACACAGAGCTCTCAGTTCGATCAGTCTACCAAGGACAAAGCTGCAGAGCTTCTAAAGGCCAAACTACTGGATCAGTCTTCAAAAGAAGTAGCGCAAGAGTTTCAAGAAACCATGCGGGACATGGCCTTCACAAATTTCAAGTCCGGCATGATTAATGACAGCTTTGATATTTCCAGGAAAAGACTGCTCGCGGAAATCGACTCGCTCGGTCGAAGAGGTAGTATAAATCTTGGGATTGGCGCGGCCACTACACTTCTAGGTCTGATTGTTTTGTCTGTGACTGTTTTTTATGAGCCGTACAAGGCAACCGACTTAATCGGTCTGATTTCACACTACCTTCCAAGATTATCTCTAATCGTGCTGATTGAGGTGTTCGCTTATTTTTTCTTGAGCCTATACAAGGCTGGGCTTTCCGAGATCAAATACTTTCAGAATGAGCTGACCAATGTTGAGGCTCGACATATTGCTGTTCAGGCTTCGCTCGGTACGGCGGATAATGCAATGCTGAAAGTCATTGTCGCACAACTATCCGGAACTGAGAGGAATCACATTCTTGCCAAGGATCAGACAACTGTTGAAATCGAAAAGGCAAAGCTTGAAAGTGAGCATAAAGTAGCCTTCGGCAAGTTCGTCACTGATTTCTTCCAGAAGGTAAAACCTTCGACTTGATGAGCCTCAGCATGAAAAAAGAGGCCTGGCGGCCTCTTTTCATTCATACAATGCTTCTCAACGCACCCCAATGCGTAGCCCAAGAAGAGTAGGCAAAGCAGCAAGCCCCTGAGCGCCAATATTGCCGCGACGATGGAGCTGCTCCGCTTCCTCACAGTTCAGTACACCCCAACGAATGGCGTTCGCCCCCAGGTATTTAATTGGTTCCGGGGTAAGTTAGGTACCGCTCTTTGGCAGAAGATGGACTGGCTCCATTCGTCCTTCACGCCCGTCACCAGGGACGAAAGGCACTGCCCTGCAATCCAGGTAGCTTGAACCCCGTGTCCGGAGAAACCACCTCCGTAATGCACGCCTGGTCGGAGTGTTCCAAAGAAAGGCACGCGATCTGCGGAGACGTCGATTGGCCACCCCCAGGTCTTTGCAAAACCTGCCTTGCTGGCGCCAGGAAGGAGCCTGGCCATTCCGGACTGAGCTCGCAGCAGACTGTTCATGTCGGTTCTTAGACGATCGTTAGACGCATCTTGGGTGAAGCCAATAGGCCCTGAGCCAGAACCCATGAGCACACGATTGTCAGCAGTCTTTCGGAAGTAATGCAGGAACATCCTTGCATCATTGACTCCGACGGGCTGATGCCATTTCAGTTGTTCCAGGGCGTCCTCACATGGGTTCGACATCGTGGCGAAGCTAGAAAAAATACTCAGCTTTTTGCCAAGGCCCGGTAGCTGAGAAAGGCCAACATTGGTTGCCAGCACCACTTGAGGAGAGATCAAAACGCCGTCCTGCACCTTGATCCTTTGGCGGCCACCCTCAGCCTCATCGATCCGTTCGACTTGCGTGTTCTCAAATATCTTACACCTGCCTGAATTGCAGAGCGTTTAAGCGCCAGCACCATCTTTCCAGGGTGCACGTTACCGGCTTCAGGGAAAAAGATTCCGTTGCCAAAGACCTTGCTGCCGATGATCTCAGAGACCTGCCTTGCATTGAGTGGCTGAATGTACTTTTCAACACCGAGCCCTTGGCATTTGCTCAAGAAGTCTGCCAACGATTTCTCCTGCGCCGGGCAGGTCGCCACGCGCAAGTTTCCGGCCTCACGCCAATCTACACTTCGCTCCGGATCTGACGCGTACAGCTCTTTACTTCATGCCACTCTGGTACATCGGCTTGCTGCTGGCGTATGGGCGGCGTGTGAAACAGCGTGAGCGGCAAGTGGCAGTGGCTGCTTCGTAGGCCAAAAAGGGAGGCGGGATGAACTCTTCAACGGCAGGCATCAAGCTTGACTCCATGACCAAGGAGCGGATCAGAAAAGCAGCTGCTTCGCTAGATAGAACGCCACACTGGTTCATGAAAAAAGCCGTGCTTCATTGGCTGGAAAAGGTGGAAGGTGGCTCAAGCGTGGAGGATATGTCGCCTGCTTGTGATCTCGATGCAGATGAGTACCTGAACAGCGTTTCTAGCAGGCAAAAGCTAGCGGAACAGATGTAGTCGTGAAGGGCCGCGGGAGTTGATTCCACGGCCCTTTTTTCATCGTCAGTTTCAACAAAAACAGGCAAGCCCGGCGACCAAACCTATCTTGCCGTAGGGTATGCTCGATGCCGCTTCCCTTCGCCCAGGAGACCCTTTGCAATGGCTGCCTTCTCGAGTGACTACATCCAAATCAACCGCACGTTCCATGAGTTAGCTGTTGATCCCGGGGATGACGATAACACTGCGCTCGGCCGACGTACGCTCAACGGTCAGCAGCTGCAATGGCAAGATCTCTTGGCGCACCATAGGGTAGTGATCCTGTCTGAGGCAGGTTCCGGGAAGACTCAGGAGATTCGCCATGTGGCCCGCACGCTACGGGAGGAAGGTAAGCACGCGTTCTTTATCCGCTTGGAGCATGTGAGGTCGGATATCGAAGATGCCTTTGAGGAAGGTGACCACGAAGAGTTCAAGGCGTGGGTGGGCTCCGGGGAGGAGGGCTGGCTGTTGCTCGACTCTGTTGACGAAGCCCGCTTACGTGATCCCAAGGATTTTGAGCTCGCGATTAAAAAAATTGGCCGTCTGATCGCTCCAATAGCTCAATCAGCGCATGTGATCTTGACGGGGCGTAGCACCGCCTGGCGAGCAAAGTCCGATTACCTTCTGTGCCATCAACACTTGCCTCACAAGGTTACTGACAACGATTTTGAGCAAGATGATCAGGATCTCAATGTCATCAGGAAGCCTCGCCAGCGAGCGTCATCCTTTCTGATCGTCAGCCTTGAGGATATTCAGGGCAAGCAGATGGAGTCGTTCTTATCAGGCAAGGGTGTAGAGGACATACGTGAGTTTCTCACCGCGGTAGAGCGAGCAGATGCAGCAGACCTAACAACTCGCCCGCAAGATCTCACCGAGCTCATCGAGTATTGGCAAGCCAATCAAAAAATGGGCTCGAGGCTCGAGTTGATGAAGGCAAGCGTTGCTCGCCGTCTTCTGGAAGCGAAGCCCGACCAATCCGCGCTGAAGCCGATATCTATGGAAAAGCTCAGAAAAGGGGCACAGTTAATCGCTGCCGCTTGCACGCTTGGCCAGGAGTCGGCGATCCGCGTGCCAGACGGCGTGGACAATCGAAAGGGGATCCCTGTCAAAGAGGTTCTACCGAAGTGGGATGATGCAGCATGTGAGATTCTCCTTGGCCGACCTATTTTCGAGCAAGGCATCTACGGGACTGTCCGATTCCATCATCGTTCTGTACGCGAATTCCTGACGGCTGAGTGGCTTCACAAGCTGATTGTTAGTGATGCCTCGCGGATGCAGATCGAGAATCTATTTTTCCGCTCGCAGTACGGGCTCGAGGTAATCGTCCCAACAATGCGGCCTATTTTGCCTTGGCTGGCGATTCTTGATGGTCGCATCTTGGAGCGGGTCACTCGTCTCGCACCCGAGGTGCTCTTGGAGGGGGGAGACCCCAGCCAACTGCCTCTTGCGACGCGTAGTGTAATTTTACGTCAGCTGTGTGAGCGGATGAGTGGGCCCGCTAACGCGTTGTCCTTTCCCGAATATTCTGCCGTGCAACGCTTTGCGAACGAGGATCTGACCCCTGACATCAAAGCGCTTCTGGCTGAGTACGGTGAAGATGGTGACATTGCCGGATTTCTACTTCGTATGGTTTGGCAGGGCGAGCTTCGAGGAGCTGCGGCTGAAGCCAAGGCTTTTGCATTGAGCTCTCGAGAAAAATACACGCGAATCGCTGCCTTCCGAGCGCTTTCGGCAGTTGGTACTTCTGCCGAGAGACAAGAGGTTCGTACTGCTGTTCTATCAGAGAGCGAAAACATTGACCGGGAATGGTTAGCCGAGCTTGTCCAAGATCTGCCCGTGGATGATTGCTCCCTTGAATGGCTTGTCGAAGCTGTTAAGCGAGCAGCCAAGCCCGCGCGATATTCCTCCGATCGGCTCACTAGATCTCTCCCGGACTATCTTTCCCAGGTACCGCTTGAGCGCCTCAGCAGCCTTACGGCCCGACTGAACGAGTTCCTGGAGGTTCCTCCGTTCACAGACAAAAGCTACTGCCGCATCTCCAAGCGCTACGGCTGGTTGTTGAAGGCTGCAGGCCTGATGGTCGATCGTTTGATCAAGGCCCGGGCCCCTAGCACCTTCGATGCCGAGGTACTCTCAGTCATGAGAAAAATCCCCAGGGCGAGAATCTACGGTGAAGGTGATACTTCGACAGTGGACGAGAGCTTGAGAGAGCGCGTGCCCCAATGGCCAGAGCTGAATCATCAGCTCTTCTGGCATGACGTGGCAGAGTCTCGGGCTGAGCGGGCCAGTAAGGGGGAAGGGTTAAACGAGTATTGGCAAGTGGACGGGCATGCCAGTTACTGGAGTTTCGACAGCCAGTATTTCGACACATTCTGCTCCGACATTGCACAACGCCCGTTGCTGGATGACAAGCTGATCGCCCTTACCAAGGCGTATACGTGGCACCAGCAGATGGAGAGCCCGGCAGACTCACTCCACCAATTACATAGCCTGAGTCTCGGACAGCCTGAGCTAGAGGCAAAGCTCCAAGAGTATCAGCGGCCAGCCGTTGACTACAGTGCAAAATTGATAAAGGAGCAAGCCGAAAACAAACGGAAAGCGGAAGCGCGGGAGCAGGAGCGGGAGAATCGGGAGCGAAAATGGCAGGAGCATCTGACTGCTCATTTGGCTGAGCTAGCACAGCCGCCAACCCCCGGGAAAGCGACCAATGATCAAGCCTATCTCCTCAGAGTCATGCAGAACGCCAGCTCCGATTCTCTTCATTGGGGCGACGGAAATTGGGCTGCGCTAACTCCAATGTTTGGCGAAGAGGTGGCTCGTGCTTTTCGAAAGGGCGCAATAGGTTTTTGGCGCGGTTACCGCCCGCAACTCCGCTCGGAGGGAGCCGCGCCGAACTCTGTGAGTACAGAGGTCATACTTGGGCTTGCAGGTCTGATCATCGAGTCCTCCGAAGAAACCGATTCGTTCAATCGGTTGAGCCCAGCTGATGTGGCACTGGCCACTCGATATGCTCTGCTAGAGCTCAATGGGTTCCCGTCCTGGCTCACTGCGCTGTACGACCTCCAGCCTGAGACTGTCACTGATCTGGTGTTCGGTGAGATTGCGTACGAGCTGGAAGCGAGCGCTTCTGACATGCCAAAAAATGAGGTGCTCCACAAGGTGGCATGGAATACGCCCTGGATGTTCAACAGCCTGGCGCCATTGATTTTAGAGCGCCTCAAAAAGCCCATCTCTGATCCCGCAAGCCTAAGTGAATTGCTTGCGGTATTGAAGGAGTCCTCTCTGGAGGACGTGGCCCTTGCCGCTTTAGCCGCCGAGAATGCCTTATCCGCTAAAGATCTCGATATAGCAGCAAAGTGGTACGCACTTTGGGTGGGAACTGATCCAGACGTAGCTGTCCCCGCACTGACTTCGCGTCTCGCTCAGACGAGCGAAACGGCCAAGTCTGACTTTGCAATGCGCTTCCTGATTGCTTTGATGGGAACATTCCGCGGCGACAAGGGTTCAAGGCAAGCTTTCAAGACCGTCAACCACCTCAAAGCACTTTTTTTGCTCATGCACGAGCACATCAAGGTTGAAGACGATATCGATCGCAGTGGCGGCGGCGTTTTTTCACCAGGTCTGCGAGATGATGCTCAGCATGCACGTGAGGCGCTTTTCTCTGACATCCGGGCGATTCCGGGAAAGGAGGCCTACCTTGCGCTCATGGAGATATCTCTAAAGCACCCATCTCAACAATACAGGCCTTGGGCTGAGTCTTGGGCAAAAGGAAAAGCTACAGCAGACGCGGACATGTCGGCATGGTCGCCAGGCCAGGTCGTCGATTTCCACAAAGAACTCGAGCGTACGCCAAACAATCATCGTGACCTCTGGTATCTGGCCGTTGACCGGCTTGAAAACCTTAAACGAGACCTTGAGGATGGCGACTCCAGCATCGCAGAGGTTCTGAAGCGAGTAACGCTTGAGACAGAGATGCGAAACTACATCGGTGATTGGTGCCAGCAACGCGCAGGCACCCGCTACATGATTCCCCAAGAAGAGGAGCTGGCTGATGCGAAAAGACCAGACCTTCGATTCCATGCGGGAGCCGGTATTGGGCCGGTACCGGCCGAGCTGAAGCTTGCTGAAAAATGGACAGGGCCAAAGCTCTTTGAGCGCCTAGATGCCCAGCTATGCGGTGACTATCTACGGGACAGGCGATCGAGTCGAGGAATCTTCCTGCTCGTCCATCAGGGCGAGAAGGCAGGTTCTAAATGGACGTTACCGGACACTGGTCGGACGGTAGGCTTTTCGGAACTCATTGAAGCGCTGCAGAGCCACTGGTCGGTACTTGCCAGTCGTTACCCACACGTCGAAGATGTACGGGTCATAGGCATCGATCTTACAAAGCGTCGGGCAGTTGACGTTGCGGAACCGAAGCCCAAACAAGTTCGACGTAAAAAGGCTGCGACAGACGATGGCACAAAGGGGCGACAGCCCCGGAAGTCGAAGGAGTAGGGTCGATTTGAGGCGATCCCTCACCCCTGCCTTCTCGCGCCGGCGCTCACCGGCGCGCACTTTAGCAGTCAGTCTATCTTTCTGATGAGCCCGCCAAATTGCTGTGCAGGTTCTACATAGCGAAGCGCAGATTTCATGTCGCTCCATCCCACGTATTCCATAAGCGTTTTTATGTCCCAGCCTGAACTTGCCGCCCAGGTTGCAAATCCTCGCCGGATCGAGTGGGCACTGTAGATCTCGGACGGCAACCCACACCGTTCCAGAGTGTCTCGAAGGAGCGGGATCAGGCTGTGGGCTGCAAGCGGGCGATCGCTGATATTACCCCAGCGATCAATGCCCCTGAACACGCCACCGTGTGTTAGACCGGCAGCTTCGATCCAATTCAAATACGCCTCCACTGGGCAGAGCTTGCTCAACGACGGTGTCTTGTACTCGCGACCGATGTTCTGCCGATCTCCTTTGGTCGAACCCAGATAGAACCTGATCCCGACGTAGCGCTCGGCATGCGTGTTCTCGATCGTGAGCCTGGCCAGCTCATCTCCGCGGAACCCTCTCCAAAAACCGATGGTGAAGAGGGCGATATCACGAGTCGCCTTCAGCAAAGCGGTCATGTTGCCGACAGCACGTGCCCGGGCAACTTCATCTTCGAGGTGCGCCACTGCCTTTTCGAGATGCAACAGCGCTAGAGGGGCTGCCTGCTTTTGCTGGACTGGGTGTAGCGCCCGAATACCCTTCAATAACTGCCTAACCTTGGGTGCTTTGGTGGGGTCGGGGAAGCCGTTGCTCTGATGCCAGTTAGCAAGAGCAGCCAGACGCTGTTTGAGCGTGCTAAGCGCCAGCTGGTCAGCGTACTCAGCGATGTAGCGCACTACTGACTCTGTGGTTGTGGGTAGGTATCCACCCCAGGTCACTTCGAAATGGGTGAGGGCGGCTGCATAGCTTTTCGACGTGTTCTGACGAACGCTCGCTTCTAGGTATCTGTCTGCCTTGCTCACCACTTCTACCACCTAATTTACCCGTTTCGAGCCGGCGGTGGCTCGCTTCCATCATTTGTACCGCCTTTCAGGCCATTTTACCCCTGCTCATAAGGCTGACAAGCGATAAACCTCGATTATGGCTTACCAGAAATCTTGGTATAAAGTCACTTTTTGCATGGTAAAGTGCCATGTAATTACATGAAACGTAAAACAGTACGAAATCGTAGGAGTGATCATGGCTAGAGGCGGCATTAACCTGGCGCTGGTGCGCAAAGCTCGTGAAGCGCTGGTAGCCCGAGGCCAGAACCCGAGCATCGACGCGATTCGCATAGAGCTTGGAAATACCGGCTCAAAGACGACAATTCAACGCTATTTGAAGGAAATCGAGGCTCATGACCCTCGACCATCAGCTTCCCCTTCGAGGTTAAGCGATGAGCTGACTGAGCTAGTGGGCAAGATGCTGGAGCGCTTGCTGGAGGAAGGGAACGAGGCGCTGGCGCATGAGCGCGCCTCCTTCGATCTTGAACGCCAGGCGATGAAGCAGGAGGTCGGTACACTTCAAAGTCAGCTAGACCAAGCGAAAGACGAGATAGCCACTCTGCAGTCAGCTATGCAAGCGCAGGATGAAGATCTCAAAACGACTCATTCCACGCTGCAAACTGAGCTTACCCGCAACGCCAGGCTTAGCCAGAGCTGCACTGATCTAGAGGTGCGGGTTCAAGAGAAGGATGGGCAGATCCAATCCTTGGAGCAAAAGCATGCACATGCCCGGGAGGCCCTCGAACACTACCGTGCTTCGGTCAAGGAGCAGCGAGACCAGGATCTGAGCCGCCATGAATCCCAGGTCTATCAGATGCAGCAAGAGCTGACAGTCATCCAGCAGACGCTAATGGTTAAGCAAGAGGAGATCAGTCGACTCATTCGTGACAATGAGCGATTGATTGGCGAGAGTCGCCAGCAGACCAAAGAGATTTCGCAGCAGCGAGATGCTCTCGAGCGCTTGAAAGGAGATCTCGGCATCGCGAACGCAGCAATTGCTCGAGGCGAAGGCGCCAAGGAGCTTTTGACGCAGCAATTGGAGGCGAAGGCCAAGGATGTAATCGACGCACGATCGGATGCTACAGCAGGCCAGCAGCGAGAGAGCGAATTGGTCAAAAGGCTTGAAAAAGCTGAAGTGGAGCTCAGCACCTACCGTACCGCCAAGGAAGTTGACGACCCTGGCCGCTAGCGCCCTGAGCAGCAAAAATTCATCCCATGCTGGGATTGCTTGGAGTGATGCACCAATTGAGGAGGTCAGGAAGGCGCCTGCATCTGCATGAGCACTCGGCGCCAGGCCGGCTGGCCATAGGGCTGCAAGGCAACGTTGCTTACATTGCCTTCAGCTCATAGATGGTGGACGGCCCCGAGTCGAGGTCGGCAGCTCAATACGCAGGGCAACCATGGGGCTGCGCTACCCCAGCATTACTTCCCGTCGATACGCGGATAGCCGGGAGCCAACTCGAGGTTATGAACCCCATAAAGCGCCAATGGATTTTTCAACCAGAGACGAAATTCAAGTGGATTGAGAGAGTGATCAGGACTGCAGTCAACTGACCACTGACGGAGGGCGTAACCGACTACAGCAGAGCGGAGCCGAATCTTCAGCGTAGCGCTTTCATCCATACCAAAGTCGAGCAGCGCGGTCTCTGGCCGCCCGAGCTGAGGATGAGGCACAAGCTCCAACTCTACTCGGTGATTCCACTGATCATCCTCGTCCATTTGTTCGTGTGGGAGTACAGCTCCCTCAACCGCGCTCACACCCGTAATACGAGTGATCGCGAAATCCCTGAATTGACCGCTCTTCCGATCAAATCCGCGCACATGCCATCTCTGGCCATTGTCGAACAGCGCATAGGGAACAAACTCCCGTTCGCTTTTCTCACGCAGGGACTCGTATTCAATCCTCACCGCGTGCCCACGCTTAATCCCTCGGCAAATAGACGCAAGAGTGTCTAACCGGGGCTTCGCAAGCTGTGGTTGAGCCAGGCAGGGGATACCTGGAGTCCAGGTGGATGGCTCTGCATCACCAAACCCTCGACTAACCCAGGTGAGTACCTGCTCAGAAGTGAACTCAAAAATCGGCTTGAAATCGTCGGCCGGCTCATAGGCCTTCGTACGATTATCAAAAGTCAGATTCTGTGGAGCTAGTCGTCGATAAAGCGCCAGGTCGCGAGTGGCTGCAGCTGTCTGTAGCTCAAAACGCTGAACGATGTCTTGGCGCGAGACTGCCCCACAAAACCACGCCTGGAGCTCGATGAAAGCCAGTCGATCGCGCTGCTTCTGCGACAGCTGCGGAAGTTCTTCGGTCGAACTCACTGTATAAAACCTCAGTTGCAAGCTTGCACCGGGATCGTTATCGTCCAGGCACAAGATCATTATGATCTCTAGTGGCGCTCATTTTAGCTGGTCGCTTGTGGGCACGCCACGTGACTCCTTCCTCAGAGGTTTGCTATGTCACGTTTGCTCCGCATCGTTCTGATTGACTCTCTTTGTGCCGGCGACAAGGCCGAAGTGCTTGTTGATGCCAATACCTGCCTGACAGGTACCAATGGCATTGGTAAATCGACCTTTCTGAAGCTCATTCCACTTTTCTACGGAGCCAGTGCCGGCAGGATGGTCAAGGCGGGGACAAACACATCCAGCTTTGCCGACCACTATCTGCCTAGCTTCACTAGCTACATCGTTTTTGAGTACCTGAATCATGAGAATGTGCCGCGATGTGCAGTGCTTCATCGCTCCTCATCAGGGTACGCGTATCGCCTGGTAAGCAGTCCTTGGGATGCCGAGCTTTTGTACGTAGATCAAACCATTGGTCTTTTAGTCGAGCCGAGCAGTCTACAGCGTCGTGCTGCGAATATGCGAATCGACTGCACTCCGGAGCTCACTCCACGCGACTACCTTAGGGTCATCCAGTACAACACAGGTGTAGCTGACCTTGAAGGCATCAATTCTTCCGACCGCAAACGCTTGATTGCAGCCCTTCGACGTACCTATTCGCTCGCACCTTTTAGGCACCATTTTGGTGGCATCGATAACCTGATGTTCTCGCTTTTGGAGTCTAAAGGCACGTTTGACTCCATGAAATCGGCTATGAAGGAGATCCTTCAGCAAGAGACTGGAGTCGAGAGCGTGGATCTCTCAGGGATGGATTTAGCTGCATTCACCGGCGCGGTTGATAGCCGTGCCAGCTACCTGATCATGGAGTCTCGCATCCGGCCGTTAATCAATCGCCTCTCAGAGCTGCATCCGCGCTTAGTAACCAATGAGGGGCAGCAAGGTCGACTGAAACGGATTGCGTCAGATCAGCACGAAAAGGCTTTGGCTGGAAAGGTGAACCTTCAGGAGCAAATTGAAGAGGCTCGTAAGCGCGAAAGCACTGCAACGGACGTTTACAACGACAAAAATGAAGCTGTCCAGGAGCGCCTAGGGAGTGCGCGTCGGGCAGAGAGAGAAACAGTAGCTGATGTTGAGAAGCTGAACGCTCAACGCGCTGATTTTGAGAAAAGTATCATCCCATCTTTGATGAATGATTACCTCTCAAGAACAGCGATCGAGGAAGGCCTCCGTGTCTTGAACGAGGAGCACACCGTGCTCGTTGATCAGGGCCAGGGAATCCAACACCGTTATGAAAGGCTGGAGGGAGATCTCATTCGCTCGGTTCTTGAGCGCAAGGCGAAGCGTACTCAAGAGGCCGATTCCAAGCAGGCAGATCTCAGGGCACAGTCGCTCGCGCAACTAGAACAGCTTGAGCAACAGACCGAATTGGTTCGTGAAAAGCACGCTGCCGAGCTCGAAGCCCACGATAGCAAAAATACAATTCTAGCCACAGCCCTTGCTGAGCACAGGAAGCAGGCTGCGTTCCTGGAATCAATACGGTTGCTTCCGGAGGCTGCGGAAGCAATCCAAAATGAGCAAAGAGCTGTGCAGGCTATCCGTGACGAGCTGGACAAGATATCGGTTGAGCTCTCCGCGCATGAAGCAGAGCAACGCCGCTTCGCTAAAGATCAACAGGCCGTAGCGGATGATCAGCAACACCTAGTAAGTCGCCGGGAACAACTGCGTGCTGAAGTGGACTTGTTGAGTCGCCAGCTCAATCCGAGTGATGACACGTTGCTGGCGTTTCTCCGTGCTGAGTGCCCTGCATGGGAGCAATCCATTGCTCGCGTTATCAATCCTGAAATTCTGCTGCGGTCTGACCTGTCACCGACTGGAGCGCTAGATACATCAGGCTTTTACGGAATTCAGTTAGATCTGGATCGGCTTCAGCCTGTAGCGCAGGCCAACAGCGATGCCATCGAGTCGAGCCTAGCACTGGCGAACCAGCACCTGGTGGAGATTGAGGAGGAACAGCAACATCTCAGTCGCAAAGCTGCTGGTCTTTCGGAGCAACGGAGGCTTCATCAGGCAGGGCAGGCTGAGATTATTGGGCGCCAGAACAAGTATCTTGAAAACATTAAGGCCCTGCAAGGGTTGATCTCTACGTTAGAGCAGGATGGGGCAGAACAAATTGCGCACGAGCGGTCACTGTGTTCCAGCGCCGTAGCTGAGGCTGTGCAGCAACTTAACCTTCACGGCACCCAACGCCAGGAGCTCAAGGACACTCAGCGAGGGTACGTTGAGAACCTTAAAGCTATCGTGGAGAGGATTAAGGCGGAGACAGCGGCTCAGCTGGGAGAGATCGATCGCTTAAAAAAAGCTGCCTGCGACGAGCTCGACCAGGAGAAGGAGGAAAAGCTCAAGTCCTACCATCAAGCGCGATTGAATGAGCTCTCCGAAGCTGGGGTGGATGCCGCAATCATCTCAAAGCTTGAGGAAGAGATAGCAGCTATAAATGCGAAGCTCACCTTACTCAGCCAGTATCAGTCCGAGCTTCGCAACTATCAGCTCTGGCTCAAGGATGACCTTCCTAAACTGCCGGCCCTTGAGGCAGCTCGCCTTCAGGCAGCCGAAATGACGAGCCGCATTCTTGATGAGGTTCGCGAGCTGGTACAAGCCCGTAACGAGCAAGTAAGTGCATTTAGGGCCGCCCAGTCGGCGCTCAACGAACAGCTTTCACAGATCGAGGTGGGCCTGCTGATCCTCTCTTCCGTCCTGAAGCGCTTGGAGTTCACCCCTTTCGTGAACTCTGATTTGGACAGCTTGCGGAAACTTACAGCGGCCGACATAGAGAGCGAGGTGGGGCGCCTCCAGCGAGATGCCCAGAGCCAGCGGACTGAAGGCCGCAATCTCTTCCGAAAAATCGAACTGGAGGCCATGGGCGGCCCGCGGGACACTGCTGAGTACGATGCTATTCAAGACATCGCTACTCGATCACGCCACGCTGACGCAACTGGCGAGCGAGCGTGGTTCCACGCCACACCTGAACTGCTGATTTATCTCGCAGAAGGCCATGACGTGCAGCGCAGCAAGCTGATTACTCGTACTCGAGCGCTTTGCACCCAGGTGGCCGAAAATCAGTCCGTGCTCAATGGCCTGCATCGGTCGATCATGGAGCTAGGCCGCAAGGCAACGAAGAAGGTGAACGAGGTACTTGCGGCGTTTCCGCAGTTCACGAATTTTGAGTTCCGAGTGGTTTCCAGGATCCACGATATCAGTGCATGGGATGATATTGATGCTCTCGTCGATCAGTACAACCGCTGGCGGGTTAAGCCTGCTGGTGAAATCCCCACAGACGCCCTCAATGAACGCCTGATCTCCATGCAACGACGGATGAAGGCTGGGGGCTGGCTTTCAACAAAGCTTGCTGACTGTTTCGACGTTTCTTTGAGCTGGATGGTCAACGGCGTGCAGAAGGTTGCCTTCAACACGGCAGACTTGGGAGATGGGCTTAGTACGGGGCAGCTCAAAATCATCGTAGGGATGATCTATCAGGCCCTTTTTGAACTCATTCGACGAGATGCTGACTTCGATTTGCTGCTGCCGATCGATGAAGCCCTGGAGCTGGATGTGAACAACGCATATACGTTGCTCAAGTATTTCAACGCTCGTAACTCTCAGCTCATGCTGGGTTTCCCAGGCGGTGCGCCTGAGCTTATCCGGCACTTCACCCACCTCTATGCGCTTGATCGCCGTCCTTCCGGCGCAGTTTACGTCAAACAGTACCAAGCACCTGAGACTGATAGGCTGGCTGCTCTGAATGAAGAGCTGGAGCTTGATGAAGAGCAGGAGATCATCGCATGAGAGATGCCCTCGAAAGCCTGTTGGCAGGACGCTTTATCTGCCGGTACTCTGCTCCAGAGCTCTACAACCAGCTATGCAACGCGACATATGCTCGCTCCATTGAGCAAGCTCTGCAGCCACTGGGGAGGACTCTCGGTTGCTTGGGAGACCTTGAGCAACCAAGTGCGTTCTTCTCTCGCTTCGTAAATCTGTCCCACCCTAAAGACCGCGCTGCAGCCTCAGAAGATTTCAAGCGAATCCGAGATGCAATCTGGCCGGTTGTAGAGTTTATTCAGCTATGCGCGCGTGCCGGGCGTGGTGATGCCTGCCTAGCGCCCGGAGAGGAAGTATTCACTGCAGAGTTACTGACCCAGGTAGAGAGCAGCACAATCTGTGCTGATCTGCTGCGTGATCTTGCTGGGCATACCTTTTTCCGTAAATCCAAGCGCGGCGAGAGCCACAGTGACAAGCTCTCCGTGGTGCTCAAAACGATGGAGGAGGAGGGCTATTTGATCAGAAAGGGGACTGCATCCTCTATCTACATAGCTACTGGAAAAATGGCTTATCTCTACAGAGCCATGTCCTGGATCGTTGAGCACCAGAAATTGCTGCCCGAAGCCGAGATTGAGCCAGCTGGTGACGCGCAGAGTGAGTTCATCCTGTGAGAGCAGAAGATTGGGCAACACTCGGAAAACACCTGATTGCCAACGCCTCAACCCTTGAATTGATTGTCCAGGCGGACGAAGAAGGCGCAAGCAAGCCAGAGATCATGACCAACGGCATTATGTGGCTGATCAGACAGCACCTTGTCGACGAGTTTGAGGGCAGTCTTCATCCTTCATCGCTCTTGATCGACTTGGGCGTAAGGATCAGCTCGCAGCGCTTTGAGCTTTCGGCTCCCGACCTTGAAGAGTTGCTGGTCAAGATTGAGCAGGCTTGTGAGCGCTTCCAATCAGCTAAGGATTTCTCTCTCGCAGACGCTGATAGGGAGCAAAGGTCGATTTGGCTTGCCGTTCGACAGGTGGTGACTCATCTGCGCGATGAGCATCGGGCAGCGACTGAGTTTATCGAGGGTAGGTACGGTTTTTCTCCTAGATTCGAAGACCGTCTGCGTGACATTCGGCAGGCTGTCGAACGACTGGAGCGCTTGGCTAACAAGCTCGATTCGTTTGAGTACAACAAGCTTTCAAGCTGGTGTTTCAGCGATAGGACATTACGCCGACTGCTGATCACTACCCTTCACAATGCAGTTATGAGGGAGCGAACTCGCCTGGTTGATCTGATCAAAAGGCTCGACCAGCTGGGAGTTACTGTCAGAAAACGCAATCGCATGCGCCAGGTCGTGCTCGCCGTCGAGAGCTGGCTCCAAGCTGGGAATGTGCCAGACCTGGATGACATTCTGGATCGGGCGGACGCCGCGGAGTGGGTCAGTGCTTCACCGTTAGCTCTTGGAGGCTACCTTCATCCTCCAGTGGAAGACTCACAAGCAATTGACGACATGGCGCTTCTTATTCAGTCGCTGCCCGCTCCCAAGGTAAGGAAGGCGAGTGAAGATCCTAGGGCCAGGGCGCCGGCACGCGTTATACCCACTGAGGTGGAGGTCGTAGAAGCTCCAATTCCTTTTGCCCAGCCGCACCTGGAGGCAATGCTAGAGGCCTTAAAAGAGAGCCGGACACCGCAGAGCGCTAGCCGTTATTGGGCCGACAATGCCGAACGGGAGTATGGCGTTAACGTGTGGCTGTACGCACTTGACGCCTACTATCGAAACCTCGTGGTCGTTGCGGAAAAGACTGAAAAGCCACTGCGATATGTGCTTGAACCTGTAGCTGAACCCATGCCGAGAGGTATCGCGAACCAGGTAGTGACTGACCTAACCCTACGCATCAAGAGACGCGGCGAATGAGTGACCACAGCGTTTTACGCAGCAAGCGAAGCATAGAGATGATCAGCACCCTCGTGCGCATGGGGCATGACAGTGTTGGGTTGGGCAAGCTATGGAAGACGATTCATCAACACTACGGAGTCGGTGAGATCAGTGGTAGCAAGCTATTGCTAAGTCCTGCTGATCGCCAAGCACTCAGGAACCTGCTGATCGATAAAGCCAAGTGGGATCCCATGGAGGCAAGGAAGGTTGAGGGTTCAAGGATAGAGCTCGCCGGCCGCTCTCGGGTAGAGAAGGCATCTAACGAGGTCATCAGCCGAAACCTGGTACTGGTTAGCAGCCCAGAGGGTAAGGTGGTCTTGGCTGAGCGCCAGTATGAGATTCCTGAAGGTGGCTCACTGGCTATCCCTGCAGATCTCGTAGCTGGCCTCGATTGTTTCGTCATGATCGAAAACCTAGAGGTTCTCTTGCAATCACACCTCTATCAAATGCCGGCAGAACTGGTGGGTGCACCGTGGGTATTTAGAGGGTCACCACAATTTTCAATCGCAACTGCTGCGGCCTTGGCTAAAGCGACACCGAGCGTCTACTACTTCCCGGACACTGATCCTCAGGGGCTTGCCAACAGCTTAAACGCTGCCAGTTGCTGTGGGATTGTAAGCTGCACGCTTGACGGGCTACATGAGCTGAAAGCAAAGGAGCTGGATAAGCCTCATGACTACATGACCCAGGCGCACATGATGGATGGCTTGCTCAAGTCAGGTCATCCATTGGCGTGCCTCCTCAAGGATCTTCGCACCGGGTTTAGCCAGGAATCAATGGCTAGGCAGAAGCTGAAAATCTGGTCTGACGCGCCCCTGGCATAGGGCAGGTAAGTCAGTGCTGACATGCTTCGCTGGAGCTTCTTGCTTGGCACTTTTCTCGCGTCTCTGGTGAAGGCGTTATGGCATTATCGGGTTCAGCTAGGGCAACGGGTTAGGAGCAATGATGCGCGATAGGAATCACCCATTTCCATTCGACTCCCAGGCGGAGGGCGTGATGAAAGCATTCGTCAAAGAAACTGGCGAGGAGCTTCGAAATGCCCAGAAGCAGGTAGGGGGAGGCGAGAACGCCCTTGTCTTCAACCATGGCGGCTCTTGGCAGTCTCACCACAGCTATGCGCCAGATCGAGTTGCTCAAGCACAGACGCTTTCTCATGAAACCTGGCTCGATATGGAGGATGTCATGATAGGGCGGCTAGACGTAATCGAACGTACAAAGAAAGAAATTGTTAACAGTATGGCTGAGAGTTTTGAGCGGTTTCTCTATCAGATGCTGTCAGACACCTGTGAAGAAAGTGGAAACGTCATTGACGGGAATGGAAAAAGCATAGGGGAGCACCTGCTCGAAACTATCAATAGCATTGAGTTCTCAGTAAACAAGGATGGAACGATATCGCGCCCGGAGCTCAGGGGCAGCCCAGCCACTGCAAAGCTCATTGAAAATGATCCCTCCACTCGCTCACCAGAGTTCCAGGCCAAATTGGTAGAGATTCTGAGACGCAAGGTATGGGAGGCAATCGCACGAGAGGCCGAGCGTAAAGCAAAATTCACCAGGAAAATGTAGTTATGGCTGCCCGAGTCTTACTGTGTATCGGATGTGATGGTTACGAGCATATGGATACGCTCCGTGGCGCTGCGAGCGATGCGGCTGCTATCAAAACTGCATTGACCGCCGGAGAATTGAGCTGCACTTCTGCAGAGGACTCATACCTCCTGCTCAACCCAAATAGGGGTGACGTTGAGAACATATTCGTTGAGCTCCAGGATAAATACAGAGAGATCCAAAGCCTCACGATCTATTTTGCAGGCCATGGCGAAGAGGCTAACAACAGCTATTTTCTATGCCTACGAGACACTCGACCTGACCGTCTATCAACAACCGGTTATGCCATAAGCCGGCTATTTGAGTTCTTCAACGAATTGAAGGCCGCTCACTGCAACGTCATCATTGACGCCTGCAGCGCAGCCGGCTTGGTTTCCAACCTCAATGTCCTACTAAAGCCTGAGGTCATCGGCAAGTCGAAAACCTTCGGTGTCTCATTCTTTGTCTCTTCTGCCTCTAATCAATATGCCTATGAGGATGACTGTGGAGGCTACGCTACGGCAGCTTTACTGGAAGTCTTGCAGGGAAAACTGGACACTGGCTCACGAGCTAGATATCTCGACCTGGTTGACATCGGGCGGCCCGCAGCTCAACACGTTTCCGAACAAACCAATGCTGAGCAAATGCCCTCGGTATGGGGGGTGAACCTTTATGGTCACATGCCGCTGTTTGGCAACCCTCACGCCAGTGATACCCATGCGACCTCGCTACTCGGCCTGACAGGCATCACTCCAGCATCGCCAGCCGGGCAGGCTATCAGTGAGCATTCCTCGGCACTCTACAGTCTGTTGTTTGCCCAAGATCAGGATTTAGGGCCCGATAAGCTCCTACCCGTGCTGTCTGAGTTCATGACTAGACTTGAGGCCTTTCCAGATGCACCAGCCGTTTTCATTGAGGGCATCTGGCATTCACTTGAGAAAAATGCTCGTCGCCATCAAAACTCTTTTGCGTTAGTCGAGCTGAGCGCTACATGTATTGCGCTGCTGCTAGAGTCATCTGGAAAAGATAGTAACTCAGCTGCATGTATCGCCGTGCTAGCGCAGCGGCTAATCGATGAGTGCGAGCGTTCATTGCTTGAGATTGTAAAGTCACTCCACTCGAACGAAAAAGCGCTCTGTAGGCATGGCATACCTGATCTTTTCTACCTTCCTCAGCGAATATCCAGGATTCTTGGCTGGAGCGCTGCTGCCTTGCACTTTGCTCATGAACTGGGTAACGACGACTCTGCCGTGCGCAGTTGCATGGAAGAAATCAGCGGCTACCTCACTACTCACTATGCAAGCGTGCTGGCGGGTATGAGTGAGGATGAGGCCCCATTCTGGGCAGTTTTCCTGACAGCCGTCAGTGCGACCGAAATGAATGGCCTTGGCGAGCTTGTTGTTAGCCTACTAATCAGCACACTCATTGACTGTGGGGGTGGGCTAGCTCGCCCCCTGCTCGAACCACCCCAGGCCTACAGCTACCTGTCGGCACGGGCGCGGAAGAACCCAGAAGGGCTGAAACAACTGAGCAGCTCACCGTCTGAAACACTCGCGCTAGTAATGCTTATCTGCAGTAAATTCGGCCTACGTGAAGAGCTCGATATGCATCTCGTAGACCTCGACCATGCACATCTCAATATTTTCATTCCGGATAGTCATCTGGCGTTCAACCACCCGGTCGTTCGCGCAGGAATCAACCATGTGTTCCAAATTGGTCACAAGGTCTGGAAGGTTGAAGAGCTCTTAGAGCGCTGGGACATAGCCTGCAAGCCCCAATTCCTGGGCGATAGCTCTCTCGCTCTGCGCGCCACTCGGATTGGGGCAATCTGTTCGGCACTCATCACTCCAGATCGGGTGCCTTGGTTCTTAGTGAATTATGTGCTTCACGGCGAGACCACTAGCAAGATACCGGAGAGCGCGCAGGCGTAGTAAAGGGGCTTCTGAACCAGCTAGCGCAGGTTAGCCGCAATGCCATATCATCGCCAGCCACGATTTCTATGTGCCATTCTTTTGGTTCTGCGCAGCGAATACTAGCAAGCTCGAATGCTCCAGATTTAACGTATCTCCACCGTCGGAGTGTCAGATCAGGACAGAGTGCAATCGAAATAGGAGGGAAAATGGCAGAAAAGCCAAGTAACACCGATAAACAGGTACCCCGTAGACGAGGGCAGGTCGACCAGGGTAAAGCCCTCAGAGACGAGTCATTTGAGAAGAAGGATCAAAATACCGTGTTTGACACTCTAGAACCACCAGCCCCTCGACCACGGCCAAGTAGAGGGAACTGATGAGCGATCTGGCAGATTCACTTCAGATAGATTGGGATAGGCAGATTTTTGCAATTCGCAGATCAATCCGCTACCACCTGAGGCGAACGGCCTACTTCGACGCCTTGGACAAGGTCACTAACATGGCTTCGGTCATGTTCGGTTCTGCAGCCATTTATGGAGTGCTAAGTAAAAAAGCCGAATCATTGGCACTGGTCATGTCAGCCCTGGTCACCTTCATCTCCACGATCAACCTAGTGGTTTCGAGCGCTCAGAGGGCGAGGGCTCACGCTGACTTCGTACGCCAGTACGTCGATCTAGAAAAACGCTTGCTTAGCCCTCCCAGCGAAGAAGAACTGCTCTCGATCAGGCAAGATCGATTAACGATCGAGGCTTCAGAGCCCCCTGTGCTGCATGTGCTAAATGCTATGTGCCACAACGAGGTTATGCGCTCCATGGGCTATGACCACACTGAGCTTGCCTCGATCGGTGCATGTCAACGCCTGTTCGCCCATTTCTTCGATTTCCGGGAACACAAGATTCGTGCCCCTAAACCACCAGTGTCTGATGAAACTGACGCAACCTAAGTCCACCGATGGAATGGCCATTCCCCACGTTGGTTCAATTGACCTAGCTGAGCTCACTGCAGCTTCGGTCGGGGGAGGGCATGTTAAGTCAGCTTGACCTCAATGCTATCCATCGCTGAGGAACCGCAGAAGGAGGGCATTGCTCAAAGCTCTGTCTTTTAAGGCAGAATTTCAAGGCTATGTTTTGGTTAGGCGAACGCGTCGAACACTATTACGATGGGGGCGAGAGCGAGCATGGGGCTCGCCTGAACGTTAGGAAGAAAGATGTTCGGATCATCATACGACCCTCGTTTTCCCATTCCCGAAATGACTACTGCCAATAAGTACATCAAGCAACTGGGGTGGGTGGGCACCCAATTGCTGACGCTGTGCTGGGCATTCGCGACAATCAATGTGAGCGCGTCGGTGCTCTTAGCTGTCGCTGTAGCCTGTGCCTTGTACCTAGCGTGCATCGGCAAAGGTTACCGTAAGGCGTATCCCCTCATCGCGGCTTCGATCTCAGGTATTGATCTGGTTCGCTTGTTCGCCAAAGCATGGCCTGCATTTTTGGCCATTATCATTGTCTCCGGCCTTGCCGTAGATGCGTTCACTTGGCAGCAAATGGGCGAGTTCAAGACCGAACTCATGGGGCTGGCAGCCTTACCATATGCGACCTGGATTGTGAAGAAACTCCTCGGAGACTAATCTCGCTCAGGATGAGGTGAGTGGTTCGTACGCGGATCACTCACCCCAGTTTGAATCTTCGGCTCCGTTAGCCGCGGAGAAGATGTCGAGGGTAGGATTTCTTAGCAACAACGACCTCGCCCTGCGAACAGGAAATGTCGTAAATGCGTCTTTTCTTTCAATAAAGCGACATTTCTTAAGGGGTACCCTTGAATCCAAAATTTAAAAACGGAGCTCTTTTGTTTGTCTCCAAAAGCAAAGCAGCGGTGTCCCTACCAGCTCTCAACCCGCCAGATAGAGCTGGCCTGCACGGTCGTTCTTTGGCTTTTTTGCACTTGATCTATTGCGAAGCGACTTTTTGAACGGTTTCAAAGGTAAATCTTGAGGAAATTGACTGTGTCCAGGCCCGCACGAACGATTGTCGCCTCTTTGGGGCCTGCAAGGCCCTCAGCTTGCTTTTGCAGCCAAATAGCATACAAATAAGCCTGATTTTTTTGTGGGTATTTGACATCTCGATCACACCCTGAGCGCAGGAGTACAAATATACCCTTCGCTAGATATTCACAAGTTGTCACGCCATCCTGGGGTGGTATTTGGCTTAGTCACAAGGTCAGCGCAAGCAGGTAGTCTCTAGCCACTGGCTTTCGGGACAAACATCCCGGCGATGATCCGAGCATCGAGCAACGCATGATGCGGAAGGTCTGATCCATCGTTAAGTGGCTCAAGGCTGAGTGCATTGGTTGGCGCCGGATAAACATTCTGCGGCCACTTACCTTCGTAGTACGCGAGTTCGCAGAACAGCTCCCAATCGTACTCCGGGGCATCAGTCACCACTGTAGTCATGCAATCGAATGAGCGTAGAAACGCCAACAGCCTGTCCCGGGCATCGAGCATGGGGCAGCTATAGCCGCCACCCCACAGCTGAGGGAGCACGATCTCTTTTACGAAATCGCTGCAGTCGTCCAGGTGCCATGTGTCGAGCAATTCGACATAAAATTCCCTGCCGTCTTCTGCTACCAGCGCCAGCGAAATCAGTTTTGCTGTGGCGTTGAGATGCGTGAATTCGCAATCTAGAAAAAGTCTCATCAGAAGGATCCTGTGCTACCAATGCTTCGTAAACGACTCACGATGCCTCAAGAAGGAATGCTCTGGAAAGCTGCGTTGGAACACCTGGGCCCCCAAGGAATTCTCGAAACCGTGGCTGATCTGCTGCGTTCGTTCGGGCCGAAACCCACCCGCAGCCAAAGGGAGTATCTCGAAAGGCAATGGCTAGGCGAGGACATTCTCAGGATAGTTAAGAGCGCTCAGGTGGAGGCGGGCATCGAAGCGCCAGGCCCGGACGATTTGCCCAATAGCGTTACGATCCTGGCGTGCTACAGCGATTACCTCGCAGACCGTCTCCTGCTGCTAGTGCCCGCTGACGTCCTCCCTCGTGAACTGGTGGGGAGGCGAATTGATGATGACCTGGGCGTCTGAAACGATAGAGTCTCTGTAGACTTACCCTACGCTGCAGACCGGAGGATAAGCGTCGAACACGCATCATCCAAAAGCTTGCTCAACGAGTGCTTTCATCATGTCTGCGGCCGAACCTTGGAGCCAAAGCTCCTGGCTGCAGACCTCTACACGAGCAGGATTGACGTGTATGACCTTCGCGCCTGCTCCTAACGCACGTAGGGGCAGCTCCGCGGCTGGATACACGACACCGGACGTACCGATCGAGAAGAACAGATCACAAGCACCTGAGGCAGCAAAAGCCGCGTCCCAGGCTTCGTCTGGAAGCATTTCTCCGAACCAGACGACTCCGGGTCTGATGTACCCGTGACATACCTCGCACCGCGGCGGCTCAAGACGGCAACCATCCACTGGTAATTCATCGGAAGATAGGGGAGCCATGTGAGCATTGCCGCAGTCAATGCATCTGGGTGAGTGAAGGCTGCCGTGAAGGTGGATCACGTCTCGGCTACCAGCTCGCTCGTGCAGGTTATCCACGTTTTGGGTCAGGACTGTCAGCTTAGGAACGTGCTTAGCTAGCTCTGCTATCGCGAGATGAGCTGCATTCGGCTGCGCCTGGAGCACCTTCAGCCTACGAGACTCATACCATCCCCAGCACAGACTAGGATCCTCTCGGAATGCTTCGGCAGTTGCCAGTTTGGCAGGGTCGAATCGAGACCAGAGACCAGTCAATGCATCTCTGAACGTTGGGATTCCACTTTTAGCGGATACGCCGGCGCCGGTGAAAATCACGACGTGCTTTGCTTCCTGCAACAGCTTAACGATGGTACTGAGGGGCATTGAGATATCCTGGAAACTCGTTTCCTGGAGGTTACCTGAGCCGGCCTGTTTGGTCATCGCGCAGCAGTGAGGGGGCAAGCAGCAGCGCTCACGAAGAGTCGCAAAATTGTCCAGAAAACCAAGCTGGCGCTACGGCGCAGGTTGAGGACGGGAGAGTGCTGCTCACATTAAATATAGCTGTATATACATGCAGTACATTTATTAGCTACGGAGAAACTCGTACTAATTGAGCGTATTTTGCATCGCTGGCGCTGATTGAACAGCACGGAGCAGGCTATCCTCGCGCAGACCGTCATTTTCTCGTAAGCCCCAGAACACGGGCCTCCCAGGCTAACTGAACTGTCTTTTCTGGACACTTACAAGACGGCAGCGTGCAGTGAGTATCAGATCTACGGACAGGAGACAGATGCTGTATGTATACACAGCACATGCTGCACGCGGACAAATCATTGCGTCCGATGGGTAGGCGGTTCGTTTTCCGAGATGCTAGGGTGAAGCTCTCGAGACACCATCCAACCCATCTAGAGGCACCAATGAAAAGGACAGGAAGTCGGCAGCGCGCAAGGGAAAGCATCGCGAGGATGATCGCAAAGATCCAGAGGCTCGAGACAGTACGTCACTCTGGGTATCCTGGAATCATTGAACGACTGAAGCGTATGTTTGGAGTTGCGCTCAGGACACAGCAGGGTGTCGAGAAGAACCGGCAATTACAGCAGAGCAGATGACTATACCGAGCACGATTACCTACCGATTTTCTGAACAAGCTTTGAGCTCCTGGGCGACCTACTGCCGAAGAGACAAGAATCAGCACCCTTGATCAATCGCTGGCGCCTGCAGCCTTGTCGCCACTGAATGATCTCCGAAACTTCTCCACCTGACTCTGGCACGGGTATCGCTCGCAAGCGGAGCGCGCGAGGTGTGAGGATCGAAGCCCACCGGGCCAAGACGAATGCGAAGCGGGCGGCTTGGTTCACGAAAGCCGGCCCAACGGGCACGCCCTGGAAAGCCCTTTATGCCTACTCGTCGAGCTCCAACCGACATACCGGCTTACCACATCGGGTCAAAATGAACGTATGACCTTTCTCTGCGAGCTTGATAACTCGACGAAAACGTCGACGTGCCTGACTCATGCTCATCACGTATTCCATAAAACCCTCTTAACCTAACAATCGTCGAAGAAGCCCTTCGACCTGTGTGTTCTCATACTTGGCGCATAGCTCGTCGAGCTTGGCGCCCCGACGCTCAACAGTCGTAAGGCTCAAACCATGCAGCGCGTTAAGCAGCCGCTGCTGCTCCTCAAGGCCTTCGCGAACCTCATGCCACATCGAACTGACCAGCTTCACCAATGACTCCAGTTCAACAGCTTGAACCTGTGTCTCGATGAGCTTGTTACTGTTCACCGTCGTCTTGAGAGCTTCTGCGCGCTGCTCAAGCTCCTCGAGCTGCTCACTCAAGCACTCAGCCTGGTCGATCGACGTGGCAACACCATCAATGAAGATTTTGTCTTCCTGAATGCTGTAGATGGCCAGCGAACCATCGGCGCCGCCGGTGACATCCAGCGCCAGCACGTTGCCTAACCTCAACGGCCGCGGAATCCACGTATGTCCGGTACAGACCCGCCATACGCCCGGGACACCTTCACGATGGTGCTTAACGATGCGATCTCGCCCCCACAGAGCGATCTCCTCCATCGCGGAATTGTTGAGTTGTTCCAGAAAGATCGACCAGGCCATGCCCTTCGGCACATCAGCATGCACGACCCCCACAACACCCCGATCCGACTGAACCTCAATGGCGATCGGCAAGCTCCGGAGCTTCCCAATGATCATCGCTTTGGACTCATCAGCAATCGTCATCCACCAGCCCGCGCCATGCGCAGAATAGCGAGCGTTGGGATTAGCCTCATAAGCGTCGATCAGCATTCGCTCGTGGTTGCCTTGGACGCTGAAGAACCAGGGCTCGCCGAGCAGCTTCAGCCCATCCAATACACCAGGCCCGCGATCAATCAGATCGCCCACAGCGATCAGCCGATCCTTAGCTTTATCGAAGCCCAATGCGTGCAGCCCGCGGTGGAGGTCTGTGGTTTTGAAGTGGATGTCTCCGACTACAAAGTCACGACCGTGGAGATTTTTGGGTAGCTGGAGAACCTTAGAATTCATGGGGCAGGGTAAGTCTCCGGTGCAATTGCCAGAAGTCGATAACCCACTTATTTTCCCCTGCTGGAGCTCATTCGTCGAGAAAAACGGCCCCTTCAGCAACGCCTCGCGTAATGATCCCATATGGGAACATTAAGGGCATTTTTATGGGTTAATGTTCCCAAAAGGGATCACTATGGAGGGCGTTGATTTGACTGGGCACTGAGGAATTTGCAGGGAAACCAGGGTCAGGCCAAGAGTCTGCCCAAGCTCGTCATCAACCTCTAGTAAGGCATCCAGTGGCTAGTCGCTCATGCGCGTAGGAGAAGAGGTAATTTATGGATCGCGAAGGCCCTGGTACTCCAGGTACCTTTGATGCTCCGGCATCACCCAATCATGAACATGCGTTTCCGACGACCGCTTCAGAGCGCCTGCAATTAGCGCTCGATGCTGGCGCCATCATCGGAACCTGGGTGTGGGACATTCCGGAAAACCGGGTCACCGCCGATGAGCGTTTTTCACGTTCATTCGGGCTGCCGACGGAGAGGTGCTTAGCAGGCATCCCGATCGAGGAAGCATTCTCGTCAATTCACCCTGGTGACCGTGATCGCGTCTCCGCCGACATCCAGGAGGCGATGAAGCGCGGGGGCGCTTACCGGTGCGAATACCGGGTACGCCAGCACGATGGCAGCTTCAGGTGGATTGAGGCCAATGGACGAGCCGAGCTCAATGAAGAGGGGCGGGCTGTTCGCTTCCCTGGGATTCTCATGGACATTGAATCACGCCGGTCGGCGGAGGCTGAGCGTGACAGGATGTCAGCCTTGCTTCGGACATTCACAGCTGCCGTACCAGGTGTTGTCTACGCCAAAGACCTAGAGGGACGGCTGCTCGTTGCAAATGACGGGGCCACCCAACTAATCGGCAAGCCGCCAGAGATCTATTTAGGCAAAACTGACCTGGAGGTTCTGGAAGACAAGGCTCAGGCTCGCCAGATAATGGAAACCGATCAGCGCATCATGCATGGCGGGAACGCTATTCAGATCGAAGAGCGTGTCGACATGCCAGATGGCACAGCGACCTACTGGCTTTCGATCAAAGCACCTCTTTGCGATGAAGCGGGCGACGTCATGGGACTCATCGGCTCATCCATTGATGTTACAGCGCGAAAAAATGCCGAGTCGGAGCTTCTAGAGCTCAATCGCACCTTAGAAGCGAGGATTGAAGAAGCCGTAGCCGAGCGAGAAGCAGCCCAGGCAGCTCTCCGTCAATCGCAGAAGATGGAAGCGGTCGGGCAGTTGACCGGGGGTATCGCTCACGACTTCAACAATCTGCTGGCAGGCATCACCGGAAGCCTGGATCTGATCAAGCTTCGGTTGAAGCAGGGACGTGTCTCCGATGTTGACCGTTACCTTACGGTGGCCCACGGGGCGGCCCAAAGAGCTGCATCCTTGACTCACCGACTCCTGGCTTTCTCTCGTCGCCAGACCTTGATGCCTGTTCACATCAATGTGAACACTCTCATTAGGGATATGGAGGAGCTGATTAGTCGGACGGTGGGGCCAACAGTTCAACTCAAGGTAGAGCTTAATGCGAAATCGAGCATCTGCCTGGTCGATCCGGCCCAGGTGGAGAACTCGCTGCTGAACCTGTGCATCAATGCTCGTGACGCTCTGGAAGGCGGAGGTTCTATCTCAATCAAGACGTATAACGAGGAGCTGGCGATAGGGGCAGAGCTGGATCCGGAGCTAGCCCCCGGAATCTACTTCACTATCAGTGTTTCCGACGACGGTGTCGGCATGTCTCCTGAGACGCTTACTCGAGCATTTGAACCGTTCTTCACGACAAAACCTGTCGGGGCAGGCACCGGACTTGGTCTGTCCATGATCTATGGATTCGCCAAACAATCAGGAGGACAGGTCAGGATCAAATCGGAGGAGGGGTGTGGTGCCCAGGTGTACCTTCAACTACCCACTCACGAAGCCGAAATCGACGCTGTTGCTTTCTCCGAACCACTGACTGAATCGGCAATGGCTTCGTCAGGCGAGACGGTACTGGTCGTAGATGACGAGCCGTCCGTCCGCATGTTTGTGAGTGAGGCCCTGGGTAGCTGCGGATACATTGTCATTGAGGCCGCTGATAGCCTTGCCGGCCTTCAGTTACTACGTTCAGACACCCGCATCGATCTGCTTGTCACAGATATTGGCCTTCCCGGGGGAATCGATGGCAGGCAGATGGCCGATACCGGACGATGCACTAGGCCTAGTCTTCCGATCCTGTTCATGACTGGGTACGCGCAACCGCATGTCCTGGACAACGCCCAACTAGAGCCCAACACAGCAATCCTGACCAAACCCTTCGCTCTCGAAGCATTGACGTTGAGCGTCAATGCATTGCTCAGGGGTGGATAAGTGAGCACGGAGGGAGCTGCATATCTTGCGAATTCTAAGGTGGCGGAATGCCCCCTTAGAAAACACATAAGATCGGCATCACCATCAAGGATGAGCGCGCTTGTCTCCGCTCCGCCGCTTCGGACTTTCCAAGAAGCAGTATCCGTATTCGTCCGCCGAACCTTCCCACGTCTTAATCACTTTGTTTCGCGAATCCCCACAGTTGGAAGGGCCATGAGGTCAGCAATCGATGCGTGTGCCTTGGCGTCTGGGTGCACGGCGCCACGGAACCAGTCATCCATCAAATCTCCGCTCGAACTAAAGCGCGCCAAGGTCATAAAAGCGTCGTTTCCGGTACGAATGCCTCGAGTCCTATCACTGGCGTAGGGCTCCCATCGAGCGAAGCTAGTGATAGGTGCCATGGATGGATGGTCATCCTTCATCTCGCCACCCTTAGTCCATGCGAAAAGCTCAGACTCAGCACACATGCCACCTGCAGAACAATCAGGCGAAACTGCGCAAAGAGAACGACCTTCGAATGCCGCCTGGGAATCAACCGTTACCCATTTGGTGCGTTTGATGGCTTTTTCTTGGTCATCACGCAGCTTGTCGATGAACACCCTCTCGATTTTCTTAGCGTTGGCCTCGTTGATGAGGAACATGAATGCCTTGGCGTTTTTCGGGAAGGCGCCACCAATGGAGTACACGACTTTTTCCGTCATGGCGACATTGCCCATGTTTAGCCTAGCTCCGCAGTAGGGCTGAAACGGCGTTTTGAGTGGGTTAGGATAAAGTAGAATTTTCACCTTCTGGGGTGGGATATGAAGGTTTTCAGTCAGCGACTCGTTTAGATCATCATAAATCCTCCCCAGATACGCGTTGGATGCTTTCGCAGCATCGTCGGGGTTGATCACCCCGAGGATGGTTCTCATAGCTTTCATGCCGAACTGCTTGTTCATGTTTAAGCCCTTGCCAACGGCGGCGAGCAAGGGGTTTTTCGAGTCTGAGAGGCTAGTAGCGTAGATGCCTTGGGGAACTAGCCCCCACTTGACCACACCACTGAAGCCTTCGTCGTTACCACCGAAGGACATCAAGACTTCATCCACAGCGATCAAGTCCTTCCGGCAGCCGTCATACTTCACTTTGCCAAAATACTTACGCCCTATGAGAGTGGTCACCTCACGCCCGTAGTCCTTCTCACCCTTTTGGTACGGATTCTCCGGGCATAGCAGGTGGATGGCCGCATTAAGCTGCGACTTGTTGAGCATGACCGTATCGGTACGAGCCTGTTGAGGCTTGTCGCCAGCGTGAACAGGTGTCAGCTCCAGGTAATTCCCTCCGTCGCGCTCCCTCCATCTCGCGACGCGATTAGAAATGTCTTTTACAGGCGGTTTGAGCTGCGCTCGGAAGAAGCCGTCATAGGTCTCAGCACCCGAGCAACTGAAGGACGCAAAGCGCACCACCAGATGTGGATCGGACACGGCTAGCTTCAATGCATACATCGACTGCCATGAAAGCAGAGAGCGGTGACAGGTGGTATCCCACCAATCTGCTCCCTTGGAGAATAGGCCATCAGCCATGCGCTTTTCGCTGAGGATGTTGCGGCCTTTCTTAAGGTCATCCGTAGGCCGTCCAGTACCAACTGCTGCACGGTCAGGGTTGCCCTCTCCACTTGCGAACGAATCACCCAGCGCCAGGATGTTGTAAGTCTTCACGAACACATCGACAACAGCAGGCTCACCCTCACTAACTTCGACACGTAGCGGAATGTGCTCATTGTCATTGCTGACTGTGATTTCTTTCGGAGAGTTGCACGATTGAGGTGGGCTTTGCAGTACCTTCTTCAGGTACCAGCGGCAGGTGGATCCTTCTGGTGTACCTGAAGCTACCGCCACAATGACATGCTGCTTACTGAAGAGAGCCTGCTTGTTGTAGAGCCCCGTGGCGGGGTTCCAGAGGGTCTCATTAGTCTTCGGGAGGTTTTCCCTCAGCCACTGTGCATTGCGGCTGGCTATGAACTGAGCTGCTGTTGCGTCGGCGGGCCAGTTCCTCTTCAACTCTTGGAAAGCCTTGGCGTCCTTGAATACCGGGAAGCCGTTCTGCACCGACCAGGAGATTTCGGTTCCCCAGGTGGGTAGGGCCACCACAAAACCAGCGCACATCAAGATTATCCGCATCTCGAATCCCTTCGTAGCTTAGGCACGTACCAAGGTTATAGCGCAGAAGATGGCAATCTGAAATCGCGTAAGTGATTATCATCAGGCGCTCTTGGGGCTGATCAATTTGAAACCCCGCACCTCTCAAAAGCTGGCAATACAGCATCGTTGTGCCAGCATTGTCGATTGCGCCGACACTATCATCCTTTGGAGCATTGCGATGACCTTTCGAGCTTTAGCTCTAACAATTTGCGTATTCAGTTTGTCTGGATGCTCAGGCCACATCGTCAATAGACCTGACCTACCATTGGCGTGTTATCCAATCTCAGAACTCTCCAAAAACCAGCAGGAAGAGCTGGCAAAAAGCGGAAAAAAAGTCTGCTCGGGAGTGATCTACTATCGTCTCGTTGAGACTCAAGATAGCTATTGGTACGACCGTATCCTCGACAAAGACGGTAAGATCGTTCGGCACGCCGGCGGCATAGGCCAGGAACGCTGCACTGCAGTTGAGATGGTGGAGACGAAATTGTCACCCTCCAGTTTCCCAAGTCTGATTACCTATGATCCTGGCTTGCTGGAGACATCAAAATTCTCGGTCGGCTTGACGCCAGCAGGCACTCTTGCTTCAGTCGGTGCTGAGTCCACTCCTATGGGGAAAGCCGCAGCAGACGCTCTATCCTCAATCGTAACCTCGATCAAGGTCTTAAGGGTTGATGCAAACATTATGTTGGATGGTGGCAGTCTTCCTCCGTACTGCAGTTCTGGGCGACTTCCATTCAAGCCGGAGACAGTGCCAGAGCCAACGCCCCTCTAAGGAGCACGGTCATAGGGTGACGGACGACTGTGCACCCTAATAATCGCAGGATGCAGGATGCGCTTTTGTGTGTCTGGACTGTGCGTTGGCTACCCATCCACTGAACGACCTGCCAAGGTAAAACCGCGACTGCCTCAGGAGGCAGTGCTCTACCATGAGGTCTACTCAGCTGTGGGCGAGCAGAATGTCATTACTGTATATGATGAGCGCCTTGGTGCCTTCTATGATCGGGAGGGGATGAAGGCTGGTAGCTGGTCAGAACAGGTAGTCAGCAGACTAAGTAACGTTTCGAGCCTGCATGGGCGCGAGGAGTTTTTGGGTAAGCTGGCGCGAATGGGCTTTGGGCTGCGCTGAGAGTTGTAGCTTTTGAGAGTGACTTGATAGTCGAGGAGCCATCATCAAATCAAAGTGATGCGGCGCGATGATTATGACAACACAGCCAGCCGCTTGGGATTGCAGACAAAAGAAAGCCCGCTGCTAGGCGGGCAAGGTCTATCACACGTAGGGATAGCTGGAGTCTCGGGGATCGCATGTGAAAAGCGCGTGAAGATAAGGTCAGCAAAATGCTGACGTTCGTTGTTGAGGTTTTCAATGACCGAGAGCCCAGCCCCTTCCGTCCGTATGCCTGCTGAGCGAGAACCCCTGACAATTCGGGATATGGTTCGCTATCTCGTACTCACGCCAATCCAGCATTGCTTCACCGTCGATTACCTGGGGCCTTTTCTCTAGGAGCCAGCGCACGGTGTTCATGACCTGCCCATGCGAAAACACAACGATGTCAGTGGCCGACTGCTCTGCCAGTCGCTTAAGAAATGCCCGAACCCTGGTCACTAGGTCGATGAAGGACTCAGCACCTTCACCATCAGAAAAGGCAGGATCTGATCTCTGCCAGTAGGAATCGACCCAGCCCCGCCGCTGTGCAAGCGTCGTATCTACACAGCGTGCTGGCGCCAGGTAGGTGAATTCGTGAACCGGCCAAGTTTCAAAAGCAGCATCGGGATAGAGTGCCGTGGTGTGCAGCGCGGTTGCTTGGGCGCGAAGGAACGGTGAGGCGAGAATGAGTCCTGGGGCGCTGGTGATCGAATGCGCGACGTTGCGGGCTTGCTCCAGGCCTTTTGCCGTCAAAGGAATGCTTGCGTGATCCCTAGTTGGCTCGCCAGCGTTGGCGGCGCTCTCGCCGTGGCGTATCAGCCTGACGTTCTTCATTGACTATCCTTCCTTGGCTTACGTTGCTTGGGTTGCGCCATGCTGGCATGGCATCGTATGGGATTGCCATGCGAAAGGGAGAGATCGTGAAAAGAGAGCTCTCTCTGGCAGAATGCAGAGTAGTGTGTTCGTTTTGTCTGGGGAAACTCGTGCTGACAGTTTCGGCGCTAAGGGTACTGGCCCAGGAAGCACCTCGAGATCTGATGAGTTGGTCGCGCTTCGTGGAGCAGACTGAGTTCGTCTGGCAACACCCCGCCTTGGTAACAGATGGTGAAGGGTGGCAGGCCCTCTGGTTTGAGATGGAGATCCTCAATGCCCTTGCCTTGGCCGAGTGGGAGCAGGAAGGATCCCCTCAAGATTGGTCGCACCGGTGGAGGGAAGGGTACGAGCAGGATGCGCGCGCGTTGGTTCCGGAGCTGATTGCTCTGATCGTTTGCCCTGAATCATCAGAGTAATCCACCGCACAGACGAACTGTCGCGCAGCTATAGGGCAGGGGAGCGGATCTCATCTTGCTTCGCCCTGGCAGCGAGGGAAGGCTGAAGTCTAGAGCGTAAGTGCCCATGGGAAGCAACGCCCAGTCCAGGTACACCGCCATGACCTTGCAGGTGCTCGATTTCGCAGCGCAGGCTGTTAATGAGATCCACTGGAGAACTGCCGGTCTGCTCGCTCAGGGTGAGGGTCAGTATGGTCAATGGACTCAACTCCAGGCGTTGACTCACCTGCTCGAGCTTGTCCAACGTGATGCTTGCTCGAGCCCCCTCCAGCTTGGAAAGGAATGTCCGGCTCGTATCACCGAAATCTCGCTGCGAGATGTTTCGCTTGCTGCGAAGCGCGCGAAGGACAATGGCGAATGATGACTTTAGTGACATGTACGGATCCTCCGCTTGAACTGACAACCTGCATCCACCCGCGTCCACAGATTCGAAACCGGCTGCTTCGCCAGTGGGAGCGCGGGCGCAGAGGTCGACCCTGCACCGATACACTGTTGATACATACAGTATATACGGCTAAGCTCGCCAGGAGAACATTTGTATCCTCAGAAGCGACGACCGTTATGACGAACCCAGAACAAGCCGCCGACGACCGATTTGCCTTTTTTTCCCGAGAGGAGCTGCTTGAGCAGCAGTGCCTGTTGCTCGAGAGCGAGCTGGCGCTGATGGGGGAAGAGCTGACGGCCTCCCGCGAGAAGATCGCCACGTTGGTGTTGATGTGGACAAGTATCAAGAACGAGCTTCGCCAGGCTGAGGCAGAGTTGAGCAAGGCGAGATATCAGCTTCAGGTAAGCGCTACGGCACACTGATAGGCCATTTTGTTTATTGCTGAAACCTTTCAATGGTTAGCGATCGTCTAGGCGCGACCAAAGGCTCATTACGACTGTTACTGGAAGCGCTATCATCCCGCCATTAGCTCAAGAGGGGCCCTCTGGCCGGCCAATTCCGGCACTCCCTTGGGCATAACGACAAGGAAGGTTGCGCATGGACGACATCGTTCAGCCCCTCACGCACCAAGACGAAACCCCTCCTAAAGAAGTGAAGATCCTGGCCACCTTGGTGGCGAAGCTAAACCTTGCTGACTTCCAGAACGCCATTCCCGTGATTCGCGAGCTTCGCATCTCGAACGAGACAGAAGACTGCTTCGTCAATGCGACCCTGACGTTGACCTCGGAACCTGAAGTGTTCAAGGCCAAGGTCTGGTGGATTGATGAGGTTGCGGCAGACAGCTTCCGAATCATTCCAGGGCTTGATTTGGTGCTGGACGGCCCGTTACTTAGCCGCCTGACCGAAGCAGAGCTATCGACTTTTTCTTTCGTGCTCAAGGCCGATGACAAAGAAGCAGAGGGCGGCAGGAAGGAGATTGCCCGTTTCGAGCAGGTCGTAGACCTTCTGCCCCGAAATCAGTGGGGTGGTTTGCGGCATATTCCGGACATGACGGCCGCCTTCGTTCAGCCGAATGATCCGGCTGTCGAGCGCCTGCTGAAGCAGACGGCTGAATTGCTTCGTCAAAGTGAACTGTCCTCGTCACTGGACGGATATGAGGGTGGCGCCAAGCGAGCTTGGCAATTGGCGTCTGCAGTCTGGAGCGCCGTTGCACGGATGAAGCTCGACTATGCATTGCCGCCGGCAAGCTTCGAACAGTCAGGTCAAAAGGTGCGTAGCCCCAGCCAGATTGCAGATACCGGCTTGGCTACCTGTATGGATCTGACCCTGCTGTTCTGCGCCGCCTTGGAGCAAATCGGCCTCAATCCGGTAATCGTATTCACCCGTGGACACGCCTTCGCGGGCCTGTGGATGAAGCCTGAAGAGTTCACCACTGCCCTTGTCGATGATGTGACGGCAGTGCGCAAACGGGTGAAGCTGCGGGAGCTGGTTCTATTCGAAACTACGCTCAGTACGCAGAATCTCGTTCCAACTTTCTCCTACGCAGTAGAGAGAGGTGAAAAACAGATTGCCGAAGACGCGGATAGCGAGTTTGAAATGCTGCTCGACATTCGCCGGGCTCGACTCCAGAGGATCAAGCCGCTAGCAAGTGCAGAGACTCAGATCGCGCGGATTGCTGATGAGATATCGGACGATGTTCCAGCCCTCCTGGTCGAAGACGGAGCGGGTATCCCAGACGAGAGACACGAGGTGGTCGTCGAAGATCTTTCGAAGCTCGACCCAGCCGATCGCCTTGGCCGTTGGCAGCGTAAGCTCCTGGATCTCTCGCTTCGAAACAACCTCCTGAACTTCAAGACGGGCAAACGGGCACTGAAGCTTGAGTCCCCAGACCCGGGAGCGCTTGAGGACGTACTGGCCAGTGGTCAGTCGCTGAAGTTGCTCACCCGTCCAGACCTCATGGATGGTGCTGATCCACGAGAGCGCGCTCTGTATGAGCAGCGTGAACATGAAGATGTTCGTCGCCGCCATGCAGAAGATGCCCTTAAGCGTCGGGAGGTGTTCGTCGCTCTGACATCCAATGAGATGGATGTGCGACTCACTGAGCTTTACCGCGGGGCTCGCACAGCCTTGCAGGAAGGTGGTTCGAACACACTCTTCCTGGCTATCGGTTTCTTGAGCTGGACGCGTGAAGACAGGGCAGGCCAAAAGTACAAGGCGCCTCTGGTGCTGGTTCCCGTCACGCTGGAGCGCAAGAGCGCTCGATCCGGGTTCACCATGGTGCTCCACGACGATGAGCCTCGCTTCAACCCGACGCTGATTGAGATGCTCCGGCAAGACTTCGAATTGGGATTGGGTTCTTTGGAGCACGAGCTGCCCCGGGACGATTCAGGTCTAGATATCGCCGGCATCTGGAACAAAGTTGGCCATGCCATCAAGGACATCCCAGGCTGGGAGCTGAGCGAGGATGTCGTGCTGTCGATGTTCTCTTTTGCCAAGTATCTCATGTGGAAGGATTTGGCTGAGAACGCCGAGCACCTGCGGCAGAGCCCAGTGGTTCAGCATCTCCTTGATACACCGCGCGATTCGTTCGTTTCGGATACCCCGTTCCCAGAAGCGCAGTCGCTGGATCGTGATTACGGCCCGACCGATGTTTTCTGCCCGCTTCCTTCTGACTCGTCTCAGCTTGCGGCAGTGATGGCAGCAGCGAAGGGCAAAGACTTCGTGCTGATCGGCCCACCTGGTACCGGCAAAAGCCAGACGATCTCCAACATGATCGCTCAGTCGATTGCCCAAGGGCGTCGCGTGCTGTTTGTCTCGGAGAAAATCGCGGCGCTGGATGTCGTGTACCGCCGACTGCGTGAGATTGGCCTGGGTGAGTTCTGTCTTGAGCTTCACTCAAGCAAGGCTCGAAAGACCGACGTCCTTGCCCAGCTGCAATCTGCCTGGGAAGCCAAGGGGCAAGTGGATTCCGCGGCATGGGAGGTTGAGGCGCAGCGCCTTGCCACGCTGCGCGATAGCCTGAATATTTACGTCGAGCGCCTGCACCGACGCCATCGGAACGGTTACACCATCTACGATGCGATTGGCACAGTCACCTCGGGTGGCGATGAAGCTGTTGCGCCTGTTGGTTGGGCTTCACCTGACATACACGACCAGAAAGCCATGCTTGAACTGCGTGAGTTGGGTGATCGCCTCGAAGTGAATGCTCAGGCGGTTGGGTACAGCCAGCTTGCTGGCAATGCTTTGTCCGCTGTAGGCCAGGCGGAGTGGTCACCGCATTGGCAACAACAGTTCGTGCAGGCTGCTCGAGATGTGCTGCCTGCCGTGCTGGATGTGCAGCGTGCTGCAGATCGATTCGTAGAGCTAGCCGGGCTCCCACATACGGATTACACCCCGACTGCACTGGAGGGGCTGTCAGTCCTTTCCCAGGCACTCCCTGCGGCTGCCGGACAAGATTGGCGATTCGCTCTGCGTCCTGATGCTCGTTCGATTTCCCAGAGGTTGAGCGATGGTTGTGCGTGGGTTGAACAGCATCGACAGATCAACGCCAAGCTATCCGCGATCTGGCCCTCACGAGTAATCGCAGATGCAAAGCAGGGTATCGAGTTACTACAGCAACGTCGTACTACCTTCGGTGAGCTCAGCCCAGCCTGGCCGGAGAGTGTCACCGATGTGCTTGCTCAGGCGGAGGCACTGCTTGGCCAAATCGTGGAGCTCAAGCAGCAGCTCAGTGCGACCTATGGCGATACGATTGAGTCGCTCGACATCAATCTGTTGCTGCGTGAGTGGAAAGAAGCTGAGGAAGCGTTCTGGCCAAAATCCTGGTTCGGAAAGCGTCGTATCGCAGGTTTGTTGACTCCGTCTCAAACCACTGCGGGCGAAGCCGATCACGGTAAAGATCTGGCCACCTGGGCAGAGATCCGCGCCCTGCGCCGCGCTATTGATGAGCTCGAGCCTGGGCACGAGTGCGTTGCCGTTTGGCAAGGTTCAAAGTCCGACGCTGACCAGCTCTCGACGTCGATCAAGCTTCAAGAGGCCATTCGGCTTCAGCAAGCTGACTCGGCCTGGATCGATGAGGGGTTCCAGTTGGTCGAGCAGGGCCAGCTGGGAGACGCACTGAAGGAAGAGCTCCGACGGCTTCGCACACTGACTCGCCTTGATAGCGATATGGCCGCGTTGTCCGACCTTGGCTCGAGCACTCAACAGCTTTGGTGCGGTCAGGGCACTAACATTGATCACCTTACCGCAGCACTGCGTTTCCAGTCTGAGCGTCGAGATATCGAAGACCGCGGCCGCCTCGTTGATGATCACCCCGAAGTGGGAGAGGGCCGTTGCGGTTCATTGCTAAAGGGTGACTTCGATCTGCTGAGGCAGCGGGCAGCGGTTGAGCGTGATTTGGCCGATCTGGCTGACCTGCGAGAGTTGGTACCTGTCTGGAGCGAGCTGAAGACCAAGCTGGAGATAGCTCGTCAGGCCGTGGTATTCCAGGGGAAAATAGCGACTGCTGTCGCGAAGCTCGCGCTGAACCCGGAGCAGATTGCTTCTTACAAGGCACCTCTGCAAACACTGTTGGGCGATGGCAACGCGCTGCTGGAGCCGGAAGGTGCCATCGCACTTGCTGGCGCTGCCCTGCGTGAAAAGCTTGGGCTGCTGGAGGAGCGTTCATCGCACCTGACGTCGATAGGCCACTTCACCGAATCAGGTACTGATGAGACCGCTCACCTGCCATTGAATGACCTCAAGAAAAACTGCGAGACCGTGGTTTCTTCTGAGGCGAGACTCAAGGCTTGGTGCTCCTGGAGAAAGGTGCGCGATGAGGCATTTGCTGTTGGCCTCTCGCCGATTGTTCAGGCCATGGAAAGTGGAGCAATCATCTCCGGGAAAGTCCGTCGCGTCCTTGAGGTGAATTACGCTCGCTGGTGGCTGAATACCACTGTCGACAACGAGGAGGTCATTCGGACGTTCGTTAGCGTCGAGCACGAACAACGCATTCGCGACTTCCGCGCGCTGGATGACAAGTTTACCGAGCTGACGAAGGACTGGCTCCGGGCGCGGTTGTGCGCCGATCTGCCAAGCCAGGACAGCGTGAGTCGCTCTTCTGAGTGGGGCCTGCTGCGTCATGAAATGGGCAAGAAGACTAAGCACATTCCATTACGGGAGCTGATGACCCGAGCACCCGAAGCGCTGACGAAGCTGACACCTTGTTTGCTGATGAGCCCGCTTTCGATCGCTCAGTATCTGCCGCCGGCTTCGACCCCGTTTGACCTCGTCATTTTCGATGAGGCCTCTCAGATCCCAGTCTGGGATGCGATTGGTGCGATGGCGCGAGGGAAGCAGGTTGTAATGGTGGGCGACCCGAAACAGCTCCCGCCGACCTCGTTCTTCGACCGTGCTGAGTCTACGGCTGATGATGAGGATGTCGAAGCTGATCTCGAGAGCATCCTGGATGAATGCATCAGCGCGAACCTACCGATGCGAAACCTGAACTGGCACTACCGTAGCCGCCATGAGAGCTTGATTGCCTTCTCGAACCAGCGTTACTACGGCTCGAAGCTGGTGACCTTCCCATCGCCGTTCACGGCTGATAAGGCTGTCCGACTGTGCCCAGTGGCAGGTGTCTACGACAAGGGCGGCTCACGTACCAACCTCATCGAAGCAAGAGCCCTAGTTGCTGACCTTGTCGCTCGCCTTCAGTCGCCGGCCTTCCGTGAGAGCCGTCGTACCGTGGGAGTGGTCACGTTCAACGGTGAGCAGCAGAAGCTCATCATGGACATGCTCGATGAGGCATGCCGGAAGGATCCGTCGCTCGACTCGTATTTCGCTGAGTCTGAGCTCGAGCCTGTGTTCGTGAAGAACCTGGAGAGTGTCCAGGGCGATGAGCGAGACATCATCTACTTCTCGACCACCTACGGGAAAGACGCTGCTGGCGCGATGTCAATGAACTTCGGCCCGATGAACCGTCCAGGTGGCGAACGCCGACTCAACGTTGCAATCACGCGTGCTCGCCAAGAATTGGTGCTGTTCTCGACCCTGCGCCCAGAGCACATTGACCTTGCTCGGACGCAAGCCGTCGGGGTGCGCGACCTGAAACACTTCCTCGAGTTCGCCGAGCGTGGGCCGCAGGCGTTGGCAGAGGCTAACTTTGGCAGCGTAGGTGGATTCGACAGCCCGTTCGAAGAGGCGGTCGCAGCTGCTTTGGCCAAGAAGGGCTGGCAGGTTCATACCCAGATTGGTGTCTCTTCCTTCCGAATAGACTTGGGTGTTGTGCACCCTGATGCTCCAGGACGTTTCCTCGCCGGCGTCGAATGCGATGGTGCTACCTACCACCGAAGTGCGACTGCGCGTGATCGCGACAAGCTGCGGGAATTTGTATTGCGGGGACTTGGCTGGGAGATCGTGCGGATCTGGTCGACCGACTGGTGGGTTGATGCCGTAGGGACTGCAGAAAAGGTTCATCAGCAATTGACGGAGCTACTCGCTGAGTCGAGAGCCAAGCAAGCCGTCATTGATGCTGCGCATGAGGCGGAGCGCCTGAAAGTCGATGCTGCTATGGCTGAAGTCATTGAGGTGGTGGATCAGGTGGCTGTTGTAGCTTCGACTTCAGTTGCCGAAGCCAATGATCCGTCTGGCGCAATGCCAGAGTTGAAGTACGCGAGAGCAGCCGCGGCTCAAGCAGCAGAAGATACCGTGATTCCTTATGTGCCAGTGGAGCACCTGGTTTACAAGGAAGCAGACCCTGCTGAGGCTGTGGAAGCGGTTGATCCAGACCGATTCTTCGAAGCGGGCTACACAGCTACCTTGGAGCAGATGATTGCCCATGTGGTAGCAGAGGAGGGGCCTGTGCTCGATATGGCGCTTGCACGGCGTATAGCGCGTGCTCATGGCTGGGTTAGAACGGGCTCGCGCATTCGTGACCGCGTCGATCAAATAGCGCGGGCACGATTCCGATCCCATGAAGAGGAACAGGCAGGAACATTCTTCTGGCCGACTCATCTCGACTCGGATATGAACGTTGTCTTCCGTAGGCCGGGTGATGACGATGCCATTCGCCCACTCGCTGAAATCTGCTTGCCTGAACTACGTGCCTTGGTAGATGAAATGACCAAACATGGTCACGTAGGAGAGGGGCTGGTTTACGCGGTGGCCAAGGAAGCCGGGGTCGGTAAGCTTGCCCACGCGGGCCGTCAGCGTATCGAAAAAGCGATAAAGCGGATTGCTGAGTGATACTCGAAAGGGGCGCATTACCAGCGCCCCTTTTCGAGTCAGGGTGTAGCACTGATGCTTCGAATTGCGCTGCTTCTGTGCATACACCAAGGCTAATTTGTAGAGGCAGAACAGGTCAGCAGCGAGATCGTACGCTGCTGACCTGCAAGCCGTCATTTGCCGCGCGGTTTACCAGCATCACTCCGTTTATCGCGGACTTGACCGTCCTTGTTGCGTGACCGTGGTTGTTCACCACCGCCAGGCTTTGGAACGTTCACGTTGGGGTTGAGAGGGCGACGATCTGTCATACGGAATCTCCTTCATCCAGCAATGTGAGATACAAGAGGTTTTCAGTAAATCGTGAGCCACGCAGAAAGGCTTAAACACATCATATGGTGTTTATTCTTTGTGCAGGACACAACATAAAGCGCTTCGCTGGTGTTCGCAAGTATTCTGGATCCCTTTGAGTGTCTTAATTTTGTGCCCGTCCAACGTGCCGACGGTTCAATGCCATATGCTAATGTGCCATCACGCATTCGGTATGGAGCATCGTGATGGGTTGGAAAGGGACTGTAAGATCGCTGCAGGCATCAGCCAGACGCGCTGAGCGCAACGCTCATCGTCGGCAGCGTGAGCTCGAGAAGAGGCAAAAAGAGTTCGACAAGATGGAGGCTCTGGAGCAAGCAGCGTACGAGGTAGAGGTCTATGAAAATCACATCGATCTCCTGCTTTCCATGCACAAAGAATGCGCTGAGCCGGTGCAATGGAAGAAGATCCTCTCAACGCCAGAGCCCAGGCAACCCTTGAAGACCGGAGCGCTCGAGCAAGCCGCACATCATGCATCTGCTACCTATCGCCCTAATTTCTGGGCACGGCTTTTCAAGCTTGAGCGTCGCCAGCGCGAAGCGCTTTTGGTGAGAATCGGCGTTGCCGCTGCCGAAGACGAAAGACTGTTTCAGGCAGAGTTTGATGGATGGAAGACTGCACACGACGATTGGGCTGAGGAGCGTGATATTGCTCTACGTATCCTCGATGGTGACCGCCAAGCGAAGCTTGATGCTATTGAGGCTTTCGAGTCTTTGGAGGAAATCTCCCACCTAGGCTCATCTATCCAGATGATCGTCCATGAGGGCGGAGTTCTGGAAGCGAAGCTGGCCATCCACGGTTCACACGTCATCCCCTCCGAAATCAAGTCTCTGCTCAAGAGCGGCAAGCTCTCAACCAAAGCGATGCCAGCTGGACGTTTCAATGAGCTCCATCAGGATTACGTCTGTAGCTGCGCTTTGCGTGTAGGAAGAGAGTTGTTGGCCATCCTCCCGGACGACCTGGTGATCGTGACAGCGATGGATAACGTGCTCAACAGTTCGACAGGGCATATGGAGGATCAATCAATTCTCAGCGTCGCGTTCTCTCGGGCCACAGTCGATGGCCTGAACCTTGAGGCTATTGATCCGTCAGACGCGATGAAGAATTTTGTACACAATATGAGTTTTAAGAAAAGTGGCGGATTTTCGGCAGTGCCAGCTCTCGACGCACAGCGCTTTTCTCGTGTAGACGCATGAAGTCATGGAGGCCCAGCAGATTAAGGACTTTCGGCTCGTGCTTATCTGGCCTAGAGAGGTGCTGAGGTAAACCAGATGAAGCGTACAATCTTGGGAATGGCCGAGGCTGGCGAGTCGCTTTTGCAGCAAGCTCTCCAAGCAATCCGTGCCTATCACGCAGCACAGGCTGAAGGTAGGCCCACTGCTGAAGTCGAGCGACTGAGGCTAGAAGCTGATCACCTTTACCAAACCGTCATTGATTATCAGCTTCATACAGCTGGTACGTTGGGTGAAACCCAGCACTGACGCGATCATTGCAGTAGTCGCTCAAGTACGAGCTTTGCAAACTGCTCAAGATTCTGGATGGGCGCAGCACCCGAGCGATCTAGGTAGTGCCCCTCAACGCCAACTGCTCGGGCACCGTCTCGATCACATCGGATTGAGTCACCTACCATCCACACCCCAGGTGCAGATGCTCCGGCAGATCGCCCCGGCCTGGTATCAATCATCTCCAGCAGCGCCTCGTAGATTCGAGGATCGGGTTGGCGGCGCCGATCTCGAAGCTGAATGCATAGGCGTCCATGCTCGGAAAAAGCCGCTTTACCGCCGCGCCATAGGGTTTGGCGAGGTTGCTGCAGATCCCGAGAGCAACACCACGCTCCTGGAGCATGGCGACTGCGTTGTTCGCGTCAGGGTATGCCTCGATGGAGTCGAGCTCAGCTTGCAGATCGGTCTCGATCTCGTCCATTCGTGACTGTGAGGGATAGATGCCCAGATGCTCGGCGACACTGCGCAGATCCAGGTTCAGCGTCATGATGAGATGCGCATCGCCAGGTTGAGGGCGACGACCCTGCTTGATTCCTTCCCGCAGCAGTTGGCGGTATGGGTTCGTTCTGTGGCCTATCCGCACAACCGTGCCGAACGCATCGAAAATGGCCGTTTTACTGTTCATCAGCTCTCACCCTGATCTTGTGATGACGGTAAGGCGATGCTTGGCCTACCGCTACGTACACGTGATACGGACGGTCAATCCACGAAGGCGAGCTCCGCCTGCATGAAGTTCGACTCATGACCTCTCTTGGCTCTTCGGGGCAAGCGACGCACTTGGTGGCCCATCTCTGGGATAACTCGAAGGCCGGGCAAGCCATCTTCCCGCTGCAGATCTGCGATTTCTAACTGCAGCTTGGAGATCAGCTCAGAAGGGGGCTTACCAGTATCTTCGCTGAGTGTCAGGGTGAGGAGGGTAAGCGGGCTGAGCTCCAGGCGCCGACTGACCTGATCGAGCTTGTCCAAGGTGATGCTCGACTTGCCTAGCTCAAGCTTAGAAAGGTAGGTACGGCTGGTAGTGTCAGCGAAATCTCTCTGGGTGATGTTGCGCTTGCTACGCAGCGCACGAAGCACGCTGGCGAAGGAGGCTTTGAGCGTCATGCTTCAGTCTCGTCGGATGGCTATCTCGATAGGAGGCTACGAATTCAGCTTCCAGCCTACCACGGCTGGAAAATGAGAGCGTCCATGCGTATACATTGAATGACGTCGCCATCGGCCTCCACTGGGCCGCTACTTGAGGACAAGAATGTGAATGTGGGCGAGTTGATCGAAGAGCTCCGCAAGTACGACCCTGACCTACCAGTTTTGATTCCGCGATCTGACTGCTCAGCATTGGAAGACGCCATTGCGTGTTACCCGGACGTCGTGCGCGAAGGGCGAATCATGGGTTACGAGTCTCTAAGCTGGTTCCCGGGGGAGGCCGATGACCCTGGCTTCGAAAACCATCAGGTTGTCGTCATCGACTCCAGTCTGCCTATCCCAACGTGAGTGAAGTGAAGATGAAGCCGAAGGATCTCAGCAAGGTCTTGATGCCGGATGACCCGATGTACACCGAGGCCGTCGAAGCCTTGAAGCGGTACCACGAGGCTCAATCCGGCGGCGTCACTGGTGTGGAGTTGGAGCGTTTACGGATGATTGCCGAGCAACAGTTCCAAGCGGTGACAGACTATCAGCTAGGTGCACTTGGGGGGCCGGCTCCGAGAAGTCACTAAGAGAGCGGCCACGGCAAGGGAGTAACAGTGGCTGATTCAGTCGAAGCGGAGCGTCAACTCGCAGCGATGGCTGACGAATAGGCTTGCCAAGCAGAGGGGGCTGATTCTCGTGCAGAAGCCCGAGGTTAGGGGGTTGTAACGTAGTTTCTGGAATGTAACATCGGCCACGTTACATTCCAAAAACCGCGTTACAAACGATGAGGTCAGGCCCCTGGGGTGGAGCGCCTCTTTGCTTCAGCCAGATGCTCTTTAAGCTTCGCAATGCTCATAACCTCCGATCCACGATGCACCACCGCATGGCAATTTGGGCACAGCGGGATCAAGTCTTTTATTGGATCGAGCTTGTACTCTGCGCCGATCGTACTCAGAGGAACGATGTGGTGGACATGGATGAGCCCTTCAGCAACCTCGCCATAAGCCAGTCCGAAGTCAAATTTGCACGCAAAGCAAACCGCTTTGTAGTGATCAATACATGCTGCCCGAGCTTGAGCGCTACGCTCATAGGCATTAACCGTTACCTCTCGGACAGCGCCCTCGAGGTACAGCTCGGGCTGACTGACCTCTTCAGGTAGTGCAGGCATGGGCAGCTCGTCGTACGCAAACCAGTCGCCATCCTGCTTCAATAGCCATTTACGCGTGATGGAGCGCTCAAAATCTTTGATCTTTGCAGGGCCAGCACCGTCCTCATCCTGGCGCTCATCCGAGTGTGTAATCTTGAACGTATAGAGTTCGTATCCTTCCTCTCCAACCAACCTGAGATGCTCGACGCTCTGCGAGTAGCCATGGTTGCGACGCCCATTCTCGATTTCCCAGTCCTCGCTGAGGAGAAGTGAACGACCGCCAGTTACATGGATATCCCATGCGCCGAAAATGATCTTGCGCTCTTGGTGATTCACAAACGACCAGCTCCAAGTCCAGTTGTTACACGTCGCCCCCAAGGACTCTATGAACGCTTTGCGGCTTGGGTAGTAAGGAGTAGTCATACGCAGATCCTGTGCGTGGAGTGCCGGAAGGAGTGGTGAGGGACGTAAGGAACGTGACGGAGTCGACAACGTTAGCGCTTCGCTTATAGCATCAGGCCACACGGCTATCAAAGCGCCATACAAAAGCACTTCGCCAAGGAACGTCGACTGTGATCACAAAAATCCGCATCCGTGGGTACCGCATCTACAAAGATTTTGAGCTTAAACCCAACCCGGGCGTGAACATCCTCGTCGGTGACAATGACGCAGGGAAGTCCACATTGATGGAGGCCATCTCGCTGGCGCTTAACGGCCGAATAGGTGGACGTGGGATACTCGAAGAGCTGAACCCACACTGGTTCAACACTGCAATGGTGGCTGAGTTTCTGGCCCTCCGGAAAGCAGGGAAGACACCTAAGCTTCCGGAGATCCTGATTGAGCTTTATCTGCAAGATGTAGCCGATTTGCAGGTGCTAGTCGGTGCGGTGAATGAGGACGTGCCGACCAACGTGTGTCCGGGGGTATTCCTCTCCATTTTCCCGAACGAGGAATACCAGGATGAGCTGGATCAGTGGCTCAAGGATCCTTCACCCTTGCTGCCCGTTGAGTATTACACCTACGAATGGCGGTCGTTTGCTGACAACGAACTCACTCGGCGACCGCGGGCACTCTCGGTAGCCACGATCGATTCTCGGACGGTCAAATCCGCTGCTGGGGTTGATTACCACCTTCGACAAATCCTGAGCGATCACCTGGAGTCAGCCGAGAAGGCGCAAATCTCGCTGGACTATCGAGGCGTCAAAGCTTCCATGACTGAAGGAGCGCTGGCGCCGGTGAACAAGCGCCTCGGGGGTCTTGGCGCTGCACTGCAGTCAGAGCCTATGGCGCTAGCAATGGATCAAACGTCCCGTACATCCTGGGATAGCGTGGTCACTCCTCACGTCGACGGCCTTCCGTTCGCGATGGCTGGCCAGGGGCAGCAAGCCGCAATCAAGATCTCCCTCGCGATGAAACGGCATTCCTCAAGCGTGAAAATCGTGATGATCGAGGAGCCGGAGAACCACCTCTCACACACCAGCCTAACGACACTGCTCGACCGTATTGAAGACCTGGCCACGGAGGAGCAGCAGCTCTTCATCTCTACCCACAGCACCTACGTTTTGAACCGGCTCGGCCTCAATGCGCTGCTACTACTCCACCGCAACAGCGCGGCCAAGATCACGGAGCTCGATCCGACAACGGTTAGCTACTTCCAAAAGCTTCCGGGCTACGACACCCTCCGCCTCGTGCTAGCGAAAAAGGTCGTCCTGGTAGAGGGGCCATCTGACGAGATCATTTTTGAACGTGTCTACGAAGACTGTTTTGGCGCTCGACCAATGGCCCATGGCATTGATGTCATCAGCATGCGTGGCCTTGCACTAGCGCGGTGCCTTGAGCTTTGCGCTGCGATCAACAAGCCGGTAGCCGTCATGCGCGACAACGATGGCATTGACCCGACTGAGCTCCGTAAACCAGTTGAGCAGTGGCTGGAAGCGAAGCGCAGAGATCTCTTCATTGGGGAGGTAGCCGACGGCGCGACTCTTGAGCCTCAACTTATTACTGCCAATGGCGAACCGCAACTGCGCAAGACCCTCGGCATCACCGATGCAGCTAACCTGGCGACGTGGATGACACGTGAGAAAACGGAGGGGGCGATTCGAATCGCCGAGTCTGACGAAGCCCTCAGCCCACCTCCCTATATGAAGGCCGCGGCGGAGTTCATTCACAATGCCTAACCATCTGACCCTGGCGGTCGCCGGCGGGAGAAAAACCCAAGGCCTCGTAGATCACTGCAAAGGTCTGCCGAGTGATCGCCGCGTCCTTGTCGCCACGTTTACCCAGACAAATCAGCAAGAGCTTTCCCATCGGCTTCGAGCACAGGCTGGTGATCTCCACAACATTGAGGTGTTGGGTTGGTACACGTTTTTACTTCGCCACTTTGCGAAGCCGTTCCTGCCGGTGAAATTTCCCGGTGAACGGGTAGGGGGTTTCAATTTCGAAGGGCGCCCCTTCAGGTTCGCCAAGGGCAAACAAAGATTCATGGACGGAAGCAACCAGATCTACGGCTGCGAGCTCGGCCGCCTGGCGCGCGAGCTAATGGCTGCAACACCTGCGTTGCTTCGCCGCCTGGAGCATCTCTATGACGAGATTCTGATCGACGAGGTTCAGGATCTGAGTGGTTACGACTGGGAGATCATCCATGATCTGCTGCAATCTCGAATCGACGTTCGCATGGTCGGTGATGTTCGCCAGGCCGTTCTGTCGACCAACCCGAGGGGCCAGAAGAATAAGCAGTATGGTTACGCTGGCGCTCTTGAATGGTTCCAGGAGCGCGAGCAAGGAGGGCTGTTGAGCATCAATTACGCGACAGTCACTTATCGCTGTCGGACGGAGATTGCAACGTTCTCTGACACCATTTTTGATGCGTCCTGGGAATTTCCGAGCACCACCTCAGAAAACCACGAGGTCTCAGACCATGACGGTGTATTCCTGGTGCACTCGAAGCACGTTGACCAATACGTTCAACAGTACCGACCGCAATGCCTTCGTGCCATGGCAGCATCCGGCAAGGAGTTTGCCCTCGACTATATGAACTTCAAGGTCTCCAAGGGCGCGACATTCGAGCGTGTGCTAGTCGTACCCACAGGGCCAATCACGGCTTTCATTCAGAAGGGAGCCTGCCTCGAAGCCACCTCTGCAGCCGCATTTTATGTCGCTGCAACACGCGCAAAGCAGAGCCTTGCAATCGTGATCGACAAGCCGGGCAAGTCGACTCTGCCGGTCTGGGAACCCTGATCACTTGAATCGCTCCATCCAATCAAAAAAGTTGCCAGCCCGGCTAAAGTTTTCGCGATTTTGTACCGTTGTTGTAGTGAAGACCTCTAAATCGAGACTGGTAGCATGACTGACCAAACCACCGCATCACATTCAAAAATCGACCCTGCCCAACCGATTGAATCGTGCAACGACTCATCGCTGCCAGTGGTACACACATCAGATGGGAACCGTATTTCCTTGACGATCGAGGGCGAGAGCTACGATCTATCCGCAGTACAAGCAGACGCGCTTGCATCAGGCCTTTACGAAGCCGCTTTGCGTTCAGGAGCGGACGCCGTCACCCCTTGGGCAGAGTATCAGGTTGAATCAGTAACCCCCACACCTGTGCCTCAATCAAAAAATTCGGTGTGAGTGAAGTGAGCTCAGCCGATTTCAGAGACGTGAAGTTTCTTGCGATGGGTTGGCTTTACGAGGGTGAGGGTGAAGACCCTGATTTTCCAAAGAACGTGGTCTTCATCAAGGTCAGCCAGCGGGATGAATTTGAACTCGAGCTGGGGGCATCGCGTCACCAACTATCTCTGACACAAGTAGAGCTGCTGTATCTCGGGCTTGCACGCGCAGCTTTCGGCCTGAAGCACAGGACGTGGGAGGTCAACGGAAAGTCGATTCGTTGGCACAGCGTCCCAAGAGGCAGCTTTAGGTTAGACCTGTCGGAGTGGCTGATGATCTCTGGCCGCGCGGGAACCAGCTGGCGTTGGAGATAAGAAGGAGGGCACCTAGCCGGAGCCCTCTGTGTAGCTGAGACCAGTTATGCAGATGCCCGCTGGTCTTCGGTGTGAGGCGTGCCACCAAACGCCCTAAGATCGTAGGCCTGCCTGAGCGCCGTTTCATCATCCGAGTGCACCCGGGCCTGGGCAAAGGGCATGTTGAGGAATCGCCGGCGCTCTGCATTGCCCAACTCAGACCAGAACCTAATCCGGCCTAACGCATCAGGCACGCCAAACTCCCCAAGCAGGTAACCTTCGAGTGCGGTAAGGCGTTGTTGGCCGTCCAGCAGCACCTCACTATTGATCGCAAACGCTCCAGTGCGATCGGCATACGCATACCAGTCATTGACCAAGTACGAACCAAGGTCTGCACCCATCCAAATCGAGGTGATGAACCTGACTTTCTGCTCATCCGTCCACACAGCCGGTCGCTGCCAGGGGGCTAGGGGATGACCCATGGCGAATCGAGTCGCCCATGGGTATTGGGCGCGTGCCTTGGCAGGGTCGGCCAAAAATTTTTCGAGGTTGGACGCCAGTGTGTGTACCTGGTGCATGTAGAGCGTTGAATCAAGCTGGTTTTGCGGCATGCGGATGCAGCTGGAGTCGTCGGCGCCGTTGAAAATCTGGAATATTGAGTGATTAGAGGCCATTAGATCTCAACAAAGTGTAGTTTCGAGCAGCGCGCACACCGTGGGGCATTTAAGTAAAGGCGCGAATTTAGGCTTGGCAAGATAACACAAACATTGCTGGGCGAAATTCAACGCGAGCAGAACTTGGCCTGGATAGAGATCATTACAAAACAGTCAAAAACAAAGAAATGTTCTTTATACGGAACGGGAAGTAACTTCGCGTACCATATACAGTACATCTTTGCTAGCCGCTAAGCCGGCAGTGCATCTTTGATGGATGCTCGTTCATTTTTCGTTGATATGGAGATAAAGCGCAACAAGACAATAATGTCTCCCCGCAAGCGGAGCGCGCAGGCCTGCGGCCAAAGGCGTGAGGATGGCAGCCCGAAGGGCCAAGACAGCCGCTTTGCGGTGGCTTGGTTCACAACAGCCGTCCCCTAAGGGGCACGCTAGAAAGAGTGATTAGGGGAGGGTGCTAGACAGGCTGTCAGTCCCCAGCCCCCGTTTTTGAGCGCTTCCGGTGTGCCGGATCCACTAGATGCTTCGCAGCTTCACGGCTCTGTAGAACCTGCTCACGGATCTCCTCAGGGTCAATTGACATCCTCCCGCCGTCTGTGACCCTCAAGGTTTTGAGCTGATTGACCGCCTCGATAAATTCACACTCACGCCTTTTCTCAGCCTCTGATCTGCGATCTGGAAAGCAGAAATCCCGGATACGAAACAGAAAATTCATTGTGCACCTCACCCCTTGGGTGAATTGAACGGGGACGAATCTTAGATGAAGATGGGCCTGCAGCCAACTGTCTAGCAAAAGGCTAATTAGGAAAAAGGCTAGATTTCAAAAGTCTAGACAATACTCCAGCGAAAACATTCGCACCTTGAAAGTTATGTTTAATTGCCCTGCATAAAATATTGCTGCATCGTGTAATTATCCTTGCACCACGCCCCCTTGGACAGTATTGAGCAGGTCGAAATGGTCGCCAATTTTGATTGTAATTTGAATGGTCTGGGTCGCACCCTCTCTGGCCGTAACGCGTGCGCCTGGCTACCCAGGATGCAGGTGGATAGCAGCAGAACCAAAAGAAACTTACAGCATCTTCATCCGCTAGCATATTCAAAGGCTTTCTACGAACAAGCAGCGTCCATAGTATTAAAATTTCGTATGCCTTAGTATGATCGCTGAGCCGCCCTTCATCAGGGCCATTATAGGCAGACCAAAGTAATACTCGCAGCGACTCGATATACCCCTTAGTTAAGTGGGGGCTGAAACAAGCGAGTACCTTGCGCACCATCAAATAGTTAAAGCTTATATAAGGCTCGCCATTCGACTCAGTCCACCAAAGTAAAGGGAAAGGACTGCATTCGCTCTCAAGTGATCCTTCAGCGGTTTCTTTTGACAGGAACGAACTGATATTTAATCCATCTAGACGTGCAATGAATTTTGCGTATTTCCTCTTTCCACATAGCTTGCTCGCGATAAGAATTAGATCGTCATGAATTTCTGACTTTACTTTAGAATTAGCTGAGAGCAGCTTTAGGATTTTGTTAGGTGGAATTTTGATAGTGGGGTGAGCAGGAATTTCTCGAATCCAACAAGCTATCGTTGTATTGCTAATTACAGAGCTTCGTGTGGTGCGCTGAAAAGCAAGCGTATCATTAGCGCGCAGCTCTTCTTCATTGTAATGAATAGTATTAATGTAACGCTCATAAAATTTTCGGAACCCATCAGGGAGAATGTAATTAATTTGGCCTTGCGGCATATCGACAGACCAAAAGAAGCCACCATCGGGCGTGGGGCGTAATTTATTCAAAAATAGTTGACCCCGAATTTCATTGAACGCTCTGACGTCAAGCTTAAGGTATGACGCGCATGCAAACAAAAAAAGCTTTATCTCGTGAGACCCACGTGGCGATCGCATGCAGTATAAATAATTTAAATATTCTTCAGCAGCTTCAATTATGTTGTCCGCCGAAGCAAGCTCACCATTCTTTGCAGGCGCATCCTCACTCGGCAACAGGGAACGAACAGTAACGTTCGGCAAGAGATCTCTGATAATCTTGACTAATACCTTCCTTAAGGCTATGCGCGTTACTTTCCAGCTTGCAACAAACGGCCGCCAAGACTTGTTAAAGCTAACACAGCCCGAGAAATGCTCAAATCTTTTCGTGCGGCGTGCATCCCTAATCCAGCCCTCAGGCGGAGATAGGCAAAAGAATTGGAAGTCCACAACGTCGGCATCGACCAATTCCGCGAGATCTTTTTTGCGCACGTAAAAACACCATAACAATAATTTTTCGAGGATATATTTGTACGTATCAATTCTAGAGTTAGAAAAGTCACGGATCCCCCACAGGAATCGGCAAACTGACTCTAGAATTGAGATCGCGTTTAGCTGACCGTTCAACAAATTCAAGCGCGACCTAATCAGGTCGGACTCTGCATTGGAGTTGCTTGGCTGAAAGTCTTCAAAATTTGATATTGCGCCGAACAGTGGGTGAGGTGTAAGAGATTCTTCAGTCATTTCAATCTGCGCCGCTAATTAAAAACTTTAGCGTAGCTCACGCCACTTAAAGGTCAATCTTGCTCGCGCTTACGCCATTCTTCCACTTAATTATCATTTATGATTGCAGAAGTCCTCCATTTAATTGCCAAGCCATAAAGCACGCCACCCACAAAATAATGTGTCGTCTGAAACTCTGGATGACTCGTATAAATCCAGTTAATAGCGGCAGGAGGCCTAGCGGCTCGTCATGGATGAGTAGCTACAAAACCGCTAGCGGTTTGATCTGCTTGAAATTCCACTCAAATTTCCGATGGATTACCCCTAATGGTTAACCTTTACAGGGGTGTGGGGATTTGACCGGAGGTATGTGGGATTGGACACTGATCGAGGTCAACTCTCACAATACTAAATTTAACATAATATACATTATGCGTATTCCTGTATTTCCCATACGAGCCACACCCAAGGTACATTCGACGCTCAGCAACCCCCTCATGAGCCTTCACCCTTCAAAGCCGATCAAGGATGCTCCAGTTCATGTCTCACCATCCATCCGCAGATCAGATCATCAGTCTCTACGACCGCCATGCTGCTACGTGGAACGATCTGCGCGTCAACCATTTCATCGACCGCAAATGGATCGAACGCTTCCGTTCATTGCTACCGCCGTCTGCGACCGTTCTGGATCTGGGCTGCGGCTCCGGCCAACCCGTGGCACGTTATCTGATCGACGCCGGCGCGTCTGTCATCGGTGTAGATTCGTCTGAGCAGATGCTCGCACTGTGCAGCGCGCAATTTCCAACGCAGGAATGGATTCACGCGGACATGCGCACATTGGCGCTCGATCGCCAGTTCGCGGCCATCCTCGCCTGGAACAGCTTTTTTCATCTCAAGCCCGACGATCAGCGCAAGATGTTCCCGATATTTCAGCGTCATGCCGCACCTGGAGCGCTGCTGATGTTCACCAGTGGGCCTTCTCATGGCGAAGCCTTGGGCGTGTTCGAGGGTGAAACGCTGTACCATGCGAGCCTCGACCCTCAGGAATACACTGCACTGCTTGCCAACCACGACTTTGAGCTGCTGGAGCACATCGCAGAGGACGCGGAATGCGGTGGCCAGACGGTTTGGCTTGGGCGTCGCCTGTCTGATTAATAGGCATCTAAATTATAGCTACGCTAAATAGTTATTTAGTTGAGTTATGATTACCACGCATTATGTCCGCCCCCAGATCCCTCGCCGACAGCACGCAAGCCGACAAGCTCACGCGCACTTAGCTACGCCCTGCCCTCACACCTGAGGTGCATTGAGCAACTCCAGGACGAAGTCGAGAAATGCGCGCACCTTGGCCGGCGGGTGATGCCGCGAAGGGTACAGTGCATACAGCGGAAAACGCTCGTCCGGCCAGTCGTCGAACAGCTCGACCAGGCGGCCCTCGGCCAGTAGCAGCTCGCTACCCAAAGCCATCACCTGCGCAACTCCGTAGCCGGCAAGGCAGGTGCTGTGCAGACTGCCCACATCGTTGACCAGCAATTGCCCGCGCGTGTCCACGGTCAGGCGCTCGGCACCGCGGTGAAACTCCCAGGCAAAAGGCTGACCACTCTGCGGATCGCGGAACTGGATGCAGCGATGTTCGCTGAGGGCCTGCGGCTGTGCCGGGCGGCCAAAACGCTTGAGGTAGGCCGGTGCAGCCACGGTGAGGATGCGAGTGTCCAGCAGCTTGCGCGCCACCAGGCTGGACGTACGGGGCTCGCCGAAACGCACGGCCAGATCGAAACCTTCGGCGACCATGTCGCCCAGGCGATCGCGAGTGATCAGTTCCAGGTTCAGTTGTGGGTGCGCCTCGAGAAACCCGCCCAGGCGCGGCCCAAGTATCAGGCGAGCGAAAAACGGATCGACATTGACCCGCAGCCGCCCCCTGACCACCCTTGCCCCCTCGGTCACCGAGCTGGCCGCCTCGTCCAGCGCTGCCAGCAACGGCACCACCTGTTCGTACAGGCGGCGCCCCTCGTCGGTCAGAGTGACCGAGCGTGTGGTGCGGTCAAACAGGCGAATTCCCAGGCGTTTCTCCAGGCGCGCCAACGCCCGGCTGACACCCGGCTGGGACATGTCCATCACCTCGCCTGCAGCGGCAAAGCTGCCACTGTCGACGATGGCGACGAACACACTCATGCCACCGAGGCTGCGCTCATCGAAACTCATATTGATGCCAATCAGTCATTATTGAAATGAGCTTCATGTTATCGATTAATCAATCGACGCACCACAGACTGGCTCCCGAACGCGGCGCTGTGCCGCCTCCCACTCAGGAGTTACATACCATGTACGTTATCACTGGCATCACCGGCCAAGTCGCCAGCGCCCTGGCGCGCAACCTGCTGGCCGCAGGCAAGGAGGTGCGCGCTGTGGTGCGCGATGCCGCCAAGGGCGAAACCTGGCAGGCCCAGGGGTGCAGCGTCGCGGTAGCCGACATGCAGGACCGTGTCGCCCTGACTCGTGCGTTCCAAGGCGCCACCGCTGTGTTCGTGCTGCTGCCGCCGAACTTCGACCCTCGCCCTGATTTCCCCGAAACCCGCGCGATACTCGCCAACCTGCACGCAGCACTACTGGCCAGCCAACCGGAACGCGTAGTGTGCCTCTCCACCGTTGGCGCGCAGGCCAGCCACCCTAACCTGCTATCGCAGCTGGGTGAAATGGAACATGTGCTGGGGCAGCTGCCCATGCCGATAACGTTTCTGCGCGCTGCCTGGTTCATGGAGAACAGCCTGTGGGACATTGCCCCTGCTCGGGAACATGGCGTCCTGTACAGCTTCCTGCAACCGCTGGACAAGCCGGTGCACATGGTCGCCACGGCCGATGTCGGGCGCGTTGCAGCGCAGTTGCTGCAGGAGCCTTGGGAGGGCGTGCGGGTGGTGGAGGTGACCGGCCCTCAAGCGATCTCCCCGCTGCAGCTCGCTGCCACGCTTGGCCAGGTGCTCGGGCGTGAAGTGAAGGCGCAAGCAGTTCCGCGCGATAGCTGGGAGGCACTATTCCTTGAGCAAGGGATGGAGAATCCGGTACCGCGCATGCAAATGCTCGATGGCTTCAATGCGGGCTGGATCGACTTTGAAGGGACGCCGCGCCAGGCGCGCACCGATCTGCAGACGGTATTGGCGGGGTTGGTCGAGCGGAGTTGAGCACGACTCTTTGGCTGGCGCGCCCTGCAGGGCGCTTCAGCTTTCAGGGGTGGCCATAGAAGTATGGTCGACCTCAGTCGCCATAAAATACCGTGATACGTACCACGTATGCTTCAGCTCAAACCACCAAATCGACGGTAGAAACTCTCGCTGGCATCCGGCAGCGGTCCGTCCGCCGTCTCCAGCATGTCATTGAGCCAGGCTTCAGCCTTGGGCGACACCAGGCGATAGAGGTTGCGGCACAACTGGCGCGCTGCACGGCCCTCCCAGTCACCGGGCAGCAGTTCATCGGGCAACTGCGGATCGCGCAACAGCAAACGCCGGTATTCGTGGATCAGCAAGGTGCGCGCCAGGAAGCAATCCTGCGCCTCCAGCGTTTCCTGTTCGCGCAGTGCCTGCCACAGCGGACGGAACAGGCGAATGAACTCGCTGTAATGATGGCCCAGCTCGTCGATCCCCCAGCTCTCCCTGACCTGCGCGCGCATGGCCTTGGAGGCGAGAATTTCCTGGGCATGGGTCTCGAAGACGATACTGTCTTCCTCGGCCTCCAGCTCGCGAAGGGTCGCCGCCAGATCCGAACGATCAGCACGCGGGCAACCCATCACGTTAGGGGCGATGGCTCCGAATCCTTGCCACTCCAGCTCTTCACGTACCGACTTGCGCTTGGCTACGTCCAACTGCGAGAGCAGCACCAGCGTCCAGGCGCCGTCCCAGGCTGGCAGGCTGGCACTGTAGACCCGTTTGAATGCCTTCTCGAAACGCCGTCGGCCGGTGCCGGTCAGGCTGTAGTAGCTACGGCGACCAACCTTTTCAGCGGTCAGCCAGCCTTCTTTTGTCAGGCGGAAGATCGACGTGCGAATCAGTCGCTCGTTAATGCCGAAGGGCTCCAGCAAACCGATCAGGCTACCCAGCCACACCGTGCCACCGTGGGGCTCGACGGCATCGCCATACAGCGTGATGATCAGCGAGCTGGCGCGGATTGGCGTCTGCTCCTGGAAGCGGGTGATCAGGTGATTCAGGGGTGCGAGGCTGCTCATGGGGGAACTGGGCGCGGAGAAAGCCCCGACTATACCTTTACCCCGCCCCGCCTGGCCATGGCGCGACACGGCAATGCTCATGCGCCATGCCCCGTCTTCGGCCGCAGGCCGGTATCGCCCATGCGCGGGCGTGCGGGCTCGACCGCACTCAGCGGTGAACACTCCACCATCGACGCCATGCAGCGTCTGGCGAGCGCCTGGTACTCCTGCGTGCCGCGCTGCTTCCAGGCGACTTCCTCATCGCTCAGCGTACGCTTGGCCTGGGCCGGCGAGCCCACCACCAGGCTCTGCGCCTCGCAGGTGAACCCCGCCTTGACGAATGCCGTGGCCGCCACGATGCAGCGTGGCGCGATATGCGCACCATCCATCACCACCGCATTCATGCCCACAAGCGCATCCGCCCCTACTCGGCACCCGTGCAGCACCGCGCCATGCCCAACATGACCGTTGCGCTCGATGACCGTGTCGCCGCCCGGAAAGCCATGCATCACGCAGGTGTCCTGCAGATTGGCGCCCTCCTCCAGGACGATGCGCCCAAAGTCGCCCCGCAACGCCGCGAGAGGCCCGACATAACAGCCGGGGCCGACGATCACATCGCCGATCAGGACGGCACTGGGGTGGACGTAGGCGGTGGGATGGACCACTGGGGTCAGGCCGTCGAGGCGATAGCAGGGCATGGGAGCGACTCAATGTGATTCATGAAGGCCAAGGATCATGTATCACTTCAAATAGATCAGTCAATTTCGAAATTGCTGTATCGCTTTCTTGAATCGTCCCTCTCATCAACTGGTTGCTCGGAACCTATGCGCACAAGGGGTTTCAGCGATCCCGGCGATCAGCAGTCAAGATTTAGATACATCATGTTAATTTTGATGTTGATATTTCGTATCGCTTTTCGCCTATACTTGCGCCACCACTGCAACCGACTCCAAGAACTGGCCGGCCCTGACCGGCGCCAAACGTGCAGCCTGAGGTACCACCATGCCAAGCAACCTCGTTGTGCAGGCCCAGGCGGACGGTGTCCGCCTGATCACCCTGCACCGCCCGCAAGCCCTCAACGCCCTGAATACCGAGCTGCTGGCAGAGCTCGCCGACGAACTCGACGCTGCCGCCCATGACGAGCACACCCGTGCGGTGGTCATCACCGGCAATCGCAAGGCCTTTGCTGCAGGCGCGGACATCAACGAGATGGCCGAGCGCGACCTGGTTGGCATCCTCAACGATCCCCGTGTCGCCCACTGGCAGCGCATCGCCGCTTTTCCCAAGCCTCTGATCGCCGCCGTCAACGGTTTCGCCCTCGGCGGCGGCTGCGAGCTGGTGATGTGCGCCGATATCGTTATCGCCGGGTCCGACGCACGCTTCGGCCAGCCAGAGATCAACCTCGGCATCATTCCCGGCGCCGGTGGCACCCAGCGCCTGCTTCGCGCAGTCGGCAAGCCACTGGCGATGCAGCTGGTGCTTACCGGCGAAACCCTCGATGCCCGCCATGCCCTGCAAGCCGGGCTGATCAGCGAAATGACCCAGCCCGAATTGACCGTTGAACGCGCCCTGCAGGTCGCTTGCAGCATCGCGCAAAAGGCGCCCCTGGCCGTGCGCCTGGCCAAAGAGGCGCTACTCAAGGCCCAGGATACCGACCTCGCCAGCGGCCTGCGCTTCGAGCGACATGCCTTCACCCTGCTGGCCGGCACGGCCGACCGCGCCGAGGGCATCCGCGCTTTCCAGGAAAAACGCCCGGCCAGCTTCATCGGCCGCTGACCCACCCGATTCCACCGACTGACGGAGCGCGCTTGCCATGAGCTTCCAGCACATCCTGTTTTCCATCGAGGACGGCATCGCCCTCCTCTCGCTCAACCGCCCCGAGCAACTCAACAGCTTCAATACCGCCATGCACCAGGAGGTGCGCGAGGCTCTCAAGCAGGTACGCCAGAGCGAACAGGCGCGGGTCCTGCTGCTGACCGGCGAAGGCCGCGGTTTCTGCGCCGGCCAGGACCTGTCCGACCGCAACGTCGCGCCCGGTGCCGAGCGGCCCGACCTGGGCCTGTCGATCGAGCAGTTCTACAACCCGCTGATCCGTAGCCTGCGCGACTTGCCGATGCCGGTGATCTGTGCGGTCAACGGCGTGGCTGCCGGCGCCGGCGCCAATATTCCCCTGGCTTGCGACCTGGTGCTGGCCGCGCGCTCGGCCAGCTTCATCCAGGCGTTCTGCCGCATCGGGCTGATCCCGGACTCTGGCGGCACCTGGCTGCTGCCGCGCCTGGTCGGCATGGCCCGCGCGAAGGCCCTGGTGATGCTGGGCGAGCGCCTGAGCGCCGAACAGGCCGAGCAATGGGGGCTGATTCACCGCGTGGTCGACGACACCGAGTTGCGCGACGAAGCACTGCGCCTGGCCCGGCACCTGGCCGCTCAGCCCACCTACGGCCTGGCGCTGATCAAGCGCAGCCTCAACGCAAGCTTCGACAACAGTTTCGACCAGCAACTGACGCTCGAGCGCGACCTGCAACGCCTGGCCGGGCGCAGCGACGACTACCGCGAAGGCGTCAGCGCCTTCATGGAAAAGCGTACGCCCGTGTTCAAGGGGTGCTGAGATGAGTGCCCTGCACATTGAAGCTCAGGTTGCGGTGATCGGCGCTGGCGCCATGGGGGCCGGCATTGCCCAGGTTGCAGCCCAGACCGGGCATGCGGTCCGGCTTTATGACAATCGCCCGGGCGCCGCAGCGCAGGCCATCGACGGCATTGCTCGGCAATTGGCGCGCCTGGTGGACAAAGGCAAGCTGAACGCCTGCGAGCGCGAGTCGACCATAGCCCGCCTGCAGCCTGCCGAGTCGCTCGAGGCCCTGGCCGATGCGGCGCTGGTGATCGAGGCGATCGTGGAAGACCTCGATATCAAGCAGCAACTGCTGCGCCAGCTTGAAGCCCTCTGCGCTGAAACCTGTATCCTCGCCAGCAATACGTCGTCGTTGTCGATTACCCGCCTGGCAGCGGGGCTGGCCCGACCCGAGCGCGTGATCGGCATGCATTTCTTCAATCCTGCCCCCTTGATGGCGTTGGTCGAGGTCGTGTCGGGGCTTGCGACCGAACCGGCGGTGGCCGATACGCTGTACGACACCGCCAAGGCCTGGGGCAAGCAGCCCGTGCATGCACGCTCCACCCCCGGTTTCATCGTCAACCGCGTGGCCCGTCCGTTCTATGCCGAGAGCCTGCGCCTGCTGCAGGAAGGTGCCGCCGATTGCGCCAGCCTCGACGCGCTGTTGCGCGAGGCTGGCGGGTTCCGCATGGGCGCGTTCGAACTCACCGACCTGATCGGCCATGACGTCAACTACGCCGTCACCTGTTCGGTGTTCGACGCCTATTACGGGGATTTGCGCTTCCAGCCCTCGCAGGTACAAAAGGAACTGGTGGCCGCCGGGCGCCTGGGGCGCAAGAGCGGCCAAGGTTTCTATGACTACCGCGAAGGCGCCGAACGCCCGCAGCCTGCCGAATTGCGCAGCTCTGCCGAAGTTACACGCTGCGTGGTCGAGGGCGACCTCGGTGTCATGCAGCCGCTGCTGCAGCGCCTGAGCGCCAGCGGTGTCGAACTGACCCGACGCGCCGGCCAGGGCCTGTTGCGCATTGGCGATGCCACCCTGGCCCTGTCCGACGGTCGCCTGGCCAGCCAGCGCGCCCGCGACGACGGCCTGCAGAACCTGGTCCTGATCGACCTTGCCCTGGATTACAGCAGCGCGACACGCATCGCGATTACCTGGGCCAGGAACACCACGATCGAAGCCCGCGATCAGGTTGTCGCGCTGCTCCAGCGTGCCGGTTTCAACGTCAGCGCCCTGGCCGACCTGCCGGGCCTGGCCGTGCTGCGCACGGTGGCCATGCTCGCCAACGAAGCCGCCGATGCCGTGCTGCAAGGTGTCGCCTCGGCGGCCGACATCGACCTGGCCATGTGCGCCGGGGTCAATTATCCGTTGGGGCCTCTGGCCTGGGCCGAACGCATCGGCCTTGCCCACACGTTGCGCACCCTCGAACACCTGCAGCAGGCCTACGGCGAAGAACGCTATCGCCCTTCCCTGCTGCTGCGCCGCACCCATGCCGAAGGAGGCCGCCTGCATGACTGACACACCTCGCACGCCCGAAGTGCTGGCCCGCGCCTGTGCCGACGCCGTGTACGCCCGTGACCGGGCCACTCAAGGCATGGGCATCGAACTGCTCGAGGCCGGCCCCGGCAGCGCTGCCGTGCGCATGACCGTACGCGCCGACATGATCCAGGGCCACGGCACCTGCCACGGCGGCTTTCTCTTCGCCCTGGCCGATTCGGCGTTCGCCTTTGCCTGCAACAGCCACGACGAGGCCACTGTGGCCCTGGGCTGCAGCATCGATTATGTGGCCCCGGCGCTGCTCGGCGACCAGTTGACCGCCACCGCCCACGAGCTGGTGCGCAAGAGCCGCACCGGCCTCTACGACGTGCGCCTGGAAAACCAGCGTGGCGAGCTGGTGGCGCTGTTCCATGGCAAGTCCTACAAGTTGCGCGGCAGCGTGCTGACGCAGGAGACGCAAGATGACTGAACCGACCCTCAACGACGCCCTGATCATCGACGCCGTGCGCACGCCCATCGGCCGCTACGGCGGCGCCCTGAGCAGCGTGCGTGCCGACGACCTGGCGGCGATCCCGATCAAAGCCTTGATCGCCCGCCACCCGACACTGGACTGGCACGCCATCGACGATGTGATCCTCGGCTGCGCCAACCAGGCCGGCGAAGACAATCGCAACGTTGCGCATATGGCCACGCTGCTGGCCGGGCTACCTGTCGAGGTGCCGGGCACCACCCTCAACCGCCTGTGCGGCTCCGGCCTGGACGCCATCGGCAACGCCGCCCGCGCCCTGCGCTGTGGCGAGGCCGGGCTGATGCTGGCCGGCGGCGTCGAATCCATGTCCCGCGCGCCCTTCGTCATGGGCAAGGCCGAACAGGCCTTCGGCCGCAGTGCGGAACTGTTCGACACCACCATCGGCTGGCGCTTCGTCAATCCCCTGATGAAAGCCCAATACGGCATCGACTCGATGCCCGAGACCGCCGAGAACGTCGCCGAGCAGTTCGGCATCTCGCGCGCCGACCAGGATGCCTTTGCCTTGCGCAGCCAGCACAAGGCCGCCGCCGCCCAGACCAATGGCCGCCTGGCGCGGGAAATCGTCCCGGTCGAGATCGCCCAGCGCAAGGGCCCGCCCAAGCTGGTCGAGCAAGACGAACACCCGCGCGGCGACACCACCCTGGAGCAGCTGGCGCGCCTTGGCACGCCGTTTCGCGAAGGTGGCAGCGTCACTGCCGGCAACGCGTCGGGGGTCAACGACGGTGCGTGCGCACTGTTGCTGGCCAGCAGCAGCGCAGCCCGCCGCCACGGCCTGAAGGCCCGCGGGCGAATCGTCGGCATGGCCGCAGCAGGTGTCGCGCCGCGCATCATGGGCATCGGCCCGGTGCCTGCGACGCGCAAGGTGCTGGAGCTGACCGGTCTTGCCCTGGCCGACATGGCCGTGATCGAGCTCAACGAAGCTTTCGCGGCCCAAGGGCTGGCAGTGCTGCGCGAGCTGGGTGTTGCCGACGACGATCCACGGGTCAACCCCAACGGTGGCGCCATCGCCCTGGGGCATCCGCTGGGCATGAGCGGCGCGCGGCTGGTCACCACCGCGCTGCATGAGCTGGAACTGACCGGCGGCCGCTACGCGCTGTGCACCATGTGCATCGGCGTCGGCCAGGGCATCGCCATGGTGATCGAACGCCTTTGAGGCACTTCGACCAACGGACCGCGACCCACGCTGCAACGGGCAGTATGCTGCCCACCATGACACTCACGGCCCCTCGACGGGCCGGCGTACAAGAACAACTCGAGTGAAGCCATGAACATGTACCACGATGCCGAACGCGCCCTGCTTGACCCCATGGAAACTGCCAGTGTCGATGCGCTGCGCCAGCACCAGCTCGAACGTCTGCGCTGGAGCCTGCGCCACGCCTACGACAAGGTGGCACTGTACCGTCAGCGCTTCGACGCCTGCGGCGCCCACCCGGACGACCTGAAGTCGCTCGAGGACCTGTCGCGCTTCCCCTTCACCGGCAAGAGCGACCTGCGCGACAACTACCCCTACGGCATGTTTGCCGTCCCCCAGGAAGAAGTGGTACGCCTGCACGCCTCCAGCGGCACCACGGGCAAGCCAACGGTGGTCGGGTATACCCAGAACGACATCGACACCTGGGCCAACGTGGTCGCCCGCTCGATCCGCGCCGCAGGCGGACGCAAGGGCGACAAGGTGCATGTTTCCTATGGCTACGGCCTGTTCACCGGTGGCCTGGGCGCTCACTATGGCGCCGAGCGCCTGGGCTGCACGGTGATCCCCATGTCAGGCGGTCAGACCGAGAAGCAGGTGCAACTGATCCGCGACTTCCAGCCCGACATCATCATGGTCACGCCCTCGTACATGCTCAACCTGGCCGATGAGATCGAGCGCCAGGGCATCGACCCCAACGACCTCAAGCTGCGCCTGGGCATCTTCGGTGCCGAGCCCTGGACCGACGAGCTGCGCCGCTCCATCGAGCAACGCCTGGGCATCAACGCCCTGGACATCTATGGCCTGTCGGAAATCATGGGGCCAGGCGTGGCCATGGAGTGCATCGAGACCAAGGACGGCCCGACCATCTGGGAAGACCATTTCTACCCCGAGATCATCGACCCGGTGTCCGGCGAGGTCCTGCCGGACGGGCAACTGGGCGAGCTGGTGTTCACCTCGCTGAGCAAGGAGGCGCTGCCGATGGTGCGCTACCGCACCCGCGACCTGACCCGTCTGCTGCCCGGCACGGCACGGCCGATGCGGCGCATTGGCAAGATCACCGGCCGTAGCGACGACATGCTGATCATCCGCGGGGTCAACGTGTTCCCTACGCAGATCGAAGAGCAGGTACTGAAAATAAAACAGCTTTCCGAGCTTTACGAGATCCATCTGTATCGCAATGGCAATCTCGACAGCGTGGAAGTGCACGTGGAGTTGCGCGCCGACAGCCAGTACCTGGACGACGCTACGCGCAAGGCGCTTGTGGGTGAGCTGAGCAAGCAGATCAAGACCTACATCGGCATCAGCACGCAGATTCGCCTGCAGCCCTGCGGAACGCTGAAGCGCTCAGAGGGCAAGGCTTGCCACGTCTACGACAAACGGTTGGCCAGCTGACTTTCGATTCGGCTGCCTTTTTCGGCCCCGGCCTGGTCCGGGGCTTTTTTTTTGCGCCGGATTTGCCGGCCCTATCGCGGGACGAGCCCGCTCCCACAGCCCCACGATGAGGCGTAATGTGATACACAATTTTATCTGATACATGATTTTGTGTTTGATGTTGGATCACGTATCGCTTATAAAAGACTCCATGCCCCAACCACCCCTGAGGCGGGAGCCCGAACATGTACGCACAGCTAGTCGAAACCGGCGTCAAACGTGTCAAGTCACTGGAAGAGATGTCGCCCGAAGAGCGCCACTTCCAGGAGAAGATCGACGCCGAGATCAAGATCGAACCGAAAAACTGGATGCCCGAGGCCTACCGCCAAACCCTCATCCGCCAGATCTCCCAGCACGCCCATTCGGAAATCGTCGGCATGCTTCCCGAGGGCAACTGGGTCACCCGCGCGCCGAGCCTCAAGCGCAAGCTGCAGTTGATGGCCAAGATCCAGGACGAAGCCGGCCATGGCCTGTACCTGTACAGCGCCATGGAAACCCTCGGCGCCGACCGCGACGAAGAGATCGCCAAGCTGCACAGCGGCAAGGCCAAGTACTCAAGCATCTTCAACTACCCGACCCTGAGCTGGGCCGACATGGGCGCGGTGGGCTGGCTGGTCGACGGCGCGGCGATCGTCAACCAGGTGGTACTGCAACGCACCTCCTACGGCCCCTATTCGCGCGCGATGATCCGTATCTGCAAGGAAGAGAGTTTTCATCAGCGCCAGGGCTACGAGCTGCTGCTGACCATGATGCGCCACGGCACCCAGGCGCAGAAGGACATGGTCCAGGACGCAATCAATCGCCTGTGGTGGCCCTCGCTGATGATGTTCGGCCCCAGTGACGAACACTCCCCCAACAGCGCCCAGTCGATGGCCTGGAAGATCAAGCGCCAGACCAACGACGAACTGCGCCAGCGCTTCATCGACCAGACCGTGCCGCAGCTCGAGCTGCTCGGTTGCACCGCCCCGGACCCGGAACTGAAGTGGAACGCCGAGCGCGGTCACTACGACTTCGGTGAAATCCAGTGGGACGAATTCTACGAAGTGATCAAGGGCAACGGCCCCTGCAACCAGGAGCGGGTCGCCACCCGTCGCCAGGCCATCGAAGACGGGGCCTGGGTACGCGAGGCCGCCGTGGCCTATGCGCGCAAGCAACAGAACAAGAACGCCGCCTGAAGCGGCGACCGATGCGGAGATCGAACATGTCTGTCTGGACCCTCTACGAAGTATTCGTGCGCAGCAAGCACGGCCTGAACCACAAGCACGTGGGCAGCGTGCATGCCGCCGACGCGGCCATGGCCATCGAGAACGCCCGTGAGCTGTACACCCGGCGCAGCGAAGGCGTGAGCCTGTGGGTGGTGCCTTCGGCGCTGATCACCGCCTCCTCGCCTGATGAAAAAGACCCGCTGTTCGCCCCTTCGGACGACAAGGTCTACCGCCATGCCAGCTTCTATGAGCTGCCTGACGAAGTCGGACACATGTGAGGCCCGCCATGCACAACGACGATCTGATCCCCTACCTCTTGCTGCTCGGCGACAGCGCCCTGATCCAGGGCCAGCGCCTGTGCCAATGGTGTGGCCACGCCCCGGCACTGGAAGAAGAGCTGGCCCTGATGAATGTCGGCCTCGACCTGATCGGCCAGGCGCGCAACTGGCTGGAGTACGCCGCCGAACTGCTCGACGACGGTCGCGATGCCGACGCCCTGGCGTTTCGCCGCGACGAACGCGCCTTCCACAACCTGCTGTTGGTCGAGCAACCCAACGGCGACTTTGCCGTGACCATGGCCAAGCAATTCCTCTACGACGCCTGGCACCTGGCGATGCTCGAAGGCCTGTGCGCCTCCAGCGATCCGCGCATTGCCGGCATCGCGGCCAAAGCGCTCAAGGAGGTCACCTACCACCTGCGCCGCTCCGGTGAGTGGGTGCAGCGTCTGGGCGGCGGCACCGACGAAAGCCGTCGCCGCATGCTCGCGGCAATCCCGGCACTGTGGCGCTTCACCGTGGAGCTGAGCCAGGGCAATGAAAGCGAGACGCGCCTGGCCGCCGCGGGTATTGCCGCCGACCCGGGGCAAGTTGGGCAAGCCTGGCTCGCCCAGGTCAGCGCCATCTTCGCCTCGGTCGAGCTCCCGCAACCCACGCCCGCCAGTCACTTCTACCTGAGCGGTCGCAAGGGCTTGCACACCGAACACCTGGGCCTGCTGCTGGCCGAGATGCAGTTCCTGCCACGGGCCTACCCCGATGCGATCTGGTGAGCTGATCGCTGGCGACCGGGGCGCCCGCAGCCTGCGCGAGGGCGACCTGGCGCGGGCCTGGGCGGTGCTGGAGCAGGTCATGGACCCGGAAGTGCCGGTGGTCAGCGTGGTCGACCTGGGAATCGTGCGCGACCTGGACTGGCGCGCCGGCCATCTGCACCTGGTGGTGACCCCTACCTACTCCGGCTGCCCGGCCACCGAGGTGATCGAGGGCGATATCCGCCAGGCCCTGGAACAGGCCGGTTTTGCCCAGCCAGCGCTGGAACGCCGCCTGACCCCGGCCTGGAGCACCGACTGGATCAGCGATCAGGGCCGCGAACGCTTGCGTGTCTATGGCATCGCCCCGCCACAGGGCAGTGCCAGCAAGCGCAGCCTGCTCGGCGAAGCCCCCCAGGTGTGCTGTCCGCAATGCGGCAGCGCCCACACCGAACTGCTCAGCCAGTTCGGTTCCACGGCCTGCAAGGCGCTTTATCGCTGCCGCAAGTGCCTGGAGCCGTTCGACTATTTCAAATGCATTTGAGCCGTGGAGACGACCATGAGCCAGTTTCACAGCCTGACCATCAAGCAAGTGCGTCACGAGACACGCGACGCCGTGTCGATCGCCTTCGACGTGCCAGCCCATCTGCAGGACGCGTTCCGCTTCACCCAGGGCCAGTACCTGGTGATGCGCACCTTTCTCGACGATGAGGAAGTGCGCCGCTCCTACTCGATTTGCAGTGCCGTGCAGGACGGCGAGCTGCGCGTAGCGGTCAAGCGCGTGCCGGGCGGGCGTTTCTCGGCATTCGCCAACGATGTGCTCGCGGTCGGCCAGCAACTGGACGTGATGCCGCCCAGCGGCAGCTTCTTCGTTCCACTGCAGGCCGAACGCCATGGCCATTACCTGGGGGTCGCCGCCGGCAGCGGTATCACCCCGATCCTGTCGATCATCGCCACCACCCTGGCCTGCGAGCCCAACAGCCGCTTCACCCTGTTGTACGGCAACCGCGCCAGCAACAGCGCACTGTTTCGCGATCGCCTGGAAGACCTGAAGAACCGTTACCTGGACCGCCTGAACCTGATTTTCGTGTTCAGCCGCGAACAGCAGGATGTCGACCTGTACAACGGCCGAATCGATGCTGACAAGTGCGGCCAGTTGTTCTCTCGCTGGCTCGACGTGCAAGCCCTCGATGCCGCCTTTATCTGCGGGCCGCAGGCGATGACCGAAACCGTGCGGGCCAGCCTCGAAGACAACGGCGTGCCGCGCGAACGCATCCATTTCGAACTGTTTGCCGCCGCTGGCAACGAGGCTAGGCGCGAAGCCCGCGAGGCGGCGCACCAACTGGACTCGGCGCTGAGCCATATCACCGTGATCAGCGATGGCCGTGCCCTGGCCTTCGACCTGCCGCGCAACAGTCAGAACATTCTCGATGCCGGCAACGCCATTGGCGCCGAGCTGCCCTATTCGTGCAAGGCCGGCGTGTGCTCGACCTGCAAGTGCCGGGTGATCGAGGGCGAGGTGGAAATGGACAGCAACCATGCGCTGGAGGATTACGAGGTGGCGGCGGGGTATGTGCTGTCGTGCCAGACGTATCCGCTGAGCGACCGCGTGGTGCTGGATTTCGATCAACTTTGAGACCGCGGCGCCCTCATCGCGGGACAAGCCCGCTCCCACAGGGATTGGGCTGGACTTTAAAGGGACAAGCCTGCCCCCAACAGGGACTGGGCTGGACTTTAAAGGGACAAGCCTGCCCCCAACAGGGACTGGGCTGGACTTTAAAGGGACAAGCCTGCTCCCGCAGGAACTGGGCTGGACTTCAAATTTTGAGCAAGACCGTTGCTCCCACAAGACCGATGGTCACCGCTGTACCTGTGGGAGCGGGCTCGTCCCGCGATGAGGCCGCCAGCAACCCTGCAACACCCTGCGTGACCTGAAAAAACAATTACAAGACAGAGGACCGCTTCCCATGACACCCGAGCACATCGACTCCATCAGCAAGCACCCCGACTTCCAGCAACTGATCCGCCGCAAGCGCCGTCTCAACGGCAGCCTCACCCTGACCATGCTTGCCGCCTACTACGGCTTCGTGCTGCTGGTGGCCTTCGCCCCCGGCCTGCTCGGCCAGTCGCTCAATGGCGGCGTCACCAGCGTCGGCATGCTGGTGGGTGTGCTGATGGTGCTGCTGTCGTTCGCCCTGACCGGCATCTACATGCACCGCGCCAACAGCGTCATCGATCCACTCAACGACAAGGTTCGCCAGGAGTGCGCGCAATGAACTGGACTGCCATCTCGATGTTCATGGTGTTCGTCTGCTTCACCCTGCTGGTGACCCGCTGGGCCGCGGCCCGCACCCGCTCGACCAGTGACTTCTACACCGCAGGCGGTGGCCTCACTGGGATGCAGAATGGCCTGGCGATCGCCGGGGACATGATCAGCGCCGCGTCCTTCCTCGGCATCTCGGCGATGATGTTCATGAACGGCTACGACGGCCTGCTCTATGCCCTGGGCGTACTCGCTGGCTGGCCGATCATCCTGTTCCTGATCGCCGAGCGCCTGCGCAACCTGGGCAAGTACACCTTCGCCGACGTGGTTTCCTACCGCCTGGCCCAGGCCCCGGTACGCCTGAGCGCCGCGTTCGGCACGCTGACCGTCGCGCTGTTGTACCTGGTGGCGCAGATGGTCGGCGCCGGCAAGCTGATCGAGTTGCTGTTCGGCATCAGCTACCTCTACGCCGTCACCCTGGTGGGCGTACTGATGGTGCTGTACGTGACCTTCGGCGGCATGCTCGCCACCACCTGGGTGCAGATCATCAAGGCGGTGATGCTGTTGTCGGGCACCACCTTCATGGCGTTCATGGTGCTCAAGCATTTCGGCTTCAGCACCGAGGCGATGTTCGCCAGCGCCGTGGCAGTGCATGCCAAGGGCCAGGCGATCATGGCCCCCGGCGCACTGCTGTCCAATCCCATCGACGCCATTTCGCTGGGGCTGGGCATGATGTTCGGCACCGCCGGGCTGCCGCACATTCTCATGCGGTTCTTCACCGTCAGTGACGCCAAGGAAGCCCGCAAGAGCGTGTTCTACGCCACGGGTTTTATCGGCTACTTCTACCTGCTGCTGATCGTCATCGGTTTCGGCGCCATCGTCATGGTGGGGACCGAGCCGGCCTACCGCGACGCCAGCGGCGCGATCATCGGCGGCGGCAACATGGTCGCCGTGCACCTGGCCCAGGCCGTGGGGGGCAACCTGTTCCTGGGCTTCATCTCGGCAGTGGCCTTCGCCACGATTCTTGCCGTGGTCGCAGGCCTGGCGCTGTCCGGTGCCTCGGCGATCTCCCACGACCTCTATGCCTGCGTCGTGCGCAAGGGCCAGGCCAGCGAGCAGGAAGAAATGCGCATGTCGCGCATCGCCACCCTGCTGATCGGCCTGCTCGCGGTGCTGTTGGGGTTGCTGTTCGAATCGCAGAACATCGCCTTCCTCTCGGGTCTGGTGCTGGCGATTGCCGCCTCGGTCAACTTCCCGGTGCTGCTGCTCTCGATGTTCTGGAAAGGCCTGACCACCCGCGGCGCGGTAGCCGGCAGCATGGCCGGGCTGGTCTCGGCCATCGTGCTGGTGGTGCTGGGCCCGGCGGTGTGGGTCAACGTGCTGCACAACGAGCGCGCGCTGTTCCCCTACAGCAACCCGGCACTCTTCTCCATGAGCCTGGCCTTTCTCGGTGCCTGGGCCTTCTCGGTCACCGACAGCTCGCAACGGGCCAGCGAAGAGCGTGGTCGCTACCTTGGCCAGTTCATTCGTTCCATGACTGGGATCGGCGCTGCCGGCGCCAGCAAGCACTGAACCCTTGAACCTCGAATGTCGGATATAACAACAATGAACCACACTCGTCTCAAGTCGGCCGCCTGGCTGGCCACCCTCGCCCTGCCCTTGCCGGCCATGGCGGATTTCATCGCTGACAGCCACGCCCGCGTCGAGCTGCGCAACCACTACCTCAATCGCGACTTCCGCCAGTCCAATGCGCCGCAATCCAAGGCCGAGGAATGGGCCCAGGGTTTCACCGCGCGCTTCGAATCGGGCTTCAGCGAAGGCCCCATAGGCCTGGGCGTGGACGCCATGGGGCAACTGGGGATCAAGCTCGACTCCAGCCGCGACCGGCGCAACACCGGCCTGCTGCCGTTCGGCCCGCACAGCCTGGAACCGGTGGACGACTACAGCGAGCTGGGGCTGACCGGCAAGCTGCGCGTATCGAAGAGCACCCTGCGCCTGGGCACCCTACAGCCGATTCTGCCCGTGGTGGTGTACAACGACACACGCCTGCTGTCATCGACCTTCCAGGGTGGCCTGCTGACCAGCCAGGAGCTCAAGGGCCTGACCGTCAACGCCGGACGTCTGACCAAGGCCAACCTGCGCGACTCATCCGGACGCGACGACATCGGCTACGGCGCGGCCAGCAGCGACCACTTCGACTTCGGCGGCGGCAGTTACGCGATCACCCCGCAGACCAGCGTCAGCTACTACTACGCCAAGCTCGACGAGATCTATCGCCAGCAATACCTGGGTCTGTTGCACACCCAGCCGCTGGGCGAAGGGATGAGCCTGCGCAGCGACTTGCGCTACTTCGACAGCCGCGGCGACGGCGCCGAACGCGCAGGCAGCATCGACAACCGCAACTTCAACGCCATGTTCACCCTGGGCGTGAAAGCCCACAAGTTCAGCGCCACCTGGCAGCAGATGTCCGGCGACAGCGCGTTTCCGTTTCTCAACGGTGGCGACCCCTACACCGTCAACCTGGTCACCTACAACACCTTCACCCGCGCAGGTCTCGACTCCTGGCAAGTGCGCTACGACTACGACTTCGTCGCGATGGGCATTCCGGGCCTGAGCTTCATGACCCGCTACACCGACGGTCGCCACGCCAAAACCGCGACCCTCAGCAATGGCCGCGAACGCGAGCGCGACACCGACATCACCTATGTCATCCAGAGCGGCCCGTTCAAGGACGTCAGCCTGCGCTGGCGCAACGTCACCTTCCGTTCCGGCAATGGCCTGACCAACGCCGTGGACGAGAACCGCCTGATCATCGGCTACACCCTGGCGCTGTGGTAACCGCGCCCCTCAAAGGAGAACAGCATGTCTGAAGCCCACACCCTGCAGAGCTTCATCGCCGGTCGCTGGATCGGCCAGCACGGCGCCCAGGCCCTGCGCAGCGCCCTCGATGGGCAGGTCCTCGCCTATAGCCATGAGGAACGCCCGGACTTCGCCGAAGCGCTGGATTTCGGCCGCCGCCAGGGCCTCGCCGGGCTCATGGCCCTGGACTTTCAACAGCGCGCCGCCCGCCTGAAGGCCCTGGCGCTGTACCTGGCCGAGCGCAAGGAGCAGCTCTACGCCCTCTCCCACCACAGCGGCGCGACCCGTGCCGACAGCTGGATCGACATCGAAGGCGGCAACGCCACGCTGTTTTCCTACTCCGGCATCGGCACCCGCGAGTTGCCCTCGGGCAACCTGCTGCACGAAGGCCCGGCCATCCCACTGGGCAAGCAAGGGCGCTTTGCCGGCAGCCATATCCTGGTGCCACGGGCAGGCGTGGCGGTGCACATCAACGCTTTCAACTTCCCGATCTGGGGCATGCTGGAGAAGTTCGCACCGACCTTCCTCGCCGGCATGCCGTGCATCGTCAAGCCCGCGACCTCTACCAGCTACCTGACCGAAGCGGTAGTGCGCCTGATCGACGAATCCGGCCTGCTGCCGCCCGGCAGCCTGCAACTGGTGATCGGCAGCACCGGCGATTTGCTCGAGCGCCTGCAAGGCCAGGACCTGGTGACCTTCACCGGCTCCGCCGACACCGCTGCCAAGCTGCGCATGACACCGAACCTGGTGCGCAACTCGGTGCCCTTCACCGCTGAGGCCGACTCGCTGAACTGCGCCATCCTCGGGCCGGATGTGACCCCCGACGACGAGGAGTTCGACCTGTACGTCAAGGAAGTGGTACGCGAGATGACCACCAAGGCGGGCCAGAAATGCACCGCCATTCGCCGCGCCATCGTGCCGGCCAGGCACCTGGATGCCGTCGCCAGCCGCCTGCGCGAGCGCCTGGCCAAGGTGGTGGTGGGCGATCCGTCGGTCGAAGGCGTGCGCATGGGCGCGCTGGCCTCCCATGACCAGCAGCGTGACGTCGGTGAGCGCGTGCGCAGCCTGCTGCAAAGCTGCGACCAGCTGTTCGGCGCCGACGACGGCTTCTCGCCGGTGGGCGAAGGTGTAACCGAAGGTGCGTTCTTTGCCCCGACCCTGCTGCACGCACGCGACCCACACGCCGAAGGCGGCGCACACGATATCGAGGCGTTCGGCCCGGTCAGCACTTTGATGGCCTACGAGGACCTGGACGAAGCCCTGGTCCTGGCCGCGCGTGGCAAGGGCAGCCTGGTGGCGACCCTGGTGACCCGCGACCGCGCCATCGCCGCCAAGGCCATTCCCGCGGCCGCCGCCTGGCACGGCCGCCTGCTGGTGCTCGATCGCGAAGCCGCGCCGGAGTCCACCGGGCACGGCTCGCCGCTGCCACAGCTCAAGCACGGCGGCCCCGGGCGTGCGGGGGGCGGCGAAGAGCTCGGCGGCCTGCGGGCGGTCAAGCACTACCTGCAGCGTGCCGCGATCCAGGGCTCGCCAAGCATGCTGGCGGCGGTGACCGGCGAGCACGTGCGCGGCGCCGAAGTGATCGAGACCGAGGTGCACCCGTTCCGTCGCTACTTCGATGAACTGCGCATCGGCGAATCGCTGCTGACTCACCGACGTACCGTCACCGAAGCGGACCTGGTGAACTTCGGCTGCCTGTCGGGCGACCACTTCTACATGCACTTCGACGAGATCGCCGCCAAGCAGTCGCAGTTCGGCAAGCGCATCGCCCATGGCTACTTCGTGCTGTCAGCGGCGGCCGGGCTGTTCGTATCGCCAGGCGAAGGGCCGGTACTGGCCAACTACGGGCTGGACACCCTGCGCTTCATCAACCCGGTGGGGATCGGTGACACGATCCAGGCGCGCCTGACCTGCAAGCGCAAGATCGACCAGGGCAAGACCAGCCCGTTGGGGCAGCCGCAAGGGGTGGTGGCCTGGGATGTGGAGGTGACCAACCAGCTCGGTGAACTGGTGGCCAGTTACGACATCCTGACGCTGGTGCTCAAGCGCAGCTGATCATTGCCGGCCTGAACGTGTCGGCCCTGGCGCGGGCGTGCCCCGCGACAGGGCCGGTTGACTCCCCACCCCATAAATGCTCAGATGCGCCCCTTGTTTCAGGTGTCCCCTGCCGCCGAGCCGGGGATTAAACGGGAAGCCGGTGCCTCGCCCCTGCGAGCAGTCCGGCGCTGCCCCCGCAACGGTAAGCGAGCGAAGCATTCGATACACCACTGTGCCAACGGCATGGGAAGGTGAATGCCTCATGCCCCTCGCAAGCCCGGAGACCGGCCTGTCACAGCAGTTGGCAACTCCCGCGGTGGGCGGGCGCAGGCCGGTTCTCGCGGCAGCCGCGCGCCCGCGACAGCTGCGCGCACCTCCACCGTTCGGGTATCACTCACCCTGCGACGGTTGGTTCATCCATGTCATGCCCTACCCTGCATATCCAAGGCCTGCACTGGTCACCGCACAGCGGTGGACAGCCGCTGCTGGAGGGCATCGACCTGCAGATCGGCGCCGGTGAATTCGTCGGCCTGATCGGCCCCAACGGCAGTGGCAAGACCAGCCTGCTGCGCTGCGCCTACCGTTTCAATCGCCCCATCGCCGGGCAGGTGCACCTCGATGGCGAGGATATCTGGCAGCGCAGCCCACGCTGGGTCGCCCAGCGCATCGCGGTGATGCTGCAGGAGTTCCCCGAAGACTTCGGCTTGAGTGTGCGTGACGTCGTTGCCATGGGCCGTACCCCGCACCTGGGCTGGTTCGACGGTGATGGCGACGCGAGTCTGATCGACGATACCCTGGCCAGGCTCGACCTGCTGCCGCGCGCCTTCGATGCCTTTACCTGCCTGTCGGGCGGTGAAAAACAGCGCGTGCTGCTGGCCCGGGCACTGGTCCAGCAACCTCGGCTGCTGATCCTCGACGAGCCGACCAATCACCTCGACCCACGCTTCCAGCTGGCGCTACTTCAGCAATTGCGCAACACCGGCCTGAGCCTGCTGGCCAGCTTTCACGATCTGAACCTGGCCGCCGCCTTCTGCGATCGGCTGTACGTGATCGATGCCGGGCGCATCGTCGCCCACGGCACGCCAGGGCAGGTGCTCACCGAGCAGTGCCTGGCGGAGGTGTTCGGCGTGCAGGCCCTGGTCGACCGTCACCCGCTGGCCTCCCATCCACGCATTACCTGGATCAGCCCCGCATGAAATCGCTGCTCACCAGCCTGGCCCTGCTGGCCGCCCTGCCGCTGGCCGCCGAGGCCGACAACTATCCACTGACCGTGCGCAGTTGCGAACGCGACGTCACCTTCACCCATGCGCCGCAGCATGCCGTCAGCCACGATATCAATCTCACCGGCATGCTCCTCGCGCTCGGCCTGCGCGACCACATGGCCGGCTACAGCGGTATCAGCGGCTGGAAAACCCTCGACCCAAGCCTGCGCGAAGCACTCGAAGGGCTGCCAGAGCTGGCGCCGCGCTACGTGTCGGTGGAAAACCTGCTCGATGCCAACGCCGACTTCTTCCTCGCCGGCTGGAGCTACGGCATGCGAATCGGCGGGCCGGTCACCCCACAGACCCTCGCGCCCTTCGATATCCCGGTCTACGAACTGAGCGAGTCGTGTTCCTGGATCATGCCGCAACGCCAGGCCAGCCTCGACGACCTCTACCGCGACCTGGACAACCTCGGCCGCATCTTCGATGTGCGCGAGCGCGCTACCGCGCTGGTCAACCAGTTGCGCCAACGCGTCGAGCGCGTCGCAGCGCAGATGGCCGAGGTCAAGCAACGGCCGCGCGTATTCCTCTACGACAGTGGCGAAGACCGCCCCACCACCTCCGGGCGCCTGGGGATGCCCCAGGCGCTGATCAGCGCTGCGGGGGGCGATAACGTCATGAGCGATGTCGCCGCCAGCTGGACCCAGGTGAACTGGGAAAGCGTGGTGGAACGCGATCCGCAGGTGATCGTCATCGTCGACTACGGGCCCACCAGCTGGCAGCAGAAACGCGACTTCCTTCTACAGCACCCGGCACTGGGCAGTGTCGAGGCGATCCGCAAGCAGCGTTTCGTGGTGCTGTCGTACCTGGAGGTGACACCGTCGGTGGAGAACGCCCAGGCCATCGAGACCCTGGCCACGGCCTTGCATCCGCAGCAGTTCGCCGAGGCCCGCCGCTGATGCCGATTCGCAGCCCTGCGGGCTATCGCCTGCTGATCGTTTCGCTGCTGCTGGCCTTGCTGCTGTCGTGCCTGGTGTCACTGGGGTTCGGTTCGGCACAGGTTGAACTGGGCAAAGTCGTCGGCATTGTTTTGCAGCAGGTGGGGCTGGGGCAAAGCGGCGACTGGAGCCGCGGCCACGCGCAGATCATCTGGCAGATCCGCGCGCCGCGCGTGCTGCTGGGGGCGCTGGTCGGTGCAGGGTTGGCACTGGTCGGCGGCGCTTTGCAGGCAGTGACCCGCAACCCCCTGGCTGATCCACACCTGCTGGGCGTCAGCTCCGGGGCGGTGTTCGGCGCAGTGCTGGTGGTGCTGTTTCTCGGCCCGTTCGCCGGGGCCTTCAGCCTGCCCCTGGCCGCGTTCATCGGCGCGTTGGGCAGCATGCTGCTGGTGCTCGGCGTGGCCAGTCGTGGTGGGCGCCTGGAAAGCGATCGCCTGCTGCTGGCCGGGGTGGCGGTGTCGTTCGTGGTGATGGCCGCCGCCAACCTCTTGCTCTACACCGGCGACCCGCATGCTGCCGCCTCGGTGATGTTCTGGATGCTTGGTGGCCTGGGCCTGGCACAGTGGTCGCTGTTGTGGCTGCCGACCGTTTGCGTGCTGGCGGGCTTCGTGCTGTTGATGAGCCTGGCGCGGGCGCTGAACGCGCTGATGAGTGGCGAGCAGACCGCGGTCAGCCTGGGCTTCGACACCCGGCGCGTGCGGGCCAAGGTGTTCGTCGGCACGGCGTTGCTGACCGGTGTGCTGGTGTCGCTGTCGGGCGCCATCGGTTTCGTCGGCCTGATGCTGCCCCACGTCGCTCGCCGCCTGGTGGGTGCCGAACATCGCCGGCTGCTGCCGGCCTGTGCCTTGCTCGGGGCGCTGTTCATGATCTGGGTCGATGTTGGCGCACGCACGCTGATCGCCCCGCAGGATCTGCCGATCGGCATCGCCACGGCAGCCATCGGCGGGCTGTTCTTCATCCTCTTGCTGCGACGCAAGGCCTGAGTTGAACGATAACTGCGTACTGCTCGCCGGCCCTGACCTGGTAGCCAGGGCTCGCATGGCGCGGCGTGATGCACCGTCGGACCGATACCGACGGTGCACAGGCAGCGCTTAGAAGCCGGCGCTGTAGAACAGCGCGTACGACTCGATGCCGTCGTTCGGCTGCTTGATGCCGGCGTTGGAGTAATGCGTGGCGCGAATACCGATCTTCTGCTGACCCGGCAGCTTCAGGCCGAAGCCGATGCGGTCTTCGAAGTTGACCGACGAGCCCAGCTTCTGATCACCGACGTCGGTCTTGGAGAAGGCGGCCAGGCCGATACCGGCCTCGATGAACGGGACATAGCCCGAATCGCCGAACTCATAGACGAATACCGGGCTGAACGACAGGGAGTGGGCGCCGCTGTAGTCGCCACCCTCCCAGTAGGTGTAGGCGCCATCCCAGTAACCGGTCAGGTGACCGGTGCTGCTCTGCAGCCACTTCTTGTCCCAGTCGAACGACAGGCCGATGCGATAGGTCATGTCGCCCTGGCTGGTGGCGCCCACGGCACCGGAGATTTGCGCGGCCTGGGCCAGGTTGGCACCGGCCAGAGCCAGTACTGCGGCGGCCAGCGAGGTGGCAAGACGGGTTTTCATCAATGACTACTCCAGAAGGTCTTCACGGGCAGGTGCCCTGGTGGGTCGTGCCTGCAGCAAGTGGAGGCTTGGCCTCTCGTTCTTCGCTTGCGCCCCAGGCCATCCCACCTGGGGTCACAAGTAGTAATACTTTTCTGATTATCGTCAGCCGCGATGAAAGATGAAAGTCATTTGCCACTATCGAATAGGAAAAAAGTTAGCAAGGTATCGGTTTTTTCGCCTTGACCCCCTCAGCCGGCCTGCTCCTCCAGCAGGCGGATGAACATGGTCAGGCTGCGTGACACCGTACCGCGACGCCACACCAGCCAGGTCTTGAGGTAACGAAAGTCCTCGGACAACGGCCAGGCGCTGACCGTACTGGCGCCGGGCATGCTGTCGAGCATGCTGCGGGGCATCAGTGCCAGGCCTGCACCAGCGCTGACACAGGCGAGCATGCCGTGGTACGACTCCATCTCGTGGATCTTGCCCGGGACGGCCTTGTCCTTGACGAACCAGCTCTCGAAATGATGCCGGTACGAGCAGTTGGCACGGAAGGCGTAGATGCTTTCGCCGTTGACATCCTGGGCGCGACTGACCGGGGCGTGGTTCAGGGGTGCGATGACCATCATCTCCTCCTCGAACACCGGCATGCCCTCAAGTGTCGGATGCAGCACCGGGCCATCGACGAAGGCTGCCACCAGCCGCCCGGACAGCACCCCTTCGAGCATGGTCCCCGACGGGCCAGTGGAGAGGTCCAGGTCGACCTTCGGATAACGCTGGTTATAGGCCGCCAGCACCGTAGGAATGCGCACCGCCGCGGTGCTCTCCAGCGAGCCGAGGGCAAAGGTGCCCTGCGGGTCTTCGCCGGCCACGGTCGAGCGCGCCTCCTGCACCAGCTCCAGGATGCGCCGGGTGTACTCCAGAAAGTTCCAGCCCGCCGGAGACAGGCGCAGGCGGCTCTTTTCGCGGATGAACAGCTCCACCCCCAGGTCTTCTTCGAGCTGCTTGATACGGGTGGTCAGGTTCGATGGCACCCGATGGATGTGTTGGGCGGCAGCGCTGATGCTGCCGTGTTCGGCCACGGCCTTGAACATCTCCAGTTGCACGAGGTCCACAGTCTTTCTCCATTCGTGAATGTTTCGCTCATTATTATTCAGTTTTCATTAAAGGCGCACGCCACTAGTCTGGCCTTCAGTCGAATACGACACCGCCAAGACAACAAGAGGACCCGCCATGAGCGAGATCAGCAGCCTGACCCATGCCATTTCCGTCGACCCGTACAGCGGCGAACAGATTGGCGCCTACCCCTACGACACCGATGCCGCACTGGACGCAGCCCTGCAACGCGCCAAGGCCGGCTACGCCCAGTGGCGCCAGGTGTCGCTGGGTCAGCGCAGCGAATACCTGATCGCTCTGGCCAACGCACTGCAGGCCAACCACGAGGCCTTCGCGGTGATGATCACCCGCGAAATCGGCAAGCCGATCGCCCAGGCCCGTGGCGAAGTGACCAAGTGCATCGGCCTGTGCCAGTGGTACGCCGAACACGGCCCGGCCATGCTCGCCCCCGAGGCCACCCAGATCGAAAAAGCACGTATCGAATACCGCCCGCTCGGCCCTATCCTCGCGGTGATGCCGTGGAACTTCCCGATCTGGCAAGTGCTGCGTGGCGCCGTCCCTGCCCTGCTGGCCGGCAACACCTATGTGCTCAAGCACGCGCCGAACGTGATGGGCAGCGCCTACCTGCTGGCCGAGCTGTTCAAGCAGGCTGGCCTGCCGCAAGGCGTGTTCGAGGTGGTCAACGTCACTCCGGATGGCGTCACCCGCGCGATCAATGACCCGCGCATCGCCGCCATTACCCTCACCGGCAGCGTGCGTGCCGGCATGGCCATCGGTGCCCAAGCGGGCGCGGCGCTGAAGAAGTGCGTGCTCGAACTGGGCGGTTCCGATCCGTTCATCGTGCTGGCCGATGCCGACCTCGATGCCGCCGTCAAGGCTGCAGTGATCGGCCGCTACCAGAACACCGGCCAGGTCTGCGCTGCGGCCAAACGCTTCATCGTGGAAGACAGCATCGTCGAGGCCTTCACGCAGAAGTTCGTGGAAGCGACCCGCGCCCTGAAAATCGGCAACCCACTGCAGGACGACACGTACATCGGCCCGATGGCCCGCTTCGACCTGCGCGACGAGCTCGATGGCCAGGTCCAGGCGACCCTCGCCGAAGGCGCCACGTTGCTGCTGGGCGGCAAGAAAGTCGAAGGCAGCGCCAACTTCTACGAGCCGACCGTGTTCGCCAACGTGACCCGCGACATGACTGCCTTCAAGCAGGAGCTGTTCGGCCCGGTGGCGGCGATCATCAGCGCCCGTGACGCCGAACACGCGGTCGAACTGGCCAACGACAGCGAGTTCGGCCTGGCGGCGACGATCTATACCGCCGACCTGGCAAAGGCAGAGCATATGACCTCGGCGCTGGACACCGGCGGTGTGTTCATCAACGGCTACTGCGCCTCCGACCCCCGCGTAGCGTTCGGCGGCGTCAAGAAGAGCGGTTTCGGGCGTGAGCTGTCGCACTTTGGGGTGCGCGAGTTCTGCAACGTGCAGACGGTGTGGCTGGATCGTAACTGAGGCGAGTGCGCGTCGCTCTTTTCGCGGGCAAGCCCGCTCCTTGTAGGAGCGGGCTTGCCCGCGAAAAGGGCAGCACCCACACAGCAGATGCCTGATCATCTGCCACAAAAATGCACCCCTCCCCTGCAGATTTACCAATTGTGTCAGGCAAATACGCATGGCAGGATCCGTTGATCCTCCAGCGTACTTCCAGACTTACCTTGGAAAATCAATAACAAAGCAGGGAGACCGCGATGACCGCGCACGCTCGACCAACGGCCACGGATCATGTTCTGGCCGACACCCGCAATCACATCGGCCACCTGACACTCAACCGTCCCTCCGGCCTCAACGCCCTGACCCTCGACATGGTGCGCAGCCTGCAGCATCACCTCGACGCCTGGGCGCAGGATCCGCAAGTCAAGGCCGTTGTGCTGCGCGGCGAAGGCCCCAAGGGCTTCTGCGCAGGGGGCGACATCCGCTCGCTGCACGACAGCTTCAAGTCCGGCAGCGACCTGCATGAACGCTTCTTCGTCGAGGAATATGCCCTCGACCTGTGCATCCATCATTACCGCAAACCCATCCTGGTACTGATGGACGGCTTCACCCTCGGTGGCGGCATGGGCCTGGCCCAGGGCGCGGACCTGCGCATCGTCACCGAACGCAGTCGTCTAGGGATGCCCGAAGTCGGTATCGGCTACTTCCCCGATGTCGGCGGCAGCTACTTCCTGTCGCGCATCCCCGGCGAGCTGGGCATCTACCTGGGTGTCAGCGGCGCGCAGATCCAGGCCGCCGATGCCCTGTACTGCGGGCTGGCGGACTGGTACGTGGACAGCGCAAAGCTGGCCGCGCTGGACGAAGGCCTGAACCATCTGAACTTCGGCGACCAGCCACTCAAGGATCTGCAAGGTCTGCTTGCCAAACTTGGCTCCCAGAGGCTGGACGACGCGCCACTGGCCAAACTGCGCCCGGCCATCGATCACTTCTTCGCCCTGCCCGACCTGGCCAGCATCATCGAGCAACTGCGCGCCGTGAGCATCGGCGACAGCCGCCCCTGGGCACTGGCCACCGCCGATCAGCTGGAAACCCGCTCACCGCTGGCGATGGCGGTTACCCTGGAGATGTTGCGTCGCGGTCGCCGCCTGAGCCTGGAAGAATGCTTCGCCATGGAACTGCACCTGGACCGCCAGTGGTTCGCCCATGGCGATATCATCGAGGGCGTGCGTGCGCTGATCGTCGACAAGGACAAGCAGCCCCGCTGGAACCCGCCCACACTCGCCGCGCTGTCGCGCCAGCGGGTCGATCAATTCTTCGAAGGCCTGTGAGCCCGGGAGTACACAGCATGCAAGACCTGGAACTGAGCGAAGAACAGATCATGATCCGCGACATGGCCCGGGACTTTGCCCGTGGCGAGATCGCGCCCCATGCCCAGGCCTGGGAGAAGGCTGGCTGGATCGACGATGACGTGGTCCGCGCCATGGGCGAACTGGGCCTGCTGGGCATGGTCGTGCCCGACACCTTCGGCGGCAGCTACACCGACTATGTCGCCTATGCCCTGGCAGTAGAAGAAATCTCGGCTGGCGACGGCGCGACCGGTGCGATGATGAGCATCCACAACTCGGTCGGCTGCGGCCCTCTGCTGGCTTATGGCAGCGCTGAGCAACAGCAGCAATGGCTGCCGCGCCTGGCCAGTGGCGAAGTGATTGGCTGCTTCTGCCTGACCGAGCCGCAGGCCGGCTCCGAAGCCCATAACCTGCGCACACGCGCCGAGCTGGTGGACGGCCACTGGGTCATCAGCGGCGCCAAGCAGTTCGTCAGCAACGCCCGCCGTGCGGGGCTGGCCATCGTCTTTGCCGTCACCGATCCGGAGCTGGGCAAGAAGGGCCTGTCGGCGTTCCTGGTAGAGACCGACAACCCAGGCTTCAAGGTCGATCGCAGCGAACACAAGATGGGCATCCGCGCCTCTGACACCTGCGCAGTCACCCTCGACAACTGCCGCATCCCGGCCGCCAATCTGCTGGGTGAGCGCGGCAAGGGCCTGGCCATTGCCCTGTCCAACCTCGAAGGCGGACGCATCGGCATCGCCGCCCAGGCCCTGGGCATTGCCCGTGCCGCGTTCGAGGCCGCGCTGACCTATTCGCGCGAGCGTATCCAGTTCGGCAAACCGATCAACGAGCACCAGAGCATCGCCAACCTGCTGGCCGACATGCAGGTGCAGGTCAACGCCGCACGCCTGCTGATCCTCCACGCCGCGCGCCTGCGCACGGCCGGCAAGCCATGCCTGTCGGAAGCCTCGCAGGCCAAGCTGTTCGCCTCGGAAATGGCCGAACGGGTGTGCTCCATGGCCATCCAGGTGCATGGCGGCTATGGGTATCTTGAGGACTATCCGGTGGAGAAGTACTACCGCGATGCGCGCATCACACAGATCTACGAGGGCTCGAGCGAGATTCAGCGGATGCTGATCGCGCGCGAACTCAAGCACTACCCGCTGTGATCGCACCCCGCCGGGGCCGCGTCGCTGCCCCGGATTATCATCGCGATAGCATTTATCCATTGAACACAGCGTTACAGGTGCAGTAAGCTCGACCCCATTCACTGGAGAGCAACATGTCGAAACATACCTGCAATCACGCCAACACCACCGGTCGCACCTCGCGCCCTGTGCTGGCCGTTGCCGGTCGTACCGTCGCCTGCTCCTATTTTGGGTATTGGTTTAGCCACTAGGCGCCGATACCCACACGGCGCCCACCTTCGAGGGGCCGCCGAACATGAGAATACTCAAACCCCCGGTCGGCTCCCCGACCGGGGGTTTTGCGTTTCCAGGCCCTGAAAAACATTCATTCGTTCCGAGGACAGATTCATGAACTACACCAGCTACCCCTACGCAGACACCTACGCCTGGCGATTTAGCCAATCCCGTTCGGGCCAGCCTGCCGCCTCCGTACGGTCCATCACTGGTGGCAACGCTGCACACAGTAATCATCCGAATACCTGTCGAACACCTCGATAGGGCCGACCGCGCGGGAAGCACCCGCCGTCCGCCCAGGGAAACAACGCCATGCAAGCTTCGAATCTCGCTCTGCCCCTGACCCAACCTGCCGCTGCCAACGCCTCCGTCAGCCAGCGCCTGCCCAGCCCCCACCTGCTCAAGCAGCAGATGCCGCTTTCCAGCGAACTCGCCCAGCAAGTCCACGCCCATCGCCAGGCCGTGCGCGCCATTCTCGAAGGCCGCGACACACGGCTGCTGGTGATCGTCGGCCCCTGCTCGATCCACGACCCACGCTCGGCCCTGGAGTACGCCGACCGCCTGGCGGCCCTGAGCCGCGAAGTCGATGACAAGCTGCTGCTGGTGATGCGGGCCTACGTGGAAAAACCGCGCACCACCGTCGGCTGGAAAGGCCTGGCCTACGACCCGCACCTGGACGGCAGCGACGACATGCATGCCGGTATCGCCCTGTCCCGAGGCCTGATGCTGGGCATGCTCGAACGCGGCTTGCCGATCGCCACCGAACTGCTCCAACCGATGGCAGCGGGCTATTTCGATGACCTGCTGAGCTGGGCGGCCATCGGTGCGCGTACGACTGAATCACAGATTCACCGCGAGATGGTCAGCGGCCTGGAACTGCCGGTCGGCTTCAAGAACGGCACCGACGGTGGGGTTGCCATCGCTACCGACGCCATGCGCAGCGCCGCGGCGCCGCACCGCCACTTCGGCATGGATGCGCAAGGCTACCCGGCGATCATCGAGACCTTCGGCAACCCGGATACCCACCTGGTGCTGCGCGGCGGCCACAAGGGCCCGAACTACGATGCCGACAGCATCGCCCTGGCCCGCCAGGGGCTGGCCAAGGCCGGGCTTGCGGCGCGGATCATGGTCGATTGCAGCCACGCCAACAGCGGCAAGGATCCGGCGTGTCAGCCCGCGGTATTCGAGGATGTGCTGAGCCAGCGCCTGGCCGGTGACACCTCGATCGTCGGCGTGATGCTCGAGGGGCACCTGTTCGACGGCTGCCAGGCGCTGGGCAAGGGCGCGTTGAAATACGGCGTGTCGATCACCGATGGTTGCCTGGGCTGGGATTCGACCGACGCCTTGCTGCGCCGGGCGGCAGATCAGTTGTAGGAGGCTAACGGCAAGCCTTGCGAGACATTTCGCCGCCAATTGCGCTAGGCTTGCCGTTTCACATCAAGGAGCAGTTCCCATGGCACGTGCCACCGCCCGCCACATCCTCGTCAGCAGCGAAGAGAAGTGCAACGAACTCAAGGCTCAGATCGAAGCCGGTGCCGACTTCGGCGAAATCGCCAAGGCCAACTCCACCTGCCCGTCCAGCCGCCAGGGCGGTGACCTGGGCTCCTTCGGTCCAGGCCAGATGGTCAAGGAATTCGACACCGTGGTGTTCAGCGCGCCAGTCAACACCGTGCAGGGCCCGGTCAAGACCCAGTTCGGCTACCACCTGCTGGAAGTGACCAGCCGCCAGGACTGATTCGGTCTTGTCCGCCCGCCCCTGCAGCGCCCTTGTAGGAGCGGGTTTGTCCCGCGACAGGGCCAGTACCGTCACCTCCTGCGTCTCGCAGCTCCCGATCGCGGGGCAAGCCCGCTCTTGCCGGGGGCTGAGTCGTCTGTTGGTCGGATGCTTGCTGTCATGCCTGGCATTGACCACCCAGGCCGCGCCCTCCCACGCCCTCACCGTCTACGGTGAAGCGCCGCGCTACCCCGCCAACTTCTCGCACTTCGACTACGTCGACCCGCACGCCCCCAAGGGCGGCAGCTTGCGGCGCTCGGCCATCGAGATTGGTCAGTTCGACCATATCCTGCCGTATATCGACAAGGGCACCGGCGTCAGCGAGGTCGATGGCTGGCTGTATGCACCGCTGGCAGTCCGCTCGTTCGATGAGCCGTACACGGTCTATGGCTTGATCGCCCGCCGGATGGAGCGTGGTCCGGACGACGCCTGGTTGCGTTTCGAAATCGACCCGCGTGCCACCTTTGCCGACGGCACACCAGTGCGCGCCAAGGATGTGCGTTTCACCTTCGAGCTGCTGATGAGCAAGGGCAGCCTCAAATACCGCACGCAGTTCGCCGAGGTTGCCGGGGTCACCGTGGAAGGCCCGCGCAGCGTTCGCTTCGACTTCAAGCAACCCCATGGCCGCACCCTGCCGCTGGACCTGGCAAGCCTGCCGGTACTGCCGGAACACGACTGGCAGGCACGCGACTTTGCCAATGGCGCCGGGTTCGAGAAACCGGTAGGCAGTGGCCCCTACCGCATCAGCCGGATCGACAACGGCCGCAGCATCACCTTCGAGCGCGACTCCGACTGGTGGGCCAAGGACCTGCCAGTCAACCGCGGGCGCTTCAACTTCCAGCGCTTGCGCGTCGAGTACTTCGGCGACACCGAGGTGGCCCGCCAGGTACTCAAGGGCGGCGGCTACGATTACAACCGCGAGTTCTCCGCCACCGCCTACACCCTGGGCTACAACGGCGCCCAGCTCGACGACGGCCGCCTGCAGCGCGCCCACCTGGGCCCTGCCAAGCCCCAGAACGCCCAGGGTTTCGTGTTCAACCTCGACAAGCCGGTGTTTCGCGACCGCCGTGTACGCCAGGCGCTGGCCATGCTCTGGGACTTCGAGTGGAGCAACCGGCAGATGATGCGCAACCTGTACATCCGCCAGCAAAGCCTGTACTCCAACACCCCGCTCGCAGCACGCGAGCTGCCCGACGCCGAGGAACTCAAACTGCTCGAACCGCTACGCGGCCAGATCCCCGACGAGGTCTTCAGCCAAGTGTTCACGGCACCGGTGACCGATGGCACGGGCATCGTCCGCAAACAGCAGTTGCAGGCACTGGAACTGCTCCAGGCTGCTGGCTGGCGCCCTGAAGGCGATCGGCTGGTAAACGCCGATGGCACCGCGCTGAGCTTCACCTTCCTCAACGGGCAATCGGGCCTCGAGCGCCTGCTCTTGCCATGGAAGCGCAACCTGGCGCAAATCGGCATCGAGCTGAATATCCGCAACGTCGACTCGGCGCAATACATCAACCGGCTGATGGCGCGCGACTACGACATGGTCGTGACCGGCTACCCGGTGACGCTGTCACCCGGCTCGGAGCAATACAACTACTTTGGTTCCGCCGCCGCCAACGACCCTGGTTCGAACAACCTCATGGTGCTCAAGGACCCGGCGGTCGACCACCTGCTCGATGGCCTGGTACGCGCCTCGACCCAGGCCGACATGCTGCGCCACGCCCACGCCCTGGACCGGGTGCTGCAGTGGAACTACTACTGGATTCCAAACTATTACCCGCCCGGCAGCTCGACCGTCTGGTGGAACCGCTTCGGCCTGCCCAAGGTGCAGGCCGCCTACGACGAAGGCCTGGATACCTGGTGGGAGCTCAGCCCCACGGCGCTGACCAATCAGCAGATGGCTGAACGTACGAAGGTTGCCCCATGACCGCCTATATCCTGCGGCGCCTGCTGCTGATCATTCCGACCTTGCTGGCGATCCTGCTGGTCAACTTCGCCATCGTCCAGGCGGCCCCCGGCGGCCCTGTGGAGCAGGCCGTGGCGCGCCTGCAAGGCATTGGCGGCGGCGCCCCCGGCGCGCGGGTCGAGGTGATGCAGGGCGAGTCTCGCGCCAGTCGCGGGCTCGACCCCAAGCTGATCGAAGAGATCAAGCGCCAGTACGGCTTCGACAAGAGCGCCCCGGAGCGCCTGTGGCTGATGCTCGGCCAGTATGCCCGGCTCGATTTTGGCCAGAGTTTCTTCCGTGGCGCCAAGGTCACCGACCTGATTCTCGACAAGTTGCCCGTCACCCTGTCACTGGGCTTCTGGGCGACGCTGATCACCTACCTGGTCTCGATCCCGTTGGGCATCCGCAAGGCTGTGCGCCACGGCAGCCGCTTCGATGCCTGGAGCAGCGCGCTGATCGTGGTTGGCTACGCACTGCCCTCGTTCCTCTTCGCCCTGCTGCTGATCGTACTGTTCGCCGGCGGCACGTCGTTGAACTGGTTCCCGGTGCGCGGGCTGGTCTCGGAAGACTTCGACCAGCTGAGCCTGCTGGGCAAGGTCGCCGATTATTTCTGGCACCTGGTGCTGCCGGTCGGGGCCTTGGTGATCGGTGGGTTCGCCACCCTCACCCTGCTGACCAAGAACGCCTTCCTCGACGAGATCTCGCGCCAGTATGTGGTCACCGCCCGGGCCAAGGGCTTGAGCCAACGCCGGGTGCTGTACGGCCATGTGCTGCGCAATGCCATGCTGCTGGTGGTGGCCGGGGTGCCGCAGGCGTTGATCACGGTGTTCTTCGCTGGTTCGTTGCTGATCGAAGTGATCTTCTCGCTCGACGGCCTCGGGCGCATGAGCTACGAGGCGGCCGTCTCACGGGACTACCCGGTGGTGTTCGGCACCCTGTTCATCTTCACCCTGGCAGGCTTGCTGATTCGTCTGGTCGGCGACCTGTCGTACACCTTGCTCGACCCGCGCATCGACTTCGACACGAGGGCGCACTGATGCTCTCGCCTGTCGCCCGGCGCCGCCTGCAGCGTTTTCGCCATAACCGCCTGGGCTGGGTTTCGCTGTGGCTGTTCGCCGCCCTCCTGCTGCTGAGCCTGGGTGCAGAGCTGGTGGCCAACGACAAGCCGCTGCTGCTGTCGTACAAGGGCGAGCTGTACACCCCCGCACTCAAGCGCTACACCGAGCAGCAGTTTGGCGGTGAGCTGCCTTTCCAGCCCGACTACCGCAGCGCCTATGTGCGCCAATTGATCGAAGGCCATGGCGGCTGGATGCTGTTTGCCCCCATCCCCTTCAGTGCCGACACGCCCAACTACGACCTGCAGGTGCCCACCCCCAGCCCGCCCAGCGCGAGCAATTGGCTGGGCACCGACGATCAGGGCCGCGACGTGCTCGCGCGGGTGCTGTATGGCACACGTATTTCCTTGCTGTTCGCCTTCGCCCTGACCCTGGTCAGCGTGCTGATCGGCGTCGCCGCCGGCGCGCTGCAGGGCTACCACGGCGGCTGGGTCGACCTGCTCGGCCAGCGCCTGCTGGAGGTTTGGTCGGGGTTGCCGGTGCTGTATCTGCTGATCATCCTGTCCGGCTTCGTCGAACCGAATTTCTGGTGGTTGCTGGGGATCATGGCGCTGTTCTCCTGGCTGACCCTGGTCGATGTGGTGCGCGCCGAGTTCCTGCGCGGGCGCAACCTGGAGTACGTCAAGGCCGCCCGTGCACTGGGCCTGCCTGACACCCAGGTGATGCTGCGGCATATCCTGCCCAATGCCATGAACGCCACACTGACCTACATTCCGTTCATGCTGACCGGTGCCATCACCACCCTGACAGCGCTGGACTTCCTCGGCTTCGGCATGCCGGCCGGCACCGCGTCGCTGGGTGAGCTGGTGACCCAGGGCAAGCAGCACCTGCAAGCCCCCTGGCTGGGCTTCACCGCATTCTTCGCGCTGGCGGTGATCCTGTCGCTGCTGGTATTCATCGGCGATGCGCTGCGGGAGGCGTTCGACCCGCGGCGCTGATTCGGCCCTCGACTGAAAGACACACTGATCGTTTCAACGCTATCGGCATCGTGTAAGGAGCGGCACATGACTCTAGACGGCAAGACGGCACTCATCACCGGATCCACCAGCGGTATCGGCCTGGGCATCGCCCAGGTACTGGCCCGGGCGGGTGCCAACATCCTGCTCAACGGCTTTGGCGATCCACAACCGGCGCTCGCCGAGATCGCCCGCCACAGCGTGAAGGTCGCCCACCATCCAGCCGACCTGTCCGAGGTGACGCAGATCGAGGCCCTGTTCGCCCTGGCCGAGCGCGAGTTCGGCGGCGTCGACATCCTCGTCAACAACGCCGGCATCCAGCACGTCGCGCCGGTGGAAGCCTTCCCGGTGCAGAGCTGGGACAAGATCATCGCCTTGAACCTCTCGGCCGTGTTCCACGGCACCCGCCTGGCCCTGCCGGGCATGCGCGAACGCGGCTGGGGGCGCATCATCAACATTGCCTCGGTGCACGGCCTGGTGGGCTCCACCGGCAAAGCCGCCTACGTGGCGGCAAAACACGGAGTGATCGGCTTGACCAAGGTGGTGGCGCTGGAAACCGCGACCAGCAACGTGACCTGCAATGCCATCTGCCCCGGCTGGGTGCTGACCCCGCTGGTGCAGAAGCAGATCGACGACCGCGCAGCGGCAGGCGGCGACCCTCGGCAGGCCCAGCATGACCTGCTGGCCGAGAAACAGCCCTCGCTGGCCTTCGTCACCCCCGAGCACCTGGGCGAGCTGGCGCTGTTCCTGTGCAGCGAGGCCGGCAGCCAGGTACGTGGCGCCGCCTGGAACGTGGATGGCGGCTGGTTGGCGCAGTAACGTCTAGAGTTCAATCAGGGACCGTCTTGAATGTACCTTCAAGACGGCGCCTGGCAGGCCGTGTCGATGCCCCACCGACCGAGGAGGTTCGCATGAGCGACGTACTGTGGCGCCCCAGCCTCGCGCAGGTCCAGGCCAGCCGAATGGACCACTTCCGCCGCCAGGTGAACCAGGACCTTGGGCTGCAGCTCGCCAACTATGCAGACCTGCACCGCTGGAGCATCGAGCAGCGCGAAGCGTTCTGGCAGAGCCTCTGCGCGTTCTTCGAAGTGCGCTGGCACAGTCTGCCCTCGCAGGTGCTCAGCGAAGGCGCGCAGATGCCGGACGCGCGCTGGTTCGCAGGTGGCACGCTCAACTATGCAGAACACTTGTTGCGCCGGCGCGACACGCATCCGGCGCTGATCGCCGTGCGTGAGGACGGCACACGCGAGGTACTCAGCCACCGTCAACTGGCCGCCGAGGTCGCCGGCCTGCAACGCGCCTTCAAGGCCCTCGGCATCCAGCCAGGCGATCGTATCGCCGCGATCATGCCCAACACCTGGCAAACGCTGGTGGCCATGCTTGCCAGCGCCAGCCTGGGGGCGGTCTGGTCCAACGCCTCCCCCGAGTTCGGGCTGCACGGCATCATCGATCGTTTTGGCCAGATCGCGCCCAAACTGCTGATCGCTTGTGCCGGTTATCACTATGCCGGCAAGGTGATCGACCAGGTGGAGAAGATCAACCAGGTCTGCGCCCAGTTGCCGGCGCTGGAGCACCTGCTGGTCGTGCCCTACACCCGCGAGCAGACGCGCACCGATGAGTTCGTCGGCCTCGAGGTCAGCCTCTGGCAGGACGTCTATCAGGCCGGCGGCGAACCTGAGTTCACCGCCCTGCCTTTCGACCACCCGCTGTACATCCTCTACTCCAGCGGCACCACAGGCGTACCCAAGTGCATCGTCCACGGTGCAGGAGGCGTACTGCTGCAGCATCTGAAAGAACATGGCCTGCACAACGATCTGAAGGCCGATGACGTGATGTTCTACTACACCACCTGTGGCTGGATGATGTGGAACTGGTTGGCCAGCGGCCTGGCGGTCGGTGCCACCCTGGTGCTGTACGACGGCTCGCCGCTGCACCCGGGCCCCGAACGCCTGCTCGACCTGATCGACGCCGAAGGCATCCAGGTATTCGGCACCAGCGCCAAGTACCTGGCCACCCTGGAACAGCAAGGCCTGGTGCCGATGCGCAGCCATCGTCTCGACAGCCTGCGCCTGTTGCTTTCCACCGGTTCGCCGCTGTCGCCGCACAGCTACGACTACGTCTACTACCAGATCAAGCGTGATGTGCGCCTGGTGTCGATGTCCGGCGGTACCGACATCGTTTCATGCTTCGTGCTGGGTAACCCGACCTTGCCAATACGGCGTGGGGAGATGCAATGCCGGGGCCTGGGCATGGCCGTGCAGGTGTGGAACGAACGACGCGAGGCGGTGGTGGGTGAGAAAGGTGAGCTGGTCTGCACCCGTCATTTCCCGTCGATGCCGTTGGGGTTCTGGGGCGACAACGACGGCAGCCGCTATCACGAGGCTTACTTCAGCCTGTTTCCTGGCGTATGGGCGCAGGGTGACTACGCCGAAGAGACCGCCAGCGGCGGCCTGGTGATCCACGGGCGCTCCGACGCAGTGCTCAACCCCGGCGGCGTGCGCATCGGTACGGCAGAGATCTATCGTCAGGTGGAGAAGGTCGAGGAGGTGGTCGAGAGCATCGCCATCGGCCAGGACTGGCAAGGCGACGTGCGTGTGGTGCTGTTCGTGCGTCTGCGCGAGGGGCTGCAACTGGACGACGACCTGTGCCAGCGTATCCGCCAGGTGATACGCCAATACACCACGCCGCGCCATGTGCCAGCGGTGATTGCCCAGGTGCCAGACATCCCACGCACCGTCAGCGGCAAACTGGTGGAGCTGGCGGTGCGCAACGTGGTGCACGGGCTGGCGGTAAAGAACACCGATGCCCTGGCCAACCCCGAGGCGCTGGCGCATTTCCGTGACCGCGCCGAGCTGCGGGATCAGGCATAATGGCGCCCTTTTTTGCCCGAAGCACAGGTGTCACATGAAAGCACAAGCGCGCCATATCCTGGTCAAGACCGCCGATGAGGCCGAACAACTCAAGCAACGCCTGGCCAAGGGCGAGGCGTTCGACGTGCTGGCGAAGAAGTTCTCGACCTGCCCGTCAGGCAAGCGCGGTGGTGACCTGGGCGAGGTGCGTCCTGGCCAGTTGGTCGGGGCCATCGACCAGGTGATCTTCAAGAAGGCCCTGCGCGTGGTGCATGGGCCGATCAAGACCAAGTTCGGTTATCACCTGGTGCAGGTGTTCTACCGCGACTGAGCTTTACATCGCTGCGCGCAACATCTCCACCACCTGGGCATGAAGCGCTGGGTCGCCGCAGGCCACGATGCAGCCACCGTTCTGCGCCGAGCTGCCATCCCACGCGGTGATCACACCGCCCGCTCCTTCGATGATCGGCATCAGTGCCTGCACGTCGTAGGGCTGCAGGCTCGCCTCGACGATCACATCGACAAACCCCGACGCCAGCATGCAATAGGCGTAGCAGTCGCCGCCATAACGCATCAGCCGCGCCCGCCCGGCCACGTGCTCGAAGGCCGCCTTGCGCGCCGGGGTGTCGAACATGTCCGGTGTGGTACACATCAGCGTGGCCGCCTCGAGCGACCCACAGGTGCGGGTCTTCAGCGGCGCACCGCTACGCCAGGCGCCCTCGGGCGTACCGACGAAACGCTCGCCGGTAAAGGGTTGGTTCATCACCCCCACCACTGGCTGCTGGCCATCATTCAGGGCAATCAGCGTGCCCCACAGCGGCAGGCCGGTAATGAAGGCCCGGGTGCCATCGATCGGGTCCAGCACCCAGGTCAACGGGCTGCTGCCTTTCGCCACGCCCTGCTCCTCGCCCAGGATGCCATGCGTCGGATATCGCGCCTGGATCAACGCACGCATGGCGTCTTCTGCGGCTTTGTCCGCCACGGTCACCGGATCGTAGAGGCGCCCGCCCTTGTCCTCGACCTCCAGGCTCGCGCGAAAATACGGCTGGATCGCCAGCGCAGCGGCGTCGGCCAATTGCTCGGCAAAAGCACGAAACTCTGCGATCTGCTCAGCGTTCAGGGACATGGGACCGGCCTCGTAGGGAAAAGGCGGCCATGATACCCCAGCACGGCGTCGCAGGCGCACAGGCACCTCACTTTCGGGCATGGGGTTATGACCATTTCATCAAGCGGTAGCTGAATCGTTGTACTAGGATAGCAAGCAGTCGCGCCCAAATACTGGCTAAAAGCCATATCGCGACTTTCGGATGACCGCTACTCATGGACGATACGATGAATTCGCACCTGCTCTTTCCGCAGATCGGCAAAGTCATTGCCAGCACCGGCAGCCGCCAATTCCCGCGCCTGCTGCATGACCTGATCCAGACCCACCTGAGCATTGATGCCACGCATATCCGCCAGGTGCGCCTGGCCTCACCCGGTTTGCACGGCAGCACCACCCTGCTCAGTGAAACCGTGTTCAGCGCCAGAGAACCCGCCTGCGACGAGCTTCTGGACCCGGCCCGTCTGCATCTGGTGCGCCGCACTGCCGATTATCACTACGAACTGCACGTCCTGCGCGCTGATCGCGCAAGTTTCTCGCCGCGCGAGCGCGACTGCCTGCAGGACATCTCGCCGCTGTTGCTGCCCATGCTGCAAAAGCACCTGGATGCCTTGCAGGCCAGCATCAGCGAGCGACCGAGCGACAGCCTGCAGGAGCGTTTCCGCGAGCGCCTGAGCCAGACCGGCCTTGCCCTTTCAGAACGGGAAATGCAGGTCTGCCTGGGCCTGCTGGCTGGTCACACCGCACCGCAGCAGGCCGAATTGCTGCAATTGAAGGTCAATACGGTGGAAAGCTACCTGCGTCGCGCGGCGATCAAGCTGGGGATCAGCGGGCGGCATTCGTTGATGCGCTGGATGTATGGCGCCCATTCCTCGATACACCCCTGAGCGCCCCGCTACCGGGGCATTCAACCCCCGCAGTCGATGTGGCGCAGTGCCGCCTATCATTTTTGCCAGTTGGAGCAGCACATCGACTGCGCTAGTTTCGACGCCATCCTGACACGATGGAGCTCACCACCATGTCCGTGCAATCTTCCGGCACGCCTGACCATGCCTACGGCACGCAAGGAGTGGCCAATATTCCGGCCGAACCTCCCTATAACCCGGACGTGGCCTCTCTCCAAGTCGGGCCATCAACCCTCGACGCCAAAGGGCGGCTGGTGGTATTCGGCCGTAACCCCGCAGACTCCAGCCCAGGATTGCTCACCCGGCTCAACGCCGATGGCCAGTGGGACGAAAGCACCGGCCATGTGGTCGTAGACGCTGCGAATCTGCCCGATGAGGCACTGGACTTCAAAGGGCTTGTCGGCGCCACGATCGATGGCCAGCAGACCTACTTCGCCGTTGGCGTGCCCACCTATTTCGATGCCGACTTCGAACGGTATCTGAACTTCGTCGGTATCAGCCGTTTTGATGAAAGCTTCCAACCGGTAACGTCCTTTGGCGAAAACGGTCATGCTTTACCAGACCCGGGCGAAGGTTGGCAGAAGGGTGACGTAGGCGACACCAAGAAGCATCAAGTGAAGCACTCGACGAAAGCGCTTCTGTCGTCCGAGGAGCGCCCACTGGTATTAGCGAACGGCTTGTTGCGAGCCATCTTCCCCTACACCCTCGGCGACGGGAACGACGAGCACACTCAAAGCTGGTTGGCGGTCTTCAACCCCCTGACTGGCAAGCTGGCACCTGAGCTCGGCGAGGCGCGTGATCTCGGCATGTTGCCACTGACCGACAAGGCTGGTTTTTCGTTGCGGGTCTTGCGTGCGCACTTCTTCGCCGACGGTAGTTTCCTGGTGCTGGCAGAAAACGCCAGCCAGCGAGTCATCGTGAGGCGTTACGACCGGCACGCCATCGCCGATGAACGCTTCAATGATGACCAGGGCCAGCGGGACCTGTTCGCCGTTCAAGCAAGCATGCGCCTCGGCATGTTCGCAAGGAATGGTCAGATCGCTGTTTCCCGGGGCGTGGAATTCCAGCTCCAACAGGCCACGACAGTGTTCGTGCTGACCGAGTCCGGGACGAACGACACGAACTTCAATAGCGGCCAGCCCCTGATGCTCGGCAGCGATGGCCATGGCCTGGCCCTGGGCGAGCTTCACATTGATGATCAGGATCGCATTGTGCTCGGTGGCGCCCTGCTGACCGCCATCAACGTCGGTCGTTTGCATGTGTATCGCCTGACACGGTCCGGAGAGCTCGACAGCGCCTTCGGCAACCAGGGCCTCTTTGACGGCGGCCCTGACTTCAGGACGGCGAACAAGGTGTTTGCCAGTGAGCACGGCATACACATCCTGACGCTGTTCCCTACCAGCGGCGCGTACTTCCTGGAAAGGGTACTCAAGCTGCACGGCTGACCGGCTTCTGCAGCAACCTGCGTACCGCAGATTCTTACCAGTACGGTAAATAGTTCCTACCGCTTACCACCCCAGGAGAGTAAGTCTCATGAAAAAGACAGAAGATATTGGTAACGCAGGGCAACTGGACCCGGATTTCGGAGATGGGGGCGTCCTAGATCTGAAGATATTCAGTGATCGGCGTGAATTCGAAATCTTCGACTCCGCAGACCTGCAAGATGGCCGGAGCGTGCATGTTGTCCGGGCTTACGACGATGAAGAGTACTACCTGGTCAGCTTCGACAAACACGGCGCACTGATCCATCGGGAACAGGTCATCCTGCCCTATGAAACTTTGCCGGACCGAGCCCTTTCTTTCCGCATCAAATACAGCCAGCTCGATCGTGTAGCCTGTTACTTGCCGAATGTATTCTGGCCGTCCGAAGATGAAGCCGACCCCATCATATACACTTCGGCCGTTGGTTGTTTCCTACCGAGTCTGAAACCGCAGCCAGAGTTCGGTGAAATGGCATTGCGACAATTACACCCGCAGACTTGGGCGAGAAAAGCGCCAATCTCAACACGACGCCCAAGTTTGAAGCGTTCGACGCCGACCATGCCGAGGCGCCAGCAAAACGACTCTACCAAGTGACCAGTGGAGAGGCCCAGCTCATTAACGGCGCTATGTGGTCAGTATCCAGCAGCTATCACGAATTTAGAGAACCGCCGTTCGAAAGTTGGATTTCAAAATTTGATGAAGTCACCGGAAAGTTGCTCTCGGCTCACCGACTAGAGCCCCTTGGAAGCACGACATGGGAGCCGGCAGATGTCCATTTCCTCAAGGACGGTGGGTTTATTATGTTGGCCTACAGAGAACAACAAGGCTACCTGACGAAGTTCACTGACACGGGGATGCTTGACACGGCATTTAACAAATCGGGCTACGTTGAAATACCGGGTCTTAATTATCAAAACAGCTGCATGCACGTGCATCGAGGTCGAATCCTGATTGCCTCTACGGAGCTGGTAGAGAACGCTGAGTCACTGTTGACGTTGGAGGCGTATCTCTTGACAGGACAACGTGACAGTACATTCCAGCGTAAAAGCGAGGTGGTAAAAGACTCGGTGATTATTTCCTCGCCACATATCGCCGTCGATGCGAAGAGCCGTATCCTCGTCGGCTTCACCAGTAGCATGATTTTCGGTAGGTCCCCTGCGCCCTTTGCAGCCATGATCTATCGATTCGATGGGGCTGGCAACGCGGACCTGTCGTTTGGCGACGCCGGCAGGTTCGTGCATCATAATGCGGTGCAATTCAGACATATGTTTTTGAACGGCAGTGAAATCCGTGGGGTAGCCAGATGGTTTGATAGCCAGAAGCCTTTTATGTTCAAAGTTCTCGGTTAGGTCCTGCATTGATCGTGTCGCTGACGCCCCCCTCGCGTCAGCGACTGCCGTTCAGTTCAATCACGCGCCAAGGCTTCGATCGGGTCCAGTCGCGCGGCGTTTCGTGCGGGCACGAAGCCGAACACGATGCCGATCAACGTCGAACAGGCGAACGCGGTGGCAATCGAGGCCGGCGAGAACACCATCTCCCACTGTTTGACGAACAGTGTGAACAGATAGCCGATCCCGTACGACAACGCGATCCCCACCAGCCCGCCGAACAGGCAGACCATCACCGCCTCCACCAGGAACTGCTGGCGAATGTCCGACTGCCGGGCACCGACGGCCATGCGGATGCCGATCTCACGGGTACGTTCGGTGACCGACACCAGCATGATGTTCATCACCCCGATACCCCCCACCACCAATGAAATCACCGCAATCAACGACAGCAGCAGGGTCAGCGAACGACTAGTCTTCTGCACCGTCTGCATGATGCTGTCGAGGTTGTTGGTGAAGAAGTCCTTGGTGCCATGGCGCTGCAGCATCAAGGTGTTGACCTCCTCCTCCACCCGCTTGCTTGGCATGCCGTCCTTGATCCGCACGCTGATGCTGTCCAGGTGGCGCTGCCCCAGCAGGCGCCCGGCAGCGGTTTCGTAGGGCACCCAGACGTTCAGCGCGTTGCTGGCAGCGAACAGGTTCTTGTTCTCGGTGGTCACGCCGATCACCGTGCACGGCAGATTGCCGATCAGGATCACCTGCCCGAGCGGGTCTACCCCCTCGCCGAACAGCCGCAACCGCGTGTTGTGGTCGATCACCACCACTTGCGCCTGGCGCCGGGCATCGCTTTCGCTGAAGGCGATGCCGGCGGCCAGGTTGATGTTGCGTACCTGGAAGTAGCGTTCGCTGACGCCATTGAGCTGTACGTCCAGGTCCAGGTTGCGGTAGCGCACCAGCATGCTGCGGCCGATCACCGGCGTTGCACTGTCGACGTAATACAGTTGGTTGAGCGCAGTGACGTCGGCCAGCACCAGGGTTTCGATGGCCTTGGCCCGGCTGTCACCGAAGTTGCTGCCCGAATAGATGTCGATGGTGTTGCTGCCGATCGCCTGAATATCCTTGAGCACATAGCCTTTGGCGCCCTCGCCGATCGCCGAGATCGACACCACCGAGGTGATGCCGATGACGATGCCGAGCATGGTCAACAATGTGCGCATGCGGTGCGAGATCAACGCGATCCAGGCCATGTTGAACGCTTCACGGAACAACCCCAGGCTGGCCACCAGGCGCCGTGGCGGCCGGGCCTTGCGTTGCGGCTCGGGGATCGCTGCGTCGGGCGCGGCCTGCGGCATGTTGCGCTGATCGCTGACGATCTGCCCGTCGCTGACCTCGATGATGCGCTCGGCATGGGCTGCGACCTTGGGATCGTGGGTCACCAGGATCACGGTGTGCCCGGCGGCGTGCAGCTCCAGCAGGATGGCCATCACTTCCTTGCCGCTGGCCGTGTCGAGGGCGCCGGTAGGCTCGTCCGCGAGGATCACCTCGCCGCCGTTCATCAAGGCCCGGCAGATACTCACCCGCTGCTGCTGGCCGCCCGACAGTTGGCTGGGGCGATGCGTCAGGTGCCCGGCCAGGCCGAGGCGCTTGAGCAGTTCCTGGGCCCGCTCGTGGCGCTGGGCCTGGGGCGTGCCCGCATACACCGCCGGGATCTCGACATTGCGCAGGGCGTCCAGGTGTGGCAGCAGGTGATAGCGCTGGAAGATGAAGCCGAAATGGTCACGGCGCAGCGCTGCCAGCGCCTCATCGTCCATGTCGCGGGTTTCCTGGCCGCCCACCTGATAGGAACCGGCGCTGGCGTGGTCCAGGCAGCCAAGGATGTTCATCAGCGTCGACTTGCCCGAACCCGACGCGCCAATGATCGCCACCAACTCGCCCGCGTCGATTTCCAGATCGATATGGCGCAGGGCGAGAAACTCGCGGTCTCCCGCCATGAAACTGCGGCTCACGCCCTCCAGGCGCAGCAGCGGCTGGCCGGCTTCGACGGCGGTGGTGCGCTGCGAGGCCAGTTCGACGTTCATGTTCATGCTCATGCCCCCGCCGCATCGCCGATGGGCTCACCGATCACTACCCGATCGCCCTCGTCCAGCCCCTGCCTGATCTCGACCCTGACATTGTTGTTGATCCCGGCCTGCACCTGGCGCACCTGGGCAAAGCCCTTGGCGTCGACTACCCGCACCGGGAAGCTGCCGTCGCCACTGCGCGGCCCGAGCGCCGCCACCGGCACACTGAGCACCGCCTCGGCGGTGGCCAGCACGATGCGTACCTGAGCGGTCATGGAAATGCGCAGGCGGTGGTCTGGGTTGGGCACCTCGAACAAGGCGTTGTAGAACACCGCGGTGTTCTGCTTTGGCGCAGCAGCGCCGCTCTTGTCGGTGCTCTCCAGGTAGTTCTGCGGCGCAGGCTCCGTGCCGCGCAAGGTCGCGTAGTAGCGTTTGTCTTCGCCCAGGATGGTGAAGTACACCTGCTGGCCGGGGCTGATATGGATCACGTCGGCTTCGGAGACCTGCGCCTTGACCGTCATGGTATCCAGGTCGGCGAGCTTGAGGATCACCGGCGCCAGTTGCTGGGCGATCACGGTTTGCCCTTCCTGGGTGACGATACCCACCACATCGCCGTCGATGGGTGCACTGATGCGCGTGTAGTCGAGGTTGACCTTGGCCGTGTCGATCTGCACCTGGGCGCTCTTGATCTGCGCGTCCAGCGAGTGCAGGGTCGCCTGCTGCACTTGGTACTCGGACTCGGCGTTCTCGAAGTCCTGGCGCGAGATCGACTCGTCGTCCTGCAACGCACTGTAGCGCTCGTAGACCCGGCGGGTCTGATTGACCCGGGCCAGGGTCGAGCGCCGCTCGGCCTGCAGCTTTTCTTCATCGACCTGGGCCTGGCGCAGCGTGTTGCGCAGCACCAGTGGATCGATCTCGGCGAGCCACTGGCCCTTGGTCACCTTGTCGCCCAGCTTGACCTTCAGCGAGCGCAACTGGCCGGAAACCTGGGCACCGACATCGACCTGGCGGATACCCTCGAGCACGCCGGTGGCCAGCACCGCGTTCTCGATGTCACCACGCTCGACCGTGGCAGTGATATAGCGTGGCGGCGTGGCCGGGGCCTGTACTGCGTACAACGTGATCCCGGCCACCAGTGCCAGGGCACAGCCCAGGCTTATCTTGCGAAATCTGCTCTTGTCCATAAATGCTCGTTCATCCGTTCCAAAGGCCTGCGTGCCACGCCGCCCCTTGTGGGGCGGGCTGGCCTCGCAATCACCAGTCAAGCCGGTGCCAGATACTGCGGTGCTGCACTCGCGGGCCCAGCCCGCACCCACAAGGTTCGCGCCAAATCAATGAGTGACCCGCTGCAGCGCCTGCCCGTCGTGCCACCAGGCCGCAAGGCTGAACACATCCGGGACCTTGAGGATGCTGAAGTGGTTGCCAGGCCCATGCCACACCGCCAGTTGCGGCAGCAGGCGCTGCCAACCGGCAAGCATCGCCGCCTGTTCGCGCTGGTTGCCGGCCGCATCCAGGGTCGCGTCGGCCACCAGTACCAGGCTGGCCGGGCCGCTGTAGCCGGCCTGCGCCGGGTACGGCGTACGCAGCGCGCTGGAGAAGGTGCGGGTGATTCCGTGCAACGCCCTGACAGACGAACGCGCCGGCATCAGCCCGCCGCGAACCATGGCCTGGTGCAAGCGCTCCAGCTGCTGCTCATCGTCCAGTGCGGCAAAGGCCTGGCGGTCGATTTCCAGCGAGCGCCCACTGGCCAGCTGCAACGATTCGATCAGCCGATCCAACGCTGCTCCTGCGGTGTAGGGCCGACCGCAGACGCTGTTGCCACCGGGTGACTCGCTGTCGATCAAGGTCAGTGAGCGCACCTCCCGCCCCTGTGCCTGCAAACGCACCGCCATGGCATGCGCCACCCAGCCGCCAAAGGAATGCCCGACCAGGTTCAACGGCCCCTGCGGGTACAGCGCTTCGATGGCCTGGACATGGCAAGCCGCCGCGGCGTCGATGCTGCTGTGTGGTGTGGCGGTGCCATCCAGGCCACGCGATTGCAGGCCGTACACCGGCCAGTCGGTGCCCAGGGCCTCGGCCAGGCCGATGAAGCTGGTCACGCTATCGCCGGCCCCCGGCACGCAGAACAGCGGCGCATGACCGCCTTGCCCGCTCTGGATCGCCACCAGCGGCTGATACGCCGCCTGCGGTTTCTCGCCGATACCCGCGCGGGCCGCCTGCAGCGCCGTGCCGAGCGCGCGGCCCAGCACCTGCACGTGCGGCGCCTGCATCATGCTCAGGTGATCGCCCGGCACCTCGATGCACTGCACCAGACCGGCCGGCACCGTGCGCTCCCAACCAAGCAATAGCTGATCACCGTGACGCTGCGCGCCTTGTTCGGCGCGCAACAAGTGGATGGCGATGCCCAGCGGTTCGGGACGGTAATGGGCCATGGCATGGCCGTGGGCAATTTCGCGTTCGAAGAACAGCTTCAGCTCCTCATCGCTTGCAGCGGCAAGTTCCGCATACAGCAAGCCCTGTTCACGGCAGGCCGCGAGCAAGGTGGTGAAGTCGGCCTGGCCATCGTCCAGGGCATTGACCCTGGCCAGTTGCTGCGCGCCTGCCGCGCCGAGCCCCTGCCAGTGTCCGGCACAGTGCAGCAGCAGTTGCTGTTGCAACAGGCGCGCGCCTTGCCAGCGTGCCTTGCCCTGGTCGACCAGACGCGGCTGCCAGGTGTCGATCAAGCCCAGGAACTCCACCTGCTCGTCCGCCCCCAGCAGTTGCGCGGCGATCTCATAGGCCAGCAAGCCGCCGAACGACCAGCCGGCAAGCCGGTAAGGCCCGTGAGGCTGAACCCGGCGGATGCGCTCCAGTTGCGCCCGGGCCAGGGCCTCCAGGGTGTCCGGCTGCGCCTCGCCCAGGGCCAGGCCCGGCACGCCATAGATCGGGAAGTCACCCTCCAGTTGCTGGCCCAGTACCGGGAAGTAGAAGTCCATGCCGCTGAACTCGTGGATCAGGAACAGTGCCGGTGCGTCGCCCTCCGCGCGCACGCACACCAGGTCCGTTTGCGGTGTCGCCGCCTGCAGATGCTCGGCCAATGCCGCCACGCTGGCATGCTGGAACAGCTCGGCGAGCGAGACCTGCAGCCCCTGTTCGCGCAACAGGCCCACCAGGCGAATGGCCAATAGCGAATGACCGCCCAGGGCGAAAAAGCTGTCATGCCGCCCCACCTGCCCGATCTCCAGCACCTGCGCCCAGAGCGCCGCGAGCTGTTGTTCCAGCGCGGTGGCTGGTGCCTCGTAACGGCTCTCGGCAAGGTCCTGCATCGCCGGACGCGGCAGCGCCTTGCGGTCGATCTTGCCATTGTTGGTCAGCGGCAGCGCATCGAGCACGATGCAGGCCGACGGCACCATGTACGGTGGCAACCGTCCCTGTAGCCAACCCCGCACAGCGACGGCATCGAGGGTCGGGTCTGTGCGGGTGAACCAGGCCACCAGCCGAGCCGGCCCCTGCGTCAGGGTCAGCGCCATGACCACCACTTCGCCAATGCCCGGGCACAGCGCCAGGTGCTGCTCGACTTCGCCCAGCTCGATACGGAAACCGCGGATCTTCACCTGGTCGTCGTTGCGCCCCAGGCACTCCAGCTGGCCGTCGTCGCGCCAGCGGCCCAGATCGCCGGTACGGTACAGGCGTGCGCCAGGCTGCGGGCTGAACGGGTCGTCGATAAAGCGCTCGGCGGTGAGTTCCGGGCGATTGAGGTAGCCCAGCGCCACGCCGTCGCCACCGATGTACAACTCACCTACCGCCCCCAGCGGCAGCGGGCGCAGGTGCGCGTCCAGCACATGCACCTGGGTACTGCCGACCGGTCCCCCGATCGGCACCAGCTCGGCGTCGGCCGGCACATGGCGAACCTGCCCGGCGGTGGCATAGGTGGTGGTTTCGGTCGGCCCATAGCAGTGCACCAGGCGCAAGTCCGGTGCCTGCGCCAGCAAGCTGCGGAACGCCGCCGGATCGGCTCGCTCGCCACCGCATAGCAGCACGCGCAACCCTGCCAGCACGTCAGGGATCATCTGCACGTACTGGTTGAACAACGCCGTGGTGACGAACAGCACTGTCGCGCCCCCCTCACGCAGGGCCACGCCCAGACGCACAGGGTCGAGCAAGGTGTCATGGTCGATCACCAACACCTGGCCGCCATTGAGCAGCGCACCCCAGACATCCATGGTGCTGGCGTCGAACGCGGGGTTGGAGGCGAAAGCGATACGGTCCTGGGCGCTGAAGTCGGCGTAGCCATCGTTGAACACCAGGCGAGCGATGCCACGATGGGGCACGCGCACGCCCTTGGGCGTGCCGGTGGAGCCGGAGGTGTACATCACGTAGGCGACCGTATCCCCACCCTGGGCCAGCCCTGGGTTATGACCGGGCTGACGGTTCAGGTCCAGGCGATCGAGGTCGATGCGGCGCGCGCGGTAGCTCAGGGTCGCCGAGCTGTCGCAGATCAGCGCTACGGCCTGGCAGTCCTGCACCATGAAGCCCTGTCGCTCGGCCGGCGCATGGATGTCCAGCGGCACGTAGGCCGCACCGCATTTGGCGACGGCCAGCTGAGCCTGGAGCAGTGCCAACGAACGCGGCAGCAGGATCGCCACATGATCGCCCGGCGCCACGCCTTGCTCGATCAGGTAATGAGCCAGGCGGTTGGCCTGCTCGTTGAGCTCGCCGTAGGTCAGGCTGTGCGCCCCGTCACGGGCGGCGATGGACAATGGATGCCGTGCTACCTGTTGTTCGAACAGGCGATGCACTGGCAAGTCGCGCGGGTAGTCGCGGGTGGTCGCGTTGAAGGCCTCGTGCAACTGCCGAGCCTCGGCCAGCGGCACCACGCTCAGGCGCTCGAGCCCTTCGCAGGCGCCGGTCTCAAGCGCCTGCAGCAGCAGGTGCAGGGCATGCTCCACGTAGCTGCAGATCCGCCGGGCGTCGATGCCCTGTGCGGTTTGCGCGGTCAGCTCGAACGCCAGGCCCAGGTCATCGACGCTCAACGCCAGCGGGTAATTGCTGCGCTCGTGCGCCTCGACCAGCTCGATGCCCTCCCAGGCCTGGCGCGCCGCCTCGCCCTGCCCGGCCAGCGAGCCATGGCGATAGTTGAGCAATGCATTGAACAGCGCAGCCCCCGTAGGCAAGCCACTGCAGCGCTGGGCTAGCGCCAGGCGAGCGTGCTCATGGGCCAGCAGGCCGGTCAGGCGTTGGTGGGCTTGCAGCAAGGCTGCCAACACGGGCTGTCCGGCAAGGTCCAGGCGCAGTGGCAAGGTATTGATGTAGACGCCCAAGGCGCGCTCGGCGCCCTCGCCACCCTGCAGCCGACCGAGCAGCACGGTGCCGAATACCACGCTGTCGCGCCCGCTCAGTTGCCCGAGCACCTGGGCCCAGGCCAGGTGCATCAGGCTGGCAGCGCTGACGTTATGGCGTCGCGCCTGTTCGCGGATCCGCAGGTTCAGCGCATGGTCGAGGCGCTGATGGTGCTGCGCCACGGCATCCTGGTGTGGCGTTGCATAACCGCCGTAAGGCAGGGTCGGTTCGTCGATGTCGGCCAGTTGCTCGCGGAAGAAGGCTTCATGGGCCGCCTCGCCCGCCCCGCGCTGCAGTTGGGCGATGTAGTTGCGGTAAGGCACCGCCCCTGGCAAGGCATGGGCCTGCTCTAGCAGGCAGGCTTGCAGTTCGCTGCGCAACACCTCGAGCGCCACGTGATCCATGACCAGATGGTGGAACAGCAGCGTGGCGCTGATTCGGCCGGTGCTCGGCTCGGTACGATGTACCAGGCGCAACAGCGGTGCGCGGGCCAGGTCGAAGCGGCGAGGCTCGATGGCATCCCCCTCCTGCACGACATCCAGCGGAGCACGGCGCCAGACCACCTGCACAGGCTCAGCCAGGCCGTCCCAGTGGAAGGCGCTACGCAGGATATCGTTGCGCGCGATCACCTGGTCCAAGGCGCGGTGCAGCGCCTGCAAACGACCCCGATCGGCGAGCAGGAAACGCACCTCCAGCACGTAGGCCGCCTCACCTTCACTGGCCAGATGGTGATAGAGCATGCCCGCCTGCAGCGGCCCGAGCGGATAGATGTCCTGGACATTGGCGGTACCGCCAGCCACCTGGCCGACGATATGATCGATCGCCTCTTGCGTCAGCGTCACCAGCGGCAGCAGCTCAGGCGTGATGTGCGGGCAGTCGGCGGTGATGCGGTTGGCAGGCACCTGCACCTGGTCGAGGGTCTCGACCGTCGCGGCCAGGGCCGCCAGGTTCGGCTCGGTGAACAGCCCCTGGATATCCAAGGCCAACCCGCGGGCGCGCAGGCGAGCGACCAGGGTCACGGCCAGCAGCGAATGGCCACCCAATTCGAAGAAGTTGTCGTGACGCCCTACCCGCTCCACACCCAGCAACTCGCCCCACAACTCGGCCAGCAGGCGCTCGTTATCACCTTCGGGGCCCTGGTAGGCCTGGCCTTGCAAGGCTTCGACGGCGGGAATCGGCAGGGCCTTGCGGTCCAGCTTGCCGTTGGGGCTCAGCGGCAGTGCAGGCAGATGCACGAACTGTGCAGGCACCATGAACTCAGGTAGTTGAGCCAGCAACTGCCCCTTCAATGTGTCTGCCGTGTGCACAGCTCCGGTGTAGTACGCCACCAGGCGCTTGCCGGCGGGCGGCAAGTCCAGGGCCAGCACAGCGGCCTCCTTGATGCCTTCTATGCGGGTCAGGCAGGCCTGGATCTCGCCCAGTTCGATGCGCAGGCCGCGGATCTTCACCTGGTCGTCGTTGCGCCCCAGGTACTCCAGGGTGCCGTCGGCCAGGTGCCGGGCCAGATCCCCGGTGCGGTACAGGCGTGCGCCGGGACGGGTGCTGAACGGATCTTCGATGAAGCGCTCGGCACTCAGCTGCTCGCGGTTCAGATAGCCACGAGCAACCTGCACGCCGCCGATGTACAGCTCGCCGGCAACGCCCTGCGGCACTGGCTGGCCCTGGGCGTCGAGCACGTACAGCGTAGTGTTGGCGATCGGTTTGCCGATCGGGGTGTTGTCCGGGGTCTGTTCCAGTGGCTCGGCGCAGTGCCAGGCACTGACGTCAACTGCAGCTTCGGTCGGGCCATACAAGTTGTGCAGCTCGACGCTGGGCAACTGCGCCTTGAAGCGCCGCACCAGGCTGCCGGGCAACGCTTCGCCGCTGCACAGCACCCGGCGTAGCGCTGCAGGCTCGGCATCACCATAGGCGAGGAACACATCGAGCATCGAAGGGACGAAATGCAGGGTCGTTACCGATTCGGCTGCGATCACCTGGCGCAGGTAGCCCGGGTCACGGTGCCCGCCTGGGCGGGCCATCATCAGTTGTGCACCGGTCTGCAAAGGCCAGAAGAACTCCCATACCGACACGTCGAAGCTGAACGGGGTTTTCTGCAGCACTACGTCATCAGCGCCCAGGCCATAGGCGTCCTGGGTCCAGAGCAGGCGATTGACCACCCCGGCGTGCTCGTTCATCACGCCTTTGGGCAGGCCGGTGGAGCCGGAGGTGTAGATCACGTAGGCCAGATGTTGCGGGGTAAGGCCCGCAACCTGGGGGTTGTCGCTGGAAAGCGCTTGCCACACCGGCTCATCCAGATCGACCTGCGGCACGTCGAACGCCGCCAGCATCTCGCGAGTGGCCGCATGCCCCAACACCGCCACCGGCGCGCTGTCGGTGAGCATATGGCGGATACGATCGGCCGGGTAATCCGGGTCGACCGGCACATAGGCGCCGCCCGCCTTGAGGATCGCCAGCAAGCCGATGACCATCGAAGCGCTGCGCTCTACGCAGATCGCCACGCGATCGTCCGGCTGCACCCCGAGTGCAATCAGGTGATGGGCCAGACGGTTGGCCTCGGCGTTCAGTGCACGATAGGTCAACTGTCCGGTTTCGGCACGCAGGGCGATGCGCTCGGGCGTGCGTTCGACCTGGGCCTCGATCATCCCGTGCACCGTCTGCTCCAGGTCGTAGCCTACGGCGGTGTCGTTGTAGTCGACCAACAGTCGACGACGCTCCTGCGCATCCGGCAGGGCAACGCTTGCCAGCACCGCGCCGTCGCTGCCGGCCATGGCCCACAGCAGTTGCTCCAGATACCCGCAGTAGCGCTCTACCGTGGCCCGGTCGAACAACGCGGTGGCATAGTTCAATGCGCCGCCGAAGCCATCTGCGGTCTCGCCCAGGCTCAGGCTCAGGTCGAACTTGGCAAAGCCCTGCCCTTGGCCGAGGTTGCGCAGGCTCAAGCCGTCCAGCCCGGCGGCGAAATCATGACCGCCCTCCCACTCCAGCGACACCTGGTACAGCGGCGTGTGGGCCAGGCTGCGCGATGGTTTGATCAGGTCCACCACCTGCTCGAACGGCAGGTCCTGATGCTCCTGTGCGGCCAGTACCTGGGCCTTGACCCGCGCCAGCAAGGTGCCGACATCCGGCGCATCGGCCAGGTCCAGGCGGATGGCCAGGGAGTTCACGAACAGCCCGATCACCCCTTCGACCTCAGCCTGCCGACGCCCGGCCACCGGCGTACCGATCACCACCTCGCCCTGCCCCGACAAACGAGCCAGCAGCACCGACCAGGCGCCCATGAACAGCATGAACGGCGTGACCTGGTGGCGCTTGCACAGGGCCTTGAGATCGTCTGCCAGTCGGGCGTCGAGGCGTATACGCACGCTGTCGCCTGCGTAATCCTGGCGCACCGGACGCGGTCGGTCGGTCGGCAGGCTCAGCAGCGCAGGTGCACCGGCCAGGTTGTTGCGCCAGAACTCGCCTTGGCGCTGCAGCGCCTCGCCCTGCAGCCAACGGTGCTGCCACATCGCGTAATCGCCATACTGGATCGGCAACGGCGCAAGCCGTGCCTCGCGGCCTTCACGCAGTGCCTGGTACAGCGCGCTCAGTTCACGGGTCAGCACGCCCATCGACCAGCCATCGGCGACGATATGGTGCAGCGTCAGCAGCAGTACATGGTGCTGTGGCGCCACCTGCAGCAGGCGAGCGCGAAGCGGCAATGCCTCGCCGAGCGCGAACGGCCGTGCAGCTTCTTCACGCACCAGCGCACGCAGGCGCTGTTCATCGGCCCCCGGCACCTGCTCGCGCTGCACCACCAGGCGCTGCGCCGACAGCCGCACCCGCGGCTCGCCATCGACCTCGAAGAACTCGCTGCGCAGCGCCTCGTGACGCTCGACCAGTGCCACCAGGGCCTGCGCCAAGGCGTCGGCATCCAGCTCGCCGCACAGCTCCAGTGCCAGGGGAATGTTGTAGGCCTGGCTGGCTCCGTTCATCTGTGCCAGGAACCACAGGCGCTGCTGGGCGAACGACAACGGCAGCGCCTGCTCGCGTGCCACCGCCAGCACCGGCGGCAGCTCACTGCGCGCAGCCCCCGCCACTACCTCGGCCATCGCCGCCAGCTCGGCCTGGGCGAACAGTGTCCCCAGCGTGAGCTCCACACCGAGTCGCTGACGAACCTGGGCAACCAGGCGCATGGCCAGCAACGAGTGACCGCCCAGCTCGAAGAAGTGGTCATGCCGCCCGACCCGCTCGACCTGCAGCAACCCCTGCCAGATCTGCGCCAGGGTCTGCTCCAGCTCGCCCTGGGGCGCCTCGAAGCGACGCTCGAACAGGTCGGCGCGGGTGGGTGCCGGCAGCGCCCTGCGATCGAGCTTGCCGTTGGCCGTCAGCGGCAGCGACTCGAGCCGCACGAAGGCCACCGGCACCATGTAATCGGGCAAGTGCGCCTGCAGCTGTGTACGCAGTTGTGCAGGCGCGGCCACCTCGACGCTGTCCTGGCCAGTGAAGTAGGCCACCAGCCGCGGCTGCCCCGGCTGGTCCTCGCGGGCCAGCACCACGGCTTCATTGATGCCTGGCAGGGCTGCCAGGCGGCTTTCGATCTCACCCAGCTCGATGCGCACGCCACGGATCTTCACCTGGTCGTCGTTGCGCCCGAGGTAGTCCACGGTGCCGTCATCCAGCCAGCGCACCAGGTCGCCAGTACGGTACATGCGGGCGCCCGGTTGCGCGCTGAACGGGTCATCGAGAAAACGCTCGGCCGTCATCTGCGCGCGGTTCAGGTAACCCCGGGCAACCCCGGCGCCACCAATGTACAGCTCACCGGCCACCCCCTGCGCCACCGGCTGGTGGTGCGCATCGAGCACGTAGAGCCGGGCGTTATCGACCGGTGCGCCGATGTGCAGCACGCCGCCAGGCACCATCGCCCCGGAGCTTGCGACCACCGTGGCTTCGGTGGGCCCGTAATTGTTGATCACGGCAAATCCGGGGTGACGGGTGAACTGCCGCAGGCGGTCACCACCGATCAGCAGGGTGCGCAGGGTCGGGTGATCGATCTGGTGGCTGAAGGCGTATTCGGCCACCGGCGTCGGCAGGAAACTGACATCCAGCGGGCAGCCGCGCCACCAGGCGAGCAAGGCGTCGATGTCCTCGCCCTGTTCGCTTGGCGGCGCGATATGCAGGGTCGCGCCGGCGCACAGGGCCGGCCAGACTTCCCAGGCCATGGCATCGAAGCCGAAGCCGGCCAGGCTCGAGGTGTGGCGCCCCTGGCACAGGTCGAAGGCGCGGCAATGCCAGTCGATCAGGTTGTTGAGGGTCCGATGTTCGACCATCACGCCCTTGGGCAGACCGGTGGAACCGGAGGTGTAGATCACGTAGGCAAGGTTGCTAACAGCCAGGCCATTGACCTGCGGGGCGTGCTCGCTCGACGGCCAGTCCGCGCGGTCGAGTTCGACCACCGGTGCCGGGCATTGGCCCAGGCGTGCGCGCAGATCGTGCTGGGTCAGCACCACCCTCGGGGCGCTGTCATCGAGCAGGTAGGCGATACGCTCGTCGGGATGCGCGGGGTCGATCGGCACGTAACCCGCGCCGGCCTTGAGGATCGCCACCAGGCCGACCAGGGTGTCCAGACCTCGCCGGGCCAGAATCGCCACGCGGTCTTCAGGCTGCACACCGAGCATGACCAGGCGTTGAGCCAGTGCATTGGCACGCAGTTCCAGCTCACCGTAGCTCAGCGCGATGCCTGCGCAGGTGGCGGCTACGGCATCGGGCTGCTGGCGGGCCTGGAGCTGGATGCGCTGGTGCACCGTGAGCACGGTTTCGGTGTCACCCGGGCGGTCATTGAAGGTCTCGAGCACTCGAACGCGCTCGACAGCGGGCAGCATGGCGAGCCGATCGACATTCAGCCCTGGGTTCTGTGCCAGGGCCTGTACCAGGCTTTCGAGGGTTTTCTCGAGATAGGCGCAGACCCGCTGTTTCGGCACCTCGGCCGCTGCCAGCAAGGTCAGGCGCAGGGCATCGCCCAGGTCGTCGACACTCAGGGTCAGCGGATAGTTGGTGCGCTCTTCGCTGGTCAGTACGTCGATGCCCTCCCACGCCGCACGGGCCTGGCCATCGGCAACCGGCGCACTGTGCCGGTAGTTGAGCAAGGCGTTGAACAATGGCGTCGGCGCGGCCACGCCGCTGCAACGCTGGGCCAGGGCCAGCGGCGCGTGCTCGTGGCGCATCAGGGTGGTCAGGCGCTGGTGAGTGGCCTTGACTGCCGTGATCAGGTCCAGGCCAGCCAGGTCCACCCGCAGTGGCAAGGTATTGATGAAAATGCCCAGTGCACGGTCGTTGGCCTCCGCGCCCATCAGGCGGCCCATCAAAACCGTGCCGAACACCACCTGCTCGCGCCCGGTCAGGCCACCCAGCACCCGCGCCCAGGCCAGGTGGAACAGGCTTGCCAGGCTCACGCCCAGCGCCCGTGCCTGGCTGCGCAGGCCGTCGCACAGGGCCGGCGCCAGGCTCAGGCTTTCTTCGTGCGGCGCGCTGCCGTCACCCTGCACGTCCTGCAGGCCGTAGGCCAGCGTCGGCTCGACGATATCCCCCAGTTGCTCGCGGAAAAACGCCTCGTGCTGCGCCTGGCTGACGCCCAGCAGGGCCTGGCCGACGTAATTGCGAAACGGTACTGCCGCGCCCAACAGGTGGCCATCGCCGCGCAACACGGCCTGCATTTCGTGACGCACCACCTCGAGGGCGCTGTGGTCCATGGCGATATGGTGGAACTGCAGCGTGGCCTGCACGCGACCGTCGCTGGCCGCAGGCTCGCAGTGCAGGCGGATCAGCGGTGCCTGGCCGAGGTCGATACGCTCGTCCAGGGGCAGGCCGCGGGACACCTGCAGCCGGGCCTCGCGCCAGACCACCTGCAGCGGCGCCTCGAGCCCCTGCCAGTGCACCGAGGTGCGCAGGATATCGTGGCGGTCGATCACCGCCTGCAGCGCCTCGACGAACGCCTGCAGATGGGCCTGGCTGGCAAAGGCGAAGCGCGACTGCATCACGTAAGGGTCGCTGCCCTCTGCGCTGGCGTGATGATAGAGAATGCCCTGCTGCAGGGGCGCCAGCGGGTAGATGTCCTGCACGTTGGCATGGCCGCCGGGAATCTGCCCGACCAGCGCATCGATGGCCGCCTGGTCGAGCTCGACCAGGTTGAGCAGTGCCGGGGTGATCCGCGTGCAGTCGGCCGGGATGGCGTTGGCCGGGGCGCCGATATTGCCGGCCCTGGCCACGTACTCACCGCGCTCGAGCAGCGCGATCAGCGCCGGTTTGTGCTCACGCAGGCGCGCCACCAGGCTCGCATCGGTCAGCGCCTGGCGGTTGCCCTGGACCACCAGCTGGCCATCCTTGAGCGCCAGCTGGATATCGTTGGCTGACAATGTCGCCAGTAGGTCGTTGATGCTCACAGGACGATCTCCATTCTGTCTGTGATGGCGGCATAGCCTGCCAAGGTCGGTTGTTCGAACAGCGCGCGCACATCGGCCTCCAGGCCCTCCTGGCGCAGGCGGGCGGTCAGGGTCACCGCCAGCAGCGAGTGGCCGCCCAGTTCGAAGAAGTTGTCATGCCGCCCTACCCGCTCCACGCCCAGCAGCTCACCCCAGAGCGCGGCCAGCAACTGCTCGGTGTCGCCCTGTGGGGCCTCGTAGGGACGCGCATCGGCCACGGCGGCAGTCGGCAGCGCTTTGCGGTCGAGCTTGCCGTTGGGGCTCAGCGGCAAGGCGTCCAGGTGCATGAACAGCGCCGGAACCATGAATTCCGGCAGTTGCGCCGACAGCTGCTGGCGCATGCCCTCGACGGGCTGCACGGCACCGGTGTAATAGGCGACCAGGCGCTGATCCACCGCCAGCACTACCGCCTCCTTGATCCCTGCAATGCGGGTCAGGCAGGACTGGATTTCGCCCAGTTCGATGCGCAGGCCGCGGATCTTCACCTGGTCGTCGTTGCGCCCCAGGTACTCCAGGGTGCCGTCGGCCAGGTGCCGGGCCAGGTCCCCGGTGCGGTACAGGCGTGCGCCAGGGCGGGTGCTGAACGGGTCTTTGATGAAGCGCTCGGCACTCAGTTGCTCGCGGTTCAGATAACCACGGGCAACCTGTACGCCGCCGATATATAGCTCGCCGGCAACGCCCTGCGGCACTGGCTGGCCCTGGGCGTCGAGCACGTACAGCGTGGTGTTGGCGATCGGTTTGCCGATCGGGGTGTTGTCCGGGGTCTGCTCCAGTGGCTCGGCGCAGTGCCAGGCACTGACGTCAACTGCCGCTTCGGTCGGGCCGTACAGGTTGTGCAACTCGACGCCCGGCAACTGCGCCTTGAAGCGCCGCACCAGGCTGCCGGGCAACGCTTCACCGCTGCACAGCACGCGCTTGAGGCGTGCGGCCTGCAAGTCGCCGTGGGCGAGGAAGACATCGAGCATCGACGGCACGAAGTGCAGGGTCGTGATGCCACGCTCGGCGATGACGTCGGCCAGGTACTGCGGATCGCGATGGCCGCCCGGGCACGCCATCACCAGTTGTGCGCCGGTCTGCAGCGGCCAGAAGAACTCCCACACCGACACGTCGAAGCTGAACGGGGTTTTCTGCAGCACTACGTCATCAGCGCCCAGGCCATAGGCGTCCTGGGTCCAGAGCAGGCGGTTGACCACCCCGGCGTGCTCGTTCATCACGCCTTTGGGCAGGCCGGTGGAGCCGGAGGTGTAGATCACGTAGGCCAGGTGTTGCGGCGTAAGGCCCGCAACCTGGGGGTTGTCGCTGGAAAGCGCTTGCCACACCGGCACATCCAGATCGACCTGCGGCACCTCGAACGCCGCCAGCATCTCACGAGTCGCCGCATGCCCCAGCACCGCCACTGGCGCGCTGTCGGTGAGCATATGACGGATACGATCGGCCGGATAATCCGGATCGACCGGCACGTAGGCGCCGCCCGCCTTGAGGATCGCCAGCAAGCCGATGACCATCGCCGGGCTGCGCTCGACGCAGATCGCCACGCGATCGTCCGGCTGCACCCCGAGTGCAATCAAGTGATGGGCCAGACGGTTGGCCTCGGCGTTCAACGTGCGGTAGCTCAGTTGGTGTTGCTCGGCGATCAGAGCGATGCGGTCAGGCGTGCGCTCGACCTGGGCTTCGATCATCCCGTGCACCGTCTGCTCCAGGTCGTAGCCTACGGCCGTGTCGTTGAAGCCAACCAGCAGGCGCTGGCGCTCTTCGTGCTCCAGCACCGGCAGTTGGTTCAGCGCCAGGTCGGGCTGACGCTCGAGGGCATCCACCAGGCCCGTCAGCACCTGCTGCAGTTGCCCGCAGACCCGCTCGGCCCCTACCGCAGGCAGTACCTGCACGGTCAGGCGCAGGCCATCGCCCAGGTCATCCACGTTCAGGCTCAAGGGGTAGTTGGTGCGTTCTTCGCTGGCCAGTGTCTCGATACCCTGCCAGGCCTGACGCTGGATTTCGGTCTGCGCAGCGCCGGCGCTGTGCCGGTAGTTGAGCATGGCGCTGAACAGCGGCATGGGTGCGACCACGCCACTGCAACGCTGGGCCAGGGCCAGCGAGGCATGCTCGTGGGTCAGCAGCGCGCTCAGCCGTGCGTGGGTGGCACGCACGCCTTCACGTACGCCGAGCCCCGCCAGGTCAACGCGCAGTGGCAAGGTGTTGATGAACATGCCCAGGCCGTGCCCGCTGCCTGCACCACCTTGCATGCGTCCCAGCAGCACCGTGCCGAACACCACGTTGTCGCGACCACTGGCACTGCCCAGCAGACGTGCCCACGCCAGGTGCAGCAGGCTGGCAGTGCTCACGCCGAGCTGGCGTGCCTGGCTGCGCAGGCGCTGGTTCAGGTCAGGGTCCAGATGCACCTGGGCCTGCTCGATACGGCGCACGTCACCCTGTGTGTCACGCAGGCCGAACGGCAGGGTTGGCTCGTCGATATCGGCCAGTTGTTCACGGAAGAAGGCCTCGTGCTCGGCCTCGCTGACACCGAGGCGCGCCTGGGCCACGTAGTTGCGGTACGGCACGGCCGGCTCGCTCGGCGCGGGCAGCCCGTGGAGATAACCGAGCATCTCTGCGCGCACCACCTCAAGCGCCGTGTGGTCGAGCACCAGGTGATGGAACTGCAAGGTCGCCTCGATGCGCTCCCCTGCACGGCGATAGAGCAGGCGCACCAGCGGCGCCTGATTCAGCGCCAGGGTGTCGAACCGCTGCGCAGGCTCGTTGGCGATGTCGATCACCGGCAGTTGGGCATGGCGCCAGACCACCTGCAACGGCTGCGCCAGCCCTTCCCACAGCACTGCGGTGCGCAGGATATCGTGACGGGCGATGACGCTTTCCAGCGCGCCGGCAAACGCCTGCAGTCGCGCCGGGCTGTCGAATACCAGCTGCGATTGCAGCAGGTACGGGTCGGCTCCGGCGGCGCTCAGGTGATGGTAGAGAATGCCTTCCTGCAGCGGCGCGAGGGGGTAGATGTCCTGCACATTGGCCGCGCCGCCGGGTACGCTTGCCACCACACGGTCGATGGCGGCCTGGTCCAGTTCGATCAGGCTGAGCAGGTCGGGGGTGATACGGGTACAGCCGGGTGCAATGCGATTGGCCGGCACCTGTACCTGACGGCCCTGGCCAAGCGCTGCGGCCAGCGCCGCCACGCTCGGTTGGCTGAACAGCAAGCGCACATCGGCCTCCAGGCCTTGCTGGCGCAGGCGCTCGATCAGGCTGACCGCGAGCAGCGAATGTCCACCCAGTTCAAAGAAGTTGTCATATCGCCCTACCCGCTCCAGGCCCAGCAGCTCGGCCCAGACCTGCGCCATGACCTGCTCGGTCTCGCCCTGCGGTGCTACATAGGCCGCCACCGGCAGATCGGCCGGATCCGGGTCTGGCAGCGCCCTGCGGTCGAGCTTGCCGTGACGGGTCAGCGGCAAGGCCTGCAGGCGGATGAACGCCAACGGCACCAGGTGGCTCGGCAGGCTGGCCTGCAAGGCCTGGCGCAGGCCATCGACCGGTGCGTTCGCGGTGTACCAGGCCAGCAGCCGCTCGCCGCGCACCAGTACCACGGCGTCACGTACGCCAGGCTGGGCGGCCACGGCCGCTTCGATCTCGCCAAGTTCTACGCGCACACCACGTATCTTTACCTGATCGTCGTTACGCCCGAGGTAGTCGAGGGTGCCATCGGCGTTCCAGCGCACCAGGTCGCCACTGCGGTACATCCGCGCCTCAGCCCGCGCGCTGAATGGATCGGCGACGAAACGCTGCTCGGTCAGTTCGGGTCGGTTCAGGTAGCCGCGGGCAACCCCATCGCCACCGATGTACAGCTCGCCCGCCGCGCCGACCGGCACTGGCTGGCGGCGTTCATCGAGCACATAGACCTGGGTATTGGCGATGGCGCTGCCGATGTGCAGTGCGCCACCGACCTGCACCTGACCCGAGGTGGCGACCACGGTCGTTTCGGTCGGGCCGTAGTTATTGATCACGGCAAAGCCTGGATCACGCTCGAACTGGCGCAGACGGTCACCGCCGATCAGCAGCGTCCGCAGGCTGGCGTGCTGACGCTCGCGGCGCAGGGCCTGCTCGGCTACCGGGGTTGGCAGGAAGCTGACCTGCAGCGGTTGCTGCAACCACCAGTCGAGCAAGGCATCGACCTGTTCGTTGGCAAGTGTTGCGGGCGGCAGGTGCACCACGGCGCCGGCGCACAAGGCCGGCCAGACTTCCCAGGCCATGGCGTCGAAACCGAAGCCGGCCACGCTGGAGGTGTGGCTACCGGCGCGCAGGGCAAAGGCCTCGCAGTGCCAGTGCACCAGGTTGGCCAGGGTACGGTGCTCGACCATCACACCCTTGGGCTGGCCGGTAGAGCCGGAGGTGTAGACCACATAGGCAAGCGCATCGGCGTCCAGGCCCGGCACCTGCGGGTCATGCTCGGCAGCGGACTGCCAGGCGCCCTGGTCCAGGTCCAGGCGTGCGACGTGCGGCGGCAAGCTGTGCTGGTGCGTGTCGGCGAGCACCAGTGCCGGGGCGCTGTCCTCGAGCAGATAGGCAATACGCTCGGCCGGGTAGCCGGGGTCGACCGGCACATAGGCGGCGCCCGCCTTGAGCACCGCCAGCAGTGCCACCAGGCGCTGCGGCGTGCGCGGCAGGCACAAGGCAACCCGGGCGCCAGGCCGCACGCCCAGGCCGATCAGGTGGTGGGCCAGGCGGTTGGCGGCACGATTGAGCTCGCCATAGCTGAGCCTTTCGTCGCCCTGCACCACCGCTTGAGCCTGTGGTGAGCGGGCCGCGCAGGCCTCGACCAGCGCATGCACGGTCTGGCCCTGCGGATAATCACGGGCAGGAGGGTTGAAATCGACCAACAGGCGGCGACGTTCATCGGCGCCCAGCACCGACAGGTCATCCAGCCGCGTGCCCGGCGCCTGCTCCAGCGCCTCGACCAGTCGCGCGATGCTGTTGGCCATCCACTGCGCGACACGCTCGGCGCCGATGTCCGCGACAGCCAGCACGCTCAGGGTGAATCCCTCGCCCAGGTCATCGACGCTCAAGGTCAGCGGATAGTTGCTGCGCTCCTCGCCGCCCAGAAGGCGAACGCCCTGCCAGATACCCTCGCCATCGCGTGGCGCATCGGCAGCGCTGTGGCGGTAGTTGAGCAAGGCGCTGAACAGCGGTTGCCCGGCCGGTACGCCACTGCAACGCTGGGCCATGGCCAGCGACGCATGCTCATGGCCCAGCAATGCAGACAAACGGGCATGGGTGGCACGCACCGCTTCGGCCACCGCCACCTGGGTGTCGACCCGCAGCGGCAAGGTGTTGATGAACACGCCCAGTGCCCGGTCGGCACCCTCGCCGCCTTGCAGGCGGCCCATCAGCACCGTGCCGAAGACCACCTCGCTGCGATTGGCCAGCACGCCGAGCAGGCGCGCCCAGGCCAGGTGCATCAGGCTCGCGGCGCTCACGCCCAGGGTACGCGCCTGGTCGCGCAGGCGTCGGGCGAGCGCGCCATCGAGGGCCTGGTGCGCCTCGGCGATGCCGTGCCCTTCGCCCTGCACATCCTGCTGGGCAAATGGCAGGGTCGGCTCGTCGATATCACCGAGCATGTCGCGGAAGAACGCCTCGGCGCCCGCCGCATCGCTGCCCAGGCGCGCCTGGGCCACGTAGTTGCGGTACGGCACCGGCGCATTCAGCTTGGCTACATCGCCGAACAGCAGGGTGTGCATTTCGGCGCCAACCACGTCCATCGCAGTGTGGTCGAGGGCCAGATGGTGGAACAACAGGATTGCCACGACCTGGCCGTTGCGCAGGTCCTGGCTGTAGACCAGGCGCATCAACGGTGCCTGGGACAGGTCGATCCGATGCTGACGGGCGTCGAAGCGCGCCTGCAATTGGTCAATGACCTCGCCTTCGCCCTCCAGCTCGACCGGCACCACGGCCAGCTTCGCCTGGCGCCACACCACCTGCACCGGCTGCGCCAGGCCCTCCCAGATCAGCGAGGTGCGCAGGATGTCGTGCCGGTCAATGACCTGCTGCAAGGCATCAGCCCAGGTCTGCAAGCGCTCGAGGGTGTCGAAGGCCAGGCGTGACTGCAGCAGGTAGGGATCGCCCCGGCCGGCACTCAGGTGGTGGTAGAGAATGCCTTCCTGCAACGGGGCAAGGGGGTAGATTTCCTGCACATTGGCAGCCCCGCCCGGTACCGTGGCGACGATGCGCTCGATGGTGGCCTGGTCCAGCTCGACCAAGCTGAGCATCTCGGGGGTGATCTGCGAGGCGCCGGCCGGTACGCGGTTATCCGGCACCCGCACCTCGCGCCCGCTGCCCACCGCAGCGGCCAGTGCGGCGAGGGTCGGCTGGGCGAACAGCACGCGCACATCGGCGGCCAGGCCGACCTTGCGCATGCGCTCGATCAGGCTGACGGCCAGCAGCGAATGGCCACCCAGCTCGAAGAAGTGATCGTGCCGGCCAACACGCTCGACCTTGAGCACATCGGCCCAGATCGCCGCCAGCGCGATCTCCACCTCGCCCTCAGGCGCGGCGAAGGCACGACTCACCACCGCGGCCTGACTTGGTTGCGGCAACGCCTGGCGATCGAGCTTGCCGTTGGCGGTCAACGGCCACTGGCCAACATGGACATAGGCCGACGGCAGCATGTAGTCGGGCAACTGGCCTTGCAACTGCGCATGCAGCTCGGTGATCGGCGGGACGCGGCCTTCAGTGCTGAACCAGGCCACCAGGCGCTTGTCGCCCGGGGCTTCTTCACGCACCAGTACCACGGCTTCCTGTACCCCGGCGCACGCTGCGAGACGCGCTTCGATCTCACCCAGCTCGATACGGAAGCCGCGCAGCTTGACCTGTTGGTCGTTACGGCCCAGGTAACGCAAGGTGCCATCAGCCTGCCAACTGACCAGGTCGCCGCTGCGGTACAGGCGTGCCCCCGGCGTCTCGCTGAACGGGTCTTCGAAGAAGCGTTCGGCGGTCAAGGCCGGCTGGTTCAGGTAGCCCAGGGCCACCCCATCTCCGCCGATATACAGCTCACCGACGGCACCGATCGGCACTGGCTGGCGCCGGGCATCGAGCACATAGCAAAGGCTGTTGCCGATCGGCCGGCCAATCGGGATCGCCCCCTCGCCCACTGCGAGGATTTCATGGGTGGTACTGAAGGTCGTGGCTTCGGTCGGGCCATAACCGTTGAGCAAGTGCGCCGGAGCGCCTTCGCGCAGTACATGGGCGATCACCTGGGGGTCGAGCACATCCCCTCCGACCATCAGGTAGCGCAGCGAGCGGAACACCGGCAGCAGGTGCGCGGCGTACTGATGGAACAACCCGGCGGTCAGCCACAGCACCGTGACTTGATGCTCCAGCAATGCCTGGCCCAGGGCCTCGTGCGACAGCACCTGATGTTGATCGATCACCACCACGCGCCCGCCGTTGAGCAACGGCGCCCAGACCTCCAGGGTGCTGGCGTCGAATGCCGGGTTGGAAGCAAAGGCTACGCGGTCATCGCCTTGCAGGTCGGCGAAGCCGTTGTTGATGACCAGCCGCACGATCGAGCGATGGGCCACCAGCACACCCTTAGGCAGGCCGGTAGAGCCGGAGGTGTACATGATGTAGGCCGCAGCCCGCGCATCCACGGCAATGTCCAGGCCATGGGCGGGATAGGCTGCGAGCTCCAGCGTATCCAGCTCTACCCGGCGCGTTGCGCCGACCTGCGGCTGATCGGCCTGGGTCAGCAACAGCATGGCGCGGCTGTCTTCGAGCATGAACGCCTGACGCTCGGCGGGCGCATTGGCATCCATTGGCACATAGACCGCACCGCACTTGATCACGGCCAACTGGCTGGCCAGCAGGTCGAAGGAGCGCGGCAGCAGCAGCGCCACACGGTGCCCCGGGCGCACGCCCAGTTCCAGCAGGTGACGAGCCAGCCGGTTGGCGTGCTGATCGAGCTCGCCGTAACGCCAGTGGCGCTGACCGTGCACCACGGCAACCGCATCCGGGGTCTGGGCGGCGTGCGCCTCGAACAAGGTCTGCACCGCGTGTTCGCGTGGGTAGGCGCGGCCGGTGGCGTTGAATCCGTGCAGCACCTGCTCGCGCGCCTCGGGCGACAGGCAGGACACCGCGTGCAGGGGTGTTTCCGGGACAGTCTCCAGGGCATCGGCCAAGTTCGCCAGGGCGCTGCCGAGCATGGCGCACACCTGAGCGCCATCGACCTGCGGCACAGCCTGCACGGTCAGTTCCAGGCCCTGCCCCAGATCGTCGACGTTGACCACCAGCGGATAGTTGCTGCGCTCACGCGAGGCCAACAGTTCGATACCCGACCAACCCAGGCCGTCCCCTGCGCCTTTGGCGCTGCTGTGGCGGAAGTTGAGCAAACTGGTGAACAGCGCCTGGGACGCCGGCACACCGCTGCAACGCTGGGCCTGCGCCAGCGATGCCTGCTCGTGACCGAGCAGGCGTGCCAGGCGCTGATGGGTACGACGCACACCCTCGGCGGCGCCAACGGCATCGACACTGACCCGCAGCGGCAAGGTGTTGATGAACATGCCCAGCGCCCGATCTGCCCCGGCGCCACCCTGCAGGCGTCCCAGCAGCACAGTACCGAACACCACCTCGCTGCGCCCGCTCAGTTGCGCCAATACCTGCCCCCAGGCCTGGTGCACCAGGCTGGCGACGCTCACCCCCAGCGCGCGGGCCTGCACGCGCAGGCGCCCTGCCAGTGTGCCGTCCAGCGCCTGGTGGCTGTCGATCACCTCCACGCCATTGCCCTGCACATCGCGCAGGCCGAAGACCTCGGTCGGCTCGTCGATATCTGCCAGCATCTCGCGGAACATCGCTTCATCGGCCGCAGGATCTGCATCGAGCCGCGCACGCGCCACATAGTTGCGGTACGGCACGCTGTCGATGTGCACTGGCTGGCCCTGCAGTGCAGCACCCACCTCGGCCACCAGCCGTTCGACGGCGGTATGGTCGAGCAGGATATGGTGCAGCAACAAGGTCGCCTCCAGGCGCTCACCCTGGGCATGGCGCACCAGTTGCAGCAACGGCGCGCACGTGAGGTTCAGGCGCTGCAGGTCGGCGTGCTCTGCCACGCGCAGCTGCGCGTGGCGATGCACCACCTGCACCGCTTCCTGCAGCCCCTCCCAGTGCAGGCTGGTGCGCAGGATATCGTGGCGGTCGATCACCGCATCCAGCGCCTTGACGAAGCCTTGCAGCTCCACTTCACCGGCAAAGGCGAAGCGTGCCCGCAGCACGTAAGGGTCGGCCCCGGAACTGGCCAGGTGGTGGTAGAGAATGCCCTGCTGCAGTGGTGCCAGGCCGTAGATGTCCTGGACATTGGCAGTACCGCCCGGGATACCGGCGGTCAATGCGTCGATCTCGTCCTGGCTGAGGTTGGCCAGTGGCAGCATCTGCGGTTCGATGCGCAGGCAGTTCGCCGGAATGCGATTGATCGGCACCTGCGCCGGTAGATCGGCGCTCACCGCAGCCGCCAGTGCCGACAAGGTTGGTTGGCCGAACAGCACGCGCACATCGGCCGCCAGTTCCTGCTGGCGCATGCGCTCCACCAGCTTGACCGCCAGCAGCGAGTGGCCGCCCAGCTCGAAGAAGTTGTCGTGCCGACCGACCTGCTCAAGGCCGAGCAACTGTTGCCAGATGGCCGCGATGCGTTGCTCCACCTCGCCGTGCGGCGCTTCGAAGGCGCGACGGGCAAAGGCCTCCCCATCGGGCTCGGGCAAGGCCTTGCGGTCGAGCTTGCCATTGGCGGTCAGCGGGAAGCTCTCCAGGCGCACGAAGGCCGCCGGTACCATGTACTCGGCCAAGTGGCACAGCAGGCTGTCACGCAGTGCCGCCGCATCGGGCTCGGCGCCTGCCGCGGCCAGCCAGTAGGCGACCAGGCGCTGCTCGCCGGCGCTGTCGCGACGCGCCATGACCACGGCCTCGCGCACACCTTCACAGGCCGCCAGGCGTGCCTCGATCTCGCCCAGCTCGATGCGAAAACCGCGGATCTTCACCTGGTCGTCGTTGCGGCCCAGGTAATCCAGGCTGCCATCGGCGGCCCAGCGCGCCAGGTCGCCGGTCTTGTACAGACGCCCGCCAGGGTTGAACGGGTCGGCGATAAAGCGCTCGGCACTGAGCGCCTCGCGATTCAGATAGCCGCGAGCGACACCGGCACCTCCCACGTACAGCTCGCCGGTGACACCGGTCGGCACAGGCTGACGGCGGGGGTCGAGCACATACAGTTGCAAGTCGGGAATACGCGAACCGATGGGGCTTACCCCCACCAGTTGCGCATCGGCCGCCTGCAGCGGGCGGTAGGTGACGTGCACGGTAGTTTCGGTAATGCCGTACATGTTCACCAGGCGCGTGCCGGCATTGCCGATGCGTGCATACCAGGGCTTGAGCAGCCCGGGCTCCAACGCCTCACCGCCGAAGATCACCTGGCGCAGGGAATGCTGCAGTTCGCTGCGTTCCTGCGCCGCGATCAGTTGGCGGAAGGCGCTGGGAGTCTGGTTGAGGACGCTGACGCCGGTGCGGCAAAGCAAGGCGTAGCACTCGTCCGGCGAGCGACTGATGCGTTGCGGCACGATCAGCAACTGGCCACCGAAGGCCAGCGCGCCCCAGATTTCCCAGACCGAGAAATCGAAGGCGAAGGAGTGGAACAGCGCCCAGGTGTCCTGGCGGTTGAAGGCGAACCAGTCGTGGGTCGCCGAGAACAGGCGCGAGACATTGCCATGCTCGACCATCACGCCCTTGGGCAGGCCGGTGGAGCCGGAGGTGTAGATCACATAGGCCAGGTGCGAGGGCAGCAGCCCGGCGAGCATCGGGTTGCCGGTGGGTTGTAGCTGCAGCGACGGGTCGTCCAGGTCGATCACCGGCGCCGTCACCTCACCCAACAGCGCCAGGCTGTCCGCCTGGGTGAGGATGGCCCGCGGGGCACTGTCGCTCAGGGTGAAGGCAATACGCTCGGCAGGATAGGCCGGGTCGATCGGCACATAGCCCGCACCGGCCTTGAGCACGCCCAACAGGCCGACCAGCATGCCCAGGCCACGCTCGACGCAGATCGCCACGCGGTCATCCGGGCCGATGCCCAGTGCGATCAGGCGGTGAGCGAGCTGGTTGGCACGCTGGTTGAGCTCGCCGTAGCTCAGGCTCTGCTGCTCGAAGATCAGCGCCGTATCCTGCGGACGCGCCTGGGCGTGGGCCTCGAAACGCTGGTGCAGCAACGGCGTCAGGGCGAATTCGAGCAAGGGGCGGTTCTGGCCATGGATCAGTTGCTCGCGCTCGTCGGCGGGCAGGATATCGATGCCGTTCAGCGGCGCGTCTGGATCGCTGTCCAGGGCCTCGACGATCTGCTCGAGCGCCCGCGCCAGGTAACCCGCGATACGCTGGGCGCCTAGCCCGCCAGCGACCAGGGCGGTGATGCGCAGGTCTTCGCCAAGGTCGTCGATATTGATCGTCAGCGGGTAGTTGGTGCGTTCTTCGGCGCCCAGCACCTGGATACCAGGGGCGATGTCGATGACTTTGGCAGCGTCGGCGGCATCGCTATGGCGATAGTTGAGGACGGTGTTGAACAGCGGCGCAGGCGCCGCCACCGCACTGCAGCGCTGGGCCAGTGCCAGCGGCGCCTGTTCATGGCCGAGCACGCCGGTCAAGCGCGTGTGAGTCGCCTGCAGCCCTTGGCGCACGCTGTGCTCGCCAACGTCAATGCGCAGCGGCAAGGTGTTGATGAACATGCCCAGCGCCTGTTCGCCGCCCTCGCCGGCCTCCATGCGCCCGAGCAGCACGGTGCCGAACACCACCGCCTCGCGCCCGGACAACTGGCCCAGGACCCGGGCCAGGCCCAGGTGAGTGATGGCCGCAGGGCTCACACCCAAGCGGCGTGCCTGGGCGCGCAGGCGCAGGCTCAGCCCGCGCTCGAGGGTCAGGCGGGCTTCCTCCACGGCCTGATCCTCGACGTCGGCCACGCCGAAGGCCAGGGTAGGTTCGTCGATATCGGCCAGCATCGCGGTGAAGAACGCTTCATGCGCCGGCACGTCCAGCGCCTGGCGCGCCTGCGCAAGAAGGTTGCGAAACGGCACCGCCGGCCCAACCTGCTCGGCATTGCCAGCCAGCCAGGCGCCGATCTCGCGGCGCACGATGTCGAGTGCGGTGTGGTCCATCACCGTGTGGTGGAACAGCAACAGGGCGACGACCTCCTCGCCTGTGCCCCGGGCATGCACCAGACGCAGCAGCGGTGCCTGGCGCAGGTCGAGGCGATAGTGGCGGGTGTCGTGCAACCGGCGCAACTGCGCCAGCGGCTCGTCCTGGCCAGGCAGTTGCAGTGCTTCGCGCACCAGCGGTGCTTCGCGCCAGACCACTTGCACCGGCTCGTCCAGGCGCTCCCAGTACATCGAGGTGCGCAGGATGTCGTGGCGCTGGATCACCCAGTCCAGCGCATCGGCGAAGGCATCCAGGTGTGCCTGGTCGGCAAAGCGCAGTTGTGCCTGCAAGAGATAGGGGTCGCCCGCATCGGCGGACAGGTGGTGGTAGAGCATGCCCTCCTGCAGCGGCGCCAGGGGATAGATGTCCTGTACGTTGGCAGCGCCGCCGGGAATGCTGGCGACAATGCGGTCGATGGCCTGCTGGTCCAGGTTCACCAGCGGCAGCATCTGCGGGGTAATCTTGAACGCCGGGCTCAGCCAGTCGTCGTTCTGCCGGGCGAGCATCTCCAGCAACGCCGGCTTGTGTGCGGCCAATGCGTCCCACAGGGCGTCCTCCAGGGCATCGTCGTCACCATGGACGACGAGGTCCTGATCGTCACGCTGAAGTCGGATCGCACGGGTGGAGAGCACAGCCATCAGTTCGCTGAAGCGCATGGGTAAGCATCCTGCTTTTGCCAGTCGGAAATGGCGCCACGCTAAAGGATCGGGGGTGCGAGGGGTGACAGGGTAAGGGGGGACAAAGCACGGACTGCCAAAACAGGAATAAGAATATGAATTCTTATTTCTTTTACGCGTTTGAAACTTCCTCTATAACGTTTCGAACTGTACAGCAGCCAACACCGGCCAACTGTTTGCAGCGCAACACCTGATCAACACCCCGCTGCGCTGGCAACACGGCCGTTGTCGCAGAAATCGCGGCAACCCGTTGATTCAAAAGGAATCGAAACTTCGGCACGACGATTGCTCAAGCAAAGTCCCCCGCTCACCCGAACAGGAGACTCGCCATGAGCACCCCCTTGAACGTCGTTGCCCTCTCCGGTGGTACTTCCCGCCCTTCGCGCACCCTGGCATTGACCGAAGCCATCCTCGCCGAACTTGGCCAGCATCTGCACATCCGGCCGCACCTCATCGAGCTGGGCGATATTGCCCGCCCACTGGGTGCTGCACTGTGGCGTAGCGAACTGCCCGACACCGTCGAGCAGCAACTGCAGCACATCGAACAGGCGGACCTGCTGGTGGTGACCACTCCGGTCTACCGGGGCAGCTTCCCGGGGCACTTCAAGCACCTGTTCGACCTCATCGGCCAGGACGCCCTGGTGGACACCCCGGTATTGCTGGCAGCCACCGGCGGCAGCGAGCGCCATGCGCTGGTGCTGGATCATCAGTTGCGCCCGTTGTTCAGTTTCCTGCAGGCACTGACCCTGCCCATCGGCGTCTATGCCAGCCAGGCCGAGCTGCAGGACTATCGCGTTTCCAGTGATGCTCTGGCTGCGCGCATCGGTCTGGCCGCCGAACGTGCCGTACCGCTGTTCGCCCCTCACCATCAGCTGCGCAAGAGTGCCTGAGTGACCACCATGAATGCACCCGTGACACCCACCACGCGCCCGGCACTGGCCATTGCCCACGACCTGGCCGCCCAATTCGCCCTCACCGCTGTCGAACGCGACGAACGCGGCGGCACCCCCAAGGCCGAGCGTGATGCCCTGCGCGACAGCGGCCTGCTGTCACTGGCCATCCCCACGGCCTTCGGTGGCCAAGGGGCGACCTGGCGTGAAACCTTCGATGTGGTGCGTGAGTTCGCCCGGGTCGACAGCTCCATTGCTCACGTGTTCGGTTTCCACCACCTGATGCTGGCCACCGTGCGCCTGTTCTCACGCCCTGACCAATGGCAACCCTGGTTCGAACAGACTGCGCGCAAGCATTGGTTCTGGGGCAATGCCCTCAACCCGCTGGACACGCGCACCCAGGTCAAGCACTTCGAGGGGTGGTGCGAGTTTTCCGGCAAGAAGAGCTTCTGCTCCGGCGCCAGCGACTCGGAAATGCTCATCGCCTCGGCGGTGGACGAACGCGCCGGCGGCAAATTGCTGATCGCCGCAATCCCCAGTGGTCGTACCGGCATCAGCCTGCACGGTGACTGGGACAACATCGGTCAACGCCAGACCGACAGCGGCAGCGCCACCTTCGAACGGGTGCGGGTCGAGCACAACGAACTGCTGCTCGATCCCGGCCCGCTGAGCACGCCGTTCGCCGCCTTGCGTCCGCTGATCGCGCAACTGCACTTCGCCAACCTGTTCCTGGGTATCGCCGAAGGCGCCTTCGACGAAGCGCGCCAGTACACGCTGAAGGAAAGTCGCCCCTGGTTCCGTTCCAGCGCCAGTGAGAGCCGCGAAGACCCCTATGTGCTGCGCCACTATGGTGAGTTCTGGGTCGGCCTGGAAAGCGTGCGCCTGCTGATCCGCCGCGCCTGCGACCAGCTCGATGCGGCCTGGGCCCTTGAGCACGACCTGAGCGCCGAGGCGCGTGGCGACCTGGCCCTGGCCATCGGCACCGCCAAGGTTGCCGCAACGCGCCATGGGCTGGACATCTGCAACCGTCTGTTCGAAGTCACCGGCGCCCGCGCCACCCATGCCTCACTGCGCTTCGACCGGCACTGGCGCAACCTCAGGACCCAGACCCTGCACGACCCGGTGGACTATCGCATCCATGAACTGGGCGAGTGGGCGCTGAACGACAAACGCCCTGCCCCGTCCTTCTATTCCTAAAGGCACGTCCATGCAATTGCTGACCCTCCCCCCTTCACCGTCATTGGCTACCTCGATCAGGGCGACCGCACAGGTCTTCGAAGACCCCAGGTCGCAGGCGCTGCTCGCCCACCTGCAACAGGTCGCTCCCAGCGAGGCCAGCGTCCTGATCATTGGCGAGACCGGCACGGGCAAGGAGTTGGTCGCACGCCACATCCACAACCTCAGTGCCCGCCGCGACGGCCCGTTCGTTGCGGTCAACTGCGGCGCGTTTTCCGAGTCGCTGGTCGAGGCCGAACTGTTCGGCCATGAGAAAGGCGCCTTCACCGGCGCCCTTGCGTCCAAGGCCGGCTGGTTCGAGGAGGCGAACGGCGGCACGTTGTTCCTCGATGAAATCGGCGACCTGCCGCTGCCCATCCAGGTCAAGCTGCTGCGTGTGCTGCAGGAACGCGAAGTGGTACGCCTGGGGTCACGCAAGAGCATCCCGATCAATGTGCGCGTGCTGGCCGCCACCAACGTGCAACTTGAAAAGGCCATCAACGCCGGGCACTTTCGCGAAGACCTGTACTACCGCCTGAACGTCGTCACCCTCTCGCTGCACCCGCTGCGCGAGCGGCCGGGCGATATCCTGCCGCTGGCGCGCCACTTCATCCGCAGCTACAGCGAGCGCCTGGGCTACGGCCCGGTGGAACTGGCAGCCGACGCCCAGGCCAAGCTTGTGGCCTACAGCTGGCCGGGCAACATCCGCGAGCTGGAGAACGTGATTCATCACAGTCTGCTGACCTGCGGCGACGGCTTGATCCATGCCCGCGACTTGCGCCTGTCGAACCTGCGCCTGGAACGTCAGGACGATCTGCCTTCGCCGGCCTCTGCCAGCAAGGACGGCGGCATCGATGAACTGCTGCAGCAGGCGTTCAGCCGGCTGTACGAGGAGCAGCCGGGAGACCTGTACGAGAAGGTGGAGAATGCCTTGCTGCGCTCGGCCTATCACTTCTGCCATTACAACCAGGTGCATACCGCGCAGTTGCTGGGGCTGTCGCGCAACGTCACGCGCACGCGGCTGATCGCCATCGGTGAGCTGGTGGTGAACAAGCGCCGCGCACCGGAGCAGCCGTTGGACAACCGGATGGTGCGCCTGTCGATCTAAGCGCGTCATGGCCTGTGCCACCCACCCAGGCGCGCTTTTCGCGGGCAAAGCCGCTGCTGCACGTAAATCTCGCCCTATGCCATTCGTCCACCTGATACCCGAACCCTGCCCGGCGGCTCCTTCGCCCGCCAGGCGGTTGCGATCAGCCCTGCAACGAGATGGCAATGACCAAGACCCGTTCCCGCAAAGCCCTGTATATAGGCCTGCCTCTGGCCCTGGTGGCCGCCCTGGGCAGTGCCGCCGGCTATTTCTACTGGCAACGCCAGGATGCTGGCTATCCGCACAAGATCGTCGAACAGGCCAACGCCCTGCATGAGCACATGCTCTCGTTCGACAGCCACATCACGGTGCCGCTGGACCTGGGCAGCACCGGCAACGAGATCGACAAGGACGGCCCGGGGCAGTTCGACCTGGTCAAGGCCAACCGCGGTCGTCTTTCCGGTGCGGCCCTCACAATCTTCGGTTGGCCGGAAATCTGGAACGGCCCGAACGCCCCGCACCGCCCTACCCCAGGCTTCGTCGACGAGGCGCGCCAGCAGCAGGAAGTGCGCTACAAGATCATCAGCGGCATGGTCCGCGACTTCCCCAACCAGGTCGGTATCGCCTATAACCCCGACGACTTCCGGCGCCTGAACGGCGAAGGCAAGTTCGCCATCTTCATCAGCATGCTCAACGCTTACCCGCTGGGCCATGACCTGTCGCAGCTCGACCTGTGGGCAGCACGCGGCATGCGCATGTTCGGCTTCAGCTACACCGGCAACAACGACTGGGCCGACTCCTCGCGCCCGCTGCCGTTCTTCAACGACACCGCCGACGCCCTGGGCGGCCTGTCGCCCTTGGGTGAACAGGCGGTCAAGCGCCTCAACGACCTGGGCGTGATCATCGATGTCTCGCAGATGTCGACCCTGGCACTGGAAGACGTCGTGCGCCTGAGCCGCGCGCCGATCGTGGCCTCGCATTCGGCGCCGCGGGCGCTGGTGGACATTCCGCGCAACCTCTCCGACAAGGAAATGCAGCTGATCAAGGACAGCGGCGGCGTGATCCAGGTGGTGGGCTTCGGCCAATACCTCAAGCCCCTGGGCAAGCCGGTGCTGGAAAAACTCGAGGCGCTGCGTGCGCGCTTCGACCTGCAACCCCTGCAGGGCCTGGCCAATGCCCTGATGCCGGGCGATGCGGTGATCGCCATCTGGCCTGAATCACGTTTCGGCGAGTACGCCAGCAGCCTGTACGGAATTCTTGAAGAAGAACCCAAGGCGACCCTCAAGCAGTACGCGGACGCCATCGACTACACGGTGAAGAAGGTGGGTATCGACCACGTCGGCCTCAGCTCGGACTTCAACGACGGCGGCGGCCTCGATGGCTGGAAGGATGTCAGCGAGATTCGCAACGTCACCGCCGAGCTGCTCAGCCGTGGCTACAGCGAAACCGATATCGCCAAGCTCTGGGCCGGCAACTTCCTGCGGGTCTGGGACCAGGTGCAAAAAGCCGGTCAACCTGTCGCGTCCACCCACCACTGATCAAGGCCTGCCCGCATGAGCAACCGTCGTACCTTTCTCAAGCAGGCCGGCCTGGTCGCCGCGAGCCTGCCGCTGCTGCCTGGCGCCCTGGCTGCAACCTCGTCGCCAGCAACGCTCACCGGCACGGACAAATGGCGCAACCTGCGCACGCTGTTCCCGCTGGACCCGGACATCGCCCACTTCGCCAACTTCCTGGTCACCGCCCACCCGCGGCCGGTGCAGGAAGCGATCGACCGCCACCGCGCCGACCTCGACCGCAACCCCGCCGCCCTGATGGACTGGGAAAGCCAGTACGAATGGCAGCGCGAGGACGAAGTGCGTGACTGGGCCGCACGCTATCTGGAGGTCGGTCCGCGGCAGATCGCCCTGACCGGCAGCACCACCGAAGGCCTGGCCATGATCTATGGCGGCCTGCAGGTCGGCGCGAAGCAGGAGATCCTGACCACCGAGCACGAGCATTACTCCACCCACAAGACCCTGGCCTTCCGCACCCAGCGCGAGGGTACGCAGGTGCGCAAGATCCGCCTGTTCGACAACCCATGGGAAGTGTCCACTGACCAGGTGCTGACCACCGTGGAGCGCAATATCCGCCCCGAGACCCGCGTGCTGGGCATGACCTGGGTGCACTCGAGCAGCGGCGTCAAGCTGCCGGTCGGCGAGATCGGCGAACTGGTGCGCCGCCACAACCGCGACCGCAGTGAAGCCGAGCGCATCCTGTATGTGGTCGACGGCGTGCACGGCTTCGGCGTGGAGAACCAGCGCTTCGCCGACTTCAACTGCGACTACTTCATCGCCGGCACCCATAAGTGGATGTTCGGCCCGCGCGGCACCGGCATCATCTGCGCCGCCTCGACCGGCATGGATCACCTCACGCCCAGCGTGGCGACCTTCTCCCGCGATGAAGACTTCGCCACCATCATGACCCCCGGCGGCTACCACGCCTTCGAACACCGCTGGTCACTGGGCGAGGCGTTCAAGCTGCACCTGCAACTGGGCAAGGCCGATGTGCAGGCGCGCATCCACCAGCTCAATGCCCTGCTCAAGGAGCGCCTGCTCGAAGACCGCCGCATCGAACTGGTGACGCCGCGCAGCGCGCAGTTCTCGGCAGGCTTCACCTTCTTCCGCGTGCCCGGCAAGGACCCGGATGCCTTCGCCGCCAAGCTGATCGCGGGCAAGGTCATGTGCGATGCCGTGGAGCGCGACGTTGGCCCCGTCATCCGCCTGGCGCCAGGTTTGCTCAACGACGAACAGCAGATCGACCGGGTCATGCACCTGATTACCCAGCAACTTTGAACAAGGCATCTCCCATGAGCACACCTCTGCACCGCCTCACCCTGGCCGCCGTGCTGGCCGCCTGCAGCCTGCCGGCCCTGGCCGCGCAGCCGTCGGACAAGCCCGGCACAGTGTTTCGCGACTGCGCCAGGACCTGCCCGGAAATGGTCGTGCTGCCCGCCGGCACCTTCACCATGGGCACCCCGCCCGACGAGATGGGCCGCCAGGACGACGAAGGTCCGCAGCACCCTGTGACCTTCGCCAAGCCGTTCGCCATCAGCCGCTTCCAGATCACCGCCGGTGAATGGGCCGACTACCAGAAGGCCACCGGCGTCGTCATCGCCGACGGCGACGACCGCCCCGGACGGCGCTGCACCAATAGCAAGCCCAGCTACCCGCAAGGCCCTCGCCAGCCGGCGGTGTGCATGAGCTACGACGACATCGAGCGCTATGTGGCCTGGCTGTCGAAGAAGACCGGCAGGCACTACGCCATGGTCAGCGAAGCCCAGCGCGAATACGCCGCACGCGGCGGCAGCACTGGCATGTTCCCGTTCGAGCCGGACGCCAACCTCGAGATCAGCAAGAACGCCAACGTCTACGGCCCCAAGGATGGCTACAGCTTCAGCTCGCCGGTCGGCAGCTTCCCGGCCAACGCCTTCGGCGTCTACGACATGCACGGCAATGTCTACGAATGGGTCGCCGACTGCTACCACGACAGCTATGTCGGCGCCCCCGCCGACGGCAGCGCGCGCACCGAGGCGGGCTGCACGCAAATCTCCATCCGTGGCAACGACTGGGGTGAAGCGCCGATCTTCTCGCGTTCGGGCAACCGCAACACCACGGTTCGCGACGACCGTGGCGACTGGCTCGGTTTTCGGGTAGTCCGCGAGCTCTGAGGCGCTACGCGGCGGTAAATTCTCCCACCCTCGGCTCGTTCCTATCGGTGTACTTGCGCAGGACTCGGGGCGCCCCACGCGGCGCCCCCACTCGACCATCCAAGGAACCGCAACCATGAGCCAGACCTCTTCGCCCGACAAAATCCACGACCTCATCGGCGTCGGCTTCGGCCCTTCCAACCTGGCACTGGCCATTGCCCTGGAAGAGCTCGCCGAAACCAACGGCCACGCCCTCGACGCGCTGTTCATCGACAAGCAGAGCGACTACCGCTGGCACGGCAATACCCTGGCTACCCAGAGCGAGCTGCAGATCTCCTTCCTCAAGGACCTGGTCTCGCTGCGCAACCCCACCAGCCCCTACAGCTTCGTCAATTACCTGCACCAGAAGCAGCGCCTGGCCGACTTCATCAACCTGGGCACCTTCTACCCTTGCCGCCTGGAGTACAACGACTACCTGCGCTGGGCCGCCGAACATTTCGCCACCCAGGCGGTGTATGGCGAGGAAGTGCTGCGCATCGAACCGGAACTGCGTGATGGCCGGGTCGATCACCTGCGCCTGGTCTCGCGCGACCAGCACGGCCAGGAGCACCAGCGCCGGGCCCGCTCGGTGGTGGTCGGCAGCGGCGGCACGCCCAAGGTTCCCGATGCTTTCCGCCCGTTCAAGAACGACCCGCGCGTGTTCCACCACTCCCAATACCTGAGCGCCCTGCAGCAGCTGCCGTGCAACAGCGGCAAGCCCATGCGCATCGCCGTGATCGGGTCGGGCCAGAGCGCTGCCGAGGCATTCATCGACCTCAATGACAGCTACCCGTCGGTCAAGGTCGACATGATCCTGCGCGCCTCGGCACTCAAGCCTGCCGACGACAGCCCGTTCGTCAATGAAATCTTCGCCCCCGAGTACACCGACCTGGTGTTCAACCAGCCGCACGCCGAACGCGAGAAACTGATCGGCGAGTACCACAACACCAACTACTCGGTGGTCGACGTCGACCTGCTCGAACGCATCTACGGCATCCTGTACCGCCAGAAGGTCGCCCACCAGTATCGCCATGCCGTGCTGTGCCGGCGCACCATCGAAACGGTGGTCGACACCGCCGAAGGTATCGAGCTGACCCTGCGCGACCTGGCCACCGACGTTCGCCAGACCCACCGCTACGACGCGGTGATCCTCGCCACCGGCTACGAGCGTCGCTCCCACCGCGACCTGCTGGCTCCGCTGCAGCAGCACCTGAAAGACTTCGAGGTCGACCGCAACTACCGCGCCCTGGCCAGCCCCGAGTTCGGCGCCAGCGTCTACCTGCAAGGTTTCTGCGAAGCCTCGCACGGGCTCAGCGACACCCTGCTGTCGGTGCTGCCGGCACGTGCCGCAGAAATCGGTCAGTCGCTTTACCAGCACCTGGGCAAGCACGCCAGCAACGCCCCGGCCGCGCTGCGCATGACCAGCGCCTGAAGACAGGAACCTTCCGATGAGCAAACAACCCCGTGGGGCCGTGCGTGAGCTGCTGACGCTGCTGCGGCCCTTCTGGCCGGTGGTCGCCCTGTCGATTGCCCTGGGCATGGTCGGTGGCCTGAGCGTCACCGCCCTGTTGGCCACCATCAACACCGGGCTGCACACCGAAGGCGGGCTGAGCCAGGGGCTGGTGCTGGGCTTCGTCGGGCTGTGCGCCCTGGCGTTGGTCAGCAGCATCCTCTCCGACATCGGCACCAACCAGGTCGGCCAGCACATCATCGCCAAGCTGCGCAAGGAGCTGGGCGAGAAGGTGCTGGCGGCACCGATCGAACAGATCGAGCGTTTTCGCAGTCACCGCCTGATCCCGGTCCTGACCCATGATGTGGACACCATCAGCGACTTCGCTTTCGCCTTCGCGCCACTGGCGATTTCGCTGACCGTCACCCTGGGCTGCCTGGGCTACCTCGCGATGCTGTCCTGGCCGATGTTCCTGATGATGCTGGCTGCGCTGGCCATTGGCATCGCCATCCAGTCGGTGGCGCAGTCCCGCGGTATTCGTGGGTTCATGGCGGCGCGCGATGCCGAAGACCAGTTGCAGAAGCACTACAGTGCAATTGCCGCCGGTGCCAAGGAGCTGCGTATCCACCGCCCGCGCCGCCAGCGCATGTTCCAGCATGGCATCAGCGACACGGCCGAACGGATCCGCGATCTGCAGACACGCTCGATCAACACCTTCGTGGTCGCCAAGAGCCTGGGCTCGATGCTGTTCTTCGTGGTCATCGGCCTGGCCCTGGTACTGCAATCGCTCTGGCCCAGTGCCGATGCCAGCGTCATGAGCGGCTTCGTGCTGGTGCTGCTGTACATGAAAGGGCCGCTGGAGCACCTGATCAGCACCCTGCCGATCATTGGCCGGGCGCGCATTGCCTTCCAGCGTATTGCCGAGCTGTCGGAGCGTTTCGCCACCCCGGAGCCTCACCTGTTGCTGGCCGACTCCGGTCAAGCCGCACCACAGGTGCACAGCCTGGAACTGAGCGATGTCGGCTTTGCCTTCCCGGCGGTCGGCGGTGCCCGCCCCTTCACCCTCGGGCCGGTCAACCTGAAGATTGCCCAAGGCGACATCGTGTTCATCGTCGGCGAGAACGGCTGCGGCAAGACCACTCTGATCAAGCTGCTGCTGGGGCTCTATGCCCCTCAGCAGGGCCAGATCAAGGTCAATGGCAAGGCCGTGGATGCCGAATCGCGGGACGATTACCGCCAGCTGTTCACTACGGTCTTCGCCGACTACTACCTGTTCGACGACCTGGTTCAGGGCGACCAGGCGATTCCCGAGGATGCCAACCAGTACCTGGAGCGCCTGGAAATCGCCCACAAGGTCAAGGTCAGTGACGGCCAGTTCAGCACCACCGACCTGTCCACCGGGCAACGCAAGCGCCTGGCGCTGGTCAATGCCTGGATCGAACAACGCCCGGTGCTGGTCTTCGACGAATGGGCCGCCGACCAGGATCCGACCTTCCGCCGCATCTTCTATACCGAGCTGCTCCCGGACCTCAAGCGCCTGGGCAAGACCATCATCGTGATCTCCCACGATGACCGCTACTTCGACATGGCCGATCAGCTCGTGAGGCTGGAAGCCGGCAAGGTCGTCGAGGAGCTGACACCCGCCTGAAAAAAACAGAACCGGATTTTTCCGGTTCTGCTGTGTGTGTGCGTCTCACTAGATGTAATGCAAATCATTATCTACAACATAATCATAGAGTCTGCCAATGCACGTCTTCCCTAACCTTCGCCCGTTGTCAAAGGCCATGCTTGTCCGGCGCCTCATGGCGTCCGGCTTGCCCGCCACCGCTGTCGGCATGATGCTGGCAGCGCCGATGGTTGCCCAGGCCCAGCAAGTGGCCTTCAACATTCCCCAGCAGGCGCTTGGTAGCGCGTTGATTGCGTTCGGGCAGCAGAGCCAGTGGCAACTGCTGTACTCTCCCGACCAGATCAGCGGCCTGCGCAGCACCGCAGTCAAGGGTTCGCTGGAGCCCGATGCCGCGTTGCGCCAATTGCTCGGCGGCACGGGCCTTGGCTACAGCATCAACGGCACCACAGTGACCATCAGCGGCCGTAGGGAAGGCGGCGCGGTGGAACTGGGGGCGACCAACGTCAACGCTGGCGTGCTGGGCGAGACCACCGAAGGCACAGGCTCGTACACCACAGGCTCGATGAGCACGGCGACCAAGTTGCCGACGTCGCTGCGCCACACGCCGCAGTCGGTCACGGTGCTGACCCGCCAACGCATGAACGACCAGAACATGCAAACCCTCGAAGACGTCTCGCTGTACACCCCTGGCCTCACCCTGCGCAAGACCGGCGGTGAACGTCCGACCTTCTATTCGCGCGGCACCTCGGTCGACAACATCATGATCGACGGCCTGCCAGTGGCCTACGATACCGACACCCTCGGCACCTCGATGCTGTCGATGTTCGATCGCGTGGAAGTGGTGCGCGGCGCCTCCGGCCTGATGGTCGGTGCCGGCAACCCCTCGGGGACGTTGAACCTGATCCGCAAGCGACCAACCATCGAGCCGCAGATGTCGATCACCACCAGCGCAGGCTCGTGGAACAACTTTCGTACCGAACTCGACGCCAGCAGCAAGCTCAACGACAGCGGCAGCGTACGGGGTCGCGCCGTCGTCGCGCTGCAGGACAAGGACAGCTTCGTCGACGACTACAGCAACAAACGCCAGTTGATGTACGGCATCACCGAATTCGACCTGACCGAGGACACCACCCTCACCCTGGGCGGCTACTACAACCGCGAGGACAACCCTGGCGCCGATTGGTCCGGGCTGCCGACCTACGCCAACGGCAACTTCCTGCCGATCTCCCGCTCACACCGCATGAGCCCGTCCTGGACCTACTGGGACAAGAAGAACAAGAGCGTCTTCGCCGAGATCGAGCACCACTTCGACAATGACTGGAAGCTGCGCCTGAACACCACCTGGCTGCGCGGTGAGATGGACATGCTCGGCACCAGTTTCTATCGCCTCGACCAGGCGGCCGACACCCTGCAGCTCAACGTAGGCCGCTACACCTACGAGCACACCCAGAAGAGCGTCGATGGCTATGTCAGTGGCCCGTTCAGCCTGTTCGGTCGCACCCACGAACTGGTGCTCGGTGGCAGCTACCGCCACGACCGCACCGACGACGGCCCTGGCGGCGGCCCACTGGGCACCTTCGATTACCCGGTCGATCCGCTGTCGTTCGATTTCGGCTCGGTGCCCAAGCCCGAGATCGACTTCAACTGGTCGCGCAAGGGCAAGGTCGAGCAGTCCAGCACCTACGCCACCGTTCGCTTCAACATCCAGGACGACCTCAAGCTGACCCTCGGCTCGCGTCTGGACTGGTATGAATACGAACAGCAGACCCAGTCCGGCGACTTCGCCTTTGGCGGCAGCTCCAAGGCCACCCGCGAGTTCACGCCCTATGCCGGCGTGGTCTACGACCTGAACGACACCTACTCGGTGTACGCCAGCTGGACGCGTATCTTCAAGCCACAGGAATCCCGCTCGGCCACCGGTTCCATCCTCGATCCGGTCACCGGCACCAACTACGAGACCGGGATCAAGGGCGAATACTTCGGCGGCGCCCTGAACGTGAGCCTGGCCTACTTCCAGTTGAACCAGGAAAACCTCGCCAAGGCCCTGCCACAGTCGTCCTGCCCGGACCTCTCCGACGGCTGCTACGAGGCGGCGGGCGAAGTCGAAACCAAGGGCGTCGAGCTGGAAGTGCAAGGCATGCTCGCCGAGGGCTGGCAGGCGTCGGTCGGCTACACCTATGCCGCCGCCAAGTACGCCAAGGAAACCGGTACTCAACAGAAGGGCGACCGCTTCGACAGCGACACCCCTTACAACCTGTTCAAGGTCAACACCGTGTACCAATTGCCGGGTGACCTGAACCAGTGGAGCATCGGTGGCGGCTTCCGTACCCAGAGCCGGGCCTATACCAGCTTCGGTGTGCAACAGGGCGGCTACAGCGTGACCGACCTGATGACCGCCTACCGGATCAACAAGCACTTCACCGTGCAAGGCAACCTGAACAACGTGTTCGACAAGCGTTACTACCAGAACATCAGCAACCCGGCCGGGGCCAACATCTTCGGCGATCCACGCAACTTCACCGTCACCATGAGGTGGACGCTGTAACCTCTGCACCCTCGGGCCTGCCAGTCAGGCCCGATCCATTCTGGCGCGATCGAAACGCCCACCACACGAATCAATCACCCGCCATTCATGACTCCAAGTCAAAAGACCTTGCCCCCCGCCCCTCTTAATCAACCCCGCTGCAACCTTCAAACTGCTCCCCACTCGAATGGTCGATGTGTCCAGGCGCCAGCGCCTCCCGATCGATCCCGAATTCCCCCATAGCAGGAGCAGATCCATGAGCATTCCATCCTTCGGCCTCGGCACCTTCCGCCTCACCGGCCAAGCCGTCATCGACTCGGTCAAGTCCGCGCTGGAGCTGGGCTACCGGGTCATCGACACTGCGCAGATCTACAAGAACGAGGCCGACGTCGGCCAGGCCATCGCCGAAAGCGGTGTGCCTCGTGAGGAGCTGTTCATCACCACCAAGATCTGGACCGACAGCTATGCTGCCGACAAGCTGATCCCCAGCCTGCGCGAGAGCCTGGCCAAGCTGCGCACCGATCATGTCGACCTGACCCTGATCCACTGGCCCGCCCCAGGCAACGGTGTCGAGCTGCGCGAATTCATGGGCGCCCTGGCCGAAGCCAAGAAGCTCGGCCTGACCCGCCAGATCGGCATCTCCAACTTCAACATCGAGCTGACCCGCCAGGCCATCGATGTGGTTGGCAAGGGCGAGATCGCCACCAACCAGATCGAGCTCAGCCCCTACCTGCAGAACCGCAAGCTCACTGCTTTCCTCAAGGAACAGGGCATCGCCGTCACGTCGTACATGACCCTGGCCTACGGCAAGGTGCTCAAGGACCCGGTACTGGCCAAGATCGCTGCCAAGCACAAGGCCACGGTGGCCCAGGTCGCCCTGGCGTGGGCGCTGCAACTGGGCTATGCCGTCATCCCCTCCTCCACCAAGCGCGAGAACCTGGCCAGCAACCTGCTTGCCCGTGACCTGCACCTGGACGAAGAGGACATGGCGCAGATCGCAGACCTGGAGCGTAATGGCCGCGAAGTCAGCCCGGACGGCCTGGCGCCGGCCTGGGACTGATGCCTCGTCGCACTTGGGCGTCGACTGCGGTCGACGCCACACCCGACATTCCTGAAGTCGCCATAACCCGGAGTTTCCGATGAGCGCGCTTTCCCCTAAACGGGTCCTGTTTGCCCTGGCCATCGGCGCCTTCGGCATCGGCACCACCGAATTCGCCCCCATGGGCCTGCTGCCGGTCATTGCCGAAGGTGTCAACGCCAGCATCCCCACTGCCGGCATGCTGGTCACCGCCTACGCCATCGGCGTGATGGTCGGCGCACCGATCATGACCCTGCTGTTCAGCCGCTTCGGCAAGCGTGCTGCACTGATGATGCTGATGAGCATCTTCACCGTCGGCAACCTGCTGTCGGCGCTGTCGCCGGACTACTACACCCTGCTGGCCTCGCGCCTGATCACCAGCCTCAACCACGGCGCATTCTTCGGCCTGGGCGCGGTAGTCGCGGCCAGCGTGGTGCCCAAGGACAAGCAGGCCAGTGCCATTGCCACCATGTTCATGGGCTTGACCATCGCCAATATCGGCGGCGTGCCGGCCGCCACCTGGATCGGCCAGCAGATCGGCTGGCGCATGGCCTTCGCCGGCACCGCCGTGCTCGGTCTGATCGCCATCAGTGCCTTGTGGTACGCCCTGCCCAAAGGCGAGCGTGGCAGCGTGCCGCATGTGCGCAAGGAACTGGCGGTGATCGCCCGCCCAAGCGTGCTGCTGGCGATGGCCACCACGGTGCTCGGCGCAGGCGCCATGTTCACGCTGTACACCTATGTGGCCCCGGTGCTTGCGGAATTGACCGGTGCCTCCAATGCGTTCGTCACACTGGGCCTGGTACTGATCGGTGTCGGTTTCACCCTCGGCAACAGCCTTGGAGGTCGTCTGGCCGACTGGTCGCTGGACGGCGCGGCACGGATCTTCCTCGGTACCCTGGCGGTGATCATGCTGCTGATGCCGTTGGTGCTGGGTAGCCATGTCGGTGCTGCGCTGGCCCTGCTGGTCTGGGGAGTATTCACCTTCGCCGTGGTGCCGCCGCTGCAGATGCGGGTGATGATCGCGGCGGCCGAGGCCCCAGGCCTGGCCTCGTCGATCAACGTGGGTGCATTCAACCTTGGCAATGCGGTCGGTGCCGCACTGGGCGGCGCGGTGATCAGCCTGGACCTGGGCTACGCCGCGGTGCCGATGGCCGGCGGTTTGCTGTCGGCGGCCGCGCTGCTGCTGGTATGGCTGGGTGGACGCAACAAGGTGGCGAACAGCACCATCAGCGAAGCGCTGTAAGCGCGGTACAGGGCTCTTCGGAGGGGGACTACAGGTAATGGGGAAACGCTGAACCGCGTCTTCTGCCAGTATCGAATGGCCCCTCTTCAGGACCTTCGCCATGCCACCTGCTGATGTTTTCCTGCGCGGCCAGCGCTATGATGCTCCTCATGCACACAGCCCCTTCGTGGCTGACCGGAGGTACATCACGATGACCGCAAAAGCCAGGAAAGTCTCCGAACCTGAGCTCGACGCTCTTGAGCAGACCGTGCCCGAGCATGCCCGTGAGGCGACACTCAGCGCCTATCAGCGCGCCCTGCAGATGAGCCAGCAGGGGGTGCTGACCACTGACGACGGCGAACTGGTCAGGGTCAGCGCGGATGGCGCCCGGACCGTCCTGGCCAAGGCCGGCCCACGGCGCAGGGTCAAGCTCGGCGAGGTTGTCACCGTTCGCAAGGTCGATGACAGCAGCGCCGGTGAGCGTGCCTAGGCTGCGGGTCTTTGCCGGTCCGAACGGCTCCGGCAAGAGCACCATCAAGGCCAGCCTGCCCGCCGCACTGACCCGCCTGTTCGTCAATGCCGACGAGCTGGAAACCCAGGCCAAGGCCAGCGGCTTCATCGACCTCTCCCTCTTCGGCATCCAGGCCACGCTGCCTGACTTGCTGGCGTTCCACCTCGAGCACCCCTTGATCATCAGCAAGCGACTTGCCGGGCAGGTCGGGCGACTGGGGCTCGAGGCGCAGCGGATCGACTACCGTGCGGTACGCATGGATGCCTACTTCGCCTCGGTCATCGCCGACTTCATCCGCCAGCGCCTGCTCGAAGCCAGGGCCAGCTTCACCTTCGAGACCGTCATGTCCCATGGCAGCAAGATCGAGTTCATGCGCCAGGCACAAGCCAGTGGCTACCGCACCTACCTCTACTTCGTCTCGACGGAGAACCCGGAAATCAACATTGACCGGGTGGCCATCCGTGTCCGCCAGGGCGGGCATCCGGTCAGGCCGGACCTGGTGCGCAGTCGCTATGGACGTTCGCTCGACCTGTTACCGGAGGCCATCGCCGCCAGCAACCGGGCCTATGTATTCGACAACTCGCAGCAGAGCGCGCTATGGCTCGCAGAGATCACCGATGGCACGCAGCTGGAGTATCGCACCGAGGAGATCCCGGACTGGTTCTTTGAGGCCTATGTGGACGAAGTCGAACCCTGAGGCTGGTCCATGCATTATTCCACTTGCCGCAATTATGAACTGCCGCCTGCACTGATTCCCAGCGAACACGCTTGAGCCTACGCTTCATCCATCAGGCCACTTCTTCCGGGCCTGCACATGAGGAGTCCCGCGATGTCCCGCCCACCATTGCCCCCGTTCACCCGCGAAACCGCTATCGAGAAAGTCCGCTTGGCCGAGGATGGCTGGAACAGCCGCGATGCGGCCAAGGTTGCCCTCGCCTACACCCTCGACACTCGCTGGCGTAACCGGGTCGACTTCGCCACCAACCGCGACGAGGCACAGGCCTTCCTGACCCGCAAGTGGAATCGTGAGCACGAATACCGCCTGATCAAGGAGCTCTGGGCCTTCACCGAAAACCGCATCGCCGTGCGCTATGCCTATGAGTACCGCGATGACAGCGGCCAGTGGTACCGCGCTTATGGCAACGAGAACTGGGAGTTCGCCGCCGATGGTTTGATGCAGAACCGTCACGCCAGCATCAATGAGATGCCGATCACGGAAGAAGAACGCCAGTTCCGTTGGCCGCTGGGGCGTCGTCCGGATGACCATCCGGGGCTGAGCAGCTTCGGTTTCTGATCTTGCAGACGCATTCGCCCAGGCCTGTCGTGACAGGCCTGGGCGAAGTGCTTTTACGGTATTCAACCGTACAGGTAGTTGATGTCCTTGAGCGCCAGCGGTGGCACCTGGCCAAGCAGGTAGTCGCGCAGCTTGCTCATCTGCCGGGCCTTGGGGCTGGCCTTGAGCCAGGTCATGTAATAGCCATCGCCAGTCGCCACGGCCTGCTTGAAGGGTGTGATCAGGCGGCCTGCGGCCAGGTCGGCACTGGCCAGTGCCAGATCGACCACCGAAATGCCCAGCCCCTGCTGGGCCGCGGAAATCCCTTGGTCAAGGGTGTCGAACACCTGCCCTTGATCGATGCTGATGTCCAGGGCATCGACCCGCGCCAACCAGCGCCGCCAATCACGGCGGTCGGACGAGGGATGCAGGAATTCACAGTCGCGTAGCACCGACAGGTCTGGCTCAGGATCCTTGAGGTAGTCGGGGTGGCAGACCGGAATCAGCCATTCATCGAACAGCTTCAAGCTCTCCACATCGGCAGGGAAATTGCCGCTGCCCAGCAGGATGGCGCAATCGTAGGGCTCGGAATAGAAATCCACCGTGTCGATGTCCATCCACACGCTCGACAGTTGCACGCTGCAGCTGTCGTCGATCTTCTTGAAACCGTCCAGTGCCTTGAGCAGCCAGCGCACGGTGAGCGTGGAGGCGGCTTTCAGGCGCAGGCCGTAACGGTCCTGGCGCAACAATGCGCAAGCATTCTCGATGATCTTGAAGCCGACCTTGAGCTCCTGGGCCAGCAACCGACCGTGCTCGGTCAAGCGCAGCTTGGGGCCACGGCGCTCGAACAGGTCGCAACCGAACATGGCTTCGAGGGTCTTGATGTGGTGGCTTACCGCCCCTTGGGTCAGGGCCAGTTCTTCCGCTGCGCGGGTGAAAGAGCCGTAACGAGAAGCCACTTCGAAGGCACGCAAGGCGTGCAGGGCTGGAATCCGTTCTGACATCGTCGCCGTCCAAAGCATGAGTGAAACTAATAGTAGGTCATAGTTCCAGGCGTTTTACAACCTTGGGAGGTTCTTCGAAAATGCCGTTAAATAACAATTACAGCTAACCAACACGCCGCGATAAGGCAGAAAAACCACCTTATAGAAACTTCCTGGGGAAACCATGTTTACGGGTTATGGAAACTGCTATCGCCTGGATGCGCTAGAGCTGGCCGATGAACATGTTCGGAACAGGCAGCATTGGACGTACAAGACCATAGAGCACTTCAAGGAAATCCTCGGCAACCCCGGCTTTCCCTGCCTCTTCGGACGCAAGGCAGTCGCTGCCGCCACCTGCCACATCATTTTCGCCCGCGCCGATGATCCGGCCAATGATATCGCCCGCGGTCTCGCCGACTACGTCAGTACCATCGCGCCGATCCCGCTCAAGCAGCGCATCGGCAACCCGCTGCTGGTGTTTCTGGAAACGACCACCGACGCAACGCTGGCCGAACAGCAGGCCCTGGCCTGGAAGATCCTCCAGCAAGTCCACGCCCGCGATCCTCAGCCTTGGCCACAGGATGTGCCACGCGACCCGCATGACACTCAGTGGTCGTTCTGCTTTGCCGGCATGCCACTGTTCATCAACATGAGCTTTCCCGCCCATCGCCAGATGAAAAGCCGCAACCTGGGCAACAGCATCGCCTTCGTCATCAACCCACGGGAAAGCTTCGACGAGGTGGCCAGTGCAGGCACCGAAAGTGGTCAGCGCATCCGCGCTCGGATACGTGAGCGGGTTGCGCAGTACAACGACGGGGTCATCCCCGACAGCCTGGGGTTCTTCGGCCAGGACGACAACTTCGAATGGAAGCAGTACCAACTCCAGGAAGCCGGCTCGCTCAAACCGTCGCGCTGCCCCTTCCATGCCGCTGCAACGCCTGAAAACCAGATCGAGAACTGAATGTGAATACCGCACTGACTGCTACCTACGCCCTCACCGTCCTGCTGCTGATCGCCACGCCAGGCCCGGTAGTGGCGCTGATCGTCAACACCGCTGCCGCCTCCGGTTCGCGCAAGGCCCTGTTCACCGCCGTCGGCACCAACTGGGCGTCACTGGTGCTGATTGGTGCTGCCGCCTGGATCATCATGACCAGCGCCGCCATCGACAAAGCCTGGCTCAGCAGCATGAGCCTGCTGGGCTGCCTGTTCATCGGCTACATCGCCGTGGGCACGCTGCGCGAAGCACTGCAGCCGCAACCGCCGAAGCACACCGCCGAAACCGTCGAAACGCCGCGTAGCGCCGGCCGAGGCGGCCTGCTGCAAGGTTTCATGGTGGGCATTTCCAACCCCAAGGACATCATCTTCTTCATCGCCTTCTTCCCGCAGTTCATCCAGGTCACTGAATCCTTCGAGAAGAGCATGGTGGTGCTGTCGCTGCTGTGGATCGCCATCGACTTCGCGGTGCTGAGCCTCTACATCTTCGCCATCGGCAAGATCGCTTCGCAGCGCAGCAACCGCCTGATCAGCCTGGCCTCTGGCGTCGCCCTGCTGCTGATCGCCGCGGGCGGCCTGCTCTACAACCTCAAGGAGCTGGCCGCCTGAGCCCGCCCGACTCCCAGGAGCGCCCATGACACCGATCGACATCACCCCGGACGTGGGCAGCGCCATTCCCCTGCGAGAAGACTACCAGCGCTTCCTGCTGCTCGGCGGACGCCGCGCGCCGCATACCCTTTACGTGCACGAGCGCGGCTACCGCTCCGACACCATCAATACCGATGCCTTGGGCCTGCGCTACAGCCACTGCGCCGGCAAGCGCTTTTCACTGGCCGAGCGCGGCGGCGCGGCGCGCATCAACCTGCTGGTGGGCGGCTCTACTGCGCTGGGTATCGGCGCCAGCTCCGATGAACACACCGTGGCCTCCTACCTGTCGATGCTCACTGGCGAGATCTGGTTGAACCTGGCCGGCTGCGGCCTGAACGCCACCCAGGAGCTGCTGATGTTCCTCAGCCACCAACATCGCCTTGGCCAGATCGGCCATGTCGTGGTGCTCAGCGGCCTCAACACCTTGGCCCAGGAAGGGCTTGGCGAAATTCTTTCAGGTGACCAGGAACCTGAAGCGGCCCGGCCATACCAGCGTTTTCTCAACAGCTTCAACGAGGGCGTGCAACTGGCCAAACCCGGACGGGCCTCGTTCTGGCAGCGTCTGGGGCAAAGCCTGGCGCCCCGTCGTTCGGCGCCAGCGCCCTGGGCCTGGCCGCTGTCAGCGCCGGAAAAGCGCCTGCTTCGCGCCGCCGATTGCATCGGCCGTACCCTGTGCCAATGGGAGCGATTACTGGCCGACAGCCACACCTCCCTGACGTTCATCCTGCAGCCACTGCTGCCCTGGTGCCGCGAGCAGTTGCCCGTCGGCGAGCAGGCCATGCTCTCGGCGCTGGACCGTCAGCCGGGCAACTTCGACCGGCTGCTGGAGGGTGTCTACGACAGCGAACTGCATTCAACCTTCTTCCGGCGCATCAAGAGCCAGGCGCAGAGCGTACCCTGCTATGACATGAACGGTATGCTCAGCAGCTCACCGGTGTTCAACGAACATCTGTTCATCGATCGCCTGCATTTCAACGACCTGGGCAACAATGCCCTGGCCAAGGTAATCACCGCGAAGCTGGGGTTGGCCCAGGAAAAGTACGCCAACCGCAAGGTCACGCCTTTCAAGCTCGTCTGACAGTCGACAAAGCCTCTTTCGACAGCACCTCGGGATGGCTAGAATAGCCCTTCACCGCTCCCGGTCGCCCGAGGCAAACGCGAATTCGTCATGAACACCCCTGCTGCCCAAACGCTTCTGGTTCGTCCCACTTGGGCGCCAGCCTGCGAGGCCCACTCGTGAGTCCAGCCGTCTTCCTTTCGGGCTTGTTCGCAGCGCTGACGCCGCTTGCCGCCCAGGCGCTCGACGTTCGCATCGATCCCCATGCCGATCTTCTCTACCGCCAGGCATTGCCATTGCTCGAGCAGGCCGACACCGAGGATGACAGCCCCAGCCCACTGCGCACAGCCGAGACCAATGATCCGGAGCTCAGCCGCCAGGGCCAGGCCATGGCCCGCACATTGCCAACGGCGGTAGCGCTACTGGAAAAGTCGGTTGCCTTGGGCCATCCCGTAGCGCAGTACCGCCTGGCGCTGTATTACATGACTTACCTGCCTGCCGGGAAAATTGCCGACGCTGCCTGCCCCTTGCTCGAAGCCAGCCTGCGCCAGGGCTTCGCCCCGCCAGCGACAGCAATTGCTAACTGGTGCCCGTCCTACAACCATACTCCCGCCTACCGCGAGGCGCTGGAAGCCATTCCGAGCATGGCGACCCTTTACGCCGCCTACTATCCGCAACCGGCCACTCGACTGGCTTGCAACCGCAGTCGCCCGCAAGGCCTGGAACTGCAATGGGGGCGTCAGCGCGACTACCAGGCGGAGGTCTACCGCCTGCTCGGCGAGCTCGACCCGCAACGGCGTCAGGTTTTTCTGCAGAAGGCGGTGGAGATCAACGGTTGCGCGGCGGCCCAGCAGCGGCTGACCAGCAATCGCTGACCGTACGACCGCTGAGCATTCAGTCGGCAAATACCGGGTATTCCAACATTTAATTTGTGGATGCCAGGGCCTCGCCCCTATGCTGTCCGTGCATCCCCTGCGCCGCACCGGACGGTGCGGTTCACGGCACGGGGAGAGAACAACAAGTCGAGACTGTCCATGTCGAATCACTCCTACTTCGCCCCCCACGGTGGGCACCCGGCTCAAACCGAGCTGCTGACTGACCGTGCCATGTTCACCGAGGCCTATGCCGTCATTCCCAAGGGCGTGATGCGTGACATCGTCACCAGCCACTTGCCGTTCTGGGACAAGATGCGCATGTGGGTCATCGCCCGCCCACTGACTGGTTTTGCCGAAACCTTCTCGCAGTACATCGTCGAAGTCGCCCCTGAAGGCGGCAGCGAACGCCCTGAGCTGGACCCGAATGCCGAAGCCGTAGTGTTCGTCGTCGAAGGCGAGATCGACATCACCGTCGAAGGCAAGCACCACACCTTGGTGCCCGGTGGCTACGCCTTCCTCGCACCAGGGGCCGAGTGGAGCCTGCGCAATAACAGCAAGGCTAACGTCACCTTCCACTGGCTACGCAAGCACTACCAGAAAGTCGAAGGCCTGGCGGTTCCCGAATCGTTCGTCACGCACCGCGATAACGCCACGGTCATCGAGATGCCGGGCACCGAAGGGCGCTGGGTCACCACTCGCTTCGTCGACATGGCCGACATGCGTCACGACATGCACGTCAACATTGTGACCTTCCAGCCAGGCGGCGTGATTCCGTTTGCTGAAACCCACGTCATGGAACACGGCTTGTACGTGCTCGAAGGCAAGGCGGTATATCGCCTCAACCAGGACTGGGTGGAAGTGGAAGCCGGTGACTTCATGTGGCTGCGTGCGTTCTGCCCACAAGCCTGCTACTCGGGTGGTCCAGGGCCGTTCAGCTACCTGCTGTACAAGGACGTGAACCGTCACGTGCACCTGACGCTCAATCCGCAGCGCTGAGGCGCCCACCCGCATCAACCGATCGGGGTCGGCCACGGCCCTGATCGGCGCAACATCATCTTCATGATCGTTCTGCCTGTTCCCGCGCATACTAGGGTGACCCTCTGCGTGGAGCCTGAACATGCCGCAGCTCCTGACCCGAATTCGCCTCGCCATGCTCTGCGCACTTGTCCTGCCGACGCTTGCGTTGTCTGCCGACAACTGGCGCCTCACGCACCAGGAAAGCGGCATCGACATTTATCTTGGCGACGTCCAGGGTTCGCCCTACCAGCAATTTCGCGGCGTTGTCCGGATCAAGGCCAGTGTCCGCACCCTGAGCGATCTTCAGGAAAACCTGCGTGTCGCCTGCAAGTGGTTGTACGCCTGCGCACAGATGCGCCTGCTGGAAGTGGATGGCGACAGCACCTGGGTCTACCTCACCACCGAGCTGCCCTGGCCGGCGCAACCCCGGGACATGGTCCTGCGCGTACGTACCGAGCGGCTCGACGACGGCTCACTGATCCGCAGGCTCGGCGCTGACCCGGACAAGGTGCCGGAGGCCCCCGGCTTCATTCGCGTGCGCCAATTGCAAGGTGAGTGGATCATGCACCCGCTGGCCGAACGTGATACCGAGGTCACCTATCGGCTGCAGGCCGATCCTGCCGGTGATGTACCGGGCTGGCTGGCCAATCGTTTTGTGGTCGATGCGCCAATGGTCACGCTGAAAACACTCAGAGCGGTGGCCGAGCGCCAACCCTGACGCTCCTGGCCAAAGCGGTTTAGGAGCGTTCCTACACGCACTTCGGAGCGTCTGCGCCCCTCACCCATCCTTGATGCCCTACCCTGTGGACCTTTCCAACAAGGAGGTGCCATGCGCGCATTTGTTCTCAGTTGCTTCATGCTGCTGGTTGCAGCCCCTGCCACGGCCAAAGAGCAACCCCCTGATCTGACCCCTGTCCACCTCGGCGTCGGTGGCCAGGCCGTCATCTACAACCTGCCGCTGACCGTCGCACTGGAACAGGGCTATTTCCGCGATGAAGGTCTCGATGTGAAGGTCATCGACTTCACTGGTGGCGGCAAAGCGGCACAGGCGCTGGTGGCCGATGCCGTGCAGGTAGTCAGTGGCGCCTACGAGCACACCTTGCGTCTGCAGGCTCGCGGCCAGGCACTTCAGGCCTTCGTGCTGGCAAGCGAGAGCCCGCAGCTCGCCATGGGCATCTCCACCAGAACCCTGGCGAACTACAGCTCGATCGCAGACTTGCGAGGCAAGACCATCGGCATCAGCGCGCCCGGCTCCTCGACCCAGATGCTCGCCAACCGCGTGCTGGCACAAGGAGGGCTCAGCACCGAGGACGTTGCCTTTGCCACCGTCGGCACTGGTGCGACAGCAGTACAGGCGATGCTGAGCGGCAAGATCGATGCGCTGGTCAACGCCGAACCCTTGATCAGCCTGCTGGAGCAACAACAGGCGATACGCCTGATCGCAGATGCGCGCACCCCCGCCGGCACCGCGGCGCTGTTCGGCGGCCCCATGCCGGCTAACACCCTCTATGCCAAAAGCACCTATATCCAGAACAACCCACAGACCGTTCAGGCCCTGACCAATGCCATGCTCAAGGCGCTGACCTGGCTGCACGACGCCACGGATGCGGAAGTCGCCGACCTAGTGCCGACACCCTACCTGATGGGTGATGCAGAGCTTTATCGCCAGGCGTTTCGCAACATCCAACCATCCCTCAGCGTGAACGGTCGCTTCCCTGCAGAGGGGGCACGCAACGCTTTGCAGGCGCTGCAGAGTTTCGACCCGGTCATGGCCCAACGCCAGATCAACCTCCAGGCGACATGGACCAATCAGTTCGTTGACCAAGCCACGCAACCATGACCTCCACACTCGCTCTGGAAATGCTCGACGTGGAAGCGCGTCACGATCACTTGCTGGCATTGGCACGGGTCGACCTGACTGTACGTGAAGGTGAATTCGTCTGCGTATTGGGCCCTACCGGTTGCGGCAAGTCGACCCTGCTCGACCTCGCCGCAGGCCTCAAACCGGCCTACAGCGGGCAGATCCGCTGCCATGGCAAGCCCTTGGTCGGGTTGAACCACCACGCTTCCTACATGTTTCAACACGATGCGCTGTTGCCGTGGCGCACAGCGCTCGACAATGTGAGCCTTCCCCTGCAACTGCGTGGTGTGAACAAGCAACACGCCAACCAACACGCCGCGTGTTGGTTGAGGCGAGTCGGGCTGACCGACGTTCCCGATCGCTACCCTCACCAATTGTCTGGCGGCATGCGCAAACGTGTCGCCCTTGCCCAGGCGCTGATCCACGACACTTCGCTGCTGCTCATGGATGAGCCCTTCGCCGCGCTGGATGCCCAAACGCGTCAAGCGATGCAGCAATTGCTGCTCGAATTGTGGGACGAACAACGCAAGTCGGTCTTGTTCGTCACCCACGATCTCGACGAAGCCATCACCCTCGCCGACCGCGTACTGGTTTTCAACGCCGGACCTGCATCCCGGTGCATCGAAGACATTCGAATACCCCTGCCACGCCCACGCGACACGATGTCACTACGCAAGAATCCCGAGTCCGCAGCTCTGTACCAGCGTCTATGGCACACCCTGGGGCACCTGCCTCCCGCCACTACAATCGCCCGAGACTGACATGTCGTGGACCATCCTCTGGCTACTACGCGCCGCCCTCCTGCTCGCACTGTTCTCCTTCTGGTCATGGCTGGCTGCCGACGAAGAGCTGGCGTTCTTTGTCGGTCACCCACACGCAGTCTTGCAGCAACTCTGGCGCTGGCTGAGCACGGGCAACGGTTCGCTGGAGCTGTATTGGCAAGATCATCTGCTGACTACGCTGAACTTTCCCGGCACGCTCTACCCTCACTTGCTGGTCACACTGACCGAAACGCTCCTGGCCTTTTTGCTAGGGCTCACCTCAGGCCTGGCACTCGGTCTCTGGTTAGGGCTCACGCCCACGCTGGCGCGGGTATTGTCGCCGTTCATCAAGGCTGCCAATGCGGTCCCCAGGGTGGTGCTGGCGCCCTTGTTGGTGATGTGGCTGGGGCTGGGCATCGCCTCGAAGGTCGCGCTGGGCATCACATTGGTATTCTTTGCGGTCTTCTTCAACGTCTACCAGGGCGTGCGCGAGGTAAGTCCTGCGCTGTTGGCCAACGTAAGATTGCTTGGCGCCAACCGCTGGCAACTCATTCGTATCGTCTATCTGCCTGCCGCCCTGGGTTGGGTGTTTTCCAGCCTGAACACCGTCATCGGCCTGGCATTCGTCGGGGTCGTGGTCGGTGAATACCTGGGATCGACACGCGGAATTGGCTACCTCATCCTGCAAGCCGAGGCCACCTTCGACGTCAACACCGTGCTGGCGGGCATCATCGTTCTCACCTGCTGCGCCCTGCTCTTCGATGCCCTGCTCGCCAGGCTGGAGCGGCGTCTGTCAGCCTGGCGCCAGCAGTCGGATGATGAACCTCGACGTTGGTAGAAAATTCCAATGGAACATAGTCCGGCTGGCGCCCTCAACATGCCTACGTCCTTCGGAGACTTAGCCATGTCATTGCCCTTGAGTACGCACGATCACCGGCATCACCGGCCGTTCTGGCAACAGCCATGAAGATGCCCGGCCGCGCGCCCAGCTCCTGCCTGCAGCTCGACTATGTTCGCGACACACTGTTCGGCCCAGTGGCGCAGAGTGTCGAATGCCATGCCCAACTGGCCGCGCTTAATTTGCAAGGGTACCCTGCGCTGCGTTTGCACATTCACCCGCCACTTCCGGACAAGGTTGAACGTGCTCATAGTGTTGCATTCGTCTGGCAGGGACGCCGTTATCGTGGGGTAGTGCGCGACTGCGGCAAATGCGGCGACGGCGGTTTGAATCTGCTGCTTGAGCTGCAGTGAAGCGATCGGCCGCCCGGGATCAGGCTATATAAGAGCCTTCTGGGTAGTCACCTTGAGGTCAGGTGCATGCCCCACTCGTTGCGCGCCACGCAACTGCCCGACCAAACCGACCAGGTCACGACAACTGTTAAGGCTATCGAGCGGTATGCCTGTCAGAGTGTAGCCATCCTCCAGGCTCTCACCCCGTCCCAGGCGAATGGTCAGGCTGACGCCATCGGGGCTACTCACCTCGCACCGATCGGGCAGACAGGCCTGCTCGATCAACTGACGCATCTCCAGCATCGAAACGCCGATCAACGACATGTCATGACCCTCTCTTCAATGGATTGCCTTTGATGGGACTACACGTTGTGCAGGTGTAGCGCCAATTGATAGTGCTCATGTCCCCGCCGGCAGCCCATTCATCCTGGCAATGTCCAACGCGCAAAAGCCTTATCCACTCTAGTGAGTGGAACCATGGCGCGATGGCTCGTTCGATTGGTTGCCTGGGCGATGCGACAAACGGCAGCAAAAGTACCGTTCGTCGTGTGCAACGAAGATTTTGCAAACTTTACCGTCTGGCTCGATTTCACAGCATCAAGCCATGGACCGTCGTGTTGCGCGTTGCGCTGAGGAATCGGGTAGCGATGATTGATGCAAAACTGTTCGTGATCGACTATGCGCTGCACGGCGAGCACAAGTCGTTCATCATTCGCGCCGAACGTATGGATAATGCCGAGGCCTGGCATTGGGCAAGTTGCGATGCCGGCGTCGGCAAAATCGGCCGCTATGGCCGAGAAAAGATCAAGAAAGTCAGTAGACCCATGGCCGAGCGCTATGGCATCAGCGAGGTGAGCTGGCGCGCCTCTGGCTGAAATTGGCTTGTGGCAGCGCCAGATACCCCTCATGACGTGCGTTCAGGATTTCACCATCTGCCCAAAACGCCCTGCGTGGAAGTCGTCGAATGCTTCGGCGATTTGAGCCTGGGAGTTCATCACGAACGGGCCATAACCAACGATCGGCTCATCGATCGGTTCGCCACTGAGCAACAACAAGGTGGCGTCTTCCAGTGCAGTCACGCTGGCATGTTCGCCATTGCGCTCCAGCAACACCAGGCTGGCCGGGCTGACGTCCTGCTGGTCGTTAACCCGTATCGACCCGCGCAGTGCAACCAGCGCGGCATTACGCCCCAGCGCAATCGGCAAATGCAGCGTTGCCCCAGCCTGCAAACGCACGTCCCACACATCCATGGACGTGAACGTCCGGGCAGGTCCCCGGTGTCCACGGTAATCGCCTGCGATCACCCGCAGGCTGCCGATACCCTCGCCTAGCGCTACTCGGGGAATCTCAGCATCCAGTAGCGTCTGGTAACCCGCCGGAGTCAGTTTGTCGCGGGCAGGCAAGTTGACCCACAGCTGCACCATCTCAAGCACGCCACCGCTGCGGGCAAAGGCCGGCGAATGGAATTCTTCATGGATGATGCCATTGGCTGCGGTCATCCACTGCACGTCGCCAGGGCCGATCAAGCCGCCGGCGCCGGTGGAGTCTCGGTGTTGGAGTTCTCCCTGGTAGACAATGGTCACGGTGTCGAAGCCGCGATGCGGGTGCTGGCCGACTCCGCGACGGGCGTTGGTCGGCGGGAACGTGTGAGGGCCAGCGTAGTCCAGCATCAGGAACGGGCTGATATGGCGTGCCAGTTGATCGTAAGTGAACAGACTGCGCACGGGGAAACCATCCCCAACCCAATGGGCGTGAGGACTACGGTGAATACCCAGAATCTTTTTCACGAGATATCTCCTCTCTTGGCTGGCAAGTATTCTACCGATGAACACAATGATGCATTAGGCGGACAAAATAGCTTTATTTGTCTCATATGCAGGACAATCCTTCCCTGCACCTTCCAATCCGAAGGCTTGCCCGGCCCCGTTGCATTTAGCCGCCGGCTGCCCCAAGCTCAGCCCTTCCTGACCCCGGTACCACTAATGCCCAAACGTAGCCGCTACCTGATCGCACTGCTGCTCATCCTGGCGATCCCAGGGGTGATCGGTTATTTGTGGCGCGCGCCGAAACCGGTGCCCTCCAGCCTGCCGCCGCAGAGCTATGCCAAGGCACTGCGCCAGGCGCACGAAGGTCTTCCGGGGGCAGCCCGGGTGCTCTACCAACAGTTGCAACGCAAGGACCTGCCGCCGATCCGGCGCGCTGCGCTCTACGCCGAACTCCCTCACTACCCCTCCCCCCAGGCGCTGAAACTGGCCCAGCAGGACCTCGACCACGGTGATCCCCTTGTACGCCGTGCGGCGATCACCAGCATCCGGCGCCTGCTGCCACCAGCCCAACGCAGTCTGGTCCTCGGCCCTTTGCTCGAGGATGACGACCAGAACGTACGGTTCGCCGTGGTGGATGCATTGCTGGGCCTGGACCCCGATGCCATCGGCCTGTATTTCCGACCGCTGCAGGCGGCCTTGGAGCAATACCAACAAGCACTCGAACAGCGACCCGACGATGCCGAGGCACAAGTCCACCTGGCGCGGCTGTACCTTCACGAACAGGATTACCCACAGGCCGAAGCGGCGCTTCAGCGCAGCCTTGCTCTGGCACCGCAGGATCTGCAAGCGCTTGCAACGCGGGTACGCCTGCTGGAGCGCCAAGGCCAGCACGACGCCTCCCGCGAGGTGCTGGGCAAAGCCCTGGCGCTGCGCCCGGACTCTGCGTTTCTGCAATATGAACTGGGCCTGTGGCTCACCCGCCATGATCAACAGGAATACGCCTTGCTGGCTTTTTCCCGAGCCGTGGAACTCGAGCCGGACAATGCCGACTACCGCTACACGTTGGCCGTCACCCTGCATGACCTTGAACAGGTCGAAGCAGCACAAAAACAGCTGGAAACCCTGCTCGACCGCCAGCCCGCCAATCGTCGAGCTCGGGTACTGCTGATTCGCTACTGGAAGGAAACCGGGCAGATACAGAATGTACAAGTCTTGCTCGCCGAACTTGAGCGACAGAACCCAGACGATCCCTATTTGCAACAAGGTTTGTAGAACCGGTTTGAACCTCGGCGGAACGCTGGTGGTCCAGTGGGTAGTAGGACGCTGAACGCACGGCCATTTCCGGCCAGGCCACTGCCCTGGGAGATTCGTCTTGTCCGGTTCGTTGTCGTTGGACGAACGCACCCTGATCCTCGCACCCGAGCAGGTTGCAGCGACCGTCGCCAACCTGTTGTCTGGCAGCGGTATCGCATGCCTGTGTACAAGCGACAAGCAGCGCTTTGGCCTATGGCTGGCAGAGGGTGTTGCCGTGGTAATCGTCGACTCGCAGGCTTTGTCCGACAACCCGCAGTCACCCCTGCACCTGTTCATCGAGGGTCAACCCGAATGGTCCGACCTGCCGGTATTGCTGCTCAACACCCATGCGACGACCGTTAATGTGTCGATGTTGCAAGGGTTGGGTAATCTGTCGTACCTGAGTTACCCGTTCGACGAACAGCAACTTTTGGGCGCTACGAACCAAGCTCTGCGCGCTCGGCGTCGACAGTACATGGCGCGCAACGCGTTGAGCGCGCTGCACCAGCGCCTGGAAAGCCTACAGACTGGCGACCAGGTCCGACACCAGACTCGCAAGATGGAAGCTATTGGCCAGTTGGCCGGCGGCGTTGCCCATGACTTCAACAATCTGCTGACCAGCATCGGCGGTAGCTTCGAATTGATCGACAGGCGTCTGCAGCAAGGACGCACCGAAGGGCTCGACAAAGTCCTGCGCATGGGGCAAGACGCCGTAGCCCGCGGGGCGACGCTGACTCACAGGCTGCTGGCCTTTTCTTCCCGTCAATCGCTGCAGAGCCAGGCGGTGGACCTGCATGCCCTGCTCCAGCCTGCGCGGTTGCAGGCTATATTGGGCAGTTCGGTGAAACTGTCCTTGCGCGTGTCGGATGAACTCTGGCCAGTCGAGGCAGACGACAAGCAGTTACGCGAATCGTTGAACAACCTGCTGCTCAACGCCCGGGAAGCCATGCCCAGCGGGGGGCGGCTGTCTATCGAAGCCAGCAACCAGCACATCGACGCTGCACAGTTCCAAGATGCTGGCTTGAGCAGCGGCGACTACCTGCAACTGACCATCAGCGACACTGGCCAGGGCATGTCGCAAGGCACCCTGGAACATGCCTTCGAACCCTTTTTCAGTACCAAGCCCGTGGGCCAGGGCATAGGCCTGGGCTTGTCGATGGTCTATGGGTTCAGCAAACAGTCCCACGGCCATGTCACGGTGGACAGCCAGATTGGCCGGGGCACGCGGGTGGATCTCTACCTGCCGCGCTGCCTGGGCATCCCGCCGCAGGCCTTGGGGGCTGCAAGTACGCCGACGGCAGGGAACTGCCGCGAGGTGTTGATCGTCGAGGACGATCGCGAAGTGCGCGAGCTGCTCTGCCAGGCTCTGTGTGATGACGGCTTCCCCTGCCAAAGCGCCTGCAACGCTACGCAGGCGCTGCACCTTCTGCGTTCCCCCCAGCCCATCGCACTGCTTATCAGCGATGTCGGACTGCCAGGCATGAATGGTCGACAGCTGGCCGAGATTGCTCGCACACTACGACCGAACCTGCCTGTCCTGTTCATTACCGGTTACGCGGAAACGGCCATGTCCCGCGAAGGCTTCCTCGCCCCTGGCATGCAACTGATCTGCAAACCCTTCGAGCTGAACCAGCTGAGCCAGCGCGTGGCACAGATGCTCGGCGAAGCATGATCGCCGTCAGGGCTCGAGCATCCGCTGAACCTGGACCGCGAGGCTTTCCAGCGAGAACGGCTTGAGCATGAGTGCGGTGCCTGGCTGGTCGAGAAGGCTGCGTTCGAGAGGCTGCGCGGTGTATCCGGTAATGAACAGGATTTTCTGAAGGGGTTTGGCCTGGCGAATCGTCTTGCCCACCTGGCGTCCGCTCATACCACCTGGCAAACCGATATCGGTGATCACCAGATCGAATACACCACTCTCACGATAGTGCTCCAGCGCCATACCGGAATCACTGGCTTCGATGACGTCAAAACCATGCTCTACCAGCACCTCCTTCATCAATGACCGTAAATTCCCCTCGTCGTCGACCAACAGTATTCGCTCAGTCCTGCCCTGCTTCAACGCAGGCACCTCTCCCTCTTCATTGACTACAGGCAACTCGCCTGGGTGGCGCGGGAACAGGAGTGTGACCTGAGTACCCTTCCCTGGCGTCGACTCGATCCACACATAACCCCCGGACTGGCGAGCAAATCCGTAGATCATCGGCAGCCCAAGCCCGGCGCCACGACCTTTGGGCTTGGTGGTGAAGAACGGCTCGAAAGCACGGCTCACCGCGTCTGCGGGCATGCCCTGCCCATCATCCTGGACGTGAATGGCGACATAATCCCCGGCAGGGATGCTCTCATCGTGCTCCACCCCATTCTCAAATCGTTCGTTGGCCGTCCGAATAGTCAAGCAACCCCTTTCAACCACCGCATCCTGGGCATTGCTGCACAGGTTGAGAATCGCAACCTCCAACTGCCCAGGATCGACCTGCACTGGCCAGGGCGCTACGTCCAGTTGCCAGTTCAATGCGAATTCTGGCCCGAGAGCCTGATGGATCAATGGCTCAAGATCTTGCAACAGGCCGTTCACATCGAGTAGTCGCGGTCGCAATGGTTGGCTGCTGGAAAATGCCAGCAACCGATGGGTCAGCGCCATCGCACGCTGTACCGACTCGCGCGCCACATGGACGTACTCATCGATGCGCTCCAAGCGTCCCTGGCCCAAGCGACGCTGGAGCAACTCGAGGCTACCGCCAATGCCCGCCAATAGATTGTTCATCTCATGCGCCATGCCGCCCGCCAATTGGCCAACGGTTTCCATTCGCTGCCTATCACGCAGCAGGCTTTGGGCCTCGCGCAAGATCGTGGTGCGCTCCTCGGTAATATCCCGCCCTACTGCAATCAGCACGTCGCCCTCGGGCCGCGCACTCCAACTCATCCAACGGTAGTACCCATCCTTGTGCCTGAGCCGCGACTCCACCTGTTCGATCACCTTGCCCAGCAGCAGATCATTGATCGCCAGGCGGACCTCCGCACGATCAGCGGGATGCACAAGATCGACGAGCGCAATCGCGTTCAGTGACTGCTGTTCCCATCCCAGCACCCGATGCCATGCGTCGTTCGCGGCCAGCAGTTCGAGATCGCGGCTGACGATGATCATCGCATCCCGTGACAGGCGCCAGAGAGGATCACTGTTGGGTAGATGACACCCGACCTGTTGCTCGAAGCTCTGCGCCAGTTCACGCCACTGGCGGATTTGCTCCAAGCTGGCAGTGGTATCGATCGCGGTGTGCAAAAACCCGGCAACCGTACCTTCCTCATCGCGCACGGGGGCGTAACCGAACGCGAACCAGGCATGTTCACCGCTCTCACGATAACGCACCTGGATGGGCGACTCGTCGACAAAACTGGCCCTCCCCTCCAGCGCCTGGAAGACCCGTGGGCCCATTCGCTCCCATTCAACATGCCACAGCTGATCAAAACGTTCCCCTACCTGGCGCTGGTCGTCAGCCAGCAACGCCAGGTAGCTCTGGCTGGGAATCAGAGTCAGTTCCTTGCCCCAGGCCAGTGCGCAGGGAAAGGGCGACAAAAGCATGATATCCACCGCGATACGTAGCGAGGGAGGCCACTGCGACAATGGGCCCAGCGGAGTGCTGCCCCAATCGAAGTGGAGAATATGTTCAGCGCGCACCTCGACCGAGGGTGACGGCGAAACCAGATGTATGACTTGTGTGGCGCCCTTTCGCGCCTGTTCATCGGCAGCCAAGAACAATGCTCCCGGCAAAGGCACCAAGTGGCATGAGCACGTTGGCTGGCAGGGTTTCCGAATCCATGGCAACTCCTGAAGATCATGAAATACCTGAAGGCTAGCACATTGCTATAGAGAACAGCCCGAACACGATTGCACTGATCAGCCTGCACCTTTATCGGCCAGCAGGCTTTTTCAAGGCACGGGTCAAGGAGCAAATGATCTAGCGACTCCATCAACCGTAATCAATCGCACAGGCAAGGGGTGGTTTGTCTCCCCCCATTCACGACATGACTTACAGCGTCACTGGATACACAAGAGCAAGCTTCTTCATTCATCGAAACGATAGGGAGAAGTCAATGAGCATTTCCAGGTATCTGAACCACCGCGTGACCAATCTCATGCTCTCCGTATTGATCGGCACAACCCCCGTGATCTCGGGATTGGTGGTCATGGACTACCAAATGCACAGACAGCTTGAGAAAAAATCGAAGGTCTCCATCGAAGAAGCCGTGTTCGCTATCGATCGTGTACTCGATAGCCTACATAGCGCGGCACTGCAGGCGCAGCCGCTGAGTACCCAGCCATGCAGTGAAGTTCAACAAGAACTGGAGAACCAGGCCAGGCGTAACCCGCGGATTCACTCGTTGGTGTTGACCCGCAACGACATCGGATTTTGCAGTAGCCTGGGCACAAAGCCTTTGTACACGCCTCACTTCGCAAAGGGCGAATACCTGAAACTCAACATGAATTCACCGACCATCCCCAACGGTATTCTCGTGGAGTACCGCTTGGTCGCCGATAACCATTCAGTTATCGCCAGCACCTACGGGCTCGAGCTACGCAACGAACTGCGCGGCTTCAAGGACGGGGTCGTGTTGGAACTTGAGTTTGGCGACCTTTACATCTCGGCCAAAGGTGACAGCCGTAACGAAGTACGCCCCTCGCTGTCGGAGTTCTCGCAGAGCGGCGTATCGGAAAAGTACGGTTACCTCGTCAGAGCGGGTTATCCTGATGGTTTTACGGCTCGCGAGTCACACTATATCAGGACAAATATCATGCCCTCCCTCGTACTTATCGGCCTGTTCACCTCGGTGCTCGTACTTTGGAGCCTCTTGCGTAAACGATACCCTGTCAAAGGGGTGTTGCCGGTCACTGACCGGTAACACCCTGTTCACAAGGCTAGTCGACGTTAAGCACGCCGCGCCGAACCTGATCGCGCTCAATGGACTCGAACAGCGCCTTGAAATTACCTTCGCCAAAGCCATCATCGCCCTTGCGCTGGATGAACTCGAAGAATACCGGCCCCAGCAGGGTTTCCGAGAAGATCTGCAGCAACAGGCGTTTGTCGCCAGGCGCGGACGCACCATCGAGCAGAATACCCCGAGCCTGTAGCTGATCGACGGGCTCGCCATGCCCCGGCAGGCGCTCTTCGAGCATCTCGTAGTAGGTCTGTGGCGGCGGGGTCATGAAACGCGTGCCGATGGCCTTGAGAGCATCCCAGGTCTTGAGCAGGTCGTCGGTCAGGAAGGCCACGTGCTGAATACCTTCTCCATTGAACTGCATCAGGAACTCTTCGATCTGGCCCGAGCCCTTGGACGATTCCTCGTTCAGCGGAATACGGATCATGCCGTCCGGCGCAGTCATGGCGCGCGAGGTCAGCCCGGTGTACTCGCCCTTGATGTCGAAATAGCGGATCTCGCGGAAATTGAACAACTTCTCGTAAAAGCCTGCCCAATAGCTCATTCGCCCACGGTAGACGTTGTGCGTGAGGTGATCGATGATCTTCAGCCCCGCGCCTGCCGGATTGCGGTCAACGCCTTCGATAAAGTTGAAGTCGATGTCATAGATCGAGCTGCCTTCCTCGAAACGATCGATCAGGTACAGCGGCGCACCGCCGATGCCCTTGATCGCTGGCAGCCGCAGCTCCATCGGGCCCGTTTCGATTTCGACCGGCTGAGCCCCCAACTCCAGCGCGCGGGCATAGGCTTCATGCGCATTGCGCACGCGGAATGCCATACCGCAAACGGACGGACCATGCTCGGCAGCAAAGTAGGAAGCGATGCTCTTGGGCTCGTTGTTCAGGATCAGGTTGATGCCACCCTGGCGATAGAGGTGGACATCCTTGGAGCGGTGAGTGGCCACCTTTGTGAAGCCCAATGCCTGGAATACCGGTTCCAGCACGCCAGGAGTGGGCGAAGCGAACTCGATGAACTCAAAGCCCATCAGGCCCATCGGGTTGTCGAAGATATCAGCCATGTTCGTGTCCTCATCTACAGCAAAAAAAACGGTGTCAAACGCTTGGGATGTCGGACAGATGAGGTGGTGAGCAGGGAATACCCCTCACGCTGCGGGAGAGGAAATCGCCATAGAGAAGCTTGAACCCGTGATATGCCATATGGACCTGGTCTCGGCTGGGTCGGCTTTCCAGAAGGGAAAGACCTTATTCTTGTATTCGTAAACTGATTCTACAGTGCGTAATTTCCTTTGTCGCGCATTAGTTCGGTACTCCGCCGAAGGTCCGAGCTATCCTTGTGCAACCACCAGTCATACAAGTCTAGACCCGCATGCCTCTTACGGTTAAACGCACTGCTCGCTGGAGCTGGCGCCGCCTGCTGCCCTGGGCGGTCGGCACACTGCCAATCCTGTGCGGCCTGGCGATCATGCACTGGCAGATCGAACGCGATCTGCGAGACAACAGCCAGGCCACCGTCCAGCAGGTCGTCAACCATGTGGAGCGTATCCTGGATGGTGTCTCCAAGGCGGCGCAAGTGCTGTTGCCTCTGGCCGGACGCCCGTGTAGCGAAGTCACACTGGCTTTGCGCGAGCAAGTGACGCGCAATGCGTTCGTACGCTCCACCAACCTGTTTGACCACGACACCCTGTATTGCTCCTCGCTGTTGGGCGATTACGACGAACCGGTCAACCCCCTCGACTACACCGAAGGTCAGCTGTGGCTGATGGATGGCAATTCGATCACGCCCGGCCATCCCCTATTGGTGTATCGCACCGGTCAGGAGGGCCGCGGAGCCATCGCCACGGTCGATGGCGACCACCTGCTCACGGCCCTGCGCTTGATTGCCGATGACGAAACGCTAGGGGTTCAGATCGGCAGGCACTGGTTGGGTGCCGACGGCCTCGTGCATACCGGCACCCCTCCGACAGCCGCCAGCGCACACGTCTCTCAATACTCGGCACGCTACCCGTTCAGCGTCCACGGTGGCTATGGTCCGGACAAACCGATGGAAGTGCTGCGCAGCCAGTACCCGGCGCTGCTGGGCCTTCTATTGGTCATTGGCGCGTTGATCGGTCTGGCCTGTCGTTGGCAACTGCGACGTGCCTCGTCGTCAAGGGCCGAGTTGAACCGGGCGCTGGAGGCGAACGAGTTCATCCCATACTTTCAGCCGGTGGTGCGCAAGGGTGACTACCGCTGGGCCGGCGCCGAGATACTGATGCGCTGGCAACACCCGCACGAGGGATTGGTGCGCCCCGACCTGTTCATCCCCTACGCCGAGCACAGTGGGCAGATCGTGCCCATGACCCGTGCTCTGATGCTGCTTACCGCCCAAGGCCTGGCGCCCTATTCGGCGCTGATGGAGGACGGCTTCCACATCGGCATCAACATCACCGCCGACCACTGCCGCGACCTGGGACTGCTTGACGATTGCCGCACCTTTCTCCAGCACTTTCCACCTGGCCGAGTGATCCTGACCCTGGAGTTGACCGAACGCAAACTGATCGAAGCGACGCCGATCACCCTGGAGCTGTTCGAAAAGCTTCACCAGATGGGCGTGATGATTGCCCTGGACGACTTCGGCACCGGCCAGTCCAGCCTCAACTACCTGCGGCAGTTCAAGATCGATTACCTGAAGATCGACCAGAGTTTCGTCGCCATGATCGGCAGCGATGCACTGTCACAGCACATCCTCGACACCATCATCGACCTGTCGACCAAGCTGGGGCTGGGCATTGTCGCCGAGGGCGTGGAAACCGACATTCAGCGTGATTACCTTGCGCGACAACAGGTGGATTTCCAGCAAGGCTACCTTTACGCCCGGCCAATGCCACTGGAAGAATTCCTTCAGGCGCTCGCTGCACAGCCTGCCAGCTTGCGGTTGCCCCAGGGCGTCCCCCCTGAGATCATGCCCGGCTGATTCGTCCGTTTACTTTCTGCAACCGAGGCTTTCGTGTCAAAAGGCATCATCTCGTCTGTCATGGCATCCTGTCTGTTCGCCGTGATGTACTTCTATACCTCCATGCTCGCACCGCTCGACGGCGAGGAGATCTTCGGCTGGCGCACCCTGCTGACCCTCCCGTGCCTCACCCTGTTCATGCTGCTCAGCAAGGACTGGAAGCATGTCGGCGAGCTGCTGGCGCGCGTTCGCCAGACCCCTCGCCTGTTACTGGGCATGGTCGGCACGTCATGGCTGCTGGGTGTCCAGCTATGGCTGTTCCTCTGGGCGCCGCTGCACGGGCGTAGCCTTGAGGTGTCGATGGGGTATTTCCTGCTGCCGCTGGCCATGGTCCTGACCGGCAGAGTGGCCTATGGCGAGCGCCTGTCACGCTTGCAGAAGCTGGCGGTAGGCTGCGCCGCGCTTGGCGTTGGTCACGAGCTGTACCAGCATGGCAGTTTCGCCTGGGAGACGCTGGTGGTTGTGATCGGCTATCCGATCTATTTCGTGCTGCGCCGACGCTGCCGCACCGACCACCTGGGCGGCTTGTGGTGCGACATGTGCCTGTTGCTGCCATGGGCCTTGTACTTCGTGATCCAAGGCCCGCTGTCGAGTGCCGACCTGGCTGCACATCCAGGCCTGTACGCCCTGATCCCGCTGCTGGGAGCGATCAGCGCTTCGGCGCTGATCGTCTACGTGCTCGCCAGTCGCCTGCTGCCGTTCGGTCTGTTCGGCCTGCTCAGCTACGTCGAACCGGTGCTGCTGGTCGGCGTAGCCCTGCTACTGGGCGAGAGCATCGCGCCTGACCAGTGGCTGACCTACCTGCCGATCTGGGCTGCGGTGCTGGTGCTGGTGCTCGAAGGCATCAAGCACCTGCTGCGTCAGCGTCGTCGGTCGGTGTAAGACGCACCTGGCGCACCCGCCTCTCCTCCACCGCCACCACCGTCATGGTCCAGCCGTTCCAGGCCAGTTGATCGCCTACCACCGGCAGGCGATCCAGCAGGCTCATCACCAAGCCCGCCAGGGTCTGGTAATCCTCGGTGGCGCGGGCGACGAAGCCGGTACGCGCCTGAACCTGGCTCAGGTTCAGGGCACCACTGACCACGAAACCGCCCGACTCCTCGACGATCCCCGGTCCTTCCACCTCACTGGCGTCTGGTAATTCGCCAGCAATGGACTCGAGGATGTCGGTCATGGTCAGTACGCCGGTGAAGTCACCAAATTCGTTGACCACGAAGGCAATGTGGGTGGACTGACCACGCATCTGCTCCAGCGCGTTGAGAATACTGAAACTCTCCAGCAGGTTCAGCGGTGTACGCACCATGCTTTCAAGGTCTGGCTGATTGCCCGAGAGCAATTCCTTGAGCAACTCCTTCTTGTGCACAAAGCCCAGTGGCTCGTCGATACGACCGTCACGAATCAACGGCAGTCGCGAGTATGGCGAGTTGACCAAGACCTGCGTAATGGCTTCATCCGACAGCGCCAGATCAATGGCATCCACCTCGGCACGGACGGTCATCACGGTGCGTATCGGTCGCTCGGCCAGGTTCAGCACACCGCTGATCATCACCCGCTCGCGGCGGTCGAACAGCACCTGCTCTTCCCCCCCTTCGACCAGGTCGGCGATCTCCTCGCCCACTTCATCGGCCTCGATGCGTCGCCCACCCAGCAAGCGCAGTACAGCATGCGCGGTGCGCTCGCGCAGCGGCTTGTGCTGCTGCAGGCTGCGTTTGCGGCGGGCCCGTGCCACCTGGTTGAACAGCTCGATCAGGATCGAGAAACCGATAGCCGCATACAGATAGCCTTTAGGGATATGGAAGCCCAGGCCTTCGGCAGTCAGGCTGAAACCGATCATCATCAGGAAGCCCAGGCACAGCATGATCACCGTCGGGTGGGCGTTGACGAAACGGGTCAGCGGCTTGCTGGCAACGATCATGATACCGATGGAGAAGATCACTGCGATCATCATCACCGAGAGCTGCTCGACCATGCCAACGGCCGTGATCACCGCATCCAGCGAGAACACCGCATCGAGTACGACGATCTGCGCGACGATGGGCCAGAAGGCAGCGTGACGCACAGCGCCGGTGCTCTGGGCCACATGCCCTTCCAGGCGCTCGTGCAACTCCATGGTGGCCTTGAACAACAGGAACACACCACCGAACAGCATGATCAGGTCACGGCCAGAGAAGCTCTTGCCCCAGACCTCGAACAACGGCGCGGTCAGGGTCACCATCCACGAGATGGAGGCCAACAAGCCCAGGCGCATCAGCAGTGCCAAGGTCAACCCGATCACCCGGGCACGGTCGCGCTGATGCGGCGGCAACTTGTCGGCGAGGATTGCGATGAACACCAGGTTGTCGATACCCAGCACCAGCTCGAGGACGATAAGCGTCAACAGGCCTAGCCAGGCCGTGGGGTCAGCTAGCCATTCCATTAGCGGGTACTCTCGGGAGAAACGTCACGAAGACGCGGAAAGGATGGCCAGGACGGCCGAAGACTGGGGGGCTCCGCGAAGGTGCTCATAAATACCTTGATAGAAATTTGGGAAGGTGATCCTACAATCGAAGCAGGTTTTCCTGACAGTGTGAAACTATTACAAAAGCTGTAACAGCTCCGTTTGAGCACTTTCGTTCAATACCAGGGCCTCAAAGGTGAGCCAGGATGCGTGACCTCATTCGACATCAAGGAAGCCTTTCATGAGCCTGTCACTGTCCATGGCCGCCTTCGCCTTGGCGGCCTCGATTTCTCCTGGCCCTGTGAATATAGTCGCCCTCGGCAGTGGTGCACGTCATGGGCTGCGTGCCAGCCTGGGCCATGCTGCCGGCGCCAGCCTGGGGTTCTGCCTGCTGCTGGTACTGATCGGCCTGGGGCTGCATGAAGTGCTGCTGCGCTGGCCAGTGTTAAGCCGCCTGCTGCATTGGGGTGGGGTGCTGTTCCTGTTGTACATGGCCTGGAAGCTGTCCAGCGACAACGGCCAGCTGAACGCCAGCCATCAGACGCAGGCGCCCTCGTTCTGGCACGGTGCTGTGATGCAGTGGCTCAACCCCAAGGCCTGGCTGGCTTCAGTGGCCGGAATCGGCGCCTATACCGGCGGCGACCAGCAACTGCTGTGGCTGTTCACCTGGCTGTATGCACCCATCTGCTTCGTCTCAGTGGCCAGCTGGGCGTGGGCTGGCAGCGTGATCAGTCAGTACCTGGGTAACCCACGTCGCATGCGTCTGTTCAATCGCGGGTTGGCGGTACTGCTGGTCGCCAGCGCGGTGTACCTGGTACTGGGCTAACGCGCTCAACCGCCGCTGCGGTAATGCCCTGGCGTGGCGGCCAGATGCTGCTTGAAAGCCCGCTGCAGATGCGCCTGATCGGCAAAGCCCGCCTCCAGCGCCACCTCGGCGATCCCGCGTCCGCGACGCAATTGCGCCCGGGCGTGCTGTACCCGCTGGTCGACCAGATACCCATGGGGCGTCAAGCCAAAGCGTCGACGGAACGCGCGAATCAGATACGCCCGCGACAATCCCGCGGCGGCGCAGATATCGTCAAGGCTCAAAGGGTCGAGGCGATGGGCACGAATGAAGGCCGCTGCCGTCTCCAGACGCGGATGTGCCTGCGAATGCACGCCGGGCGCTGCCTCTAGGTATCCCGGCAGTGCCTTGAAGAACGCCTTCAGCATCGTTTCACTGACGTCGGTATCGCCATCGAACAGCCCGGCGAAGAGCTGCAACAGACGCGCATAGAGCGCTGGCGACTCGCTGTAGGTTGCCTGGGGCAGGACGAAGCCCTGCGCCTCAAGCCAGGGCAGGTCGACGTACAACATCAGGTACGACCAGACCTCACCCTCGATCGGATTGCACGCATGTACCACACCGGGGTTCATCAGCACCGTAGCGCCGGCCGCAAGCTCGCGCCAGGTATCGCCGGACAGATAGCTGCTGCGCCCGCCCGTCACCACACCCACGGAAAAACCTTCATGCGAATGCGGGCCATAGCAGACCTGGCGCCCATCTCCCACCCGCCGCGCCTCGACGAAGGGCAGCGCTGGATCGCGCCAGAACCGCGACACCTCGATCATCGTCCGCGCCTCACGCCTCACCGCCTTGTACCACGACCAGCAACTGCGCCTGGCATTCACCGACCGAGCGCAGCCGATGCGGTGTCTGCGCGTTGAAATGCAGGGCATCGCCCTGCTCCAGCAACACCCGCTCAGACATGAAATCGACCTCGACCTGGCCCGCATGGACGAACAGAAATTCCTCGCCCTGGTGCTCCTTGAACGTGGGATCACTGAAATCGCGGGGTGGCTGAACAAGAAAGGGTAACAGGCTGCGCTGCCCGATCTGTGACGTCAGCACCGTATAACCCGGGCCAGCACCATCACCCACCAGGGCCTGGCGCTCACCGCTGCGCACCAGGCTGTAGCGCGCCTGGAGGTTGTGATCTTCGGCAAACAATTCTTCGACATTGACGTTCAATGCCCTGGCCAGCTTCAACGCCGCCGCGATCGAAGGGGTGTTCAACCCACGCTCGACCTTCGACAGGTAGCTCTTGGTCATGCCGGATTTCTCAGCCAGCACCTCCAGGGTAATGCCCAGTTTCTTTCTCAGCAGTTTCAAGCGGATAGACATGCGGCGCGGTTTTCCCGTGTGAACGGCCTTGCTAATGACACTTTGTGTCATGTAGATTGTTTTGTGTCATGTGATTGACCGCCCCTCTCCCGATCAAAGCAGCGGGGCGGGCAAGCACTGGCATCATCAGCACGCCACAGAGGATATCCCCATGGCCAACACCCTGACACTCGGCAAAGAGCAACTGGTGCACAAAGCGCTGGCACAGATGCAAGGCTCACTCGCCGATAATACGTGGACTGTACGCGAAAAGCTGGCCCTGGCCTGTCGAATTCTCTTCGACCATGGCCATGATTCAGGCCTGGCCGGGCAGATCAGCGCCCGTGGCCCGCAACCCGGCACGTTCTACACCCAGCAACTGGGCCTGGGCTTCGACGAGATCAGTGCCAGCAACCTGCTGCTGGTCAACGAAGACCTGGAGGTGCTCGAAGGCCAAGGCATGCCCAACCCCGCCAACCGCTTTCACAGCTGGGTGTACCGCGCCCGGCCAGATGTGAACTGCATCATCCACACCCACCCCACCCACGTTGCCGCCCTGTCGATGCTGGAGGTGCCGCTGCAGGTCTCACACATGGACCTGTGCCCGCTGTACGACGATTGCGCGTTCCTCGGCGCCTGGCCTGGCGTACCGGTGGGCAACGAAGAAGGCGAGATCATCAGCCAGGCCCTGGGTGACAAGCGCGCCATCCTGCTTTCGCACCACGGCCAGCTGTCCACCGGCACCAGTATCGAGCAGGCTTGCGTCTATGCCCAATTGATCGAACGCGCCGCGCGCCTTCAGTTGCTGGCGATGTCCGCCGGCAGCATCAAATCCATCGACCCGCAGCTTGGTCGTGAAGCCCACGACTGGATCGACCGCCCCAAGCGCCACGGCGCCTCGTTCAACTACTTCGCCCGGCAGAGCCTGCGCAAACACGCCAACTGCCTTGACTGACCCCTGAATGCCTTGCTTGCGGAGCCATCCATCATGACCACAGAATTCCACGGTATCATCGGCTACACCATCACTCCGTTCAGCCAGGACGGCGAACAGCTCGACCTGCCTGCCCTGGGCCAGTCCATCGATCGCCTCATCGACAGCGGCGTACACGCGATCGCCCCGCTGGGCAGCACCGGTGAAGGCGCCTACCTGAGCGACAGTGAATGGCATCAAGTCGCTCAATACAGCCTCGAACGCATTGCCAAGCGCGTGCCCAGCATCGTCAGCGTCTCCGACCTGACCACCGCTGGCGCGATCCGCCGCGCCCGCTTCGCCCAGCAGCACGGTGCCGATGCGGTGATGGTGCTGCCTTCAGCCTACTGGAAGCTCAGTGCAGCCGAGATCCTCACGCACTACCGCAGCATCGGCGCTGCGGTCGACCTGCCGATCATGCTCTACAACAACCCCGCCACCAGCGGCACTGATATGCCGGTGGAACTGATCCTGCGCATTGTCCGCGAGGTGGACAACGTCACCATGGTCAAGGAGAGTACTGGCGACATCCAGCGCATGCACAGGCTGCAGCTGCTCGGAGAAGGCCAGGTGCCGTTCTACAACGGCTGCAATCCGCTGGCGCTGGAGGCTTTCGTGGCCGGAGCAAAAGGCTGGTGCACTGCAGCGGCCAATCTCATTCCACAACTGAACCTGCAGCTGTACCAGGCGGTACTCGACGCCGACCTCAAGCAAGCACAGGCGTTGTTCTACCACCAATTGCCATTGCTGGACTTCATTCTCAAAGGCGGCTTGCCAGCGACCATCAAGGCCGGATTGGCCATGACCGGGCTGCCGGTGGGTGAACCACGTCGACCGGTGTTCGGGCTCGATGAGCAAACTCGCGACACCTTGGAGCGCCTGCTGCACGACCTGCGCAGCCATTGAAGGCCTGGAGATCACTGCACGCCATACGATTGATAGGTGTGACTCCCCCCTACAACTGACAAATTTGCCAGTTGTAGGGGCGAGAAAGCCGAGCTTAAATTCCGCCCAACATCCAACAAGATGAAGGGGCGCGACATGCCAGGCAAGGCTCGAGTCTTTGTATATTGCTGTGCCATTTTTGGCGTATTTGGCCAACTGCCCTCCTTCGCCGCCGCCCCCCCTAATGAACAGCAGGGCGAGCAAGGACCCAGCCAGGCGGCGCCCGCCACGATCCTGGACCAGTCCACGCTGCAGATCGCCGAGCAACCATCGCTGATCGACCGGCTCAACCTGCGCTACAACAATGTAGTGGAGCACTGCGATGACGGTGCTTCGGCCTTGCACTGCAGCGGTATCATCCTGCGCCGCTCCACCTTCAACCCCAACTTCAGCTTCTGGACTCACAGCCCTGCGGCCAAAGCACTCGGTTCGGTGACTTTTTCCTGGTTGCGTGCCGACGGCACCAGCAACAGCAACGACTTGTCCAGCGGTTTCATATTCATGGATAACAGCACCGCGCGTGCTGCTGGCTATGCGCTGCAGACGCCGCGTTGTATCTACCCGTTCATGGCTGGCACCCAAGGGGCCGCCGCGGGTCGATGGCTGCATGGGTGCGGCCCGACCAAAACCGAGATCTGGCAACACAAGGACGAAAGTTCCTGCATGATCAAGGCCACACCCGCGACCGACCCAGACGGTTGGGCTGCCGATTTCAAAGGCGGCGGGTTGGATCGCAGCAAACAGTGCTCTCTGAGTGTCCAGGTACCGGAACAACTGATCACCAGCCTGAAGGTGCGGGCGTCTCACAGTGACATTGCCAAGGCCTATGGCAACGAACTGCTGATTCCCACATGGGACGAAAATTACTCAAAACAGCTGCCGATCGAGGCGTTTTTCTACAACACCGCCAAAAGCGGAGCCTTCGAAAATTCCCTCAACTTGCGCGATGCCTTCTACAAGGAAACCTTCCGCCTGGTCCCCATCGTAGGGCTGGACCTTGGCGCCACTGACAAGCAAGTTTTCAAACCGCTCAGCCGCGATCAGCAAGGCATAGCAACTGCCAATGGCCTGAACCTGCGTTATGCCAACACACTAAACGATTGCGAATTCAAGGCGCCACTCTACTGCGCCGGCGTGATCCTGCGCACCACGACATTCTCCCCCAACTTCCGAGCATGGAATCCAAGCCAGAAATCCGTAGACAGCGGCGCAGTGTCGTTCTCGTACCTGAGAACGGATCTGGGTATCACGACGCTTGCATGGAACACGCTGAACCAAGGGCTGATCTTCAACGAGCTCGACGCCGTCAAGCAACCGCGCATGTATCCGATCACACCGCTGTGCATGTACCCCACCGATGCCGCAAGTTGGAATCGAGGTGCGAATGGCTGTGGCATTCATAGTCAATATGGCGCGATCAGCGACAAATGCGCACCGCAGAATATTACAAACCTGGAACAACTTCAGCGTCACTTCCATTCGGTAGCCGACAACGGTGCCTACTTCAACGAGCGCAACAAACATCAATGCAGCCTTGCCATCAACCTAACTGAATTCAATCTCGCGTCGGTATCGCGCAAGTCCATGCTCAATGCCCAGCAGCAACTTCACCATAACGAGCTGATCGTGGGGACCTGGCCGCAAAACATTCCTGACCTGCTGCCGCTTGAGGCGTTCTTCTATCAGTACAAGGATGACAATACCGCCAAACCAGCCATTGAGCAGGCCAAGGGCATGCAACAGGACTTGCTGACCACTGCCAACGGCCTGTGGAAGCCCGTGATCCGCCTCAATCTGGCAGCCCCAAGCGGTGGTGCGTTCGCGACATACCGGGCACAAGATCAGAACTGATCGTTCCTCGCCTGTCCCGGACTTGCTTCATACCGACGCCGTCATCCCGATGAAGTTCGCCAGCTCTGCCGTGCGCGGAGCGGCGAACAGTGCGTTCGGCTCCCCCACTTCATGGTTGAGCTGATCCTGCCAGTGGGCGAGCCGCGGCGGCCAGTGTTCGGGCTGGATGAGCAGGGTCGTGGCGTGCTGAAGGATCTGCTGCACGACTTGCAGGATCGTTGAAAGCCCAAAAGCTTGATGGTTGTGCCATGATTCTCGTGGCTGCGGGCTCGGAAGGGCCCGCAACACCCTGAAAAATCTTCGCCAGCCCTGAATTTTGCCTCAGCTCGTCCGTTCGATATGCTGCCCCTCCAAAACGGACCATGACGGTTCCGTCCTGCTATCAAGGATGTGTTCGTGCCAGATCCACGCTTGTCCCTTGCATTGCTCGGCCTTGCCACTATCCTGCTGCTCGGTGGCTGCCAGAGCGGGCCCAAGGCCGACGCTGCGCCACCTGTCGACCCCAAAGCTCGCCAGGCCTTCATCGAGCAGACCATGGGCATGCTGCACCACGACATGCTGGCTGCCACCGGCGGCCAGATGGCTGGAGTGCTCAACCTGAAAGTCACCCTGGATCGCGACGGCCGCCCGATCGCCTGCAGCACCCATCGCGCCAAGACGAGCCTGGCCATGCAGTTCCCTCAAGACATGACCGCCACCGACCGCAAACTCTTGGCCAGTACCGTCCAGAGCCAGTGCTGGAAAACTGTCTATCCCAAAGTGCCCGCCGGGATGCAGGGTGACAAGGGAGAGGCGCAACTGGTCGCGCCGTTGGTCCTGCTCAGGCCGCCCTATGTGTCGGAACTTGAGCAGCAACGACGCCAGCAGCATGCCGATAATCAGTTTCTGTGGCGGACGCTGATGCGCGATGAACCAGTCGACAGCGTAGGTCTGGCCCTGATCCGCTACCAGGCAGATGCGGCAGGCCGGGTAACAGGCTGCCTGGTTGAGCTTGCTCCGCACCCGGTGCGCAAGGACGCGTTTCGCATGGACGGAGCCCTCCAGGCACGGCTCAACCGGCAGTGCCTGAACCTCGACCTGGGGCAGATGCCAGGGTTCGCGCCAGACGCGCATGGCAATTTCGCCGGTAACGGGCTGCTCCAGTACGCGCCCTGGAAAGTCGGCCGTGATTAGGCTGTGTCTGGTCCCGAGGCATTCAGGTCGGTACCGTCATGCCAATGAAGTTCGCCAGCTCCGCGGTACGCGGAGCGGCGAACAGCTCGCCGGGATCGCCCACCTCATGCACCTTGCCCTGATGCATGAACACTAGCTTGTCGCCCACCTCACGGGCGAAGCGCATTTCGTGGGTGACCATGATCAAGGTCATGCCTTCGCTGGCCAACTGGCGCACCACTGCCAACACCTCGTTGACCAGCTCCGGATCCAACGCCGAGGTGATCTCGTCGCACAGCAAGACCTTGGGCGACATCGCCAGCGCGCGGGCGATCGCCACCCGCTGCTGCTGCCCGCCCGAGAGGCGATCCGGGTAGGCGTCGAATTTCTCCGCCAGCCCCACCCTGGCCAGCATGCGCTCGGCCAACTCACGCGCCTGCGCCTTGCCGGTGTTCTTCACCACTTGCGGCGCCAGCATCACGTTCTCGCCCACGGTCAGGTGCGGGAACAGATTGAACTGCTGGAACACCATCCCGACCTTCTGCCGCAAGGCGCGCAAGTCGGCACGGCTGGCGTCGAGGTATTCACCGTCCACCTCGATCACCCCGTCGCTGATCGACTCAAGGCCGTTCAGCGTGCGCAGGAAGGTACTCTTGCCCGAGCCACTGCGGCCGATGATCGCGACCACTTCGCCCTCTTCGATGCTCAGGTCGACGCCCTTGAGCACGTGATTGTCGCCGTAGTACTTGTGCAGCGCGGACACTCTAAGCAGGGGCATGCAGCCTCCTTTCCAGATAACGGGCGCTCAGCGAGAGCGGATAACAGAGGATGAAATAGCCCAGCGCGACCAGGCCATAGACCATGAAGGGTTCGAAGGTGGCGTTGGCGATCATGCCGCCGGTCTTGGTCAGTTCGGTGAAGCCGATGATCGAGGTGACCGCCGTGCCCTTGACCACCTGCACCGAAAAGCCCACGGTCGGCGCGATGGCGATGCGCAGTGCCTGGGGCAGGATGACGTGGCGCAACTGCTCCATACGGCTGAGCGCCAGGCTGCCGGAGGCCTCCCACTGGCCACGTGGAATCGACTCCACGCAACCCCGCCAGATCTCGGCGAGAAACGCACTGGTGAACAAGGTCAGGGAGATCGCCGCCGCCATCCATGCCGAGACGTCGATGCCAAACAGCGCAATGCCAAAGAACACCATGAACAACTGCATCAATAGCGGTGTGCCCTGAAACAGCTCGATGTAGCCACGGGCCAGGCGCCTTGGCAGTGCCCGCTCGGAAATGCGCCCGATCAGTACCAGCAACCCGGCCAGGCCGCCACAGGCGAATGCCACCAGCGACAAGGCCAGTGTCCATTGAAGGCCCGTCAGCAAGTTGCGCAGGATGTCCCAGAAGGTGAAGTCCATTCAGCGTTTCCCCATCAGCAGGCGCTGCCCGATCCAGCTCAGCAACTGGCGCACGAGGATGGCCATCAGCAGGTACAGGACGGTGGTCAGCAGGTAGGTCTCGAACGCACGGAAGTTGCGCGACTGGATGAAGTTGGCGGCGAACGACAGTTCCTCGGTGGCAATCTGCGAGCAGACTGCGGAGCCGAGCATGACGATCACGATCTGGCTGGTCAGCGCCGGCCAGACCTTGGCCAGCGCAGGCCGCAGGACCACGTGGCGGAACGCCTCGAACCGGCTCATGGCCAGGGCCGCTGCGGCTTCCAGTTGCCCCCTGGGAATCGCCTGGATGCCGGCGCGAATGATCTCGGTGGAATAGGCCCCCAGGTTGATCACCATCGCCAGCACTGCCGCCTCCCATTCGCTCAGGCGCACGCCCAGCGCGGGCAGGCCGAAGAAGATGAAGAACAGCTGCACGATGAACGGCGTGTTGCGGATCAGTTCCACGTACAGGCCGAACAGCAGGTCGAACGGGCGCAGGCGCCAGGCCCGCACACCGGCGCCGATCACGCCGATGGCAAGGCCGAGCACGGTGCCGATGGCGGTCAGCTGCAGGGTGAACAGGGCCCCCTTGAGCAGCAGGTCACCCTGGGCGAGCACGGGGGCGAAGTCGAATTGATAAGCCATGGCTAGAGGTATCCGCTGCCGCTCAAAGATCGGCAGGGAGAGGTTGCTTGAGCCATTTCTCGGCATTGCGGTTCAGGCTACCGTCGGCCTTCGCCGCGGCCAGGCTGCTGTTGACCTTCTCCAGCAGCGCCGCCTCGTTCTTGGCCACTCCTACGTAGACCGGCGAGTCCTTCAGCTTGACCTTCACCACCGGCACCTTGGCCGGGTTCTTCTCGGCGATGGCCGACATCACCACGCTGCCGCTGGCAATCAACTGGACCTGCCCGGAAAGGTAGGCGGCGATGGTCGAGTTGTTGTCTTCGAAGCGCTTGATCACCGCATCCTTGGGCGCCACGGCGGTCAGGGCCATGTCTTCGATCGAGCCGCGGGTGACGCTGATGGTCTTGCCGGCGACCGCGCCAATGTCATCGATCTTCGCCTCGGCTGGGCCGAACACGGCCAGGTAGAACGGCGCGTAGGGCTGCGAGAAGTCGATCACTGCCTCACGCTCAGGGTTCTTGCCCAGGCTCGAGATCACCAGGTCGACCTTGCCGGTGGTGAGGAACGGGATACGGTTGGTGCTGTTGACCGGGGTCAGGGCCAGCTTCACACCGAGCTTGTCAGCCAGCAGTTGCGCGGTATCGATATCCAGGCCACGGGGCTTCATGTCCGGGCCGACCGAACCGAACGGCGGGAAGTCCTGGGGCACGGCCACCTTGAGCACGCCACGGGCACTGATATCGGCCAGCGCGTCGGCCTGAGCCAACGGCAGGGCCAAGGAGGTGCCACAGAACAGGGTTGCCAGGAGCAGGGAGCGGAACGTCATGGGTAGGCCTCGCAGGAACTCGGGTGATGGGACTGACCTGGCCATTGCAGGGGGCATGCCAGTCTGCGCCCCACCCCGTTGCGAAACGCTGCCAGGCCCGTGACTGCAAGGTCTTACTGGTCTGAACAGTTGCAGCGCATGGTCGTCCTCTGCCCCGCAATGCGCCCTGCTTTCGTGCAGGGCCTTGAGGGGCTGCGCCAGGTTGGCGCAACGCTTGCCAGCACGGTCGGTTCACCGTAAAACGTCAGCGTCATTGCCCTCTGACTGGTCTGAACAGCATGCTCGACACCCTCCCCCGCGCCGTCCCGGAACTGGCCCTGCAGGCCATCCGCAAGCTTATCGATGAAGGCGGTTACCAGCCGGGTGATGCCCTGCCCTCGCAACGCGATCTGGCCGAACGGCTTGGCGTCAGCCGCGCCTCACTGCGCGAGGCGCTGTCGTCGCTCAGTGCCCTGGGGCTGGTGAGCGTGCAGCCGGGCAAAGGCGTCTTCGTGCAGAGCCCGACACCCAGCGGGTTCTCATGGCCCTATGCCGAACAGGTATCGGCGGCTGATACCTTCCAACTGCGCTATGCGCTGGAGGGTTTCGCCGCCGGGCAGGCTGCGCTGGCACTGACCGCCGATCACATCGACAGGCTCCAGGCCAACGTCGAGGCCATGCGCCAGGAGCTGCGCAACGGACGCTTCGAGCAGGCGGCGCGGCTTGATTTCGAGTTCCATCAGTTGCTGCTGCAGGCCTGCGGCAACCAGGCGATGCTGCAGGTGATCACCACCAGCCAGGAAATTTTCCTGGAGAGCCAGAAGCTGCCGTTCATTCGCCCTGAGCGGGCCATGGAGACCTGGCAGGAACATCGCAAGATCCTCAAGGCCCTCGAGCGCAGGTCGCAAGCCGGGGCGCAGCGAGCGATGCAGGAGCATATCCGCAATGCTGCCTCGCGTACCGGGGTGGTATTCGCCGTCTGAGCGAGTACTGCCGTGCGCTGGTTCGCGACAGATTACCGGTTGAAACAGATATCCCGGTGTCGCCCTCAAGGATGCACCGCCCCCCGCCCTCCGCTCTACTGGCCCTGACAACAAGACGACACGGCTCGACCGTGTCCAACCCCGCCAGGCTGCCTATGACAACCGGAGAGCATTCGCATGTCTGTATCCCATGAGGTATCCCCCGCCACCCTGCGTCGGGTGATTGCCGCCTCGGCCATCGGCAACTTCGTCGAGTGGTTCGATTTCGCGGTATACGGTTTTCTCGCCACGCTGATCGCCAGCCAGTTCTTCGCCAGCCAGGACGCCAGCGTCGCCCTGCTCAAGACCTTCGCCGTCTTCGCCGTGGCCTTCGCCCTGCGTCCGCTGGGCGGCATCGTGTTCGGCGCACTGGGCGATCGCCTGGGACGCAAGCGCATCCTGTCGTTGACCATCCTGCTCATGGCGGGCTCCACCACGCTCATCGGGCTGCTGCCAACCTACGCCAGCATCGGCATCGCCGCGCCCGTACTGCTGACCCTGGCGCGCTGCCTGCAAGGTTTTTCCGCCGGTGGCGAATACGCCGGGGCCTGCGCTTACCTGATGGAGCATGCGCCTCGGGAAAAACGTGCGTTCTACGGTAGCTTCGTGCCGGTCTCGACCTTCTCGGCATTCGCCTGCGCGGCGGTCATCGCCTATGCCCTTGAAGCCAGCCTGACGCCGGACGCCATGAACACCTGGGGCTGGCGCGTGCCCTTCCTGATCGCCGCGCCGCTGGGTCTGGTCGGGCTCTACCTGCGCTGGCGCATGGAGGAAACACCGGCCTTCCGCGAAGCCATCGCCGAGGGCCGCGAGCACGAACATTCGCCACTCAAGGAAACGCTGCGCCACCATGGCCGGGCGATCCGCAACCTGGGCGCGTTCATCTCACTGACGGCGTTGTCGTTCTACATGTTCACCACCTACTTCGCCACCTACCTGCAACTGGTCGGCAACCTCAGCCGCGCCCAGTCGCTACTGGTCACCACCGTGGCGCTGCTGTTCGCAGCGGCTGGCTGCCCGCTGGCAGGTGCCTTTTCCGACTGGATCGGACGCCGCCGGACCATTGGCTTCACATGCCTCTGGGTGATGGTCTGCGTGTTCCCGGCTTACTGGCTGGCAAGCTCCGGCTCGATGGCGGGCGCGTTGCTGGGGGTGATCCTGCTGGCGGTAGGCGCTTTGTCCAGCGGGGTGGTCACCGCGGCCTTGCTGTCGGAGAGCTTCCCGACCCGCACCCGCTACACCGCCTCGGCCATCACCTACAACGTCGCCTATACACTTTTCGGCGGCACCGCGCCGCTGGTGGCGACCTGGCTTATCGGCCAGACCGGCAGCAGCCTTGCGCCGGCCTTCTACCTGGTGGTTATCGCCCTGGTGGCGCTGGTTGGCGGGCTGGCGCTACCGGAGACTTCACGCATCTCCCTGCATGAGGAATCGCTGGGAAGCCAGCCAGCCTCGGTCTGACATCACCGGAGCCGGCTGGTAGCCATCTCAATCTTCCTCCCGCCGGTACGCCCAGCGATAGAGTGCGGGCAACACCAGCAAGGTCAAGGCCGTCGACGACAGGATCCCACCGATCACCACTGTCGCCAGCGGCCGCTGTACCTCAGCGCCCGTGCCGGTGGCCAGCGCCATCGGGATGAACCCCAGCGACGCCACCAGCGCGGTCATCAGTACCGGCCGCAGACGGGTCAACGCGCCCTCCTCGACCGCCACCCGCAGCGATCGTCCCTCTTCTCGCAGGCTGCGAATGAAGGCGATCATCACCAGGCCGTTGAGCACCGCCACCCCCGACAGCGCGATGAACCCGACCCCTGCCGAAATCGACAATGGAATATCCCGCAGCCACAGGGCCAGCACCCCTCCGGTCAGGGCAAACGGAATGCCTGTGAACACCAGCAAGCCGTCACGCAGGTTGTTGAACATCATCAGCAGCAACGCCATCACCAGCAGCAGTGAAACCGGCACCACCACCCGCAGCCGCTCGGCAGCCGACTGCAACTGCTCGAACTGCCCACCCCAGCGCGTCCAGTACCCAGGCGGGACCTGCACCTGGTCGATCAGGGTCTGCTCGGCCTGTTCGACGAACGAACCCAGGTCACGGCCACGCACGTTGGCACTGACCACCACCACGCGCTTGCCATCCTCGCGGCTGACCTGGTTCGGCCCCAATTGCAGGTTGAGGCTTGCCACCTGCGACAACGGGATAAAGCCGATCTGAGTGGCGCCAGCACTGGCCGGCACCGGTATCAGCAGGTTCGCCAGGCCGTCGACGTCTGTGCGCAGCGCCTCGGACAGGCGCACCACCATGTCGAAGCGCCGGTCCCCTTCGTACAGCGTCCCCGCCTTGCGCCCGCCGACAGCGATGGCCACCGCATCCTGCACCTGGGCAACGTTCAGACCGTGGCGTGCCGCCTTGTCGCGGTCGATATCGATGGTCAGTACCGGCAGCCCGGTGGTCTGCTCGACCTTCACCTCCGATGCCCCCGGCACCTGCTGCAAGGTGGTGGCAATTTTCGCCGCCGTGGCGTTGAGCACGTCCATGTCGTCGCCGAAGACCTTCACCGCCACATCGCTGCGCACCCCGGAAATCAGCTCGTTGAAGCGCAGCTGGATGGGTTGCGACAGTTCATGGTTGCTGCCCGGCACACTGGCGGCAGCCTGCTGCACCTCGGCAATCAACGCGTCGCGCGGTTTGCCTGGATCACGCCACTGCTCACGCGGTTTGAGCATCACGTAGGCATCGGAGATGTTCGGCGGCATCGGGTCCGAGGCGATCTCGGCGGTCCCGGTGCGGGCGAACACCCGCTCGACCTCGGGTACCTGGGCGATGATCGCCCGTTCCAGGCGTTGCTGCATGTCCACCGATTGGCTCAGGCTGGTGCCCGGCACGCGCAGCGATTGCAGAGCGAAGTCGCCCTCGCTGAGGCTGGGAATGAACTCACTGCCCATGCGACTGGCCAATACACCCGACAGCAGGACCACGCTTGCGGCAGCGGCGAAGGCCAGCTCGCGTCGACGCAGTACCCAGGCGAGCACCGGGGCGTAACGCTGGCGAGCCGTGCGCATCAGCACACCCTCTTCCTCCTTGACCTTGCCTGTGACGAACAGCGCAATCGCTGCCGGCACGAAGGTCACCGAAAGAATCATCGCCCCCAGCAAGGCCATGACCACGGTGAACGCCATGGGGTGGAACATCTTGCCTTCGACACCGGTCAGGGCAAAGATCGGCAGGTACACCACCATGATGATCAACTGCCCGTAGATCAGGGGCCGGCGTGCCTCGCGGGCAGCCGCAAACACTTCATGGAACCGCTCGGCACGGGTCAGCATGCGCCCGTGCTTGTGCTGGGCATGGGCCAGTCGACGGATGGCGTTCTCGACGATCACCACCGCACCGTCGACGATGATGCCGAAGTCCAGCGCCCCCAGGCTCATCAGATTGGCGCTGACCTTGTTGGCGAACATACCGGTGAAGGTGAACAGCATCGACAGCGGAATGACCATGGCCGTGATCAACGCTGCACGGATGTTGCCCAGGAACAGGAACAGCACGGCGACCACCAGGATAGCGCCTTCGACCAGGTTCTTCTTCACCGTGGCGATGGCTTTTTCCACCAGGTTGGTGCGGTCGTACACCGTGACCGCCACCACGCCCTCGGGCAGGCTGCGGTTGATCTCGGCAAGCTTCGCCGCGACGGCCTGGGACACCGTGCGACTGTTCTCGCCAATCAGCATGAACACCGTGCCCAACACCACCTCGCGACCATTTTCGGTCGCCGCTCCCGAGCGCAGTTCTTCGCCCAGGCCGACCTGGGCCACATGGCTGACACGAATCGGCGCACCATCGGCACTGGAGATGACGATGTTGGCAATGTCCTCGATCGACGCCACCTGCCCCGGCGCACGCACCAGCAACTGCTCGCCGTTGCGCTCGATGGCACCCGCGCCGACGTTGGCATTGTTGCCCTGCAACGCCGCGATCAGGTCATCGAGCGTGAGCTTGTAGGCCGCCAGGCGCTTGGGATCCGGTGCAATCAGGTACTGCTTGGCGTGGCCACCGATGCTGTTGACTTCGGCCACCCCCGGCACATTGCGCAGTTGAGGTTTGATGATCCAGTCCTGGATCACCCGCAGGTCGGTGGCGGTGTAGGGCGTACCGTCCTCCTTGAGTGCACCGTCCCGGGCCTCGACCGTCCACAGGAAGATCTCCCCCAGGCCCGTCGAGATGGGCCCCATGCCCGCTTCGATGCCCTCGGGCAACTGCTCGCGGGCGACTTGCAGGCGCTCGTTGACCAGCTGCCGGGCGAAGAAGATATCGGTGGCGTCATCGAAGATCACGGTCACCTGCGACAAACCCGAACGCGACAGCGAACGGGTCTGCTTGAGCCCGGGCAGGCCGGCCATGGCCGTTTCGATGGCGTAGGTGATGCGCTGCTCGGTTTCCAGCGGCGAATAGCCTGGTGCAGCGGTATTGATCTGCACCTGCACGTTGGTGATATCGGGCACCGCGTCAATCGGCAGCTTCTGGTAGCTGTGGATGCCCACCGCAGCCATCAGCACCACGGCGAGCATCACCACCAGGCGTTGCTCGATGGCAAATTGAATCAGGCGTTCGAACATGAGGGTTTCCCGGATCAGTGACTGTGCTCGGCCGAGCCCTTGCCCAGCTCGGACTTGAGGACAAAGCTGCCTGCCGCCGCCACCTGGGTGCCGCGGGCCAGGCCTTCGGTGATTTCGACGAAGCCGCCATCGCGGCGGCCGGTCTTGACTGGCAGCGCCTGGAAGCCATCAGGGGTGCGAGCGAACACCACGCTGCGCTCTTCGAGGGTCTGCAGTGCAATCTGGGGGACCACCACGGCCGCCTCTGCTTGCTCGACGGTCACCGCGATATTGACGAACAACCCGGGGCGCCAGGCCCCATTGGGGTTGGCCAGCGTGGCGCGGGCAGTGGCAGCGCGGTTCTGCTCGCCGAGCAGGTTGCCGACATAGTTGATGGTGCCCTCGACTTGCGCATCGAGGTCCGGCGAACTCACGGTCACGGCGCGGCCGCTGGTGACCTTGTCCAGATCGCGCGGGGTCACGGCGAACGTGGCCCAGACTCGGTTCAAATCGGACAGGGTGAAGGCATTGCTGGCCTCACTCACCACTTCGGCGACGGTCAGGTGTTTTTCCACCACCACCGCATCGAACGGTGCACGCAGCTCGTAGCGATTACCCACCCCCGCCGGGGCCACGGCCGCAACCTTCTGCCCGGCATTGGCCAAGGCGATCTCAGCTTCCTGCAAAACCTGGCGAGCCTGCAGGTAATCCTGCTCGGCGCTGATGCGCTCCTGCCACAACTGCTTTTCACGCTCGAAGGTCAGCCGCGCCAGCTCGACCCGCCGCTGCGCCGCCTGCTGCTCGCTGCGCAGCTCGGAGATCTGTTGGCTGGCGATCACCGCCAACACCTGGCCACGTTTGACCGGCTGGCCGAGGTCGGCCTGGACCGACTCGACCACACCCGGAACACGCGGCACCACGTGGGCGGTACGGTCCTCATCGAAACGAATCTCGCCAGGAAAACTGATCGCCGTACCCAGGGCACGCGGGCCGGCGGTCACCAACTGGACCCCGGCCGCCTCGATCTGCGCTGCAGAAAGATGCAGCTCGCCCTCTTCATCGTGACCTTCCTCGCCGGACGCAGCAGGCGCGCTGCCGTGGTCGTGGCCGTCATCGCCATGCTCGTCATGGCCTGATTCGCTGGTCTTTGCGGGGGCGAGATTGCCGGTCCAGGCCAGCCCACCGACGCCGATCACGGCGACCAGGGTGGCAAGGATGGCGAACTTGCGTGTGGTGTTCATGGGGGCTCCTGCTGCAAATGAAGAAGGTAGAACGCTCGATCCGCGCCTCAGCGCCCGGTATCCAGCTGGCCATAGATCCGCTCGATCTGTGCCCGGGCATCGCTTGCCGACGCCAGGGCGTCGAGGTACTGCGCGCGGGCCTCGATCAGCGTGCGCTGGGCGTCCAGAACGTCGAGGAACGCGAACTTGCCGCGCTCGAAGCCACGCGTAGCGGTATCTACTGCCTGGCGTGCCGAGGGCAGGATGGTGCGGTCGTAGGCGTTGACCTCGGCCATGGCCATGGCCCACTGGCTCAGTGCGCTGCGGGTATCGCTGCGCAGGCGCAGTTCCACTGCGTTGCGCAGGTCGCGGGCCTGGTCGGCGCGACGCGAGGCCGCCAGCACGTTGCCCTGGTTTCGGTCGAACAGCGGCAGCGGCATGGACAGCCCGACCACGTTGACCCGTTCACGGTCCTCGCGGCTGTACTGGCTGCCCAGGCTGACCGTGAGGTTGGGGATCCGCTGGGCCTTTTCCGAACCCAGCGCGGCTTCTCCACGCTCGATCTGCGCGGCCGCAAGGCGCCACTCGACAGTCTGCTCGACCTTGCCCAGCAAGACCTCGGCCTGTGGCGCCGGGCCAGGCAACAAGCCGTTGCCATCAAGCTGCGTGAACGCCACATCGGCGCTGCCAATCAAGCGCGACAGCGCCTGCCAGGCCACCGTGCGATCCGCTTCGGCACGGCGCAGTTGCGCCAGAGCCTGGGCCAACTGCACGTCGGCGCGAGTGGCCTCGACCGGCGATGACTGGCCCGCCGCAACCCGCGCCTTTACCACCCGCAGGCCCCGTTCGGTCAAGGCCTTGGACTGCTCGGCCAGCTCCACCGCAGTCTGCGCCCGCAGTGCAGCATGGAAAGCCTGGGTCACATCGGCACGCAGGCCATTGCCCTGGCGCTCGAGCTCCAATCGGGCGATATCCTGCCCGGCCTTGGCCACCTCGACACGCGCGCCACGCTTGCCACCCAACTCGAGCGCCTGGCTGAGCATGACCGTGGTGGTGCTGGTATCGCGGCGAGTGTCTTCACGCTCCCAGGAAAGCTCCGGGTTGGGTATCAGACCCGCCTGGCGCCGTTCGCCTTCGGCAATGCCCAGCTCCTGGCGCACGGCAGCCAGGTCCGGATTATCGGCAAACGCCGCATCGAGCGCCTGGTTCAGGGTCAGGCCCTGTCCTGCCTGGGCGACAGCACTGGCCGACAGCAGGCAAATCAGGGCGAGGAAGCGGGAGGGTTTGAACGGCACGGTCTGGGGTCCTCGACGGCTGGCGATTGCTGGCGAGGGACTCTAGGACGCGGCGGTTATCGTGGCGGTGGCGTGAAGATTACGATTCTGTAATCCAGCCGGAACGGTGGGCGATTATCGCCCCCGATTTTCATACCGAGCGGCGGCAGCTGATTTACAAAACTAACCGGATAGTACAAAAATTGTTGCAACCAACAATAAAAGCGATGCTGCGCCATGCCATGCCCAATCCTCGTACTCAACGGCCCCAACCTCAACCTGCTGGGCGCCCGCGAACCTGATCACTACGGCCGGGAAACCCTCGCCGACCTTGCCAATCTGTGCGCTGCCAGCGCCCGTGAGCTGGGCCTGGAAACCGAGTTTCGCCAGACCAACCACGAAGGTGAACTGATCGACTGGATACATGGCGCCCGTGGCCGCTGCGCCGGCATCCTGATCAATCCCGGCGCCTGGACCCACACCTCGGTTGCCATCCGTGACGCGCTCGTCGCCTGTGAACTGCCGGTGATCGAGGTGCACCTGTCCAACGTCTACAAGCGCGAGCCGTTCCGGCACCTCTCGTTCGTATCGGCGGTGGCCGTGGGGGTGATCTGCGGCTTGGGCAGCCAGGGCTACCGCGCAGCGCTTGCCCACTTCCAGCAACTGCTGCAGGAGGTCGCAGCATGACGCCGCACAGCATCCTCGCTGGCCTGATCGGGCGCGGCATCCAGGCCTCGCGCACACCCGCGCTGCACGAGCACGAAGGCGACGCCCAGGCCTTGCGCTACCTGTACCGGCTGATCGATGCCGACCAGCTGGGTGTGGACGACAGCGCCCTGCCCCGCTTGCTCGACGCGGCGCAGCACACCGGTTTTACCGGGTTGAACATCACCTTCCCGTTCAAGCAGGCGATCCTGCCGCTGCTCGATGAGCTCTCGGACGAGGCGCGCGGCATCGGCGCCGTCAACACCGTGGTGTTCAAGGACGGCAGGCGCATCGGCCACAACACCGACTGCCTGGGTTTCGCCGAAGGCCTGCGCCGAGGCCTGCCCGGCGTTGCTCGGCGCCAGGTGGTGCAAATGGGCGCTGGCGGCGCAGGGGCCGCGGTGGCTCATGCGTTGCTGGCCGAGGAAGTCGAGAGCCTGGTGCTGTTCGAGGTAGACCGCGCACGCGGGCAAGCGCTGGTGGACAACCTCAGCGCACGCTTCGGGGCCGGCCGCGCGCAGTTGGGCGCAAACCTGGCCCACGCCCTGGCGACAGCCGACGGGCTGGTCAATACCACGCCGGTGGGCATGGCCAAGCTGCCGGGTACGCCGTTGCCGGTCGAACTGCTGCACAGGCGCTTGTGGGTGGCCGAGATCATCTACTTCCCACTCGAAACCGAGCTGTTGCGCCACGCCCGGGCGCTGGGCTGCCAGACACTCGACGGCGGCACCATGGCCGTGTTCCAGGCGGTCAAGGCATTCGAGCTGTTCAGCGGTCGCAAGGCCGACCCGATACGGATGCAGGAACACTTTGCCAGTTTGCGCTGAGTGGCTCGCTGCAGCGGCGCTAGCCGGCGCCTACGTCGACGGCTCGGCCAGCAGCTCGCGGATCACCTGTTCCTGGCCAGCGTAGTCCCCTTCACCGAAATGCACATGGCGCACCTGCCCCTTGCGATCGACGAAGTAATGCGCCGGCCAGAACTGGTTGCCCCAGGCATTCCAGATCCGGTAGTCGTTGTCGACCGCCACCGGATAACCGATGTCGAGCGAGCGTACCTTCTGCCTGAGATTGCCCACATCATGCTCGTAGTCGTACTCCGGCGTATGCACGCCCACCACCACCAGCCCCTGGTCGGCATAGCGCTTGGCCCACTGGTTGACGTACGGCATGCTGCGCTTGCAGTTGATGCAGTCCCAGGTCCAGAAGTCCACCAGCACGACCTTGCCCTTGAGCGCAGGCGCATCCAGCGGCGGCGAGTTGATCCACGCCTGGGCACCTGCCAGCGAAGGCATCGGCCCCAGGTCGTCGCGCGCCAGCAGGTGCCCGGCCAGGCCCAGGCCTGCGAGCGCCAGGATCACACCGCCCACCTTGAGCCAGCGACGTCGCCAGGGGCGGCCTGGCTCGGCCTGGCTACGATCAGTTGTCATGGCAACCGCCGGTGGCGTAGGTACGGTACTCGACGCTCTGTGCCTGACCCTGCGAGTCCAGGTAATCCATGCGGGTATTGACCACGCCACAGGCGTTGCTGCGATCGTTCTTCACCGACAGTACGCGCTTGACGTCCAGGTGATCACCGTAGCGGTACTGCATGGCCTGGCTGTCGGGCATCGGTTGGGTGCTGGCCTGGGCGGCGATGGCGCCGAAGCTGAGTACGGCGAACAGGCTGGCACTGGCAAGGGTCTTGAAGTTCATGGTGAATCTCCTGCGGGGCTTTAGGTGGGGAGCAGTTCACTCCCCGGTCGAGAGCCATTTGAAGCCCGCCAGGTATCGGCCATGTGTCGAGAAACGCGCGTGCTGCTTCGTTCTGTATCTGTGTCGCCGACAGATACACTGCAATACAAACACCCGCAGGCAAGCGAGCCGAGCCTCGTTACACTGTGCCCATCGCATTCATTACAGGACCACCATGATGGAACACGTCGATCACATCCTGATCGTCGACGACGACCGCGAAATTCGCGAGCTGGTCGGCAACTACCTGAAGAAGAACGGTCTGCGCACGAGCATCGTCGCTGACGGTCGGCAGATGCGCAGCTTTCTCGAGGGCAACTCCGTCGACCTGGTCGTGCTCGACATCATGATGCCCGGCGACGACGGCCTGTTGCTGTGCCGCGAATTGCGCGCTGGCAAGCACCGCAACACGCCAGTCTTGATGCTCACTGCACGCAACGACGAAACCGACCGCATCATCGGCCTGGAAATGGGCGCCGACGACTATCTGACCAAACCGTTCTCCGCCCGCGAGCTGCTGGCGCGGATCAATGCAGTGCTGCGCCGCACGCGCATGCTGCCGCCCAACCTCACCATCAGCGAAAGCAGCCGGCTGATCGCTTTCGGCCAATGGCGCCTGGACACCACCGCCCGTCACCTGCTCGACGACGAAGGCACCCTCGTGGCCTTGAGCGGCGCCGAGTACCGCCTTTTACGGGTATTCCTCGACCATCCGCAGCGGGTGCTCAGCCGCGAGCAACTGCTCAACCTCACCCAGGGCCGCGAAGCCGACATCTTCGACCGGTCCATCGACTTGCTGGTCAGCCGGTTGCGCCAGCGCCTGGGCGACGACGCGCGCGAGCCGACCTGCATCAAGACCGTGCGCAGCGAGGGCTATGTGTTCTCGCTGCCGGTCTCGCTGATCGAGTCGCCGACATGAAGTGGCCGGGCACCCTCGCTTCGCGCCTGGCGCTGATCTTCCTGACGGGGCTGGTGCTGGCCTACGGCTCCTCGTTCGGCCTTCAGTTCTACGAGCGCTATGTCAGCAGCCGCTCGATGATGCTGAGCAACCTGGAAATGGACGTCGCCACCTCGGTGGCCATCCTCGACCGCCTGCCCGCCGCCGAACGTGCTGGGTGGCTTGCGCGCCTGGAGCGTCACAACTACCGCTACCGCCTCGACCAAGGCCTTGTCGGCCAGAGCATGCCCAGCGCCGACCCGCCCATGGCGGCAGAGTCGATCGTCAAGGCGATCGGCAAGGACTATCACCTGACCTTCCAGGATATCCCCGGGCCGAACCCGCACTTCCAGGCGCACCTCAAGTTCGCCGACGGCGCACCACTGACCATCGACGTCACCCCGGCGCCGGTGCCACTGGCCACCTGGCTACCGGTGGTGCTGTTGTTCCAGCTGGCGATCCTGCTGCTGTGCACCTGGCTTGCGGTACGCCTGGCGATCGGCCCGCTGACGCGCCTGGCCCAGGCCGTCGACCACCTCGACCCCGACAAGCCGGGGCCACAGCTGGATGAGAGCGGCCCGCGCGAGGTGAAGTACGCGGCCGTCGCCTTCAACGCCCTGCAGGCACGCATCGCCGCTTATCTCAAGGAGCGCATGCAATTGTTGGCCGCCATCTCCCATGACCTGCAGACACCGATCACGCGTATGAAGCTGCGCGTGGAAGTGATGGACGACGGACTGGAGAAGGACAAACTGTGGAGCGACCTGAGCGCCATGGAGCATCTGGTGCGCGAGGGGGTAGCCTACGCCCGCAGCATGGACAGCAGCACCGAACAGCCATGCAAGGTCAATCTCGACGCGTTTCTCGACAGCCTGGTATTCGATTACCAGGACAGCGGTGCGCAGGTCGTACGCTGCGGCGACACCGACACGGTGCTGCACACCCGCCCCCATGCCCTGCGCCGAGTCCTGGTCAACCTGCTGGACAACGCCTTGAAGTTCGCCGGCTCTGCGCGCCTGGAAGTCAGCCACCGGAGTACCGGCGACACCCTGATCCGGGTGCTCGACGAAGGTCCGGGGATTCCCGAGCAGGAGTTGGGCGAGGTGCTCAAACCCTTCTATCGGGTCGAAGGTTCACGCAATCGCAGTACCGGTGGGACCGGGCTAGGGCTGGCAATTGCCCATCAACTGACCCAGGCCATGGGTGGGCGACTGAGCCTGAGCAATCGTGAAAGTGGTGGGCTGTGCGCCCAGATAGAATTGCCACCCTCGCACCTGTAGAAATAACCCTGTCTGTAGGAGGGGTCTCCCCTCCTACCCTCGGGTCTTGTACGGTTCTGTAGCACACCCGCCCAACGGTACACGCCGATACACAACCCGCGCCTCGCCGACACACTGCAGATACCCCTTTCCAACACACTCCCAGCCACAACAACGCGACGGCATTCGCCGTCGACGACCTGGGAGCTGCTCATGAAAAACCTCGCGTTACCCTCCGGCTGGAAGCTGTTCGCTGCCCTTGCCGGCCTGACCCTGCTGATGACCGGGCTGGCACTGTGGATGCACCCCGTCGGCTCTGCCGATGCCCTGCGCACCGCCATCCGCGCCACCGCGCGAAGCTCCTTCGCGATGTTCCTGCTGACGTTTCTGGCCTCCTCGCTGGTGACCCTGTTGCCTGGTGCCTTCAGCCGCCAGGTGCTGCGTGAGCGACGCTTCCTCGGGTTGGCCTTCGCCTTCTCCCACACGGTTCATGGCGTGCTGATCTACCTCTATGCGCAACGCTTCCCGGAACTGTTCTGGGCCGGCCGCACCGCAGTGGCCAACATTCCTGGCAGTGTCGGCTACCTGTTCATCCTGCTGCTGACCCTTACATCGTTCAAAGGCGCCATGCGCCTGCTAGGCGGTCGCCTGTGGCGAGGCCTGCACAGCACCGGCACCTGGGTGCTGGCCGGGGTGTTCTGCCTGTCGTTCTACAAGCGCATCCCGATGGGCGGCTGGTACCCGCTGGCATTCGCCCTGATGTTCGCCGCCATCGTCCTCAAGCTCACCGCAAAGCGCGCTCAACACCTGCGCCGCGCCAAACCCGCCCTTTCCTGCTGAAGCGAGACCTGCACCATGACAACACTGATCAATCGCACCCTTGCACGCATCGATAACACCGGCAACTGGAGCGCGGACCTGCCCCTGCGGCTGTTCCTGGCCTGGGAGTTCTTCGAGTCGGGCCTTGAAAAGTTCAACGGCAACAACTGGTTCGTCGACTTGCAGGCCAACTTCCCCTTCCCGTTCAACATGCTGCCCGCTGAGTTCAACTGGCAGGTGTCGATGTGGGCCGAGCTGATCTGTCCGTTGCTCCTGCTGCTGGGCTTCGGTACACGCCTGGCCTCGGTCGTGTTGGCCGTGGTGACGGTCGTCGCGATCGCCTCCGTGCACTGGCCGGCACATTGGTCATCACTGACTGAGCTGGCCCAGGGCTATACCATTACCGACCGCGGCTTCGGCAACTTCAAGCTTCCGCTGATCTACCTGGTGGCGTTGCTGCCCCTGATACTCAAGGGATCGGGTCGTCTGAGCCTGGATTATTGGCTGACTCGCCGCTGGCAGCACGGCTGACCAAGGGTCTGCAGAACACAAAGCCCACGCCTGTTACCAGGTGTGGGCTTTGTGTTTTTCGCGAAGTGGAAACACCCGTGGATGGGCCCGCACGATTGATACGGGCACCTGTTGAGGCGCCCCGTCAGGGCGCCCGGGTTCCAATGATCACACCCTGGGCGCGCAACCCTTCGAGCATTGCTCTCCCACCCTCGAGCGACGCCTCGCCCCCCAGCGCCAGCAAGCGCTCACGCCCGCTGCCCGAGGCGTTCAACAGCTGCCACGCCAGTGGCGCCAGGCGGGAAAAGTGCACCTTGAATCCTGCATCGCGGTGTACCAGCAGCAGGGACGGCATCTCTGGCGCCTGTTCAGGCTGGTAACCCGGGCCGATTTGCTCCACCGGCCACTGGTAAGCCAGCACCTGGGCCACACAGGAGAGCAGCGGCTCGCCGTCGAGCAGATCGCCGTCTGGATCGTGTGCCGGGTCCTGCGCATCAGTGAGGCTCAGGTACGCCTCGATCCACTCGTAATGCGCCAGTTCCAGTTGCCAGGGTGCATCCAGCTCGACACCCTGCAGGTAATCGATGAAGCACTCGGCGATTTCGGTGAACAACGGGGTCTGGCTGCGATAGTTGGCGTAGAAGTCGCGCACCCGGGCATGCCAGACCTGATCGCCCAAGGTCCTGCGCATCACCGGGAAACTGCCGGCCAGCAAGCCCTCGATGGCACCGTAGAACAGCTCGCGGTAGACCCTCAACCGCCGCGCCTCGATACCGGGTGGCGCCGGATGGCGCAGCGGGTCGCGCAGGTGACGGGCCAGGGTGAATTGTTGCTCGCGCAGCTCAGTCATGGCGCAACCCTCCGGCAGCCTGCTGCAGCGCCCGGATGCGTGCAGTCTCGGCCAGCAGCTCGGCCATGGGCGGGTAGTTGAAATCGCGCTCCAGCACTGTCGGCTGGTTGCCGAAACGCTGGCAAGCGATCGAGAACAGCGTCCATACGTCTTCCTTCACCGCAGCGCCGTGGGTATCGACCTTCAAGTCCGGCGCCTCGTCGTAGTGCCCCGCCACATGCATGCCAACCACCCGTTCGCGCGGCAGCCCTTCGAGAAAGGCCAATGCGTCGTATCGATGGTTGCAGGCATTGACGAAGACGTTGTTGACGTCCAGCAGCAGGTCACAGTCGGCTTCCTCGAGCACGGCGCAGATGAACGACAACTCGCTCATCGCCTGGTAAGGCGCGGCGTAGTAGCTGATGTTTTCCACCGCGATACGCCGGCCCAGACAATCCTGGGCCTGGCGGATACGCGCAGAGACATGGCGGACAGCTTCGTCGGTGAAAGGAATAGGCATCAGGTCGTAGAGATGGCCATCATCGCTGCAATAACTCAGGTGTTCGCTGTACAGCTTCACCCGGTATCGGTCCATGAAACGGCGGGTGCTATCGAGCAGCTTCAGGTCCAGCGCCTCGGGGCCGCCCAGCGACAGTGACAGGCCATGGCAAGCGATTGCGAAACGTTCGGCGAGCTGCGCCAGGCCATGGCCAAAGGCGCCGCCGACATTGATCCAGTTTTCCGGGGCGCACTCGAGAAAGTCCACGGTGCCTGGCTCCAGTTTCAGCAGTTCGGCAAGCAGGCCGCGTCGCAAACCAAGGCCGGTGAGCAAGGGTTGGGAATGCATGAGAGAAGTCTCCGCAGGGGCCGGAAACGACTGCGGGGCAAGCCGCCTTCCGTTGAACGATGGAAGATGGCTTGCCCCGCGCGCTAACCGGCGAGAGGTCAGATTTGTCGAATGAAACGGCAGAACGGCGGGAGAAGATTGCAGATAGCGGTCATGGCAAGGCTCCACATCGGTCGAAAGGTCAGCTCATTTCGCCGCAATGGTGTGTCCTTGGTGTATCGGGCAATGGCGGAATTTGTATGGCAATCGGTCACCGGGGCCCGGTGATACAGTGCGATACAAAAACGCCGGTCTGCAAAGACCGGCGCGGGGGGTTCAGTCGTCCAGTGGCTTGGGCGGTGCTGCCGGCTTGGCCGGTTTGGTGGCCTTGTCAGTTTCTTTCGCTTTGGGCTCTGCGGCCGGGGCGGCGGCTACCGGCTCGGGTGTCGCGATGGCTTTCTCAGCGGCGGGCAGTTCGTCAACCGCCTTGAAAATCGCCTGCGGGTCGATCTTCTCACCGCTTTCATCATCCTTGAGCATGTGCCGCTCGCCATCCTTGCCGATCAGGATCACCTTGGTGCCTTTGCTCGCGCCAAGCTTGAGCTCGCGGATCAGCGCCATGGTGGTCTGCTGCTCAAGGTTCTTGTCTTCGCGTTTGCCCATCATCTGGGCAACGCTGAACAGCACCAGGTTGCGCTCCTTGAACCCGGCCTGGGTAGCTGGATCTTTCATGGCCTCTTCCAGCCCGCGCAAGGTCGGGTCGGCGCTGCTGGGGGCGATCACGACCAGTGGCCGTGCCTTGCCCAGCTCCTTGGCCAGGGGCGCATCGCTGTCTGCCGCCAACAGCGGGGCGGCGACGGCAAGCAGGGTGGCGAGGGTCAGTGACCGGACGAGCATGTGTATCTCCTTGTTCTCTCGATATATCAATGACTACAGATCATAGAGAAAGATCCGAAACGGAGCCTAAACCACCTGCGGTGGACCATGCGCTGTGCAAAGGTAACTTCCGGTGTCCAGGCCTTCGCTCAGGAGGTACGGAAATGGCCGGCACCCACTGCAGAGCATAGCCCAACAATGAACGCCGGCCCCCTTCGCCGCTCAGCCCATGCCGCTGCCACGGCTTGGTCCAGGCTGCGGCTCGGAAGCACCCGGTTCCAGCTGGGATGGGTTCTGCGCCAGTGCGGCTCGGGTCAGTTCTATGATCCGTGCCTGCACCGCCGCATCGTGCTCGGTCGACAGCAGGTCCATCGTCTGGCGAAAGGTCTGTGAATCCATGCCTGTGCCAAGCGCGCGCATGCGCTCGGCGAATTCGCTATCGACCAAGCGCATCTCAAGGCTGGCACGCTGCTCGCGCAGTTGCCGGTCGATATCGGCCTGCCGCTGCTGATGGTCCTCCAGGGCGTCCCCGCTCAGGCCGTCGGCTTGAAGGCTCAGTTGGCCGGACTGCGCCTGCAGCCGCTGCACCTCGTCACGCAGGGCTTGCAAGGTGTCGTCATAGGATCGAGCGCCTGATGAATCATCGCCAGCCATCTCCTGAACCACCTCGATACGCTCGAAGAACGGCTTCTTGATGGCGTCGAACTCCGCTTGATGGCTGTTCTTGAGATGCTCGGTCCAGAATTCACGCATGAACAACGACTCGACCATGGCCTGCTCGGTTTCCCCCTCGCGCAGCCGCTGGCGGGCGGCTGCCAGACGCTCGGGAGTCAAGCCGGCAGTCTGCTGATAGGCGATGTCTGCCGGTTGTGCAGGCAGATCGAAGTCATCGCGCAGCATGACACGGTAGGCCAGTTCCACCTCGACTTCATCGGGATCACGCCCCGCGACCACACGAGCGGCAATGTCATCGACGGCAATCCGTTCGATTTCATCCAGGCGCCACAGCTGCCGGCCCAGGCGAACCAATGCCGCATCTTGGGCACCCGCCTTGGCGTCGACCAGCGCCTTCCAGACCAGCATGCGCACTTCCAGTCGGCTGAAGTTACCGATGACACTGTCCTGGCAGGTCCTGGGCAACATCGCCTGGGTGAACAGTTCCTCGCGCAACTCGGCATGCTCGCGCATCGCAAGCATCATGCTGGTCACTCGCCGCCCGAGATCCGCGCCATGGTTGCGAAAATCCAGTGTCTCCAGCAGGCGGCGCAACAAGTCCATGAAGTCGGCGCTGCCCGGCGCCTCGGCCAGCCCATTCCAGTACTCGTCGAACTGTGCGGTGGCGCCTGATTCGATCACCCGTTGCCAGGTATTGCGGGCACTGTCGAACGCAGCAGCACCCTCCTCCGCTTGATCACTGACATTTTCGGCTTCCAGCTCCTCTTCAATTATCAGTTGATGACGAATCATGAAGCTGCGCAGTCGCTGGGTCGACGTGGCGCTCAGCGGGTTCTCGCTCAACAGCACCGCGCGGGCGTACCACCTGGGGGCACTGAAGAAGTGATCGGGAAGTTCGACAATTGCGTTGTGACGCAGGTCAGCGACCACCAAAGAGCCTCGACTCAGCAAGCCCTCGGGCAACTCGCTGATTCCGGTATGCGCCAACTGCAGGGAGTTCAGATGCGGCATGCCCGCCACGGAAAAACTACGCCCCAATGGGTTGTACGACAAATCCAGCAGCCTCAGGTGCGTCAGCTGCAGCAGCGTGGTCGCCTGGCGATCGTCCAGCATGATCTGATTGCCGGTCAGGTCCAGCTCACGCAGTCGCGACAGGTGACGTAACCGGGGCGGCAGGCGGGTAAGCCTGTTGTTGGGTAACTCGAGGACTTCCAGGCGACTGAACGCCCGCATGAATGTGCTGGAAATCTCGGTCAGGCCAATGCCGCGCAACGACAATGACACCACCTGATCGAAGCGAACCTGTTGCGAAAGCTCCGGGAGCGACTGCAGCGACACGGTCCACAGGTTCAGGCGTTGGCCGATCACGCGCCCGTTCTGGTCGTACACCCTGGGCAGCGTGCGCCGCCAGGCCGCAAGCAAGGCGTCACGCATGTAGACTCTTTCGCCACGGGCGCTCAGGCTCATGGGCTGATTGGTCCACAATTGCAGGTCCGTCTCCAGCACTGCCAACTCATCCTCAAGCCGACTCAGCTCGGTGTGAAAGTTCCCGCCGCTGTTGCCAAGCGTCACCAGCCAGGCTCGTACATCGTTGTCGCTCAGGTTCGGGTAGAGGTTACGCACCCTGGCGAACAACGGCCGGTCTCGCCCCCGTCCTCCTCCGCGACCGCTCAACGGGTAACCGACCCGGCCATCCGCCAGACGTTGCGGCGCGCGGAACCAGCCTGCGGAGGCCCGCCTGCCGAGCATCGTCTGGACGTCCGCCCGACGGGCCGCGGTCGCGCGCGCCAGGGTCACACGCAGGTTGTGGGCCAGGGGCTCGCCCAATCCCAGGGCCTCCCGCTGAGGGCCATCCATCGCACTGCTCAGGACCTCGAACAACTCCCCTTCCCCGAGCACCGCCTCGGTTGCCCCATCGAGCAGTAGGAAGTCCCCATCGGTGTGAACCAGTGTCAGAGTGCGAACGGCCTGTGTGCGGTCTATCGACAGCAGCACCGGGCCGTTCGCAGAGCCCTCGCACAAGCGCCAGGCCACGTTGCGCGAAGCACCCGGCAGGGTGTCGAGCACCTGCAGCGCAACACGGGCAAGGTCGGCATTCTGGCTAGCGTCCAGATACAACCCTTCGAACACTCGGGCCACTCTGATACGCCACACCGCAGCGCCCGCCTTTGAAGCAAGGTCCACCGCAACCCGGCCGTCATCCAGCAAGCGCTGGCGATCCACAACACTGGCTTCGCGCATCAGTTGCGCAGCCGCTCGACCGTGCAATGAAGCGAACTGCCGACACAGACGCTGGACGCCTGCGTCCCCCGGTGGCTGCTCCAACGCATACAGCTGCTCGAAAAGACGCCTTCGTTCGGACCAGATCAACTCCGCCAATGCCTGGTCCGAAGCACCAGCGGCGCCGGGCAGTAACCGCGCCTGATCAAGCACGGCCTCTTCGGTGGGCATGACCCCGCCGCGCAATTGCCTGACCACTCGACGGATGCGCAGGTCCAGCCGATACCGAACGACACTGTCCTGCCATTCGCCATGGGCCACGCGCCCCTCGACATGTACCGCTCGCAGATGCTGAGCCTGTATGTCGTGGGCGAGCAGGATCTCATCGATCTGGTCGTCATCCAGCTCGGCAAAGTCATGGCCCAGGCGCCGGAAAGAGCGCCAAGGGTCATCCCACTCCAGCGGTTGCTCCCACCACAGCCGCCAGCTACCCGCGCCATTGTGTCTGAGCACCGGCGCATGCTTGTCGTCACCCTGCAGGCGCCAGCGCTGATCGCTGCCCTGCGCAACGCGATAGTGCTGGCCATCCATTTCAACCCAGCAGCCTTCACCTGCCCGGTATACACCCAGGTCGTCACGCACGGCCCCCGCAGGCGGCGCACTGCGAAAGGGTGTGAGGTCTTCTTTCCACAGCCGCGTGCTGCCGTCCTCCAGCCGCACCGGCAATAGGCTATCGACGAGTGCCGAACGGCTCCAGGCCGCTCGCGCCAGCTGCGCACCTGCCGCCGTAGCCGCAATCATGGCGACATCGCCGGCGACGTTGAGCAGGTGATCGAGTGCCTCGCTGCTGTCCCCCTCGTGCCAGGCCTCGACACCGTGGTAGACCTCACCCAGCAGTTGCCATGCGCTCACCGCGAGCAACACCGCGCCCAGGGCCGGCACGAAAAGCCCCGCTATGCTGAGCAAAGCCCAGCCCTCTGCGGACAAGCGCTGATCATGCTCACGCCGGACCTGTTCATCCACAGCAGCCGAGGGCACGGCGATCATCGCCGCATCGGCCTTGACCTGCGCGATGCGCGCACGACCCAGCGCAATGAACAGCGAGCCCTCCAAGGTACTGGCGGTGGCCTGGTCGCTGATCTCCCAAGGATGCATGTGCTCTTCCAACGCAATGTTCGCCAGGTCCGACACACCCTGGTAGCCCGAAGCCACAGCAGAAAAGAACGACTGCGCATCGCGGCGCAACACGAAGCGGCTGAAGAAACGCTGATACCCGGGCAGCCGCAAGCGCTTGCCCAGGTCATTGGCAAAGTAGCGCAGGTTGGGAAACGCGCTCCATGGGGTCGCGGGATCGCCCGGAATATGGACCAGCACCCGGTGGCTGGAGCTGTACAGGGGGCTGAGGGTCTCATCGCGCACATCCAGCACCACGATCTGCTCCAGGGTGCACGCCAACAGGCTCAGACGCTTGCACTGTACCGGTCGTCCTTCGAAGGTCAACGGGGCTTTCTGCGCGCAGAGATTCTGCACCAGCACGTATTCGTCCTCGCTCAGGACGCCTTTGAGCCGAGCGACACAGGCATCGGCCAGCATGCCGTAGCGATGGGCACGGCCGAACACCGAGTCGGCGCCAGCCTCCGAATCGCTGTACAGCTCCAGCACCGTGTGCAAATGGCGCTGGTATTGACCGCCCAGGTCCAGTGACCGGCACAGCGCAGCGAAATGACGCGCACTGGGGAGCCGGGCAGAGCCATTGCCAGGATCGCCTAGCCGGGTACCGGGTAACTGCCCGCCGTCCTCGGTTTCCTCCTCGCGGAAGTTGCCCAGCGCCGCCTCAAGTAGGGGTATTTGGGTGTACACCGGCACCGTCACCGGGTAGCCGATGGGTATCGAGGTGTGCACCGGCTCGCGGTGCCCACGTCGAAACTGCAGTATGCGGACATCGAAAGGCTCGTCGACATGGGGCTTGAGGGCCTCGGCCAGACGAGTCTGGGCAAAGCTGTCCAGGGGTTCCAACTGCCCCATGATGGCTTGAGCCCGCGTCTGGAAGTACACGCTGAGCTGCATCGCCTCGTGCAACTGCTTGACCTGTTCCGGGGAGGCCTGACGCAGCCAGTCCGGCAAACGCTCCCCAATCACGGCGTCCTGATGCAAGGCCGGAAAATCGGGGACGGTCATGGCGTCTTCTTCGCGCTGTTCGCGGGGGGTCGGCATGGCATCGCGCTCCTTGAAAAAAGAAGCGCAGGCTAGGTGGCAGGGTCCCCGCTCGGGCAGTAGATAGATGCCACCCCGACGGCGGCCCACCGAGCGTGCGGCGGGGCCCTCAGAAGAGCAGGAGCTGGCGATCGGTCAGGCTGGCGAAATCATCCCCAACGAACGGCAGGATCGCATCCGCCACCGGCTGCAACTGCCGGCTCAGGTAGTGCTCGTGATCGACTGGCGACTGCAGGTTCTCCAGAGGCTCAGGGCCTGCCGTGGTGATGAGGTAGCTGATCCAGCCTCCCCGCTGGTATTGCAGCGGGCGACCCAGGCGCAGGTTGTATTCATCGGCAAGGCGCGCGGCGCGCACATGGGGAGGCACGTTGCGCTGGTAGTCCTGCAAGGGACGACGCAGCCGCTTGCGATACACCAGCAGTTCATCCTGTTCGCCCAACAGCGTGCGTCGTACATAATCGCGCACATAGTCGCGGTAGGGTTGGCCCCGAAAGATCCGGCCATACAGCTCCTGCTGGAACTGCCGGGCCAGCGGCGACCAGTCGGTGCGTACCGACTCCAGCCCTTTGTACACCACCTCGTCCTGGCCGTCCGCGCGCTGTACCAACCCGGCATAGCGCTTCTTGCTGCCCTCCTCGGTGCCGCGGATGGTCGGCATCAGGAAGCGCCGGTAGTGGGTTTCGAACTGCAGCTCCAGCGCACTGTGCAGCCCCAGCTCTTGATCCAAATGCTCGCGCCACCACTGGTTGACCTCAGCCACCAGTGCACGCCCGATACGCGCCGCCTGCTCCTCGTCGTGCGCCCCCTTGAGCCAGACGAAGGTGGAGTCGGTGTCGCCATAGATCACGTCATAACCACGTGCTTCGATCAGCGCCCGGGTCTGGCGCATGATCTGATGCCCGCGCAGGGTGATCGAAGATGCCAGGCGCGGGTCGAAGAACCGACAACCGCTGGAGCCAAGCACGCCGTAGAAGGCATTCATGATGATCTTCAGGGCCTGGGACAACGGGGCGTTACCCGCTTTCTTCGCCGCTTCGCGATTCTGCCAGACCCGCTCGACGATGGCTGGCAAGGCGTGGCGGGTACGCGAGAAGCGGGCGCCACGAAAGCCCTCGACCGAGCTTGTCTGATCGGGCTCGCGCAAGCCTTCCACCAGCCCCACCGGGTCGATCAGGAAGGTACGGATGATCGACGGGTACAGGCTCTTGTAGTCCAGCACCAGCACCGATTCGTACAAGCCTGGCCGCGAGTCCATGACGAACCCGCCTGGGCTGGCCTCGCCCTCGCGGCTGCCCAGGCTCGGCGCGACGAAGCCCAACCGGTGCATGGCCGGGATGTAAAGGTGACAGAACGCCGCCACCGAGCCGCCGCTGCGGTCCACCGGCAGGCCAGTCACCGTGGCACGTTCAAGAAGGAAGTCGAGCAGCCGGGTGTGCTCGAAGACGCGGGTGACCAGCTCGCAATCCTTGAGGTTGTAGCGCGCCAGGGCCGGCTTGTCCTCGGCGAACATCCGGTTGATCTCATCCATGCGCTGGTAGGGAGTGTCGATGGCCTTGCCTTCGCCCAGCAGGGTCTGGGCGACGTTTTCCAGGCTGAACGAGGGGAAGCTCCAGGTCGCCGAGCGCAGGGCTTCGATGCCGTCGATCAATAGCCGCCCCGGCGCATCGGCGAAGAAATGCGTGCGGCTGCCATGCTCGCGCAGGGTCATCGGCGCACCATCGCGGCCCAGGCACAGAGGCACCTGCAACTGCCGAGCGTGATCGTGAAGGATACGCAGGTCGAACTGCACCAGGTTCCAGCCGATGATCGCATCCGGGTCGTGACGCTCCAACCAGCGGTTGAGGCACTCGAGCAACTGGCCACGGTCGGCGCAGTAGTGCAGGTCGAAATCCTCCACCCGCATTGGGCCGTTGGGAGGTCCGAGCATGTAGACCTGGCGCTGGCCGCATCCCTCCAGCGCGATGCTGTACAGCTCGCCCCGTTCGCTGGTCTCGATATCCAGAGACACCAGGCGCAGGCTCGGGCGGTAGTCCGGATGAGGCTTGAGCTGGGCATCCACGACCGTTCCCTGGGCATCGACACGACCACCGAACAAGACCGGCGCGGTAATGAAGCGCTCCATCAGATAGCGCTCCGGCGGTCGGATGTCGGCTTCCAGCACCTCGATGCCGGCCGTGCGCAAGCGTTTGTCCAAGGCCATCAGTTGGCGGTGTTGGCGGCAGTAAAGGCCCATCACCGGCCGCTGCTGAAAGTCGCGCAGTTCAAGGGGGCGCAGCTCTGCGCCCGGCTCATCGCCGAGCAACAGTTGTGCATGTGCGGCCTGCTGCGCGGGCACGAACGCCACCGAAACCTGCGCGCCCAGGCGTACACGCCGGGGGCCCTGGTCGGTGGCCAGCCAGAACTCCACACACGTGCCGTCGGGGGTGTCATGCCAATGGCGGGTCAGGACAAAACCCTGCTGCAGCTCCACATGGACCTCACACACTTGATCAAGCGCGAATTCTACCCGCTTTGCGCAAGCCCCGGGACGTCTGGCGATTCTGCAACACGCGGGCAGATGTGAAAAATTTGTCGATTTTTTGGCATACCACGCTTTCGAGGCGCGACAAATCCTGACAAACTTATTGCCAATCATTCTCATAAGCACTAGCAACAAGGATATCCAGGCATGACCCCTGCTGCTCCGCCTCGTCGTTTCGCGCTCAACCTGCTGGCCCTGGCCGTCTGTCTCAGCGCCCTGCCCCATGCCATGGCTGACGACCAGCAACCACCCGCGACGCTGGAACTGGGCGCCACCGAGATCAGCGACAACCGGCTGGGCAGCACCACCGAAGGCAGCACGTCCTACACCACCGGCGCCATGAACACCGCGACCAAGCTGCCGTTGACCATGCGCGAGACCCCGCAGGCGGTCACCGTGATCACCCGTCAGCGCATGGACGACCAGAACATGACCAGCATCAACGACGTGGCCCGCTACACCCCGGGGCTGTTCCTCAACCAGTCCAGCGGCCCCGGCCGCCAGAGCTACACCGCCCGAGGCTTCGACGTCGACAACCTGATGTACGACGGCATCCCAAGCGCGTATACCGGTTGGGTGGTTGGCGCCCAACCCAACCTGGCGATGTTCGACCGCGTCGAAGTGGTTCGCGGCTCCACCGGCCTGGTCACAGGCGCCGGTACACCATCAGCGGCCATCAACCTGGTGCGCAAGCGCCCACTGGCCGAACAGAAAGTCACCGTCACCGGCGCGGCCGGTAGCTGGGACAACTACCGCGGCGAGCTCGACGCCTCCAGCCCGCTCAACGACAGCGGCACCCTGCGCGGCCGGATAGTGACCTCCTACCGCGACGCCAACGGATTCCGTGATGGTCAGGAAGAAAACCATGGGCTGTTCTATGCCATCAGCGAAGCCGACCTGAGCGACGACACCACCTTGACCCTGGGCTTTTCGCACCAGAAGGACAAGACCAATTTCTTCTGGGGGGCCATCCCGACCGACCTCAGCGGCCATCACCTGGATGTGTCGCGTTCGTACAACCCCGGCACCGACTGGGAAGACAAGGACCAGGAGATCAACACCCTCTTCGCCGAAGTGCGCCACCACCTGGCCAATGACTGGAAGCTGCAGGTCAACGCCAACTACAGCGAGCAGAACGCGCTGTTCCGCGGCTCTTACCTGTCGCGCTGGAACACCGCCAAGACCCTGAGCAGGACGGTCTACCAGTCCGCGCACGACGAGAACCAACTGGGTCTCGACGCCTTCGCCAGCGGCCCCTTCGAGCTGCTGGGCCGCAGCCATGAATTGGTGCTGGGTGCCAGCAAGCGCATCTACGACATGAATGAGCGCGAATACAGCCCCTATGACACCGACTATCCGCTCGATAGCGGCAAGCCGAACTTCCTGCACACTGGCAACAGTCGCTACCTGATCAACCAGGAAGGCGTCTACGCCACCACCCGCCTGAGCCTGGCAGACCCACTCAAGCTGATTCTCGGCGGACGCCTTGACTGGTACGACTACGACCAGCGCGACAACAACGACGGCGACTACAAGGTGACCCGCAACGTCACTCGCTACGGCGGCCTGATCTATGACCTGGACGAGCATCATTCGGTGTATGTGAGCTACACCGACATCTTCACTCCGCAGAGCGGCAAGGATGTCTCCGGCAAGCCGATCATCCCGATCGTCGGCAAGAACTATGAAGTCGGCATCAAGGGCGAATATTTCGACGGTGCCCTGAACGCCAGCCTTGCGGTGTTCCGTATCGACCAGGAAAACCGCCAGGTCCAGATCGGCGCGGCCAACTGCCCGCAGATGACCTGCTATGAAGCCTCGGGCGAAGTACGCAGCCAAGGTATCGATTTCGAACTGCAGGGTGCACTGACCGACCATTGGCAGATCGGCACCGGCTACACCTACGCCCGCGTGCACACCATCAAGGACGAGAAGAACCCGGCGAGCGTCAACAAGCCGCTCAAGTCCGACACGCCCGAACACCAGTTCAAGCTGTTCACCACCTACCGCTTCCAGGGCCCGCTGGAAAAACTGCGAGTGGGCGGCGGCATCACCTGGCAGAGCCGCATGTACAACGACATCCCGGTCGATGGCGGCAACTACCGGTTGGTCCAGGGTAGCTACGCAGTCACCGACCTGTTGGCCGGCTACCAGGTCAACCAGCATCTGGACCTGCAGCTCAACGCCAACAACATCTTCGACAGGAAGTACTACTCGTCCATTTCGAAGTCGGTGGACTACGGCGGCGACACCTTCGGCGATCCACGCAACCTGATGCTGACGGCCAAGTACAGCTTCTGACCCTCGCGGGCTGGCGGGCCAGGCCTGTCAGCCCTTGATCGCGCGCTCGATCGTGGCGATGTCGATCTTGTCCATCTTCATCATCGCCTCGAACGCCCGCTTGGCTGCCGCGCGGTCGCTACCGCCGACCGCGTCGGTCAGCACCCGCGGGCTGATCTGCCACGACAGCCCCCATTTATCCTTGCACCAGCCGCACACGCTGGCCTGGCCACCGTTATCGATGATCGCGTGCCAGTAGCGATCGGTCTCGGCCTGGTCGTCAGTGGCCACCTGGAACGAAAACGCCTCGGAATGCTTGAACGCGCCCCCACCATTGAGGCCCAGGCACGGGATGCCCATCACGATGAACTCCACCGTAAGCACATCACCCTCTTTGCCCGAGGGGTAGTCGCCCGGCGCCTTGTGCACGGCCACCACACGGCTGTCGGGGAAAGTGTCGGCGTAGAACTGCGCCGCCGCCTCGGCATCGCTGTCGAACCAGAGGCAGATGGTGTTCTTGCTGGGCATGGCAGGCTCCCGGATCGGTGGATGATCCTGAGCAGTCTAGCCGGGCCCGTCACAGGTAACTGACGAGGGCGACACACGGACAGCTCGGAATTTTCCTACGCAAGAAACGGAAAGCGAGAAGTCGAAATTGGGACTTCCCCGTCGCAACATTGCCACCGCGGCTGATTGATAGCCGTTCGAACATCTCTGGCATATCAACGACAAGGAAGCCCCACATGGACATTCGCGAACTGCCGGGCAACGACGCCTGGGATTACGGTATCAGCCTCGACAAACATGTCCTCTACAGCGTGCCGGTCGGCGAAAACGCCCAAGGCTACATGCAGTTCGACACCACCCGCACCGCCATCGGCGAGGCTGTATTCCAGCTCAAGTACCGCGACGACTACGACCTGGTGGACTTCCTCGCAGAATCTGTCGTCCAGGCGATACAGAATGTCCCGGTGGATGTCGTGCTGCCCATGCCCGCCAGCCGCCAGCGTACTCGCCAGCCCGTGCACGCGGTGGCAGAACGGGTAGCCCAGTTGCTGGAGCTCGAGTACTGCGACCAGACACTGATCAAGCACAGCAGCACCGTCGCAATGAAAGACCTGGCGACCTATGAAGAGCGCTGCGCCGCGCTGCAAGGTTGCTTTGTCACCCACGACAAACTCCACCCGTGCAATATCCTGCTGCTCGACGATCTGTTCGACACTGGCGCCTCGCTGGAAGCCGCCTGTACCGCCCTGCGCGGATACACTAGCATCCGCTCAATTGCAGTCGTCACCCTTACACGGAGGCATTGATGCCGAAGGTTTTCATCTCCGGCTCGATCACGCTCAAGCGTCTCGACTCCCAGGTCGAGGCGCGGCTCGACAATATCGTTGCCAGCGGCCATGAAGTGCTGGTCGGTGACGCCGCAGGCGTGGACCAATGCGTGCAGCAGTATTTCGCCAATCGCCAGTACACCGCCGTCACGGTGTACTGCACCGGTGACACGCCTCGCCACAACCTTGGTGCATGGCCACTCGTGGCTGTCCGCCCACCCGCCAATGCCAGGGGCCGCGCGTTCTACACCGCCAAGGACCTGGAAATGGCCGAAGCAGCCGATTTCGGCCTGATGATCTGGGACGGCAAAAGCCCCGGCACCTTGAGCAATGTCTTCGAACTGCTGGACAGAGCCCGGAAGTCGGTGGTTTACCGTCAGGCCGCGGGATTGTTCTGCAACGTCCATTGTCTGGACGATCTGCAGGCGCTCATCGCCCAGATGGACGAGCCGGCTCGCCTGGAGGCCGACAAGAAGGTCGGCTTGTCCAGGCGGATCGAACGGCTGTCGAGGAAAGTCGAAGATCCGGTAACCATTCGTCAGCAGATCGATGAACACCTCACGGCCATCGCCCGTCACCAACGCCGGGTGGCCGAGTTGCAAGCCAAGCTGGACGCGATATCTACATCCACCGGCGCCGACCTGTTCTCCTGAAGGCAACCGGCCGGGCGCCGGTTGCCTGTGGAACGGTTTGAACATTCAGCCAGCACACGACTCAATACGGGATTGACGCCCTTTTCGGACATCCGTACGATTTATTCGTACATCCGTACGAAATTATTCCAGCGAGTCTGTACCATGCCCGCCACTCACCGCCTGGCCCGCTACGCCTTGTATCTGCTGTTTCTGCTTCCTGGCCTGACCCTCGCCAGTTGGGTCACCCGCACCCCAGCCCTGCGCGACGGCCTGTCGGCCTCCACCGAACAGATGGGGATGATCCTGTTTGGATTTTCAGCCGGAGCGATGTGCGGGATTCTCAGCGCCGGACGCCTCATCACCCGCTTCGGTGCGCACCGAATGATGCGCATCGGCCTGCTCGGCCTGTCCGCCGGCATGCTGGTGCTCGCCGGCAGCAGCGAGTTGGCCAGTGCCTGGTGCGCCTTTGCCGGGCTGTTCATCTACGGCATCGGCATGGGCTGGGCGGACATCGCAGTGAACATCGAAGGTGCCGCCGTGGAGCGGGAAATCGATGCGCCGATCATGACCACCCTGCACGGATTCTTCAGCCTCGGTACCCTGGTGGGCGCGCTGGCCGGCATGGGGATGACTGCGCTGCAGGTCCCCCTGGACCTGCACCTGGTCGTCGCGGCACTGCTTTCGGCCGGCGTGACCCTGGCCCTCGCCCCCCACGCTCCTCGGGCCAGTGAACGAGCAACGAGCCAACCGACAACGCAGGCAGCAGAGTTTGCCTGGGGCGCCCTGCTCAGCGACCGGCGCCTGTTGCTGATCGGCTTCGTGGTGCTGGCGATGGCGCTTGCCGAGGGTGCGGCCAATGACTGGCTGCCGCTGCTAATGATCGACGGCCACGGATTCGCAGAAACCACCGGCACGCTGATCTACCTGGTGTTCACCATGGGGATGACCCTGGGTCGATTCGCTGGAGCGCCGGTGGTGCGCCGCTTTGGCCGGGCGCTCACCTTGCGTGCCAGCGCACTGCTGGGTGCAGGCAGCCTGGCGCTGGTGGTGTTCTGCGAGGTGCCATGGATCGCCGCAGCCGCCGTGATGCTCTGGGGCATTGGCGCATCGCTGGGTTTCCCCCTGGCGATCTCGGCAGCCGGGGAAAGCGGTGCACACAGCGATCAGCGGGTAAGGCTGGCGGCAACGGCGGGGTACCTGGCGTTTCTGGTCGGCCCGCCCTTGCTGGGTTTCATCGGCGAGCATCATGGCTTGCGCCTGGCGATGCTGCCGGTCCTGACATTGGTGGCCCTGGCGTTCGTCGTGGCGTCGGCGCTACGCGAGCAAGCCCCGTTGCCTGCCGATACCTGCGAAAAGGCCAGCTGAGGGGTTATCGCCGTGCAGCCAGCAAGCCAAGCCCTGCACACCCCAGCAACGAGGCGCTGATCCGATTGAACAGCCGCCGTGGCCGCGGCTGGTTGAACCAGCGCTGCAGGTAGGCACCCAGCGCCGCATAGATCGCGATCGCCGCCCATTCCAGCAACAGGAACCACAACCCCAGCCAAAGGAACTGCTCGCCCACGGGAGTGGGACTGCCGATCGACACGAACTGCGGCAGGAAGGCTGTGAATATGAGAATCGCCTTCGGGTTGCCCGCCGCCACCCAGAACTCCTGCCGTGCCAGGCGCCAGATACCGCGCGACTGCCTGCCAGCATGGGGTGCCTCTGCCACGGGCGCCCGCCACAACTGCCAGGCGATATAGAACAGGTAGGCCGCGCCCACGAGCTTGATGCTCAAGAACAGGTATTCGCTGGTATGCAGCACCACCGCCAGCCCCATCGCCGCCAAGGCGATCATGCCGCTGAAGGCGAGGATACGCCCGCTTCCTGCCAGGCAGGCAGTGCGCAAGCCGTGGCGGCTGGCGTTGTGCAACGACAGCAGGTTATTGGGCCCCGGCGCCATGTTCAGGGCGAAACAGGCGGGGATGAACAGCAACAGGCTCGACAGGTCCATCGTTTTTCTCCATGCGGACCCCGGTAGCCTTGCGCCCTGGCGCCATGCGGTCAAGCACAGTGGCGTGGTCATTCGCCGGCACAGTGAGTCCGGGGCTGCGACGCAGCCCCTGCCCGCCTCAGATCCTGCGTCGTGCCTTCAGCCCCGGGATGGTAGTGGCTGCGATCTCGACCTGCGGCTTTTCCCACCCGGTACTGGCCGCCAGGCCTGCCAGCGTCGGCTGGCGGAACAAGGTGCGTGCGTCGGCTTGCAACCCCGCCTGGCGCATGCGCGCCACCAGATTCACCGCCAGCAGTGAATGCCCGCCCAGTTCGAAGAAGTTGTCGTCGCGCCCAACCTGCTCGACTTTCAGCACTTCGCTCCAGATCTGCGCCAGGGTCTGCTCCAGCGCGTTGCGTGGCGCCGCGTAGGCGCGGCTGATCACCGACTCCGCGCCCGGCTCGGGCAGTGCCTTGCGGTCGATCTTGCCGTTGGGGCTAAGCGGCATGTCGGCCAGGGCGACGAAGGCCGAGGGCACCATGTACTCCGGCAGTCGCGCCAACAGATGGCTACGCAACGTATCCAGCGCCGGAGCGGGTTGCCCCTCTCGGCAGGTGAAATAGGCGACCAGGCGCTCGTCGCGCACCAGGACCACGCTCTGGCCCAGCGCAGGATGCCCACCCAGCAGTGCCTCGATTTCACCGAGCTCGACGCGCAGACCGCGCAGCTTGACCTGGAAGTCGTTGCGCCCGAGGAACTCCAGCTCGCCATCCTCGCGGTAGCGCACCAGGTCCCCGGTGCGATACAGCCGATCGCCCTCGACGAACGGGCTGTCGATGAAGCGCTCGGCCTGCAGCACCGGCAACCCAAGGTAGCCGCGTGCCACGCCGACGCCGCCGATGTGTAACTCTCCTGCCACGCCCATCGGCACCGGCCGGGCATGGGCATCGAGCACGTAGAGCCGGGTATTGGCGATCGCCCGGCCGATCGGCGGTGGCGTGTGCGGCAGCGGCTGATCGGGTTCGAGCGTCCAGGCCGTGCTGTCGACCGTAGCCTCGGTCGGCCCATAGACATTGTGCAAGCGCACCTGCGGCAGGCGCCGGCGCACGCTGGCAGCCAGCGCCAGGGTCAACTCACCCCCGCCACAGAAGATGTCGATCAGGCTCGTACAGCGTTCGACGCCCGGCTGCTCGAGAAACTGGTGCAACAACGCCGGGACGAACTTGATCGTGGTCACCTGGTGAGTCTGGACCAGTTGCACCAGATAAGCCGGATCGCGATGGCCGTCTGGGCGGGCCAGCACCAGGCGCAAGCCTGCACACAACGGCCAGAACAACTCCCAGACCGAACCGTCGAAGCTGAACGGCGCACGCTGCAACAGCGCATCACCCGGACGCGGCGGGCAGATGCTCGAGCCCCAATGCATGAGGTTGCCCAGCCCGCGGTGCTCGATCATCACACCCTTGGGCATACCGGTCGAGCCGGAGGTGTACATCACGTAGGCAAGGTTCGAAGGCGTCAACGCCGGCACCTCAGGGGCCTCGGCAGGCTGCGCTTGCCAGCCTCCCTGGTCGAGATCCACCAGCGGCACCGACGCCGGATCGAACAGACCACGTGTGGCCCCATGGACCAGTACTGCCAACGGTGCACTGTCCTCGACCATGTAGCGCAGGCGTTCATCCGGGTAACCAGGATCCAACGGCACGTAGGCACCGCCGGCCTTGAGCACGCCCAGCAGCCCGACCAGCAGCGACAGGCCGCGCTCGATGCAGACGCCGACACGTGTGTCAGGCTGTACGCCAAGGGCCACCAGGTGATGGGCCAGACGGTTGGCCTGCTCGTCGAGTTCACGGTAGCTCAGCGCCGCCTCGTCGGTCTGCAGCGCCACCGCATCCGGCGTGCGCAGCACCTGGGCCTGGAACAGCGCCGGCAGGGTCTGGCGCATCAACTCGTGGGGCTCCTGGGTGGCATTGAGTTCGTGCAGCAGCCGTTGCAGCTCGTTCTCAGGCACACTGCACAACTGCTCGATCGGTGCCGAACCGCCCTGTTCCAGCGCCTCGACCAGCCCCTCGAGGGTACGCTCGAGGTAGGCCAGCACACGCGCTGCACCCAACGCTCGCGGCGCGCGAACGTTCAGGTGCAAGGCCTCGTCCTGATCATCCACCGACAGCACCAGCGCATGGCTGTGTACTTCGCTGGCTTCCAGCAAGCGGGCACCTGGCAATGTCGATTGCCCTGCCACCAGCCCATGGCGGAAATTGATCAAGCTGTTGAACAGCGGCACACCCGCTGGCAGCCCGCTGCAACGCTGAGCCAGCAGCAAGGGTGCATCTTCGTGGCCCAACAGCGCGGCAAGCCCGGCATGGGTGTCGGCCAGTGCCTGCGCCACGCTGCGGCCCGCCAGGCTCACCCGCAGGGGCAAGCTGTTGATGAACATGCCCAACGCCCGATCGGCCCCCTCGCCCGCCATCATCCGCCCCAGCAACACGCTGCCGAACACCACGTCGTCACGACCGCCCAATGCCCCCAGCACCTGCGCCCAAGCCAGGTGGAACAGGCTGGCCAGGCCGACATCCTGCTGCCGGGCCAGGCGGCGCAAGGCCTCGGTGAGCACGAGCGGAACCTCATGCGCAAGGCTCTCCAGCGCGCCCACCTGCACCTGATCCTCGACCATGCCCGGCAACGTCGGCGGTGCCTCGACACCTGCCAGCAATGCCCGCAGGAACGCCTCGTGCCCTTGCTGCCGCGCCTCGGCGCCGCTGAGCGCGACATAGTTGCGATAAGGCACAGGCGCCGGCAGCGTATGACCCTCATCGCTCATCAGGGCCCGCAGCTCACCGAGCAACACCTGCACCGACACGGCATCGTTGACCAGATGGTGGAAACGCAACAGCCCCAACCAACGACCGTGCTCACGGTCTTCGGCACCCGCCAGCGCCATCATCGGCGCACGACGCAGGTCCAGCGGGCGTTGCGCCGCAGAGTAATGCGCAGCCAACGCCTGCGCCGTATCGTCCGGCCCGGCCCGCAATACCTCCACGGGCAATTGCGCCTGACGCCAGACCACCTGCTGCGGTTGTTCGAGCCCTTCCCAGGCCAGGCTGGTGCGCAGGATGTCGTGACGCTCGACGACCTGTTGCAACGCGTGGGCGAATGCCTCGAATGCCGTCTGGTCGGTAAAGGCGAACAGCGCCTGTTGCTGATAAGGATCATGGCTGTCGCGCAGGTGGTGATAAAGGAGCCCCTGCTGCAAAGGCGCCAAAGGGTAGATTTCCTGCACATTGCCCGCACCACCCGGTATCCCCGCGACGATCGCGTCGATCTCGCCCTGGGTCAGCGACACCAGGCTGAGCAGCTCCGGCGTGATGTGGCTGCAATCAGCAGGCACACGGTTGTCTTCCACCTGAGCGAGGGAACGCTGGCTGGCCGCGGCCAGACTCGCGAGGGTCGGCTGGCCGAACAGCACCTGCACGTCAGCCTGCAGGCCTTGCTGGCGCATGCGCTCGACCAGTTGCACTGCCAGCAACGAATGGCCGCCCAACTCGAAGAAGTGATCGTGACGACCAATGCGCTGTACTCCCAGCAACTCGCTCCAGAGTGCCGCCAGGCGAACCTCCACGTCGCCGCGGGGTGCTTCATGGGCGCGGCGTACCGACGCGGTTTCATCCAGCGCCGGCAAGGCGCGGCGGTCGAGCTTGCCATTGGCGGTCAGCGGCCAGTGGTCGATGCGCTGGTAGCCGACCGGCAGCAGGGCCGCAGGCAGAAGGCCGCGCAGGTGCTCATGCAGGTCGCCGGGGGTGACCGCATCTCCGATGAACCAGGCCTGCAGTTGGCCATCGCGCAGCAGTACCACTGCTTCACGCACCTGTCCGTGGCTGGCCAGCGCAGCCTCGATTTCGCCGAGTTCTACACGCACACCGCGGATCTTCACCTGATCGTCGTTGCGCCCCAGGTATTCAAGGGTGCCGTCGGCAAGCCAGCGCACCCGGTCGCCGGTGCGGTACATCCGTGCGCCGGCTTCGTCACTGAACGGGTCGTCCAGGAAACGCTCGGCAGTCATCTGCGGGCGATTCAGGTAGCCGCGAGCGACCCCCAGGCCTGCTACGTAGAGCTCACCCGGTACGCCGACCGGCAATGGCTTGAGCTGCGCATCGAGCACATACAACCGTGTATTGGCCACAGGCGTGCCGATATGCAGCGCGCCACCCGCCATCACCCGCCCGGAGCTGGCGACCACCGTGGCTTCGGTAGGGCCGTAGTTGTTGATGACCGCATAGGCCCGCTCACGCGACAGGCTGCGCAGCCGGTCGCCCCCCACCAGCAGGGTGCGCAGGGTCGGATGATCATGCTGGGTGAAAGCATGTTCGGCCACCGGGGTTGGCAGGAAACTGACCTGCAGTGGCTGGGCCCGCCACCAGCGCAGCAGCTTGTCGATATCCTCGCCACCTTCGCTGGTAGGCGCCAGGTGCAGCGTCGCACCCGCGCACAAGGCTGGCCAGACCTCCCAAGCCATGGCATCGAAACCAAAACCAGCGAGGCTCGACGTGTGTCCGCCAACGCCCAGGTCAAAAGCCTCGCAATGCCAGTCGACCAGGTTGGCCAGCATGCGGTGTTCGACCATCACCCCCTTGGGTTGGCCGGTGGAGCCTGAGGTGTAGATCACATAGACCAGGCTCTCGGCCACAAGCCCCGCCACGCGAGGATTGTCCAAGGTGGCCGCGGCTGCCGGGCAGGCGTCGAGCTCGATCAACGGCAGTGCATGGCGTGGCAGACGCGCCAGCAGATCCTGCTGTGTCAGCAGTGCCACTGGTGCGCTGTCTTCGAGCAGGTAGGCGATGCGCTCACGCGGATGTGCTGGGTCGATCGGTACGTAGGCCGCACCCGCCTTGAGCACCGCCAGCAGGCCCACGAGGGTATCCAGGCCACGGCGGGCAACCACCGCAACGCGCTGCTCGGGCCTCACACCTCGCTCGATCAGACGCAGGGCCAGTGCATTCGCGCGCTGATTCAGCTCGCCGTAACTCAGGCTGCGCTCTTCGTGCACGGCGGCAATGGCCTCGGGCATCAGCGCCGCGTGTGCCTCGATTCGGCGATGCACGAGCGGCTCGCCAACTGCACGCCCCGTCGCGTTCCATACCTGCATCTGCCGATGCTCGGCAGGTGTCGGCAGATCGAAATCGGCAACCGCCAACGCGGGTGTCGCCAAGCCTTGATCCAGCACGTGCAGCAGCCGCTGTGCCAACGCCTCGGCCTCGTCGCTCGCCAGCCAGGCGCGGTGATGCACCAGGTGCAACCAGGCCTTGTCGTTATGGCGGTTGCTGCGCAGGTGGATGGCCAAGGGCGTGGATTCGTGGCTGTTGGAGACCTTCACCGTGTGGGCGCTGGCCGCGCCGTAACGGTAGTCGTGATCGTCCTGCTCGTAGGAGACCGACACCTCGAACAGTTGCCCGCGCTCTTCGCGCAACAGGCCCAGTGCTCGGTTCAGCTCGCTCACGGCCAGCCGCTGATGGCGAAAATCGCGGCGCAGGGTGTCGCGTATCGCGACCACCAGTTCGGCGAAAACCAGTGCCGGAGAGAACGCCAAGGGCACCGCGCTGACCTGCACGAAGGTCCCCAGCGTAGCCTTGAAACGTGCGCCGCCACGATTGAGCAGCGGCAGGCCCACCACCCAATCCTCGCGTTGTGCGCTGCGAGAGAACAGCACATGCAGTGCAGCCAGCAGTACATGGAACGCCGAGGCCTGGTGAACTTCGGCCAGGCGTTTCATGCGCTCGTGCAACCCATCGGGGAACGCCTGAACCCAGGTGCGCGAAGGTGCTTCATCGGTGGCTCGACGGTAATGGTGACGCGCTGCCAGCAGCGGCTCCGGCACGCTGGCGAAGCGCTTGAGCCAGTATGCGCGATCGCGGGCCTGGCGAATCGAGCCCTGGTACTGGCGGTCTTCGTCGATGAAGTCGGCATAACCGGCCTGGGCCCGTGGCGCCTCGCCGCCTTCGAGCAGCGCGGTGTAATGCTCGCCCAGTGCCTTGAGCATCTGGCCGAAGCCCCAGCCGTCGAGAATCAGGTGATGGGCCTGGGTTGCCAGCCAGTGGTGCTCCGGCCCCAGGCGAATCAGGGCAAAACGCAGCAGTGCCGTGCCGTCGAAGCGATAACCCTGGCCCATTTGCGCCTGAATCAATGCCGTGGCCGCCGCTGCCGGGTCAGCTTCAGCCGACAGGTCCAGCAGGGGCAATGCCAAGGTGGCATGCTCGGCGAAGCGCTGCACAGGGAGGCCGTCGGCCCCGGCACCTGGCAACAGCTCGGTGCGTAACACCGGGTTGGCCGCCACCAGTTGCTGCAACGCTTGGCGCAGGGTGTCCGGCCGCAGGTCGCCCGTGAGTTCGACATAGCCGCCGATGGTATAGAGCGGAGAATCGCCGTTGCTCAACTGGTCGAGCCAGATGTCCCGTTGAGCGCTGGTCAGGGGGTAGGTATCGGCGGCAGGCATGGGCTGGGAGGGTCCTTCTCCGTTGATCGTCCGCGGATTCAAGCATCGCTTCCCTACCCTGTATGGCCCCGGAAACCCGGACAGTCGCCCGCGCATCCTCGGTCGCTGATTTTTCTGTAGGAAATCAGCTACATATCAACCCCTTCGATAGCCTACCCGCAGGGCCAACCGTGGCAAACGTGATGGCAACAGCGGCTTTATGACGTCAATTTGTCGACTACTGCCGAAACATTTGCATTTAGTCTGTCCGAATCATCCCCCCACTTTGTCCGATTCGATGCCATTTTCTGTCCCCGGTTTCCACTACAGACGCAGGCGCCAGGCCCAGGCTTGAATAGCGCCACCCTCGACCGGCCAGGGCGTAAGACCATTCGCCACCCGCCTGCGCAGTACCCGATTCAAGGATGAACAGGACATGAAGCTGACCCGCAGCCTCGAACATCACCACGACGCGCGCCTCTACCTGCAACTGGGAGAGCTGATCGCCAGCACCGGCGAGGATCATTTTGCCGAGCGCATGCTCCAGTTGGTCGACAGCCTAGTGCCAGTGCACCGGCTCGACCTGAGCGAGTGGACCCTGGATGCCCGACAGACCGGCGTCACTCGGGTCAAGGTGCTGGGCGGCGCGGGGCTTGCCCAGGAGTTTCCTCCGCCTGATCAGCCCAATCACCCACTGTTGCAGAACATCCTGCAGATGAAGGATCCCCTGCTCATTCAGGTCAAGGCGCCTCATGCCACCGGCAACCCGCAATCCAGTGCTCACCAGTGCAACCTGGTGTCGTGCAATGGCGACCGCCGTTGGGTCATCTGCTTCCATCGCCTGCCCAGCCAGATGGCCTTTTCCCTCGGCGAACTGTCGCTGCTCAAACGCCTCTCCGACACCTTGCTGCCTCTGCTTGAACACCATGCGCAGCACCAGGTGCACGTGCAGGGTGAAGGTTCGGCGACGCCCGACACCTTGCGCCACGGCTTCGACGAGCGCCTGGCCCAGGAAGCCGTGCAACTGTCGAGCCGTGAGCAGGAAGTCTGCCTGGGGCTGCTCACCGGTGGCACCGTACCGGAAATGGCCCAACGCCTGAACGTGAAGAACAGTTCGGTGGAAACCTACCTCAAACGCGCCACCGCCAAGCTTGGCGTCAGTGGCCGCCACGGCCTGGCCAGATGGATGGCCGGTGCCTGACTCCAGAGAACCCGCGATGCCCAGATACCCTGCTGCCGTGTTGGCGGTGTTGCTGACCGGCTGCACCCTGGCCCCCGACTATCAACGCCCCGCCCTGCCTGTCGCACCTCGATTCCCAGGGGAAGCCAGCCAGGATGCCATGGCTCCCAGCCGCCAGCACGACGACTGGCACCAGGTGTTCCAGGATCCGTTGCTGCGCCAACTGATCGACAACGCACTGCTCAACAACCGCGATCTGCGCGTAGCAGCGCTCAACGTCGAAGCCTATCGTGCGCAGTTTCGTATCCAGCGCTCGGAGTTGCTGCCCAAGGTCTCCGCCGACGCCAAGGGCCAGCGCCAGTACCTGCCGCGGCGCATGACCGGGACCGGCGACGGAGCCATCACCCAGACCTACGCCGCCACGCTCGGGGTGAGCGCCTATGAGCTTGACCTGTTCGGCCGCCTGCGCAGCCTGAGTGACAAGGCCTTGCTGACCTATCTCGCCAGCGAACAGGCCCGGCGCAGTGTGCAATTGGGGTTGGTGGCCAGCGTGGCGAGCAGCTACATGACCTGGCGAGCTGACCTGGAGCTGCTCGAACTGTCACGCCAGACCCTGATCGCCGACCAGGAAAGCCTGCGCCTGACCCAGGGTCAGCGTCGCGCCGGCACTGCGTCGGCATTGCAGCAGATCCAGGCGCAGACCAGCGTCGACACCGCTCGTGCCGCAGTAGCCCGCTACCAGCGCCAGGTTGCCCAGGATATCAACCAGCTGACCCTGCTGGTCGGCGCGCCCCTCGATGAGCGTACGCCCAATCTGCCGCTGGCCTCGCAGCAGATCGTCGGCTTGCCGCCCGGCCTGCCCTCGGCACTGCTGCAACGTCGCCCGGACATCCTGGAAGCCGAATACCAGCTGCGTGCAGCCAATGCCGACATCGGTGCCGCACGGGCAGCGTTCTTTCCCAGCATCAGCCTGACCGCCAACGCAGGCTCCAGCAGTCGCGAATTGTCCGGGCTGTTCGACGGCGGCAGCGGTACCTGGTTGTTCCAGCCGCAGATCAACCTGCCGCTGTTCACCGCCGGCAGCCTGAGGGCCAGCCTGGACTATGCGCGCCTGCAAAAGGAAATCGAGGTGGCTCGCTACGAGAAATCGATTCAGGGGGCGTTCCAGGAGGTGTCTGACGGCCTGGCGGCGCGCGCCACTTATCAGCGGCAACTGGTGGCCCAGCGCGACCTGGTGGCCTCCACCCAGCGCTACTACGACCTGGCACGCAATCGCTACCGCATTGGCGTGGACAGCAGCCTGACCTTTCTCGACGCCCAGCGCTCACTGTTCAGTGCCCAGCAGGGCTTGATCAACGACCGGCTGGCGCAATTGCTGGCAGAGGTGAACCTCTATGCCGCGTTAGGGGGAGGCTGGACAGACGCGCACTGAAGCCAGGCCGTGGCCCGCGGCCGCGCCTTGGCGCCTGCCGCTCAGGTCGAGTCAGGCCAGATCGGCAAGGGCCTGGGCCGCATATGCGTGGGAGCGCAAGCGCGCCAAGGGGTCATGGATCCGGCAATCGATCATCAACTCATCGGCGCCAGTCTGTTCGATCAGTGTGCGCAACCCATCCCTCACCCGCTGCGGCCCACCGGCCACGGTACAGGCCATCACCTGTTCCAGCACCGCCCGTTCATGGCCCGGCAAGCCCTCGACATAACCTTCCTGCGGCAGGGGCAGCAGGCCGTGACGTCCGACATGCAGATCGAGCATCCATTTGCGGTGCGAGCTGGCCAGATAATCGGCTTCGGCATCGCTGGCTGCTGCGAACAGATTCATGCCCACCATGACGTAGGGCTTGGCCAGTTGCGCCGAGGGTTGGAAGTTCGCGCGGTAATGGGCGATGGCCTGCAGCAGGTAGCGCGGGGCGAAATGGGAGGCAAAGGCGTAAGGCAAGCCGAGCCGTGCCGCAAGGTCGGCGCCGAACAGGCTGGAACCCAATATCCACACCGGCACCTCGTGCTTGCCCGGCACCCCGCGCACCGATCGCTGGCCGTTGTCGGCCAGGTAGTCGCGCAACTCGGCGATGTCCTGGGCAAAGTCACGCTCGGGCGCGACGCCGCGCAAAGCACGGACGGTCGGGCCGGAGCTGCCGGGGGCACGCCCCAACCCCAGGTCGATGCGCCCCGGGTGCAGGGCATCGAGCGTGCCAAACTGCTCGGCGACCACCAGCGGAGCATGATTGGGCAGCATGATGCCACCGGCACCCACGCGAATAAGCCGCGTGGCATTGGCGATCTCGTTGATTACCAGCGCTGTGGCGGCAGAGCCGATGCCGGGCATGTCATGGTGTTCGGCGATCCAGTATCGAGCGTAGCCGTGCTGCTCGACGTGGCGTGCCAGTTGACGGGATTCCTCGATCGCATCGGCCAGGGTCTTGCCCTCGCCAATCATGACCAGGTCCAGGACAGACAACGCAGTCATGGCGTCTCCATAAGTCGTGACGGATATGACTGCACAGTGTCCAGGGCCACGCCTGGGCGATAAACCGCAAAACGGGCCCTACACACGGTCCCTGCATTCCCCAATCAGCGTTCCCAGGGCACTCCATGCTCCCAGCGGGCGACCAGCAGGTCGATGAAACCTCGCACCCGTGGCGACAAATGGCGCTTGCTGGGGTAGACGATACGAATCGGGTCCGCTGGCGGCCGGTAATCCGCAAGTACCTCGACCAGCGTTCCAGCGCGCAAGTCGTCGCCGGTGATGTAGGTGGGCAGGTGAATCAGCCCGAACCCGGCGCGGGCGCCATCGAGCATGGCCTCGGAGCTGTCGATGTTCAAGCGCCCGGGCTCTTCGCACAGGTGCAGCCCTTCATTGGTGTGGAAGCGCCAGGGGCTGGCCTTCTCGCCCGCCAGAAAAGCGATCTTGTCGTGCCCATACAGGTCTGCCGGTACCTGGGGCACCCCATGACGCTGCAAGTACTCGGGTGCAGCGCAGGTGACGAACTGCTGCCACGCCACGGTGCGTGTCAGCAGTTGCGAGTCCTCCTTGGGCGCACCGATGCGCACGGCAACGTCCACCCCCTCCTCCACCAAATCGACGAAACGGTCGGTGAAGCGGATATCGGCGCGCAGTTCCGGCCATTGCTTGAGGTAGACATCCAGGATCGGCAGCACATGACGCTGGCCGAACGACAGCGGCGCAGTCAGGCGCAGGGTGCCGGTCGGTCGTCCACGGCGCTGGGCCATCGTGGTCTCGACTTCGTCCAGGTCTTCGAGGATCTGCCGCCAACGCTCGAACGCGACCTGGCCTTCATCGGTCAGGCTCAGTTTGCGCGTGGTACGGTTGAGCAGGCGCACGGCCATGCGCGATTCGAGGCGCGCGATGCTCTTGCCCACCGCCGAGCGGGTCAGGCCCAGGCTCGCGGCGGCTGCGGTGAAGCTGCCGACCTTCACGGCACTGACGAAGGCGGCGATGTCGCCGAAGCGGTTGGGTTCCATGAAGCTGTTCCTGGATATCCGAGGCTGCCTAGGATGGGGGCAGATCGAGGTATTGCAAGGCCTTGATCGCCATCAGGTGCAAAGGATAGAACCCGTAGGCCCAGCGTCCCACAGGCACGATTGAGGCGCCCTGGTACGCCAGCATGCGCAAACCCAATGGCAGCGCCATTGCCGCGGTGGCCAGCACCAGCAGGGAAAAGGGCTGCCAGGGATGCGCCCATAACCAACTGTTGGTCAGGTTTGCGCCCATTGCCAGCAGACAGGGCACCAGCCAGCCGGGCCGACCTCGCGACCACAGCATCAGGCAGGCCGCCGGCAGCAATACCCCCGGCAAGCCATACATCAGTCGATCACTGAAAACCAGCGCCAGCCCGGCACTACCGAGGCCGACAATGCGCGCAGCAGGCTGTGGATGCTTCACCCCCCAGGCGACCAGCAGGCCAAGGGTCAGGGTGGGCATGACATTGAGCGTGTGCGAGCCATTGTCCAACCAACGGTACGGGCCCTCGGCAAGTACCGAGAAGGCCAACATCCAGCTCAGGTAGCGCGCGTTGGCTGCCGTGTACAGCGCGCCTGGCTGGGCGCGTGAGACATGACAGGCGATCACCAGGCAGAACAGTGGAAACGCCAGGCGCCCGACCACGAACAACCCGTCGGCACTGGGCCACAGGTAGCGCAAATGATCGGCGACCATGCTCAGGATCGCCGTCCACTTGACCAGGTCGAGCCCGGCCGAGCGGCCGTTCAGGGCGCCACCCCGGATTGCGGCGAGGGATTCAGGTAGCGTGTGGTCCAAGCCGCCAGGGGCAGCGGAGGTTGCTGTTGGAGGATGCGACGCCAGATCAGCCCCAGGTCATGGCCGTTGAACATCGCGGCACCGTCACTCCAGTTGGCTGGGGTATCGACCACCCACTGACCCTGGCTGTCGCGATGAGCCATGCGGAAACGGAAGGTGTAGTTACCGGGAATGCCCATGCGCAGGTCGGTCACCACCAGCACATCGCCGACCACGTCATAACGCAGCCAATCATCGGTGAACCAGCGCAGCCGCTCGTGCAGCGCGACGCCCTCGAGCACCTTGGCGGCGTCCAGGTTCAGCGACAGGCGCTGCATCTCGGGTGGTTCGCGGTCGAAAACGCTGCTCACGCCCTCGTAGTAATGACCATCCGCCGTCTTGGCCAGCACCCGCCAGACCAGGCTGTTGAAGGCCATGGGCACTGCCCGCACATGATCGACAACAACGCCCTGGCGGCCCAGGGCCTCATGGAAACGCTGCTCGACCGCCATGCGCCCGGCCAGCCCGAACCCCAGATACGCCGTACTGAACAGCAGAGCCGCTGCCATCAGGGGTATCGCCCGACCACTCAGCCCCCGCCACGCGGCGTAGATCACAGCGACCAGCAGCGGCACGGTGTAGATCGGGTCGATGATGAACACTGCCGCCCAGCTTTCGGGAGTGAACGGCAGCGGCCAGAACAATTGCGTGCCATAGACCGTGAAGGCGTCCAACAGGGGATGGGTGACCAGCACCAGCCAGAACGCCACGAACAGTCGGGGCCAACGGTAGCCTCTGTCGGGCCGGCGCCTCTGCCCTACCCAGGCCACCAGCCACGCCAGCAGCAGCGCCAGGCCGGTAAGGACGAAGATCGAATGGGAAAAACCGCGGTGATAGGTCATCTGCGAAACAGGGTCCGCATACCGGATCACCACATCGAGATCGGGCAAGGTGGCCAGCGCGGCACCGTACAACAGCGAACGGCGGCCCTGGATGCGGCCGAGCACGGTACCTTGCAGGGCGGCGCCAAGTACGGCTTGGGTAATCGAGTCCAAGGTAAGTCTTCCATCGACAGGGTCAGGGAAACCTACCCCTCGGCGCCCGCTGCGGCAAGCGTGCAGATCCCCTCGAGGGCGCTGGGGAAACAGCTTGCAAACATGTGTCAGCACCGCTCGGGAAAAATTGCCTGCAGCGAGGCCATGGCTTCTGTTAAAAACGACGATTTCCAGCACGCCTGATGACACCCATGACCGACACCCTGCTCACTCACTTCAAACGCCGCTGGCTCACCTGGCTGGCCATGGCCTTGCTGGTGGTGGGCCTGCCCGCGGGTTGCGCGGTCTTGCAGCACAAGGAGCGCGAACTGGTGTTTCGTATCGAGCCGGGCCAGGCCAGTTGGTTCAGGGGCCTGCCGGCCGGCGTACAGGAGCTGGACCTGCGCCCGCGCAGCTTCACCGACGGCCAGAGCCTGCACGCCTGGTGGTGGCCGGCCAAACGCGCCGATGCGCCAGCGATACTCTACCTGCACGGCGTACGCTGGAACCTCACCGGTCAGTTGTTCCGCATCGAGCAGCTGCACGCCATGGGCTATTCGGTGCTGGCCGTGGACTACCGCGGGTTTGGCCAGAGCCAAGGCGACCTGCCGTCCGAGGCCACGGTATACGAGGACGCCCGAATTGCCTGGGAGCGCTTCGCCCAGTTGCAGCCGGTGCCAAGCAAGCGCCTGATCTTCGGCCATTCGCTGGGCGGTGCGGTCGCTGTCGAGCTTGCGTCGGAGCTCGCACGCCAGGCACGCCAGCAAGGCCAGCCCGTACCTGCGCGCGGCCTGATTCTCGAATCCACCTTCACCTCCCTTGGCGACGTGGCAGCATCGGTGGCCGATACCGCACTGCCGGTACGCTGGCTGCTGTCGCAGAAGTTCGACTCGCTGGGCAAGATCGCCGATATCGATTTACCTCTGCTGCTGGTGCACGGCCTGGACGACCGCTATGTGCCGCCACGCTTCAGCCAGGCGCTGTTCGAGGCCGCGCAGCAGCCCAAGACCTTGCTGCTGGTGCCGGGGGCAAGCCACAACAACAGCATGAGCCTGGCAGGCCAGCGCTATCGCCGCGCCATCGAAGCCTTGCTCTGAGGCCCGGGGCGATGATCACTGTACGGGCAGGAAATTCATCAGCAGCAGGCTCTGCGCATAGTTGAGGCCGATCCGTCGGTAGCGCTCATCGAGCATCTGCGCCAGCAGGTCGAGGCGTGCGACGATCTTGCCGAACTCGACGGCAAAACTCAGGTTGCTGCCCTCTTCCGAGATCTCGTTGGAAAACAGCAGCAACACACCATTGGCGTCCTGGCGCTGACCGAGCATCCAGGTGGCCTTTTCGATGTTGCGCGCGGCGTTATTGACGAACAGTGGGTCAATGGCGTCGGTCATGTAGAACTCGGTGCGCCCACCGTGGGCGGTAATCAACATGCTGCCGATCGCATAGATGAACGCACCGACCCGATCACCGCGAAACTCCGGGCTCAAGGCATAGCTCAGCGCCGCCAGGTCACGGCGCTCGCCCAGTTGCGGCAACGACTGGCGCTGCTCGATGGCCTGGCGGATCTGGCGCTCGGCAGTGGCGGCATCCAGGTATCCGGACTGCTTCCACTGACTGGGGTTGCGCAGGTAGAGCTTGTTCATCAGCAGATACAGGCTCTGCAGGTTGTCGCGCATGGACAAGGTGGCCATGCGGTCGACACTGGTCTGGAACAGCTCGCCAGGATGCCCGTTACCCAACTGGGTGAATACGTCACGCCCCTGCTGCCCGGTGCACCCGCACAGGGCGATCAAGACACCCACCAATGACAGGCGGGCACGGCGGCGAAAGGCGGGAACAGGCATTTGCACCGGGGTCCAGGGTCAGCGGCCGGGCCGGGAATCGGCGCAGCCTGGCCATGCATAGAGCCCCTGAATGTAAAAAAGTGCGACGTTCAAGGCTGACTGAGGATTTTCAGCCCGCCCATTTGCTCAATTCGTAACAAGAATTGACGACCAAAGCATGGCCGTGATCTCCTAATACATTACGTAGGGTGCCCCTTTGCAGGGGTGAAACGGGAAACCGGTGCGTCACAGGCTCTTCATGGGTCTGGCAAGTCCGGTGCTGCCCCCGCAACGGTAAGCGAGCGAGCGTCTGATCCACTGTGCCTGCAGTGCGGCATGGGAAGGTGACGCTCTCCCCAGGAGCCAGGCTCCTGCTCGTCAGCCCGGAGACCGGCCCGACGTCTTGTGATCACACCCCGCGGTGGGCGGGCGCTGTTGCATGTCCCTGGGCGGTTCTCGCCTGGGGTTGCCGCGCTTCCTGTCGCCCATGAAAAAAAGCAGAGGAATGCGTCATGTCCGTCACCAGCGCCAAACACAGCATCGCCACCCCCGTCAGCCTCAGCCAGCGTCTCGTCGTTGCGGTCGGCGCCAGCCTGCTGGGCTTGTGCCTGGTGTACTTCGCCGGGTTCTCGCACCTGGAGGCTGTGCACAACGCTGCCCACGATACCCGTCACAGCGCCGCCTTCCCTTGCCACTGAGTGTCCGATGATGATCAAGCGTATCGCTCGCACTGCAGGCTTCAGTGGCCTGCTCGCCGCACTTTTGCTGACGCTATTGCAGAGTTTCTGGGTCGCTCCGTTGATCCTTCAAGCCGAAACCTATGAAAACTCGGCCCCCACCGAGCAGCACGAGCACGCCGGTGAAAGTGCCGCTGGCCATGAGCACGGTGCAGAAGCCTGGTCACCGGAAGACGGCTGGCAGCGCGTGCTGTCGACCACCGGCGGTAACCTGGTGGTGGCAGTCGGTTTCGCGCTGATCCTCGCCGCACTCTACAGCCTGCGCGAACCCGGTCGAGTCAGTACTGGCGCCTTGTGGGGGCTGGGCGGCTTCGCCGTGTTCTGCCTGGCACCGACCCTGGGCCTGCCACCCGAACTGCCTGGCACCGCCGCAGCCGATCTGGGTCAACGCCAGACCTGGTGGATCGGCACCGCCGCCGCCACTGCTGTGGGCCTGGCGTTGCTGGTCTTCGCGCGGCACTGGCTGCTCAAAGTGCTTGGCGCAGCGCTGCTGGTGGTACCGCACCTGATCGGCGCCCCTCAGCCACTGGTGCATGAAAGCCTGGCGCCTGAAGCGCTGGAAGCACAGTTCAAGGTTGCCTCCTGGCTGACCAACGCAGCCTTCTGGGTGGCACTGGGTCTGCTGAGCGCCTGGCTGTACCGCCGCTCCGCGCAGGCCTGATGGCCGCGCTCTATGTCGGTTTCGGCTGCCGCCGGGGTTGCCCCGCGGCGGTTCTGGAAACCCTGCTGCACCTTGCACTGGCCAACAACGGCCTGACGCTGGCCGCGTTGCGAGGTATCGCCAGCATCGATCTCAAGGCTCAGGAGCCCGGCCTGCGGCAACTGGCCGAGCAGCTCGGCCTGCCCCTGACGCTGTACAGCGCCCAGCAACTGCAGCCCTTCCTGCCGTTGCTCAGCCACCGCTCCGAAATGGCCTTCAACACCACCGGCTGCTGGGGAGTGGCAGAAAGCGCGGCGCTGGCACTGGCGGCGAGCGAGGGTCAGCGCTCGCCGATCCTGACAATCACCAGGCAGGTGCTCGGTGACGCTACCCTGGCGCTGGCCAGCAACGGATAATCGCACTTCATTTCACCTTCAAGGACTTGCCATGACGGTCTATTTCATCGGTGCCGGCCCCGGCGATCCGGAGCTGATCACGGTCAAGGGCCAACGCCTGATCCGTCAATGCCCGGTGATCATCTACGCCGGCTCACTGGTACCGGCCGCGGTACTCGAAGGCCACACCGCCAGTACCCTGATCAACAGCGCCGAACTGCACCTGGAGCAGATCATCGGCGCAATCCGCGACGCCCATGACCAGGGCCTGGATGTGGCCCGTGTACACAGCGGGGACCCGAGCCTGTATGGCGCCATCGGCGAACAGATCCGCCACCTGCGCGAACTGGGCATCGACTACCAGATCATTCCTGGCGTTACCGCCACAGCCGCCAGCGCCGCCCTGCTCGGCTGCGAACTGACGCTGCCGGACATCTCGCAGACCGTCATCCTGACCCGCTACGGCGATCGCTCGCCGATGCCGGCAGGCGAGCAACTGGCGGACCTGGCGCGCCACCGCAGTACCTTGGCCATTCACTTGGGGGTACGCCATCTGCCGCGCATCGTCGAGGAGCTGCTGCCGCACTATGGGGCGGATTGCCCGGTGGCAGTGATCCACCGCGCCACTTGGCCGGACCAGGACTGGGTCAGGGGCCGTCTCGCCGATATCGTCGAGGGTGTTGCCAACAAAGGCTTCCGGCGCACGGCACTGATTCTCGTCGGCCATGTTCTAGGCGACGCACCGTTTGCCGACTCGGCCTTGTACCGCGCCGGCCACGCCCATCTGTATCGCCCCGGCGACTGAGGATTGCCAGCCAGCGTCCAGCGACCGACACTGGCGCATCTCTGTCCGCACCGGAGTTGCGCCATGCTCGAGCTACGCCCCAATTGCGAATGTTGCGATACCGATTTGCCCCCCGACACCCTGGACGCGCTGATCTGCTCGTTCGAGTGCACCTTCTGCCGCCGCTGCGCTGAACAGCATCTACAGGGACAATGTCCGAATTGCGCGGGGCAATTGCAGCAACGCCCGACACGGGTCGGTGCTGCGCTGCTCAAAAATCCCGCGTCGACGCATCGCGTGAATAAACCGCATCCCGCCTGTGCGCGCCCGACCTGAGCGCCCTTACCCCACACCCGCCCGCGAGGGTCTCATCGCCCCTCGCCCCTAGTTTCTTTTGTAAGACTTTTCACCAGCAAATGGCGGCTTTTTCCACACGCCTATACTCGCCATTATCAAAGCGTTCTGATGGACGTATCGTGCCCGCAGCCAGATTGGCCCTACAGACGTATTCCTGGATAACGTCAGGAACGAACATTATTTCGTACAGGAGTTTTCCAATGACCACCGTACTGATGGTCGATGATCACCCTACCGTCCGCCTCGCCGTGCGTATCCTGCTCGAGCGGGAACGCTTTGAGGTTGTCGGTGAATCGGGCAATGGCATCGAGGCCGTGCAGATGGCACGCCAGCTTGCACCGAAGGTGGTGATTCTCGATATTGGGTTACCGGGCCTGGATGGCATGGAAGTGATCAAGCGTTTGCAATTGCTCGATCCTGCACCAAAAATCATGGTACTCACCGGGCAGTCCTCTGATCTCTACGTCCGTCGCTGCCTGGATGCCGGAATCTCGGCCTTCGTCAACAAGGACGAAGACCTCGATGCCCTGTTGTTCGCGCTCAAGGCCCTGGTCAAAGGCTATTCGACCTTTCCGCAGATGTCGGTGAACAGCAGCACCCTGGAATCGGAAACGGTGAGGCTCAACAGCCTGTCGAATCGGGAAATGGAAGTCCTGCGCAGGCTCGCGCGGGGAGAGAACAACAAGTACATAGGGACGGCCATGAACCTCAGCGCCAAGACCATCAGCACCTACCGCGGTCGAATCGGAGAAAAACTCAAGACCGAGTCGCTGGTCGAAATGGTCGACCTGGCCAAACGCAACCAAGTGAACTGAGCCTCGCGACGATGAGGCACACCCTTGGCGGCCTGCTACTGGCAGCGGCGGCCCTGCTGATATCGGGCGCCGCCATTGGTGAAAGCGAACCGCGACACTTGCTGGCTCGCTCGATCAGTGCCAGTGTCGCGCTGCCGCTGAGCGACAGCGACCGCCAGTGGCTGCGCGAGCGCAAGGTGCTGGTCCTGGGCAGTTCGCGTCCTGACTACCCCCCCTTTGAAATCAATGTCAGCCCAAACGACTACGAGGGGTTGAGTGCGGACTATGCTGGCCTGATCGGCGAGCAACTGGGCATGCCGATCGAAGTACGCCGTTTTGCCAGTCGCACGGCGGCCATCGAAGCCCTGCACCAGGGGCAGATCGACCTGCTTGGCAGCTCCAATGGCTTCGAAGCAGCCGATGCCAAGTTGTCCCTGAGCCAAACCTATGCCGACGACCTTCCGGTGATCGTCACACGTCAGGACCGCCCCCAGTTGCACAGTGAGGATCTGGCCGGCCTGCGCCTGGCCATGGTCGATCACTACCTGCCCAAGACGGCTGTCCAAGCCCTGTATCCCCAGGCGCAGCTGATCCTCTACAGCTCGACCTACGCAGGCCTCAGCGCAGTGGCGCAGGGTGATGCCGATGCCTACATCGGCGATGCCATCAGCTCGGACTTCGCTATTGGACGAGCCTATCAAGGCCTGGTGCGCATCGACCATTTCGTCCAGGCACCCGCAGGCGCTTTCGCCTTCGCATTGGACCAGCACAACACCAGGCTACTCGGCCTGGTCGACCAGGCGTTACAGAGGATTACCGACAGCGAGCGCCTGAACATCCTGCGCCGCTGGTCCAGTGGCAACACCAGCCTGCTCCTGCAGCGTCGCCTTTCCACGCTCACCGATGAAGAACAACGCTGGCTGGCCAGAGCCCCCAGGATACGGGTACTGATCAATCCAAGCTTTGCACCAATCACATTCAACGACACCCAGCAGCAACCCAACGGCATTACACTGGACGTTCTCAAACAGATCACTTTGCGCACCGGCCTGCGTTTCGACATCGTTGAACGCAACTCCGTGGCGGCCATGGTCGATGAGGTGGCACGGGGTGATGCACAGCTGGTCGGAGCCCTGGACTACAGCCCGTCGCGCGCATCGCGCGTGCGTTTCACCCGCCCCTACCTGGTCAGCCCCAACGTGCAGGTCGTGCGTCGCACCAGCACGCAAGCCGGCCCACAGAACGCACAACGCATCGCGCTGGTGCGTGACGGTTCCCAGGAGGTCGCGCTGCGCCAGCGTTATCCGCAGGCTCATGTGGTCGAGGCCAGCAACACGTTGGCGATGATGGAGTCGGTGGCCAAGGGCAATACCGACGTTGCGCTGATCAGCAACATCAGCGCGTCCTACTACCTGACTCATGTGTTCAAGGACAGGTTGCGCATCGCCGGCTTGCAGGACGACAGCCAGACAGCAATAGCTTTTGCCGTGGCGCCCGATCTGCCGCAACTGCAGTCGATCATGGACAAGGCGTTGCTGAGTATCCCGCCGGAAGAACTGGACCAGTTGATCAACCGTTGGCGTACCAGCACCATCGTCAGCGATAGCCTGTGGGGCAACTACCGCTCGCTGGCGTTGCAGGTGCTGGTGCTTTCGGCATTTTTGCTGGCCGGCGTGGTGTTCTGGAACGGCTATCTGCGCAAGTTGATCCACCAGCGCAGCGAGGCACAACGGGCGCTTCAGGCCCAGCTCACGCTCAGCCGCAGCCTGCTCGAACAGTTGCGCCAGGCCAAGGAGGATGCCGAGCGTGCCAGCCAGGCCAAAAGCAGCTTCCTGGCAATCATGAGTCATGAGATCCGCACCCCCATGAACGCGGTGATCGGGCTGCTGGAACTGGCACTCGAAGACAACCGTCAAGGCCACAGCGACCCGCAGGGCTTGCAGACTGCACACGATGCCGCACTCGGCCTGCTCGACCTGATCGGCGATATCCTCGACATCTCGCGCATCGAGTCCGGGCACATGGTCTTGCAGCCCGTAGCCACCGACCTGGTCGAGCTCGTCCGCTCGACCGTACGCGCCTTCGAAGCCAATGCCAAGGTCAAGGGACTGACGCTTCAAACCAGGCTCCCAGAGTCGCCGATCTGGGCCTCTGTCGATCCGGTAAGGCTACGCCAGGTGGTGTCCAACCTGCTCAGCAATGCGATCAAGTTCACCGAGCAAGGCCAGGTCGAAGTCGGTATGATCGTGCAGGCACAGACCAAAGATGTCCTGCAGGTGGAACTGCAGGTGCAAGACAGCGGCATCGGCATCAGCGAAGCCGATCAGGCCAGGCTGTTCCAGGCCTTCGCCCAACTCGACGGCCAGCGCGCACGCCATGGTGCCGGGCTGGGCCTGATCATCAGCCGTACACTGTGCCAGCTCATGGGCGGCGTCCTGCAACTGCAGAGCCTGCAGGGCGTCGGCACCCGAATCGATATAAGCCTGTCGCTGCCGAACGCCGAGCCCCTGGTTGCGCAGCCCCTGCCCGAGCTACTCGGCGACACTGCCCAGGCCGGTCCTTTGCATGTCCTGGTCGTGGATGACTACCCGGCCAACCTCATGCTCCTCGAAAAGCAACTATGCACTCTCGGGCACAAGGTGCGCCTGGCTGAAAATGGCCAGACGGCCCTGGCGCTCTGGCAGGCCGAAGCGTTCGACCTGGTGATCACCGACTGCAGCATGCCCGTGATGGATGGCCACGAACTGACACGACGCATCCGTACATTGGAACGCGAACGCGGTGCCCAGCCCTGCCGAATCCTCGGCGTCACGGCCAACGCCCAGGCCGAAGCCAAGGCACAGTGCCTGGCCGATGGCATGGACGAGTGCCTGTTCAAACCGATCGACCTGCGTACCCTCAAGGCCCACTTGCCCCAGGCGCCGACTACCGAGGCAACGCCCCCGGAAGATGCACCGCCTGACAGTGGTTTCGACATTGCTCAGTTGCGCCATCTCACCCAGGACGACGTAGAGCTGACTCGGCGCCTGCTCGAACAACTCGCCCAGAGCACCGCGCAAGACCTGCAGGCCCTGCGCGAACTGGCCCCGGGCCACACATCGGCGCAGGTGAAAACGCTGGTGCACCGGATCAAAGGCGGTGCGCGCATGCTCAAGGTCAGGGGTGTGGTCCGCGATTGCGAAACGCTGGAACAGGCACTGGCCGATGGAGCGCCCAGCGATGCATTGCTCGCACGCCTGGAGGCAAACCTCCAGGGCCTGGAGCATCAGTTGCGCGAGGGGCTCAATGCAATTGCAGGGTCGAACTGATCTGGCTGATCGCATCGACCACGTGACGTGAGCCTTGCTGGATCTCCATGATCACGGTACCGGCCTCGTTGGCCAGCTCCACGCCCAACCCCGTGCGCGACAGGCTCGACTGCATGCTGGCCACCGCCGTCAGTGACAGGTCGTGATTCTGTCGCACCACCTCGACGATCTCCAGCGTGGCTTTGCTGGTCCGCGCCGCCAGGCTGCGCACCTCGTCAGCCACAACCGCGAAACCGCGCCCGTGCTCACCGGCACGCGCGGCCTCGATGGCGGCATTGAGTGCCAACAGGTTGGTCTGGTCGGCAATCCCGCGAATGGTCAGGACGATCTTTCCGATCAGCTCCGACTGCTTGCTCACCGCATCGATGCTGCGCGCCGCGTCGTTGAGCTCCTCGGAAATCTGCTCGATCACCTGCACCGTCTGCTGCACCACCTGGGTTCCCTTGCGCGCGCAGGCGTCGGTCTGCACGGAGCTTGCGTGAGCCGCATCGGCCGCGCTCTGCTGGGTGCTGACCTGATTGGTGATGTCGCTGGCGAACTTGACCACCTTGTACAGGCGGCCCTTGCCATCGAAGATCGGATTATAGGAAGCCTCCAGGTACACCGTCTGGCCTTGCTTGTTGACCCGTTCGAAGCGGTGGGAGTGATACTCGCCCCGGTTGAGCGATGCCCAGAACTCCCGGTACTGGGGCGATTCACGCTCATGGGGCAGGCAGAACAACCCGTGATGACGCCCCGTGACCTCCTCCAGGCGATAGCCCATGGTATCGAGGAAGTTCTGGTTGGCCGTGATCACCCGCCCCTCGGGGGTGAACTCGATCACCGCCATCGAGCGACCGATGGCCTTGAGCAGGCTTTCGCTCTCATGCTCTTCGTTGACCCTGCGGGTGATGTCGGCCGCGACCTTGATCACGCTGGTAACCTGCTGTTGATCATCGAGCACTGGCATGTAGCTCGCCTCCAGCCACACCTCGCGCCCGGACTTGTCGATACGTTCGAACGTACCGCTGATCGCCTTGCCCTGCCCCAGCTCATGCCATAGCTGCTGGTACTCGGCGCTCTTGGCATAGGTTGGGTCGCAGAACAGACGGTGGTGCTTGCCGCGGATCTCATCGGCGCTGTAGCCCATCGTTGCGCAGAAGTTGTCGTTGGCGTCGAGGATGGTGCCATCCGGGGCGAACTCGATCATCGCCATGGAGCGACTGATCGCGGCCAACTTGGCTTCCATGCCTGCCAGTGCCTGGCGGCTACGCTGAATCTCGATCAGGTCGGACTTGCGATGGTACTCGAACATGCGCCGGGCCTCCTTGTGTGCGCAGGGGTTTCCTGAGCATAGATGGGCCCCGCCGCCATGCAAGCGATCTGATATCACCTTGTGATTAGGCGGTTTCGAAGGGAGATTCGACCGTATCCACGTCCGGTCAGGTGCTTTCCCGCACCACCAACTCGAAGCCCATGTCCTGCTGCTGCTCCACGTCCCGCTTGCCGTCGAGCAGACTCAACAGCGCCTGCGCGGCAGTGCGCCCCACAGCGGCCCTTGGCGTACGGATCGAGGTCAGGCGCGGCACCATGTGCGCCGAAGCCGGCAGGTCGTTGAAGCCGACCATCGCCACCTGCCGCGGAACCTCGACACCTTGGCGCAACGCCTGGAGCACCGCGCCCTGGGCCAGGTCATCGTTGCAGAAGAACAGGCCGTCGACATCCGGTGCCTTGGCCAGCAAACGGCTGAACAGCTCGCCACCAAGGCCGATCGATGAGGGTTGTGGGTCCAGCATCTCCAGCTCCGGTGCCTGCAAGCCGGCCTCCAGCAAGGCCTGGCGAAACCCCTCGGCGCGCTGCATCACCCGCGGATCGAGCTGCGCCGCGATGAAGCCCAGGCGCCTGCGGCCACGCTCAATGAGGTGGCGAGCGGCGGCGCGACCCGCCTGCTGCTGCGAAAACCCCACCGACAGGGCGCCCGGCTCCCCGCCAAGCTCCATCATGTGGACACAGGGCACGCCGCTGGCTGCGAGCATCTGCCGCGAAGCATCGCTGCGCTCGAACCCGGTCAGCAGGATGCCGCAGGGCTGGTAGGCCAGGTAGTTGCGGATCAGGTTCTCTTCCTCGGCGCTGTCGTAGTGATAGTTGCCGATCAGCACTTCCAACCCGCGTGGACGCATCACCTCGTGAATCGCCTCCAGCGTGTCGATGAACAGTTGGTTGGACAGCGATGGAATCAATACCACCACCGACTGGCTGCGTGCCGATGCCAGGGCACGGGCGGCCGGGTTGGCCACGTACCCCAGGCTCGCTGCGGCGGCAATGACCTTTTCCACCAACTCCGGTGCAACCGTGCTGACGCCGCGCAGCGCGCGCGAAGCGGTAATGGGAGAAACCCCTGAAAGCCTGGCGACTTCGGCCAGAGTGGGACGACCTGTGGTGCGGGAGCCGGTGCGGGTCATGAATGTTGTAATTTTACTACTTGCAAGAAGTGGGAACGGTCACTAAGGTAGCGCTGTCTCAGGACGCAGGCAACGTAATAATTGCCGCAGCATCCATACTGCGTATCACAAGATCAATAACACCCGGGAGGGTGGCGCTTGCACCACTGCTCGTCGAGAGCAAGACAGCGCTGTCTTACCCCGCAGGAGGTACCGATGAACCTTTCCCCTTGCGCCATCGTGGTCATGGGCGTGGCAGGCTGTGGCAAAAGCTGCGTCGGCCAGGCCGTTGCTGCACGTAGCGGCGGACGCCTGATCGAGGGCGACGCCTTCCACCCTGCCGAAAACATCCAGAAGATGAGCGCCGGCATTCCCCTGGACGACAACGACCGTGCCGGTTGGCTGGTACGCCTGGGCGAAGAGCTGCAGGCCATTCTCCAGGCCGGTGAACGCCCGATCCTCACCTGCTCGGCGCTCAAGCGCCGCTACCGCGACACCCTGCGCCAGGCCGTGCCAGGCCTGGGCTTCGTCTTTCTCGAATTGAGCCCTGAAGAGGCCGAGAAACGCGTGCTCGCCCGCCCCGGCCACTTCATGCCGGCAAGCCTCATCACCAGCCAGTTTGCGACCCTCGAATCGCCGCGTGGCGAACCGCTCACGCTGGCGCTGGACGCCACGCGTCCGATCGAAGCACTTGCCGAATCCGTGCACGACTGGCTAAAGCCCTGCGGTGACCGGCACCTGGCGCGAACTGCCTGATCCGGCGGTTTTCCGGCTCACCAAAGACAGCGCTGTCCCGACGCCTGCGGGCGTCAAAAGTTCACTCAAGTTTCGCCATTACAACAACGACAAGACCGAGGCATAGACACCATGTTCGGACTGGCTACTGATACCTACCTGCTGCTCGACGCGCTCGTTACCATCGTCGGGCTCATCCTGCTGATCACCCATTTCAAGGTCCACCCCTTCGTCGCACTGACCCTGGCCGCAGGCTTCCTCGGCCTGACCTCCGGCATGCCGGTGGCCAAGGTCATGAAATCGTTCCAGGACGGCTTCGGCGGCGTGCTCGGCTTTGTCGGCATCGTCCTGGCGCTGGGCACCATGCTCGGCAAGCTGATGGCCGACTCCGGCGGCGCCGACCAGATCGCACAGACGCTGATCCGAGCCTTCGGCAAGCAGAAAGTACATTGGGCGATGATGTTCGCCGCATTCCTGGTGGGCATCCCACTGTTCTTCGAGATCGGCTTCGTGCTGCTGATCCCGCTGGTATTCATCGTCGCCCGCCGCTCCGGGGTGTCGCTGGTGAAGATCGGCATCCCGCTGCTGGCAGGGCTCTCGGTGGTGCATGGCCTGGTGCCGCCGCATCCTGGACCATTGCTGGCGATCGGCATTTTCCACGCCGATATCGGCAAGACCATCTTCTACGGCCTGCTGGTGGCACTGCCTACTGCAGTCATCGCCGGGCCGCTGTTCGGTAACTTCATCTCCCGCTACATTCCGGGCAACCCGTCCAAGGAGCTGATGGACCAGATCGCCCGCGACTCCGACCAGAAAAACCTGCCCAGCTTCACCATCACGCTGGTCACCGTGCTGCTGCCAGTAGCGCTCATGTTGCTCAAGACCTTCGCCGACGTGGTACTCCCGACTGACCATATCGTGCGTCAGTGGATGGACCTGATCGGCCACCCCATCACCGCGCTGCTCGCCGCCTTGCTCCTGGCGTTCTACACCTTCGGTTCGGCCCGCGGCTTCAGCCGCCAGCAGATCATGAAGATGCTCGACCAGAGCCTGGCGCCTACCGCGGCGATCGTGCTGATCGTCGGTGCAGGCGGCGGCTTCAAGCAGATGCTGGTGGACACCGGCGTTGGCAACGTGATCGGACAGATGGCCGTGCAGGCTGAAATTTCACCCATCATGCTGGCCTGGCTGGTGGCGGCGGTGATCCGCATCGCAACAGGTTCGGCAACCGTGGCGACCATCACCGGCGCCGGTATCGTCGCGCCGGTGATCGAACTGGTGCCGGGGGTGAACCGTGAGCTGCTGGTACTGGCCACCGGCGCTGGCTCGCTGATTCTGTCCCACGTCAACGACGCCGGGTTCTGGCTGGTCAAGCAGTACTTCAACATGACCGTGGCCGAGACCTTCAAGACCTGGAGCATGATGGAAACCATCCTGTCCGTGGTCGGCATCATCTTCATCATGCTGTTGTCGATGGTGGTATGACCGTCGGTCGGGATGATGGCACCTTGCTGAGCAGGACGGGGCCCAAGAGAAAGATGCCCCTGTCCTGCGCAAAGGAGTTTGCCCCATGAAGCGATCCCTGACCCGTACCTGCCTGCTCGCCGCCCTGCTCTGCTCACCACTGGCCATGGCGGTTGGCACCGGCACCACTTACCCGGACGATCCGCATAACCCCGCGCCACAGCCTGGTGTAGACAGCACCCTCAACCCGGTTGAAAAACCCATGCCGCGCGATACCGACCCGCGGATCCAGGGCAACGACCCGGAAAGCCCGCCGGCCCGGCAGAACGACAACCGCGACCTGCCCGGCATGGACGGCAGCGGCTCGGAGGGTAATGGTAGCCAGGGCGGCAGTGGCAAGCCCTGACGGTCACCACTGCCGCTTGTCAGGCCTGCTCAACCCCAGCTTTTCGATCTTGTAGCGGAGCATGCCGCGTGACGGCCCCAGCAAGCGTGCCGACTTGGTGACATTCCGGTCGGTGCGCTCAAGGGTTCGGTAGACCCTGTCGCGCTCCATGTCCGGCAGGCGGGCTCCGGCCTCGGGGCGCTGGGGTTCGTAGACAGCGTGATGAGCCATGAACCGGCTGCAAGGTGTACTTGAGCCCCAGCACGACCGGCGGTGTTGCCTGACCGTCAAAGCGCGCTCTATCCGGTCGGGAAAGGCCCTGATCAGCGCCCCATCACCTCCACCACCCAGTCGATGAACACCCGCAACCGCGCGCCCACATGCCGATTCGGCGGATAAGCGACGTACAACGGCATCGGCTCCAACTGCCAATCTTCGAGCACCCGCACCAGCGCACCGCTGGCCAGTGGCGCGCGGGCCATGTAGTCCGGCAGCCACAGCACCCCAAGCCCAGCCACCCCGGCCGCCAGGTAGGCGTTGCCATCGTCCACCGCCAGCACTTGGGTACCGCGAACCTGCAGCCGCTCGGTGCCGCGAACGAGGGCATAGGGCAGCGGTTTGCCGGTACGTGCCCAGAGAAAACCTACCGTACGGTGGTCAGAACCCTCCAGGTCCGAAGGATGGGCAGGGGTGCCAAGGCGTTCGAGGTAAGCCGGCGCCGCATACACCCCCAACTGCAGGTCGGCAACCTTGCGCGCCATCAGCGACTGGTCCAGCAGTTCGCCTCCGCGCACCACGCAATCGACATGCTCGCCAATGATGTCGACGATACGATCGCTGACGCCCATGTCGATCTGGATGTCCGGGTAGCGGGCATGGAAGTCCGGCAGCGCCGGCACCAGCACCAGGCTTGCCAGCGGGCTCGGTACATCGACCCGCAACTTGCCACGCGGCAGGCCGGCAGCGCCGCTGAGGCTGCTCTCCGCATCCTCGAGCTCCGCCAACAGGCGCAACACCCGCTGGTAGAACTGCTCGCCATCGCCGGTCACGCTCACCTTGCGCGTGGTGCGGTTGAGCAGGCGCACGCGCAGGCGGGTTTCCAACTGCTGCACCAGCTGGGTCACACTGGTGCGGCTCATGTGCAGCGTCTCTGCAGCCTTGGTGAAGCTGCCCGCCTCTACCACCCGGGCAAAGGCACGCATTGCGTCGAACCGGTCCATCAGCGCCTCGATTGTTTGGAATAAACAAACAATGATAACCAGACTGGCACGTTTATCGAACAGGTCCGGGCTCGTACAGTCGCCCCATCACCCCCTTGATGGAGAAAACACCATGAACCAACGCGACGTAGTATTCCCTGCTGGCCGTCAGGCCCTGTACGACATCAATCACTACTCCCCGGCCGTGCGCAGCAACGGCTTGCTGTTCGTCTCCGGGCAAGTTGGCAGCCGCGAGGACGGCTCACCCGAGCCGGGCCTGGAAAACCAGGTGCGCCGGGCCTTCGCCAACCTCGAGGCGATTCTCGCCGCCGCCGGTTGCAGCTTCGCTGACGTGCAGGACGTGACCCTGTTCATCGTCGACCCACAAAACAAGTTCCAGAGCATCTGGGACTTGGTGCGCGCTGAATTCTGGGGGCCAGCACCTTACCCAACGGTGACGGCTGTCGGGGTAACCTGGTTGTACGGCTTCGATTTCGAGATCAAGGTGGTGGCGCGGTTGCCGCAGTGATGTAGCGAGGCAGATGGCCCTATCGCGGGACGAGCCCGCTCCTACAAGAGCGCCGCAACTGCTGCATACTGCGGTGTCACTTGTGGGAGCGGCGGTTCGGCGCCCCGACTTGTCCCGCGATAGGGCCATCTGCCTCCACAACGATTAAGACAGTCACATTCCCCTGCTCTACTCCCCTCACGCGGCCCGCAGCCTGCGAGCTCGGACGAAATGCGCATCGCGCCCTTTCGATATGCGGCAAGTGAAGGCACAATGCGTGTCCTTTTTTTGGCCGGCCTGGCCGGGGGCCTTTGAAATGATCAAGACGCCGTACTACCTCATCGACAAAACCAAGCTGCTGGGCAACCTGGAGAAGATCGCCTACGTGCGCGAACACTCCGGCGCCAAGGCCTTGCTCGCCCTCAAGTGCTTCGCCACCTGGTCGGTATTCGACCTGATGGAGCAGTACATGGACGGCACCACCTCCTCCTCGCTCTACGAGCTCAAGCTCGGCCGCCAGAAGTTCGCCGGCGAGACCCACGCCTACAGCGTGGCCTGGGCCGACGATGAGGTCGAGGAAATGCTGGAGAACTGCGACAAGATCATCTTCAACTCCATCGGCCAGCTCCAGCGCTTCGCCGAGCAGTCCGAAGGCAAGACCCGCGGCCTGCGCGTCAACCCTCAGGTGAGCAGCTCCGACTACCTGCTGGCCGACCCGGCGCGTCCGTTCAGCCGCCTGGGCGAATGGGATCCGGAAAAGATCGAAAAGGTGATCGGCACGATTTCCGGCTTCATGTTCCACAACAACTGCGAAAACGGTGACTTCAGCCTGTTCGACAAGATGCTCTCGCACATCGAAGAGCGCTTCGGCCATTTGCTGCACCAGGTCCAGTGGGTCAGCCTCGGCGGCGGCATCCACTTCACCGGCGAAGGCTACGCACTCGACGCTTTCTGCGCCCGCCTGAAAGGCTTCTCCGAGAAGTACGGCGTGCAGGTCTACCTGGAGCCCGGTGAAGCGGCGATCACCAACAGCGCCTCGCTGGAAGTCACCGTGCTCGACACGCTCTACAACGGCAAGCACCTGGCCGTGGTCGACAGCTCCATCGAAGCGCACATGCTCGACCTGCTGATCTACCGCCTCAACGCCAAGATGGCCCCCAACGACGGCGAGCACACCTACATGGTCTGCGGCAAGTCGTGCCTGGCCGGTGACATCTTCGGCGAATACCAATTCGATCGTCCTCTGGCCATCGGCGATCGCCTGTCGTTCATCGACGCGGCGGGTTACACCATGGTCAAGAAGAACTGGTTCAACGGTCTGAAGATGCCGGCCATCGTCGTCAAACAGCTCGACGGCAGCGTCGAGGTCAAGCGCGAGTTCGGTTTCGAAGACTACGTTTCCAGCCTGTCGTAAGACCGGCTTTCAGTAAGGAGCAAGGGATAAATTGAAGAAGAACGTTCTTATCATTGGTGCAGGAGGTGTCGCCAAGGTGGTGGCCCACAAGTGCGCACAGCATAACGACGAACTCGGTCGTATTGCGATTGCGTCACGGAACATCTCCAAATGCCAGGCCATCATCGACAGCGTCAAGGCCAAGGGTAGCCTCAAGGTACCCGCAGACATCCAGGCCTTCTCGCTCAACGCCCTCGATGTCGAGGCGACCAAGGCACTGATCCGCGAGACCGAATCGCAGATCGTGATCAACGTCGGTTCCGCCTTCCTCAACATGTCGGTGCTGCGTGCCTGCATCGATACCGGTGTCGCCTATCTCGATACCGCGATTCACGAAGAACCGGGCAAGATCTGCGAAACCCCGCCCTGGTATGGCAACTACGAGTGGAAGCATCTCGAGGAGTGCCAGCAGAAGAACATTACCGCCATTCTCGGTGTCGGCTTCGACCCGGGTGTGGTGAACAGCTACGCGAAACTCGCGCAGCAGCAGTATTTCGACCGCATTGATTCGATCGACATTCTCGACGTCAATGCCGGTTCCCACGGCAAGTACTTCGCCACCAACTTCGACCCGGAAATCAACTTCCGCGAGTTCACCGGGCAAGTATGGAGCTGGCAGAACAGCCAGTGGACCAGCAACACCATGTTCGAGGTCAAGCGCACCGACGACCTCCCGGTGGTGGGTTCGCAGAACCTCTACCTGACCGGTCACGATGAAGTACATTCGATCTCGAAGAACCTGAACGTACCCAATGTGCGTTTCTGGATGAGCTTCGGCGAACACTACATCAACGTGTTCACCGTGCTGAAGAGCCTCGGCCTGCTCTCCGAGCAACCGGTCAAGACCGCCGAAGGCCTTGAAGTCGTGCCGCTGAAAGTGGTCAAGGCCGTACTGCCCGATCCAGCATCCCTGGCTCCGGGCTACACCGGCAAGACCTGCATCGGCGATCTGGTCAAAGGCACCAAGGACGGCCAGGCACGCGAAGTGTTCATCTACAACGTCGCCGACCACGAAGAAGCCTACGCCGAGACCGACAGCCAGGGCATCTCCTACACCGCTGGCGTGCCGCCAGTGGCCGCAGCCCTGCTGGTCGCCCGCGGCGAGTGGGATGCCGGGCGCATGGTCAACGTCGAGGAACTGCCCGCCGAGCCGTTCCTCAAAACGCTGGACGTGATGGGCCTGCCGACCCGCGTCAAGGATGAAAAAGGCGATCGTCCCTGGGACGCTGAAGCCTAAGCAGCAAAAAGAAGGGGCGCCCGTTGGCGCCCCTTCTGCATTTCACCCCTGGCGCCCAACCGCCACGCACTTGATCTCCACCAGCAGCCCGTCATGGGCCAGTTCGCTGACACCAATACAGGTCCAGGGGCAGGTACCCCGCGGGAACAGCGCGTCCTTGACCTCACGAAACACCGCCATGTGCTCGCGCAAGCCGACATGATAGGTGGTCAGTTCCACCACATCCGCGAAATCACAACCGGCAGCCGCCAGCACGTCCCTCAGGTTTTCCCACGCCGCGTGAAACTGCTGCCGCGGGTCGGCAATGACCTGCAGATCCGCCGTACGCCCCACCTGACCGGCCAGATACAACGTACTACCGACCTTCAAGGCCGGCAGATAACCGGCACGTTCGGCAAGTTTCTGCTGGGAAGCGGGAATGATCGGAGTGCGGTCGCTCATTGAGGATGTCCAGTGCTTGAGATTGGACGCATCTTAGCAAGCGAACGCGAAAGCGAGCTGCGGCATGGCGGCACGCTTTCGAGACGGTAGCTCCGCATCTGGCGGCCCCGCACCAGGGCCGCCAACCGCCGGGCTCAGCCCGCTGGCGAAGTCAGAGGCTGCAGTTGCAGCACTTCATTGGTGTAGTCCCACTCCTCCTGCACCTTGTCAGGATGCTCGTTCAACTTGAGCCCGTAGCTTGGGATGATCTGGTGCAGCTTCTCCTGCCAGGGTGGTGAAGCGACCTTGTCCTTGAACACCTTGCGCAACAGGTCGAGCATGATCGGTGGCGCGGTCGAGGCGCCCGGCGAGGCACCCAGCAGGCCGGCAATGGTGCCGTCGGCGGAGGTCACGACCTCGGTGCCAAGCTTGAGCACCCCGCCCTGCTCAGGGTCGTTCTTGATGATCTGTACGCGCTGCCCAGCCTGCCACAGGCGCCAGTCTTCTTTCCTGGCATGGGGGAAGTAGGTCTGCAGCGCAGCGAAGCGGTCGTCGTCCGATTGCATGACCTGACCGATCAGGTACTGCACCAGGTCGAACTCGCGGACCCCGACACGCACCATCGGCCAACTGTTGTGTAGCGTCATGCTGCCGAACAGGTCGAGCAGCGAGCCTTCCTTGAGAAACTTGGTCGAGAAGGTTGCAAAAGGCCCGAACAGGATCACCCGCTTGCCATCGAGCACCCGCGTATCCAGATGCGGCACCGACATCGGCGGCGCCCCCGTCGAGGCGATGCCATAAGCCTTGGCCATGTGGCGCTCGGCAATGGCAGCGTTCTCGGTCACCAGGAACGATCCCCCCACCGGGAAACCTGCGTATTCCTTCGCCTCGGGGATGCCCGACTTCTGCAACAGAGGCAGCGCCGCGCCACCGGCGCCGATGAACAGGAACTTGGCATCGGTGGCCGACGTGCTGCCATCCTTGAGGTTCTTGTACTCCACATGCCACGAGCCGTCGTCGTTGCGGGTGATGTCCTGCACTTCGCTGGAGAGCTTGAGGTCGAAGTTGGGGCGGGTCTGCAGGTACGTCACGTACTGACGAGTGATCTCGCCGAAATTGACGTCTGTGCCGATCGGCGTCCAGGTCACCGCAAGCTTCTGGTTCGGGTCGCGTCCCTCCATCATCAACGGCACCCACTTGGCGATCTGTGCGTTGTCTTCCGAGTACTGCATGGGCTTGAACAGCGGGCTGGCCTGCAGCGCCTCGTAGCGCTTGCGCAGGAAACGGATATTGTCATCGCCCCAGACAAAGCTCATGTGCGGTGTGGCGTTGATGAACGAACGTGGGTTCTTCAGTACCCCCTGCTTGACCTGCCAGGCGAGAAACTGTCGGGTGACCTGAAACGACTCGTTGATCTCCACCGCCTTGCTGATGTCGATCTTGCCGTCCTTTTCTGGGGTGTAGTTCAGCTCGGCCAGCGCCGAATGCCCGGTACCGGCGTTGTTCCAGCCGTTGGAGCTTTCCTCGGCGACCTTGTCCAGCCGCTCGATCATCTCCATCGACCAACCGGGCTCGAGCTCGTTGAGCCACACGGCCAGCGTGGAGCTCATGATCCCGCCGCCCACCAGCAGCACATCGACCCGCTTGCTCTCGGCGGCCTGTACGGCCGTGAGGCCAAAGGCCAAGGCTAGGCCCGCCAGGGCCGGTTTGTATGAGATTGCGATCTGCATGTTCCCTCCGTCGAGGCCACACGGCCTCGCTCCAATCCGTGAAAGTGCCCTGCCCCTGGTCCGAGCGCTCGTGCCTTTGGTGTACAAAACCCACGCAAGCTTAGCTGAGTGATTCAGTCTGGTTAGTCAAGCTGCCATCACGCACAGCGTGAATGCTTCAGGCGCACCTGATATTTTTGTCAGTTACCGAAATTCATGCCCCTCGGTAGCATCAGTTTTCACTCTCGGGAGGCATGCACATGACCACGCTTACAACGCCACTGCTCAGCGCATCCGTCGGTAGTTATCATGGTCCGATCGATACAGACTACCTGGTCGTCTACCGCCTATTCGAATATAAAGATGGCCGCGTGATTGTCCACGTCGTGCTCAACAACGGGCAGATCGAAAAGTCCGAGCCTGTCGCCGCCGAGGGCATCGAAGCTTATATGAACAGCCTCGATTTCATCCTCGACCGCCCCGGGGAACCAGGTTATCGACGAATCCTCTATATACAAATTTTAGTTCCTGAGCAGCCTCCAGAAGACCCCGTAGAAACAATCTACGAGATTTTCACTCGCCCGCTGCCTGTCCGGGAGGAAGGCAACCAACAGACCCGTGGCCATCTACCGGGTATCACTCGCGCAGAGGGCATGGAAACGAGGGGCGGTTACACGACTGTCTTCGAGCGCATCCTCTACACAGTCCCGGGCGAGCAAAACTATCGCTTTCAATTGAATACGGAAAACAACTTCAACCCATGGAATACCTATGTACCTGAGCTTACAATCCCCTACTTGACGCCAGGCGACTACTACATTGACGAAGATCAAACTGTCTACGTGATTGCCGGCGTTCGCGCGATCAGCGCATCCGAGGTAGCGATTGTATTGGTTACTGCCGAGCTATCAACAAGCGACGCGAGGGTAAATGGCAGCCCCGTCAGCTTGCTGGGCGTTGACAACCTACCCGATAGGAAACGTGAACCTTTCGATCCGGCATCGGACGAAGAAGGCAGTAGACCGCAAGTCGCGTACGAGCAAACCCCTCTCCAGCAAGACCCCTTCCCGGAAGGTCCGGGTTTGGCCGCCAAACCGTACAACGAGTACGTCGTTGGGGGACAACGATATTCAGTGGCTGCGAGAAGGTTTCACTTACATGAACCTCGCATCTGTTTACTTTATGATAAAACCTCTGAAAGATCCTACAACGCTTTCATCAATCCTGATGATATACGCCACCATATCGTGACCGGCGACCTGGAGATCAGCAGCGACTTTCAGACGGTTTACTTCATGACCAAATCCCCCGACGAACCCATTGGCTATCGCCGCACGCGCGTAGAGCCGCTTATTCCGCAAGACGCGCCAACCCTTGATGCCTCTGCAGCGCTGGTGACACCTGGCCAGTCCATTATGATAGGCAACCAAAGAGAAACAGTTATCGGCCGCACACACTATTCGAACCCAAGCCCTTCACGCCTGTTAATCGTGACCACCTCGGGTAGTTATGCCACTCCATTGCCGCAGACTGAAACAACGCGTCTTTTGCCAGGGGACTTTTATTTCCTGAGCGACAGACTTCCTGTTCAAGCGTATTTTGTCCACGGACGCTATACAAACCCGGGAGAGTATATCAGCCGCCTAAATAGAAGAGCCGTCGGGTCGTTGCGATCAGATGCAAACTAGCGGGGGACCACGACATCGAGACGGGCAAGCCGGGCGCATTGCGCAAGATGGTCGGCGAAGCGCTTGCCGCCAAACGCCAGGATGCCGTGACCTTGGCGCATAACCAGGCCAGGACACCGCTCTCGCCTACCATCACCTGAAGGCTCGTTAGCCGACAGACACACTTGCAAACGGAGGAATCTCGAAATACTGTATGAAAAACCAGTATTTCGAGTTTTCCCCATGCAACTCATCGCCAAGCTCGGCATTCTCGCTGACGCCGCCAAATACGATGCCTCGTGCGCCAGCAGCGGCGCGCCCAAGCGCAGTTCGCGGGGGCGTGACGGACTTGGTGCCACCGATGGCATGGGCATCTGCCACAGCTACACCCCTGACGGGCGCTGCGTATCGCTGCTCAAGGTGTTGCTCACCAACTTTTGCCTGTACGACTGCCAGTACTGCGTCAATCGCCGCTCCAGCAACGTGCCGCGCGCACGCTTCAGCCCCGAGGAAGTGGTGCGCCTGACCCTCGACTTCTACCGGCGCAACTGCATCAGCGGGTTGTTCCTGAGCTCGGGCATCATTCGCTCGGCCGACTACACCATGGAGCAGTTGAACCGCGTTGCCAGGCTGCTGCGCGAAGAGCACGGCTTCCGCGGCTACATCCACCTCAAGACCATTCCCGACGCCGACCCGCTGCTGATCGAAGAAGCCGGACGCCTGGCCGACCGACTGAGCGTCAACGTCGAGCTGCCCACCGAGGCCAGCCTCAAGCGCCTGGCGCCGGAGAAACAGGCACACACCATCCGCCAGGCCATGGGCGTGATTCACCAGGGCCAGCAGGCCGTGGCCGGCGAACCGCGGGCGCCGCGTTTCACGCCAGCCGGCCAGAGCACACAGGTAATCGTCGGTGCCGACAACACCGACGACCGCACCCTGCTGCGCAACGCCGAATCGCTGTACCAGGGCTATGGCCTCAAGCGCGTGTACTACTCCGCCTTCAGCCCGATCCCGGACAGCCCGAACAGTGTGCCGCTCGCCGCACCGCCGCTGCTGCGCGAGCACCGCCTGTACCAGGCCGACTTCCTGATGCGCGGCTACGGCTACAAGGCCGGCGAGCTGCTCGGCCAGGCCGGTAACCTGGCGCTGGACATCGACCCCAAGCTGGCCTGGGCCCTGGCCAACCGCGAGGTCTTTCCGCTGGACCTGAACCGCGCCGAGCCCGCCCTGCTCGCCCGTATTCCCGGTATCGGCCTGCGCAGCGTACAGCGGCTGGTGGCGCTGCGACGCGAGCGGCGGATCCGCTACGACGATCTGATCCAACTGCGCTGCGTGCTGGAAAAGGCCCGGCCGTTCATCGTCACCAGCGATTACCGCCCGGCCCAGGCCGAACTGCGCAGCGGCTTGCTGCGCCAACGCCTGCGCGAACCGCAGGCACCGGTGCAGATGGGGTTATGGGCATGATCGCGCTGGATTGCGACGACCTGTTCGGCACCTGGCGCGACCAGGCGCGAGTCCTTCTCGGCCATGGCATCGACCCGGCCGAGGTGACCTGGGGCCAGGGGCCGATGGACGACCTGCTTGCCATCCCCACGCCTTTGCCACAAGGACCCGGCCCCTTCCGTGCGCGGGTGCCCGCGGCCTTGCTGGCACAGCTTGAGCAGGCCGCTCGCTATCGCGGCGAACAACGCTGGAACCTGCTGTACGAAGTCCTCTGGCGTGTCGCCCATGGAGATCGCACGGCAATGCTCGCCGGCGACCGCCTTGGCAGCGAGTTGCAGCGGCGTATCAAGCAGGTCTCCCGCGAGGCGCATCACCTGCACGCCTTCGTGCGCTTCGTGCCATTGCCGGAAGCGGTCGCCGAGCGCCTGCAACTGGACCTGGTGGCCTACCACGAACCTGCCCATGACATCCTTGAAAGCGCCAGTGGCCATTTTGCCGACCGCCTCGGGCGCCAGCGCTGGCTGATCGCAACGCCCACCGATGGCATACGCTTCGACGGCAGCAAGCTCGACTACCGTCGGCAGTGTCCGCGTGAATGGGTGAACTGGGCGCGCCATGCCGAAGATACCGGCGCCGAGCTGTGGCGTACCTACTACCGCTCCACCTTCAACCCGGCGCGGCTGAACCCTGATGCCCTGCGCCTGCATATGCCGGGGCGTTTCTGGCGCCACCTGCCCGAGGGCATGCTCATTCCCCAGCTCGAAGGTTTGGCGCGCCAAGGCAAGCAACGCGACGGGCAGGCACTGGAGGTTGGCTTGCAACGTGGCAAGCGGGTCGGGCGCTGAGCGCCGTTGTTGCCTACACTTTCGCTGATTGCCTCTGATTTCCGGGAGCCACCATGGACGATTCCAGCCAAGGCAAGCCACCCACCTTCTGGCAGATGCTGCACAGCATCCTGGCTGCCGCCTTCGGCGTGCAGAGCGGCAAGAACCGCGCGCGCGACTTCACCCACGGCAAGGCCAGCCACTTCATCGTGATGGGGGTGATGTTCACCCTGGTGTTCATCCTGGTGCTGGTGGGGCTGGTGCAGTTGGCGATGCATCTGACGGGGCGGTGAAACACTCATTTTGCGTGCGCAAGCCAGAACGCACCCGCCCGCGGAATTCTCTCCCGCGGGCGGCTCAGGTTGCAGTTCACGGTCTGAAGTTTGCGTTACTGATGGCTGACCCAGTACACAGCGGTCACGACAACCAGCACGATCAGGCACAGGATCGCCCAGGCGTCGACACTGCTGTCAGGCTTGCGGAGCTTGGTCGGGTTTCCCATTGCATTGCCTCTTGTAGTGGTTATGGGAATGCACGTCACACCAGCAGTTAAGTCCAGCAATGCCCTTTGCTCAAGCAGGGTCTTTCAATAATCGACGGGTGACGCCAGGAACGGGTAGCGATAGTCGGTGCCCCGCCCCTCTGCGCTGTAGCGGCGAAAGTCGATGCCATAGCCTTTACGGGCGCTCAGTTCCAGCCAGCGCTGCGCCTTCACCGCATCGATGGCCTGCAGCACTGGCAGGCGGTAGAGGTGTTGCCCGTCGCGGTCCATCGCCAGGCCCCGGGCGTCGTCATGCAGCATCACCATGGCCCAGCCGCCCAGGCTGAAATGCCCGCCCATGAGCACGCTCAGCCGCCCATCCACGCGAGCCTGCAAGGCCTCGGGCGAACTGTTGACCGCGCTGAACAACACATCGCGCCCCGGCACCAGGCCAACCGCCTCGAACGCCTGCATTGCACCGAACGCCATCTGGTCGTTCGCCGACCACACCAGGCGCACCCGCGGATAGCGCTGCAGCAGCAACTTGGCCTGCTCGAAGGCCCGTTGGCGGCTCCAGCCGCCATACACCAGCTGGCGCAAGCGTACGTGCGGAAACTCGGCCAACGCCCGCCGCATGCCTTGCTCGCGCAGTTGCGAAGCAGGCGTGGTGCTGATGCCGGAAAACGCCAGCAGCTCGATCGGTTCGCCTGTTCGGGGCAGGCTGGCGACCAGGTCGTGCAGCATCTGGTAACCCGCCTGTTCGTCATTGCCGACCAATGAGCCGAGCAGCGGCGCGTACTTGCCCGGCTGTGCCTGAATCGCCTCGGCCTGTCCCTCGGTCAGGCCGTTGTTGACCAACAACAGCTTGACCCCGCTGCCCTGCGACAGGCGCATGATCTCTGGCGCCACATACTGCTCGTTGACCAGCACCAGGTAGTCGGGCTTGTGCTCGCCCTGCAGGATCGCCCGCGCCTGCTCCAGTTGCCGCTCGGCCTGGCGCTCGCCGTACTCCACGCGCAGATCCATGCCCAGGTCGTCGGCCGCCGCTTGCATGAACCGCGAATAGCCAACCCAGAACGTCTCATCGGACAACCCGGGATTGAGAAAAACCACCGAAGCGGCTTGGGCGCTTGCCACCAGTGGCAGACCCAGGCACAGGCTGCGGCACAGCGTCCTGATGACCATGCGAGACATCCCTGCAAAAGCAAAGGATACAGTATAACGGCGCATGGCCATCACGGATAAATAGCAGCCAGTCTCACTTAGTCCAAATGGTTCTTTTCATATGCAAAAACATCACTTTAGCGCATAAATACAACCTGTTATCGTTCCCCCGCTCCGACCCGGAGTGCGCGGCCGTGCGCGCGATTAGCTGCATGCAGCCTGAGACAGGACTTTTATGTACGTATACGACGAGTACGATCAGCGGATCATCGAGGACCGCGTCAAGCAGTTCCGTGATCAGACCCGCCGCTACCTGGCCGGTGAGCTGAGCGAAGAAGAATTCCGCCCTCTGCGCCTGCAGAACGGCCTCTACATCCAACGTTTCGCCCCGATGCTGCGCGTCGCCGTGCCCTACGGCCAGTTGAACGCGCGCCAGGTCCGCATGCTGGCCAAGATCGCCCGCGACTACGACAAGGGCTACGCGCACATCTCCACCCGCCAGAACGTGCAGTTCAACTGGCCTGCGCTGGAAGACATCCCGGACATCCTGGCTGAACTGGCCACCGTGCAGATGCACGCGATCCAGACCAGCGGCAACTGCCTGCGCAACACCACCACCGACCAGTTTGCCGGTGTTGCCGCAGACGAGCTGATCGATCCACGCCCCTGGTGTGAGATCGTCCGTCAGTGGACCACCTTCCACCCGGAATTCGCCTACCTGCCGCGCAAGTTCAAGATTGCGATCAACGGTTCGAAGGAAGACCGCGCGGCCATCGAAGTGCACGACATCGGCCTTGAGCCTGTGCGCAACGAAACCGGCGAGCTGGGCTTCCGCGTGCTGGTCGGTGGCGGCCTGGGCCGCACGCCGGTGGTCGGCTCGTTCATCAATGAGTTCCTGCCCTGGCAGGACCTGATCAGCTACCTCGACGCCATCCTGCGCGTGTACAACCGTTACGGCCGTCGTGACAACAAGTACAAGGCGCGGATCAAGATCTTGGTCAAGGCCCTGACGCCAGAAGTGTTCGCCGAGAAAGTCGAGGCCGAAATGGCCCACCTGCGTGGCGGCAACAGCACCCTGACCGAAGCAGAAGTCCAGCGCGTCTCGCGTCACTTCATCGACCCCGAGTACCAGGCCCTCGACAATGTCGACTACAGCGCCCTGGACCAGGAGCACCCAGGGTTCGCCCGCTGGCGTTCGCGCAACACCCGTGCGCACAAGAAGCCTGGCTATGTGGCCGTGACCCTGTCGCTCAAACCTACCGGCGTCGCTCCAGGCGACCTGACCGACAAGCAGCTCGATGCCGTGGCCGACCTCGCCGAGCGCTACAGTTTCGGCTTCCTGCGTACCTCGCACGAGCAGAACATCATTCTCGCCGACGTCGAGCAGCGCCAGCTGCACGCGCTGTGGCTGGAACTGCGTGAAGGTGGTTTTGCCACACCGAACATCGGTCTGCTGACCGACATCATCTGCTGCCCAGGCGGCGACTTCTGCTCCCTGGCCAACGCCAAGTCGATCCCGATCGCCGAGTCCATCCAGCGCCGCTTCGACGACCTGGACTACCTGTTCGACATCGGCGAGCTCGACCTCAACATCTCCGGCTGCATGAACGCCTGCGGCCACCACCACGTGGGCCACATCGGCATCCTCGGCGTGGACAAGAAAGGCGAGGAGTTCTACCAGGTGTCGCTGGGCGGCAACGCCGCGCGCGATGCGAGCCTGGGCAAGATTCTCGGCCCCTCCTTCGCTCAGGACGACATGGCTGACGTGATCGAGAAGCTGATCAACGTGTACGTCGAGCAGCGCAACGAAGACGAGCGCTTCATCGACACCTACCAGCGTATCGGCATCGACCCATTCAAGGAACGCGTCTATGCAGCGAATCATTAAGAACAACCAGCTCATCGACGAAACCTGGCACCTGCTGCCCAAGGAAACCTCGTTCGACGAGCTGACCAACTGCGACGACTACATCGTTCCACTGCAGCTGTGGCGCGACCATGCCCATGCCCTCAAGGCCCGCGACGGCGGCCTGGGCGTGTGGCTGGACAGTGACGAAGAAGCCGAGGAAATTGGCGAGGACGTCCAGCACTTCCAGGTCATCGCCCTGAACTTCCCGGCCTTCACCGACGGGCGCAACTACTCCAATGCGCGCCTGCTGCGTGATCGCTACCAGTACAAGGGCGAGCTGCGCGCCATTGGCGATGTACTGCGCGACCAACTGTTCTACATGGCCCGCTGCGGCTTCGATGCCTTCGCCATCCGTGCCGACAAGGACCCGGAAGACGCGTTGCAGAGCCTGAAGGACTTCTCGGTCACCTACCAGGGTGCCACCGACGAGCCGCTGCCGCTGTTCCGCCGCCGCTGATCGCCGCCTGCTGTAACGAACGGCCCGCCTTCTGGCGGGCCGTTTCGTTTGCGCGTTTTTTCTAATGTTGAGTGCTGGCCTGCCGATATCACTGGTGTACCCGTATCTCTATTCGGCAGGACGCTAATGAATCCGATAACAGCTGCACAGCGCCTGGCCCCGGTCCTGACTGCCCCGCAACCGGCCCCGGCCAGCGCCAGCAACCCGACCGGCATCGCCAGTGTCTCGGCAGTCCCGAGCACCAGCGTGATTCTCGGCCAGAGCAACACCATCAGCGATTCCGAGACCTACTCGCGCCAGGGGCTGCTGCCAGGCCAGGTCCGCTATGCCTGGGAAAAGGACAGCCAGGACAAGCTCGCCACCACGCTGCAGACCGCCTTCCAGTCGTCCAGCAGCGCGGGCCGCTTCAAAGGCATTGGTGCGGCCTTGATCGAACAGCTCGCACAGAACGGCGGAAAGAACATCTCGCAGTCGGTGTTCGCCTTCAGCGACGACTCTCCAATCGACCCTGGCGTGCTCAAGCTGCAGCAGCAGCGCCTGCGCGAGAATCCCGACAGCGGCGTCACCTTCAGCCTGACCACCGCGTCCGGCGCGACCATTCGCTTGTCGCTGGCCAGTAGCGAAAAGGGCCTGGCGGTGAGCGCGGAAGTCGAAGGCGGCTCGCTCAGCAGCGAAGAACTCAAGGGCCTGGGCAACCTCGCCGACTCCTTCCAGTCCACCATCGATGGCCTCAACGAGGTGCCACCCCAGCTCAAGCTCGGCGCACTGGTCAAGCTCGATCCGAAGCTGTTCAGCGCCTTGCAGATAAACAGCAAGTTCGAATCCCTGAGCGGCGAGCAGACCTTCTCCCTGAGCCTCGATGACAAGGCGCGCAGCCTCAGCCTGCAGGGCCCGACCGGCCAGGTGCAACTGAGCCTGGACACCCAGGACGCCGAGCTGCTGGGCAAGTCGGCGCAGCGCAAGGCGGCGATCGACAACTACCTGACCCAGTTCGACGCCGCCCAGCGCCGTGGCCGTGGCGACGAGAACCTGATGAACCTGTTCAAGAACGCGTTCACCCAGCTCAACAGCATCGACGACAATCGCCAACCTGCGGTGCAAAGCCCGACGGCCCTGAACGACAAGGACCGCGCCCTGCTCAGCGGCCTGGCCGACTTCAGCGCCTCGATCAGCGAAACCACGCGCAGAAGCAACCCGATGCGCCTGGACGAAACCGACAGTTTCACCTTCAGCACCTCGCAGAGCACCACGGTCAAGAACCGTGGCCTGCAGGACCGGTCGGTGGAGCAGAACCAGCAGAGCAAACTCACCGCCTCGTTCCACCGCGGCCTCAATCCGCTGACCAACCTGGTGCTGGGCAGCGACCGCGAGTCGCAAAACTACAGCTACCACCTGATCGACGACCAGGCCAGCAGCACCACCCGCCTGGCCTATGACAAAGGCCAACTGGTGGAAGCCAGCGCCACCCAGCAGGCGAGCCAGAAAGAGCGGATCCTCACCTATGTCGATGGCCACCTGAAAAGCGACGTGACTACGCCCAAGGCGGTGACCCAGTCGCGCAACGTGCTGAACCTGCTCAGGGATTCATTCGAGCAGGACCGCATCGCCCAGCGCGATCGCGGTGTGTCGCTGCTCGAGGGGCTGCTGCAGTCGCAGCGCAGCCGCTGGTTGCTGCAGACCGATCCGTCGAAGATCGCGGCCTGACAAAGGACCTGTGGGGGCGGCGAACCGCCGCCGCCACAGTGACTGAGTCAAGCTCAGAGAAGGCTTACCCCCTCACCCCCAGCATCCCGCGATCGACGATGAAATCGATCACCGCCTGCAACCCGTCACCCTTCTTCAGGTTGCTGAACGTCCAGGGTCGCTCGGGGCGCATGCGGTTGGTGTCGCGCTCCATCACTTCCAGCGAAGCACCGACATAAGGTGCAAGGTCGGTCTTGTTGATCACCAGGAAGTCCGACTTGGTGATGCCCGGCCCGCCCTTGCGCGGGATCTTCTCGCCTTCGGCCACGTCGATCACGTAGATGGTCAGGTCGGCCAGTTCCGGGCTGAAAGTCGCGCTCAGGTTATCGCCACCACTCTCGACGAAGATCACCTCCAGGTTACCGAACTTGCGCGCCAGCGCTTCCACCGCCGCCAGGTTCATCGAGGCGTCTTCGCGAATCGCGGTGTGCGGGCAGCCGCCGGTCTCCACGCCAACGATACGCTCAGGCTCCAAGGCCCCGGCCTCGGTGAGGATGCGCTGGTCCTCCTTGGTGTAGATATCGTTGGTCACCACGGCGATGTGGTAATGATCACGCATGGCCTTGCACAGGGCCTCGAGCAGCGCGGTCTTGCCGGAGCCGACCGGGCCGCCGACACCGACGCGCAGGGGTTGCTGATAGCTTTGCATGTTGGCAGTCCTCAGGAACGGAACAAACGGGTGTATTGGGTTTCGTGTCGTGACGAGGCGATGGCCAGCAGCGGCAGGCCACCGCCCAGCTCGTCATCGCCAAGGGTCAGGGCCTGGTCGAGCACGGCGGGCAACTCGGCGCCCAAGTCGCGCAGCAATGTCTGGGCCGCCTGCTGGCCGAAAGGCACCAGCTTGACCCCAGCCATGACGGCGCCTTCAAGCCAGGCGAAGCCATGGCCGAGGGCCAAGTCGCGCAGCGGGATCGACCAGTGCGCGCCCAGCCAGGCCATGCCACCGAGCTGGGATAGCTCGATGCTCTCACGCCAGGCCGGCGCCTGGGCCAGTTGCCAGCCATCGAGCAGCCGCGCCAGGGCGCTGCCCCGCTGGCGCTCTTCAAGCCGCAGCTCGGCCGTCTCGCGGTTGGCCAGCAGAAACTGGGTCCAGCGTGCGAAGGCCTCGGCATCATCGTCCTGGCATGCGCGGTAGAGGCGCGCCAGCAACGGCCAGTCGAGACAGCCCAAGGTGTCGTGCAACTGCTCGCGCTGCCAGGCACAAAAGCCGGCCGTGTCACGCACCCAACCGGCCTCGACGGCCCACTCCAGACCTTGCGAGTAGGTGAAACCACCCACCGGCAGGCCCGGGCTCGCCAGTTGCAGCAGACGCAACAGCGCCAGGTCGCTGCTCATCAGCCGGCCAGCACGAACGCGGCGCCGGCCAGCAAGCCACCACCGAACAGCTTCTGCAGCTTGCTGTGGCGGCGCAGCAGGCAGCCTACGCCGAATCCGACCACCAGCAGCAGCGCACTGACGGTGACGAAGCCAGCGCTGAACAGCCAGAACGCGCTGGGCGTCGCTTCCACGCCGTGGGCCCAGCCATGGAACAGGGCGAACACCGGCATGGCGAGGGCCAGCAGCACCTGGCGATTAGGCAGCAGCATGGCGCAGGCGGCCACCACCAGCGAGATGGAGATCATGGTTTCGATACCCACCAGGTCACCGAACAGATGCCCCAGCACCGCACCGCCGAACATCGCCGAGAGCGTGGCCAGGGGCAAGCTCAGGTTGCGTCGGGTCAGCGCGGCCAATACGCCGGTACCCAGCAGCATGAGCAGGTGGTCCAGGCCTGTCAGCGGGTGCAGCAGGCCATCCTGCAGCGGGTTGTTGTCGTGGCCGGGGTGGGCGAAGGCTGGCAAGGCAATCATCAGTAACGCCAGGGCAAGGGCTTTTTTCATCGTGTGCTCCAAAGCAATTCGGAAGGATTACAGGCGAACGAACGGATGATCGTGGGCGTGGCCGTGAGGGGCGCTCTGGTAGGCGCCCGCCTCCGGCTCGAACGGCGCCTGCTCGATCAGTACCTCAAGGCCCAGGCCGCGCACCATTTCGTCCAGCACATGATCATGCTGGTAGCGCAAAAAGCCGGCCTCGATCTGCAACGGCACATGGCGATTGCCCAGGTGATAGGCCGCACGCGCCAGCGACAACGGATCGGCGCAGCGCACCGTGGACACACGCTCCGGTGCCGCCAGCACCTGCACCAGATGCTGGCCGTCGGCATCGGCGAGCAGTTCGCCACCGCGCAGCAGATGGCCGCGCTCGAGCATCAGGCCGGCTTCGCGGCCATCGTCGAGGGTCACGCGCAGGCGGCTCTTGATTCGGCTGTCCACATCCAGGGTGACAGTACCGGTGACCGAGGCAGCCTCGGCGACACGGCGGGTCAGGACAATCATGCTTGCTCCTTCAGAACAGGAAATAACGCTGGGCCAGCGGCAGTTCGCTGGCCGGTTCGCACACCAGCAACTCGCCATCGGCGCGCACCTGGTAAGTCTGGGCATCGACCTCGATCAACGGCTGCAGGCCGTTGTGCACCATGTCGGCCTTGCGCACCCGGCGACAGCCGCGGGTGACCCCGATCAGGCTGCGCAGCCCGAGCTCCTCGGCCAACCCACGGTCCATGGCGGCCTGGGGCAGGAAAGTCATGCGCGTGGCGTGGCGAGCTGCACCGAAGCTTGCGTACATCGGGCGGTAGTGCACCGGCTGCGGGGTCGGGATCGAGCCGTTGATATCGCCCATGGGCGCCGTGACGATCAGGCCGGCCTTGATCACCGCCGACGGCTTGACACCGAAGAACGCTGGCGACCAGACCACCAGGTCGGCCAGCTTGCCTACCTCCACCGAACCGACCTCGTGCGCGATGCCATGGCTCAGCGCCGGATTGATGGTGTATTTGGCGATGTAGCGCTTGACCCGGAAGTTGTCGCTGTAGCTGCCGTCCGGCGCCAGGGGCCCACGACGCACCTTCATCTGGTGGGCCACCTGCCAGGTCCGCAGCACCACTTCGCCGACCCGACCCATGGCCTGGGAGTCGGACGACGTCATGGAGAACGCGCCCATGTCGTGGAGGATGTCCTCGGCGGCGATGGTCTCACGGCGGATACGCGACTCGGCAAAGGCCACGTCTTCGGCAATGCTCGGGTCCAGGTGGTGGCAGACCATGAGCATGTCCAGGTGCTCATCCACGGTGTTGATGGTGTAGGGCAACGTCGGGTTGGTCGAGGACGGCAGCACGTTGGCCTGCCCCGCCGCGCGAATGATGTCCGGCGCATGACCACCGCCCGCCCCTTCGGTATGGAAGGTGTGGATGGTGCGATCGCCAATCGCTGCCAGGGTGTCCTCGATGCAGCCGGATTCGTTGAGCGTATCGCTGTGGATCGCGACCTGGATGTCCATCTCTTCGGCCACGCTCATGCAGCAATCGATGGCCGCCGGCGTCGAACCCCAGTCTTCGTGCAATTTCATGCCCATGGCACCGGCGGCGATCTGCTCGCGCAGCGGTTCGGGCTTGGAGACGTTGCCCTTGCCGAGAAAACCGATGTTGATCGGCAAGCTGTCGGCAGCCTGGAGCATGCGCGCCAGGTACCAGGGCCCCGGCGTACAGGTGGTGGCGTTGCTGCCGGTCGCCGGACCGGTGCCGCCGCCGATGAAGGTAGTGACGCCGCTGGTCAGGGCTTCATCCACCTGCTGCGGGGAGATGAAGTGGATGTGTGTGTCGATGCCGCCTGCGGTGACGATCTTGCCCTCGGCGGCGATCACTTCCGTCGCTGCGCCAACCGGAATGGTGACGCCGGGTTGAATGTCCGGGTTGCCCGCCTTGCCGATGGCGACGATACGCCCCCCGCGCACGCCGATGTCGGCCTTGACGATCCCCCAGTGATCGATGATCAGCGCATTGGTCAGCACCAGGTCCACGGCTTCGGCGGCCAGCATCTGGCCCTGCCCCATGCCATCGCGAATGACCTTGCCACCACCGAACTTGACCTCCTCGCCATAGATCGTGAAGTCCTTCTCGACTTCGACCCACAGCGCCGTATCGGCCAGGCGCACGCGGTCGCCGACGGTGGGTCCGAACATATCGGCATAGGCCCGACGGGAAATACGGCTCATGCCTTGCCCTCCAGCGCGCCCATCACCTTGCCCTGGAAGCCATACACTTCACGCTTGCCGGCGTAGGCCACCAACTGCACGGTACGTGACTGGCCAGGCTCGAAACGCACGGCGGTGCCGGCGGGGATGTCCAGGCGAAAACCCCGAGCTGGTTCGCGCTCGAACACCAGCGCATCGTTGACTTCGTAGAAGTGGTAGTGCGAGCCGACCTGCACCGGGCGGTCGCCATGATTGGCAACGCTGACGCTGACCGTTTCACGGCCGACATTGAGTTCGATGTCGCCTGCGGCGACCTGGATTTCTCCGGGAATCATGAATGCCTCCTGGGCAGCGTCAGACGATAGGCTCGTGGACCGTCACAAGCTTGGTGCCATCGGGGAAGGTCGCCTCCACCTGGACGTCGGGGATCAGTTCCGGCACGCCCTCCATGACCTGGTCACGGCTGAGCACCTCGCGGCCCAGGCTCATCAGTTCGGCGACCGTGCGACCGTCACGCGCGCCCTCCATCACTGCGGCGCTGATCAGTGCCACAGCTTCCGGGTAGTTGAGCTTCAATCCACGGGCCAGGCGGCGCTCGGCGACCAGCGCGGCCGTGAACAGCAGCAGTTTGTCTTTCTCTCTCGGGGTCAGCTCCATGGGAGGCTCTCTCAGGTGGCCCAGATGCGCGGCGGGCTCGGCGCCAGGCCCAGGACGGCCGGGCGCAACAGATGCCAGAGGCGCTGCAGGGTGCGTTGCACATGTTGGTTGTCGTTATCGAGCAGGCGAATCACCAGCAACGGCCCGAGCAGAGTCGCGCCAGCCGGAGTGTCCACGTCGTCGAGCACCTGGCGTACCTGCTCGAGCAGGTGCGTATCGGCAGGTGCGGCGCAGAAGGTCGCGACCAGCGGATAACCGCCGAGTTTTTCCAGATGCCCGCCCTCTACGCGCAGGCGCTCGTGGAGCCCCGGCTCGTGGGGCAGCTCGACCTGCAGTCGGCTGTCGAGGGCGCCATGATCGAAGTGCTCGTTCATCACCGGACGGCCCAGGCACAAGGTTTCCCAGGCCAGCAGGCGAGCGCCGGGTTCAAGGGTGAAACGGCTGTCGAGCCGGGCCCGGGCGCCGTCGAAGAAGATGCTGTCGTGAGGCAGCCATTCCAGCGTGCTGTCAGCCGCCAGGTGGAAGCGTTGCGCCAGCTGCGCGGTCGGACCGATGCTGCGGTAGAACTTGCTCGCGCCAGGCATGGTCAGCAGCGCGTGGCTGCCAGGCTCCAGATGGATATCGAGTTCGAGCCGGTCACCTGCGACGATGCCGCCGGGTGGGTGAAGGATGTAGACATGACACGGCGCGCCTTCAGGATAGAACGGGCGCTGCACCAAAAGAGGGCCGTAATGTTTGCGCGCACCAAGGCGAGTCACGTCCCCGCGCTTGACGAAGCGCAATTGCAGGTGAGCACTCCAGCCGCTATCGCCTTCAGATTGTTCGAATTGTTGCGCGGACGACATCCTGCAGCCCCTGAAATCCGTGGTGTGGCTAAATATTGGCTGATCTGTCGCGTTTACCTACGATGGGGTACGCAATGACCGCTTGTCTGAATTGCTGAACTGATATAGCAGGTTGCGGGCCAACTCCGCAGATGAACGAAGATGAAATTTTTCGGTCGCCGCTCCGGGATAGGGCGCCGCGCACAACCACGGAGCGGCCTTGAGCCCGGTTTCGGTGCTTATGGGTCCAGGGGCTGCGTGGGGGGCTGTAGAGTGCTTCAAGCAGGCTTACCCGCGAAAACGGCACCGCGATATTCGCCACGGCGCTGCGACAATCGACCACACCAACACCGCCACCCTCCCCGCCATCCGAATGGTAGATTCGCGGCCATGAAAACCACCCGTCGGACACGTTCGCTGACCGCCTGGACGCTCTATGCCAGCGTTCTGTTCAGCCTGTTGCTCTGTGGCCTGCACCACGGCCAGATGAGCGGCCTGCGTCTGTCGGGCCTGGACGGTGGTTTCTGCGCCCTCGACAGCACCGGCAAAGGCCCGGCCATCGACCTGGGCGACAGCAGCAGCGACCAGCACATGGCCCAGCTCGATTGCCCGGTGTGCTCCTCCTTTGCGCTGGCCGTGCCGCTGACCGGCAGCCTGTGGTCATTCCCTGCAGCACACAGCGGGCCCCCCTCGCCGATCATCGTGCGCAGTTGGGCGCAGCCGCCGCCGCGCTACCTGCGCCCCGCCATCCCGCCCCGCGCATCCCCTTCCGATTTCCCCGCAGCAGCGCCCCTCGCCTGACCCCAGGCGGGCACGCCCGTGCCCGCGGGTCAGCCATGACCTTTGCGTGGAATCACTACAACATGATCCGCAACACTTCTCTGGTGCTCCTGATGGGCACCACCTGCACCTGTGCCTGGGCCGACGTCGCCCCCGTGCAACTCGACGCCACCACCATCGACGCCGAACAGCAGGCGCCCTCCGGTGTGCAACTGGACGAACCAATCCGTACTGGCTCGCGCCTGGGCCTCACCGCACGGCAGACACCCGCTTCGGTCAGCGTCTCGGACCGCCGGGTGATCGAGCAGCGTGACGCCAAGGACAGCCAAGACGTGATCAACGCCATGACCGGCGTCAACGCCTCGGCCAACCCCGGCTACGGTGGTTTCGTCGCCTACCGTGGCTTCACCCAGAACCAGGTGACCCAGCTCTACAACGGCATCAACCTGGGCTACAGCAGCGCCACCCGTCCGGTGGATGCCTGGGTGCTGGATAGGGTCGAGCTGATCGGCGGACCGTCGTCGTTTCTGCATGGCGCCGGTGCCGTGGGTGGCTCGATCAACTACATCACCAAGCTCGCCAGCCGCGAAGCACAGACCCTCGACGGACGTATCCGCTATGGCAGCTACGACGACTCGGAAGTCGCCTTCGGCATCAACCAGGCCCTGGCCGAGAACCCCGCCGATGCCCGTCACTTCGCACGCCTGGACTTCAGCCACAGCCAGGGCAATGGCTACATTGACCGCAACCAGCGCAACACCGACAGCCTGGCCTTCTCGTTGCTCAGCGACCTCTCGCCCAACCTCACCCACACCCTGGCCCTGGAGTACCAGGAGGACAAAGAGGACAGCCCCTACTGGGGTTCGCCCATCCTGCCGGGGCGCAGCACCATGAAGATCGACAAGAGCCGCCGCTTCGAGAACTACAATGTCGCCGACGGACGCTACGAGCAGCGAGTGCGCTGGCTGCGCTCGATCCTCGATTACCAGGTGAGCGACAGCACCAGCGTGCAGAACACCCTCTACTACTACAATGCCCAGCGTGATTACCGCAATCTTGAAAGCTACCGCTACAACAGCGCCGGCAACGTGGTGCGCTCCAGCCCCTACCTGCAGCGCCACCAGCAGAGCGTGATCGGCGATCGCGTCGAGCTGCGCCACGACAACAGCCTGTTCGGGCTGAGCAGCCAGTGGTCGCTGGGGCTGGACTGGTCGAGCATGCACCAGACCCTGTACCCGACCTCGGGCGGCTACAGCGACGTGGTCGATCCGGATCACTTCGACCCCGGCAGCTTCTACGACATTCCGGGTGTCAATCGCGGCCTGACCAAACAGCGACGCAACGAGGTGCTCAATCGCGCGCTGTTCGCCGAGAACCGCCTGCAACTGACCGACCGCCTGGCCCTGCTGACGGCCCTGCGCTACGACTACCTGGACATGCAGGTCACCAACTATGGCCCGGTCAGCCCCAGCTCGCCGGCCTACTTCGAGCGCCGCTGGGAGCCGCTGTCCGGACGCATCGGCCTGACCTACGAGCTGACGCCGACAGCCAGTGTCTATCTGCAGTACAGCAACTCCGCCGACCTGCCGGCCGGTTCGCTGGCATCGGCGACCTATTCCAACGTCGGCTTGTTCGACCTGTCCAAGGGCGAGCAGTGGGAGGCCGGCAGCAAGTTCGACTTCCTTGACGGACGCGGCGCCGCCACCGTGGCGGTCTACCAGATCGTGCGCAAGGATTTCGCGGTGCGTGACTCCAACGACCCCAACCTGACGGTGCAGGCGGGCCAGCAGACCTCGCGCGGTATCGAGCTGTCCGGGCGCCTGCAGGTCACGCCCAAGCTGTTGGCCGAGGCCAACTACGCCTATGTCGATGCCCGATACGATGAATTCAACGAAGCGGTGGGCGGCGTGTCGGTATCTCGCAAAGGCAATGCACCGGTCAACGTGCCGGCCAACGTCGCCAACCTGTGGTTGAGCTATGCCTTCACTCAAGACTGGTCGGCCGGCGTGGATGCTCGCTACGTCGACTCGGTCTACGCCGACAACGCCAACAGCCTGAAGGCCCCCGCCTACACCCTCTTCGGCGCCTTCGCCCGCTATCGCCTGGACCAACACACCACCCTCACCGGTCGCGTACGCAACCTCACCGATGAGGTGTATGCCAAGCAGGCTTATGGGCAGCAGTACTACATGGGCGCGCCGCGCACCTTCGAGGTGGCGATGGATGTGAAGTTCTAGCGCGGCTACGCGCAGAGCAAAGCGTCTGAATGCTGGCGTGCCCCCTGTGGGAGCGCGCCAGCTTGATGCTCGCAAGGATGGGTACGCTACAGCGGTCGATCCGACGCCAGCAAACGTTCGAGCCCTTGCCACTCCTGCTCGCTAACCGCCACGCCTTCGCGCTGCGAAACCGCCCGCTCCCTGAACCGCCGCTCCCCCGGCAAGCGCGACAACCCCGCCGTGTGCATCTGCTCCACCAATGCACGACTGCGCTCGGCAAAACGCCCGCCTTCGGCCTTGCTCGGGTCGATGACGATGATCAACTGCCCGGTCCAGGGGGTCTTGGCGCCTGGATGCTGCGACCAGTCGAACTCCCAGGAAAAATGCCCGCCCGTCAGCGCCGCCGCGAGTAGTTCGACCATCATCGACAGCGCCGAGCCCTTGTGCCCACCGAACGGCAGCAAGGCGCCGCCTTCGAGAATCGCCTTGGGATCGGTGGTCGGCTCACCTTCGGCATCGACGCCGACACCTGGCGGCAATTGCTCACCCTGGCGCGCAGCGATCTGTACATCGCCATGGGCCATGGCACTGGTGGCCATGTCGAAGACGATCGGGGCAAGCCCCTGGCATGGCGCCGCGAAGGCGAAGGGATTGGTGCCGAACAACGGTTTGCGCGCGCCGTGGGGCACCACGCAGGTCATGCTGTTGACCACACTCAACGCAACCAGGCCCTCTTCGGCAAAGGGTTCCACATCTGGCCAGAGCGCCGCGAAATGGTGGGAGTTATGGATAGCCAGCACGGCAATACCCGCCTGCCGCACCTTCTCCACCAACAGCGTGCGTGCCGCCGCCAGGGCTGGCTGGGCGAAACCGCCCCTGGCATCGACCCGCACGAAGCCTGGAGCGACATCCGTGACCTCGGGCACCGCAGCGCCATCGACCCAGCCGCTGGCCAGGGTCGAGACATAACCCGGCATGCGGAACACACCATGACTGTGGGCACCATCGCGCTGGGCGCTGGCGCAGTTGGCGGCCAGCACTGCCGCCACTGCCTCGCTGCATCCATGACGCTGGAAGATCTGCTGCAACCGCTCCTGCAACTGCGCAAGAGGAACACGTACGACAGGACCTGTGGACGGTGCGGACATCTGAAGCTCCCTTTATTGGATTTGGAATGGCGATGGCCCAGGGCACTGCCTGCCACTCTTCCCTCGGCGAGGGTGTGCTGTCAAATCCGGCCAGCACCGCAAACGCCAGGTTTATTGCAGCGCTGCAAAGACCCGACTGCATCGTTAAATATTATTGACCTACTCCCCTGCCAAAGCCTTGTCGGCTCAGGCTTGCAGCAGTTAGAGCCCCCGAAAACAGGCCAATTGCCCCATGAAGCCGACGCGTCAGTCGTTTGACATATTAAACGGCTCTGGCAAGCTATGAAGCATGTCCCGACCGGTTCCGCAGCCTTCAAGCCGCGCCGGCAGTGCTCGGGACCACAGGTCACGCATCAAGGGCCCAAGGCCGCGGACCTGCACAACAACGACAGGTAAAACCTGTCCCAAGGTGACATATGTCCAACAGCAACATTGGCAACAAGCAACCCTCCCTGCGCAAGCCCATCGTCCTGATGACCATGGGCAGCCAAGAGCGCAAAGGTCACGACTATCAGGTCATGACCCATAAATACATCACTCCCCTGGTCGATTTCGCCGACTGCATCCCGGTCCTGGTCCCTACCTGCTGCGGCACCGACGCCCTCGAGGCGTACCTGGACATGGCCGACGGCATCTACCTGACCGGCGCCGGCAGCAATATCGATCCGGCTCTCTATGGCCAGGAGAACGAAACCCCCGGCAAGGCCCAGGACAAGAACCGCGACCTGTTCGACATCCCCCTGGTGCAACTGGCCATCGCCCGCGGCCTGCCGATCTTCGGCATCTGTCGCGGCATGCAGGAAATCAACGTGGCCCTGGGTGGTGACATCTACCAGAAGGTCTACGCCGAACCAGGCTTCAACGACCATCGCGAAAACCCTGAAGACCCGGTCGATGTGCAGTACGCCGCCTCCCACGGGGTGAAGATCAAACCCGGCAGTTGGCTGCGCGAAACCCTGGGCACCGACGAGATCCGCGTGAACTCGCTACACGGTCAGGGCCTGCGCAACCTGGGTGAAGGCATCGAGCCGATCGCCCACGCCGAAGATGGCCTGGTCGAGGCCATTCATGCACCGAGCATTTCGCCCTTCCTGTTCGCGGTGCAGTGGCACCCCGAGTGGCAAGCGGCGAAGAACCCGGATTCGATCAAGATGTTCCAAGCCTTCGGCGACGCCTGCCGCGCCCAGGTCCGCAAGTCCCAGGCCAGCAAGCGCCACCAGGCGGCCTGACCCCTCTTCGTTAGCTTTGATCGCGGGGCGGCGCAACGTCGCCCCCGCTTCCCCGGCCACCCTCTGCTGGTCCCAGAACACCTCCCGTGGAAGCGGGCGGCGGGCTTGTGCCTGTCTCCGCGATCTTTTTTCCCTGAAGACATACGATGACTGATCGACCGCAGTGCACGATCAGCCGCTTCGGTTGGCTGTTGCGGCGCTATCGCGGGACGAGCCCGCTTCCACAAAAGCGCGGTTCCAGGTGATCTGCCGGCAGCTGCCGCGCACCGCGACAGCGCCCAGCGGATAGGCATCGCTGCAAAAATTTCTCGGGCAGGGCTAGTCATCGCACAAGTTGTACGATAACTTACCTCTCACCTTGGTACACCTTCTTACCCAAGCGCCCACAGGATGCCTACAACAATGAATCCACAAGAACTGAAATCCATCCTCTCCCACGGCCTGCTGTCGTTCCCTGTCACCGACTTCAACGCCCAGGGCGACTTCAACCCCGCCGGCTACATCAAGCGCCTGGAATGGCTGGCCCCCTATGGTGCCAGCGCACTGTTCGCCGCCGGTGGCACCGGTGAATTCTTCTCCCTCGCTGCCAGCGAATACAGCCAGGTGATCAAGACCGCCGTCGATACCTGCGCCACCTCCGTACCCATCCTGGCTGGCGTGGGCGGTGCTACCCGCCAGGCCATCGAGTACGCCCAGGAAGCCGAGCGCCTGGGTGCCAAAGGTCTGCTGCTGCTGCCGCACTACCTCACCGAAGCCAGCCAGGACGGCGTAGCCGCCCACGTTGAGGCCGTGTGCAATTCGGTGAAGATCGGTGTGGTGGTCTACAACCGCAACGTCTGCCGCCTGAACGCTGCGCAGCTCGAAAAACTGGCTGAGCGCTGCCCGAACCTGATCGGCTACAAGGATGGCCTGGGTGATATCGAGCTGATGGTGTCGATTCGTCGCCGCCTGGGCGATCGCTTCAGCTACCTGGGTGGCCTGCCGACCGCCGAGGTGTATGCTGCGGCTTACAAGGCGCTGGGCGTGCCGGTCTACTCCTCGGCCGTGTTCAACTTCGTCCCCAAGACCGCAATGGACTTCTACAACGCCATCGCCCGCGACGACCACGCCACGGTCGGCAAGTTGATCGATGACTTCTTCCTGCCATACCTGGACATCCGCAACCGCAAGGCCGGTTACGCCGTGAGCATCGTCAAGGCCGGCGCCAAGCTTGCTGGCTATGATGCAGGCCCGGTACGCACCCCGCTGACCGACCTCACCGGCGAAGAGTACGAAATGCTCGCCGCCCTGATGGACAAGATGGGCCCGCAATAAGCGCAGCCCCGCGGCCTGCCAATGCCGCTGCCGGAGTGCCACCGCGCTCCGGCCCACAATCCGAATGCCCCGCACAACAATAAATAGTGGGAGAACACCAGCATGCAAGCGACGAAAAAGACGCATGTACGCTACCTGATCCTGTTCATGCTGTTCCTGGTGACCACGATCAACTATGCCGACCGCGCCACCATCGCCATCGCCGGTTCAAGCCTGCAGAAGGATCTGGGCATCGACGCGGTCACCCTCGGTTACATCTTCTCCGCCTTCGGCTGGGCCTACGTGGCCGGGCAGATTCCCGGCGGCTGGTTGCTCGACCGCTTCGGTTCAAAGAACGTCTACGCATTCAGCATCTTCACCTGGTCGCTGTTCACCTTGCTGCAAGGTTTCGTCGGCGGCCTGCCGGTGGCCTGGGCGGTCGTCACCCTGTTCACCCTGCGCTTTCTGGTCGGTTTCGCCGAAGCCCCGTCGTTCCCGGGCAATGCCCGGATCGTTGCGGCCTGGTTCCCCACCGCCGAACGCGGCACGGCTTCGGCGATCTTCAACTCGGCGCAGTACTTCGCCACCGCGCTGTTCGCACCGCTGATGGGCTGGATCGTGTTCACCTTCGGCTGGGAGCATGTGTTCGTGGTCATGGGCGCCCTTGGCATCCTGTTCTCGATGGTCTGGATGAAGACCATCTACAACCCTCGCCAGCACCCACGCATCAGCCAGGCCGAACTCGAGCACATCGAGCAGAACGGCGGCCTGGTGGACATGGACCAGAAGCGCGGCAACGACGGCCCGAAATGGGGCTACATCAAGCAACTGCTGACCAGCCGCATGCTGCTGGGCGTGTACCTGGGCCAGTACTGCATCAACGCCATCACCTACTTCTTCCTGACCTGGTTCCCGGTGTACCTGGTGCAGGAGCGCGGCATGACCATCCTCAAGGCCGGCTTCATCGCCTCCTTACCGGCCATCTGCGGCTTCATCGGTGGGGTGCTGGGCGGGGTGCTGTCGGACTGGCTGCTGCGCCGCGGCAACTCGCTGACCTTCTCGCGCAAGCTGCCAATCGTCTGCGGCCTGTTGCTGTCGACCACCATGGTCTTCTGCAACTACGTCGACGCCGAGTGGATGGTGGTCGGCTTCATGACCCTGGCCTTCTTCGGCAAAGGCATCGGCGCCCTGGGCTGGGCCGTGGTCGCCGACACCTCGCCCAAACAGATCGCGGGGCTCTCGGGTGGCCTGTTCAACACCTTCGGCAACATCGCGTCGATCACCACGCCGATCGTCATCGGCTACATCATCAGCGCCACCGGCTCGTTCAAATGGGCGCTGGTGTACGTGGGCGCCAATGCGCTGGTAGCGGTATTCAGCTACCTGGTGATCGTCGGCCCGATCAAGCGCATCGAGCTCAAGGAAGAAGCCGGGCCGCAAGCGGCGCCGAACGCCGAACTGGCCGGCTCGCGCCAGTGACCTGAAGCACACCGACGCCCCGCAACGGGCGTCGGTAACCGGATAAAAGCCTGAAAGAAATGACAAGAAGGGCCTGACCATGCAGTTGATCGAACATTCCGAGTCGCCCCGCTACGTCCGCCTGCACGATGACGACAATGTCGTGGTGGTGGTCAATGACGGTGGCCTGGGCGAAGGTGCGCGCTTCGCCGATGGCCTGACCCTGGTCGAGGGCGTGCCGCAAAGCCACAAGGTCGCCACCGTGGATATCCACCAGGGCGAGCCTGTACGCCGCTATGGACAGATCATCGGTTATGCCCTGCAAGACCTGCGTCAGGGCAGTTGGGTTCAGGAAACCCAGTTATCGATGCCCGCCGCCCCCGAACTCGACAGCCTGCCGCGCTGCGACGCAGTGCCCGCGGCCCTGCCACCTCTTGAAGGCTTTACCTTCGAAGGCTATCGCAACGCCGACGGCACCGTCGGTACCCGCAACATCCTCGGCATCACCACCACCGTGCAATGCGTGACCGGCGTGCTCGACCACGCGGTCAAACGCATCCGCGACGAGCTGCTGCCCAAGTATCCCAACGTCGACGACGTGGTCGCCCTCACCCACAGCTACGGCTGTGGCGTGGCGATCAATGCGCGTGACGCCTATATCCCCATCCGCACCGTGCGCAACCTGGCGCGCAACCCCAACCTGGGCGGCGAAGCCCTGGTCATCAGCCTGGGTTGCGAAAAGCTGCAGGCCGGCCAGGTGATGCACGAAGACGACCCGTCCGTGGACCTCAGCGAGCCCTGGCTGTATCGCCTGCAGGACGCTTCGCTGGGTTTCGTCGAGATGATCGAACAGATCATGCAGCTGGCTGAAACCCGCCTGAAGAAGCTCGACCAGCGCCGTCGCGAAACGGTGCCGGCCAGTGAGCTGATTCTGGGCATGCAGTGCGGCGGCAGCGACGCTTTCTCCGGCATCACCGCCAACCCGGCGCTGGGCTATGCCGCCGACCTGCTGGTGCGCGCCGGTGCCACGGTGATGTTCTCGGAGGTCACCGAGGTCCGCGATGCCATCTACATGCTCACCTCCCGCGCCGAAACCCCGGAAGTGGCCGAAGCGCTGGTACGCGAAATGGACTGGTACGACCGCTACCTGCAACAGGGTGCAGCCGACCGCAGCGCCAACACCACGCCGGGCAACAAGAAAGGCGGGCTCTCGAACATCGTCGAAAAGTCCCTGGGCTCGATCGTCAAGTCCGGCAGCGCTGCGATCCAGGGCGTGGTCGGCCCAGGCGAGCGCGTCGCACGCAAAGGCCTGATCTTCTGCGCGACGCCGGCCAGCGACTTCGTCTGCGGCACCCTGCAACTGGCAGCGGGCATGAACCTGCACGTGTTCACCACGGGTCGCGGCACACCTTACGGGCTGGCCATGGCCCCCGTGGTCAAGGTCTGCACCCGCAGCGAACTGGCTCAGCGCTGGCCCGACCTGATCGACATCGATGCCGGGCGCATCGCCAGCGGCCGAGCAAGCATCGAAGAGCTGGGCTGGGAGCTGTTCCACTACTACCTCGACGTTGCCAGCGGCCGCAAGCAGACCTGGGCCGAGCGGCACAAGCTGCACAACGACATCACCCTGTTCAACCCGGCACCGATTACCTGACAGCGTTCTCTCTGTGGGAGCGGGTTTAACCGCGAACACCGGCGCAGCCGGTGCCATACACCGAGTCGTCTGCTTCGCGGGTGAACCCGCTCCCACTGGGGGGCAAGCGAACCCGCCCAGACAACATTATTCCTTCAGCGACTACAGGAGCACCCCATGCCTGAGATCCTCGGCCACAACTTCATCGCCGGCCAGCGCAGTGCCGCCGGCCAACAGCGCCTGCAGAGCCTGGACGCCACCACGGGCGAGGCCCTGCCCTACAGCTTCATGCAAGCCACCGAAGACGAAGTCGATCAAGCCGCCAAAGCCGCTGCCGCTGCCTTCGCCGAGTTCCGCCAGTTGCCGCCAGCCCGTCGCGCCGAGTTCCTCGACGCCATTGCCGCCGAGCTGGATGAGCTGGACGACAGCTTCGTCGCTATCGTTTGCCGCGAAACCGCCTTGCCCGCTGCCCGCATTCAGGGCGAGCGCGGCCGTACCAGCGGGCAAATGCACCTGTTCGCCCAAGTGCTGCGCCGGGGTGATTTCCTCGGTGCCCGTATCGACCTCGCGCTGCCGGACCGTCAACCCCTGCCACGGGTCGACCTGCGCCAGATGCGCATCGGCGTAGGCCCGGTGGCGGTGTTCGGTGCCAGCAACTTCCCGCTGGCCTTTTCCACCGCAGGCGGCGACACCGCAGCTGCCCTGGCCGCCGGCTGCCCGGTGGTGTTCAAGGCGCACAGCGGCCACATGGCCACCGCCGACCTGGTGGGTTGCGCCATCGTCCGTGCGGCCGAACGCACCGGCATGCCCAAGGGCGTGTTCAACATGGTCTTCGGCGGCGGCGTGGGCGAGTGGCTGGTCAAGCATCCGGCCATCCAGGCGGTCGGCTTCACCGGCTCGCTCAAGGGCGGCGACGCCCTGTGCCGCATGGCCGCCGAACGTCCACAGCCGATCCCGGTATTCGCCGAGATGTCGAGCATCAACCCGGTGATCGTGCTGCCTGGCGCATTGGCCAAACGCGGCGAGACCATCGCCCGTGAACTGGCAGGCTCCGTGTGCCTGGGCGCCGGTCAGTTCTGTACCAACCCAGGACTGGTGATCGGCCTGCAGTCGGCGCCGTTCAGCCAGTTGCTCGCCGATCTCGGCCAGCACCTGGCGCAGCAGGCTGGGCAGACCCTGCTCAATGCCGGGGGCCTGCGCAGTTATGTGAGCGGGCTGGAACACCTGCAAGCGCACGCCGGCATCGAGCACCTGGCCGGCCAGGCGCAGGCAGGCAGCCAGGCCCGCGCCCAGCTGTTCAAGGCCGACGCGCGCCTGCTGGTGGACGCCGACCCGCTGCTGCAGGAAGAAGTGTTCGGCCCCACCACCGTGGCGGTCGAAGTCAGTGACGATGCTCAGTTGCGCGCCGCGCTGCTGGGCCTGCGCGGCCAGCTCACGGCCACCCTGATCGGCGAACCCGAAGACTTCGAGGCCTATGCCTGGCTGGTGCCGCTGCTGGAAGAAAAAGTCGGACGGATTCTGGTCAACGGCTACCCGACCGGTGTGGAAGTGAGCGATGCCATGGTGCACGGCGGCCCCTACCCGGCCACCTCCGACGCCCGCGGTACTTCGGTCGGCACCCTGGCCATCGATCGCTTCCTGCGTCCGGTGTGCTACCAGAACCACCCGCAGGCCTTGCTGCCGAAGGCCCTGCAGGACGGTAACCCACTGGGGCTGCGACGCCTGGTCAATGGTCAGTGGAGCGACCGCGCGCTCTGACGCGCTTGTAGGAGCGGGCTTGCCCGCGAAAAAGATAGCGCGCTGCCTGGCACGGGCTACGCCCGTGTTCGCGGGCAAGCCCGCTCCCACAGGGTGGACTGCCCCCAAGGGTTGGATTTGTGTCCAACTTCTTGGGGGCAGTCCAATTGAAGAGACAGCTTGCTATCACAACGCCAGGTGCAAGGGCCCGGATCCGTCAGCCGGCATGGCGCAGCAGATCAACGCCTCGTCCTGCGCCACGGCGAACTCCGGTGCCTCGGCATAGGTGACCGCCCCCTTGAGCACACGGGTCCGACAACTTCCGCACGACCCGCCACGGCAGCCAAAAGGCGGCTCGAGACCACGCTGCTCGGCCAGTTCCAGCAGCGAGCCATCCCCCGGGTTCCAGCGCGCCTCTTTCGCCGAGTCCATGAACATCACCGCAACCGACTCAGTGGCCACCGCCGGCAAGGCCGGCGCAGCCTGCTGTTCGTTGCGCGTGCGGCGCAGGCTCGATGGGCCGAAGGCCTCGGCGTGGATCCGTGCATCGTTGATATCCAGTGCGCGCAGGCCGTCGTACATCTGCTGCATGAACCCCTGCGGCCCGCACAGGTAGAAGTCGTAGTCGTCGAACGGCAGCAGCTCGCGCAACAGGTCGACGCCCAGACGCCCTTCGCGCTCGTAATCCACGCCTGCTACCGCACCGCTGGCGTCGCTGAGCAGGCGCACATGCCTGAGCTTGCCTTCGGAGGCAGTCACCAGCGCTGCAAATTCACTGGCAAAGGCCAGTTGTGCCCGAGTCGAGGCCGATTGAAACACCCAGGCCGGTCGGGCGTAGCGTGTACGCCGCCCCTCATTGACCAGGTGCCTGGCCATCGCCAAGGCGGGCGTCACCCCCACGCCCGCAGCCAGCAAGACTACCGGACGGCGCACCGTAGCATCGATGGTGAAGGCTCCGGCCGGCGCACGCGCCTCGATCAGGTCGCCGATCCTGACCTGCTCATGCAGGTGCCGAGAGACCACACCCTCGCGCTTGACGCTGATGCGCAGTGCATCGTCCGCCGGCGCGCTAGACAGGGTGTAGGTGCGCACCAACGGCGCCTGCTCTCCAGGCAACCGTACCCGGATCGGCAGGTGCTGCCCCGCCTGGCGCACCGGCAAGCCCAAACCATCGTCGGGTGCCAGGTGGAACGAACGGATGTGCTCGCTCTCGTCGACGATCTGCGTTACCCGGTACGGACGCCAGCTTTGCTGCAACGCCGCGGCCTTCAGGCGCGCCTGCATGTCTTCCCAGCTGCCGGTCATCAACACATTGGGCGAGACGCCGTCATCCATGTCGACCCAGCGCAGCGCCAATCCTCCCGGTCGGCGCACGATCCGCTCGGGGTAGAACCGCCACATGCGCTCGGCGCCGATGAAGGCGAGTGTCTGTGGATCGTCGACGATCACTTCGGTGCGCCCGGTCATCTGCAGCAGGTCGCCGCTGCGCATGTCGACGAACACCAGCCCGGCACGGGGGTTGAGCAGCATATTGCCCAGGGTATTGAAGAAGAGGTTGCCATTGAAATCAGGCACGCTCAGCGTGCCTTCGACGTCGATGTGGACGAAACCAGGCTTGCCGCCACGGTGCGAGACGTCCACCTGGCGCACGCCATCGCGCACCACGTACGAGGCAACGTAGAAGGAGTCGGCGGCGGCCACCATGGCGCGGTCTGCTGCGTTCAGCTCGGTCGACTCGCTGGGCTCGCCGGGCGCGCTGTCATCGAAGACATAGCGGCGCAGATTGATATAGCGCGGGCAGTTGCCATAGGACTGGGTCGGCTCGATGGTAAAACCGCTGTCGTCTGACCGGCGCACGAAGCCGTTCAGGCGATTGCGTCGGCGGGTGTGCAACTCGATGCCGAGCATGCCGACGCCGTCACCGTCCTCCAGCCCGGCATCCGCAGGATCGGCTGGCTCACGGGGAAGGTCCAGGAGCAGCCGACGCGGATCGGGGGATTGCATGAAGCCGGGCTGGCCGGTGCGCAGCGTTGCCCACGGATCGCCGTGCGGGTCGACGCTGCCGAGCACCACGAAAGGCAGTTGGGCATAGAACTCGCGGTGCTGGTCGGGCATGAAGTCACGCGACATCTGCACCTTGCCAGTCCCCACCATACGCTCGACCGCACCGACGCTGCGTTGCAGCGCAAGCTCGCCGTCGTGCCAGGGAGAGGGCTTGAGGTCCGACGGAGGCTGGTTCATGGTGGCACCTGAACGGTTGAGTGAGGGTGTATCAATCCTTACTCATTCGCCCGACACTTAGAATCACTGCGGGTGGCAATTGATTATTTCTCTTCAAGAAACAGTCGTGAGCCTTTTGCCGCCCACAAACGCACCGATGAGAGCGGGTTAGCGTGTTGAAGCCTGTCAGACGCCCTGTGCTTCTGCCGCCTCATGCGCTTGGCGCAGCCGCTCGCGGCTGTTGCTCAGGTGCAGGCGCATGGCCATTTTCGCCCCTTCGCTGTCGCGTCGGGCAATGGCTTCATAGATGGCCTCGTGCTCATGGCTCAGGCGGCTCATGTAATGGGCCTGGTCATCATGGGCCAGGCGCGCCGAATTGAGCCGGGTGCGGGGAATGATGCTGGTACCCAGGTGATTGATGATGTCAGCGAAATAATGATTGCCGCTGGCCTGGGCGATGCGCAGGTGGAACTGGAAATCCGCCGAGACCGCATCGGAGGCATGCGCGGCGCCTTCGTTGATTTCGTCGAGCGCAGCACGCATACCGGTCAGTTGTTCGTCGCTACGGCGCTGGGCGGCGAGCCCGGCCGACTCGATCTCCAGGGCGATGCGCAACTCCAGGACGGCCAGCACCTCGCGCAGGGTGACGATGGTCGCCGGGTCGATACGGAAACCACCGGTGCTCGGCGCGTCGAGCACGAAGGTGCCGATGCCGTGGCGGGTCTCCACCTGGCCGGCGGCCTGCAGCCGCGAGATCGCCTCGCGCACCACCGTGCGGCTGACGCCCTCCTCGACCATGATCTGCGATTCGGTCGGCAGTTTGTCGCCACGCTTGAGTTGGCCGCTGCGAATACGTTCGGTCAGCACCGTGACCAGTTCCTGCGCCAGACTGCGCGGTTTGCGTCGGGTCCGTGCCTGTAGCTGCTGCTCTGTCATGCCCTGTACGTTTCATCGTGAAAAGACAGCCGTCATCATAGCTCATGCAGTTGTACGATCACATACATCCGCCAGGGTTTTCATCTCGCCGCCAATGCCTTGTGCCGAACCGCCGAGGGCGCCTCGCCCATGAACCTGCGGTACATGCTGGAAAACGCACTGGGGCTGTCATACCCAAGGTCGAGGGCAACCCGGGTGACCGCCTCACCCGCTGCCAATCGCGTGACGGCTGCCATCAGGCAGGCTTGCTGGCGCCATTGTCCGAACGACAACCCGGTCTGTTCGCGAAAGCGCCGGCTGAATGTCCGCGGGCTCCAGTTCAGGTGCATCGCCCAGGCCTCGGCCGTCGTGCTGATCGAAGGCGCCGCGAGAAACGCCTGGCACAAGAGCGCCAGGCGCGGCTCCCCTGGCATCGGCGCGAACAGCGGCAGGCGCTCGGCGCTGCGCAGCTCATGCAGGATCAGGCCAACCAGTTGGCCATCGCGCCCCTGAGGGTCGTACAGCGCGGGCAGTTCGGCACTGGCCAGCAGCAACTGATGCAGCAGCGGCGTGACCAGCAGCGCCTCGCAGGCCTGTCCCAGTCTCGGCGCCGCAACGGCCTCGATGTACAAGCTGCGCGTGCTCACCCCTCGCATCAGCACCTGATGGGGCTTGCCCGACGGAATCCACACACCGCTGTAGGGTGGAACGACCCAGGCGCCATCGTCAGTCAGTACTTCCATCAAACCGCTCATGCCATAAAGGAACTGCGCACGCCGGTGCACGTGGCGTGGCAATAGCGTGTCAGGCGGATAATCGGTAGCGATCGCCAACACCGGACGTGGCGTGGCATCGACCTGGCACAGCGGCACATTGCGCATGGGGATCTCCGTGGCTGAAACGCACGGATTATTGGCCAATGCTCGAATGCTGGCCAGCCCTCGTCTTCCTACCCTGCATCTCCACTCCCCTGACAAAGGCTGGCGATCATGCTGTACCCCTTGCTCGGTGTCTTCGGCCTGTGTGCTGGCGTCACCACGCTGCTGTTCGGCTTCGGCGGCGGTTTCTTCGCCGTGCCCTTGCTCTATGCGTTGCTGCTCACCAGCCATGCGGCGGGCTCCCCGGTGGCGCTGCACGCCATGCAGATCGCCGTGGCCACCTCGGCCATGCTGATGATCTTCAGCAGCGCCCTGGCCACCTGGCGGCACCAGCGCGCCGGCACGTTGCGCTGGGACCTGGTGCGCCCACTGGCTCCGGCCATCGCCCTCGGGGCAATGGCTGGCGCCTGGGCCGCCCTGTACCTGGACAGCACCTGGCTGCGTTGGCTGTTTATCGGCTACTTGCTGCTGAGCCTGCTCGATGCGTGGCTGCGTCCAGGTTTCATGCGCGTTGGCAACCACGGTCCGGTGCCGCTGGGCAAGGCTGCGGCTGCCTTGGTCGGCCTGCCGATCGGCGCACTGGCAGCGCTGCTGGGGGTCGGCGGCAGCGTGATGACCGTGCCGCTGATGCGCAGGCGCGGCGCCAGCATGGGCACCGCCACCGCCATGGCCAACCCGCTGTCATTGCCCATGGCGCTGGCCGCCACCCTGGTGTATGCCCTGGTGCCGGCGCCAGAAGCGAACCTGGGTGCCGGGCTGCTGGGCTATATCGACCTGCGTGCGGCACTGGCAATGGCTGCAGGCGCCTGGCTCGGCATGCACCTGGCTGCGCCGCTGCTGGGCCGCCTGAGCGATACCCTGCATGCGCGGGCCTATCTGGCACTGCTGGCCTGCGTGCTGGTGGTGATGCTGGTGACCGGCCTATGATGCGAAACGACTGGCGAATCGTCCGTCGAGGTCTGTAGTGTGCGGGTTTACGTGCCGCCAGATGACGCGGCACGGCCCAAGGAAGGCATTCTATGACGACACTCGACCGAGCCCTGCTCACCACCGGCCTGTTCATCCCACCCTGGTTGCTACTGGGGGTTTGGTTTACCGCCCAGGCTTACCCCGGTTACCAGCACCTGCAGCAGGCCATGAGCCAACTCGGGGCGACAGGCGCACCGACCGCGGCATTTTCGCCCTGGGTCAACAACTTCCCTTTGGCACTGCTGTTTGCCTTGTTCGCCTGGGGGCTGGCCCGCCGTTGGCGTCGTTCGAACGTCGCCCTGGCGAGTGCGCTGCTGGTGTTGTTGCACGGCGTTGCGAGCCTTGGGACTGGGGCATTCGCCTGCGATCCGGGTTGCACCCCCACCGAGCCGTCGTTCTCCCAGCACATGCATAACCTCAGCGGCCTGCTGATGTTCCTCTCGCTGACCCTGGCCAGCCTGCTGTGGGTCTGGCTGGCATTGCGCATGGCTGATTCACGGCTGCTGGCCAGCGGCTCCCTGCTCTGTGCGGTGGTCTCCATCGGCACGGTGGCGTTGATGGCAAGGGCAGCCGAAACAGGCCAGCTCTTCGGCCTCTATCAACGAATCAACTACGGCGTGGCGGTGCTCTGGATAGCCGGGCTGGCGTGGTACTCCTTGCGTCAGCCTGTCTCGGGCCAGGCGAAGCTGCCCGTCGCCTGACGGCAAATTGCTGGCCCCCAGGCGCTGAAAGCGAAGGCAAACTCCCTTTTCCTTCAGACGCTTAGGACAGCAACATGCGGGTATTTCTAGCAACCCTGGCCAGCTGCGTGTTGGCGGCCACCGCATTCGGCGCCCAGGCCAGGCCGCTGAGCCAGAACGATCGCAGCGTGTGCGGCTGGGGCGCGCAGATCGCCTCGGAGGCGCAGCACGCCAAGCTCTCCGGGGTGACGCTTTATGCAGCGCGCAAGAAGCTGCAAGTGCGGCGCTTCGCCAAACCCTGGATGCGCATGACAGCGTTCGGCATCACCGAGCAAACCTACAACAGCAGCTCACGCCTGCCGCCAAAGGCCATCAAGCAGACCTACTACGAACAGTGCGTCCAGCACGCCGTCGCGCGCCGATAACCAACGCGGGCGGTTCATCAACAACCCCTGGTTCAACTGGCCTGGATGCCGACATCCGATATCGATGCCGGCATTTTCCCTACAGCGTGGGCGCGACAGCTCCCGCTGCGACGTCCCCGCCCGATCCTGCCACTAGCGCAATCCACCTGATTTCTTGCCTGATTCTCTGAACATGCTGCCCGATGGATAGGAAACCTGCCCGCCAAGGTCTAGAGTTTTCAGATCGGAAACCCGCCCCTGCACGCGCGCGGCGTTCCTCCCAGGGCACTGCCTCGACGCACCGCCCTGCCTATAACGACGAAACACCAACCGATGATCAGCGGGTGAACGCCATGGAACTACGCATCAACCAGAAGACCTATCAGGTCGACGCCGACGCCGATACCCCACTGCTGTGGGTGATCCGCGATGACCTGGGCATGACCGGCACGAAATATGGCTGCGGCCTGGCCCAATGTGGCGCCTGCTCGGTGCTGGTGGACGGCAACGTGGTGCGTGCCTGTGTCACGCCGGTGGCCGGTGTGGTTGGCCGTGAAGTGACCACCATCGAAGCGATCGAGGCCGACCCGGTGGGCAAGCGAGTGGTCTCAGCCTGGGTCGAGCATCAGGTCGCCCAGTGCGGCTACTGCCAGTCTGGCCAAGTGATGGCCGCGACTGCGCTGCTCAAGCACACGCCGGCGCCGAGCGACGAGCAGATCAGTGCCGCAATGGTCAACCTGTGCCGCTGCGGCACCTACAACGCGATCCACGCCGCGGTGCATGAGCTCGCCGCCCAGCCTGCCGCCAAGGAGAGCGTCTGATGAACTCGCCCATCGACATCCCGTCCGAACTGCGCGACCTGAAACTGGATCAGCCGGTCAATCTTTCGCGCCGCCGCTTTCTCGCGGGTAGCGCCATCGGTGCGCTGGTGATCGGCTTTGGCTTGCCGCTCGGCTCGGCCCGGGTGCAGGCCGCCACCGCGGTGGCCGCAGAACGCGGCACGCAGGTGCCGGCATTCCTGGAAATCCGCCCTGACGGCACCGTGCGCCTGCTCTGCCCCTTCATGGAAGGTGGCCAGGGCACATTCACCGCCATGGCGCAGATCGTCGGCGAAGAACTGGATATGGACCCGGCCAGCTTCCTGATCGATGCTGCACCGCCCGGCGAAGCCTACGTGGTGATGGAAAATGGCCTGCGCATCACCGGCGGCAGCATGTCGGTGCGCATGAGCTACCCGACCATGCGCCGCCTTGGCGCGCTGGCCAGGGCGATGCTGCTGCAGGCCGGTGCCGACACCCTGAAGGTGCCGGTCAGTGAGCTGAGCACCGAGCCGGGCAAGGTGGTGCATGCTGCCTCCGGCCGCTCGGTCGCTTATGGCGACCTGGCCGAGCGCGCCATGGACCTGCCAGTCCCGGATCCGGCCAGCATCAAGCTGCGCGATCCCAGCCAGTTCCGTTGGATCGGCAAGCCGGTACGCCGTGTCGATGCCTATGACAAGTCCACCGGCAAGGCCCTGTACAGTATCGACCTCAAGGTCGACGACATGCTCCACGCAGCGGTGCAGCACGCGCCACGGCTGGGCATGACCGTGGGCGGCCTGCGCAACGAGGCGCAGGTCAAGGCGATGAAGGGCGTGCATTCGGTGCACGTACTGCCGGGTGCCGTGGCGGTGGTCGCCGAACGCTGGTGGCATGCCAAGCGTGCCGTGGAGGCGGTACAGGTCGACTGGCAGGAGCCGGGCGCCGATTCGAAGGTGCGCACGATGCCAGCCGATTTCTCCAGCGATGCCTATCGCGATTACCTCGCCGCACAAACCGGCCCGGCGCGCGATGACGAGAACGAAGGCGATGTGGCGGCTGCGCTCAAGGGGGCCAAGACCCAGGTGGAAGCCACCTACCACAACCAGTACCTCAACCACGGTCAGCTCGAACCACCGTCGGCGCTCGCGCGTTTCAATCCCGATGGATCGCTCGAAGTCTGGCTGCCCAACCAGGCCCCGGACATGTTCCGCGATGACATCGCCAAGCGCACTGGCCTTGCCAAGGAACAGATCATCCTGCATTCGCCGCTTCTGGGCGGCTTCTTCGGGCGCCACTTCCTGTACGACTCGGCCAACCCCTACCCACAGGCCATTGCCCTGGCCAAGGCGGTCGGGCGCCCGGTCAAGCTGATCTGGACCCGCGAGGAAGAGTTCGTACGTGACGTGCTGCGGCCGGTGGCAGTGGTCAAGTTCCGCGCCGGGCTCGACGAGAAGGGCCTGCCCGTTGCCATCGAAGCGGTCAGCGCCACAGAGGGCCCGACCGAGGCAATCGCCGGCAAACAGGGCGAGAAGATCGACCCCACTGCCGTGGAAGGTTTGGCGGGCAAGTCCTATGCCATTGCCAACAAACGCATCGCGCAAATCTATGTCAAGGGCCCCGCCATGCTGGGCTACTGGCGTTCGGTCGGTAATTCGCTGAACGACTTCTTCTATGAGTCGTTCCTTGATGAACTGGCCGACAAAGGCGGGCACGACCCGTTCGAGCTGCGCCTGCACCTGTTGCGCGACAATCAACGCCTGACCACCCTGCTGCAGGCAGTCGGCGAATTGTCCGGCGGATGGAAACGCGGGCCATTTACCGCCGAGGATGGCACCAAGCGCGCCCGCGGCGTGGCCATGGCTTCGCCGTTCGGTTCGGAGGCGGCGGTGATTGCCGAAGTGTCGATCGAGAACGGCCAGGTCAAGGTGCACGACATCTGGCAGGCGATCGACCCGGGCAGCATCGTCAACCCGGCGATTGTCGAGCATCAGGTCAACGGCGCCGTGGCGCTCGGCCTGTCGCAGACGCTGGTGGAGGAAGCGGTGTGGGTCAACGGCATGCCGCGTGCGCGCAACTACGACCTGTACCCGATCCTGCCGCCATCGCGCATGGCCCGGGTGCATGTGCGCATCGTCGAGAGCGGGGCGAAGATGGGTGGTATCGGCGAGCCACCGCTGCCGGCAGTAGCGCCAGCGGTGGCCAACGCCGTGGCGCGGCTGACCGGCCAACGCGCGCGCAGCCTGCCCCTGAGCCGCCATACCTTTGCCTGACACGGAAGCCCTCATGAAAAACAGCCGACTGGTAACCACCACCCGCTGGCTCGCGCTGCCGTGCCTTGTCGCGGCAGGCCTGCTGGCCTGGTATGTCACCCGCGAGGTCACCTCGCCCTTCGAGCAGGAAACTCCAAGCCCCGACCAGGCGCTGATCGCCCGCGGCGAATACGTCGCGCGCCTGAGCGACTGCGTGGCGTGCCACAGCCTGCCGGGCAAGGCGCCGTTCGCCGGCGGCCTGGAAATGGCAACGCCCTTGGGCGCGATCCATGCCACCAACATCACCCCGGACCGCAACAACGGTATCGGCAGCTACAGCCTCGCCGACTTCGACCGCGCCGTGCGCCACGGCGTTGCGCCGGGCGGGCGCCGTCTGTACCCGGCCATGCCCTACCCGTCTTACGCCAAGCTCAGCGATGACGACATGAGGGCGCTCTATGCCTTCTTCATGAAGGGCGTGCAGCCGTCAGACCAGGCCAATATCCCCAGCGATATTCCCTGGCCGCTGAACCTGCGCTGGCCGATCGCCTTGTGGAACGGCCTGTTCGCCGCCGACAAGCCCTACGCTGAAAAGCCCACCGAAGACCCCCTGTGGAACCGCGGCGCCTATATCGTCCAGGGCCCGGGCCACTGCGGCAGTTGCCATACGCCACGTGGCCTTGCCTTCAACGAGAAGGCGCTGGACGACTCCGGCAAGGCGTTTCTCGCCGGAGCCCTGCTCGACGGCTGGTACGCGCCGAGCCTGCGTCAGGACCACAACACCGGGCTTGGGCGCTGGAGCGAACCCGAGATCGTGCAGTTCCTCAAGACCGGTCGTAACAAGCATGCGGTGGTGTACGGTTCGATGACCGAGGCGTTCAACAACTCCACGCAGTTCATGAGCGACGAAGACCTGGGCGCGATTGCCCGCTACCTGAAGTCGCTGCCGGGCGACCCCCAGCGCGACGGCGCCCCCTGGCAGTATCAGGCCGTATCGGCGGCTACCCGCCTCGATGCCCCGGGCGCACACAGCTACGTGACCCGCTGTGCGTCGTGCCATGGCCTGGACGGCCAGGGCCAGGCCGAGTGGATTCCGCCACTGGCCGGCGCGACCTCGATGCTGGCCAAGGAAAACGCCTCGGCAATCAATATCACCCTCAACGGCTCGCAGCGTATCGTCGCCGCCGGGGTGCCGGATGCCTACCGGATGCCCGCGCTGCGTGAGCAGATGTCGGACCAGGAGATCGCCGAAGTGCTGAGCTTCGTCCGTACGACCTGGGGTAATACCGGTGGTGCGGTCGATGCACAGGCGGTGGCCAAGCTGCGTGAACATACCGACCCTGCCAGCAGCAGCCCGATCGTGCTGCATATGCGTTGAAGGAGCGCCCATGGAAAGTATCGACCTGCTGGTCCTGCGTACCGCTCGGGACTGGCTGCAAGCCGGCCACCGCGTGCTACTGGCCACCGTCGCCCGTACCTGGGGCTCATCGCCACGCCCGGTCGGCTCGATGATGGCCTTGCGCAGCGACGGGCGTGTGGTCGGCAGCGTCTCCGGCGGCTGCATCGAAGACGACCTGATCTACCGCTACACCACCGCCTACGGTGGCCCCGGCCTGCCTGACAGCACCCCGCAGCGGGTGCGCTACGGCGTTACCGCCGACGAGGCCCATCGCTTCGGGCTGCCCTGTGGCGGCACGCTTGAGCTGATTCTGGAGTTTTCGCCATCGTGGCAGTCGCTGGCCCAACTGCTTGAGCAGCTCGACAGCGGCCAACTGGTGCGCCGTCAGCTCGACCTGCACAGCGGCGTGGCCACCCTCCTCCCCAGTGCGGCCCCGGAGCAGTTCAGCGTTGATGGCAAGCACATGGCGAGCACCCTGGGTCCAGGTTATCGACTGCTGCTGATCGGCGCGGGTGCCCTGGCCGAATACCTGGCGACCATGGCCCTGTTCAATGGTTTTCGTGTTTCGGTCTGCGACCCTCGGCCCGAGTATATCGACGGCTGGAACGTGGCCGGTGTCGAGTGCCTGGTCGGCATGCCCGACGATGTCGTGCGCGACTTCGCCCCGGACGTGCGCACCTGCATCGTCGCGGTCAGCCACGACCCCAAGCTCGACGACCTGGCCCTGCTCGAAGCGCTGCATGGCCCGGCTTTCTATATCGGTGCCATCGGCTCGCGGCGCAACAGCCAGCAGCGTCGCGCGCGGCTGATCGAGCACTTCGGTGAGTCCGATGCCAGCCTTGCGCGCCTGCACGGCCCCATCGGCATCTACATCGGCAGCAAGACCCCAGCCGAAATTGCCGTGAGTGTGATGGCCGAGATCCTCGCCGCCAAGAACGGCGTCGAACTGCCTGGTGCAGTGAACGTCACCAAGGCCAAGCAGGCGCGGGAACAGACACTGGCTGCCACCTGACCCTGCGGTATGCTTGCGAGCTTTCCATGCCGTCACACTCGGACAACCCACCATGACCGAACCCCAAGCCAGAGCTCGCTGCGCCGCGTTGGTGCTCGCCGCCGGACGCGGCACGCGCTTTGGCAGCGACAAGCGCAAGGCCGTGCTCGCGGATGGACAGGGACTACTGGCCAGCACCTTGAAACAGGTACAAGCCTGTTTCGACCCGGTGTATGTGGTGGTGCGCTGCGACGATGATCCGCAAACTCTGGGCATCGATGCGCAAGTCCACATCGTACGCGCCGCACAGGCAGCTGATGGCATGGGAGCGAGCCTCGCGGCCGGCATCACGGCCCTGGCCAGCATCGATGCCCCGGCCGTGGCCGTGCTGCTTGGCGATATGCCGTGGATCGCACCACGCACCTTCGAACACCTGCTCGGTCACCTCGCTGCCGACCGTATCCTCCTGCCGTGCTACCAAGGCCGACGTGGCCATCCGGTCATCTTCGGGCGCCATTTCTGGGCGGCCCTCACCCGCCTGCAAGGTGACCAGGGTGGGCGACCGGTCATCGAAGCCAACCCTCACGCCTGTCTTGTGCTGGATCTCGACGACCCTGGCATCCTGCGCGATGTCGATACACCCGCCGATATCCCGCCTACATCGGCTTGAGTAAAGGCCGACAGGCTTTGATCCTCACGTCCTGGCAGGTACGCTAGCGGGCTTGCCCCCGACCTGGAGCCCCGCCGGTGACCACCACGCTGACCACCTACTACCTGGAAATGACCTCTGCGCACGCCCTGCGCAGCAAGCCTGTCCCCGATGGCCTGACGATCGTCGAGTGCGAAGTCGTCCAACCGCAGCTCAACCGTTTCCTCTACCAACTGGTGGGCAAGGCCTGGGGCTGGAACGACCTGAACAGCTGGAGCGACGAGCAGTGGCTGGCGGTTGTCGGCCAGGACTGCCACCGCACCTGGGTCGCCTACTACCGTGGCGCCATCGCCGGTTACTACGAACTGCACCGCCCCGACGGCGAGAACGCCGAGATCCGCTACTTCGGCCTCGCCCCGCAGTTTCTTGACAAGGGCTTCGGCGGCCCGCTGCTCAGCCAGGCCATCCGCAGCGCCTGGGAGTGGCCCGGCACGCAGCGGGTCTGGGTACACACCTGCAGCCTCGACCACCCCGCCGCTCTGGCCAACTATCAAGCCCGTGGCCTGCAACTGTACAAGCAAGAGCACGAAGCACTGGGGTGACGGTTGCGCGAGGCTGGCAACGCTTGCGGCCTATGCCCAGTGGCTGGACCGTCTGCTGGCCCGGCCACTGGATTGATCGGGCGCGCTATACGACTCGTGCAAGCCCCTAGGCCAAGGACGCCTGGCGCGCCACCCGTGCCCCCAGCATCCCGGAAAAAGATACCAGCATCAGTACCGCGAACACCCCGGCGATCGGCAGGTTCGACTCCAACCCGAAGCCGCTGACCGTCGCCGAGGCAATCGAACCGAACACCAGCATCAAGCAGCCCTGCAAGCTCGCAGCCACCCCGGCGCGGTCGGGAAACAGTGCCATCGAGCGGGCCATGGCATTGGAGAAGATAAAGCCCTGGCCGAAGGCGATCAGCATGATGCCAGCAAGAATGTTCACCAGGCTCAAGGTGTCGGCAGCCGCCGCGATGCACAGCACCCCGAGCAGAAACAGCGCCAACCCACTCCACATCAGGGTATCGGGTGAGACGATGCGCACCAGCGCACGGTTGGTCAGCGTGCCGACCAGATAGCAGCACCCCACCCCCAGCGCCGTGGTGCCGAAGTAATGCGCGTCATGGCCGAGCACATCCTGGACGATATGCGGCCCGAACACGTTCCACAGCAGGAATGCGGAAAAGCTCGCGCCGAGTACCACCACCGAAGCACGGAAGCGTCTGTCGGCCAGAATGAACCGATAGCCGACCACTGTCTGCAAGGCGCCGCGGCGGGCACTGGCGGGCAGCGACTCCTTGAGCCCGGCAACGACGAAAGCCAGGACCATGACCGCATAGGCGGCATACAGCACGAAGTTGTAGCGCCAGCCGAAATGCACCTCGATCAGCCCACCGATATAGGGCGCGATGACGGGCCCCAGGCCGAACGCCAGGCTGAGGTAGATAATCGCGACATAGAAGCGCGGGCCTTTGACGACGTCGACCAGCACAGCACGGGCAACGACCTGGCAGGCGCCAATGGCAAAGCCCTGCAGCGCACGCGCCAGCAGGAGCATCTCGATGGACGTCGCGGCGGTGGCCAGCAGGCTGCCGACCACGAACACACCCAGGCCCAGCAGTACGGCAGGTCGCCGCCCGCGCGCGTCGGCCATCACGCCGAAGAACAACTGCCCCAGGGCATAGAACAGCAGCGTGATGGTGATGGTGTTCTGCATCAGCGCAGGCCCCACCCCGAGTTCGCGCCCGATGGACGGCAGGCTCGGCGCATACAGGTCGATGGCGATGCCCCCCAGGCTGTTGACCAGAGGGGCCAGGAAGACGATGAAGTTTTCATAACGCGTGTTGGCGTGCATAGGATCTCCGGCGTGCCGGGCAGCGAAGCGCCCGGCACGCTCATGGGTCAGACAGACGCCTGGTGGGCGAACTGCGGTGGCGGGATGGAAGGTGTCGGCGCCTTGAGCCAGGCACTGGGCGAGGACAGGCGCGAAACCAGTACGCGCGGTGCCTGGTCGTAGTAGGTCCCCCAGTTGACACTGGGGTCCTTGACCCGGCGTGAATCGGCCTGGCCCAGGTCGTCGAGGTTGTCGACAATCGCTGCCAGCAGTTGCCGGACCTGCGGCGTCGCGGTCAGCACCACCAGGCCGAAGTTGCGCAGGGCCAGGGTGCGGATGACGTTGTCGAGCAGATACTTGCCAGCACCGCTGCCGCTCTGGAACGAGGCGAAAGCGCCGATCTCCGCGATACGCGCGCGGTCGATGGCGTAGCGTTCATCCAGCGTTTGGTCCAGGTAGTACTCACTGAACAGTTTGCCGGAGTCGCCGTAGCTGATGCCGGCACAGGCGTAGCCCGGCGCCCCGCCGGTGGAGCCGGTCAGGCAGACGAACAGGTCAGGCTGCGGCACGGGCGTTGCCTCGTAGTGCTTGAGGTAATGACCCCGTACCGCCTCCTGCAGGCAGCGGTAGCCGGGGCGACCCTTGTAGAAATTGCGCACGATGTACATGGGCGACGTCCCGTCCTAGGCGTACAGTTGATCGATGAACCGCGCTTCGATCTCGGCGCGCCGCGGTCGTCCGGTGACCGTGTAGAACTGGTCACGAAACCCTGCGATGTCGCCGACGACCTGGATGCGTCGCACCCGTGCGAAGTCCGCAAGGCGGTGCTCAAGGCGCGCCATCTCGTCCTGCACGCTGGCCGGGCTCGCAGTGCTGAGGATGATGGCGCACGGCTCGTCGCGTCCTTCGCCCATGACGATCATGTCGTCGACCAGCGGGCTCTCCTTGTAGACGTTCTCCACCCACTCAGGCGAAATGTTGCGCGCCGTCGAGAGGATGATCACGTGCTTCTTGCGCCCGGTGATGTACAGGAAACCGTCACGGAACTCGGCGATATCGCCGGTGTGCAGGTAGCCGTCGGACAGGTCGCAGGCCGTGTCGTCGGCGTTGTAGTAACCCGCGCAGAGGGTCGGCGTCTTCACCAGCAACTCGCCGTCGACCAGCTTGGGCTCGATGCCGTCGAGCAGCTTGCCGGCCGAGCCGATGCGCCGCTCTGCAGGCGAGTTCAGCGAGATGATCGAGGAGTTCTCGCTCAGCCCATAGGCCTCGAACACTTGCACACCGCGGGCATCCAGGGCCTGGAGCACCGTGGCTGGAATCTTCGCGCCGCCGGTGATGATGTGCGGATTGGCGGGGCCGAACAGGTCCTCGACACTCGCACCCTGCTCAAGCAGCAGGTTGGCCTCTTCCAGCAGCTTGGGCGGCAGGTAGAGGAAGTTGGGGTGATTGGGTGCGATCAACTCCAGGTAATGACGGGCATTGCCACTGGCCGCGCCGTACTCGGTGACGCCCTCGGGCATCAGGGTCAGGGTGCCACCGGACAGGATCGGAATGAACACACCCAGCACCTGCTCGATCAGCAGGCTCATCGGCACGATCGAGAAGTAGTGCAGCGGCTGCTGCGGCAAGCGCTTCATCACGTTGTCGACCAGCAGCCCCACGGCCGCGTCGCGAATCATCACGCCCTTGGGCTTGGAGGTGGTACCCGAGGTGTGGATCACCGAGACGATACCGGCGGGAATCAGTTCGTCGTCCTGGGCCCAGGGCGTGTCAGTGGACTGGATCATCAATTGCCGGGGGATGAAGCTCGGCTTGTCCGGCAGGATGCGGTGCAGGCGCCGGGCGGTCGGCTCATCGCTGACGAACACGGCGGCGGCCTTGCCGAGCAGGCTACCGATCTGATCGTCGGAAAACTCGATGGGCACCGGCAGCAACACACCACCGACCTTCTGGATCGCCAGCAGGGTGTACACCCACTCGTAGCATGAGCGCATCGCGATACCGAACACCTTGCGCTCGCAGTTGCCGACCCGAGCCTGCAGGGCCTGGGCCAGGCGTTCGACGTCATCGCGCAGGCCATGCAGGGTGTAGTCGCGCCCGTGCATTTCGCGGATCACCACGCGGTCAGTGCTGGTGGTCAGGTAGTGCTGCATTTTCTGGCTGATCATTGGCCGTTACCCCCGATGCGGTAGCTCTGGGCACCGAAGATGCGTCGGCTGATATCGTCGAGGCGACGGCGACCGTGCATCACGCGGGTGTTGTCGATGACCACGATGTCGCCCTTCTTCCAGAAGTGGCTGTAGGTGTTACGGGCGGTGACTTCCTTGATCTCGTCCCAGATTTCAAGGGCGATCTCCTCGCCGTCGGCCCAGGTGATGCGTGGCGGCTCGTAGTTGACGCTAGGGCCGAGCATCGAATTGCAGAAGGCCTTGCGACCGCTGAAGCAGCTGGTCTCCACCGCGCTGATCACCAACTCGGAGGCAATCAGGTTCTGATCGATGCGGCGGTAGGTCTGGCCGGCCACCTGGTCGTTGACCTGCTGCAAGTGCTCGTCGGTGACGCTGTCGATCGGCAATTGCAGCTCGATGCTCAGGAAGCGCCGCACGTTGTGCCAGGGAATGCGCCGCGCATAGCGGATGGCACGGGATTCGAAGCTCTTACGGGTTTTCGGGGAGAGGTCGAACAGCACTCGCTCGCCATCGCACAACGTGGTCTCGGAGCCGACCGACGCCGCTTCCAGGCAGTAGAACCACTGCAGGTCCGGGTTGAACGGCAAATTGCCGTTCTCCCGGTGCAGCCCCATCTCGTGAACGCCTGCTTCGATCTCGGCGGTATTGGCCGTGGCGGCCTTGCGCGCGGGATCGAAGGTGACCCGGGAGGAATGCGCGCTGACGAAATCGTTGAAGTCTTCGAGCGAGTCGCTGAAGTCGCGGTAGATCACCGCGCCGCTATGGGCCAGGTCTTCATAGAGCGCCGCAGTGTCCATCGAGTCGAAGACGCGCAGTCCCGGTTCGACGGCATAGACACATTCGAAGCCGTAGCACGGCGTGGGATGACGATAGAAAGGTAAAGCTTTAGCTTGAGTGTGGGCCAACATCTGACATCTTCCTTGGGAAATGGATTACAGACAGGCAGGCCGTCCGCCGCCTGACGAAAACACGTTAGGGGAAATGTCGTGGGTGCTGGTTTTAAGAAACCTAAAGCCGTGATGAAAAATTAAAAGTGCGGCCGTGCGACGGAACGCACAGGGGGGAGCGTTTGTCGGGGCACGAAACATCGCACCCGAGCAAGCGCTGTCGATAGGCATGGCCTTACGCGAAGAGGCCGCAAAAGGCCCTGTAACCACTGAATGTTCACTCATCCTGAGCGCCTGCAATCCGTGTCAATAACCTGTGTCACCCTGCGCGGAGCAGGTCCCCCGCCACATCCTGGATCAACCTGCGCAAACTGGAGACATCCGTACCCAGCCCTCGATCACGCGACCAGATCATATCCACCGTGAACACCGGAAACCCCATCGGTGGCTGACACACCCTCACCCCCTCGGGGATACGCAGGTGTGGCAGCAAGCGCGCCGGCAAGGCCAAGGTCGAGGGAACGGCGGCCAGGATGTTGACGCAGGCCTGGTAGCCGTTCGCCCGCACCAGCACATTGCGCGTGCGGCCTATTTTCTCCAGCCAGCTATCGACCATGTTCTTCTCCGAGATCCACGGCGTAGGAAAGACATGCGCCGAAGCACAGAACTCATCCAGGCTCATCGCCCCGTCCAGCGCAAGCCCACGCTGGCTGGTCAGGCAGACGAAACCATCGCTGAGCACCGGCTGCCATTGCAGCTCGGGGTGCAATTGGTGGTAACTCGGGCCGAAGCCGATGGCCAGGTCGATATCACCGGAAATCAACCGGTCCACCGGCAAGTCGCGGCTTAGCCGATCGAGGTGCAGGGAGGTATTGGGGTGATTGCTCGACAAGGTCGCCAGTGCCTGGGGCAGAAAGGCCAGCTCGAAGTATTCCGGCGCGCACAGGCGCCAGATCCTCGGGGCAGCGACGCCATCGCCGGAGGGGGCATCCTCGGCGCAGCGGTTGACCGACTCGATCACCACGCGCAGGTAGGGTGCGATCTTTTCCGCCTTGGCGGTTGGCTGCAACAAACCCTGCGAGGAGGCGAACAGGGTGTCGTCGAAACAACCGCGCAGGCGTTTGAGGCAGTAGCTCACCGTGGGCTGGCTGACGTTCATCAGTTCGGCGGTGCGCTTGGCACTGCGATATTCCAGCAAGTTGAGAAACACCACGATGTCTTGCAGGTCCAGCTGCTTCAGATAATTGCTGTGAAGCATGCAGGCCCCTCCTGGGTCATCATGTTCATGGAATGGGATCGACGTCTTCGGGAAGCTTGGCCAGCATCAACTTGAGCATCTGCGCGAGAGCTTCGCGTTCCTCGATCCGCAGCGGAGCGAGGAACTGGTTCTGCAGATCGGTGTGGCTGAAAACCGCTTTCTCGATAGCCGCAAGCCCTGCTGCGGTCAGCGCCACCTTGTAGCTGCGCTTGTCGGCAGGGTCGTGGATCTGCTCGACCATACCCGCCTCCTTGAGGCGGCTCAGACGATTGGTCATCGCCCCGGAGGTGATCAACAACGAGTTGTACAGCTCGGTCGGGGTCAACTGGTACGGTGCACCGGAGCGGCGCAAGGTCGCCATGACATCGAACTCCCCCTCCTTGAAACCGTACTGCTCGAGCACCGCGCAACGGCGGCGCTCGAGGTGTTTCTGCAGGCGCGCCATGCGCCCGAAGACCTCCATGGACGAAGCATCCACGGAGGGCATCGCCTGCGCCCATTGCGCGACGACGAAATCGACATGATCTTTCATTGGCATAACCGTCCGTTCACCCTGAACTCCCCAAGGGCCACATCCCTGCCGCACCCCGGCACCTTCCAAGTATCTTAACGTTAAGTTATCTTGATATGCACGAGGTATGAATCGGGAGGGAACATGGCGTTCTTCGAACACAACCGAAATCGCTATTACTACTTTGACGCCGGGGCCGGCACCCCCACCCTGCTCCTGCACGGGCTGGGCAACAGTGGCCGCGCCTGGACAGACCAGGTCGGGGCCCTGCTGCGCCTGGGCCATCGCGTCATCGTACCGGACCTGCTCGGCCATGGCGCGTCCAGCAATGCGCCGGAACACATCACGCCTCATCTGCAAGCCCAGGAGCTGATTGCACTGCTGGATCACCTCGGACTGGCCAGCACTCAGCTCATCGGGCTTTCGCTGGGCGGCATGATTGCCCTGGAACTGGCCTGCGCCTACCCGGATGCCGTGGACAAACTGGTGGTGGCCGCGTCCTTCGCCAGCATGAGCAGCACCGCGCGCCATCAACAGCTCGATGAGTGGGCCGAAAACCTTCGCCAGCCGGACGGCTGCCTGAAGCGCTTCAAGACAACATGGCCACAACTGGTCGGCAGTTCCTTCGCCGCCTCCAGCCAGGGGCAGAGCCTTTACCAGGCCTGGCATGCCCAGGCCGCCATGCAGCGGGCGCGCTGCCAGATCCACTGGTGCGAGGGTATGAAAACCTACGACCTGAACGATCGACTGTCACACATCCAGGCGCCCACCCTGGTACTTGGCACCGACGGCGACCGCATCAGTCCACCTGGCGAGGCCGAGGCCATTGCCAGCCGTATTGCTCACGCCCAGCTCATCACTCTTCCAGGCGACGGCCATGTCTTCAACGTTTCCCATGCCCCGGCCTTCAACCGGGCACTCAGTGGTTTCCTGCAGGAGCAACAGCGACATGGGTGATACACCCTCCAAGGCCAGCGTAGTGCTGCTGGCGATTCTGGTCGGCATCAACCTGCGGCCGATCATGGCCTCGGTCGGCCCGCTGCTCGATCTGCTACAGCGCGACCTGGGCCTGAGCAACTTCCAGGGCGGTTTGCTGACCACACTGCCGGTGATGATGATGGGCCTGTTCGCCCTCGCCGGCCCTTGGCTGCTGCGCCTGCTCGGCGAGGTCAAGGGCGTGGCCATCGGCATGACCCTGATTGCTGCGGCCTGCGCGGTACGTACCTATGTCGAGTCGTCCACCGCGCTGATCGCCAGCGCTGCCGTAGGGGGCGTCGGCATTGCCGTGATCCAGTCGCTGATGCCTGCATTCATCAAGCGCAACCACCCGCAAAGCGCAGGGATGCTCATGGGGCTGTTCACTACGGGGATCATGGGCGGTGCAGCCATCGCCGCCGCCATTGCTGCGCCCAGCGCGGGCAAGCTGGGCTGGAACCTCACCCTCGGCTATGCCGCCATTCCGGCCATGATCGCGTTGATCGCCTGGCTGCTCGCCGCAGGCAACGTCCATGCCTATCCCACGGCGGCCGGCCTGCCCTGGCGCAGTGGCCGGGCCTGGTTGCTGCTGGTGTTCTTCGGGATTGGAACCGGGGCATACACCTTGGTGCTCGCCTGGCTACCCCCGTTCTACATCGAGCTGGGCTGGACAGCGAAAAGTGCCGGCTACCTGCTCGGTGCGCTGACCATTACCGAGGTCATCGCCGGTTTGCTGGTGTCGGCGCTGATTCACCGTTTCCCGGATCGCCGCCAACCCTTGGCGCTGGTGATCCTGCTGCTGATCGGCGGGCTGGCCTGCCTGATGACGGCGCCGCTGCAACTGACCGCCCTGGCCATCCTGTGCCTGGGTTTGGGCATCGGTGCCTTGTTCCCGCTGTCGCTGATCGTCACCCTCGATCATGCACGCTCACCGGCCGAAGCCGGGTCGTTGCTGGCCTTCGTGCAAGGGGGTGGCTACCTGATTGCAGCCTCGATGCCGGTAGTGGCCGGGCTGGTGCGCGATGAGTTCAGCTCGTTGCACTGGGCCTGGGCCGTCATGGGTGGCGGGGCTGTGTTGTTGCTTGCCTTGAGCGCCCTGCTCCGGCCGCTCAGCCAGCGAACGGTGGTCGCCCAGGCTTGACTCTCCTCCCCTCCGGGGCGCGTTCCAGCGCCCCGAACGCCCTCGCCGATTTTTCCTGACCCGCCCCACCTGCGCGCGCAAAGCACTCTTTTAGTGCAAAGGTGCCGCAACCGCCTCCCACCTACCCCGTCCCATGCGCGCTGCAGCCTGGTGGCACAGCCTTTGCGACGGTCTACCGTGCCCCATTCGCGAACTTAGTTTTTTTAACGTTCATGAGCACATATTTACTAATTTATCCATCTGCGCCCACGCCCCATGATCGCTTCCAACAAGAAAGCGTCGCCTTTTGCCGACGCGCATCCGGGCACCTGTGAAGTGCCCATCCTTGCCTTGGAGTCCGTCATGACCAGCGCAGCCACATCGGCACCTCTCATAGAAAAACACACGATCGGATACGTGCCCCCCGAAGACCGCCATGGAAAGGTAAAGGACTTGTTCACCCTGTGGTTCGGCGGCAACATCGCGCCGCTGCCCATCGTCACTGGCGCCCTGGGCGTGCAGCTGTTCCACCTCAACCTGATCTGGGGCATCGTCGCTATCCTGGTCGGCCATCTGGTCGGCGGTGTGCTGATGGCCCTGCACTCGGCCCAGGGCCCGCAGATGGGCATCCCACAGATGATCCAGAGCCGCGCCCAGTTCGGCACCCTCGGCGCCTTGCTGGTGGTGGTGATCGCGGGGGTGATGTACATCGGCTTCTTCGCCTCCAATATCGTGCTGGCTGGCAAATCGCTGCACGGCGTGGTCGAAAGCGTGCCGGTGCCGGTAGGCATCGTCATCGGCGCCCTGGGCTCGGGGATCATCGGCATCATCGGCTACCGCTTCATCCATGTGCTCAACCGCATCGGCACCTGGGTGCTGGGCATCGGCATCGTGGTCGGCTTCGGCTACATCTTCACCCATGTGCAGAGCGATGACTTCCTGACCCGCGGCAGCTTCAACATCTCCGGCTGGCTGGCCACCGTGTCGCTGGCGGCGCTGTGGCAGATCGCCTTCGCCCCTTACGTGTCGGACTACTCGCGCTACCTGCCAGCCGACGTGAAAGTGTCGTCGACCTTCTGGACCACCTACCTGGGCTCAGCCCTGGGTTCGAGCCTGTCGTTCATCTTCGGCGCAGTCGCCGTATTGGCGATCCCCGCCGGGATGGACACCATGGACGCCGTGAAGCTGGCCACCGGCGCCATCGGCCCGCTGATGCTGGTGCTGTTCCTGCTCAGCGTGATCAGCCACAACGCGCTCAACCTGTATGGTGCGGTGCTGTCGATCATCACCCTGGTGCAGACCTTCGCGTATCGCTGGATCCCGACCGCCAAGACCCGCGCCGTGCTCTCGCTGATCGTGCTGGCCGCGTGCAGTGTGGTGGCAGTCTTCGCCTCGTCCGACTTCATTGGGCACTTCGTCGACATGGTCTTGGTGCTGCTGGTCGTGCTGGTGCCGTGGACCGCGATCAACCTGATCGACTTCTATGCCATCCACAAGGGCGAGTACGACATCCAGTCGATCTTCAAGGTCGACGGTGGGATCTACGGTCGTTACAACCCGCAGGCGCTGATCGCCTACGCCGTCGGGATCGTGGTGCAGATTCCGTTCATGAACACGCCGCTGTACGTAGGCCCGGTATCGGAACACATCAATGGTGCCGACCTGTCGTGGCTGGTCGGGTTGGCGGTGACCACGCCGCTGTACTGGTGGCTGGCCAGCCGTGACAGCGCCTACCGTCGTCGCCAGACGGGTGCCAAGCTCGCTGCCGGACATTGATGCATAGCGCTAGCCCTGCATTTGTGCAGGGCTAGCTGGTTTTTGTGCTGCCCTTTCTCGGCTGAATCGGGCGACTCTACGGCTCGAACCCTTCGACGATGATCACCTCGGCTTTGGCCACTCCCTGCCGATGTCGGCACGCCTCCTGATACAGATCAGACCGGTAGCAGGCCAGCGCCTGCTCGTACGAGTCGAATTCGATCACCACGCTGCGCTGCGGTGTCACCCTCCCCTCCATCGCCTCGCTCTTGCCACCCCGGGCCAGAAAGCGCCCGCCAAATGCCACGAACGCCGCCGGCGCACGCTGGGTGTACTGCTGGTACTGCTCCGGGTCGGTAACGTCCACATGGGCGATCCAGTAAGCCTTCATCCGTCGCTCTCCTGTACAGGGTTATTTGTGTATTATGGTATACCATAAAAATCACCTGACCACAGTGAGCGTGCAGCATGGCTTTCAACAGCATCGAAGACCTTCTCGAAGACTACCGCCAGGGCAAGATGGTGCTGCTGGTGGACGACGAAGACCGGGAGAATGAAGGCGACCTGCTGATCGCCGCCGAGCGCTGTGACGCGCAAGCAATCAATTTCATGGCCCGCGAAGCACGCGGCCTGATCTGCCTGACGCTGACCGACGAACACTGCCAACGCCTGGGCCTTGAGCAGATGGTACCGACCAACGGCAGCGTATTCAGCACGGCGTTCACGGTATCGATCGAGGCCGCCAGCGGTGTCACCACAGGCATCTCTGCCGCCGACCGCGCGCGGACCGTGGCCGCCGCCATGGCCGCGGACGCCCGCCCCGAGCACCTGGTCCAGCCTGGCCACATCTTCCCCCTGCGCGCCCGTGAAGGTGGCGTGCTGACCCGTGCCGGACACACCGAAGCCGGTTGCGACCTGGCGCGCCTTGCAGGCTTCGCACCGGCCTCGGTGATCGTCGAAGTGCTCAACGACGACGGCACCATGGCCCGCCGCCCGGACCTGGAGCTGTTCGCCGAGCGCCACGGCATCAAGATCGGCACCATCGCCGACCTCATCCACTATCGCCTGAGCACCGAACAAACGGTCAAGCGCATCGGCGAGCGCGAGCTGCCAACGGTCCACGGCACGTTTCGCCTGGTGACCTTCGAGGACCGTATCGAAGGTGGCGTGCACATGGCCATGGTGATGGGCGACATTCGCCGCGAGCAGCCGACGCTGGTACGCGTGCATGTCATCGATCCGCTGCGCGACCTGGTCGGCGCTGAATATGCAGGCCCTGCCAACTGGACACTGTGGGCGGCGCTGGAGCGGGTCGCAGCAGAGGGTGCCGGCGTGGTAGTGATCCTCGCCAACCATGAATCCTCTCAGGCCCTGCTCGAACGCGTGCCGCAACTCACCCAGCCACAGCGCCCCTACCAGCGCGGGCAGTCGAAGGTGTACTCGGAGGTGGGTACCGGCGCGCAGATCCTGCAGGACCTGGGCGTGGGCAAGCTGCGCCACCTGGGCCCACCACTCAAGTACGCAGGGCTGGCGGGGTATGAGCTGGAAGTGGTGCAGAGCATTCCATTCGAATCTCACTGAATCTTGCGTCACCGACAGGATGACTGGTAACACCGAACGCTTGCCAAAAGTTTGGAATACCATAATATGATATCCCGTAGACCTTGAATCTGCCGGCCGCACCTACAATCACACAACGGCCACGAATTACCTGAGATAGCTGCTCCCGAACACAGTTGGCGGGCGCGACAAAAGCCCGCCTCGAATAACAAAAGCAACGAGGGCGTAACCATGCTGTTGAGCAAACGAGTCACCGCTGTGCTGTCCGCAAGCCTGCTGGCACTGGCCTGCCAGGCCACCCAGGCCGCCGACAGCCTCAACTTCGTCAGTTGGGGCGGCACCACCCAGGACGCCCAGAAACAGGCATGGGCCGACCCTTTCAGCAAGGGCAGCAACATCAAGGTCGTACAGGACGGCCCGACCGACTACGGCAAGCTCAAGGCCATGGTCGAAAGCGGCAACGTGCAATGGGATGTGGTCGACGTCGAAGCCGACTTCGCCCTGCGTGCCGCCAGCGAAGGCCTGCTCGAACCCCTCGACTTCTCCACCATCCAGCGTGATCGCATCGACCCGCGCTTCGTCTCCGACCATGGCGTCGGCTCGTTCTTCTTCTCCTTCGTGCTCGGCTACAACGAGGGCAAGCTTGGGGCCAACAAGCCGGTCGACTGGAGCGCGCTGTTCGACACCAAGACCTACCCCGGCAAGCGTGCGCTGTACAAGTGGCCGAGCCCCGGCGTGCTGGAGCTGGCCCTGCTCGCCGACGGCGTACCTGCCGACAAGCTCTACCCGCTGGACCTGGACCGCGCCTTCAAGAAACTCGACACCATCAAGAAAGACATCGTCTGGTGGGGCGGCGGTGCCCAGTCCCAGCAATTGCTGGCCTCCGGTGAAGCCGCGCTCGGGCAGTTCTGGAACGGCCGCGTCTACGCCCTGCAGCAGGATGGTGCCCCGGTGGGCGTGAGCTGGAAGCAGAACCTGGTCATGGCCGACTTCCTGGTCATCCCCAAGGGTGCCAAGAACAAGGACGCGGCCATGAAGTTCCTGGCCAACGCCAGCAGCGCCAAAGGCCAGGCCGACTTCGCCAACCTTACCGCCTACGCCCCGGTGAACCTCGACAGCGTCGCCGAACTCGACAAGAAACTCGCGCCCAACCTGCCAACCGCCTATGCCCAGGACCAGGTCACCCTCGACTTCGCCTACTGGGCCAAGAACGGCCAGGCAATCGCTGCGCGCTGGAATGAGTGGCTGGTCAAATGAAAGTCGCCATCAACGCCCTGCACAATGCCCAAGGTGCCGACCCCGGCACCGGCGCCCCGCGAGCGGCCGTGCGCCGCCCGCCACTGAGCCAGCGCTGGCGTGGCAGTCGCAACCTGCTGCCGGCCCTGTTGTTCCTCGGCCTGTTTTTCTTCGCGCCACTGATCGGCCTGCTGCTGCGTGGGGTGCTGGAGCCGGTGCCTGGGCTGGGCAACTACGAGCAGCTGTTCGCCAACTCAGCCTACGCGCGCGTGCTGTTCAACACCTTCTCGGTGGCGGGTCTGGTGACGGTGATCAGCGTATTGCTGGGCTTTCCGCTGGCCTGGGCGATCACCTTGGTGCCTCGTGGCTGGGGGCGTTGGCTGCTGAACATCGTGCTGCTGTCCATGTGGACCAGCCTGCTGGCCCGCACCTATTCCTGGCTGGTGCTGCTGCAAGGCTCGGGAGTGATCAACAAGCTGCTGATGGCGCTGGGCATCATCGATGCGCCGCTGGAAATGGTGCACAACCTCACCGGTGTAGTGATCGGCATGAGCTACATCATGATCCCGTTCATCGTGCTGCCATTGCAGGCGACCATGCAGGCCATCGACCCGATGGTGCTGCAGGCAGGCTCGATCTGCGGTGCAAGCCCCTGGACCAATTTCTGGAAAGTGTTCATCCCGTTGTGCCGTTCAGGCTTGTTCTCAGGTGCGCTGATGGTGTTCGTGATGTCGCTCGGTTACTACGTCACCCCGGCATTGCTGGGCGGTGCGCAGAACATGATGCTGCCCGAGTTCATCATCCAGCAGGTGCAGTCGTTCCTGAACTGGGGGCTGGCCAGCGCCGCCGCGGCACTGCTGGTGGTGATCACCCTGGTGCTCTTCTACCTGTACCTGAAGCTGCAGCCGGAATCCCCGGTCGGCAATGCGAGGTAATCCTTCATGCTCCTGTCCCCCAACGCCATGGGTCGCCCGCTGCGCACCGGCCTGTACCTGACCACCGGGATCATCGCTGCCTTCCTGCTGCTGCCGGTGGTGTTCATCGTCCTGCTGTCGTTCGGCTCCTCCCAGTGGCTGGTGTTCCCGCCCCCCGGCTGGACCTTCAAATGGTACGACCAGTTCTTCTCCAACCCCGAGTGGATGGACGCCGCGCTGGCCAGCCTCAAGGTGGCTGTGCTGACCACCTTCGCCGCCGTGGCCCTGGGCCTGCCGACCGCCTTCGCTCTGGTGCGCGGGCGCTTTCCTGGGCGCGAACTGCTCTACGGCCTGTTCACCATGCCGATGATCGTGCCGCTGGTGATCATCGCGGTCGCGGTCTACGCGCTGTTCCTGAAGCTGGGCTATACCGGCACGCTGTTCGCCTTCGTGGTCAGCCACGTGATCGTCGCCCTGCCCTTCACCATCATCTCGATCATCAACTCGCTGAAGCTGTTCGACCAGTCGATCGAGGATGCCGCGGTGATCTGCGGCGCCTCGCGGCTGCAGGCGATCGTCAAGGTCACCTTCCCGGCCATCCGCCCGGGCATGATCGCCGGCGGGCTATTCGCCTTCCTGGTGTCGTGGGATGAGGTCGTGCTCAGCGTGATGATGGCCAGCCCCGACCTGCAGACCTTGCCAGTGAAGATGTGGACCACCCTGCGCCAGGACCTGAGCCCGGTGATCGCCGTCGCCTCGACACTGCTGATCGGCCTGTCGCTGCTGGTCATGTTCATCGCCAGCGCCCTGCGCCGCCGCAACGAAAACAACGCCTGAGTGCCGGAGACAACAATAATGAGTGCAGTCATCAAAGAAGCCGCGCACGGCAAGACCCTGGTCTCCCTGCGCAACCTGAACAAGCACTACGGCGACTTCGCCGCGGTCGACAACATCAGCCTGGACATCCAGGACGGCGAATTCCTCACCTTCCTCGGCTCAAGCGGCTCGGGCAAGTCCACCACCCTGTCGATGCTGGCCGGCTTCGAGACCCCCAGCAGCGGCGAGATCCTGGTCGAAGGCCGCTCGCTGGTGAACGTGCCGCCGCACAAGCGTGACATCGGCATGGTGTTCCAACGCTACTCGCTGTTCCCGCACCTGAGCGTGCGCGACAACATCGCCTTCCCACTGGCCATCCGCAAGCTGGGCAGCGCCGAGATCGCCAAGCGCGTCGACGCTATGCTCAAGCTGGTGCAGTTGGAAACCTTCGCACACCGGCGCCCGGCCCAGCTCTCCGGCGGCCAGCAACAGCGCGTGGCGATCGCCCGAGCGCTGGTGTACGAGCCACGCATCCTGCTGATGGACGAGCCCCTCGGTGCCCTGGACAAGAAACTGCGCGAAGACCTGCAGGACGAGTTGCGTCAGCTGCATCGGCGCCTGGGTATCACCATCGTCTACGTCACCCACGACCAGGAAGAAGCGATGCGCCTGTCCCAGCGCATCGCCATCTTCAGCCACGGCAAGATCGTCGGTCTGGGCAGCGGTTACGACCTCTATCAGAACCCGCCAAACGCGTTCGTCGCCTCGTTCCTGGGCAACTCCAACTTCCTCCGGATCACCGCCAGCAGCCATGGCGCGGCGGCGTTCGAGGGCCAGTCGCTGGCCATTCGCCTGACCTCGGGGTTGGCCGCAGGTCAGGATGCGCTGATCATGGTCCGCCCGGAAAAGGCCCTGGCGCTGAGCGCCGAGCAGGCGACCCGTGAACCGCTGCCGGCAGGCTGGAATGAAGTGAGCGCCAAGGTCGGCGAGGTCTTGTTCCTCGGCGAAAGCCAGACCTGTCACGTGGTGACGGCGGGCGGTACCGAAATGGCGGTCAAGGCGCTATCGGCGGCAGGCATGCCGATGCAGCCAGGCGATACGGTCAAGGTACGCTGGGCGGTGGCCGATGCCTGCGTGTACACCGAGTGGGCCGAGAGCGACCTGAGCAAGGCTGCCGGCGCACACTGAGGGGCCTCTTCGCAGCACGCCGCTGTTGGAAATTCTGTCTTGCTCAAAATCTAAAGGTCTAACCCAATCCCTGTGAGAGCGGCGGTTCGCCGCCGCGACTTGTCCCGCGCACACGGGCGTAGCCCGTGCCAGGCAGCGCGGTGTCTTTTTCGCGGGTTAATGACCCGCTTCGCTCGTTTCGGCCTCTTCGCCACCTGTTCTACCTTCCATTGCGCTACTGACGCTCGATGCAGATTCAGCATGTCGGGGGCTGCTGCACGGCCCTTTCGCGACACGAGGCCACTCCTACAGAAGTCGATTTCTATGCATTGACCGTCTTGTATATACATGATGATATAAGAGAGAAGTCATTCCTCTGGTTGCCCTTGCCGCCCTACAACAACAAACAAGCGGAGCCCCACATGTCCAGCAAGCCCGTGATCGAGCGGCGCTCGATCGACTACATTCCCGAAGCTGAACGCCATGGACGCGTGTACAGCCAGTTCACCCTGTGGCTGGGAGCCAATCTGCAGATCACCGCCATCGTGACCGGCGCCCTCGCCGTCGTGCTCGGCGGTGATGTGTTCTGGTCATTGATCGGCCTGCTGCTGGGCCAGGTGATCGGCGGAGCGGTCATGGCCTTGCACGCAGCCCAAGGGCCGCGGTTGGGGCTGCCGCAGATGATCTCCAGCCGCGTGCAGTTCGGCGTCTATGGCGCGGCCATCCCGATGGTGCTGGTGTGCCTGATGTACCTGGGGTTCACCGCCACCGGCACGGTACTGTCGGGCCAGGCCATCGGCCAGTTGCTCAGCGTCAGCGACAGCGCCGGCATCCTGATCTTCGCCGGCGTGATCGTGCTGGCCACCCTCGCCGGCTACCGCGTGATCCATTGGATCGGCCGCGTGGCCAGCGTGCTGGGGATCATTGCGTTCGTCTATCTGTTCAGCCGTATCCTGCTGCTCGCCGATATCGGCCAACTGCTGGACAACCGCCACTTCAGCTGGGCCTCGTTCCTGCTGGCGGTATCGCTGGCCGCCTCCTGGCAGATCGCTTTCGGCCCCTACGTCGCCGACTATTCACGCTACCTGCCCAGCAACACCTCCGCGCTGAAGACCTTTCTCGCCGCCGGCCTGGGCTCGGTGATCGGCGCCCAGGCTTCGATGATCCTCGGCGTGTTCGCCGCCGCCATTGCCGGCGGCCAGTTCTCGGGGCGTGAAGTGGCCTATATCGTCGGCCTGGGCGGCGCCGGTACCACCGCAGCGCTGCTGTACTTCGCCATCGCCTTCGGCAAGGTGACCATCTCCACCCTCAACAGCTACGGCAGCTTCATGTGCATCGCCACGATCATCAGCGGTTTTCGCGGCAGCCTGCAGATCAGCCGCCTGCAGCGCTTGCTGTTCGTGCTGGGCATCGTGGGTGCAGCGACGCTGGTGGCCCTGCTCGGCCAGCATTCGTTCCTGAGTGCATTCAAGTCGTTCATCCTGTTCCTGCTGACCTTCTTCGTGCCCTGGAGCGCGGTCAACCTGGTGGATTACTACTTCATCACCCGCGAGCGCTACGACATCCCTGCCCTGGCCGATCCCGACGGGCGCTATGGCCGCTGGAACTGGCCCGGCATCATCGTCTACAGCATCGGAGTGCTGATCCAGATGCCCTTCATCGACACCAAGCTGTACACCGGGCCCATGGTTGCGCACCTGGGCGGTGTCGATGTGTCGTGGCTGATCGGGTTGGTGGTGCCTAGCGTGCTGTATTACTGGGTTGCCCGGGGCAAGGCCAAGCTCGCACCGGCGCAGCTGATCGAACCCCAGGCACGTTGACCGACGCCAGCGCGGACTTTTGCAGGAGCGGCCTTTCGCGACACAAGGCCGCTCCTGCTGTCAGTTCCGATAATCCGGCGCCACTTTCTCCAGCAACCGCAACAGCGCCTCCCAGGCCAACCCCATGGCATCCGGGTCCGCCAGCTCACCGGGCTTGAGCGGCCGTGCCGGAGCATTGAACTGCCGCTCGGTATGCGCGCAGACCTCGGGCGATGGCAGCACCACCTTCCCGGCACTCTGCGCCGCCAACTGAATCTCGCAGGCCTTCTCCAGATAGAACATGCGCAGAAACGCCTCGCCCGCCGTGCGCCCCACCGTCAGCAACCCATGATTGCGCAGGATCATCACCGGCTTGTCGCCGAGGTCGGCGACCAGGCGCTGCTGCTCGTCCATGTCCAGGGCAACGCCTTCATAGTCGTGGTAAGCGACCTTGCCGTAGAACTCCATGGAGATCTGGTTGACCGGTAGCAGCCCGCATTCGAGCGCCGCCACCGCGCACCCGGCGCGGGTGTGGGTGTGCAACACGCACTGGGCATCCTCGCGTGCGCCGTGGATGGCGCTGTGGATGACAAAGCCCGCCGGGTTGACCGGGTACGGCGACGCCTCCACGGCGCGCCCTTGCAAGTCGATCTTCACCAGATTGGACGCGGTGATTTCCTCGAACAGCAGGCCGTAGGGATTGATCAGAAAATGATGCTCGGGGCCGGGTATGCGCACCGAGATGTGCGTGAAGATCAGGTCCGTCATGCGGAAATGGGCAATCAGCCGATAGCAGGCGGCCAGTTCCTCACGCAGGGTACGTTCGCTGGGGTGCATGGTGTCATCCAGGGTTGTTCTTGTGGGACGAGCTTACCCCGGTACGAGGGGATGAGCCGAAGCTAGTCCTGCCAAAGTAAAAAAACAAGTTGATTTTTTACTGAAGGTACACTTCCATGAAAAAAACAAGAACGCACGTTGGAGCCCGTACGCATGTCGACTGCCTTCGCTCACCTGTTCGAACCCTTGCAGATCCGTGGCAAACGCCTGAAGAACCGCATCATGTCCAGTGGCCATGACACCTGTCTGCCCACCGACAACCTGGTCAACGACAAGCTCGTCGCCTATCAACGCGCCCGCGCCGAGGGCGGCGCCGGCCTGATCGTGCTGCAGGTCGCCGGGGTGCACGACAGTGCGCGCTACACCTCCCACGTGCTGATGGCCACCGACGATGCCTGCATCGACGGCTACCGGCGCATCGCCCAGGCCTGTCATGCACACGGCACCGTGGTGTTGTCGCAGTTGTTCCATCCCGGCCGGGAGATCATGGAATCGGCCGATGGCTTGCTGGCGGTGGCCTACTCGGCCTCGGCGGTGCCGAACGAGCGCTTTCGCGTGATGCCGCGCGCCCTGGAGCAGCCGATGATCGACGAAATCGTCCAGGGCTACGCCAGCGCAGCCCGGCGCCTGCACCAGGCCGGGCTGGATGGCGTCGAGGTGGTGGCCAGCCATGGTTACCTGCCCGCGCAGTTTCTCAACCCACGCGTCAACCGCCGCACCGATGGCTACAACGGCAACCTCGAAGCCCGCCTGCGTTTTCTGCGCGAAGTGCTGGCGGCAGTGCGTGCAGCCACTGACGAACAGTTCATCGTCGGCCTGCGCATCAGCGCCGACGAACGCGACAGCGAAGGGCTGAGCGAAGACGAATCACTGGCGGCCGCCATCGCGGTGCAGAACCAGGTCGATTACCTGCACATCGTCGCCGGCACCTCGGCCACCCTGGGTGGCGCGGTGCATATCGTCCCGCCGATGGCCATCGAGCCGGCCTACCTGGCCCGCGAAGCCGGCAGTTTCAAGGCGCGCCTGGACATCCCGCTGTTCGTCACTGGCCGTATCAACCAGCCACAGGAAGCCGAACAAATGCTCGCCCGCGGCCTGGCCGATGTGTGCGGCATGACCCGCGCGCTGATCTGCGACCCGCAGATGCCGGCCAAGACCGAACAAGGCCGTGTCGAGGACGTGCGCGCCTGCATCGCCTGCAACCAGGCCTGCATCGGCCATTTCCACCGTGGCCTGCCGATCTCCTGCATCCAGCACCCGGAAACCGGTCGCGAACTGCAGTACGGCAGCGTCACACCCGCACCCCTGCGCAAGCGCATCCTGGTAGCCGGCGGTGGTCCGGCGGGCATGAAGGCGGCCATCGTCGCCGCCGCCCGAGGCCATGAGGTGACGCTGTATGAAGCGGGCCCGCAGCTCGGCGGCCAGGTGCTGCTGGCGCAACTGCTGCCGCGGCGCAGCGAGTTCGGCGGCGCCAGCACCAACCTGCAGCGCGAACTGGCACTGGCCGGCGTGCAGGTGGTACGCAATACCCGCGTAGACCGCGCGCTGGTCGAGCGCGAACGGCCAGACCTGGTGATTGCTGCCACCGGCGCCGAGCCCTACTGGCCTGCATTCGAGCGCAGCGGCGAGTTGCAGGTGGTGGATGCCTGGCAGGTGCTGCGCAACGAGCACGCCCTGGGGCGCTCGGTGCTGGTGCTGGACTGGCGCTGCGACTGGATCGCCCCGGGCATCGCCGAACGCCTGGTGCGTGAAGGCCATCACGTGCAACTGGCGGTCAACGGCACTCACTGCGGCGAGAGCCTGCCACTCTACGTACGTGACCAGATGGCCGGGGAACTGCACCGCCTCGGGATCCCCATCACCCCCTACGCCCGCCTCTACGGCACCGACGACAACACCGTGTACCTGCAACACACCGCCAGTGGCGAGCCCATGATCTTCGAACAGATCGACACCCTGGTGCTGTGCCTGGGTCACCAGCCTGTCGACACCCTGGCCCAGGAGCTGGCCGGGTTGGTCGAGGTACGGCGCATCGGCGACTGCCTGGCCCCGCGAACCGCTGAAGAGGCGATCCATGACGGCCTGGCGGTTGCCTGGTCGCTCTGAGGCTGGTCATACTCCCGGTTTTTGCCGATGGACCGACCCTCGATGAGCCAGCGCCCCCTCGTCCCGCAACTCGCCGAAGGCGGCACTGCCGCCCCGCAGTTCCTCGGTTCCCGCATCCGCGGCCTGCGCAAGCGCCGCGGCATGACCCTGGCGGAGCTGGCCCGTCTGAGCGAGCTGACCGCCGGCTACATCAGCCAGCTGGAACGCAACCTTTCATACCCGTCGATCCCGGCGCTGTTCAACATCGCCCGCAGCCTGGGCGTGACCATCCAGTGGTTCTTCGCCAGCGAAGCCAGCACCGCGCCCGAGGACCAAGGCTTCGTGGTGCGCAGGCAAAGCCGCCTGAGCGTGCATTACGAAGATGGCGTGGTCGACCAGTTGCTCACCCCGCAACCCAACCGCCAGCTGGAGATGCTGCATTCGCGCTTCCCGCCAGGCGCCTACAGCCAGGAAAGCTATAGCCATGAAGGCGAGGAAGCCGGCTATGTGTTGTCAGGGCGTTTCGAGCTGTGGGTAGGCGAACGCCACTTCCTGCTCGAAGAAGGCGACAGCTTCAGTTTCCCTAGCCAGGAGCCACACCGCTATGGCAACCCTGGCGAGGTGGACACGGTGGTCATCTGGGTGATCACGCCACCAACCTTCTGAACGATCGCCTGCGCCTGATCGTCATTTTTCATTCACACCCCTGTCGTAATCTGCCGGACATACCTGTGCCTCAAGGATCCCGGCATGCCCCGCCCTCTCGCTGTTCTGCTCTGCCTGCTACCCCTGCTGGCTCAGGCGGAGCCCGCCACACTGCGTATCCAGGGCTCCAACACCATTGGCGCAGCACTGGGACCTGCCCTGGTACGTGGGCTGCTACAAAGCCAAGGTGCACAAGACATCCGCAGCGAGCGTGGGAAACGGCCCAACGAGACTGACATCCGTGCCCGCGATGCCCAGGGCCAGCCATTGCTGATCAATATCGCCGCCCATGGTTCCAGCACCGGCTTCAGTACCCTGGACAGCGGCGAAGCCGACCTTGCCGCCGCCTCGCGCCCTATCTCCGACCAGGAGGCCCAGCGACTGCAACGTCTGGGCGACCTGCGCAGCGCGGCCAGCGAGCAGGTGATCGGCCTGGACGGCGTTGCGGTCATGGTGCACCCCGACAACCGCCTGCAGCAGTTGAATACCGCACAATTGGCACAGGTCTTCTCTGGCCATATCCAACGCTGGGAGCAACTCGGCGTAGCGGGCGGTCCCATTCACCTGTACGCCCGTGACGACCGCTCCGGCACCTTCGAAACCTTTCGCGCCCTGGTTCTGCAACCGCAGGCACTGGGGCTCTCGCCACGGGCCGAACGCTTCGAGTCCGGCGACGCCTTGGCCGAACGGGTCAAGGCCGATCCCGCTGCCATCGGCTTCAGCAGCCTGACCACCGTGCATGGCGCCAAGCTGCTGGCCATCGCCGAAGGTGATGCTCCAGCCCTGTTGCCAACCCGTGCAGCCGTGGCCAGCGAAGACTATCCGCTGTCGCGGCGGCTGTTCTTCTATCTGCCGACTCACCCGAGCGCTCAGGCCAAGGCCTTGGCCGAATTCACCCAGAGCGCAGCCGGCCAGGCCATTGTCGCCGCCCAGGGTTTCGTCTCGCAGCAGGTCAAGGCAGTGCCGGTCGCGGTACAGGCCCAGATGCCCGCGCAATACCGAGCCCTGGCTGCAGAGGCCCAGCGCCTGAGCGTCAACTTCCGTTTCCAGGAAGGCAGCGCCAGCCTCGACAACAAGGCCCTGCGCGATGTACAGCGGGTCAGCGACTACCTGCGTCAGGTCGGCAAGCTGCATGACAAAACGGTACTGGTGGGGTTTGGCGACCCCAAGGAAACACCCGGCCGCGCCGCCCTGCTCTCGCGCCTGCGCGCCATGGCCGTGCGCCGCGAACTGGCGCGCAATGGCGTGGAGATCCGGGATGTCACCGGCATGGGTGATGAACTGCCGGTGGCCGACAACGACCTGGAACAGGGACGCCTGCGCAATCGCCGGGTCGAGGTCTGGGTCTACTGACCCGCCTGGCGCTTGCCCCCAGAGGCGCGATGCGCGTACCGTGCCGGGCATTCCTGTGCAGGAGAACCGTCGCGTGTCCCTCAAAGCCCTGCGTACCCTGGTCACCATCGCCCGCCACGGCACCTTCGCCCGCGCCGCCGACCTGCTGAGCCTGACCCCTTCGGCGGTCAGCCTGCACATCAAGACGCTCGAGGACGAACTGCAAGTGCCGCTGTTCGACCGCAGCCGCCGCCAGGTGACACTCACCGAAGCCGGGCAATTGGCCGTGGCGCGGGCCGAAAGTATTCTCACTGCCTACGACGAGCTGGCCGACACCCTGGCCAGCGGCCCGAGCCTGCGTGGTCGGCTGCGTATCGGTGCGATCCATACCGTGCTCGCCCGACGCCTGCCGAAGGCGCTGGTGTGGATCAAGGCGCACCATCCGCAACTGCACATCAGCGTGGTCTCGGGCATGTCCGCCGAGCTGGCCCGGCGGATCGAAGACGGAGAACTGGACGCCGCCATCACCACCGAACCGGTCAGCCCCTACCCGCAGAGCCTGCAGTTCAGCCCGCTGTTCTCGGACCGTTTCTGGGCCGTGGCCAGCCCCGATCTGGCCGGGCAAAGCCTGGCGCAACTGCTCGCCAGCCAACCGTTCCTGCGCTTCGACAAACGCGCCTGGGCGGGCCGGCAGATCGAACAGGAACTGCGCCGCCAGCATTTGCAGGTCAGCGAGCAGATGGAGCTGGACAGCCAGGAAGCCCTGGCACGCATGGCGGCAATGGGCCTCGGGGTGGCGATCATCCCGATGAGCGACGATGACCTGCAACGGCTGCCGCCCGCCACCGTGCTGCCCTTTGGCGAGCCGCAACTGAGTCGCCACGTGGTGTTGCTGGAACATGAAAAGAGTCAGCGCCGACACCTGAGCGCGGTGCTCAAGACCGCCTTGGGCAGCTGATCACGCCACAACCCTGCAGTTTTCCTCAACAGTGAATGCAGAAAACAACGGTTTTTTCTGCTGACTCACCCCGCTAACCTGTGCCGGTACCCGACCACGGAACCGCGACCATGCTGCCCCTGCTCCTCACCACCCTGGTGCCCATCATCCTGCTGATCGCCCTCGGCACCCTGTTGCGGGTGCGCGGTTTTCTCGCGGAGGGTTTCTGGCCCGGCGCCGAGCGCCTGAGCTACTACGTGCTGCTGCCCTCGCTGTTCCTGCATGGCCTGGCCACCGCCAACCTGGAGGGTGTGCCGGTGTTCGGCATGGTCGGCGTGCTGATGCTCTCGACCCTGGCCGGCGCGCTCCTGCTGGTGCTCTACCAGGGCGCAGCAGGCCACGATGGCGCTGATTTCACCTCGGTGTTCCAGGGCGGCATACGCTTCAACAACTACATCGGCGCGACCCTGGCGGCAGGCATCTACGGCAGCGCCGGCATCGCCCTGGCGGCCGTGGCCAACGCGGCAATCGTGCCGCTGGTCAATCTGCTTTGCGTACTGGTGTTCGCCCGATTCAGCGCTCGCCACAGCTCGCCCCTGACCGTGCTGCGGGCGATCTTCGCCAACCCGTTGATCGTGGGCTGTGCGGGTGGCCTGCTGCTGCGGGTCAGCGGGTTAGGCCTGCCGGCGGGCCTGGAACCCACGGTCAAGGCCCTTGGCCAGGCCGCCCTGCCCCTTGGGTTGCTGTGCGTCGGAGCGGCATTGGGCGGCGCGCGAATGGGCCAGCAGGTCAAGCCCCTGGTGGCCGCCTCGGCGTTCAAGTTCCTGGTCATGCCACTGACCACCTTCGGCCTGTGTCGCGTGCTGGGTCTCAGCGGCCAGGCCGCCGTGGTGGCCGTGCTGTTCCAGGCACTGCCCACCGCTTCGTCGTCCTACGTCATGGCCCGGCAGATGGGGGGCAACGCGCCGCTGATGGCGACCATCATCGCGTTGCAGACCGTCGCTGCAGCGGCCACCCTGCCATTGATGCTCAGCCTCACGCTAAGTTGAAGCCGCTTGGCTAGAATGGAGTCAGCTCACTGACGCGGAAGCCCGATCATGCGCCACTCGTGGATGGTCATCAGCCTGTTCCTGGCTCTGCCCGCAGGCCCGTTGCATGCCGCCGACAGCGCCAAGGCTGCAGTCGCCGAAGACAAGGCCCAGGCGCTCGAACAGAAAGTGGTAAACGACGCCCCGCCACCCAAGGCGCCGGAGAAGATCACCCCCACCGAGGTGCAGGCCGTGGACCCGGCCGGGCAGGCGCCGCTGGACGACAGCATTACCTGCCTTGCCCGCACCCTTTACTGGGAAGCCAAAGGCGCCGACGAGACAGACATGAAGGCGGTCGCCAGCGTCGTGCTCAACCGCCTGGGCAAGGACGGCTTCCCCGACACCATCTGCGGGGTGGTCAAGCAAGGCGTCGAGAGCAAGAGCTGCCAGTTCTCCTGGTGGTGCGACGGGCGCCCTGACCAGGTCGAGGAAAAGGAGCGCTACGGGGTCGCCAAGGAAATCGCGCGCAAGGCGTTGAACCAGCAGTTGCGAGACAGCACCGCCGGAGCGCTGTACTTCCATGATCGCACTGTGCGGCCAGACTGGGCCAAGGCCTATCGGCGCACAGCGCAGACCACGCACTTCATCTTCTACAAGCCCAACCAGGCACTGGCGCGATAGCGCGACGACGGGCCATCAGAAATCGATGGTCCCGGAGAACTTGACCAGCCGCGGGTCGCCCTGGGTCAGGTAACCGCCGTTGGCCGAGGCCCAGTAGTTCTTGTCGGTCAGGTTTTCGACGTTCGCACGCAGGGTGATGTCCTTGTCCTGCACCTTGAAGCGATAGCGTGCGCCGACGTCGAAACGGTTCCAGGTCGGCAGGCTCAGGGTGTTGGCCGGGTTGGCGTACTGCCCGCCGGTGCGCAGCATGCGTGCATTGAGCGCCACGCCGTCGAGCCCTGGCACGTCCCAGTCGACGCTGGCATTGAGCTGGAAGGTCGGGACACCCACCGCGTGATTGCCATCGTTGGTGCCGTTCTGGGTGTTCTTCAGTTCCGTGTCCATGCGCGTACCACCGGCCATCAAGCGCAGACCCGGCACCGGCTCGCCAAACACGCTGAGTTCGACGCCCTTGTTGACCTGCTCGCCGTCCTGCACATAAAGATTGCCCTGCACGTAGCCATCGGTGGGTCGCTCGATACGGAACACCGCCAGGTTGGCACCGTAGGTCTGGCGGTCGAACTTGATGCCCGCCTCGATCTGCTTGGTCTTGGCCGGCGGGAACACCTCACCGAGGTTGACCACCTGCCCCGACGCCGTGGCGCCCTGGGCCAGGCCCTGGATGCTGTTGGCGTACAACGAGACCGACGGGTTGAGCTTGTAGACGATGCCATACACCGGCGTGGTGACCGCTTCGTCGTAGAACGCAGTGCGTCCGGCGTCCACGCCCGTGCCGCGGTAGGCATAGCCTTCGACGCGCAGTTGCTGGCGACGCACGCCAGCGGTGAGCAGCAGCGTGTCGTCGAACAGCCCCACGGTATCGGACAACGCCAGGCTGCGGTTGCGGGTCTTCCCGGTCACGCCCGGGTCATCGAGCATGCCGCCGACCAGCGTAGGCGTGGTCGGCTTGGGCAGTGGGCTGGTGTTGAAGATGTTGGTGTTCTGCGAGCTGTAGAACACATAGGCGTTTTCCTGCTGGGTCCAGATGCTCGCCGCACCGAGATTCAGCTGGTGGCTCACCGGGCCGGTCTGGAAGCGGCCGTTGATACCGGCCATCAGGCTGGTGTTGTCTTCGTTGTGCGGGATCTGCGAACCGCCGATGGTCGCGGCGCCCGTGGCAGCGTTGGTGAGGACCGGCGTGCCGTAGAAGCCGTTCTCACGGGTGTGCTTGACGCCACCGCTGATGTACCCGCTCCAGTTCTCGTTGAAATCGTAGTCGCCGCGCAGCATGCCGAAGGTGTCTTCGGTTTCGGTCCACGACCAGTCCTGGCCGTAGTTGTGATCGGCGCTCGGCGCGCGCGGGATGCTGGTCACCGCCGAACCCAGGCGCACCGAGTTGCGCAGATGGTTGACGCGCTGCTTCTGGTAACCGATGTCGGCCGACAGGCGGAGTTGGTCGCCACGGTAGTCCAGCCCGGCGACGAACAGCTTGCTGCGTTGATCCTGGTCGTCCACGGCGGTGTCGCCTTCACGCTGGGACAGGTTCAGGCGCGCACCGAAACGGTTGTCCTCACCGAAACGCTGACCGATGTCCAGGTGCTCACCCACCCGGCCATCGCTGCTGATGTCCTGGGTGTAGCGCCGGATCGGCGTGTCGCCGGCGCGCTTGGGTTGCAGGTTGACGTTGCCGCCAAGGCCGGTGCCGGTAGGGCTGGCACCGTTGAGGAACGCGTTGGGGCCCTTGAACAGCTCGACCCGCTCTACCGCGTCGGTGGAGATCATCTGCCTCGGCAGCACGCCATACAAGCCATTGAACGACACATCGTCGCCGCTCAACGGCAGGCCGCGGATCACGAAGACCTGGGACTGGTTGCCAAAGCCGAACGACTGGCGCACCGATGGGTCATTGAGCAGCACATCGCCGATATCCTCGGCCTGCTGATCCTCGATCAACTGCGAGGTGTAGCTGGTCATGGTGAACGGCACGTCCATCATGTCCTGGTTGCCCAGCACGCCCATCTGCCCACCACGGGCCACCTGCCCACCTGCGAAGGCCTCCGGCAACTGGGTGCGAGGCGCCTTGACGGCATCGGCGTTGATGGCGGTGGCGTCGAGCTCCAGCGGCGCGTCAGCAGCATGGGCGGCAACGCCAAGGGAACAGCAGAGGGCGAGCAGGGTCGGACGAAAAGGACAGGAACGTGCCATGAAAGGCTCCCGATGAGGTGAATAGAGCGCCTTCCTGGCATGCATGATTGCGAGTGAGTCGTGTTTATAATGGATATTGCGAATTATTTCCAACCAATCGCACTTTTTCGCCCTTCGCCGGTCTACTGCCTCTTTTGCCGCAACAATCGGTTGCCGGTGGTTTACTGCAACTCACAAGACGAGACCAACAGCCTACGGCTTGTGTAGGATGGGCAGCGCCAACACGAGGTCGCTGCCAGTCATAGGGAGATTCTTGATGCGCGTCCTGTCATCTGTTGCCTGCCTTGGCGCCCTGTCACTCGGCCTGGTCATTTCCACCAGTGCCCAGGCGATCAGCGGCGACGAAGCGCAACTGATCGAGTCGATCAATGCCTACCGCAGCCAGGCCCAGCGCTGCGGCGCCGCAGGCTCGCTGGAGCTGCCGCCGCTCAACAGCGACACCCGCCTGGCGCTGTCGCCGGAAGGCACCCGCGACCTGCAGCAGGCCATGACCCGTGCCGCCTACCCCATGGTCAATGTCCAGGCCATCAGCCTGTCCGGGCCACGGGATGCCAAGGCGGCGATGCACGCCATCGAAGAAAGCTTCTGCCAGGTGGTGCTCGACCCGCAGTTCGTGGATATCGGAGTCAGCCAGGAAGGCCGCGACTGGCGCATCGTGCTGGCGCGCCCGCTGCTCAGCGGGCGTCTGGGTGACTGGCAGGCAGAGGGTCAGAAACTGCTGCAAGAGGTCAATGCCGCGCGCAAGATCCCGCGCCAATGCGGCGGGCAGCCCTTCGCCGCAGCACCGGCCCTGAGCTGGAATGCCACGCTGGCCGGTGCCGCCGCCAACCACACGCGGGCGATGGCCAACCAGAACTTCTTCGATCATATCGACCGAGAGGGTCGCACGCCGGGTGACCGGGCCGAGCTTGCCGGGTATCTCTACCAGCAGATCGGCGAAAACATCGCTGCCGGCCGCGACACGCCACGCAAGGTGGTCGATGGCTGGCTGGCCAGCCCTGGCCACTGCGCAACGCTGATGAACCCCGATTACCGCGAACTGGGCGCCGCCTATGCCGTGGACCCCAAGAGCGATGCGGGGATCTACTGGACAGCAATGTTCGGGTCGCCGCAGTGAGGCGGATGCATGGGGTGCGCAGCGGCCTCGGCGCCTGACGCCATCAGACTGGTCAAATGCCGTACAGCGTCTTTACTTCAAGGTACGTCCCTCAGGAACGGTGCAGCCTATGAAGATCGTAGTCACCAGCATCCTCGTCGACGACCAGGCCAAGGCCCTGGCTTTCTATCATCACGTTCTGGGCTTCCAGCCCAAAGAAGACATCGCCATGGGCCGGTACCGCTGGCTCACCCTCACCTCCCCCAACGACCCCAATGGTGTCGAGCTGCTGCTCGAGCCCGACGCCCATCCGGCCGCCAAAACCTACAAGGCCGCACTCAAGGCCGACGGCATCCCGGCCACCTCCTTCGCAGTGCGTGACATCCAGGCCGAATACACGCGCCTGCACGCGGGCGGCGTCCTGTTCACCCAGCCGCCTACACCAATGGGGCCCGTCACCGTGGCGGTGTTCGACGATACCTGCGGCAACCTGATCCAGATCGCCCAACGCCATTGATCACAGCGCAATGCGGTAGAGGCGACAGCCCCCACGGCATCCGCTACATTCTGTTTACCCGCCAGCGCACATAGAACAAGGAAAAGCCGATGCGCTACGAATTCAGCGAAGTCCTGAACGACCTGGTCGACTATTTCCTCGTCGGCGATATCCAGCGCCTGGCGCGCTTCAAGGATGAAAACGCGCTACCCGACGACCTTGCCCGCGAATTCACCAGCACCGACAGCGGCGACCGCGCCGTGCTCGAAGGCGTGGTACTGCCTCTGGCGGGCATCGATAACCTGCCCTACCGCATCATCTTCAGCCTCGACGAACGAACCCCTGCCTTGCTCGAAGCCGGCAATCGCGTGGCACACCGCCGCGCAGGCTACGTGCTGCACGTGGAGAACCGTGCGTTGATGCTGTTCACCTGGCGCATGCTGCAGCACTTCACCAACAAGACCCTTGGCGACTTCATGGCCCGCTATCAGGTGCCAGGCCGGCCGATGATCGAACTCGACAACGGCTGGTACCAGGTCGAGGTCCTTGCCGGCGCAGTGGTGCGTGACGGGCTGTACGAGCCGGCGTTCGAGTTCCTGCTCAGCCGCACCCACTGCCAGCGGCCCGCCCCCGAGATCGACACCGGGTATCGCTTTTCGCTGGGTGGCGACGAAGTGCCCTCCGTCATCCCGCACTGACCCTTGCCCCCTCGGGGAGCTCCTGCTGGCACTGGTACTCACCGACGCGGGCCGGGGCGAAACGCTGACCTCAATAGTCGAACCGGTCCACCGCCCGCCGCCGCTCGTTGTCGTCACGGCGGTCATAACCTGCCGTGGTCTGGATATTCACGTGGTGGGCGAGTTTCTGGGCAATCGACAGATCGTGCTCTTCGATCACCCGGGTAATGAACGCCCGGCGAAAATCGTGGGGCATGATCTTCGCCCCTACCTGCGCGCCGCGCTGGCGGGCGATGTAGTAGATCGCATGCTTGGTGATGCGCGCACGGGTGATATGGCTGCCCCGGCGGATCCGGTTGAAGAGGAAAGGATCGTCCCCCGTGCCCTCCGGCAGTTGCGCGCGGCGCAGGTCGAGCCAGGCCTGCAGCTTGTCGAAGGCCCAGGCCGGGGCGTACTTGACCAGTTGCCGATTGCCCTTGCCCAGCACCTGCAGGCTGCGCTCGTGGAAATCGACATCGCACAAGTCGATGTCCACCGACTCGGACTTGCGCATGCCGGTACCGTACAGCAAGGCGATGATCGCCGCATCGCGCACACCTTGCGGCCGCGGATCGGCAGCACACACCTCCATCAGCTCGCGGATCAGGCTGCGGCGCAGGTTGCGACCCGGCGGCAGGCGCGTGCCACTCGCAGGCTTGACCTCGCGAATCCTGAGCAGATGCTCGTGGTCGATCAGGCCCTGGCGCCAGGCCTCGTTCATCACCCCGCGCACCGCATTGACGTACAGCGAGGACGTGTTGGGCGCAAAACCATCGGCACGCAAGGCCGCCACCAGGGCAATCACGTGGCCAGGTTCGATCAGGTGCCAGGGCACCGCGGCGATGTCACAGTCGGCGAACCCCAGCCGGTCGGCGGCATCCTGGAGGATATAGCGCATGGTCAACTGGCTGGAGGGCGCCAGGCGTGCCAGGTACTGCAGCAAGGGATTGTGCAGGGAATCGGTCAAAACGTGGATCCTGTTGCGTGAAGCGAATCATCACCTTGATACGCAAGGCTTTTATTGATGGCGAACGCGGATGCTACCTGATGATCGAGTTCGGATCGAACACGTGGCGATACAACATCACCTGGTGCAGGCTAAAGTGGAAGGCAACTCACCACCGCCGAGCGCCCATGGCTTTCTACCGCCTGACCCACACCCACCCACGCCTGTCCCTTGCCACGCTCGTCGGCCTGCTCGGCGGCTGGCTGATCCCCGCAGACGACTGGACCCAACGTTTTCTCGCCGGCTGGAACCTCGGCGTCTGGCTGTACCTGGCGCTGGTGCTGTGGCTGACCTGGCGCGCCACATCGCAGACCGTGCGCAAGGTGGCCAACATCGAGGACGAGAACGCAAGCCTGGTGCTGTTTACCGTGTGCATCGCTGCCATTGCCAGCCTGGTCGCCGTGACCCTGCAACTGGCCTCCAGCCGCGGCCTGCACGGTAGCGCGCAGGCCCTGCACTACCTGTATACCGGCCTGACCGTGGCCGGATCCTGGTTGTTGATCGGTTGTATCTTCAGCCTGCACTATGCGCGGCTGTTCTACACCGACAGCCGCAAGGAACCCCCTCTGCGCTTCGCCGATGGCGAGCGCAACCCCGACTATTGGGACTTCCACTATTTCGCGTTCACCCTCAGTGTCGCGGTCCAGACCTCCGACATCGGCGTGGCCAGCCGCGGCATGCGCCGGGTGGTACTGGCCCACTCCCTGGTCGGATTCGTGTTCAACACCGCGATCCTGGGCTTCACCATCAATATCGCTGCCGGGCTGCTCAGTTGACCGCTGGTCTGAAAGCGCAAGTCGCTCAAGCTCCCAGCCGTTCCTCGCCAAGCCACGAGGTAAACGTTTGCACGCATGACCGCCGCGGATTTGCCAGAGCCGCATGGATGTGACCTGGGTCAAGCATTCGCCAATTTGTCATCTTCGCTGCGCGACACTGGCGCCGTAGCTGCTATGTTTAAGTTTCGCCGTACAACGACCAGGCGCCCGAATACCCGGAAATGGAGGCTGGCATGAACAAGATGACGTTCCCCAACGCCTGCCAGGTAATGCGCTGGCATTTCCACCCCTTGGGCTTCGAGGCCAGCATGGATGCGCCCCGCAGCATGGTCGCGCGGTTGTTCGACCGGGCCACCGGCGAAACCGTACTGGCCATCGCTGGTATTCCCTGCGCCGCGATCATGGCCGCGGCAGATGTGGAGCGCATCATCGAGGCAGTCGAAGTCGAGATGGACGCCTTCATGCCTTTCCCTACCCTGCGCGACGCCGGTTAACCTTCCTCGCCCTGCTTCAGCCCTTGCATGAACTGCTCGGCCGGTACCGGCTGCCCCAGCAAGTAACCCTGCAACGAGTCGCAGCCCAAGCGGGTCAGGAAGTCCTGCTGACGGTCGGTTTCAACGCCCTCGGCCACGATCCGCAAGCCCAACGCCTGCCCCAGTGCAACGATCGCCGAGACGATCGCGGCATCGTCGCTGTCATGCTCCAGGTCGCGGACAAAACCGCGGTCGATCTTCAGTTCGTTCGCCGGCAGACGCTTGAGGTACATCAAGCTGGAATAGCCCGTGCCGAAGTCGTCGATGGACAAATCGACGCCCATGTCGGACAGGCGCTGCAACACCGTCAGGCTGGCGTCGGCATCGCGCATGGCGGTGGTCTCGGTGATCTCCAGGGTCAGGCGGTTGGCCGGCAGGCCGTTATCGGCCAGGGCACGGGCGACACTGTCGACCAATCCTGAATGGCAGAACTGGATCGCCGACAGGTTCACCGCGATGCGCCAATGTTCATGGCCCTGATCCAGCCACAGGCGCATCTGCCGACAGGCCTCGCCCAGCACCCATTCGCCGATGGGGATGATCAAACCGGTCTTCTCCGCCAGGCCGATGAAACGGTCCGGCAGCAACATCCCTTGCTGGGGGTGCTCCCAACGCAACAAGGCCTCGGCGCCGATCGGCGTGCATCGGTGCGCGTCGAACTTGGGTTGGTAATACAGGCGGAACTGGCCATGCTCGAGCGCCGCGCGCAGGTCCTGCAGCAATTGCAGTTGCTGACGGGCATTGCTGTTCATCGAGGTGTCGAAAAAACTGTAGCCGTTCTTCCCGGCACTCTTGGCGTGATACATGGCTGCATCGGCGTTGCGCAACAGTTCGTGCTGGTCCTGGCCATTACCCGGATAGAGCACGATACCCACGCTTGCCGACAGTTGCAGGTCGTGGTCTGCCACGCGGAAAGGCCTGGCCACCAGATTGACCTGCTTGTCCGCCACGCCCACGGCATCGTCGGTCTCCTGCAACTCGACCAGCAGGACAAACTCGTCACCGCCAATCCGCGCCAGGGTGTCCTGGCTATGCAGATGCCCGCGCAACCGCGCAGCCACGGCCTTGAGCAACTGATCGCCAACATGATGGCCAAAGGCATCGTTGACCGGCTTGAACCCGTCCAGGTCGATGAACATCAGCGCAAAGCAACCGCCTTGCTCTGCCACCTTGGCCATGGCCTGCTCGATACGGTCGGCCAGCAAGGTGCGGTTCGGCAGCCCGGTCAGGGTGTCGTGCAGGGCCAGTTGCGTCAGCTCCTGGTTGGCCTGGGTCAATGAGCGCGCAAGTTCCGCGGTGCGGGACTCGAGGCGCGCGTCCAGCACCGATGTCAGCAAGGCCACCGCCAGCACCGCCAGGGTGGTGATCAATACTGCATAGTCCAGCCAGTCACCAGACAACCCGCCGACCAGCGCACCGCAGTAACTGCCCACGGGGAAGTTGGCCGCCGCCATGCCGGTGTAGTGCATGCCGACGATGGCAACCCCCATCAGCACCGCTGCGGCACCGCGGATCTGCCGAACGTACGGCGTCTGCCTGCGCAGGCGGAAGGCAATCCACAAGGCTGCCGCCGAGGCGCCCACGGCGATGGCCAGCGAAGCACCGAACAGCGTCGGGTCGTAGTCGATACCGGGCAGCATCTGCAAGGCAGCCATGCCGGTGTAGTGCATGCAGGCGATCCCGGTACCCATGAACAGCGCACCCAAGCCCACCTGCGGGCAACTCAATCGCGGCTGGCTGACCAACCACAAGGCAAAGCCTGCAGACAACACGGCGATCAGCAGTGACAGCGCGGTCAAGCCCAGGTCGTAGCCCAGCTCGATGGGCAACTCGAAGGCCAGCATGCCGATGAAGTGCATCGACCAGATGCCGATTCCCATCGCCAGCGCCCCGCCGCCCATCCACAGATACACCGCGCGCCCCTTGGCGGTGGCGATGCGGCCTGCGAGGTCGAGTGCGGTGTAGGACGCCAGGATGGCCACGCACAGCGAGATCAACACCAGCGAAGAGGAGTAGCTACCTGTCAGCATTTCAAGTTCCGGCAGAGGGCGAGGAAGGGCCCGGAAAAGGCGGAGGATTTTACGCGAACAGGGAGGAAAGGCACGGGATTTTGCGGGAACTACAGGGTGGAAGATCCAGCGGTCGGTTACGCACGGTGCCGACGCTATCGCGGGCTTGCCCCGCGATCACGCCGACACTGCAACCTTACTGTTTGTCAGCCTCTGCGAACGCCGGCCCCGCTTCCCAGCCGCCGCCCAATGCCGCGATCAACTGCACGCTGGCCACCAGGCGCCCCTGCAGCAGATTCAGCACACTGCGCTCGTTACTCAGCGCCGTGGTCTGCACGTTCACCACGTCCAGGTAGCCGATCAGCCCGGCGCGGTACTGGTTCTCGGTCAGGCGCAACGACTCGCGGGCAGCATCCAGCGCCTCCTGTCGGACCACGGCTTCGTCGGCATACACCTTCAGTTGCACCATGTAGTTCTCGACCTCCTTGAAGCCATCGAGCACGGTTTGGCGATACTGCGCCACGGTCTGGTCGTAGACCGCCACGGTGCGGTCCACCTCGGCGCTGCGCTTGCCGGCATCGAACAGGGTCAGCGCCAGTTGTGGCCCGACCGACCAGTAGCGGTTCGGCAGCTCGATCCAGTTGTTGAAGCTGCTGCTCGAATAGCCGCCGTTCATGCTCAACGACAGGTCGGGGAAATAGGCTGCGCGCGACACACCAATGTTCGAGTTGGCCGCCATCACCTTGCGCTCCGCCGAGGCGATGTCCGGGCGACGCTCCAGCAACTGCGACGGCACGCTTACCGGGATTGGCGGCAGCGCCGGAATATCATTGCTGGCAGCCAGCGAGAACTCGGCAGGCGCCTTGCCCATGAGTACGGCGATGGCGTTTTCATACTGAGCACGCTGCCAGGCCAGGTCGATCAGGTCGGCCTGGGTGCTCTTGAGCTGGGTACGCGCCTGAGCGACGGCATCGGGACCGGCGACGCCTGCACGGTACTGGTTCTGGTTCATTCGCAACGAGCGCTCGTAGGCGGCCACGGTGGCTTCGAGCAAGCGCTTCTGCTCGTCGATGACGCGCAGTTGCAGGTAGTTCTGCACCAGCTCCGACTGTTGGCTCAGACGGATCGCCGCCATGTCGGCCAGGCTGGCCTCGGCGCTGGATTCATTGGCGTTCATGGTCTCGCGCAACTTGCCCCAGAGGTCGATCTCCCAGCTCACACCCAACTGTGCGTTGTAGGTGTCGCGAATGCCGCTGCTGTTGTTCGACAGGCTGGAGCTGGAGCTGCCGGTGCCCTGGGCTGAACGGTTCTTGCTGGTGGTGAGGTTCAGCGACGGGAACAGCGAGGCGCGGCTGCTGCGTACCAGGGCCTGGGCCTGACGGTACTGCGCTTCGTACTGGGCAACCGTCTGGTTGCTGCGGTTGAGCTCCTCGACCAAAGCGTTCAAGCCCTTGTCGCCGTACAGCTCCCACCAGGCACCGCGGGCGATGGCATCCGACGGATTGGCCTGGGTCCAGCCCTCGGCCTGCTTGAACTGCGCCGGGCTGCTGACCTCCGGGCGATGATAATCCGGGCTCAGGGTACAGGCGCTGAGCATCGCCACGCACAGGCCGGCACCGAGCAGGCGCGAGCCACGGCCACGGGTCAGCAGTTGCAGGGCACGGTGCAGCGGGGTCTGGGCAAAGTTCATAGCGGGGTTTCCAGGGCGGCGTCGGTGCGCACGCCGCGCCAACGGTTGAAACGGTGGCGCGCGCGGTCCAGGTACAGGTAGACCACCGGCGTGGTGTAGAGGGTGAGGATCTGGCTGAAGACCAGGCCACCGATGATGGTCAGGCCCAGCGGCTGACGCATTTCCGCGCCTTCGGCCTGGCTGAGCAGCAGCGGCAGCGCACCGAGGATGGCAGCGATGGTGGTCATCAGGATCGGCCGCAGGCGCAGCAGGCAGGCGCGGCGGATCGACTCTTCCGGCGACAGGCCTTCGTTGCGTTCCAGTTGCAGGGCCAGGTCGATCATCAGGATGGCGTTCTTCTTCACCACCCCGATCAGCAGGAACAGGCCCAGCAACGAAATCAGGCTGAACTCCCCGCCGGTCAGGTACAGCGTGAGCAGCGCACCGACGCCGGCCGAAGGCAGGGTCGAGAGGATCGTCAGCGGGTGGATGTAGCTTTCGTAGAGAATGCCCAGCACCAGGTACACCAGCACCAGGGCGCCGAGAATCATGAACGGCTGGCCTTCGGCGTTCTTGGTGAAGGCATCGGCGTCGCCACCGAGCTTGGCGATCACCGACTCCGGCAGGCCCAGCTTGGCCACCTCGCGCTCCAGCGCGGCCAGGGCCTGGTCGACGCTGTAGCCCTCGGCGACATCGAAGGAAATATCCTCGGACGCGAACTGCCCTTCGTGGCTGACACGGTCGTTGGCCAGGCTGTTCTCGTAGCGGGCGATGGTCGACAGCGGCACGCGCGCGCCATCGGTGGTAATCACCTGCACCTGCTCGAGCGTACTGGGGTCCCAGGCGTACTTGGGGTTGATCTCCATCACCACCTGGTACTGGTTGAGGCTGTCGTAGATGGTCGAGATCTGCCGCTGACTGTAGGCGTTGTTCAGCACCGCGGTGACCATGTCCATGTCGATGCCCAGGCGCTTGGCCTGGTCGCGATCGACCACCAGCGTCACCTGCTGGGTGCCAGCACCGTCACGGGCATCGATGGCGGTCAGCTCGGGCAGCTTGCGCAAGGCCGCAGCCACTTTCGGGAACCACTCGCGCAGGGCCGCCAGGTCGCCGCTCTGCAGGGTGTAGAGGTATTGCGAGGTGCTCTGGTCACGGCCACCGCCACCGAGCTGCAGGTCCTGGTCGGCCATCAGGTAAAGGCGCCCGCCCGGCACCTTGGGCAGCTCCTTGCGCAGCCGCTCGATGACCTTCTGGGCGTTTTCCTTGCGCTCGCCAATAGGCTTGAGGCGCACCAGCACGAAGGCATTGTTGGTGCCGCTGTTGCCACCGATGAAGCCGGCAACGCTCTGTACCGCAGGGTCCTTGAGCAGCGCACGGCGGTAGGTTTCCATTTTCGGCTGCATCACGGTGAACGACAGGCCGTCATCACCGCGCACGAAGCCTTGCAGCTGGCCGGTGTCCTGCTGTGGCATCAGGGTCTTGGGCACGATCACGTACAGGGCAATGTTGAGCACGATGGTCGCCAGCAGGCTGATCAGCGTCAGGCGCCGGTGGCGCAAGGCCCAGCCCAGACTCTTGTCGTACCCCTCGACCATGCGCTGGTGCACCCGGTCGCTCCACCGCTGCAGGCGCGTCTGGCCCTGTGGCGCATGGGGCTTGAGCCAGCGCGAGCAGAGCATCGGCGTGAGGGTCAGGGACACCAGCAGCGACACCAGGATCGCCGCCGCCAGGGTGATCGAGAACTCCTGGAACAACCCGCGCACGATGCCACCCATGAACAGGATGGAAACGAACACGGCCACCAGCGAGACGTTCATCGACAGCAGGGTGAAACCTACTTCCTTGGCGCCCAGGAACGCCGCGCGCATGGGCTTGGCGCCGTTCTCGATATGCCGGGAGATGTTCTCGAGCACCACGATGGCATCGTCCACCACCAGGCCCGTGGCCAGGATCAGCGCCATCAGCGACAGGTTGTTCAGCGAGAAGCCGCACAGGTACATCACCGCAAAGGTGCCAACCAGCGACACCGGCACAGCGAGGCTCGGGATCAGCGAGGCGCGCAGGTTGCCGAGGAACAGGTAGACCACCAGGATTACCAGCACCACGGCGATCAGCAGGGTGTGCTCGGCTTCCTTGAGCGTGGCCTTGATCACTGGCGAGCGATCCATGGCGATGTTGAGCTTGACGCTGGCCGGCAGCAGCGATTGCAGGGCCGGAAGCTGGTCCTTGATCTGTTGCACGGTCTGGATGATGTTGGCGTTGGTCTGGCGGTTGACCACCAGCAGCACCGCCGCATCGTCGTTGAAGAAGCCGCTGTTGTAGCGGTTCTCGACGCCGTCGCTGACCTTGGCCACATCGGCCAGGCGCAGGATCGCACCGTTCTGCTGGCGGATCACCAGCGGCTTGTAGTCATCGGCCTTTTCCAGCTGGTCGTTGGCGCGTACCTGCCAGTTGCGTTCGGCGTCCTCGACGAAGCCCATGGGCCGACGCTGGTTGGCGTTGGCCACTGCGGTGCGTACATCGTCCAGGGCCAGGCCGTACTGGTTGAGCAGTTGCGGCTCGAGTTCGATGCGCACGGCCGGCAGCGAACTGCCGCCGATCTGCACCTCCCCTACCCCGGCGACCTGCGACAGGCTCTGCGAGAGGATGGTGTCGGCCAGGTCGTACAGCTGCCCTTTGGACAATACGTCCGAGGTCAGCGACAACACCATGATCGGCGCCTGCGACGGGTTGACCTTCTTGTAGGTCGGCATGCTGCGCATACCACTGGGCAACAGGTTGCGGGTAGCGTTGATCGCAGCCTGCACCTCGCGCGCGGCACCGTCGATGTCGCGCCCCAGGTCGAAGCCGATGATCACCCGCGTCGAGCCCTGGCTGGAGCTACTGGTCAGGGTGCTGACCCCAGCGATGCTGCCCAGCTTGCGCTCCAGCGGCGTTGCCACGGTCGAGGCCATCACCTCGGGGCTCGCACCCGGCAGGCTGGCCTGCACCACGATCACCGGGAAGTCCATCTGTGGCAGCGGCGACACCGGCAGCAACCCGAAGCTGACACCGCCCAGCAGCATGATCGCCAGGCTCAGCAGCATGGTCGCCACTGGCCTGCGAATGAACGGACCGGAAAGGTTCATGCCTCGGCCTGCGCGGTGTCGTCAGCCGGGCGCCAGCGGCGCGCCAGGCGGTCGAAGTACAGGTAGATCACTGGCGTGGTGAACAGTGTCAGCACCTGGCTGACCAGCAGCCCGCCCACCATCACCAGGCCCAGCGGCTGGCGCAGCTCGGCGCCGGAGCCCGTGGCGAGCATCAGCGGCAAGGCACCGAACAGCGCCGCCAGGGTGGTCATCAGGATCGGCCGGAAACGCAGCAGCGCCGCCTGGTAGATCGCCTCGTGCGGGGTCATGCCCTGGTGACGCTCGGCCTCGAGGGCGAAGTCGATCATCATGATCGCGTTCTTCTTGACGATACCGATCAGCAGGATGATACCGATGATGGCGATCATCCCCAGATCGTTGCCGCTGAGCAGCAGCGCCAGCAAGGCGCCCACTGCCGCCGACGGCAGCGTCGAGAGGATGGTCACCGGGTGGATGTAGCTCTCGTAGAGCACGCCGAGCACGATGTACATGGTCACCACGGCGGCGAGGATCAACAGCAAGGTGCTCGACAGCGAGGCCTGGAAGGCTTCGGCGGCGCCCTGGAAGCGGGTCTGCACGCCCAGCGGCATGCCAATGTCCTGCTGCACCTGCTCGATCACCTGCACCGCTTCGCCCAACGACACGCCCTGGCCGAGGTTGAAGGACATCATCACGGCGGGGAACTGGCCGATGTGCGAAATAGCCAACTGTGCCTGGCGCTGTTCGATGCGCGCCAGCGCCGAGAGGCGAACCTGGCCGCCATCGGTGGCCTTGACGTGGATGGACTCCAGCGCCTGCGGACCAATGCTGGCCGCCGCCTGCGACTGCAGCACCACACGGTACTGGCTGGCCTGGGTGTAGATGGTCGAGATCTGCCGCTGGCCGAAAGCGTCGTACAGGGCGTTGGTGATCTGCGCGACGGTAATGCCCAGGCGGCTGGCCATGTCGCGGTCGATCACCAGGTACACCTGCAGGCCTTTGTCCTGCAGGTCGCTGGCAACGTCGGTGAGCTCAGGGCGCTGTTGCAGGGCATGGACCAGCTTGCCGCTCCACTCGGCGAGCATGTCCGGGTCAGGCGAGGACAGGCTGAACTGGTACTGGGTGCGACTGACCCGGTCCTCGATGCTCAGGTCCTGTACCGGCTGCATGAACAGGCGAATACCCACCAGCCGGTCGAGCTGCGGCTGCAGGCGGCTGATCACCTGGCTGGCCGTGACATCACGTTCGGCATGGGGCTTGAGGTTGATCAGCAAACGTCCACTGTTGAGCGTGGCGTTGTCACCGTCCACCCCAATGTACGAAGACAGGCTCTGTACCGCCGGGTCCTGCAGGATCACCTTGCTCAGCGCCTGCTGGCGCTCGCTCATGGCGCTGAACGAGATGGACTGCGGGGCTTCGGAAATGCCCTGGATCACTCCGGTGTCCTGCACCGGGAAGAAGCCCTTGGGCACGATGATGTAGAGGAACACCGTCAGCGCCAGCGAGCCCACCGCCACCAGCAGGGTCAGCGGCTGGTGCTTGAGCACCCAGGTCAGGGCGTGGCTGTAGCGTTCGATCAGCCAGTCGATCCAGGCACCGGTGGCGCGGTAGAAACGGCTCTGCTCCTCTTCCTTGGGTTCACGCTTGAGCAAACGCGCGCACATCATCGGCGTGAGCGTGAGCGACACCACCAGCGAAATCAGGATAGCCACCGCCAGGGTGATGGCAAACTCGCGGAACAGCCGGCCGACCACATCGGCCATGAACAGCAGCGGGATCAGCACCGCGATCAGCGAGAAGGTCAGCGAAATCAGGGTGAAGCCGATCTGCCGGGCGCCTTTGAGCGCTGCCTGCATCGGCGTTTCGCCTTCTTCGATGTGCCGGGAAATGTTCTCCAGCATGACGATGGCGTCGTCCACCACGAAACCCGTGGCGATGGTCAGGGCCATCAAGGTCAGGTTGTTGATCGAAAAGCCGGCCAGGTACATCACACCAAAGGTGCCGATCAGCGACAGCGGTACGGCGATCGACGGAATGATGGTGGCGCTGACCCGACGCAGGAAGACGAAGGTCACCATCACCACCAGCGCGATGGCGAACAGCAGCTCGTGCTGCACATCGCGCACCGCAGCGCGGATGGTCTGGGTACGGTCGGTGAGCACGCTGACGTCGAGGCCGGCCGGCAGGTTGTCGGTGATCGACGGCAGCATCTGCTTGATGCGGTCGACCACTTCGATGACGTTGGCGCCGGGCTGGCGCTGGATGTTCAGCAGCACCGCGTGGTTTTCGTTGGCCCAGGCGGCCAGGCGCTCGTTCTCGGCACCGTCGACGATCTCGGCGACGTCCTTCAGGCGCAGCGGTGCGCCGTTGTTGTACTTGAGGATCAGGTTGGCGTATTCGTCGGGCGAACGCAGCTGGTCGTTGGCATCGAGCATCGACACCCGGGTCGGGCCATCGAAGTTGCCCTTGGGCTGGTTGACGTTGGAGGCGCCGATCAAGGTGCGCACATCGTCCAGGTTCAGGCCATTGGCGGCCAAGGCATCGACGTTGACCTTGATCCGCACCGCCTGGCGCTGGCCGCCGGCGATGCTGACCATGCCGACACCGCTGATCTGGGCGATCTTCTGCGCCACACGGGTGTCGACCAGGTCATTGAGCTTTGGCAGTGGCAGGGTGCCGGAGCTGATGGCCAGGGTCAGCACCGGGGTATCGGCGGGGTTGACCTTGTTGTACACCGGCGGCGCCGGCAGGTCGCTGGGCAGCAGGTTGCTGGCGGCGTTGATCGCAGCCTGGACCTGCTGCTCGGCAACGTCCATGTTCATGTCCAGGTTGAAGCGCAGGGTCAGCACCGAAGCACCGCCCGAACTGGTCGAGGCCATCTGGCTGAGGCCCGGCATCTGGCCGAACTGGCGCTCCAGCGGCGCAGTGACCGCGCTGGTCATCACCTGAGGGCTGGCGCCCGGGTAGAGGGTCATGACACGGATGGTCGGGTAATCGACCTGGGGCAAAGCCGCCACCGGCAGCATCTTGTAGGCGATCAGGCCGGCCAGGACGATGGCCAGCATGCTCAGCGTGGTGGCGACCGGGCGCAGGATGAACAGCCGCGAGATGTTCATGCGCCCGCCTTGCTCGACTCACCGGTCTGGGCCGAATCTTTGGCTTCCTGGCCTTGCAGGTGTTGGCCAGGGGTGGTCGGGACTTGCGAGCTGTCTTCGACCACCTCGACCTGGGTGCCCTCGCGCAGGCGGTCGGTGCCTTCGAGCACCAGACGCTCGCCAGCCTTCAGGCCCTCCAGGATCACACTGTTCTCGCCGTCGCTGGCGCCGACCTTGAGCTTGCGCACATTGACCTTGTTCTCGGCGTTGACCACATAGGCGAAGGTGCCGTCGTTGCCGAACTGGATCGCCGCCGCCGGGGCCAGCACCACCTGCTTGAGGGTGTCGGCCAACAGGCGCACGTTGACGAACTGGTTGGGGAACAGGGCAAGGTCCTTGTTCTCGAAGAAACCCTTGAACTTCAGGGTGCCGGTGGTGGTGTCGATCTGGTTGTCGAGGCTGCCGAGCACGCCGGTGGCCTGCAGCTTGCTGTCGCCACGGTCCCAGGCTTCGACCGGCAGGCACGCGCCGCTGCGGTAGCGCTCGAGCACCGTGGACAACTCGGTTTCCGGGAGGGTGAAGGCGACGTTGATCGGCTCGGTCTGGGTGATCACCACCAGCGCCGTGGTGTCGTTGGCTGCCACCAGGTTACCCAGGTCGAGCTGGCGCAGCCCCAGGCGACCGCTGATCGGTGCACGGATCTGGGTGAATTCGAGGTTCAGGCGCGCGTCATTGACTGCCGCCTGGTTGGTCTTGACCAGCCCCTGGAACTGCCCCACCTGAGCCTCGGCGGTGTCCAGGGTCTGCTTGGCGATGCTGTCTTCGGCATACAGGCCTTTATAGCGGGCCAGGTCGACCTGAGCGTTCTTCAACTGCGCCTGGTTCTGCGCCAGGGTGCCCTCTGCCTGCTGCAGGGCGATACGGTACGAGCGTGGGTCGATTTCCGCCAGCAGGTCGCCAGCCTTGACCTGCTGCCCTTCCTTGAAGTGGATCTTGACCAGCTCACCCGCCACCCGGCTGCGAACATTGACCGTGTTGGTCGCCGTCACCGTACCCAGCGCCTTGTAGTAGAGCGGGAAGTCGCCGACCCGCACCGGCTCGACGCGCACCGGCACCGGGTCGCTGGAGGCACCAAAGCCTGGGCGCCCGCCTTTGCCCATGCGCACGCCCTGCTCCTTGTGCGTCGGGGCAGCGGCAGGCCACAGCCACCAGGCCAGCAAGGCCACCAGCAGCAGGATCAGCAGGCCGAACAGCCAGCGACGGGGAGAACGGGAGGCAGAAACTTGCATGGGTTGAACGAACCTTGTTCAGAGAATGGCGACTGGGGAGGTTTGAACGATAAGCACTGGCATCGTTTTAGCAAAGGGCCTTTACCAGGCATTTACCATTGGCTGACGTTGCTAAAACGATGAACTTTAAATGAAAACGGCCCGGAATGGCTTCCGGGCCGGCGTAACAGTGTGTAAACCGCCAGGGCCGCGCGGGCGACCCTCTGGCCAGCGTTTACTTCAGAACAGCCAGAGCCGCCTCGTAGTTCGGCTCGTCGGCGATTTCCCCGACCAGCTCGGCGTGCAGCACCTTGTCGTTTTCGTCCAGCACCACCACGGCGCGGGCGGTCAGGCCGGCCAGCGGGCCGTCGGCGATGGCAACGCCGTAGTTCTCGATGAACTCACGACCACGCAGGGTCGACAGGTTCTTTACATTTTCCAGGCCTTCGGCGCCGCAGAAGCGTGCCTGGGCGAACGGCAGGTCGGCCGAGATGCACAGCACCACGGTGTTGGCCAGGTTGTTGGCCTGGGCATTGAACTTGCGTACCGAGGTAGCGCAGGTCGGGGTGTCGACGCTCGGGAAGATGTTCAGCACCTTGCGCTTGCCGGCATAGTCCTTCAGCGACTTGTCGGCCAGGCCTTCGCCGACCAGGGAAAAGGCAGGCGCCTGGGCACCGACCTTGGGCAGCTCGCCCTTGACCTGAACCGGGTTGCCTTTGAGAGTCACTTGAGCCATGGCAGAAATCCTTATACGGGGTTTGAAAAGGATTCCGAGTTAATCGCTTTTAGCGCCAGGCTGCAAGCTTCGAGCAACAGGCAGGCGCGGATTGCCGCGCGCCCGCCTGCGCTGTGCAACGGCCTCAGTTCAGCAGGCCGTAGACCACCGAGCTCAAGGCCACCAGGCCGATCGCCACGACGAAGAGGTTGGACACCGCACCGCTGTACTTGCGCATCGACGGCACACGGCGGATGGCGTACATCGGCATCAGGAACAGCAGCACCGCGAGGATCGGCCCGCCCAGCGACTCGATCATGCCCAGAATGCTCGGATTGAGCGTGGCGACGATCCAGCACACCACCAGCATCAGTGCCGCGACCACGCGGTCCAGGGTCTTGGCGCCCGGGCGCAGGCCGGTCTTGACGATGATGCCCTTGAGGCCTTCGCTGGCACCGATGTAGTGGCCCAGGAACGACTTGGCGATGGCGACGAAAGCGATCAGCGGCGCAGCAAAGGCGATGGCCGGATTGCTGAAGTGGTTGGCCAGGTACGACAGGATCGACAGGTTCTGCGCCTTGGCCTCGGCCAGTTGCGCGCTGCTCAGGGTCAGTACGCAGCTGAACACGAAGAACAGCACCATCACCACCATCAGCAGGTGGGCACGGGCCAGGATCTGCCCGCTGCGCTCATCGGCGTGGTCGCCATAGCGACGCTTCTGGTCGACCGCGAAGGCCGAGATGATCGGCGAGTGGTTGAACGAGAACACCATTACCGGGATCGCCAGCCACAGGGTGTGCACGAACGCCGAGCCAGATGGCAACTGGCCAGCAGTATCGAGAATGCCACCATTCCAGTGCGGCACCAGGTACAGGGCCAGCAGCGCCAGGGCGACGATGAAGGGATACACCAGCAGGCTCATGACCTTGACCGTGGCCTGTTCACCGCAACGCACGATGGCCAGCAGGCCGAGGATCAGCACGAACGAGAGGATCGCCCGGGGCGGTGGCGTCATGTGCAATTGATGCTCCATGAAGCTTGCGACCGTGTTGGTCAGCGCCACGCTGTAGATCAGCAGGATCGGGAAGATGGCAAAGAAATACAGCACGGTGATCAGTGCACCGGCAGTGATGCCGAAATGCTCCTCGACCACCTCGGTGATATCGCCGCCCTTGCTGCCGGACAGCACGAAGCGGGTCAGCGCACGGTGTGCGTAGTAGGTCATGGGGAAGGCCAGCACGGCCAGGATCAGCAGCGGCCAGAAACCGCCGAGGCCGGCGTTGATCGGCAGGAACAGCGTACCTGCGCCGATGGCCGTGCCGAACAGGCCCAGCATCCAGGTGGTGTCTTGACGCGACCAGCTACCGAGGGTGGCTTGTTGGGTCGATTCGAAGCGTTGTTCAACGCTTTGGGCCTGCTCATTCATTCCGGGTGCAACTCCACTCGCAAGACTGCAACAGGCTGAGAGTGGCGAAATAGAAGCCTCACGCCACCTCAACCGAAAAAGAGGGGCGCGATTGTGCACTGAATAGGTGCTGTTGCGAAGCCCCGTCCGAGGGACGGCACCTGTTTTGGGAAAAGTAAGCGGATGATGGTGGGAGCGGCGGTTCGCCGCTGCGACTTGCCCGCGAAGGCGCCGGTAATCTCACGTCTTCATTCGCGGGCAAGCCCGCTCCCACAGGCCAGGCATGCCTGGGCCGGCGGATCAGCCCTCTTGCACCGCCGCGAATGCCTCGGCGACACGCTGCAGGTTGTCCGGACGCAGGCCCGCCATGCACACCCGGCCGCTGTCGATGATGTACACACCGAACTCGTCACGCAGGCGACGTGCCTGCTCGGCACTGAAGCCTGTGTAGCTGAACATGCCGCGCTGGCGCAGGAAGAACTGGAAGTCCTGGCCTGGCAACTGCTTGGCCAGTGCATCGACCAGCCCTTGGCGCATGTCGAGGATACGCTTGCGCATGGTCTCGACTTCCGCCTGCCACTGGGCGTTCAGGCCGGCATCGCCGAGCACCCCAGCGACCAGCAGTGCACCATGGCTGGGTGGGCTGGAGTAGTTGCGGCGCACGGTAGCCTTGAGCTGACCCAGTACGCTCTGGGCGGTTTGCGCGTCATCGCTGACCACCGACAGCCCCCCTACCCGCTCGCCGTACAGCGAGAAGATCTTGGAGAACGAGTTGCTGACCAGGCACGGCACACCGGCACGGGCCATTTCCCGGATGGCATAGGCGTCTTCGGCCAGGCCTTCGCCGAAGCCTTGGTAGGCGATGTCGAGGAACGGGATCAGCTCACGCGCCTTGACCACCTCGACCACTTGCTGCCACTGGCTCTGGCTCAGGTCGACGCCGGTGGGGTTGTGGCAGCACGGGTGCAGCAGGACGATGCTGTGCTTGGCCAAGGTTTGCAGGCTTGCCAGCATGCCATCGAAGTCCAGGCCGCGGGTGGCCTGGTCGAAGTACGGGTAGGTGTGCACCTTGAAGCCCGCGCCTTCGAAGATCGCGCGATGGTTGTCCCAGGTCGGATTGCTGACCCACACCTCGGACTGCGGGAAGTAGCGCTTGAGGAAGTCGGCACCGACTTTCAACGCTCCCGAGCCACCCACGGTCTGCACAGTGGCGACACGCCCGCCGGTCACGGCCGGGTGGTCGGCACCGAACAGCAGTGCCTGGATCGCCTGGCGGTAGCTGGCCAGGCCCTCCATGGGCAGGTAGAGCGAGGCTTCATGCGGCTGGCCGGCCAGGCGTTCCTCGACCTGGCCTACCGATGGCAGCTGCGGCACCACACCGGCTTCGTCGTAGTACAGGCCGATACTCAGGTTGACCTTGTCGGCACGGGGATCGACCTTGAAGGCTTCCATCAACGAGAGAATCGGGTCGCCGGCATAGGCATCGACATGTTTGAACACAGCGTGCAGCTCCTTGGATCAGGACAGTTCGGAAAGGCTTCCCCGAGCATACCTGCAGTGGCGCGCAAGGAACATCATTGAATGTGCAAGCTGTGAGTGCAGGTTTGCATAGCGCCTCCTCAGAACAACCCCGACACCGGTGGGCGGGTGCCCTTGAGCTGCCAGGCCCCGACCACCGCCGCCTTCCACTGCCGTGGATTGTGGTTGGCCACGGTACGGGCATTGCGCCAATGGCGGTCGAGATTGTGCGCGCGCCCGGTGGTCGAGGCGCCGCCGACGTCGAACAGCGTCTCGGCCGCTTTGAGCGCAAGTTCTGCGACCAGGTACTGGGCCTGCGCCACCTCGAGGGCAGCCTGCTCCACCGCTGCCTCGTCCAACTGCGCCGCCCAGGCCCGGTCGATCGTGGCGGCCGCCTTCAGCACCAGCGCCTCGGCGCCGTAGGCGCGCGCTGCGATATCGCCCACGCTCAGTTCCACATAGGGGTCGTCCACCGAACGACTGGCCGTGCTGTGCTTGATCGGCCGGGCATGCTCGCGAGCGAAGCGGGTGGCATCGTCCAGCGCATTGCGGGCGATCCCGGCCAGCACGGTGCCCAGGAACAGTTGCAGGAACGGCGTCACCAGCGTGCGCCGGCCCTCCTCCACGGTACGCGTGCGCAGTTCGCTCTCCTCCACCCGCACATTGCGCAGGTGCGTGGTACCGCTGGCGGTCAGGCGCTGGCCCATGGCATCGAAATCATCGACCAGCTCCAGGCCGTCGCGATCACGCGGGAGGATGAACGACACCGGTTGCTCGTCCTCATCCAGCGCCACGGCGCTGACATAGTCGGCGAACAACGCTCCGGTGCTGTAGAACTTGCTGCCATTGGCGCGATAGTGGTCACCCTCGCGGACCAGCCTTGCAGCGATGGCACCATTGGCGCCGCCGAGTTCCCAGCCGGCATTGCCGATCACCGCGCCTTGCAGGTAGCGCGCGAACCAGCGCTCGCGCTCCTGTTCGGCATCCTCTGCGCTCGACACCAGCAGGCCCTCGACAAAGGCGAAACCCGGGCGCAGGGCCTGGGCAACGTTGGAATCGGCCGAGGCGATCTTCAGCAGCAGCTCGATGACATCGCTCACCGTGCCACCGGGCCCACCATAACGGGTCGGAATACGCACGGTGTAGAGCCCGGCGGCAGCCAGTTGGGCGATGGCCTCGAACGGCAGTTGGCGCTCGCGCTCGCGTTCGGCGGCACCGGCGGCGATGTGTGGCAGCAGCGCATCGATGCGCGTCTTCAAGGCCTCGACGCTGGCGGCGGGAGCCTGGGAGGGGAAACGTTGGAAGGTGGTCATGGGGCAATCCTTAAATGGCGATTTTCCAGAGGCGTGACTCATCGAACAGGTCGAAGGCTTCGTGTTCCAGGTCCAGCGGCGGCACCACCAGCTCGGCGCCGCTGCCCGGCAGGCGCGGCACCGAGCCGAGCAGACGGCGGGTGTATTCGTGGGCAGGCTGCTCGAACAACTGCTCGACCGGCGCGTGCTCGACCACCTGGCCATGGCGCATCACCAGCACGTCATCGCTGACATGGCGAATCACGCCCAGGTCGTGGGAGATGAACAGATAGGCCAGGCCCAAGGTGTCCTGCAGGTCGGCCAGCAGGTCGAGTACCTGGGCCTGCACCGACACGTCCAGCGCCGACACCGGCTCGTCGCAGATGATCAGCTTCGGCTCGCTGGCGATGGCGCGGGCGATCGCCACACGCTGGCGCTGGCCGCCGGAGAGCTGCAACGGGCGGCGGCTGGCCAGGCTGGCCGGCAGGCGCACCTGCTCGAGCAGCACATGAATGCGCGCCGGACGCGCCGCAGCCTCGAAGCCCGCCACCTGCAAGGCATCATCGAGGATCTGTGCCACGGTCCAGCGCGGGTCGAACGAACCCAGCGGATCCTGGTAGATCACACTGATCTGCTGGCGCAGCGGGCGGCGGCTGGCTTCGCTGACGGTATTGCCCGGGCGGTTCCATGGCTGGCCGCGATACAGCACCTCGCCCTGGTCCGGTTGCAGCAGTCCGAGGGCGATGCGCGCAACCGTGGTCTTGCCCGAGCCGGACTCGCCGACGATGCCCAGGGTCTGCCCGGCGCGCAGGGTGAAGTCCACGCCCTGGACCACCTGACGCACCACGCCGTCAGGGCCGGTGTAACGCTTACCCAGGCCGTGGGCTTGCAGCAGCACCTCGCCAGGCACGGCGCTACGCGCTACTCCCTCGCCCGAACGCTCCGGCGACAGGCGGCTGCCACGCGGATGCTCCGCCGGCACCGCGGCCAACAGCGCCTGGGTATAGGGATGCCGTGGCTGGCGCAGCACCTGCTGCATCGGCCCCTGCTCCACCACCTCGCCATGGCGCAGCACCACGACCTCATCGGCCAGTTGCGCAACCACCGCCAGGTCATGACTGATGATCAGCAGCGATGCACCCCGCGCTTTGATCTGCTGGAACACTTCAAGAATCTGCGCCTGGACCGTGGCATCGAGCGCAGTGGTGGGTTCATCGGCGATCACCAGCGCCGGATCCAGTGCCAGCGCACTGGCGATCAGCGCCCGCTGGCGCAGCCCTCCAGAAAGCTGGCCTGGCCGCTGCCGCGCACGCAACGCCACGTCCGGCACCCCGACCCGTTCGAGCAGCGTCAGTACGCGCGCAGCGCGCTGCGCCCGATCTCCATAGCCATGGGTCTGCAACACCTCGAGGATTTCCTTGCCCACAGGCCGCAGCGGGTCGAGCGACACCAGCGCATCCTGCAGCACGAAGCCGATATCCTTGCCACGCACCGCACGCCACTGACGCTCGCTCAGGGCCAGCAGGTCGCGACCGGCAAAGCCCAAGGTGCGCGCGGTCACCTCGCCACGCGCACCCACCAACCCCACCAGGCTGCGGGCGCTGACGCTCTTGCCCGAGCCAGACTCCCCCACCAGGGCCACACAGCGACCCGGCGCCAGGGTGAAAGACAGTTCACGCACCACGCTGCGGCCTTCGAACGTCACGTTCAGGCCCTCGACGATCAAGGTCTTGTCGCTCATGGCAGGCGGCCCTCCAGGCGGTGTTGAAGGTAGCGGCCGGCCGCGGTGGTCGCCAACGTGGTGAGCACGATGAACAGGCCGGGGAAAAAGGTCAGCCACCAGGCGCTGGCGATGAAATCGCGGCCCATCGACAGCATGGTGCCCCACTCAGGTGCAGGTGGTCGGGCACCAAGCCCCAGGAAACTCAGGGCAGATGCCCAGACAATGGCTTGACCGACGCCCATGGTCAGGGTCACCACCAACGGGCGCATGGCATTGGGCAATAACTGACGCAGGACAATGCGTGCGGTCGGGTGCCCCAGCGCCCGCGCCGCTTCGATATAGCCCGAATTGCGCACCGCCAGCACCTGGCCGCGGACCATCCGCGCGTAGCCAGGTGCCCCACCCAGACCGGTGGCGATGATCAGTGGGCCGACACCGCTGCCGAACACCGCCACGAACAGCAGCGCCAGCACCAGGCTGGGAAAGGCGAACAGCACCTCCAGCAGCCAGCCCACGCCACGGTCCACCCGCGCCCCGCCCAATCCGCCGAGCAGCCCGAGGCTGACGGCGATGGCCATCGACAGCAAGGTGGCCGCCACGCCGATCAGCAGGCTCTGACGCGCGCCGTGGACGATACGCGCGAAGATGTCGCGCCCCGACTGGTCGGTGCCCAGCCAGTGCGTCCAGTTCGGTGCCTGGAACGCCTCACGAGGCACGATCGCCAAGGGGTCGATGCGAGTGAACAGCCCCGGCGCCAGCGCCGCCAGCAATAGCGCCAGCAGGAACAGGATCGCCAGGCTCGCCCCCAGCGGCGGCCAGGGCAAACGCACTTGTCGACGCACTGGCGTCTGGCTGTGTTCAAGAATCAGGTCGCTCATGCGCTCGTCTCCTGTTGGCGTGGGTCGATCCATTGATAGAGCAGGTCCACGAGAACGTTGGCCAGCACGTAGGCAGCAGCCACCACCAGGGTGATGCCGATCACCAACGGCAAATCCTGCAGTTGCACCGCCTGGTACAACTGACGGCCCACGCCCTTGCGCGAGAAGATCACTTCGCACACCACCGCCCCGCTGATCAGCGCACCGATGGCCCAGCCCGACAGCGACACGCCCGGCAGCAGGGCGTGGCGCAGCGCATGCCGGAAGCGCACCGCCAGGTCGCTCAGGCCACGGCTGCGGGCGCTGAGAATGAAGGGCTGATCGAGGGTCAGCTCGAGTGATTCCCGGGTCACCTGGGCGATGAACCCTGCCAACGGAATGGCGAGGGAGAATGCCGGCAGCACGAGGCTTGCGAGGCTGTCGCTGCCCGCCGGCGGGAACCAGCGCAAGCCGAAGGCGAATACCGCCAGCAGCACCACCCCCAGCCAGAAGTGCGGCAAGGCGGCGCTGAGGGTTTCGGCCAGCGAGGCGAGTCCGCCGATGAGCCGGCCCCGGCCAGCCGTGACCACCGTCAACAGCAGCACCAGCAACCAGGCCAGCACCAGTGCGGCGAACGTCAGCTCGAGGGTTGCCCCGGCCTGTTCCGCCAGCACGCGGGTCACAGGCTGGTGCTGGGAATAGGACTGGCCCAGGTCGCCCTGCACCAGACGCCCGAGATACAGCGCGTATTGCACCGGCAACGGTTTATCCAGGCCGTACTCGCGCCGGGTTGCCTCGATGGCCTCCGGCGTCGGGTTGCCGGTGGTGCCACCGAGAATCGCCAGCACCGGGTCACCCGGCATCAGACGCAGGGCGAAGAACGTCAGGGTCGCCACCGCCCACAGCACCAGCAGGCCACCGCCCAGGCGAATAGCGGCGCGGCGTCCGAGCGCACGCAGGCGCTCGCGGCGGGGATCGGTCAGGGTCGTCGCTTCACTCATTTGCTCACCCATGCGTCATAGAGGTAGGTCACCGCCAGCGAGGGCTCCAGGCGCACGCCGTGGGCCGTCTTGTAGAGACCCAGCCGGGTGCTCTGCGGGTAAGTGGTCAATTGCAGGTACTGGCTGGCGGCCTGTTGCTGAGCCTTGAAGTACAGCGCCCGACGGCGCTCCGGGTCCTGGGTGGCGAGGGCGTCGTCGAGCAACGCGTCGAAGCCCGGATCGGCGAAGCCCGAGGAGTTCTGGTGATAGCCGCCGACGCCTGCCGGCTGGACGAACGCCGAGCCAAAGATGATGCGCAGCACATCCGGGGTGTTGGTATTCCAGTAGCCGGTGCGGATGTCGTAGTCCCAGGCGGCCTGGCGCGCGGTGACCTGGGCGTCGCTCATCTGGTCGATCACCAGCTCCAGGCCGGCCTGACGGGTGGTGGCCTGCACCTGCTCCCAGAGGGTCAGCTCCGAAGGCGGTGTACGCGCGCCGATCAGCACCACCGCGCTCAGGCGCTTGCCATTGCGTGTGCGGTAACCCTGCGCATCACGCCCGGTCCAGCCTGCGTCATCGAGCAATCGGGCGGCGCGCTGCGGATCGTAGTCCTGGCTGCGCTCGAACTCGCCGCTGTAGAACGGCGTGGCCACGCTGAGCGGGCCGCCGGCTCGCGGAAACTCGCCGAAGTACACACTCTTGAGCGCACCTTCGATATCGGCGCTGCGCACGAAAGCTTCGCGCACACGGATATCATCGAAGGGCGCCCGGCGCAGGTTGAACGTGCCGTTAGTGGGGTTGCCGGGGCGCTGGGCGATGATCAGCTCGACATCCGGGTTGCGCCGCGCCGCCTCGTGCGACTCGGGCGGTACGCTCTCGATCACGTCCACCTCACCGGCCTGCAGCGAGGCGAAACGCACCGAAGGTTCCTGGATGAACTTCCACACGATGCGCTCGAGATACGCCGGGCCCTGGTGCCTGGCAGTCGGCGGCGCCCAGTTGTAGTCGGCATTGCGCACCAGCTCGACCTGGTTCTGCCGGTCCCAGCGCAGCACCTTGAATGGCCCGCTGCCCACCGGACTTTCGCAGTTCTCGTCACGGCTGCGCTTGAGCGCGGTGGGTGACTGGATACCGAGAAAGCCTTGGGCGAGCACTTCGAGGAAGGCGGCGTAAGGCGTGGCCAGGTGCACCACGGCAGTGTATTCGTCGACGATGTCGGTGCCGCGATACTGGCGGATATAGCCGCCTGCGGTGCTGGACTGGGTCTTGGGGTCGGCCATGTGGTCGAGATTGGCCTTGACCGCCTGGGCATTGAACGGCGTGCCGTCGGTGAAATGCACGTCGTGGCGCAGGTGGAAGGTGTAGCTCAGGCCATCGGCGGACGCCTCCCAGCGCTCGGCCAGCCAAGGGCCGATACGGCCGTCGCTGTCCATCGACACCAGCGAATCCAGGTACTGCTGAGCCACGAACACTTGCGGCATGTCACCCGCCACATGCGGGTCCAGGCAGGTGGGCTCGCGGTCGGTGGCATAGACCAGGGTTCCGCCGCGCACCGGCTGGTCGCTATGGGTCATGACCTGCTCGGCACGCTCGCAGCCGACCAGCGCCAGCACGGCACAGAGCGGGATCAAGGGGAAGTTGAGTCGGTTCAAGGGCGCTCCTGCGGATGACTGGGCATGCAGGGGCATTTGCAGGAGTTGTGCCGGGTTTCAACCCCCTGATTTTGCTGGGATTTGCCAAATACGCGGTGATCGATGGCGGGCAAAGTGTGCGCAGGGTGTTGGCAAGCCAACAGTTGAACTGTCAGATCATACCCATGCATAAAGACAAGCGGCCCTATACTCCGCACTCACAGGGCCGCTTCCGCGCAGCGGGCCCGCCGCCCCTTCTCCTACAAGGCGTTCTCATGGCACTCGACACCTGGTTCATCTACCTGCTGGCAAGCATCGGCCTGTCACTGACCCCGGGGCCGAACAGTTTGCTGGCCCTCACTCATGGCGCCCGCTACGGCGCGCGGCGAACGCTGTTCACCATCCTCGGCGGCATGTGTGGTTTCAGCGCCCTGATCGCCCTGGCGATGTTCGGGCTGAGCGCACTGCTGCAAACGTCGGGTTCCGTGCTGCAAGTGCTCAAGTGGGTCGGCGGCGCCTATCTGCTGTGGCTCGGCATCCAGCTCTGGCGTGCCCCACCCTTGCACCTGGACCTGGCCCAGGGCCAGACCCGGCTGGGAAATGCCGGCTTGTTCCGCCAGGGTTTGCTGTCGGCGCTGTCCAACCCGAAAGTGCTGCTGTTCTATGGCGCCTTTTTGCCACAGTTCATCGACCCGCAACGCGGCCTGGCCTTGCAGTTCATCGTGATGGCGGCGACGTTCGCCTGCGTGGAATGCCTGGTCGAATACCTGCTGGCACGCCTGGCCGGTCGCATCAGGCCGTGGTTGGCCAAGGGCGGCAAGGGTTTCAACCGCTGCTGCGGCGCGCTGTTCGCGATGATCGCGGTGGCGTTGCCGCTGGGGCGCTGAGCCTGGTCTGCGAGCGCGTGCGTGCGCATCGCAGGCCAGGCGCAAGACGCTACAACGACCAGTCCAGGCTGACCATCAGGGTGCGCGGTTCGCCGTTATAGACGCCGTTGTAGAACCCCAGGTTGTTGTAGTAGTGCTCGTCGAAGAGGTTCTTCACGTTCACCGAGGCCGACAGGTGTTCGTCGACCTGGTAGCGGGCCATCAGCCCGACCACCGAGAACGCCCGCTGGCTCATGCGGTCCCTGACGGTGATGATGCCACCCGATGCATTGCGCCCCACCGGGCGGTTGCCGACACCGAAGGTGTGGCTTTGCCAGTCGAGGGTGCCGCCCACGGTCAGTTTTGGCAGCACCTTGTAGGTGCTCGAGAAACGCACCAGATTCATCGGTCGGGCCGTGTCCTTGCGCGTCTTGTCGCCACGCAGCGCGTGGGTGTAGCTGTAGCCCAGGCTCATCTGCCAGTCCGCCATCACCTCGCCTGCCAACTCGGCCTCGAAGCCCTCGACCACCGCCCCCTTTCCACCGGACTTGTAGTACTGCTCACCGTTGGGGCCTGGCGGCACCGAGTCGTCGACCTCCGCAACGTTGTCCTGCTTGCTGCGGTACACCGCGGCGCTGAGGTTGGCCCGATCCTCGAACAGGCTGCCCTTCAACCCCAACTCGTAGACCTTGCCCACGACCGGGTCCAGGTACTTGTCGCTGATGTCCTTGTTGGTCTGCGGGTTGAAGATATCGGTGTAGCTGACATAGACGGTGAACTGCTCGTTGAGGTCGTAGAGCACACCGGCATAAGGCGTCCACTGGTCGTTCTGGGTCTGCTCGCTGCGGGAGATGTCGGTGACCGCCAGGTTGTCATCGTATGTCCAGGACTTGCTGGTGGTCTTCCAACTACCGTAGCGGCTGCCGAGGACCAGGTGCAGGCGATCGGTGGGGTTGAGCCGGGTAGCGATGTAGCCGGCCTTCTGCTCGATGCGCGAGCGCGATTCATCCAGGCCAGTCTTGCGATCGTAGAACTTGGGAATCCCGCCCATGTATTTCCAGTCGGGGATGATCGCGTAGCCCTGCGGATCGTTGCGGCCGGTGTAGTACGGCGAGCTGTCGCGTCGCTCGGAGACCCCGTAGCCGATCATGAAGTCATGGGTACGGCCCAGCAGCTGGTAGGGGCCGGCAAGGTTGAAGTCCACGGCATCCATCTGCTCCTCTCCGGAGAAATGACTGCTCCAGGCTTTCATGCCACTGCGGTCGGCCTCGGGGAAGCCATTGCCGCCGTAGTAGACCTTGCCGTCGCTGTCGCTTTGGCGGTGGGTGTAGGCCGCCTTGAGCAGCCAGTCATTGCCCAGTTGCTGATCGAGGGTGGCGAACACCGTCTGGTCCTTCAGCGGCCAGGACGACCAGGGGGCCGCCAGGTTGGTCGAGCGCGGCAGGTTGGCCTTGCTGCCATCGGCGTTCCAGTAGGGTACGGTGCCCCAGCTGGAGCCCTGGACATGCTTGTTCTGGTAGTCGTAGCCGACCGCCAGCACCGTGCTGTCGGTAAGGTCGGCCTCGAGAATGCCGTAGGCCACCTCACGTTGGGTCTGGTAGTGGTCCATGTAAGACTTGTTGTCGCGATAGGCCAGCACCGTGCGCCCACGCAAGCGCCCGTCCCAGCCCAACGGGCCGCCAACGTCCAGGTAGCTGTAGTAGTTGTCGAAACTGCCGGCACTGATGCCGGTCTTCACCGCCAGCTCATGGGTCGGGCGCTTGCGCACCATGGCGATGGTGCCGGAGGGATCACCCGCGCCGGTGGTCAGGCCGGTAGCGCCACGCACCACCTCGATACGGTCATAGATGATGGTGTCGGAGTCGGACTTGAGCCCCGAGAAGGTGTTGAGCATTCCATCGATCTGGAAGTTGTTGATCGAGTAGCCGCGCGCATAGTACGTCGGTCGCTCGGAGTCGTTGCGCTGGACGGTCACGCCAGTGACGTGGCTCAGCGCTTCGGACAGGGTGTCGAGCTGGAAGTCGTCCAGCTGCTGGCGGGTCAGCACCGAGACCGATTGTGGGGTTTCCTTGATCGACAGGTTCAGGCGCGTGGCGGCGCTCATGCTGCCGGTGGTGTAGGAGCCGGTGTGCTCGGTGGTGCTGCCCAGGCCCTGGGCGAGGATTTCGGTGGAGCCGAGCTCCAGTACGCCTTCCTCGGAACGCTTTTCGCGCTCTTCGGCCAACCCTGCCGGGCTGATGACGGTGGCGCACAGACCCAGGGTCAGGGTCATGCTACGGCTGATGGGCGCGAACATCGCTGCCTTTCTCCTTGTTCGATTCGATGAAAGTCCTGAATACCGGTTGACCGGCCTTCATATGACAACGAATCTCGTATGAGAATCATTATCGAATTGTCATCAAAACTAAAACAGAAGATCAGCTTGTAAGGTTCAGAGCCTTGGTCGGGCCGGAATTACCCACAAAATAAAACTATTAATATCAATAAGATAAGAAACATACATGAGGTAATTTATAGAAAAACCTCATGTAGTTTCTCAACAGTTGGCAGGCACCTATCGCTTACGCTGCAGTGCCCTGAAGGCGCCTCAGCAACCGGTCAGGGTCGCTGCGCGCCGCTCGCCAGCGAAGAACAGCGGCCGCAGTCGCACACCGATCAGGTTGCCGGTATAAGCCGCCACCAACCACAACCAGCCATGCACGCTGCCCGAGGCGATGCCGCTGAAATAGGCGCCGATGTTGCAGCCATAGGCCAGGCGCGAACCGTACCCCAGCAGCAGGCCACCGATCACCGCGGCGACCAGCGAACGCGTCGGGATCTTCAGGCTCGGCGCGAAGCGTCCAGCCAGGCCGGCGGCGAGCAAGGCGCCCAGTACGATCCCCAGGTCCATTACCGTGGTGATGTCCTGCCACAGCGGTGCAGCCAAGGCCTTGGCGTTGGCCGGCGCCTGCCAGAACACCCAGCTGCCCACATCCACGCCCAACCCGCTTAACGTCTTGGCGCCCCACAAGGCGAAGGCCGAGGTAATGCCCCAGGGGCGTCCGGCCAGCGCCAGGGTGGCGTAGTTCAGCAGCGCCAGCGCGATTGCGCCCCACACCAGCGGCCACGGCCCGCGCAGGAATCGACGCAGGCCTTGGTGCTCGCTGCCCACGGGCGCTTCCAGTGCGCCATGGCGACGCTTCTCCAGCACCACGGTGACCCAGGCGATCACCCCGAACAGTGCGAGGCTGACCACCAGCGCAGGCCCCATGCCCCAGGCCTGGACGATCGAGGTGGCCGGGAACGAGGGCAAGGCGAACCACCAGTCGGCATGGTGGGTCGCGGTGACCGAGCCGATGATGAAGAACAGCAGCGTCACCAGCATCCGCGCATTCCCGCCACCGACAGTGAACAGCGTGCCCGAGGCACAACCACCGCCCAGTTGCATGCCGATGCCGAAGATGAACGCGCCGAACACCACCGATACCCCGGCTGGGGCCACAAGACCGGTGACCGGGTTGCCGAACAAGCTGCCCGCCGACAGCGCCGGGAAGAACAGCAGGACCGCCAGCGCCAACATGACCATCTGCGCGCGCAAGCCTGCGCCACGGCGTTCATTGATGAACACCCGCCAGGCCGAGGTAAAGCCAAAAGCGGCATGGTAGAGGGTCAGGCCCAGCGCCGCGCCGACCAGCAGCAACAGCACCTGCTTGAAACCGGCATTGAGGTTGAGGAACCAGGCGCCTGCCAGCAGCAGGGCCAGGGCAATCAGCGGCGCGCCAAGGCGACGCGGCTCAGGTGTGACGGTAGCGGAAAAACCCATTGAAATACTCGGATTAACAGTCGAACGGGCGGCGAGTATACCGCCGCACATTCGCCGATGGGAGCAACCGTCTTGCTCACACCCTGAAAGCAGACCTGCCGCTCAACCGCGCTTCTTCTTCACGCCACCCTGGCGCGCCTTGAAGCGCGGGTTCGACTTGCAGATGACATAAAGGCGGCCGCGGCGCTTGACCACCTGGCAGTCGCGGTGGCGCAGCTTGGCGTGCTTGAGGGATGACAAGACTTGCATAGTGATTCTCCGACAGGGCGTTTGATAACGTAATAACATTACATTAACGAGAATCATTAGCGATTGGCAAGCCCCCTCTCCTACTGCGTCAACGCTTGTTCGCCCACACCCCGAAGGCCATGTCGCCGATATAGATCCCCTGCGACTGCATGCGCTCGGCATCCAGCCGTGCCTGTAGCGTTTCGATCCCCACCTGGCGCGCCGTGGCGATGCCGTGCTCGAGGATTCGTGGCAGGCACGCGCGTATGATCGCTGCCAGCCCGTAGGGACTGTCCGGGGTCTGCAACAGGCATTCGGCGCGCAGGCTCTGCACCTGCAGTCCGGCTTCGGTGAGGATGCGATGCAGGTTGAAGCCGATATGCAGGTCCGCCCCTTCGTGGGCGAGCATGCGCTGCAGCCACTGCTGGGCACGGCGATGCAGCGGAAAAGGCGCCAGGCTTGCCGGGGTCAGGGTGCTGTCGTGTTCCTGGAACACCAGCACGCCACCAGGCAGCAACAGCCTGGACAACCTGCGCACGGCCAGGACGGCGTCTGGCTGGTACATCAGCACTCGCCGACCGACGATGGCATCGAACAGCCCCAGGGCTTCAGGCAAGCGATGCAGGTCACAGGCGACGAACTCGACCGGGGCATGGCCCGAAACAGGCGAACGCTGGCGCGCCAGCTCAAGCGCGGCCAGAGACTGGTCGACGCCGACCACCGCCCCGTCAGGCCCGACCAACTCGGCGAGCAGCACGCTAACATCACCCGTTCCACAGCCGACATCCAGCACCCGCATGCCAGGGCCGACGCCAGCGTCTATCAGCAACCGGGTGGTGAAATCCGTCGTCGAAAGTGCCATGCGCTGCTCCTTGTTAAGGGAGGCCAGTGTGGCGGCGGCATGGGTCAATGCACAAGTATCGCGGCAGCGTTGCACTAGAATGCTGTTCATCGCCAATGTGAGCAGGCCAACCGATGCCCGATCCCACCACCCAGTTGCTGGACAGCTGGCAGCGCAATGCCGAGGCCTGGATCGAGGCCGTGCGCAGCGGCAGCATCGCCTCGCGCCGCCAAGTCACCGACCAGGCGATCTTGCTGGCGATCCTCGGCCGCCAGCCGGAGCGTGTGCTCGACCTCGGTTGTGGCGAGGGCTGGCTGCTGCGCGCCTTGGAAGGCCGGGGCATCGAGGCGGTGGGTGTCGACGGCGACAGGACCTTGGTCGAGTCGGCCAAGGCTGCAGGCTCAGCGCAGGTGCACCTGGCCAGCTACGCGCAACTGATTGGCGCCGAGGTGGAGATCGGTCGGGACTATTCGCTGATCTGTGCCAACTTCGCCCTGCTGCATCAGGACATCATCCCGCTGCTCGGCGCCTTGGCGCCAAGGCTGGCACACGACGGCGCACTGTTGATCCAGACCCTGCACCCGTGGAGTGCTGCCGCGGGCAACTATCAGGATGGCTGGCGGGTCGAGTCCTTTGCAGGCTTCGAGGGCAACTGGGAACCCATGCCCTGGTATTTCCGCACGCTGTCCAGCTGGCTTGCCGCACTGGACATGGCAGGCTTCAACCTGTGCACGCTGCAGGAGCCGCAACACCCCCAAAGCCCGGTGCCGCAGTCGCTGCTGCTGATCGCGCAACCCAAGTGAAACGCTTGCCGGCCCTGGGAGGGCTTGCCGCAACGCATTGCCCGCCCAACGGGCCAGGGCTATTGGCCGTCGAGGCTGGCCACATGCGCATCCAGTTCCTGCTCGGGCGGCGACAGGTGCAGGACGCGATCGCGGCCGCCTTCGGCGAGCAGGTAGCCACCTTTGCCATCGGGCACGATCGACTGCGGTGCCTTGAGGAAGGACAACACGGTATGCCGCTTGCCATCGGCATCGATGCGCAGCAGGCGCGCGCGATGCGTGGAGTCTTCGCTGATCCACAGCCCGCGCTGGTCGCAGAACAGGAAGGTGGGATTGCGCAGCCCCTCGGCCACTACCGGGTCTTCACCCCCTTCGTTCAGCGCGCGGATCTTGCCGGCAGCCTTTTCGGTATAGAGCAACTGGCCACCGCTGCAGCGGGTCAGGCCTTCGGTTTCAGTCAGCGCCGAGCGCAGCACTTCCACCTGGCCGCTCTGCCAGTCGTAGCGCATCAGGCGGCCATCGCCCTTGCGATCCTCGATGGCGTAGAGGTGATCGCCATCGTTCCATAGGCCCTGCACGCTTTCGCCGTTGAACAAGGCGGTGATCTGGCCATCGCGAGACACGCTGACCGGGGCCAGTCCGCCCTCCTGGCTGAACGCCCAGCCGCCCTCGACCGCGACCATGCCGTCAGGCTTGGACAGGCCATCGACCACCACCACACGCTCGCCCTGTGGGGTGATCTTGAGAATACTGCCCAGCCCATCGTCCAGCTCGCGGCTGACCAACAGGCTGCCATCGGCCAGCGGCAGCAGCGAGGCAGCCTTGGCCACGTCACGGTGCAGCACCTGCAGATGCCAGCCATCGGAGGCCTGCACCGGATAGAACGTCTGCCAGGCAAAGAAGCCCAGGGCGCAGGCCACCACGCCTGCCGTCGCCGTCAAGGTCAGCTTGACGCCACGCTTGCGCAACACTTGAATCATCGATCGCTCCTTCTTGTGGCGGCGATCCTAGCAAGGGGATGTGAAAAAAATGTCGTGAAGCGCATCGCACCCGCAAACCAGCAAGATCGTTCAAGCCAGGCAGCTTTTTCCTCTGGCATGCTGGACATCCCTGCCCCTGTCCGTAGCCGCCATGTCCAGCAGTCCGCCCCTCGCCCGCCATGCTTTCACCCAAGGCACCGTCGCCATCCTGCCGTTATCGCTCGCCGTTGCGCCCTGGGGGCTGCTGGCCGGCTCCATGGCCATCGAAGCCAACCTCAGCGCCTGGCAGGGTCAGGGGCTGTCTGCCATCGTCTTTGCCGGGGCGGCGCAACTGGTGGCAATCGGCATGCTCAAGAGCGGCGCCGGGCTGCTGTCGATCCTGCTGACCACCCTGCTGCTGACGTCGCAGCACCTACTCTATGGGCTGTCGATGCGCCCTGTGGTGTCCGGCCTGCCGACCCGCTGGCGACTGGGGCTGGGCTTTCTGCTTACTGACGAACTCTTCGCTCTGACCAGCCACCACGACCAGCAACAGTTCAACCGTTGGTACGCATTGGGCGTGGGCCTGACCTTCTATGTGGCCTGGAACCTGTTCACACTGGCCGGCATCATCCTCGGCCAGAACATCCCGCACCTGGACCAGCTCGGCCTGGACTTCTCGATCGTCGCCACCTTCGTCGCGTTGATCACCCCGCTGGTACGCAGCGTGCCGACCCTGGTGTGCGTGGCGGTGTCGCTGTTCTGCTCGGTGCTGTTCAGCCATTGGCAATGGGAAACGGCGCTGGTGGCCGCCGGCCTGCTGGGCATGGCTGCGGGTTTTGTCTGTCAGAAATTCGCCGGGAGCCGCGCATGATCTGGCTGCTGATCGTCGCCATGGGTGTGGTGGTGTTCCTCAATCGCTACGTCTTTCTCGAGCCGCGCCTGCCCCTGCGCCTGGGCTCCAACGTGCGCCAATTCCTCGGTTTCGCCGTGCCGGGAATGCTCACGGCAATCTGCGGGCCGATCATCTTCCTGCCCGAGCATCAGCTGAACCTCGATCCGCTCAATCCGTACCTGCTCGGCTCGCTGGTAGCCATCGCCCTGGTGCTGTTGACCCGCAGCGTATTGCTGAGCATGCTGGCGAGCATGCTGATCTTCTTTGTCCTGCGCAGCTGGCTGACATGAGCACGCCCCTGCGCGAACAGATCCACCTGTGGCAGGCACCCGCCCTCGGCGATGTCGAGATGCTGCACGCCCGCTACGTACAGCAGCGCTTTGCGCCGCATGTGCACGAAGGCTATGTGTTCACCGTGATAGAGTCCGGCGCCCAGTGTTTCTGGCACCGTGGCAGTGATCACCTGGCGCCGGTCGGCAGCGTGGTATTGATCAACCCCGACGAATTGCACACCGGCGCCAAGGCCCACGAGGCGGGCTGGCGCTACCGTGCGTTCTATCCGGAACACGAACGTGTCACCGGGGTGCTGGACGAGTTGGAACTGGGCCGCCACGGCCTGCCGCACTTCAGGCAGAGCGTGGTGCAGGACCCGACCCTGGCGGCGGCCTTCAGCCGTGTGCATCGCCTGTCGGAGGCCGGCGCGAGCGCGCTGGAGCAGCAAACCGCCTGGCGCGAGGCGGTTCTGGCGCTGGTACAACGTCATGGCCACTGCAGCGAACCTGCTGCCCCCGGCAACGAACCGCTGGCCGTGGCACGGGCCCGCGAACTGCTGGAGAGCCAACTGGCCGACCCGCCTTCGCTGGAGGCACTGGCCGCGGCGGTCAACCTGTCACCCTTCCACTTTGCCCGGGTGTTTCGCCAGGCCACCGGGCTGCCGCCCCATGCCTGGCTCAAGCAGCGTCGCCTGGCCCGTGCCCGGGAATTCCTGCGCCGTGGCCTGCCGGCTTCGGAAGTGGCCTTTGCACTGGGCTTCGCCGACCAGAGCCACCTCAGCCGGCAGTTCAAGCAGGCCTTCGGCGTGACGCCAGGCGCCTACCGCCTCGCCTGCCTGAACCACTGACCCGTCGCCCGGCAATACCGCTAGCCGCTGCTACACTGAGAAGGCTGAACGGAGGAATCCTGCCATGTCAGAACGAGAGCTCACCACCCTCATCACGCTGATGAACCAGCGCCAGGCCTGCCTGAGCAGCGCCTGCAAGGAAATCGCCGACTGGATCGACCGGCAGGGCGATGTGCCCTCGGCCGGCAAGATCCGCGCGAGCCTCAAGGCCCTGGAGGCCGACGAAGCCCAGGTTCGCAAAACCCTGACTTCGCTGACCATCGACCGGCCGCTGCCGCGATTCCGTAGCTGAACGACAGCAAGCAGAAAGAACAAGGGCCGCTTGTGCGGCCCTTGTCGGTACTCAGTGCTCCATGTGCATGTGGTCGTGCCCGGCATCCATCTCGGCAGTCAGCGGCTTGACCGGCGCCTGCACCTCGAGTGTCTGCTTCTGGCCCTTGGCATCTTCGATGGTCAAGGTCAGTGGCACCTGCTGCCCTTCCTTCACCTGCTCGTTCAGGCCCATCAACATCACGTGCAAACCATTGGGATCGAGGGTGACCGGCTTGCCGGCCGGCAGCTCCACGCCCTTCACTTCACGCATGCCCATCACATCGCCATTCATGGTCATCTCGTGCACCTGCACGGTCTTGGCCACCGGCGAAGCCACGCTCACCAGCTTGCTGTCGGTGCTGGCGGTCAGGGTCATGAAGGCGCCGGTGGACTGCTGGTGCGGCACGCTGGCACGCACCCAGGCGTCGCTTACGGTGGTGTCGGCCAGGGCCGGCAGGGCCAGGCCCAGCAGGGCGAGAGCGGCCAGGCCGCGCTTGATCGGTTGCATCGACATTCAGCAGATCTCCATCAGGGTGCGCAGGTCTTCGGCGCATTCCTGGGCATTCAGGGAATGGCCCAGACTCAGGCGCAGGGTGCCACGCGTGTCGTAGACGTAGCTGGTGGACGAGTGGGAAATGGTATAGGTGTCGCCGGCAGGGACCTTTTCGTAGAACACCTTGAACTCCCTGGCCACCTCGTCGATTTCTTCCGGGGTGCCGGTCAGGGCGACGAACGAAGGATCGAAGGCCTTGACGTAGGCGTCGAGCACCTCAGGGGTGTCACGCTCCGGGTCCAGGGTGATGAACACCACCTGGAACAGGTCACGGTCACGGCCCTTGAGCAGTTTGCGGATCTGCGCGGCGCGTGCCAGCGTGGTCGGGCAGACCGCCGGGCACTGGGTGAAACCGAAGAAGATCATCGGCATCGAGCCGTAGAAGCTCGACAGGGTACGCTCGTTACCCTGCGGATCCTTGAGCTTGAACTTGCGTCCAAGGATCTCGTTGCTCATGTTCTTGCCGTACTTGAAGTCCAGGCCCCGGGCCGGGTTGCAACCCGCCAGCAGGCCAAGCCCCAGTACGCCCATCCCGGCGACGACCGCGCGCCGGGTCAGTAGATCAGTCATGGAACCATCCTTTACAGGGAAGGTGCCGGCCCTCGAGCAGGGCCGGTCGAAAAACCGGGGCATTCTGGCATGACACCCCGAGACCAGCTACCCGACACCTGGAAGATCGGCCCGCAGCCCTTGATTTACGGGCTGCGGCCTGTTGTCGCAGGGCTTGAAACAGTAACACTTTGTTGCTAGGCGAAGGCATTTTTGGCGGGCGACGAATGCAATCGCGGGGCAAGCCCGCTCCTGCAGGTACGACGCCGTACCTGCAGGAGCGGGCTTGCCCCGCGATAGGGCCTATCAGTAGTAGGCGTTCTCTTTTTGCGTGTGGTCGGTCACGTCACGCACACCCTTGAGCTCCGGGATGCGCTCGAGCAGCGTACGCTCGATGCCGTCCTTGAGGGTGACGTCCGCCTGACCGCAACCCTGGCAACCGCCACCGAACTGCAGCACGGCGATGCCGTCGTCGACCACATCGACCAGGCTCACCTGGCCGCCGTGGCTGGCAAGACCGGGGTTGATCTCGGTCTGCAGGTAGTAGTTGATGCGCTCGTTGATCGGGCTGTCTTCGTTGACCATCGGCACCTTGGCGTTCGGCGCTTTGATGGTCAGTTGCCCGCCCATGCGGTCGGTGGCGTAGTCGACCAGTGCGTCTTCGAGAAACGGCTCGCTGACGGCGTCGATGTAGGCAGTAAAGCTCTTCAGACCCACGGCGGTGTCGTCAGGCTTTTCTTCGCCCGGCTTGCAGTAGGCGATACAGGTCTCGGCGTACTGGGTGCCCGGCTGGGTGATGAAAACGCGGATGCCGATCCCGGGCGTGTTCTGCTTCGAGAGCAGATCGGCCAGATAATCATGGGCGGCGTCGGTAATGGTTATAGCGCTCATGGAAGTTCCTCACAGACTTGCCGCCCAGTGTACGCCAAGCCAGGCCTCGAACAAAGTCCTAGTAATTGACTCGGGATAGTGCAGGCGCCACCTGCCGTGTCCCGCGCGCCCCGAACCAGGCCTTGAGGCGCCGATACAGGCCACGCTCCAGCCACTGGTAGCTGAACCACGACATTAGTCCGATTGACGGTACGCAGAAGGCGAACACCAGATACGGATTGAGCCGCAACCGCTGGCTGATGAACCAGCCGCCCCACAGCACCAGCACGTGGGTGAGATAAACCGAATACGAACAGTCCCCCAGCGCCCTGAGCACCCGATTGCCGCGAAAGTACGGCTCCAGCGCGATGAAAGCCAGCACCACCATCGCACTCGGCAGGCCCCAGTGCAGCAGGCGCTGCGAGGCGTCGAGCTGGTACAGCGCAAACCCCGCCGCCGCCAGCACCGCCAGCGGCAGCCAAAGCCCCTCGCGGATCAGTCCGCGTCGGTACAGCACACCCAGACCGATGCCCAGCAGGAACTCGTAGATGATGTCGTTGTTGTAGAAGCGGCTGAGCACACCCAGGCGCCCCAGCACCTCGCTGACCAGCAGCAGCGCCGCGGTGACCAGCACCAGGTGATGACGCTGGCGTACCAGGAACGCCAGGCCGAACAACAGGTAGAAGAACATCTCGAAGTTCAGCGTCCAGCCCACATTGAGGGTGGGGTAAAGCCCGTAGCCACCCGGGTTTTCCGCTGGCACGAACAACAGCGACAGCACCAGGTGCTGCCACTCGAACACCTGATGCGGCATCCAGCGGCTGGCCACCAGCAACAGCAGCGCCATGAGCAAGGTGTAGAACCAGTACGCCGGGACGATGCGCAAGGCGCGGTTGAGCAGGAATTCGCGCGGGGCGATCTCCTTGTCGCGGGTCGAGAGGTAGATCACCAGGCCGCTGATGACGAAGAAGATGTCGACCCCCACCGCACCGCGCTCGGCGAGCAGGCGGCCGACGGGGCCTTTGGCATTGAAATCGAAGAAGATCTGCATGAAGTGGTGGCAGACCACCACCCAGGCGGCGAACGCCCGAAGCGCTTGAAGCGAATACAGCATGGGTTGTCCTGCGGTTCTTGGTGCATTCAGGCCCACAGGCGAGCATTGCTCGCGCGAATCACGGAACCCGCCTGCTCCCGCCTGTGGGAGCGGGCTTGTTCCGCGATGGGCTGCAACGCATCGCCGGGGCCACCCACAGGTCCGACCGCAGAAAGCCGGGAAAGGTCGGACGCCTTTCCCGGCAATCGATCAGAGGTTCTCGTAGCGGTTCATGTCCAGCACGCCCGCCTCCACCGGCTCGGTTTCCTTGATGTAGGTGTTGAGGTCGTGGAAGTACCGCCAGAACTGCGGGTGGCTGCGGCGCACGCCCCAACGCTCGACGATACGCTCGAACTTGCCTTGGTCGTCACGCGCAGCCTCCAGGTCCTCGACGAACTCCGGCACATCGCTGGCCGGAATGTTGAAGATGAAGTTCGGGTAGCTGCTGAGCACGCCCGGATACAGGGTCAGGGTGTCCAGCCCCGGCTGGTAGCGATAGGCCTCGCCCAGCAGGAAGGCGACGTTGCTGTGCGCGCGGTTGCGCAACAGGCTGTAGACCTGACGCTGACCGCCCTGCCCTTCGATGCGCAGCATGGTCGCCTCGGGCAGTTGGCCGATCACCTTGAGCCCTGCGGCCGGGCGCGACACCAGGCGACTCAGGCTCTGCTCCACATCACGAAACTCCTCGTTCATCTGTGGCCGCGAGCAATAGGCGCCGGTGCAACGGTTGATCGGATCGGGCGCTGCGTTCAGGCTGCCGGTGCGTTGCAGCAGCTTGAGGCCGAAGTCGCGCGTGGCATTGTGCTCGTTCAGTTGCAGGGCGCTTGGGGTATCGGTGTCGATGTCGGTGTAGTCGAGCCACATCTTCACCTTGCCGCTGTTCTGGTACCAGTCGCTGAGGATCGCGCCGCGTTTATTGGCCGGCATCAGGCGCAGGAAGTTGACCTCGGCGCCGTTGCGGATCAGGTCGAAGTACAGGCGCGTCTGCAACTGGTGCGAGACATTCCCGTACACGTCGAAGTTGACCGCCAGTTGATAGTAGGTGCGCTCCAGCAGCGGGTAGTCGAACAGCCAGATGGTCAACGGCACGTCACCGATCAGCCCCTTGCTCACCGAGGCGCTGTCGAAGTGACGGAAGATGCTGAGCAACGCGTTGTCGTTGCCTGCCCACAGCGTCGACCAGCTCGGCGCTGGCATTTCGGCGTAAGCCTCGCGGCGCAGGGTCTCGTAGTCGTTGCGCTTGTCGCGGTAGGCACGCCACAGGCTCAGTACGCTGCCGACATCGTCGATCTGCCCCGGCATGGCCAGCAACGGCGTGGCCTGGCCGCGGTAGGCGGCATCGGTGACGTAGCGGTCATGGGCCGGCTCCTGGAACAGCGCCCAGAAGTTGTCGCGGATCACGTCAGTGGCGATCTGCCCGCGGCACACCGGGCCACGGATGAAGGTGCGCACGAAGTACTCGGCGTTGTCGAGCATGAACTGGTAGCGCGCCACCGCCGGGATCGCCTCGAAGGTCTCGAACGGGTTGGCCCGGCGCTGCGGGCCATAGCCCGGCAGCGAGGTGGCGCGCCAGTCGCCGCTGTAGAACAGCTGCTTGACCCGCTTGAGCTTCTGCGGCCCCATCGGGTAGGTGATGTGCGTCTTGTGCACGATCACGCCCTGCACCGGGATCAACCGGTAGTAGAAATCATTGCCCGGCGGGTCGTTGGGGCGGCGCGTGGCGATCACGTCGACCGGCTGGCCACTGGGCGTGCGCGAACGGACCCACTGGAAGAAGTGCCCCTGCTCGCCGCCGACGAAATAGATGTGCGCCAGGAACAGATGCTCGTACAGCCAGCGCCCGACCAGCGCCTCGGTGGAGCCCGGACGGTTGAGCAACGCCTCCCAATCGGCGATCTGCTTCGCTTCGCTGGGGCTTGGCTGGATCGGTTGGTACTCGACCGGTGCACCGGCCGCCAGCCAACGCTGCAGGGTCGAATATTCCTGGTCGGTCAGCCCGGTAACCGCCAGCGGCATGCCCTCTTTCGGGTGCGCACCGGCATAGGCGTCGAACTCGTGCGGCAGCGGGCACATGTTGTTGCGGTTCAGGCCCAGGACGATCTCCTCGGGCAGCTTGGCGTTAGGCGTGAGCGGCGTCTTGTGGCCCAGTTCGAGCATGCGCGCCATCAGCGCGGCCTGGCTGCCCTGGTTGTCGAGCACCGAGTAGAAGCCTTTCTTGCGCCAGCCCTCTTCATTCTGCGCGTCATAGAACAATCGCGTGGTGGCGACCGCCTGGCTGCGCTCGCCCTGGTACACCGGCACCTTGGAGGCGCCGCGCTCGGCACCTTCTGCGCTGCCCAGGTTGAGCTGGCAGGCGGCGTCGTTGCAGGCGTGGCAGGCCACGCACTTCTGGGTGAAGATCGGCTGGATGTCACGGGTATAAGAGATGGCCGAGCTCGATTGAGGGGCCTGCGCCAATGCTGCGCCGCTGACGAGCAGGGCGAAGATGGCAACGATAAAACGATGCACCATGTGCCGAATGTCCTGGTTCTTGATAGCTGTCACGATTTGCCTTTCTGTCCCTGGGACTGAGCCTTGGCACCACCAACATGAATCAAATTCATGAGACCGGGCGATGCGCCTAAAATCCGTGCAGCTTTGTTATTATTCCGCACTTCCGTTATTTGTCCGACCAGGTAGTTCTCATGTCCGACCGCAGCGCTCGTCTCCAAGCACTCCAGCATGCCCTCAAGGAGCGCATCCTGATTCTCGACGGCGGCATGGGTACTATGATCCAGAGCTACCGCCTCGAGGAAGACGACTATCGTGGCACGCGCTTCGCCGATTGGCCAAGCGATGTTAAAGGCAACAACGACCTGCTGCTGCTCACCCAGCCCGATGTCATCGCCGCCATCGAGAAGGCCTACCTGGACGCCGGCGCCGATATTCTCGAGACCAACACCTTCAACGCCACGCAGATTTCCCAGGCCGACTACGGCATGGAAGCGCTGGTGTACGAGCTCAACGTCGAGGGCGCGCGCATCGCCCGCCAGGTGGCCGACGCCAAGACGCTCGAAACCCCCGATCGCCCGCGCTTCGTCGCCGGCGTGCTCGGCCCGACCAGCCGCACCTGCTCCATTTCCCCGGACGTCAACGACCCCGGCTACCGCAACGTCACCTTCGACGAGCTGGTGGAAAACTACATCGAGGCCACTCGCGGCCTGATCGAAGGCGGCGCCGACCTGATCCTGATCGAGACCATCTTCGACACCCTCAACGCCAAGGCGGCGATCTTCGCCGTGCAGCAGGTGTTCGAAGATGACGGCATCGAACTGCCGATCATGATCTCCGGCACCATCACCGACGCCTCCGGCCGTACCCTGTCGGGCCAGACCACCGAAGCCTTCTGGAACTCGGTGCGCCATGCCAACCCGATCTCGGTCGGCCTGAACTGCGCCCTGGGTGCCAAGGACCTGCGTCCGTACCTGGAAGAACTGTCGACCAAGGCCGGCACCCACGTGTCCGCGCACCCCAACGCCGGCCTGCCCAACGCCTTCGGCGAATACGACGAAACCCCGGCGGAAATGGCCGCCGTGGTCGAGGAGTTCGCTGCCAGCGGTTTCCTCAACATCATCGGCGGTTGCTGCGGTACTACCCCGCCGCACATCAAGGCCATCGCCGAGGCCGTGGCCAAGTACCCGCCACGGGCCATTCCGGACATTCCCAAGGCTTGCCGCCTGTCGGGCCTGGAACCGTTCACCATCGATCGCCAGTCGCTGTTCGTCAACGTCGGCGAGCGCACCAACATCACAGGTTCCGCCAAGTTCGCCCGGCTGATTCGCGAGGAAAACTACACCGAAGCCCTGGAGGTTGCCCTGCAGCAGGTCGAGGCCGGCGCCCAGGTGATCGACATCAACATGGACGAAGGGATGCTCGACTCCCAGGCCGCCATGGTCCGCTTCCTCAACCTGATCGCCGGCGAGCCGGACATCTCGCGCGTACCGATCATGATCGACTCCTCCAAATGGGAGGTGATCGAAGCGGGCCTGAAGTGCATCCAGGGCAAGGGCATCGTCAACTCGATCTCCATGAAGGAAGGCGTCGAGCAGTTCAAGCACCACGCCCGCCTGTGCAAGCGCTACGGCGCCGCCGTGGTGGTGATGGCCTTCGACGAGGTCGGCCAGGCCGACACCGCGGCACGCAAACGCGAGATCTGCCAGCGCAGCTACGACATCCTGGTCAACGAAGTGGGCTTCCCGCCCGAAGACATCATCTTCGACCCGAACATCTTCGCCGTCGCCACCGGCATCGAGGAACACAACAACTACGCCGTCGACTTCATCGAGGCGTGCGCCTACATCCGTGACCACCTGCCCTACGCGCTGTCCAGCGGCGGCGTGTCCAACGTGTCGTTCTCGTTCCGTGGCAACAACCCGGTGCGCGAGGCGATCCACTCGGTGTTCCTCTACCACGCCATCCAGAACGGCCTGACCATGGGTATCGTCAACGCCGGCCAGCTGGAGATCTACGACGAGATCCCGCCGGCACTGCGCGAGAAGGTCGAGGACGTGGTGCTCAACCGCACCCCCGAAGGCACCGACGCCCTGCTGGCCATCGCCGACGACTACAAGGGTGGCGGCGCGGCGAAGGAAGTGGAAAACGAAGAGTGGCGCTCGATGCCCGTGGACAAGCGCCTGGAACACGCGCTGGTCAAGGGCATCACCGCCTACATCGTCGAAGACACCGAGGAGTGCCGCCAGCAAGCGTCGCGCCCCATCGAAGTCATCGAAGGCCCGCTGATGAGCGGCATGAACGTGGTCGGCGACCTGTTCGGCGCGGGCAAGATGTTCCTGCCGCAAGTGGTCAAGTCCGCGCGGGTGATGAAGCAGGCGGTGGCCCACCTGATCCCGTTCATCGAGGCCGAAAAAGGCGACAAGCCCGAAGCCAAGGGCAAGATCCTCATGGCCACGGTCAAGGGCGACGTGCACGACATCGGCAAGAACATCGTCGGCGTGGTGCTGGGCTGCAACGGCTACGACATCGTCGACATGGGCGTGATGGTCCCGGCCGAGAAGATCCTGCAGACCGCCCGCGAGCAGAATTGCGACATCATCGGCCTGTCCGGCCTGATCACCCCGTCGCTGGACGAGATGGTCCACGTCGCCCGCGAGATGCAGCGCCAGGACTTCCACCTGCCCTTGATGATCGGCGGCGCCACCACCTCCAAGGCGCACACCGCGGTGAAGATCGAACCCAAGTACGCCAACGACGCGGTGGTCTACGTTACCGACGCCTCGCGCGCCGTGGGCGTGGCCACGCAATTGCTGTCCAAGGAGCTCAAGCCTGGCTTCGTCGAGAAGACCCGCCAGGAGTACGTGGAAGTGCGCGAGCGCACCGCCAACCGCAGCGCCCGCACCGAGCGCCTGAGCTACGCGCAGGCGATCGCCGCCAAGCCGCAGTACGACTGGGCCAACTACCAGGCAGCAGTGCCCTCCTTCACCGGCGTCAAGGTGCTGGAGGACATCGACCTGCGCGAACTGGCCAAGTACATCGACTGGACGCCGTTCTTCATCTCCTGGGACCTGGCGGGCAAGTTCCCGCGCATCCTCACCGACGAGGTGGTCGGCGAAGCGGCTACCGCGCTGTACCAGGATGCCTGCGACATGCTCGAGAAGCTGATCAGTGAAAAACTCATCAGCGCCCGCGCGGTGTTCGGTTTCTGGCCGGCCAACCAGGTCGCGCATGACGACATCGAAGTCTATGGCGACGACGGCAAGCCGCTAGCCACCCTGCACCACCTGCGCCAGCAGACCATCAAGCCCGACGGCAAGCCGAACTGGTCGCTGGCCGACTTCGTCGCACCGAAGGACAGTGGCATCAGCGACTATGTGGGCGGGTTCATCACCACCGCCGGCATCGGTGCCGAGGAAGTGGCCAAGGCCTACCAGGACAAGGGCGACGACTACAGCTCGATCATGGTCAAGGCGCTGGCCGACCGCCTGGCCGAGGCCTGCGCCGAATGGCTGCACGAGCGCGTGCGCAAGGACTACTGGGGTTATGCCAAGGACGAGCAACTGGACAACGATGCGCTGATCAAGGAGCAGTACAGCGGCATCCGCCCTGCCCCGGGCTATCCGGCGTGCCCGGATCACACCGAGAAAGAGACCCTGTTCCGCCTGCTCGATGGCACGGCCATCGGCGAAACCGGCCCCAGCGGTGTGTTCCTCACCGAGCACTTCGCGATGTTCCCGGCGGCAGCGGTCAGCGGCTGGTACTTCGCCCATCCGCAGGCGCAGTACTTTGCCGTCGGCAAGGTGGAGAAGGACCAGATCGACAGCTACAGCGCCCGCAAAGGCCAGGATGTCAGCGTGAGCGAGCGCTGGCTGGCGCCGAATCTGGGCTACGAAGGCTAAGCGGGCTGCGTGGGGTGCTCAGGCACCCCGCGGCCCATGCCGAGCAAGCCTCGGCTACCCGGCTTTCCCCAGCTCACCGATCTTCTCCAACCGCGCCCGCACGATGTTGCGGCTGATATTGAGCAAACGCCCAGTCTGCAACTGGTTGCCATGGCAGTAGCGGTAGGCCGCGCGAAACACCGTCTCCTCGATATGCTCGTACAGGTTCGGCACGTTCTGCTCGAACAGCGCCAGCAGTGCGCTTTCCAGGCTCACCGGCGCCGCTGCCGCTGCTGGCAATCCTGCCGTCACGGCCACTTCTCCCGGCAACACCGCCTGCGGGCGCATGTCCACCAGGTGCAGGTCCTGCGGTGCCACCACCTGCTGCCTGCACACCAGCAAGGCGTGATGGATGGCGTTTTCCAGCTCGCGGATGTTGCCAGGCCAGCTATGCGCCAGCAGCTTGCGCTCAGCCTCGAGACTCAGTGATGCGCGGTCATAGCCCAGGCGTCGGCAGTGCTCCTCGATGAAGAACTCGGCCAGCGGCAGGATATCCCCAGGTCGCTCGCGCAGTGGCGGCAGGCGGATGGTCGCCACGTGCAGGCGGTAGAACAGGTCCTCGCGAAAATGCCCGGCCACCACCGCGTCGGCCAGGTTGACGTTGGTCGCCGCCACCAGCCGCACATTGATCGGGATCGGCGTGCGTGAGCCCAGGCGCACTACCTCGCGCTCCTGCAGTACGCGCAGCAGCTTGACCTGCATGTTCAACGGCAGGTCACCGATTTCATCGAGAAACAGCGTGCCGCCATTGGCGGCCTCGAACCAGCCGGCCTTGTTCGAGGTTGCGCCGGTGAAGGCACCCTTTTCGTGGCCGAACAGTTCGCTCTCCACCAGGGTTTCTGCAAAAGCGCCGCAGTTGACCGCCACGAACGGCTCACGGCCACGGCGGCTCAGGTGATGGATGTGGCGGGCAACCAGCTCCTTGCCGGTGCCGGTCTCGCCGATGATCAGGGTGTTGGCCTCGCTCGGGGCCAGGCGCTCAATGCGGCTGAGCAGCTCCTGCGAGCGTGGGTCCTTGAAGACGAGCACGGTGGCACGTACCGACTTGGTCAGCTCTCGAGCATTGGGGTGAGTGATCAGCGACATGATGCATTCCTGGCAGTTGAAGCGCGCCCTCATAGTGCACGAATAAATTTAGACCCAAAAATTATTAATAAATATTTATATATTCGAAATTGACATATTAAAAAATCAACACCTCGATTGCTGCTGGAGCAGCAGCGGGGCAGCAATGGCCTGCGCAGGGATCAGCAGCCAGGCCATCGCGAGGGCTCTGGGTTGAGGACCTGAAGGCCTAGTGCCACCGGGGCTGGAGCGGATCCGGGCCGGTGCTGGCATGCATTTCGCTCAAGGGGAGGTAACACCCTGTTGGTGGTTGGGACTGCACCGCAGCCCCGACCCCACCACCACCTCCTGGAGCCGCATATGAACAACCCCTGGCGTCACGCCCTGGCCCTGCTCACCGGCCTGCTACTGAGCTTCTCCACCGTCGCCGCCGAAGCCCCGCCCGCCGTGCGCATCGCCATCGTCGCCTTCACCCAGGGCGGCGCGCCGGTATTCGGCGGCATCCCTGGCCGGGTCATCGAAGAGGGCTGGCTGGCAAAACAACTGGCCGAGCGCGGCATCAAGCTCGAATGGGTCGCCCTGCCCCACGCCGGCGCCGGTCCGCAGATCAACGAGGGCTTCAGCAACAACAGCCTGGACTTCGCCGTGCGCGGCGACCTGCCGACCGTGATCGCCGGTGCCGGTGGCGTGCCGGGCAAGCTGGTCGTGCCCGGTGGTAGCGGCAACAACATCTACCTCGTCGTGCCCACCGACTCGCCAGTGCGCAGCATCCAGGACCTCAAGGGCAAGCGCCTGGCCCTGCACCGTGGCCGTCCGTGGGAGTTCGCCTTCAGCAATTTCCTGCACAGCCAGGGCCTGAGCCTGGCCGACTTCAAGATCGCCAACCTCAACCCGCAGGTTGGCGCCGCCGCGGTGTCCGCCGGCAAGGTCGATGCCGCCGTGCTGCTCAACGAAGCCTATGCCCTGGAAGACAAAGGCGTGGCGCGCATTCTCTGGTCGACCAAGCAAGGCGCCAACGACTGGCGCCTGGTCTCCGACCTGTTCGGCACCGACCTGTTCGTCGAGCAGCACCCCGACCTCACCCAACTGGTCGCCACCGCCTGGGTCAAGGCCGCCTGGTGGATCTCCCAGGCAGAGAACCGCGACGCCTACTACAAGCTCTCCTCTCGCGCCGGCATTGCCGAAAGCGTGCTGCGCCGCGATGACCAGGACGACCCGGTGGCCTGGAAAGACCGCTGGGCACCGAAGACCGACGCCCAGCTCGAAGCCCATTACCAGGCCCTGGCCCGCTACGCCCTGGAGAACCGGCTGATCCGCACGCCCTACGACATTCGCCACGACCTCGCCACCCACTTCACCCGCCAGGCCCTGCAAGACCTGCAGCTCACCGGCTACTGGCCTGCGGTCGCCACGCAATTGAGCAAACAACCCTGAATTTCCGAAAAGAGACCCGTCCATGAAACTGCCTGCCACCCTCGTTTTCAGCCTTAGCGCCCTGGCCTTTTCGATCAGCGCCCTGGCCGCCCCGACCTACGCCCCCAAGCCCGACCCGCAGCAAGGCGACGGCCGTGTCTCGGCGTTCTACAGCTGGAGCGAAGTGATCCCCGCCGCCCCCGGCAAGCTGCTACGCAGCGAGCCGCTGGAGCAGACGCTGAGCCTGCCCAGCGCCGCCAGCGCCCAGCGGATCCTTTACAGCTCGCTGGACGGACGCGACGGCAAGACCCCGGTCGTGGTTTCCGGGGCGCTGTTCATCCCCAAGGGCAAGGCACCCGCTGGCGGTTGGCCGGTGCTGAGCTGGGGCCACGGTACGGTCGGCGTTGCCGACATCTGCGCGCCGTCCTGGGCCGGGCGATCCTACCGTGACGTGCAATACCTCGACCGCTGGCTCAAGGAGGGCTTCGCCATCGTCGCCACCGACTACCAAGGGTTGGGCGTGCCCGGTGGTCACCCACTGCTGAACAACCGCACCGCCGCCTACGGCATCCTCGACGCTGCGCGTGCCGTGGTGCACGGCGTGCCGGGCCTGGCAGACAAGGTGCTGATCGTCGGCCAGTCCCAGGGCGGCGCCGGGGCCTTCGCCGCAGGCGCCTATGCCGCCACCTACGCGCCGGAGCTGGGCGTCAGGGGCAGCATCGGCACCGGAGTGATCTACACCGTCGGCTCGAAGAACGTCGTTGAACAGGACAACAACAAGGTCGACCCGTCCCTGGCCTATGGCTTCTACACTTTGCTCGCCGCGCAGCAGTACGACCCGAGCATCGACCCTCGCGATCACTACACCGACAAGGCCCTGCCACTGTTCGAGCAGGCCCGCAGCAGTTGTCTGTCCTCGCTGGTCAGCGACGTGGTCGGCACCGGCCTTACCACCGCCAACACCAAGAAGGACTACCAGGGCGACAAGCTCAAGCCATGGCTGGCGCAGGTCTCCTACCCGACGCTGAAGCTGGCGCAGCCGATCTTCATCGGCACCGGCGCCGAGGACCAGACTCCCACCGCCGCCAGCCAGGCCAAGCTGATGCAGGACGCCTGCGACGCCGGCTCCATCGTCGAAGGCCACCTGTACAAGGGCCTGGGCCACAGCGAGACCGTCAACGCCTCGCTCAAGGATTCGATCCCCTTCGCCCACAAAGTCATCAACGGCGAACCCATCACCCCGATCTGCAAACCGACAGTCCAGTAAAGGAGGCCCGACATGAGCATCGAGTTCTTCACCCGCCTGCCACTGCATGGCGAAACCCAGTTTCTTCCCGGCGACAGCCGCAACCGCGGCGACTGGCACCCTGGCGGGCCGAGCACCGGCGCGGTATCGGGGTTCGCCGTGGGTGATCACTTCACCTACATCGACTACCTCGGCCAGGTGGCCCGCGCCGCCGAGATCAACGGCTTCGGCGGTGCGCTGATGGTCAACGCCCCCAGCGGCGAGGAGCCCTGGACGGTGTGCTCGCTGCTGGCCCGCGAGACCCGGACGCTGCAGTTCGTCACGGCCTTCCAGCCCTATCACTACACGCCCTGGGTCGCGGTGCAGCAGGCAGCGACCTACCAGCGGGCCACCGGCAACCGCCTGGTCTGGAACATCATCAACGGCGGCTCGGACGCGATCCAGCGCCAGGTTGGCGACTACGAAAGCCACGATGACCGTTATGCGCGCGCCACCGAGTTCATGGATGTGGTCAGGGGCTACTGGCACAACGAGCAGTTCCACTACGACGGGAAGTACTACCACGCCGACGGCGGTGGCCTGCGCGGGCCGCTGAAGAAGGCCGAGTTGCCGCTGATCTGCACCGCTGGCTCGTCGGTCGCGGCGCGTGAGTTCGCCGCCAAGCATGCCGACTTCTACCTGATGCGCGCCGAGCACCCGGACGAAATCGCCGCGCTGATCGCCGACATCCGCGCCCGCGCATTGAAGTACGGACGCAACGACATCCGCTTCGGCCTGTCGATCGATGTGATCGCCCGCGAGACCGAGACCCTGGCCCGCGCCGAGGCGCAGCGCTTCTTCGACGAAGGCATCGCCAAGGGCGCGGTCAAGGCCAGGGCCGCCCACGCTGGCCTGCGCACGGCACGCAAGCTCAGCTACGAGCAAGGCTTTACCGACAAGGGCGATACCCCCGGCATCGACGACTTCTTCATCCATCCGAATGTCTGGACCGGCTTCGGCTACATCGGCATCCCACCCGGCTGCGCCCTGGTCGGCAGCTACGAGAACGTGGTGGCGCGGATCCGCGAGTACAACGCCATCGGCGTCGACCTGTTCTTCCTCGCCGGCTACCCGCACCTCGAAGAGGCCTATCGGATCGGCGAGCACATCCTGCCGCACTTCCGTGGCGAGCGCGCCGCCCTCGCCCGCCTGCCTGAAACGCCCGTGCAACTGCACGCGGCCAACGGAGCCTGAGCCCATGACCAGGGACGGTTACCCCCTGAGCCGGCGCAGCTTCCTCGGCCATACCGGCGTGCTGGCGGGCGGGCTGCTGGTCGGTTGCGGCCCCAGCGACACCCCGGCCACCGCTGTCGCCGACCCGCCACGACACGGCGGGCGCCTGCGCCTGGGTATCATCGACGGCAACCAGAGCGGCAACCTCGACGCCCACAAGCCCATCGGCAGCGGCATCGTGCGAGGCTTTGCGCTGTACAGCAAACTGTGGGAATGGGACGAGCAGATGCAGCCGCGCCTGGCCCTGGCCGAGTTCGCCGAGCCCAACGCCGATGCCAGCGGCTGGACCCTGCGCCTGAAGCAGGGCCTGGAGTTCCACCATGGCAAGACCATCGATGCCGACGACCTGATCTTCTCCATCCGCCGCCTCACCGATCCGCAACTGGCCTCGCCCTATGCAGCGCTGCTGCACTGGGTCGATCGTGACCATCTGGAGAAGCTCGACGAGCGCACCGTGCGCCTGCGTTTTCGCGAAGGCCGTAGCTACCTGCCGCTGCCCGAGACCTGGGTCAATTTCGGCGGCATCGTGCCGGTGGACTACCATCCGGTCAGCAATCCAGTCGGCGCCGGGCCGTTCAAGCTCAAGAGTTTTACCCCTGGGCAACGCTCGCTGTTCACCCGTTTCGACAACTACTTCAAGCCGAACAAGCCTTACGCGGACGAGTTGGAGATCATCGACTTCAAGGATCAGACCGGGCGCCTGGCGGCCCTGCGCGCCGGGCAGATCGACATGGCCAACGTCATGTCCACCGAGCACCTGCAGGTGCTGCAGGCCGACCCGCGGCTGACCCTGCTCAAGTCGGTGAGTGGCAACTGGCTGTCGTTCGACATGAACACCGCCAAGGCGCCGTTCGACGACCCACGGGTACGCGAGGCCTTCCGCCTGCTGGCTGACCGTGAGGAACTGGTACGCCGTGCGCTGAACGGTCAGGGTCGCGTGGCGAATGACCTGTACGCCCCCTTCGACCCAACCTTCAACAACGCCCTCGGCCCGCGGCCGCACGACCCGCAGCGGGCCGCGCAGTTGCTGCGCGAGGCAGGCCACGAACAGCTCGAGGTGGAGCTGGTGACGACACCCGGGCCGGGGCTCGCCTCGGCGCTGGTGCTGGCCGAGCAGGCCAAACGCATCGGCGTCACCCTCAAGGTGCGCCAGGTTGACCTGGCAACGTTCCAGGGGCCGCAGCGCGACGACTGGACCTTGAGCACCGGGGGCAGCATCGGTGCGCCGTTCCTGGCCAGCGCCATCCATACCGATGCGCCGTTCGCGGTGGCCAACAAGACCCACTTCCACGACGCGCAATTCAGCGAGGCGTTTCTCGCCGCCATGGCCCAGCCGGACCTGGAAAAGCGCAAATTGCTGGTGCATCGCGCGCAAGAGATCCAGTACCAGCGCGGCGGGATGCTGATCTGGGGTTACGCCGACCTGCTCGACAGCGTCAGCAACCGCGTCGGCGGGGCGCAGCCGGAGCGCTCGCTGTTCAGTACCTGGCGGTTCGAAAGTTTGTGGCTCAAGTCATGATCACGCGCTGTCTGGGCCGGCCCTATCGCGGGACAAGTCGGGGCGCCGAACCGCCGCTCCCACCGATACCCCACCGATCTCCCAGACCACGGGGTACCTGTGGGAGCGGCGGTTTGGCGCGCCGACTTGTCCCGCGATAGGGCCGGCACAACCCCCACATAACCCCAAAAACAACCGCAGGCGCGGCTGCGCCCCACCTCCATTCCACCTTACCCGAACGAGGCCCACTCCATGCCCCGCGCAGCCCTGCACCCTGCATTCGCCCTGCTGGCCCTGGCCAGCACCCCGTTGCTGGCCGACGACACGGTCCTGCAAACCGTCACCGTCCAGGCCGAACAACCCGACGACGACGCCCTGCCCACTCGCCCACCCTCATCGATCTACGGCGGCCTCGAAGCCAAGGTGCTCGACACCCCACGTTCGGTCACCCAGGTCAACGCCGAGCAACTGGCTCGCGACCCGATCCGCAGTGCCGACGACCTGGTCAAGTACGCCCCCGGCATCACCCGCGGCGGCGGCCAGAACGCCGGTATCGCCCCGCAGATGCGCGGCCAGAACAGCGAAGTGTTCCAGGACGGCCAGCGCGCCTATGGCGTACGCCACCCTGCCAACTTCAACGCCTATGAGGGCGCCGACATCGTGGCCGGCCCCTCCTCGGTCACCTACGGCTCGGTCAGCGGCAGCGGCGGCTACGTCAACTACCTGAGCAAGAAGCCCGACTTCGAACGTTTTCGCACCAAGCTCTCCGGCGAAATCGGCAGCTGGATCCCCGACGGCGAATCGCGCGATGCGACCAAATTCAGCATCGACAACACCGGCCCAATCAGCGACAACCTCGCCTACCGGGTCAGCATCACCCGCCAGCGCCAGGAAGACTTCTACGACAACGTCGAGAACAACTTCGACGCCTTCTACGGCGCCCTGGCCTTTCGCAACGACCATGTGCGTGTGGACTGGAACGCCGCCTACGACGATTACTACGACTACAACATCACCCACGGCTGGAACCGCGCCACCCAGGACCTGGTCGACCACGGCAAGTACTACGCCGGCCGCGCCACACCGATCATCCAGAACGGCAATACGCTGTGGTCGCCGGTGCTGTCCTCCGGTGCCAGCGACGCCCAGGTGCTGGGCTGGGTGCAACGCCAGCGCAATGCCCAAGGGCAGTATTCGGTGGTCAACGGCAGCTTCCAGGGCGCCTCGCCCAACACCCAGGCCAACCCCGGCAGCCTGCGCGGCTGGGTCTACGACCCGTCGCTGGCAGGCAACGGCCTGACCTCGCTGTCGTCGCAGACCGGCCAGCGCGCCCAGGATGAGAACCGCTCAAGACGCTTCACCACGCAACTGCGCATCGAAGGAGAGCTGACACCGTCGATTACCCTGGCCAACAGCACCTTCTACCAGCACTCCACCGACACCACCGATGCGGTAGGCGCCTTCCAGGTCCAGGGCAAGGACGACATCTTCGACAACCGCTTCGAGTTCCGTGCCCGCGGGCAATGGCAGCTCGGCGGTCTGACCCTGGTCGACGACAGCAACAGCGGCCTGATCTATCGCCGCGAATCGAACCAGTCGATCGCCGCCAACAACAGTTTCGGCTCGACCATCAACGCCTACGACCTGACCCAGGACCCGCGCCTGAAAAACCCCGGCGACCTGCTCGGCCTCGCCGGTCGCAACCCCGCCGGCGGCAACGCGGCCTGGATCGGCCAGCCCGGTGTGGCGCAGTTCTCCAACCTCTACGGCTGGCTCAACCTGCCGGCCATGTACCCGGCCGGGCATGGCCTGTACGCCGAATCCATCGCGCCGTACACCGCCGACAGCACCTGGACCACCAAGACCCTGTTCAGCCAGCACAACCTGCGCCTGGGCGAACGTGCAGGCCTGAACATCGGCGCCAGCCGCAGCTGGATCGACGCACGCATCGAGAACCCCTTCGTGGTCAATGGCGCCAGCCAGCGCAAGGATGCAAACAACTACCGGCTGTTCTCGGTCCAGGTCAGCCCCTACGTCAAGCCCACCGACAACAGCACCCTGTACTACACCTTCGACCGCTCGCTGGCGGTCAACACCGGTTTCTTCACCAACGGCCTGGGCTGGGGCAGCGGCGCCGGCGCCAACCAGCTCAACCCCCTGGCGTTCCAGAGCCTGAGCGTATTGCACGAGCTTGGGCTGAAGGTCGAAGCCGTGCCCGACCAGTTGTTCCTGACCCTGGCGGCCTATCGCCAGGCCCGCGACCAGGCGCCGGACAGCAACAACAACATCGCCCGGCTGATCGTCAAAGGCCTGGAAGCGACGCTGCGCTACCAGGACGAACACCTGCGCGGCGGCCTCAATCTCAGCCGCATCAGCGCCTACAACGAGTTCACCAGCCAGGCCGGCTTCGCCTCTGCAGGATTCATTCCCGACAACGGCACCGTGTTCGGCGACAACAACAGCCTCAACCAGCGCCCCTCGGGCAAGTTCGATGCCGTGCAGATCCCCGAGTACAACGCCGGGGGCTATGTGGACTATCGCTTCGACTCAGGCTTTGGCGTGGAGCTGTCCGGCTGGTGGACCAGCAGCTGGTACCTGAACCTGAGCAAGACGGTGAAGGTGCCCGACGAATACAACCTCGACCTGGCCGTGTACTACCGCCAGCCGCAGTGGGGGGTGACGCTGCGCATGCTCAACGTTACCGACGAGCTGAATTTCGTCAGCGGCCTGGCCGGCTCCACCAACACCTTCCTGCAACCCATGCCGGGCCGAACCCTGCTGGCACAGGTCGATTACCAGTTCTGACCCTCAACCCCACACCCGGGAGGCTTTGCCATGTCCATCGAATTCGTCGGTATGATCTTTCCCCGCCAGTGGTCCGAGACTCGCGGCGTACGCACGCCCGACTTCGACCTGCCGTTCATTCGTCATCATGCCCGCGCCCACGAGCACGCCGGGTTCGACCGGGTGCTGATCGCCAGCGGCCCCGGCAGCGCCGACAGCTTGCAGATCGCCGCCTACGCCGCCGCGCACACCGAGCGCCTGGGCTTCATGATCGCCCACCGCCCGGCCCTCACCGCCCCGACCGTGGCGGCGCGCGCCTTCGCCACCCTCGACCACACCACCGGCGGCGGGCGTATCCGCCTGCACGCGATTACCGGGATCACCGCCGAACCCCAGGAAGGCGACACCCTGCTGGACAAGACCGAACGCTACCAGCGCACCGACGAATACCTGGAAATCGTCCGCCGCACCTGGACCGCCGAAGCGCCGTTCGATTTCGAGGGGCGCTACTTCAACATCAAGGGCGCGTTCTCGCCGGTCAAGCCGCTGCAACAGCCGCACATCCCGATCTCGTTCGGCGGCTCGTCGGACATCGCCTACCAGATCGCGGTCAAGCACGCCGACCTCTACGCCCTGTGGGGCGAGCCGTTGAGTGGCGTGGCCGAGCAGATCGCCAAGCTCAATGCGGCCGCCAGCAGCGCCGGGGTGGCAGCGCCGCGGGTAAGCCTGTCGGTACGCCTGATCCTCGGTGCCACCGAGGAGCTGGCATGGCAGAGAGCGGAGCAGATCCTGGCGCAGATCAAGGCCAACCCGCAGTTCGCCGCCGACAGCCCGTGGAGCAAGCGCATCAAGGGCACCGGCTCCGAGCGCCTGCTCGCTGCTGCAGCACGCGCAGACCGGCATGATCGTGCTCTGTGGATGCCGACCGCGACCGCGGTCGGTGCCTATGGCGACACCACTGCGCTGGTCGGCACACCGGAAACGGTGGCGCAGGCCCTGCTCGACTATGTCGACCTGGGCGTGACCACCTTCCTCAACCGTGGCTACGACCCGCTGTACGACACCGTGGACTATGGACGCTGGGTGATTCCGGCGGTGCGAGAAGAAGTGCGGCGACGCCAGGCCCGCATCACACGCTGACCGTCAGCGCCGCCACAGGTGGGGCGCTGCCCGGTGTGCGGCGCCCAACCTGCGGGCGCCAGCAACATCTCAGGCATGTACCCAGCGCCGATGCAGCCCGCGCGCCAGCGCATCGAGCATGAAGCCCAGCACACCGATCAGCAGCACCATCGCCATCAGCTCCGAATAGGCCAGGCGGTCACGGGTGTCGAGGATGAAGTACCCAAGGCCCGCGCTGACCCCGAGCATCTCGCACGGCACCAGCACGATCCACAGGATGCCGATCGCCAGGCGCACACCGGTCAGCACATGGCCAATCACCCCTGGGATGATCACCTTGCACAGGGTTTCCCAGCGCGTGGCACTCAAGCTGCGCGACAACTGCAACCAGCGCGGGTCGAGCTGACGCACGCCTGCGGCGGTGTTGAGCAGGATCGGCCACAGCGCGGCGAACGCGAGGAGGAAGTAGATCGGCTGATCGCCCACCCCCATCAGCATCACCACCACCGGCATCCACGACAGCGGCGAGATCATCCGCAGGAACTGGAACGCCGGCGTGGTCGCCGCCTCCAGATGCCGGTAGCTGCCCACGAGCAAACCCAGCGGTACACCGATCAGCAGCGCCAGCAGCAGGCCGATGAGAATACGCTTGAGACTCACCCAGATGTGCCCGTAGACCTCGCCATGGCCCAGCAGCTCGACCAGGCTCTCCAGCGTCGCCTGGGGCGAGAAACGCGCCGACAGGCCGTCGGCCTCGCCGAACACCTGCACCCCCGCCCACCACAACAGCAACAGCACCGCCAGCCCGGCAAGGCCCAGGGCGCCATGTACGACATGCTTGCGCATCAGACCGCGAACTCCTCGCTACGCTCGAAGTTGTCGGCGATGCCGAACACCGACGGGCCACCCACGGCGGCGATGGCGTTGCGCACGAAGCGGTCGTCCACCAGGTCGCGCGCGGTCTGCGCCGGATCCAGCCCGGCGAGGAAGCCGCTCTCGCCCTCGATCAGGGTGTTCTTCAAGCGCTTGACCAGCTCCTCGGTGTAGCTGGGGAACGGGTACGGCTGGAAGTCGATGCGCTTTTCGTCCCACTGCTGATGCTGGATCGCACCGCTGGCGATGTAGCCGGCGCGGTCTTCGGCCGAAGGCGCCAGGACCTTGGTCAACACCGCAGGCTCGTGCGGGGTGTATTTGTTGGGACCGGCCTTGGACAGCAACGCCGCGGCCTCGGCGCGGTGATCGCGGGTCCATTGCTGCGCCTTGACGATGGCGTTGACCACCTTCTGCGACCACTCCGGACGATTGTTCAGGTCATGCTCGTGCATGAACACCACACAGCATGCATGGTTGCGCCAGACATCGCCGGTGAAGCGCTGCACGCGCCCGACCTTGAGATTCTCGGCCAGGGCATTGAAGGGTTCGGCGACGATGTAACCGGCGATGCGCTTGCTGGCGAGCGCTGGCGGCATGTCCGAAGGCGGCAGTACCAGCAGGTTGACCTCGTTGGCCGCCAGTTGCGCGTTGGCAGGCTTGGACACAGGCGTCAGGCCGTTGTCACTGAGCATCTGTTGCAACACCACGTTGTGGATCGAGTACCAGAACGGAATGGCGACGGTCTTGCCACCGAGCTGTTTCATGTCGGTGATGTCCGGCGCAACGGTCAGGCCCGAGCCACCGACGTGGTTCCAGGCCACGACCTTGGCCGGCACCTTGCTGCCATAGCGGGCCCAGACCGTCATCGGTGACAGCAGGTGAATCACGTTGACCTGCCCGGAGATGAACGCTTCGATCACCTGCGCCCAGCTGCGCAGCAGCACCGGACGCTCGGCCTTGATGCCTTCGGCCTCGAACAGGCCATTGTTGTGCGCCACCAGCAAGGGCGTGGCGTCGGTGATCGGCAGGTAGCCGATGCGTACCGGCGCGTCCGGCTCGGCGGCAGCGCGTGCCTGCAGGCTCGACAGCATCGGCAAGGCGCCGGCGGCGGTGAGCATGGCGCTGAGCTTGATGAAATCGCGACGCGACGTGGAAGAGCAGCAATCATCCATGCACATGGGCAGGCTCCGACGACAGGGGGGAAGAAGATGTTGAGGTGGGGCGGCTCGCCTGCCGTAGGGTTTTCAGGATCTCGATGCGCAGCGCGCCCAGCTCCTCGACCCGCTGCGCGCGCGGCTGCGGCAGGTCGATGTGCCATTGCCCGAGGGTGCGCGCCGGGTGGTTGCCCAGTAGCAGCACGCGATCGGACAACAGCAGGGCTTCGTCGATATCGTGGGTGATCAGCACCGCCGCGGTGTTGTGGGTGGCGATCAGTTGCAGCAGCAGTTGCTGCATGTCGGCGCGGGTCACTTCATCGAGTGCGCCGAAGGGTTCGTCCAGCAGCAGCACTTCGGGCTGGCGCGCCAGGCAACGGGCCAGCGCCGTGCGCTGGGCCATGCCGCCCGACAGCTGCGCCGGATACTGGCTGCGCGCATGGTTCAGGCCCACTGCCTCGATGGCGTGGTCGATCCGCGCACGACGCTCGGCCGCCGCCAGCGCAGGCTGACGGGCGAAATCCAGGCCAAAGGCCACGTTCTTTTCAAGGCTCAGCCAGGGCAGCAGGCTTGGATCCTGGAAGGCAACGGCCAGACGCGGGTGCGGCCCCTGCAGGGGCTCGCCGTGCAGTGACACCGCACCGCCACCAGGCTGCTGCAGACCGGCCAGCACGCGGAGCAGGCTGGACTTGCCGACACCGCTGGGGCCGAGGATGGTCACCACTTCGCCCGGCGACAGCTTGAGGTCGAACTGTTCCAGCACCGCCTGCCAGCCGCCCTCGCGGGGGTAGCCCAGGCTGATGGCGCGGGCTTCGAGCAACACGTCGGTCATACGTTCGCCGCCTGGCGTTGCAGTTCGGCGCGCAGTTGCACCAGGCTCGGCGTGACGATCGGCACGAAGGCCGACTCGCGCCAACGCCGGGCGAAGCCTTCGCCATAGGCGGTGAGATAAGCCTTGCCGCCGCTGGCCTGAAGCTCCATCTGCACCGCATCGGCGGCGCTTTCGGCCAGGGTGATGCGCAGCTTGAACAGTGCCGCGGGCTGGTTGAGGAAACGCCCGTCGAGCAGGCCCTGCTTGAGCTCGCCGACGGTATTCTCCAGGCGCTCGCGCAACACCTGTTCCGCTTCGGCGAGGAACGAACCGCGCCCTTGCAGGTGTTCGCGCACTTCATCCAGGGCGCGACGGGTCAGGCCGATGGACATGCCGCACTGCAGCGCCAGGAATGCCGGCCGGACCCGAGGCAGGAACTCGCGGGCGTTCTCGTGCAACAGCCAGGTCCGGTCCAGAGCGACCTGGTGGAACGCCAGCGCGGCGGTGCTGCTCGACTGCAGGCCCATCAGTTGCAGGTCGTCGGAACGCTCGAGGCCCTGACTGCTGGACGGGATCGCCAGCACGAAAGGTGCCTGGCCCGCTTCAGCCTCGATCGCCGCCGCTACCACGAAGCCACTCTTGCGCAGGTTGGTCACCCAGTGCAGGCGGCCTTCAAGGGTCCAGCCCTCGCCCTCGGTACGCGCCTGCACTTGCAGGGCTTCGATACCGGAGAGGAACTTCATGGCATTGGACAAGCCAGTGGCGCCGGCCAGTTCGCCGGTCAGCAGGTCTGGCAGCAGCCGCTCGCGCAAGGCCTGGTTGGGGCTGTGCAGCAGGTATTCGATGAAGGCCCGCTGCCCCCAGCAGACGAAGGCCGAGGCCAGCGAGCGGCTGGCGATGGCAGCGATGGCCTCCACGGCGTCGGTGACGTCACCGCCCGAGCCGCCAAGTGCCGGATCGACGCCAACCCGCAGCAACTGCGACTCGGCGATTTGGGCCAGCACCAGGTGCGGGTCGCACTGGCCCTGGTCGATTGCCTCGGCATTGGCATCCAGCCATTGTCGAAATGCAGAATCAAGCATGTCCCTACTCCTTTGAAAACGCCGGCGCGCCGGCACCAGGCGTGGATTACGCCGAAGGCTGCCAGCGGTACTTGCTCAACTCGTCGTTGAGCGGCGTCTGGGCGAACACATTAGCAAAGTTGCACAGGGTTGCGAGACTCACGCCCAGAATCACTTCCAGAGCATTGCCTTCGCTGAAACCTGCATCGCGGAAGGCCTGATAGGTGGCATCGCTGACATTGCCACGGGTGGCGATGACTTCACGGGCGAACTCGGCCAGGGTTTCGTAGCGCGCATCAGGCAGCTCGCCACGCGCACGCAGGGCATCGACCACCTCCTGCGGCAGCTTGGCCTTGTTCAGGGCCACGGCGGTGTGGCCGGCAACGCAGAAGTCGCAACCGTGCTTGGTAGCAGCGATCAGTTGCACCACTTCGCGCTCGGCCAGGGTCAATTCGGACTTGCCGTTGAGGGCCGAAACCGTGACGTAGGTTTCCAGGGCCGCCGGGGCGTTGGCGAGAATGCCCAGCAGGTTGGGGATGAAGCCGGAATTCTTCTGGGCGGCTTCAAGGAAGGGACGTGCAGCTTCCGGGGCGCTCTGCAGAGTGTGTAGAGTAATGCGCGAGGACATGGAGTAGTCTCCTTTGATGTGTGTCCATACAGTCTGTTGGTTATAAGAAATAGCATCCATATTCATCAGTCGCCTTTCCTTGCTCCTGAGTCTTTGCATTAGATGATTTCGTCCTGCCACCTTGTCGATTGGTTATTAGAGGGCCTGGAGCTCGACGCCAGCCTCTTTCACGTCGGGCGCTACTGCGGCGGCTGGCACGCCAGCACCCAGGGCATGGGCCGGGCCAGCTTTCACCTGGTGGTTCAGGGACACTGCTGGCTGCACATCGACGGGCAACCGGAGCCGATCCGCCTGGACAGCGGTGATGCGGTGTTTCTGCTGCGCGACCTGGCCTACAGGCTCTCCAGCGACGCCGACCCCGTCGATGCCTGCGCCCAGCCGCGGCGCACCATGCAGGCGCTGGACCTCGACGCAGGGGACGGCGTGGGCCTGGTGTGCGGGTTCTTCCAGTTCCAGTCGGGGCTGTCGTCGCTGATCGTCGAAGGGCTGGCCGACTGGATCCTGCTGCGGGCCAGCGAACCGGCCGGCAGCGCCGCGCGAGCACTGTTCGAACTGATCCTGGAAGAGTGCCGCCGCCAGCCGACACCGTCGCAGACGTTGCTCGAACGCCTGACCCACCTGCTGTTCCTCTATGTGCTGCGCCAGCAGGCAAATGGCGGCCAATCGCTGGGCGGGCTGATCGCCCTCGCCCGCCAGCCGGCCTTTGCCGGCCTGCTCGAACGCCTGATCGAAGACCCGGGCCAGAGCTGGTCGCTGGAGAGCATGGCGGCCTGCACCGGGCTTTCGCGTTCGGCGTTCTTCAAGCGTTTCAACGAACTCGCCGGGCAGTCGCCGGGCCAGGTGCTGCTGGCCTTGCGCATGCGCCATGCCTGCCAGTTGCTGCGCGCAGGCAATACCGTGGAACAGGTTGGCGCCCAGGCGGGCTATCAATCCGTGGCGGCCTTCACCCGAGCATTCGCAAAAGCGATCGGCATGCAGCCGGGTGCCTACCGCAAGCAACACGAACTCAAGCGCTGATTTCGACGTAATGCGACCTTGCGCATGCGACGTTGGTCGAATGTTTAAGCAATGTCGTTCGCCCAAAGTTAGCTACATTTAGCCGCTGGATTACTGGTTTTTCCCGAAGAAAAGCTTGTAAGCGCCTGCGACAATCCGTCACCGAATAAAATGTACTAACTTGTTAATTAGCTTGCTAAGGGCTTAGACTTCACGCATTCCACCTGCGAGATCCTTGGCATGAACGACACACCCCGCGCTTCTGGCGCCTCCACATTCCTCCTGGTCGGGTTGGGCGTGATCATCGCCCTGCTCGGTCTGCTCCTGGCCGCAGGCGGCGTCAAGCTGGTCGGCCTGGGCGGTTCCTGGTACTTCTTGATCGGCGGCCTGGCGATGGCCATCGCCGGCCTGCTCATCGCCCGTCGCAAGCCTGCCGGCGCATGGCTCTACGCCGTGTTCCTGCTCGGCACCGTTATCTGGGCACTGGCCGATGTAGGCCTGGTGTTCTGGCCGCTGTTCTCGCGGCTGTTCATGTTCGGCGCCATAGGCCTGGTGGTCACGCTGATCTATCCCCTGTTGGTGGGTGCCAACGGCGGCAGTCGCGGCCGACGCGCCTATGCTTTGGCTGCAGCACTGGCAGTGGTACTGGCCATCGCCGCAGGCAATATGTTCGTCGCTCACCCCAGCGTCGCACCGACCGGCAACGGCCCTGGCTTGACCGCCGTGGAACCGGGCAAAGAGCAGAAGGACTGGGCGCACTACGGCAACACCGAAGGCGGCAGCCGCTTCGCCGCGCTGGACCAGATCAACCGCGCCAACGTCGACAAGCTCAAGGTGGCCTGGACCTACCACACCGGTGATGTCGCGATCAGCGACGGCAATGGCGCCGAAGACCAGCTCACCCCGCTGCAGGTCGGCGACAAGGTGTTCATCTGCACCCCGCACAACAACCTGATCGCCCTGGATGCCGACACCGGCAAGGAGCTCTGGAAAAACGCCATCAACGCGCAATCCAAGGTCTGGCAGCGCTGCCGTGGCCTGGCCTACTTCGATGCCACCGCGCCAATCGTCCAGCCGACCCAACCGCACAGTTCGCCGATCACCGTTGCCGCGCTGCCGGCGGGCGCCAACTGCCAGCGCCGCCTGCTGACCAACACCATCGACGGTCGCCTGATCGCGGTGGATGCCGACACCGGTGCCTTCTGCGAAGGCTTCGGCAACAACGGCCAGGTTGATCTGAAGGCCGGCCTGGGTGACGTCCCGGATTCCTATTACCAGCTTTCCTCGGCGCCACTGATGGCTGGCACCACTGTGGTGGTTGGCGGGCGGGTCGCCGACAACGTCCAGACCGACATGCCCGGCGGCGTACTGCGCGGCTTCGATGTAATGACCGGGCAGATGCGCTGGGCCTTCGATCCGGGCAATCCGCAGGACCGCAACGCCCCCGCCGACGGTAGCACCTACGTGCGCAGCACCCCCAACAGCTGGGCGCCGATGTCGTACGATCCGGCGATGAACACGGTGTTCCTGCCGATGGGCTCCTCCTCCACCGACATCTACGGCGTGGAGCGCAGCAAGCTCGACCACACCTACGGTGCCTCGGTGCTGGCCCTGGACGCCACCACCGGCAACCAGAAGTGGGTCTACCAGACCGTGCACAACGATCTCTGGGACTTCGACCTGCCGATGCAGCCAAGCCTGATCGACTTCACCAAGGACGACGGCAGCACGGTGCCGGCAGTCGTGATCGGCACCAAGGCCGGGCAGATCTACGTGCTCGACCGCGCCACCGGTACACCGCTGACTCAGGTCGATGAAGTACCGGTCAAGCCGAGCAACATCCCCAACGAGCCCTACTCGCCGACCCAGCCCAAATCCGTCGGCATGCCGCAGATCGGCGCGCAGACCCTGACCGAGTCAGACATGTGGGGCGCCACCCCGTACGATCAACTGCTGTGCCGCATCGACTTCAAGAAGATGCGCTACGACGGCCTGTACACCGCCCCCGGCACTGACCTGTCGCTGAGCTTCCCCGGCTCGCTGGGCGGCATGAACTGGGGCAGCCTTTCGACTGATCCGGTGCACGGCTTCATTTTCGTCAACGACATGCGCCTGGGCCTGTGGATCCAGATGATCCCTTCGCAGAACAGTGGCCAGGCAGCCTCCGGTGGCGAGGCGCTGAACACTGGCATGGGTGCCGTGCCGCTCAAGGGCACGCCTTACGCGGTGAACAAGAACCGCTTCCTGTCGGTGGCCGGCATCCCCTGCCAGGCGCCGCCGTTCGGTACCCTCACCGCGATCGACATGAAGACCCGGCAGATCGCCTGGCAGGTGCCGGTCGGCACCGTCGAGGACACCGGCCCCCTGGGTATCCGCATGCACCTGCCGATCAAGATCGGCCTGCCGACGCTGGGCGGCACCCTGTCCACCCAAGGCGGCCTGGTGTTCATCGCCGGTACCCAGGATTTCTACCTGCGTGCCTACGACAGCAGCAACGGCAACGAGATCTGGAAGGCGCGCCTGCCGGTCGGCAGCCAGGGCGGGCCGATGACCTACGTATCGCCCAAGACCGGCAAGCAGTACGTGGTGATCACCGCCGGTGGCGCGCGACAGTCGACTGACCGTGGCGACTATGTGATTTCGTACGCCTTGCCATAGACCGCGTTGCTCCCTTCGCGTGCAAGTCGCTGCGGCCTGCACGCGAAGGGGCCCTCACAGACCATCCGAGACCCTGCAATGTCCCCCGCTTTTCGCTTGACCCCTCTTGTCTTCGCCCTGACCAGCACCGCTTCGCTCGCCGCCGACAACACCCTGACCGGTGACTGGGGCGGCCTGCGCCAGCAACTGGAAGAAGACGGCATCCACATCACCGGCGACTACAGCGGCGAGACCGCCTACAACGCCCACGGTGGCCTGCACCGCTCGGCGCGTTATTCGCAGAACCTCAAGTTGGGCGTGCAATTCGACCTGTCGAAACTGTATGGCCTGGACAACGGCGGCAAGGTCCAGCTCACCGTCAACGACCGCCGCGGCAACAGCGCCTCTGAAGACCTGGTCGGCAACCGTCTGCCGATCCAGGAGAACTACGGCGGCCTGTATACCCGCCTCACCGAACTGAGCTACGAGCGCAACCTGTTCACCCCGGCCTTGAACCTCAAGCTCGGCTACATGGCCATGGGCAACGACCTCGGCGGCCTGGACAGCGGCATCCTGTGCAATTTCATGAATGCCGGCTTCTGCGGCCACCCGCTGAACATGTCCGGTGGCAGCGGCTGGACCAACTACCCCAACGCGCACCTCGGCGCCCGGGTCAAATACGATCTCTCGCCCTCCTGGCAACTGCGCGTGGCGGCCTTCAACGTCGATCCGCAGAGCAACGGCAACTCCAGCCGCGCCTGGCACCTGGGGCCCAAGCACAGCACCGGCACCGTGGTGCCTGTGGAGCTGGTCTACAAGGTGCAGGGCGAACGGCCGGGCGAGTACAAGCTGGGCTACTACTACGACAGCTCCAACGTGAAGCGCATCGGCAGCGACCAGGACGTGGCCGGACGCAGTGGCCATTACCTGCTGGTCGACCAGGCGTTGTGGAACGACCCAGCCTCTGCGGGTCGCAGCCTGCATGCGTTCGGCCAATATTCAGCGTCGAGCAAGGCCGCCTCGCCCTTCACTCGCTGGTATGGCGCCGGTGTGGTGCTGTACAAGCCCTTCGAAGGACGACCGCGCGACACCCTGGCGCTGGGCTACGGGCGGGCGGTGCCGAATCCGCGCAGCCGTCAGTTGCTGGAAACCACCGCGCTGGATGCCGGGCGTGACTTCCCCGGCCTGGACAGCGCCGAGCAACTGATCGAACTCAGCTATGGCTACCAGGCCACGCCATGGCTGAACCTGCGCCCGGATGTGCAGTACATCATCGAGCCGGGCGCCTTCTCCGGCGAAGCGATCGACAACGCGCTGGTCGTCGGGCTGCAGGTCAAGGCGACGTTTTGACCGGCAAGATCCGCTTCTGCAGGTTCCAGCGCATTCATGATGAGCCGCTATGCAAGGCGGGCGGAACGTGGCATATATCCTGGCATTCCCCCAGGAGAACTTTCCCATGCTCGGCGTAACCGACTACGGCGCCTTCGTCATCGCCTTCATCGTCCTCCTGGCCATTCCCGGCCCCGGTAACTTCGCCCTGATCACCGCCACCGGCAAAGGCGGGATCAAGGGCGGGCTGGCGGCGACCCTCGGGGTGATCCTCGGCGACCAGGTGCTGATGTGGCTGGCCGTTGCAGGCGTCGCCACCCTGCTCGCCGCCTACCCGGCCGCCTTCCACGTCGTGCAGTGGGCTGGCGCCGCCTACCTGGCCTGGCTCGGCCTGCGCATGGTGCTGAGCAAGCCCGGCACTGCGCCGCGTGAAAGCCGCATGGACAGCGGCCACTACCTGCGCCAGACCATGATGATCACCCTGCTCAACCCCAAGGCGATCATGTTCTACATGGCCTTCTTCCCGCTGTTCATCGATCCGGTACAGCATCAGGGCTTCATCACTTTCGCCTTCATGGCGGTGACGGTCGCCGGGCTGACCCTTCTCTACGGCCTGTTCGCGGTGCTGCTGACCCACCACCTGGCCGAGCGCATGCGCGCCAATCCGCGGATATCCAACCTGCTCGAGCGGCTGGCCGGTGCTTGTCTGGTCGGGTTTGGCATCAAGCTGGCGGCGATGCGCTGAGACTCAGGCACCACCAAGCAGGTCGTGGGCATCGAGCAGCCGGAAGGCCACTTCCGGATTGCGCTCCAGGCCTTTGCGAATAGCGGCTGGGATCGACTGGCGGGTCTTGCGGCACAGCCCCGGCTGGTCGTCCAGCTCGATGACGAAGCCGCGCATGGTACGCACCTCGTTGTAGCCTGGTGCGATATGCACGCGAATGCCCAATTGCTCGTAGAGGCGTGACTGCAGGCGCTGCAGGTCTTCCAGGCTCTGGAGGTTTTCCAGACGTTCGAGCAGGCGCTTCTCCTCCTGGCGGTTGAGCAGAAGAATGCGTTGGGCCTGGGGTGGGTGCGCGTGCAACTGCTCGCGCCCGCAATCACAGGCGCCGGGAGGGCAAGGCTGGCGCAAGGCAGGTGTGCTGGACATGGGCCAAGCATAGCGCTTTCAAATGAAAGTTCGCCTCCCCTGGAAATCGTCGCTAGAGACTGACGCCCAAGGTCCTCCTGACCTGTTCCGCGCGAGCATCGTCTGCCGCACTGACCAGGGCGAAGTTGTAGTCACCATGGGACCAGTAGCGCGCCTCGAGCTGCCCATCGACGCGCTGCCCGCTGGGCATCTGCTCGTAGCGCCCGCCTGGGGAGCGCATGAACAGGCTGATGCGTTCGCCTTTTTTGTCCTGGAACACCAACAATGCCGCCGGGCCGTCCTCGTTGGCCAGCAGGCGTGCACCCACAGGCTGGAAGCCGTATCCGCTGAGATCCGGCACCTGGCCGACCCGGTTGAAATGCCGCCCCAGCCACGACTGCAACTGTGCAGGGTCATCGGCCTGGACATCGAGGGCCGTGGCGTCGGCGAACAGCTTGTGTGCCTGCACCGCGTCGGCCATCGGCAAATCGCCTGCCAGCATCGTCGATTCACGTGCCTGCCAGCCCCCTAGCCCGCCAAGCCCCAACGCCAGCAGCAGGACAGCGGCCGACGCGAAGCGCTGCTGGCGACGCTGACGCACCCGCCGCCGCAGGTGGGCGAGTTCCAGTTGCGGGTTGTGGGGCATGTCGTTGAAACCGGCAAGCGCCGCGCGCAGGCGCCGGGCATCGCTGCGCCAGGCCTCGATCCGCGCGGCCTGCTCCGGGTTGGCCGCAAGCCAGGCCTCGACCTCGGCCCGGCGTACAGGCTCCAGTTGGTCGTCGACAAAGGCGTGCAGCTCTTGCTCGGTGGGGATCAGGCGAGTCATTTCAGTCTCCGCAAGGCCGGGGACGATGGCTTGCCCTCGGTCAGTTCACGCAACGCGGCACGGGCGCGCGACAAGCGCGACATGACGGTGCCGATCGGTATATCCAGGGCCTGGGCGACTTCCTTGTAGCTCAAGCCCTCGACGCTGACCAGCAGCAACAGCGCGCGCTGTTCGCTGGGCAGGCGGGCGAAGGCCTGCAGGTCGGCCTGGGCCAGCACGATGCTCTCGGTCTCGTAGCCCAGCGGCTCCTCGGCCTGCCCGCCGCGACCGAACCAGTTCAGCCAGCGCGAGTGCAGGCGATCGCGGCGCTTGCCGTCGAGGAACAGCCGATAGAGGATGGTGAACAGCCAGGCACGCCGGTTCTGTTCCTCTCGCTGTTGACCGCTGCGGGTGAGCGCACGCTCGACGGTGGCCTGGACCAGGTCGTCGGCACTGCCGCTTTCGCGGGTCAGCCACAGGGCGAAGCGCCGCAGGCTTTGCAGCAGTTCGCGCCATTGTTGTTCATCCAGGTCATGCATGGTCAGGCCCCGGCCCCATGGGCTGTCAGTGTAATGGGCAGACGGGGCGCGACGAAATCTATTCCCGTCGAGGGAATAAATTTTTCGCTCCCACGTCATACCGGCTCATTCACTGACTCGGAACGTCACCATGAACACACCCCTGCAAGGCCCTGCCAAGGCCCTGCGCCTGGCCGCCATAGGCGCCACGGTCGTGGCGCTGGGTGCGGGCTTCGCCTATGCCGCCGGATGGATCGGCACCCCTGCCCTGACGCCACAGCGCATCATCGACACCTTCGAAGCCCAGGCCGGCCACCATCCCGGCTACCGCAAGAACCACGCCAAGGGCCTGTGCGTCAGCGGCTACTTCGAAAGCAGCGGCCAGGCGCAGGCGCTGTCGAGCGCGCGGGTATTCAGCCAGGCACGGGTGCCGGTGATCGGCCGCTTCGCCATCGGCGGTGCCAACCCCTACAGCCCCGACGCCGGCATACCGACCCGCAGCCTGGCGGTCCAGCTGAGTACCGACGACGGCCAGGTATGGCGTACCGGCATGAACAATCCACCCGTGTTGGCGGTAAGCACCCCGCAAGCTTTCTATGAACTGGTCGTGGCCAGCGGCCCGAGCCCGGCCACCGGCAAACCGGACCCGGCCAAGCTGCAGGCGTTCTTCGCCGCCCACCCGGAAAGCGCAGCCTTTCGCCAATGGGCCGCCAGCGCCAAGCCCAGCGACAGCTTCGCCAACACCGACTACAACAGCATCAACGCCTTTCGCCTGATCGATGCCAGTGGCAAGGCGCAAGCCGTGCGCTGGCGCATGGTCGCGCAAACACCCTTTGCCCCTCTGCCCGCCCAGGTCGAGGACAACCTGTACCTGCAACACGACCTGCAACAACGCCTCAGCCAGGCGCCGTTGCGCTGGACACTGCGCCTGACCCTCGCCGAACCCGGCGACGCCATCGACGACCCGGCCAGCCAATGGCCCGACTCGCGCCGCAGCATCGATGCCGGCACCCTGGTGATCGACCACGTCGATGCACCTGAACAAGGCGCCTGCCGCGACCTCAACTTCGACCCGCTGATTCTGCCCAGCGGCATCGAAGCCTCCGCCGATCCGATCCTCGCCGCGCGCTCGGCCGCCTACTCGGAATCGTTCAACCGCCGCAGCCGTGAAAGCCTCGGCGCAGGAGCACGCCCATGAAACCGTCCGCCTTCCACCCCCTGGCCCGCCTGGTGCACTGGCTCATGGCGATACTGATCCTGGCGATGCTGTTCATCGGCGTGAGCATGGTCGGCGACCTGTCGCCACGTCACCCCTGGCTGGTGGAGCTGCACAAGGCCACGGGCCTGGCGCTGCTGGCACTGGTGGTGCTGCGCATCATCCTGCGCCTGACCCTGCCGCACCCGCCACTGCCCGCCGACCTGCCACCGCTGCAGCGTTTCGCTGCCGGCGCCTCGCACCTGGCGCTGTACGGGCTGATGCTGGCCATGCCGTTGCTCGGCTGGGCGATGCTCTCGGCCGGCGGCTACCCACGGCCCTTGCAATTGCCGGCGATCATGCCTCACGACCTGCAGTTGTATGCCGTGCTGCGCCAAGCGCACGGCTGGGCGGGCTACCTGCTGTTCGTCACCATCCTGGCCCACCTCGGCGCAGCGCTGTTCCATGCACTGGTGCGTCGCGATGGCGTATTGCGTAGCATGTGGCCAGGGCCCTTGCGCCGCAGCGACTGAAAAACGCCTGCAGGCGGAATGGGGCCGATACCTTTCCGCCTGCCATGGATGTTTCAATGACCACCGCGAAGGACACTGCATCTCCCACCCTGCCCCAAGCCCCCGCCCTGGACCTGCGCCCGCTGCTGCTGGTGAACATGGCCTGCACCATGTCGATGATGGCGTTCGTTGCCTTGATCGGCCCCATCGCCCGCCTGCTGGGGATGGCGACCTGGCAAGCCGGTGCGGCGGTCACCGTGGCAGGCGTGGTCTGGGTCATTCTTGCACGCCCATGGGGCCGGGCCGCCGACCGCCTGGGCCGGCGACGCATCCTGCTGATGGGCAGTGCCGGCTTCACCGTCGCCTATTGGCTGCTGTGCCTGTTCATCGATGGCGCCTTGCGCTGGCTGCCGGGCGCGACCCTGGCCTTTCTCGGCCTGATGCTGACCCGCGGCCTGATCGGCGCCTTCTATGCCGCGCTGCCGGTGGGCGGCAATGCGCTGATCGCCGACCATGTCGAGCCCGAGCGCCGCGCCCGCGCCATGGCCTTGCTCGGCGCAGCCAATGCCGTAGGGCTGGTGCTCGGCCCGGCACTGGCCGCGTTGCTGGCTCGCCATAGCCTGAGCGCCCCGTTCTTCATCATGTCGCTGCTGCCGGCCAGCGCATTCCTCGTGCTGCTGTTCAAGCTCAAGCCTCAGCCGCTGCCCCACAACTATGCGCCAAGCCCTGTGCGCCTGGGTGACCCGCGCCTGCGCCGACCGTTGATCGTGGCCTTCAGCGCCATGCTCAGCGTGACCGTGTCGCAGATCACCGTGGGCTTTTTCGCCCTCGATCGCTTGCAACTGAACAGTGCCGATGCCGCCCAGGCCGCAGGCATCGCCCTGACCGCCGTGGGCGTGGCGCTGATTGGCTCGCAGATTCTGCTGCGCCAGTTGGAGTGGCCACCGCTGAAGATGATCCGCGTGGGCGCCAGCATCAGCGCGCTGGGCTTTGCCGCCGGGGCCTTGGCCACCACTGCTCCGGCATTGTGGGCGTGCTTCTTCGTCGCCGCTGCCGGCATGGGTTTCGTCTTCCCTGCCTTCTCGGCGCTGGCCGCCAATGCCATGCAAGCCAGCGAACAAGGGGCCACCGCGGGGTCGATCAGCGCTGCTCAAGGCATGGGAGCGGTGATCGGGCCGCTGGCCGGGACGCTGGTCTACGCCGTCGATCCGCGCCTGCCGTTCGTGGCCGTGGCCGTGCTGTTGCTGCTGGTCGGGCTGTGGCCTGCCCCCGCCGTCCAGCGCACCTGACAAGCACAGCGCGTTGCCGGTCAGAGTGTGTTTTAATGCGCTGCCCATTATTTTTGACACCTCTGATCACTCACTACTCAAGGCGGCTATGGACACGGGGACACGACTCAAACTGGTGCGTGAACGCAACAACCTCTCCCAGCGGGAGCTGGCCCGCCGCAGCGGCCTGACCAACTCGACGATCTCGCAGATCGAGCAGAACCGCGTCAGCCCCTCGGTCAGCTCCCTGAAAAAGCTCCTCGAAGGCATCCCCATGAGCCTCGCCGAGTTCTTCAGCTTCGATGAACCTGCACGCGAAGAGCGCTACGTGTTCCGCGGCGGCGAGCAACCCGACCTGGGTCGCAACGGCCTGCGCATGCTGCTGGTCGGCGCCAGTGTCGAAGGCCGACAGATGCGCATGCTGCGCGAGCTCTACGCACCGGGTGCCGACTCGGGCGAGCCGATCGTGCATGCCGAAGGCGAGGAATGCGGGCTGGTCACCCGGGGGACGGTCGAGTTGTGGGTCGATGGCCAGGTCAGCGTGCTCAACTCGGGCGACGGCTACTACATCCCCACCACGCTGCCGCACAGCTTCAAGAACATCGGCCCGGACGAAGCAGAAATCATCAGCGCCAACACCCCGGCGAACTTCTGATCGTTCATGTCCGCCCCCAACAGCCGTGAGATCTACCAGTGCCTGCGTGACGCCGCCCTCGGCGTCCAGGCGCTGGAAGTGCACGAGCACCTGAGCGACGGGCGGGTCAGGGTACAGATCGGCCACTGGCAACTGATCCTGACCCTCGACGACGAAGGCCTCGCCCATTGCAGCGAATGCCGCGCCCCCGATGGCCGCGAGGCCGAGCGCGGCCACTGGCAGCGCTATGGCACCGACCCGGTCGAGCTGCTCAGCGTCTGGGAGCGCACGCAACTGGAGCGGCTGTTAGGTTAATGCTTCTTCGATGAAGTCCAAGCGGTCCTGACCGAAGAACATCTGCCCGCCGACAAAACAGATCGGCGCGCCGAACACGCCCCGCTCGACCGCCTCCTGGGTCACCTGCTTGAGCCGCTCCTTGACCTCGACGTCGGCCGCCAGGGCACGAAACGCCTCGGGGTCCATGCCTGCTTCGCGCAGCGTCGCATCGAGCACCTCAGGTTCCGACAGATTGCGCTGTTGCACCCACAGCCCGTCGAACAACGCCCTGAGCAAGGGTTCGAGGCGCTCGGGCGAACGCATCTGCGTGCCGAGCACGCCCCGCATCAGGTTCAGGGTATTGACCGGAAACCCGGGCGGGAGGCTGAACGGCACGCCATAACGGGCAGCGAAGCGTTTCAGGTCACCGATCATGTAGCGCCCCTTGGCCGGTATCGTCGCCGGCGAGGCATTGCCGGTGGCCTGGAACACGCCGCCCAGCAGCATTGGCCGCAGCGCCAGGGCAGCGCCTCGGCGGGCACACAGGGCGGGCAACTGGGTCCAGGCCAGGTAGCTGGCCGGACTGCCCAGATCAAAGTAGAACTCGACGCACTTGCTCATGCAGCACTCCTTGTGGCGGAAGGTGGTTGGGCACAGCGGATCACCAGCGTTCGATCCAGGGGCGCAAGTCAAGTTCGAAGGTCCAGGCGTCCCGGGGCTGGGTGTGCAGGTACCAGTAGCTGTCGGCGATATGCGCCGGGTCAAGGATGCCATCCTGGTCCTTCAGGGCGTAGCGCTCAGGGAAGGTATCGCGAATGAACGCCGTGTCGATGGCGCCGTCGACCACCACGTGCGCCACGTGAATGTTTCGCGGCCCCAGCTCGCGCGCCATGCTCTGGGCCAGGGCGCGCAAGGCGTGCTTGGCACCGGCGAAGGCAGCAAAACCGGCGGCGCCGCGGGTGCCGGCCGTGGCGCCGGTGAAGATCAGGGTGCCGCGTTCGCGGGTGACCATGCGCCGCGCCACTGCCTGGGCCGTGAGAAAGCCGGCGAAGCAGGCCATTTCCCAGATCTTGAAGTATTTGCGCGGCGTTTCGTCGAGGATGCTACAGGGCACGTTGGCGCCGATGTTGAACACGAAGGCCTCGATCGGGGCGACATCACGCTCGATGGTTTCGATCAGCTCGGCCACCGCCTCTTCCTTGCGTGCATCGGAGCCGAAACCGTAGGCCTGACCGCCAGCCGCACGGATCTCGTCCACCAGCGGTTGCAGCTTGTCAGCGTCGCGACGGGTCACACAGGCGATATAACCTTCGCGGGCAAAACGCTTGGCGATCTCGCCGCCGGTGGCATCACCCGCCCCTATCACCAGGACCGCTTTTCGTTGTTCTGTCACCGGCGCCTCCATTGATGAACGATTATTTAGTAAATGAACGCTATGCTATGATCGCTGCACCGTCAAGCCAGCACACCGAGGGTCACGGATGCGCTACTCCACCGATCACAAGCAACAGACTCGCGAGAAGCTGCTGGCCAGCAGCGGCGTCCTGGCCAAACGTGGTGGTTTCGCCAGTACCGGGGTCGCCGAGTTGATGAAGGCCATCGGCCTTACCGGTGGGGCCTTCTACAATCACTTCCCGTCCAAGGATGACCTATTCAGCGAGGTGGTGCGACGCGAGCTGTGCAATAGCCCGTTCGCTCGCCTGGCCAGCCAGGGCGCCGACCGCGAACGTCTGCGCCGCTGCCTGAAGCAGTACTTGAGCCTCGCCCACCTGCACAATCCCGAAGGTGGCTGCCCGCTGCCGCCGCTGGGGGTCGAGATCGCTCGCGCCGAGCGACCGGTCCGTGAACAGGCCGAACACTGGCTGCTCGAACTGCAGGCCGCGTGGAGTGAAACGCTTGGGGACGAGCGCAGGGCCTGGGCGCTGATCAGCCAGTGCGTCGGTGCTCTGGTGGTCGGGCGTATGTTGGCCAGCGAGGAAGTACAGCAGCAAGTGCTGGACGCCAGCCGCGACGTGGTCGAGCAGGCGCTGGAGGAAGATTGAAAGCCGGGGCAGACCGTAGCGGCCTGCCCCGGTTTTTTTCAGAGGAAGGTGAACACCGTCTCGGCCGGCAGCCGCGACTTGCTCAGGCCGGCATTGAAGTCATCTTCACTGCGATACCCCAGGCTCAGCAGCACGACGCTGGTGAAGCCACGCTCGCGCAGGCCCAGCTCGGCGTCCAGCGCCTTGCTGTCGAAGCCCTCGATCGGGGTCGCATCGAGCCCGTGGGCGGCAGCGCCCAGCAAAGCGGTGCCCAGGGCCAGGTAGGTCTGCTTTTCCATCCAGTGCTGCGCATCCTTGAGATCGTAGCGGTGCAGGTTCACATAGCCACGGCGCGTCGTGTCCTGGCCGGCACGGGCCTGATCATCGCGAAAACGGCCGTCGGCTGCTTCCTGGTCAAGCACGGCGTGCAGGTGCGCCTCGGTCATTTCTGTGCGGGTGGCGAACACGATCACGTGCGAGGCGTTGAGAATCTTGGGTGTGTTGTAGGCGAAGGCTTCGGTGGCCTTGGCCAGGCGTGCCTTGCCTTCGGCGCTGTCGGCGACGACGAAGTGCCAGGGCTGCGAGTTGACCGAGGACGGGCTATGTCGCAATTGCTCGAGCAGTGCATCGACGGTGGCCTGCGGGATCTTGCGGCTGGCGTCGTAGGCCTTGGTGGTGTAGCGGCGCTTGGCCAGGGTGACGGTATCCATCGGAACTGCTCCTGTCAGGGAAGGTGATGGCGCGTATCTTATCTTTCCCACAGGAAAGAAAAACCAGCACAATGCAGCAACACTTTCATTCCAGGAGTGAAAATGCTGCGCCTTGACGATCTACACCTGTTCATTCGCTCCAGCGCCTTGGGCAGCTTCACCGCCGCCGCGCTGGAAGCCGACCTGCTACCGGGCCAGGTCGCAGCAGCGATCAAGCGCCTGGAGCGAGAGCTGGACGTGCGCCTGTTTGCCCGCACCACCCGTAGCCTGCGCCTGACCGCCGAGGGTGAACTGTACCTGCCCACCGCCCACAGTGTGCTGGAGACCCTGCGTCACGGGCGTGAGAGCCTGCATGGCGATCACAGTGAACTGCGTGGTGTACTGCAGGTGTCGGCGCCTTCGGATGTCGGACGCAACCTGGTGCTGCCCTGGCTCACCGAGTTTCGCCGCGAACACTCGGGCCTGAGCCTGCGCTTCTTTCTCTCCGACGAACTCGCCGACCTGTACCGCGACCCGGTGGATGTCGGCATCCGCTATGGCATCGACGACACTGCCAACTACATCTCGCTGCCACTGGCGCCGTGGAACCGCAGGGTACTGGTCGCCGCCCCCGCCTACCTCGCCCGCCGCGGCCGCCCGCACACCCCGCAAGACCTGCAACAGCACGACTGCCTGCTGTACCTGCAGCAGTCGCGGGTCTTCGACCGCTGGCAACTGGGTGAGCAGACGGTGCAGGTCAGCGGGCCGCTGTTCTGCGATGACGCCGATGTGGTACGGCGCTGGGCACTGGCCGGCGAAGGCATCGCCTTCAAGTCATGGCTGGACGTGCACGCCAATGTCGCGGCCGGCGAACTCGAGGTGCTGATGCCGGACTTCCCCGGCGACCTGCGCCCCCTGATCCTGGTGTGCCCGCACCGCAAGCAACTGTCGCCGGCGGTGGCCCGCTTGCATCAGTGGTTGCAGGGCAAGTTTGCGCAGTTGCAGCCCGACCCTGGTTAGTGCGCCTTGCAGGAAGACTCGGCCTGCTCCTTGGCATCCTTGCCAAGCGTCAGCACGCTGCCATAGATGGCGCACAACCAGCCACCCCGCTCATGCACCTGCTGTCGAGCGGTGTCCACGACCGCGAACATCTTGCCCACCGTCACGGTGGGAATGACGTAGGCGGGAATCAGCAGCGCCAGCGTCAACGCCCAACGCACTTTCGGATTGGCGTTGGCGCCATGCTCACGCATGACGAAATAACACTGGGCATCATCAATGACGCGGCCCTGGGCAAGCACCTCCAGAACATGCTCGTCCTGGCTCGTGAAGGGCGTTTCACCAGCTGCCCCACTCGGCGATTGCCTGGCGCGCAAGCCCTCCAATATCTCGCCAGCCTCGCCACGTAGCACCCTGGCACTGCCTTCACGCTTGATCAGGTCTTCAAAGGTCGGATAACGATACGCACCCGGCGCGCACAGGTGATACAGCACGGAAAACACCAGCAGGCTCAGACCGCTCAGCCAATACATGAACAAGCTGAATGGCAATTGCTCGACATGTCCCGCCTGCTTGAACCCCTCGACCGCCAGAGGCACGACGCTCAGGGCCACAGTCACCAGAAGCATGAGCTTGCTGGAGGCGATCAGCGACATGACTTTCCAGTCATGGGCAAACCCCACCTTCGGCGCTCGAAAAGATAGGGCACCGCTCGCCAGGGTGCACACGCCGACGAACACCAGGTAGATGATCAACAGCCAGCCGCCCGTGGCGCCCATGCTCTGAACCAGGGGAATCACTGTGAAGATCGCTACCACCTGGGCAATCACCGCAGCGACGACCATGACCAGCAGCACCTGCAACCAATTTGTAGATGTGTCTTTCATCAGAGCAACAGCTTCCTGCAAAAACACCCAGTATACCGGCCCAATGCCACTATCCGAACTATCCCGTGCACATCCGTTCTAAAATCCGCAGCGCTTTTAAGCTAAGGTGAAAACTCCCTTTCGCAGGCCTCGCCCATGTCCAACTGGATCGACCTCAAGCAAGACGCCGACACCGGCATAGAGTCGGTCCGCGCGCATTTCGTCGGCCACGCCTACGACCCGCACTGGCACGACAGCTTCCTGGTCGGGGTCACCGAACAGGGCGTGCAGCAGTTCAATTGCCGCCGGGTTCGGCACCAGAGCACGCCGGGCCAGGTGTTCCTGCTGGAACCCGGTGACCTTCACGATGGCGACGCTCCCACGCGCGAAGGTTTCACCTACTCCACGCTGTACCTGGACTCGAAGTGGCTGGAAAACGAACTGCATGCACTGTTCGAACAGGCCCCGGCAGGCTGCCTGCCCGCCTTCGCTGACACCCTGTGTGCCGACCCGCGACTGGCGGGCGCCACCTTGCGCGCCTTCCAGGCCATGCACGGCGGCGAGCTACGAATCGTGCGCCAGACCGCCATGGACGACCTGCTGGCCTGCCTGACCCGGCACCTGCACTGGCGCAAGCGCCTCGACCCCGATCCACGCCTGCCGCTGTGCGCCCAGCGAGCGCGCGACTACCTGCACGCCCATATCGACCAGGACATCGGCCTGAACGAAGTAGCGCAGGCCTGCGGCGTCGATCGCTTTCGCCTCACCCGCGCCTTCAAGGCCGCCTTCGGCCTGGCGCCGCACGCCTACCTGATTCAGTTGCGCCTGGCCCGCGCCCGGCGCCTGCTGGCTCGTGGCGACACCCCCAGCGAAGTGGCCATGGCCTTGGGCTTTGCCGACCAGAGCCACCTGGGGCGCTGGTTCCGTCGTGCCTACCGGCTGACACCGGCCGACTATCGCCGACGCTGCTCAAAGCTTCCAGACTGAACCGCCCCCACGCCTGACCATGGTGTTCCGAACCACAGGAGCCTCACCATGTCGTCATCGCTGTTGCCCTTCATCCTTTTCGCCTTGGCCGCCAGCATCAGCCCCGGGCCGACCAACCTGCTGATTCTCGCCCACGGCGCGCACAACGGCCTGCGTGCCAGCCTGGCGCCGATCTTCGCGGCCTGCGCGGCGGCCGCGGCGATCGTCTGGGTGGTAGGCCTGGGGCTGGGAGAGGTGCTGCTGCGCCACCCGCTGGCGCAGCAAGTGATGAGCTGGGTGGGCGTGCTGTGGTTGAGTCGCCTGGCCTGGCAGTTGTTCCGCGCCGCTGGCGAGCCCTTGCATGCCACGGCGCGGCAGCGCTTCGGGGTCGGCAGCGCGGCATCGCTGCAACTGGTCAATCCCAAGGTCTGGCTGATGGCGGTGGCGGTGATCGGGGTGTTTGCCACGCCAGGATTGCCGGTGTGGCACCTGGCGCTGGTATTTCTGATCATCGCCCTGCCATGCATGGGCGCCTGGGCGCTGCTCGGGATCGGCAGTGCCCGCTGGTTGCGTTCGCCCCGGCACCTGCAGCGCTTCAATCAGTTGCTGGCACTGTTGCTGGTGGTGTCGGCGTGGTCGGCTTTACTGGCGTGAAGCTCAAGGCGCGGGGGGCGCGGCCAGGGCATCGCGAAAGCGCTGGCTGCTGGCCAAGGCCAGGCCCAACCCCACCACCGCCACCACACCGCCGACCAGGCCGATATTGGCCACACCGATCTGGCTGCTGACGATACTGCCCAGCAATGCCCCGCCACCGATACCGATGTTGTAGATCCCCGAGAACAGTGCCATGGCCACATCGGTAGCGTCGGACGCCAACTTGAGCGTCTTCGACTGCAACGACAGGCTGAAGCTCAGGATCGCCACGCCCCAGAACATGCTCAGCACGGCGAACGCGGCGAAGTTCCCCGACAGCGGCAACAGCAGCAACAGGCACGCGGCCAGACAACCGATCGAGCCGACCAGGAAACCGTGCGGGAAGCGGTCGCTGTAACGGCTGAACAGCACCGAGCCGAGCACACCCGCCCCACCGAACAGCAACAGGATCAGGGTCGTGTGCTCACCGCTGATCTGCGCCACATGCAGGGCGAACGGTTCGATGTAGCTGTAGGCGGTGAACTGTGCGGTGATCACCAGCGTGACCAGAAGATAGGTGATGACCAGGGCAGGCCTGCGGAACAGGATCGGCAGGCTGCGCAGCGAACCGGAGTTCTGGCTCGGCAGCAAGGGCAGCGACTTCATCAGGCACAGCATGGTCGCCAGCGCCACGCCCGCAATGCTGAGGAAGGTGATGCGCCAACCCAGCGCCTCGCCCACTACCCGCCCGAGCGGGATGCCCAGGACCATCGCCAGGGTAGTGCCGGTGGCCAGCAACCCGAGCGCCTTGGCCTGCTTGCCAGCCGGCGCCACGCGCACCGCCAGCGACGCGGTGATCGCCCAGAACACCGCGTGCGACAAGGCGATGCCGATGCGGCTGACCAGCAGCATGGCGAAACTCTGCGCCATCCACGACAGCAAGTGGCTGACGATGAATACCAGGAACACGAACAGCAACAGGCGCCGCCGCTCGATGTTACGGGTCATCAGCATCATCGGCAGCGAAGCCAGTGCCACCACCCAGGCGTAGATGGTCAGCATCAGGCCCACCTGCGCGGTGGTCATGTCGAAGCTGCGACCGATGTCGCTGAGCAGTGCCACCGGCACGAACTCGGTGGTGTTGAAGATGAACGCCGCCAGCGCCAGCGCGATCACGCTCAGCCAACTGCCGCCGCCTGCCGGTGCAGGTAGGGAATCAGGTAGGGGTCCATTCATCGAGGCCAATGCAATCTCCGCAGGCAAAGCGATAGGACGCGCCCCACGTGCCCAGGTTCGGGTCGCGGATGCACGTTTGTTATTGGTAGGAATACTCGGCATGGTACGCGTCAAGGCCAGGCCTCACAACCGCGCGCGCACGGAGTACCATGACGCACTGTAGCAACATGCGGAACAAGGAGTCCGATCCGCTCATGGACACGCAACACCCTCAGCAGCAGTGGCAACAGGCGGTCACCGCCTACGCCGAGGCCGTCAACCGTCATGTTGCGCAAGGTTGCGCACAAGGACACGACACAGCACAAGCGCCCTGCCCACCGGCCATCGATCACCTGCTCGACGCCTGGCAGCTCGCCCTGCACGCAATCAACCGACCTGGCATCGACGAGCACCAGCGTCAGTTGTTTCGCGAAGCCTGGCCGCCCGCCCATGATCCCTTGCTGCCACTGCTCCCGAGCCATGGCCAGGGTATCGCCCAGGTGCTGCTGCTCGATGACGGCCGCTTGCTTGCACGTATCGGCATGCCCCATGACAACGGCCAGGTGGTGCAGATCGACCGCAACGGGGTGACCCCGATGATCAGTGTCGAGCACTTCGGCCGCTGCCCGCGACGACGCTACTTCGCCCTGGCCAATGCGGAGGGCGTAAGGGTCACCGACGGCTGGGGCGGCCCACAGGTCGCTCGGTTGTCCTGGCCCCATGGCCTGGAAGGCCTGCCGCCTGGCTACCCGTTCGATCCCTTCGACCTGCCACCCACCCCAACCCGCCTGCTCCCCCTGCCGGATGGCCGACGGGTACTGCTGGTCAGCCGCGAGGGCATCTTCCTGCTCACACCTCGAGGTGCCACCCGCCTGCTGCGCCGCGAAGCAGACATCCTCGCGCAACTGGCCGACGGCACCGACCCTGACGACATCGCGCTGACCCTGACCCAAGCCCATGCCGCACTGTCGCCGGACGGCAGACGGATCGTGCTGGGCGAGCAGCGCGGCAACCACCAGGTACTCGACGAGCACCTGGAGCCGCTGGCCGAGATCGTCCCGGCGGGGGAACATCCGCACTTCGCCCTGTTCAACCACCGCGGCGACCAGTTGCTGCTCAATGCCTGCCAGGGCGACGGCGGCGCCAGCCTTGGCGTAACGCTCGCCAATCTGGCAACCGATCCGCAGATCTCGATGCTGCAGGACGGCGTGCAGATCCATGCCGGCGTCGCACGTCAAGGCGAGTACATCGTCGGCGATGCCCAAGGTTACCTGCGTGGCTTCGGCGAAGACGGTCGCGCGCACTGGCAGCATTATCTGGGGTCGGCCATCAGCGCCATGGACATCAGCGCCGACGGCCGCACCCTGGTCGCCGCCAGCCATGCCGGATTCATCTCGCTGATCGCCTTGGACAGCAAGCGGCCTGCCTGGCAGATCGGCACTGGCGAACACGCCGAGGTGCGGCGCTGGTTGTTCTGGAAAGGGTGGAGGAAGGCGATGGTCTGGTAGCGCCTGTACTGGCCGCAATCGCGGGACTCGCCCCGCGATTGCGTTCAACGCCCGGATCAGGCCTGCAAGGTCGCCATGTCGATCACGAAGCGGTACTTCACATCACCCTTGATCATCCGCTCGAACGCCTCGTTGATGTGGCGGATATCCAGCATCTCGATATCGCAGCTGATGCCGTGCTCGGCGCAGAAGTCCAGCACTTCCTGGGTTTCGGCGATGCCGCCGATCAAGGAGCCGGCCAGCACCCGCCGCTTGAGCACCAGGTTGGCCGCATGCACGGGCGGATCGACCGGCTCGATCAGGCCGACCAGGATGTGCACGCCGTCGAACTTCAGGGTTTCGAGGTAGGGATTCAGGTCGTGTTGCACCGGGATGGTGTCGAGCAGGAAGTCGAAGCGACCCGCCGCCTCGCGCATCTGCGCCTCGTCGGTGGAGACGATGACATGATCGGCGCCCTGGCGACGGGCTTCCTCGGCCTTGGCCGGGGAGCGGGTGAACAGCGTCACCTCGGCGCCCAGGGCCTTGGCGAACTTGATGCCCATGTGGCCCAGGCCGCCCATGCCCAGCACGCCGACCTTGTGCCCGGGCCCCACGCCGTGGTGCTTGAGCGGTGAGTAAGTGGTGATGCCCGCGCAGAGGATCGGCGCTGCACTGGGCAGGTCCATCCCTTGGGGAATACGCAGGACGAAGTGCTCGCTGACCACGATGCTGCTGGAATAGCCACCCAGGGTATTGCTGCCGTCGATACGGTCGGGACTGGCGTAGGTCTGGGTCGGCCCTTCCAGGCAATACTGCTCCAGGTCCTGCCGGCAAGCCTCGCAATGGCGGCAGGAATCGACCATGCAGCCGACGCCGACCAGGTCACCGACCTGATACTTGCCAGCCTTTTCACCTACGGCGGTGACACGACCGACGATCTCGTGGCCGGGCATCAGTGGGTAGACGGCTATGCCCCACTCATTGCGGGCCTGGTGAATATCGGAGTGGCACACGCCGCAGTAGAGGATGTCGATGGCGACATCGTCCGGGCGCAGGCCACGGCGCTGGAAGGTCATGGGCGCCAGGGGCGCGGTGGAAGACTGGGCGGCATAACCGATGGCGGTGTACATGCTCTGGACCTCGCAATATTGAAACGATTCAGGCCACGCATTCTGCGCATCGAAACGGGCCCGGCCCACAGCCGATCCTCCGGCATTCGTGCCTGATTCTCCGGAATTGGCCGCAGCGATCTGGCGCTGGACTGTCAATCTGCGAAGATGCCAGTGTCTGATTCTCTGTCCCTGGTTTGCCATGCACCTGACCCAACACGTCGACGCCAATGCCCCCCTCTGCTCGCTGATCCGCGCCCTCGCCTCGCGCCCCGGATTCGTCGACACCTACCTGCCCCAGGTCCAGGTGTTGTCGTGGGACCACTATGTGGCGAGCAGCCCACAGATCTATGAACCGAGCCTGATCATCATCGCCCAGGGCAGCAAGCTCGCGCGCCTGGGGCCGCGCACGCTGGAATACGGTGCCGGGCACTACCTGATCCAGGCGCTTTCAGTGCCCTTCATGTGCGAAACCTTCGCCACGCCTCAGGCGCCCATGCTCGGCGTGGCCGTGAGCATCGACCGCAACGTGCTCAACGAACTGGTGCAGAACATGGACCTGCCGCCGGATCCGGCGGTACAGGCGCAGACGCCGCAGTCGATGAGCTCGGCGGCGCTGGGTGCACCGATGCGCGCCAGCGTCGAGCGTCTGCTCGAATGCCTGCAGGACCCACTGGATGCGAAAATGCTGGGGGCTGCACGGGTGCGGGAGGTGCTGTATACAGCCCTGCTCGGCCCTCAGGCCGGCGTGTTGCGGGCACTGGTCGAACAGCAGGGGCACTTTGCCCGGATCGGCGTCGTGCTCGCCTACCTGCGCGATCATTTCGCCGAGCCGTTGAGTGTCGAAACGCTGGCCAGCCGTGCCAACATGAGCGTTTCGACCTTCCACGAACACTTCAAGCGCTGCACCGAACTGGCGCCGATGCAGTACCTCAAACGCCTGCGCCTGCTCAAGGCGCAGCAGATGCTGATCGGCGAGAGCCTGGGCGTGGCCCAGGTGGCGCACCGGGTGGGCTACCAGAGCACCTCGCAGTTCAGCCGCGAATACAAGCGCGAATTCGCCCGCAGCCCGGGAGACGAACTGCCCTACCGCAGCCTGCCGGTATGACCCAGCCCTCAGCCCTGGCGCCGGACCATCGCCACGATACCGGCGCTCAGTTCCGCCTTGGCCTGCCCTGGCTCGACTTCCCCCGACGCCGCCGCCTGTGACAATGCCTCGGCGGCGCCGACCAGCAGACGCAAGCCGGCCAATCCGATATCCCCGCCCGGCGCAAACGGCGCCAGCGCCTGGCGGCACCTGTCCAGGAACGGATCCTCGTACCCACGCTTGAGCGCCTCGAGCTCCGGCGAGCCGGCCAACGCCGCACTGACGCCCGGTATCTCACGCCCCTGGGTCATCACACAATCGACATAGGCTGCGGCGATTACCGCCGCACGCGCCTCAAGGTCCACAGGACAGTCCGCCAGCACGACCTCGAGCATGGCGGTCTGGCGCGCGTCGTATTCCTCGTAAAGCGCCACCAGCAAGCCGTTACGGGTTTCGAAGTGGTCGTACACCACCGGCTTGGTCACCCCTGCCAGCTCGCTCAGGCGCCCCAGGCTCAGCGCATCGGTGCCCTCCTCGCGAACCATCTGCCAGGCCACCGCTATCAATTGCCGCCGACGATGCTCACGGGACAGGCGTTTACGTACAGGGCGCGTCTCATCGCTTGACATAGCTTACCTACCAAAAGTAACTTACCAACCGTAACTTACGCCGAGTATATAGCGCCCGGCCTCTTCCCGCATCCCATAAAGAAACGCATCCATGCACGCCCTGATCGTCCTCGCCCACCCCGACGCCCAATCACTCACCCACGCATTGTCCAGGCAGATCGCCGACGGCCTGGCCCAGGCAGGCCATACCAGCGAAATCGCCGACCTGGCCGCAGAGGGCTTCGACCCGCGCTTCGAATTGCCCGACCTCAATGTCCATCGTCACCTGGCCAAGCCGCCGGCGGACGTACTTGCCGAGCAGGTACGCATCGAACGCGCCGATACCCTGGTGCTGGTCTACCCGGTGTACTGGTGGTCGTTCCCCGCACTGCTCAAGGGCTGGATCGACCGTGTGTTCAGCAATGGCTGGGCCTTCGGCTACGAAGGCGGCAAGACCACCAAGCTGCTCAACCACCTGAAAGTCCACCTGGTGGCGGTCGGCGGCACCGACGCTGCCCTGTTCGACCGCCATGGCTACGGCGCTGCAATGCGCGTACAGATCGAGCACGGCATCTTCGACTGGTGCGGCGCCCAGGTATCGAGCTCGATCCTTCTGGACGAGAGCGAAGGCCCGGATACCGCCAGGCACTTACCCACCGCCTACACCCTCGGACAACGTCTGTTCGCCCCTCAGGCTTCGTCCAGCGGCCACTCGGCCAGCGGACAGTAACGGCCCTTGCGCGATTCATAGAGACCGAACCGGCGGGCATTGAGGAAGAACTCCGGAGCCTGCGCCGCCTCTGGTGGCTGCCCCTGGAAATCCCGTGACAGCGTCAGGTGCGGACGGTATTCACGGGCCTGCTCGGCGATGCCCAGTGGCAGTAGGCGCTGCTCCAGGCCGTAGACCAGTTGGCGCAGGCTGGCAGGGGTATCGCCAGGTTCGAGCACCAGCGCGCCGGCACGTCGCCACACCTGCAGACGGTCGAGCAACAGGCGTATCGGCGCCCCTGGGCGCGTCATGCCGTCTACCGCCGCGCACAGTGCCGGTACCTGGGCGGCATCCACATCGCCCAGAAACAGCAACGTCACATGAAAATTCTCGGCCGGTACCGGCTTGCCGGCCCGCAACCCCAATTCACGACGCCACTGGGCAACGGCCCGGCGCTGGGTTTCGGGCAAAGCCAGGGCGAAAAACAGGCGCTTGAAGGGCGCGCCGCTTGGGCGTACATCCTGAACCATCGGAAACTCCTCGAGGGCTGAAGGGCATGCAGGTTCAAACGCTGCCAGGGTTGAATCGTTTGCGCAGCTTCCAGGGTATTCCACCTTCGTCCATCAGCGATGACTTAACAATAAGTACAAACTGGCGACACGATTGTTTATGCTGGCGGGCTACAGCCATGGCGCATGGCCATTTTTATTCGACAAGTAACCGTCCATGAAAATTGCACTCGTACTGATCTTCGTCCTCTCGATCGCCTATGTTCACCTGCGCGGTCGCGTTCGCCACAAGCTGACTCGCCAGCTGGGCGACCACTCGAGCTTCCTCGCCCCGGTCAACAGTTTCCTGTACCTGTTCTCCAAGCACCCGGCCAAGCCCTATTTGCCCGTCGAGTCGTTCCCTGAGCTGCAGCCGCTCAAGGACCACTGGCAGGAAATTCGCGAAGAAGCCCAGCAATTGCTGCACGCCGGCGAGATCAAGAAATCCGACAACTACGATGACGTTGGCTTCAACTCGTTCTTCAAGACCGGCTGGAAGCGCTTCTATCTGAAGTGGTACGGCGAGAGCCACCCTTCGGCGATGACCCTGTGCCCACGCACGACCGAACTGCTGCAAGGCATCGGCACGGTCAAGGCGGCGATGTTCGCCACCCTGCCGCCGGGAGCCAAGCTGGTTCGTCACCGTGACCCCTATGCCGGCTCCTACCGTTACCACCTGGGCCTGGACACACCGAACGACGATGGTTGCTACATCGATGTGGACGGCGAGAAGTATTCCTGGCGCGACGGCGAGGCGGTGATCTTCGACGAGACGTACATCCACTACGCGGCCAATACCACCGAGCACAACCGTATCATCCTGTTCTGCGACGTCGAGCGCCCATTGAAGTACCGCTGGGCAAGCGCCTTCAATCGTTGGTTCAGCCGCAACGTCATGGCCGCCGCAGCCGCGCCCAACGATGCCAACGACAAGACCGGCGGCATCAATCGCCTGTTCACGCGCATCTACAAGATCCGCGAACGTGGTAAGGCCATGAAGAAGCGCAACCGCACCCGCTACTACCTCGAGAAGTGGGCCGTGGTGGCGGCACTGGTGCTGCTGTTCATCTACATCTGACACGTCCTGCGGCCTCCTTGCCCCTCGGTGACGAGGCCTGCCCTTCCCCCCATCTTCGACTAGCCTGAAAGCTCCTGTTGCCAACCTGACAAGGTGAAGACGATGAGCATGATGGACTGGGACGCCTACCGTAAGCAGTTGATGGCCGGCATCGGCGATCTCAAGCAGCTTTCTCCCGACACCGTGGCCGGCTACGCCACCGCCAGCGCTGCCGGCGCCAAGACCAACCACCTCGACGCCAAGACCCGCGAGCTGATTTCCCTGGCCGTGGCGGTGACCACTCGCTGCGACGGCTGCATCGCCGTGCATTCGCAGCAGGCGGTCAAGCACGGTGCGACCCGCGAGGAAATCGCCGAAGCCCTCGGCGTGGCCGTGGCCATGAACGCGGGCGCTGCCCTGGTGTATTCGGCACGGGCGCTGGATGCGGTCGGCAAGGCCGGCAGTTGACGCTCTCGGGCGCCACAGCCCTTGCATGACGGCGCCCATCCACCCAGACTTGCCGGCCCAGCCCGAGCAGGAACCGACATGATCCACATTCGCCCCATGACCGCGGAAGACTTCGAGCGTTTCTGGCCGACCTTCCAGGCCATCGTCCAGGCGCGCGAAACCTACGCATACGACCCGCAGATGTCGCAGGAGCAGGCGCGCACGCTGTGGCTGGAGTTTCCGTTGCACACCCTGGTGGCCGAAGAGGATGGCGAGCTGCTTGGTTCCTACTACCTCAAGGCCAATGCCGCAGGCCCGGGTGCGCACGTGGGCAATTGCGGATACATGGTCACACCCCGTTCACGCGGACGTGGCGTGGCACGGCTGATGTGCGAGCACTCGCAGAAGCTGGCGCGCCAGGAGGGTTTTCTGGCCTTGCAGTTCAATTCGGTAGTGGCGAGCAACGAGGTGGCCGTGGGGCTGTGGCACAAGCTCGGTTTCGAGACCGTCGGGCGCCTGCCCAAGGCATTTCGTCATGCAGCACTGGGGCTGGTGGATTGCCTGGTGATGTACAAGTGGCTGGCCGATGAGCCGGTAACCGAGAAACCGGCACTGCTGATCGGACGCAAGAATATCGAGGCACGGGTGTCTCGGCGCCGGGGCCGCTAGGCACCCTTGAGCCTGCTGGGGAATCCTCGTGCCGAGATTGCGGCACGAGGCTGCCCTTACATACGGCGTACAACCATCGAAGGCATCAGAACGCCAGGCCGACCTTCACGCCAAACTCGTCACGCTTGAGCTTGTTGTTGTCGGCAACCGGCGAGTCCTCGTCGATCTTGTACTCGGTACGGGTGTAGTACACGCCCGCCTGGATCGGCATGCCGCCCTGCTGGTTCATCAGCAGAGTGACTTCGGCATACGGGTTGGTACGGTCCTTCATGTCGACACTGTCGCTGCCGAAGTCGTCGACCTTCAAGCGCGCACGGCCATCGATGGTGTGACGAGCACCGACTTCGACACGCAGGGTCGAGGCATCGAACTGGTGGTTGTAACCCAGCGCGGCCTTGGCGAACGGCGACTTGTAGGTCAACTTGGTGTCCAGGTCGTTGATCTCGGGCTCGAAACGGGTCCAGCTGTAACCGCCACCGACGATCACGTCGACGAAGTTGCGCGCATCCAGCGCGGCACGCCAGCCAAGGTCGAGGTCGGCCTGTGCCTCCTTGAGCTTGTTGTCGTTCTTCTTGCCGTACTTGGCTTCGGCACCGATCTGGTAGATGAAGCCGGACTCGGCCGTCATCTTGTTGCCGAAGTTGGCGAACACACCGCCTTGGCCCAGGTGCTCCTTGTCGGAGTCGCTGCCGCCTTCGAACTTGAACTTGTCGTAGGAACCGAGCAGGCCGAAGGTGAACAGGGGCTCGGTGCTGGGGGCTGCCATCGCTGCCAGCGGCGCGCCGAGGAGGGCCAGGGCGCAAGTGTGACGCAGCAGTTTTCCAGTAAACATTCGCAAAAGTCTCCATGACGTTGAATAAAAAGGGCGAACGAGCGGTTCGAGACAACGTCAGTCGGAAAAGTTCGAAAAAAATCTAATAAAAACGCGCAACCCTGTAGCCCATCACGTTTTTTCGCCTATCCAAACGATTGACTCCCCCTGCGTTCGATGGTCAGATGCCGCCAGTTTCAGGTGTCCTGCGCCGCCGTGCGCAGGGTGAAACGGGAAGCCGGTGCGTCTTTGCAGACAAGTCCGGCGCTGCCCCCGCAACGGTAAGCGAGCGAATCCTTCGACACACCACTGTGCTCAGGCATGGGAAGGTGAAGGCTTCACGACCCTCGCAAGCCCGGAGACCGGCCTGACGCTTCTGTTGGCAAACCCGCGGTGGGCGGGCGCAGGCCGGTGTTCGCGTGCGCGCCTGCGTGCGTGTCTGCTCGTCTTTGCGTTGTTTCCACCGGGATCCATTCATTCCTGAACCCGTGGAACGACATGTCCCGACACTTCAAGCTTCAAACTCTGGCCGCCTGCATGGCCGTGTCCCTGCCGGCGCTGGCCGAGCAGCCGCAAGGCAAGGTCCTCGACCTGCCCTCGACGGCGATCACCGAGACCCGCGACGAACAGATCGTCGATCTGGCAACCCCTACCCAAGCCGGTTCGCGCCTGAACCTCAGCGCCCTGGAGACCCCAGCCAGCACCACCAGCATCACCGCCGAGCAGATCCAGCAGCGCGCCAACCTCACGGTGCAGGATGCAGTGACCCGATCGCCCGGCATTACCTCCGTCGGCACCCCGGGCAACGGCAACACCGCCCTCTCCGCGCGTGGTTTCACCGGACACGCCTCGGTGATGACCCTGTTCGACGGCTCGCGCCTGTACACCGGCGCCGGCACCCAGACCTTTCCGGTCGACCCGTGGATGGTCGAGCGCATCGATGTGATCCGCGGCCCCGCCTCGGTGCTTTATGGCGAAGGCGCCACGGGCGCTGTGATCAACGTGATCCCGAAAAAACCCTTCGCCGGTGAGATCCGCAACCACCTGCGCCTGGGCTATGGCTCATGGGATCGCCAGCAACTGGGGCTGGACAGCGGCGGCAGCCTGAGCGAGCGCCTCAGCTACCGCGTTACCGTGAACAAGCAGGAAGGCAATGGCTGGGTCGACCGCACCGATTCGCGCAGCCTGGCCTTGAGTGCAGCCTTGCGCTTCGATGCCACCGACGACCTGAGCTTCACCCTCGCCCATGAGCGTGGCGACGCACAGCCCTCGAACTACTTTGGCACGCCGCTGATCGACGGCCACCTGCGCGACAGCCTGCGCAAGAAGAACTACAACATTCAGAACGACGTGCAGCGCTACCACGACGAATGGACCCGCTTCAACACCGACTGGACCCTCAGCGACAGCGTCACGGCCAGCAACCAGCTGTACTACATCAAGAGCCGTCGGCACTGGCGCAATGCCGAGGACTACACCTGGGATCCGACCCGCGAGCAGCTGGAGCGGGCAAGCTACCTGGAGATCAAGCACAACCAGGAGCAGATCGGCGACCGCCAGAGCTTCACCTCCGATCATTCGCTGTTCGGGCTGAACAGCAAGACCGTGGTCGGTGCCGAGTACAACAAGATCCGTTTCAATGTCGACAGCAACTCGCCGTACAACGATGTCGGCGGCGATTACGACGATCCTTGGAGTCCGGCACCGGGCGGGTTCCAGAGCCAGAACGTCACACGTCCACAGACCCTCTCGACCACCCACACCTTCGCCCTGTTCGCCGAGAACCGTACCCAACTGACCGATCGCCTGTCGCTGGTGACCGGTATCCGCCGCGACCAGAACCACATAGACCGTGACAACCTGACCAACGACACGCGAGTCGACCGCAGCCTGCAAGGCGGCAACTGGCGCGCCGGCCTGGTATTCGCGGTAACAGACAACCTGTCGCTGTACGGCCAGTACTCCACCAGCGAAGACGGGGTGAGCAACCTGATCAGCCTCAGCCCGAGCCAGATCAACTACGACCTGACCGAATCGAAGCAGACCGAGCTGGGGCTCAAGCAGCGCTTCTGGGATGGGCGTGGTGAATGGACCCTGGCGGCGTATCACATCGTCAAGAAGAAGCTGTTGGTCGACGACCCGATCAGCCATGAGAAACAGCAGGCTGGCCAGCAGACCTCCGACGGCCTGGAAGCCGCGCTTGAGCTGGATCTGGGCCACCAATGGCAGGTATCGGCCAACGCCTCGGTGGTCCGCGCCAAGTACGACGACTTCGACGAGATCGTCGGCGGCATCGCCCAGGACCGCGCCGGCAACCGCCCCGCCAACGTTCCGCGCCGCACCGCCAACCTCTGGCTCAACAAGGGCTTCGGCGAGACCGTCGACGCCGGCATCGGCCTGCGCTACGTCGACCAGCGCTATGCCGACACCGCCAACGCTTACAGCGTCCCCGGCTACACCGTAGTCGATGCCAATCTCGGCTGGCAGGTACTGCCCGACGTACGCCTGGGCCTGCAGTTGAACAACCTGTTCAACCGCGACTACGTGGTTGCCGCGCACAGTGGCGAACAATGGCTGTTGGGCGCGCCACGCTCGTACTTCGCAACGGTGGACTACAGCTTCTGATGATGTAGGCCTTGCCGGCCTATCGCGGGACAAGCCCGCTCCCACAGGTTCTTCACTGATCCTGTAGGAGCGGGCTGGTCCCGCGATAGGGCCGGCACATTCAGCAAAAAATCTCCCGAGCAACCAGCCACAGTATCGCTACCTTGATCAAAGGAAGAATGTTCAAGGAGAAAGCATGGATCGCCCTCATTCCAGCCTGTTGCGCCGTGGCCGCTTTTCCGAGCCCGGCAGAATCTATCTGCTCACCACCGTCACGCGCTCCCGCCAGCCTTTTTTCCAGTTTCTGCGTCCGGCACGTGCAGTCGTCCAGCAACTGCGTCACGCCGAAGAGGAACAGTCATGTCGCTCCCTGGCCTGGGTTGTGATGCCGGATCATCTCCACTGGCTGATCGAGTTGCGCACTGGGACGCTAGGAGCGTTGATGCGCAGGTTCAAGTCCAGGACCAGTCATGCGCTTTACCAGACAGGTGGGGGTACAGGGCGGATCTGGCAGCCTGGGTACCAGGACAGAGCTATCCGCAGGGAGGAGGATGTTCAAGCCGTGGCGCGGTACATCGTTTCCAACCCGCTGCGTGCGGGGCTGGTTGGGAGTGTGCGGGAGTATTCGCACTGGGATGCTGTTTGGTTGTAAGTGCCGGCCCTATCGCGGGACCAGCCCGCTCCCACAGGATCAGTAAAGAACCTGTGGGAGCGGGCTCGTCCCGCGATAGGGCCCTCAACATCACCACAACAGCAAAGATATAAGATAACATTCCAAATCTTACTCAACGCCGCCCCAGACCCATGCCATCCACCCCACCCTCCTCCCGCCTGCACAGCATCGACGCCCTGCGCGGCCTGGTCATCCTGATCATGCTGTTGGACCACGTGCGCGAAACCTTCTTCCTGCATCGCCAGGTCAGCGACCCGATGACCATCGACGCCACCGAGCCCGCACTGTTCGCCAGCCGCACCCTCGCTCATCTGTGTGCCCCGGTGTTCGTCATGCTGACCGGCTTGAGCGCCTGGCTCTACGGCGAAAAGCACCAGGGCCTGGGCGATGTCTCGGCGTTCCTGTTCAAGCGCGGGCTGTTCCTGGTGGTGCTGGAGTTCACCCTGGTCAACTTCGCCTGGACCTTCCAGCTGCCGCCCAGCGTGATCTACCTGCAAGTGATCTGGGCGATCGGCCTGAGCATGATCGTCCTGTCGCTGCTGGTGTGGCTGCCGCGGCCGTTGCTGTTGGCCCTGGGTGTAATCATCATCGCCGGCCACAACCTGCTCGACGGCCTGCACTTTGCTCCCGGTACGCTGCTGCACGCACCCTGGGCGATCCTGCATGATCGCGGCTGGCTCGAGGTATCGCAGAACCTGCGCCTGCGGACCTCCTATCCACTGCTGCCCTGGATCGGCGTGATCGCAGTGGGCTATGCATTGGGGCCATGGTTCGCGCGTGGCAGCGATACCGCCAAGCGCCAGCGTCAGTTGTTGTTCGCCGGTAGCGCTGCGCTGGTGGGTTTCGTCGCGCTGCGTCTGCTCAACGGCTATGGCGAGGCCCAGTGGCAGCTCTACCCCGATCTGACGCAGACCCTGATGAGCCTGTTCAACATCACCAAGTACCCGCCGTCGCTGCTGTTCCTGCTGCTGACCCTGGGTGTCGGCCTGTTGCTGCTGCGTGCCTTCGAGCGCGCCGGCCAGGCACGCTGGATCGGCGTGCTGACCGTGTTCGGCAGTGCACCGATGTTCTTCTACCTGCTGCACCTTTACGCGCTGAAAGCCCTCTACCTGGCAAGCGTCGGCCTGTTCGGGCACAACCAGGGCGAGTACTTCGGTTTCGATAGCGTGGGCGCACTGTGGCTGGTTGCAGCGTTGCTGGCCGCCGCCCTGTACTGGCCAGTGCGGCAGTTCGCCGGATTCAAGGCCCGCCGCCGAGACATTCGCTGGCTCAAGTATCTGTGAGCGAAAGCGCCCGAATCGTTTACCATCGCCGCTCCCAACGACGGAAACCCCGAGATGAACAGGATGATTCAGTTCGTGGTGGTGGTCGTGCTCTGCACGGCCATCGGCACGCTCTGCGAACACTTTGGCGTGAACCAGTACCTCAAATGGCTGCTGATGGCCTTGCCCGCGATCGTCTGGGTGCGCTTGCGTAATCCGATGAAGGACTGATCCCGGGCGACCCAGGGTTCAGTAGTTCGAACGGTCGTAGCCCGATCCGTCGGTTGCGCGGATGAACGCGTCGTAGTAACTGACCAGGTTGCTGCCCTTTTCATAAAGGACGGTGGCAAAGTCGCTCGGTGCAACATTGCCCTGTTCCCAGAACCGGTTCATGTCACCGGAAAGCAGGTAGGGCAGGTAGTCTTCGTTGACGGTATCGCTGTGAAGATGCGAGCGGCCGAAGTACAGCGCCGAGATCAGGGCAATCTGATCCTCGGCTTCCAGGTTCGATAGAAACGCCTGGGCGTCTTCGGACGAAGCGAAGGGCAGCGCCGGCACGATGCCACTAATCAAGTGATCGATATGCATGGAGGTCTCCTTGGTCGGTACGGCCCGTATTAACCGAGCGCAACAGGCCCCACGTCAAAAACGCGGTGTTGAGCCTCTACCTGGCAGCGCAGGACACTTGCCCACGACCTTTCCCACACTGCCGTGCCTGCGGGCCTTGCAGTAAACTCACTTCCCTCGAACCTCCAGAGCCACCCCCATGCCTCGCCTGCCGAAACTGCTGCTGCCCTTGCTGTTGCTCGCCACCCTCGCCGCCTGCGACCAGAAACCCACCCGCGAAGAGCGGATCCTGGCCAACCTGCCGCTGCAGGAAGCCTACGACCACAACATCGAGCGCATGGCCCAACTGCTGGCGATGACCCACCCGCAGGTGCCGCAGGACAAGATCAAGGACGTGCTGCGCAAGCACCTGACCGTCGACGACCAACGCAAGGACCTGTTCAAGCTCTACAGCGAGAAGAACTTCAGCGATGCCGAGTTCGACACCATCGTTGCCGCCACCCAGGACCCGCAGAAAGCCCGGCAGCTGGGCGAGAGCGAGGAAGGCAAGCGCCTGAGCGAGAAACTGACCGGTTTGATGCGCGCCACAGCGCAGGACAAACACGTACAGGCATTGGCTGAAGAGCGCATGCAGCAGGTGGAAGACGAACTCTCGGAGCTGAGCGCACCCGGCAAATGAAACCCGCTGGCGGCCCGTTCGTTTCGCCCCGTAGCTGACTGCACGCATTCCGAGTAATGTTGCGCAAATCGACTTCCCAGTGAGTTCCGGATTGCCACACGCCAAGAAAGGCCTGCGCCTGGACCTGCGCACGCTCATCCTCCTGTTGTCGACACTCACCGCCGTGGTGATGCTGCTGACCAGCTACTTCGCCAGCTACCGGGTGCAGCGACAACTGCTGATCGATCACTCCCTGGAATCGAACCTGGTATATGCAGCCAAGCTGGCCTCGATCACCCAACTGTTCCTGGAGGGCGCGCTCAAGCAGCTCGCGTTCAGTGCCGACACCAGCGGAGGGACGCTTGACGACACGGCCCGACTGCAACGCGAAAGTGAACGCCTGCTGGCCCAGAGCAATGCCTTCAACTCCACCTTCTTCGTCGACAGCGAAGGTGTCCTGCGAGCGATCTCGCCCGCGCCCCTGCGCACCATGCTCGGACAACACCTGGAAACGCCGGGGTCACTGGAAGCGCTGCGTGAGCGCCGGGCGCTGATCTCGACGCCGTTCATTTCCAAGGCCAACAACCTGGTGGTCGTCGCCTCGCAGCCGATCTTCGCCAAGGACGGGCGCTACCTGGGTTATGTCGGCGGCAGCCTCTATCTGCGCCAGCACAACATCTTCAACAGCCTGCTGGGCGAACATTTCTATCAGGATGGCTCCTACCTCTACGTGGTCGATCACAACCGCCGCCTGCTCTATCATCCCGACGCCGAACGGGTGGGCACGGTGGTAAATGACAACCCGCTGATCAATCAATTGCACCAAAAGCGCAGCGGCACCCAACAGTTCACCAACAGCCTCGGCAAGGAAATGATCGCAGGCTTCGCCACGGTGCCGATCAGCGGCTGGGGCATCGTCGCCCAGCAGCCGCTGGCACAGACCGTGCAACCGTCGCAGCGGCTGATCCTCAACGTGGTCGGCATTTCCGTACCGCTTGCCCTGCTCGGCGGCCTTGCCCTGTGGTGGCTCGCGCTGACCATCACCCGACCACTCTGGCAACTGGCTGCCGGCGCCCGCAGCCTGGACAAGGCCGACACTCACGAACGCATCCATGCCGTGCGTGCCTGGTATTTCGAGGCCGCCGAGCTCAAGCGTGCCCTGCTGTTCGGGTTGAACCTGTTGCAGGAGCGCATCGGGCGCCTGAACCGGGATGTACAGACCGACCCGCTCACCGGCCTTGGCAACCGTCGTCACCTGGACCTGAGCTTGTCGCTGCTGCAGGCCGATAACCGCAGCTTCTGCGTCATCGTCCTGGATATCGATCACTTCAAGCGAATCAACGACCAGCATGGCCACGACATCGGCGATCAGGTACTGCGCTCGCTGGCCGAGCTGATGCGCACCTGTTGCCGCGAAGGCGATGTGCTGTGCCGCATCGGCGGCGAGGAGTTCCTCATGCTGCTGCCCGGTGCCAGCCTGGACGTGGCAATGAATGTCGCCGAACGCCTGCGCCGGATCGTCGCCGAAACACCGATCGCCCCAGTGGGTACGGTGACCATCTCGCTGGGGGTCGCGCATTGTGCAAGCGACGAACAAGACCCGGCGCTGGCCCTGAACCAGGCCGACCGCGCCCTCTACGTCGCCAAGCGCAGCGGCCGCAACCGCGTGGAAGCGAGCCAGGCCTGATCGCGCGGATCGCTTGCCGCCATGCCGCTGTCCAAGCTGACCGTACCCCTTCAGGAAATGTCCCATGCCGCGCCTCGGTTTCGCTTGCCAGTACCGCCATCCTCACCGCGACCAATCGATCAAGACGCTGGAGGCCATCGAACGCGCCTTCAATCCGCGCACCACCACGCTGCGGTGGCTGTCTGGCGCGACCCAGGAAGCGGCACGTGCCAAGTTGCTGGAGCTGGTGGAGCACAACCTCGATGCCCAACTGCGCCTGCTCGACTATGTGGCCGAGCTGCCGCCGATGTTGCACATGATGCGCCTGTCCAGCGACCTGCTGCCGCTGTACAGCCACCCCGAGGTGGCCGCCTTCTACCGCGACCCACCCGTCCAGGCGATGCTGGAGCAACGCTTCGCGCGCATCGGCGATTTCGCCCGAGCGCACGACATCCGACTGTCGTTCCATCCTGGCCAGTACTGCGTGCTCGGCTCGGACCGCCCCGAAGTGGTCGAGAACAGCCTGGCCGAGTTCGAGTACCACGCCGACATGATCCGCATGATGGGCTACGGCCGGCGCTTCCAGGACTTCAAGTGCAATATCCATATCGCCGGTCGCCTGGGTGCAGCGGGCGTGCGCGCCGTCTGGCCGCGACTGTCGCAGGAGGCGCGTAATGTCATCACGTTCGAGAACGACGAAAAGACCTATGGCGTGGACGATTGCCTGGCCCTGTCCGACCTTGCGCCTGTGGTGCTCGACATCCATCACTGCTGGATCCATGAAAATGACTACATCGACCCGCACGACCCACGGGTGACGTGGATCATCGACAGCTGGCGCGGCGTGCGGCCGACCATGCACTACTCGCAACCACCCGAGCGCCTGCAGGAACTGGGCTTTTGCGCCGGGGAAAAACTGACGATCAACATGCTGCTCAAGCAGGTCAGCAAGCGCGACCTCTACCAGCACAGCGAACGTATGTGGAACGACTGGACCAATCGCTATGCCCTGCAGTTCATCGAGCGCTTCGACATCATGTTCGAGGCCAAGAACAAGAACCTGGCCACGCTGGATTTCTTCGAGCGCTATATTCAAGCACCCCAGTGACTGCGACCTCCGGTCGATCCATCCGCACATCGACACTGCGCCAAAGCCTTAACAAGGGTAAACCTTTGGACAGGAGATCGACCATGATCGGCAAACGCATACACGCAAGTCTCTTCGCACTGTGTCTGGCCACGGCCGCCCCATTGGCCCTGGCAGCCACCGACATGAACGACCAGCGCGCACCGGGTCAACAGCCCCACGGCAGCGGCACCATGCAGGACAACGGCAGTGGCACTGGCACCGGCAGTGGCTCCGGCACGCCGGGTGACGGCATGGGCTCCGGCAGCGGTGGAACCGATCGCAACGATACCAATGGCACTGGCGGCGACGGCACTCGCAGCGGCTCGACCAGTGGCGGTACCGGCGGCGGCATCGGCGGAGGGGGTTCCGGTGGATCTGGAGGTTCCGGATCGGGCGGCAGCGGCAGCTAGCGCTTTCGCCGCCTGCGGCTCGAAAACCGCAAACCAGCGCAATCCATGTGGAGCTCATGTGGGAGCTTCATGTGGTAGCAACTGTCTTGTTTGAAATCTGAAGACCAGCCCAATCCCTGTGGGGTCGGCGGTTCGGCGCTCCGACTTGTCCCGCGATCACCGGCAGAGCCGGTGCCATGCACCGCGGTGTGCTTTTCGCGGGCAAGTCGCGGCACCGGATCACCGCTACCAGGGCCTGCGCTGGTCTCCAAGGCAATGGGTCTACAAGGCCCGCTGCACAGCTATGACCTGCCCTCATACCCTCTTGATTTCTTCTCCCTACTGCCTCCCCACGCCGGCCTGATACAAATCCTCACGACTGGCGACCGCCAGCACTGCTCGCCCAACAACAACAAAGAGCGTCGCACCATGCCTGCATTGCAGCTATCCCTTCGCCCTTGTTGCGTGCCGAGCACCTGATTTCGCGCCTCGCGCGGCAGGCGCCGCCGAGGCTTCGTTCATCCTGTGAGTGATCGAGGTTTTGTCATGAAGCAACTTGCCCTGTACATCGGCGAAGGTTTCGAAGGTCCCGGCGTCAACGCCGCGCACATCAACATCATGATGGGGCCACGCAACGGCCCGGCCGGCCAGGCCTTCGCCAACAGCCTGGCGTCCCCGAGCCAGGGCCACTGCCCGTTCATGGTCATCGCCCAGCCGAACATCCCGGTCAAACCCATGACCCTGTACGTCAACAAGGCGGTGATCGCCGGCGACCTGCACGCCAACGCCACGTGGGGGGCGTCCCAGGCCGGTATCGCCAAGGCGGTCACCGAAGCCTTGCTCGATGGCACCCTGCCGGCCGAAGCCGAGGATGAATGGGCCATCGTCACCGCCAACTGGGTCAACCCGGCCTGCGATGACCTCGATGCCGTCTACCTGAACAACTACAACGCCTGCCGCACCGCGATCCGCGCCGCCCTCCAGGGCCTGCCGGCGCGTGCGCAGCTGGCCGATGTGGTCAATCAGATCGCCAACCCCTTCTACACCCCGAAAGCCTGAGGTCCGATCATGCAATACATTCGTCTGGGCAACTCTGGCCTGCAGGTTTCCAAACTGTGCCTCGGCACCATGAACATGGGCACCCCGCAGTGGAAGCCGTGGATCTTCGACGAGGCGGCCAGCGAGCCGATCGTGCGCCACGCGCTGGACAAAGGGGTCAACTTCATCGACCTGGCCGACTTCTATTCCGCCGGCGTCGGCGAGGAAGTGGTCGGGCGTATCCTCAAGCGCTTGGTACGGCGTGACGACGTGGTAGTGACGACGAAGGTCGGCTACGGCACACGCAGCGGCATCAACGCCAGCGGCCATTCGCGCAAGCATATCCTCGACGGCATCGACGCCTCGCTGCAGCGCGCCGGCATGGATTACTTCGACGTCTACATGCTGCATTTCTTCGACGTGAACACACCCGTCGAAGAAACCATGGAAGCGCTCAACGATATCGTCCGCGCCGGCAAGGCCCGTTACATCGGGGTCTCGACCATGCTCACCGGGCAACTGGCGAAAATCCTCCTGGCCTGCGAGCGCCATGGTTGGGCCAAGCCGATCAACATGCAGTTGCAGCTCAACTGCGCCTACCGCGAAGAAGAACGCGAAATGATCCCGTTCTGCCGCGACCAGGGCCTGGGCGTCTCGGTGTTCAGCCCGCTGGCCCGCGGCCTGCTCACTGGCGACGTCCAGTCGACCCGCAACCAGACCGACTTTTTCACCCAGCAGATGTACAGCGACGAAGCCTCGTTCGCCATCGCCCGTTCGGTACAGCGCGTGGCCCAGCGTCACGGCGTGTCCAACGCCCAGGTGGCCCAGGCCTGGGTCCTGCAACACCCGGGCGTGGACAGCATGCTGGTCGGCGCCGATTCCACCGCGCAATTCGACAGCGCCCTCGCGGCCCTGGACATGCGCCTGGACGAAGAAGACTTGTATGAACTGGAGCGCAACTACACGCCCTGCGACCTGATCAACGACTACACCGCCGGCAAGCGCATCCTGCGCGTCGGTCGTCCGCCACGTGGCGACTTCGCGATCCAGGAGGCGGTGGCATGAGTACGTTGCTCAAGGCGGGTCACTACATCGACGGGCAATGGCTCAGTGGCGCTGCCACCTATCCAGTGCTCAACCCGGCCACCGGTGAAACCCTCGCCCAGGTGCCGCGCGGCGGCGCCGAGGAAACACAGGCGGCCATCGCTGCCGCCGAACGCGCCCTGCCCGCCTGGCGTGGCAAGCTGGCCAAGGAGCGTGCGCAGATCCTGCGCCGTTGGTCTGAGCTGATGCTCGAGCAGCGCGACGCCCTCGCCACCCTGCTAAGCCGCGAGCAAGGCAAGCCGCTGGCCGAAGCCAAGGGCGAAGTGGCCTATGCAGCAAGCTTTCTCGAATGGTTCGCCGAGGAAGGTCGACGCGTGTACGGCGACGTCATTCCTACCCCCAAGGCCGACGCGCGGGTGCTGGTGACCAAGGAGCCAATCGGCGTGGTGGCGGCGATCACGCCATGGAACTTCCCGCTGGCGATGGTCACCCGCAAGGTCGGCCCGGCCCTGGCGGCCGGCTGCACGCTGATCCTCAAGCCCTCCGAAGAGACGCCACTGTCGGCCTTCGCCCTGGCGCTGCTGGCCGAACAGGCCGGCGTACCGGCAGGTGTGTTCAACATCGTTTCCGGCGACGCCCCGGCCATCGGTGGCGCCCTGCAGGCCTCCACCGTGGTGCGCAAGCTGTCGTTCACCGGCTCCACCCGCACTGGCAAGCTGCTGATGCGCCAGGCCGCCGACACCTTGAAAAAGGTCTCGCTGGAACTGGGCGGCAATGCCCCGTTCATCGTCTTCGACGATGCCGACCTCGACGCCGCCGTGCGCGGAGCGATGGCCTCGAAGTTCCGCAATACCGGGCAGACCTGCGTATGCGTCAACCGCTTCTATATCCAGGACGGTGTGTACGAAGCCTTCACCCGCAAGCTCGCCGAAGCCGTGCAGGCCTTGCGCGTCGGTGAGGCGCTGCAGGGCGAGACCGAGCAAGGGCCGCTGATCAACGCTGCGGCCCTGGCCAAGGTCGAGCAGCACGTGGGCGATGCCCTGGAGCACGGCGCACGCCTGCTCTGTGGTGGCCGTCGGCATGCGCTGGGCGGCACCTTCTACGAGCCGACGGTGCTGGCCGAAGCCACTACAGAGATGCTGATCGCCAACGAGGAGACCTTCGGCCCGGTGGCTGCCTGCTTCCGTTTCCAGGATGAAGCCCAGGTCCTGCGCCTGGCCAACGACACGCCCTATGGACTGTCGGCGTACTTCTACAGCCGCGACATCGGCCGTGTCTGGCGCATGGCCGAGGGCCTGGAGGCCGGGATCGTCGGCGTCAACGAAGGGATCATCTCCACCGAGGTGGCGCCGTTTGGTGGCATCAAGGAGTCGGGCATGGGCCGCGAAGGCTCCAGGTACGGCCTGGAGGATTACCTGGAGATCAAGTACGTGCTGATGGGTGGGCTGAACAGCTGATCCAGCCCTGTAGACGCGGCCTTGTGCCGCGTCTACACGTATCGCGCGCGACTCAGAGCAACGCCCCTGACCCAAACAATAACAACGAGGTGTCAACATGACGGGACAGACAATCAAGATCGACGACCTGCCGATCGGACGTTTTCATATCAAGATCGCCGGTCTGACCTTCGGCGCGCATTTTACCGACGGCTATATCCTCGGCCTGATCGGCATCGCCTTTACCCTGATCAATCCGCAGATGCAGTTGAGCCCGTTCTGGCAAGGACTGATCGGCGCCTCGGCGCTGCTCGGGCTGTTTCTGGGCAGCCTGTTCTTCGGCTGGATCTCCGACCGATTGGGGCGGCAGAAAATTTTCCTGATCAGTTTCGTGCTGATCACCCTCGCCTCGGTGATGCAGTTCTTCGTCGAGACGGCGACGCAACTGTTCCTCTGCAGGGTATTGATCGGCATCGGGCTTGGCGGCGACTTCAGCGTCGGCCACGCCATGCTCGCCGAGTTCTCGCCACGCAAGCACCGTGGCGTGCTGCTGGGCTCGTTCAGCGTGATCTGGACCTTCGGCTATGTCGCCGCGACCTTCGTCGGCACCGCCCTGCTGCCGCTGGGCGACGACGCCTGGCGCTGGATGCTGGCGTCCTCGGCCATTCCGGCAGCCATGATCCTCATCGCCCGCATCGGCACGCCGGAATCGCCACGCTGGCTGATGCACCAGGGCCGCGCCGAGGAAGCCCGGGCCATCGTGCGCAAGCACCTGGGTGCCAACGTGGTGCTCGACGACGAAATCGCCCGCCCCAGCCACAGCGGTTTCGCCGCGCTGTTCAGCCGTGAGTACCGCAAGCGCACAGCGTTCAACTGCCTGTTCTTCATCTGCATCGTCATGCCTTACTTCGCCATCTACACCTTCCTGCCGGCGATCCTGCAGAAGATGGGGCTGGCCGAAGGCTTCGGCACCGAGATGATGCTCAATGCCCTGCTGATCGTCGGCGCGCTGCTGGGGATCTGGTGCACCATCAAGTTCAGCCGCCGAGGCTTTTTGATCAACAGCTTCCTGATCCTGGCGGCGGCGCTGTTCCTGCTGGTGCTGATGCCGAGCAGCATGGCCTGGGCGATGGTGGCGCTGTTCGGGCTGTTCACCCTGGTGCTGTCGGCGGTGAGCAACCTGGTCGGGGTGTACCCGGCCGAGAGCTTCCCCACCGAAGTGCGCGCCAGCGGCATCGGCCTGGCCACTGCAGCAAGCCGGTTGGGATCGGCGATCAGTACCTTCCTGTTGCCGGTGAGCGTGGCTGGGCTCGGCCTTAACCCGACCATGGCGATCCTCGCCGGGATCCTGCTGTTCGGGGCGCTGGTGTCGATGGCCTGGGCACCGGAGACCAAGAGCCTGTCGTTGGCCGAGGCCTGTCGTGGCGAGGAGAACCCGGCGCCTGCGGGCAAGGTGGCGGCGGTCTGATCGGACAGTGTTGGCTTCTTCGCGGCAAGCCCGCGAAGAAGACGCCGCAATCTCAAGGATTGCTCACCACTGCCAGCCAATCGGCAAAGCGCTCCACCTTGGACAACCCGCGCTTGTCGCCCGGCACCTCCAGCCAATAGCCATAAGGCCCGATCACCTCCACCGGGGTGATCGGCACAAGGCTGCCGCTGGCCAGTTCGCGCTCGATCATCTGCCGGTCGATCACCGCCAGGCCGCCGCCGGCCAGCGCGGTATGGATCACCTGGTCCAGGGTGCTGAACTCGATACCGCTGTCGGCATCGACATCGCTGCGCCCGGTGGCCGCCAACCAGTTCTCCCACACCCGCAGGCGGCGCCCTTCATGGAGAATGTGCAACAGCGGGTGATCGCGCAGGCACGGCTCGCGGCCGTCCTGGAACAGCTCGGGGCTGGCCACGGCGATGTGCCGTTCCATCACCAGCAAACGGCGATTGCCCGTGCCCTCGCCTTCGCGGCTGAACAGGATGCGGCAATCGAGTTCGCCGGGGTGCTCGTCGTCACGCTGGCTGGTGACGCTGAGGCTGATGTCCGGATAGCGCTGCATGAAACCGCGCAGGCGTGGCGACAGCCAGCGGGTGGCCCAGGTCGGTGGCGCGAGGATGCGCAGACGCTGGCGCAGATTGGGCACGCGCACCGCCTCCAGCGCCCGCTCGATGCGATCGAAGGCCTCGCCCAGGTGCGGGGCCAGGGCGTTGCCGGCGTCGGTCAGGGTCAAACCGCGCGGCCCCCGAACGAACAGCACAACGCCCAGGTAATCCTCCAGCTGCTTGATCTGTCGGCTGATGGCGCCCTGGGTGACGTTCAACGCATCGGCGGCGCGATTGAAGCTGCGGTGGCGGGCAACTTCCTCGAAGACCTTGAGCATGTTCAAAGGCGGCAGGGTGCGCATGGTGGGGCTCTGCTGATCGTTGTTTTTGTAGGGCGATTCTACAGGCGTGCGACTGCCTGCAAACATGCGTTTTTCTCGGGTTACCGCTGCGTAATGCTCGTTTGTGCCGGGGCACGGGCGTTGGATAGGGTCGCCCCAATCGCGGGACAAGTCGCAGCGGCGAACCGCCGCCCCCACAGATACAGCGGTGCGCTCATGTACGGCGCGGTACATGTGGGAGGGGCGGTTCGCCGCTGCGACTTGTCCCGCGATCGGGCTGCACAGCGGCCCCAATAACGACAAGAAACCACCAAAGGTGCCTCCACCCATGCCCGCACTTCCGTTGCGTCACACCCTGCTTCCCGCCCTGCTGACCCTCAGCGCCGCCGCCCACGCCGTGCCGATCACCGAGAACCTCGACGTCGGCGGTGCGATCCGCGCACGCTTCGACCACGACCCCGACCGCAAGATCGACAAGGCCGGCCTGGACACCATCATGCTGCGCGCCAACTACGATTCGGACAGCTGGATCGGCGCCGTGCGCTACCGCTTCTATGGCAAGGCCTACCCCTACCAGTACACCGACAAGGTCGGCGACATCCAGTTCGCCGAGTACGCCTGGGTCGGCTACAAGTTCGACGAGAACCGCCAGGTCCAAGTCGGCCTGAACAAGATCCCCTTCGGCCTGCAGCCGTACTTCGGCAGCACCTTCTACGAGACCCTCGGCAACGTGATTGGCCTGGAGGACGTCGAGGCGGTGGGCGCCAAGTACATCCACCAGCAAGGCGACTGGAACCTGCAACTGGGTCTCTACGGACGCCCCGCCTGGCCTGGCCGCGGCACCAGCAACGGCACCACCTACTCCAGCGTGGTGACCTCGGCCGACGACTATGTCGCCAACGGCAGCCGCAACCAGGAGCGCCAGATCGCCGTGGCGCGCCTGGCGCGCTCGTTCAAGCTCGGCGACTGGCAATCGGAGGCCGGCATCTCGGGCCTGACCTCGCGCCTGGAAAACCGCGACACCCACGACGACGGCCGGCGCAATGTGATCGGCGTGCACTACCTGGGCAAGAACGGCCCCTGGGGCGTGCAGATGCTTGCCGCGCGCCAGCAGATGTCGCCACGCAACCCGGACAACAGCGAGCGAGTGACCTTCGGTGGCTACGACGGCACCTACAACGTTGCCAGTCGCGGTAACCTGTACGTCGGCGACCTCAGCTACAGCGTGCCCGGCACCTTTCTCGGCGACTGGGTCAGCGGGGTCACGCTGTATGGCAACTACAGCCGCTTCGACAAGTCCGCCAGCGGCTTCGACAGCTCCGAACGCTTCATCCTCGGCACCTCGTTCTCGGTGCGCAGCTTCTACATCGCGGTGGAGTGGCTCAACGGACGCAACGACCCGTACATCGGCGGCAGCAGCTACACCGAAAGCCTCGCCCAGGGCGGCACCGACCATTGGGAGAACCAGCTGTACATGAACATCGGCTATTACTTCTGAAACCCCGGGCCGCTGTGCGGCCCCACTCCCACCAGGAGACCCGGCGAGTGAAACGCAAGATCCCGGCACTCAACGCCCTCAAAGCCTTCGAGGTGGCCGGCAGCACCGGCAGCTTCACCCGCGCCGCCGAACTGCTCAATGTCACTCAGAGCGCGGTCAGCCGCCAGGTGCGGCAGCTTGAAGAGCAGCTTGGCGAATCGCTGTTGCAGCGCCGCCACCATCACCTGCAGCTCACCGACGCCGGGCGTACGCTGCTCAATGCCCTGCAGCAATCGTTCGACCGCATCGAGCTGACCGTACGCGGCATCCAGCAGCGCCAGCACCCCACGCGCATCCGCCTCAACGCCCCGCCAACCTTTGCCAGCCGCTGGCTGCTGCCGCGCCTTGGGCGCCTGCGCGAAGCGTGTCCGGGCCTGGAGGTGACGCTGACGACCCAGCTGCAGGACAACCTCGCGGAAATCGCCACGCTCGACTGCGCGATCCGTTTCGGCAATGGCGAATGGGACGGCCTGGACAGTTCGCTGCTGATGCACGAACGGCACATCGCGGTGTGCTCGCCCTCGCTGCTGGCACAGCAGGAGGAGCGCCGGGTCGACCTGCATCACATGACCTTGCTGCATGTCCTGGCCCGCGAGGACCAACGCTTCCTGACCTGGCGCCACTGGCTGGACGCCGCCAGGATCCAGGGCGTGGACCTGCGTGGCGGCTATGAATTCGACCTGCTCGACATGGCCATCCGCGCCGCCATCGACGGGCTCGGCATCACCATCGCCGACCGGCAGATGGTCGCCAGGGAGCTGGCTGCCGGGCAACTGGTGCAGGTGCTGGACGTGCAGGTCGACGGCCACCAGTCGTACTGGTTCGTGACCCGACCGGACCAGCAACTGCCCGCGCATGTGGAGCAGTTTCGCGAGTGGCTGATGCAGGAGGTGTGGCTGGCCGAGCGCAACCTGGGCGGCGCCTCCGAGGTGGCAGGCTGCGAATAGGCGGCGCCGTCATCGCGGGGCAAGTCGCGGCGCCGAACCGCCTACAACAGCCCCGCAACTTCTGAATACTGCTTCAGTTACCTGTTGAGCAATTGTCTTGCTCAAAAATCCAAGGCCTGCCCAATCCCTGTGGGAGCGGGTTTACCCGCGAAAAGAACACCGCGGAGCATGGCACCGGCTACGCCGGTGATCGCGGGACAAGCCCGCTCCCACTGGGATTGGGCTGGCCTTGGATTTTTGAGCAAGACAGGTGCCCACAGGTACCGCGCCGATTTCAGAGTCGGTGGGGTACCTGTAGGAGTGGCGGTTCGGCGCCCCGCTTGCCCGCGAAGCAGTCCCCACCACCGCTCAAGTAACATGCGTTTTAAGCACATTACCCCCACGCATTAATCGTTTGTTCCCCGCCCCTGCCTGCGACAAATTGTTCGCCATAACCCACAAGAAAAACCGCTGCGCCAGCGCCGCCCCGTGCCCGCTCGCCAGCCCTTGTGGGCCCGTTCACCCCGCAAGCGGACAATTTCATGCGTACAGAGCACAACTTCATCGACGGTCGCTTCGTCGTCGCCCCCGAGCAACCCGCCCTGAGCGTGTTCGACCCGGCCACCGACGTGCAGGTCGGCAGCGTCAGCGCCGCCAGCCCTGCCCAGGCGATCCAGGCCGTCGAAGCCGCCAGCCGCGCCCAGCGCAGCTGGGCTGCCCTGCCCTCGATCGAGCGTGCCCAGCACCTGCGCCGCCTGGCCGACGCCCTCGAAGCCTGCGCCGACGACATCGGTGCAGCGCTGGCCTGCGAATCCGGCAAGGCCCCCGGCGAAGCCCGCAACGAGGCGCTGTACGCCGCCGAGATCACCCGTTACCACGCCGAATGGGCACGCCGCATCGAAGGCGAAGTGATCCCCAGCGACACCCGCGACGAAACCCTCCTGCTCAAGCGCGAAGCCATCGGCGTGGTCGCCTGCCTGATCCCGTTCAACTACCCGGTCTACACCTTGCTGCGCAAGGTTGCCCCGGCGCTGATCGCCGGCAACACCGTCGTTGTGCGCCCAAGCAACAACACCCCGCTGTCGGCCTTCGCCATCGCCCGCGCCGTGCAACAGGCACAACTGCCCGACGGGGTAATCAACATCCTGGCCATGCAGCACGATGTCGCCGCCACCCTCTGCACCCAGCCGGCGGTCGGCATGATCACCCTCACCGGCAGCGTGCGCGCCGGGCGCACGGTGCTCGAATACTGCAAGGCCAACATCGCCAAGCCCTCGCTGGAGCTGGGCGGCAAGACCCCGGCCATCATCGAGGCCGATGCCGACCTGGAAGCGGCAGCCGCCGCCATCGTCGCCTCCAAGACCACCCACTGCGGCCAGCTGTGCACCGCCATCGAACGCGTCTATGTGCAGGCCAGCGTGCACCAGCGCTTCCTCGACCTGCTGCGCGACAAGTTCGCCGCCGTGCGCATCGGCAACCGCGCCGAGGATGCCGCCTGCATGGGCCCGCTGATCAGCGCAGGCTCGCGCGATGAGATCCACGCCAAGGTGCAGCGCGCCGTGGCGGCCGGCGCCCGTATCGAAGCTGGCGGCTACCTGCCCGAGGGCCCAGGCAACTTCTACCCCGCGACCCTGCTCAGCGCTTGCCGCCAGGACATGGAAATCGTCCAGGAAGAGACCTTCGGCCCGGTGCTGCCGGTACTGGCCTACGACACCCTCGACGACGCCCTGGCCATGGCCAACGACCACCAGTTCGGGCTGTCGTCGGTGCTCTACAGCGAGAACTACCGCAGCGCCATGAAGCTGGCCAACGCCATCGAGGCTGGCGAGCTGTACGTCAACCGCACGCCTGCCGACCCGTACCAGGGCTACCACGCCGGCTGGAAACGCTCGGGGTTGGGCGGCGATGACGGCAAGCACGGCATGCTCGAATTCACCCAGACCCGCCTAGTGGTCCTCAAGTACTGACCCCTGCAGGGCACGCGGCCTGCGTGCCCTGCTCCACCGCCCTGCGACAACCCCGACGACAGATCCGCCCACGAGAACAACAATGAAAAAAACAATAAACCCCGAGGCGCTCAGCGTGCCCAGCACTTCTGCCAACTTCTCACGCTACCTGCAACTGGCCCTGCTGGTGCTGGCCGCTGGCGCCATCTACCCGATGCTGTACCTGCGCCAGGTGTACCAGAGCACCATGCTCGAGGCGCTGTCGATCAGCAACAGCGAGCTGGGCTATCTGTACTCGATCCTCGGCACCGCCTTCCTGGTCAGCTACCTGCCCAGCGGCTGGCTCGCCGACCGCATTTCACCGCGCTTCCTGATCAGCTTTTCGCTGGTCGGCACCGGCCTGCTCGGCGTCTGGTACGCCCAGTTGCCAGGCTTCGAAGCGCTGCTGGCGATCTTCTGCGGCTTTGGCATCACCACCGGCCTGACCTTCTGGGCCTCGCTGATCAAGCGGGTCAAGATGATCGCGGGTGAAAGCGAACAAGGCCGCTTCTTCGGTGTGCTCGATGGCGGCCGTGGCCTGGTCGAGGCGCTGCTGGCGACCATCGCCATCGCCCTGTTCGCCCAGGTTGCCGACAATGCCGGTGGCAGCGCCGTGGGCCTGACCCGGGTCATCCACTTCTACGCCGCCTGCTGCGTGATCCTGGGCCTGGCGCTGATGCTGGTGCGCGACCCGCAGGTCAAGAGCAGCGCCCAGCAGGCCCGCGAAAAGGCCAACCTGCTGCACGACCTGCGCACCCTGATGGCGATCCCGGAACTGTGGCTGGTCACTGCCATCGTGTTCTGCGGCTACCACTTCTTCTGGGCCACCTACAGCTTCTCGGCCTACCTGCAGGAGGGTGGCTTCGGACTCAGCGCCACCGCCGCCGGCCTGATCACCACCATCAAGCTGTGGATGCGCCCGCTGGGCGGCATCGGCGGCGGCTGGTTGGGTGACCGCTTCTCCAAGACCGGTGTGCTGGCCTGGGCCATGGTCCTCGCCGCCGTCGGCATGATCGGCCTGATCGTGCTGCCGAGCCTGCGGGTGCTGGGCGTGCTGGTGTTCCTGGTGATCTTCATCGGCCTGATGACCTACGCCATCCGCGGCCTGTACTGGGCCATCCTCGACGACTGCCAGGTGCCGCTGCGGGTCACGGGCCTGGCGATCGGCATCATCTCTCTGGTCGGCTACTCGCCTGACGTGTTCCTGCCCCTGCTCAACGGCTGGATCATCGATCACTTCCCAGGCTTCCTCGGCTACCAGATCTACTTCTCCTACGTCGTGGTGATGGGCCTGCTCGGCGTTGTCGCCACCCTCATCCTGAACAAACGCATCAAGTCCAAGGCGGGCAAAGCATGAAGATCGTATCCCTGCAAACCCACGTGGTGGCCGTGCCACCGCCGCATGTCGGCGGTATGTACTGGCTGTTCGTCACCCTCAAGACCGACTGCGGCATCGAGGGCGTCGGCGAGATCTACGCCGCGACCTTCCATCCGCGCGCCATGGTGCCGGTCATCGAGGATGTGTTCGAGCGCTACCTGCTCGACCAGGACCCGCACCATATCGAGCGCTTCTTCCGCCGCGCCTACTCCAGCGGTTTCACCCAGCGCCCGGACCTGACCATGATGGGCGTGGTCAGCGGCCTGGAAATGGCCTGCTGGGACATCATCGGCAAGGCCGCGAACAAGCCGGTCTACGAGCTGCTCGGCGGCCAGGTGCACGAGCGCCTGCGCTCCTACACCTACCTCTACCCAGTCAACGCCCAGGGCGAGTACGACTACAGCGACCCGGACCTGGCCGCCGAGTGCGCCGTGCAGAACATGCAACTGGGCTTCACCGCCCTCAAATTCGACCCGGCCGGCCCCTACACCGCGTTCTCCGGCCATCAGCTGTCGCTGGAGGTGCTGGAGCGCTGCGAAACCTTCTGCAAGCGCATCCGTGAAGCGGTGGGCAACCGTTGCGACCTGCTGTTCGGCACCCACGGGCAGATGGTGCCATCGTCGGCGATCCGCCTGGCCAAGCGCCTGGAAAAATACGATCCGCTGTGGTTCGAAGAGCCGATCCCACCGGGCCAGGAAGAAGCCATGGCCCAGGTCGCGGCCAAGACCAGCATTCCGATTGCCACCGGCGAGCGGCTGACCACCAAGTACGAGTTCTTCAAGCTGCTGCAGGCGGGCGGTGCGTCGATCCTGCAAATGAACGTCGGACGCTGCGGCGGCCTGCTCGAAGGCAAGAAGATCGCCAGCATGGCCGAGGCCTACTACGCGCAGATCGCCCCGCATCTCTACAACGGCCCGATCGGCGCGGCGGCGAGCTTCCAGCTGGCAGCCTGCACGCCGAATTTCCTGATTCAGGAAAGCATCGGCACCTGGGATGGCTTCCACGCCGAAATCCTCAAGAAGCCCCTGCAATGGGAAGACGGCTACATCATCCCGTCCCGCGAGCCGGGCCTCGGGGTCGAGCTGGACATGGACGTGGTACGGCGTCACTCGGGCTACCAAGGCGAGCGCCTGCACCTGCAGATGGCGCCGCATCCGGTCAACGTCAAGGACGTCTCGCCGGCCAAAGGTTGAGCGTCAAGCCGCCCCGGCCTCGGGGCGGCCCTCTATTCACAGGGTTAGCGATACATGAACGATTTTGACTACATCATCGCCGGCGCAGGCTCGGCTGGCTGCATCCTCGCCGCGCGCCTGAGCGAGTCCGGGCGCCACAGCGTGCTGCTGCTCGAAGCCGGCGGCAAGGACAGCTCGCCATGGTTCAAGCTGCCGGTGGGCTTCGCCAAGCTCTACTACAACCCCACCTTCAACTGGATGTACTACACCCAGCCCCAGGCCCATCTGGCCGGGCGCAACCTGTATGCGCCGCGCGGCAAGGTGCAAGGGGGTTCCGGTTCGATCAACGCGATGATCTACGTACGCGGCCAGGCTCATGATTTCGATGACTGGGCCGCCAATGGCGCCGAGGGCTGGTCGTTCAAGGACGTGCTGCCGTATTTTCGCAAGCTCGAATCGCACCCGGCTGGGGCCAGCGAATACCACGGTGCCAGCGGGCCGATCGGCATCACCCCGATGAAGGGCCAGGCCCATCCGATCTGCGATGTGTTTCTCGAAGGCTGCGAGCAACTGGGCTACTCGCGCAGCGAAGACTTCAACGGCAAGCACTTCGAAGGCGCCGGCATCTACGACGTCAACGTGCGTGACGGCCAACGCAGCTCCAGCAGCTTCGCCTACCTGCACCCGGCGCTGGGGCGCCCGAACCTGCACATCGAGCATCACGCCTTGGTCGAACAGGTGCTGCTCGAGGGCAAGCGCGCGGTCGGCGTCCGCATTTCGCAGAACGGCGTAGCGCGCGAGTTTCGTGCCCGCCGCGAGGTAATCCTGGCGGCAGGTGCGGTAGACACGCCCAAGATCCTGCAACTGTCCGGCATCGGTGACCGCGCCCTGCTCGACCGGCACGGCATCGACACCCGCCACCACCTGCCGGCCGTGGGCAAGAACCTGCAGGACCACCTGTGCGTGAGCTACTACTACAAGGCCAATATCCCGACCCTGAACGATGTGTTCGGCTCGCTGTTGGGCAAGCTCAAGCTCGGCCTGCAATACCTGCTGACCCGCAAGGGGCCGCTGGCGCTGAGCGTCAACCAGTCCGGCGGGTTCTTCCGCAGCGATGCCCAACAGGCGCACCCGAACCTGCAGCTGTACTTCAACCCGCTGTCGTACCAGATTCCCAAGAACAACAAGGCCAGTTTGCAGCCGGAGCCTTACTCGGGCTTCCTGCTGTGCTTCAACCCCTGCCGACCGACCAGCCGCGGCGAAGTCCGCATCGCCTCGCGCGATCCGCGTGAGCCTGCGCTGATCGATCCGAACTACCTGAGCACGCAGAAAGACATCGACGAGGCCATCCAGGGCAGCCGTCTGATGCGCTCGATCATGCAGGCCCCGGCGCTGCGCGCGATCACGGTCGAGGAAGTGCTGCCGGGCCCGGCGGTGGACGACGACGAGAGCATGCTGCAGTACTTTCGCGAGAACTGCGGATCGATCTATCACCTGTGCGGCAGTTGCGCGATGGGCAACGACCCGTCGACCAGCGTGGTGGATGCGCGATTGGCGGTGCATGGGCTGGACGGGCTGCGCATCGTCGATGCCTCGGTATTCCCCAATGTGACCTCAGGCAATACCAACGCGGCAGTGATGATGGTGGCGGAGAAAGGTGCAGACCTGATTCTCGAATCGGCCGAGCAAATGGCCCCGACCATGGCCGAGAGTCAACGCCGCTCGGCCTGAGCCGCACCGGCCAATCGGGCGAGCTGCACAGCAGCTTGCCCGGTTTTGGCGAGCAAAAAAGCGACTTTACGGAGCAAAACAATCCATTTGAATGCCAATCTCAGCGCCAGTCACTCGTTTGAGCGAAGAACGCCTGGGCATTCGCTTCCAGGCTCTGCAGGTGATAGCCGCCCTCCTGCACGATCAGGCACGGCAGCCCCAGCTCGCGAATCCGCTCGCCGAGCGTGGCGAAGCCCTGGGTCGTGACCGCCACCTTGCTCTGCGGGTCGAGTTCGTAGATATCGAAGCCGAGCGACAGCACCAGCACCTCGGCATCGAAATCCTTCACCGCATCCAGGGCAATGCCCAGTTGCGCCATGAAATCCCCTTCGCTCGCGCCATGGGCCATCGGCAAGTTCAGGTTGTAACCCTCGCCCTCGCCCGTGCCGCGCTCGTCGGCAAAGCCGGCCACGCCTGGGTAGAAGTTGGTGGGATCACCGTGTACCGAGACATACAGCACGTCGTTGCGCGCGTAGAAGATCTCCTGGATGCCCTGGCCGTGGTGCATGTCGGTGTCCAGCACTGCGACCTTGTGGTAACGCTCGCGCAATACCTGGGCGGCGACGGCCGCATTGTTGAGGTAGCAGAAACCGCCTGCAGCCTCGAAGCGTGCGTGGTGCCCTGGCGGTCGGCACAGCGCGTAGGCCGCACGCTCACCGTCGAGAATCGCCCGTGCCCCGGCAACCGCACTCTGCGCCGACCAGTAGGCCGAGCGCCAGGTCTGCTCGCCCACCGGGCAACTGCCATCGGCCAGGTAGCGCGCGGCCTGGGCCAGGATGCCGCGCAAGGCGTTGGGTTCGCGCACGAAGATGTTCGACATCACTTCATCGCCCCAATCCTCGGGCACTTCTTTCCAGCGCGCGTGAGCCTCCTGAAGGAAGGCCAGGTAGGCCTCGCCATGCACCGCAGCGAGCGGCGCCAGGCCGGCATCCTGCGGTTGGCGGATGTCCATGTCCAGGTCGCGGGCCGCTTGCAGCAGGCGCTGAGCGCGCTCAGGGACTTCCTGGGGGGTGCGCATGGCACCACGGGAGTAGTAGCTGCGCGGATGGTGCAGCAGTTGTTCGGGGTGGAAATAGCAGCGCATCAGGCCTCTCCTGGTTCGACACGGCCGGCACGGGCCAGCACGGCGTTGAGCAATACATCGGCGCCGTTACGGGCGTCCTCGGGCAGCACGTCTTCGGCTTCGTTGTGGCTCAGGCCGCCCACGCAAGGGATGAAGATCATGGCTGTCGGGCAGTAGCGCGCCAGCAGAATCGCATCGTGCCCGGCGCCACTGACGATCCGCTGCTGGGTATGGCCGAGGGCATCGACCGCGCGCTGCACCGTCGCCACACACTCGGCGTCGAACGGGGTGGCCGGGCTGACCCAGTGCCGCGTGACGCTCACCTGCAGCCCGCGCTGGGCGGCGACAGCCTGCAGCAACTCACCCAGGCCACGTTCCATGGCCTCGATGGCTTCGTCGCGGTGATGGCGCAGGTCCACGGTAAAGCGCACCACGCCCGGGATCGTGTTGCGCGACGCTTTGGCGATGGACAGTTCGCCCACCGTGGTCAGCCCTTCGGGGGCGAAGTCGACCGCCAGTTGCTCCACCGCCTGGATCATTCGCGCAGCGCCATACAACGCATCCTTGCGCAGGGCCATCGGCGTGGTGCCCGCATGTGCCGCCATGCCCTGGACCGTCACGTCGAGCCAGCGAATCGCCTGACCGCCCGTCACCACGCCAATGCTCTTGGCGTTGTCTTCCAGGATCGGCCCCTGCTCGATGTGCGCCTCGAAATAGGCGTCCACCGGCCCGCCCAATGGCCGCTCACCGGCATAGCCAGTGGACGCCAGCGCCTCGGCAACGCTGATGCCATCGGCATCGTGGATCGCCAGGGCCTGCTGCAGGTCGAGCACGCCAGTGAACACCGCCGAGCCGAACATCGCCGGGGTGAAGCGTGCGCCCTCCTCGTTGGTCCACACAGCGATTTCCAGGGGTTTGCGGGTCTGGATGCCGACGTCGTTCAAGCGGCGCACCACCTCCAGGCCCGCCAGCACGCCGTACACACCATCGAAGCGTCCACCTTCAGGCTGGGTGTCCAGGTGGCTGCCCATCATCACGGGCGCGGCCTGCGGGTCGAGGCCGGGGCGCCGGGCGAACAGATTGCCGATGGCATCCACCGACAGGCTCAAGCCAGCCTCGCGGCACCAACCGACGAACAGCTCGCGGCCGGCCTTGTCGTCCTCGCTCAAGGCCAGGCGGCAACTGCCACCACGGGCGGTAGCGCCGACCTCGGCCATGGCCATCAGGCTCGCCCACAGGCGCTCGCCATTGCTTTTCAACATCATGGGTACTCCAGTCGAATCGGGATTTCAGGCCAGCTCGAGGCGCTGGCTGTGGGCATACTGGCGAGCCAGGGCCAGTACACAGACCAGCGAAATGCTGGCGATCAAGGTGTAGAACAGCGCCATCGGCCACCAGTGGCCGCTGAACTGATGGGCAAGCCAGGTGCCGATCAACGGCGTCAGGCCACCAGCGATGGCGCCGCACACCTGGTAGGCCAGGGAAATCGCGGTGTAGCGCACCCGTGTCGGGAACATGCCGCTGACGAAGCCGGCAATCACCGCGTAGAACGACGCCATGCAAGCCGCCGCCAGGGCGATACCGAGCACGATCAGCGGCCCCTGCCCCGAGCTGACCAGCACGAACATCGGGTAGGGCGAAGCCATCGCCAGCAGCGCCATCAGGGCAAGGAAGCGGGTGGCGCCGAGCTTCTCCGACAGCCAGGCCGCAACCGGCTGCACACAGAACTGGATGATCGCCACGAAGAACAGGCATTCGAGGATCAGCGCGCGCTCCAGGTGCAGCTGCTGGGTGGTGTAGCTGATCATGAAGGTGTTGGTGAAGTAGACGCCAGCGATGCCCAGCGTATTGGCACCGATGCACAGCAACAGCGGACGCCAGGCGGTACGCAGCACCTCCAGCACCGGCGCCTGCTCCTTGCGCTGGGCCTTGAGCGCCTGCTCGCGGCTGGCGATGAATTCCGGCGACTCGTTGACCCCCAGGCGAATCGCCAGGCCCACCAGCAGCAGCAACGCACTGGCCAGGAACGGCAGGCGCCAGCCCCAGCTCATCAGGTCTTCTTCCGGAAGGCGGGTGACGGCGCCAAAGGCCAGCAGCGAGAGGATCAAGCCGGCCGGGCTGCCCAGCTGGGCGAACGATGCGAAAAAGGTACGCCGGCCCTTGGGCGCATGCTCGCCCGCCATCAACACCGCCCCGCCCCACTCGCCACCCACGGCGATGCCCTGGACGATACGCAGCAGGATCAGCAGCACCGGTGCGGTGGCGCCGATCTGTGCGTAGGTCGGCAGCAGGCCGATACCGATGGTGACGACGCCCATCATCAGCAGGGTGATGACCAGGGATTTCTTGCGCCCGATGCGGTCACCCACATGGCCGAACACGATGCCGCCCAATGGCCGGGCGAAAAAGCCCACGGCGAACGTGCCGAAGGCCGCCATGGTGCTGAACAGGCTGTTGTCGGAAGGAAAGAACAAGGCACCGAACACCAGGGCGGCGGCAGTGGCGTAGATGTAGAAGTCGTACCATTCGATCATGGTGCCGATGAACGCGGCGGCCGCGGCCCGGCGTGGCTGGGGCGAAGCGGAAGGCTGCATGGGGGTGGCTCCTTTGCTTGTTGTTCTGGCAGGAGTTGAGGGTCACGGTGGCGCTCTTTGGCGCTTGGTCTTGCTGCAGGGGTGGCCGTTTCGCGGGCAAGCCCGCTCCCACTGGCCCCTGCATGCCCTTGATTTATCGGCCCGGGGCTATGATTAGTCAATTTTCTATTTATTATTCGAACTATTAGACGCACTTATAATTCGAGCCCATCATGTCCGACCGCCTGCTCAACGACCGCCTCGACTGGAACCTGCTGCGCACCTTCCGCGTGATCGGCCAGGAACTCTCCATCAGCCGCGCAGCCGCTCGCCTGCACCTTACGCAACCTGCCGTGAGCCAGGCGCTCAAGCGCCTGGAAGAACAACTCGGCCGCCAGCTCATCGCCCGCCGTGGCCCACGCTTCGTGCTTACCGAAACGGGCGAGCAACTGTTCCAGCTCGCGGGCGAGGTATATGGGCAGATGTCGCAGATCGGTGGGCTGCTGGAGCAGCCGGCTGACGAAGTGGTGGGCAAGGTGCGCCTGCTGATGATCAGCCGTATCGTCAGCGAGCGCTTCGACGACTTTCTCGCCGAATTTCATCGCCAGCACCCACGGGTGGAGTTGGAAATCGACGTCATGCGCAGCTCCGACATCGTCGCCGCCCTGCAGGAAAAGACCGCCACCGCAGGCCTGAGCCTCAACCGCCGTGCTCAACCGCGCCTGGAGCAACGCCTGTTCCTGCGCCAGCGCTATGCCTTCTTCTGCGGCAAGCACCATGCGCTGTTCGGCGCCCAGGAAGGCGACCTGCAACGGGAGAATTTCGTCAGTTTCACCAGCGACCAGATTGGCGGCATGCTCTCGCCATTGACCATCTTCCGCGACCAGCAAGGGTTTTCCGGCAGGATCGTCGCGTCCTCCCCGAGCCTTGAAGAAGTGCGTCGGCTGGTGATCGCAGGGTTCGGTATAGGGTGCCTGCCCGAGCATGTGGTGGCCGCGGATGTGCAGGCCGGACTGCTATGGAAGCTGGCGCCGCATGAAGGGATTGCCGATGTGGATATCCACCTGCTGTGGAACCGCGAGCAACGCTTGAGTCGGGCAGAGGAGGTGTTTATCGAGGCGTTGCAGCGGTGCCTGGAGGTGTGATTGTCGAGTGTTCTCAGGTAGCTGGACACCGTGATGGCATGAGCAACGGCCTCATCCATCAATCTAAAAGCCAGCTCAATTCCTGTGGGAGCGGGCTTGTCCCGCGATGGGCAACCCTGTTGCCCCACAGGCAAAAGTGATTGTCCCGACCGCTACTTTTTCCCAGAGCGCCCGCTGCCGAGAATCTCCCGACTGCATTTCACACCTCGGAGATTCCATGAACGCGTTCAAACCCCTGCTCCTGGCCACCGCACTGGCCGCCACTGCGCACAGTGCACTGGCCGCCGACTGGCAAGCCTCGCCTTATGGCGCGCAGGATGAAATCGGCGCGGCCAACCTGCTCACCCCCGACGTGGTCAAGCAGGCCGCCGAATTGATCAAGACCGGCAAGACCTACCCCCTTGCCGTGCCGGTGAGCAAGGACCTGCCAGCCTTCCGCCACCGCAGCTTCCACCTCTACAACATCCAGCCCGGCGAACAGGCCGGCCAGACCCTCGGTCGCAACAAGTTCACCTTCAACGATGAACTGGTCAACGGCTGGACCGGCGTCGGCACCCAGCTCAACGGCATCGGCCACATCGGCATCGACAACGTCTACTACAACGGCAACAAGGCTCCCGATTTCGTCACGGTCGAAGGCGTGACGAAGCTTGGGATCGAAAAGGTACCGCCGATGGTGACCCGCGGCGTGGTGCTGGACATGACCGCACACTACGGCAAGGCCATCGTCCCCGGCGGCACCGCGTTTACCGTCGCCGACATACAGGCCGTGCTGAAAAAGCAGCACATCACCCTGCGCAAAGGCGATGTGGTGCTGTTCAACACCGGCTGGCTGGAATTGATCGGCAAGGATAACGCGCAGTTTCTCGCCACCGAGCCCGGCATCGACCTGCCGGCTGCGCAATGGCTGGCCGACCAGGGCATCGTCGCCTTCGGCGGTGATACCTGGGCCTCGGAGGTGTATCCGAACCCCACGGGCGAAGAGTTCCCGGTCAACCAGTTCATGCTGGCCAAGCGCGGGATCTACAACCTCGAGCTGATCGACACTCGGGCGCTGGTCAAGGACAAGGCCTTCGAGTTCATGTTCGTGCTTGGCCAGCCGCTCTACAAAGGTTCGACCCAGGTGAACATCAACCCGGTGGCGATTCGCTGACCGAGGCGCAGCAGCCCGCCCTGTCTACAGGGCGGCTCACACGTTCGGCCACTGCTCCAGCAGGATCGAGACGAATTTCTCCGCCGCTGGTGACAATGAAGCGCCGCGGCGATACACAAGGCCCAGCGTGCGAGTCACCTCGGGCTCGATCAGCGGCACGCTGACCAGGGTCGGGTGATCGGCCGCCGGCATCGCCAGGCTCGGCATCGCCGACACCCCCAACCCGGCCTCGACCATGCCCAGCGAGGTCGACAGATGCTGTACCTCGTAGAACCATTTGGGCCGCAGCCCCAATCCCGACAGCGCGTGGTCGAGCAGCATGCGGTTGCCGCTGAGCCGCCCTACCCCGATCAGCCGGTGCTCGGCCAGTTCCGTCCAGCTCACCGACACGCGCCCGGCCAGCACATGGTCGCGCCGACAGGCCAGCACGAACTGCTCCTGCACCAGGGGAACGAACTCGATGTCCGGGTGCTGCCCGCTCATCATGTTGATCCCGAAATCGGCCTCGCCACGCAGCACCGCCTCGAGCCCGTCGTTGGCACTGAGGTCGAGCAGGCGAATGCGAATCTTGGGGTACTGTTCGTTGTAGAGGCGAATGACCGAGGGCAGGAAATAGAACGCTGCGGTAGGGATGCAGGCCAAAGTCACCTGCCCGGTCTGGCGCTCGGCCAGCTCGCGAATGCTCAGGATCGAATCCTCGAAATCGTCCAGCAGGCGCCGGGCCTTGGGTAGAAAGTCACGCCCGACACTGGTCAGTCCGACGCGCCGCGTGGTGCGTTCGAGCAGGGGCGTCCCAAGGCCGTCCTCGAGCTTCTTGATGCGGCGGCTCAGGGCTGGCTGCGACAAGTGCAAAACCTCTGCTGCCTCGTGGAAACTGCCCAGTTCGGCGATTTTCACGAAAGATCGTATGTCTTGAAGCTCATATTCCATGCTGATTCTCTTTCAGACACTGGCCGACAATTTATGTGTATAGCGCAATAATAGCGACGATATTTGCATTGGATTGATTTATCCACCCCTGTCACTCTTGTCCCATACACATCAATGATGTCCATTGATCAACAAGAGCTAGACTTCATGCAACGAATTCCTTGTGTGCTGATGCGCGGCGGGACCTCCAAGGGCCCCTTCTTCCATGCCTGGGACTTGCCGTCCAATATCGTCGAGCGCAACGAGATGCTGATCGCCCTGATGGGCTCGGGCCATGAACTGGAAATCGACGGCATTGGCGGCGGCAGCCCGCAGACCAGTAAGGTTGCGATCATCAGCCCCTCACTGCACCCCGATGCCGATGTCGATTATCTGTTCGTGCAGGTGATGGTCGCCGAGCGCCGTGTCGATACTGCGCCCAACTGCGGCAACATGCTTTGCGCGGTCGGCCCCTTCGCCATCGAACAAGGGCTGGTCAAGGGCAACGACGGCCAGACGCTGGTCCGCATCCGCAACCTCAATACCGGCACATTCGTCAACTCGCTTGTACAGACGCCTGGCGGGATCGTGCGCTACGAGGGCCGTACCGCCATCGACGGCGTTCCTGGGACCGCGGCCCCTGTGCACCTTACATTCCTCGATGCCGTCGGCAGCAAGACCGGCAGCCTGTTCCCCACTGGCCAGTCCCAGCAGGTAATCGATGGCGTACCGGTCACCTGTATCGACATGGCCATGCCGATGATGATCGTCGACGCCCGTCATCTGGGGCTTGAGGGCAGCGAGAGCCCGGCTCAACTGGACGCCGATGCAAAGCTGCTCAAACGCCTCGAAGCCCTGCGGCTGAAGGCCGGCCGGGCCATGGGCCTGGGAGATGTAAGCAACATGGTGATCCCGAAGCCGGTCGTGGTATCCGCACCACGCTTCGATGGCACTCTGCAGGTTCGCTACTTCATGCCGCACAGCTGCCACCGGGCGCTGGCGATCACCGGTGCGATCGGACTGGCCACTGCCTGTGTCAGCCCCGGCACAGTGATCGGCGACCTGCTCGGTGAACAGGCCCTGACCCTGCGTGAGGTACGTCTGGAGCATCCAAGCGGGGCCATCGACATCGCCCTGTCGCGTTCCGGTGCCGATGGCCAGACACTGCAAGCCTCGGTGGTACGCACCGCACGCCGATTGTTCTCGGGGTTCGTCTACGCACCGTCCACGCGGCGACTCGCGGGCTAAGCCCGATCCAGCTCCATCCAGCGCATCCGCACAACTTCAATAATGGGTGATGCCTTATGAAACTCATGAAATCGCTGTACTTTCAGATTCTCTGCGCCGTCCTGCTAGGCGTGGTGGTCGGTCACTTCTGGGGGCAACAGGCCGTTGCGCTCAAGCCGCTGGGCGATGCCTTCATCAAGCTGATCAAGATGATGATCGCGCCCGTGGTGTTCTGCACCATCGTCACCGGCATCGCCGGCATGACCGACCGCCGTTCGCTGGGTCGGTTGATGAGCAAGACCTTGTTACTGTTCCTGGTGTTGACCGTGGTCAGCCTGATCATCGGCCTGGTCGCGGTGTACCTGTTCCGTCCAGGCGTGGGCATGAACATCGACCCGGCGACCCTCAGTACTGCGGGCCTGAGCCAATACACCACCTCCGCCGCCAAACTGGGCGTGGTGGACTTCTTCATGCATATCATCCCCGAGACCTTCGTCGGTGCCTTCGACAAAGGCGAAGTGCTGCCGGTGCTGTTCATCGCCGTGCTCTGCGGTTTCGCCCTCTCAGCCATGGGCGAATCCGCAAGGCCGGTGCTGGAGGTGCTGGAGTCCGCGTCGCAGATGGTGTTCCGCATCTTTGGCTACCTGATGCGCTTCGCCCCGATCGGTGCCTTCGGCGCACTGGCCTTCACCGTCGGCCAGTACGGCATCACCTCGCTCGGTGCCTTGGCCAAGCTGATCGGCACCTTGTACATCGCCTGCGCCTTCTTCGTCATGGTGGTGCTGGGCGGCATCTGCCGGGCGCATGGCTTCAGCCTGTGGAGGCTGCTGCGCTACCTGCGCGAAGAGTTCCTGGTGGTGTTGGGGACCTCGTCCACAGAGCCGGTGCTGCCACGCATGCTGGAAAAGCTTCAGGCTCTGGGCTGCAAGAAAGGCGTGGTGGGCCTGGTGCTACCGACCGGCTACTCGTTCAACCTCGACGGCACCGCGATCTACCTGTCGCTGGCCGCGGTGTTCATCGCCCAGGCCTGCAACATCGACCTGAGCCTCGGCCAGATCCTGACCATGCTGGCGATCATGCTGCTGTCGTCCAAAGGGGCTGCAGGTGTTACCGGCAGCGGTTTCGTCGCCTTGGCTTCGACCCTCACGGTCATCCACGACATCCCGCTGGCCGGCCTTGCACTGCTGATCGGTATCGACCGTTTCATGTCCGAGGCGCGAGCCCTCACCAGCCTGGCGAGCAACGCGGTGGCCACCGTGGTCATTTCATTGTCGGAGAACGCCTGCGACCGGGAAACGCTCATGCGCACCCTGGCCAGCGGCAAAGCCGACACCCCGGCCGAGCAGGCCTGGCAGCCTACCCAGGCTGCAACCCCACCCCATCGTACTCACTGACATTCACCTCACTTGATCCCCCGCCTCGGGCGGGGGCTGGCGGACGCCTGCGCGCCAGGCGACCATGACGACAATAAAAACAAGAGAAACGACCCATGCTTGCACTCCTTGGCCTGGTCATGGTGGTGACCTTCACCTACCTGATCATGAGCAAACGCCTGTCACCGATCGTCGCACTCACCGTGGTGCCGATCGTCTTCGCCATTATCGGCGGCTTCGCCCCGGACCTGGGCAAGATGATGCTCGACGGCCTGAAAATGGTCGCACCATCGGCCGCCCTGTTACTGTTCGCCATCCTGTTCTTCGGCCTGATGATCGATGCCGGCCTGTTCGACCCGCTGATTCGCAAGATCCTCAAGCGGGTCAATGGTGACCCGATCAAGATCGCCATCGGCACCGCGCTGCTGTCGTTGCTGGTGGCCCTCGACGGCGACGGCACCACCACCTACATGATCACCTGCGCGGCGATGCTGCCGCTGTACAAGCGCATCGGCATGAACCCGATGATCCTCGCCACCATTTCCATGCTGTCGCTGAGCATCATGAGCGGCATGAGCCCCTGGGGTGGCCCGGCGACCCGCGCCATCGCCGCACTTGGCCTGGATGCGACCGAATACTTCATCCCGATGCTGCCGACGGTGATCGGAGGTGCCGCCTGGGTGGTATTCACCGCGTTCCTGCTCGGTCGTGCCGAACGCCGGCGCATCGGCAACGTGGCGCTGGAGTCCGGGGGCGGCAACTGCTACATCAAGGAGATCCTCGGCGATAACCCGCACAAGCGCCCACGCCTGGCCTACGTCAACCTGGTGCTGGTCATCATCGTGATGAGCGCCCTGGTCATGGGCCTGATGCACGCCGCGATCCTGTTCATGATTGGCTTCGTCGCCGCACTGATGATCAACTACCCGCAGCTCGAGGTGCAGAAAGCACGCATCCTCGCTCACTCCGGCAACGCCATGACCGTGGTGCTGCTGGTGTTCGCAGCGGGCATCTTCGCCGGCATCTTCTCCGGCACCAAGATGGTCGATGCGCTGGCCCAGACGCTGGTGGACTGGATCCCGGAGGCCTGGAGCCACTGGTTCCCGCTGGTGGTGGCGCTGACCAGCATGCCGCTGACCTTCGTGCTCTCCAACGATGCCTACTACTTCGGTGTGGTGCCGATCCTGGCCAACGCTGCGGCAGCCTACGGCATCGATCCGGTGGAGATCGCCCGGGCCTCGGTACTCGGCCAACCGGTGCACCTGATGAGCCCACTGGTGGCTTCGACCCTGCTGCTGGTGGGCATGGTCGACCGCGACATCGGCGACTTCCAGAAGGCCACGGTGAAATGGGCGGTGTTGACCTCACTGGTGATCACCGCACTGGCGCTGCTCACCGGCGCCCTGTCGTTCTTCGTCTGAACCGCTGCGCGGCGCCCACTGGCGCCCGCCCTCTGCGCGTCCCACATTAGAGTACCGATCATGTCTCGAATCGTTCTGCGAGGGGCCGGCTGTGCCCTGCTCTGCGGTTGCATGCCTGTTGTCGACGCTGCCGGTTTCATCGACAACAGCACACTGAAGCTGCAACTGCGCAACGTCTATTTCAACGAGAATTTCCGTGACGAACAGGGCATGAGCAGCCGCGCCGCCGCCAACGCCAAAAGCGAGCGAGTGGAATGGGCGCAAGGCTTTCTGCTCGATTATCAATCCGGCTATACCCCGGGTGTCCTGGGGCTTGGCATCGACGCATCGGGCCTGGTTGGCGTGCGCCTGGACTCAGGCCCCGGACGCAGTGGCACCGGCTTGCTGCCGGTACACGACGACGGCCACGCCGCCGAAGAATTCGCCAGCGCCGGCGTCACTGCCAAGGCACGCCTGGGCAAGACAGTCGTCAAGCACGGCACACTGCTGCCCAAGACACCCGTACTGGTCTACAACGACGCCCGCCTGCTGCCGCAGATCTACCAGGGCAGCCAACTGGTCAGCAACGACCTTGACAACCTCACCCTCACGTTCGGGCATCTGGATCGCTTCAAGCAGCGCGACTCATCGAACAGCACCGGGCTGTTTGTGGACGGCTACAGCGGTCGTGAATCCGGCGATTTCAGCTACGGCGGCGCCGACTACGCGGTCAGCAAGCAACTGCGCCTGAGTTATTTCCACGGTGAGTTGAGCGACTTCTACCGCCAGGACTTCGCCGGCATCCAGCATGACCTACCGCTGGCCGGTGGCACACTTGCCAGCGACCTGCGCTATTTCAGGAGTCGCGACGAGGGCGCGGCTCAGGCCGGACGCATCGACAACCACATGCTCAGCGGGCAACTGACCTACAGCCACAGCGGCCATGCCTTCGGCACCGGCTACCAGGTGCTGCGCGGCGACGCCGGCCTGCCCTACATCAGCGGCGCGACCGTGTATTCGTTCAGCAACGTCGGTATCGGAAAATTCATCGAGGAAGACGAGAAGACCTGGATGGCCAGCTATGCCTACAACTTCGCTGCCGCAGGGGTGCCGGGACTGACCTTCATGACCCGCTACCTGAGTGGCGACAACCACCGTTCAGGCGAAGACGGGTTGCGCGAATGGGAGCGCGACGCGGAACTGGCCTACGTTGTGCAATCCGGACCGTTCAAGGGGCTGGGTGCCAAACTGCGCAACTACGTGTACCGCTCGGATTTCGCCCGTGGCCGCGATAGCAATCGGCTCTACCTGACCTACGATATCGTGCTTTGGTGACCGGTGCCGGTATCGATCGATACCGGCAAATCACGCTTCGGCCAACGGCACACGGCCCGGGTAACGCCGTTCGAAATCGTCTGCCAACTGCGCCTGGGTCACGCTCCCCAGGCGCTCGAGCGGCAGCGCCAGACGGGTGTCGTTTCTCATGGGAGGGCAGTCGTCGGCACAAGTGCGTGAATTATCGATCGACACCGCCAAGGTTACGAGACGCTTCGCCTATCGCCCACTGATCTTGCGGTGAACGACCGAGTTCGACAGTGCCTCAGGCAAACACCTCTTCGATAAAGCGCTCCAGCCCCTCGGCCTCGAGGATCTCGATCGAAAAATGTCCGAACTGCTTGGGTAGCCAGATGATCCGCCCGCCTCCCGGCGCTTGCAGGTCATTCCGGTCCAGCGGGTTGCCATTTTCGTCCTCGGGCTGAACACCTTGCGCCATCAGTTGGTCGTACACCACCTCGATGTCCGGGGTCGAGTAGCAATGGCGGTAGATGGTGCCCTCGCCCTGGGTCTCGAGCAGCGTCTTGAGATTGCCTGCCAGCGGCTGGACCAGCATGAAACGCTCCGCCCCCATCAGCACGACGGCGTAGTGCACATGCAGGCCGCCGCGCTCCCAGACCTGGGTTTTCGAGATCCGCGCACCGAGTATCCGTGCGTAATACGCACACGCGGCCTCGAGGTCGCTCACCAGTACATCGACATGACTGAATTTCAGATCCATTGCTTGACTCGCTTTGCGGGGGAACAGTCTGGCGCCAAAGGGGAATCAATCTTCCACAGGCCGCAACCCTGCGTCCATGGTTGTTTACATAAGCCAGGCTAATCGGCTATCAGCAACATTCGCTCTACTGATCAGTGCGGGCCAGGCACACTGGCAAACTTTTCAGACACAGAGCTCCCCCATGTCAGGCGAAAAATCCATCACCGCGCTGCTGCGCGGCATGAGCCCCAAACTCAACCCCGGCGAATACGTGTTCTGCACCGTGGCCGACAGCGCAGCTTTGCAGGGCAGCGAAGTGCTCGGCAGCTTCCGCGAGCAGGAAGGTCTGACCGCGATACTCGACCGTTCACGCGCCGATGCGCTGGGCCTGGAATACAGCTTCGTCGCGGCCTGGATCACCCTGACCATTCACTCCGCGCTCGATGCCGTCGGCCTCACTGCGGCCTTCGCCAGCGCACTTGGGGAAGCGGGCATCAGTTGCAACGTGATCGCCGCCTACTATCACGACCATATCTTTGTCGCCAGTGACGACGCTGCACAGGCGATGGCCGTACTCCAGGCGCTATCGCGCGGTGGCGATACCTGAAGAGGGCTCGTGCACCGCTGGCGAATTCGGCTATCGTCTGACCTCCCCCAGACCCGCTCGGACCGCCGCACATGCACATTGTCATCCCCGACGACTACCAGAATGTGATCAGCACGCTCGACTGCTTCGCCCGCCTGGGCAAGCACCAGGTCACTGTGCTCCACCAACTGCAACCGGCCACCGAGGACCAGCTCGTCGAGCGCTTCGCCGATGCCGACGCGCTGGTGCTCACCCGCGAACGCACGCGCATCGACGCGGCGCTGCTCGACCGGTTGCCCAAGCTCAAGCTGATCAGCCAGACCGGCAAGGTATCCAGCCACCTGGACCTGGCTGCCTGCACCGCACGCGGCGTTGTCGTGACCGAAGGCCGCGGCTCGCCGGTAGCGCCGGCTGAGTTGGCCTGGGCGCTGATCCTCAACGCCCGCCGTCAGCTAGTGCCGGCCATCGATGCCTTCAGGCAAGGGCGCTGGCAGGTCAACCTGGGGCAGGCCCTGGCGGGGCAGACCTTGGGGATCTGGGGATACGGCAAGATCGGCCAACGCCTGGCGCGCTACGCCCAGGCCTTCGACATGCCGGTGCTGGTGTGGGGCAGCGAGAGCAGCCGCGCAGCTGCCCAGGCCGATGGCCACCGGGCTGCAGCTTCGCGCGAGGCGTTCTTCGCCGAAGCCGACATTGTCAGCCTCAACCTGCGCCTGTCCGACAGCACTTGCCACCTCGTGACCGGCGAAGACCTGGCACACATGAAGCCCGATGCCCTGCTGGTGAACGTCAGCCGCGCCGAGCTGATCGCCCCGGGTGCCCTGCTCGCGGCACTGAACAATGGACGCCCGGGCTTTGCTGCCCTGGATGTGTACGAGAGCGAACCGCTGCTCGACCCTGCCCACCCCTTGCTCCAGCACCCGCGCGTACTGTGCACGCCGCACCTGGGGTATGCGGAGAAGGCGGGTTACGAGCTGTACTTCGGTGATGCTTTCGACAATGTGCTGGCGTTTTTCGAGGGTGCGCCGATGAACGTGGCCAATCCGGATGCGCTGGAGCGCGGCCGCTGAGCACAGCCTGGACTTGCCGTAAGCACCGCGATAAAGGGCTGATTCCTACAGCGGACTACTCCGCGTCTGACAGAGAGCAATGGCCACAGGGAAATACCCTACGCAACCTGTCGACTCCCGTCTGATTGTCCCGGGGAAGCCTGGCCCATAGGCTTCCCCGGTCGCTGGTGTTCAGCGACCGGGTGTGGAAACCCGAAGAGTATTCAGCGTTGTGTCGTTATGGCAGCTATGCGCGGGAGGCCCTGTGCCTACCGAGCTTTCCTGAATGCTCTCGGGTTTCCACCCCGCGTATGGCTGCCACCCTTTCGTGTGGAAACGGATGGTGCAGCACTCACTGCATTCAGGAAATCACATGAAAAAAATCGTTCCCGACCCACCCGAAAATCTTCTCCGCAAATTCGCAGTCCCCGCCGGCAAATCCCTCTCCACCGCCATTCTCGAAGGTCTGGTCCCCATCGAGGAAGTGCTGTCCAACGCCTGCCACTTCATGCTCCACGCCTATACCGATGCGTACCATGCCCACGATACCTGTGCCGATGTCGAGGTGCGCCAGTTGATGAGTGCCAGCATGCGCAGCCTTGAAGTTGCGATCGGGCAGGCCGATGCGCTGGTCGGAGCGTTGCGACAGGTGCCGGAGTCGGGATTCAGCGCCGTTCACTGAGCCGCCCAGCACCGACGCTTTGTGGGAGCGGGCTCGCCCGCGAAAAATACACCGCGGTCTCTGCTTTGCGGGCAAGTCGCAACGGCGCACCAGCGCTCCCACGAGCCATATAACGTACCGTGATACGTATCACGCAATCATCGATGCAACTACAGGTCCTGGCAGCGCAACCGCCCAAAATGGCACGGCATATAAAATTAGTGGCACAATGCCTCCATCCACCTTTCCACCATCGGATACAGGACCCGCCGATGCAACAACCGGTCAGAACACTCAAAGCCGTATGCGTTGATATCGAGCGCGGTGACATCGACGTGCAGGCAGGCAAGAACTGCCTGGACTTCCTCAAGCAACAGCGCAGCCCGATCGAGGCTTGCTGATCGTAAACCCTCCCAACATCCCACCTTCATTGCAGGACTCGTATGACTTTGGAATATCTGGTCGACGCTCTTTACGCCGACTCGGATGTGCAACGGATGCTCGCACTTTCCACCCACAGCGACGCTCTTCAGATCTGCTTCCCCAAGGAAGTGAACGTCTCCCGCTTCCTCGCCTGGCTGATCGATCCGACCCAGGGCCACGGGCTGGGTGACCAGGCGATCAAGTCGCTGCTGACCCGGGCAGGGCAATCCAGCCATATCGAAAACCTGAGCCTCAATGACCGCCGCTTCCTGGCCGCCTCGAACGTACAGACCCTGGCCTTCTCCTCGCTCATGGTGATGACGGAGGCCGAACTGGGACTGCGCAACCAGAAGCGCTATATCGACGTGCTCGCGCTGGACCCCGCGGCCAAGATTTACATCGCCATCGAGAACAAGTTTGGTCATCACGAGGGGGAAGACCAGACCAAGACCTACTACGAAGCCCTGAACAATCTCTACCCGAACTACCGCGGCATCCATATCTTCCTCGACGGCCACGAGAACGACCCGGAGCACGACCAGTGGATTCCGGTCGGCTACACCTGGCTAACCGAATTCCTCACCCAGATCGAACAACTGGAGTGGACCGCGCCTCACGTGAAATCCACCCTGGCGCAGTTTCGCAAGGCCATCCAGGAAGAAGAGGAGATCGCCGAAGGCGACGGCCTGGGCAAGCTGGTCACCACGGTGGCAAGCAAGCATCAGGAGGCACTCGACGCCCTGCACAAGATCCTCACCCCCAATGCACCGAGTTCGCGCGCCAAGGACCTGGCAGCCCTGGTCAACGGGCCGACGGGCAATGATGCAAAGGCCAATGTGCGCTTGTTCCAGCTCTATGCGCGTCGACCGCAGGTTTGGGACAGGTGCCTGAAAGAACGCAAGTTCGCCAGGTTCCACAGTGCAATGAAGGAGGCCTTTGGTCATGTCGTCACGGAGCCTCGGCGGGTGGTTACTTTCTTCTGTCTGGTGGAGTTCGGGCGTTTCCTGGACCCGGACCTGGGAGGGATGTGGCCAGCGGCAGTCAAAGTCCGCCAGGAAGGCGACCATTTCGTGATCACATCGTATATTTCCTTGAGCAGCGTCGTAACCGCATACCGTCAGCCATTGATTGAGATTGTCAACACCGAACGGGCACGGCGCGGCATTCGCAAAACGTCACAAGACGACGGCTATTTCACCATCCGTCGCAGCGAAAGCCTGCCACCGGCCAAGGCGGCAACCGAAGCTGTGGAGCAAATGCACAGCCTCGTTGCCTTGCTCAAGGATCTTCACTAGGTTGCAAGCCTGCGGGCGCCTGATCGCGCCCGCGGGTTCAGCCCGCATCCGCCCCAAGGAGAGCGCACGATGATCCGCCCCGCCACCCCCGCCGACCAATCCGCCATCCAGGCCTGCGCCGAACAGGCTTATGCCCGCTACATCCCTTTGATAGGCCGCAAGCCCGCCCCCATGCTGGCCGACTACGCCAGCCAGATCGCGACTGGCTGGGTCCACGTGGCCCTGGACGAGCAGGCCAGCCTGCAGGGCTTCATCGTGTTCTACCCCCACGACAACCACATGCTGCTGGAAAACGTGGCCGTGCTGCCCAGTGCCGCCGGACGTGGTATCGGCAAGGCGCTGATCAACCTGTGCGAAAGCCGCGCGCGCCAACTCGGGCTGAATGCAGTGCAGCTCTACACCAACGAGCGAATGACCGACAACCTCGGCCTCTACCCCAGGCTTGGCTATGTCGAGGTCGCACGGCGCAGCGAAGACGGCTTCAACCGGGTGTACTTCGAGAAAAAACTTGGTCCAACGCGCTGAACGCCTGGTTCGCCAGGCAGGCAAACGCAGCAAAGCATGAGTTCAGGTTATGGCTGCCCCGGCAGCCATGAGCCTGACCGAGGCCATGAAGTCTTTCTCAAGCTTCGACAACACCGCATTCTCATGCACCACCGCTGTCAGCACCACGGGCAGCCGTGGCGTGATCCGTCGCGCGCGTTGCCCTGGCGGGAGCAAGGCGTCGGCGGTGAACTCATCGATCAAGGCGATACCTGCCCCCGCCTGGGCCAGGGCGCAAGCCACATAGTAGGTCTGGACCTGGGTGCGGCTGTCCACGCCGCCAAGCCATGGCCGGACCAGCTCACCGAGGGGGTCCGAGGCCGGCAGGCCGATGATTCGCGCAGGGTCGATGGCATCCAGTGACACCGGCCCCTGGTCTTGCGTGTCGTCATGGCAGACCAGCTCGACTTCGTGCAGGTCAATGACTTTCAAGCCGGGTCGTGGCTGGGCATTGAAGGTGAAGGCAATCGAGATCTCGCGCGCCAGCAGCGCCTGCGCCAGTTGATCGCTGTGGGCGGTGATCAGGTCCAGGGACAGCTCGGGATTGGCGCGCTGGCTTGCAGCCAGGGCGTGAGGCAGCACCTTCAAGCCCAGTGACGGAATGCAGCCTATGCGCAGCGCGCCCCTGGACTGATGCCTGAGGCTGCGCGACAGCCGCCGCACATCGTCCAGGTCGCGGAACACCTTGTCGATGGCCGGGATCAGTATTTCGGCCTCGCGGGTGAGCTGCAGACGCCCCTTGACCCGCTCGAACAAGACGAAACCCAGGCTCGCCTCTGCATGGGCCAGCAGCTTGCTGGCCGCAGGCTGGGTGATGTTGAGCGCCTGTGCTGCGCGCGTCAGGGAACCGGTCCGCAGGATTGCCTGGAACACTTCGATGTGACGGATACGCATGGTCATAGCCCAAGGTTATGGAAGCTGCAGTTATAGGCCTTGGCGGACGTGAACGGCAAGGCTGGATACTGAGCGCAGTGGCACGAGTTCAGGAGAAGGCACATGCATGTGGTGGTCGTGGGGGGTGGGGTCATTGGCCTTGCGAGTGCGCTGTACCTGGCGCGCGAAGGGCTTCAGGTCACGCTGGTCGAACGCAACGAGGATATCGCCCTGGAGACCAGCTTCGCCAATGGCGGGCAACTGAGCTACAACTACGTGGCGCCCCTGGCCGACCCGTCGGTGTTCGCCAACCTGCCCAGGTGGTTGCTCGCCAGCGACTCGCCACTGCGCCTGCAGCCGCGCCTGGATTTGCAGCAATGGCGCTGGTGCCTGGCCTTCCTGCGGGCATGCCGGGCAAGCCGGGTCGAGCGCACGGTACGCGAGATGCTCAGGCTGTCCCAACGCAGCCAGGCGTTGCTGGAGCAGTTGCTGCAACAGACACCGATCGATTTCAACCTGCGCCAGACCGGCAAGCTGATCATCCATCGCAGCCAAGCTTCGCTGAGCGCCGCAGTCAGGCTGGCCGAACTTCAGCAACAGGCGGGGTCGCAGCAACGCCTGCTGACGCCCAGCCAATGCAGCGACCTTGAGCCCACCCTGTCAGGGGTGGTCGGGCAGCTTGCCGGCGGCATCTTCACCCCCGGCGAAGCCACCGCAGACTGCCGGTTGTTCTGCGAGGGGCTCAAACGTCATCTGGATGGCCTGGCGAATGTGCGCTTCAAGCTGGGCCAGGCCGTGAGCGGTTTCACCAAGGTGGGCAAGCGGATTACTGCGCTGAAGCTGGGTAACGAAACCCTTGAGGCTGACGCCTTCATCATCGCCTCAGGCATCGCCAGTGTCGGCTTGCTCAAACCGCTGGGGATCAGCCTGCCGCTCTATGGGCTGCGCGGTTACAGCCTCAGCGTGCAGCCTGCCGATGCCAACGCCCTGCCCCGGCTCAGCGTCACCGACGCCAGTCGCAAGATTGTCTACGCACCGCTGGGCAGCACCCTGCGGATCGCCGCGATGGTGGACATGGGCGTGCGTTCGGCCGAGGCCCCGAAGCGGCGCATCGACCTCCTGAAGGCACAGGTGGCGGAACTGTTCCCCGCCCTGGACCTGCGCCAGGCCCAGGCATGGGCGGGCCTGCGTCCTGCCACTGCGCTGGGCAAGCCGATCATCGACCGGGCGCCGGGGCTGGAGAACCTGTGGCTTAACGTCGGCCATGGCGCGCTGGGCTTCACCCTTGCGTGCGCCAGCGGCGAGATGATCACCCGGCAGATCCTTCAAGGCCGGCCGCACGAGAGCGATGCACCCTTCTCGTTGGCGGCACATCGATAACCTTGTCCATCAGGATCGGCAGCGCTAAGCTCGCCGCGTTTTGCCAGTGGATGCGCTCAAGGGGCGCGAAAAACATGAATCGTCAGAAAAAGATCAAACAGCTGTTGAAGGCTCACGCCAAGAAAGCCAACGCCAAGCTGGCGCCCAAGAGCAACAAGCCCAAGTACATCAGCAAGGCCGACCGCTTGAAGTTGGAGGCCGAAACACCCCAGGAGGCGGGGCTGGCGGTGGTGAAGGAGTGAAGGTGTTTTCGCAAGCTGGCGGGCGCTGTCTTGCTGCTCCAAGGAACACCCTGAACCGCTTCTACAGGTGCCCATCGCACCTGTAGAAGCAACTGTCTTGCTCAAAATTTAAAGACCAGCCCAATCCCCTGTGGGAGCGGCCTTGTGCCGCGATCGGGCGCGAAGCGGCCGTGAAACCAGGCCCTCAGACCTATCAGGAAAATTTCGGCTGCCTGGCTTGCGGCCGCTTCGCGCCCGATCGCGGCACAAGGCCGCTCCTACAAAAGCAGCGCGGGTCCCTGTGGGAGCGGGTTTACCCGCGAAAAAGACACCGCGCTGCCTGGCACGGGCTACGCCCGTGTTCGCGGGACAAGTCGGGGCGCCGAACCGCCGCGCCTACACGAGTTCGAGCTAGTTGCCACCTCCGAGCAAGGCTATTGATTTCATGAGCGGGCGAACGCCTGCGAACCGGCAATGGGTTTCCAGTTTTGCAGTGGCACCAGGAACATCAGCTCGAAGCGGCGCTCAGTAAAACGCCATTCTCCATCGCGTCGCTCGAAGCGGTCATGGTACAAACCAGCGGCCTGCACAGGGCCTTGTTCGATGTCATGGAACAGACAGTCGGCCTGTGAGACCGCGGTGGCGCTTTCGCCGTCAAGCTCGATCAGCGGGTTGGCCATCCAGTGATGCATGTGCGGCATTTTCCGCCACGATTCCCGAGCCATGGCCAGAATGCCCTCGCGCCCGGTTCCGTGCCCGAATGCCGGCAAGTCCAGGGTTGCATCGACATGCCAGATGCTTTCCAGCAGTGCCTCATCCACGCGGTCATAGGCCTGGGCGTAGGTCCAGATCAGCGACTCGATCGCCAGGCGGCTTTCGATGCGGTCCAGGCGTTTTTCCAAAGTCTCAAGGTTCATTGCAACGATCTCCTGCAGGTCTGGGGAGCCGGCGTTCACAGCCGGTTGTCCGAGCCATTGTGCGAGTCGCAAGGCATTGACGGGACTGTCATTCCTGCAGTTTCAACGTTCATTTTTGTAAGGGGGTAAAGCGTTGACCCCATCTGCAAGCGCTTCCTAGCATGGCCCCATCTTTTACGAGGGCCTCGTATGAAAAACCCACCTGATATTGAGCACTCACTCACCCTGGCACCTGACGACAGGGCAGCCGGCCCCGACCAACGCCGCTGGGCGATGTTCGTGGTCCTGCTTGTCGGGGCATTCCTCCCACCGCTGGACTTCTTCATCGTCAATGTGGCGCTGCCATCGATACGCAGCGACCTGAATGCTTCGGCATCGGCCGAGCAACTGGTCATTTCCGCCTATGCCGCGCTTTATGCGGTAACGCTGATCACCGGTGGCCGGCTGGGCGACCTGCATGGCCGCGGACGCATGTTCTTCATCGGCCTTGTCGGCTTCACCGCCGCCTCGTTGCTCTGCGGGTTCGCTGCCACGCCCTGGATGCTGATCACTGGCCGTGCGCTGCAAGGCATCACCGCGGCAGTGATGGCGCCACAGGCACTGGCCTCGGTACAGGCGATCTTCCCCGAGGCGGAAAAGCCCCTGGCGCTGAGCCTGTATGGTGCGGTGTTCGGTCTGGCCAGCGTGATCGGACAGGCACTGGGCGGTATCCTGATTTCGCTCGATCTGTTCGGGCTTGGCTGGCGGATGATCTTTCTCATCAATCTTCCGGTCGCGCTGCTGGTCATCCTCTTCGGCATTCCCTTGATCAAGGAGACTCGCGCCAGCCATGCGCGCAGGCTTGACCTCGGCGGCATGGCGCTGTCGATGCTCACACTTGCCACGCTGATCGTGCCGTTGATCGAAGGTCGTGAGGCCGGCTGGCCGCTGTGGGCGTGGCTGTCGCTGATCGCCTGTCCATTGCTTGGCTGGACCTTCTGGCGCCACCAGGCCCGCCTGGCCAGCGCGGGGGGAGCGCCCTTGCTGGATCCGGCCGCGCTGCGCGTGCCGGGGCTGCGCCGGGCATTGCTGGTCGCCCTGTCGTTCTACACGATCGGTGCCTTCTTCCTGCTTTTCTCGATCTACCTGCAAGGTGCATTGCATGTAAGCGCGCTGCATGCAGGCCTGGTCTTCCTGCCCTTCGGCGCGGGTTTTCTCATCGGGCCGTTGACCGCACCGTTGTGCACACGCGTGCTGGGCCTCTACACCAACGCCGTTGGCCTGGCATTGATGGTTGCAGGCCTGGTCGCACTCGCAGGTCTCATTACCCTCACACCGGGCAACCCTGGCCCGCAGCCCGCGATCTTTGCCGTCGTGCTATTCGTCATCGGCTTCGGCCAGGGATTGGCGATGCCGACCCTGATGCGCATGATCACAGGGCGCGTCGCCCCAGCGTTGTCCGGGATGATGGCCGGTGTCACCAGTTCGACCTTGCAAGTGAGCACGGCGCTCAGCGTGGCGGTGATCGGCGGCATATTCTATGGCGTGCTGGGCGCTGGCACCGACCCGACCGCCATCAGTCATGCCTTCACCATTGCGCTGATGTGCATGGCCGCTTGCCTGGTGTTGGGCGCAGGCTTGAGTTTTACCCTGGCGCGCCGCCCCACAGCTGCCCGGTAGCGGTGCCTGCGCTCATGGAGCATCGCCAAGCCTCTCTACCACCAGATCGGCCAATGCCCGCAGCCGGTCCATCTGGCGCATGTCCTGGTGATAGCCCATCCAGATCTCACGGTCTGGTGGCGGCTCGCCGATATCCAGCCGGCGTAGCAACGGCGACTGGTCGCCGATCGCTCGCGGCAGCACTGCAACACCCAGCCCTGATGCACATAGCCGCGCCTGTACACTGCGGCTACTGCTGGTGAACACAGTCCGCGCCTTGGGGAAGTGCGACTGCAACCAGTGGACGTCAGGGTAATGGGATTGGGCCGTATTCATGGTGACAAGACCGAGCGCCTCACCGCCCTCGCCGGGATCGAAGGCTTGGTGCTCGGCCTGGTACAGCCCATAGTGCAGGGTCATGAGCCGACGCTGAACGATGTCCGGCTCGGTGAACGGGACGATGCGAAAAGCGATTTCGGCATCCCGGCGCGCCAGGTCGAACAATCGATGGCTGGGGATCACCTCGGCCACGATCAACGGATAACGGCGGTGCAACTCATGCAGTACAGGTGCCAGCACGAATCCTGCGAACCAGTCTGCACAGGCGATGCGCAGCAAGCCCTCCGGCTGTTCGCCCACGCCCGCGATACGCCGTTCGATGGCCAAGGCGCTGCGTTCCATGTCTTCGGCCAGACTCAGGATGCTCTCCCCCGCTGCGGTGAGTACCAACCCTTCACTGGTGCGACGGAAAAAAGCATGACCGTTGCTCTGCTCGAGCACCTGCAGGCGCCGACCTACGGTTGGATGACTGACGCCCAACTGCTTGGCGGCCGCCCCGAGCGAGCCGCTGCGGGCAATCGCCAGGAAGACGCGCAGGTCATTCCAGTCCATGGGATACCTCCTACAGAAATGAACGGTGAAGATGCAGTAATGCGGGCCACGTCACAAGCCTCGGCTGCCATCGCCAAGCCAAGCGGCGCTCGGTATCAGGCTGCCCAGGCCGACAGCGCCGGAATCTGGCAGGCGAGCAACGCCTCGGCTGCTGGATTGAGCGGCGCACGCGCCAGCCCACGGCGCTCGATCCATGTACACGCGGCAATTTCTCTCCGCGCACAGGGGCGATCGCCGGGGTGCAGGTGGGTGGTGAAGATGTAATGGAGAATCCCGGCCACTTCCAAGGTGCACAGATGCAGCAAACCGTGGTCGCTCAGGCCGGTTTCCTCATGCAGCTCTCGGGCTGCCGCCTCATGCGGCTGTTCGCCTCGCTCGATGACGCCGCCCGGGAAGTTCCATTTGCCGCCTTTCTTGCGCACGAGCAAGACCCTTCCTTTGTCGAAGCAGATGATCGTCGCTCTGTGTTTGGCGGGAGGGGTTGTCAGCGGCATCGGATTAGCTCGTCACACTTGTCACGGATATATGACAGTTTTGTTACATGATGGACAGGCAAATCTGACGCCAAGTTCAGCCAAATGGACACATGGCTGAGGGGATTGGTACAAAAAAATAGACGAGAGGGTCGCTATGTACCCTCTCTTGGGCTGAAGCGGGCCTCAGCCCGCCGCGCGGGCACGCGCCGCATGCAGCTTCTTGTAGCTCTCGACCAGACGCAGGTGGCGGTCCAGACCTTCAAGTTTCAGGCTGGTTGGGGTCAGCCCGTAGAAGCGCACGCTGCCGTCCACCGAGCCGAGTGCCGCATCCATGCGCTCATTGCCGAACATGCGCCGGAAGTTGGAAACGTAGTCGTCCATCTCCAGCTCGTCGTCCAGCACCACTTCCAGCACCACGTTCAGCGCCTGGTAGAACAGCCCGCGCTCGACGGTGTTGTCGTTGAACTGCAGGAACATCTCCACCAGTTCCTTGGCCTCCTCGAAACGCTGCAGCGCCAGCTGGATCAGCAGCTTGAGCTCGAGGATGGTCAGCTGGCCCCACACCGTGTTGTCGTCGAACTCGACGCCGATCAGCGTGGTGATGGTGGTGTATTCGTCCACCTCGACCTGTTCCAGGCGCTTGTACAACAACTTCAGCGAGCGGCTGTCGAGGTTGTGCAGGTTGAGGATGTCGGCACGGAAGCCCAGCGCGCGGTTGGTGTTGTCCCAGATCAGGTCCTCGACCGGGTAGATTTCCGAATAGCCCGGCACCAGGATGCGGCAAGCGGTGGCACCGAGGTCGTCGTATACCGCCATGTACGCCTCCTTGCCCAGCCCTTCCAGAATGCCGAACAGCGTCTGCGCCTCCTGCTCGTTGGAGTCTTCGCCCTGGCCCGAGAAGTCCCACTCGACGAACTCGAAGTCGGCCTTGGCACTGAAGAAGCGCCACGACACTACGCCGCTGGAGTCGATGAAATGCTCGACGAAGTTGTTCGGCTCGGTCAACGCGTGGCTTTCGAAAGTCGGTTGCGGCAGATCGTTCAGACCCTCGAAGCTGCGACCCTGGAGCAATTCGGTGAGGCTGCGCTCCAGCGCCACTTCAAAGCTTGGATGCGCGCCGAACGAGGCGAACACCCCGCCGGTGCGCGGGTTCATCAGGGTCACGCACATCACCGGGAACTCGCCGCCCAGCGAGGCATCCTTGACCAGCACCGGGAAGCCCTGCTCCTCCAGCCCCTGGATACCGGCGACGATGCCCGGGTACTTGGCCAGCACATCCTGCGGCACGTCCGGCAGGCACAGTTCGCCTTCGAGGATTTCACGCTTGACCGCCCGTTCGAAAATTTCCGACAGGCACTGCACCTGGGCTTCGGCCAGGGTGTTGCCGGCGCTCATGCCGTTGCTCAGGTAGAGGTTTTCGATCAGGTTGGACGGGAAATACACCGTCTGCCCGTCGGACTGGCGCACGAACGGCAGCGAACAGATGCCCCGGGCCTTGTTGCCCGAGTTGGTGTCGTACAGGTGCGAGCCGCGCAGTTCGCCATCGGGGTTGAAGATCTCCAGGCAGTACTCGTCGAGGATCTCCTGCGGCAGCGCGTCCTTCGGGCCAGGCATGAACCACTGCTCGTTCGGGTAGTGCACGAACGGTGCGTTGGCGATGTCCTCGCCCCAGTACTGATCGTTATAGAAGAAGTTGCAGTTCAGGCGCTCGATGAACTCGCCCAGTGCCGAGGCCAGCGCAGCTTCCTTGGTGGCGCCCTTGCCGTTGGTGAAGCACATCGGCGACTGCGCGTCGCGCACGTGCAGCGACCAGACGTTGGGCACGATGTTGCGCCAGGAGGCGATCTCGATCTTCATCCCCAGATCGGCCAGGATCGCCGACATGTTGGCGATGGTCTGCTCCAGCGGCAGGTCCTTGCCGGGAATGTAGGTGGTGGTGTCGGACACCGGCATCAGCAGTGCCTGGGCATCGGCGTCGAGGTTGTCGACCTCCTCGATGATGAACTCGGGGCCGGTCTGCACCACTTTCTTCACGGTGCAACGGTCGATGGAGCGCAGGATGCCCTGGCGGTCCTTCTCGCTGATATCCTCGGGCAGCTCGACCTGGATCTTGAAGATCTGGTTGTAGCGGTTTTCCGGGTCGACGATGTTGTTCTGCGACAGGCGAATGTTTTCGGTGGGGATGTCGCGGGTCTGGCAGTAGAGCTTGACGAAGTACGCCGCGCACAGCGCCGAGGAGGCCAGGAAGTAGTCGAACGGACCAGGCGCCGAGCCGTCGCCCTTGTAGCGAATGGGCTGATCGGCGATCACCGTGAAGTCGTCGAACTTGGCTTCAAGTCGGAGATTGTCGAGAAAATTGACCTTGATTTCCATGCGGGCACACCAGCGCGTAAAACGAAATGGGCGCCATTATCCGGGTTTTTCGCTGGGAAGTCTTGCCGCAGCCACACCGCCCTGGTCAAGGCGCCGCCACGTTCTCCTGCTGTTGGCGCCAAAGCGCCAGGTTTCGTGCAACCAGGCGCTGCGGCAGATCGCTGGACACGATTTCCCTCATCTTCGCGGCCAGTTGCTCACGCAACTGTGGCCGGTTGCACGGCGAGTCGTGGGACATCGCCAGGTACAGCCCCTCGCTGGACACCGGAGGCTCGAGCACCTGCACCTGCTCGTCCACCTTCAGCACGCGCGCCAGGGCCATGCCTGGAAACTGCTCGAAGATCACATAGTCACTACGCTTGTGCAGCAGCTTCTCGAACGCCTGCCTGGCGCCGGGCACTGCCTCCAGGTTGAGGTTGGTCCGGGCGAACTCGTCGAACTGCTCGCCATGGCTGTTGTTGACCAGTACCCCACCCTTGAGCCCGCGCAGATCGTCCCAGCCTTTATAGGCGAAAGCGCTGTCGCTGCGCACCCAGACCACGCTTGGGGTGTGCAGGAACGGCGGCTCGATGAAGTTCACCTCGTTCTGCCGCGCGCGGGTCAGGAAGTAGCCCGCCAGAAGATCGACCCGCCCGGTACGCACTTCTTCCTGGGCGCGTCCCCAGGGCCCGGAATATTTCACTTCCACATCCAGCCCCAGCTCACCTGCCATGTACTTGAGCAGATCGGCATTGGCCCCGACGAGGTGCTGCGGGTCCTGCGGGTCACGCCACAGGTAAGGTGGATACTCGGGGTTGCCGGTGGCGGTCAGGCGCGTGCAGTCATCGACCGCCAGCGCCACCTGCGGCAATACCGCGAAGGTCAGCGACAGCAGCAAGGCCCGACAGGAACGGCGCTCGATCATTGATGGCCCTCGTCTGAATAGAACAGCAGGGAAAAAGCGATGACTGACCGACAGGCGACATGAACAGCGACAGGCTTAACACAGTCTGGACCAGAAACCGTCAGCTGCCAGCAATGACCGCTGCAAGATGCCATTCGTCGGCGCATCATGCCATCACCGAACCCGTTCGGCTGCGCCTGCGACTATTTTTCACCGCCCTGCTGGCCATAACGGCCATACCCTGTAGGCTGTGCTGTGGCCGCGAACGATCGGCCGGTACCGCCCGGGTGCCGGGCGCGCGCAGGATGACTCGTCGGCCCTTCTGCGATCTGGCCCTGATCGAGCCTTACGACCCGGACACCCGCACCATGCCCGTCGACCTGCAAGCGCTCTATCCCAAGTTGATCCACCTGATGCTCGACACCGTCTTCGTGGTCGACCAGGACGACCAGATCGTGTTCGTCAGCGATGCCTGCCAAGCGCTGCTGGGCTACCGCGCCGAGGAGCTCATCGGCACGCCGATCACGCATTACATGCACCCCGACGACCTGCCCGCCACTCGGGCCTCGATCGTCCGGGTCATGTCCGGCCAGGCGCATTTCGATTTTCGCAATCGCTACATCCGCAAGGATGGCGGTGTCGTCCATATCCTCTGGGCGGCGTTCTGGTCAGAAGAGGTCGGCGCACGCATCGGCGTGGCGCGCAACGTCACCGCCCTCACCGAGGCCGAAGAAGAGCTGCGCTTTCTCGCCCACCACGACCCGCTGACCCGGCTGGCCAATCGCGCCCTGTTCAACAGCCGCCTGGACGCTGCGTTGAAGGCGGCGCAGCAGCACGGCGATACCCTGGCGCTGCTATTCGTCGACATCGACGACTTCAAGGAAATCAACGACACCCACGGCCACAGTGCCGGCGACCGCGTGCTGCGCCTGGTGGCCCAGCGCCTGGAGCGCTGTGCCGGCGCGCATGCCACGGTAGCGCGGGTGGGCGGCGACGAGTTCGCCATCCTGCTCACCGACCTGCCGTCGCACAGCGCCGTATTCGACAAGGTCACACAGATCCTGGCCGTCATGGTCGAGCCGCTGGATGCCGACTTCGGCGGCCTCGCCATGCCGACCTGCAGCATCGGCGTCGCCTGCTACCCCGCCGACGGGCGCGATGCCGATGCCCTGCTCAGCCATGCTGACGGCGAGATGTACCGGGTCAAGCGACGTCGGTCGCAAGCGGGTTGAGACACTGACTCAAGCGCAAGAATCTGCAAGTGCTTCTTCTGCTCGTTGCCTAGACTGGCCGCACCCGCCCAGCCCCTCGAGGTTTGCAGATGTCCCTGATCACCGTGGCCTACGCCCAATGGCCAGAAGGCCTGACCCCTGACAGTCCGCAGTGGCAACAGATCGCCGAGCAGGTCCGTGCCGCCGAGGCCGATCTGCTGATCACCAACGAAATGCCCTTCGGCCCCTGGCTGGCCGAGCACGCCACCTTCGACACTCAGGCTGCGCAGCACAGTGTGGCCCTGCATGAATCCGCCCTCGACGCCCTGGCCAGGCTCGACGTACCTGCCGTGCTGTCGAGCAGGCCGCTGCTCGCGGCCGGGCGCCTGGTCAACGAAGCCTTCGTGCTGGATACCACAGGCTACCGCTTCGTCCACCAGAAACACTTCTTCCCCGAGGAGCCGGGCTTTCATGAGCAGACCTGGTTCACCACTGTCGAGCAGGGGTTCGACGTGATCGAGGTGGGCAAGCTCAAGCTCGGTGTGCTGCTGTGTACCGAGTTGATGTTCAATGAACGCGCCCGCCACTATGGACGCGACGGTGCCGACCTGATCGTCGTCCCCCGCGCCTCCGGCACCGACCATCGCTACTGGGATTGCGCCGCGGGCATGGCCGCGATCGTTTCCGGCGCCTACGTGATCAGCGCCAACCGCACCGGGCAGGCTGCACAGGGTCAGCGCTTTGGCGGCCACGGCATGGCGTACTCCCCCGCGGGCCTGCCACTGGCCGTCGCCGCCAAGGCTGACGACCACGCCTTGTTGCAGGTTGTACGGATTGACCTGGAGCAGGCTCGGCGGCAGAAATACGAGTACCCGTGTTATCTGCAGAATGTCGATTGAAATCCCGGGCCTTCGCACACGGGATACAAATACTTGCATATTCAATCGCCACGCAAATGAACCCCCAACCCCTCCTCCCCCGGCGCCAGTTCCGGCCTCAAGGTCAACTCGGGAATCAGGTAGTCGCCGCCATTCTGGCGCCGATATGGGATCGGTGTATCGACCCACAAATCATCGAGGCGCCGCTCCAGTTGCATGCAGGCATCGGCGAATGCTGCATCGTCGATGCGGCTGGTGCGATGGAGCACGAACGGCGGCAGCACCTCGAACCCTGGATAGAACAGGATGCCGTGCTGGATGGGGAACAGGATCGCCTCCAGTGGGCCATTGATGCCCCGCGGCGCGTAGTGCGAGGCCCAGCCACCGGTCGTGACCATCAGCATGGCGCGCTTGCCGGCCATGCTGCCTTCACCGTAGCGGTCACCCCAGTGCTGGTCGGAATGCTCGCCCACGCCGTAGGCGAAGCCATAGGCATAGACCCGTTCGACCCAGCCCTTGAGGATTGCCGGCAGGCCGAACCACCACAGCGGGAACTGCAGGATCACCGCATCGGCCCAGCGCAGTTTCTGCTGCTCCAGGGCGATGTCGGCACTCTGCGTGCCATCGGCGAAAGCCTGGCGTGAATCTTCCGAAACCCGAAAGCGCACGCCGGGTTGGCCGGCGGTATTGTCGCTGGCATCGATCAGCGGCTTGAAGGCCATGGCGTAGAGGTCCGAAACCTGCACGACGTGACCTTGGCGCTGCAGGTGCGCAACCGCATGGTCCTTGAGCGAGCCGTTGAGCGAGCGGGGTTCAGGGTGGGCGTAGACGATCAGCACATTCATGGTGGCACTCCGTAAAGGGATGCGGGCCATGATGGGCGGCCGCACGGTATAGTAGAAATGAATATCCACTATTCCAGGTATTGCCTTGCACGATTCCCTGCGTCGCCTCGACCTCAACCTGCTGGTGACCCTCGACGCCCTGCTCAGCGAGCACAATGTGACACGCGCGGCGCAGCGCCTGCATCTGGCACAACCGACCGTCAGCGTGCAGCTGGCGCGGCTGCGCGAGCTGCTTGAAGACCCGCTGCTGCTACCCGGACCGAGGGGCATGCGCCCGACCGCGCGGGCAGACGCCTTGCGCGCACCGTTGCGCCAGGCGCTGGAGGCGTTGCAGCTTGCCATCGCTGCGCCGCACCCCTTCGACCCGGCCGCCGCCCGCCAGACCTGGCGCGTGGCCGCCACCGACTACAGTGCCTCGACCATCCTGCTGCCCGCCCTGGCCAGGCTACGCAGCGCCGCCCCGGGCACACGCCTGGCGGTGCTCGACCTGCAGCCTTCGGCCCTGCTCCGCCAGGCCGAGCTCGGCGAGATCGACATGGCCTTTCACATTGCCCGGCAGGTGCCGGCAGAGCTGCGCCAGCGCAGCCTGTTCGTCGAGCGCTACGTGCTGGTCGGCCGAGTCGAACATCCAGGGCTCAGGCGCAAGCCGACACTCAAGCAGTTCTGTGCGCTGGAGCAGGTGATCGTCTCACCCGACGGCGGCGGCTTCCATGGCCCTACGGACGCCGCGCTAGCCGCGCAAGGGCTCGCGCGCAACGTGGTGCTGTCGGTGCCGCATTTCATGCTGCTGGCGGCGATGCTGGTCGGCTCGGACCTGGTAGCCATGCTTCCGCAGCGGCTGGTGGTCAGCGACCCCAGGCTCAAGGTGGTAGAGGCGCCCCTGGCGGTGCAGGGATTCGAGATGCTGATGCTGTGGCCGGAGCGGGTACATCGGGACCCAGGGCATCGCTGGCTGCGGCAGGTTATTGTCGATGCCCTGCAGCAGAACTAGTTGACACGCGGGGCGGCCAGAAACGCCGACAGCGCCGCCCCCAGCGCCTCGAACACCAGGCCAATCCGCCGAACCCGTCGCAGATCGCCGTGCATTGCCACCCAGACATCCACCGAAAATGCCACGGCCTGCGGCAACACCCTCACCAGCCCATGCCGCCGCGCCAGTTGCTCGGCACACACCCCAACCCCCACACCAGCCCTGAGTGCCGCGAACTGGGCGAGGTGATCGTCGGTGCGCAGCGCCATGCGGTCCGGCACACAGACAAAGCCGTTCTGCTCGAGAAACATCACTTCAGCAAGGTTGCGATCAGGCCCGATCAGCGGATAGCGCGCAAGGTCTGCATGGGTGTTCGGCACGCCATGGCGCAGCAGCAGCTCAGGGGTCGCATACAGGCCTATCCGCAGGTCCCCCACATGCCGGGTGACCACTGCCGCCTCGGTAGGCCTGCGAATCCGCACCGCCACGTCAGACTCCTGCAGTGCCAGGGCCTCAAGCCGGTTCGAGATGCTCAGCTCCAGTGTCAGCTCCGGCCGGGCCGTGCGGATCTCACCCAGCATCGCCGGCAGCACCTCCACCCCCAGCAACTGATTGCTGGTGACGCGCACCGTGCCTCCCGGCACCTGGGCCTCGGCAGACGCGGCGCGGGCAAAGGCTTCCGCTGCCAGGGCCATGGACTCGACATGGCCGATCAGCTCCTTCGCCGTTTCCGTGGCCATCAAGCCTGCCGGCGAGCGCACGAACAGGCTCATGCCCACGCTCTGCTCCAGCGCGTCGATACGCCGACGCGCGGTGGCCTGGGCAATGCCCAGCATGCGCGCGGCGGCAGAGAGGCTGCCCGTGCGCAAGACCGCCAGGAACACGCGCTGGGTTTCCCATTGCAGTTGAGGGGTGTTCATACATTTCCTATGAGCAGCTCGGCAGGTTTGATCAGTTTTAACCAGGCTGATACTCGCGCATGCTTCACGTATCCAGGCCGTTCGTCAAACGGCCTGCCATACCGACACGAGGTCCGTTGCATGAAGATTCAAGGTGGGTGCCGTTGCGGGCAGGTGACGTTCGAATCCGATCACCCCGCGATCATGACCAGCGCCTGTCATTGCACGGGCTGCCAGAAGATGTCGGGCAGTGCGTTCTCGCTGACGGCGCTGTTCCCAGCCGAAGGGTTCAGGGTCACGCGCGGGGCGCCGGTGCCTGGAGGTCTTCGGGGCGCAACCCGTCATGAGTTCTGCCCCCACTGCATGAGCTGGCTGTTCACCCGGCCCGCCGGTAACGACGCGGTCGTGGGCGTGCGCAGCAGCCTGCTGGAAAACCCGCAGCACTACGCACCGTTCATGGAAACCTGGACACAGGAGAAGCTGCCATGGGCCTGTACCGGTGCTGTCGTCAGCTTCGAAGGCTTTCCCGACCCACAGGATTATCCGGCGTTGATGGCACGGTTCGCGCAGCGCTGACCTGCTGCCCCTCCAACTGTTCGCCCTGCAACAGCAGGACAACACTTTGCCCGACTCAGTACAGCTGTCAGCCCTGATTTGCGCGCCCATCTGCGCAAAACCAGGCCTGGCGAGATGGCACGCTGCCTGCAACCGGTCCTGATCCCTCTTCTCGACTGGATCGCCCCATGCGTCTGTTTGCCCAAGCCCTGCCCAGCGCCCTGAAGTCGCTGTCTATTGCCGGCCTCGTTGCCCTGGCCTTCAATCCCGTCGCCCACGCCGAAACCGCGCCCAAGGAAGTCCGCCTGGACTACGCCTACTACTCCCCCGTAAGCCTGGTGCTCAAGCATTTCGGGTGGTTGGAAAAAGCCCTGCCTGACTCCAAGGTCACCTGGGTGTTCAGCCAGGGCAGCAACCGCTCGCTGGAATACCTCAACAGCGGCGGTGCCGACTTCGGCTCTTCGGCCAGCCTCTCGGCGGTGCTGGCCCGGGCCAACGGCAGCCCGATCAAGTCGGTGTACGTCTACAGCCGCGCCGAATGGACCGCGCTGGTGGTGGCCAAGGACTCGCCGCTGAAGACACTTGATGACCTCAAGGGCAAGAAGATCGCCGCCACAAAAGGTACCGACCCGTACCTGTTCACCCTGCGTGCACTGGAAAAGGCCGGGCTGAAAAAGGATGACGTCGAGCTCTTGCACCTGCAGCACCCTGATGGCCGCACCGCACTGGAGAAAGGCGATGTCGATGCCTGGGCCGGCCTCGATCCGCACATGGCCGCCAGCGAACTGCAAGCCGGCTCACGCCTGCTGTACCGCAACAAGGACTTCAACAGCTATGGCGTGGTCAGTGTCACCGAGACCTTCGCCAAGCAGCATCCACAAACCATCGCCACGGTGATCAAGGCCTACGAGCAGGCACGCCACTGGGCAGTCGCACACCCGGACGAGTTCGCCCGCCTGCTGGCCGATGAATCCAAGCTCCCGCTGGATGTGGCCAAGCTGCAGCTGTCGCGTACCGACCTCTCGGCGCCACAACTGACCGAACAGGACGTAGCAGCCTCCAAGGCCGCGGCGCCGATCCTGGTGTCGGAGGAGCTGGTCAAGCGTGGCGCCGACGTCAACGCCGTGATCGACCAGCTGATCGACCCGTCCTTCGGCAAGGCCAGCATCGAGCGATGAGCCTCTCCACGCACACTCGCAGCGTGAGCGCGCCGGCGCCCGCCACTGCCGCCTCGCCCTGGCCACGTCGGCTCAAGGGCCTGGCGCTGCCTCTGGCGATCATCCTGCTGCTGGAGGCCGTCGTGCGCCTGGGCTGGATCGCTTCCTACCAGATGCCCGCCCCCAGCGAAGTGGCGCAGACCCTGGTGCAACTGGCCGACGGCGCGCTGTGGAAACACATCGGTGCCAGCCTGTCGCGGGTGTTGGCCGGCTTTGCCATCGGCGCCGCCCTGGGGCTGCTGTTCGCCGCCTGGGTGGGTCTGAGCCGTGAAGCCGAGGCCTGGCTGGAACCGACTTTCGCCAGCCTGAGGGCGATCCCGAGCCTGGCCTGGGTGCCGCTGTTGCTGCTGTGGCTGGGCATCGGCGAGACCTCCAAGGTGACACTGATCGCCATCGGCGCGTTCTTCCCGGTGTACCTGAACGGCGTGGCCGCGATCCGCAACATCGACCGCAAGCTGGTCGAGGTCGGGCGCATGTACGGCTTCGGCCCATTGCGCCTGGCCCGGCGCATCCTGCTGCCGGCTGCGATACCCGGCGTATTCACCGGCCTGCGCAGCGCCCTGAGCCTGAGCTGGATGTTTCTCGTCGCCGCCGAGCTGATCGCCGCCACCCGCGGCCTGGGTTATTTGCTCAGCGACGGCCGGGAGACTTCACGACCGGACCTAGTGCTCGCGGCGATCATTGTCCTGGCCCTGCTCGGCAAACTCAGCGATGGCCTGTTGGCCGGGCTGGAACAGCGCTGGCTGAACTGGCGCGACACCTTCGACGGCACGGACCGAGGAGCCTGAATCCATGAACCAACCCTTGCGCGTTGCCGCACCGACACCTGCACCCTTGCTCGACCTGCGCGTCGAGCACAAGGCATTCGGTGCCACTGCGGTACTGGGGGCGGTCGAGCTGCAACTGCAACCCGGCGAGATCGTCAGCCTGCTGGGCCCCAGTGGCTGCGGCAAAAGCACCCTGCTGCGCCTGGTGGCGCAACTGGACCGCGACTTCGTTGGCCGTCTGCAGCAACGACCGGAACAGGTCGGTTTCGTGTTCCAGGAGCCGCGCCTGATGCCCTGGTTGAGCGTGGCCGACAATATCGGCTTCAGTGAGGACCGGCGCTACGACCGTGCCCGGGTCAACGGCCTGATCGACGAGGTGGGCCTGGGCGGCTTCGCCGATGCGCTGCCCAAGGCGCTGTCCGGCGGCATGGCCCAGCGCGTGGCCATTGCCCGCGGGCTGTACGGCCAACCACAACTGCTGTTGCTCGACGAGCCGTTCAGCGCCGTGGATGCCTTCACCCGCTTCAAGCTGCAGGACCTGTTGCTGGACCTCGCACGCCGCCACCGCATCGCCCTGCTGGTGGTCACCCATGACGTGGACGAGGCGCTGTACCTGAGCGACCGCGTGCTGGTGATCGGCAACCGGCCGGGCACTGTCTGCCGCGAGCTGAGGGTCGGCCTCGGCTACCCGCGCGAACGCCAGGACGAACGCCTGGCCCGCCTGCGCGGCCAGGCGCTGGAAGCCCTGCACAGTGCGCGGGTGATCTGAGCCGGGCGCGTTCATCGATAGTGACTATCGAGCACGACGATTTCTGCCCGGCGGCCGTGCTCGATAACCTGTGTTCACCGACTCGCCAGACGAATCCTCGAACCAGGAAACCCGCCGATGAACGCCACCGCCCGCCTGCTGCTCGCTGCCCTGGCCGCCCTTGGTATCGCCGCACTTGCCGGCTGTGCCAGCCATCCCGAACAACGTCCCTACACTGCCGAGGAAACGCGCCAGTTGCAGCTCGAGGCGCTGCAACGCCGAGGCCTGTCGCAGCAGGAATACGAACATCAGCGCGCTGCAATCCTGCGTGCCGACCAGGTGGAAGTAGCCGGCGACGGCCTGCGCCAGGCCCCTGCCCTGCGCGGCTGATCAGCCCTCGCGACTGCGCTGCAGCCGCGCCCGCATCCCCTCACTGGCGCCAGGGCCCTGCACCAGCTCGCACGCCGACCAGGGCACCACGCGCCCGGACTCCACGTCCACCATCATCGGCTGCAAGGCCTTGCCCGTGCCCTTTTCCACCACCTGCACACTGATGGCCTCAGGCGCAAAATGCCGATTACCCCAGGCGATCAGCGCATAGAGCACGCCCTGCAGGTCGCGCCCCCGAGCACTGGGCCGGTATTCGTGGCGTAGGGGCCGGGTGCTGTAGGCATGGCGCTCGAGCAGGCCGGCCTCCACCAGCGCATTGAGCCTGCGGGTCAACATGCTCGGAGCGATCTCCAGGCTCTTGGCGAAATCGTCGAAGCGGCTCAGGCCCTGCAAGGCATCGCGCATGATCAACAGGCTCCACCACTCCCCCACGTGTTCAAGGCTCAGGGCGATAGGGCATTCGGAATCCACAAGCGTCTTGCGTTGCATCAGGCAGGCTCACCACGGGTTTGTGAAATATTCGGGCTGGATGTTACTTCTATAATGATAGTAACGTCTCTTCAGCTGAATAGTAGCAAACCTCCATAGGAGTGAGACCTTCATGAACAAGCGTATCGTCGTTACCGGAATGGGAGCGGTCACACCGCTGGGGTGTGGCGTGGAGCGGGTCTGGGAACGCCTGCTGGCGGGGCGCTCGGGCATCACGCAGTTGCCGGAATCGCTGATCGGCGACCTGGCGGTGCGCATCGGCGGCCAGGTGCCGGACCTGCAGCAGGACAGCGAGGCCGGCTTCGATCCAGACCGCGTACTGCCAGCCAAGGAGCAGCGCAAGGTCGATCGTTTCATCCTGTTCGCCCTGGGCGCCGCACAGGAGGCCCTGGCGCAGGCCGGCTGGCAACCGCAAAGCGCCGAACAGCAGGAACGCACGGCAACTATCATCGGTACCGGCGTGGGCGGCTTCCCGGCCATCGCCGAGGCCGTGCGCACCACCGACAGCAAAGGCCCACGCAAGTTGTCACCCTTCACCATTCCCTCCTTCCTCGGCAACCTGGCCGCCGGCCAGGTGTCGATCGCCCACGGGCTCAAAGGCCCACTGGGTACTCCGGTCACGGCGTGCGCTGCCGGGGTGCAGGCGATTGGCGACGCCGCGCGAATGATCCTGGCCGGTGAAGCGGACGTGGCGCTGTGCGGCGGCGCGGAGGCGGCCATTCATCGTGTCAGCCTGGCCGGCTTTGCCGCCGCGCGGGCCTTGTCGAGCGATTTCAACGAGCACCCGGAACAGGCCTCGCGCCCGTTCGACACCCGCCGCGACGGCTTCGTCATGGGCGAAGGCGCCGGCCTGCTGGTGATCGAAGAACTGCAGCATGCACTGGCACGCGGCGCCACGCCGCTGGCCGAGCTGGTGGGCTACGGCACCAGCGCCGACGCCTATCACATCACCTCGGGACCGGAAGACGGCGACGGCGCGCGACGCGCCATGACCCTGGCCCTGCGCCAGGCCGGTATCCGTGCACAACAGGTCGGCCATCTCAATGCCCATGCCACCTCGACACCGGTGGGCGACAAGGGCGAGCTCGCAGCGATCAAGGCGGTGTTCGCCGACGTGCCCTCACCGGTGATCAGCGCGACCAAGTCTGCCACCGGCCACTTGCTGGGCGCCGCCGGCGGTATCGAGGCGATCTTCACCGTGCTTGCTCTGCGCGACCAACAGGCGCCGGCCACGCTCAACCTGGTCGAGCCTGACCCCGCAGCCGCCGGGCTGGACATTGCCGCAGGCCAGCCGCGGCCCCTGGATACCGAATACGCGCTGTCCAACGGCTTCGGTTTCGGCGGCGTCAATGCCAGCGTGATTTTCAAGCGCTGGGAGGGTTGAACCACTGGTCGCCATGCGGGCACTTGATTAGGCTTGGCCATCGCCTCGATCACACTGGGAGCACTACCGATGTCCAGAAACGACCGCTATGAAGCCGCTCTGCAGGCGCTGGGTTATTCGTTCGATGGCCCGCTGAAGATCGGCGGCGACTACGTGCCGGTGCTGCACTTGGGCGACCAGGTGTACATCAGTGGGCAAATCCCGCGGGTCAACGACACCGTGGTGCACCCGGGGCGGGTGGGCGAGGACGTCAGCCTCGCCGAGGCGCAGACTGCCGCCAAGATCAGCGCCCTGCGCTGCCTGAAGCTGCTGAGCGAAAGCCTGGGCTCGCTGGACGCGGTCAAGGGTATCGCGCGGATCAATGTATTCGTGCAGTCGGCGGTAGACTTCACCCAGCAGAGCGAAGTGGCCAACGGCGCGTCGGCGATCCTGCATGAAGTGCTGGGCGACGCCGGCAAGCATACCCGCACCTCGGTGGGGGTGTATCAGTTGCCGAAGAATGCCGCGGTGGAGATTGACCTGATCGCGGTGGTGTAGGTGCAAGGGGCTGGCGTGCAGCCCCTTCAGCCTTGCAGCCCCTCGACCACCTGCGCCACCGTGGTCACCTGGCGAAAGTGATGGGTCCACAGCTCGATACCCAACTTGCCCGAGCGGTCCAGTGAAGAGCCCACCGTCAGGTCAGTGATCAAGGTCGGGTTCAGCCCGGCATCGAACAGCGCAAAGCCGGCGGCCAGTACGCAGGTTTCGGTCTGCAGGCCGCAGACCAGCACACGCTCCACCCCCAGTCGCTTGAGGTAGTCGATGGCCTCGGCGGTCTGCCCGTAGCCGTGCTTGACGAACACTTCGTCTGCCTCGATCAGGCTCTCGTCCTCGCGCGCCGGATGCCAGCCAAGCTGCTGCTGGAACGGCGTGACCTGCTCGTCGTGCAACTCGACCGAGGCGATGGCGGGGAGTTTCGCGGCCAACGCGCGGATTCCGTCGATCAGCCACTCAGGAGGGCTGAAGGTGGACTGGACATCGACGATAAGCAAAGCCTGCCGCATGGGGTTCTCCGGGGGACGACATGGGCCGCGGAGTATATCGTCCGTGGACGATCGTTGCAGGCCCTGGAGCTTGAGCAAGCCACGAGCAGGTGAGCCGGCGATACGCTGGGAGAGACCGTGATCAAGCCTCTGCGCTTGCGCTGATGCGCTAGACTGCGCGCTCCATCACGCAAGGAGGCCACATGGGTATTCGCGGGCAGGATCGACAGATCGACAACATCGAGTTCAACGTCACCGACATCGGCCGCAGCAAGGCGTTCTATGGCGCAGTGTTCGGCTGGTCCTTCACCGACTACGGCCCCACCTATACCGAGTTCTCCGATGGCCGCCTGAGCGGCGGCTTCACCACCGGCGAAGCGGTACGACCGGGTGGCCCGCTGGTCATCCTCTACGCCGACGACCTTGAAGCCACCCAGCGACGTGCAGAAGCAGCAGGCGCGCGCATCAGCCGCGCCACCTTCGCCTTCCCTGGCGGCCGGCGCTTCCACTTCATCGACCCGGACGGCTACGAACTGGCCGTGTGGACCGCCTCATGACGCGGTTCAAGCGGTAGGGACGGTGCCCCCATCCACCACGAACTCGGTGCCGGTCACCGCCGCAGCTGCTGGCGAGGCCACGAAGCCGATGACGTTGGCCACCTCCTTCGGGCTGGCGGGCCGACCCAGGGGGATGCCGCCCAAGGCCTGCATGATGATGCGCTTGCCGCCCTCGTAGTCGGTGCCCGCCTCGCTGGCCAGGCGCTCGGCCAGGGCTACCGAGGCCTCGGTCTCGATCCAGCCGGGCGCGACCCGCACCACGCGTACGCCCTTGGGTGCGACTTCCTTGGACAGGCTCTTGCTGTAGGTCGACAGCGCCGCCTTGGCCGCCGCATAGGCGGTGGTGGCTTCCGGCAGCGGCAGTTGGTGCTGGATCGAGGTGACGTGAACGATCACCCCGCCGCCCTGCGCCAGCATGCCGGGCAGCAAGACCCGATCCAGACGCACGGCGGGCAGCAGGTTGAGGTCCAGCTCCTGTTGCCAATGCGCCTCGCCCAAGGCGGCAAAGCCCCCGGCCGGTGCGCTGGAACCGCCCAGCACATGAACGATGACATCGACACCGCCCAGCTGCCGCTCGACCTCGCCCGCCAACTGCTCGCACCCCTCGAGGGTGGTCAGATCGGCTTTGACGAACGACGCCTGAGGGGCATCGACGGGCGCTGTGCGCGCGCAGGTCAGTACACGGGCGCCCAGCTCGAGGAACAGCTCGACCGTGGCCTTGCCCAGGCCTTTGGTGCCAGCGGTGACCAGTACGCGCTTGCCACGCAGGGTCTCTGACGGATGACTCATGGATATTCTCCGGTGGTAGCAACCTGGGTTGCGGATAGAATCGTGTTTTTGTCCGAACGAGCCGAACCATGGAGCGCGTCAGCCTCAACGACCTCGATGCCGTCCTCGCCATCGCCCGGCGCGCCAGTTTTCGCGCGGCGGCCATCGACCTGGGGATGTCCACCACTGCCCTGAGCAACGCCATCGGCAAGCTCGAGGCGAACCTTGGCGTGCGCCTGTTCAACCGCACCACGCGCAGCGTGTCCCTGACCGATGCCGGGCGCCTGTTCGTCGAGCACGTCGCCCCGGCGTTGGGCGAGGTGCAAGGCGCCCTGGAAGTGGTGCGCGCCCAGCGCGATCAGCCCAGTGGCATGCTGCGCATCAACGCTGCGGCCTTCGCCGCACGCGAGATCATCGGCCCCCTGGTACTGGAGTTCTTGCGGCGCTATCCGCAGATGCAGGTGGACCTTGTCACCGAGGGGCGCCTGGTGGACATCGTCGCCGATGGTTTCGACCTGGGCGTGCGAGTCGCCGACCTGGTGCCCAGCGACATGATCAGCCTTTCCCTCGGCCGGCCGCAGCGCTATGCCGTGGTCGCCTCCGCCGCCTACCTGGCCGCGCGGGGCACGCCAAGGCTGCCGGCCGACCTGCAGCGCCACAGTTGCGTCCGCGTGCGCTTGCCGGATGGCGCGCTGTTCCGCTGGCGCTTCGCCAACGGCAACAGCGCGCAGCAGATCGACGTGCAGGGCCCCATCACCCTGGATGAGGCCAGCCTGGCACGTGCTGCCGTCATGGCTGGCGTGGGCCTTGGCTACTTCATGGAACAGGACGTGCGCGAGGACATCGCGGCCGGGCGCCTGGTGCGTGTGCTGGACGACTGGACGCCACCGTTGCCGGGGCTGTGCCTGTACTACGCCGGGCGGCGCAATCCCTCGGCAGGCATGACCGCGTTTCTCGCACTGGCCCGGGAAGTGGCGGAGCAGGCGTGCCGCGAGGGCACGTGAGACAGGGACTTGCTGCATGGGCGGACGGCCTCGCCGGGTGTCGGTGAGGCACAGGTTATGCGTTCAGGTCCGTCGCGATAAGCAGGACAGATCAGGATGATTCATTGCGAATTTCAGGATAGTGAACCCAGCTTTCAATGCTGTTCGAGAATCCACTGGGTAATGGCCTGCAAATCTTCCTCGCGGGCTTGCGACTGTGGCGGCATCGGCACCACTCCCCATTGCCCCCGGCTGCCCTGTCGGACGCTTTGCACCAACTGCCCGGCGTCCTTGCTGCCGTCGCGATAACGCGCAGCAATCTCTCGCCAGGACGGACCCACGGCCCGCGCATCCAATTGGTGGCAAGCGCTGCAGGCGTAGCGCTGCATCACGGTGGGCGGCTCGGCGAACACCCGAACACTGGCGAACAGCAGCAGCCCGGCTGCAATCACGGCACCTCGAGACATGGGCATGGTCCTGAAAACGATGGGGCGTCGAGGGTACCGGTTACACCGATCCTGCAACAGAGCAGGCTGCGCAAACTGTTATCCTCCAGCGATCCCCACCAGCAGGCACGACCATGACCGAAGGCCCGACCGCCCTCCCCCCGCTCAATGCCCTGCGCGTGTTCGAGGTTGTCTCGCGCCATCTGAATTTCCGCCTGGCGGCCGAGGAGCTGGGTGTCACCCAGGCAGCCGTGGCCCAGCAGGTACGGGGGCTGGAGGCGAGCCTGGGCATCAGGCTGTTCGAACGCTTGCCACGTGGCCTGCGCCTGACCGATGCGGGGCTGGGCTACAGCCACAGTATCCGCAACGCCTTGGCCCTGATCGGCGAAGCCACTGCGGCACTGCGCCCGGACAACCGTCACCTCACCGTCAGCGTCACCCCGACCTTCGCCTCGAAATGGCTGATCCCCCGGCTGAGTTCGTTCACCGAGGCCCATGGCGAGATCGACCTGCGGGTGCTGGCCACCGATCGCCTGTCGCGCTTCCAGGCCGACGGCGTGGATCTTGCCGTGCGCTACGGCCACCCGCCCTTCGGCGCAGGGCTCAACACCGAACTGCTGCTCAGGCAGCGGGTGGTCGCGGTGGCCAGCCCCGCACTGCTGGCGCAGTGGGGTAAACCGCACAGCCTCGAGCAGTTGCAGCATTTTCTGCTGCTGCACGATGCGCATAATTTCTGGCCCGAGTTCATCACCCAGCTGTTCGGCCAGCCGACCCAGCCGATGCCGAAGAACGTACGCTTCAACCAGACCTCGCTGGCCATCGAGGCCGCCGTGGCCGGGCAAGGGCTGGCGCTGTCCAGCGAACTGTTCGTGCAGGAAGACCTGCAGGCCGGGCGGCTGGTGCAGGTATTCGAGCAGGCGCTGGAGATGGACAAGCACTTCTACCTGGTCTGGCCCCGCAAGGGCAGCACACCGACCGCACTGGACGTGGTTCGCGGCTGGCTGCTGGAGCAGGTGGAAGCCCTCTGAGGCAATAGATTTTCTACTGAATCGACAAACCCCTGCTGCCTCCCTGCCAGCGGTGCACGGGTGCTAGGCTGACCCCCTCACATCAGCCAAGCATTGCATTGGAGGTCACATGTCAGTAGAAAAAGTAGCGATCATTACCGCCGGCGGTAGCGGCATGGGTGCAGCGGCGGCACGGCGCCTGGCCGCAGACGGGTTCAAGGTGGCAATCCTGTCTTCATCGGGCAAGGGCGAGGCCCTGGCCAACGAACTGGGCGGCATCGGCGTGACCGGCAGCAACCAGTCCAACGATGACCTGCAACGCCTGGTCGACACCGTGCTGGAGAAATGGGGGCGCATCGATGTGCTGGTCAACAGCGCAGGCCACGGCCCGCGTGCGCCGATCCTGGAAATCAGCGACGACGACTGGCACAAGGGCATGGACACCTATCTGCTCAATGTCATCCGCCCGACCCGCCTGGTCACCCCGACCATGCAGAAACAGCAAGGTGGCGTGATCATCAACATCTCCACCGCCTGGGCCTTCGAGCCCAGCGACCTGTTCCCGACCTCGGCCGTGTTCCGTGCCGGCCTTGCAGCCTTCAGCAAGATCTTCGCCGATACCTACGCCAAGGATAACGTGCGGATCAACAACGTTCTGCCCGGCTGGATCGACAGCCTGCCGGCCACCGAGCAACGCCGCGACAGCGTGCCGCTCAAGCGCTACGGCAAGAGCGAGGAAATCGCCGCGACCATCGCCTTCCTGGCCAGCGAAGGCGCGGCCTACATCACCGGGCAGAACATCAAGGTCGATGGTGGACTGACCCGAGGGGTGTGAACCTCGCCGCATGCCTCACTCGGCAGGTACGCTGAAATCCTTGGCGAAGGTTGGGGCAACGTCCAGCCGTTGCGTCATCAGGCCATGGGCGTGGTAGAAGTCGGCGGTCTCCTGCTGTTGGGCCACGGTGTGCTCATCGATGCCTTGCCAGTGCAGCTTGCGCCGCTCGAACTGCAACCGCGCGGCCTCTTCGGGAAAACCGATGATCGCCGCGAGGGACTTGGAATAGCTGTCCAGGTGCTGGTTGGCCCACACCTGGGCGCCAGCCAGGCGCTTGAGGTAGTCCTGCAAGGCCGCATGTCGCGCAGGGTCTTGCAGCGCCTGGTCGGTGACCGCCAGGAAGCTGTTGCCGCTGGACAGGCCGCGACCGTTCACCAGCACCCTGCCCTGCCCGCTGGTCTCGGCCAGCGCAGTGTAAGGCTCCCAGGTCGCCCAGGCGTCCACCGAGCCGTTGGCCAGGGCGATCTTGGCGTCCACCGGCCCTAGAAAGCGAAACTCCACGTCCTTCTCACTCAGGCCGGCCTGCTCCAGAGCCTTGAGCGCAATGTGGTGGCCGATCGACCCGCGGCCGGTGGCGATGCGCTTGCCCTTGAGGTCGGCGCCACTGCGCAGGGGCGACTCCGGGCGCACCAGCACCGCGGTTCCGTAGGGGTCGGACTTGTCCACCGCGATGGCCTTGACCGGCGCCCCGGAGGCGAGCACGAACAGCAGCGGGGCATCGCCGATGATGCCTGCATCGATGGCGCCTGCGTTGAGCGCCTCGGCAAGTGGCGCGGCGGCCGGAAACTCTGCCCAGTGGATGTCGTAGGGCAGGTCGCGCAGTGCGTCGGCAGCCTCGAGCTGGGCGCGCATGTTGCCCTTCTGGTCACCGACGCGCAGCGTGAGGCGCTCGGCGGCAAAGGCCTGGGTTGCCAGCAGCAGGCTGGCGGCAATCAACAGTAGGCGGGAACGGATCGGCATGGAGCTCCTCGGGAAGGTACGTGCGTTGGAGCACTGACTGTACCGAGTCGCCATAGATAAATTAAATTGATTTTAGGAATAACCTAATATGCAAATTAATTTAGATTCCAAATCCCGGCAGGGACGAGCCGCCATGACGCAAGCCCGTCTCTGCTGGGCTCGGCTCAGTCCTTGGCCCTGTGCAGCAGGCTGTCGAAGCGCTTGCCGTCGATCAGGTAGGTCAGGCGCGCCTGGCCGTTTTCCAGCGGTTCCAGGGTCATGGGCGTATTGGTCTTGTGGTAGGGATGGCGGAACAGCGCCGGCTTCTCGGTGTAGGCGTAGCTGTTGAAGGCCAGGGCATCGCCCGTCCAGCGCACGTTGTTGTACAGGTAGCGCCAGTTCTCGTCCGGGCGGTGATAGAGGTAGACGCCACTGGCGTCACGAACGACCTCGATCTGCACCGCGCCGGCCTTGCTCGCCCACTTGCCGATATAGCGTTCGAGCCCCGCATGGCCTGCTGGTACTGCCGGCGCCGGGGCGAAGTCACTTGCCTGGAACGGGGTTCGCCGTGCCGCCTCACCCTTGGCATCGACGTACAGGTCACATAGCGGCGCCACCTGGTCGACCTTGCGGTAGAGGAAGGTGAGCTGGGCATCGGCGACTGGCATGCTCAACATCATGACCGTCGGGGCAAAACCCAATACCTTCAGGTCGAACGCACGCGCCTCGGACTGAACGTGGATCGAACTGCCGTCCTCCGCGACCTTGTAGTCGGAAATCTCGACGGCCTGGGTCTTGGGCTCGGCGCAGTTGAACGGGTGCAGTAGCACCTTGCCGTCGGCCTTGTATTCGGCGACGTTGGCGATACCACTCTTGAGCGGCATCATCGCCCAGATACCGACGATCGCACTTTTGTCGGTGCGCAGGGAAACCTTGTCCTTGCTCGGCGCGTGGCCGGCACAGCCGCCCAGGAACAGGGCGCTCAGGGCGAGAGGGAGTAGCGGTTTGAACACGATGATCATCCATGGTTGGTCGAAGGCAGCCGCCCTGCGCCCGAGGTGTCTGGCTGGAGGCGGCTGGCCATCATCGCATGAAACGCTTTCGTATCACCTTAATAAGCCCACGCGCGTACGGCATCGCGCGGGGCCTCATTCGATCCGCGGATGCTGCTGCACCAGCACCTTGCGCTTGGCCTCGAGCTCGGCGATCTGCTCGTCGATGTCCTCGATCTTCTGCTCGATGGTGTCGTGGTGCTCCTGCAGCAGTTCCTTGGCTTCTTCCAGGTCCGAGGCCGCAGGCGCCGCTCCGCGCAGGGGCTTGTTGGCGGTCTCTTTCATGGTCAGCCCGGTGAGCAGGCCGATCACGGCGATGACCATCAGGTAGTAGGCCGGCATGTACAGGTTGTCGGTGCTTTCCACCAACCAGGCGGCGATGGTCGGGGTGAGGCCGGCGATCAGCACCGAGATGTTGAAGGCGCTGGCCAGGGCGCTGTAGCGGATGTGAGTGGGGAACATCGCCGGCAGGGTCGAGGCCATCACGCCGATGAAGAAGTTCAGCAGCACCGCCAGGATCAGCAGCCCGGCAAAGATCACCCCGAGGCTGCCGCTGTTGATCAGCATGAACGCCGGGATCGCCAGGACGAACAGGCCGACGCTGCCCACCACGATGAACGGGCGACGCCCGACCTTGTCGCTGAGGAAGCCGATCACCGGCTGCACGAACAGCATGCCGACCATGATCGCGATGATGATCAGCACGCCGTGGTCTTCACTGTAGTGCAGGTTGTGCGACAGGTAGCTGGGCATGTAGGTGAGCAGCATGTAGTAGGTGACGTTGGTCGCGATCACCACACCAATGCAGGTCAGCAGGCTGCGCCAGTGCTTGGTGGCGACCTCCTTGAACGACACCTTCGGCCCCGAGGCCAGGCCTTCGCGATCACCCTGCTCGAGCTTGTCGACATGCTGCTGGAAGGCTGGCGTCTCCTCCAGGGCGTGGCGCAGGTAAAGGCCGATGATGCCCAGCGGCAACGCGACGAGGAACGGCAGGCGCCAGCCCCAGTCGAGGAATTGCTCCTCGCCGACGATGGCCGAGATCATCACCACCATGCCGGCACCGAGCACGAAGCCTGCGATCGAGCCGAAGTCCAGCCAACTGCCGAGGAAGCCGCGCTTGCGGTCAGGGGCGTATTCGGCGACGAAGATCGAGGCACCGGTGTATTCGCCGCCGACCGAGAAGCCCTGGGCCATCTTGGCCAGCAACAGCAGGATCGGCGCCCAGATGCCAATCGAGGCATAGGACGGTATCAGGCCGATGGCGAAGGTGCTCAGCGACATGATGACGATGGTCGCCGCCAGGACTTTCTGGCGGCCATAGCGATCCCCCAGGGCACCGAAGAACAGCCCTCCCAGCGGGCGGATCAGGAAAGGGACCGAGAAGGTTGCCAGGGCCGCGATCATCTGCACGCTGGGCGAGGCGTTGGGGAAGAACACCTTGCCCAACGCATAGGCGACGAAGCCGTAGACGCCGAAGTCGAACCACTCCATGGCGTTGCCGAGCGCTGCGGCAGTGATCGCCTTGCGCATCTTGGCGTCGTCAACGATGGTGATGTCTTTCAAGCCGATCGGCTTGACTCTCTTGCGTGATTTCATAAGTGCTTACTCTGTAGCTGACCTGTCGTGACAATCCGCTGTCCCCGGGGCAGATCGGGCGGGCGAACAGTTTTCGGCCACGCAGCCAAAGCAATAGTGGCAACGGGCCCTATGGGGTCAGATACAAATGGACACTAAATAATTCCGCGCTTGATGATTTTTTCCTGAAGTCCGCTACGACAGAGGTGAGCCGGTACCGCGGCAGGTCAGGGGTGCAAACGCGGCGAATGTGCGAGCAATGTCTGGGTGTACCCCTGCTGAGGTCGCTCGAACACCGCGTCCACCGCGCCCTGCTCCACCACCCTGCCCCGATTCAACACCAGCACCCGGTCGGCAATCGCACGCACCACGCCCAGGTCGTGGGTGACGAACAGCACGGTCAGTCCCTCGCCCTGCAAACGCCGCAGCAGCGCCAGGATCGACGCCTGGACCGACACATCCAGTGCCGAAGTGATCTCGTCGCACACCAGCAGCCGAGGTTCGCACACCAGCGCCCGGGCAATCGCCACGCGCTGGCGCTCGCCGCCCGAAAGGCTGTGCGGATACAGGCCAGCCACCCGTGCCGGCAGCGATACCCGCTCGAGCACCGCCTCGACCCGACGTCTGGCTTCGTCGCCGCGAATACCGAAGAAATGCGCCAACGGCGCGCTCAGGGTCTGCAACACCGTCTGCCGAGGATTCAACGCCCGGTAGGGGTTCTGGAAGATGTACTGGATCTGATGGCGCAACCCGGCATCACGCTGGCGGGCGGCAAAGGGCAGCGGCTGTCCGGCGTAGCGCAGGTGCCCCTGCACGTTCTCGCCAAGCCCGGCAATGGCCCGCGCCAGGCTGGTCTTGCCCGAGCCGGACTCACCGACCAACGCCAGGCACTCGCCCTGCCCCACCTGCAGCGAAACGTCGAACAGCACCTGGCGGTCGTAGGCTACGTCCAGACCCTGGACCTCGAGCAGCGGCGCCGCAGTGAGCGCTTCGACGGGCCCCTCGCCCGCTGCGCTATCGATCAAGACCAGCGGCTCTTGATGCGGCACCAGGCAGGCGACCTGCTGCTCGCGGCCCAGGCGCACCAGCGCGGGCTCCAGCACCACGCATTGCGCCTGCCGCCGCGCACAACGCGGCGCGAAGGCACAACCCTCAGGCCTCTGCCCGGGTGCCGGGGCATGACCGCCGATGGCTTGCAACGGCTGACGCCGCGCAACATCCGGGATCGCCCCAAGCAGCGCACGCGTATAGGGATGGGCTGGCGCCGCGAACAACGCCTCGCGCGCGGCGACCTCGACCAGGCGCCCCGCATACATGACCATCACCCGGTCCACCAGGTCGCGCACCACGGCCAGGTCATGGGTGACGTACAGCGCCGCCACGCCGTGGCTGCGGCACAGGTCTTTGAGGGTGCCGAGCACATGGGCCTGGGTAGTGACGTCCAGCGCCGTGGTCGGCTCGTCGAGCACGATCAAGCGCGGCCGCAGGACGAACGCCAGGGCCAGCATCACCCGTTGTTGCTGCCCGCCGGACAGCTGGTGCGGGAAACGGCGCAGGAATCCGGCGTCAGACGGCAGCCCGACCTCCTCGAGCGTCGTGGCGATGCGCTGTTGCAGGGCCTCGCGGGCCAGGCGCGGCTGATGGGCCAGCACGGTTTCGCGTAGCAGCCCACCGATGCGCAGCGCCGGGTTCAAGGCCGTGGCCGGGTCCTGGGCAACATAGCCGACCAGCCCACCACGAGCCAGGCGCAATGCCTCGCCTTCGAGCTCCAGCAGCGAGTGACCGGCGACCTCGACACGCCCGGCAACGATCCGCGCGCCCTGGCGGGCATGACGCAGCAAGGCCGTCGCCAGGGTGGTCTTGCCCGAACCGGATTCGCCGACCAGCCCGACGATCTCCCCTGCCGCCAGGCTGAACGACACGCCCGACAGCACCTCCACCCGACCGGCCAGTTCCACCCGCAGGTCGCTGACCCGCAGCACTTCGGCGACGCTCTGCACGACCGCATTCATGGTTGTTTCTCCCCGATCCGCGCACTGGCGCGACCAATGCCTTCGGCCAGGATATTGGTGCCATAGGCGAACACGCCGATCAGCAACGCCGGGGCCAGCACGGCCCAGGGCTGCACCAGCAGGCCGGCCTGGTTCTCGTTGATCATCAGGCCCCAGTCGGCGGCCGGCGGTGCCACCCCGTATCCGAGGAAACCCAGGCCCGAGAGCATGCCCACGGCCCAGGTCAGCATGTTGCCGAAATGCACCAGCAGCGGCGTGAGAATGTTCGGCAGGATCTCCCTGAACAGGATGCGCCAGCGCGAATAGCCCATCATCTGCGCCGCCTCGACGAACTCCTGCCCGGCCACCGCCACCGCGCTGCCGCGCGCCAGGCGGATCACCCCAGGGGTGAAGGCGATGGCCACGGTGAGCACGATCAGCCAAGGCGCACGCCCCAGCATCGACACGATCAGCAGCACCAGGATCAGGTCGGGAAATGCCAGCGAAACATCCGCCGCCCAACTGATCGCCTGGTCCAGGCGTCGCCGCGAAAAACCCGCCAGCAGGCCCAGGCTGCCACCGGCCAGCAGCGCGAGGGTCGCAGCCGCCACTGACATCCACAGGACCGAGAGCCCGCCGCTGAGCAGCCGCGAGAGCAGGTCATGCCCCAGGAAATCATGGCCCAGCGGCGCACCGGCCGCCGGTGGGCCGTACACCGGGCCGACCATGGCCGTCGGTGCATGCGGTGCGAGCCAGGGGCCCAGCAGCGCCAACCCGGCCACCAGCAAAGTGATGAAGGCACCACGGCGGATCTGCCGATCGGCATGCCAAGGGGTATCAATCATGGTTCGCCTCCTGGGCAGGTACGCTGCGCGAGCGGCGCCACCAGGGCAGGATGCCGCGGCGGTTGCGCCGGATCATCCGCACCCGGCGCGCGGTACGCAGCTTGGGGGTCAGCAGCACGGTGAGCAGGTCCGCGAGCAGGTTGATCAGCACCACCGCCAAGGTGATGACCAGGACGATGCCCTGGATCATCGGCAGGTCGCGCATCTGGATCGCCGCATTGAGTGCCGTGCCGATACCGGGATAGCTGAAGATCACCTCGGCCAGTAGCCCACCGCCAACCAAGGTGCGCAGGGTCAGGGCCACGCCCTGGATCGCTGGAGTCAGCGCGTTGGGCAAGGTATGCCGCCAGACGATGCGCCGCTCGGGAATGCCGCGCAGGCGCGCAGCGATCACATAGTCCGACTCCAGCGCTTCGATCATCGCGGCGCGCACCATGCGTGTCAGGTAGGGCAAGGCCGAAAGCCCCAGGGCAATCACCGGCAGCACCAGGTACTGCAGTTGCGCCCACAATGGCCGCTGCGGATCGAGGATCGACACTGCCGGCAGCCAGCCCATGCCGGGCATGGAGAACAGCAGCACCAGGCCGATGGCCAGGAGAAATCCGGGCGTGGCCTTGAACAGGATCAGCGCCGACAGGCCGAAGCGGTCCAGGCGGCTGTCGCGCCGCAGCGCCAGGGCCACGCCCAGTAGCAGCGCCAGCGGCACCACCAGCACGAGCACACCGGCCAACAGCGCCAGGGTGTGGCCGAGGCGGCCGAACAACAGGTCGGCCACCGGCACCTGGGAGTCCAGCGAAATGCCCAGGTCGCCGCGTAGTGCGGCGCCGAGCCAGCGCAGGTATTGCACCAGGATCGGCTGGTCCAGCCCCAGTTGCCGCTGCAGGGTGAGGATGCTTTCCAGTGGCGCGTCCGGGCCAAGGATCACCCGCGCCGGGTCCGAGGGCAGCGCCTGGGTGGCAATGAACACCACCAGGCTGATGACCCAGGCGGTGAGCAGGCCGTAACCCAGGCGGCCGATGAACCACGACAGCCAGGCCGGCGTGCGCGGTGTGCAGTGATGAGGATCAGGCATGGTTCAACCACAACTCGTCGAAGCGCCAGGAGGCGAAGGTGGTCTGCTCCGGGGTGAGCCCGCCGACCTGTGCGCTGGCGGCATCGAGCACATCACTGAAGCCCCAGATCAGCAGGCCACCGCGCGCGTGCTGGATCGCCTGGGCCTCGTGCACCAGGGCCTTGCGTCGGGCAAGGTCGGGCTCGGCCAAGGCCTGGCCGAACAGTTCGCTGAAGCGCGGATCGTGGAAGTTGCTGCGGTTGTAGATTGCCTGCGGTGCATCATTGTGCAGCGCCGAGGCCAGAAAACCGCGCGCTGGCGTCGAGCCTGGCGACAGTTGCCAGTGCTCGCGCTGCGGCCCGTTGAATACCGAGCCATCGACCTGGGTGACCTTGACCTGAACCCCCGCCCTCTGCGCCTGCTGCGCGAACACCAAGGCGGCGTTCACCCCAGGGCCTGCAGGCGTGGTCAGCTCAAGGCGCAGGTCGCTGTGGCCGGCCTGGCGCAGCAGTGCGCGGGCCTGATCCAGATCGTACGGGCGCTGGGGCAGGTCATGGTTGTAGGTAGGATCGTGCGGCGCATACAGATCGTTGGCCACTCGACCGAAGCCGTTGAGCCCGCGGGCCACCAGTTCCTGACGATCGGCGAGCAAGCGCAGAGCCTGGCGCACGCGCACATCCTGCAACGGCGCCTTGGCCAGGTTGAGGTTGAAGCCACTGAACGAGGTGGTGGGCGACACATACAGGCGCAGGCGCGGGTCGGCCTTGAGCAATGCGCTGTGTTCGGCCTGCACGCCGCTGGCGACGTCGATCTGCCCGGCGCGCAGCGCGGCGGCGCGCGAGACCTGGTCCTTGAATTCGATGATCTCCAGTTCATCGGTGTAGGGGCGCTCGGGCTTGTAGTAGTTCTCGAAGCGGGTGTAAAGCGAGCGTTGCCCGGGGATGAAGCTCTTGAGCCGATAGGGCCCGGCGCCCACCGGATTGGTGACCGGGTGATAGTCGGTGGGCACGATGCCGCCAAAGCTGATCAGGGTTTCATCCAGCGGATAGAAGCTCTGGCCGCCCTTGAAACGGATTTCAAGGGTGCGCTCGTCGACCTTGCGCAGGGCATCGCGGTCGATGGCACCGACCAGCCCGGCATAGGGCGAGGCCAGCTTCGGGTCGGTCAGGCGCAGGATCGAGAACAGCATGTCGTCGGCGGTGATGCTCTTGCCGTGGTGGAACTCCAGCCCCGGCTTCAAGCGGATGGTCCAGACACTGGCATCGCGGTTGGGCTCGGCGAACTCGGCCAGGGCCAGGCGCGTGCTGACATCGGGGTTCCATTCCCAGAACTTGGCATAGAGCGCCCAGCCGCGAATGATCCCGCCGCCCACCGGCTTGTGGGCGTCGAGGTTGCCTGCCTGGTCACCGTCGATGATCCCGACCCGCAGGCGACCGCCGCGTACCGGCGCCCCCGGCAGTGCACCACCAACCGCCGCTGGCTGGCCGGCATCGCAGCCACCGAGCAGGCTGCCGCCAAGCAACAGGCCACCACCGACCGCCAGGCTGTTGCCGAGAAAGACCCGGCGGGAAAACTCAGTCATCGCTCAGTCCTCATGCCGGTTGCGCCACCGCCGCCTGGCGTGCGGCGCCCAGGCGCGGCACTTCGAAGCCGTGGTCCAGGTCCAGCAACGGGAACAGCAGGTCGGCGACCCGCTGCGCTTCATCGATCAGCGGGAAGCCGGAAAGGATGAAGGCCGACGTGCCGTGCGCCTCATACTCGCGGATACGCTCGGCGACCTGCTCGGCGCTGCCCACCAGGTACGTGCCGGCCGCTGGGCCAAGAATGTTGAAGCCGAACAGGCTCGGGCCGAGCCAGACGTTGGGGTGAATCTCCAGCTCCCGCGCGCTCGGCAGGCGCCCGGCACGAATGCTGTCGAGGTTGCGCTGGATGCGTGGGTCGTCACTGACGAAGCTTTCCAGGGTCTGCCCCGGCGGCAACTGGCGCTCGATGGAGGCCCGCGCAGTGGCCAGCGACGTGCGTTGCAGCAGTCGTTCGGCGTGGGCCCAGGCCTCTTCCTCGGTTTCGCGCACGATCACCTGCAGGCGCGTGCCATAGGTGAGTTCGCGGCCGATCTTCGCCGCTTCGGCGGCCACGCGGCGGAACTTGTCCCCCAGCCTTTGCGGGGTATCGGCAAAGCTCAGGTAGACGTCGAGCAACTGCACCGAATGGGCCACTCCAGGCGACGAGGTGCCAGCGCCCCACAGCGGGATGCCCGGTTTTTGCTTGGGTGGATGCCAGCCGCCCAGCGGGTGGCTGGCCGCTGCCGGCGAGCGCGGCGAGAGCTTGACGTAACGCCCTTGGTAGCCTGCCGTTTCGCCCGCATAGAAACCCTGGAACGCGCGCCAGTACTCCAGGCTGAAGTCGTAGCGCTCATCGTGCGGGTAATGCACGCCCAAGGTCGCCAGGCCCGCATCGTTGCCATTGACCACGTTGAACAGCAGACGGCCATTGGAAAACTGGTCGAAGGTCAGCGCCCACTTGGCCAACACCGCAGGCGACAGCTCGCCGGGGTGCTGGGCCACCAGAAAACGCAAGCGCTCGGTGGCATCGATCAGCGCAGCCGACACCGCCAGGCTTTCGTTCGGGCTCGAGCCCAGCAACGCGCCATAGTAGCCAAGACGGTCGGCCGCCACGGCCAGTTGCTTGAGGTGCTGGAAATCGGTGTTCCAGCGCCCCTGGGGCTCCCAGGGATAGGGGCCGTCGGGGGTGGTGAGGTACCAGAGGATCTTGACCGCCATGGGCGTGCTCCTTGCGAGAAAGTGAAGGGCTCAGTTGCGACGATCGATGCCCGGCACCAGGCCCAGCTCGGTGGCGCGCTCGTACAGACCGCTCATCTTCCACTGCTGGGTCAGCACCCCTGGCCCATAGGGACGTGAGCCACCGAGCGCGTCGGCCAGCAACTGGATCTGCGCGCCCTCCTCCAGCAGCAGGATGAACTCGGCGGTGGCGCGCAGGCCCTGCTTGCCCCATACCGTAGCGCCGCCGTTGGCCTCCAGGATCGCCAGGTTGAAGGGGTTCTCGGCGATCTTGTCGAGGATGAAGTCCACCTCGGCCTGGCGCCGGTCGATGTAGACCGGCAGCTCGCGGGCCAACTGGTAGCGCTGCACCGGCACGTAGTGGAACGGCAAGGTGCGGTGGGTCTGGGCCCAGGCGCCGAGGTAGGGGCTGTGCACGTGAGACACGGTGGTGACATCGGCGTGGGTCTGGAACAGCTTGGTGTAGCGGCCCAGCCCGCCCTTGGCCTTGCCGCGAACCACATTGCCGGCGAAGTCGCTGACACTGGCCTGCAGCGGCTGGTGGCGCTTCCACGGCCCGCCATAGTTCACCGACACCAGCAGCTCCTGGCCAGGCACCCGCTCGATGAAGCCGACGGTGCCATTGGCGGTGATGGTGTGGGTTTCACGGAACACGGTGAAGGCCGCTTCGGCCTCGGCCACCACTTGGTCGACGAAGGTGTCCAGGTCGATTTGCTCGTTGATCAGTACGGTCATCTCAGGTCTCCGGTATCAGGCGCGGCGCTGGGCCAGCAATTCATGGGCAGCTTGCAGGGGGCGATGGTCGACCCAGTCGGCGAGGTCGAAGTCGCGTTCGAGGAAGCCATGCAGGTTGAGAAAGGTCTTCTGCACGTCCAGGTAGTCCAGGCGTTGCGCCGAGAGGTCCGGCGCCAGGGTGGTGTGGAAATCGCCGCGGTACGCCTCGGCCACGCCCTGGCTGCCGGCGCGGGTTTCCTCCTCGAGAATGGCGTTGAGCGCATCGCGGTTGCCTGCAGCCCATTGGGCGGCACGCAGGGTCTGGGCGAGAAAGCGCACCACCAGATCGAAGTGATCGTCGAGCAGGCTCTGGTGCACGGTGATCGGCCTTGGCGTGCCGTTGTTGATGCGGTGGCGCGGATCAGGCAGTGCGTCGAGGTCGACACCGACTACCAGGCCCAGGCGCCGCGCGGCATCAGCGGCGGCTGCGCCCTTGACGTACACCGCATCCACCTCGCCGCGGGCCAGGTAATCAAGGCCCGACCACAGGCGCTGCAGGCCCAGTTGCGGAGTTTCGGCCCGAGTCTGGTCGAGCAGCGCCACCTCTTTGAGGTGTACGTCGTCCAGGCTCAGGCCGGCCGAGGCCAGGGCCCCCTTGTAGCCATGCAGGCTCATGGCCCGAGCGATGCTGCCGGGGCGATTGTCGCCCCAGGCCGGCAGTGCCAGGCGCTTGCCGCGCAGGTCGGCGGCGCTGCGAATGCCCGAGTCGGGGCGTACCAGGATGGTCTGCCATTCCTCGATCCAGGTCAGGCCGATCAGCCGGCTCGGTGCACCGGCAGCACGAGCCGCCAGCGCCGGCAGGTTGCCGCCTTCGCGAAACAGCCCGGGGAGTTGGTGATCATAGTGATGCTGGCCGAGCTGACGGGCCTCCTGCAGGGTTTCCACCGGCAGGCCGTCGGCGGCGAATTCTTCGTTTAGCCAGCCGAGCTTGTAGGCGATACCCGAAGCGGTCGGGACGGGGCAGCGCGTGAACCAGATGCGCTCCAGACGCGTGTCGGCGGCTGGCAGTACAGGGGCAGTGGCGAGGGTCATGGGGTCGCTCCTTGAGGGTCGTGACAGCGCTATTGCAGCGCCCGTGCCAACGGCTGCAGGCCGCGAATCTCGGGGCCCAGGCCAGGGCGTCGGGGGGACGGGTGCTGGTTGGCGGGCAGGATTGCGGGGTGAGTGCTGCCAGATCAGCAGTGGCCGGGATAGAGGTGTTGCTGGGGCAGCAACAGACGTTGTGAGTAGAGCTGTAAGCCTTGTGCCGCAGGGGTTTCAGCGGTGTGGCAAAGAAGTTGCTCTAGGTCTGGCAGAGCGTGGGGCCGCTGCGCGACCCATCGCGGGACAAGCCCGCTCCCACAGGAACCCCAGCGTCGTTGGAAGCGGCGCCGTACCTGTGGGAGCGGGCTTGTCCCGCGATGAACTGCGCAGCGGCCCCCAGACCCCCATCGAGGAAACCCCATGACAACGCCCACCCACCGCCGCCTCACCAGCGAAACCGAGGCCATCGAAGTCGCCCGCCAGGTTGCCGAGGAAATCGCCGCCATCGCTGCCGACCCACGCAACAACGGCCAACTCCCTCGCCGCCAGGCTGAGCTGCTGTCCAGCAGCGGCCTCACCGCCATCGGCGTGCCTGCGGCACTCGGCGGGCTCGGTGTCTCCGTCGCCACCCTTGTCGAAACCGTGCGCCTGATCTCGGTCGCCGACGGTGGCGTGGGCCAATTGCTGCAGATTCACAACGTCATGCTGCGCGGCGTCGTCAGCGGCTATCCGGATGAAGTACGCGATCGCCTGGTCGCCGACCTGCTGGCTGGAAAGCGCCTGGGCAATGCCCTGGCCGAGGTCGGCGGCAAGAACAAGTTCGCCCTCAAGACCCGCGTCGAGCGCCGCGCAGACGGCAAGCTGGTGCTCAACGGCAGCAAGTTCTACTCCACCGGCGCCTATCTGGCCGAGTGGATCTCGCTGACCGCCGCCAGCGACGACGGCGGCGTTGGCGTGCTGCTGCAGCGCGATACGCCAGGCCTGACACTGATCGACGATTGGGACGCTTTCGGTCAGCAGAACTCGGTCAGCGGCACCGTCAACTTCGAAGACATCGTCCTCGACGAGCGCTATCTCTCGCGCCGTAACGGGCCGATGAAGCGCACCGGCCTGACCTTCCCGCAGATCCTCCACGCGGCCATCGACACCGGCATCGCCGCCGGCGCCCTGCAGGCGGCCACCGCCTACCTGCGCGAGCATGCCCGGGCCTGGGTTGAAAGCGGCGTCGAACGGGCCAGTGACGAGCCCCATGTGATCCGCCAGATTGGCGAATACGCCGTGGCCCTGCGCGGGGCAGAGTCGGTGCTGCGCGATGCCGCACGGGTGTTCGACGAACACGAGCGCGACCCGGAGAACAAGGCGTTGCAGGACGAACTGATCCTCTCGGTGGCCACCGCCCGCGCCCACGCCGACAGCGCCTCGCTGAAAATCGCCAGCGACCTGTTCTCGCTGCTGGGTGCCAGCGCCAGCCTGAGCAAGTGGAACCTCGATCGCTTCTGGCGCAACGCGCGGGTGCACACCACTCACGATCCGATCCGCTGGCGCCTGCACAACGTCGGCAATTACTACCTCAATGGCGCGGATCCCGGCGAGTACACCGCCATTCTCAATGCCAAGGAGGCCCAGGGCGCGACGCGCCGCTGAATCCGCAGCGGCCACGTCGCTGGGCAAGCCCGTGCCGTGGCCGGCACATCCACTCCCTTCGGACACCTGTATGCCCCACCCTCTGCTGCGCGCCCTGGCCATCTACCGCGAGATGCCCTGGCGCTTTCTTCTGGTCGCCCTGCTCTACATCGCCGGCAACCTCGGCCTGGTCTGGCAGCAATGGCTGATCGGCCATGCCGTCAACGACGTCAGCGCCGGTCAGGCCGTGGTTCGCCAGGCCGACGGCAGCCTCGACGCCAGTGTCGCCTGGTACTGGCTATGCCTGTTGCTGGCCATCGCCCTCGGCCGTGGCCTGCTGCAGTACGCGGCTGCCGTCCTGTCGCTGGTGCTCAGCCAGGCGCTGCTCACGCGCCTGCGCGAACGTATCCTCGAACAGGTACAGGCCCTGCACCTGGGCTACCACTGGCAGCACGGCATGGGCGAACTGGTGACCCGTACCACCCGCGATGCCGACAAGGTCCGCGATGCGCTGATCACCTTCTGGCGGCAGATCGTCGAAACACCCCTGGTGGTGCTGGCGGTGGTCGGCCTGCTGGCCTGGTACGACCCACTGCTGGGCCTGGTACCGCTGCTGCTGACCGGTGTCGGCCTGTGGTTGTTCGTGGTACAGACCGAGCGCCTGGTCACCCTCGACCGCGCCGTAGGTGCCGCCTATGACCAGGTCAGCCAGGACCTCGCCGAAGGCATCGGCGGCGTGCGGGTGATCAAGGCCTTCGGCCTGGAACAGACACGCATCGAACGCTTTGCCGCGCAGGTGGCGGTGTTCTCCGGGCATGCCCGTGCCGCCCTCGCCTACGCCGCCTCGCGCATTCCCCTGCCGCAGGCGGTGGTGGCGCTGGGGCACGCCTGGGTGTTGGTCCATGGCGCTCACCTGGTGGCGAACGGGCGGCTGGGAATCGGCGAGCTGGTGACCTCGCTGCTGCTGGCCACGACCTTGGTATTTCGCATCGAGGGCATCGGCCGGGTCATGCAGACCTTCGCCGACGCCCGTGCCAGCGCCGAGCGCATCTGGCAACTGCTCGACGAACCGCCAGCGATCAGCAGCGGCCCTCAGGCCTTGCCCCGAGGGCCGTTGGGCCTGAAGTTCGAGAAGGTACGGGTCGGCGCGCCGAACGGCGGACGTGACATCCTGCACGACTGCTCGCTCACCCTTCAGCCCGGCGAAGTGGTCGCGCTGGTGGGCGCCACCGGCACCGGCAAAAGCCTGCTGGCCAGCCTGTTGCCACGCCTGGCCGATGTTCAGGGCGGTGCCGTGCTGATCGGCTCCGAGCACCACGGCTGGCAGGATGTGCGTGGGTTGGACCTGGCAGAACTGCGTCGTCGCGTGCAGGTGCTGCCCCAGGAAAGCTTCCTGTTCTCCGACAGCCTGGCGGCCAACCTGCGACTGGCAGCCCCCCACGCCAGCGACCAGCAACTGCGCGAGGGCCTGCGACTGGCTGCGGCAGAGGACATCCTGGAGCGTCTGCCCCATGGCCTGGATACACCGCTGGGCGACCGTGGTGTAACGCTCTCCGGCGGCCAGCGCCAGCGCCTGTGCCTGGCCCGCTCGCTGCTCGGCACCCCGGACATCCTCTGCCTGGACGACGCCACCAGCGCCCTCGACGCCCACGCCGAGCGCCGGGTCTTGGACAACATCCGCCGCCTGCGCGGCGATCAGGGCCACGCCCCCACCCTGCTGCTGATCACCAGCCGCCTCTCCACCCTGCTGCTCGCCGACCGCGTGCTGGTGCTGGACAACGGCCGTATCGCCGCCAGCGGCAGCCACGCCGAACTCAGCGCGCACAACGCCCATTACCGCGACCTGCTGGGGATCGAGCATGACTGAGCCACGCAAGACCCCGAGCGACCTCGAGATCGAACAGACCCTCGCCCGCCAGGCCCTGGACCGCGGCATGCTGCACCGCCTGCTGCCGCTGATGCAGCCGATCCGCAGCGCGATCCTGACCGTGATCGGTATCGAGCTGCTGCTGGTGTTCACCGTGTTTCTGCGGCCCTGGTTCGTGCGCGAGCTGCTCGACCGTGGGCTGATCCACGACGGCGACCACTGGCTGCTGGACGAACGCCTGGTGCTGTGGCTGGGCCTGGCCCTGGCGGCCAGCTGGCTGGTGCGTTTCCTGCTCGCGGGGGTGTCGCAGTTCATCGCAGGCTCCGCGGCGATACGCGTGCTGAACGATCTGCGGGTGAAGGTGTTCAGCCATGTCCAGGCACTGTCGGTGAGCTACTTCGACCAGACCCGCGCCGGGCGCATCATCTCCCGCGCCGACCGTGACGTGGATGCCCTGGAGCCGTTGCTGGTACAAGGTCCGCCGGAGCTGCTCGGCGCCCTGCTGCGCTGCGGCCTGGCCTCGGTGATGCTGTGGCGCATCGAGCCAAGCTTCTTCTTCAGCCTGGCAGGTACGGTGCCGCTGCTGGTGCTGGCGACCTGGCGCTTCAAGCGCATCTCCCAGCGCAACTGGGCAAAGGTTGCCGAGCAGCGAAGCCGCTTCACGGCGCACCTGGTCGAGAGCGTCAACGGCGTGCGGCTGATCCAGCAGTGCGGTCAGGAAACGGCCAATGCGCAGCGTTACCGGCGCCTGCTGGAAGACTTCAACCAGGCGCTGATCCGCGGGAGTTTGCGCGCGGGCTGGTTCGCCCCCTTCACCGCGCTGCTCAGCACCGCCGGCATGGCCGTTCTGTTGCTGGTCGGCGCCCATGGCCTGGCGCAAGGCACGGTCAGCGTCGGCCAGGTGGCCGAGAGCCTGTTCTATGTGTTCCTGTTCCTCGGCCCGCTGCAGGAGCTGTCGGACCTGTTCGAACGCTACGCCACAGGCTCCGCCTCGGCCCAGCGAATCTTTCTGCTGCTCGACACCCGCCCGCAACTGCTCGACCCGGACCGCCCTCGACCGCTGGGCCGGGCGCGCGGGCAAGTGGATTTCGAGCAGGTCGAATTCGCCTATCACCCCCAGGCCACAAGGCCGGTGATCGACCGCCTGGACCTGCACGTGCCCGCAGGCCAGGTGCTGGCCATCGTCGGCCCCTCCGGACATGGCAAGAGCACCCTGGTGCAGTTGCTGACGCGCTTCTACGACGTGCACGCTGGCGCGGTGAAGCTGGACGGCATCGACCTGCGCCACCTGTCGCAGCACGACCTGCGGCGCAATGTCGGGGTGGTGCTGCAGGACAACGTACTGTTCAGCGGCAGCATTCTCGACAACCTGCGCCTGGCCGCACCGCAGGCTGATGACGCCCAGCTGATTGCCGCGGCGCGCGAGCTGGGCGCTGACGAGGTGCTGGAGCGCCTGGCGCAGCAATACCACACCGAAGTCGGCGCATTGGGCTCTCACCTGAGCCATGGCCAGCGCCAACTGGTGTGCCTGGTGCGGGCCTACCTGGCCGACCCGGCGGTACTGGTGCTGGACGAAGCCACTTCGGCGGTGGATGTGCATACCGAGCGGCGCATCCAGCAGGCGCTGCGACGCCTGTGCGAAGGGCGCACGGCGATCGTCATCGCCCACCGCCTGGCGACCATCCGCGATGCCGACCGGATTGCCGTGGTGCGCCATGGACGGGTTGTGGAGCACGGATCGCACGGCCAGTTGCTAGCCTTGGATGGTGCTTATACAGCGCTGCATGACGCCTACATGCGCAGCGCCGCAGCGCTCGAAACACCCTCGCAACCCTGAAGTCGCACGTGCAGGGCCTCGGGGGATGGCAACGGCGCACCGCAGCGCCCTGCTGCTCCCCCAGCAACCATTGCTGGCGGGGTGTTGCCACAGACGCACCCCGCGCCCCTCGCATCGCCCGAGCCCGCGCCCCACGGGGTGCGCCGCGGCAATGGCACAGCCGTTGCACCGCTGCATCCATTCGCTCATTGCTCACAGGAGCCCCCATGTCCACCGAATTCTTCTGGCGCCTGCCGCTGGGCACCGACGGCCCGCAGTTGTCCACCGACCGCCACAACCGTGGCGCCCCCCGGCACCGCCCCGGCAACATCGCGCCGGGGCGCCTGCACAGTGGCGAGGCCGACGGTTTCAGCTACATCGACTACATCGCCCAGGTGGCCAAGGCCGCCGAACTGGCCGGTTTCGAAGGGGCGCTGCTGCCCACGGGGCCGGAGCCGTGGATCGCGGCGGCGGCATTGGCGCGCGAGACCCGACGCATTCGCTTCCTGATCGCCTTCCAGGCCACCTGGACCCTGCCCGCCTACGCTGCGCAACAGGCTGCGATCCTGCAGAACCTCAGCGGTGGGCGGCTGGACTGGAACATCATCACCGGCGGCAATCCCGCCAGCCAGCGCGCCAATGGCGACTTCCTCGAGCACGACCTGCGCTACAAGCGCACTGGCGAATTCCTCGACGTGATCCAGGGCCTGTGGTCCAACGACAGCTTCTCCTACCAGGGTGACATCTACCGCCTGGAGCACGGCAGCCTGCCGCCGGGCCTGCAGCACGAGCGCAAGCCGGGGGTGTATTTCTCCGGGTTCTCCGACGCGGCACTGGAGGTCGCCGCGCGTCACGCCGACGTGTACCTGAACTGGGCCGAGCCGATCGACAAGCTCAAGCCGCACCTTGAGCGGGTTCGCGAACTGGCCGACAAGCAAGGGCGCAGTGTGCGCTTCGGCCTGCGTGTCGACCTGTTCGCCCGCGAGACCGAAGACCAGGCCTGGCGCGAGCTGCGTCAGCAGTTCGAGCGCCTGGAGGGCACGGCCAGCAGCACGGCGAAACGCTTCATCACCGGCTCCGATTCTGTCGGCGGCGCACGCCAGGCCGCTTATCACCAGCACCTGGAAGGCTTCGACGAGTTGATCCTGGCCCGCAACCTCTGGGCCGGTTTCGCCAAGGCCAAGCCCGGCCCGACCGTAGGCCTGGTCGGCAGCCACCAGAACATTGCAGAACGCCTGGCCGAATACCGCGATGCCGGTTTCTCCACCTTCATCCTGGCCGCCAACCCGCACCTTGAAGAGGCGCTGCGCATCGGCCAGGAAGTGCTGCCGCTGGTGCAGCAACCGGCCTCCACCCCTTTCAAGGCCCGCGCCTGAATCCTTGCAGAGACCCCACCATGAGCCATCCCCTCGACACCCTCTGGTACACCCGCTGTCCGGTTCCCACCGGGCTTGGCATCGCCGTCCAGCAAGGCTGGCTGCAGGCCGACCTGTCTGCCCTCGGCACCCAGGTCCAGTCGCTGCGCGAAGCCGACGACCAGGCCGTGCGCGAATCGCACTTCGACCACAGCCTGCGCAACTCGGTGCGCCATGGCGGCAGCATCCCGGCGATCTGGGCCCGCGCCCAAGGCCGCGAAACCCGCGTGATCGGCCTGTCGTGGGCAGACGAGGCGCAGTTGATCCTGAGCCTTCCGGGCAGTGGCATCCGCACGGTCAAGGACCTTGCCGGGCGGCGCTTCGGCCTGCCCGACTGGGCCGCGGCACAGATCGACTTCACCCGCGCCCAGGCCCTGCGCGGGCTGGAAAACGCCTTGCGCCTCGAGGGCCTGCAGGTGGGGGATGTACAGTTGGTCAACTACCGCTACGACGGCACCTTCAGCGACCGCCCGGTGCGTAACGTGGCCGGCACGCCGGTCTCCACCACCCAGACGGCCGGACGCAATCTGGAGTTGGCCGGGCTACTGCGTGGCGAGGTCGACGCGATCTTCCTCAAGGGTGCCAGCGCCGTACAGTTGGCCCATGCCTTTGGCCTGCACACGGTGATCGACACCGGTGCCCATCCCGACCCGCTGGTGCGCAGCAATAACGGCACCCCGCGCACCCTGGCGGTGGACAGCCACCTGCTCGCCCAGCATCCGCAGGTCGCCCGTACGATCCTCGCCGCCGTGTTGCGCGCCGAAGACTGGGCCCAGCGACACCCTGACGAAACCCGCCGCTACCTGGCCCGCGAAACCAACAGCAGCGAGTACTGGGTCAGCGTCGCCTATGGCAACGATGCCCACCTGCGCCTGCGTACAGCCCTGGACGAGCAGGCCCTCGCCGCCCTGCAGGACTTCGTCCACTTCCTCAAGCGCTGGCGCTTCATCCCCGCCAGTTTCACGGTCAGCGACTGGATCGACCGCGGCCCACTGGACGCGTTGCTGGCCAACACCCCTGCCATGGAAAGGACCTCCGTCGCCCTATGAGCAAGCCACTGGAAACCCTCTGGTACACCCACAGCCCGGTGCCCACCGGGCTCGGCATCGCCGTGCAGTCCGGACGCCTGGCCCAGGCGTTTCAACCGTTCGGCACCAATATCCAATCACTGCGCGAGTCCAGCGAACGGGAGGTACGCGAAGCCCACTACGACCATCACCTGCAGAACTCGGTGCGCCACGGCGGTAGCATCCCGGCGATCTGGGCCTATGCCAGCGGCGTCCAGACCCGGGTGTTGGGGCTGTCGTGGATCGACGAGGTCCAGCTGATTCTCACCACCGAAGAAAGCAGCGTGCGCACAATCCGCGACCTGAAGAATCGCCGCTTCGGCCTGCCGAAATGGGCCAACGTGCAGATCGACTTCACCCGCGCCCAGGCCCTGCGCGGCCTGGAAAACGCACTCAAGCTCGAAGGCCTGTCGGTGGCCGATGTCGAGCTGGTCGACTATCCCTACGGCGGCACCTACAGCGACGACCCCAAACACCACCTGCACGGCTCCGCCGTCAGCCTGGGCACCAGCCGCTTCAGTCGGCGCAACAACGAACTGATCGGCCTGCTGCGCGGCGATATCGACGCCATCTTCCTCAAGGGTGCGCACGCGGTCAGCCTGGCCCACGAGTTCGGCCTGCGCGTGGTGGTCGATACTGGCAGCCATCCCGATCCGCTGATTCGCAGCAACAACGGCACGGCGCGGACCCTGACGGTCGATACGCACTTGCTGCACGAGCATTTCGACGCCAGCGTGACCCTGGTCGATACGGTGCTGCGCACCGAGCAATGGGCCTGGGCCAACCCCGAGGAGACCCGGCGTTTTCTGGCCCGTGAGCTGAACACCAGCGAGTACTGGGTGGCAGCCGCCTATGGCGAGGATGCCCACCGGCGATTGCGCACCACCCTGGACAATCGCTCGATCGAGGCGCTGCAGGACTTCACCGAATTCCTCCACCGCTGGGGGTTCATCCCGCAGCGCTTCGACGTGCGCGAGTGGATCGATTTCAGTGTGCTGGAGAAGGTGATCGGCTCGACGTCGCGGCTGGCGGTCTGAGCGTAGGTCCACATAGGGCGTAACGGCCCTGAGCACCGGGGGCTGTGCCTGTCTTGTTCAAAATCTAAAGGCCAGCCCACCCTCTGTGGGAGCGGGCTTGCCCGCGAAAAAGACACCGCGCTGCCTGGCACGGGCTACGCCCGTGTTCGCGGGACAAGCCCGCTCCTACAAGGGCCACGCCGACCTGCTGCCCAAGCAACATCCCCCCGCCCCATTGCTGCCCCAGCAGCACCCCGCAAACAGCCCCTTGCTGCCCCGCCCGCAACCGCGCCGAAAAGCGTTCTTTCAATCAAAGAAAATCAATATAAATCAATCACTTGCAGATACTGGCACAGTCCCTGCTCTACCCCTCCCCAACAACACTTGAAACACGGGGAGAACCACATGCACCAGCTCAATCCTCTGGCCCGCCAGATAGGCCTGGCCCTGCTGCTGGCCGGTGCCGGCAACCAGGCCTACGCCGCCACCGAAACCAGCGAAGAAAAGAAAACCGAACCCGCCCTCGAAACCGTCACCGTCACTGCCCAGCACCGCGAACAGACGCTGCAGGAAGTGCCCGTCGCGGTCTCGGCGATCAAGGGCACCCAGCTCACCGCCGACGGCGTTCGCTCGATGGGTGACATCACCACCTTCGTGCCCAACGCCTCGGCCAAGAACCCCGATGGCGACGGCCGCCCACGCTGGTACATCCGTGGCCTGGGCACCGGCGACACCGGTGCGGCGACGGTCTATCCAGTGGGCATCTATGCCGACGACGTCTACCTCAACGCGCCCATTGCTGGCGGCGGGCCGCTGTTCGACCTGGAACGCATCGAAATCCTGCGCGGGCCACAGGGCACGCTGTACGGCAAGAACACCACGGCCGGCGCCGTGAACGTCATTTCCAAGAAGCCGACCTTCGACACCGACGGCTACGGCACCGTCGGTTTCGGCAGCAAGAACGAGCGCATTCTCAACGGTGCACTGGGCGGCACCCTGGTGGATGAAAAGCTCGCCGGCCGGGTGTCGCTGTATTCCGAGGAGCGCGACGGCTTCCAGAAGAACGACTTCGATGGCAATACCTATGGCGACGTGAACAAGAAGGCCATTCGCCTGCAGTTCCTCGCCCAGCTCAACCCCGATCTGGATGCCCTGCTGAAGCTGCACAGTCGCCAGTTCAAGGGCGATGGCAGCAACGGCTCGCTGCCAGTGGGCCGTTACTACAACGTCGGCTACCAGCGCCCCAATGGCCGCGACATTTCGCTCAACGTCAACGAGGACTATCGCCTCGACCACGATGGCGCCTCGCTGACCTTCAACTGGTACCTGGGCGACTACACCCTGACCTCGATCAGCGCCTACGACTACATCCGCAACCGCTCCACCACCGACGCCGACTACACCCCCTATGAAGTCAACGGCGCCTCGATCACCGACAACGCCTATCGCCAGTGGTCGCAGGAGCTGCGCCTGGCCTCGCCGCAGGACCGCCCCCTGCACTGGCTGGCCGGCGCGCATTATTTCCACGAGAACCTCGACAGCTCGGCCCAGCGTATAGTCGCGCCTGGCCCGACGCCCAACGGCACCGGTTCCAACCAGGTCGGCAGCACCGCCTATCGCAACCAGGACTTCGACCACCGCACCGACAGCTATGCGCTGTTCGGCAACGTCACCTATGACTTCACCGATGCCTTCAGCCTGACCGGCGGCCTGCGCTGGACCCAGGAGAAAAAGGATATCGACCTGGACCTGGTGCAACTGACTCGCGCCACCGCCAATGGACCGCTGATCCCCATCGCAGGCGCTGGCAGCAATGGCAATCGCCAGCAGGACAAGACCTGGGAGGCCTGGACCTACGACCTCACGCCCGAGTACCGCATCAACGACAACCTGCGGGTGTTCTTCCGCTATGCCCATGGCTTCCGTTCTGGTGGCTTCAACACCGGGCTGTCCACCAGCCTGGCGCAGTTGACCACGGTGGATCCGGAGGAGCTCGACGCCTACGAGCTGGGCCTGAAATCCGAGTGGTTCGACCGGCGCCTGACGGTCAACGCCAACGTCTTTTACTACGACTACTCGGATATCCAGGTGAACCTGCTGACGGTCAACAACGGCGTGCTGACCACCGCCTTGACCAACGGCGCCAAGGGCAAGGTCAAGGGTGCGGAGCTGGAGATCGAGGGCCAGCCCACCGAACGCCTGCACCTGCGCGCAGCGCTGTCGTTCCTGGACACCGAGTACACCGACTTCAAGAACGTCAACCCCGCCACCGGCGCGGTGACTGCCGACTACAGCGGCAACAGCTTCGTGCGTTCGCCACGCAACGTGGTCTCGCTGGGCGCCGACTACACGCTGCCCCTGGATGTGCCAGGGCGCGTGGTGGCCGGCGGCGACGTGAGCTTTCGCGACAAGGAATATTTCCTGGCCGACCGCCAGAGCAGCGGCGCCGACGAAACCCTCAGCCAGCCCCACTACACCCTGGCCAACGCGCGCCTGAGCTGGTTCAGCGCCGACGACAAGCTCAGCGTCACCGGCTTCGTCAACAACCTCACCGACCGCCGCTACCAGGTGCACGGCCGGCCCAACGGCACCGCCGGGCAGTACGTGATCACCTACGGCGATCCGCGCACCGTAGGGCTTAGTGTCACCAGCCGGTTCTAGGTCGCTCTTGCGGGCCCTATCGCGGGCAAGCCCGCTCCCACAAGCGATAGGGTCAGCACAACCAACACACACTTCCAGCAGGAACCCCAGATGCCCCACCACACCCCCTTGGCACGCGCCATCGCCGTGGCCATCGCCGGCTTCGCCGTGCCCGCTTTCGCTGCCGAACCCAACGACCGACTCGACACCGTGGTCGTCGTCGGCACCCATAGAAGCGATGTGACCGCCCTGCAAAGCGCCGCCCCGGTCGACGTGCTCAGCGGCGAGAAACTGCGCGAGACCGGCGCCAGCGACCTGTCTGGCGCGCTGACCGCGTTGTCGCCGTCGTTCAGCTTCCCGCAATCGCCACAGGGTGCCTTCGCCGGCTCCATCGCCCAAGGCGCCTCGCTGCGCGGGCTGGCCTCCGACCAGGTGCTGGTGCTGGTCAACGGCAAACGCCGCCATACCAGCGCCAACGTCACCCGCCAGGGCCTGGTCAATGGCCGTGGCGCCGCCGCCGTGGACCTGAGCCTGATCCCGCTGAGCGCTATCGAGCGGGTCGAGATCCTGCGCGATGGCGCCGCCGCCCAGTACGGCTCGGACGCCATCGCCGGGGTGATCAACATCGTGCTCAAGGAACGCGACGACGGCGGCAACATCGGCTATCGCTTCGGCGGCTACGACAAGGGCGACGGCCTGCAGCGCAAGCTCAGCGGCTGGAAAGGCTTTGCCCTGCCCAACGATGGTTTCCTCACCCTGGCCTTCGATGCCGGCAGCCAGGACCCGGCCAGCGACACCCGCGATGACAACCGGATCTTCTACCCCGGCGACACCAGCATCAACACCCCGCGCGAGCAGAACAACCGCTACCGTAACTGGCGTTGGGGCTCAGGCAATGTGTCCGATCAGTACAATTTCACGGCCAACGCCGAGACCGGCCTTGGCGCCGGGCTGACGGCCTACGGTTTTGCCAGCTACGCGCACAAGAACACCGATGCCGAGGGCTTCTTCGACCCGCCCACCACCCTGCGCAACAACTACGGCAGCACAGCCCTGGCCCGCTATCCCGATGGTCGCCTGCCGATCACTCGCTACGGCCTGGAGGACTACGCCGCCACCGGTGGCCTGCGCTTCGAAGACGCCACCCTGGGCAACTTCGACCTGGCCTTGAACTACGGCAACAACCGCCTCGACTCCACCGACCGCGACGCCATCAACCCCAGCTGGGGCGCGGCCAGCCCGTCGACCATCCATACCGGCCGACGTGAAGCCGACCAGACCAACCTGACCCTGGACTGGACCCGCGATTTCGCCACGGACCTGCTGTTCAAGCCGCTGACGGTCTCTGCAGGCCTGGCCTGGCGCAAGGAGAACTACGAGCTAACCGCTGGCGACGCCGCCGGCTGGTCCAACGGCCCGCTGTTCAACACCCTCGACCCGATCACCGGCCGTCGCCTGCCGGGCTACTACTCGGGGATCACCCAGGTCGATGCCGCTTCGCTGGATCGTCGGGTGATCGGCGCCTACTTCGACCTCGAAGGGCAGATCACCGAGAAATTCCAGGCCGGACTGGCCGTGCGCAGCGAGCATTATTCGGACTTCGGTGACACCACCAACGGCAAGCTGTCGCTACGCTATGACTTCACGCCGCAGATCGCCGCGCGGGCCAGCGCCAGCACCGGTTATCGAGCACCGTCCCTGGTGCAGAGCGGGCTGTCGTCGTTCAGCGTACAAGTCGTCGAACAGCCGCCTGGCAGCGGCAACTGGGTCGAGGTGCAGCAACGTACCCTGCGTGCCGACAGCCCTGAGGCACAGCTGCTCGGGGGCAAGGCGCTCAAGCCCGAGGAGTCGACCAACTTCTCCGTGGGGCTGGTCTGGCGCCCGCTGCCCAACGCCTCGCTGACCCTCGATGCCTATCGCATCGACATCGACAACCGCATCACCCTGTCGGACCAGTTGCCGGCCTCGGTGGTCTCGCCGATCTTCGCCGGTACGCCCTACGCCAATATCCAGAGCGCTGCGTTCTACAGCAACATCGCCGACACCCGCACCGATGGCATCGAGCTGGCCGGGCACTACGACCTGGACCTGGGTGCCTGGGGCCGGGTCAACCTCAACGGTGGCTATGCGCGCAATAACACCCGCATCACCGGCCTGGACAGTGTCGGCGGCATTCCCGGCAACCAGATCATCGGTCGCAACACCCAGGGCCTGATCGAAGACGGCACGCCCAAGGACAAGCTGACCCTGAGCGCCAACTGGCTGTACGACGGCTGGAGCATCACCCTGGCCCAGCGTCGCTATGGTGAATGGAAGAGCCTGAACGCCAGCAACCCGACGCTGGACCAGACGTTCAGCCCGCAGTGGGTGACCGACCTGGACGTGTCGTACCGCCTTGACCTGGGGCTGACCCTGTCGGTCGGTGCGATCAATCTGTTCGACAGCCACCCGGACAAGCTCGAAGGCGCGCAGCTGTATGGTGTGCCGAAGTATTCGATCACCAGCCCCGAGGGCGCACAGGGGGCGTTCTACTACACCAGCCTGAGTTACGACTTCTGAATCGGCGCGCGCCCCACTGCTGATCGACTGCTGCCCCAGCAGCAGCGTACTGCTGCGTCATCATCAGCGCCCATGGCCGAGCCCCGAAAACACGGGGCTCGGCACACTGGCACAGGTCTTGCGATATCCCCGTATCACCGATCACTCAAGGCCTTCCATGCGCGCCCTGCTCGTTCCTCTTTCCTGGTTGATCTCACCCCTGGCCCTGCTCGCGTTGTGGGCCTCGGTGGCCGCTGCCGGGGTGTTTCCGGCCAACCTGCTGGTATCGCCGCTGGAGGTCTGGCGCAGCTTCCAGGAGCTGCTGGACACCGGCGAGCTTCAGGAGCACCTGGCCGGCAGCCTCTCGCGGCTGGGGCTTGGCTTTGCCTTCGGCGCTCTGTCGGGCCTGGCCCTGGGCACGGCCATGGCCCTGTCGAAAACTGTCGAGGCCTATTGCGCACCGCTGTTCCATACACTGCGCCAGGTCCCCAGCATCGCCTTGATCCCGATGTTCGTGTTGCTGTTCGGTATCGACGAGACCTTCAAGATCGTCATCGTCGCCAAGACCGCGTTCTTCCCCGTGGCCCTGGCCACCGGCGACGGTATCCGTGCCATCCCGCGCAGCCATTTCGAGGTGGCGGCGGTATATCGCCTGGGTTGGCCGACCCTGGTCGCACGCATCGCCCTGCCCGCCGCCGTACCGGCCATCGTCACCGGCGTACGCGTGGCGCTGACCCGCGCCTGGGTGGTGCTGGTGGCCTGCGAACTGCTCGCCGCCGACAGCGGCCTGGGGCAGATGATCGAAATGGGGCGCCAGATGTTGCGCATCGATGTGGTGATGGTCGGCGTGGTGATCACCGGGGTGATCGGTTTCACCCTGGACTGTTCGCTGCGACGTGTGGAGCGGCGCCTGTCCGCCTGGCAGCGCAGTTGAGGAGCGAATGATGACTGTCCGACACTTGCGTGGCCTGTTACTGCCGCTGCTGCTGCTCGCGGCCTGGGAGTATGCCTCGCGCCAGGATGCAGCCGGCGCCTATGCCTTCGTGTCCTTGTCCAAGGTCGGCTCGGCACTGCTCGAGCTGCTTGGCAACGGCGAGCTGCCGGTCAACCTGCTGGCGAGCCTGGCGCGCACCAGCAGCGGCCTCGCCCTGGGCATGCTGGCCGGCATCGCCCTCGGCGCACTGATGGCCTTGTCGCCGCTGGCCAACCGCCTGACCGCACCGCTGTTCCATGCCCTGCGCCAGGTCCCGATGCTCGGCTGGATTCCGCTGATCGCCCTGTGGTTCGGCAATGGCGAGCCGGCCAAGTTGCTGATCGTGAGTGTGGCGGCGTTCTATCCGATGGTGCTCAACACCTACGAAGGCCTGCGCCAGGTCGACATCCGCCAGCGTGAGGTCGGTCAGGTGCTGATGCTCGATCGCTGGCAGCAACTGCGCCTGATCCTGCTGCCCGGTGCCCTGCCAAGCATCGCCACCGGCGTGCTGCAGGCCCTGGCCTTCGCCTGGGTCACGGCCGTTGGCAGCGAGCTGTTCCTCGCCTCTGGCGCCGGCCTTGGCAACCTGATGATGAACGCCGAAGCCGGCGCACGGATGGAAGTGATCATCGTCTGTGTACTGTGCATCGGCCTGTGCGGCTACCTGATGACCTGGCTGTGCACCCGTTTCTGCCGGCGCCTGCTGCGCTGGCGCACCACTGATTGAAGGCCGCGACCATGAATGCCATCGCCCATCCCCACCCGCCTGCCGTGCAGGCTGGCGCCCTGCAGATCCGCCGCCTGAGCAAGGCCTATCGGCTCAAGGGCCAGACCCTCCAGGTACTGCAGGACATCGACCTGGACATTCGCCCCGGCGAGTTCATCAGCATCCTCGGTGTCAGCGGCTGCGGCAAATCGACCCTGCTGCGGCTGATCGTCGGCCTGGACACCGATCACCAGGGCACGATCGTGCTCGACGGCCAACCGGTACGCGGCCCGGGCCTTGAGCGCGGCATCGTGTTCCAGGACCACCGCCTGTTTCCCTGGATGACCCTGCAGCAAAACATCGCCCTGGCCCTGAAGAACCACGCGCTGCCTGCCGATGAAAAGCAGCGCCTGGTTGCCGAGCATATCGAGCTGGTTGGCCTGCACGGTTTCGAGCAGGCCTATCCACACCAGTTGTCCGGCGGCATGGCCCAGCGCGCGGCGATTGCCCGGGCGTTGGTGAACAAACCCAAGGTGCTGCTGCTCGACGAACCCCTGGGCGCGCTCGATGCCTTGACCCGGGTACGCCTGCAGCAGGAGCTGCAGCGCATCCGCGAGCGCGAGCGCTGCACCGTGGTGATGGTCACCCATGACATCGAAGAAGCGCTGTACCTGGGTGACCGCGTGATCGTGATGGATGCCCACCCGGGGCGTATCCGCGAAGACCTGCCTATCGACTTGGCACATCCACGCGAGCGCACCCATCCCGCCCTTCAGATCCTGAAACAGCGCCTGCTCGAGCAGCTCATGGCGCATTGAACCTTTAGCCTTTAACCCACGGATGCGCGTCCAGCATGCTCAGGGTGAACGCCAGGACTAACTCGTGCTCGGCAGCACTGCGCTCCTCGGCCAACGCCTCGATATTTTCCAGCACACTCTGCTCTGGCGCGGACTCGACCTCGGCCATCAGTGTTTCGAGGCGATCATGGTAGGGCTGGTTGAGCGTTTCGAATGCGTCGGGCTGCGTGTTGCGCAAATAGTCCTGCCAGAAGCTGCGCTGTACCAACGATGCGGCAATGCGAGTATCCGTTTCCGCCTGCAGGATCGCCGTGCTCGCCGCACGCAGTTGCGTGTCCCCTACATCCGAGAACATCCGGTGGTACATGTAGCGTGACTGGGCCGGCAGCCCGAGCGGCCTGACCAACCCGGCCCGGTATGCGAGATGCACCTCTACCTCGTCGAGCAAACCATAGGGGTTGGTGGCACGCGCCTTTTGAATGTGCTGCGCGGCGATTCTGTCGACCTCGTCCAGCCGATACAGCTCGCGGCCCAATTGTGTCAATGCGGGGCCGACCGCAGCGGGGGCCAGCCCGGCAGTGCGTGTGGCGACCAGCGCGCGGACTTCCAGCAGGCTGAGAATCAGCAGCATCTGGTCCGAGCAGGTTCGTGGCCCGGCAGCCTGCTGGAAGATCGCCTCGCGAACCTCGCTGTTCTGTACGCAGGCGTCGATCACTTGCCAGACCCTGCGCCGCAGGTCCAATCCCTGCAGTGCGTAGTCACGGGAACGGCCAAGATCATGAAGAAAGCGCATCAGGTCACTGCTGCCCGGTTCATGCACCAGTCCAGTCCATTGGACCTCTCGTACCGTTCTCTCCACATCGGTGGAGCCTGCCAGCCAGAGTTCGAGCGACTCCTGCCCTCCCGGGACATGTCGACGCAGGGGCAAAGCCACCGCAGCATCCTCTCCGATTGTGGTACGCAGTGCGGCCTGCGTTGCTTCCGGCAACGGATTGTCATGCAGGCTCAGGCCTGCCAGGCGACGACGCGAACGGGCAAGCGACGGGCTCATGTCGTTGATATTGTTGTCGCGCAGGTCGATATCCTCGAGCTGCGGATGCATGTACACCTCGACCGGCAGCTCGGCCAGACCAGTACCACGCAATGACAGACGCTGCAGGTTCTCCAGGGGGCCAAGCGGCGGCAGTCGACCGATAGGATTGTGCGCAAGGTCCAGGGTACGCAGCTGCGTCAACACGCTCAGCCTGGCCATGCCGGCTTCGTCGATGACGATCTGGTTGCCGGCCAGGCGCAGTTCGGTGAGCTGCGTCAGCACCTGCAGCCCGTCAGGAATACTGTTGATCAGGTTGTCACGCAGATCGAGGCTGCGCAGGTTGGCAAAGCGCGAGAGAAAATCTGCGCCGATTGTCGCCAGGTTCAAGCGGCGCAACGTCAGTTGGGTGACATGCTCGAACGTCACGCCCTCGGGGAGTATGGGCAGGCTGTCGAGCCGTTCGCTGTCGATGATCAGCCGGTATTGGCCATCCTGCTCGGCACGCTTGCGCCGCCAGCAATGGCGGATGCGCCGGGCGACCAGGCGACGCCGCTCGAGCATGGGCACCCGGGTTGCCTCGCGACGCCAGGTGCCCAGGCTTTGGTTGAGGCGAGTCATTAGCTGTTGCAGGTTGCGCAGGTGATCCCACAGGCCATCGCCGCGTTGACGCACAGTCTCCAGGTAGGCTTCCACCTCGACGTCCGACAGGGTCGGAAAGACTTGCTGGTAGCCCCGCAGCAGCGCAAGACGTGACCCTTCGGGCCGGCCGCTCAACGGGTAACCGATGCGTCCGTCGCCCAACCGTTGTGGAGGGCGCAGCCCTGTACCGATGGGCGCCATGCCAATGAGGCGGGCCGCCTGCTCGCGCTGGGCAAAGGCGCGCTCGGCCAGGGCACTGGCCAGGTGCCGGGCAGAACTGGCCGCCTCGCCCAACTGCAGGCGTTGCGGGGCATCCAGATGCCACAGCAGGGCCTGGAACAGATCGTCCGTGGCGTAGGCACCCGGCATGGGCGTCCCTTGCGCATCGACTGCCAGGTAGCCTTTCGCGGTCTTGATCATTCGACGCGTCTGGCTGGCAAGCGAATCGCCTACCTGTGCCAGCACCTGGCCGTCGAACTGTCCGTCACGCACCTCGATACATACAGAGCTGTCCCAGGGCGACCAGGCCTGCAACAGTCCCAACGCCAGTTGTTCGGTATCCTGAACCACCGCGGCGGCCTGCTCGAAACCTGCACAGGCCCGATCAAGACGGGCGTCACGCAACTGCCATCGCGCACGCTCGGCCACCCCCAGTGGCACCCGCCCTTGCTCCAGCAGTTGCTGGAGCTGGTCAGCATTGGCCTGGTCCAGCAGCTCCTGCCCGGCACGCGTCGTGAGGGAGGGAAAATCACGGTGCAAGGGCTGCGCCGCCGGGACGGGTGTGGCCTGCTGCTCCTGGACGTGAGCTTCGAAGGCGGCGCCACGCAATTTGGGGAAGCTGGCGTGCAGCTGATAACGCTGCGCCGCATCGTACAGGCGCGCTGGCGCAGGTGCATTTTCAAGGTGCAGGCGCCGTAGCTGCGACTCATCCATGCCAATGCTGCGCAGCAGCGGACCGGCCATATCGTCACTCACCTGACGCAACCCTCTGCCCAGGCGGCGTATCAGCATGCCTTCCCCCTGCCATTGTTGGGCAGGCTCCAGGGCATGACGCACGCCACCGGCGCCGTTGTCCTCAAGTGCGATGGTCGGCGCCTCGGGCCGGTTCGGATGCGCCACTGCGGCTACATCCGGGTCGTCGCCCAACCGGTAGGTCATCTCCTCGACCCCTTGATACGCGTGTCCTTCGTGGATTGCACGCTCACCGGGCGCCAGCGCCAACTCTTGCGTGGCATAACCCGGAAGATCGGCACGCGCCAGGCGCAGTTCACCATCGGCACTCTGTATGGGTGCCAGCTCGTCGACCTGCGCTACCCGCTCAAGCACCTTGCTGGCGCCGACCGTGAGGCCGAGCATCGCAACGTTCTGCGCCACGGCCACCAGATGGCCAAGCGCAGCCTCGCGATCACCGAGCCCCCAGTCACGGTAGCCCTCATACACTTCTTCGGTCAGCTGCTCGGCGGTGATCGCCAGCAGTGGCAAGCCAAGTTCTGGAACGAAGAAACTGGCAATGCCCAGAATGTCGAGACCCAGGCCCTTGAGCCAGTGCAGGCGACGATCACGCTCGACGCTGTCGACCAGGCTGGTCGGTACGGCCAGCACCTTTGCATCGTCCAGCAGGGTATCGACCTGCACCTGGCGCAGGTGGGCGAACAGCGCGCCGCCGACAGACTGCCACCGACCATCCAGCTCGATGGTATCCTGCGGGCCGCCTTCGGCCAGCAACCGTTTCAGCACCTGAGCAAAATGCACGCGATCCTTTGCGCTGACGAAGCGCTGGAAGAACGACCAGTAATCAGCCTTACGAAAACGCTTGCCCAACGCTTTGAACAGCTCGGACCAGGAGCGGTGGACACTCAGTACGCCCTGCGGATCGTCCGGTATCCAGGCAATCAACTGCGCAAGCTGAGCATCTGCGCCCTCTTTTACGGGCATCTGGAACACCACCACCCCCTGGATCTTGCGGCCAAGCAGGCGCATGTCCAGTGCCGTCAACGTGGCTGACTGGGGCGTCGCAGCGCAGACCTTTTGCAGCTCCGCCAGCATGTGCTCGTCGATATCGCCCTTGAGCCGCGCCAGCCATGCTGCAGCCTCCAGCCCCTCTCGCCAGCCCCGCTCGAGCAAGGCTTCATTGTTTCGGCGTACGGCATCGTTGCCAAACAGCACGCCCTTGAGATGCTGCTGGTAAAGCCCCCCCAGATCCAGGGAGCGACACAGGCCCGCAAAGGCCCGGGGCTGTAGGGCAAGCCTGTTGCCTTGCGCATCGACCACTGCCGACGCTGCCTGCCAGGCGACCTTCGATGTTTCGGCACGATCGAAATTATGCAGTGCCGAGGCCAGCAGACTGTTTTCGAAACTGCGAGTGACGATGCCATCCGGGACCCAGCCGACGCCTGACGGGAAGCGGATCTGGACTTCGCGCCGCAGCATGCTGCGACGCACATCCAGCGAGGGTTGCACCCGTTTGTCCAACGCTTCGCTCAGCAGGGGCGCGGCGAATTCGTCCAGCGGTTGGATCTGCCCAAGCAAGGCGCGCACCTCATGCTGCGTACGCTGCTGGGCGCGCAACGCCCGATGCAGAGCGTCCAGTTGTTCGGGCTTGGCTGCGCTCAACCAATTGGGCAGACGGCTGGCGATCAGTGTATCGATCGTTTCATCGGGAAGGGGTTGGGTCGACATGATACTGCTCCATCGCATTGAAAACGCGCATGAAGCCAGCGAGTGCAGAAGCGCACGTGGTAGCTATGTCTCAAGTGCCGGGCAAACGCAGATCCACCCCCATGGCCTGGGCGAAGGTTTTCACCAGTGGGCTGCGTGGGGTGTTGTGCCGCAGGATCAGGCAGAACGGTGTATGAAAACGCACCATCTCGGGATGGATCGCACGCAAGCGGCCCTGGCTGACCAGCGATTGCGCAAAGTGACAGGGCAGAAAACCGATGAAATTGCCCGTGAGCAGCAGCATGGCCACCGCCTCGACCTGGGTGGCCGACGTCTGGTTGTTCTCCTGTTCGAAGAACTGCCATTTGACCGTGTGCATGGCATAGCGATGGTGCACGAAGTTGTGTTCGCGCAGGCTGTCGAGGGGGATGTCCGCATCGCTTCGGGCGAACAATGGATGGCCTTCGCCGCAATACAACGCCGAGGCTTCCTGATACATCTCGAAGTAGTCGAACTCTTCCCGGCGCTGGTACAGCGGGACAATGCCGGCGATGAACCGACCTTCGATGACGCCGCGCTCCACCTCGTCCAGCTGTGCCACGTTCAGGCGGACACGCACCTTCGGGTGATCGCTGGAAATTTGCCGGATCGCAGCGATCAGCGGCGAGCCGCGATCGGACAGGGTGTTGTCGATGGCGCCTACGCCCAGTTCGCCAATCAGCTCGTTCTGGGCACTGCTGATGCGGTCGCGGAAGTTGTCGACCGAGTTGAACAGCTCGATCGAGGCCTGGTACACCACCTGCCCTTCTTCGGTCAGGCTGAAACCTTCGCGCCCGCGGCTGCACAACCGCATGCCGATACGGATTTCCAGATCGGAAATCTGCTTGCTGATGGCTGCCAGGCCCACGTTCAATTCGTTCTGCGCCGCGCTGAAGCCTCCTGCCTCGACCACTGCCTTGAACACCTTGAGCAGTTTGAAGTCCTGGCCACTCAAGGCCAGTGGCGCACGAATGCGGGTTTTTTCCGGCAGGTTTCCCGCAGTGGAAAGTGAGGTTTCCATTGTAAGTATTTACCTCGCGCTCGGCTTTCAACAGGCTGGATAGCACAACAAGAAATCAGCCGGCCTCGCCATCATGACCTTATGCAACGGCATATTGCAAGACTCTCCGCAATCCCCATTTCAGTCGCAAGCGATTGATTTAATTCATTTTTATACCCTGCCCCAAGCTATGTGAAACCTGCTTTCGCAGGCCTCATGACGGCCCGAACCTGCTGACAGAAGATTCTCCTTCGAGGAACGACAACAATGACTCAGCCCACCGATCGCCTCTGGGGCGCCCGCTTCGCCTCAGGCCCTGCAGCCGCCCTCGCCGCCCTGTCGCGCTCGCCGCAACGCTATTTCCAGATGGCACCGTACGACCTCGCAGGCTCCCGTGCCCATACCCGTGAGCTGCAGCGCGCAGGGCTGCTGGACAGCGACGAGACCACGCGCATGCTGGCCGCCATCGACACCCTCGACGCCGACTTTCGTGCCGGCCGCGTGCAGCCGATCGAGGACGACGAGGACGTGCACACCTTCCTCGAGCGCGTGTTGACCGAGCGTCTTGGCGCGCTGGGCGGCAAGCTGCGCGCCGGGCGCTCGCGCAATGACCAGGCGGCCAACGACCTGCGGCTGTTCCTGCGCGATCACGCACGCAAGCTCGCCGAGCAGGTGCTGGCCCTGCAGGACGCCCTGGTGAGCCAGGCCGAACAGCACGTCGACACACTGTGCCCAGGCTTCACCCACCTGCAACAGGCGCAGCCGATCAGCTTCGCCCACCAGTTGCTGGCCCATGCGCAAGCCATGCTGCGTGACGTGCAACGCCTGGTCGACTGGGATGCACGCACGGCCCTGTCGCCCTTGGGCGCCGCGGCCATGGCGGGCTCGGCCATCGCCCGCCAGCCACAGCAGTCGGCGCTGGAGATGGGCTACAGCGGCCCGTGCGAGAACTCCATCGACGCCGTGGCCAGCCGCGACCATGTCGCCGAGTTCCTGTTCATCGCCAGCATGCTCGGCATCAACCTGTCGCGCCTGTCCGAGGAATTCTGCCTGTGGTCGTCGCGCCAGTTCCGCTGGGTCGAGCTGGACGATGCCTATGCCACCGGCAGTTCGATCATGCCGCAGAAGAAGAACCCGGACATCGCCGAGCTCACTCGCGGCAAGGCCGGGCGCCTGATCGGCAACCTGACCGGCCTGCTGTCCACCCTCAAGGCCCTGCCGCTGTCGTACAACCGCGACCTGGCCGAGGACAAGAGCGAGGTGATGGACACGCTCGACACGCTGGGCCTGGTGCTCCCGGCCATGGCCGGCATGGTGCGGACCATGCAGGTGCGCGTGGACGAACTGCGCCGCCAGGCGCCGCTGGGCTTCACCCTGGCCACCGAGGTCGCCGACTGGCTGGCCATGCGCGGCGTACCGTTCAAGGAAGCCCACGAGATCACCGGGGCCTTGGTGCGCGCGTGTGAGGCGCAGGACATGGAGCTGTGGCAGGCGAGCCCGGCGATGCTCGCCGACATCGACCCGCGCCTGACACCCGAGGTGCGCGAGAGCCTCACCCTGGAAGCTGCCATCGCCATGCGCAGCGGCCACGGAGGTACCGCCCCACAACGCGTGCGCGAGCAGATCGCGCGCCTGAAAGTCGCCCTTGAAGCACAGCAGGCCTGGGCTGCCCATTACCAAGGGCCGCGCACCTGAAGACCTGTGGGCAGCGGTTTCGCAAGGACCTGCTGCCCGCCACCGATCGACACGCCCAGGCGCCCTGCGCCGACTGCGGAGCCACACCATGAGTCAGATACACGCCAAACGCCTCGCCGATGAGCGCAGGCAACAGGAAAACGAGTTCGACATCAGCCGCTACGAGCATGTCCCGCGCCGTTATTACGGGCGCATGTTCTTCGCCACGCTGATCGTCGTGCTGTTGCTGGGGCTGGCCAATGCCTTTGCCAATGGCAAGATCGAATGGGCCTTCGTCGGCCAGTTCCTGACCTCCGAGGCGATCCTCTGGGGCTTGGGCAATACCATCGTCATGTCGGTGATCGCCATGGCCCTGGGCATCGTCTTCGGCGTCATCACGGCGGTGATGCGCATGTCGCAGAACCCGATCCTGCAGTACGTGGCGCTGGCCTACACCTGGCTGTTCCGGGGTACGCCGCTGATCCTGCAACTGTTGCTGTGGTTCAACCTGGCGCTGATCTTCCCCACCATCGGCATTCCTGGCCTGTTCCAGTTCGACACCGTGACGCTGATGACCCCCTTCGTTGCCGCGCTGCTGGGCCTGAGCATCAACCAGGGCGCCTATACCGCCGAAGTGGTGCGTGCCGGTTTGCTGTCGGTGGACACTGGCCAGTACGAAGCGGCCAAGTCGATCGGCATGCCGCGCCTGCAGGCGCTGCGCCGGATCATCCTGCCCCAGGCCATGCGCATCATCATCCCGCCGGTGGGCAACGAGTTCATCGGCATGGTCAAGATGACCAGCCTGGCCAGCGTCATCCAGTATTCGGAGCTGCTGCACAACGCGCAGAACATCTACTACGCCAACGCCCGAGTGATGGAGCTGCTGATCGTTGCCGGCATCTGGTACCTGGCAGTGGTCACCCTGCTGTCGTTCGGCCAGAGCCGCCTGGAACGTCACTTCGCCAAGGGCGCTGGCAAGCGCTCCTGATCGGCCATAGAGAGAACATGCCCATGAGAAGCATCGTCAAGGCCGTCGGCCTGCAGAAATACTACGGCGACTACCACGCGCTGAACGACATCAACCTGGAAATCGAGCAAGGCGAAGTGCTCTGCGTGATCGGCCCTTCGGGCTCCGGCAAGAGCACCTTCCTGCGCTGCATCAACCAGCTGGAAAAAGTCGATGGCGGCGGCCTGTGGGTCGACGGGGAGCTGGTCGGCTACCGCATGGCCGGCAACAAGCTGCACGAACTGACCGAATCGCAGATCGCCCGCCAGCGCCTGGCCACCGGCATGGTGTTCCAGCGTTTCAACCTGTTCCCGCACCTGACGGTGCTGCAGAACATCATCGAAGGCCCCTGCCAGGTGCTGCGCCGCTCGCCCAAGGAAGCTACCGAGGATGCCCTCGAACTGCTGGCCCGGGTCGGCCTGAGCGACAAGCGCGACCATTACCCGATCCAGCTTTCCGGTGGCCAGCAACAGCGTGTGGCCATCGCCCGCGCCCTGGCCATGCGTCCGAAACTGATGCTGTTCGACGAACCCACCTCCGCGCTGGACCCCGAGCTGGTCGGCGAGGTGCTATCGGTCATGCGTGACCTGGCCAAGTCCGGCATGACCATGGTCGTGGTCACCCATGAGCTGGGCTTTGCCCGCGAGGTGTCCAATCGAGTGGTATTCATGGACGCCGGACAGATCGTAGAAGCAGGAAGCCCCGAAGAGGTGCTCCTGGCCCCCCAGAACCCGCGGACCCAGAACTTCATTTCCGCGGTTCGTACCTGACTGCCGCCCACAACCATAAAGAGAACCCTAGGCATGAAAAAAACCCTTCTTGCGTGCAGCGTACTGACCGCCTTGGCCTTCAACGTCCAGGCCGCCACGGAACTTCCGGCCTCGATCAAGGCCAAGGGCGAAATCGTCGCCGCAATCGTCCCCAACTACCCACCGATGGATTTCAAGGACCCGGCCACCAACCAGCTGACCGGCGTCGATGTCGACCTGGGCAACGCCCTGGCCGAACGCCTGGGGGTGAAGATCAAGTGGCAGGAGACCGCCTTCGAGCAGATGATCAGCGCCCTGGTCACCAAGCGCGTCGACATCATCCTTTCGGGCATGACCGACACCAAGGAACGCCAGCAAGTGGTGACCTTCGTCGACTACTTCACCAGCGGCCCACAGTTCTACACCCTGCAAAGCCGCGGCGAGATCAACGAGATGACCGACCTGTGCGGCAAGAAAGTCGGCACCAGCCGCCGCACCACCTGGCCCAACGATGTCGCTACCTGGAGCAAGGCCAACTGCGAGGCCAACGGCAAGCCGGCAGTGATCGTGCTCGGCTCCGAAGGCAGTGCCGACGCGCGTGCGCAACTGCGCCAAGGGCGCCTTGATGCCGCCGTGCAAGGCAGCGAAACGCTGCCGTATATCCAGGACCTGGAGAAAGGTACCTTCAAGAGCCTTGGCACGCCGCTGACCACCCAGCTCACCGGACTGGGCGTGGCCAAGGATAACGCTGCGCTGTCGGCTGCGATTCGCAGCGAACTGCAGGCGATGGTCGACGATGGCAGCTACCGCAAGATCCTGGAGAAATGGGGCGCAGCCGATGGCGTGCTGAACCCGATCACCATCAACGGCGGGAAGTGATTCGACCGGTTGAAATTGCGGCGTACTTTTCGCGGGTGAAACCGCGAAAAGGCCCATACCGACATTTCCCAATGCCCGAGAATGGACTGTGGCCACTTACTCCCCCGTCATCCGCCGCCTGATGCTGAGCTCGCTGACCCTGGTAATCAGCCGCTCGCTCACCAGCCCCCTGTTGGCCTTGTTCCTCACGACACAACTGGGCATGGCCCAGCATGACGTCGGCTTGCTGATCAGTGTCGCCGCACTGTCGGGCACGGTGTTCGGCCTCTACGGCGGCTACGTGATCGACCGCTTCGACAAGCGTCGCCTGCTGGGCCTGGCGATGCTTTCGACCGCGATCGGTTTCCTCCTGCTGACCTTCGCCCAGGACGCCTGGCAGGCCGTGCTGACCCTGGTGCTGACCGAATCGGCCTCGGCGCTGTTCGTCATCGGTTCCAAGGCCATGCTCGGCGAGTACCTGGCCGTCGAGCAGCGCGCCAAGGCCTTCTCCTTGCGCTACACCCTTACCAATATCGGCTATGCGACCGGCCCGATGCTCGGCGTGGTGCTGGTCGGGGTGCACCCGCTGGCGCCCTTCTGGACCGCCAGTGCGGTGGCACTGCTGAGCCTGTGGGTGATGAGCGCGGTTCCCGCGAGCACGGCGAGCAGCGCCCCGTCCGCGCAGCCGCCAACCCGCTTCATGGCGGTACTGGCGGCTGTGCGCACCGACCGCATCCTGTTGCTGTTCACCGCGGGCAGCTTGCTCAACGCACTGGTGCACGGACGCTTCACCATCTACCTGTCGCAGTACCTGCTGGTGAAATACCCACCCGCGCAAGCCATGACCACCCTCTCGGCGCTGCTGGCCTGCAACGCCCTGGTGGTGATCGTGCTGCAATTCCAGTTCGGCCGGTTGCTCAGCCGTGACAACCTGGGGCGCTGGATGAGCATCGGTGCGGTGCTGTTCATCGGCGGGCTGGCGGGGTTCCTGTATGCCGACAACCTGATCAGTTGGTGCCTGGCAATGTTCGTCTTCACCCTGGGCGAGATGATCCTGCTGCCCAGCGAATTCCTGTTCATCGACAGCATTGCCCCTGAACACCTCAAGGGCAGTTACTACGGATTCCAGAACCTGGCGGCAGTCGGCGGCGCACTGAGCCCGGTACTGTGCGGCTACCTGCTGGGGACAGGCATGCCCGGCAGCATGTTCATCGCGCTGATGGTCACCGCCGCCTGCGGCGGCGGGTTGTGTGCTGCGGCATGCCTGTGGGCGCAGCATCGGCGTGAGGGACCGCCGACGCTCTGACTCAATACGCCTGGCGCAGGGCCTGGTCCAGATCGCGTTGCAACGAACGCACGTCCTCCAGCCCCACGTGCAGGCGCACCAGGGGCCCGCCCAGGGTCGGCGCAAACTGGCGCTCGCGTGTGCCGGCCAAGGTCACCAGGCTTTCGTAGCCGCCCCAGGATGCACCGATCCCGAACAGGCGCAGGCCATTGACAAAGGCCTCGGCACTCGCCAGCGATGGATTCGCCAGGGTGAAACTGAGCAAGCCATTGCTACCGCTGAAATCGCGCTGCCACAAGGCGTGCCCAGGGTGCTCCGGCAAGGCTGGATGGAACACCTGCGCCACGTCCTCGCGCTGTTGCAACCAGCGCGCGATGTCCAACCCCTGACGCTCGTGCACGGCCATGCGGCTGGCCAGACTGCGCGCACCACGCAACACCAGCCAGGCATCGTCGGGGCTTACGGTGCAGCCGCAGTTGTCGCTCATGCGCGAGAGCGCGGCAAAGGCTTCGCGGGTGGTGCAGACACTGCCCATCATCACGTCGCTGTGTCCGCTCAGGTACTTGGTCAAGGCCATGACCGAAATGTCGGCGCCCAAGGTCAGCGGCCGGTGCAGGTAGCCCGAGCCCCAGGTGTTGTCGACGGCCAGCAGCACGCCGCGGGCCTTGCACAGGGCAGCCATGGCCGGCAGGTCGTTGAGCTCGTAGAGCAACGAGCTGGGGCTTTCGCTGTAGACCATGCGTGTTTCGGCGCGCAGCGCCTGCTCCAGGTCACGACCGTCGGCGGCGAAGTACTGCACCTGCACGCCGAAGGGTTCGAGCAGCTCACGCGCCAGGCGCCGCACCGGATCGTAGACACCATCGCTGATCAGCAGATGATCTCCCGGACGCAAGTAGGCCAGGAACGTCTGGGCGATTGCCTGCAGGCCGGTGGCAAACAGCCGGGTGCGATACCCCCCTTCCAGTTCGCTGACCAGGTCTTCCAGGGCAAAGGCCGTGGGGTTGCCACGGGCACCATAGCTGAGCACGCGCTCCTGGTCGCGACGGCTACGGGCCTGGCGCATGTCGGCGACGCTGTCGAACAACACCGTGCTCAGGCGACTGACCGGCGGATTGACGCCATGGGCACCCACGCCCTGCTCGCCTCGCCCACCGTGCACCAGGCGCGTGGCCACCGGGTCGACAGCGGTCAATGGGCTGAAGCTACGGGTTTCGGCCTCGTTCATCTGGGCAATCAGGCCGGTTTCCCAGGCCAGGTACTGGCGCGCCGCGTCCTTGTTGCCGCTGTGCCGGTCATGGACGAAGAACAGGAAATCGATACAGTCCGCATCCGGCAACGACAGGTCGTTGTCCACCTGCGGCCAGTCGTCCAGCGATGCACGGGGGAACAGCCGCGCAGCCTGTTGCTGGGCAGGTGTCAGCTCGGCGAGCGCCAACTGTGCCACGCGCGGATCGTCGGCGATGAACACCAGGCGCTGCCCAGCTCCGCCCACCTGCTGCGCCAATTGCGGACGGATCGACCACCGGGCGCCTTGCAGGTGGCGCTTGCGGTAGGCGGTGCTGGAGCGCAGGTCGATCAGTAACGCCTCTGCAAGCTCATCGGCGCGAGCTTCGGCGAGGGTCACCGGCAATGGCGCAGCAACGTCCAGAGCCAGGCCGCTGTCCAGGCCGCCTTCGAGCACATGGGCCTCGTGGCCCATCTGGCGCAGCCAACTGGCGACCACCGGCGCACGCACGCCATCGGTGTCGAACAGCACCACGCGGGCCTTGCGCACACCGATATACAGGTCGGTGCCCTGAATCAGCTGGCCGCCTGGGCAATGCTGTGCGCCCGGCAGGCTGCCGGCGGCGAATTCTTCAGGGGTGCGCACGTCGCAGAGAAACAGGCTGCGCCCGGCGTCGGCGGCCCACTGCCGGACCTGCTGTGCGTCCACCCAGGCAACCCCCGCCTGCTGGGCCAGCTGCCGCGCTCGCGCACGCTGCCTGGGCAGTGCGGCGCCGCTGTGTTCGGGATACGCGCGTTGGCTGCCGTGATCCAGCGGCAGGTCCACCAGGTACCAGCCTTGGGTGCCGTTCTCCAAGGCATAGACCGGGTTGTCTATGCCCAGGTTGATCAGCGTCTGCGCACCGATGATGCTGCGGGTGCGGCCGGCGCAATTGATCACCACGGGGGTGTGCGGGTCGCTCACCAGGTCTTCCAGACGATAGCCCAGCTCGCCATTCGGGCAGCAGGTGGCGCCGGGGATGCTCATCTTGGCGAACTCCTCCAGCGGGCGACCATCGAGCAGCACCAACGGCTTGCCTTGGCGCTGCCACTCGGCCAGCTCCTGGGCACTGATGCGCGGGGTGTGGCAGGCATGCTCGACCAGCTCGCCGAAGGCCTTCGAGGGCAAGTGCACACCGGCGAACAGCTCGAAACCGGCGCGCTGCCAGCCCAGGCTGCCGCCCTCCAGGCACTGCACGCAGGTGTAGCCCAACGCTTGCAGACGCTGGGCCCCGCGTTGGGCCAACGCACCGCCGTCCTCGTCGTAGACCACCACGCGTACCGCAGGATTGGGCGCCAGGCGCTGCGCTTCGAGCTCAAGGCGGCTGTAGGGCAGATTGACGGCGTAGAACAGGTGGGCCTCGCCGTATTGACCGTGCTCGCGCAGGTCGAACAGGGCGATTTCCTGGCCGTCGAACAGCCAGGTGTGCAGGAGCTCGGGGGTGATGCTGGGGATCATGGGACGCAGTCCGTGGTCGTTGGTGGGGTGCAGGGCTGGCAGATGGTGTCGCGCTTTTCGCGGGCAAGCCCGCTCCTGCCCAGTAAGGCACCTGTAGGAGCGGGCTTGCCCGCGAAAAGCGCGACACCGATCTCAAAGCCCGTAAGCCTCGATCGAAGGCGCCATCTGTGATTTGTTGTAGTTCACCACGCTGCCGTCATCCTTGACGCCGTAGCGGTGTTCCAGAGACTCCAGCGGGCGGCCATAGAGGTGGAAGTGCAGCGTCGGGCTATCGCCCTCGACGCGGATGCCATGCAGGTCCTCGCCCAGGAAGGCCACCGAGGTTCCCGGCTGCACCACGATCTCGCGCTCCAGCGCCAGGGTGGCACGGGCCGGATCGCTGCCGTCGTCTTCGCGGCGGTACACGCGGTTGAGCTCCTGGCCCTCGACGGCGACGATGATCGCCCAGGTCTCATGGTTGTGCGGCAGGGTCGCCTTGCCCGGCAACAGCGAATTGACGTACAGGGTCGGCGACTCGCCGTCGTCATTCAGGCGATAGCGAAACTGGGTTTCGCCGGTGGCGGCATCCGGGGCCGGAAAACGCTCGAAGTTGAACAATTCGCGGCGCTCGGCCAGGCCCTCGAGCAGCTTGACGATCTGCTGCAGGGCTGCACGGTCGACGCCGCGCGCATGGATGGCGCGCACTTGCGCAAGGAACGGCTGGATCACGGAATCACGGGACATGGTCGGTCTCTCTTGGCTGGAGGCTGAAATCACACGCTGAGGCTGTAACGCCCCAGGTTGGTCAATACATCGGGCGCCGGGCGGCTCGGGCGCTGACTGCTCTCGCCCAGCGCGTGCTGGAGGAAGGCCTGGGTGCGCGCATGGGTCGGGGCACGGAACACCTGCTCGGCGCTGCCGTGCTCGACGATGCGGCCATGCTCGGTGAAGTACACCTGGTCGCTGATCTCTTCGGCAAAGCGCATCTCGTGGGTGACCAGCACGCAGGTCATGCCCTCCTCGGTCAACTCGCGGATCACCGCCAGCACCTCGCCGACCATCTCTGGGTCGAGCGCCGAGGTCACCTCATCGAACAGGATCAGCTTGGGCCGCATGGCCAGGGCTCGGGCAATCGCCACGCGCTGCTGCTGGCCGCCGGAGAGCTCACCGGGAAATGCCGTGGCCTTGTGGCCCAGGCGAACCTTGTCGAGCAGTGCCAGGGCCTCGTCACGTACCTCCTGACGCGGGCGACCGAGCACCTTGGTCGGGGCGATCAGCAGGTTGTCGAGCACACTCAGGTGGGGAAACAGGTTGTACTGCTGGAAGACGAAACCGACCTGCTTGCGCAGGGCGATCAGCCCGGCTTCGCCCTGCAGTTGCTCCACCGCGGTATCGCCTATGCGGATGCTGCCGCGCTGCGGGCGCAACAGCCCGGTCATGCAACGCAGGATGGTCGATTTGCCTGAGCCGGACGGGCCGATGATCGACACCGCCTGCCCGGCCTGCACGTCCAGGTCGATACCGCGCAGCACCGGATTGTCGCCAAAGGCCAGGTGCACATCGCGAAGCTGGATCAAAGGTTCAGAAGGCATAGCGACGCTCCAGGCGTTGGGTCAGGCGGGCAATCGGGTAGCAGTAGACGAAGAACAGCGCCAGCACACTGAAATACACCAGCACCGTGAAACCGCTACGGTTGACGGTGTTGGCAGCGATTTGCGCGCTGTCGATCAGGTCGTGCACGCCCACCAGCGAAGCCAGTGCGGTGCCCATGGTCACCACCGCGTACAGGTTCATCCACGGCGGCAACATGCGCCGCAGGCACTGCGGCAGAATGATCGAGCAGAAAATCTGACCACGGCTGAAGGCCAGCGAACGCGCAGCCTCCCACTGAGTCGCCGGAATCGAGGCGACCGCGCCGCGGAAGATCTCGGCAACGTTGGCGCTGGCTGGCAGTGCAAGGCCCACAGTGACCTTGAGCCAGTCGGGAAAGGCCACCCAGGTACCGGCAATCTGCACATCGAACGGGAATACATAGGAAGTAAAGTAGATCAGCACCAACCAGGGCGCATTGCGAAACACCTGCACCCACAACCGCGCCACGCCGCGCAGGGGGCGCAGCGGCGACAGCAGCAGCATCCCCACCAACAGGCCCAGCAGCGTACCCAGGGCGATGGCTCCGACGCTGATCTGGATGTTCTGCAACAGGCCCGCGCCCAGGGTGGGCGACCACTGCCAGAGCGTGGCGAAATGCTCAATGGCCATAACCGGGCATCCTCAGGCGCGCTTCCAGGGCGCGGCCGATACAGTTGACTGCAAAGCTGAGCAGTCCGAAAAAGGCCAGGATCAGCAGCATCAGTTCGATGACGTTGTCGCCCTGGGTCCAGATCATGATCGACGCATAGGTGATGTCGTTGACGGCGATGGCCGAGGCCACGGCGGTCATCTTCACCAGGTCGATCAGGTTGTTGACCAGCGCCGGCAAGGCGAAGCGCACGGCCATTGGCAACTGCACCTGCAGCAGTTGCTGGCGACGGCTGAAGGCCAGCGAGCTGGCCGCTTCGAGGGTCACTGCCGGCACCGCCTCGATCCCTGCGCGCAGGGCTTCGGCGTGAAAGGCGCCCTTGTGCAGGGAGATCACCAGCACCACCCAGGCGAAGGGGGTCATGGGGTTGGCACTGCCCAGGCTCTGGTTGATCAGCATGTTCAACACCAGGAAGGCGCAGTACAGCTGCACCAGGGTCGGCGTGTTACGCGTCACCTCGATGAAGGCCCGCGCCGGCCAGGCCAGCCAGCGCTGCCCGGACGTGACCGCAGCAGCCAGCAGCACACCCACCAGCAAGCTGCCGAGGATGCTGAACAGGCACAGACCGAGCGTGGTCAGCGCACCGTCGAGCAGCTTGCCGCTGGCGTAGGCGTCGAGCAGGAACGCATAGTTCAGGCCGAGATGGGCAAGCTGCCCCACCAGCCAGTGCAGGCTGTCGCTCATCAGGCGCCTTCGCCCTGCAGCTTGGCACGCAACTCCACCAGCGCCGGCGAGGCCGGGGTGATGTGGTTGGCCTGCTCACGTTCGATCAGCCAGCCACTGCGGTGCCATTGCTTGACGAAGGGGTCCAGGCGCTGCTGGGTGTCGGTTTCGCCCAGGCGGGTCCAGATCACCGAGGGCGCGGGGTTCAGCTCCGGGGTCAGGGCACGATAGCCGCTCCACTCTCCCCCCTTGGCCAACAGCGGATTGATCAGCGTGGCGTCATGCACGGCGGCCACGCAGTTGTTACCGCGCAGGGCCAGCAGGGATTCGGCGGAGGTCTTGAAGGCCTTGAGGTCGGCGCCCAGGTCGATCAGTGCCTGGGTGTAGCTGCTGCCCTGGGAGGTGCACACCGGCTGGCCCTTGAGGTCGGCCCAGGTCTTGACCGGGCTGTCCTTGGCCAGCGCGGCGGTGCCGCCAACCCGGTAGAACGGCGTGGGCACATGGCCCAGCAGCTTGTCGCGCTCAGGTGTCCATTCCATGTTGGCAATCAGCAGATCGACCTTGCCTTGCTGCAAAAACTGCACGCGGTTGGCCGGCTGTACCGCGACCAGATCGACCTCGACACCCAACTGGCGCGCCAGGTCGCGGGCCAGATCGACGCTGAAACCGATCGGCTCGCGGGTGTTCGGGTCGATGGCACCGAAGGGACCGCCGGAAAGCACCACCCCCACCGCCAGCTTGTGGCGCTGCTGGATCTTGTCCAGGGTGGCATCGGCCTGGGCAAGGCCGCTGGCGGCAAGGCCGGTGGTGGCGAGCAACGCGGCAAACAGGCCGCGACGGGCAACGGTGGACAGCGACATGGTGGGGCTCCTCATCCCGGCAGCCGGAACATCCGGCCAATGAGGGCGCATCCTAGAAACTTGGTGGGATCAGGGGAAATGCAAATATTGACTATCGTTATAACTTGGATCGAATGAGTAGGAGCTTGATTTGGCATAAGCAGCGTAAAATATGGGTTTTGCATCAAGGCGTTGCAAATCTAGGCCAACAAAACATAATACTTCTTTATCGTTTATTGACTGACAGTAATGTAAAAACGGGCGATCCGCCTCCCCCACTCCAACCGCAGGCCCGCCGATGACCGCACCCGCCCTGGACCTCGATCTGCTACGCACCTTCGTCGCCATCGTCGATCACACAAGCTTCGCCGAAGCCGGTCGCCACCTGGCCCGCACCCAGGCCTCGGTCACCCAGCACATGCAACGGCTGGAACAGCAGGTGGGCGTAGCGCTGCTGCGCAAGCAGGGCCGACACAAAGCCCTCACCGATGCCGGCCGCCAGTTGTTGCGCCATGCCCGGCAGATGCTCGCACTCAATGACGAAGCCCTCGCCGGCCTGCGTCAGGACGGCCTGAGCGGCGTGCTGCGGATCGGTTCGCCGCATGACATCGCCGACACCATCCTGCCACCTCTGCTCGGCCATATCGCCCGTTCGGCGCCGAACCTGCGCCTGGAGATAAACGTCGGCCGCAGCCCGTTCCTGATGGACGACCTGCAGCGTGGCAAGGTCGACATGGTCATTTCCACCGTCACCGCCCCCGGCGTGGAGGGTTTCGCCTTGCGCACCTCGCCGGTGTGGTGGATCTGTGCAGCGCAGTACCAGCACATCCCCGGCGAACCGCTACCGTTGGTGCTGGTGGACGAACCCAGCCTGTACCGCCGACTGGCCCTGGACGCCCTGGAACAGGCCGGCATACCGTGGCGCCAGGCCTACCTGGCGTCCAACCTGATCGGCATCAAGGCCGCAGTCCGCGCAGGATTGGGCATCACCGCGCGCAGCCAGGAGATGGTCGGCCCGGACATGCGCGTGCTCGGCCAGAGCGACGGCCTGCCGCCACTGCCGGACGTCACCTACCACCTGTGGGTGCGGGCCAACACGGTCAACCCGCTGGTGCGCCAGGCCTATGCCATGGTGCGCGCCAGCGTGGGGCTGTGAGCCAGCCAATCGCCATGGCCCACCGCGATGCGCTAGAGTGGCGACCTCCCACCCGGTAAGGATGCCTCCATGCAATTCGCCCCCGCCATTCCCGTGCTGCGCATATTCTCGGTCGACAAGGCCAAGGAGTTCTACCTCGATTTCCTGGGCTTCACCATCGACTGGGAACACCGCTTCGCCCCGGACCTGCCGCTGTATGTGCAGATTCACCGCGACGGGCTGATCCTGCACCTGTCCGAACACTATGGCGACGCCACGCCAGGCTCCACCGTGTTTGCCCGGGTCGAAGACCTCAAGGCGCTCGAAAGCGAACTGCAGGCCAAAAAGTACGGTTATTCACGCCCCGAAGCCGAGCGGGTGGACTGGGGGCTGCAAATGCAGATCCGTGATCCGTTCGGCAATTTGCTGCGGTTTTGTCAGCAGATAGGGGATGCATAGCATTACTGAAATCTCCTACACACTACTTAGAAGCAAGTGAATAGGCTCAGCAGCGAAAGTTCTGCATTGTGCGCGAACCTGAAATGGATTCGACACCAATAAGGAACTTCGCTTGCAGGTTACAAGTAGATATAGAGTCGTCAGTCATCACGAGCGCACCATCAATAGCCTGATCATCAACAGCCGAGCAGCATGATGAACGACCTGACCAGCATCGCCTGCTTGTCACTGATTGCGTTCTTAGCAGACCGAATCCTTCGTCACCCAAACATGCGCAAGTGGACGGGCATCGCGCTAATGTCATGTGCCATTGCAAGTCTTTTCTTTCTTGGACATGGAACATTGTTGGGCACCCCAAATTTCCTATGGCCGATATTTCTGGCCGCCACAGGAATCCACTTGCTTGCCAATCAGACGAAACATTGTTCCGATGCCGATCAGGGAAAGGGCTCGGAGCGCAGCGGCACATAGCGAGCGTTGCGGACAGGCCACACGGCTACGCAAAATACCTCACACCCGACCAGAGCCCCCACCAGCACTGTACTGCAGATCATCCGACAGCCAGTCAACCAATTCATGACTGGCCGTTCCCCATCCTCTGCGGATGTATTATCGTGGCGAGGTGCGCATTTAAAAGCAGCCCGAGCGATCGGGCCTCTGCAAGACAATAGAGGGTGTCATGAGCAACGAGATCAACTGGGACAAGCTGGGCTTCGACTACATCAAGACCGACAAGCGCTACCTGTCCGTGTGGCGCAACGGCGAGTGGGACAAAGGCACCCTGACCGACGACAACGTGCTGCACATCAGCGAAGGCTCGACTGCCCTGCACTACGGCCAGCAATGCTTCGAGGGCCTGAAGGCCTACCGCTGCAAGGACGGCTCGATCAATCTGTTCCGCCCGGACCAGAACGCCGCACGCATGCAGCGCAGCTGCGCCCGCCTGCTGATGCCACACGTGCCGACCGATGTGTTCATCGAGGCGTGCAAGCAGGTGGTCAAGGCCAACGAGAAGTTCGTCCCGCCGCATGGCAAGGGTGCCCTGTACCTGCGTCCGTTCGTGATCGGCACCGGTGACAACATCGGCGTGCGCACCGCGCCGGAGTTCATCTTCTCGGTGTTCGCCATCCCGGTTGGCTCGTACTTCAAGGGCGGCATGAAGCCGCACAACTTCCAGATCTCCAGCTTCGACCGCGCCGCCCCGCAGGGCACCGGTGCAGCCAAGGTCGGGGGCAACTATGCCGCCAGCCTGCAACCGGGTTCCGAAGCGAAGAAAGCCAACTTCGCCGACGCCATCTACCTGGATCCGCTGACCCACACCAAGATCGAGGAGGTCGGGTCGGCCAACTTCTTCGGCATTACCGCCAACAACGAGTTCGTCACGCCGAAATCGGCCTCGGTCCTGCCCGGTATCACTCGCCTGTCGCTGATGGAACTGGCGCAATCGCGCCTGGGCCTGACCGTGATCGAAGGCGACGTCGAAATCAGCAAGCTTGACCGCTTCATCGAAGCGGGCGCTTGCGGTACCGCCGCAGTCATCACCCCGATCGGCGGCATCGAGTACAACGGCAAACTGCACGTGTTCCACGACCTGGAAAAGGTCGGCCCGGTCACCCAGAAGCTCTACAACGAGCTGACCGGCATCCAGAGCGGTGACGTCGAAGCACCGGCGGGCTGGATCATCAAGGTCGCCTGAGGCATCGCCTTGCAATGAAAACGGGGCGTGCCAGCAATGGCACGCCCCGTTTTCATTGCTGTCAGGGCCGGTTTCTTTGCAGGCGAGCCTGCTCCCCAACGGAGTCGCGCTGAACGCCAAACGCGTGAAAACACCGATACTGGCACCCTGCCTCTGATAGATGAATTTTTCTTAAATCGCCGTTTGTCTATTCTTTGGCACAATCAGCCATCCAATCGCCGCCCAGGTATTAGCATGCCCCGCGTACTGACTATCGAAGACGACGCCGTCACCGCCCAGGAAATCGTCGCCGAACTTTCCAGCCACGGGCTGGAGGTCGACTGGGCAGACAATGGCCGCGAAGGCCTGGCCAAGGCCATTGCCGGCGGCTACGACCTGATCACCGTGGACCGGATGCTCCCGGAAGTCGACGGCCTGACCATCGTCACCACCCTGCGCAGTCTGAAGATCGCCACGCCCATCCTGATGATCAGTGCCCTGTCGGATGTCGACGAGCGCGTGCGCGGTCTGCGTGCAGGCGGCGACGACTACCTCACCAAGCCTTTCGCCTCCGACGAGATGGCGGCCCGCGTCGAGGTGCTGCTGCGGCGCAACAGCGTGCCCATGACCCAGACCCGCCTCCAGGTCGCCGACCTGGAGCTGGACTTGATCAGCCATGAGGCCCGACGCGGCGAGAGCAGCCTGAACCTGCTGCCAACCGAATACAAACTGCTCGAATACCTGATGCGTCACTCCGGGCAGGTCATCACTCGCATGATGATCTTCGAGGAAGTGTGGGGTTATCACTTCGATCCCGGCACCAACCTGATCGACGTCCACATCGGTCGTCTGCGCAAGAAGATCGACCCACCCGGCCAGACACCGCTGATCCGAACCGTACGGGGCTCCGGTTATGCCATTGCTGAACCCATCTAAGGGCTGGAGCTCCTCGACCAGCCGCCTGCTGGCGCTGTACAGCTTCCTGTTCGTGGCCTGGAGCAGCATCCTCATGGGGGTGCTGTACTTCGAGGTCACCAGCTACCTCAACAAGCTGACCCGCCACTCCATGCTGCAACGCCAGCACCTCTTCGCGCACATGACCGGCAAGCAGCTGGACGATGCGTTGATCGCCAGCCAGGCCTTCGAGGAACGCAGCTTCGACGCGTACGGCCTGTTCGACCCGCAGCTCAACCCCATCGGCGGTCGTATCCGCTCGATTCCGTCGGAATTGGGCCTGGACGGCAAGGTTCACGAACTCAAGCGTTGCCTGGATGCCGACGATCCGCACCTGCCGCGCGACAGCTGTGATGCGGTGGCGATCCGCATCCCCGATGGGCGCTGGCTGGTGCTGGTGCGCGACAACGGCTCGCTGTTCGTGGTGACCCGAATCATTCTGCACGCGCTGCTCTGGGGCATTTCGCTGACGCTGATTCCCGGTTTCGCCGGCTGGTACCTGCTACGCAGGCGCCCGCTCAAGCGTATCCGCGCCGTACAGGCGAGCGCCGAGCTGATCGTGGCCGGCGATCTCACCCACCGCTTGCCGCTGTCGGCACGACGAGACGAGCTGGACATGCTGGCCGCGATCGTCAACGCCATGCTCGACCGCATCGAACGGCTGATGCACGAGGTCAAGGGTGTCTGCGACAACATTGCCCACGACCTGCGTACACCGCTGACCCGCCTGCGCGCCCAGCTCTACCGCATTCGCCAGCAGAGCGGAGCGAACTCGCCGGAAGCCGAAGCGCTGGATCAAGCCATTAGCGAGACCGACACCCTGATGGCACGTTTCCGCGGCCTGCTGCGCATCAGCGAGCTGGAAGACCGCCAGCGCCGCGCAGGTTTCGTCGAGCTTGATCCGCACAATTTGCTGGTGGAGTTGCACGACTTCTACCTGCCGCTCGCAGAGGATGGCAGCATTCGCCTGCAACTGGAGCAGCCTGCGCATCTGCCCGCGCTGCACGGCGACCGCGAACTGCTATTCGAGGCTTTGGCCAACCTGGTCGGCAACGGCATCAAGTTCACCCCGGAGGGTGGGCAGGTACGGATCCAGGCACTGCACGACGACGATGGCGTGCATATCGCCATCGAGGACAGCGGACCGGGGATTCCTGAACAGGAGCGTGCTGCGGTGCTCAAGCGCTTCTATCGCAGCGAGGAAGGACATCGTCACCCAGGGTTCGGGCTAGGCTTGTCGATCGTCGCAGCGATCGTCGACCTGCATGGGTTCAGACTGGAAGTGGGCAGTAGCGAGCTGGGTGGAGCGAAGCTGGTGCTGCACTGCTCGACGGCCTGAAAAGCATCACGGGACAAGTCGGTTCGGTGCCCCGACTTGTCCCGCAACAGGGCTGCTGGGCAGCCCTCGAGTCGTATCAGTCAGCCAGACGCCAGGTGGTGGTGCCTTTGCTGTCTTCAAGCACCACGCCCATGGCAGCCAGTTGATCGCGAATGCGATCGGACTCTGCCCAGTTCTTGTCCGTACGCGCCTGCAAGCGCGCCTGGATCAAGGCTTCGACCTCGGCAGCATCGACCTTGCCTTCAGCACCGGCACGCAAAAAGTCGTCGGCATCGAGCTGCAGCACACCCAGCACATCACCCAGCTCACGCAGGCGACCGGCAAGGCCTGCCGCTGCGTCAGCGTCGCTGTCGCGCAGGCGGTTGATCTCGCGGACCAGGTCGAACAGCACGGCGCAGGCTTCAGGGGTGCCGAAGTCATCGTTCATCGCCACGCTGAACCGTTCGACGAACGCCTCGCCACCCTTGGCGGCGACGCGCGGCAGGCCACGCAGTGCGTGATAGAAACGCTCCAGGGCGCCCTTGGCATCGCGCAAGCTGTCTTCGGAGTAATTGATGGCGCTGCGGTAGTGGCTGGCCACCAGCAGATAACGCACCACCTCCGGGTGGTACTTCTCGAGCACGTCGCGAATGGTGAAGAAGTTGTTCAGCGACTTCGACATCTTCTCGCCATTGATACGGATCATGCCGCAGTGCATCCAGGCCGCCGCATAAGGCTTGCCGGTGGCTGCCTCGCTCTGGGCGATCTCGTTCTCGTGGTGCGGGAACTCGAGGTCGCTGCCACCACCGTGGATGTCGAAGCTCTCGCCCAGGCAGCAGGTGGACATCACCGAGCACTCGATGTGCCAGCCCGGACGGCCCGGGCCCCAGGGCGAATCCCAGCTCGGCTCGCCCGGCTTGGCGCCCTTCCACAGGACGAAGTCCAGCGGATCCTGCTTGGCCTCGTCGACCTCGATCCGCGCGCCGATACGCAGGTCTTCGATCTTGCGTCGCGACAGCTTGCCGTAGCCGACGAACTTGCCGACGCGGTAGTACACGTCGCCATTGCCCGGCGCGTAGGCATAGCCCTTGTCGATCAGGGTCTGGATCATCGCGTGCATGCCGGGGATGTGATCGGTGGCGCGCGGTTCCAGGTCCGGCTTGAGGATGTTGAGACGACGCTCATCCTCATGCATGGCATCGATCATGCGCGCAGTCAGCTCATCGAAGCGCTCGCCGTTTTCGTTGGCGCGGTTGATGATCTTGTCGTCGATGTCGGTGATGTTGCGCACGTACGTGAGCGCGTAGCCACTCTTGCGCAGCCAACGGGTGATCAGGTCGAACGCCACCATGCTGCGACCATGGCCCAGGTGGCAGTAGTCGTACACGGTCATGCCGCAGACGTACATGCGCACGTTGTTGCCATCCAGGGGTTTGAAGACTTCCTTGGTCTTGCTCAGGGTGTTGTAGATGTTAAGCACGAGGATTCCTTAGCTGCCCCACGAATCGCGCAGGGTCACGGTGCGGTTGAACACCGGGCGACCCGGCTGGCTGTCTTTCAGGTCGGCGCAGAAGTAGCCTTCACGCTCGAACTGGAAGCGATCTTCTGGCTGGGCCTGGCCCAGCGAAGGTTCGGCACGACAACCCGTCAGCACCTGCAGCGATTGCGGATTGATATTTTCAAGGAAGCTGCCGCCCTCATCGGTTTTCTCCGGATTGGGCGAGCGGAACAGGCGGTCGTACAGGCGCACCTCGCACTCGATGCTGGCGGCGGCCGGCACCCAGTGGATCACGCCCTTGACCTTGCGACCCTCGGGGTTCTTGCCCAGCGTGTCCGGATCGTACGAGCAGCGCAGCTCGACGATATTGCCCTCGGCATCCTTGATCGCCTCGTCGGCACGAATTACATAGCTGCCGCGCAGGCGCACTTCACCGGCTGGCTCCAGGCGCTTGTATCCCTTGGGCGGCTCTTCCATGAAGTCATCGCGGTCGATGTACAGCTCACGGGCGAACGGCAGGACGCGCACGCCCATGTCTTCCTTCGGGTGGCGCGGCAGTTCGAGCTGCTCGACCTGGCCTTCAGGGTAGTTGGTGATCACCACCTTCAGCGGACGCAGTACGCACATGGCGCGCGGCGCGGTGCGGTCGAGGTCGTCCCGAATGCTGAACTCGAGCATCGACATGTCGACCACGCCATCGGAGCGGTTGGTGCCGACCATGTCGCAGAAGTTGCGGATCGAGGCCGGGGTGTAGCCACGACGGCGGTAGCCCGAGAGCGTGGACATGCGCGGATCGTCCCAGCCCTCGACGTGCTGCTCGTCCACCAACTGCTTGAGCTTGCGCTTGGAGGTGATGGTGTAGTTCAGGTTCAGGCGGCTGAACTCGTACTGGCGCGGATGCGCCGGGACCGGCAGGTTGTCGAGGAACCAGTCATACAGTGGACGATGGCCCTCGAACTCCAGGGTGCAGATCGAGTGGGTAATGCCCTCGATGGCGTCCGACTGGCCGTGGGTGAAGTCGTAGTTGGGGTAGATGCACCACTTGTCACCGGTCTGGTGGTGGTGGGCATGGCGGATGCGGTAAAGAATGGGGTCGCGCAGGTTCATGTTGGGCGAAGCCATGTCGATCTTGGCACGCAACACACGCTCACCGTCCTTGAACTCGCCAGCCTTCATGCGGGCGAACAGGTCGAGGTTCTCCTCGACGCTGCGCTCGCGGAACGGGCTGTTCTTGCCGGGCTGGGTCAGGGTGCCGCGATACTCCTTGGCCTGCTCGGGGGTCAGGTCGCAGACGTAGGCCTTGCCGCGCTTGATCAGCTCGACCGCCCAGTCGTGCAACTGGTCGAAATAATCGGAAGCAAAGCGCACCGGACCGGTCCACTCGAAGCCCAGCCACTTGACATCACGCTGGATGGCGTCGATGTACTCCTGATCCTCCTTGGCCGGGTTGGTGTCGTCGAAACGCAAGTGGCAGGCGCCACCGAACTCCTGGGCCAGACCGAAGTTGACGCAGATCGACTTGGCGTGGCCGATGTGCAGATAACCGTTCGGTTCCGGCGGGAAGCGGGTGACGATACTGCTGTGCTTGCCCGAGTCCAGGTCAGCCTGGACGATCGGTCGCAGGAAGTTCGCAGGGACGGCGGGGGCGCCTTTGGCAGCGGCGTTGGTCGCGTTGTCGGTGGGCTTGCTCATAGGATCCTTGAATGCAGATGTCCGGTCCGGGTAGGCCGATTGAATCAAAGGGCCTATCATAGCCGAAGCAGTCAAGCTGCTGACAGCCGGGCACCGACAAACTGGCGCGATTTCTCGCAGCGTTTTGTCGCCAGCTGGCAAAATGGCCGCCGCGCGCCTTGTGTCGCCGCCGCCAGATCCTGCGTCAGGTACAGTACGCGACCTGTGCACCCTATTTCCGAATGCCTTGAAAGAGCGAATTTCAGCATGTCCAAAGTCAAACTGAGCACCAACCACGGCGACATCGTTCTGCAACTGAACGCCGAAAAAGCCCCGCAAACCGTCGAGAACTTCGTTCAATACGTCAAGGACGGCCACTTCGACGGCACCGTGTTCCACCGTGTGATCAAGGGCTTCATGATCCAGGGCGGCGGCTTCGAGCCTGGCATGAACCAGAAGAAAACCCGCGCCAGCATCCAGAACGAAGCCGACAACGGCCTGAAGAACACCAAGTACAGCATCGCCATGGCCCGCACCATGGAGCCGCACTCCGCCTCGGCGCAGTTCTTCATCAACGCTTCCGACAACGACTTCCTCAACCACAGCGGCAAGAACGTGCAGGGCTGGGGCTACGCGGTATTCGGCGAAGTGACCGAAGGCCGTGAAGTGGTCGATGCCATCGAGAAAGTCGCCACCGGTTCCAAGGCTGGCCACCAGGACGTGCCGAAGGACGACGTGATCATCGAGAAAGCCGAGATCATTGAGTGATCCTGCTGATCTCCGATCTGCACCTGCAAGAAGAACGCCCGGACATTACCCGGGCGTTTCTTGATCTGCTCGATGGGCGGGCGCGACACGCCAAGGCGCTGTACATTCTTGGCGACTTCTTCGATGCCTGGATCGGCGACGATGCCATGACGCCGTTCCAGCAATCGATCTGCCAGGCGTTGCGCACGCTGTCCGACAGCGGCACGGCGATCTACCTGATGCACGGCAACCGCGACTTTCTCATCGGCCAGGACTTCTGCAAGGCCGCTGGCTGCACCCTGCTGACCGACCCTAGCGTGGTTGAGCTGGGTGGCGAGCCGGTACTGCTGATGCATGGCGACACCCTGTGCACCCGCGACGTGGCCTACATGAAGCTGCGCCGCTACCTGCGCAACCCGCTGAGCCTCTGGATTCTGCGTCACTTGCCGCGATCCACGCGCCAGAAACTGGCGCGCAAGCTGCGCAGTGAAAGCCAGGCGCAGGTGCGGATGAAGAACACTGAAATCGTCGATGTCACCCCCGACGAAGTGCCCAAGGTGATGAGCGAGCACAGTGTGCGCACGCTGATCCATGGCCATACTCACCGCCCTGCCCTGCACAAGCTGGTGGTCGAGGGCCAGCCGGCTCGGCGCATCGTACTGGGGGACTGGGATCGCCGAGGCTGGGCGCTGCAGGTGGACGACCAGGGCATGCACCTGGCGCCGTTCGAATTTTCCTGACGCGCAGGCCCTGAGGTGGCTCGTGCCACCACAGGGCCACTGATTTCGACTATTTCCCCGCGCTGACCAGTGGCTGCTCATCCCGCTCGCTCACCACATACTGGCGATACTGAGGATCGGAGGTGATCTGCGCTTCGGTAAACGGAATGGGCGCCAATTGTCCGACCGCAAAGGCACGCGTCTGGTCAAATGCGTGTACCGAGGCCGACTCGCTGGACAGTGAAAACGCCAGCAACCCCTTGGCCTGAGGCCCCTGCTCGGTGAAGCTGACCAACTGCAGGTAGCTGGTACCGCTGACTACCAGACGCTTCCCTGCCCCATTGGGCACACTGACCATGGCGTTGTAGACCCCCAACTCCTGCGGGCCACCCGGCACCGGCGTGCCGTCCAGCGCTTGCTGTACCTGCCCCCACTGCTGTTCTTGCGCCATGCCGCCTTCCTGCACCTGCGCCAAAGAAGCCAGCGCCGCCTCACGCAGCAGCGCGCGTACTGCTGCTTGCTCTACTGCAAGACCACGCGGCGTGTGCTGCGGATCTGCCGGATCGAACGCCACACGCCAGATTTGCGGCTGGTCGCCCAGCGCTTCCATGATGTTGGCAAAATGCACAAGCCCCATGCCGCTGTCGGTGCCGGCCTTGCCGTTCCAGGCCTCGAGGCTGGCGCAAACAGCCTGCAGATCGCGTTCGGTGCCTTTGCACCAGTCCAGCAGCTCTGGCAGCAGTTGGCTGGCCAGATACACCTCGTCGTCCAGCACCATGTGCTGCAGCTCAGCTACGCCGAGCTTGGCGCGACCTTGCAGGCGCTGCAAGGCAAAGCGGGTACGCATCCCCAAGGGTTGGTCTTCACGGCTGATCAGCGGCGAGAAGCCTGTCAGCGGCTGGGCCGGGTTGACCTGCCAGGCCGAGTCATTGGAGTTCTGCACGAAGTCCGCACGCTCAAGGCTTGGCTGCAGGCGCGCGGGGAAGATTCCAGGTTGCGCAGCGTCGGGGTCGACCTTCCACTGGCAGGCGCTGCGCGAGCCGTCCAGTACGACCAACGGCCCGACCAGCGATGGATCGCTGCACTGGGCAAGCATGGCCTTGTCGACATACGGCACCACCGACTGATTCAGGTACAGCGCGCGGCCACCGGCATCCACCGCCAGGGTGTTGACCCAAGGAATGCCCTGAAGCTTGGCCACCGAGGTCTTGACAGCATCGATGTCCTTGGCGCGATTGATCCCGTACCACTGCTCAAGCACTCGCGTGTTGTCGAGATTGGCATCGCGCAGGCTGTAGGCATATTTGCCATCCCAGTCCAGACGCCCCGGCCACTGCACCACAGGGCCGAACCTGGAGACGTGGATCTGGCGCTGCACCTGGCTGAGCGTTCCGTCTGCCCCCTTCACCGCAACAGTGATTGCCTGCTGTTGGAGCGGCAGCGACTGGCCATCCAGCAGGTAACGGGTGGGATCCTTCGGGTCGAGCTGCAGACGGTACAGGGTGAAGTGCTTGGAGGTGTCGACGGTATGGGTCCAGGCCAGATCACGGTTGAAACCGATGTTGATCACTGGCAACCCCGGCAGCGCCGCCCCCATCACATCCAGTTGCCCGGGAATGGTCAACTGCATCTGATAGAACCGCAGGCCGCCAATCCAGGGGAAGTGCGGGTTGGCGAGCAACAAGCCACGCCCATTGGCCGAGCGCTGCGCACCGACGGCCACGGCGTTGCTGCCACGCTCGCTGGCGAACGCCTGCTGGCGTGCCAGGGCCACGCTGTAGTCGGCCTTTGGCCTGTGCATGGCCAGCCCCGGCGGCGTCGCCGCAACCACCGCTTCGGCGAACTGACCGATGCCCCCTTCAGCCAGCAGTCGGCGGGTCAGCTTCACCAGGTCCAGGCTGGTGATTGGCCTGACCCAGTCGCCCGCCCCGCACTCCACCGGCAGCCCCTGGGCCTTGCGTTCGGCAAGCGCTCGGTTGTAGCCGGCAGCGTAGCCCTCCAGGCGATCGCGAATGGGTGCCGACTGCGCCTGGAGGAATCCGTTGACTGCCGCATTGTCGTTCAGCCAGGTAAAGAACAGATCGCTGTCGAGGTTGTCGCGCTGCTCGACCGTCTTGCCTTCGGCACCCAAATATTTCGACCGCTCACCATTGACCGTGAGCACTTCGTCAGCCAGCAGGCACAGGTTGTCCTGGGCATAGGCGTAGCCGATGCCATAGCCCAGGCCACGCTCATTGCTGGCCAGGATGTGCGGCACACCGAAGCTGGTACGGCGAATCTGCGCCGAAGCATCGCCGGCGGCTTCCAGCGCCTGCGCGCCGGCAGCAACGGTGGCAAGCACGATGGCCAGGCCAAGGCAGGATAAGGGTCGCGATAGTGGGATCACGGGCACTCCTGGGGTATGAGAGGTCATCCCGATCAGACGAGCGGCCGGATGAAAATTTTACGTATTGCGCTACGCGGGAACGTCTTGAAAAGGACGTGGCAGTTTTTTTTCAGTCAGAACTGCAGTTTTCCCGCGCTCATTCGTCCTAATAGTTAGGCACTCATGATTTCGGGACAGTCCACGAAAAGGAGCATTCACATGTACAACCCGCAACTGCAGGCGCAGCACCAGCGCACCGCTGAGCGCACATCGCCGCAAGACAGCACTGGCGCGCAGGAACGGATCGGCAACGAACAGATCCGCGAACTGTTGCGCGCCTACGGTCTGCGCACCAGCCTGATTCGCCTGAAAGTCATCGATGCGCTGCATTCGGCCGATCGCAGTGGCCGTAGCATCGGCGTACGCGGCGTGCATGCGCAGCTGGAGCAACTGGACATCCCGCTGTCATTCCTGAGCGTGCGCGAAGTGCTCAAGCGACTCTGCACCGAGGGCGTCATCAGCCTGGGCGATGACAAGTGCTACAGCCTTCAGCCCGCAGCCCGCGCCGTACTGGAGCAGAACGCCCTGCGCTGATTCCCCGGCCGGCCAGGATGGCCGGCTGGCCTGCGTCAGGACTTGACCTTGCGCCGCAGGATGCCGTTGATCACCACGACGACCACGGCGATACCGATGGCCAGGTACTGGAAGGTCTGCTCGCTGATCGTGCCCTGTTTCTGCAGGTAGCTCAGGCCGAACATCACACCCATCATCACCACGATGATGAGGATCGAATATTTGAAGCGCTGCATGTGTGTCATCGGCAATTCCTTGGAGCATCAGGGACAAAAGAAGCTCGTCACGAGCCGGCCACATGATACATGGCCAGATCCACACGCGATGCATTTCCTGCTGAGCTTCGCCGCTCAAGATTGAAAACATGGACGCCCGACTCGTGCCCCGGAGCGACCATGCCAAAACCCCTCGTGCTTTGCACCTTGCTGTTTCTCCCGCTCACCTGCGCCCACGCCATCGATACCAGCACCCTGCCCCGCGAACAACTGCTCGAGCTCGGCACCCGCCTCGAAGCCTCCAGCGGCAGCAACCAATGGCAGCAGTTGTGGCAACAGGTTCGTGGCAACGGCTTGTTACAGGCCCAGCCAGGCCAGTTGCGCTTCGTCCCTCCCCCCTCGAAACTGCCGGCCATGGTCAGATTGACCCTGGCACAGGCGCAGCATGTAGAACCCTTCTCCATTACCCACGCGCGCTACCGCCGGGTATTCAGCCCGCAAGTCATCGGCTATCGCGGTAGCCAAGCGCTCGAAGCACTGTGCGTGGACGTGGACTGGCGCGCATTGCCCGCCGCAGCGGTGTCCAGCCCTCAAAGCTACCTAGGCTTGGCAAGCCTGCGCAAAGCCTACCCCTGCGATTGAAATGGGTACCGACATCCTTGGAACACACCTAAGAAGTCGACCGATAAAGAACAAGACCTGCTGCAAAATCACGGTTCAACTTCCTACGCAAGAGCTCTCATCTGCCTGCAACAAACGCTCTACAGGAACTACAGAGCATGGGCCACTTGGCGCCTAGGAATGATCGGGAGAGGTGACTGAGAATCCCTGGGCACCCATCGTGCTGGCCTCTAAGACACAGGGAAATCGAATATGGAACTGCCAGATCTGACTGCAATCGATGTCGCCCAGCTACCTCATTCACTGCAATCGCTGATCGAGTGCATCGGCCTTGAAAATGCGTACCGGCTGACCTGCGCCTACGGCGGCCGCCCCAAGTACATCCCCAAACACCGTGACCGCACACGGCTGGCCGATCTTCTGCCAGCCGACGCGCTGGACGCACTGATCAAGCGCTATGCCGGCATTGCCCTGGAGATTCCCAAGGCCGACCACTTCCAGCGCCAGTTGCGCAACCTGCAAATCCAGAAAGAAAGTGCCAGCGGGCTGTCGCGCAGCCTGCTCGCGGACAAGTACGGACTGAGCCTGCGTCAGATCGGCAACATCCGGCGCCAGGACAACCACCCCCACTGAAAACCGGGCCTGAGCTTTCACCGCCCCCGAAGGAGTATCACCCATGTCCATTGACAACAGCCTGATCGGTTCTGTCATCAACTCTCTACCCATGGACCGAATGATTGCCGGCCCCTTGCAGGCCATGGTCCAGGCGCAGGTCACCGCGAGCAAGTCGTACGCCGACTTCCTCATGAATGTCTGCATCCAGGATGGCAAGGCAGTCGCCATCCAGTTCGACTACGACGAGACCATCGTCGGTGAGGATGGCGAATACAAAGGTATCGTCGCCAAGAGCATGAAGGTGCCACTGCTGGCGGCCATCACCCACCCGAACATTGCCATCGACGAAGGCAAGATCGAGTTCGAGATGACCATCAACCAGATGGCCGAGGACCGATCCTCCAAGGAGGCGGAAGGCAGCATGGAGGCCTCGCTCGGCTGGGGACCTTTCAAGCTGAATGTGAAAGGCAGTGTAAGCCACAAGTCGGAACAGACCCGCAAGACCGATACCCGCGCGCGCTACGCCTTCAACACTACCGTGCGCCGTCAGCAACCACCGGAAGCCCTCATGCGCGTGATGGATTTCCTCACTGATGCCGCAACCAAACCTACCGTGCTCGCCAGTGAACAGCTGCGCAGCAGCGACAGCATCTCGAATGAGGACACCCTGCCCGCCGCCGAAAAATCCACAGCAACACCTTGATGCGCTATAGCCTAGCTCGCGCCCACCTGCCGCAGGTCTCCACCCGGGCACCTGCGGCATCCGCACCGGAGACCGTTGATTGGATCAGCCCTGCGAACACGCTCAACCAACGCCCATGACATCCACCGACCTGCGCGACATCACACGCGGGCTCCAGGAAGCCGCCGCGGCAACCAATACCCTGATTGCCCAGCAATACCTCAGACTCTTCGATCAGTTCTTCGACGTGGACGCCGAGCAGCCCGGCATGCCGATGCGCGCCAAGATGGTAGAAGTGGCGATGGACGACACGCACACCTTGCGCATCCCGCTGATTGCCCTGGTGTCCACCAAGGGCCTGGCCCTGGAGCGCATGCAGGTCGACCTGTCGGTTCACGTGAAGAACGCTCAGGCCCGACAGGATTTGCTGCAGCAGGCCAACGACACCACCTCGTGCTCGCACTTCAAGGTCACCGTCGGCGCCCAAACGCGCCGTGGCGAAGGACGCGACCCCGACGAAGTACAGATCCGCATGCAGTTCCAGGCCTGCGAGCCGCCCGAAGCGATCAACCGGCTGATCGAGGAGTACACCAACCTGATCATGCCTGTGCGCACACCGCCCATGCCCGCCCCGGAGCCAGGCGCAGACGGCAACGAGTTCATCGAAGCCGCCACTGTCCGCCGATCAGATCAGAAGTCGCGTTTGTAGAAGATGTCCAGCGAGCTCGCCAGCCCGCTGGCGGCCTCCAGATAGACCTTCTTGCTCAGTTTGTAGCGCAAGGCAATGGTGTTGGCTGGCTCGAACACACCGACCCCATAACGCAGGCTGAGGCGTTCGGTCAGGTTGCCGCTGGCCACCACGTTGGTCTTGTTGCCCGAACCTTCGGTGTCGAGCTGAAAATCATCGATTCCCAGGCTCGAGGCCAGGCTCCCGGTAATCCCGGCGCTACCGGCAAGGCCCAGGCCCAAGGCCGCTTCAGCCAGCATGTTGTTATCCTCGCCAGAATTGCCCAGGGGACGTCCCAACACGAGATACGACAACGCCTGCTCCTGGCTCATGGCCGGCTCCGAGAACACTTGGGTAGTCGGCTGCTCGGCACTGCCGCTCAGGCGAATACCCGCAATCACGTCATCGACCTTGCGGATCGCTTCGATATCCAGGTATGGCTGATCGAGGGGGCCTGCGAACAACAGCCGCGCACGACGGATGGTCAGGCGCTGGCCGTAGGCTCGATAACGACCGTCAGCCAGGCTCAACTCACCACGCGTGTCCAGGTTGTCACCTATGTGCACATGACCCAGCAGATTGGCGGTCAGGCCAAAGCCGCTGAAGGACAACTTGTCACGACCGACTTCGACATCGATGTCCATCGCGACCGCCATCGGCGGCGTACCCTCTTCGGTCTGGTGGCCGACAATCACCGTGTCGTCGGAGACCTTCACCGTCGAAGGCGGCAGCTCGCGCACGGTGATCTTGCCCTTGGGTACCTGAACTTTGCCCGTCACCGCCAGCTTGTCGCCGGACAGGCGGATATTGAGATCCGGCGCGACCTCCAGCGCGGCATAGGGCTCGACGTTCACTGGAAGCTGCTGGCCTTGCAAACGCAAGTCGACAGCCAACGCCTGCCCCCAAGCCAGCTCGCCGGCCAATTGCCCGCGACCGGCCTCGCCACTTCGCCAGTCACCGCTGATCCGGATCTGCTCCCCGGCGACGAGCGCTCGCAACGACAAGTCTTCCAGGCTGACCGGCAACTCGGCGCCACTGACATGCCCGCCGCTAAGCGTCAGGTTGCCGTTGACCTGGGGCGCCAGCAAGGTACCCGACAAACGCCCGTCGCCGTTGAGTTGCCCGGCCAGGCGCTCGACCATCGGCACGAAAGGCCGGGCGATCGACAGGTCCAGCCCGGAAAGGCGAAATTCACCGGAAAGCGGTTTGTCCCGGCCCAGGGGATCGATGCGTGTCGACAGGTTAAACTCCCCCAACCGGTCGCCACGAAACGCCAGCGACGTGTCTACCCGCCGCGGTGCCAAGGTACTGTCCAGGCGGAGCGTCTGGTAGGGGAAGTCGATCCAGCGCCCGTTATCGCGGACCCGCAGCGTGCCGCCGCTGGCATCGATGCGCACCGTGCCTTTGGGGCCGCTGGCCGGCATATCCAGGTTGATGTCGGCATTGAGCATGCCTTGCCAGGCGAAATCCTTCGGCAGCCACTGGGCCAGACTGTCGATGGGGAACTGCTTGAGGTGGTAGCGCAAACGTGGATCCGGCGCCAGGCGCTGATCCTCGCCACACAGGCTGGCAGCGCCGGAGCGCCAGCAATGTGCACCGAAGTCGAGCTGGCCGTTGGCCAGGCGCTGCAGGCGGGCGGGGGCTTGCAATTGCCAGTCCTGACCGCCCGCCTGGATGCGCCCGCTGGCCAGGCGGCCACGCCAATCACCCTTGCCGAGCGTGCCGTCCAATGCAAGGTCGAGCTTGAGCTGGGGGCCATTCAGCGCCAGTGTCAGCGCCTGCTGACGGATATCACCTTTGCCCGTGGCATCAAGATTGCCCAAGGCCGTTTCGCCCAGGCGGATATTGCCGGCCTTGAGGGTGATCAGTCCACGCTGGGCGCTGTCCAGGCGTGCGTCGAGATCCAGGCGCTGTATGCGGTTGTCGGCCTGGGCCAGCTGTTGCCCCTGAAGACTAAAGGCACCCTGCGGCGCAGCCAGCGTGCCAGCCAGATCGAGGCGACCTTTGACCTGCCCCTGCAAGCGCGGCCAGAGCTGGCCAAGGCGCGGCAAGTCGAGATCGAGGCGACCGGCAAGGCGCTGCTGAAGGCTGCCACTGCCATTGATCCGGTTGTCACCCAACTGGATCGCCAGCGCACCGAGCGTCCAGGCCTCACCTGCACCCTTGGCATCCGCCTTGAGCACCGCCGGCTGACCACGCAGGCGCCCTTTGAGGTCAAGTTGGGCATCGAGCTGCAGACGCTCGTTCTTCAATTCACCCTTGCTGCGCAGCGGCCCTGCCAGGGTGCCCGGCAGCTCCGCCAGCCAATAGGCGGGGTCGAGCGCCGACAGTTGCAGATCGACATCCCAGGTAATCGCGTCAGCAAAGCCCAGCGCCACGGCACCCGATGCCCTGCCCTGCCCGGCCACGAGTGCCAACTGTGGCAGGCGCACCTGGGTCAGGTCGCCATCGAACGGGCTGGCCAGGCTGAACGCACCGGCCGGGCCATCGAGGTCTCCTTTGAAATCACCGGTGTAGGTACCGTCGCGATAGTGCACCTGGGCGTTGAAGCGTTTGAGCGTGACTTGCGGTGCTTCGTCCATCGGGTACAGACGCAGCCAGGGAAAATCGAGCCAGTCGATCCGGGCATCGGCCGTCAGCCCTTGCTGCCAGTCGGCACTGGCCTGCAACGTGAGGCGCTGGGTCTCACTGGCGCTGAGGTCCAGTGTCTCGAGTCGGGCACCCTTGGCATCGACCTTGCCGCTCAGGGCCAGGGCCACTGGCCCCTGCTCGGCCGGAAGGCTGGCCGTACCCTTGAGCAGGTATCCCTTGAGCAGATCACCCTTGGCCTGAAGGTTGAGCTGGTTCAGTTGCAGCGGGTCGGGTAACGAGGCAGAGGGCCGGAACGTCTCGGCGCGGATCTGCAGTGTCGCGGGCAAGTGATCGGCCAGCGCTTGCAGCTCACCCTCGAGCTTCGCCTCGAGATAACCCGTGCTGGTGCCCTCGAGGGCCAAGGTCTTCTGCAGGTCGCCCTTGGCATTGAGCACCAATTGCCAGGCCTGACCATCCACTGCCGGCAGTTGCAGGGTGGCATCGGCCTGAAGCGGCCAATCACCTTGGGGCAGCAGATTGCCCTGCAGGCTCAGGTGCAGGTCGTCACGCTGCAATTGCAGGGCGTCGATACGCAGGCCTTCGGTGGTCCAGTGGGCGGCCAGTTGCAGGTCGCCGAGCAGGTCACTGCCATCCAGGCGTAACTGACCGATCTTGACCTCACCCAGCTCGATTGCGATCGGCAAACGCAGTTCGGGCAGTTGCAACGGCCCAGTTTCTGGCTGCGACTCACTCGCAGCGAACGCCATGTCGATGCGCTCGGCTTGCAACCGCTGCACGCACAGCGTGGCGCGCAACAGGCACGATGGTGACCATTGCAGTTGCGGTGCCTGCAGCTCGACCCGGCTGCCATCCTGGGCCCAGACCACACGGGCGGCCTGCCATTGGCCTCCCAGATGGCCTTGGAAGTCTTCGACCTCAAGCCCCGGCACCCGGCTCAGGGCCCAGCGGCTGCCCGCTTGCGTTCCCAGTACCAAAGTTGCGCAAAGTCCCACCAGCACCAGCAAGCCCAATACGATCGACAACACAGGTTTGAGCAGGCGCATCACAGTTCAGGCCCCATGGAGAAATGCAGCCGGATACCACCGTCGTCGTCCAGCGCGCGCGCCAGGTCCAGACGCAGCGGCCCGACTGGCGAGACCCAGCGCACGCCGATGCCGACCCCGGTCTTGAGGCTGGGCAGTTCCAGCGAATTGAACGAATTGCCCTGGTCGATGAAGGTCGCCACGCGCCATTTCTCCGTGAGCGAATACTGGTACTCGGCACTGCCGGCCACCAGGTAGCGGCCACCGATACGGTCGCCCTTGTTGTTCTTCGGCGACAGCGTCTGGTAGTCATAGCCCCTTACGCTCTGGTCGCCACCGGCGAAGAAGCGTAGTGAGGGCGGGACGTTCTGCTGGTAGCCGTTGGTAGCGCTGCCACCGAACTGCACGCGCCCGAGGAAGCGATGGTTCTGCCCCAGGGTGGTGAGGCCCTTGAGCAGGACATTGCCATGCACCAGGTTGGTGTCCGAGCCCAGCCCTTCCTTGGCCGCCTGCAGGTCGAACTGCAGGCGATAGCCATTGTGCGGGTCGATGCGGTTGTCACTGCGCAAATAGGAAAAGCTCACCCCAGGCATCAGCAGGTTGCTCAGCCCGGAGTCGTCGCCCAGGCGGTACTCCTCGCGCTGGTACTTCAGCGAGATCACCCGCTGCCAGCCGCTGGGCAGTTTGCTGTGCCATTCGGGGCCGACAGTCAGCAGCTTGCTGAGGGTGTCGGTGCCGGCGATCTCTTCGTTCTGGTAACCACCGGCAAAGCGCAGCTTGTCGGTCAGTGGAGGGTCCAGCGGGATGTCATACCACAGGCCGACGTTCTGCCGGGGCGCCGAGAGCTCGGTCTCCCAGCCATAACTGTGGCCTTGGGGATTGACCCAGTGCCGTGTCCAGTTGGCCTTGCCCCGTGGCCCCACGTCGGTCGAGAACCCCAGGCCCAGCCCCAGCGTCCGCGGTTTACGGGTATCCAGGCGCACGTCCACCGGCACCACGTCATCGACCGCCGCCGTCGGCGCCGCATCGACACGTACTCCTTCGAAATAGCCACTGGACTGCAGGTCGTTATTGAGTTCGGCCACCAGTTCGGAATCGTAGGGTGTTCCCGGCTTGAAGCCGACCATGCGTTGCAGCAGGTCGTCGTCCAGCGGTGCGTCGCCACCGAAGGTCACCTTGCCCAGGCGATAACGCGGGCCACTCTGGTACACCAGTTCGATATCCGCAACGCCTGCTTGCGGGTCTACCGCAAGGCGCTGACGGGAAAAGCGCCCGTCGAAGAAGCCATAGCGCGAAGCCTGGTTCTGGATCAGCCGCTTGGCGTCCTCGTAGACACCATGATTGAGCTGCTCGCCCGGGCGCAATGCCTTGCTGTCCGGAATGCGAAAGGCCTTCATCTCGCTCGCCGGGCCTTCGATGCGCACGGTCACATTGCGCAGACGCACCGGCTCGCCCGGGTCGACCCGAATGATCAGTTGTACGGGTTGATCGGCCTTGCTCGGCGGCTTGACCTCGGTATCGATCTGCGCCTGGTAGTAGCCCAGCGCCTGGGCCGCCTTGCGCGCCTGCTCCTCAGCCCCGCGGCTGAACCGCAGCAAGGCCTCCTCGTCGCGATCGCCCAGGCTGCCGATGTAGCCTTCGATATTGGCCTGCAACGTCTTGTTGGACGGTTTGACCCGTACCAACAGTTCGCTCTGGCCCCATGCTGTGCAGCTGGCGGCGAGCAACAGCACGCCCCAACCAAGTCTTCCTGAATACGTCATGCGGGGCATGCTACCAGAGCGAAGCGGCAGCGTAAGCCGCAGGAGGTTGCGATCAAGCAATTGCCGGGTTGGAGGACAGCGGATTCGGATGAAAGAACACTCTCTCTCGGATTGGCCCGACCGCGACCTCACCAATCTCCTGATAGCCCTGGCGCTCGTAGAAGGCCAGGTAATGGGCATTGCCGGTGTCGAGGATCACGCCTTGGGTATCGGGATCGTCGGCGCACCAGTCGTGCACCGCCTGTAACAATTGCTCACCATAGTGTTGCCCCTGAAACTGCGGGTGCACCCCCAGCAGAGGCAACACATGGACTTGCTGACTGGGCAGGCACGCCGCCAGTGCCGCTTGATACTCGAGGTATCGACGCGTGCAGCGCCGGCCTGTCCCCAGCAGCATGCGCAGGCGCCAGGCCCAACTGTCGGCCACTCCAAGGCGACGTTGCGGCGGCACGATCAGCGCGGCACCGACCAGGCGGTCGTTGACCAGCACACCGATTGCCGGCAACTGCAGGTAGAAGTGCTGGCGCACCCATTCGCGCACCATCACCCGCAGGCGCCGCTCATAACCCCGCCGCTGTGCATCGAACAGATAGGCGAAGGTCGGCTCGTGGCGATACGCATGGTAGAGCAGCGAACGCACTTCGCGGCTGTAGCCATCGTCGAGCAGGCTGATATGCGCCGGGGCGTCGGACATTGCGATGATCCTCCTGGAATGTACGTAGCAGAGCCTTGGAGGCGTCGTGTCGCACATCGTTCCCCCTCCAGCACGTTAGCAGCGCCCCAGCGACGCTGCCACGCTGGTGATGACGGCCGATGTCGGCTAGCATCCGAGGCTTTTACCAGGATCGTCTTTCCATGAAGATCGTCTCGTTCAACATCAATGGCCTGCGCGCCCGCCCGCACCAGCTGGCTGCGCTGATCGAGAAGCACCAGCCAGACGTCATCGGCCTGCAGGAAACCAAGGTCAGTGACGATCAGTTCCCGCTGGCCGAAGTACAAGCATTGGGCTATCACGTGCATTTCCATGGCCAGAAGGGCCACTACGGGGTTGCCCTGCTCTCGCGCCAGGCGCCATTGTCGCTGGTCAAGGGCTTCAGCACCGATGAAGAGGACGCTCAACGCCGCTTCATCTGGGGCACCTTCGCCGATGCCGACGGCACCCCGATCACCATCATGAACGGCTACTTCCCCCAGGGCGAAAGCCGCGACCACCCCACCAAGTTCCCGGCCAAGCAACGCTTCTACAGCGACCTGCAGACCCTGCTCGAAGGTCAGTTCCGCAATGACCAGCCATTGGTGGTGATGGGCGATGTGAACATCTCGCCCCAGGACTGCGACATCGGCATCGGTGCCGATAACGCCAAGCGCTGGCTCAAGACCGGCAAATGCAGCTTCCTGCCCGAAGAACGTGAATGGATGGAGCGCCTCAAAGGCTGGGGCCTGGTGGACAGCTTCCGTCACCTGCACCCGGAGGTAGCGGACCGCTTCAGCTGGTTCGACTACCGCAGCCGCGGTTTCGAGGACGAACCCAAGCGTGGCCTGCGCATCGACCTGATCATGGCGTCGCAGGCACTGCTTCCACGCCTGAAGGCGGCGGGCGTCGACTATGAACTGCGGGCGATGGAGAAGCCCTCGGACCACGCCCCCATCTGGCTGGAACTGGCCTGACGGCGCAGGCCATCGGACTCAACCGCGCAGGAACGCCTCGACCGCCTGCGCGGCGCTCACCGGATCTTCCTGCATGAAGCAATGACCACCCGCCACCTGTCGCTCGCTGACATTGGCATTGAGCGCCACCAGGCGCCGCACCGAATGCGGCACGAATGGGTAGGTGGTTTCACCATGCAGGATCAGCGTCGGCGTGGTGATGCGCTGCAGACTTGGCCACATGCGCGCCGGGAAGGTGCTGAAAATCTCAACCTCACGGCCGGGTCGGCACTTGAGCACCACGCCTTCGCCGCAATCGCCGATGGCATGCCCGATATACGCGTGCAGCGCCGCGTCGCTCCAACCCTTGAAGATCCCCCGCCCCTGCAGCGACGCCAGCGCCGCCTCGCGGTCCGGCCAATGGCTGCGCCGGGTTGCGGCCTTGCGCGCCAGGGCATGACGCCGGTGCAGGCCCACCAGTGCCGCCGCGCCCATCACCCCGATCATGCGTCGGCTGAACAACACCGGATCGAGCAGTACTGCACGCTCGAACAACCCAGGCCTGCTGGCGAGGATCAGCCCGGTCAGCACCCCACCAAAACTGTGTCCGAGCGCATGGCGCGGCACATCGCCAAACACCTGGCGTCCCGCCTCGAATGCTTCCAGGACCAACTCCGCAGTGCGGTTCCAGCCACGAAAGGCGCCGCCGTGATCGCTGTCGCCGTGCCCCTGGACGTCGCACAACCACAGGTCGAAGTGTTCCCCCAGGCGCATCAGCATGGGCTCGTATGCCAGGCAGCAGAAACCGTTGCCGTGCAGAAAATGCAGCAACGGTTTGCCGCTCGGCTCGGAATGCCAACCCCGTAGCGTGAAACCTTCCGAGCAATCATGGGACCAGGGAATCAGCTGCATCGTGTACCGCACTCATCGAACTAGGAAAACGACGATTCTACAAACAGCAGCGGATACAACGAAATCACCAGCAGCAAGGCCATCAGGACATTGAACAGCATCAGCCAGCGCGGATTTTGCAGAAGGTTGCGCAAGGCGCTGCCAAACATGACCCAGATCCCCACGCTGGGCAGGTTGACCAAGGCGAACAGCGCGGCGATGACAATCACGTTGAGCACATAGCCCTGGGCCGGGGTGTAGGTGGTGATCGCACCGACCGCCATGACCCAGGCCTTCGGATTGACCCACTGGAAAGCAGCCGCTCCCCAGAAGCTCAGGGGCTTGCGCGTCCCTGCGGCATCCCCGGAGATCGGCCCGGAAGTTGCGATCTTCCACGCCAGGTACAGCAGGTAAGCGGCCCCCACGTAGCGCAGGATGCTGTACAGCGGCGGCCAGGCCTTGAACAGTTCGCCCAGCCCGAACCCCACGCCCAGCACCATCAGCATGAAGCCGATGCTGATGCCCATTGCATGGGGGATCGAACGGCGCACACCGAAGTTGACGCCGGACGCCAGCAACATGGTGTTGTTCGGCCCTGGGGTGATCGAAGAAACGAAGGCGAACAGGATGAATGCGGTGAGCAGATCGTATGAGCCGAGCATGGCAGGGACTTCCGTCAGGTACTGATTATCGTGTCCTGCCACACTAGCGGAACCCCTCTCGCGCAGACCGGTACAGTTACCTTAAATTAAACCTGTACACATCACTGTACCGCCGCAGAGGGATCGAAGATCTCTTCGATACTCAACTCGAAAACCCCGGCAATGCTGAAGGCCAGCGGCAGGCTCGGATCGTAGCGGCCGGTCTCGATGGCATTGACGGTCTGGCGCGAAACACCGAGCCGCTCGGCCAGTTCGGCCTGCGACCAGCCACGCCCACTTCGCAATTCACGGATGCGGTTGTTCAACGGTAACGCCTCACCCCGATGAAGGTCCCCAGCGCCCACAACGGCCCCATCAGGCTCCAGACCATGAACATCGACAAACGTGGGAAGCCAGCGGTCTCCAGAAAACCGTAGCTGAAGGTCAACAGCGCCGTCGCGACGAATGCCAGCCCCAACGCCTCCAGTTGGATGCGCCGGACCATTTCATCGAGGCTGCGCAGTTGCTGCACCACAGCCCAGGCCATACCGATCATGGCCGGCACCGGCACCAGCGCCACCAGGGTCTTGGCAACGCCTGGCGCCATGGACGCGAGGAAATGGCTGCTGACCAGCACACAGGCCATATAGGCGACGAGGAACAGGACGAATGAAATCACATGACGTTTGTGCAGCATGCCAACAGCCTCGGATGTAAAGTGTGTTTTACATTGAAGGCGAGGCCGCGCATCATGTCAAGCTTGCTTTACATCTCGGCAAGCCGGCCCAGGCCCATTACCATGGTGCCCGCCAACCACAAGGAAGCCTTCATGAGTCTGACCATCCGCCCTGCCCGTCGCGCCGACGCCGCCAAGATCCTCGACTTCATCACCGAGCTTGCCGACTACGAGCGCGCGCGCCACGAAGTGGTAGCGACCCTGGCCGATATCGAGCACAGCCTGTTCGATGAAGGCAGCACCGTGCACAGCCTGATGTGCGAGCGCGACGGCACGGCCATCGGCTTTGCCGTGTACTTCTATAGCTACTCAACCTGGCTGGGCCGCAACGGCATTTACCTCGAAGACCTGTACATCACCCCCGAACAACGCGGCGGCGGTGCTGGTCGCCAGGTACTGCGGCACATCGCGCGCGAGGCCGTAGCCAAAGGTTGCGGCCGCCTGGAATGGAGCGTACTGGACTGGAATGAACCGGCTATCGGTTTTTACCAGGCGCTGGGCGCAGAAGCGCAAGATGAATGGGTACGTTATCGCCTGGACGGCGAGCGCCTGAAGGCATTCGCACAGGGGTAAGCCGCGCCCGACCACACGACTGTGCCAAAAGTGTTACCCGGCCCCGTCCACCCAGCAAAAAATCGGGTAACACGGAAACAATTCGAGAGATTTTCAGGTCATGAAAAATCGCCTCAAATCTCTAAGCCCTTGATTTTAATGGATATTGAAAAGTTGGCACGGCATCTGCTTTATCTCTGGCACAACAAAAATAAAAAAACGTGACACCCCAATAAAAACAACATGCACCGGCTCTGACATAACAAGAACAACACGGCAGAGGCGCAGCAAGCAGATTTTTTTGGAGTAGGCACGCGTTCCAGGGGTTCGTCCCCGCGACCTGACACAGAACAACAAAACTACCTTGAGGTAGCGACTGTCAGGATCGGATCAGCAATGATGAAGGCAGGTCAGCGCTCAAAAAAATACGTTTGCTCTTGGCCCCGGATAGGGGCCCGGTTACACCGAAACAGGCTGACAAAAACAACAACAGGCCGGTTTTCAATAATAAAAAGAGCAGGCAACAACGCTTTGAGGGGAGCTTCGGCTCCCCTCAGTGCTTTGTGTTTTCCTCATTCTTCGCCTCACCACCCTCCCCCTCGACCTTCTCCACCAGCACCGGCATGCTGCTCAACACCAGCAAGGCCAGCACCGTACTGACCAACGCCGTCGCCTCGCGCCCCATGCCCGCCGCCGTGCCGATCGCCGCCGTCATCCACAGGCCTGCCGCCGTCGTCAGCCCCTTAACGTGATTGGTGTCCTGGCCATGGCCCTTGAGAATGGTGCCCGCGCCAAGAAAACCGATCCCGGCGACGATCCCCTGTATCACCCGGCTCAGCGCCTGTGCATCGGCACCGGCCATGCTCGGTGCCAGCACGAACAGGGCTGCACCCATGGACACCAGCATGTGTGTCCGCACCCCGGCCGACTTGCCCTTGTGCTCGCGCTCGAAACCCAACACCGCGCCGAGCACCGCCGCCATCAGCAGACGCACGAGAATCCGCGTCACCTCGCCTTCATCGGTGATGTCGGTGAACTCTGCCCGTATCGCTTGCCAAACATTCTGCCACCAGGAATCCATGGGTTTCTCCACACCAGCGCGCCGTGGCCTATTGAAAGATTGACCGCTGCGTTTGCCCGGAGTGCGGCAGCATCCGCCCGGCGGAACGATGCAGCAACCCGAAGCGCGCTGTGGTCACACCCGTAACCACCTGCGGAGGGTAACGTCATGCCGGTAGAAATCGACGAAAGCAACCAACGCTGCACACTGATCGGTGACAAGCTGCGCATAGAAGGCCTGGGGCCGGAGATCGAGATCTTCACCGATGAACAGCTGCGCATGTCGGTCGCGGTGCTGGCGGGTGAACGCATACCAATCACCGAAGCCGAAGCCGACGCCCTGACCGTGATCGGTGCGGTGGATAGTCGCAGACATCTCAAGAGCAGTGCTCCAGGCTCCGTAATCTGAGGCCTGCAAGGGACTTCTCGTTCATCTGATATGGTTTTTATCGCTCTACCTGAGCCTGTGCTGTAAACAGATCGGGGGCCATAGTGCCCGGGCCTGATCGAGGCCTGATGAGCGAACCACCATGAGCGAGAGAATCCCCTTCCGAATCATCGAGATCGAGCCTGCGGCCAAGCCCCCCAAGCGCCACGCAGACGGGCGCATCCAGACCCGCAGCTTCACAGGCCTGTACCGCAACCTGCGGATCGGCTTCGCCGGCCTGTTGTTCGTGTTGTTCTTCGGCACGGCCTGGCTGGACTGGAACGGTCGCCAGGCCGTGCTCTGGGACCTTGCCGACAGCAAGTTCCACATCTTTGCCGCAACCTTCTGGCCACAGGATTTCATCCTGCTGTCGGCACTGCTGATCATCTGCGCCTTCGGCCTGTTCGCCATCACCGTCTTCGCCGGGCGGGTGTGGTGTGGCTACAGCTGCCCGCAGAGCGTCTGGACCTGGCTTTTCATGTGGTGCGAGAAGGTCACCGAAGGCGACCGCAACCAGCGCATCCGCCTGGCCGCCGCGCCCTGGAGCCTCGGCAAGTTCGCGCGCCGCAGCCTCAAGCATGGGTTGTGGCTGGCCATCGGGGTGATCACTGGCCTCACCTTCGTCGGTTACTTCACCCCCATCCGCCCGCTGGCCCAGGAGCTGCTGACCCTTCAGCTGGGCGGCGTAGCGTTGTTCTGGGTGGTCTTTTTCACTGCCGCCACCTACCTGAACGCCGGCTGGCTGCGTGAAGCCGTGTGCATGCACATGTGCCCCTATGCGCGCTTTCAGAGCGTGATGTTCGACAAGGACACCCTGGCCGTGGCCTACGATCCAGGCCGCGGTGAAAGCCGCGGTCCCCGCAAGAAAGGCAGCGACCGACAGGCACAGCATCTGGGCGACTGCATCGACTGCACACTGTGCGTGCAGGTCTGCCCCACCGGCATCGACATCCGCGACGGCCTGCAGATGGCCTGTATCGGTTGCGCTGCGTGCATCGACGCCTGCGACGGGGTCATGGACAAGATGGGCTACCCCCGCGGCCTGATCGGCTACAAGTCCGAACACAACCTCCAAGGCGGCCGCACCCACTGGCTGAGACCGCGCCTGCTGGGTTACGCCACGGCCCTGCTGGTCATGATCGGCGCCCTGGTGATGGCCTTGCAGACGCGCCCGATGGTGTCGCTGGACGTCATCAAGGACCGCGGCCTGTTCCGTGAAAATGCCCAGGGCCAGATCGAGAATATCTACCTGCTCAAGATCATCAACAAGACCCAGCATCCCCAGCACTATCGACTACGTCTGGTCGACGCCGAAGGCTTCGTGCTGCACGGCAAGCAAGCGATATTCATTCCTGCCGGAGAAATGAGCGAACTGCCGGTATCGGTGGCGATGCTCGCCGAACGCCCAACGAGCAGTTCGGTAGACCTCACGTTCGAAGTACAGGACAGCGACCAGCCGCAGGTGCACAGCCGTGCACGCAGCCGTTTCGTTGCGCCGCTCAACCGCTGATCCCTTACACTGCCTTGAACCTTGCCTGCCAGGCCGAATAACACAACGATGAAACGCTACGAACGATTCGCCGACGATATCGCAGAACTGATCCGCTCCGGGGTGCTTGGCCCCGGACAGCGTGTGCCCTCGGTACGCTACGCCAGCCAGACCCACGGGGTCAGCCCCTCCACGGTGTTCCAGGCCTATTACCTGCTCGAGCGCCGCGGGCTGATTCGTGCCCGGCCGCGTTCGGGCTACTTCGTCAATACCCACGCACCTCGCCAGTTCAGCGAACCCCAGGCACAGGCACCGGTCAGCGAATCCACCGATGTCGACGTCAGTGCCCTGGTATTTTCCATCCTTGATTCGATCAAGGACCCTCACACCGTCCCCTTCGGCTCGGCCTTCCCCAGCCCCACCCTGTTCCCGCTGCAGCGCCTGGCCCGCTCGCTGGCCAGCGCCAGCCGCGCCATGGACCCACGCGTGGTGGTCACCGACCTGTCACCGGGCAACCCGCAGTTGCGCCGCCAGATCGCCCTGCGCTACATGGTCGCCGGCCTGATGCTGCCGATGGAAGAGCTGCTGATCACCAATGGCGCGCTGGAAGCCCTCAACCTGTGCCTGCAGGCAGTCACAGAGCCGGGAGATCTGGTTGCCATCGAAGCCCCGGCCTTCTACGTGTGCCTGCAGGTGCTCGAACGACTGAAGCTCAAGGCCGTGGAAATTCCCGTGCACCCACGTGAAGGCATGGACCTGGGGGTGCTGGCACAAACCCTGGAGAAACACCCGGTCAAGGCCGTATGGTCGATGACCAACTTCCAGAACCCGGTCGGTGCGAGCATGCCCGAGGCGAAAAAGCAGGCACTGGTCGAACTCCTGCACCGCCACCAGGTGCCGCTGATCGAGGACGACGTCTACGCCGAGCTCTACTACGCCCAGCAAGCGCCCAAGCCGGCCAAGGCCTTCGACCGCGATGGCCTGGTCATGCACTGCGGCTCGTTCTCCAAGAGCCTGGCCCCAGGCTACCGGGTGGGCTGGGTCGCCGCCGGCCGTTTCGCACAGAAGATCGAGCGGCTCAAGCTGATGACCTCGCTCTGCGCCTCGATGCCGGCTCAGGCCGCCATCGCCGACTACCTGCAACATGGCGGTTACGATCGCCACCTGCGCAAGTTGCGCTACGCCCTGGAAGGCCAGCAGGCCAACATGCTCGCCGCCATTGCCCGCCACTTCCCGGCGCAGACACGGGTCAGCCAGCCCGCCGGCGGCTACTTCCTGTGGCTGGAATTGCCCGAGCAGATGGACGCGCTCAAGCTGTTCCACATGGCCCTGGCGCAAGGCATCAGCATCGCACCGGGGCCGATCTTCTCGCCGACCCGGCGCTTCGGCAACTGCATCAGGCTGAACTACGGCAGCCCGTGGAACGACGCCACGGAGACTGCGATGGAGACACTGGGGCGTATCGTGCGCTCATTCTGAAGGATCAGCCGCTATAGTGAGGCTACCTGCACATGGACGAGCACCCGATGAACGACCCCACTCAACTGCGCCAACAGATCCTGGCCTTGCAGCAGCGCAACGGCGAGCTGGAAAACCGGCTAGCGCAGCAAGCCGAAGTATCGCCCTTGGACAACGTCCTGTTGCGCCGAGTGCACGAGCAACTCGAGCAGCGCTTCGACCAGACCCTGGCCGAACGCCGGCTGTTCATCGAGCTGGTCGATCACAGCCTGGCCAATGTCTTCGTCATCGCCCCGGACCTGCGTCTGCAAGCGATCAACCGTACTGCCCGACAGACATTCCAGCGCCTGCACGGTTTCTGCCCCAGGACCGGCGATCGCCTGGATGAAGCGCTTGCCGGCCTGCCACAGCCGCTCCAATGCCTGCTACCACTGGTCAACCGAGCGCTGGCGGGGGAAACGGTGATCGAAAGCGTCGCCTTCGACGGGCCGCCCTATCGGCGCCACTACGAGCTGCGGATCACCCCGCTGCACAGCGACGAACGCCCGCCACTCAGCGCCTGCCTGTTCGCCTACGACATCACCGAGCGCACCCTTGAGCAGGAGCGCCTGCGCGAAGCCGAGCAGGCGCTGCGCCAGGCGCAGAAAATGGAAGCGGTCGGCCAACTCACCGGCGGCATCGCCCACGACTTCAATAACCTGCTCGGTGGCATCTTCGGTGCGCTGGAGCTTGCCAAGCCACGCCTGTGCGGGCCGCAGAACGATGAGGTGAGCCGGCTGTTCGGCATCATCGAGCAAAACGCGTCCAAGGCCGCGTCACTGGTGCAGCGCCTGCTGGCCTTCTCGCGCAGACAGACATTGCTGCCCCGCGCCACCGACATCCAGCAACTGGTCGGCGACATGCTGGCGCTGCTGCAGAGCTCGCTGCGCTCGGACATCGAGCTCATCGATCGCACAGCTTCACAGCTGTGGCCAACCTGCATCGACCCCTCGCAACTGGAAAGCGCGCTGCTCAACCTGTGCATCAATGCCCGCGATGCCATGCCCGACGGTGGCACCTTGGTGATTCATTGCGAAAACCTGGAAATGACCCCGGCGCAAGCCCAACGTCTGCGACTCGCCCCGGGCCAATACCTGCACTTGCGAGTCGAGGACAACGGCCAAGGCATGCCAGCGGAGGTGGCGCAACGAGCCATCGAACCGTTCTACACCACCAAGCCGCTCGGGCAGGGCACTGGCTTGGGGTTGTCCATGGTGTACGGCTTCGTGCGGCAGTCTGGGGGGCAAATGCACCTCGATTCGATTCCGGGCAACGGCACCTGCGTTCACCTTTATTTGCCCAGGGCTGAAAACCTCCCGCCCCCCGAACCGCAGAGCCTGCCGGCCCCGCCACCTGCGCGGTCAATCCTGCTGGTCGAGGACCAGGCGGCGATGAAGCTGGTCATCAGCGAGCTGCTGAGCGAGGCGGGCTACGACGTGCATGCCTTCGCCAGCACCGACCGGGCGCTTGCGGCCCTGCGCAAGGGGCTGCGCCCGGGCCTGCTGGTCGGCAACACCGCCTTGTCCGACAGCCCCAAGGGTAGGCAACTGATCGAAATGAATGCGGCCCTGACACCTGGCTGCACAGCCTTGCTCATCACCGGCTACGCCACCCAGACGCTGGCAGACCACGACGGTTTGCCAACAAATATCGAAATCATTTCCAGCCCGTTCGAGCTGAAAACACTGCTCGAACGGGTGACACACATCCTGGGCTGAGGCTCAGCGCCCGCCTCCCAGATCGATGAAGCTGCCGGTGGAATAGGATGCTTTCTCCGACAACAACCAGAGGATCGCCTCGGCCACTTCCTCCGGTTGCCCACCGCGGCCCATGGGCAGGCCAGGTTCGAGCTTGGTGACGCGCTGGGCATCACCGCTCAAGGCGTGGAAGTCGGTATGGATATAACCGGGACGCACGCCGTTGACCCGCACCCCCTCGCCCGCCACTTCCTTGGCAAGCCCAAGGGTGAAGGTGTCCAACGCGCCCTTGGAAGCGGCATAGTCGACGTACTCGTTGGGCGAGCCCAGGCGTGCAGCCACCGACGACACGTTGACGATCGCACCACCCTGCCCGCCGTGGCGCCGCGACATGCGCAGCAAGGCATGTTTGGCACAGAGCATCGGGCCGACCACGTTGGTTTTCATCAGCTTGAGCAGGCGGAATTCGGACATCTCGTCGACCCGGCTCTGGGTCGCGATGGTCCCGGCATTATTGACCAGTGCGGTGACAGGGCCCAGCTCCTGGTCGATCCGCTGGAACACCTGGATCACTTCATCCTCGACGCTGGCATCGGCCCGCACGGCGATGGCCTGGGCGCCCAGCCCCCGAACCTCAGCCAGGATGCGTTCGGCAGCGTGATCGTCGGCGTGATAATTGATGCAGATGCGGTAGCCCTGTTGCGCCGCCAACCGCGCGGTCGCGGCACCGATACCGCGGCTGGCGCCAGTGATGAGAATGACCTTGTCCATGAAACTGCCACTGTCGAAGGAATAGACCTACAAGGTTAGGGGAAAAGCCCCGATTGCGGCAACGGCTGCACGCAGCCGTGCCGCAAGTACACCTCAGTGCCCCGCCGAAGCGGGTCCGGCTTTGGCCGTGAAAGGCGGGCGAGCGAGCCACACCAGCAGGATCAAGGCGCCAAACACCCAGGTCAGCAAGGTGAAGTAGTCCACCGTCGACATCATGTAGGCCTGGCTGTTGAGGATCTGCTCAAGCTGCGCATAGCTCTGCGGAGTCGCCCCGCCGAGTTGCTCGAGGGTGTGACGCGTTGCCGGGTCGTACTGACTGATGTGCTCGCTCAGGTAGGCATGGTGCTGGTCGGCCCGGCGGATCCAGATCCAGGTGGTCAGCGAGGCGGCGAAACTGCCGCCGAGTGTACGCAGGAACGTCGCCAGCCCAGAGCCGTCGGCAATCTGATGCGGCGGCAGGTCCGAAAGCAGGATGGTCAGGGTCGGCATGAAGAACAGCGCTACCCCGATCCCCATGAACAATTGCACCAGGGCGATGTGCAGGAAGTCGACCTCGTTGGTGAAACCCGCACGCATGTAGCAGCTTGCGCCAATGGCCAGAAAGGCGATCCCTGCGAGCAGGCGCAGGTCGAAGCGATGCGCATACTTGCCAACGAAGGGCGACATGATCACCGGCAGCAGGCCGATCGGCGCTACCGCAAGCCCCGCCCAAGTCGCCGTGTAGCCCATCTGCGTCTGCAGCCACTGGGGCAGGATCAGGTTGATGCCAAAGAAGCCCGCATACCCGCCCACCAACACCAGGGTGCCGATGCGGAAATTGCGGTGCACGAATAGCCGCAGGTTCACCACCGGGTGCCGATCGGTGAGTTCCCAGATCACGAAGATGGCCAGGAAGACCGCGGAAATCAGGCTACCCACCACGATGAACGAGGACTCGAACCAATCCAGGTCGTTACCCTTGTCGAGCACCACCTGCAAGGCGCCGACACCGACGATCAGCGTCAGCAGGCCGATGTAATCCATCGGCTGGCGACTGGTGGTCACCGGACGTGTGCGCATCTGCTGGCGCACAACGGCGGCAGCGAACAGACCGATCGGTACATTGATGAAGAAAATCCACGGCCAGCTATAGCTGTCGGTGATCCAGCCGCCGAGGATTGGCCCGGCAATCGGGGCCACCACCGTCACCATTGCCAGCAACGCAAGCGCCATCCCCCGTTTGGCGGGAGGGTAGACCGCAATCAGCAAGGTCTGGGTCATCGGATACAAGGGGCCTGCGACCACGCCCTGGAGCACGCGAAAGCCCACAAGCTCGGGCATCGACTGGGCAATACCACAGAGGAACGACGCCAGCACGAACAGCAAGGTGGCCCAGATGAACAGTTTCACCTCGCCAAAACGGCGGCTCAGCCACCCCGTCAGCGGCAGCGCAATGGCATTGCTTACCGCAAAGGAGGTGATGACCCAGGTGCCCTGCTCGTAGCTCACCCCCAGGTTGCCGGAAATGGTTGGCAACGCCACGTTGGCGATGGTGGTGTCGAGCACCTGCATGAAGGTCGCCAGCGACAACCCAATGGTGGTCAGCAGCAGGCTCGGCGGGGTGAACTGGGCGGATGCGCCGTTGCTCATCGCTGCGCCGTCTTGCCACTGGCGGCGCTGTTGTCATGGATCAGCTGGGCGATCAGACGATCGGCCTCGGCCAACTGACGGTCATACACCTGGGTGGTGTAGCTGGCCTGTTGCGGCGGCTGTTGGGCCAGCGCCGGGCCACTCTGGTCGTGCAGGTCGACCTCGACCACGGTGGACAGGCCGATGCGCAGCGGATGATCCTTGAGCTGCTCGGGGTTCAGGTGCACCCGCACCGGCACACGCTGGACGATCTTGATCCAGTTGCCCGTGGCGTTCTGCGCGGGCAGCAGGGCGAAGGCACTGCCAGTGCCGGCGCCCAGGCTGTCGACCGTCCCGCTGTACTTGACTTCGCTACCGTACAGGTCGGCGGTGATCTCCACTGGCTGACCGATACGCATGTCACGCAGCTGGGTTTCCTTGAAGTTGGCGTCGATCCATACCTGGTCGAGCGGAATCACCGCCATGGTCGCGGTACCCGGCTGCAGGCGCTGCCCCAATTGCACGGTGCGCTTGGCGACGTAGCCGGTCACCGGCGCCACCAACGTGGTGCGAGCGTTGTCCAGGTAAGCCTGACGCAGGTCGGAGGCCGCGGCCATCACGTCCGGGTGCGACGACACCACGGTGTCGTCGATCAGCGCAGTGCTGGTGTTGAGTTGCTGGCGGGCGTTGTCCAGGGCGCTCTGCGCGGCGGTCAGGTCGTCGCGTGAGTGCGACAGCTCTTCAGCGGCGATCGCCCCGCTGTCAGCCAGGACCTTGCGCCGGGCGTAGTTCTCGCGAGCCTTCTTCAGTTCGGCCTGGCGCGTCTGCACCTGGGCCTTGAGTGCATCGACGTTACTGTACAAGCCGCGCACCTGGCGCACCGTGCGCGCCAGCTTGGCCTCGCTGGCCTGCAGCGCGACCTCGCTGTCACTGGGGTCGAAGCGCAACAACACCTGGCCGGCGTGCACCAGGTCGCCATCGTCGGCGCCGATGCTGGTGACGGTACCCGTCACCAATGGAGTGATCTCCACCACGTTACCGTTGACGTAGGCATCGTCGGTGCTTTCGTGCCAGCGCCCGACCAAGCTGTACCAGGCCCAGCCGGCGGCGCCGGCCAATATCAATACCAGCAACAGGGCCAGCAGCCAGGTCTTGCGCTTGCGCGTGGCGTCGGGCACTTCGGCGGGAGTGGGTGCATCCGAGGGTGTGGCCATGAGAAGTACCTTTGAATCAAGTCGGATCAGGGGTGCGATCGCCGAAACGGGCAATCGTCAACGGGTCGCTGGCGGCCAAGAGAATCTTTGCCAGCAGCGTCTCGAGGATCTTGAGCTCGTCGGGTTCGAGCGAACCGACCAGCTCGTTCATCGCCATTGCCCCGATCTCCGGCAGACGGTCAGCCAGACGTTGACCGTCGTCGGTCAGCGCCAGCCGCACCTGGCGACGGTCGTCGGGACAGCGGTTGCGCAGGATCAGGCCCTTCTGCTCGAGGCGATCGAGCATGCGCGTCATCGAACCGCTGTCCAGCCCCAGGCAGCGGCACAGTTCGGCCGGGGTATCTACCTGGTACTGGGTCACGATGATCAACACCTTGAACTGCGCAGCGGTAACGCCATCAGCTTCCAGGTGCCAGTCAAGAATGCGGTCCTTCAATAACGAGGCGCGGCCGAGCAACATGCCAATGGCGCAGGTCTGGAAGTTTTCCGGGGTGAAATGGGCCATCGGCATCGCTCAGAAAAGATGTTAGAAAATATTACTGCCTAGGCAGTTAATGTCAAAGCTTTTATTAGCAGGCTATCTAAGTCGTTGTTCCCTCAGCCCTCTCGGTGCCCCCTATGCCGCTGCGCCGGAAAACCGACAAAAAAATCGCAACTGATAGTCATTCGCCATTATCTTGGTTCTCGCAGGGCCCTTCTGGCAGGTAGAATGCGCAAAACCGGGAGCCGCAATGAACCAAGACCGCCTCACCCCCCTCGACGACGATGCCATCACCGATGCCGCTGCGCACTGGTGCATGCGCCTGCACGCCGAGGACTGCTCGGCCGCCGAGCGTGAGGCATTTGCCCAGTGGCTGGCCACCGACACCCGGCATGCCGAGGAATACCAGGCGATGCTGGAGATCTGGCATACCGCCGACATGTTGCCGCGTACTACCAACGTGACCGAACTGCCTGCGGCCAGGTCCCACCAGCGCAACTGGCGACCACTGGCCTCAGCCGCGGTGATCACCCTGCTCGCCCTGCCCCTGGCCGGCTGGGTTGGCTGGGAGCAAGGCTGGTTGCCCAATCGCTATCAGCATTTCGACAGCGACCAGCAGGTGCGTACGGTGCAACTGCACGACGGCAGCCAGGTCGAGCTCAATTTGAACAGCGAGCTGCGCTACCTCAACTACAAGGACCGGCGCCAGGTCGACCTGATCAAGGGCGAAGCCTTCTTCAAGGTTACCCACGACAGCGAGCACCCTTTCATCGTGCGCGCCGGTCACGGCCAGACGCGGGTCACCGGCACGCAGTTCAACGTGTGGAAGTACGAAGATCAGGTCAAGGTGACCCTGGTCGAAGGCTCAGTGCTGGTTTCCAGCCACAGTGGCGAAGGCGGCTACCGCCTCGGCCCCGGCATGCAGGCCAGCTACAGCATCGGTGACTTCGAACCGCAACTGGCCCAGAGCGACGACTATGCCAATAGCCTGGCCTGGCGCAGCGGTCGCCTGGTACTCGACAACCTCAGCCTGTCCCAGGCATTGCCGGTGATCAACCGCTACCTGGACAAACCCCTGTTGCTGGCCGACAGCACTGTCGGCAACATCCGCATCAGCGGCATCTACGACACCCGCGACGTCAACCGTCTGGTAAACAACCTGCCCAAGGTCCTGCCGATCTACCTGACCCGCAACGACAACGGCAGCACGGTCATCAACCGTATCTTGCCGTCCTCCGACAAGGGGTGATGTGCGCTGCCAAATGGCAGCCACAAAAAAGGCGCCTCATCGAGGCGCCAAGACATTCACCTGCAACCAAAGGAGCGCAAGGCTTCTGAAGGTGAATGGGCTCAAGCTCAAAGGATCGACAACGGATACTCGACGATCACTCGCACCTCATCCAGGTCGGACTCGAACGCCGTCGCCCGTGTGGTCGCCTGGCGCACGCGCAGCGAAAGGTCCTTGGCCGCGCCGGTCTGCACTACGTACTTGACCTCGATGTCGCGCTCCCAGCGCTTCTGGTCGGTCAGCGGATCGCCATTGCCATCGCGACGCATGTAATAGGCGTTGGCGTTCGAGTAATCAGCGTCACTGCCGCGCCCGTAGCGGGTCATGAACGACAGCCCGGGGACGCCATACCCGGCCATGTTCAGGTCATAGCGCAGCATCCACGAGCGCTCCTTGGGCGAGTTGAAGTCGCTGTACTGGATGGAGTTGTCGAGAAAGATCGAGTCGGACTGGCGCAGGTAATCGAAATCGTCGTCGCCATTGTTGCGTTGGTGGGTCAAGGCGACGGTGTGGGCGCCGTAACGCACACCGAGCTTGGCGCTCCAGATGTCGTTGTCGAAGGTGCCCAGGCGTTTACGCCCTTCGTCCTTGGCGTTGTAGAAGTTGAAGCCACCGATCAGCGCCAGCTCTTCGCTCAATGGCCAGGTAACGCTGGTACCGGCGTAGTACTGGTTCCACACATCCTTCAGGCGACTGCCGAACAGACTGACGCTGACATGTTCGTTGATGGCATAGTCGCCGCCGCCATAGGCGATCCATGGCGAGTCCACAGGCCCGCCATAGAAGGTCGCGAAAGACTCGCGCATGTCGCTGGACATCGGCTGGCTCATTGCATGCAGGCGCCCGGCCTGCAAGTTCAGGCCCGCCAGGCTGGTGTTCTCGACGGTCACGCCGCGAAAGCTCTCCGGCAGCAGGCGTGAATCGCCCGCCGCGACCACCGGGTTGGCCGGAAACACATCGCCCACCCGCAGCACCGTGTCGAACACCCGCACCTTGGCCGCGCCGCCGAGCTTGCTGTATTCGTCACGCGCCTGGCCGTCGCGATCCACCGGCAGTACATCGAACGAGCTGCGTCCACCGTTGCGCCCGCCTCCGGTGTCGAGCTTGAGCCCGAGCATGGCAAAGGCATCGACCCCTACCCCCACGGTGCCCTGGGTAAAGCCGGACTCGAAGCGGGTGATGACAGCATGCGCCCAGGCTTCGGAATAGCCATTGTCGGGCGCCTTGGCTCTGTTATAGGTCGGTGCCACCGCGTCGCGGTTGTCACGGTTGAAGTAGTAGTTGCGGTTCAGCACGCTCAGGCGGCTGCCCTCTATGAACCCTTCTTTCGTAGCGTCCTCGGCCCACGCCGAAGGACCGGCCAGCGCCACCAGCGCGGCCAGGGAAAGTCCCGGACGATATCTCATGCGATGCTCCTTCGATAACGGCTGTTGTTCTTGTCAGGCCGTTTCGCAGGTGCGTTCGCGGCCAGCATCGATGCTCGCCGCAGGTGGATAACGGGAAGGTGATCGGCACATTACAATGGCGTCATGCGTGCGGACCTTTCACAACTGTAAGGCTGTCGTCATGCCCTTGTTGGCTGCTGCTCGCTAGCGTGATCCGGAAACCACAGCCCTTCCGGAGACACCCCATGAAACGACTGAGTACAGCGATCGCCCTGCTCCTGCTGGCCTTCGGCGTCCAAGCCACCGGCTTTTCCGCTCAGCGCAGCGAGCAGTTGCTGCAGGCGCACCAGCAAGCCGTGGCCGCCTACGCCATCAAGCGCGACAAGCCCATGCCGGAGATCGTCGACTACCGCTATGGCATGCCACTGGATGTGGCGCGGCTGGTGCGCCAGTCGGGCGACCCGCGCACGTGCGAGGTGGTACCGCGCCTGATGACCTTCGAGGACAGCCAGGGCACCCTGCGCACCGTGCGTTATTCGGTGCAGTCCGAATGCATCAACAACAAGTGAAAGCCCGATGCCGGCTCAATCGCCCGTCAAGGTCAGGTCCACCAGGCGCATGCTGTCGCGTCCACTGCGCTTGGACTGATACAGCGCGGCATCGCTCTGCTCGATCAGCGCCGTGAGGCTGGCCGGCGGCTGATCGAACAGGTTGGCACCGATGCTCAGGGTCACCGCCATCGGGGTGACGAAGGATTGTGCAGCGATGTCCTGGAAGCGCTCGCGCAGAATAGTGCCCAGCACCTCGACTTCGTCGCGGCGCGCATTACCCAGCAGAATGACGAACTCATCACCCCCCAGTCGCGCTGCCAGGGCATTGGCCGGCAGCAGGCCACGAATGGTTTCGCTCAGCGCCACCAGCAGCCGGTCACCTGCGGTATGGCCGTAAAGGTCGTTGACCAGCTTGAAGTTGTCGATATCGATCAACAGCACGGCGCCAGGGCGCTCGTGGCTTGTCGCCCGCAGCAACACCGGCGCACGCACTTCCAGGGCGCGGCGGTTGAACAGCGCCGTGAGCGGATCACGCGCGGCGAGAAGCGCGATGCGCTCCTCACGCCGGTAGCGCTCGGTGCCGGTCATCGACAAGGCGATCAGCATGATCGCCATCGCCCCTTCGATCAGCGAAATCTGGATGATTTCACCGCGAAATGCCGCAAGGTCGATCAAGGTTCCCGGAATCACCACGGTCAGGGCCTTGATCACGTAGAACAGCCCGTGGATCAGCATCACGTAGCGCAGTTGCACCGCCCCCACACTCAGCGACACGCCGTGCGGACGCAGCAGGAAACTGGCACGTAGCGACACCAGGGCCACCAGCAGCGAATTGACCACCAGCATGATCTTCGACCACGACGGCCCTTCCGGCAGCAGCAGCAGGCTCACCCACAGCAGCACGACCAGCAGCCAGCCCCGTGACAATCGCACCTCGGTGAAACGGGCAACGCCCAGCAGGAAGCAGAAATGCGCGAACACCAGCATCCCATTGGCGAACCAGATACCAATCAGCAGAAAACCGTTCATGCGCAGCAGCGCGAGGGTAGAACCAACGGTGATGGTGGCGAAACCGGCACTCCAGTAGAGCAACGACGACTCGCGCACACTGCGCCATTCGATCGCCAGGTATAGCGCAGCTGCTGCCGCAAGGGCGACGGTCAGGGCCAGGAGGGTTGGGGGGTCGAGCGTCATTGACCGGCGTGCCTGTCTTGGAGGGCAAAAGCGGTGATTGTAAGCGCTCCGGCCAGGATTGCAGAGTGCCAGCTCATCGGATTACTGCCCGGAAAGGAAGGTGACCAGTTGCCTGGCGTGGGAACTGAGACCTTCCCAACTGCGAAAGCAGATGCGCAGCTCCAGAGTCGCCCAACGCTCCTCCAGTGCCACCCTGCGCACCGCGAACTCCTGCTCGGCGCGCACAGCCGCGATCTCCGGGACAATCGCCAGCCCGGCGCGCTGGGCCACCAGCTGGGCGATGGCCTCGAAGCTGGGCGCGCGCACGCGGATCTTCAGCGGCATGGCCAGGTTCATCGCCAGCTCCTCGACAAAGCGCTGCATGGCACGCTCTGCCGGCAGGCAGACGAAGGCATGATCCAGGGCATCGACCAGACGCAGCTGCTCACGCGTCGCCAGTTCATGATCGGCAGGCACCAGCAGCACCAGACGCTCGGTGCGAAACGGCAGCGACACCAGCCCATCGTTGACCAGGTTGCCGTCGAACACGCCGATCTCGCACTCCCCAGCCAGCACCACCCGCAATACATCGACGCTCTTGTGCTCGACCAGCAGCAGGTCGACCTCGGGGTAGTCGGCCAGGAACGGCCCCAGTACCGCCGGCAGCAAGGTGCTGTTGGTGACCGTCGAGGCCGCCAGGTGCAGGTTGATTCGACGCTGGCCGGCCAGCTCCTTGAGCGTGTCCTGCAGTTTCTGCGCCTCGCCCAGCACCCCACGGGCCGACTCCAGTACCAACCGCCCAGATGGGGTCAACTGCATACCGTCAGCCCTGCGGGTGAACAACATCAGACCGCTGCGCTCCTCAAACAGGCGCAAGCGCGTGCTTGCCGCCGACACCGCCACCGGAAAACTGGCCGCGGCCTTGCTCAGGCTGCCAGTCGCTGCGATGGCAGCCAGCAGACGCAAGTCCTGAAGATCGAAGTGCATGGGGTTTCTCCAAAAACGAACGCCATGTTCGAGAAAAAGCGATTCTAGCTTTCGAGCCTTCTATTCAGAATAAGCCTCTGACTTATTTTGTTGCGGATTCAGCATGAACAGCCTGCGTACCTCACTTGAGCGACACCTGCAAAGCGGCAGCCTCTATGCCGTCCTGGCTGCCCTGGGCTTCAGCTTCAAGGCGATCTTCGTCAAGCTCGCCTACGCCGCGGGGCCTGTGGATGCAGTGACCTTGCTGGCGCTGCGCATGGGCCTGTCGCTGCCGCTGTTCGCCTGGTTGGTGTGGGCCAGCCGTGGCTCGGCGAGTACTCCACTGACCCTGGGTGACGGGTTTCGCGTGGCTGTGCTCGGGCTGCTGGGTTACTACCTGTCGAGCCTGTTCGATTTCTACGGTTTGCAGTTCATCAGCGCGGGTCTGGAACGCCTGATTCTGTTCACCTACCCGACCCTGGTGCTGATCTTCCAGGCCGTCGCTCTGCGTGAGCGCCCTACCCCTCGCACCCTGGTGGCGATGGGGTTGTGCTACCTGGGGCTGGGGATCGCCTTCGTGCATGACCTGGGCACCGCTGGCGGTGGGCACGCAGTGCTGGTGGGGTCGCTGTGGGTGTTCGCCAGCGCCGTCACCTACGCGCTGTATTACTCCGGTACCGGAATGATGCTCAAGCGCATGGGCTCGATGCGCATGGCCGGGCTGTGTGGTTCGGCCTCGTCGCTGATGGTGCTGGCGCACTACCTGCTGGTGGCGGATGTCACCCAGTTGGCGCAATTGCCCGCTGCGGTGTGGGCCAACGCGGCGATGATGGCGCTGTTTTCCACGGTACTGCCGATCTACTGGGTGGCCCTGGCGATCCAGCGCCTAGGCCCGACACACACTGCGGCGGTCGGCAACCTGGGGCCGGTGCTGACCATGCTGGCGTCCTGGGCCATCCTCAGCGAGGCGATCTCGGGCTACCAGATTGCCGGGCTGGTTCTGGTGTTGCTGGGTGTATCACGGCTCAAGCCGGCGAAGCCCAAGGTGGCCGAGGCGCAGAAGGCTGTCGCCTGAATCTTGATGACCTCGGCGTTGTTTCGCGGGTAAATCGGAGCGGCGGTTCGGCGCTCCGATTTACCCGCGAAAAAGCGCCCTACAGTCCCGCTTCTACAAGTCGAACCGGTCGAGTTCCATCACCTTCACCCAGGCCGCCACGAAGTCCTTGACGAATTTCTCCTTGGCATCGCTGCTGCCGTACACCTCGCTCAACGCCCGCAACTGGGCGTGGGAACCAAACACCAGGTCAACCCGCGTGCCGGTCCATTTCACCTGCCCGGTCTTGCGGTCACGGCCTTCGAAGGTCTCGTTGTCAGCCGAGGTCGGCTTCCATTCCACGCCCATGTCCAGCAGGTTGCGGAAGAAATCGTTGCTCAAGCTGCCAGGCTTGTCGGTAAACACCCCATGCTGGCTGCCACCATGGTTGGCGCCCAACACCCGCAGGCCACCGACCAGCACGGTCAGTTCCGGCGCGGTCAGGGTCAGCAACTGGGCCTTGTCCAGCAGCAGCTTCTCGGCCTTGACGCTGTACCTGGCCTTGGTGAAGTTGCGCAGGCCGTCTGCCAGCGGCTCCAGCACGGCGAACGACTCGACATCGGTCTGCGCCTGGGAGGCATCGGTGCGACCCGGCCGGAACGGCACGCTGACAGTGTGTCCAGCGTCCTGGGCGGCCTTCTCGACCGCAGCGGAGCCGGCCAGCACGATCAGGTCGGCCAGCGAAATCTTCTTGCCGCCATTGTTGAATTCGCCCTGGATTCTCTCCAGCGCCTTGAGCACCTTGTCCAATTGCTGAGGCTGGTTGGCGGCCCAGGAGCGCTGAGGTTCCAGGCGCAGGCGCCCGCCGTTGGCGCCACCGCGCTTGTCCGAGCCACGGAAGGTCGAAGCTGCCGCCCAGGCGGTGGACACCAGTTCGGCAACGCTCAGGCCCGAGGCCAGCACCTTGGCCTTGAGCGTCGTGATGTCCTGCTCGTCTACCAGCGGGTGATCGACCTTGGGGATCGGGTCCTGCCAGAGCAGTTCTTCCTGCGGGTTTTCCGGGCCCAGGTAACGGGCCAGTGGCCCCATGTCACGGTGGATCAGCTTGTACCAGGCACGGGCGAAGGCGTCGGCCAGTTGCTCGGGATGCTCCTTGAAACGCCGGGCGATCGGCTCGTAGATCGGGTCGAAGCGCAAGGCCAGGTCAGAGGTGAGCATCATCGGTGAATGGCGCTTGGCCGGATCGTGGGCATCGGGCACGCTGTTGGCCCCCTTGCCATCCTTGGGACGCCATTGATGGGCGCCCGCCGGACTCTTGGTCAGTTCCCACTCGAAGTTGAACAGGTTGTTCAGGTACTCGTTGCTCCAGCGGGTCGGGGTCGAGGTCCAGGTCACTTCCAGGCCGCTGGTGATGGTATCGCCACCCTTGCCAGTGCCGAACTTGTTGGCCCAACCCAGCCCTTGCAGCTCGAGCCCGGCGGCTTCAGGTTCGGCACCGACGTTGTCCGCAGGGCCTGCACCGTGGGTCTTGCCGAAGGCGTGGCCGCCGGCGATCAGGGCCACGGTTTCTTCGTCATTCATCGCCATGCGGCCGAAGGTCTCGCGAATGTCCTTGCCCGAAGCGACCGGGTCAGGATTGCCCTCCGGGCCTTCAGGGTTTACGTAGATCAAGCCCATCTGCACGGCTGCCAGCGGGTTTTCAAGGTTGCGCCCTGCCGGCTCGGTACGGCTTTGCTCCTCCGGATGCTTGGCAGGCTCTGCCACCAGATCACCTTTACCGGGCGGCTGGGCCTTGCCGTAGCGGGTGTCACCCCCCAGCCAGACCTTCTCCGAGCCCCAGTACACATCTTCGTCCGGCTCCCAGACATCGGCGCGGCCTCCAGAGAAGCCGAAGGTCTTGAAGCCCATCGACTCCAGCGCGACGTTGCCTGTGAGCACGATCAGGTCAGCCCAGGAAATCTTGTTTCCGTATTTCTGCTTGATCGGCCACAGCAGCCGCCGGGCCTTGTCCAGGCTGACGTTGTCGGGCCAGCTGTTGAGCGGGGCGAAGCGCTGCTGACCGGAGCCCGCGCCACCGCGGCCGTCCGCGATGCGGTAGGTGCCTGCGCTATGCCAGGCCATGCGGACGAACAGCGGGCCATAGTGGCCAAAATCCGCAGGCCACCAGTCCTGGGAGTCGGTCATCAACGCGGTGAGGTCTTTTTTCAGGGCTTGGAAGTCAAGGCTCTTGAACGCCTTGGCATAATCGAAATCCGGGTCCATCGGATCGGACTGGCTGCCGTGCTGGTGGAGAATCCTGAGGTTGAGCTGATCGGGCCACCAGTCACGGTTGGTGGTGCCGCCGCCTGCGGTTTGATGGAACGGGCATTTCGATTCGTTCGACATCTGCGGGTACCTTATGGGTCGGTTGTCCAGATTTCCGGTCTATGCCAGGTGTTCTGCAGCCCGAGCCGCAAGGCTCGGGGCTTCTCTTCATCAGGTGGTGGTCGGTCTGTTGCCGACGCAGGCCCGCGGCGCTGCACGCGCAAATCGCAAGGCCACGGGAAAGACTAGCCCAGCATGGGCAGAGGTCTAATAGAGCGACTATTGAAAGGCGATAGGCTGGGTCTGTCAGGCAGGTCGAGGCAGCCGCGCCCCATCGACATCGTCGATAGCGACCATGAATATCTTCAAGTTCCACCGCTGGGCCCGGAGGCGGAAGATGGCTTCATTGAACCTTCGATGAGGCATCGATCATGGCATCGATCAGCAAAGGCGGTATGCTCGCCGCGATTTTGGCCCTGCTGGCCGCTCTGGGTGGCTGTGCCGCCTCGGCCACCTCGCAGGTGGCGCAACCCTACGGTCACTTCTACTCGGCCACCGAGCTGTCCAGCGTGTCGCTGAAACCGGGCCAACATGTCGCCGTGCTGTTGGGCCGCAATGCCGCTGCCACCCTGGACTACCTGCAGCGCCATCGCGAGGTCCCTCCTTCAGTGCCTGGCGCCTCGCGTGCCGTGCAAGTGGCCACGCTCAACAGTGGCAGCCAGGCCTATGGCTGGCTGGCGCAGTCGCTGGCGCAAACCTTCGCCGAGGTCACCTTCTACGACGATCTGGACACCCTGCTCGCCGATCGCCCCGACGTGATCGTGCTACTCGATGCCCAGAGCCGCCTCGCCAGCGCCACCAGCCCGGACATCGAAACCCAGGTGGTCGCACGCTTCTACGACGACCAACTGACCTACATCGGCCGCGCCGAAGGCCAGGCCCGTGAAGCGCTGCCCAGCGACACGGCGAATGTCGCCCGCCAGTTGCAGGTCGAGCGAAACGTGCAGGCCGACGCCCTGCGTAGCTTCGACGCCTCGCTCAAGGCCCTGGTCAAAGGCTGACGGTCACTTGCGCCGCTGCATCCAGGCGGCACCCAGGCCACTCAGGCAGATGATGGCGATGCCCACGATGCTGGTGGTATCCGGCACCTGGCCGAATACCACCAGGCCCAGCACACCTGCAAACACGATCTGGCAGTAGCTGAACGGCGCCAGCAGCGCCGGAGCTGCATGGCGGAAGGCCTTGGTCAGCAGCAGGTGGGCGGTCATGCCGCAACCGCCAAGGGCGAGCATCAGCAGTACGTGCTGCCATTGCGGTGTCTGCCAGAAGAACGGCACCAGCGCACTCATGATCAGGGTGTTGCACAGGCCTGCGTAGAAGTTGCTGGTGGTTGGGCTGTCATGGGCAGCCAGAATCCGGGTCAGCAGCTGGTAGAAGCAGAAACCCAGGGCCGAACCGAAGGGAAACAGGATCGCCGGGGTGAACATCGCTCCGCCCGGATGCACCACTACCAGTACCCCGATGAACCCCATCACTACCGCCAGCCACTGGCCGAGCGTGACCCGCTCCTTGAGCAGCGGAGCCGACAGCGCAGTGACCAGCACCGGGGCGAGAAAGTTGACCGACGTGGCCTCGGCCAGCGGCAGGTACTGCAGGCCCGCCGTGAACAACAGGCTGGTGCTGAGCAGGCTCAAGGCCCGCAAGGTCTGCAGCAACGGACGCCGGGTGCGCAGTACACGCAGCCCCGCCTGGGGCATGAAGATGCCGGCCATCAGCAGCGTATGCACCACATAGCGCGCCCAGACCACCATGATCACCGGGTAGATACCACCGAGGAATTTCGACAGCCCATCATGGCTGGCGAACAGGAAAGTCGCGGCCACCACCAGGGCGATGCCGCGCAAGGGGTGGTTGACGCCGGACAGCGGGGTGCGGGTGGTCATGCGGATCTCTGGGCAGGACGAACCTTGCGAGTTTAGAAGAGATGGGGCGCCGGATGGCAAGTGTTTTTGCCCGCGTCAGGGCGAGTTTACCCGCGAAGCAGACACCGTGCCTCAGTCCCTGACAATCCTGCCCGGCTTCTTCAGGCGCTCGCTGGCCGGTGCCGGTCGCCCATAGAAGTAGCCCTGGAAATGCGAACACCCTTCTGCCGCCAGGCGCTCCATCTGCTCGGCCGACTCCACGCCCTCGGCCGTGGTCTTGATCTTCAGGCTGTTGGACAGCTCGGTGATCGCGCGGATGATCGACATCGCCTCGCGACTGTCGCACATGTCGTGGACGAAGGATTTGTCGATCTTGATCCGGTCGAACGGGAACGAGCGTAGGTAACCCAGCGACGAATAGCCGGTGCCGAAATCGTCCAGCGAGATCGACACGCCAAGCTCTTTCAGCTCCCGCAGGATGCGCACGTTCTCCTCGCTGTTGCCCAGCAGCACCGACTCGGTGATCTCCAGCTCCAGGCGATGCGGGGCAAGCCCTGAGTCCGACAGTGCCAGGGAAACGGTGTGCACCAGCCCAGTGTTCTTGAACTGCACCGGCGACAGGTTGACCGACACCACCTCCTGCCCTTCCCAGGTCGCCGCCTCCTGGCAGGCGAGATTCAACACGCGGGCGCCAATCTCGTGGATCAGCCCGGTCTCCTCGGCGATGGGAATGAAATCCATGGGCATGATCAGGCCACGACTGGGGTGTTCCCAGCGCAGCAGCGCCTCGTAGCCGGTGACGCTGTTGCACTGCTGGTCCACCACCGGCTGGTAGTGCAATTGCAGTTGCCCCAGGTGCAGGGCTGTGCGCAGGTCGGTCTCCACCAGGCGGCGCTGGCGTGCGGCAACGTCGAGTTCGACATGGAAGCATTCGTAGCGGTTGCGGCCATTGCGCTTGGCTTCGTACAGGGCCATGTCGGCGTAGCCGAGCAGTTGCTCGGCGTTGTCCTGGTCCTCGGGCGCAAAGGCAATGCCAATGCTCACACCGACAGCGAACTGGTGCCCTTCGATCTGGAACGGCGGGCAGATCGCATCGATCAGGCGTCGGGCGGTATTGCAGGCCGCTTCGCGGTTGTCCAGCCCGGCCAGAACCACGGCGAACTCATCCCCACCTAGCCGGGCCAAGGTGTCGTGCTCGCGCAGCTCCCGACGCAGGCGCTTGCCCAGGGCACGCAGCAGTTTGTCGCCGAAGGCATGGCCGAGGGAGTCGTTGATGTTCTTGAAGTTGTCCAGGTCCAGGCACAAGGTGGCGGTCAGCTTGCCACTGTCCTCGCCGCGCGCCAGCGCCTGCTTGAGGCGCTCATGGAACAAGGTGCGATTGGGCAGGCCGGTCAGCGCATCGTGATGGGCCATGTGGTGAATCTGCGCATGGGCTGCCAGTTCTTCAGTGGCGTCCTCGGCGATGAACAGCACGTAATCGGCCTGGTTGTCGCGGTTCTGGCTGAGCAGCGCGCGACTGCGCAAGGTGCGGGCACCCGCGACGGTTTCGACACGGGTTTCAGCGGCGTAGCCCTTGGCACTGCGTGCGCCGCGCGCCAGTTGCTGCTCGAGAAACTCGGCGGCAGCCGGCACCGCGCAATCTGCGGGCAGCGTGCCAATCAGGCTCGCCCCCTGGCCACCGAACAAGCGCTCGGCCTGCTGGTTGGCCAACAGGATGCGCTGGCTGACCAGGTCTTGGACGATGACACAGGCTGGAATATTGGCGATCACCGAATCGAGAAACTGCGACAGGGTACTCATCTCCTGGCTGTACTGCTCGGCCAGCTCCTTGGCCTGCAGCAGCTCCAGCTCGTAGCGACGACGCTCGGAGATGTCACGGGTCACCTTGGCGAAACCGATCAGTTGGCCGCTGTCCTCGTCATGGATGGCCTCGATCACCACGCTGGTCCAGAAATGCGAGCCGTCCTTGCGCTGGCGTACACCTTCGGCCTGGAAGCGCCCTTCCCGACGGGCCGTCTCCAGCCCCTGTTCGGGCAGGCCACCGACGCGGTCTTCATGGGTGTAGAACACCGAGAAATGCTGGCCGACGATTTCATCGGCCTTGTAGCCCTTGGCTCGCTCGGCCCCGGCGTTCCAGTTGATCACATGGCCGGCGCTGTCGAGCATATAGATGGCATAGTCGCGCACGCCCTGCACCAGCAGGCGGAAATGCCGCTCCTGCTCGCGCTGGGCCATCTGTGCATGGTACTGCTCGGTGCAATCACGGGTGATCTTGGCGAAACCCACCAGTTGCCCGTCGTCGTCATGCACCGCCTCGATCACCACATGGGCGCGCAGCAGGCTGCCGTCCTTGCGCAGGCGCCAGCCATGCTCCTCGAAACGACCACAGCGGCGCGCCTGCTCGAGGTTGGCTTGCGGCAGGCCGGCAGCACGGTCCGCCTCGCTGTAGAACAGCGAGTAGTGCTGCCCGACAACCTCGGCGGCCTCATAGCCCTTGGCGCGCTGCGCCCCCGGGTTCCAGTTGGCGACCACCCCCTCCGGGGTCAGCAGGTAGATGGCATAGTCCACCACGCTCTGGATCAACAACCGGTACATGACGTCGGGGCTCGCGACTAGCGACATGGCATTCTTCCTGAACCTGCGGGGCCGTTTTTCAAGATACTGGCATTATGCCGTTGAGCGACAGGATTTTGTGAAGTGGATCACAAAAATTCGCGCATGCTGGACCTCAGTGACGCACCGCCGCGACGCGCCATGTGTGCAATTGCGGGTCATCTTCCGGCGCGATTGCCTGCACGGCGCGTGGCAACTCGGCGACGACGCGGCTGCAAAAGGCCATGGCCGCTTCATCCTGCCGATAGCAGCGCAACAGCCAGTCATGCGCGCCACTGCAGAGCATCTGGCACGCTATTGCCCGGCCAATGCCTTGACGGCGATAGCGCTTGAGGATGAACAGGTCGGCCAGCTCGAGGGCCTCGACCCCGGGCAGCTCGCTACGCTCGACCAGCACGAAACCGGCGATGAAGCCGTCGACCAGCACCAGGCGGGCGCCCCAGCCGGGCGATTGCCAGTAGCGCGCCATGTGCGCCTCGTGCAGGTAGAAACGCCCATCCGCCTCGACGTCTTCCTGCTCCCAGTCCGAGGACTCGTAGGCATAGAACTGGTAAAGATTGCGGATGATTTCGGCGTGTTCAGGGCCGGTCGGGAACAGCTCGAGTGACGGCGCTGACATAGGGGCAGGCTCGCTGAGGGCAGGAGCGGCGATTCTACCCGCCCAGACAGGTTTTTCCAGGGATCGGCACCGAGATCCAAGTCCGTGGCGCCTGTCCTTGCGACAGGCGCCAGGCAAGGCTCATTTCTCTTCCAGCACGGCCCTGCCCTTCACCGCCCGCGGCCCGCGCCAGGCCCAGAACAACAGGCCGGGGAACGGCGCCCAAACCACGAACACGACCCACAACATCTTGCGCTCGGCACGGCGCTCGCTGCCGATGATGTGCCATATCGCCCAGATCTGCAGAAGAATCACCAGCACTGCGACGAGGATCCAGACCGTTCCGATTTCCATGAGCGTTCTCCTGTGAGCATGTAATGCATTTGTTCACGCCAGGCGCCAAGGGTTCATTCCAATCCGCGTACCGCCAGTGCAGGGCTCGCGGCATTATCCGGCCAGTGATTGTCTTTCCCGGCAACTCCCAGCACACTCCCTGCGCCATCGAAGGAAACGGAGTCCGCTGTGCCCACGCCTCGCCAGTTCAGCAAGAAGACTAGCACCAGTAACATGTTGCGGCTCAAATCCGGCGCCAGCGACGAACAGGTGCCGTACCGCGTCGACTTCGTTCTGCTCGAGCATTTTTCCATGGCCAGTTTCACCGTGGCGATGGACGTGCTGGTCACCGCCAACCTGCTGCGAGCCGACAGCTTCCGCTTCACCCCGCTGTCGCTCGAAGGTGACCGGGTGCTGAGTGACCTGGGGCTGGAACTGGTGGCCAGCGAGCTGGACCCGCGCAAGCTCAAGGAGCCCGACCTCCTGGTCATCTGCGCCGGCCTGCGCACCCCGCTCAAATACCCCGAACTCGACCGCCTGCTGGGCGACTGCGCGGCCCACGGCATGGCCCTGGGTGGCTTGTGGAGCGGTGCATGGTTCCTCGGCCGCGCCGGGGTGCTGGGCGACTACGGTTGCAGCATCCACCCCGAACAGCGGGCCAGCCTCGCCGAACGCAGCCCGCAGACGCGCATCACGCCGGCCAGCTTCACCCTTGATCGCGATCGCCTGACCGCCGCCAGCCCCAATGGCGCCATGGAACTGATGCTGGGCCTGGTACGCCGGCTGTATGGCGACGCCTTGGCCGAAGGTGTCGAAGAGATCCTGTCGTTCTCCGGCGCCCGCTATCGCCAGGTCGGGCCCGGGGCGAAGAAGTCCATGAGCCTGCAACTGCGCACCATTGTCGAGCTGATGGAAAACAACCTGGAAGAGACCCTCAGCCTCGATCAGCTGGCCGCCTACAGCGGCCGCTCGCGTCGGCAGATCGACCGCTTGTTCCAGGCCCAGCTCGGTACCTCGCCGCGGCGCTACTACATGGAGCTGCGCATCACCAAGAGCCGGCGGCTGCTGCAGTACTCAGACCTGTCGGTCATGGAAGTGGCGGTGGCGTGCGGGTTCGTTTCGGTGTCGCACTTCAGCAAGTGCTACGCGGCGTATTTCGGCTACCCGCCTTCACGTGAGCAGCGGCTGGGCGAGTGATGCAGATGCTGGGCATCAGGCGCGGATGTAGTTGAGCACGGCTTCGCAGATCATCTGCTTGTGGCGCAGCTTGATTGCGTCGTCCGCCAGGTCGATCTGGAAGATCTGGCCGAAGGTATGCCGGTTCGAGACCCGATAGAAGCAGAACGAACTCATCAGCATATGCAGGTCGATGACCTCGATGCCCGCACGGAACATGCCTTCCTCGACCCCGCGCTGCAGGGTGCGCGCCAGTGATTCGAGCACCAGGCTGCTCATTTCGCGGATCACCGGCGCCTGCTTGACGAACTCACCGTAATGGATGTTTTCGGTACAGACGATGCGTACGAAGTCGACATTGTGGTCGTGGTGATCGAAGGTGAACTCCACCAGTCGGCGGATCGCCTGCTCGACCGGCAGCGACTCCAGGTCCAGGCTGTGCTCGGTCTTGCGGATGTCGCCGTAGAGCTTGACCAGGCATTCCAGGTACAGCTGTTCCTTGCTGCCGAAGTAGTAGTAGATCATGCGCTTGGAAGTGGCGGTGCGCTCGGCGATCGCATCGACCCGCGCGCCAGCCAGGCCTTGCTGGACGAACTCGTGGATCGCAGCCTGGAGAATGTCCTCGCGGGTTTTCTCCGGGTTGTTCTTGCGCGACTTGCGCGCCCCGCCCTCGGACTGACCGAGGCTGACTTGCGGATCACTCATACCGACTCACAGGCTGTTGTTTGGAATGTGCGGGGATTATCCGTGAGCCGGGCGGTGCAGGGAAGCGCGAGGGTGCATGTGCGGCTTGCTAGCCACCCGCACTCGCGCGCAGCTTGGCCATCGCCGCCAGGCGCACCGCCACGTTCGCCGCGCCATACCCCGCGTAGTCCCCCTTGCGCTGGAGGATCTCGAAGAAGAAACGCCCCTCGAACGGTTCGGTGTACACATGGAACAGCTCGCCGCCCTGCGCATCGCGGTCGTACAGCACGTTGTAGTAAGCAAGCTCGCTGAGGAACTCATCGTCGAACTCGAAGCGCGCCGCCAGATCGTCGTAGTAGTTCATCGGGATCTCCAGCAATGGCACGCCAGCCTCCTTGGCCCGTGTGACCTCGGCGAAGATGTCGGCGCAGTCGAAGGCGATATGGTGCACGCCCGAACCACGGTAGCTCGACAGGGCGTGGGCGATGGCCGTGTTGCGGTTCTCGGAGATGTTCAGCGGCAGGCGCAACGTCGCGCACGGGCTGCGCAGGGCGCGGCTCTTGACCAGACCATAAGGGTCGGGCAGTACCACTTCGTCGTCGGCGGTGAAGTCGAACAGGCTCTTGTAGAACAGCACCCAACTGTCCAGACCCTCGGCCGGCAAGGCCAAGGCCATGTGGTCGATGCGCTGCAGCCCGCCACCGGCAGTGGCCGACGGATCGAGGCAGAAATCACTGTCATAGATGCCCTGCCCTGCCCCGGCCGGCTCCACCAGGTAGATCAGACTGCCATCCGGCGCGCGCACCGCCGGGATTTCCCGCTCGTTGGGGCCGACCAGACCACGGAATGGCTGACCACGATAGGCCATTGCCCGCTGCAGCGCCGCCTGGGCGTCATCCACGCGCAAGGCTGCAGCGCACAGCGATGGACCATGAGCCTCGTAGAAGTTGTGGGCAAAGGAATAGGGTTCGGCGTTGAGCACGATATTGATATCACCCTGGCGCAGCAGCCTGACCGCCTTGCTGCGGTGCTGACCGGCCTCGGCGAACCCCAGGCGCTTCAACCACCCACCCAGCCGCGCACCGACCGCGTCATCTACGGCGAACTCGACGAACTCCACTCCGTCATAACGGCTCGCCGCAGGCGGTGCGAACAGCACGCCGGGTTCCACTGCGACCGCCTGCTCGGCCAGCCGCACGCGGGTCTTTTCCTCCAGGTACAGCAACGAGCGCAGACCATCGGCGGCGTTCTGACGCGAAGGTGCGGCACGAAAGCCATCGTTGAAAATCTCAAGCGACAGCGGGCCGCGATACCCACTGGCGATGATCGGCGCAAGGAAACCTGCGAGGTCCATCTCGCCCTGGCCGGGGAAACAGCGAAAATGCCGACTCCACTCCAGCACGTCCATGGCCAGGATCGGCGCATCGGCCATCTGAACGAAGAAAATTTTCTCGCCAGGGATATCGCGGATCGCACTGGGATCGCCCTTGAGCGAGAGCGTGTGGAAGCTGTCGAGAATCACCCCCAGCGCCGGATGATCGACCTTGCGCACCAGGTGCCACACCTGCTGCCAGGTGTTGACGTGACGCCCCCAGGCCAAAGCTTCGTAACCGATGCGCAGGCCCCGCGCCCCGGCATGCTCGGCCAACAGGCGCAGGTCATCGACCAGCAGTTGCTCATCGCCCAGCGCATCGGGCTGCACGTTGCTGCACACCAGCACCAGGTCGGTGCCCAGTTCCTGCATCAGGTCGAACTTGCGCGCCGCGCGGTCGAGGTTCTTGTGCAGACGATCACGGCGGCAGCCCTCGAAGTCGCGAAACGGCTGAAACAGCGTGATGGCCAGCCCCAGGTCCGCACACCGCTGCCGAATTTCACGCGGGGCACCGGCGTAATGGAGCAGGTCGTTCTCGAAGATCTCGACGCCATCAAAGCCTGCGGCAGCGATGGCTTCGAGCTTTTCAGGCAGGGTACCGCTGAGTGAGACGGTGGCGATCGAACGCTGCATGTTGAGTTCCTTGTTGTTTGTACAGGCGCAGGTTCGTCTGACCCATGAGCCTGCTTGTTCTCGACGATGGCAGGATCGATTATTCGCAGGTAAAGTCGGGACGGCAATGCACTTTGTACGAAATGGTTAGTTTGTGTTCGATAATCGAACAAAAGCCAACCAAGCGAATTGATTCACCGCAGAACCCTGGACCACCATGGATTCAGTCGCCGCCATCCGGGCTCATGCCTGCCCGAGGGCGACCGCCATCCGACAACCAACAAGAACAACGGAGACACCATGGCCCACTCTTCACAGGCCAAGAAAGCCACCGCCAGCGGGTGGATCGGCTCGGCCCTCGAGTACTACGATTTCTTCATCTATGCCCAGGCGGCAGCGTTGATCTTCCCGCAGATCTTCTTCCCGTCCAGTGACCCGAAGATGGCCATCATCGCCTCCCTTGCCACCTATGGCGTCGGCTACCTGGCTCGTCCGGTCGGCGCCTTCGTGCTCGGCCATTGGGGTGACACGCGAGGACGCAAGAACGTGCTGCTGCTGTGCATGTTCCTGATGGGCATCTCGACCATGGCCGTAGGCCTGCTGCCCACCTACCACGACATCGGCCTCCTCGCCCCTGCCTTGCTGGTGGTCCTGCGCCTGGTCCAAGGCTTCGCCGTGGCCGGAGAGATCTCCGGCGCCAGTTCCATGATCATGGAGCACGCGCCCTTCGGACGTCGCGGCTACTACGCCAGCTACACCCTGCAAGGCGTGCAGGCCGGCCAGGTGATGGCCGCTGCGGTATTCCTGCCACTGGCCTACTTCATGCCCAGCGAAGCGTTCAACGAATGGGGCTGGCGCATTCCGTTCCTGATGAGTGCAGTGGTGCTGATCGCAGGCTTCATCATCCGCAAGGAAGTGCACGAAACCCCGGCATTCGTTCAGGAAGAAAAACAGGACAAGGTGGCCAAGTCCCCAATCGGCGAAGCGTTCCGCCACAGCTGGAAACACATGGTGCTGGTGATGTTCATGGCACTGATGAACGTGATCCCGGTGGTCGCCACCATCTTCGGTGCGGCCTATGCCGTGCAGCCGGCCTACGGCATCGGTTTCGACAAGAGCGTGTACCTGTGGATCCCGGTGGTGGGCAATATCGTCGCGGTGCTGGTGATCCCGTTCGTGGGCAATCTGTCGGACCGCATCGGCCGGCGCCCGACCATGATTGCCGGGTGCCTGGGATCGGGCCTGCTGGCGTTCGTCTACCTGTATGCGATCAGCATCCAGAACGTGCCACTGGCCTTCGTCGGCTCGATCCTGATGTGGGGCATGGTCTACCAGGGCTACAACGCCGTGTTCCCAAGCTTCTACCCCGAGCTGTTCCAGACCCGCTACCGGGTGTCGGCCATGGCCATCGCACAGAACATCGGCACCATGCTCACGGCGATGCTGCCGGCGCTGTTCGCAGCCGTCGCCCCACCCGGTTCGGAGCATATCTGGCTGGTAGTCGGGGCACTGGCCTTCGCCATCACCTGCGTGTGTGCACTGGCCGCCTATGTGGCGCCTGAAACCTACCGGATGGCGATGGAAGACCTGGGTAACCCGCAGGCCAAACCGCTGGAAAAGGACGCCTATGAAGCCAGCCGCAAAAGCAGCTTCGAGGTGGTGAGCCCGTAAGGCCGTCGGGGCCGCACAGCGGCCCCGGCAACCTCAAGCCTTGACCACCGCCTGCAGGTTTCTCCACAACCGCTCCACATCCGCCCGTTCCGTCGGCAGCGCGCCGACCGACACCCGTACCATCCACCGGCCTTGCAGGGTGGCCGGGGTCACGTAGGCATCGCCGGAAGCGTTGAGCCGGTCTGCCCAGCCACGGGTGTGCTCATCCAGCGCCTCACCGTCCAGCCCCTCTGGTTCATGCCGAATGCACAGGGTCTGCAACTGCACCGGCGCCAGCAGTTTCCAACCCGGCGCCGCCGCGACCTGCTCGGCCAGCCATCGGGCATTTTCCAGGTCTCGGCGCAGGCGCTGCTGCAAGGCCTCGACCCCTTCGCTGCGCAGCATGAACCACAGCTTCAGCGCACGGAACCTCCGCCCCAGCGGTATGCCCCAGTCGCGCAGGTTCTTCACTTCGCCATCCACCGACGACTGCAGGTAGCTGGGGTTGGTACTCATCACCCGGATCAGGTGCTGCGGGTCGCGCACGTAATAGATCGAACAGTCGAAGGCCACGCCCAGCCACTTGTGCGCATTGACTACCACCGAGTCGGCCAGCTCGATGCCGTCCCACATCCAGCGGCATTCGGGGAGGATCATCGCCGAGCCTGCCATCGCCGAATCGACATGCAGCCACAACCCCGCCGCCTGGGCGATCTCACCAACCGGGCGCAACGGGTCCAGGGCCGTGGTGGCGGTAGTGCCGGTGGTGGCAACCACGGCGCAGGGCTGATTGCCGGCGGCCAGGTCCTGCTCGATGGCGGCCTGCAGCGCTTCGGGGATCATGGCGAAGCGCTCGTCCGTTGGGATCTGGCGAATGTTGTCGCGGCCGAACCCGGCCAGCAGTGCGGCCTTGTCCACCGAGCTGTGGGCATGGGCACTGACGTAGACGATCAGCGGCTTGTCCTGGGCCTGCAGGCCGCCGCGGGCGAGGATGTAGTCGGTGCTGCGCTCACGTGCGCTGATCAGCGCGACCAGGGTGCTGGTGGAGGCCGTGTCCTGGATCACCCCGCTCCACTGCGCCGACAGCCCCAGCAGTTGGCGCAGCCAGTCGAGGGTAGTTTCCTCCAGCTCGCTCAGGGCCGGGCTGGACTGCCAGGACAGGCCGAGCACGCCAAGCCCTGTGCTGAGGAAGTCGCCGAGAACCGACGACAGCGTGCCGTTGGAGGGGAAGTAGCCGTAGAAGTCGGGATGCTGCCAGTGCGACAGGCCGGGCATCACCAGGCTGGAGACATCATCGAGGATGGCGGCGAACGGCTCGCCCTGCTGCGGCGCAGCCTCGGGCAGCGCGGCCTTGAGGTAGCCGGGCTCGACCTGGGCCATCACCGGGCGCTCGCCGACGGTCTGGCGATAGTCGGCGATCAGGTCGATAAGCTGGTGGCCGTATTGGCGGAATTGTTCGGGGGTCACTGGGCTGGCTCCTGGGCGAAGGGATGAGGTGTCAGCACCGACACCCCGCAATCAGCCCAGTCTAGGCAACCCGCCGTCGGGCAATAACCCCGTTTCGCGCATAGCTGCTATCGCAACCGCGCATCCCCGCCCTGCACGCCAAACGACGACTGGCGCCACAGCTCGAATACCCGGTTACGCAACCAGCGGTGCTCGGCCGAGGCCTGCAAGCGCTGATGCCAGACCACCCAGTAGCGCTGACTGTGCTCGATGAAGCCCAGCGGCCGCCAGGCCAGGCCATGCAAACGGCAAAGCTGGCGGGCGATATGCTCCGGCACCGTGGCCAACGCCTGACCATTGCCGATCACCTGCACCATGGCACTGAAGAACGGCACCTGCAGCTGCATGCGCCGCTGCAGGCCCTGGGCACGCAGGTGTCGGTCGATGAAGCTGTCCTTGTCGCCGCCGCCGGAAACCCGCACATGGCGATAGGCAAGGTAGTCGTCCTGGCTGATCGTGGTGCAGGCGGCCAGCGGATGCCCGCCCGCCATCAGGCACACCGCACGGTCTTCACCGAGCAGCCGGCCATGCAGGTTGGGCGGGGACTCATCGAACAGTGTGGTGGCCAGATCGACCTCACCACTGGCCAGCGAGGCGTATTGGCCGGCCTGCCAGGTGCGGTACTCGAGGGATACCCCGGGCGCCTCATGCTCCAGTGCCGTCACCAGGTCCGGAAGGATGTGCTCGGCCACATAGTCGGAGGCGGCGATGCAGAAACGCCGCTCGCAACGCGCCGGGTCGAAGGCGGCAGGCTGGCGCAGGGCGCTGAGCTCATCGAGCACCTGGCGCAAGGGTTCGACCAAGGTTTCGGCATGTTCGCTGAGCACATAGCCGCGCCCCTGGCGGACCAGCAGCGGGTCGCCGAAGGCATCGCGCAGGTGAGCGAGCTGCCGACTGAGGGCCGACTGGCTGCAACCCAGGCGCTCGGCGGCGTGGCTGAGGTTCTTCAATTGCAGGAGGCAATCGAGGGTGCGCAGGTGGGCCAGGCTCAGTGAGGCGAAGGTGGGGGTCATGGGGTGACCTGCGCGGGTGGGGTGGAGGGCCCCATGGCGGGGCCCATCGGGCCGCGAGGCGGCCCGGCAGGAAGTCAGTCCGTCAGACCGACATAGACGTTCTGCACGTCTTCGTTCTCGTCGATCGCCTCAAGGAAGGCCTCGACCTCGGCCAGGGCTTCAGCACTCAGGCTGGCGGCGCTCACCGGGTTTTTCGGGGTGTAGCCGATCTTCGCGGAGGTGACGGTGAAACCATGCTCGGGCAGGGCCTTCTGCACCGCGTCCAGGTCGGTGGTGTCGGTGATGAACAGGGTCGAGCCCTCTTCCTCGCCGTCTTCGAAGTCCTGGGCGCCAGCTTCGATGGCGGCCATTTCCGGGTCGGCATCACCTTCCGGGGTAGCCTCGATCAGGCCGACATGGTTGAAGTCCCAGGCCACCGAGCCGCTTGCGCCGAGCTGGCCCTTGCGGAACAACACCCGGATCTGGGCGACGGTACGGTTCACGTTGTCGGTCAGGCATTCGACGATCAGCGGCACCTGGTGCGGGGCAAAGCCCTCGTAGCTGACGGCATGGTACTGCACCGCCTCGCCATCCAGGCCAGCGCCTTTCTTGATCGCACGCTCGAGGGTTTCGCGGGTCATCGAGGCTTTCTTGGCCTGGACGATCGCCAAGCGCAGACGCGGGTTCATATCCGGGTCGGCGCCCGACTTGGCCGCGATCTGGATCTCCTTGGCCAACTTGCCCATGATCTTGCCCTTGGCGTTGGCGGCCGTTTCTCTATGCTTGGCTTTCCACTGTGCGCCCATCTCGACTCTCTTTGTCTCAGCGGCCGGTTCAGGAAGCGACCGGCCAAAAGTGGGGAGAGTTTATACGCCCTCGCGGGTGGGATCGACAAGAAATCGCATGGCGGACATTCGCGGGCAACTCGCAGCGGCGAACCGCCGCCCCTGCAAGCGGTGGGTACCTGTGGGAGCGGCGGTGCGGCGACCCGACTTGCCCGCGAAAATGCCCACACCGACTCAGCCCTTGTCCGCCTTCCCCGCCGCCGCCGCGAACTTCGCCAACCGCACATCCAGCCGCCGCGGGCGCAGCCCTCGGTCTTCGGCGCGCTCCTTGCGCCGCACGGCATCGCGCACCATCAGCGACCCCAAGTAGCGGATCGGCTCCGGCGGGAACTGCCCCAGCGGCCCCTTGACCAGGGGCGAGCGCGTCCAGGCGTTGTCCATCCCCAGGGCCAGCGACGAAAGGATCTGCCCGCCCATGTGGCAAGGCCCTACCCCGCTGCCGGAATAGCCGAAGCCGTAGAACACGTTGCCCTGCCCGTCCAGCCGGCCGAAGAACGGCAAGCCGGTCACCGAGCGATCCGATGGCCCGTTCCAGCTCGCGGCCAGCGGCACCTCGGCCAGCGCCGGGAAGAACTCGCCCAAGGTCCGTTTCAGCAGCGATCGATAGGGCGATGGCTGATCGAAGACCGGTAGCATGCGCCCGCCATAGGCGAAGGTATTGCCGCCCTTGCCGAGCATCAGCCGACCGTCGGGGGTGTTGTGGTAGTAATGCACGAAGATGCGCGAATCGAGCACGCTGATGCCGGTCTCCAGGCCCGTCTGGCGCAACAGTTCGGGGCACGGCTCGGTGATCACCATGTCGCTGGAGACGATCGCCACGCTGCGCTCGAACTGCGCGAACTGTCGCGCCATCCAGGCATTGAGGCCCAGCACGACCCGGTCGGCACGCACGGTGCCGTGGGCAGTGCGCACCTGCACCGGGACGCCGTGCTCAAGGCTGGTCATCGCCGTGCCCTCGTGGATGCGCACGCCGAGCTGCAGCGCGACCCGGCGCAGGCCACGCACCAGCTTGCCCGGCTGTACCGTGGCGGCCGCTGGCGAGAACCAGCCTTCCCGGTGGCGGTCAGAGCCTGCCCGACGCTGCACCTCATCCAGCGCCAGACGCTGGAACGAGTTGATGCCCTGGCGCTGCAGCGCCGCGATCACCGCATCGGTACTGCCGACCTGGGCGGCATTGGTGGCGGTATACAAGGTGCCGTCCATGCGGTAGTCGCAGTCGATGTGATGTTCGGCGCAGAACGTGCCGATGGCCGCGATACTGCGCTCCGACTCACGGACCAGGCGCACCGCCTCGGCCACACCGAACAAGCGCTCCAGGGTGAAGTACTTGGCCGACCACGACAGCGCACAACCACCATTGCGCCCGCTGGCACCGGCGCCGCAGATATCCGCCTCGATCAGCAGCACATCCAACGCCGGCACCGCCTCCTTGAGCATCAGCGCGGTCCACAAGCCGGTATAGCCGCCACCGACGATACACACATCACAGCGCACATCACCTTGCAGCGGCGGGCATACCGCTTCGTTTTGCGGATCCAGGGCCTGTTGCAGCCAGAACGGTCTCATCGTTTCACTTTCCTTCAGGTACGTACCGGCTTGATCGCCATGCCGGTGTTGGGGGCCACGTCATGTACCGCCTCCGCACTGGCCGGGCGGCTGTTCCAGTGCGGCAGCAGCACCAGGGCGGAGAACAGCGCAGTGCCGGCGAACACGATGAACACCGTGACGCTGTCGAAATAGCCCGGCAGCAGGCCACCCAACACCGCACCCACCGAGCCGCAGCCATTGACGAACCCGGCTGCCGTGGCGCCGGCCTTGGCGGTGCCGAAGTCGATCGCGGCCGCGCCGCTGATCATCGAGTCAGGTCCGTACAGGGTCAGGCCCATGACGAACAACAGCGCAACGACCAGAACCACACTGCCGCTGTGCATTGCGGCCATGAAACCCGCCAGGGTGAAGGTCAGCAGCACCAGGCTGATCACGCAGGCAGGCATGCGCCGGGCACCGAACAGCTTGTCCGAGGCCAGGCCGATGAGGATCGGGCCGAGCAACCCGGCCAGCTCGAAGGCTGTGGGAATGATCGCCGCGCCAACCTTGCCTACCGAGGGCATCTGCTCGAAAACGATCACCGGCCCCCACAGCAGAATGGCGTAGCGCGCCGGCTTGAGCATGAAGTAGGCAAGACCCAACGTGAGTACCGTGCGGTTGCGCAGGATTTCGCGCAGCGGCGCCCAGACGCTGCACAGGTTCGCGCCTGGCGTCATGCTCTGCGGCTCCGGCTCCACCGCCGGCAGGCCGACGTCTTCGGGCTTATTGCGCTGCAAGAAGAAGAACAGCAGCGCTACCGCTGCCACCACCACGGCGCTGGAGAAAAACGCTGCGTGCCAGCTGCCAACCAGGGTGTACGCCCACCACCCGGCAAAGGGCGAGGCCACCAGGCCGCCAAAGGCGTAGCACGAACTCCATAGCCCAAGTACCCGGCCACGCTGGGACGACGGGAAGAAACTGCCGATGTTCTTGCACAGCCCTGCCCAGCCGGTCGACTGCGCCAGGCCCTGGATCAGCATGCAGGTGGCGAAGATCGGGAAGGTCGCGTAACTGCCCATCACCACCGCTGCTGCGGCCGAGATCAGCAGGCCGCCGAGTACCACCACGCGTGGGCCGAAGCGGTCGGCGAGCATGCCCCAGGTGAACTGGCCCACGGCGTAGGCCGCCAGGTAGATCGCGTCGAGGTTGGCCATGGCGGCCTTGTCGAGCATGAAGCCTGGATCTTCAGCAATGCCAAGCTTGGCGACCGAGAAGGCCTTGCGGGTGAAGTAGAAGGCGGCGTAGGCCAGCCAGGTGATGGCGAAGATCTGCATGCGCCACCGCTTGATGGCACCGAAAGACTGGTTCATTTGACTCTGACCTCTTGCTGAGTGTGCCGGCAGAATGTGAAGAAACGCCTGTCTTGTTGTTGTGTTGCGCACTGCATGACGGAGGGACGTCATCTGGCTGGACCATGGCCCGGTGCAGGCGCTTTTGGCGCCGCCTCGGGTTGAGCGACATGGAAGCAGCTGATGACTGATAAATAAAATCGATTTATCGTATTTCACACATAAGCCCAGCTTTTAACTGAACCTGTTCCGAGGTGTTCATGTCGGTCTCGCAAGCGCAGCTCAAGGCCTTTCACGCCGTGGCCGAACACGGCAGCTTCACCCGGGCCGCCGAGAAACTCTTCCTCACCCAGCCGGCGGTGTCCGACCAGGTGCGCAAGCTGGAGGAACGCTTCGGCGTGCTGCTGTTCCAGCGCAACAAGCGCTCGGTGCAGCTCACCGACCTGGGCGAACGCCTGTTGGGCATCAGCCAACGCCTGTTCGCCTGTGAAGCCGAAGCCCTGGAGCTGCTGCAGGATTCGCGAGCCCTGCACACCGGCAGCCTGGTGCTGGCGGTGGATGCCCCCGTGCACGTACTGCCGCAGGTTGCGCGCTTCTGCCAGCGCTACCCGGGGATTCAGGTCAAGATCGAGACGGGCAACACCGATGAGTCGCTCGCGCGCCTGTTCAGCTACCAGGCCGACCTGGCCCTGCTCGGGCGCGACGTCGATGACGAGCGGCTGTTCTGCGTGCCGATGCGGCGTGACCCGATGGTGGCCTTCGTGTCCCGGGACCACCCTTGGGCCAGCCGCGCCTCGATCAGCCTGGCCGACCTGGACGACACGCCGCTGGTCTTGCGTGAGCCCGGCTCGGTGACACGCCAGACCCTGGAAGAAGAGATGCAGCGCGCGGGCCTGCGCATCCGCCCGGCCATCCAGGTCGAGGGACGTGAAGCGGCGCGTGAAGCGGTGGTGGTGGGGATTGGCGTGGGGGTGGTGTCGGCGGCGGAGTTCGGCGCCGACTCACGGGTGTGCGCGCTGCCCATCGTCGATTGCCAACGCCACCTGACCGAGACGCTGGTGTGCCTGAGCGAACAACGCACGCGACGAGTGGTGGCGACGTTTCTGCAGATGGTGCAAGAGGCGCTGTGACTCCATCGGTGCCGCCCCTGCGATCAGGCCGGCCCCGACAACCCTGCAATCTGCCCTATGCTGATGACTCGCCCCACAGCGGACCCCGCCCACCATGCTCTACCGCCTAAGCGCCGACGCCCTGGTCCTGCTGCACCTGGCCTTCATCCTGCTGGTGCTGTTCGGCGGCCTGCTGGTGCTGCGCTGGCGCCGCGCCCTGCTCCTGCATCTGCCGGCCCTGGCCTGGGGGCTTTCGGTGGAATGCCTGCATCTGCAGTGCCCGCTGACCGGCTGGGAAAACCGCATGCGCCTGGCAGCCGGCCAGGCTGGCTACCAGGGTGGGTTCGTCGAGCACTATGTCTGGCCGCTGATCTACCCTGCCGGGCTGACACCGCAGATCCAGGTGCTGCTCGGGTTGATCGTGTTGCTGCTCAACCTTGGCATCTACGGCTATGTGCTCTGGCGCGGGTGGCGTGCTAGCGGGTAGCGACCACGAACAACCGCGGGAACGGCAGCAACACCTTGCCATCGGTGGCTTTCGGGTAATCCTGCTCCATGGCCTGCAAGTAGAGCTGCAGGAAGCTTTCGCGCTCGGCCTCGTCCAGCCGCGCCAGGTACGGCCGCAGGCCCGAACCCTTGAACCATTCCACCACGGCGCTGGCGCCGCCTTCGAGGACATGGTGATAGGTGGTACGCCACACATCCACGCGTTCGCACAGCGGGCTGAGCAGGTCGTAGTAGAACGCGCCGCTGTGTCGCGGTGGCAAGGAAAAATCGCTGAACTTGTCTTTCCACGGGCCTTGGCTGGCAATCTCGCGCATGCGCTTGTGGGCAGGTTCGTCAAGGTTGTCGGGAGTCTGCACCGCCAGGCTGCCACCCTCGGAAAGCTGGCGGATCAGGTGCGGGTACAGCTCACGGTGGTTCGGCACCCATTGCAACGACGCGTTGGCGAGGATCAGGTCCTGGGGTTCGGCAGCCTTCCAGGTGGCGATATCGGCTACCTCGCAACGCACCCGTGGCACGTTCAGGCGTGGTCGCTCGCGCGCCTTGTCGATCATGTCCTGGTCGCTGTCCAAGGCCAGCACCTGGGCGTCGCCATGCTGTTGCAGCAAGACCTCGGTGGAGTTGCCAGGGCCGCAACCAAGGTCAGTGGCATGGCGCACCGGCCGCGGTGGCACGGCCGCGAGCAGATCGCGCACGGCGCGGGTGCGTTCATTTTCGAAGAGCGAATATTGGGTGGCGGACCAGGCCATGGGCGACTCCTTCGGCAGTTGGAAGCGCTAGCATAGGCCTTTTGCCGAGCGTCCGGGGTATCGGCCTGACCGATCCGCTTCGCCTGAACGAAAACAGGAACCGACAGCCTATGCTGGAGGTCATCCGCATAACCTCCACACGTCGCTTGCCATGAATGCCTTCCCCTATCCGCGTCTTGCCCTGCCTCTGGCCATCCTTGCGTTGATCGGCGCCTCCTTCCTGCTCGCCTCGCCCTGGATGGGCCAGGGCTTCGAGCTGTCCGACCTGTCCACCGACAGCCAGAGCCGCCTGACCCGGCAACTGGAGGACGGCAGCCTGTTGACCCTGGACAACGGGTCGGCCGTGGACCTGACGTTCGACCGCGCCCAGCGACGGATCGACCTGCTCAAGGGCCAACTGTTGCTGGAGGTGGCGCGGGGCGATACGCGCCCGCTGTTCATCGTCACCCCACACGGCAGCCTGCGGCCGCTGGACGCGAAACTGATCGTCGAACGGCTGCAGGACAGCAGCGAAGTCACCGTGCTGGAGGGGCGGGTCGAACTGACGGGCAACGACCGCCAACGGTCGCTCAACCGCGGCCAGCAGTTGCGCTTCGATGGCATCAGCCCCGGCACCCTGACCCAGGTCGATACCGGCGACACCCAGGCAGCCTGGTACCTGGAGCGCCTGCCCGGCGATGGTCAGCCACTGAACGAAACCCTCGAGCGCCTGGCCCGGCACCACCGTGGCCTGCTGCTGTTCGATGCCCCCTCGCTGGCCGACCTGAAGGTCGCCGACGACCTGGCCCTGGACGACACCGACCAGGCCCTGGATGACCTGCAGGCCGCCCTGCCGATCAAGGTCGCCCGTTACACCGATTGGCTGACGGTGGTGCGGCGCAAATGAAAACGCGGCCGGTCCCTGGAGGAGCCGGCCGCGTTTTCAGTACAACCCAGGTAGCGATCAGTGCCGCTTGGCGCTACGGATCTGATGCACCACACCCATGGCCACCACGATGGCCGCGGCGATACCGGTGGAGATCACCAGGATCTGGTAGTCAGGCATGAAGGCCATGGTCACCAGTGCGGCAACGATGAAGGCGATCACCAGGTAGGTCAGCCAGGGGAACAGCCACATCTTCAGGCGCACCTCACGGCCCTCGGCGATCAGCTTGCGGCGCATGCGCAGCTGCGAGAAGGCGATCACCAGGTACACCAGCAGGGCGATCATGCCGGTGGTGTTCATCAGGGTTTCCAGCACATCCTTCGGGCGCAGGGTCTCGCTGAAGTTGATCAGCGCACAGACCACCGCCACGGCGCAGGAGCCGAGGATCGCGTATACCGGCACGCCGGTCCCGGTGCGGGTGATCTTGAAGAACGACGGTGCATCACCGCGCTGCGACAGCGAGAAGAGCATGCGCGAAGCGGTGTAGTGGCCGGAGATCAGGCAACTGCTCACCGAGGTCAACACCACGAAGTTCATCAGCAGCTCGGCATACGGCACACCCAGCAGTTCCAGGGTGCGACGGTAGGCGCCATAGCCGGAAACGCCCAGGTGCGGATCGTTCCACGGCACCAGGCAGACGATCAGGAAGATCGAGCCGACGTAGAACAGGCACACACGCCACACCACCGAGTTGGTGGCCTTGACGATCTGGGTAGCCGGGTCCTTCGCTTCCGAAGCCGCGATGGTCACGATCTCGGCACCGAGGAAGGCGAACATCACGCCGAGCAAGGCGCCGATCACCGTGGTGATGCCGTTGGGCATGAAGCCTTCGGCGGTCAGGTGGGTGATGCCGCGCACCTCACCGAACTGCCAGACGTTCATCACGGCGGCGGTACACACCACCAGGAAACAGACGATCGCCACCACCTTGATCAAGGCGAACCAGAACTCGAATTCGCCGTAGTGCTTGACGTTGAAGAAGTTCACGGTGATCAGCAACAAGGTGGTCGCCAGCACGAACACGTTGACGCTGACATCAGGGAAGAAGCCATGCAGGATCTTGCCCGCCACGTAGGCTTCCCAGGCCATGAGGATGACCCAGTACCACCAGTACAGCCAACCGATGGTGAAACCGGCCCAGCGCCCGATGGCGCGGTCGGCGTAGGTCGAGAACGAGCCGGTGTCCGGCGAGGAAGTCGCCATCTCGCCGAGCATGCGCATGATCAGCACCACCAGGATGCCGCCGGCGAGGTACGCCAGGACAGCCGCTGGGCCGGCGCTGTGGATCACGCTGCCGGAGCCGACGAACAAGGCGCCGCCAATGACCCCGGCGATCGACATCATCGTCAGGTGGCGCGACTTGAGCGAGGCACTGAGCTTGCTCTCGTGCCCGCCTTCCGCGGAAGTGGTGGATGTGGATGTTGCGTCCATCAGTTGTGTACCCCGTGCTTCTTTTTATCCAAGGAAAAACTGTGAAACCCCGATGGTTATCGGCCTCACCTGTACATCAGCGCTATTGCGGGCAGGAGGTGTGAAGAACACACGCAGACCATCCATGGCGGCCTGCTGACGCGCCCGAGGGTTGCCGCTCGGGCGAACTGAACGTGTTGCATCTGGCGATATCTGACACCTAATGTAAAAATGTCCGACACTTAGAGCCATGCACAGTGGCATGAAACTCGCACTGCACTGTACAGGCCGCCAATGCAATACACCCGCGACACCCTGCAGGCGCTTGGCGTTATGCACACCTGAAGGCACCCCATGCTGCGACTACATCCAGACTCCCCTACCCCGCTGGTCAACCAGATCATCGACGGATTGCGCGAGCTCATCGACAACCAGACCCTCAAGCCCGGCGCCAAGGTGCCGTCTATCCGCGCGTTTGCCTCGACCTACTCGGTGAGCACCTTCACCGTGGTCGAAGCCTACGACCGCCTGGTGGCCCAGGGGCTGCTGGTCAGTCGCGGCAACGCGGGTTTCTTCGTCAGCCGCTCGGCGGGCGAGTTGCTCGACACGCATACCCCGCAAGCTGACACAACCCGACCATCGTTCAACTCCGAGTGGTACCTGCAACAGATCTTCGAGACCCGCCAACTGCCGTTCAAACCCGGCTGCGGCTGGCTGCCCAACGACTGGATGTACGAAGATGGCTTGCGTCGCGGCATGCGCCAGGTGGCCGGCAGCCCGCTGGAGCTGTCTGGCTATGGTGATCCGATGGGCCTGCCTGAATTGCGCGCGCTGACCGCGCAGAACCTGCAGCAGGAGCTGTCGATCGTCGCCAGCCCTGCGCAACTGATGCTCACCCATGGCGCCAGCCAGGCGCTGGACCTGGCCGTGCGCACCCTGGTGCGACCGGGTGACGTGGTGCTGGTGGACGACCCAGGCTATCCCAACCTGATGAGCATCCTGCGCTTTCAGGGCGCGACCTTGGTGGGCGTCCCGCGCACACCGGTGGGCTACGACCTCGACCAGTTGGAGCGCTTGCTCGCCCACCATCGCCCGACGGTGTTCTTCACCCAGCCACACCTGCACAGCCCGACCTGTTCGCGTACGCCGCTCGCGCAGTTGCACCGCCTGCTGCAACTGGCGTCGCAGCATGGTTTGCGCCTGGTGGAGAACAACCTCTACGCCGACATGATCGCCGAGCCGCAGCCGTGCCTTGCCAGCCTCGATCATCTGCAGCAGGTGGTATACGTGGGCAGCTACTCCAAGAGCATCTCGCCCAACGTGCGGGTGGGCTACCTGGTGGCCGAAGCCGAGGTGATGCAGCAGCTGTTGCAGTTGAAGATGCGTTCAGGGCTGACCACCTCGCAGGTGATGGAGCGGGTGGTATACGCCGCAGTGATCGACGGACGCTGGCGCAAGCACCTCAAGCGCCTGCGCCAGCGCCTGGCAGAAGCGCATCAGGAAGTGGGTCGGCACCTGCATCGACTGGGCTTCGAGTTGTTCATCGAGTCGGATGAAGGCATGTACATCTGGACCCGCCACCCGGCCATTCCCGATAGTGCGGCGCTGCTCGACGATGCGCTGGAACAGGGGATCATGCTTGGGCCTGGGCAGTTGTTCATGGTCGATGCGCAGGCCACGGGGTGGATGCGGTTCAATGTGGCGTTCAGTACGGATCCCGGGATGTGGGAGTTGCTGGAGAAGGTGTTGGTGCGGCATGTCAGACGAGGCTAATGAAAATCCCGACTCCTTACATCCAGCCCCCGCAATAACCCACTGACATCCTCCAACCGCCGCGCGATCAGGTGTCTGACACCCTTTTCCTGCTCCAGCCGGCCACTGACCTTGAGCAATTGCGAGCCCACCAGGGCTCGCCGCTGTCGCTCGGCCAGATCCCGCCACACCACTACGTTGAGCATGCCGAACTCGTCTTCCAGGGTGACGAAGGTCACGCCGCTGGCCGTCTGCGGGCGCTGGCGACCCACGACGATGCCGGCCACGGCAACGCTGTCGCCATGGCTCAAGCCATCCAGCTCACGAGAGCTGCGGCAACCCAGCGCGCGCAGGCGTGAACGCAGCAGCGTCAAGGGATGCGGGCCAAGTGTGGTGCCCAGGGTCGCGTAGTCGGCGAACAGGTCTTCGGCGATGCTCGGCGCCGGCAAGCTCACTTCGCTTTCAGGCGCAGACTCGACCCCAGCGAACAACGGCAGTTGCGCCTGCACGGCAGCGACCTGCCAGCGTGCCTGATGGCGATCGCGAGCCAGGGCACGCAAGGCACCGGCATCGGCCAGGCGCGCGCGGGCGCGGCTGTCGAGGGACGCACGCAGGCACAGATCCTCGACATCCCGCCATGGCCGCTGTGCCCGCGCCTGCTCCAGGCGCCGGGCATCGTCCTCGCCGAAACCACGGACCTGCCGCAGCCCCAGGCGAATCGCCAGGGCATCACCGCCTTGCGGTTCCAGGGTGCAGTCCCAGACGCTGTGAACGACATCCACCGGTCGCACCTCGATGCCCTGTCGACGCGCCTCCTGCAAAAGCTGGTCGGGGCTGTAGAACCCCATGGGCCAACTGTTGATCAACGCGCAGGTGAAGATCGCCGGCTCGTGGCACTTGAGCCAACTGCTGGCGTAGCACAGCAAGGCGAAACTGGCGGCGTGGGACTCGGGGAAGCCATAGCTGCCGAACCCCTTGATCTGCTCGAAGATGCGTTCGGCAAAGGCCAGCTCGTAACCATTGCGCAACATGCCGTCGAGCAAGCGCAGCCGATGCGGCTCCAGCCCGCCATGACGCTTCCACGCCGCCATGCTGCGGCGCAACTGGTCGGCTTCGCCTGGGGTGTAGTCGGCCGCGACCATCGCCAGTTCCATTACCTGCTCCTGGAACAACGGCACACCCAGCGTGCGCTTGAAGACCGCCTTGAGCTTTTCCGAAGGATAAGTGACCGGCTCTTGCTTCAGACGCCGCCGCAGATAGGGATGCACCATGTCCCCCTGGATCGGCCCGGGCCGCACGATTGCCACCTCGATGACCAGGTCGTAGAAGGTGCGCGGCTGCAGGCGCGGCAGCATGGCCATCTGTGCCCGCGACTCGATCTGGAACACCCCCATGGTCTCGGCGCGGCTGATCATCGCGTAGGTGGCGGGGTCTTCCTGGGGGATGCTGGCCAGGGTCAGCTCGCGGCCACGGTGCAGCCGGAGCAGGTCGAAACAACGGCGCAGGGCGCTGAGCATGCCCAGGGCGAGCACATCGACCTTGAGCAGACCAACCATGTCCAGGTCGTCCTTGTCCCACTGGATCACCGTGCGCTCGGGCATGGCGGCGTTCTCCACCGGCACCAGCTGGTCCAGTGGCTGCTCGCAGATCACGAAACCGCCAGGGTGTTGCGACAGGTGTCGAGGGAAACCGATCAGCTCACCCGCCAGCACCAGGATACGCCGCAACGATGGGCTCTGCGCCTCGAAACCAGCCTCGGCCAGGCGCTGCGCATCGGGAATGCGATCGCTCCAGCGCCCGCAGCATTTGGCCAGGGCATCCACCTGGTCGCTCGGCAGACCCAGCACCCGAGCCACGTCACGCACGGCGCCAGCAGCGTGATAGGTGCTGACCACCGCGGTAAGCGCCGCGCGGTGCCGGCCATAGCGCCTGAACACATACTGGATCACCTCTTCGCGGCGGTCGTGTTCGAAGTCCACGTCGATGTCGGGCGGTTCATTGCGCTCACGTGAGAGAAATCGCTCGAACAGCAGGCGGTGAGTCATCGGGTCGAGCTCGGTGATCCCCAGCACGAAACACACCACCGAGTTGGCCGCAGAGCCCCGCCCCTGGCAGAGAATATTCTGCCGGCGGGCGAAATCGACGATGTCGTGGACGGTGAGAAAGTAGCTTTCGTAGCCCAGTTCCTCGATCAGCGTCAGTTCGCCCTCAAGCGTCTGGTACACCTCGGCGCTGGCACCCTGCGGCCAGCGTATCGACAGACGCTGCTCGCACAAGTGACGCAACCAGCTCGCCGGGCTGTGGCCTTCAGGGACCAGCTCACGGGGGTACTGGTACTTCAGCTCGCTCAGGTCGAAGCGGCAGCGCTCGGCAATGACCAGGGTTTCGCTCAGCAGGTCGCCGGGGTGCAGCTCGGCCAGTTGCTCGCGGCTACGCAGGTGGCGTTCGCCATTGGGGTAGAGGTAACGCCCGGCCTCGGCCACCGTGCAGTGCTGGCGGATCGCGGTCATGCAGTCCTGCAAGGCGCGACGACCACGTACATGCATGTGCACGTCGCCACAGGCCACGGCGCGAATCGCCAGTTGCCCGGCCAGGGCACGCAAACGCTGCAAGCGCGCTGCGTCGTCGCTGCCACGGTGCTGGTGCACTGCCAGCCACAGCCGCTCGGGGAACAGTGCCTGCAACCAACGGCCGGGTTCAGGGTCGCCAGGGTCGTCAGCGATCCACAGCGCCAGCAAGCCTGAGCAATGCGCCTGCAGGTCTTCGGCCAGCAATCGATACTCGCCCTTCTCTGCCCGACGCCGCGCACGGGTAATGAGCGCGCAGAGGCTCTGGTAGCCGCTCAGGTTCTCCACCAGCAGCACCAGGCGCGGCCCATCCTGCACCTGCACTTCGCTGCCGACGATCAGTCGTACGCCATGCTCGCGGGCCGCCTGCCAGGCGCGGACAATCCCGGCCAGGGTACATTCGTCGGTGATTGCCAGGGCCTGATAGCCCTGCTCGTGGGCACGACGAAACAGCTCGTCGGCGCTGGAGGCGCCGCGCTGAAAACTGAAATTCGACAGGCAATGCAGCTCGGCGTACCCAGGCAGGCTCATGCGAACCAGCCCTGCAGCCACAAGGGGCCGGGTTGGGCGAGGTCGCGGTAGGCCCAACCGCGCAACCCTTCGCGGGTTTCGATGCGGTAGTAGTCACGGCGCACATCACCGCCATCCCACCAGCCCGATTCGATGCGCTCGGCTTGGCCAAGCCATTGCAGGCCGCCCTCGGGCAAGGCCAGGGCCTGGGGCAGCAACCAGCCAGGACGGCTGCCGGGCGCGACCGCCAGGCTACCGGCAGCGCCCTGCTCACTGGCCTGCCAGGCATGCTCGGGACGATGATCGGCTTCGGCGCGCAGCCCCATGACCGCCTCGTCGCCCAACCGGGCACGCAAGCGCTCGCGCAACTGCTCCCAGGGCTGGGCCTGCTGCGAACGCGGATCGAACAGCGCGCGATGCTGTGGCACGAACGCTGGCAGGTCGGCGGCCAGTAGGCGCACGTTGCGCACCGGCGCCGGAATGCGCAGCGGCTCCAGCCGGCCACGGGCCAGTTCGAAGAGCATCGCCGCTTCGCGCTCGGCCGCCAGCAAGCCGACCTTCAGCACGGTATCCGGCCCCTCTACGTGCTCCAGATGCAGCTCGAAACGCTGCACGCCGCAGTCGCGCCCAGCAAGAAAAGCGGCCAGGTCATTGATCAGCCGGCGCAGGGGAAACAGTAATGCCTGGTGCGATTCCACATCGAAATTCAGCTCCAGCCTGGACTCGAACCGGTCTGGCGGCTGATAGAAATCCAGCCCCAGCGCACGCTGGCCGAAAAGTTGGTCCAGGTGCAACTGCACAGGCGCGGCAAAACGCTTGGCCAGGGCATCACGCGGCAAGGCCATGACCTCGCCCAGCCGGCGCAACCCCATGCGCGAGAGGGCCTGGGCGGCATCGGCAGGCAAGCCGACCCGATCCAGAGGCATGTTCGCCAATGCTGCGCGCGTCTGCTCGGCGCAGGTCAGCGCCAGGCCATCGTGCCCGTTGACCAGCATGCGCGCCGCCACCGGATTGCTCGCCAGCACAATGCGATGACGCAGGCCGAGTTCCTGCAGTTCTGTACGCAGACGCGCCTCGAAACTCGTCCACGGACCGAACAGTTGCAGGCTCGACCCCACCTCCAGCAACAACGCACGCGGATAGTGCAGGCTGACCTGAGCGCTGAACCGGTAGGCCCAGGCCGCCAACAGTTGCTGTACTTCGTCGATGCGCGCCGGATCGGCCTCGACACAGGTGAAGCCGTCAGCCAGGGCGCGGGCGGCAGTCAGCGTCTGGCCGGCGCGCAGCCCCAGGTCGGCGGCCGCCGCATTGACCGCCTGCAACACCCGTCGTTGCGCTGGGCCGCCAAGCAGTACCAGCGGCGAATCGGCGTCGTCACGCCCGCGCTGAACGGTGTCCAGCGCCAGCTGCGGCAGCAGGATGCAGGCCCAGAGCATGGCGCATCAGCCTCGTCCGGGAGCGGCGATGGGCGTGGCCGGCACCAGGCCGCCACGGCACTTGAGCACTCGCCACTGTGCCGGACGCGTATCGATGGCGATACGCAAAGCCGCAGGCGACGGGTTGTGCGCCGCCTGCTGGGGTCGGCAGGCGAAGGCCAGCGCCTCACCGGTTTCAGCGGCGACTTGCAAGCGGCGCAATGAGCGGTCATCGGCGCGCTCCGGCCAGCACAGCACCGCCGCACAACTGCCAGAGCGCAGGCACTGCTCGGCAGCCCACAGGGCCTCGTCTGGCTCGGCCGCGACCTGCGCCAGCCAGCGCAGATCGACGCCTGCCGCCTGCCAGGCCGGCGCGTAGGGAATGAACGGCGGCGCTACCAGCACCACCCGCCCACCCTCGCCGCTCAGCCGGGCGAGGGTCGGCCAGAGCAACTGCAGTTCACCGCAACCGGGGCTGGCCAGCAGCAACTCGCTGAGCGCCGCCGATGGCCAGCCCCCTTCAGGCAGGCGCTCGTCCAGCGCGGCATGACCGGTGGGCTGCAAGCCGAGCGGGCGTGCCTGGACCTGCCGCCCACGCCAGATTCGGCGCTGGTCGAGCAGCCCATCGAGATCGACTACCGCGCCCATCAGTCACGCCTCAGCAGGCCGCAGAACACACCTTCGATGCAGAAGTCGTGCTCGGGGCCCACGTCGATGGGGGCATAGGCCGGGTTGCGTGGCAGCAGCCGATAGCCACCCGCCACCCGTTGCAGGCGCTTGATGGTGACCTCGCCATCGAGCCGCGCAACGACGATCTGCCCGTCGCGGGCATCGCCCTGCTGGAGAATGCCAACCAGATCGCCGTCGAGGATACCGTCGCCGATCATCGAATCGCCCCGCACCTTGAGCAGGTAGTCGGGCGTGCGACGGAACAGGCTGGGGTCGATCAGCAATTGTTCGTGGATGCCCAGGTCCGGACCGATCGGCGCACCGGCGGCGACCCGGCCAAGCACCGGAATCTCGAGGATTTCCGGTCGGCGCAGCGGTTCGGCCAGGCGAATGCCCCGCGCCTGGTTAGGCGTGACCTCGATGTAACCACCCTCATGCAGGGCAGTGATGTGCTTGCGCGCCACGCTGCGCGAGGCGAAACCGAAGCGCTCGGCGATATCGGCCAGGCTCGGCGGCTGGCCGTGGTCGGCGATGCGCTCGCGGATGAATTCGAGAATGGCGCGGCGTTTGGGGGATAATTTGTCCATGGAGCACATTTGTACTCTTTTCCGAATACACTGAACAGCCCCCTTCGTCGCCGAGTTTGGCTATGATGGCTGCTGAATTGTTTCTTCACTGCCAGGATGCCCGATGCTGACCGCCCTGCTGTTCGACCTCGATGGGACCCTCACCGACACCGACACCCTGCACCTGCAGGCGTTTCGCAAGCTGCTGCACGATTACGACGGCCGCGAACTGACCCAGGAGCAATTCAACGCCCAGGTCAGCGGCCGCTCCAATGGCCTGCTGTTCAAGGAGCTGTTCCCCCAGGCCGATGCCGCCGAGTGCAAGGACCTGGCCGACCGCAAGGAGGCGCTGTTCCGCGAAATGTCGCCCACGCTCGAGCCGATGCCGGGCCTGCTGCGCCTGCTGGAGCACGCCGAGCGCCATGGCATCGGCATGTGCGTGGTGACCAATGCCCCGCGGCTGAACGCCGAGCACATGCTGGGGGCCATGGGCCTGGGCGAGCGCTTCGAGCATGTGCTGGTGGCCGACGAACTGGCCCGGCCCAAGCCCGACCCACTGCCCTACCTCACCGGCCTCCAGCGCCTGGAAGCCAAGGCCGCGCAGGCACTGGCCTTCGAAGACTCGCTGCCCGGCGTGAAGGCGGCGGTCGACGCCGGGATCTTCACCGTGGCCCTGGCCACCACCCAGCCGGCCGAGCGCCTGCTGCAGGCCGGCGCGCAACTGGTGATCGAGGATTACAACGACCCACGGCTGTGGGCGTTGATCGAACAGATGCAGGCTTGACTCTCGCCTCGGTAGGCGCGGCGGTTCGCCGCTGCGACGTGTTCCGCGCCTACCGAAGGGTGGGTCAAGCCCGCCGCGCAACCATCAGGAAGATCACCAGCGCCAGCCCCGGCAATACCGCGCCCACCAGCGCCACGCCATTCCAGCCATAACCCGCATACAAGGCACTGGCCACTGCCGAACCCAGAGCACCGCCGATGAAGATGCTGGTCATGTACACGGCATTGAGCCGCCCGCGGCTGGCTGGGTCCAGGGCGTACACCTCACGCTGGCCGATCACCATGTTCATCTGCACGGCGAAGTCCAGCAGCACCCCGGTCAACCCCAGGCCGATCACGCTGTAGCCCGGCGCGCTCAGCCCGAACAGCAGCGACAACGGCGCCAGCACCAGGGCCAGCAACGACGCCTGGCGCGCATGCCCGGCATCGGCAAGGCGCCCGGCAATCGGGGCCGCAATGGCGCCCACCGCGCCCACCAATGCGAACAACGCGATCTGGCTCTGCGACAGGCCATGCTCGGTTGCCAGCGCCAGCGGCACGGCGGTCCAGTAGAGGCTGAACGTCGCGAACATCAAGCCTTGATACAGCGAGCGCTGGCGCAGCAACGGGTAGCGCCGCAGCAGCCCGCCCAGCGAGGCCATCAACTCGACGTAGCTGGCCTTGTGCTCCGGCACACGCCGCGGCAGGGTCACGGCCAGCAGCACGACGATTGCCGCCATCAGCACCGCCGCCCCCAGGAACACGGCACGCCAGCCGAAGTGATCGGCCACCAGGCTCGACAAGGGCCGCGCCAGCAGGATGCCCAACAGCAGGCCACCCATGATGTTGCCCACCACCCGGCCACGCTGTTGCTCCGGTGACAGATGCGCAGCCAGTGGGATCAGCATCTGCACCGCCACCGAACTGAAGCCGATCAGCAAGGCATAACCGAGAAACAGCTCACCTTGGCCGTGCCCACTGCTGCCCGCCAGGAGCAGGCTGGCGCAGGACAGCACAGCCGTGGCGATCATCAGCCGACGGTTCTCCACCAGGTCGGCCAACGGCACCAGCAACAGCAGCCCCAGGGCGTAGCCCAGCTGGGTGAGCGAGACGATCAGGCTGGCACGCTCGGTGGACAGCCCAAGGTCCGGCGCGATCAGGCCGACGATGGGTTGGGCGTAATAGATGTTGGCAACGATGGCACCACAGCAGAACGCCAGCAGCGTCACCAGGCCTCGGCTCAGTGACGTGCCGGATGTAGAGGATGTCGCTAAAGAAGCACTCATTTCAGATTATTCACACATGGCAAGACATGCCACGCACCTTAGCGGCCAGGGCCTGCAGAGGGAATCGGAACGCAACGCAAAGCGGCGTTGCGCCAGGCGCAAAGCCACCACGTTCAGGGCCTGAGCAACGACTCGCAGAACTCGATGAACGCCGTTACCCGCCGCGACCAGCGATGGTTGGGCAGGTACAGGGCGTTGATATTGCAACTGGCAGCGATCGGATTGGCCTGCCAGCCCGGGAACAACCGCACCAGACGCCCGGCAGCGACATCGTCGCGCACCAGCCAGTCTGCCAGCAGGCTGACGCCACTGCCCGCCACCGCCGCCTCGCGCAGCAAGTCGGAGTTGGCGCAGCGCAAGGGCCCGGCCACATCCACCTCGATCAGCTCGTCTCCTTGGCGCAGTTGCCAAGGTCGCCCCAGGCCGCTATAGCGAAAGCGCAAACAGGCATGCTCGCTCAACTGCGCGGGGTGTTCGAGCGCAGCATGGCTGGCCAGGTAATCCGGGCTGGCCACCAGCCAGCGTTCAAAAGTGCCCAGGGTGCGACTGACCAGCTCGTCGCTCGGCGCCGGATCACCCAGGCGAATGGACAGGTCGTAGCGCCCGTCGAGCAAATCGTCGAAGCGGTCGCTCAGGTCGATATCCAGCTCCAGCGAGGGGTAGCGGGCCATGAAGCGGCCCAGGTGCGGCGCAATCATCCGCCGCCCGAACTCCACCGGCAGGCACAGGCGTAGCACGCCCACCGGTTCCTGCCCGCGATCGGCGACGCTGGCATCGGCCTCGGCCAAGGCCGCGACGATAGCGCGGGCGCGCTGGTAGTAGCCGACACCCGCCTCGGTCAGGCTGACCTGCCGGGTCGAGCGGTTGAGCAGGCTGGTACCCAGCTCGCTTTCCAACGCATCGACCAGGCGTGTCACCGACGAGGTCGCGACCCCGAGCCGTCGGCCGGCAGCGGAAAAGCCCTGGGCTTCAACAGTCGCCATGAACATCTTGATGGCCAGCAGCTTGTCCATTGGCGTGATTCCTTGCGCAGTGCCGTGACATTGTTCCGTAAAGTAGTTCCGCAAAGTAGCTCCGTGACAACGTAGCTCCGTGCGGAAAATTCCGGAACCTTCCTACAATCACCGTCCGGAATCAAGAAAGGCAAACGTCCATGCCCGACAACCTGTTCAGCCCCCTGCCCCCGCTCGATCCTGCGGCCGCCGAGCGATTCGACGAACTGCTGCGCCGCCCAGGGCTGCGCATCGAGCGCATCGTCTCCAGCGGCCAATGCAGCCCGCCCGATTTCTGGTACGACCAGGCCGAAGGCGAGTGGGTGGTGGTTCTCACCGGCAGCGCCGGGTTACGCCTGGAGCACGAAAGCGAAACGCGGGTACTGAAGGCAGGCGACCACCTGGATATCCCGCCGCATTGCCGACACCGCGTGGAGTGGACGCAGGCCGATGCGACGACGGTCTGGCTGGCAGTGTTCTACACAGCCCCTACGCGCTAGAGCTGCTTGAGCGCGATGTCTCCTGCCCCACCCTTGCCATCACGCCGCTCGCTCATCCAGTCATTGACCTTCTGCCCGAACTCGGCCGGCGCCTTGCGCCCGAAGCGCCGCGCCAGGTCGAGGATGGTCTGCTGGGCCAGTGCCTCTTCCATACGTTTCTGCGCGCTGAGCATCACCGCATGGATGGCACAGGTGCCCTCGGTGGCCCAGCCGGGCGCTGCACCGTCGAACAGCGAGCAGCGCTCGCGGATCTCGCGGCAATCGAAGATCTTCTTCGGCCCATCGATGGCGTTGACGATATCCAGCACGGTGATTTCGTCCGAAGGCCGGGCCAGGCGAAAACCGCCACGCACGCCTTCAGTGGCCGCCACCAGCCCGGCACGCGCCAGCTTGGTGAAGACCTTGGCCAGGTATTCCTGCGGCACCCCTTGCAGTTCGGCGAGATCGCGCACGCTGGACTCGCGGCTATCGCCGCGCTCGTCGATGAGAAACAGCAGGCAGTGAATGCCGTACTCGACGCCCGCGCTGTATAACGACATATCAATCTCCGACCAAATTTGTCGCAAACAGTACGCCCTTCTCCAGGAACTGGCAAAGCCATCGGCCACCATCGGTCGCCTGCCTATTTTTCTCAATCGCCCAGAACCCCTGACTTATCGCTGCTTCACCCGCAAAGCGAGGGCCGCCTGCGACTGCCCGCTAAAAAAAAGCTTGTCGTTTTAAACTACGACCAATAGAGTCGTAGTTATTCGGCAAGCGCAGCAACGCACGCCGAACCTCGACCCAAACCCCTTCGACCCTCTCGCGGAGCCTGTCCATGAACCCACACATCCTGATCATCGGTGCCGGTTTTGCCGGCGTCTGGAGCGCCCTGAGCGCCGCCCGCCTGCTCGACCTCGCCAAGCGTGGCGACATCCACATCAGCGTGCTCGCGCCGCAGGCCGAACTGCGCATCCGCCCGCGCTTCTACGAAGCCGATGTGCACACGATGAAAGCGCCGCTTGGCGAGCTGTTCGAGGCTGTAGGGGTGAATTTCATCCAGGGCCATGCCCAATCCATCGATGCCGACGCACGCTCGGTCACCTATATCGACGCCAATGGCCAGACCCGCCAACTGGGTTACGAGCGCCTGGTACTGGCCGCCGGCAGCCAGGTTGCCCGCCCTGCCGTACCGGGTCTGGACCAGCACAGCTTCGATGTCGACCAGATGGAGTCGGCGGTCAAGCTGGAGCAACACCTGACCGACCTCGCCAGCCTGCCGGCCTCCCCGGCCCGCAACACCGTGGTGGTGTGCGGCGGCGGTTTCACCGGCATCGAGACCGCCACCGAAATGCCTGCCCGCTTGCGCGCAGTACTCGGCGAGCAGGCCAATATCCGCGTGATCGTGATTGATCGCGGCGCACAGGTCGGTGCAGCCCTGGGTGCCGGCATCACCCCAGCCATCGTTGCCGCCTCACAGCACGCCGGCGTGCAATGGCTCACCAATGCTTCGGTGATCGCGGTGGATGTCGGTGGCGTGACCTTGGACAACGGCGAGTACATCGCCAGCAAGACGGTGATCTGGACCGCAGGCGTCAAGGCCAGCCCGCTGACCGCGCAGATCGCCGGCGAACGTGATGCCCAGGGTCGCCTGCGCGTCGACGAGCACCTCAAGGTCATCGGCCAGCAGCATATCTACGCCACCGGCGACGTGGCCTGGGCCGCAGTCGATGACCTGGGCAACCACGCGCTGATGACCTGCCAGCACGCCATCCCCATGGGCCGTCACTCGGGCAACAATGCCATGGCCGACCTGCTCGGCGAGGCGCCGGTGGTGTATCGCCAGCCCAAGTACGTCACCTGCCTCGATCTGGGCGACTGGGGCGCGGCCTTCAGCGAAGGTTGGGAACGTGAACTGAAGCTGCAGGGCGATGAAGGCAAGCAGCTCAAGCGCCAGATCAACTCGGTGTGGATCTACCCGCCAGAGGCTGATCGCAGCAAGGCCCTGGCCGCTGCCGATCCAATGATCGCCATCGTTTAAGCGAATAAACCTGACAGATCCGTCAAAAAATGACGGATCTGTTTGTACGTGTAGTTACATTGAATGACTGGTCAATAATAGTGGCACCGTGGCATTATTGACGTCAAAAAACCTACTAAAGTTAAGGATATTGTACTTTCCCGCAGCGCACCGAGACGCCTGGCCCCTTTCGCCGGTTCCGGCACCACGACCCAGCGCTTGAAGCCTGCACGCCACATTCAAGGAGTAGCTCCATGCACTTAAGGAATATGAAGATTGGTATCCGGGCAGCCAGCGTATTTACGCTGCTGGGCGTCCTGGTGCTGGTCATGGGTCTGATATCGCTGTACGAAACCCGGCGCATGGATAGCGCCACCGATGAAATCCGCGTCACCTGGATGCCGGCGATCATCGCCCTGAACGACGTCAGCACCTACCTCGGCCGCGCCCGCGCCATGACCCTGCGCAGCGTGATCGAGGAAGATCCCGCCGTCCGCCAGACCACCCTCGGCCGCATCGGCGAGATCAATACTTCGCTCGAAGCAGGCATCAAAACCTACGAATCGACCATCATCGAAAAGGACGACCGCGCCCTGTTCGATAACTTCATCTCTCTCACCCAGCGCTACCACGGTTTGCAGAAGTCGATCCGCGATGCCGCGGCCAATGGCGACATTGCCGAGGCCAGGCGCCTGGTCAACGGCCCGCTGGCCGAGTACGCCGACTCGATGATGAAAGCGCTCGGCACCCTGATCCAGTACAACTCCGACGGTGCCGACAAAGCCTCGCAGCGCAGCAGTGACGCCTATGAAGAAGCCTTTGCCCTGATCGTGCTGTCGCTGGTGGTGATCATCCTCGCGCTGGTGGCCATCGCCGTGCTGCTGACCCGCAGCATCGTCGTACCGTTGGCCGAAGCCGTGAGCGTTGCCGAGCGCGTGGCCACCGGCGACCTGACCCAGGAAATCCGCATCGTCGGTCGTGACGAGCCGGCGCTGCTGCTGCGGGCCTTGAGCCGCATGCAGGAAAGCCTGCGCGACACCATCCGCAAGATCGCGGCCTCGTCCGACCAGTTGGCCTCGGCGTCCGAAGAGCTGCACACCGTCACCGAAGACACCAGCCGCGGCCTGCACCAGCAGAGCGCGGAGATCGACCAGGCCGCCACTGCGGTCAACCAGATGACCGCTGCGGTGGAGGAAGTGGCCAACAACGCGGTCAGCACCGCCGACGCCTCCAGGGGCGCCGACCAGACCACCCGCGATGGCCGCGACCAGGTCAACCAGGCGCTGAGCTCGATCCAGCAACTGGTCGAGGACGTCACCGGCACCTCCAGCGAGATCGAACAACTGGCCACCAGCGCCAACGAAATCAGCCGAGTGCTCGATGTGATCGGCTCGATCGCCGGGCAAACCAACCTGCTGGCGCTCAACGCCGCCATCGAAGCGGCGCGGGCCGGTGAAGCCGGACGTGGCTTTGCCGTGGTCGCCGATGAAGTGCGGGCGCTGGCCCATCGGACCCAGCAGTCCACGGCCGAGATCGAGCAGATGATCGGGGGTATCCAGACCGGCACCGAGCGCGCCGTGGGTTCGATGCACAGCAGCCAGGGCCGTGCCAGCGGCACCCTGGAGATCGCCGAGGCCGCAGGTCAGGCACTGGAGCTGATTGCCGAGGCGATCGCCGCGATCAACCAGCGCAACCTGGTGATCGCCAGCGCGTCCGAAGAGCAGGCCCAGGTGGCGCGTGAGGTAGACCGCAACCTGGTGAACATCCGTGACCTGGCGATGCAGACCTCTGCGGGAGCCAACCAGACCAGCGCCGCGGCGCAGGATCTCTCGCGCCTGGCGGTGGAATTGAACGGGATGGTGGCGCAGTTCAAGGTGTGAACTGAAACACCGAGGGCCGCTTTGCGGCCCTCTTGCACATCAACTAGTCGCTCACACCTAGCGCACGCCCCGCCTTCAGCGCCTTGCCGCGAGTGGCCAGGCAATAATAGAGCGGCACCGTCACCAGCAACCCGAACAGCCACGACAGGTCGGCGCCTTCGACGATGTTCGAATACGGCCCCACATACAGCGCCGTATTGGCGAACGGCAGTTGCACCAGGATCCCGCATACATAGGCAACGATGGCGTGGTGGTTGAAGCGACCGTAGATGCCGCCATCGGCGCGGAAGAACGAGGCGATGTCGTATTCGCCCTTCTTGATCAGGTAGAAGTCGACCAGGTTGATCGACGCCCAGGGCACCAGCACCAGCAGCAGTGCCAGGATCAGGCCGATGAACTGGCCGATGAACCCCGCCGAGGCATTCAGCGCCACCAGCCCGCACCCGAACAGGATCACCGACGCCAGCACTACCCGCACCCGCACGCTCGGCGTCCAGTGAGCGACGAACGTCTGGATCGCGGTAACGATCGACAGCACCGCGCCATACAGATTCAGCGCGTTGTGGCTGATGATGTTGAGCAGGAACAGCACCATCAGGATCGGTCCCAACCAGCCGGTGGCCTGCTTGACCGCATCCATCGCATCGGTGCCTTCAGGCACGCACGACACCGCCACCGCCCCGAAGCTGAAGCACAGGATGGTGCCCAGGGTCGCGCCGAAATAGGTCGCCCAGAACGGCTTGGCGATACCGATCTCTCGCGGCAGGTAGCGCGAATAATCCGAGGTGTAGGGCGAGAAGCTGATCTGCCAGATGGTGCCCAGCGACACCGTGGCGATGAAGCCCGACAGGTTGAAGGCCCCGCGACTGAAGAAGTCGGCTGGCAGCTCCTGGGCGAACATCATGATGAAGCCGGCCAGCAGCGCCGAGCCCATCACCCAGGTACCGATGCGGTTCAGGCTATGGATGAAGCGATAGCCGATCACGCCAATGGCCGTGGCGCTCAGGGCACCGATGACGATGGCCGTGGGCATCGGCACGCTCGGAGCGATGCCGTGGATCGACTTGCCCGCCAGGACGATGTTGGAAATGAAGAAGCCGACATAGATCAGCGCGGTGAAGAACACGATCAGCAAGGCGCCGTAGCGCCCGAACTGGCCGCGGCTCTGCACCATCTGCGGAATGCCCAGCTGCGGTCCCTGCGCAGAGGCCAGGGCGATGACGATCCCGCCCAGCAGATGCCCCATCACGATGGCGACCAGGCCCCACAGCAGGTTCAGGTGGAACACCTGGACCACCATCGCGCCGGTGACGATCGGCAGTGGCGCGATATTGGTACTGAACCAGAGGGTGAAGAGGTCGCGCGCCTTCCCGTGGCGCTCGGAGGGGGGAACATGATCGACCGTGTGATTCTCGACAAACTGGTGTTGCGACGACGGTTGGGACATAGGATTTCAGCTCGAAAGGATCATTTTTATCTTTGTATGGAAACCGCTCGGGGCGGCCTCTCAGCTGAAGACCATATTATGGTATTCCAAACTTTTGACAACACTGCGCTGTGCTTTTTCAGCGCATCTGATCTGCCTTGTGCGCCACTGTGGCGCAGGGCTCCAGTAATCAAGACCAATGAATACGGGGCTTTTACCGTTCATCGTGTGTTCCGGTGCGCGGAAAATTCTGCTTGCAATATAGGTATTACGGTATACCATCAGACACATCAACGATAAAAAACGCGGACCACCGCACGCCCCTTAGAGGTACACGCCATGATCGACGCAACCGTCTACAAGCACGTCCTGGGCTCCTTCCCGTCCGGCGTCACGGTCATCACCACCCTGGACGACGACGGCTCGGTCGTCGGCCTCACTGCCAGCGCCTTTTCTTCCCTGTCCATGGACCCGCCGCTGGTGCTGTTCTGCCCCAACTACAGCTCCGACTCCTATCCTGTACTGATCAAGCAGAAGCGCTTCGCCATCCACTTGCTGTCCGGCGAGCAGCAGGCCGAAGCCTATGCATTCGCCAAAAAAGGCAAGGACAAGGCCAGCGGTATCGAGTGGACCCTGAGCGAGCTGGGCAACCCGCTGCTGGCCGGTGCCACGGCGATCATCGAGTGCGAGCTGTGGCGCGAGTACGAAGGTGGCGATCACGCCATCATGGTCGGCAAGGTACACAACCTGATCGTGCCTGAGGACGCCCCACGACCGATGGTCTACTGCCGCGGCAAAATGGCCAGCCTGCCCGCCTTCGCCTGATACCTGCAGTTCGACGCAAGACTCTGTGGGAGCGGGCTCGTCCCGCGATCACCGGCCCTGCCGGTGTCATTCAGGACGCGGCTTGTTTCCCTGTGCCGCGCCGTCCCCACATCGACCACAACAAGCTCCGAGGAAAGCCCCATGAAGTTTTCGCTGTTCGTACACATGGAACGTTGGGATGACCAGGTCAGCCACCGCCAGCTGTTCGAAGACCTGACCGAACTGACCCTGATGGCCGAGCACGGCGGTTTCAGCACCGTATGGATCGGCGAACACCACGCCATGGAATACACCATCTCGCCTAGCCCCATGCCGCTGCTGGCCTACCTGGCTGCCCGTACCGAGACCATCCGCCTGGGCGCCGGCACTATCATCGCGCCGTTCTGGAATCCGATCCGCGTAGCTGGCGAATGCGCCCTGCTCGATGTGATCAGCAACGGCCGCATGGAAGTGGGCCTGGCCCGCGGCGCCTACCAGTTCGAGTTCGACCGCATGGCCGGTGGCATGCCCGCCACCGACGGCGGCAAGGCCCTGCGCGAGATGGTCCCGGCGGTCCGCGCCCTGTGGCAGGGCGACTACGCCCACGAAGGCGAGGTGTACAACTTCCCCACCTCCACCAGCGTACCCAAGCCTGTGCAGCACGGTATGCCACCGATGTGGATCGCCGCCCGCGACCCGGACTCGCACAACTTTGCGGTCAAGCATGGCTGCAATGTCATGGTCACCCCACTGATGAAGGGTGACGAAGAGGTGCTGGACCTGAAGAACAAGTTCCAGGCCGCGTTGGACAACAACCCTGAAGTGCCGCGCCCGCAACTGATGGTGTTGCGCCACACCCACGTGCACAGCCCGGCCGAGCCCGATGGCTGGAAGATCGGCGCCCAGGCGATCTCGCGCTTCTATCGCACCTTCGATGCCTGGTTCGGCAACAAGACCACCCCGGTCAATGGCTTCCTGGAGCCCAGCCCCGAGTCCAAGTTCGCCGAGGTACCGGCCTTCGCGCTGGAAAACATCCGCAAGAACACCATGATCGGCACCCCCGAAGAAATCATTGCGCGCATCAAGTACTACCAGGAACTTGGCGTCGACGAATTCAGCTTCTGGTGTGACAACAGCCTGCCGCACGCAGAAAAACGCAAATCGCTGGAACTGTTCATCAAGGAAGTGGTGCCAGCGTTTGCCTGATCGGTAGCCCGCTGCACCTGCCCGCTTTCATGACCTGTGAGAGCGGGCATTTTTTTGGCTGCAGTTTGCCTGCGCCTACCCACCAGAAAATCAATACAGACACCCGAGAAAACCCCGGTACAGCGCACCTTTCGTCCCCCCGCAGGAGAAATTTCCCGTCCCCTCTTGCACATCAAATATTATGGTATACCATCAGACAACAAGAACTGATAACCCTCACCAGGAGCCCTCCATGAGTTTCGAAATCCGCAAGATCGTCACCTACTCCGAAGAAACCCGCATCGAAGGCGGCAAGGCCACCGACAAACCAGTGACCATGGTCGGCCTGGCCGTGGTGATCAAGAACCCATGGGCTGGCCGTGGTTTTGTCGAAGACCTCAAGCCGGAAATCCGCGCCAACTGCTCCGAACTGGGTGCGCTGATGGTCGAGCGCCTGACCGCCGCCATCGGCGGTGCCGACAAGATCGAGGCATACGGCAAGGCAGCGGTGGTCGGTGCCGAGGGTGAGATCGAGCACGCGTCGGCGGTGATCCACACCCTGCGCTTTGGCAACCACTACCGTGAAGCGGTCCAGGCCAAGAGCTACCTGAGCTTCACCAACAAGCGCGGCGGCCCGGGCACCTCGATCCAGATCCCGATGATGCAGAAGGACGACGAAGGCCTGCGCTCGCACTACATCACCCTGGAAATGCAGATCGAAGACGCCCCGCGCGCCGACGAGATCGTCGTGGTCCTGGGCGCCTCCGACGGCGGCCGCCTGCACCCGCGTATCGGCAACCGCTACATCGACCTGGAAGAACTGGCTGCCGAGAAAGCCAACGCTCAATAACAATAAGCAGACGGGCCGGAGCCAAGCGTCACGGCACCGGCCTTTCAAGGAGCGCCATCCATGATTCAGCCTGTCGCTGAACGTACACCTGCCGGGACCAGCTACCTGAGCCTCGGCCAGGGCCAACCCGTGGTGCTGATCCACGGCGTGGGCCTGAACAAGGAAATGTGGGGTGGCCAGTTCGTCGGCCTGTCCACCGACTACCGGGTCATTGCCTACGACATGCTCGGCCATGGCCAGAGCGCGCTGCCCGCGCCGGACACCGACCTGCAAGGCTACGCCACCCAGCTCGCCGAACTGCTCGACCACCTGCAGATCCCCCAGGCCACCGTCATCGGCTTCTCCATGGGCGGCCTGGTCGCCCGCGCCTTCGCCCTGCACTACCCGCAGCGGCTGTCGGCCCTGGTCGTGCTCAACAGCGTGTTCAACCGCAGCCCCGAGCAGAGCGCCGGTGTCATCGCCCGCGCCGCGCAGGCTGCCGAGCTTGGCCCGGACGCCAACGTCGACGCGGCGCTGGACCGCTGGTTCAGCCGCGAGTACAAAGCGGCCAACCCGGCCCAGGTCGCGGCCATCCGCCAGGTGCTGGCCAGCAACGACCCCCAGGGTTACCACACCACCTATTCGCTGTTCGCCACCCAGGACATGTACCGCGAAGCGGACCTGGGCAGCATCCAGGTGCCAACGCTGATCGCCACCGGCGAACTCGATTCCGGCTCCACCCCGGCCATGACCCGCCAGCTCGCCGCGCGCATTCCCGGCGCCCGCAGCGTGGTCCTGGCCGAACAACGGCATATGATGCCCGTTGAGGCTCCGCGCGAAGTCAATCGCATGCTGCTGGACTTCCTGAGCCAAGCCCGCACCCTCACCGAATCCGCCAAGGGGATAGTTGCATGACCCTCGTTCGTTTCCAGATGTGCATCGACGGCCAATGGCGCGATGCCCAGAGCGGCAAGACCTTCGACAGCCTCGACCCGGCCACCGCCCAGGCCTGGGCGCAACTGCCCGATGCCGGCGAGCAGGACGTCGAGCTGGCGGTACAGGCCGCCCAGCGCGCCTTCGACAGCAAGGCCTGGCGCGGGCTCACCGCCACCGCACGGGGCAAGCTGCTGCGCCGCCTGGGTGACCTGATCGCCGAGAACAAGGAGCACCTGGCCCAGCTCGAAAGCCGCGACAACGGCAAGCTGATCCGCGAGACCCGCGGCCAGGTCGGCTACCTGCCGGAATTCTTCCACTACACCGCAGGCCTTGCCGACAAGCTCGAAGGCGGCACCCTGCCGCTGGACAAGCCCGACCTGTTCGCCTACACCGTGCACGAGCCCATCGGTGTGGTGGCTGGCATCATTCCGTGGAACAGCCCGCTGTACCTGACCGCGATCAAGCTCGCCCCGGCCCTGGCCGCTGGCAACACCATCGTGCTCAAACCCTCGGAGCATGCGTCGGCCACTATCCTGGAGCTGGCCCGCCTGGCGCTGGAAGCCGGTTTCCCGGCCGGCGTGGTCAACGTCGTCACCGGTTACGGCCCAAGCACCGGCGCGGCGCTCACCCGTCATCCACTGGTGCGCAAGATCGCCTTCACCGGCGGCGCCGCCACTGCCCGCCATGTGGTGCGCAGCAGCGCCGAGAACTTCGCCAAGCTGTCGCTGGAGCTGGGCGGCAAGTCGCCGAACATCATCTTCGCCGACGCCGACCTGGACAGCGCCATCAACGGCGCGGTGGCCGGTATCTACGCCGCCTCCGGGCAAAGCTGCGTGGCCGGTTCGCGCCTGCTGGTGCAGGACGAGATCTTCGACGAATTCGTCGAGCGCCTGATCGAGCGGGCCAAGCGCATCCGCATCGGTAACCCGCAGGACGACGCCAGCGAAATGGGCCCGATGGCCACCGCCCAGCAACTGGCCGTGGTCGAAGGTCTGGTCGCTGCGGCCAAGGCCGAGGGCGCCAAGCTGCGCCTGGGTGGCAAGCGCGCCGAAGTCGAGGGCGACGGCTGGTTCTACGAGCCGACCCTGTTCGAGTGCGACAGCAACACGATGACCATCATGCAGGAAGAGGTGTTCGGCCCGGTCGCCGCAGTGATCCGCTTCAAGACCGAGGAAGAGGCGCTGGCCATGGCCAACGACTCGCAGTTCGGCCTTGCCGCCGGCATCTGGACTCGCGACCTGGGCCGCGCCCATCGCCTGGCGCGCGACGTGCGCTCGGGAATCATCTGGGTCAACACTTACCGCGCAGTCTCGGCCATGGCGCCGATCGGCGGCTTCAAGAACAGCGGCTACGGCCGCGAGAGCGGCATCGATTCGGTGCTGGCCTATACCGAGCTGAAGACCGTGTGGATCAACCTGTCCACCGCGCCAATGCCCGATCCGTTTGTGATGCGTTGAGAAGGAGCACGAGATGATCGAACCTGGCATCTATAAAGACGTGATGGGCTCCTTCCCGTCCGGCGTGACCGTGGTCACCACGCTCGATGGCGATGGCGGCATCGTCGGCATTACCGCCAGCGCCTTCAGCGCGCTGTCGATCGAGCCGGCGCTGGTGCTGTTCTGCCCCAACTACGCCTCCGACACCTACCCGATCCTGCGCGACAGCAAGCAGTTCGCCATTCACCTGCTGTCGGCCGACCAGACCGCCGAGGCCTATGCCTTTGCGGGTAAAGGCAAGGACAAGGCCAAAGGCATCGACTGGCACCTGAGCGAGCTGGGCAACCCGCTGCTGGCCAAGGCCACGGCGATCATCGAGTGCGAGTTGTGGCGCGAGTACGACGGCGGCGATCACGCGATCATCGTCGGGGCGGTGAAAAACCTGGTGCTGCCGGCCGAGCCGGTGACACCGATGGTCTATCACAAGGGCAAGCTTGGCGCCCTGCCCCCCTTGGGCTGATACAACCCATGATCGGTGTTGGCTTCTTCGCGGGTGAACCCGCTCCCACAGGTACTCCACAGGCCTCTGTATCTGTGCGATCCCTGTGGGAGCGGGTTCACCCGCGAAAAAGCCCACGCCGATGCCCCTGTTTTTTGGGGGCCGCGCTGATCGTCTCACCCTCGGTTGCGGCCCCTGTTTTCATTCGGAGCACTGCAATGAGCAATGAAAAGTACGAGAAGGGCCTGCAGATCCGCACCCAGGTGCTGGGCGAGGACTACGTCAACCGCTCCATCCAGAACGCCGACGACTTTACCAAGCCGCTCCAGGAGCTGGTCACCGAGTATTGCTGGGGTCATGTCTGGGGCCGCGACGGCTTATCGCTCAAAGAGCGCAGCATGATAAACTTGGCGATGATTTCCGCCCTCAACCGGCCCCACGAGCTCAAGCTGCATATCCGCGGCGCCTTGCGCAACGGCCTGAGCCGTGAACAGATTCGCGAAATCCTGCTCCAGGTCGGCATTTATTGCGGCGTGCCCGCGGCGGTGGACAGCTTCCGCCTGGCCCGCGAAGCGTTCGCCGAAGCCGATGCGGAGCCAACCCGTTAACAGCGGGCTGTTCGAACCACTGCAAGGAGCGCCTGGGTTCGGGGCACTCCGACGTTGGCGCAACAGCCTCATAAAGAGCGCACCTGATGAAACGCCAGCCACTCGACGACAGCTTCAAGGTCAACCGCAACCCCGTCACGCTCCGCGAAATCGTGCTCGACAAGCTGCGCGGGGCGATCATGAACTTCCACCTGCTGCCGGGCGACCGTCTGGTCGAGCGCGACCTGTGCGATCGTCTCGGCGTCAGCCGTACCTCGGTGCGTGAAGCCCTGCGCCACCTCGAGTCCGAGGGCCTGGTGGAGTTCGCCGATGCCAAGGGCCCGCGCGTGGCCATCATCACCCTGGAAGACGCCCGCGACATCTACGAGCTGCGCTGCGTGCTCGAAGGCCTGATCGTCCAACTGTTCACCCTCAACGCCAAAGCCAAGGACATCCGCGCCCTGGAGCGCGCCCTGGACGTGAACCGCGAGGCGCTGGAGGAAGGCGAGCTGCAGCAGGTGCTCGATTCGGTACAGGGCTTCTACGACGTGCTGCTCGAAGGCTCCGGCAACCATGTCGCCGCTACCCAGCTGCGCCAGTTGCAGGCACGTATCAGCTACCTGCGCGCCACCTCGGTCTCGCAGGAAAACCGCCGCGGCGCCAGCAACCGTGAAATGGAGAAGATGGTCGAGGCGATCAAGAGCGGCGACCCGCTGGCCGCTCACCAGGCCTCGGTCGACCATGTACGCGCCGCCGCCAAGGTGGCACTGGACTACCTGCGCCAGAAGCAGGACGACAATGCCAAGGTCCGCGACATGGTCGAGCCCCTGGCGCTGAAGGATCCACGCATTTAACCCCCCACAGGCCACCGATCATGCCCAACGCCCCGCGCTACTGCCCGCAATGCACCACGGCACTGGACCGGGGCGTTCCCACCGGCGACACCCACGAGCGCCTGCACTGCCCCGCCTGCGGCTACATCCACTACATCAACCCGAAGATCATCGCCGGCTGCATCATCGAACGCGACGGCAAGTACCTGCTGTGCCAGCGCGCCATCCCGCCACGTCCTGGTACCTGGACCCTGCCCGCAGGCTTCATGGAGACCGGCGAAACCACCGAGCAGGCGGCGCTGCGCGAGGTCTGGGAAGAAACCGGCGTGCGCGCTGACATCGTCTCGCCGTATTCGATCTTCAGCGTGCCGAAGATCAGCGAGGTGTACATCATCTTCCGCGCCATCGCCACCCAGGAGACCGGCCAGTTCGGCCCCGAGACCCTCGACTACCGCTTCTTCGCGCCCGAGGACATTCCCTGGGACGCGATCTACTACCCCGCGATCCGCCAGATCCTCGAGCGCTACATCCTCGAACGCCAGGCCGGGGTGTATGGCATCTACATGGGCAATGACGACACCGGCAAGGTGCATTTCATGCGCTGAATAGCGCCCGTCCCTCAACACGGCCGACCCTGTCTCACAAATCGCTCGCCAGCCCGACATTCTCGGTGCACCCTATCCCCTCCACGCAAACGAAACGGCAAACCTCATGGCGAAATGGCTGGATGGCGGCGGGCTAATGGCCGAACGCATCCGCAATCACGACTGGGCGAAAACGCCCCTGGGCGCAATTGATGCCTGGCCCGACGTGCTCAAGACCACCGTGGCCTTGTGCCTGGCCTCGCGCTTCCCGCAGGCGGTGCTGTGGGGCGATGACCTGATCACCCTGCACAACGACGCCTTCAGCGAAATCCTCGGCGACAAGCCTCCGGCCCTGGGTCGCCCCTTCAGCCACGTCTGGCATGAAGCCTGGAACGATATCGGTGCCATGACCCGCCGCGCCCTGGACGGCGAGGCGGTGTACATCGAAGACTTCCCGCTGATCATCGACCGCCACAACGGGCCGGAACGTGCCTATTTCACCTTCTGCTACAGCCCGATCCGCGACCAGGACGGCCAGATCGTCGGTATGCTCGACACTGTCACCGAAACCACCGCCAGCGTGGTCGCCAACCGCCGCCTCAACTTCCTCGACGACCTCGGCCGCGCCGTGGCCAACGCCACCGAGCCGGACCGGATCCTGGCCATCACCACCCGAAAGCTGGGCGAGCACCTGCGCCTGTCGAGCTGCGCCTACGCAGTGATGGAGCCCGATCAGGACGGTTTCACCATCTGCGGAGACTGGGTCACGCCCGGCTCGCCGCGCCTGCTCGGCCAATATCGTCTCGCCGCCTTCGGCCGCCTGGCCGTACAGCGCCTGCGCGCAGGCAGGGCGCTGGTGATCAACGACAACCTCAGCGAGCTCGAACCGCAGGAGGCCGCGACCTTCCAGGCCATCGGCATCACTGCGACCATCTGCATGCCGCTGATCAAGGATGGGCGCCTGACGGCGCTGATGGCCATCCATGACAAGCAGCCGCGTGCCTGGACCGGCTACGAGCGGGCGCTGATCAGCGAAGTCACCGAGCGTAGCTGGGCGCACATCCAGCGGGTTCAGGCACATGCCGAAGTACGCGAAGCGATGCAGGCGCTCGAATCGCTCAACGCCACCCTTGAGCAGCGTGTCGAAGAACGTACCGCACAGTTGCTGCACACCGAGGCCGTACTGCGCCAGACCCAGAAGCTCGAAGCCATCGGCCAGCTCACCGGTGGTGTCGCCCACGACTTCAACAACCTGCTGACCATCATCCGCTCGTCGCTGCATTTCCTGCAGCGCCCGGAACTGGATGACAGTCGCCGCCAGCGCTACCTCAAGACCGTGTCAGACACTGTCGATCGGGGCGCCAAGCTCACCGGCCAACTGCTCGCTTTCGCCCGCCGCCAGGCCCTGAGCCCCCAGGTGTTCGAAGTGGGCCCGCGACTGGAAGCCATGGCCGACATGCTCGACACCGCTACCGGCGCACGGATCCAGGTCAAACTGGATCTGCCCGAGACGCCCTGCCATATCCGCGCCGACCTGGGCCAGCTGGAAACGGCGGTGATCAATCTGATGATCAACGGCCGCGACGCCATGAATGGCGAAGGCACGCTGCGCCTGCACCTGCAGCCAGATCAGCTGATGCCGGCGCAACGTGGACAAGCGGGGCAGCCTGGAGTGTTCGCCGCGATCTCGGTGATCGACAGTGGCGTCGGGATTGCCCATGAATTGCTGGAGCGCATCTTCGACCCGTTCTTCACCACCAAGGCCTCGGGCCACGGCACCGGCCTGGGCCTGTCGCAGGTGTTCGGCTTCGTCAAGCAGTCCGGCGGCGACGTGCAGGTCACCAGCGTGCCGGGCCAGGGCACTACCTTCACCCTGTACCTGCCTCAGGTCTCGCCCCCGGAAACCGAACAGAGCCTCGCCAGCGCTGCAAATGCCCCGGTCGACAGCCGGCCGCGGCGCATCCTGGTGGTGGAGGATAACCGCGACGTCGGCAGCTTTACCGCGCAGATACTCAAGGATCATGGCTACCAGATCAGCTGGGCGACCAGTGCCGAGGATGCACTGGCGCAGTTGCACATGACACCGCAGGGCTTCGATGTGGTGTTCTCCGACGTGGTAATGCCCGGTATGGGCGGCCTGGCTCTGGCCCGGGAACTGCGCCGCACCAGGCCGCAACTGCCGGTGATCCTCACCTCCGGCTACAGCGATGCCATTGCCGAAGGGGGGCACCAGGGCTTCGCCTTCCTGGCCAAGCCGTATTCGGCCGAGCAGGTATGCCAGTTGCTGGACCAGGTGCTCACGCAATAGCTGCAACGGCCTTGCACATTATTTGTGCGATGGGATCAGTGGGCGCAGGGTCTTTGCAACTGGAGTCTGCAGGGTCCGCCCCCACAAGAAACGACGTCAGCCCTCGGATTGCGCGTAAACCAGCGGCAGCAAGCGCGCCAGGCTCTGCGCCAACTCCGCACGGCGGAACGGCTTGCGCAATACCTCGAAGCCACAGAGCTCACGCGGCGTGAGGTTGGCATAGCCGGTAATGATCAACACCGGCAGCGCCGGCATACGCCGCCGCAGCGCCTGGGCGAACTCGGCGCCGGTCCGCTCGGGCATCATCTGGTCGGTCACCAGCACTTCCACGGCGAATCCCTGCTCCAGCACCTGCTCGGCTTCGGCCGCACTCAAGACCGCTTTCACTTCATACCCCAAGTCACGCAGCTGCATTGCCGTGGCATGGAGCACGATGGCTTCGTCATCCACCAGTAATACCCTGACCGGACGCGTCGGCCTGGACACTTCGTCCACCGGGTCATCGCGACACAGGGTTTCGGCGTCAGTGGTCGGCAGCCACAATGTCGCTGTCGACCCCTGCCCCGGCTGCGAACGAATGGCAAACCCGCCGCCAGACTGCAGTGCAAGTCCCTGCACCATCGGCAGGCCAAGCCCGGTGCCCTTGCCCGCGCCCTTGGTGGAATAGAATGGCTCGCAGCAGCGCGCCAGCACCTCATCGCTCATACCGCAGCCGCTATCGGCCACCTCCAGCCATACCATCGCCCCTTGCCCAGGCCCTGCAGGCCGATCCGCCCGTGCGGCGTCCAGCCCCGCACGAATCCTCAACCTGCCACCGCCTGGCATCGCATCGCGCGCGTTGAGTACCAGGTTGATCAGCGCAAGCTCCAGTTGATGCGGGTCCACCACTGCTGCCGGCAGCGCCGGGTCGACATCGACCTGTACCTCGATGGTCGGCCCCAGCGAGCGCATGATCAATTCGTGCATGTCACCGATCCGTGCAGCCAGGCAGACGGGCTCAGGCTTGAGGGTCTGGCGCCGGGCAAAGCTGAGCAGACGGCCGACCAGGCTGCGTGCCCGCTCCGCCGCCTGCAGGGCGCCTTCGATCAGACGCGTCGAACGCGCCGCGTCGTCCGGCCGCCGGGCGATCAGCTCCAGTGAGGCAATGATCGGGGTGAGCATATTGTTGAAGTCATGGGCAATGCCGCCGGTCAGTTGGCCGACGGCCTCCATCTTGCGTGCCTCATGCAACTGCATGAGGTCGGACTCACGCTCGGCCAGCATGCTGGCAACCCGCTCCTCCAGCGTGGCGTTGAGCGTCATCAGCTCGGCCAGCGTTGCCTCCAGGTGCGCGGAGCTGGCGCGCAACGCTCGCTCCGAGCGGGCATGGATGATCGCAGACCAGGCCAGCTTGGCCGTCTCTTCCACCAGCTGACATTCATCGTCGACGAACGCATGAGGGCGATTGAAGTAGACACACAGCATGGCATCGAGCACACCGCTGCGCAGCAGCGGCACCTTCAGGCTGGCGCACAGGTCTCTGGAGGCGCCAGCCGGATAGTCGTCATGCACCCCATGCCCCGCCTGAAGTTGCTCGCGCAACAACCCGTCATGTCCGCGCCACAAGTGCTCCCCCGTTTGCGACGGCACCCCATCGACCCAGTCACGGGCGACGACATAGCGCTCGTCATCGCCCAGATCCTCGGCAAAGCACACCCGGGAGGCGCCCAGCTCCTCACCGAGCAGGCGCGTGGCAAAGGTCTCGATCGCCTCGGGTTCGTCCATCTCCGGAAGCGCCCGGCCCAACGCCAGCAGGAACGCCTGGCGCCGCTCGAACTGAACGCGCTCAGTGGTTTCGGTGACGATGCACAGCACCCCACCCACGCTGCCATCGGCCTCGCGTACCGCCGAATAGGAGACATCGAAATAGGCTGTCTCGCCCAGGCCCCGGCGCTCGATATAGAACGGACGGTCGCGCGCCGAAAAAGTCTCGCCGGTGTCACGCACATTCCGTAGCAACGGTTCGAGATCGTCCCACAACTCGCTCCAGTGCTCGCGGGCAGGCCGCCCGAGCGCACGCGGATGCTTGGCACCGATGGTCGGGGCGTAGGCATCGTTGTAGAGCGCCACGTACTCCGGCCCCCAGAACAGCACGATCTGGGCCTTGGCCGGGAGGATAGTCGCCATGAGCGTCTGCAGGCTGAATGACCATGTGCCTGGGGCGCCAAGCGGCGACTCGGTCCATTCCAGGCTCTGCAACAGCGAGCCGACCGTGCCGCCGTTGATCAGAAAAGCGGGCGCCGGGGGCCGAGCGTGTTCGGTATCACCGTCCTGTAGTGATTTCATGTCATGCAGACCATCAGTGTTTCCGGGCACTGTATTGAGTATCTGAGGATATGAAATCAGCACAGCGCAGACGTTCCATCCGTCTTCGCATCAGCGCGTTCAGCGACGCCCTTCAGCCAGCATGCGCACCGCCAGCGCGGCCAATACCGTCCCCATCAACCAGCGCTGAGCCTGCTGCCACAGCGGCCGACCCGCGAGAAAAACGGCAATGGAGCCGGCCATCAGGGCGATCATCGCATTGACCGTGACGCTGATGACGATCTGCGTGGAGCCCAGCACCAGCGATTGCAGCAGTACGCTGCCATGGCCCGGCTCGATGAACTGCGGCATCAGCGACAGGTACATCACCGCGATCTTGGGGTTCAGCAGGTTGGTCAGAAAACCCATCATGAACAGCCGCCGCGGGCTGTCGGCTGGCAGGTCGCGGACCTGGAACGGCGAACGCCCGCCTGGCTTGAGTGCCTGCCAGGCCAGGTACAGCAGGTACAGCGCGCCACCGATGCGCAGTGCGTCATAGGCGTAGGGCACGGCCATCACCAGTGCGGTGATGCCCAGCGCGGCGCAGAGCATGTAGAAGACGAAGCCCATGGCCACGCCGCCCAGCGAGATCAACCCGGCAACCCGCCCCTGGCAGATCGAGCGGGAGATCAGGTAGACCATGTTCGGGCCGGGGGTCAGGACCATGCCCAGTGCGATCAGGGCAAAAGCCAGCAGGTGGGAGAACTCAGGCATCGGGCGCATCCTTGGCGTGCGAGGGAAGCGCGAAGTGTATCCGGTGTCGAGGCCATCGTGGAACGGCTGCCCCTGCAAATCCAGGCATTCAACCGAACTGCCCGACTATCAGCCCCAGCGCGATCGTGATCATCACCGCGCCCGACACCCGCCCGACGATCTGCGCCGCCTGTGGCCGGGTGCGCAGCACGGCCTTGGCGCCGTAGCCGACCATCAGGTAGATCACCAGCGAACTGCACAGGTGCACCAGCCCCAGCAGCAGGATCTGCAGCGGCAGCGGCCAGTTGGAGGTGGGGTCGGTGAATTGCGGCAACAAGGCCAGGAACAGCAGGAACACCTTCGGGTTGAGCCCGCTGACACAAAATCCGCGCAGCGCCCAGCGCGAACCGGTCTCCCCCGCCTGAACCACTCCCGCCTGCGGCGCCGCCGGCTTGAGCAACAGGTTGCCCCCCAGCCACAGCAGGTAAAGACAACCGGCAAGGGTCAGCAGCGTCAGTGCCAGCGGGTGCCCTGCGATCAGGCTACCGACCCCGGCCGCCACCACCAGGGTGGCCATGAAATGCCCAGACAACATCCCGGCCACTGCCGGCATCACCCAACGGCCGCGCATCCCGGCCGAGATCGCGTAAGCCCAGTCGGCGCCGGGGGTGATGACGAACAGCAACGACACGGCCCAGAACGCGGCCAATACACTGAGGGTCATTTCGGGTGTTCCTTTCAGAGGTCTGGTTGAAAGGAAGATTACGGATTCCGCGCGGGGATTATCTTTCGTATATTGCCGACAACCTTGAACACCTTGGAAGATTCTCCCCCATGGATCGCACTGATCGAAAAATCCTTGCCGAACTGCAAAAGGACGGTCGCCTGTCGGTCACCGAGTTGGCCGACCGCGTTGGCCTGAGCCTCTCGCCCTGCCATCGTCGGCTCAAGGCGCTGGAAGCGTCCGGGGCGATCCTCGGTTACCACGCACGCCTGGCGCCTTCGGCGGTGGGCCTGAACTTTGCGGCGCTGGTGTTCGTCACCCTGCGCGAGGTGACCCGCCAGCCAGTGGCCGACTTCGAAGCGGCGGTGACCGAGGTGCCGCAGATCGTCGAGGCGCAGCGCTTGTTCGGCGACCCGGATTACCTGCTGCATGTGGTGGCCAAGGACCTGCCGGCGTTCCAGAAGCTGTATGACGAAATCCTGACGAGCATTCCCAATGTGAAACGGCTGAGCTCGACATTGGTGATGAAGGAAGTGATCCAGGATCGGTTGCTGCCCATGTGAGTGAGCGCCCTGAAATGTATCTGGAGGTGGCGCCGCCTTGAAACGCTTCCCTCGGACCGGTAACCTCTGCGCGCTGCTGTAAGTCCAGCAGTCGGGTTTGGTAGCCCGCGATCAATCAAGGCGCACAAGCGCCCGCTCTACGCTTCAGTTGGTTTTTGTACCTGCTGTTGCGTTCGACGGCGGCTGTGCGCAGGGCGCCTTCGTGCGCGCCGGTTTCCTTGATTCCCGGTCTACCAACCTGCGTACAGCCGCCACCCTTTCGTTTGGTAGCGAACGGTGGCGACTCCATTGAATCAAGGAGCGACACAATGACGAAAGGCCTGCCCGACCCTCCAACCTCCACCACCGCACCCGCGCATTTCGGTAGCTGCGACGGTAGTCATCGTGCACTGTTTGCCGTCTGTGCCGGTATCGCCGCCGAAGACGCGCTGGTGCACTTGTCCACTCTGCTCAAGGGCGCTTCAGCAGCAAACCAGACCGCCATGGAACTGGCCACCGGCACCTGTCGGGACCTGCTGCTGAACAACGATCACGGGCTCGATGCCTGCAAAGCGCTGGTCGAATCCTTGCTTGAGGGACTGGAGCAGCAAGTTCAAGGCTGAGATCGCCAGGGCCGCCGCGCGGCCCATCGGGCCCGTTCCTGCGCAAGCGGCCACAAGCCTCAAGCTGCGGCGCCATCAATCCCCGCGAAAGAACCCATCCCCGGCATTTCTCAACAACTCCACCATCGCCCCCGCCGCTGGCGGCAGGTAGCCTTCGGCGCGTACCGTCACCCCGACCGTGCGGCGCATGGTAGTGGCCTCCAGCGGCACTTCGCGCAGCCACGACATGCCCAGGCCATGCTCCAGCGTCTCGCGTGCGGCAAAGCTCAGCAGACGGGTCTTGGCGATCAACCGGGGCAGCAGCGAGATCGAGTTGGTCTCGATCTGCACCTCGGGCAGCGGCAACTGGTGGCTGCTGAACACATTGTCGATCCAGCGTCGCGCCGTCACCGTGGGAGCTGCCAGCACCCAACGGTAGTTGCACAGGTCCTTCAACTGCACATCACCCGAGAACACCGGGTGATCGGCGCTGGCCACCACCACCGCTTCGTCCTGCAGGATCGGATAGGAGCGAAACTGCGGGTCATCGACGATCAAGCCGCAGATGATCGCGTCCAGCCGCCCTGAGCGCAGCGAGTCCTTGAGCATGTCGTCCTGGCCGATCGACAACTTCAAGGTCAGTTGCGGCGCTCGCTCCAGCAGCGAAGCGGTCAGTTGCGGCAGCAGGTGCTCGGCCATGCTCGCGGCACAGCCCAAACGGATGTTGCCCACCAAACCGCTGGCAAAGTCGCGCACTTCACGCTCGGTCTCGGCGATGCTCACCTGCAACTGCTTGCCGCGCGCCAGCAACAACGCGCCAGCATCGGTCAATTTGATACGCCGGCCATCACGCTGGAACAGCCGCGCGCCCAACGACTCTTCCAGGCGCTGGATGCTTTTGCTCAGCGCCGGTTGGCTGCGGTTGAGTTGCTGTGCGGCGCGCCCCAGGTGGCCGAGTTCGGCAATGGTGGCGAAGTAAGTCAGGTCACGTAGGTCCATGATCGATGAATTTCAGTTATGGATTCATAGAAAGTAGAAAATAGACTTGATCAATTCACAGGTCGATAATTTTCTCTGTCAGCCACCTCTGGCTCTCGCCGTACAGGGAGATCGACTTGCCCACCGCCCTACCCCCCCAAGCAGCAAAGAACGCGTCCCCCACCCTGATTTTGCGATGGCTCGCGCTGATCCTCTGTGCTGGCGCCGCCGGGCAGATCCTCCACGCCCTCGCCGTGCCGGCCGGGCTGTTTCTCGGCCCCATGCTGATGGCCATCGTCTTCGGTGTATCCGGCGCGCAACTGCGCCTGCATCGCCAAGTGTTCCGCTTCGGCCAGGGCTGTGTCGGGCTGCTGGTTGCGCACTCGGTGACCTGGTCGGTGCTCGCCTCGCTGGCCGACGCCTGGCCGCTGATGCTGTTCGCCACCTTCGTCACAGTGGTGCTCAGCGCCCTGGTCGGCCTCGGTACCGTGCGCTTCGGCGGCATTCCCGGCAGCACCGCTGCCTGGGGTACTGCGCCGGGCGCAGCCTCGGCGATGGTATCGATGGCCGAAGACAACGGCGCCGACGGACGCGTGGTGGCCACCATGCAGTATGTGCGTGTGGTGTGTGTGGTGATGATCGGCTCGCTGGTCAGTCACCTACTGGGCGCCACCAGCGTTGCTGGCGACGCGGCCCAGGCCGCGGTGGTCGCCGACAGCATGCAACTGGGCAACCTGCTGCTTGGTCTTGGCGTGGTGCTGGTGGGCGTTGCCGCCGGTTCGAAGATGCCCGCCGGCGCCCTGCTGATGCCGTTGATGCTTGGCGCAGTGCTGCAACTCACAGGGGTGTTGCACGTCAGTCTGCCCAGCGAAGTGCTGGCCATCGCCTACGGCGCCATCGGCTGCTACATCGGCCTGCGCTTCGACCGCCAGACCGTGCGCTATGTGTGGAAGCGCCTGCCGACCATGATCGCCGGCGCCGTGGTGCTGATCCTGCTCTGCGCAGGCTGTGCCTGGCTGCTGGCACGGCTCGCCGGCACCGACTTCCTGTCCATGTACCTGGCCACCAGCCCCGGCGGCCTGGATGCGATGGCGATCATCGCGGTGGAAACCCACGCCGATGTCGGCATGGTCCTGGCGATGCAGACGCTGCGCCTGTTCGGGGTGATCCTGACCGGTGCGTATCTGGCCCGGCAGATCATTCGCCTCACCCAGAACGCCCACTGAAGGGTGCACCAGGCCGAAGGGTAGCTATCCTTCCCCGCACAACAACGACAAGTGCCTGGTAGTCCGCCCCATGAACATCCTGTACGACGAGCGCCTGGACGGCGCACTGCCCACGGTCGACAAGGCCGCGCTGCTGGACACCCTGCGCAGCGCCCTGCCCGACCTCGACATCCTGCACACCGAGCAAGACCTGCGCCCCTACGAATGCGACGGCCTCAGCGCCTACCGCGTGGTGCCATTGCTGGTGGTGCTGCCACAACACCTGGAACAGGTTCAGGCGCTGCTGAAGATCTGCCACGCGCACCAGGTGCCGGTGGTGGCCCGCGGAGCCGGTACCGGCCTGTCGGGCGGAGCTCTGCCGCTGGCGCAGGGGATTCTGCTGGTGATGGCGCGGTTCAATCGCATCCTTGAGATCAATCCAGCAGGTCGCTTCGCCCGTGTCCAGCCGGGCGTACGCAACCTCGCGATCTCCCAGGCAGCGGCGCCACACGGTCTTTACTACGCGCCCGATCCCTCGTCACAGATCGCCTGCTCGATCGGCGGCAATGTCGCGGAGAACGCCGGGGGTGTGCATTGCCTGAAGTACGGCCTGACCGTGCACAACCTGCTCAAGGTCGAAGTCCTCACCATCGAGGGCGAATACCTGACGCTGGGCAGCGATGCCCTGGACGCCCCAGGCTTCGACCTGCTGGCGCTGTTCACCGGCTCCGAAGGCTTGCTGGGCATCGTCACCGAAGTCACCGTCAAGCTGCTGCCCAAGCCACAGGTGGCGCGGGTGTTGCTGGCCAGTTTCGACAGCGTGGAAAAGGCCGCTCGTGCGGTGGCCGACATCATCGGCGCAGGCATCATTCCCGCAGGCCTTGAGATGATGGACAACCTGTCGCTACGGGCCGCCGAAGACTTCATCCATGCAGGCTATCCGGCCGAGGCCGCCGCCATCCTGCTGTGCGAGCTCGACGGCGTGGACGCAGACGTGAAGGACGACTGCCTGCGCGTCGAGGCCGTGCTCAAGACAGCCGGCGCCAGCGAGGTACGCCTGGCGCGTGACGAGGCTGAGCGCGTGCGCTTCTGGGCAGGCCGCAAGAACGCTTTTCCGGCGGTAGGGCGCATTTCCCCCGACTACTACTGCATGGACGGCACCATCCCGCGCCGGGCACTGCCGGGGGTGCTGCACGGCATCGGCGAGCTGTCGCGCGAGCACGGCCTGCGCGTGGCCAACGTGTTCCATGCCGGCGACGGCAACATGCACCCCTTGATCCTGTTCGACGCCAACCAGCCCGGCGAGCTGGAGCGTGCCGAGGTCCTCGGCGGCAAGATCCTGGAACTGTGCGTGGCGGTGGGCGGCAGCATCACCGGCGAGCACGGCGTGGGACGCGAGAAGATCAACCAGATGTGCGCGCAATTCAACGCCGACGAGCTGACGCTGTTCCATGCGGTCAAGCACGCCTTCGACCCGCTGGGCTTGCTCAACCCTGGCAAGAACATCCCGACCCTGCAGCGCTGCGCCGAATTCGGCGCGATGCACGTGCACCACGGCCAGTTACCCTTCCCCGACCTGGAGCGTTTCTGATGGATCAGGATCACGATGCCAGCGCCGACCTGCTGGAGCAGGTGCGCCAGGCCCTCGAGCAGCGTACGCCATTGCGTATCCAGGGCAGCGACAGCAAAGCCATGCTCGGTCGTCCGGTCGACGGCCAGACCCTCGACACCCGCAGCCATCGCGGCATCGTCAGCTACGACCCCACCGAGCTGGTGCTCACGGCACGCGCCGGGACGCCGCTGCGCGAGATCGAGGCTGTGCTGTACGAGGCCGGGCAGATGCTGCCGTTCGAACCACCACACCTGGGCGACGGCGCCACGCTGGGCGGGATGGTCGCGGCCGGGCTGGCAGGGCCACGTCGGCCCTGGGCAGGCTCGGTACGCGACCATGTGCTCGGCACCCGAGTCATCACCGGGCACGGCAAGCTGTTGCGCTTCGGTGGCGAGGTGATGAAGAACGTCGCGGGCTACGACCTGTCGCGCCTGTTGGCCGGCAGTTTCGGCTGCCTGGGGGTATTGACCGAGGTATCGCTGAAGGTGCTGCCGCGACCGCGCATTTGCCAGAGCCTGCGCCTGTCGATGGATCTTCGGCAAGCCCTGGGCGAGCTGGCAGCCTGGGGTCAGCAAGCGCTGCCGATCACAGCCGCCTGCCATGACGGCGACGCCCTGTACCTGCGCCTGGAAGGCGGGGAAGGCTCGGTGGCCTCTGCCGCCGAGCGCCTGGGCGGCGCGCTGCTGGACAACCGCTATTGGCATGACCTGCGTGAACAACGCCTGGCCTTCTTCGCCGCTGACGAGCCCCTGTGGCGCCTGTCACTGCCGCATAACAGCCCGCCGCTCAGCCTGCCCGGCCGGCAGTTACTCGACTGGGGTGGCGCCCAACGCTGGCTGAAATCCGCCGCCTCGCCCAGCGTCATCTGCGAAGCGGTCGCAGGTCTTGGCGGCCATGCCACGCTGCATGCCTGCCACAGCGCCGGGTTCCATCCGCTGCCCGAGCCATTGCTGCGTTACCAGCGCAACCTCAAGCGACAACTCGATCCTCGCGGCATCTTCAACCCCGGCCGCCTGTATGCAGACATATGAGGGCCAGCCATGCAGACCAACCTGAGCGAACAGGCCAAGCGCCTGCCACGGGCCGACGAGGCCGAGCGTATCCTGCGCAGTTGCGTGCACTGTGGCTTCTGCACCGCCACCTGTCCGACCTATCAACTGCTGGGCGATGAGCTGGATGGGCCGCGTGGGCGCATCTACCTGATCAAGCTGCTACTCGAAGGGCAACCGGCCACCGCCAGCATCCAGACTCACCTGGACCGCTGCCTGAACTGTCGCAACTGCGAGACCACCTGCCCGTCCGGGGTGGAGTATCACAACCTGCTGGACATCGGTCGTGCCGTGGTCGACGCGCAGGTGCCGCGGCCGCTGGGCGAGCGCCTGCTACGCCACGGATTGCGCCTGTTCGTCCCCAGGCCTGCGTTGTTCAAGGCCCTGACCCGCACAGCCAGGGCCTTTCGGCCACTGCTGCCGAAGCCGATGCAGGCCAAGCTGCCGCGCCATGAGCCTGCACTCAAGCCGCGTCCCAAGGTCCAGCACGCGCGTCGGGTGCTGATGCTCGAAGGATGCGTGCAACCGGCGCTGTCGCCCAACACCAACGCGGCGGCAGCGCGGGTGCTGGATCGTTTGGGAATCTCGGTGATAGCGGCCCGTGAGGCCGGTTGTTGCGGCGCTGTGGACTATCATCTCGACGCGCAGGCCGCCGGCCTTGATCGCGCTCGACGCAACATCGACGCCTGGTGGCCAGCCATCGAAGCCGGTGCCGAAGCCATCGTGCAGACCGCCAGTGGCTGCGGCGCCTTCGTGCGCGACTACGGGCACCTGCTGGCGGCGGACCTGGCCTACGCCGCCAAGGCCGCGCGGGTCAGCGCACTGGCCCGGGACCTGGTGGAGGTATTGCGCGATGCGCCGCTGGAGCGCCTGGGTATTCGAGCCGACCAGCGTCTGGCCTTCCATTGCCCCTGCACGTTGCAGCATGCACAGAAGCTGGGGGGTGTCGTGGAGGCTGTGCTCGAGCGCCTGGGCTTCAACCTGACACCCGTGCCCGACGGCCATCTGTGCTGCGGCTCGGCGGGCACCTATTCACTGACCCAACCTGTACTGGCGCAGCAACTGCGCGATAACCGCCTGAGCGCCCTGGAAAGCGGCAATCCCGAGGTGATCGTCACCGCCAACATCGGTTGCCAGAACCACTTGGCCAGTGCCGGGCGAACACCGGTGCGGCACTGGATCGAACTGGTAGACGAGGCACTCCCCGATTGAGACATCAGCCATGGCCAGCCCCACCAGGGGCAAATGAAGGTTGCCCCGTCGTCAGCAGTTGCGCAGCTGCCGCAAGCGATGGCGCTGACGCAGCATGACCCAGGTCAGCCCCAGCACCAGAGAGCCCAGCGCCACCACCAGGCCGATCAGCACCTGGCCATAACGGGCCATCAGCGCCTGGAAACCGCTGACCTGGCGTATCACCTGGATATCTGCCGGCCCCTCGGCATGCACGATGCTGATACCACCCTGGGTGATCTGCGAGATGTCGGCATCGAAGTACACCCACACCCGACACACCCCGCCGGCCTCGATGGATGGGATCTCGATGATGTTGGTGGCGTTCTCGGGAATGCTGTCGTCCCCGGCGTCATCGCGCACCTGCACCAGGCCCTTGGCTGGCAGGCGGATGTGCACTTGTTTGAGTGGTTCGTCACGCGTATTGCGCAAGGTGATGAACAACCCGGTGCGATGGTCCACCAGCCCCGCCTCGAAGGGCTTGGCGAATAGTTGCATGTAGGGCGTCTGCGCCTGGGCCACCAGGGCCTCGACCTGATCGCGGCTCAATGCACCCTTGGCCAGCGCCTCGACACCTGCGAACAGCCGCTCGTACTTGAGTTGCTCGCGGGCCTGGCCGATGCGCTCGTTGAACTGGCTGGGGTAGGTCAGGGCCTCGTAGGCGACATAGGCCTTCAGGCCACGATCGTCCTTGAGCGACGCATAAAGCGCGGCGCCGGCGACGACGATGACCAGCAGGCCCGCGAGGGCTTTCCCGACTTTTTCCCAGCTCACCTTGGCGGTTCCTTGTATCGCGGCATGTGCGTTTGCAGACCGGGGCCAAGCGTGCCAAGTAAACCGCCCATAGGCAAGCGTTCAGCGCCCCAGCAACACCGGCACCGACGCCACCAGCATGGCTATCCCCGACAAGGTCAGCAGCCCGAGCACCAGCCGGCGAAACGCCGCTTCGCTGATGCCCAGGTAGACCCGTGTGCCCAGTACCGTAGGGATCAGCATGGCCAGGGCCACCACGCCGAACCAGGGCAGCATCGCCGAAGTCACCACACCGGTGCCCAGGTAAGTGAGCATGGTCACCGCCAGCATCGACAGGTTGAAGTTCTGAATGACCGCGCGCTGGGTGTCGCGGTCAAAGCCGCGCACCGTGCACCACAAGGTCGGTACGGTGCCGGTGAAACCACCGATGCCACCGAGCACACCGCCAACCATACCCACCGCACCGTCCGCCAGGCGATTGCCCGGCACCCTGGGCAGGCGCGGCGCCAGCAGCATCAGTGGGCACCACAGCACCAGCAGGGTGCCGAACACTGCCTTGAACCAGAGCATGTCCAGGTAGGGCAGCACCCACACACCCAGCGGGATACCCGCAAGCCCACCCAACACAAAGGGCCATAGCAACCGCCAACTGAAACCGCGGCGAACGGTGAACACCGCAATCAACTGCCCGGTGAGGCTGCCGAACACCGTGAGCGACGCCGCCAGGCGTGGCTCCAGGCCCCAAGCCCAGAACGACATGGCGACCATGCCGAAGGCAAAACCGGAAAGCCCCTGGACGAAACCGGCGACACAAGCGCCCAGAGCGATGAGGTAGAGCGGGTCCATGGCCAGTCCGTCGAGCGAAGGAAAGCGGCATTCTAGACCAAGCTGCACTCACTGCGGGCGGCCGATCAACGCCAGGCGCAGGCCAAAGCCGATCAACAGGCTGGCGAAGGTCCAGCGCTGCACCACCTCGACCTTCGGATTGCGCGCCATCCAGTAGCCCAACGCAGCGCCGATCATGGCGTAGAACAGGTCGAACAACAGCCCGACGATCACCAGCACCACACCCAGCAGCAAGAACTGCCCACCGACCTCGCCGACACTGGCATCGATGAACTGCGGTAGCAGGACCGAACAGAACAACAACGCCTTGGGATTGCTGATATTGGTCAGCAGCCCACGCCACACCGCCGTGCCGTAGGCGCGTCGGGCCACTGGCATGTCTGCATCGTTGAGATCAGGCACCAGGCTGGGCGCACGAGCGATGCGCAGACCCAGCCAAATCAGGTACACCACGCCCACCACGCGCACCAGCTCGAAGGCCCAACCGACCGTCTTGAGCAGTACCGCCAGCCCCAATGCAGCCAGAGTCACGTGTACCGCTCGCGCAATCGCAAGGCCTACTGCGGTCGCTACTGCATAAGCGCGGCCCTGGGTACTCGAGGTGTGCAGCACCAGCACCATGTCCGCCCCCGGGACCAGGCATACCGCGACCAGCGCACCTATGAACAGCTCCAGATTCGCCATCTTCGCCTCTCCTGCCTGCAAGGGATCACTGGCTTGAAAGCTTAACGAGCAGCGCGCCCGCGTGCGTTGCGTAGTTCACTACACGCGAGAGGATTATTGGCATATCGTGCCAATCACGATTTCAAAGAAACGGATAAATGCCAAAAATGAAACTCGACAACCTTGACCGCCGGATTCTCGCGGCGCTGCAGCGCGACGCACGCCTGACCAATGTGCAACTGGCCGAGGAAGTAGGCCTGTCACCCTCCCCTTGTCTGCGCCGCGTACGCCTGCTGGAAGAGGCTGGAATCATCCGTGGCTATCAGGCACAGATCGACCGCGATGGCGTGGGGCTGGGGTTGACGGTATTCGTTGGGGTGAAGGTGGAGCGGCACACCGAGGCATCGTCCGCCGCCTTTCGCCAGGCGGTCTCGGCGTTGAGCGAAGTGGTCTCATGCCACCTGGTGTCGGGCGAGTCGGATTTTCTGCTGCAGGTGGTGGTGCCGGACCTGCGGGCCTATGAGCGGTTCCTGATGGAGGCGCTGCTCAAGGTGCCGGGGGTGACGGACATCCGCAGCAATTTTGCGATTACCACGGTGAAGGAACAGACGGGATTGCCGCTCGGGCACCTGCCGCAGGCGGTGGGTGAACAGTGATGTGTGGGGGCACGCAGTTGCCCCCACACAGCGCCTCAGGCGAAGCGCTCGACCTGCGCCGGGGTACGGCGCATCAGCACCTTGCCGCCACGCACCGAGACCAGCGCATATCCCTGGCTACGGATCATCTCGTAGTCATCCGGCGCCGACAGCACCAGCAGGTTCGCCGGGCGCCCCACTTCAATGCCGTAGCGCTCGCCCAGGTTCAGGGTGCGCGCACTGTTGTCGGTGATCAGGTCCAGCGCGCGCTGCAGGTCTTCATAGCCGAGCATGTGGCAGATATGCAGGCCCGCTTCGAGGATGCGCAGGATGTTGCCGTTACCCAGCGGGTACCACGGATCGACGATCGAATCCTGACCGAAGCACACGTTCATGCCGGCGCGGTCGAGCTCAGCCACCCGAGTCACGCCGCGGCGTTTCGGGAAGTTGTCGAAACGCCCTTGCAGGTGAATGCTCTCGGTCGGGCAGGATACGAAGTTGATGCCAGACATCTTCAGCAGGCGGAACAGCTTGTAGCAGTAGGCATTGTCGTAGGAACCCATGGCCACGGTATGGCTGGCAGTGACGCGCTCGCCCATGTTGCGCACCCGCGCCTCTTCGGCGAGTACTTCGAGAAAGCGCGACTGCGGGTCATCGGTTTCGTCGCAGTGCACATCCACCAGGCAACCGGTGCGCTCGGCCAGGTCCATCAGGAACTTCACCGACGAAACGCCCTGGTCACGGGTGTTTTCGAAGTGCGGAATGCCGCCGACCACATCGGCGCCCAGGGCGACCGCTTCGGTCATCAGTTCGCGACCGTTGGCGTACGACTCGATCCCCTCCTGGGGGAAGGCGACGATCTGCAGGTCGACCAGGTGGCGGACCTCTTCGCGCACCTCGACCATCGCCTTGAGGGCGACCAGGGTCGGGTCGGTGACATCGACGTGGGTGCGCACGTGCTGGATGCCGTGGTCGACCAATGCGCCGATGGTCTTCTTGGCACGGGCCTTGATGTCTTCGTGGGTGGTGATGGCCTTGCGCTCGGCCCAGCACTCGATGCCCTCGAACAGCGTGCCGCTCATGTTCCAGCGCGGCTCGCCGGCGGTCAGGGTGGCGTCGAGGTGGATGTGCGGCTCGATGAAGGGCGGGATCACCAGGTTCTGCGCAGCGTCGATGTCCGCAGCGTTGCTCAGTGCAACCGCCGCGTCCTGGGGTTCGATGGCGGCAATGCGATCGCCATCGAGCTCGATCCGGAACAGGCCGGTCTTGCCGCGCAGGCGGGCGTTGATGATATTCATGGGGTTACTCCTTGCCTTGGCTTTCGCTCATGCGCCAGATCAGCAGCGCGACGGAAGCGTTCATGCGGAAAAGCGAGTCATCGAGCGACTGTCCGCTCAACTGCTCGATGCGTTGAATACGCTGGATGATGGTGTTGCGGTGTACGCCCAGGCGTTGCGCCGCCTGGGCGCCGTTGCCGTTTTCCTTGAGCAGTACATCGAGGGTGTGCACCAGGGCGTAGGGATGCTTGCGCCCGGCTTCGATCAGCGGGCCGAGGGTCTGGGCGACGAAGTTGTCGATCAGCGAACGGTCGGCAATCCCCTGCAGCAGGCGCAACACACCCAGCTCGCTGAAATCGCACAGGCCAGTAGCCGGGCGCATGTTCTGTGCCACTTCGAGAGCCTGGCGCGCCTCGCACAGGGCCTGACGGTAGTGGGCGCAGTCTTCGGCCAGGCACGACAGGCCCATGAACAACGCCATCTCGCCGGTCACCTCGGCCAGTTGCCGATACAAGGCTGCGAGCGCCGGGCGCAAGTCCGGTGCGTCGGCCAGCAGCAGCACGAAGAGGTCACCCGGCAATTGCGCCATGACCGCCCCCGCAACCGTACGGCACCAGGTCTCCAGTTGCTCTTCGAGCGCCTGGCGGGTGTTCTGCCACAGGCGTTCGGCCTGCTCCGGTCGATGCCGCTCGAACAGGCCATCAACCGCCGACAGCCGCAGCGCGACCACACGGCGGGGCTCGTCCAGCGCCAACTGCAGGTGTGCAGCGCGCTGGCGGGCAATGGCCAGGCTTGGGTAGTCGCCGGTCAACAGCTGGCCGAGAATGTCGTCACGCGAGCGCCGCACCTGGCCCATCTGCACCAGCGCCGTGCCGATCAGGTGGGTGACCACCACCATCTTCAAGGCGTAGGGCTGCTCGATCAGCGGCAGCCCCAACTGTTCGGCACGCTCGACCACCGCCGCCGGGATGTGCTGGATGAAGGTGCCGCCGGTGAGGATCACCATGCCGGCAATACCGACAGCATCGCCATCCTCCACCAGGCTCAGCAGGTTGGCCTCGCCACGCGGATGGTTGATACCGGTGACGAATACCAGTTCGCCGCCCATCACCCATTCGGCAATGCCTTCGTTCTCCGCCACGTAAGGCCAGCGCACCCGCCGCTGCAGGTTGCGTGCACCGGCCCGCACGGTCATCTCTTCGAGACCGGGCAGCCCCAGCAGCTCATCGAGTGCCAGGCTCACGGCTTGGCCTGTGCCACGGGGCGCACGCGCGCACCGACTTCAAGCAGGACGATGTAGCACAGCGCCGAAGCACCGATACCCACCAGCGGGGCGACCCACGGCGAGCTGTAGGCCAGCACCGCCCCCACTGCGTAGGCGAACAGGCCGGCGCGGTTGTAGCGCGGCAGGCTGACCGAAGCCAGGGTCGGATACTTGCCACGGTGGCGGTACCAGAAGTCGGCCATGATCACTCCGCCGACCGGCGGAATGATCGAACCCAGCAGCACCAGGAATGGAATCAGCCATTCATACATGCCACCGATCGCCAGCACGATACCCACGCCGGCCGCCACCAGCGTCGCGGTACGACGACGCTCGCTGCGCACCAGGTGGCAGGTCGCCGCGGCGACGTTGTAGATGGTCGGGCCCTGAATGGTCCAGAGGTTCAGGCACAGCATCACCACGGCGGCGAACGACAGGCCCTGCAGCATCATTACTTCAACAATGTCGGCTTGCTGGTAGACCATCGCGCACCAGGCGCCTGCCACCACCATCAGGCCGTTGCCCACCAGGAACGCCACGACGCTGGCCGTGACCGCCACCCGGCCACTGCGCGACAGGCGTGTCCAGTTGGTGGCCTGGGTCGCGCCGCTGGCGAAGGTGCCGAAGACCATGGTCACCGCTGCCGAGAAGCTCATCGCCTCGTGCGGCACCACGGCCATCAGCCCTTCGAAACCACCCACGTGCCGGGTGGCGATGACCATCGAAATCACCAGCAGCACGAACATCAGGGGCACCGACAGCCGCGACAGCCAATCCAGCCCCTTGAAGCCAATGATCGCGGTGATGCTGAAGCCCAATCCGAACAACACCATCAGCGGAATGGTCAGGCCCTCGGCCAGCCCCAGCAGCTTGACCAGCACGATCGCCACTGTCGCCGTGCCCCAGGCGTACCAGCCCAGCTCAGCGAAACCCAGCAGAAAATCGGAGAGCCGACTGCCCGACTCACCAAAACAGAAACGCCCCATCAGCACCGTGTTCAGGCCACTGCGCGAGGCGATGAACGCGAGCGTTGCCGCATAGATCGCCAGCAAGGTGTTGCCAATGGTGGCGATCCACAGCATGTCGACGAAGTTGAAGGCCATGCCCAGCTTGCCGCCAGCGAACATGGTGCCGGTGAAAAAGGTGAAGCTGAACAGGACCATGGCAATCGGCAGCAGGCCCTTGCGGGCGTGCCGGGGGGCTTCGGTCAGGGGAAATTCGCCGGGTGAGCTCATTTTTATAGTGTTCCAGTGTTGGGGGTTGGCGCTGGCGGAGCAATAAGTGGGCCGGATCCAGGGTAGACGATGTTCAGACTGGGAATTGGGCTTTAACGATATCCATCAATGTGCAACACGCACATAAATTATTGATCAGGGTGAAAAATTGTGGGCTTTATATCTCATTTTGATGCACGCGTGCACCTTTGGGTGGCGAACTTGCACTAGCCCGCCGGGGGATTTCCAGCGCTTTGCGCTGACGAACACCTTGAGCATCACAGCTATCCTTTTATGGCAGTACAATCATGGCCGCACCGCGCCAAGTCTCGGTGATGCCTATCGGTTCAGGACTTCTCAATGCCCTACCCCATCGAACAGAAACTTGTCGTCGGCGTTGCCTCCAGTGCGCTGTTCGACCTCGCTGAATCCGACGACATCTATCAAAGTGAAGGCGTCGAAGCCTATCGCCAGCATCATGAAGCGAACCTCGACAATCCGTTCCCCAGGGGCGTGGCCTTTCCGTTCATCCGCCGCTTCCTGAGCATCAACAAGGCCTTCCCGGGGCAACTGCCAGTTGAAGTGGTGCTGCTGTCGCGCAACTCGCCGGAAACCGGGCTGCGGGTGTTTCGCTCTATCACGCATTACGGCCTGGACATCACCCGCGCGGCCTTCATGTCTGGCCGCTCGCCCTACGAATACATCCCGGCCTTCAATGCTTCGCTGTTCCTCAGCGCCAACGAAGAAGACGTGCAGCGCGCCATCGACGCCGACTATCCCGCCGGCCTGGTGCTGCCCACACGCATCTACGACGACGAGATCGACACCGAGCTGCGCGTGGCCTTCGACTTCGACGGCGTGATCGCCGACGACGAAGCCGAGACGGTCTACAAGCAGCACAACAACCTCCACGACTTCCAGGCCCACGAGTTCGCGCGCAAAGCCATCCCGCATCAGCCGGGGCCGCTGGCGGACCTGTACCGCAAGCTCTCGCACATCCGCACCCTCGAAGACCAGAAGCTTGCGCAAGACCCTGACTACAAGCGCATCCTGCGCATTGCCATCGTCACAGCGCGCAACGCACCATCCCATGAGCGCGTGGTGACCACCTTGAAAGACTGGGGCGTTTCGCCGGATGAATCGTTCTTTCTGGGTGGGATGGAGAAGGACCGAGTGTTGTCCATTCTCAAGCCACACATGTTCTTCGATGACCAGCGCAGCCACCTGAGCTCGGCGGCGGGCAACCTGCCGATGGTGCATGTGCCGTTCGGGGTGGCGAACCGCAACGTCGCCAAACCGCCTGCGCAGATGGAGGTGATGACTCAGGGCATTGGCGAGGCAACGGGTGAACAGGCGACAGGCCGATAAAGGCCGCATGCCTAGCGCTTGTCCTGCAACATTTGCCCACGTATTTGCTCCCAGCCCATTTGCCGGTCCGCCGCCTCTTGCCATTGCGCCCGTTGCGGCTCGCGCTGCACGATTGGCAACAGCAGCGGCGGCAAGCGCTCCACCTGGCTGCTGCGGGTGAAGATGCACAGGCGGGTGTAGTCAGGCAGTTGGTGGAGCTTGGCCCCGAGCAGGCTGTGTGGGCACAACAGCAGCAGGTCGCCGAACGCGAACAACTGGTAGGCCCTGACCTGCACCTTGCCATCGTGACGCAGACGGCTGTGCCAGAGCAGCGGATCGATATCGGCCAGTGTCACCTGGCGATCGAACACGTAGCGCTGGGAGAAGCCCTGGCGCACTTCCAGGCTGCCGGCCACCGAATAGGTGATGCTCGACATCGCGCCCTTGGCGGTGGTGAGGAAGATCACGAAGAACAGCAAGGCGCCGCCGATGCCCGCGGCGACTTTGCGGTAGATATCGCCTTTGAACACGAAGTACAACATCGAAGGCAGCAGGCTCATCAGCAGCGTGAACAGTGAAAAGCCTGCCACGAACGATACCGCCGCCTCGTTATCCCGCCCGACGTAAGTGTCGATGATCAACAGCATCGACAACGAGCTGGCGATGACGGCGAACACCAGGGTGAACGACAGGAATATCCCAAGAAACCAGCGATCGGCCTTGCCCTTGTTCTTCGGCGCCGCGAGAACGAACAACGACCTGAACGACCGGGAGAAGAACAACGCGGCAAACGCCAGCAAGGTGGCTGCCGAGATCAACAGCATGGCAACGCCGGGGCTGAGCATTCGGTGGTAGAAGAAGCCCAGGACGATGAAGGCGGCGTAGCCCACCGCCAACGGAATCACCAGCCACAGCGCGACATGGCGGGTGAGCCAGCGCACCCTGCCGAACAGCGATACCGCCGTGCCGTAGAGCCACGACGAGCCCATCAGGATGATCAGGTGCGAGAACATCACCGCGACGACCACGAACATCCAGGCGGCGAGTGACGACTTGGAATCCAGCGCCGACATGAACAGGTCGGCGCGACCGATGGCCCGGGTGTAGATGTACAGGCTCACGCTGCCGAGGAAGGTCCCGAGGAACACCAGCGTCACGGTGAACGGCGTCCAGTGCGTCAGCACCCGCTTGAGGTTCTTGCGAAACACCTGGGCGAAGGTCGGGCGCACGCGGCGCACCCGGGGTGTAGCGGATTGCGAGGTCCTGCTCATTTCGAGGCCTGTCCATGGTCTGCAACTACGAGGCCCGGGAATCTATCACGCTTGCCCGCGTGAATCCCGGTGTCTGCTTGCCGATGCGTCCTGCATCAAGGGCTTGCGGTATCGCTAGGACCCCTCCTCGACCGGCGCCTCACCGCGTACGATGGTCAGTTGGCCGTCGATCATCGCCTTGCTCATGCCGCACAGGTAATGGGTGGCGCGCATGAGCGGTTCGGCATCCTGTGGTTTGTCGATGGCTCGTCGGGTGAGTTCGGTCACGCAGCCGAGCAGCGTGGAAATTTCCATCAGCGTTTCCTTCGGCGGCAGCCCGGGTATTGCCTGGACCCAGGCCATGCGTGGCTCGCGGCGGATACGTGCGGGTGCGCTGACCAGTTTCAGGCTCCCGCGCTCATTCGATTGGTCGTCGTTGTCCATGGCTCCCCCAGCGTTGGTTGAAAAGCGCCCGTCGCACACCCTCGCCCGTGTTCCAGCCCGACCCACGCGAACCTGGCGTGTGTCTCTGCCCGTCGGCTGAAAACGCGGTGACGATGTGCGACCGGCCCCGGGAGAGTAGAAGCGCGGACGGCGCCACACAACGGCAAAACCCGGGGAAATGGTATCCCCGGAAATGCCCTACGACGTATTAGGAAGGTTCGCGAAATAGCCCCTAGGTCGGTCGCAACCCGCAGGCATGTGCCGACCACGGCGCGTCATCAGGAAGTCCACTCCTCACCACCCGGCCAGTCTTCGGTGGGGATATCGGCCAAGGTGCCATCCTTGATCCCGTCGATGCCGTAGCGCTCGATCGAATCGCCCAGCAACGAGCCGAACTTGTCTGACTTGACCTGCTCCTGCCCTTCCTTGACCAGGCCCGGGATGATCGCCGCCAGCACCGCCACGCCCGCGCCGAGGAAACCCAGCACCCCGGCCGTGGCCGCCAGGCCCGGAAGGAAGCGTGGCAGGTTGGCGCCGAGCAGGCCGAGGCCGCCCTCCACCGCCGAGGCACTGCCCGCCAGCACGCCCAGCGAGCCGGCAGTGATGCCGAAGCCACCGGCCAGCTTGTCGCCACGACGCAGCGCGTTCACACCATCGAAGATGCCATAGGCCCCGGCCACGATACCGGCCAGCCCGCCGATGCCTTTGGCAGCTTCCTCGAAGTTCTTCGCCACCACCTTGGCGTGCTTGCCATCCTTGACGTTGGCCTTGACCTCATCGAGCAGATCGAGCATCACCTTGCCATCTTTCATGTCGGTCAGCGTCTGCTCACCGTTCTTGATCGCCTTGGTCAAGTGCTCCTGATAACCCTTGGAACCGCCCTCAATCAGCACCGTGGTGGTCTGCACCGACCCGGTGGTGATATCGACGATGTTGCGATCGGTGAGCTTGCCGCCGCTCTGCGCGCCACGGGCGATGGTGACGCCGGCCAGGAACAGCCCGCTCACCCCGTGCAGTACGCCGCTGCCGTAAGCACCCTTGGCGTTGCCGTTGGGGTCGAAGTCCGACAGCTTGCCCATCTTGTCCAGAGCCTTGGTGCCCTGGCGGAACAGGTCCCAATTGCCACGGAAGCCCGCCAGCACCTGGTCGGTGGTGGCCACGGTGCCGTCCTGGTTGAGCAACAGCTCGGGGCTTTCGTCGCGCATCTGGTCGATCAGCTTGCGCACCTTGTCCTCGTCCAGCTCTTCGCCACCGTCCTTGCCGAACGCAGTCTTGAGGTCGTCGAAGCTGGCGTCCTTGAACAAATTCTCCTGGGTGATGGTCGAGAAGTTGTCGTTGAGCTGCTTGTCATACTCGGCGGTGAACTGCGGGTCGAGTGCCGAGTTGTAGAGCGCCACCTCAAGGCTGAACTCCGAGGCGGCCTGCTCGGGCGAGTTGTCCTTGAGCAGTTCGCGCATGCGTTCGCCAGTGGCCAACTGATCCTTGTAGAAGGTCTTGAAATCTTCATTGTGCGACGACTTGCCGACCGCGCCCTGGATCGCCTTGGCGTCGTCGATACCGAGGATCGACTGCAGGCTGGTGGCGGTGGCATAGAAGCTGGCCAGCGCAGTGTGCTGGTCGGTCTTGCCATCCTTGGTGTTGGCGTCCCAGGCAACGTCCAGCGCCTTGCCAGACTTGACCTCGTCTTCGTAGGTCTTGCTGACGGCGTCCTTGAGCCCAGGGTTTTCCTCGAACAGCGTCTTCACCGCCTCATCGCCCGCGCTCTTGAGATAGTCGGCGGTTTCCTTGTCGTTCTGCAGGATGGCCATATGATCGTTGATGTCTTCCAGCAGCTTTTGCGGCTCCCAGATCGCACCGGAACGGTTGGCGATGGCGACCTTGCCGTAGTCGCTGTTCCACACCCCGGCATTGGCGCCATCGACCACCAGTTTCTGCGCCTCCTGCAGATCCAGCAGCACGGCGGCCTTTTCTTCGGCGCTGTAGTTTTCCGGATGCACGAAGACATCCTCGCCCAGCTTGCTGGTGTCGACCTTGCCGGTGACATTGCCGGCAGCCACATCGGTAACCAGGCTCGCCAGCCCCTGGGCATCGGTGGGTGCAGAGTTCTTCAGCCAGGTCTGCACGTCCTCGCGGCTGACCTTGCCATCGGGCTTGTCGCCGATATTGTTGCTGGCGGTATCGACCTTGCGGAACGCACCTGGCTGGGCGAAGAAGTTCAGCGCTTCTTGCTCCTGCTTGCTCAGTTGCGGATTCTGCTTGAGGTAGTCCTTGATGTTGTCTGCGGTGACCGCACCGTCGGCGCCAGTCTTGCCGCGGATCGAGTCGTACTTGGCATCGAAGATCGCGCCATATTGGGCGATCTGCCTGGAGCCCGCGTCAGCGTCCGGGTTGGTCTTGAGGAACTCCTTGTAGCTGCCGATCTCATCGTTGGCCGGCGGCTTGGCCAGCGACTCGAAGCCGAACTTGCCGAAGTCCTGCAGGCGCCCGGCCTCGGTGCCGTGACGCGCCTCGCCGCTCTTGGTGAAGCCATCGACACTGCTGTTGGCCACATCCTTGCCGGTGAGCGCCTTGCCGTCCCCGTCATAGCCCACCACTCGGTCGAGCACCTGGCTGGCCCGGAAGGCGGCGTTGGGATCCTTGTCGAAATCGCCGACCTGCTCCTTCAGCGCATACTTCACCCCGCTCTGGTTGCCAAGATTCTTGAGCAGCGGGTTGTCATCGATGATGTCCTGCGCCGAACGCTTGTCGTCCTCGGGCAGCTCCCAGACGATACCGGCCTTTTCCGCCGCCTCGCGACGCTTGTCATCCTTGCCGACGTCGTCGACATGCTGCAGCTCGCCCTTGAGGCTTTCGAACCCGTACTTGCCAAAATCCTGCAGGCGCCCGGCTTCGGTGCCATGCCTGGCATCGCCGCCCTTGGTGAAACCGTCGATGCTGGTGTTGTCGACATCCTTGCCGGCCAGGCGCTCGCCGTTCTCGTCGTAGCGCACCACGTGGTCCAGCACCTGGGTCGCGCGGTAGGCCGCATCGGCATCGTGCTCGAAGTCGCCGACCTGCTCCTTGAGCATGTCCTTGACCCCGCTCTGGTTACCCAGGTTCTTGAGCAGTGGGCTGTCGTCGATGACCTGCTGCGCCGAACGCTCGTCGCCTTCGGGGCGCTCCCAACGGATACCCGCCGCCTCGGCCTTGCTGCGTGCCTCGGGGTCGTCGTTGGCCGCCTCGATGTGCTTGAGCTCACCCTTGAGGTTTTCCCAACCGTACTTGCCAAAGTCCTGCAGGCGCCCGGCCTCGGTGCCGTGCTTGGCATCACCGCCCTTGGTGAAACCATCGACCTTGCCGTTGTCGATATCACCTCCGACCAGCCGCGAGCCGCCCTCGTCGAAGCGCTCGATGTGGTCCAGTACCTGGGTGGCGCGGTAGGCCGCATCGGCGTCGTGCTCGAAATCTCCGACCCGCTCGCGCAGCTTGTCCTTCACCCCACTCTGGTTGCCAAGGTTCTTCAACAGCGGACTGTCGTCGATGATTTCCTGGGCCGAACGGTTGTCGTCCTTCGGGCGCTGCCATTCGATGCCGGCGTCCTTGGCCTTGGCACGATCGACCGCATCGCCCCACTCGGCACTGGCGTCCTTTTTGGTGAGCGTCTTGATATCGGGGGCGTTGGTGACCGGAGCTGACATGCGCGTTCTCCCTGAAGGTGGCTGCCGGGTTGGCGGGCCCGAAGTGTGTGAGTGCAGGGAAAAGCAGCGAGATGACTGAACGATGACAGCCGTGCTGGCGATCAGCCGCTTTTCGCAGCTGCACGCCCGTGATCATTGGGCGGATCGCGCCTGTGAAACGTTGTGAAAATCATCCAATGGAACATCTGTCGGTCTTGGGCCTCCCACACTAACGCAGGGCGAAAGGCGCGCTGCCCATGAAGATCCGGAGGCTTGTCCTGTATGAAAAAGATCCTGATGGTGCTGACATCCCACGACCAGCTCGGTGACACCGGCAAGAAAACCGGCTTCTGGCTGGAAGAGTTTGCCGCCCCTTACTACGTGTTCAGCGACGCCGGCGCCCAGATCACCCTCGCCTCCCCCAAAGGCGGCCAGCCACCGCTGGACCCGAAGAGCGACGAACCCGACGCCCAGACCGACGCCACGCGCCGCTTCCAGCAAGACACCAAGGCACAGACGGCCCTGGCCGACACGATTCCGTTGGGAGAGATCGACCCTTACAACTTCGACGCCGTGTTCTATCCAGGTGGTCATGGGCCGTTGTGGGACCTGGCCGAGGACAAGGATTCGATCACCCTGCTCGAATCCCTGTACGCCTCGAACAAACCCATTGGTGCGGTTTGCCATGCACCGGGGGTGTTCAAGCACGTAAAGGCAGCCGATGGCCAGCCGGTTGTGAAAGGCAAGCGCGTCACCGGTTTCACAAACAGTGAGGAAGAGGCTGTCAGGTTGACCGATGTGGTGCCGTTTCTGGTGGAGGACATGCTCAAGGTCAACGGCGGTGAGTACTCCAAGGCAGCCGATTGGGCGAGCTACGTGGTCGAGGATGGCAACCTGATTACCGGCCAGAATCCGGCGTCGTCCGAGGCGGCGGCGCACGCGTTGCTCAAACGTCTGGCGCACGAACCAGGCGCTTGAGACGAATGGCACAGGCGTTGCCCGCTCCCTCAGATGCACGATGTCTGTAGGAGCGGGCTCGTCCCGCGATCACCGGCAAAGCCGGTGCCATCCCCATCACCGATACAGACGGACTCACATCACCAACCAACCCCGAGCACCCGGCGGCTGGCAACCCCACCCAGCATCGTTGACAATCGCCCCACATGCCCAAGCCAGGACGCCCCGCGTGCTCACCACCCTCGCCATCGGCAACTACCGCTCGATCAAGCACCTCGTCATGCCGCTAGGCCAGCTCAACCTGGTGACCGGCGCAAACGGCAGCGGCAAATCCAACCTGTACAAAGCCCTGCGCCTACTGGCTGAAACCGCCCAAGGCGGCGTGATCGAAGCCCTCGCCCGCGAAGGCGGCCTGGACTCGACCTGGTGGGCCGGCCCGGAAACCAGCGCCCGCATGAAGCGCGGTGAAGTGCCCATCCAAGGCCAGCACCCGACCGACGTCAGACGCCTGCGCCTGGGCTTCGCCACCGAAGACTTCGGCTTCGCCATCTCCCTCGGCCTGCCCATCCCGTTGCCCTACCCGAGCGCATTCATGCTCGACCCCGAGATCAAGTGCGAAGCGATCTGGGGCGCCGGCGCCTACCGCCCCTCCTCCCTGCTGGTCGAGCGCAAGAACGCCCTGGTACGTGCCCGCGAAGGCACCAGCTGGTCCGTACTCGACCAGCATGCCGACAGCAGCGAAAGCTTCTTCAACATCGTCGGCCGCCCCCGCCAGGCCCCGGAGATCGGCGAGCTGCGCGCGTTCATCAACAGCTGGCGTTTCTACGATCACTTCCGCATCGATCGCGACGCCCCCTGCCGCCAGCCGCAGCTCGGCACCCGCTCGCCCGTACTGCACCACGACGGCCGCAACCTCGCCTCGGCACTGCAGACCATCATCGAAATTGGCGACGTCGAAGATCTGGTTGCCGCGCTGGATGACGCATTTCCCGGCAGCCGCCTGGAGATCGATGCACCACCCGGCGGGCTGTTCAGCGTAAGGCTTTATCAGCACGGGCTGCTGCGGCCCCTGGGCGGGACGGAGCTTTCGGACGGCACCTTGCGTTATCTGTTGCTGATGGCCGCCCTGCTGACGCCCCGACCACCGTCACTGATGGTGCTTAACGAACCGGAAACCAGCCTGCATGCCGACCTGCTGCCAGCGCTGGCGCGCTTGATCATCCGCGCGTCGCAGCGTAGCCAGGTGTGGGTGGTGTCGCACAGCAGGCCGCTGATCGACGCGCTGACGGCGTGTGAAGGGTGCAATGTGCTGGAGCTTGAGAAGGATCAGGGACAGACGCAGTTGCGCGGGGTCGGGTTGCTGGATGAGCCGTTGTGGCGGTGGGTGGACTGAGCCTTCGAGGCATCACCGTTCGCCCGCTCTCCAGACCATCGCACACCTGCTTCCCACGGGAAATCCGTGTTCATACTCTTCATTCAACAGTGTTGACAGCCTTTCATCGACGTATTGGTCGGATTCAATCTGAAAACCGAGACGAGAGTAGAATGGAGCATTCCACGGTACGTGTTTGAAGGTTGTGAGAGTCAGCGCATGCAGCCCACTGATCTCAACATAAGCCTGCGCCGCTTGAACGAGTTGTCGCCCTATGCCCTGCCCTTGCAGCGTGTGTCGAACGGAAAGTTCATAGATATGAAGGTCTCTACCGTAGATATCGGCACTGAGAAATCCTTGCGGGCGATTTTCAGCATCGATGGCCACCCAGCACGTCGAGCGCTCGATGAGCTCAAGATGCCGTTCAACGGGCATAGGAGGAGAATCAGCGAGCCAGCTTAACCCTTCAAGTGCACGAAAGGCTTGCGCGGCAGAACGCTCGATTGAGAGTAAGAGGCTCGCATCCTCAGGCACAGCAACGCGGACAGTCGTAAACATAGCTACCCGAAATCTGGATCGCTGGATGAAAGCCTGGAGCCCCCTAGTATCAGCAAGGCTTTGACCATTTGTTGCGCCGCTTCGGAAGTGGCGCTGCCACTGGCGTTAGCATTCGATGCCAACGATCCATTGGGTCTTGGCCGCATTGCTGCGGTCCAGATCAGGGCGCCGCACGGCAGGCTGGGTACAGCCGCGCGGTACGATGTACGGCTGGGCGACCGCAGCCGCTTCGGCGAGCTCCATCGGCTTGCCATCGTCACGTTCGACGGTGATGAAAAACGGCTGGTAGAACGGAATGATGTAGGCATCGAGGGTATAGCGCGCACCATTGGCCTCAAGGTTGGCGTGGTACTCATCGAAACGGGTCAGGCGACTGGTGTCGAGCTTGTCCTGCACCGCGCAACCGACCATGAAAAGCCCGAGCAAGGCACCGGTGCACAGTGACATCGTGTTCATTACAACTCCTTTTGAGGTTAATCCGGATGGGCGCGCCGGGACATTAAAGGCGTGCGTGGTGGTCGTCAAGCGAGCGGCACTACTTGAGCGGCGGCATGATGCGGATCACGGTCACCGCGCTAAAAAAGGACTAAGAGAAGATGAAGCGCAAACCCAAGCGCGTTTGCTTGCGCTTACCGGCGTACTCGAAATGGGAAAAGCTCATCTTACTCACGGGCAAGGCTTGTTGAGCTAGCTGAACAGAGGGCTATTTGAGCACAGGTCAGACCGGCCGATGCTGAGACTCAACCGGAGAATCCTTAACGAAAGGCGTCCGTCCTTCGAGTCACTGCCGTTCGTGCTTTCGCATGCGTTGCGATGAAGCTTTGCGTTTAATCTTGTGGCCTAACGAAGTGATCCGGTACTGAATCCGCCGACGCCGTAGTACTGCCAATTTCAGACAAAAAACCCTGTAGTGCCGAGTACTCATAAGCCAGAGAGCCCCTAGGGCCGGAAGCATGAACGCATGCTCGAACATCGCACCACCGTCTCGAACTCTAGTAACACATCCTATTGCGAAAAATAGCAATAACGCAGTGGCTAAGTAGCGAGCGGCGGCTGGACGCCCAAATGCCAATGCGAAAGTCGCAATACTCAGCAGGATTGATATAGCGATCATCCAGAAATACAGGGTCAGCACACTGATGGCCAACAACGCAGAAATCAGTTGGTATAACTGAACTACAGCCACACCTCCTGCCACTTGCGTAAAGCCGAAGACCACCACGAAGCAGGGTAAATAACGTCGTGCATAGGTAGTTCGCCATCGAAGGAAGATCATTCTTTCTCTACCTGCACAAGGCTGAAAGAGTTTGCCTGAATAGTCGAATCTAACGAAACACCACCACCTTTCAAGTTACCGTCGCTCGCTATTTCGTCTGCGCCGTAACTCTCGCTTCGCCGATATCGAATGCACACGAGTCTCGTGTGCACGATGAATTCGAAAAACCACCATTTTCCGACAAAACCCTTGAAACCGATAAGTATTAACTAGGTAAAGGGACATAAGAACAGGAAAGGAGGCAATCAGATCCGGAAGCCTATGCTGACTGGTCATCAAGGTTATACCAGCGATAGCCAAACAAATTATTAGGCCACCGACCAAATAACGAAGCGCAGAAATGCGTCCATAAGAGAGGCCCACAATGAGGCCTCCCAAAAGTCCTGAAGCCACCATAATCGCAGCCACGACAGCCCCGATATTTAATGTAGCCACACGAGATATCAGCACCTCGAGCTGGACTACTGCCGTCGCATATGCCATCTCCGCAAAGACAGCCGCACACAAAAAGCAGGGCAAGTACCGTCGTGGATAAGTCAATCGCCATTGTGGAAACATTAGTCCTCTCCCACCTGGATTACACTGACCGCGAGCGCCCGAACCGACCCGCTCCCTGCTATGCCCAAAACACCGCCCAACGTTTCAAGCAACATGGCTTTAGTGGCTTGATTGAGCTCACGAGGTGTATACCGCTTTCGAACTTGCCCGTTCCTTTGTTTAAGCTTTAGCTGCTTGGCTGATAACGATGGATGCCGAAGCTTAAGAATCTCTATAGTCAATGAGCGTCGCTGCTGCCTGCTAAGCGGGCTAAGCAACCGATACCATGACGCCCCCGTAGCGGCTTTTCTGACCAAAATGGTCTTGATCGTGTTAAATGACGAGCCCACAACGGATAGCAACGACACAACATCCAGCAACTGCCCGAGCAGCGTAAACCAAAGTTGATCATCAAGGGTGTCATTCTTCGACGGTTCCGTTACCTCCCAATAGGTCCGAGCCACACCGAAACCACACTGACCTGTGCTAGCCATGACCCCAGCGGCTCCAATGGACGCGAGAAACATTGACGTTCCGCCAGAGAAGGGGGTCAGAGAACCACCCAAGATGAAAACAAACCCACTGATGATTACAGTTGAACACGCTACCCCCATGTTCAGAGCTTCGGTCAACACTTCCGATGGCCGCCCGCTCTCGTAAGTTTGTTCGACGTAGGCTTCGGCGGTGATGAGAGCACTCTGTTCTTGAAGCACGACCTTTAAAGGAGACGTCCTACAGAGTGGAAGGAACTCACGTAGAGTTAGTCTATTGTAGTCAATGTCGATATATACTACAGCAGCGCCCACAATCACCGGATCACGATCAATTGCGGCGTATAATTTCTGAAGATCGACAAGACTCTCAATGCGCTGCCGTAAAAAGTAGCTCGAAGGCTTGGCGCCTAGCTGACTGAGATCTGGGGAGCTCATGGGACATCCTGTTCCGATTGCGCAAACGCGCTGATGCGTGAAGCTCGCAACGTACGGAGTCAGTGCCCGTGAGTATGTCGGACGCTTCCGAAAATTCAGTTCAGCCGTCCTGGCTCACCCTGATATTTGCCACACAAAGAAAAAGCCGCTTCCTTCAAGGAAAACTCACTCGAGTGGATGAACTGGCAAAACGGCCCAACTCACCGTTATGCCATCAACGTGAACGGCACACTGTATCCAGTAAAGAAAATCATCTCTCTTGCGACTGGCGTTGCCGTGAACGACCTTCGAGGCGGTCATCCACTTAACAGGGTTCTACAGAAGCTACGCTTGCCAATTATCGAATCGTTGCCAGAGGGACGCACACCTGCGTTGCAGTTCAAGATAGGTGCTGTTTACGACCGCCCCACCGAGATTAACGGACCATTCGGCGGCAGCCTGCAAAACGGAATATCAGTATCAGCCTCCCACGCTACGATTTTTATATTCTCTGGCGAAAGTGGTAAGCAGTTCGGCTACGACGATGGCTGGAATGGCGGCGTATATTTTTATACCGGCCAGGGACAACGTGACGATATGGTACTCAAAGGCGGCAATCAAGCTATTGCTGAGCACGCACTGGATGGCCGTACTTTGCATCTCTTTGAGTCCCTCGGAAAAAGTAAAGGCTACAGATATGAGGGTAAATTTTCCTGTGCTGACATAATTGAAAAAACTTTACCTGACGTCACTGGCAAAGATCGTAAAGCACTAGTTTTTCGGTTGATGCCAGTCGGTCCTGCCCGAAGCGAGAATAATGAAGAGAGTATTGTTAATTTTGCAGACTCACTATCAACGGCACGACTAGCCGCACTAGCAGCATGCAAGCCCGCAATTGAGGACCCGAAAAAATCTGCACCGCGCACGCTCTTCCAGCGCAGCCATAAGGTCGCGCACTATGTAATGATGCGCGCAAGAGGTAAATGCGAGAGCTGTGGAGAACGAGCACCCTTCGTGAAAAAAGATGGCACGCCCTACTTGGAGCCGCATCATGTAAATAGACTCTCAGACAGCGGGCTAGACCATCCATGCTACGTTGGTGCTGTATGCCCTACGTGCCACCGAGAAATTCACTACAGGATGGACGGGGCAATACGAAACGATCTACTGAAAAATATTTGAGAGAGATAGAACCCCTATAGGCCTTCATACCTCCTCTCTTCGGGTATAAATTTTTGCATAGATGCCCAGCGTCTTCGACGCTATAACGAAAAAGCCCAGTCATCTCTGACTGGGCTTTTTCGTTTCAATATAATGGTCGGGACGGAGTGATTCGAACACTCGACCCCTTGCACCCCATGCAGCGGACCAAACAGATACAACCTATTGATATTTAAAGGTTTTTAATCGAATTCACTAGGTGAAATTATCGCGTTTCCAAGCCTTTCGCAAACGAAATGGCGCGGCTTACAGCATGGGTTTTGCGCAACCCGCCATCCCTTCTCCGGCGTCCTGCCGACACCGTCAGCCGTCCTGGCTGGCGTCACTCTCACTCCGCTTCACGCCCAGCATGAGCCCATAGCCTGGCCGCCTCGGCGAGCTCCAGCATCTCGGCCAGCGCCCCAGCATCAACGTCCTGTCTGCGGTGAGCGGAAACGGCCATTTCCGCCATCACTGCAGAGCGCCCGTCTGGATCGGTGATCATCGCCATCTGGTCATTGAGCTCATCCATCCAGGGCTGCGGGATGCCCGCCGCGCTACTGCGCACGACACCACCAAGACTGTGCATAGAGGACGCCGTCCACCTCCTCCACGCCGGTGATGTTCATGCCGCCTTGAGCCATCCCGGTCACGCGCGCGTCGTGTAGCGACGGGATAACGTCGGGCCCTGGGGTTGGGTTGAACACCCAGGCGCCCAGGCACTGCCGACCGAGCACGGTACTGTGTCCGTACTCGATGTGAACATCAGCGCGAATCGGCTGGATCTTCGTCAGTTGTCCATTGGGGATCGCAACGCCGCGCACTCGGCGGCGAACAAGGAGGAAGTACATACGACACCAATACTGTATATCGATACAGTATTTGAGCATTGCATGCGCCGCCAGCACCAGTACCGCCTGGCGGACTATGCTTTGTGCTCGAGCAGGAGGGACGGGAAATGTGTGGACGGCTGACCCAATACCGGGGCATTCACGACTTCGTCGAAGTGCTCAGCATGCCGGATGTCTGGAGAAACAACGTCGGGGAGCATGCGCTGCAGCGGTACAACGTTGCGCCTACTACGCCCGTTGCTGTGCTGCGCATGGATGAGGACGGTCTGCGTGCGGACCTGGTGAGGTGGGGATGGCGGCCGCACTGGGCGACAGATCGCGCCGCGCCGATCAACGCGCGCGTCGAGAAGGTCGCTCACGGCCCGTTCTTTCGGGCCATCTGGCCGCATCGGGCGATTACGCCTATCGACGGCTGGTACGAGTGGGTTGATGAAGGTGGGCCGAAGAAGCAGCCGTATTACATCCGGCGGCGGGACGGTCAGCCGGCGCTATGCGCAAGCATCGGACAGTTCACCGGCAACGAGCACGATGGCTTCGTCATCATCACAGCAGACGCCCAGGGCGGGCTTGTGGACGTGCACGACCGCCGGCCAGTTGTGCTTGAGCCGGAGCTGGCGAGAGAGTGGATTGCAGCAGGGATGCCAAGCGATCACGCAGAACAGATGGTGCTGAATCTGGGGGAACCAGCCGAGGCATTCGAGTGGTACAAAGTCAGCACAGCCGTAGGGAACGTGCGGAACCAGGGGCCTGAGCTGATAGCGCCTCAGTGACGATTCAGCGGCGCTCGCCCCATGGCATCTGAGTGGTACTGATGGGCCGCCTTGATCTGCGATTCCAAGATCAGCCGCAAGCGCTCCACTTCCTGCGCAGGCAATCCAGCCTCTTGAGCCTCAAGATGGCGCTTCATAGCCTCCTCGACATCCTTGTAGACCTGATGGTCTGGCATCACAACTTCGCGCTTGTCCTTCATGCTCGCCTCCCTGGCGATCAGTGAATGATATGAGGTGCCTTGCCGGTAGCGATGAGCTGATTCTCGGTCACCTGACGGTAGAGACGATCGGCCAATACTCGGCGCCGCTCGACCTCCTCGAAGGGCTCTCCATCAGCCACGGCCTGCTGTAGACGTCGATTGGCGTCGAGCGCCTGTCGAAGCAACTCTTCACCTGCAGCGACCATTCCTTCAAGCGTTCGCTTCACTGACCTACCCCGATGGCTTTGTCAGGCCATTATAGGACGCTTCACTGACCAGGATCGCTCTTCGGGATCGTACCTTGCAAAACCCGAGAGGCTCTCGCAGTAGTCACACTGAACTCCAAACGCAAAGCGGGGTCCTATGGGCCTATTTAGGATGGATAGCACTCGCCCAGTTAGCCATGAAAATCAAGCTCTCGTTGCCCTACTCCATAATCGTTAGCGCAGTACTCATTTCAGTCACTGTCATATGCTGCGCAGTATGGCTACGCGCCAGCATCGAACAGAGTCTTAGTACGCCGCAGCGCCTCTATACTGACAAATATTCTCAGGAAGAGGACAGCACTTTGACGTTTGAGAAATGGCACCTAACCTATCCGCCATCCAAAGTCATCAGCGACTCAAACGAATCATTCGACATTCCTACGCTTGGTGGCGAGCAAGCGCCCTGACTCCTCAAGGCGCAATCGGGGATGATCCATCGTCATGTAGTAATGCTTCAGTCTGAGCCTTTGAAAAGAATTTATCGGCAGGCCTCCACTGCCGCCACGAGCAATCCTTCGTACCCGATTCGCTGTAAGCGCTCAGCCAGTAAGGCTCGCACCTTGGTCTCAAGGTCGTCTGTCTGCCTCAGGCTAGCCGTAGCCCAGGCAGGAGTGGCGACTTCAGGCGCGCGGCATGGTACCTGCACCGGCACCTCGACGCGCACGTACTGGACCCGGGGCTCTCCCCTCCCCGTGCAGGCGGCCAGCAGCGCGATGCCTGCGAGCACCCCAACCCCTCGCAGGATTCGACCTGCAGTTCTCATAACCCCAGCTCCTTGTCGATGATCGATGTGGCAGCGACGCACTGGTCGCCGCCGGTGCGCAGCTGCTGCAGCCGGTTCGCTGCGGTGAATTTTTCCTGGGCGCCAGTCTGCGCACCGGACACTGCCTGCTCCGCCCTGGCCTTGCGCTCGTCCGCTGCATGGGTCAGGTCGCCCAGGGCCTTGCCCTGCTCCTGAGCCAGGCCGGCGAGGTTGTCTCTTGCTGCGGTGCACTGGGTGACTTGGTCCTGCTGACGGTCGAGCAGCGGCCGGAAGTGGCTGGTGGTGGCCCATGTGCCGAAGGCCATGCCGAGCAGTATCAGCAGGCCAGCGCCGGCGAGACGAAGCAGCCAGGCGTTCATGCCAGCACCTTGACCGCGAGGTCATACAGCGCTTTCCGCTCAGTAGCGCCGTGCGGCACTCGTCCGGGCTGGCCAGTGTTGATGATGCTGCCGATATCCTGAATGCGTCCGGCGTCCGCCAGCTCATTCAGGCCGTGCTGTGACCACCACCAGGCGGCAGACTGAGCGGCGTGCTCGGGCTGCTCGAGCAGTTCAGGTTGTTCGAGCAGGGGCAGGCCCAGTGCCTGGCCAGCGGCTCGGTAGTTGTCGCGACCGGTCAGCTGGATCAGGCCGCGCCCACGGTACCGCCAGCCGTCGCCCGATGACTCAGGGCCATTCCCGATCCGCCCACCGTAGACCCGGTTCGCAATCTTCTCCGGCTGCCTTGCGTAGGCGCCAGCGGTTTGCAGAGTGAACCGACTTGGCCAGGTGCGCACCAGGGCCTCGGCGCTGTAGTTGAGGGTCTCCACCAGGTTGCGCAGCTGGCCGGACTCGTGCCCGATCTGAGCGAGGAAGGCAGCGATGCGCAGGCGGCTATCGATCTTCCACCGCAGCATCGCTCGGTTCAGTGCAGGCACAAAAATGCCCGCAACTGGGCGGGCATTGGGGAGGATCTGCAGCAGCTGCTGCTCAGTGATCGGCATTCGGGTTCTCCAGGCAAAAAAATACCGCCAGCGGCGGTCTTCCTCCGGATGTGTAGATTTAGGCGACTGGTGTTTCTGGCGGCTCAGCGGGCAGGATCGCCGGCATCTGGAGTCGCACATCAATCCAGCTGTTGAGGGGCACATCGAGCGGGGCGCCTTTGCCCAGATGCATCTCGCCTTCCTCATCAAGTGTCCAGCGCTGCTTGAACAGGCGTACGGTCACGACGCCCTGCTCGTCCTGTTCGCTCTCTGTGATGCCGAGCGTGCGGCCGCCGTCAGGTGAACATGGGTCCTGTATCCGCCAACCTTCGACTGCCAGGCCGAGCGCGCCAGCGATCCGATAAACACCCGCATCGACTCGTGTAACGGTCACACCGCTGGCCTCGCCGTTTGCTGCCCCCCACGGTCCGGCCGACTGGAATTCCTGCTCGAGGAGGTCACGGCGCACGCTCTTCTCGACATCAGCGATGCGCACAACTGGCGATGCCGCCGACAGGGCGCCACCGGAGCCGATCGTCGTGTTGCCGGTGTGATAAATCTTGCACCATGGCCCAGGGGCACCCTCGGCGCTGAAGTGACGGTAGCCAAGGTATGGATTCGAGAGCGACGCGGGCAGCGACATTGAAAGCTGCTGAATGTAGTTGCCACCCATCGAAGAAACGATGAGCGAGCCCTGACTGCCGTTCGGAGCACCCGCTGCGGAGGCGCTGTACTTGTAGAAACCTGACGTGAATGCACTGTTCGGCGCTATGCTTTGGCCGCCACTGGTGCTACCCAAGCCGAACGCACCTACTTCCATCACATTTCCGACGCTCGTGCCGACAAAGCGTGTTGAGGCCGATCCGAGCGTTGCAAGGAAGGCATAAAGGTCTGTGAAGTTGAAGTTCACCTTCGTGAAAGCGCTGCGTGGCGTGTCGCCGCCCGCTCCAGTCGGGGTGGTGCCCAGGTTGATTAACTGCTGTGCCATGTTTACTCCAGTTATAAGTTCCGCATCGGCCTTGCTGCGAACAGCGTTCTTCCGTTTGCGCTAATACCTGTTGCCGGGCTGTTGGCATAATTCTGAGCATACATCTTGATTATGCCGCGATTGCCCGGTAGAAAACCGCCCCAATTAATAATTATTGGATTCTGCGTTTGCTGAATATTTGTATGGGAAAACAGAGCATTGGCTAAAACATAATCACTAAAGCTGCTAGTCCATGGCATACGTGAAGATGAATGATAGGTAGCACCAGCCTCAATTGGCTCACCGTCATTATAAAACGAGTTATTTGAAGGCTGGCTATTCAGGAGTGCAAGATTGTCAGTTGACGCAAAAACCCGATTACCTGATGCGTCTCGCAACAGCACGCCGTATAAACCAGCAGAGCTTGTTCGAGTCTGATAGCTGGCGAGAAACCATTTCATCTTCATATAGTCGGAGACTTGGAGACCATGGTATTGATAATAAATACCAGCATGGCTTATCCCCCAGCCCGTCCAGTTCCCCGGTTGTCCTGTCACATAGAACCCGGACACCATCATATAGTCCTCGGCATTCAGAAAAACCAAGGGTCTTTCAAACGTCGTAACCGGCTCCGGGAACGCGTAATAAAACCCTGGAGAAATCTGCGCCTGCATTCCCGGACGCCAATAGACCCCAAACTCAAATGAACCGCTGTACCTAACACCTAGCACTCTATTAGCAGAGTCTACCTGATTCAGGATTCCGTTATTCCTTGAACGGAACCCGTACTCACCTACCGCGCTGAACGGTTCTGTGCCATTAGATAAAATCATCACCTGCCATTGTCGAGACCCCGCCCCTCGCAAGTGCAATTGCCCATCTGTCCAGAAGGCCTGCGGGCTCCAGTTGCCCCCTGCTGCCCACAGTAGGGAATCCACAACAACGAAGGAATTGGCCTTGATATCTGGCACTGAGAAATACTGGTTGTAGTTACCATCGCCAGTGACAGTAAGCATTTTCAACGAGCGTATCGGCATAACGCTCGTATCCAGAGTGACCCGATTGGACTCATCGCGAGTCCTGAGCCCGTAGATATCTGCCATCAGGTTAGTTTCCCCAGCGCCGCACGCTCGATGTAGTTGAGGTCGTAGACATAGATGCCACCGTTGTTGATCAGCAACGAGCCATTACCATCTGCTCCCCGGAACGAGAACGTACCGTTCACCATGTTCAGCTCGATCAATGGACGACCGAAGGCATCAACTGCTTGAGACCGCAGCGTCATGCCCAGGATGATTTCCCGAATAAAAGCCGTATTGATCAACGCCTGGTTCAGGAACAACTGCCCATTTTGGAAGACAAACAGATTGCTCTCGGGTCCGTTGATGCCATTGATGATCGCGACTCGATCAGCCGATAGCAGGATTTCACCGACCTGGCCATCGCTACCCTGCACAATGCCTGTGGCAACTTGCTTGCCGTTGACGTTTGTCTCGGTCTTCCAAGACGACATCGCCGAGACTTTGCCGCCGAGACCGACCACCGCTTGGTCTACACGCTGCACTGAAGCGTTCGTTTCCCCTTGCTGCGCTTGCACAACGTCGAGCCTGCGCGCAGTTGCAACGCCATCCTCAATTCGGGCGGATTGCTCCGACCACACGCCCACAAGGGTTTGCTCAGAACCTGCAAAGCCATCAGTCGTGCCCGCCAACGCCGGGTTTACCTGGACGTACACACCGTCCAGCCTCTCTGCGGTAGCGTTGAGCTTGCCGTCGATCGTCTCGACCTCGCTCTTCATTGAGCTGAGGCCGTTTGCCGTAGCGCTGAGCCCTGTGACAGGATCATCAAGCTCACTGCGTACCGCAGCCAGGCGCTCGGCATTCACCGTGATGCGCCCATCTTGTTCCTCGATCGACGCCGTGTTGCGCTCCACCTGTGCTGCGAGACCGTTTGCTGCTTCGACAACCTGGCCAATGTCGAGCCAGTAGGTCGGATTCGGCGGCGCGTTCTCCCCACCTGGAGCCGCAGGAACGGCCTGGATGGCCTGATACAGGCGCTGCCCTCGGCGCACGCTGTCGCCGTCTGCATAGGCCTTGTTCGGGTCGTAGGCCAGCGCGTCCACGAGGTCATCAATCTCATCGCGCAGCTCGCCGATGCGTTCATTCACCGAGCCCGGACCGTTCCCGTCGATCAGGTCGATACGCTCCGCGAGCTCGGGATATAAATGACCCTCTCTGATCTGACCATCGAGAGCATCGAGCATGTTGCTCACGTCGTTCGAGGTTGAAGCCGGCACCTTCAAGTAGCCGCTAATCCCGTATGCGTTGCGGGCCCGGATGAAGTAGAAGTAGTTGGCGAAGAACGCCAGGCCAGTATGCGTCAGGCTCAAGCCCTGCCCGAGATACTCTGCCTGCCCTACCGGGGCGGATCCGTCGCGGGTGTAGAAGTACTCGTATGTCCCGCCATTGAGCTTGTGCTGAACGTTGGTTGGCGTGAGAGTTATGGTGTCCAACGAGGCCTGCACGATGCAGCCTTCTGGCACAGGCGGGCCATCGATGTTGACCGTGATGCTCGCCTCGCCCGACCGTGCCTGCGGCCCGAGCGCAGCAACGCTCATCGTGTAGTTGCCCGAGGCAAGGCCGGCCAGCGGCACCTGAAGCGTGGTCTCCGGCACTTGCTGGGCCTGCACGGCCACACCGGCCTGGCGCACGGTCACTGCATAGCCCGTCACGATGCCGACCGGCGCCGACCAGTTCAGCACGCCCTGAGTTACCTCGGCGGTATCGTCCACGGTCCAGACCAACCCGGTAGGACTGCCCAGGCCGTTAGACGGCAGGCTGATGAAGCCGATCGGGTTGTAGGGCTTGCCCACGGCATCGTCGAAGATCGCCGGATCGTAGACCTGCAGGGATGCTGTGCAGCCCTCGCTCGTACCCATGGACCAGCCGGTGACGATGAATTCGCCCAGGATGTTCAGCGATGGCAGGTTCGCGCGCACCGCGCGGCCCGGACGGCAGTTGTAGCCGAGCAGGTTGAGCGGCACGTTTATCACCCCGCCAGCACGGCGCCGGCGTAGCTCAATGTTGGCCAGGCGCTGGGCCTGGTACGGGTTGGTGACGTAGGAAAAGGTCAGCGTCTCCGCCGCCTCGCCACCATCCGCGACCACCCACTCTGCCACGCTGACTTCGGGGTAGTCCGTCTCCGTCCAGGACTGGGTCGTGTCGGTGAAAGTGCCACGGATCGTGTTGATGGCCGCGTCGTTCGTCGGCTCAGTGCTGCCGGTGATGGTGCCGATCACCATGTCCTCGGTGATCTCGAAGTCCCAGGGACCGTAGTAGGCGCCAGCCTGGAACATCCAGCGGCCGCCCACGCGGATGACCTTGCCACCGCACGCCGCCTCGAGCTTCTGCAGAACGTTGGTGCGCTGCTCGTCGGCGCCGATGACGCAGCTGCTGCGGTAGCGCGGGCTGGTAGTGCCGTCAGGGTTGGCCACCGACTCATCGCACACGTTCGCGCCGCTGGCGAAGGTCTCGAACACGATCTCATCGTCCGGCACGCCGCAACGGGTGCGCAGGAACCACAGGATGTGCAGCGCGGTATTCTCGCTGTATCCGGCCATGCCGGTGCGGGGGTCGTAGAGATCATTGCGCCCGCGCACGACGAACCGCGCATCAGGAATGCCCGAGGGAAACTTCTCGGCGTTGTACCGAAGGGACAGGCGCACGAACGACAGGCCCCGGCCGATCTGCTCGTCCTTCCAGTCCGGGCAGTTGGCCTTGAGGAACGCATTCACTTGGGTTGGGTTCACCACCAGTTCATAGGTGGCGTCGGCTCCGTAGGTGTTGATGACCTCCTCGCCCAGGTAGATCTCCTCCAATGCGTCGACGGCGCCCTCACAGAGCACGTACACCAGGTGCAGCCACTCCCCATCACGCTGGGCACCGGCCTCCTCTTGCGCCCACACCAGAACCCCGCCGGTACTGACTTTTCCCAGGATGAAGCGCGCCGGGGCCTTGGACGAGCGAACGGTCTGTGCTGAAGGTTCGTTATCGCGCAGCGGCGACTTGGTGTTCAGCTTCTCCTGCTGCTCCGAGGCGTAGAACGCCAGGCCCGCGCCGATCGCGGCACCGATCGGGCCGCCCTGAGCGAAGCCGATGACCGCACCTACGGCGATCTGTGCAATCTTCCTGACCCCGCCGCTCATTCAACTCTCCACACTGCTGTCGGTTCGCACACCACCCGCGCGGCGCCTTCTTCGGTCGCTGCCCAGAACTCACCCGCCCAGAACACGGCGATGGCCTTGCCTTGCGGGCCGTCGTACATGGCGATGTCGCCACGCTGGATGAACGCCGGCGCCACCCGGGTGAAGCAGGCATCCCAGGCCGCCTCGAGGCTGCCGTGGTTCTTCTTCAGCGCCCTCTTCGCCCCCGCCTCGGTCTTGTACTTGCCCCGGTACGCTTCCGCCGGATCAACCCCGCACACCGCTACCGAGCAGTCAGCTGCGAACAAGCAGCAGTCGAATTCGCCCCATGAAAAAGGCCGCTCAGAGGCGGCCTTGATCACTTCGGTCAGACGTATCGTCCAGTCTCGATTGCGCATCGCTATTTCTCGTAGTTGAAGGTCGGCGCGTCCTTGCTGGAGCCCCAGTAGATCGGCCACTCGGACAGCTGAGCGACCGCGTAGAAGAAGCGGTCACCCTGGTGCCGGGCGCGGTGGTTCTCATCGGTGAAGCGCTCGGTGCCCGTGCGGCTCCACTCGGCCATGCGATCTACGATGGGGACCATGATCTTGTTGCCGTCCTCGCCATTGCCGGCGTAGGAGAAACTCGCCGCGTCCATGCGCCCGGAGAACAAGATGTCGACGGCGTAGTTGCCCGCCTCGTCGAACACCACGAACAGCAAATTTCCCGAGCGCCCCCGGCAACCGCGGATGTTCGTCTCGGTAATGATGTAGCTGTCCAGACCGTTAAGGCTCAGCTCCACGGACATGGGCGAGTTCGAGTTGTCGCTCTCCTGCGACTGGCCGACCTCGCCGAACTGCCCGACACCCAGGTAGGTGATGCCGTCGATCACCAGATCCCCGGTGCCCGTATGCGCGTACACCGGGCCATCCTCGAAGTCCAACTGACAGGCGTACACCGTCAGGAAGCGGCCGGTGGCGATGATGTCCACCACGCTCTGGCTGAATGGAAACGATGAGGGCATCAGAAAGCCTCCCTGAACTGGTAGCTGCCGCTGGCCACGACCTGGCGCACGGTCATGGCCCAGGTGTCCTGGGTCATCCGCATCTCTGAGTAGGGGTTGAGGTACTCGATCGCAGCGCCTGCGGTCAGCGTGCGCCTGATCCGTTTGTTGAGCGGGACCACGGCCTGGCCCTGCGCATTCGCGGTAACCGGGCGCACCACCTCGAACATCTCGCCAGCCACCGTCAGGTAGTCGCCTGGGGCGAAAACCTGAACACCCGCAGCAGCCCCGGCGACCAGCATCGACCGCGACTGCGCCACGCCGGTGACCACAGTCAGGCTGCCAACGCTGTTCGACCGCCGACGAGTGATCGCCGGCATGTTGAAGGTGCCGAACATCCCATCCAGATCACCAAGGAACGCAGAGAGCTGACGCTCCTGCGCCCTGGTGAGCAGGCCGAAGGTCAAGGTGCACTGCCAGTAGGCGCCAGGCTGGCCGACGATCTGTTGCGCGTTGGACAGCGAGGAAGTGAAGGCCCGGCTGTTGTTGACTATGCCCCACGTCATTTCAGACGGGCGCAGCGATGCCGGCCATGCGAGTGCCATGCAGTTCTCCTTGATCTATCGGTTGCGGGCGATGAGCTGGCGAATCGGTCCGTTCTGCTTGAGGTCCCGCAGAACCAAGTCATAGGCCGCCTTGGCGCCACGGTTGGCTCCGTCGTCAGCGGCCTGTCGCAGTTGCTGGACCATGCTCTGGTCAGGGTTGCCCTGGAAGTGGAAATGCTGCTCGATCTTCGGGGCATCTGGGGCGCTTGAGGACTGCATGGCCCCGCTCGGTGCAATAGGTGGCTTGAGAGGCGTAGCGAACCCGCCTTCTGCATAGCCGTTCTGGTTCAGCCGGTCCAAGTAGTGCCGCATGCCAGGCTGGGCTACCACTTCCTTGCGCAGTACGAACTCACCGCCATGAACCACGCCCATTGGCTGGTACTTGCCGCCGTCACCTGTATACCCGCCACTGCTGAAGGTGCCTGGCGGGATCGACTCACTGAAGCCGGTCATGGTGCCCTGGCCAAGCGCCTGGCTGCCGCCCCCAAGGAAACCCAAAGCTGAGCCCAGGAAGCCAGCAGCTGCCTGCCGCACTTGGATACGGATCAGGTCCGAAACCACCTGGTCGGCGAAGTCCTTGAAGGACAACTTGCCCGTCTTCACGAACTGAACAATGCCATCCTCCATATTGGAGAAGGCATTGGTGAAGAGGCTTCGCGTCTGCCCCGCCACGTCGCGGGCCTGCTCGAGGCAGGATGGCGCTCAGCGCGTTCTTCTGGTCGTTGAAGCCGGATAGGTCGACTAGGGAAGCCTTTCCGACCTTGTCCTTGTTCCGATCCGCAATGCTCTTGGCCAGACTGTCATAAGCGCCTCCCGATATTTTGTCACCATCGAAAGACACGCCAGCCAACAACGGGCTTTGCTTGCCCGTCTCCTTTGCGGCATCTCGCAGATCTATGAATTGCTGCTTAAGGTCCTGGAGAGCCTTGCCTCTCTTTTTCTCGGGATTTGCGTTGTCGAGCTGATCGTTGAGCTTTTTCTGAAGCTCTGCCTGTCGCTGAATTGCTGCTTCGCCGTCTGCGCGGTCCTGCCGCTCCTTGGAGCTGGCCTCGATACGCTTCTGTATCAGACTGATTTCATCGGTGTACTGCTTCTTCAGCGCATCCCTTGCCGTGTTACTGAACCAGAACTGTTCATCGATATCCTTGACCTGCTGCTGCAGAACCTGCATTCGAAACTGATCCGGATCGGCCGCTACACCCTGCTTCAGCTCATTCCAGTACCCACGCACAGCACTGGCTGCGTCATCCCACAGCTTAGCGATTCCCCGAGTAGAATCACTTATCTCCTTGTTGCGACGGGTCATCTCTTCCGAAACTTCGCCCGCCAGCAGCTTCAAGGCATCCATGTGGCGGCCTTGGTCCTCAAGGGCCTGGATCTGGTCAAAGGTCGAAAGAGTGATCGCGTGGTACTTTGCGTTGAATTCCAATGCGAAAGCAGATACATCGCTCTTTGCATCAGAGAATTGGGTAGCGATCTTTCCTGCGCTTTCACCTGTCGCTGCTGACAACTGCGTAGCAGCGGACGCTACGGCCGCAAATGTGCTGCCTGTCAGTTTTCCAGACTGTGTCAGGGTCATCAGTGCATCATTGGCTTGGCTGAAATACTTGCCATTTGCCAACTGGGCCTGGAGCTCAACTAGCTCTGCCGCGGAACGACCGGAAGCACCGCCAGTGGACACTAGAGCTTTGTTGTAAGCGTTCAGTTCACTTGTAGCCGAGTTTGCTGCGGCAGCCAGAGCAAGCACCACAGCGGCGGCAGCCGTGGCAGGGTTTACTAAGCCAGCCAAGTACCCAGCCATAGCCTTGCTGGCCTCACCAATGCCACCGAACGAATCTTTAATTTGCGAGCCTTGCTGCAAAAAAACCGTCAGCGGGGCCTGTCCGCCTTGCAAACTTACAAAAATGTCGCTGAACTGCGCGGGCAGTGTGCGCACGGCCGCTGCAGTTTGCTTCGCCGATACGCCAGTCCTGTTCAGCCCCCCTTGGAACCTCTCAAGCTCTGCGTACGTCTCCCCAAGTCTGGCCGAATACCTGTTGAACGTGGCTTCATCAATTAACCCCACATTCCTGAACTGGACGAGTCGATCTTGCTGCTCATCAAGCTTTCTGAGCTTCTCCGATACCGGATCAATACGCCCCAGAAGATCCCTCAAACTGTCGGCGTGCAGGCCTGTAGTAACGGCAGCCTGCCTGGTTGAGTCGGCGAGGCGACTCTCGGTATCAATAAGTGCTCGCCCCCGAGCATTGATTTCCGCCTGATAAGCCGACCAGTCGGTAGCAGCACTTTTCGCGGAAGACATCGCCACGCCAGCGTTCGTCACGCTCGCGGCTAGCGACTTGTGGTAATCGCTCGCCTCTAGGGAGGTCCGGGCCATCTCCAGCAGTCTTGTTTTTGCTTCTGCGGCCGATTCGCCAGCTCCACTTTCTGCCGATGCCAACTGTTTTGCTGAGTCGGCGGCTTTGTCGAAGCTCGCCGCTACTTCATCTGCAGCTTTTTCGGCCCTCGACCCTGACTGGACAAGGCGATCAAGATTGTCCGCGGCCTGCCCCGCTTCGTCTGAAGCAATCCGTATCCCTAGCTCTGCAATGGTCGCCATAGAATTTTCGCCATAAAAAAACCCGGCATCAGAGCCGGGTTTGGTGATCGCTTGTGTTCACAGTGGCGGGTAGTCCCCGGTCACTGAATCCCTGTAGGTTACGCTGCTGAAGAACTTGCACTCTTCGGATAGCCGGTCAGACGCTAGTTTCGCTTCTTCTTTGGTCTTGAACGGCCCTGCCGCCATATCAACACCAGCCATAGGTACCGCGCGGTAGCCGATAGAAAGAATTGCCTCTTGAGCTCGCCTCGAATCATCCCCGCCTGCGCACGGGATAGATGCTACCCAGCCCTCTTTGAGTTGAGGCTCGGACGCCTGGTCTACCGATGACCCGCAATGCTTGCATTTAATCGCCGCCAATTTTATTGGCTCGGCGCAGAAAGGGCACGGCCGAGCGTCAGTTGTAGGCGTCTCGACGGATCGACCACGGGAGCCAAATATGATCGCCAGAAGCCCGGCTATGAGCATGATTCCGCCCAGAACCGTGTAGTTCTGTCGCTCAGCCATAAGCCCAATATTATTGACCCTACCAACACCCGTAGATATCGATACGTCCATCGACAATGCGAAGACGATCACGACCACTCCCAGCATCAGCAAAACCTTCCCCAGTCCCCTCACCCTGAAATCTCCGACCAGTCCTTGTTGATGAGGGCAATCTACCATCGCTTCGTAGCAGAGCAAAACTGGGCAGATGCGTCGAAAGGAAAAGCACCCAAAGATGCCCTCATCTTTTCACCAATCAACCCTGAGCATCAGCGATATTTAAACGGAGCGGGTGTGGTAAGCAGCGGCTCAGCCTTATCCCATGTGCCGCGATACCCTCGCACCTGATACGAGTAACCTGGCTTCAAGTCCAGCAGCAGGCCTCGCAGATCTCCGCCGGCGCAGCCCATGTTGTTCTTGATGCTCAGTTGCACCGGACCGGGCTGATGGTAGAGGGTCACGGATTTCCCACTGCTGGTCTCGGCTGCAAGCTTTTCATTCAGGAAAACCTGCATGCCTGCACCGAAGCAGCTAACTGCACCGGAATCTTGGGTGAACACAATCCTCGCATCGTCAGAACTGCTTGGTCGACTGAAGGCATATATGTCCTCAGCGGATACCTGGTGCGCATGGTCTGGCAAAACCTTGGTAGTTTCACACCCCGTTGCAGCAATGCACGCCAATCCGACCAGCAAAAATCTTCTCATTGGTAGCATCCTCCATGAAATGAAGGCCAATCTACCATCCTAGGAAGCAGCTGCCAAAACTCTGATTTCCTGGCCTACGCCATGGCCATCAACAGGCTAGCCACAGCCGCAAAGCCATTGTAAAAAGCATTGGGAAATGCCAAGTAAGCCGACCCAACGATCGTGAGCACGCCTGCCAAGACGATTGCTCCGGCACCTTCACCAAGTATCTTCGGAAGCGTCACCTCTTCATGGTATCTGAGCTGTGCGAAGCAAATACTCACACGCAGATCGGTTGACCGGAGGGCCGCACGGAAATTTTTCTCATCTTGCCCCGCGACCCTCTTGATTTCGTCGATCTGTTTCTGGATATGTGGGATAGGGTTGTTTGTGTTTACGCCCATTATGTCGGCTGTAAATTTAAAGGTATGCGACTCGCTCGTGTCCACCTCAGGAAGGTATGACTCAAATTCGATTACCTCCGCCTGCTTCGCTTTCAGCCCGTTTCGGAAGGCCAGAATCATAGAGGCAGCTACCGAAGCGACTACTACAGCCAAGCCAAGCTCAAGGAACCAATTTTCTTTCAAGAAGCCAAGAGCTACAGAGACGATGAGCAACGATGGAATCGTTATCGCATAGATGTACATCAATTAAAGCTTCTCCTTGTCAAGGCGGAATAGATCAAACTCTAACCTGCGTCGATACCGACAGCTACGACAAAATCGGGACTGCCATTCGACAGCTAGCGCGACAACCCGTGGGCTACAACTTCTGGCATTTCAGCCTGTAACTTCTCAGCCAGGCGCTTGAGCGGTCTGGCCACCGACTCTTTCCAGAGGATCTGCTGAATAGGCTTGCCGTCGCTGTACTTCTTGGCGGTGTCGGTGATGACCGCGAACTCCTTGCCTTCCGGCGTGATCTCCCAGCGTTTCCTGCCAGGCTTGTAGGTGACGTGATGCTGCAAGCCACACTGCGCCAGTAGCTTGTTCATGCTGGCTCCGCTCATCCCGAACTTCGCGCCAAGCTCGGTCGGCGTGTAGTTCAGCTCCTGGGCCTCGTTGACCAAGCGCTTCACGCCAGCCATTTCCATCAGGTCTACCCCGATGGCAGCACGGACCATGCTGTTGGCGCTCAGGATCGCTTGGTTCCCTTCCAGACCGAGACTCTCGGCGATTCGCTTGGCTGCATCGAAGTTATCCGCAGCCACCGGCAGGCGGCGCTCAAGCGGTATCGACTCATCATTAGCCGCAGGCTGCTGCGTTCGAGGGTTGATAGCGTGACCGTCATTCCAGTATGCCCAAAGCGCATCATCACACTCATTCTGATAATCGATGATCGTCTGACGGATGCTCTCATCGACCTTCTTCGGGTTGACGCTATACATCCACGCAGGAAGCTTCTTCAACGGAAGGCACACCACCTCCCTTGCCTGATCGTCTCCGGGAAGCTGCGTAACCATATGGGTGATGCAGGCCTCGAACCGGTCTACCAGCTTTCGGTGCTGAGGCTGCCAAGCCATGCCCATACCTTCGACAATAGGCCGCATAGGCACGAATGGCTCGTCATGATGCTCAACGATGAAAAGGTTGGTGCCATGAAACGGAACAGTCATCAGTGCGCTCATGCCGCAGTCCTCCCCTTGGGTGCATCTACCGCGTAACGCTGAGGCTCTTCCATGACGCGGCCCAGGCCTTTCACGAACGAGGTGATCTCCCGCAGCTTGTTGCGGTAGGTGCGAAGCTCCCACCAGGCGCCGCGGATGTCGAAGCCGGCCTTCTCAAGATCCCACAGCAGGCTCTCAAGGGGCGTGGAGCCGTCACGCGTATCGCGAACATCCTCGAGAGTTACGTCCAGCCATGCCTGCTTATCGTTACGGACGGTCAGCATGCCTTCGCGGATCGCTGCCAAGGCCTCGATCGGGTAGTGGATGTTCAGCGGCAGTTGCAGCTGTGGCGGCTCATTAGCAATGAACTCGCCTTCAAGCACGTTGTAGGCTGCGATGAAGTTGCAGGCGGCTTCAAATTGGCCTGCCGGGATTAACTCGGTGCGCGGCACGTTGAAACGAGTGTGCAGGCGGTTGTGCATGGTCAGCGCGAAGCTTTGACGCTTGTCTGCTGCGATCGCCTTGCCCTTGTCCCTGATGAGGCCCTTGATGACGCTCAGCTCGCTCATGCCGATCAGCTCGTCAATGAGTGTCGGCATCTTGGCCTGCTGGTCCTCATAGCGGCCAGTCTTGCGGATGGCTGGAAGGACTTCGCCGGTTACCCACTTCTTGAAGAGCTTCGCCTCTTGCTTGCGACTACGAAGGATGGCGGCGTACAGGCCAGACTCGTTGATCGCCAGCATTTCCTGTGCTCCACCGAGGGTACTCACAATCTGAGTACCCTTTTCGTCGTCGTCGAGGTTGCGGCACATGTTGAACGAATCGCGGTAATGGAGAGCCGCCGCGATGTCGGTAGCGACAAACCATGGCTCACCAGAAATCAGGAGCGTCCGCACCTGCTGTTTACCGAAATTGAACGGAACCACGTTTGTGCTATCATTCGCCATGACGTTGTTTTCCTGATAGATGACTGCGTTGATCTCCGAAGCCTCAGTCGCGCCAACGACTGGGGCTTTTTCATGCCCGATGTTTTTGCTCACCCTGCACCTCCACCTCCATCATCTTCTTCAGGCGATAGATGACCTCGCCGTTTATGGTGCGCCCGTTCACATCCGCCTCACCGAGCAGCCACTCGCGCATGGCCGGGGCCAGCCTTAACACCGTCTGAACCTTTGCCTCACCCTTTTTCATCAAGCCCTCCAAGACAGCCATGTGATCAGTTGTGATCATTTAAGCGCCCTGAAGATCACCTGTCAAGTGTGATCACTTACTTCCTTTTCTTGTCTGGTATAGTGATATGAAACCTTGTTAGTGGAATGCTTAGAGCACGCAATGACCGAAACCAGATCTTTTGCAGAGCGTCTACGATGGGCGCGATCCGAGGCCGGGCTCACGCAAAAAGAGCTCTCAGAGAAGAGCGGTATCAGCCAGCCTCAGATTGTTCGCTATGAGGCGGGCCGCTCTAAGCCTCGCCTCGGCGGCGCTTTAAAACTCGCCAGAGCCCTGAAAATAGACGCGTACTATCTGATGCCCGAACTCAAGCAGACGACGACGGAGGTCGAAGTTGAGTTCACCGAAGACGAAGCAGCTCAGCTTCACGCAGAGGCGACCAAACTCGGTATAACCACAGAGGAACTGCTCAGAAGGCTGATCGGACTTGATGAGGACGATGCTTCAGATGATGAGTACGAAACCTCCGGCCGAGAGATCAGCGTTACCATTTCGGCAGAGAACGAGTCGAGGATTCAGGAGTTCGCGAAAAGCGCGGGCGTCTCATTTGATGCAGCGGTGCAGCTCATCCTTGCCCATGGGCTGAAGGAAAGGCTCGACGACGATACGAGCATGTTGGCTCAGCTGGAGCAAGACGTACCCGGCGCCTACGAGAAATTGGTAGAGCTTCTAAAAAGAAGCTAACTCAAGCCCGGCCAAGCGCCGCCCATTCAAGGAGATCCGATGCACAAGGTTTTGCTCGCTGTCAGAGTCGTCCAGAAGGGTGAATTGGTAGGCTACTGCAGCCATCAGCTCGACCTTCCATTCGTGCCTTTTCCCGGCCTCCACCTTGAGCAAGGCACCAGCTGCAAGCTCTGGGAAACAATGACTGGGTCAGAGCTTGATCCTACCGTTGAGCGCGTCATCTACGATCTGGATGAAGAGCAGTTTGTCTGCCTATTCAACGTCGACATCCCATTGCGTGCCTCGTTTTGGTACGACGATGTCGATCCTACCCCTGGGACGACCAGTGCCATAGGCGAATACTTCCGCCACATGCGTATCCCAGCATGAACCTGATGAGAAAGCTCATAGCCGCCGTTCAGAGATTTCAGAGGCGGCCGTACGCAGAACTCAGCGACTGGCTCTAACATTGATAGGCTTACCTAATTTCTTGGTGGGCGCCTACTACTTGTGGGTCTCAGGAAACTCGACCATCGATTTAGTCCAATGGTCCAAAGACCATGCCATCACCTGGGATACCGCCTTAGCTTTCATTTTCGTCGGGTTGATCGCATTGAGCGGCCTGTATTTCGCAACCGTGGCTCGTCGGTGCTACGAGCTAATCTACGAGCGCAACTTCAAGTAACCCAAGCCCAGTCAATCGTCGGGTTCCACCCCTTCGCCATCACCACAGCACGGAGCACCTGATGGAAGTCTCAAGGACGTCCCTTCTGATGAAACGCATAGGAGCGTACGTCATCGATTACGGAGCAGTCGTCCTGCTCGGCCTGTGGCTTGTTAGTCGAGAGACCCTTTTGTTCGCAGGGTTTGAACTGGTCTTTGTCCGCCTGTTCCTATACCCCCTGTGCGAGTGGCTTTTCAAAGGTAGGACCCCAGGAAAGTGCGTCTTTGGACTGACCGTCATCAACGGAGCAGGCGGGCCGCCAACGCTTGTTCAGGCCCTGATTCGCGGATTCACAAGGCTCGTTGAGGTGCCCCTAGGGATCATAACAATTTTCATCTATACGCAGTCCGCACGGTGCCAGCGGGTCGGTGACATGCTCTCTAGAACCTATGTCATACCGTCCAAGGATTTAACTCGGCTCCGTGCGACGATCCAGGCACAAAATCTCTGAACAGCAAGTAACCCCAAGCCCGGCCTGCGCCGAGCTTTTCATGCCACGCCAGGAGGCCGGCAATGCAACACGACTTCACGAAACTGAGACAGGCACTCCGCGACCCAGCAGATGGGCCATATGCCGTCGCCAAGATGCGAGAACTGCTCTTGGAAGCCTTGCAGTCCTGGCCACTCGAGCGATACCAGGTCGCTGATCACTTACTCCCTCACGGGAGCCCTATTCGAAAAGGCGCTCGCAATGCAATTGCGGGCCTATTGGGGGTCATCACCGGGGATCAAGCACGTGCAGTGAACGACATCCTCAAGTTTTCTAAAATGTGCGAGCTGCTCAATACCTGAGCCACCAGATGCAAAAAGCCCAGCGCGGGGCTGGGCTTCCCTGATCGTTACTTCGAGATATCAACGCAGAATTTTCGGTCAACAACGTGTTTTACTGAATAGCCCGCGAAAACGTTCTCCCAAAAAGCTTCCGCACCCTCCAGGATATCCAAGAAGATCTCCTGCCCACCTTCAGCTTTCCATAAAACAATTAACTGCTTCATTGCTTCGGCGCCAATGCCCTTCCTGCGATAGGGTGAAAAAACAAAGATCGGAAACACCTCATCGCTGGCGGTTCTGAAGGTTATGAAACCGGCGACATCGCCACCAAACTGGATAACGAAAACGGTTTCACCTAGCGCCTCCGAACTCCTCGTAACGAAGCAAATGCTCTTGTCTGGCTCGGACAAGAATCTTTCGTGGATAGCAGCGATATCTGCATCAGTGGCTTTGCGGAGGATTACCCCTTCAGTCATTCTCATTTGCTCCATGCTAAAAGATGGCACATTAGCATCATTCAGCCCATATGTACCCTGTCCACCCATCCACCCTGGACGGAAAGCCAGTACGTGGCCATGTCCGGGGCGTAGTAGCGTTGTGCCTCCAGCATCCCGCCCCGGTCAAATGCTGGATATCCCATGGACTGGGGTTCACTTGATAAGGAATACCCATGAGTAGTTTCGAAGGCGCTTTGATCACGCATCGTGGAGTCACGTTTGCCGTGGTGATCGTCAAACATCACTACACGTCATCATCTAGCGCCGCACAACCGATCCGCGAAGCTTTCCAGCCGCAATTTCCTGGAGTGCCCGTTGTTCTGGCGTCACAAGATTCTCGGGGAACCTTCCGTTATCACGGTCGGCCCGATCTGGCCAAACTTCTTGCAACACTTCACCCCTCACAGATTCCTTGGCGGAAATACCACACGTAACTGATATCAGCTCATCGCCAGTGGCTTCATGGTGTAGGAGTCTCATTCTTGCTCCATGCGGCCTTGCCGCGTCAGTCGTTGCCCTACTCCGTAGCTTCGGCCATCACGGCCAGGGCTTCATGCTCCATGATGCGGAGGTCGGGGAAAAGATCGGCCAGCTTCCGGCGCTTGATGCCAAGCATCTCTGCCGCTGCCGGTATGGCCGTGTAATCCAGTCCGGAAGGCCCGCCCGGGCCCAGGCGCCACTGTGTGCCCAGGGATTCGAACAGGCAGAAGCCGAGCCACGCGTCCGGCCAGACCTCCACCTCCTCCACCTCGATGTCATCCAGTGTCAGCCCCAAGGCCCCCAACTGCTCGGCGGACGGGCCCTGCTCGTACAGCGCCCGTGCCGCCGCCCTCAGTTTCCCAGACGTGCCGGGTTGTACGCTTCCTGGTAGGCACTCAGCACCGCCTGGGGCGCGCCTACGCAGGTGGCCACCAGGTCGAGGATGGCTTCATCGGTGAACTTGTCGTCGAAGCCCCAGCCCACGGTCACAGCCTTGATCTGCTCGGCCTGGTGCTGGACCTGCGCAGCGGTGAACTGCTCGAGCGTCAGGCTCTCGTCCCTGGCCTTCTCGGCGCTGGCCTCGGCCGCTTGATTCCAGCCGTCGTAAAGCTTGGCCAAGGCGTTGCGGTCAAGGTAACGGAAGGTGAACGGGACGCTCACCGGCTCGGCGCCAACACGCGGGATCTTCACCTCGGCGGTGAACGTGGGGTTCTGCGCGATCTTGATCTTCGGCATGAGAACTCCTTACGCGCCGGCCAGGTAACGAAGCGAGCGAGCCGACAGGCCGACACTGATGGTTCGGGTCATCACGTTGTTCCGCTCCATGGTTGGGTCGGGAGTGATGCTGACGTAGCCCGGGTAGAGGATCTGGTCGCCGTTGCGGAGCTTCATGCGGATCACTGCCAACTCCTTCGAGGCGTCGTAGCCTTCAACCGCCTCAACGTATGCGGCAGTCGGCTGGTCCTCGACCACGATGGACAGGTTGGTGGGGTTACGGTTGGTGGGGAACTGCTTGTCATCGTCGTCTTCCAGGTACCCCACGGTCGCATACTGCTGCTCGCCGCCCGAGGAGGTGAACGAGGTGACCTTGGATATCTGCACCCAGTCTGAGACAGGAAGCACAGAGCCTACGCCAGCACCCGCGGTGAAGCGCTCTACATTGCTGGTATCCAGGCCTCCGAGAGAAAATGCGTCGGCAGCGACATTGGATGCCTTTACAGCGCGGTCATTGATCAGTGCCCAACCGGAGCTGACCAAGAGAACATCGCCGTTCTGGATGTTGTGATCGGCTGAAGTCGCCACGGGCGGTTTCGCATTGGTCAGCGCGGTGAATGGGACGGCAGAGCCGATGACGCGTGCAATTTCCAGCACGGCGCCGTTTGGCAGCGGAAAGCGTGCGGCCATGGGTTGTTTCCTCTTGATAGCCCGCCGGGCGGCGGTTGGTTATGCCCCAGCGGGCGATTGGTCCGCGACACCGCGGTAGGTGAAACTGGCCGGGACCGTGTAGGTCGCCGACTCGGTGATGGTTGGGCCCTGCCCTACCGGCTCGACGACCATGCCCTCGAAGCCGTTGCGGCTGAGTTCCGAGTCCACCCGGAAGAGTGTCGAAATCTCTCCGACAAGGGTCTCGGCGGTTGCCAAAGGCTGGCCCGCCGGGCAAACGATGCTCACCTGGTAGACACCGGTGTATTCGTAGGCCTCGCCGCCCAGGTATCGGCAAGTGGTGCCCGCCGGCAGTTGGAATGCTTGCAGATAGGTTTCGTCGGGCTCGGCCTCGAATCCTTGCTCGAAGTTCGCGACTCGGATCGGGCGCGCCGTGGCCCAGGCCATCAGCTTGATCTCGATGGCCTGTCGGGCGAGTGCCTGGCTCATACCTGGTTGTTCCTGGTGGCTTGGTCGACAATAGCTTGGAAGTTGGCCAGGGTGACCCTAACCATTCCGCTTGGGGCCTGAGTGGAGTGGCCATATTCCAATGGCACGGCATAGGGCAAGTTGTTCAGGATGTAGGCGGTTTGCCCGATGGTTAGCGCCTGCACCTGGGCAATCAGGTCGGCAATCGCCTGGCTGCCAGATGGATCAATGCGGTCGAGCTCTTCGGTAGCCGGTGAATCGATGGAGAACTGCCAGTTGCCCCGGAAGCGGCCACCGACGTAACCCTGACCCGCCACAAGGCCATTGGTGGCGAAATTCTGCTCGCGCTCGGTCTTTGTCAGGGGCTTGGCATACTTGACGCCCTTGCGCAGCTTGCCAGCCTTGGTGAAGTTGTCCTGATTCAGGTTAATCAGGGTGTTGCGGACCGTGACCTTGAAGTCGTAGTCATCGGCGGCTCTGTTGGCCTTGGTGCGGTGAGCGACGTTGCCCGCCCAAATTTCCGGATTTCCCACGGGCGACATGCGGATGACGCTGCTGCCGATCTCGATCACGACCTCGCGGAAGGTAGCGTCAAGCGCTTGCTCAGCCTGCTCGGCGAATGCCCGGATAGCCTCGGAGAATCCACCCTGTTTCCCGCCGTAACGCTGGGCCATGTGTGAGCCGCGTGGCATGGTTACTTCCTCAATTGGACTGTCCAGGTGGCTTGGGCAGGATCTTCGGACACGTTCAGAGCCCGGTATCCACTCACCTGGTCGCCGATCTTGGGTGCAGCCGGGGCATCGGTGACGGCGCCAGCCTGCCCCACGAACAATTCGTTCTGCAGCACAAGCAGCTTCACGTCCTCGGTTTGGATGCGCGAGCCGTCGATTTCCTTGGCCAGGTAGCTGCCGAACACACCGCGGCCAATGTAGTGGAGCGTTGAGGCTGGCACTGTGCCGCCGATGGCTGGGTCATACCCGCCCTTGATGGTGCGAGTACCCGCTACCGGCTTTACTGCGTCAGCAAGGCCGTCTGGATCGTCGAACGCTTCCGCCAGTTCGGCCTGGAGCTCTTCGCGCATGCCCATGAGTCAGACCCTCTTGAGCATTACGGTGCCAGACCGACGGGTCCAGGGCGCGATGAGGTCAAGGGCGAAGTTCTCGCTGGTCGATCGATCCACAGAGCCAGCGACATAGGTCTTACTGGTCGACGTGCCAGCCTGCGCCGAAACCGTCTTGCTCTGCACTTCGCGTTGAGTGTCCTTGTAAAGCTGGCCGGCCGCAGCTAGCTTGGCCACCTGCGCGCCGGCAGTCACGATTGCATCCGGCACCGGATCTGGCACCGGGCGCTTGATCTTGGCCGTGAGCCAGGCGTTGGCCATGGTCACGGCAAGGACTGCATCACCGGTACCCGCCCAGTCCGGACCGAGCTTCTGGTCAACATCAGCGACGGTGATGAAGTCGGTCATGGCTTATTCCTTCGACGGGATCAGGGCCTGCAGATCGGGCTTGTTGAGGGCGGGGTCGAAGGTGATGCCCTGGGCCGTCAGCCAGGCCTTCAACTGCGGGACCTTCATCTTGCGCGGGTCGGTCTCGTCGTCGCCGCCGTCCTCGCCCTCGATCGCTTTGTCGATCTCAGCCTGGCTGCTGACCGGGGCATAGCCGTTCGGCGGGTAGGCCGAAGCCTTATAGCCCTGCTCAAGCCACTGAGCGATGGTCGGTCCGTCCAGGCGCAGGCCTTCCTCGATCTCGCTGACGCTGATGCCTTGGCGCTGGTAGGCCTCAGTGATGTGAGGGGCATCGCCCTGCACGGCCACCGAGGTAGCGCCGTCGATCACGCCGAAGAACTGGTCCAGGCGGCGATAGCAGGTGCCGCGCTCGCTGCCCGGCGTGTTGGAGTAGATGACTTTCATGCTGATCTCCTGCGCAGGGCGCCAGGACGGCGCCCCGCATCATGGGGTCAAGGGGTGGCGGTGCCACTGATGACCGCGGCGAACGGAACCTGCTTGCGGTCGAAGACGCGCTTCCAGTTCGCTGCTGCGGCATACTGGGCGGCGGTCGGGCTCAGGTTGCGGTTCTCGCTACCCTGCCAGCTGAAGCCGGCCGGCTGCAGGATGTAGGTCTTACGCTCCCACAGGACTTCGGCACCACCGCCGTTGCCGCCATCTGGCTTGCGCTGCATCTCGACCGGCATGTGCGGGTCGCCCTCGCCGTAGCCGAAGGCACCCTGGCCGAAGAACAGCGACAGGTACTGGCCCGGCGCGTAGGTCAGGGCGTCGTCCATGAAGACTGGCTTACCCAGGTAGGTAGCCAGGATGATCTTGCCCTGCGAGTCGCGCAGGTATTCGATCATGTCCTGCTTGACCATCTGGTTCATGACCACCGAATGCACGCCGATCGCGGCAAACATGTCGGCGGCGTCGCCTGCGGTGAACGCTGCGTCCTGGAAGGCATTGGCGCTGATCGAGGCGCCCGAGTCCTTGACCATGTCACCGCCGTTCTGGGCGATGTTGGCGGCGATGATGCCCCGCCCAGCCCCCATCAGGTAACGCTGCCACTGGCGGGTCCAGTAGGTGCCGAAGCGGTTGCGGATGTGCTGCATCGGCTCTGAGTTGGCCAGCTCAGCAGTCAGGTCGGAGACGCCGTAGCCTTTGTTGAGGTACAGGGTCCGAGCGCGCATGCTGCCCTGCTCGGCCTTGCCGACGGCACCCAGGTCGTCAGGGTCGTCGTTGGAGATGTTCGGCGCCTCGTCGGCATCGAGATCCTGCCAGTAGCTGATCTCGGAAGTGCCTTGGCCGTTCTTCGCGATGTTGTCCAGGGTGGCCGAGCGGGTGATGATGCCCGACTCGTAGACGGCGGTCTTCTCTGGAGAGTTCACCGGCTCCAGAGTGCCGTAGTAGTCGGCAACGAAGATGTCCGACAGTTGGGTAGATGCCATGGGTTAGGTTCCTCGGGTGGCTTGGAGTTTTTTGAATGCTTCGGGGTTGTCACGAGCCATCGCTGCACGCTCGGTCTCGGTGTACTCGCCCCATTTCTTCGTGGCCTTGCCACCGTTGTCGCCGGTCTGTCCGGCACCCTGAGCCCTTGGCCACAGGTGGGATGCGGTCTCGCGCAGCGATTCCGCCCATTCGAGGGGGGACAGCGGGGTCTTGCCGTCCTTCCCGTACACGACTTCGCCGGCACGGTCAGTGGCAACGGGCTCGCCGTCTTCGCTCAGTTTGAAGGTGCCGCGGGCGCGGAGGATGATGTCCTCAGCAGCTTCAGGCAGCGCACCGGCCTTGATGGCGGCAGCGCGGATAGAGTCGGCCAGCACCTTGTCGCTGTACTTGGCAGCGAAGGCTTCGGCCTTGTCCGCACGCTCGTTGGCAGCCTTGACCTGCTTGTCCAGGTCGGTGCGCAGGCGCTCGGTACGGCGGCTGATAACTTCGTCCAGCTTGCCCTCGGCGATCAGCTTGGTCTCTTCGTCCTGGCCGGCCTTGGCCAGCAGGCTCTTGACGGCTTCGATGTCCAGACCTTCGAACTTGCCCTTGAGGCCGTCCAGCTCGGTCTTGATGGTCTTGTTGGAGTCGATCAACTCCCGGTTCTTGGACTTGAGGCCCGAAACCTCGCCGTCCAGGAATTTCTGCACCTCGCCACCCAGCACTGCCTTCAGCGCGGCGGTTTGGGTTTCGTCGAGGGTGAGGCCGTGGGCGGCCGGGTCGAAGTCAAAAGGCATGTGGCTATCCCCTTGGGATTGATTTGGCCCGCCTGGCGGGCATAAAAAAGCCCCGCTTATGCGAGGCTGGTGTACTTCATATGATCACTGGTGGACCTTCACCCAGTGCTGCTTTCATAAACCTTTCGAGTAACTCGGAGGCTTCTTTGCTTAGGGGCGATGAATGGGTATCGAGACCTGTCCGTACTGACAGCTCAATATCTCGAACATTCGTACCCACTATTTTGGAAAACTTCCTCGCGATCTGCTGCAGATCGTACGCCTGAAGCCTTGCTTCAAATATATCTCCGCGCTCTAGCTTTCGCTTACTGTCGTAGTCCCCTGTGAATTCTGAAACAGGGTGTATCACACCAGTAGTTTTTAGCCTGAACCCGATAGACAGGACTGTCGTGGGGAGGCGGCCGGTGCACACAGCTCTGAGTGTCATCTTGGTAAGTGAGTTGGATCCAGCCGCCAAGTGCGTCTCTGAGATGAGCTTGACCCCTTCACGGAAGTCATGCCTTGAGTAGTAAAGCGACAGCCAAACTGCTGCAGCGGTGAAGATCGCTCCTGCACATGCACCTATCGCAGCCCAGGTGCCAGAGTCCCACACCAAAACAAACTTTACGGTAGATTCCGGATTGAAATTTATCCCAATCGCCAGTCCAGCCATTCCAAAAGTCAAGCAAGCCACGCCTGCCAGAAACCATCCGATGTAACGCACCGCACGCTCCTGCCCGAGAAAGAGGGGCACTTTAACTAGGCACTTCTGCCTGTTCAAACGCTAAGGGCTCAATTTTTCTCATTTCGTCAAGCGTCAGCGGCTTGAAATTCTTATCTAGCTGCAAGGCTGCGAAGCGCTCGGCAGTCAGGCCCCCATCGCGGAACAGCTTGCCCCGCACCGGCCCCAGCGCAGCGTCCTGGAAGGCCGCTGGCTGCGTTTTAAGCCACTGGTAGTAGCTGAGGCTTGCCGAGACCTGCGCGCCGCCATCCGCGCCCACTGCCGCCCTCGTGGCGCCCTGGCCGAACAGCGCCGACAACCTTGTGATGGGTGAGATGGTGGTTCGGCAGTGGATGTGGAACGGGGGCACAGGCCCCTTCCCCACCTCGTAGTCACGACCATCCAGGCTCCGGCACTGCACGCTGGTCTTCCTGTCCAGGGTGGCGACGATGCGATAGCCCGGCACTACCTCGGCATTCGCCTTGAGCGTTTCCATTCGTGCCGTGGTGGCCACATGCTGGACTGCGGTCTGGACGACTGCCCGGGCGCTTCTGTTGGTGACCGCCAGCACGCCATCGGTGAAGTTCTGCGCCGAGGTGCCGCGAATGGCCTGGGTGATCTCGGCGTTGGTCTGGCCCTGTACGACACCCATCCGGATGGCGTTAGTTACCCTGTCGGTTTCAGTGCGGGTCCAACCACTGAGGAAGGGCTTGAGCAGCTTGCCGCCATCCACCCCTGCCACCTGCAGAGGCTGCGTGTTGATCGCCGCCTTGAGCAGCGAATCCGTCGGCATGACCGCGTCGATAAGCAGCGCCTTGGCCAGGCTGCGGCCTTCGAACGCCGCCTCGTACTGCGCGATGTCCACCAGGTCGGACTGCATCCGGTCACTGAAGGCTTTGTAGATCTCCAGCAGCTTGCCCCCTACCCGCCCAAGGAATTCCTCCAACCGGCTCCGGCCGTAGGTGGTAAGCTCCTTGCGGGTGAGCTGGTCACGGACATGCGTGTCGGCCCGGCGCAGGTAGGTTTCGAACTTCTTGACCTCGCCCGCCTTCAGCCGCTCAAGCAGTACCGAGTGGCGGCTTACCTGCTCCAGCAGCTTCTCGTCCGCCGTCTGCTCCGGTTTCATAGCCATCGTCTTTGTCCAGGTTGACGCCGCCCGCGCCGTGGTCGTCGCCGATCAGTTCGGCCTCTTCGTCGTAGGGGCGCTCGGGAAGCTTCCCAGTGGTGAGATACTGCCAGTAGGTCTCGGCGCTGATTGTGCCGGCCATGACGCTCTTCTGCAGCTCGGCCAGCACCTGGGCGTTGACCTCTGGGATCACGAACTCCGGCTTGACCGTGAAGACCACTTCGTCAGGATTGAAGCCGGTCCACTCTGCTGCGTACCGCAGGGCCTGCTCGATCGCGGCGGCTGCGGTGATGACGATGCTGTGGAGCGTCGCGTGTTGGTCGTTCTGCCGGGTCTTGCGGGCCTCGCCCGACTCGGTGCCGGAGACGTCCATGACCTTGGCGCCGGCTTCAAGCGCGGCGTTTTTCTGATCTTCCATCGCGGTGCGAACGGCCTGGATGCCGGCGCCTTGGAACTCCAGGTAGCCGCACGACCCTTTTGGGCCCAGATCCCAAGCCGCCGATGGCCCGGTTACGCTCAGCTCTACGCTCTCGTCTAGGCCGGACACCCACGGCTGCGGGTGGCTGGTCTGGTGCAGTGCGGTGAAGTAGTCGGCGCTGAGCTGGTAGGACTTGAGCGCGGCCCGAGCCATGGTCAGCAGAGGGATCTCATCCACGTCGGGCGAGTTGTCGGTGGAGCCGCAGTAGATCACCGGGATGTAGCCCAAGCCGCGCACCAGGTTGTTGCTGCCGTCGACGGTGCCCAGTGGGCGGTCGTCTTCGATCAGATCGCCAGCCTCGTTACGTACACCAGTGCGGCAAACCGAGCCGTCCATGTAGAACTCGCGGTAGACCGTCTCGCATTCGTGACTGTAGCGATCCTGCTCCTTCCGTCTGAACTCGCGGAAAACCGACAGCACCAGGTCTTGGCGACCACCCTGGTCGGCGGTGTCCCAGTTGATGGCGTTGCGAACAGCATAGGTGGCGAAGTACGGCTGGCCCGCGTCATCGATGTTGACCACCAGTGGCACCCGGCCATGGGAAATGGCCTGACGCACGATCCTGAGGAACAGCTGGGTCAGGCCGAATCCATCAGCCGTGGCGTTATCCTCCAGGCTCTTCAGGCCCGCAGGCAGCTTCACCTCGGGAATCAGCCGGGAGACCAGGCCCATCATCGAGCGCAGCGAATCCCGCACCCAGTGCTCGTACTGAGCCCGGTCGGTGTAGTTGCGGTAAAGATAGGCATTGCCGGCGCCGTCTAGCTTCTCGGCTTCTGTCATGCCGCTCGGCTTTGGTAGGTTACGCGGGCTGCGCTTGATAGCGCCCTCGCCCTCCAGGGCGTCGTCCATCATCCGCCACTCTTCGATGTGAGCGTCGTAGTCTGGGTTGGTGGATTGAACAGGCATTACGCCAAACCTCCGATGCGGCGGGTGCCGGCGGACTGAGTCTTGATCGGGAACCGCTTGGCGATGAAGTAGCCCGCGGCGTCGTTCATGTGGTCGTGCCCCTTCTTCGGATCTTTGTCCGGCTCACCCTTGTCGGTGTAGGTCTGCCGCTCCAAGCATTGGGTGAGCTGCGGGCATTGGTCGATGTTGACCTTCAGGCGCCGCTCCCCGTAGGTGTTGAGGAACATCGAGTTCACCGCGTTGATGCGATCCTTCACGCCGGGGTTCTGCGAGTCGACCACCACGGTGAAGCCAGCCTTCTTGAGCAGGGACAGATCCGATTCGCTAGCGTTCTTGCTGCTCGTGTTCTGGCCGCTGGCGTCCGGGTAAACGGAAACGCTGTGACCCGAGAACCGCACCTTGATCTTCTCGATCATCTCCGGCGTATCGCGCACCGAGTGGAACTCGTCGAGCGCCAGTGGCAACCCGTCACGGACCACGTACACAACCGCGGCCATCTTCATGACGTTGAAGTCCATGCCAATGTGCACGGCCTCGCCCGGCTTGACGCGCTCACTGGTGCGGCACTCGGCTCGGTCGAAGGTGTAGTAGACGACCCCGGCATAGTTTTCGAAACCGGCCTCGTACTCCTGGCGGAACGTACGCGGGTCCATCTTGCGGCGAGCGGCATCCAACTCTTCAGCCGGGACGTTACCGCCCTGCAGCGAGGTGTACTGCCAGCTCTTGTGGTCAGGCTCACCGCCTGGCTGCCCATCGCGATAGGTGTCGTAGCAGTGGTTGAAGCCCTTCGGGGTGCCGATCCGCAGCGCATGTCCGCCCTTCCTCGACTCCCCTGTCTGGGGGATCGTGTACTGGCAGGTGGAGAGCATTGGCCTGAGCACTTCTTCCCAGGCCGCCCACGGGCAGTCCGCCCATTCATCCACCAGGACGAAGAACAGACCAGAACCCCTCAGGTTGTCGTAGTTGTCGAGACCGACCACTCGCATGATGTGACCGGACTTTAGGGTGATCGAGCACTCGGTCTCGTTCGGCCGGGCTGCCCGCCAGGCCTCGGGTATCGCCTGCTTCAGCCGGCGCCAGAAGACCCGCTTGGCCTGCTTGAACGTCGGCGCGCCATACCAGATCTCGTCCTCTACGCTGACGCCCCACTCTGCCGCCAAGCGCGCCGCGCGGCGCATCTCTGCCTTGCCGAGGAATGTCTTGCCGAATCGACGCCCGCACACCGCATCACGAAAGCGAGCCTCAGGCTGGAAGCCCCACACGTAGATGTTCGCCTGCTTCGGCGTCAGCTTGACCGGCGCCTCATAGGTACGGGGTAGCGGGGACATTCTCGTCTGGCTCCAGCTTGTACTCAGCAACGGCGTGCTGCTGGTCCGCCTGGGAGCCCAGGGGCTTGTCGGGTTCGAGCTTCCGGTTGACGTACATGTCGCCGCATTCCTTGGCAGCCTGTTCATACAACTGAGCTGTCAGGGCCAGGTTGCGCATGTTCTCGGCCTTCTCAGCCATTCGGCCAAGGCCACGGAGCCGGAACGCTCTGTTGGCGATCGGTATCTCTGCCGTCTCCTCGCGGAAACGCTTACGGGTGTCCTCGAAAAGGGTCCGCCACTTGACTGCCAAGTTGGCGCCAGCTCGCTTGGTTGGGTCGTGCTGCTCCACCTGCTGGCGGGTGACATCGATGTCGAATTCTTGCTTAACGGCTTGTGAGACCTGGGTGGGCGTGTCAAAGCACGCCAAAGCCTGAACGATGAAGGCTTTCACATCGCTTTTCAGGGCTGCCATAGGTTGGATTCCGTCTCATGCCTGTCTCACATCAGGCCGACTTGAGCAGACAGGTTCCGCAGGCCCTCGCAATGTTGATCTTGGCCACCTCAGGCGGCCGGCTTGCAGCGTCGATAAGCTGCTGTACGTCTTCGCTTGCACCGTAGCGCTTCACCACTCCAACGAACTCTTCGACGTCGTGGCCGCGCATTTCAAGCTTGGGCAGGCCATCCTGGGTGAACTTGGGAGCGCCGTACTGATCGGTCGCCTGGGCGATATGGTAGAGCTCGTGCTCGACCAGGGCGCAGAACTCGGCGTCGGTGCACTGGGCGCAGTAGTCGGCTGCCAAGGTGATCAGGTAGGCCGGCTCCTCGCCGAACCAATCCCGCATCTGTTGCTCTTGCCGGGCCTTCTGCCATCCACCTGCGCGGAACATCAGCTGCTCGGCCTGGCCTAGCACCACCCTTCCCTGCTTGGCGAATCCAGAGGATGCCCAAAGCACTCCAATGTTGGCGTCGATCAGGTGAGAGTGGTCTTCGTTGTGGATGCTGCCAGTGTTAGCCAGGATCTGGCGGCTGACCCAATCCCACACTTCAGGAGCTGGCACCAGACGTATTCCGAAATCAGAGAGCTCTGAAAGCCCAAGCAGTGATTGAGGAGGAATAGGTCTTTCCATCGGTCACCTGACATTCAAAACGCACACGAATCAATTTCAGACCGCAAAGCGGGGCGAATACGGCCCTCACGGAAGAGTTAACCGCGGAGGATAGGAGGCTCACACAGTAAGTGGAGTTACGACATGCAAAAAACAGAAATTGCCTTGGTCTTGATCCTCAGCACGGTCGCGGCTTGGCCATGGCTAAAAAAGCTCTTCACGTGGAAGTCAGCACTCATACTCGCCCTTGGAGGGGTCGTCCTCTGGCAGATGGTTAAGGCTTAGTCAACAAGAAACCCGGCTCGGAAGGCTCGTTCGCCTCCCAGTCGGGTTGCTTTGCTGTCACGGTAATTCCTACGAGGTGAACTCAAGCCACTCTTCAATGATTCGCTGGATGACTGGCTCGGTCAGAATTGCGGAAGGTTTCAAGCCTTTCGCGACGTCTTCCAGCAGCGCTACCGGGATTACGTGCGCAGCGTCTGCAGCGTTCACGACCACATGAGGGCGCATGTCTTCCAGGGAAACGACATCGCCCATGGGTCTCTCCTATTCGCTGACCATCTTGTGCGTCTCGGCGTGGGCATGGCCGTGCAGCAGGCCAACCAGGAGCCCTTGTGGAAGGCCAGCTTCCTTCGCAGCATCAATGGCTTTCGCCAGGGCGGCGTCGAGCTCTGCGACTACGTGGGCGATATCCTTGCTTACCGGAAGTTCATGGCGAATGCGGGTGACGTTGCTCATTGCTAATCCCGCGCCACGCAACGGCGCATCTCGAATTTTTGGCGCGCTTCAGCCGAATACGTGACCGCGACGAGCCCAGGCATAGGCAACGACCCCGGAATGAAGCACCACGCCGAAAGGGTTGACCCAGTGCCCTTGAAGCGCAGTGACGAATGCACCGAACCCGCCAATAGCGACCAGGTAGAACGCAACGCTTAGCAGCGGCTGATCCACCGGGCGTACCTTGCGTAGGTAGTCACAGGCAGCAACCACCACCAGAACGCACAGGAACACGTCCAGGGCGGTAAGCGCTGAAACCAGGATGTTGTTCATATCAAGCACCTCGCGCCGTGACGAACGACCCCATGGCAGCCTTGATTGCCGGGATGATGTTCATCGCTGTGAGGCCCAGTACGAAGGCTACGCCGCACAACAGGTCATCAGTGACAGCGAGCTCGAGCTTGGGGGCAAGCCAGGCGGTGACAGGCTGCGTCAGGTAGACCGAGAAGCCGAATCCGGTAGCGACCGCGGTAGCAGCCTGGAACCGAGTCAGGTCCTTGAGGAAACCGAGCGATAGGATCGAGCCGATGAAGGCGGCCATCACCACCCCATACTTGCCCAGCACTACGCTGGCGGCTGTGCTTGTTGGTTCAGCCATAGGGGTGTCCTTGGAATAAAAAAACTTGCTTGAGACCCTCATTAGGGCGCGGGTAAGTGCGAGGATCAGCACACAGCGAATTGGAGCGGGTAGAGGGAATCGAACCCTTCTTTGCTCAGCATGGAAGGCTGGCGACGAAACGTACGCTTACCCGCAGAAACGAAAAAGCCCAGCGCAATGATGGCTGGGCTATAAATCCTTCACGCCGCACGACAGACGAGGGATCGGCGAGTCGCTGTCTTTCGATTAAGAATCTTCCTGCTTTTTCCTTAGCAAAGCCCTGACCTTAGATTCAGGCTCCGGCTCGGCCTCCGCAACATGCAGTAATTCGAGCTCAGTAATAGCGTTTGCTGCATCAATTGCCGACAAGTAAACGCCATAAATCCGACCGTTATGGAATACAACCCAAAACCATGACGATTCAGGGCAAAGATTTCTGGCGGTTTTCTGCCACTTCTCGCTCAGATCAGCGATATGAAGTCTATTCGTCCATAAATCAAGCATGCGCCAACCTCCGTTATCACGAAGACGGGATATTGCCTGAATTAGTCTCTAACGGATACCGCACCACCAAAAACCCGGCGCTTGGCCGGGCTTTCAGTGCGGCCTGCGATCAGACCGATTTGATGAACGCGTTCCACTCATCGATGGCCTCGTCGGCCGCCGAATTATGCTTGCGGACGGCGTCCCGCTGCTCCTCAACAAATTCCAGCATGCAGGACTTGTACTCCTCGACATCGCTCAGGAATTGCTCTCGCTCGTACGCATCTTCGAATTCGTAGGGGATGATCGGCTCGCTGCAATCATGCGAAGGCTGCATGAAGTCGGCATTGACGAAGGAGGAGAAAATGGCAAGAAGCAGGAGCGGCGTTCGCATTTCCTTTGCCTCGCAGCAAAAAGCCCGACTGGACCGCCGGGCTTTGATAGCCACTCCTAAAATACGCGCAGGAATGACAGGATGGGGATAATTTCGCTCAGTCGCTCACTGATGTCAATAGGCGATTACGCGGCATGACTCAGAAGCAGGCCTTCAGCCTCCAGGATCTGCTGAACCTGAGTCATCGCCTCATCGACCATCCCGTTGAGTTTTTCGTGGATGTCGGCCCGCCACCGGCGCCTGGTCGACTCTGGGGCTGCATCGAGGTCCCAGGTGTTCATGTCGTAGAAGCTGTCAGGGAGGATCAGAACATCTTCCTCTAGCGCTTCGACGCGCTTTCGCTCCGACGCTCCCACAGCCACTGCGGCACGAATAAGGGCCTCGCGGCGCCACTCAGGCAGATCCAGAGATATGTCTACCGAAACCGACTTGGTGCCCTTACGGCCAGCACCTGAAAGCTTCGGTATGGCCCAGGCAGTGACCGCCTTGAACACAAACAGCGGCTTGGCCGGGCTCGCGATAAGCGGCTTCACAGCGGCGATCGCCTGCACCTTCTTCGCCTTGCTGGTGCTGTACTTCGCCACCAGTGCATCCCAATGGCGCGGAATTAGCTGATGGTGGATGCGCGCCGCCAGCCAGTAGTCGACCTGTGTTCGGTCCAGATCGCCACCGCCGGACGACAGCGAAGCGAGGCAGCCACCCTCCTCCTCGTTCGGGTTGTACAGCTTCTGCCAGGCCTGGCCCTTCGCCGCGCCCTTCTCGCCTGCCGCCAGGGCGGCAACCACTGCTCCGGATACGCTCGAGTAGATCATGCTGCTGCCCTCCTAAGGTCTTTGAGTTTTTGCCTGTACAGCGCCTTGATGGCCTGCAGGTCTTCGATGGTCAGGCGCAGGGCCTTATGAGGGCCTTCCAGCCACTCGACCTGGTCTACACCGATGCGCTTCACCAGCCGGATGCGGTACTCGACCGCGTTACCCGACAAGTTGCGGTTGCACTTCACGCACTGCCGGTGGACGTTCAGCGGCTCGAACCGGAGTTCCGGGCAGGCTCCCACCGACCGGTAATGGCCGGCGTCCCAGCGGCTGCCAGTGATGAGGTCGTGGTCGCTCGGCAGCGAGTCGCAACTGATGCACGGCAGGCCGGCGTCGCGCTCGCGGATGTAGGCGTTGAACGCGGCTTGGGTTTCGGCAATGTGCTCTCGGCGCGTCTTGAGCTTCTCCCGGCGCTCCTGCAGGTCTTGGCGGGCCTGCTTGGTGATGGCCTTGGCGGCGACCTTCTGCAGCTTCGGGTCTTTGGCCATGGCTCGAGCACAGGCCATGCTGCACACCTTCTGCGTGGTCATCGTCGGGTGGAAAGGCTTGCCGCAGCCCGGCGCGCGGCACTTCTTCGGTTTGATCTCGGCTACGCGCATGGCTCGGCCTCCTTGGCTTTCTGCTGCTTGGGAGAGAAGTCGCCGCGCAGGGGCATGAGGAACTGCTCTCTGCATGGCCCTTCGGAGGTCGTCACGCCGCGCTTGTCGGTGTACTGGCCATCAGTCAGCCGAACGAGCCAGATACGGTTCTCCTCGACGTTGTCTACCCAGCCGCCAGACTCAAGGAAAATCACTCGGTCATCCCCAAGGTATTCAATCAGCTCCACCGTTCTACCCAGCGTCTCGTATGCCGAGAGGGTGCCGACGATCAGCGCCAGCTCGCCCGGCTTGAATTGATGGCTCATCAGTACTGCCCTCCCCACCGATCAGGCTCAGTCCAGCGCACACCGTGCTCGGCGCCGAAGGCGTGCATCACTTCGAACAGGTCGCTGAACCACTTCTGCGACTGCTTGCGGGTCGAGACGCCCAGAACGACGAAGCCGCCGTCGATCCCCGGCACTGCGTCTTGCTTTTGCACCGCCGCGCTGAAGATGTGCTTCCAGTCCTCGTCAGTGAGCTTGCGGCCGTACCACTCCACCTGCTGGGAGACGTCACGGAGCATGGCCCACATCTTCCGGTTGCAGACGTCCGGGCGCTTCTCGTCCTTGATCACCACAACCTTGGGCTTGGTCAGGTCGATGGCGTGCAGGGCGCCGTATAGGCGGCTGAGGTCATGGGTGCTGCGAATTGCGAACTCAGGCATTGGCCACCTCCTGCAGCTGCTTCTCCGCGGCACGCACCCTGGCGGTGAGCTGGCTGATCTCATCCAGCAGCCCCAACGCCACCTCCTCTACTGTCGTCTGGTCGAGGAACTCGTCCAGGGCGTCCGTGTGGCGCTCGAGGGCATCGCTGCCAGCTCGCCAGGAGACGACCACCGACCACAACAACGGCTGGAGCTTTTGCTTGTCGATAGTCATGCGCGGCCTCCTTGCAAGCGAATGGTTAACTCAGCCATACCGCCCCCTTGATCAATACTTTTCGGATTTATAAAATCTCGCGCAACGGCCTCAAGCCCGCGGAAACCTTGCGAAAAAGTGTCATCGCGGGTTAGAGGTCGATCAGTTTTCCTGCTCAAGATTTCACTCTTCACACCTCCTCCCCGGCCGGCTGAACGGCGTGCTTGATGTTCAACTCAGTAATGGCAGCGCGTGTCTGCCGCTTGCGTAGGTAGGTATCGACGCGGCGGCGCTGGACTTCCTTCGCGCGCGCTTGGTCCTTCTTGGCCTGGGCGGCCTCGATGATGCAGCGCACCTCAGCGAGCTTTTCGCGCACCTTGGGGCTGGCCTTGGCCCTCACCCGGCCATTGATCAGGCCTGCGATGGCGCGACCATCTTCAGTGGGATGAGCAATTCGCAGGTGCTCCAGATGCTTGGCTCCCACCTCTTGGCTGATTAGCTTCGAGCGCACCGCCGATTCGATGGCGATCACGCGACGGGAAGCGTCATAGCCCAGAGAGACTTCCCACTTGGCTGATAGCGCCGCAGCCCGGGCGGCGATCACCAAGCGCTCGTAGGCACTCATGAAGGCCATACGGGCGCCGACCTTGTCGCCAGCCTCCAGCACAGGACCGGACGCAGTCATGGCCTGCCGGATCTCGGCAGTCATCACCACCGTCTCGCTTTCGTCGCTGGCCGAGAGCGCGATGGCCCAGGCTTCGTCCTTGCCAGGGTGACCATCAGCGGCCTGCGCTTGCTTGAGGATCGCGGAAACGGTCAGGCGCCCACCTTCACGGCGGCAAGTGCGAAGGGCATCGGACAGCACGCCCTCGCTGTACTCACGCAGGTCCTCGACCATCAGCAGCGCAGCGCCCTGGGTGAGCTGCTGGCCCATCAGCTCAGCGGTGGCGAACAGGGACAGCAGCAGTTGGTCTTGCTGGTCTTCACTCAGCATGGGTTGCAGCCCTCTTGGCTCTAAGCGCTTCCAGGGCCTGCTCGGCGGCGCTGTAGTTGGCTTGGGTTTGCTCAATCTGGCGGGCAGCAGTGCCGGTCATCTGGCGGTTGGTCACCCACTGGGTGTGGTATGCCTCGGCGTTCTGGAGCAGGTCGCCAAGGCTGTGCATGCGGTTGACCAGCTTGCTGTCGTTGATCCGGACGAAGTAGGCGGCGACATGGTGGGCAACTTCGACGCCCAGGCGGTCGACCAGCTGACCGATCTGGCCACCGGCCTTGGCGTTCCACACCGGCCATGCCCCATGACGATTGCGGTAGGCCATGGCGTAGTTGGCCCAGGCCTTGAAGGTTTTGCATGTCGGGTCTTTCGGCCCCGGCATGTCGGCTGGGATTTCGCATCGCGGTGCAGACGAAGAAACCAGCATCAGCGCGGCAGGTTGCGACGGCGCAGCCGGAGCCTCCTGCACACTGTGACTGGTACCCTGATTGGTATCCTGATTACTGGTATCCTGATTTGTCGGAGATTTTTCCGACCCTGGCTCGGATTTTTTTCCGACCTTGCTCGGAAATTTGTCCGACCTTGCTCGGAGATTTTTCCGAGGTGCAGGATCGGATTTTTTTCCGACCTTCTCTTTCATGGTCGGATATTTTTCCGACCCGTCCAGCTTCTTGTTCCACTCCTTGCCCTTCTCGGTCAACTGAACAAGAGTGATGTTGCTGGTGCTGGAAAGGTTGATCAGGCCGGCACCTGCAATCGCCTTCAGCAGGCGGTAAGCGGTATCCGGCTTGTCGGTGAGCAGCGGCAGCTCCTCTACGATCTTCGCCTTGCTCAAGGCGTAGAAATCACCATTGTCCGTCTTGACCAACGTGGCCCAGCTTGGGCACTCGTAGACGAACGCGAACAGCAACGCCTGCTGGGCATTCAAACCCCAGTCGAGCGCCTTCGCCTGATTGATCGTGACGGTGAATTGCATGTCAGTCCCACCCCAGTGGGCCCGGCCGCTTCTTCTCGGCCTTGAGACCGATTCTGGCCATGGTCTCCAAAGCGGAAAGGTACTCTGCAGTCACGACTACTGCAGTCTGTGGGACAACCCGAAGACCAAGCATCGCCTGTACTTTCGCCCATCGCAGGTACTCACCGTCATTCCAGCGGGAAACTGTCGACTCGCTGCAACCTGTTTCCAGGGCAATGCGCTTTTGGCTGATTTGTGCAACCCGCTGCAAGATCAGGGTCTCGATCTCTCGGGCGATGTCGCCTTCGCTGAGGCTTAATTGGCTCTCAGACATGATCAGGCTACCCACTGCAACTCAGGCCAGATCACGTCCCAATCCTCTGGGCGCAGAGATTTACGGGTCAAAAGCCCATCACTCACGCGCTCAAGGGAAGAGGCCAGCACCGCCGACGCCTGCTTGTTGCCATACGCAATTTGCTTCAGGTAACCGCGGCTGGTGCCGGTCTGCTCAACATCCGCGTCCGAGGCGGTTTTCAGCCACTCCAACAACTTGGTGTGCTTGGTTCGCATCACGAATCTCCTCTGTGATGCGCAAATTATTACCGCTCGGTAACCTTTAAATCAATACCGGATGGTCATTTACCGGAAAGTAATGGCCATAGAGAATCGCGCAATGGAATTACGTGATGTGCGCAGGCACAACCTGCAGAAACTGATGGACAGGGAGTACGGAGCTGGGGTCCGTGGGGCGCAGTCGCGCCTGGCGATCAAGCTTGGTAAGCCTCAAAACTTCATTTCCCGCTGCTTGGCGCAGCCCGAAAGTCCAGGCGCTAAGACGATAGGCGAGAGCTTCGCGAGAGCTATTGAAGAGGCTTTCGGCTTATCGAGGTATGCGCTGGACGCGCCGCTTGATCTGACGTCGGACACGATCAGCATCGAAGGCCTTCCCGCCCCGCTGGCCCAGAAGATAAAAAGCTACCGCAACCTGGTGGATGTGCCCCGCTACGACATCGAGGGATCCATGGGGCCAGGCTCGGAGCCTCCCGACATCAACATGGTTGTTGAGCACATGAGCCTGGATGCGAATTGGGTACGCCAGAACCTGACCTATACCAAGCTGGAGAACCTCAAGCTCATTTCAGGCCGTGGTGACAGCATGGCGCCGACGATCCGCAGCGGTGATGCAGTGCTCGTAGATGCTGGGGTCAACTCGGTTGAAGACGATGCCATCTACTTCTTCCTCATGCGCGGGAAGCTGCAGATCAAACGGATACAGCGGGGCCTGGACGGGCTGACCATCATCTCTGACAACGGGCAGTACCCGCCAATCGAGGTGCCGGGCGATCGCGAGGCGGACATCACCGTTCTGGCTCAGATTATCTACTGGTGGACCGGGCGGAGTTTCTAGCCATGCCCCTAACCAAGCCCAACCAAGACCTGCGCCGCGACCTTCAGGGCTTGGCCTCAGACCTCAAATGGTCGGCCGTCGAGTTGATGCGGATTGCTGGGCGCTTGAGTGAGGCCGGAAACGAGGCCGACGCCCAGGCAGTGATCAGGATCTGCCAGGTGATGCAGGCTGGGGAGGATCGGTTGGTGGGGTATGGGGATGAAGTGAAAGCGGGAAGGATTGAGCGGACGAAGGAGTAAAGGCATACCTCTACGCATCTGATTTAGGCGAGACAACCTCATGCAAGCATACAAATTTAATAATGCTTGCATTTATGGGCACTGAAACCTACCATGCAAGCATAACCGCATGGAGATGCTTGCATGGTTGATAAAAATGAATCACCTAAAGCGGCTGGAGGTAAAGCCAGGGCAGATGCATTGTCTGCAGAAGAACGGCGCCAGATCGCAAAGAAAGCAGCTGCCGCCAGGTGGGGAGAAAAACCTCTAAAGGCCACTCACAAGGGCAATTTCCGGGAAGACTTTGGTTTCGACGTCGAATGCTATGTCATCGACGACGATTTAAAGACAGCGGTGATCAGCCAGCGGGGGATGGGTGAAACCCTAGGCCTTGGTGAAGGCGGAAGCCGGCTTCCAGCATTCATCAAGGGGCAAAAGATCTCTCCCTACGTTGGGCACGAACTTCGCGAAAAGCTCTCTAACCCTATGATTTTTCAGGGTCTATCGCCGGGCAGCGGAGCTCCTGCTCCAACGATTTATGGTTACGATGTTACGATTCTAATCGACATCTGCAATGCCGTCGTAACAGCGGAGTCAGAAGGCAAGCTACTTAAAAGCCAAGCGCATATTGCCAAGCAAGCCCGCATCATTCTTGGCGCATCGGGCAAGGCTGGTATTCAGGGGCTGGTATACGCTCTCGCCGGATATGACAGAACGAAGGAAGAGATTGTTGCCGCATTCAGGCACTTCGTTCAGGAAGAGGCTCGAAAATATGAGCAAGAATTCCCTAATGAGCTCTACCTCGCCTGGCATCGCTTGTACAAGATTCCCGTTCCTACGAGAGGGAAACCATGGAAATGGATGCACCTGACTCGTAAGCATATTTACTACCCCCTTGCACAAAGTAGCGGAAAGGTCCTAGACCTTCTGCGGGCGCTACGCGACCGGGACCCGAAGAAGAAAAAGCTTTTCCAATTTCTTAATGAAATTGGTGTTCGGGCATTGCGTATTCACATGGGGCGCATTCTGGAAATGGCTGAATCATCAGCTACTAGCGCTGAATACGAAGCAAAATTTGCAGCCCGATTTGGACGACAGCAAGAACTAGATCTTACACTGATCGAGAAGTAGCGGTTATTGCCCTGCCACGCTGAAGGATCAGCACCCGTCGCACAGAGCCCGCCTCGGCGGGCGTTTTCATGCCTTCACGCTTTTTTCACGCCCTACCCTGCACAGTCAAGGCACATCCGAATTCCCTTTAGCCCGCATAGCAGTGCGGGCTTTTCTTTGCCTGCGTGATGGCGGATGGGGTGATACGATGGCGCTTTCTCAGGAAGAGCAAAATGCGCAAGCTACTTCTAGCTACTCTGTTCACTTCCCTCCTCTGGTCAACCCTGGCTCCCGCAGAGCCGACCTATATCGAAAAGATGAATGGCCTGCCCGCCGTCTGCAGCATTGATGCGATTGAGCAGCAGACCAAGGTTTGGGATGCAGAAAGAAAATATGGCGAGGGCAGCAAGCGCTGGTCGGAGGCCTTCCATCACCGCCTGGATGTGGTCATGGTCTGCGTAGATGACGCCAAGAGCAAAGGAAAAGCCTTGTACAAGGCCGAGGCAGATCGTCTGCCACGGCTGAAATCAGAGCTGTCCGACATGTACGTCTCGTGGCTCGGTTATCTGGACCACCTGATTGACGACGACCGCGATGCCTATGAGCGCCAGTATGAGCTTTCAGCAAACAGGCTGAAGGCACAGGTCGATTCTATGTAGCCACCACACTGGCATCCCAAGCCCGCCAAGCGCGGGCTTTTTTGTGGGCGCGTGAAACTTTATTACCGAACGGTATTGACTTGAATTATTACCGTGCGGTAACTTTAATCCATGGGGGCGCCGCACAGCCCCTCGGAAGGCCCTCAAGCCTCACCGCTCTTTAACAGCCAGCGCCATGCCCGACTACCCGGCCCAGCCGATTAGGTCACTCCCGGCTCCATCGGTGGGAGGTCAGTAAACCGATGAACAAAATCGCACTTGCCTCTACCCGCGACCGGCGATCCGACAGGCCCGAAAGCCTGCCCACGCGCAGCCCACTGCGACGGCGGACGAGGTGTTGACCGAACTGAGTGAATGACCTGGTAAGCGGGTGCGGAGAAACACCACGAGATTCACTGAAGCACCTGGGCGACCGGGTGCTTTTGGAATCCACTGGAGGAACACGACATGCACCTGAAAGACCAAGGCTTCAAGTTCTGCATCAGTCCGGACAAAAAGCAGGGCCAATGGCTGCACCCAGCCGTGTTCAAGGTCATGCACCCCGACTGGACCGACGTTACGGAATGGCCTACCGAACAGCTGGTCGCCTACCTCACGCAAGCGCCGCAGCAGCAAGAGCTGTTCGCGGCATGACGATGTCACTGGCTGGCCTTGGCGACAGGGTCAGTTCAGCCCAGACGATACGCCCGGCCACGCATCCCTCTGCGCATTCCGAGAGTGCCCAGAGGGATGCGGGCGCCCGCATCACGGTTGGAAGGCAATCGTGCCAGGCCAATGATTTTATCGTCAGGAGAACACCCCATGACCGTAAACATCAGCAATCTAACGATCACCACACCCGTACCAGTATCTTCGACAAATCCAGTCGCCCTTGAGGTGAACGGCGCTGTAGCAATCGCCCAGTTTCCGAGCGTCGTGAAGGTCCTGAGTGACGGTTCTATCCAATTTTCGGCTCCCACCAAGGGCGCCTCGAGCAAAAGTACCCGTCGGACCCGCTGCGAGTGGTCTGAGACTACAAACTGGTCCCTGGCCAGTGCAGCAAACCACCGCAATCGTCAGGAGATGACCCTTACCAAGGTCAACTCTGCCCAGAAGGTCGTGATCTCGCAGTTGCATGTGCGAGGCGATGACGGCCCACCGGTTAAGGTGTTCTGGAACAAGGGCAACATCACGATGGGCTTCCGCACAACCTATAACCTGGCCACGCCGGTGAACACGACTGTGCTGAAAGGCGTCCCGATCGGGGCGAAGTTCACCGTTTCCATCGACGTCACGACCCAGGGCTTGGTGACCGTTTCGGCGCAGTGTAACGGGGTGTCGGGCTCGTCAGGCGCCCTGCAGCTCGGCGACACCTGGGACTCGCATCTCTTCGAGTTCCACGGCGGAGTCTACAACCAGATCGACTACACCGAGGCCACGCCAGCCGAGGATGGCTCAATCTGCATCATCAGCAGCCTCTCGCTGACCCACCGCTGACCTACCGACAGCCTGTCGTTAACTGCCCGATGCCCTGCTCCCCATCGCAGGCTGCATTGGGGTGTGATCTGTGAGACGTGGCCGCTGAAACCCAAGCGCTTAGATGGATGCGCCGAAACGCGGAAACGGGGCGCTCAATACCAGATCACACCCCGATGCATCTTCAAAGCAGTCAAAAAAATTGAATCAGCTAATTGCCTGCTTGGTCAGGAATTATGAACGCAGTAAATCTGACGAGGTAACAGCAATGACTATCCAGGCAGAGACACTCGCTCAACTGACCAAAGCTCTCCAAGAGCGCGGCATGAAACTCGTAACAGACGTTGCATTTACCAGAGCGCCATACCGGCAAAACCATCGGTGGATCTGCATCGTCGAGTAGCAATTCTATTTGCCGGCGGCTCGGGCTAAGACCCCACCGCCGGCCCCGACCACATAGCGTCAACGACACACTACCTAGATCCACACCCCCTTCCCTTCACATACGACCGCATTGGCAGGCGCCAGGCCACCTTTCACGGTGGGTTTGGTCACCCGCGCCTGGCGTCTGGCCAATGCGGCTGCACAACCAACCTGGAGGACGCCATGGGCGCACTGCGAGCAGCACAGTTTGAGTACGACAACCGGATGCCGCCGACGGTGAGTGATCAGGCCGGGGCGGGCGAGATCTGGATTCAGGACATGTTCCATCAGCTTCTGCGTGGCGCCGATGCGACGTTCCAGGTTGGCAGCGAGGTCCGCGGTGTCACCTACGAGCGCTTCGCCCAGGCCGTGGACGAGCACGCATCGCCAGGCATCACTAGCCCAAGTGCCGTGGGCAGGCTTCTTCTGGCCGCACGGCGCCGCGACGCGAGCGATGCGCACAACGTGTACCACGAGGTGATGGCCTCGCCCTGCCCTGACGCAGTACTAGAGCGACTGGCGCGCGATCTGCTGACGCCATTCGCCGCCGCCGGAGTACAGGCCCAGGTCTACGAGGCATGGGAGCCATGAGCCCGCATGTCCTGATTGATCAGCAGCTTGATGCCTTGGTGCACCCGGGTACGCCAATCAGCTACTCAACAATCATCGGCCATCAGCTGACGGAAATGCTCCGCGACGGACGCATCACCATCGAAGAGTTCAACCACTACTGCGAGCGCCTCAACAAGATCGTTGATGGGCGCAAGGAGGTTGCATGACCACACCAATCGTGAAGACGCTCATCGACGAGCAGGTCGATGAAGCGAAGGCTGCCCAGGTGCGCGGCACCTTCGAGTTCCCACGCAACATGCTGGTGAACGAGTTGCGCTATCCGATCAAGGCCGAGTGGCTGAAGCGCCGGCCGATCAGCACCAGGCCACGGCCATGACACGTTACCAACGCGCCCGCCGCCTGGTCATCTGGCGCGGCTCCTTCTCTGCCCTATTCGCCTGTACCGCCTTCATGCTCGCCAGCGCACTGGCTGGCTCCATCACCAACTAGGACAACCCCATGACAATCGATCCTCGGGCAAACGCCCCCGAGCGCATTGCTGCGCCTGTTCCGCTGCCTCACGTCAGCCGCAGGGCACTCAAACGCGTGAAGAACCCGCTCCCAGCTCCGTGCGAGTGCCGCTACTGCGGTGACCAGGTTGATCTGGTCTGCAACTCGGAGATCTACAACGGGCGCAGCTACGGCGACTGGCCGTATGCCTACCTCTGCTCTGGCTGCTACGCCTATGTAGGCCTGCACCCAGATACAGACATTCCGCTCGGGACGCTGGCCGATAGCGCGCTGCGCGCCGTGCGCAACCGCTGCAAGGCTGTCTTCCACAAGCACATCACTGATACCGGAATGGGCCGCACACAGGCCTACCGCTGGCTGGCCGAGCAGATGCAGATCGAAGTCGGCGTCTGCCACTTTGGCTGGTTCGAGCAAGCCGACTGCGAGCGCGCCGAAGCCATCGTGAAGTCAGCTGCGCCTCAAACAGCCATGGCGATGGCATTCGCAAAAGCCCGATAACTCAAACACATCAGCGCCAACCGCATGGATGGCGCGGGAGATACGTATGTCCGATATCTGCGTACAACTCGAACAGCCCCAGGTCGTGAACCTGACCCCTGAAATCCTCGCCAAGGCCTTCTGGGCGATGGGCAGCGACGGCCAAGCGGCCTTCTTCGAAGAACTGGGGAAAGTGGTCGAGCAGGATCACCTCACCAACACCAAGTCCTACTCCTATGGCGAGCTCCAGTGGTGCTATCTCAAGGACGAACTGCGTAAGCCGGGCATGGAGCGCGCCAACAAAATGCACATGGCACTGTCTGCTTTCGCTTACGACTTCTGGCCTATCAAGAACAACGGCGCCCGAGAAGGCCTGCAAAACATCATCGGCTGATAGCCGAATCCAACTACCGAATCACACGCACCCGAGTACGGCGGGCCCCGCGGGGATAACCGTGCCCGCAAGGGAGCGTAAGCCGGTAGAGCGCGCACCCATCACCGGCAGCCAGGGCGTGGGTCAACCCTCATGCCTGCGTGACCTGGCATCACCACCTTTCAACTTACGGCGCCGGCCTGGCGCGAGGTTTTCAAATGACCACCAACATGAGCATCTGGGAAAAGGTTCAGACGACCGACACCCGATTCACCAAGGACGCCAAGGTCGGCGGCCAGCAGATCACCAGCCTGAACGGCACCGCCATGATCATGAAGGCCACCGAGGTATTCGGGCCGGCCGGCATCGGTTTCGGCTGGAACGTGGTTGAGGAGCGTTTCGACAAAGGCGCCGAGATGTTCAGCGGCGAAGGCGACAAGCGCGTCAGCCTTGGCTTCGAGCTCAACCACACCATCAAGATCACCTTCTGGTTCATGCTCGACGGCAAGCGCGGCGAGATCGAGCAGTACGGTTGCACTCAGTACCTCTACAAGTCTAAGTACGGCACCACCACTGATGGCGAGGCGCCCAAGAAGTCGCTGACCGACGCTATCAAGAAGGCCCTGTCCATGCTGGGCTTCAGCGCCGACGTGTTCCTTGGCATGTTCGAAGACACGGATTACGTGCAACAGCTGCAGGCCGAGCAGGCCATCGAACAGGCCGAGGACAAGGCGGCCGAGCAGGAGCGGCAGCGCCTAGAGCGCCTGGAATGGCTCAAGTCATCGATCGAGACCATGGCCGGCGCTGTGACCATGCACGAACTCAAGACTCTCAACACGCGATTTATCAAGAGCGCCACAGCGCGCAATGAAGTCGCGTTCATTCGCCGAATCACTGAGGCGTTCGAGGCTCGCAAGTCCGAGCTAGAAGGAGCAGCAGCATGAGCCATCTCTACGAGTTGACAGGCCAGTACAGAGAACTTGCCGTGCTGATGCAAGACGCAGACGAAGACATGGCTATCGCTGTGCGCGACACCATGGGCGCCATTGAGGCTGAGTTCAACGACAAGGCACTGGCAGTAAGCAGGGTCATTCTGAACATGGATGGCGATATCGAGGCCGTGGATGCCGAGATCGATCGACTTCAGGAGCGCAAGCGGATCATGTCCAACCGTAAGGGCCAGATAATTGAGTACCTACGCGAGAACATGGAGGCGGCGGAGATCACCAAGATCAGCTGCCCACTTTTCACGATAACCCTGGCCAAAGGTCGCGAGTCGGTTGTGGTCGATGACGAAAAGCTGCTGGACGATGATCTGGTTTCCACCAAGGTCACCCACACCCCTGACAAGAAAGCCATTGCCGACCGCATAAAAGCCGGGCAAGAGGTGAAAGGCGCGCGGCTTGAGCGCGGTAAATCATCCATACGGATCAAGTGAGGATGACATGAACCCATCAATCGACCTGGAGGACGCACCAGCGGCCTTCTTTGCCTCAGGCGGCCAGCTCATCGTGCTGGATGGTTTCACTTACCAGCCGCTTCCGCCGCGCAGGCACCCAAAGCCAAGGAAGAAGCCCGCCAAAGCGATCGCGCAAAAAGCGCCAACCGACCACGCAAGCCGAGTCAGGGCTCGCGTGGAAAGAATCGCAGAGCTTGCCAAGACCATGACTTGCACCGAGGTCGCGAGTCTTCTTGGCGAAAGCAAGGGCGCAATGTGGGGAGTAGCTGCCCGCGAGGGCTTCAAGTTCTCCTCACGGACAAAGCAGCCCCGGCCAGTGAAGGAAAAGCCCGGGCCAACCCAGGAGGACCGCGACATGGCCGACAAGATCATCGCCCTTCGCGATGCAGGAATGTCCCGATGCGGCGTGACCGTTGAGCTGGGGATCGGCAACTGCAGGCTCGTACGGCTGCTTGCGCTATTCGAAATCGACTTCCCGCTCCAGCGGAATCGGGGTTGTCCATGATCGCCACCATTTCAGAGCCCGTGCCTGCCGTGAAATATGCGGCAGCCATGGCCAGGTCCACTGGTCAGCCTTGGGGCGTATACCGAGGAAGCAGGCGTCTACTGGTAGTCATGCCGTCGGGCTCGACGAAGAAAACGCCCATTGAGGTGTGCCACCCATGAGACGCATCCAGAAAATCACGCAGCAGCGCCGGCGCCAGCTGCAAATGCGGATCCCCCCCAGCGGATTGAAGGAGGTGCCGTATGGCGATGTCTCAGCAGGCCCGCGACGAGAAGCGCAGGGCCAAGGCCGAGCGCCTGCAGGAAGAAGACCTGCGCTTGAAGGTTCGGCCGGGGACTAAGCAGGCCCTGGTCGAGATCAAGGAATGGGCCGAAGTCGAGGAAAACGGCGAGGCCATGACCCTGCTGATCCACCGCATCCATGAATTAGGGCCTGAAGCGGCCCGCCACTTCCTCAGTGCGCCGCGCCACGAAATCAAACTTTCCAGTTCTGTGGTGCGCAAGCTCGATCAGTTCAGGCTGGGCCGAGAGCTGCGCGCGCCGGGCCTGGAGCCCGGCGACGATCCGGACGATACCGGCTTGATGCTGCTTGCGGAGCGAGTTGAGATCCGGACGTAGCAATTCAGGCACGGCGCGCAAGACTTCAACATGCAGACAAAGCCAGCGCACCAGGGGAAAAAATGGAGGAGGCGACTGAAACTTCTCCAGTCAAGACCGATCAGCCCCTCCCGTTTGTTTATGCGGTACGAGGACTCGAAAGCACTTTTCGCAAAACTGCGCATAGCAGCCGATAGCTCATGACGTCCTCGTCTTCAAGCAACAGCACCTCATTGGAGATTGTTTGCACGACCCCTTCTGGAGAGAAATAGAAACGACCTGCCTCTACTTTTCTGTCCGCATGAATGGACGGCACCAAGATTAATGCTTCGACTCGGCATTGATCATCGTTTGCCACCACATCAAACGTAATCTCAAACTGTTTCCCGAGAACATCGCCGGAAATATTTCCCGTTTGGTCAATCGCGATGCTCGCGTTGCCATTCAGCATCGTGCTGGAGAACGTAGGCCAGTGCGCAACCATGGCTGCTAATAGCTGCTGAGCAGTGTTGAGCCCTCGATGATTTCTGGTCAAAGTGGCACTGAAACGATCGTAGCTGAATTCGAAATCCGCTGTATTCATAGCAAGTCCTTTGCCCGGCCACATGCCGGTCACCCGTAATACCCCATCCCACCCCAAATTGCCACCATGCCGCCAGCCGGCCACGGAGAATCACCCATGCCTATTCGCCACGCAGTGATGCACTTCATCGACAAGAAGCCAGACGGCAGCCCGGCGGTTCTGCACCTGGCCAGCTCGGACTTGCCGGAAAGCGGCGCCATCGAGAACCTGCTGCACGATGTGAACGACACCTACAACGCCAAGACTGGCAAGGGCTGGGGCTTCTTCCATCCCGAGTCCGGCGCGTACCCGCTCAGCGGCTGGCTGGCCAAGTCCATGACCGACGAAATGGCGTTCATCGACTTCACCCGCGCCGCGGCTGAGCACCTGGCCAGGCTGATGGAAGAGTCGAACCTGTCAGTCGGCGGCCACGTCATCTTCGCCCTATACACCCAAGGCATGACCGACTACCTGACGATCGCGATCCTGCAGCAGATCGAGACGGTAGCAGTTGCCCATGACCTGACTGTCGCAACCTCGCGTCAACTCGACGCGCGCACGCTGCACTTCGCCGCACGCATTAACCTGAGCGAGTGGAAGAACAACCCGGCGTCACGGCAGTACGTGTCGTTCATCAAGCCCAAGGGCGGGCGAAAGGCTACCGCCTACTTCCGCGACTTCATCGGAGCTCAGGAAGGCATCGACGCGCCCGGCGAGACCCGCACGCTGCTCAAGGCCTTCACCGACTTCGTGAAGGATCAGGACCTGGCCGGCGATACTGCGAGCGAGAAAAGCGGTGACCTGGTGGCCTATGCCCAGGAGCAGGGCAAGATCGGGGCACCAGTAAGTCTCGCCGAGTTATCAGCCCTGCTGGACGAAGACAACCCGCAAACATTCGCAGACTTCATCAAGGCCCGCGACTACGGAATCGCCGAGAGCTTCGCCCCAGACAAACGCACCCTCACCCAGTACCGGCGCTTCACCGGGCGCGCCGAGGGTATGTCAATCAGCTTCGAAGCACACCTGCTCGGCAAACGCGTCGAGTTCGACCAAGAGAGAGCCAGCCTGGTCATCAAGAACCTGCCGACGCAGCTGATCAACCAGCTCAAGCGAAACGCAGCCTGATGCGGTTAGATCCGGTCAAATTTGGGCAAACTAACGCTTGAAGCCCGTAATGAAGTCCGGGACCGTAATACACCATCCAAAGTTGACCGTGCAAAGTAGCAAAACTGCCCAGATCCCCATGAGGGATATGCCGAGTTTGATGGGAACCCGACTCACAGAGTACTTCTGAAGTATTAGAGCTCGAATTATGCTACTTCCGGTTCCCACTTCAAGCCGAGATTGAACGTCAGCTTTGATCTGCTTCGGGTTCTTGGAAAAAAGCTCGACGGGTGCTCGATCTCCAACATCGTTAAGGAGCTTAATCAATCGGAGTTCTGCCTCTTTAAGCTCATGTTCCCAGTGCTCTTGCCAGTATTTTGCCCCCGCTGCGATCTGTGTCTGGTACCAGGAAACGATCACACCGGTTACACAAGCCATGAACGAGACCACTGGGAACGCCCCAGCCGATTGGACCAGCCCAGCGAAAAGGACGCCCTGAAAAATCATAAGGAAGTTGTTTCTGTTGGCAAGCTGGCCGATTTCGAAATTTCTTATCTGAATGCATTGCTCGTAAAGACGCTTGGCGGCCGCCAAAGGCTCATTCGTTTGGGTCAAGTCATCATCTCCCGGCTTCATTTGATCTCCTTATTGGCGTCATGCCACACAGTAGAAAACACTAATTGAAGCCATTTTGCCATCACCAAGCGTCAGCAGGGCGCAGGAGTAGAGCATGAGCACATTCGCAGTGTTCGGCATGACCGCCGCAGCAGCGCTTGCCGATGCCCGAAAGAAAACCAAGGCCACCAAGCCCAGCGGAAAGGCTGGCTGCCCCCCCCCCTGGACATGACGCTCGCCGAGTGGGAAGAGGCGGTGCAGCGCAACGCTGAGGCGATCATGGCCGGCGAGAAGGTCAAGCAACTGAGCGTGCTGTACGACACCCCGCAGCATGCTCAGCAGTTCATCGAGCTGGCCAAGCGAGCTGGGGCGTGTCGAGACCTGCGCATCCGCTGCAAGGCCGCCCTGCTCGACGAAAAGGGACGCACGATTATCAGCCCCAAGACCAAGATGCCCGTTATCGGCTGGTCGGACTGGAGGCCTGATATCCATAAAGCCGCCTGATCCGTTCACAGCTGACCGATACGCAGGATCCAGTAGATCGCTCTCAGCAGAGCTGTGACGAGTTTTAGAAGGCTGATTAGTCGCTTCATGGTAAGGAGCCTCTGTGGTGAGTAGGTCTCCATGTTCCTATCACGACCGTTTTCGCATCCATGGGTGAAACCTGTAGGAAGCGCTTCTACAGCGAGAAACTTTCATTCAGCCCCTACCCCCTTGACAGCCAATTCGGTCGTGACGACCGCGAGGTATCCCATGCCCACAGAAAACCGATCCAGCAACACAGAGATGGTCAGCGTGCCGCGCGAGCACGAACTGAAGATCCGACAGACCCCGCTGGCTGACCTGCTCAGCGGCCTCAAGACGGGCGAGATCCGGGACTGCTCAGATCGTGAGTTCGCCGTGGGCGACACGGTTCTGCTCCGCGAGATCGATGATGCCCTCGACTACACCGGCACGGTTCTACGCCGGACTATCACCCATGTCCAAAAGCACTATGGCCTGCCGGATCACTTGTGCGTGCTGAGCTACGGCCAGCCAGCCCAGCACCAGGGCGAGCCGGTGGGCGAAGTCGTGGCATTCGGCAAGGGTCTGCATGAGATTGCTTGGGCTGCTGGGCGCATGCCAAGGCTCGGTGCCAAGCTCTACACCCACCCAGCGCCAGCAGATCCTGGCGAGCCTGAGCGGCTGCGAGCTGCTTTGAAGTTCTACGCCGACCGGGACCACTTCGCTGAAGACATTGGCAACGAATGGGACAGCGTGAGCGGCGAGCCCGCGAACATCCTCTGGCACGAACATGAAGCTTGGTTTGTGGAGGATGGCTCGATTGCCAGGGCTGCGTTGTCGGAAAACTCCGAGGCGGGCTAAGGGTGAAAATCGCAGGTCCCTCTGCGATATCGGATCACACTGGCAAGGAAGGCTGATCTCTTTGTCTCAAAAATTTGACCCAAGCGTCGTATGAACTCTGATACCAGCCAACAGCATCATCCCAGTCCACACCGCTCACCTCGCCTTTACCAACCAAGTGCCTAAGCCTGGAATTAGAAGCATCTAGATCAAGTAGGTGCCGATGGGACATGTAGCGAAAATCTTCATTGCTTAGCATTGGACTGGTGTCCTGAAGGGCTGGCTCGAGGATACGTGCCGATGTCCCTATGCCATGATTGTGGCACCAAATCGAGGCGCGCAGTGCGGAATTCCAACAATTCGGACGATTCGGAGGATTAGCATCGAGCACATGTTTACTACATCCCGCAGTAACCTCTCTCCCTCTATTCACTGCCGCGATATCGCAGCCAGTAGGGGCTGGCTCAGTGTCAGAGCCTGTTCCAGCCCCAGGGTGACGACAGCTCTACCCAGCAGACGCTTTGGATGTGACGGCAGGCAAGCCTTCCGTGGCAATCCGGCGCGCCCGCCCGACACCCCAAGCCATAGCACGGGTCATCGACTCGCCAGGACGGGAGTCAAACGCCTCCTCATGCACCGCCATGCCTTGAGGTGCATAAACGCCGATGAACATTTGTGTTTGCCCTGTGCGTGAAAGCCTCACCTGGACATCAATATATGTTCCGTCGTCGAGTGTTTCGTCATGAGTACGGTGGTGAAGCGCTGGATCTGCCCAATCCCAGAACACATTTCCACGAACTCGCATGCCACCCTCCTTCAATCTAGATATCAGATCCATAGGGAGTTCAAAGTAAGGCACGCGACATAAACTTCAAGTGTCCTTTATCGAAAACAATAACTGATCGACAGTCGGCGTAGATACTTATACAAAACTAATTTTTTGTATAAGTTATTGAGGACGACTGTTCGTAACCTTCGATTGCTTCGCTTCCGTTCGAAAGTGACTCCGCAAATTCAATCCATTGATTGAAGGCAGCCCGATGCGCCTCGCACATGGCCTGCCAGCCCGGGCCGCCAAGACGGCCATATGCCACCTGATTCATTGTCGATGATGTAAGCGAATCGAGTTCGCGAAGCAACTTGTATGCGCGGTACCTTCTTTCACGTTCCGGTATGGTCCTGCCCCCCACGATGCACAACAAGGTTTGAGCCTTTCCAAGGCTTCTGCCTGGTAGACCTTCGTGGTCTGCCTTCTTTCCATCAATCCTAACCGTTCCGCCGAATGGCGGCGAGGCGAAGCTATGTCTCAAGCATTTCCATACAAACAACGAGCGCCAGCTCTCCCCGCACGAAACCCAACCCGAACCTACACCCGCTATGGCGCCTGGGCGCTGGATTGATGAGAGGTATGAGCTGTGAGCGAATGGATCAAGTGCAGCGACAGGCTGCCTGAGGAGAATAAAGCGGATTACTTGATCGTCTGCGAGTCCGGCGAAATCGCGCTTTCCGAGTACGTTTACGACGACACCGAAGGGTGGGGATTCTGGTACGACCAGTACGCCACCCATTGGATGCCCCTTCCTTCCCCGCCGAGTGCGCAGCCATGACCGACCTGATCGAAGTGAGGGTATCCAACCTGAGCGGCGCGGCGCTGGACTGGGCGGTGGCCAAGGCTGAGGGCTACACCCAAGACAGCGAGGATCACACCTGCATCATCAGCCCACAGGGCGAGCCCGCTAGTTGTACCGTTCGCGGTGCCGCCTTGGGATATGGCTACCGGCCCTCTACCTGCTGGCTTCAGGGTGGGCCACTGATCGACAAGCATCACGCAAGTGCCCACTACCAGGCTCATCTTTCAGATGCTCAGTTTCGTTACAGCGCGGGCCCAGTCGGTACCGGCTTTTGGTGCTACGGCCCAACACTCCTCATCGCTTTCTGTCGCAGCCTGGTAAAGGCCAAGCTTGGCAATACTGTCCAGGTGCCTAAGGAGCTGATGCCATGATCCCGCCCCTGATGTACATGGACTACCTGATCGACTTTGCAATCCGCCAACCGTCAGTAGGCTCTACCACCATCAATGAGGTGTCCTTATTTAAAAGTAAGATTTTACCGTTGGCTGAATCGACGACGAAGTGAACTTCCGCAAAGCCCTCTTTATAAGCTTTCATCATCTTCGCCCTATTATTATTCGCTAGCTCCTGTGCATCCTCCTGAGCGTTAAAAATTGGAAACCCGACCAATACTGAGTAGCACAGCACAGAAAACAGAACCACATTAAAAATTTTGAATATCACATACCCACTAGATACTGGATGCATGCAATTGGCAGCTGCAACCACTAGGCTCATCAACGTCCAAGACATTAACCAGTAGCTTTTATAAACTGAACCCCACGCACCATTGGAATACTCGTCGTAGAAAATAATTACAGCAAAAATCGCAAAGAAAGGGTAGCAAACAATGCGAGCCATCCAAAGCAAATGCTTCTCGGTTACTACTGAGCTCTGGGTAACGACAACTAAAACCAGCAGTCCGATAGCGCCATATACTGCATTCCAAATCCCCCTAACCACAAACTCAATAAATGTGAAGCCGCTCAAAAACCAACGAGCACCGAAAAATTCTAAATAGGCTGAACTATAAAAATAGCCAGCACAGAAGGCCACCCCTAAAAATAGAACAGAGCAACCCGCTAGTTTACCGAGAAAATCAATCAGATTAGAAAGTTCACCACTATTACCCATAACCTTCCCTGAACCCTTTCATTGAGTGACGCTTATGATCATTGATGACGTCATGACTGACAAGATCACACTACACGGCCTGGGCTTTGTTCAGGTTCAGCTGCAGGGCGATCAGCGCCTGCATGTGTGGCACCCCGAGCTGCCCCGCCGCAGCTGCTTCGAGCACTCGGCAATCCACGACCACCGCTTCAACTTCGTATCGCGGATTTTGGTCGGGAAACAGATCAACCACTGCTACGACATGCGCCGCCTGGATGACGGTGAATTCGTTCTCTATCTGCACGAGGGCGCGCGGCAGGCTCGCGGCGGCAGGCCGTGGAGCCCAGACGGCAGGGCCAACATGGTGCACCACTCGACATGCACCATTGCCGCGGGCGATCTGTATACCACCAGGGCCTACGAGTACCACCGGACCGAGCCGGGCGGTGACGGCCGAGTGGCCACCATCATGCAGAAGCGCGGCGAGTACCCCGCCGGCGCCCACTCCAGCTGCCGTTACGGCGTCCAGCCGGATACGGACTTCGATCGCTACCAATGGCCCGACGCCCGACTCTGGGAAGTCGTGCGTGAAGTGCTGCTGGCCTGACCACCAACCTGCCGCCACCGGCGGCGTGGAGACCATAATGAAGAGAGAACTGATCAAGATCAGCGAGTTCCAGCGCCGGAAATGGGGCGAGAACGGAACGCCACTGTGCGCCCAGGCGATTCGCAATCACCTGCGCAACCGCAAGATTCCTGGCGAGCGGGTTGGAAACATCTGGTACGTGGACTGGGCGGCTTACCAGCGGCTCACCGGCAACAGTCTGGTTGATATGGTGCTGAAAGGAGTGGCGTGATGGTTCCTCGACCCAGGAACAAGGCCAACAGGGGCCTACCCATGAACCTGTACTTTGACGCTCGGAGGGACACGTATCGCTATCGCCGCCCCACCGACGGCAAGTGGTTCCAGTTCGGCGCCGACCGAGGCACGGCAATCGACGCGGCGGCCCAGCTCAACACCACCTTCCTGCGAGGCGGTGATCTGGTGGCCGAGGTCCTTGGCGAAACCACAGTGACGCTGGGGGAGTTCCTGGTCACCTACGAACGCGACGTGCTGCCACCGCGCGAGCTAGCGAAGGCGACCCTTGACCTGTACGCGGTGCGCTTCAAGCAGATCCGTGCCGAGCTGGCCGAAAGACCCATTGACCAGATCACCATCAGGATGATCGCGGAGTTTCTCGAGCCGCTGACGCCCCGCGCCAGTAACCAGGCGCGCGCAATCCTGATTGACCTATTCAACCATGCCGCAGCTAAGGGGCTATGCCCCGACAACCCCGCCTCGAACACGATGCCGAAGCTGGAAAAGAAGCAGCGTAAGCGGCACACAGTGGAAGGCTTGAAAGCGATACGCGAGAAGTCGCCGCGCTGGCTCCAGAACGCGATCGATCTCGCATTGATAACAGCGCAGCGCCGCGGCGATATCCTCGACATGAAGTTCGAGGATGTGCGGGACGGATACCTGTATGTGGTCCAGAGCAAAACCGAGAAGGCTTCGGACTCGGGCTGGCTGAAACTGAAAGTCACCGACCAATTGAGCCAAGTTCTGACCAGATGCCGGGATGACATCCTGTCGCCGTACCTTGTACACCGCCGGCCTGAGCGGAAGAAGAAACGAGAAGGAAAGGATCACTGGACGAAGGTCGATGAGAGATTTCTCACTCGAGCATTCAAGGATGCGAGGGATGCCGCTGGCTGCTATCGCCATCTCAAAGAGGAGGAGATGCCAGGGTTTCATGAGGTGCGTGCCCTCTCCCTTCACTTGTACAAGCGGGCCGGGAAGGACGGTCAGAAGATCGCCGGGCATACCACCGAAGGCATGACCAGAAACTATCAGAAAGGGCACGAAGATGTGGTGTGGTCCGAGGTCGATGCCGACCTGGATATCGGCGAAATCGCCGGATAGTTTTGCGCGCATTTTGCGCGGGTTTTGCGCACGACCGCGCATAAAAAAATCCAGTCACCGCTAAGTGACTGGATTTTCTAGGGATTTTTGGTCGGGACGGAGTGATTCGAACACTCGACCCCTTGCACCCCATGCGGTTAATTATAAGAGTTCAACGGATTTCAATAGCACACAGCAGAATGACTTCAGGCTAGCAACCATAGGGCTTTCAGGCTAATATTTGGTCTAACCCAGTCCAAAGAATTCTACAGAGAGCCACCGCAACGGTAGGGGTATAAGTAGGGGTTTTTTTGAGGCATCCTCCCGCCTGCAAGGGGTAGACAATGGCCAAGATTACCGTCAGGGAATTGGAATCGCTCACCGCTGAAGATCATGGTAGGACCATCCGAGATGATGGAAATCTGCTGGGGAAAGTCATTGCCCGCAGAAAAGGTGTGTCGGTGAGCTTTTACTACCGTTACAAGTGGGAAGGGAAATTCAAAGACTATGCCTGCGGCACATGGGCTAAAAATGGCAGTAAGAGCAAAACCCTTGCCGAGTTACGATCTGAGCACAGAAGAGCAAACCAACTGGTAGCTGAAGGGATTGACCCGTCATCTGCCAAGAAGGCTGCCAAAATCGAAGCCCAAGCAAACCTCTCCGCCACCATTGCGGAAGCCGAACGCTTGGCTGCGGAGAACAAAACAGTAACCGACCTTTTTGAAGAGTGGATGCGCGACGGAGTTTCTCGCTTAGACGGCAACGCAGAACTACGCCGCAGCTTCTCCAAAGACGTACTACCAGCTATTGGCGATAAGCCACTGCGCACCATCGCCGAAAAGGATCTGCTAGGCTTGCTGCGCTCGGTCAAATCTCGTGGTTTAAATCGTACAGTCGTGATCCTCAGCAAAGACATAGGTCAGATGCTGAGATGGGCCGAAAAACGCAAGCCTTGGCGTACTTTGATGGTCGACGGAAACCCCGCCGATCTGGTTGACGTGAAGAAACTGCTTGATCACGACTACCGGGAGCAGCGCGACCGTGTTCTCTCCATTCGCGAGATCCAAGAACTCCAACAGATTTTCACACACCTAGCGCGTGAGTACGACGCCCTACCCGCTGGCCAGAAATACTCCGGCATCCGACCGGTAAATTCTCGTGTGCAATGTGCAGTCTGGATATGTCTCAGCACGCTCTGTCGCATTGGCGAGTTGCTGAAATCCGAATGGCGAAATGTTGACCTGGAGAAAGGTACCTGGTTTATCCCCGCGGAAACTACTAAAGGACACAAAGGCAAACGACAGGACCACCATATATTCCTATCAGCATTCGCACGGAAGCACTTCAAGCGCCTTAGACAAGAAACCGGTCACACCCCTTTCTGCTTCCCCAGCAAGGATGAAAGCAGTCATGTAGATACCAAAACAGTTAGTAAGCTGATCGGGGATCGGCAAAGCTGCTTCAAAAATCGCAGCAAGCCTCTATCCGGTCGCCATCATGACGACTCTCTGGTGCTAGGCCAAGGGAATAAAGGCGAATGGACTCCGCATGATTTGCGTCGAACCGGCGCGACAATTATGCAGGAGTTAGGCGTGCCACTGGAGATCATTGATCGGTGCCAGAATCACTTGCTGGGAGGCTCAAAGGTGCGCCGGCACTATCTGCATTATGACTATGCCAAGGAAAAAAATGAGGCCTGGAATATACTAGGAGAACACCTTGAAAACATACTTCGAGCCACAGCGACTTAATGACAATTAGAAAAAACTTGAAGAACAACGATACTCACCTGCATAAAAATCAAAGGATAACCCCCCAATCAAGATCTGTAAAAATTTAATACACGGCAAGCAATCACCCTTATCGACCGTCCTTTCGTACACAGAAACGCCACTTTACGAAGCCATTCAAGAGCCAGTTCGCCCCCTGTAATCAGAAGCAAGCGCTCCTCACCGCAATTATCACAACACCATCACTACTGTCGTTCTCATATGAATGACGCCTTTCGAGACCTGCTTGTTGTGGCGCACCCTCTGTTGGCGCTTGTGGCTATAATGGGCTGCACCTTAGGGATTCTCCGATCAAGTGAGCACAGGCCACACGACCGGTGCTGAAATAGCCCCCTCTCATCAGTCCGGCCCCTTACTAACCATTACATGTAGTTTATGCTTTATAGAACAGCCACTTATCTAACCCAACTATTTATCGGAGTTTTCTTGCGAAAAAGTCAGTGGCTTTTAGTTTGTGAAAAAGCACGGTAACCATACGGAAACCCCTTCTGTTTGAGCCGCCGTCAGGAAGGGAACTATTAGCTCGGCTGGTGCTTGATCCAGATCTAAGTGTTTGCAGATGCGTGATAGCATAGATTGTGATGGCACAATCCAATCGTTGGGCGAGTCGTCAATGGGAAATGGCTGGCGACTAAATCAGGATAGGGAGACCCCAATTTTGCGTATAAACTATCTCAACCCGCGAGGTGTTCTGGAGGTCGAGCATGCTGCCTTGCGCGAGCTCGAAGCGAAGCTACCCCGTGAATGGGGCGCCACGCAGTATTTCGGTTGGTAATGCGAGGTTCCAAGCAACCACTTGATATCGATTTGCTGTTACTGACGAACAATAGAGTCCTGGTAGTAGAGCTGAAGAACTAGTCCGGCGACATCACGTATTCGTCCGGTCAGTGGTTTCATCGTGGGGCCCCATGTCGTCGCCTGTCGTTACAACAGACAACAGAGATCGGCTGACCCGTGCCGACTTGATCGGAGGTTGCATAGAAGAAAAATTATCCCGCGTTTTTCCATATAACTGAAGACGCTGTAAAGGCAACTTGTGGGTCTTCTGGATGACGTACGCCCTACTCAAGGGCCTGCTCGCACACCCACTCCACGAAGTTCCGAATTTTTAGTGAATCATGACTCTGGGTCGCATAGGCCACATAGTGAGCATCCGGGCTGGGTGCATAGTAGTGCAGGGGAATCAGCAAGGTGCCGCGCTGCAGTTCTTCGGTTACCATGAACCTTGGTACCAGTGCTACGCCCAGCCCTGCGATCGCCGCGCGAATGCACAGATCGAAAGTGTCGAACTGCGGACCGCGGTAGCTGTTTCTGGATGTCATGGACTGGGCGCCCAGCCAGTCATGCCAAGCTTCGGGCCGTGAAACGCACTGCAAGAGCGTGTGGCTGTGGATATCATCGATAGCTTTCAGAGAGCGTTGCTGTAACAACGTAGGGGAGCACACCGGAACGACATCTTCGCGAAACAGCTCAACGCACTGGGCGCCGGGCCAAGTGCCACGGCCGTAAAAGAATGCGACGTCGGCCTTGGATTGTAACAGGTCGAACGGTTCCAGCTCATTGCGTACACTCAGCCGAACATGTGGAAACGCTGCGCTGAATGAAGGAAGTCGCGGGATAAGCCAGCGTGAGCCAAAAGTCGGCTGGGTCGCGATTCTCAGGGTTTCAGCCTGACCATCGAAGGTCAGAATGAAGCGCGTCGAGATGTCGGTCTGGCTAAGGATCTTGCTAACTTCGCTCAGGTACAGTTCGCCTACCGCAGTAAGCTTCAGGCCGCTGCGCAGCCGGTTGAACAAGCGCCGCTGCAACATCTGCTCAAGTTGAGCAACCTGCTTGCTGACAGCGCTCTGCGACAGGTTTAGTTCATGGGCGGCCAGAGTGAAGCTGGCATGACGGGCGGTGGACTCGAAGCACTGCAGCGACATCATGGACGGGAGCAATTTCTTGTGCATGGCTTGCGTACTACACCTGAAACTATGGCCGTGCAGGCCGGTCTAGCCGCCTGAGCCTGAGCCTGAGCCTAGGCGGCTGGGCGGCTGGGCGGCTGGGCGGTCAGCTAATCTATGCGCTGTCTGTCGGGATTTCAAGCGCGCGCAGGCAGGACTCGATGGATTGCGACTGAGCTTGGGCGTACAAGGTCATTTCGTCGGTTACACTCGCGCCTAACGCAGCCTCAAATTGCTTCCGGTTGCCTTGGATCAAGGCGCCGCTCTTGGCACTGCCGCCGAGGTTGGATTGAAAGATGCCTGCAGCGCTGACCGGCAGGAAATCTTCATAGACCAGCGGCTCGAAGCCAACCGCGCCTTGTTCGATCAGAGTTTCCAGGTCAGCCCCATCGGCTAAGGCTGCATTTTTCACGACATATGTGAAGTAAGCGAGCTTCTGCTTGCGCAGAGAGGAGTAGTCGTCCGGAAATTCGGTAAAGACTGTTGTTAGTATTTGCGCATAGTCCTCGGCATTTTCTGCGCTCGGCGCTGCGCCCAGTGTGCGCCTGGCCTTGCTCAACAGATGGTCGTACAACGCTTTGCCCGCAGGGGTCAGCGCCACGCCTCGCTGTTCGATCTCTCCGAAGCGAGCGGTGTGATGCCCTACTGCGTCATCACCATCAGCAAATGTCACCGCCTCCTGCAAGGCCTTGAAGCTTGTCTGGCGCAACAGGATCGGGCACCGGCGAGCCGGTGGTCCTTCAATGACCACCTTGGGGTTCATGCCGCGTGCAAGCATCTCGCTTTGAGCTCGGTCGATATCGAGCGTTCGTGGCGTAAGGTGGTTGATGTGCGGCCCGCGGAATGCCACCACGTCAGCGATCAGCCGGTGCTGCTCATGTAGTGCGCGGTATTGCTCAGCACTCACCGTCGCGCTCTTATGCCAACGGAAGGTTTCCAGCGCCTCCTGGACGAACCTCCTAGCGTCCGCGTCGTTAAGCCCACCTTCACATTCGTGCCGCTCTATGAGCGCCAGCACGCCAGGCGTGAAGATGCTCCGCTCGCGCAGCAATTGGTTGGCCTGCTCACGCAATTTCAGATCTTCGATCAACTCGAGTCGTAGCAACGAGGTGAACACCCTGAACGGATTGGCGCGCAGCGACGCCGCTTCGATCGGCCGGAAGGCGGTGGCGTGCACCGGTACTGCGGCGATGCTGAGGTCGTAGTAGCCCACTGGATACATGCCCATGACTGCGAACAGCCTGCGCATCCCTTGCAGTTCCTCGGCAGTACCGACACGGATCGCGCCATGTCGCTCAACACTCAGGCGCTGCTCTTCACCACTGCGGCGCAATTGGTCTGCGAGCGTGGGCTGGGCGCCCAGGGTTTGGGTGTTAACCTTGGCAATCAGGTCCAGCAAGTCGCCATAGAGTGGCACTTCATGTTTGTACATCGCTGACAGCTCTGTACTGAAAAGCGCACGAATTGTGTCGGGATGCATGAATCGGACGGGGTCCATGGTGAGCCTCCTGGAAAATACAAGGCCTGCATTGATCACGTTGGTGGACTGTCTTGGCAAACGAAATTAGCGAATCGCCGCCATACTTTTTCGCATGACTTACGCCAGAGTCGATCGCGCACCCTAGCAGTAAGGGGGGGGCAGTCTGCGCCGATAAGGTTATTTACAGTGCAACTGGGAGTATTCCTATCAGGAATGCAGGCCAGATATTTTTTCGTTTGCTTGGCAACTGATTTTGCCGCAGGTTGTGACAGCCTTTGGTGGTGGGTCGTGCCCGCCGTCCGCGCTGTTGCTGCAGCGCCGTGTAGTGCCGGAACAGGCACAGCCTACCCAGCTATAACAAGGATAAAAACATGCAAGACCTTAACCCTGCCGGGATCACCACCTCGCCTACCGAGCGGACTTGGATTACAGCCTTCGTGTTTTGTTTCCTTACGATGGTCATCGACGGTGCCGATGTCATGATCCTGGCCTATAGCCTAGCCTCGCTAAAATCGGAGTTCGGCCTGACTGGCCTGCAGGCTGGCATGCTCGGCAGTTGCACCCTGGCGGGCATGGCTGTCGGAGGGATCTACGGTGGTTGGGCGACCGACCGTTTCGGGCGGGTGCGGACAGTCGTTCTCAGCGTCTTGCTGTTCAGCATCGGCACCGGGCTACTGGGCTTTACCGAGAATTACCTGCAATTTGCGATCATTAGAATTGTCTCGGCACTTGGTCTTGGCTCGGTATATGTTGCGTGCAACACCCTGATGGCCGAGTACGTGCCCACCCGGTTCAGAAATACGGTACTTGGCAGCCTGCAAGCAGGTTGGTCCGTCGGATATATCGTCGCAACGCTTCTCGCAGCCTGGATACTGCCTAGTTATGGCTGGCGCACACTGTTCTTCGTAGGTGTCACGCCCGTGATCCTCGCGCTGCTGATGTACAAGATGGTACCGGAACCCTCGACCTGGACACGTTTGCAGAGTACAGAGCGAAAGGCTCGAGCGCTCGCGGAGGGCGGCAAGTACAAGCAAATTTTCACCAACCCCACCGCCGCTAGGATGTTCGTGCTTTGGTCTTTGACCGCAGGCTTGCTGCAATTCGGCAATTACGGTGTCAACAACTGGATGCCCAGTTACCTAGAAACTGAACTGGGCATGGCGTTCAAGCAGATGACCTCGTTCCTGTTCGGCACCTACACGGCTTCGGTTCTAGGCAAGGTTATCGCTGGCATGGCGGCAGATAAGTTCGGGCGCCGTAAGGTATTTGCCGTTGGCTGCTTAGGGACCGCGCTGTTCCTGCCAATCATCGTGCTGTTCAACCAGCCGGAAAATATTCTCTGGCTGCTGATTGTCTTCGGCTTCCTCTATGGTGTTCCCTACAGCGTCAACGCCACCTACATGACCGAAAGCTTCGAAGCCAAGTTCCGCGGCTCCGCAGTTGGTGGTGCTTACAACATCGGGCGTATCGGAGCCGCAGTATCACCGGCAGCTATCGGCTTCTTCGCCAGTCAGGGCTCTATCGGCATCGGCTTCCTGATCGTCGGCGCTGCTTACTTCCTTTGCGGCATGATTCCGCTACTATTTATTCGCGAGAAGCAATTTGACCCTGCTCGCGAATGAGCGCTGTCAGCGAGTAGGGACTTGGCAGAAGGTGCGGTCACGATGCGGTTTGCTCCTTGGTTTTTCCGGCGCAGTGACGCACTCTTCATAGTTGGTCGGTAAGCATTGTGTACCAGGCGAAGGATGGCATCCGCCAGGGGTGGGTCGCTGATCCAGCCATCCTGTGGTCGATGGGCAGTAGAGTTGTCAGGATGGTGGAGCGGTTGTCGGCACGGTCGTAGATCATTTCCAGTAGGTCATGCCGCGTCCCTTCATTTCACCCAGCACTAGCGTGTATGGCCGTGACGGATCAGCACTGGCACGCGGTAGAAAGTCAAGCGCTTTGGCTCTGACGTAGGTGTCGTTATCCAGCGGATTAACGTAGCCCAGCAGGCTTCCCGGGGCATGGTTCAGCTTCGGAAGGTCCAACCCGCATGCCCAATACCTCGCGCCCGCCGTTGGTGTTGACCGCCACGGCAATTATTGCGGCGACCGAGACGATGCGCCCGGCCTCCCGCACCTTGACGTAAGTGGCGTCGATCCACTGGTAAGGCCAGTCGCCTTCCAGAGGGCGATCAAGGAAGGCGTGGACACGCTCATAGATCTCGCCGGCCAGCCGAGACACCTGGCTCTTGGAGATGCCGGTCATGCCCATTGCCTTGACCAGTTCGTCCACTGAACGCGTCGAGACGCCTTGAATGTAGGCTTCCTGGATCACAGCGGCCATGGCCTTCTCGGCAGTACGGCGAGGCTCAAGAAAGCCGGGAAAATAGCTGCCTTGACGCAGTTTCGGGATCTTCAGGTCGACAACGCCAGCGCGGGTTGGTTTGCCAGAGGCGATCACGGTAACCGTTGCGGCTGTTTGTCCGGTCTGGGCTTTTGACATCGAAGCCGGCGCCGCACATGCCTTGGACGTCGAACTCCATCATGCGCTGGGCAACAAACTGGATCATTTGCTTGAGCAGATCGGCGTCTGCCCCTTTCTCAACCAACTCGGTCAATGCGATAGTGGGCTTGGTCATCGTAGTTTCTCTGGTGAGTGTTAGGTCTTCGCAAACTCAACGTTAGCCAAGAACCACGATGACCATCCTCTTTCGCCCGCAGGGCGCCTTCGGCTGGTTCAGTTACACCACTTCCCGGGACACGATCATCTGGGGTGGCTACCACTGGAGAAAATCATCGACGGGTTTGAATATCCAGTTCCCCCAAGGCGCTGAGTGGTCAACTTGATGCTGGCCTGTGGAGTCATCCTCACCGACACTTTGCCGTGCTGACTGGCCTCAGCGGTGCGGGCAAGCCTCAGCCCGCGCGTGGATATGCGCGCAGTCTTTGGCGAAACTTCGACAGCCCGCATGATAGTTTGCTGATAGTGCTTATGCAGCCCGGTTGGCATGCTGGACAGACTTCCTGCGAAGCCTTATGCGACGGGGCTGCGTGGCGTGAAGCTGGTCATATCCGACACCCACGAAGGGCTCAAGGCCGCTGTTTCCAAGGTTTTCAACGCGACTTGGCAGCGCTGCCGCGTCCACTTCATGCGCAACGCCATGGCCCATGTCGGCAAGGGCCAGCGCACCGTGGCGGCGGCACATCTGCGCACGGCTTTCGCACAGGACAGCCGTGCCGAATGCCATCAGCAATGGCGCTTGGTTGCTGACCAACTGCGCGAAAAGTACCCCAAGATCGCCACGTTCATGGACGGCTGCGAGGATGAAGTTTTGGCACACATGGCGTTTCCCAAAGCGCATCGACAGCAATTGCACAGCACCAATCCACTGGAGCGGCTCAACGTGGAGATCAAATGCCACACCGACGTCGTGGGCAACCATCTTTCCCAACGATCCTGCCATCACACGCCTAGTAGGGGCGATGCTGCTGGAGCAGAACGACGAGGGGTGCCTGCAACGGCGATATATGCAGTTGGAGGGCTTTGAATCCGTCAGCGATAATCCACAGGCTAAGCTGTCGGCCGTGATCAACTAAACGGCAAACTAAATGGCCAGAGCCATGATGAGTTACACCACTTCCTGGGACACGACCCTCCAGATGGCTGCCCCCCCCCGGATACGAGCTCCCCGCCTGCGTCCACCTCGGTCGCGGATACGACTGGACTGGAGGGTGTGCTCCGTACACCCGACATCCAGTGAATACGTCGAGCTCATTGCTTGCCACGCTCGGTCAGGCACAAACGCTTCTGCGTATCTAGTTCGACCAACTGTAGGGTGCGCAACCATTTGATCAGGACATTGGGGGCAAAGTCGGATGCCCAACCCAGATTGACCTTTTGCAGAGCCAATACTGTCTGGATGCTGGGCATGGGATTATGCATCTCGACCAGCCCACTGACCGCTTCGACTGGTACAAGCACTTGAGCAAACGCAGTGTTCTCTACAAAGCCAAACGTCAGAGTTTCCTAAGATATGGGTGAGGAATGTGTCACGTTCCGCAGTCGTTTGAGCACTGATTCCTCTGTTCTTTTGCATCAAGGACATCAATGTAGTTCTTGCGGCGTTGGTGGCGAGCTAGTGTCAGGATTAATCCTGTGAGTGCCAGCAGAGCCAACACTGCACCGTAGAAATTGGTAACCTTCAGCAGATCGAGATGTTGGGTCAAATATCCTGCGAATATCGCGGGTAGACTGAAGGCAAGATAGGTTCCGACATGGAAAACCGCCACCAAACCTGCTCGCTGACCTGGCTCAGCCAGAGGCATGACGCTGCTCAGCGCGCCTAGGAATCCGGCCCCGACCCCAACACCGGCGGTCACCGAGCCGAAGAGGAGAACAGCCGCTAAGCCGAGATTGGCGCCGACAAGGATGGCAAGCACTCCGACTACGAGCGCGGCTGCGCCCATGATCAGTACGGTTAGAGCCCTGCGTCGACGCATGATAAGGATGGCAACACCAGCACTCATGGTTAGAGCCGCGACACTTAGGCCACCGAGCCAAACGGAATCTGATCCCGTCACCTGCACTATCAGCGAGGGCATTAACGACAGGTAGAAGCCGGCAAGGGCCCAGACCGCCACATTGATCGGCATGACCGCCAACAATTCAGCCTTGGCGAGTAGCGGAACTGCAAGGCTTGGCCACAATGATCTGAGCGCTCCGGAGCGGCCAATCACTGTTTCGGGTGTGCGCCAAGTTTGCCGCAACTGTACTGAGAAAACGACGAGCAACAGCACAAAAGTCAAATACATTGGGGCCGGGACCAATTGAACCAACGCCGTGGATCCCAGAGCACCAAGGGCCATGCCGGCCATCGGTGCAAGGCTGTTGATCAATGCGCCGCGACTGTGATTTAGATCTATCAAAGAAGCGCCCAAGGCCGCGGAGGCTAGGCCGCTCGCCACACCCTGCAACAATCTGGCCGCAATCAGCCAGCTCGGTCCGTCTTCAGTAAGAAAAAGGCCCATGGCAGCAAGTTGCAGGGCCAGACCAAAGCTAATGACAGGACGGCGGCCAATGTAGTCAGAGAGCCGTCCCGCCATGAGGAGCGTCAAGAGCAAGGCAAATGAGTAGGCACCGAAGATCAGTGTCAGCAATCCCGACGAGAACTGCCACCGCACCTGGTAGAGGCGATAAAGAGGTGTGGGCGCGCTAGCTGCGACGGAATAGGCTACAAGTGTGACCGCATGGATATTTAGCGAGGACGCGACCGGAAGGTTCTTGCCACTACTACTCAATGAGACTATTCCTCGACAAAGGGACTAAACTTTAGGGTTAACGCAAAAGCATTTCGGAGCGGTGCCGACTCGCGTGACCACACTGCTAGACGGCTCCATACCTTGGTGCATATACGACGATCTGGCTCGACGGCAGCCATAAACCGCTGATCTGTGGATAGCTTACGAAAACGGAACTCATCGTTGCTTTGATTGACTCCGGTACCAGAGAAGCTAAGCAGCTACGCTCGGTCGTTGGCACTCACCAAGCACGCCTGAAGATGCCATCGTGACTAGGGGAGATAGCCCAATAGAGCGAAATCACATCGATCCGGTTGGTAATGCATATGAAGGCGAAGCAGCGAACAGTCAGTGCTTTATCTATAAACACCTCGGTAGGATACTTGCGCGAGTATGTTTAAAAATTTAGCTATCTTCCCGAAGGACGAACTGTCACAAGAAACGCTCCCCAGCCCCAGCTCCAGCTCCAGCTCCAGCTCCAGCTCCAGCTTAGCAAGCGAGGGGAAATTATTACTTGGATTCCAGCCGCGCAGGTATTTTATAGTCCAGTATTACTGCATGAAAATCCGCATATTTTCAAGCCTGTGGGATTTGCTGATACAAGAAGACCTGTAAAATTGAACACCTATTACCGCATCAGCAGACGCCGAGATGAAAAGCGCAAGCAGCACTCCCATTAGGCTGGAACCTCAACATCCACCGGCGGTAAATAAATGTGATCAAGAGAACGTGTCAGCTGAGCTTGGTATCTAACCAGGCTGCACCATAGCGAGTGTAAGCCTTAGGAATATCGATGTACTCCTTCAGGTCATCTGCAGCGCTACGAACCCAGAAGGGATCACGCAGCATCTGGCGGCCTACAAAAATCAGGTCAGCTCGGCCATTCTGGAGGATCTCTTCCGCCTGACGACCGTTCTGGATCAAACCTACTGCACTGGTAGCAATTTTCAGCTCCCTTCGAAGCAGTTCAGAGGCCGGCACCTGATAATTCGGAAAGGTTGCCACCTTAACCATCTTGATGCCGCCCGAACTGCAATCGATCAGGTCTACACCTTGCTCTTTCATCCAGAAGCCATATTCAAGAAATGACTCCGGCGTATTTCCGCCCTCAGCATAGTCATTGCTGGAGATCCGTACGAACAGTGGACGATCGCCCCAAACCTGTTTCACCTCATCGATAATTTCGCGCACGAAGCGGTAGCGACGTTTTGCATCACCACCGTACTCATCCGTACGGGTATTGGACAGAGGAGAAAGGAATTCATTCAATAAATACCCGTGTGCGGCATGGATCTCTAGTACGTCAAAGCCAGCTTCTAACGCGCGCCGCGCGGCCTTTCCGAATTCCTTAACCAGTGCAGCAATTTCTTGTATTTCCAGTGCACGGGGAACGGGGCTTTGTTCAGTAAATGGAATTGCTGATGGCGCAACACCGACGACTTTCGGCAAGTCAGCATTCCGGCCAGCATGGCCGAGCTGCGCGCCAACTTTGGCTCCAAAGCCATGGAGCAGCTCAACCAGGCCTCTCAGACCGACAACGTGATCGTCACTCCAGATACCTAGATCGCCCTCGCCAATTCGAGCGTCTTTATCGATTGCGAGGGTCTCAGGAAAAACAAGAGCAGCCAGGCCTTGGGCCCGAGCCCCGTAGTGGACTCGGTGCCAATCGGTAACGAAACCATCGTCGGCAGCCATGTGCATGCACATGGGGGACATGACTACGCGGTTGCGCAGCGCGAGCCCTTTCAACTCAAAAGGGGAAAGCAACAAGCTCATGCGGATGACTCCATCAATTCAAGTGATGGATTTATGCTAAGCTTTACAGACAGATTTCGTAAGTACGCACATTAATGTGCTGTAGGCACATTTTAGGAACCAAGGAGTAGCCCCATGAAGCTCGGTATCCCGCATGGCGAGGTCGAAGCCTTCGCCTGCCCCGTTACCTTTACGGTCGACGTCATCGGCGGAAAGTGGAAGTCACTTATCCTTTTTCACCTGATCGCCCAGAAACGGCGATTTAATGAACTGCGTCGTCTGATGCCAGAAATCACACAGCGTATGCTGACTCTGCAACTAAGAGAGTTGGAGACAGACCGGATCATTCATCGCGAGATATATCGAGAGGTACCGCCAAAGGTGGAGTATTCACTGGCCCCGCTGGGTGAAACTCTAATTCCGCTAATCTCCGCAATGCGTGAGTGGGGCGCGACCCATGAAGAAGTGGTGCTGGAATATCGCCGGAAGGCGTCTGAGCCCCTACCCCACAATGTGGATTAGCGCTAAGTGGGGTAGACAAGTTCGTGTTGTGAGTCGACGCGAGAGTATGCGCGCTTCCGCCAGCCTCACTCGCGGCGAGTAACCGATTGTGTGCATGATCAAACGCCGCCCCCTCTAATTCTATGCTTCCGCCCCCAGTAGTTGGGCATCACCACGAAGCCGGTCGAGGCTGGCGCCACAGTGAATAGATCGCCTTGCGCTGCGCGCCATTGCCCCATTCGGCTATCGAGGCGGTCAGCGCGGCATAGACCTTGCGCTTGCCCAGGAAGAGCCCGACGCACCACTTCACCGACCGCAACTCCTGCACAGGGATGAAACCGACCAGGCGGGTGGCGTCATTTTCCGTCACTTCGCTGAAACGCTCGTCGAACGATGGCGAAACTGCCGAAAAGAACTCGACGTGGCTTTTGGTCACTCATTGCTTGTCAGGGTGGGCGAGAATCTTGCCGTCGGCACTGACCAGAAAGGTATAGTCCATGCCATCGAAGTCCTGTGCATTGATCACCTGCGCCATGCGCTCCAGTTTCAGGTTGCCACTTAGCACGCAGGAGCGGATCGTCGCAGCCTGGGTGATCACCAGATAATCCGTGTCCGCTCCTATCCGGCCCCAGAGATTCTTGCTCAGGTCGGCGAACTCTTGATATGCCACCTCTAAAATATGCCGAACAGAAGTTCTCTTTCTACCTATTTTAACATCGCTAATTGCGGGGCATTGGGATCAACGGTCTGCTCGGACTTGCGACCAACAAGACGGTCGCGCAGAAACTTGATCATCTCCTTTATATTCACGATGTGGAACTCGTAAGCTTCTACCACAGTTTTGTTTGTGCTTGATGCGTTAGCGCATCAAGCAGTATTTTCTTGAACAGAACAGAATCAGAGGGAAGGTTGTCTGGCAATGAAATCATGAGCCAGATTATACCGGTTTAAGCCATCAAACAGGGGGCACTACTTGATGAAGTCGGTTGCACCAAAGATCGAAACCATCGTTAGCCAGTCCAGTTCCTGGACAGCCAGGACTTCGTCGGTTGCATCAGGTAGGGTTGTGAAGCACTTGGGCTCCAGACGCTTGGGCCAGAGACAGAAGTCATTGCATACCCAATACAAGGCCAGGATGCGGTTGCGGTTGCGGTTGCGGTTGCGGTTGCGGTTGCGGTTGCGGTTGCGAGCCTTGTTTAGAGGGACGAAGAGCAAGGGGTCGAACACGACGACTTGGATGTCTAGTTCGACCACGGCAGCGAGGCCGTCAATAGACTTTAAAAAGTCCACAGGACTGAAATAGAGGTACCTCTGTTCGACTTTGCTGTCGGATCGTATCATGGCGGAATCCAGAAAGAAATCGGGACCGCAGCTGGGATTTCAATATTCGGTGGTGTATTTGGGGATGGTGGAGCTGTTACGCCACTCAAGCACTTCCCACAGTAGCTCGCTCTGCACTTTCATATGAAGCGGATCTACGAAGCCATTGCTACTGGCGAGCTATCTGACACTTTATCTGGCGGATCTATTACGCTCAATGACAATGCCGAACGTATGTATTGGCCAATTCGCCGGTAGATCTGCGGGCATGGTTTGCGCTGAATCAACCGGAGGAGAGGACCGGATTCTTGCTTCCAAAGAGCATTAACCAACTCGAGTGCGTAAATCTAAATGCTTATTTGGCTCTGCATGCTAAACAAAACATCTACGAAGCGAACTAGAGAAGATGCATCAGGCCTACGATTCGATCGCTGTGGAGATGACAACCTAAAAACAACAAAAACGCGAATTTGCAGAACAGCTCGACGCAGCTGGGCCAGCGTCCTAGGCGTCCATCAGCTTGCACTACACGGTTATTGGAACCCTGCTGGAGATCTCGCTGGAAAAACGAAAGGCGGCCAACCATGGCCGATGTATAAACCCAGGCAGCGGTAGTAGACACCATCGCCACACTGCTACTCGGTATTGCTGGATTGAGTAAGCACATCATTGACCGGAAATTTTCGCAGGCGCGCCGTCATCTGCGCCTAGGTGAAAAAACCCCAACCCCAAATGGCCAGGCAATGCGATTGTCTGGAAGCATTTTCTCTTCCACTAATTTGATCATATTGCGCAATTACTTGATGTATCCCTGCGTTCCTCCATTTGAGCCCTCGATCGATTCCGCTCCTTCTACTATGTATCGCAGCGAGATTAACCTGCCCACCTCCAGATAAGGACGCGCCATGCTGTCAGACCAAAGGCGCACCCACTTCGCACGAGGAGCATGCACGATCCTATTAGAGTATTGCACAAAACACCAAAAAACACATAAAATAATATGTACGCTAATGCTAGCGCATGGATAATTATAGCGAAATTTCTAGGATTATAAGCTATGAAATCTCCAGATATCACAGATTCAGACCGTCCTTCACAAGAAACCCTATCACGCCAGTTAGCTGCGATCGTGGGACGCTTCGCCCCTATCGATGGAGAGCATCGAACCGCCATTCCATCTTTGACATTCCATCGTTACTCTGCCCCCCTCAAAGAAGAGTCAGCCTTTACTAAGGTTGCACTCATCTTTGCTGCGCAGGGAGCAAAGATAGTCACTGCCGGTGACGCATCCTATAGCTATGACACTCAGCACTGCTTAGTCACATCAATAGACATGCCAGTCATCGGCCGGATAACTCAGGCCAGCGCTGCCGCGCCATATTTGTGCTTCGCGTATGAGATAGACATGCAGAAGGTTGCCGATCTCGTTGCCATGCGAGAACTTCCCCCTCCTGACGAACCAACAACAGGCTTGGGTATCAGCCTGAGCAAATTATCTAAAGATCTTCTAAATGCTGCATATCGCTTGGCTAGCTTGCTCGAAACGCCCAAGCACATTCCCGCGCTGGCACCTTTAATCGAACAAGAAATATTGTATCGACTACTTATGAGCAGCCAAGGCATGCGACTTCGTCATGCACTTATTGCAGATAGTCGAGCATTCAGGGTTAGTAAAGCTGTCGAATGGGTTAAGGATCATTATGATAGTCCAATGCGTATCGAAGATCTGGCGAAGCATGTAAACATGAGCGTTTCGTCATTGCATCATCATTTCAAGGATGCAACAGCACTGAGTCCACTTCAGTACCAAAAGCGCCTACGCCTCCTTGAGGCACGCCGCCTGCTGGTCCAAAGAGCTAGTGATGTTGGCGTAATAGCTTCGACTGTAGGTTATGATAACCTCTCTCAATTCCATCGTGAGTATAAGCGCTTATTTGGAGCACCTCCCATTCAAGATGCAATACGTCTTCGGAGCGACTCCGCTTAAGCCTGACCACAAAGCTCAAATGCTAAACCCATGAAAACCACAAGCCAGCCAATCAAGATAACCAATCACAATCATAGTTAGCCACTGATAACCAATTGAGAACTAAATGCAAATCAATAACTTACTTATACCTCCCTTTCTTCTCGTGACAAGCAGCATATTCGCTGCAGACTCATGCGACAATGTTATCCGCCAGGCGGAAATGAGCAAGTGCGCATACCAAGCCTATCAGGCTGCGGACATAGAAATGAACGCCACTTACCGTGAAATGATGTCACGACTAAAACTAAACAAGCTATCAACACTTACCTCCGTAGAGAAACTAAAATATGCTCAGCGAGCATGGATCAGCTTCCGAGATGCCGAATGTGCATTCGTCGGAACACCTACTGAAAATGGCACGATTAACTCGATGGTAGTGGCTACCTGTCTAACGAAACAGACAAAATCTCGTACAAAGATAATGCGTGGCTATCTGGATTGCCCGGAGGGTGATGCAAGCTGCCCACTCCCCCCGCCACAAAGGTAGCGACGATGAAAATAGAAATCCAGTGGAAATTGTAAGCTCTTTGACCAGCTCACATACTGACCCGAATGAATTTTCTATATAGGCACTCAAACACTATTAGCCTTCATCAAATATAAAAAAGAAATTTAGTACAGCCTCTTGAGCGCCTAAAGCATAAACTTAAGCACCGAGGCAGCCCTTCGCTCACTACCGCTCCTGATGTAGTACCTCAGAATTACCACTGTAAATTTTTGGCTAGTCTCTGTAGAGACTTACTCAACAAGAGCTGTGTATCGACATGGGCGACCATCAACTGTTGTTACCCGTTCTGAAGCCGAAAAAGCGGAGCTGTTATGCCAGGTAAAGCTCTGCAAGGGCGCCCAAGATGCACGCCTGCGCGCCGAGATAATCCTTGCCCGTGCGGATGGCGAGTCAGACAACGATATTGCTCAAGTTTTGGGGACCAGCAAGGATGCAGTGTCGCTGGCGCCCACGCTTCTCAAAGCTGGGATTGCCGGGTTTGAGCGATGCGCTGAGATCAAGCTGCACCTGGAAAAGAACTTCAAGTTCTCCATTGACCCGATGTTTATCGACAAGGTTCGCGGCATCGTTGGGTTTTACTTAAACCCACCCGAGAAAGCGCTTTCGCAGTGCATCCATGAGAAGAGTCAGGCCCATACTTTGAACCGAACGCAACCTGGGTTACCGCGCTCACCAAGCAATCCCAAAATCCGCCCGTATGAATACAAACGGTATGGAACGACCTTATCATTCGCCGCCCTGGATGTGGCAGCCGGTGAAGTCAAGGATCTTGAGGCGCCGATCGAGCACTACCTAGAAACCTACAACCAAAACCCGAAGCCATTTCGGCGGCATAAAAAGGCCGAGGACATCCTTGCCTCAGTCGCCAGCGCGACTTTAAGCACTGGGCAGTTAATTTTTAGCGGCGCTTCTGAAACACCACACTAGTTTTGAACCAAACAAACATGGTAATTGCGGAATGAACCTGTACTCTGCCCCATATGTTAGCCAAATTTTGGCATGCGCGCCCCAAGAGCAATACTCTTCCAAAGAGGGGAATTACGCTGCCACACCCTTGATGCAAAGCATCCCGCCACCCCGAAATAGGGCAGAGAGCATAAGAATATTAAGCTTCCCACATATGCCGCTTTTATTCAGCAAGGGTTACGACCTCATCTAGGACTGCTAAATGCGAGCCTGAAAGGCTACTGATCATACCTTAGGTTGCTGCAGTCGTGGTGATCTGACTTCCAACGCTCTCATCACCTGCGATATCAATGCGCGCTGTTACGCCTACTTCTCTCGAGCGACCGATGCTAATGCCATAAGCGTGCATAGCCATGACATTTCCGGACAGGCATACCATTTCTAAACGCTAACGTGCCCGCTGAACATACTGCAAATGGTTACGGGTGTGCTTTCCAGCCATCTCCGCTAGATGCACGTCGAGTAGCGTTTGGCCAGCGATTTATTCTGGAACATCACATCGCATGATGACCATAGAATCCGCCGACAGAAACTCAGCACGAACTAATCCTAGATACCAAAGTTACCCTAACACCAAACCCTGCGGCTCCTGCTGCTAGATCTTTCGTAAGCCCTACCAGTGCAAACTGCGTGCCGCATAAATCTTTCTCGAGCTGCATGATAATTTTCTGACAAGGCACAAAACCCTAACCTACTACAACACCAAATAGCAATACGCCACCACATCAAGCTACGCGCCATTGAATATCAGGACCTTTATGCACCATTTTGACAGAAATATACACCCAAGCCAGCAAGAACTGGCCGATAGTGTAAGCGCATACGTACGCTGGCAAATCACGGAAGAACCTTACTGGGCCGCACAAAATCACTCCTAAAGCTTCAACAAGGGCTTTTTATCAATTTCCGCCACAACACTAAGCACGGCTTTTTATGAAGCAAGCCCCCGTAATTTGGTAATCATGGGAGGCACGGATGGACAAAGCAAATAGCCAGCCTCAAGATAGGATCACCATTGCTGACATGAATCTATTCAATGATGAGCTGAGCCAACAAAGCAAAAAAACTTTCGTCGGACTCTGCTCGATGGGCCCTGAAAACTCAAAGATTCGTCCGTGCCGGCCTGCTGATCTATTGCGCCCTACTACATCTTGAAATTCATAAATATGGTCATCGAATTTGTTTTTACGATTTCTACACGAATTAGTCCTAGACACGAAATTAAAACAGGAGATTGATCTATGAGTTCCCTTAAAGGCAAGACAATTATCGTAACTGGCGCGGCCAACGGTATCGGTCTGGCGGAAGCCAATCTGCTTGCCCAATCAGGCGCCAATGTTGTATTCACCGATGTTGATGAAGCTAATGGCATTTCGGCGGCCAAAGCTTGGGGCACTCAGGGTATGTTCATTCGACATGATGTATCCTCATCGGCTGATTGGGAGCGAGTGGTTGCTGCTGCCATCACTCGCTTCGGTCGGCTGGATGGATTGATCAACAATGCAGGTATTTACCGACCAGGATCCTTGGAAGAAACATCTGAGGAAAACTTCGATAGTCAGGTTGCCATAAATCAAAAAGGTACCTTCTTCGGCATGAAGTACACAGCTGCCGAGATGAAGAAGACGGGCGGAGGCTCAATCGTAAATACGTCATCCATTTGTGGGATCCGTGGCTTTAGAGGATGCATTGCCTACAATGGTACGAAATGGGCAATCCGCGGACTAACTAAAACAGCTGCGGTAGAACTCGGCGAACATGGCATCCGGGTCAATGCAATTTTACCTGGGTTTGTCGACACTAAAATTCTGGCGGCTAACTCTCCTGAAATGAACCAGCAAGCAGCCAAAGACTCAGTCCTTAATCGGTTGGGCAGTCCTCAAGATATTGCATTGCTGGCACGCTATCTTGTCTCAGATGAAAGCTCCTTTGTAACGGGGTCAGACTTCTTGGCGGACGGCGGCTATACATTGTAGGGTGCTACGAAACCGTGGTCTGATCTCATACAAAGTGAGATCAGACCATTCTTAGCTCTAAACGATGTTCTGAGATCTGGCTCGCTGAACCGAGGCACCGACAACAGGAAGCGGTAAAGAATCCACTAAGATTCTTCTAGCAGGAGGCTACACCATGGTCTCTCCTCAAAGTACATATCATCCAATCGATGCAGCAATACGCTGGTGTGGCCTCACTGACCATCAGCAAGAAATTTTGGAGGTAGCTCTACCTCATCCAGATAACTTACTAACGCACTTCCCACAATGGCCATGTTTGCATGCATATATTGAGCGCATATACGATGCGATATTTTTTGGCGAATTACCAGCGACATACCTAGCGCATCAAGTGTTGCCACACGACACCATCGAACGTGCATATATCTCCGTTCGTCACTCCGATCTCCGTGTTTGGATATTACGGTACTACCCGGACGAAAAGCCGGATTTTCTTTTTACGAAGAACACTGATCACTCGCAATGCGTAAGCCTAGGAGCTTATCTAGGCCTCAAAGCAGATCGAGATGCAGCGGAGCGAGAGCTTGAAATGCTACGCCGGAGCGAATCTGCTCGCCTCAACGATGGGATGTCAAGAGTTCGCACAAATAGCCGTATACTGGACGAGACTCAAATGCCCGGTAAACAGCCTGAGCCACTCTCGGCCATACACTATACGATCATTGGAGCCCTACTCATGGTTGTATTAGGCAAGTCAAAAAATGGCCAAATCCAGTCGATCTATAAAAACCAGTCCGCAGTTGTTGAGGCCATTACTACACGATTCCCCGGCGTACCCGGTCTAAGTAAGCGGACCCTTGATCGGAAATTTGCTTACGCACGCCGTCATCTAAGCCAATTATTATAGACTTCACACAGAATGATTCACGCATCCGATGAGAAACAGAACGTGTTTGCTGCTTAGACTGTTTGGCGTCACAAAGCGCATGGAAAGTCGCAAGCGGCTTCGCATATGGCTTGAGCATCGACGAAGTCGTTTTTGTTGCTCTTGACAAAAGACTTAACGATCTGAGACGAAATCAGCTTGGCTTCATGCGCCATGACCATGAGTTCTCGAGCCAAACAGTGCAAGCCGGTACAGGCCTCCGTCACCACCGTGCGAGGGGAATGATTGGCCAGAGAGCGCATTATCTGCGTAAGCGATCCATGAACCCCACCTACCGCGAATAGGAAGTCGCAGTTACCGTGGCATCTCCGGCGAGCAGTTCCACGGCAGTAGCGCTTCATAGTCTGCTACAGACTGTGCGTGGGGCAGTCGCTCCAGTATGTGGCGCAGCCACGTATAAGGCTCTTGGCCGTTGATCTTTGCAGTCTCGACCAAGCTGTAGATCTGGGCACTGGCCGTGGCGCCTTTGGGCGTGTCGCTGAACAGCCAGGCCTTACGACCGATGACAAACGGCTTGATCGAGCGCTCAGCCAGATTGTTGTCGATTGGCAGATAACCAGCCTCGACGTAACGCACCAACCGGCTCCAGTTATTCGCCAGATAATTCACGGCCTTGCCCAGCACGCTTTGCGGCGTGACTTGGGACTGGGCCTTGTCCAACCAACTTTTCAACTGGCTCAGGACTGGCAAGGCTTGCGCCTGTCGCGCGACAAAACGCTGCTCGTCACTGGCATCTTTCAGTTCGCGCTCGATGCCATACAGCTTGTTGATCATCGTCAGTGCGACATCGGCCCGTCCGGTTTTGCCTTTAGGCTGCACTTTCTGAGCGTCGACGAATTTGCGCCGGGCATGCGCCATACACGCCAACCGTTCCACGCCAGGCTGCAGCGCCAACGCGTTATAGCCGGCGTAATCGTCCGTCATGACATACCCGCGATAACGTTCCAGCAGGCGCAACGGCACTTCCTGCGCCCGACTGGAGCTGTAGTCGAACAGCACGACTTTTCGGTCAGGCGGCCCGCTGACTTGCACCCACATCCAGGATTGGCTGGTCGGGTCTCGATCCGGTTCTTTCAGTACCTGGACACGGGTTTCATCGCAATGGACGACCGGACTTTCCAGCAATCGCTCACGCATCAGATTCAACAGCGGCTGGGCATGTTCGCTGCATTGGATAATCCAGCGCGCCAGTGTCTGTCGTGGAATGTCGATACCGTGCCGGCTCAGGACACTTTCAAAACGGTGCAGCGGCAAGCCATCGACATACTTGGTGGTCAGCAACATCGCCAACACGCTCGGGCTGGCCATGCTCTTCTCGATCAGTTGAGCCGGTTTGTCTGCCGTGATCGGGGCAACTTCACAACCCCGGCAGCCGTAGACCTTACGGACATGTTTGAGCACGCGGATCTGCATCGGCACGATATCCAGCTGCTCGCTGATTTCCTCACCGATCTCATGCTTGCGGCAACCGCATGCACAGGTCAGTTCGTGTTCAGGCAGTTTGTGGATGACTTCGATACGCGGCAGATCAGCCGAGAGTGGCTTGCGTTTTCCCCGGCGTGGCGCTGGTGTGACGACTTCTTCATCCGGCGTCTCCACCGTCAACAGAGGCTCGCTTTCTGCCTCGTTGAACATCGCCAGTTGCGGCGTGTTGGGGTCGATGGCCTGCTCGGACTTGCGGCCAAAAAGACGATCACGCAGCAACTTGATCTGTTCTTTCAGATCAACGATGTGGGTGGCGTAGGCTTTTTTGACTTCCTGCTCACGCGAGCGTGCTGCGTAAGCCTCAAGGAGCATTTGCTTGAGCAGGACAGGGTCATCGGGCATGGAATTCATGCCGAGGATTATACCGATTCAGGCGACGAAACGAGGGGTCAAAACCTGATGCGGACGATTGCGCCAGAGGTCGAAGCCGTCGAGTAGCCAGTTCAGCTCCTGAACAGTCAGGACAATGGCTTCGTCAGTGATGTCGGGCGAGGTTTTGAAGCGTTCGGATTCCAGGCGTTTGAGCCAGAGACAGAAACCGTTGCGCTCCCAATAGAGGATCTTCACGCGATTGCGCGGCTTGTTGAGGAACACGAAAAGAACCGGGTCGAACACGGCCACCTTGATATCCAGTTCAACCAAGGCTGCGAGGCCATCGATGGATTTTCGAAAGTCGACGGGCTTGGGGTAGAGATAGACTTTTTCGACTTTGGCGTCGGGGCGCATCATCGTCGGCAGGCTCCAGAAAGAAATCGGAAGCACAGCATCGGGGATCAGGTAAGCGCTTTGAATGTGGGGTTCATGGAGCGCTTACTTATCTGCTGCCTTGTGCATTTCTTACGAGACACGTCTTTCCAGCTCCTGGCTGTCCATCATGAAGCCACCGTCGCCGCATACCGAGATCACTGGGCGGTCCGGGCGCACCAAGTACGCGGCCAGGGCCGACGGCAGGCCGGCCCCCATGGTCGCCAGGGCGTTGTCCAGGGCGACGATGCCTTCGGACGGCAACGCACGACGGATGTCGGCGTCCAGACGCTGCGGTTAGACCGGGAAGCGGTCATCGTCTACACCTTCGGAGATCTGCGCTTCGTTGGCTTCACGGATCGCCATCAGGCTGGTGAAGTGCCAGTGTGAGGTTTCGGTCAGCGCTTCACTGATCTGCCACACGGCGTTAGCGATGTCGCCGATCACTTAGACCTTCGGGAAGGATGCGGCATCGACTTCGGCAGAACGGAAGCTGATGTGAATGACTTCGGCGCAGCCACGGGCCATGTTGCGGGCAACGCGCAACGGGAAACACAGGAGGCGACGGCACCGATACCAACTCTGCCTCCGCCGGTACTGGAGGTGCTAGCAGCGATGCAGCGTGGCGAGTGATAGCGGTGGCTCAACCGGTAGTGGATCAGGTGCAGGATCGGGCAGCTAGGTGGAATGGCCAACTGGCGGTGGATCTCCCGTTCATGGCCCGGCGTTTCAGTTTCGCCATTGATCAAGCAACTCACTCAGGAGTGAATGCCATTCCACGCGGTGATAAGGATAAGTATACGGACAAGCAGAAGCGCAAGGCCGAACACATCGAGCAATCGTACGAGGACAAGGGCGCGGGCAAGGACGAAGCCGAAGCGCGCGCCTGGGCCACCGTGAACAAACAATCGGGTGGTGGTGAAAAGCCGGGAGGCTCGGAGAGCAGCACCCCGTCGCGCGAGAAGAAGTCCGCACGCACGGATTCAGCCAAGCGCGCAGCTGAATCTCGCAAGGGGCATTCACGCACTTCGCGCGCGTCGCTGGAATCGCAAAGCAAGGAAAGCCTCATGAAAGAGGCGCGCAGCAAAGACATCAAGGGGCGTTCGAGCATGAACAAGGCCCAGTTGGTCGAAGCCCTGCAGAAACAGGGGTGATCGGAAAAAGTCGGTGCAGCGTAGGGCTCACTAACCTCACACTCAATGCCATTGCGTCATCAACATGCCCCGAATACCGCAGACCGGGTCTTGTTCAGGGCACGGCACCTGGGCGATGCGAGCGAGATTGCGCGGGTGTGCTGCTCTGTCGGGCCGCTGAATGTCGTAGTCTTCCTGCCCATGAGGATAGGCGCCGACCACCAGGAAGTTATCGCTGCACTCGATGCAGCGATGGCCCGTGCCTGCTGGCAGCACCAGCACATCACCCCGCTCCACGCTCACGCTCTGCCCGTATTCCCCGCCAAGCGTCAATCGGGCCCGCCCACAGGCAATCCCGAGTGCCTCGTGAGCGTTAGGGTGAAAGTGGTGATAGTCAAAAATCCCTGAGCGCCAGAGCGGGGTCCATTGGTGAGCCGCAAACAGCGCTTCGAACGCGCTGGCAGTGTCCCCCGACGGATCAAGTTTCAACCGGTAGAGCAGTACGGGAAAACGGCTGTTGGGGGTTGCGCCATCGTCCTCGAAATACAAGACCTGCACGTTGGCATTTTCCGTATTCATGCGCGTCATGATGCTTTTCCTTATCGAGTCATCGATACACCTTCGAACTCGCCGGCTGTTGCCGGGTTCCAGCCGGCAGGCCGCTGCGCATACCGTTGAAACTTTCCCGGCACGTGCCAAGTCCAGACGCCTATCGATAACAGAACGGGAGCAGGCAATGACCGGCACGGTAGGCGACTTTCTGGTGGAGCGTTTGTATCAATGGGGCGTACGGCGCATCTTCGGTTACCCCGGCGACGGTATCAATGGTGTATTCGGCGCGCTGAGCCGGGCCAACGGCAAGATTGAATTCATCCAGGCCCGCCATGAGGAAATGGCCGCCTTCATGGCCAGCGCCCATGCCAAATTCACTGGCGAGCTCGGTGTGTGCATCGCCACCTCCGGACCGGGCGCCTCGCACCTGCTTACCGGTCTGTACGATGCACGTATGGACCACCAGCCGGTGCTGGCCATCGTGGGTCAACAGGCCCGTGCGGCATTGGGTGGGCACTACCAGCAGGAGCTGGACCTGCTGTCGATGTTCAAGGACGTCGCCGGTGCGTTCGTCCAGCAGGCATCGACACCGGAGCAGGTGCGCCACCTGCTCGACCGTGCAGTGCGTACGGCCGTCGGCGAAAGCTGCGTGACCGCCATCATCCTCCCCAACGACCTTCAGGACCTACCCTACAACGAACCGCCCAGGGCCCACGGTACGGTGCATTCCGGCATTGGCTACAGCAAGCCCAAGGTGCTGCCATTCGATGAGGACCTGCAACGCGCCGCCGATGTGCTGAACGCCGGGCGCAAGGTCGCATTACTGGTGGGTGCCGGCGCACTGCAGGCGACAGAACAGGTCATTGCAATTTCCGAAAAGCTCGGCGCCGGGGTCGCCAAAGCGCTGCTGGGCAAGGCTGTGCTGCCAGACGACCTCCCCTGGGTCACCGGGTCGATCGGCCTGCTCGGCACCGAACCCAGTTATCAGCTGATGATCGAGTGCGACACCTTGCTGATGATCGGCTCCGGCTTTCCCTATTCCGAGTTTTTGCCCAAAGAAGGCCAGGCGCGTGGCGTGCAGATCGACCTGCAACCCGACATGCTCAGCCTGCGCTACCCGATGGAGGTCAACTTGGTCGGCGACGCCAGCGAAACATTGCGCGCACTGTTGCCGTTACTTGAGCACAAGACCGACCGGCGCTGGCGCGACAAGGTAGAGACCTGGCGTGCGCAATGGGACAAGACCGTGGCCAAGCGCGCCCTGGTCAAGGCCGACCCGATCAACCCGCAACGCGTGGTCCATGAGCTGTCCCCTCGCCTGCCCGACCACGCCATCATCACCAGCGACTCCGGCTCCTGTGCCAACTGGTTTGCCCGCGACCTGCAGATTCGCCAGGGGATGCGCTGCTCGTTGTCCGGCGGCCTGGCTTGCATGGGCGCAGCCGTGCCCTATGCAATTGCAGCCAAATTCGCCTACCCGCAACGGGCTGTGGTTGCTTTGGTGGGCGATGGGGCGATGCAGATGAACAACCTCGCCGAACTGATCACCGTGGCCAAATACTGGCAGCAGTGGGACAACCCCCACTGGATCTGTGCCGTGTTCAACAATGAGGACCTCAACCAGGTGACTTGGGAACAACGGGTCATGGAGGGCGACCCCAAGTTCGAAGCTTCGCAGTCGATCCCTGACGTGCCCTACCATTTGTTCGCCATTTCCATTGGTCTGCACGGTATCTACGTAGATCGCGAAGAGGACGTTGCCGCTGCGTGGGAGCGTGCGCTGGCTGCTGATCGGCCCGTACTGATCGAGTTCAAGACCGACCCGAACGTGCCGCCCCTGCCACCCCACATCAAGCTGGAGCAGGCGAAGAAGTTTGCCAGCACCTTGCTCAAGGGCGACCCCGACCAGGCGGGCATCATCGTGCAGACAGCCAAGCAGGTGCTCGGCGCGGTACTGCCTGGCAAGAAGTGATCGGCATCTCGGCGAGCCGGCTGAACGTTCAACCAGCCGGCCCGGTCGCACAACAGAGACGCAGCAGACTGCGCGAACCCTGACCGTGAGGACTTCACCATGAGCGCGATCTCTTCCAATGGGACTGAATCTCTGACCCTCAATGGTCAGCCCCGAACACTGCGGTGCATCCTTGGGTTACCTTGCTCGACCTGCTGCGTGAGCAATTGGACCTGGTCGGTACCAAGCCTACCTGACCCTGGCCATCATGTCCGACGGGGTCGACCTCGTGACCATCGAAGGGCTGGCCAGCGGCGACGTCCTGCACCCCATTCAGCACGCCTTCATGACCCACGATGCGCTTCAGTGCGGTTACTGCACCTCGGGGCAGATCTGCTCTGCAGTCGGGCTGGTTCACGAAGGGCGTGCAGACACCCGCGAGGCCATTCGTGAGCAGATGAGCGGCAATCTTTGCCGCTGTGGCGCCTATTGCAACATCGTCGCAGCAGTGAAAGAAGCCTTACCATTGATAACGGACGGGGCCCAGCCACAACGAGGGCAGAACCCATGACGCCCTTCAGCTACCACAAGCCCAACTCCGGCGGCGGCGTACTGATCGGTGCAAGGATGAGCAATGCCGACCTGGCCTTCGGTACCGTGATCAAGCTGCAACTGCAGCGCGATATGCAATTCACCGGCACAGCGAGGACTGGCTCCGCTGGAACGCATTGGGGCAACCGCCCGCACAGTCGTACCTGAAGGCACGTTAGACGGCCTGGCCAATGGCTCGGAACTCCTCATCAGACAGCGTAATCGCTGCTGCTGCGACGTTTTGTTCCAGATGTTCGACGCGAGCTGTTCCGGGGATCGGCAGTAATACGGGACTGCGCCGTAGAAGCCAGGCCAACGCGATCTGCCCCGGCGTCACCTGATGGCGCTGAGCGGCGTCGGCCAGCGAGGACCGGGACTGCGCCAGGAGACCTGCCGCTAGTGGATACCAGGGGATGAACCCGATGCCGTGGCTCTCACAGTATTCGAGCACGTCCTCGCTGCCGCGATCCACCAGGTTGTATCGATTCTGCACCGTCGCCACCTTAAAAAAGCCCTGCGTTGCTTCGAGATCGGCCACAGATACCTCGCTCAGTCCCGCGAATCGAATGATTCCCTCGTCGATCAACTGACTAACCGCGCCGAACTGCTCGTCGCGGGGAACGCGCGGATCGATCCTATGCAATTGCCACAGATCGATACGATCCACGCCGAGGTTCTGCAGGCTCTTGTGCGCCTGGCCGATCAGGTATTCAGGGCGCCCGTTGGGCGTCCATTGATCTGGCCCACTGCGTGTCAGGCCTGCTTTCGTCGCGACAAGCATGCCGTCGTAGGGGTGCAGCGCCTCGCGGATCAGTTCCTCAGACACGTCCGGGCCGTAGGAGTCGGCTGTGTCGATGAAGTTTGCGCCCAGTTCAGGCAGACGCCGCAGCACCCGCAGAGCTTCGCCACGGTCTGTGGGTGGCCCCCAAATGCCGCGGCCGGTGAGCCGCATCGCACCATAGCCGAGGCGGTTGATCTCGATGTCGCCGCCGATGCGAAAGGTGCCAGCGGCTGAGGCATTTATGTTGCTCATGGATGTTTCTCCTGTTTAGGAGGTGAATGAAATCGATGGCTCAGAATGGATAAGTGCGCGGCGTTTCCTGCACCGAAATCCATTGCTCGATAGTGAACTCGCCAATCACGCCCTGGGCACCGAAACGCCCCAGGCCCGAGTTCTTCTCGCCGCCGAACGGCATGTTTGCTAGGTCTACGGCCGTTAGGTCGTTGATATGAGTCGGCCTGCGCGACTTCGAGCAGGGTCTGCCCGGTATAGGGGGGCGATGTCACTCAGCACGGTACCAGCAGCGCCGGAGCACCAGCGGCCATCGATCAACAGCTCACCGAAACTGTACGGTGCTGGTGCTAAAGTGGTAGTGGGTACGGGAACGTTCATCATTGGCTCCTTGGAGTAGTCGCCGCCACGCCTTCGGCTGCGGCGGCTGGTGAGGAAGAGACCTGCACCGGAGTACGCAAGGCGACGAGCAACCCGCTGGTGACAATGCCCAGGCCCAACCATTGAGCCGCCGTCGGTAGCTCGCCGACCAGCGGAATACCTATCAGAATGGCGACAGCGGGCGCCAGCGCCGGGAACAGCGCAGCGCGCCCTGCACCGATCCGGTGGACGGCCTGGGCGAAGGCGAATAACGCGACGATGCCGGACAGCGCGCCCTGCACGAGGACCTGCTCGACCAGCATCGATGGCGACACCGAGGCCAGGCGCGCAGTGCCCTCAAACAGCAGGTAGATCGGCGAATACGCGACGGCGGACAGCAGCGATACGACTACCGTCGCGTCAAGCGCCGTGATCTTCCAGCGCCTCACCAGCACGGTGAACGTCGCGAACATGGCGCCCGCTGTGGCGAACATCAGGTCGCCGATCCATGCGAGCGAGCCGCCGGAGAAGATTGCCGGCCCGGCGATCGTTGCCAGACCGGCGACTAGCACCGCTAGCCCCAGAAGTCGCGACAGCTGCAGACGCTCGCCTAGCAGCCAGGCCGACAAAGCGATGCTGGCCAGCGTCAGCACGCCGAGCTGGATCACCGCGCCATGCGCGAGCGGCGCGTACAGGTAACCGCTGGCACTGATAAGGACGAATAAGGGTCCCGCCAGCAGCGCCATCACCACGCTGCGGCGCCATCCTATACCGCCGAGCGTCAATGGCGATCGGCGCAGCAGCACTGGCAACAGCAGCGGGCCGGCGGTTGCATACCGCAGGAACGCCAGGTCGCTGCCACGCAGCCCCTCGTCAATGCCGTGGCGAGAGACGGTCAGAAAACTGCCCCAGATGACAGCGGCGACCACGCCGAGCAGACCGACGCGGTGATGTCGCGCAAGCCTGGCCGGGTTAGTAGGTGTCTCAATCGGGTCCAGCTTGGCGTTGGGCATGCTGCAAGTACCCTTAGTGGAAGTCGGTGGACAAGGTGACGGCCTTCCACGCATCGATGTCCGCGCGCAGGTCCGCCAGCTTCTCCTCCACCAGACGCAGCGCGTCGGAGCCGAGCAACAGATGCGCCGGGGGATTCGGCGACTCGACCAACGCTAGGATGGCCGCAGCCGCCTTCGCAGGATCCCCCGGCTGGTTGCCGCTGCCATTCATACGCCGCGCACGCAGAGGATCCATCACCTCGTCGTAGTCGGGAATGGAGCGCGGCGCGCGAACCATTGAGCGTCCCGCCCAGTCCGTGCGGAACGCTCCCGGCTCTACGGCGGTCACGTGGATGCCGAGGTGCTTCACTTCCTTGCCGAGCGACTCGGACAAACCCTCCAAGGCAAACTTGCTGCTGTGGTAGTAGCCCAGGCCCGCGAAGGTGATCATCCCACCCATGGAAGTAATGTTGACGATGTGACCTCGGCGGCGACCGCGCATGTAAGGAAGCACCGCCCTGGCGACGGCGACGGCACCGAACACGTTGACATCGAACTGCCTTATCAGATCATCCAGACTGGATTCCTCGACCAGACCTTCGTGGCCGTAGCCGGCGTTGTTCACGAGAACGTCGATCGCCCCGACTTCCCGCTCGATCCAATCTACCGTCGGCTGCACCGCCTTGTAATCGGTGACGTCAAGTAATACCCCCTGAGTTTTACCGGGGGACAACGCCTGAAAAGCGGCGCGCTCGTCCTCCCTGCGCAAGGTGCCGACGACGCGATGGCCAGCGGCCAACGCTGCCTCGGCGATGGCGCGGCCGAAACCGGATGAAACGCCAGTAATGAAGAACAGGCGGGATGATTCGGAAGTGTTCACAGCAAGGCTCCTATTACAACGAGGGCCTCCACGTTATTTCCGCACTGACGTTGCGATAAGTAGTTCATTCGGCGAAGCCCTGTGAAGATAAACTTGGTAATCGCTATTGGTAAGCATCGCTTCAGAGGTCTTGCGCCGCTGCCGTCTTGCTAGACTCCGCCGCCGCGTCGAACATACATCGACACGCGGTCCGCGGTTCAAGACCCGCGTCGCCGTTCGGCGCACGGGCTTAGTTTGGGCAGCAAACATGCGAAGGAGCACTCGCTCCATGCACTCTGCTGCACCTTCATCCTCTGGGGCTGGTTCGCCGCTCTGCCTTTTTTAAATGCACCATTGGAGAGCCTCATGCCTCAAGCTTCAGGCACACTCTCAACCTCCGACTCAAAGCGCAGCAAATGCCCGATCCGGGGTGCCTTCAATCGCTGGCGCAACGCTCAGGAAGGCGTGTTCGATCTCCTGGCGCCGAAGGCGCACTGGATGATCGCCGACACCTCGCTGACCTTCGGCGGAACCCGCAGGGGCCTCGCCAAAGTCATCGTTCTGATCAACGCCCGCGTGTCACGTCCCGTGTCACCAAGCATGCGGCAGATCCCTGCCGCCAGTACCCACTTGGTGGAGCTGTTAGACGGCGAGACGGTCGCCAACGACGGTCGGCCCTCAGTAGATAACTACGCTAGGTTCATGCGCCTGGAGAACGGAGTTATCAATAATGCTATGGCATTCTTCGACGCCAAGACGCTGGGCGCACTGCCGCCCAGCGTCCAGCCGTCGCGATGACGGACAACGGAAGTTTCATGATAAGCGATCAACAAAGCGGGGCTCAAAGCGCATCGCCCGGCTATCGTCAGGTGTTAGCCTTCGTCACAAGGCTGTGGCTGCGCCAGCGCGGACGCTTCGCGCTAGGCGTGACATTGACCCTGACCGCTACCGGCTTCGATCTGAGCCTGCCATGGGCAGCCTCGCAGCTGGTTGACGCCGTTGCTCAAAACATGGATTCCCACACGGTCTGGAAGGACTGGTGGATGCTGCTGGCGGTATTCGCAGGCTTTACTATCAGCCGGAATCTGGCCCATCGCCTGTGGATACCGCTGGCAGCGCGCAACATGCAGACGGTTCTACTGGAGAGCTTTGATCACGTGCTGGCAGCCCCGCTCGCCTGGCATACGACACAACCCTCCGGCGCCATCGCGCGTCGGCTGCGTCGCGCGATGGACGGCTACGATGCGGTAACCGACGCGGCGACGATCCACGTCGTGCCGGCTTTGCTGGTCCTCCTGGGAATCATCGCGATGGTCGGTTGGCGCGAGCCGGCAGCGGGCATCTTGGCGCTTCTCGTGACCAGCGCATACATCACCGGAAACTTGGTGGCAGGTACACGCTGGATTCGCCCCGTAGGCCTGAAGGCGAATGCCACCGATGCAGCGATGGGCGGATTGGCGGCCGAGGTACTGGCCGCCGCCTCTACGGTGAAGGGTTATGTTGCGGAAGCGCGTGAACGTCAGTTAATGGCCGACATGGCAAGCGCCTGGGGTGCTTCGATGAGCTTGATGTGGCGGCGCTTCGTTGACCTCGGGCTCGTGCAGAACCTGCTGCTGTTGACTTTGCTGGCAACCTTAAGCGGGACGGCGCTGAGCGCGTGGACACAAGGCCGGGCCGGCACAGGAGAAGTCGCGTTTGCAGTGACGTCGTTCCTGCTAATGAGCGGCTATCTGCGCGGGTTCGGTGATAACCTTCGCGCCCTGCAAAGGGGGCTTGAAGATACGTCCGACGCGCTGGCCTTCGCCCGCCTACCTCAAGAACACAATAGGGATGAGCCTGTCCAAGAAGGCTGCAACTGGCTTGGGGCGGTTACCTTTGAGGGTGTGGACTTCGCCTACCCCGAGGCAGACACGCCCATATTGAAAGGCTTCAAGCTACATGTACGTCCCGGCGAGACTGTGGCCATCACCGGTGCCAGCGGTGTCGGCAAGTCTACACTTGCGCGCCTGCTGCAGCGTTTCCACACTCCGCATGATGGCCGCATCACGCTCGACGGACAGGACATCGCGACGCTCCCGCTACCGATGCTGCGTCGCGCGGTGACCGTAGTGGCGCAAGAACCCGCGCTGTTGAATCGCTCCATTCGCGATAACATCGCCTACTCCCGCCCCCAGGCGAGCGAAGAGGAGATCGTCGCCGCCGCTCTTGCTGCCTGTGCACACGAATTCATCGTGCAGCTCCCATATAGCTATAACACTCTAGTTGGCGAACACGGTGCGAGGCTTTCCGGCGGTCAATGCCAACGCATTGCCCTGGCGCGTGCATTGCTCGTCGATGCGCCGGTGCTCGTACTTGATGAAGCTACGTCCGCGCTGGATCAGGAAACCGAGTCGCGTGTGCTATCCAGCATCGCGGGAATTCGGCCGCAGCAAACACGCATCGTTATCGCTCATCGACCCGCGGCGATGCTGGCAGCCGATCGTGTGCTTTGGTTGCAGGATGGACGAGCGGTACGAAGGGATTAGCCCACGAGCAGTATCAGAACGTAGTCTTTCCCACACGGGACGACTCCAGGAACGAGTCGCATGCCAGCGCCTGCTAGAGCACTAGGTTGCCGGTCCGCACGGGCATGTCGCGCTCCGCACGCAGGAAGTCGATCAATGCACGCAGCTTGGCCGGCACGCGGCGTCGATCTGGATAGTACAGGTGCAGCGACGGAATCTCGGGGCTCCACTCGGTCAGCAATCGCACTAGGCGGCCGTTCTCGACGAACGGCTCGATGTAGCCGTTGATCATGTTAGCGATCCCCAGCCCATCGAGCGCGGAGCGCACAAGAATTTCGGAATCGTTGACGGTGAGGCGACCGCTCACAACAAGATCGATCTTCTCGTCGCCGCGAACGAACTCCCAGCGTTCGAGCATTCCCGTTGTGATGTGACGGAAGTTGATACAGTCGTGGTCGCGCAGATCGTAGGGGTGCTCAGGCACGCCATGACGCTCAAGATAATCCGGCGAACATATGATGTGTGTGCTCATCAGCGGACCGACGCGCACGGCCACCATGTCCTTTTCGACTAGTTGGCCGAAGCGGATGCCGGCGTCGTATCCCTGGGAGACAATATCGACCAGCAGATTCTCGACCCGTATCTCGACGTTTATGTCAGGGTACTTATCCATGAAGCGGCGCAGCATCGGCTGCAGCACGATCAGGTGTCCCGCGCGCGGCACGTTTATGCGCAGTTGGCCGGACGGATACTCGGACTCGCGACCAACCTCAGCGGAGGCGGCAATCAATTGTTCCACCGCCGGCTGAACCAGCTCTAGATAACGCTCGCCATCCTCCGTCAAGCTGGTGCTACGGGTGGTGCGGTTGAAGAGCGCCCGTCCGAGCCGTTCCTCCAGAGTACGAACAGCCTGGCTGACTGCAGAAGTCGAAACACCGAGCTTCACGCCGGCAGAGGTAAAGCCCTTCATCTCGGCAACCGTGATAAAGGCAATCAGTCCATCTAGTTGATCCTGGCGCATGTTTTCTCTCCATAGAGGGAGGCTGCGCACAAATTGTTCAGCCCAGCTTCATAAGTTATCACGATGAGCCGCTCGCGTATTGTTTAGAACCGCTTCACAGTGCTTCGCGGGTTTACCTGTTTATCGCTGCGCGAGTTGCGGGAGATAAAGACATGGTTGCTGATACCAGTCATTTTCCCGGCGAGCGTTATGCATAATCAATCCACCTCCAACACTGGAGACAGCGTACCGATCACAGGCACGCCCTCCCCTATGCGCCAGCGTGGCGTACGGATGCTCATCGCATCACTGACAGCAGGTGGCGTCGTGATCGTCTCACTGCTTCTACTGTTCCAAACCTCGCGAACGCAGCCGGCTCAGACGCCCACTGTGGACAATGCAATTCCGGCACAGGTAATGACCTTGCAATCCGTAGAGTCCGATCTATGGCGCGACTACCCAGGTCGCTTCGAGGCGGTCGAGGCCGTGCAGGTGCGCGCGCGAGTTTCGGGTGCGGTGAAGGAGATCCACTTCGAGGAAGGCGCGCTGATCAATATGGGCGAGCCGCTGCTGGTCATCGACCCAGCGCCCTACCAAGCCGAGGTCGAGCGCATGCGTGCGCAACTAGCGGCGACGGAGGCACGACGCATCTATACCCAACGCGACAGCGAACGCGCGGAGAGGCTATGGCAGGTACGCGCCGTGTCCGAGCGTGACCGCGACAGCGCGGTGAACGCGACACGTGAAGCGCAGGCGCAACTGGGCATGGCACGTGCAGAGCTTCATGCCGCGGAATTGAACCTCAGCTATACCCAGGTCCGAGCCCCAATCGCCGGACGGGTCGGTCGCCGCGAGATCACGGTGGGCAATCTCGTCGATGCCGGACCGTCAGCGCCGGTCCTGACCACGCTGTTGTCGGTCGATCCGATCTACGCCAGCTTCGAGGTGGACGAAGATTCGGTCCGCGATGCCCTGGCCAGCATAGGCGGCGACCGCAGCCGCCTCAGCAACGTGCCAGTGCTGGCGGAGGTTAACGGCACGGGCGCCAGCATCGCCGGTCGCCTGCAACTGATCGACAATCAGGTGAACAGCATGACCGGCACCGTGAGGATGCGTGCTCGCTTTAGCAATCCCGATGGAGCGCTGACGCCGGGTCAGTTCGCGCGCATCCGCATGGGCAGCGCACGACGCGAACGGGTTTTGCTGGTACCGGAAGGGGCGGTCGGCACCGATCAGAATCGCCGCTACGTGCTGGTGCTGGGGGAGGACGACCGAGCCACCTATCGCGAGGTAACCATCGGCGCCTCTGTTGACGGTCAGCGCGTGATCACCACCGGCCTGCAGGGCGGCGAGCGTATCGTCATCGGTAATCTGCAACGGGTGCGTCCAGGTACCCAGGTAGCGCCGCAGCCTGTACAGGTCGCCGCGCTGGCCGCCAATCCTTGAGGACACGGAGATGAACCTCTCACGCTTTTTCATCGACCGGCCGATTTTCGCCGGGGTGTTGTCGACACTGATCCTGATTGCTGGTTTGGTAGCGCTGCAAAACCTGCCGGTGGCCGAGTACCCGCAGGTCGTCCCACCAACCGTCATCGTCAACGCACGGTTTCCTGGTGCCAGTCCGGCCGTAATCGCAGAGACTGTGGCCACGCCGATCGAAGAAGCGGTCAACGGCGTTGAGGACATGCTCTACATGAGTAGCCAGTCCACCAGCGACGGCCTGATGACACTGACGGTTACCTTCAAGCTAGGTACCGACCCTGACCTAGCGACGCAGTGGGTCAAGACGCGCGTGGACCAGGCAGAGGCCCGTCTGCCCGAGGACGTACGCCGGCTCGGCGTGACCACTATCAAAAGCACGCCAGACCTCACGTTGACAGTACATCTGTATTCGCCGGATGGTCGCTACGACATGGCCTACCTGCACAACTACGCGCTGCTTCATGTGCGCGACCGCCTGGCGCGCATATCCGGCGTGGGCCAGATCCAGATTCGCGGTGCCGGCGACTATTCCATGCGGGTCTGGCTCGACCCGCAGAAAATCGCAGAGCGCCGCTTGTCGGCCTCTGACGTGACGGCGGCTATCCGCGCCCAGAACGTCCAAGCCGCCGCCGGCATGGTCGGTAGCACGCCCAACCTACCGACTACCGTCAACCAATTACAGCTCAATGTTCAAGGGCGTCTGCGCGACGAACAGGAGTTCGGCGACATCATCGTGCGCACTGCCGCGGACGGCGCGATCACGCGGCTGCGCGACGTTGCCCGCATCGAGATGGGCGCAGCCGAGTACGCCTCGCGGGCCCTGATGGATAACCAGCCCGCGGCGGCATTGTTCGTCTTGCAGGCACCCGGGTCGAATACCGTCCAGATCGGCGAGGATGTGCGCAGCACGATGGAAGAACTCAAGCGCGAGATGCCGGACGGCGTGGACTACCGGATCGTCTTCGATCCCACACAGTTCGTCACCGCCTCAATCGACGCGGTGGTGACCACGCTATTCGAGGCAGTACTGCTCGTTGTCCTGGTCGTGGTCCTGTTCCTGCAAACCTGGCGGGCGTCGATCATCCCCCTGATTGCGGTGCCTGTGTCAATCGTCGGCACATTCGCCGTGATGGCGATTCTCGGCTTCTCGATCAACACGCTGACCCTGTTCGGGCTGGTGCTGTCCATCGGCATCGTAGTGGACGACGCTATCGTTGTGGTCGAGAACATCGAGCGCAACATTGCATCGGGCTTATCACCGAAGGACGCCGCCAACCATGCGATGCGCGAAGTTACCGGGCCGATCATAGCTATTGCCCTAGTACTGACGGCAGTTTTCGTGCCGCTGGCCTTCGCCAGCGGCCTAACCGGCCAGTTCTACCGCCAGTTCGCCCTGACCATTGCCATCTCCACAGTGCTCTCGGCGATCAACTCGCTTACCTTATCGCCAGCTTTGGGAGCGCTGCTGCTCAAGCCTCACGGTGCGCCGAAGGACGCCCTCACACGGATTATGGATAAGCTCTTCGGGCGTTTGTTCGCAGTCTTTAACCGCCTCTTCCATCGAAGCAGCGAGAGTTACGGCCATCGGCTCAGCGGTGTAGTCCGTCACCGCGCCGCGGCGATGGGCATCTACATCTTACTACTCGCGCTGGCCGGTCTACTGTTTAACGTAGTGCCAGGAGGCTTCGTCCCCCCTCAAGATCGCACCTTCCTGATCGCCAGCGCGCAGTTACCCGACGGCGCCACGCTGGACCGCACAGAAACGGTAATCAGGAGGATGAGCGATATCGCGCTGCGCGATCCGGACGTGCGCGCCTCATTGGCCTTCCCCGGACAGTCGATCAACGGCTTGGTCAACAGCAGCAACGCCGGCGTGGCCTACATCAACCTCAAACCGTTCGCCGAGCGTGGCGGCAAGACGCAGACGGCCTCCGCGATCCGTGACCGCCTTAATGCCGAGTTCGCCAAAGTACCGGACGCGCGAATCGTTATCTTCCCGCCACCGCCGGTGCGCGGGCTGGGTTCCACCGGTGGCTTCCGACTGCAGATTGAGGATCGAGGGCCGCTGGGGTACGTGGAACTGGACCGGGCGGTGAAGGCGTTCTTGGCCGAAGCGGCAAAGCAGCCCGAGCTGTCAGGCCTGTTCTCGACCTTCCAAATCAACGTGCCGCAGCTCGATGCCGAGGTCGATCGCGCTAAGGCTCAGCAACTCGGGGTGGCGGTGCCGGACATTTTCTCGACGCTGCAGGTGTATCTGGGGAGCCAGTACGTCAACGACTTCAACCGCTTCGGCCGCACCTATACCGTGCGTGCCCAGGCCGACGCACAGTTCCGCGCCACAGCCGAGAACATCGGCGAACTGCGCGTGCGCTCAGCCAGCGACGAGATGGTACCCCTCTCGGCGTTGTTGCGCGTGCGCCCGAGCGCGGGCCCCGAGAGGGCAATGCGCTACAACGGCTTCCCCACTGCCGATGTCAGCGGCACCGCCGCCACGGGCTATTCGTCCGACCAAGCACGCGCAGCGGTGGAGCGCGTGGCCGCCGAGACCTTGCCGCAGGGCATCGCTTTCGAGTGGACCGACCTGACCTACCAGCAGATCCTCGCCGGCAATGGCTCGTTGTGGATCTTCCCGCTGGCGATATTGCTGGTGTTCCTGGTCCTCGCAGCGCTGTACGAAAGCCTAACTCTGCCGTTGTCGATTATTCTGATCGTACCTCTAAGTGCGATGGCGGCGCTGGCCGGCATCTGGATCACTGGCGGCGACAACAACATCTTCACGCAAATCGGACTGGTGGTGCTGATCGGCCTGTCAGCGAAGAACGCGATCCTGATCGTCGAGTTCGCACGGGAACTTGAACTGGGGGGGCGAACGCCGCTTCAAGCCGCCTTGGAAGCCAGCCGACTGCGACTGCGCCCGATTCTGATGACCTCCTGCGCGTTTATCATGGGCGTGATCCCGTTGATACTATCTAGCGGCGCAGGGTTTGAGATTCGTCGGATTATGGGTATCACCGTCTTCTCCGGCATGCTCGGCGTGACCCTGTTCGGGCTGTTCCTGACGCCTGTGTTCTACGTGCTGCTGCGAGGCCTCGTCGGCAACCGTCCGCTGACCCATCACGGCAGCGCCTTGACCATAGACACACAGCCCACTGCCGGCTGATGACACTCACGAATCACGCCCTTGGCCCAAGCCGGGGCGTGCCTCACTTCCGCGCTATTGGTCTGCACTACGCTTTGAGTGACACCAACCGCTCCGCTTGCTGAATACCATGAACTTCGGGGTTGTCCGGCAGCCATGCTAGGCGATTCCGCCCGGGCCTTAACCGCGAGCGTGTTTTAGGCTGCAGTCGCTGTAGCCTAGCTTCCCAGATGACGAATCGTTGAGCCGTGCTAGTTCTGCCGAATGGCGCGCCGCTTCGCTATGGAATATTGTTTGGCGATTCTGGGCCTATTATCTTTTCCTCTCCGGTTAGCTGCTTTTAGCTGCTAAAGAGCAATCACATGAGCGCCATCGAACCCAAAGTCACCATCGTCACTGGCGCATCCCACGGCATAGGCGCAGCGATCCCGAGCTCCTAGCCCGGGACGGCTGCGCCTCCGTCATAAACCCCTGACATCATTGGCGTCGTCAGATCCAATGAATCCTCGTTACTTGACCTACGCGTCCTACAATTGGGTAATAACCTGCAAGCCCACCACCACGGCATCATCGACCTGGTAGGCGCCGCCAGGGTGCGCCACGTATTGCACGTTGGGCCGCACCGTCAGCCAAGGCGTCAGCTTGAACCCGTAGTGGATCTCCGCGGCATACTCGGCGCTGCGCAAGGGGCGGTAGGCCGGGTCGTGGTAGTCGGTCAGGCCAGCGACTTCATTCTGCAGGCGGATGCGCTTGGCGTAGGCCGGGTTGATGTGCTGCATGCCGATGGCAAGGCCCAGATCGTCTTCCGGACGGCTGGCGAACACCCCGGTGTAGACCATGCCCAACTCGGTCTGGTAGTCCGGGACCGCCATCTGCTTGTCGTTCGCCGAGTAGTGCGCGAAGACGCTCAGGCCACGCCGCGGGTCTTGCTTGTCGGCCGTCAGACGCTGGCGGGCATAGGCATACCAGCCGTGCTTGCCGCGGTCCTGGTCGAGGGGCTGGCCGGTCAGCGGCTGCGGGTTGCCATTGATGTCGTCCAGGGCGTTGGCGATCAGCGCGGTGTTGCGATAGGCGCCGACCTTGTACACGCCCGGCAGGCGGCCATTGTCGAATTTCGGGGTCCAGCCCGCTTCCGCCAGGTAGGTCGTGCCCCGGCGCCCGCTGGTGTTGAGCTTGAAGCCGTTGTTCGGCTCCAGCAGCGTCGGGTTGAACTCATAGGCCCCCACCTGCGCGTAGGTCTCCCCCGTGAAGTTGTATTTCACCCGCCCGCCCCACTGGCTGACCGGCGCGCTGTACCAGACCCCGGCACCATGGCCGCCGAGCGAGCCGCAGAACGTCCAGTTCTGGAACTCGCAGGTGGTGACGTCAAAGTCGTCGCCCACCGGCAGATGACCGAACTTGAGGTCCAGCGCCTTGTCGAGGAAGGTCTGGCGGTAGAACAGCTTGGTCAGGCGCCAGGTCTGGCCGGCACCGTAGATCTCCATGGTCGACGCGGAGATGAAACCGGCCCTGGGATCGGCCACGCGGTCGAGGGTGAGGTCGCGGCCACTGCGCTCGGTGACCACCACCTGGAACTCGGCATCGGGTATGCCCATCAGCTTCTGCAGGTCGAAGCGGCTGCCCAGGTAGAACTGGTGGGCATAGCGCATCGTGCGATCATTGTCGTAGCCGCCGTGCACGTTGGAGCCCAGCTCGAAGATGTAGCCCAGAGTGAACTCGATTCCCTTTTCGCTGAGCGACTGCCGCGTGCCGTCCCAGTCTCCGAGCATCCAGGGGGAATCCTTGGCGAAGGCCTCGGCGGCGAAAGCACCGGGAATCCCGGCGAGGGCCAGGGTGAGGCTGAGGAGTGTCTTGCTTGCGTTCATCGGGGTACCTACCTTTTGTTGTTGTTTTCAAGGCGCAGGAAGCCAGCGGCGATGCCCAGGGGCAGCCGCGGGCGGTTCCGTGGTGACAGCTAGTTCGAGCGGGACGTGCAGGTGGTCAGAGGCAACGGCCTCCATCGACCAACAGGTTCTGCCCGGTCATGAAGCCCGGCGCGTCGGCCACCATCCAGGCGATGGTCTCGGCGATTTCCTGCGCCGAACCAAGGCGGTGCAGGGGGATCTGTGGCAAGTACCGCTGCATCGCCGCCTCCCAACTCTCGCCGGGTTGCAGGAACTTGGCGAACATGGGCGTCTCCAGCGAACCCGGGGCCACCGCATTCACCGTCACGCCGAATTCGGCCAGCTCAAGGGCCAGAGTCTGGGTCAGCGACACGGCCGCTGCCTTAGCCGCGCAGTAGGCGCTCATACCTGGGCGCGCGCGGCTGCCGGCCACCGACGTGACGTTGACGATGCGACCCTGGCGGCGCTCGCGCATGTGCTGGGCAACGGCCTGGCAGGTGTGCACGATGCCCATTACGTTAACGGCGAACTGACGGTTCCAGTCGGCGTCGGTCAGGCTGTCGAAGGGGCGGTTCTCCTGCGGCAGGCCGGCGTTGTTGACCAGCGCGTCGATCTGCCCCCAGCGTTGCACGACCTGCCCTACCACGACCTGCACGGCCTCGACTAGGGTCACGTCCATCGCCACACCGATCGCCATTTCACCGTGCGGGTCCAACTGCTCGGCGGCCTGCCGGGCGCCGTCCGCGTCCAGGTCGCTCAGCACTACTCGGAACCCTTTGCCATACAGGGCCTTGGCGCTCTCCAGGCCGACACCGCTGGCGGCGCCGGTGACTATCACTACCTTGCTCATCGCTAATCTCCGAGGTGGCGACCCTGCGGGTCGTCACGCTGTACTGTGGGGTGGTTCAGCCGCGCACCGGCAGGTGCTGCAAGATCACTTTGCGGCGCAGGTACGCCTCCAGGCCCTCGACGCCGGACTCGTGGCCATGGCCAGAGCCCTTGATGCCGCCGAACGGCGTTTCGGTGCGCGAGAGCACCGTGGTGTTTATGCCGACCATGCCTGCCTCCAGGGCATCGCCCACGCGGGTGGCCCAGTCCAGCGACTCGGTGAAGACGAACGAGCCGAGCCCATAGGGCGTTTCGTTGGCCAGGCGCAGCACCGCGTCCAGATCGCTGAACGCGGCGATCGGCACGATCGGCCCGAATGCTTCCTCGACCATTACCCGCGCATCGGCTGGCACCTGTGACAGCACCGTGGGCGCGTAGAAATACCCATCGCGGGCGATGCGCTGGCCGCCGCAGTGCAGGCGTGCGCCGCGCGCCACGGCGTCGTCGACCAGTCGTTGCATCACCTCCAGCCGGCGCCCATTGGCCAGAGGCCCCATCTCACTGCCAGGCTCGATGCCAGGGCCCACGCGCAGCTGCTCGGCAAAGCGCGTCACGGCCGCGACGAAGGCCGCGCACACCGCCTCGTGCACGTAGAAGCGGCTGGGCACGTTACATACCTGCCCGGCGTTGCGGAACTTGGCCTGGGCGCACAGCTTCGCCACCGCCTCGATGTCCACGTCGGGGCCGACGATCACCGGTGCGTTGCCGCCCAGCTCCATTGTGGTGACCAGATCGTTGTCCACGGCCAGGTGACCGAGCAGGCGCCCCACCGCCAGCGAGCCAGTCAGCGACACCTTGCGGATCACCGGGCTCTGCAACAACTGCGTGGACACCTGTGCGGGAACGCCCAGCACCAGGTTGGCGACCCCGGCCGGCAGCCCGGCGCGCTCCAGGCACTGGAACACCAGCATGGCGCTGGCCGGGGTCTCCTCGGCGGCCTTGAGCACCACGCTGCAGCCGGCCGCCAAGGCGCCGCCCAGCTTGCGCGCGACGGTGGTGGCAGGAAAATTCCACGGCGTGAAGGCGGCGACCGGGCCGATCGGCTCCTGCAGCACCATCAAGCGGGTGCCACTGGCGCCGGGCACGATGCGCCCGTATGCACGGCGCCCCTCCTCCGCATACCAGTCGAGGATGTCGGCGCTGACGCCCAGCTCCGCGCGGGCCTCGGCCAAGGGCTTGCCCTGCTCCAGGCTGAGCCAGGCGGCCGCACGATCGGCCTCGGCACGTAACGCTTCGGCGCCCCGGCGCAGGATACGGTAGCGGCTGTCGGCGCCAGCCTCGCGCCAAGCCGCGGCGCTGCGGCCGGCGGCGACCAGCGCCTCGTCGATGTCGCCGGGCGAGGCATGGCGCAGGCGTGCCAGCGGCTGCTCGGTAGCGGGGTCGAGCACCGACTCCCAACTGTCCGCACGACCTTCACGCCATTGGCCATCGATGAATTGCAAGGGTTGCGGGTAGTTCGACGTGCTCATAACGGTTCTCTCGGATACGCGGTTCATAGGGTGGGCATCGGCCGGTTGGCGGTTTCGCGCACCGTGCACGCCACCAGCAGCGACAGCAACGCCGTGCAGATGAGGATCCACGACGGCGCCAACGGGTTGCCGGTGATGGAGATCAGCAAGGTGGCCAGGTAGGGCGCGCTGCCGCCGGCGGCGATGGCCGACAGGTTGTAGCCCAGACTCAGGCCGCTGGAGCGCACGCGAGCGGGGAACATCTCGCAATAGGCGGCGAGGATCACCCCCAGGTAGGCCGCCTCGATCTGCCCCAGCAGCACCTGGCCGACCACCGCCCCGGCCACGGAGGTCTGCATCAGCAGGAACAGCGGGTAGGCCAGCAGCAGGTTGGCCACGCAGACACCGATCAGCAGTGGGCGCCGCCCGATGCGGTCGGTAATCCCCCCCCAGACGGGCACGGCGACAGCCGCCAGTGCCAGGGTCAAGGTGGTCGACCAAGCGGCGATACCAGGCGGCATGATCCCTTGCTTCTCGAAGTAGGTCGCCAGGTAGGTGAACACCAGGTAGTAGGAGGCGAACGACACCAGCGTCAGGCCGAATACCTTGAACACCGCGCCGGGGTGGCTGCGCAGCGCCGCCAGCGCCGGCACCCGGGCGATCGCGCCGCGCTCTTCGAGCTGCTCGAACTGCTGCGACTCCTCCATGCTGTGGCGCACCCACAGGGCCAGCACGCCCATCGGCAGCGAGACTAGGAACGGGATGCGCCAACCCCAGGCGAGGATGTCCTCGTGGCTCAGGGTCGCATGCAGCAAGGCGACGCTGAGCGAACCGAGCATGGTGCCGATCATGGTGCCCACCTGGGTGGTGCTGGTGAGAAAGCCGCGTCGGTGGTCGGGTGACACTTCGGCCACGTAGGCCCCCGCGCTGCCCAGCTCGCCCCCGGCCGAGATGCCCTGCACGCAGCGCAGCAGGAACAGCAGGATGGGCGCGGCGATGCCGATCTGCAGGTAGCCGGGCAACAGGCCGATCAGGGTGCTGGCGAAGGCCATGCCGATCACCGCGGTGGCCAGCGCCGGCTTGCGCCCGTAGCGGTCGCTGATGTGGCCGATGAGGATGCCGCCCAGGGGGCGGGCGACGAACGCTACGCCAAACACGCCCAGCGTGTAGAGCAACCCGGCGGTGGGGTCCTGGGCCGGGAAGAACACCACCGCTAGGATGGTCGCGAGGAAGGCGTACACACTGAAATCGAAATACTCGATGACGGTGCCGATCGCACCCGCGATCACCACGCGACGGGTGTGGCGGGGGGAATGGCTCGCGCTTGCCACCATGGACGGGTCTTCCAGCAGTTGAGTGGAGGTAGTCGTCATTTGCAGGTTCTCGTTGTTGTTATTCTGAATCGGGAGAGAGGGTCAGGCCACTTCGAACAGGCCCGCCGCCCCCATGCCCCCACCAATGCACAGGGTCACCACGACGAAGCGTGCGCCACGCCGTCGACCCTCCAGCAACGCATGACCGGCCAGACGCGCCCCCGACATGCCATAGGGGTGTCCGAGCGCGATGGCCCCTCCATTGACGTTCACACGCGTTTCGTCGATGCCCAGGCGCTCCAGGCAATACAACGCCTGGACCGCGAAGGCTTCGTTGATTTCCCACAGGTCGATGTCGGCCACCGTCAGCCCGTGGCGGCGCAGCAGCTTGGGCACGGCGAACACCGGGCCGATCCCCATCTCGTCGGGCTCGCAGCCCACCACGGCGAAGCCGCGCACGATGCCCAGCGGCGCCAGGTTGCGGCGCTCGGCCAGGCGCGCGTCCATCAGCACGCAGGCACTGGCGCCGTCGGACAACTGGCTGGCATTGCCCGCGGTGACCACGCCCCCTTCGATGACCGGCGCCAGGCCGGCCAGGCGCTCGGCCGTGGTGCCGGCGCGCAGGCCCTCGTCGATGTCGAGCAGGTGCGATTGCAGGCTGCGTTCACCGGTGGCGTTGTCCAGCACGAGGCGCTCGACCTGCATCGGCACGCGCTCTTCGGCAAAGCGGCCAGCGGCCTGGGCCGCGACGGCGCGCTGCTGGCTGAGCGCCGCGAACAGGTCCTGGCGCTCGCGGCTGATGCCATAACGGCGCGCCACCACCTCGGCGGTCTCGATCATGCTGAGGAAGATCGAAGGCTTGTGCGCCTTCAACCAGGGGTCCTCGGCCATGTAGTGGTTCATGTGCTCGTTCTGCACGCAGGACAGGCTGTCCAGCCCGCCTGCCACCAGGGTCGCGCATTCACCCGTGGCGATGCGCTGGGCCGCCAGGGCGATGCTTTGCAGCCCCGAGGCGCACAGGCGGTTGAGCGTCAGCCCGGCGGTGGTGACGGGCAGCCCGGCGCGCAGCGCGACCTGCCGGGCGATGTTCTCGCCGGCGCTGCCTTCGGGGCGGCCGCAGCCCATCAACACGTCTTCGATTTCATCCGGCGCCACACCGGCGCGCGACACGGCATGGCGCACCGCATGGCCACCCAGGCTCGCCGCATGGGTGGCGTTCAGCGAGCCACGGTAGGCTTTGCCGATCGGCGTACGCGCGGTCGACAGGATCACGACGTCATTCATTGCGGCTGCTCCTCTTGCTTCACCCATTGCCCCAGCGGGCGCCCGCTCGCGGCCAGCTCGACCAGCAACGGCGGCGGCGCCCAGAAACCGGGCTCGGCGTGCCCGGCATAGGCCCGCAAGCCCGCGACCACGCTGTCGAGCCTCCACTGGTCGGCCTGGAACAGCGGGCCGCCACGCCAACGCGGGAAGCCGTAGCCATTGATGAACACGGCGTCCACGTCACTGGCCCGGCGGGCGATGCCCGCTTGCAGCAGGCGGGCTCCCTCGACGATCAAGGCCTGCACGCAGCGCCGCACGATGGCCTGGTCGTCGAAGGCCTGGGGCACCAGCCCCTGCTCATGGCGCCAGGCGACGATCAGCGCCTGGATTTCCTCATCCACCAGCGCCTCACGGCCCTGGTAGCGGTAGATGCCGGCCCCACCCTTGAGCCCCACCCGCCCGCTGGCGCTGACCGCATCGAGCCAGCCGGCCCAGGGTTGGTCAGGGTAGTCGTCGCGCCAGCGCTGGCGGATCATCAGGCCCACGTCCAGGCCTGCCAGGTCCGCCACGCGGAACGGCCCCATGGCGAAGCCCCAGGCCTGCATGGCCTGGTCGACCTGCTGCGGCGTGGCGCCTTCGGCGACCAGTTGCGAAGCCTGGCGCAAGTACTGGTGCCACATGCGGTTGCCGATGAAACCGTCGCACACCCCCGCTACCACCCCGACCTTGCCCATCCTGCGCGCCAGCACCTGGGCGCTGCGCAGCACGGCGTCGCTGGTGGCCCGGCCACGGACGATTTCCAGCAGGCGCATGACCGGCGCCGGGCTGAAGAAATGCAGGCCCAGAACGTCGCCAGGGCGTTGGGTGAACGCGGCGATACGGTCGATGTCCAGCGTCGAGGTGTTGCTGGCCAGCACGGCCCCCGGCCGGGCCACGCGGTCGAGCTGTTCGAACACCGCCTGTTTGATATCCAGGCGCTCGAACACCGCTTCGATCAGCAGGTCGCAATCGGCCAGGTCGGCATAGTCGGTGGTCGGCCATAGGCTGTGCAGCCGGGCCTGCACCTGGTCGGCCGACAGACGGCCCTTGGCCTGCTGGCGCCGGTAATGCTCGGTGATCGTGTCCATGCCGCCTTGCACCGCCGCCTCGCGCACATCCAGCAAGCGCACTTCAAGGCCGGCATCGAGCAGGCAGATGGCGATGCCGCTGCCCATGGTGCCGGCACCGATCACTGCGGCCCGGCGCAGTTCGCGGGGCGCGGCGGCGGAAACAGCGGCCGCGGCCTGGCGTTCGGCGAAAAAGGCGTGGCGCAGGGCCGCCGACTCCGGCGTTCGCACAAGCGCGGCGAAGGCGGCTTGCTCCTCGGCCAAGCCCTCGGCCAACGGCAACCGGGCGCTGGCCTCGACGCACTGGCGCGCCGCCGCCAGGGCCGGCCCGGCATGCGTGCCCAGCGGGTCGCCCAGGGCCTGCTCGGCCACTTCACGCTCGGCCATCGGCAGTGTTCGGTGGCCCTGGGCCAGGTAGTCTTGCAGCCAAGCCAGCGCGTTCTCGACCAGCGGCGCCGGCAAACAGGCCTCGGCCAAGCCGAGGCGCACGGCCTCAGCAGCGCCCAGGCTGCGGCCACTGATGATCAACTCATGGGCCGTGGCCATGCCGACCAGCCGCGGCAGGCGCTGCGTGCCGCCCGCGCCGGGGATCAGGCCGAGCTTGATCTCCGGCAGGCCGAGGCTGGCGCCCTCGCCGACCACCCGCAGGTGGCAGCCCAACGCCAGCTCCAGGCCGCCGCCCAGGGCATGGCCCTCGATGGCCGCCAGCACCGGCAGGCGCGAACCCTCGATGCGCTGGATCAATTCGCCCAGCCCGGGCGACACCTGCGCGCCGTCGAATTCAGTGATGTCTGCGCCGGCGGAAAACGCCCGTGAAGTGGCCCCGTGCAAGACGATGCCGCGCACCGCGGGGTCGCCCTCGGCACGCGCCAGCGCCGCCATCAAGGCTTGGCGCAGCGCCCCGCCCAGGGTGTTGAGCGGCGGGTGGTCCAGCGCGATGCAGGCGACCCCGTCGCGCACGCTGAAGTTGATACTCATGACAGCTCTCCCCTCTCAGCCAATGCGCTTGACGATGTGCTCGACGCACGCGCGGTGATCATCGGTGGCGTGGGCCAGGGCCTGGTAGGCGGCGGACATCTCCAGGATCGACTCCAGGCGTGAATGCGCCGACTCGCGCATCAGGCGCTTGGCCATGCGCAGTGCATGGGGCGGGTTGGCGGCGACCCGCGCGGCCAAGGCCAGGGCCTCGTCGCGCAGCTGTTCGCCCGGCACCACCTTCGACACCAGGCCGTAGGCCAGCGCCGTCTGGGCATCGATGGTGTCCCCGGTAAAGGTCATTTCCGCCGCGCGGGCCTGACCGATGATGCGCTGCAGCAGCCAGGCGCCGCCGTCGCCGGGGATGATCCCGACCTTGACGAAGCTCTCGGCGAACACCGCGCGCTCGCTGCACACCCGGAGGTCGCACAGGCAGGCGAGGTCCAGGCCCGCGCCAATGGCCGCGCCATTGACGGCGGCGATGGTCGGCACCTCCAGGTTGTGCAGGGCCAGCACCATGCGGTGGATACCCTCCTGGTAGCGGTAGCGCTCCTCGATGGCTTGCTCGGTGCGTTCGCGCACACGCTGCAGCATCAGCTTCACATCGCCACCGGCGCAGAAGGCCTTGCCGGCGCCGGTCAGGATCGCCACGCGGATCGAACGGTCGACCTGGATCCGCCGACAGGCCCGCTCCAGGGCTTCGAACTGCTCGGGCCCGCTCAGGGCGTTGCGTGTATCGGGGGCATCGAGGGTCAGGATGGCCACGCCGCCCTGCTGCTCGAACTGGATGAACTCACTCATGATTCGCTTCCTGGAAAACGCGGCGCGCGCTTTTCGCGGAAGGCCGCCAGGCCCTCCTGGTGATCGGCGCTGCGGCGCGCGGCCTGCAAGGCCTGGTCGCTGTCGACGATGGTGCTCAGCAGGTCGTGCTGCAACGCTTGCCAGCACTGGCGCTTGATCACCCGCAATGAGCGCGGTGAGCACTGCTCGGCGAGGTCGCGCAGGTATCGCTGAGCCTGCGGGTGAAAGTCATCGGCCTCGTACAGCTGGTCGATCAGCCCCAGGCGCTGCCCTTCGCTGGCCGCGAAGAGCCGCCCGCTGAGCAACAACTCGCGCGCGGCGCCGGCACCGACCAGGTGCGGCAGCCACCCGGCGATCCCGTACTCGGCCACCAACCCGACACGGCTGTAGGTGAAGCCGAGCTTGGCCTCAGGCGTGGCCAGGCGGATGTCGCAGAAGCTGGCCAGCACCAGGCCCACGCCGACCGCCGCGCCATTGAGCAGCGCCACCACGGGCTTGCCGGCCTCGATCAAGTAGCCGAAGCGAAAATCGGCCAGGCGCTGCGGTTGCAGGGCATACGGCAGCGCCTGCGCCGCTGGCGGCGGGCCGGACAGGTCGGCGCCGGAGCAGAACCCCTGCCCCGCGCCGGTGATGCCGATCACCTTGCAGCGCGGGTCGGCGTCCGCCTGGCGCACGTATTCACGCAGGCGGGCATCCATGTCGGCGGTCAGCGCATTGCGGCGCTCGGGGCGGTTCAAGGTGATCAGCGCCACCCCTGCCTCGAGGTGGTAGAGCACCGTTTCGTCCGGCGTGCCCTGCGGATGCTCAACGGCCATGGCGCTTGCGCTCCCGCAGCACCACCTGCTGGTCCTGCAACGCCTGGATCTGCTCAGCCGAGAAACCGGCTTCGCTGAGGATCTGCTCGGCGTGCTGCGCATACTCAGGGGGCGCACTGCGCACCTGCCCCGGCGTGCGCGAGAGCTTCACCGGGATGCCCGTGCCACGGTAGTCCCCCAGCTCCACCACCATCTGCCGATGCAGGGTATGCGGATGGCTCAGGGCCTGGTCCACGCGCTGCACGGCGCCGGCGCCGATCCCGGCATCCATCAGCTTGCGGGCGATTTCCTCGCCTTCGTAGTTGAGCAACTGGCGCTCCATGGCCTCGGTCAAGGCGCGGCGGTTGACGATGCGCAGGGCGTTGCTGGCGAAGCGTTCGTCCTCGGCCATCTCCGGCAAACCCAGCACATGGCACAGGCGGCGGAACTGGTTGTCGTTGCCCACCGTGATCAGCACCGGCTGGCCACGCGTGGCGAACAGGCTGTAGGGCGAGATGCTCGGGTGTTCGTTGCCGCTCAGGCCCGGCACCTTGCCGGACATGAACCAGTTCGGCGCATGCGGGTGCAACAGGCTGATGCCGGTGTCGTAGAGGGTCAGGTCGATATGCTGGCCCTTGCCGGAACGGTGGCGCTCATGCAGGGCCAGGAGAATGCCGATCACCGCATTCGCCCCGGTCGCCATGTCGATCACCGGCATGCCCACCCGCAGCGGCCCGCTGGCGGCAGAACCGTTGACCGACACCAGCCCGGCCCAGGCCTGCGCCATCAGGTCGTACCCTGGGTAGCCACCGAAGGGGCCATCGACGCCGAAGCCGGTGACGGTGGCGTGGATCAGCCCTTCGAAACGCTTGGCCAGCACGTCGTAACCCAGGCCCCATTTCTCCAGGGTGCCGGGCTTGAAGTTGTCAATGAGCACGTCGGCCCCCTCCAGCAACCGCAGCAGCACGTCGCGCCCCTCGTCGCAGGCCAGGTCGAGGGCCAGGGCGCGCTTGTTGCGGTTGACGTTGAGGAAGTAGGCCGAGGCATCGCCCTGGAAGGGCGGCCCCCATTCACGGGTCTCGTCGCCCAGCGGGGGCTCCACCTTGATGACGTCGGCGCCATGGTCGGCCAGGATCTGCCCCGCCAGGGGCCCTCCCAGGACACGGGAGAGGTCGATGACCCGAAGGCCTTCGAGCGCGCCGGTAGGGGTGCGGGCCGTTGCTGCAGTACTCATATGGGTTCTCCAATGGCTCTTCTTGTCGCAGCCCCGGGACGGAGGGGCTGCCTTGTGAGCCGATTATGAGAATGGTCTCGAACAACGGCGACCGGCCAATTCCATCTAGTGGAACTCAGTCCTCCACGACGAGCCGCGCCAGCGCCTCGGTGACGCGTGCCAGCAGCGTGCGCAGCAGCGGCACCAAACGCTTCTCCAACTCGGGCCGGGTGTAGTCCTGGCTGGCGAAACTGATGTTGAACACGAAGGTGGGCCCGTTGGCCAGGCGCAGCGGCACCGCGATCGAGGTGATGCCGACTTGCCAGGCGGCAATGCAGAAGCCCTCGCGGGCCAGCATGGCCAAGGCTTCGTCGATTTCCTGCTTGACCGCCTTCCAGTTGCTGGGGTGGCGGCGGCTGAGTTCGGCCAGCAAGGCGCGCCGCTCGGCCGCCGGCAGGGTGGACAGGTAGGCGCGGCCCAGCGACGTCAGCTCGATGGGCACGCGCGAACCGCTGGTGACGTGGCGGAACAAGCCACTGCGGTTTCGCCGCACCGACTCCAGGTAGACCATGTCCGTCTGGTCGGCCATGGCCAACCCGACGTTGATGCGGTGCCCTTCGGCGATTTCCTGCATCAGCGGCAGGGCGATGTGCAGCACCTGCGAATCCAGGCGCAAGGCGTGGGCCAGGCTCAGCACGGGCGGGCCGAGGCGGTAGGCCTTGCGGGCGAAGTCGTAGTCGAGGAAGCCACACTCCACCAGGGTCTGGGTCAGGCGGCTGACCGTGGAGCGGGCAAGCCCGGTGGCCTCGGCGATGTCGGCGTTGCCAAGGGCCGACACCCCGGGGCGAAAGGCGCGCAGGATCAACAAGGCGCGCTCCACGGAACGGTTGCTGGGTGAGTGGCGTTCATAGGCGGGTGCGGCGGTCATGGCGGGGGTTCCTCACGCGTCGGTGGCGGCAGCATATTCCACCTGTTGGAATTGCTCGATGTCTGTCATCCGCAGCGCTGACCATACTGCCAGGACCCATCGACCCGCAAAGGGTCCCTCCTCGCTCAATTCATGGAGCCTGTGGCATGTCCTATACCTTCCAGACTGTTCCCTCCCTGCTCGTCGAACCCGGCGGCGTCGATCGCCTCGGCGAGCTGGTCGCCCGGCGCGGGTTGACGCGTGTGCTGCTGGTGTCCGACGCCGGCCTGCATGCGCTGGGCCTACTTGATGGCGCATTGTCGAGCCTGGCCGCCCAAGGTGTGCGGGTGGAGCTGTTCTGCGATGTCGAAGCCGACCCCAGCGCGGCGACCGTGCTGGCCGCAACCCAACGGGCGCGTGCCTTGCAGCTGCAAGGCGTGATCGGCCTGGGGGGCGGCAGCCCGATGGATGTGGCCAAGCTGTGCGCCCTGCTCGCCGCCGGTGAGCAGACGCTGGAACAGGTGTATGGCGTCAACCAGGCGCAGGGCAGCCGCCTGCCGCTGATCCTGATTCCCACCACGGCCGGCACTGGCTCGGAAGTGACCCCAGTGGCCATCGTCACCACCGGTGACGGCGAGAAGAAGGGCGTGGTGGCGCCGCAGTTGCTGCCGGACCAGGCCCTGCTCGACGCCCACCTGACGCTGGGCCTGCCACGCTCGATCAGCGCCGCGACGGGCATCGACGCCATGGTGCACGCCATCGAAGCGTTCACCAGCGCCCGCCTGAAGAACCCGATCTCCGACTGCCTGGCGCTGGAGGCGCTGCGCCACCTGGCCGGCAACCTGGAGCGCGTGTGCAACCAGGGTGACGACGTGCCGGCGCGCCAGGCCATGCTGCTGGGCTCGACCCTGGCCGGCATGGCGTTCGCCAATGCGCCAGTGGGCGCCGTGCATGCCCTGGCCTACCCGGTCGGCGCGCTGTTCCATGTGCCGCACGGGCTGTCCAATTCACTGGTGCTGCCCGCGGTGCTGCGCTTCAACCTCGAGGCGGCGCTGCCGCTCTACGCGCAACTGGCACAGGCGGTGCTGCCGGGCGTCGGGCGCGACCAACGTGCCCAAGCCCAGGCGCTGCTCGACTGGCTCGGCGCATTGCCCGGCACCCTCGGCCTGCCCACCCGCCTGAGCGAAGTCGGTATCGGCGCGGGCGATATCGAGCGCCTGGCCGAAGATGCGATGAAGCAAACGCGCCTGCTGGTCAACAACCCCCGCCCGCTCACCCTGGACGATGCCAAGGCCCTGTACCGGGAGGTGCTATGAGCACGCGCGCCAGCCACGAGACCCGCGACCGCTATGCGCTGTTGCAAAGCATGGCGACACGCTGGATGGACAACGACCAGTACGGCCACCTGAACAACGTCGTGTACCACGCGCTGTTCGACAGCGCGGTGAATGCCTACCTGATCGACAGCGGCGCGCTGCGACCGGGCGCCGAGGATGTCGAAATGCTCGGCCTGGTGGTGGAAAGCCATTGCCAGTACCAGGCACCGGCGGGGTTCCCGCGCCCCATGGAAATCGGTTTGCGCGTAGGGCACGTGGGCAACAGCAGCGTGCGCTATGAGTTCGCCGCCTTTATCGAGGGGCACGAGCAGGCCTGCGCGCTAGGGTACTACGTGCATGTTTACGTCGACCCCTTGTACCGTCGGCCATTGCTGCACCTACCCGCAGCTTTGCGTGATGCCTTGCGGCGGCTGGAAGTGACGGCGGGTTGACCCTGGCGATGTAGTACACGATCAGCCCGATCTTTAAGCCGTACTTCAAAGAGCTTGCCGCATTTCGGCCTTATCGCGCGCGTGCAAGAGCAATACCTTGAACTCGATACACACTTGCGATCTACGATCAGGAACCCACTCCATGCACTACGTGAAATTCGGTTCGACCGGCCTTGACGTTTCCCGTCTCGTCCTTGGCTGTATGAGCTTTGGCGAGGCCCAGCGTGGCGCCCATGCCTGGACCCTCGCCGAAGCACCCAGCCGCGCCTTGATCCGCCAGGCCCTGGAAGCCGGAATCAACTTCTTCGACACGGCCAACAGCTATTCGGACGGCACCTCGGAAGAGATCGTCGGCCGGGCCCTGCGCGACTTCGCCCGGCGCGAGGAGGTGGTGATCGCCACCAAGGTCTTCAACCGCATGCGCCCGGGGCCCAACGGCGGGGGCCTGTCGCGCAAGGCCATCCTCGGCGAGATCGACAACAGCCTGCGGCGCCTGGGCACCGACTACGTCGACCTCTACCAGATCCATCGCTGGGACGAGCGAACCCCCATCGAGGAAACGCTGCAGGCCCTGCACGACGTGGTCAAGGCCGGCAAGGCCCGCTACATCGGCGCCTCGTCGATGGCCGCGTGGCAGTTCAGCAAGGCCCTCTACACCGCCCGGCTCAACGGCTGGACACCCTTCGCCAGCATGCAAAACCACCTCAACCTGCTGTACCGCGAGGAAGAGCGCGAGATGCTGCCGCTGTGCAGGGACCAAGGCGTCGCGGTGATGCCCTGGAGCCCGCTGGCCCGGGGTCGGTTGGCCCGGCCCTGGAATGAAAGCACCGAGCGCTCGCAGACCGATGCCTTCGGCAAGACGCTGTATGTGGAAACCGACGCGCAGATCGTCGAGCAGACCCGGCAGATCGCCGAGCGGCGCGGCATACCCCAGGCCCAAGTGGCCCTGGCCTGGCTGCTTGAGCAGCCCGGCGTCACCAGCCCGATCATCGGCGCCACCCGACCCGAGCACCTGAGCGACGCCATCGCGGCCCTGGAGGTGAGCCTGGACGCGCAGGAGAAGGCGCTTCTGGAGCAACCCTACGTGCCGCACCAGGTGTCCGGGCACAGCCTGCCCGCACGGTGAACCGCTGAGCGGCGCGCGATCATGAAGCATTGCTTCATACCGCATCTTCGACAAAGCGGATTATCAGAACAATCGCGTGCCTCTACCGTAGTGACTTTCCCTAATCGAGGAACACCTCATGTCAAACGCTCCCAAGACGTGGTTCATCACCGGTGTCAGCAGCGGCTTCGGCCGCGAGCTGGCCCTGCAAGTGCTGGCCAGCGGCAACCGGGTTGTCGGTACGCTGCGCAACGAAACCCAGCGCAGTGCGTTCAATGAGCTGCACAGCGAGCTGGCCCATGGCGTGCTGCTAGATGTCACCGACGAAGCCGCGATCACCCGGGTAGTCGGCGAAGTCACCGAGACGTTCGGCGCCATCGATGTGCTGGTGAACAACGCCGGCTACGGCGTGGAAGGCGCGATCGAGGAGGTAAGCCTGGCCCAGGCGCGCCACCAGTTCGAAGTGAACTTCTTCGGCGCCATGGCGATGATCCACGCGGTGCTGCCCAGCATGCGCCGACGGCGCGCGGGGCACATCGTCAACATCACCTCCACCGGAGGGCTGATCACCTTCCCAGGCCTAGGCGTGTACAACGCCAGCAAGCATGCCCTGGAAGGCCTGACGGATGCGCTGTACCAGGAGGTCGCGCCGCTGGGCATCAAGGTCATCGCCATCGAACCGGGCCCATTCCGCACCCTGTGGGCCGGCGCCTCGATGGCCCACGTGGACAACATCATCGACGACTACCTACCGACCGCAGGCGCCATGCGCGCCTCCCTGGCCCAGCGCAACGGTCGTCAACCTGGCGACCCTGTCCGCGCCGCCGCGGCGATCATGCAGGTGGTCAACAGCGACAACCCGCCCCGCCGCCTGCTGTTGGGCCAGGTGGGCTTCAAGCAGGTCGGGGAAGCCATGGCCGCGCGCCAGGCAGAAATCATCCGCTGGGCCGATGTATCGATCGGTGCGGACTTCCCGCCTGGCGAGTGATCGCCTGGCGCACGTTTCGCACGACACCCCAGGGTGGCGCGGTCATGCCGCGCCACTTTTCGTTCAGGAGTAGCGCAATGCCCTCGTCGTTTCACACCGAGCCTTCCCGCCGCCAGGGCAACCTGGCGCTGCTCGCCCTGGCCCTTGGCAGTTTCGCCATCGGCACCTCGGAATTCGCCAGCATGGGCATCCTGCAGTTGTTCGCCTCGACACTGGGTATCGACGTACCCACAGCGACCCATGCCATCACCGCCTATGCACTGGGCGTGGTGATCGGCGCCCCACTCATTACCCTAATGGCGGCGCGCCTGAACAGACGCACGCTGCTGCTGTGCCTGATGGTGCTGTTCACGGTCGGCAACCTGCTGTCTTCACAGGCCAGCGACATCGTTCAACTGATCGCCGCGCGCTTCATCACCGGCCTGGCACAGGGCGCCTATTTCGGTGCGGGCGCTGTGGTGGCCAGCCATATCGTCGGCGGCGAGCGCGCCGGCAAGGCGTTCTCGCTGGTGGTCTCTGGCCTGACCATCGCCATGATCGTCGGCTCGCCGCTGGTGACATTCCTCGGCCAGCACCTGGGCTGGCGCAGCACCTACCTGTGCGTGACAGCCCTCGGTGCCCTCGCCCTGCTGGCGCTGTGGGCCTGGACACCGAAGAGCGGCGCGCTGCGTGGCAACCCAGTGATGCGTGAGTTCGCTGCTTTGGCGCACGTCCAGGTGTGGATGATGATGGCCGTGGCGGCCCTGACCGTGGCGAGCATCTTCGCGGTCTACACCTTCATCGGGCCTTGGGTGACCGATAGCGCCGGCTTGCCCGCGAACCAGGTCCCGCTAGCCCTGGCACTGTTCGGCCTGGGCATGGCGCTGGGCAACATCATCGGTGGCCGCCTGGCCGATCGCTACCCCTACCGAGGCATGCTGCTGGGCTTCGGGCTGGCACTGCTGGTGCTGGTGACGCTGGCCCTGGTAGGCCGGCACCCCGCCGTGCTGATGCTCGCGCTGTTCGGCGTGGGTTTGACCACGATGATGGCCATTCCCACCATTCAAGTGCGCTTGGTGCGCCTGGCGCCGGGCGCACCCACGCTGATGGGCGCGATGAACATGGCCTCGCTGAACCTGGCGAACGCCCTGGGCGCCTGGGCGGGCGGCATGAGCCTCGCGGCTGGCTACGGCCTGCCATCGACCTCTTGGGCGGGCGTTGCATTGACCGCTTCGGGCCTGCTACTGTTCGCCGTCGGCGTTCGCCGTGTACCCGCCACGACAGCGCCTGCGACTGCCCAGGGCTGACTTAGGCCCGGAGGCTGCGTGCCTTGGCGAAGGCATCACAGACCCCGATCATCTGGGCCGACCTCCTGACCATCTCTCACCAGGGCATCGGTGCGGCCCTTCAGACAAATTGTCTGACACTGCTGCACTACCGCAGGACTTGCTGCCAGCCCTGGCGAACATGTCGCTGGACACATTGTGCCAGCCAGTGCCTGGGGCAGCCCATCACGAGCCTAAGTTTGCCGGAGACACTGCTCCCAAAAAAGTCATCTACTGAAACCACCACCGGATCTTGCCCGCACTGGTGTCTACTATTGAACTTTTGGCTGTGTTTTGAAATTTTTCAACGCCTGTGAGATCTAGCGCCGTTTTGGGTGGCGATCGATTTAGGTTCACCTCAGAACCAAAGACAATCGCCTACCCTCCCCCCTATCTCCCGATAGACAAAGTGCAGCCCCCTCCCAACATTGCGTAAAAACCCATATTTTCGGTAGTAGGGGGCTCGTTGGGGAGACTAAGTAACACTTCATAACAGACGCGCTAAGAGAGTGTTCTTCCTAAGCTGAGGCCGCAGGTATGCGACAGGATAAACTCGATGGTCTTCCTGGCTGCAGCGCATACCAACGCGGTTTCTCCTCGGCCGGCGTGCAACTGGGAATTTCACCCTCGGCGGTGAGCCAATCCATCCGCCAACTGGAACGAGGTCTGGGACTCACTCTCTTCCACCGCACCACACGCAGTGTCTCACTGACCGACATCGGCGCACGCTACCTTGAGCGCGTGGCACCTGCATTGCATCTACTGACCCAAGCGGCGGCCGACTTAGCCGATGAGAACAGCGCCCCCAGTGGGGCACTGAGGATCACCTTTTCACGCTCGGCCTCACTGATCGTCCTGCAACCTGTGCTACCCAGTTTTCTGTAGCACTATCCGAACGTACGCCTGGAGTTGACCTCGGACAACGCCCTGGTGGATATCGTGGCACCCGGCTACGACTCGGGAATCCGCTTCGGTAATCTGGTGAAAATGGACATAGTCGGTGTTCCTGTAGGGCCGAGGCTGTCGGCGCACGTCCTGGCCAGTCCAACTTACCTCGCCCGCCCTGGCAGGAGTTGCACAAGAACGCAAGCTCCGGCATGGTCGATAGGTGGCAATTTGCAAAAGGTGATGAGACACTCGAGCTGGAACCCACAGGCCAGCTTGTCGTCAACGACGCTAGCACACTGGTGCACGCGGCGCTGGATGGTATGGGGATCGTGTATATGATCAATGGCTACGTAGAGCCGTTGATCGCCGCCGGTCGGCTGGTGCGTTTGCTGCCCGACTGGAGCCCGGAAATGTCGGGATTCACCCTCTACTACCCTGATCGCAATCGCGCCCCGCGCCCGTTGCGTGCACTGATCCACTGTATTCTAGCGGCTAGGGAAACACATCGTACCATCGAGAATCCGTTATTATCCTGAAGTCCCATTTCATCTCTCTTGCGGTTCCATGCTCAACCCCAGGCGCTTGAGTCGCGACGCCAATGTAGTTGGTTTAATGCCCAACAAGTGCGCCGCGCCATCCTTGCCGAACAGCTTGCCGTCACACGCCTGCAACGCTGCCAGGGTGTTGTCGCGCTCCAATTGCCGCAGCTGTTCGTCGGTCAGGATCGTCGCCTCGGTCGGCGCGCTACGCGGCATACGGCTGCTGGGCAGATCATCGGGCAGGTCGATGGCAAGGGTATCGCCCTGGGCGGTAATCAACGCCCGCTCGATCACGTTCTGCAACTCGCGGATATTGCCCGGCCAGGCGTAACGCTGCAGGCGCTCCATGTCCACGGTACGCAGGCGCTTGCCCGGCAGGTTCAGGCGCCGGCCCACCTCGCTGATGAAGTGCATGGCCAAGGGTGCGATATCCATCGGCCGCTCGCGCAAGGCCGGCGACTGGATCGGGAACACATTCAGGCGGAAGTACAGGTCTTCGCGAAAGCGCTTGGCCTGCACTTCTTCACGCAAGTTGCGATTGGTGGCCGCGACGATACGCACATCGACCTTGCGCGTGCGCTCCTCGCCCACCCGTTCGAACTGCCCTTCCTGCAACACGCGCAGCAGCTTGCTTTGCAGATCCAGCGGAATTTCGCCGATCTCGTCGAGGAACAACGTACCGCCATCGGCCAGCTCGAAGCGCCCGACACGGTCGCGCACCGCCCCGGTGAACGCACCACGGATATGCCCGAAGAACTCGCTCTCGAACAGCTCGGCAGGAATCGCCGCGCAATTCACCCGGATCAACGGGTGCTTGCTGCGTCGACTGGCCTGGTGGATGGCGCGGGCGATCAACTCCTTGCCGGTGCCCGACTCGCCATGGATCAGCACGCTGGCATCGGTAGGCGCGACCACGTCGATCTGCTTGATGATCTTGAGGATCGGTTCGCTCTGCCCAACGATCTCGCGGTAGTTGTGCTCGATGTGGATTTCTTCCTGGAGGTAGGCGTTCTGTTCCTCCAGCCGCGCCTTGAGCTGCTTGAGTTCCTCGAGTGCGGTTTGCAGTTGCAGCTCGGTGGTGCGCCGCTCGGTGATGTCGCGAAACACCACCACCGCGCCCACCAGGCGGCTGTCGGAGATGACCGGGGTGCTGGTGAACTCCACCGGGAAACAACTGCCGTCGCGCCGCCAGAACACCTCTTGGCGGCCTTCGTGCACCACGCCATCGTGCACGGCGCGGTAGATCGGGCAGTCCTCCACCGGGTAGTGCGAGCCATCGGCATGGCTGTGGTGGTGAATGCGGTGGATGTTCTTGCCGATCATGTCGGCCGGCTCCCAACCGAGCATGCGTGCGCCGGCAGGGTTGACGAAGGTGGCCAGGCCTTGGTTGTCGATGCTGTAGATACCGTCGCCCACGGCGCTGAGCAGCAGTTGGTTGTCGCGCTCGGTTTCCTTGAACAAGTTGAGGATGTTGCGCCACTCCAGCAGCCCGCCGCGCATGGCCCGCTCGGTTTCGGCCTGGTCCTGCTGGTAGCGTTGCTGGCTCTGCTCGCGCAGCACCAGGATGATTTGGGTCTGGCCTTTTACCTGCAAGGCAGTGGCTTTGATTTCGAGTTCGATACGCTCGCCGCTCTTGCAGTTGCAACTGAACTCGTCGCTCCAGCCATGGCCCTTTTCCAGCACCGCCTGGCTGAACACGATCAGGTCGGCCAACTGGTGCCCGAACAGCTTGCTCACCGGCAGCAACAACAGCTCCTGACGCGGGTAGCCGAACAGTTTGCAGGTGGCGATGTTGAGGTCGCTGAAGCGGTCGGCGTAGGGGTCGAGCAAGGCGATGGCATCGGCGCAATGCTCGAACACCATATGCCGCGACGCGTAGGCCAGGTCTGCCCAACCACTGAGGTAATCGGTTTCGGACATCGTACGAAATCTCGCAGTCACCATTACGAATAATCGTAGTTCTACGCGTTTACGTAGCGCCAGAACAGGCTCAGATAATCGTCTAAAAACCGTATCAGTTGAGCATTTCCATTAAAATCAGACACTTAGCCTTCTTGAAAAAAACCTGCAACCGCCTGGCACGCCCTTCGCAATTCTCCTTCGCAACGATCCGCCGCACCGGCGATCACCACAGCGATAAAAACCGGAGAAGACGATATGCCTACCGTGGACATTTCCCACTACCAAGACGGCGATTTCTTGGTCAATTACGAAGAGAAAGTCTTCGAAGACGTCAAAGCCGAGCCGGGCGAAAAAGCGCTGCTGACCTTCCACACCATCGCCTTCGAAGGCTCCATCGGCCTGGTCAACCTGCTGCAAGCCAAGCGCCTGCTGCGCAAGGGCTTCGAAACCAAGGTGCTGCTCTACGGGCCAGGCGTGCAACTGGGCGTGCAACGCGGCTTCCCGACCCTGGGCACCGAAGCCTTCCCCGGCCACCTGGCGGTGAACAACCAGCTCAAGGCCTTCATGAGCGAGGGCGGCGAGGTGTATGCCTGCCGCTTCGCCCTGCAAGCGCTGTACGGCCAGACCGAGAAAGCCCTGATCGAAGGCATCCGCCCGATCAACCCGCTGGATGTCATGGACCTGCGCCTGCTGATGCGCCGTGAAGGCGCGCTGATCATCGACACCTGGACCGCCTGACCCGTACCGCCAACGCCGATGCGCGCCTCGCGCATCGGCGACACCTTCCACCGCCTCAACCCAAGGACCCCAGCCCATGCCCGTCATCCGCGCCGCCGCCGTTCAGTTCAGCCCCGTGCTCTACTCACGCCAGGCCACCGTCGACAAACTTTGCGGCCAATTGCTGGAACTGGGCCGCGAAGGCGTGCAGTTCGCGGTATTCCCTGAAACCGTGGTGCCCTACTACCCCTATTTTTCCTTCGTGCAGCCGCCCTTCGCCATGGGCGCGCAACACCTGAAGCTGCTCGAAGAATCGGTGAGCGTGCCCAGCGATGCCACCCGGCAGATCGCCGAAGCCTGCCGCGAGGCCAATATCGTCGCCTGCATCGGCGTCAACGAGCGCGATGGCGGCACGATCTACAACGCGCAACTGCTGTTCGATGCCGATGGCACCTTGCTTCAGCACCGCCGCAAGATCACCCCCACCTACCACGAGCGCATGGTCTGGGGCCAAGGCGATGGCTCCGGGCTGCGCGCCTGCGACAGCGCCGTGGGCCGCATCGGCGCCCTGGCCTGCTGGGAGCACTACAACCCGCTGGCCCGCTACGCGCTGATGGCCGATGGCGAACAGATTCACGCGGCGATGTTCCCAGGCTCGCTGGTGGGGCCGATCTTCGCCGAGCAAATGGAAGTGACCATCCGCCATCACGCCCTGGAAAGCGGCTGCTTCGTGGTCAACGCCACCGCCTGGCTGGACGAGCAGCAGCAAGCGCAGATCATGGCCGACACCGGCTGCGCCCGCGAGCCGATTTCCGGTGGCTGCTTCAGCGCCATCGTAAGCCCCGAAGGCAAGGTACTGGCGCGCAAGACCGAAGGCGAAGGCTATATCGTCGCCGACCTGGACCTGGCCTTGATCGACAAGCGCAAGCGCATGATGGACTCGGTGGGCCACTACAGCCGCCCGGAGCTGCTGAGCCTGTTGATCGACCGCCGCCCGGCCCTGCACGTGCACGAGCGCCGCGAGGTGGCCGAGCATGAATAGCCCAGTGATCGCCAGCGACCTGCTGGCCGAACTGCAATGCCACGGCGTGCGCTGGCAGGGCTCGGACGGCCTGAGCCGCAAGGGCGGCGCCGGTCCCTCCGACCACAAGGCGCTGACCTTTGGCGAACGTACCGCGATGGTGCCGATGCTCAACCGCGCCTCGCTGGACTCGCCCTACAGCGCCGTGCCGGACGCCAGCGGCGCCCAGGCCCTGATCTTTCGCGAAGGCCTGCAAGTGGGCCAGGTGCAGATACCGGGCGTACCGAACTTCTACGCCCTGAGCACCGACGACGGCGTGCCGTTCTGGAAGATCGCCACCCTGCACAGCAAGGACGTGCTGGCCACCACCCTGTTGCAGCACTGCATCCGCATGAACGATGCCGCCACCGCTTGCCAGTTCTGCGCAATCAACCAGTCGCTGGCCGCCGGCAAGACCATCGCCCGCAAGCGCCCGGCGCAACTGGCCCAGGTGGCCAAGGCCGCGGTGCAGCTCGATGGCGTGAAGCACATGGTGATGACCACCGGCACCCCACAAACCCCCGACCGTGGCGCGGCGATCCTGTGCGAATCGGCCGCTGCGGTGACCTCCGCCGTCGACCTGCCGATCCAGGCCCAGTGCGAACCGCCGGACCACGACCACTGGTTCACTCGCCTGAAAGACAGCGGCGTGGTGTCGCTGGGCATGCACCTGGAAGCGGTCACCGACGCCGTACGCCAGCGCATCATGCCGGGCAAGGCGCAGGTGCCGCTGTCGCGCTACTTCAGCGCCTTCGAGGCGGCGGTCAAGGTATTCGGCCACGGCCAGGTCAGCACCTACATCCTCGCCGGGCTGGGCGACAGCGAAGAGGCCATCGCGCAGATGAGCGAGCGCCTCGCGGCCATGGGCGTGTACCCCTTCGTGGTGCCCTTCGTGCCGATCGACGGCACCCCGTTGGCCCACCACCCCAAGCCCGACAGCGCGTTCATGCAGCGCCTGTACCCGCGCATCGGCGCGAGCCTGCGCCGCCACGGGCTGCATTCAGAGCGCATCAATGCCGGCTGCGCCAAATGCGGCGCCTGCTCGGCGCTCAAGAACCACGAGTGACAGGAGCCCTGCCATGGCCGAACTTGCCTTCGCACTGACACACGACACGTTCAACGACTTCCTCGCCGGCGAGCTGCGGGTCAAACCCGCCAGCGAAGCCTGGGAGCGCAGTGGCTACTACGCCCTGCGCCGGGCAGTGTTCTCCGACGAGCAGCGCCTGCTGGAGCAGGACAAGGACGAGCGCGACTTCCAGGCCATCGCCATCGTCGCCGTGGCCCACCAGTGCGGCATGCCCGAGCAGGTGATCGGCGCCGTGCGCATCTACTCCACCGCCCCGGGCGTGTGGTACGGCGGGCGCCTGTGCGTCGAGCGGCGTTACCGGCGCCACGCGATGATCGGCAAGGCGCTGGTCAACGAAGCCGTGTCGCGGGCCATCGACCTTGGCTGCGAAACCTTCCTGGCCACCGTGCAACAGGCCAACGAAAGCTATTTCCACGGCCTGCACTGGGACAGCCTCGAAGCACTCGAACTGCTCGGCCAGCCCCATGTGCTGATGCAGGCCAGGCTGCCCGAATACCCCTTCATGGCGCGTCAGGTGGCAATGCTGCGCCCGCAGGTGGCCCGCCATGCACACTGACCTGCACGCCTTGCTCGCGCGCCTGGCCGACACCCCCGCCATGCGTGCCAAGCAGGCCATCCAGCACCCGGCACGGGTGCTGCCCACCACAGGCACCGGGCGTGATGCCCTGTACGCACTGCCCGGCGACGACACGGCGGCCATCCGCTGCGGCGACCAATACCAACTAATGGCCATCGAAGGCATGCTGCCGCAGTTCGTCGAGCAGGCGCCGTGGTTCGCCGGCTGGTCGGCGGTGATGGCCAACGTCAGCGACATCACCGCCATGGGCGGGCGCGCCAGCGCGGTGGTCAATGCCTACTGGCACCACGACGAACAGGCCGCCGAAGAAATTCTGTTGGGCATCCGCGATGCCTGCCAGGCCTACGGGCTGCACCTGGCCGGTGGGCACACCAGCCAGGCGCCTGGCAACCCAGCGGCACTGGCCGTGGCGATCACCGGCTGGGCCAGGCGCCTGCTGTCGACCCTGCATGTGGCGCCCGGCCAATGCCTGGCCATGGTGGTCGACCTCGACGGCCAATGGCACGGCGACGCGCCCTACTGGAAAGCCTTCGAAGGCGTACCCGGCGAACGCCTGCGGGCCAAGCTGAACGTGATTCCGCGCCTGGCCGAAGCCGGCCTGCTGCTGGCCGCCAAGGACATCAGCAACGCCGGCCTGCTCGGCACCTTGCTGATGTTGCTCGAACCCACCGGCTGCGGCGCCCAGCTCGACCTGGAATGCCTACCGCGCCCCGCCGACGCGCCAATAGAGCGCTGGCTGCAAGCCTTCCCCAGCTACGGTTTCCTGCTGACCCTGGCCGCCGAAGACCTGCCCCACGTGCAAACCGCCTTCGCCTTCGAAGGCCTGCACTGCGCCGCCATCGGCCAGATCGACGACAGCGCCCGCCTGCACGTCAGCCTGGGCCAGCAACACCAGGAATTCTGGAACCTGCACACCCGCCCCTTCACCGGCTTCAGCTACCCCGAGGAACCCTGACATGCCCGCCGTGAACATCCGCCTGCGCTGGCCCGACGGCCAGGAAACCGACACCTACTCGCCGTCCACCACCGTGCATGACTACCTGACGGTCGGCCAAAGCTACCCGCTGGAGCACTTCATGCGCCTGGCCGAAAGCGCCCTGAACGCCGCCTCCGAGCGGGTGCGCGAGGTCAAGGGCTTCTATTGCAGCTCGGCCATGGACAGCCTCGGCGGCCTGCGTATACGCGCCCGGCAATACCCCGACCCGCAGCAGTGCGTCACCGTCCTGGACATCCGCCAACACGGCGCCAGCCCCGTCAACTACGCCGCCTTCGGCGACATCTGAAATCAAGGACACCCACATGAACCACTATCGCGCAATCGTCGTCGGCGGCGGCCAGGCCGGGCTTTCGGCCAGCTACTACCTGCAACAGCAGGACATCGACCACCTGGTACTGGAGAAACACAGCCTCACCCACACCTGGCGCAGCCAGCGCTGGGACGCCTTCTGCCTGGTCACGCCGAACTGGCAATGCAGCCTGCCCGGCCATCCTTATAGCGGCGATGACCCGCACGGCTTCATGAAAAAAGACCAGATCATCGACTACCTCGACGCCTTCATCGCCAAGGTCAACGCCCCGGTACGCGAAGGCGTGGCGGTGCAGCGTCTGACCGCTAGGCCCGAGGGCGGTTACCTGCTCAACACCAGCGCTGGCGACTTCAGCGCCGATCAGGTGATCGTCGCCAGCGGCGGCTACCACACGCCGATCATTCCCACCTTGGCCGAGCGCCTGCCCAGCGGCATCCAGCAGATCCACTCCGAGCAGTACCGCAACCCCCAGGCCCTGCCGGAAGGTGCCGTGCTGGTGGTCGGTTCAGGACAGTCCGGCGCGCAGATCGCCGAAGACCTACACCTGGCCGGGCGCAAGGTATTCCTGGCGGTGGGCGATGCGCCGCGCTGCGCGCGCTTCTATCGCGGCAAGGATGTGGTCGACTGGCTGGCGCAGATGGGCTACTACGACATCGACGTCGACCACCACCCCCTGCGCGAAGGCGTGCGTGACAACACCAACCACTACGTCACCGGCCGTGATGGCGGGCGCGACATCGACCTGCGCCGCTTCGCCGAAGAGGGCATGCAACTGTTCGGCCGACTGGAGTCGCTCGACGGCAGCGTATTGCGTTTCGCGAACGACCTGGCCGCCAACCTGGATGCCGCCGATGCCGTGTACAACCGCATCAACGCCAGCATCGACAAGTACATCGCCGAGCACGGCATCGACGCCCCCACCGCCAGCCGCTACGAGCCGCAATGGCGCCCTGAGCACGACGCCACCGCGCTGGAGCTGGAAGGCTCAGGGATTACCAGCATCGTCTGGTGCATCGGTTTTCGGCCTGACTTCAGTTGGGTGGATGCGCCGGTATTCAGTGGCCGTGGGTATCCCGGCCACAAGCGCGGGGTCACGAGCCTGCCGGGCCTGTACTTCCTCGGCCTGCCTTGGTTGCACACCTGGGGTTCAGGGCGTTTCAGTGGTGTGGCGCGCGATGCCGAGTATGTGGTCGCTCACCTAGGCGCCCCGCGCAACGACCATCGCTGAAGCAAACGCCCCCTTCTCCTTCATTCACCAGCCCGAACGGGCTGGTTTCAAGGAGGCGGTATGCCTGATAACGCGCCTCCCCTGTCCATCTGCAAGAGCACTACCAGGCCTCGATGCCGACCTGGCCCTCACTGGGCTTTCGGAAAACTGGCTGCTCAAGGAGTGTGGCCACCAGCACTGGCTAGCATTGGCGGCATTGTATGGGCGCCCTGTCCCGGACTTCAGAGACCCGCAGGACCGACACGCCTGTAGTGCGTAGCCCAGGCTCGCCATTTCCAGCTTGATCGGGAAAGTTACGTGGTCTGCCTGGCTTTGCCTTCACGCCGTGCCCTGACATCGACTACAACGGCGCTGAACTCTTCTATTTCGCAACTTGTGGACCGCGCTGAATGGCAAGCGATGGGCCTGCGCAGACTGGGGCAGATACGTCAGCAGGAAATCCACCACTACGGCAACCTCAACCTGCACGATAACCTCCTAGTGCAGTTGCGCATCGCGGCCCCAGGCCAGTTCACGCACCATTGGTGCGAGGTGTTCCACCAGTCGGATGGTGCAAAGCTTGCCGATGTCTTCAGCGAAAAACCTGGCCCTCGGAGTGCTCACGCCCATGAATCGGTACACGCCGTGACGCCCTTGCGGTCCACAACTCAAGCCGCTCTAGCAAGCCTGCGACCTCGATGGCCTGACGCATCTACACAGCCTGCCCGGGCACCCACCATTCGTGTGCGCCCCCTACCCGCAAACCATGGAGCATTCGTCAATACACCGGCTTTGCCAATGCACCCGAGACAAACCAGCGACTCAAGGAACACCTGACCAGCGGCGCCCAGGGGCTCTTGGTCGCCTTCGACCTGCGGCCTCGACGTAAAGCGCTTCTGCGCTCGGATGAGCTTCTTCTTTGGCATCGGCCAACTTCTTCAACGAAGCAAGCTACAGGTGGCACGTTTTTTGTCGTGTGATATCAACGAAGCCTGCGGGGTCACCCAGGCCAGCACGTGCCTTAAAGGATGCACTGGCAGACCTCAGGTCCCCCTATGAACCCCTGATGACCCAGTGAACAATGTGATGCACACCACCGTAAAAACCTTGGCCGCCGTTTTCGCCGGCACCCAGTCGCTGCATGCCAACGCCTGGGGCGAGGCCATGGCCTCGCCCAGCCCAGGTTCGGCAGGCCACACCTGAAAGAACCGCCGACTTATGACACGCTTCGATAAGCTCGCACAAAGTTATGGCGCTTTGGCCTTGCACTCTCATCAACCACGCCGATACCCCCTCAATCGTCATTTCGCTCTCCTCCCCGATAGTCAGAATACGTGTACGCTGTGCCAGAAACGTTGCTTCATAATAACGTCCCCATCCTACACAGAGACTCTTCTAAATAGCGTGAATTAACCGCTTTCAAGCCCTCTATTTGCGTAGCCGTGCGCAAACCCCATGTGTAATTAAAGCCTAACATAACGCCTCTAACGCCAATCGTTTCTCGAACCATTTAAAGTCACTCTATATCCTAGCTGAGACTTAACCCTTGCCTTGAGATACGCGCAACTCCGACCGACAAGCATTTGCATTTAATGCCTTAGCTTAGACGCACCGCCCCTTGATCACATTTAACATAGCACTACACTTCACGCCTCCACAAAACAACTGGAACAAACAAATATTTTTGCAAGCGGGACTAGTCAAACCCATCTCCGAGCCATTCCGAGTTCACGTAAGGGAGTAGGATTTAATGCAAAACCGACACAAGCGGGGCAACACCAACAATTCACCAAGCAAGTCCGCCCCCAATAGACATGTTAATTAGCCAAGTGATATCGAGCTCAACTCCATTCACACCATCGCCGGTAGTGAACCGTAGCAAAATCTCGCTCGCGCGAGAAATTTAAGTTACGTACCCCAGCACGCCATTTCATCTTCCGGCTACTTAGCGAACATGCCTAAAACTTAAAAATCGTCACAAAAAAACCCACTGAAAAACATAAGACACATTGAGTTAAGCAGAACCATTACGAAACTAAATTTACTGCGCCACGTGCGCCACGTGCGCCACAACAATCATTTTCGCCTGCCCTATCCCGCTACGCAGCGACACCAAGCACTTCGCATGAAATCCCAAACAAGCAACCGAAAGAATTAGCGCAATGTAAAAATGCCAAAGTAGAAGAATACTAAACCTTGGACTTATTAGCACTAAAATTGGACTAATGAACACCTAACCTAAGCGCTTTCTCCAGTATTGTCGACACCAACCGATCGCCATCAATTCAATAATAATCGCCACAAGATTAGCCACTCCCCAAAAAACGCGACAACAAAACTACGACTTGACATACCAAGAGAAAAAATACACAACTGATCAGCAAACAAAAGCGTATAGGAGACAAAAGCAACATCAAATATTACAGACCGCCGTAAATCATGCCCACTGCACCAAAAAATATCAGGGTCATAACCCCCCTTTTCGCAAGGTGCTCATACATCAACCTCTCAGACAGAAGCATAGCAATAGCGCTTGCTAGCAGGTATACAAAGACAAACCGACAGATCCTCAAGCCGATAACAAACGGCTTACAAATTGTCAAACTCAAACTGACTAAAAATTTCAGCCCAATATGAAATTCAGAAAACGGAGGCAGCATGGAACACTACATTCTGTTCATGGAATTTAATGAACTGTACTTAGAAAAGCGGGAGAGAGTGCGAGCAGAGCACCTAGAAAAGGCATGGAAAGCAGTTGAGCGAGGAGAACTAGTTCTCGCCGGAGCTCTAACCAACCCAATGGACAGCGCAATAATGTTATTTTTGTCAGACAACCTTGAAACTGTAGAAAAATTTGCTCTAGATGATCCATACTTTAAAAATGGCTTGGTAAAAAAATGGTCCATACGAAAATGGCAGACCACTGTCGGCTTAAGCGCAACAAATCCATTGCGAAATCTCGCACCATAGAAACCGCAAGCATAAAGCCCCAGAAAATTAACAGACAGAACCCTAACAGCCATACAAATAAAACCACCTACCCACCATATAAAACCAGAAACTTATAGAGACTTTACATGGACATTAAAGAGCGCACCTTATTAATTACGGGATCGAGCGGCGGCCTAGGTTCAGCGTTGATAGAGGGAGCCTTGAGTAGAGGCGTAAGTAAAATCTACACAGGATACAGAAAAACCCCACCTGCAACTGAAATCAGAGATTCGAGAATCATCCCACTTAGGCTAGATGTAACGTCCATCGAAGATATAGCTTACGCAAGCTCTCTCGCACAAGACATAGACATCCTCATAAATAACGCAGGCATAAACTTAAAGCAATCCTTCATCAAGGAAGGACAGCCAGAAGCGGCCAAAAAAGAAATGCTAGTTAACTACTTTGGAGTTATGGATATGTGCAAAGCCTTTTATCCAACCCTAGTAAAAAATCAAGGATGCATTATTAACATTCTTTCCATCTTGGCACGCATTACTTTACCCGCAATGGGTTCGCTGTGTGCTTCCAAAGCTGCTGCCCTACGCCTTACAGAAACATTACAAGCTGAATCAGCCAATAAAAATGTTCATGTAATGGCAGTATTGCCAGGCGTAATGGATACCGCCATGAGCAGTGACTTCCCCGGTACCAAAGCCGCACCGGCATTGGTAGCTGAAGCCATCTATGACGGTTTAATATGCTCCGCCACCACCCTCTACCCAGACATAATGGCTCAAACCATTGCAAAAAAATTGATCAACCAAAGAGAGTCCATCATCGCCGAGTTCTCGTCATTTATATAAAGGACCTACACTAACAGTAAGCGGATGATGAACACACCTCTACATGGCGCTCACGCCAAGCCTATCTCTATCAGAGGTGGCTAGGTCGAGGGAGCGATGCGATCATTTGATCGGATGCGGCCACCGCGTACCTTCCACCAATGCTTTTCAAGGTTGGTACTTCTGTGGGAAAGCCAAATTGTACTCGATTGGGAAGCACATCATTCATGGCTGAATACCAAGTCACCAGAGAATCTTGGAGGCGGACAGGTCACCAAGCAAGCTGCTTTGCGCGGGGCTGATTTGCTCACTGCGCTTGGCAAACTTGTGCCGTTTATCGTTCTGGATCTTCCTGCTCATCGCCTTGACCTGGGACTGCAAGTGCAACGCCTGTGCCGCCAATGCACGAAGCTGTTCCAGGGTCATCTGGTCGAGGTTGGACGAGGAAGTCATGCCGCCGATTGTGCCAGAGCAGGCTCATGACGACGACATGTAGACCCGCCAAATGGCCGGTGTTTACAGCATGCTGATCACACCGCCTGCACCGATGCGCTGCCACGGCAGGCCCAGCACCAAGGCCTGGAGTTTGTTCGCTGTCGAGTTCGACCTCGCCGCCGTGGCGAATGACGGGCCAGTGGAACTTGCCTTGGTTCAGTCGTCTCGCTGCGAGCCAGACGCCCACGCCGTCGTGTACCAGCACTTTCATTCGATTAGCCCGGCGATTGGCGAACAGATAAGCACAGTGCGGCTTCGCCGCACCGAATACCGCAATCACCCGAGCCAATGCCGTCTCGGTGCCGGCGCGCATGTCCATCGGCTCGGTTGCCAGCCAGATCGCATCAATGCGGATCATTGAGCAACAGCCCGGATAAAGTGCGCGCAGCCCTCGGGATCTGAGACTGGCCATTTCACCGTAATCACTTGCCCAGCCATGAGCAATTCCGATGATCACTGACGCTTCGACTGGTCGTTTAGGCGCGGCTTTTTGTGGGACGAATGCCGGTAGTGAAGCCGCTACGGGCTGATCTCGATAGAGCGGCAGCCATTTGCGGATGACGTTGGTTGCAGGCATTCCTAAACGACTTGGGCTTTGAAAGGTTTCGGATACGCACTAGCTAGTGGGCACAGATGTCACATAAAGACCTCTGGATTCTCCGATCAAGTCAGCACCGGCCATCTGACCTGTGCTGAAATAGCCCTCCGTCCATTTACCCTCTACAAGCCCACCATCCCATGAGTCAGATGAGTTTTCCGATTTCGAGTACGCCGGTAAGCGCAAGCAAACCCGTTGCGAGCGTTTCCTGGCCGAGATGGAGCAAGTGGTGCCGTGGAACGGTTTGGTGGCATTGATCGAGCCGCATTACCCAAAGGCCGGCGGTGGTCACAAGCCATATCCACTGGAAACGATACTGCGTGTTCACCTGCTGCAGAACTGGTTCTCGTTGAGCGATCCAGCCATGGAAGAGGCGCTGTACGAGATCACTTCGATGCGCCAGTTTGCTCGGCTGACGCTCAGCGCTCCTATCCCCGAAGATACGACGATCATGAATTTCCGGCACCTGCTTAAGAAGCATCAGTTGGCGGGGGGCATTCTGGAAACCATCAACAATTACCTGCGAGACAAGGGCCCGTCGTTGCGCCACGGCACAATCGTCGATGCACCCAGTTCGACCAAGAACAAGGAAAGCACAGGCGATCCTGAAATACATCAGACGAAGAAAGGTAATCAGTATTTCTTCGGCATGAAGGCACATATCGGTGCCGATGCTGAGTCGGGCCTGGTGCACCACGTCCACGGCACAGCGGCGAATTAGCGAAGGTCGTTCACCTGTTGCATGGCGACAAAAATGTCATCTGTGCCGACGCGGGTTATACCGACGTGGAGAAGCGGCCGGAGCATGAAGGAAGGCCGGTGATCTGGCAGATTGCGACTCGTCGTAGCACCTACAAGTACTTGAGCAAACGCAGCGTGCTATACAAAGCCAGACGCAGTATCGAGAAGGTCAAAGCGCAGTCGCGAGCGAAGGTCGAACATCCATTCCGTGTGGTCAAGCGCCAATTCGGCTATTTGAAAACCCGCTTCCGTGGCTTGGCCAAAAACACGGCGCAACTGACCACGCTGTTTGCCCTGTCGAATCTGTGGATGGTGCGCCGGAATTCTTACCTGATGCGGCAGAGGTTCGCCCATGAGGGCAGATAACCAAGGCTTTGCCCTGGTTATCCAATAATCAGCAGCTGAACATCAGGCTTTTCGGCATCCCTAGGCTCTGTCTGAAAAGTCTTGAGACAAAGGTCAGGCAAGGCGAAAACAGCAGAGGAACGGTCGGAGTCGCGCTCGACTTACGGGTTGTAAATGAGCATTCCGAGGCTGTTTTCAACGCAGCATCACCGAGTATCAAGGCTTTTCAGACAGAGCCTAAGTCGCTCAATTCCGGCTGATGAGCAACTTGTTCGGAGTTTCCCTAGCTCATTGCAAGCGTTGTTGCTACGATACTTTGATCTGGACCTAGCTTCAGATTTTTCATGCCTTCTGATAGTGCAGCGTTAGCAGCACTCAAAGCTCCATTAAGCGAGCTCAACTGGCCTTGCAAATTGCCAACCTTTATTCGGGCATCCTCAGGAGATAGGCTGTTATCTCCCATTATAGCTTGTAATTCAGCCATCTTTTCTGCGATTTGCTTTTTTATCTCTCTGATCATTTTGATCGCTTGCTGAATGCTCTCGGGCAGTCCGCTGTCCTCAATGTCGCTATTTTCATTTTTGGAACCGGAGGCTTTTTGTAGACCTGCTCCAGAAAGCGTCACTTTAACCCCTTCCGTAACAACTGGCTTTTCCTCCGAGGATACGTTAGGAGTCCCTTCTGAAACGGGTCCTGAAGATGACGGCAGGAGCAAGGGCTGGGAGGGTACTTGAGGGGGCAACATAATTGTTAACATGACAGATCCTTGATTATAGACGTTGTAACGCTATCGGCCGCTGGCGACCTTTCTTTATAAATTAAATTTCCACGTAAGCGCCTCGGGAACCCATATTGACAGCTCACCACGAACCAATGGCGTTCCAGTGGTTTGTGGCGTAGCCAAGCCAGAAGCGCAGGAATGACTCCCGGGGTCGCCGTTAATACCCATTTAGGAGTCTCCGATCAAGTCAACAAAGGCCGCCTCACCTGTGCTGAAGAAGCCTTCCGCTTAGTCCTCCCAGCAAGCCTTGCCCATGAGTCAGATGAGCTTTCCGATTTCGAGTACGCCGGCAAGCACAAACATACAGCCCTAAACGCTTCCTAGACGAGATGGAACAGGTCGTGCCGTGGAGTTAGTCAGAATCACACAACAGGCCTTTGAACTCATTGCTTGCCCAGTCGAGAAACACTCGTACAGGTGCGACAATTGCCGGTTGCGCGGATAGACGAGCGACACAGGGGCAGACGGCGGTGGGCGTTCGCGCAGCACAGCGAATAGCCGCGCTTGAGATCTTCATCGATATGAGAGCGCGGCATCTGCGCTAGGCCGAAACCAAGCCGTGTTCCGGCCAGATAGCTTTCCGGTCCTGTCACCGATAGCGTGGCCGGTAGCGTGATGCTCTCGTGCGCCTCGCCGCCAGTGAATTAGAGTGGCATCAAGTTGCCACTCGAAATCAGACGAATGCCCACCATACGATGCCCGGCGAGGGAAGCGACATCGGTCGGCGTGCCGAACCTCTTCAGATAGCCGGGCGTGGCGCAGGTCACGCGCTCAAGCAGTGCCACCTGCCGCGCGACAAGATCGTTATCCGGCAGACTGCCGTAGCGCAGCGCGCAATCCATACCTTCCTGCACCAGAGCGATCCACCGATCGCTCTCACTCATCGAGAGTTCGATGTCCGGATAGTACTCGAAAAACGCCGGCAAGCCGGGCATAAAAAAGTGGCGAACAAGGGTATCCTGTACATCGAAACGCAACTGCCCCTTGGGTTGCGCGCCAAGAAAGGCCACTCCGTATCCTCCAGGTCGTCCAAGATTCTTACGCATCGCTGATGAAAAACCTCACCGTCAAGCGTCGGACGCACCACTCGTGAGGTCCTCTGTAGCAGCAGCACACCCAGCTTAGCCTCCATCTCGGCGACTACTTTCGTTGCTGTCCAGCAAGGGATTTCCAAGTCGTTTGCCGCCAACGTTAAGCTGCGCCGCTCCCCACGATGCACACAAAGAGCCTTAGTGAACTGGTCAACTAATTTTGGACACCGGTTTAGGTTTTATGCCGCTGCCTTCAGTTTTTTCTCCATGGCTACTGGGGTTTCGTAACCGTTGTAGCTGTGGAGGCGCTTCAGGTTGTAGCGCACCAAGTAAGCCTGGATGTCCGCCCGAGCTTGCTCTTCGGTTTCATAGCCCTTAGCAGGGATCCACTCTGATTTCAGGGCCCCGAAGAAACGCTCCATGGCGGCGTTGTCCCAGCACTGTCCGCGATGACTCATGCTCTGGTTCAGGCTGTACTCTTCAAGTACAGCCCTGAATTTGTGGCTGGTGTACTGACATCCCTGGTCGGAATGAAACATCACGCCTGTCGGTTTGCCACGGGACTCGGCTGCCATGTGCAGTGCGTTACAGGCCAGCCTGGCGTCCGCAATCATCGAAAATGCCCAGCCGACTACACGGCGCGCATAAAGGTCGATCACAGCGGCCAAGTACAGCCAGCGCTTGCCAACCTGGATGTACGTCACGTCTCCACACCAAACCTCGTTGATCGTCGAAACTTTGAAATTTCGCTTCAGCTGATTCTGAGCAATCAATGCTTCCACGCCTGATGAGCGGTACCGGTGCGGCCTGCGTTGCCTGCACTTAAGGTTAGCTTCACGCATCAGCGCACGTACTTTGTAACGCCCAATCTTATGGCCGTCGCGCCGTAACTCCTGGGTTAGCGTCCGCGACCCGGCCGAATCGCGAGAGGCTTTGAAGTGGCCTTCCACAGCCGAGCGTAACTGATCCCGTTCAGGATTTTTTCGGGCTTGGCGCTGGCGCCACGCATAGAAACTGCTGCGCTTGACCCCAAGCACGCGACAGCATTCGACAACACCATATTGCTCACTCAGTTCGTTGATCAGCGAGAACGATCTTTGGAGTCCCGAAGCAGGAGAGCACTGGCCTTTTTTAGGATTTCGATATCTCGATCTTTCTGCCGAACCAGTGCCTCAAGCTCTTGGATTCGATGTTGATCCGGGGTAATGGCCTTGGCTCCAGCTGGCACCTGGCCCTCCCGCTCCTTGCGCACCTGTTCGACCCAACGCCGCAGGGCTGTAGGCCCAATCTCAAGCATTTCGCAGACTTCGGGGACTGACTGGCCACCGTCCAGCACCATCTCGGCAGCCCGGATTTTCTGTTCTTTCGAGTATGACTTTCGCACTGATTTTGCCTCCAATTGGACGCCATCATAGCGCCCTAAGAAGGTGTCCAAAATCATTAGGCCAGTTCATAGTGCCTCCAAACGATCCATGACATGTTCCCCAGATTGCCTATTGTTCATCCTAATGAAATAGTGATGTGCGCTTTAGACCGATTATCTCTAAGCGGGGAGATTGCATAGTTATTCTAACGCCGCGATCCCCGCGGCCTAAAAGGAAAACCTCCATGAGTACCCAAGAGAAAATCGCCCTAGTGACAGGCGCCTCGCGAGGCATCGGTGCGGCCATTGCCCGACGTCTGGCCGCAGATGGCTTCACCGTCGTTGTAAACTACGCTGGCAATGCGACCGAGGCCGAACAAGTGGTCGCCGATATCGAGAAGTCCGGCGGACGCGCGATCAGTGCCCAAGCCGATGTCAGCGACGCGACCGCCGTGTCGCGCCTGTTCGACGATGCCGAAGCTGCCTACGGCGGCATCGACGTTCTCGTCAATAACGCCGGAATCATGAAGCTCGCGCCGCTTGGCGATAGCGACGACGCATTGTTCGATAGCCAAGTCGCCGTCAACCTGAAAGGCACCTTCAACACGTTGCGCCTCGCATCGCGCCGTCTGCGCGATGGCGGCCGGATCATCAACTTCTCCACCAGCGTAATCGGATTGAGGCTGGAGAATTATGGCGTCTACGCCGCGACCAAGGCTGCAGTGGAGACACTGACCACCATCCTGTCGAAGGAGCTACGCGGCCGTTCGATTACGGTTAACGCCGTGGCGCCTGGTCCGACCGCGACCGATCTGTTCCTTCACGGCAAGTCCCCTGAATTGATCGAGCGCATGTCAAAGATGAACCCGCTGGAACGCTTGGGTACGCCGGATGACATCGCACATGCGGTGGCCTTTCTGGCCAGTCCAGCCGGCGGCTGGATCAACGGCCAGGTTCTGCGCGCAAACGGCGGGATGGTCTGACCACGGATTTCCCCCACCAGAATCCGTAGTCTTTCCTATCAGGAGTACCTTCATGAGCGAGATCATCCTCATCACCGGCGCTTCCAGCGGCTTCGATCGTCTTACCGCCTAGGCATTGGCCCGCCCTCAATGCACAACACCGCTGGCCGCAACGCGGCGGCGGTCGAGCAGATGGCCACCTTATCTATGGACAATGGCGTGGACCTGCGTACGGTCGAACTGGACGTGCAGTCGCAAGAATCGGTCGATGCCGCCGTGGCAAGCCCGCCCATAGATCCCTGCAGCCAGATGGAAGAATTCATGTCCTTAGCTAGTTGCCCCTCGCAAATTACCTGATCACCGTAATGCCGCTGACTTCATGAGGTGTATATGGAGCCTCCAAGTCCTTGATCTCTTCATCGGTCAGTTTCACCGACAGCGCGGCGACGGCATCCACTAGGTGTTGCGCGCGGGTGGCGCCGATGATCGGTCCCGTCACACCCGGTTTCTGGAGTAGCCAGGCGAGCGCGACCTGAGCTCGAGGAATTCCGCGCGCCTGCGCGATTGCTCCGACTTTCTCAACGATCTGAGCGTCGCTTTCGACATAGAGTGATCGTCCGATCTTGTCGGTCTCCAGTCGACTGGTGGTCTCATCCCATGCCCGAGTGAGACGACCGCGCGCCAAGGGACTCCATGGGATTACCGCCAGCTCCTGATCGCGGCAGAACGGCAGCATTTCGCGCTCCTCCTCGCGATACAATAGGTTCAGGTGATTCTGCATGCTGACGAAGGGCGTCCATCCATTGAGGCGAGAAGTGTAGACTGCCTTGGCAAATTGCCATGTCGCCATGGAAGACGCCCCAATGTATCGAGCTTTACCTGCTTTCACCACATCGTGCAGGGCCTCCAGCGTTTCTTCGATCGGTGTATCGAAATCCCAGCGATGGATCTGGTACAGATCCACGTAATCAGTGCCCAGCCGTCGCAGGCTGTTGTCGATCTCCGCGAAGATCGCCTTACGTGACAGTCCGGCACCGTTCGGGCCAGCGTGCATGCGCATGAACACCTTGGTTGCCAATACGATCTCGTCGCGCCGAGCGTAGTCCTTGATCGCTCGGCCAATGATTTCCTCCGACGTACCATCGGAGTAGGCATTCGCCGTATCCAGAAAATTTATGCCCGCCTCCAGCGCTTGTTTAATGATCTCCCGACTGGCGGCTTCGCCCAGTGTCCAGGCATGATCGCCACGCGAAGCGTCGCCAAAGCTCATGCAGCCGAGTACCAAGCGCGATACGTCCATTCCCGTCCTGCCGAATTTCACGTACTCCATATCTTTATCCTTAACGATGTGTGGCGCATTAGATGACTAGTCAGGCCGTGTCTGGAAGCCAGGGGTTGATCAAGCGCAGTTCCCGAAAGGAGCGTGCTCAAAGGCTTCACGTACCAGATAGACCGAGTGGAAATAATCCGCTCCTGGACGAATATGGTGTTCGTCTAGGAGCGGTTTCATGCAATCGACGGGGACGGCAGCGCAGCCACGATACTTCGCAAGGCAGTACGCGCCTCGGCCGTAGTGCGCTGATGCCGTTGTCTACGACCGCCCACTGAATGTCTGGATCTGTACCGACCGCCCCTGAAGCCACCAGGCAACCTGTGTGGGCCACGAGGCAAATGGGGCTTTGGGGTCCACAGTGCCAAGTTCGGCTTCGGCATGTAGAGCGAAGTTCGGATCGACCAGCGCCTCTCGGCCGATCGCGACAAGATCTGCCTGGCCGCTTTCCACGATAGCTTCCGCTTGGCGGCCATTGACGATGAGACCGACCGCAGCAGTGCCGATGCCTACTTCGCTGCGCACCTTCTGAGCGTAAGGAACCTGGTAGCCATAGCTCGACGGATACTCGTAGCGCGGGGCGATACCTCCCGAAGAGCAGTCGACGATGTCTACGCTGAGCGCTTTGAGACGACGGGCAAAGACTATCGTATCCTCGATAGACATGCCCTCACGTAGGCCATCGACGGCAGAGACCCGCACGAAGAGCGGCTTATTCTGCGGCCAAATCGCTCGCACTGCGTGTACGACCTCCAAAGGAAAACGCATTCTGCCTTCGAGGTCGCCGCCGTACTCATCCTGTCGGTCGTTGGTCACGGAAGACAGAAAACTGTTGAGCAAGTAGCCATGCGCGCAATGTACCTCGATCACATCGAAGCCGGCTGCGTCGGCACGTCGCGCCGCGTCGACGAAAGCCTGCTTAACCTCGGCCATTGTCGCGCCTGTCAAAGCCGTAGGCTTTAACCAGCCATCGGCATACGGCTTGTTGGAAGCAGAGACCACCGGCCACGGCTGCTCGCCGCGCCGGAAGTCGCTTTCATCGAGGGCGCCGTTACCTTGCCAAGGCCGCTGGCTTGCCGCCTTCGGTCCGGCATGCGCGATCTGGATTGCTGCCACGGCGCCGTAGTTCTTGAGCGCCTCCGCAATGCGTTGCAGGCCGGGGATGTGATCGTCCGACCAGAGGCCGAGATCGCCATGGGTGATACGGCCCTCGGGAACGACCGCCGTCGCTTCGACCATGATCAAGCCAAAGCCCCCCATGGCAAATCGCCCGAGATTGATGAGGTGATGATCGTTTACATAACCCCCCTGCGCCGAGTATTGGCACATCGGGGAAACGACCAAACGGTTGCGCAGTGTCACGTCGCGCAGCGCAACAGGTTCGAAGAGCTTCACTTTTCCGATCCTTTTTGATGAGGTTTTTTAGTTGCGTTGGTTATACGGCTATATTGGTAACCATTGTGCAACGGCGCAGGTCCATCTCACCCTCCAGTACTTCGGGAAGTGCCGCGACGAATGCCTTCATGTAGGGCTGCTCAAAATGCAGCGTCAGATCAGCTTCTGCCTTCCAGTTTTCGTAGAGCACCCAGACATCCGGATCGTCATTCGAACGATGCAGGTCGTAATTGATGTTGCCAGCTTCGGCGCGCGAGGGTTCGACCAGGGTGCCGAGACGGCGTCCCAATTCGTCACCAAAACCAGGCTTGGCTCGAATGAATGCAATGAGCGTGAGTTGTACGCCGTATGTCGGCGCCGGCGTTTCGCGCGTGGATTGTGCGGTCATGATCTTCTTCCGAATCAGTAGAATAATTACGCTGCGTGCCCCAAGTAACGGCATCCTGCAGCCTTTAGTCAGGGCAGCGCGCGTGGGTGTATCCAGCTTCCCGGGTGCGCTCGTCTCCTGAGCTCAACGGCATTCGGCGACAGAGGTGGAGTCCGTCGTCGCAGGCGCTGGGCGCGGCGCCGGGGCGAGGTCGGCGACGAAGTGCAAGCCGCCTGCCCCTTCCGAAAGCGGATGGGCCAGGTTCCGCTCGAACATCGCAAAAAGTGCCTTGGTATAGGGACGCTCGAAGTGGCTGTCCAGAGCCTCCTTGTTGCGCCAGATTTCGTAGAGAACATAACTACGCTCGGCGCCAAGGACCTTGTGGACATTGAAAGTCACGTTGCCAGGTTCCAGGCGGGAGCAGGTGACTGAGTGCTGGAAAACCTTCTCGAACTCAGCTTCGGCGCCCGGCTTCACGTCGAAGTTGACGACGAGAGCAACTTCGCCGGTAGGCCCTGCCTTGATATCAAGGGCCAACGCGCTTTGCGACGAAATGATTGCCGTTGCGGCGACGAAAGCGCCAAGGATGTACTTCTTGAAGTGATTCATCAGATTCTCCTAAAAGGTTTGAGTATTCAGCGGCTTATCCCGGCACGAGATGACGTTGTAATCGGGATGGACACGCCAGATGTCTGGCAGGTCGTCTTCGATCAGGCGATCGAATAGCCGGCGTCGACCAGCAGGCCATGGCCCGACACGAACGACGCATCATCGGAAGCAAGAAACGCCACCACGGTCGCTACCTCTTCCGGCAAGCCTGCCCGACCGGGGACGGTCGAGGCCGCGAAAGCGTCCTTCGCTTCAGTGCTAGGCCAGATGCGGTCCTGGAACGGCGTGTCGATGATTCCGGGATTAACGGCGTTGACACGCACGCCTTGCTTGAACAGTTCAATCGATGCGGTCTTGGTCAGCCCCAATACTGCATGCTTGCTGGCGATGTAGAGACCGGCATTGGCAAAGCCAATCACGCCGCCCATCGACGCGTTGTTGATGATGGTGCCGCCGCCTTGCGCCAGCATGGCCTTCGCCTCGTGCTTCATCGACCAAAAGACGCCACGGACGTTGGCATTGAAAATCGTGTCGTAGACTTCGTTCGACTGCTCCACGAACGGCGTGAACTCGCCTTCGGTACCAGCATTATTGAAGGCAACGTCGATCCGGCCATAGGTCGAGATGGTGGTGGCGACCAGATCGATCACGTCCTGCTCAATGTTGATGTCGGCAACAGCGGCCGTCGCTTCACCGCCTTCGTTCCGGATCTCGGCGGCGAGCGCTTCGACTTCAGGACGACGTCGCGCACTGACGACCACTTTGGCACCACGGCGAGCAAGCTCAATGGCAGTAGCTCGGCCGATACCGGAGCTTGCTCCGGTGATCAACGCGACCTTCCCGGAAAGCGTACGAGGCGAGGCTTTAATGCTCATTTTCTTCTCCAGATTAAAATTTTTAGACCGTCAAGAAGCGAGATTTAGGACTTCTGCTCACCCCTTCGTAGTATTCTGGAGCGATTGATTGATATGATAAAGTAGCCAATATTTGTTACGATGATGAATGAGGCTCACCAATGGAGAACGCAGAACTCGCCGAGTTGGCCGTATTTGCGTCAGTCGCAAGGCACCTAAGCTTCCGCCAAGCAGCAACGGAACGGGGCACGTCCGCTTCGGCGGTAAGTCACTCGATACGCAGCCTTGAGGGCCGCGTGGGCGTGCGTCTTTTTCATCGCACCACGCGTAACGTGTCTCTGACGGAAGCGGGCGAAGCGCTACATGCCCGGTTGCAACCAGCACTAGCTGACATGCGGAGCGCCCTAGATGGATTGAACTCATTCCGTGCCACACCGTTCGGCACTATCAGGTTAAATGTTCCAAACTCGATCGCACCCTATGTGTTGGGTGATGCAATGGAACTCTTGGCCGCTAACTCTGGGCTGAAGTTGGAAGTCGTTGCCACCGACGCATTAGTCGATATCGTACAGGAAGGTTTCGATGCAGGTATTCGATTCGGTGAGCGCCTGTCGCAAGACGTAATCGCGGTACGAATCAAGCCAAAGTTTCGATTTACCGTCGTCGGTTCACCAAGCTACTTCGAGAGGAAGCCACCTCCCTTGGCCCCTCACGATCTGCATGACCACGATTGCATTCGATATGCTTTTCCGAGCGGGACTACCTTTAATTGGGAGTTCGCCAAGGATGGCGAGATGGTGAAAGTCGAGGTCGCTGGTCCTCTGACGGTCGATAGTCAGGAGTTGATGGCGGATGCGGCGGCAAGAGGGCTGGGCCTTGCATACATATGGGAGGACCGCGCCGCACCGTATCTGCACGATGGTCGACTGCGCCGATGCCTCGAAGACTGGTGCACCATCGACGAAAGCGTATTTCTCTATTTTCCCAGCCGCAAACATCAATCAGCAGGGCTAAGAGCACTGGTCGAGATCATGAAAGCGTGAGGTAACACCGGGCTCCATCGGCAAATGCTGAGGTCGATACCGCGAGATAGACTAATTCAAGAAGTCTAATGGAATCGGATGCCGCTGATCACCTTTTCGTTCTAGAAAAAGCGAGAGATGAATGGAATTTATTCAATTAATACGTGTATTTTCAAAATTGGCAGAACTCGGAAGTTTCACGAAGGTCTCCGATGCGATGGAAATTGGTCGCCCTCAAGTGACGCTTGCGATTCAAGAGCTTGAAACGAAACTCGGCGTTCGACTTTTCCAAAGAACGACAAGAAAGGTCAACCTCACCCTAGAAGGTGAGAGCTTTTACCAACGAGCCGAAGAGCTTCTTCGGAGCGTATCCGAGATTTCAACGATGTTCGGTACTTCCGGAGCACCGCCCACAGGCAGGATACGCTTAAATATATCTGCCGCACTCGCACAGCAGAAGTTCATAGATTTATTAATGCAATTTCACAAAGCTCACCCTGGTATTGAGCTCATTCTGGGGGTCACTGACCGCGCGATCGATTTGATTTCTGAAGGGGTGGACTGTGCATTGAGAATCGGCGAACTACGAGACTCCAGCATGGTAGCGCGGAGGATCGGCAACGCGGTAATGGTGACTTGCGCATCGCCAAGCTATCTTGCAGAGTTCGGAAGCCCTAGTTCAATCGAGGATCTTCCGAGCCATCGCAGCGTAAATTTCGTGTCGGGCATGAGCAACCGCCCATTGCCATGGAGCTTCAGTGTTAACGGGGAAGACCGCACATATACCGGTCGCGGAAGCATAAGCGCCAACGAGTCGAAAGCGTATATCCGGTGTGGCTTAGCGGGATTTGGCATTATCCAAGCCCCTGGGATAGCCCTCAATGAATATCTTGCCAGCGGTGCACTAGTTGCAATTCTTGAGAATATCAAACCGGCGCCCCGCCCTATATCGCTCATCTATCCAACACGCAGCCATTTAGCACCTCACAGTCAAATTTTTTTCAACTGGTTAGCGGAGAGATTTGTGAGCATCGACGATACTTGGATAGAAAGCCAAACCTAACCTCTTAGGCTTTTTCTCGTGACATCTATTTCAGACAGCGTCTCCAACCCATAGCGATGATTGGCGCGTTTACTAGGATTTAATTTATATAGGCTATGCAGCACCTACCTCCCCTGCTGTGGTTTTCCAAGAAGCACCACACTTTATGATTTGCCTTCCCAAGCTCCTTTGCCCCGTCTCCTAGCGAGTGCAGTAGGAGACAGGGTAAAATTTTTGATGAAAACTAAATTTCGCAGCTCCGGCAACGAGGAGCGTCAGATCGCCCCTAAGAGGCGAATGATTTATATGGTTAGCTCATCCACCACTTCGGCAACAGTCTTAATTCGACGAATATTTCCAATGCCTGTTCCGAGCGAAATATAGCCATCGTCAGAATTACCCTCCAGCATACCAATTCGCAAACCACGCAGCCCGCCCATCAGCTTGCCAAGCTCTTCGTTGCTGGCGCCCGCTTTATCCAACTCGACTAATTTATGCGCCAGTTTTCCGGGCAGGGATCGGTAGTAATCAGGTATGGTACGGAAGAGAAGCAAATCAAGCCCGTTGGAAGAGACAATCTTATCCTTTACAGATTGAGGAACGCGGCTTTCCACAGTGCTAATAAACGCGGAGCCCACGGAAACTCCACTGGCACCCAAGGCGTGCGCTGCTCGAGCCGTACGCTTGTCGGAGATACCACCGGCGGCTAAGACGGGTACATCTCTCGACGCATCGACGATCAGTGGAACAATAGAGAAGGTGCCAAGTGCCGTGCCAGGCAGAGTCCCACCTTCGTCAAAACCAGTAGCGACAATAATATCAGCACCAGAACTCTCGGCGAGTCGAGTATTTTGCGGCGTAGGGTTAAGGTCGCGGTAGATGATTTTGATGCCGGCCTCCTTTAATTCGTCAAACAATTTTGGAATTACCGCTCCTTCACCATAACCAGTGTACAGGGTAGTTTTTACACCCTCTTCCTTCATAACTTTCAGCATATGCGGAGTCCAAATGTCGTTCTCCCGCGTCGGGATCAAGTTAACGCCAAAGGGCTTATCTGTGAGAGCTTTTGTTTTTCTGATTTCGTCGCGCATCCTTTCGGCGGTCTCCTCCGGTGTCGATACTGCGGTCTCGGCAGTTAGTCCAGCGTTGGGACCGAGTACTCCCAGGCCACCAGCATTGCCAACAGCCGCGACTAGACGCGCGTCTGTCAACCAAGAGAGAGGAGCCTGAATAACCGGCTTTTCTATTCCGAGAATTTTACAGATACGATTGATATGCATGGCGACGTTCCAATATGGATTCAGTAGAAGCATAAAAGTAGGCACTTCGGATGCCCAATGAGCCTTGAACGAGAAGCTACGCGAAGTGGAGACAAAAAAAATCAGCCCGTCGGATAAAATACTGTTATTGATTTTCTTAACAAGGGACCTCGCTCAGCCAGCAGGGCATGTGGGCTTTTCTCGTGATCCTGCCAGTCGTAATAGCCGCTGGCGGATACCTTCAAGCAACGACACATCAGCCTTACTGGGTACTCGCTGCGGCAGCGCTGGATCACCGTGTACCTCTCGATGACTCTCTGGCAAAGTACGCTGCCGCGTCTCTTAAAAAATCTCGTTCCTTGGTCACGCGGCTAGCTCACGCTTGAGGCGGGCCAGTTCCTCATCTCGTGGGCTACCTGTTCCGGGAAAGGCTTTTTCTCTACCTGGCTGTGCCTCGCGAACCTAGTGATTCAATAAGCTCGGAGCTACTCCGACTTCTTGAGCAATTTGGCGGCAACTGGCCTCTGAACGACAGGCCAACTCGACAGCCTCTCGCTTGAACTCGGAACTGTATTTTTTGCGTTTGGACATGAACGCTCCTTCAGCTCGATGTGAGCTTACTCGAAAGTGTCCGTCTTAACGGGGTATAACCCGGGCGCCCAATCTGCATAGCATCGGCCGCTCTAGTGAAGCTTCCCAACTCGGCCAACCGGGCGAACACCTGCATTGTCTGGAGCAACTCCATAGTGTCCTAGCTCATCTATTGGATTTTTTCCTTATCAGTGGCAGTAAGCAAGTCAATTATTACTGATTATAAAAACAATCCTGTACCTATCTACGCATTTATCGAGCCCTGCTAGTCCTGAACAATATCATCACAAGTTCCCTATCCGAGCTGGAGATAAAAAGATGAAAGCGTGGCTTTTGAAAGATTTTGGTCTTGAAAACCTGGTGCTCGGCGACACGGCAACCCCCGAGCCTAAAGCGGGCGAGTTGTTGGTAAAAGTCGGTGCCGTATCACTTAACTTCCGCGACAAGGCCATCGTCGATGGTATCTACGAACCGCACTTGGTACCCAAAGATTTGATCCCCGTCAGCGACGCTGTCGGTACTGTTGTTGCAGTCGGCGAAGGTGTGAGTCGTTTCAAATTGGGCGACCGTGTCAACTCGCACCTGTATTCGCGCTGGATTGATGGCGAGCCTGGCCCCAACGAGCCCGCCTACTGCTTCGGCATGCCGCTTCCAGGTGGGCTGGCCGAATACATGATCATCCACCAAGAAAGCGCAGTTCCTGCTCCTGAAAGCATGTCTGACGAAGAAGCGTCGACGCTGCCGATTGCTGCGCTGACAGCTTGGTACTCGTTGGTCGATTACGGCCAGATCCAGCCAGGCCAAACCGTACTCGTGCAGGGCACTGGTGGTGTATCGATTTTCGCCGTGCAACTGGCAACGGCTCTGGGTGCCAAGGTGATCGTTACCTCCAGCAGCGACGACAATCTGGACGCGGTGAAGAAACTCGGGGCCGTTGCCGGCATCAACTATCGAACCTTCCCACGCTGGGAAGAGGAAGTTCTGAAACTCACCGACGGCAAAGGCGTAGACCTTCTGCTAGACGTTGCGGGCGGAGAGGGCCTGAACCAGTCTATCGCCGCGACCAAGGCTGCGGGTCGTATTGCCCAGATCGGCTTCCTAACCGGGCAGACCACCACGCTCAGCCTGATGCCACTGATATTCCGGCAGGCAACCATTCGCGGAATAGCGGTGGCTCCTCGTTCGTCCTTCGACCGCATGAATGCCTTCCTGAACCAGCATGCCATTCGACCGGTGATCGATCAGACCTATTCATTCGAAGAGGCGCACCAAGCCTATCAACATCTGGCCCGAGGCGCGTTCGGTAAAGTGGTTATCAAGGTTTCTTGAGGCCGCTACCGTTTCAAGCATTGGCCTAATAAACATCGTTATTAACAGAGCAAAAACCGGAACAACTCATATGACCGCAGTCAAAAAAATCCCTCAGTTCACAAGTGCCTTGGGACTGTTCGTCATCCTGGCGGCAACTCAGACAACCTATGCGGCGCCAGTCGATCAGTACCAACAGGCGGCCGGTTTCTATAGGCAAGTGGTGGGCGAGAAAGTGGTAACGGCTGTCTATGACGGCTACGTCAATCTCGATCCGAAAGACCTCTCTGGCATGAGTCAGGAAAAGATTCAGGCGCACATTCTTAACGAGTACCAAAAGGCGGCCCCGGCCGTACAGACCGCAGTGAACGCATTTCTGGTCTCTGACGGCAAGGATCTGGTGCTGATCGACTCAGGTTCCTCGGATTGCTTTGGACCAACCATGGGGCGTATGGTCGACAACATCCGCGCCGCCGGCTTCAACCCCAAGGATGTCAGCACCGTACTGTTGACCCACATGCACCCTGACCATGCCTGCGGTGTGACGCTTCCTGATGGCAAGCCAGCCTTCCCTAACGCAACCGTCTGGGCAGCCCGTCGTGATGCAGATTTTTGGCTCAATGATAAAATGGAAAGCCGTCTCCCCGAAGATCAGCGCCCATTCTTCAAGATGGCTCGTAAGGCGGTTGAACCCTATGTCAACGCAGGTAAGTTCAAGACCTTCGACAATGGCGACTCAATCGTTCCAGGTATTCAGGTGGTACCGTCTAACGGCCATACCCCTGGGCACACGTCTTACCTGCTGAGTTCAGGTTCAGAGAAGCTGCTGCTGTGGGGTGACATCGTTCACATGCACGCTGTTCAACTGGAAAACCCAGAGGTCACTATCTCTGTGGATGTCGACCCGAAAGCAGCGATGGTATCGCGTACTCGGATATTAGCTGAAGCGACCAAAGAGCGTTGGATGGTTGCAGCGGCGCATCTGCCTTTTCCAGGCATAGGTCATCTGCGCAAAGAGCCGAAGGGTTACAGCTGGGTGCCAGTTGAATACCGCAATCCGATTAATTCTGACCGCTGATCAGCGCCCGCATCATCTTGAGAGGCCACGAGGTAAACCGTGGCCTCTTTTCATTGGTGGGCCCATCCGTATCGCTGGATTGGGAAGCCCATTTTGAGAGGTACGTTATGTCTGACCGAAATCCCCCCGCTGGCCTAGATAAAAGTGTTTTCAGCAAAGTCTTTCGCCCAGAAAAACTGACGTTCGGGCTTCTGACTCCACTTGAGGGGCACCCCCTGAGCGATGCCCCATCCATGGAAGGGCATACCGCTTTAGCCAAACTGGCGGACGATCTAGGTTTCGCTGCACTCTGGCTGCGAGATGTACCATTTCGTGACCCTGCCTTCGGTGATGTTGCGCAGATCTACGACCCCATGGTCTACGCAAGCTGGCTTGCTGCGGTCACTCAACGGATAGCTATCGGCACCGCTGGCATGATTCTGCCGCTGCGCGACCCTATCGCCATCACCAAGCAAGCGCTATCTGTCGACCAACTGTCAAGCGGCCGCTTCCTGCTGGGTGTCTCCACGGGAGACCGACCGTCCGAGTATCCTGCATTCGGAATCGATTTCGAGAAACGTGCAGAGCGCTTCCGCGATGCCTGCTCGCTGATCAGGGTGGTGGCCAACGAGTCGTTCCCGGTTCATCAGTCGAGGCACTTCGGCTCATTGGGTGGCTTTCTTGACTTGATTCCCAAGGCTTTTGCTTCTCGGCTGCCGATTGTCGCGGTCGGTCGCTGTGGGCAGGAGATTACTTGGCTAGCAGAAAATCTGGACGGCTGGATTTGGCATCAAAGTAACCTTGAACAATTGCCTAAGGTAATTGAGCTATGGCGATCAGCTTGCAGGCCAGACACGTTCAAGCCTTATGGTTACGGCACATTCTTCGAGCTGGACAGTGATCCGAATGCCCCTCTGAATTGGGGTAGAGGCATACGGGGTGGCCGCAAAGCGCTCATAGATATATGGCGCCGCCAACATGATCAGGGTGTCTCGCACGTAGCGTTAAATATGCGTGTGTCGCATCGACCAGTGAAGGACATCATTCAGGAGATGGGGGAGCATGTACTGCCTCTTTTTGCCTGAGTTTCTCAGTGGCGGACGTGTATGCCAAGGGCTCTATAGACAGCTGAAGTTAATGGCTACTTTTCGCCGCTCTCTACCGACCATGCCCACAAGGCGTGCTGGCCGAATCCAATGCAAATGACTGGTCATGTCTAGCGGGCAAGTCTGTGCAATTACGCATTCAGCACTGCTTTAAGATCGAGCATTGAATGCCTGACTGCAGCTTGACTACATAAGGGCGAAGAACTACCCGAGGAGCCCCACCCAAACGGAGTTTACGCGATGAAGATAGCCTTCTAGCCCGGTGAATAAAGACGCAGAATAGATACAGACTTTTATCGTCAGAATGCTAATCAGCTCGTCCACTGATCAGGATGCTTATCCCCTGCGTGGAGAGAATAAGCATCCATACTTCATTACGAGGCGGTTCCTTCCAACAGGTACAGGTCAGTTTTTGCTGACCGAATCCGATAACCAATCACATCCTGGTAGTCTTGAGAATGATAGAATTCGCGAGCCCTTTCAGGGCTTTCGAACTCAACCAGCACCACTCGCTCAACGTTGCGATCCCCTTCCAGCACTTCAGGCTCTCCACCAGCAATCGCAAACTTCGCCCCCCACTTATCCAGAACAGGTCCGACACGCGTCATATATTCGTTATAGAAATAGTCTGAATCAGTCACGAGCAGCTCAGCATAGATAAAGCCTTTCTTTTGCATAACAGCACCTTTTGTTGTTGTGGAATCAGTGGGCCGAGCCTAGATAGGCTGCACGCACAGCGGGATCGCTACGCATTTTGCTTGCCGGGCCATGGACAGAAATGCACCCGTTCTCTAGCACGTAAGCGTAGTCGCTTACTTCAAGCGCAGCAGCTGCAAATTGCTCGACAAGCAGCATCGTCACACCGATCGTCTTCAACTGTTCGATGATCCGAAATACTTCGTCCACGAGAATCGGCGCAAGGCCCATCGACGGTTCATCAAGGAGAATAACTTCGGGGCAAAGCATGACGGCACGCGCCATGGCCAACATTTGCTGCTCCCCTCCCGATAGCGTGCCTGCAAGCTGTTGCCGCCGCTCCTGCAAACGCGGGAAAAGCTCCAGCGCGCGCTCCAGGTCTTGAGCAATATTGCCTCTGGGCCTGCTCCGCATGAACCGAGGGAAAGCACCCAATGTGATGTTGTCGACCACAGACAGCGTCGGGAACACTCGCCGCCCTTCTGGAGAATGCGCCAGACCACATCTGGCTATCTTGTGGGAAGGAAGGCCCGCTATGTTCTTGTCTCCAAGCATGACTGAGCCCTGCTGAGGGCAGATCATTCCAGACAACGCTCGCATAGTTGTAGTTTTACCGGCACCGTTGCTGCCGATCAGGCTCACAACCTGCCCTTTTGGTACCTCAAGGGTGATGCCATGGAGAACCTGGATCTTCCCGTAACCAGCATGCAGATTATTGACTTTAAGCATGGTCAAGCCCCTTTTTGAACAACAACAAGTGGTGTGCCGGGTGCGACGCCCCCCACTTCCACGGGCTCCACGGTCCCTGCCGCTATGCCGCCCAGATAAGCCTCGATCACACGTTGATTTGCCTGGACGTCAGCAGGCTTGCCCTCGGCAATTTTCTGTCCGAAATCCAACACAGTCACCGTGTCGCAAATGCTCATGACCATGTCCATGTGGTGCTCAATCAATACGACGGTCACCCCATGGTCCCTGATTTTTTTGATGATCTGGATGAGCTCGGCAATATCGGGGGCGGTCAATCCCGCTGCTGGCTCGTCCAGCAAAAGCATCCGCGGCTGAAGCGCGAGGGCACGGCCTATTTCCAACAGGCGTTGCTTGCCATACGGCAGATTCCGGGCTTGCTCGTTACGCAATGATTTGAGCCCCATGAAGTCCAGGATATTCAGAGCCTTGTCTTTGGCCGCTTGCTGCTCAGTCCGATAGTCCGAAAGGTTCAACAAGATCGCTGGCAGACCACGCCGAAAGGTATGGTTGAATGCCACCAACACGTTCTCCAGAACGCTCATCTCACCAAACAGCTGAACATTCTGGAACGTCCGGGCAACGCCGCCCAATGCAATCTTCGAGGGTGACCGCCCGAGGATCGATTGACCTTCGAAAACCGCTGTGCCCGAGATCGGTACATAGATGCCCGTGATGACGTTCATCATCGTGCTCTTGCCTGAGCCATTGGGACCAATCAAGCCATGAATGCTTCCACGGGCCACAGACAGGTTCACGCTATTGAGCGCCTTGAGCCCACCGAACTGCATCACGATGTTTTCGGCTTGAAACAGCGGTTCGCTGCTCACTGGAATGGAAGTGCCAGCATCCCAAAGGGCCACCGCGCGAGGGCGAGTGATGCTGACGACTTGGGATTGCTCGGTGATGAACCTTGAGAACGGTGCTTTGAGAAAGCCCATCACGCCATTGGGCAGATAGTAGATCACCGCAAGCATCATTAAGCCGAAGATCGTCAATCGCTGCTCGGTGATGTCGCCGATGTTGAAGGCGAAAATCACGAATGCTGCCAGTGCCAGACAAGGCATAGCGACCTGAGGTGATGTGAAGCGCTTTCGGGCTAATCCAAGCCCGACAGAAACAGCAACGATGACCACCAGCCCTACGACCAGAGAGTGAAACAACGCAAGGTCGGACAGCCAGTTGGGCAGCAACACAACCACGGCCGCACCGATTAACGCGCCAACCCGACTCTTTCTGCCACCGAGGATGAGGGCAAGAAGGAACAGAACGTTTAGCTCGAATCCAAACCCGTTGGGAGCGATGTACTCCTCTGAATAACTGAACAGGCTGCCTGCAAGACCGGCGAACGTAGCGCTGATTACGAATGCCACCACCTTGTACCGATACACGTTGACGCCCATGCAATCAGCCGCCACAGGACTGCCTCTGAGCGCCTCAAAAGCGCGCCCTAGGGGAGAACGAAGGATTCGGGTGACGGCAATGTAGGACAAAACGACTGCAGCCAGGACGACGTAGTAGAACTCGTCAGATGTAAGCCTGTGATCAAAGAAAACCGGCTTGAGTATCTGCAAGCCCTGCGGGCCATTGGTAAGAAATTCCATCTCGTTGACGAGGATTAAAATAATCGTCGAAAACGCGAGCGTAACCATCGCAAGATAAGGCCCAGTAACCCGCAAAGCAGGGAAAGCTAACATCCCGCCAAACACTGCCGTGACTGCCATGGCCGCGGGTACCGCCACGTAGAAAGGCAATCCGAGCTTCGTTGCAATCAGCCCTGCTGTGTACGCCCCGACCGCAAACAATCCTGCGTGACCGAGCGACACTTCGCCCGTGTACCCCACCAGAATGTCCATACCGAAGAGCAGCACCGCATAGATGCCGATTACGACGACTAGGTGGAGGTAGTAGGGATTGTGGAACGCCTGAGGTAATACAGCGGCCACAAACAGCAGGAGGCAGCTAAAGATGATTTGGACTTTGCGCATACTCACACCTTCTTGATCGCGGCTCTGCCGAAGATGCCGGCAGGCCTGATCATTAAAACGATAAGCAACAGCACCAGTCCCGGAACATCCTTGTAACCGGTCGACAGGAAAAAGCCTGTCGCGGTTTCTGTGACGCCCAGAATGATGCCCCCGACGATGACGCCAAAACCCGAGGTCAAACCGCCGATGATTGCGACCGCGAAAGCTTTCAGGCCCAACGCGACACCCATGCTTGCACCGGTCAAGGTCAAGGGGGCGACCAGGATCCCCGCGAAAGCTGCGGTCATGGATGAAAGTGCATAGGAGAACGTGATGACAGAGCCAGTGTTGATGCCCATCAGGCCTGCCGCATCCCGATCCGAGCTGGTCGCGACAACCGCTTTGCCGAAGATCGTTTTGCGGTTAAAGAACTCGACGGCAAGCATCATCAGGATGGCGCCCGCCACGACCAGCAGCTCCATCGGCATAACAAATGCCGTCCCAACCTGAAGGGGTAGTTCAGGAAGCGGAGAAGGGAACTTCATGTCGTCCTTGCCCCAGATGTTTTCGGCAACGTTCTTGAAGATTATCGCCAAGGCAATCGTCGACATGATCCAGCCAAACTCAGACTTGATTTTCATCGCAGGGCGTACCGCGATGCGTTCGACCAACACCCCTTGCAACGCTCCGAACAGCATGACCAAAGGTATGGCGACCCAATAACCGACATAGGGGTAAAGGGTGAGGCCGACCAACGCGCCAAGTGCCAATGCCTCGCCCTGTCCGAAGTTCAGAGTATTTGAAGTTGCAAAGGTAAGTTGATAGCCGAAGGCGATGACTGCGTAAATCATACCTACAGAGATACCGCTGAGCAGTACCTGTAACAGGAGCCCGTCCATTGATATGTCCTCCCCTTTCCGGGGTCGATAGTAGGGGCAGCAGAGGCCTCCACTGCCCGCATGTCAGCGCTTGGAACTAGCGTTTATTGCGATCGGATTCGTAGGCATAGACGACGCGGCCGTCCTTGATCTCGCCAATCACCGCGACTGCGGGTGATTTGAATGCCTCGTGGTCAGTTTTCGAGAAAGGCTTGTTGTAGGTCATCACGAGGCCTTCGACGGGCTTTTGAAGGTCTTCAAGAGCCTCCTTGATTTTGGTGCCATCGGTAGAGCCAGCCTGCTCAATGGCTGCGGCCATGATGTAGATACAGTCGTACCCTTGAGCCGCCCATACCGGGCCCGGGATGCGAGCTACAGAATACGTCTTCTCGTATTTATCGATGAAGGCCCGGCGCTTATCGGTCGTGCCATCGAGAATAAACGTCTGAGGCATCCTGACCCCTTCAGCATTGGCACCGGCGTTTTCCGCGAAGTTGGGCATCGACAGCGTCCAGCTGCCAATCATGGGAACCTTCCAACCGAGTTTCGCCATGCCATTGGCGATCTGCGCAAGCTCTGGCCCGATCCCGTAGGTCAGGATGGCTTCCGCGCCTCGCATCCGGGAACGCAAGAGCTGAGGCGTCATGTCGACGTCCTTGATGTTGAATTTCTCGACAGCGACCGGTTCGATCCCCTTCTCCTTGAGGACTGCCTCAAGATCAGCCCGCCCCAGTTGTCCATAATTCGTGGAGTCGGCCAGGATGGCTACCTTGGTGAGTTTGCGAGAATCAACCGCCTCTTTGACGATCATCTCGGCCTGAATGCGATCGGGGAGCGAGACCCGGAATATGTAGCTGTCAGGCAGGTAGGGTTTGGTAACGTCGGTGCCTGAAGGACCCGGAGTGACCACTGGAATCCTGGATTCCTGGTAGAAGCGCTGACTGGCGAGCATCACTCCCGTATTGATTACGCCGACAGCGGCCACAATCTGTTGGTTATAAATCAGATCCTGTGCGACCTGAATCCCACGCTCGTTCCTGGCTTCGTCGTCGCGCTCGACGAGCTCAAGCGGCCTCCCTAAAACGCCGCCTTTATCGTTGATTTCTTTTACCGCCATGCGCATCGCATCGCGCATGGACACGCCCATGGGGGAAGACGCGCCTGTGTATGGGCCGGGCGCACCTATTTTAATAGGCTCGGCAGCCACGGAGCCCATGGCGAGCAACAGGGTCGATACAGCCAGCGTCGTACGCAGCAAAGATCGCATGATTTGTCTCCATTGTTATTGTTTTCAAATCGTGTAGCGGTGCATCGATCAGTGAATATGAAGGCCTCCATTCACATCGAGCACGACACCTGTCACGTAACTCGCCATGTCCGAAGCCAGGTAAAGGCAGGCATTGGCTACTTCTACTGGCTGGCCTATTCGTCCCAAAGGCGTGGCCGCAAGCGTAAGTTCGCGGTTTTCGTCGGAGAGTCTCCCTGCAATCAAATCTGTCTCGATTAATCCAGGCGCGACGGCGTTGACGCGAATACCGTCCGGCGCAAGCTCTCTTGCCAGGGCTTTTGCCAGGGCCTGAATTCCGCCCTTTGCTGCGGAGTAATGAGCACCGCCCATGACGCCGCCCCCGCGTTGTGCAGAAACCGAGCCCATGCAAAGAATGCTTCCACGCCCTGCCTTGCGCAGGTATGGCACGACGGCCCTGGACATATTGAAAGCCCCACGCAGGCTTACATCCATAACCAGGTCGTATCCTTCATCATCGATATCCAGCAAACGTCGCGGCTGACTTACCCCAGCGTTGTTGACCAGAATGTCGATCTGTCCAAAGGCTGCAACGGTCTGTTCGACCACCTTTTTGCATGCCTGGGGATCCCTTACATCGCAGACAAAACCCTGGTGAGGTTCACCCAGGGTTTCGGCCGCCCTCTGAAGCTTGTCAGCGGCGATGTCGAGGAGAACAATCTTCGCCCCCTCTTCGGCAAATCGTTTGGCGATCGACCATCCAATACCGTTGAGTGATGCGGCACCTGTTACAACAGCCACTTTATCCTTGAGCAACATTTCGGTATCTCCTTCGCAAGCCGGTGTGTTCCGGCTTCCAGCGCTAGTGAATGTGCAGTCCGCCATTGACATCCAGAACGACGCCAGTCACGTAGCTTGAAAGGTCAGACGACAGGAAAAGACAGGCGTCGGCGATATCCTTGGGCAGGGCAAGACGGCCCAGGGGCGTGGCGGCCAGTGCCGCTTGCCGTCCCTCGTCAGTCAACTTGCCCACCAATAATTCGGTATCGACCAAACCTGGCGCGATAGCGTTGACGCGAATACCGTCTGGGGCCAACTCGCGTGCCATGGCTTTAGCCAGTGTCTGCGCACCACCCTTGGCTGCGGAGTAATGAGGGCCGCCCAGTACGCCCCCGCCTCTCTGCGCGGCAACCGAACCCATGTTCACGATCACACCGCTACGACGAGCACGCAGATGTGGAACCAAGGCCCGAGACATGTTGAATGCGCCACGCAGGCTCACGTCCATGACGAGCTCGTAATCGTCCATGGTGCTGGCCATGAGCCTGAACGGCTGGCTGACGCCGGCGTTGTTGATCAGGATGTCGACCTGTCCAAACGTCTTGATGATTGAATCGACTGCTTGCTGACACGCATCGGGAAATCGAACGTCACAGCGCAGCCCGATGCAGTCGCCTCCCAGTTCGGCAGTCGCTGCGTCCAGTGCGCTCTGATCGAGATCGAGTAGCGCAACGCGTGCACCGTTTTCGGTAAAACATTTTGCGGTAGCCCAGCCGATTCCTTTCAGTGAGGCGCCGCCCGTAATAATGGCTGTCTTGCCTCTTAGTAACATGGTGATCTCCGTTGTTCTTGTTTTGGAGAAGTCGTCGTTTTAGACGGTGAGGATGACTGACCCACTCGTTTTGCCAGACGTCAGGTCTTGGTGAGCAACGCTCGCCTGCTTCAAGGGGTAGCGATTGTCTACCCGGATACGCAGCTCACCGGACTTGACCAATGCAAACAGTTCGCTCGCCCCTCGTTGGAAATCAGCTGACTCTGCGACGTAATGCGAAATAGTTGGACGCGTGATAAACAGCGAACCCTTGTTGCGTAAGTAGGCAAGATCGACTGGCGGAACATCGCCCGAGGCCCAACCGAAGGACACAACCAGCCCAAAGCGCTGAGCGCAATCGAGCGATTTCTCAAACGTATCCTTGCCGATGGATTCGTAGACGACGCTAACGCCTTTGCCATCGGTGAGGCGTTTGGTCTCCTCGAGAAAGTCGACCTTTTCGACGTTGATGGGATGGGCGCAGCCATACTCAGTGAGTATTCGGGCTTTCTCGTCTCCCACGCAGGTGCCGATGACCTGTGCGCCCAAGTGGGCAAGCCACTGGCAAAGGATCAGCCCTACTCCACCTGCCGCCGCGTGCACCAGAACCCAGTCACCTGCCTTGATGTCCTTCAAACGCGTAGCGAGATACCAGGCCGTGAGGCCGCGGAAAAGTGCGCCAGCCGCTGTAGCGGAATCAAGGTTTTGATCCGAGAGCTTGAAAACACGTTCAGCCGGCACGTTGCGCTTTTCGGCATATGCGCCCGGTGTCAGGAAGTGATAAACAACCTTGTCACCTTCGGCCAGCCCTGAAACCGATTTGCCGACTTTTTCGATGACCCCGGCAGCGGCAAATCCCAACCCGCTTGGCAGCGTTGGAAGCGGTAAGAGGCCCGAACGGAGTTGGGTATCAATATAATCGACCCCAATGGCCTCCTGACGAATCTGAACCTGCGAATCACTGACGTCCGGGAGCTCGATTTCTTTCCACTCCAGCACTTCAGGACCGCCGGTTTTCTCGACGATCATTGCGCCAGTTGAATTGCTCATTGCAATACCTCGCTTCTAATGTTCGTTGGAGTGCGTTACTGAGCCGTCCAGCCACCGTCCACTTTCAGGCTTGTCCCTGTCACCATACGGGCCGCGGGACTCGCAAGGTAAAGGGCGGCGCCAACGATATCCTCGACCTGGGCCATATGACCGAGAGGGATCCTGGAGACGAGAAACTGCAGCTTCTCTGGCGTATTGACGATGCTGCGCACCAGCGGCGTGTCTACAAAGGTGGGAGCGATGCTGTTCACCCGCAGGCCACGATCTGCGAATTCAATGGCCATAGCCTTGGTCAGCCCCTCCACCGCATGTTTGGTCATGCAATACACGGTGCGATTCGGCGAGCCGATATGCCCCATCTGTGAAGTGATGTTGATGACTACCCCGGGAACGTCCTTTTCCGTGCTCAGCATTTTCTTCGCAGCCGCTTGCGCGGTTACAAAGCATGCTCGAACGTTCAGGTTGAGCATGCCATCCAGGTGCTCGTCACTGACTTGCACCATCGGCTCCGGAAAATTGGTGCCTGCGTTATTGACCAGAATGTCCAGCTCGGGGAGCTCATCGATCAACGCGCGAATAGCAGAACTGTCGGTGACATCACAGACGGCGACGGTCGCCTGCCCCCCTTGGGCGCGGATGTAAACAGCAACGGGATCAAGAGGGTCCCGGTCTCGACCGACCAGGATGACGTGGGCACCCGCACTGGCGTACGTCAGGGCAATGCCCTCGCCGATACCGCCACCCGCACCCGTGATCAATGCGGTTTTGCCATCTAGACGGAAGCTTGGGGCTACGAAAGGTACGAGGTCAGAATACACAGCGGGCTCCTTTTATTTTTGTATGGCGCCATTACCGTTTTGGTTAAATCGAGCGTACTGGTCGCTGGTAAAAACGACCAATTCAATTATCATTAGGATTATGCAATCTAATCTAATAATGAGCGCCAGCATGTCCTCTCCTCTTGATTCTCGGCCATTACCAAACGTCAATCTCAAGCTTCTCCAGGCGTTCATGCTTGTCGCTGAACATGGCAGTTTTCGCCAGGCAGCTGACCTCACGCACAAATCTCAGTCAGCGGTGACCAGCCAGATCAAACAGCTTGAGGGGCAGTTGGGAGTTCAGCTATTCCATCGCACCACTCGGCAAGTGAGCCTTACCGAATCAGGCGTTGAGCTGCTTGAGAGCGCCAAGCGAGCGGTTCATGAGGTTGAGCTGGGGCTGCGGCGCATTCAGGAGACGACGGATCTAAAAAGAGGAAGAATTTTTCTCGCGTGTTCCACCACTGTCGCCGCAACCCGTCTTGCGAACATTCTTGCGGCTTTTGAGGGTAGCTTCCCCGGAATTGAAGTGTTTGTGCGTGAACTCACTTCCGGCGATATGCATGACAGCCTTCGCAAGGGAGAAGTGGACTTCGGTATCGGCCCGATGAGTGACATTCCGGACTTCAATTTCGAACCGATCCTCACGGAGAATCTCTACGCTCTGGTACCGAAAAAACTGAGAAGCGACGGTGGCCAGACCATCACAATGACCGAGCTCGCCAAACTCCCCCTGCTGTTGCTCAATCAGGCGACGGCACTGCGGGCGGCTGTCGACGATACGGCCAAGGGAATGGGACTCGAGCTCAAGACGCGCTACCAATTCAACCAGGCGCAGACGCTCATATCGATGGCGAACGCAGGGCTGGGCGCGGCGGTTTTACCCGCCGTCGTGTTACCAGAGCACCCTCATCCCGATACTCACGAAATGTTGATTGTCGAACCGGAGATTGCGCGACAAGTCGCGATCATTACCGTAAGGGCCCGGATAATGTCCCCTGCCGCGTCACGCCTGGCACAGCTTGTACGTCTACTAATCTCAACACCTCACACTAACGCTCGCCAACGCAACAGAAGCTGAAGTCGAAGAAGCAGCTTTCAGTTACCTATCGTGCCGAGGATTCGCCTGGCACGCGATAGCACCGGAGCATCGATCATTTGCCCATCGAGCTTAAAGGCACCGCCTTGCGTCTGCGCCGCGTCCAGGACGCGGCGGGCCCAGCTGACGTCTTCCAGGGCGGGAGCCAAGGCCTCGTGAATAGTCCCAACTTGCTTTGGGTGAATGCACAGTACGCCGCCGAATCCCATTTGCTGCGCCCTTTGCACCGCGTACCTCAGACCCGAATCATCACTGATCGAAGGAAAGACGCCGTCCAGGGCAGGCGCCAGTCCGTTGATGCGCGACTGCAAGATGAGAGATACACGAAGCTGATCCAGAACCAGTGCCGCGCCCGCTGATCCGTCCGTGAGGCCTAAGTCCAGGGCCATATCGATGGCTCCGAAGCACAGCCTTTCCAGGCCAGGAACCGCACCGAGCTCAGCAAGATTAGCGGCCCCGAAACCGCTTTCGATGATGGGTAAAACGGGCTTGCCTGTGCTCGCAGCCGTTTTCAGCTGGGCAGCGGTTTCTGCCTTGGGGAGCATGATCCCGACTACCCCCGCGTGACGCCTGCAGAACGCCAGATCCTTCCCATGTTCGATGTGACCTGGAGCATTAATACGCACCAACACACGAACCTGTGGATGCTTGACCAGATACTCGCCCAATGACGTCCTTGCACCGCGCTTGGCCGATTCCTCGACGGCGTCTTCAAAATCTATTATGACCCGGTCTGCACCACTGTTCAGGGCCTTGTCATACCGCTCCGGGCGATCACCGGGCACAAAAAGCGCGGAGCGTACCAGGTCATGGTCTGAGTGCTTGGATGGAACATCATTCATTATTGGCCTACCTTATATCATGGGAATTTCATTCAAATCCAATTTCACCAAGCTGCCCTACACCCTGCGTATTACCAGCCCAAACGCAGGCCTTGCCGTTTTCCACAATACGGCCTCCAACTGTCAACAGGCCATCGGCGATCAAAGGGCGCACCCCCCGAAACGCGAATGTTCTCACTACGGCCCCCGGGGCATTCCTAGAGAATGCGCGCATAACAAGAGTGGCGGTTAAAGGGCCGTGCACAACAAGCCCCTGGTACCCTTCAACCTCAGTCACATATCGCCAGTCGTAATGGATACGATGCGTATTAAAGGTGACCGCTGAGTAACGAAACAGCATCGTGGGACTGGCGTCGATCCCCTCACTCCACTGGGCTTCTGGTAAAGGATCCCCCAGCCCCAGAACGGGCGTAGTTACTTTTCGGTAAACAATGTCCTGCTCCTCCACGAGTGCGAGTTCCCCGTTCTGGCTGTACTCATGCCGAACAGTGACAAATAGCAGAGAGCCTGTTTTACCTTGCTTTTCTTTAATGTCCTGGATCGTAGATCGGCGCTGTGCCAAAGCTCCGACTAACAAGTGTGTCTTGAAAGACAGCCTGCCGCCTGCCCACATTCTCGTACGACCACCCGCATCAGGAAGGAAATCGCCCGTCAGCGCGTGACCGTCGTCGCGTAGGGCCTCGGTAGAGGCAATATCCTGAAAATACGCCCAATGCCATAACAAGGGTAAAGCCTCGCCCTTGGCAGGCGGTTTCTCATTCAGCGTCGCGGCTATCCTGGCCGCGTTTTCCTGCGTAATGATTTCTGCGCGATCCTGAGTTTTCCCGACCCACTGTTCGTAGTTCACGATTCCTCCTTATGCCACCGCGGCGTTGGTGTTCAAATCTCGGCCGGCTGCATCGGTTGTTGAACGGGCGTCTTCAAGCACCATGTCCGCCCCCTTTTCCGCGATCATGATGGCTGGGGCATTGGTGTTGCCTGAACTGATACTGGGCATGATCGAAGCGTCGATAACCCTAAGCCCCTCAATGCCTCTGACGCGCAATCTGGAATCGACCACCGCGGTCTCATCGTTGCCCATACGGCAAGAACCCACCGGGTGATACATCGACTGGCCGAACTTCCTGAGGTAATCGAGCAGTTGTTCGTCCGTCTGCACATGACTGCCAGGCATCGTCTCTTTCACGACATGCCTGGACAAAGGCTCTGCGGCGTAAATCTTGCGCATCCAGCGGATGCCTGCGATCAGCGCCTTGCAATCATCTTCGTGGGTCAGATAGTTCATGAGGATGTTCGGATCATCGTAAGGATTTGCCGAATTGAGACGGATACGACCGCGGGATTTAGGGCGGATCTGGCTGCAAGACGCGGTAACCACCGGGATTTTCTCCGGCACGATCTTGCCGTCTTCAGTCACGATGATGCTGAAGGGTCTGAACTGAATCTGCAGGTCAGGAGAGATCATCGAAGGGTCAGATTTGATGAAGCAGACCACCTGCGCCGCTGCCGATGTCAGCAAGCCCTTACGCGCACCCACGTAGTGCAACACATGGGGGATCAGGCGCCAGCCCTGGATCTCATGGTTGATCGAAAACTTGGGCGTTACCTGGTTCAGAAAGTGAACGTATGCGTGGTCGTGGAGGTTCTCACCCACACCCGGCAGGTCGTGGACGACCTCGATACCATGCTCTTTCAGATGATCCTTAGCCCCTACACCCGAAAGCATGAGCAGCTGCGGGGACGCGATGGTGCCGCCGCTCAGAATGACTTCCTTGGCGAAGACCTCGTGCTTTCCGTTTTTCCCCTTGATTGCAAAGCGCACGCCTACGGCACGTTTGCCTTCAAACAAGATTTTCTCAGCATGGGCGCTGACTTGCACTTCAAGGTTCGCACGGCTGCGCACAGGCTTTAGAAAGGCTGTCGCAGCAGACTGGCGAACCCCTTTATCGACAGTCATCTGAGGGTAACCCACGCCATACTGCTGGGCACCGTTGAAGTCCTTGTTGAACGGAATACCGATCGCTTCAGCCGACTTGATGAAGAACTGGGAAGCAGCATGAGGATTGACGACATCCGAGATGGCAAGCTCCCCTGTTGCACCGTGGTATTCATCACCCCCGCGCAGTTGCCGCTCGCTTTTCTTGAAGTACGGCAGAACGTCTGACCAGCCCCACCCTTCGTTACCCTCGTCCCGCCAGGCATCGTAATCGTAGGAATTCCCTCGCATGTAAACCAGGCCATTGATGGCACTGGATCCGCCGAGCGTCTTACCTCGAGGACAGTACAAGGTACGGTTGTTGAACCCTGGTTCTTCTGCACCCTGGTACCGCCAGTTCACTTTGCTGTTTGAAAACAGACGAGTCATTCCGGCAGGAATTTTGATCCAGAGCAGGTCATCGGCAGGGCCGGCCTCCAGCAGTAGCACATGTTTGGAAGGGTCAGCGCTGAGTCGGTTCGCCAGCACGCAGCCCGCCGAGCCGGCGCCTACGATGATGTAGTCATAGGATTTAACGTTCATTTGTTCACCCCTATCCCTTGTTTTTTTGTTGGAAAGTGGCCGGTCAAATCAAGCCAGTTAGATAGAAAGCGGCAATGACCACGAAGGCAGCCATGGTCTTGAAAATCGTCAGGACGAAGATGTCGCCGTAAGCCTGCCGATGGGTCAATCCGGTCACAGCCATGAGCGTGATGATCGCGCCATTGTGCGGCAGCGTATCCATGCCCCCAGCTGCGATAGATGCAACACGGTGCATGACCTCAGCCGGTATAGCGTGCTGTTGGGCAAGGGCGACAAAATGGTCACCCAGCGCGCCCAAAGTAAGGCTCAATCCGCCCGACGACGAGCCAGTGATCCCAGCGAGCACGTTAACGCTCACCGCCAGGTTGACCAGTGGGTTTTCGATATTCGAGAGCGTGTCGGCCACCAGCTTAAAGCCTGGCAGCGCGGCGATAACGGCACCAAATCCGTATTCGGATGCAGTGTTGACACCGGCGAGCAGTGAACCCGCAACAGCAACCTGAGTCGAGTTCGTAAATTTTCCGCGGATCCTGCCCCACCCCAGGATAAGAGTCGCAAGGATGCCAAGAGCCAAAGCCCCCTCCACAGCCCAAACGGCAGCCATCTTCGTGACGTCTTGCGCAACGGCGGTGACGTCAGGACGAAACGCCACAACTACCTGATTGCCAGCACCGTAGTGACTCAGGATCAGATCAAGAATCAGCTTGTTGCCAACCCCTACGATCAACAAGGGCAAGATGGCGAGCCATGGACTGATCAGGGCCTCATTGGTCGGCGCCTCCGGCTCGTTGCTGTGCCCTACTCCATAGCCCTCTCCTTTTGACATCAAGCTGCGGCGACGCATTTCCAGATAGGTAATGCCGCAACCTGCGACGAAGATTGCGCCAATAACTCCAAGCCATGGCCCGGCGTAAGCATCCGTGCCGAAAAAGGCAGTCGGGATGATGTTCTGAATCTGCGGCGTGCCTGGAAGCGAATCCATGGTGAACGTAAACGCGCCCAGCGCGATGGTCGCCGGAATCAGTCGTTTAGGGATGTCGTTGCGGCGAAAGAGCTCGGCTGCGAATGGATAAAGTGCGAACACCACTACGAACAGCGATACACCACCATAAGTCAGTACTCCACCTACGCAAACAATGCAGGTGATCGAGTAGCTGCTGCCGAACCACTTGGAAATAGCGGTAACGATCGAGCGGGCAAAGCCTGATACCTCAATGAGCTTGCCGAAGACTGCACCCAGCATAAACACGGGAAAGTAAAGCTTCAACAGCCCTACCATCTTGTCCATGAACAGCCCGCTATAGGCCGGCGCGACCATGGCAGGTTCAGTAAGTAACACAGCAGCCAAGGCTGCAATCGGCGCGAACAGGATGACACTGAAGCCCCGGTACGCGACAAACATCAGAAAGCCCAGTGACGCCAGGCAAATTAATAGACTACTCATTCAGATCGCTCGCTTTTATTTTTGTAAGTCGCACGTTCCGCAATCGCTGATGCTTAACCCGAAGCACCCGCGACAATGCCCTTGTCTCTCAACTCATCGATCGCCTGCTGGCTCAGCCCGAGGACATCAGCAAGCACCTCATCGGTGTTTTGTCCAAGCTCCGGTGCGGGCTGGATGGCATGGCGCTGCGATTGCCCAAATCTCAGAGGCGTGCCGGCCGCCAAGTGCTCACCCACGCCAGAGGTCGTGATGCGCTCGAAGACAGGATTTTCCAATGAGACCCGGTTGTCCTCCTGGAGCAGTTGACGCACGGTGCGATATGGCCCGTACGTCACACCGTGTTGGATCAGGTGCGCCTCAACTTGGGCGAGGGAGCGTTTAGCGCACCATTGTTTGATCAGCGCACCTAGCAGCTCGCGCCCCTCGAAACGGTCGGACTCATTGTCAAAGTTGACACCCAGGGCTGACTGCAGCGACTCCACTGCGCCTTCAAGGTCACAGGCTTTCACTAAGGCGCGCCATTGCCGGGATGAAATGGCAACGATCATTACGCGTCGGCCATCATTGGTCGCAAAGTCGTGACCAAATGCCCCGTACAGGTAATTGCCCAGTGACTCGCGCGGCTGCTCGATCAACTCGGATTCAGTGAGCAACCCAAGGTGAGAAAGCGTCGAGAACGCGCTGTCAGAAAGCGCCAACCGGATCTCGGCGCCCTCTCCGGTCTGCTGACGACGAGCCAAGGCCGCAACGATGGCGGTGGCCGCCTGGTTGGCACAGATGACATCCCACGCTGGCAGCGTATGGTTAACCGGGCGATCAACTGACCCATTCCCGGTAAGCATCGGATAACCCGTCGCGCAGTTGACGGTGTAGTCAACCGCGGTGCTCCCATCGAAGTTACCTTCGATGGTGCAAGAGATCAGATCAGGTCGCAGCTCGGACAGCAGCTTGTGGCTGAGCCAGGGGGTGCCGATATTGGTGAGCAGGATGCCGCCGGCTTCGCCTGGCGCCCCAACCAGTTGCTGCAACAGCTCACGCCCTTCCGGCCGCTTGATGTCGATCGCAACTGATTTCTTGGCCTTGTTGAGGCTCGTCCAGTAGATGCTTCGACCTTCGGGCATCATGGGCAGGCGTTGATAGTCGATCCCGCCCCCGATCAGGTCTACGCGAATCACCTCGGCACCCAGCTGCGCGAGGGTCATCCCGCACAGCGGGGCAGCGATGAATGCCGAACTCTCGATGACTCGAACACCTTTGAGCAGATCGTAATTCATGATCCTTCCGCTCCCCGTGTACGCAGTTCTGTAGCATTCTGCCGGGTGGGTACTAGGCAGGCGCGAATGAAGCTCATGCAGACAGTGCCATCCTGATTGAAGGCTTCAGTACGTATAGTCACGATGCCCTGCCCAGGACGCTTGGCGCTTTCGCGAACTTCGGTGACCTCGGAACGGGCGTACAAGGTATCGCCAGGAAAAACCGGTGCGCTCAGCGTAATGTCCTTCCACCCCAGATTGGCGATGGCATTTAGGCTGACATCGTCCACCGTCAGGCCCAGGACGATCGCGACCGTCAGCCCGCTATTGATCAGCGGGCGACCAAACTCGCTTTTGGAGGCGAAGTTGCTATCGCAGTGCATCGGGTGGCGATTCATCGTCATGAGACTGAACTGGATATTGTCCGCCTCAGTGATGGTTCGACCGGGCCAGTGACGATAGGTGTCACCAACCTTGAAGTCTTCGAGGAAGCGTCCGGGCATTGGAAATTGAGTCGTCATTGTTTTTATCCTTCTCTGCAATCGGCGGTTTTTGTGAGTCAGCCGAGGACGAATGGATCCGGGGTTTCCAGCGCAGTGCTGATCCACACGGTCTTGGTCTGCAGATAGGAGTAGATGGCGTCTTGGCCATTTTCATGACCGACGCCAGATCGTTTGAAGCCTCCGAACGGCGCCATGTAGCTGACTGCGCGATACATGTTCACCCAGACCATGCCCGCCTGGAGACGCTCGGACATCATGAGGGAACGACGAGTGCTCTGAGTCCACACACCCGCTGCCAGGCCGTAGGGCGTGTCGTTGGCAATCGCGATGGCGTCTTCTTCGTCCTTGAAAGGAATGATGCTGAGCACCGGGCCAAAAACCTCTTCACGCGCGATACGCATCTGGTTGTTTACGCCAGTGAAGATGGTGGGCTCAACGAACAGGCCGTTGCCGCATTCAGGCTTGGTCGAAGGGTTGCCACCCAGACGGCACACCGCCCCCTCTTCCTTGGCAATACTGATGTAATCCAGGATCTTCTGGTATTGAGCCGGAGTGGTGACCGGGCCTACCTGAGTGGTCGGCAGCATCGGATCACCCATCTTGGCCGTGGCAGCAAACGCCAGCAGCTTTTCAACGAACTCGTCGTGGATGGACTCTTGTACGAGCAAGCGCGAGCCCGCGACGCAGGTCTGGCCAGTGGCAGCCATGATGCCACCGACAACACCTTTCACGGCGTTATCAAGGTTGGCATCGTCGAACACGATGTTGGGTGACTTTCCGCCCAACTCCAAGGTGACCTTCTTGAAGTTTTTGGCAGCGGACTCGTAGATCTTCTGGCCGCCGTATTCGCTGCCAGTAAACGCAATCTTGGCAACGTCAGGATGGGTGACCAGTGGTTCGCCTACTTCCTGACCGAACCCGGTGACAACGTTGACCACGCCTTTCGGGAAGCCGGCTTTCTCGATGAGCTTGGCCAGTTCCAGCGCCGATGCTGAGGTGAACTCGGAAGGCTTCAGGACAAAGGTGTTACCTGCGGCGAGCCCTGGCGCAAGCTTGTTAACAGCCAGCAGCAGTGGCGAGTTCCACGCAGTGATCGCCACACACACGCCCAGCGGCTCATAGCGCGTGAAGGTGAAGGTGTCTGGCTTATCGATAGGCAGGACGCCGCCTTCGATCTTGTCGGCCAGGCCGCCGAAGTAATAGAAATACTGGGGCAGATAACGCACTTGGCCACGCATTTCAGCCAGCAGCTTGCCGTTGTCAGCAACTTCGGTCGCAGCCAGGTGCTCGACATTTTCAGCGATGAGGTCGCCCAGGCGGCGCAGCAACTGGCCACGGGCACTGGCCTTCATTCTCGACCATTCAAGAGAATTAAAAGCCGCTTTTGCGGCAGCTACGGCTTTCTCAGCATCAGCGGCGCGACCGCGAGGCAGCGTCGCCCAGGTTTCGCCGGTGTAAGGATTTTTGGTTTCAAAAGTCTCACCAGCAGCAGCTTCAACCCACTCACCACCGATGTACATTCTATAATTAGACATTGTCGATTCCTTGTTCAAATCACTTTGCTGGCTTTAAGGGTCTGAAGGGTTTCGGCGGAGACGCCAAGCAAACGGCTGAGGATATCCTCGGTGCTTGCCCCAAGCGCTGGGCCGGTAGAAACGAACGCCGCCGGCGTTTCAGAAAGCCGCGGCATGGCGTTGGGCAAAACCAATTCCCCGATGCGTGGGTCTTTAACCTTGATGAGGTTTTCACGCTCGGCGAACTGTGGATCTTCAAAAATATCGGCAATGGAGTTCAGCGGGCCGGCAGGCACCTGCCCTTCCTTGCAGACATCCAGCAGCTCCTGCTGGGTAAAATCAGAGACCCAAAGAGCTACCAGTGCATTGATCTTGGCGCGCTCTTTCACGCGGTCTGGGCTGGTTGGGTATTGCTCGGCCAACTCGGGCTTGCCCATGGCGACGGCCAGTCGGTGGAACATGCGGTCGTTGCTGCAGGCCAAAGCGATCCAGTGACCGTCCTTTGTCTGGTAGTGACTGTGGGGAACGACATTGATGGTGTCAGCACCCATGCGTTCGCGCACGTACCCATATTTCGCGTACACCGGCGCAATTTCATCGAGCAGCCGGAAGACCGACTCATACAGCCCGATGTCGATACACTGTCCGATACCGCCTGATTGCACGGAGCGCAGAGCCAGAAGCACACCAATGGCTCCCCACATCCCCGAGATGTAATCGGCCAGCGATGTCGAGCCGGGGACAACGGGCGGCCCGTCCGCCTCCCCTGCGAGGAACGAAAGGCCTCCAAAGGCATGAGCAATACGCGCAAACCCCGGCTCACTGCGCTTAGGGCCGGTTTGCCCGTAGGCACTGACCCGCAGCATCACTAATTTAGGGTTGATTTCGCGCAGTGACTCATAGCTGAGTCCCCATTTTTCCAGGGTGCCAGGCCGGAAGTTCTCGAGCACAACGTCCGACTTTGCTACAAGCTGCCTGAACAAAGCTGCACCCTGTTCTGAGCGCAGATCCAGAGTGACCGATTGCTTGTTCCTGGCCTCACTGAGCCAGACCATGCTGTCACCGCATTCCGTTGGCGTTCCGAACTTGCGAAGGGTGTCCCCCCCCGCCGGCTGCTCGATCTTAATAACCTCCGCGCCAAAGTCGGCGAGAATAGTTCCGCAGAACGGGGCGGCAACAAATGTTGCAATGTCCAGAACACGGACACCTGCCATAGGCTGATTGTTATTTGTCTGGCCCAATTTGAGATTCCTCAGCTGTATTCATCGACAGGTGCAAGGACCTGCACCCACGAGCTGAAGTGATCGTAAGAGAATCCGGAAACCAGCACTAATCGAATAATTATTCCGATTATTCGATTTTATCAATCAATCTATTTCACTCACGTATACATGCTCGCAAAGACGTGACTACCTGATTAGGCCATATCACCCGAGACCTCAGTAAATCGATATGCGCCAGGAGGGTGCCTAGAAGGAAACCTATTCCTGCACAAGAACAGATGGCGTGGTGATTAGGAGGCTTATGATGACAGTATGTTTCAATCAGGGTTTTTCACCCCTCGCCTTGGTCTGTCCAAAATTTAAACCACGTATAGGAACTGAAATCCGGCGCACGGCCTATAGGACGAGGTTGGATCATGGATCTGTAAATTGAGGGAAAACCGCACTGTAACGGGCGCCAGCCAAGGGCTGGTCGGCAATTTTCAAATCGCTAGGTGCTGAAGGCGTAAAGGTCTCCGCCACCGCCCGAAATGAAAGAGCTATTGGCCGGTCTGGTTTCTGAAATCGAGGAATCGGTGGAGTAGCTCCCATTACCTTCGATCAAGACTTCGTTGCGGCGGACGGCCCCGAGAAAATCGTCGCAGCTGCTCTGGCCGCAATGAGGCACATCGATATCCTGATCAACAATGCAGGCGGCAGTCGTTCGATGGACATCGACGCGCCTGAAGACACTGGGTTGAAGGCATGACTCTCAACTTCGACCGCCACCGCAAAGTGACTCAGAAGCTGTCGCCTAACATCCTTGAGCGCAAATCTGGCTCTATTGTCAACATCTCAGGCAACCTGGAGCCTGAGGTTGCCAATGCAGCGATGGTCGCCAAAGCAGGTCTTGTCGTAGGGGCCAAAGGTCTGCCCGAGCAACTGGGTCAACACGGCATTACCGTGAACTGCGTACAGCCTGATCTGATCGATACCGTACAGATACGTTGCCTGTATGCAGCACCAGCGTACGGCGCTCTCTCAAGACCTGGAATAACCGATCTCTGCCTACCTGGACCCGTCCGTCAGCGTGGCAATGCAGTAGATAGTGCAGCTTGCGAGTACCTAACCGAGGCTGTCGCATTCGGACTTGCTGAACAAACTCAACTACGCGGTCTGCCTGGCTCTCTTTGCTATCAGCAGCTCGGTTGCGCTTGTAGTAAGTCTGTCGACTGATGCCTAGAAACTGACAAGCCCTGGCAATGCTCAGTCCTGCGACTTGACCTTGCGAGAGGACTTGCCGGATCGCTTTTTTACGACCGAGACACCATAGTCATTTTTCAGGACATCAACGACGGTCTCGAAAAACTGCGCCTTCTGGCTCATCAGCTCAAGCTACTGCTCAAGCTCCTTGATCCGCTGCTCTGGAGTCAGCGTTTTGGGGTCGGACATCGCGCAGCTCCTTTCGGCCCGGATCGACGCCCCTGGCTCCAATCCTGCCGACCATGTACGCAACCATACCAGAACCGTCGATCGGCCCTGGATGCCATATCGCTCCTGAGCCTGGCCATAGGTCATCTCGCCTTTTTCGATCTGATCAACCACAGCAAATTTAAAAGACAGTGAATAATCTCGCTGCGTGCGCTTTACACCTTGCTCCATCTGACTCTCCGGAAATTCGGGATGGGAGGTGTAAACCTTATTCAGGACGGGACAAGTACAACGGCCTCCATTGAGCCTAGCTGTGTACGCGTTGTCAGTGTTCGTGGGGCATCGCTTTTACAACTGGTTTGTAGATTGCTGACTACGCTCGTGTCCCGAGTAACTGAATTAGCCGAAGGCGCCCTGGGCCGCGATGCGTTGGTTCAGCGAGGGCGAGTCGACCGTACGGGGGCAGATTGCATTGCAGCGAATGCCATGACCAATGTAGTCGGCCGCCACAGCTTTGATCAAGCCGTCGACCGCAGCCTTGCTGGCGCCATAGGCGAAGCGGTTGGGCACCGCCTTGACGTTGGAGACCACTGAGGACAAGTTTATGATCGAGCTACCACCACGGCGCAACATATTCTTCAGAAACGCTCGAATCGTGCGATACATCGTAGTGACATTGATCGTTATCGAGCGTTCCCAAGCCGACTCGTTATAGTCTAGATAGTCTAGAACCGTGCCGTTATGGACGTATCCTCCACAGTTGAATCGCAAATCGATATCACCCAGTTCATCACTTAGCCCTCAATGGCGGACCTCGAGGTCACGTCAAGCAATCGAGCCTTGATGCCTGGCTGTTGCAATAGGTTGTCTATGGCAATATAGCTACCGATCACCTCGGCTCAGCGGTGGCAAAGACCTGTGCGCTGGCAAGGCCAACGCCCTGACCCGCCGCCGTGATGAGTGCACGCTTGCCCGCAAGGTTCATGCAGCCTCCAGTTTCAGTTTCTGCTCGACCGCATCTTGCTTACGGCCGAGCATGGCTGTAGGAATGGCCATGATCAGCAAGGCACTGGCGAACAGGCATAGGCCCAGCACGTAAGTGCCGTTGTTGATATCGCCGGTGAGGTTCTCAGCCACCGCCGTAATCATCGAACCGGTAAAGCCAGACAGGTTGCCGAACGCGTTGATCATGCCAATTCCGGCCGCCGCCGCCACGCCCGATAACACCGTGCCCGGCAAAGTCCAGAAGATCGGCATCAGACTTAACACCCCAGAGGCGGCCACCGTCAGGAACAGAACCGACAATACGAGGTTGCTGGAAAACCACGCGCTGAGAATCAGACCGCAACCGCCAATCAAGGCCGGTATGGCTGCATGCAGGCGGCGCTCACCAGTACGGTTGGAATGACGTGCGTTAAGTAGCATGGCAATCACCGCCACACCGTAAGGAATCGCAGTCAGCAGGCCGATCTCAAAGGTACTGGTGATGCCCGCACTCTTGATGATCGACGGCATCCAGAAGGCCAGGCCATAAAACCCGGTGTTGAAGGTCAGCAGGATGAAAACCAGCAACCACACCCGCGGGTTCAAGAACACTTCGCTCAGGCGTGACACTTTGCCCTCGCCGTCCTGTTGCAGGTTGTTCTTAAGTAGCGATTTTTCCTCGGCCGACAGCCAGTGCGCCTTGTCGATGTTGTCGCACAGGCAGGTGAATACGATCACCGCCATCACCAACGAGGGCAACCCTTCGATTAAAAGCATCCATTGCCAGCCGGCCAGACCATACCAATCGTTGAAACTGGTCATCAGCCAACCTGACAGCACGCCACCGAGGGTAAGGCTGACCGGCATTGCCATCAGGAACCCGGACATCACCCGGCTCTGTCGGTGAGTGGGGAACCAGTAGTTCAGGTACAGAATCACTCCTGGGAAGAACCCGGCCTCACAGATACCCAACAGAAAACGCATCACGTAGAACATCGTGCTGGCCTCGACATGGAAAAATCTGGCGAGCGGTACGGTGAAGGCCACAGCCATGGAAATGATCGCCCAACTCAGCATGATGCGGGCAATCCAGAAGCGCGCACCGTAGCGATGCAGCAACAGGTTGCTCGGTACCTCGAATAAGAAGTAACCCCAGAAAAACATACTGGCGCCCAAGGCGTAGACGGTATTGCTGAACTGCAGATCATTGAGCATGTCCAGCTTGGCGAAGCCTATGTTGACCCTATCCAGATAGGCAGCCATGTAACACAACAGCAGAATTGGCAGGATGCGTAGGATCACCTTTCGGTAGGTACGATCTTCGAAGTACGGGGCTAAGGCAGTGGATAGGGATGGGTTGTGCATTGATGTGGTACCTCGGCATGTCGAGCATGCCTGATTGTTGTTATCGACAGTGCACCGGGCGGGCGCCGCCCGGATGATGAAGCAGTACGGTGGTTCAGTGAATTGGTTCGCGGCTATAGTGACCATCGACTAGGCGCAACAGGCCGAGTGGGTTGCTGTCGCGCAAGGCCTCTGGCAGAAGCGCTTCAGGGAAATTCTGATAACACACCGGCCGCAGGAAGCGGTCGATCGCCAGACTGCCGACCGAGGTGCCGCGGCTGTCGGAGGTGGCCGGGTATGGCCCGCCGTGCACCATTGCGTCACACACCTCAACACCGGTTGGGTAACCGTTTACCAGCAACCGCCCCGCCTTGTGTTCGAGCAGGGCCACTAGGTCAGCCGCAGAGGCCAGTTCTTGAGGCTCTGCGATGAGGGTCGCGGTGAGCTGCCCGCCCAGAACCGAAAGCGCCGCCAGCAGTTGGTCATAGTCCGCGAGCTCTACCACCACCGTAGCGGGGCCGAACACTTCCTCCTGCAACAGCGGCTCACCATTAAGCAGCAGGCTGGCATCGGCTTGGAACAGCTGTGGCCAGGACTGCTCACCCATTTGTTCGGCACCGGCAAGATGGCGGATGCCTGTATGCCCCTTGAGTGCTGCAACACCCTTGGCATAGCTATGCAGCGTGCCTACATTGAGCATGGTCTGCGCCGGCTGGTCGACCATGCGCGCCTGCAACTGTTCGACGAATAGGCCGAATGCGTCGGAGCGCACACCAAGCACTAGCCCAGGGTTAGTGCAGAACTGACCACAACCTAGCACCACCGAGGCGGCGAGCTCGCCAGCAATCACCTCGCCACGGACGGCCAGCGCCTGCGGCAGGACGATCACCGGGTTGATGCTGCTCATCTCGGCGAACACCGGAATCGGTTGTGGACGCGCCGCTGCCATGTCGCATAGCGCTCGCCCACCTTTGAGCGAGCCGGTGAATCCGACGGCCTGTATCGCTGAGTGCTTGATCAGCGCTTCGCCCACACCCGCGCCATAGATCATGTTGAACACCCCAGCAGGCATCTGGCAGCGCTCAGCGGCGCGGACGATAGCCTCGGCAACCTTTTCGGCAGTGGCCATGTGGCCGCTGTGCGCCTTGAATACAACCGGGCACCCGGCAGCCAATGCTGCAGCGGTGTCACCACCAGCAGTGGAGAACGCCAGGGGAAAGTTGCTTGCCCCGAATACCGCGACCGGCCCCAGGCCCATCCGGCACTGACGAATATCGATTCGCGGCATTGGGATACGCTCAGGCTGGGCCCGGTCGATCCGTGCACCATAGAAATCACCCCGACGTAAAACCTGGGCAAACAACCGTAGCTGGCCGCTGGTGCGTGACCGCTCTCCCTGAATGCGCGCCGCTGGCAGTGCGGTCTCGCGGCTGACTAGTTCGATGAAGTGCTCATCGAGGGCATCGAGTTCTTCAGCAATGGTTTCCAGAAACTCGGCCCGGCGCTGGCCAGATAGAGCCCGATAGGCAGGATAGGCCCGGCTAGCGGCTAGCGCTGCGGAGTCGACCTCGCCCTCGCTCGCCTGATAGAACGCGCCGGGCAGCTTTTGGCCGGTAAGAGCGTCGATACTGTGCAAATTCGCTTGGCCAGCGCCGCTGCGGGCGCCGCCGATAAATTGCTGACCTGCGCTTGAAGTCATAGACATTCCTTGACAATGCGGTAGTAAACACTGGTCACTAATCTAGGCTGACAAGCGATTCTTTCCCAATGGCATTTGTGGATCGTCCGATGACGGTTAGTTATCGATATTTTCGCGCCTTACGAGCATCGGCGAGCAGAATCTGTGCGAACTCCAGGGGCGCTCCGTTGAGCTCTTCGCCTTTGCGAGTGAGGATGCCGTAGTCCTGCGGCTCAAGGTGCAGCGGGGTGTCGAGGCTGCGCAATCTGCCGCTGGCCAAGTGCGGATCAACCATGGCCTGGGGCAGCATGCCGACCATCGGGCCGCCCTGCAGCACCTTGAGGAAAGTCTGCATCGAGATGGTATCGATGGTATTGCGCGGCACCGCAACGCCGGCTTCAGCGAAAGCCCGTTCCATTCTCGCGCGGATCGGAGTGCCTTTGGGGTAGAGAATCCACGGCCACTCCAGCAGTTGCGGCAAGGTAACAGGCCCTTGATCGCATAGCGGGTGCTGGTCATTGACCACAAAACAGAACGGTTCTGGCGCCACCGGCTGGAAGTCGAAGCGGTGGCGTTGGGTTTCGTCGGTGAGTCGTGCTACAGCAAGGTGCAAGGTCTTTTCTTCAAGCATTTCCATCAGGTGGTCGCTGGTATGCTCCACCACTTCGATCGACAGCAACGGCCAGCGCTGCTTGATCTGTATGATCGCATCAGGCAGCGCGACCGCAGTGGCGGCAAAGATGCCGCCCACTCTCAAGTGACCATGCCCGCCCCGGCGCAGACTATCGATCTGTTCGAAGAAGTTGCACGCATCGTTGAGCGTGACATGCGCATAACGCAGCACCTGCTCGCCTAGCGCAGTGGGCGGCATGCTGCGCGTCTGGCGCTCAAACAGGGCGAAGCCGAGCAGGCTTTCAATTTCCTTGAGCATCTTGCTAATAGCCGGCTGACTCAGGTTCATCTGCTGCGCGGCCAGGTGCATGTTGCGGGTGCGGCCCAAGGTGTCGACTAGCAACAGGTGCCGAAACTTAAGCCAATTGCGCAAATGGGGGAACGACAGATCTGACATGCTAGCCATCCTTTATTCTGATAACTAAATGTTATCGATTGTTGAAAATATTCCATTGGAGTTTATCGAGATACGACCTTAGCGTGCAGTCTTCAGTACTTGAAAGGATCCATTGTGATGCCTCTATGCCTGACACTCGCCAATACCCTACCCGACGATGGCCTGACCGGTACCCTGATCGGCCGCGCCTGGATCCCCGGTGATATAGCTGGCCCCTCTCCCATTGCATTGCGTGCAGACGGCGTGTTCGACCTTTCCGAGCACTTCGCAACATTGAGTGAACTGCTTGAAAGTGAACACCCATTGCAAGCCGTACGGGCCACCCCTGGCCGCTTCGTCGGTAGCCTCGAAGCACTGCTGACCAACAGCACCGTAGTGCCGGACCCGACGCGTGCATACCTGCTGCCACCGCTCGACCTGCAAGTGATCAAGGCCGCGGGTGTGACCTTTGCAGCAAGCATGATCGAACGACTGATCGAGGAACAGGCCGGTGGAGATGCCGCACTTGCTGAAACCGTACGTGCCACCGTAAGTGCAGTCATTGGCGATAACCTGCGTGCGGTAAAGCCAGGGTCCAAGCAAGCCATGGCACTCAAGACTCTGCTGATCCAGCAGGGTCTGTGGTCACAATATCTGGAAGTAGGCATCGGCCCGGACGCCGAAATATTCACCAAGGCCCCGGTGCTTGCGGGCGTAGGCAGCGGAAACCAGATTGGTGTTCACCCCGGCTCGCAATGGAACAACCCCGAGCCTGAAATCGTACTAGCGGTCGACAGCCGAGGTCGTATACACGGCGCAACCCTGGGCAACGATGTCAACCTACGCGATTTTGAAGGGCGCAGCGCGCTGTTGCTGAGCAAAGCAAAGGACAACAATGCATCCTGCGCCATCGGCCCATTCATTCGCTTGTTCGATGAGACCTTCGATTTAAATGCCGTGCGCAACTGCGTGGTTCACCTTGGTGTGCATGGTAAGGATGGTTTCGTGCTCAATGGCACGAGTTCAATGAGCCAGATCAGCCGTGACCCCGAAGACCTGGTGCGCCAGACCCTGAACGGTAACCACCAATACCCCGACGGCTTCATGTTGTTCCTCGGCACGCTGTTTGCCCCCACCGACGACCGCGACCACCCTGGAGCTGGTTTCACCCACAGGTTAGGTGACCGGGTTACTATCTCCAGCCCACTGCTCGGCTCGCTCCATAACGAAGTGAGCCACAGTGATCAGGCTACGCCTTGGACCTTCGGGGTTGGCGCGCTGATGCGCAACCTTGCTGCTAGAGGTTTGCTTTAACTTCGAACCCTGCGCCCGGCAACACCGCTATGCGACTTACAAAGACCAGAGAGCCTGACATGAGCCATATTCCCAAGCGCCACCTGCGCAGCCAGCAGTGGTTCGATGACCCGAGTCACGCCGACATGACCGCGCTTTATGTAGAGCGCTACATGAACTACGGCCTGACCCGTGAAGAACTGCAATCGGGCCGACCAATCATCGGTATCGCCCAGACCGGCAGCGACCTGACTCCGTGCAACCGCCACCACATAGAACTGGCCCAGCGAGTCAAGGCTGGTATCCGGGACGCGGGGGGCATCCCCATGGAGTTCCCGGTGCATCCAATTGCCGAACAGAGTCGCCGCCCCACCGCTGCTCTGGACCGCAATCTGGCTTACCTGGGATTGGTGGAAATTCTGCACGGCTACCCACTCGATGGCGTCGTGCTGACCACCGGCTGCGACAAAACCACTCCCGCCTGCCTGATGGCTGCAGCCACCACCGACTTACCAGCCATCGTACTGTCGGGGGGGCCAATGCTTGATGGCCACCACAAGGGGCAGCTGATAGGCTCGGGCACCGTGCTATGGCACGCTCGCAACCTTCTGGCCGCAGGCGACATCGACTACGAAGGCTTCATGGAAATGACCACAGCCGCCTCGCCGTCGGTGGGCCACTGCAACACCATGGGTACGGCGCTGTCGATGAACGCCCTGGCCGAGGCATTGGGCATGTCATTGCCTGGTTGTGCAAGCATACCTGCGCCGTATCGCGAACGCGGGCAAATGGCCTATGCCACCGGCAAGCGCATCTGCGAACTGGTCCTGCAAGATATCCGGCCATCTTCGATCATGACCCGACCAGCCTTCGAAAACGCCATTGCCGTGGCTTCGGCGCTGGGTGCTTCGAGCAACTGCCCGCCGCACCTGATCGCCATCGCCCGACACATGGGGATCGAATTGTCGTTGGACGACTGGCAACGTGTGGGCGAGAACGTGCCATTACTGGTCAACTGCATGCCGGCAGGTAAGTACTTGGGCGAAGGCTTCCACCGCGCCGGGGGCGTACCGGCGGTGATGCACGAGCTTCAGAGAGCTGGTCGGCTGCACGAAGAGTGCTACACCGTTAGCGGTAAAAGGATCGGCGAAATCGTCAACGCTGCACTTACCAGCAACCGGGACGTTATCCTGCCCTATGACTCCCCACTCAAGCACGGTGCTGGCTTCATCGTGCTTAGCGGCAACTTCTTCGACAGTGCAATTATGAAAATGTCGGTGGTCGGTGAAGCGTTTCGCCAGACTTACCTGTCCGAGCCTGGTAAGGAAAACAGCTTCGAAGCCAGGGCGATTGTCTTCGAGGGGCCCGAGGACTACCACGCACGTATTGACGACCCTTCGCTGAATATCGACGAACGCTGCATCCTGGTGATTCGTGGTGCCGGCACTGTAGGTTACCCTGGCAGCGCCGAGGTAGTGAATATGGCCCCGCCAGCGGCTCTGATCAAGCGTGGCGTCGACTCGCTGCCTTGCCTTGGGGACGGCCGTCAGAGTGGTACCTCGGCCAGCCCGTCAATCCTCAACATGTCGCCCGAAGCTGCGGTGGGAGGAGGACTGGCTCTACTGCAGACCAACGACCTGCTGCGCGTTGACCTGAACAATCGGCGTGTCGACCTATTGGTTTCCGAGGCCGAGCTCGCTCGGCGCCGTGGACACTGGGCACCCAGTATCCCGGCTTCGCAAACGCCTTGGCAGGAGCTGTATCGGCAACTTGTGGGGCAACTCTCCACCGGTGGCTGCTTGGAACCTGCGACCTTGCATATGAAGGTAATCGCCCGCGAGGGGGGTATGCCGCGTCATTCGCATTGAGCCATACGATCATAGGTAAAACAGGGCTGCTTGCAGCCCTTGTTTCGCGCAAGCCAAAGACCTGAAAACGCCACCCCATTTGCGTGACTGAATACGCTTACGTGACTAACTACCCTGTCAGTGGTGTCCTTCCCGGTTCCCACAATCAATGTGTTCGCAAGCTTCCCTACTGCCATGTCGTGATCAAGGGAGGAGGGCGAACGATGATAGTTGACGTAGGTTACAACGACGAAGCCTATGGCACCGTGCTGGGAGATCGATTCGGGGTAGAGCACTGGTATCGCCGCGACAGGTTTTAGCTGAGCTCGGAGTCACCCCTGAAGAAGTGGATACCGTGTTCATTATCCATTCACATTTCAATCACCTTGGTAACAGCGATGCGTTTCCTAGCGCGACGCTCTATATCCATGAGGGCGAGCTGTCGAAGTGGATGATCGGTGGCACTGACCCTTTGGACATTTTAAGAGCGGTGGAATTGACCAGACAGGGACGCCTGAAGTGTATCAATGGTCCACAGGAGGACGTTCTACCTAGCATTGACCTTCATGTGGCCTATGGCAGCCATACCTACGGATGCATGTGGGTGCATGTGCGTAACGCTCTGGCCCGACAGTCTCAGAACAGTTGGGTGCTGGCCGGCGATCTGATCTATGTCAATGACAACCGGTCACTAATCCCGACGTTGGTCTGGGTTGTATCGAGGGTAAGTTGAGCATCAAGCCTGTGGGCCTTGCTATGGGGCAGCAATACGAATCTGGCCACTGCCTCGGATGAAATGCTCTAGGCCGTCGACCATCAGGCCAAACGAGTAATACCGATCCACGAGGAACGGCTGAAGGATGGTATTTTCCATCCCGGATAACGCAAAATGGCCGTCGTGTGAGTGAGCTGTGCCTTGCAGACGATCAAGCTTCGGCTGTGCTATTAAACAAGGCCAGTCCACTTAGTTATCAGCGTCTCCCATAGCTATGCTATCGGCAGCGGTGATAACTAAGTGGACTGGCCCTGTTTAGGATTCCGTACGGCTGAGGAAAGACTCGAGCAACGGCAACGCTCGACTTGCGCTCATAGTTCTGAAGCCAATCTGGCGCTCTTCCTGGGCGCCTATGGGCGTTGGATGATCTTGGATCTCCAACATCTGGCTATCCGCGAAAAGATGCTAACCTATTAAAGCGACCCTGACCTCCTCTTCGTTCGAAACGATTCGGAGGACCTGGGCAGCCGCTCCATTGTGGGTGGCTAGGAGTGCGTTTTTTCGATCACATTATCTGCGTCCCAAACTTTTCAAGAGCGCGGTCGGAAAGCATAAGCCCCAAACCGGGCTCATCATTGAGTTTCAGCGTCCCGTTTCTGGTGATCGGGGGGTTCTCGAAGAGCTCTGCCTGCAACGGGTCGCGAGACGGATCGGGGAACGATTCAACAATCAACCCGGCTGGCGAACCAGCAACGATATGCGCATGTATGTAGGCATCATGATGAGGAGCCACATCTACATGATTCAGCTCGCAAAGCGCGGCCAGCTTTCGCCCACCTGTAAAACCACCGAACATCGTGACGTCAAACTGCAGAACGCTGATCGCGCGTTCGTCGATGAACGCACGACATCCTTCGAGCGTCATCTCGCTCTCGCCGCCGGTAATTGGAATGTGTGTACGTTGGGCTAGCAGCGTTGTTTCATGACGGTCGTCCGTCCAGCGCAGCGGCTCCTCGAGCCATCGCGGCTTAATAGGCTCAAGCATGCGTACCGCTTGCGTAGCCGTGCGTAAATCCCATGCCCGATTCACGTCTACCATCAAGTCACGATCTCCAATAACCTCCCTAATCGCCTCAAGTCGCTCGATGTCTTCACCCAGACTCAGCCCACCAACTTTTGCCTTGAAACGTGTGTGGCCTTGGTCGAGAAGTTTATACATCTCATCCCTAAGTTCGGGGATGCCCTTTCCATCCTGATAGTAGGCACAAGTGACGTAGTAAGGGACCTCGTCACGCCACCCACCAAACAATTTGTAAAGCGGCATCTTCGCCGCCTTGCCGATGATGTCCCAGCAGGCAATATCCGTGGCCGCAGAAAGACGAACCAGCGCTTCTTTAGTCCATCCTTTTTCTGCGGACGCCCGCTGCCAGGTGAGCGAAAACAAACTGTGATACAGGCGTTCCGGCGTAAGCGGATCAGCCCCCAGAATCATTTCGGACAGCCCAGTTTTCAAGACATGAATCAACGGTTCGTTGGACGTATAGCTGGTAGCGAGGCCAAATCCCTCGATGCCCTCATCGGTGGTGAGTCGGATCAGAATTTCGTTTGCATGTGGTACCTTGAAATGGCTCACCCAGTGAGGCTTTCCCTCACCTTTGTCTCGCAACGAAAATGCCTCCACCTTAACGATTTTCATGGTCGATTCCTGATAGTCGAAATAATTACTGCAAAGGATGGGACGGAGATGTCAGGTGTTGTTGCATCGACAGCTACGAGAATCCGTCGTAGTTCAATTGGGAGTACCTAGTTTTTGGGCATCTCACCCAGATGCAGTATAGATGCAAAGTTTAGGACCAGCTCGGCCTAAGCGCGCCGGTCCGCCTCACTGCTCAAGGGCCTTGCGCCAATCAGGTGCTCGCCTTGTCAGCTCACTGACCTACGGAGCCGAGTTGATCAGCGCCTGAGTCTCCAGCCTCCAACTCAGTATTCGCGGGGGCAGACTAGGCCCCGGATTAACTGACCTAGGATTTTCTCGCTTTCGCCAGCCGAGCACATGTCCGCAGCCTCGAAAAAGTTAATGCCTGCATCAGACTGGCCGACGCTGCCGATATACTTGTAGCCCCCTGCTGGCCGCTGAAAATCATCGTGCCCAACCAAGTTGCGACATCAGCAAGGCCGCATTGCCCAAAATCTTGAATTTCCATCGGGACTTCTTCAGATTTGGGTATGTATGCCGGCATGAGCGGCTCTACTCGATTTCAGGCATCAGCTTGAACCCCCGAGTAAATACAAGTCGCAGAGCTCATGCTGGAACAGCAGGCTGTATGCTAGCCTGCCGCGTGTACTCCGAGTTCAATCAGGAAAATCGGTCGCGTCGGAGAGGTCCCGCCATGCCACCAGATCTCGCTTTACCGCCTCCATCTTATCAACGGCGAGGTTGTTCGCTATCTTTCCGCAAAATAGATGCAAAGGAGGCTTAGCAGCGCCTGCGGCTTGAATGATCATCAAGGCCAACTTATCCGGATCCCCGGCCTGCTTACCGGCCATCTCATTCAAATGTATATCCAGCAAAGCTTGTGCCGCAGTGTATTCCGAAATATTGCGCTCTGCTACGACCAGCGAACCCGACGACAGAAACTCGGTGCGAACAGGCCCTGGATAGACCAAGGTTGCCTTGATACCGAATTCCGCGATTTCCGCCGCGAGAGCCTCTGTAAGTCCTGCAAGTGCGAACTTGGTAGCCGCGTAGATGCCCCACCCTGCATACCCGCCCTGAAAGCCGGCAATCGAACCGATATTGAAAACGTGTCCACTGCGCTGCTGACGCATATGAGGCAGCACGTGGCGGAGGACATGTGCTGGTGCAAAGACGTTCACTTCAAAGTTGCGACGCAGTTCTTCGTCAGATATCCCCTCTATGGTGCCCTGCAGACCATAGCCTGCGTTGTTGACAATCACATCGATTCGCCCGAATCGGGCGATGGCTTGCGCGACACAGGCCTGAACGCCGCGCTCATCGACGAGATCGACTTGAACAGGGAAAAACGTATCGGACGCAGGCCCAATCGAATCGACGAGCGAAGCCAATGTACGCGACGTAGCAACCACGTTGGCACCGCTTTTCAGAAGCTCGCGCACCAGTGCCAGACCGATGCCTTTTGAAGCACCGGTGACAAGCCATGTCTTCTCGTTCTTACTCATGATGATCCTCTAAACAAATGGATAAAAAGCGCAAGCCGCAATTGTCACCGTGCGGCAGTGTCGCTGCTGGCTGCACCTGCGGCGTTGCCTGATTGATTATCTTCTCCACCACATCGATCAAGGTGCACGATCTTGGATGAATGATGCATAAAATCCCGAATATTCCCCAGAGGCCGCCTCTGGCGTTCGTAGCAGACGATAGTCTTCACTGCCCTGTTAGTCTCGACCTATCTGCCGGGTCAAAATTAGGATTTTTATACATTAACTATGGAAGAACAGACATCCAAACTTCGCTTCCTTACCCGATAGTACACATAGCTACTGGTGCTGGAGACACCACATGTCGGGTCCACTTGGCGACTAATGGTGATACCTCTCCCACGCACGCTCCGGTTCGATTAACACACCTATCGAGAATTGACATGAGACACGCCTTAGTTATTAATGCATTTCAGCTTTATGAAGGATTCTCAAAGGGGGAGCTCAATCAGACGATGGCCAGCGTAATCCAGGAAGAGCTGGAGCGCATGGGCTACGAGGTTCAAACCACGAATATCGAGCAGGGCTACGTCGTACAAGAAGAAGTCGAAAAGCATCTGTGGGCGGACGTAATCATCCTGCAGGCGCCAATCCATTGGTTTGGCGCCCCTTGGATCTACAAGAAGTATGCCGACGAGATATTTACGGCAGGACTGCTGCAGAAGGTTCTGATCGTGAACGATGGGCGTGTCCTAGGGGATCCCACCAAACAGTACGGCACTGGCGGCTTGATGCAGGGCAAGAAGTACATGTTGTCCTTAACCTGGAATGCCCCGCGCGCCGCTTTTGACGACGAAGGCCAGTACCTCTTCGAAGGAAAGTCCGTCGACGACGTCATGGTCGCCAACACAACCAACTACCGGTTCTGCGGCGCAGAGGTTCTCCCCTCCTTCTCGTCCTTCAACGTCATCAAGGACCCGCATGTGGCCGAGGACATCGTGCGGCTTCGCGAACACATGACGCAGCTCTTCCCAATGCCTAGAGCGGACGGCGGAGAAGAGACGGCGGCAAGGCATACGCAACCAGAAACTGCCTGAGCGGGGGGACCACTATGCGCCGACTTGAAGCTTCCAAGACCTACCGGATACTTGAATCTGGCCCGATTGTCATGGTCTGCACAAACGATGGCGCACGCTCCAACATCATGACCATGGGTTTCCACATGATGGTTCAGCACGCGCCACCGTTGATCGGATGCGTCGTTGGCCCCTGGGATTACAGCTTCACCGTGCTCCGTGCGACCGGCGAATGCGTTCTCGCGGTGCCCGGTGCTGACTTGGCACCCACCGTCGTTGACGTCGGAAACTGCAGTGGCACAGAAGTGGACAAGTTCGAACACTTTGGCTTGGCCACCTCTAAAGCAGCGAAAGTCAAAGCTCCGCTATTGAGCGACTGCCTCTACAACATCGAATGCGTCGTGCACGACGACACACTGGTCGACATTTATCAGCTTTTCATCCTCGAAGCTGTTGCTGCCTGGTCCAACGATTCACGCAAGGAACGCCGCCTCTTGCATCATCACGGCGACGGCACGTTCACTGCCGATGGGGAGCGCTTCGATTTGCGAGACCGCATGACGCGCTGGAAGCAATTCCAAGTTGACCTGTAAATGCCTAAGCCTATGGAGTTTCGGATATGGACCAGACCAAGTACGCCTTTATCATCAAGGCACCCGGCTACCGCAGGAACACACACAAAGCACACATGAAATCGCCTGCGTTTGACGCGAAACTCATCGGTGTGGAGGACCTTGAAGAAGCGATGGCTGCTATCGAAGACCTCGCCGGCGCAGGTACGCAGATTGTCGAGCTTTGCGGCGGTTTCTCGACGCAGGAGGCGACCAAGCTGCGTCGCCGATTCCCCGACTGCGAGATCGGGCGCGTGACGTACCTTTAAGAAGTCCTACTCCATCGGAGAGCTTTTTTCATCCACTTCATTCCTATTGGAGATCCATCATGAAATACAAGACTCTCGGCAACACCGGCCTTCTCGTTTCCCAACTGTGTCTCGGCACCATGACCTTCGGTGACGGTAGCGGGATCTACAAGCACATCGGCGCCGCTGGACAGAAAGACGCAGACGATATCGTCAAGGCTGCGCTGGACGCAGGCGTCAACTTCTTCGATACCGCCGATGTCTACTCCGCCGGTGCCAGCGAACAGGTACTGGGGCAGGCCTTCAAAAATCTTGGCATCGCACGCAAAGATTTCGTTCTCGCGACCAAGGTGTACAGTCGAATGGGTGAAGGCCGCAACGATGTGGGCGCGTCGCGTGGGCACATCATGGACGCCGTGGAGGCGAGCCTGAAGCGCCTGCAGACCGATCATATCGACTTGTACCAGATTCACGCCAACGACACGGTGACGCCGATGGAGGAAACGCTGCGCGCCCTTGATGACTTGGTCCGACAAGGCAAAGTCCGCTACATCGGCGTCTCGAACTGGCAAGCCTGGAAGATCGCTCGTTCACTTGGCACCTCTGAACATCGGAATCTGGCGCGCTTCGAAACGTTGCAGGCTTACTATTCACTGGCCGGGCGAGACCTCGAACGGGAACTTGGCCCACTGCTGGAAGCAGAAAAGATGGGCCTGCTGGTATGGAGCCCGCTTGCCGGCGGCTTACTCTCGGGCAAATTCACTCGCAACAATCAGAAGCCTGGCGATTCACGTCGCTCCGAGTTCGACTTCCCGATAGTCAATCGAGATCGTGCATGGAACATCATTGACGTTCTGCTGCCTATCGCAAAAGCCCACGGTTGCAGCCCGGCGCGCGTCGCCTTGGCATGGCTGCTATCCCGACCGGTTGTCACCTCAGTCATCATGGGGGCCAAACGACTGGACCAACTCCAAGACAACCTGGCAGCTATTGACCTAATCCTGACCGAGGAAGAGTTGCGCCAGCTCGACGAAGTCAGCGCACTTCCGCCCGAGTACCCGGGCTGGATGTTGAATACCCAGGGTGCCGACAGGCTAGGTCCAGTCGATCTGTGGTCGGCAGCTAGCACCTCCTGAGACCGGTAACGAGCATCTCGCCTATATCTTCTGCCGTGTCCGAGTCGCCTGCGGTTAGGGCACGGCTGCAGCAAGGGAATCCAAATCATGACCGGCCTCAAATTACTGGCGAATGAAGTACCGCTTACACGGTAAAGAAAACGTGTACGCGATTAGCCGCTCCCCGACATTGGATTGAAAGATGCGCGCGAACTGGCACACGCTGCGCGCCGAAGCCTCGCGACAGAGGCGGGAAAACTGGACATCACATCAATGGCCGCCAGCTGGGCCTTCGTCCTTGGAGCAGCAGCTCGACGGGCGCCTGATGCACCATACTGCTCGGTCGATTTCTGTAACACCCGAACGCGACTAGCTTCTGACCCTGCCCCATGCAAGGTCCATCATCGATCTCGCCGCCTCGGCCCGCAGAGCTATCGCTAGAACTGGAAATGGTGTTGCCGGCAAACTTAAAGTGACCTGCTCTCATGTGTTCGGACGAATTGTACTCATTTCGGTTCTCCGGGACCTTCTTAGAGAGAACCCTGCCCTGAACGTCGAGTTGTTGATGACGGATACCGTCATGGACATCGTTGAGGAAGGGTTAGATCTAGCGATTCGCCTGGCCCGCCCCAAGGATTCAAGCCTGGTAGCAAAACAGCTATCCACAAACCCACGCACTCTCTGCGCAGCCCTTGTCTACATAGATCAATTCGGCCCCCAGGACGCTCAGTGACTGGCGTAAACACGATTGCCTGACACTGACCCAAGCCAAAACATTGGCCCTTTCAAGTAGGTGAAAACCTACAACATCTCAAGGTTGATGGACACGTCAAATGCTGCAGCGCAAACGGCGCTCGTACCGAATGCCTCGAAGACCTTGGCATCGCTTTGATGACGCATTGGTTTTTTTCAAGGAGACTGCATCGGGAGAAATCATCACGTTCGAGCTAGGGCATGTGGCACCTCAACCATTACCGACCTGGACTCTTTTGCCCTCCCCAAATTCCTACCGCAACGAGTACGGGCTCTGGTCGAAGCGCTACAGGACCTAGACCGATGATTTAAGGCTTGTCAGAACGAGGATAAGCTGCGCTTGCTTATTTGGTACGAACTATTATTATGTTCGTACCAATAATAAGTGCTTCTTCATCCGTCACACCTGACCTGAGGTAGAACATGCGTACGATCGAGGTTCAAAACCTAACCGATGCCGTTGCCAAGCTGTGCATACAGGCTTGCCACGAACTGCCAGATAATCTCATCCAGAGTTTTCATACTGCTGCCGAAGAGGAGATCTCACCCCAAGGCAAGTCGGTCCTGCTCAAGCTGATCGACAACGACCAAATTGCCCGTGAAAACCGGGTGTCTTACTGCCACGACACGGGCCTCACTATCGTGTATGTGGAGATAGGACAGAACGTTCGCCTAGTGGGTGGGGATTTTGGTCAGGCGATACAGGCCGGCGTTCGCAAAGGCTACACTGAGGGCTACATGCGCAAGTCGGTTGTCAGTGACCCTCTGCTTCGAGTGAATAGCAATGACAACACTCCTGCGGTGATTCACACCGAGATCGTCCCGGGTAGTGAGGTGAAGCTCACCGTAGTACCGAAAGGCGGCGGTAGCGAGAACTGGAGTACCATGAAATTCCTGCTTCCGGGAGAGGGGGCAGAGGGTGTGAAGAAGTTCGTTGTCGGTGCAATCGAGGCTGCTGGAGGGGCGGCATGCCCCCCGCTAACGGTTGGCGTCGGTATCGGCGGAAGCTTCGACAAGGTTACCGCCATCGCCAAAGAAGCGATCTTGCGAGACATTGGTGTACACAATGAAGCTCCGCACATCGCTGAACTCGAGCGCGAGCTCCTTGACGCCATCAATAAGACTGGAATCGGTCCACAGGGTTATGGGGGAAGCACCACAGCCTTATGGGTTGCTGTAGAGACCTATGCCTGCCACATTACCGCATTGCCTGTAGCGGTGAACATCCAGTGCCATGCTGGCCGACGCGCCAGCGTCACCTTGTGAGGACCATGACATGACTACTCACCGCATCAGCACACCACTGACCGACGATATCATCCTCACTCTCCACGCTGGCGATGAGGTCCTGCTATCTGGCGTGATCTACATGGCTCGAGACGCGGCACACAAGCGCTTCATCGATACCTTAGCCAGAGGAGACGTACTGCCGGTGGACATACGGGGTCAGGTTCTTTTCTACGGCGGCCCCGGCCCGACCAAACCAGGACATGTTATTGGCGTGGTTGCTCCGACTTCTGCTTATCGCATGGATCCTTATGCAGTTGAGCTCTTCAAACTGGGGGTCAAGGGTGCGATAGGCAAAGGAAATCGTGGCCCCGCAATCCGCGATTGCTGTCGCAACACCACATCCGTCTGCTTCTCGGCGATCGGAGGGATCTCAGCAACCCTATTCTCCTGTATCAAATCAGCGGAAGTAATCTGCTATGAAGACTTAAAAACGGAAGCGGTGCAACGCTTGGTGGTTGAAGACATGCCGCTACTGGTAACCAATGATCCACACGGCCAAGACATGTACCAAACTCAAGTGGATAAGTATAGATCTTTGCTGAACGTTTGATCGCGAGCGGGTAAGATGGTTGCCTTAGGACCGTAAGAGGCAATCATGCGCTATACTGAATTGGCCAACATTCTCACCAAACGCATCACCGATGGCGACATTGCCATCGGTGAGCAACTTCCTAGCGAAATCTCCCTTTCTCAGGAGTATCGGGTAAGTCGCAGCACCGTTAGATCTGCACTGAACATCGTCCAAGATTTAGGCCTGATCACCCGTAAGCGTCGTGCGGGCACGATCGTTTCGGCGCACACCCCCACCAACCAATACTCTAAATCTCTGCACAGCATTGAAGACCTCGTCAACTATGCCGCTCACACGGAGCGCAAAGTATACGACAGTGCCGTCATCGTTGCAGATGATGCGGTTGCAGCCGCACTCGAATGCAAGCCTGGAACTCGCTGGCTGAAGATTCGAATGCTGCGCACAGATCTAGCATCAGGCGAGCCACTTTGTTGGAACGAGGCCTATTTGCTTCCAGAAATTGGGGGACACATTGTCGACCTGATACCTGACGGTACTGGACTTCTCTGCCACCTAATACGTGATGAGGTGGGTGTCGCAGTTGCGGACATCAAACAAACTATCGGAGCGGTCGCCGTAAGGGACGAAGCAGCGCGGCAACTTGGCTTGAGTAACGGTGCTCCAGGTCTGCAGATCGTTCGAACTTATCTGGACGATGCAGGAAAGGCCTACCTGATTACCATCAATACTTATGCTGCAGATAAATTCCGCTTTTCATTCTGGATACACAGAGCTGAGGCACCCTAGAGTCTCGCAATGAAAGAAGCTATGTAAGGAAGGTATTAACGCCGAATTGCAATCATTAGACAGCGGGAAGAACCAGTCTTAAGAGAAAGCAAAACAAAAGACTCCACGCGCAGATTTTATGAGTCAACGAAAAACAAAAAGTGGCCGCTTCAAAAAAACTTACACTTTCATCCCTCTATCGTAGCAAAGACAGCATCATGACGCGCTAATATATTGCTTTAGAACCGTGAGGAGGCTCTGCGTGGAAGCCCCCCCACGGGTGACGCTAGCGACGCTCCGTTGAAGTAAATCCATCCAATCCGGGCCGGGAGCTATATTTTACAGAGTTTTTCTCCGCCCGCGTTCGGGACATTAACAGGATGATCCCTCCGACGACTGCACAAGTGCCAAGCATGCAAAGGGCAAAGCGAAAATCGCTTGAAACTGACCTAGTGTATCCAACCATCAGCGGCCCAAAGAATTGACCAATGAACGTTCCGACCCCACTGACGATAGCTACAGCGGGGATAGCCTTACGCATCGGTAAAATTTCAGTAAGACGCGTGAACACGAGAGGCGTAAGCATTTTCAAAGGTAGCCCCATGAGCACGAGTAGAGCAATTTGAATCCAGAAGTATTCGGTAGGTACGCACGCAGCAGCGATCATGATGATACCACTAATTATCGTTGGAATCGCGGCGTGCACGCGGCGCTCCTGATTATGTCGGTCCGATCGTCGAGTGATGTACCACACTCCGAGCATAGTTAGTAAGAAAGGCGCCCCAGAAAGCACACCGACCAAGATTTCGCTAAGATGGTAAGACTTCAGAATCGTGGGTAACCATAGAGTTGTACCGTAGAGTAATACACTATTGAGGCTAAACCCGATGGTAATGAGCCACACTGCCGGTTCATTAAACAAAGCCCACCATGGATCTCTCTCGCTCCCACCATGACTTTTCTGCTCTTCTTTAAGCGCACTCGAGAGGCTCTCCCGATCCTTTTCGCTCAACCATTTGGCCGCATTTAAACTAGAGGGCACCATGAGGAACCAGCACAAACAGAAAATCCAAGCCGGGATACCCTCCACGATCAACATCCAGCGCCAATCCGAGTGAGCCAGGATAGCTCCTGAGATAGGTCCGGCGAGGAACCCTCCGAGCGGTACTGCCAAGTTCCAAATTCCAAACGCACGGCCACGCTCAGGCTTAATAAACCACTGAGCCAAGAGCATAGACACAGCCGCATAAATTGGTCCTTCAGCGAGACCGAGCAGAAAACGCAGGATCAGAACCTGTTCAAAGGTTTTGGTAAAGCCACAAGCAATTGCTGCAGCACCGAACAAAAATAAACTCCAACCTATGAGCCGGCGAGCACCGAAGCGCAATGCCAACCAAGCCCCACCAATCTGCGTAATAACATAACCCCATGCGAAAGCACCGCCAATCCACCCACCCTCTATTGGAGTTAAACCTAGTTCTTGCGTTATATGGGGGAGTGCCATAGCAATATTGGCTCGATCAAAAAAAGAAATCGTATACATGATGAGCACCGCTGGCATAATCATCCGCCAACGCATGACACCCACTACGGAGCGGGGCGATAAATAACTCATTATAGTCACCTATTGTTGTAATTGTCATGGTTCACTGCCCCTCCCACACCTGAAGCGAATAGGGGCCATTTTAAATCGCGAAAGCATTGAAGCTACTAGAAAAAACAAAAAACACTATAGTTTTATTTAAGTAACTGACGAGCCTCATCCATAGCAGGACCGCCTATCATTTTACCGTCTAATATAAATGCACCATAAAATACCTCCCGAATATTGGAAATATGATGCGCAGAATTCGATGCCGGCGGCATGCATTACATGGTGGCCAGCGTTGACGCGAACCACCACGGATCGACCGGGATGTGCATTCAACCAATGCCGTAGGTTATCCCGTGCCTAGTGCTTATCCGCCTCGTCTACTGCATCTTCAAAGTCAACGATGACAACCGAGGCACCGGTTTGGATAGCCTTATAAAATCGATCAGGTCGATTCCCCGGAACAAACAACGCGCTACTGACTAAAAATGGTAGACTCATACTACACCCCTTGCGGCCAACGCACTGATATCTGCAGGCTGGTAACCCAACTCGGCCAGGATGGTTCGGTTATGTTGTCCTACTGATGGAATCGCGCTGATAGCAGGACTGTAGGCGCTGTTTATCCCTGGAGGAAGCATGGTGGTCAAGGCCCCGTTTGGACTATCCACTTTCACCCAGCGTTCGCGGGCTTTTAACTGCGGATGGCGCCAGACGCCGTGCATATCATTGACGCAAGCGCTTGCTATCGATGCTGCCTCCAAGCGCGCCACCACCTCACTAGCGGTTAGTTTCTCAAAAACGCCCAAGATAATTGCACGCAAGTCACTTCGGTTTTTCGAACGTTGCGAATTCGAGTCAAAACGTTCATCGACAGCTAATTCTGGTTGCTGCAAGACCTTTGCACAGAACGCTACCCACTCACGTTCGTTCTGCAAACCCAACATGACGGTGCCCCCGTCCCCTACTGCGAAAGGACCATACGGATAAATTGTCGAATGAGAGGCACCAGCCCGAGCTGGAGGTGACGCGCCCTCGTAGGCGTAATACAGCGGAAAACCCATCCATTCAACCAAGCTTTCCAGCATGCTTAGATCTATGTGACTGCCCTCCCCCGTTTTATCTCGGAGCATGAGGGCTGATAGCACATTTGTGTAAGCATACATGCCAGCAGCGATATCTGCGATAGAACACCCTGCCTTGGCGAAGTCATCGGTTCCGGGACCTCCGGTAACCGAAAGAAAGCCGCCTTCGCTCTGAATCAACAAATCGTACGCTTTCTTATGCTGGTATGGGCCACTCATGCCATAGCCCGAAATATCACATACCACCAACCGCGGATGAGTGGCGTGAAGCGACGAAAAATCGAGCCCCATTCGCGCAGATGCGCCAGGAGCGAGATTTTGAATCAATACGTCAGCTTTTCGAAGCAGCGCTCGCAGTATGCTCAGACCTTCGGCTGATTTAAGGTCAATTGCCAAGCTTTCTTTACTGCGGTTTGCCCAAACGAAATGTGAAGCCAAGCCATTGGTCCGATCGTCATAAGCCCGGGCAAAGTCTCCCACTCCGGGACGTTCGACTTTAATTACTCGCGCACCTAGCTCGGCCAGCTGTCGTGTGCAGAATGGTGCTGCGATGGCATGCTCCAGACTGACGACTACGACGCCCTCGAGCGGGCGTACAGATGTACTCATGGTGATGACTATCCTCAGATACGGGCGCGGACACAAGCTAATGGCCAACCCAGCGTTGTTGTTCTGAGGCAAATCATGCGAGGCTACCTGCGTTCCGTAAAGAACCGATTACTAAACGGTGCATTAAACAAACATTAACGCAGAGTGATTCATCCATGCATATCGATTTGGTAGATCTTCGGCTTTTCGTTCATATCGTAGAAGCAACCAGTCTCACCCAAGGTGCACGTCGCGCTTTCATCTCACCAGCCGCTGCTAGCGTGCGGGTCAAGTCGATGGAAAGCCAGGTAGGGGCGCACCTGTTCTACCGCGGGAACCGAGGCGTCGAGCTCACAAGCGCTGGAGAAAGACTACTCAAGCACGCACGTTTGGTTTTACGTCAAATGAGTTATTTAGAATCGGAGTTTGCTGAGCTTGGAACTGACGGCACAGGGCATATCCGAATTTTCGCCAATACGACGGCAGTCACTGAAATCATGCCAGATATACTTTCTGGCTTCCTCGCCACTAATCCTGGCGTCACTGTGGATCTGCAGGAGCGTTTAACGAAAGATATCGTTCGCGGTGTATTAGACGGCACGAGCGATATGGGCATCGTTGCAGGACCGCTAGTCACTCGCAACTTGCAAGCGATTCATTTCAGCACGGACAAACTGGTATTAGTAGTCCCTTTAGAACATGAGCTTGGCAAACGGGCCTCTATCCGGTTAGTGGATGCACTAGATTATCCTCATGTCGGATTGCAAATGGGCAGTACACTGCAACAGTTTATGGGCGAGCAAGCCGAACTACTAGGGAAGCCCTTACGCTTGCGAGTGCAAGTCTCGAGCTTCGAGGCTATATGCATGATGGTCGAAGCAGGCGTCGGAGTTGGCGTCATTCCAGAGTCAGCAGCGGCCCGTCATAGCGCCACAAAGCGCCTCCGATCAATCGTACTAGACGAGCCGTGGGCAGTCCGTGAACGAAGCATTCTTGTAAGGGAATTCAATGCCCTGCCTGCGTGCATCCATGCTCTAATTGGTCTTATGACCAACCAAATGAGTTGATATCACTGCTCCACGTATGAGCGACAGTTGAAAACGCGCAAGCTGCGCTTATACTTTTTCGAACGTATCAATTTCCAGTGAAGCTGGCCTATATAGTTTTCAGGTAGCTACGCTTGGTGCCACTCACAATGGCATACCAGCTATGCGCTGAACCACCCGAAAGAAAAGCCCGAACTCCTGCCCCCAAGGAATTCCACCATCTCAGGCACGTGACCTTAAACGCTTTCTTGGCTGTGCAAGCCGAACGGGACTTCTATGCCCGTGAGTTTGAGAAATGCATGAGGCCTAAGATTATGTTCTCGAGGAAATGACTGTCTATAAGCGCCAGAAGCAAGAGCTCACGGCACAACTTGATGCAGCTGGATCAGCGTCTGACGCTTCCGCGAGCGCTCACTACACAATCATCAGCACCCCGCTGGCGGTCATAGCAGGTAAGTAGTCCGGCCAAGTGCAATCGATCTACAAAAACCCGACGGCGGTAGTCCAAACCATTTTGGCTCGACTCCCTGGTCTACAGGGTTTGAGCAAACGCACCCTTGATCGGAAATCTGCGCAGGCACGCCGTCTTTTCGCCTAGGCGGTGGAGGCCTTGCGCCGAATTGCCAGGCAATGCCCGCCATTGCCTGGCAATGATTTCTCACCCCAATGAGCCTTCACTGACTATCACATCCCACTGCGCACCACATGGTGCTACGGAGTGACATCATGCAACCGATCAGCCCTGCTCCTCTGCCTACCGACCGCCACATCATGCGTCGCGATGAGGTCGAACAGAAAACCGGTTTCAAGCGCTCGCACATCTACAACCTGATGAAGGCCGGCCGTTTCCCGCAATGCCGACGCATAGGCACGCGTGCCGTCGGCTGGGATTCACTGGAGATCGAGCAGTGGGTTCAAGAGCGACTGACGGTCCGGGAGTAGTGCCATGCACGTCCTCTCGCTGATTTCGACCAAGGGGGGCGCGGGCAAGACCACGGTCGCCGCCAACCTGGGCGGAGTACTCGCCGATGCGGGCTTTCGCGTATTGCTGCTGGACCTGGACAGCCAACCGACGCTGTCCAGCTACTACGCGTTGTGCGCACCCCGTGAGGCCGGCAGCTACGAGCTCATCGCCCAGGGTCTCACCGCGCCTGAGCAGGTCATCTCCACCACAGTCATTCAACATCTGGATCTGATCGTGTCCAACGACCGCGCCGGACACATCAGCACCCTGCTGTTGCATGCAGCCGATGGCCGCCTGCGTTTACGCCACCTGCTGCCGGCCTTCCAGGATTACTACGATGTACTCATTGTTGATACTCAAGGCGCACGCAGCGTTGTGGTCGAGATGGTCATCCTCGCCTCCGATTGCGCTCTGTGTCCGGTCCCACCGGAAATGCTCGCCGCGCGCGAGCTGCGCCGTGGCACCCTGGGGCTGTTTGACGAATTGGAGCCCTACCGCTACCTGGGGGTGGCGTTACCATCGGTGAAGCTGTTGCTCAACCAGGTCAACGCCAATCGCCGCGATACCCGCTTAATCATGCAGAGCCTGCAAGCGTCCTTTGAAGGCGATCCCCACGTCAGCGTATGCGCCACGGTCATTCCCGACCGCGTGGCATACCCCAATGCCGCCTCGCTGGGGCTACCTGTGCACCGGGTCGAGCCCACCCCGCCACCCAGAAGCCGCAGCCCTTGTGCCGCGGAGGTGATGCGCGCCTTGGCAGTCGAATTGTTCCCGCAGTGGGTCAAGCGGCTGGTGGGGGCCGGCCCGCAGATGCCCAGTCAGCGATCGGCAGTCGAATGCCGGCTGATCCGTCGCGGCTGATCGGAGGATGTGTGATGAAACCGCCGACCTCCGAAGACATCACGCGTCAACTGCAGCAGGCGCATTTCCCACAAAAAAACGACCTTGAGGCCACGGTAGTGCCGATCGGTGACACACCGATGGTGGTCAGTCTCGAGCAGTTGCGCCCCTACGAGCTCAACCCACGCATTGTACGCAACCCGCTGTATGACGAGATCAAAGCCTCGATTCGCGAACGCGGCCTGGACCAACCTCCTGCCATTACCCGCCGCCCGGAGGAGTCACACTTCATCATCCGCAACGGCGGCAACACACGCTTGAGCATCCTCGGCGAACTTTGGCAGGAAACCCGCGAGGAGCGATTCTTTCGTATTCATTGCCTGTTCCGGCCGTGGCAGTCCGAATGTCATGCCTTGCTCGGGCATCTCGCCGAAAGCGATTTGCATGGCCAGCTCACGTTCATCGAGCGGGCATTGGCCGTGGCGAAACTTCTGGACATGTTTCAGGCGTCGGACAGCCCCCTTAGCCAGCGCGAGCTCTCCTCACGCTTGAGCCAGGGTGGTTATCCCATCTCCCAATCCCATATCAGTCGCATGTTTGACGCGCTGGAGCATTTGCTGCCAGCTATTCCACAGGCCCTGTATGCGGGTCTCGGCAAACCCGCTATCGATCGCCTGATAACGGTAAGGCGTCGCGCCGAATCGAGCTGGAATCGCTATTTCGGTGATGCCCAACAGTTCGCGCTGCTATGGCTGGAGGTGCTGTCGGCGTTTGACGGTGAAACACCCGAGCTGGATGCGAGCGAGTTGCAGGACGAACTGATTGCCCAGATGGCGGTGGCGCTACAGCAGACACCCCGCCTGCTGGCCCTGGAAATGCACCAGGAGCAACGCGTTCCGCCTGCGTTATCGCCCGCCCCTCCACCCGTGCCGCAGGATCTGGCAGACAAACCTGTGGAGTCGCCATCTACCCTTGAGGTCGCGTCTGGAACATCCACGCAGTTGCCCAGCCCAGACCCGGCAGATTCTGGCAATGGTCCCTCGCTGGTGGTGGAACCACGCCTGCCCTACATTCGCCAGGCATTGAGCGACGAGCCGCCTTCTACGAAGACCACCGATGGTGTGGCAGCCGTTCAGCCACATCTGGGCTCATCTCCATCGTCCCCCGCTTCGCCGGACGACATTAACATCTTACGTGAACGCTGTGCGGAATTGGCGGCCAACCTTGCCGATTATGCTGATGCCGCAGCCTTGGTCAGCCCGCACCCTGATGGACTCGGGTTCACGCTGTCACCTGAACACAGCGATCGGCTTAGCCCGCGACACACCGGCATTCAGCTGATCCTCTCGGCCTTGCTGCGCCTGCAGGATGATGTGAGCTGGAGCCAACGCCAGCAGTTGCCAGCCGCGTTGTTTGGTCAACTGCTGATCGGCGTCTACGAACTGCCCTTTGCCGAGCGCCCTGCCCTGACCGTGGGCCTCGAACGACTCCCCGATGCACAGCTGGAGCAGCTGTTCAGGCTGATCCGACACGCTCGGCAGTTGATCGAGCTGACGCTGTCCTCCACTCGTTAACGTGAGGAACTGCCTCATGAGCACGACCTTCAATCTGTTGAACCATGCCATGTTGAATCAGGTGCTGCATGAGCTGCGTCATGGCCGTCTGCAGCGCTGCAAAGCCCTGGGCCTGGCCGACGAGGACATCGAAGTGCTGCAGTCGCTGCCGCCGACCACCTTGTCGCACCTGGCGCATTCGTCGATCGCCTGGGTCGAGGTCAAAGTCGACACCACCGTGCTGCGCCGCCTGATTGTCCAGGCTGAACGCGATGAACAGAACGAGCGCCTGATCAACCGCGCGCTTAAGTTGGGCGCGAGCTCCAACATCATGTACCGCTGCTTCGGCCTGGACCATTCGGAAACCGCCCTGCGGCGCCGCGTGCTGAAGATCGAGACCCACCGCGGCCGCCCGGTCCAGCTCAGTGAGGCGCAGGAACATGCGGTGTGGAACCGCTGGAGCCAGCTCCGGGCGGAAGATCCGGACAATGATCCGCTGGACACGATGATGATGCTCGCCGAGGAGCAGCAGATCAGCCTGACCCTGATTTGGCAACAGGTCGAACTGTACGGAGGTGCGCCATGCTGAGCTTCTACGAGGTCGATTGGCAGGACGTGGTGCGCCAGTGCTATGAAGCACTCCGGCGGCGTAACGAGTGGCAGGCAACACAGGCCAAGTTGGCCGCTGCCACCGAGGAAGCGCCGCTGCGCACGATCTACTACGGCGACAACCATCCACTGCCACAGGCGTTGCTGCTCGACCGTCGGCTGACCCCCTTGGAGCGCAACACCTGGCAGGTGCTGCGCTGGCTGATCACCGAGCGCCAAGTGAAAACGCCCCGCTACCAAGACCTTCAGCCCTACCTCGCAACCAGCCCCTGTGGCACCCAGGCATCGCGCGAAACCATCGCCCGTGCACTGAACGTCTTGCGGACCACCCGCTGGCTCAGCCTGGTCGACCGCTCTCGCGATACCCAAGGTTGCCTGCGCGGTTGCGTCTACGTGCTGCACGGTGATCCGCTGACCCCGGCCGAGCAGCTCGAGCTGGACACCGGCTATGCGCAACTGCTGCAGCAGAACCTCACCCATGCCACCAAGGGCGTGCGTGATGTGGCGCAGCATGTGATCGAGGAAATCCTGGTCGACCCGCAGGTCGCCCAGGCGGACAAGGACAGGCTCCGTTCGATTCCCGCCGCGGCGCAGCAACAAGCGCTACCTTTGTCTGACGCGGAAGATTCCGAACTTGGCCACAGCCACCCCGTTCGGAATTCTGGCAGCTCGGCCACCGAATCCGAACCCTGCGACAATGCACCGGTTGCGGCTGTAGTTCGGAATGCCGACGCCGGCCGTACCGTACAGAAAGACAAAAGCAAAAAAAGTACGGTACTGGCGCAGGTGGAGTTTGGCCGAGCGCGATGGCCGGAGGGTCTTCCGCTCAACCCGACCGAGCGACGCATGGCCGCCCAGGCGATGCGTCAGCTCGAGCCTGAACAGCAACAAGCGGTGATCAACGAAGCGGCGGTGCGCTGCGCCCGCGGCGAGATCCGCAAACCAGTCGCCTACTTGATGGGTTTGATCAAGCGCGCCTGCCAGGGCGAATTCACCCTCTGGGCGGCCCGCGCCGACGCAACAACGCCTGCGGCTGCGCCGTCACGCGCGTCAAGGCCGGAGTCAGTGTCGCCGCCGGCCAGCGAACGGCCACGCCGCAGCGGTCAGCGCACCGCTTCGCCACTCGCCCTCGCCTGCCTGGAGGAACTGAAGCAACGCTGTCGCGGCCTCGGTGCAGCATCATAAGCGCTGGACGTCTGTGGAATTGATGCCACTGCCATCAAATCCATACTGATCCACTGCCGGTAATGCGAGCATGTCAGCTTCACGTTGATCCTCCTCGGCCTTCACCGTTCAGCCCATCGTCGGCCTCACTTCGAAGGCGAGGTACTGGCAATGGCCGATCACTACCAGCTCAACCTGGGCTCCTTGCGCAGCAGCATCACCCTCACCCTGCACACCCACCATGCGGCGCGATTGTGGCAGGGCCGTAGCCGACGCGACGGAGTGCACCCGATTCTCGGCATGCCCGGCTACATCGCGGTGACTAACCTGCTCAAACAGGCGAGCAGCCAGGACGATCCGTACGCCGACTGGTTCATGCTGCAGTTGGAGGAGAAGTTGCTGCAGGCCAAGGCCCAGATACGCACCCTGACCCAGCAAATCAGCCACGTCGAGCGCGCCCTGCCGACCCAGGTCGATGTCGGCGACAACCTTAACATCCACCCCGTCACCCTGCCGCTGTTCATCGGCAGCCAACTGGGCTTTCTCGCCATCTACCTGCTGACCGACTACGACGTCCTGGTCCGTCGGGTACTGCTCGCCCACCACACGGCGCTGATCGGTCGCATGGACATGGAATCCTGGATCGATGGTGGTGCGCATGTCCTGCGCAGCCTGTTAGGCCTGGCGCAGCAGTACCGCGTGGCCGGCGTCAGCCGGGATGACATGGCCGCCAACAACGCCCGCGCGCGCGAAGCCATCGACAAATTCGGCCTACCGCCGCAGGACATTCTGGAAGGGGCCCGTCGTTCCCAATTCGCCCCACTGATTGCCCGCAGCGGCGTTGCTGCGGTGACCGAAGCCCTCGAAGCGCCAGAGGCCGAGCCCCCGCCCACACCGGATGCGCCAGTCGACGGAGGTGACGTATGACCCTCGCTGACGCAATTGCCCGACGTTTGTCTGCAGAGGCCTATCGCGAGTTTGCACAAGGTGCCTCCCTAAAAGGCCTTTTAAAGCCTTTTAAGGGTAAGGGGGAGCTGCAGCAGTTCGCCGAGACGATCCTGCGCCTGCGCACCCAGGTCGCCGAATTGATGGGCGTGATGCTGGCGATCATGGCGCAGCCCCCCTTCTCGCTGCTGGACCTGCGACTGGTGGTCCAGCACAGCGCGACCGGCACCGACTTTTTGCGCTGGCGCAGCCCGGACTTTCAGCGCATGGGCGTGGCGGTGTGGCAGGAGGCGATGGTTCATCCGTTACTCCACCCCGAGCTGCGGCAGGCGCTGTATCAGCTGGAGACCAACCGCGTGGTGCTGAACCTGCAGATGAGCAGCCTGCAGTCACTGTATCGCCAGGCCATCGCCGGTGCCAGCAAGCTCGAGGTCGCCGAACTCGCCCTTTCCCGTTCCCCCACCGAGGAGTAGCACGCATGAGTACGTTCTTTGTTGGCGAAGGCAACATCGGCAGCATTCCTGAATTCCAGGAGTTCAACACCAACCCTGAGGAACCACGGCGCCTGTTGCGCTTGAACGTGTATTTCGACAACCCGATACCGCGTGAAAGCGGCTACGAAGATCGTGGCGGCTACTGGGCCCCAGTCGAGCTCTGGCACCGCGACGCCGAACACTGGAGCACCCTGTTCCAGAAGGGCATGCGCATCCTGGTCGAGGGTCGGACGGTCAAGGAGGAGTGGGAAGACAGCGAGGACAATGCCCGGGTAACCTTCAAGGTGGAGGCTCGGCGTATTGGCATCCTACCGCACCGTCTGGCGTCGGTGTCCATGCGCGAAAAGGCCCAGGAAAACGCCGGTTCCGAGCGCAAGGGGGCCAGCAAGAAGGCGTCGCGCAAGACGACTTGAGCGGGTGGATCTCAGTGGAATCATGGCCCGCAGCGCGATATTGCTGGGCCTGTGCAGCCTGCCCGGCGGGCAACCACGATGCCTGCTGGGCTTTTACTCTCGCCGGGCTTTCCCCCGTTGGGCACCCTCCAACAACTGCGACACTTCCTCCAGGTACTGGTCCAGGGCAAGGAATGCCCGCCAGTGCGCCGGACTTTCCTGGACCCAGTCGATCAACCTGGCGCGCGCCTCGAGGTCGTCCGGTTCCAGGTGGGTGGCCATGAACAGCTCATAGGCCTTGAGCGCTAGCACATCCGCCTCACTCTGGTTTGATCCGTGCAAATCGCTGCCTCCCTGTTGACGGGCGGGTCATACAGCTATTTTTGGTGATACGCCTAAAAGGCTTGTTAGCCAACCTTTTGGGTCGTTCATATCTTTGGGTGGCTGGTCAACCATATGGGTCGAATTGGAGAGCGTCCCCGTTGCCAGTCAAAGAGCCTAGCCCACATCACATTGGCCGCCAGTTGGCGGAGTATCGTCGCGCCCGTGGTCTGACCCAAGCGAAGGTAGGCGAGTACTTGAAAATCTCCGGTGAAGCCGTGTCGCGACTCGAACGTGGCCAGGTTGAGCTCTCCGTGAGTAAGCTGCTGCAACTGGCCGACCTTTACGGTTGCCCCGCCGATGAGCTGCTACTGGCCATCAGCCCTCGCCCCAGGACCAGGACCAGGACGTGCAGATCACGTCGATCATCAAGGCGCTGGGCGAAGCAGATAAGCAGTTTGCCTTGGAGTTTCTGCAAACGCTGGCCACCCACCTGGCCCAGCGCAAGTAACCGTCTGCCGGATCTCGCTGCACACCAACAGGAGCGCGGCGGCTTCGGATTATCGCTGGTGCTCCCTCCCCACCCCGCCACCCTGTCGGTACCCACCGAGAGGGCCTGCGTATGCGCCTGTTTATTTGCGAGAAACCATCCCAAGCCCGTGATATCGCGCGCGTATTGCAGGCCAGTCGGCGTGGCGACGGTTGCCTGCAGGGGACGGGTGTCACCGTGACCTGGTGCGTCGGCCATCTGTTGGAAACTGCACCCCCTGAAGCCTATGGCGACTACAAGCGCTGGTCGCTGGACGATCTGCCGATCATTCCCAGTCGTTGGCAGCTGGTCGTCAAACCCAAGGTCGCCAGTCAACTGAAGGTCATCCAGCAGCTGCTACGCACCTGCAGCGAGGTGGTCATCGCCACCGACGCCGATCGCGAGGGAGAGATGATCGCCCGGGAGATTCTCGAGCGCTGCCAGTACCAGGGGCCGATCCTGCGCCTGTGGCTCTCGGCCCTGGATGACGCCTCGATTCGCCGGGCCTTGGGCACCCTGCGCCCAGGCGAGCAGACCTTGCCGCTGTACCACTGCGCGCTGGCCCGCTCCCGCGCGGACTGGCTGGTGGGCATCAACCTGAGCCGGTTGTTCACCCTGCTCGGTCGCCGTGCCGGCTTCGATGGTCTGCTGCCGGTGGGGCGTGTGCAGACGCCGACGCTGCGCCTGGTGGTCGAGCGAGACCGGGCGATCGCGAGCTTTGTGCCGCAGCCGTTCTGGACCGTCGACGCTCAGCTGGAAGCCGACGGCACGAACTTTCTGGCCCGCTGGCAGCCGCCCGCCACTGTCTGCGACGACGCTGGGCGCTGCATCGACGAGGTAGCCGCACAGGCAGCAGCGCGACGTCTGCTCCAGCAGGGGTCAGTTAGGGTCCACAGTGTGGAGGTCGAACACGTTCGTGAAGGCCCACCGCTGCCCTTTGATCTGGGCACCCTGCAGGAGGTCTGCTCAGCCAAGCTCGGGCTTGGTGCGCAGGAGACCCTGGGGATCGCCCAGGCGTTGTACGAGACCCACAAGGCGACCACCTACCCGCGCACCGACTGCGGCTACCTCCCGGAGAGCATGCTCGATGAGGTACCCCGTGTGCTCCACGCCATGGCGGCGGCCGCGCCGTCACTGGGGCAAGCGCTGAAAGACCTCGACCCTTGCCGCCGTTCTCGTGCTTGGAACAGCGGCAAGATCACCGCTCACCACGGCATCATTCCCACCGCTGTTTCGCTGGACCTGGCGCAGCTCTCCGAGCGCGAACGGGCGGTGTACACGTTGATTCGCGCCCGCTATCTAGCGCAGTTTCTGCACGAGCATGAGTACCTGAAAACCCAGGCGCTGCTGCACAGCCAGGGTGATCAACTGCTCGCCCGCGGCAAGCAGATCCTGACTCGCGGCTGGAAAGCGGTGATCAACGAAGGCGATGGCAACGAACCAGTTGAGCAGACCCAGCGCCTGCCGACACTGCATGAGGCGGCAGCATTGACATTGATTGACGCGACGGTCAACGCGCAACGCACCCAGCCGCCCAAGGCCTACACGGAAGGCACCCTGGTCAAGGCCATGAAAACCATCGCCAACCAGGTAGCCGACCCGCGGCTCAAGCAGAAACTCAAGGACAGTTGCGGCCTCGGCACCGAGGCCACCCGCGCCGCCATCATCCAGGGCCTGATCGACCATGGCTACCTGACCAAGAAGAAACGCAGTCTGGCCGCCTCGGCGGCAGCGCATACCTTGATCGAGGCGGTACCGCCGGAGGTAGCCGACCCGGTGCTGACCGCGCTGTGGGAGCAGGCGCTGGACCGCATCGAGTCAGGGAAACTGAGCGTCGAGACCTTCCTCGCCAAGCAGGCAGAGTGGCTGACCCGGCTGGTGCGCAGTCACGCCTCGCTCACCCTGCGCCCGCCGCCCAGCAAGGGGCCGCTCTGCCCGGTGTGCCGCAGTACCATGCGTCAGCGCAAGGGTCGCACCGGCAGCTTCTGGTCCTGCACCCGCTACCCGGAATGCAAGGGCACCAAGCCGGTGGCTAAACCCAAGCAGGGGAAAAAACCGTGACTTGACGAGGCACCATCGCGCTGCTGTAGTGAGGGTGCCCTTCGCCGCGAGGCGATCCAAGACCGATTCGCTCCGGGCAGCTCGGTCAGACTCGTAGAGTTCGGAGCCACACTTCACTGCATTTTCGAATGTCTTCTCAGTGTTCTAGGTCCCCCAGGTGGATGACCCGTGCGGCTTGCGCCAGGCCGCAGGGGTCATCCGCTTCGGCGACGATGCTCAGCTCCGGTGCCCGCCGGCGAAACACTGGGCACCTTTTGTGCGCGGATGCGTGCCAGTTGATTCCGATCCAGACCACGACAAGGGTCGGGTGATCCAGGTTGATCGGCAGGGGAGATTGTGCGACGAACCCCGCTGTCCGAGTGCTGGATCAAGGGTGGTCCAATTCTTCCTAGCCTGATGACCGTCGGGCTATTTTTTCGCCTGCAAGAATCCACTGAACGCCACCGCTTTCCACCCGCCCAGATCGCCTGCAATCCACGGTTGACGGGGCTTTGCCCGCGTTTTATAGATGAGCTGCACACCGCTGTCGTTGACAGCGTAAAGGTAGCTAGAACCTTCGAGGCTACGCCCATTTCGGGTGGTTCTCCCCAAGTGCGATGCGCGCTCGGCAGCTCGCACGGTCACCGTCCCCTCGGTGATGAGCGCTCTCTACACCGACACGTTTTTGCACCTCCCCTTGCGGAACTCACCCGCCGCCAGGGCCGGTGGAGGTCCGCGTTTCAGCTGAACAGGAGCGCCATCATGACGACTGCAAGCAATAACGCCCCCACCACCTACTTCAACCTGCACACCCAAGGCATTGGTTACCTGAACCGTGTTCGCGAAGTCCCGGTCCGCCGCGGCCAAGCCTTCATGGCGTGCGACATCGCCGCCTTGCACGGTGCCTCGGACGACGTCGAGTACACCCGCTTCGACTGCAAGGTCGCCAGTGGTGAAGCCGACCGGCTGATCCGTGAACACCTGGAAGACGTCCGTGCTGAACGCAAGGTCCTGATCGCGTTTCGCATCGGCGACCTCTGGGTGGATCCCTTCCTGTACGAGAAAGGCGAGCGCAAGGGGCAACCCGGCGCCAGCCTCAAAGGCCGGCTGATCTTCATCGAGTGGATCAAGGTCGATGGCCAGTTCAGCTACCGTGCGCCCGCTCGCACCGACGCTGCCAGCGCCCCTGACGCTGCAGAGGAACCGGAAGCGGAAAACGCGGACACCGGCGGTGACGCCGATCAGCGTCAGCCAACTCCGACCGCCGCACATAAATCCACCGCAGTACCTCAGCCTGCCTGAGGCAGCTTGACCGCCAACAACAGGTGCTCCCACGAGCACCTGTTGTTCACTCACGTCGGAGGTTGCCATGGAAATCTTCTGGCTTTGCGAGGACTGCCTACAGACGGTCGCCTATGACGACTTCAGCGCGCTGTCGCTGTACTACAGCGAGGCTGAAGTTGAGCAACGGATCACCCATATGCGCACCCAACTGCAGGACCTGCTGCCACTGAGCGCCGATTTCGACCCACACACCGGCGCCGGTTTCGAGGCCTTTTCCACCCGACCGTGCGAGGGCTGCCAAAGCTCGCTCCACGGTGCCCGTCATCGCTTCACGCGTCTTTGAGTCGCGCATTTCACCAGTCTGGGGCACTCCCCCAGGGGGCGCTCCATCTCCCACGAGGAATTGCCCATGAACACTGCCCTGAACCGGGTCGCCCCACTCGACCCCGTGTTGGCCCAACGCGTCCGTGAGGATACGCTGATCACCGAAGCCTTGCAGTTGCTGGACCAGCGTCACTTCCAGCGCGGCGAGCAGCTGATCACCCCCACCGATGCCGCGGCCTACCTGAAACTGCGACTCGCCCCGTACCACCACGAGGTGTTTGCCCTGCTCTGCCTCGACTCGCGTCACCGCGTGTTGAGCTTCGACATTCTGTTCACCGGCAGCATCGACGGGGCCTCGGTGTATCCCCGCGAGGTGGTCATCAAGGCACTGGAGCACAACGCCGCCGCCGTGATCTTCAGCCACAACCACCCTTCCGGCTGCTCGGAACCGAGCGGTGCCGATCGGATACTCACCACACGCCTGACCGAGGCCCTGGCCCTGGTTGAGGTCCGCGTCCTGGACCACATCATCGTCGGCGAAGGCACCCCGCTTTCGTTGGCCGAATACGGCTGGCTCTAACAGCCCACCTCTGTCCAAGGGGGCCACCGCCAATTCGGGGTGGCCTCTGCGCCTTCGGAGAACCATCATGCCCCCTTCCCTTCGCAACCCGTTTCTTCGCGGTTTCCACGATCTTCGCGTCGAGCGTGTCGTCCAGATCACTTATGCCGACAACTCCCCGCCCTGCTACCGCGCGCTGCACCCGGCCCAGAACCAGCTACCCAATGAGGCCATCAACTTGCGGCCATGCCTGTTCGATGACGACTATGCCGTTATCACCGACAGCGAAAGGGTGCCATCACTTGTGCACATGCGCTGCCCGGCGGACGGCCGGGTGAGTACGGTGCTCTACCAGGTCATTGGCAGTCACCTCGGACGCCTGCTGCACCTCGGCGACCTCCCCAGCGAGGAAGCTGCACGCGACCTGATCGAGCAGTTGTCCTTCGCCACCGGGCACTACAGCCGCAGTTGGGAAATCAGCAGCGCTCACCTGCCGGCGGAAGCGTTCGAGTACCTGCAAGTACGCGCGTGGTGCAATTCACCGGCGAGCTTCTTCGAGTGCTTTGAACTCAACAGCAGCCATGCCGTCGGCTGCAAGTTGTATTCGACACCCTGGGTAGCAGGAATGGAGACAGAAAGCCGCAGTTGCAGCATCGACGAAGTCCGTGCACGCCTGCGCGATGATCATGTACCGCCCGCGTTACTCCAACTGCTCCTGCTGGCAGGTCAGGCGGACACCCGTTTTCTGATCTTTGACCCCGACGCAGCAGCGCTTCCGGAACTGCCCCTGTTCACTGAAAACTGATCCATGGCGCCCCACATGGGCGCCTTTTTTGTGGCCTCGACGAAAATCTGGCTGACTGGATTCGGTTTTTCAGTGGGGACCCGCCCGCACTTTCGCCAAGGTGTCGACAACTTTTGTCGAGACCTGGTCATGCATACCTCCCCACTCCCCGTCCTCTGCCTGATGATCGCACTGGTTGGCTGCAACACCCCACCACCGGCGCCCACGCCTGCACCAGCTGAGCCACCGCTCTCCTCGCTCAAGCCGAAGCCTTCGATACCGGCTTGGGTCCGCCAGGACCGCTACACCTTGGTCAGTACGCGGCCGACGCTGGAGCAGCGCCAGCCCCTGTACCAGCTCATCAACGTGCAAATCGCTCCGGCCCTGCATGCGAATGTCGGCGAAGCCCTGCGCCACGTGCTGCAGCGTTCGGGCTACTCACTCTGTCCCGATAGCGGGGTGGTGGATCGGTTGTTCCGCCGTCCTCTGCCTGCCGTGCACCACCAGCTCGGCCCGATCACACTGCTGGACGCCTTGACCATCATCGGTGGCCCGGCCTGGCGGCTCGACATCGACCCCGTCGGCCGAACCGTGTGCTACGTCCTGCGCTTACTTCCGCCCGAACCACCCTTCTCGACCGTGGAGATTGCGCCATGAAGGTTCAACACTTCCAGGCCCTGGTGATCGGCGCGCTGTGCCTCGGCGCCGCCGTGCTCGCCGCCGAAACATACAACCATCACCAGCAACTGGCCGAGCTCCAGGCCGCCGCCCGCAATGCCCCTGCCGATCCCGTGCCGGCCCTGCGTCGCGACGTCGATGCATTAAGCAATACGCTCGCGACGCTGCAGCCGCAGGTAGTAGCGCTGGGCGAAGCGCAAGGCCAGAGTGCCTCAGCGCAGACAGGCCTCAGCCAGCAACTGGCAGAGCTGACCGCTTCACTGAAAGTACTTCAAGCGACACCCCGAGGCCCCAGTAGCGCAGATTTGACCGCACTGGAGCAACGACTGGCCACAGCAGAGGTGGCTTTCGAGAAGCTATCGTCAACACCCGCTGTACCAGCGGCCACCATCACACGGCCGGCTACGGCCATCGGCCAGAAAACCAAGGCCAAAGCCCCGACGCCGCCCTTCACCCTGCTGGGGATAGAGACCCGGGGCGCCGTCAGGTTTGTGACCGCCCTGCCCGCCGGTGCGCGGTCATTATCGGCTGTGCACCTGCTGCAGCCCGGCGACAGCCTGAACAACTGGCAGTTGCGTACGATCCGCGAGGACCAGGCCGTGTTCCATGTCCCGGATCATGGCGACCGCACACTGCCGCTGCCGTGAAGAGGTGCTTATGGCTCGGCTCCTCGTCCTCTCGCTCACCTTCCTCCCGGCCGGCCTGCTAGTAAGCTCGGCCTGGAGCGCGCCGACGCTGGTCGACTCTGCCCCGCAGTACAGCGAGCAGACGCGACTGGGTCAACAGTATTCCGCTGCGACTCAAGCCAAGGCCTGGGGGCTGACCGATGACGAGTGGGCTACGTTCAAGCGTCTGCAGACTGGCCCCCGCCACTATTGGTCGCCCCAGCTCGACCCGCTCACTACCCTGGGCGTGGAGGCCGACTCGGACCAGGAACGACAGCGCTATGCCGAGCTGCAGGTCCGCCTCGAAGCCAAACGCGCCGAACGCGAGCTGGCCTACCAGAAAGCCTACACCGCCGCCTGGGCGCGCCTGTTCCCGGGAATGCTGCCCGTGCAGGGGATGAGCGACGATGCAGCGCCCATGAGCAGCAGCCGCACTGCCTTGTTCGTGGAAGAACATTGCCCAGTCTGTATGACCCGTACCCAGCAGTGGCTGCGTGCCGGCGCGCGCCTGGACGTGTACCTGGTCGGCAGCCAAGGTGACGATGCGCGTCTGCGCCAGTGGGCGCGTGGCGCTGGCATTACCCCCACCCAAGTCAGCGGCGGTCAGGTGACCCTCAACCACGACCGCGGTCGCTGGTTCGCGCTGGGCGCCACCCGCCCGTTGCCGGCACGCTTCCAACAGGTAGACGGAAAATGGCAGCGCCTCGACTGATCCTCGCCTTGACCTTGACCGGCGTCAGCGCCGTTCAGGCGGGCGCCCTGCCGCCGCCAGCCTATCAGTTGGCCGCCGCACGGGCCGGTATCCCCGCCTCCGTGCTGTTCGCCATCGCCTTGCAGGAAAGCGGCACACCGCTGCGCGGTCACCTCATGCCCTGGCCCTGGACCTTGAATGTTGCCGGCACGCCGCAGCGCTTTGCCAGCCGCCATGAGGCCTGTGCCGCACTTCGCCAGGCGCTCGCCGACCACAACCCCAAGCGCATCGATGTCGGACTGGGACAGACCAACCTTGGCTACCACCCGGACCGCTACCCAAGCGCCTGCGACGCCCTCGACCCACGTGAGAATCTGGCCGTCACCGCCGCGCTATTGCGCGCGCACTATGCCGACACGGGCGACTGGGTGGTGGCGGCCGGCCGCTATCACCGACCAGCCGGCGGTGCATCGGCGGCGCGCTATCGCAGACAGTTCAGCCGACACTGGCAGCGTATCGAGGCGGTTGCGTCTTTTCCTGGAGGGGCGCTGCCATGAACCGCTCCTACCTGATGGCGCTGGTCATCTGTCTGTCGCTACCGCTCACCGCGCTCGCCGCCTCGAGCATCCCCCCCGATCCCAGCAAACTGAAATGGGTGCTGCCGGTGCACAGCGAGCGCCTCACGCCGGGTACCGTGCCGCCTAGAACGCTGGACCTCCCCGCCATCACGCCGCTGTTCCTGGTCGGGCAGGACCTTGCCTCCCTGGAGTGGTTGTCCCGCCATGCGCAGGTTCTGCGGGACCTGGGCGCCAGTGGACTGGCGGTCGAGGTCACAGACGTCCAGGCCTTGCGCCGCATCCAGGCGGCAGCCCCTGGGGTGAACATCTGGCCGGTGAGTGGCGACGACATCGCCGAGCGGCTGGAGCTGGAGCACTACCCGGTGCTCATCACACCCACCGGCCTAGAACAGTGAGGAAACATCATGGGCGACCATGCGATGGAATCCCTGCTGCGTCCGGCGGTGGAGCTGTACACCGTGGGCATCTGCGCGGGTGCCGGCGCCTTGTGCCTGCACTCGCCCTGGGCAGTGGCACTGTCGCCCGAGGTAGGCACAGGGATGGCCCTGGCCTACACCGCGTTCGGCCTCAAGCGGCTCAACGAGGCTCGGATCGTCCTGCGTTATCGGCGCAACATCCGCCGACTGCCGCGCTACTCGCTGACCAGCCGGCAGATTCCGGTGAGTAGCAAACGCCTGTTCATGGGCCGCGGCTTTCGCTGGACCCGTCTGCACACCCAGCGCCTACTCGAGGCGCAGGACCCAGCGTTGGCCCGCTATGTCAACCAGTCAGCCGCCTATCAATGGGCGCGCCGGATGGAGCATGTGTTGGAAAAGGCCCCACCCGGGTTATCGCTCCTGCCCCGTCTGACCGCGTGGGACAGCCCGTTCAATCCGGTGCGTCCGCTGCCGCCGGTCGGCGGCTCACCGTTGTTGCATGGCGTCGAGCCGAATGAGCAGGAGGTCTCGTTGCCATTGATCGAACGCGTGGGCCACACGTTGGTACTGGGCACCACCCGCGTAGGTAAAACACGGGTAGCCCAGGTGTACATCACTCAGGATATCCACCGGCCCACGCGGGAAGTGGTGATCGTCTTCGACCCCAAGGGCGATGCCGAGCTCCTGACCAGCATGTATGCGGATGCAAAGCGAGCTGGTCGCGAAAACGAATTCTACGTCTTTCACTTGGGCTGGCCGGAGATCTCCGCGCGCTACAACGCCATCGGCCGCTTTGGCCGCATCTCCGAAGTGGCCACACGGATCGCCGGCCAACTGAGTGGTGAAGGCAACTCCGCGGCGTTTCGCGAGTTCGCCTGGCGCTTTGTCAACATCATCGCCCGCGCCCTGATCGAGCTGGGCCGGCGCCCGGACTACCTGCAGATCCAGCGGCACGTGGTGAACATCGATGCACTGTTCATCGAATATGCCCAGCACTTCTTTGCCCGCCATGATCCGCAGGCCTGGGAAGCGATCGTGCAGATTGAGGGTCGCCTCAACGAAAAGAACATACCGCGGCACATGATTGGTCGAGAAAAACGCGTAGTCGCCATCGAACAATACCTCACCGCCAAGCGCATCTTCGATCCAGTGATGGACGGCCTGCGCTCGGCCGTGCGTTATGACCGCACCTACTTCGACAAGATCGTCGCCTCGCTCCTACCGTTGCTGGAAAAGCTCACCAGCGGCAAGACGGCGCAACTACTCGCCCCCAACTACACCGACCTGGACGACCCGCGGCCGATCTTCGACTGGCTGCAGGTCATCCGCAAACGCGGCATCGTCTACGTGGGCCTGGATGCGCTGTCCGATGCCGAAGTCGCGGCCGCCGTCGGTAACTCGATGTTTGCCGATCTGGTTTCCGTGGCCGGCCATATCTACAAGCATGGCATCGACCACGGCCTGCCAGGCTCCTCCAGCGCGGCGGATAAGGTCCCTATCAACCTGCACGCTGACGAGTTCAACGAGCTGATGGGCGACGAGTTCATTCCGCTGATCAACAAGGGCGGTGGTGCTGGTATCCAGGTCACTGCGTATACCCAGACCTTGAGCGACATCGAGGCGCGCATCGGCAGCCGGGCCAAAGCCGGCCAAGTCATTGGCAACTTCAACACCCTGCAGATGCTGCGGGTACGAGAAACCGCGACCGCAGAACTACTGACCAATCAACTGCCCAAGGTCAATGTACAAACGCGTACCCTGGTCTCCGGGGCGACGGACACCGCCGACCCCGATGCCCATACCGATTTCACCTCCTCCTCGCAAGACCGGGTCACCACCACTGCCGTGCCGCTGATCGAGCCCGCACACATCATTGCCCTGCCGAAGGGACAGATGTTTTCGTTTCAAGAAGGTGGTCAACTGTGGAAGGTGCGGATGCCGTTGCCCAAACCGGCCAGTGAAGATGCCATGCCAGCGGACCTACAGACCCTGGCTGCACGCATGCGCGAGTCCTACAACGCCAATGCGGGTACCTGGTGGACCAGTGCCGGAGGTGCGCCGACAGTCGACTTCGATCCAGAGATGCCTCCGCCTGGACGTAGACGCGCCTCGTAAGCGGCCCGACAACAATCAAGTCCTGTGGAGCCCGTATGCCCACCACCGCACCCAGCCAACCTCCCGCACAACGACGTCCGGGGCTTATCTTCGGCACGCTCGAGCTATGCCTAAGGCTGCTCGGGCTGCTGTTCGCCGCGCTGATGTTTTCCATCGTGCTGGAGTTCGTGGGCATGCTGTGGTTCTGGCCAGAGCAAGGCTGGCATCACAGCCATGCCATGTGGCAGACCGAGCTCGGCTGGCTCAGCAGCCACTTTAAGAGTTCGTTGCTCGTCCAAGAGCCTGCGCAAGCGACCGCGAAAATCCTTGAGCACCTGAACGACTGTGTCGTGGTCCGATCAGGATGGCTGCAATCCGACACGCAGTTGAAGCTGCTCAGTCGAGAGGCGTCGCTGCTGGGGCAATTTGCCCAGGCCTACGTCGTGCTACAGAACTACTTGTTGGCGGCTCTGTTTATAGTCTTCACTTTCGTGGTCCGCCTGGCCGTGCTAACCCTGGCAATGCCGCTTTTCCTGCTGGTCGTTATAACCGGTGCTGTCGATGGCTTGATGCGACGCGATCTGCGCAAGTTCGGGGCAGACCGGGAGAGCAGCTTTGTTTACCACCGAGCGAAACGGACATTGCCGTCGCTGATGGTGAGCCCCTGGGTAATTTACCTTTCGCTTCCCTGGTCGCTCAACCCCAACTGGGTGCTGCTGCCATTTGCCGTACTGCTCGGATGGATGGTGGCAATCACAGCTGCGACGTTCAAAAAATATCTTTGAGCGTGCGCTATCGACCCAGTCTGTGTCAAAACTCCCGCAGTTGTCTAAGCTTCTGACCGTCTTGATCGTGGTGGGGCAATCATGAAGCAGTGACGAGGCAAATCCAATTGAACTACGGGTCGGCGATTGGTCTTGCTTGAGCGGGTCTCCCTCTGCCGGAAGCAATTCGCCCTAAGGTTCGAGGCCAATGCTCTAGGCGCAGTGATTGAGATCGTTCGCCGGACGAATCTCTCGACCTTATTAACTGCCAGAATTGCGTTGACCCATGACGACTGGGGGCCATCACCCTGGAGCCGGAGCGCTTGCAGCGACGGGCTGCTCTATGCGGCGCAAAAACGCCTTTCTAAGCTCGGCGGTGCGAGTCTTCGTTGAGCTGGCTAAAAAAGTATCCAGCGATCTTGATCAGTGAAAATTTGCGCGGCAGGGCGCGCGCGTGCGATAGGACTCAAGGGAGAGGGAAGTGCAAAGATGATGGCTTGCCCGACCGACGAAGCGAAGACTGGAAGGAGAGGCCCCCTGTTGGCTTTCTAACCTCCGACGACGCGCTGATGTGTATCACAAACCGCAATAGGGATGACGCATGGCTTCTGAACGAAAAACCTGATCCTCCAGGTCAAAAGGATCAGGTTAACGATGACTTACAGGCCGAGCTCGGTCAGACCTGGGTGGCCATCCGGACGGCGGCCCAGTGGCCAGTGGAACTTACGCTCGCTTTCCTTGATAGGCATGTCGTTTACGCAGGCGAAGCGACGGTGCATCAGACCATCAGCTTCAAATTCCCAGTTCTCGTTGCCGTAGGAGCGGAACCAGTTGCCGGAATCATCATGCCACTCGTAAGCGTAACGGACGGCGATGCGGTTATCGGTAAAGGCCCAGAGCTCTTTGATCAGACGGTAATCCAGCTCTTTTCTCCACTTGCGGGTGAGGAAACTTTTGGCCTCTTCACGGTTGGTCGCGAACTCAGCGCGGTTACGCCATTTGGTATCCAGCGTGTAGGCGAGCGAGACTTTTTCCGCATCGCGACTGTTCCAACCATCTTCAGCAAGTCGAACTTTTTCAATTGCTGTTTCGCGAGTGAAAGGAGGAAGTGGCGGGCGAGTTTGGGCATTGGACATGGTAGTGACTCCAGTCTATTTGGGTAGATAAGTGTGAGTAGTGCCTCTGAAGCTCAAGCTTTAGGGCATGAGCTCTTTCAGCAACATCTGCGCAACTTGCTTTGCACTATCAGCAGCGTGATAATCACCCATAACACGAGCCATGGTGATTGCGCCTTCTATCAGAATAAATAACTGCCTAGCTAAGACCAACGGTTGCTCGGTGTTCAATTGCTCAGTCAGTTCAAACGTATAGTCTAAGAGTTTTTGCTTGTGAAGCTTTGCGATCTGGCGGATGGGGTCATCGGGGTCCCCTACTTCGCCTGCCGTGTTAATGAACGCACAGCCGCGGAAACCATCCGCCTCAAACCAGCTTTTCAAAACAGTAAATATACTCAGTATGCGATCGTACGGCGTAGCTGCTTTGTCGCATTCAGTTCTGAACCATTGCATCCAGCGTACGTCGCGGGCGCTCAAGGCCGCAGCTGCGACGTCATCTTTGGTAGCGAAGTGGTTGTAGATACCCTTCCTTGACACGCCGGAGGTCTTCACCAGTAGATCCATGCCCGTGGCATGAATCCCATTTTCGTAGATGAGTTTCTCGGCGGTGGCTAGGATCTGGGCTCTGTGATCTATCGTTGGTCTGCTCATGGACTCAATGTAGAACGATCGTTCTCACCGGTCAAGCATCACAAGGTGATTTTTGGTTAGGGGAGCGCGCCCCAGTGACAGACTGTTTTGGCAATCAACCACGAGCGTACCTCTGATGGATAGGACGCCCCCAAGGCCGGTTAGACAGTTCTTCGGGGCTATAAAAGGATATGCCGGGTTGTATGCTTGCGCACCAGGTTGGTGGTGCCTCCAGGGTCGCCACTGCTCGAGTACAGCCCGTCGAGCACGCGCAGGAATTCCACGCGCTCGTACTGGGCCATGTCCAGTTGGCTGAGCGAGCCGTAACCGGCGATCAAGATAGTCAGCGGAGCGTCGCCGTCCAAGGTGGTGTTAGAGACCGCGAAGCCGCGGGAGAAGGAGTTGCTCTCGTTGCCTATGGCCGCCTGGGAGATACCACCTTTTTGCCAGTCGGACCGCCGTCGAGGTTTTCACACAGCCTAGGTCGAAAGTAGACGCTCGCAGAGTGGCCTGGCACCGACGGGCCCTGGCTCAAGGGTGTATGATAGAGTGCGACCAAGAGGCCTGGGCGGGTCACCTGCCCAACTAAAGTCGCCGCCAAATGCATCCAATCACTGACTCCTCAGGTAATTTCATGGCGTTAAAGTCATCGTTTGCCAATGTGCTTCGAGTACTACGCAGTCAGCGTAACATCACCCAGCGCGGATTTGCCGACACGACCAGCCGCACCTACTTGTCCAAGCTCGAATCCGGTAGATCGAGCATCACACTGGACAAACTTGAACAGCTCAGCGCGCGATTGGAAATGAGCCCTTTGACACTGGTGGCTTTGACGCTGAGCGAGGATACGGGGCAGGCGGCAAATGAGTTGCTCGCCAGAACCCAAAACGAGATCCGGGCGCTTGAGTCAGATGGCCGAATTCCAGGGTTACAGGCCACTCTGGGGAACGATCTAGCTGCACGTCCATTGCCGGCCAGCTCACGCAATCCTCGAATAAAAATGACCTCACACGCTATAGGTTCCGTTCAGGCGGAGCTGTCCTTCACCGACTGATGGCTGGCTAGCCTCTCAGGCGTTCGCTGCAGCATTCGTGAGGCCAGCAGCGCTCGCAGATTAGTATCGTCCCCACCTTGGTTGAACTCCAGTCTTACCCCGGTCCGGCCAACTTCGCCAGAAAGCGAAAGGCCAAGAATCCTTTTAACTCGTGCCCCAACTCGCCCACTCAGTAATGGTGGCGACCAGAGATTGCTCTGGAGCCCGCCATGAGGACATATGCCTTCCCGTTGCTTGTGATTTTTCTAGCAACACTCCCGGCTGTTGCACAAGAAAATCGCGAGCGCTCGGATATGGGACTCGTGCAACGACAGTTCAATGCCATCGAACAGTTGGTCGATCGCGCGGCAAGCGGCTCTAACGGTGCCACTGGAGCGCGCTATCGCTTCGACTATCAGAGGTTTGCGGCCGACCTCGAACGTGTACGTGAAGGCATCCGTAACTACCTGTCGCCCTCCCGCGCGCAGCCAGCCGACCTGGTCGAGCTGGCGGGTCAGTACAGTACTGAAGCGCCTCACTCGAGCCCCTCCAATGAGCATGACTGAAGCTCAACTCAGCGCGTTTTCTGCCGTGGCCGGGTTCACCCCGCAGCTCAGTTCGGTGCTGTGGCGCTCATCGGTACTGGTGCTCGCGTTGCTCTGGTGCGCTTGGGCCCTGTGGACCGGCTACCGCGGCTGGGCGGCCGGCAATATCAACTTTGGCGCGCTGGGCGGGAGCATGCTACGCCTGGCTCTCGCCCTGATCGTGCTGATGTTTTTCATGCTGTCGTAACCAGGAGGAATTGCCATGAACCTCTCCCGTCGCGGCCATCGCCCGCTCGCCGCACTGCGGACTACCTGTTCGAAAACCCTGCTCGGCGGTGTGGTTCTGCTGAGCTCAACCCTGGCCTGGGCAGACCTGCCGACCATGGAAGCGCCCTCGCGCGGCGAGGGTTCGGGCCTGATCGACACCATCAAGAACTACGCCTACGACGGCGGCATCCTACTCGGGCTGCTGATTGCCACCCTTGCCTTCCTGGGCGTGGCCTGGCATTCGCTCACCGTCTACGCCGACGTGCAGAACCAGCGCAAGACCTGGAAGGACCTAGGTGCCGTGGTCGGCGTAGGCGCGCTGCTAGTGGTGGTGATCCTGTGGTTCCTCACCAAAGCTGCGACGATCCTGTGAGGTTTCCATGTCCGACGCCCCTGCCACCCTCCCCGACGGCACGCTGACCTTCCTGCCGGAACGCCTCAACCGCGATCCGGCCGTCCTGCGTGGTCTCACCAACGACGAGATGTGGGTCGCGCTGATTGTTGGTGCCGTACTGGGTGTGGTCCTCGGCGCGCCGCTGGCGGTGGCCACCGTCTCCATCGCCACCCTCCCCACCTGCATGTTCCTGTGGATGGCGTTGGTACTGCTCGGCGGCGGCAAGCTGCTGCGCCGTGCCAAACGCGCCCGTCCCGAAACCTGGCTGTACCGACACCTGCAGTGGCACCTGGCGGTGCACTGGGGCATCGGCACTCAGTACCTGATCCTGTACTCCGGCCCGTGGACGGTCCGGCGCACGCGCCGGCCTGCGAGGACCGCCTCATGAGTCGCTTCCGCAATAAAGTGGATGCGCAGCAAGCGCATATCGTCAGCCTGCGCTTGGCGGTGGCGACCTTGGCGCTGCTGTGCACCGGGCTCTGGTACGGCTGGCAGTCCGCCCCCGCCGAACTGACCATTCACGTGCCACCCGACCTGCGTTCCGGTAGCACCCGCAAATGGTGGGACGTGCCGCCGGAAAACATCTACGCCTTCGCCCTATACATCTTCGGTCAGCTCAACCGCTGGCCCACCGATGGCGAGGTCGACTACCACCGTGCCATCTTCGCCTTGCAGCCCTACCTGACACCGGCGTGCAAGACCTTCTTCGACGGCGACTTCGAGTACCGCAAGGCCGCCGGCGAACTGCGCGGCCGCGTGCGCGGCGTGTACGAGGTGCTGGGCCGCGGCTACAGCGACGATCCCGGCCTGCGGGTGAAGCAGCTGGATAAGCACAGCTGGCTGGTCAAGCTCGACCTCAATGCCGATGAGTACTACGCCGCCGAGCCGGTGAAGCGCGTGGTGGTGCGCTACCCGCTGCGCGTAGTGCGCTTCGACGTCGATCCCGAGCACAACAAGTGGGGCCTGGCCCTGGACTGCTACGAAGGCACACCGCAGAAGCTAACGTTGCCTGGAGGTACGTGATGATGCGTGTCTTGATCATGATCCTGGTCTCGATCACCGGCTGGTGTTCAGCCGTAGGTGCCGTTGAGCTCAAATACTGGGACCGCCTCCCGCTGGCCGTGCCACTGACGGTGGGTCAGGAACGTATCCTGATGCTGGATGAGGATGTTCGCGTGGGATTGCCCGGTGCAATCGCTAGCAAGCTGCGCGTGCAGTCCGCCGGCGGGACGGTGTACCTGCTCGCGGCTGAAGCCATACCCCCTACCCGACTACAGCTGCAGTCGGTGAAGTCGGGGGACATCATCCTGATCGACATCGAAGCGCTCGAAGGTAGCGAGTCGCTGGAGCCGGTCAAGATTGTGGCCCAGGCGCCGGCATCGGATGTCGAAACAACGCCGGAGTCAGCACCGGTCGCGACTCCAGTACCCGTCGTGCTCACCCGCTATGCGGCGCAGAACCTGTACGCGCCGCTGCGCACCGTGGCGCCATTGCCCGGTGTGCGCCGGGTACCGCTGGGCGAGTCTGGTGCGTTCAGCACGCTCCTGCCTACCGAGCGGGTGGCCATCAAGGGGCTCGCGGCCTGGCGGCTGGGTGACTATTGGGTGACAGCGGTGAAGATCGTCAACCTTGGGTCGGCCAAGGTCGCGTTGGACCCGCGTCATCTACAGGCCACGCTGTACGCCGCCACCTTCCAGCACGAATACCTCGGCCGCGCCGGCACGCCTGAAGACACCACGGTGGCGTATCTCGTTACCCAGGGCGGCGACCTGAAACACGCGCTGCTGCTGCCACCTCCTGCACCGGAGGCTGCCGATCATGAAAGCTAACAGTTTGCTGAAATGGCTGGTGCCTGCGGTCCTGCTGGGGATTGTGCTGATCATCGGCAAATCCTGGGTGTCTCCGACAGACGCTCAACCTGCCCATGATCCCGAAAACGCCGCCCTCAGTCCGGAACAGGCCAAAGCACTCGGCATAGCCGGCGACACGCCGCGCGATACCGTGGCCACGCTGATCGGGCAGGTCAAGGCGATGCGTAGCGAGATGCTGTCACTGAAGAAAGGCAATGAGGCACTGCAGACCGAGAACAACCGGCTGCGCACGCGCGAGGGCAACATCGACAGCCGTATCCAGAGCACGCTGAGCAGTGTCACCCAGCAAGTCTCCGAGCAACGCCAGCAGGCGAACGATGCTCGGCAGAAGGCTGAGCAGCAACACCGCGAGACCCAAGGATTGCTGTCCAGGCTCAAGGACCAGCTCACCAGCAAGCCGGCCGCGAAGTCCGACGTGCCCGTGGGCTTCGGTCTCGAGCCGGGTGACGAGCAACAATTCTCTGGGGTACAACCACCGGCCGATGCGATGAAGTGGATCGAGCCGTCGAATACGCGTGCCGGCCAGGAGGGGGCCGGCAACGCCAAGGGGCCATTGTCGGCGCTGACGTCGAAGTTCAAGGATCTGCATGGCCTGGACAACAACGCGATCGACCGCGGCCAGGATCATCTACGTGCCGTAGCCAAAGGCGAGCGCGACCTGGCAAACACTCAGGATCGGGCCGAGGGTGTCAAGCCGGTCTACACCCTCCCCGAAAACTCGACCCTGATGGGCTCGATCGCCATGACCGCTCTGATTGGCCGGGTGCCGGTGGACGGCACGGTGAACGATCCCTACCCGTTCAAGGTGCTGGTGGGACCGGACAACCTTACCGCCAACGGTATCGACCTACCGGACGTGGTCGGCGCGGTCATGAGCGGTACCGCTGCAGGCGACTGGACCTTGTCCTGCGTGCGCGGCCAGGTCGAGTCGATCACCTTTGTCTTCAGCGACGGTACCGTGCGCACAGTGCCGCAGCCGCAGAAGGTGGCCAGCCGCAATCCCAGCAGCACCCAGACCTCGGACACCGACAAGATCCGCGGTGGCCTGGGCTATATCTCCGACCCTTATGGCATTCCCTGCATCGCCGGCGAGCGACGCTCCAACGCCCAGCAATACCTGGGCAGCCAGAGCCTGATCACTGCGGCCGGCGCCGGCTTCGCGGCAGCGCTGGGTAGCGAACAAGCCAACACCTCGTTCATCAACTCGGCCAGCGGCAGCCTGGGGCTGACCCAGAACAGCGGTAACAGCGCGCTGAACTCGGTCATCAGCGGTGGCATCGGCGACATCCGTGACTGGGTCAACAAACTCTACGGCGAAGCCTTTGCCGCCATCTACGTTCCACCAGGGGCCAAAGTGGCGTTGCACCTGGATCACGAAATCAACATCGACTACGAACCCAAAGGCCGGAGAGTGAACCATGAAAGCCCATCCGTTTCGGTACTGGACCTGGATTAGCCTACTGCTTTGCCTGCACATGGCGGGCTGCACCACCAGCAAGGACGAAATGCTGCCCCACGGCGATCAAACCATGCTGGATATCTGGAACAGCGGCGGCTCGGTCGGCACCCAGCAGCTGTTGCAGCAAGCCCGCGGTGAGCTGCGCCGGCCGGTGCTCGATCCCGAGCGCCTGATAAAAGACCAGAGCACCTACACCCGCACGGCCGCCAACGAGATCCGCGCCCAGTTCCCACGCCTGCCCAACCCGGACCTGGTTATGTACGTCTACCCGCACCTGGCCGGCACCCAGCAGGCGCCAGTGCCCGGCTACTCGACCGTGTTCCCACTGTACGAGAAGGTCCAGTACGCGCTGCCCGGTGAACGCCTGGACGATCTGTGATGGACGATGACGCAGATCGCGCCCCGCCGCACTGGCAGCCCTGGCGCGCGGTACAGCGCCGGCGAGCCACGCGTGAGGATGAAGCCGCTCAGTACGCGCACAACCCCAGCTTCACCGACCACTTGCCCTGGGTCGAATACCTCGAGGAAGACCAGTGCTTTCTGCTCGACGACAACCGCTCGGTCGGCGCCGTGTTCGAGTTGCAGCCGATCGGCACCGAGGGCCGTGAGCCCGAATGGTTGATGGCGGCGCGCGATGCGCTGGAGGATGCGCTGCAGGACAGCTTCGACGAGCTCGACCAGGCGCCTTGGGTCGTGCAGTTTTTCTGCCAGGATGACAATGATTTTTCCCCTTATCTGGAACGCCTGGAGCAATACGTTGCACCACGGGCGACAGGCACACCCTTCACCTCCGCCTTCCTCGCCTCGATGCAGCGCCACCTCGACGCCATTGCCAAACCGGGCGGACTGTTTGACGATCATGTCGTCTCGCACCTGCCCTGGCGCGGCAGCAATCGGCGGATTCGGCTGGTGATCTACCGCTGGCTCGGTGACCAGGCCAACGACGAAGGGCAACACCCCGCTCAGTTGCTGAGAAGGACCTGTGACCGCCTGATGGCCTCGTTGCAGGCCTGCGGGGTCAATCCTCGCCGACTGACCGGGCGTGACTTCTACGCCTGGCTGCTGCCCTGGTTCAACCCGGCCCCTATCCTCACCGGCGAATCAGCGGCGGCGTTCTATCGACGTGTGCCCTACCCGGAGACCGATGACGGCGATGGCCTGTCGCTGCCGTTCGACCACGACTTTGCCGAGCGACTGTTCTTCCATGAGCCACGCTCGGACAGCGAGCAGGGGCTGTGGTACTTCGATCAGCAGCCGCACGCGGTGATGGTGGTCGACAAGTTGCGCAGGCCACCTCACATTGGCCAGCTGACCGGCGAGACCCGCAAAGGCGAGGCGCTCAACGCCTTGTTCGATCAACTCCCCGAGCAGTCCATCCTGAGCCTGACCTTGGTCATCACACCCCAGGATGTGCTCGAGGAGCAGCTCAACCGCTTGGCGCGCAAGGCCATCGGCGAAAACCTTGCGTCGACCCAGACTCGCCAGGATGTGGAAGAGGCCCGTGCCCTGATCGGCCGCCAGCACAAGCTGTACCGCGGCACCTTGGCGCTGTACCTGCGCGGCACTGATGAACAGCAGCTGCGCCAGCGCTCGATCCAGGCCGCCAATGTGCTGCTCGGTGCCGGCCTGCAGCCGGTGCGCGAGGGCGATGAAGTCGCCGCGTGCAACAGCTACCTGCGCTGGCTGCCGATGGTCTACAACCCCGCCCGCGACACGCGCAACTGGTACACCCGGTTGTTGTTTGCCCAGCATGTCGCCAACCTGCTCCCCCTGTGGGGACGCAGCATCGGTACCGGCAATCCGGGAATCACCTTTTTCAACCGAGGTGGCGCGCCGCTGTCGTTCGATCCGCTGTCACGCTTCGACCGTTCCATGAATGGCCACCTGCTGTTGTTCGGCCCGACCGGCGCCGGCAAATCGGCCACCCTGGTCTCGATCCTGATGCAGGTCATGGCCGTGTACCGACCCCGGCTGTTTATCGTCGAAGCCGGCAATTCCTTCGGCCTGCAGGGCGACTACTTCGCTACCCTCGGGCTGAGCGTCAACAAGGTCCAGCTCAAACCGGGCAGCGGCTTGAGTCTGGCGCCCTTTGCCGATGCTCGGCGGCTGATCGAGCGCCCCGACCAGGTCGCCAGCCTGTCGACCGAGGACCTGGATGAGGTCGCGTCGGACAGTGACGAGCAACGCGACGTGCTGGGCGAGCTGGAAATTACCGCCCGCCTGATGATCACCGGCGGCGAAGCCAAGGAAGAAGCGCGACTCACCCGAGCAGACCGCAGCCTGATCCGCGAGTGCATCCTCGATGCGGCCAGGCACTGCTCAGCCAGCGACCAGCAGGTCATGACACGCCATGTTCGTGATGCCCTTCGAGCGGTCGCCAGCGACGCCCACCTGCCCGACAAGCGTCGCGAGCGGGCCCAGGAAATGGCCGAGTCCATCGACCTGTTCTGCCAGGGCTTCGAGGGCGCGCTGTTTGACCGACCCGGTACACCCTGGCCAGAAAGCGATGTCACGATCGTCGACCTCGCCACCTATGCCCGCGAGGGTTATGAAGCGCAGATGTCAATCAGCTACATCAGCCTGATGAACACGGTGAACAACCTGGCCGAACGCGACCAGTATCTCGGTCGCCCGATCATCATGGTCACCGACGAAGGCCACATCATCACCAAGAATCCGCTGCTGGCGCCCTTTGTGGTCAAGGGCACCAAGATGTGGCGCAAGCTCGGCGCCTGGTTCTGGTTGGCAACGCAAAACCTGGCCGACTTCCCCGATACAGCACAGACCATGCTCAACATGATCGAGTGGTGGATCTGCCTGAACATGCCGCCAGCGGAGATCGAGGAGATCGCCCGCTTCAAGAAGCTCACGCCGGCGCAGAAGACACTGCTGCTGTCGGCGAGCAAGGCCTCGGGCAAGTACACCGAGGGCGTGGTGCTCTCAAAGCAGCTGGAGACGCTGTTTCGCGCGGTACCGCCGAGCCTGTACCTTGCCCTGGCCATGACCGAGCCCGAGGAAAAAGCTCAGCGCTGGCGGCTGATGGAAGCGCATCAGCAGTCCGAGCTCGAGGCCGCTCTGCAGGTCGCCGCGGAGATTGATCGCCTGCGCGGCATGTCGTGAACACCACAGTACCAGCGTAATTCAAAGCCCTTTCCTTCTATGAAAATCGACAGGAGTACATTTGTACTCCATTGGTATTTTCGCACTACTCGCAGCCTTCAGTTGAGCGACTAGCGAAAACGATCACCTCGGCCTCGGTTTGTTCGTCTCGTTCTTTTGCCTGATCCGGGATGCTGCAGCTTGGCGCATGGATGCACACCGCTGCCACCTGCCGAGCGCTGCCCATGAACGTGACCGTCACGACCCCATGCAGAGCACCACAGCCCAAGAAGACTGATCGTGGCCGTGCGTTCATGGCGATCGTTTTGTTCGTGGCTGCCGAGCAGTGTCTGGCGCTGACCACCCCCGCCATCATTGCCTCCGTCACGTCGCTGCAGTGCCTGGAGTACCGAATCGTCGGAATCTGCTACTGGCTGCTCTGCACCCCGTTCGGCTGCGCGGTGCGAACCTCGCCCAAGGTCCGTCACTTCATTCCCGAGTTGGTGGTGTCGAGCTATTCCGACACCGGCGGCAACCCCTGGGGCGAGATGTCTGCCCTTTCAGCGCCAACGCCCGCGTCGCAAGGCGGGGGCAACCTGATCACGCCCTCGCCGCAGCGCAACAACCTGCCGCGCTTCAAGAATGTCGACGGCTTCGGGCATCCCGGCGGCGCGGCACTGACAACCCTGGCTCACAGCTTCGGCTATGCGTGTCCGAGCGGGGCGGTGCCCCTTGCGCCCTACTACCTCAGCACGCTCGATCCGCTGGCCTGGCGCCACGCCATCCCCGAGTCCGTCTACCCGCAGGCACTCATCCCAGGCATGCGCGAGATTGGCAGCCAGGCCCTCGGCAACATGTGGGGCAACGTCTACCCACGGCAGGGTTTTCTGGTCCAGGCCGACGACTTCAAAGCCGCCGCCGTGATGGCGCAACGTGCCAGTGATTTCATCACCCGTAGCGGCCAGCCGCACGTCTATCTGCCGCTGCAGCCAACGCCCTCGCCGGGCTATTGGCCGCCACAGCCGGTGATGGAGAACAACGTCAACAACCATCGCTGGCAGTTGCTCGCACCGGTGATTCAGAACACCTGCGCCATCTTCCCCAGCCCGACGATCCAGAGTGCCGATGGCGCCTATGCCTGGTCGCTGTGGCGGCCCTACCGTTGCTGCCAACGCATGGGGCAGACCTTCCTGTTCAGCATCGACTTTGAGGGCGGCCAGTCATGAACACCCTCTCGTTCGGACTGGCATGCTTCCTCGTGTGCGCCGTGGGCCATGCCGCCGAAAGCAACTACCACCTCGGCGACCAGGGCCCAGTCTTGGACGACCGCGTGATGTACACCATCGGCGGCGGATCGGCGGCGGGCGCGCCCTCCTCGCTCTACCGACCCAGCGGGCTCGGCGTGGGCCTGTCCTGGCGCGCGAACATGATGTGCGGAAACATGAACCTGTCCAATACCCTGCAGAACCAGCTCAACGGTGCCACTCAAGGCTTCCAACAGATTATGGGCAACGTCATCCAGAACGCCACACAGGCGGTGATGTCCTTGCCGGCGATGATCATCCAGCGCGCCAACCCTGGGCTGTATGAGCTGCTGAGCAACGGCGTGCTGCAGGGGCGCATCGACTTTGACCGCTCAAAGCTCACCTGCCAGGCAATGGCGGCCAGAATGGCGGACAAGGTGGACCAGGCCGGTTGGGGAGCGCTGGCACAGAACCAGGAAATGCAGCACAACCTGGAGCAGTCCGATGGGGATGCCGTGGTGGCGGTGAAAAACACCGAATCGAACAATGGCAACAACGGTGTCAGCTGGGTCGGCGGACAGAAAGCCGGTGGCCATGGTCAAGAACCTATCCGAGTAACCTCAGACGTGGTCAAGGCGGGCTATAACCTGCTGCACAACCGCTCGGTCGAGGACTCCTCGGCCATCGGCTCGGGCTGTCAGACTGGCGCGATCTGCCAAGCCTGGTCGACCCCGGAGGAGGCTTCCGAATGGGCCACTCGGGTGCTCGGAGAAACCGAGGTGGAGACCTGTGATGACTGCGAGACGTTGCGCGTCAGCGCGGGTACAGGCCTCACGCCGCTGATCCAGGAAACCTACACGCAGCACCTTGAAGGCCTTCAGCGCATGCTGTCGGGCGCTGAGCAGCCTACACCGGAAAACCTTGGCAAAGTCTCCAGCCCTTTGCTGCCCGTCTCGCGCGGGGTCATCGAGGGTCTGCGCGACGACCCTGACCAGAACCTGCTGGCCCGGCGCTTGGCCAGTGAGACCGCGCTGTCGAGTGTGATCTACAAGGCAATGCTGCTGCAGCGTACGTTGCTGGCCGGCAGCCGTGAGCCCAATGTGGCATCGGCGCAGCCCGCCACCACCGCCCTCGACAGCAATGGCGAAACGCTGGAGCGCGAGATCCGCCTGCTGCAAACGGAACTGCAGGTACGCCAGTTGCTGGCCACCAACACCGCCAGCCTGGTCCTCGATCGCCACGCGGGTGGCGCCGATGCCTCACGAAGCATCGATCAGCGCGACCCGCAGCCGGACCGCCTGCGCCGCGCTGAACAGGGGAGAAGTGCACCATGATGCCCATTTCTTTGAGGACCACACTCATCCAGGTCCTGCTGATCCTCGGCGCCATCGTGACCATGTTGCTGATTGCCTGGATGGCGCTGCTGCACCTGACCGACGCCCAGCTTGATGGGTTCGAACCGGCGCGGGTGAAGTCACCCTATTTCGCCTACTGGCGCGCCCTGCTGTACACCCTAATCTTCGCCGGTTGGACCGCAGTGCTGCGCTTGCGGCCAGCACCCGAGGAGCAGCAACAGCTCAAGCGCCTGGGACTGATCGGCTTCGTCTCGATCATCCTGGTCGAACTGTCGCGCGCGTGAGGTGCAGTCATGAACATGAGCACCAACAGCTACCTTGAGTACTACCTGTCGCTGCTCGCCTGGATCATCAACAACGGCATCTGGAATACGCTGGCAGACACAGGACTGTTCGCCGTACCGTTTGGCGCGATCATCCTGCAGGAATGGCTATCCGCCCGCCAACAGGGGGCCGACGAGGGCAACAAGGGCTTGCTGTCGATTCCACGCGTCGAGAATCGGTTGTGGATGAGCTACGTGGTCATCCTGTTTAGCTGCATGCCGTTTTTCCCGTTGAACCTGTCCTCGGTGACCTTCGATGATGCGGCTAGCCAGCGCTGTGGTGTGTCGATGGCCAAGCCCGCCGACACGGCCTGGGGCACGACGTTCAACACCATCGGCGAGAAGTCAGCGAATGTGCCGGTGTGGTGGTTCCTTGTTCATGCCATGAGCAAAGGCATCACGGCCGCAGCCACCGCGTCGATCCCGTGCGCACCCGACATTCGCGCGATGCGCATGGAGATCGACAGCTCACGGATCAATGACCAGGTGCTGCTGCAGGAAGTCGCCGACTTCACCCGCGACTGCTACGGTTTTTCGCGCTCGCGGCTGTTCACCAATCGCCCCGAGCTGGACGAATCGCAGAGCTACGATGCGTCCTGGATCGGCTCGACGTATTTGCTCAACACGCCGGGCTATTACGACACGGATCGCTCGCGCACACCCCGGGTCGCTTGGCCGTACGACGAGACGCGGGATACCTCGCTGCCGCGGCTAGACAACGGCGCGGGCTTCCCTACCTGCAAGCAATGGTGGAGCGATGCCACGGTCGGGTTGCGTGATCGCCTGGTTGTCGAGGTCGATCCAAATCTACTCACTCAGTTGCGCGGCTGGCTGACCGGGCGGACCTCCACCGAAATCGAAGACGCCACCCTGCGAGAACTGGTGAGCCCGCGACAGCAGTCATTGAGCATGGCACCTGGTCAGGTGCTCCAGGAATATGGCAGCAGTGCCCGAGGTGGCTCATTGACGCAAGGGCTCAATAACCTTGCCACCAACACCGGCCTGGCCCTGGGTTCGTTCAGCAATTTCCCGGCGATGAATGCGCTGCGCGCAGCATTGCCGATGGTTCAGGCCTTCCTGATCATGGGCACGATCATCAGCCTGCCACTGGTGCTGCTGATTAGCACCTATCAGCTCAAGGCGCTGATGACGATCACGTTTGCGCTGTTCACGCTGCACATGCTGACGTTCTGGTGGGAACTCGCCCGATGGATCGACTCAAGTATGCTGGACACGCTGTACCACCAGGTCTCAGCTACGGATCAGACACTGTTGTCATTACCTACTGCAGGGTTCATGGATGGGACAGTCAGCGCGCAGGTGATCGAGTACGTGATGGGTGCGATGTTTTTGGTACTGCCTATGTTTTTTCTAGGCGTAATGAGCTGGGCAGGATACAACGTGGGCAGTGGGGTCCAGACGCTCTTCACTCGCGGATCAGAAGGTGCTCAGGTACAAGCCGGGAAAGGATCATCTCAGCTCATGTCGGGAGCCAAGAAGTTAAAATAACTAGTTACCTTGGAGCCCCATCATCGTCGTACATCTCTGGGTACCGACTTTGATGCTGGGGATGACTAACCTCATGAATACGAGGCTGTCTATCAGTACTAAGAGGTAACGCCGCAATGGTCCACACAGCCAACACTCCAATAGCCAGGAAAATTGCTACGGATGCCACAGCCAGCAAGAGGATCAACTTGAAAACCTGCATACCGACTCGCCGGTACCTGAACGGGACGGACGGCAAAATCGGGGAGTGCATAACTCTGGCTTCAAGCTGACTCACTAGGCGACCCGCACGGCCTGCGACACGAATCAAATATTTGCCGAAAGGAGTACGGTTGGACGTTAAAGAGGATGGAGTTGTCATATATTACCCTCCGTTTCCTTCTCCAGATTCGTGGCCAAACCGCTATAGGCAATTTGGATCCAAGCTTTAGCTTACTCCTCTCCCGCAGTTTTCCATGACCGTTGATCGCTTGAGTTGCGCTAATTATCGCCAGTGGCACTGCATGGATCGAAGCACACCATTCGAATGAAAATCACCCTTGACGCTATGCCCATCCGCTTGATAAACCAACTGTGCAATCGCTGGTTTTCCAGCACTCCAGGTAGCCTTAACCTTCAAGGCTACGTCACTACGGTGACGGTTATCCCCAAATGCGATTCGCGTTCGGCAGCTCGCATGGTTACCGCTCCCACGGTGATGAACGCTCTCTAATCCTCTGGCTCACCGAGCCTGCATCTTTGACGCGACCTTACTCAATCCATTCCAGTGCTGGGAATTCCCCCGCACGGGTGGCATTCCTCCGCACCCTCTGGAGGATCTCACCATGCTGCGTTTCACAGGCATTGAACTTCATGTCGTATTGGCCGAGGCCGGTATCAATGGCTGCAGGGTTATTTTGGCCAAGGACCACGGTGTCTATCTCATGTCCGAGGTTGGCGAGAACAAACCGGATGGGGGCGGCCGCAAACGCGTGGCCTATGCCATCGGCTGCAACCCTGACGTCGACGACTTCGATTCCTGGTGGAATCGCGCTCGAGACGAATTTGGTGGCGATGATTTCGCCGAGTACTTCGACATTGATGATCCTGTCCTAGCCAGTCTTCGCGGGACAGCAGGATCACTTGTGGTTGAAGCCACTTCCACCCACTTGTACTTGGCCGCCGAGGTTAACCCTGAGAGAAAATCTTGAAGGCTGCTGCAGGCTTTACCCGCGTCCAGAAGCCCCTCACAACGGGGCCTCTCTGGACGTATTTCGCACCACATTGCGGAGGATTGAAGAGTGCCGTTGGTCAGGCATTTGAGGTCGATTGCCCTCCTTGGATCGCTCTGGACAGACGCGCCCATGTGGGTTGCGGATTGGAGATTGACCTCCCCTCCGAGGGCGTTTTAATACATGCACGCTCCCTGCTCGCTGCGTAGCGAGCAGATCCACGCAGAACCCCTGCTGCGGGATCGCGGAATCCACTGCCCGGAGGTTCCAATGTTCAGGAACACCCCCTTCTCCACCGCCGTGGTGCTGAGCCCAGGCGTATGGCGACAGTTCGTTGGAGCCGCCACAGACAACGACTCCGCCAGGCAATCAGCGCAGCGCTTAGCGACCCTGCTCGACAGCGTCCTGACCTCAGCACCCCGTACTGTGCAGTGCCCGGTCGAGCTGAAGTGCCACTCCCCGCAGCGCGAAAACACATCACCTACGTCCGTCCCACCACGGTTACAGCTGGCTCGCATCACACCACGCAGCGGCCCGGCTTTCCTGTTCATCCGGCTGGCCGATGAGATCACGGTAGACATCGCCGCTCTCTGACCCCTCCAGCCCATCCACTGCCCCTTTCACCCCACCCGGGAACACTTCCCGGTCGGGCGGCGTTCCCCCTTCACAATGGAGAACGTCATGTCCGATATCTACCTGGACGTCACCAACAAGATCGTCAGTGCCCTGAGTCAAGGTGTGATCCCCTGGATCAAACCCTGGACCACCACAGGCTTAAAGGCTGACTCGCCTTTTCCCATCAACGCCATCACCCGGCGTCCCTACGCTGGCATCAACATTCCGCTGTTGTGGGCCGAGGCCCGTCTACGGGGTTTCCGCCAAGATCGTTGGCTCACGTTCAACCAAGCGCGCAAGGCCGGTGGCCATGTGCGCAAGGGCGAGCAATCGACCCTCGCCGTGCTGTACAAACCCATGAGCAAGGAAGCGCACGACGAGGACGGTCAGGTCGTTCGTGATGAACAGGGCAACATCAAGATGGTGCAATTCGCGCTCCTGCGCACGCACTGCCTGTTCAACATCGAGCAGACCGAGGGTCTACCTGACGAAGAACGAAGTCGCGACGAGAACGATGGACAAGCGGTCTTCATCGACCATGCCCCCGCCGAGCAACTGCTGGTCGCCAGTGGCGCCCGAATCGAGCATCGCTATGGCGATGACGCGTTTTATCAGCCAGTGCGTGATCTCATCCAGTTGCCCAGCAAGGCTCAGTTCGAGGACGTCGGCAGCTACTACGCGACGGCTCTGCATGAACTGACACACTGGTCGGGTCACCGCTCGCGTCTGAACCGCGAGGGCATCACCGGAGGGCATGCATTCGGCTCCGCAGCCTACGCCTTCGAGGAGCTAGTCGCAGAAATGGGCGCAGCGTTTCTCTGTGCGCTGACCGGTACCCAGGGTGCACTGCGCCACGAGGAGTACCTGGCGTCCTGGCTGAAGATCCTCAAGGAGGATAAGCGGGCGATCTTCCGCGCCAGCGGCCAGGCCCGTGAGGCCTCCGAGTACCTGTTGGCACTACAGTCCGATCAGGCCACTGAAACGACTGAGCGACTAACAGCGTGACACTTTCAGCAAAAAGGCCCCATGATCGGGGCCTTTATTTTGCCCGTTGTAGGGCATCCGCTGCTGAGTCTGAGCAGTCGATTACTGCAGCCAGCCCTCGACAGTGTCCGAGCCGTGCTCCTGCTTCCACTGCTTGAGGATCTTGTGGTTGCCGCCCTTGGTTTCGACGACTTCACCGCTGTGTGGATTCTTGTAGCGCTTGACTTCACGCGGCTTGCGCTGAACGCCAGTAGAGGAGCTGACTGCAGTCACGCTCACGCCCTTGGACGGGTCCAGAATGGTGATTACCTGACGCAAGTTCATGCCGTACTCTTCCAGCAAGGCCTTGAGCTTTTGTTCAAACTCGATTTCCTGCTTCAGGCCGGAATCGTTTTTCATCGCATCCAGCTGTTGAAGTTGGGCAGCCAGTTGAGCTTCCAGTGCTTTGAATTCGGCAAGTTTGGACATGTGCAATTTTTCCTAGGGTTGAGGCATGTGAGGTGATAGTACCTGAGACACAACTACTAGCCGAGCTTTAATTCTCCCTTCAGATAACTTTTCATTCTTCAGAATTTACACACATGTATGTGACTGCTCAGTCCGGCAAGAACTGGCAAAGGTGACCTACTAGTTCCCGAGGCGCGGGGCTGTTGCCAACCTTGAACAACATATCGCGCTGACTGCGTGGCAGCTTTTTCGCACAGCGCTTGGCTGCTGATCGAATGGCAGCATCCGTACCATGAATTCGATCCGCCAGTAGCACGATCAAAACGGCATCGCTCAACGTCATCAGGCCACCTGCCCTAAAAATGATGCCGAACAGTCTACCCCCCGAAAAAAGGACAGGCCATTCCAATCCAGCATCTAACCCGATGCGCCAGACTTCGTATTTTCGCGTTCGCAAAAAGGCCCAAGGGGGGTAAAGGGTAACGGCGGCAATGGAAGGGGGCACAAGGGTAAGAGGCCTATCCGAAAAGGCAAAAGGACCTTCTGAATGCAAAGCAGGTAACACAATGAAGCGCTGGTGGTTCAAACATCAAAAAGGGGGTGCCGCAGAGCCCGCGCTCGCTCCAGCGCCCAAGGGCTTCCTCCTCCCGCTATCCTCTGAGTCCCTGCTCTGTGCCGATCACCGGAAAAAGCTGCTCGAGCGCATCTGGCAGTACACGGCGCTCTCCGAGCCTCAGTTCGATCAACTCTACCTCGAGCCGATCCGCCGTTACGCCAGCTATGTACAGCAACTCCCCGCCAGCGAAAGTCACCACCATGCCTATCCAGGTGGCATGCTGGACCATGGATTAGAACTGGTGGCCTGTAGCCTAAAGCTGCGCCAGTCGTACTTGCTTCCCAGCGGCGCGGCTCCGGAAGACCAGGCCGCGCAGGCCGACGCCTGGAGCGCGGCGATTGCCTACGGCGCCCTGCTCCACGACATTGGCAAGATTGCCGTCGACCTACAGGTTGAGTATCAGAATGGCGTGGTGTGGCACCCCTGGCACGGCCCTTTGAACCTGCCCTACCGCTTTCGCTACGTGGCCGGTCGCGACTACCAACTGCACGGCGCCGCGACGGGACTGCTGTACACGCAAATTTTGGCGCCCCGTCTGCTCGACTGGCTTAGCCACTACCCGGTATTGTGGGGCCACTTGCTCTTTCTACTAGCCAACCACTACGAGCACGCCGGCACTCTCGGAGAGTTGGTACTTCAAGCAGACCGGGTGTCCACCGCACAGAACATCGGGGCCAATCCCAGCAAAGCCTTGCAGTCACCTAAACACTCACTACAGCATCACCTGCTCACAGGCCTGCGACACCTGGCTAAGAACGAGTTCAAGCTCAACCAGCCCGGCGCCGCCGGCTGGCTCACCCAGGACCATCTGTGGCTGGTCAGTAAAATTGCCACTGACAAGCTCCGGGCCTACTTGCTGGCACAGGCGGTGGATGGCATCCCTTCCTCCAACATCGCCTTGTTCGATGAGCTGCAGTCACATGGATTGGTGGATGCGACACCTGAGGGCAAAGCGGTGTGGAACGCCACCGTCGCAGACAAGAACTGGCAGCATCGTTTTACTTTCCTCCGCCTGCAACCGAGCCTGATTTGGGCCAATGAACCCCGCCCAGATAGCTTTAGTGGCACGGTAGAGACGATGATGGATCATCCCCCGTCAACCAACGAAGCAATTACGACAGACCCTGACGCTTCGCAAAATACCTCGGACGAAGAGCAACCGAGCACAGCGCTCTGGAGTCAGGATTTCGACTACCTCTACGACATCTTGAACACGCTGCAAGAGCCAGGCGAGCCCGAAAGTGGATCAGATACGGACAAGGTGTCGTCCGCCAGTGCGCCACCCCAGGATGCCTCGGGATTGGCCTTTCTCGAATGGCTGCGCGAGGGAGTTAGCAGTCATCACTTAGTAGTCAATGACAGCAAAGCTAAGGTCCACACAGTGGAAGGTACTTTCTTTCTGGTCACGCCGGGCATTTTCCAACGCTACGCGTCCGAGCATCCAGAGCTGGCGGATGCAGATCCTAAAAGCGAAGCGTGGCGATTTCTCCAACGTCAATTTGAAAAACTGGATGTTCATCTGAAAAAACCCAATGGCCAGAATATTTGGACTTGCCAGGTAAGAGGGCCTCGTAGAACTACAGTCCTCAACGGTTACCTTCTGCGTGATTCAGAAGCTGTAACTGCAGCGCCTCCGGAAGATAACCCTTACCTCACATTGATCAGGACGACTGCAGCTTCATGATTCATATACTCAACAGCCTTAGCCTGCTAGCGATGACTAACGGACTGCTACATCCAGAGTAAACGACCTGTCTGGCTAGGGCGATACTGAAGGCTATGCTTCAGTACGGAAACGCTCTGTGCGATACGGGCGATAGGCCAGGTCAAGCCCTCCAGCACTCGGTAGGAAAACTCGGAAAGCGCGAGCAGCTGACGCCTCCGGCTACGTAACAGACAATAACCACTGATTTCATGTGGATTACCTGTCATCGCTTAGAATCACGATGCTCTCGCGGACCAGGCTGCGAATTCAACACGTTGAGTCCAACGCAGGCAACCATTGTGACCATGACATCATCATGGCATTATTTCCAAGTGCTAATCTGAAGGGACATTCATCGTGCGTCTATGGTGGTTTTTCTGGCTTGTCGGAGTGAATGGATGAAACTCATGTCTCTCCAAACTCAAATTGCACCCATCAACATCTATTCAAGGATTTGAATCAAGTGGCAATTTTTTCGGTAGCTGCCAGGACATTAGTGCATCTTGGCGCAGAGTTAATTACCTCTGACGAGGTAGCGATTAACGAACTCATCAAAAATGCGTTTGACGCTGAATCTCCTAGAGTAAAAGTTGATATCCACATCCCCGTACCTCACTCAGTAATAGATGAAAGCATAAATAAGATAAGCAAAAGCATAGACACCCCCACATTTCAAACAGCGGTCGCTGACATAAGAAAAAAAATCACCAACCAAATCACGGACACCAACGAAACTCAAAGAGTATTAGAGTTACTAGGGAAAATTGATTGCAACCCCACAAAAGAAAACGCAACAAAAGTAATTGAGTCAATTAACTACATATCAATTGAAGATACAGGCTGCGGAATGGATGCCAATACGCTTGAATCTGTATTTCTAGCAATTGGAACGCCTTCCAAACTGGCCACCAACAACTCCAAGGATCTTAGTCGTAAAATCCTAGGAAACAAAGGTATAGGCCGCTTAGCAATGATGCGCCTCGGCGACAATGCCAATGTAACATCTTGGACTAAAGGCGGACAAGCACACGAAATAAACTTCGACTGGAGATTATTCGACGATCCCACAAAAGACATAAACGACATAAGCCTTGAGATAAAGCCGAGTACTCGCCCTCGCCAAACCGAGTCGGGAACGGTAATCACAATCTCGGCATTGAAGAGCCATTGGACGGATGAAAAAGTCAGGAATAAATTAATTGGCGATTTCCTCCGCCGCCTGCAGAATCCATTTGTAAAGCCTGAGGAAAAGCGTGAAGCATCAGCCAAAAATTTACAAACTCTCACTAACGAAAAGAAAAAACCGTCAGGCTTTCCTATCGATGTCCATGTAAATGGTGGCGCTCGTATCCCCATCGAGGGAATGAAGAAATTACTAACAGATCTCGTTCAAACCGACATGGAACTTGAATTCGACCCGAGCGAGCTTGACGAAAGCAACGGCTCTGTACTTCGAACGGAGCTAATCGATTACCAACGCGGAAACGAACCTGAAGTAACTATAAGAACAACAGCAGAACTTACACATGCATTGTCTACTACCGCAGTCGCGCTAAAAAAAATTGGCCCCATCCGAGCAACGATTCGCTGGTTCAATCGTGACCGCCTTCGCCAGCAAGCTACTTTACATGGTAATTGGAAGGCAGCAAAAGCCGAGCTCGACATATGGAGCGGTGGTATAGCAATTTATCGCGATGGCTTTCGCGTAGGGTTTTCAGGACAATCTACAGGCGAAGACTGGTTGGGCCTAGATAGCTCAGCGCTTAAACGCGGAGGATTTGCAGTCAACCGAATACAAACAGTCGGCGCATTAGAAATTTCCAGAGCAGAAAATCCTGGTTTAGTTGACCGCTCAAACCGTGAAGGTCTTATCGAATCCTCTGAAGCGAACCTCGTCCGTGAGATGCTAACAAAATTCGCGATTGATGAGCTTCGGCGCTACATTGAACATGAAGGGCAAGAAGATAAAAAAGCAAGACTCGATAATATTGTCGAAAGCGCCCCAGCCACAATAAGGGCAAGAGTCCTTCAAGCCGAACAGGGCTTGACTGACATTCGTTCAAAGGTTTCACCCGAGGTCCAAGGGTCTGTTCAGTCAATTGCGGATCATCTTCACTTCATAAAAAACGAGGTCACACGATTTGAAGAAGCAAGCAAACTAGCTGGAGAGCGCCGTGAAGACATACTTGAACTGGCCGGCGTTGGAACAGTCATGTCGGGCGTATTACACGAGCTAACTAGAACAACCGGCCATACTAGACAGCTGATGCAAAAGCTTTCTAAAGACGAATCTCCGCAAACTAAAGCACTACTCGGAAAGCTAGACGCAGAAATTAAAGCAATTAACACCCGATTACGTCAACTAGACCCGCTCACCCCATCCGGCAGGCATCGAAAAGAAATATTTGACCTATCAGCATTGCTTAACACTATAATTGAAGGCTATGCAGCCCGCTTTGAACGCCACGAAGTAAACTGCAAACTAATTATCTCCAACGAACCAGAACTTCGCCCAGTTAAAGTAAACATGGTTCGTGGCTTTGTAAGCTTAGCAATCGAGAATTTGATCACGAACTCCATATACTGGGTACAACAAGGCGCTAAAGCTGGCAGAACCGAAAGATGCATTACAATAGAGCTTGACCCAGAGTCCCGAACGTTAACTCTAAGGGACAATGGCCCTGGAATTTCACCTGCTGATAAAAACAGAATATTCACGGCTGGCTTTTCACTAAGGCCGCGCGGTCAAGGTCTCGGGCTTTTTATTGCTGCCGAGGTCGCCACTTATCACGAAGCAAAGCTTGTATTGGATTCAGCGGACGATGACGGCCGCTTTCGAGGCTTTGTACTTGAGCTTCCCAAGGAATAGGTATGGATCTAAAAAAATCCCTGCATGAGGCAAAAGTTATCAAAATTGCTATTATTGATGATGACTTGTCTCAAGACATTAGTACCGCAGATCTCCTCTCCATCGACGGCGACATTGCCGCTCTTCTTGGGGACCCCCATGACCCTGACTACGAAGCCTATGCTGGCGTTTTGAACAAGCATGGCCTGGACATAGAAACGATCCCCGATCCTGCTACACCGCTTTCTGATAAAGCTATATGTGAGGAGGCACCAACTCGGTTAAGTGACGCCGTTCGTAAAGTGCTTGAGGCCCGCTATGACAGCGCCGCACCGGTAAGGCGCGTGCATGGTTTACTGGAGGCCGTAGGGGTACCGGCGGAGAATATTCACTTCTACTCATCCCCCTTCATCCCTGAAGATAGATTATACGACCTAATAATAGTCGACTACTACCTAGTCCAGAACTCGAACCAGCAAACACTCCCTTTTATAGATTCCGCAATAACTGCACACAAAGATTGCGAAAATCCGCTGCAAGTCATATTAATGTCAACTCATGTCACCCAACTGCAGTCAGAGTTTCGCACTATCCGCCCGCTACTTAAAGCTTCCAGCTCTAGAATGCGCATCATGGGCAAACCCATGTCTGATGATGATTTGATCCATTGGAAGACTGCGCTATTCCAACTGACATCCGACAGACCATTCATTTCAGCAGTCGAAAATTTTGTGAGCGAGACATCAAAAGGGTTAGAACTCGCAGCTCGAGACCAGGCGAATAAGCTTTGGGAGCTAGACTTGCAAGCCATGGATATACTCCACGAAGCAGCAACATTGGACAATGACGATTTTTGCCGATATGTAGAAGAATGTATAAGCCGTCACTTGCTGACGGCACTGGAGTCGTACACTGGGATCCGTAACTCGCTTCTCACACTTGGCGACTCCTTAATGGAGCACCGCAATACAAATGTCATTGCACCGGTGGCCGAAATAGGTGATTCTCGAGCAGCTATCAGAGGGCTGATGAGAAGTATGGAGTGGCGCGGTGGACAAGGTCTCGACCATACCACTTACCCTGTTCACTCTCCAGCCCTAAACAAGGCGCAATGGCTAAAGAAAAATCTTCGCTTTGGTATGGTGTTACGTTCGAACGATGGTAGAGAGTGGCTTAATCTCACACAAGCATGTGATCTTGCTCAAGCCAAAGAGGATGCATTCGACAAGGTATCATTACTACTTGTGAGCGGAGTTCGTTCGCGCCCTCTAAGTCAAGAAAAAAATCAAGCAGTAGTCTATCTCAGCTCGACAGCTACCGACACAGAAACTGAAACACTGGGATGGAACCTAAGAAACATCCGAACGCCGACAATACAAGAGCTTGCTGAAGACTTTGTAAACGGGTGGACCTCTGTAGGAGAGCTTCGCCTCGACCAAGCTCAAAGTATCGCAGCCACATATAGCTCGAGAGCGTCGAGAGTTGGACTTCAACGAAGGTTAAGTAGCTGGCACTTACAAGGCACTGCCATATTAGCAGGCACGCTATCGGATGCTGACCCTGCAGAGTCACTTGGAGGCACGCCTTTAACAGGGCACGCTATGAACAGAGGAAGTTCAGATGAACTTCATATTGATCAAGCAAGCCTAAGCTCAGTAATAGAAGCATTTCCAGACTCAATTAATGAAGAGCTACTCCGCGCATATATGGGGGTACAGCTTAAGGCCGGCAACAAAATCACAAGCGAAACCTTACTGGTTTACTGCAAAGACAAACCTAGCACCATGGGCGATTTAAAAATTTTCATTAACCATGAAAAATGGTTAACCAACGGACAAAATAAAGCAAAGATTATATTAGCAGTTTGGCACGCGTAGGAGCTCCTACCATGTAAGGGGCGGAGCTTTGGTAAATATGTTTAAAATTGCCCGCCCCCTTAACGCTAGCCTGATCTACAACTTTTTTGCAAACACTCCCAGTGTATCGTCTCTGATTTGGCAGGCACCTCCAAGCCTCATAATAAGGTCCAAATAGGAGGCACCATGAATCTTCCGCTTGCGGCGAGATCTTGGTCGACGGTAATCGCAGCATGCATCTCATAGGCCTCTATTTATGACAAACGTTACAGCCTCCATCAGCTTCATCAATCCCATAGATATCATCAATGTCCATATTATCTTCCCATGGACGGAGAGGGTTTCTTGACCGACGGGCTTTGGTACGTAATTTTCGCGCCTCGTACTCCTTACGGATTGCAGCGACACGTGTTGGTTTCTCTAAATCAGAGAGCGGCTCACCTTTAGACCAGGTAAAAGGTGACCCGTGATCCAAAGCAGTCTTCTCCAGCGCCTTAGCCTCTTCAAAGGCATCAGGGTGACGCTCGCGCAGTCGGACCCATTCAATTTTTTGCTGGAAGAAACAAAATGTGCATCCGCTGCGACTTCTCCACTCGTAATACTCAGGCAGTCCGACACCAGAGGATTCCAAGATCTCGATGACGCCGGGCTTATCTATTCCCTCCTCGCGGAAGGGAAGCACCACTTTAAGGCTCTCATGCTTAGAGGCATACCCTTCGCGATAGTCCTCATCAGATCTGATGGCAACGTAAGAGAAAACCTTCTCACCTGCCGCTAGCATCGGCCGAGTCCACTCCTCGAAAGGTGCAAGCTTCAATTGCCGCGTACACCAGCGTGTCTGAGGTGAAGGAAGAAAATTGTTGTACTCCCTTAACCAGAACTCAAAATCCCTCCTGGGATTCAGTCTTAAGATTGGCTTACCTAGGAATCCTTCAAGCCGCCCTAGAAAATCCTGTACCTCTGGCAGCTCCTCTCCAGTGTCGGTGAAGAAATATTCGATATCCAATTCGGGCCTTGTCTGGCGGATGTATACCGCTAAAGCAGCGCTATCACGCCCCCCAGAAAGACCCAAGAGATGCCGCTCACGCATGTCCTGGTCCTTCGTTCACGATTGTGGATCCGGCCCGGGCAATAGCTGCGAGGAGCAGATCACCCTCAAGCCCGGAGCTACGCAGTAACTCTAGGACCTTTGTGGCTGCATCTGAAACTATCTCTCTATCTCTGCCGGCAACCTCAAAGGTTTTGTTGACCACATCTGAAGAACCACCGGAGCCAATTACAATAGAGAAGGCCTCACGCCCTGGTGCTCTGCCGTTAACCGCGATCAGCGCTTCGGCTTTTCTGAAAGCGAGCGATAGATCTGCTACAGCAATCAGGGCGGCGTCCACATCTAAATCGGTCCAATCGCGCGGGGGCTTTTTCGCTGCCAAACTCAGGATTTTATCCATCCCCAAAACCGTGCCATCCCGTTCTTGCAAGCGCAGAGCAAACCCCTCAAGCCGAAGATCTCCAGTAGCTTTGGACACGTAACTAGCACGCTCCCTGAGTTCGGGATCATCTCCTTCCTTAGCGTCAATGGCTTCAGCGAGCCGGTTATCTACTTTCCTCAGCATGGCTGGAAAGGCATCCGTTAGCTCCAACAGAGCGCTTTCTAGCTGAGCACCATCCCGTACCGAGCCATCCTCAAAAACTCTTGGTAGATCTACGAACAGCAATTGATGCGGATCAGATGCTTTCACCAAAAGATCGCGGACAGCACGTGCAAGCCCCGACAGCTGTTGAGTACGCCGTGTCCACAAAGGTTGACTGAAAAGCACCTTTACGAGTGCTCTGGCAATATCTAGAGGAGATTCGGAAGTAGCTTCAAAGCCACACTTATTCAGTACGGCCGAGATAGTTTTAAGCTGCTGTGCTTTTTCAAGATCTTCATCAACCCATCGCAGCGCGAAACGGCCGGGGTCTTGCAGCATTTCGTCCACATCAACGTCTGTAAGCCGAGGCTCAAATATTCCGTCCCGATAGATAGCAATCTTGTCAGAGTGAGCGAGCATGAACGCAACGGCGAGCACTGGGAGCATCCCACTTTTCACTCCATAGGGAGCACCGCTCCAAAGGGTGTAAAGCTCTCTCACCTCTACACGACCGACAATTTGGCTGGCGAGTTTCTTGAGTGCTGCGCTCCACAGGGGATGGAAATTCCTCTTGTTGCTAGCTTTAGGCGCCTGGAAACCCCAAACCCCTTGCTTATCCAAGCAATGGAGTTCAGTTGAGGAAAGAAGTGTTTCGTACAGCCCCCGCTCGGCAGGATAACCCTCGATACCTAAGCATTCCTCATGTGTATTTTGGACCATACGATGGAGCAGATCACGGCGTGCTTTCACGCTATTGCTGGATAAGGCATCTCTGTTTACGAGCTCACTCCACACTCTTGGGGCAGAGCTGAATGTTCGAGCGGACACGTCCGAGGCAAGTGATGACAGGCTAGCAGGCCTTACGAACAGCCCCTCATACAGCCACTCGGCGCGTGCGACTGCCTCGCGCAACGCTTCCTCAATTGCTCCCTTTACAGAGGATAACCGCGCAGCCACCTCTCGCCTAGCAACCGAGTCCCCCTCCAATTCAGGGCTGCTCTCGTATACCAGTCGCAGTGACATAAGCTCAGCACCAAGGTCTGCTATGAGCTCGTGGTTAGGCGGAATGCCGAAGAACAGCGTCCTCTTTGAGTTGCTCTGCAGCTTGCTCAAGGTCCTGGTCACATCTTCCACCGTGGACGCACGTTCAGGGAGCACCAATGCCAGCCTGCCAAACTCTCCACCATCGGGTTCGTAACTTTTCGACAATCGCTCTGCTTCTTGCACAGAATGCATAGTCACTCCTAACCACCGGAACGTACCAGTGGAGTGGTAGTGACGCTTGGCGATAATCGGATTTAAACTCGCCATCGCCGTCAATGCTTTCGTGTCAGCCTCCACGAATGTAGCCCGAGCTTTCGCCACTTCCTGATCGATATCGAAGTCGCTGCCTTCGAAAATGGTCCAGGCCCCGAGATGAGTTCGATAGAGTGCAACGCGCCATGTCGCCAAACGCTCCATAGCCCGTGTTATGTCAGCTTTTGAATAGCCAGACAAAACGGTGTGCAGCACGGCCTCATCTGCCGCGAGTCCCGAAACACTGCGGAACATATCGATTAACGCAAGCGCTTTGGCCAGTGAAATTTCTGTCTCTGTGGCTCCCTTGGATGCAGCGCGCTCTACCGCCTCAACAGCCTGTGCCCAGCGGTGGCCGTCAGGAGAGGCCAGGATCGCCTGTTCAAGATTTGCTCTCAGGTAATCCCAAAAAAGGTCTGGTCCATAAAGCGACTGCTGATCCCAACTCGAAATAAAATCTTGGAAGCCGTGAGGCTCAAGCGATGTTAGGAAACCAAATACGCTTCGCTCATTTTGACCAAACTGCCGCCGAGAAGCAGGTCCGAGCAGCGCTGCAGTAACTGGATGAAGTGGCCAGCATTTATCAAGGAGAGCTCCCATACCACGTCCTACTGCAGGACGACGGCCAGAAATGGCAGTTCCAATCGTGTTGCTCATCTCGACTGTATTTGGATGAGCAATTTCACAGTGGATCGCTCTTCCTATCAGCTCAACTACTTCATCACCCGTGGCAACGAAAGAGACATCCGTGAACCGCCCTTGGACTTTAGCCCACTCATCTCTTGCCTCAATGCCGAGGCGGGATGCGTATTGTCGGAATGCTTGGTGGAGAATGCCCAATACAACCAGTTTTCCCTGGCTTCGAGCCGCGACTTCCGCCAGATCTTGGAAGAAGTGCACATCGTCACCGCCGGCGGCCGACGCCTCAAGCAGTTTCCCCATTTCGTCGACGATTAGAAGTACGCCGGCACGGCCATCGCCCTCTGCCTCGCGAACCAAAGTATCTATCAACTCATCTGAGTTACTAACTGTTTCGACTCGCCCGGTAGCCTTACTAAGCGACTTGGAAAGCTCTGCGAGAACACTGCTGCGACGTCCAACAACCGGAATTACAAGCCAATTGCCATCATCAGTGTTAAACGCCTCTCTAAATGAGGGAACCTCACCAACGAAGCATTCCGACTTTTTACGCAAAGATTCATCATCGGCGATCGCAGCAGCCAGGACGAGAGCCAGAGACGACTTCCCTCCTCCATATGGACCTGTCCAAGTGAACGCGCGTTGACTACTGCCAACAATCTGTCGCGTCATAATCGAAAGCGCCTCACGCGCGGTCTCGGTCAGCACATAGCCGTCCAAAGCGTCATGCCGTCCGAGGTCTGCATCTATGCGGACTGAGCGCCGATAATGTCGTTCGATTCTCACTGGCGCGGGCTCGAGCAAAACATCAGACTCAACGGACATAGGACTCTCTCAACAATTTGGACATCATCAGTTCACATTCAAAATTGCCGCGGTAAACCTGACGTAGGCCTGACGTATCAGACCATCGCAGCTTCCCGTCAGTAAGCTCGCTCAAAGTGAAAAGGCGTTCCGCTACTGACTCCTCATCGAGCTTGAAAACTCGACCAGGAGAGCCCGGCGCGTAGGCGGCGGTTTCAAATGTGAGAGAAGATTCACCTGCCCGGTGCCGCTGCCAAAAATCTAGGAGGGCCCATGTGAAGAAAGCGTCGGTAAGTGTTGATTTAGGCCCGCGCCGGAAAGAGAAGACGCCCTTCCGCTCCTCTTGGAGCAAACCGAGCTCAGCAAGCATTGGCTCAGCGGCTTCTTCAACCGAGGACATTACGGATCTAGGAGCATATCCGCGCAAGCAGGTGTCCATATCACGACTCAGGGTTGCGCTAGACAGCTTCCTTCCACCAGAAATGGCTTGAGCAAATTTGGTAAGTGTAGGAAGCGCTTCGTCTCGACTGAATGATTGCGAGGTGAAGACATTGAAAAGCCAATACCACGTAGTCGAGCGGCTCCCGCGACCAGCCAAGCACCAATGTGCATACCATGCGGTAGTAGGATTCTCAGAGAATGGATCCAAACCCTCATCAAGGAAGATTTCTCTACCTGTAGGACTGAGCTGGAAATTTCGTCGTGACTCATCCTCCACCAAGACATCACACGCTAGTGCCCAATGCTTGATAGCCGCAACCATATTTCGGCCCACGCCGAACTCTGCGATAGCCTTATCGTCGGTGAAAGTGGTTTTGGGCACGAGCCCATCCGTATCTGCGCGCTCAACCGCTTTTTTTAGCCACATCTGACGAAGCGGGAACGTCTCATGCCCAGAAAAATGGGCGTCTATCTTGCCATCGTGCATCGAATTCATTGGCCCCATCCCAAAACTGCTTACCCTTTCCAGTGCCAGAGGTCCGGCCTGGAGGACCCATCCAGTCGTCCAAGGTGATAAGGGCGCATTGTATAGCTGAGATCTTTCTATGTCTCTCCAAAAGCAGATCCCGATACCCGCCTAACGGCCCTAGCACCCACTGCATGCTGCAATGGAGACCTCTGAGCAGAGCCAACCAATCTCTGTACAAGATGGCAGACAGCCTACTGCGGCGAGATTCGCGCAATTGGGGAAGGACGAGACCATTACCTGCCTTGCTCTGGCCTGAGGCCGTGAAGGCTATCAGATCACGAGCGATGCGAATTCCAGGCTAATGTGGGTCACAACCGCTGCGCCCTGCCACTCTAGGCCAGACGTATTCGGCAATGGAATCTACTCGAGCCCTATATTTTCTGCTCCTAAAAAACTGAAAACATGAAAACCAGTCACCGATAGTTGACTGGATCCATTTTCGGGACTGGAACGGAACAAACCAAAAATTCGGACCGCTGTAAGCCATGCAAAAAAAGAATGAAGGACACAAACTATGCTATTTTTCGCCCCCGAACCAGTGAAGCCAAGGTAGTCTCAAAATTCTCTGTTTGCACCACATCTAGCGGTGTGCGCCCTTTCAACATATCGTCTGGTTTAGTAAGCAGACGATAGATTTCCCAAGCTTCGAGTTTAGGCAAGGACTTGAAGATTGCGAGAACCAACTTGAGCTTCAGCGGATCTAGCTACCAGTCAGGAATACGCTGGCTACGATTCCCCAAGCTAAGTGACAGCAGACGTCGCGCCTTGATATCACGGTTGATTTGATCTCGCGATTTTCCGGCCAGACGCGCAAAATACAGGAGAGGCAGACCCACGATCAGAGGACTCTCCCCACACATCAATTGCATTCAGCATTCTGGAGGACATCAAGGCATCGCCATTGCCGTCCTGCCGAAAAGCCATTGTCGTTGCCGACAAAACATCCGATGCGCTTACCATTCACGAGCAGTTGCTGAGGTTGTTGCAAGAAAGCAACTCCCCCGAGACATCCTCGATGATCCTGGGGCGGTATCTCACACCCTTGAGGACAAAGGCCGACAGGCCATCGACCATTTCAATAACGACAGCACCCCGACCTCGGTGCTCGTCATGCCGCGTGACATGCTAATAGGCACGGATCTGCGGAATGCGGACACGGCCTATATCACCACCCGAGTCGACACCATGCTTCAGCATAAGATCGCCAGCCTTCTGGGACGCAAGGCCCCCTCCCGGAACGACGGGTCGTTGACTTCGGCGGCAATGAATGGTTTCCCCCCTAAAGAACAGCCCCCAAAAATCCAGCTCCCTATAGCAAAAGCACCCACAAAAATTGGATTTTCCGAGGGTATCGTCGCCCTGGACAACGGTATCTACAAGGTCCGGTTCGCCCACAGCTACAAGGCTCACTGGTGGGTGGTCCCGTGTCCTTGGGAGACACAGTGAGGCTTAATAAGCATCCGCCTGAGTGATGCAAGCGATTTTCCAAGTAGGGGCATAAGTAGGGGTATTTTTCTGATGCCCAGAACTTTCGATGCCCATAAAAAAATCCAGCCACCGCTAAGTGACTGGATTCTTTGGAGTTTTTTGGTCGGGACGGAGTGATTCGAACACTCGACCCCTTGCACCCCATGCATGCCAATCCATCTAACGGCATGATATCGCAGCACTTTTCGGCGCGCTCGCTGCAATCGAACGTCCATAGGTGCTCGCGAGTGTCCACAAGAGTCACGCATTTCTCACGCAGCCCTGACTGCCCATCCCGGCGTTCTGCCGAACGTTTCCCTTCCTTTAGACAGCTATTCACAGAACAGGCCGAAAGCCCAGGCCTCCTCATGCTCGTTCAGAGCCCACAGCCTGCCTGCCTCGACGAACTCCAGCATCTCGGACAGTTCCTCATCGCCCACCTCACGACGCCTGCGCGCGGCGAGCGCCATTTCGGTCAGCACCGCAGCGCGCCCATCTGGGTCCACTATCAGCTCGAAGCTGTCATTGAGCTCGGCCACCCAGGCCTGCGGAAGCTCAGTTGCCATACTCACCCACCGCCCGGCACCACCAGGACTGGGCGTACAACACGCCGTCGATCTCCTCGACCCCGTTGATGTTGATGCCGAGCTGTGCCATGCCGTTCAACTTGGCATCGTGCAACCGAGGGATGATGTCGGGGCCGGGCGTCGGATTGAACACCCATGCCTGCGTGGCAACCCTGCCCAACGGTTCGCTGTGGTGGTCACCGATGTGGATATCGGCGCGCAGGGGCTGGATTTTCTTGAGCTGATCGGAAGGAATGGCCACGCCATTCACGCGCCGACGGACGATAAGGAAGTACATGCTGCACCGAATACTGTATATGGATACAGTATTTCAGCACTGCAACCAGGCGCGCAGGAAGTACCGTTCAGCGGCAAGCACCCACCGCCGACTCCAGCAGGCGCTCGTACCCGATCCTCTGCCGGCGTTCAGCAAGCAGTGCAAGCACCTTCGTTTCCGGAGTGTCGCTTTTCTTCAGCCCTGCGGTTGCCCAGACTGGAACAGGTACCGCTGGTGCGCGGCACGGCACCTGCACAGGCACTTCAACCCGCACATAACGGATCTCCGGCGTGGGCGCCGCTGCACACCCGGTAACCAGCAAGCTCACAAGCAGCATCTGCAGCACCTGCACTTTTTCCCAAGGCCTGCACGTTTTCACACGACCTGCACTTTTTTCCAGCACCTGCGCCTTCATAGGCCAAGCTCCTTGTCGAAATGGTCGATCGCACATACGCCAGGGTTGCGCTCTTGCTGAAGCCGGTTCGCCACTGCATAGTCTTCCCGGGTTTTTTTCTCGGATTCGCCCATCGCTTGCTCTGCCCTGGCCTGGCGTTCGCTCGCCTCAAGAACTAGGTTGCCCAGGGCCTTGCCCTGCTCCTGCGCCAGGCCTGCCAAGTTTTCGCGCGCGGCGGCGCACTGTGCGGCCTGGTCCTGCTGGTGGTCGAGCAATGGTCGGAAGTGTCTGGTGGTGACCCAGGTGCCCACGGCCATGCCGAGCAGGATCAGCAGCCCGGCGCCGGCGAGGCGAAGCAGCCAGGCGTTCATGCCAGCACCTTGACCGCGAGGTCATACAGCGCTTTCCGCTCAGCAGCGCCATGCGGAACGCGGCCTGGTTGTCCGGTGTTGATCACGCTGCCGATATCCTGGATGCGTCCGGCGTCGGCCAACTCATTCAGGCCGCGCTGTGACCACCACCAGGCAGCCGACTGCGCAGCGTGCTCGGGCTGCTCGAGCAGCTCAGGTTGTTCGAGCAGGGGCAGACCCAGGGCCTGGCCAGTTGCGCGGTAGTTGTCGCGGCCGGTCAGCTGGATCAGGCCGCGCCCACGGTACCGCCAGCCATCACCTGAGGTTTCCGGACCGTTACCCATACGACCGCCATAGACCCTGTTCGCGATCTTCTCTGGCTGCCGAGCGTAGGCGCCAGCGGTCTGCGGTGTGAACCGACTTGGCCATGTGCGCACCAAGGCCTCTGCGCTGTAGTTGAGGTTCTCCACCAGATTGCGCAGCTGGCCGGACTCGTGACCGACCTGGGCCAGGAAGGCAGCGATGCGCAGGCGGCTATCGATCTTCCAGCGCAGCATCGCTCGGTTCAGTGCAGGCACAAAAATGCCCGCGACTGGGCGGGCATTGGGGAGGATCTGCAGCAGTTGCTGCTCGGAAATCTGCAAGGCTCTATCTCCATGGTCGTATTTGGCTATAATCGACTCAACCGCTAAATCGTCTGACTATCAGGCTGGCGAAGCAAATACACAGGGAATCAGTAATGATCAGAAAAATTATCAGTTTAATCTCTGACTTTCTGGACTCAGACAAAGACTACGAACAATACAGAGATGAGTTCGAATCAGAGGTTAGTAGCCTTGATGAGTTCAAAGGCGTGAAATTCACGCGCTCAAGTAACGGTGATTATGTAAATGAACAACTACAAGATCACTGGGTTACTTGGCGCGGTAACAGGAAGACCATTGACTACGCCATTTAACCTACAGGATTGGAGACCACTCCAGCACGAAGTATCCACCCACTGATATCTCGGAAGCTCCTGTGTTCTGGATCTCAAGCATCAGGAATCTCTGGGCCTGATTGGTTTTTGGTACGTCAAGACCGTTGCGTATTGATTCCGCCAGGGCGTAGGTAACTACGTCCTCATTCATGGCGGTCACGGTTGTGCCGAAACCAACGCGAATGTTTCCGGTGGTCTCTCCACCCTGCCCTACTGCATATAGACGCCGCAGGACGGCTGGCTTCTTGGTGAACCCTGGAACTAGAATTCTTCGTGACGCACCAGCAGGTACGGTAATATTAATAGGCGCGTTGTAGACCTCAGTAGCCTGTGTGGCTCCAGGCATCTGTGCCAAGTAATCTTCATTGATCACGTAGTTCCTTGAAGGCGTTAGCAGGTCTCCATACACTGGATGGTTTGGCGCACCTACCGAGCAGTTGAAAAACACTCCTGTCGCGCCGGTTGTTGCTATGTACTGTGAGATAATTCCAGTACCGGTGTAGAACAAATCAGGGCTAACTCCTGTGGCTACATCGTTAGTCCCACACATTACCCAAACAAAGTTTGGGTTGTATGGCCTGACGTCCGTATCAAATCTCTGCCACAGAGCTGCCGCCGTGTTTCCGCCAACGCCCTTGTTGATTATGGTTGCATTTGGCAGTCGCTCTGATAGCCGCTGAGCAATTCCTGGCTGAGCAAACCAGCTGTCTCCGAGAAGGACGTGAACTCCACGGTCCAGGTTTTTCACGAATCCTGTCAGCCTGACAAATTCGATTCTTGACACAGCAATACTTTGCCCTGCCTGCTGAGCCAGCAAGCTTACGTAAACCTTTCTTTTTTTGCTCTTCCTGAAAAATGCCTCATGCACTATTGGTCGTTGACCGGATGGCGCATCAGAATAACTGATAGCACCGACGCCAACCTCTGACACAGACGCGATCATCGTCGCCGAGCCATTTATGTTCGGGGTTACGAAGATCCTCGCTATGTAGTCACCTGCCGGAAGAGATATCTCTTCCGTGCTGACACCTCCACCTACGGCCGGCGCGGTTACGAGCAATGAGGACTGGCTTGAAGAACCTGGATTGGAATAGGTCGCGTCGCTGAATTGAGATTCAACCGCCCCTCCGACAAGGGTGTGTGCATCCTGTGCTGTCCAGGTGTGAACAGTCTCAAATCTCTTGCTTGCCTGGCGAAGCGCTGCATCTGCAATCGCTTTATACCCCATCAGCGTCGCATGAGATTCCTGAGTGTAGAAGATCCCTACATCTGCCCCTGCCTCTATGAATACTTCGATTCGAGACTGTGTTGCGATGGTGTTACCAACAATCGCCGCGACAACCGCCGTGTAATACTCACCGTCACCAGCTTTATAAACGATGAGTTGGCCAACAACGAAACCTGTAGCATCTACGACAGGTATGCTTTGTCCACTTTCAACTACAGAGGTAGTCTGGGTTACACGCTCTCCACCGGTCCCGTTGTAACCGACTCCGCGACAAATGCCATAGTGCAGATCAATCAACAGCTTGTCGGATGACGAATCAAGACTTGCCAGGGCCTTTTTTAGATCAGTCCTGACCGATGCGTCGCCACGGTTGACGAATTTGCTTCGATCGGCTGACCAGTTGTTGAGCGTGGTGTATGGAAGAGCGAGTGCTGGGCTTGGAGACCAGTAGGCACCGTCCTTCGAAAACATCTGGTTAGGGGCAATTATCGTGTAGGGGCCGTCATCGTAGGCGCCGAGGTCGATATAGCCAGAGGACGTCAGCAGAGCATTAAACTGAGCGTCCCTGTTTTGTTGATCTTGTCGAAAATCCACCCGCATGCCTTCCAGCGATTTTCTGGACCGACCAAGACGGTCTGGATATGCAGGAAGCTCGCCGGTTACAAACTGGTCAATGATTCCAGAGTTATCGTAGAGATCCCGCGGATCGTTCGATCCGTCCTGGCCCACCGGGTTCATTGTGTTGTAGCGCATAGGTTCTCCGGGCATGAAAAAGCCCGCTCTAGGCGGGCATGCTCGTAAAGGTCCGGTCAGGCCGGCGGGAATTGGTCGTCGTAGGTGTAAACGCGGGCGTCGTAGGGCATGCCCTTCATGGCTGTGTTGCCGTTTGCCGGGTCTGAGCTGGTGATTAGCACCGGGTAGGCCCAGCGGGATGCCGGGCCGAACAGGATGTGCGGCGGCTCCAGTGGTCCATCCACTACTGGTGTGAAGTCGAGCGCATCGACCCGAACCTTGTACTGATCCACCTGCGTGGCGGTCCAAGGCCCGGATAGCGTGCCGTCCAGCTTGCGCACACCTATTCTGTGCTCGCCGCCAGCGCTGAAGTCCAGCGGCTCAGAAGAAGTCAGGAATGTTCCCGAGCCGGTCACCGCAAATCCCAACAGAATGGCGCTCTGGCACCGCTTGGGCGCATCATCCGCAACGGCTGCGAAGCTCAAGTAGCCGCTGTTGCTGCCGTCCATCTCGGTTTCCCAGGTGTAAACGTCGGTGCGGAACTTCTGGTGTCCACGCCGGCGCATTCCGATACGCCATGCTCTTGTCCTGTCGCTTATCCCCGGCATTTTGAGCTTCTCGACCTTTGTACCGAGGTCGCCAGGCCATCTGCACTCCACCGTCTCCCATGCCCAGGTTGTGCGCGAGAAGTACTCCACATCCACGCCGTCGAAGTCGTTGATCGACGGCATGGCGCCGCTGATCTTGAGCATCTTGGTCATGTTCTGTGGAGAATAGGTCTGAGTCTTGGGCCCGTAAGTGACGTCGAATGCTGCCCGTGCAGCATCACGAACGGGGCGCAGTAGGCCGCGGAATGTCACCAGCTCGCCGAACCCGCAGGCCAGCGCGTTGTTGATCATATCCTTCACCGTGATAGTCGCGTCCAAAGTCTCGTCGTACTTGTCGCCACGGGCAACGCAGATGCTGTGGAAGTCCTGCCACTCTGGAAGATCAAGATCGTCGTCCGTGTACCCACGCCGCTTCAGCTGGTAGATGCACCACGGCACGATATCGCGGCTTGGCCCGCTACCTCCCCCCATCAGAGGAAGGATGCGGGTTGCCTCGACACTTACCTGGCTTTCCGACTGCGAAGAGAGGCGATCGCCACCGCGGATGTTGCACGTGATGACCGTCAGTCCTGGGTAACTGGTGGGCGAGTTCTGCATCCGACCGCGCAGATCCGTCCATGTCGCGTCATCCCTGGCCTCGTTGTTGATCCGCCCTGGTCGGTCTTTGTATAGCTTGCGTACCCTGGCTTCAGCACGCATGGCGTAAGGAAGCGAAACGCGACCAGAGAAGCCCTGGGCGTCCAGAGATCCACCCCAGTTAACCTGCTCGAGCACCGTCCACGCCCCCGCAAGGTCCATGTCTCGATACTCGAACACGTAGTAGGTCGGGATCTCATAAATCTGACCTTCCCGGCCGATGCCGCACAGGCCGTTCGCGTATGTTACGGTCCACTCGAGTTCGATGACCTTCTCATTATCCGGGCAGCAGGCGAACGGGCCCCGATAGCCGCCCTGCAGGTTCGATGGGTCAAGCGTGATGAGACCGTTCACAGTCTGGCTGGCGTTGAATCCAGGCCAGCCGGTGTCGGTTGATCCGGAGGATGTAAGCCGCTCGACTTCGAGTAGGCTCGTGCTAAAGGCCGTGATCCTGTACCGCAGGCCGCGCGGGCCAATTGTGGCAAGTCCCTGACCGAGCGCTAGACCGACCACAGGCGATCCGCCGTCGTAGTCAAGCGTCATTTCAGCCTGCTGCTCTGGCGCGCCACTGGTAGTCGGGGTACCGGTCACGCCGACTGGCGATGAGCCGAGGATCGTTGATGCGCCGGTGGCTGTGATCGACTGCCCAGAATACGGTGAGAGCTCCACGAAGCGCAGGCGTCCGCTGCTCTGCTGCGCTTGGAATGGCATGCCGCTGAGCAGAGTGTTCAGCGCGGAAACCAGGCCGGCGAGGTCGGTCGTGGCGGTGTTAAGCGTGATCGGATAAGTCGAGGCGCCACGTACCAGGCTGAAGCTCAACGGCGTTACGTTGAAGTCGTACCTGGATGGGGCAGCAGACCCGGTGAGGGTTGAAGCCGTGCCAGGGTTTGCTGGAACTGGCGGGCTGTAAGGGGTGTAGCTGTGCACAACGTACATGCCAGCATTCGCACCAGCCACCTCGATGAGCATGCCTGCCGTTGGATTCAACATTTCCAGCGGCCCACGGATGATGTCTCGCCCAGCCCCGCCGTCGATCACAGTGTATGTGTATGGCGCAATCACCCGGATTATGATGCCGTTCGACCAATCCGCCGGGAACTGACCGGAACCAGCCGGTACGCTGATCGTATCTCCGATGAACTGGTATGCAGAAGCTGTTGCGGACTGAGTAAGCTCAGTTGCCATCGTCAGCTCTAGCCCCGCCGATCCGCTCGAGCTTGCACCTACCTCTGGCACGTTGAACCAGTTGATATGAGCAGGATCGGCCGAAAGATCAGCGCCTGGCGGGTAAATCGTGAATGTGGCGTCGGCGCCCAAGGAGATGAGCGGGGTTTCACCCACCTTAACTTTTGCCAGTGGGACGTCGTACTGGCCCTCGCCGATGTACAGCAGCATTTCAACTCGCTGGTCGCGCGGCGCGACATGCACCCTGCGCGGCTGCGTCAAGTAAGCTGGGTAGACACGCTGATGACCTGCGATTTGGCGAACTGGATCTCCCAGCTTTACCTTGTTGCCTTTGGCGCTTGCCTCTGTCAGCGGATCGCCCTGCTGAGTACCGGCGCTGGATGGCATGCCCGGCATCTTGGGCATGATCGACTTCAGCACCGCCTTGGCCCCCTTGAACAGGGCGAAGGTGATGGAGAAAGGGTCGGTGCCCTTCGGCTCGCGGTAGATCTGCAGTAGGTCAGCAGGCTTGAAGTTCACCTTGTGCCACAGGTGCTGCTCGATCACCTCCTCATTGAGGACAACGCTGATGGGCGGGCTTTCCCGTCGCTCATACGACGGGGCCAGTGACTTCAGCCATTCCTCGATGGACATGCGGCGGTCGGTCTTCCAGGTGCCGAGCGGCGCCGTTTCACTCAGCTTGTTCGGGTAGAACTCGATCACGGTAATAGACCACCTTGGGATGAGCGGCTTCGAACTCGCCGGTTGTCCGGAGGCAGGCGCCACCGGGGTTTGTGTCCAGCACCTTCAGGCGCCCTTCGCTTTCCACCACCACGCCTACATGCAGGCACAGCGCACCGCGGAACACGGCGGCGATGGATCCAGGCTCTGGAGGGCACTCCTCCATGCCTTGGCGTAGGTCATGATAGGCGGCCGTGTTGGCCTTGAGCTTGTCCTTGCCAACGGCACCAAGGCTGGGCAACAGAGGCAGACCGAACACCTCATGGCGCACCGCGATGCAAATACCCCAACAGTCGAAGGCAATAGGCCCCCGAGCACCCTCGCGATACGGGGCGCGCATGAATTTCTCGATCATGGTCAGATGTACTTCAGGCCGGGTGCCAGGGATGTGGTCAAAATGGTGCGCAGACCGTTGGTATTGAGCAGGTCGAAGAAGCCGGCGGTTAGCTTCGCCACATCATCTTCGTAGTCGCGACTGAGCAGCGTCATGCGGTACCTTTCTTGCGGGAAAGACAAGTCTTCAGCTAGATAGCGGCGGAAAGTGATGATGAATCGGTCGCCGGCGGCCTTGGCCTCCTCAACGATCTCCTGCACTTCGCCGGTCACGTTGTCGAGGCCCAGCACAAGGTTCTGGAACGCGCTGTTGTCATTCTTAGGCAGGGCCAGGTCCATGGCCATCGCAGTGAAGACCAGCGTGCGCCCATCCTCAGTGGTGCACACCCGGTCCTCCCACCCTGAGCAGTACAGGTGGGATACCGTTCCGCCCTGCTTCCTGGCTTCGATCGTGTCGACCAGCTCGCCCCTGCCCGAGGCATAACACTCCTCGATCAGGCTCATGTTTCTGACCACTCCCTGTTAACCGAAACGTCGATGATGTTTTTGTTAAACCAGTAATCCGGGAATTGCTCCCAGCCTTCTGGGATCAACGGTCTACGCCTGATCTCGGCGTTTATGGAGTACCTCCACCGCTTTACCTGGGTGAGTTCAACCTTCCCGTAAATCCCGGTGAAGTGGATTTGGTAGGTTGTGAAGCCTGGCGGCAATTGGAGCGGCATTTCGAACCATTCCAATCCGTCATTCAGCGTTCGCGCATACCACGCCTCGAAGAATGCGGCTTCATCCTCTTCAAACACGAAGTTGAAGGTCAGCTCTGAAGGAACATAGCTGTACACCTTCCGGTATCGACGCCGTCCGGTCACCATTGGCGTTGAGCGCATTGGGTCAACGGTCGTGTACCCATATCCATCTTGCAGCGGAAGCGGCAACTCTGCCGGGTATTGAATCATTGCCATTCCTCTGCTGAGGCTTGCGTTTTAGGTCATAGGGCTTAGGCCCAGCGCTTCCTCGATGCGGGCTAGTCGCCGCTGCAGCAGGAGCTCTTTCTCATCAGGCGGGACAACAGGTTCGGGCACAGTTGCGCCCGGCCTGTCATCGACCTCTTCCGTTTCGGTAGCCATTGGATTTCCCTACGTTGCGTTGCGCGACAGGCCGTACGCCGATTCGATTGCCTGAGCCCGCTCTCCCCCGCCCCAGATGTCAGCCACGAAGGCGTCAATCTCCAGCTGGCCATCGTTTCCGGTGCGCCGATCAACAGTGCCGGCGCGGGACCTGTCTTCAATCAGGTTCACGGTGACGTTTACCGGTGCGGCTTGGCGCTGACTTTGAAGGGGGTCGTTCGCCTGGACTTTGTTCAGCGAGATGTTTTCGCCAGCAAAAGAAACGCGCTCGTTCGAGTTGATTGCCTCCAGCAAATCCCGATTGCGTTGAGTTGCCTTGGCGTTCACGACGAACTCGCCGTTGCTGAGTCGCGCGGGGATGCTGTCTGAAGTACCTGTCCCTGAACCTGAGACATAACCACCGGTTGAGAACCCCTTGATCAGCGCAAAGGCTGCCAAGAGAGCGGTACCGCCCACCACAGCCGCGGCACCGAAGGAGCCGATGGATGCGACGAGTGCGGCTGGCAGCCATGCACTGGCGGTTGTTGCCGCTGCCGCCGTCTGAGCCGTCGTCGTGGCGGTCGTCGCGGCAATGCTGGATGCAGTCGCAACCCCGTCAGCTGCCACCTTTGCCGTTGCAACTGCGGAGGCGCCTGCTGTTTCGGCTGCAGTGACGGCCCCTACCTGGGCGATCTGTTGCGCTGCAACGGCAGCCGACGCCTGACCAAAGGCAAGCTGCATAGCCTTGTTCACCGCCCATTGAGCAGCCATCTGGCCGAGCGAGTTGACGACACTGCCGACAAGGCTGCGCGTCACGTTCACTACTGACTGACCAAACGTCTGGCCTTCGAGCGTCATGGCCTGGAATGCGCCGCCCACACTCGACTGGATGCTGCTGAACGCTCCGGTGAATAGAGCCTGCGTCTGCCCAGCAACGTTCGCCGCGTTGACCTGGAAGTTCTGCAGCGCAGCATTGAACCCGTTCATGGGGCTGGCCATGGCGGCGTCGTACTGCGCAAACCCCGATTGCAGGGCTGCAAGTCGCTTCGGCAGGTATTCCTGCTCCAGGTCGATCTGCGCCTGCAGGTCCTGGCGCTGCTTCTCCGTTGTGGCATTGGCCAGTTCGGTGCGGAGCTGCAGGATTCGCTCGTTGGTCTGCTGCTCGATCTGCACGCGCTGCTGCATGCGCTGCGTCTGCTGGTCACCCATGCCAACTCCGGCGGCGGCGATGCTGTACTCGCTGCGCTGACCTACCAGTTGACGCTCAAGCTGCGCGCGGTACTGCTCGGCCTGGGTTAGGCCTTGGGCGCCCTTGATGGCGGCGGCGTAGTTGATCGAAGCCTGGGCCAGCGCCTTGCCATACTCGTCCTGGCTAATCTTGCCCTTATCGAGAGCCAGCTGAAGCTGGGTTTGCTCCTTGGTCAGGGTGCGCGCGGCCTGGGCTGCCGGGTCATACTGGTTATACAGGCGGGAGAATGTGTTCTCTGCCTCCGATACGCCCTTGTTGACGCCTTTGGGCGCATTCTTCTTAGCTTCGCGGGCTTTGATGTCCGCGATCTGCTGCTCGATGTTCTTGCGTGACTGGGCGAACTTCGCCTCTTCCTCGGCACTCAAGGCTCCAGCCTTCTGCGCCGCAAGCCTACCCTTCTGCAGGTCGTCCAGTTGCTTCTGCAGCTTTTCGGTTTGGGTGAGCGATGACTTGTATGTCGAATTGATGAGATCTACGCCCTTCTTCCCGGCGTCTTGGATAGCCTTGTTGCTAGCGTCGGCTGCAGCCTGGGCGGCATTCTGCGCCAGAGCGTTCTGCAGCGTCTTTAGCTTGGTCTGCAGGAACCTGGTCGAATCATCATCCTCATCGAACAAAAGCGACAGGAAGCCTGTCTTGCGCTCAGCCAGGATCTTCTCGGTGTTGGCGATCTGCTCCTCGATGCTCTGCTCTCGACCAACGCTGAGCATCTCGTCCCAGGCTTTCTTTGCCACGCCGGCGATGGAATTCCATGCCGACTCCAGGCTGCCAAGGTTGCGCTCGATCTCCCCTGCCCGGATGTTGATGGCCTCGGCGTACAGACCGGCAGCCATAGCCGCCGCGTCCATCGTTTTGCCCTGCTCCTGCAGGGATTGGATGTTGGCGTATTGCGAGGCGGTGAGGATGTTCAGCTCGCCGTCGAGTTTCTTGATGGCCTCGACCGGGTTCTTGCCGATCTCGTTGAAGGTCTGGACGACATCGTTGATATCGCGGCCGGTTTGCTTGGACCAGGCGAGCGAGGCCTGAGTGATCTCTACGTACATGCTGCGCAGTGGATTGCCAGCGCCTGCCAGCTGCGTCAGTACGCTTGCTGCAGCGCCGACTGTTCCGCTACTCGCTGCAACTTCGTTGGCCATGTCGGCCAGCTGATTAGCCGTAACGCCTGCGGCGTTGCCATTTTCGATAATGGCCTTGGCGAATCGCTCGCTTTCCTCTGATCCTTGGTACGTGGCTAGAGCCAGCACTCCGGCTGCTGCTGCTGCAGCGGTAAACGGATTGATGAGGCCGAGGATATAGCCGCCCATTGCCCGGGCTGCAGGGCCGATGCCGCCGAACATGTCTTTGAGCTGGCCGCCCTGCTGTAGAAGGACGGTCAATGGAGCCTGTCCGCCCTGAAGGCTGACAGCGATATCTGTGAACTGCGCAGGTAGCCCGCGCAGCGCGGCGCTGTAGGCCTTGGCCGACATGCCGGCGGTGTTCATGGCCGTAGACGTTTTGCCAAGCTCGTCACGGGCCTCCTTCAGGCGCCCGCTGTACTCCTCAAAGGTTTCGGTATCAACAAGCCCGGCCTTCTTGAACTTGCTGAGCTTATCCTGCATGGCGTCCAGGCGATCAAGCGCGGCTACTGCCGGGTTGATCTGGCCGATTAGGCGGGTAAGCTCCTGGCGCTGCTGCTCAAGAGAGGCGTCGGCCGCCTTGCTGCTACCTGAGACAGAGTCCATGGCCGCATCAGCCTGACGGGCACCACTGGCGACCTGCTCAAGAGCCGCGGCGACACGAATCAGCTGGGCGTTGACCTGGCTTTGGGTGCTGGAAAATACGCTGAACCCATTCGACAACTGGCCGATGCCCGTGGACATCTGCGAAAGAAGTGCATTCGACTGGGTCAGGCTGGAGTCGAGCTTTGTGACGCCAGCCCCAACCGACAGCATGGCTGCCTCGAGCGCGTCAGACTTCGATACCAGAGCCGTCATCTGCCGGTCGGTAGATGCCGTGGACTTCTCGACTCGATCCAGGGCGGTGACTGCAGCGGACGCCATTTTTCCCATGTTCGAGCCAAGGGTGACTGTGACCCTGCTCAAGTTCTCGGCAGAAACAGCAGCACCTTCCCCGCTCTGCTCTACCTTGTTGAGCGAATCGCTCAGGTCATCCGCATTTTTCTTAGCTGGGCGCGAGTCAATCGTGATGGCAAGGCGTGATTCCTGCGCCATGTGATCCTCCGGCGTCAACGCCTCTTGGGTTTGTTTTTGGCCTCTGCTGCGGCCTGGGACTTTTCGTTCTGCTCCTCCCAGTGCTTGCGGAACTGGTCATCGAGGGCAAAGACGGCTGCGTCGAACTCTTCGCGGCATATCGCCGAGGGGTAGCGGTTGAGGTATTCGGTGACAGCCGAAGGCTGGATTGGCGCCGGTGCGCCCACCATGCCGACGTACTGCCGGGACCGGCTGATATAGGCGTAGGCCTCAAGGATCTCTGCGGTTACGCCGTCGATCTCTGGCGCCTCCGGCACGCCTGAGCCAAGCCGCTCATGCTTCCAGCGCTTTTTCTCGTTGTCATCGCCTGCCCACTCTCGCCCCCAGAGATATGCCGCTACTGCTTTTCCGCGGTGGCTGCTGCCTTATCCTCGATGCGACGGGCGATATCAGTAGCGGTGCGCAGAGCCAGGAAGTACACGCTGTTCATCTGCTTGATCAGTTGAATGCACAGTTCAGGGCTGTATGGGGCTGGCTCGCCCGGCTTTTCTTCAACATCGACGCCCTTCCAGTCCTTGATCAGGTGCTTTGCCGCCAGCTCGATGAACAGATCGTCATCGGTCTCCAGCTCGACATCCGGGATATCTGAAAGGTTGAATTCAGCGGTTCCGATCCGAGCCTGCTGGTTGATTGCTGCCAGGTGCCGGTTGATCAGCGCCTGATGGGACTTGTAGAGCGGATTGGCGATCGATCCGACCAGGATCTCGGCGCCCGGAGCGAACTCGACCCAGCGCTCGCCGTTGATGTCCAGTTCAGGCTTCTTTGCGATGGTGAAGGCCATGGTATTCCTCTGCGGTAAAAGGCCCGACGCACACCGCAGGGCGCGCCGGGCAAAGGGTTAAACGGTGACGGTGACAGCGCAAGTGTCGGTCTTGGTGCCGTCTGCCGCGCTGGTCGCGGTGATGGTTGCGGTTCCCGCAGCGATCGCGGCTACCAGGCCAGTGGCGCTCACGCTGGCGATTGCCGGAGCAGAAGAAGACCAGTTGACCAGTTGGCTTGCGCCTACCGGAGTCACGACCGCTTCGAGATCGCCAGTTTCGCCAACATCCAACGCCAGCGTTGCCGGCGTGACGTTCACCGCGGCGATGGCGATCGGAGCCGGCAGACGGGTGATTGTCGGCGGCACACGGCGGGCGGTGTAGGACAGTTCAACTTGAATGATGTCCGTAGCACCGCCGTCAGGCCAGTCCCCGCTCACTTCCATCTCGGGGATGAAGAAGGTGTAGCCGCCATCGGCGTTGTTGAGCGTGAACTCGAAGCTGAGAGCGCCACTGGTCTGCTGGGCCTTCCAGTACTGGTAGGCAGTTTTGGACCAGCTCATGGTGATCGATCCCGACGGCGTGAAGGTGGTCTGGATGATGTTGCCGGCGAACGGGTTGCCGTTGCCGATGCAGCGCTGGGTCTGCGAGTTGTTGGCGAACTGCAGGTTGAACGTGTCAACGCACGCGTTGTCGTCACCCAGCTGCACGCCGTTGATCTTCAGCCCGGTCACATCCTTGAAGCCGTAGCGCCGCTGGCTGGCCTCGGGCGCAGGGCTGACGATGAAGGAAGTATTGTCGGCCTTGTCCTGCCACGAGGTGGCCATGAACGTGGTGGTAACGCTGATCTCGTTGTCGTTCGGGACCTCGATGTTGATCGTGTCAACCTGGGCGCCGCGGGCGATGCCAGCGATACCGACGTCAGCGTCATAGGCGGCGATGGAGAACGAGATACGCTCGTTACCCATGGTCAGGGTATTACCGGACCAGTTCGCGCCGAAGCAGGAGGCCAGGAACTCGTCCAGGGCTCCGTAGCGGAACTTGGTCTCAATATCGCCGCCGACATCCACGGTCGTCTGGGCGGTACCCTGCGACATCCGGCTTTCGCCGATCTCGTTGTTCTCTTCGGTGTTGTAGGTAGGCACCAGGCCGAAGCTGACGCGGGTCAGCACGTTCCATGGGCCCGGTGGGGTTACCCCCGGGGTGACTTCGCGGATCCACGCGGTAGAGCGCTTTGCACCACTGGACATGGGGTATATCTCCTATCGATAGGCGTAAAAAAACCGCCATGTGGCGGTGCAAGTAGGGGCTCAGTAGGCCCGGTATGGAACGCGGACGTTTACTTGGTACCATCCGTTCCCGTCATCGCCGACGCCCTGCGGGGACGCTTCGAAGAAGTCGAATGGCCCTTCCGGCGCGCTGTAGTACTGGAACTGGGTAACCAGCGTGTCCACGGCTCTGGTGATGGCCAGGGTGCCGCTGTAGCTGGGCACGAACAGTTGGATGACGACGATTCCGGTCTGGCGCACGCATGGGCCGATGCCGACCTCGGGTGTGCTGGAAAGGCCTGGAACGTCCGCAAGCCTGGCCCAAATCGGTTTGCCGGCCGGGTCGAACGGACCCTTGGGGTTGTTCGGGTAGTCCACAGCGTCAGCGGGTATTCCCGCCCACTGCGCCATGCGGCCAGTGACGATGGCCCGGATTTGTTCGAAGGTCATGAGTAGGCCTGCGAGACGCTGTTGAACGACACCGCGTAAATGCCGGCGGGCGCCTGCTGGGAGTGCCCATCCTCAAGCGGTACAGCGTATGGGAGGTTGTTCTGGATGAACACCTGTGTGAACGGCTCAAGGCCGGTCGTCACCCTGACGCCCTGCTGGATGGTCTCCGAGCCGGTCGGGTCGATGCTCGTGCTGCTGGTGTACACGGGAGCGCCCACGCTGACGATGTTGTTACCCCGGAATCGCCCAGTGTCGACGGGCGACCGCAGCACGATTTCGTTGAGCATGGCCAGGGCAATGACCCGCACGCGCTGCGTCAGGGCCTCTTCGACCAGGCCGGTGAACAGGCTTGGCGGTGTGCTCCATCCCCTGCTCTTGGCCATGGCTACTTCCTCAGCTGCAATCGGTAAGTGGCTGAAGCCGGGTCGGAGCGCGCCGACTTGACCAGGTAGACCACCTGCTTGGAGCGGTCCATCAGGTCGGGAGCGGTGATTTTGTGCCCAACATCCGGGGTGTCGGTGACCTCGTTGGCAAGCGCTGTTAGGCGCAGATCTCCGACGAGGATGTTGACGTTGTCGACCCGGCTATCTTCGTAGCGGGACAGCACGCCTCGACCCGTGTACGTGACGGGCTGGGCGGTCGTGGTTTCGTTTACCGGATCCCACACTCCAGGCCCCATGTACTCGCCCGTGAAGGTCAGCACCGCGTCAGCCAGGTCCGTATTGAAAGCCTCGGCCAGGTCGGCCTGCAGTTCATCGCGAAGTCCCATATCAGCCCCTCACGATCTTGGTCTGGCCGCTGCTGTTCAGGTAATGCGCCAGCAACGCCAGGGCGAACGATTCGCCAGCGCTGATGGTGCGGGAGGATTCCGAGTAGGTTTTGCTGCTGGAAACCCCGTCAGCGTTGACCGACTTGCTCAGCACGCCGGTCTCCTTGCTGCCGTAGATGTTGCCCGCCGCAGCCTCTCTGGCGATCTCGGCGCCGGCCTGGATGACATCGTCCGGCACCGGGTCGAACTCAGGCAGGCCAAGATTGGTGAGCCAGGTGTTGGCCATCAGCACCGCCCTGGCCTTCTGGTCGTCGGGCGCCCAGGTCGGCCCAAGCAGGGCGTCTACCTGCTCGACGGTGATGTAGATGGTCATTATGCGGCCTCGTCCAGCAGCTTCTTGAGATCTTCCAGGCTGGCGTCAGGGCTGAATTGCACGCCCTTTTCGTTCAGGGCGGCCTGCAGCTTTGCCTTCAGCTCGGCTTCTTCGGCAGCCTTCTTGTCGGCAGCGGACTTGCCAGCCTTCGAGCCTTTGGCCTCCTTCAGCGGCTCCGGGTGCTCGTAGTCATCGGGCGCGAAACGCGCATCGATGATTTTGTACCCCTTCTGCCGCAACTCTGCTTTACGCTCAGGGCTGACCGGGTGTTTCTCGTAAATCACTTTCTCGCTCATGGCGATCTCCTGGGAATGCGCCCCGGAGGGCGCGGTACCGGTTACTTGGTGGCGTCACCGATGGTCAGTACGCCGGCCGAGGCCTTGATGCTGTTCGCCACCAGATCCCAGTTGGTGCCGGTGGACAGCTCGGCGTTGGTCGGCGACTTGCCGCCGTTGGCGGTGTCCCAGGTGTAGCCCTTGAGGCCCAGGCCGAAGGTGTAGTCGGCCTGCATGGTGGTCTCGATACGCTCCTTGCCGTTGGAGGTCTCGATGTTGGTGATCAGGTCGGAGCCATCCATCACCACCGCTGCGCCGTCGGCCAGGCTGAGCACCTTCTGCTTGTTCGGGGTGCCGGCCTCGTACAGCGCAGGGGCGTCGGTGATGATCACGGCTTTGCCGAGGATGTCGACCACCTGCACGCCGGAGAACTGGAACAGACGCTCGGCGTTGGCGAGGTTCTGGCCGACCAGCTTGTGGTACATGGCACCGGTCATGACCTGGGCCACCAGGAGCTGGGAAGCGTCACCGAACAGCGCGTGGGCGTTGTTGATCGCGACGTAGGTCACGCCAGCAGTCGCCGAAACGTCGTTGGTGGCGGTCGGCTGGTTGCCAATGGCGCCGGCCAGGGCCGAGATGGCGGTGTTCAGCTGGTCCGCCATGATGGCTTCGGACAGGTTCCGGCTGATCACTTCCAGCGCTTCTTCCGGGTTCTTCTGGATCCAGGAGAGCTGGGAAGGCTCCCACAGGATCGGGCCGAAGCCGCCGGCGATCTTCACCGAGTCGTACTGCTTCTGGGCCAGCGGGGTGGACGCCTGGGCGCCGTTGGCAGCGTAGCGGTCGACGCGACGCTGGGCGCCGTGCAGGCCTGCCCAGAACGATTCCTGCAGGAAGTCGCCGTCGATGCCCTGGGTAGTCAGGCGGATGGCGCCGGCCGAGGATGCGTTGAACTTCTCGACATCCTGCGCCAGGGTCTCGATGGTGGTGCGCTTGAGGTATTCGTTGAATACCTTCATGTTCGAAAGGGCCATTGGGCCTCCTTATTCGCTTGCGGTCAGGCCCTTGATGGCTTCCAGGCGTTCAGCCTTGGTGCCACCGAAGTTGCCCTTCGTGGTTTTGTGCTGGCCACCGCCGTTCGGTGCGCCGCCGCCATTGGCGCCGGAGCTCTTCAGGATGTGGTCGCGATGGGGGTACTGCGAGACGAGGGTTTCGAGCGCTTCGTTGAAGTCGGCCAGTTCACCCGGGCGAGCTCGGCTGAAGATCTTCTGGCCCTGGGAGTCGTACGCGACGACCTTGCCTTCCTCGATCTTGAAGTTGCTGCCGAAGGCGGCCTGGACCATGTCAGCGGGAACAGCCATCTTCTCGGCGATGAACTGGGAGCGCGCGAAGCTGCCGCCGATCTTCTCGGCATACAGCTGCTGCTCGAAGGTCTGCGCCTTGCCGTTGGCTTCATCCAGCTGGGTTTGGAAGGCCTTGCTGATTTCGCCCTTCACCTTCTCGATCTCGCCGGCATCCACCAGCTTCTTGGCGTCGAGGTTGGCAACGATCTCCAGGGCTTTCTTGGCGGCCGCAGCATCTTCGATGCCTTCGAACGCCTTCGCAGTTTTCTCGAAGCTGTCCGCGCGCTCACGGTGCGACTTCGCCTCGGCATTCAGCCGGGTGATGGTGTTGCGAGTGCCAACTGCATCGAAAGCGACGTCCTTGCCGTCGTCATCGGTGTAGACGGGCTTGCCATCTTCGATAACTGCGTACTGCTTGCCATCCACTTCAACAGTCTTGAGTTTCATTTCGTCTCTCTGGGCCATCCGGCCTGTTGGTGAGCCATCCGGCCCCAGGTCGCCCCGTCCATCCGAACCGCAGGCATGAAAAAGCCCCGCACTGGGCGAGGCTTTGCAATTGCGCGCCACGAAATGGCGCTTTGGTGTTTTGTGGCGCGGGCTACAACAGCCGATCCCGCAGCTCATCGAGCGTCAGGAACTTGCCCTTGTCGTTGTAGAAGTCCTGCAGCTTCAGCTTGTCCTGGCGCAGCAGCTTCCCCCGCTCCGGGCCGAGGATTTCGTCCTGGCGGGCGGCAGGCTGGCGTGCAAGCCATTGAGCGTACGTGGTCTGCTGCGGCACCTGCCCGTCCATGCTTGCCCGGGTCGCGGCGTCGCTGATCCCCAGCGCTAGGGCGCTTTTGAGGATCGGCAGTTTGGTCGAGCGGCAGCAGAAGTGGATTCGGCCAGGGCCGGCAAGCCACGGCACCTTGTGCCCGATCGGTCGGTACGTGCCCAGCGTGTACGGCAGGCGGTCACGGATTCGGCAGGTCGTAGATGTCCGGTTATCCAACGTGCTCAGCCACTCAACATGGCTGATGATGTCGCTGTTGGCCTCGAATGCCTTGTCGCTGGCCGTCTCTGCTGTGCTGGACACTGCCGACCGGACAACCGCCTCCACCTCCCGGCGAGACTTCTGCAGGATGCCATCAGCGTACTTCTCCGCCTTGGTACCCATGATCTGCCTGACGATCTCCGGCGTCGTGCGTCCTTCAAGCACGCCAGACCGCACGGCATCGCGGATCGACGCAGCACGGTCAGCCTCAATGCCGGCCATCCACTCGTTGAGCAGCCGCCCCTGGAAGGGCCTTGACAGCGCAATGGCGCGTACCTGACTGAACTGTGCCACGGCAACCGGGAATCGCGCCTGCACAAGCTCAGGAACAGCCGCTGTAAGCGCAGCGTCCTGAAAGGCAATCTCGTAACTGGCCACTCCGTCGATGACGCCTGTGAGCGCCTGCTGCAGGCTAAAGAACGTCGATTGATTGATCCGCAGCACGGGCGCCAGAGCGGCATCGATCGCTGCAACGGACGCGCCGGCATCCAGGCTGTCTATGGCAGCAATGAGCGCTGCCCGCAGCTCAGGGTCAGAACTGTTCAGGATCCTGATGATCGCCACGACCTGGCTGTTGCTCAGCCTGGACAGGTCAACCTCATGGCCGATCAGCTCATCCAGCAGCTTCTCGTTGGCCGTCTTCATCACAGCGTACCGAGTGCCGGGCCCTGGGCCTCAATCTTCGCCAGTTCCTCTTCCCAGTCGTATTCGTCGCTGATCACGCCGCGGCGCTGCATCTCGGTGAATAGCGTCTCCTTGCTGATCATCCCGGCATTGGCCATGGAGACCAGGGTCGGCAGCGACACCTCTGGCATGTAATCGACATCGAAGTTGCCGCGCATCTCGACGGTTCCGCCATCGCCCAGGCCGCGATAATCGGCCATGAACTGGAGCAGCTGGGCCAGGCAGTCTGCGAAGTGGTGCGCCATGCGCGCGAGCGGGGACAACTCCTGCGCCGCCTCCTCCTCCGCTTGGGTGGCGGTCTTGGTAGCCGTTTTGTCCGGCGTCAGCAGCTTGGCCCCGGCCATGCGCATCTCGTTGATCAGGTCCTGCAGCGCGGTGCGGCCCGACTCGACGGCCTTGCCGGTGTGCTCGACGTACTTGAGGTCACCGTCCTTGGGCAGATCGGTCAGTTGGCCGGTGCCAACCTTGAACTCTGGCGGGATCACCTTCCCCTGGTTGTCGTACTGGGTCTGGATGCCGATGCGAACCAGGATCGGGACGCGGATCACGTGAAGAATGTTGTCCTGGTCGCTCTGGCTCTGCCAGTGCTTCACGTTCAGGTGCGCCAGCTCAATCAGCGGCGGCTTGGCCGTCATGAAGCCGGTCCGGCCCGTGTAGAAAGTGACCCATGGGATCGCGGTCAGGCTGTTGGTGCCTTCCTCGTGCAGCTCCCAGGTACCGCCGGCTGCGGCCTGCTTGCCCCGTACGGCCTTAGCCGACCTGCGATAGGTTCGCCAGGCGCCCGGCTCCAGCACGCGAATCTGCTCGACGCACTTGGCGCCGAACTCGCCATCTTCCTCCTCGACCATCTCGATGTAGCGGACCATGGTCAGCACGCCGCCCTTGGAGCGCCAACCCAGCACCTGCTCAGGCCTCACCATCACCACATAAGGGCGCACACCAGCTGCCTGCTCGTCGGCCTGGGTTTTAAGGTCGCCCGCTGGCGGGTGATCGACAAAGGCATGGCACAGGCCATGGCTCAACCCCTCGGTGAAGAACCCGACCGCCCAGGAGTTGAGGTCATTGCCGGCGTGGTCGATATCCTTAGTCATCTCGACAATGGCCTCTGGCACATCGTCTCCCACCTGCAGCGGCTCGGCGAACACTCGGGAGGTCATGTTGCCCACGGTCTCGGAGTACGCCGGCAGCAGGGTCGAAAGGCGCAGGCGCTCCTTGTAGGCCTCGTCGTCTTCAGCTGGGTACTGCGGAAGCAGGGTCTTGCCCGCGGAGCGCATCGCCATCGTCCCACCCATGAGCGGCGAGATCACGGCCCAGTAGGCGCGCATCGCGTCGACAGCGGGCAGCGTGATGCTCGGGTTATCGCTCATGGTCACATTCTCAGGGATTGGGTCGTGAAGACCGGTCGCTCAATTGGATAGTCGTGGTGGATGAAGTAGCCGCCCGCGTCGTTCGCGTGGTCCACGCCAGATTTCTTGTCTGGCTCACCGTTGGCAGCCCATACCTGCTGCTCCAAGCCGTCTGCATAGGTAGGGCAGCGCAGTGGGTTGATCAGGTAGCGCCGTTCGCCATTCGCGTTGCAAAACATCGCGTTCATGGCGTTGATCCGGTCCTTTACCGGTGGGTTGGCATCGGGCGCGATGACGCTGAAACCAGCCTGGCGCAGGATGGCGATGTCCGTCTCACTGGCGTTCACCGACTTGCGTGACCCGCCAGAGGCGTCGGGATAGATCCTAATCTCACAGGTCTTCTCGTAGTCCCGGCCGTTGTGCCGCCAGTAGCGCTCCTTGATGCGCCGGATCATGTCCGGGGTATCGAAGCCGTCGATCAGTTCATCCACGGCCCTGGGCTTCCCGTCAGGCCTTTTGACATGGACGATCGCCGCCATCTTGCCGACGTTGAAGTCCATGCCGATGAACAGGGGCTCTCCAGGCTCTACGGTGTCGAAGCAGGAATTCAGCTTCCGGTCGTAGGCATGGTAGATCGACCCGGAGTTCAGGTTGACGAACTGGCCGTTCAGGTAGGCCAGGATCAGCTGGGCCGGGTACGACTCCATCAGCGACGGGATGTAGTCGGGCGGCAGGTTCAGCTCGTTGTCGAACGTGCTGGCCTGCACCAGGCCGTACATGCCCTGCAGGGCCGGCTTCTCGCGCAGCTGTTTCACGAACTGCTGGTAGACGAACTTGAACCCCTCAGGGGTCGTCGTCACATCCACGCCGTTCTTCAGCCCAGGCACGTTGTAGCGCATCCGGGCAATGATCTTGCGCCAGGCGTGCTCGGCCTTCAGCGCGGGCAGAACGTCGAGTTCGTCGACCAGGGCGTGCCCGATCTTGAAGCCCACGATGGTCTGCGGCTTCTCCATCGAGCGGCAGATGGTCGTGCTGCGGTACTGGCCGCCGCTGTAGAACTCGACCTCCTTGTCGCTCTCCTTCGTCTTGACCTTCAGGCCCCAGTCGAAGGCGACCTCCTCGATGGTCGGGAAGAAAATGTCGCGGATCTGCGGGTACGTCGGAGCAAAGTAGCCGGAGTCGATCCGGGGCCACTCCCATACGTGCTTGCACAGCGCTGCGCAGCCTACCCAGGTCTTGCCCGAGCCGAACCCGGCCACGAAGCCGCGGAACTTGTTCTCCATCCGGAGGAAGCTGGCCTGGGGCACGTTAAGTGACGGCATCAGGCTTCCTCGCATCCACCACATCGACCTGCACCCGGGTGGGCGGCACGTTGTCATGGGGATTTTCGTTCTTGGTCTGGCGGTTCACGTAGACATCGCCGACCTCTTTGGCCGCCTGCTCCAGAAGCTGAGCCGTCAGGGCCATGTTCTTCATGTTCTCGGCCTTCTCAGCCATCCGCCCCAGCACACGAAGCCGAAACGCTCGGTTGGCGATCGGTATCTCAGCCGTCTCCTCGCGGAAACGCTTGCGGGTGTCTTCGAACAGGGTTACCCAGCGCTTGGCCAGGTCACGCCCAGCACGCTTGGTCGGGTCGTGCGCCTCACACTTTTGCCGGGTAACCTCAAGGCCGAATTCTTCTCGGACGGCTGCCGCGACTTGCGAGGGGGTATCGAAACAGGCCAGGGCCTGAACGATGAAGGCTTTCACCTCGTTGCTCAGGGCAGCCATAGGTTTTCATCCGTCGTGGGTCTGTCAGGGGGTCAGGCAGACTTGAGCAGACAGGTTCCGCAGGCCCTCGAGATGTTGATTTTGGCCACCTCAGGTGGCCGGCTTGCAGCGTCGATCAGCTGCTGTACGTCGTGGCTCGGGCCATACCGGCGGACCACTCCGACAAACTCCTCGACGTCATGGCCACGCATCTCAAGCTTGGGCATGCCGTCATCACCGAACGCCGGGGCACCGTACTTATCTAGCTTGTGGCCGATGTGGTACAGCTCGTGCTCTACCAGGGCGCAGAACTCGGCCTCACTGCATTGGGCGCAGTAGTCGCCTGCCAGAGTGATGAGGAACTCGGGCTCTGCGCCGAACCAGTCCCGCATCTGCTGCTCTTGGCGTGCCTTCTGCCACCCGCCAGCGCGGATCATCAGCTGTTCGGCCTGCCCCAGCACTGAGCGCCCCTTCTTGTTGAAGGCAGACGACGCCCACATCACCCCAACACTGGCGTCGATGAGGTGGGAGTGCTCTGGGTTGTGGATGCTGCCGGTTTCGGCCAGGACCTCGCGCTGTATCCACTCCCACAGTTCGGGAGCAGGCGTGAGGATCAGGAATGGCGATTCAAGCAGGTCGGCCGGCGGCATCGGTCTGTTCATGTGCGCGCCTTAAAGTCACCAAATTTGCAAATAGCCGGATCGCGCTTAAAGTCGATACGACCAACAAAGAGATCGCCGCAATGCCGCTACCAGAAATCAAGGTCATCATCCGTACGGCCAATGGCCACCGCGAATTCGTAGAATCCGATTTCCTCGAGAAACCGGCTGATGCGGTTGGCTTCCTCAATCTGAGATCTGCGCCATTTGACGGATGGCAAACTGCATATTCAGTCGATATCTCACCAGCCGATGTCGGCTTCGGCATGCTGATGCTCGCTGTAGGCGAACATGTGGAAACCGCGCAAGGTTTGGCGTTCAGGCTTCAGGTTGGCACTGTGAATCGCTACAGCGATTTCAACGGCTAACCATCCTCTGCGTCTCGGCATGGGCATGACCATGCAACAGGCCAACCAGCAACCCCTGCGGAAGCCCGGCTTCCTTGGCGGCATCAATCGCCTTCACCAGGGCGGCATCGAACTCTGCCACCGCATGGACGATATCCAGGCTTACCGGCAGCTCATGGCGTATGCGGGTGACGTTGCTCATTCAGGATGAACCTCGATCTTGATGCCGCGCCCAACCCAATAACTGAAGCGCTCCGGGCATGGTTCGCGACCGGTCAGATGCGCAATGGCGAGGACGCCAGCCAGGTAGAACCTGAGCCACCAGCGATGGCGGCAAACGATGCGTGCAGTTACCGACGCCATCTGCCTGTCCTCAGCTGAACGGGTCAGCCGGCTTGGCGATCGAGCGCACAAACCACATGAAGCCTTGCTGCAGGTTGGTCTTGGCCAAAGCCAGGGTGCGCTGGTCAACGCCTTCGATCTGGCCGATCTGCTTGAACAGCTCGCCGGCATCGGCCTCCAGGGCCTTGATCGAGTTCATGCCGTCGATCTCGCTCTGGGTGAGGTCGCGGTAGCCGGTGATCTTCTTGTGCTGGTTGTCCATGGATGACCCTCAGGTTGTCGCGCCACAGATCGGCGCATTGGGAATTTGTGGCGCCCTACCCCGGCTGGAACACATGGCCGCGCCGAGCGACCGCATACAGGACGATCCCCAGCTTGAGGATCACGCCGTACAGGGTGGGCACATGGCCGTTCATGGCCAAGACGAACGCGCCGAACGCGCCGATGGCCACCAGGTAGAACGCGATGGCCAGCAGCGGGTGATCCATTGGGCGAATGCGGCGCAGGTAGTCGCACGCGGCGATTACCACCAGCACGCTCAGGAAGGCATTGGCGCCGATCAGGACTGAAATCAGGGTCGAGCTCATCAGGTAGCTCCCTTGGCTCCGAACTGACCCACGAGCGACTTCAGCACCGGGATGATGTTCATTGCCAGAAGGCCTATCAGAAAGGCCACGCCGTATTGGGTTTCTCCGCTTGTGCCAAGGCTGAAGTAGCTGATGGCGAGCGGGGTGCAGAAGACTGCCGATGCGAAGCCGGTGAAGAAGGCGGCGACCGCTTGGCCCCGGGTGAGGCCGCGCAGGAAGGTCAGCGAGAGGATCGCTCCTGCGAAGCCGCCAATGATCACGCCGTACTTCACCAGCAGGACGCCGGCAGTCGTGCTTGCTGGTTCGGCCATATGGAATCCCTGAATCTATAAATACATCATAAATGTGTTGTCATACACCATTTATGGTGTACACTGAACTCATCAACCACACAGCGGAGGGCAGATGAAATGTAACGAGTTCAAGCGGTGGCTGTTGGCAAGAGGGGTAGAGGTTTCGAAGACGGCAAAGGGAAGTCACTTCAAACTCTACTTCAACGGCAAACAGACAACCCTTCCCAACCACGGGGCCAAGGAAATGGCCGAGGGGACTAGGAAGGCAATCATCAAACAACTGGGCCTCAAGGATTGAGGCTCCACCCTTTGAGCTCGAATACATCTGCCCTGAGGTAACGATATGTACGACTACGCAATCAACGTGAACCAGGAGGCCGGGTCTTTCTGGTCATCGTGTGACGACATCCCAGAGGCGCACAGCGCGGGCGACACGCTCGAAGAGCTGCTGCGCCATGCTGCCGAGGGGCTTGAGGTGGCTCTTTCCATCTACGTCGATCAGCTGCGGCCGATCCCGCCTGCCTCGCCAGCGAAAGAGGGGCAGCATGTTATTCGGCTGTCCGCCCTGGTGAACGCGAAAATCGCGCTGTGGAACGCCATGCGAGAGAAAGGCATGCGGAAGGCTGACCTGTGCCGAACCCTGGGGGCAGTGCAGACCAAAGTGGATCGGCTCCTCGACTTCGAACACGGCTCGAAGATCGAGCAGGTCGAGGCAGCTTTGGCCGCGCTCGGTAAGCGCCTGGTGGTTTCTGTCGAGCCGGCCTGAATTCGTGTGGGTCTCTCCCCACCTGTCCGCCTAAGACCATTGCAGCGCTGGCGCCCCAATGCACCAGTCTCGCCGATCCGGTCACGCGCCACCCTGAAAGCATGTGAGGTCAGGGTGCGCGGGCTGCCGGTGTTTTTCCGTACACCACACTACCGGCTAGCAGTGTCCAGGCTGTCCCGTTAGGGCTGCCCTGGCTGCAGTTGCATTTCTTGGTTCAAAAATCCCGGCACGCGCCAGGGACTCTTGAGGCCCTCTTCGGGCAATAAAAAACCCGGCTTTTTGGGCCGGGTTCAGGATGTTTTCGCCAAAGGCGAAATTATGACGATGGCGAAATAGTGCCAAAATACTCCTCAAACTGTCAAGCGGCTATTTCCTGCGCCTCGTCATTGCGCTGACGGAGCCGTTCCACCACCCGAGCAACTGGCTTGAGCGCCTGCTTGTCGAGCTTGTCGACCTGGGTGCAGAGCGCATCCCATACCTCCTGCCAGTCCCTGGCCCAGTTCTGCGGGTTCATCTTCTCGCCCGTGCGATCCTCGACGAACATGCACACTGCACCAGGCCCCATCGCATCGCCGCCGTGGACGAGGATCTTGTGCGATTGGAGAGCAGCCATGGCCATCCAGTAGGCTCGCTGCTTCTTGCGGTCTGTGAGCGCTTCCAGGCCGCTTCCGAGCCATACCAGACCATGGGAGATGCTCAGGTCGTTACCGCTGGCTACGGGCGAGTACAGGAAGTGTCCGAGGTGACGCAGCGACTTCGGCAGGGAGTCGATCGCCTGCAGCACCAGGCCGGCGGTCAGCATGTGCGCGCAGCGGTCATTGGTGAGGCGGCGGCCTGGGCGCGTCTCCTGCACCCCTTCCTTGCGAACCTCATACACCTTGCACACTTCCTGGCCGTCGTGGTTCTCCAGCATGACCATGATCTTCACATCACCGGAACCACCCTTCTTGCCTAGGGCTGCCTGCTCGGCTGCAACTGCCAGGGCAGATGCGCGGTTCTCGTGCAGTGCGTCGTGCCAAACCTGGCGGGCGCTGATTACTTTCATGGTCGTTCTCCCTGGGTGCGATTGTTTTTCTTCAGCAAAAACTCTTCGTAGTAGCGCTTGCGGCGGACCGCACCGGCCCAGGACAGCGCCCCGCCCGACACCACGATCAGCGCCGCCAAAATCAGAAATGCCCATGCTGGTGTCATGCTGCCGTCTCCTGCGCCTGTATGCGGACGCGCACGGCGCCGCCCTTGATCGTTTCCTTGCTCACCCTGATCTGCGTGGCAAACACGTTGTCGTCGATGCCCAGGGCATCCGCCAAGCCGTCACGGCCAGCCTTGAACATCGCCAGCAGGTTGTCGTCGTCGCGCCTGCGGCGATCTGGCGGCACGAACTCGAGCACGAGCAGTGCATCACCCTCTGGCGCCTTGATTCCGGCCTGCTTGGCCAGCAGGTGGCAGGCCGCCCGGTAGGACTTGGCCGCCTTGCTCTTCCTGGTCCAGTGCACCCGGGCATTCGGGCTGCATGCGGCCGGCGGCCACGGTAGTGTCAGATCCATCAGGCAGCTCCCTTGACGGTCAGAATTCCAGCCCGGATCAGGGCCTCATGAGTCTCAGCGATTGCCCGAGGCATGTCGGACCAGTCCACCTCTCCCTTCCCCCGACCATCGAGCACGTCGTGACAGGCGCTGCAGGCGTAGACCGCCACTGTGTCGAACCCCTTCATGCCCATGCCCTTCTGCCCGCATGGCAGGTGGGCCAGCACGGTGGTGTCCGGGTTGAAGTTGCAGATGCCAGGTATGCGGACTGTGCAGTCCTGGCCGCGGGCGCTCTCGCGAACCTTCTTGGATACAACCCTCATGCTGCCTCCCCGAACTCAATACGCATGCGCATGTATTCCGAATCCTCAGGGTGCGACAGGTAGATACCGTGCTCATTGGCCCACATGTCTACGCAGGTCATGAAGGCGTGCATTTCTCCCTTGTCCAGGTGGCTTGTGTGGCGGAGCTCATATCGCTCGGTGATCTCGCCGGTCTTTAGGTTGATGTCGGTGATTGGCGTTTCGCCCAAGAACGTCTGCTTGAGGTTGCGCTTCACGTGCTCGGCGTTCATCGCGGCACCGGTGGCGAAGGTCGTCTTACCCATGCGCACGAAGAACTGCGCGATCTCCTCGCACCACTTGTGGAACAGCGCGTTCTGGGGAAGGCTGCGCCCGGCGCCGGTGATCGCCACGTTGCAGGGAAAGCCCTTCTTGCGGATTGCTGCCTGTAGCTCGGCAAGGTCGCTGATCTGGTTGATGCGGATCTTCTCAGCCATGGCCGCGACCCTCGATCTTGCTGCACTCGAAGGTCCGCTTACCGACGTAAAACTTACCCAGGCGTTCGCATTCAGTGGCAACCGTGTAATGTGCCCAGGTCCAGCCGATGCCAATGCCGACGATCAGCGCGAAGAGAAGCCCGAACTTATCCATGGCTCGCCTCCTTGGCCATGGCCGCCGCGTGCAGCTTCGCTACGCACCCGGCAAGGTCGTGCTTCTCTTGGAAGTACTCACTTGCATAAGCGCCCCAGGCCGCCACATCTTCGGATGCTTCCAGCAGCGCCTTGCGCAGCGCCTCGTTCTCGGCCTTGAGCTGGCCGGTCTCCGCGAGCAGGGCCAGGATTTCAGAGGGATCACAGGCGTTCCGGAATTGGTACAGGAGTGCGTGCTCGTCATGGATCGTGGCGCAGCCTGTGGGGTGCAGAGCCACCTCAGCCAGCGCCTTCAGCTTCTGTTTGTCGATGGTCATGGCGCCACCTTCAGGCCCTGGGCCTCGATATGCTTACGCACCCGCGAGAGCACAGCGTCCTCACACATCGAGATTGCCTCAGCCGCCTCGTATTCTTCGTCGTCCTCGATTTCTGGGCTTACCCCGAACTCGGCAGCTGGAAGAGCCACCACCACGGCCTCGCGGGAGGCCGCCCAGCCACGCCATGCGATATTCAGTACTGTGTTGGCGTAGGTATCCTCATAGCGGCACGCCTTGATAACCTCGACCGGCATTACGAACTGGCCGCTCGCCCAATCCTCGAACTGCTCGCGCATCTTGTTGGTGTCCATCAGTGCTTCTCCCCGCGAATGTCGTCGAGTGCAGCGCGCATGCTGCTGTGAATGGCGTCGTAGTCCTTGACCGACTCTGGCGACAGGAAGCCAGCACCAGGCGGCTCAGCCAGATCCCACAGCCGCCCGTAGAGACGGCAGAAGGAGTCGCAGGCACTCACCAGCTTGTCGATTTGCTCTTGGGTAGCCATCACACCCCCTCCCCGGCCGGCTGCCCGGCGCGCTTGATGTTCAACTGAGCGACTGCGGCGCGTGTCTTCCGCTTGCGCAGATAGGTTTCGATGCGGCGGCGCTGGTCTTCCTTGGCGCGCTCGCGGTCTTTCTTGGCCTTGGCCGCCTTGAGGATGCAGCGCACCTCGGCGAGCTTTTCACGGGTCTTGGCGCTGGCCTGCGGGCGCACCTCACCGGTGAGCAGGCCCGCAATGGCCTGGCCGTCCTGGGTGATGGGCGCAATGCGCAGGTCAGCCAGGTACTTGGCGCCGGTTTCCTGAGTGATGAGCTGGGCGCGGACGGCGGATTCGATAGCCACCACTCGGCGCCCAGCGTCGTATCCCAGCGACACCTCCCACTTGGCCGGCTGGTCGTCGGCACGGGCGAAGCTGACCAGGCGCTCGTACGCGCTCATGAAGGCCATCCGGGCACCGACCTTGTCGCCAGCCTCAAGGATGGGCGCCGAGGCGATCATGGCCTGGCGGATTTCAGTTGTGAGCACCACGGTCTCGTGCTCATCACTGGCCGCCAAGGCAATCGACCACGCCTCATCCTTGCCGGGGCGGCTGTCGGCCGCGTGGATGTGCTTGAGGACCATGCCGAGCGAAAGGCGCCCAGCAGGCTCTCTACGGCACGCGCGCAGCGCACCAATGATCACGCCAGGCTCATAGGCCGAAAGATCCTCAGCGATGAGCTGAGCGCCTCCAGCGCTGATTGCCTGCCCCATTGCCTCGGCAGTGGCGCAGATAGCCACGGCCAGTTCGGCTTGTTCGTCAGAGGAAAGCATTGCGCTTACCCCCTTGGCCGTTGCGGATAGCGTCAGCCGCTTCCTGCGCCGCGTTGATGTTCGCCTGGGTCTGCTCCTGCTGGCGGGCAGTCGTGGCGTTCATCTGGCGGTTGGTCACCCACTGGGTGTGGTAGGCCTCGGCCTTGGCCAGCAGGTCGCCCAGGTTGTGGCAGCCGTTGATCAAGCGGGCGTCGTTGATCGTCAGGAAGTACGCGGCCACATGGTGAGCCACATCGATCCCAAGGCGGCTGATCAGCTGCCCAACCTGCCCGCCTGCCTTGGCGTTCCATACCGGCCACGCGTGGTAGCGCTTGCGGTAGGCCATGGCGTAATTCGCCCAGGCCTTGAAGGTTTTGCAGGACTGATCCTTCGGCCCTGGCATATCTGCCGGGATCTCGCAGCGCGGCTGCTGAGCCGTAAACGGAACCACGATACCCTCCGCGACCACGGCTTCAGCCTGGGTCGCAACTGGTTCAGTGACTGGTTCCTTTACTGATTCAAAAGAGTGACTGGTTCTGGGTGCAGCTCCTGCACTACCCCCTAGTGAATCTGCTGCACTAGGGGGTGAATCTTCTGCACTACCCTGGTGAATCTGCTGCACTACCCCTAGTGAATCTCCTGCACCACTCAAGGTCAGGTAGTAGACGTTCGAAGAGTTACCCTTTGGTCCGCCCTTGCGGATCTCTTTACGCAACAGGCCGGCACCGCACAGGGTGTTGATGTGGTTCATGACCGAGCGCTTGCTGATTTCGCACTGATCGGCAACGTGCTGGTATGACGGCCAGCACTCGCCCATGTCGTTGGCATTGTCTGCCAGCTTGATGAGCACCAGCTTGCGCAGCGGATTGCCGACCTTGGTCTTCATGGCCTTGACCATCAGTTCCATGCTCATGACGGCTCATTCCCTTCACGCATGGCGCGCAACTTGTCGCGCTGGATGATTTCGGTGCACTTGGCGTTGCCGTAGAAGCAGGCGTCTGGCATCCCTTTCGGATCGGAAAGGCAGCAGTCGGAGCAGATCCAGCCACATTCGCCACGGGCGGCTTGGTCGGTCCAGTCACGCATCTGCTTGTTCATACCTTCGAGGTAGGCTGGTAACTCGCTGTCCGGCATCTCGGTGACTTTCACAAAATCGCTCATGCTGCACCCCGCACGGCCTTGTCGTGGGTGTGCAGGCCGTCCCAGTTCTTCTTCATGGGAAGCTCGCCGGCCAGGTACAGCTCGTACAGGCGCACGGCGCCCTTTCGCAGGAGGATCGGCGTGTAGCTGATGAACGCTTCTTTTCCGTGCGGCGTGATCTCCTGCTGGTGCTCGGTCATGTACTTGTCGCGGGCGTAAGCGGCCACACGGTACCGGGTGCCGGACTTGCTCTCGTTGTAGAGCCAATTACGGCGTTCGAGGAAGTGCCCTACCTGCATCACGTTGACCCCATTGAGGCCCTTGCAGAACTGGACGTGGCTCATGCCTTCCTTGAACAGGTTCTCCAGGTGGTCGATCTTCTTGGCCTGGGCTTCGACCTGGACGGTGAGCAGAACACGGGCTTTCTCCGACTCCAGGGCCATCTGGAGGATTTCCAGCTTGCTGAGGTCGGCAGGCGCGGACGGGGCCGCTTTTGCTTCGAGCTCCTGCCAGCGGTCGATAACCCTGGCTCGGTGCTCATCGCTGTATCCGGCCACCACCAGGTGGGTATCGCGCTCGATCAGGTCGTAAACTTCGATTGGGCGCCCGCCCGTGGCTTCACGACGGCTTTTACGACTTGATCGCAAAAGGTTTTTCGAGAAAAGACGCTCAATGGTGGCCACCACATCGTTGTGGCGAGCCTCTACCAAGTCGGCGATTTCACGCGACGACATCGTGCGCGCCACGAAATCGTGGTTCGCATTTTGTGGCGCGGGCCGGATGAGGGCCTGTACACTTGGGGTCTGCATATGCATAATTGGTCTCACTTATGTGATGTTGCAGAGAGCCGGGGCGCAATCCCGGCTTTTTTGTGCCTGTCTCCAGGGCTTCCCTTTTCAGGGCCTTTTAAGGCCGAGGCAGGTGCCGGATTTTCCCGGCGCCCTTAGGCCTCGTTTTCTCGACCAGGCTCTCCCGCACTATCTGGACGGCGTACTGTTCCGGCGTTACTCCGGCTTCCCTCGCCTTCTCTTCAAGCTTTCGGTAAAAGCGCTCCTCGAGGCCGTGGCAGATCGTGGTTTCAGCCATGGGTCCCCCTTGCGGGCCTTCAGGCCGTCTGCGTTGTCTCGTTATCATCCTGAGAGATCAGGTGAGCGAGCTTCTCTTCCACACACATGCGAACGAAGACAGCTGGTTGCAGACGGTGGAGCTTTGCCACTGCCCTGACTGCCTCGTACGTGTCCTCGTCGTAACGAGACTTGATCTCCCTGTCTTTCAGGTGGCGGCTATCGTCGTAGCTCATCGGTTGATGGTTCCTTGCTTGTGAATTGGTTAAGCGGCGGATTCGGCAGTCGTTGCCGCGATCGCTGCGAGTTTCGGGAAGAACGAGAAGGCCGAGACGCGGCCGTCGGTTGCCTTGTGCAGGTTCGCGGCTACGTCCTCGGATGGTTTCCGATGGCCTCCAGCGATCAGCCACAGGTAGCCGACCGAGATTCCCGATGCGTCTGCCACGCGCTGGCGCTCGTCGGCGCTGGCTCCAGAAAGCCAGTTCTGCATATCTGGGATGGGGGTTTTCATCTTCGTCACCTTTCCGGGAGATAAACCAAATTTATCTCACTGATAATTTTTAGGCAACCGATGATTGATCAGCAAGGTTATTTATCACATGGATAAAAGCGGCGATCATCCGCGCATGGACATGAACACCATTCGACGCGACAACCTGCGCACCCTTGCGGCGCGCTACCCATCACAGGCCGAATTCGCTGCGGCGTGCGGGACTGCACCCTCAGTTATCAGCCTGATCGTTTCCCCCAACCCAAAGAGAAATCTCGGCGACAAGCTGGCCAGGAAGATCGAGGCGGCCGCCGGGCTGCCACATGGCTGGTTGGACCAGGTCCATGGACAGATCGCGAAACGTTCGGTGCAGCCGAATGCCTCCATTGAGTCGGAAGGCATTGAGGAATGGGCGGACGATACCCCGCTCGATGACGATGAAATCGAGCTTCCTTTTCTGAAGGAAGTCGAGCTGTCCGCAGGAGGCGGGAAAACGGTGATCGAGGTCAGCGGTACCAGAAAGCTCAGATTCGGCAAGTACACCGTGCGCAACCTGGGCGTTCAGCCCGAACAGGCTGTGTGCGTTTCGATCTCGGGCAATTCGATGGAGCCAGTGCTGCAGAACGGCGGCACCGTGGCCGTGGATCGGTCCAAGAACAAGGTTTCCGATGTCGTCGACGGCAAGATGTACGCTCTGAATCACGCTGGGCACGTCCGGGTGAAGCAGCTCTACCGCACTCCACGCGGAGGCCTCCGCCTGCGCAGCTTCAACCGCGACGAGCACCCAGATGAGGAGTACACCGCCGACGAGCTGATGGCTGAGGAAATCACCATCATCGGTCGCGTTTTCTGGGGCGCTTCGTTCTTCTAGGCTCAAGCAACCCGTCAAGCCCGCCAAGCGCGGGCTTTTTTTCGTCCCGAGAAACTCACTCTGATAAACGCGCCGACCATCTTTCGGAGATAAATTTATCAAATTGATATTGACAGCCATTTATCGCGCAGATAAATTTCATCTCAAGCAGTCACCGAACAGGGACTGCCGAGGCCCTCAAGCCTCACCGCTCTTTAACATCGCCAAGCGTCACTCACCCTACGCCTCAGCAACAGCTCGGCCATAAGCCTGGGTGAGATTTTGAAATGCGGCAGGCTCCCTTGCCCGACATGTCGGCTCGCTGGTCTGTTGAGAGTTATCGAATTCAGCTGCTGCGCCCGGCACGCCGACGCAGCGGCCAGTAAAGACATAGCGATTTGAGCCAGCGACCGACGCCAGTAGCGGGTCGCGGCGCACCACGAGATTCACTGAAGCACCTGGGCAACCGGGTGCTTTGGGAATCCACTGGAGGAACAAAGCATGAACAAAGTCCTTCGCATCACCCTTGCTGGAGAGCACGAGCTGTTCGCCGACGCTGACTTGGCGGCCTGCATTCGAGAGGCAAACCGAATCAACTCCGAGCGCGGCTACACCAATGGTGTTTGCGTGGTTGAGATGGAAGACGGCCAGCGCATGACGGCGGCTGACTGCAAGGCGGCGGCATGAGTGCCGCGGAAATGACGCGCGAAGAGGCCTACGCACACATCGCGCAGATCGCCGAAAAGCACGCGCTGATAGCTCAGGCGTTTGGAGGGGTGATCACCGTAGTTCACCCCGAGACTCAGCGGGCGCATGGCATCGAGGAGAAGTGCCTGTACATGGCTGGCCAGGGAAAGTACCCCAAGGGCAAGACAGAGCCTGTCCCGGTTGCGAAGAAGCCTCTCGCGCTTGAGCAGCCAGACCTGTTCGCATCCTGACAGCCGGAAAGACGGCCCGATTCACCTGGTCCCCCATCACCAGGCTGCATCGGAGTGTGATCTGAATGCGCAGGCTGATGCGCAAACCTTGCCTCGTTGGCGAGCTACTGGGGCCTCAAAGAGTTAGGCCGCCAAGCCGGAGATCAGCACCGGCCAGATCACACCCCGATGCAGAGAAGCGCCCAGCTCCGGGCGCGGTTACCGAAGCACCTGTGGACGTCCCTCCCCTCGCTTCGGGGGGAAACGAATTGCGCCGCTGGATGGGTCCACGCCAAGCCAGCTTCCGGGGTAGCGCCCGGCATCTGCATCACCCCTTCCCTTCACATACGACCGCATTAGGCAGGCGCCAGGCCACCTTTCACGGTGGGTTTGGTCACCCGCGCCTGGCTCCTGGCCAATGCGGTTGGCTACCGAGGTTCACACGATGAGCAAAGATACAGGCGGTCCGGCGTTCCCGGTCTCGTATGACCACGACACCTTTCAGCCAACTCATGTCGATGAGGCCAAGCGGCTGATGTCCGGCATGGATCTGCGCGACTACTTCGCGGCCAAGGCCCTGCAGGGATTGTGCGCCGATCCGAACACCTCGGGTGCCAAACGCGAGCATCTGGTAGCCGAGTGCTACGAACTGGCCGACGCAATGATCGCCGCCCGGGTGAAGCCATGAGCGGCTGGATGAGGCTCATGGACAGGATCCCAGATCAGGGCCAGCGCGTACTCGTGTACTCGTCTGATCTCAGGGTCATGTCCGGGCAGTACTTCATGCACGAGCCAGGAATACACGACGGCGACACTGGGTTCTGTGATGAGAACGGAGACGACATTTTCCCCGTTACCCACTGGCAACCCCTCCCTTCCCCACCCACCGAGTAACCAAGATGAGCAAATACGCCTCATATGACCAGTTGTTGCTGGACTTGATCGATGCCGGAGTTCGTCAGTACAGCGCTCTGTGTTCTCGCCTGAACAAGGCCGGCGAAAAAGTCAGTCCCGATCGCGATCCTTGGCGCACCACTGATGCCCGGCTTCAGTCGCTGCGCAAGGCGGGAAAGATTGCCTACGACCGCAGTCGCGATTCTTGGTACCGCGTCATTCCCGAGTAACCCACCACCTGGAGTCGACCATGGCTCGTGAAATTGAGCTGTACGCAGACAGCGCCCAGGCGCGCGAGACGGATCGACTACACGTAGATCACCTGTTCGCCGACATGGACTCTGACGCAGCCAGGGAGGCCAACGCCCAGTGGCTGCAGATGCTGCGTGAGAAGGAAGAGCGCCACCGCAAACAGTTGCCCAGGATGATCGCCGGGGCGATTGATCAAATAGCCAATCGCTGGGGCTACATGGGCCCTCGGAGGCCGCAATGAACAACTCAATCCGAAAGCAGGCCGAGGACATCATCCTCTCTCGAATCGAGGCGCTGGCCGCTTCAACGGGCTCCGTGATCATCAGGCACGGCATCCACCGAGAAGCGGAAACCGCAATCGACATGGCAGGCCTGTGCGGCGCCATCGATATCACTCAGCAGCGCCACTACAAGGAGCGCCTGAGCCGCATCGTTTCGATGGAGGGTAACCAGCCATGAACGGAAAGTGCCGAGCGGTGATCGCCGCCAACATTCCAGATCTTGTGAGAGCCCTGCAGTTGCAGGGCTTTTTCTTGGTCGCATCCCTTCCGAGCCGCATAGAGGTGCGGGGGACCATGTTTGTTGTGAGGTTCCCATGACTAGCTATCAGCGCGCCCGCCGCATGGCAACCTGGCGCGGCAGCGTCATCACGCTTTCGCTCTGCACTTCCTGGATGCTCGCCAGCGCTTACGCTGGCTGTATCACCTCTTGAGGTAACCATGAACACAACACCCCGCCTGGCCGCCCATCTCGATTGGATGACGGTCGGATCGTTCTCGCCTGAGCGGTACCAGGGCGAAGAGCGCAAAGAGTACGAAGACGAAGCCGCTCGCATTGAGCGGCAATGGGACAACCACCCGTAATTACGAGGCAGACATGGCAACCGTATCGATAATCCTAGGCAAGTCAGGCAGCGGCAAAAGCACATCTCTTCGCAACCTTGACCCTGAACAAGTGGCTCTCATCCAAATCATCAAGAAGCCGCTTCCATTCCCAGACGCTTCGAAATGGAAGGCCTTGGTAACTGACGATCACAGCTTGATCATTCGTGCCTGCCAGAAAACGCAACGAAAGGTGATCGTGATTGACGATTTCCAGTACATGCTGGCCAACGAATTCATGCGCAGAAGCGGAGAGCGCGGATTCGACAAGTTCACCGAAATCGGTCGGCACACCTGGGACGTCTTCGACGCAATGCTCAAGCTCCCGGACGATGTTCGGGTCTACATCCTGAGCCACACCGAAGAGACGGACAGCGGCCAGATCAAGATGAAAACCATCGGCAAGATGCTGGATGAAAAGATCACCCTGGAAGGCATGGTGACCATAGTTCTCCGCTCGGTCGTGCAGGACGGGCAAAACTTCTTCTCCACCCGCAACAACGGATCGGACACCACGAAGGCCCCTATGGGCATGTTCGAGGACGACCTGATCGACAACGACCTGGCTGCCGTAGACGCGGCCATCTGTAACTACTACGCAATCACCCAACAGGCAGCCTAAGGAGGCAGCAACATGGCTCGTTCCTACGCGCTCGATACCCAAGCAGCGAAAGAAGCAAACACTGGTGGAAAGCGCATCACTGAAACCGGCAAATACCCAGGCACTATCGCGGCGGCCTTCTACGAGCAGAACCAGAACGGCACCGAGATCGTGAACATCATGTTCATCTCCGACAGTGGGCAGGAATGCGGGCCTCTGCCGCTGTACACGCACAATGGCCGAGGCGAGGTAATCGCTGGCTACAAGACCCTGAACGCGCTGATGACCTGTGCGAAGGTCAAGAAGTTATCCTGGCATAACCAGCCTCTCGATCTGTACGACTATGACGAGCAGAAGGTCGTATCCAAGCAGAAGGAGTGCTGCATCGAGCTTGCCGGCAAGAAGATCGGCCTGGTCCTGCAGCAGGAGGAGTATCGAAAAGGCAATGGTGAAGTTGGCGAGCGCATGGTGCTTGCAGCTCCTTTCGAACACGGGAGCGAGCGCATGGCAGCCGAGATCCTTGGCGGCCAGAGCCAGGCTGCCGCCTTGGGTAGCTACATCGCATATATCGCCAAAAACCCTGTCCGCAAGCTGCGAGATGGTGGGCAGCCTGCCAACCAGTCCTACAGCCAGCCGCAGCAGAGCCAGCAGGCCGCGCCGCCGGACAACTTCGACGACGATATCCCGTTCGCCCCGCTCCACCACCTGACAGGTGCATAGCCATGAGCGCTTGCGGCGAGCATCCCAGCGTCTACTACCTTGGCCGGGAATGTCGCCGCAACGGAGGCGGCAAACTGGCCAACCCATTTGCTTCTCACACGTTCCACGGCTCATGGTTCCTTGCCGGTTGGAACGACATGGACATGGAAATTGAGCAGAAAAATCCGAAGCGCACTGCAAAGAACAAGGCGGCGTGAGCAGTTCAACCTACCGCCCAGCGGATTGAAGGAGGTGCCGTATGGCGATGTCACAGCAGGCCCGCGACGAGAAACGTCGCGCCAAGGCCGAGCGCCTGCAGGAAGAAGACCTGCGCTTGAAGGTTCGACCAGGGACTAAAAAGGCCCTGCTGGAGCTGATGGAGTGGGCCGGGATCGAGGAGCAGGGCGAGGCGATGACGCTGATGATTCATCACATCGAGGCGCTCGGGCATCACGCGCTGTTCAGGATAGCGCGCCACGAAATCGAAGCTCACCGAGACGTGGCGCGCACTGAACCTCTGCGGCTGTCAGCCCGGAAACGAACCGGGCAGCACCTGCGCGCCATCTGCGGCTGGGCCGACGCCACCTACAGCCAGATGATGGAAGCGCTGATCCACGGCATTTACGGCCTGGGCAGGCTGCACGCAGCGAAGTTTCTCACCCCGCCGCGGCATGAGATCAGCATCTCTCCCCGCCTAGCCCTGGCCTTCGACCGGAAGAGTATGCTGATGATTCAGCAGGATCCGGGAGACAGCATTATCGCCCCAAGCTCATCGTAGGCCGCTGAACAGCTTAGCCTTCACATACTCAGCGCCGGCGGTCTTTTGCATTTCTACCCAGCTTTCAAAGTCGGTGTTCTCCTTGATGAAAGTATCCCACTCGTCATCAGGTATTGCTGCAAAGTCTTCAGCGGTATCAACCTTGAAGCCAGAAGCAGCGAACAATGCCTCAAGATCTGCGAACTTGCTATGGGCTGAAATGAAGGCTGGATTCATCATGTCGACGAGCTTGACCTGGTGCTTACCGTCGACCTCCTTAGCGTTTTCGATCAGTTTATCCAGTCCGCTACGGTCAATTTTTACCGACATGTCTGATTCCCCTTTCTGATCCGGCCCCATGCCGGTCACCCGTAATACCCCATCCCAAACCAAATTGCCACCATGCCGCCACCAGCACGGAGGGCGGCGCATGCATGGAGAAAGCCATGAGCGATACCGAAGCCAGCCCGAGCCTGGCAACCGGCCACCCGATGGACGCGGACACCTGGCAGGACTTCGTCGCCCGACTTCGCCACCACTGCAACGGCCAGGGCGTGAAGTGGCACCACACGGCTTGCGCGATATTCACCGTTCAGCAGAAGCGCATCGACTACGGCTATGAGGCCGACTACGCCGAGGGCCTGGCGGTCTGCCTGGAAGACAACAGGTGGTTCCACCCTGAGGAATACTGGGCAGGTCTCGACGAGGAAGAGCAGCACGAAATCGACCTAGCTGTGCACGATCGATACGAGTGCAATTTCCTCGAGCTGAATACTGACGACCAGTGGGAGTTCCTGGGCGAACTCGACGACCACACCGTCATCGGTTGGAACAAGCGCTAGGAGATCGTGAACAGCCACTTCACCAAGGAAGCGGCCGAGGCCTTCATTCGCCGCAAGCAGCACGACTACCCCGAGCTGCGGGTCTACGTCGAGTCGCAGTACCACGCCTGGGAGTTCGAGGCGATCAAGGCCGCCATCCTTGACGGCACGCTGGTCTACCAGCCAAAGCCTGCGACTGAAAACACCCCTACCGCCTGACCCTCCGGCGCTGCCCGCCAGCGCCTTCCCCTATTCAACGATAACGCCGACCCGGCGAGGGCGGCGCCTGCACGCAAGGATTTTCCATGGCCGAATACAACATCATCAGCATGAGCGGCGGTAAAGACAGTACGGCCACGCTGCTGGTGGCTCGCGAACTTGAGGTTCCGAAACTCAGCGCCGTATTTGCAGACACCGGGCACGAACACCCGGCCACCTACGAATATGTGCACTACCTGGCCGAAGCCACCGGCGTGCCAATCCGCTGGGTGAAGGCTGACTTCTCGCGGCCGATCGCCAACAAGCGGAAGTTCGTCGAAACCAAGTGGCCAGAGAAGGGCGTGCCTCAGGCGGTGGTGTTGGCTGCCCTTGACGTTCTGCACCCGACTGGCAACCCATTTCTCGACCTGTGCCTGTGGAAAGGCCGTTTCCCATCGTCAAAAGTCCGCTTCTGCACTGAGGAGCTTAAGCGCAACCCAATCATCGAGCAGGTGTTCCTGCCGCTGTTGGATGGCGACAGCATGGTGCTGTCTTGGCAGGGCGTGCGGGCCGACGAGTCCGTCGACCGCCGCTATCTACCGGAATGTGACGAGGTTGGCGGCGGCCTGTTCAACTATCGGCCGATCCTCAAGTGGCCGGTCGAGGCTGTATTCGAGGCTCACCGCGTCTCCGGGATCAAACCGAACCCGCTGTACCTGCAGGGCTGCAACCGTGTCGGATGCATGCCGTGCGTAATGTGTGCGAAGGACGAACTGCGCGAGATCGCATCCCGGTGGCCCGAGGAGGTCGCCAGGGTCCGCGAATGGGAACGCCTGGTCAGCATCGCCAGCAAGCGCGGATCGGCCACGTTCTTTACAGCGACCAACGACCCCACCGTGCATGCTAACGACAACATCAGTGCCGCAACCCACGGCATCGACCGCATGGTCGACTGGGCCAATACAGCACGCGGAGGTCGCCAGTTCGACATGATCGACCTGATCGCCCGCACCGACAGCCAGCGCAGCTGTTCTTCTGCCTACGGCCTTTGCGAATAGATCTTAAGGCTTGGCAGGAAAGCGTTTCGGCGAATTCCTGTCGTAAAGCTGCCAGATCTGTCGCCGAATATTGTGCTCATCAATGCTTCCAACATCGCCAAGATCAAAACTCCTAATGGCACTTTGGATAGCGGAAAAGCACGTCTGGTCAATTTGATGCTCGAAGTCAGCTAGCTGGATTCCTCGCAGATTGCTCACGGCAGATTTCAGCCGCTCAAGGTCTGACCCGGAATGGGTCACTAAGGCCTCTACGGCGTTCTTTAGCTCAAAGTGAATTTCATTTTTTCCGTACAAAGCGCTTTCCTCCCGGCCTTCGCCAACCGAAACATCAATACCCCATGCGAATAAGATTCGCCAGCACCGCGAGGTATCCCCATGCCCACAGAAAACCGATCCACAATGGTCAGCGTGCCGCGCGAGCTGACTCGTGAAATGCTCAATGGCGTGTGCATGCACCCTGACCTCGCAAGGTCAATCTGGAGCGCACTGCTGAAGAGTGCGCCGCAGCCAGCCCAGCACCAGGGCGAGCCATTCGCCTGGTTCGACCCCAAGACCTCCCACTTCCTCACAGCAGATGGGCGGGCAACAACACTGAGCATGGGCCACGGCGACCGACTGGAGCGGTATAGCGTTCCGCTCTACATCCACCCAGTGCCTGCCGAACCGGTCGCCGAAGTTCGGTACATGGGCTACGAGCCCTCGAACCACCTCAACTGGCTGAACGGGAACGACCTCCAGCTGCTGGCCGACGGCAAAAAGCTCTACACCCACCCAGCGCCAGCAGATCCCAACATGCGCTGGAAGGCCGTGGCCGATGAACAGGTGCAGGTGATTACAGGTTTGAAATCCGAGGTTGAGCGGCTGCGCGCTGAGATCGAACGCATGCGAGAACGCGTAACGCCTACGCACAAGTCGCTGATCGGGAAGCATGCCGAGATCATCAAGGAACGCGACACCCTGCGAGCCTGGCTGGCCGAGCGGGATGCGCTGCTGCGTGGGCTGAAGAATCGCCCGGTGCATGAGTGGGCTAGCGGAAAGATAGATGACGAGATCGATGCCGCCCTATCCGCCAGCGCAGAGCCGGTCGATCCAAATAAACCCTGCAACCACGACTACCGCCTGGGCGAATGCACCAAGTGCGGCTGCATCAGCGCCACGGAGTAGCCATGAAGAAAATTCGCATTGCAGTAACGGCGCTGGCTGGACGAGTTATCGCCGGGGCCGAGAACGCCAAGGGCAACGCAATCACCGAGGCTTCCCGACAGGACGTGACCAGCGACTTCATGAAAGCCGTGATCGACAAGGCCGAATACCACGGTGGTTCATTCGTCATCGAGGGTGGCGACCAAAAGTGGGAAGTGACTGTCAAGGATGCCACCGCGGAGCAGAGCGCGCCGGTTGAGCGCGATGAGCGGGCGGCGTTCGAGAAAGCCGTGATCGACAAGGCGGAGCACTTTCATCCCAATCTGGAACAGTACGGCGAGCACCCTGACGCAGAATATCGGGATGCCCGCGTCGAATGGGCTTGGGGCTTGTGGCAAGCCCGCGCCGCCCTGGAGCGCAAGCCGTAACACCCACCCCGCTGTAACCCCTCTCCCCTCTATTCACTGCCGCTAGGTTGTCTCAATACCTTCGTCGTGGCTGCTGGCGGCATCGACTTGCACGGCAGCGAACCGCATCCACTCCTCAAATGCGATTCGGTGCGAGCGGCACGTTTCCTCCCAGTCAACCCCGCTCATTCGTCCGTAGGCGATTTGATTCATGGTTTCGGAAATCTGGGAATCAAGCTCTTTCAGAAGCTTGTAGGCCTGGTAGCGACCTTCTTTGGCGCTAGGCATATAGCTCACCTTTTTGGTGGATGAATGAGCTATCAGCTTCAACGGCTCATGCGGTGGACCTCCCCACCAGCTTTTAAATCCCTGCGGTTTTAACCATCGCCGAGAATTCGGCAGGAGTATCTCATGTCTGAAGAAATCAAGCTGATCCAGCCGGCGCCTGTTGAGCGCGATGAATACGGAATGTTCCAACACCCCGACCTTCCCGACTTCGACGAGGGTGACGGCGAGAAGTGCAAGGCCTGGGTCGCGCAGCAGGGTCTGCGGCTCGTCATGTTCCACCTGGAGACCGACGCACCGGAGGCGATCTCTGAGCGCTACTTCCAGTCCGATGAACCGCATTGCGGCTACTGGGAGCCAAGCAAGCCCGAAGGCGATGGCTGGTTCTGCCTGGCCATCCACGACACCGACGACGGTCCGGTGTGCTGGTGGGGCCGCCGCGAGGTGCAGCCATGACGAACAAAAAGCATCCGCTCGACGTGCAGAGCGTCGGCGAAGACTCCTACATCTGCATGAGCAAGGGTCACCACGACCTGGAAGAGTTCATGAAGGCTGCCGTTGCTGATCACCCTGGCTGGTGCCTGGGTGGCCCTGAGCATGTCTGGATCAAGACAACACCGGGTCACGGCACCTACGACCGCATGTACAACATCGTGCCGCAGGGTACTCGGGGTGCATGGCCGGCGACCTACTGCTGGGAGTTCGGCGAGGACTACAAGCGCTACAACGCCGAGGAGCAGCCATGAAGCTCACTGAGCGCCAGCAAGAGGTTCTCGAAACCCTGCGAGATATCGGCCGAGACAACGCGGTCCGCCACCGGGGTAGGACGCCATACCTGTACCAGCGGGATTGCGAAAAGCTGCTGAAAGGCGACGAGGCGTGTGTATTCGGCCTCGGTGGCTTGACCTGGCAGGTAGGTGGTCGGTTGGGTCTTGGCGCGTCCTCGGTACTCAGCACCTTCAAGACGCTGGAGACCAAGGGCCTGATCATCCGCGAGACGCGAAACCCGCGATATCAGCGTCCGCTCTACTGGTGGCCCGTGGGCCTGGCAAAGGTTCTCGCAGATGAGCTCGTGCCCGGCGTGGAGGTGAGCCGATGACCCGCCTCGCCCTCTGCCTCCTGCTGCTGGCCACCCTGGCCGGCTGCCAGGGGGAAGCTGAATCAACCACGCGCGCCGGCTCCGACTTCAAGGTCGACCGTCTGTTCAAGATCGACGGCTGCACTGTCTACCGATTCCACGACGGCGGCCGGGCCCGGTACTTCACCAACTGCGGCGGCTCCACCCAGTGGGAAGAGAGCTGCGGCAAGAACTGCTCGCAGCAGAGCGGTGTCACCGGCAGCAACTACCAGGCCGGCAACGAGCGCCAGCTCTCCCCGCACGAGCAGCAGGACAACGGACCTACACCCGCACTGGCGCCTGGGCGCTGGATTGATGAGAGGTATGAGCTGTGAAGAAATCCACCGACTTCCTGCAGGCCGCCATCGACGTGCAGGCCGAGCGCGGTAAGCAGTACGACGCGCCAGGCGGCGAGCGCAGCATGGGCCGCACCGTCCAGGCATTCAACGCCATCACCGGCCGGGACCTCAGCGAAGCCGAAGGATGGCTGCTGCTCCAAGTGCTGAAGGACGTACGCCAATGGCAGAACCCAGACAAGTTCCACGAGGACAGCGCGCTGGATGGCGTGGCGTACTCGTCGCTAAAGGCTGAGGCCCTGGCCGCCGGTGGCCAGTCATGAGAACTCTCGGCGAAATCATCGAAGCAGCCAAATCCGGCGAGCGCCCACACTACGACGAGCTGCGGCTGGCCGTCTGCGCCATGGACGGGCTCATGACCTTTGACCGCCAGGCGATCTGGAAGCTGGCCGAGGGCGAGGAGAAAGGCAAGAAGCCATTCTTGACCTGGAGCAGCGTCTGGCAGCGTGACGAGCAGTTCGAGCGCATCAAACGGGCCATGGCCACTGACCCGAAAACCTACCTCGGCCCCAGCTACGACCCAGACAGCCCGGTAGTGCAAGAGCGCCGACGGATGTCGATCGCCATCATGGAAGGTGCTGCACGCCGCGCACGGGAGAAGAAGCCATGAGCAAGCACGCTGTGCACATGTACGAGTGGGACGGCGGAACCGAGGCCGATCAAGACCCGCCAGAAGACGTGCTGTGCGGTACCGAAGGAGAAATGCAAGACGAGCAGTTGGCAAGCGATTGGCGTCACGTCACCTGCAAGCGCTGCCTCAAGCTGCGGGCCAAGCAGTTGGCCAGGTGGGCGGCCGAGGAGAGAGACCAGAAGGTCAAGCTGTTCGACGAAGCCCAGGCCATCACCATCGAGCTGGGGCACCGCAACATCTCAACCGCAATCAAGGCCCTGATCAGGGAGCGCGATCAGCTTCGGCAAGATCGCGACGCCCTGCTGGATGCCGGAGGACACCTTCTATGATCCTGCCCGTGATGTACATGGCCTACCTGATCTATCGGGGGCCGCGATGAACGCAAAGGTGCTCGATCCATGCAGCGCCAGTCGCATGATGTGGTTCGATAAGCAGGACCAGCGCGCCCTGTTCGGCGACATCCGCGACGAGGAGCATCTTCTCTGCGATGGCCGGGTGCTAAAGGTTGAGCCCGACGTGCTGATGGACTTCCGCAAATTGCCCTTCGAGGCCTCGACCTTCCGCCTGGTCGTATTCGACCCACCGCACCTCACCCGCGCAGGCGTCGATAGCTGGATGAGGGCCAAATACGGGGTGCTTACCAGCGACTGGCGAGAGGACATTCGTCAGGGGTTCGCTGAGTGCTTCCGCGTGCTAGAGCCCGAAGGCATCTTGATATTCAAGTGGAACGAAACCCAGGTGCTGGTCAGCGAGCTGTTGGCCCTCACCAATGAGAAGCCCCTGTTTGGCCACAAGTCCGGCAAGCGCGAAAAGACGCACTGGATCACCTTCATGAAGCGCCCAGCTTCGGCCTAACCCCTACCCCTACAACTCAAGCCCGCCGACTGCGGGCATGGAGAGCTATTGCCATGATCATCGATGACGTGATGACAGACAAAATCACGCTTCACGGCCTGGGCTTCGTCCAGGTCCAGCTGCAGGGCGATCAGCGCCTGCACGTGTGGCACCCAGAACTTCCCCGCCGATCCTGCTTCGAGCATTCGGCGATCCACGACCACCGCTTCAACTTCGTATCGCGGATCCTGGTCGGGAAACAGATCAACCACTGCTACGACATGCGCCGCCTGGATGACGGTGAATTCGTTCTCTATCTGCACGAAGGCGCGCGGCAGGCTGGCGGCGGTAGACCGTGGACCCCAGAGGGCAGGGCCAACATGGTGCACCACTCGACCTGCACCATTGCCGCGGGCGATGTGTACACCACCAGGGCCTACGAGTACCACCGGACCGAGCCGGGCGGTGACGGCCGAGTGGCCACCATCATGCAGAAGCGCGGCGAATACCCAGCCGGCGCCCACTCCACCTGCCGCTACGGCGTGCAGCCCGACACAGACTTCGACCGCTATCAATGGCCCGCAGCGCGACTCTGGGAAGTCGTGCGCGAAGTGCTGCTGGCCTGATTACCGTACTGCCGCCACCGGCGGCGTGGAGACCATCCCATGGCAAACTCCAGCGCGGCACCTGCCGCACGAATTCTGCCGCGCATCATCCGCGCCGGCGAAGCCCCCTATTACCTCGGCATGTGCCGAGCCGAATTCAACAAGACCGTCCGGCCCTATGTCAGCGAGTTTCCCATCGGGGAGCGCGGCATCGGGTTCGACCGAGAAGAACTGGACGCCTGGGTGAACGACTACATCCAGTCCATGGCAATTGCGAAAGAAGGCGCTCAGGGACGACAATCGCCCGGCAGCGAGCGCCCATCAGGAGATAATGGATGGCGCGAAAGACGATCACCGGCCTTTCCCAAAGGAACGGCATCTGGCACATCGACAAGAAGATCAGCGGAGAGAGAATTTACGAAAGCACTGGAGTTGGTGACCGGGCGGAAGCAGAAAAGTACCTGATCCACCGCCTGGAGCAGATCCGCCAGCGCAAGGTGTACGGCGTTCGGCAGGTGCGAACGTTTCGGGAGGCGGCGACCAGGTATCTAATCGAGCACAAGGATCAGCCGTCGATCAAGCTGACCGCTCTGTGCCTGCAGCAGCTCGACCCGTACCTGGGCGACCTACCACTGACGCACATCGACGACCAAGCTCTGGCCCCGTTCATTCGGGACCGGCAGACGGACGAAGAATTGCCGAATGGGAAGGTGAGGAAGGCGGTCAGCAACCGAACGGTGAACATCGCGATCGAGCGCGTGATTCGCGTTCTGTCGTTGGCTTGCCGGAAATGGCGGGATGAAGAGCGAAGGCCCTGGCTCGACAGCATTCCGCTGCTGGCCAAGCTGGAGGAGAAGAGGTCCAGTCGAAAGCCCTACCCCATGTCATGGGATGAGCAATCGATTCTCTTCGGGGAATTGCCGGACCACCTGCAGCGAATGGCCCTATTCAAGGTGAATACGGGCTGCCGCGAGCAGGAGGTCTGCAAGCTGAGGTGGGATTGGGAGATCTCGGTACCCGAGTTGGGCACCAGCGTGTTCCTGATACCTGCCGACTTCGGCGGGCGGCACGAGAACTCGGGCGTGAAGAACCGAGACGAGCGCCTGGTAGTGCTGAACAGCGTAGCTAAGTCGATCATCGACGGGCAGCGCGGAATCAGCCGGGAGTGGGTTTTCCCGTACAACGGTACCGGGATGCACAGGATGAACGACTCGGCCTGGAAGAAAGCGAGGGTGCGCGCGGCGAAGCTCTGGCAGGAGCAAAATTTGCGGCCGGCACACCCTGGGTTCGCTTCGATCAGGGTTCACGACTTGAAGCACACTTTCGGCAGGCGCCTGAAAGCAGCGGGTGTAACAGAGGAAGATCGGAAGTCGCTACTCGGTCACAAAAACGGAAGCGTGACCAGTCACTATTCTGGCTCGGAGCTAGGCCAGTTGATAGAGGCGGCAAACAAAGTTTCAGCGACGGACTCTCGTGGGCCGGTGCTGACGATTTTGAAGAGGAGGCAGGCGTGAAAATGGGAGAAGTCACGCAAAAGTCACGCAAAGGAAAAAGGCCAACCCTTACGGGAATGGCCTAAGTCCTTGGGATTATTGGTCGGGACGGAGTGATTCGAACACTCGACCCCTTGCACCCCATGCAAGTGCGCTACCGGGCTGCGCTACGCCCCGACTGGGCTTGAAGCATGTTCTCGATACTGCTGAGAACGAAAAGAAATGTACCCTAACCTTTTGATTAATGGAAGCTTTTTTTCAAAAAAATCCATTCATCGCCAATCAGGTCACTTCTTCAACACCACCAGCACATCCTCCAACTCGGCAATCATCTGCCGAATCAGCTGCTTGTACTGGGTCGTGTCATCCTTGGCCTCATCACTGGACATGCGCAAGCGCGCACCGCCGATAGTGAAGCCCTGGTCATACAGCAAGGCGCGGATCTGGCGGATCATCAGCACATCTTGGCGCTGATAATAACGCCGGTTTCCGCGGCGCTTGACCGGGTTGAGCTGCGGGAATTCCTGCTCCCAGTAACGCAGCACGTGCGGTTTTACCGCACAGAGCTCACTGACTTCACCGATGGTGAAGTAGCGTTTGCCCGGAATGGGGGGCAGCTCGTCGTTATGGCTTGGTTCCAGCATAGGCCTCAACCCGGGCTTTCAGTTTCTGCCCTGGACGAAAGGTGACGACGCGCCGTGCGGTAATCGGGATCTCTTCCCCTGTCTTGGGGTTGCGGCCCGGCCGCTGGCGTTTGTCGCGAAGGTCGAAGTTGCCGAATCCGGACAACTTGACCTGCTCGTTCTCCTCAAGCGCGTGACGAATCTCCTCGAAAAACAACTCGACCAGTTCCTTGGCCTCGCGCTTGTTAAGCCCCAGCTCCTCGTACAGCCTTTCGGCCATCTCAGCTTTCGTCAGAGCACCCATGCCGTTATTTCCTTAACGTGGTGTTCAACCTTTGTTCGAGCGAGGTGAGGATATTTTGCAGGGTGGTGTTCACCTCATCGTCGTTAAGAGTGCGCGATGGATGCTGCCAGGTCAAGCCGACCGCGAGGCTTTTTCTATCAGGATCAATACCTTTACCCTGGTAGACATCAAACAGCCTGAGGTCTGTGAGCCATTCCCCTGCATTGTCACGAATTACTTCAAGCACGGCGCTCGACGCCACATCACGTCCTGCGATCAACGCCAGGTCACGACGGGTTTCAGGGAACTTGGACAGTTCGCTGAATTTCGGCAGACGACCTTCGACCACATCACCCAATACCAGCTCGAAGACGAACACCGGACGCTCCAGGCCGAGGGTCTTGGCCAGTTCCGGGTGGATGGCGCCCAGGTAGCCCACCTCCTTGCCGTCGCGCTCGATGCGGGCGGTCTGGCCAGGGTGCAGGGCTGGGTGCTTGCCTGCGCTGAAGCTGAAGTCGGCGAGCGCGCCGGAGTAGCCCAGCAGGGCTTCGACGTCGGCCTTCATGTCGAAGAAATCGACACTGTCACGACCGTTGGCCCAGCCTTCCGGCAGGCGGCTGCCGGTGATCACGCCGGCGATCATCAATTGCTGCTTGAGGTCGCCCAACTGGCCGACGAAGCGCAGGCCGCTTTCGAACAGGCGCACGCGGTCTTGCTGGCGGTTGAGGTTGTGCTGCAGCGCCTTGACCAGGCCCGGCCACAGCGAGGCGCGCATCGCGGCCATGTCGCTGGAGATGGGGTTGGCCAGCATCAGCGGCTCGACGCCAGGGGTGAACAGCTCGAAAAGCTTGGGATCAATGAAGCTGTAGGTGATGGCTTCCTGGTAGCCGCGGGCGACCAGCAGGCGACGCAGGATCGGCAGTTCGCCGCGCGATTCCGAACGAGCCTTGGGGGCCAGGCGGGCTTGCGGGTAGCGAACCGGCAGATTGTTGTAGCCGTAAAGGCGCGCCAGCTCTTCGATCAGATCGACTTCGAGGCTGATGTCGAAGCGGTGGCTCGGGATCTCGACAGTCCACACCCCTGCCCCATTGGCGCTGGTTTTAAGCTCCAGGGCGTCGAGCAATTGTTCGATCTGGGCAGGGGCCATGTCCATGCCGAGCATCTGGCTGACGCGTTCGGCGCGTAGGGTGACCGGAGCAACCTTGGGTAGGTGCTGCTCGCTCACGGCTTCGACGATCGGGCCGGCTTCGCCGCCGACGATCTCGAGCACCAGGGCGGTAGCGCGCTCCATGGCTTCGCGGGCGAGTTGCGAGTCGACACCGCGCTCGTAACGGTGCGAGGCATCGGTGTGCAGGCCGTAGGAACGGGCCTTGCCAGCAACGGAAACGGGCTCGAAGAAGGCGCTCTCCAGGAACAGGTCGCGGGTCTTCTCGGTGTTGACACCACTGTGCTCGCCACCCATGACGCCGGCGATGGCCAGGGCGCGGGTGTGGTCGGCGATGACCAGGGTGTCGCTACGCAGGGCAACTTCCTGACCGTCGAGCAGGACGAGCTTCTCACCCTCCTCGGCCATGCGCACACGGATGCCGCCGTTGATTTCGGCGAGGTCGAAGGCATGCATCGGCTGGCCGAGTTCGAGCATCACATAGTTGGTGATATCGACGGCTGCGTCGATGCTGCGTACGTCGCTGCGACGCAGGCGCTCGACCATCCACAGCGGGGTCGGCTTGCTCAGGTCGACGTTGCGGATGACGCGTCCCAGGTAGCGTGGGCAGGCAGCGGGAGCGCTGACGTCCACCGGGCGCACTTCATCGTGGGCAGGTGCGACGGCCGGGACCACCGGGCGGGTAACCGGGACGTCGTACAGGGCGCTGACGTCACGCGCCAGGCCCGCCACCGACAGGCAGTCGCCGCGGTTGGGGGTCAGGCCGATTTCGATGCTGGCGTCGTCCAGGTTGAGGTACTGGCGAATGTCTTCACCCACCGGCGCGTCGGCTGCCAGCTCCAGCAGGCCGTCGTTCTCTTCGCTGATCTGCAGCTCGGCGGCCGAGCACAGCATGCCGAAGGATTCGACGCCACGCAGCTTGGCTTTCTTGATCTTGAAGTCGCCAGGCAGCTCGGCGCCGATCATGGCGAACGGGATCTTGATCCCGGGGCGCGCATTGGGCGCGCCGCACACCACCTGGAAGGTTTCCTGGCCGTTGCTGACCTGGCAGACACGCAGCTTGTCGGCGTCCGGATGCTGCTCGGTGGCGAGGATCTCGCCCACCACGATGCCGCTGAACTGGCCAGCCGCCGGGGTGACGCTGTCGACTTCCAGGCCGGCCATGGACAGGCGGGCGACCAGTTCGTCACGGGAGACTTGCGGGTTTACCCAACCGCGCAGCCACTGTTCACTGAATTTCATGCTGTTCTCCTGAAGATTGCGTCGAGGTGTGGCCTAGCGGAATTGCGCCAGGAACCGCAGGTCGTTGTCGAAGAACAGACGCAAATCGTTGACGCCATAGCGCAGCATGGCCAAGCGCTCGACACCCATGCCGAAGGCGAAGCCGGAGAATTCTTCCGGGTCGATGCCGGACATGCGCAGCACGTTCGGGTGGACCATGCCGCAGCCCATCACTTCCAGCCAGCCGGTCTGCTTGCACACGCGGCAGCCTTTGCCGGAGCACATCACGCACTCCATGTCGACTTCGGCGGACGGCTCGGTGAAGGGGAAGAACGACGGACGGAAACGCACCGCCAGCTCTTTCTCGAAGAACACCCGCAGGAACTCTTCGATGGTGCCCTTGAGGTCGGCGAAGTTGATGTCGCGGTCGACCAGCAGGCCTTCGATCTGGTGGAACATCGGCGAGTGGGTGATATCCGAGTCGCAGCGGTATACGCGGCCCGGGCAGACAATGCGGATCGGCGGCTGGGTGCTTTCCATGGTCCGCACCTGAACGGGCGAAGTGTGGGTGCGCAGCAGCATGTTGGCATTGAAGTAGAAGGTGTCGTGCATCGCCCGGGCCGGGTGGTGGCCGGGGATGTTGAGCGCTTCGAAGTTGTGGTAGTCGTCTTCGACCTCAGGGCCTTCGGCGATGCCGTAGCCGATGTGGGTGAAGAACTGCTCGATGCGCTCGAGGGTACGGGTGATCGGGTGCAGGCCACCGGTGGCCTGGCCACGGCCTGGCAGGGTGACATCAATGCATTCGGCAGCCAGGCGAGCGTTCAGCTCAGCCTCTTCGAAGGCGGCCTTGCGTGCGTTGAGCACGTCAGTGACGCGTTCCTTGGCGTCGTTGATCAGCGCACCGACCTTGGGGCGCTCTTCGGCTGGCAGGTTGCCCAGGGTCTTCATCACCTGGGTCAGCTCGCCCTTCTTGCCGAGAAATTGGACCCGGATCTGTTCCAGGGTATTGATGTCTTCAGCGCGCTCCACGGCCTCGAGGGCTTGGGAGACCAGCGCGTCCAGGTTTTCCATGTACAGACTCCAGATACGAAAATAGGGGAAGAGCTTTGAAGGCTCTTCCCCTATCGATGACGTTTTACACCCGCCGACACAGAGCGCCAGCGGATGATTGTCGCGGGTACTTAAGCCAGGACGGCTTTAGCTTTCTCGACAATCGCAGCAAACGCCGCTTTTTCGTTCACTGCCAGGTCGGCCAGAACCTTGCGGTCGATTTCGATCGACGCCTTTTTCAGGCCAGCAATCAGACGGCTGTAGGACAGGCCGTTGGTGCGGGCACCGGCGTTGATACGAGCGATCCACAGAGCGCGGAACTGACGCTTCTTCTGGCGACGGTCGCGGTAGGCGTATTGGCCTGCCTTGATGACCGCTTGCTTGGCAACGCGGAATACGCGCGAGCGTGCACCGTAGTAGCCTTTAGCCAGTTTCAGAATTTTCTTGTGACGCTTACGAGCGATGACGCCACGCTTTACACGAGCCATGAGTAACTTCCTCTATCTTTGACCGAAATTAACGTACGCGCAGCATGCGCTCGACTTTTGCCACGTCAGACGGGTGCAGCAAGCTGGCACCGCGCAGTTGACGCTTACGCTTGGTCGACATTTTGGTCAGGATGTGGCTCTTGAAAGCGTGCTTGTGCTTGAAGCCGGAAGCTGTTTTCAGGAAACGCTTCGCAGCACCGCTCTTGGTTTTCATTTTTGGCATGTTGGAACTCCGCATTCGATAAAATTACACAATAATCATCAGGCCTGCCGTGCCCGGGAGATTACTTCTTCTTTTTGGGAGCGATGACCATCATAAGCTGGCGTCCTTCCATCTTAGGATGCTGTTCGACGGTCCCGTATTCGACGAGGTCGGTTTCGACCCGCTTCAACAGTTCCATACCCAGCTCCTGGTGGGCCATCTCACGGCCGCGGAATCTCAGAGAGATCTTGGCCTTGTCCCCATCGGTAAGGAAACGTACCAGGTTGCGTAGTTTTACCTGGTAATCCCCTTCTTCCGTCCCTGGACGAAACTTGATTTCTTTAATCTGGATCTGCTTCTGGTTCTTCTTCGCTTCGTTGGCCTGCTTCTTCTTCTCGAAGAGGTGCTTGCCGTAGTCCATCACCTTGCAAACAGGCGGGACAGCGTCAGCGGAGATTTCCACCAGATCCAGCTTCGCTTCATCAGCGATACGAAGCGCTTCATCAATCGAGACGATGCCAATCTGCTCGCCATCAGCGCCAATTAACCGAACCTCGCGTGCCGAGATATTCTCGTTGATCGGTGCCTTAGGTGCAGTTCGTTTATCGTTTCTCATTTCACGCTTAATAGTCATTACTCCGATTCTTGGCGACCACGCCGGGAAACCGCATGCGACAGAAGCTCAGCGAATTGCGCGACGGGCATGGAGCCCAGGTCTGCGCCTTCGCGAGTACGCACAGCGACGGTTTGCGTTTCGACTTCGCGGTCCCCTATAACCAAAAGGTACGGGACCCTCAGCAACGTATGCTCGCGGATTTTAAAGCCGATCTTCTCATTTCTCAAGTCGGACTTGGCACGGAAACCGCTTCCATTCAGCGTTTTTTCCACCTCGAGGGCGAAATCGGCCTGCTTGTCGGTGATATTCATGATCACCGCCTGGGTCGGCGCCAGCCACGCAGGGAACACACCGGCGTAGTGCTCGATCAGCATGCCGATGAAACGCTCGAAAGAGCCGAGGATGGCGCGGTGCAGCATTACTGGACGCTTACGGGCGTTATCTTCGGCGATATAGCTGGCATCCAGACGCTCCGGAAGATTCGGATCGTACTGCAGGGTACCGCACTGCCAGTTACGACCGAGGCAGTCGCGCAGGGTGAACTCGATCTTCGGACCATAGAACGCGCCCTCGCCCGGCTGGTATTCCCAGGCCAGACCGGATTCGTTCAGGGCGTCGGCCAGCGCGCCTTCAGCACGGTCCCACAGCTCTTCGGAACCGACACGCTTGGCCGGACGAGTGGACAGCTTCATGGCAACGTCGGTGAAACCGAAGTCCTTGTATACGTCCAGGGTCAGCTTGATGAAGTCGGCCGCTTCCTTCTTCACCTGCTCTTCGGTGCAGAAGATGTGGGCGTCGTCCTGCACGAAGCCACGCACGCGCATGATGCCGTGCAAAGCACCAGACGGTTCGTTGCGGTGGCAGGCACCGAATTCGGCCAGGCGCAGCGGCAGATCGCGGTACGACTTCAGGCCCTGGTTGAACACCTGCACGTGGCACGGGCAGTTCATCGGTTTTACCGCGTAGTCGCGGTTTTCCGACGAAGTGGTGAACATGTTCTCGGCATAGTTGGACCAGTGGCCGGAACGCTCCCAGAGGATGCGGTCGACGACCTGCGGGGTCTTGATTTCCTGATAGCCGTTCTCGCGCTGGACCTGGCGCATGTACTGCTCGAGCACCTGGTAGACGGTCCAGCCGTTGGCGTGCCAGAACACCATGCCTGGGGCTTCTTCCTGAAGGTGGAAGAGGTCGAGCTGCTTGCCGATCTTGCGGTGGTCGCGCTTTTCGGCTTCTTCGATGCGCTGGATATAGGCCGCCAGCTGCTTCTTGTCAGCCCAGGCGGTGCCGTACACGCGCTGCAGCTGCTCGTTCTTGGCGTCGCCGCGCCAGTAGGCACCGGACAGCTTGGTCAGCTTGAACGCCTTGAGGAAGCGGGTATTCGGCACGTGCGGGCCACGGCACATGTCGACGTATTCTTCGTGATAGTACAGGCCCATGGCCTGCTCGTCCGGCATGTCTTCGACCAGACGCAGCTTGTAGTCTTCGCCACGGGTGCTGAACACATCGATGACTTCGGCGCGCGGGGTCATCTTCTTGACGACGTCGTAGTCCTTGTCGATCAGCTGGTGCATACGCTGTTCGATCGCAGCGAGGTCCTCGGGGGTGAAAGGACGCTCGTAGGCGATGTCGTAATAGAAGCCTTCGTCGATCACCGGGCCGATCACCATCTTGGCGGTCGGGTACAGCTGCTTCACCGCGTGGCCGATCAGGTGGGCGCACGAGTGACGGATGATCTCCAGTCCCTCTTCATCTTTGGGGGTGATGATCTGCAGGGTGGCGTCGTGTTCGATCAGGTCGCAGGCATCGACCAGTTTGCCGTCGACCTTGCCGGCCAAGGTGGCCTTGGCGAGGCCTGCACCAATGGATGCGGCAACTTCAGCTACGGTTACGGCCTTGTCGAACGAACGTTGACTGCCATCGGGAAGAGTAATGGTGGGCATGGCGCCTCCTCTCCTAGTGGTGACCCCTACCAAAGGTCACGTGGGTTGGGATGAGCCAGTACAAGATCCGACCTGCCTTTCCCGGGGGAAAGCCTGCCTCACAGCGGCAGAAGCCTTTCGGCCTGTCAGGGGCGAACCAGAGTGACTGGAAAGATAACTTGCGCGCTGGACGTGAACAGCTGCAAGCCGACCATGCTAGCACGCGGCCTGCGCGTGACGCAGAAATATTTGGAATTTACGCCGGAGCGGTGAACTTGTACGGAAAAATTCCTATCAGACCCTCTGAAGCATCCTACTCTTGATGAGACCTAACCCAAGGAGTGTCTGGTTATGCGAGTTCAGTCTCTTCTGGCCGCGTGTGCCGCGAGCGTCCTGCTGCTGCCACTGGCCGCCACCGCAGGTAACTTCCCCGCCGGCAAGGAGGCAGCCTACATGACCCAGTGCCAGCAAGTCGCGACCGGCCAGGGCGTGGACGCGGCAACGGCGAAGAAGCACTGCGATTGCGGCGCCCAAGCCATCAAAAAGAATTTCACCGATAAGGAGATCCAGGACCTCGACAGCACGGACGGCGTCGACGCCAAGTTGATGGCGAAAGCCCAGAGCGTGGTACAGGCCGCCTGCAAGCCAAAATGATGACCCGCCGAGCCGCACCGATCGCGCATTGTTTGCGCCAGATCAGTATCCGGCTAAGGTAAACAGCGCTACATAAGCAGAATTAGACTATGATGTTGCCGGTGCTCCGTAGCCTCGGCCGCATTGCACCACTGAAAAACTAAATGTTCTGGAGATTCACCTCATGTCCAATCGCCAACAAGGCACCGTCAAATGGTTCAATGATGAGAAAGGCTACGGCTTCATCACCCCAGCAGGCGGCGGCGACGACCTGTTCGTACACTTCAAGGCCATCGAATCCGACGGCTTCAAGAGCCTGAAAGAAGGCCAGACTGTTTCCTTCGTTGCCGAAAAAGGCCAGAAGGGCATGCAGGCTGCTCAGGTTCGTCCGGAGTAATTCGGATACCGCAGTAAAAAAACCCGCCTTCACCGGCGGGTTTTTTCATGGATTCGGATTTATCCGGACAAACCATCTCCCTCGGGCGATCAGCCGCAGTTGGCGCGGATGACCTTGCCCTGCTCATCGACGTTCAGGTTCAAACGATCGGAGCGGTATTCCAAGGTGACGACATCATGGGGCTTGAGGATGCGGGCGGTCTGCGCACCCGTTGCCTTGCGGGCCTGCTCGAGCAGCTCGGGCGTGCCCTGCTTGCCGACAGCGAAATCGGCACCACCGGCGCTGCAACGGCCATCGCCACCAGCAGGGGCCGCCGGCGCGGCGCTGCCGCCATCAGACGAGCCACCGGTGCTGCAACCAGCCAGAACGGCAGCCATCAGCAAGGTCGCCAGGGAAGCGCGGGTACGAAACATGAATCCTCCTAATCGATCTCGGGAACTGTCATATGCGACCGCTCCGCTCACAGTTTGTTGCAAAACCGCTCAAGTCTGCCTGATCTCGCCCGATCAGGCCAAAAGCAATCGTGACCGGATTTTGCACCGTGGCGATTGGTTAGGGCGGGGGGCCTGCTTATGCTTAAGTCGCAGCGCAACGGCTGCAAAGGCATGATTTACTTGGCAGACGTGGAGTGCGTCTCGCCTCCCCCGCGAACGCCAGGAGCCGGTGTTCGACCCCAGGCACCAGGCACAGTCGCGAGTACCCCCATGAACACCCACAGCATAGACGCCGACATCAAGGTCAAATGGGCCGAGGGCCAGAGCGCCTACAGCCCGAGCACTCCGGAAGAATTACTGCTGATCGCCATCGACCTGCTGGTCCGTGATCGGGGCAGTGAAGCGGCGCGCAGCTTCATCGAACAAGTGTTCGAGCGCTACGCGCCGCACGCCGCTATTTCAATCGAGCCAGGCGAGCGCTGAGCAGGTCGAAGAAGCCCTGGGCGTCGCCGTTCTCGATCCACATCACGTTGGCCGGCTGCTTGAGCACGCCGTACCAGTCGGCGACAGTCTGGGCGAAGGTCGGGCCTTCGCGGCTGTCGACCGTCATGTGGATCTGCTTGCCACTGAACAGCTCTGGCTTGAGCAGGTAGGCGATGACCGTGGCGTCGTGCACCGGGCCACCGCTCATGCCGTACTTGTCCATGTCGTACTTGATGTAGGCGTTGAGAATGTCCACCACCTTCTTGCTGGCGTCGTTGCCGACAGCGGCGAGCTGCTTGAGACGAGCGTCGCTGGTGATGATCTTGTGGGTCACGTCCAGCGGCAGATAAGTCAGCTTGACGCCACTGGCCAGCACCACTTCGGCAGCATGCGGATCGGCGTAGAGGTTGAACTCGGCCACCGGGGTGATGTTGCCGCCATTGAAGTGGGCGCCGCCCATGATCACCACTTCCTTGATGCCCTTGACGATTTCCGGCTTCTGGATCAGCGCCAGAGCGAGGTTGGTCTGCGGGCCGAGCATGGCGATGGTGATGCTGTGGGGCTCGGCGGTATCGAGGGTGTCGACCAGGTACTGCACGGCATTGCCTTTGGCCAGAGGCTGCTTAGGCTCATGCACCGCGACACCGGTCAAGCCTTCCTCGCCATGGACATCGGCGGCGTAGATCGGCGTGCGCACCAGGGGGCGCCCCGCCCCGGCGTAGACCGGAATGTCTTCACGGCCGGCCCATTCGCGCGCCAGGCGTGCGTTGCGGGAGGTCTTGTCGAGACGCACATTGCCGGCGACGGTGGTGATGGCGCGGATCTTCAGCTCCTCGGGCGAGGCCATGGCCAGAAACAAGGCCACGACATCGTCGGCGCCGGGGTCAGTGTCGATGATCAGGTCCCGCGGGGCGGCGAATGCACTGGCGGCGGCCATCGTCGACATGAGCACGACTCCTTGTAGCAAACGTTTGGCTTTGTTGATCAACATCCCGCTTCACTCCTTTGCTTTTGTTGTTTGGTCTGTTTCGGGTGGGCGGGCCGGTAAAGGCGCCCTCTACCTAGAACGTGACGCCCGCGATCAACGCGATATTGCTGTAGGGCTTGCACTCCCCGGTGCGGATCACCGCCCGCGCCCGCTGGCTCAAGGCCTTGAACGCCTCGTGAGGCATGCGCTCACGCTCACCGAGCAAGCCCAGCGCATGCTGCTCCTCGACCTCCACCAGCCCGGGCGGTGCGGCGCTGAAAATCTCGTCGGCCAACACGTGCCGCTCCACCTGCATCTCGCTGAGCACCACGCGCAACACGCTGGCAAAATCCGGAATGCCCGGCGTCAATGCCAGGTCGATCAATTCCACCCCTGGCGGCACCGGCAGCCCGGCATCGCCGATCACCAGGATGTCGCCATGCCCCAAGCCGGCAATGGTGCGCGACAGGGCGATATTGAGCAGCGTGGTCTTCTTCATGGCGCCAACTCCTTGAGGAAGGGAATGGATGGCTGCGCCCCTGCACGGGTGACCGAGATGGCTGCAGCGCGCTGCCCCCGTACGATCGCCTCGCCCTCCTCCAGCCCACAGGCAAGCCCAGCCGCGAAGCCGCCGACGAAGGTATCGCCTGCAGCCGTGGTGTCCAGCGGCTTAACCTTGGTCGCCGGGAAATGACGGCTGCCATGCTCGCTGACGAACAATGCACCTTCAGCGCCCAGGGTGACGATCACCTTGCCCGCGCCCCATTCGCGCAGGCGCTCGGCGGCACAGCGAGCACTGTCGATATCGTTCACCGGCAGGCCGGTCAAGGCCTCGGCCTCGCTCTCGTTGGGGATGAGGTAGTCGATATGGGCGAACCACGCTCTGGGCAGCGGGTCCGTCGCTGGGGCCGGGTTGAGAATGACCGTCTTGCCCAGCTCGCGACCGCGAGCCAGAGTCCACGCCACGGTGGCAGGTGGCACCTCGAGCTGGCAAATGATCACCTCGGCGTTCTGCAGCAACGCATCGAAGCGCTGCACCGACTCGGGGGTCAACAGGCCATTGCCGCCCGGGATGATGACGATGGCGTTCTGGCTGGCGGCATCCACCACGATCAACGCCACGCCACTGGACACGCCCGCGCAGACGCCCACCGCCTGGCAATCGATGCTCTCGCTCTCCAGGGCATGGCGCAACTGCTGGCCATAGGCGTCATCGCCGACATTGCCGACCATGGCCACGCTCGCCCCCAGGCGCGCGGCAGCGACGGCCTGGTTGGCACCCTTGCCGCCGGGCACGGTGAAAAAACTGTCGCCGGCGAGGGTTTCGCCGCCACGCGGCAGACGCTCGGCACGGGCCACCAGGTCCATGTTGAGGCTGCCGACCACTACGACCTTGGCATGCATGGGTCTTCCTTAGCGGTAATCATTGAACAGGTCCGGGCGCGGCCCGGTGGATTCGCGCAGCACGATACGCGGCGCGACGATACGTTGCTGCGCCGTATCGCGGCGCGGTGTAGCGATGCGCGACAGCAGCAACTGCGCAGCGCTGTCGCCCAGCTCGCGGATCGACTGGCCGACAGTGGTCAGCGGCGGATACACATAGCGGCTCAGCTCGATGTCATCGAAACCGATTACCGAGAGCTGGCCAGGGACGTCGATATTGCGCTCGGCCGCAGCACGCAACACACCGAAGCCGATCATGTCGTTGCCCGCAAAGATCGCCGTCGGCGGCCTGTCTTCGAGCAGCTGCGCAGCCGCTGCGTGCCCACCAGGGCTGGTAAAGTCGCTATGCAGCACGCGATCGGCGGCCACGTCCAGCCCGGCCTCGGCCATGGCGCGACGAAAACCGGTCACACGCAGTTGGCTGACGCCAGTCTCGGCCGGCCCCCCGATGCAGGCAATGTCGGTATGGCCGAGCTCAAGCAGGTGGCGCGTAGCCAGATAGGCCCCCAGCTCGTGATCGATACGCACAAGGTCGGCATCGACACCTTCGAGGGCTCGGTCGACGATGACCATTGGCGTGCGCACGGCAGCCAGGCTTTCGAGCAGGTCACGGTCTTCGCCCACCGAGGCGACGATCAGGCCATCGATGCGTTTTTCCAGCAGCACCCTCAGGTAGCTGCGCTGCTTCTTCGGATCATCGTCCGAATTGCACAGGATCACGCAATAACCGTTGCGCTCGCAGCCGTCCTCGATACCGCGCGCCAGCTCGGCGAAGTACGGGTTGACGCTGCTGGGCACCAGCAAGCCGATGGTCGCGGTGCTGCGCGCCTTGAGCGAGCGGGCCACGGCGCTTGGAACATAGTCCAGTTCGGCGATGGCGGCCTCGACCTTCAGCCGCACGTGCTCGCTGACCGGACGGGTCTTGTTCAATACATGGGACACAGTGGTGTAGGAAATACCCGCCAGTGCCGCGACGTCTTTGATGGTTGCCATGGGTCAGTTCCGCCGGGTCGCACGTCGGCTGCGATAGGTATCGAGGACCACGGCGATGACGATCACAGCGCCAGTGATGATGCGCTTGGTTGGCTCGGAAGCGCCGATCTGCGCCAAGCCCGCAGCCAGTACGGAAATGATCAGCACACCGAAGAACGTGCTGATGATCGAGCCTCGCCCGCCCATCAGGCTGGTGCCGCCGATCACCACGGCGGCAATCACCTGCAGCTCAAGGCCCGAGCCCGCATTCGGGTCAGCAGCCTCAAGGCGGGAAATCTGGAACAGCGCGGCAAGACCGGCCAGCAACCCCATCAGAGCAAACACGCCGATCTTGTACGGACGCGGGTCGATGCCTGCCAGGCGCACGGCCTCTTCATTGGTGCCGATGCCGATCAGGTAACGACCGAACACGGTGCGGGTCAGCACCAGCTGGGCGAGCACGATCACCAGCAAGGCGATGATGAATGCCGGGGAGATCCCGAAGGCGATCGGGTTGGAGAACCAGGAGAATGCGTCGCCGATATAGGCGGTGCGTGAATCGGTGAACTGGTAGGCCAGGCCGCGGGCCATTTCCAGCACGCCGAGCGAGACGATGAACGACGGAATGCGCCAGGCCACGGTGACCGCACCGGTGATGCTACCGGCCAGGGCGGCGATGGCCATGCCCAGGAGCGCGGCAGGCAGCACACTCCAGCCCCAGCCGAGGATGGCGACGCTGACGGTCGAGGCGGCCAGGGCAAGTACCGAACCGACCGACAGGTCGATACCACCGATGATCAGCACGAAGGTCATACCGACGGCCAACACCATGAGGTCGGGAATCTGGTTGGCCAGGGTGCTGAAGGTGGCGTACGAGAGGAAGTGGCTGCTCAGGAACGAGAACAGCACGATCATCGCCAGCAAGGCGCCGGCCAGCCCCAGGTAGGTACCCAGGCCGAAATAGGTGCCGCTGCGGCGGGCCGGCGTGCTGTCGGAGGAGTCGAGGGAGGGGGTCTTCATACATCCATCCTGGGAGCTGCGTCGTGCAGCAGTGCGTCACGTTTCTGATAACCGGCGAAGGCGGCGGCAAGGATCTGGTCCTGGCTCCAGCCATCACGGTCGAAGGTCTCGATCAGTTGGCCAGCAGAAAGCACGGCGATGCGGTCGCAGATCAGCATCAGCTCGCGCAGGTCACTGGACACCACCACCAGGGCCTTGCCCTGGCGGGCAAGCTCGGCCAGCAACCCATAGATGTCGAACTTGGCGCCGACGTCGATGCCGCGGGTGGGTTCATCGAACATCAGCACCTGGCAGTCGCGCTCCAACCAGCGACCGATCACCACCTTCTGCTGATTGCCACCAGACAGCTCGCCGACCGCCTGGGCGGGGCTCGCGCTACGGATACGCATGGCGCTGATCTGCCGCTCGGCAAGCTCACGCTCGGCAGTGGCGTCGAGGATCCCGGCCCGCGATACCGCACCCAGGTTGCCCAGGGCGACATTGGCGCTGATCGAATGCGGCAGCAGCAGGCCTTCGCCTTTGCGGTCCTCGGTGATCAGCGCGATACCGGCGCGCACAGCGGCTTTGGGCGAGTCGATGACCACAGGCTGCAGCGGGCGTCCGAGCTGGATGCTGCCACTGTCGGCGCGATCGGCACCGTAGATCAGCCGCAACAGCTCGGTACGCCCGGCACCGATCAGCCCGGAGATACCGAAGATCTCCCCTGCCCTGACCTCGAACGACACATCGCGCACCTTGTCGCCACGGGTCATGTGTTCGACCTTGAGCAACGGCGCACCGATTTCGCGGCGGCCAAGGTCGATGTGCTCGCCGACTTCGCGGCCGACCATCAGGTTGACCAATTCGTTGCTGCTGTAGCGAGCAATCGGCTCGGCGCACACCAGCTTGCCGTCGCGCAGCACGGCGATGCGCTGCGAGACACGCTGCAGCTCTTCGAGCCGGTGCGAGATATAGACGATGGCCACGCCGCGCTGGCGCAGACGTTCGATCTGCGTGAACAACAGCTCCACTTCGCGCGCAGTAAGCATCGCAGTGGGCTCGTCGAAGATCAGCACGTGGCAGTCGCCGATCAGGTTGCGGGCGATCTCGACCATCTGCTGATGGCCAATGCCCAGCTCGCCGACCGGGGTGTCCGGATCGATGGCGTCCAGCCCGACCTGGGCCATGGCCGCGGTGGCCAACTGGCGCAGGCGCTTCTGGCTGATCCAGCCGGCGCGGCTGGGCAGGTTGTCGAGGAACAGGTTCTCGGCAACGGTGAGCGTGGGCAGCAGGTTGAGCTCCTGCATCACCATGCGCACACCAAGGCGCTCAGCCTCGCTGCGACTCGCGGGGCTATAAGGCTGGCCGCGGTAGGTCATCTGCCCGGTGGTGGGGGTTTCCAGGCCACTGATGAGCTTGGACAAGGTGCTCTTGCCGGCGCCATTCTCGCCAGTCAGGGCGAGCACCTCGCCACCGCGCAGGTCTAGCGTGACATCGCCGAGCACGGGCTGGGCGTACGTCTTGCCCAGGCCGGTGACACTGAGCACGGATTCATGGGCCGACATGGCCACCTCTCTCATGGAACGCGCTGCAACTGCTTGAACTGGCGCTGACTCTGCGGGAGCGGCGAACCACCGCTGCATCGGACTCAGCGCACTGCCAGCATCACTTGGTGATCAGTTCTACCGGTGTCTGGATGACATTGTCGGCATCGACATCAGGCTTCTCGCCCTTGACCATCTTCAGCGCCGCCTGGATACCGAACACGGCCTGCTGGCTGGCTGCCTGGTCGAGCGTGGCGAGCACACGGCCGTCCTTGAGCATCGGCTTGATGGCGTTGATGTTGTCGTAGCCGACCACCTGTACCTGGCCGGTCTTGCCGGCAGCACGCACAGCCGAGACCGCGCCCAGGGCCATGCTGTCGTTACCCGCCAGCAGCGCCTTGAGATCGGGGTATTCGTTGAGCATCGAGGCAGCAACGGCGTTGCCCTTGTCGATCTCCCAGTTGCCAGACTGCACCGAAACGATCTTCATCTGGGCAGCCTCCATCGCATCCTTGAAGCCCGCGGTGCGCTGCTGGGCGTTGGTGGTGGTCGGCACACCTTCGATGATGCCAACCTGATCGCCGGCCTTGAGCTTCTCTTTCACCAGGTAATCGCCAACCAGACGCGCGCCCTTGCGGTTGTCGGGGCCAACGAACGGCACGCTGATACCTTTGCTCTTGAGCACTTCGGGGTCGAGGCGGTTGTCGATGTTGACCACGGTGATGCCCGCGTCCATGGCCTTCTTGATCACGGGCACCAAAGCCTTGGAGTCGGCCGGAGCGATGACCAGGGCCTTGGCGCCGGTGGCGATCATCTGCTCGACGATACGGATCTGGTTGCCGGTGTCGGTTTCGTCCTTGATGCCGTTGGCGACAAGTTCAAAATCGTTGGGATGTTCTTTCTGGTAGGCCTTGGCGCCATCCTCCATGGTGCGGAAGAACTCGTTAGCCAGCGACTTCATGACCAGCGCAACCTTGGGCTTGTCCTCGGCATGGGCCTGGGACAGCGGGATGGCGAGAGACAGGGAGGAGAGAATGGCAATAGCCAGCAGACGACCTGGGAACGGCAGCTTCATGGATAACTCCGAATCTTGTGGTTTTTATCGGACCGCAAACGTTTGCGCTGCCTTACTATGGGAACAGGAACAGGTTTTGTCAAATGACTTTCCGGGGTTCCAGCTCCCGTCGTACTGCTCGGAGATTATCCGGCAAATAGTCGGAAAACCGAATAGCTACTGTAGAGATTGTTCGGATTTCCGAATAGCAAAACCCTCTGCAACCCGCCTCGCGGGAAAACCCGTGCCTAACATGGCAGCGCCGTCGTTGAGTGCTCCACACACTGCTGGGAGCGGGTTTGGCCGTGAAAAATCCGACTCAATTCTCCCTGCGCCTCACCACTGCCGCCCCCTTGGTACGGAACCTGCCTACAACCCTGTGCGAATAAACATCTCATTTGGAAGAGAGAAGAAAAAATAATGAACACCGCACTGAAAACCTTTGCACCGGGCGCACTCGCCCTGCTGCTTGCACTGCCAATGACCGTTTCCGCCAAGGAAGCAGAACAACAGCAGAAGCTCGCCAATGTGGTCATCCTCGCCACTGGCGGCACCATTGCCGGGGCCGGCGCCAGCGCTGCCAACAGCGCGACCTACCAAGCTGCCAAGTTGGGCATCGACAAGCTGATTGCCGGCGTGCCGGAACTGGCCGACATCGCCAATGTACGTGGCGAACAGGTGATGCAGATCGCCTCCGAAAGCATCAGCAACGACGACCTGCTCAAGCTGGCCAAACGTGTCGCAGAGCTGGCCGACAGCAAGGATGTCGACGGTATCGTCATCACCCACGGCACCGACACCCTGGAAGAGACAGCCTACTTCCTCAATCTGGTCGAGAAGACCGACAAGCCGATCGTGGTCGTCGGCTCGATGCGTCCGGGCACCGCGATGTCTGCCGACGGCATGCTCAACCTGTACAACGCCGTGGCCGTGGCTGGCGACAAGCAGTCACGTGGCAAGGGCGTACTGGTGACCATGAACGACGAGATCCAGTCCGGTCGTGACGTCAGCAAGTCGGTCAACATCAAGACCGAGGCGTTCAAGAGCGCCTGGGGTCCGATGGGCATGGTCGTTGAAGGCAAATCGTACTGGTTCCGCCTGCCGGCCAAGCGCCACACCAGCAACTCCGAGTTCGACATCAAGCAGATCAGCAGCCTGCCCCAAGTGGACATCGCCTATGGCTACGGCAACGTGACCGATACCGCTTACAAGGCCTTGGCCCAGGGTGGCGCTAAGGCGATCATCCATGCCGGCACCGGCAACGGCTCGGTGTCGTCGCGCGTAGTCCCGGCACTGCAGGAACTGCGCAAGGAAGGCGTGCAGATCATTCGTTCCTCGCACGTCAACCAGGGCGGTTTCGTGCTGCGTAACGCCGAACAGCCGGACGACAAGAATGACTGGGTCGTGGCCCATGACCTGAACCCGCAGAAGGCGCGGATCCTGGCAATGGTCGCCATGACCAAGACCCAGGACAGCAAAGAATTGCAGCGGATCTTCTGGGAATATTGATTCAGGTTTGAGTTGGAGCGGCCCTGTGCCGCTCCTGCTACAACCGCATTAGCCTTTGGATGCTTTTTGCCTGACATGCTGTTGCGAAAAAACTGACAGTGAAATACTGTACGCACATACAGCAAAATAAGGAAAGTTCCATGGCCAGCACCGCCGCAGCGCCCAGCAGTTATGAACAACTGGGCGTACGCATCCAGAAGATCATCAACAGCCCCACCGCCCAGCGCAGCCGCGCGGCGCTGATCTTCCGCCTGGAGCACGAGTCACCCGACGACTGGGAAACCCTGCTCGAAGAAATCGCCGAGAACGACAACGTCACCCTCGCCCACCGTGACGATGGCGGCATCCAGATCTTCTGGACCGTCCCCAAAGAAGACTGATCCTTCCTCCCCGCCCCGCCTCTTCCACCGAAAGATGATTTGCGCTCGCCCATGAAAAAACTGCTGTCTGCCGTTGCCCTGCTCCTGTCCGTCGCCACTCCAGCGCTCGCCAACCCTCCCGCCACCTTTGCCGAAGCCAAGGTCGTGGCCAAACAGAAGATCTATCTCGACCAGGCCAGCAGCGCCATGGGTGAGCTCTACTGCGGCTGCAAGTGGACCTGGGTGGGCAAGTCCGGCGGGCGCATCGACCCCGCCTCCTGCGGCCTGCAAGCCCGAAAGCAACAGACCCGCGCCGACCGCACCGAGTGGGAACACATCGTGCCGGCCTGGACCCTGGGTCATCAACGTCAATGCTGGAAGAACGGTGGCCGCGAGCACTGCGCCGACGACGACCCGGTATTCCGTGCCATGGAAGCCGACCTGTTCAACCTGTACCCGGCCGTGGGCGAGGTGAATGGCGATCGCAGCAACTTCAACTATGGCATGGCCTCGGGTGTGGGGCAGCAGTACGGCCAGTGCAAGACTCGCGTCGATTTCAACCAGCGCGCTGCCGAGCCGCGCGATGAAGTCAAAGGCCTGGTCGCCCGCACCACCTTCTATATGTTCGATCGCTATGGCCTGAACATGTCTCGCCAGCAGCAACAACTACTGATGGCCTGGGACAAGCAGTATCCGGTCACCACCTGGGAGCGCGAGCGCGACCGTCGCATCGCCGGCATCATGGGGCACGCCAACCCGTTCGTGAGCGGTGAGCGGCGCTGGACAGTCGGCTACAAGACCGTCGGCGACGGTGTGGTCAGTGGCGTTGCCGACAAACCCATCAAGGCCACACCTCAGCCCACCCTGGCCAAGGCCAGCATGACGGGCACGATCATCGGCAACCAGAACAGCCACGTCTACCATCTGCCCAGCGGCTGCCCTGGCTACAATCAGGTGTCGGCCAAGAACCAGGTGAGCTTCGAGTCCGAGTCGCAAGCCCGGGCGGCCGGTTACCGCAAGGCCGGCAACTGCCGCTGAGCCTCATGAACCGGGAGCGCCTTTACGGCGCCCCGGAAGCAAGGTCAGTCATGCCACCGGAATGCGAGCAGTCCGCTCGACCTGCAGCGACACGAGCTGGCTGACGTCATCCAGGCGCTGCAACTGCTCGCTGCTGAGCTTCACCTCAAGCGCCGCCAGGTTCGATTGCAACTGCGCCAGCGAGCGCGGCCCTATCAGCGGCAATGTGTCGTGACTGGCGGCCCAGGCGATCGCCACCTGATCTGCCGGTACGCCATGCTCCTGCGCCACACCTAGCAGCGCATCGAGGATCGCGCTGCGCTGCGGCGAATTCTCTGCCTGGAACACCTTGCCGCCCAGGCCCTGAGCTCGCCCGGCCTCGCCCTGGCGGTACTTGCCGGTCAGCATGCCGCCGCCCAAGGGCGAGAAAGTCATCATGCCCAACCCCAATGCTCGACAGGTCGGCAGCAGGTCCAGCTCGCATTCGCGGCGCACCAGGCTGTGTTCGAACTGTGCAGCAGCAATAGGCACGGCGCGAGCAAGCTGGGCATAGGTGGCCGCATGGGCCACACGCCAGGCAGGGAAATTGGACAGGCCGACATACAGCACCTTGCCTGATCGCGAGAGGTCTTCCAGACCACGCAGCAGCTCTTCGGTCGGGGTCACATGATCGGGGAAGTGAGCCCAGTACAGATCGACACGGTCCGTGTTCAAACGCTTGAGACTGGCCTCCAAAGACGTGACCATGGCTTTGCGGCTATTGCCGGTGGCCAGCACGCCCGCAGTGGGCGAGGCGCCCTGGGTGAACTTGGTCGACAGCACCACCTCATCGCGGCGCCCTGCCAGCAAGCGCCCCAGATGCGTTTCAGACTCACCGAACTGATAGATGTCCGCCGTATCGATGAGATTGCCGCCAGCCTCAAGATAGGTGTCAAACATCGCCTTGCATGCATCGGGGTCGGCGCCATGACCCCAGGCGGTGCCAAAGTTGCCTGTACCCAATGCCAGCTGGGACAGTTGTAATCCGGTCTTGCCAAAGGGTGTGTAGCGCATGGATGCTCCTGAGCCGATGAATACCGTTCCAAAAGGCGCCAGGGTGGATCGCCCCCGGCCAACAGAACATTTGCATATACAAATGTTGCAGGTACAATATTTCACATGAACACATCAATCAAGCCCTCTGGCTGCACAAACCTCAAACTGCGCCAATTGACGCGCATGGTCACCCGCCACTACGACCAGCACTTGGCTGCCATAGGCCTGAAGAACACCCAGTACGCCCTGCTTTCCCATGTGCTGCGGCTCGGCCCGTTGCGTCCAGGTGAGTTGGCCAAGGCCATGCAGATGGAACCTTCGACCCTGACGCGCAACATGCAACCACTGGTAGCCCAGGGCTGGCTGACCATTTCGGCAGGCGGCGACGCGCGCAGCCGTGCGGTGCAGATCACCGAGGCCGGGATAGAAAAACGCGAGGAAGGCAGTCAGGCGTGGCAGGCGGCCCAAGACTCATTGCAGGACGCGCTGGGGCTCGAGCGCATCAGCGCGCTGCATGTACTGATGGATGCGTGCATGACCACGCTCAATGACCCGGAGGCTGAAGCAGCTGACTCCCTGTAGAGTCGGCCCCGTATCGTGACCAGACGCCCCCGCCAAGGGCGTGCGCTATCACGCCAGCGCCTGCAGATAGGCGCTGGCCTCTCGATAACGGCTCAGCCGGGCGATATCGGCGGGCCCCGGACATACGATTCGCGAGAGGTCACTGTTGTCGGCGAGGTCGGCCAGCTTCACTTCGCGCGCCAGCGGATCACTGCCCAGCCGCACGACGAAATCCTCGTAGCGCTCACCCTCACGCCGACTCAACGCCAGCAGCGCCGCCAGGATTTTCACAGTGAAGCCCTCGCGGGCCAGGTCGGACAGGGTCAGCGGCGTATCCTCCAGCACATCGTGAAGCACCGCGACGATCCGCTGCTCGGGCGTCGAGACCCGCTCCATCACCCGCAGCGGATGCAGGATGTATGCGGCGCCGCCTTTGTCGATCTGCCCTTCGTGGGCTCTGGTCGCCACCACGATTGCTCGTTCCAGGCTAGACATGACCCCTCCTTTAACCCCGCACGTCGTCGCACACGCGCCATTGCAACAGCATCGACAAGGATGCCGTCACGCAAAGCATAGTCCAGTAAATGTCCTTCGACTTCAAAGCCATGGCGCTTGTACAAGATCAGTGCCGGTTCGTTGTCGCTGTATCGGGGCCTATTGAATGGTAAGGCGGGCGTGATCGGCCTCCTTGGCAGTAGAGGCCGCAGTACTGGGGGCTATGACAGAGGCTATGCAACGCCCCTGCCCGGGCGCGGGAGTATCAGCGCTTGACGCCGTGCTGAATGACGATCGAATCCGTGCCCAGGCGTGCCATGACGTCGGCCTTGCGCGCATTGGCCTCGTCCTTGGTGGGGAAAGGCCCCATCAGCACGACAGGCTTGCCGTCGCGGTATTCGACCCAGGAAGGGATGCCTTTTTCGATCAGGCGCGCGGTCATGTCGGTGAGTGCCCCCATATTGGGCCCCTGCACGACTTCGACATCCCAGCCTTCCGGCGCCGGTTCGCCAGCCAGGGCATCGGCACGGCGCTGCAGCTCGGCACCGCCGCAGATCTCACGGATGCGCAGATTGTTGCCGCTATCGTCGACCAGGATCTCGTACTGGCCATCGTGCTTGATCGCCACATAGCTGCGATAGGCTTCATACTGGCCGGCGTCGTCCTTGCCGCGGACCTGACCGCAGATCGAACCCTGAGTGTCGATCCGCACGTTGGCGAACTTGGCCGTCTTGGGATTGTGCAGGTGTTCGGCCACCTGGTTGTGCACGCCCTCGACCTCGTTCTCACAGCCAGCCAGGGCCAGCACCGCCATTACCACCGCCAGTTTGCGCACGCACCTATCTCCTGATTTGAAGGACCGGATTCTAGCATGGAGGATACAGAGCGCCGACGGCCAGGCTGTCGCAGGGCGTGTCGCAGCCAAGCCGGCATTGCCTGAGGCCAAAACAAAAGGGGCGACCCTTGCGGATCGCCCCTCTCATCGATTTGGTAGGCACAATTGGACTCGAACCAACGACCCCCACCATGTCAAGGTGGTGCTCTAACCAACTGAGCTATGTGCCTGTCGTGTGGTGCGCATATTAGTGATCGAATGCACACCTGTAAAGCGTTTTTTCTCAAAAAAATCAAAAACTTTGCAGGCTGGAGCTATGCCCGGACGCAAAAAAGGGCGACCCTTGCGGATCGCCCCTTTTCTTCGATTTGGTAGGCACAATTGGACTCGAACCAACGACCCCCACCATGTCAAGGTGGTGCTCTAACCAACTGAGCTATGTGCCTGTCGATGAGGGCGCATTCTACGCGCTAGAAAATCCCTGTCAACAGTTTTTTTCGAGCTAACCTACTGATTCTAAAAATGTTTGCGCCCATGGGTGGCAGTAACGCTCCTGTAAAGGATTTTCACCATACGACTAGCGGGTGTTTATTATTATTGATAGCATCGGTACATTCGTTAAAAATATAAAACACGAGGTTTTCCGAGCATGGCTAACACCCCCTACCCCCAGTCCTACTACGCCGCCTCGGCCAACCCGGTGCCGCCACGTCCGGCGCTGCAGGGCGAGGTGGAGACCGATGTATGCATCATCGGTGCCGGCTATACCGGCCTGTCGAGCGCGCTGTTCCTGCTGGAGAACGGCTTCAAGGTGGCCGTCGTCGAAGCCGCCAAGGTCGGCTTCGGTGCATCGGGCCGCAATGGCGGGCAGATCGTCAACAGCTACAGCCGCGACATTGACGTCATCGAACGCACCGTCGGCCCCAAGCAGGCACAACTGCTGGGCGAGATGGCCTTCGAAGGCGGACGCATCATCCGTGAGCGCGTGGCCAAGTACAACATCCAGTGCGACCTGAAAGACGGCGGCGTATTCGCGGCCCTGACCAGCAAGCAGATGGGCCACCTGGAGTCGCAAAAGCGCCTGTGGGAACGCTTCGGCCACACCCAGCTGGAGCTCATGGACCAGAAGCGCATCCGTGAAGTGGTCGCCTGCGACAGCTATATCGGCGGCATGCTCGACATGAGCGGCGGCCACATCCACCCGCTGAACCTTGCCTTGGGCGAGGCCGCTGCGGTCGAGTCGCTGGGCGGCGTCATCTATGAGCAGACCCCTGCCGTACGCATCGAGCGTGGCGCCAACCCTGTGGTACATACCCCACAAGGCAAAGTGCGCGCCAAGTTCATCATCGTCGCGGGCAACGCCTATCTGGGCAACCTGGTGCCGGAACTGGCCGCCAAGTCCATGCCCTGCGGTACCCAGGTGATCACCACCGAGCCACTGGGCGAAGAACTGGCCCGCACTCTACTGCCACAGGACTACTGCGTCGAAGACTGCAACTACCTGCTCGACTACTACCGCCTGACCAGCGACAAGCGCCTGATCTTCGGCGGCGGTGTGGTCTACGGTGCACGCGATCCGGCGAACATCGAGGCGATCATTCGTCCGAAGATGCTCAAGGCCTTCCCTCAGCTCAAGGACGTGAAGATCGACTACGCCTGGACCGGCAACTTCCTGCTGACCCTGTCGCGCCTGCCGCAGGTCGGTCGTATCGGCGACAACATCTACTACTCCCAGGGTTGCTCGGGCCATGGCGTGACCTACACCCACCTGGCGGGCAAGGTACTGGCCGAAGCCCTGCGTGGCCAGGCCGAGCGTTTCGACGCCTTCGCCGGCCTGCCGCACTACCCGTTCCCGGGTGGTCAGATGCTGCGCGTACCGTTCAGCGCCATTGGTGCGTGGTACTACAGCCTGCGGGATCGCCTGGGGTTCTGATGTAGCACCGTATTGTTCTTTTCGCGGGTAAACCCGCTCCCACAAACGTGCACCTGTGGGAGCGGGTTTACCCGCGAAATGGAATCAGTACCGCCAGCAACTACTGCCCTAGGCTGCGCAGCGCCTGTTTCGCGGCAATCTCCTGGCCATCGCGCGCCAGCTCGTCGGCGGCCTTCAGCCAGCGCTGGCGATCGACCTGGGCCGGCAGGCGCTGCGGCGGTTGTACCAGCACAGCCCAGCTCCCCTCCTTGGCCCAGGCACTCTCGAAAGTGTCGAAGTCCAGCAGATGCCGCCGGGCCATCCCTGAACGCAGCAACACCCGCTGCTTGTAACGGTCGTAGCCAATCAACACCGCATAGCGTGGCTCGCCCCAGAGCGCCGAGCCGTCGTGATAACGCAACAGTACTGGATGACCGGCGGCCACCTGGGTGAGCAAGGCATCCAGGCGCTTGTCCAGCGGATAGACCACCATCCCGTACTCGCGGGCGACCCGGGGGATGCCGGTCTCCAACGACGCCGCGTCCTGCGGCAGGTTCAGTGACTTGTCCAGCAGGCCAGGCGTGATCGGCGCGCCCTGCTGCGAAAGCACGGCGGCCAGGGCCATGGAGCCGCTCAAGTTGGCATTGCCACGATAGAACGGCACGCTGCTGATCTCGACCCGCTGCGGCAGTTTGTCGAGCGCCGCCGGTGGAGAACCGGCGCAACCGGCAAGGCTGGCGGCCACCAGGCAGGCCGCCAGCAGGCGGCGCGGGCTCAGGGAGGTGAAGAAATGCTGCGACATGGACACTCGCTTGTTTCGACGCCCGGCAGACAGCGCCCGGCACTGGGCTCCGATCATAGGCGCCTGCGCGGCGCGGGTATAGCCCGCTTCGGGCTTGTAACGAAACGACCCAAGCAATAGACCTTCGGTCAATGGAACGTCACACGCCTGCGGCTAGACTAAGTAAGTGTCTGGAGGGAACAGCCCACAGCTGTCCCGAGAGAAGGAGGCACGCACATGAGCCTGACAATGGCAATCTTCATGCTGGTCGCGATGTGGTTGAGCGTCGCCACCGCCATGCTCTGGGGGGTACTGCGCATCGCACGACGCCATGCCCGACCGCATCACACCCAAGCGGCCACCATGCCCAAGCCGCAGCCGCTGCATCGCACCCGCCGGCACGCCGGGGCACATTGACCTGATCCGCAAAAGAACAAGGGGCTGCCTGGCAGCCCCTTCTCTTTTACCTCAGCCTGCTGTCAGCCTTGCGCCGCCTCGCGCTTCAGGCGTGCCCGGCGAACCATGATGTTGAGAATCTCGATCACCGTGGAGAAGGCCATCGCTGCGTACACATAGCCTTTCGGTACGTGGGCGCCGAAACCTTCGGCGATCAGCGTCATGCCAATCATGATCAGGAAGCCCAGTGCCAGCATCACCACGGTAGGGTTGTCGTTGATGAACTTGGCCAGCGGGTCGGCGGCCACCAGCATCACGATCACGGCACTGACCACGGCGATGATCATGATCGGCAGGTGCTCGGTCATGCCCACGGCAGTAATGATGCTGTCTACCGAGAAGACAATGTCCAGCAGCAGGATCTGGCCGATGGCCGCAGCAAAGCCGAGGGTCACGGTGGAGCCGGCCTTGGACTCTTCCTTCGCACCATGCGGGTCGACGCTTTCGTGAATCTCCTTGGTCGCCTTCCACAGCAGGAACAGGCCACCGGCGATCAGGATCATGTCCTTCCAGGAGAAGGCGTGGTCGAACACCTCGATCACCGGCTCCGTCAGCTGGACGATCCAGGCCACCGTAGAGAGCAACGCCAGGCGCATGATCAGCGCCATGCTGATACCGATGCGTCGCGCCTTGGAGCGGTAAGCCTCGGGCAGCTTGTTGGTGAGAATGGAGATGAAGATCAGGTTATCGATACCCAGCACGATCTCCATCGCCACCAAGGTAGCCAGGGCGACCCAGGCGGCGGGGCTCGCGGCAAGTTCCAGCAAGTATTCCATTTAGTGTTCCTTCGCTCAGATGTCCTGGGTGTCGTTCTTGTCTTGCTTGCTCTCGGGCTTTTGCCCTTCACCACCAAGAGTGTCGTTCAGCGCTTGCTGGGCCGCCTCGTTGGTCTTGTCGATCGCCTGCTTGGCCGATTCGGCAGCCTGGTTCAGCACCTGCTGCGCCGATTTCTCGGCCTGGTCGCACCCCGCCGTGGCCAAGAGCGCCAGCGCCAGTACCAACGGGGTGCCGATGGATTTCAGTTGTAGCATAGGGTCCTCGCTTATCGATATTCGGCTGGCGCGCGCACCGCGCCTGATGGAGTCGAATTCTAGAGAGGAGAACAGTTCAGGAAAATTCGTATTTTTAGCGGTTATACTTCGGTTTTTACGAATCGAGTAGCGTCTCCATGCTCAACTACCGGCAGCTTCACTATTTCTGGGTAGTAGCCCGCACTGGCAGCATCACCCGCGCCAGCGAGCAATTGAATCTCACACCGCAGACCATCAGCGGCCAGATCAGCCTGTTCGAACAGACCTACAACCTGGAGCTGTTCCAGCGCGTCGGTCGCCAACTGGAGCTGACCGAAACCGGCCGCCAGACCCTCGCCTATGCCGAGCAGATGTTCCAGATCGGTAGCGAACTCGAGACCCTGCTACGGGCCGGCCCCCAGGAGCAGATCCTGTTCCGCGTCGGGGTCGCCGACGTGGTGCCCAAGTCCATCGTCTATCGCTTGCTGGCACCGACCATGGAGCTTGACGAAGTACTGCGCATCAATTGCCGTGAAGACAAGCTGGAGCGCCTGCTCGCGGACCTGGCGATCCAGCGCCTTGACCTGGTGATCTCCGACAGCCCCATGCCCAGCCACCTGGACATCAAGGGCTACAGCCAGAAACTCGGCGAGTGCGGCCTGAGCTTCTTTGCCACTGCGGCACTTGCCACTCGGTTGAAGCAGCCCTTCCCCGGTTGCCTCAACGACGCACCGCTACTGATCCCCGGCCAGGAAACGGTGGTGCGCAGCCGCCTGTTGCGCTGGCTGGCCGAGCAGCAGGTGCAGCCGCGTATCGTCGGGGAATTCGACGACAGCGCCTTGATGCAGGCATTCGGGCAATCGGGCAGCGGCATCTTCGTGGCACCAAGCGTGATCGCCGATGAGGTGTGTCGGCAATACGGCGTGGAGTTGATCGGGCAAACCGAGGCGGTGCATGAGTCGTTCTATGCGATTTCGGTGGAGCGCAAGGTCAAGCATCCGGGGATCGTGGCGATTACCGAGGGGGCACGCAGGGAACTGTTCAACTGGTGAGGCCATGCTGGCTTTGTCTGGCAGATTGCACCGCGATCGCTGCAGTGCGTCGGAGGAACAATACCGTCAGCCCTGTCCTACAGTGCCTGTGCTAAAGTCCGCGATTCGTTCAAACCCGAGACCCCGCTGCACATGAGCCCTGTTTTTCGCCTTCTCAACCGCACCAGCCTGGTGACACAGATCATCATTGGCCTGGCTGCCGGTATCGCCCTGGCGCTGGTCGCCCCGAGCCTGGCCCGGGATCTTGCATTCCTCGGCAAGGTGTTCGTCTCGGCCCTAAAGGCCGTGGCACCGATCCTGGTGTTCGTGCTGGTCATTGCCTCCATCGCCAACCACCAACAAGGCCAGCAGACCCATATCCGCCCTATTCTCTGGCTCTACCTGCTGGGCACTTTCGGTGCCGCGGTGGTCGCCGTGGTGGCGAGCATGGCGTTCCCTTCGAGTCTGGTGTTGAGCGCACATGAAGCGACGCTGAGCGCTCCCGGCGGCATTACCGAAGTGCTGCAGGGCCTGCTACTGAGCGCGGTGGACAATCCGGTGAGCGCACTGGTCAATGCCAACTTCATCGGCATCCTGACCTGGGCGATCGGCCTGGGCATAGTGCTGCGCAAGGCCGGCAAGGCAACGCGCGGTGTGGTCGACGACCTGTCCAACGGCATCACGCAGCTGGTTCGCGTGGTGATTCGCTTCGCCCCGCTGGGGATCTTCGGCCTGGTCAGCTCGACCCTGGCCGAGGCGGGCCTGGATGCCCTGCTCGGCTACCTGCACCTGCTGGGGGTGCTGATCGGCTGCATGCTGTTCGTGGCGTTGGTGATGAACCCGTTGATCGTGTTCTGGAAGATTCGTCGCAACCCTTACCCGCTGACCCTCCTGTGCCTGCGCGAAAGCGGTATCACCGCGTTCTTCACTCGCAGCTCGGCGGCAAACATTCCGGTGAACCTGGCATTGTCGGAGCGCCTGGGCCTGCATGAAGACACCTACTCGGTGTCGATCCCGCTGGGTGCGACCATCAACATGGCCGGGGCAGCGATCACCATTACCGTGCTGACCCTGGCGGCGGTGCATACCCTGGGGATCACCATCGACCTCCCGACCGCGGTGCTGCTCAGCGTGGTGGCTGCGGTATGTGCCTGCGGTGCCTCGGGCGTGGCCGGCGGGTCGCTCCTGTTGATTCCTCTGGCTTGCAGCCTGTTCGGCATTCCCAGCGAGCTTGCCATGCAGGTGGTTGCCGTCGGCTTCATCATCGGTGTGTTGCAGGACTCGGCGGAAACCGCGCTCAATTCATCGACCGACGTACTGTTCACTGCGGCTGCGTGCGAGGCCATGGAGCGGCGTGCTGCCTGAGCCGCAATTGCTTAAGCCAGACGCAAGGCCTAGGCTAATGGCCTTTTCCTAGTAACGAGACAGGGCCATGTCAGAACACGAAACCGCAGGCGAAGGCCGCCTGAACAGTATCGAGGTCCGTATCCTCGGCGCGCTGATCGAAAAGCAGGCCACCAGCCCGGAAAGCTACCCACTGACACTCAATGCGCTGGTCCTGGCCTGCAACCAGAAGACCAGCCGGGAGCCGGTGATGAACCTCTCCCCCGGCCAGGTCGGCCAGGCCCTGCGTGCACTCGAAGGCCAGGACATGGCCCGCCTGCAGATGGGCAGCCGCGCCGACCGCTGGGAGCAGCGGGTGGACAAGGCGCTGGAACTGGTGCCGGCACAGTTGGTACTGATGGGCCTGATGTTCCTGCGCGGGCCGCAGACTCTCAACGAATTACTGACCCGCAGCAATCGCCTGCACGAATTCGAAGACGTCGATCAGGTCCAGCATCAGCTGGAACGCCTGGTTTCACGTGGGCTGGCGTTGCACCTGCCACGTCAGGCAGGCCAGCGTGAAGACCGCTACACCCACGCCCTGGGCGATCCGGCCGAGATCGAAGCGATTCTTGCCGCGCGTCAGCAGGAAGGTGGTTCACGCAGTGCGTCAGGTGCGGCTTCGGACGAGCGGATCGAGGCGCTGGAAGCCCGGGTCGCGGCACTGGAAGCCCGGCTGGCTCAGCTTGAGGGCTGAGTCAGGGCTGGTCGGGTTCGGGGAAGTTACGGCAGCTCTTGCGCTCGGCCAACTCTCTGTCGCTGGGGCGCTGGTCGACGAACACGGTGCGGCCGTCGGGATAGATTTCCAGATAGCCCCAGTGCAGGTCCTGCTCCTGCTGGCCGGGCTTGGGTGGCACCAACCACCAGGGTTCTCGACTGATCGGGGTCATGACTGTACCTCCTGGGAGCGTCTGCAGTAATCATAGACACCCTCGGGTGATACTTGGTTTGGTCGGCCATATCACGGAAAAGCCCACCCCACCGGTAAAGCGCAGCTCTCGAGAACTTCGCTTTATCGGTGGGGTGGGCTTGTCCCGCGATGAGGCCCGCGCTGACTTACGCCGGCGCCGAAGTCCGGATCAGGTGGTCGAAGGCTGCCAGCGAAGCTTTGGCGCCCTCGCCCACGGCGATGACGATCTGCTTGTACGGCACCGTGGTCACATCACCGGCCGCGAACACACCCGGGATGCTGGTCTGGCCTTTGGCGTCGACGATGATCTCGCCGCGCGGCGACAACTCGACCGTGCCCTTGAGCCAATCGGTGTTCGGCAGCAAGCCGATCTGCACGAAGATACCTTCGAGCGCCAGTTCGTGGATCTCGTTGCTGGTCCGGTCTTCGTAGCGCAGGCCGGTGACCTTCTCGCCGTTACCCAGCACTTCCTTGGTCAGGGCGCTGGTGATCACCTTGACGTTCGGCAGGCTGTGCAGCTTGCGCTGCAGCACCGCATCGGCACGCAGCTGGCTGTCGAACTCGATCAACGTCACCTGAGCGACGATACCGGCCAGGTCGATGGCTGCTTCCACGCCAGAGTTGCCGCCGCCGATCACCGCCACGCGCTTGCCCTTGAACAGCGGGCCGTCGCAGTGCGGGCAGTAGGCCACGCCACGGGAGCGGTATTCCTGCTCACCGGGGACATTCATTTCGCGCCAGCGGGCGCCGGTGGCGAGGATCACGGTCTTGGCCTTGAGCGACGCACCGCTGGCCAGGCGTACTTCATGCAGACCGCCATCGGCGGCCGGGATCAGCGCTTCACCGCGCTGCAAATTCATGATGTCGACGTCGTACTGCTTGACGTGCTCTTCCAGCGCAGTGGCCAGCTTCGGCCCTTCGGTCTCCTGCACGGAGATGAAGTTCTCGATCGCCAGGGTGTCGAGCACCTGGCCGCCGAAGCGCTCGGCGGCAACGCCGGTACGAATGCCTTTGCGCGCAGCGTAGATGGCTGCCGCAGCGCCAGCCGGGCCACCGCCGACCACCAGCACGTCGAAAGCGTCCTTGGCGTTGATCTTTTCAGCCTGGCGGCTGCCAGCACTGGTGTCGATCTTTCCGAGAATCTCTTCCAGGCCCATGCGGCCCTGGCCGAACACTTCACCGTTCAGGTAGATGCTCGGAACCGCCATGACCTTGCGCGATTCGACTTCATCCTGGAACAGCGCACCATCGATGGCGACGTGCCGAATGTTGGGGTTGAGCACCGCCATCAGGTTCAGGGCCTGGACCACGTCCGGGCAGTTCTGGCAAGACAGCGAGAAGTAAGTCTCGAAGCTGAACTCGCCTTCCAGGGCCTGGATCTGCTCGATCACTTCGGCGCTGGCCTTCGAAGGGTGGCCGCCGACCTGCAGCAACGCCAGTACCAGAGAGGTGAATTCATGGCCCATGGGGATGCCGGCGAAACGCAGGCTGATATTGCCCCCGGGACGGTTGAGCGAGAATGACGGGCGACGGGCGTCGCTGCCGTCCTCGCGCAGGGTAATGAGGTTCGACAGGCCGGCGATCTCAACCAGCAGGTCGTGCATTTCACGGGACTTCGCGCCGTCGTCGAGGGAGGCAACGATCTCGATCGGCTGGGTGACCCGCTCCAGGTAGGTTTTCAGTTGCGATTTAAGCGTGGCGTCCAACATACGGGGCGATTCCTTTTTCAAAACTCGGATACAAAAACGCCCAGGCAAGGTCGCCCGGGCGTTTGACGGGGCAGTGAGTACTTCAGCTGTGGCGGCTGCTCACCGCCCTCGACTGGTGCATGGACTCAGATCTTGCCGACCAGGTCCAGCGACGGCGCCAGAGTGGCTTCGCCTTCTTTCCACTTGGCCGGGCAGACTTCGCCTGGGTGAGCGGCAACGTACTGGGCAGCCTTGACCTTGCGCAGCAGCTCGGCTGCGTCACGACCTACACCGCCGTCGTTCAGTTCGACGATCTTGATCTGACCTTCCGGGTTGATCACGAAGGTGCCGCGATCAGCCAGACCGGCTTCTTCGATCAGCACGTCGAAGTTGCGCGAGATGACGTGGGTCGGGTCACCGATCAGCGGGTACTGGATCTTGCCGATGGTGTCCGAAGTGTCGTGCCAGGCTTTGTGGGTGAAGTGGGTGTCGGTGGACACGCCGTAGATCTCGACGCCCAGTTTCTGGAACTCGGCGTAGTTGTCAGCGAGGTCACCCAGTTCGGTCGGGCAGACGAAAGTGAAGTCAGCCGGGTAGAAGAACACGACGGACCATTTGCCTTTCAGGTCGGCTTCGCTTACCTGAACGAACTCGCCTTTGTGGTAGGCAGTGGCGTTGAACGGTTTGACCTGGCTGTTGATGATTGGCATGAGAAACGCTCCTTCGAGGGTTAGTTAACTTGGGGTGGGTAACTTTCGATGGAGTAATCCTATCCAATGACCTCGACAATGGCTCATTGGTAAACCTCATGTTGGTGATTGGTTTTGGCTATAAGCTGCGCGACCGATAGATTTTTTCATTCCTATGCCTCGTCTGCCGGTCCTGAAGTGCAGGTCGAGGCTGCGCCCTCTGCGTAATCCAGCCAGCAGCTCGCATCTGCTTGCTCACCCCAGGAGACCCTTACCCGTCCTCGCGCGTCATGCGAGCGAAAATGCAGGCGGCTGCCCTGCCCCACCATCCCCACCTCGTCACCTTGCACATCGAATACCTGGGCACCGAACGGCAAGGCATGCCCGTGCTCGTTGCGAGCCTCCAGCATCAGCAAGCGACCGCTGCGCGTCGGATAGTGCAGCAGTGTCACCGCACCGGCTCGGGGCACCACCGACTGACCGCTGATCTGCAACTCCACATCCTGTGACATGCCCTTGGGATCCAGGTCGACGGTATTCACGCTGTAGGGGCTCAACGAGGGGACCACCGCAAAGCCCTGGGCATTCAGCCGCACACTCGGATGCTGTTCAATACGCGCCGCTTCAGCGAAGGGGGCATGGACGATAGCGAAACTTTCGCCCAACGGTTGCGCCAACAGTACACCTCCCGGATGGGCGACCACCGAGCCACGCGCGCCGAGTGCGAGCTGGCGGGATCCCTGGCGTTGGGCCACGACGCCGCTCAGCTCTCCCGTCGGGCTGCGATGCACCAGGTTGGCGTCGAGCCCTGCGCCGCCTTGCCTTCCCTCCTGGTACACACTGGACAGGCCATACCCCCATTGCCCATCCTCGCCGGCAGTCGCGCTCCAGCGCACATTCGTCCTGGCCCCGCCTTCGGAGTCGCGGCTCATGCTGGAGCTCAGCGATCCACGACGCTGCAGACCCAACGGCAAGCTCGCCGTCAGTGTCAAAGCGCTTACGGCCTGTCCGTTGCCTCGATACTCGCGCCCAAGCGTCATGCCGTAGGAGAGCGAGCGCAGATTGTTGTAATACCCCACGTTGTACTCACGATTGCCCACCCCAGATCCCCACTGCTTACCTGCGCTGGCCCTCAGGCTCAGACGACCGCTCCCGGGCAGGCGCTGCTGAAGTGTCAGCGCTGCCCGCCACTGCTGAGGCGAACGCTGATTTGTACGCTGCGTTTGCTGGCTGGTGCGGGCGAACTCGTCAAAGCTGTAGTAGCCAGCGTTATTGCGGTGGGTAAGGCTGGCGCTCAGGTCGGTGGCCGTTGCCTCCACCCGCTGGCGCCAACTGAAACGCAGCGCCTGCCCCTGCGCGGAGCGACCCTGGCCTAGCGATGCCTGCGCGTGGTATGCGGTCAATCCAAAAGCACCAAAGCGGCTGTTGATCGCCCCCCCCATGGCGCTGGCCAGATAGTCCTCTGCCAGCCAGGCGCCTCCATGTACGCTGAAGGTGTTGTCCACCCCTTGCTGCCAACTGCCTTGCACATGACCTGGGCCAGGACGCCCAAGGTCGTCGCGCCACACCCCCGCACTAAGGTCGAAACGGCTTGCCCCTTCTCGCAAGGCCAGTGGCGCGGCCTGATAGGGCAACGTGAAGCGTCGTACGCTGCCGTCAGCCTCCTCCAGGGTGACCTCCAGATCGTCGTTGAGGCCACTGGCATACAGATCGTCGATCTCGAACGGCCCCGGCGGCACCGTCGACTCATGCAGCAACATCCCTCGCTGGCGGATGCTCAACAGCGCCGTAGTATTGGCCACGCCCCTCACGACCGGCGCAAACCCCCGCTGTGCGCGGGGCAACATGCGCTCGTCGGTGGATAATCGCAGTCCGCGAAAGGCACTGCTGTCAAATACATCCCCAGCAGCGTAGCCATCGCCGAGAGTAAGCTGGGCCGACCACAAGGGAACATCGCGCCGTACCGACGTCGCACCCGGCTGGTACCGGGCTGCGCGCTTGTCGCTCATCTGCGCATTGCCTTCGTGGCGCCAATACCAATCCCCGGTATTGAATCCGGCACGCAGGCCGAGATAGCCCTGCTGGCTACGACTGCCTGCCTGCAGGTCGTGCTGCTCATGCACATTCAGGCGGTAGTCGACAAACCCTGCTGTGACACCTGCATCCCAGGTATGGAATGGCAAATTGTCCTGGGGTTGGCGACGCAGCAAAGACCGGTCAATTTCAAGGCGCAGTTGCAAGGCCCCAAAATCCAGGTCCTCGCTGGCGGCCACCAGCAGTTGAGGCAACATCATGCAGCTGTCGGGGATGATCAGTTGCTTGCGCGGCTGAGCCGCCAGCCTCGCTAGATCAAGCCCCAACTCTTCGAGCAGGATTCGGTCATAACAGGGCGCCGCCTGACCGGATGCATCCCGATTGCGCAGAAACACGGTGCGCCGCCCTATCCACTGCTGGTTGAGGATGATATCCAGGGCAAAGTCGCCCTGGGGAACCGAATCGCTGGCCTGGAAACGCTCGAGATTGATCGTGCTGCCCTGGCGCAACAGGCCGGGATCGAACTCCACGCCAGGTACAAGCCCGACATACCCTCCCGTCATACCGAGAATGGCCCACCACCGGCGAAAACTCATGGGTTTAACGGCCTTGAGGGAACTGCAGGATTGCAACAGCTTCTCGAGAGGCGCCGTAGTCATCCAGGTACTGATAGCGGACCTGGGAAACCGCATCGGGACGAGACGGCGCGGAGCTCAGCGCGAAACGGGCGCTGCTGAGGGGAGCAACATGGCCTACCGATGCTGGCAACGCCGAACCCGGATGGACAGCCTCGAGCTTGGCGAGATTGACGTGATAAGGCGTGGGATTGTCCGCATGCAGTACCCAGCCCTGGGATTCCCTGACCAGGCGCCAGGTAAGCCGAGCATGTGCATCGGCAGGTTTTGCGGCCAATCCCTGCGGCCGATAGAACAGTTTGATACGAGTCCTGAGGGAAATCTGCAGGCTGTTATCGCCACCACCTTTCGGCGGGACATCGAGTACATTCAGCCAGTACAGGCTCTCTCGATCCGTTGGCATGGCACGACTATCGTGAAACACCCTCAGGCTCTGGCGCTTGCCCGGGTCCAGGCGCAACAACCCAGGTGTCACGCTGAATGGCCCCTGTAACTCATCCTCGGCCTCTTCCGGCCCTCCCTCGTCGACCCAGACCTGCACCAGCGACGGATACCGTCCCTCGTTGCTCAACCTGACAGTGACCTCGGAGCTCTCGGCGGGATAGACGACCCGCGTGGTGGCAATCACCACACTGGCATTGGCCTGCGTGCACGACAGAAACGCGGCCAGCAACGATCCCCACCCCATGGCGCTGAGAGATAGCTTCATGATGTTCCACTCGAAAATTGGGAGCGGAGCAGCCCCGGACAGGGCTGCTCCATAGGACTCAGAGATAATCCAGCGAGTAGCGGATTCTGGAACTGACCAGGCCTGGGGTAGTGCGGCCTGTCGAGTAGTACTGGGCGTAGTAGCGCAGCGTCGCGTTACCGTCCACGAGGGTGACTTGCTGGGAGTTCTGCGAACCCTTGGCTGCAGCGAGATTCATGACGCTCTTGGCGCTGTTGAGCAATTGCAGCTCGACGTTTTCACTGCCGCCGGCATCGACGATCAGACGCCCTTGATCACTGACGCTTGCACCTGGCTCGAAGTAAGTTGAAACCTGGCCGACATGGGTACAACCCGTCAGTTGCAATACGAAGGACGTTTCCCCTTCCACATCGCCTGGACGCACGAGTTTCGCGGCGTTGACATCCGGCAGGGTCACCGGAAGATTGCCGTCCCCCCCATTGATGATGCACGTCGGCGCCAGAACCCGCCCCTGAAAGCTGATTTCGCCATGGTCTGCCTGGGCTCCCCCAGCGATCAGCGACAACCCGCAGAGCGCAAAAACACTTTTGTAGAACCTGTCCATATCATCCTTCCTCAAGCTAGACGATCAGGCACATGCCGAACCGGCGCCGTAGAGCGGCGCGGCAACAGTATCTGCATCAGGCTTGGGAGGCTCTGTCGGTGATTGGTTGATCAGCGGCTAGCGACAACCATGACAGCGGTAGGATTCTCTACTATGCGATTGTGGGAACAATCCCCAGGCCTCATGCTTCGAGGCCCGGAGAATGCTGCGAACTATCAACGAGTTACAGTCCGCATCGTGACGAATTCCTCGGCGGCGGTCGGATGCACGCCGATAGTCTCGTCAAACTGCTGCTTTGTGGCGCCTGCCTTGAGTGCGATACCCAGCCCCTGGATGATCTCGCCTGCATCCGGCCCCACCATATGGCAACCCAGGACCTTGTCGGTCTCGGCATCGACTACCAGCTTCATCAGGGTCTTTTCCTGCAGGTCGGTCAGGGTCAGCTTCATGGCGCGGAAGCGGCTCTCGAAGATCTGGATCTTGTGGCCGGCAGCCAGTGCCTGTTCTTCGGTCAGGCCGACGGTGCCGATCGGCGGCTGGCTGAACACCGCCGTGGGGATGTTCTGGTAGTCCACCGAACGGTACTGCTCGGGCTTGAACAGGTGACGGGCCACCGCCATGCCTTCAGCCAGAGCGACCGGTGTGAGCTGGACACGACCGATTACATCGCCCAAGGCGAACACCGAAGGTTCGGTGGTACGGTACAGGTCGTCGACCCGGATGTAACCGCGCTCGTCGAGCTCCACGCCGGTGTTCTCCAGCCCCAGATTGTCGAGCATCGGACGACGACCGGTGGCGTAGAACACACAGTCGGCGATCAACTCCCGACCATCCTTGAGCGTCGCCTTGAGGCTGCCATCGGCCTGTTGGTCAATACGCTGGATATCAGCGTTGAACTGCAGGTCCAGACCACGCTTTTCCAGCTCCTCCTTCAGGTGGGTACGTACCGAACCATCGAAGCCGCGCAGGAACAGGTCGCCGCGATACAGCAAGGTGGTATCGGCGCCCAGGCCCTGGAAGATGCCGGCGAATTCGACGGCAATGTAGCCACCACCGACCACCAGCACCCGGCGTGGCAGCTCCTTGAGGTAGAACGCCTCGTTCGAAGTGATCGCCAGTTCCTTGCCCGGGATGTCAGGCACCTGTGGCCAGCCGCCCGTGGCGATGAGAATGTTCGCCGCGCTGTAGCGCTGACCTTCTACCTCAACCTCATGGGCACCGGTCATGCGCGCATGACCTTGCAGCAAGGTGACGCCGCTGTTGACCAGCAGGTTGCGGTAGATGCCGTTGAGACGCTCGATCTCGCGGTTCTTGTTGGCGATCAGGGTGCCCCAGTCGAAGTGACCTTCTTCGAGGGTCCAGCCGTAGCCGGCCGCCTGCTCCAGCTCATCGGCGACGTGTGCACCGTACACCAGCAACTTCTTCGGCACACAGCCGACGTTGACGCAGGTGCCGCCCAGATACCGACTCTCGGCCACCGCCACCTTCGCCCCGAACCCCGCGGCAAAGCGCGCCGCACGCACACCGCCGGAACCAGCACCAATCACGAACAGATCAAAATCGTAGGCCACTTTCCAGACTCCACAAAAAAAGCCACCCGAGGGTGGCTCTTTTCGTGACGCGCTGCAAGCGTCAGACAGCAAGAAAAGTGGCGCTGCAGCGCAGGCTCGGACTCAGTAGGCCTTGCCGGTCTTGTAGTAATTCTCGAAGCAGAAGTTGGTGGCGTCGATATAGCCTTCGGCGCCGCCGCAGTCGAAACGCTTGCCCTTGAACTTGTAGGCAATGACACAACCGTTCTGTGCCTGCTTCATCAGGGCGTCGGTGATCTGGATCTCCCCGCCTTTGCCCGGCTCGGTGTTGGCGATGATATCGAAGATGTCCGGGGTCAGGATGTAGCGGCCAATGATTGCCAGGTTCGACGGCGCATCTTCAGGCTTGGGCTTCTCGACCATGTTGGTCACGCGGAAGATGTCATCGCGGATCATGTCGCCAGCAATCACGCCGTACTTGTTGGTTTCCTGCGGATCGACTTCCTGGATGGCAACGATCGAGCAGCGGAACTGATTGAACAGCTTGACCATCTGCGTCAGTACACCGTCACCTTCAGGGTTGACGCACAGGTCGTCCGCCAGCACCACGGCGAACGGCTCGTCACCGATCAGGGGGCGACCGGTGAGGATGGCGTGGCCCAGGCCTTTCATTTCAGTCTGGCGGGTATAGGAGAACGAGCACTCGTCGAGCAGGCGACGGATACCGACCAGGTATTTTTCCTTGTCGGTGCCCTTGATCTGATTTTCCAGCTCATAGCTGATGTCGAAATGGTCTTCCAGCGCGCGCTTGCCGCGCCCGGTGACAATGGAGATCTCGTTCAGACCGGCGTCCAAGGCCTCTTCAACGCCATACTGGATCAGTGGCTTGTTCACCACCGGCAGCATTTCCTTGGGCATGGCTTTGGTAGCGGGCAGGAAGCGGGTGCCGTAACCGGCTGCCGGGAACAAGCATTTTTTGATCATATACATCCTTAAACAAGGGCTGGGCCTGTGGTATTCGGCGCAGTCTAATCAGGCGGCAGTCACCTTACAATGCCCCGCCTGTGGCCGACCGATGCCATGATAGAGATAACCCAGTGTAGATAGTTCCGATGGATCGTAAATATTACGCCCGTCGAACAGTACCGGCTTACGCATCAGGCCCCTGATCCGACGAAAATCCGGCTGGCGGAACTGCTTCCATTCGGTCACCAGTACCAGTGCATCCGCGCCCTCCACACAGGCATAGGGATCATCCCCCAACTGCAATTGACCACTTGCCAGCGCCTGCGGATAAGCCGCCGCGGCCCCCTCCAGCGCCGCCGGGTCACAGGCCCGCACCCGTGCCCCTGCCGCCAGCAGGGCGTCGAGCAGCACCAGGCTGGGTGCCTCGCGCAGGTCGTCGGTGCCAGGCTTGAACGCCAGGCCCCACAACGCCACATTGCACCCGCGCATGCTACCCCCGAAATGCTCCTGCAGTGCCTGGAACAACAAGGTCTTCTGCTGCGCGTTGCGCGCCTGGACCGCGCGCAGGATCGACGGCTGATAGCCATGCTGCTCGGCTGTGTGGATCAGCGCACGCACGTCCTTTGGAAAGCATGAGCCGCCATAGCCGCAGCCTGCGTAGATGAAATCGCTGCCGATGCGCCGGTCGCTGCCGATCCCGCGACGCACCTGTTCGATATCCACGTCCAGCTCGGCGCACAGGCCGGCCAGCTCGTTGACGAAGGAAATCTTGGTGGCAAGGAAGGCATTGGCGGCATACTTGCTGAATTCGGCGGCGCGCGGGCTCATGACCAGCACGCGCTCCCGGTTACGTACAAAGGGCGCATACAGGCGCTGCAAGCATTGAGTGGCGGCGTCACTGTCGGTGCCGATGATGATCCGCTGAGGGCGCATGAAGTCCTCGACGGCGCTGCCCTCCTTGAGAAACTCCGGATTGCTCGCCACCGACACCGTGAAACTGGCCCCGCGTGCGCGCAAGCCGCTGTTGACCTGGCGGGCAACCCGCTCGGCCGTGCCCACCGGCACGGTCGACTTGTTCACCACCAGGGCTGGGCGCAGCAGGTGCCGCCCGAGGCTGTCGGCCACCGCCAGCACATGCTGCAGGTCAGCCGAGCCGTCTTCATGGCTGGGCGTGCCCACGGCGATGAACGCCACATCGACCCGCGCCAACGCATGATCCCAGTGCTCGGTGAAACTCAACAGGCCACTGTGCAGCCCCTCCTGCACGAGCGCAGCAAGCCCGGGCTCGTAGATCGGACACTGTCCCTGACGCAACTGGGCCAGGCGCGCGCGGTCATGCTCCAGACAGACCACGCGATTGCCCATTTGCGCGAAACAGGCCGCCGTGACCAGCCCCACATACCCCGCCCCAATCACACAGAGTTCCATGGCCGCACTCCTTCAGGAAGATACGACATTGCAACCTGCAGGCGATTGCAGGGCCGTGACAGCGACACGGCGGGAATATGACAGGTGCTCGGTATTCAGCCGCCCGTGCCCTGCCCGATCAATACACCCTCGACCTTTTGCCCATACAGGTTGACGCCATCGTTGGCATGGAACTTCACCCGCGTCTTCTCGATGGAGCCCTCTACCAGGCGCGGATCCTGCGGGCGTTCGTGGCGGTTGATCCAGGCCGCGACATCCCATGCCTGCTGGTCACTCAGGCTGCCTGGCTTGCCCAGTGGCATGTTGTGCTTGATGAAGGACGCGGCGGTGTTGATCCGGTGCATCCCGGCCCCCCAGTTATAGGCATCGCGCCCCCACAACGGCGGCATGACGTACTCACCTGCAACTTTCTGCCCCTCGCCCTTGCCACCGTGGCAGATCGCGCATTGCTCGCTGTACACCTGCTCGCCACGCTTGAAGTTGTAGCCGTCCTTGGGTTGCGGCACCTCAGGATAACCGCGACCGGGCGTCTCCACGCCTGTGCGAGTGCCGGTCGCCAGCCAGTAGGCATAGACGCTGAGCGCGGTCATCTGCGGGCTGTCGGCCGCCGGGGGCTTGCCGTTCATGCTGAACTGGAAACAGCCCTGGATACGTTCGGCGTAAGTGTTGACCTTGTCGTTTTTCTTGCGATAGGCGGGATACATCGGGTAGGCGCCCCACAGCGGCGCGGAGTGGGCCATGCGGCCTTGGTCGAGATGGCAGTTGCTGCAGTTCATGCCATTGCCGACAGCCTCAGGCATCAAGCGGCGAGTATCAACGAACAGCGCATGCCCCTGGCGGACCATCTGGCCGAACGCGTTGTCCGGCAACTCGCTTTCTGCAGGAGGCACGAATACCGGAGTGGCCTGGCTGCCGGGCACCTTGAGCTGCGACTGGTCTTGCATGGCGATCTGCGTCGCCTGGGCGACGCCTGCGCCGAGCCACAATGCTGCGATCAGGACTTTTTTCATGGTGCGACCTCCTGGCGGGCGGCGTGGGCGAAGTAGTCGGCGATTGCCGTCACCTCGGCATCGGTCATGGCCTTGGCCACACCGACCATCAGTTGGTTAGGGTCGTTACGCCTGCTACCGTCGCGCCAGGCATTGAGCTGCGCAACCAGGTAAGCCGCCGGCTGTCCGGCCAGTGGCGGAAAGTGCTCGCCAACCCCCGCACCACCTGGGCCATGGCACTGCACACAACCGGGAATCTGCCGGCTCCAGTCGCCGTACAAGGCCAGGCGTTCGGTCGGATCGCTGGCCATTTGCTGACGGCGCGAACCCGTAACCGGGTCGGAAGGCTGCTCGGCCAGCCAAGCGCTGACCGAGCGGATCTCCTCGTCGCTCAGCGCCTTGGCAAGTGGCTCCATGACCGGCTGCTTGCGGCTGCCCGAGCGAAAGTCCTCGAGTTGCTTGCTCAGGTATCCGGCAGACAAGCCGGACAGGCGGGGAAAACCGGCAGCGGCGATACCCTTGCCGTCCGGGCCATGGCAACCGAGACAGGCCATGGCGGCGGGATTCTGCCCGCCCTGGGTGAAGATTTTCTGGCCATCGACGGCATGCGCCGCGGGCCAGGCCAGGATCAGCAGACCGCCGATCATGACGCGACTCATCGGGTTCATCAGGGACACTCCATTTCCTTGTTATAAGCTTAGTCTTAAAAGACATAAGGAAATGGATACTAGTCCGGATAACTAAAGCGGAACAATGTCCCTACAAGTCATAAGGTATTGATCGGGCGTCTAACGACGTATTGCTTGCGCTGGATCAAGAACCGGAGATGCACTGGGTCGCTGCGGAGCGCACATCACCCAGACGCAGAGGGAAGTTGTTCAAGCGTTCATGCAGCTTGATGGCACTGCCACTGCCACGCTTGTCGACATCGACAAGCGCTGCCGGGCCGACACCAGCACTGAGCTTCTGCGGCACGATCAGGCGCAGGCCATCGCCACGCGCCTCTTCCACCAGCGGATCACGGGTGTCGCCCAGCTTCTGCTTGACACAATCGGCATACTCACGCGGCGTCTTGCCGGAGATCACATCCAGCGTCTCTCGCGACTGCTCCAGCTCCGAGACGCTGACGCAACCACCCAGTACCAGCGTCGCCGCCGCCATCACCCACTTCATCCGTTGCACCTCTGCCAATCAAAGAAATCGTTCGACAACGTCCGGGCGGTTTTGCTCCCTGCTTTGGCAGATTTCTCCCTGGCCCGGCCGTGCAGCCCGCCAGTGTACCCTGACATCGTGGTATCTTGGGCATTTGCAGAATCCCAACCTCGCGGAGCCCCACATGAAATTCGTCCACCAGCGCGAGCACCTCAACGAGGACGACATCGTCGTTATCGAGTGCTCCCAGCGCTGCAACATCCGCCTGATGAACGACGCCAACTTCCGCAGCTTCAAGAACGGCGGTCGCCACACTTACCACGGCGGCCTGTTCGACCGCTTCCCGGCGAAAATCACCGTCCCCAGCACCGGTTTCTGGAACATCACGCTCGATACCGTGACCGCCCGCCCGATCTCGGTGACGCGCAAGCCGACCTTCACCCACAAGATCAAGATCATCCGTCGCTCGTCGTCGAAACTCGGATAAGCCCTGCCATGACCCAGAACCTCAAATACGTGATCAAGTACAAGCTCGACGGCCAGCGCCGCTGGGACTTTGCCGTGATGCCCGATGCCTCTCAGGAACAAGCCCTGGAAGCGTTGCGCAAGATCCACGGCGAAGACGCCGAGAAAATCAGCGACATTCAGGTCAGCAAGGCGTTGTAATCCAACAGCCACAGCGCTCAGGGCGTGCCCGCCGCCCTGGGTGCCTGCACCGCCGATACAGGCCTGGTGCCCCGATAGCACCCTGCCATGATTTCACCTCTTCCCGGCGCACGGCTTATCGCTATATATTTCGCAATATAACGATAACCCTCCGAGGAGCCCGTTTCATGCGTATTCGCCTGTCCCACCTGGCCGCCAGCGCCCTGGCCAGCCTGATTTCCCTCAATAGCGCCTGGGCCGATGAAGTTCAGGTGGCCGTGGCGGCCAACTTTACCGCGCCGATCCAGGCGATCGCCAAGGACTTCGAGAAAGACACCGGACACAAGCTGGTCGCAGCCTTTGGCGCCACAGGACAGTTTTACGCGCAGATCAAGAACGGCGCGCCGTTCGAAGTGTTCCTCGCCGCCGACGACAGCACCCCTGCCAAGCTTGAGCAGGAAAAGGAAATCGTCGAAGGCTCGCGCTTCACCTACGCCATCGGCACCCTCGCCCTGTGGTCCGCCAAGCCTGGTTATGTCGACGACAAGGGAGAGGTGTTGAAGAAGAACGACTTCAAGCACCTGTCCATCGCCAACCCCAAGGCCGCGCCCTACGGCCTGGCCGCTACCCAGGTGCTGGACAAACTCAAGCTGACCGAAGCCACCAAGGGCAAGATCGTGGAAGGGCAGAACATCACTCAGGCCTTCCAGTTCGTCTCCACCGGCAACGCCGAACTGGGCTTCGTCGCCCTGTCGCAGATCTACAAGGATGGCAAGGTCGAAAACGGTTCGGCGTGGATCGTCCCGTCCACCCTGCACGACCCGATTCGCCAGGACGCGGTGATTCTCAACAAAGGCAAGGATAATCCGGCGGCCAAGGCCTTGGTCGAGTACCTCAAGGGTCCGAAAGCCGCTGCGGTGATCAAGTCCTACGGCTATGAAATCTGATGCCACTCGACGCCAGTGACCTGGGGGCGATCTGGCTGACCGTCAAACTGGCCAGCCTGACCACACTGATCCTGCTGGTGGTGGGCACGCCCATCGCCTGGTGGCTGGCACGCACGCGCTCATGGCTGCGCGGGCCCGTCGGGGCAGTCGTGGCACTGCCCCTGGTGCTGCCACCGACAGTGATCGGTTTCTACCTGCTGATCGCGCTCGGCCCCCACGGCTGGCTTGGTCAGGCTACACAGGCGCTGGGCCTAGGCACCGTGGTGTTCAGCTTTACCGGGCTGGTGATCGGCTCGGTGGTGTACTCCATGCCGTTCGTGGTCCAGCCCCTGCAGAACGCCTTCAGCGCCATCGGCCAGCGCCCGCTGGAAGTGGCCGCAACGCTGCGGGCAAGTCCGTGGGACACCTTCATCCACGTGGTGCTGCCGCTGGCCAGGCCGGGCTTCATCACTGCCAGCATCCTCGGCTTTGCCCATACCGTCGGCGAGTTCGGTGTGGTACTGATGATCGGTGGCAACATCCCCGACAAGACCCGCGTGGTTTCGGTGCAGATCTTCGATCACGTCGAAGCCATGGCCTATTCGCAAGCGCACTGGCTGGCCGGTGCGATGCTGGTGTTCTCCTTCCTGGTGCTGCTGATGCTCTATGCCGGCCGCCGTGGCAAGGCTGGCTGGAGCTGAGATGAGTTCACGCATGCACGCACGCCTGAAACTGGCGCGCGACGACTTCACCCTGGATGTCGACCTCGACCTGCCGGGCCGCGGGATCAGCGCCCTGTTCGGTCATTCGGGCTCAGGCAAGACTTCCTGCCTGCGCTGCCTGGCCGGCCTGGAACGCGCCAGCGAAGCCTACATCGAGATCAATGGCGAGGTGTGGGAAGACAGTCGCCACGGCACTTTCCTCGCCCCGCATCGACGCCCGGTGGGTTATGTGTTCCAGGAGGCCAGCCTGTTTGCGCACCTCTCGGTGCGCGGCAATCTGGAATTCGGCTGGCGGCGGGTCTCAGCCGGCGAACGCAAGGTCGGACTGGACCAGGCCTGCCAGTTGCTGGGGATCGGGCACTTGCTCGAACGCAAGCCCATCACCCTCTCCGGCGGCGAAGCGCAGCGTGTCGGTATCGCCCGCGCCCTGCTCAGCAGCCCCCGGCTGCTGCTGATGGATGAGCCCCTGGCCGCCCTGGACGGCCCGCGCAAGCGCGAGATCCTGCCCTACCTCGAACGCCTGCACGACGAGCTCGACATCCCTGTGGTGTACGTCAGCCACTCCCAGGACGAGGTCGCACGCCTGGCCGATCATCTGGTACTGCTGGAGCAGGGCAAGGTCATGGCCAGCGGCCCGATCGGCCAGACGCTCGCGCGCCTCGACCTCTCGCTGGCGCAGAGCGAGGAAGCGGGTGTGGTGCTCGAAGGTGTGGTGATCGGCCACCAACCCGACTATGGACTGTTCGACCTGCGCTTGCCGGGCAGCGACGGTGCGCTGCTGCGCATCGCCCATCCCGACCTGCATGTCGGCAGCACCCTGCGCCTCAAGGTACACGCCCGCGATGTCAGCCTGACCCTCGCCCACGACGGCGCCTCGAGCATCCTCAACCGTTTGCCGGTGACCGTGCGTGAATGTCGCCCGGCCGAAAACCCGGCGCACGTGCTGGTCAGCCTCGACGCTGCCGGCAGCGCCTTGCTCGCGCGCATCACCCGGTACTCGGCAGACCAGCTCGGGCTGCAGCCGGGCCAGATGCTGTGGGCGCAGATCAAGTCGGTGGCGCTGTTGGCCTGAGCAACTCAGGCACTGTCGTTGTCCACAGATGACAACTGGTCGATGGACTGCGCCATGCCCGAGATCACCCTGCCCCGCACCCTGCACTATGTCGACGACACCCAGCCAGGCCTGAGCCGACGCCTTTGGCGTGGGCGCTTCATCTACCTCAGCCCTGATGGGGTGCGGGTGCGCGACACGGATACGCTGGCGCGTATCGCGGCGCTAGTCATCCCGCCCGCCTATACCGATGTGTGGATCTGCCTCGACCCACAAGGCCACCTGCAAGCCACCGGTCGCGATGCCCGTGGGCGCAAGCAGTACCGCTACCACAGCGAGTGGCGCACGTTACGCGACGAGCACAAGTACGGGCGCATGCTGGCCTTTGCGCAAGCGTTGCCAAGGCTGCGCCAGCACCTGGACCAGCACCTGGCACGCCCCGGGATGGACCGGGAAAAGGTCATGGCACTGGTGGTCAGCCTGCTCGACAACACGCTGATCCGCATCGGCAACCGTCAATACCTGCGCGACAACCAGTCCTACGGACTGACCACCCTGCGCAACCGACATGTCGAGGTCAGGGGCAGCACCATTCGCTTCCAGTTTCGCGGCAAGCGCGGCGTCGAGCACAGCATCACCGTGCGCGACCGGCGCCTGGCGCAACTGCTCAAGCGCTGCATGGAGCTGCCTGGCCAGGAACTCTTCCAGTACCTGGACGAGGACGGCCAGCGCCATCGCATCGGCTCCAGTGACATCAACCTGTTCCTCCAGCAACTGACCGGTGCCGACTTCACCGCCAAGGACTACCGCACCTGGGGCGGCAGCGCCCTGGCCCTGAGCCTGCTGCGTCCGCTGGCCTGGCAGCCTGAGGCCGAGGCCAGGCGCCAGGTTGCGGCCATCGTCCGCGAGGTTGCCACGCGCCTGGGCAACACGCCGGCGGTGTGCCGACGCTGCTACATCCATCCAGCGCTGCTCGAGCACTTCCACCTGGGCCGCCTTGCCGAACTTCCGCGAGTGCGGGCACGCAAAGGCCTGGAGCAGGAAGAGGTGGCCCTGTTGCGTTTTCTGCAGGCACTCGAAGCGCTGTGAAGTTTCATTGACCAGAGCTATTTACAACATAAAGCAGAGAAATTTCCCATATTCGCTCCGGCCCCCTATCCTTGCCACCGAGCACCTTCGCCGATTGATCTGACCCGGTTGATTTCGGCACCTGCAACTGAAGACCGCCAACAGATTTTGTTCGCTCAGGAATTAATATCTTCCGAAAGCGTCTTTAATGAGAAGGAAGAGGGACAGGCTCCCACCGCTGCGGCACATGGCCCCACGGATTTCTACATCACCAAGGAGAACTACATGCTGATACTCACCCGCAAGGTTGGCGAAAGCATCGTCATCAACGATGACATCAAAGTCACCATTCTGGGCGTCAAGGGGATGCAAGTGAGGATCGGCATCGATGCGCCCAAGGATGTCCAGGTCCATCGTGAAGAGATTTTCAAGCGCATCCAGGCCGGCAACCCCGCTCCGGAGAAAGCCGACGACCAATACTGACCACCCTTCGCCTCAAGCCGCACGGACGCGCTTGATCGCACGGCACGTCCCCGCGGGTTTCCGCCTGCGGCTCAGGGACTCAACAGTTCGCGGACCTTGGCGATCATACGGTCCATGTCGAACGGTTTGTCGAACACCGCGCTGAACAGTTCCGGCAGCCTGTGCCCCTCGTAGGCTTGTGCGCCGCTCATGAGAATGACCGGCAGATCGGCCAGCTGCAGCTCGTCGCGGATCGCCCTGACCAGCTCCTCGCCATTGAGCACCGGCATCATGTAGTCGGTGATCACCAGGTCCACCCGCTTCTCTCTCAGGGCCTCGAGCGCCTTGCGCCCATTGCTGGCCTTTTCTACCAGAAAACCCTCATCCTCCAGGGCGAATCCGAGGATGTCGGCGATCAGGTATTCATCATCGACGATCAGGATGCTGTTCATTGCCAGGTACCGTCAGCGGTCCCCCTGGGGTACGGCCGTGCCCGACAGCACACCGCTGGCCCCCGCGAATGCGTTGCGCAGGGTAATGCCATCGGCGCCGATAGCCAGCTCGTGGAGTGCCGGATCATAGTGGCTGTCACGGACCTTGAGAATCGACAACACACGCCGCAGCTGCGACTCCAGTTCGACGAAACGCATCAGGAACAGGTTGTCGACGATGCTCGACAGGTCCGGTGCCGGTGACGTGATTTCCGAGCCGAACAGGTCGCGCATCTCCCAGGTCAGCATCACACTGACACCCCGTGCGCGCAGCTCGCCGGTCAGGGCTCGGAAGAAACCGTTGAGCCGCGCCTGATCGAAAGCGAGTCGAGCGAAGGCGCCCAGGCTGTCAATCACCACACGCCTCGCCCCCAACGCCTGTACCTGCGCGAGCAAGCGTGCGCCAACCTGATCGAGCAAGCCCTCGGTGGTCGGTTGCCAGCTGAGCTGCAAGGCCCCCTGGCGTTCCATTTCGGCAAAGTCGTAGCCCAGCGAGGCAGCCTTCAACCTCAGGCGAGCAGGCGGCTCGTAGAAACCAAAATGCAGCGCCGGCGCCTCAGGCGTGGCCGCTGCAAGAAAGCCGAGCCCAAGGGATGACTTGCCCGCTCCCGACGGCCCCATGAGCAGGCTCACCGACCCTTCGGCCAGACCCCCATCGAGCATCCTGTCCAACGCTTTCACACCCGTGGTGATACGCACCAGGGTGTCAGAACCCAGGTTGCTCGGGTGGCTGTACAACGCCTCCAGGCGCGGATAGACCTGCAGCCCTGCCTCGTTGATCAGGCATTCATGAACCCCCGACAGTGCACCGCTGCCTCGGGTTTTGCGCAACTGTATATGACGCACTGCGCGGCTGCCCTCGAGCTGTTCACCCAACTCGATGACGCCATCGACCATGGTGTGCTCCGGGCTGCCCTCATCGAGGCGAGCACTGGTCAACAGCAACACGGTGCAGCCGGCAAATGCCGCGTGCCCTTGCAGTTCGGCGACGAATTTCTTGGTATCGAGACTGGTTTCGGCCCGCGCCCGAGCATTGAGCAGGCCATCGACGATCAACAAGCTGGCCTGCTGCCTGGCGATCTCCTGGCGCAACAGACGCACCACAGCTTCCAGCCCTTCGTCCTGCAAGGTATCGAAGGCACTGACGAACTGGATCTGGTCGCCCACCAGCGTCTGATCGAAGAACTCCAGGGTCGAGAGGTACTTGAACAGGCGCTCATGGGACTCGCTGAGCAGCGTCGCCACCAGTACCCGCCCGCCGTCACGCACATGGCCGCAGGCCAACTGGTTGGCGAGGATGGTCTTGCCCGCCCCGGGCGGCCCCTGGACGATGTACGAGGATCCGGCTACCAGGCCGCCCTTGAGCAGCGCATCCAGGCCCTCGATACCGGTCGCCAGTCGCTTGAGTGTTTCTACCATGACGTACTGTCCACCTCGTGTCTCAGGGTTCGGGCACTTTCGATGAAACCGGCAGGTAAAGGCTCATGCGCGTGCCCTCACCGACCGAACTTGCTACGCAGATCGCACCATTGCTCTGCTTGGCAAAACCATAGACCTGACTCAACCCCAGCCCGGTTCCCTTACCAAAAGCCTTGGTGGTGAAAAAAGGTTCGAAGATTCGCGGCAGCACCTGCGCATCGATCCCGTGGCCGCTGTCCTGCACATCGAAACGCAGGAAGCGCCCGTGCAGCGCCTCTACCTCACCCGCCAGTTCAACGACTGTCACGTCCAGGCCGATCGTCCCCTTGCCGCTGATGGCATCACGGGCATTGAACAGCAGGTTGAGCAAGACCATCTGCAACTGCCCGGCATCCACCTCGATCGTCGGCACCTCTGGCGCCACCTGCGCGATGAGGTCGATGCCGTCAGGCAAGGCGTGCTCCACCAGGCTGCGGGTGGACGCAACCAACTCGTCAGGGGAGATGGTGCTGACGTTCAGTTGCCGGTGGCGAGCGAAGCTGAGCAACTGGCCTGTCAATTGCGAGCCACGCTGTCCGGCCTCGAGAATATGTTCGAGCAGGCGCTCTATCCGCTGCGGATCGCCACTGGCACGCGCCAGGCGCGCCGAGCTGAGGATGATGGTCAGCAGGTTGTTGAAGTCATGGGCCAGACCACCAGTCAGTTGCCCCAAGGCCTCGAGCTTCTGCGCCTGGAACAGCTGCGCTCGCATCGTGTCGAGCTGCAACGCCGATTCACGTCGATCCGTGATATCGCGCGTCACCTTGGCCAGGCCGATGATCTCGCCATGCTCATCGCGCACCACATCCAGCGCCGCCAGGGCCCAGAACTGCGTACCGTCCTTGCGCACTCGCCAACCTTCGTCCTGCGCCACGCCCTGCTCCAGCGCCTGGCGCAGCAGGCGTGCCGGGCGACCGTCGGCGCAATCCTGTGGCGTGAAGAACAACGAGAAATGCCGACCGATCACCTCGTCGGCACAATAGCCCTTGATCCGCTCGGCCCCTGGGTTCCAGGACACGACGTGACCGGTCGGATCGAGCATGTAGATGGCGTAATCCACCACCGCCTGCACCAGCTGTTCGTAGCGATTGGCGGTCATGAGCGGCGGGGCGGGACGATCGGTCGAAACCATGCGGGCTCCACGAGCACGACAAGAGGAACTGTAGAAGAGCTTAGTGCACGGCATCAGTGTCCGATATATGGCGCAATGACAGCAAGCCGGGGATTACCCTATAGTACCCCAGCCCCTCACCCGTCATGGAACCTATATGGCCATCAATTTCCGTCTGCTGGGCCTGCAGGACGACCTGCGCCACACCGCCCGGCAGATCGACCACCTGTGCCAGGCACTCGATGGCCATACCCGTTTTCTGCGACACTCGGTGCATCAGGACGATGCCACCGCCATGGGCGAACAGGTGCAGGACCTTCGCCACAGCGCTGAAGACATGCGCGAAATCGCCCAGCTGATCCGGCCCTGAACCCGCAGCGCGGTTGACTCACCTATAACGATGGGTTATAAAGCGCGCTTGATTGTATGGCCCTTCAGCATTGAAGCGTGCCGGTCCCGGTGACCCGGTCAAGTGTGCGAGTGTGGTGGAATTGGTATACACAGCAGACTTAAAATCTGTCGGCGCAAGCCTTGTGGGTTCGAGTCCCACCACTCGCACCATATTCCTCGTCAAAGGCGCCTGAACAGGCGCCTTTTTCGTTCGTGCAGCAAAGGCTTGCGCACCTGCTAGAGTGGATGCTTACACTGTCCACCGGAGCACAGACATGCGCTACACCCTCTTCGACGGTCAACGCGATGCCATCATCCTTCTGGCGCGCATCCTCTTGATGATCCTCTTCGTCCTCTCTGGCTGGAGCAAACTCACCGGCTTCGAAGGCACCGTGGGCTATCTCGGATCCCTGGGCGCCCCAGCCCCGACGGTCGCGGCGGCGGTCGCAGTGATCATGGAGTTCTTCGTAGCCATCCTCCTGATACTCGGTTTCTACACCCGACCACTGGCTTTGCTGTTCGCCCTGTTCGTGCTCGGCACGGCGCTGATTGGCCACCCGTTCTGGAACATGGTCGAGCCTGCGCGCGCAGCCAACATGACCCAGTTCTTCAAGAACATGAGCATCATCGGCGGGCTGCTGCTATTGGCTGTGACAGGCGCCGGACGCTTCTCGCTGGACCGGCGCTGACTCAGTCGTCAGGGTGGTCATGCCAGGCGGGATGGTCTTGCTCGTCATCGTCGAGATCATCCTGTAGCGCCTCGTCTTCCTCGATCTCATCCTCGGCGCCCTGGGCATCGGCCTCAGGGTCGAAGTCCTCGTAGAGAAATTCGTGATCGAGCAAGTGATCGTGCTCAGGTTCGGGGAGATCGTCTTCTTCGTGCATCGCGCAGCTCCGTGTTGGGGGGCCTGTATAGGCTTATCGGAAGTCGCGGTCAATCATTGAACCGGGTTAACGCTCGCTTAACTGCGCAAGCCGTAATCTGGCGCTGCTCCCTTCAGAACGTCTTGCCCGCCGCCATGGCGGGCTTTTTTTGCCGCTCATGGATCAGCTGAAACTTGCGCCGCTCCTCCAGGTTCGCACTAGGTGTAGGACCTGTCTTTTTTGCAAGGAGAACAGCAATGGCCGTGAACATGGAAAACCTCATCATCACCACGCCCGTACCCAAGTCACCCAGCAATCCGGTGGCGCTGGAACTGACCGGGGCCCAGGCCCTGGCCACCCTCACCCAGGTAATCGCCCGCCTCAGCGACGGCTCGATCCGCATGAGCGCTCCGACCCGCGGCGCTTCGAGCAAGAGCACCCACCGCACCCGCTGCGAGTGGAAGGAAGCACGCTATTGGTCCCTGACCAGCGCTACCCGCCACAGCAATCATCAGCGCATGACCCTGGAAAAGGTCAATTCGGCGCAAAAAGTGGTGATTTCGCAGATGCACGTCAAGGACGACGACAGCCCCGTGATCAAGGTGTTCTGGAACAAGGGCAAGATCACCCTGGGGTTTCGCCAGGACTTCAACCAGCTCACGCCGCTGAGTAGCAACGTACTGACCGACGTGCCGCTGAACACCCCGTTCGAGATCAGCATCGAAGTCACCAGCGCCGGTGCGGCAACGGTCAGCGCCACCTGCAACGGCCGTACGGGCAGCACTGGCGTCCTGCAGATGGCCCAGAGCTGGAACGTCCGCGCCTTCAATTTCCATGGCGGCGTGTATAACCAGGTGGACTACAGCGACTCCACCGCCGCCGAAGACGGCTCGGTGTGCGTGATCAGCCGACTCGAACTCAGCCACATCTAGAAACAGTCTGTCGACATGCCTTTCACGAAATGCTGACATTCACAGGGGCATAGTGACCAGGCTTCGATACGTTCTTGAACCCGCCCAATGGCGGGTTTTTCTTTTTCTGCGTCGACGCACTCGCCTTCATCGGCTCCGACGGCGCCATTCGCGGAGCTCGCTTCGAACAGGCATGCCATGAATACCGCGCCAGCGCCACACCCCCCTTCATGAGCGACCGACAACTGGCGCTGGCGATCACCGCCACCTATTGATCAGCGCTCAACGCAGGGGGATGTAGATATCCGTCTGCCATTGCTCGAGCGGCGTCTGCGGATACACGCTCAAGTATTCGAAGTACAGCGGATGGTCGCGCAGTTCCTCACCACTGCCCGGCAACCAGTCGCGATAGACCGGATAGATCGTCTCGCCAATGGCATGCGGCGAGCCGACATGACGCACCACCGCACAACGCCCGGCAGGGATGATGAGCTCTCGCACCGCTTCGTCATCAGGCACCAGCGGCTGATTGATCTCGCCACAGATGGCAAAGCGAAAATCCTGCGCTGGTGTGGTGTCGGGGTTGCCGTAAGGGATGCCGAATGTGCGACTGCTCTCCACCGGCGACTGGCCCGTGCGCTTGCGCCAATCGATGAAGCGCCCGACGGTCTGGTCCAACAATGCCGGTGCACCATGGTGCTCCAGCGCTACAACCTTGACCTCGACAAAGTCCACGATCCTGACTTGCATGACGATACTCCTGGAAAAATGAGGAATGGCAAATACCGCATTCCACAGCTGCCAGCTCGGCGCCTGGCGAAAGGTGCTCGGCGACATGCCAAAGGCCCGGCGAAAAGCACGACTGAACGCCTCGGGGCTTTCGAAGCCGGCGTCCAACGCAGCGTCCAGTACCGAATGGCTGTCATCCCCCGCCAGTCGTTGACCAGCCCGACGCAGTCGCATCAGCTGCACGTATCGCGCGACGGGCACGCCGACATACGCAGTGAACTGCCGATGGAAGTGAAAGGTCGAGAAGTTCGCGATCTCGCTCAGGGTGTTCACCGACAGGTCACCCTCGAGATTGGCCTGGATATGGGTGAGCACCGCTTCGAAGCGCTTGGCGTAGATCGCGTTGGGAGGTGTGCAGGACATCGGTGGCAAGGCCCAGTGGTTGCGGTGAGGCAAGGATCGTCGATGCTCGGAAAGCGTACCTAGCCGGGTTTGCTCAATGCATCCGGCGGTGAGCACCCAACCACGCCGGGCATGGCTAGCAATGCGAGCAGTATTTCATGTATCCCCCTTTGAGAGAGCACTGTGGGGGCGTAGTGTCGCCAGATGCAAAAAGCCCAGCGCGGAGCTGGGCTTCGTGGTTAACCTCAAGGGTCATGCCCTGGCTGCAATCTTCCTGGGCACACCCTCCATCGCAATCCTCCTGGCGCGTCCCACACCCCATGCAAGAGCGCGGGTCATCGACTCTCCAGGACGTTCATCGTAGGCCTCTTCAAGAAGCCTGGCGCCTGAAGACGAGTAAACGCCGATGAAAAGCTGCGTGCCCCCTATTCGAGACAGCCTCGCCTGAACATCGATCACGGTTCCGTCATCCAGCGCCTCTACGTGATCGCGGTGATGCAGGGTCGGGTCGGCCCAGCCCCAAAACACCTCTCCTCTGATAATCATGCCGGCCTCCTTCGACATACGCGTTAATGTAAGTGACGTACCCACATTAGCGCTGCCTCCGGCGACATTCATAAAATTGGCGTCAAAATCCGTCGCAGTCTGACAGGCGGCCCTGAATCTTGTACGCCAGCGAAGACCATGTACAAGAAACAGGTTTCTAGCCCACAAATAAACTCCCGAAGGTCGACGCCGTTAGAACACAGTTCGCCCTAACGCCAGCTCACGGCAGACTGCCCCTGAGCCAAGGCGAGTGGGTACAAATTGGAACTTGTTGTGGATTCAAGCGTTCTCAACAGTCGTACTCACGCACCTCGGCGATAACCCATGAGCAAGCCCGTCTTCCCCCAGCCCTTTCTAGCGATTGGCTGCTCCCAATGTCGCGACCTTGCGAGCCTGGGTTTCGACATTACGATGGCCTTCCAGCCCATCATTCACGTTCCTTCAGGTAGGCCGTATGGCTATGAAGCATTGGTTCGCGGTCCAAGCGGTGAAAGCGCTGCGCAAATCCTGGCCAAGGTGTCGCCCGATAATCTGTACCGTTTCGATCAGGCCTGTCGAGTGAAGGCCATCGAGCAAGCGGCAGCACTAGGACTGGGACGGCATGCGGACTGTAAATTGAGCATCAACTTTCTGCCCAACGCCGTCTACCGTGCCAGTACCTGTATCCGAGCTACCCTGGAAGCCACCCGGACATTCGACTTCCCTGCCAATCAGCTCATGTTCGAAGTGACCGAGGGTGAGCGGATCGACGATACCGAGCACTTGAAAGCAATCTTCAAGGAATACGGCCGACAGGGCTTCACCACTGCGATAGATGATTTCGGCTCGGGTTACTCAGGCTTGAACCTCCTCGCAGAATTTCAGCCAGACGTACTGAAGCTGGATATGGCACTCACGCGGAGAATCAGCCAGGATCCGGTTCGGCAAGCCATCGTCGCGGGTATCGTTCTGGTAGCCGAACGGCTAGGCATTACACTGATCGCCGAGGGGATTGAGACAGATGCAGAGTGCCAAGCATTGGCAGCATTGGGGATTGATTTGATGCAAGGATTTCTGTTCGCTCGACCACAGGTAAATGCATTGCCATTGGTCGAACGACTTTCTTAGTTTGACCTGCTTGTAGCAGAAGGCATTCAGCGCAGCCCAACCCCGAGCCTTCGAGGCTCGACGGTTGGTAATGCCATCTAGCGGACCTGAGAGAGCGGGATGCGACAGCTAACGGCCTTCACCTGAATGCGGCTCGGCCGAAAGCAGCAGCCTGAAAGCTGTGCGTGTCAATCATGCTCAGCCGTTCTGACTCTGCACGTACTGTTCGACCATTACCTTTCCTTCGATAACTGCTTCAAACGGGGAGGAGAATGGTCGATTCACACGCATGGTGCGCGCCGTAGCGCCTGGTCTCCCTACTTCAACCAGCATCCCGGTGGGAAAATCAAGGCTAGCCTCCCACAGCACGTAGATAGATGCCTGGTACCCAAGGTAGGTGTGCTCGTACAGGTTATGGCTTATGGACTGAAGGCTCATCATTTTCTCCAATTGTGCGCCTCAAATGCGCCTCCGATGGAGATACGACTGATGTCTTTTCAAGAGCGTTCCGTTTTCCAGCATCCTTATCTGGAAGTACGTGAAGGCCTGCGTCCAGAGGGTTTAACTTCAAGGCCGGTAGGCGCAGGCGGAAAGCTCTCGGTGATCCAGTCCAGGGCGCGCTGCCGCCCCCATGCCATGGCCGCAGTCATGGTCTGACGCAATCTCCCTCCCTCACAACCTTTTTCAACTGCCGCGATATGGCCTTCTGTTGCGGGTCCGGTGTAGCGCATGCTCCATGCCTTTTGTTTCGGAACTCTTGGCTTTTCGGACCCATAAAGAAAAACCCCGCAGACGTTAATCTGCGGGGCTTTCGAATGGTGGAGGCCGAGGTCGGAATCGAACCGGCGTAGACGGATTTGCAATCCGGAGCATAACCACTTTGCTACTCGGCCTCAAAGTTCGGAGTCAGCTTTCGCTATCTCCTTGAAACCGCTCAGCTTTTTCAAGTGAGCTGCGTTTCGATGGACGCCATTATGTCGGCATTCCCCTCACCTTGCAACCCCCCTGAAGAAAAAAATCTTCAAGGGGTTCAAGGTGTTAGCGCAAGCGGCCAAGCCTGCTCCAAAGCCCTACCAAGGTGTTCTCCACGGCACCGCTGGCGGCCACGCCGATGCGCTCCTGCAGGGATTTACGCTCGGCGTAGCGGACGTGGAACAGGTTGGCGTCGTGGGCGCGGTCGCTGAGGTATTCGTCACTGGTGCGCAGCTCGTCGACCAGCTTGCGGTTGAGTGCGGCAACACCCAGCCACACTTCGCCGGTGGCGACTTCGTCGATGTGCAGCTGTGGGCGGTAGCGGGCGACGAAGTCCTTGAACAGCTGGTGAGTGATATCCAGGTCTTCCTGGAATTTCTCCCGGCCCTTCTCGGTGTTCTCGCCAAACACGGTGACGGTGCGCTTGTATTCGCCGGCCGTGAAGACCTCGAAGTCGACGTCGTGCTTTTTCAGCAAGCGATTGACGTTGGGCAGCTGCGCGACGACGCCGATCGAGCCAAGTACGGCGAACGGCGCACTGACGATCTTCTCGCCGATACAGGCCATCATGTAGCCGCCGCTGGCCGCGACCTTGTCGATGCACACGGTCAGCGGAATGCCGGCCTGGCGGATACGCGCCAGCTGCGAGGCAGCCAGGCCGTAGCTGTGCACCAGCCCGCCACCGCTCTCGAGGCGCAGCACCACTTCGTCACGTGGGGTGGCGAGGGTGAGCAGCGCAGTGATTTCGTTGCGCAGGCTCTCGGTGGCGGAGGCCTTGATGTCGCCGTCGAAATCCAGCACGAAGACCCGGCCCTTTTCCTCGGGCTTGGCCTTGCCTTTCTTCTTCTGTTTTTCCGTCTTGGCCTGCTGCTTGCGCAGGGCCTTGAGCTCGGCCTTGTCGAGCAGGCCAGCTTCCAGGCGCTCGCGCAGCTCCTTGTAGAAGGTGTTGAGGCGAGTGACCTGCAATTGCCCGCCGGGCTTGCGTCGACCCTTGCCACGCAGGTTGGCGATACCCGAAAGGATGACCAGGATGGCGATCACCACAGTGGCGGTTTTGGCGAGAAAGCTTGCGTATTCGGCAAGAAACTCCACATTGACTCCTTAATGAACCTGCGCCTGCACGACGCGAAACTGATGCAAGCATACCGGTGCGCCTAGGCTGCCGCCAGCATGGGAAAATGCTGGCAACACAGTTCAAACAACCTTTTCAAACGCTTGTATGTTTTTTCATTGACAGCCTCTCTGGCGCATCCTAACCTCGCAGCAACCTCCATCCCGGCCGGACATTCCAGTGGGCAACATCTACCTGATCCGACATGGCCAAGCCTCCTTCGGCGCCGACGACTACGATGTCCTGTCGCCGCTGGGTGTGCGCCAGAGTCAGGCGTTGGGTGAGCACCTGGCTCAACTGGACCTGCACCTGGATCGCTGCGTGGCCGGCGACCTGCGGCGCCAGCAGGACACCGCGCGGCTGACGCTCGACGCAATGGCCGCTACCGGCTGCGCGATCCCGGCCATAGAGACCGACGCAGCCTTCAATGAGTTCGATGCCGACGGCGTGATCCGCGCCCTGCTCCCTGCCCTGCTGCCAGACGAGCCCGAGGCGGTGCACGTGCTGCGCAATGCTGCGCAGAATCGCAGCGAGTTCCAGCGTCTGTTCGCGCTGATGGTGCAGCGCTGGCATGACGGCGAGCACGAGGCTCACGATGGCCTGGAGACCTGGACCGCGTTCACAGCGCGCGTTGGTGCCGGCCTGCAACGCGTCCTGGCACAAGCCTCAAGCCGTGACAACATTGCCATCTTCACCTCCGGTGGCAGCATCGCCGCCCTGCTCCACCTGGTCACCGGAATCACCCCAGCCCAGGCGTTCGCGCTGAACTGGCAGATCATCAACACGTCGCTCAGCCACCTGAAGTTCCGTGGCCGCGATGTGGCATTGACCTCCTTCAACAGCCAGGCCCACGTGCAGCTGTTGCGGATGCCGGAGCTTCTCACCTATCGATGAGCCCGGCCTGTTGTGCCCCGTGCACGCGACTTTCACCCAACAAGGAATACACCATGAGCGACGTAGCTAAAGCAGTCGAAGCGATGAAAGCCAAGTTCAACCCTGCCGCCGCCGCCGGCCTGGACCTGGTGTTCGGCTTCAACATCACCGACGAAGACAAGCACTACGCCCTGCTCGTCAAGGACGGCACCTGCGAGATCCAGGAAGGCGAGAACCCTGACGCCAACTGCACCCTGGTTCTGGACAGCGAAACCCTCAAAGGCATCGTCAGTGGCGAGACCGATGGCATGCAGGCCTTCATGGGCGGCAAGCTGCGCGTCGAAGGCGACATGATGCTGTCGATGAAGCTGAGCGAGCTGTTCCCCTCCTGAGTGATGCGAACACGCGCTTGAAGAAAACCGAGGCCTGACCGGCTTCGGTTTTTTTTTGCCCGCAGCCTGCATGCACCATTCATCAGGGGCAGTGATCGCGCAGCAACACCCGCGTCGATATGACGTTTGGCACGCTTGTCCCAACCCAGGTTGGCCATTAGATTAGCCAATGATCCTTGCGACCGAGAATAAGGAATACGCATGACGCTCACCGACCAGTCCACCCAGGTCCGCCCCGGCGAAGAACTCGATGCAGCCATCATCGATCCTTACCTCAAGGCGCATATCCCGGGCCTCGCAGGCACCCCGAGCATCAGCCAGTTCCCCGGCGGCGCCTCCAACCTCACGTACCTGGTCGCCTACCCCGAGCGCGAGTTCGTGCTGCGTCGTCCGCCCTTCGGACACAAGGCCAAGTCGGCCCATGACATGGGCCGCGAGTTTCGCATCCTCAACCAGCTCAACGACGGCTTCCCGTTCTGCCCCAAGGCCTATGTGCACTGCACCGACGAATCGCTGATCGGCGGCGAGTTCTACGTGATGGAGCGGGTCGAGGGTGTCATCCTGCGCTCGGACCTGCCCCCTGAACTGAACCTCGACGCCAGCCGCACCGAGGCGCTGTGCAAGAGCTTCATCGACCGTCTGGTGGAACTGCACCAGGTCGACTACAACGCCTGCGGCCTGGCCGACCTGGGCAAGCCCGAAGGCTATGTGCAGCGTCAGATCGAAGGTTGGTCGAGCCGCTACGAAAAAGCCCTGACCCCGGATGCGCCGCGCTGGGAAGAGGTGATCGCCTGGCTGCGCGAGAAGATGCCCGCCGACCACGCGCGCCCTGGCATCGTGCACAACGACTACCGCTTCGACAACGTCATCCTCGATGCCAACAACCCCATGCGCATCATCGGCGTACTGGACTGGGAGATGGCGACCATCGGTGACCCGCTGATGGACCTGGGCAACAGCCTGGCCTACTGGATCGAGGCCAACGACCCGGCACCGGTGCAACTGATGCGCCGCCAGCCGAGCAACGCCCCCGGCATGCTGACCCGCCGCCAGTTCGTCGACTATTACGCCGAGCGCGCCGGCATTCGCATCGACAACTTCGACTTCTATTACTGCTACGGCCTGTTCCGCCTGGCCGGGATCGTCCAGCAGATCTACTACCGCTTCTTCCACGGCCAGACCCAGGACAAACGCTTCGCCCAGTTCATCCACATGAACCGGCTGCTGGAGCAGATGAGCCTGCAACTGATCGGCAAATCCACCCTGTAACCGGCGACAACAAGGAAAACCAGCATGTCCAAGACCCAACTGTTCGACCTTGACGGCAAGATCGCCTTCGTTTCCGGCGCCAGCCGCGGCATCGGCGAAGCCATCGCCCATTTGCTGGCTCAACAAGGGGCCCATGTGATCGTCTCCAGCCGCAAGCTCGACGGCTGCCAGCAGGTCGCCGACGCAATCATCGCAGCCGGCGGCAAGGCTACGCCGGTGGCCTGCCATATCGGTGAGCTGGACCAGATCCAGCAAGTGTTCGCCGGCATCCGCGAGCAGTTCGGACGCCTGGATATCCTGGTCAACAATGCCGCCACCAACCCGCAGTTCTGCAACGTACTCGACACCGACGTCAGCGCCTTCCAGAAGACCGTCGACGTGAACATCCGCGGCTACTTCTTCATGTCGGTGGAAGCCGGCAAGCTGATGCGCGAGCACGGCGGTGGCAGCATCATCAACGTAGCGTCGATCAACGGCGTGACACCGGGCTTGTTCCAGGGCATCTACTCGGTGACCAAGGCTGCGGTGATCAACATGACCAAGGTATTCGCCAAGGAGTGCGCGCAGTTCGGCATCCGCTGCAACGCCCTGCTGCCGGGCCTGACCGACACCAAGTTCGCCTCGGCACTGGTGAAGAACGACGCCATCCTCAACGCCGCCCTGCAGCAGATTCCGCTCAAGCGCGTGGCCGACCCGAGCGAGATGGCCGGCGCGGTGCTGTACCTGGCCAGCGACGCGTCGAGCTATACCACCGGTAACGCACTCAACGTCGACGGCGGTTTCCTTTCCTGATCAGCCCTTGCGCGCCTGCAGCGTGTAGCTCAACGGCAGGCGCTCGGGCCGCTCGGCCAGGCGCCACTCGCCGTCGGCGCCCTTGAGCATCTGCCCAGGCAACGCCTCCCACGGGATGCTCGGGTGCTCGACCAGGGCGGTCAATTGCATGCCTTGTTCAAGCAGCGCCGTGATGATTTCGCCAAGGCCGCGGTTCCAGGAATGGGTCTCGGTCTGCGCCAGGCGATGTTCGCTTTCGACGTAGGTCTGGTCGCTGTGGAAGATGAGCGGCGCCTCATGCTCGAAGTACGGAAAGTCGACCTGCAGGCGATCGGCGTGGGTTTCGTCGAGCGTCCACAACATCGGGTGCCCCTCACGCAGGAACAGCCGTCCGCCCGGCTTGAGCAATGCCGCGACATTCTGCGCCCAGCGCTGGATGTCCGGCAGCCAGCACAATGCGCCGATCCCGGTGTAGATCAAGTCATAGCTCGCCTTGGGCAGCACGTCGCTGGCACGGTAGACATCCGCCTCGACATAGTCGATATCGGTGCCACAGCGCTCTGCCAGCAACCGCGCCTGCGCCAGCGATGCGGGCGAAAAGTCCAGCCCGCTGACCTGCGCGCCCAGCCGCGCAAGCGACAAGGTGTCGGTGCCGATGTGGCATTGCAGGTGCAGGGTCTTGAGGCCCTGTATATTGCCCAGGCGCGGCAGGTCGAAGCGCACGACTTCCGAAAGATGCGTGGCAGACTGCACGAAGCATTCGACTTCATAGCCCGGCGAGGCGGCGTGCAATGGCGCCCGCTCGTCCCAATTGGCGCGGTTGAGTTCCAGTGACGGATTCATGGACACTTCCCTGTGCGAAAAACCGCCACGTTAACCGGCCAGGGGGCAGGCCGACAACCAGCCTTCAAGGAGAGAACGCCAGCATGAAGACCTACAAGGGCGGCTGCCTGTGCGGTGCGATCCGCTTCGAGGCCGATGGGCCAGCGGGCAATCCCCACCACTGCTCGTGCCGCTGGTGCCAGCAGCACACCGGAGCACTGGTGGCGAGCTGGGTGGAGTTCGATCGTGCGCAAGTGCGCTGGGTAGGTGTCGGCGGTGCGCCTGACACCTGGCGCTCCTCGGATTATTCCAGCCGGGCATTTTGCCGAAGCTGCGGCAGTTCGATAGGAGCAATCGACGATGCACCAACGGTGGCGTTGCTGCTGGGGTGTTTCGATGAGATCGACGACGAGCACCTGGTGCCGACCGGGCACTCGTTCGAGGACCGCTGCCCGGGGTGGATGCAGCGGGGTTGATGAGGGGCTTGGTTCGGGACCGCTTTGCGGTCCCTCAGGTTACAGCGACAGACTCATGCTCACACTCAGGTTGCGCGGCTCGCCCGGCATGTTCCACGCCGCGTTATAGCCGCGCTCGTAGTACTTGCGGTCGAAGACGTTGTTCAGGTTCACCCCGAAACTCAACTGCTCGCTGGCCTTGTAGTGCGCCAGCAAGTCCAGCGTGCTGTACGCCGGCAGGCGCAGGTCGCCGCCCGCCTGCCCGGAGCGCTCACCCACGTAGTTGGCCGAGGCGCCGACATCCGAGCCACGCAGCCAGCCGTTCTGGAACTCGTGCACCACCATCAGGCTGCCGCTGTGCCGAGGAATGCCCAGCAGGTCGCTGCCCTTGGGCAGTGCGGCATCGCCCTTGGTGACCTCGGCATCGATATAGGCATAGGCACCGATTACCCGCACGGCCTCGGTGAGCTGACCGCTGAACTGCACGTCCAGCCCCTGGCTGTGCGCCTTGCCCGCGGCGATGCTTTCACCAAAGGCATCGGTGGTGACGACGTTTTCCTTGTCGATGCTGAACAACGCCACAGTCGCACCGAGCCGGCTGTCGAACAGGTCGAGCTTCAGACCCGTCTCGTAGCCCAGCCCCTTCTCCGGCTTGTACACCTGGCCTTGGGTGCCGATGGCGTTGGGCTTGAACGAGGTGGAAGCATTGGCGAACACCCCCACTTCCGGCGTCCATTGATACAACAGCCCCACTCGCGGCGTAGCGACTTCCTTGACCTGGCTGTTGCTTACCCCGGTGGCACGGTTCAGCGCCGTCTGCTCGACCCGTTCCAGGCGCACGCCGAGCAGGCCACGCCAGCGCTCGTCGAAGATGATCTGGTCTTGCAGGTTGAGCGCCTGGCTTTCGGTGCGTTCGAAGAAGTCATTGGGGTTGATCAGCGGCGGCTTGGGCTGGCCGTAGACCGGCTGGTAGATATCCAGCCCATAGCCGAGCGACGTAGCGCTCTGTGGGTATTTCTGGCTGTTGCGGTAGTTCTCGTACTCCAGGCCGATCAGGCTCTGATGCTGCCAGCCGAGGAAATCGAACTGCCCGTGCAGTTCGGCCTGGGTAATGTTGTCGTTCCACTCGAAATTGCGTTCGCGGTAGAAACGGCTGATCGCCTGGCCGACCACCCGCGACGGCTCCGAACTGTTGCCGCGCAGGTGGCCCTGGGTGTAGTGGTTGGCCAGGCGCAGTTTCCAGTTGTCGTTCAGGTAGCGTTCCAGGGCCAGGTCCAGGGTCTGGTTGTCGTTGCGAATGTGGCCGTCGTTGGGCTCGCCGAGAAAGGTCGAGCGCTTCACGGATCCCAACTGGTTGTTGACCGCCGGAATACCCCGGTCGAACACCGATTCGGTGCGCGAGAATTCGGCATCCAGCAACAACCGTGTATCAGGGTCGAGTTGCCAGCTCAGCGACGGGCTGACGATCTGTCGGCGGCTGTCGACGTGATCGCGAAAGCTGCCGTTATCTTCCACTGCCAGATTGACGCGCGACAGCAGGCGCCCCTCCTCGTCCAGCGGCGTGTTGACGTCGAGGCTGCCGCGGTAGCGATCCCAGGTGCCGGCGCTGGCCTTCAGGCGCGTGAACGCCTCCTCCTGCGGACGCTTGCTGACGATATTGACCAGGCCACCCGGATCGCCGCGCCCGTACAGGCTGGCGGCCGGGCCCTTGAGCACCTCGATGCGCTCGATGGTCGAGGTGTCAGGTGCACTGTAGCTACCGCGGTTGATGGCAAAGCCGTTCTTGTACAGCTCGCCGGTGGTAAAGCCGCGCACGCTGTAGTTGAGGAAGGTCAAGCCACCGAAGTTGTTCTGCCGGGTGACGCCACCGGCAAAGTCCAGGGCACGGTCGATGCGCGTGCTGTTGAGGTCTTCAAGCACCTGGCTGGGCACCACGGCGATGCTCTGCGGCGTGTCGCGCACATCGGTATCGGTGCGCGTCGCGGTGCTCGAGCGGGTGGCGCGATAGCCCTGCACCGGGCCGTCGGCGCGCTCCTGCAGATGACTGTCGCTGACGGTCAAGGCCTCGAGTATTACAGGTTCGGCTGCATTGCCAGGCAGGCCGAACACAGACAGGGAAAAACCCAGGTAGAACCGGGCGGGGGAAACTTTCATCAACGACGCTCCTAAATTTCATGTAATAACATAACAATTTATGAACGATGCGAGGAGTACCCGGATGAGAAAAAACCGCATTTGCCCGTCAACCTGAAGTTTACGGCTCGGGTATACTCGCGTTTCCGGCCCGCTTCCAGGAACCGCCCCATGGTTGAAAACAGCTTTGCCTTTCGCCTCAAGGAATTGCTCGAACACCACAAGCTGACCCTGCAAGCCGTGGGCACCGCCCTGGGCATTTCACGCACTGCGGTGCACAAGTGGACTCGCGGTGGCGAAATCGACTACGACAACCTGCGCAAGCTCGCCGCCTTTCTCAAGGTCAACTGGATCTGGCTGCGCTACGGTGAAGAAGCCTTGCAGAGCGTGCAGCAGGCCGAGGTGGTGGAGCTGCCGATGACCGACGTGCGGCGCCGCTACACCGCCGAGATCATGGAAAGTGAAACCCGCATGAAACTGGCCCAGGAAGGCGCACGCATCGTCACCTGGGAGTGGAACCTGGTCACCGATGAAGTCACCTACTCGCCCAACGTCGAGGCGGTGTATGGCTGGCCCGTGCAGCGCAACGAAGAGTTCTGGGCACATATCCACCCGGACGACATTCCGCCGATGCAGGCCATGTACGCTCAGGCCGTCGCCGACGGCACCGGTTGCGAATGCGATTTTCGCATCACCCGCCCCGACGCCAGCCAATGCTGGATCGCCTCGCGCGCCACCGTGCTGGCCGACAGCGCCGGGCGCGCGGTGAAGATGGTCGGCATCAGCATGGACACCACCGAACGCAAAGTCGCCGAAGAAGAATTGCGCCAGAGCGAGGCGCGCTTTCGCACCATCTTCGAGTTCGCCTGGGGCGCGCTGGCCTACATCGATCCCGACGGCAGCTGGCAGCGGGTCAACGGCAGCTTCTGCGAACTGCTGGGCTACCGCGAAGACGAGCTCTACGGCACCACCTTCCAGCAATTGACCCATCCCGACGACCTGCCGCACAACCTGCACTTGCTGCAGCGCCTGCTTGACGGCGAGATCGACCGCTACGAAGTGGAAAAGCGCGTACGCCACAAAAACGGCCACTACCTGTGGGTCCGCGCGCGTACTTCGTTGCAACGCCAGGCCGACGGCCAACCCGAGCACCTGATCAGCGTATTCGCGAACATCACCGCCGAACGCGAAGAACATGAACGGCTGCAAGCACATATCGCCAGGCTCGAGGCACGGCTGGGCTGATTCAGGGGGAGAGCTGCGATGCTACCGGGAAGTGCGTCACTCGACAGCCAGCGTCAACAGCGGGTACAGCGCCGCGGCACGGTGGGGCTGTATTTCGTTGCCGCCTTGTCGGTACTCGCCGGCATGACCGATGCCATCGGCTTCATGGCCACGGGCGATTTCGTTTCGTTCATGAGCGGCAACACCACGCGCCTGGCGGTCTCGCTGGGCAGCGCCGAGCTGGGGCCGGTGCTGCGCCTGGCGCTGGTGATCGCGGCGTTCGTGCTGGGCAACGCACTGGGGGTGATCGTTGCCGCCAGAAGCGGCCGACGCCACTGGCCGTTGCTGGGTGTGATCGCCCTGCTGCTGGCGGTCGCCGGCATGCTGCCAGTGCCCATGCAACTGCTCGCGCTACTGGCGGCGGTGACCGCGATGGGCATGATCAATGCGGTGGTCGAGGAAGTGAACGGCCTGCCGATCGGCCTGACCTACGTCACCGGCGCGCTGTCGCGGTTCGGCCGCGGGCTGGGCCGCACCCTGTTGGGCCAACAACGGCTGGGGTGGCGCGTACAACTGGTGCCCTGGAGCGGCATGTTCATCGGCGCAGTGCTGGGTGTGCTGCTGGAGCAACGCTTCGAGCGAGCGGCACTGCTGGCCAGCGCGCTGACCGCCCTGCTGCTCGCCGTGGTCTCGTGGAAGATTCCCCGGCGCTGGCAACTGCGCTACATGCCTCGCTGACTCACAGGCAGGTTGCCGCAGCAGCCTTGCGCTGCAGCGCAACCATGTCGTTCTTGCGGGCGTAGTAATCGACCCGGGTCCCGCCAGCCTGCGGGTAGACGTCAACGAAGGATTCCGCCTCGCGGGTGTACACCGTCAAGCCACCGCCCTTGCGCGTTTCCAGGTAACCACTGGCGTCAACGCCGAAGCGCGATTCTTCCTGCCAGCTGAACTGGATGCACTGGGCCACCAACTCCGGCGCTTTCTGCGAGTCGAGGCGCGCGCTGGGCTGGCCGTTGCGCGCGGCCTCCATGGTCGACGAAGCGCAGCCAATCAACATCAGGGCTGCAGTCATCGGCAGTAGTGCTCGCATGTTCCATCCTCGGGGCAAAAAAGAAGCGACTGTAGCACTGGCGGTGATCGCGCGTGAATGCTCGTGCAGCGCAGCGGCATTCAACCCGGCGCTACCTGACCGGTGCCCACACCGGATCCTCTGCCATCAGCGCCGTCACCCAGTCGGCGAACGCCCGGACCCTCGCCGACAACGCCCGGGTCGGCGGGTAGACGAACGACATCGGCATGGTGCCCATCTGCCAATCGCTCAGCACCTCGACCAATTGCCCGCTGCGGATGTGCACCTCAGCCTCGGCCCTGGGCAGGAAGGCCACGCCCAACCCGGCGACCACGGCAGCGGCCGTGGCGCTGCCGCTGTTGAAGTACATGGCCGGTGGATGGTCGAGGGTGAAATGCTCGTCGCCGCGAGTCAGGGTGGGGATGTAGCGGCGATCGGTCGCCGGGAACTTGAAGCCCAGATGGCGATGGCGTGGCAGATCAGCCGGTACCTGGAGCGGCGGTGCCGAGGCAAGGTAGGACGGCGCGGCGCAGAAGCAGAACCGCATCACCCCGATTGGCCGGCAGACCAGGTCCTGGTCTGCCACGTGCCCGCCACGGATCGCACAATCCACGCCCTCCTGCACCAAATCCACCACGCGTTCACTGCAACGCACATCCAGCACGATATCTGGAAACCTGGCGGCGAAATCCGGCAATGCCGGCACCACCAGCAAGATCCCCACCGGCGACGGCATCTCGACCTTGACCCGCCCACGTACTGCGCCACAGCTCTGCGATGCCGAGGCCTCCAGCTCGTTCACATCCTCGAGGATGACCCGTGCACGCTGGTAGTAGGCCGCGCCTTCGGTGGTGGTCGAGACCTTGCGCGTGGTGCGGTGCAACAGCTTGATGCCCAGCAGGTTCTCCAGCGCCTGGACCTGGCCTGAAACCGTGGTCTTGGCGAGGTTCAGCGACTCTGCCGCGCGGCTGAAACTGCCCACTTCGACGATGCGGCAAAAGGCGCGCATCGCTTCCAGTCGATCGAATGCCATTGTCCGAGATCCCGTAAGAATAAAACGAATTCAGCTAGTTTATCCGTGAAACACCTTCTCTTAAAGTGCGCTCGTCTGCGTGGCAGATGATTGACCGGCCCTGATAAACGCCCTCATCGACCGCCTGCCACTCCACCTACCGAATCCTATCTAGCGCCTCGCTGTGCGCGTCATTTGAGAGAACGCCATGAAAAACAGTTTCAAGGTCCTTGTCCTGCTGGCCTCTGCCCTGCCCTTCTTCGCCCAAGCCTCCGACGGTGGCGAAGCCCTCGAACGCTTCCATGAACGCTTGCGCGCCACCTTTGCCGAGCAAACCAAGGACATTGAAAGACACAAGCAGCAGGAGGCACTGCAGGCCGCCGAGCAGCAGGCCAGGCAAAAGCAGCCTGCCGCCGACGATAGCCAACCACGCACAGCGCCTGCGTGCTGAGTCCCGCCCATCAATCCCCTCGTTAAGGATGATCCTGTGCGCGCCCGATTAGTCGCCGTTACCGGAATGATCGCCACGGCCTTGCTGGTCAGTGGCTGCAACCCAGAATCCAGCCAGGCCGCCAGCGCCAGTGCCCCCGATGTCGAAGTGATCCCGGTCACCCAGCAAAGGGTCAAGACCTGGGACACGTTCAATGGCCGGGTCAGCGCCACCGAGACGGTAGCGATCCTGCCCCGCGTCGGCGGCTACATCACCCGGGTGGCCTACCGCGAAGGCGCCGAAGTCAGAAAAGGCGACCTGCTGTTCGTCATTGACCAACGCCCCTACCGCAACGCGCTCGACAGCGCCCGCGCCCAACTGGAACGGGCCCGGGCGTCGCTGGCGTTCGCCAGCCAGCAAGACCTGCGCGCCCAGCAACTGCTCAAGAGCAGCGCCGTTTCCCGTGAAGAAGCCGAACAGAAGCGCTCGGCCCGCGAGCAGAGCCAGGCCGAGGTTCGCGCCGCCGAATCCGCCGTCGCCACGGCGGCGCTGAACCTTGAGTTCACCGAAGTGCGCGCGCCCATCGACGGGCGTACGAGCCGTGCTCAACTGACGCTCGGCAACCTTGCCGTCGCCGACCAGTCCGTGCTCACCTCCGTGGTTTCCCAGGACCCGGTGCACGTTTACTTCGACCCCGACGAACACAGCTTCCTGAAATACCAGAAAGCCCTCAAGCAGGCCGCCAGCACCGAGGTCCGTATCGGCCTTGCCAGCGACGAGGACTATCCCTACAGCGGCGAGCTGAGCTTCATCGACAACCAGGTGAACGCCAGTACCGGCACGCTGCGCGCCCGCGCGACCGTGCGCAACCCCGACCGCCTGCTCACCGCCGGGCTGTACGCGAAGGTCCAGCTGGCCGTGGGCGAACCGGCGCTGGCCACCCTGGTGCCAGACCGGGCGATCCTCACCGACCAGGACAAGCAGTACGTCTACGTGCTTGGCAGCGACAACAAGGCCGAACGCCGTTACGTCGAAACCGCTCAGCGCATCGAGCGCCAGCGCGTCATCCGCTCGGGGCTGGTCGCAGACGACCGCATCATCGTCTCGGGCCTGCAGAACGTGCATGCCAGCGGCAGCCCGGTCACCCCCCACGCACTCTCCGGCGACACCCGCGAACTTCAGGTTTCCAGTGCCGCGCAACACGACAAGCAATAGCCAGGGGTTCCAGCCATGGACTTTTCCAAGTTCTTCATCGACAGGCCGATCTTCGCGATCGTCCTGTCGATCATCATTTTCGCCGCGGGCCTGGTGGCCATCCCGCTGCTGCCAGTGGGTGAATACCCCGAAGTGGTGCCCGCCACCGTCGTGGTGAAAGCCACCTACCCCGGTGCCAACCCCAAGGAAATCGCCGAGTCCGTCGCCGTGCCGCTGGAAGAAGCGATCAACGGCGTGGAAGACATGATCTACCTCAAGTCCGTCGCCAGCTCCAACGGCACGCTGCAGGTGGTGGTCACCTTCAACGCCAAGGTCGATCCGGACACCGCCGCGGTGCGGGTGCAGAACCGGGTGAGTCAGGCCCTGTCGCGCCTGCCCGAGTCGGTGCGCCAGTACGGCGTCACCACCCAGAAGCAATCGCCGACGCCGTTGATGTTCGTCGACATGTACTCGACCAACGACCAGTTCGACGCCCTGTACCTGCGCAACTACCTGCGCCTGCATGTGAAGGACGAGTTGTCGCGCATTCCCGGCATCGGCGACGTCATCCTCTACGGTGCGGGCGACTACGCCATGCGCATCTGGCTCGACCCGCACAAGCTCGCCGCACGCGACCTCACCGCCCAGGACGCCATTGCCGCCATCCGCCAACAGAACGTGCAGGTCTCGGCCGGGCAGCTGGGGGCAGAGCCTTCGCCGCAGGACAACGACTTCCTCATCTCGATCAACGTCCAGGGCCGCCTGAAGACCGAACAGGAATTCGCCGACATCGTGCTCAAGAACGGGCGCGACGGTCAGGTAACGCGGCTGTCGGATGTGGCGCGGGTGCAGCTGGACTCCGGCGACTACACCCTGCGCGTGTTCCGCGGCAAGAACCAGGAAGTGGCCGTGGGCATCTTCCTAACCCCCGGCGCCAACGCCATCGAGGTGGCCAACGCGGTCTACGCCAAGCTCGACAGCCTGTCCAAGGACTTCCCCGAAGGCGTGAGCTACACCAGCGTCTGGGACCCGACGGTGTTCGTCCGTGAATCGATCAGCGCCGTACAGCACACGCTGTTCGAGGCCATGGTCCTGATCGTGCTGGTGGTGGTGCTGTTCCTGCAGACCTGGCGCGCCTCGATCATTCCGCTGATTGCCGTGCCAGTGTCGATCGTCGGCACCTTCGCCTTCCTCTACCTGCTCGGATACTCGGTCAACACCCTGACCCTGTTCGGGCTGGTGCTGGCGATAGGCATCGTGGTGGACGACGCCATCGTCGTGGTGGAAAACGTCGAGCGCAACATCGAGCTGGGGCTGACGCCGCTGCAGGCTGCACACCAGGCCATGCGCGAGGTGTCGGGGCCGATCCTGGCAATCGGCCTGGTATTGTGCGCAGTGTTCGTACCGATGGCCTTCATGAGCGGCGTCACCGGGCAGTTCTACAAGCAGTTCGCCGTCACCATCGCCATCTCCACGGTGATCTCGACCATCAACTCGCTGACCCTGTCGCCGGCCCTGGCAGCCAAGCTGCTGCGCCACCATGACACGCCACCCGACCGCCTGACGCGCCTGATGAACGCCGCCCTGGGCTGGCTGCTGCGTCCGTTCAACCGTTTCTTCAACCGCAGCTCGCAGCGTTATGAAGGCAGCATCGCCCGCATCCTGCCGCGACGAGGCCTGGTGTTCGTGGTCTACGCCGTACTGCTGGGAGCCACGGGTGTGCTGTTCACTGTCATCCCCAACGGTTTCATCCCCAATCAGGACAAGCTGTACCTGTTCGCCGGTGCCACCCTGCCGCCCGGCGCCTCGCTGGCCCGCTCCGATGCGGTCGCCCGACAGATGTCGGCCATCGCCTCGAGCATCGAAGGGGTGGCCTACGCCAACTCCTATGTCGGCTCCAACGCCCTGCAGAACACCACCACGCCCAACCTGGTGACCTCCTACGTGCTGCTCAAGCCATTCTCCGAACGCACACGCAGCGCCGCAGACATCAACGCCGAGCTCAACCGCAAGTTCGCCGCGATCAAGGATGGCTCGGCCTACGCGCTGCTGCCGCCGCCGATCCAGGGCCTGGGCAACGGCTCCGGCTACTCGCTGTTCCTGACCGACCGCGGCGGGCTGGGCTACGCCGCCCTGCAGAAGGCGCTCGAGCGGTTCCAGGCCGAGGTGGCCAACACCCCGGGCATGACCTTCCCGGTCAGCTCCTACCAGTCGGACATTCCGCAGCTGCAAGTGAAGATCGACCGCACCAAGGCCCAGGCCCAGGGCGTGGAACTGACCGCAATCTTCGACACCTTGCAGACCTACCTGGGCTCGGTCTACGTCAACGACTTCAACATGCTCGGCCGCGTGTACCGCGTCGTGGCCCAGGCCGACACCCCGTTCCGCCAGAACGCCGCAGACATTGGCAGCCTGCGTGTACGCAACCTGCAGGGCGAGATGGTGCCGATCAGCGCGGTGGTCGATATCGTGCCGACCTTCGGCCCGGACCCGGTGATGCGCTACAACGGTTACCCGGCCGCCGACCTGATCGGTGATGCCGACCCGCGGGTGCTGTCCTCGGGCGAGGTCATCGAGAAGCTCCAGGAGATCGCCGCCCGCACCCTGCCGCGCGGTATCGAGCTGGAATGGACCGACCTCAGCTACCAGCAGGTGACCCAGAGCAACACCGCAGCGATCGTCTTCCCCGTCGCCGTGATGCTGGCGTTCCTGGTACTGGCGGCCCTGTACGAGAGCTGGACCTTGCCCCTGGCGGTGATCCTGATCGTGCCGATCTGCATGTTCGCCGCGCTGACCGGCGTGTGGCTGGCCGGCGGAGACAACAACGTGTTCGTGCAAGTGGGCCTGGTGGTGCTGATGGGGCTGGCCTGCAAGAACGCGATCCTGATCGTGGAATTCGCCCGCGAGCTGGAGATGCAGGGCCAGGGCACCGTCGAGGCGGCGTTGCAGGCATGTCGGCTGCGCCTGCGCCCGATCATCATGACCTCGGTAGCGTTCATCGCCGGCGCCGTGCCGCTGCTGGTCGGCACCGGCGCGGGCAGCGAAGTGCGCCATGCCACGGGGGTCACCGTGTTCTGCGGCATGCTCGGGGTGACGTTCTTTGGTCTGTTCCTGACACCGGTGTTCTACGTGGTGCTGCGCAAGCTCGGCGCCACCATCCCCAACCATCCGTCGCACATGGCGCCGAACAGCACCGAGGGCCTGATCCATGAGTAAGCCGGCAAACTGGTCGCTGGCAGCGGTGCTGGCCCTCCTGCAGGGCTGCGCCGTAGGCCCGGACTACCATCGCCCCCCGACCCCGCAGGTACCCGACAGCTTCTCCCAGGCAACGGCCACGCCTGCCGTGCAGCCACAGGCCAGCGCTGCCGACGACGCGTTCTGGACGCGCTTCGACGATCCGCAGCTCACAGCCCTGGTGAATACGACACTGGCAAGCAACTACGACCTGCGCACAGCACTGGCCAACTACGACGCTGCCAATGCCCTGCTGCGCCTGGCCCGCTTCGACCAGGCCCCGACCGTCACCCTGTCGGCCCAGGCCGGTCACCAGCGCCTGGCCAGCGACGAGGCCAACGGCGCCAGCCGCAGCCACGACCTGTACGCCAACAAAGCCGTGCTGGGCTGGGAGCTGGACTTCTTCGGGCGCGTGCGCCGTGCAGTCGAATCGCAGCAGGCCGAGACCGCCGCCCGGGCAAGCGATCTGCAGGCCATGCAGGTTGCGGTGGTCAGCCAGGTGGCGACGACCTACATCGACCTGCGTGCAGCGCAGCGGATGCTCACGCTGACCAACGCCAACGCCGAAAGCCAGCGTCAGACCCTGGCCGTCGTGCAGGGGCGCCTGCAGGGCGGGCGTGGCTCCAGCTACGACCTGTCCAGGGCCCAGGCCCAGCTCGACACCACCTTGTCGCGCATGCCGCAGTTGCAGGCGCGCATCGCCGTCGACAAGCACCGCCTTGCAGTGCTCGCCGGGCTCGCGCCAGCAGCGCTCGATGCGCAGCTGCAGCATGTGGTCGACATGCCACGGATACCGGCGGCCATCGAGCCGGGCACCCCGGCGCAGATTGTCCGGCGCCGACCGGATGTCGCCGCAGCCGAACAGCAATTGCACGCCGCCACCGCCCGGGTGGGTGTCGCCACTGCCGACCTGTTCCCGCGCCTGAGCCTTGGCGCCGCGCTTGGTACCTATGCCTTCACGGGCACAGGTCTGTATGGCGGCGCCAGCGAATCGAACCTGGCTCTGCTGGGCATCGATTGGTCGTTCCTCGATGTGGGGCGGGTGAACAGCCGCATCGCAGCGGCCGACGCCGAAGCGGCCGGTCGCCTGGCGGGGTATCAGCAGACCGTGCTGGTCGCGCTGGAGGATGTCGAGAATGCCCTGGTGCGCCTGGCCAGGAGCAAGGAGCAGACGCTGCGCCTGACCAGCGCGGCCGATGGTTGGCAGAACGCGGCCAACCTCTCCAGTGCCCGCTACGAAGCTGGTGCCATCGAGCTGTTCGAGCTGCTGGACGTACAGCGCTCGCTCTACGAAGCGCAGCTCCAGCAAGCCGACAGCCAGGCGGGCAGCACCACCCGCGCCGTGGACCTGTTCGTCGCACTTGCCGGCGGGTGGCCACAGCACCCGGTGCAGCAGGAGTAGCGCCCGTTCACGAGCAAGCCCGCGCCCACGAAAGTGGCGCGGGCTGTGCCTTAGAACAACGGCAGGCTGTAGGTGATGTAGAGACGGTTCTCGTCCAGGTCACGCTGGTTGGCGTAGGTGCTGCGCAAGCTGGCGTTGCGCCAGGAGAACGACAGCCCCTTGAACATCTCGCCCTGCACTGCGTAGGTCACCCAGAAATCGCGCTCCCACTCATGCTGGTCACCCTGCGCCGACTTGATGTTGTCGCCGCGCTGGTAGGCCAGCAGCGTGGTCAGGCCCGGAATGCCGACAGCGGCGAAGTTGTAGGTGTGCTGCGCCACCCAGGTCCGCTCGCCGGCTTTCTGGAAACGTGCACCGGTCTGGCGGTCGGTGATCAGGTAGGTGGCCGAGCCATCGCCCTGGTTGACGAAGGGAAAGTCGCTGTCGCCTTCAAGCTGCTGGTAGCCCAGGCTGAAACCGTGGCCGCCGAGGCTGTAGGTGAACAGCCCGGCAAACGCCTGGTTATCGACCTTGCCGTTGTTGCCGAAACCAGCACTGCGGTAGCCCTCGGCACGCCCAGCCACGCTGCCGTTACGCCCCGAAGGGCCGCTGTCGAAATAGCGCAGGTCGGTCTTGAGGCTGCCCACCGGCAAGGCCAACTGGTGCACCAGGCCGACGAAGTGCTGGCGATAGAAGTCCTCCAGCTCACCGTAGTAGTACTGCAAGGTCAGGTCGCGGCTTACGGCATAGTCGACGCCGAAGAAGTTGAACGCATTGCTGCGTTTGCCGAACGGCCCGCCCGCCCCGGCAATCGCCATGCCTTCGTTGTTCGACGAGTTGCGGCTCTTGACCCGCTGGATCTGCCCGCCGGTAAACGTGAAGTTGTCCAGGTCGCGCGAGGTGACCTGCAGGCCTTCGAAGGTTTCCGGCAGCAGGCGACCGTCGTTGAGGGTCAGCACCGGCATTTTCGGACGCAAAGTGCCGAGCCGCGCCTCGGTCTTGGCAACGCGCAGCTTGCCAGTCATGCCCAGGGTGCTGAACTCATCCACCGCACGGCCATCGCTGTCGGTGGGAAACACCAGGCCACCGCGGTTGGTGCTCTGCGGGTTGTAGTGGGTGCCCTTGCCCGAATCCAGACGAATGCCAAGCATGCCCAGGGCATCGACACCGACACCGACGGCGCCCTCGGTGTAGCCGGAAGTGAAGTCGAACAGAAAGCCCTGGCCCCACTCCTCCTGCTTGGACGGGTTGGCGCTACCGCTGCGGTTGTCCTGGTTGAAGTAGATGTTGCGCATTTCCAGACGCGCGTGTGAATCCTCGATCAGGCCGGCAGCCTGGGTGGTCAGGGGGGCCAGCGCCAGGGCGATCAGCCCGGGAGCGAAAGAAGACCGTTTGCAAGACATGCTGTGTGCTCCTCGTTTCTTGTTGTTATGTGCAGCGCGAACGCCGGGCGCAGGCAAGCCGCGCCCGACGCCGCTTCTGTCACGAAGCGGGCGCTGGTGTTCGTTCAGGGATCAGGAGTGCGCGAGAGGTGCTTCAGCCGGCCAGGCCGCAGATGGCCGGATGCTCAGCCGGTACAGCACGAAGATCGCCGCCGCACCTGCCACCACTGGGATGGCCAGCCAGTGGAAGAACACCACCGGCGTACCGGCCGCGGCGATCAGCCAGGCCCCCAGGGTCGAGCCGACGATGGAGCCGGAACGCCCGCAGGCCATGGCCCAGCTGACCCCTGTGACGCGGGCCGTGGTCGGGTAGAGGGTCGCCGACACCAGGTTCAGGCCGTTTTGCGCACCGGCCACGCCGAAACCGATCAGGAACACCGCCGCCGCCAGGCCATAGATATCGCCCATCAGGTAGCCGGTGACCGCGATCACCACCGCCGCCCCCAGGTAGGAGCAGGCCAGCACACGGTACGGTCCGACACGGTCCATCAGCAGCGCCAGCAGGATCGCGCCGACCGTGCCGCCCAGCGGCACCATCGCACCGACACGCGCGGCATGGGCGATGTCGTAACCGGCGTCCTTGAGCAGGCTCGGCAGCCAGCTGGTCAGGAGGTAGAAGACGAACAGCGAGCAGAAGAACGCCAGCCACAACAGCAACGTGCGCACCGCGCGGCCCTCGATGAACAGGTGCGAGATCGGCGAACGGACCTGCGCCGGGCGCTCGTCGTCGAGGATGGTCACCCCGGCATAGCTATTGCCGGTGATGCGCTCGACCACCTTGCGCAGGGCATCGCCATGCTTGGGGCTCGAAGCCATGAAGCGCACCGATTCAGGCATCAGCCAGGCCAGCAACGGCAGCATGGCCAGCGGCACGATACCGCCGATCATCAGCACGCCACGCCAGCCGAACAGCGGGATGATCTGCGCCGCAAGCATGCCGCCCAGCGCAAGGCCCGCGGTGAAGCCGCTCCAGCTCAGGGTGACCATGATCATCCGCCGCCGCGCCGGTGAGTACTCCGAGCTCAGGGTGATGCAGGTGGGCATCGCCCCGCCCAGGCCGATACCGGTGACGAAACGCAGTGCGGTCAGCGACTCGATCGAGTGGGCATAGGCCGAGGCCAGGGTGCCGACGCCGAACACCAGCACCGACACCAGCAGTACGCGCTTGCGCCCGATGGCATCGGCGATGGGCCCGAACACCAGGCTGCCGACCAACAGGCCGAACAGACCGGCACCGAAGGCCGGCGACAATTGTGCCGGTAGCAGGCCCCATTCCTCACGCAGGGCCGGGGCGATGTAGCCGATCGCGGCGGTGTCGAAGCCGTCGACCAGAACGATCAGGAAACACAGGGTAAGAACGATGATCTGGTAAGGCGAGATTCGTGCGTTATCGATGATCTCGCCGATTCGGGCAGTGTGCTGGCTCATGGTATTTCCCCTTTTTATTAGGCTTGTGGTTGGGGCAAAGCATTGGCAAGGCGTTGTGGTTTCAGGGTCGCAGCAGGTCCAGGGCAACGTCGACGATCATGTCTTCCTGACCGCCCACCATCTTGCGACGGCCGAGCTCGACGAGGATGTCCACGGTGTTCAGGCCGTAGCGGCGAGCAGCGACCTCAGCGTGGCGCAGGAAGCTGGAATACACCCCGGCGTAGCCGAGGGCCAGGGTTTCGCGGTCGACCCGCACCGGGCGATCCTGCAAGGGCCGAACGATATCGTCGGCCGCATCCATCAGCCGATACAGGTCGGTGCCGTGATTCCAGCCCAGGCGTTCGGCGGCCGCGATGAACACCTCGAGCGGCGCGTTGCCGGCACCAGCCCCCATGCCGGCAAGGCTGGCGTCGATACGATCGCAGCCCGCCTCCACCGCGGTGATCGAGTTGGCCACGCCCAGGCTGAGGTTGTGGTGGGCGTGCATGCCGGTCTCGGTGGATGGGTCGAGCACCGCCTTGAACGCCTGGAAGCGCTCGCGTACATCCTGCATGTTCATCGCGCCGCCCGAGTCGGCCATGTACACGCAGGTGGCGCCGTAACTTTCCATCAGCCTCGCCTGCTGCGCCAACGGCTCGGGCGCCAGCATATGGCTCATCATCAGAAAACCCACGGTGTCCATGCCCAGCTCGCGGGCGTACTCGATGTGCTGGCGCGAGACATCGGCTTCGGTGCAGTGGGTGGCGATGCGCACCACCCGGGCTCCAGCGTTGTAGGCATCCTTGAGGTCATGCACGGTGCCGATGCCGGGCAGCAGCAGCGTGGTGATCTTCGCGTGGCTGATGACCTCGGCCACCGCTTCGATGTACTCGAGGTCCGAGTGCCGGCCAAAGCCATAGTTGAAGCTCGAGCCCTGCAGGCCGTCACCGTGGGCGACCTCGATCGAATCGACCTTGGCCTGGTCCAGCGCGCGGGCGATGTCGCGGGCCTGCTGCAAGGTGTACTGATGGCGGATGGCATGGCTGCCGTCGCGCAGGGTGACATCGGAAATATAGAGTTTCTTGCCGGCGTTCATGTGTTCAGCCCTCCACGAACTGGGTAGCGGCGATGCGCTCGGCGCAGGCCACGGCCGCCGAGGTCATGATGTCCAGGTTGCCGGCGTAGGCCGGCAGGTAGTGCGCGGCGCCCTCGACCTCGAGAAACACCGAAGTCTTCAGGCCGCTGCGCAGCCCCAGCCCCGGAACATTCACCGGCTCGTCTGCCGGGATCACCTCGAACTGCACCTGCTGTTTGAGACGATAGCCGGGCACGTAGGCCTGCACGGCCTCGACCATGGCCAGGATCGAGCGCTCGACCGCCGCCTGGTCTGCCGGCTCCGACAGCACGAACACGGTGTCGCGCATCATCAGCGGCGGCTCGGCGGGATTGAGGACGATGATCGCCTTGCCCTTCTGTGCCCCGCCGAGTTTCTCGATGGCATGGGAAGTGGTCTCGGTGAATTCGTCGATATTGGCCCGGGTGCCGGGGCCTGCCGACTTGCTGCTGATCGAGGCGACGATTTCACCGTAATGCACCTTGGCCACGCGCGACACCGCAGCGACGATCGGTATGGTGGCCTGGCCGCCGCAGGTGACCATGTTGATGTTCGGCGCGGCCAGTTCGGCATCCAGGTTGATCGCCGGAATGGTGAACGGGCCAATGGCGGCGGGCGTCAGGTCGATGACCTTGACCCCGTGCTCCTGCAACAGCGCGTTGTGGCGACCGTGGGCACCGGCGCTGGTGGCGTCGAAGACGATACGGATATCCTTGAAGCCCGGCAGCGCCAGCAGGCCCTCGACACCCTTGGCGGTGGTCGCCACGCCCAGGCGCTTGGCCCGCGCCAGGCCATCGGAGGCCGGGTCGATGCCGACCATGGCGCCCATCTTCAGGTGCTGGCCGTTGCGCAGGATCTTGATCATCAGGTCGGTGCCGATATTGCCCGAACCGATGATGGCAACGCTGATCTTGTCGTTCATTGTCGTGGTCCTGTGTTCAGGCTTTGGCGCGGCGTTCGGCGAGGGTCTGGCCACCGGCGGCCCACTGGGTCTCGGGGATTTCCTGCAACAGGACGCGCACGCTCTCGACCGGTACTTCGAGGCTGTCGGCGATGGCCAGGGTGACCTTGTCCAGCAGCGCGTGCTTCTTCTCGGGCGTGCGGCCTTCAGCGATATGGATGATGGCAATAGGCATGTCAGGTACTCCTGTCAGCGTTGGCCGGACGAGGTGAAGCGCATCGACACGCTGCCCAGGTGTTGGTAGCGTACGGTGACGTTGTCGCCCGCCTGCACTGCAATGGCCTCGGTGATGCCGCCGGTCATGATGAAGGTGCCCGCCGGCAGCTCGCGGCCCTTGGCGCCGAGCATGTTGGCGAGCATCGCCACGCTCTGCGCCGGGTGCCCGAGCACCGCGGCACCGGCTCCGGTGGCGACCACCTCGCCGTTCTTTTCCAGCACCACGCCCAGGCACTTGAGGTCGATGCCCTCGACCCCGGACATGCGCCCGCCCGTGACGAAACGTGCCGACGAGGTGTTGTCGGCAATCACGCTCTTGAGGTCGAAACGGAAGTTCTCGTAGCGCGAATCGATCACTTCGACCGCCGGCACAATGAAGTCGGTGGCCGCCAGCACGTCGCCAACATGTACACCCGGCCCCTTGAGCGGGTGCTTGAGGACGAAGGCGATCTCGGCCTCGACCTTGGGGTGGATCAGGCTGTCGACATCGATAGCCGCGCCGTCGAGGCTCGAGCCGTAGTCGGTGAGAAAGCCGTGGATCGGATCGGTGACGCCCATCTGCTTCATCTTGGCGAACGAGGTCAGGCCCATCTTCAGGCCGGCGATACGCACGCCACGGGCCTGCTTGCGGGCGCGGATGGCGTCCTGGATGGCATAGGCGTCGTCCCAGTCCATGTCGGGGTGGGCGTCGGTGATCTTGGCCACCGCCTCACGCTTGAGTTCGGCGTTTTCCAGGTGTTCGGCCAGTTGGGCGATGGTGGCTTGGGACAGGTTCATAGGGGTTTTCCTTCAAACGAAGCGAACAGCGGCCGAGCCGATGCCGCCGAGGCTGATACGCAGTTGGTCGCCGGCCTGCACCGGCACCATGGCCGCCAGCGAACCGGAGAGAATCACCTCGCCCTTGTTCAGCGCGATGCCGAGGCGGCCGAGGGTGTTGGCCAACCAGGCCACGGCGTTGGCCGGATGGCCAAGCGCGGCGGCACCGGCGCCGGTGGCGACGATCTCGCCGTTCTTTTCCAGGGTCATGCCGACACAGGCCAGGTCCACGTCACGCGGATCGACACCGCGGTCCCCCAGCACGAAGGCAGCGGCCGAGGCGTTGTCGGCGACGGTGTCCTGGATGCGGATCTTCCAGTCGCGAATGCGCGAGTCGACGATCTCGAAGCACGGCATCACATAGGCGGTGGCGCGCAGCACATCGGCGACAGTGACGCCCGGACCCTGCAGAGACTCCTTGAGCACGAAGGCAATCTCACCTTCGGCTTTGGGCGCGATGAGGCCGTCGATAGCGATGGCCGCGCCATCGGCGTGGAGCATGTCGCTGAGCAGGTGGCCGAAGTCAGGCTGGTCGACGCCGAGCATGTTCATCACCACCTGGCTGGTGACGCCGATCTTCTTGCCCAGCACCCGCTCGCCCGCGTCCAGGCGCGGCTGGATCATCGCCAGCTGCACCTGGTAGGCCTGCTCCAGGGTGATATCGGGGTGAGTTTCGGTCAGCGGCGCCAGGGCCTGGCCACACGCCAGGGCCTGGTGCAGTTGCTGGCCAGCGCGCTGGATGTCGTTCAGGTTCATGATGTGCTCCTCACAGGCGGACGCAGACGTTTCGCAATTCGGTGTAGAACTCCAGCGAGTGCACGCCTCCCTCACGGCCGATGCCCGACTGCTTGGCGCCGCCGAAGGCGGTACGCAGATCGCGCAGGAACCACGCGTTGATCCAGCAGATGCCGACATCCAGCGCGCTGCCCAAGCGGTGGGCGACCTGCAGGTCGCGGGTCCAGACACTGGCGGCCAGCCCGTAAGGGGTATCGTTGGCCAGGGCCACGGCCTCTTCTTCGGTGTCGAACGGCGCGATGTGGCAGCAGGGGCCGAAGATCTCTTCGCGGATCACCGCCGAGGTTTCCGGCAGGCCGGTCCAGATGGTCGGTTCGAACCAGGCGCCTTCGGCCAGGTGCGCCGGCACCTGGGGAATGCCGCCGCCGCACACCACGGTGGCGCCATCGTCGACAGCCTGGCGGGCGTAGGACAGCACCTTCTCGCGATGGCCGAGGGAAATCAGTGGCCCCATGGTGGTGCCATGGGCGTTCGGATCGCCCACCACGATGCTCGCGGCGTGCGCCTTGAAGGCCTCGACGAAGCGCTCGAACAATGGCCGCTGCACGTAGATGCGTTCAGTCCCCAGGCACACCTGCCCACTGTTCTCGAACACTGCGCGCCCCAGCCCCTTGACCGCTTTCTCAAGGTCGGCGTCGGCAAAGACGATGCCGGCGTTCTTGCCGCCCAGCTCCAGCGAGACCGGGCGAATGCCCTTGGCCGCAGCCTTCATGATGACCTCGCCAGTCCCGGTCTCGCCGGTGAAGGTCACGCCATCGACATCCGGGTGCGAGGTCAGGAAGGCCCCCGCCGAATCGGCGCCAAAGCCATGCACCACGTTGTACACGCCCGGCGGCACACCGGCCTCGTTCATCACCTCGCCCAGCAGCGTGGCAGTGGCCGGGGTTTCCTCGGACGGCTTGACCACCACGGTGTTGCCGCAGGCCAGGGCCGGGCCGACCTTCCAGGTCATCAGCAGCAGCGGCAGGTTCCACGGGCAGACCACGCCGATCACACCGCGCGGTGCTCGCACGGCGTAGTTGACCGCCTTGCCGCCGTCCGGGGTGTCCATCACGAAGCTTTCGGTCGGTACGTTGCGGATCAGGTCGGCGAACACCTTGAAGTTGGCGGCGCCTCGCGGAATGTCGAGGTGCCCGGCCAGGTGTGCAGGCTTGCCGGTGTCGGCCACTTCGGCCGCGACGAACTCGGCGTGGCGACGCTCGATGCCCTCGGCGACCTTGTGCAGCAGCGCAGTACGCTGGGCAACCGTCATCGTCCCCCAAGGGCCTTTGAGGGCGGCACGGGCAGCGGCCACGGCGGCATCGACTTCGGCTTGCCCCGCTTCGTGGACGAGGCCGATGACACTGTTGTCGGCAGGGTTGCGGTTTTCGAAGGTGCGGGCACTGCTGACCCACTCGCCATTGATGAAATGACGAAACGCTTGCGCAGGCATGATCGGTAGTCCTCTGTTTTTTATTCGAATACGGTGTCGCTGGCTTCCGGATCGGCGGCAGTGAGGTATTCCCACATCCGCTCATAGATCCGCCCGCCACGGGTGGCGCGTTGCGCGCAGGCCTGGGCATCGAGCAACGGGCCGCGCTCGGCCAGGCCTGCGGCCTGCAGCTGCAGCTCGATGCGCGCGGCGTCCTCCAGGTACCAGGTCAGGGTCAGGGCCTCGACCAGCGAATCGCCGGCGACGATGGCACCGTTACCGCGCATGGCCAGGGCCTTGCCTTGGCCGAACAGCTCAGCCAGCGCGCTGGCCTGGGCATCGTCACGCAGCAACTGGACGTCGTCCCACAGCGGGATCGACGGTTGGAAGTAACTGCCCATGCCGTGCCGCGGCAGTGGCGTGAGACCGGCGCAGGACAGCGCCATCACCTGCGCCGGCATGCTGCGGATCACTGCGCCCAGGTCAGCGCGGCGATGGTAGAGCTGCTGGTGGATACGCACCTCGCCCAGCACGCCGTCTGGCAGCGGCCCATGGACCGGCACCACGGTGCCCGGCTCGCCCACGCCGATCAGGCCCATCGGGCGCGCTGCACAGACCAGGAAGTACTCGGCGTCCAGGCGCAGGCTGCAATGCCCGTAGGCATGCGCCAGGCCGGCGCGGCCCAGCGCGCGGGCCGCCATGCGCACCTGGCGTTGCTGCGCCTGGCTGGCAATCGGCTGGCCGCTCATGCCTTGAACTCCGGGATATCGGGTTTCGAACCCCAGGCGCAGTACGACGACGATACGCCGGGGAACTGCCGTGGCTGGTGGCTGGAGTCGTCTTCGGCACTGATGTGGCTGACCCCGGTGGAATACTCGTAGGTCATGCCGTCCGGGCCTTCGAAGTACAGGAACACCGCACCCGAGGTCGGATGCCGACCCGGGCCGAAGAGGATCTTGATGTTGCGCTCGCGCAGGAAATAGTAGGCGCGCATCACGTCGTCGATGCTCTCGACCTGGTGGTTGATGTGCTGCACCCCGGCGTGGCTGGAGGGGAACAGCGCGATCTTGTGGTGCACCTCGTCGATACGCAGCAGCGGCGCCTCGCCGATGCGATCGCTGACCCGTGCGTTGGCCAGGCGGGTCCAGAAATCCTCGTCGCGGCGGGCGTCGGTGGTGCGCAGTCCGATATGGCTGAAGCCGGTGATGCCAGCGTCGCGGCTGGGGAAGTAGCGGCTGCCGCTGGCGTGGGGGCGCAACACCAGTTCGATGTTGTTGCCGCTGGGGTCCTTGAAACGGATCAGCTCGTTGACGTGGCGCACCTCGGCGTCTTCGCGCGAGCCGTGCACCACGCTGAAGGCATTGCGTTCGAGCAGCACGGCGGCGTGCTCCAGCTCGTCGCTGCTGGTGACCTCGAAGGCGGTTGTGGTTTCGCGCGGGTCGCCCTCGTAGTAGCACAGGGTGTGATCGCGGCTGTCGGAGCGAAAATACACCGCACCGCTGGCCTCGCGGGCCACCTGCAGACCGAGGATCTGCGTCGCGTAGCGGCGTGCATCGTCCAGGTTGGCGGTACCCAGGCGCACGTAGCGGATATCGTGCAGGTTGATCATGGGTGGAGTCCCTTGGTTTTATTTTTGTCTGGACTCATCCTCGCAACCGGCGCTTAATCGCAGAAGCTAATTCTCGTTATTCGCACTATTTGATTTGGTTATAGAGATGCGCACCGACCTCAATCTGCTTCGCGTCCTGCTGGCCGTCTACGAAACCGGCAACGTCACCGCTGCGGCGAAACAGCTGGGCATCAGCCAGCCCGCCGCCAGCGCCGCCCTCGCCCGCCTGCGCCATTCGCTGCAGGATCCGCTGTTCATCCGCTCCGGTGCCGGCATGGAGGCCACGCCACGGGCCCAGGGCATCATCGAGCGCACCCGCGAAGTCATCGAAATCATCGACCGTGACATCCTCAGCAGCCCGACCTTCGACCCTGCCACCGCCGAAGACGAGTTCGTGTTCTGCCTGAGCGAGATCGGCGAGGTGGTGTTCCTGCCGTCGTTGTTCCAGAAGCTGCGCCAGCTCGCGCCACGCATTCGCCTGCGCACGCTCAGCCTGGCACCCGATGCGCTCACCGACAGCCTGCATGACGGCAAGGTCGATGCCGTGCTGGGTTACTTCCCCGACCTCACGGCCCCCAACATCTATCAGCAACGGCTGTTCTCCCACGACCTCACCTGCATGCTGCGCCGCGGCCACCCACTGGCCCGCGAGCGCCTGGCGCTCGAAGATTTCGCCCGCATGGAGCACCTGCAGGTGCGCGACGGCAGCCGCCGCCAGGAAATGTTCGAGGCGCACCTGAACGAAGCGGGGATCAAGCGCAACATCGTGCTCGAGACCTCGCACTACATGAGCGTGCCCTCGATCATCGAGCAATCCGACCTGGTGGTGGTGCTGCCACGCACCGTGGCCAATCTGTACCTGGATACCGTGAACGTGCAGATCGTCGAGCCGCCGGTGGAGATCCCGTGCTACGACCTCAAGCAGTTCTGGCACGCACGCTTCCAGCAGGCGCCACGCAGTGTGTGGTTGCGCAGGGTGATCAGCGAATTGTTTGCGCAGGGCTAGGCACGACGGATTCCCAAGCTCCAGCCACGCTAGCGACTCTGGCAAGGGCGCGCCCCGAGGGCTACCATGTGCAGCCTCTGGCGCGACCTTTTGCCGCGCCCTCGCCTGTAGCCTGAAAGCCGTCCCATGCCCTTCGAACTCACCGTAGAACCGCTTACCCTGCTGATCCTCGCCGCAGTGGCCTTCGTCGCCGGTTTCATCGATGCCATTGCCGGTGGCGGCGGCCTGCTCACCACCCCCGCCCTGCTCACCGCCGGCATGCCGCCGCACCTGGTGCTGGGCACCAACAAGCTCAGCTCGACCTTCGGCTCGGCCACCGCCGGGTTCACCTACTACCGGCGCAAGCTGTTCCACCCGGCGCAGTGGCGCCTGGCGATCGTCGGCACGCTGAGCGGCGCGCTGATCGGCGCGGTGATCGCGCACTACATGCCCGCCGAATGGCTGAACAAGATGCTGCCGGTGATCGTCTTCGCCTGTGGCGTGTACCTGCTGTTCGGCGGCACCCCCAAGGCGCCGCTGGATGCCGATGCACCGATCAGGAAAAAATGGCAGTTCCCCCAGGGTTTCAGCCTAGGTTTCTACGATGGCGTAGCAGGCCCCGGCACGGGTGCGTTCTGGACGGTAAGCACACTGCTGCTCTACCCCATCGACCTGGTACGTGCCAGTGGTGTGGCGCGCAGCATGAACTTCGTCAGCAACATCGCGGCGCTGACGGTGTTCGTGATTTCCGGGCAAGTGGACTACATCGTCGGCCTGGCCATGGGCGTGTCGGTGATGATCGGTGCGTTCTTCGGCGCCCGCACCGCGATCAGCGGCGGTAGCAAGTTCATTCGCCCGGTGTTCATCACCGTGGTGCTGGCGCTGACCGTGCGCCTGGCCTGGCAGCACTGGTTCGGCCAGGCCTGAGCGGCCCAGCCCTGATCTGGTTTAACCACGATGACAACCCCGTCGTGGTTGCACGCGGAACAGCCCTGATCAGGTCGGCAGCACCGGCTCTGCCAGCCCCAGACGCCGCGCCACGTACAGGTCGATCAGGTAACGGGCGATGGAGCGCCCGGCGGGCAATGGCGGCAGGTCGTGCACGCTGAACCACTGGGCATCCTCGATCTCGTCAGGCTGCATGACGATCTCGCCGCCAGCGTACTCGGCGTGGAAGCCCAGCATCATCGAATGTGGGAACGGCCAGCACTGGCTGCCCACGTACTGGATATTCTTGACCTGCACCGCCACTTCCTCGCGCACTTCGCGCACCAGGCAATCCTCCGCCGACTCGCCCGGTTCGGCAAAGCCGGCCAGGGTGCTGTACACCCCGGTGACGAAGCGCGGCGAGCGCGCCAGCAGGATTTCGTCGCCACGGGTCACCAGCACGATCATGCTGGGCGAGATGCGCGGGTAGCTGCGCAGGTCGCAGGCCTGGCAATGCATCGCCCGCTCCCAGCGAATCTGCGTCATCGGCTGGCCGCAGCTGCCGCAGAAACGATGCTCGCGCGCCCAGGTGCCGATCTGTGCGGCGTAACCCAGCAGCTTGTAGGTGTCGAAGTCGCCTTCGAGCATGAACTGGCGCAGGCCGCGCCAGCTCATGCCCGGCAGTTCGCTGGCAGTGCGCAGCTCCAGGAGGAACACCGGTTCGCCGTCGAAATGACCGATACCGTGCTCGCAGAGCACGTCCAGCTCCTGGCGCTTGAGCCAGTCCCGCGGGAACAATGCACCGTTGTCGTCCACCAAGAACCCCGCAGGGCTGCGGGCGACGGCCAGGCCGCCAGCGGTCTGCGGGTCGAGTACTGCGGTAGTCCAGCGTGCTGACATGTTCGGATCCCTTCAGGCGCGTGCGCCGTCGGGAAGTCAGTCGGCGAACGTCGGTTTCTGTTTGCTCATGTGGGCCGCCACCGCGACCCGCAGGTCTTCTGACTGCAGCATGGCGGCGTTCCAGGTGGCGATGTACTGCAGGCCATCGTCGATACGATGGTCGCGCATGTAGCTGATCATTTCCTTGGTGCCGGCCACGGCGATGGGCGATTTTCCTGCAATTTCGCGGGCGATGGCAAAGACCCCGTCGAGCAATGCAGCCTGGTCGTCATAGACCCGGTTGACCAGGCCGATGCGCAATGCCTCGGTGGCGTCGATCATACGCCCGGTGTAGGCCAGCTCACGCATCATGCCGTCGCCGATGATACGTGGCAAACGTTGCAGGGTGCCGACATCGGCGGCCATGCCCATGTCGATTTCCTTGATCGAGAACTGCGCATCAGCGCTGCAATAGCGCATATCGCAGGCCGACACCAGGTCGATGGCCCCGCCGATGCAATAGCCCTGAATCGCCGCCAGCACCGGCTTGCGGCACTTGTCGACGGCCGTGAACGAGCTTTGCAGGCGCAGGATGGTGCGGCGCAGCAGGCGCGCATTGCGGCCGGCGTCCTTGCCCATCTGGCCGGCCAGCGAGGCCAGCATCATCAGGTCGATCCCCGAGGAAAAATGCTTGCCCGCGCCGCTGACAACCACCGCCCGCACCGCCTCGGTGTCGTCGACCCACTGGAAGATCTCGACGATTTCCTCCCAGAAGGCCGCGTTCATCGCGTTGATTTTTTCCGGGCGATTGATCTGAACATGGGCGATGTTGTCGGTCAGTTCGACCTTGAACGCGGTGTACTCGGTCACGGGCGGCACTCCTGTGGGGAAAGGGTTCACGCGCTGGACTATAACGCACCTGCAAGGCCGTGCTTATGCCAAAGGCGGGACTGATCGCCGCGGGTAACGAATGGGCTGTCGATTCGCGTCTTGCCCGTTCGACCAATGTTCAGGCACCGCAGTGACCTATTCTTCCACTGCCCCGAACACCCCTCGCGAGGACATTCCCATGCGCACACTCATAGTTGCCGCGTTCGTCAGCCTGGACGGCGTCATGCAGGCCCCTGGCGGCCCGCAGGAAGACACCAGCCAAGGCTTCGGTTTTGGCGGCTGGCTCGTGCCCTATGCCGACGAGACCTTTGGCCAGGCCATGCAAGCGCTGTTCAGCCAGCCCTTCGAACTGCTGCTGGGGCGGCGTACCTACGACATCTTTGCCGGCTACTGGCCCGAGGTAGACGCCGACTCGGACAACGCGCCCATGGCCGAGCTGTTCAACAAGGTGCCCAAGCACGTCGCCACCCACCACCCTGACACCCTCGACTGGCAAAACAGCCGCGCCCTGGGCGCTGACGTGATCCAGGCCGTCCGTGCGCTCAAGCAGCAGGACGGCCCGGCACTGCTCACCCAAGGCAGCGCCGAACTGGTACAGCAACTGTTGGCTGCCGGGTTGGTGGACGAGCTGCGCCTGTTGATCAACCCGGTGATGCTCGGGCACGGCAAACGGCTGTTCGCAGACAACGCGCAACCGGCAGCACTGAGCCTGGTGGAGTCCTTGAGCTCGCCGCGCGGGGTACTGCTCGCTCACTACCGGCGCAGTGGCGCGGTGCAGACCGGCAGCTTTGCCTGACACAGCGGCCAACGCGGGTTGTGCCCTCCAGGGTGTCGCGCCTTAGAATAGGCCGACACTCTCTGGAAACACTCCAAATGGACCTGCTGTTCCTGGGCACCAGCGCCGGAGCGCCCACCAAGGCACGCAATGTCAGCGCCACGGCCGTCATCGACACGAGCGGCAGCGGCTGGTATCTGGTCGATTGCGGCGAGGCCACCCAGCACCAGCTCCTGCACACGCCGTTGTCGGTCCGCGACCTGCGCGCGATCTTCATCACCCACGTACATGGCGACCACTGCTTCGGCCTGCCCGGCCTGCTGGCCAGCGCCGGTATGTCCGGGCGCAGCGAGCCCCTCGAGCTGATCCTGCCAACTGCCCTGCACGACTGGGTGCGCCTGAGCCTTTCTGTCAGCGACACCTACCTGCCCTTCGAGTTGCGCCTGCACGCTGCTGAAACCTTCGGCACCTGGAGCAACACCAGCCTGCAGGTCAATGCGGTCGAGCTGTCCCATCGGGTGCCGAGCCGTGGCTGTGTGTTCACCGAGATCAACCCCGAGCCCCGCCTCGACATCCCGCGCCTGGAGGCCGACAGCATCCCGCGCGGCCCGTTGTGGGGCGAACTGGCCAAGGGCATTGCCGTGGTTCACGAGGGCCGCACACTCGATCCACGGCACTACCTGCGCGCCTCCCGGCCTGCGCGACGGGTCATCGTCTGTGGCGACAACGATCGCCCCGAACTGTTGGCAGAGGTTGCCAAGGGCGCGGATGTACTGGTGCACGAAGCGACCTTCACCCAGCCACTGATCGAACGCACTGGCATCAGCTTTGGGCACAGCAGCGCCGAGGCGGTGGCGCGCTTCGCCCAGGCCGCCGGAGTGAAGAATCTCGTGCTCACGCACTTCAGCGCGCGCTACCAGGGCGATCCACGACGCAGCCCGTGCATCGACGACATTCACGCAGAAGCCCAGGCCCACTACGACGGTTGCTTGATCTTGGCGCGCGATCTCCAGCGTTATCACCTGGACCGAAACGGGCAGCTGGTACGCGAACAAAATACTTGAACGCGAAATTGCACTGAACCAACCGACCACCCGCGCGATCCTTCCCTAGGCGCAGCCAGCGTAAAAAAATCGCTGGCTTTCATCGCCAACGACAAGGAGCCGCCATGACCACGACCGTCCACGACCCCTACCGGTGCACGCCCGGGCCGCTGCATGCGACCCTGCTGGCCGGCACCGTGCCGCTGTTTCTCGGGGCACTGATCAGCGACATCGCCTACTACCAGACCTTCCAGATCCAGTGGAGCAACTTCGCCGCCTGGCTCATCGCCGGAGGGCTGCTGTTCTGCGGCCTGGCCGTGCTGTTCGCGTTGGCCAACCTGGTGCGCGCCGAGCGCAAGGCCGGTCGCCCGGTGCTGTACGTGCTGCTGTTGGTGGTGACCTGGCTGCTGGGGCTGGTCAACGCCTTCGAGCACGCCAAGGATGCCTGGGCGGTCATGCCCTCGGGGCTGGTGCTGTCGGTGATCGTCAGCGTGCTGGCCTGCATCGCCACCTGGATTGGCCTGACCAACCTGCGCTCGGGAGGTGCTGCATGAAGACGCCCCTTGCGCTGTCGATCCTGAGCATGAGCCTGCTGCTGACCGCCTGCGGTGGTGACGGCGATGCCACCCAGGCCCGCGGCCCCGACCCGAAACTTCCGGCCCCCGAACGTGGCTTGTTACCGAGCATGAAGATCGCCGAACCGGCGCAGTGGGGCGAGCAGAAACCCAAGGTTCCGGACGGCTACAGCATCACGGCCATCGCCACCGACCTGAAGATCCCGCGCCAGACGCTGATCCTGCCCAACGGCGACATCATCGTGGCGGAAGGCCGTGGCGGCAATGCCGCCAAGCTCAAGCCCAAGGACGTGATCGCCAGCCAGATCAAGGCCAAGGGCAACACCCAGGTGAAAAGCGGCAACCGCCTGACCCTGCTGCGCGACGCCGATGGCGACGGCCGCTACGAAGTGCAGACGGTGTTCGCCGACAACCTCAACGCCCCCTACGGCCTGGCGTTTGCCGATGGCAAGCTGTACGTGGCCAATCAGGACGCACTGGTGCGCTTCGACTACACCGAAGGCCAGACCAAGGCCGACGGCCCGCCGACCACGCTCACCGAGCTGCCCTCGGCGATCAACCACCACTGGACCAAGGCGCTGACCATCAGCCCGGACGGGCGCTACCTGTATGTGGGCATCGGCTCGAACAGCAACATCACCGAGCGTGGCATGGAAGTGGAGATCGACCGCGCGATGGTCTGGCAGATCGACGCCCAGACCGGCGCCCACAAGCCCTACGCGACCGGCCTGCGCAACCCGACGGCGCTGACCATCCAGCCTGATTCGGGGCAACTGTGGGCGGTGGTCAACGAACGTGACGAGCTGGGACCGGACCTGGTGCCGGACTACCTGACCTCGGTGCGCGAGGGGGCGTTCTACGGGTGGCCCTGGAGCTACTGGGGGCAGAACGTCGATACCCGTGCCCAACCACAGAACCCGGAGAAGGTCGCCGCTGCGATCAAGCCGGACTACAGCCTGGGTTCGCACGTCGCCGCACTGGGCGTGGATTTCTCCCTGCCGGCGATGGGCGAAAAGTTCGCCAACGGTGTGTTCGTGGGTGAACACGGCAGTTGGAACCGACCGAACCCTGTCGGCTACAAGGTGATCTTCGTGCCGTTCAGCAACGGCAAGCCAGCGGGTGAGCCAGTCGACTTCGCTACCGGCTTCCGCGGTGACGACGGCAAGACCCGCGGCCGCCCGGTGGGGGTGACGGTGGATCCGAAGGGTGCGCTGATCATCGCCGACGACCTGGCCAACACCATCTGGCGAGTGACGCGCAACCAGTGAGCCAAGGGCAATTGCGGTGAAATGCCCTGATCGCTGAAGCCGACCCGAGCCCACAGGCATGCTGAATACCTGTGGGTTCGGTGCTCCAACAAGCGCGCCTACACGCGCCGTGCCGAGAGCGCCAGCCCTACCCCGCCCAGCACCACCACCGAGGCCACCAGCAAGCGCAGCGACAGCGTTTCGCCCAACAGCCACACCCCGCCCAGCGAAGCGATCACTGGCACACTCAACTGCATGGTCGCCGCCTGCTGTGCGCTGACCTGCCTGACCACGCCATACCACACCGCATACCCCGCCCCCGATGCCAGTACACCTGAGGCCAGTGCATAGAGCACTCCACTCGTCCCCACCACCGGCCCATCGCCAACCACCAGCCCCGCAGCCAGCAACAGCAGCAACGGCAAGCTGAAGAGAAAATTGCCCGCCGTATCGGCCAAGGGCCGCAACGACCCCTTGCCCAGCAGCGAATACGCGCCCCAGGCCACTCCCGCCAACGCCATCACCAGCGAACTCGCCAAAGGCGGCGCTGCAGCCCCCGGCAACAGCAGCAGCACCAACCCGGCAAAGGCCATCAACATGCCTCCCATCACCCGCCCGCTGAAACGCTCGCCACGAATCCAGGCGTACAGGAACATGGTCATCTGCACCGCGCCGAACAGCACCAAGGCCCCTACCCCAGCACCCAGCTGCACATAGGCCACCGAGAACAGCCAGGCATACAGGAACAGCGCCAGACCGCCCTTCCAACTGCCACCCAGGCCCTGGCGCGGTGCGCGCAGGCGCAGCAGAATCAGCAGGAAAGCGCAGCCGCTGAGCAAGCGCAGCGCGGTGAAGGACTCGGGATCGATCGCCCCCTGCGCCAGGGCCAGGCGGCAGAAGATCGAGTTGGCGGCAAAGGCCAGCAGGCTGAAGAGTGCAGCCCACAGCCAGCGACGCGCACACGGGCTGGAAACGGCGATGGTCTTGTTGTTCATAGTCCCATTCCGAAAGAAAAACTTTGCACTGCGCAGCGACTGTCAGGTTGACCCGCGCTTGCTCCGCGCACAAACGGATAGTCGGTTCTGCGAGCGCGCAGCGGCAACATAGATTTTCTTTAGCAGCAGCAAAGATTTGCTCGGTTGCGCCAGCGACGGCCATGCATCGATCATGGCTTCAATTCCAGACCTTCAGACTGTCCCAGGAGCGCCCTCATGGAACTGCAGAAATACCTCAACGATGACCTGAGCCAGCGCGTGATCATGCACGGCGCCGACCTGCCCTGGATCGACAGCCCAAGCCCGGGCGTGCAGCGCCGTCCGCTGTTTCGCATTGGTTGTGAGAAGGCGCGGGCCACCACCCTGGTGCGCTACGAACCAGGCAGCCATTTCAGCACCCACCGCCATCCGCGCGGCGAGGAGTTCCTGGTGCTGGAAGGCGTGTTCGAAGACGAGCACGGGCGCTACCCGGTCGGCAGCTACGTGCGTAATCCACCCGGAAGCAAGCACACACCGGGCGGCGCGCAGGGTTGCACGATCTTCGTCCGTCTGCGCCAGTTCGATGACCATGACAACGTGCAGATGAGCACGCACTTGAACGGACAACCGCACCAGTTGCTGTTCGAGAACGTGCATGAGCGAGTCAGCGTCGAGCGGTTGCAGCCCTCAGCGTCGCTGCACCTGGACAACGGACGTGGGCTCGAGGTGCTGGTGCTGGACGGCAGTCTGGAGGGCGACGGCTTCGTCCTGCGCCCGTGGAGCTGGATGCGCCTGCCAGCAGGCATGGACTTGCAGGCGCAGGCGGGCTCCGATGGTGCCCGCGTCTGGGTCAAGGATGCCTCGTTGCAGCTGTGAGCGCGCGCCCCTTCAAGCGCTGCGCGCCTCCTCCAGCAACCAGTCGCGAAACGCCTGCACCTTGGCCAGGCTCGCGCTTTCAGGCCGATACACCACGTAGTACGCCTGGGTAAGCGGACAATCCAGGCCCTTGTCGGCGAAGGGCCGGATCAGCCGGCCGGCCGCCAGGTCATCGCGCACCATCACACTGCGTGCCAGCGCCAGGCCCTGCCCATCCATCGCCGCCTGCAGCACCGCCGCCGAGTTGTTGATGCGCAGGCCGTGGTCGGACTTGATCTCGAACAGCCCCGAAGCATCCAGCCACATCCGCCAGGTGGGGTAGTCGGTGTCACGGCCCATGGTCAGATCATGGATCAGCGTACTGCGCGCCAGCGCCTCGGGGGTCAGCATGCCCTCGCGCAGCAGCGGGTAGTCTGGCGCGCACACCGGGAACATGACCTCGTCCATCAAGTGCACCGCGGCCAACCCCGGCCATTTGCCCGCGCCATAGCGCACGCCCACATCGATCCGCTCGACCTGGAAATCCAGCGAGCGGGCGCTGGTGTCGAGCAGCACGTCCATGTCCGGATAGGCCTGCTGAAAGCGCTCGATGCGCGGCAACAGCCATTTCGAGGCAAACGCCGGGCTCACCGTCACCGTCAGCCCCGCATGCACCGAGGCGTCCTTCAAGCGGGCCAAGCCTAGCGTCAATCGTTCGAATCCTTCGCGGATATCCGGCAAGGCCACCCGCGCTGCCTCGGTCAGCACCAAGCGCGCGCTGCCGCTGCCGGCGCGGGTGAACAGTGCAATGCCCAGCCAGGCCTCGAGGTTGCGTACCTGCTGGCCGACCGCAGCGGGTGTGACGTTCAGCTCCGCCGCTGCGGCGGAAAAGCTCTGATGCCGTGCAGCGGCCTCGAAGGCGCGCAGGGCGTTGAGATAGGCAGGCGTCGTCATCGATAGCTGTTCTTTCAATAAAGGCAAAGTCTTATGTGCTGTTACACACGCGAATGGGCGCAACGCTAGCACACAGCAGGCGCCCTTGATCACGATCTGACGGAACGTTCGCAAAGCAACACTTCCGACTGTGAAAGCGATATTTTTTTCTGTAACGAAAATGTAATATTCGCTTTCGCAGATAAAACAACAACGTTGGAGTACCCCGATGTTTGCCTTCTTCCGCCCCGCCGTGCACCGGGCGCCGCTGCCCGCTGAACAGGTCGACAGTACCTATCGCCGCCTGCGCTGGCAGATCTTCGCCGGCATCTTCTTCGGTTATGCAGGCTATTACCTGCTGCGCAAGAACTTCTCCCTGGCCATGCCTTACCTGATCGACGAGGAAGGCTACACCCGCGGCCAGCTCGGTCTGGCAATCTCGGCCATCGCCATTGCCTACGGCCTGTCCAAGTTCCTCATGGGCCTGGTGTCCGACCGCTCCAACCCCCGTTACTTCCTGCCCTTCGGCCTGCTGGTATCGGCAGCGGTGATGTTCGTGTTCGGATTCGCGCACTGGGCCACCTCCAGCGTCACCATCATGTTCATCCTGCTGTTCATCAACGGCTGGGCCCAGGGCATGGGCTGGCCGCCGAGCGGACGAACCATGGTGCACTGGTGGTCGCAGAAGGAGCGCGGCGGCGTGGTGTCGGTGTGGAACGTGGCACATAACGTGGGTGGCGGCCTGATTGGCCCGCTGTTCATCCTCGGCCTGGGTTGGACCAACGACTGGCATGCCGCCTTCTACGTACCGGCCGCCGTGGCGGTGCTGGTGGCCGTGTTCGCCTTCGCCACCATGCGCGACACCCCGCAATCGGTGGGCCTGCCGCCGATCGAGGAGTACAAGAACGACTACCCCGAAGGCTACGACGCCAGCCACGAACAGGAATTCAGCGCCAAGCAGATCTTCGTCAAGTACGTGCTGCGCAACAAGATGCTCTGGTACATCGCCCTGGCCAACGTGTTCGTCTACCTGCTGCGCTACGGCGTGCTCGACTGGGCGCCGACCTACCTCAAGGAGGCCAAGCACTTCACCGTCGACAAGACCTCCTGGGCCTACTTCTTCTACGAGTGGGCAGGCATCCCCGGCACCCTGCTGTGCGGCTGGATGTCGGACAAGATCTTCCGTGGCAATCGCGGCCTGACCGGCATCGTGTTCATGGCCCTGGTCACCGTCGCCACCCTGGTGTACTGGCTCAACCCACCGGGCAACCCGACCGTCGACATGATCGCGCTGTTCTCCATCGGCTTCCTGATCTACGGCCCGGTGATGCTGATCGGCCTGCAGGCGCTGGAGCTGGCGCCGAAGAAAGCCGCCGGCACCGCCGCCGGGTTCACTGGCCTGTTCGGCTACCTGGGCGGCTCGGTCGCAGCCAGTGCGGCGATGGGCTACACCGTCGACCACTTCGGCTGGGACGGCGGCTTCGTGCTGCTGGTCGGTGCCTGCCTGCTGTCGATCGCCTTCCTGCTGCCGACACTGCGCCACACTCAGGTTGCCAGCAGCCGCCGCGAAGCGGTGGTGTGATCGGCTGATATAACGCCCGCGGCAAACAACAAGGCCGGTGACATGCTTTGTCACCGGCCTTGTTGTTTCTGCTGCAGGAAAGTTGCCCCCTGCCCTTCCAGGCGCGCTGAAATCAGTGCGCAAAAAAATGGCTCTTCGCCACCCATCATTAAATACCAGGCATAAAAAAGCCGCCTGAAACCAGGCGGCAAACAACCAAAGGGCGATAAAGTGGAGCCCACCCAGGAGGTGCTCTAGCACGGGGGATGTCCTGAGTGCACGAATACTTTATCGGGGCCGACTTTAACCCCATAGTCACTCGATACTGCAATCAAAAACCGTGATTTCGATTATCAACGAAACACAATGGCATGCGCGGCGCGGCATTTGTTACTAGTAGCCCGGCATCAATACCGGCTACACCCTTACAACAATTACATTCCTTTACCCAGACACCTGCCTCAACAATTCCAACCAAGGGGTATGACATGTCGCCATTCCGACTCTCCATGCTGAGCGCGGCACTGCTGTGCGCGCCGTTGCAAGCCGCATTCGCCGAAGCCGTTTCGAGCCAGTCCGAAGCCAAGGGATTCTTCGAAGGCAGCGAGCTGAATGCACGCCTGCGCAACTACTACTTCAACCGTGATGGCAAGTCGCAAGGCCCGGATCGCCGCGACTGGACCCAAGGTTTCATCCTCAACTACAGCTCCGGCTTCACCCAGGGTACCGTGGGCTTCGGCGTCGAAGCGTTCGGCCACCTGGCAGTCAAGCTCGACGGCGGCAAGGGCACCTCCGGCACCGGCAACCTGCCCGTCAGGGACAACGGCTCACCCGAAGACGACTACGGCCGCGCCGGTGGTGCGTTGAAAGTGCGCATCTCCAAGACCGAACTGCGCTGGGGCGACTTGCAACCCACGGCGCCAGTATTCGCCGCCGGCGGTACGCGCCTGCTGCCGCAAACCGCCACTGGCTTCAACCTGCTCAGCAGCGAGATCAAGGGACTGGATCTGGAAGCGGGCCACTTCACCGGCGGCAACGGCCCGGTCACCACCAATGGCGACCATGGCCTGTGGGCCTCCTACGCCAATATCCAGGCCGACAGCATCGACTACATCGGCGGCAAGTACGCGGTCAACGACGCCCTGTCGGTGTCGCTGTACGGCTCCAAGCTGCAGGACATCTGGCGCCAGTACTACGGCAACGCCAACTACATCCTGGCGCTGGCCGACGACCAGTCGCTGAACTTCGACTTCAACCTCTACCGCACCAACGACGATGGTCGCGCCGACGCCGGCGCGATCAACAACACCACCTGGTCGTTCTCCACCGCGTACAGTTTCCTCTCGGCGCACACCATCACCCTGGCCTACCAGAAAGTGCACGGCGACACCCCGTTCGACTATGTCGCCTTCGGCATCAACGGCCCGGGAGACACCGGTGACGGGATCTTCCTGGCCAACTCCATCCAGTACTCGGACTTCAACGGGCCAGAGGAAAAATCATGGCAGGTGCGCTACGACCTGGACATGAGCACCTTCGGCGTGCCGGGGTTGAGCTTCATGGCCCGCTACGTCAACGGCCATGGCATCGATGGCAGCAAGATGGCCGCGGACAGCAAGTACCTGGGCTATGGCTATGGCGAGGATGGCAAGCATCATGAGACCAACCTCGAAGCCAAGTACGTGGTGCAGTCCGGCCCCGCCAAGGACCTGTCGGTGCGCCTTCGCGAGGCGATCCATCGGGGCAATGCCGACCAGGCCGAAGGGGATGTCAACGAGTTCCGGGTGATCGTCGACTACCCGCTGTCGATTCTCTGACCGCGACGTCAGTGCCGGCCCTATCGCGGGCAAGCCCGCTCCCACAGGTCGCCGCTGGCCCTTGCAGGAGCGGGCTTGCCCCGCGATGAGGCCGGCACTGAAATCCATCAAACCCTGAACACTCCATCACCGCCCCAGAAACACATACCGCGCGCTGTACGGTTCAACGTGCAGCGCGCCTTCCTGTGTGCAGCTTCCGGCGAACTTGCCACCCTGGGTATCGAGCCGCTGCACCTCGTCCACTCCACTCAACACGCCCTGCCCCTGGTGGCTGGCAACCTCCAGTTGCAACAGCGCAATATCCTGCTCGCCCGCGCCCGGCGCCTGGGCGACCACCTTGGCACTCACCCGGCTGCCATCGTCCATCTCCCAGGACGGCCCGACAAAGTGATGGCCGACGGTCTTGCCGCCAAGGGTGAGGGTGGCCAGCGGTTCGCGAAATGCCCATTTCAACTGCCCGGTTTCATCGGCCCGGCAGTCATAGACCTGCACCCCCACTGCCTGCACAGCGAGGATCTCGGCCTTGCCCGGCGCGACGGTGAAGCTGGTCGGCGCCGCGCCAGCGAGCAGTGGCACGGCCAGGGCGCAGACGCCGAGGAAAGCGCGGCGGCGTTGCGGGGTGGTGCATGAGGTCGGGTGCATGGTGTTTTGCCTGTGATCAATGGGGACCTCTACACAACAAACCAGCCCACCCGTTTATTCCCGCTGTATCTACCGGCCCTATCGCGGGACCAGTCGCAGCGGCGGTTCGCCGCTGCGACTGGTCCCGCGATAGGGCCTGCAAGGCCGACGAATAACCCGCGCGCCCATGACGAGAACACCCGCCATCGCCCTTTTATTCCATGATTTCATTCAATACATCCCCTTGAAATACATAGAAAAAATTGACGTTCATCGCACCCCGTGAATCGGTAGCCTGCGCTCATCCCGGGGTTACCCCTTCCGTACACACGATGACCGAACCGTGAACAGAACCGCGCTCCTCCCCCTCCTGGCTGGCCTGCTCCACCTCTCGCCACTGCTCGCCGCCCCGGCAGATATCGGGGTGATCAGCGCGGCGGAAAAGCCCGTGCAACTGCTGCGTGGCACGAGCGTCTACCAAGCCAGCGCCGGCACCCGCCTGCAGAGTGCCGACTACCTCGAAGCCGGCAGCACAGGCGTGCTCATCGACCAACTGGCCGGCACACGCATTGCCCTTGGCCCGCACACCCGCCTGTATCTGGAACACACTGGCAACACCACCCATCTCAACCTGCTGCAGGGCTGGCTCAAGCTGCAACCGTTGAGTGGCGTACCCCAAGGCAATCTACGGGTCAGCACCGCCAACCTGGCGCTCGATGCGAGCAAGGCCGCCAGCGTCATCCATGCCGACGCCAGTGGCACCGAAGTGTTCGTCGAAGACGGCATGGTCAGCGTCCGTGATCCGGGGCAGAAGCCGCGCGACACTGCCAGGCAGGTGCTGCGCCGCGAAGAATTTGCCCAGGCCAAGGGCCAAGGCCCCGTGAGCGCGCCGGGTCGCCCCAGTGGCGACTTCATCGGCGCGATGCCGCCCGCTTTCTTCGACCCGCTGCCCAGCGTCGCCGCCCGCAAGCTCACAGCCGACCCGCTGAACAAGCTGCGTGAGGCCAGCTTCGCCGACGCCAGCCCGCTGCTGCTCGGCCCCCTCAAGCTCAACGGCGCATCCTTGGCCACACGATTCACACCGCGCCTGGCCGATCCGGCCTTCCGCCAGGCCATCGTGCAGCGCTTCGGCGGCACGCTGGACTGGGAAACCGCGCTGTACCGATTCGAACGCAAGAACGCCACGCGCTGACACCCCGGAGCCCCCATGAAACTGACCCTGGCCGTACGCTTCAACCTGGTGTTCCTGGCCGTCTTCATCGTTGGCTTCATCGCCAGCAGCCTGTTCGCCCACTACCTGCTGCAAAAGAGCGCACGTGAAGAATCACTGGACAAGGCACGCATGCTCATGAGCGCCGCCAGCGCCAGCAGCACCTACACCGCCGAACAGATCGTGCCGCTGCTGGAGAACCGCCTGAAGTTCGAATTCCTGCCACAGTCGATCCCCTCCTTCGCCGCCACCGAACAGCTCCAGCAACTGCTCAAGACCTACCCCGACTTCCTCTACAAGGAAGCCACCCTCAACCCGACCAACCCGCGCAACAAGGCCACCGGCTGGGAAACCGAGGTGGTCGAACAGTTGCGCGGCAAACCCGACACCCAGGAACTGATCGGCGAGCGCAGCGATGGCAAGGGCCCGGCGCTGTTCGTCGCCCAGCCGATCCAGATCACCGACCCCGCCTGCCTGGCCTGCCATACCTCCCCGGAAACCGCACCGAAAACCGTGGTCGACCGCTACGGCACGCACAACGGCTTTGGCTGGAAGCTCAACGAGATCATCGGCGCGCGCCTGGTCTCGGTGCCGCTGGCCGTGCCGCTGCAACGCGCCAACGAGCTGTTGCACACCTTCATGCTGTCGCTGCTGGGGGTGTTCGTGTTCCTGTTCTGCGCGCTCAACGTGATGGTCCACCTGTTCGTCATCCGCCGCCTGCGGGCGATGTCGGCACTGGCCGACCGGGTCAGCCTCGGCGAAGACGACGTGCCCGAGATGGACGTCAGCGGCCACGATGAACTGGCACGCATGGGCCAATCGTTCGTGCGTATGCGCACCAGCCTGGTCAGTGCCATGAAGATGCTCGAAGAATAACCGGGAGCCCACCATGCTCGAACAACTGGGCAAGTACCGCATCGACAGCGTGCTCGGCAAAGGTGCCATGGGCACCGTGTACAAAGCCTTCGACCCGCACATCGCCCGAGTGGTGGCGCTCAAGACCATCCGCCGCGAGCTGCTCGGCGACGCCCAGCAGCACCAGTTGCTCAGCCGCTTCCAGAACGAGGCCCAGGCCGCCGGGCGCCTGAGCCACCCGAATATCGTCGCAGTGTACGACTACGGCGAAGACGACGGCGCAGCCTACATCGCCATGGAGTTCGTCGACGGCATCGCCCTCAACACCCGCCTGCAGAACCAGGAGCCGCGCCAGCTGGCCCAGGTGCTGGGCTGGATGCGCCAACTGCTCGGCGCCCTGCACTACGCCCACGCCAAGGGCGTGGTGCACCGCGACGTAAAGCCCGCCAACCTGCTGATCACCGCCGACGACCAGGTCAAGGTCACCGACTTCGGCATCGCCCGCATCGACACCTCGGTGCTGACCCAGACCGGCTCGATGATCGGCACACCCAGCTACATGTCGCCCGAGCAGTTCTGCGGCGAGCTGGTGGATGGCCGCTCCGACGTGTTCTCGGCAGGCATCGTGCTGTACCAGTTGCTCACCGGCGAGCGCCCGTTCTCGGGTTCCGCGACCATGGTGATGCAGCAGATCCTCAACCAGACCCCGGTGCCGCCGTCGAGCCTGAACCCGACCCTCGACCCGCAGTTCGACCAACTGATCCGCCAGGCCCTGGCCAAGCGCCCGGACGAGCGCTTCGCCTCGGCGCAGGACTTCCTCGACGCCCTGGAAGCCCTGTCCGGCCCACAGACTCTGGGCAGCGTGGAACTGGACGACGACCGCACCCGGCTGCTGATGCCCGCCTCGTTCAGCCACGCCAGCCTGGGCAGTTCGCCAACCAGCAGCAGTGAAGCGGCGGACACCCTGACCCCGTGGAAACGCCAGGTCCGCCCGCAGCTCGAATCGCTGCTGTCGCAACAGATCGGCCCACTGGCGCGCCTGCTGGTCAAGCGCAGCCTGGCTAGCGCCGACGACTTCGCCAGCCTGCGCAGCGCCCTGCTGCCGCACATTCCCTCCGAGCGTGGCCGCGAACAGTTCGTCGCCGCCACCGAAGCGCTGCTGAGCTCGACCGAAACACTGCCAGCCCAAGACATCCTGGTCAGCCAACCCGGCACGCCAGAAGCGTTGGCCCCCGCTTTCCTGGAGGCCTGCGAAACGCGCTTGACCTACCTGATCGGCCCCATCGCCCGCGTCGTCATGCGCCGCGCCCTGCCCCGCGCCAGCACCCGCCAGGCGCTGTTGCAGACCCTGGCCGAACATATTCCCGACCCCGCCCAACGCAGCGCCTTTCTCGAGGAGCAGCCATGAGCGCGCCACAAAACCACATGGCAACCGCGCCCTGCCTGCTGCGCGGCGGCATCGCCTTCGGTCACAGCGACACCGGCCCGGTGCGCCAGCACAACGAAGACCACTTCCTGATCGACCCACGCCTGGAGCTGCTGGCCGTGGCCGACGGCATGGGCGGCCACCAGGCCGGCGCCCTGGCCAGCGCCCTGGCCCTGGAGTCGCTGCGCGATTGCCTGGCGCACCAACTGGCGCAGCTCACCCACACCTCCAGCGACCCCGACGCCACCTGCCAAGTGCCCTCGATGCAGGCCCTGAGCGTGCTGCACGAGGCGCTCGAAGCGGTCAACACCCGCTTGTACGCGCACAACCACACCCGCCAGCTCAGCGAAGGTCGCGGCATGGGCACCACCCTCACCGGCGTCTGGCGCCCTCAGGTCGGCGGGCCGTTGTTGGCGTTTCATGTTGGAGATAGCCGCCTGTATCGCTATCGCCACGGTGAGCTGGAGCAGTTGAGCCGCGACCAGACCTGGTACCAGCAGGCGCTGGACGCCGGGCATTTCGATCGGCTGCCGGCGCGCAATGTGCTGCTGCAGGCGATCGGGCCAGCGCCGCGGGTGGAGCCGCAGGTGTGGGTGCAGGCGGTGCAGGCGGAAGATTTGCTGATGTTGTGCAGTGATGGGGTTCATGGGTGTGTGCCGCATCATGAGATGGCGCGGGTGCTGGAGGGTGCCGGGCGGGACAACTTGGCGGCGAGCAGTCAGCGGTTGATTCGGTTGGCGGTGGAGTATGGGGGGCGGGATAACGCTACGGTGGTGTTGGTGAAGTTTGAGTGAGGGGTGGAAGTTACCGGCCTCACAGGATTGCTGGTGTTTTCGAAAATGGTGTGTTGGTTGGGGCCGGCTTGGGCCCCTGAGGCTGTTGATTAGCGAACGACCGTCTTCGCCCCATAGCTGCCGGTCCACTACCGCCTAAGCGGTATTCATCTACTCGAAGACTATGCGCATTCAGTGCCTCGCACAAAAAGGTCCGTGCTCTTCGGAATGCAGCGTGGCAGTCGGCTTAAGGCAGATGTTCAGTAAGCTATTGGCAAGGGAAATGACAGCGTGTCCGGAGTGTGGGCCACTTTACTTTTTACTCCACTGCCACCATTTTTTTCTAATGGCCTGCACTTCATAGCCAGCAAACCACGTCGCGTAGTTCTTGGCGTCCGGGATGATCCCCTCGGGAATGCTGGTAGCCAGACGGAAACGATTGATGGACACTTTGCCTCGAACTAGCTTTTTACGCTCTTTCCGCAGTTGCACCCCTTGCTCATCCAACATTTGGCATAGCGTCATACTGAAAAACAGCGCTTCGTCAGTGTATCTAACCATGCTCTTCATACAGTCCATGTAGCCGGCATGGCAGGAACCATTCTTCGGTACCCCGAAATACATATGGTGAAAATCCATACCTGGCGGGAATTGCTTGTGCAAAAACACATCTGTTAGCTCGTTGCGACTTGTCAGCGCGCGGTTCAGGCGACTCATCGATTCGACTACCTGTAATACCGCCCGCGTGGCAGGGCCTGGCAAAGTGAGGCGTTCTAGGGCAACGGTGCGCAACTCGTTGAGCGGCGGATTTATCGGGCTGATTTTTTGCAGGCTTTGCGTCTCCGAGGCAGCGCCAGCCTTCGGATTCAAATACTCACTACGAGCTTTATCGTAGGCATCTGTCATGGGTTTTATCGCATCAATCTTTAGCGCTAGGGCAAGATTGAAGGCTTGCTGAGCCAGGAGCGTTGCTAGGTTGCAAGCCCGAATTTCCTCATTAACGGAATCGAGTCGTTTGCTCCTCCTAGCGATCCATCCAGCGGCCCAGGCCCCGAAACCCGCGCCAATCATGCCACCGATAGCAGCCGAACTCAGCGGTGAATTAACCCATTTTTCCAGCCACTCTAGGCTTGCAAGACATGAAGTCGTAGCCATATACACGCCGCTGATCGGCTCCCAGACCGCCATCGCCCCCCCTTGATCTGACCTTACCAAATAGCCAGCGATCATAGCTGCGGTGTCTGTCAGGAACAATCCAGAGCATAACGCCGTCGTTAGCATTTCTCATGAGTTCATCCTGCCGCTCACTCTCGACCAACCGCTTTGGCGGATAGCTGTCTGCCGCGAACGACAGCTTTGGGTCGAAAGCAGTCATCCAAAGACGTGGCAGTAGATCCCAACGGACAACTCTAAGCTGACCAAATCCTTCCTCAATCCCTTTTATGCATCCCCCTATGCGCATCATCCATCAACGCCTTTGCCATCTCGCTGAGGTACTGCGAAGCCCAAACCAACACCGGCTCGTCGTCCATCACACCGATGAACGATGCGCGCCGGGCGCTAGCCAGTAGTTCCGAAGCCTGTTGCAGCGCGTGGTCGGCGCAGTTGCCGGGCTCTACGCGGAACAGGTGTTTGCCTTTGACTTCGCTTTCCAGGCAGGTGGTGGTGCCGACGGTCCAGCCAAGCTTGCCGAGGTGGTCTGGTGAGTCCTTGTCCATCTGGAAGTCCTTCGAGTGTGCTGTGAATGGGCGGTTGTGGCTGGGGCTGCGGTGATGGTGCGGGGCAGTTATTTGTGTTGTGCCAATGCTGGCCTCTTCGCGGGTAAACCCGCTCCCACAGGTACTCCGCTGATTTTGAGTACAGCGGGGTACCTGTGGGAGCGGGTTTACCCGCGAAGCAAGCGATGCGGTGTATGGCACGGGCGTTGCCCGTGATCGCGGGGCAAGCCCGCTCCCACAGAGGCCCTGCAAGCCTTTTGGAAATGAGTACGGACTAATGCAGGGATAGGGGCCGCGTTCGGCTTTTGAGCTGCACCTGGGCCAACGCGCACTCCAACAGCGAGCGCACGGCGTCGAGCTCGTGCATCACGCTGAGCAGCATGATCGTGGCGGGGGATTTGGGGAGGGAGGTGATCGACTGGTTGGCTACCGCCAGGCCACACAGGGTGTACTCCATGGCTTCGACCAGGGTGTCTTCGAGGTAGTCGGGGGTTTCTGTAGTGTGCGGTGGGTCGGGGACTATCTTGAGCATGGCGTGATCTCGTCTATTCGATTGGACCACCACGACACCACTTGCATTTGATGGGTGGCGGCTACGTACAGGTCTGCAAGACCGGAAGACGAGAAAACCGGCAGATCCGAAGATCTCCCGCACGTAGCCACCATAGACGGCGTGACCGGGTAGGCTCGGCCAGCGAAGGTAGTCTCATCTTCGGGCTTGCAGGCCCGGTCGTTGATTTGGCAACGACCCGGCGAGACTAGTCGTCATCTGTATGATGCAAAAGCGGACGGAGGATGCTTGGGAAAGGGCCTACATGAAATAGCGAAAATCTGATTCGTTCGTGTAGGAAGTCATCTGATTTAGGGGTGAGTTGCTTGCTGGAGGTTAGTAGTACACATCAGTGCGCCGTCAGCGGCTAGAAAGCAGTAGGGGCTTCCCTCTCCTGCCAGTCTCCGCTTCGTAGGTCGGCTAGGCCATCATCGTTGCACTTGCCATTGGGCCCTGTTGCACACGCACATCCTACGGTCGCGCAAACCCTCAACGATCAAGATCGCTGGATACTTCTTTAGCCAGCTCGATGAAGACGCGCACCGCTGCACTCAGAAAGGCGTCTTTGCGCCGCATCAGAACGGCCCGTCGCTGCAAGCGCTCCGGCTCCAGCGTGATGGCGACCAGGTCGTCATGGGCCAACGCAATTCTGGCAGGCAACAAGGTCGAGAGATTCGTCCGGCGAACGATCTCGATCACTGCGCCGAGGGCATTGGCCTCCATCTGCACCTTGGGACGAATCTCATATTTGCGGCAGTAGCGGTCGATTTGCTCGCGAGTGGCAAACTCTGTGCTGAGCAGGACCAAAGACTCTGCACTCAGGCCGTGCGAGGTAATGGAGCGTTCCTCGGCCAGGCGGTGTCTGCGGTTCATGACCAAAGCAAGCGTTTCGTTCAGCAAGGGGATGGCTTCGATATCCGGCGCATGTATTTCATCAAATGCGATCCCTACGTCCAGCTCTCCCGCCAACAGCAACTCCTCGATACGCTCCTGGGAAATCTCTTTCAGGTTGACGGTGATCTTGGGGTATCTGGAGTGAAATGCCTCGATCAGCGGCCCCACCAGATAGGTCGTGAACGTCGGCGTTACCGCAACACGCAATGAGCCACGGCTGAGGTCGCTGACATCATGTATAGCCCTTTTGGCTTCCTGCAGTTCCTGATACGCACGGCGCGCATAGAGAAAGTAGACATCCCCCGCGTCAGTCAAACGCGTCGTGCGGCCTGATCGGTCGAACAACTGGGCTCCCAGGCTCTCTTCCAACTGCCTTACTTGCTGAGAAAGCGCCGGCTGAGAGACATGCAGCGCTGCTGCGGCCTTCGTGAAACTGAGATGTTCTGCAACGGCCAGGAAGTACTGGATGTGGCGAGCGAGCATGTCTAGACCCATAAGATAATCTGATCCTACTCATAATAAATGAGACTTTTACCTTATGCCATGCACTGCTTAATCTCCGTCTCACACCCAGCGACATCGAGACAGCAACCATGAAAGCGATCATCGACGGATTTCTGAAGTTTCAAAAAAACGCCTTTCCGGAGCGGGTCAAACTGTTCAAGGACCTTGCCAATCAGCAGGCGCCAAAGGCTCTCTTCATCTCCTGCTCTGATAGCCGACTGGTGCCTGAACTGGTCACCCAACGCGAGCCAGGCGATCTGTTTGTCATCCGTAATGCCGGCAATATCGTGCCCTCGTATGGGCCAGAGCCGGGTGGGGTTTCGGCGTCGGTCGAATACGCGGTCGCCGGACTCAAGGTTGCAGACATTGTGATCTGCGGCCACTCCGACTGCGGCGCGATGACCGCCATCGCCACCTGCAAATGCCTGGATCACATGCCCGCCGTAGCCAGCTGGTTGCGGTATGCCGACTCAGCCAAGGTAGTCAATGAGGCCCGTCAGCATGCGGACGGGCCAAGCAAGGTTGCTTCCATGGTGCGCGAAAACGTGGTCGCGCAGTTGGCCAACATCCAGACCCACCCCTCCGTGCGCCTGGCGCTCGAAGAAGGCCGCGTGACCCTGCACGGTTGGATCTATGACATCGAGACCGGACGTATCGACGCTTTTGATGGCAGCACCGGCACCTTCGTCTCTCTCGCGGAAAACCCAGAAGTCCACGCCGTTTCCCAGCCAGCCAGGCACGTCGCCTGAAACCTGTACCTGCACCTTTTCTTACCCAGGAGACTCACCATGATCCAGACCCAAGCCACCCGCACCGCTCGCCAGGAACTGACCGAAGTCATCATTCAGGCCAAGGCTCGCAAGGACCTGTCCTTTGCGCAAATCGTTGACGGTACGGGCCTGTCCGAGGCCTTCGTCACCGCGGCCTTGCTCGGCCAACATCCGCTGCCTGAAAGCGCCGCGAAGGTCGTAGGCGAAAAGCTCGACCTCGACGCTGATCAAGTCGCACTGCTGCAATCGATGCCGATCCGCGGCAGCTTCTTCGACGGGGTGCCGAGCGACCCTACCATCTACCGCTTCTACGAAATGATGTCGGTGTATGGAACCACCCTCAAAGCGCTGGTCCACGAGAAGTTCGGCGACGGCATCATCAGTGCCATCAACTTCAAGCTGGACATCAAGAAGGTCGAAGACCCGGACGGTGGTCACCGAGCTGTGATCACGCTGGACGGCAAGTACCTGCCTACCAAGCCCTTCTGATGTAGCTCAGCCCGGCGCCATACCGCGCCGGGCCGTCCCCAACATTCATGACGACTGAGCGCCAATCGGATGCTCAGGCCCTCCTACGCCCTCAGTACAGGTGATCACCATGAAACTCTTACTCGCTCTGTTCCTAGGCTGCCTTGGTTCTGTTGCCATGGCCGATGACCAAGGTACTCGAGCTGCACCAATGACGGTTGAACCCTATCGCTACTCTCAGAACCTGGATATCGCGCACGTTGTGGCTGTTACGCCGGTGCCCAATGTCTGCGAAGTTGTGCCGATGCAGCTGACTTACGACGACTCCAATGGCGAGCGGCATATCATGGAGTACAGAATCGTGGGGAATGGCTGTGCCAACAACTGATGCGCCATCCTTACTGCAGCTCGACAGGCAGTTCCTGGACATCAGGGCAGATGGGATCGAGGCTTGGCATCCTGTATGGACGCAAGCCCACTGCGAAAATCGCTGTGGGCTTTTTGCTTCCGACAGAGGGTGATCTGCCGACTCGTCTGCGGGACGGGAATCTGGACGGCAGACGACCCTCCTGAAACTTCAGAGCCTGTACTCAATGGTGTAGGACTCATCCTCTCTCGGTTCTATCGTAATAGGAATGCCGAAGAGCTTTCCTCGACAATCACTGACGCTACACCGATACACATTTCCCTGCTGGAGCTGATTCCAGAGCCCTTCGTCATGTATCGCAATCTGCAACACACGGTTATTCGGATCCTCTCTGACCTGAGCAACGTGATGGTCCAGGTCGCACCCGAATTCAGCAGTAGTAAACTCGGGATCGTAGCCGATCAGCACACCGTGCCTTTTCAGATCTTCCCGAATACGCTCAACCACGTCGTCTGCTTCTTGTTTTAGCATGATCGTTATCTCGCGGTGTTGTACTCATCAAAACTCTAGCTGACCCTGATGGTTTCGTTGTTTATCGTGCAATCAACGATTCACCCTCACTCCTGAAATTCCCCACCGCCTTAGGGGGAGCTGCCGGTAGCGGGTGACTGCTTTCGCCCCATTACGGACACTGAAAAATCGCGTTTCGTAAGTGCGACGCCCACTCTGTAGGAGCGGGTTTACCCGCGAAGGAGGCGATGCGGTGCATGGCACGGGCGTTGCCCGTGATCGCGGGCAAGCCCGCTCCCACAGAGGCCCTGCAAGCCCTTTGAAACACGCTTGACCTCAAGTTGACTCGAGGTTGCAGACTGCCCGCTCTATCCTCTGGAGCAATCCCATGTCCGCAGATTCCCGTCCCGCATTCGCGCTGTCCAATCCACCCGGGCTGTATGACCCGAGCAGCAACGGGTACTCCCACGTCGCCGCGGTAGTACCTGGAGCCAGGCTGTTGTTCATTGCCGGGCAAGGTGGCGAGGATGTCGACGGGCGACTGCCCGCCGAGTTTGCCGCGCAGGCCAGGCAGGCACTGGCCAATTTGGACACGGCTCTGCGGTCGCAGGGCGCGAGCTTGCAACAGGTGTTCAAGCTGACCTTGTTGATCGTCGATCATGATGAGCATCGCTTGCGTGAATGGGTCAGCGAAGCAAATCGGGTCTGGGAAAGCGGGCATCCGGTCTGCACCCTGATCCCCGTACCGCGGCTGGCGCTGGATGGCATGCTGGTGGAGATTGATGCGGTGGCCGCTTGCTGCTGATGCAACCCGCTGCGCCTCGATGCGGCGCCTGGCACGGGCGTAGCTCGTGCCAGACAGCGCGGTGTCTTTTTCGCGGGCAAGCCCGCTCCCACAGGTACGGCGATGAGGGCGGTGCAGGTCTAAAGCTCAAGCCGCGCCGCCACCCTCCCCGCCCAGCATGCCAACGAACCACCCCGCCCCCGGCAAGCCCCGGCTGACCAGCAGCGTCGGCACTACCTGCGGCCCGCCCTCGGTCCAGAACAAGGCATGCCCGGCCAACGACCGCTGCCCCGCCAGCCCGTCCAGTTGCAGCAACCACTGTTCGACCGCCTGCGCCATTCCGTCCTGCTCCGGCAACGCCAACCACATCGCGCCCATCGCCGGCTGCCCCCACGCAGGCGCGATGCTTGCGGGCTCTGGCCGTGACGGAGCGGGCAACTGGCTGAGGTCGCGGTCGAAGCGCTCCAGCACGAACCCCGTCTCCAGGGTCGACAATGCCAGGCGCTCCACTTCGGCGTACCACGCGCCGTCGCGCCGCAGGCGCTCCAGCACTGGAATGTCCGGCCCGCCATAGGCCAGGGTCAGGGGAAAATAACGCCCCACCCGGTCGACACTGGGCATCATCACGCCGGCCCAGGCGGGCTCGCCGCACACCCCGGCGGCCAGGGCGAAATGCCAGATCGGGCTGCAGCAGTAGGCCTGCTTCCACCCAGCTCCCAGGCGCTCGCGGCTGGCGCGCAGGCCGGCCTGCAACCAGTCATCCCAACCTCGCACGAACGCAGGCGACAGGCGCCGACTGAGAAAGTCGCCATGGGTCACCAGCTTGCCGTAGAAGCCGGTGCGCGAATCGCGCTGTTCCAAGGGCCTCACCTCACAACCGCGCCGGGCAACGGAACTGCTCCAACGCGTCGCGGCGGAACGGGTTGATCACGCTGCTGGCGCGTAGCGTGTAGTTCACCTTGTGCCCCCCCACGTTGAACGTGAGCAGGAAGCGCTCACCCGATTCGCCGCTGACCTGCCCCTGGTCAAGCAAACGCAACCAGGCCCAAGGGCCGTCGCTGCGCAGGTCGCTACCGGTGGGAGACTGCAATTGCACGCGGTCGCTGCCTTTGCCGCTGGGCAACACGATCGGCGTGAATCCGGTATCACCGCGAGGCACGAACGTCACCGGCTGGCCAGCGATATCCAGCGTCACCTGGCCCAATGCGGGATCGACGGTCAGGGGTTGCACGTCGAAGCGCAGCGAGGGCTGACGGGCACCGGCGACGAAGAACATATCGCGCAGGCGGGCGCCGCGCTGGAACTGGTCGAGCACCTCCTGGGGGATGCTCAGCGGTGCGCTGCCGTTGGCGCGCCAGCGCCATTGGCTACTGCTCATGTCGACGTAGGGCGCGAGGTTGCGGCTGAAGAAGTCATCCATGATGCCGCCGGGGCCGAAGAAGCGGCCGAAGTCGTCGGCGGTGACGTCGCGGCTGGCGCCGCGCACCAGCGGGTAGCGCCCGGCGATGGCATCGCGGCAGAACGGCGCGCCATTGGCCACCCACAGGGCGTTGAGGCGTTCGCGCTCGTTGCCGAGGGTCAGCGCGCCGCCGCCACTGTCGACTGCGCGCAGCACCTCGGACAAGGGGGCTGGCTGCTCGGTTGCGGCGCGCTTGATGCGCCCAAGCACCTCCCCGCTGGGCGCTGGCGTGCCACTGCGGCGGGCATTTTCGGCGCTGTCGAAGAACTGCGCGGCGTCCTTGAGCAGGGCCAGGCTTTCGTCCAGCGACGCCGGGGTGGCGCTGCCCGCCAGGGCATGCAGGGCGGCGAAGTGCTGGTCCACTGGGTTGCCGGTGGCAGCCGGCGCGGGGGCCGGGGCGCTGTCGGACAACGCACTTTCCAGGCGCTTGCGGGCACTGTCGAGGCGTTCGCGCAGGGCGCGGTCGACCGGGTTGCCGGCGCTGTCGCCGGGAGTGTCGGCCAGCACGCCTTCGAGGGTGGTCTCGCGTGAGGCGGCCTGGAGGAAGGCGCGCAGCGGCGAGTCGGCGGCGGCCAGAGCATTACTCACCTGCGCCGCCTGGCCGAGGCTGGCCAGGGGCACCAGTTGCACGTCGGCCAGGTAGGCATCCCACTGGCGGATATAGTCTGCGTAGTACAGCTCAAGCACCGCAGCGCCCAGGCGCGCACCATCGCCCGCGCCGAGGGCCGCTTCCTGGCGGTCGAGCACCCAGCTGTCGCGGGCCATGTCGGCCACGGCGCGCTCGCGCCTGGCCAGCAAGGCGCGGTAGCCAGCCACGCTGTACACCCCGCTGACACCGCGCGACAGCGGCAAGCCGCTGCGCCGCACCAGCAACGAGGAGGCATCGCGCCCGCCGGCAGCGTTGACGCTTTGCTCGGCCAGCCCGGCCTGGGCCACCTGGCGCTTGAGGCGATTGTAGATGCGCTGCGACAGCGGCATGCCCGCCAGAGTCAGGCGGGTCTTGGCGATCAGGTCGGCATCGAGCTGTACCGGCTCGGCGTCGGCGTCTTCGAGCAGCGCGGCGACATGCGCCCATAGTTGCTGGCGCTGCGCCTCGCTGGCCTGGGGCAGCTCGCGGCGCCAGTCGACATCGACCCAGGCCTGCACCGAGGCGGCATCGAAGAACTGGCGCTGGCCGAGCATCAGGTACACGCGCAGGGTTTCGTAGAGGAAGTCCTGGTTGCTGGCATCGCCCCGGCGCAAGGCGCTCTCCAGGTTGCCGACGATCGACGGCAGCAGGGTGCTGCGCAGCAGGCGGTGGTACAGCGCCACGGCCCCGGCACCGAGCTTGTCACCCTGGTACAAACCAAAACGCTCAAGCAGCGGCACACCCTCCCCGCGCTGGTCGTAACCTGCGGGCAAGGCGCGGGCAGCGTCGAGCAGCGGCAACGCCTGTAGCACGTTGCCCTCAGCCGGCAGCGCCTTGGCCAGTTGCGCCACCTCGGCGGTACGTTGCGCGGCGGTATCGACCAGCACGCGGTTGCGCTGGTAACTGAGCGCCATGCCCAGCGCCAGCAGCAGCGTCAGCACCGCGACCAGCACCATCCCCGCGCGCAACCATTGGCGGCGGCGCTGCTCCTGGCGCGGGTCGAGCCCGGCCAGGCCCGCTTCCTTGAAGATCACCTCGCGCAGCAGCCGGGTGATGAAGTAGCTGCGCCCACTGGCGTACCCGGCAGGCAGCACTTTGCGCCCCAGGCCGAAGGCGGCGGCCAGCGAGGCCAGCACCCGGTCGATCGGGCTGCCTTCCTGGGTGCCGCTGGTGAAGTACACCCCGCGCAGGCGGGTCGGGGCCTGGAAGCGGTTGGGTTCGAACACCGTGCGCAGGAAGCCCGCCAGCACGTCGCCCATGCCGGCGAACTGCTGCGGGAAGCTGTACAGCAAGGCACGTCGCGACAGGTCGCGCTCCTGTTGCATGCGCTCGAGCACGCGCACCTGCAACTGCCGCTCCAGCGCCTCGAACTCGGCCGGGAAGCCCGCCAGCGCCGCTCCCGGCTGCTCGCTCTGGGCCAGCGGGAAGGTCACGCCCCACACCTGGCTGCGCTCATCGCGCCCGAAGTGCTCGAAGTACTCGGCAAAACCGGCCAGCAGGTCGCACTTGGTCACCACCACGTACACCGGGAAGCGCACGCCCAGGCGTTCGTGCAGCTCGTCGAGGCGCGCGCGGATCGCCGTAGCCTGGCGCTGGCGCTCGGCCTCGCCTTGTTGCAGCAGGTCGCTGACGCTCAGGGTGACGATCACGCCGTTGACCGGGCTGCGTCGGCGGTGCTTTTTCAGCAGGTCGAGAAAACCGCGCCAGGCCGCCTTGTCGACCTCGGCGTCGCTGTCTTGAGTGGTGTAGCGCCCGGCGGTGTCCAGCAGCACGGCTTCGTCGGTGAACCACCAGTCGCAGTGGCGCGTGCCGCCGATGCCGCCGATGGCCGTGGCGCCGTGGGTGTCACTGAGCGGGAATTGCAGGCCGGAGTGGGTCAACGCAGTGGTCTTGCCGCTGCCTGGGGCGCCGACGAACAGGTACCACGGCAGCTGGTACAGGTACTGCCCGCCCGGTTTCCAGCCGGGGCTGGCCTTGCGCAGCACGGCCATCGCCTCGCGCATGCGCTCGGCCAGGTGCGCCACCTCGGCCTGCGAGGCGCGCGCCGAGGCGGGTTCCCCGGCCTGCTCATCAGTGACCCCGGCCATCAACAGGCGGTTGGCGCGCCAGGCGGCAAAAGCGCGCCAGCCGAAATAGGCCAACCACGCGGCCAGCAACGCCGCCACCAGCCAGCCGCGCGCCCAGGTCGAGGCCAGTGGCTCGCGCCCGTCGAATGACAGCAGCGGACCTTCGTACCAGATCAGCAGTGCCATCAACGCCACGCCCAGCAGCGACAGCAGCCAGGAACTGGCCAGCCAGCGCAGGCCGCGCATGAAGGTATCGAACAGATAGATCAGATAAGACATCGCCTGGTCCTCACTGCGGCTGCGCAGGAACAAATACGGTGATCTCTACGCGGCGATTGCGCGCGCGGTTGGCGGCCGAGTCGTTGGCCACCAGCGGCTCGGTCTCGCCACGGCCTTCGCTGCGGTAGCGCGTGGCCGGGCCGGCGCGTTCGGCCAGCAGGCGCGCGACGTTGCGCGCGCGGGTGTTGGACAGGTCGAAGTTCGACGACAACCGCGAACCCAGCGCAGGCCGCACGTTGTCGGTGTGACCGACCACCAGCACGTCGCCAGGCACGCCCTTGAGCGCCTCGCCTATGCGCGTCAACAGACCGTCGAAGGCGCTCGACACCTCGGCGCTGCCGGAGGCGAACACGCCGTCGCCGCGCAGGGTGATCACCGAGCGGTCGGCGGCCTCGCGCACGCTCACCAGGCCTTTAGCGATCTCCTCGGCGAGAAACCCGGACACCCGCACCGGCGCCGGCCCCGTGGGCTGGGCGACCTTCAACGGCGAGGCCAGGCGCAGCTCGCCCATCTGCGCGAACACCGGGTCCGAGGCGCGGTTGAGCAGCCAGTTGCCGGTCACCTGCAACAGCACCAGCAGCAGCGCCGCCAAGGCCGCCAGCACCCACAGCGGCACCAGGCGCAGCATCGACACCGGCGCAGTGGGCGCACCGCGCCAGCGTGGCGAAAGGTCCTGCTCGACCGCGCCGCGCTGCTGGCGAATCAACTGCAACAGGCGCTCGCGCAGGGCCGCCAGTTGGTCGAAGCCACGGTCCAGTACGCGGTAGCGCCCTTCCAGGCCCAGGGCCAGGCACAGGTACATCAGCTCCAGCACGTCGAGGTTGGCGCGCGCATCCAGGCTCAGGCGCTGCAGGATCAGGAAGAACTTCTCGCCGCCCCAGGCCTCGTTGTGGAAGGTCACCAGCAGGCTGCGGCCACTCCACACCCCGGCGCCCCAAGGCGTGCTGGAGATGGTTTCGTCGACCAGCGTGCACAGGGCATAGCGCGCCGCGGCGAGGGTCTGGGCTTCCACCCGGGCGTTGCGCGCCTGCGCCTCGAACTGCTGCACGGCCTGCACCAGCCGCTCGCGCAGGGTTTCCATGTCCGGTGCGCGGGTCAGCCCACGCAGCGGCACCACCAGGTCGAGCAAGGGGTTGGCGGCGCGCACCAGCGGGTTGAGGCCGGCGCCGCGCAGGGCCAGGTCGGCTTCGACCGGCGCAGGCGCGGCGCTGGAGGCCGGGCGGCGGCCGCCGGGGGTCGGCAGCAGCAGGGTGTGGTCCGGGTCTTGCCCGGGCTCAAGGGAGTCGTTCATGTTCACGGTGATGTACCTGCGCTGTCGATCAGGCGTTGCGGATGGCCCAGAACTGCATGTCCAGCCCGGGGAAGCTGCCGGCCACGTGCAGGGCGAAGCCTGCCGACTGGGTCAGCTGTTGCCAGTACTCGCTGTTGCGGTCGAGTTCGAAGTAGGTGAAGCCTGCGTGGAACGGCAACTGCCGCGGCGCCACCGGCAAGGGCCGCAGGCCGATGCCGGGCAGTTGCAGGTTGACCATGTCGCGGATCTTCTCCACCGAGCCCAGCTTGACCTGCGGCGGGAAGCCGCTGCGCACCGCTTCGGCCGGCATCTGCGCGTGCACGGCGAGGACGAAGGTGGCGCTGCCGAGCAGCGCGCGGTCGGGCAGCACCGCCACGCGGATACCGAACTGACGCTCCTCCAGCGGGATCTGCAGGGCGCGCGCGTCGATCACCGTGGCCAGGGCGCGGCGCAGGTCGAGCATCAGCGGGGCGAAGGTCTCGGCCAGGGCGTCGTGGCGGTACACCGGGTAGCGGCTGGCGCGCTTGTCGGCGTGGGTGAAGGTCGCCAGCTCGCCGGCCAACGCGGTCAGTTGGCGATATAACGCCTCGGGGTGCAGCCCGGCCATGCTGGCCAGGTGGCGCACCAGCGGCTCGCTGCGGTTGAGCAGTTGCAGCAGCAAAAAGTCGGCGATCTCTGCCGCGCCGCTGGCACCCGGCTGGGCCAGGCGCGTGGCCATGGCCTCGGCGCGCTGGTGCAGCAGGCCCAGCAGTTCGTCGACGAACGCCGCCAGGCGCGGTGCGGCCTGCAAAGTGAGGCTCGGCGGGCAGTAGGCGGGGTCGAGCAACACCTGCTGGTCGGCGCGGCGCTCCAGCACCCGCGCCACGCCCAACACCGCGTGGGCGTCAGCGACGTCGCTGGCCAGGGCCAGGCGCAGGCGCAGCTTGCCGACGTTCATCAGCGCGCTGTTGTCCAGGCCGTTGCTGTCCCAGGCCTCGTACTCGACGCTGCGATGGCGGGCGAAGTTCTCCGCGCTCACGCGGTCGTCCACTTCCGCCACGCCATGGCGGGCGGTGGGCAGCGCCAGCACCACGTCGAGGTCACGAGCGTCGACGGGGATCTCCAGCGGCAACGGCATCTCGTCGAATGGCAGGCCGATCGGCGTTCCATCGGGCAGCACCCCGCTGTATGCCTTGAGCGCCAGCTTGCCGAAGGCCAGGTGCTGCTCGTCGAGCTCCAGGCGCGAGAAGCCCCAGGCGTAGGGGCGCAGCGCCGCGACCCGGGCCTCCAGGTGGGCATTGAGGAAACGGTCGTGCTGCTGCAGGTGCTGGGGCTGCAGGAGCATGCCTTCCGACCAGACGACTTTGCTGTTCCAGGACATGAATGCGATCTCGGGTAAAGGGGTTCAGGGCGTGTCGCGCAGGCGGCTGACCTGCTGCTGGTAGGCCACGGAGAATTTCTCGCCGTACAGGCGTTGCAGGTCTTCGTCGCCATCGCGTGCAAGCTCGGCGTGCAGCTCTGCGAAACGCGCCCACAGGCGGGCCTTGCGCGTCGAGGGCAGCACGCGTTCCAGGGCGCCGGGAGCGGCCAGGCGACGTTCGATACGCACCGGGTCGAAGCGCTGCATCACCTCGCCCAGGGCCTCGCGCATGCCGGCGATCACCGCCATCTCGTGGGCGCGCAGGTCGTCGAAGGCGGCGTGCAGCGCCTGCACGCCGGGCAGATAGGCCGGGGCGTCGGTGCTGAGCATCTGGCTGAGGGCGCTGGTGGGGTCGGGGAAGAACTTCAACGGGTTGTTCGAATGCGCGCCGATCATGGTCATCTCGATATGGCTTTCGCGCTTGGTCAGCGCCCGCGCCATCAGCACGCCCATGGTGCCGCCGGTGGCGGCGCGGAGCATTTCCCCCACCAGCCGGGCCAGCTCTTCGGGGCTGCGCGAGGCGCGCAGGTGCGGCAGGCCGAGGCCTTCGAGCAGGGCCTGGAGCACAGGGTCTTCGCCGGCCGCCGTGGGTTCTGCGGCAACGGGGGCCGGTGTTGCGATTGGGGTGGGTGCAGGCGCCAGGCTGGCTGGGGCGGCAGGCGTCGCCAGCAGGTCGGCCAGGGCGTCGTAGCCATCGGGGATCAACGCCGCTTCCGGCGCCTGGGGGGCTGGGCTGACAGGCAAGGCCGGCAGGGCCTGCAACTCCGGCGACAGGTGATCGGCCGGGGTGCCAAGGAAGGCCGCCGTGGGGCGCTGGCCGCCGAACAGGTTCAGGCCCAGCGGGTCGTCCAGCATCGGGGCCGGCTCGAACACTGGCTCGCCTTGCAGGATGCTCGCCGCCGCCAGGGCGTCGGTGTCCACCCGTGGCTGGCTGAAGCCCGGCTCGCTGCGCGGTGCCACGGGGGCTTCCAGCGGCGGTGGTGGCGGCGGCTGGACCGGCGCCGGTGGCACGAACACCGCCAGGGTCTGGGTGGCGCCAACCCCCGTCTGGTCGGGGTCGGCCTGCTCCACCGCGAGCAGCGCCACACCGATCTGGTAGTCGCCGATCACCAACTGGTCGCCGGCCTGCAGCAGCGTCTCGCGGCCATGGCCGAGCAGGCGCTCGTTGATCACGCTGGGGTTGCTGCCGGTGTCGGTGAGGTAGTAGCCGCCCTCACGCCGCTCGACGCGGGCGTGGCTGCGGGAGATGTACTTGCCCGGATCGTCCAGCACCAGGTCGTTGCCGGGCGCGCGGCCCAAGGTGCCGGCGACGTCGATCAGGCACGCCAGCTCAGCTGCGGGCGGCTGCCCGCGATAACGTTCGACCCACAGTTTCACAGGCATGTCAGGTTCCTTTCGGCAGGAAGGTGGCGGGGTTCACTGGCGGCCATCGTCGGCCTCCTTGGGCTCCAGCGGCTGGCCCACCGGGCCGGGCCGCGAGGCCAGCACCAGGGCGTTGGCGGCGGCCGAGGCCTGGGGCAACGGCAGCGGCAGCATCGAGGCGATGATGGTCGGGCCGAGGGTCAGGAACGAGCCGCCGGCCTTGAGGGTGATGCTCGCCCCCGCCTCGATCACCACGTTCATGCCGCCCTTGATGTGCACATCGGTGCCGCCGCTGAGGCTGGCCTTGAGCGCGCCGTCCAGTTGCAGGTCCCGGCCGGCGGCCTGGGACACGCTGCCCACGGCCTTCTCGGTGCGATCGCCCAGCACATGCTGGTGGCGGTCGCCGCCGATGCGTTCGCGCAGGTCCTTGGCCACTCGCGAATGGCGCTCGCCGCCCACCCAATCGAGGGCATCGCGCTCGATGCGCTGGTCGAAGTTGCGCTCGGCGTGGATGAACACCTGCTCGGCGCCCTTGCGGTCTTCGAAGCGCAGTTCGTTGTAGCCGTTGCCGCCTTTGCTGGAGTGGCTCTTGAGGGTCGAGCGGGTGGCTTGTTCGGGCAGGTTGTAGGGCGGCATCACCTCGGCGTTGTAGACGCTGCCGGTGACCAGCGGGCGGTCGGGGTCGCCTTCGAGAAAACTCACCACCACTTCCTGGCCGATGCGCGGCAGGAACAGGCTGCCCCAGCGCTTGCCGGCCCAGCCCTGGGCGACGCGGATCCAGCACGAGCTGTTCTCGTTTTCCTGGCCTTCGCGGTCCCAGTGGAACTGCACCTTGATCCGGCCATAGGGGTCGGTCCAGATCTCCTCCCCGGCCTTGCCCACTACCTTGGCGGTCTGCGGGCCGTGCACCAGCGGACGCGGGGTGAGGCATGGCGGGCGGTAGTCCTGCTGGCGCGGCAGTGCGGTGAAGCGGCAGGTGAGCACGGGCGCCGGGTCTTCGGGGCGGGTCGGTTCGTAGGTGTCGGACGACAGCTCGTATTCGGCGGCGAGCACCAGCACCTGTTGGTTCTGATCGCCGCGCGGGTGTTCGCTGAGGGTGAACAGCGCGCCGGGGAACAGCCCGCGCGCGCGGGTAGCGCCCTCGATACGACGGTAGCTGGTGTGCCGGGCTTCGAGCTGATGGCGGGCCAGGGTCTCGCCCTGCGGGCGCTCGCGGTACTTGCCGGGGTAGTCGTAGCGCTCGAAGCGTGACTGGGCGTAGGGGCGCGCCTGGGTCGACTTGACCAGCAGGTTGGCCGAAGGTTTTTCGAAGTCGTAGTCCTGCAGGGCCCAGGCGCCGGGCTCGACTTCGCCGCTCATGCGCCAGTCGTAGATCACCTCGCTGTCGCGCATGGCCTGGTCCTCGGCTGGCAGGTAGCGCACCTGTGCGTAGCCTGGGGCGGGCGCGTGGGCGCCGTAGCCGTCGGCCAGCACCAGGGTGTGGCGGCCGGCCGCGCTACGGAAGAAGTAGTAGATGCCGGCCTGCTCCAGCAGGCGGCTGACGAAGTCGAAGTCGCTTTCGCGGTACTGCACGCAGTACTCAAGGGCCGGGTAGCTGGCGCTCAGGCCCGAGGTATCGACGTCGGCCAGGGTGTAAGGGGCGAACACCGCCTGGACGATGTCCGGCACGTTGCGCTGCTGGAAAATCCGGCAGTCGCTGCTGCGGGTCAGCAGCCACAGCCACGGGCGCACCACCGCGTGGTAGGTGGCGAAGCGCCCCTGGCGGCCGGTGTAGGCGAAGCGCGTGACCAGGCCGCTGAAGTGGCGCTGGCCGCCCTTGGGCAGTTCCACGGCAACGGTCAGGGGGGTGGCGAGCAGGTCGTCGAGGTCCAGGTCGGTGCGTTCGCTGTAGAGGTCGATGTGGTATTCGCTCAGGGTCGACAGGCCTTCGCGGGCGGTCATGCGCCTGAACAGCAGGGTGTCGGGGGCCAGCACGCAGGTGACGGCAATTTCGCGGTTGGCTTGGGTAACGGGCATCCAGGGCTCCTTCACGCGGGGTGGCCGCAAGGGTCGGCCTTGGGGATACAACAGGTGGGGAGCGGGGTTTATTCCGTGGGGGGATGAAAAAGCGTGTGGGGTGAGAGCGAGGGTGCTGCGGATGGCCCTATCGCGGGACAAGTCGGATCGCCGCACCGCCGCTCCCACAAGGATGGCGCTGTCCCTGAGAACGGCGCTGTACATGTGGGCGGCGGTGCGGCGATCCGACTTGCCGCGCGATCACGGGCGTAGCCCGTGCCAGGCGACGCGATCAGGCCGCGGCGGTAGACACCAGCCGCTCCAGCACCAGGGTGATGCCGGTGGCGTTGTAGCACTTGCTCCACAGGTTCATCTGCTTGAAGTCGGCGAAGTCCTTGCCGTCACCCGGGTCCATGTAGGTGCCGTCCGGGCGCTGCATCACGTAGTGCAGGCCGATGCCGAAGGTCATCACGATTTTCAGCGCCCGCCGGTTGGCCGCCAGGGCCGGTGGCTCGGAATGGATGATCGGGAAGCCCGCCCGCACGCACTTGGTCTCGGCATCGGGGTAGAAGGTCGACAACGCGCTGGCGATCATCCCGCTCATGTAGATCTTCACATCCAATCCCAACTCGCGGGCAGCGATGGCCACGTTGTGCGGGAAGGAATAGCCCAGCTTGCTCAGGTCGGCCTGCTCCTTGTCCAGCCGCCCGCCCGTCACGGACCCCGAGGTGATCTGGTACAGCGCCGCCTCGCAGAAATAGTTGACCTGCAAGGCCTGGCCGGTGCTGCGCGCGCCGGTGTTCGGCAGGGTGGTCACGCCCAGCTCCGCCGCCGCGCACAACAGCGATGCCGCGCCACAGGAAAATGCGAAATCTTGTTTCTTGTTCATGGAAGGCTCTCGAAGGCCGGCAGGCCTGGGTTCACTTGATGTCGGTAATCCAGAAGAACGGGTTCGGATGGCCAGAGAACGCCGCCGGCTTGTCGACGGTCTCCAGCTGACTGCCGCTGAAACGCCACGAGGCGTAGTGCAGCGGCGCGAAGTACAGCCGCGCGTTGAGGTAGTCGAAGACAATGCGAAAGCGGTTGCCGCCCCAGCCGTAGGCGTCCAGGTCGCCCGCGGTGTACTCGACGTAGCCAGTGGCACAGTTGCCGCCGCCGCGGTCGGCCGAGTGGTGTTTGTTGGCCTGCGCGTAGGTGTGGTACAGCTGCCCGCGTGCCGAGGCCGGCTGCTGCGCCGTCAACTGCGGCAGGTAGCAGGGGGTGTTGGAATGGATCTGGCGCATCGCCCCCAGCGTGTCGTCGCCGATCGAGGTGGCGATGGCACTGCAATCGTAGGGCGCCGCCGATTGCATCAAGGTGCGCATCAACTGCTTGATGCGCGCGTCCACCGGCAGGTAGCGAAAATCGATGCGGTACAGGTCGAGGATCGGCCCTTGCTTGCAGGCCTTGACGCAATCAGGGTCGGCCGCCTCTTCCAAGGCCTTGATGAACTCGTAGCTGCTTTTCTTGCCGTCGCGCTCGGACATGCTCGTTGTCTCCCCTGTCAGCCTGCGTGGCGCACCCACACCTTGGCGCTTTGCACCTCGGTGAGCTTTTCCCAGTCCTTGAACAATGTCTGCCAGTCGCTCAGCGGCTTGTAGGCGTCGTGCTCGCTGGCCAGCAGGCGTTCGATACGCAGCTCGGTTTCCTTGAAGCGCACCGCTTCGGCGCAGGCCACCACGGCGAACGACAGCGGCAGCCTGAGGTGGTCGTAGCCGCCGCCGCTGTATTGGCGCAGCGCTACCAGGTCCATGCGGGTGAAGGCCGAGTAGGTGGTGGCCGTGGTGTTGGTGCGCAAGGCCGAATGAGTGCCCTTCAGGTCAATCTTGCGCAGACGATTGTTGTTGCCGCCCACGCCCAGCTTCGGGGCGAACGGCGGCTCGGAATCGGCGAAGTGGTACCAGGTGCCATCGGCGCCGAGGAAGGCATCGATGTACAGGGACTTGCGCGACATCAGCAGGCTCGCCGCCACGCCCTCGCCTGGCTTCAGGATCAGGTCGATGCGAAAGAACCCTTCGCGCCCCTTGGGCATGGCCAGCAAGGTGCGCATCTGGGCGATGGCGTCGCCGTAGACGAACAGGCCGGTGTACAGGTGCATGGTGATGATCATGCCGCTTCCTCGTCGTAGGTGTAGTCGAAGGCGCCGTCGCGCACGCCCAGGTGCACGCGGGTGACTGCTTCGCCGCGCAGCATCCGTTCGAGGAATTCGCGGCTGATGGCGGGCAGTACCGAGTGGGTGAGGATCGCGTCGATCATCCGCCCGCCGCTCTCGAGCTCCGTGCAGCGGCTGGCGATCAGCGCTACCACTGCCTCGTCGCAGCTGAACGGCACGCCGTGGCGCTCGGCCAGGCGCCGCTCGATGCGGACCAGTTGCAGGCGGATGATGCTGGCGAGCATGGCGTCGCTCAGCGGGTAATACGGGATGGTCACCACCCGCCCGAGCAGCGCGGGCGGGAAGACTTGCAGCAGCGGCTCGCGCAGGGCGCGGGCGATGGTTTCCGGGTCCGGCACCCGCTCCGGTCGCTGGCACAGGTGGCTGATGGTCTCGGTGCCGACGTTGGTGGTGAGCAGGATCAGGGTGTTCCTGAAGTCGATCACCCTGCCCTCGCCGTCCTCCATCCAGCCTTTGTCGAACACCTGGAAGAACAGCTCGTGCACATCGGGGTGGGCCTTCTCGATCTCGTCCAACAGCACCACGCTGTAGGGCTTGCGCCGCACCGCCTCGGTCAGCACGCCGCCCTCGCCGTAGCCGACGTAGCCGGGTGGCGCGCCCTTGAGGCTGGAGACCGTGTGCGCTTCCTGGTACTCGCTCATGTTGATGGTCACCAGGTTGTGCTCACCGCCATACAGCGCCTCGGCCAGGGCCAGGGCGGTCTCGGTCTTGCCCACCCCGGAGGTGCCGGCGAGCAGGAACACGCCCACCGGCTTGCCTGGGTTGTCGAGCCCGGCGCGCGCGGTCTGGATACGCCGGGCGATGGCTTCCAGGGCATGCGGCTGGCCGATGATGCGGCGCGACAGGCTGCTAGCCAGGTTGAGCACGTTGTCGATCTCGTTGCGCACCATGCGTCCGACCGGAATGCCGGTCCAGTCCTGCACCACGGCGGCCACCGCTTGCTCGTCGACGGTGAGCAGGATCAACGGCGTCTCGCCCTGGGCCTCGGCCAGCGCTTGCTGGCGGCTGCGCAGCTCAACCAAGGCGTCGTCGCTCGCGCCCTCGCCGCCCAGTTGCCCGCGCAGTTCGACGATCGCCGCCACCTGTTCCTGCTCGCTGGCCCAGGACGCCTCCAGGCCATCGAGCCGCTCGCGCTCGCGGGTGCGCTGCGCGTCGAGGGCCGCCTGGCGCGCGTCGGTGTCCACTCCCAGCGCGCGCTCGCGGGCGATGATCGCCTGCTCGGTGTCCAGCGCTTCGAGTCGGCGACGGCTGTCGTCCACCGCCGCCGGGGTGGCGTGCAGGCTGATGGCAACCCGCGCGCAGGCGGTGTCGAGCAGGCTGATGGCCTTGTCCGGCAGTTGGCGCGCGGGGATGTAGCGGTGCGACAGGCGCACCGCCGCAGCCAGCGCAGTGTCGAGAATCTGAACCTGGTGGTAGCGTGCCATGCTCTCGGCGATGCCGCGCAGCATCAGCAGCGCCCGGGCCTCGTCGGGTTCGTCGACCTGCACGGTCTGGAAGCGCCGGGTCAACGCGGGGTCTTTCTCGATGTACTTCTTGTACTCGGCGAAGGTGGTCGCGCCGATCGTGCGCAGCGTGCCACGGGCCAGCGCGGGCTTGAGCAGGTTGGCCGCATCGCCGGTGCCCGCCGCACCGCCAGCGCCGACCAGGGTGTGGGTTTCGTCGATGAACAGGATCACCGGCGTGACGCTGGCCTGCACTTCGTCGATCACCGCGCGCAGGCGCTGCTCGAACTCGCCCTTCATGCTCGCCCCGGCCTGCAGCAGGCCGACGTCGAGCACCAGCAGGCGCACCGTGCGCAGCGCTGGCGGCACGTCACCGCGCACGATGCGCTGGGCCAGGCCTTCGACCACGGCGGTCTTGCCGACCCCGGCCTCGCCGACCAGCAACGGGTTGTTCTGCCGGCGGCGCATGAGGATGTCGATGACCTGGCGGATCTCGTCGTCACGCCCGACGATCGGGTCCAGCGTGCCGCTGCGCGCCTGCCCGGTGAGGTCGACGGTGAAGCGCGCCAGCGCCTCCTGGCCATTCGGGCCGGCGCTGGGCAGCGCGCCGGAGCTTTCCCCCGGTGCCAGTTGGAAACCGTCGCTGGCCGTCTGGTTGGCCTCGGGTGAGTCGGCCAGCACCGTGGCGAAGCACTCGGTCAGGTCGTCGACGCGCACTTTGGCGAACTCGGCGGACAACGCCAGCACCGCATTGCGCAGGGCGCGGTCCTTGAGCAGGCCGACCAGCAGGTGCCCGGAGCGCACCTGGGCCTCGCCGAACATCAGCGTGGCATGCACCCAGGCGCGCTCGACTGTGTCTTCGAGTTGCGACGACAGGTCGGTGATCGAGGTGGAGCCACGCGGCAGGCGGTCCAGCGCCGTGGTCAGGTCGGCGGCCAGGCGCGCCGGGTCGAGGCTGTAGTGGCGCACGATGCGCACCAGGTCGCTGTCCTGCGCCTGCAGCAACTGGTGCAGCCAGTGCGCCAGTTCCACGTAGGGGTTGCCGCGCAGCTTGCAGAACACCGTGCTGCTTTCGATGGCCCGGTAGCACAGGCCGTTGAGTTTGCCGAACAGGGCCACTCGACTGATCTCAGCCATGATCTGATCCTTGCGATGAGGGGGAAACGGAAGGGGTAAGGCGCGGGTTGATGAGCAACTGGCGGTCGTCTTCGCTCGGCGGTGCGCTGCTCAGCCAACTGCTCCAGCCAAGCCGGGCATCCCGGCCCAGGCGGGTGCCGGGCAGGTGCTGGCGGGCGACGATGAGGTTGACGTCCCAGTCCAGCGCCAGGCCCGCGTACTGGCGCACCCAGTCGGTCAGCCGGCGCAGGCCGGGCTGGCCCGGCAGCAAGCGGCGCACTTGGGCCATGCTCAGCGGGCCGACCCGCAGGCGGAACTTGCCCTGGGCGTTCCACACCTTGCGCCCGAGCACCGTGCCCACGCCCAGGCGCTCGGCGCTCGGCCCGCTGCGCAGGGCGCACAGGCCATCGGCCGGCAGGGTCATCCAGTGGCCGACGAACTGCTCCACCTGCACCGGCACGCCGAGGTCGTCGCTGAGCAGCGCGGCCAGGCCACCGGCATTGCGCATGTGCGGCGCCAGGCGCCCGGCATGGTGCTGCTTGGCCAGTTGCGGCACGGCATCGCGGCCTTGCAGCGAGGGCATGCCCAGGCCGATCAGCGAGGCCACGTAGTCGGAGAAGCGATCGGCGCCGGGGCGGTCGAGGCTGACCGCTGGCTGGGCACTGGCCCAGGCGCGGTAGAACAGGCTGATCAGGCGGTGGTGGAAGATATCGAGGAAGCGCGCCAGGGTCGGGTCGTCGACATTGCGCTGGCGATCGCGTACGTATTCGGTCAGGTGCAGCGGCAGTGGCCCGTTGGCGCCCAGTGCGCCGAAGCCATTGAGCAGAAGGCGCGGCGCCTGGTGCCCGTCGCCCGCCTGCAGGCCCGCCAGCATCGCCGGTTCGAAGGCCAGCGACGGCTGCTGGCCGAAGCGCAGCGGCTCGTCAGTAGGGCGGCTGGCCTGGCCGATCCGTGGGCGGTCGGCGAAGGCGCATTCGAGCTGGCGCAGGGCGGCGTAGAAGTCGAACGAGGCCGGTTTCTGCGCGAGCCGCTGCAACAGCGCTAGAGGATCTCGCATCGCCCTACCCTCGCCGGCCACTGCATGATCAAGCCGCGCGTAGTGCTGTGCAGCTGGGTTTCGGTAAAGCTGTTGAGCGCAACGTACTTGGCGAAGAACTGCTCCAGCACCGCGCCGAAGACGAACAGGCTGGCGCCTTCGAAGGCGCTCTCGTCGACCGTGACGCACACCTGCAAACCACGGCCATGGGTGATCGGGCCTGGGATCGGCAAGCGTCGCACGATCGACCGCGCGCTCACCGAGCGTAGCCCGTCGACCTGCTTGTGTACCGGCGTATCGCTGACGCCGCAGTACAGCCGCAGCAGGTCGCGCAAGGCGCTGGCGCCCTGCTCCGGGTCCTGGTCGAGCAGCGACAGGTAGTTCAGCGACAGGTGGCTGACCAGCCGCCAGGCGGTTTCGCCCTCGGCGAACGAGGCTCGCGGCGCGGTCGGCCCGGCCACGCAACGCACCGCCTGCACCGGCGCGCCGGACTCGACGGTGAAGTCGGTCTTGCCCACGCCCACCGGCATGCTCAGCACCAGGTCGCGGTTGCTGCACAGGGTGTCGACGCCCAGCTGGCGCAGGTCGCTGCGGTACGGCGCCTCGTGGGCGTCGACCAGGGTCAGGAAGATCTCGCTGCCGATGTAGCTGGAGCGCGACCCCTGGCGACGCTGCTGGGCGCTGAGCACGCGGGTGTCGCGGCGCACCTGGAACCAGGCGCCCTGGCGAGGGTCGTGCAGGTCGTTGGCGCGGTAGAACGACTCGAAGCGCTGCTCGGCCTCGGCACCGCTGCCGTGGCCGGTGACGCCGGTGACCTGATGGATCTCGAAATCCATCGGCCTGGTGCGGTCGGGCACCACGTGGTAATCGACCTGCTGGTCGGACAGGTGCACGCGGTCGGCGCGTTTGGGGAACAGGTTGATCGCCGGGGTGCAGTGCAGCGCGAACTGCGTGGCGGACACGCTGCTTTCGAGCGCTGGCACGAAGGTCTTGAACAGCACCGTCACATCCAGTTCACTGACGTCGCAACGCTGCACCGCCGGGCCCAGTCCGCCCAGTTCGACGAACTGGAAGCGCTGCGGCAAGGCGAAGTATTCCTGCAGCAGCCGGTAGCCCTGGAAGGTGCGCGGCGCCACCGGCAGCAGGGCCTGGTCGTCGTCAAAGCCCTGGGCGCGCAGCGCCGAGGCGTCGATGAAGGCGTGCCAGCGGTTGTCGGCCTGCACCGGTTGCACCAGCACCCCGGCGGCCTGGGCCAGCAGTTGCTCCTGGATGCGCCCGGCCAGCCCTTCGGTGCCGCGCAGGTGCAGCATCAAACGCTCGAGGGCGAGCTTGTCGAAGGTCAGCCCGGCGCCGACTTTCAGGCGCAGGCGCAGCGCTGCCTTGACCGGGCCCAGGCGCGCCAGCTCGACACCGCCGACCTGCCCGGAGCAGGCGAAGTAACGGGCCTCGGTGAGCTCGATCGGCCACAGGGTGACGTCATGCGCGGTGCGGAATTCGCAGGCGGTCTGGTCGCCCTTGCCCAACAGGCTGTGCAGCGCCGTGCCGCGCGGTACGGTGAAGCCTGCGGCCAGGCTGCCTTCGGCGAGGTCCGGTTGCAGTTGCACCAAGGCCGTGGCTGGCGTGGGTGCCAGGTAGTGGGGGTAGACCAGCTCCAGCAGGTGATTGGTGAAGCGTGGAAATTCGGCGTCGATCTTCAGTTGCACCCGCGCCGCGAGGAAGCTGAAGCCCTCCAGCAGGCGCTCGACGTAAGGGTCGGCGCAGGCGTGGCTTTCCAGCCCCAGACGCCCGGCGACCTTGGGGAAATCGCGGGCGAACTCACCGCCCATCTCGCGCAGGTGCTGGAGTTCGCGCTCGTAGTAACGCAGCAGCTTGGGGTTCATCGCACACCTCCGGCGTCGATGTCGTAGAGCTTCACATCGCCCGCCTCCAGGTCCAGTTCGGTCTTCAGGTACAGGCGCTCGGGCAGCGGCTGGCCCCACAGCTCACCGTGGATCTCGAACGCCACCTGGTTGGGGCTGGCCTGTTCGCGGTCCCGGGCCAGTGGCGTGACGCGCACGCTGGCGGGCAGGATGCGCGGCTCGAAATCGACGATCACCTGCTCGATGCGCCGCGCCAGGGCCTGCGGATCAAGGCCGGTGGCGGTCTTGCCGGACAGGTCGGGCAGGCCGAAGTTCAGCACCGAGCGCGCCGCCAGCGGGTAGGCGGTGAGGTCCTGCACACTGCCCAGGCTGGTGCCGTTGAGCAGCCAGCCGAGGTCGCGCAGTACCGCCTTGCGCAGCGCGCGCATCGACAGCACGCGCTGCTCGCGGGGCTCGTGCGACTGGTCGCGGGCGTCGTCGCTCAGGCGGTCGAGCAGCGAGGGTTGCAGACGCTCACTGCTGGTCAGCTCAGCCATGATCGACAGCGCCGGGCAAGATGAAGGGGGTCATGGGCGACACTCCAGGTCGAAGGGCCGGGCCGGCACCTGGGCACCGGCCGGCCACGGGGCCAGGTCAGATCTTGGCGTTGGCTTCCAGGTCCCACTTCTTCGGCGTGCCGGTGGTGATCTTCTCGCCGCTGAAGGAGTCGTACTGGTAGCTGATCTTGGTGAAGTTGATCGAGAAGGTTTCGCTCGGGCGCTCGCCGTTGCTGCTGGCCGAGTAGGAGCTGATGATCGCCTCCTCGAGTTCGAGCTTGAGGAACACCTGTTCTTTCTTCTCGGCGCCGCCGGTCTGGATGAAGTGGATCTCGGCCTTGCCCAGGCTCTTGCCGCACACCGCTTCCATGAACAGGTCGGCGGACGCCAGGTCGGTGGCCTTGGTCAGGGAAATCTCCGAGAACGACGGGTTGCTGGTGTCGCGGTCGGCGCCGCCGCCGCTGGTGGAGATGGCGCGGCCGACGCCCATCTGCAGGGCGTCGATGGTGATCCAGTCGGCGTGGCCGGAGACGGTCGAGGTGCCTTTGATTTTCTTGCCGTTGAAGTTGAGCAGGATCATGGTCTGTACCTTTTCGGTGGGTCAGTGAGGGTGCTGGGGAACGCGCGGCGTCAGGTCTTGGCCGACGGCAGCTTGGAAACCAGGCGCAGCGACACGGTCAGCCCTTCGAGCTGGTAGTGCGGGCGCAGGTAGAACTTGGAGTGGTAGTAGCCGGGGTTGCCCTCGACCTCCTCGACCACCACCTCGGCGCCGGCCAGCGGTTTGCGCGCCTTGTCCGATTCGGTGGCGGTGGCCGGGTTGTGCTCGACGTAGCGGCCGATCCAGTTGTTCAGCCACACCTGCATGTCGGCGCGTTCCTTGAACGAGCCGATCTTGTCGCGCACGATGCACTTCAAGTAGTGGGCGAAGCGGCAGGTGGCGAACAGGTACGGCAGGCGCGCGGCCAGGTTGGCGTTGGCGGTGGCGTCGGGGTCGTCGTACTCGGCGGGCTTGTGCATCGACTGCGCGCCGATGAAGGCCGCCAGGTTGCTGTTCTTCTTGTGCACTAGGGGCATGAAGCCGTTCTTGGCCAGTTCTGCTTCACGACGGTCGCTGATGGCGATTTCGGTCGGGCAGGTCATGTCCACGCCGCCATCGTCGGTCGGGAAGGTGTGCACCGGCAGCCCTTCGACCGCGCCACCGGACTCGATGCCGCGGATCTGCGAACACCAGCCGTAGTGCTTGAACGAGCGGTTGATGTTCACCGCCATGGCGTAGGCGGCGTTGGCCCAGGTGAAGTCCTTGCTGCCGACGCCGTCGGTGGTTTCCTCGAAGTCGAAGTCTTCCACCGGGTTGGTCTTGGCGCCGTAGGGCGCGCGGGCGAGGAAGCGCGGCATGGCCAGGCCCACGTAGCGCGAGTCTTCCGAGGCGCGGAAGCTGCGCCAGGCGGCGTGCTCGGGGGTCTGGAAGATCTTGGTCAGGTCGCGCGGGTTGGCCAGCTCCTGCCAGGATTCCATCAGCATCACGCTGGGGTCGGCGGCGGTGATCAGCGGGCAGTGGGCGGCGGCGCTGACCTTGGCCATCTGGCTCAGCAGCTCGACGTCCGGGGCGCTGTTGTTGAAGTAGTAGTCGGCGACGAACGCGCCGTATGGCTCGCCGCCGAACTGGCCGTATTCCTCTTCGTAGAGCTTCTTGAAGATCGGGCTCTGGTCCCAGGCCACGCCCTTGAACTTACGCAGGGTGCGATGCACTTCGGCCTTGGAGATGTTCATCACGCGGATCTTCAGCGACTCGTCCGACTCGGTGTTGTTCACCAGGTAGTGCAGGCCGCGCCAGGCGCTTTCCACGCCCTGGAATTCCTCGTGATGGAGGATGTGGTTGATCTGCTCGGAGAGCTTGCGGTCGAGCTCGGCGATCATGCCTTCGACGGTGCCAAGCACGTCGCCGGTGATCAGCCGGGTGCCTTGCAGGGCCTGCTCGGCCAGGGTGCGCACGGCGTTCTCGACGGCGTCGCGGGCCTTGTCGGTCTTGGGCTTGAACTCTTTTTGCAAGAGGCTGGCGAAGTCATCGAGGTCGACTTCGCGGGCCGCTGCGGGGGCCGTTGCCTCATGGGCTTGTGGGGTGGACATTGCAGCATCCCTCGTTTTTTGGGCAAAAGGGTCTACCTGCCGGTGCCGCGAAGGCCCAGCCGGGTGTCAGGGTTCGATCAGGGGGTTGGGGTCAGTCGCTGCTGTCGGCAGTCGGCTTCGGGGCACTGCCCAGGGCCTGCAACAGCGCAGGGTCGGCGAGCACGCGGGCGAGCAGTTCCTCGGCGCCGACCTTGCCGTCCATGTAGGTCAGCAGGTTGGACAGCTGGTTGCGTGCGGTGAGCAGTGCATCCAGCGACGGCACCTTGCGCGCCACGGCGCCGGGGCTGAAGTCGTCCATGTTCTCGAAGGTGATCTCCACTGGCAGGTTGCCCTCGCCGGTAAGGGTGTTGGGCACCTGGAAGGCCACGCGCGGTTTCATCGACTTGAGGCGCTCGTCGAAGTTGTCGACGTCGACCTCCAGGAACTTGCGCTCGGCCACCGGCGGCAGCGGCTCGGCAGGCTTGCCGGAAAGGTCGGAGAACACGCCCATGACGAAGGGCAATTGCACGGTCTTCTCGGCGCCGTAGATCTCCACGTCGTATTCGATCTGCACCCGTGGGGCGCGGTTGCGGGCGATGAACTTCTGGCTGTTTTCTGCCACGGGACTGCTCCTGTGCTGGGTTAACGGGGTGTGTCGATCAGTCGTCGCTGCGCGGGTCGCCGCGCACGCCACTGACCATGGCCATCTGCGCCAGGCCATCGGGGGCCAGGTCTTGCAGCAATTCGATGAAGTTCAGATCCAGCAGTTTGCGGGCACGCTGCAACAGCAGCGGCACCGGGCTGCCGGGTTCGTGTACGGCGAAGTAGGCGCACAGTCGATCCAGGGTCTGGCGCACGTCCTCGCGGCTGGCGATCTCGCCACGCGGGCTGGCCCCGGTGGTGCGGGCCTGTGGTGTGACGGCCTGCGGTGTGTCGACGGGCGTGGCGGGCAGTCGCTGGCGCAGGACCTCGGCAGCGCGGCGCAGCGCCGTGGACAACGCGCTGAGGTCGATGGCGCTGGTGAAACCGACGTGCTCGGTCAGCAGCGCCTCGATGCGTTGGCTGCTGTGCCAGGCATGCTCCAGGGTGGCCAGGGTGTCGGCGAGGTGCTCGGGGGCGGCTTGTTGGAAGACGGCCTCGATCATGGCCAGGGACGGGCTTTGCGAATCGGACGTGGCACTGGCTTCACCGTTGGCCAGGTCGATGTCGCGCAGGCTGACGCTACCCAGCGGCGCGGCATCGACCAGCGGCGTGGTGCGCAGGTCGTGCAGCAGGCCGGCGGTTTCACAGAGGCTGGCCAGGGTGTTAACGCGCAGTTGCGGGTCGTGGTCGTCTTCCGGGTCCAGTTGCGGGTGCAGGTGGGCCCACTGGTCGGCAAGCAGGGTTTCGATCAGTGCCAGGCCTGCGGCCAGACCAGGGAAGCCGTTGAGGTTGAGCTCGGCGCGGGTCAGGTGCGCGGCCAGACGCAGGTCTCGGCTGCGCTCGGCCAGGGCCAGGGACAGGTGGTGCACGCGCTTCCAGTCGGCGGCGGTGGCTTGGGTCAGGGTGCTGCCATATTCGACTTCCGGCTTGCCCTGGACCTCTTCCTCGAGGGCCAGGTAGTCGGCATCGTATTCCAGGCTTTCGCCACAGGGGGCGTCGGCGGTCAGCGGTTCGGCCAAATGGTTAAGGTACATCGAAGGACCCCATCGGAATGCGTGTTCTGAGGGGATAACAGGTGGGGGCTGGGGATTATTCCGGGGGGTGGGAAATTATTTTTTTGGGGCTGTGATGGCCCTATCGCGGGACAAGTCGGGGCGCCAAACCGTTGCTCCTAAAGATACCCCACCGCTCCCAGATCAAGCGGTGAACCTGTGGGAGCGGCGGTTCGGCGCCCCGACTTGTCCCGCGATAGGCCCACCACAGGCACCGCAACTGGCGAGCTACTGCCCCGCCATCTCCCGCATCCGGCGCCGATGCGATTCGGCATAGGCCGCCCCGCGTGCCTGCAACAGCGGGTCGTCCGAGGGGGTGATGCCAGGTGGCAATATCAATGGGTTGAAATCGATGTCGCGGCACGGGCCGTCCATCTGCGGCTGCTGGGCGTCGATCACCAGCACCCCGGCATCGATCTCCTGGTGACCTGGCTGAGTCCACAACTGCGTGGCATCGTTGACCGGGTCGCCCGGCAACGCCGGGGTGAGGATCAGGTGCCAGCGCAGCGGCCCCTCGGCCAGGCGGGAGGCCAGGCCATAGGACAACATGTCGGGGTCGTTCTGCGCGATCTGCTCATCGCTGAGCGGCGCATAGGGCGTTTCTGGCTGCAGATGCCAACGCACCAGGTGCTCTTGCCCGTCAGCGGCATTGAAGCGAAAGGTGTTGACGCTGAAGTACGCCGCGTTGTCGAACCCCGTCGATGGCCGGTGCGCAGCCATCCAGTCCTCGAAGGCCTGGCTCTCGGGATGGTCGCGACGAAAATGCCGAATGCGCGCCTCACGACCGTCGGTCGGCACCGAGGCCTGCAATTGCTCCAGCAACGCCTCGGGGGTGCGCACGAAGAACACTGGGCTTGAATTGAGTGCCATGCGCCAGGTTTCCCCACCGTTGCTGATGTCCAGCGCCAGGCTGCGCATGCCCCCTTGGGTATCGTTGACCGACGGGTTGCCACCGACCACCGAGAAGCGCCCTGTCACGGGGTAGCTGCCAGTGCGCAACAACCCGGTGTTTGCCAGTGCGACACCCTGGCCGTTGCTGTCGAAGCGACCGCTGACGCACAGGCCCTTGGCGTGATTGCGGCGAAAGCCCGGCTGCGGGCCGGATACGGCTTCGAACGCATCGACCATGTGGGCAGCGCCGGCAGGAGAGGATAACGATGAGGGGGCTGCCCAGCCATTGCGCTCGACGAGCAGTGCACAGCCAAGGCCGGCGGACAGTGTCAGGAACAGGGCAAGGAGGACGTGGCGGCGGTGCTGAGCAGGCATTCAGGCGATCCAAGAATCCGGTCGCCCGTCACCAGGGTCCTTATTGGCGGATATCGGCGAACCACAACGGCGATGGCAGGCTGGCATTGGCCGTATACAACTGGCCCGAACTGCGGTCCGCGACCACGCGCGCCACGGCATCGAGGTCGACGCCGTCCGGGGCGCCGATCAGCGCGTAGCCTAGCTGAGACTGACGCCAGACCACAACCTCCATGCCAGCGACGTTCAACTGTGCGATGGACTGGTCGGGCTTGGGCTCCTTCATCACGCACAGGGCTACCGGATCGCCCTGCTGCGGCAGGTACACCAGCTGGATCAGCGCCTTGTTGTTGAAGCGCAGGCGCTGCACGCGCTTGAAGGTCAGGCCAGCGGCACTGAGGTCTGGCACACGTAACTCGAGGCCGTCGATCTGGCGGATGTCGGCAAGGGTCTTGCGCACATCGTCGGTGTCAGGTGTGACGTAGTTCACCGTGTCGCGGGTGTACAGTTGCTGGTAGCTGGCAGCCTGCATCACCCAGGGCGAGGCCTGGACCTGGGCGACGCTGGGCGCCTGCAGCGCGCGGTCGGTGTTCAGCGCACCACCGATGAAACCCGCCTGCAGCACCAGGCCGTAGCACACCGCACCGGTGGCGAAGGCCACGGCCAGCCAACCGAACCTGGGGCGACCGAACAGACGGGTGAGCAGGCTTTCAGGCTCGGCTGCCGGACGCGAGGGCGCCGCGCTGGCCGGGGCGGCGTGCCGGGCGATCAACGCATCGACGTTGTGCACCAGGCTGTCAGGGACCGGGGGCAGTGCCTGGCGGGCGAAGGCCTCGGCGTATGGCAGGGCAGACGACATCAACAGCGCGACACGCTCGGCCACTTCGGGCGAAGCGTTCATGAGCTGCTCGATTTCCTCGCACTGTTGCGGCGACAATTCGCCGTCAACATAGGCCATCAGCAGGGCATCATCCGCGACGGTGGTGGTCAATTCCCGGTCTCCGTTATTCATGGTACTTCGCACTTCTGTTACGGCATCGTTGCGGCCTTGTGGGCCGACCTGCGAGCGAAGGGGTAGTCAGCTCGCCATCATATTAATATCACTGAAACAGCCGCAAGCAGCTTTACCTAGCGCTGACAAGTCGGCAAATGCGACACAGCCAGCATTATAAATCGATTTTGAAACGCACTCGGATAGGTTTTTAGCGTAGGTGGTGGCACAATCCGCGCAGTGTATCGGCTCAGCGACAATGAAGTCCAAGACATGCGAGGGAATCCGCCGGCCGGAGCGTACGGCGGCCGCATGAGAAGCAACTGACTTCCAGTCCACCCAGTACAAGAACGAGGAACTATGTCGATCACCGGTGCCGACCTCCCTGCACTGCTCCCTGGCATGTTGCCGCGCCTGTGGGCCTTTGCCCTGCGCCTCTCGGGCGACCGGCACGACGCTGAAGACCTGGTCCAGCTCGCCTGCGTGCGCGCCCTCGAACGTACCCACCAACTGCGGCCGGACACTGCCCCGCTGAGCTGGATGTTCGCCATCGTGCATACCACCTGGATCAACGAGGTGCGCTCGCGCAACGTGCGCAGCCGCTCGCGCTCGGAGTGGAACGACAGCGTCATCGAGTCGGTGACCGACCCTGCCGCGCCCACCCCGGAAACCGATCTGATGCACCAGCAGATCCTCACGGCAGTGAACAGCCTGCCCGAGGGCCAGCGCGAAGTGATGCTGCTGGTGGCGGTGGAGCGCTTCAGCTACAAGGAAGCCGCCGACATCCTGGAGGTGCCTATCGGCACGGTCATGAGTCGGCTGTCCCGCGCCAGGCAAACGATTGGCACGCTGCTCAATGACACCCCCAAGCCCTCGGCGCCTGGCCGCGACCTGCTGCGCACCTGAACCTTCGTACGCATTGCCAGGCACTTGCATACGCCCTCCTGGGAAACTGCTCGGCAACTTTCGGCCTGTTGATTTTTCATACAGTGCGCCGAAGCCATTATTTTTACAAGTGAAGGGAACTCATCTTGTTATTTATCGTCCTTGTTTCATGAGCTCATACTTTCAGGCAATAAAAACGCCCATAACACTTATCTCACGCCGTTTATTCCATAGCTTTTTCTGTTTTTTTTAATTACCAATTTTAGTTGGACTCTCGCGCTCAGCCCTTTCTATTCTTGCCCCGACGGAACAACTTTCAGGTTCCCGCCACCCCGCTTTCCTGTCATTGAATTGAAGAGGCAAACATGAAACGACACCTCTGGCTCGCCCTGCTGGGCACCCTGTCACTCGGCGCCCACGCCGCTACCCTTGATGTACCGGTCAACCTGGTCAGCGCCGATGGCAAAGCACAGCCCATCGGTCAGGTCAGCATCAGCGAGTCGGCCTACGGGCTGATCTTCACCCCCAAGCTGAACAGCCTGCCCGCAGGCGTGCATGGTTTCCACGTGCATGAGAACGGCAGCTGTGCGCCAGGCATGAAAGATGGCAAGGCAGTGGCGGCGCTGGCCGCGGGCGGGCACTTCGACCCGGCCAAGACCGGCAAGCACCTGGGCCCCTATGGCAATGGCCATCTGGGTGACCTGCCGGCGCTCTATGTGAACGCCGACGGCACCTCCACCTATCCGGTCCTGGCGCCGCGCCTGAAGACGATTTCCGAAATCAAGGGCCACGCCTTGATGATCCATGCCGGTGGCGACAACCACGCCGACATGCCCATGCCACTGGGCGGTGGCGGCGACCGCGTGGCCTGCGGCGTGATCTGAACCAGGCAGGCCGGGCGTCAGTAATCGCCGCGCTTGTGCAACGCCCAGCGCCCGGCCAGCACGGTCACGTCGGCAAGGGGGCATGTCCAGTGCCTGACACCGGCTGAGCCGATGCCAGGCACCGCTCGCAGTCAGGCCGCCAATCGCCCTTGGGCAATCGCCTCCGACGCTGCCAGCATCGCCCGCAGCAACACTGCACAACCCGCCGCCAGATCCTCGGGCGTGGCGTTCTCGATCTCGTTGTGGCTGATGCCGTTCTCGCACGGCACGAAAATCATGCCTGCCGGGCCCAGCTCGGCCAGGAAGATCGCATCGTGCCCTGCCCCGCTGACGATATCCATGTGCGCCAAGCCAAGGCTCCTGGCCGACTCACGCACGGCATCGACACAGTTGCGGTCGAAATACAGCGCCGGGAAATCCGCCGTTGGCGTCAGCTCGAAACTCAGCCCGTGTTTGGCACACGTGCTGTCGATCACTTCACGCACCTCGGCGATCATCGAATCGAGCCGATCTCCCTCAAGGTGACGGAAGTCCAGGGTCATGCGTACCTCACCCGGAATCACGTTGCGCGACCCCGGATACGCCTGCAGGCAACCGACCGTGCCACAGGCATGTGGCTGATGCCCCAGTGCGGTGCGGTTGACGGCCTCGACCACTGCCGCCGCGCCGACCAGGGCATCCTTGCGCAGGTGCATCGGCGTCGGCCCGGCGTGCGCCTCGACGCCGCGCAGGCTCAGGTCGAACCACTTCTGGCCGAGGGCGCCGAGCACCACGCCGATGGTCTTGCCTTGATCCTCCAGAATCGGCCCCTGCTCGATATGCGCCTCGAAATACGCCCCGACCGGATGCCCCAGCACGGCCCTCGGGCCGGCATAACCGATGGCCTGCAGCGCCTCACCGACGCTGGTCCCCTGGGCGTCGCGCTTGGCCAGCGTCTCTTCGAGGGTGAACTTGCCGGCGAACACCCCCGATCCCATCATGCACGGCGGGAAGCGCGAGCCTTCCTCGTTGGTCCACACCACCACCTCAAGCGGCGCTTCGGTTTCCACGCCGAGGTCATTCAGGGTGCGGATCACCTCCAGGCCGGCCATCACCCCGAAGCAGCCATCGAACTTGCCGCCAGTGGGCTGCGTGTCGATGTGGCTGCCGGTCATCACCGGTGGCAGCTTGGGGTTGCGTCCGGGACGCCGGGCGAACATGTTGCCGATCGCATCGACGCTGACACTGCAACCTGCGGCCTCGCACCACTGCCGGAACAGGTCGCGGGCCTGGCGGTCCAGTTCGGTCAGCGCCAATCGGCAGACCCCGCCCTTGGGCGTGGCGCCCAGGCGCGCGAGGTCCATCAGCGATTGCCACAGGCGCGCGCTGTCGACATGGCGGTCGGTGGAGTGCAGCACTTCCTTGATCGGTTTCATCGGGACTCTCCTCAGGCGATTTCTTGTTCTGGTGATTCGGCTGTAGCGGCCAGCCAGATTCAGGGTGATGGTTTGGCCAGGCGCGCCGTTCCACGCACCGCGACTCGGCTCAGGACGTAATACAGCCCCGCCCCCAGCAGCGAACCGGTAAACCAGCCGTAGTCATAGAACCAACTGAAGCTGCTGTTGCCGATCGACATCACGGTCAGCGCCACCGGCACCGCGAACGCCAGGAACCCGACCCAGTTCCAGGCCGGGTACACGTCATCGCGGTACAACCCGGCAAGGTCCAGTTGCTGGCGGCGGATCAGGAAGTAGTCCACCACCATGATCCCGGCAATCGGCCCGAGCAGGCTCGAATAACCCAGTAGCCAGTTGGAATACACGCTCTCAAGGCTCAGGTCGGAAACGATCCAGCCAAGCTTTTTCAGCAATTCGTGCCCCATCAGCGCCAGGCCGATGAACCCGGTCAACCACACCGCGCGGCTGCGCCCGATCAGGCGTGGGGCGATGTTCTGGAAGTCATTGGTCGGTGAGACGATGTTCGCCGCCGTGTTGGTCGACAGCGTGGCGATGATGATCAGCGCCATGGCCAGCGCCACCCAGCCGGGGCTCTGGATACGTCCGATCAGGCTCACCGGGTCCGAGACCGTTTCGCCCACCAGCGATGCCGAGGCGGCGGTCATGATCACGCCCAGGGCAGCGAACAGGAACATGGTCAGCGGCAGGCCAAAGATCTGGCCGAGGATCTGGTCCTTCTGGCTTTTGGCGTAGCGGCTGAAGTCGGGAATATTCAACGACAGCGTGGCCCAGAACCCGACCATTGCCGTCAGCCCCGCGCAGAAATAGCCGACCACGCTGGCCCCCTCCGGGCGCTTGGGCGGCTGGGCCAGCAGTTCGCTCATCGACATGTGCGGCAGCGCCCAGAAGAGCAGGCCTACGCCCACCGCCACCAGCAGCGGTGCCGACAGGGTCTCCAGCCATTTGATCGACTCCGAGCCGCGCAGCACCACCCACAGGTTGAGCAGCCAGAACAGCATGAAGCCGATCACCTCGCCGGTTCCGCCCAGGCTCTTCCAACCGTCGAACAGCGACCCCAGGAACAGGTGGATGGCAAGGCCGCCGAACATCGTCTGGATACCGAACCAGCCGCAAGCCACCACCGCGCGGATCAGGCACGGCACGTTGGAGCCGAGAATGCCGAACGAGGCGCGCAGCAGCACCGGAAAGGGAATGCCGTACTTGGTGCCGGGGAAGGCGTTGAGGGTCAGCGGTATCAGCACGATGAGGTTGGCCAGCAAGATCGCCAGCAGCGCCTCGCCGACGCTCAGCCCAAAGTAGGCGGTCAGGACCCCGCCGAGGGTGTAGGTAGGGACGCAGATGGACATGCCGACCCACAAGGCGGTGATGTGCCATTTGTTCCAGGTACGCTGGTGCACCTTGGTCGGTGCGATGTCGTGGTTGTAGCGAGGGCTGTCGAGGACATCAGTGCCTTCGGACAGCTCGTACAGCCCGTGCTGCTCGATCACTTGCGATCTGCTCTGTTGCATGGGGCCTTCTCCAGATTGTTCTAGTTATTCGCTCATCGGCTGAATCGATGGCCGGAGTTACACACCTCACCAGTACTGCACCTCCGGTCCGGCCTGGCGGTTGTGGCCGCACTCAAATTGCGTGCCGGATTGGCCCGGGCCAACCCTGCCGGCCACCGCCGACTGGAGGTAATTCACTGATTTGCAAGGCATTGATTAGCGCCAGGGAAAGGTACGGTCATGCCCTGCCCTGCCGTCTTGCTGGTGGCGGCCCGCCCTGGCCTGCGCACTCGGTTTCAATCTGGTGCAGCCTGGTTTTTGCGTGGCGTGGTTCGCGCCGGCAAGCCAGGTTTCAAACGGCTGATTTCGCATGGAAAATCTTGACCAAATCTGCTTCTTGTCAAGTGCGTCAAAATGGTGAGCAGCCTGTCCATTTTGGTGATTTATAAAGAAAACACTTATATTTCATTAAGTTATAAAAGTAATAAGCTCATAAAATTTTTTCTTGATCAATCCTTGATCAGCATCTAGATTCCAATCTTGTCAGCGCTGACAGGATTGCAACGCAGCCTCCAGCCGCTGGCTCAAAACAATTTCAAGAACCGGCAAAACGACCGGTCAGCCTGCGAGGAAGACGGTATGTCCCTGTTGATCCGTGGCGCCACCGTGGTCACCCACGAAGAAAGCTATCCCGCCGATGTCCTGTGTGCCGATGGCCTGATCCGCGCCATTGGCAAAGACCTCGAAGTGCCCAGCGGTTGCCAGGTCCTGGACGGCAGCGGCCAGTACCTGATGCCAGGGGGCATCGACCCGCACACCCACATGCAGTTGCCATTCATGGGCACCGTGGCCAGCGAGGACTTCTTCAGCGGCACCGCCGCAGGCCTGGCCGGCGGCACCACCTCGATCATCGACTTCGTCATCCCGAATCCGCAGCAGTCCCTGCTGGAGGCCTTCCACACCTGGCGCGGCTGGGCGCAGAAGTCGGCCAGTGACTATGGTTTTCACGTCGCAATCACCTGGTGGAGCGAGCAGGTCGCCCAGGAGATGGGCGAGCTCGTCGCCCATCACGGTGTGAACAGCTTCAAGCACTTCATGGCCTACAAGAACGCGATCATGGCCGCCGACGACACCCTGGTCGCCAGCTTCGAGCGCTGTCTGCAGCTGGGCGCGGTGCCCACCGTGCATGCGGAGAACGGCGAGCTGGTGTACCACCTGCAGAAGAAACTGCTGGCCCAGGGCATCACCGGCCCCGAGGCCCATCCGCTGTCGCGTCCGGCGCAGGTCGAGGGCGAGGCGGCCAGCCGCGCCATCCGTATAGCCGAAACGCTGGGCACCCCGCTGTACCTGGTGCACATCTCCAGCAAGGAAGCACTGGATGAGATCACCTACGCCCGGGCCAAGGGCCAGCCGGTGTATGGCGAGGTACTGCCGGGGCACCTGCTGATCGACGACAGCGTCTATCGCAACCCCGACTGGTCCACCGCCGCCGGCTATGTGATGAGCCCGCCATTCCGTCCCCGCGAACACCAGGAAGCCCTGTGGCGCGGCTTGCAATCGGGCAGCCTGCACACCACCGCCACCGACCATTGCTGCTTCTGCGCCGAGCAGAAAGCCATGGGCCGTGATGATTTCAGCCGCATCCCCAACGGCACCGCCGGCATCGAGGACCGCATGGCGGTGCTGTGGGACGCCGGCGTGAACAGCGGGCGCTTGTCGATGTATGAGTTCGTGGCGCTGACCTCGACCAACACGGCCAAGATCTTCAACCTGTTCCCGCGCAAGGGAGCGATCCGTGTGGGAGCCGACGCCGACCTGGTGCTCTGGGATCCGCAGGGCACACGCACGATTTCTGCCAGCACCCATCACCAGAAGGTCGACTTCAACATCTTCGAAGGTCGCACGGTGCGCGGCATTCCCAGCCACACCATCAGCCAGGGGCGAGTGCTCTGGGCCGATGGCGACCTGCGCGCCGAGCCGGGCGCGGGACGCTATGTGGAAAGGCCCGCCTACCCCTCGGTGTACGAGGTCCTCGGGCGACGGGCCGAGCAGCAGCGGCCGATACCGGTCAGCCGCTGAGCAGCCCATAACAGCCGGGGGCCGCAGCGCCTCCGGCGATAACAATCCAGAGACACCTGTTGACTGCCATCCCGAAACGGACGGGCGAGGAACCGCCGCCTGCCCCCATAAAAAAGAGAGAGGCTACAACCGTGATCGACACCCTGAACCACTTGCCGCGCCCGAGGGCCAGCGCCGAGCAGCTCGCCGACGCCTTCACCGACCTCGCCCCTCCCCTGACCGCACGCCAGGCCGCCGTGGAAAGCGCGCGCTGCCTGTACTGCTACGACGCCCCCTGTGTGAATGCATGCCCGAGCGAAATCGACATCCCTTCGTTCATCCACCGCATCAGTGATGAAAACCTGCAGGGCGCCGCCGAGCGGATCCTGTCGGCGAACATCCTCGGTGGTAGCTGTGCCCGCGTATGCCCGACCGAAATCCTCTGCCAGCAAGCCTGCGTACGCAACAACGCCCGGGAGTGCGCGCCGGTGCTGATCGGCCAGTTGCAACGCTATGCCCTGGACAACGCCGGTTTCAGCGAACACCCCTTCAAGCGCTCGCCCAGCACCGGCAAGCGCATCGCAGTGGTCGGTGCCGGCCCCGCCGGGCTGTCCTGTGCACATCGCCTGGCCTTGCATGGTCATGACGTGGTGGTCTTCGAGGCGCAGGAAAAGGCTGGCGGCCTCAACGAATACGGCATCGCCCGCTACAAGCTGGTCGACGACTACGCCCAGCGTGAAGTGGAGTTCCTGCTCGGCATCGGCGGCATCGAGCTCCGCCATGGCCAACGCCTGGGTGACAACCTCACCCTCGGCGAGCTGCGGGACCAGTACGACGCGGTATTCCTGGGCCTTGGCCTGAATGCCGTGCGCCAGCTCGGCCTGCCGGGCGAAGAGGCCCCTGGCGTGCTGGCCGCCACCGACTACATCCGTGAACTGCGCCAGGCCGACGACCTCAGCCAACTGCCGCTGGCCGACCGCTGCCTGGTGATCGGCGCGGGCAATACCGCCATCGACATGGCGGTGCAGATGAGCCGCCTGGGTGCGCGCGAGGTCAACCTCGTCTACCGCCGCGGCGCCGCCGACATGGGCGCCACCGGCCACGAGCAGGACATCGCCAAGGCCAACCAGGTGCGCCTGCATACCTGGGCGCGGCCCGATGCGGTGCTGCTGGATGAGCAGGGCCGGGTGAAGGGGATGCGCTTCGTCCGCACCGAACAGGTCGAGGGAAAACTGGCCGATACCGGCGAAACCTTCGAGCTGCCCGCCGACGGGATCTTCAAGGCCATCGGTCAGTGCTTCGACGACGCAGGGCTCAAGGACCCGGTGGCGGCGCAACTGGCGCGCGATGGCGAACGCATCCGCGTCGACGAGCAGATGCGCACCAGCTTGCCTGGCGTCTATGCCGGTGGCGACTGCACCGCCCTGGGCCAGGACCTCACCGTCCAGGCCGTGCAACATGGCAAGCTGGCCGCCGAAGCCATCCATGCCCAACTCATGCTCAATGTGGAGGCAGCGTAAATGGCCGATCTGTCCATCGAATTCGCCGGTATCAAGGCACCCAACCCTTTCTGGCTGGCGTCCGCGCCACCGACCGACAAAGCCTACAACGTGGTTCGCGCCTTCGAGGCGGGCTGGGGTGGCGTGGTCTGGAAAACCCTCGGCGAGGACCCGGCGGCGGTCAACGTGTCGTCGCGCTACTCGGCGCACTTCGGCGCCAACCGCCAGGTGCAGGGCATCAACAACATCGAGCTGATCACCGACCGCTCGCTGGAGATCAACCTGCGTGAAATCACCCAGGTTAAGAAGGATTGGCCCGACCGGGCGCTGGTGGTGTCGTTGATGGTGCCGTGCGTCGAGGAGTCGTGGAAGTTCATCCTGCCGCTGGTCGAAGCCACCGGCGCCGATGGCATCGAGCTGAACTTCGGCTGCCCCCACGGCATGCCCGAGCGCGGCATGGGCGCGGCGGTCGGCCAGGTGCCGGAATACGTGGAAATGGTCACCCGCTGGTGCAAGACGTATTGCTCACTGCCGGTGATCGTCAAGCTCACGCCCAACATCACCGACATCCGCCAATCGGCCCGCGCCGCACATCGAGGCGGCGCCGATGCCGTGTCGCTGATCAACACCATCAACTCGATCACCAGTGTCGACCTGGACCGCATGGTCGCCCACCCCATCGTCGGTGACCAGAGCACCCACGGCGGTTACTGCGGCTCGGCGGTCAAACCGATCGCGCTGAACATGGTCGCCGAGATTGCGCGCGATCCTGAAACCCGTGGCCTGCCGATCTGTGGTATCGGTGGTATCGGCAACTGGCGCGATGCCGCGGAATTCATCGCACTGGGCAGCGGTGCGGTGCAGGTGTGCACGGCGGCGATGTTGCACGGTTTTCGCATCGTCGAAGACATGAAAGATGGCCTGGCGCGCTGGATGGACCAGCACGGACACCGCACCCTGGAAGCCTTCCGCGGCCAGGCCGTACCGCACACCACCGACTGGAAGTACCTGGACATCAACTACAAGTCGGTGGCGCATATCGACCAGGATGCCTGCATCGGCTGCGGACGCTGCCACATCGCCTGCGAAGACACCTCGCACCAGGCCATCGCCAACACCCTGCAGGCCGATGGGACGCACGTCTACAGCGTGATCGAGGCCGAATGCGTGGGGTGCAACCTGTGCCAGATCACCTGCCCGGTTGAAAACTGCATCGACATGGTGGCGCAAGAGACCGGCAAGCCGTACCTGAACTGGACCCAGGATCCGCGCAACCCCTATCGTGAAGCGAGCTGACCCGTAGGAGCGGGCTTGCCCGCGAACGGGGCGCCGAACCGCCGCTTACACGATCGCCCGCCGGGGTTGTCATGCACCCCGGCAGGCTCAAGGCTCCAGCCCGATGCCCCGCAGAATCACGCTGGTCACCGTCTGCACCGCCCGCTCGAACGCCATGTCCGACAGCGGCTGCCCATCATTGAGCAAAGCCACCTGATAACCGAAATCGGCGTAATGCTGGGTCGAAGCCCAGATCATGTAGAGCAGCGCCGACGGCTCGACCGGGAGGATACGCCCCTCCTCCACCCACCGCCGGATCTTGGCTTCCTTCAACTGCGCCCAAGGCACCAGCGAATCGTCCAGGCTGCCTCCCAGCAGCGGCGCGCCATGGAGGATTTCCTCGGCCCAGACCTTCGAGCCCAGCGGCCGCGAGCGCGAGTGCCCCATCTTGGCGCGGATATAGCTGGTCAGCACGACGCGCGGGTCGTCGAAGCGTTCGAAACAGAGGGCATCCTGCTTCCAGACGTCCAGCAGGTCCTGCAGTACCGCTCGATAGAGTTCGTCCTTGGTACTGAAGTAGTAATGCAGGTTGGAACGCGGCAACTGCGCACGCTCGGCGATGTCGCCCATGGAGGTGACGCCGTAGCCCTGTTCGGCGAACACCTGCTCGGCTGCCTGGAGGATCTTCTCGATATTGCGACGGCGGATCTCGATCTTGTGGTTGGCCATAGGGCGTCCGAAGCGGCTGGAACCTGTCAAGGCTAACACGCAGGCGCCAGGACTGCGCTCTGCAGATCGACCACTGTGCTTCGTCTGACAGTTGTAGCGTCACAACTGCGCACCCGCTCTGGAACCCCTGCCCATGCGTCCGACCCTTCCACTTTCGTTACTGGCCCTGTTGGTCAGCACCGCCACCCATGCCGCCGAGCGCATCGAGCTCGAACAGGTGCTGATCCAGGACCGCCAGCAATCCGAGCAGGAGGCCGCCGCCGAACGATTGCGCGAGATCCCTGGCGCCAGCAACCTGGTGGATATGGAAACCGTCGGCCAGGGACGCGTGGCCAGCAACCAGGATGTGCTGGCCTACCAGCCAGGCGTGTTCGCCCAGTCGGCGGGCAACGACGGGATCAAGCTGTCGATCCGGGGCTCGGGTATCAACCGCGCGCCTGGCGCCCATGGCTCGGGGGTCTACACGATGTTCGACGGCTTGCCGCTGACCGGCCCCGGCGGGACACCCTACGAGCTGTTCGAACCCTTGTGGCTGAGCCGCGCCGAGGTACTGCGCGGCGCCAACGGCTTCGACCAGGGCGCCCTGGCTCTGGGCGGTGCGATCAACTACGTGACCCACACCGGCCATGACGCCGCCCCCCTGCAACTGCGCTATGAGGTCGGCAGCCACGGCTACCAGCGCCGGCACATCAGCTCTGGCCAGGTGCTGGGCAACCTCGACTATTACGTGGCGCTGACCGACGCCGAGTACGACGGCTACCAGCGACACAGCAGCGGCAGTGCCAAGGGCATCGCCGCCAATGTCGGCTATCGCTTCAACCCGAATCTGGAAACGCGCTTCTACCTGCGCTACCGGGAAACCGAGAACGATCTGGCCGGGCGCCTGACCAAGGAGCAGATCAAGCACCACCCGCGCGCCGCCAACCCAGCCTACCTCGCCCGCGATGACAGCCGTCCCCAGCCCGGCAGCACCTGGGTGGGCAACAAGACCACCTTCTTCCTCGACGACGACTCACGCCTGGAGGCCGGGCTGGTCTACCACGACTACCCGATGGACCTGCGCGAAGGCCCGATGCGCCTGAAGGTGGCCTACACCGATGTCAGCGGCACGCTCAACTATATGCGTCGCGACACCTTGTTCGGCCACGAGAGCAAGACCACCGTTGGCTGGCGCACCACCAAGCACCTGCCCAACAGCGGCGCCTCGCAGTTCGCCCGCAATGGCGATGTGTTCGGCCCGCGCAGCCGCGACTTCAGCTACCAGGGCTCGGACACCGTGCTGCACCTGGGCAACGATCTGGAGCTGGTCCCCAACCTGTGGCTGACCACGGGCCTTGCCATGATCTACACCCGCCGCGAAAGTGCCGTCACCTTCCCCGCCAACGGCGGCAAGGTCAGCCAGCACGACTGGGACTACGCACCACGCCTGGGCCTGCGCTACGACATCGATCCGCAGACCCAGGTCTACGGCAACCTCAGTCGCTCCGTCGAACCACCGCACCCCTGGTCGTTGATCTGGAGTTCGACCGTTGCAACGCAACCGATCGAGATGCAGAACCAGACGGCCACCACCCTGGAGCTGGGAGCCCGCGGCGACTCGGCGCTGGGGCGCTGGGACCTGGCCTGGTACTACTCGCAGGTGCGTCACGAGCTGCTGGCGGTGGAGATCGTGCCGGGCCAGCCGTTCAAGGAGTTCAACGCCAGCGCCACCGTGCATCAGGGCATCGAAGCCGGCCTGGAAAGCACGCTGTGGGAGCAGCCGGGCAGTGGCAAGCTGTCGCTGCGCCAGGCCTATACCTTCAGCGACTTCCATTACCGCGACGATGACCGCTTCGGCGACAACCGCTTGCCGGGCATCCCCATGCATTACTACCAGGCCGAGCTACGTTACGACTGGCCGAGCGGTTTTTACGCCGGGGTGAACACGCAACTGGCCTCCAAGGTGCAGGTGGACTACGCCAACAGCTATCACGCCGATGCCTACGCCCTGCTGGGCGCGCGTCTGGGCTGGGATTCGCCCAAGCGCGACTGGCAGACCTGGCTCGACCTGCGCAACCTGACCAACAAGCGCTACGCCGCGACGGTGACACCAGGGTACGACGATGTCGGGCTGGATGCTGCGCGCTCGACCCCGGGAGAAGGGTTCGGGATGTATGCGGGGGTTTCGTACAGCTTTCGCTAGCGACTAGCCGGGGCAATTGAACATGCACCCTGCAGGAGCAGCATTACGCTGCTCCTGCCCTTGGGTAGATCGAGTCAGGACGGCAACTGCACCTGCGGTGTGGTCTCGGTGAAGATCGTCCAGCTGGAAATGAACAACGCGGCGATCAACGGCCCGATCACGAAGCCGTTGAGGCCGAACACCGCCAGCCCGCCCAGGGTCGACACCAGGATCAGGTAGTCGGGCATGCGCGTATCCTTGCCCACCAGGATCGGGCGCAGCAGGTTGTCCACCAGCCCGATCACCAGCACGCCGAACGCCGTCAGCACGATGCCCTGCCACATCGCGCCGGTCAGCAGGAAATACACCGCAACCGGCCCCCAGACGATCCCGGCCCCCACCGCAGGCAACAGCGACAAGAACGCCATCAGCACCGCCCACACCAGCGCACTGGGAATATCCAGCACCCAGAAGATCAAGCCGCCCAGCGCGCCCTGGGTGATCGCCACCAACAGGTTGCCCTTCACCGTGGCCCGCACCACACGGTTGAACTTCAACTGCAAGCGGCGCTTCTGCTGCTCGGGCAGCGGCACGGCCTGACGGACCTTGCGCGCCAGCTCCGGCCCTTCACGCAGGAAGAAGTACAGCAGGTAGAGCATGATGCCGAAGCTCACCAGGAAGTCGAAGGTGCCCTGGCCAAAACTGAAAGCCTGGCTGGCAAGGAACTGGCTACCCTGTGTCGCCCACTTGGTGATCTTGTCGCGCAGGCCATCGAGATTGCCCATGCCCATGCGGTCCAGGCCGTTCTGGGCGAAGTGCGGCAGCATGTCCTTGCCGCGCTCGATGTAGCCGGCGATATCCAGTTGGCCGCTTTCGATGCGCTGGTACAGTGTTGCCCCTTCCTGGACCAGCAGGGCACTGATGATGATCACCGGCAGGATCGCAATCATCAGGCAGGTGGCCAAGGTAGCGCCGGCCGCCAGGTTGCGCCGACGGTTGAAACGCAGCAGCAGGTTGCGCTGCAGCGGTGCGAACAGGATGCCGAGGATGACGGCCCAGAAGATCGCGCCGTAGTACGGCAGCAGTATCCAGAAGAATGCGATGGTGACCAGCGCCAGCAATACGGCCAGGGCTCTGTTCTGTAGAGCAGTTTGATTCATGGGCTTTCCTCGATTGTCCTGGACCTTAGTGCACAGCGTAGAGGCAAAAGTGCCATCAGCAGCGCTTGATCCAGGTCAATACCGCGTTCCGGGCCCGGTCGTAGCATCCGCACCTTTTGCCCCGGTGCCCCCATGAACCCTCTTGCCAAGCCCGAACTGCTGGCCCCCGCCGGCTCGTTGAAGACCCTGCGCTACGCCTTCGCCTATGGCGCCGATGCGGTCTACGCCGGCCAGCCGCGCTACAGCTTGCGGGTGCGCAACAACGAATTCGACCACGCCAACCTGGCCCTGGGCATCCAGGAAGCGCACGCCCTGGGCAAGCGCTTCTACGTGGTGGTCAACATCGCGCCGCACAACGCCAAGCTCAAGACCTTCCTCAAGGACCTGGCGCCCGTGATCGAGATGGCACCCGATGCGTTGATCATGTCCGACCCCGGGCTGATCATGCTGGTGCGCCAGCATTTCCCACAGATGCCCGTGCACCTGTCGGTGCAGGCCAACACAGTGAACTGGGCCAGCGTGCAGTTCTGGCAACAGCTGGGCCTGAGCCGGGTGATTCTGTCGCGCGAGCTGTCGCTGGAAGAGATTGGGGAAATCCGCCAGCAAGTACCTGACATGGAACTGGAGGTCTTCGTCCATGGCGCACTGTGCATGGCCTATTCCGGGCGCTGCCTGTTGTCGGGCTACCTGAACAAGCGCGACGCCAACCAGGGCAGCTGCACCAATGCCTGTCGCTGGAAGTACCAGGCGACCCCGGCAGGGGAAAACGCCACCGGCGACATCGTGCGTGAGTGCGAACCGACCTTGGGCATTGGCGCGCCCACCGAACAGGTGTTCCTGTTGCAGGAGGGCAACCGCCCTGGCGAAGAGATGCCGGCGTTCGAAGACGAACACGGCACCTACATCATGAACGCCAAGGATCTGCGCGCGGTACAGCACGTCGAGCGCCTGACGCGGATGGGCGTGCACTCGCTGAAGATCGAAGGACGGACCAAGTCGCACTTCTACTGCGCCCGTGCCGTGCAGTCCTACCGCCAGGCGATCGACGACGCCGTCGCCGGTCGGCCCTTCGATCGCAGCCTGATGGAAAACCTCGAGTCCCTGGCCCAGCGCGGCTACACCGAGGGCTTCCTGCGCCGCCATGTGCACGACGAGTACCAGAACTACCAGCGCGGCAACTCGGTCTCGGAGCGCCAACAGTTCGTTGGCGAACTGACGGGGCTGCGTATCGACGGGCTGGCCGAGGTGAAGGTGAAGAACCGCTTCGCACTGGGCGACACCCTCGAACTGATGACCCCTCGCGGTAACTACCACTTCGAGCTCGACCGGTTGGGTGATCGCCAAGGCCAGGCCATCGAGGTGGCTCCAGGCGACGGGCACCTGGTGTACCTGCCGGTTCCGGAGCAGGTATCGCTCGAATTCGGGCTGCTGATGCGCGACCTGCCTGTGCAGGAGGCCCTGGGCTGACAACGCTGTAATGACAGCCTCAGCTGGCTGACAGGAACGGTGGTGGATCATCGGGCTATTCCAAGGCCGTTCGCAGGCAAGCCCAGGGCTACGAAAGGCGCGCCCGATCGCGACAAGGCCTCTACTCAAGCCCTGCCTGAGGCCGTTTATGCCCCACAGCCCCTCCCGTCGCACCTTCGTCAAAGGCCTCGGCGCCGCCACCGCAGTGGCCGGCCTGGGCCTCTGGCGCCCACTGGCCAGCGCCGTCGAAGGCCATCGCCCAGGCCAACCGCTGCAGGGTCAGGACTTCGAACTGTACGTTGGCCAGACCGCCGTCAACATCACCGGCCGCCCCCGCACTGCCCTCACCGTCAACGGCAGTTTGCCCGGCCCGCTGCTGCGCTGGCGCGAAGGTGACAGCGTGACCCTGCGCGTGCGCAACCGCCTGGCCGAACCCACCTCGATCCACTGGCACGGCATCATCCTGCCCGCCAACATGGACGGTGTTCCGGGCTTGAGCTTCGCCGGCATCGAACCCGGCGGCGACTACCTTTACCACTTCACCCTGCGCCAGAGTGGCACCTACTGGTACCACAGCCATTCCGGGCTGCAAGAGCAGGCGGGGGTCTATGGGGCAATCGTCATCGAACCGCGCGAGGCCGAGCCACACGCCTACCAGCGCGACCATGTGCTGCTGTTCAGCGACTGGAGCGATCAGGCCCCCGAAGCACTGTTGGCAACCCTCAAGAAGCAGTCCGACGCCTTCAACTACCACAAGCTCACCGTGGGTGACTTCATCGAGGATGTCGCTCGCGACGGCTGGCGCAAGACCGTCGACGAGCGCCTGATGTGGGCCAGCATGCGCATGAGCCCCACCGACCTTGCCGACATCAGCGCGGCCACCTACAGCTACCTGCTCAACGGCCAGCCGCCGGACGGCAACTTCACCTGCCTGTTCCGCCGCGGCGAGACGGTACGCCTGCGCCTGATCAACGCCTCGGCCATGACCTACTTCGACTTCCGCATCCCCGGCCTGAAACTCACGGTGATCGCCGCAGACGGCCTACCCGTGGTGCCGGTGACGGTCGACGAACTGCGCATCGCCGTGGCCGAAACCTTCGACGTACTGGTCGAGCCGGGCGATGCGCCAGCCTACACGCTGTTCGCCCAGAGCATGGACCGCACCGGCTTTGCCCGTGGCACCCTGGCACATGCTCACGGCCAGCAGGCGCCCGTCCCCGCAACGGACCCACGCCCCCGCCTGACCTTGAACGACATGGGGCACGGCGGCATGGACGGCACCGCAATGGCAGACATGCCTGGCATGGACCACGCCAGCATGGCCGGCATGGATCACGCGGCAATGGCCGCCATGCAGCCACACCCGCCCAGCGAGACTGACAACCCGCTGGTCGACATGCAGACCATGGCGCCCCGCCCAAACCTGGGCGACCCCGGTATCGGCCTGCGCGGCAACGGCCGCCGGGTGCTGACCTACGCCGACCTGCGCAGCCGTTTCGAAGACCCCGACGGCCGCCCGCCTTCACGCGATATCGAACTGCACCTGACCGGCCACATGGAGCGCTTTGCCTGGTCATTCGACGGCGTGAAGTTCAGCGACGCCCAGCCGCTGCGACTTACCTATGGCGAGCGGGTGCGCATCACCCTGGTCAACGACACCATGATGGCCCATCCCATTCACCTGCATGGCATGTGGAGCGACCTGGAGGATGAACAGGGCAACTTCATGGTGCGCAAGCACACCCTCGATATCCCGCCCGGCACTCGTCGCAGCTACCGGGTCAGTGCCGACGCCCTGGGCCGCTGGGCCTACCACTGCCACCTGCTCTACCACATGGAGACCGGCATGTTCCGCGAGGTACGGGTCGATGAATGAGCTCAACAGCCGTTGGATCCTGACCAGCATCACACTGCTGGTGCTACTGGCCAGCGAAGAGGCGCGCGCGCAGCAGAACCCGACCCAGCCCAGCACGGCGTTACCGGTCATCACCGATGCCGACCGCCGCGCCGCCTTCCCCCTTTTGCCGGGCCACCAGGTACATGACGCTGCGCTGAACGGCGCGGTGATCGTCGATCAACTCGAATACCAGCACTTCGACAACAGCGGGGTGCTGAACTGGAATGCCACCGCATGGATCGGCGGCGACATCGATCGCCTGTGGCTGCGCAGCGAAGGCGAACGTGAACAGGGCACCACTCACAAGGCCGAACTGCAGGCGCTATGGGGCCATGCCATCAGCCCCTGGTGGGAGCTGGTCGGTGGTATACGCCAGGACTTCAAACCTGCCAGCGGCCAGGCCTGGGCAGCGTTCGGCATCCAAGGTACGCCGCTGTATGGGCTGGAGTTCGAAGCCACCGCCTATGCCGGCGAGCGACAGCAGACCGCGCTGCGCCTGGAGGCCAGTTACGCTATGCTGCTGACCAATCGCTGGATCCTCGAACCGAACATCGAAGCCAACTTCTTCGGCCGTAACGACGCCGGGCGCGAACAAGGTTCGGGGCTGGCCGAAAGCGAGGTAGGCCTGCGCCTGCGCTATGAAATCACCCGCAGCTTCGCGCCCTATGTCGGCGTCAGTTTCAACCGCGTGCACGGTACACGCGCCGACCAGGCCCGTGAAGACGGCGACGACCCCGCGCAGACCCGTCTGGTCGCAGGTGTGCGCCTGCGTTTTTGAAGGAGTTCGACCATGCTACACAAACACCTGATGGCCTTTGGACTGCTGGCCATCAGTGGCCTGGCCCAGGCCGCCGACGTCATCGATGTCTACCGCGACCCCAACTGCGGCTGCTGCAAACAGTGGATCAGCCATCTGCGCGACAACGGTTTCACGGTCAACGACCATGTCGAGCCGAACATGAGCGCGGTCAAGCAGCGCCTGGGCGTCGCACCACGCCTGGCGTCTTGCCACACCGGCGTGATCGACGGCAAGTTCGTCGAGGGGCATGTGCCCGCCGAACAGGTGCGCCTGTTGGCCAAACGCAGCGATCTCAAGGGGCTGGCCGTGCCGGGCATGCCCATGGGCTCGCCTGGCATGGAAATGGGTGACCACAAGGATGCCTATCAGGTCATCGGCCTGACCCAGGACGGCCAGGACACTGTGGTCGCCGAATACTGATGCTCAGTCTCTGGGCGCTGTTTTTCAGCGCCTTTGGCGCGGCCACCTTGCTGCCGCTGCAGTCCGAGGCGGTGCTGGTCGGCTTGCTCCTGCGCGACCCCGACGCCTGGCTCACGCTGTTGCTGGTAGCGACCCTGGGCAACGTGCTCGGCTCGCTGGTCAACTGGCTGCTGGGCCGAGCGATCGAGCGCTTTCGCGAAAAACGCTGGTTTCCGTTCAGCGCCAGCCAGCTGCAAAGTGCGCAACGACGCTACCAACGCTGGGGGCAGTGGTCGCTGTTGCTGAGCTGGATGCCCGTTATCGGCGATCCACTGACCCTGATCGCAGGCATCATGCGCGAACCATTCTGGCGCTTCCTGCTACTGGTCACCCTGGCCAAGGCCGGACGTTACCTGGTGGTCGCGATGATCACCCTGGGCTGGTTTCACAACGGGTAACACCTTTCACGGTTCCGAAGGTCAACTGACTGCTACAGTCGCCTTTTCCTACTTGAACCTACACGGAGTACCCCGATGCTGCGCGCAACCGCCCTGGCCCTGGCCTGCCTCGTCGGCAGCTCGGCCATCGCCGCCGAGTCGCCCACCTACGGCAAACAGCTCGAAGGTTTCACCTACCCTCACCCGCTCAAGCACTTCGCTCTCACCTCCCAGGGCCAAGCCCTGCAGATGGGCTACATGGATGTCCCTGCGCAGGGCAAGGCCAACGGCCGCAGCGTGGTGCTGATGCATGGCAAGAACTTCTGCGCCGCCACCTGGGAAACCACCATCAATGCCCTGAGCAAGGCCGGCTACCGGGTCATCGCCCCGGACCAGATCGGCTTCTGCACCTCGAGCAAGCCGGAGCACTACCAGTACAGCTTCCAGCAACTGGCCGACAACACCCATGCACTGCTTCAACAGCTTGGCATCGACAAGGTCAACGTGCTGGGCCACTCCACCGGTGGCATGCTCGCCACCCGCTATGCGCTGATGTACCCACAGCAGGTGGAGCGACTGGCCATGGTCAATCCGATCGGCCTGGAAGACTGGAAAGCCCTGGGCGTGCCGTATCGCAGTGTCGATCAATGGTATCAGCGTGAACTCAAGCTCGATGCCGAAGGCGTGCGCAACTACGAGCGCAACACCTACTACGCCGGGCGCTGGAAACCGGAATACGAGCGATGGGTACAGATGCTGGTGGGCTTGAACAAAGGGCCAGGGCACGAGGCAGTGGCATGGAACTCGGCGCTGATCTACGACATGATCTTCACCCAGCCTGTGGTCTACGAGTTCAAGGACTTGAAGATGCCGACGCTGTTGCTGATCGGCGACAAGGATACTACCGCCATCGGCAGCGACATCGCCCCGCCAGAGGTCAAGGCCCGCCTGGGCAAATACGCAGAGCTCGGACCGCAGGTGGCCAAGCTGATTCCCCAGGGGCAACTGGTCACCTTCGCGGGCATGGGACATGCCCCACAGATCGAGGAACCTGAAGCGTTCCACAAAGCCTTGATCAACTGGTTGCAGCAGTAGCTCTCGCCTTGCGGCAAGCTGGGAGCGGCCTGCTACGGCCACAAGGCCGCTCCTGAACAGACGGCGCGGGCAAAGCTGTCACGCCCGCCAGACCTGCTCTTCGCTCCACCCCAGTTCGGCAAAATCATCCGCACGCAGGGGCGCTTCCTCCTCGCAGAAGAATTCGTCCAGCTGCGGCGGGCGCACCGAGGTGTCGCTGAGCATCGCATGCACCTGCCCGCGGTGATGGATCTGGTGTTCGAACAGGTGCGCGAGCAGGCGCAGGCGCTGCTCGCGCTGGACCCGGTCAGGCCGCACGATACTCACATAGCGCCGCAACTGGTCGTCACGCAACAGTCGACAATACGCGATCAGGCGCTGGTCGGCCTGGGCCTGCTGGGTGTGCAGGTCGGTGCAAGTAGCAAACGGCTGTTCAGGCTCGAAGAAGCGCTCGCCATCCGCCTCGGGGGCTTCACCGCGCTGCTCGCACTCCAGGGCATTGAGGTAGAACCAGTCCACCGTCAGCAGGTGATTGAGCGTGGCCTTGATCGAGGGAAAGAAGCTGCAACGGGGGGCGACGAACTCGTCGTGGTTCAGTTGCAGGCATGCCTTGTACAGGCGATGGTTGGCCCAGCCATTGTTGTAGGCCTGGGTCAGCAGATGGTGCGACAGCAGCTCCATGGTCGGCTCCTTCAGGCGAAGCGTTGCAGTTGCATCTCCCGCAGCCGGCTCAGGGTCCGCCTGAACGGGAACGCCAGATACCCTTGAGTGTAGAGCGCTTCGAGCGCAACCTCAGCTTCTAGGTGCAAGGCGACCCGACGGTCGTAGCATTCGTCGACCAACGCGATGAAGCGCCGCACACTGTCATCGCGGGGCGACAGCGCCGGTAACTGGCGATCACCGGCCACTACACGCCGGGCGCCGTCCTCGGTTCCGCGGGCGATGCGCCCGGCACGTTGCACCCCGCCCAGTGCTGGCAGCCCCTCTAGCAGGATGGCCGTATAGCGGTCACACAGGGCCATGAACTCAGTCGCCGCCAGCGGTTGCTCGCACAGGTCGGCGAAGCAGCACCAGATCACCTGCTCGCTGCGGCGAATCACCTGGATCTGCCGCGAACCGACCTGCAACGGTTGGTCGGTGCCGGGGTCATCCGCGCTCAGTTGCCGGAATACCTCGACCATTGCGCCGGGCTTGCCCGCCTCGGCAATCCAGTAGCGCTGGCGTTGTTCGCCGGGGTGCAGGCGGTGGTCCTGTTCACCGGCCACGGAAACGATCTGCATGTGCCGCTGGATCGCGGTGATGGCCGGCAAGAAGCGCTCCCGATTGAATCCGTCGAGATACAACTGGTCGGGCGGCTGGTTGGACGTAGCGACGATGACCACGCCCTGGTCGAACAGCACCTGAAACAGGCGCCCCAGGATGATCGCGTCGCCAATATCGCTGACAAACAGCTCATCGAAGCACAGTACGCGGATATCCCTGGCCAGCTCTTGGGCCAACGCGTGCAGTGGGTCGGCAGTGCCACTCAGCAAAAACAGGCGCTGGTGCACCCAGGCCATGAAGTGATGAAAATGCTGTCGCCGGGAAGGAACCGCAAGGCACTGCTGGAATTGATCCATCAACCAGGTCTTGCCACGTCCGACCGGGCCCCACAGGTAGACGCCCTGGCCGCTACGCCCCTGCTCCAGCACCTCGAAGCAATGCTGCAGGGCGGCAACAGCCTCAGCCTGTGCAGGATCGGCGGCAAAGCCTTGCTGCAGGATGGCTTGCTGATAAAGGGCGTAGGGCGTCATGGCGATGGGTCGTGGGCAAATCGCCATGGTAATGGGGGTTTCCCGGATCCGCCATCAACTCCCGCTCAGGCCCACCTTCAGCAGCGCCCCATCCTTGGCGTCGGTCAGCACGTAAAGGTAACCGTCCGGCCCCACCCGCACATCACGAATACGCGCCTTGAGTTCCCCCAACAGGCGCTCTTCATGGACGATCTTGTCACCGTCGAGCTGCAGACGAATCAGCTCCTGGGTGGCCAACGCACCGATGAACAGGTTGTGATCCCACGCCTTGAAGGTCGGACTGTCGTAGAAGGCCATGCCACTGATACCTGGGGACTTCTCCCACACATGGTGCGGATCTTCCATACCCTGGACATGCTTGCCCTTGGCCTCGGGGATCGGCATCAGCGAGTAGTTGATGCCATGGGTCGCGATCGGCCAACCGTAGTTCTTTCCTGCCTGGGGAATGTTGATCTCATCGCCGCCGCGTGGGCCATGCTCGTGGGTCCAGAGCTTGCCTGTCCAAGGGTTGAGCGCCGCGCCCTGCTGGTTGCGGTGGCCGTACGACCAGATTTCCGGACGCACATTTTTCTGGCCGACGAAGGGGTTGTCCTTGGGCACCTCGCCATCAGGCAGGATGCGGACCAGCTTGCCCTGCAACTTGTCCAGATCCTGGGCGGTGGGGCGCTGGTTGTTCTCGCCCAAGGCAATGAACAGATACCCCTCGCGGTCGAACACCAGTCGCGAACCAAAGTGGTTACCGTCAGACAGCTTGGGTTGCTGGCGGAAGATCACGGTGAAGTTTTCCAGGCGCGCGCGGTCCTGCGACAGCTGGCCACGTCCGACCGCCGTGCCTGCCTTGCCGTCCGCGCCCTCCTCGGCATACGACAGGTAGACCGTGCGATCCTGGGTGAACTCCGGCGAAAGCACCACATCCAGCAGACCGCCCTGCCCTTGCGCCCAGACCTTGGGCACCCCTGACAGCGGCGGCCCGACCTTGCCTTCGGCCCCGACGATGCGCAGGTTGCCTGAGCGCTCGGTGACGAGCATATCCTTGCCCCCCGGCAGGAATGCCAAAGCCCACGGGTTGACCAGACCATCAGCAACGGTACTGACGGTCAACTGCCCTTTTTCGCTCGGAAACTGCCTGTCGCCGGCAGCCTGCGCCAATAGCGGAAACAGCGCGGCTGCAGCCAGGGTGGTCATCCAGATACGTGACGTCATGCGGGGATCCTTCCAATCAAGAGGCTCAGGGCGCACGTTGTGAATCGCGCGGTGGCCGAGTGGGTTCCAGGTTCGGGGTCTGTTGCTGACGGCGCAGGTTGTCACCGTTGCCGATGCCGCGGTTGTCCAGCGCAGGTGGCCGCACAATCGGTTGGGTCGAGGGACCGCGTACCGGCGGCGTCGCAGGCACACCGCCTTGGCGGCTATTGGGGTTGGCGCGCTGAATCGGACTGTTGTAGGGATTATTGCGGTCGCTGGCGGCAAGCAAGGGCATCTGCACGGGGGCCGCGTGCGCGGGAAGGCACAGCAGCAGGCTGATGGCGAGGAAAGGCAGTGTAGGTTTCATCCTTCATCTCCGGTACAAAAAGTCGCGCCCGAGCGTTGGATAGCCTAAGGCGCTTCAGGTTCGCGACAAAAGCATGAAAACCAATGGAGTTGATTCGTGATGTTTCCTTCAGGCCGGAAGCGCTCGGAGCGACAGCGAGGGTTTCACCGATGGAATGTATTTGCCACACTCAAGGGCCCTCTACAGCCAAGGCCCCCTGACATGACCGCCTGCTTGCGTAACTCAGCCCGACTGTGCCTGGCCCTGCTGCTGGCCCTCGCTCTCAATGCCTGCGCACTGCTGCAAAACCGCGATCCGCTGAACATCAATGTCATCGGTATCGAACCCCTGCCCGGGCAGGACCTGGAGTTGCGCATGGCAGTGAAGATACGCGTGCAGAACCCCAACGAGACGCCGGTGGACTTCAACGGTATTGCACTGAATCTGGAAGTGAACGATCAACCGTTGGCGGCAGGTGTCAGCGACCAGCGCGGGCATATCGGCCGTTATGACGAGGCGGTGATCGTGGTCCCGGTGAGCATCACCGCGTTTTCGTTCTTGCGCCAGGCGTATGGCCTGAGCCAAACCCAATCGCTACAGGGATTGCCCTATGTGCTGCGTGGGAAGCTGGCCGGCGGACCGCTGGGTACGGTGCGCTTCACCGATAAAGGCAAGCTCGATCTGCCGCAGCCTGGGGGTGCAGGCTGGTGAGGATCAGCGGTTGGCGCTGGCTGCCGCCATTATCTTGTTGACTTCGCTGCGAACCATGTCGGCGAACTCCGGAGGCGACATACCCTCCAGCTCGGCACGGACCCATTCGGCCCACTTGCCCTTGCGTCGGGGTTTCTCGGCGATCATTCGGGCTGCTTCACCCTTGGCCTTGCCGAGGTTGCTTTGCCAAAGCTGAAACAGTCGGGCTTTTTCCGCCTCGATCTGCGCGCGTTCGGCGAAATCTCTGTTGGCCAGATTGAAACTCATGGTCTTTCCTGCCGCTTGAAAATGAGCGCTATCTTACACCTAGCGGCGAGGCGCTGGTATGCCGGTGCAACTTTCGACGCACGCCGTTATCCACTGTACAAGTCAATCCATCTACGAGGACGTGTTCATGGCCAGGAAATCCACCGCAACAGTCGACAGCGATCAGATCAAGGACCAGGTTTTCAGTGAGCTGCAGGCCTTGATCGAGGAGTCCGAAAAGCTTCTCGACGACAGCGCCTCACTGGTGGGCGAAGAAGCCGACACCTTGCGCGCCCAGCTTGGCCTGAAGCTGCGTCAGGCACGCCAGGCCACCAGTCGTCTGGGGCAGAAGGCACAGCCGGTGGTAGATGCCACGCAGGAGTACATTGGTGGTCATCCGTGGCAGACCGTCGCGATTTCCGCAGGTTTCGGGCTGGTGGTCGGCTTGCTGCTCGGCCGCCGTCAGTAAGCTGACGCGCCCCCGCGGGCCCGCTCGCCCTCAGGCGGGCTGGGCCATCGGGATGCCGCTGTGAAAGCGCATCTCCATATCTGGCGAGCTGATCAGCTCGGCTTCCACTTCCCTCACCTTCTCCACCACCCGCGCGATATCAGCTTCTTCACCATAGTGGTGCGCCAGTTTCAGGTAGCCCTGGTAATGACGTGCCTCACTCTTGAGCAGGCCGTGGTAGAAGGTGCCAAGCTCCTCATCCAGGTGTGGCACCAGCGCTGCGAAACGCTCACAGCTGCGCGCCTCGATAAAAGCGCCGACGACCAGGGTATCGACCAGCTTGACCGGCTCGTGAGCACGCACGACACGGCGCAAGCCCGAGGCATATCGTCCTGCCGAAACAGGCCGCAGGGGGACGCCACGACGCTTCATCAGACGCAGAACCTGTTCATGGTGCACCAGCTCCTCACGAGCCAGGCGCGACATCATGTTGATCAAGTCCAGATGGGTGTTGTACTTGGCGATCAGGCTGAGCGCGGTGCTGGCGGCCTTGAACTCACAGTTCTTGTGGTCGATCAGCAGGGTTTCCTGGTCGGCGAGCGCCGCTTCGATCCAGGCGTCAGGCGTAGGGCAGCCAAGGAAGGCGTCGATTTCAGGGGTCAGGGACATAAGCTCACAGCTGGGTAGCATCGCAGGAGCGCGGATTATACCGAGGGCGATGCCGATCGCCAGCGACTATGCTTGATACACATCAAACGGCGCGACACAGACCGCCGACTATAGTCAGGCATTGGCCTTCATATCTCAACGGAGTCATGCCCATGCAAGCCGTTCGCAGCATCCTCGTCGTACTCGACCCCGAGCACGCCCACAGCCGGGCCTTGACCCGGGCCAAGCTGATCGCCGGGGTGACCGGCGCACGCCTGCATCTGCTGATGTGCGACAAGAAGCAGGACCATAGCGCCCTGCTCAGCCTGCTCAGTAGCCAGCTGCATGATGATGGCTACGACAATGTCACCCATGAGCAGGCCTGGCATGACACGCTGCATGAGTCGATTATCAGTGTGCAGCAAGCCGAAGGGTGCGAACTGGTGATCAAGGAGCATCGTCCGGACAATCCGCTGCGCAAGGCGCTGCTCACACCCAGCGACTGGAAACTGTTGCGCCAATGCCCCTGCGCCGTGCTGATGGTCAAAAGCGAACGGCCCTGGACCAGCGGCAAGATCCTCGCAGCGGTGGATGTGGGGAATCAGGACGGGGATCATCGGCGGCTACATGCCAGCATCATCGACCATGGCTATGCGATCGCCAGCCTGGCCAAAGGCGAGCTGCATGTGATCAGTGCTCATCCCTCGCCGATGCTGTCGGCGTCCGACCCGGTGTATCAGCTCAGCGAAACCATCGAAAAGCGTTACCGCGAAGCGTGCTCGGCATTCCAGGCGGAGTTCGATATCAGCGAAGATCGCCTGCATGTCGCCGAGGGGCCTGCCGATGTACTGATTCCCTATACCGAGAAACAGATCGATGCGGTGGTCACCATCGTCGGTACCGTGGCGCGCACGGGAATATCTGGCGCCTTGATCGGCAACACCGCCGAGGTGGTGCTTGATTCACTCGAGGGGGATGTACTGGTGCTCAAGAGCGAGGAGGCCACGACGCACCTGGCCGAGTTGGCGCGCGGTTGATTGCGATACAGATCGGCTTTTCAGTCGCTATTTTGGACGGCCAGAAAGACAAAACCCCTACCTGCTCGCGCAGATAGGGGTTTTGCGAAATGAATCTTGACGATGACCTACTCTCACATGGGGAAACCCCACACTACCATCGGCGATGCATCGTTTCACTGCTGAGTTCGGGATGGGATCAGGTGGTTCCAATGCTCTATGGTCGTCAAGAAATTCGGTTGCCAGTGCGTCTTTGCAGACACGCCAGCCAATTCGGATATGTGATCTTTGTGGGTCGCTTCGAACTTTCGGTTCGTTTCGTCTTCACCACCGCAATCTGCAAGGCAGATTGCTTGGGTGTTATATGGTCAAGCCTCACGGGCAATTAGTATTGGTTAGCTCAACGCCTCACAGCGCTTACACACCCAACCTATCAACGTCGTAGTCTTCGACGGCCCTTCAGGGGATTCAAGATCCCAGTGAGATCTCATCTTGAGGCAAGTTTCCCGCTTAGATGCTTTCAGCGGTTATCTCTTCCGAACATAGCTACCCGGCAATGCCACTGGCGTGACAACCGGAACACCAGAGGTTCGTCCACTCCGGTCCTCTCGTACTAGGAGCAGCCCCTCTCAAATCTCAAACGTCCACGGCAGATAGGGACCGAACTGTCTCACGACGTTCTAAACCCAGCTCGCGTACCACTTTAAATGGCGAACAGCCATACCCTTGGGACCGGCTTCAGCCCCAGGATGTGATGAGCCGACATCGAGGTGCCAAACACCGCCGTCGATATGAACTCTTGGGCGGTATCAGCCTGTTATCCCCGGAGTACCTTTTATCCGTTGAGCGATGGCCCTTCCATACAGAACCACCGGATCACTAAGACCTACTTTCGTACCTGCTCGACGTGTGTGTCTCGCAGTCAAGCGCGCTTTTGCCTTTATACTCTACGACCGATTTCCGACCGGTCTGAGCGCACCTTCGTACTCCTCCGTTACTCTTTGGGAGGAGACCGCCCCAGTCAAACTACCCACCATACACTGTCCTCGATCCGGATCACGGACCTGAGTTAGAACCTCAAGGTTGCCAGGGTGGTATTTCAAGGATGGCTCCATGAGAACTGGCGTCCCCACTTCAAAGCCTCCCACCTATCCTACACAAGCAAGCTCAAAGTCCAGTGCAAAGCTATAGTAAAGGTTCACGGGGTCTTTCCGTCTAGCCGCGGATACACTGCATCTTCACAGCGATTTCAATTTCACTGAGTCTCGGGTGGAGACAGCGCCGCCATCGTTACGCCATTCGTGCAGGTCGGAACTTACCCGACAAGGAATTTCGCTACCTTAGGACCGTTATAGTTACGGCCGCCGTTTACCGGGGCTTCGATCAAGAGCTTCGCTTGCGCTAACCCCATCAATTAACCTTCCGGCACCGGGCAGGCGTCACACCCTATACGTCCACTTTCGTGTTTGCAGAGTGCTGTGTTTTTAATAAACAGTCGCAGCGGCCTGGTATCTTCGACCGGCATGGGCTTACGGAGCAAGTCCTTCACCCTCGCCGGCGCACCTTCTCCCGAAGTTACGGTGCCATTTTGCCTAGTTCCTTCACCCGAGTTCTCTCAAGCGCCTTGGTATTCTCTACCTAACCACCTGTGTCGGTTTGGGGTACGGTTCCCAGTTATCTGAAGCTTAGGAGCTTTTCTTGGAAGCATGGTATCAACCACTTCGCACTCTAAAGAGCGCTCGTCATCAGCTCTCGGCCTTGAAATCCCGGATTTGCCTAAGATTTCAGCCTACCACCTTAAACCTGGACAACCAACGCCAGGCTGGCCTAACCTTCTCCGTCCCTCCATCGCAATAACTGGAAGTACAGGAATATTAACCTGTTTTCCATCGACTACGCTTTTCAGCCTCGCCTTAGGGACCGACTAACCCTGCGTCGATTAACGTTGCGCAGGAAACCTTGGTCTTTCGGCGTGCGAGTTTTTCACTCGCATTGTCGTTACTCATGTCAGCATTCGCACTTCTGATACCTCCAGCAAGCTTCTCAACTCACCTTCACAGGCTTACAGAACGCTCCTCTACCGCATCACCAAAGGTGATACCCGTAGCTTCGGTGCATGGTTTGAGCCCCGTTACATCTTCCGCGCAGGCCGACTCGACTAGTGAGCTATTACGCTTTCTTTAAAGGGTGGCTGCTTCTAAGCCAACCTCCTAGCTGTCTAAGCCTTCCCACATCGTTTCCCACTTAACCATGACTTTGGGACCTTAGCTGACGGTCTGGGTTGTTTCCCTTTTCACGACGGACGTTAGCACCCGCCGTGTGTCTCCCATGCTCGGCACTTGCTGGTATTCGGAGTTTGCATCGGTTTGGTAAGTCGGGATGACCCCCTAGCCGAAACAGTGCTCTACCCCCAGCAGTGATACATGAGGCGCTACCTAAATAGCTTTCGAGGAGAACCAGCTATCTCCGAGCTTGATTAGCCTTTCACTCCGATCCACAGGTCATCCGCTAACTTTTCAACGGTAGTCGGTTCGGTCCTCCAGTCAGTGTTACCTAACCTTCAACCTGCCCATGGATAGATCGCCCGGTTTCGGGTCTATACCCAGCGACTAAAGCGCCCTATTAAGACTCGCTTTCGCTACGCCTCCCCTATTCGGTTAAGCTCGCCACTGAATATAAGTCGCTGACCCATTATACAAAAGGTACGCAGTCACCTAACAAAGTAGGCTCCCACTGCTTGTACGCATACGGTTTCAGGTTCTATTTCACTCCCCTCTCCGGGGTTCTTTTCGCCTTTCCCTCACGGTACTGGTTCACTATCGGTCAGTCAGTAGTATTTAGCCTTGGAGGATGGTCCCCCCATGTTCAGACAAAGTTTCTCGTGCTCCGTCCTACTCGATTTCATTGAAAAGAGACTTTCGTGTACGGGGCTATCACCCACTATGGCCGCACTTTCCAGAGCGTTCCACTAATCTCAAATCAACTTAAGGGCTGGTCCCCGTTCGCTCGCCACTACTAAGGGAATCTCGGTTGATTTCTTTTCCTCAGGGTACTTAGATGTTTCAGTTCCCCTGGTTCGCCTCTTGCACCTATGGATTCAGTACAAGATACTCAGCTTGTGCTGAGTGGGTTCCCCCATTCAGAGATCTCTGGATCACAGTCTGTTTGCCGACTCCCCAAAGCTTATCGCAGGCTACCACGTCTTTCATCGCCTCTGACTGCCAAGGCATCCACCGTATGCGCTTCTTCACTTGACCATATAACCCCAAGCAATCTGGTTATACTGTGAAGACGACATTCGCCGAAAATTCGTGAGAACTCACAAATTTTACCTTAGCCTGAATTACCAGCAGTGAAACTGGCATTCAGTCTATTTCTATCACATATCCGAATTTTTAAAGAACGATCTGACAAAAGCCAGAAATCAACATTCATCAACGAATGTTCATTTCTAGGTTCTGATCAAGGTACAGCGTAAGTGGTGGAGCCAAGCGGGATCGAACCGCTGACCTCCTGCGTGCAAGGCAGGCGCTCTCCCAGCTGAGCTATGGCCCCGCATATTGGTAGGTCTGGGCAGATTTGAACTGCCGACCTCACCCTTATCAGGGGTGCGCTCTAACCAACTGAGCTACAGACCTATATAGGGTCTTGATCGTCTTCACAATGAATCAAGCAATTCGTGTGGGAGCTCATCAGCAGGCTGATGTCTTCGATTAAGGAGGTGATCCAGCCGCAGGTTCCCCTACGGCTACCTTGTTACGACTTCACCCCAGTCATGAATCACACCGTGGTAACCGTCCTCCCGAAGGTTAGACTAGCTACTTCTGGTGCAACCCACTCCCATGGTGTGACGGGCGGTGTGTACAAGGCCCGGGAACGTATTCACCGCGACATTCTGATTCGCGATTACTAGCGATTCCGACTTCACGCAGTCGAGTTGCAGACTGCGATCCGGACTACGATCGGTTTTGTGAGATTAGCTCCACCTCGCGGCTTGGCAACCCTCTGTACCGACCATTGTAGCACGTGTGTAGCCCAGGCCGTAAGGGCCATGATGACTTGACGTCATCCCCACCTTCCTCCGGTTTGTCACCGGCAGTCTCCTTAGAGTGCCCACCATAACGTGCTGGTAACTAAGGACAAGGGTTGCGCTCGTTACGGGACTTAACCCAACATCTCACGACACGAGCTGACGACAGCCATGCAGCACCTGTGTCAGAGTTCCCGAAGGCACCAATCCATCTCTGGAAAGTTCTCTGCATGTCAAGGCCTGGTAAGGTTCTTCGCGTTGCTTCGAATTAAACCACATGCTCCACCGCTTGTGCGGGCCCCCGTCAATTCATTTGAGTTTTAACCTTGCGGCCGTACTCCCCAGGCGGTCAACTTAATGCGTTAGCTGCGCCACTAAAATCTCAAGGATTCCAACGGCTAGTTGACATCGTTTACGGCGTGGACTACCAGGGTATCTAATCCTGTTTGCTCCCCACGCTTTCGCACCTCAGTGTCAGTATCAGTCCAGGTGGTCGCCTTCGCCACTGGTGTTCCTTCCTATATCTACGCATTTCACCGCTACACAGGAAATTCCACCACCCTCTACCATACTCTAGCTCGCCAGTTTTGGATGCAGTTCCCAGGTTGAGCCCGGGGCTTTCACATCCAACTTAACGAACCACCTACGCGCGCTTTACGCCCAGTAATTCCGATTAACGCTTGCACCCTCTGTATTACCGCGGCTGCTGGCACAGAGTTAGCCGGTGCTTATTCTGTCGGTAACGTCAAAACAGCAAGGTATTAGCTTACTGCCCTTCCTCCCAACTTAAAGTGCTTTACAATCCGAAGACCTTCTTCACACACGCGGCATGGCTGGATCAGGCTTTCGCCCATTGTCCAATATTCCCCACTGCTGCCTCCCGTAGGAGTCTGGACCGTGTCTCAGTTCCAGTGTGACTGATCATCCTCTCAGACCAGTTACGGATCGTCGCCTTGGTGAGCCATTACCTCACCAACTAGCTAATCCGACCTAGGCTCATCTGATAGCGCAAGGCCCGAAGGTCCCCTGCTTTCTCCCGTAGGACGTATGCGGTATTAGCGTTCCTTTCGAAACGTTGTCCCCCACTATCAGGAAGATTCCTAGGCATTACTCACCCGTCCGCCGCTGAATCAAGGAGCAAGCTCCCGTCATCCGCTCGACTTGCATGTGTTAGGCCTGCCGCCAGCGTTCAATCTGAGCCATGATCAAACTCTTCAGTTCAATACTGCTTGGGTTTTTAAGAAACCCTAAACTTGGCTCAGCAATCTCAAATGACTATGTGATTTCTCGCATGGCCACTTGTGATGCTGATAATCTTGGCGACTATCAGTCCGTACTCACAAGCACCCACACGAATTGCTTGATTCGATTTGTTAAAGAGCGGTTGGTTAAGAGCTTTTCGTCTCAACCGAGGCGCGCATTCTACGCTTTCCTCACTTGCTGTCAAGCGTTTATTTTGAAGTTTTTTGCGAGAAACTCGTTTAGCTTCAAACACTTGACTCGCTGCGATCTCTCGTAGCGGGAGGCGAATCATACAGCACTCGAAGATGCTGTCAACTGCCTTTTTTCACCGCTGCCGATCAGGTGATCGAAGCCCTTCACGCCTCGCCGAACTCGCTTAAATCCTTGATTAACAAGGAGTTTTGCGTTCCGTTTGCTGCGGAAGTGGGGCGCATTATAAGGGGATCTGAGAGGGCGTCAACCTTTTATTTCATAAAATCTTAATCGAAATGAAGGGCTTAACTCGCGCATTGCTCAAGAGCAGTTGCGCCTGCCACTGGGATTTGCGCACTATATTGCGCAGCTCGCCCCTTCTACTTATTTAGGACTGTCCCACCCAAATGAACACCCAGCCCCGCAGCCTGGCCGCAACGCTGTTTCCCATCGGCCTGCTGTTGATTGCCATGGCTTCCATCCAGTCTGGAGCGTCACTGGCCAAGAGCATGTTTCCAGTTGTCGGCGCTCAGGGCACCACAACGCTGCGCCTGATCTTCGCCAGTATCATCATGCTTGCATTGCTGCGCCCGTGGCGCGCCAGGTTCAATGCCAGCACCCTGCGCAGCGTCATCATCTATGGGCTGGCCCTGGGCGGCATGAACTTCCTCTTCTATATGTCGTTGCGCACCGTTCCGCTGGGCATCGCCGTGGCGCTGGAGTTTACCGGCCCGCTGGCGGTAGCGATCTTCGCTTCGCGCCGCGCCCTGGACTTTCTCTGGATCGCGCTCGCCATCGTCGGCCTGCTACTGCTCATCCCGACAGGGCAGACGGGGGCATCCCTCGACCTGACCGGCGCGGCCTACGCCTTGGGTGCCGGCGTCTGTTGGGCGCTCTACATTTTATATGGCCAGCGAGCGGGCGCGGAAAACGGTATCCAGACCGCGGCATTGGGCGTATTGATCGCGGCGCTGTTCGTGGCTCCCATCGGTATCGCCCACGCCGGTAGTGCCTTGCTCACTCCAGCACTGATTCCGGTCGCACTTGCCGTGGCGATCCTGTCTACCGCCCTCCCCTACAGCCTGGAAATGGTCGCACTGACGCGAATGCCCGCGCGAACCTTCGGCACACTGATGAGTATCGAGCCCGCATTCGGTGCACTGTCGGGGCTTCTGTTCCTTGGAGAGGTTCTCAGCTTGACCCAGTGGTTGGCGATCCTGGCGATCATTACCGCCTCGGTCGGGGCCACACTGTCGATGCGCAAGGAAAGCAGCCCTCCCGTAGCGGCTGACTGATTTGAGAAATAGTTTCATTTGAACAGCTTCAGCCTTGTACCCGCCTATAAGGCTGTTTAAGCTGTCACAGCATCATCACCTTCAGACGATCTACTGAGCCGGGCACGGAAGCAGGGGAGTTTCAGGCAGAACGCAGTCATCACTACAAGGGCGGACAATGCTCACCGCCCAGATAAGGACAGGAATGAAACGTATTTTTCTCATCCTGGCCATCTTGGCCATTGCTGGGTGTGCCGCTACAGCCAAGACCGAGGTGAAGCGAGGGAAGAAGGGCTTGCACATCAACTGCTCCGGGCTTTCATCATCCTGGGACAAGTGCTACGCCAATGCGCAAGCGTCATGCGGCAGCAAAGGCTATAAGGTAATCGCGCGCTCCAGCGACAGCGACGAAGAGCCGGGCGACTACGTGTTCGGAATCAACCCAGCCGGCTATACCAGCCGCAGCATGATCGTCATCTGCAAATAAACGAAAGGGCAGCCCCAGGCTGCCCTTTCTCGTTCCAGTCGATCAGACCGGCTGCGTACGCAGTCTCAACCAGGCCAGTGCGTCGCCTTGCAACAGGGGCGCTAATCGCTCATACACGGTCTGGTGATAACGGTTGAGCCATTGGCGCTCCGAAACATCGAGCAACTCGGGCAGCAAGCATCGGGTGTCGATCGGGCAAAGCGTCAGGGTCTCAAACGCCAGGAAGTCGCCAAAAGCGCTGTTGCCCACCTCCCGATTAACCACCAGATTCTCGATACGCACGCCCCAGGCTCCAGGTCTGTAGGTGCCCGGCTCGATCGAACTGATCATCCCGACCTGCATGGCTGTCTGCGGCGTAGTTGCCGCCTGATAGGCAATGACCTGCGGCCCCTCGTGCACATTCATGAAGTAGCCTACGCCATGCCCAGTGCCATGGCCGTAGTCGACTTGATCGGCCCAGATAGGCGCCCGGGCGATGGCATCGAGCAGCGGCGAAAGAATGCCCCGCGGGAACGTCGCCCGCGACAACGCGATCACTCCCTTGAGCACCCGCGTGCAGTCCTTCTTCTGCTCCAGGCTGGGTGTACCAATCGGCACCATCCGGGTAATGTCGGTAGTCCCGCCCAGATACTGGCCGCCCGAATCGATCAGCAGCAGGCCATTGCCCTCGATCACCGCATGCGACTCTTCGGTGGCACGGTAATGGGGCATCGCGCCATTGGCATTGAAGGCCGCGATGGTCGAGAAGCTCAGCGAGACGAAGTCAGGGCGCCGTGCACGTGCCGCGCTCAGTTGTTCATCGACCGTCAGTTCGGTGATGGTCTCGCGCCCAAGGTTGGCCTCGAACCAGGCGAAGAACTCGCACAGGGCGGCACCGTCCTGCTCCATCACCTGACGAATATGAACCAGGTCCGCCTCGCCCTTGCGCGACTTGCTCAGCGTAGTCGGATTGATGCCCTCGACCAACGCGACACGCTCGTCGAGCTTGTCCAACAGGCCCTGGGTGACACGCGCCGGATCGACCAGCAGGCGGGTACCGTCAACGAGGCTCGCAAGTGCCTGACCAACTTCCGCGTAGTCACGCACCTGGATACCGTCGGCCGCCAGTACTTGACGCAGATGAGTATTGATCTTGTCCTGACCGACGAAGAGCGTGGCTTGATCACGGCCGATCAAGGCGAAGGAAACGAACACCGGGTTGTACGAAACATCACTACCACGCAGGTTGAACAGCCAGGCAATGTCGTCCAGAGTTGCGATGAAATGCCAGTCGGCGCCCTTGCTGGCCAGGGCCTGACGCAACTCTCCGAGTTTTTGCGCACGACTGACAGTCGCATGGGGAGGCAGGTGCTGATAGACGGGGTTGCCAGGCAAGGCCGGACGATCGCCCCAAACCTGAACCAGCAGGTCTCGGTCAGTCAGCAGTCTTACATTGCGAGCGCTCAGGCGCTCTGCCAATTGACGGGCAGAGGCCAGCGCCATGACCGCACCATCAACCGCCACGGCACCGCCGCTGGCAACCTGCTCACCCAGCCAATCCAATGCCCCCGGCTGACCTGGCAGTAGCTTCATCAGCTCGATGCCACTGCCCGCCAATTCCTTCTCTGCCTGCTCCCAATAGCGGCTGTCGACCCACAGCCCGGCGAATTCCGCGGCCACTACCAGCGTGCCGACCGAGCCCTGGAAGCCAGACAGCCATTGGCGTCCTTGCCAATGGCCGGGCAAGTACTCGGAAAGGTGCGGATCGGCAGAGGGCACCAACAGGGCATCGACACCCTCCCTGGCCATGACATCGCGCACACGCGCCAGGCGTGCCGGTATGGATTCCTTAAGGGGGTTCAGACTGCTCATGCGCTCTCCTGCGATCACATCTTGGACGGTTCCAGGTCGGGATAATGGAACAGGCTGCGAACGCCCGCAATCGGATCCCCCACAAAGAGCCTGCGATAGATTGGAGCGCCTCGGCCGCCAGTCCAACGGGCTGAACTTTCGAGCTGTCTGGAATTTCACAGTTCGTACAGCCCCAGCGGATGAGATCGCACATGGCCCACCTCCACGAGTCGAAAATCGCCGTCGTACTCCTCGACACCCGCGAACGCACCCCGGACCATGAATATGCCACTCGCCAGAAGCTCGCCGAGATCCTGGCGCAATTGCTTGGGATACCCGTCTTCAACCCTGGACAACCGGCCGGCCAGGCCAACCACTATTATTACCTGCCCACGGAAACCTTGATCGGCCAGCAGCAGGGCATCCGCAGTGAACAGGACCTGTTCGGCGGCCTGGTAAGCCATCCCTACATGGCGACCAAAGCCATTTCCCACCCACTACCCGCCAATGCAGTCTTTCCGCCGGGCTGGACTGACGCCTTCGCGCAACAGGCCAGCGGTGCCCTGTTGCGCGGCTACACGGTCTTTTCCAAGGACGACGCTCGACGAGCAGCCGACTTGCTATTGCGCAGCGGCCCCGTTCGAGTCAAACCCGTATTGGCCCGTGCCGGTCGCGGCCAGCAGGTAATCGATACCCTTGACGCACTTGACCCCTTGCTCGCGACCTTGGACGACAAGGCACTTGGCCTTTGGGGGCTGGTGCTGGAGGAGGACCTGCATGAAGTAGAAACCTTCAGTGTTGGCCAGGTGCGCGTCGCTGGCCTCACCTGCAGCTATTACGGCACCCAGCAACTCACCAGGGACCATCAAGGCCAACAAGTCTACGGTGGCTCCGATCTGATGGTAGTACGCGGCGACTATCAGGCGCTGCTGCAGCGACCGCTGGAAGATTATCTGCGCCTGGCTATCAATCAGGCCATGACCTACGAGCAAGCGGCGGAACGACACTTCCCTGGTTTCATCGCCTCACGCCGCAACTACGACATCGCCCGTGGCCTCGACGCACGTGGCCACCTGCGCAGCGGCGTCCTGGAGCAATCGTGGCGCCAGGGTGGCGCCAGCAGCGCAGAGCTCCTTGCCGTGCGCGCCTTCGCCGACGATCCGACGCTGCAGCAGGTACGCGCATCCACCCACGAGGTGTTCGGCACGCCTGAACTTCCGGCCGACGCCACACTTTTCTATGAGGGGGACGACAGTGAACTCGGACAATTCTGCAAATTTGCACGGATTCGCGAGCATGGCCATTCAGAGTGAACAGGTCGAGCTACAGGTCGAGGGCGAAAGTATCGCCGGTACTTTGGTCAGTCCTGGCAGCAAGATGCCCGGCATTCTCTTCGTCCACGGCTGGGGCGGCAGCCAGCAGCGAGACCTGGCCCGCGCCCGACAGATTACCGGGCTGGGCTGCGTGTGCATGACCTTCGACTTGCGCGGACACGAAAAGACCGAAAGCCAGCGATTGACGGTGACCCGTGAGCAGAACCTCACCGACCTGCTGGCCGCCTACGATCGACTGGCCTCGCACCCTGCCGTCGATCCCGGCGCCATTGCGCTGATCGGCAGCAGCTATGGCGGTTATCTGGCCACCCTGCTGACCGCACATAGACCCGTGAAATGGCTGGCGATGCGGGTACCTGCATTGTACTGGGACGATGAATGGGACACTCCAAAGCAAGCACTCGACCGCCAGCGCCTGAATCACTATCGCCAACGCATTCTGGGGCCGGCCGACAATCGTGCCTTGGCCGCCTGCGCCGAGTTCGCTGGCGATGTCCTGCTGGTGGAGTCCGAGCACGATGACTATGTGCCGCACAACACCCTGATGAGCTATCGCTCCGCGTTCGTCGGCGCCCATTCACTGACCCATCGCATCGTCGACGGGGCCGACCATGCGCTGTCCAGCGAGGAAAGCCAGAAAGCCTACAGTTCGATCCTGGGTACATGGATTGGAGAAATGGTCATCGGCGCACGGCTAGACCGCTACCCGCACTACGCTCCCTGGTACGCCTGAGGCTCACCGACCTCGCAATGCAAGCCGCCGTCGCTGCCTCGCACCAGGCTGCGCAAGGTCTGGTAGGCCGTGAAATTGACACCGCGTGCCTGGTGACGCTGCAACAGGTCGAGGAACGGCTCCTCGACGAAACAGGGCGCGGCAGCCGCCCACTCCTGGCGCGATTGCCACCGCAGGTATTGCAACACCCGACTGCCATCGACACTGGCCTGAATGCTGACACCCAGCAGACCATCGCAACGGCTGGCGATCTCCTCCGCCCGCAGGACCAAAGCCTCGGCCAGGGCCTGCTGCCGAATCGCCGGCACTTCGTACTCGATCATCTGGGTAAACCATAGGGAATGAGGGGTGGCCACCATGAACAGTCTCCTTGCTCGGGGTACTTGCAGCGTGATGGCGAGCAGGGTAAAACCTCGAGTTAAGTCAAGGTCAAGGAATATTTCGACATGCCCAGCAAGGACGTGACGGCGCCGGAACGCCTGCTCAGCGTAGGCCAGTTGGCCGCGCGCAGCGGCGTCGCGGTGACCGCGCTGCACTTCTATGAAAGCAAGGGACTGATCCACAGCACCCGCAACAACGGCAACCAGCGCCGCTTCGAGCGAGCCATGCTACGCCGGGTGGCAGTGATCAAGATGGCGCAGCGCCTGGGAGTACCGCTGGCGCAAGTCGCCGAAGCGCTCGATACCCTGCCCAAAGGGCACACGCCGACCGCTGAAGACTGGCAGCGTTTTTCCGCACGATGGCGAGAAGACCTGAACCAGCGCATCGAAGAATTGATGATGCTGCGCGACCAGCTGGATGGCTGCATTGGCTGCGGCTGCATGTCATTGAAGGAATGTCCGCTGCGCAACCATAGCGACCGCCTCGCCGCGGAAGGCCCGGGGCCACACCCGTTAGGCCCAGACGCTCAGGCAACCACGGCGAAACGTCGCCGGTAGTCACTGGGTGTCAGGCCGGTGACACGCTGGAACACCTTACGAAAGGCACCGGGGTCCTGATAGCCCACGCCCCAGGCAATCTGGTCGACGCTGCGCCGGGTGAACTCCAGCAGGCGGCAGGCACGTCCTACCCGGACCTGCTGGCAGTATTGGGTAGGACGCAATCCGGTCGCCGCGCGAAAACGCCGCAGAAACGTACGCTCTTCGAGCCCGGCACATCCAGCCATGTTTGCCAGATTGGCCTCTCGCGCACCACTCCCCTGCAGCCAGTGCTGCACCTTCAGCACGGCTTCATCGCCGTGATCCAGCCTCGGTGTGAACAACGCACCGGGCAGCGGGGTCGGCACCGGATCGACCGCCAGGTAGCGTGCAGTCTCGCGCGCCAGGGTGGCACCCAGGAAACGCTCAAGCAGACGCAGCCCGAGCTCGGTCCAGGCCATCAGCCCGGCCGACGTCATGATGTCGCCATCGTCCAGTACCGCTACGCTGGCATCGGCGCGTACTTGCGGGTAGCGCTCGGCCAAGGTCTGGGCGTAATTCCAGTGGGTACTCGCCGAACGCCCGTCCAGCAGGCCACTGGCAGCAATGAAGAACACGCCGATGCACACCGAAGCGAGCACAGTGCCGCGTGCATGCCACTGGCACAAGTGCGCGCGGTGTCGCTCAAGCAGCGCAGGTGCAGGTGCCGGCCCAAGGCTGGGCGGCACCACCAGCACCTTGAGGTCATGGCGCGCGCCCGGCAGGCTGTCGTACACCTCGCAGAGTTCACCGGCCTGATCGAGTTGCCAGTGGCTGATACGGATCGGCAGCAGCTTCCCATCACCGAGTTCACAGGCGACCTGATTGGCGACCGTGAACAGGTCGGTCAGCCCATGTACAGCGGCACGCTGCGCATCGGGATAGACCAGCACACCGATTTCCAAGCCTGTACCCATGTCAGTTTTTGCCCTCATTGTGTCGGTCGCGCCAATCCCCATGTCGGTCGTTCAAGCCTATAACTATCGCCACACCACGACCACGCCCAAGGAGGCGCGCAACATGAGCAAGCAGGCCCTGATTCTCATCGATATCCAGAACGATTACTTCCCCGGTGGCAAATGGACGCTCGACCGCGCCGATGCGGCGGCCGACAACGCCGCCCGCCTGCTCGCCGCTGCCCGCGAGCGCGGCGACCTGGTCGTGCATGTGCGCCATGAGTTCGAATCAGCCGATGCGCCGTTTTTTGCCCCTGGCTCGCCAGGCGCCGAGATCCACGCCAAGGTACTGCCGATCAGCAGCGAGCCGGTGGTGCTCAAGCATCAAGTCAACGCGTTTCGCGACACCGAGCTCAAGTCGCTCCTCGACAAGCATGAGGTAAAAAACCTTACCATCGTCGGCGCCATGAGCCACATGTGCATCGATTCGGCAACCCGCGCTGCCGCAGACTTCGGCTACCAGGTCTCGGTGGCGCACGACGCCTGCGCCACGCTGGCCCTGGAGTTCAATGGACAGACGGTGCCCGCATCGCACGTGCACGACTCGGCCATGGCGGCGCTAGCTTTCGCCTTTGCCGCCGTCGAGAGTACCGATACGTTGCTGGCCAAGTAGGCTGGGTGGATCAGATCACCACATTGCGCACGAATCGCGTGGGCTGGTCGCCGTCGTTGCGGTACGCGTAGCGGCAGTCGCTGGGGAAGATGTGGAACTCCCCAGCGCGCAGGCGCAGTTCACCGCTTTCGATCAGCAGCGTCAGACAGCCCTCGGTCACATAGATCTGCTCGCTCCAACCCTCGGCATCAGCCTCACTGGCATAGTGCTCGCCCGGTGCCAGGGTCCACTCCCAGAGCTCGACCTCGCGCCGCGCGGGGCTACTACCCAGCAGTACCGCGCGGCTGTCCGGCTGCTCACCGGCCCAGGCCAGCTCATTGATGCGTGCAGGATCGCGATGCTCGGGCGCCTGGATCAGCGTACTGAACGCCACACCCAGCGCTTCGGCGATCAGGTCGAGGGTGGTGAGGCTGACGTTCTTCTCGCCTGCCTCGATGGCAACCAGCATGCGCCGACTGACACCAGAGCTTTCGGCCAAGGCGGTCTGGCTCAGCCCCCTGTCGTTACGCAGGCGGCGGATGTTCTGACTGACGTGCTGCAGCACCGAAGCGCGGTGCGAGGAATCTTTGTGCACTATATTGCTCACTGGTAGGGGTTGCGCAGTATACTGCCCACTTAGCGGCGATTGTGCGCCGCCCCTTCCGAGTGCGCAAGACCATGACCCACACCAGCAGCAGCCCGCGGCCGTCCGTATCCTTTCGCCTGAGCAAAGCCGAATGGGTGCTGGTGTTCATCACCATGCTCTGGGGCGGCACCTTCCTGATCGTGCACAACGTCATGAGCGTGAGCGGACCGATGTTCTTCGTCGGCCTGCGATTCGCGGCAGCGGCACTGTTCGTCGGGCTGGTATCGGCGCGAGCGCTGTCGGGCCTAACGTTCACCGAACTCAAAGCCGGCGTGCTGATCGGTGTATCGATCATGCTCGGCTACGGCTTGCAGACCATGGGCCTGCAAACCATCAGCAGCAGCCAGTCGGCCTTCATCACGGCCCTCTACGTACCCTTCGTGCCGCTGCTGCAATGGTTGGTGCTGGGGCGCCGGCCCGGCCTGATGCCAAGCATCGGTATCTGCCTGGCCTTTGTCGGCCTGATGCTGCTGGCCGGCCCTGAGGGTGGTGCGCTGAATTTCAGCGAAGGCGAAATCGTGACCTTGGTCAGCGCCGTGGCCATCGCCGGCGAGATCATCCTGATCAGCCGTTATGCCGGAAAGGTCGATGTGCGGCGGGTCACCGTGGTGCAACTGGCAACTGCCTCGGCGCTATCATTCCTGATGATCATTCCGACCCAGGAGCGCATCCCGGATTTCTCCTGGCTGCTGTTGGCCAGCGCCCTTGGCCTGGGCGCCATGAGCGCGGTAATCCAGGTGGCGATGAACTGGGCGCAGAAATCTGTCTCGCCAACCCGTGCCACGCTGATCTATGCCGGCGAACCGGTCTGGGCCGGCATCGTTGGTCGTATCGCAGGGGACCGCTTGCCAGGCGTGGCGCTTATTGGTGGCCTGCTGATCGTGATCGCCGTGGTCGTCAGCGAACTGAAGATTCGCCGCGATCGCGATCCCCTTCCAGAGCCGCAAGGCCTGACGCCAAGCGAAAGCGAGACAGGGCGTTGAACTCCTGATCAGCGGCTATGCTCTGAAAAAAACTGTTATAAAAAAACAGCTTGTCACAGCGCTTTTGTAGGATTCTGCCACAGCTTGCGTGTTGGTGATCACCAGCGTGACACGTATGATCCATGGCAAACCTCCGTAGATTAGAACGCTATGTCTTTGATAGTGCTATTGCTTCTGCCCTTCATCGGCAGTTGCCTGGCAGCCGTGCTGCCGCACAATGCGCGTAACGCCGAGTCCATTCTCGCCGGGCTCGTGGCCTTGGTCAGCACTGTCCAGGTAGCGCTGCTGTACCCGCAGATCGCCCATGGCGGCGTGATCCGCGAAGAATTCCTCTGGCTGCCCAGCCTCGGGCTCAACCTCGTGCTGCGCATGGATGGCTTCGCCTGGCTGTTCTCGTTGCTGGTGCTGGGCATCGGCACACTGGTGTCGCTGTATGCGCGCTACTACATGTCACCCCAAGACCCCGTGCCACGATTCTTTGCCTTCTTCCTGGCATTCATGGGCGCAATGCTCGGGTTGGTGATTTCCGGCAACCTGATTCAGCTGGTGTTCTTCTGGGAGCTGACCAGCCTGTTTTCTTTCCTCCTCATCGGCTACTGGCATCACCGCAGCGATGCCCGCCGCGGCGCTTACATGGCGCTGATGGTCACGGGTGCAGGGGGTTTGTGCCTGCTGGTCGGCGCTTTGCTGCTGGGCCATGTGGTCGGCAGCTATGACCTGGACAAGGTCCTGGCCGCTGGCGAAACCGTCCGCCAGCACGCGCTCTATCCCGTATTGCTGCCGCTGATCCTGATTGGCGCCCTGAGCAAGAGCGCGCAGTTCCCCTTCCAGTTCTGGCTACCGCATGCCATGGCTGCACCCACACCGGTCTCGGCCTATCTGCATTCGGCGACCATGGTCAAGGCCGGGGTGTTCCTGCTGGCACGCCTATGGCCAACGCTGTCGGGCACCGAGGAGTGGTTCTGGATCGTCGGCGGGGCAGGTGCCTGTACCCTCCTGCTGGGTGCCTTCGCGGCGATGTTCCAGAATGACCTCAAGGGGCTGCTGGCCTATTCGACCATCAGCCACCTGGGCCTGATCACCCTGTTGCTAGGGCTGAACAGCCCGCTGGCCGCTGTCGCGGCAGTGTTCCACATCCTCAACCACGCCACCTTCAAGGCCTCGCTGTTCATGGCCGCCGGCATCATCGACCATGAAAGCGGCACCCGCGACATTCGCCGTCTCAGCGGCCTGATACGCCTGGTACCCTATACCGCCACCCTGGCCATGGTCGCCAGTGCGTCCATGGCCGGCGTACCTCTGATGAATGGCTTCCTCTCCAAGGAAATGTTCTTCGCCGAAACCGTATTCATCAGCTCCAGTGCCTGGGTCGAGGCCGCCTTGCCGGTGATCGCCACCCTTGCAGGCACGTTCAGCGTTGCGTACGCCCTGCGTTTCACGGTCGACGTGTTCTTCGGCCCGACCGCCCAGGACCTTCCGCATACCCCCCACGAACCCCCGCGCTGGATGCGCGCGCCGGTCGAACTGCTGGTCCTGACCTGCCTGGTAGTCGGCATCTTCCCTGCCCAGTCGGTGGGCCCGCTGCTCGCCGCCGCAGCGTTGCCGGTGGTGGGCGGCACCCTGCCGGAATACGGCCTGGCTATCTGGCATGGCTGGAACGCCCCCCTGATCATGAGCCTGATCGCCATGTGCGGCGGCGTGGTGCTCTACCTGTTGCTGCGCAAACAGTTGCGCCTGGGCCGTTTCCCCTACCCGCCACTGATCGAACGCTTCAATGGCAAGCGGCTGTTCGAGCACGGACTGGTACGTCTGATGCTGCTGGCCCGGCACCTCGAAGGACTGTTGACCAGCCGCCGCCTGCAGACCCAGCTATTCATGCTGGTGGTCGCCGCCTTCCTCGCCGGCCTCACCCCCATGCTGTACAGCGGCATCAGCTGGGGGGACCGCCCCAAGATTCCGGGGTCCGGCGTATTCGTCGCCATGTGGCTGATTGCAATTGCCTGTGCCATCGGCGCAGCCTGGCAGGCCAAATACCACCGCCTGGCTGCGCTGATCATGGTCAGCGTCTGCGGCCTGATGACGTGCATCACCTTCGTCTGGTTCTCTGCCCCTGACCTTGCACTCACGCAACTGGTGGTCGAAGTCGTCACCACAGTGTTGATCCTGCTGGGCCTGCGCTGGCTGCCGCGCCGAATCGAAGGCGTCTCTCCCCTGCCCGGCAGCCAGGAGCGTGCACGCTTGCGACGCCTGCGCGACCTGCTGCTGGCAGTGCTGGTCGGCGGCGGTATGGCACTGCTGTCGTACGCCATGTTGACCCGTCCGACACCCAACGACATCTCATCGTTCTACCTGAGCCGTGCACTCCCCGAGGGTGGCGGTACCAACGTGGTCAACGTGATGCTGGTGGACTTCCGCGGCTTCGATACATTGGGTGAAATCACTGTACTGGTCGCCGTGGCGCTGACGGTCTTCGCCCTGCTGCGCCGCTTCCGCCCACCGAAAGAGAGCATGCAGCTGCCGACGCAACAGCGCCAGCTGGCGCCGGACGTAATCACCGACCTGGTCAATCCACGGCATGTCACCGATACCGCGCTGGGCTTCATGATGGTGCCAGCAGTATTGGTACGCCTGCTGCTGCCGATCGCCCTGCTGGTCTCGATGTACCTGTTCATGCGCGGCCACAACCAACCAGGCGGCGGCTTCGTCGCCGGGCTGGTGATGTCGGTGGCATTCATCCTCCAGTACATGGTCGCAGGCACCCAGTGGGTCGAGGCCCAGATGAGCCTGCGACCGCTGCGCTGGATGGGCACCGGCCTGCTGTGCGCCACGCTTACCGGCATAGGCGCCATGTTGCTGGGTTATCCGTTCCTCACCACCCACACTGCGCACCTGCATCTGCCGTTGCTCGGTGACATCCATGTCGCCAGCGCCTTGTTCTTCGATATCGGCGTGTACACCGTGGTTGTCGGCTCCACGCTCTTGATCCTGACCGCCCTGGCACACCAATCGGTGCGCGCCTATCGCCCGGGCCATCCGAAATCCAGCCAGACAGGAGCCGCCTGATGGAAGAAGTCATCGCAGTCGCCATCGGCGTACTGGCCGCCTCCGGAGTCTGGCTGGTACTGCGCCCACGGACCTACCAGGTCATCATGGGCCTGTGCCTGCTCTCCTACGGCGTCAATTTGTTCATCTTCAGCATGGGCAGCCTGTTCATCGGCAAGGAGCCGATCATCAAGGAGGGCGTCCCACAGGACCTGCTGAACTACACCGACCCACTACCACAGGCGCTGGTGTTGACCGCCATCGTCATCAGCTTTGCCATGACCGCCCTGTTCCTGGTGGTCCTGCTGGCCTCGCGCGGCCTGACCGGCACCGACCATGTCGATGGCCGGGAGCGTGAGGAATGAGCTGGATGAATCAACTGATTGTCGCCCCGATCCTGCTACCGCTGGTAACCGCTGCGATCATGCTGCTGATCGGTGAAAAACACCGCCAGTTCAAGGCCCGCCTGAACCTGCTGTCGAGCCTGATCGGCTTGGGTGTCGCCGTGACGCTGTTGATGTGGGTACGCGGCCAGGGTCAGGCCGAGTCCATCGGTGTCTACCTGCCAGGCAACTGGCCGGCGCCGTTCGGTATCGTGCTGGTACTCGATCACCTGTCCGCACTGCTGCTTACCCTGACCGGTGTAATCGGCGTCAGCGCCCTGCTGTTCGCCCGCGCCCGCTGGGACGGCGCCGGCGCCAGCTTCCACGCGCTGTTCCAGATTCAGCTGATGGGCCTTTACGGTGCGTTCCTGACCGCCGATCTCTTCAACCTGTTCGTGTTCTTCGAAGTGCTGCTGGCGGCGTCCTATGGCCTGCTGCTGCACGGCTCGGGACGCGCGCGGGTCAGGGCCGGGCTGCACTACATCGCCATCAACCTGTTCGCCTCTTCGCTGTTCCTGGTTGGCGCCGCCATGCTCTATGGCGTGACGGGCACACTGAACATGGCCGACCTGGCGCTGAAGATCCCGTTGGTCGCAGAAGCCGATCGTGGCTTGCTGCACGCCGGAGCGGCGATCCTGGCCATGGCATTCCTGGTCAAGGCCGGGGTCTGGCCGCTGAACTTCTGGCTGGTGCCGGCCTACTCCTCGGCCAGCGCACCGGTCGCAGCACTGTTCGCCATCATGACAAAGGTCGGTCTGTATGCAGTGCTGCGGCTGTGGACACTTTTGTTCTCGGGCCAGGCAGGCGCTTCGGCGAATTTCGGTGGGGAATGGCTGGTGTATGGCGGCCTCGTCACCCTCGCGGTGGCTGCCGTCTCGATTCTCGCCGCCCAGCGCCTGGAGCGTCTCGCCGCGCTGAGCATTTTGGTCTCGGCTGGCACCTTGCTGGCGTCGGTCGGCTTCGGTCAGGCGGCCCTCACCGGCGCGGCACTGTTCTACCTCACCAGCTCCACCCTGGCCTTGTGCGCCTTGTTCCTGCTGGCAGAACTTATCGAGCGTTCGCGCTCGGCCAACGAAGTGCCCCTGGACGACGAAGAGGACGCCATCCCGCCGCCGCTCGAATCCCTGCATCCACCCAAGGGCATCAACCTCGACGACGAACAGAAGGCAGTGATCGGTCAGATCATCCCCTGGACCATGGCATTCCTCGGCTTGAGCTTCATCGCCTGCGCCCTGCTGATCATTGGCATGCCGCCGCTGTCCGGCTTCATCGGCAAGCTCAACCTGATCAGCGCCCTGTTCAATCCGCAAGGTCTGGGCATGGCGGCCGAGCAGCCTCTGTCAGCCGCCGGCTGGTGCCTGGTAGCTCTGTTGCTGCTATCGGGCATGGCATCGCTGATCGCCTTTGGCCGAGTGGGCATCCAGCGCTTCTGGAAGCCTGAGGAGCGGCCCTCGCCATTGCTGCGTCGCTATGAATGCATACCGATCGTGGTACTGCTGGGGCTGTGTATCGTCCTCAGCATCCAGGCCGAACCGCTGCTGCGCTACACCCAGGACACCGCCGCCGGCCTGCAGGCACCCGACGCCTATATCCAGGCGGTCCTGTCAACCCGCCCCGTGCCTGGGCCGACCACCATGACGCAGGTGCAACCATGAACCGGCTGTTCCCCGCCCCGCTGCTGTCGCTGGCGCTGTTCGTGCTGTGGCTGGTGCTGAACCTTTCCGTCAGCCCAGGCAATCTGCTGCTTGGCGCCGCCCTGGGCATCCTCGCACCCGTGCTCATGGCGCCGTTGCGCCCGCAGCATGCGCATATCCGCCGCCCGCTGGTGATTGCTCGCTTGATCGGCCGTGTGGGGCTGGATGTTATTCTTTCGAACCTGCAAGTTGCCCGGGGCGTGCTACGAGCCGGCGGCCATCCACCGCGCTCTGCCTTCGTGCACATCCCCCTGTCACTGCGCGACGCCCATGGCCTGGCCGCCCTGTCGATGATCACCACGGTGGTACCCGGCACGGTCTGGTCGGAGCTGGCCCTGGATCGCAGCATCCTGCTGCTGCATGTGTTCGACCTGGACGACGAAGCCACCTTCATCGAACACTTCAAGCACACCTACGAACGCCCGCTGATGGAGATCTTCGAATGACTGGCCTGCTCGCCAACGCCATTCTCGCCAGCCTGTTCATCTTCATCATCGCCATGGCCCTGGCGATGGTCAGGGTGTTCCGCGGCCCTTCGGCGCAGGACCGGGTCCTGGCGCTGGACTACTTGTACATCCTGGCCATGCTGATGATGCTGGTGCTAGGCATCCGCTATGCCAGTGATACCTACTTCGAAGGCGCGATGCTGATCGCCCTGTTCGGCTTCGTCGGCTCCTTTGCCCTGGCCAAGTTCCTGCTGCGTGGGGAGGTGATCGAATGATGCAGACCGTCGAACTTCCGTTCTGGCTGGAGCTGGCCACGGCCGCGCTGCTGCTGATAGGCAGCCTGTTCGCCTTGATCGGTGCAATCGGCCTGGTGCGCCTGAAGGACTACTTCCAGCGCATGCATCCGCCTGCACTGGCCTCGACTATTGGCGCGTGGTGCGTCAGCCTCGCCTCGATCCTGTACTTTTCCGGTCTCAAGCAGGGGCCGGTGCTGCATGCCTGGCTGATACCGATCCTGCTGTCGATTACCGTACCGGTCACGACGCTTCTGCTCGCGCGGGCCGCCTTGTTCCGCAAACGCATGTCGGGAGAACAGGTGCCGGATGAGGTCAGCAGCGGTGGCGATCGGGGCAACTGAGCGCCCGCTGAAGCCGCCTGGAAAACGCTGTCAGTGCTGGGTAAGGCGCTGCAGCTCGCGCCGAACCATGGCCACATAAGGAGGCGGGCCGAGCCGATAGAGCTCCCCCGCCACCCAGGCCAGCCAACCATCCTTCAACTGTGCTCGATAGGCCATCAGGCGCTCGGCGTCCAGGATTGCTTGCGCCTTGTGGCGCTGGTGAAACTCGGCGCGCCCCGCAGGCAGCTCATCGTGGCCACTCATTCACTGGCCTTGAAGGTGGTCAGCTCGCCCTTGCGCCATTTGGCGACCTTGCCGGTCACCGCCTTGAGCAGTTTGCCCAGGCCTTCCGCCACCTGGGACTGGGCAGCGAACACGAGCATCACGCCCTGCCCGTCACGGAAAACAATGCCATCGCCCTCGGGTACCGAGACGAACGCATAGTCACCCACGCCATATACGTTGAACTTTATGTCGCGAAAGCGCAGCTCGAGCTTGCCACCCTCGCGACTGGGCAGGACCGCGGCCCGGAAGTGATCCCCGACCTTCAGTTCCAGACGTTGCTTGTCATCGACGACCATCGCGTTGTCGGTATCGATCTCGGCCATGTACAGGCCATCGGGGTTCTGCTCGGTGACGTAGATGAAACGGCCCTGAAAGAGCTTGACCAACTTGGCCCGCAAGTCGCCCAGGGCGAACAGGGCGTGGGTATCCAGAGTACTGACTGCCAATGAAGTGATCCTCGAACCGGTTGTTTCCCGCCGCCACACGAAGTCGTGAAAGCGTGACGCGGCGGCCATTTCAAAGCGAAGTCTGAAAGGTTAGTGACATGATGCTTGAAACGTCTGCGGGGCTCGTCGATACGGCAGGCAGGATCTTTCACCCTCGCACGCCAGCCAAAACCCCAAGAGAACGCTCAGCATAGATCCCACAGGGGGAACAATATTGTCTGACAACAATGCCGCCAGAAAAGATGCAATAGATAAAGCCAGGCCCCTCGGCAGAATGGGTCCGGCATTCATCCATGCATTTACAGGGGAAAGAATATGCACGAAAACACCGAAATCCGTCGAGAGGTCTCGAACATTTCTTACATCCGACCTGTGCGCAACATCGCGCGTTTCGTGGTCATTCCCGCCGGCGTCGCGTTCTTCCACATCACCGAGCGTGCCACTGGCCGAGTCATGGGCTTTCGCCGCAGCCACCTGGCAGCCTGCGAACTGGCGCTAAGCCTGGATATCTAAGCCGCCTATCCCTTCGCCAGTTGCTGCAGCCAGGCAGCCTGACACTCCAGCGCTTCAGCCCGGCTGGCGAAGGCCGTACCGCGACGCTCGCCATCGACCAACACTACCCAGCATGCCCGCTGTCCCTGTGCCTGCAGCATCGCAGGTACACCAGAGCCTATCATCACTGCCACATTGACCCGGGATTGCATGACCCTCTCCATTTAATTAGCAAGCTAACTACATGGATAGAATACGACCCGCCAAGGCCGGGAAAAAGCGCTTGCCGGTAGAGCTGTATTGCATCAATCGCAACAAATCGAAATGCTTTCTGCTCCTGCGGAAACGCGAAAGGCCCCACGGATTGCTCCGCAGGGCCTTGCGCCGAGTGTCTCCGGTCAGATCTGCCGCTGATGGCGGTCGAGCTGCTCGTGACGCTCCTGGGCTTCAATGCAGTATTTGGTGGTCGGGCTGATCAGCAAGCGTTGCAGACCGATCGGCTCGCCGCTGTCGTCGCACCAGCCAAAGCTCTCGTCAGCGATACGGCCCAGGGCCATCTCCAGCTGCGGCAGCAGGCGCTGGTCGCGCTCGATGGCGTTGACCAGCCAATGACGCTCTTCCTCGACCGAAGCCACATCGGCCGGGTCAGAGGGCGTATCCAGGCTTTCGATGGTGGCGCGGCTCAGCTCGATGCGCTCATGGGTCTCGACTTTCATCGCTTGCAGCAGCGCGGTGAAGAACCCGAGCTGATCGGCATTCATGTAGTCATCGGCCGACATGGCCAGCAACTGTTCCTTGGTCATCGATTTCTCTATGAAAAAATGTGCATTTGGGCGATTCGGGTGCCGCCGGCGATGGCTCGCAGGCAGCGGAATTCTTCAAGCGCCAACCGGCACTCTTTTACAGGGGGCGGCAGTCTAAGGTGCCCGGCCCCGTGGGGCAACAGAAATGACAGAGGAATCTGCCGAATCGGACGGATTGCCCCGGGACCATACTCGGGGATGAACACCATCACGGACAGCGGCGCAGCCCCATTAATATGCAACAACAGCCGCCCTGCTGTCAGCCTGCAGCTACAATACCGAACGCTCTGGCTCGGGGTAGTGACAGGCTACCTCTACGCCACCTGTCGACGATGATCATCTGGGGGTTCCCCTTCGTAAAGGAACCTCAATCATGAGCCTTTCTACCCCCCGCCCACAGGTCGGTGATCTGGACTGCGAGATTGCCAAACACTTCCAGACGCGCCCCTCGCTTAAAGATGTGGCCAGTCGCATGCTCAAGCAGCAATGGTTGGCCCGCATGCTGGATCCCTCACTCGATCCGGCGACCCTATTCATTCGCAGCACAGGCAAGCCCGGTACGGAGCCCTACCAGCGCTCGCTGGTCAGCTTGCTGATACAGCGCTACATCTTCAAGACGACCCTCAACCTCACACCATTGCAAGACATACTGATCCAAACCCAGCCAAGCCTCGCCGACAAGACCCTGGACTCCTCACTCCACCCGATCGAGACCCTGATCGACGAAACCGCGCCGTTTCTGCTCAAGGAATATTGTCAGGCGCTGACCGACTATTGGACGGATGCAGACAAGCATCACGGCAAGTCGCCGTGGCAATGGTGCAGCCAGTACCTGCGCGAGCGCTACAAAACCGCGCTGGACGGCCATCGCAAAGAGCAATCCATGGATGACAGAACGCTGGCGGTTGCCCAACAACTGCTGGACAACACCTCGGATAACCCGGGTCTCGTTCTGCACAACGTGCGCCTGGACATGCTGATTAATTGGCAACTCGACCCGGACCTTGCCAGTGCCTTGTTGATCGAAAGCCCGGCCTCTGAGGGTAAGGAGGCCGTAACCTTGCTGTTCACCACCAGTGGTCGGTTACTGCAGTATCAAAGCCGTAACGCGATGCTGGCCAGGGGCAGGCGACGACTGCCCGCCTCATTGCCGCCTGCAAAGACAGTGATGCGCCTGATCAGAATCCCCGGGCGGCCATTCGACAATCAGGCCAGCGGTCTGTTGCAGCAACAGTTGCATGGCTCACTCATTGTCAGCTCGATACCCGATCAACTCCAGAGACCCGACGAACTGGCGCTCGCGCTCGACCGCACCACCTCGATGTTGAGCCTGTGTGGCATCGACGACACTGCGGCCCATGATCGCCTGGCCGCCGAGTTGCCGGAGTGGTTGCGCAATGCGCAACCAGGGCAACTGCAGCGCTATGCCCTGGTACTCACGGATATCGCCCAGACCTACGAGGGCGCCGGCAAGAAGGGCTGGCTGGACGGAATCCTCGACGCACAGACATTTGCCTATGCCAAGCTCTACGAGTGGATCCTCAAGGATCATCCCGATTTCGACCTTGACCTCAAGCAACTGCGTGCCGCGAACCATCAGGTCACAGCCGTCGCAATACCCGGGGCAGGTGCGCTGGAGACCAGTGGCAGCATTCATGTCGAACGATTCGATCTCGCGCAGTTGGCCATTGCCAACCTAGGGCTGCTGCAGCCTGGCAAGGTGGTGGTCGAATCTGTCGATGGCAGTGGCGTGCCGCCATGGTTCGACGAAACCTACCTGCGCGCACTGATCACCCAGGCAGACATCGCCAAGCACTATCCGCAAATGCTGCGCGCCAAGCTGCTCGACGACCCGCAAGCAGCACAGCGTCGCACAGCATTGTTGCGCAAGCAGTTGCGCAGCCAGTTGCCGCTGCTGGTCATGGACCTGAACCTGCGGGGCCTGACGTCGGGCCCTGACCTCTCCAAAGAGATTGGCCAACTGTTTACCAACCCGCAGCCCCAGTCGGTCGAGTGGTACCTTCGGCCATTCGCGTTGCAGTCTAGCCTCGATGCCAGCCCTGATCATGTGAGCAATACCTGGCTGATCGAGAAGAGTGCCGGCAATGACGGCCCATGCCTGCTCTATCGCCCACTGCTGGCCACGCCCCTATCTTACTTCCAGGACCGTATAGCACTGTTCGAGGCGCTTGCCACACCTGGCGACCTGCAGGATGACATCCTGCAACGGCTCCCGGAGCAGGCGCGCAAGGTATACGCCTACGGTGGTTTTCGCGAACCGCACCTGTTCCATCCAGGAGAGGACGACTGGGCAGTGCCGTTCGGCAAACCCGCCCCGGCATCGCTGTCGATCGAACCGCCCTGCCTAGACCCCGCATCAGCGCTGTACAAGGCCTGCGTGGAGGAAACCATTACCCAATTCAGCAGCCATGCACAAAGCAGCGAACAGACACGCTGGGCACGCTGGCAGACACTGGGTTGGCTGTTACTCAATACGGTACTGCCTTTCGCCCCCGAGTCCGTGGCCACCGCGGGCTGGATCATTCAGATGGAGAGCTCTTTTCTCCAGGCAACCAGCGACCGGCCACAGAACACCAGTGATCGCGCTGCCACCCTGGTAGAGCTGCTACTCAACCTCGCCACGCTGCTGTTCGCCCACGCCCGTCGCAGGATCGACCTGCAACGACCGCTGGAAGCCCCCACCGTCGACCCGCTGGCCACCCCAACCGTCGATCAGTTGCCGACACTGGTGAGCAGCGCCCCCGATCCACTGTTCGATTTTTCCTGGAGCAATCCCTTGTTCAAGCTTGACAGCGCCCAGCGTCAATCGCTGCTGGCGCTGCGTGCGCCCTATAAGGTCGCTGAACTGGGGCCTCCGATATCTCACGGTGCGTTGCAGGGCCTTTTCCTGCATGAGGCACGCACCTGGGTCTCACTGGACAGCGGTGTTTACGAGGTGCAGCTGGATCCGATAGCACAACGTCAGCGTATCATCGACGCCGCCAACCCGGACAAGCCGGGCCCCTGGCTTCGCCATGAAGAGAGTGGCCGCTGGGAGCTGGATCTGCGCCTGCATCTCAAGGGCGGCATGCCCCTGGGCAAGCGAATCGCACAACTCAAGGCCGAGAACGCAAAGGCCCTGACAACGCTGAATGCAACAATCATCGAGGAACGAGCACAGTCTCAAAGCCGCCAGCAGATGCTGATCGATGCACTGAAGGACGCCGAGGGCAAGGAAGATGAACCCTCGCTGCATAAATACCTGAGCACCGCCAAGGAGTGCTCGACGTTCTGGGCACAGCACCTCGAGCACCTAAGGCAACGCAACGAGCGCGCGGTACTGGAGAAGTACAAGGTGCGCCGTGCCTTTGCCCTATGCCAGCAAGTGCGCTGCGAACAGGAAGTCTTTCGTGCTCTGAATCGCTTGCATGACCCACTGCGCGCTCAGATGCTCGAAATATACGATCGGCAGAACAGTGGTCATGAGATAACCCCTGCAGAGGCCACCACCCTCGCTGAATGCATCGAGAAGATACTGCTGCTACTGGACCAGATGGTGGAGCACGGCCCCCTGCTCACTGAGCAAAGGGCACAACTCGAAAAGCTGCGTAGCGAGCACCAGACCGAGATTAGCGGCTACATCGAGGTGGTGGACAAAGGTGGCATCAAGCCCTCCTCGAACCTGGTACTGCGCTGGATGCGCATCGAGGCCTGCATCAACCGCATGACCATGCTCCAGCAACTGGATGAGGAAAGCTCCTTCTGGATTCAGCGCGCCTGGAACAACCTGCAGATGAGCATCACGCAGCACCTGCAACTGGCCAGATTGAAGAGCCCGGGAGAGGAAGTGACTGCCAGGGTCCTGAGCAGTATCACTGGCCAGCTCAGAACAGCTCGGCGACAGCTGAACAATCTGATCAGACATATGGATCCCGAGCGCAGCCGTGATGAATTCAAGCGTATGGAGCAGGATTTCGACGCGTTCGCCGACGATGTCGCCAGGGAGGCCGACGAGCTGCCTGAGTTCATCCCGGTCAGCACAGTCCAGCAATTGCGCGCACAACTGCCCGGGCTGATAGAGACACAGGAGCATGGCATCCTGCTGGGTACGGTACGTGAAGGCGAACCGAGCATCGTCGACATCCCCACCCCCGCCAGTGAAACACCCACTCGCAGCTACCCACTCAAGGACGATCGCTGGGTCGAGCTCGAAGCCGCTGTACCTGAGGCGCCTGTTGCCGCACAACCGCCCAAGCTCAAGCGCCTGCTCAAGAACGGCAGGTCGTGCATGACTGCGGCGCGCAAGGAGCTGGCGCGCCTGAGCAAGTCGTACTTGAACGACTACCTGCCGGTGGAGATAGAGGAAATTCTCAAGGACCATCGCGGCCGTCTCGACAGTGCCCGCGAGTCCATAGAACGCCGCCTCACTGCGGACAATGCCACCGATGAGGCGAGTGCAGGCGGCGACGCGGCGATCGTCATCAAGGAGATCGAGGACCTGACGGCACAGCTCACGACCGAAAGCATCAGGCTGCGCACCAAAGCGGCACTCAAGCAAAAACCGCGCATGGGTGAGCTGCAATTTCTGATCGAGCAGACCAACATAACGATCAAGCCTGTCGGCACGCGCAAAGCCTTGACCAAGGTCAAGGGCAGGCCTGCTGATTTCCTGGACGAATATGTCGTGCAGCACGACGGGCAGGCGATCTGGTATGCCCACTTCCACTATCGCTCAAGCACCGCCACCAGGGAGGATTTCGTTGCCGGCCATCTGAAACTGGCCAGTCAACGCTTTGCCCAGGGCAAGATGGTCACCAACCCGCACTCGCCGAATCAAGAAGAGGTGTACCGCAGCCCGATCTCATTGGCCGACGCAAAACAGTACTTCTTCACTGACTGAAACAGCGGGGCAGCGCCCTGGCGCTACCCCTCAACCTCAACAGTCCTTGAACTGCGCCTCGCGCTTGGCGATGAACGCTGCCATGCCTTCCTTCTGATCTTCCGTGGAAAACGCCGCGTGGAACACGCGACGTTCGAAACGCACACCCTCGCTCAGGCTCACCTCGAAAGCACGATTGACGCTTTCCTTGACCATCATGCTCACCGGAATCGACTTGCTGGCGATGGTCGCCGCCACCTTCAGCGCCTCTTCCAGCAGCTCGGCCTGGGGCACCACGCGTGCCACCAGCCCTGCCCGCTCGGCCTCCTCTGCGCCCATCAGGCGGCCAGTCAGGCACAGTTCCATGGCCTTGGCCTTGCCCACGGCACGGGTCAGGCGCTGGGTGCCGCCCATACCCGGCAGCACGCCGAGGTTGATTTCCGGCTGGCCGAACCTGGCGTTGTCAGCGGCGAGAATGAAGTCGCACATCATCGCCAGTTCGCAGCCGCCGCCCAGGGCGAACCCCGACACCGCGGCGATGATCGGTTTGCGCCGATTGGCGATGCGGTCGGCGTCGCTGAACAGGTCGTCAACGTAGATCTGCGGATACTTGAGCTCGGCCATCTCCTTGATGTCGGCACCTGCGGCGAAGGCCTTGGCAGAGCCGGTCAGGACCACGCAACCGATGTTCGGATCACGCTCGAGCTGGTCCAGGGCCTGATTGATCTCGGCCACGATCTGCGCGTTCAGGGCATTGAGCGCCTGGGGACGGTTGAGGGTGATCAGGCCGACCTTGCCGTGGATGTCCAGCAGGATTGTTTCGAATGCCATGCAAGCTGCTCCTTCAAAGATTGCGCGCAATGACCATGCGCTGAATGTCACTGGTGCCTTCGTAGATCTGGCAAACCCGCACATCGCGATAGATGCGCTCCAGCGGGAAGTCCTTCAGATAGCCATATCCGCCGAGCGTCTGCAAGGCATCCGAACAGACCTTTTCGGCCATTTCCGAGGCGAAAAGCTTGGCCATCGACGCCTCCACCAGCGCCGGGCGCCCGGCATCGCGCAGGGCGGCGGCATGCAGCACCATCTGCCTGGCCACGGCGATGCGCGTGGCCATGTCGGCCAGACGGAAAGCCACAGCCTGGTGCTCGACCAGCGCCTTGCCGAAGCTCTGGCGCTCCTTGGCGTAGTCGCGCGCGACCTCGAACGCCGCACGGGCCATGCCGACGGCCTGCGAAGCGATGCCGATACGTCCGCCCTCGAGGTTGGCCAGAGCGATCTTGTAGCCCTGCCCCTCGTCGCCCAGGCGATTGTCCACCGGTACCCGCACGTCATCGAAAACGATCTGGCAGGTGTCGGAGGCGTGCTGCCCAAGCTTTTCTTCAACCCGCACCACCTGATAGCCCGGCGAATCGGTGGGCACGATGAACGCACTGATCCCACGCTTGCCCGCCTCGGGATCGGTGACCGCAAAGACGATCACCACGCCGGCGTTCTGACCGGAAGTGATGAACTGCTTGCTGCCGTTTAGCACATAGTGATCGCCATCCAGACGCGCGCGCGTTTTCAGGCTGCTGGCGTCGGAGCCCGCCTGGGGCTCGGTGAGGGCGAAGGCGCCGATCATCGCACCGCTGGCCAGCGGCACCAGGTAACGCTGTTTCTGCTGCTCGGTTCCGAACTTCAGGATCGGCACGCAGCCCACCGAGTTATGCACGCTCATGATGGTCGAACAGGCGCCGTCGCCGGCGGCGATTTCTTCCAGGGCCATGGCGTAGGCGACATAGCCGGTGTCGCTGCCACCATACTGCTCCGGCACCAGCATCCCGAACAGGCCAAGCCCGGCCATCTCGTCGATGGCTTCACGCGGGAAGCGATGCTCCTTGTCCCACTGCTCGGCGAACGGTTTGAGGCGCTCCTGAGCGAAGTCCTTTACCGCATCGGCGATCTGTTGTTGCTCGTCAGTTACCAGCATGGTTCACCTCAGTACAGGCATTCGACCGCGATCGCCGTGGCTTCGCCGCCGCCGATGCAGATGGCCGCGATACCGCGGCGCAGGTTGTTCTGGCGCAGCGCCGAAAGCAGCGTCACCAGGATGCGCGCACCGGAGGCACCAATCGGGTGGCCCAGGGCACAGGCGCCGCCATGAATGTTGACCTTGTCATGGGGCAGGTCCAGGTGCTTCATGGCGGCCAGGGTGACGACGGCAAAGGCTTCGTTGATCTCGAACAGGTCCACCTGGGCAAGATCCCAGCCAGTACGTTTGATCAGCTTGTCGATGGCGCCGATCGGTGCGGTCGGGAACAGCGCCGGCGTATCGGCGAAGGCTGCATGACCGTGGATCACCGCCAGCGGCTTGAGGCCACGCTTGTCGGCTTCACTGCGGCGCATCAGTACCAGGGCCGCAGCGCCGTCGGAGATAGAGCTGGAGTTGGCGGCCGTCACCGTGCCGCCCTCGCGGAATGCCGGCTTGAGCTGGGGGATCTTGTCCAACCGCGCCTTGGGCGGCTGCTCGTCGTCCTTGACGAGCCGTTTCTCCTTGCCCTCGATGACCTCCACCGGCACGATCTCGGCGCTGAAGCGGCCATTCTTGATCGCGTCCTGGGCACGGGTCAGCGACGCAATGGCGAAGTTATCCTGGGCCTCGCGGCTGAAGGCCCCGGCCTGGGCGCAATCTTCAGCGAAGGTGCCCATCAGGCGACCTTTGTCGTAGGCATCCTCGAGGCCATCCATGAACATGTGGTCGATGATCCTGCCATGCCCCATGCGATAGCCGCCGCGGGCCTTGTCCAGCAGATACGGAGCGTTGGTCATGCTCTCCATGCCACCCGCCACCACCACATCGGCACTGCCGGCCAACAACAGGTCATGGGCCATGATCGCCGCCTGCATGCCAGAGCCGCACATCTTGTTCAGGGTGGTACAGGTGGTGTGCTTGCCCAGGCCCGCCCCGAGTGCGGCCTGGCGCGCCGGCGCCTGGCCAAGCCCGGCGGGCAATACGCAACCGAACAACACCTGCTCGACGCTGGCGGCATCGATGCCTGCACGCTCGACTGCGGCGCGGATCGCTGCGCTGCCCAGCTGCGGTGCAGTGAGGCTTTTCAGGTCGCCCTGCAGGCCACCCATGGGCGTGCGCACGGCACTGACGATGACGATCGGATCATTGACGAGGCTCATGAGCTCTTCTCCTTACTTGGCAGCCATGCGCAGTGCACCGTCGAGGCGGATCACCTCGCCGTTGAGCATGCTGTTCTCGATGATGTGGCGGGCCAGTGCCGCATATTCCTGCGGGCGGCCGAGACGTGGTGGGAATGGCACCCCGGCGGCGAGCGAATCACGCACTTCCTGGGTCATCCCGGCCATCATCGGCGTCTCGAAAATGCCGGGAGCGATGGTCATCACGCGGATACCGAAGCGCGCCAGTTCACGGGCGGTCGGCAGTGTCAGGCTGGCAATCGCGCCCTTGGAGGCGGCGTAGGCCGCCTGGCCGATCTGCCCGTCATAGGCGGCGATGGAGGCGGTATTGATGATCACACCCCGCTCACCGCACTCGTCCGCAGGGCCTTCGGCCATGGCCGCTGCGGCCAGGCGCAGCATGTTGAAGCTGCCAATCAGGTTGACATTGATCACCTTGGCAAAGCTTGCCAGGCCATGCGGCCCCTGTTTGCCCAGGACCTTCTCGGCGCCGACGATCCCCGCGCAATTGACCAACCCGTGCAGGCCATCGAAGGCGCTGACGGCCGCCTCGACCGCTGCCTGGGCGGCCGGCTCGCTGCTGATGTCGGCCACTGCGAAGCGGGCGTTGTCACCCAGCTCCCGCGCCTTGGCTTCGACCGCCTCGGCGTTGAGGTCGACCAGCATCACACGGGCGCCGGCCTCGACCAGCATTTGCGCTGTAGCGGCGCCCAGCCCGGAGGCGGCGCCGGTGACGATGAAACTTTTGCGTTGAACGTTCATTGAGGTCTTCCTTCAGGCGCCAGCAGGGGTGGCCTGCGCAGCGCGTTGCTTGGCAATTTCCTGATTGCGCAGGATGAAGCGTTGCAGCTTGCCGCTCGGGGTCTTGGGCAGCTCGCCGACGAATTCGATTTCACGCGGGTAAGCGTGGGCGTACAGGCGCTGGCGCACATGTTGGCGCAAGGCCTCTTCCAGTTCAGGGCTGGCGCTATGCCCTGCGGCCAGCACCACGAAAGCCTTGATCAGCTCGGTACGCTGGGGGTCAGGCTTGCCCACCACCGCCGCCTCGATCACCGCCGGGTGTTCGATTAGCGCGCTCTCCACATCGAACGGACCGACGCGGTAGCCGGAGGTGGTGATCACATCGTCGCTGCGGCCGACGAAGCTGATGCTGCCATCGGTGTTGAGCTCGACGGTGTCGCCGGAAAGGTAGTATTTGCCGATGAACGCCTTGGTGGGAACGCCGTGGTAGCCGCCGAACCAGCACAGCGGCGACTGCTCGCGGTCGACTGCCAGTATCCCCGGCTGACCGGCAGGCAGCTCGTTGCCAGCTTCGTCCAGCACCACGATGCGATGCCCGGGGATGGCGAAGCCCGCCGACCCCAGGTTTACCGGGTGCGCCAGGCCATGGTGGTTGCACAGCACCATGCCCAGCTCGGTCTGGCCATAGTGGTCGTGGATGGTCACGTTCAAGGCGTCGGCGAACCAGCGGATCACTTCGGGATTGAGCGGCTCACCGGCGCTGCTGACCACCCGCAGACGCCCCTTGATCGGTGCCGAGAACGCCTCACCGGCTGCGATCAGCAAGCGATAGGCGGTGGGCGAGCCGGCCAGGTTGCTGATGCCCAGCTTGTCGATGATCCGTGCACAGCTCTCGACGCTGAACGGACCATCGTAGAACGTGGTGGCGTGCCCCAGCGCCAGGGGGCCGGTAACCGCGTAGTACAGGCCATAGGCCCAGCCCGGATCGGCCAGGTTCCAGAAGCTATCGTCAGGGCGCAGGTCGATGGCATCGCGCATGTAGCCCTGGAAGGCGACAATCGCCCGCAGCGGGACCTCGAGTGGTTTTGCCGGCCCTGTGGTGCCGGACGTGAACATCAACAGGAAGGGGTCGTCGCCGCTGCGCATTACCGGCTCGCAGTGATCGCTTGCCGCCTCCAACGCCTGCTGGAAATCCAGCTCGTGCGCCGCAGCACCGACCGTGATGATCGTCGGGCAGCCGCTGACATCGTCCAGCTTGGCGCGGTTGTTGCGATCAGTGACCACCACCCGGGCGTGGGACTGCTCCAGACGGTGCTCGATGGCCTTGGGACCGAACGCGGTGAACAACGGCTGGTATACCGCCCCCAGTCGCCAAGTGGCGAGAATCGTCACCAGCAGTTCTACGGTACGTGGCATCAGGCCGGCGACCCGGTCCCCGGGCCCCACGCCCTGTTCCTTCAGAACATTGCCCATGCGAGCCGCCATGACCTGCAGCTGCTCGAAACTGTAGCGCGCGCCGTTACCTTCCTGGTCTTCACAGATCAGCGCAGGCAGGTTGCGGCCGACATGCCGGTCGCAGCACTCGACACAGGCGTTAAGTGCTTGCAGGTTGCCCTGCAAGGCGTTTGCGGCAACCCGGTCATATTCGAATGCTCGCGCGGCCTCGGCGTAATCACGCATCGTCGGACTCCTGATTTCTTGTTGTTGGAGTTGAACCCTAGGTCCGACGATAGTCGCGCCGCCAGCGCTTGTGGACAATGGCAAAAGCGCTCATCAGGCATGATCGGTTTGGCCACTGTAGCCTCAGCGCCCTGAGCGTTCAGCCAAGCCCCCGCTCCCGGCCAATCAGCATTTGCCGGGTCAGTTCACGTATCATCTCGAGCTCCTCGACGTCCCGCCGACTCTCCAGCGCCTCGATCTCCAGGGCCAGATTCTCGGCCGAAATCTGGTCGGCCCTGGCCTGCAGCGCCGCCAATCGTGTCTGATGGTCTGTTTCGACGCGCTCGAAGACCGCATCATGGCGCTCAAGCATATAGCGCCGCCAGAACGCCTGCCGGCTCATGCTTTCACCCAGGGCTTCGATCGACTCCGCTGCCCTCACCGCCACCAGCGCATCCTGAAGCTGGCTGTCAGTCACCTCGGCCGCCGAGGCATAGTCCATGAACCGCGAAGTGAACGGTAGGCTCAGGCGCTCCCTCAGGCTCACTCGGTAGTACAAGCGCACTGCAAGCTGGTCGACACTATCGCCGGCTTCGATCCGGCGACGGATGTCGGCACGAGCGAACGCGTCCAACTGGTCCAGGCGAAACAGCCCCTGACCGAGTGTGATCAGCTCACTGCCCCGCTCATGCAAGGTGTTGGCATCGGCACGCGCAATCGCGGCGCAGCGCTGCAAATCACTGAAACGGTCACTGACCGCATTCAGGCAGGTCAGGTTGTCGTCGGCCAGCGCGTAAAGATGGTTGCGCAGGTCAGTGTCGGCGTTGATGGCATTGAGCAGAGACCAAACACGCGTCGACAGCACCGCTGGCACCTGAGCATGGTCCTGCGTGAGCGTCAGCCACCCCAGCAACTGGAAGAACCCATCGCTGTCCGGCATCGCCTGCAGCGTGTCCCATTGGAACAGCTGCGCGTTGTACAAGGCCGAATCGCCGCTGTCCAACCACGAAGCGCGCACCACGTCGACATTCTGCCGGGTCAGTCGCTCTGGTAGGTGCAGATGCTCCTGGATCGCGTCGAGAGCATAGAGCCCTCGCAGCTCAACGCTCGACAAAAGATTGCCTTCGACCATGAAACCGCGGCGGAAGACATTCGGCATCTGCAGGATGGCCGCTGGCACGACAGGAATCTGGTTGTCGCGCAGGTCGGCGCGCTCAAGAAATCCGCACTGCTCCAAACCGTCCGGCCAGGCACCCAATCGGCAATGGCGCACACTGATTTCGCGCAGTTGCGGAAGGTGATTGAAGCGCAAGATCAACGCCCCTAACGGATTGTGGCTCAGGTCCAGCTCGTTCAGATGTTGCAGGCCCGTCAGCACCTGGACACCTGCTTCATCGAGGCGAATGTCGTTACGCGCCAGTCGCAGACGACGCAGCTCAACCAGGTGAACGATACCTCGTGGCAAGGCCAGCAGATGATTGCCGCTCAGGTTCAGCTCCCTCAAAGCGCTGAAGCAATGCAGGAAGTCGGTCGGCACATGAGTGAGCGAGGTGTCGCTGATGACCAGCGTGGTAACGTTGGCGAACGTCGTCGGGTGGACGAACTCGGGCAAGGTCTGCAGTTGTACGCCACTGATCACCAGGGTCTGCTGCCCGTCCTGAAGGCGCCAGGCCTGGCGCATGCGCTCGGCAGCCTGGACGCGGGCAGCGTGGCTACGGCCGCCAAGCCCGGCGCTGAGCCAACCCGAGAGTGCCCTCTCCAGTCGCTCATAATCGCCTTCAAGCTCGGCCAGCCGCCGGTAAAGGGACCCAGGCGCTTGCTGCATCCGACTCAGTCGCGCCTCAAGCTGCGCGGGTAAAAGATCAGGATAGATCGCGCGCAGACGGTCCAGTAGCGGCTGCCAGGAGGAGCCAGGCTGCCCGCGTCCACTGAGCGGATACCCAACACGCCCATCAGCCATGCGCCGTCCAGGGTTGAACCAGGATTTACGTGGGGTCCAGCCCAGCAGACTTACACGCTCACTGCGTGTGCTCGGTAGTTGCGCACGCAACGCCGCACGCAGCAGCAGACCTGCATTCGTACCTGTGAGCCCCAGTGAGGTCCGTACCTCGACCGGTAGCGCGTCGACCAGCGCCTGTGCCATAGAAAACGCGGGCTCACCCTGCTTCCGACCGCCATGGTCGTAGCGTTGGAACTGGCAATCCTTATGCACCAGTGTGACTTGCGAGCCAGTGTCGGCAACAGGTCCGACGGCCTTGACCACCCGTCCATCAAGGGTTCCTTCACGCAGCACCAGGCGCAACGTCTGCGGCCATCCGGGTAGCCGTGCTGCCAGCGCCAGAACCAGTTCGGCACCCTCGTCGCTGTATACATTATCCAGGTAAAGCGACTCGCAGGCGCGGCTCAAGCGAGCCAGTTGCAGCAGTGACCGGGCGTCGTTCGCCACTGCCAGCGGTACGCGTGATTCAACCTCGGCGATCGTGCGCAGACGGCTCGACACCTGGGCGGTTGCCTGCACGGCATACCGTGCAGGCAACCCGGGAAAGTCACGCTGCAACAGCGCACACAGCGGGTCTGCAGGCGGGTTTTCGGTAACCAGATACTGGAAAAGATCGCGGCGCAGCACCGGCTCCTGCGCCAGCAAGGCAACACGCAGCCCGGCACTGTCCGCCTTGTGCAAGCCTGGCAACGCCAGGCACCACGCCTCGATACGTGCATCGTCCACAGGTAGCTGGTCCTCGGCCAACGCCTTGAAGAACGCCGATACCTGTCGGTCCGCATCGAAGCGCCGCAACGTCTCGCGCAGGTTGGCCGGAACCTCACGGCTATCCACCAGCAAGCCACGCAACTCTTCGACATCGATGTCCGCCATGTCGAGAACGGCCAAGGCATCGGTGCGGGTCAACGCCGGGTCCAGGGGCCATAGGCTCTGCAGCATCCGAGCCTCGTCCGACCACTCCAGCGGTCGCTCCAGGCGCAGCCGCCAGCCACGCTCGCCGACGGTTTCCAGCGCAGGACCGTAGGCAGCCACACGACGCGGGTGACGCACGCGCCAGCCACCTTGAGCCGACGGTTGGTGCACGGCAAAGAAACGATTGCCAACCCGCAGCCAGCGCGAGTCGGCAGTGCGATACAGCCCGTCATCCTGCAAGCGCGGCTGTAGCGGCTCGTTAACATAAGTATCCAGCGCGCTTGACCAAAGACGCGTGCCGACGCCTTGCACGTCGACAGGCTTCAGACCATCAACATAGCTGCTGCGGGCGAACCCCCGTGCAACCACCGCAGCCCCCCCAGCCAGCGCCGCCGTGACCGCAACGGTCTCGGCCACACCGAGCAGATGCTCAAGGGCTTCATGTTGATGACCACGGGTCCAGTCCGCAGTCCCTTCGAACACCTGCGAGAGCGTCTGCTCCACCAACTGGCCAAACAAAATCGCACCGATCGCAGGAATGAACAGCCCTGCCAGATTGGCCAAGCCAAGCCCGATCGACTGCCACGCCTGCAGGCGTGACTGGGTCGCAGCATGATCCGCGTCAGCGGTCGGGACCAGCACGTACCGTGCGTCGGACTTCACCCGCTGCACCTGCTGCGCCACCAGCTCCGCGAACAACTCGCCCTGCACTGTCCTGCCTTCGATCTGTAGATCCGGGCTGGCATCGGCCAGACGTTTGCCCAGTGTCTGCAGGAACGTCGGCCGCTGTTCAAACGCAACCAGACCACTGAAGAACTCAAGGTAAGCCTTGTCCTCGAGCGCGGTGACCATAGCCGCACTCAGGTCTTCCCACGAGTCATAACGCCGCAGAGCAAGCTGCGGGTCACTGGGCAGGTACAGCATGACACCCTTGCTCACACCTGCAGCGTCCCGCAGTGCGATGGTCAGGCCATCAGTGATACTGCAACCCAGCACCGTCAGCATGCCGGAATAACCTCGCAGCAGCGTCTCATGCTGCTCGGGCACACCTTGGGCGATATCCTGCAAAGCAATCTGCTCAAGCGCCGATATCTCTCCCTTGAGCGCTGCGATCTCGATCACAAGGCTCAGGCTCGAGCGCTTGTCCTCGGCCAGCAGCGCGCAGTTCGATGCACTGAAAACCTGCGCTAGCTGAGCCTGGTAAAGGCTGCCGACATTTTTCTTGCGGCAGTCGCGTGCCAGATCGTTCGCCGGACCTGACAACACAACATCAGCCCCCGGATGCACAAGCCCACTGCCCTCGAGCGCGGCGTCGTCGGCGTGAAAGTTCTGCATCAGTCGCAGCAACCCTGGCTGTCGCACGTAACCCGGTCGATAGAACGGCCAATGCACTCCCGGAACCAGGCCGAACTCGCGCCTGACATCCAGCCACTGCAACTGATCGAGCTTACAGTCCTTGGGCAACCGGTCGCCGAGCAGAGCTGTGAATTGCTCAAGTACGAAGGTGTGCAGCGGGATCAGGTCGAGCGTTGCCGCACGCACCTTGTCCTGGCTGACCCGGCTGCTCTTGAAGCGATCGCGCAGACGGTTGATCTGGGCAGGTGAGGCACGCTTGAGCCATTCGGGCAACCCGGTGCGGATAAAGTCATCGACTGCATCGGCAACACTGGGCTTACCGACGGTCAAGGGAGGGATAGATGTCATGGGAGAGGCTCCTTTCGCAAATCGCGTCATGCACTTTCGCTGGACCGTCCGGGCCATGGCAGGAGGAATGAGCTCCGGTCATGGCCTGCGGCTGATCGGCCTAGCGACCTGCGTCCAGTGCATCGCGGGTCAAGCGCAACGCCAATGCCTGCAAGTCGGCCTCACGCGACTGCTTCAACGCTTTGGCCTCGGTCACGTACTCCAGATCGGCGAGCTCGTCCCTTCGTTCGTCGAGTGCCGACATCTGCTCGTCCGAGGGCGCTTCGATGGCCGCAAACTGTGCGGGCTCGGTTTCTCGCAAGTAGTCGAGCCAGAAGTCGCGTTTGCTGATGAACTGCGCCAGCTCATCACCTGCCTCCGCTTCACGAACGCGTGCCACCACGGCGTCGAGATCAGCACGGGTCACGCCAGCAATCGTCTCGAACTGCAGGCTCCGTGCCTGGCCTGGAAGGTCAAGTTCACGGGCCAACCCCACCCGATAGGCCAGGCTCACCTCGACCTCATCGACCCCGGCCCCATTCTCGACCCGCTGCACCATATCGTCCCGAGCGTACTGCTCGACCCTGTCGAGACGAAACAGCCTGCGCCCTAGCATCAGTCGGGTACTTTGGGCTTGCGCTGCGGGCACATCGCGCAAACCGTTGGCAATGAACGCCCGCACCTGAAGAGCGCTGAAGCAAGAAGCCACGCTGTCGACGCAGGTGGTAGGGTTTGCCGCAATGTTGAAGATGTCTTCACGCAACCGCGTATCAAGCTCTATGCCGTCCAGCAGCGCCCAGACACGCTGCTCGAGATCTGTGCGGGCCAGACGGAAATCGCTGCTCTGCACCAGTCGTCCGAGCAACGCGAACAGCTCCTCGCTCCCCTCTTCCTCAGAAAGCCGATCCCATTGCGCTGCTCGCCGCTCACGCTCGCCCTCTTCAAGGTGCTCTAGCCAGGACTCCCGAGCATTGAAGGTCGAAGGCACGGCCTGGCTAGGCACATGGCCCGACAGTCGCTCAGCATAATCGCCAGTCAAGGGGTTGCCCTCCAGTCGCAACGCCTGACGCACAGAGAGAGGCGCTTGCAACAGCGCGTCAGGGAGTTCGCTGATGCCGTTGTCGCGCAGATCGATATACTCCAGCAGTTCGGCCTGTACCAGGTCCGCAGGAAACACGCTCAATTGAGTCATACGCAGCTCGAGCTCGTAAAGACGTTGAAGCGGTCGCAACGACAAGCTGAACGTCTGCAACGGATTGCGACTGAGATTCAGGATACGTAAGCGCTGCAGCCCCTCCAGCGCCGAGTAGGCGGTGGCATCCATCTGCAGTTGGTTGCGTGACAGATTGAGTGTGCGCAGGCTGGTCAGCAGGTGCATCTCGCCAGGCAGTTCGGACAACATATTGTTGCTGAGGTTGAGGCTGCGCAGATGGCCAAAGTTTCTGAGGAACCCAGCAGGCAATGCCGAAAGCCCCAGATTGATCAGGTTCAGCTCCAGGACATGCCGAAAATTGGTGCCTGCTGGCAGGACCGGCAGTTCACCAACCGGCACACCAATTAAGCTCAGGCGCATGCCTGGCTCGTTGTTGCCACCCCGTACGATTGGACCTTCGATACGCCAGCTGCGCAACAACTCATCGGCCAGCAATTGACGCGCACTTCTCGCCGAGGCGAGCGGGGGATCCTGAACCCAGGTTCGCAAGGCGCGATTCAAGCTGCGAAATTCCAGCTCCTCACTGAGCAGGTTGGTGAACGCCGAACCCGGCGAATTCCCGAGCAGTTCGACATAGGTCTCGACCTGCCCATCGCTGAACCCCGGATACAACGCCCGCACGCGGTCGCGCAAGGTCCGCGCCGCCGAGGAGCCGGAACTGGCACGACCGCTGAGGGGATAACCGTAGCGACCATCAGGCATGCGCCTGCCTGGGCGCAAGCTGGGACGGATCTCGCTCATCCCCAGCAAACTGATCACTTTGTCACGCCCGGCGGGCAACCAGCTGAGCAGATCCCGGCGCATCGCCGTCGCTCCCGCCTCACCCGACCAGCCCAGGCGATCAAGGTGCTCGCCCGGCAGGTAGGCCAGCAGGCTTGCAAACAGATCGCGGGGCGACTCAGGTGCATCAACTGCCTCGAGGCCATCCTGGTATACACGCACCCCTCCTTCTGCCCAGACCAGTGTCCACAGCTCACCCGCCGTAGAAGAGGGGAACAGGCGACTGGTCAAACGACCGAAAGCACTGCCCTCACGCACCTCGAAGTTGATCCGCATAGGCCATCCAGCATGGCGACGCAGCAGGCCAAACACCAGTTCAGGCAGATCATTGCTGTAAGTGTTGCCAAGCACCAGTGCCTCGATCGCCCGGGCAATCCGTGCCGACTGCAAGGCTTCGCGCGCCTGCTCGGCGAGTGCCAGCGGGATGCGGTTACGGCTGTTCATTTGCTCAACGAGCGCGGCGTTCTCCTGGGACAGCAGGTCGAGCGCATAGGCCTCGGGCAATCCGGGAAAGTCACGTTGAATCAAACTCAGGTCTACACCCTCCGGCACTTCTGGCGTAGAAAAATGCGCCATCAGCGCATGGCGTAGTCGCGGCGCATCGTCGCTAATCTGTCCGGCAAGTTCACTTCCGTCCAACGCCGGGTCCACCAGTTGCTCCAGGCAGTAGTCGAACAACGACGAGTCCGCGCCATGGGCAATGTCTTGCTCAAGGGCGTTGAAGAACCTATCGATGCGTGCGCTGGCCGTGAAGCGCAGCAACGTATCGCGAAGCACTGCGGGCAGGGGACGCCGCTCCACGGCGAGCCCCCGCAAAGCGGCCTCGTCCATGCTACTGATTCGTAGAACCTGAGTGATACCCACGTCGTCGAGCTCGGCCGCACGCGGCCACAAGTGCGTCAGCAGGGTGCGCGCGCCCTGCCACTCTCCTGGCCGTTGCCAAGCCAGGTGCCAGGCGCCCTCGCCATTGCCGAACAGCATGGGCCCAAAGCCCGCACGACCATCGGTACGGCGCAGTTGCCATTCATCGGAATTGTCGGGCTGATGCACAGAATGGAAGTACCCCTCCTGCTGCCACCAGTGATTCACGCCATCGCTGTACAAGCCGTTTTCGTCCAGCACCGCCCCGCTGGGCAAGGCCTGCTCGCGAAAAGGTGAAAGGTCTTCATGCCAGAGGCGGTGGGTGCCAGGCTGGGTAGACACCGGCACCAGCTCATCGACAAAAGCGCTACGGCTGAAGGCCCGTGCGACGTAATGCCCCGCACCTGCCAGTGCAGCATTGACCGCGACGCTTTCGACCACTCCGAGCAGGTGCTCCAGTGCCTCATGCTGGTGACCGCGTGCCCAGTCATCGACGCCTTCGAATACCTCCCCCAGTACTTGTACCACCTGTGCGCCGATCAACATCGCATTAAGTGCCGGGACTAATAATCCCCCCAACTGCACGAATGTTTCACCCACACTCTCCAGGGCACGGAGCTTGGCCCATTTGCGCTCGGTATTGGCGTCCTGGGTGGGAACCGCAAGATAGCGCGCATCACTACGCAGCCTATTTACCTGCCCGTCGGCCAGGGCGACGAAGACATTGCCTGCCAGTACTTCGCCCTCCGGCTCCAGATCGGGTTTGGCATCTTTCAGGCGGACACTCAACCGTTGCAGACAGCTCGCCCGATCCTTGAGAGCCATGCGTTCGATGAGCTTCGCCTGGTTCGCGGGGTTCTGCAGGCGCTTCACCAACGCATCCTGCAATGCATGCCAAGAGTCGAATCGGCATAGCGGCTGGTCTGGCAGGTACAGCAGGACTGCCTGGACGCGCAGGCTCGCCCGCACCCCACGCGGCCAGACGTTGGCCAATTCGACGGTCAAGGCCCCCTCCAACGGGTGGCCGAGCAATGCCAATTGCCGCACCCTGACGATGTCGTAGCTGGCGTGAACCGCGGGCTTGCCGGCACTGACCAGGCGTAGCAGATCAAGGTCGGCTCGCACCAATGACTTTTTCAACGCGGCAATTTCGATGGCGAGGTCGAAGCGCTGACGCTTGTCTTCGGCCAACAGCGCAACGGTGGACGAGTCGAACACCTCCGCCAGGTGGGCCTGATAGCGTTTGCCGATATCCAAGCGGTTACAAGCCCTAGCCACTCCCTTGGCGTCAGTGAACAACGCCGGAGCATTGCGGTCATCGGACTGCTCGGCGACGAACCCAGTGCCCTCGCCAAACTCGGCATCGTCAGGAAAGTTCTGCAGCAGATGGTAGAGCGCCGGATGATGAGACTGGTAGGTATTGAACGCCTGGTTTCCCGGCAACGAGAACTTGGTCCAGCGCTCACGCCACAACACCGACAGCAGGTCGATCTTCAGGCCCAGATCGCGTTCCAGTGTCAGCTGCAGCAATGGCAGGGCAAACGCTTGCAGAGGCACCAGGCGCAGCAAGGCTGTTGCCAAGCCCTGCTCGGTTTGACGATGAGCTGCGAAGCCGTCTCGCAGCGCCTTGATCTGCGCCGGCTGCGCCTTGCTAAGCCAGTCGGGTAGGTTTTCGCCAATGAACTCATCAACAAGGTCTGCTTTGGGTGCCGCCAGAGGGGTGGTCATCGAAGGTACCTCATGTTGGGAACCACCACCTTGGTGCAGGCACCACTCGGCATTCAGCCGGAATTCTTGCCTTGTACCTGCGAGCCACCCAATACGAAGGCCCGATACCCTCCTGGGTTGCAGCCAAACCACTTACGAAACGCGCGATAGAACGAACTGGCGTCGGCAAACCCCAGGCGTTCGGCGATATCGCTCATCGCCAGCGAGCCCTCGCTCAGCCAGTCGATCGCCAGCTGTCGGCGTACGCTATCCTTGAGCCCCTGGTAGGTCTGCCCTTCCTCTGCCAAGCGACGGCGCAAGGTCGATAACGACAGGCACAGGTCGCGGGCCAGACGTTCGGCGTCGGGCCACTGGCCGGGGTCGAGCTTCCCCAGGATGCGACGCACACGTCGGGCGAGGCTGTCGGGATCTCGGTATTTGACCAGGATATTGCCCGGAGCCTCGGCGAGAAATTTCTGCAACTCCTCGGGCGTGCGCCTGAGGGGCAGCTCAAGACAATCGGCGGCGATGATCATGCGCGTACGCGGGCGCTCGAACTGCAGGTTCTCGGAGAACATCACCCGGTAATCGTCGCAAAACGGCGGCTCAGCACAACGCAGGTCAATGGCGAGAATGGGAATGCGTCGGCCCGCCAGCCAGCAGGCAACGCCATGGACAATCATCCAGAACGTAAAGTAGGTGAACGCACGCCGGGGCTCATCGCGCGGTTCGTTGATAGTGATCTCGGCCAGGCTCTGCTGGCGCACCAGCCCGGGCTGCAGGTCTTCGAGCATCAACGAGAGAAACCCCAACGCAGTCTCCAACCCTGCGCCAAGCGTGGGCTGCGCCATGCTTGCCTGGCACATGAACGAGAGGCTGCCGCTACGCAGACCGCGCGGGTCCATCGCGAAGAATTCGTCGTTACATCGACGTGCCAGCAAGCGCCAGAGACGCGCGTAGGCATCGGCACCAACGCGCGCTTCAGCTTGCTCGAAGCTGCGTTCATCGATTCCCGCACGCCGCAGCAGCGCTGCGTCAGCCTTGCCCTGCGGGCAGGTCTGCAGCAGCGCTTCGCGCACCAATTGCATGGAAATCGTATCTTTGTCGCTCATTGGCTATCCAGATTGCCCAATGCAGGCCATCTTAGGGCCATGACGAAAAAAGGCCAGCTCCTGAACAATTCATGTACCGGGTCTGCTGAGCCTCACTCGGTCTGACGTGCCAGTGCCTGGCGGGTCAGCTCGAGCGCCTTGGCATCTACTGCCGACTCACACTCCGCAATGATCGCTCTGCCTTGAGCGTCGTACTCGGCATCCGTGAGGCTGTGACGACGGGCAAACACAGCCTCCATTCGCGTCACGAACGGTTCGCGTATCAACCCGAAGGCTGCTTCGTGATGTCTTTGCAAGCGATCAAGCCAAAAGCTTCTATGGCTGATGTCCACCGCCAGCGCATCACTGGCCTCTGCCTCGAGCACGGCGGCCTGCGCCGCCTGCAGATCTTGCTGACTCACCCCGGCGATGGTCTCGAACTGCATCGTACGCGGTTGGCCTGGCAAGTCGAGGGCTTGCGCCAACCCTACCCTGTAGGCCAGGCTCACCTCCACCTCATCGACGCCTCGCCCACCGGCGCGGCGCTGCCTGACGTCCTCTCGGGCGTAGGCTTCCACTTGGTCGAGACGGAAGAACCTCCGTGCCAGGTCCAGCAATTGCGTCTCGACCTCGTCCGCTGAGCCGCTCTCGACGGCAGTACTGAGCATCTTGACTTCCAGCAGGCCGAAGGTCGAAATCACACTGTCCACGCAGGTGCGTGGCTCACTCGCAAGCGCAAACAACTGTTCACGCACAGCCGTATTCCGTTCGACCATGTCGAACATGGCCCATACCCTGGCCTCCAGGTGCGCCCGCGCCAAGCGAAAATCGCTGGTGTCCGCCAGTGCGTGAATCAAGCCAAAGAAATCGGCGCTTCCCGGTTCCGCCTGCAGGCGGTCCCATTGCGCGGCGCGGGTGACCCGTGACGCATCGTCGAGCCGCTCCAGCCAGCGCGTGCCATCGTGTACGTCGCTCTCGGCCTCGCTCTCAGACGTCCAGCTCGGGTCGATCCACAGGTCACGGTACTGCTCGGGTAGCGGATTCCCCACCAGCGCGAGCCTTCGCCGCCACTGCCCAGCCCGGTTGCGCAGGCTCAGCGGCAAGGCGGTGATTTGGTTGTCGCGCAGATCGACATAGTCCAGGGAGACCCCCAGTGCCAGATGTCGCGGGACCTCGGTCAGACCAACATTGCGCAGACCCAACTGACGCAGACGCGGCATTTGATCCAGCGCCAGCCCGAACATCCCGAGCGGGTTTTCGCTCAAGTCCAGCATACGCAGTTGGCGCATCTGCCCGAGTAAGGCAAGGCCTGCTGCATCGATGTGGAGCTCGTTTCGCGAAAGCGTCAGTTCACGTAGATGCGGCAATGCAGAAAGCGCCGGGGGGACTACGGTCAACCTGTTACTGTCCAGATTCAGGGTCAGCAAACTGCCAAATGGCTGTAGAAAGCCCGTGGGAAGATCGCGCAGTTGCATGTGCGACAGGGTCATCTCACTGACGTGACTGAACCCCTCATGCCCGGAGAGATCCGGCAGCTCGGCCGCATCCAGACCGGACAGTACCAGCACCATACCAGGGTCGCCGTTGCTATGCGCCCTGCCAGCCAATCCTTGAAAACGCCAGCAGCGACGGATTTCATCAGCCACCTGACGTCGCTGTCGACGCGTCGCTGCACCGTCTTCATCGTCGGCCCAGCTCTGCAGGTCACGGTCAAGTTGCACATAGCTTTGCTCCTGCTCGAGCAAGGCTGTGAAGGAAGATCCAGCTGCCTTTCGCTGAACCCTGGATAGAGGCTGCGCACCCGATCCTCCAGCGTGCGTTCGGCCACATGACTGCCGCGCCCACCACGGCCACTCATCAAATAGCCAAAACGCCTGTCCGGAAGGCGGACCGGTGGGCGGAACGTCGGTTTGGGCGGCTGCACATTCAGCAGTTCGAGTACCTGGGTCCGGCTGTTCGGTAGACGGCGCCGGAGGTCGGCACGCATTGCTTCGATGGCTGCCTGGCCCGTCCATCCCAGCCGCTGGCGGTCTGCCTCGGGCAGAAAATGCCACAAGCACTCCAACAGCCCACCCGCGCCCTCGGTTTCGACGAGCAGACGCGTGCCATCCTCGAACACGTGCATCTGCCCTGCGAGCCATACCAGTACCTTGGGCTTGCCCCCTGTATCAGCCGGGTACAGGCTTGTGATGAGCCGTCCGTCGACAGCGCCTTGGCGTACCTCGAAGTTGATTTCGCGGGGCCAGGCCGGCTCCCTGCGCAGCAACGCGAATATCAGTCTCGGCAGCTCTTGCTGGTAGGCGTTGTTGAGGTACAACCCTTGCAATAATCGGCAAATCCACGCCTCGTGCAACGCCAGCCGCGCGCGTTCCGCCAATGCCAGGTCCAAACGTCCGCTGCTTCGCAAGCGCTGTTGCTGGACGGGGCTTACACGGTCAAGCAGATCGGCGGCATACACATCAGGCAAGCCGGGGAAATCACGCTGTATCAAGGCAGTGTCCGTGCGCCCGCCCGGCTGCTCGGTCAAATGTGCCATGAGCTCCTCACGCAACATGGCAGCGTCATCAAGCATGGCTTGTACACGAGCCTGAGACGTCATTTGCTCAAGCTTGAGGCGATTGCTGCAAAAACGCATCAAGTCCACCTCAGCAGTTTGCGGGCTATGATGCAACGCGAGAAAGAACTGGTCGATTCTTCCATCAGCGGCGAACCGGTTGAGGGTGTCACGCAGCCCAGCAGGAAGCGCTCGTTGCTCGGCGACGAGGCGGCGCAAGGTCGAGTGGTCAATATCGGCGATCGACAAAATCGACTTGATCCGCTGCTCATCGAATTCGGAGGCCAGCGGCCACAAGTGTCCGAGCAAAGACGACTCGCCCTGCCATTCCTGCGGGCGCTGCCAGGCCAGGCGCCAACCGTATTCACCGTTCCATTGCAACGCTGGAGCAAAGCCCGACTTGCCGTCGCCTCGTTGCAGCCGCCATTGAGCTGCAGCGATATCACGACGAACGCCGTGAAGGTGGCCTTGATGCAGCCACCAACGCTCGTCGCCATGTCGGTACAGGCCATCGGGGCCGCGTTGCGCGTGCTGCGGCACATTCCTGGCGCGGTAAGGTGCCAGCTCATGGGCCCACAATCGCCCTGTGCCTGGCCGTGGCTCGACAGGAGCCAATTCCTGCACGAAACCGCTACGTTGGAAACCTCGGGCTACCGCCGCCCCACCCGCAGCCCCCAACGCATTGACAGCAACCAGTTCGGCGACGCCAAGCATGTGTTCCAAGGCTTCGTGTTGATGACCGCGCGACCAGTCGACAGCGCCCTCGTAGACCTCGTCAAGCACCTGCACCACCGTTGCCGCGAGAAACAACTGACCCAGCCCTGGCACAAACAGCGATGCCGCCTGTAGCAAGTTCATGCCGACGGACTCCAGTGTCAGCAACCGTTGCCACTTGACCTTGTCATCGACGTCCGCCACTGGCACCAGCAGGTAACGGGCATCATCCTTGATCTGCTTCACCTGCAACTCGGCGAGCTCGGCGAACAGGGCTTTGCCACAGCCCCTGCCGAGGACCTCCAGGTCAGGCACCGCATCGCTCAGACGCTTTTTCAACATCGCCTGGAAGCCGATGCGACTGTCGAGGGCAATCAGCGCGAGCAAGGCTTCATGCTCGCGCGGGGTCGCGAGCATCGTGACCAGATGAGTAACGACGCCGTTCAAATCGGCAAATCGCTGCAGTGGTCGATGAGGCAAAAAAAGCAATATGCCCGCGCTATCGGAAGGTCCCGATGCATTCGCATGCTCCGACAGCTCTATGAGCAAGGCGCCCAATACCGCGTGACCCAGCAGATAAAGGTGCTTCACCTTCACACTCGGGAGCGTCGGATTCACTGTCGACACGCTTCCCAGAAGGGGCTCCAGCGCCGCCAGCTCGGCCGCCTCGATGCGACCCTGCACAACCGCAAGCTGAGCCGCCAGCGCCAGGCGCCTGGCTTTCTCCTCGGCCAGCAATGCGCTGACCGAATCATCCAGTACCTGCTCAAGATGCGTTTGGTAATGCGCGCCAGCATCAACTTGGCGACACACCTGTGCCAACCGGGCGGTATCCACGAGCAGCTTCTCGCTGGTCAGAGACGCATGGGGTCCGGCCTTGATCAGACCAGTGCGGTGGTCAAAGTTAAGCCCCGATACGAAGTTCTGCATCAGGTGGTTCATCGCAGGTTCAAAGGTGAAATGATTGACCAGCGTCTCTCCACCTAAAAGGCTGTAATTGTCCCACCGCTGGCGCCATAAGCTATTGCGCAAGTCCAACCGGACCTTCAGCGTGTTTTCCATTGCCGTATTCAGGAGGCTACAGGCGAAGTCTTGGGGAGCCTTCAGCGCCTTGAACGCGGCCTGAAGACGTGCTTCCACCGCACGGTGCTCGTCGAATCGGCGTCGCAAGGTCGTGATTTGCTCGGCCGAAGCGGCATGCAGCCAGACAGGCAGGTTGTCCACGATGAAGCTGTCAGTGTGATCGAGTCTGAGGGTGGGCATAGGAGGCTCCTGGAAGATAACCAGGACCACTCTTGCCAATCACCCCAGCGAGGCACAGCCGGAACTGCTCCCGTCCTCTTCGGACATACCGGCCAACCCCAGGAAGGCCTGGATCAAGCGCAACGGGCGACGCCGCTCCAGGCAGCCGATCATGTGCCGGTTGAGTAGCCCTGCGCCCGCCATGGGGCGTGCCACTACCCGTGGATCATGCGCTACCTCCGCCGAAGAGACGATCCCGATGCCAAGCTGCGCGGCCACCGCTTCGGTTACCGCCTCGCGACTGTCCAGCTCCAACAGCACTCGGGGCTGCACATGGACCGCAGCGCAGGCCCGATCGAAGGTCTGCCGGGTGATCGAGCTGGGCTCACGCAGCACCATGACCTGCTTGTCCAGAGCCCTCAGCGCCAGCTCCCCAGGCTCGACGGCCCAGGGGTGACCGACCGGCAACAAGGCGCACAGGTGCGACTCGCCCAAACTCTGCAGATACAGGCCCTTGCGCGGTTCCACCTCGGTCAGCACCGCCACATCGGCGTGCTCGGACAACAGCGCCGCCAGGGTCTCCTGGGCATTGCCCAAGCGCAGGTTGACGGTGATGCCAGGGTAGCGTGCGCGCAGCAGCGCCAGCATCGGCATGACCCGGTGCGGTCCGTCTGCTGCGACCTCCAGACGCCCGGTCAGCAGCTGACGGTTCGCTTCGAGCATCGCCTGGGCCTCTTCGGCCAGCCCGAACATGGCCCGGGTAATGGCCGCCAGACGCGTGCCCTCCTCGGTCAGCTCGACACGCCGCGCAGTGCGGCGCAGCAGGGTGATCTGGTAATGCTCCTCGAGCGCCTTGACGTGTCCGGTCACCGCCGGCTGGCTGATGAACAGGCGCGCCGCGGCACGGGTGAAGCTGCCCTCGCGGGCGACGGCATCGAAGGCACGGAGCTGGAAGAGGTTCATTTATCGGCCTGACTTATGGCTGGCATAACAACAAACAATTTGATTGATGATTGAGCGAATTGCAACCTAGCCCCGTCGTTTCAGCCCACTGCCTGCGAGGAAGCACCGCAATGACCAGCGCCCCGATTCTGCTGACCCCCGGCCCACTGACCACTTCGATCCGCACCCGCCAGGCCATGCTGGTGGACTGGGGCTCGTGGGATCGTGACTTCAATCAGCTGACCGCCAGCGTCTGCGAACAATTGCTGGCGATTCTCGACGCCAGCGCCAGCCACCACTGCGTGCCCCTGCAAGGCAGCGGCACCTTCGCCGTGGAAGCGGCCATCGGCACCCTCGTGCCGCGTGATGGCAAGGTCCTGGTGTTGATCAACGGTGCGTACGGCCAGCGCCTGGCAAAGATCTGCAAGGTGCTGGGCCGCAATTACAGCACCTTCGAAACCGCCGAGGACCAACCGACCACCGCCGCCGATGTCGACCGACTGCTCGCCGCCGACCCGGCCGTGACCCACGTCGCACTGATCCACTGTGAAACCAGCACCGGTATTCTCAACCCGCTCGCCCAAATCGCCCAGGTCGTCAAAAACCACGGCAGACGCTTGATCATCGATGCCATGAGTTCGTTCGGCGCCCTGCCCATCGATGCGCGTGAGGTGCCGTTCGAAGCCCTGATCGCCGCCTCCGGCAAATGCCTGGAAGGTGTGCCTGGGATGGGCTTCGTGTTCGCCGAGAAAAATGCCCTGGCCGCTGCCGAAGGCAACGCCCACTCACTGGCCATGGACCTTCACGACCAGCACACCTATATGGCCAAGACTGGCCAGTGGCGCTTCACCCCGCCTACCCACGTGGTCGCGGCACTACACGAAGCACTGCAACAGTACGCTGAAGAAGGCGGCCTGCCAGCGCGCCACCAACGCTACGCCAACAACTGCCGAACCCTGCTCGACGGCATGGCCAGGATCGGCCTGCGCAGCTTCCTGCCTACCGATATCCAGGCGCCGATCATCGTCACCTTCCACGCACCCACGGACGCCCGCTACCAGTTCAAGGACTTCTACGAGCGGGTCAAGGCCAAGGGTTTCATTCTCTATCCAGGCAAGCTGACCCAGGTCGAAACCTTCCGCGTCGGCTGCATCGGTGTGGTCGGTTCGGCAGGCATGCAGGCCGCCGTCGATGCCGTGGCCCAGGTGCTGCGGGAAATGGAAGTGCTGGATATCTGACCTCTTTGCCCACCCCATTGATGGAAATCGTGCACATGAACTACAGCAACCCCACCCAGCTGCAAGCCGCCATCCTCGACTGGGCCGGTACCGTCGTCGACTTCGGCTCCTTCTCCCCGACCCAGATCTTCGTCGAAGCTTTTGCCGAGTTCGATGTCGCGGTGTCCATCGAGGAGGCCCGCGGCCCGATGGGCATGGGCAAATGGGACCATATCCGCACCCTGTGCGATGTGCCGGAAATCGCCGAGCGGTACCGCAAGGTGTTTGGCCGTACCCCGACCGACAACGACGTCACGGCCATCTACGAACGCTTCATGCCGTTGCAGATCGAGAAGATCGCCGTGCATTCCGCGTTGATTCCAGGTGCACTGGAGACCCTCACCGGGCTGCGCAAGGATGGCCTGAAGATCGGCTCGTGCTCGGGCTACCCGAAAGTGGTGATGGACAAGGTGGTAGCGCTGGCTGCGCGCAATGGCTATGTCGCCGACCACGTGGTGGCCACCGACGAAACGCCCAATGGTCGCCCATGGCCGGCCCAGGCCCTGGCCAACGTCATTGCGCTGGGAGTCGACGATGTCGCCGCGTGCGTGAAGGTGGACGACACCGTACCGGGGATACTGGAAGGTCGTCGTGCCGGGATGTGGACAGTGGCGCTGGTGTGCTCGGGCAATGCCCTGGGGCTGACCTGGGAGCAATACCAGGCGCTGGGTGCCGAAAGACTGGAGCAGGAACGCAAGCGGATCCATGCGCTGTTCGAGGGCTCGCGACCGCATTACTTGATCGACACCATCAATGAGCTGCCGGAGGTGGTTGCCGATATCAATCGGCGACTGGCCAAGGGGGAGATGCCGCAGGGGGTCTGATGGCCTGGCGGTGATTCATTGGCGGGCAATTCGCAGCGGTTCGCCGCTGCGAATTGCCCGCGAAAAGGACAACGAGCGCGATCACACCGCCCGATTCAGCTTCACCCACGCGGCAAACCGGTCAACGAATGCCTGCAGGAACGGCCGAGTCTTGTCACTGAGCTTGCCCGCCTCGTCGAATAGTGTCGCCGCGCCTCCGATGTAGGCTTCGGGCATCTGCATGCAGGGCATGTCAAGAAAGACCAGCGATTGGCGCAGCGCATGGTTGGCACCAAAGCCACCGATCGCCCCCGGCGAGACACTGGCCACCGCCGTCGGCTTGCCGCCCCAGGCACTCTGCCCGTAAGGTCGCGAGCCAACATCGATGGCGTTCTTCAATGCCCCCGGTACCGAGCGGTTGTACTCCGGAGTGACGAACAGCACCGCATCGCTGCGGCGGATCTCATCGCGAAAACGCTGCCAAGGCGCCGGTACACCCGCGGCCTCGACGTCCTCGTTGTACAACGGCAGATCACCGATCTCGATGATTTTCAACGCAAGGCTGGACGGCGCCAGCTCCGAAAGGGCGCGAGCCACCTTGCGGTTGTAGGAGTCCTTGCGCAAGCTGCCGACAACGACCGCTACCGAATAGACCTGGCTCATGGCGATTTGCATCCTCTGCTGGGGAAGGGGAACTGTGTAGTTATAGATGACCCTGCTTCACCCTCGAGGTTTTTTTCCGTAACAAGAAAACTTCCCGCCCCCTTCGCTGGTCTATGACTGCAGATATTTCTCCATATTTCAGAGGTTTCAACCTACATGGCAGCAGTACTGGTCGGCCAATTCCACGCCCGCGACGCCGAAGGCCGCATCTACCCGGTGCATGAGTTCCAGGAGTCGACCTTGCAGGCGGACGGCAGCACCCTTGGCGCGCCGATCACCACCTATCGCCTGGCCATCGGCGACCGGGTCAATTACCTGGGTGAAGACCGCTTCGAACTGGCCCAGAGCGGCGTCGAGATCATTCGCATTCCGTGACGCAATCCACCGTGTAAGGCCCATCGCCTTCATGCTGCAGGCCATGGACATCGGCAACGAATCCGGGAAAGCCCCTGTCGAAGGCTCGAGCGAAGGCCAGGTAGTCGAGGATCGAACGGGTCGCCTCGGTGAAGCGTTCGCCCGGCATGATCAACGGAATACCTGGCGGGTAAGGCACCAGCATCACCGCTGAGATACGCCCGAGCAGTTGCTCGATCGGCACCGCCTCGACCTCCCCCTTCACCATTCGGTCGTAAGCCTGCCCTGGGCTCATGGCCACTTCCGGCAAGCGTGTGAACAGGCGTTTGAGCTGTTTGGCCGTAGCGTTGGCACGGTAGCAGTCGTGCAATTGCTCGCACAGATCGCGCAGGCCCAGCCCCTGATAACGCAACGGTGCGACGGCCACAACGCTGGGCAGGCACAGCTGCAGGACGGTATTGGCATCATAGTGGCGCTTGAACTCGAGCAACTCGGTCAGCAGTGTGCTCCACTTGCCCTTGGTGATCCCCATGGAGAACAGCACCAGGAAACTGTACAGCCCGGTCTTCTCTACCACCAATCCACGTTCCCAGAGGAACTTGCTCACCACCGCCGCTGGAATCCCATGCTCGCCGAGCACGCCCTCGGCGGTCAGCCCCGGCATCACCAGGGTCACCTTGAGCGGATCGAGCAGCACGTAGTCGTGCGCCACCTCGCCAAAACCGTGCCACTGGGCGCCGGGCTCCAGCAGCCAGTCCTGCGCGGCCAGGCGCTGGATACCTTCGGCCGTCGGTGGCTGCCAGATGCTGAACCACCAGTCATCGGTCGCGATGTGCGCACGCAGGTTGGCCAGCGCACGACGAAAGCTCAGGGCCTCGTCGAACATCTCCTGCAGCAGTGATCGCCCGGCCGGGCCTTCCATCATGGTCGAGGCAACATCCAGCGATGCCAGGATGCTGTACTGAGGCGAGGTCGATATATGCATCATGAACGCCTCGTTGAAGCGATCGCGATCAAGCTGCCGAAGGGCGCCGTCCTTTACATGGATCATCGAGGCCTGGCTGAAGGCAGCCAGTAGCTTGTGGGTAGAGTGCGTGCTGAACAGCAGCGGGCTGTCGACCTCGCGGGCGGTGCCCATGGCATAACGCCCACTGAAGAAGTCGTGGAACGCGGCGTAGGCAAACCAGGCCTCGTCGAAATGCAGTATCTCGACACTCGCGCCCAGAGCTTGCTTGATCTGGCCGGCGTGGTAGCACAGACCGTCATAGGTGGAGTTGGTCACCACCGCCAGGCGAATGCGCGGCGCGCGGCCACGGGTCAGTGGATTGGCCTGGATCTTGGCCTCGATCGACTCACGGCTGAACTCGTTGAGCGGGATCGGCCCTATGATGCCCAGTTCGTTGCGCTCCGGGCACAGGTACAACGGGATGGCCCCGGTCATGATGATCGCATGCACCACCGACTTGTGGCAGTTGCGGTCCACCAGCACCAGGTCATCACGCGCGACCATGGCGTGCCAGACGATCTTGTTGGCGGTCGAGGTGCCATTGATGACGAAGAACGTATGATCGGCACCAAAATTGCGCGCAGCCCTGGCCTCGGCCTCGGCCAGCGGCCCGGTGTGGTCGAGCAACGACCCTAGCTCCGGCACCGAGACCGAGAGGTCCGAGCGCAGGGTGTTTTCGCCGAAGAACTGGTGAAAGGCCTGGCCAACCGGACTTTTGCGATAAGCCACGCCACCACCGTGGCCAGGCGTGTGCCAGGAATAGTTCGATTGCGCAGTGTGTTGCACCAACGCCTTGAAGAACGGAGGCAGCAGGCCGTCGAGATAATTGTGCGCAGCCCTCGCCACCTGCCGGGCCAGGAAGGGCACAGTGTCTTCGAACAGGTAGAGGATGCCACGCAACTGGTTCAGCTCGCTCATCGCCTCGGCAGGGGCATTTTCCAGGGTAACCTGCTCACCCAGGGCAAAGATCGGCAGAGCCGGTGCACGCAGCCGCGCCAGGTGGATCAGTTCGGCCATGTTCTGCAGCAGATGGATATTGTCACCGACGCCTTCGGCGGCGATCAGCATGCAGGCCAGGCCGTGGTGAGTGGCGGCGACCAGACGCGCTTCGGCATGGTCGGCGGCGGCGAGGATGGCGAAGCCATCCTGCTTGAGCTCCTCGGCGATACCCCGTATGCGCTCACCGGCGACGCTGTCGGCCTTGATCGCACGGTGGACGATGAGGATGGGGAACTTGAGGTCCTTGTACATCAGGCCGCTACCTCCGAAGGACGCGTGTCCATTTCAGGGTAGTCGAGCCTCAGGGCAACTGTATGGGCGGTGTCAGCCTGCTGGCGTTTCGCTCAGTGCCTGCCACATTGCCGGTGCCCCCGCCGACTTGGCGATCGCCGCCAGACGCTCGGCATGTGCCTCGAGCTCCTCTTCGCTGGCCATGATCACACGCCCCGGCTGACGCCCGACGATACGGCGGATCTCGCTACCATTGCCGCCCTGCCCTTCGTTGTCTTCAGCGCCCTGGCCGGCCAGCGACAGGCTGGTCTGGCCACCGGTCATCGCCAGATAGACGTCGGCAAGCAGTTCCGAGTCGAGCAGCGCGCCGTGCAGGTCGCGGCCAGAGTTGTCGATGCCATAGCGCTTGCACAACGCATCGAGGCTGTTGCGCTGGCCCGGATGGCGCGAGCGCGCCATCATCAGGGTGTCGAGGATGGTGCAGTGCTGGGAGATGTCGGCGCGGTCCTGACGGCCCATCAAGGCGAATTCGTTGTTGATGAAGCCAACGTCGAACGCCGCGTTGTGGATGACCAGTTGCGCGCCCTGGATGTACTCGAAGAACTCTTCGGCCACATCGGCGAAACGCGGCTTGCCGACCAGGAACGCGTCGGTGATGCCGTGAACGCCAATGGCGCCCTCGTCACTCTCGCGGTCTGGCTGCAGGTAGACGTGGAAGTTGCGCCCGGTCAGGCGCCGGCCGATGACCTCGACGCAACCGATCTCGATGATCCGGTGGCCTTCGCTGACCGGCATACCAGTGGTTTCGGTATCGAGGACGACCAGTCGGGTGTTCTGCTGCTCCACGCGGGGGCTCCAAGCGACTTCTGGGAAAGGAGGCGAGTATACATCAAACCGGCCACTGGCTTTGCAGGTGCCTCAACGCTTGGCGCGAAGCTCATCCACCCCGCGGTTGGCCAGCATGTCGGCCCGCTCGTTACCCGGATGCCCGATATGCCCGCGCACCCACTTCCAGGTCACCTTGTGCCGGTTGACCTGTTCATCGAGCAACTGCCAGAGGTCGGCATTCTTCACCGGCTCTTTGGCAGCGGTCTTCCAGCCGCGTTTCTTCCAGTTGGCCATCCACTCGGTGATGCCCTTCATCACATATTGCGAGTCGGTAGTCAGCACCACTTCGCATTCGCGCTTGAGCGCCATCAGCGCGCAGATCGCAGCCATGAGCTCCATGCGGTTGTTGGTGGTGTCGCGCTCGCCGCCCCACAGCTCCTTCTCGACGCCCTTGTAGACGATCAGGGCGCCCCAGCCGCCCAGGCCAGGATTGCCCTTGCAGGCACCATCGGTGTAGATCTCGACGCTATCGCTCATGTACCGCCTTCGTTCGCTTGCAGGTTATCGACCATGGACGGCGCGGTCAGGGCTCGCTGTGACGACGATTGACCTTGGCCAGCGGCAGGGGCAACAGCTTGCCCATCGGCTCGCGGCGCTCCATGGGCAGCGGTCGCAGGCCAACCACCATCTTGCGCGCCACCAGCAGGTAAACACCCCCGCCTGCGGTCTGCCATCCCCCGGCCATCCGCTCCCACCCCGCCAGGCGCTGTTGCCAGACCGGGGAGGAAAGCGGCGGACGATAGCACCCGAAGCGGCGTTTCTCCAGCGCGAAGCCCAGCAGGTTGAGCCAATCGCCGACTCGCGATGGCGAGATGCAGCGCGCCTTGCGCAGCGCTCCGCGGCCGAAAAAGTGCCGCGCCCCCCAGGCGCTCCAGGGATTGATGCCAACGATCAACAGGTGCCCGCCCGGACGCACCGCGCTGGCAGCCTGGCGCAACAGACCGTGGGGCGAGAGGCTGAAATCCAGGCCATGCTGCAGCACCACCACATCAGCCGCATGCTCGGACAACGGCCAGGCCTGTTCCTCGCAGACGACCTCCACACCCGGCAATGGCGCGCCGAGGCGCACCGTGCGTTGCACCTGCGGCGCGCTGGGCGGTGTATCGGCGCTCGGCCCATAGTGCACGAGAAAACCGCCGAAGAAGCGGCCCAGCTCATCCTCGAGCAGTTTTTCTTCCTCCTTGAGCATCAGTTGCCCGATGGGCCCGGCGAACCAGTCACGGGCCAGGCTGATCAGCTCCACCCACTCGGGGTCGGCCTGGGCAAAGGCTTGGTCGGTCATTGCATTCTCCCTCGAAGGTTTCTTCGGCCACGCCATCGCAGCTAAGATGCCTTCATGTCCCACGCCAGATGATTCGGATCCGCGCCATGATACAGATCGATGCCCTTCCCGCTTTCTCCGACAACTACATCTGGTTGTTACAGGATACTGCCAAACGCCAGTGCGTGGTGGTCGACCCCGGCGACGCCGGTCCGGTGCTGCAGTGGCTGAAGGAACACACCGACTGGACGCTCACCGATATCCTCATCACCCACCACCACAATGACCATGTCGGCGGAGTGGAACAGCTCAAGCAGGAGACCGGCGCCAAGGTCTACGGCCCGGCCAACGAATGCATTCCGAGCCGCGACGTGGCGTTGGACGACGGCGACACCGTGACGGCGCTGGGCGTGACCTTCGAGGTGCTTGCCGTACCTGGGCACACCCTCGGCCATATTGCTTATTACAGTGCAAAAACACCGACCCCGCTGCTGTTCAGCGGCGACACCCTCTTCGCCGCCGGTTGCGGGCGAATGTTCGAAGGCACACCCGAACAGATGCAACCTGCGCTGCAGCGCCTGGCCGCGCTACCCGAGGCCACCGCCGTCTACTGCGCCCACGAATACACCCTGAGCAACCTGCGCTTTGCCAAGGCTGTGGAGCCGGATAACCCGCATGTTATCCAACGCTTCGAAGCCGTTACCCGCCTGCGCGCCGACAATCGCATCACTCTGCCCTCGACCATCGGCGTGGAGCGCTTGACCAATCCGTTTCTTCGCACAACTGAAACATCCGTTAAACAAAAAGCAGACGAATGGAAGGGACATTCAAACGAATCCCAACCCGCTGTTTTTGCTGCCTTGAGGTCTTGGAAAGACAGCTTCTGATAACCTCACGATATATCGCAGGATGACATCCAAGGTTGACCCGACTGGATGCGGTTTCTAGAATCGCCGAAATTTTTTGCCCGGAAAACCGTGTCCGCCGATGTCTTCCCGTAGCCGCCGCACCGCTCATTCCGCCGCCCTGACGCGCCTGGCCCAGGTCAGCGCACTCGCTTTGGCCGCCACTCTCGTGGGCTGCCAGAGCACCCGTCAGGTCGACGAATCCGACAGCGTTCGCGCACACAACTACCAAGCCCGGATCAAGCACAAACCAGCGCCGCTGATGATCAAGCCGGCCGAGCAAAAAGCGCCCGAGGATGTCTGGGAGCGCATGCGCCAGGGCTTCGCCCTGCAAGACAGCATCGACGTCAACCCGCGTATCGAGCAACAGCGCCTGTGGTTCGCCAGCAACCCGAGCTTCCTCGAGAACGCCGGCGAGCGTGGCAGCCTCTACCTGCACTACATCGTCGAGCGCCTCGAAGAACGCGACATGCCTCTTGAGCTGGCGCTGCTGCCGGCCATTGAAAGCGCCTACAACCCGATGGCCTACTCCCGCGCCCATGCGGCAGGCATGTGGCAATTCATCCCGTCCACCGGGCGCCACTTCAACCTGCGCCAGACCAACTTCTACGACGGTCGTCGCGACATCACCGCGTCCACCAACGCCGCGCTGGACTACCTGACCCGCCTGCACGACATGTTCAATGGCGACTGGCTGCTGGCCCTGGCCGCCTACAACGCTGGTGAAGGCACCGTCAGCCGGGCGATCGAGCGCAACGAGCGCCTCGGCCTGCCCACCGACTACTGGAACCTGCCGCTGCCTCAGGAGACCCGCGACTACGTGCCCAAGCTGCTGGCGCTGTCGCAGGTGGTCCTGACACCACAGGCCTATGGCGTCAACCTCAGCCCCATCGCCAACGAGCCCTACTTCGAAGCCGTCGCCATCAACGAGCGCCTCGACCTGACCCGCGTCGCCGCCTTCGCCAATATCGACGAAGACGAACTGATCCAGCTCAACCCCGCGTTCAAGAAACGCATGACGGTCGATGGCCCGCAGCAACTGCTCGTTCCTACCGCCAAGGCGCAACTGCTGACCAGCAGCCTGTCCAACCTCAAGCCTGAGCAACTGGTCAGCCTGCAACCGAACAAGGCCGTGTTCCAGGCCGCCCTCGCCGAGGCCAAGGCACCGGCCGCAACCAGCAGTTACCGAGTCAAGCGCGGCGACAACCTGGGCGCCATCGCCAAGGCCAACCGTGTGTCGGTCAAGGACATCCAGCGCTGGAATCGCCTGTCGGGCAGCAACCTGAAAGTCGGCCAGGTTCTGGCCCTGCGTGGCGGTAACGCGCCGAGCGCCTCAGCCAACCGCGTCGCGGCAGCCAAGCAGCGCTCCACCCAGTACAAGGTACGCAAGGGCGACTCGTACTATCTGGTGGCCAAACGGTTCAATGTCGAGATGAAACACCTCAAGCGCTGGAACCCGCGCAGCGGCCAGGCACTCAAGCCCGGCCAGACACTCACCGTCTACCTGACGCGCTGACTGCGTAGGCGCGGGCTTGTCAGGGCGGCGAGCCGGCGCCATGCACCGCGGTGTACTTTTCGCGGGCCAGCCCGCTTCCACAACCGCCCCCGCCATACCCTTTTTCCATTCCAGACAAGCTGTTACTGTACGCCGGACCAAGCCCAACGCCGCCTTGACCGGATTCCAGACTTGATAAGACCCCTCCTCCTGTCACTGAGCCTGGCCTTGAGCTTCCCCGTAGTCGCGACCGTGACCGAAAGCCACGGGTATGCGCAGTTCGGCACGCTCAAGTACCCGGCCACGTTCACCCATTTCGACTGGGTCAATCCGCAGGCGCCTAAAGGCGGAACCTTGCGGGCCATGGCATTCGGTACCTTCGACACGCTCAACCCCTACACCTTCAAGGGCACCAGCCCCGTTTCGACACCGAATTTCCAGCAGTACGGCGTCAACGAGCTGAACGAGACCTTGATGGTCGGCACCGGCCAATACGACCCTTCCGGCGACGAACCGACCTCTAGCTACGGCCTGATCGCCCGCTCGGTGGAGTACAGCGAAGACCGCAGTTGGGTGGTGTTCAACCTGCGTCCCGAGGCGCGTTTCCATGACGGGCACCCCATCACCTCGGCCGACGTGGCGTTCTCCTACCGCACCCTGCTCAAGGAAGGTCATCCGCTGTACCGCACCAACCTGCAGGAAGTGCAGCGCGTCGACATCCTGGGGCCGTTGCGTATCCGCTTCGTCTTCAAGCGCGCCGGCAACCCGCTGCTGATCCTGCGCCTGGGCGAAATGCCAGTGCTGCCCAAGCACTACTGGCAAGATCGTGATTTCAAGGCCACCACCTTCGAGCCTCCGCTGGGCAGCGGTCCGTACCGCATCACCGAGGTGCAGCCCGGTCGGCGACTGGTGTTCAGCCGGGTGAAGAACTACTGGGGCAAGGATTTGCCGGTCAACCGCGGCAAGTACAACTTCAACCGCGTGGAGTTCGAGTTCTATCGTGACGCGACCGTGGCCTTCGAAGCGTTCAAGGCTGGCGAGTTCGACATCTACATCGAACATCAGGCCAAGAACTGGGCCAACGGCTACAACTTCCCGGCGATCCGCCGTGGCGATGTGATCAAGGCACAGATCCCGCACCGGATCCCGACCCAGACCCAGGGTCTGTTCATGAACACCCGCCGCGACGCCTTCGCCGACCCGAAGGTACGCCAGGCGCTGGGGCTGATGCTCGATTTCGAGTGGACCAACCGTGCCCTGTTCAGCAGTGCCTACCGTCGCTCGACCAGTTACTACCCCAACAGTGAATTCACCGCCAGCGGGCTGCCCATCGGCAAGGAATGGCTGCTGCTCTCACCGTTTCGCGAACAGTTACCCGCCAAGCTCTTCACCGAGCCCTACCAGGTCAGCCAGACCGACGGGCGCGGCATCGACCGCCAGACCTTGCGAACGGCCCTGGGCCTGCTCGGCGAAGCCGGCTGGAAGCTCGACGGGCAGCGCCTGGTCGACGCCAAAGGCCGCCAGTTGCGCCTTGAGTTGCTGCTGGTAAACCCGAATCTGGAACGCATCCTGCAACCTTATGTCGAAAATCTGTCCAGCATCGGCATCGACGCGCGCTTGCGCACGGTAGACCGAGCCCAGTACAAACAACGGCTGGACCAATTCGACTTCGACATGATCCTGATGACCCTGAACCAGACCCTCAGCCCCGGCCTCGAGCAGTGGCAGTACTTCCACTCGAGCCAGGCCACCGTCAAGGGCAGCAAGAACTACGCGGGCATCAAGGACCCTGTGGTCGATCACCTGCTCGACACGCTCATGGCCGCCCGCACCCGCGATGATCAGGTCGCCGCTGCGCGCGCGCTGGACCGGGTGCTGTCGTGGCACTACTACATGATTCCCAACTGGTACCTGGACAACCATCGCCTGGCCTACCGCAACCGGTTCGCCTTCGTCACCACGCCGCCCTACACCCTGGGCCTGAACAGCTGGTGGCTCAAGACTTCGGAGAAAGCCAAATGATGCCGACGCCTCGCCTGCGCCTGGCCTGCAGCCTGTTGCTCGCCTGCCTGAGCCTACCCGCGCTGGCCGCCCCGCAACACGCCCTGACGCTCTACGACGAACCGCCCAAGTACCCCGCCGACTTCAAGCATTTCGACTACGTCAATCCCGATGCCCCCAAGGGCGGGACCTTCCGCCAGTCCAGCTTCGGCGGTTTCGACAGCCTCAACCCCTTCATCAACAAGGGCGTATCGGCCGACAACATCAGCATCATCTACGACACCCTGATGCGCCAGAGCCTGGACGAGCCCTTCACCGAGTACGGGCTGGTCGCCGGCAAGATCGAGAAGGCCCCTGACAACAGCTGGGTACGCTTCTACCTGCGACCTGAAGCACGCTTCCATGACGGCCACCCCATCCGCGCCGAAGACGTCGTGTTCAGCTTCAACGCCCTCACCCAGCAGGGCGCGCCGTTGTACCGCCAGTACTACGGTGATGTCTCCGAGGTGATCGTCGAAGACCCGCTGCGCGTCTTGTTCAAGTTCAAGCACAGCAACAACCGAGAGCTGCCGCTGATCCTAGGCCAGTTGCCAGTGCTGCCCAAGCATTGGTACGAGACCCGCGACTTCACCCGCGGCAACCTCGAGATCCCGCTGGGCAGCGGCCCGTACAAGGTCGCCGAGGTCAAGGCCGGACGCTCGATCCGTTACGAGCGGGTCAAGGACTACTGGGCCAAGGACCTGCCGATCAACCGTGGCATGTTCAACTTCGACGCCATGACCTTCGACTCCTACCGCGACACTGCCGTCGCCCTCGAAGCACTCAAGGCCGGGCAGTTCGACTATGCCCTGGAAGTCAGCGCGAAGAACTGGGCCACCGCCTACAATGTTCCCGCTGTGCGCGACGGGCGTCTGATCAAGGAAGAGTTGCCCAACGGCAATCCGGTCGGCATGCAGGGCTTCATCTTCAACCTGCGCAAGCCCGTGTTCCAGGACATCCGCGTGCGCCAGGCCCTGAGCCTGCTGCTCGATTACGAATGGACCAACAAGCAGCTGTTCAACGGTGCCTATACCCGCACCGGCAGCTACTTCGAAAACTCCGAGATGGCCGCTACGGGCCTGCCCTCCGCCGACGAGTTGAAGATTCTCGAGCCGCTGCGCGGCAAGATTCCCGAGCAGGTCTTCAGCGAGGCGTTCCACAATCCCGTCACCGACGGCAGCGGCATGATTCGCGAGCAGCAACGCAAGGCTTACCAGTTGTTGATGGACGCCGGTTGGAAGATCGAGAACGACAAGATGGTCGACGCCCAGGGCAAGCCGGTGTCGATCGAGTTTCTCCTGGCACAGACCGAGTTCGAACGCATCCTGCTGCCGTTCAAGCGCAACCTCGCCGACCTGGGCATCGACCTGACCATCCGCCGCGTCGACGTCTCGCAATACATCACGCGCCTGCGCTCGCGCGACTTCGACATGATCGTCGGCGGCTTCCCGCAATCCAACTCGCCGGGCAACGAACAGCGTGAGTACTGGACCAGCGCCGCCGCCGACCGCTCGGGCAGCCGCAACACCATCGGCCTGCGCGACCCGGCCATCGACCAACTGGTCGAAGACCTGATCAATGCCGACTCGCGCCAGAGCCTGGTCGCCCACACCCGCGCGCTGGACCGTGTGCTGCTGTGGGGCTACTACGTCATTCCCAACTGGCACATCAAGACCTGGCGGGTCGCCTACTGGAACCACCTTGGCCATCCAAAGGTGTCACCCAAATACGATATCGGCATCGATACCTGGTGGATCAAGCCCGACGTGACCCCGGCCGTCAGCGAAGCGCGCGTGCCACTCGTGGACGAGGCGAACTGACATGCTTGCCTACATTCTGCGCCGCCTGCTGCTGATCATCCCGACCCTGTTCGGCATCCTCATCATCAACTTCATCATCGTCCAGGCCGCCCCCGGTGGCCCGGTCGAGCAGATGATCGCCAAGCTCGAAGGCTTCGATGGCGCCACCAGCCGCATTGCCGGCGGCGGTGCCGAAGTATCGGTAGCCGGCTCCAACTACCGCGGCGCCCAAGGCCTGGACCCGGCGCTGGTCGCTGAAATCGAACGCATGTACGGCTTCGACAAGTCAGCCCCAGAGCGGTTGTGGATCATGGTCAAGAACTACGCCCAGCTCGACTTCGGCGACAGCTTCTTCCGCGATGCCAAGGTCATCGACCTGATCGCCGAGAAGATGCCCGTGTCGATCTCGCTGGGGTTGTGGAGCACACTGATCATGTACCTGGTGTCGATCCCGCTGGGGATTGCCAAGGCGGTGCGCCATGGCAGCCACTTCGACGTCTGGACCAGCTCGGCGATCATCGTCGGCTACGCCATCCCCGCGTTCCTCTTCGCCATCCTGCTGATCGTGCTGTTCGCCGGTGGCAGCTATTTCGACTGGTTCCCGCTCCGGGGCCTGACCTCCAACAACTTCGACGAGCTGTCCACCACCGGCAAGGTGATGGACTACTTCTGGCACCTGGTGCTGCCGATCACCGCGCTGGTGATCGGCAACTTCGCCACCATGACCCTGCTGACCAAGAACAGCTTCCTCGACGAGATCAACAAGCAGTACGTGATCACCGCCAAGGCCAAGGGCCTGAGCCGCAACCGCGTGCTCTACGGCCATGTATTCCGCAACGCCATGCTGCTGGTGATCGCAGGGTTCCCGTCGGCGTTCATCGGTATCTTCTTCACCGGCTCCCTGCTGATCGAGGTGATTTTCTCTCTCGACGGCCTGGGCCTGATGAGTTTCGAAGCGGCCATCAACCGCGACTACCCGGTGGTGTTCGGCACCCTGTTCATCTTCACCCTGCTGGGGCTGGTGGTGAAACTGATCGGCGACCTCACCTACACCCTGGTCGATCCGCGCATCGACTTCGCCAGCCGGGAGCACTGACATGGCCCTCTCTCCCCTGAACCGCCGGCGCTTCGAGCGCTTCAAGGCCAACCGTCGCGGCTGGTGGTCGCTGTGGCTGTTCCTCATCCTGTTCGGCCTGAGCCTGGGTGCCGAGCTGATCGCCAACGACAAGCCCATCGCCGTGCGCTACGACGGCGAGTGGTACTTCCCGGCGTTCAAGCGCTACCCGGAAACCACCTTCGGCGGCGAATTCCCGCTGGAAGCCAACTACAAGAGCCCCTATATCCGCGAACTGCTGGAAAAAAAGGACAGCTTCGTGCTGTGGGCGCCGATCCCGTTCAGCTACCAGAGCATCAACTACGACCTGAAGGTCCCTGCCCCCGCGCCGCCTTCGGCCGACAACCTGCTCGGCACCGACGACCAGGGGCGCGACGTGCTCGCCCGGGTGATCTACGGATTCCGCGTCTCGGTGCTGTTCGCCCTGACGCTGACAATCGCCAGCTCCATCGTCGGCGTCATCGCCGGTGCCCTGCAGGGCTTCTATGGCGGCTGGGTGGACCTGGCTGGCCAGCGTTTCCTGGAAATCTGGTCGGGCCTGCCGGTGCTCTACCTGTTGATCATCCTCGCAAGCTTCGTGCAGCCCAACTTCTGGTGGTTGCTCGGCATCATGCTGCTGTTCTCATGGATGAGCCTGGTGGATGTCGTGCGCGCCGAGTTCCTGCGCGGACGCAACCTCGAGTACGTGCGCGCCGCCCGCGCCCTGGGTATGCGCAACGGCCCGATCATGTTCCGCCACATCCTGCCCAACGCCATGATCTCGACCATGACCTTCATGCCATTCATCCTCACCGGCGCCATCGGCACCCTCACCGCCCTCGACTTCCTCGGCTTCGGCTTGCCCGCCGGCTCGCCGTCGCTGGGCGAACTGGTCGCCCAGGGCAAGTCCAACCTGCAGGCGCCGTGGCTGGGCATCAGCGCCTTCGCCGTGCTGGCCGTCATGCTGAGCCTGCTGGTGTTCATCGGCGAATCCGCCCGCGATGCCTTCGACCCGAGGAAATGACATGAGCCAAGACACCCTGATCGAAGTGCGCGACCTGGCGGTGGAGTTCGTCACCGGCGAGCAGGTCAACCGCGTCGTCGATGGCATCAGTTTCGACATCCGCAAGGGCGAGACCCTCGCCCTGGTCGGCGAGAGCGGCTCAGGCAAATCAGTCACCGCGCACTCGATCCTGCGCCTGCTGCCCTACCCGCTCGCCCGCCACCCCAGCGGCACCATCCACTACGACGGCAAGGACCTCCTGCACCTGGGCGAGAAGCCCATGCAGCGCATCCGCGGCAATCGCATCGCGATGATTTTCCAGGAGCCGATGACCTCGCTGAACCCACTGCATTGCATCGAGAAGCAGATCAACGAGATCCTCCTGCTGCACAAAGGCCTCACCGGCAAGCAGGCCACCGCGCGCACCCTGGAGCTGCTCGAACTGGTCGGCATTCCCGACCCGAAGAAGCGCCTCAAGGCCCTGCCCCATGAGCTCTCCGGCGGCCAGCGCCAGCGCGTGATGATCGCCATGGCCCTGGCCAACGAACCCGAACTGCTGATCGCCGACGAGCCCACCACCGCGCTCGACGTCACCGTGCAGCTCAAGATTCTCGATTTGCTCAAGTCCCTGCAGGCGCGCCTGGGCATGGCGCTACTGCTGATCAGCCACGACCTCAACCTGGTGCGGCGTATCGCCCACCGCGTGTGCGTGATGCAGTGCGGCAAGATCGTCGAACAGGCCGACTGCGAGACACTGTTCAAGGCCCCGCAGCACCCCTATACGCAGATGCTGATCAATGCCGAACCCAGCGGTGGCCCGGCGGCGAACGCGATCGGCAAACCGCTGCTGGAAGTCAACGACCTGAAGGTGTGGTTCCCGATCAAGAAGGGCCTGCTGCGCCGCACTGTCGACCATGTGAAAGCCGTCGACGGGATCAATTTCAGCCTCCCGCAGGGGCAAACCCTGGGCATCGTTGGTGAGAGCGGATCCGGCAAATCGACATTGGGGCTGGCGATCCTGCGCTTGATCGCAAGCCAGGGTGGGATTCGCTTCCACGGGCAGTCGCTGGAAGGGCTGAAGCAGCAGGACGTGCGGCCGCTGCGCCGCGAAATGCAGGTGGTGTTCCAGGACCCGTTCGGCAGCCTGAGCCCGCGCATGTGCGTGGCCGATATCGTTGGCGAGGGCTTGCGGATTCACAAGATCGGCACCCCCGCCGAGCAGGAAGCCGCGATCATTGCGGCGCTGGAGGAAGTGGGGCTGGACCCGCGCACACGGCACCGGTATCCGCACGAGTTCTCTGGCGGGCAGCGCCAGCGGATCGCGATCGCCCGCGCACTGGTGTTGAAGCCGGCGTTGATCCTGCTGGACGAACCGACTTCGGCGCTGGACCGCACCGTACAGCGTCAGGTTGTGGAGCTGCTGCGTAACCTGCAGTTGAAGTACAACCTGACGTACCTGTTCATCAGCCATGACCTGGCGGTGGTCAAGGCGTTGAGTCACCAATTGATGGTGATCAAGCACGGGCACGTGGTGGAGCAAGGCGATGCGCAGGAGATCTTCCATGCGCCGCAGCATCCGTATACGCGTCAGTTGCTGGAGGCGGCGTTTCTGGAGACGGCGAACAGTTGATCCCTTTGTGCAATGACAAAGAGCGACTAACGCGTTCAAAACCCAAGAGCCTGCTCAGCCCTGATAGGAGTGAGCAGGCTTAAGTCGGCTAGCGCTCAGGCTTCGGCGGCGCGGGCAGTCACTGCCTCGCCCTCAAGCACCATCCCCTCGCGCATCTTCTGCGCATCACGCACAAAGCAACGCGACGCCGCCAGCAGAAACACCAGGGTCAGCAGCAGCGCCACCGGGATCAGGTACATCGCGTCATGTAGCCCCTGGGCCTTGAACGCCTCGCTCATCACCACCTGTCCCGCCGCCTCCATGGCCGACACGGCAAAATGATCCGACAGCCCGCCGACCACCACCGGCCCCAGGCCACCACCGAGCAGGTACAGCCCGGCGAAGTACAGGGCCATGGCGGTAGCCCGCAGGCGCGGTTGAACCACATCCTGAATCGCCGTGTACACGCAGGTGTAGAAGTTGTACGAGAACAGCCAGCCGACGCCGAACACCGCGACGAACAGCCCCAGCTCGATACGCCCGGCATGCAGTGCCCAGGCGGTGGCGAGAGTGGCCACCAACATGCTCAGCGCGGCGAACAACAGACGCCCATTGGCGAAACGCTGGTGCACCTTGTCGGCCACCCAGCCCCCTAGCGTGAGCCCCACCAGGCCGCTCAGACCGACGATCATCCCCGTTGCCACGGCCGCATCGTGCAAGGGCAAGGCGAAGTAGCGCTGCAGCATCGGCACCATGAACGAGTTGCAGGCATAGGAAGCGAAGTTGAAGGTCAGCCCCGCCAGTACCAGCCAGGCGAACGTGGGCACGCTCAGCACTCGACGCAGCGGGCGATCGATCGGCGCCTGGGAGATGGCAACGGTTTCCGCAGCGCCCCGCGCAGGTTCGCGGATCAGGAAGATGAACAGCGCCAACACCAGGCCGGGTACCGCCGCGATGAAGAATGGCGCACGCCAGCTGCCGAATGCCTGGACCATGGCACCGATGGTGAAGAACGCCAGCAACAGGCCCAGCGGCAGGCCGAGCATGAAGATGCCCATCGCCCGCGACCGTCGCTCGGCCGGGAACAGATCGCCGATCAGCGAGTTGGCGGCCGGCGCATAGCTGGCTTCACCGATACCCACGCCCATGCGCACCAGCAGAAAACTCCAGAAGCTGCCGACCATGCCGTTGACCGCCGTCAGCCCGCTCCAGGCCGCCAGGCCCCAGCCCATCAGCTTGGCGCGCGAGCCGGTATCGGCCATGCGCGCCAGCGGCAGGCCAGCGATGGCGTATACCAGGGTAAAAGCGGTGCCGATCAGGCCGATCTGGAAATCGCTCAGGTGCCACTCCAGGCGGATCGGTTCGATGATGATCGCGGGGATGGTGCGGTCGAAGAAGTTGAACAGGTTGGCCAGGAACAGCAGGAACAAGATGCGCCAGGCGTTGGACGCTTGGGGGGCGGTGGTCATGGTCGGGTCCCTCGTTATCGTTATTCAGGGCTTCCAGCACGCCTGACGAAATCTAGAGGGTAAGGTGCGAGACGTCTGCCACCATTGACCGGGCTTATATCGCGAGATGGGCTGCAGCCTGACGGATCGCCCGCAGCATTCAAACCGATGGCGGCGCCACCAACCGATAGCCCACACCCGCCTCGGTGATGATGTACCGCGGAGCGGTCGGATCGTCGCCCAGCTTGTGCCGCAGATGCCCCACCACGATGCGCAGGTAGTGGGTGTCGTCGACATGGGTCGGGCCCCAGATATCCTTGAGCAGTTGCTGTTGGGTGATCACCCGCCCCGGATGCCCGGCCAGTTGCGCCAGCAGCGCGTACTCCTTGCGTGTCAGTGCCACCTCGACGCCGTCGAGCGTGACCTTGCGATAGGCGAAGTCGACCACCAGCGCACCGAAGCTGGCACTGGCCGCTTGCCCGGAGCCAGCTTGGGGTTTGTGCCGCAACAGCGCGCGCACCCGGGCAAGGAACTCCTGGATACCGAACGGCTTGGTCACGTAGTCGTTGGCACCGCCATCCAGCGCGTCGACCTTCTGCACCTCGCTGGCTCGCACCGAGAGCACCATCACCGGCACGGCGCTCCACTCGCGCAGTTCGCGCAACACCTGCTGGCCGTCCATATCCGGCAAGCCGAGATCGAGCACCACCAGGTCAGGCTTGCTCAGCGCCGCCTGGGCCAGGCCTTCGCCGCCGGTCGCAGCCTCGATCACCTTGTAGCCCTGGGACACGAGGCTGATGCGCAGGAACTTGCGGATCTGCGGTTCGTCGTCGATGACCAGAAGGGTGGCGGCTTGGCTCATGGGGCTTCACTGTCGCTGTCGGGTTGAAGAGGCAACGGCAAGCATAGAGTGATGCAGGTGCCCTGGCCATCGATGCCCTCGCCGACCAGTATGCTGCCGCCATGGGCGCCGATCATGCCCTGGCAGATCGCAAGCCCCAGGCCTGTGCCCTGCCCGCCGCGGTCGCCGCGGGCAGCGGTGTAGAACATGTCGAAGATCTTCTCGCGCTCGGCCACTGGGATGCCCGGGCCCTGATCCGCGACCGCGAAGCACAGGCGCTCGTCCTGCACCGCCACACGCAGCGCCAGGCGACCATTTATCGGCGAGAAACGTGCGGCATTCTCCAGTACGTTGACCAGCGCCTGCTCGATCAGCGCTGCATGCACGAACAGCAGGGGCAGCTCTGCAGGCACCTCGGTATCTACGCGCAGCGGTGCCAGCACCGCGCGCAGACGGTTGAGAGCGCTGCCAATGATATCGCCGGGCGACACCCAGTCACGCGCAAGCTTCAAGCCGCCATGGCCCAGCCGGGTCATGTCGAGCAGGTTCTGGATGTAACGATCCAGGCGCTCGGCTTCGTTGCGTGTGCCTTCGAGCAGTTCACGGCGATCGTCCGGAGGGATCGCATCGCCCAGTGCCAGCAAGCTGTCGATGCTACCGCGCATGGCGGTCAGCGGGGTGCGCAGATCATGGGACACCGAGGCAAGCAAGGCGCTGCGCAACTGCTCGGTTTCGCCATGCAGGCGCGCGGCTTCGAGCTGCTCGCCCAGGCGCGCGCGGGCCAGGGCCTGGGCCAGCGGCTCGGCCAGCGCCGTCAGCAAGCGACGGCGCTGCGCGCTCAACGGCTCGCCCGAGGCCGGCTGCACCCCCAGCAAGGCCAAGGGAGTCTCGTCGACCGCCAGCGGCCACCACCACCAGCGGCCATGGGGCAAGGTATCGCTGCCATGCCCTGCTGCCTGGCCATGTTGCCAGGCCCATTCGGCAGCGGCGCGCTCATTGTCGGTAAAGACCTGCGGCCCGCCGCTGGCGACCTGCAACAAGCCCTCGGCATCGCGCTCGAGCAGACAGATCTGGATACCCTGCCAATCGTCCAGGTGCTGCCCGGCGGCACTGAAAACCGCCTGGCGATCCGTGGCCACGGTCAGGCGACGCGACAGGTCGAGCAGTTGCCGGGTCTCGCCCTGGGTTTCGCGCAGCGCCTGCAACTGACGGCGCTGACGAGCGGCGAGATTGCCGGTCAGGGCCGCCATGAGCAGGAAGAACACCAGGGTCAGCACATCCTCTTCGCGCTGGATGCTGAACGAAAAGCTCGGCGGGATGAACAGGAAGTCGTAGGTCAGGAACGACAGCGCCGCACAGGCCAGCGCAGGCCCCAGGCTGCTGCGCACCGCGACCAGCAGCACCGCCGCGAGGAACACCAGCGAAATGTTCGGCAAGGCCAGCACACTGGACACGGCCCAGGCCAGCCCTGCCGCCAGCATGGTCGCCAGCAGCGCCAGCCAATAGTGGCGCCAGACCCACACTCGATTGACCACCGCCCCTGTCGGTACAGGTTGAGCGTCGCGGTCGAGCACATTGATCTCCAGCCCCCGGCTGTCGCGCAGCAAGCGTGCGGCGACGCCCGCACCGAGCACGCGGCGGCGCAGACGGTCGCGGGACTGGCCGACCAGCACCAGGCTCGCCCGCCGTTCCAGCGCATGCTGGATGAGCGTGCGCGCCACCTCCCCGGCCCTGAGTACCACGACTTCGCCGCCCAGGCGCTCGGCCAGTTGCTGTGCGGCCTGCAGGCGCTGACGAGCGCCCTCGTCACGTAGCTTGCCGTTGTCGACATGCACCAGGCTCCACGGCAAATGCCGACGCTGGGCGACGCGGCTGGCATGGCGCACCAGACGCTCGGCCTGCTCATCGCCATCGACCCCGACCAGCAGGCGCCCTCGCAAGGTCGGCGCCTGCTCGCCGCGCTGGCGGTAGCCATGGGCAAGGTTGGCATCGACCTGGGCTGCAGCGGTCTGCATGGCCAGTTCGCGCAAGGCGGTGAGGTTGGTCTGGGAGAAGAACGCATCGATCGCCGCCCGTGCCTGCTCAGGCACGTAGACCTTGCCTTCGCGCAAGCGCTCGAGCAGTTCACGTGGCGGCAGGTCGATCAGCACCAGCTCGAAGGCTTCCTGCAGCACCCAGTCGGGCAGGGTTTCGCGCACCTGAACGCCCGTGATGTCGCGAACCTTGTCGTTGAGGCTTTCCAGGTGCTGGACATTGACCGTGGTATACACATCGATACCGGCAGCGAGCAGTTCCTGAACATCCTGCCAGCGCTTGGCGTGACGGCTGCCTGGGGCGTTGGTATGAGCCAGCTCGTCGACCAGCGCCAGCGGTGGTGCAGCCTTGAGCAGGCCATCGAGGTCCATTTCTTCGAGGATGACGCCGCGGTACTCGCTGCGCAGCAAGGGCTGCTGCGCCAAGCCACCGAGCAGCGCCTCGGTTTCGGCCCGGCCATGGGTCTCCACCACCGCCGCCAGCACCTTTACCCCCTGGCGCTGCTGGGCATGGGCGGCCTGGAGCATGGCGAACGTCTTGCCCACGCCGGGAGCTGCGCCCAGAAATACTTTAAGCCTGCCGCGACCGTTGCGGGGCAGGCTCGCCAACAGCGCATCGGCGCGGGCGGAATCACTCATGCTTGATCCTTTGGTAAGGGGGCCAGGGGCCTGCTTCGCAGGCCATCACGGGGCAAGCCACAGGTCCTGCGCCGTTCTTGTGAACGCCGGTGAACCTGGGGGAGGGCTTGCCCCGCGATGGCCGCGACACGGCCTGGATTATCAGCGCTCAGTAACAGGCGCCAACCGCGCCAACGCCTGGTTCAACGCCAACACATTGACCACCGGCGGGCCGACCAATGGCCGCAGAGTGGCCTCATCTACCAGCGCTTGCAAGCGCTCGATGGGGATCTGCCGCGCCGCCGCAACGCGCGGCAACTGGTAGGCGATCGCCTCCGGCGGCAATTGCGGGTCGAGCCCGCTGCCGGAGGTGGTCAACAGGGCCTGCGGCACCGGCCCAAGCTCAGGCTGGTACAGGGCGGCGGCATCACTCCTGACCCGCTCTGCCAGCACCGGATTGCTCGGTGCCAGGTTGCTCGCGCTGCTGGATACCGTCGCGAAGGCGCCGGCCGAAGGGCGCGACTGGAACCAGCCGTCGCCCTTGAATTCCTGGGCGATCAACGCCGAGCCGCGAACCTGCCCCTGCTCATCGCGCACCAAGCTGCCATTGGCCTGCTCGGGGAAGGCGACCTGGGCGATACCGGTCACCGCCAGCGGGTACAACGCGCCGGTGACCAGGGTCATCAGCAGGACCAGGCTCACGGCCGGGCGTACGTAGGTGCTCATGTTCGTCTCTCCTTCAGACCAGGTGCAGTGCAGTGAGCAGCATGTCGATCAGCTTGATCCCGGCGAACGGCACCAGGATGCCGCCCACGCCGTAGATCAGCAGGTTGCGCCGCAGCAGGTGCGCGGCACTTGCCGCCTGCACGCGCACTCCGCGCAAGGCCAGGGGGATCAGCACGATGATGATCAGCGCGTTGAAGACGATCGCCGAAAGGATCGCGCTTTGCGGGCTGCTCAGGCGCATCAGGTTGAGCACACCCAGTTGCGGGTAGATCGAAGCGAACAGCGCCGGCAGGATGGCGAAGTACTTGGCCACGTCGTTGGCAATGGAGAACGTTGTCAGTGCACCACGGGTCACCAGCAGTTCCTTGCCGACCTGGACCACATCCAGCAGCTTGGTCGGATCGCTGTCCAGGTCGACCATGTTGGCCGCCTCGCGCGCCGCCTGGGTACCGTCGTTCATGGCCATGCCGACATCCGCCTGGGCCAAGGCCGGGGCATCGTTGGCACCGTCACCGCACATGGCGACCAGGCGGCCGTCATTCTGCTCCTGGCGAATGCGCGCCAGCTTCTTCTCGGGGGTGGCCTCGGCAAGCACGTCATCGACACCGGCCTCGGCGGCGATGGCCGCAGCGGTCAGCGGGTTGTCGCCGGTCACCATCACGGTGCGGATACCCAGTTTGCGCAACTCGGCGAAGCGCTCGCGGATGCCGGGCTTGACCACGTCCTTGAGGTGAATCACCCCCAGCAAGTGGCGGTCGACGCATACCAGCAAGGGGGTGCCGCCACTCTGGGCGATGCGTTCGACTTCACGGGCCAGCGAAGCCGGCATTTCCAGGCGTTGCAAGCCGACGAACGCCAGCACCGCATCCACCGCGCCCTTGCGGTAGCGGCGCTGACCGAAGTCGATACCCGAAAGGCGCGTCTCGGCGCTGAAGGCGATGGCGCTGTACTGCGCGGCAGCCGGCTCGTCGAAGTCGTGCAACTGGCGCAGGTAGTCGACGATGGACTTGCCCTCGGCCGTGTCGTCGGCCAGCGAGGCAAGCAAGGCTCCCTCCCCCAGCTCCTTGGGGGTAACACCGGGCGCTGCGTGCAGGGCACTGCAGCGGCGGTTGCCGAAGGTGATGGTGCCGGTCTTGTCGAGCATCAACGTGTGCACGTCGCCCGCAGCCTCCACCGCACGCCCGGAGCGGGCGATGACGTTAAGGCGCACCAGGCGATCCATACCCGCGATACCGATGGCCGACAGCAGGCCACCAATGGTCGTCGGGATCAGCGTCACCAGCAACGCGGCGAGGAAGATCAGCGGCAGGCTGCCGCCCACGAAATGGGCGAACGGCTGCAAGGTCACCACCACGATCAGGAAAATCAGGGTCAGGCCGATCAGCAGGATATCCAGGGCAATCTCGTTGGGGGTCTTCTGGCGCTTGGCGCCTTCGACCAGAGCGATCATGCGGTCCAGGGTCGACTCACCGGGGTTGCTGGTGATGCGTATCAGCAACCAGTCGGAAACCAGCCGGGTATTGCCGGTCACGGCCGAACGATCACCACCGGATTCGCGGATCACCGGCGCAGACTCGCCGGTGATCGCCGCCTCGTTGACGGCGGCGATGCCTTCGAGCACCTCGCCATCACCCGGTATCAGCTCACCGGCCACCACGCGCACCACATCGTCCTTGCGCAATGCGGTGGCAGCGACGGTTTCGAAGCTGCCATTGGCCAGACGGCGCTGAGCGGTCAGGCCCTGGCTGCCGGCCTTGAGGCTATCGGCACGGGCCTTGCCCCGGCCTTCCGCCAAGGCTTCGGCGAAATTGGCAAAGAGTACGGTGAACCACAGCCACAGGGCGATCTGCACCGCCACGCCGGTGCTCACACCGCTGCCGGGCACCAGGCACAGGACCGTGGTCAGCACAGCCGTCAGGGCGACCACCAGCATCACCGGCGAGCGCTTGAGCTGGCGCGGATCGAGCTTGACGAAGGCCTGCATCAGGGCCGGGCGCCAGAGCGCGGCGAAGCGGGTCTGGTCGACGGCGCGGGGAGCTTTCACTTCAGAAATGGGCATGTTCATGTTCGGATCCTCAGAAACCCAGGCTCAGCTGTTCGGCGATCGGCCCCAGGGCCAGGGTCGGCAGGAAGGTCAGCCCGCCGACCAGCAGGATGGTCACCAACAGCAGGCCGGCGAACAGCGGGCCATGGGTGGGGAAGCTGTTCTGGCCCTGCGGCGCGCTTTTCTTGGCGGCCAGGCTGCCTGCAAGGGCCAGCACTGGCAGGATGTAGCCGAAGCGCCCGATCAGCATGGCCAGGCCGATCATCAGGTTGTGGAACACCGTGTTGGCACCAAAGCCGCCGAAAGCCGAGCCGTTGTTGGCGGTGCCGGAGGTGTAGGCATACAGCAACTGGCTGAAACCATGCGGCCCCGGATTGCTCACCGCACCTGCCGGCCCCGGCAGGCTGGCGGCGATGGCGCCGAGCACCAGCACGCCAACCGGCATCACCAGCAGTGTCGCCACCAACAATTGCACTTCGCGGGCCTGCAACTTCTTGCCCAGGTATTCCGGCGTGCGACCGATCATCAACCCGGCCAGGAATACCGCGATCAGCACGAACAGCAGCATGCCGTAGAGGCCTGCACCGACGCCGCCGAAGATCACCTCGCCGACCATCATGTTGACCATCGCCACCATGCCAGTCAGCGGATTGAGGCTGTCGTGCATGGCGTTGACCGAGCCGTTGGAGGCAGCCGTGGTAGTCACCGTCCACAACACCGTACCGGTGGTACCGAAGCGGCTCTCCTTGCCTTCCATCGGCGCCCCTTGTTGTACCTGGGCACTGTCGAGGGTCGGATTGGGCTGGTGCTCGGACCACAGCCCGACGGCACCACCGATCAGGAACAGCGCGAGCATGCAGGCGAGAATCGCCCGGCTCTGACGCAGGTCCTTGACGTAGTGGCCGAAGGTGAACACCAGTGCCACCGGAATCAGAATGATCGAAGTCACCTCGAACAGGTTGCTCCAGGCTGTCGGGTTCTCGAACGGATGCGCCGAGTTGACGCCGAAGAAGCCGCCGCCGTTGGTGCCCAGTTGCTTGATCGCGATCTGGCTGGCGGCAGGGCCCAGCGGGATGCTCTGGTCGGCACCTTGCAGGGTGACGGCATGGGCGTAGTCGGCGAATGTCTGTGGCACACCCTGCCACACCAGCAGCAACGCCAGCACGATGCACAGTGGCAGCAGGCCATAGAGGGTGGCACGGGTCATGTCGACCCAGAAGTTACCCAGGTTGTGAGTGGAGCGCCGGCCGATACCACGGCACAGGGCGACCAGCACGGCAAGGCCGGTGGCGGCGCTGACGAAGTTCTGCACGGTCAGGCCGATCATCTGGCTCAAGTAGCTGAGCGAGGCCTCACCGCTATAGGCCTGCCAGTTGGTGTTGGTCATGAAGCTGACAGCGGTGTTGAATGCCAGCGACCATTCCTGGCCCGGCAGGTGCTGCGGGTTGAGCGGCAGCGAGCCCTGCAGCAGGAGCACGGCGAACAGCACCAGGAAGCCCACCAGGTTGAAGGCCAGCAGCGCCAGGGTGTATTGCTTCCAGTTCTGCTCCTGCTCGGCGCGCACCCCGGACAACCGGTAGCAACCCTGCTCTACCGGGCCGAGGATCGGCGACAGCCAGGTACGCTGACCCTCCATGACCTTGTAGTAGAACCGCCCAAGCCAGGGTGCTGGTAGCAGCACAAGGGCCAGAAACGCCAGCAGCAATGCGAAGTCGTAGCTGTGCATGGCCGCTCCCTAGCTGCGATCGGCGCGCAGCAGCGCAACCAGCAGGTAAATGGCCAACGCCACTGCCAGCAGCAGTGACACTCCGTCGAGCATGTTCATCGGTGGATCTCCCCGTCTTGCGGCGTCGGCCGCTTTGGGGGAATTGTCGGGGCGGGGGGCGTAAAGGGACGAGATCGGGGGGGCGGGATGGGAATAAAGAATGCGTAAAGTTTGGTTTCTGGATCATCAATACCGGCCTCTTCGCGGGCAAGCCCGCTCCTGCAGGGATTGGGCTGGTCTTTAAATTTTGAGCAAGACAGAATCTCCTACAGCAGATCGCGGTGCCTGTAGGAGCGGGCTTGCCCGCGAAGAGAACGCTGCAGGTCAGCGCTGAACCTGCCCCGAGTGTCGGCTCCAGTCCAGCAGCAGGCTGTAGCCGACGGCAAGCAGGGTCGGCCCGATGAACAGCCCGATGAAGCCAAACGCGATCAACCCGCCAAACACGCCGAGCAGCACGATCACCAGCGGCAGGTTGCCCCCCCGGCTGATCAGATACGGCTTGAGCACGTTGTCCACGCCACTGATGATGAAGGTGCCCCATATCCCGAGGAACACCGCCATCCCGTACTCGCCCTTCCACACCAGCCAGCCGGTGGCAGGAATCCAGGCCAGTGGCGGCCCCATCGGAATCAGGCTGAGCATGAAGGTCACCAGGCCCAGCACGATCGCCCCGGGCACGCCGGCGATCAGGAAGCCGATCAACGCCAGCAGCCCTTGCGCTGCGGCGGTACCGATCACACCGTTGACCACCCGCTGTACGGTACCGGCCACCAGGTCGATGTAGTACTCGGCGCGCTCGCCCACCAGGCGCTGCAGCAAGCGTTGCACGAACGCGGCCAGGCGTGGGCCGTCGCGGTAGAAGAAGAACACGAAGACGATACTGAGCGTAAGCTCCAGCACGCCGCTGCCGATCTGGGCGCTACGCGCCAGGAACCAATTGCCGACCTGGCCGAGGTACGGTTTGGCCGAGGCAATCAGCGCCGCACCCTGCTGGTCGAGGGACTCCCACCAGTTGACCAGGCGCTCGCCGATGAAGGGAATGCCACGCACCCACTCCGGCGCATCCGGCAAACCCTCCAACTGCACGTCACGCACGAAGTTGGTGGCATCACGCACATGGTCGGCCAAGTTGAAGCCCAGCCACACCAGCGGCAACGCGACCACCAGGATCCACACCGTCGTGAGGATGCTGGCCGCGAGGGTTTCGCGCCCACCCAGCAGGCGCGTCAACAAGCGCATCAGCGGCCAGCTGGCAAAGGCCAGGATCGCCCCCCAGAGCAGCGCCGAGATGAACGGCGCCATGACCCACAAGGCGGCGCCCAGCAGCGCCAGCAACAGAATCTGGACCAGCAGACGGTCATTGTTGGCCATGATGGCCCTCGTTCAACGAATCAGTTCCAGATGCAGGCCATCGGTAGGCGCCGTACCCACTTCGAGACGGGCACTGCGTACACCGGCCTTGACCAGTTGCTCGCGCCAGGCTTCGGCCGCCTGGCCGCTGAGGCTGGCACGCAGGGTGCTGTCCAGGTTCAGGCTGCGGGCCAGCAGCGAAACCCACGCAGGCTGTGGTGCGCTCAGGTCAGGGTAGTCGAGCTTGCCGGTATCGCGCATCTCACGCAGCACCGTGGCGGGTGTCGGCAGCACTTCGCCCAGCGGGCTGTCAGCGACGAATTCCTCGACATGCAGGTAGGCGCGGCGATTGCCGCGAGTGACGCTGTACAGGGCGACCAGTGTATCGGCCTCTTCGGCCGAGCGGCGCAAAAGAATGAAGGCCTGCTGCTCGTCGCCGCCATTGAGACGGGCGTTGTTGAACACATCGTTGGCCCAGATGCTGGCCTCGCCGCAGTCACGCCCCTGGCACCAGAACAGCGGATAGCCACCGTCGCGCTGCAGCTCCTCACGTGCGCTGGTAAAGGCTTCCCGGGCAGTGCGCTCCACCGGCAGTTCGTAGGTGACCGAGCTGACCTGGCCACGGCTCTCGACCTTGCCCTCGACGCGCAGGCGACCGCTGATCTTGCGTACCGGGCCCATGGGGTAGACCCTCTCCCCCGCCACGACCGGACGCTGGTCGACCACCTTGGCGTCGGCCGGCACCGGCAGGCTCCCGGCCCACAGCAGCGGGCTGGCGAGTGTGAAGCAGGCGGCGATGGCACTGCGAACGAGGAACGGCGCGCTCATCGGCCGTCCTTGCGGCGCCGGGCGCCGTGGCGAAGATCGTGAATGTCTGGCATGTATGGTTGTCTCCCTGTTCAACCCGCCAAGCCTCGACACTTGTCCGGTGCAAGTCAAGCAAAGCCAAAGAAGCGATTGAAACAGTCTGCGACAAGGGCCGCGCCCTGCGCATCGTTCAGGTGCAGATGATGACCACCGGGCAAGGTCACCTGCTCGAAGGGTAGCTGCTCCAGCAGACTTGTGTGGCGCGCCAGCATGCCGTCCTCGGCGATCACCAGGCAGGTGGGGCAGCTCACCCGGTGCACAAAGGCCATGGCCTGCGCCTCGTTCAGGCGCACTGGCGACGGCAAGGTCAGGCGACTGTCGCTGCGCCAACTGTAACCGCCAGGCACCGGCATGAGCCCACGCTGGGCGAGCAGCTCGGCGGCTTCCCGACTGACTGCGACCATGCCCTTCATCCGCGCCTGCACGCCCTCTTCCAGGCTCGGGTACACCGACTTGCGCTTGCCATCCAGGCGCAGTTGCGCCTGCAGTGCCATACCCAGGCGCTCGGCGGCATCCTGCTCGGCGACCGTAGGCGGGATGACGCCATCGATCAACGCCAGATGGCTGATCCGTTCAGGCAGTGCGCCCGCCAGCTGCACCGAGATGATCGCCCCCAGCGAATGCCCGAGCAGGCCAAAGCGCTCCCAGCCCAGTTGCTCGGCTACCCGCAGCACGTCATGGGCATAATCGGCCAGGTTGTAGCTCGCCCCGGCTGGACGATGCTGTGAATAGCCGTGCCCGGCCAGGTCGAGCGCGACAATGCGCAGGCCTTTCAGGCGCGGGGCCAGATGGGCGAAGCTGTTGGCGTTGTCGAGCCAGCCGTGCAGAGCGATCACCGGCAGGCCGTCGGCAGGGCCGAACAGGTGTGCGGCCAGTTCGATATGCCCCAGGCTCAGGCGAATCTCCTCGACCTGCGCACTCATGCCTGGCTCCAGCGATCGAACAGGCCCTTGATCAGGCTGGCAGTATCGGTAGGCCGCTCCAGTGGAAACATGTGCCCGCCCGGAACGCTGTGATACTCCCCCCGCGGCATCGCCCGCACCGCCAGGGCGTGGTGTTTGCGGATCACCCGGCTGCGATCGCCACGCACCATGGCCAGTGGCACCTGCAGTTGACGCGCAGGGGCCGGGCTGACATGGGGAATGCTGCGGTAGATGCGCATCTCGGTGCTGGGGTCGAAGCGCAGACGAACACCCTCCTCCACCGTTTGCAAACCGTGCTCGAGATAGGCTTCGAGGCAATCGGGATCGAACTGGCGGAACAGCGTCTTGCTGGCGAAATAACTGCGTGCGCTGTCGCGATCAGGAAACGCCTCGCGCCGTCCTTCGGTTCGCCCGGCTGGCGTGATGCGGTCGATGAAACCGAAGCGCTTGGCGGTGCGGATCAGCCACTGGTCAGCGCGGGTCAGCACCGGCGAATCGAGCATCACCACACCGCGGTAGAGCTCGGGTCGGCGCAGGGCGGCGTGCAGGTGCAGCACACCACCGAGGGAATGACCGACACCCCAGACCGGCGCCGGCTGCTGCGCCAGATGGTGCAGCAGCTCATCGACCAGGTTCTGCCAGTTGTCATCCACTGGAAAGCGCGGGTCGTGGGCATGCTGCTCCAGGTGACAGACCTGGTAGTCCGGGGCCAGGGCCGCGAACAGCTTGCCGTAGGTGGCTGAAGGGAAACCGTTGGCATGGGCGAAGAAGATCTGCTGCGACATGACCGCCTGGTCCGACTGGAGAGTGATAGCCCATTGTCAGCAACCTGCCGGTTGGCGGCAACGTTCTGAAAGGTCATCGGCAAGGGCTATCAGGTCACGTCGCGCTATCGAGGCGACGCAAAGCCCCGTTGCGCCAAAGCGATACCTAGTATTTCTATCAGTTTCACCCGTTTCTTGCCTGGTTCACACTGAGCCATAAACCCCCGGAAACCTGAGGAGTTGGCGATGTCAACCGCTGAGGGCAAGCAGCAACTGCATACACAAAACCCGGTCTCGCGGCCTCTAACTTTCAAGGTCACACGCAGCGCCGAGACAGACTACCCCAAACCTTCCGTACTGCAGGCAACGGGTGACAGGCTCGATCCCATCGACGCGCTCAACGGCGCTACCGTAAGGGCACAGTATCCGACCATGCTACCCAGTGACATTCTGGCGGCGGACTGGGCCGGGAATACTGCTGCAGACAGTTGGCAGAGCGACCAACAACCCGGAAGTCTATTTGGGTATGTCGATTTCCAGGCGCCTGTCAGCGTGGTGGCTGCCAGCCAGGGCAAGACGGTCACCCTGCGCTACGCAGTAGTACGCAGTGGCCAGGCCGCGAAATTATCCTTGCCACTGCTGCTGGCGGTAGGAACCCTGGCGCAAGCCCATTTGCCTGCGCCTGTGATCCCCCAGGCCAACGCAACCACCAAGGTACTCGACCTCAACAACTTCACCGGTGATGCACAGGTCAAGGTTGAACCATGGCCATTGATCGCGGTGGGTCAACGAGTATGGGTCCGCTTGGACGGGACCCTCGAAAATGGCTCGACCCATACCTTTTACCTGGCCCGAGGCGCAGAGGTCACCGCGGACCAGGTAGCCGCAGGACTGGACCTGATCTTGCAACGCAGCGAACTGGAGGCGCTCAAGCATGGCTCCAGCCTCACGGCAACGGTGTCGGTAACATTCGACGCCAGCAACAACGAGGGACAGGCCCGAGTTTTCCCGGACGTGCTCTACACGCTCGAGAAGATCATCGCGGTCAGGCCCACCATCGTTTCCGTGAAAGACAACAACGGATTAGAGGTGCCGCACGGCAGCTCGACGACCTCGCCGAACCTGGTATTGAGCGGTCAGGCATCAGCCAACCAGCAGGTCGAAGTGCTCGACGGCGCCAGCGTGATAAGCCCCGAGCCTGTCGCAGCGAACGGCAGTTGGACAAGCACACTGACAAGCTTGGGCGTGAAGACCTATGACTTCAAAGTCCGGGGCCTCTACGCAGGCAATCCTGAGTCTGATGTATGGACCGTACACAGGATCCAGGAGCTGGTCCTTGCAAGACCGGTCATTCCCCTGGCACCAGGCGATGTACTACCACCTCAAGCCGTCCCCTCCACCGGCCTGCCCGTCCTGGTCGAAGTCTACGGTGGCATGGCCATCGGTGATGTGGTGTCGGTGACTTTTGCGGGAATCGCTGGCGCCCCGCAGACTGTTGGCAGCGTAAGTCGGCTCACGTTTTCTGTTCCCAAGGCTCAGGTAGACGCCAATGCGGGCAGAACGGTGGCTGTGCAGTACCTGGTCACTCGAGTCTCTGGAGGGGCGGCGGTCCCCTCGCCTGCCGTGAACCTGCGGATCAACGTGGTGACTCCGCCCCTGACTATCGACACGTCGCCCGCGACGCTCAATGGCAGTATCCACCGCAACGCCAACCCAGTGACCAACCCACCCCCCAATGCATTCGTGCAGCGCACCGCCTCCGGCGGGAAACCACCGTATACCTACTCAACGAGCAACGGCAACGTGGTCGAAGTCAATGCTTCCACGGGGCTAGCGGTGTCTTATGGCAGCGGGACGGCGGAGGTGATCGTAACCGATACCGCCGGTGCCCGTGCCAGCTATCCGGTGACCGTATCCAATGTCAGGCGGGTTGAAGGCCTGGGCTCGTTCAATGTGTGGTATTGGTGCCGAGATCTGGCCGCGCAGAGAGGTGGAACATTACCTACGCTTGCAGAATGGGATGCGATGCGCGCTTGCTACAACAACAACCCAGGCATCAATGATCGGGCGTGGAGTGCGGACTCGGCGGGAACAGGCAGACGCTATGCGATAGACGTTGCCAACGGCAACAGGGTGTCCTTGCGTGCAACGAATATCGGTGGAGATACAGCTGTGGGTTGGGGAATATTCAGTCGCTGAGGCGCACTGGATCCATACTACGTACACAGAAGGCCGAATGCATCGTCGTTATCGGCCTCCCACCACGCAAGCGCAGGACCTGAAGATAAAATCAGGGGGCGACACGCTGTCTCAGCAATGTCATCACACCGAGAGGTGGCAAATCCCCTTCAAGTTCTGCCAGGTTCGCAGTGCTCATATGTGCTGGCTGCTGCAAATGCCCATGCTCCAGCACTCCCACCAGCGCGCCCACCAATGGCTGATGACTGACCAACAGCACATGTTCAAGCCCCAACCGCTCGATCTCTGCGATGACCTCCTCCACCCGACTTTCCGGCGTAAGCCACGGCACGGTGCGTACCGGCTCGATGAAACCAAGGGTGTCATGCACCAGCGCAGCCGTCTGCTGGGCGCGCACAAAAGGGCTGGCAATGATCGCCTGCAACGGCTGGCCTAGCAGTCGTGCGGCGCTGTGCAGCACTTGCTCGCGACCATGGGCCGTGAGGCGACGCTCGGCGTCGGTGTTGGCCCGTGGCTCTGCCTCGCCATGGCGCAGGATCCACAGCTTCACAGCTTGGGCTCCTCGTCGCGCACCGGGTGCGGCGCCGGGGCAACCGCATGCGGCGCCTCGCCTTCAGGGGCACGGGGGCCAGGCCAGTCGGCAAACGGCCAGGGTTTCTGGTCGGTGTGGAAGGTGCCGAAGCGACCGATCTGCGCCAGGTACTGGCTGAGGCTGTCGCCGAAGTTCATCAGGCTGGCACTCGGCGCGCCATACACCAGGCGGTAGATCAGTTGCACCAGCACCAGCCCGCCAAGCAGCAGCTCGGCCAGTTGCCAGACCACCAGGAACACCAGCATCCACAGCACCCGCAGGATGATCGACTCGCGCTGGGCGCGCTCGGGCGTATCGTTCATGTGTCGCTCCTTGCTCTGATTTGGAGCCGCTGACGGCTCAGTTGAAACCGCTGGTGGAAATGAAATCGACGTCGGTCTTGGGCTCGGCACGCATCAGGTGCTCGATCACCTGGGCCAGGGTTCGCCCCTCGAACAGAATCGCGTGCAGCCCGGCCACCAGCGGCATGTAGACCTGCACTTCCTGAGCCTTGGCCTTGAGCACTTTCAAGGTATTCACCCCTTCGGCCACTTCGCCCAGGCGGCTGACTGCCTCTTCCAGGCTCAACCCCTGCCCCAGGGCATGTCCGACCTGGTAATTGCGGCTCTTGGGCGAGGAGCAGGTGACGATCAGGTCACCCACCCCTGCCAGCCCCAGGAAGGTCATGGGGTTGGCGCCCTGGCTCACGGCGAAGCGGGTCATTTCGGCCAGCGCCCGGGTGATCAGCATGCTCTTGGTGTTCTCGCCCATCTCCAGCGCCACGGCCATGCCGGCGATGATCGCGTAGACGTTCTTCAGCGCGCCTCCAAGCTCCACACCGAAGCGGTCGGCGCTGGCATAGACGCGAAAGGTGCGCCCGTGCAGGACATCCTGCACGCGCTGGCACAGCGCCTCGTCCTCACTGGCAACCACAGTGGCGGTCAAGGCATGCTCGGCGATCTCACGGGCCAGGTTCGGCCCGGACAGCACGCCGATACGCGCCTGGGGTGCGATCTCTTCGAGAATCTGGCTCATCAGCTTGAAGGTCTGCGCCTCGATGCCCTTGGTCAGGCTGACCAGGCACTTGCCGCGCAGCAGCTCGGCATGTGGCGCGAGTACGCTGCGCAAGGCGCTCGACGGCAGCGCGACGAACACCAGGTCGCTCGATTGCAGGGTCGCCAGCAGGTCATTGACCGGCTCGACGCCATCATGCAGGCGAATGCCTTTGAGGTAACGAGGATTCTCGCGGTTGGCGCGCATGGCCTCGGCCTGCTCCGGGTCGCGCATCCATTGACGCACCGGATTGCCGTTTTCAGCCAGCAGGTTCGCCACGGCGGTGCCGAAGCTCCCGCCTCCCAGAACTGCAACAGGTTGCTGTTCAGTCATATTCAATCCGTTAAAGCCATTAAGTTGAGTGGCGACGCAGGCATTATACGGCTCGTCTGCTACAGAACCAGTGTCGGCACCAGCCTCTTCACAGGCAAAGCCGCCTGCACGGCGCGCGCACGCATGCCTTGCCAGAAGGGATTTATCCGAAAGAGGGTGGCAAATCCAGCGCAGATCACTGGAAAAACCCCCACGGTCGGTTACCATGCCTGGTTTATCCCGCACACAAGGCCGTCACGTGTTCCCAGGCACGCCTCCTGCACCCCGCCTGCTGTTGCTGACCGCCCTGCTCGGGGGTTCGGCCATGGCCGATGACCTGTTCATCGACAACCAGGACCTGCCGCAGGTTCTGACCGCCACACGTCTGAAACAATCCCCGGCCGCAGTGCCCGGCAGCATGACCGTGCTCGACAGCGAACTGATCCGCGCCAGCGGCGCGCGAGACATCCCCGAGCTTTTGCGCCTGGTGCCCGGCATGATGATCGGCTACGGCGCCGGTAACCAGCCGACCGTCAACTACCATGGCAGCAACGTCAACGACGCCCGGCGCATGCAGGTGCTGATCGACGGCCGTTCGGTGTACCGCGCAGGCCTCGCCACCGTGGACTGGAGCGATATCCCGCTGGCGATCGAGGATATCGAACGCATCGAGGTGTTCCGCGGCCCCAATACCGTCAGCTATGGTGCCAACGCCCTGATGGCCGTGGTCAACATCCTCACCCGCAGCCCCGCCGACAGCCACGGCACGCGACTGAAGATCACCCAGGGCCAGGATGGCATCAACGATTTCTATGCCAGCCAGGGCTTCGGCTGGGAAGGCGGCGATCTGCGCCTGTCGATGTCCGGCATGCAGGACGATGGCTTCGACAAGAACCAGTACGGCCAGGACTACCGCGACAGCCGCCGGCTGACCCGCTTCAACCTCAGCGCCAGCCACACCCTGGCGCCCGACCAGACCCTCGAATGGCAACTGGCGGCCAAGGAAGGCAGCAACCAACGCCCCTACACCTATACCCCGGTGTTCCCCTTCATCACCGGGCGTGGCGACAACGCCGACCTCAACGCCAAGGATTACGCGGGCTCGGTGCGCTGGAACATCGACTTCAGCCCCGAGCACAGCCTGTACGTACAGGGCTCGGCGCAGCAGTTCGACCGCCAGCAGGTATGGCGTGCTTGCGATGCGACGCTGGCTTTCAGCCCCGAGTTGACCCGGCTGTGGCAACTCAATCCAGACTACGCCGAACAAGTGGCGCGCAACGCCAACAACCCGCCCAACAACAACGACCCGGTATTGCAGAGCCTGCGCAACCAGATCAAGAGCCAGTGGGACAACGGCGGTAACCGTGAAGTCTGCGGTGATGTCGACCAGAGCACACGCGAAACCCGCTACGACCTGGAAATCCAGGATACCCTGAGCCTCACCGACACCCTGCGCCTGCTCAGCGGCTTCAACTACCGCTATGACCGTGCCGACTCGCAGACCTACTTCAACGGCAGCCTCGACGACCGCACCTGGCGCTTGTTCGGACAGCTCGAATGGCGCGCCGACGAACACTGGATCCTCCAGGGTGGGGCCATGTTCGAGGACAGCGAGTTGTCCGGCAGCTCGCTGACTCCGCGCGTGGCGGTCAACTACCTGATCACCCCGCGCCACGGCCTGCGTGCGGTGTACTCCGAGGCCGTACGTTCGCCGGACATGTTCGAGAACAACGTCAACTGGAGCTACACGGTCAAGAACCTCACGCCCAACGCGCTGGGTTTGCAGAACGGTGAATACTTCGTCAAGACCCGTGGCCCGGGCAACCTCGACCAGGAGCGCATGCGCTCGCGCGAGCTGGGCTACAACGGCTACTTCGCGGACATCGACCTGAGCCTGGACGTCAAGCTGTTCTACGACGAAATCACCGGGATGATCAGCGAGCCGCTGAAGAACAACCAGTACATCGCCAGCAATGCCAACAAGTCCCGCTTCAGCGGCACCGAGACACAACTGGACTGGCGCCTGAGCATGCGCGACCGTCTGCGCCTGACGTATGCCTACGTCGACGCCTGGGCCAGCAACCCCGACGACCGCCGCCTCAGCGCACGCAACAGCGGCTCGGCCGGCTGGATGCGCGACTGGGGGCAGGGATGGTCGAGTGCCCTCTTCTATTATGGTGACGACGCCCTCAACCAATACCGCTACGAGCGTATAGACCTGCGCGTGGCCAAGCGCCTGCGGGTGTATGGCAGCTCGCTGGAGCTCGCCGCGCTGTGGCAGCAGCGGCTGGACGACCAGCCCACCACCATCGAGCAGAACCGCTACGACAGCCGCCATCGCCTGAGTTTCAGCGCGGAGCTGGAGTTCTGATGCTGCGCCTGCTGCGCCTGTTGCTGCTGTGCCTGTGGCCGATGGGCGCGCTTTCGGCCAGCGAAATCCTGCTGGTGGGCAGCGAAGACCAGCCCGGTGTGCGCAGTTTCGTCGCCGCACTGGAGGCACGCCGCCCTCACGACCACGTGCGCTTCCAGACCGTGGCGCAACTGCCCCGGCCAGCGTTGCTCAAACCCGAGACCCGCTTGATCCTGCTGGACAACGTCGCACTCGACTGGCGCATGGGCGAAACCGCAGGTCCTGCGGCGCTGGTCCTGCGGGTCAGCCGCGTGCAGGCCGAACAGCGCCTGGGAAAGTCGCGCCCCTCCTACCTGAGCCTGCTGTGGAGCGACCCGCCACTGCCACGGCAACTGCGCCTGACCCGCTACCTGCTACCGCAAGCGCGACGCATTGGCGTGCTGTACGGCCCCGGCAGCCGCTTTCTGATCGATGAGCTGCGCCAGGCTGCGCGTGGCCTGGGTCTGGAGATCGTCGCCCAGGACTGGGCCGACCTGCGTGACAGCCGCCCGTTGCAGCACCTGCTGGGCAACAGCGACGTTCTGTTGGGAATCGACGATCCCGAGTTGTACAACTCCAAGACCGCCAAGAACGTCCTGCTCAGCAGCTATGGCCGACAGATGGCGCTGATCGGCCCCAACGCCGGCTTCGTTCGCGCTGGCGCCCTGGCGAGCACCTACAGCGACCAGGACGACTGGCTGGCAGTACTCGACGACTTGCTCGACCAGCCACCGGCACACTGGCCCCGTAGTCTCTATCCCGAACACTACGGGGTCAGCGGCAACCAGCAGGTCGCCCGCGCCCTGGGCCTGGAACCCATCGATCCGAACGCCGCCGCCCTGGCCCTGGCCGAAGGAGAACCCACCCCATGACCAAGCGCCTGAGCTGGGACATCCACACACGCACCCAGATCATCAGCCTGGGGCCCGCGCTGCTGCTGACCCTGCTGTTGATCAGCTTCTTTACCTTCGTGCGTATCCAGGACTTGCGGCAGGAGCTCAACCACACCGGTCAACTGATCGCCAACCAACTGGCGCCAGCCTCCGAATACGGGGTGATCTCAGGCAATAACGAGGTGCTCGAAAGCTTGATGCGGGCGACCCTGAGCATCCCTCACGTGCGTTTTCTCGAGGTGCAAGACAGCCGCAACCACATCCTGGTCTACGTCGAGCAGTCGGGTGAAAGCGTCAGCCGCGCCCAGCGCGTCGAGGTGTTCCAGGCGCCCATTCGCCTGCAACAGATCCGCCTGGACAACGACTTCCTGCAGGAAGGCAAGACGCCCCCCAGCATTGGCGACGATTACCTGGGGCGAGTGATCGTCGGCATGTCCGACGACGCCTTCAGCGAACGCCAACAGGAGATCGTGATCAAGGCCGGCATTCTCGCGCTGTTCGCCTTGCTGTTCACCTTTCTTCTCGCCCGGCGCCTGGCCAGGAGCCTGTCCAAGCCGATCAGTGACATGGGGCATGCGGTCGAGGCCATCCAGCAGGGAGAGTTCAACGCCCCGCTACCGGTGGTCGACGATAGCGAACTGGGCCACCTGGCACGCCACATCAACAACCTTGCCAGCGCCCTGGACCAGGCCAGCCACGAGCAGAACCAGGCCATTGCCCAGTTGACCCAGGCTCGCGAGGAGGCCGAGCAGGCCAACCGCGCCAAGTCCGACTTCTTGGCGATGATGAGCCATGAGCTGCGGACCCCGATGAACGGCGTACTCGGCATGCTGCAGTTGCTGGAAACCACCCCGCTGACCGGTGAGCAAGCCGAATACACGGCCGTGGCCAGCGAGTCTACCGGCCACCTGCTCAAGGTGATCAACGACATCCTCGACTTCTCGCGTATCGAACGCACCAGCCTGGAACTGGAGCACATCGATTTCAACCTTGGCGAGCTGATTGCCAGCAGCGTGCAATCGTTCCAGCACAGCGCTCAACAGCGCAACCTGGCCCTGCACCTGCACCTGCCGCCGGGCATGGACCGCCTGCAAGTGATCGGCGATCCGACACGCATCCGCCAGATCCTGTTGAACCTGGTAGGCAATGCGTTGAAGTTCACCGAGCGCGGCGAAGTGGAGATCGAGGCCCGCTGGCAAATGCTCGACCGTCAGCTGCTCTGGCTGACCTGCGCGGTCCGCGATACCGGCATCGGTATCGACAGCGATCGCCTGGAAACGATGTTCGTCGCCTTCCAGCAAGCCGACAGTTCTATTTCAAGGCGTTACGGCGGCACCGGGTTGGGCCTGTCCATCGCCCGTACCCTGGCCGAGCGCATGGGCGGCAAGTTGCGCGGCGAAAGCCGCGAGGGCATGGGTTCGACCTTCACCCTGGAAGTCCCTCTGATGCTGTCGAGCAAGCCAGCAGCGCGCCTGCTCGGTCACGAGCATGACGCACTGCTGGGTGGCGACGGCCAGCGCGTCCTGCTGGTGGAAGACAATCCGGTCAACCAGAGCGTCATCGAAGCCATGCTGCGCAGCTTGGGCTTCGAGGTCAGCGTGGCACTGGACGGCGCGCAAGCGGTGGAAATGGCGGGCCAGCAAAGTTTTGCGGCGATCCTGATGGACTGTCGCCTGCCCCAGATGGACGGCTACGAAGCCACACGCCGCATCCGCCAGCACGGCGCGCAACTGCCGATCATCGCCTTGACCGCCAATGCCCTGCAGGGCGATCGTGAACGCTGCCTGGCTGCAGGAATGAACGATTACCTGAGCAAACCGTTCAAACGTACCGATCTGCAACGCATTCTGCAGCGCTGGTTGCCCGGCCGGACAGCCGCGACTGGCGATTAATGATAAAGTGCGGCAGTCTTAAAGACTGGACAGGGCCGTCGTTGGCCCTGAAAATAAAACTTTCAGTGCACACCTGTACTTCTTTTGCCAGGTGCGCTGTGACTTTCACCACAACGCAATAGTCTACCTGTAGGCTGCCGCCCGGACTCTCTAGGATTTCGGGTTGGCCGGGAAGATTCATCCCCTGCCACAGGGGGTTATTGAGGAGCTCGCATGACCAAACAACACGCCTTTACTCGGGAAGACCTGCTGCGCTGCAGTCGCGGTGAGCTGTTCGGCCCCGGTAATGCGCAACTGCCCGCCCCGAACATGCTGATGGTAGACCGCATCACCCACATCAGTGAGGAAGGCGGCAAGTTCGGCAAAGGTGAATTGGTCGCCGAGCTGGATATCACTCCAGACCTGTGGTTCTTCGCCTGCCACTTCGAAGGCGATCCGGTGATGCCGGGCTGCCTGGGCCTCGACGCCATGTGGCAGCTGGTTGGCTTTTTCCTCGGCTGGCAAGGCTTGCCGGGCCGCGGTCGCGCACTGGGTTCGGGCGAAGTGAAGTTCTTCGGCCAGGTGCTGCCTACCGCCAAGAAAGTCACCTACAACATCCACATCAAGCGCGTCCTGAAAGGTAAGCTGAACATGGCCATCGCCGATGGCTCGGTCAGCGTCGACGGTCGCGAGATCTACACCGCCGAAGGCCTGCGGGTCGGCGTGTTCACCTCCACTGACAATTTCTAAGGGTTATTCGCATGCGCCGCGTCGTTATCACTGGTCTGGGCATCGTTTCGTGCCTGGGCAATGACAAAGCTACCGTCACCGAAAACCTGCGCAACAGCCGTCCGGGTATCCGTTACAACCCGGAATACAAGGAAATGGGGCTGCGTAGCCAGGTTTCCGGCTCTATCGACCTGAACCTTGAAGAGTTGATCGACCGCAAGGTCTATCGCTTCGTCGGTCACGCCGCCGCCTACGCCTACCTGGCGATGCAGGACGCGATCAAGGACGCAGGCCTGACCGAAGAGCAGGTGTCCAGCCCACGCACCGGCCTGGTTGCAGGTTCCGGCGGCGCTTCGACCCTGAACCAGATGGAAGCACTGGACACCCTGCGCGAGAAAGGCGTCAAGCGTGTCGGCCCGTACCGTGTCACCCGTACCATGGGCAGCACCGTATCGGCGTGCCTGGCTACCCCGTTCAAGATCAAGGGCATCAACTACTCGATCTCGTCGGCCTGTGCCACCTCCGCACACTGCATCGGCACCGCGCTGGAGCAGATCCAGTGGGGCAAACAAGACATCGTCTTCGCCGGCGGCGGTGAAGAAGAGCACTGGAGTCAGTCGTTCCTGTTCGATGCCATGGGCGCCCTGTCGACCAAGCGCAACGAAACCCCTGAGCTGGCCTCGCGCGCCTACGACGCTGACCGTGATGGCTTTGTCATCGCTGGCGGTGGCGGCATGGTAGTGGTCGAGGAGCTGGAACACGCCTTGGCCCGTGGCGCCAAGATCTACGCCGAAATCGTCGGCTACGGCGCGACTTCCGATGGTTACGACATGGTCGCCCCAAGTGGCGAAGGCGCGATCCGCTGCATGCAGCAGGCGCTGTCCACCGTCGACACCCCGATCGATTACCTGAACACCCACGGAACCTCGACGCCGGTCGGCGACGTCGCTGAAATGAAAGGCGTGCGCGAAGTGTTCGGCGACAAGGCACCCAAGATCAGCTCGACCAAGAGCCTGTCCGGCCACTCGCTGGGCGCCGCTGGCGTGCACGAGGCGATCTACTGCCTGCTGATGATGGAAAACAACTTCATCGCCGGCTCCGCCAACATCGACGAACTGGACCCAGAGGTCGCCGACCTGCCGGTACTGCGTCAGACCGAAGAAAACGCCAAGATCGACACGGTCATGAGCAACAGCTTCGGCTTCGGCGGCACCAACGCCACCCTGGTGCTCAAGCGCTGGACTGGCAAGTAAGACGCTGCTGCGACAACGAAAACGCCCCGACTGGTTCGGGGCGTTTTCATTTGTGTTGCCTGCGAAAGGGTCGGCAGTTCAACGCTGCCTGGGCAGCACCGCAAGGAAATTATCCCTCGCCACCTTGCGCGCCACGGCTTCAGGCAACGCATCCAGAAACGGCGCGAATCCGTGCATCTGCTCGCCGACACTGCCGAACTTGCCCACCACATCCGAACCCAGCATGAATCGATCGGGGAAGCGCTCGACCAGCGCCAGCCACGCCTTGCGGGGCTGGCCCTGCTCATCCAGCAGATAGGGCTTCAGTACACTCCACGACAGGTCGATGTACAGATTCGGATAAGCCTCGAGCATGCGCGCAAGCGTTGGCAGGATGAAGTCCATCTGCGTCTGGTGACGATGGATCTCCATGCTGGTACCGGCATGGGCCCAGATGAAACGCGTATGGGGGTGATTGCGCAGCGGCTCCTCGATCTCCGCCAGGTACAATGGGTTACGCTCACGCTTGGAGGTGATGTTCGAATGCACCAGCACCGGCAAGTCACGCTCGGCTGCCAGGTGATAGATGCGTGTCATCGCTTCGTTGTTGGCTCTCGGCGTGTCTCCGCTGGTCAGTGCAGTGAGGTCATCATGCCGGGTGAACACCTCACCGATGCCCTGCCAGAACCCCGGATGCAAGTCGAGCATGCGCTCAATGTGACTGACCGCGTTCTTGTCCACCGGGTTGAAACCCGACAGGAATGGATGAAAGCGTTTCTGCTGTTCGGCCGACAACTTCTGCACCGCTGCCACTACATGGATATCGGTAGCACTGAACCAGTAGGCATCAGCGTCGTCGCCCGCGTAATAGCGTGGGCGCTTGGGTTCATCCTCATGCCATTTTTTCGCCACCGGGATACCGGAAATCATCGCGTGCTCGACGCCGGCCTCGTCCATGGCTTTCAGCAGTGCAGGCATGCCTTCGGTTTCCTGGAAGAAGTCGACGTAATGCAGATGGGCGTCACTGTAGCGATAGTCGCGCGCTTGCGCCGCCTGGCACAGGCACCCGGATAACACGATGCAGGCCAGCACTCTGGCAATCATGGAGCAGCTTCCTTGTTCCAGTCAGGAACAGGGTAGACCCGCGCGGCTGCAAGACGGTTCAGCACGCCGCCGCGACCCGCTATGCTAGGCGCACCCCCTGCCCGTCCGGAGCCCGACCATGAGCAGCCCCCTGATCATCCGCCCACGTGCCGAATCGGTGGAGGGCCAACCGATCCTGCGCCCGCTGCCATCGGCTCAGTGCCGCAGCGTCGGCCCCTTCGTGTTCTTCGACCACATGCTGGAAACCGACTACGCACCCGGCAACGGCATGGACATCCGCCAGCACCCGCATATTGGCCTGTCGACCCTGACCTACCTGTTCGACGGAGAGATCCTGCACAAGGACAGCCTCGGCTCGAACCAGCGCGTGTTGCCAGGTGACGTCAGCTGGATGACTGCCGGACGCGGCGTGGCACATGTGGAACGTACGCCGGCACAAGCCTTCGCCGAGGGCTCGCGGCTGCACGGCCTGCAGGTGTGGCTGGCATCGCCCAAGACGCACGAACAAGGCGATCCGAGCTACAGCTACCACCCCGCAAGCAGCTTGCCGGTGAGTGACAACCTGGGGGTACGCATCCGCCTGATCGCCGGCAACGGATTCTGCCTGGAGTCGCCAGTACCGGTGCTCTCTCCTACCCTCTACGCCCAGGTGCAGATGCAGGCGGCAACCTCGCTGATCGTGCCGAACGAGCACGCACAACGGGCACTGTACCTGCTCGACGGCGAGCTGGTGCTAAACGGCGACGAGGTAGAGGCGTGTAGCCTGGTGGTGCTGCCAGAGGGCGAAGCAGTGGAGCTGTATGCCGAAGGCGAGTGCCAGTTGGTGCTGATAGGCGGCGCGCCGCTGGACGGACCTCGGCGGATGAACTGGAATTTCGTTGCCAGTGATCCGCAGTTGATCGAACAGGCCCGGGCACGCTGGGCGGCAGGTGACTGGCCGCAGGTGCCGGGGGAGACCTCCCGGATCGAGCTACCTCGCTAGGTTCGGCCGCTTTGCGGCCGTTCGCCGGCAAGCCCGCTTCACAAGGGTGGAGCAACCCTGACAAGCAGCGCTGCACCTGTGGGAGCGGGCTTGACCGCGAAGGGCTGCATAGCAGCCCCAATACACCGTCAGTGTGAAAACACTTCTTCCAGCAGATTGTGCATCGCGCGGAAGGCCCGCTCCGAGGTGCGACGGTCGTACTGCATCTTGCCCGGCACGTTGGCATTCGGGTCGGTAAACGAATGTACCGCACCGCCATAGCTCAACAGTTGCCAATCGACCTTGGCAGCGTTCATTTCAGCCTCGAACGCCGGCAGTTGCTCCTGGGGCACCAGCGGGTCGGAAGCACCGTGGAGCACCAGCACCGAGCCCTTGATGCGCTTGGCATCTTCAGGGTTCGGCGTGTCCAGGGTGCCGTGGAACGACACCGCCGCTTTCAGATCAGCGCCGGTACGCGCCAGCTCCAGGGCGCAGCAGCCGCCGAAGCAGAAACCAAAGGTACCTACCTTGCCCGGCGCCAGCAGCGCCTTGGACTGCCCGAGCAATTGCGCCAGGGCTTCCTGCATGCGCTTGCGCAGCTCGGCGCGGTCATTTTTCAGTGGCATCATCGCCGCACCGGCCTCATCGGCGTTCGACGGACGCACGCCCTGGCCATACAGGTCGGCGATCAGCACCACATAGCCCTTCTCGGCCACTTCCTTGGCGATTCGCTCGGCACCTTCGCCGATGCCCATCCAATTCGGCGCCATCACCAGCCCTGGTCGCCCCAACGCCCCCGGCTCGTAAACCAGACGGCTTTCATAGCCTCTGCCGGAAACGTGATAGACCAGCGACTCGACGATTACCTTGCTCATCAAACTCCTCCTGAACCTGGAACTGTTCCGTATCACAACCCTAGTGTGTACGGACCCCGGTGCAAAAGGCTAGCCGATGCTGACGATCTTCATGATTACCAGAAAGGTCACATTAGAAAAAAGCGAGCCTGTAATTGATAAGTGTGAACGGGCACAAAAAACCCGCCGAAGCGGGTTTTTTCATGAAGCTCGAACTCAGGCCGACAGCTCGACCAGCAGCTTGTTCAAGCGACGTACATACGCCGCCGGATCCTTCAGGCTGTCACCTGCAGCCAAGGCCGCCTGGTCGAACAGGATGTGCGACAGCTCCGAGAAGCGGTCCTCGCTCTGCTCGCTGTCGAGCTTCTCGATCAGCGGGTGAGTCGGGTTGAACTCGAAGATCGGCTTGGAATCCGGCACCTTCTGCCCGCTGGCCTCGAGGATCTGGCGCATCTGCAAGCCCAGGTCCTGCTCGCCAATGGCCAGGATCGCCGGGGAGTCGGTCAGGCGGTGGGAAACGCGGACTTCAGCCACGCTGTCACCCAGCGCACTCTTCAGACGCTCGACCAGCCCTTCCTTGTCCTTGGCGACTTCTTCCTGGGCCTTCTTGTCCTCTTCGGAATCCAGCTTGCCCAGGTCCAGGTCACCGCGGGCGACGTCGACGAAGCCCTTGCCATCGAACTCGCTCAGGTAGCTCATCAGCCACTCGTCGATGCGATCGGTCAGCAGCAGCACTTCGATGCCTTTCTTGCGGAAGACCTCCAGGTGCGGGCTGTTCTTGACCTGCGCATACGACTCGCCGGTGAGGTAGTAGATCTTGTCCTGGCCTTCCTTGGCGCGGGCCAGGTAGTCCGCCAGGCTGACGCTCTGTTCGCCGCTGTCGTCGTGGGTGGAGGCAAAGCGCAGCAGGCCTGCGATCTTCTCCTTGTTGGCGAAGTCTTCCGCCGGGCCTTCCTTCAGCACCTGGCCGAAGTTCTTCCAGAAGCCTTTGTACTGCTCGGGCTCGTTCTTGGCCAGCTTCTCCAGCATGTCCAATACGCGCTTGGTCAGGGCCGACTTCATCGAGTCGATGATCGGGTCTTTCTGCAGGATTTCACGCGACACGTTCAGCGACAGGTCGTTGGAGTCGACCACACCCTTGATGAAGCGCAGGTACAGCGGCAGGAACGACTCGGCCTGGTCCATGATGAACACGCGCTGCACATACAGCTTCAGGCCGCGCGGCGCTTCGCGCTGGTACAGGTCGAAGGGGGCGCGGGCCGGTACGTACAGCAGCGAGTTGTACTCGAGCTTGCCTTCGACCTTGTTGTGGCTCCAGGCCAGCGGGTTCTCGAAGTCATGGCCGATGTGTTTGTAGAACTCCTGGTATTCCTCGTCCTTGATCTCGGTACGCGAACGGGTCCACAGGGCGCTGGCGCGGTTGACGGTTTCCCATTCCTCGGCCGGCTGTTCTTCGCCTTCGGCGGCAGCAGCCTGCTCCTTGGGCAACTGGATCGGCAAGGCAATGTGGTCGGAGTACTTCTTGACCACGTTGCGCAGACGCCAGCCGTCGGCGAACTCCTGCTCGTCCTTCTTCAAGTGCAGGACGATGCGAGTGCCGCGCTGCGGCTTGTCGATGGTGGCGACTTCGAAGTCGCCCTCGCCTTTGGATGACCAGTGCACGCCTTCGGCTGCAGGTGCGCCGGCACGACGGCTGAAGACATCGACCTTGTCGGCGACGATGAAGGCAGAGTAGAAGCCCACACCGAACTGACCGATCAGGTGCGAGTCCTTCTTCTGGTCGCCGGTTAGGTTCTTCATGAAGTCGGCGGTGCCGGACTTGGCGATGGTACCCAGGTGCGCAATGACATCGGCGCGGCTCATGCCGATACCGTTGTCTTCCAGCGTCACGGTGCCAGCATCCTTGTCGAAGCTGACGCGAATCTTCAGATCGGCATCGCCTTCGAGCAGCTCAGGCTTGGCCAGGGCTTCGAAACGCAGCTTGTCGGCAGCGTCAGAGGCGTTGGAGATCAGCTCGCGCAGGAAGATCTCCTTGTTCGAGTACAGCGAATGGATCATGAGGTGCAGCAGTTGCTTCACCTCGGTCTGGAAGCCCAGGGTTTCTTTTTGAGTCTCCACACTCATCGTCTTCAAACTCCGATCTGTTGGTCATTGCACCCGACGGCAATTGCGCATGGCCGGGCAGATGTTCAGCAGATGGGGGCAGGTCCGACTATTTCAAGGGCTTATGCGGTTCGATCTTGAAATGCACCCGGGCAGTGGCGATAGGCGAGTCGCGATCGCCTTGCCAGGCGGTAATCGCCACGTTGGTCACTCGACGGCCCTGGCGCCATAGTTGGCACTGGGCATACGTGTCGCGGTAGTGCCCGGCGCGCAGGTAGTCGATGGAGAAATCGATGATCTTGGGAATGCTCAGGCTCTCGCTGAAAATCAGCAGATAGAGCGCTGCCGAAAGCTCCATGAAACCCGCAATGACGCCCCCATGGATGGCCGGCAGCAAAGGGTTGCCGATGTTGTCCTGATTGGCCGGCAGGCGGAACAGCAGATCATCGCCCTGGCGCTCGCATTCGATGCCGATCAGCCCGGCATAGGGAATCAGCGCCAGCAACGGCGCATAGTCGCCGCGGGCATGGGCCTGAGTCAGCTGCTTGCGAACTTCCTCGGGAATCATGCCCTGCCCTCCTTGAGGCCGCTGCCGAAACGGATACCACCACGGGCTTCCTGCCCAAGACGCATGAAGGTGCCGACCACCTGACAGATCGGCTGAGCAGGATCGTCCTGATAGGCCGTGCCGCGGGTGAAGATCACATCACGCGTGACGCGATAACACTGGGCATGGCCATGGATGTCCTTGCCAGGCTGCGCAGGATGCATATAGTCGATACGCAGGTCCAGGGTCGGGCAGACTTCGAACTGCGGCAGTACACATAGGGTGGCCATGCCGCAGGTGGTGTCCATCAGCGTGGTCAGCACGCCGCCATGGACAGCGCCAGTCTGTGGATTGCCAACGATCGCTGCCGACCAGGGCAGTATCAGGGTCATGCCCTCGGCATCAGCGTGATGGACACGCATCTGCAACACCTGGCAATGCCTGAGCGCTGAAAGAAAACGTCCAGCCATCGCCATCAAGGCCGTCTCACTCATGGTCCGCGTACTCCTTGCCGACTCGACATTTCACAAATCAACGGAAAAGTCGATATAGAACGGGGTGTTATATATCTGCAACCTGCGTTGAACTTATGGCTGGCGGATGGACTCGAAGGTTTCAAGTAAGTTATTCCACCAAGGAGAAACACCCCATGCGTAAACCTTTTGCTTTTGCTCTGATGCTGGCCGCTGCCATGGGCCTGGCTGCTTGCGACAAGGCGAGCGAAGACAAAGCCCAGGACGCACAGCAACATGCCGAGCAAGCCCAGGAGAAGATGGGCGAGGCTCAGGATAAAGTGAACGAGGCCGCCAAGGAAAACGCCGAAGCCGCCAAAGATCAGGCCGAAGCGCAGCAGAAAGCCGCCGAGGAAGCCCAGCCTTCCACTCCGGCACCTTCCACTGCTCCGGCCGAACCTGCCAAGCAGTAATTATGCTGAACGGAAAAACCCGACTCGCGTCGGGTTTTTTTGTGCCTGCAATTAACTGATGAAACGCTTCAGTTAGCGTCTATCAATTCATATTTACCGAAGAGTCCTTGCCCGCTTCGCTTTGCATACTTTCGGTGGGTGTGAAGACCATCACTTCCAGTACATGGGAATGGAACTCCCGGCGGTACAGAATGAATACGACTCCGATACTCAGCACCATGAACATCCACGGGCTGACGAACCAACTGAGCATGGCCATGCCAAAGTAATACGAGCGCAGCCCCAGGTTGAACTGGTTGGCCGCCAGCGAAAGCACTCTCGCCGCACGTGAAGCGAAGGCTTTGCGCTCCAACTCGCTGACCTGCCGCTCACCGATCATCGGCGCCGAACCCACCAACACCGCGGCGAAATTGTATTGGCGCATGCACCAACTGAAGGTGAAGAAGGCATAGACGAACACCAGCGCCAGGCACAGCAGCTTGATCTCCGACATCCCCTGCGAGGCCTGCTGCACCAGCGGCAGGTCGGCCAGCAGCGACAGCGCGCGATCGGAGGCGCCGAGCACGGTGAGGATACCTGCCAGGATGATCAGGGTGCTCGAGGCAAAAAACGAGGCATTGCGCTCCAGGTTGCCGATCACGCTGGCGTCGGCGATGCGGTTGTCGCGCAGCAACATACGGCGCATCCAATCTTCCCGGTAGAGATGCAGGACGCTGGCCAGGCACGCAGTGTCGCGCCCCTTCCAGGTGGCGTAGCGGGTGTAGCCGCCCCAGCATAGCGCGAACCAGGCGATGGCCAGCAGGTTGTGGAGATTGCTTTGGATGAAGGTCATGCAGGGTTTCCGAGGCCGGTGCATAGAGAGATTAGAGTCCGAATTCGACGCTGGCCATCGCCGAAAGGCACACTTGGGCTCTGAAAACCTCATTGCCAACAAAAAGCCCCGTATCCTTTCGGATACGGGGCTTCGGGTTCAAACACCCAGCAAGTGCCAATGGGCTTGTGGCCAGCACCTGCTGCAGGCTTCAACCCATCAGGCCAGCGCCTCGCGTGGCTTGCCGAGCAGACGGTCACAGACCACCGCCGCGGCCAGGGCGATCACCGAAGGTACCAGCCAGGCCAGGCCCTGCTCGCTCAGCGGCAAGTGCGCCACCGCGTCCGGCAGGATGTGCGCCAGGCTGCTGCCCTTGATCGCATCGACCATGCCGAACAGCAGCGAAACCAGCATGACCGGCGCAAGAATGCGTACAGGCGAGTTCCACAGGTCCTTCACGAAGCTCAGGCCCACGACCACGATGCATGGCGGGTAGATGGCGGTCAGCACCGGGATCGAGAACATGATCAGCTTGGTCAGGCCCAGGTTCGAGACCAGCAACGAGAAGCCTGCCAGGATCACCACCAGGGCGCGGTACGACAGCGGCAGGATCTGGCTGAAGTACTCGGCACAGGCACAGGTCAGGCCCACGGCAGTGACCAGGCAGGCCAGCGCGATCAGCACGGCCAGGAAACCACTGCCCAGCGAGCCGAAGGTGTGCTGCACGTAGGCATGCAGAACCGCAGCACCGTTGCTCGCATTCGCAGCGATCTCATGGCTGCCGGCGCCGAGGCGGAACAGGCTGATGTACACCAGGGCCAGGCCTACACCGGCGATCAGGCCGGCGATGATGGCATAGCGAGTGATCAGCTTGGGCGATTCCACACCGCGCGAGCGAATGGCGTTGACGATGACGATGCCGAACACCAGGGCACCGAGGGTATCCATGGTCAGGTAGCCATTGATGAAGCCTTGGGAGAACGGAGCTGCGACGTAAGCCGGCTGCGCGTCACCAATCGAGCCCGCTGGCAGCGCGAAGGCAGCAATGCCGAGCACCGCCAGGGCGATGATCTTCAACGGTGCCAGGAAGCGACCGACGGTATCGAGCAGCTTGCCCGGATACATCGACACGGCCAGCACCACAGCGAAGTACACCAGGCTGTAGATGAACAGCGCCAGCGGGCTTTCACCGGTCAGTGGCGCCACACCCACCTCGAACGAAACGGTCGCGGTGCGCGGGGTAGCGAACAGCGGGCCGACCGAGAGGTAGCAGACTGCCGCCAACAGGCCGCCGAAGAACTTGCCGATCGGGCTGCTCAGGGCATCCATCCCGCCACCGACCTTCGCCAGGGCAACCACGGTAATGACTGGCAGACCCACGGCGGTGACCAGGAAGCCCAGCGCCGCCATCCACACGTGCGGACCGGACTGCAGGCCAACGATAGGCGGGAAGATGATATTGCCCGCACCGACGAAAAGCGCGAACGTCATAAAGCCAAGCGCCAGGATATCCTGGCCTTTTAACACTTTCATTTAAGGAAGTACCACACTGCTGAAATCGGGATTCGAGAAGGGATTTCCACATGGATGAGGGAAATGCTGCCCGGCTTGATGAGCCAGACCCGTTTAGCGTGTCGTTCCCTTTTGGGGTACGGGCACAGAGTGAACGCGTAGGTTACAGAATTTGCCGGGCAAACGCACTGCAATGGTGCTGGTTGTCCGATGTGCGTATGTGTTTGTCGTCTGCGTGACCGAGGATGGCTGGATTATCCTCGGATTGAAACCATCGTCTGCTGGAAAAATCCTATGGGCCCGATCGAATAATCTGAGTTGTCATTTCCGGGCCCATCGCGGGACGACCCAGAACGACAAAGGCCACCCGAAGGTGGCCTCTGTGCGCGTGGGGGGTATAGCGTGTTACTTACTTCTTGGCTTCCCAGCCAGTCAGCTCGGCCAAGGCCTTGCCGATGTCAGCCAGGGAACGCACGGTCTTCACGCCAGCGTCCTGCAGTGCAGCGAATTTCTCGTCTGCAGTGCCTTTGCCGCCGGAGATGATGGCGCCAGCGTGGCCCATACGCTTGCCCGCAGGTGCGGTAACGCCAGCGATGTAGGAAACGACAGGCTTGGTGACGTTGGCCTTGATGTAGGCAGCAGCTTCTTCTTCAGCCGAACCGCCGATCTCACCGATCATGACGATCGCTTCGGTCTTCGGGTCTTCCTGGAACAGCTTCAGGATGTCGATGAAGTTGGAGCCTGGGATCGGGTCACCGCCGATGCCGACGCAGGTCGACTGGCCGAAGCCGGCGTCGGTGGTCTGCTTGACCGCTTCGTAGGTCAGGGTGCCGGAACGGGAAACGATACCGACCTTGCCTGGCAAGTGAATGTGACCTGGCATGATGCCGATCTTGCACTCGCCCGGAGTGATGACGCCTGGGCAGTTAGGGCCGATCAGGGTGACACCCAGCTCGTCGCACTTGACCTTGGCGTCCAGCATGTCGAGGGTAGGAATACCTTCGGTGATGCAGACGATTAGCTTGATGCCGCCAAAGGCCGCTTCCAGGATCGAGTCTTTGCAGAACGGAGCCGGAACGTAGATGACCGAAGCGTCAGCGCCGGTTGCTTCCACAGCTTCCTTGACGGTGTTGAACACCGGCAGGCCCAGGTGGGTGGTGCCACCCTTGCCTGGGGTGACGCCGCCGACCATCTTGGTGCCGTAGGCGATGGCTTGTTCGGAGTGGAAAGTGCCCTGCGAGCCGGTGAAGCCCTGGCAGATGACTTTGGTGTCTTTATTGATCAGGACGCTCATTACTTGCCCTCCGCAGCTTTGACAACTTGTTGAGCAGCGTCGGTCAGGCTGGTTGCCGCAATGATGTTCAAACCGCTTTCTGCCAGTACTTTAGCGCCCAGTTCGGCGTTGTTGCCTTCGAGGCGGACAACGACCGGTACTTTCACGCCGACTTCTTTCACTGCACCGATGATGCCTTCGGCAATCATGTCGCAACGAACGATACCACCGAAGATGTTGACCAGAACGGCCGCGACATTGCTGTCGGACAGGATGATCTTGAACGCTTCGGTAACGCGTTCCTTGGTAGCGCCGCCGCCAACGTCGAGGAAGTTGGCTGGCTTGCCGCCGTGCAGGTTGACGATGTCCATGGTACCCATGGCCAGACCGGCACCGTTGACCATGCAGCCGATGTTGCCTTCCAGCGCTACGTAGTTCAGTTCGAACTTGGCAGCGTGGGCTTCACGGGCGTCGTCCTGGGACGGGTCGTGGAAGGTCTTCAGCTTAGGCTGACGGTACATGGCGTTGGCATCGATGTTGATCTTGGCATCGAGGCAGTGCAGGTCGCCGTCGGCCTTGATCACCAGCGGGTTCACTTCCAGCAGGGCCAGGTCGTGATCCTTGAACAGCTTGGCCAGACCTACGAAGATCTTGGCGAACTGTTGTACTTGCTTGCCTTCCAGGCCCAGCTGGAATGCCAGCTCGCGACCCTGGAACGGCTGAGCGCCGACCAGCGGGTCGATGGTAGCCTTGAGGATCTTCTCAGGAGTTTCGTGAGCGACTTTCTCGATGTCCACGCCACCTTCGGTGGAAGCCATGAACACGATACGACGGCTCGAACGATCCACTACAGCGCCCAGGTACAGCTCTTTGGCGATGTCAGTGCAGGATTCGACCAGGATCTTGGAGACTGGCTGACCGTTGGCGTCAGTCTGGTAGGTAACCAGATTCTTGCCCAACCACTGCGCAGCGAACGCCTTGGCGTCTTCCTTGCTGCGAACCAGCTTGACGCCGCCCGCTTTACCGCGACCACCAGCGTGGACCTGGGCTTTGACAACCCACTCGGAACCGCCGATCTTGTCGCAGGCTTCTGCGGCTTGCTCAGGGGTATCTACAGCGAAACCCTTGGAAACTGGCAGGCCGTACTCAGCGAACAGCTGTTTACCCTGATACTCGTGAAGATTCATGCTTTTTACCGTCTTCGTTAGGTACTGCGCTTCGGCGCTGCGCTGTTTCCAGAGCCGCGCCACCTGTGACCGTTAACCCCGGATTTTTCCGGTGGCCCGGTCCGGCGGACATTCCGCGGTGGATCTTGCACGCAAGACCCACGACGGGCAGCCCGCCGTGGTTTTTATAATTAACGCTTCTTACGGTTGGCCACGTGAATGGCACCGCCATTCACAGCCAGCGCTGCTTCATGCAACGCTTCGGACAGGGTCGGATGGCTGAAGACCATCATGCCCAGGTCCTCGGCACTGGTGCCGAATTCCATTGCGATCGCGCCTTGCTGAACCAGCTCGGCAGCCGATGGGCCGATCACGTGAACACCCAGTACGCGGTCGGTCTTGGCATCGGCGATGACCTTGACGAAGCCACCGGTGTCGTTGGCAGCCATCGCACGGCCGCTGGCCGCGAACGGGAAGGTGCCCACGTTAACCTCAACGCCTTCGGCTTTCAATGCTTGTTCGGTCTTGCCGACCCACGCGATTTCCGGGTGGGTGTAGATAACCGAAGGGATCAGGTCGTAGTTCATCTGAGCCTTGTGGCCCTTGATGCGCTCGACGACCATGATGCCCTCTTCCGAGGCCTTGTGTGCCAGCATCATGCCGCGAACCACGTCGCCGATGGCGTAGACGCCCGGCACGCTGGTGGCGCAGTAGTCGTCGACGAAGATGTAGCCACGCTCGTCGATGTTCACACCGCTGTCGGCAGCCAGCAGATCAGTGGTCACAGGACGACGGCCGACCGCAACGATCAGCTTGTCGAAGACGATCTTCTGCTCGCCTTCGGCGTTGGTGTAGGTGACTTCGACTTCGTCGCCGTTGACTTTGGAGCCAGTGACGCGCGCGCCCAGCTTGATGTCCAGGCCTTGCTTGGTCAGGGTCTTCTGAGCTTCTTTCGAGACGGCGGTGTCGGCAGCCATCAGGAAGGTGTCCAGCGCTTCCAGCACGGTCACTTCAGCACCCAGGCGAGCCCAGACCGAGCCCAGCTCCAGGCCGATGACGCCAGCGCCGATCACGCCCAGGCGCTTGGGTACCGATTGGAATTCCAGGGCGCCGGTGGAGTCGACGATGACGTTCTGGTCGACCGGAGCCGGCGGAATGTCGATCGGACGCGAGCCGGAGGCCAGGATCACGTTCTCGGCTTCGATGACTTCGGTGGTACCGTCAGCCTTGGTGACTTCGACTTTCTTGCCAGCCAGCAGCTTGCCGTGGCCCTGGATCGAAGTAACGCCGTTGGCCTTGAACAGGGTGGCAACGCCACCGGTCAGGTTCTTGACGATGCCAGCCTTGCGGCCAACCATCGCGGCGACGTCCATCTTCACTTCGCCAGTGGAGATGCCGTGGACGTTGAAGCTTTCTTTTGCTTCCTTGTATTTCCAGGAGCTGTCCAGCAGCGCCTTGGAAGGAATGCAACCTACGTTCAGGCAGGTGCCGCCCAGGGCCAGCTTGCCCTCGGCGTCGGTGTACTTCTCGATACAGGCAGTCTTCAGACCAAGTTGGGCAGCCTTGATGGCAGCAACATAGCCGCCAGGACCCGCACCAATCACCACTACGTCGAATTTCTGGGTCATAAAAGATTCCTTATCAGCTTCAAGCTACAAGCCGCACGCGGCAAGGCGACCTGCTCCGGTCGGGAGCCTGTCGCCTGCAGCGTGCAGCTGCGTGATTAGATGTCCAGCAGCAGACGGGACGGATCTTCCAGCAGGTTCTTGATGGTCACCAGGAAGGTTACCGCTTCCTTGCCGTCGATCAGGCGGTGGTCATAGGACAGCGCCAGGTACATCATCGGGCGAATGACCACTTGGCCATTGATCGCCATCGGACGCTGGATGATGTTGTGCATACCCAGGATCGCGGCCTGCGGCGGGTTGACGATCGGGGTCGACATCATCGAGCCGAAGGTACCACCGTTGGTGATGGTGAAGGTACCGCCGGTCATCTCTTCGATCGACAGCTTGCCGTCACGGGCCTTCTTGCCGAAGGTGGCGATGCCGTTCTCGATCTCGGCCAGCGACATCGACTCGGCATTGCGCAGCACCGGTACCACCAGGCCACGGTCGCTGGAGACGGCAACGCCGACGTCCGCGTAGCCATGGTAGACGATGTCGTTGCCATCGATCGAAGCGTTGACTGCCGGGAAGCGCTTCAGCGCCTCGGTGGCAGCCTTGACGAAGAACGACATGAAGCCCAGGCGTACGCCGTTGTGGGTCTTCTCGAACAGGTCCTTGTACTTCGAACGCAGGGCCATGACTTCGGTCATGTCGACTTCGTTGAAGGTGGTCAGCATGGCCATGCTCGACTGGGCTTCGACCAGACGCTCGGCGATCTTGGCGCGCAGGCGGGTCATCGGCACGCGCTTCTCGGTGCGATCGCCAGCAGCGACGACAACCGGAGCAGCGGCAGCAGCAGCCGGCTTGGCAGCAGGTGCGGCAGGGGCCGACTTCTTGTTGGCGACTGCAGCCACCACATCTTCCTTGGTGATGCGACCGCCTTTACCGGTACCGGAAACGGTCGCCAGGTCGATGCCGTTCTCTTCGGCCAGCTTGCGCGCGGCAGGGGCGGCAACCGGGTCGTCTTCGCCAGCGTCGGCGCCAGCAGCGGCCGGAGCGGCAGCAGGAGCGGCGGCGGCAGCAGGAGCTGCAGCAGCAGTGCCACCTTCAACGATCGAACCCAGGACTTCGTCGGACAGGACGGTGTCGCCCTCGCCCTTGACGATGTCGCCCAGCACGCCATCGGCGGTGGCCAGGACTTCCAGGACGACCTTGTCGGTCTCGATGTCGACGATCAGCTCGTCACGCTTGACGGCTTCGCCCGGCTTCTTGTGCCAGGTGGCAACGGTGCCATCGGCAACCGATTCCGGGAAGGTTGGGGCTTTGATCTCGATAGCCATTATCAGTGTTTCCTTAAATTCGGTTTCAGGTGCGCGAAGGCATTAGACAGTGAACGCGTCTTGCAGCAGCTTTTCCTGCTGTTCGGCGTGCTTCGATGCGTAACCACAGGCTGGCGCGGCAGAAGCGTCGCGACCGGCGTACTCCAGGACCAGCGCCTTGTTGTGGCGGCCCAGGATACGGCGCATGTGATGCTGGCTGCTGTACCAGGCACCCTGGTTCATCGGCTCTTCCTGACACCACACTGCATGCTTGAGGTTGGTGTAAGGCGCCAGGATCTCGACCAGGTCGTCCTCAGGGAACGGATACAGCTGCTCGATACGCACGATGGCGATGTCTTCGCGGCCTTCGGCACGGCGTTTTTCCAGCAGGTCGTAGTAGACCTTGCCGCTGCACAGCACCAGGCGCTCGACCTTGGCCGGATCGATGGCATCGATTTCCGGGATCACGGTCTGGAACGAACCTTCTGCCAGATCTTCCAGCGTCGAGATGGCCAGCTTGTGGCGCAGCAGCGACTTTGGCGTCAGCACGATCAGCGGCTTGCGCAGCGGACGGATGACCTGACGACGCAGCAGGTGGTAGATCTGCGCCGGCGTGGTCGGTACGCACACCTGAATGTTGTGCTCGGCGCACAGCTGCAGGTAGCGCTCCAGACGCGCCGAGGAGTGCTCGGGACCCTGCCCTTCGTAGCCGTGTGGCAGCAGCATGGTCAGGCCGCACAGACGACCCCACTTGTGCTCGCCGCTGGTGATGAACTGGTCGATCACCACCTGCGCACCGTTGGCGAAGTCACCGAACTGAGCTTCCCAGATCACCAGCGCGTTCGGCGTGGTGGTGGAGTAGCCGTATTCGAAGGCCAGTACAGCTTCTTCAGAGAGGTAGGAGTCGTACAGTTCGAACTTCGGCTGGCCCGGGAACAGATTCTTCAGCGGAACGTAGGTGCTGGCGTCCTTCTGGTTGTGCAGCACCGCGTGACGGTGCGAGAAGGTGCCACGGCCGATGTCCTGGCCGGTCATGCGGATCGGGTGACCTTCGAACTGCAGAGTGGCGTAGGCCATGGTCTCTGCGTAACCCCAGTTGATCGGCAAGCCACCGGCCTGCATCTTCTGGCGATCTTCGTAGATCTTGGCGACCTGGCGCTGGACGACGAAACCTTCCGGCAGCTCGAGCAGCTTGGCCGACAGCTCCTGAAGGGTCTTGAGGTCGAAGCGCGTGTCGTGACGCGCGGTCCAGGCATGGCCCAGGTACGGACGCCAGTCGACGAACAGCTCGCGGTTCGGCTCCTTGACCAGGCTCTTGACCACGTGCAGGCCGTTGTCCAGCGCGTTGCGGTACTCGTCGATCTTGGCCTGAGCGCGCTCGGCGTCGATGCGACCGGCTTGAATCAGCGCGTCTGCGTACAGCTCACGGGTGGTGCGCTGCTTGGTGATCTGCTGGTACATCAGCGGCTGGGTGCCGTTCGGCTCGTCGGCCTCGTTGTGGCCGCGACGACGGTAGCAGACCAGGTCGATCACCACGTCACGCTTGAACTGCATGCGGTAGTCGATGGCCAATTGCGTCACGAACAGCACAGCTTCCGGATCGTCGCCGTTCACGTGCAGGATCGGCGCCTGGATCATCTTGGCCACGTCGGTGGCGTACTCGGTGGAGCGCGCGTCCAGCGGGTTGCTGATGGTGAAACCGACCTGGTTGTTGATCACGATGTGCACGGTACCGCCGGTCTTGAAACCGCGGGTCTGCGACATCTGGAAGGTTTCCATGACCACGCCCTGGCCTGCGAAGGCCGCGTCGCCGTGGATCGAGATCGGCAGGACCTTGTCGCCGACAGTGTCGTTGCGGCGGTCCTGGCGGGCACGAACCGAACCCTCTACCACTGGCGAGACGATTTCCAGGTGGGACGGGTTGAACGCCATTGCCAGGTGGACTTCACCACCAGGGGTCATGACGTTGCTGGAGAAGCCCTGGTGATACTTCACGTCACCGGAGCCCAGCTCGTTCATCTTCTTGCCTTCGAACTCGTCGAACAGCTCGCGCGGGTTCTTGCCGAAGGTGTTGACGAGCACGTTCAGACGGCCACGGTGGGCCATGCCGATCACGACTTCCTTGGTGCCGTAGGAGCCGGAACGCTGGATCATTTCGTCCAGCATCGGAATCAGGCTTTCGCCGCCTTCCAGACCGAAGCGCTTGGTACCCGGGTACTTGGTGCCCAGGTATTTCTCCAGGCCTTCACCCGCGGTAACGCGCTCGAGCAGGTGAGTCTGCACGTCAACGGAGAAATCAGGACGGCCACGAACGCTTTCGAGACGCTGCTGGAACCAGCTGCGCTGCTCGGAATCGACGATGTGGGTGAACTCGGCGCCAATGGTGCGACAATATGTCTTCTGCAGCGCCTCGAAGATTTCGCGTAGGCTCGCTTCCTCTTTGCCGATGAACAGGTCGCCGGCACGGAAGGTCGTATCAAGGTCGGCATTGGTCAAGCCGTAGTGATTGATCGACAGGTCTACAGGCGCAGGGCGCTGCCACAACCCCAACGGGTCGAGCTTGGCAGCCTGATGGCCGCGCATACGATAGGCCTGGATCAGTCGCAGCACTTCAACCTGCTTCTTCTCGTGTTCACTGCTCACGCTCCCGGCGGAAACCGGTTGGGCGCGGCGCTGGTTCTTTGCCAGCAGTACGAAATGGTCGCGGATCGTAGAGTGCGATACGTCGGTAGCGGTGCTGCCGTCGGCGGGCAACTTCTGGAAGTAGGTGCGCCACTCTTCTGGCACAGCGTTAGGGTCGTGCAGGTAGAGCTCGTAGAGCTCTTCCACATATGCAGCGTTACCACCTGAAAGGTGGGCGCTTTCCCACATGCGCTGCATCACGCTTTCTTGCATGCTTGGTCACCCTCGGTTAGGGGACGGATCGGCAAGAACCACGCAAACCTGGAAAAGTCCGAACACAGCGACTAACCACGCCACCTGGATCCTGCAGATTTTCCGGGTACCAGCCCGGAAGCCCCTGCTGGTCTCATATCTTCATAGGTAATGAGCGCGGGCTTTTTGGGCCCTTGCTCGGGTTTTACCTCGGCGCGGGCTCACCACCCGCGCTTCGGCTTACTGCTGGTGCAACATTTTTGAATCAGGTGCCGCTCTGCAGCAGCATGTTACGTACGTGGCCGATCGCCTTGGTCGGGTTCAGACCCTTCGGGCAGACGTTCACGCAGTTCATGATCCCGCGGCAGCGGAACACACTGAACGGGTCATCCAGCGACGCCAGACGCTCTTGCGTCTTGGTGTCACGGCTGTCGGCCAGGAAACGATAGGCCTGCAGCAACGCGGCGGGGCCCAGGAACTTGTCCGGGTTCCACCAGAACGATGGGCAGGAGGTCGAGCAGCAAGCGCACAGGATGCACTCGTACAGACCGTCCAGCTTGTCGCGATCTTCCGGCGACTGCAGACGCTCGATGGCCGGAGCCGGAGTGTCGTTCTGCAGGAATGGCTTCACCTTCTCGTACTGCTTGTAGAAGATGCTCATATCGACGACCAGGTCACGAATGACCGGCAAACCTGGCAGCGGACGCAGGACCAGCTTGTTGCCCTTGACCACACCCGAAAGCGGGGTGATGCAGGCCAGGCCGTTCTTGCCGTTCATGTTCATGCCATCGGAACCGCAAACGCCTTCACGGCAGGAGCGACGGTACGAGAAGCCCTCGTCCTTCTCCTTGATCAGCGCCAGTACGTCCAGCACCATCAGGTCCTTGCCACCGGTATCGACGTCGAACGACTCCATCTTGGGCGCCGAGTCGGTGTCCGGGTTGTAACGATAAACTTCGACTTTCAACATAGCGGCCACCCTTAGTAAGTCCGGACTTTTGGTTCGAAGGCAGGAACTGTCTTCGGCGCAAAGTTGACGCCACGCTTGGCGACGCGCTTCTCACCCGGGTAGTACAGGGTGTGGCACAGCCAGTTCTCGTCGTCACGGTCTTCGAAGTCTTCACGGGCGTGCGCGCCGCGGGACTCTTTACGGGCTTCGGCTGCGATGGCGGTCGCTTCGGCAACTTCCAGCAGGTTCTGCAGCTCCAGCGCTTCGATACGCGCGGTGTTGAAGGCCTGGGACTTGTCGTTGATCTTGACGTTGGCAATGCGGTCACGCAGGCCGGCCAACTGCTCGATACCCTTCTGCATGTATTCGCCAGTACGGAATACACCGAAGTAGTTCTGCATGCAGCTCTGCAGCTCGCGCTTGAGGCTTGCGACATCTTCGCCAGTGGTGCGCTCGTTGAGCTTGTTCAGGCGGTTCAGGGCAACGTCGACATCGGTGTCGCTCGCGTCGCGGTACTCGACGCCGTCGCTCAGTGCCTTTTCCAGGTGCAGGCCGGCAGCGCGACCGAATACCACCAGGTCGAGCAGCGAGTTGCCGCCCAGGCGGTTGGCACCGTGAACCGATACGCACGCCACTTCACCCACAGCGAACAGGCCTGGGATGATCTGATCCTTGCCTTCGGCGTCCATGGTGATGGCCTGGCCATGAATGTTGGTGGCAACGCCGCCCATCATGTAGTGGCAGGTCGGCACGACCGGAACCGGCGCGACCACCGGGTCGACGTGGGCGAAGGTCTTGGACAGCTCGCAGATGCCTGGCAGGCGGCTGTGCAGCACTTCCTCGCCCAGGTGGTCCAGCTTCAGCAGTACGTGGTCCTTGTTCGGGCCCACGCCGTTGCCGGCGATGATTTCCTTGACCATGGAACGGGCGACCACGTCGCGACCAGCCAGGTCCTTCGCGTTCGGCGCGTAACGCTCCATGAAGCGCTCGCCGTGGGCGTTGATCAGGTAGCCACCCTCACCGCGGCAACCTTCGGTGACCAGTACACCGGCGCCGGCGATACCGGTCGGGTGGAACTGCCACATCTCGATGTCCTGCACCGGCACGCCTGCACGCAGGGCCATGCCGATACCGTCGCCAGTGTTGATCAGGGCGTTGGTGGTGGAGGCGTAGATACGGCCCGCACCGCCGGTGGCCAGAACGGTGGCCTTGGACTTGATGTACATGGTTTCGCCGGTTTCGATGCAGATCGCGATCACACCGACGAAAGCGCCGTCTTGGTTCTTGACCAGGTCAACGGCGTAGTACTCGTTGAGGAAGGTGGTGCCCGCCTTCAGGTTGCCCTGATAGAGGGTGTGCAGCAGGGCGTGACCGGTACGGTCGGACGCGGCGCAAGTACGCGCAGCCTGGCCGCCCTTGCCGAAGTCCTTGGACTGGCCACCGAACGGACGCTGGTAGATACGGCCGGTTTCGGTACGCGAGAACGGCAGGCCCATGTGGTCCAGCTCGAAAACCGCAGCCGGGCCTTCCTGACACATGTACTCGATAGCGTCCTGGTCACCGATGTAGTCGGAACCCTTGACGGTATCGTACATGTGCCAGCGCCAGTCGTCGTTCGGGTCGGCCGAAGCGATGGCGCAGGTGATGCCGCCCTGGGCGGATACAGTGTGCGAACGGGTCGGGAACACCTTGGTGACTACTGCGGTCTTGTGGCCGCCTTGAGCCAGCTGCAGTGCTGCGCGCATGCCCGCACCGCCGCCACCGATGATGATGGCGTCGAAGGAAATGGTTGGAATGTTAGCCATGAATCAGATACCCCAGAGAATCTGCACACCCCAGACGAAGTAAGCGAACATCGCAACGCCGCATACCGCCTGGAACAGGAAACGAATCGCAGTCGCCGACTTGCCGAACGACATCGGCGTCAGGTAGTCGGTGGCAATGGTCCACATGCCGACCCAGGCGTGAGCGCCCAGGGCAACGAGTGCCAGCAGACTGAAGATCCGCATCGCGTTGTTGGAGAACAGAGCGTGCCACTGGGCATAGTCGATGCCCGGGTGGATCGCGAGGTAGCCGATCAGGAAGATGAAGTAAGCCGCGAGAACGACCGCCGAGACGCGCTGCGCCATCCAGTCATAGAGGCCCGAACGCGACAGGTTCGTGACATTAGTTACCATACCCAAACTCCCGCCAGAACGATCAGCACCACGGAGATGACGATCACGATTTTCGAGCCCAGCTTGCCGCCTTCCAGCGTCTCACCGACACCCATGTCCATGATCAGGTGGCGAACACCTGCGACGAGGTGATACAGCAGGCCGGACAGCAGGCCCCAGGTCACCAGTTTGGCCAGCGGACTGGTCAGACACGCCTTCACCTCGGCAAAGCCTTCCTCGGAACCCAGCGACTTGCCCAATGCGTACAGCATGATGGCAAGGCCGAGGAACAGGATGACGCCGGAAATACGGTGAAGAATGGACGTGTACGCGGTGATCGGGAGTTTGATGGTCCTTAGGTCTAGGTTTACAGGTCGTTGGCTTTTCACGGCTTTTTTCACACTGAAGAGCCCCTAGCGAACAGGGCAAAGTTGTTGGTAAGTGTACTGGTCAGGTACCCACCACCGAAGAGAACACGACACCCAGCAGGGCGGGCTGGAAAGCCCCTGGGAGTCGGCTGCCGAGTATAGACAGTTAGGCTGCTTATGACAACGTAAGGGGCTAGCCCGAATAGCGCATTGCCTTTAGCGAACAAAAGGCGTAAACGGGCGGCAATTTCGTGAAAATCATGGGCTTGGAGGGTGTTTCAACCAGCCTTTAGGCAAATTGACATTCGAATTTATCCCTCTATAGTGGTGCGGGCCCTGCGTGGGGGGTCTGTCTGATGATTTCAAGCATTAATAGGAGGCCACATGGCTGACAAAAAAGCGCAGTTGGTCATCGAGGGCGCAGCCCCCGTAGAGCTGCCCATTTTAACCGGCACCGTTGGTCCCGATGTTATCGACGTCCGCGGGTTGGGGGCATCCGGTCACTTCACCTTCGACCCCGGTTTCATGGCGACCGCCTCGTGCGAGTCGAAGATCACCTACATCGACGGCGACAAGGGCGTGCTGCTGCACCGCGGCTACCCGATCGAACAGCTCGCCGAGCAATCGGACTACCTGGAAACCTGCTACCTGCTGCTCAACGGCGAACTGCCGAACGCAGAGCAGAAGGCCCAGTTCGTCAGCACCGTGAAGAACCACACCATGGTCCACGAGCAGCTGAAATCCTTCTTCAACGGTTTCCGCCGCGACGCCCACCCGATGGCCGTCATGTGCGGCGTGGTCGGCGCCCTCTCGGCGTTCTATCACGACTCGCTGGACATCAATAACCCGCAGCACCGCGAGATCTCCGCCGTGCGCCTGGTCGCGAAGATGCCGACGCTTGCAGCGATGGTATACAAGTACTCCATGGGCCAACCCATGATGTACCCGCGCAACGACCTGTCGTACGCAGAAAACTTCCTGCACATGATGTTCAACACCCCGTGCGAGATCAAACCGATCAGCCCGGTGCTGGCCAAGGCGATGGACCGGATCTTCATCCTCCACGCCGACCACGAGCAGAACGCTTCCACCTCCACCGTGCGCCTGGCCGGCTCCTCGGGTGCCAACCCGTTCGCCTGTATCGCCGCCGGTATCGCCGCACTGTGGGGCCCTGCCCACGGCGGTGCGAACGAAGCGGTCCTGACCATGCTCGATGAAATCGGCGATGTCTCGAACATCGACAAGTTCATCGCCAAGGCCAAGGACAAGAACGATCCGTTCAAACTGATGGGCTTCGGTCACCGCGTCTACAAGAACCGCGACCCGCGCGCCACCGTGATGAAGCAGACCTGCGACGAAGTCCTGCGCGAGCTGGGCATCAAGGACGATCCGCAGCTGGAACTGGCGATGCGCCTGGAAGAGATCGCCCTGACCGATCCGTACTTCATCGAGCGCTCGCTGTACCCGAACGTCGACTTCTACTCGGGGATCATCCTCAAGGCGATCGGCATTCCAACCAGCATGTTCACCGTGATCTTCGCCCTGGCACGTACCGTGGGCTGGATCTCGCACTGGAAGGAAATGCTCTCCGGCCCGTACAAGATTGGTCGTCCGCGCCAGCTGTACACCGGCGAGCCGCAGCGCGACATCACCGCACTGAAAGACCGCAAGTAAGCCGCCCAGGCTGAACGCAAGAAGGCTGCCCTCGGGCAGCCTTTTTCATTGGGCCATTCGACGAGAGAACCTCAGTTCTTCTCGGCCCGCTCACGCAAGCCTTTCAGCGTATTGAACGGCGCATCCACCACGAACTTGTTGGCCAACCACGAAGGCACGCTACCACCCGGCTCGGTGTGCACCTGATAAGTCACCTCGGTGCTGTCGCCCTTGGGCACCAGCTTCCAGAAGCCCTCGACCTGCGCCACGCGCACGAAGCCCTTCTCCTCCGGCAGGTACTTCGGATCGCCCTCGAGCTTGCGGGTCAGGCTGCCGTCGGCCTCCTGCACCGTGGTCACGCGCAGGATCGAATCGCGCGGCGTCACTGGCCAGGGCGTATTGAACTGGGTGTAGGTCCAGCTCTGGTCGCCCTCATGCTTGAGCAGCTTCTGCGACTTGCACTCATGCACCCAGGCGCAGGCGCCGGCTACATCCTCCTGCAGCGCCTTGACCTTGGCCAGCGGCGCCTTGATGACGGTCACCCCACGGTAGGCCTTGTACTTGGAATCCGACACCTCGCTGAGGGACACCTTGATGCCCTCCTCGTCCTTGGCCACCTGCCAGCTCTCGGCCCAGGCCGCCGGCGCCAGCAAGACACCCATGCCACACAGCAGTACAACGCGCTTGATCGATCTCATCATCTTGTTCCTTTTGTCGAAGATCCAAACGTCACGCCGCCGTCATCTGCTCCAGCCAGCCAATGATCCTGATCGCATCGTCGCGATCGCTGCCGCAGACATCCACCTCGGCCTTGAACCCGCCACAGACCTTTGGCCGTTCGGGCTTGCCGAACAAGGCGCAGAGATAGTCCACGGACAGGTGCAGGCAACGCTCGCCCGCCGGCTTGCCCTGGGGCATACCGGGGATCGGCGAACTGATGGAAGGGGCAATGCAGCAGGCACCGCAGCCCTCGCGGCATTTCATGACAACTGGACTCCCTGGAACTGGACGGGACGGACATCCCTGGATACTAACCGCTCAAACATATGTTTGAAATTACCGAACCGATGAAATCCGCGGTGACTCGGCAGTCAGTTGCGAAATTCGAAATCGATGGCGGCACCCTCGACATCACGGCGACTGTCGTTGCGCAACTGCAACTGCATTTCGTTGCTGATGAGCCGGCCGTTGAGCTGGAACGGACTGTCATCGGACGCGGGCTTTTCGGGGAACATCGATGGCAGCAGGGGTTTGCGCGTCGACGAGGCATTGCCGACATCCGGCTTGAGGTTCTTCACCATCTCGGTCGGCAGGCTCAGATCGAGCTTGGGATTGGGCAGTGGCTTGCTCGCCGCCTTGCTGACCGGCTTGCTCTTCGGCTTTGGCTTAGGCTTGCTTGCAGGTTTACTGGCCGTCTTCGCCGGGGTCTTGACCGCCGGTTTGGCGGTCTTGCTCTGGGAGACTTCGCTCTTGGCCTGCACCTGCGCAGCCTGCACCGACGCACCCGGCAACCAGGGCAGCGCAAGACACAGGATCAGGGCAATCGGGCGAAACGCATTCATGGGCATCAAGAGCATGGCATCAAAATGCCTATGCTCCCTGTTCCCCGCCCTTATGACAAGCTACAAAATCGAGACAGCGGACTCTCGACACAATTGTTGGGCCAGCAGCCCCAAGGTCATCACCGCCCGCTCTGCCTCCTTGCTCCAGGGAATCCCGCAATTGAGGCGGATGCAGTGGTTGAATTGCTCGGTGTTGCTGAAGATCAGACCAGGCGCGATGCTGATGCCCTGCTCCAGCGCCCGCACATGCAACTCCTGGGTATTGACTCGCCCCGGCAGGCTGACCCAGAGAATGAACCCACCCGTAGGCCGAGTCATCTGCGTGCCGTCCGGGAAGTGCTGCTGCACCGCCAGCTGATAGGCACTGAGATTTTTGCGGTACTCCTGGCGAATGAAGCGCAGGTGGCGGTCGTAGCCGCCATTCTCGAGATAGGCCGCCACACCCATCTGGGTGACACTGCAGGCCGAATGCGTGGTGAAGGTCTGCAAGCGCTGGATCTCGTCCTGGTAGCGCCCAGGAATCATCCAGCCGACCCGAACCCCTGGCGACAGCGTCTTGGAGAAGCTCGAACAGTAAATCACTCGATCCAGCCGGTCGAACGCCTTCAGCGCCTTGGTTCGCCCCTGCTCGAACATCAGTTCGCCATAGATATCGTCCTCGACGATCTGGATATCGAAGTCTGACGCCAGGCGCAGCAACTGTTTCTGCCGCTCTTCCGGAATGGTCCCGCCCAGAGGGTTGCTCAGGCGCGCCGTCAGCACCAGGGCCTTGATCGACCACTGGTTGGCAGCCAATTGCAGCGCTTCGAGGCTGATGCCGGTGGACGGGTCGCTGGGAATCTCGATCACCTTCAGGCCCAGCAAGTCCGCCAACTGCAGCAGCCCATAGTAGGTCGGCGACTCGGCGGCGATCAGGTCGCCAGGACGCGTCAACACGCGCAGCGCCATTTGCAAGGCATCGACACAGCCATGGGTGACAATCACCTCGCGCGGGTCGACCAGCACGCCAGCGTCACGCATGCGAATGGCGATCTGCCGGCGCAGCGGCTCGAACCCCGGGCTGAACATGTAGCTGAAGGCACGCGGGCTGTGGAACCGCGTCACCTTGGCGATCTGCTGGTGCAGGGCCCGAACCGGCAGGTAGTCCACATGGGGAACAGCAGCGCCAAACGGGAACACGCCATCGCGGCGCGCTTCAGTGAGCACTTGCTGGATGATACTGGCCCGGGTGACCAACCCAGGGCGCTCGACCCGGGCGATATCCGGCGTCTGCGCGGTCAGGGCGGGCGTCTGGTGGACATAGTAGCCAGACTGCGGGCGGGCACGGATCAGCCCCTGATCCTCGAGGTTGGCGTAGGCCTGCAGCACCGTGGCATGACTGACATTGAGCTGGGCGCTCATCTTGCGCACGGAAGGCACGCGCTCGCCTGGCTGGTAGACACCGCGACGGATGTCATCGGCCAGTTGCTGGGCAATGCGCTGGTACAACAGCAGGTTGGTCATGGTGATTCTCGAAGCGCGGACGGGTTCGTTGTTCTTGTACGACTCACAGTCGAGACAGAATACCGTAACAGTTGCAAAGTGTACTGGGACAGTTCCGAGAATAGTCGACATTACACTTGCTTGACAGCGGCGAACAGACGAACCGTCAGCGCGGGTGCCAGGCAGCACCCGAACAGCACTCAGCGCGGCGGCGCGAGCTTGCCCTTCTCATCGGAGAACACGATCTCCACACGGCGGTTCTGCGCCCTGCCCCGCTCCGAGGCGTTGACCTCGACCGGGTACTGATCGCCATACCCCTCGACCTCGATGCGCTTTTCATCGATGCCCAGGTCGACCAGCATGTCCGCCACGGACTGCGCACGGTCACGGGACAGCTTCAGGTTGTCTTCGGACGCCCCGGTGCTGTCGGTGTAGCCCTCGATCCGCACCACGCGGCGCGGGTTGAGCTGCAGGAACTGCACCAGCTTGAGCACCGTGCGACTGGCGGAGTTCTTGAGATCCGCCTCGCCGGTGTCGAACAGCACGTCCCCCAGCGTCATTACAAGGCCGCGATCGGCCTGCTCCGATGCCAGGGCGGCGATCTGCGATTCGACCCACTTGCCCTGCTGCTGCACGCTGGCCAGCTTCGCCTCACGCAGCGCCAGTTGCAGACGCTGGCGCTCCAGATCGAGCTTGGCCAGGCGCTCCTGGTTCAGTGCCAGATTGGCGTGCTCGCGGGCGATCTCGCTGTAGCGCTGGCTGAGATAGGCATAGTGACGTACATCGGTGCCGCTGCCGACATAGCTGGCCAGGCGCTCTGCACGCGCCAGCGACTCACCGGCACGGATCACATCGCGCGGTGCACTGCGCAGCACGTCGGAGTTGTCCTTGACCTTCTGGAACGCAGCCGTGGCATCGTCCAACGCCGACTCGCTGCGCTGGCTCGCGCAACCCTGCAGACCGACGGCCAACGCCAACACGACCAGGGCAGCGCCGGGCTTGAATGTACGGCTCATGGCTGCACCTCCAGTTGCTTGCGCAGGCGCTTGATACGCGACTCGGTCACCTTCAACTGTTCTTCACTTTTCTGGGTCAACACCTGAGCCTCGGCCAGGCGTGCATCCAGCTCGGCCTGCTCGGCGCGCATGCGCGCATCACGAAAGTCTTCGCTGACCATGTTGGTCTTGGCTCGGGCGAACTTGTCTTCGGCCAGCTTGAACGCCTCGACCTGCTCAGTCGCGCCGACAGCCTTGGCCTGCTCCAGCGCCTGCTCGGACAGGCGCATCTGCTCATGAGGAGCCGGATCGTTGGCACAACCGGCCAGGGCTGCAACAGCCAGGACCAGGATCAGTGGTTGGATTCTCACGCATTCTTCCTACTGTTTGGGGGCGTCCCCGGTCATCTGCATCTGCGCTTTCCAGCGCTCCACATTCCGCTGCAGCACCGCCTCGGAGGCGCCAGAGATCGGCAATTCTGTCAGCTTTTTCGCCAGTTGCCCACGCAGCCAGGCATCGTTACAGGCCGAATTGTGCGACACCGCCAGGTACAGCCCCGGACGATCCACCGGCAGGCCGCGCGCGACGAGGTCGTTGCTCATGCCCAGGCTCTGGGTCATGGCCATCCCCGAATAGCGTCCCGCCAATACGTAGTCGACCTGCCCCAGCACCAGCTTCTGGAAGGCCTGGGTGAGATTCTGCGCAGGCACCAGCTTGAGCTGGGACTTGGCGAACGCTTCGAACGCCGGAGTCAGCCGGGCCTTCTCCGAAAGGCTGCCCTGATAGCGGGCCAGATCCGCCGGACCGTCGAAATCCAATGCCGAATCATGGCGAGTCCAGACCAGGTATTCGTTGAGCTGCAGGGGGGGATGGATGTAGTCCAGCGCGGTCAACTGGCCGACTTGCATCGGCGTGTCCAACAACAGGTCCATGCGCCCGCTGCGCACCTCTTCCAGCGCCTGCTCGCGGCGCCCGGCATGCAGCACCTCGACCCTCACCCCCAACTCGCCCGCCACCTGGCGCAACAGGTCGACATTGGCACCGATCAGGTGCCGGGGGTCTTTCGGGTCCTGCCAGGAGTACGGCGGCGCATCCGGGCTGCCAGTGGCCACCAGCTTTTCACACTTGCCGGCGGCCATCGCCTGCGAGGATATCAAGGCCACCATGCAGGTCAGCAACCGACCCGTTCTGCCAAACGCCATTACCTTGCTCCTTGCCAGCCATGCAAAAAAAAGCCCGACCCCTGTAACGAGGGTCGGGCTTCTTTATAAGTGAAGCGCTCGGATCAGACCAGCTTTTCCAGCTCCGGCACCGCCTCGAAGAGGTCGGCAACCAGGCCGTAGTCGGCAACCTGGAAGATCGGGGCTTCTTCGTCCTTGTTGATCGCGACGATCACCTTGGAGTCCTTCATGCCCGCCAGGTGCTGGATCGCGCCGGAGATACCGACGGCGATGTACAGCTGCGGCGCGACGATCTTGCCGGTCTGGCCGACCTGCATGTCGTTCGGCACGAAGCCTGCGTCGACCGCAGCGCGCGAAGCGCCGACAGCGGCGCCGAGCTTGTCGGCCAGGGCGTACAGGTGCTTGAAGTTGTCACCGTTGCCCATGCCACGGCCGCCGGAAACGACGATCTTGGCGGCGGTCAGCTCGGGACGGTCGGACTTGGCCAGCTCTTCGCCAACGAAAGCCGACTTGCCGGCGTCGTGGGCAGCAGCAACGGCTTCCACCGCAGCCGAACCACCTTCGGCGGCCACGGCGTCGAAGCCGGTGGTACGCACGGTGATGACCTTGACCGCAGCGCTCGATTGCACGGTGGCAATGGCGTTACCGGCATAGATCGGACGCTTGAAGGTATCGGCGGATTCGACCGAGACGATCTCGGAGATCTGGTCGACGTCCAGCAGCGCAGCGACGCGCGGCAGGATGTTCTTGCCGTTGGTGGTGGCCGGGGCCAGCACGTGGCTGTAGCCCTTGGCCAGCTCGACGATCAGTGGCGCGACGTTTTCCGGCAGGGCGTGGGCATAGGCCGCATTGTCAGCGACCAGCACCTTGGCAACGCCAGCGATCTTGGCCGCAGCCTCGGCTACGCCGCCGACGTTCTGGCCTGCGACCAGCACGTGGACGTCGCCACCGATCTTGGCGGCAGCAGCGACAGTGTTCAGGGTGGCCGGGGCTACGGCACCGTTCTCGTGTTCAGCGACAACCAGGATAGTCATTTAGATTACCTTCGCTTCGTTCTTCAGCTTCTCGACCAGTTCGGCCACCGACTTGACCTTGATACCGGCGCTGCGTGCAGCAGGCGCTTCGACTTTGATGGTCTTGGTGGTGGAGGCGGTGGATACGCCCAGCGCATCTGGAGTCACGGTCTCCAGCGGCTTCTTCTTGGCCTTCATGATGTTCGGCAGCGACGCATAGCGCGGCTCGTTCAGACGCAGGTCGGTGGTGACGATCGCCGGCAGGTTCAGCGCGACGGTCTGCAGGCCGCCATCGATCTCACGGGTGACGCTCAGCTTATCGCCAGCCACTTCGACCTTGGAGGCGAAGGTGCCCTGGGCGTAGCCGGTCAGCGCAGCCAGCATCTGGCCAGTCTGGTTGTTGTCACTGTCGATGGCCTGCTTGCCGAGGATGACCAGCTGCGGCTGCTCTTTATCGACGATGGCCTTCAGCGCCTTGGCCACGGCCAGGGAGTTCAGTTCCTCGCTGGTCTCGACCAGGATGGCACGATCGGCACCCAGTGCCAGGGCGGTACGCAGTTGCTCCTGGGCGGCGGTCGGGCCGACGGCAACGGCGACGATCTCGGTCGCAACGCCCTTCTCTTTCAGGCGTACGGCTTCTTCCACGGCGATTTCGCAGAAGGGGTTCATGGACATCTTGACGTTTGCAAGGTCGACGCCGGAGTTGTCCGCCTTGACGCGAACCTTGACGTTGTAGTCGACCACTCGTTTGACAGCTACAAGAACCTTCATGGATTCCTCGTTACTCTCCGGTGAAAAGAATGTCGCCTGGGGCGTGCCCGGCGAATGCGCGTGGGTACAAGGACACCTCTGAAAACGTTCCGGGTCGAGCGAAATTTGCCATGACCGATCAGTCCTGTACGGACTGGCGGGGCAAAACCCGCGGGTCATTTTCTGTCGTGGCGTGTAGACTCCACTACAAAAAGGGTTTCGGCCTTTATTCCCTGCTCTACGCCTGGTTTTTAGAGGTGCACCTGCGCCCGACGGTCAGCCTACGGCGAGCGTAAAACCGCTCGTATCTTGACCGTAACACCCAATCCGGTCAATACGGCAAATTGGCCAGCCTCCAGCCGCCCTCCTGTGATTTTACTGGGCTGCGGCAAATTCAAACAAACGTTTGTATTGGACCCGCCAAGTGGTGTAGATATAATGCGCGGCCAAGACAAAACGGTGTAGTCCGCCACCGGCACGGCTACAGCTGCCCCGACCGTGAGCGGGCATCCGACACCCATAAGACAAGCAACGCGATGAGCCTTGAGTAGGAGAGAACCTGTGGAACGCGAATACATGGAATTCGACGTGGTCATCGTCGGGGCAGGCCCGGCGGGCCTGTCTGCCGCCTGCCGCCTGAAGCAGAAGGCCGCCGAAGCCGGTAACGAGATCAGCGTCTGCGTGGTCGAGAAAGGCTCCGAGGTCGGCGCCCACATCCTCTCCGGCGCGGTCTTCGAACCCCGCGCGCTGAACGAGCTGTTCCCCGATTGGAAAGAACTCGGCGCCCCGCTGAACACCGAGGTCAAGCGCGACGACATCTATGTGCTCAAGGACCAGGGCAGTTCGGTCAAGGTGCCGGACCTGTTCGTGCCCAAGACCATGCACAACCAGGGCAACTACATCATCTCGCTGGGTAACCTGTGCCGCTGGCTGGCCCAGCAGGCCGAGAACCTGGGCGTGGAAATCTACCCGGGCTTCGCCGCTCAGGAAGCGCTGTTCGACGAGAACGGCGTAGTCCGTGGCATCGTCACCGGCGACCTGGGCGTCGACCGCGAAGGTCAGCCCAAGGACGGCCTGTACACCCCCGGCATGGAGCTGCGCGCCAAGTACACCCTGTTCGCCGAAGGTTGCCGCGGCCACATCGGCAAGCAGCTGATCAAGCGCTTCGACCTGGACAGCGAAGCCGACGTGCAGCACTACGGCATCGGCATCAAGGAAATCTGGGAGATCGACCCGAGCAAGCACGAGCAAGGCCTGGTGGTGCACACCGCCGGCTGGCCGCTGGATGTGGTGAGCGCAGAGAACACCGGCGGCTCGTTCCTCTATCACCTGGAGAACAACCAGGTAGTAGTTGGCTTGATCGTCGATCTTTCCTACGCCAACCCCTACCTGTCGCCGTTCGACGAGTTCCAGCGCCTGAAGCACCACCCGGTGATCAGCCAGTACCTGGAAGGCGGCAAGCGGATCAGCTACGGCGCCCGTGCCATCTGCAAGGGCGGCCTGAACTCGCTGCCGAAGATGGTGTTCAACGGCGGCGCGCTGATCGGCTGCGACCTGGGCACCCTGAACTTCGCCAAGATCAAGGGCAGCCACACGGCGATGAAGTCCGGCATGCTGGCCGCCGATGCAGTGGCCGATGCCCTGTTCGCCGGCAGCGAAGGTGGCGACGCCCTCAACAGCTATGTCGAGGCGTTCAAGGCCAGCTGGCTGTATGAAGAGCTGTACGCCAGCCGCAACTTCGGCCCGGCCATGCACAAGTTCGGGCCACTGTTCGGCGCTGCGTTCAACTATGTCGACCAGAACTGGTTCGGCGGCAAGCTGCCGTTCACCCTGCACGACACCAAGCCCGACTACGCCTGCATGAAGCTGGCTGCCGACGCGAAAAAGATCGACTACCCCAAGCCCGACGGCAAGCTCAGCTTCGACAAGCTCAGCTCGGTGTTCCTCTCCAGCACCAACCATGAAGAGGAACAACCCTGCCACCTGAAGCTGACCGATCCGAACGTGCCGATCGCCACCAACCTGCCGCTGTACGACGAGCCGGCCCAGCGTTACTGCCCGGCCGGGGTCTACGAAGTGGTCACCCAGGAAGACGGCAGCAAGCGCTTCCAGATCAACGCGCAGAACTGCGTGCACTGCAAGACCTGCGACATCAAGGATCCGTCGCAAAACATCACCTGGGTCACCCCAGAAGGTGCCGGCGGCCCTAACTACCCCAACATGTAAGGCCCGCGCCGCATGAAAAAAGCCCCCTGGCAGCGATGCCAGGGGGCTTTTTCATCTGCTGCCGATACTCAGGACAGCACCACCGCGTCCTGCTCGAACAACGCCCAACCACCCTTTCCATCGACCTCCAGCCGGTGGCTGTGAAAGCCAGCCAGCGTGCTGCGGTGCCCGACACTCACCAGCAAGGTTTCCGGCATTTCGTTGCGCAGCAGCGAATACAAGGCATGTTCCAAACCTTCATCCATCGCCGAAGTGGACTCATCGAGAAACACCACGTGCGGCTGGTTGAACAATACTCGGGCGAACGCCAGGCGCTGCTGCTCGCCGATCGACAGGATGCGCGTCCAGTCGCGGCTTTCCTCCAGGCGCTCGGCCAGATGCGCCAGGTTCACTTGCCGCAATGCCTGTTGCATCCGTGCATCCTGCTCCTGACCGACCTGGGCCGGGTAGGCGATGGCGGTGCGCAGATCCCCCAACGGCAGGTAAGGCCGCTGCGACAGGAACAGCGCCTGCGCCCCCAAAGGCCTCGCGACCGCCCCTTCTGCATAAGGCCACAATCCCGCCAGGGCCCGAAGCAGCGTGGTCTTGCCGCTGCCCGAAGGCCCCTTGATCAGCAATGCCTGCCCGGCCTGCAGGTTCAGGCTCAGGTCGGCAATCAACCGGTGGCCATCCGGGCGCAGCACCTGCAAACCTGCGATATCCAGGGCCCGCGGCAACTCGCGAGTTGCCACGTGCGGCAGCTCGCTGGCCTGGTGGTTGGCATCGAGAAAACCGGTGAGACGATCGAGGGTCGCGCGGTAGCTGGCAAAGGTGTCGTAGGACTCCCGGAAAAACGATAACGAATCCTGCACCTGCCCGAACGCCTGCGACGTCTGCATCACGTCACCCAGCTTGATCGCTCCGCTGAAGAAACGCGGCGCCTGCAGGATAAACGGGAACACCACCGCCACCTGGCTGACACCCAGGTTGAAACCGTTGAACTTCAGGCTCCGCCAGACCAGCGCCCAGACATTGCCGATCAAGGCGAAGAAGCGCCCGAGCAACGTGCCCCGCTCGACCTGCGCGCCCTGGTAGAAGGCAATGTTCTCGGCATTCTCGCGCAAGCGCATCAGTGCGTAGCGGAAGTTCGCCGTGAGCTTCTCGTTGAGGAAATTCAAGCGAATCAACGGCCGCCCGAGGCGGAAAGCGATCCAGGTGGCGATGAGCACATAGACGTACACCGCAAACACCATCGCCCGTGGCACCTCGACCCCAGCCACTGCCAGTGGCGCCGACAGCCCCCAGAGAATACCGGTGAAGGCAACCAGCGAGACCAACGCACTCACTGCCCCAAGGGCCAGCGACACCGAGCCGGTAACGAAGGCGTTGACGTCCAGTTCGATACGTTGGTCCGGGTTGTCCACCGGCTCTTCGAGGAATTGCCCGCGGTAGTAGGCATCTCCGTGCATCCAGTCGGCGGTCAGGCGCTCGGTCAGCCAGACCCGCCAATGGATGTTGAACGACTGGGTGACGTAATAGTTGAACAGAGAACGCAGCACATGAATGGTTGCCAGTACCGCGAACACCCCGAGCAGGTACCAGAACGCCGTCTGGTCCATGCCCTGCAGGGCGCTATAGAAACCGTTGTACCAGAACGAGAACAGCACGTTCATGCGCACCGAGAACAGCGCCAGGAACAGCAGCAGGGCGAACACCAACAGCGGACGCCAACTGCGCCTGAAGCTGAAGTAATCGCCTGCCAGTTGCCAGAACTGCTGGCCCCAGCGAGTGAAGCGCACCGCCAGGAAAGCGGCGGCGGTGAAGCCGACAAGGGTGATCAATGAAGCGACTGCAAGCCAGCTCAGGCTCTCTTGCAGGGCCTGGTGCCAGTTCATTTCCATGGTGGGGTTTCCGTGGCGAGTATTTACTCGAGCCTAGCACCGGCCGGGGTTGGCGAAGATGACGGAGGTTTCATGTTGGGCGTCGCCATGAACACTAAACAGGCGACAAGCCGATGATGGTCCGCCCGATGCACTTGTCGAAAACCGCTTCCAGCGGCGAATAATCGCAAACAACTGCCGCTATGTTCGCAGCCACCCACTCATCAGGATCGACCGACCACCAGTCGATTTCAAAACCCGCGTTCAAGATCACGTGTTCATAAAGAATCCGCTGAGCTCGCCCATTTCCCTCGCGAAATGGATGGACCATGTTCAAATCGCCAAAGCTTTCTGCCACGGCGCGGATCAGATCCGCACGCGAATAGCCCTCATACCAGCTTTGCCTGCAAGGCTGCTGAATACTTTTGAAGCTTCGGCTTCAATGCGACTCATATTGCAGAAACGCGTGTGGCCTTTGGAAATATCGAGCGTGCGAATTTCTCCAGCCCACGCATAAATATCCTGAAAAAGCGCGCGATGAAGCCTCTGGAGATAGGGAAGATCATAAGGAGGGAGCTCGAATGGGAGCTGGCTGGCGGCGAGCTCGGAAAAGTCCCGCTCGGCCCTGGCAAGCGCTGAATCATCACGAAGATCCAGTAGATTGCACAGGACGACCGTACCGGAATAACAGTAGGCGTCCTGTCCGACACCTTACTTATCCAAGGATCAAGCCTGCTTGCGGTAGTGACGCAACAACTCTTCCTTGGACGGGAGCTTACGCTCCGCGGAGTCAGGCGTGACATCAAAACCCTCAAGGCGCAGACTGGCTGCGTAGTTCGAGCGGCGAGTCTTTTCCCAAGCTGCTTTTTTGGTTTCCAAGCTAATGCCTTTCACCGTTCAACGCCTCTCACGGGGTGATGGAAGTTCGATTATAGCGAAAACGGCTAATGCCTGCGCGGCCTCGGCATGGGTCATGCCGAGGCCAGATCACTACCCCAACGCCTCCCGCACCTTCGAATCGAGTCCTTCCCCCGCATGGGACTCGATCCATTCGCTCAACTGCCGGCGCATCGCTGGGGTCCAGAAATTCTGCAAGTGCTGCCTCACCCCCTGCACCGCCAGCGCCCGGTCCGGCTCGCTGTCGAAGTAGTGGGCGATCTGGTTGGCCATCTTGACCAGGTTGTCACTGCTCATCGGCGCACCTCGGCTTTTTCCTGGCCCTCGGCCTGGCGCCGTTCCTTGAGCAAGCGCTGCTGTTCGTCACTGAAATGCTGATAGCGCTTCTGCCATTCAGAGGGCTGGAACACCCGCACCACCTCAACCGCCGTGACCTTGTACTCGGGGCAGTTGGTGGCCCAGTCGGAGTTGTCGGTGGTGATCACGTTGGCACCGGACTCGGGGAAGTGGAAGGTGGTGTACACCACGCCCGGCGCCACCCGCGCACTGACCCGCGCACGCAACACGCTCTGCCCCGCACGGCTGCCCACGCCAACCCAGTCGCCGTCGCGGATGCCGCGGCTTTCGGCATCGCTGGCGTGGATCTCCAGGCGATCCTCATCGTGCCAGGCAACGTTGTGGGTGCGACGGGTCTGGGCGCCGACGTTGTATTGGCTGAGGATGCGGCCGGTGGTCAGCAACAACGGATAACGGGCATTGACCTTCTCGTCGGTGGGTACATAACCGGTGAGCATGAATCGCCCCTTGCCGCGCACGAACTGGTCGATGTGCATGGTCGGGGTGCCGTCGGGCGCGGCTTCGTTGCATGGCCATTGCAGACTGCCATGACGATCGATCTCCGCGTAGCTGACGCGGTGGAAGCTCGGCGTCAGGCGGGCGATCTCGTCCATGATCTCGGACGGATGCCGGTAGTCCATGCGGTAGCCCAAGGCATTGGCCAGGGCCACGGTCGCCTCCCAGTCGGCCTTGCCGGCCAGCGGCTCCATCACCTTGCGCACCCGCGAGATGCGGCGTTCGGCGTTGGTGAAGGTACCGTCCTTTTCCAGGAACGAGCTGCCTGGCAGGAACACATGGGCGAACTTGGCGGTTTCGTTGAGGAAGATGTCCTGCACCACCACGCACTCCATGGCCATCAGTGCCGCAGTGACGTGCTGGGTGTTCGGGTCACTCTGGGCGATATCCTCGCCCTGGCAGTACAGCGCCTTGAAGCTGCCATCGAGCGCGGCCTCGAACATGTTGGGAATGCGCAGACCAGGATCAGGCTGCAAGGTAACGCCCCAGGCCTGCTCGAATTCACTGCGCACGGTCTCGTTGGAGATATGCCGGTAGCCTGGCAATTCGTGAGGGAAGGAACCCATGTCGCATGAGCCCTGGACGTTGTTCTGACCGCGCAACGGATTGACGCCCACGCCTTCGCGACCGATGTTGCCGGTTGCCATGGCCAGGTTGGCGATGCCCATCACCGCCGTGCTGCCCTGGCTGTGTTCGGTGACGCCCAGGCCATAGTAGATCGCCGCATTGCCAGCGCCCGCATACAACCGTGCCGCCTCGCGGATCTGCTCGGCAGGCACGCCGCAGATCGGCCCAAGCGTCTCGGGTGAGTTCTCGGCCAGGCTGACGAACTCACGCCAACGCGTGAACTCGGCACTCTCGCAGCGCGCGTCGATGAAGGCCTGGTCGAGCAGCCCTTCATCGACGATCACATGGGCCAAGGCATTGAGCATGGCAACGTTGGTGCCCGGACGCAGTTGCAGGTGCAGCTCGGCGCGGGCGTGGGGCGAGTCGACCAGGTCGATGCGGCGCGGGTCGATGACGATCAGCCGCGCGCCCTGGCGCAGGCGGCGCTTGAGCTGCGAGCCGAACACCGGGTGAGCGTCGGTCGGGTTGGCGCCGATCACCAGGATCACGTCGGCCTGCATGACCGAGTCGAAGCTCTGGGTACCGGCCGATTCGCCCAGGGTCTGCTTCAGGCCATAACCGGTCGGCGAATGGCAGACCCGCGCGCAGGTGTCGACGTTGTTGTTGCCGAAGGCGGCACGCACCAGCTTCTGCACCAGATAGGCTTCTTCATTGGTGCAACGGCTGGAGGTGATACCGCCGATCGAGTCGCGTCCGTACTTGAGCTGGATGCGTCGGAACTCACTGGCGGCATAGGCCAGCGCCTCATCCCAACTGACTTCCTGCCATGGGTCTTCAAGGCGCTTGCGGATCATCGGCGTGGTGATGCGATCCGGGTGGGTGGCGTAGCCCCAGGCGAAGCGCCCCTTGACGCAGGCGTGACCGTGGTTGGCGCCGCCGTTCTTGTCCGGGACCATGCGCACCAGTTGATCGCCCTTCATCTCGGCGCGGAACGAGCAGCCCACCCCGCAATAGGCGCAGGTGGTGATCACCGCACGCTCCGGCTGGCCGAGCTGGACCAAACTCTTCTCAGTCAGGGTCGCTGTCGGACAGGCCTGCACGCAGGCGCCGCACGACACGCACTCGGAGGCGAGGAAATTCTCGCCACCGGCCGCTGCCACCCGCGACTCGAAGCCTCGACCACTGATGGTCAGGGCGAAGGTGCCCTGAATGTCTTCGCAGGCACGCACACAGCGGCTGCAGACGATGCACTTGCTGGGCTCGTAGTCGAAGTACGGGTTGGAGACGTCCTTGGCCTCGTCAAGATGGTTGGCGCCGTCATAGCCATAGCGCACCTCGCGCAGGCCCACCTGGCCGGCGACCGTTTGCAACTCGCAGTTGCCATTGGCAGAGCAGGTCAGGCAGTCCAGCGGGTGATCGGAGATGTACAGCTCCATGACATTGCGCCGCAGGTCGGCCAGGCGCGGCGTCTGGGTGCGCACCACCATGCCTTCGCTGACCGGCGTGGTGCATGAAGCTGGGTAGCCGCGCATACCGTCGATCTCGACCATGCACATGCGGCACGAGCCGAAGGCTTCGAGGCTGTCGGTGGCGCACAGCTTGGGGATGCTGGTGCCCAGCAGCGCGGCGGCGCGCATCACCGAGGTGCCTGCGGGGACACTGATCGCACGGCCGTCGATGTTCAGGCTGACCTGCAGCTCACTGTCGCGGGCAGGCGTGCCCAGGTCGATGTCGCTGTTGGCGGGGTCGAAATAGTTGATCATTGCGCGGCCTCCGAGCTGGCCAGACCGAAATCGGCGGGGAAGTGCTTGAGGGCGCTGGCCACCGGGTAAGCGGTCATCCCGCCCATGGCGCACAGCGAGCCGTACTGCATCGTGTCGCACAAATCGCGCAGCAGGTGCGCCTGGTCTTCGCGCGCAGCAGGGTCGCTGCTGGCGATCAGGCGATCCACCACCTCCATGCCGCGGGTCGACCCGATGCGGCAGGGCGTGCACTTGCCGCAGGATTCCTCGGCGCAGAACTGCAGGGCGAAACGCGCCATGCCGGCCATGTTCAGCGTGTCGTCGGCGACTACCACACCACCATGGCCGATCATCGCGCCGATGGCAGCGAAGGCCTCGTAGTCCAGCGGCGTATCGAACTGCGACGGCGGCACCCAGGCACCCAGCGGGCCACCGACCTGCGCAGCTTTCAGCGGACGACCACTGGCGGTACCACCGCCATACCCCTCGACCAGCTCTCGCAGGGTCAGGCCAAAGGCACGCTCGACCAACCCGCCCTGGCGCACGTTGCCCGCCAGTTGGAACGGCAAGGTGCCCAGCGAACGGCCCATGCCAAAGTCGCGATAGAACGCTGCACCTCTTGCCAGGATGATCGGCACAGAAGCCAAGGTCAGGACGTTATGCACCAGCGTCGGCTGGCCGAACAGGCCCTCGAGCGCCGGCAGTGGCGGCTTGGCGCGCACGATGCCGCGCTTGCCTTCGATCGACTCCAGCAGCGCCGTCTCTTCGCCACAAATATAGGCGCCAGCCCCCACACGCACTTCGAGCTCGAAGGCCACGCCGCTGCCGGTGACGTCCAGATAACCGGCTTCGCGGGCCAGCATCACGGCCTCGTCGAGCACTCGAATGGCGTCCGGGTATTCGGAGCGCACATAGATATAGCCTTTGCTAGCACCGACCGCGAGGCCGGCGATGATCATGCCTTCGATCAGCAGGAACGGATCGCCTTCCATCAGCATGCGGTCGGCGAAGGTGCCGGAGTCGCCTTCGTCGGCGTTGCAGACGATGTACTTCTGCCCGGCCGGTGCCTGGCGCACGGTGCGCCATTTGATACCCGCTGGAAACGCAGCCCCGCCTCGGCCACGCAGGCCGGAATCCAGAACCGCGGCAACCACTGCATCGCCGTCCATCAATGCAGCCTTGCGCAAGCCCTCGAAGCCCCCATGGGCTTGATAGTCATCCAGCGACAATGGCCGGGTGATGCCTGCGCGGGCAAACAGCAGGCGCTGCTGGGTCTTCAGGTAAGGGATCTGTTCGACAGGGCCCAATGCCAGTGGATGCTCAGCCCCTTTGTCCAGGGCCTCCAGAAGGCCCGGCACGTCTTCGGGCATGACCGGTCCGAAGCCCAGGCGCCCTTCGGCGCTTTCCAGCTCCAGCAATGGCTCGAGCCAATACAGGCCACGCGAGCTGGTGCGCTGGATCTGCAGCGGCAGTTGCCGCTTCGCGGCCTCACGTTCGAACGCCTCGGCGACCTGGTCGGAGCCCACTGCGCGAGCCAGCGAATCGCAGGAAATACACAGCTTGATCATGCGCCCGCCTCCACCCTGCAGCTGTTCACCAAAGCCTGCAGACGCTCCGGCGTGAGCCGCGCATGCACCTGGCCGTCCAGCTCCAGCGCCGGCGAGCAGGCGCAAGCGCCGAGGCAGTACACCGGGCGCAGACTCAATGCTCCGTCGGCAGTAGTGCCATGGTCGTCCAGCCCGAGCTGTTCGCGCAATTGCGCGGCCAGGGCTTCGGCGCCGCGGCTCTGGCACGACTCGGCGCGGCACAGGCGCAGGGTGTGGCGTGCCGGGGGCGAAGTGCGGAAATCATGGTAGAAGCTGATCACCCCACGCACCTCGGCGAGGCTGAGGTTCAGCGCATGGGCGATCTCGGGGACTGCTTCATCGGGTACATGGCCCAGGCCTTGCTGGATGGCGTGGAGGATCGGCAACAGCGCGCCGGGCACCTCCTTGTGGTTGTCCAGCACGCGCTGGATCAAGGGCAGGTCAAGCGTCTCTTCAGGCATACAGCGGACCTCGGCAACCCGGAGCCGCCCGAGGGTGCGGGCAGGTGTCCGGCGGTGTTCTGCTGCGGCGTTCCGGGCCTGTCACGGTCACAGGGTCACGGTCGCCCTCCTCGCCCAAGCCGGTGCGTCTGTGCGCACTCGGTCGTCGGACATCCTGATAAGAATGGCACCGTTGGCCGAAAACGGTAGCGTGCAAGCGACAGGGCACATCCTGAAACCGACGCATGCGAGACTGCACATAAGCTCACCTCCACAAGCGCAGTGCCAATCCGGGAAAGATAGTTACGAGTAATTTCACAACATTTCACTTAGTTAATAGCTTGCCGACAACAATGGCTATTTACCAAACAACACTTCACTTGACAGGCAACTAAATTCACAACTTCCACCGCGGCAATCACATCATTTAGCAAACGCGTGAAAACGATAATGAACTCACGCTTCGCACGTTTATTTTACAATTTGAAACAAATATGACTTATTGCCTCCTTATCGTCGGAATCCTCCTGTATCACTAGGTCCGGCCCCATGAAAACCTCGAACACCGACGCCCCTGGCACAACGTCCTCGGACAATCCCCTCGCCCGTTTCGAAACTGCGGTCACCCGCTCGCTTTCCAACTTCAAGGACACGCCAGACCCCACGCCGGCCGGCAACAAACGCTTCGTCGTCGCCGCCGCGGTCGACAACAAGAAGGAAGCGGAAATCGCCGCCGCACTGGCCACTAACGACCCGGAAGTCATCAAGCACCTCAACGATCCCAACCTCGCCGATATCGGCAACACCGGCATCCCGCTGGCCAACATCGCCTCGATCACCAAGCTCTCCGACAACGTGCTGGACCTCAAGACCCGCGACGGGCGCGACATCGTCATCATCAAGCAGATGACCCCCTACCTGTTCGACGGCATGGCCAGCAAGACCGACGCCGTGGACGCCCTGAACAAGAGCAAGGCCGAGGGCTATCGCATCGCCCAGGCCGGCGATGTGCCACCGGGCATGGACGACTACAAGTTCATCGGCCCTGCCGACGAGGTCGGCCCCGGCCTGATTCGCTACGAAACCCAGTCCGGCGACAAGGTGATCGTCGCCAACGAGACCAACCATGCCCTGTTCGACCAGGTGAAGTCCGACGGCGAAGCCCTCACCCTGATCAACAAGAGCGAGCAGGAAGGCTATCGCCTGGCCAAGGCCGACGAGCCCGCCGATGGCATCAAGGCCATCGGTACGCCCGAGGAACTGGGCCACGGCCTGATCCGCTACGAAACCGAAAGCGGCGAGAAGATCATCGTCTCCCAAGGCATCAGCCCGGATCTCTATGCCTCGATGAGCAAGGAGTCCAACGGCATCTTCGGTGTCGACGGCGCGGTCGACACCAGCTGGATCGACAACTCCAAGTACGCCAGCGGTGTGCGCGACTGGGACACCATCACCGGCAACAAGGGCGGCGACAAGCCCACCCAGGCCGAAAAAGACCTGGAGCGTCCGCGCGCCGCCGCCAAGATGCTCAGCGACAACTGGGACAAATGGGGCCTGCACGACCGCAAGATCGACTTCGCCAACCCACCCAGCGACCTGCCGCCCGAGGCGCAGGCCACGCTCAAGTACCTGGCGGGCAGCCCGAGCTTGATGAACGCCCTGGACAGCGGGGGCCTGGGCAAGAGCGATGGGGTCATCACCCACGCCGATGTCGACAAGTTCATCAGCCAGCAGAACAAGGATCTGTCGGCTGCCTCCTCTTCCTATTCGAAGTTTCTCTCGAAAAACCCGGGCGCTTCCGACCTGGCCAAGGAAAACGCCAAGTCCGCAGCCATCGTCATGGCCAACATCTCGCTGGTCAGCAGCGCCGGCCCGGCCATGTGGGGCGACAACCAGCGTGCCAACAACGGCAGCCTGACCACCGACAACCTCAACGCGATCAAGTCCGACAGCGGCCTGAGCCCCGAGCTGACCGGCGCTGCCGGTTACTGGTCCAACCCGGGCATGTGGCACGTGATGGACTCGGCCGGCGACCACCCCGCGACCGCCTCCTCCGACGGCATCGTCCAGCAGAAGAACATCGGCGCCTGGCTGGAAAACCAGGCGCCGAAGGACGACCACGGCGTGCTGATGATGCTCAGCAACGCCTCGATTCGCGGCTCCCTGGCGGGCGTGGACACCTCCAAGCTGACCAAGGACGTGCTCGAGCACCCCGAGAACTACGACGGCAAGACCAAGGCCGCGGCCATGCTGGAGATCACCGACGCGCGTGCGCGCCTGCAGGCCAGCGACAAGGTCGACGGCGACCTGTATGCCGGTATCACCGCCGACAGCCAATACCACCTCAACCCGACCAAGTCCAAGGTCATGAAGCAGCTGGACGATGCCATCTCCAAGCTGGGCAACGACGCGGACGTCAAGGCCTACATGGCCGCAAACCAGGGCCCGGGCATGCGCGACATCATCAACGCCGACCCGGCGATGAAGAAAGCGCTACAGCACAGCCAGGACAGCCAGATCAACAGCGGCAACATCATCAACACCGCCCTGGCCACCAAGGATGCCAATGGCAACCGGTTGTCGCTGCCCGACGCCCTCGCCATGGCCGGTACCGATGCCACCCTGACCGACCTCGCCCTGGGCGGCGACGGCAACGTCGACCTGGCATCGATCGCCGACAAGTCGGGCAAGTCCGGGGATATCGAGCAGTATTTCCGCGAGCACATCCTCAACGGCAAGGGCCTGGAGGACGGCCTGTCCAAAGGCGGCGACCCGATGACCGTCATCGGCCAGTACGCCTCCAATGCCGCGCTGTTCAAGGAGTTCCTCGGTGACAAGGTGACGCCGCAGGAAGCCTCCGAAGTCGGCCAGCGCATCAACCAGGCAGTGTCCGATTCACTGATCGACGGTGCCGACAACACCACGCTCAAGGATATCTTTGGCGACGGCAGCGGCAACTTCGATGAAAACAAGGCCAAGGCCATCATCGACAAGGCCATGGCCGACGATCCGGACATGTTCAAGGACTCCAGCGGTACGCCGATCCGCCCGCAGGATGTGATCTCGATGCTGCGCTCGGTGTGGGACACCAACCGCCAAGGCGAGAAGATCAGCGACGTCCTGCCCAAGTCGATCGACGGTCTGAAGCTCAATGTCAGCGAGTCCTACAAGCAAGGCCTGCTGCACATCGGCAGCGCCCTGCTCGCCGGTGGTGTGCTGGCTGCCCGTTCCGCCACCGGTGGCAACAGCCCGACCGACAACGCTTCGCGGGTTTCGGCAGGCATGCAATTCGCCGGCCTGATCATCGAGGGCGGCACCAAGTACGCCAAGGAAGCCGGTTATGGCATGGTCTGGAAACCTACCCCGGTCGATCCGTCCAAACCCGCGCCGATCGGCGAATTCCCGACCGGCAAGATGGTGCAGAACACCGACGGTATCAACCGCCTGGGCAACCTGGGCAAGGTCATCGGCGGTGCGGGCAGCTTCATCGGCGGCGTGCTGGGCCTGATCAGCGGCGTCAACAGCGCCTTCGCCGGTGACAAGGTCGGGGCCGGCTTCTCGCTGACCACCGGCGCGCTGGGCACAGGTGCGGCGATCACCTCGATCATCGAAGGCGGTGCGGGCCTGTTCGGTCTGGCCGATGTCGGCGCCATCGCCGGTGCCTTCTCCGGCGTACTGGGCTGGGCCACGGCGGGTATCGGGCTGGTAGCCGGGATCGTGTTGCCGATCATCGAAGTAGCCAAGCGCGAGAAGATGCAGGACCAGTTCTTCGGCGAGCTCAAGCCGGTGCTGGACAAGTACGACCTGACCGGCGGACCGATCACCCAGGAGGATCGCGACGAGGAGTACAACTTCGCCTACGGCTGAGGCAAGGCTGCCCGCGCCTGCTGGCCTGCGATGCAAGGTTGTCAAAACCTGCGTGGGCCTTGTGGGAGCGGGCTTGCCCGCGAAAAAAACACCGCGCTGCCAGGCACGGGCTACGCCCGTGTTCCCAGGAAAAGTCGGGGCGCTGAACCGCCGCTGCCCTCCACTACACCCCAGAAAATTCCGAATCTCTCCGCCAATACTTCAGCTCAAGGCCGCCTGGGAATTATCCTACGCAGCACGCAGCCGTTTCTCTGTTGTTGAAGATAAGCATCAGGGCTAATTTCCCCGGGTCGCCCTTATGGCGACCGGGGGTGAGAGCCCGGCTTTACTGAAGAGTTGGCGGCACTGCTATGGCAGCAGTGCGTGGGCAGGCTTCTGCCTGGCCGGTTTTTGCTAACTCTCGCCGGTCTCTCACCCCACGCACCGCTGCCACCCTTATCCTGTGAGAGGGATGATGAAGGTGGCTACTTTGCTTAATGGGAGTTAGCCATGAAAAAGATCGTCCCCGATCCACCCCGACTCAAACTCGTCAACAACCGCTACTTCTCCATCCATTCCGACCTCATTCCGCCCGACGCCTTGGCTCACGCCAGCGAACTGTTGCGCGGCGTCAGCGAAACCCTCGACGAGCACTGCCGGGCCCTGGCCGGTACTCCTGGCCTGAACATGCTCGCCAACGCAGCGCACGCCGCAGAAACGGCTCGCGCCTTGATCGAACATGCACTGAGGCGGATGTGAAAGAGGTTTGCCGATGAATGAAGGCACCACACCCGGCATCGCCACTGCGCTAGGGATATTCCGCGTGGAACCCGGCATTCCCGTCGGCCAGGCTTTCGACGAAGTCTCGCTACTACTGGGATGCGTGCGCGACCTGAGCGAAATGGGTGATGAATCAATCACGCCTGCGACCATGGTCGCCCTGAGATATCTGAGCGCCATGGCCAAAGCATTGATGAACGACCTGGAAGTCGCCAGAAATCACTCGCCTTGAGTAACTGCGGCGGCCACATAGCCTGCAATACACTGCCCGCCCCTGTAGGGGCGGCAGTTCGGCGCCCCGACTTGCCATCGAAGCAGACACCCCGGCAAATCAAACTGGCGTAGTCAGTGACAGCAGGACTATAACCACCTGATCCTACGCGCGCTTACTTCGCCGCCGCAGACAATTGCTGGATCAATGCCACTGTCAGATAAAGCCTCGGCGCGATGCTCGACAGCTCGATGTACTCGTCATCGGCATGCAATCCCGCTCCCACCACGCCCATGGTTTCAAGCACTGCCGGCTTCTCGCTGCCGGGCACGTAGGCATAGCCCGCATCAGTCCCGAAACGCATAGCGATTGGCTCGATGTTGCGATCGATCTTCGCATAGAGCGCCTGGGCGGTTTTCGCCAGCTGCTCGGAGCCGGCGTTCTTCGCCAGCGGCGGGCGGCCCTTGTCGAGGCGCACCGTCACTTCGGTGCCCTCGATGAGTTTTTTCTGCACCAGGCGTTGCGCGTCGGCCAGCACCCGGTCACTTTCGCTCAGGTCCGAGTAGCGCATGTCCGCCTCGGCCGTGGCGCTGGCGGGAATGATGTTGCGCTTGTCGCCCGCCTTGACCATCGTCCAGTTGACCGTGGTGCCTTTGGCCGGGTCACCGAGGTCCTTCAACTGCAGCATCTGGTGGGCCAGCTCCATGGCGGCATTACGCCCAGCCTCAGGTGCGGAGCCTGCGTGGGAAGACTTGCCTTTCACTTCGAGAAATACGCCATTGATGCCATTGGTCGCGACCGTCACCGCATCCTTGTCCGGGGGCTCGTACGAGAACACGTAGTCATGCTTGCGCGCCAGCTCCGCGATGATCGCCTTCGAGCCGCTGGAGCCGGTTTCCTCATCCGGGTTGAACAGTACGGTCAAGGTGCCGAAGCCTTTGAACTTCTCGTCCTGCAGCAGCTTCAGCGAATGCAGGATCATCGCCACACCACCTTTGGCATCGGCCACGCCAGGACCATAGGCACGCTCGCCCTCGACCTTGAACGGCCGCTTGGCAGCGGTGCCCGGCAGGAACACCGTGTCGTAGTGGACCATCAGCAGGAACGACTTGCTGCCGGTGCCCTTGAAGGTGCCGACGATATTGTCGCCCGCCGAGGGGCTTGCAGGGCTGGTCTTGACCTCGGCACCCAACGCCTTGAGCCGCTCGACCAGCAGAGCGCTGACGGTTTTCAGCCCCGGCGCCTGGCCGGTTCCGGTATCGACATTGACCAGTTGCTTGACGGTCGCGAGATAGGCCTTCTGCTCGGCTTCGGCCTTTTTCAGTAGCGCGTCGGGAGTCAGGTTGGCGGCAAGGGCGGAAAACGACAGGAATGACAAGGCGATGGCAGCGGCGATCGGTGAGCGTCGGATGGGCATGCGAAGTCCTTTATCAATGCAAGGGGAACCTGCAGCTTTGACCATCGATGGCGCTGGCGCCAGCTTTGTAGACCATTTGATGAAATGCAGGCCATTGGCCTTGATGCAGGAGACCCCGCGATTGCGGGGCCGGAGATTTAGGCAAAGGCCTTGATTGTCAATGCGGTGATGCCCGCCACTGCTGTCACCAGACCGGTCGCGATGCCGATCGGGTACCAGAAGGTTTCTCGGGTCAATTTGCCTGCTTCGGCATTGAGCTTGCGAGTCTCTGCCATCAGTTTGGCGATTTCGACGTGAATCTTCTCCGCTTCGGCTTGGGGCATGTCGTATGGATGCATGAGTCTTCCCTTCGGTGCGGGCTGTTTGTGGGTTTCGACATGGCGCGGGTTGGTTGGGACGAATAACTTATCTTAAGGCGAACGTTCGGCAAAATCAGCTGGGAGCTACCCAAGCCGTAGGTTGTTTCGCAGGCAATGGTTCCATACCGGACTGACCACCGGGGCCGCGGCAAGCAAGGCTATACAGGCAAATACGTGGTGCTCTTGGTAAACTGGCGTCTTGAACGCCTCCTGTCGCTGTTTTGTTGGTACAGCGCCCCGAGCGAAGGGTACAACGCGACAAAATTGTCGGTAATCGGTACTGAATACGTTGAACGAACGCACTGCTTCACAAGCCTCAAACCCACAAACCACGCGCCCTGAACCCTCCCGCCGGTTCAGCGTTGCACCCATGATGGACTGGACCGACCGCCACTGCCGGTACTTCCTGCGCCTGCTCTCCCAACGCGCCCTGCTCTACACCGAAATGGTCACCACCGGCGCCCTGCTCCACGGGGATGCGGCGCGTTTCCTGCGTCATGACGAGTCCGAGCACCCGCTGGCCCTGCAGTTGGGCGGCAGCAACCCGGCTGAACTCGCCGCCTGCGCTCGTCTGGCGCAGGAGGCGGGTTACGACGAGGTCAACCTCAACGTCGGCTGCCCCAGCGACCGGGTGCAGAACAATATGATCGGCGCCTGCCTGATGGGCCACCCGGCGCTCGTGGCCGACTGCGTCAAGGCGATGCTCGACGCGGTCGAGATTCCGGTGACGGTCAAGCACCGCATCGGCATCAATGGCCGCGACAGCTATGCCGAGCTGTGCGACTTCGTCGGCCAGGTGCGCGACGCGGGCTGTCGCAGCTTCACCGTGCATGCACGGATCGCGATCCTCGAGGGCCTGTCGCCGAAGGAGAACCGCGAAGTGCCGCCGCTGCGCTACGAGGTGGCGGCGCAGTTGAAACAGGACTTCCCGGACCTTGAGCTGGTGCTCAACGGCGGTATCAAGACCCTCGACGAATGCCGCACGCACCTGCAGACCTTCGACGGCGTGATGCTGGGGCGCGAGGCATACCACAACCCGTACCTGCTGGCCGAGGTGGATCAACAACTGTTCGCCAGCGACGCGCCCGTCGTGACGCGCAGCGAGGCGATGGCGCGGCTGATGCCGTATCTGGTGGCGCATGTAGAAAGCGGCGGGGCCATTCATCACATCACCCGGCATATCCTCGGCCTGGGCCAGGGATTCCCGGGGGCGCGGCGGTTCCGCCAGTTGCTGTCGGCAGACATTCACAAGGCGGCCGAGCCGCTGAAGGTGGTCGAGCAAGCGGCAGAGTTGCTGGCCGGACGCTAGGGGAACCCTGGGCGGGGGCTGGACTCGAAGGGGGAGTCGATGCCCCATCCAGGGGCTGCCATGTGGCCATCGCGGGGCCAGCCCGCGCCCGCATGACGCAGGATAGCCTTAGCCGGTGTTTGGCCTTGAGTGGCCGCCAGGGCTCGGGTAATGTCAAGACACTCACAGGACAGAGCATCAGGACAGAGCACGCCCATGACCTCAAAGCTGGAACAACTCAAGCAGTTCACCACCGTGGTCGCCGACACTGGGGACCTGGATGCCATCACCCGCCTCAAGCCGGTCGATGCCACCACCAACCCGTCGCTGCTGCTCAAGGCCGCGGCCATCTCGGGTTACGCCGACCTGCTCAAACAGGTCAAGGCTGATGCCAAGGGCAACGTCGACCTGGCCTGCGACAAATTCGCGGTGGCCGTGGGCGCGGGCATTCTCAAGGTCATCCCCGGGCGTATCTCCACCGAAGTGGATGCACGCCTGTCGTTCGATGAGCCGGCGTTGCTGAACAAGGCACGCCAACTGATCGCGCTGTACGAAGCTGCCGGCATTTCCAAGGATCGCGTGCTGATCAAGCTGGCCTCCACCTGGGAAGGCATCCGCGCCGCCGAGAAACTGGAAAAGGAAGGCATCCAGACCAACCTCACGCTGCTGTTCTCCTTCGCCCAGGCCCAGGCCTGTGCCGATGCCGGGGTGTTCCTGATCTCGCCGTTCGTGGGCCGTATCTACGACTGGTACAAGAAGAGCACCGGCAAAGAGTACGTCGGCGCCGAGGATCCAGGCGTGCAGTCGGTGACACGCATCTACGATTACTACAAGACCAACGGCTACGACACCGTGGTCATGGGCGCGAGCTTCCGCAACGTCGGGCAGATCGAGCAACTGGCCGGGTGCGATCGCCTGACCATCAGCCCGGAACTGCTGCAACAGTTGAGCGACGACCAAGGCGAGCTGCCGCGCATCCTCAAGCCGGGCAATACCGGCGAAGCCAGGCAAGTGCTGAACGAGAGCCAGTTCCGCTGGGCGATGAACGAGGATGCCATGGCCACCGAGAAGCTGGCCGAAGGCATTCGCCAGTTTGCACGCGACCAGGAGAAGCTCGAGGCGTTGATGGCCGACAAAGGCTGACACATATCCGAGTTGTGGAACGGGCGGGAAGTACTGAGTATTTCCCGCCCGTTTGCGTTTGTGTATTCGAAAAAGAAGCTGCCGGCCCATCGCGGTAAAAGCCCGCTCCCACAGAAGCATGTGCCCTGCCACGGAATAGGTGCTGCTGTAGGAGCGGGCTTGTCCCGCGATGGGGCCGGCAGCCTCCCAACAGATGGAAGCAATGACCACCACCCTCCCCCTCGTCCTAGCCGGCCCCGTACTGCGCCGCCTGGAACCGCAACGCCTGGCCATCTGGCTGGTCGCTTCACGATCACTGAACCCCAAGTTCGTGCTGGACTGCCCGCACGTCGGCAGCCAACTGGAGTGCCAGGTCGTCGCCATAGGCGAACATGCTCATGTACACCTGCTGAGCCTGCACTTCGACCAGCCCTTGCCCGAAGATGTGCTGCTGGAGTACGACCTGCACCTGGACAATGATCAGAGCATCGCCGACTGGGCGCCGCACCTGCTGTACCCAGGTGCCAGTCGTCCGAGCTTCGTGTTGCGCAAGCGTATCGATCCATTGCTGCACGGCTCGTGCCGCAAACCCCATCACCCCGCCGCCGACGGCCTGCTCTGCGCCGACCGCCTGCTGCTCGACAACCCACCCCCTGAACAACGCCCGGCACTGCTGATGATGACCGGCGACCAGGTGTATGCCGACGATGTGGCCGGCCCCACCCTCAAGGCCATCCACGGCTTGATCGAACGCCTGAAGCTGTTCGACGAGCCTCTCGACGGCGCGCTGGTCGACAGCGGCCAGGCGCTCTATCGTCATCCCGCCTGCTACTACCATCGCGCCGACCTGCTGCCAGCCCAGCAGGGCAATGAGCCGCTGCGCCGGCGTTTCTTCCGGGGCAAGCGCAAGCCGATCTTCTCGTCGAGCAATGCCGACAATCATCTGGTGACCTTCGCCGAGGTCATGGCCATGTACCTGCTGGTCTGGTCGCCCATACCCTGGACACTGGTGGGGCTGGAGGCGCCCGAAGGACTCTCTGTCACGCGCCAGCAGCGCTACCAGGACGAACTGCCGCTGATCGAGGCGTTCCGCGACGGACTGGGCCAGGTGGCGCGCGTCATGGCGCACCTGCCCTGCCTGATGATCTTCGACGACCACGACATCACCGATGACTGGAACCTGTCGGCGCAATGGGAGCAGACCGCCTATGGCCACCCCTTCTCGCGCCGGATCATCGGCAACGCCCTGCTCGGCTACCTGCTGTGCCAAGGCTGGGGCAACGACCCCAAGGGCTGCACAACGCTGGTCGAGGGATTGCAGGCACTGACTGCAAATGCACCGCAGGGCGCACTGGACGGTGAGGCCCTGGATACACTGATCGGCGATCTGCTGCGTTTCCAAGGTTGGCAGTACGACCTGCCCAGCGACCCACCGCTACGCGTACTGGACACCCGCACCCGACGCTGGCGCAGCGAAAGCAAGCTGGGCAAGCCGTCCGGGCTGCTTGACTGGGAAGCGTTGTGCGAACTGCAGCAGGCCCTGCTCGATCATCCGTCAGCGATCATCGTGTCACCGGCGCCGATTTTCGGGGTCAAGCTGATCGAGACGGTGCAGCGGGTGTTTACTGCACTGGGCTACCCGCTGCTGGTGGATGCCGAGAACTGGATGGCCCATCGCGGCGCCGCTCAGGTGATCCTGAATATCTTCCGCCATTCCCGCACACCGGGACACTATGTGATCCTGTCCGGGGACGTGCATTATTCATTCGTCTACGAAGTGCTGATCCGCCACCACCAACGCAGCCCACACCTGTGGCAGGTCACCAGCAGCGGGATCAAGAACACCTTTCCAGTGCGCCTGCTGGATGTGCTCGACCGTCTGAACCGCTGGCTGTACTCACCGCGCTCGCCGCTCAACTGGTTCACCCAGCGCCGATCGATGGAGGTGGTGCCGCGCGTGCCAAGCCGAAGCAAGGCCGGGGAGCGGCTGTGGAATGGTGCGGGCCTGGGGCAGGTATTCTTCGACGAGCAGGGGCGGCCGGCGCGGGTTGTCCAGCTGAGTGCCGAGGGCGATGAAGCGACGGAGTTCGTGCGGTGTGGTGAGAGGGACCGCTAGCGGATCCCGGGGCGCCATTGGCGCCGAATCAGGAACGCTCCAGCGCACTCACCAGATCACGAAACGCTTCGCGGTTGGAGTCGTTCAGGCCCATGAGGATCTTGTGCGCCTCCAGCACCTTGGAGCGCACCACTTCTTCGTTCTGATCCTGCGATGGCAAGTCGCTCAGGCAATCCGGGCATGGCAGCGGACGGTCGACGATGTTGAATACCTGGTCGAATCCCATCGACTGCAATAGCCGGGAAATGTCCGGGTTGGTGGTGACCACGGTCGGCAGCAGGCCGACCTTCTGCCGCGACAGGATCGACAGCTTGGCCAGCAGGCCCAGGGTGGTGCTGTCGATGCTTTCGGTTTCGGTCAGGTCGATGACGATGGCCGAGAAATTCAGTGCGGTGAAGATCTTCTCGATCGTCGCATCCAGCGCCGAACACAGGGTCAGGCGCACTTCACCGACGAATTTCAGCACGAAGGTACCGCTCTGCTCGGCGAACTGGATTCTACCGGTACTCATTGAAGGTTCCTGCTCAACACCAATAGGGCGATATCATCCGGCATCTCCCCAAGCGTAGCCAATCCGAATCGTTGGCGCAGCCCGTCCAGGCTGCCCCCCGCGGTCTTGACGATTTCCGGCAAGGCCGCTTCCTTATCTTTGAGTGTATCCCCAGGCAAAAGGTCCAGGATGCCATCGGACATGAGCGTGAGACTGAAGCGCGGCGGCAGCTCGAGCACATGGTCCTGGTAGGTGGCTTCATCGAACAGCCCCACCGGCAGGCCACGGCCTTCCAGATAGCGGGCCTGCCCCGGGGTATAGAGCACAGGCAGCGGCAGGTGGCCGCCGACGCTGTAGGTCATCAGGCCGGTGTCTTCGTCGATCACCCCGCCGACCATGGTCACATGCTTGCCCAGCTTGCAGTTGATCAGGCCACGGTTGATGTGCGCCAACACCTGCGACGGCTTGAACTCGCGCATCTTGCCGTTGCGCTTGAATTCGAACAGCAGGCGGGTGGTCATGAACTTGAGCAGCACGGTGACGAAGGCCGAAGACGCGCCATGGCCGGACACGTCGGCGAGGTAGAAGGCGATGCGGCGCTCGTCGACGCGGAAATAATCGGTGAAATCGCCGGAGAGGTAGAGCGAGGGAATGATCTGGTGGTCGAACGACAGATCGCCCGCAGTCCACGGCTTTTCCGGCAGCATGTTCATCTGCACCTGGCGACCGGCGGTCTGGTCTTCCTGCAGCAGGTGCAGACTGGCTTCCAGCTCCCGGTTGGCAGCTTCGAGCTTGTCGCGGTAGCGCTGGTTCTCGAGCACCAGGCGCGAACGGTCGAGCGCACGGCGCACCGAGTGCTCGAGCACGGCAAGGTCTTCCAACGGCTTGATCAGGTAGTCGGCCGCGCCCAGGCGCAAGGCCTCGACCGCATCGCTCATGACGCCCGCACCGGATACCACGATCACGGGCAACTGCGGAGCGTGCTCGGTGATCCGGCGGATCAATTCGAGGCCGCCCATCTGCGGCATGCGCAGATCGCAGATCACGAGGTCGGGCTGGTGTTCTTCGAAGACCTGGAGCCCCTGCTGGCCATTACCGGCCTGGAGGACGCTGAAGCCACTGTCTTCCAGATAGGCGGCGAGGCTTGCACGGACCACGTCGTCGTCATCGATGATCAGCAGCGTTGCACTGGTTTTCTGCATGTGGGCGAACGGCGCCGATTGGTTGGCGTAGCGGACATCGGCAAGGGCGACGGACGGCTACTGGAATACTCTGTGACCACTTCTCTTTGAGGTGTAGGACAAGAAAACCTGTCCGGCAAATCGCAGTGGTGCCCTGTAAGGCGCAGACGGTACTCCCATCCGCGGGGCGTTTCAAGCATACGAGGGTCGAGTTCGCTGTGCTAATCACCAGCGGTTATTTGACAGGGCCGTTTGGCATACGGTTGGGTATAGAAAAGCCCTTGAGCGGCCAGACAATTACAGGATGTAAATGCCTGAGGCTACTCGCGGGCAGGTCTGGAGAAGATCAGGTTTCAGCGACGACCGATGTGCGACGACACACTCCAGAGGTCGACACCACCGTCTGTGGCATGACGGTCGATGGCGGCCAACTCGTCAGGGGTGAACTGCAGATTGCCCACCGCATTGAGGGAATCGTCGAGCTGTGCCAGCGTACGTGCGCCGATGAGCGTCGAGGACACCCGCGAATCACGCAGCACCCAAGCGATCGCCATCTGCGCCAGGGTCTGGCCGCGGGCCTGGGCGATGTCGTTGAGGCCGCGGATTCGCGCCAGGTTGTCATCGCCGAGCATGCGCGACGGCAGCGAACCACCCCGGGTGGCGCGCGATTCGCTTGGCACGCCCTGCAGATACTTGTCGGTGAGCATGCCCTGGGCCAACGGCGAGAAGGCGATGCAGCCGACACCCAGATCGTCGAGCGTGCCGAGCAAGCCCTGCTCGATATCGCGGTTGAGCATCGAGTAGTTGGGCTGGTGGATCAGCAGCGGCACGCCTTCAGAAGCCAGGATTGCTGAAGCTTCGCGGGTCAATTCCGGCGAATAGGAGGAGATGCCCACGTACAGGGCCTTGCCCTGGCGGTGCAACTGCGCCAGCGCGCCCATGGTCTCTTCCAGCGGTGTGTCGGCATCGACCCGGTGCGAATAGAAAATGTCGACATAATCCAGGCCCATGCGTCGCAGGCTCTGCTCGCAACTGGCGATCAGGTGCTTGCGCGAGCCGGTCGGGCCGCCGTAAGGGCCCGGCCACATGTGCCAGCCGGCCTTGGTGGAGATCACCAGCTCATCGCGGTAGGCGGCAAAATCCTGGGCCATCCAGCGCCCGAAGTGTTCTTCGGCGGAGCCGGCAGGCGGGCCGTAGTTGTTGGCCAGGTCGAAGTGCGTGACACCACGGTCGAAGGCTCGGCGCAGCAGGCTGCGACCGGTCTCGAACTGATCCACGCCGCCGAAGTTCTGCCACAGGCCCAGGGAAATGGCCGGCAGTACCAGGCCGCTGCGCCCAACACGACGATAGGGCATGGCGCCCTCATAGCGACCGGGATCGGCAAAATAAGTCATCAAGTTCACCTCTTGGTCTGGTTACATGCTAGGCAGTGCGCAGCCTGTCGGCGCGACCACCGCTGAATCCATTCAATCAGCAAACGCGCGAACTTCAGACAGAAAAGAACTCAGCGCCATGCTGAACCATTTTCATCATTTGGTCAGACCAGGCTCATGAAAGGCCCTGATCGGCTCGAATCAGCTCGATCAGCTGACGCAGGGCGGGTGGCGTCTGGCGGCGGCTGGGGTAGTACATCACCAGCGGCTCGTCGCTGGAGGCCCATTGCGGCATCACCACTTCCAGCGCACCGCTGCGCAGCTCTTCGCGCACGCGCATTTCCAGGCAGTACGCCAGGCCCAACCCCGCAACTGCGGTGCCAATGGCCATGTCGCTGGCGTTCAGGCGCAGCGGCCCCGGCCCTTCGATGCGCACCTGCCGTTCCCCGTCACCCAGCTCCCAGGGGTAGACCGAATCGTCGCCGATACGCATCTGGATGCAGCGATGCTGCATGAGCTCGGCGGGCGATGTAGGCCGGCCGTGCTTGTCCAGGTATGCCGGCGCGCCAACCACAACCCAACGCAACGCGCCGGTCAGCGGGATGGCGATCATGTCCTGGGGCACGGTTGCACCGAAGCGGATGCCGGCATCGAAGCCTTCGGCAACGATGTCGAGCATGCGATCGTCCATCACCAGATCGAGGTGCACCTGGGGGAAGCGCGACAGGAACCGATCAAGCACCGGCAGGATCAGCAGGCGCCCCGCGTCATGGGGAATGTTCAGGCGCAGGCGACCGACGGGCGCCTTACGGTGGTCTTCGAGGGCATTGAGGCCGTGGCCGATGGCTTCGAAGCCCTGGGCCAGGGACTGCATGAGGTCGCTGCCGGCGGCGGTCAGTGCAACCGAGCAGATGGTGCGATTGAGCAGGCGGACTTCGAGGCGATCTTCGAGCTTCTTCATCGTATGACTCAACGCCGAGGCGGTCAGTCCGAGCTCGTTGGCGGCATCGACGAAACTGCCGCGACGTGCAATGGTGAAGAATACGTTCAGGTCCGCCAGATCGGAGCGCTTGAATGCCGCCATGGGGCCAGCCACCCTTGAGAATGAGAACGACGGCCATTGTGCCGTCAATCAGGGAGAAGCTGAACGTACGGTGCATCACTTTCACACTGCGCCAAAACGAAGAAGGCGACCCTTGCGGTCGCCTTCTTCTGCTTGCCTGACTCAGAAGTCGTCTTCGACTTCCCCGTCCTTGACCTTGAACTCGCGGTTCTGCAGGTAGGCGTTGCGGATGAAGATGTACTTGTCGCCCTGCATCAGCTTCTCTGCCGACAGCAGGCTGGCGCGGGTGTCGATCACGTCCAGGGCGAAGATCGAGTTGCGGGTCGGTACATGATCGATATAGCGGTAGGGTTCGGTGAAGGAGTCCGGGTACTTGGACAGGCCGTCACGCACAGTGCTCGGCCCCAGCAGCGGAATGACCACGTATGGCCCGCTGGGCACGCCCCAGTAGCCGAGGGTCTGGCCGAAATCTTCGTCGTTGCGCTGCAGCCCCATGCGGGTGCCGACGTCGATGAAGCCGCCCAGGCCGAACGTGGTATTGACGATCAGCCGCGCCGTGTCGATGCCTGCCGCGCGAGGCTTGAGCTGCAGGACATTGTTGACCAGGTTGCCGACGTCGCCCAGGTTCAGGAAGACATTGTGAATGCCGTCCTCGAGGAACTGCGGGGTGACCGCCTGATAGCCTTGGGCCAACGGCTTGAGGGCGTAGGTATCAATGGTGTCGTTGAACCTGAAGATCGGTCGATTGACCACTTCCCAGGGATCTTCCTCGGTGGCCGCCTGGGTGGCGGCCACAGGCGCCAGCAACAGAGTGGCACAGACACAGGCCTGGGTGATTCGCTCGATCACACCGGCACCGATCCTCTGCATAGATGTTTCTCCATCGGATTTCACGGTGGCAGCCGCCTGAAGGCGCTGCTGGATAGTGCGCCAGTATAAAGGCAATCTGGCAGGCAGCCAGCATTACACACCTTTGTTCAACATTTTGTGAACAAGAGTTTCATCTTCCAACTGTCATCCGACCGTCATGAAGGGCGTTTAGCCTGCGGTGTATTTCAGGGATGTTGCCATGCACGAAGCGCCCGCCCTCACTGCTGTGCTGTTCGGCCTGCGCGGCTGCCTGGTCCAGGCCGCGAACGGCAGCCCCCTACCCGCCCCAGGTGCCCTGGACACTCTCCAACAACTGCGGCGCCAGCAAGTACCTTGCATCTGGCTGGACGACCTGAGCGACCATCAGGGCGAGCACCTTGCCCGCGTGCTCCCCGACTGGCTGCCCGGCCAGGTTGCCAACGGTTCACCATGGCCCTCACCGAATGCTTGCTGGCAGGCATTGATGTCATTGAACAGCGATCGCCTCGATGGCTGCGTGCTGGTCAGTGGCGAGCCGCGCCTGTTGCAGTCGGCCCTGAACGCCGGATTGTGGACGGTCGGCCTTGCCGCCTGCAGCCCTTCCTGCAACCTGGCATCGAGTCGGTGGCAAGCCATGAGCACGCAGGAGCAGGAGTTGGCCCGCGGCAAGGCTACCCTCGAACTGTTCGGCCTGGGCGTGCACTCGGTGATTGACCACCTGGAGTCACTGGACACCTGCCTTGCGGACATCGCTCAGCGCCGACGCAAGGGTGAAAAACCCTGACACAGCGTCGTTGATGCCGGTCATGCAAAGCGCCAGCAAGTGGATTACGCTTGAGGTCAGGCCAGAACCTTTGCCGCTTCGCCGAGGTCCATGGCTTGCCAAGTCATTGATGGAGAACAGCCAATGCCCGCCCGCGAATTGCAAGAGCGCCTGAACAGCCTGCGCGAGCAACTGGATCGAAACGTACCGCTGTCGGAAGAAGAACTTGCCAGCCTGCATGAGGAAGCGCGACAGATCGAAGCGCAACTGAAGCTCGAAGAGGCCACGCCAGACAACAACCTGGTCGATGGCGTGAATCTGGCCATCGAGCGTTTCGAAGCCGATCACCCGGACCTCACGGCGACGCTGCGCAGCATTGCCAACTCGCTGCACAGCATGGGGATCTGATTTCATCACCAAGAGCCGCCCCTGCAGTTATCACCTGCGGGAGCGGCCTCGCGCTACGCTGGGGGTATAACGCCCCCAAGCATTGCGCTTACTGGCGCACCAACCGCCCGTTGCTCGGACTGATCGGCCGATTGCTGCGGTAGGGGTTGATGTCCAGCCCACCCCGACGCACATAACGCGCATACACCGTCAGATGCTCCGGCTGCAGCAGGCGCAGCAGGTCGAGGTAGATCCGCTCGACGCACTGCTCGTGGAAGTCGGCATGCTGGCGGAAGCTCACCAGATAGGTCAGCAGGCTGGCATGATCCAGCGCGCGCCCCTTGTACTCGACCACCACACTCCCCCAGTCAGGCTGGCCGGTGACCGGGCAGTTGGACTTGAGCAGGTGGCTGTGCATGGTTTCCTCGACGATACGCTGCGAGTCGCAGCGCAGCAGTTCAGGCTGCGGTTGCTCGTAGTTGCTGATGCTCACGTCCAGCCCATCGATGCACTGGCCCGGCAAGGCCACCACACCCTGCTGCTCGACCTCACCCAGCGTTCGAACCTGAACCTTCACAGGCTTGCCTGCAGCAGCGGACAAGTCCTTCTCCAGGCACGCCTGCAGCTCGCCGCTCGATGCGAACACCGTCTGGTTCAACGAGTTGAGGTAGAGCTTGAACGACTTGGACTCGATGATGTTAGGCGAGTCGGCCGGAATGGCGAACTCGCCGATGGCCACCACCGGCTTGCCGGAGGGCAGCAACCACGACAGCTCGAAGCAGTTCCAGTAGTCCACGCCCTGCCACGGCAGGGTCTGCGCGGTCACACCCAGCTCGGCCCATTTAGCCGTGCGTGGGATCGGAAACAGCAGCGACGGGGTGTAAGTGGCGATGTATTCGCTGGACTTGCCCAGCGGGGAGTGTTCGGCGGCGGGATGCATGTATCTGACCTGAGAGCGCGGGAATGGCGCCATTCTACCGGTTTTGCACCCCGCCTTGGGGATGATGTCACTCGATGGTCAACTGACCGACCATGCCCGCCTGATAGTGGCCCGGTACGTTGCAGGCGAATTCGATGGGCGCCGACTTGCGGAAGGTCCAGGTCAGCTCGGCGCGCTGCCCGGGCTGGACCAGCACAGTGTTGCCCTGATCATGCCCGTTGCCGCCATGGCCCATCTGGCTGTGGTCCATCCCGGCCATGTTGCCATGGTCCATGCCCGCCATGGCCGCCATCTCCTTCTGGTGCTCGACGTGCATGGCTTTGTCACCCAGGTTGAACTCATGAGCCAGCTTGCCTTCGTTGATCACCACGAAGCGCACCGTCTCGCCGGCCTTGACCTGCAGGCTCTTGGGCTCGAAGGCGATGTCCTTGAGCACCACATCGACGGTACGGGTGGCCTTGGAGGCCGGCGCCGGTTCGCCGAAGCCGAAGGTCTTGGCGCCATCGGCGAAGACCGGCAGGCTGGCCACGGCAAGGGTGGCGGCGAGGATCAGGTGTTTCATGGCAACTCCGGTTTGTGCGCTAGAGATGGAGCCACTCTAGGGTCATGGGACTGGCGGCTAGCTGACAGGCAGATTACAAGTTTGTCAGCTTGGGCGCGCTTGCCGATCGTCACGTATCATTTGAGCCAATGCTGCGGCACGACACTCCGGGCTGTTCTATGAAAACTGGAGTGCTTGTGCGCTTACCTTTTTGACAATGGACAGTGCATGAAACTGCTGATCGTCGAAGACCAGGCCAGGACCGGCCAATACCTGCGCCAGGGCCTGAGCGAGGCCGGTTTTGCCACGGAACTGGCCGATGACGGTGAAACGGGGCAATTCCTCGCGCTCACCGGCGACCACGACCTGCTGATCCTGGATGTCATGCTGCCGGGCCGGGATGGCTGGCAGATCCTTCAGGCGGTGCGCCAGGCGGGGCTGGACACGCCGGTATTGTTCCTTACCGCGCGTGACGCTGTCGAAGACCGCGTCCATGGCCTGGAGCTGGGGGCCGACGATTATCTGGTCAAACCCTTTGCCTTCTCCGAGCTGCTGGCCCGGGTACGTAGCCTGCTGCGCCGCGGCGCCAGCCCCTCCCAGGACACCACCCTGGCCCTGGCCGACCTGCGCCTGGACCTGATCCGTCGCCGCGCCGAGCGCGCCGGCAGCCGCATCGACCTGACCGCCAAGGAATTCGCCCTGCTCGAGCTGCTGCTGCGGCGCCAGGGCGAGGTGCTGCCCAAATCGCTGATCGCTTCGCAGGTGTGGGACATGAATTTCGACAGCGATACCAATGTGATCGAGGTCGCGATCCGTCGCCTGCGCCTGAAGATCGACGACAACCACCCCAACAAGCTGATCCATACCGTGCGCGGCATGGGCTACGTGCTCGAGGAGCGCCACGACTGATGCCCCGACTCTCCCTCAGCGGGCGCCTGGCCCTGCTGTTCGCGGCCTGCACCGCCGCCGTGTCGCTGAGCGCCGGGTTGCTGTTCAGCCATGCCAGTGAACGTCACTTCGTCGAGCTCGACCAGCAGTTGCTCAGCGCCCGCCTCTCGCAATTGCGTGCGCACCTGGCCGATGTCGACTCCCGCACCGCGTTGGACGTCCACCTGCCGACGCTGCGCAGCGAGCTCAGCCACCAGTCGGACCTGGCCCTGCGTATCCGCGGCAACGACGGTACGCTGTGGTTCGACAGCCGCACAGGCTTGCCGCAGGAACCCCGTCAGCCGGGCCTGGCCACCCTGCACAGTGACGGCATGGACTACCGCAGCCTGTGCCAGGCGTTGCCAAACGCCCAGGTCACCTTGTTTCTCGACATCACCCACCACCAGCACTTTCTACAACGCATGCAGCAGTTGATCTGGCTGACCGTCGGGCTCTGCGCGTTGGCTACAGCCCTCCTCGGCGCCTGGGCTGCGCGCCGCGGATTGCAACCGTTGCGCCAGATGGGCGCGGTGGCCGCCAGCGTCAATGCGCGCTCGCTGACCACACGCCTGCCAGTGGCGCAACTGCCTGAAGAACTCGCCGAGCTCGGCCACACCGTCAACGCCATGCTGCAACGCCTGGACGATGCCTTTCAGCGCCTCTCGGCCTTTTCCGCCGACATCGCCCATGAACTGCGCACGCCGCTGTCAAATCTGCTCACCCACACCCAGGTCACCCTCACCCGCCCACGCAGCCTGGAGGAGTACCGCGAAGCCCTTCACGGCAACCTCGAGGAACTGCAACACATGGCGCAGATGGTCAACGACATGCTGTTCCTGGCCAAGGCCGACCATGGTCTGCTGATGCCCAGCCGACAGGCTTTGGACCTGGCGATCGAGACCGATGCTCTGCTGGAGTACTACGCGCCGCTGGCCGAAGATGCCGGCATCATCCTGCGACGCCGCGGTGAGGCACAGACAGAGGGCGACCGGCACATGCTGCGCCGGGCCATGTCCAACCTGCTGGACAACGCACTGCGCTTCACCCCACCTGGCGGGACCATCGAAGTGACGCTGTCACCGGGGCTGCACATAGAGATCGCCAATACCGGCCCCGCGATTGCGGCGCAGGCCCTGCCACGCCTGTTCGACCGGTTCTATCGAGAGGATCCGACACGCCATGAAGGCAGCAGCGAACATGCGGGGCTGGGGCTTGCGATCACCCGGTCCATCGTGCAGGCCCATGGCGGGGGGATTCACGCCCACTGTGAAGGGGGATGGACACGCTTTGTGATTGACCTGCCCCCGAAGCGCTGAGGCAGTGCAACGGCTGGCGCGGGCTTCGTTTACGCTCGCGCCAGCGCAGGGATCGCGCCCACCTTCATGCGCAGACCACGACGTCACTCGTAACGCAATGCCATCGCAGGCTCGATCTGCGATGCGCGATACGCCGGATACAACGTGGCCAGGAAACTCATCACCAGGCCGGCGATACAGATGATCGCGACATCACCCCACTGCAACTGCGATGGCAGGCTGCTGATGAAGTACATGTCGGAGGTGAAGATATGCTGGCCGCTGGTGCGTTCCAGCCAACCGACGATGGCGCTGACGTTAAGCGCACCGATCACGCCCAACACCCCGCCAATCAGGGTGCCGACGATACCGATCAGGCTGCCCTGGACCATGAAGGTCCCCATGATCTGCGCCGGCGTCGCGCCGATGGTGCGTAGAATCGCGATGTCGGCACCCTTGTCGTTCACCACCATCACCAGGGTGGCGATGATGTTGAACGCCGCCACGGCAATGATCATCAACAAAAGCAGACCGATCATGGTCTTTTCCATCTTCATCGCGCTGAACAGGCTGCCCTGGGTGTGCGACCAGTCATCGGCGCGGAAGGCATCGCCCAGGCCCGAAGCGATCGCCTTGGACACCTGCGGCGCAGCGTACAGGTCGTGCAGCTTCAGGCGTACGCCCTGCACCTGGCCCGGTGCCCAGCGTTGCATCTCGCCGGCGTCGGCCATGTGGATGTAGGCCTGCGAACCGTCCAGCTCGGCGCCGACCTTGAAGATGCCGACCACGGTCAGGCGCTGCATGCGTGGGGTAATACCACCGGGCGCACTGCTCACTTCCGGCACGATCAGGGTGACCTTGTCGCCGGTGTTCAGGCGAAAACGGCGCGCCGTCAGCTCCCCGAGCACCACGCCATACTCACCGGGCTGCAGCGCTTGCAGGGCACCCTGAACGATATGCTGGCCGACAATGGAGACCTTGCCCTCCTGCGCCGGATCGATACCGCTGACCTGGATCGGCTGCATCGCCCCCTTGTAGGAGAGCATGCCTTCCATTTCCGTCAGGGGCGCCGCGGCGATCACCGCCGGATTCTTCAGCGCGGCCTCGGCAACACGCTGCCAGTTATCCAGCGGCTGTACGCCAAGGATGCTGGCATGCGGCACCAGCCCCAGCACGCGCGAGCTCATTTCACGCTGGAAACCGTTCATCACCGACAACACCACGATCATCGCCAGCACGCCCAAAGAGAGGCCGATCATCGAGGTCATGGAGATGAACGAGATGAAGTGATTGCGGCGCTTGGCACGGGTGTAGCGGGCACCGATGAACAAGGGCAAGGGTCTGAACATGTACGCGAACACCCAGTTGAACAGTGGATTGGGGCCGCGCAGGCGGCCCCATGCAATCAGATCGAGATCAGACGACCGTCTTCCAGGCTCAGCACACGGTCCATCTTGCGTGCCAGGCTCAGGTCGTGGGTCACCACCAGGAACGCCGTGCGCGACGCCGTCGACAGCTCCTGCATCAGTTCCTGGATACCCAGCGCGGTATGGTGATCAAGGTTGCCGGTAGGCTCGTCGAGCATCACCAGGCCTGGCTGATTGACCAGCGCACGGGCAATCGCCACGCGCTGGCGCTCGCCGCCAGACAGTTCGGCAGGCTTGTGATTCAGGCGATGGCTGAGGCCTACACGCTTGAGCAGCGCCTCTGCGCGCTGGCGCGCCTCCGGGATGGGTGTACGACCGATCAGCAGCGGCATGCAGACGTTTTCCAGGGCCGTGAATTCTGCCAGCAGGTGGTGGAACTGGTAGACAAAACCCAGGGCGCGGTTGCGCAGCAGGCCGCGATCACGCTCGCCGAGCGCCGAAAGCTCTTCCCCGGCCAGCCAGACGCTGCCCTGGGTTGGCGTGTCGAGGCCGCCAAGCAGGTTGAGCAGCGTGCTCTTGCCCGAGCCGGAGCTACCGACGATGGCCACCCGCTCCCCTGGGTGCAGCTCCAGGCTCAGGCCCGACAGCACCTGCACCGACTCCGGCCCCTCGTCATAGGACTTGCCCAGGTTGCGGCAACTCAGTACGGCTTTATCACTCATGCGCGACTCACTCATAACGTAGCGCCTCTGCAGGCTGGGTGCGCGCTGCACGCCAGGCCGGATACAGGGTGGCGAGGAAACTCAGGACCAGCGCCGCACCGCAGACCATCCACACGTCCTGGGCGATGATCTGCGACGGCAGGTAATCGATGAAGTACACATCGGCATTGAGGAACTTGTGCCCGATCAGGGTCTCGACGCCAGCGATCGCCGCACTGACGTTGAGCGCGGCGATGATCCCGACCACTGCGCCGATCAGCGTGCCGACCACGCCGATCACCGTGCCCTGGACCATGAAGATCGCCATGATCTGCCGGGGCGTGGCGCCGAGCGTACGCAGGATGGCGATGTCGCCGCGCTTGTCATTGACCACCATCACCAGGGTGGAAATGATGTTGAACGCGGCCACCGCGACGATCAGCAGCAGGAGCAGGCCGATGATCGACTTCTCCATGCGAATCGCCTGGTACAGGTTGCCCTGGGTGCGGGTCCAGTCGCGGGCGTAGTACTGGTGCTCGCCCAACTGCTGGACGATGCTCCAGGCCTCGCGCGGTGCCTTGAACAGGTCGTCGAACTTCAAGCGCAGGCCTTGCACCTGGTCGGCCTTCCAGCGGTGCAGGCGCGAAAGGTCGGAGAGGTTGGTCAGCCCCAGGTAGCCATCGATCTCGCCTGCGCCGACGTGGAAGGTGCCGACCACGGTAAAGCGCTTCATGCGCGGGAACATCCCGGCCGGGGTGATGCTCACCTCGGGCGCGACGAAGGTGACCTTGTCACCGACCTTGACGCCCAGCTTGGTGGCGGCCTTGTCACCGATGAGGATGCCCCACTCGCCGGGCGCCAGTTGGTCGAGGCTGCCCTGCTGCAGGAAGTTGTCGATGATCGACACCTCGCGCTCGCGGTCCGGCTGGATGCCGTTGAGCAGCATCTTCTGCACCTTGCCGTCATGGGTAAGCAGCCCCTGCATCTGCGTGAAGGGCGCGACCGCCTGCACGTGCGGATTCTGCTTTACTTGTTGAGCAAGGGCCTGCCAGTCGCCGATGGGCTGGTCGCCCTCGATGGTGGCGTGGGGGACCATGCCAAGGACGCGGGTGCGCATCTCGTGATCGAAGCCATTCATCACCGACAGCACCACGATCATCACCACCACGCCCAGGGCGAGGCCGATCATCGAGGTCAGGGAAATGAACGAGACGAAATGGTTGCGTCGCTTGGCACGGGTGTAACGCGTACCGATGAATACGAAGAGAGGTCTGAACATGTCGGGGCTTGTTCGGATGAAAGGGAACGTCCTGGTGGCGAGGCGCCTACGGCGGCTTTACACTCGGACCACCGCCGCAACCATGGGTTCGCCATGACGACATTAGACGAAGAAGATCGCCGGGAATACTACCGCATCGAAGACAGGATCGCACTGGAAATCAGCCCCCTGAGCGCGGCCGAAGCCCTTGAACCAGAACTGTTGCAGGATGATTCACCACTGTTCAACCTGCTCAGCGAGCTGCACCTGTCGGACTTCGAATCCCAGCACCTGTTGCGCCAGCTCAGCGACAAGGACCGCACCCTGGCCGCCTTCCTGCGCGCCCAGAACAAACGCCTCGACCTGCTCAGCGCGGTGGTCGCACAAACGCTGATCGGCGAGATCGGCCAGCCGCAGCGGGTGATCATCTCCGAAGGCGGTGTCGAATTCGCCCAGGCGCAGCAGATCGCGCCCGGCACCCGGGTCAAGGTGAAGATGGTACTGATGCCTCGCGCCCACGGCCTGCTGCTGCGTGGCCGCGTCACCCACTGCGACCCACGTCCCGAAGGCGACTTCGAGGTTGGCACCGAATTCATCGACATGACCGATGCCCAGCGCCAGCTCCTGGCCCGCTATATCCTGCAGCGTCAGCAACAACAGCGGCGCCAGCAACTCGAACACGACGACCCGGCATCCTGAGCCTTTTCCCTTTAGACCTGAAGGAACGAACGTGACCCTGATCTACGGCCATCGCGGCGCCAAGGGCGAAGCGCCCGAGAACACCCTGACCAGCTTCCGCCAGTGCCTGTCGCACGGCGTCGACCGTTGCGAGCTGGACCTGCACCTGTCGGCCGACAACGAGCTGATGGTGATCCATGACCCGACCCTCAAGCGCACCACCGGCCGACGCGGCAAGGTCGTCGAACACTCGGCAGCGGACCTGGTTACCTACGACGCGCGCAAGGGCGGCCCCGGACATGTGCAGCCCTGCCCTATCCCGCGCCTTGAAGAACTGTTCGAGAAGTGCGCCTTTGCCCACTGGCAGCTGGAGGTCAAGAGTGCTTCGCGCACCCGTGCAGCAAGCACGGTGCTGGCCATTCGCGAGCTGGCACAACAATACGGCCTGCTCGACAAGGTGACCATCACCTCGAGCTCGCGGGAAGTGCTGGGAGCAGCGCAGGAACTGGTGCCCGACATCGCGCGTGGGCTGGTTGCCGAATACGCCTGGCTCGACCCACTGAAAGTGGCACAGAACTACGGCTGCGAGATGCTCGCGCTGAACTGGACGCTGTGCACCCCCGAACGCCTGCTCAAGGCGCAGAAGCAGGGTTTGCATGTGTCGGTGTGGACGGTCAACGAGCCGGCGCTGATGCGCCGACTCGCCGATTTTGGCGTGGACAGCCTGATTACAGACTTTCCCGGTTTGGCCAAGACCACCCTCGGGTAGGGCTGAAATCGGTCTCCCCGACCGGCTCAGGCCACCGGTCGGAGCCGCTCAAAAAAGCCGGTTCAGACCGTCGTAGGCAGCTACCCGATAGGCTTCGGCCATGGTCGGGTAGTTGAAGGTGGTGTTGACGAAGTACTTGAGATTGTTCAGCTCACCCGGCTGGTTCATGATCGCCTGGCCGATGTGGACAATCTCCGAAGCCTGGTAGCCGAAGCAATGCACACCAAGGATTTCCAGAGTTTCGCGGTGGAACAGGATCTTCAGCATGCCCTGAGGCTCGCCGGCGATCTGCGCACGGGCCATGCTCTTGAAGAACGCCTTGCCCACTTCATACGGCACCTTGGCCTGGGTCAGCTCCTGCTCGTTCTTGCCGATCGAACTGATCTCCGGAATGGTGTAGATGCCGGTCGGCACGTCGTTGACGAAGCGCCAGCTGCCGTTGTCGACGATGCTGCCGGCCGCCGAACGGCCCTGGTCGTGGGCGGCGCTGGCCAGGCTCGGCCAACCGATCACGTCACCGGCACCATAGATGTTCGGCACACTGGTGCTGTAGTTCTCGTCGACCTCGATCTGGCCGCGGCTGTTGACCTTGATGCCGATGTTCTCAAGGCCCAGCTTGTCGGTGTTGCCGGTACGGCCGTTGCACCACAGCAAGGCGTCGGCCTTGATCTTCTTGCCCGACTTCAGGTGCAGGATCACCCCGTTGTCCAGCCCCTCGACACGCTCGTACTCCTCGTTATGGCGTACGGTGATGTTGTTGTTGCTGAAGTGGTAGCTCAGCGCCTGGGAGATTTCCGAATCCAGGAAGCTCAGCAATTGGCCTCGGTTGTCGACCAATTCGACCAGCACACCCAGGCCACTGAAGATCGAGGCGTATTCGCAACCGATCACCCCGGCACCATAGACGATCAGCTTGCGCGGCGTGTGGCTCAGGCTGAGGATGGTGTCGCTGTCGTAGACGCGCGGGTGGTGGAAGTCGATGTCGGCCGGGCGATAAGGGCGCGAGCCGGTGGCGATGATGATGTGCTTGGCGTTGAGCTTCTCGACCACGCCGTTGGGGCAGACCACTTCGACGGTCTGCTCATCGGCGAAGCTGCCGGTGCCGACGAACACGTCGACGCGGTTGCGCGCGTAGTAGCCGGTGCGCGAGGCAACCTGCTTGGAAATCACCTTCTCGGCGCTCTTGAGCACGTCAGGGAAGGAGAACCAGCGCGGCTCACCAATGGCACGGAACATCGGGTTGGTGTTGAACTGCATGATCTGCCGCACCGAGTGACGCAGTGCCTTGGACGGAATGGTGCCCAAGTGGGTGCAGTTGCCGCCGACCTGGCGACGGCTGTCGACCATCGCGACCTTGCGCCCCGCTTTGGCGGCGTTCATTGCCGCGCCTTCTCCGGCTGGGCCGGAACCCAGCACCACTACGTCGTAGTTGTAGACAGCCATGCGTACTCCTTCAGAACTGGCCCGCCGGCCGGCTGGCCGCGGGGCTCATCATGTCGCCGGGGCGCCATGAAAAAATTCGGGTGCAGTCTAATCAAGCGTGAACGCCGCGCACATTAACCCTTGGTCGCGTCGTAGGCCATCTTTGCCTGCACTACATGTCATTTCGCCGCTTCCCTGGCCGCGATCATCCGTGCCCTGCCTTTCACCCGCCTTTCAACACCCGCTGGAAACCGGGTGTGGAACGGGAGACGAAACCACCCTCGACCCGGGTCACCAGTACGGCAGCGATGCCGTGGGCCACAGCAAAATCCCAGCCGCGCTCGGGCCCGAGAATCAGCAGCAACGTCGAGTAACCGTCAGCGATCAGTGCCGAGCGGTCAAGCACGGTGACTGCAGCCAGACCGTGGGCGACCGGACGCCCCAGACGGGCATCGAAGGTGTGCGAATACCGCCGGCCATTGTCCTCGAAATAGTTGCGGTAGTCACCCGAGGTCGACACCGACAGGCCATCGATGGCAATTACCTGGCGGGCGATCTGGCGATCCTCGCGCGGCAGTTCCAGTGCAATGCGCCAGGGGCCGCCATCAGGCTTGCGGCCTGCGGCCTGCAACTCCCCGGTGGCTTCGGCGACAAAGCTGTCGACACCCATCGCCCGCAGGCGCTCGGCGATCAGGTCAACGGCGTGACCGGCAGCGATGCTGTTGAAGTCCAGCTCCAGCGCGACATCCTTGCACAGGCGATCGCCATCGATGTGCAGGTGACGATAACCTACGCGCTGACGGGCCAAGGCCAGGGCCTGAGGATCGGGCACCTGCTCCTGACGCGCCTGCGGGCCGAAGCCCCACAGGTTGAGCAGTGGCTCGACACTGAGGTCGAAAGCCCCCTCGCTCACATCCGCCAGGTGCTGGCCGAAGGTGACCAGCTCGAGCATGTCCTGCGGGATGGTCAGGCATTGATTGGCCGGCAACTGGTTGAAGCGACTGACGACAGAGTCGTCACGGTAGGTGGAGTAATACGCGTCGATACCGTGCAGGATGGTTTCGACAGCTTCGCGCACCTGGTCCGGCGCCGGGCCGCCGGGGTTGCGAACATACTGGATGCTGTAGCTGCTGCCCATGGTCGGACCGCCCAGGCGCTCCAGCGTGGGTTGCTGGTCACAGGCCGATAGCAGCATCAGGATAAACAGCAAGGCTTTGCGCAAGATTCAGACTCTCGGTTGCCTGTGCCGCGTCTACCGTGGGACCAGCGTTTACCGTGGCAGTGCCGGCACAGACACGACATAAAAAAACGGGAACCCGAAGGTTCCCGTTTTTTCATGGCCTTACAAGCCTATCAGCGTGGAAACGCTGGCGGGTTCACACCGGCCATCTCTTCCATCACGCGAACGACCTGACAGCTGTAACCGAATTCGTTGTCGTACCAGACGTACAGGACAACACGATTATCGTTGCAGATGGTCGCTTCGGCATCGACCACACCGGCGTGGCGCGAGCCGACGAAGTCGGTCGAAACCACTTCCTGAGAGCTGACGTAGTCGATCTGCTTGTGCAGTTCCGAGTGCATGGCGGTCTGGCGCAGGTACTCGTTGAGCTCCTCGCGGTTGGTCGCCTTTTCCAGGTTCAGGTTCAGGATGGCCATCGACACGTTCGGCGTCGGTACGCGAATGGCGTTGCCGGTCAGCTTGCCCTTGAGCACTGGCAGTGCCTTGGCAGCGGCAGTGGCGGCGCCGGTTTCGGTGATGACCATGTTCAGCGGCGCGGCACGACCGCGACGGCTGCCCTTGTGGAAGTTGTCGATCAGGTTCTGGTCGTTGGTGAACGAGTGAACGGTTTCGACGTGGCCGTTGACGATGCCGTACTGATCGTTGATGGCCTTGAGCACCGGCACGATGGCGTTGGTGGTGCAGGATGCCGCGGAGATGATCTTGTCATCGGCAGCGATATCGCCATGGTTGATGCCGTGCACGATGTTCTTCAGCGCGCCCTTGCCAGGTGCGGTGAGGATGACACGGGCAGCGCCCGGGCAGGCCAGGTGCTGGCCCAGGCCGTCGGCATCGCGCCAGACGCCGGTGTTGTCGACGATCAGTGCGTTGTCGATGCCGTACTGGGTGTAGTCGACTTCGCTCGGGCTCTTGGCGTAGATGACCTGGATCAGGTTGCCGTTGGCAGTGATGGTGTTGTTGGCTTCATCGATGGTGATGGTGCCGTCGAACGGGCCGTGAACCGAGTCGCGGCGCAGCAGGCTGGCGCGCTTGACCAGGTCGTTTTCGGCGCCCTTGCGCACGACGATGGCGCGCAGGCGCAGGCCGTCGCCACCACCGGTCTTCTCGATCAGGATGCGCGCCAGCAGGCGGCCGATGCGGCCGAAGCCGTACAGGACGACGTCGGTGCCCTTGCGCGCCGAAGCGTTCTGCTGGCCAACCACCTCAGCCAGCTCTTCACGGACGAACTGCTCCGCAGTGCGACCGTTGCCTTCCTGCTTGAACTTGTTGGCCAGCTTGCCCAGGTCGACCGAAGCGGCGCCCAGTTTCAGCTCGCTCATGGCTTTGAGCAGGGGGAATGTCTCGTGTACGGACAGTTCGGTCTCGTCGGTCTGACGGTGACGTGCAAAGCGATGGGCTTTGAGGATCGAGATAACCGAACGGTTGATCAGGCTGCGGCCATAGATCGAGCTCACCACGTTGTTGTTGCGGTAGAGCTGACCGATAAGCGGGATCATCGCTTCAGCCAGGGCTTCACGATCGATCCACTCACCAAGACACTGGTCGGGCTTCTGAGTCACGGGAACCTTCCACATGTAGGGACAGAAAAAAGGGGCTACATTATGACGCCCCGATGCGTATCGGGCAATGAGCGCCTGTCGCTACCCGCAAAGCCAGCCGTCATGCCCTTTCGAGCCTGACAGCGAGCAGCGTCGCCGGTACACTTGACCTCTTTGCCGCAACGCTTGGAGTCGGATCTTCCGTGTCAGTTCTGCGCCTTCCGCAACTGTCGGCCACGGCCGGCAAACAAACCTGGGGCAACCTGCCAGGTGCCGCCCTCAGTCTCGCCATCGCCGAGGCCGCCAGCAGCGCCGGGCGCTTCACCCTGCTGCTGACTGCCGATAGCCAGGCCGCCGATCGCCTGGAACAGGAGCTGCGTTTCTTCGCCCCGCAGCTTCCGGTGCTGCCGTTCCCAGACTGGGAAACCCTGCCCTACGACCTGTTCTCGCCGCACCAGGACATCATCTCCCAGCGCATTGCCAGCCTCTACCGACTGCCACAGCTGGACCACGGCATTCTCGTGGTGCCGATCACCACCGCCCTGCACCGCTTGGCCCCGACCCGCTTCCTGCTGGGCAGCAGCCTGGTGCTGGACGTGGGCCAGAAGATCGACGTCGAGCAGATGCGCACCCGCCTGGAAGCCAGCGGCTACCGCTGCGTCGACACGGTCTACGAGCATGGTGAATTCGCCGTGCGCGGCGCGCTGATCGATTTGTTCCCCATGGGCAGCAAGGCGCCGTATCGCATCGACCTGTTCGACGACGAGATCGAAACCCTGCGCACCTTCGACCCGGAGACCCAGCGCTCGATCGACAAGGTCGACTCGATCCGCCTGCTGCCGGCCCGCGAATTCCCCATGCACAAGGATGAGGTGACACGCTTCAAAGCCCGCTTCCGAGAGCGCTTCGACGTCGACTTCCGGCGCAGCGCGATCTTCCAGGACCTGACCAGCGGCATCATTCCGGCCGGCATCGAATACTACCTGCCGCTGTTCTTCGAAGAGACCGCGACACTCTTCGACTACCTGCCGGAAGACACCCAGGTATTCTCCCTGCCCGGCGTCGAGCAGGCCGCCGAACACTTCTGGAACGACGTACGCGGGCGCTACGAAGAGCGCCGCGGCGACCTCAGCCGCCCCTTGCTGCCACCGGCCGAGCTGTTCATGCCGGTCGAGGACTGCTTCGCCCGCCTCAAGCAATGGCCGCGCGTGGTGGTCAGCGCCGACGAAATCGAACAGGGCGCAGGCCGCGAGCGCTTCCCGGCCCGCGCCTTGCCCAACCTTGCCATCGAAGCCAAGGCCAACCAGCCGCTGGCAGAGCTGTCGAACTTCCTCGACCAGTTCCCCGGCCGGGTGCTGTTCACCGCCGAATCGGCAGGCCGCCGCGAAGTGCTGCTGGAGCTGCTCGAACGCCTGAAGCTGCGCCCGCACACCGTCGAAGGCTGGGCCGACTTCATCACGGGCAGCGAGCGCCTGGCGATCACCATCGCCCCGCTCGATGACGGCCTGCTGCTGGATGACCCGAGCCTGGCCCTTGTGGCCGAAAGCCCGCTGTTCGGCCAGCGCGTGATGCAGCGCCGACGTCGCGACAAGCGCGGCGAAGCGGCCAACGATGCAGTCATCAAGAACCTCACCGAGCTGCGCGAAGGCGCCCCTGTGGTGCACATCGATCACGGCGTGGGCCGCTACCTGGGCCTGGCCACCCTGGAGATCGACGGCCAGGCCGCCGAGTTCCTCACCCTGGAATACGCCGAGGGCGCCAAGCTCTATGTGCCGGTGGCCAACCTGCACCTGATCGCCCGCTACACCGGCAGCGACGACGCCCTGGCGCCGCTGCACCGACTCGGCTCCGAAGCCTGGCAGAAAGCCAAGCGCAAGGCCGCCGAACAGGTGCGCGACGTGGCCGCCGAGCTGCTCGACATCTATGCCCGCCGTGCTGCGCGCAAGGGCTACGCCTTCGCCGACCCGGCCGCCGACTACGCCACCTTCAGCGCCGGCTTCCCCTTCGAAGAGACGCCCGACCAGCAGGCTGCCATCGAGGCCGTGCGCCTCGACATGCTCGCCGCCAAGCCCATGGATCGACTGGTGTGTGGCGATGTCGGCTTCGGCAAGACCGAAGTGGCCATGCGCGCAGCCTTCATCGCGGTGCACAGCGGCCGCCAGGTCGCGGTCCTGGTACCTACCACCCTGCTCGCCCAGCAGCACTACAACAGCTTCCGCGATCGCTTTGCCGACTGGCCCGTGACGGTCGAGGTGATGAGCCGCTTCAAGTCCGCCAAGGAAGTGGCCGCCGCCGCCGCAGACCTTGCCGAAGGCAAGATCGACATCCTCATCGGCACCCACAAGCTGCTGCAGGACGATGTGCGCTTCAAGGACCTGGGCCTGGCGATCATCGACGAAGAGCACCGTTTCGGCGTACGCCAGAAAGAACAGCTCAAGGCGCTACGCAGCGAGGTGGACATCCTCACCCTCACCGCCACGCCAATCCCGCGCACCCTTAACATGGCCGTGGCCGGCATGCGCGACCTGTCGATCATCGCCACCCCGCCGGCTCGACGCCTGTCGGTGCGCACCTTCGTCATGGAGCAGAACAAGAGCACGGTCAAGGAAGCACTGCTGCGCGAGCTGCTGCGTGGCGGCCAGGTCTATTACCTGCACAACGACGTGAAGACCATCGAGAAATGCGCCGCCGATCTCGCCGAGCTGGTGCCCGAAGCGCGCATTGGCATTGGCCACGGGCAGATGCGCGAGCGCGAGCTCGAACAGGTGATGAGCGACTTCTACCACAAGCGCTTCAACGTGCTGATTGCCTCGACCATCATCGAGACCGGCATCGACGTGCCCAGTGCCAACACCATCGTCATCGAACGTGCCGACAAGTTCGGCCTGGCCCAGTTGCACCAATTGCGCGGCCGGGTCGGACGCAGCCACCACCAGGCCTACGCCTACCTGCTCACCCCGCCACGCCAACAGATCAGCGGCGATGCCGAGAAACGCCTGGAGGCGATCGCCAACACCCAGGACCTGGGCGCAGGCTTCGTGCTGGCCACCAACGACCTGGAGATCCGCGGCGCCGGCGAGTTGCTCGGCGAAGGCCAGAGCGGGCAGATCCAGGCAGTGGGTTTCACCCTCTACATGGAGATGCTCGAACGTGCGGTCAAGGCGATCCGCAAGGGCACCCAACCCAATCTCGAGCAACCACTGGGCGGCGGCCCGGAGATCAACCTGCGCCTGCCGGCGCTGATCCCCGAGGACTACCTGCCCGATGTGCACGCCCGCCTGATCCTGTACAAACGCATCGCTTCGGCGGCCGACGAGGAAGGCCTCAAGGACCTGCAGGTGGAGATGATCGACCGCTTCGGCCTGCTGCCCGAGCCGACCAAGAACCTCATGCGCCTGACGCTGCTCAAGCTGCAGGCCGAGAAGCTTGGCATCAAGAAGGTCGATGCCGGCCCCAATGGCGGCAAGCTCGAGTTCGAGGCCGAAACGCCGGTCGATCCACTGACCCTGATCAAGCTGATCCAGGGCCAGCCCAAGCGCTACAAGTTCGAAGGCGCGACCCAGTTCCGCTTCCTGGTGCCGATGGAACGCCCGGAAGAACGCTTCAACACCCTCGAGGCGCTGTTCGAGCGCCTGGCCCCACAGTCAAATTAAGGAAGCTCCATGCGTGCCATTCGTTGCCTGACCTTGTTGCTGTCGCTCATCGCGCCAGTGACGGCCTTCGCCGAAGGCCCTTATCAGGTGGAAATCCTCCTCCTGCGGCAGAATGCAGTGCCTGCCGTGACCAGCCCGTTCGCCCCCGAGAACTGGAGCGCCGGCGCCCCACGCCTGGCCAAGGATGCCGAACGCCCACCGGCACTGGTCGACGAAGCCACCCGCCTGCAAGCCACTGCCGACTACACTGTGCTGCTGCACAAGGCTTGGCAGCAGCAGGTGGGCAGCGAGCCCAGCCGCATCGCCGTGGGCGCCGGTGACGAGCAGTTCGGGCACTTCCCCATCGAGGGCAACCTGAGCATCGCCGAGGGCCGCTTCATCCGCATCGAGGCCAACTTCTGGGTCAACGACCTGGACGGCAATGGCAGCGTGCTGCGCAGCGAGCAATTCAAGCAAAGCAACAGCAACGTGACAAACGGCCAGCTGACCTTCCTCGACGGGGGCCACCTGGCGCTGCTGATCAGGGTCGCACCGGCTGGCATGCGCAAGCTGCCAACGATGGACCCGGAGATGATGGAGCAGTGACACGTGAGTGACGTGCAGAAGCAGGTTGCGGAAAACCCGAGCTGGAAGCGCGAATTCGACGCCGGCGCTCTGCAGCGCGGTGAGCGCTATTCCGAGCAAGGCAGGGTAGAGATTCTCTCCCACGGCGACGCACGCATCGAGGCAACCTGCAGCGGCAACGGCGACAACCGTTATCGTCAGCGGATCACCATCACCTTCAACTCCGCCGGACACTGTCATGTTCGCGGCCAGTGCACCTGCCCGGTCGGCGAGAACTGCAAGCACTGCGCCGCCGTGCTCTACACGCTAGCCCACCGCCATGCGGCACAACCGGCGGCCAGCGATCACCTGCCGCACCACCTGCAACACTGGCTGCAGGGCCTCGAGCAACGCGCCACCCCACGCCAGCCTGACGAAGACAAACGCGGCCGCATGGTCTGCTACCAGCTCATGCTGCTGGGCGATCAAGGTTGCGCCCTGCGCGTGCGCAAGGGCACTCGCACCGATGGCGACATACGCTACAGCCGGGTGCAATCGCTGTATGAACTGCTCTACGAGCCGCCCAAGTTCGTCAAGGAAGAAGACCTGCGCATCCTGCGCCAGTTGTCCGCACAGAACGCCCCCTACGGCCAGGAGCGCGGCTACGTGCTAAAAGGCCAGGAAGGCGGCGAGCTACTGCAACGGGTGCTGGAAACCGGACGCCTGATGTACATGGACGAGTTGCCGCTGCTGCGCCGCGGCCAGGAGCGCCAGGCGGAATTTCGCTGGGTGCGCCTGGACAGCGGCGAATACCGCGGCATGTGGTACAACGCCGACAAACCGCTGCTCTGCGTCCTGCCGCTGGTGCCGTTGTTTTACTTCGACGTCATGACCAGAGAAGTCGGTACCGTCGCCCACAGTCTCGACCCGCACACCGCCATCCAGCTCTCGCTCGCACCCGATGTACCGGAACACCTGATCGTGCCACTCAGCCACAAGCTCAACGCCCTGAACCACCAACTGCCGACCCCGACAACGGTCAAGCAGGAACTGCTCGACAACATCGAGCCCACACCACACCTCACCCTTGGCAGCCTGGAATTCAGCGCCTACACGCCCAAGACCGGACGCATGCAGCGCCAGATGCAGCATCGCGCGGCGCTGTCGTTCGACTACGACGGGCTGCGCGCCAGCGGCCCCGAAGACAAGCCGCTGAGCCGCCTGGTGGACAGTACCAGCCAGCATATTCGCCGCCAGCCACAGCATGAAAAGCGCCTGCGCGACACCCTGCACAAGCTCGGTTTCAAGCCTGCCACACGTCAGAGCAAGGCCCTGCCCGACAGCGCCGGCGAAATGTTCCAACTGCCCGACGACGAGACCTGGCTGCGCTTCGCCCGCGAAGACCTGCTGCGACTGCGCGAGGCAGGCTGGAAGGTGGACGTCCACCGTGACTTCGCCTTCAACCTTCACGACGTGGAAGACTGGTACGCCAACATTCAGGAAGCCCCCGGCCACGAATGGTTCGATCTGGAACTGGGCATCGTCGTCGACGGCCAGCGCCACAGCCTGCTGCCGATCGTCCTGCAGTTGCTGCGCAGCAGCCCCGAACTGCTGCGCCCCAGCGAACTTGCGCGGCGCGGCGACGATGAACACCTGTTGATCGACCTCAACCGTGGTCGCCTGGACAGCCCGGCCATGCGGGTCGCCCTGCCCTACGGCCGGATCAAGGCAGTGATGGGCACCCTCGGCGAGCTGTATCTGCACGAGGATGCCAGCGGGCCGACGTTGCGCATGGAGCGCGCCGATGCGGCACGCCTGAACGATATCGAGCACCTGCCCCTGCAATGGGAAGGTGGCGAACAACTGCGCGATCTCGGCCGGCGCCTGCGCGATGCGCGTGACCTGGAGGTCGAGCCACCCAGGGGGCTGGCCGCGACCTTGCGCCCCTACCAGCAGCAGGGCCTGAACTGGCTGCAAGCCCTGCGCGAGATGGGCACCGGTGGCATCCTCGGCGACGACATGGGTCTGGGCAAGACCCTGCAGACCCTTGCCCATCTGCTGCTGGAAAAAGAAGCCGGGCGCCTGAACCATCCAGCCCTGGCAGTGATGCCCACCAGCCTTGTGCCCAACTGGCTGGACGAAGCACAGCGCTTCGCACCCAATCTGCGCGTTCTGGCCCTGCACGGCCCCGGACGCACCCGGTTCTTTGGTGCACTGCACGAATACGACCTGATCCTGACCACATACGCCCTGCTGCCACGCGACCTCGAGCCATTGCAGGCCCAACCCTGGCACGTGCTGGTGCTGGACGAAGCACAGAACATCAAGAGCAGTACCAGCAAGGCCGCCCAGGCCGCCCGGGAGCTGCAGGCCAACCAGCGCCTTTGCCTGACAGGCACCCCCATGGAGAACAACTTGGGTGAGCTATGGTCGATCTTTCACTTCCTGATGCCCGGCTGGCTGGGCGATCAGAAACGCTTCAACCAGGATTACCGCACCCCCATCGAACGTCATGGCGACCGCGAGCGGCTGGCCCACCTGGCCAGCCGAGTACGCCCTTTCCTGCTGCGCCGCAGCAAGGAGCAGGTGGCCCGAGAGCTGCCGGCCAAGAGCGAGATGGTTCACTGGGTGGACCTCAGCGATGCACAGCGCGACACCTACGAAACGGTGCGCGTGGCCATGGACAAGAAGGTGCGCGATGAAATCGCCCGCAATGGCGCCTCACGCAGCCAGATCGTCATCCTCGATGCCTTGCTCAAGCTGCGCCAGGTGTGCTGTGACCTGCGTCTGGTCAAGGGTGTGGAAGCCAAGGGCAATCAAGCCGACAAGGGCAAGCTGGGCAGCTTGATGGAAATGCTCGAGGAACTGCTCAGCGAAGGTCGCCGAGTGCTGCTGTTCTCCCAGTTCACTTCGATGCTCGCACTGATCGAGCAGGAACTGGAAAAGCGCGACATTCGCTACAGCCTGCTGACCGGCGACACCCGCGATCGCCGCGCGCCGGTTCAACAGTTCCAGAACGGCGACAGCGAAGTGTTCCTGATCAGCCTCAAGGCCGGTGGTACAGGCCTGAACCTGACCGCTGCCGATACGGTGATTCACTACGACCCCTGGTGGAACCCGGCCAGCGAGAACCAGGCCACCGACCGCGCGTACCGTATCGGCCAGGACAAGCCAGTGTTCGTCTACAAGCTGATCACCCGCGGCACGGTGGAAGAGAAGATCCAGCAGTTGCAGCAAGAGAAAGCCGCCTTGGCGGCCGGTCTGCTCGATGGCGGGCAGGCCGGTCAGTGGCGGCTGGGGGATGAAGAAATCGAGGCACTGTTCGCCCCGCTGCCGGGCAAGCGAGGGCGCTGAATCCGGGGCGTCCCCTTCGCGTCCCGACTTGCCCGCGAAGGGAACACCGCGGTCAATCCACCAGCTGCGCGTCCTTCAACGCCCCCAGCGCCTCAAGCCAGCGCGGCTGCTGGCGATAGTCGGTGCGTGCGAAGCCTTGCCCACGCATTCCGGCGATGCGCGGCGACGGCCGCACCTTCAAGCGCTGCGCCGCACTCAGCGCGAGTTCCGCCGCAGCTCGGTCATTGCACACCAGCCCCATGTCGCAACCGGCACTCAGCGCTGCCTCGATGCGACTGGCGGCATCGCCCACCACATGCGCGCCAGCCATGGACAAGTCGTCACTGAAGATCACCCCCTCAAAGCCCAGCTCGCCGCGCAGGATGTCCTGCAGCCAGCGCCGCGAGAAGCCCGCCGGCTGGTTGTCGATCTGCGGATAGATCACATGCGCCGGCATCACCGCTGCCAGTTGGCCGCTGAGACGAGTGAACGGTACCAGATCAGCCTGGCGTAGCTGCTCCAGGCTGCGCTCATCGGTGGGGATCGCCACGTGCGAATCGGCTTCCGCCCAGCCATGCCCAGGGAAGTGCTTGCCGCAAGCCGCCATGCCAGCCGTGTTCATGCCACGAATGAAGGCACCGGCCAGTTGCGTGGCACGCTGCGGATCCCCTTCAAAGGCACGGCTGCCAACGACCGCGCTGCGCTGGTGATCAAGGTCCAGTACCGGTGCGAAACTCAGGTCCAGGCCGACCGCCAGAACTTCGGTGGCCATCAGCCAACCGCATTGTTCGGCCAGGTAATCAGCGTTGGCATTGTCGGCAATGGCACGCATGGCCGGCAAACGCACGAAGCCCTGACGCAGACGCTGGACCCGACCACCTTCCTGATCGACCGCCAGGATCAGGTCAGGACGAATAGCACGGATCGAGGCGCACAGCTCGCGCACCTGGCGTGGGCTGTCGATGTTACGGGCAAAGATGATCAGACCGGCCACTTCGGGCTGGCGCAGGAGGTGACGATCCTCGGCGGTCAACCATTGACCGGCGATATCCACCATCAGGGAGCCTTGCAGGCTGGCAGTCATAGGGTGTCCTTCATTGAATATCCAGAGAGGCCCATTGCGGGCAGGCAGCCTCGCTTATGCGCACTGGGCAATGGACCGGCACGCGCTCGAACAGGTCCAAAAGCTCGCGGTTGCGCAGGCGCACGCAGCCATGGGACAACGGCACGCCCAGCGGTTCGCTGTCCGGCGTGCCGTGCAGATAAATGTAGCGACGAAAGGTATCGACCCGTCCCAGGCGGTTGACGCCTGGCTCACAGCCACTGAGCCAGAGGATGCGGGTGAGGATCCAGTCACGGCCTGGAGATTGCGCGTGCAAGGCGGGCGACCAGACTTCACCGGTCCAGCGTCGGCTGCTGAGCACAGCCCCTTGCGGCAATCCAGCGCCGATCTTCGCCCTGACCTGATGCAGGCCACGCGGCGTGCAGCCAGAACCCTTGAGTTCACCCGCCCCCAGACGCGCAGTGGAAACGTCCAGGCGCACGCACAACGTCCCCCGGGAAAATCCGTAAAGGCGTTGGTCAGCGAGGGAGATGTGCAGGAAATCAAGGTCGGGCATGGGCGCTAGCTTAGCCGAAGCGCCCTGCCCCGCCCAGTGTTCAGGCCTTGGCTGGCGCGCCGGTGACTGCGCTCTTGCTGCGTGGCCGCAGTTGAGCGGCCGCCATGGCCTCGTCGGTTACCCCGCTATCGGCACGCATGCCGGCGGCGAGGAACGGCACCATCAGACGCATGACCTGCTCGATCGAAGTGTTGATGCCGAAATCGGTTTCAGCGATGGCGCGCAGCGCCTTGATACCGGACATGCTGAACGCCGCGGCACCCAGCATGAAATGCACGCGCCAGAACAACTCGATGGGGGGAATACGCGGTGCCGCTTCGTTGACCAACAGCATGTAGCGCCTGAACACCTTGCCGTACATGTCTTCAAGATAGCGGCGCAGGTGGCCCTGACTCTGACTGAAGGCCAAGCCCAGCAGGCGCATGAAGATCGAGAGGTCGTTGTTGCTGCGCGGCTGCACGGCCAAGGCCTGCTCCACCAGCATCTCCAGCAGTTCTTCGAGCGTCGGCTTCTGCTCGGGGCGCGCCTGACGGCGCTCGAGCTCACGCTCCAGGCTGGCACAGAACGGACCGAGGAAGCGCGAGAAGACCGCCTGGATAAGCGCCTTTTTGGAGCCGAAATGGTAGTTCACCGCCGCCAGGTTGACCCCGGCCTTGCTGGTGATCAAACGCAACGAAGTTTCCGCGAAACCTCTTTCCGCGAACAGCTGCTCGGCAGCATCGAGAATGCGTTCAACGGTTTCCGATTGGGCCATGACTTATCCGCCTGACAAACAGTTGTTTGAAACATACGTTTCAAGCACGCGCATGTCAAGGTTCGGTGACCCGACGGTCGCCCTTTTTAAAGCGCTGGGGCTCAAGCTGCAAGCCACAAATATCAAGGGCTGGGCACGACGCTCGGAAGACCGAGGCGATTTTCTTCAAGCGTGGTGCTTGCAGCAGGCCTTGTACTGTATATAATCCCAGTCACTGTATAAAAAGACAGAGCCACTCGCCATGCTGAAACTGACGCCACGCCAAGCCGAGATCCTGGCCTTCATCAAACGTTGCCTTGAAGACAACGGCTTCCCGCCTACCCGCGCAGAAATCGCACAAGAGCTAGGGTTCAAATCGCCCAATGCCGCCGAAGAGCACCTCAAGGCCTTGGCGCGCAAGGGCGCCATCGAGATGACACCAGGCGCCTCCCGCGGCATTCGCATCCCTGGTCTCGAAGCCAAGCCTGACGACAGCGGCCTGCCGATCATCGGCCGTGTTGCAGCAGGTGCCCCGATCCTCGCCGAGCAGCACATCGAGGAATCCTGCAATATCAATCCAGCCTTCTTCCATCCTCGCGCCGACTACCTGTTGCGCGTTCACGGCATGAGCATGAAGGATATCGGCATCGTCGACGGCGACCTGCTCGCCGTGCACACCTGCCGCGAAGCCCGCAACGGCCAGATCGTGGTCGCCCGCATCGGTGACGAAGTGACCGTCAAGCGCTTCAAGCGCGAGGGCAGCAAGGTCTGGCTGATTGCCGAAAACCCCGAATTCGCCCCCATCGAAGTCGACCTGAAAGATCAGGAACTGGTGATCGAGGGCTTGAGCGTCGGCGTCATTCGCCGCTGATCCAGGAGGCGTCATGCAGCAGTCCGCCCATTTATCGCAGCCCGCACAATTGCCATTGTTCGAAGCCTTTCTCGCACAGCCGGTACTGCCAGGCCTGAAAAGTCGCGAGCAGTCGCGCAAGCCCGGCCAACCAGAACTGTTCAGTGAATTGTCCCTGCGCGGCGCGCCAGGGCACTGCCAGAGCCTGTTGGCCCCTATCCTGCGCGAGCTGAGCGAAGAAGATGACGCACGCTGGCTGACACTGATCGCGCCGCCGGCGAGCCTCACGCAAACCTGGCTACGTGACGCCGGCCTTAATCGCGAACGCATCCTGCTACTGCAACCCGGAAGCAACCAGAGCGCCCTGCAACTGGCCTGCGAAGCGCTGCGCCTGGGTCATAGCCACACGGTGGTCAGCTGGCTCGGCAACGTCAATGCCAGCATCCGCCAACAGCTCGTTCGTGCCGCCACCTGCGGAAATGCACAAAGCCTGAACATCCGCCTCGGCTGATGTCCAGGCTTTGCCTGTGACGCACTGCAGTGATGGCCCAACTGGCGTGTTCAGTGCAAAACCCGCGGCCCTTCATCTCGCTCGAAGTCACCTTCGACCAGCTTACCTGCCATCTGCACACCAACGCTGAGCATGGCTTTGGCCACTTCTACATGCTGCCCCTGAAGAAATGCCTTGGCATCTTCGGAGAAATCCAGGGTAACCAGCGAACCCTCGTCCTCGGCACGGCGCAGTTCGATCCGGCCATCAGGCAATTCGACAATTTCTAGAAAGGACGTTGACATAAAGGGCCTGCTGTTCACGAAAGGCGAGTAGTGTACCAGCCGCGCCGACTGTCAGCACTCACTCAACGCTTCTCGGAAACGTCTTACAAGCCCTTTTAGGTCCTGCCGCCAGCGCTCCAACTCCGCCCGAGACAGCACGACATCCTCGACTTCATCGAGATTGACAGCCTGGATCAACGGCTGGGTGACATCTGTCTTGGCGACTTTCTTCGCGACCGGTGGTTGGAACAAATCGGCATAAGCCTTGATCAACTGCGCCAGCCAGGTCTGCGGTTGGCGTGCCAGCTCAAGCATCTCGGCCATTTCCGGAATGGCGACGGTCTTCAGGGTTTCATCGTCAAGCAACAGCTCTGCACGCGCGGCGTTCGCCTGGGGCAGACGATAGAAGCCGGCAATCTCATGGCACAGCCCGAGCAACGCCCCATACAAATGAAACACCGCCGCCTCACGCTCAGCCTGGATCAGGCCCTGGGCATTCATGGCCTGGCTCTGCTCGGCCTTGGCCATGGACTCAAGAGCCAGGCCTGCAAAGAACAGTTTCTGGTTGGTGCGGGTATAGAGTTCCTGGGCCATTTCGGATGACCTCCCATGGGCAGCAAGGCGAATAGCTGCATCATAAATGATTGGGGCCGCAAAGCGGCCCCAATTGCAACACCGACGAATCAGCGCTTGTCTTCGACCTTCCACGCCTTGCCGTCGTAGAACGCCTTCCAGCCTGTCGGCTTGCCATCGACCTCGGATTGCACGTACTGCTCCTTGGTCTTGCGGCTGTAGCGAATCACCGCCGGACGACCGTCCGGATCCTTCTGCGGTGCATCGCAGAGGAAGTGATACTTCGGATCGATCTCATGCTTGTGCGGGATGATTTCCAGCACCAGCGGCGCACGGGTCTCGCGATTTTTCGGGAACTGGCTGGCCGCCAGGAACAACCCCGAAGCGCCGTCACGCAGCACGTAGGTGTCGTCGACCTTCTCGCACTTGAGCTCCGGCATGTCCACCTTGTCCATCTTCGGTGGCGCAGCCTCGCCGCTCTTGAGCAACTTGCGGGTGTTCTTGCACGCCGGGTTGGTGCAACCGAAGAACTTGCCGAAACGGCCAGTCTTGAGCTGCATCTCGCTGCCGCACTTGTCGCATTCCAGGCTCGGCCCCTCGTAGCCCTTGATGCGGTAGCTACCCTCTTCGATCTCGTAGCCAGGGCAATCCGGGTTATTACCACAGATATGCAGCTTGTGCTTCTCGTCGAGCAGGTAGGCGTCCATCGCCGTCGAGCAGATCGGGCAGCGGTGCTTGCCACGCAGCACCAGCGACTCGGATTCACCCTCGTCGTCAGCTGCGATCTCGTCACCCGGCACCAGATTGACGGTGGCCTTGCAGCGCTCCTTGGGCGGCAGGCTGTAACCCGAGCAGCCCAGGAACACCCCGGTCGAGGCGGTGCGGATCATCATCGGCCGACCGCATTCCTTGCAGGCAATGTTGGTCAAGGTCGGCTGATTGGCTCGCATGCCGTTTTCGCTGGACTCTGCTGTCTGCAGCTTCTTGCTGAAATCACCGTAGAACTCGTCGAGCACGTTTTTCCAGTCACGCTCGCCCTGGGCCACGTCATCGAGATTCTCTTCCATGCCGGCGGTGAAGCCGTAGTCCATCAGGTTGGAGAAGCTTTCGGACAAGCGCTCGGTCACGATGTCGCCCATCTTCTCGGAATAGAAGCGGCGGTTGTGCAGGGTCACATAGCCGCGGTCCTGGATGGTGGAAATGATGGCTGCATAGGTCGACGGACGACCAATACCACGTTTTTCCATTTCCTTGACCAGGCTCGCCTCGGTGAAACGCGCCGGCGGCTTGGTGAAGTGCTGGCTTGGGTCGAGCTGGATCAACTTGAGCGTCTCGCCCTGCCCCATTTCCGGCAGCACATCGTCCTCGCCCGGCTTGGCCTGTTGTGGCAGCACACGGGTGTAACCGTCGAACTTGAGAATACGGCCCTTGGCACGCAACTCGAAATCGCCAGCCGCCACGGTGACGCTCGTGGACAGGTACTGCGCCGGTGGCATCTGGCAGGCCAGGAACTGGCGCCAGATCAGCTCGTACAGGCGCTCGGCATCACGCTCCATGCCACTGAGCTTGCTCGGGTGGGTGTTGACGTCGGAGGGACGAATCGCTTCGTGCGCCTCCTGTGCGCCTTCCTTGCTGCCGTAGACGACCGGAGCGGCCGGCAGGTACTGCTTGCCGAACTCGCTTTCGATGTAGCTGCGCGCCATTTCAACGGCATCGGTCGACAGGTTGGTCGAGTCGGTACGCATGTATGTGATGTAGCCGGCTTCATACAGACGCTGGGCCATCATCATGGTCTTCTTCACCCCGAAGCCCAGGCGGTTGCTTGCCGCCTGCTGCAAGGTCGAGGTGATGAAGGGCGCCGATGGCTTGCTGCTGGTCGGGCGATCTTCACGCTTGATCACGCTGTAGCTGGAAGTCTTGAGCTTCTCCAGCGCCGCCATGGCCTGCGCTTCGTTCAACGGCTTGAAGGCTTCACCGTTCTCGCGCGCCACTTCGAAGCGCACCTTGGCGTTCTTCGCCGTGCCCAGGTCAGCATGGACCTCCCAGTATTCTTCGGGATTGAACGCACGGATCTCGCGCTCCCGCTCGACCACCAGCTTCACAGCCACCGATTGCACACGGCCGGCGGACAGGCCACGGGCGATCTTGGACCAAAGCAGCGGCGAAACCATGTAGCCCACCACGCGGTCGAGGAAGCGCCGCGCCTGCTGGGCATTGACCCGGGCGATATCCAGGTCCCCAGGCTGCGAAAACGCCTCCTGAATGGCCTTCTTGGTGATTTCGTTGAACACCACGCGCTTGTAGCGGCTGTCGTCTCCCCCGATGGCTTCGCGCAGGTGCCAGGCAATGGCTTCCCCCTCGCGATCCAAGTCGGTTGCGAGATAGATGGTGTCGGCATCCTTGGCCAAACGACGCAACTCGTCGATCACCTTCTCCTTGCCGGGAAGGATCTCGTACTTGGCCTTCCAGCCGGCCTCTGGGTCGACACCCATGCGCGCCACCAGTTGGCGCCGGGCTTTCTCCTTCGGCGTCAGCGCCGGAGCCTCACTCGCGGTCTTGCCGCGCTTGGCCGCCGGTTCCTTGGCCGTACTGGCCGAACCGCTGGTGGGGAGGTCTCGGATGTGGCCGATACTCGACTTCACCACGTACTGGCTGCCCAGGTACTTGTTGATGGTCTTGGCCTTGGCCGGGGATTCCACAATGACCAGCGATTTGCCCATGGATCGGAGTATTCCTGAATCTGAAGATGAAAAACGCGTCAGGTGCCGGACGCGGCACCGCTATATATAGTGGCAAAAGAGTGAGGTCAAGCGCGGTCGTTCACTCGCGAGGCTTCCCGGCCAGTGCCGCAAGCCCCTCTTCGGCCTTGACCAAAGCAAAGCGTGGCACCTGCTCGCCGTCAACCTCGACCGACTCCTGGAACATCGAAAGTGGCCGCACCCAAAACCCATAGTCACCATACAGGCATTGGTAGAACACCATCCACTCTTCGCTCTCCGAGTGCCGCGCAACGCTGAAGACACGGTACTCAGGCCCTTTGTAATGCCGGTATACGCCTGGTTGTATCTGCATGCTGCCCACCCTCTTGAACAAATCCTGTAAAAAACAAAAACCGGGGCACAAGGCCCCGGCTGCTGTCCTGCGAAGCGATCAGACGCGTTCGAAGACAGTGGTGATACCCTGACCCAGGCCGACACACATGGTCGCAACACCCAGCGTACCGCCATTCTGCTTCATGACGTTGAGCAGAGTGCCGGAAATCCGCGCACCGGAGCAACCGAACGGGTGACCCAGGGCGATGGCGCCGCCGTGCAGGTTAACCTTCTCATCCATCTTGTCGAGCACTTTCAGATCCTTCAGCACTGGCAGGGCCTGTGCGGCGAAGGCTTCGTTGAGCTCGAAGAAATCGATGTCGGCGATGGTCAGACCCGCGCGCTTGAGGGCTTTCTGAGTCGAAGGCACCGGCCCATAACCCATGATCGCCGGATCCACACCGGCTACTGCCATCGAACGAATCACGGCCAATGGCTGGATGCCGAGGTCCATGGCACGCTGGCCGGACATGACGATCATGCACGAGGCACCGTCGGTGATCTGCGACGAGGTGCCAGCGGTGACAGTGCCACCCTTGGGGTTGAACGCCGGCTTGAGCGCAGCGAGGCCCTCGAGGGTGGTCTCGGGGCGAATGGTTTCGTCGTAGTCAAAGACCTTGAGGAAGCCGTTCTCGTCGTAGCCCTGCATCGGGATGATCTCATCCTTGAACTTGCCCTCGACCGTGGCCTTGTGGGCCAACTGGTGCGAACGCAGGCCGAACAGGTCCTGCTGCTCACGGGTGATGCCGTGCATCTTGCCGAGCATCTCCGCAGTCAGGCCCATCATCCCGGAAGCCTTGGCAGCGTGCAAGGACAGGTGCGGGTTCGGGTCGACGCCGTGCATCATGCTGACGTGCCCCATATGCTCGACACCACCGATCACGAATACATCGCCGTTGCCGGTCATGATCGCCTGGGCAGCGGTGTGCAGCGCACTCATCGACGAGCCGCACAGGCGGCTGACGGTCTGCGCAGCGGAAGTGTGCGGGATCGGGGTCATCAGCGACGCCATGCGCGCGATGTTCCACCCCTGCTCCAGGGTCTGGTTGACGCAGCCCCAGATCACATCCTCGACCTCTTTCGGATCGACCTTGTCGTTGCGCTCCAGCAGCTTGCTGATCAGGTGCGCCGACATGTCCTCGGCACGGGTGTTGCGGTGCATGCCACCCTTGGAACGGCCCATCGGCGTGCGACCGAAGTCGACAATCACCACGTCTCTTGGATTCAGGCTCATATCAATAATCTCGCTCTAGCTCGTGGCCGTTCAGTTGAAGAAGCGCTGGCCGTTCTTGGCCATCTCACGCAGCTTCGCAGTCGGGTGGTACAGCGGACCCAGATCGGCGTACTTGTCGGCCAGGGCAACGAACTCGGCGACACCGATCGAATCGATGTAGCGCAGCGCACCACCGCGGAAGGGAGGGAAACCGATGCCGTAGACCAGGCCCATGTCCGCCTCGGCTGCAGTTTCGACGATGCCATCTTCCAGGCAACGCACGGTCTCCAGGCACAGCGGCACCATCATCCAGTTGATGATGTCCTCGTCACTGACTTCACGCTGCTCGAAGATCACCGGCTTGAGCACGTCCAGCACGGACGCATCGGCGACTTTCTTCGGCTTGCCGCGCTTGTCGGTCTCGTAGGCATAGAAGCCCTTGCCGTTCTTCTGACCCAGGCGATTGGCTTCGTACAGGGCGTCGACGGCGGAGCGGCGGTCGTCCTTCATGCGGTCCGGGAAGCCTTCTGCCATCACGTCGCGACCATGGTGGCCGGTGTCGATGCCGACCACGTCCATCAAGTAGGCCGGGCCCATCGGCCAGCCGAACTTTTCCATGACCTTGTCGATACGCACGAAATCGACGCCTGCGCTGACCAGCTTGGCGAAGCCACCGAAGTACGGGAACAGTACGCGGTTGACCAGGAAGCCCGGGCAATCGTTGACCACAATCGGATTCTTGCCCATTTTCTTGGCATAGGCCACCGTGGTGGCGACAGCCACTTCACTGGACTTCTCGCCACGAATGACTTCGACCAGCGGCATCATGTGCACCGGGTTGAAGAAGTGCATGCCAACGAAGTTTTCCGGACGCTTGAGCGCCTTGGCCAGCAAGTTGATCGAAATGGTCGAGGTGTTCGACGCCAGAATCGCGTCTTCCTTGACCTGCCCTTCCACCTCGGCCAGCACCGCCTGCTTGACCTTCGGGTTCTCGACCACAGCCTCGACGACGATGTCGACGTTGGCGAAATCGCCATACGACAAGGTCGGGCGAATGGCGTTGAGAGCTTCGGCCATCTTCGCCGGGGTCAGGCGGCCTTTCTCGACGCGCTTGCCAAGCAGCTTGGACGCTTCGTTAAGGCCCAGCTGGATAGCTTCCTCGCGAATATCCTTCATCAGGATCGGCGTGCCCTTGACCGCCGACTGGTAGGCGATACCGCCACCCATGATGCCGGCGCCGAGTACGGCGGCCTGCTTCACGTCACGAGCGATCTCGTCGTGGGCCTTGGCTTTGCGCTTGAGCTCCTGATCGTTCAGGAACAGGCCGACCAGGCTCTCGGCGACCGAGGTTTTGGCCAACTTGGCAAAACCGGCAGCTTCGACTTCCAAGGCCTTGTCACGACCAAAGTTGGCAGCCTTCTGGATGGTCTTGATGGCTTCGACCGGGGCCGGGTAGTTCGGGCCGGCTTGACCGGCGACAAAACCCTTGGCGGTTTCGAAGGCCATCATCTGCTCGATGGCGTTGAGCTTGAGTTTCTCGAGCTTGGGCTGACGCTTGGCCTTGTAGTCCAGCTCACCGCTGATGGCGCGCTTGATCAGGTCCAGAGCACCGGCCTGCAGCAGTTCAGGCGCGACCACGGCATCGACGGCACCCACTTTCAGGGCGTCTTCAGCGCGGTTTTCCTTGCCCGAGGCGATCCATTCGATGGCATTGTCCGAGCCGATCAGACGCGGCAGGCGAACGGTGCCGCCAAAGCCTGGGTAGATGCCCAGCTTGACTTCCGGCAGGCCGATCTTGGCGCTGCTGGACATGACGCGGTAATCCGCCGCCAGGCACATCTCCAGGCCGCCGCCCAGGGCAATGCCGTTGATGGCCACGACGGTCGGCACCGCGAGGTCTTCGAAGTCGCTGAAGATACGGTTGGCTTCCAGGTTGCCGGCCACCAGCTCGGCCTCGGGCAGCTTGAAATTGTCGACGAATTCGGTGATGTCGGCACCGACGATGAACACGTCCTTGCCGCTGCTGACGATCACACCCTTGATGGAAGCGTCGGCCTTGATGGTATCCACGGCCTGACGCAGCTCGTTCAGGGTAAGGCGGTTGAATTTGTTGACGGACTCACCCTTGAGGTCGAACTTCAGTTCGACGATGCCGCTTTCAAGAGCCTTAACCGTGATGGCTTTACCTTCGTAAATCATCAACTGATCTCCACGATATGGAAGCTGAACTGTACACGCCGATCACTGACAGGAAGGCCATCTTCAAGCCCTCCCCCAGGCACACCCGTCAGCGCGCTAGTCGGGATTCTGTACGAGCGATGTGAACATACAAACGCTCAATTCATACGCCCGTTTGATTTGGGTACGCACACATTCTCCGAAAAGGTCGGCGTTGTCAAATGCTCGAAAGCACCCGGAAAACGCGACTTTCCAGTCATTTTGTAACACCAGGGGATAAAACATGATGACAGTGATTGTCGATCATTCATGTCGACGATCGGCCAATGGCTGGTGGGGTTAGTTGCGCTGCCAGCCTGCTGATTTTTCATGCGCACATTCGAGACAAGGGTCTACACTGCCCTCGAATCGAATGTTTTCCCGGCCTGCCTGGCCAGCTTCACCACTGTGGGATCAGGGTTGCCCTGCTCCCACTTTTTTTTGCGCATGCCTCAGGCGAGGGTTTCGAGTGTGTGGGCAATATCCTGCAATACAGATTTTTCGCCGCGCTCGCTCCAGTACAAGGCGATCATGCGCGTATCGGCCTCCACCTTGTAGACATTGGCCGGCAACCGCGCAAAACACTCCGCCAGACGAGGCTCCTCGCAGGGTTCACGCCATTTGTTCCACCACACTCCCGGGCTGACCTGCCAATAGCACCAGCTATCCTCACGCCCTTTGCGCCGCCCTCGGTGATACTGCGGACATGGGCTTGGCGGCTCGCTTTGCAGCCAGTGCGGCCACTGTTGGGGCGCCAGTTGCATGGCCAGGCCCATGCGCCGCCCCTCCAGGCGCAGGCTCATCTGTTCGCTCTGCTTGCGGGACGGTCGCAACCAGGCCAACGGGCTGAGAATCAGCGCAAGGATTGACACCACCAGCCATACCGTCATATCTGTAGTTCCCATAAAGCGTTGCAAATGAGCGGGTTAGTCTTTTTCACGCAAGACCTGCCAGAAAGCGACCATACTTTCATTATTGCGATTGTCAGGAGTGCCGCTCATGTCCTACGAACATCTTCTGGTTGCCGTCGACCTGACCGAAGAATGCGATCCGGTGATCAAGCGTGCCATGAAGCTCGCCGAACCCACCGGAGCCAAGGTTTCCCTGGTGCATATCGTCGAGCCGATGGCCATGGCATTTGGTGGCGACGTGCCGATGGACCTGTCGCAACTGCAGCAACAGCAGTTCGACCAGGCCAAGGAACGTATGGATCGCCTGTTCAACAAATATCCAGACATCCAGCGCGGCGATTCGCACCTGACCTACGGCCAGCCGCGCCAGGAAATACACCAACTGGCCAAGGATCAGAAGTGCGACCTGATCGTGGTCGGCAGCCATGGCCGCCATGGTCTGGCGCTGCTACTGGGTTCTACGGCCAATGACGTGCTGCATGGGGCACCGTGCGATGTACTGGCGGTGCGCTTGCAGAAGAAAGAATGATATAGCCCGAGCCGGCCCTATCGCTGGGACTTGTCCCGCGATAGGGCCGGCTCGATCGACTCAACCTTCCAGCTCGGCCCAGCGCTCGACCAGCACATCCAGCTCAGCCTGCAACTTCTCGAGCTTGGCCAGCACGTCCGACGTTTCGCCAATCGGCCGCTGATAGAAGCCAGGCGCGTTCACCTCTTCCTGCAGCACCGCCATCTTCTGCTCCAGCGCATCGATCTGCCCAGGCAGCATCTCCAGCTCACGCTGCAGTTTGTAGCTCAGCTTTTTCTTGCTACTGTCGGCCACCACAGGCGCCACGGGCTCCGGGGCGACCTCGACCGCAACCTTCTCGACCACCGCACTGTTGAGCTCGGACTTGCCGCCCTTGCTCTCGGTCACGCCCAGCAGCTTCGGCGAGCCCCCCTGGCGGATCCAGTCTTCATAGCCACCCACGTACTCACGCACCTTGCCCTCACCCTCGAACACCAGGGTGCTGGTGACCACGTTGTCGAGGAAGGCCCGGTCGTGGCTGACCATCAGTACCGTGCCCTTGAAGTTGGACAGCACTTCCTCGAGCAGCTCGAGGGTCTCGACGTCCAGGTCGTTGGTCGGCTCGTCCAGCACCAGCAAGTTGGCCGGTTTGCTGAACAGCTTGGCCAGCAACAGACGCGCACGTTCACCACCAGACAGCGCCTTGACCGGCGTGCGTGCACGCTGGGGGCTGAACAGGAAGTCACCGAGGTAGCTCAGCACGTGGCGATTCTGACCATCGATCTCGATGAAGTCGCGACCTTCGGCGAGGTTGTCGATCACCGTCTTCTCGAGGTCGAGCTGGTGACGCATCTGGTCGAAGTAGGCCACCTCCAGCTTGGTGCCGCGATCGACCTTGCCGGCGGTCGGCTCCAGGTCACCCAGCATGAGCTTGAGCAAGGTGGTCTTGCCGGTGCCGTTGGCGCCGAGCAGGCCGATGCGGTCCTGGCGCTGCAGGACCATGGAGAAATCCTTGACCAGCTTCGGCCCCTGAGGGTGCGCGAAGCTGACGTTTTCCAGCACCATCACCTGCTTGCCGGACTTGTCGGCGACCTCGATCTGGATGTTCGCCCTGCCCTGGCGCTCGCGACGCTCGCTGCGCTCCACGCGCAGGGCCTTGAGGGCACGCACACGGCCTTCATTACGGGTACGCCGGGCCTTGATGCCCTGGCGGATCCAGACCTCTTCCTGGGCCAGGCGCTTGTCGAACAGCGCATTGGCGGTTTCCTCGGCGGCCAGCGCAGCCTCCTTGTGCACCAGGAAGCTGGCGTAGTCGCCGTTCCAGTCAATCAGCCCGCCGCGGTCCAGCTCGAGGATCCGCGTGGCCAGGTTCTGCAGGAACGAGCGGTCGTGAGTGATGAACAACACGGCGCCGTTGAAGCCGCTCAGGGCCTCTTCGAGCCAGGCGATGGCACCGATGTCCAGGTGGTTGGTCGGTTCGTCGAGCAGCAGCAGGTCAGGCTCGGACACCAGCGCCTGGGCCAGCAGCACGCGACGGCGCCAGCCGCCGGACAGCTCGGCGAGGGTCTTGTCGGCCGGCAGTTGCAGGCGGCTCAGGGTGCTCTCCACGACCTGTTGCAGGCGCCAGCCGTCGCGGGCTTCCAGCTCATGCTGGACATGCATCAGCTTGTCCAGGTCGGCATCATTCTGGATGTTCTGGCTCAGGTGGTGATATTCGGCGAGCAGCGCACCGACGCCGTCGAGGCCCTCGGCGACCACATCGAACACGCTGCGATCGTCGGCCACCGGCAATTCCTGCGGAAGCTCACCGATCTTCAGTGCCGGCGCACGCCAGATTTCTCCTTCGTCGGGTTTCTGCTCACCCTTGACCAGGCGCAACATGCTCGACTTGCCGGTGCCGTTACGGCCGATAATGCACACCCGCTCGCCACGGGCGATCTGCCAGGACACCTTGTCCAGCAGCGGCATGGCGCCGAACGCGAGGGACACATCGCTGAATTTGAGCAGGGTCATGATCATCTCCAAAAACCGGGCGCGCATTCTACCTGACTTTCACGCCTACTTCGCCCCTGCGTGACATTCCGGGTGCGATGGCAGCGAGCGCTTGGCGACGCGTGGTCGGTGTTAACGATTCGATACAAGCACAGTGCTTTCATCCATCGCCGGCAAACGGCTAAGCTAAGGAAACTAGATTTCAACAGTGCTGGCTTCGCCGTCACTTTTCATGGTTCAACTGCCCGGACGTATCATGCGCAGCCGCCTGTTCCAATTCGTTTCCTGCCTGGTGCTCACCGCTACGACCGCGAGTGCTGCACAGGCCCTCGACATCACCCAGCAGCGCCAGTACTACGACGAGGCCAAGCGTGCCCTCGCCAAAGGCGACAAGGGTCCCTACCTGCGCTATGCCCAAGCGCTCAGCGACTATCCGCTCACACCCTACCTGGCCTACGACGAGCTCACCGCGCGGCTGAAGACTGCCAGCAACGAGGAAGTCGAAGGCTTCCTCGCCAAACACGGTGACCTGCCCCAGGCCAACTGGATGAAACTGCGCTGGTTGCGCTGGCAGGCCGAACGCGGCGACTGGAAGACCTTCGCCAAATACTACGACCCGAAGCTGAACTTCACCGAACTGGATTGCCTCAACGGCCAGTACCAGTTGACCAACGGCCTGCGCGCCGAAGGTTTCGCCACTGCCGAAAAACTGTGGAACGTCGGCAAGTCGCAACCTGCGGCCTGCGACACCTTGTTCGGCCTGTGGGCCGCAGAAGGCCAGCTCACCGAGGCCCGCCGCTGGCAGCGTGCCAAACTGGCGGCCGAGGCGCGCAACTACAGCCTGGCCAACAACCTGGTGCAAACGCTCACCACACTCGGCCCGCAAGGCAAGCTGCTGATCGATGTGGCGCAGAAACCCGAGCTGCTCAAGCAGCCTTCGCGCTTCATGCCGGTCAACGAAGCGATGTCCGATGTGGTCAGCCTCGGCCTGCGCCGCCTGGCGCGGCAGGATCCCGAGCAAGCCATGGCCCTGCTCGACGACTACGCCCAGCGCATGCATTTCTCCCGCGACGAGAAGGTCGCCATCGCCCGCGAAATCGGCCTCACGCTCGCACGGCGCTACGATCCGCGTGCCCTCGACCTGATGACCCGCTACGACCCGGAACTGCGCGACAACACCGTCAGCGAATGGCGCATGCGCCTGCTGCTGCGTCTCGGGCGCTGGGAAGAAGCCTACGAACTGAGCCGCCGCCTGCCCCAGGATCTGGCCGACAGCAGCCGCTGGCGCTACTGGCAGGCACGCAGCCTGGAGCTGGCACAACCCAACAACCCGCAGATCCCGCTGCTCTACAAGAACGTCTCGCGTGAGCGCGACTTCTATGGTTTTCTTGCTGCCGATCGCGCGCAAACACCGTACCAGCTCAACAACAAACCCCTGGTACTGAGCCAGCAGTTGATCAACAAGGTGCGTAACACCCCCGGCGTGCGCCGCGCCCTGGAGTTCCACGCCCGTGGCCAGATTGTCGAGGGGCGCCGCGAGTGGTACCACGTCAGCCGCCACTTCAACCGTGACGAAATGGTCGCCCAGGCCCGCCTGGCCTACGACCTGCGCTGGTACTTCCCGGCTATCCGCACCATCAGCCAGGCCAAGTACTGGGACGACCTGGACATCCGCTTCCCGATGGCCCACCGCGACACCCTGGTGCGCGAAGCCAAAGTCCGCGGCCTGCACTCGAGCTGGGTATTCGCCATCACCCGTCAGGAAAGTGCCTTCATGGACGATGCCCGCTCGCCAGTAGGCGCCAGCGGCCTGATGCAACTGATGCCAGGAACCGCCAAGGAGACCGCGCGCAAGTTCAGCATTCCGCTGGCCTCGCCTGCGCAGGTGCTCGATCCGGACAAGAACATCCAGCTCGGCGCCGCCTACCTGAGCCAGGTGCACGGCCAGTTCAACGGCAACCGCGTGCTGGCGTCGGCCGCCTACAACGCAGGCCCCGGTCGCGTACGTCAGTGGCTCAAGGGCGCCAAGCACCTGAGCTTCGATGTCTGGGTCGAGTCGATCCCGTTCGATGAGACGCGTCAGTATGTGCAGAACGTGCTGTCGTACTCGGTGATCTATGGCCAGAAACTGAACGCACCCCAACCGTTGGTGGACTGGCACGAACGCTACTTCGACGACATGTGATCCGGCCCAGGCCCTGTCGGAGCAACCGACAGGGCCTCATGTCGGACCGGGTTAACTTTCGGTTAATCAGTCTGCTCCAGCATGGTGCACTCAATGCACTGCCAAGGCGTCGACATGCGTGTTCTCCTGCTCTTCCTGACATTCCTGCTCGCCGGCCCGCTCCAGGCCAATCCCTTCGCTCCCAAGTCGGACTTCCTGCCGGTGAATCAGGCTTTCGTCCTGAGCCAGGACCGCTTGCCTTCCGGGCAGATGCGCCTGTATTTCCAGATCAAGGATGGCTACTACCTCTACCAGAAGCGCCTGAAGTTCGACGGCATTCCCGTCGATCAGCAACCGCAACTGCCTGCGGCTCTCAACCATCATGACGAGTTCTTCGGCGACAGCGCCGTCTATCGCACCGAACTCGAGTTGCTGCTGCCCGCCAACGCCACTGGCGAACTGCGACTGGGCTGGCAGGGCTGCGCCGATGCCGGGCTGTGCTATCCACCGCAAACCACCGTGATCGATCTGGGCGGCCAGGCGGTTTCTGCTGCGCCAGCCGCACCGGATGGCGGACAAGCCAGCGACCAGGCCCTGGCCAGCGGCCTTCAGCACAGCAGCCTGGCCTGGAACCTGCTGGCGTTCTTCGGCCTGGGTCTGCTGCTGGCCTTCACCCCCTGCTCGCTACCGATGCTGCCCATCCTCGCCGGGTTGGTCATGGGCAATGGTGCCAGTGCACGACGTGGCTGGATTCTGGCCGGCGTCTACGTTCTGAGCATGGCCTTGGTGTACGCCGCACTGGGTGTGGTCGCCGCGCTGCTCGGCGCCAGCCTGCAGGCCTGGCTACAGCAACCTTGGCTGCTGGGCAGCCTGGCCGGCCTGTTCGTGATCCTCGCCCTGCCGATGTTCGGGGCCTTCGAACTGCAGCTGCCCGCCGCCGTGCGTGACCGCCTCGATCGTGCAGGCCAGGGCACGCGTGGCGGCAACCTGTATGGCGCAGCGTTGCTTGGCGCGCTCTCGGGCCTGCTTATGGGGCCGTGCATGACCGCGCCACTGGCCGGTGCGCTGCTCTATATCGCCCAGAGCGGCGATGTGGTGCAGGGCGCGCTGGTGCTGTTCAGCCTGGGGCTGGGCATGGGCGTTCCACTGCTGTTGCTGGTCACCCTGGGCAACCGCTACCTGCCACGCCCTGGATCCTGGATGAACCTGGTCAAGGGCGTGTTCGGCTTCGTCTTCCTGGCAATGGCGCTGTACACCCTGCGCAGCCTGCTGCCAGAACCACTGCTGCTGGCACTGGTCGGCGCCTGGCTGATTGCCCTGGCCTGGGCTGCATGGCCTGCCCTGCAGCGTCTGCCGGCGCTGCGAGCCCTGCCGTTGCTGGGTGCGCTCTGGGGTGGCCTGTTGCTGGTCGGTGCTGCCGCCGGTGGCAACGATCTGTGGCAACCGCTGCAGCCATTCACCGGTGGTGGCGCCGCGCCGATGAGCAGCGCCCATGACCAGCGGGTTATCACCATCGACAACCCGCAGGACCTGCAGCGCGAACTGGATGCCGCCAAGGCGCGCAACCAATGGGTGTTAGTCGACTACTACGCCGACTGGTGCGTATCGTGCAAAGTGATGGAGAAACAGGTATTTGCCCGCAGCGACGTGCAAGCCAGCCTCGACGGCGTGCAACTGCTGCGCCTGGATGTCACTGCCGACACCCCCGCCAGCCGCGCATTGCTGCAACGCTACCAGGTTCCAGGCCCGCCCAGCCTGATCTGGATCGGCCCGGAAGGTGACGAGCGCCGTACCCGGCGCATCACCGGCGAAATCGACGCGGCAGCGTTCCTGCAACACTGGGCCCAGACCAGGAGTCAAGGTTGATGCTGACGGTAACCCTGGGGCCATTGACCATGGCCCTGAACCACCTGCTGCTGCTCAGTGCATTGGGCATCGCTTGCCTGGTCGGCTGGTGGGTGGCCCGCCGTGGCGGCGAAAGCCCCGAGTCGGCACTGTTCAACCTGTTTCTGGTCGGAGTCCTCAGCGCGCGTGCAGGCTTCGTCCTGGAGTACTGGGCGATGTACCGCGACGAGCCACTGCAGATCATCGACATTCGCGATGGCGGCTTCCAACTCTGGAGCGGCCTGGCGGGCATCGTCGCTGCTGCCTTGTGGCAAGGTCGACGCCGTCCGGGCCTGCGCCGGCCACTGGGCTGGGCACTGTTCAGCGGCGCCCTGTTCTGGGGGCTGGCAAGCCTGGGCAGCCACCTTTACAGCAAAGGCACCGAACTGCCCGATCTGAGCCTGCGCAACGCCAGCGGCGAGTCGGTGGCCCTGCACAGCTACCGCGGCACACCCCTGGTCATCAACATCTGGGCCACCTGGTGCCCACCGTGCCGACGGGAGATGCCCGTGCTGCAGCAGGCCCAGAGCGACTACCCCGACGTGACCTTCCTGTTCGTCAACCAAGGCGAAACACCCGAAAGCGTCAGTACCTTCCTTGCCACGACCGGCCTGAGCCTGAACCACGTGCTGTTCGACGGCAGTGGGCAACTGGCGCAACGGGTCGGCTCCATGGCCCTGCCCACCACTTTGTTCTACAACGCCGAGGGCCGCCTGGTAGGCAGCCATCTCGGCGAGCTGTCCCGCGCCAGCCTGCACAACGCCCTGGAACCTTTAAAGCGGGCCGTGGCGCCCGCCCCCGCCGTACAAGGAAAATGACATGCGACTGACTGCTCTCCTGCCCCTCTCCCTGGCCCTGCTCGTCGCGCCCCTGGCCCAAGCAGAGCCCTGGCCCAAGCCGATTCAGCAGATGGAGGCCAAGGGCGCGGTGATCAAGGGCACGTTCGACGCGCCCAATGGCCTGCGCGGCTATGCCGCCGAGTACCATAGCAACGGCATCGCCCTGTATCTGACCCCCGACGGCAAGCACGTGCTGGTTGGCAGCCTGTTCAATGAACAAGGCCAGGACCTGAGCGCCGAGCCATTGGACAAGCTGGTCTACACACCGATGAGCAAGGAAATCTGGGCGAAGATGGAAAAGACCGCCTGGATCCAGGACGGCAAGGCCGATGCGCCACGCATCGTCTACCTGTTCAGCGACCCCAACTGCCCGTACTGCAACATGTTCTGGCAACAGGCGCGGCCCTGGGTCGACTCGGGCAAGGTGCAATTGCGCCATATCATGGTCGGCATCATCCGCCCGGACAGCCCTGGCAAGTCCGCCGCGCTGTTGTCGGCAAAAGACCCTGCCAAGGCACTGCAAGAACACGAAAGCGCTGGCAAGGCCAGCACGCTCAAGGCACTGGACACCATTCCCGAACCCACACAGAAGCAACTCGCAGCCAACCAGGCGTTGATGGAAGAAATGGGGCTGGGCGCAACGCCTGCGATCTTCTACCAGGATGAACAGGGACAACTGCAAAGCCAACAAGGCGCGCCACGCCCGGAAATGCTCGGCAAGATCCTGGGCAAGCGCTGACCTGATAAATCTGTCAGGTGCGAGACCGACGCAGTCTCCCTAGACTCCTCTTATCGCACCCTCGCGGCCACGCGATCGGTGCACAGGATGCGATGAGAAGAGGGATCGCAGATGCCTGCCATCAAGGCTGCACGCTACCATGCCGAAACACCGGACGTGACGGTGCTCTCCGGTGCAGCAGGCGCTACGGTGACGCTGCGCCTGCTGCGCTCCCCACAGGATGGAGCAGACATACCCGCAGCAAAACTGCTGCGTAACCGCACCCATGCAGATGCACTGACCCGCACCGTCCGCCAGTTCGGTGCCCGAGCATTGCAGGTATCGGCAGGCGCAACGACGCTGGCTGATGCCACGACGGTCGCCAGCCTCGGCGGCCGACAGTTGAAGCTGCATACCACCGACGGCGATACTTCACTGTCGCTTGATGATGCCACTGGTCGGCCGCTGTGGACCTGCAACGCACAGGGCACCCACCACACGCACACCTATGAAACCCCAGAACAAGGCGGACGCAAGAGCGCGGTCTTCGAGCACCCGGCCGCTGGCATTGCACGTATGCGCGAGCGCCTGGTGTATGCGCCAGCCACAGCTGCCGACCGCCAGCGCAACCTGGCAGGTGCCACGCTCAAGCATTTCGACAACGCAGGCCTGACCCATACAGCCTTGCTATCGCTGACCAGCAAACCTCTCGAAACCCGGCAACAGCTGTTGCAACCTCAAGCCGAACAACCCGATTGGGCTGGCAGCAGTGAAGGTGATCTGGAAGAGAACGTACTGATCACCGTTAACCGATACAACGCAGTGGGCGATGTGCTGGTACGCACCAACGCAGCCGGGGTCACGAGCTCGAAGACACTGGACGTCAGTGGCGCAGTACGTCAGATACATTTGCGCCAGGGTGCCAAGGAGGCCATGGCGCTCGCGGCTGTCACGCGCAGGGCCGATGGCATGGTCATGGCGCAGACGTCTGGCAATGGCGTGGTCGACCTCTATGGCTACTCGCCCACCAGTCAGCGCCTGATTCAACATCGTACGCAACGCCCAAGTGACCATGCGCTGGGCTATCTGCTGATCAGCGACCTGCACTATGGCTACGATCCCGCAGGCAACATCCTCGCCCTCGATGACCAAGGTGCCGACCCTCAATGGCATGACAACCTACAGTCTGACGGTCTGCGCGAATACGCCTACGACACCCTGTACCGCCTGGTCGAGGCCAGCGGGCGCGAGCGCAGCCCGGTCGGTGCCTACTGGTCGTCCTCCTTCGGAACGTCCGACCGCCAGGGCGGCATGGTCTGGACACCTTACAGCGAACGCTATGAATACGACGACGGTGACAACCTGGTCACCTTGAGTCACAACGGTGCTGCCGGTCAGCGCACCCAGCACCTGCGTGTGTCGACCCAAAGCAACCGCGCAATGCCCGAGGGCCACGGGCTGACACCAGACAACGGCTTCCTGCCTGGCGGCCTGCAGAAACAACTGGTCGATGGCCGGGCGCTGGCTTGGTTGGCCGATCACCAGCTGGGTCAGGTGTCGCTGATCAAACGCACCAACGGAGCGGCGGATGATATCGAGCAGTACCGCTACGCCAATGGCGGCACCCGCCGTCGCAAAATCAGTTCGGTGCGCATGGCCAACGCAATCCAGACCACCCTGACGACCTACATCGATGACTGCGAGGTACGCCTGCGCACGCTCGAAGGCCAGCCCCAGGCGCTCAAGCAGGTGGTGATCAGCGAAGTCGAGCAGGTGCGTTGGATTGAAAATCGCCGGAGTACCGAGGTTCACCTGCGCTATGGATTTAGCGATCATCTGGGCAGCAGTGCGGGAGAAACGGACGAGGCGGGAAACATCGTCTCGCGTGAGGAATACAGCCCCTATGGCGAAACAGTTGGCCTGGATGAGCAGGCAGCGGAAGTCGACGGATTAACCCAACGTACGTCGCGTCATGCCGGCAAGGAGCTCGATGCCAGCGGTCTTTACTACTACGGCTGGCGATACTATCAGACGGGGTTGGGCCGATGGCTGAGTGCCGATCCCGGTGGGCTTGTTGATGGCCCGAATCTGTATCGGATGAACAGAAATAATCCTCTGCGCTTTCGTGACGCTATAGGGATGTTTCCAACAGAGACCGTTTTGACTACCGTCATAGAAATATTTGCCATGTGGCTACTTCTGATGAACGTCGCGAATCTTGTTACGCACAACCAGCCCCTCTACTACCAGGTCAAAGATGCCGAGAGAAACGGAACATCACTGACAGCTCCCTTATGGAAACACTGGAGAGAACCGGGTGGCCGCCTCCATGTTGGATCCAGCGCACTAAGGACACTGTACATCCTTAATGCGATTGTTTTAATGATCTGGGGCTGGCTCTCCCCCAATGATCCCCTCACGATATATTTGACCATATTTGGCGCCGCCACATCGGTGATGAGAGAAACGCCTACACAATATCGGCTGTTTATGAAACATCGTAAAGCAGAACAAATTCGCCGTGCTCAGTTGGCGCCTGAAGAGGCTCCATCGTCCGAAAATGATGCTCAATCACCCGATAATCACAACTCCGTAGGCGGCGGAAAATTCGTTCACCAAAACCCCATTAGCAGACCACACTCGCCCATACTTGGGGAACAGCGCCCGAATACGCACGACGCTATAGAGAGGGCCGCCTTGCCCGGTCCATCGGCACATACCGACGCAGAAGAGGTGTCCCCTACACCGCAGCACATCGCCATCAATATTGACGGCCAAGATACAAATGAGACTCGACAGGTAACGACGCTAGCTCGCACGCACAGTACATCGAGCGATGAGAATACTCTCAACCTGCAGACACTGTTTTCTGACACCACCGACGACAATTCAAACTCCAGCCGGCGCTCAAGCCTATCAAGTAACTCTTCGACGCTGTCAAGTAACCCGTCGACGGTAAGAAAAAGAATGGGCGACTCTGGTCGTAGCACTCGTAGAAACAGCATCAACAACGCACAGCGTTAAATACAGCACGACACCCGCGCGGCTTGCCCGCGCGGGTGTCGTGGCCTGTTACAACCCCTCCAACTCCGCCATCAGATCACTCAACCGATCCACCTTATCCTCATCCAGCGCGCTGCCTTGCAACCCTTCGACATACACCGCCAGCTCTTCCACGGTGCTGCACTCGAACATCGCCCGCAGCGGCACATTCAGTTGCAGGCGCTTCTGCACGCGTGAGGCAATCTGCGTGGCCAGCAACGAGTGCCCGCCCAGTTCGAAGAAGTTATCGCGCACCCCGACCCGCTCAGCCTTGAGCACCTCGCCCCAGATACCGGCCAGAATCTCTTCCAGCTCGCTGCGCGGCGCCAGGTAATCCTGGCTGTGCTGGCCACCGATCTCGATGACCGGCAGCGCCTTGCGATCGAGCTTGCCATTGGCATTGTGCGGCAGGTTATCGAACCAGGCCCAGTGCAGCGGCACCATGTACTCCGGCAACTCGGCACGCAGACGCTGCTTGATCTGCTCGAGCAGACCCGCATCGGCCACCACGCCCTGGTGGGCTACCAGGTAGCCAACCAGATGCTTGCCATTGGCGCCCTCCTGGACACCGACTGCCGCATCGCGAATCTGCGGCTGCTCGTGCAGGCGCGCTTCGATTTCGCCAAGTTCGATGCGGTAGCCGCGGATCTTCACTTGGTGGTCAATGCGCCCGACATATTCGAGCACACCATCGGCACGGCGCCGCGCCAGGTCGCCGGTGCGATACAGGCGCTCGCCCGGCCCTCCATGCGGATGCGGGATGAAGGCCAGGGCCGTACGCACCGGGTCGCCAACATAACCGCGACCGACCCCCGTGCCGGCCACGCACAGCTCGCCCACCGCGCCCAACGGCACCAGCGTCTGCTCTTCGCCGTAGAGGTACAGGCGGTTGTTGTCGGTCGGGGTGCCGATGGGCAGGTAGCTGCCGCGGGTCGAGTCGGCATCGACACGGAAGAACGCCACATCGTCCGAACATTCGGCCGGACCATAGGCGTTGACCAGGCCGATCTGCGGATAGCGCTCCAGCCACTGGGCGGCCAGCTCCGGAGGCATCGCCTCGCCGGTCGGCAGCATCCAGCGCAGGCCATCCAATGCCTGATGATCGTTGGCCAGCATGCCCTGGATCAGCGAAGGCACGCTTTCCAGCACGGTGATGCCGCAGGCCTGGACATGCGCCAGCAAGCCCTGGGGATCGTGGGCAATGGCATTTGGCACGATCTCGACACGGGCCCCGAACAGCGGCGCTGCCAGGAACTGCCACACCGAGATGTCAAAGCTCTGCGAAGCGGTCTGGGCGATCACGTCGTGCTCGTCCAGCGCCAGGTACGGCACCTTGCTCAGCTGGTTGTTGAGCATGCCGCGCTGCTCGACCATCACGCCCTTGGGCAGCCCGGTGGAGCCAGAGGTGTAGATCACATAGGCCAGGTTGTCCGGCCCGCTGTGGATACCCGGGTTGTGGCCAGCGACCTGGCTAGCCTGGATATCCTCCCACACCAGCAGCTTCGGCCGTACCGCCCCGCCCAGCTCGTCGAGCAACTGCCCCGCCTGCTCGGCACAGGCGGCGCTGCACACCAGCACCGGCGTGCGGCTGAGCTCGACGATACGCTGCAGGCGCGCTGAGGGCAGGCCCGGATCCAGCGGCAGGTAACCCGCACCGGCCTTGAAGCTGCCAACGATCATCCCCAGCAGCGGCAGACCACGCTCGGCCAGCAGGGCAACGGGCTGATCGATGCTCACACCGGCTGCGACCAGCGCATGTCCCAGGCGGTTGGCGGCCAGGTTGAGCCCGGCATAGTCGTAGGACGCCTCCAGGCAACGGGCGGCGATACGCTCGGGGTGCGCCACGACGCGTGCCTCGAACAGCTCGACATAGCTCTGCTCCAGGGTATAGGCGTGCTCGGTGCGGTTGCAGTCCTCGAGCAGGAAGCGCTGCTCGTCGGCACCCAGCAGTGGCAGTGCCTGGACCTCACCCTCGAAGCCTTCGACCAGCGCCAGCAGCAGACGCTTGAATTCGGCCAGCAGGCGCTCGACGGTCGGGTAGTCGAAGTAGCGCTGGTCGAACGACAGGTGCAGGCCCAGGTCGTCGCCCGGGTAGCAAACCGCCGTCAGCGGGAAGTTGGTGTGGGTGCGGCCCGAGTCGGAGCTGGCGTTCAAGTGCTGGGCGTGGTCAAGCACATTGCTCTCGACCGGCGCGTTTTCGAACACGAACAGGCTGTCGAACAGCGCCTGCCCTTTGGGCAGCTCGCTGCACTCCTGGATCGCCACCAGCGGCAGGTACTCGTATTCACGCAACTGCATGTTGCGATCGAGCAGACCTTGCAGCCACTGACGCACGCTCTGGCGCTCGCCGGCCGCCGGCAATCGCACGCGCAAGGCGATGCTGTTGATGAACAGCCCGACCGTGCGCTGCATCTGCGGCAAGCTCACCGGGCGCCCGGCAACGGTCACCCCGAACACCACGTCGCGCTCGCCGCTGTAGCGGGCCAGTACCAGTGCCCAGGCCGCCTGGGCGAAGGTGTTGACGGTCAGTTGATGAGCCTGCGCCAGTTCACGCAGACGCGCCCCCTCGCTCACCTCAAGGCGGGTGTAGCAATCGCCGACGATCATGCCGTCCCCGGCGTGGTCATGGCGCAGCGGACGGTCGCTGGGGATCGCCGTGGCGCGTTCGAAGCCGGCCAGGTTGGCCTGCCACCACTGGCGTGCTTCGTCCAGGTCCTGGCGCTGCAGCCAGCCGATGTAGTCGCGGTAGCGCGGCGGCACCGGCAACTGCGCGGCACGGCCTTCGCCCAGCGCCTGGTAGATCTCGAAGAAATCGTTCATCAGCAACGAGCGGCACCAGGCATCGATGAGGATGTGATGGTTGCTCATCATGAACCAGTAGCGCTCATCGGCCACGCGCACCAGGCGCAGGTGGAACGGCGCCTCGCGCAGCAACTCGAATCCGGCTTCACGCTCCTGTTTGTGCAGGGCTTGCAGGCGGGCTTCCTGGCTGGCGTCGTCGAGGTCGCGCCAGTCCTGGTAGTCGACGGCGGTCTTGCCGGGCTTGTGGATGATCTGCAGCATCGCTTCGCCGGCGTTCCAGCTGAACGACGCGCGCAGGGCCTCGTGGCGCGCCACCACTGCCTGCCAGGCCTGAGCGAAGCGCTCCGGCTCCAGCGCACTGTTGATGCGGTAGCGGTCCTGCATGTAGTAGATGCCGGTGCCCGGTTCCAGCAGGGTGTGCAGCAGCAGCCCTTCCTGCATTGGCGTCAGCGGGTAGACATCCTCGATCTCGCCAGCCGGCACCGGCAGCGTGTCGATCTGCTCCTGGGTCAGTTGGGCCAGCGGGAAGTCCGACGGCGTGAAGCTGCCGTTGCCCTCGACCAGGCAGTGGGCGACCAGCGCCAGCAGTTCCTGGCGATAGGCTTCGGCCAGCTCGGCGATGGTCGCCTCGTCGTAGCGCTCTGTACTGAAAGTCCAGCGCAGTTGCAAGGCACCGCCATAGACCTGGCCATCCACGCTCAGCCAGTTGGGCAGTGGCGCGTCCGGGTCATGGGCCAGCCCCGCAGGGGCATCCAGCGGCTGGAACACGGCATTGGCGTCGAACTGCTGGTCGAACTGCCCGAGGTAATTGAAGGTGATGCGCGCCTGTGGCAACGCCGCCATGCGCTCACGCCCCGCAGAATCGGCCAGGTAGCGCAGCACACCATAACCCAGCCCTTTGTGCGGCACCTGGCGCAGTTGTTCCTTGATGCCCTTGATCGACGCACTGCGCGCGGCATCGTCGTCGCCGGTTGCCGAGCTCAGGCTCAGCGGATAGGCGTTGGTGAACCAGCCGACGCTGCGGGTCAGGTCGATATCTTCGAACAGCCCTTCGCGTCCATGCCCCTCAAGCTGTACCAGCACCTGCTCATCGCCGCTCCAGTGGCTCAGGGTGCGCGCCAGAGCGGTCAGCAGCAGGTCGTTGACCTGGGTGTGATAGGCCGCTGGCGCCTGCTGCAACAGTTGGCGGGTCTGCTCGGTGTCGAGCTCGATGGCCAAGGTGCGCGCATGGCGGTGCAGGTTGCCGCCCTGCGGGTGATCGCACGGCAGCTCGCGGCGCACACGCCCCAGCTGTCCCTCCCACCAGCCCAGCTCGTCACGCAGCGAGTCGCTGCCGGCATAGCTGGCCAGGCGCGCCGACCAGTCGCCCATGGCATGGGTCTTGGCCGCCAGGGTTTCACCGCGGTACAGCGCCTGCAGGTCCTCCAGCAATACACGCCAGGACACGCCGTCGACCACCAGGTGATGGATGGCCAGCAGCAAGCGTTGCGCGCCTGCGCCATCGGTCAGCAACAGGCCGCGCAACAGGGGCCCTTGCTGCAGGTCGAGGCTGCGCTGCACGTCGGTATAGAGCGCCTGGCAATCGTCGAAGGCAGCGACGGTCGCCGTCCACAGCAGCGGCTGGGCGCCGGCCTGGTCGTATTCCCCCTGCCAGCGGCCAGCCACCTGGGTGAAGCGCAGGCGCAGGCTGTCGTGATGCTGCACCAGCGCCGCCAGCGCAGCCTCAAGCCGGTCAGCGAGCAGCGGTTTGCGTGCTTCGAGCAGCACAGCCTGGTTCCAGTGCTGTGGCTGTGGCACTTCGCTGTCGAAGAACCAATGCTGGATCGGCGTCAGGCCGATACGGCCCTGACGCGCCCCCTGCTCCACATGCGTTGGCCCCGCGCCATGGCTGACCACGGTTGCCAGGGTCTGGATGGTCTGGTGCTGGAACAGGTCGCGCGGGGTGAACTGCAGGCCCAACTGACGGGCGCGGCTGACCACCTGGATCGACAGGATCGAGTCACCGCCAAGTTCGAAGAAATTGTCCTGCACACCCACGCGCGAGACATTGAGCACCTCGCGCCAGATCTGCGCCAACTGCGCCTCCAACTCATTGGCCGGCGCCTGGTACAACTGGTGTGCCTGCTCGAGATCCGGCGCTGGCAGCGCACGACGGTCGAGCTTGCCATTGCCCATCAGCGGCAGGCGATCGAGCAGTACCAGGTGCGCAGGCACCATGTAGTCGGGTAGATGTTGCCGGGCATGGGCTTTGACCGCCTCGCGCAGGTGCGCCTGGGCATCACTGCTCGCCTTGGCCTGAGGGCAGACCAGGTAGCCCACCAGTTGCTTGCCGCCCGGCAGGTCGAGGGCCAGAACCACGGCCTCCTCGACATCGGCGTGCTCCTGCAGGCGGCTCTCGATCTCGCCCAGCTCGATGCGGAAACCACGGATCTTCACCTGCTGGTCAGCGCGGCCGATGTACTCGACCAACCCGTCGGCGCGCAGGCGCACCAGATCGCCGGTGCGATACAGCCGGCCACCGTCATGGCTGAAGGGGTCGGCGACGAAACGTTCGGCCGACAGCCCCGGGCGGTCGTGATAGCCCTGGGCGAGGCCCGCGCCACCGACATACAGCTCACCGATGCCGCCCTGGGGCAACAGCGCCAGGTCCTCGTCGAGGATGTAGCCGGTGCGCGCCCCGATCATGCGGCCAATCGGCACGCTGCCCGCATCGGCCGACAAGGTATCGGGGGCCAGGCACGCCAGCGGCATGACCACGGTTTCGGTCGGGCCGTAGGCATTGAAGAATTGCTGCGGGGCGAAGGCCTGGCGGATGCGCTGCAAGTGCTCGCCGGTCAGCGCTTCGCCGCCGGTGATCACCAGGCGCACGGGCAGTTGCTCGCCACGCCCGGCCAGGAACTGCGCCAGCTGGCTGCCATAGCTCGGGGTGAAACCGAGAATGCTCACCTGCTGCTCGCGCACCAGGTCGCAGATCTCTTCGGCGCCCCACTGCCCCTGGGCGCGCAGCACCACACGTGCCCCGCACAGCAGCGGCGTGAGCAGGCGTTCGCTGGCCGCATCGAAGTTGATCGAATAGAAATGCAGCTCGCAATCGTCGCTGCGCATGCCGAAGTCGGCGATCACCGCCTGGCAATGCATGGCGATCTCGCCATGGCTGACCACCACGCCCTTGGGCTTGCCGGTGGAGCCGGAGGTGTAGATGAGGTAGGCCTGGTGCTGCGGCAGGTTGAGGTTGTCCAGTGGCGCATCGCTGTAGGCGGACAGCGACGCTGCGTCGTCCTCCAGGCTCCAGGTGACCACACCGGCCGGCAGTTCGCCAAGGGTCGCGAGCAGCTCGCGCTGGCCGATCAGCAGGCCCAGGCGGCTGTCCTCGATCATGTAGTGCAGGCGCTCGAGCGGGTATTCCGGATCGAGCGGCACATAGGCTCCACCGGCCTTGAGGATCGCCAGCAGGCCGACCACCATCTGCGACGAGCGCTCCAGCGCCAGGCCCACCCGCACTTGCGGGCCGACCCCGCGCTCACGTAGGGCTCGGGCCAGACGGTTGGCCTGCTGATCGAGCTCGGCGTAGCTCAGGTGCTGGCCGGCGAAGGTCAAGGCCCGGGCCTGCGGCGTACGTTCTACCTGAGCGGCGAACAGCCCGTGCAGGGTCTGGTCGAGATCGAAATCCTGTTCGCCCTGAAGCTGCCCGACCAGCTCCTGCTGCTCGGCACCCGACAGCATCGGCAGCTCGCACAGGCGTTGCTGCGGATCTTCGAGCATCGCCGCCAGCAACTGCTGCAGGTGTTCGGCCATGCGCGCGATGCGCGGCTCATCGAACAGGTCGCGGCTGTAGGTCAGGCAGCAGCCGAGCCGGCCGTCCAGGTCGGTGACTTCCAGGTACAGGTCGAACTTGGTGGCGCTGGCGTCGTTGACCAGATAGTCCACCTGCATGCCCGCCAGGGTGCGGCTTTGCTGGAAGGCCCAACGCTGCACGTTGCACATCACCTGGAACAACGGGTTGTAGGCACTGCTGCGCGGCGGCTGCAGGGCTTCGACCAGTTGTTCGAACGGCAGGTCCTGGTGCGACTGGCCGTCGATGATGGTCTGACGCATCTGCTCGAGCAGTGCGGCGGCGCTCATCTGCCCATCCAGTTCGCAGCGCAGCACCTGGGTGTTGAGGAAAGCACCGATCAGCCCCTCGCTTTCCGGACGGATGCGGTTGGCCACCGGCGCGCCGATACGCAGGTCGCACTGGCCGCTGTAGCGGTGCAGCAGTGCGGCCAGCGTGGCGGTCATGGTCATGAACAGGGTCAGCCCGCGTTGGCTGTTGAACGCATGCACACGCTCGACCAACGCCGGGTCGAGGTCGAAGCGGTACAGCTCGCCGCGATGGCTCTGCACCGCTGGACGCGGGCGGTCCGTCGGCAGTGCCAGGACCGGATGCTCGTCGCCCAGACGCGCTTTCCAGTAGTCGAGCTGGCGCGCGCCCTCCCCGCCTTCAAGCCACTGGCGCTGCCAGACGCTGTAGTCCAGATACTGCACTGGCAGCGGCTGCAGCGGCGATTCGCGCTCGTCGACGAAGGCTTCGTAAAGCTCGCCCAGCTCACGGGCGAAGATGTCCATCGCCCAGCCTTCGGTGACGATATGGTGCAGGGTCAGGACGAAATAGTGCTCACGCTCCTGCACCTTGACCAGGCAGGCACGCAGCAACGGACCACGCTCCAGGTCGAACGGCTGGTGCGCCTGCTCGTCGGCCAGCTGCTGCAGACGCTGCTGGCGATTGTCGGCCGGCAGCGCGCTGAAGTCCTGCCAGTCCAGGTGCAGGCCGCTGTCGTCGGCCACGCACTGGTAGGGCTTGCCATCGATGCTGGGGAAGGTGGTGCGCAGGGTCTCGTGGCGTACGATCAACGCCTGCAGGGCACGCTCGAAAGCGTCCACATGCAGCGCGCCGCATAGACGCGCCATGCCGCCGACGTTGTACGCGGGGCTGTCCGGCTCCATCTGCCAGAGGAACCACATGCGCTGCTGCGAGTACGACAGCGGCACGGCCTGACGGCGATCGACACGGGTGATCGCGCCCTGCAGGTTGCACCCACCGCTGGCGCGGATCCGCGCGATCTCGGCACAGAAGGCACCCAACTCACTGGCCTCGAACAGCGCCTTGAGCGGCAGCTCGACGTCACAGGCCTGGCGGCAGCGCGAAACGATCTGGGTGGCCAGCAGCGAGTGGCCACCGAGAGCGAAGAAGTCGTCCTGCAGGCCTACCTGGGGCAGGTTCAGCACCTCGCGCCAGATCGCCGCCACTTGCTGCTCCAGCGCGGACTGCGGCTCGACGTGTTGGCGTTGCTGCCAGACCGGCGCCGGCAGCGCCTTGCGATCGACCTTGCCGCTCGGGCCCAAGGGCATCTGCGCGAGGTGAACCAACTGCGCTGGCACCATGTAGGCGGGCAGTTGCGCGCCGAGGGTCGCCAGCAAGGCGGCGCTCTGCTCGACGCCGCTGTAGTAACCGACCAACTGCGCGCCGACAGCGTCGCGGTGGATCAGCACCAGCGCCTGCTCGACACCTGGCTGGGCCAGCAGCACGGCCTGGACCTCTTCAGGCTCGACACGGAAGCCGCGCACCTTGACCTGCTGGTCGAGGCGCCCGAGGTATTCCAGCGCACCGTCGTGCACCAGCCAGCGCGCGCGGTCGCCGCTGCGGTACAGGCGCTGACCGTCGCCATCGGGTTGCGGCACGAAACGCTCGGCGGTGAGTCCCGGACGTCCCAGATAGCCACGGGCCAGGCCCGCGCCGCCCAGGCACAGTTCGCCCGGCACGCCCGGTGCGGTCAGTTCGAATTCATCATCCAACACACGGCACAGCACATTGGCCAGCGGACGGCCGATGGGCGAGCGCTCGCCATCCTCGCGCTGGCTGTGCCAGTGGGTGACGTTGATCGCGGTCTCGGTCGGGCCATAACGGTTGTGCAACTGCACCTGGGGGAGCAAGGCCAGGGCCCGGTCGCGCAGGCTGGCAGGCAGCGCCTCGCCGCCGGAGAACAGCCGACGCAGGCTGGTGCAACCTGCGGCCAGCGGCTCCTGGACAAACACCTGCAACAGCGGCGGCACGAAGTGCAGCGTGGTCACTCCATGCTGCTGCACCAGTGCGGCGATGCGCTGCGGATCGCGGTGCTCACCAGGGCCTGCCAGTACCAGGCGGCAGCCGGTGACCAGCGGCCAGAAGCATTCCCACACCGACACGTCGAAGCTGATCGGTGCCTTCTGCATCAGCACGTCGCGGTCGTCCAGCGCATAGGTGGCCTGCATCCATTGCAGGCGTTCGGCCAGGGCAGCATGGGTGTTGCCCACGCCCTTGGGCTGACCGGTGGAGCCGGAGGTATAGATCACATAGGCCAGGTGCTCGCCTTCCAGGCGCAGGCCCGGGGCCTGGCTGGGCCAGGTGTCCAGGTGCAACTGGTCCAGCGCGATGGTACTGACGCCCTCGACCTGGGGCAGGCGCTGGAGCAGGGTGCTCTGGCTCAGCAGCAGGCCCGCACCACAGTCGGCGAGCATGTAGGCCAGGCGTTCGGCCGGGTAGTCGACATCCAGCGGTACATAGGCGCCGCCCGCCTTGAGGATCGCCAGCAGGCCGACCAGCAGTTGCGGCGAGCGCTCGACCGCGATGGCCACGCAGGTGTCCGGGCCGACGCCCTTGTCGCGCAGGTAGTGAGCCAGGCGGTTGGCCTGCTGGTGCAGGCTGGCGTAGTCGAGCTGACCGCCCTCCCACACCAGGGCGACGCGCTCCGGTGTCAGACGCGCCTGCTCGTTGAGCTGCTCGACCAGCAAGGCTCTGGCGGGCTCGGCAGGGGCCTGCCCCCAGGCGAGCAATTGCGCGCGGCCTGGCTCATCCAGCAGTTGCACTTCGCCCACGGCCAGCTGCGGTTGCGCGCAGACCTGTTCGAGCAGCGCCAGCAGGTGCTGGGCCAGGCGCTTGACGGTGCTGGCGTCGAACAGCTCGGCGGCGTAGTCGAAGGCCAGTGTCAGCCGGCCCTGGTGGTCTTCCTCACTGTGCAGTTGCAGGTCGAACTTGGCCTCGCGGCTGTGCCACGGCAGCTCTTCGGCAAGCAGTCCGGGCAGGCGGCGCAGCGCGGACAGGTCGCGCTGCTGGTGGTTGAACATGACCTGGAACAGGCCCTGCTCACGGGCCTGGGGCAGCGCTTCGAGCAGTTGCTCGAATGGCAGGTCCTGGTGCGCCTGGGCGCCAAGGGTGCGCTCACGCACCTGGGCCAGCAACTGGTCGAACGGCGTACGGCCGTCGAACTCGGCACGCATGACCTGGGTGTTGATGAAGAAGCCGACCATGGCCTGGGTTTCCAGGCGCGGGCGGTTGGCGTTGGGGACGCCGACGCGGATGTCGGACTGGCCGCTGTAGCGCTGCAGCAAGGCTTGCCAGCCCGCCAGCAGGACCATGAACAGGCTGGCCTGCTGGTCACGGGCCAGGCCCTTGAGAGCTTCGCCGAGTTTGGCGGGCACCTTCATGTTCAGGCGCGCAGCGCGCTGCTCGCCCAGCGCCGAGCGTGGATGGTCGGTGCACAGGTCGAGTACCGGCAATTCGTCGCCCAGTTGCGCCGTCCAGTATTCCAGCTGACGTGCAGCCTCACCTTCTGCCAGCCACTGGCGCTGCCAGGTGCCGTAGTCGGCGTAGCCCAGCGCCAGGGGCGCGAGATTGGGTTGCTGGCCCTGGCAGTGGGCGGCGTAGAGTCGGGCGAACTCCTCGAGCAGGATATTCAGCGACCAGCCGTCGGCGACGATATGGTGCAGGGTTACCCACAACTGGTGTTCTTCATCGTCCAGGCGCGCCAAGGTCACGCGCAGCAGCGGCCCTTGGAGCAAGTCGAAGGGTTGGCGGGCCTCATGCTCGCGACGATTGGCGACCTCGCTGGCGTCCACCCCTTCGAGATCGACACGCTGCAAGGCAAAGTCGGCATGCGCCAGCACATGCTGCAGGGCCTCGCCATCCACTTCGCTGAAGCGCGTGCGCAGGGATTCGTGACGCTCGACCAGCGCCTGGAAGCTCGCCTGCAGCGCTACCTCGCCCAGTTCGCCACGCAGGTGCAGGCCGGCCGGGATATTGTAGGCAGCGGACTGCGGCTCCAGTTGCCACAACAACCACAGGCGGTTCTGCGCCAGCGATTGCGGCAATGCCTTGGCGCGATCGAGGGCGGCGATGGCGCCAGTGCCCTGCCCGCCCTGCTCCAGCACGCAGGCCACTGCCGCGCTGTAGTCGGCCAGTACAGGCGCTTCGAACAGGGTACGCAGGCTGAGCGTGACACCCAGCTCGTCGGACAGCCGCGCGGTGACCTGGGTGGCGGCGATGGAGTTGCCGCCCAGCAGCAGGAAATGATCGTCCGCCGTCACCGCCTCGACCTTGAGCAGGTCGCGCCATACCGCCGCGATGCGCATCTGCAGGGCATCGCCGCTGGCACCCCGCTCGGAGGACGCGGCATCTGCCGGGAAGCGAGCATAGCAATCGAGGCTGCCGTCGCTCATGCGCAGACGGCAGGCCGAACGCTGCAGCTTGCCACTGGAGGTCTTGGGCAGCGCCCCCGGGTTGAGCAGCAAGACCACGGCCGGCGCCTGGCGGCACGCGTCGGCGATGACCTGGCGCAGGGTCTTGATCAGCGCTTGCGCAGGCATCGCCTTCTGCACATTGCGGCTGACTTCCACCGCCACGCCGATGCCCTCTTCGCCTCGATCATCCACGGCGAACACCGCCACGCGCCCTTTGCGCAACACATCGACCTCACGCTCGAGGGTCTTCTCCAGATCCTGCGGATAGAGGTTCTGGCCGCGCACGATCAGCATGTCCTTCAACCGCCCGGTGACGAACACCTCGCCATCGCGCATGAAGCCCAGGTCGCCGGTGCGCAGCCAGGTCTGGCCATCCATCTCGACAAAGGTACGCGCCGTGGCCTCGGGGTTGCGCCAGTAGCCCCGCGCAATGCTCGGGCCGCCGGCCCAGATTTCGCCCACCCGGTTATCGCCCAGCACCGCCAGTTGCTGCGGTTCGACGATGCGCACCGCATGGCCCGGCTGCGGATAGCCGCAGCTCATCAGCACGCTGCCCTTGCCAGGCTCGGCGCGGTTGGCGGCGAAGGCCTCGGCATCGAGCTCCAGCGCGCCAATGCCCTGGCCGCGTCGGCTGCCGCTGACGAACAGAGTGGCTTCGGCCAGCCCGTAGCTGGCGAAGAAGCTGCTCGCCTGGAAGCCGCAGGCGGCGAACTTGCCGGCAAACGTCTCGAGGCTGTCCTGGCGGATCGGCTCGGAACCGGAGTAGGCCACCCGCCAGCGGCTGAGGTCGAGCCCGGCCAAGGCCGCTTCGCTGACCCGTTCGCTGCACAGGCGGTAGGCGAAATCCGGGCCACCACTGATGGTGCCACCGTATTCGCTGATCGCCTGCAGCCAGCGCAGGGGCCGGGCGAGGAAGTAGCCCGGCGACATCAGCACACAGGGCACACCGCTGAAGATCGGTTGCAGCAGGCCGCCAATCAGGCCCATGTCGTGGTACAGCGGTAGCCAGCTGACGATCACGTCGTCAGGGTTGAGGTCGATGCCAAAACCCTGGCGGATCAGTTGCTCGTTAGCCACCAGGTTGCCATGGCTGACCTGCACACCCTTGGGCAGCGCGGTGGAGCCAGAGGTGTACTGCAGGAAGGCGATGTGCTCGCCGGCCAGCGCCGGTTCACGCCAGTCGTCGGCCAGCTCAGGGGCCAGACGGTCCACCGCCAACAGGCCCGGGGCAGCATCCGTCGCCAGAGCATCGAGGCCCTGCAAACTGTCATGAAGCGCTTCTACCGTCAGCAGCAGACGCGGCTGGGCATCGTCGATGATCGACAGCAGCCGCTCCTGATGGTGCTGGCGCGAAGACTCCGGCGGATAGGCCGGCACTGCGATCACTCCGGCATACAGGCAGCCGAAGAATGCCGCGACATAGTCCGGACCGCTGGGAAACAGCAGGATCGCCCGATCGCCGAACGTGGCACGGGCCTGCAGGGCGGCGGCGATGGTACGGGCGCGCAGGTCCAGCTCGCGGTAGCTGAGCACCGCCTGTTCGCGGGGATCGTCGGCCAGAAAGCGCAAGGCGATCCGGTCCGGGGTCGCCGCGGCGCGTTGCGCCAGGGCCTGGACCAGCGTGAGCGGGAGTTCGAAGGCGTCCGTCATGGAGTATTCCTGCCAGTGTCTGGGTAAGTCGGGCCGGGGCCGGGCCGGGTGCGCAAGGCACGTCGGGCGGGCGGCAGTCGGCGGCCGGATGTACACAGGGGAACGGATGGGCCGGAGAAATAATTAGAAACGTCGCGGGCCTGCGAACGACGTTCACACAGGGGTCATGGAGGGGGTGCAGCTTAGACCACAATCGAATAGAGACTCACTTACTTCTGTATTTGACAATCATTATCATTCTGAATAGTTTGTCGCACGTTGTAGGAAGCATGACTAATCGGTGTGCTCCCTTTCCTCACAGAGACAAGGTGATTTCCATGGCGGAACAACTATCCACAAGTAAGTGCGATTCACCATTACTCCAGGCGTTCGTCGACAATCGCAGCATCCTCGTCAAGATTGCCGCCCGTATCACGGGCTGTCGGTCGCGCGCCGAGGATGTGGTGCAGGATGCCTTCTTCCGGCTCGGTTCCGCGCCGCAGATCACGTCATCGTTCAAGGCCCAGCTCAGCTACCTGTTCCAGATCGTGCGCAACCTGGCCATCGACCACTACCGCAAGCAGGCGATGGAGCTGAAGTACTCGGGCAGCGAGGAAGAAGGCATGAACGTGGTGATCCAGAATGCCTCGCCAGAAGCCACCCACATCAACCTGGCGACCCTCGAGCACATCGCCGAAGCGCTCAACGAGCTGCCCCAGCGCACTCGCTACGCGTTCGAGATGTACCGCCTGCACGGCGTGCCGCAAAAAGACATCGCCAAGGAGCTCGGGGTCTCACCAACGCTGGTCAACTTCATGATCCGCGACGCGCTGATCCACTGCCGCAAGAACAGCCGCCAGGCCGAGGGCTGACCGCCTCACAGGTACCGCGCGCATCGCACGGCACCTGTCAGCGGCCCACGCCCTGCGCGCCGCTAGACCAGCGTGCAACGATCGAAGAAACGCTCACGCCCCAGGATCATCAGCGCCGCCCGCTTGTGCGGGAAATCGAACTCTTTGTCGCAGTGGAAGCACTGATCGTGCATGTAGCCGATCATCTTGCCGTTGTCGGCGCGCGGCTCGGCGACGACGCGCTGGGTGCGCGGGTCGTCAAGGAACAGGTAGTGCACCAGCGCCGACATCCAGCTCGCCACCTTGTGCGGGCCACGGTGCGCCTGTTCGCCCACGAGCATATGGATACCACGGTCGTAGTCGTCGGCCGGATAGAACGGCGCGATGCGGTCTTCCTTGGCCCAGTAGGCTTCGAAGTAGGCGAACGGCTCATCGTCGAAACAGCCGATGAGTGTCAGGGTGTGCGGGTCTGCCTCGAGCTTGCTCAGGTATTCGCGGTGCTGCTCCAGGCTGCCCTGTTCCTGCCAGAAGTGCGCGACCCGGGGCTCGTTCTGCCAACGGTTGAAACGCGCCAGGTCCTGCTCGACTTCCAGGGTGCGTAGCGACACCCACGCCCCCAGGCGCGCATCGAAACGGCGATACACCTCGCCCCGGGGTTTGGGTGGGCGGCGTGGATGGCGCTTGCCGTTGCTGATCTGCATCTGCTGCGGGTAGACACCGCTCTGTACCTCGCCAAGCCAGGGCTGCGGCAACTGCCAGAACAGCGCTCGCTCGCAGATCAACACGTGCGCTTGCTCGCTGGGCACCAGCAGGCCGCTCGCCAGCAACGACGGTACCCACGCTGGCGCCTTCGGCACATGCCAGGCCAGGCGCTGGCAGGCGGGATCGCGCGACAGCAGCCAGTAACAGGCAGCCCACAGGGCCTGGGCGCCGCGATCCGGGCAGACGGTTTCCAGGTGAACCTGCACAGGGTCGGCGGGCACCAGGCGTACCTGGATCAGCGGGCGCCCCTCCAGGGTCAGACTCAACCGGGAACCGGTCTCGTCGCCTTGCAGGCTGTGCCATCGAGGAAGGGAAAGCGGCGTCGAAGCAGCGTCGAAAGGCATGGTCATGGCTCACGGAAAAATGGAATCACACTCAAGTGTCTGAACGTGATCGCAGCCCGCGAATTTAATTGTTCGGCGTTTGCACGGTGATCCGATAAGGGCCGAAAAGCGCTGCCAGCTCACCGCTGTCGCGCAGGCGCTGCATCAACTGGGTGAAGACTTCGGCGCGGATCGGCGCGCCAGGACGCAGTAGCGCGTAGTGATGGTAGACCTGATCGACCCGATCCGAGGCCATCAGCTCGCTGCCCTTGGCCGGGTTGCGCTTGAGGTAGTCACTCAGGTACGAGCGGGTCACCAGGGCAATGTCCGCACGCTCGCGTTGCACCATCGACAGGTTGCTGTCGTGGGAATAGGAGAGGATGGCCCGGAAGGTCTTCTTCAAGTACTCAGGGTCGGGATTGAAATCGGCAAACGCGTAGTGATAGCCATTGAACAACGCCAGGCGCTTGCCTTTGAGGTCATCGAAATAACGCTGGTCACGCCCTGCCTGACGATGGGCGACGAAGATCTCGGCATCTTCCAGGCCCATGTCGACTACCGTGTGTGGGATCTGCTGCCAACCCCATTGCGGGTTCTCGAAGATCGCCATGTCGGTGCGACCCTGCTGGAAATCACCAAAACGACGCGGGATCGAGGTTGGTACCAGAACGAAACGGTAACCGGCCTGGAGCTGGTTCAGTGCCTCGGCGAGCTGCGGCAACAGCCCCGTATCGGCCCCCTGCTCCGGACGCACCGTATAAGGCGGGAAATGCGCAGCCCCGATCCGCACCTCCACCATTTCGGCGGCACAGGCCGAGCCGGCCAGCCACAGTGCAGCGAGCATCATCAGGGATGACAGGGCCTTGGGGGCGGGCAGTGGCGTCAAGTGAGGCACTCAAATCACGGGCGTGGACCTTGATGCGCCTAAGCTAGGCGTTTTCCTGTCAGGGCACAACCGCTGGTTATGCCAAAATAGCGGCATTCTGCCAGGGGATGCCGTAAGGGTTCTGGATTGGCTACGCTCTAGGGTCTGTCTGAAATGTGTCTGCGCGAGTGCAGACACATTTCAGACAGACCCCAGGGGCCCGCGGCCCTGGCCCATGCCTAACGCCGCGGACCACAGCGTCTTGCAAGGGAGCCTGGTATGGGCCATTGGCTGGTCATCGACCTGGAAGCCACGACCGACGACGGTGGCTGGCCGGTCACCGAGATGGAAATCATTGAAATCGGCGCAAGCCTGGTCACCCGCGAAGGCCGCGAGGTCGATCACTTCCAGCGCTTCGTCAAGCCGCGGCGGCGTCCGCAGCTGACACCGTTCTGCCGCGAGCTGACGCACATCGGCCAGGCCAGTATCGACAGCGCGGCACCGTTCGCCGAAATCTGGGCGCAGTTCGAGCGCTGGCTGGGTCATCACCAGGCGCAGTTGCAGGCCTGGGTCAGCTGGGGCGACTACGACCGCCAGCAGTTGTTGCAGGAATGGCAGCAGCATCAGGTCAGCAGCCTGCTGGCGCAGTTACCGCACATCAACCTCAAGCAGCGCTTCGCCAAGGCCCGCCACCTGCAGCGCCCCACCGGCCTGAACGGTGCGCTGCAACTGGCGGGCATGCAGTTCGTCGGCCAGCAGCACCGGGCGCTGGAGGATGCACGCAATACCGCGCGGTTGCTGCCCTTGAGCCTCACCTGAAAGCAGATGACGGCCGCGCAGGGCTTGGGCATACTGGCCAGCCTTTTTTCAGCCCTTCTGTTCAGGAGTCGCCCATGTTCCAGGTCAACGAGTACTTCAACGGCACCGTCAAGTCGATCGCCTTCGCAGGCGAAGAAGGTCCGGCCACCGTGGGCGTGATGGCCCCGGGCGAATACGAGTTCGGCACCGCCAAGCGCGAGATCATGCACGTGGTCTCCGGCGCCCTGATCGTCAAGCTGCCAGGCAGCGACAACTGGGAAACCTTCAACGCTGGCGACAAATTCAATGTACCTGCCGACAGCAAGTTCCAGCTGCAGGTCAAGGTCGATACCGCCTACCTGTGCGAGTATCGCGACTAAGCATCAGGCGCTTCGCGGGCTTGCCCGCGAAGAATCCAGCGCTAACCCTTCAGAAACCCCGCCACCTTCTCAGCCGCCGCCTGCAGATGCTGCTCATGGCTGAACCCTGAAGCTTTCAGCGGCTTCAGATCATGATCCCCCGCCACCAGCCAGTTCACCTCGATCGCCGGTGACAGCGCATACCCTCGCACCGCCTCCCGATTCCCCAGCGCATCCCGCTCGCCCTGGACGATGAGCGTCGGTGTCTTCAGCTCGGCCAGATGCTCGACCCGCGGCTTCTCCGGCTTGCCCACGGCATAGAACGGATACCCCAGGCACACCAGCGCATCGACCTCCAGCTCATCGGCCAGCAAACTGGCCATGCGCCCGCCCATCGACTTGCCGCCGATGGCCAAGGTGCCCGTGACCAATGGTCGCACCTGCCCATACACCTCGCGCCAGCACTCGAGCAGCACCTTCTGCGGATTGGGCGGACGCTTGCCGCCGTTTATCCGGCGCTCGGCCATGTAGGGGAATTCGAAGCGGATCACCCCGACCCCAAGCCCCGCCAGCCTTTGCGCGATCTCGTCCATGAACGCGCTGTCCATCGGCGCACCGGCGCCGTGGGCCAGGATCAGGCTGCAGGAACGCCCCTGATCGCCCCGGATTTGCGGCGGATCGACGCGCAAGCCTGGGACATTTCCCACTTGGGCCCATTGATCCCCGTCAATACCGGCACATTGCCCATCTTTCATGCTTGCCTCGCTGTTTAGCCTGCCTATAACCGTGGATGGGAACCCATACATGAACACAACCAGCAGTACCGCCTACAACTACAAGGTGGTCCGCCAATTCGCCCTCATGACGGTGGTGTGGGGCATCGTCGGCATGGGGCTCGGCGTCTTCATCGCCGCGCAACTCGTCTGGCCGAGCCTCAACTTCGACCTTCCGTGGACCAGCTTCGGTCGTCTGCGACCGCTGCACACCAACGCGGTGATCTTCGCCTTCGGTGGCTGTGCCCTGTTCGCCACCTCGTATTATTCGGTGCAGCGTACCTGCCAGACCATCCTCTTCGCGCCAAAACTGGCGGCCTTTACCTTCTGGGGCTGGCAACTGGTGATCCTGCTGGCAGCGATCAGCCTGCCACTGGGCTACACCAGCTCCAAGGAATACGCCGAACTGGAATGGCCGATCGACATCCTGATCACCATCGTCTGGGTCTGCTACGCCATCGTGTTCTTCGGCACGCTGATGAAGCGCACCACCAAGCACATCTACGTGGGCAACTGGTTCTTCGGTGCCTTCATCCTCACCGTGGCGATCCTGCACATCGTCAACAACCTGGAGATGCCAGTCAGCCTGACCAAGTCATACTCGGTCTACGCCGGGGCCACCGACGCCATGGTGCAGTGGTGGTACGGCCACAACGCCGTAGGCTTCTTCCTGACCGCAGGCTTCCTGGGGATGATGTACTACTACGTGCCCAAGCAGGCCGAGCGTCCGGTGTATTCCTATCGCCTGTCGATCGTGCACTTCTGGGCGCTGATCACCCTGTACATCTGGGCCGGCCCGCACCACCTGCACTACACCGCCCTGCCCGACTGGGCCCAGTCACTGGGCATGATCATGTCGCTGATCCTGCTCGCACCGAGCTGGGGCGGGATGATCAACGGCATGATGACCCTCTCCGGTGCCTGGCACAAACTGCGCAGCGACCCGATCCTGCGCTTCCTCGTGGTGTCGCTGGCGTTCTACGGCATGTCGACCTTCGAAGGCCCGATGATGGCGATCAAGACCGTCAACGCCCTCTCCCACTACACCGACTGGACCATCGGCCACGTCCACGCCGGCGCCCTGGGCTGGGTGGCGATGATCTCCATCGGCGCGCTGTACCACACCATTCCGAAGGTGTTCGGCAAGCAGCAGATGCACAGCATCGGCCTGATCAACGCGCACTTCTGGCTGGCAACCATCGGCACCGTGCTCTACATCGCCTCGATGTGGGTCAACGGCATCGCCCAGGGCCTGATGTGGCGCGCGGTCAACAGCGACGGCACGCTCACCTACTCGTTCGTCGAAACCCTGGTGGCCAGCCACCCCGGCTTCATCGTGCGCTTCGTCGGCGGGGCGATCTTCCTCAGCGGCATGTTCCTGATGGCCTGGAACACCTGGCGCACCGTGCGTTCGCCAGCGCTTGACGCCGCCCCTGCGAACGCCCAGCTGGCTTGAGGAGACACGCCTGATGAAACATGAAGTCATCGAGAAAAACGTCGGCCTGCTGGCCTTGCTGATGGTGTTCGCCGTCAGCATCGGCGGCTTGACGCAGATCGTCCCGCTGTTCTTCCAGGACGTCACCAACAAGCCGGTCGAGGGCATGAAGCCCTACACCGCGCTGCAACTGGAGGGCCGCGATATCTACATCCGCGAAGGCTGCGTGGGCTGCCATTCGCAGATGATCCGCCCATTCCGCGCCGAGACCGAACGCTATGGCCACTACTCGGTGGCCGGTGAAAGCGTGTGGGACCACCCCTTCCTCTGGGGCTCCAAGCGCACCGGCCCGGACCTGGCCCGCGTCGGCGCACGCTACTCCGACGACTGGCACCGCGCGCACCTGTACAACCCGCGCAACGTGGTACCGGAATCGAAGATGCCGGCCTACCCGTGGCTGGTCGCACAGCCGGTCGATAACAGCCACACCGACACCAAGCTGCGCGTATTGCGCACCCTCGGCGTGCCCTACACCGACGAAGACATCGCCGGTGCCCGCGACGCAGTCAAGGGCAAGACCGAGATGGATGCGCTGGTCGCCTACCTGCAGGTGCTGGGCACCTCGATCAAGAACAAGAGGTAAGCACGATGGAATTCGACATCGGCATGATCCGCGGCCTCGGCACCCTGGTGGTGATGATCGCCTTCATCGGCCTGTCGCTCTGGGTGTTCAACCGCCGCCGCGACCGTGATTTCGCCGAAGCGCGCCTGCTGCCCTTCGACGACGACCGCCTGCCCCCTGCCGGGCAGGAACCTGCCATGAGGAGTAACGGGCAATGACCACCTTCTGGAGTACGTACATCAGCGTACTGACCATCGGCAGCCTGATCGGCCTGACCTGGTTGCTGCTCGGCACCCGCAAGGGCCAGAGCAACAACACCACCGACCAGACCATGGGCCATAGCTTCGACGGCATCGAGGAGTACGACAACCCGCTGCCCAAATGGTGGTTCTGGCTGTTCGTCGGCACCCTGGTGTTCTCGGTCGGCTACCTGATCCTCTACCCGGGCCTGGGCAACTGGAAAGGCATCCTGCCTGGCTACGAGAATGGCTGGACCCAGGTCAACGAATGGCAGAAAGAAATGGACAAGGCCGACGCCCGCTTCGGGCCGATCTTCGCCAAGTTCGCCGCCATGCCGGTGGAGGAAGTGGCCAAGGATCCGCAGGCATTGAAGATGGGCGCACGCCTGTTCGCCTCCAACTGCTCGGTGTGCCATGGCTCGGACGCCAAAGGGGCCTATGGTTTCCCCAACCTGACTGACAAGGACTGGCGCTGGGGCGGTGAACCCGAGACCATCAAGGCCTCGATCATGAACGGCCGCCATGGCGTGATGCCAGGCTGGGCCGAGGTCATCGGCGAACAGGGCGTGGCGGATGTCGCAGGTTTCGTGCTCACCAACCTCGATGGCCGCAGCCTGCCTGAAGGGGCCAAGGCCGACGTGGCCAAGGGCAAGGAGATCTTCGCCAGCAACTGCGTGGCCTGCCATGGGCCGGAAGGCAAGGGCACCCCCGCCATGGGCGCACCCGACCTGACTCACCCGCAGGCGTTCATCTACGGTTCGAGCTTCGCCCAGTTGCAGCAGACCATCCGCTATGGTCGCCAAGGCCAGATGCCGGCCCAGGCCGAGATCCAGGGCAGCGACAAGGTGCACCTGCTGGCGGCTTACGTGTACAGCCTGTCCCATGATGAAAACGCTGAAACGCTGACAGCCCAGTAATACCCCGCAAAACCCTCCTGTGGGAGCGGCGACTCGCCCTCCCACAGGGGCGCGCCGCTCCCCCTCCCTTGCACCCCCTCCGAACGGAACTAAGCTTGTTGCCACAGTGGCCGCGCGTTGCAGCGATGGCCTCGACGCGGCGCATTGCCTGACGCCGCGCGCTAAAAAGACATCGAAAAAAAAGCTTGACCGATCGATCAGAAAAAGGTGAAAAACGGTACACATTACAGATATTTATTTGTGTACAATCGTTCGACCCGAAACGCCACGGGACGGTGGTGGGAAGGGTATGGACACGGGTCGGCGCAGGGTACCTTGCGTTGCCATAGCCATTGCGGCTATCGAGACTGGCGCCGATTTTTCCACCAACAAGAACACCTAAACCGTGGAACCTTAGCATGAGCACAGCAATCAGTCCGACTGCTTATAACTATAAGGTCGTCCGCCAGTTCGCCATCATGACGGTGGTCTGGGGGATCCTTGGCATGGGCCTCGGCGTCTTTATCGCATCGCAGCTGGTGTGGCCGCAGCTCAACTTCGACCTGCCCTGGACCAGCTTCGGACGCCTGCGACCGCTGCACACCAACCTGGTGATCTTCGCCTTCGGCGGCTGTGCACTGTTCGGCACCAGCTACTACGTGGTGCAGCGCACCTGCCAGACCCGGCTGATCTCCGACGGCATGGCCGCCTTCACCTTCTGGGGCTGGCAGGCGGTGATCCTCGGCGCGCTGATCACCCTGCCGATGGGCTACACCACCACCAAGGAATACGCCGAGCTCGAATGGCCCATCGCAATCCTGCTGGCCATCGTCTGGGTCACCTACGCAGTGGTGTTCTTCGGCACCATCGTCAAGCGCAAGACCAAGCACATCTACGTGGGCAACTGGTTCTACGGCGCCTTCATCGTGGTCACCGCGATGCTGCACATCGTCAACCACATCTCGCTGCCGGTCAGCCTGTTCAAGTCGTATTCGGCCTACGCCGGTGCCACTGACGCGATGATCCAGTGGTGGTATGGCCACAACGCCGTGGGCTTCTTCCTCACCACCGGCTTCCTGGGGATGATGTACTACTTCGTGCCCAAGCAGGCCGAGCGTCCGATCTACTCCTACCGCCTGTCGATCGTGCATTTCTGGGCGCTGATCACCCTGTACATCTGGGCCGGCCCCCACCACCTGCACTACACCGCCCTGCCCGACTGGGCGCAGTCGCTGGGCATGGTGATGTCGATCATTCTCCTGGCCCCGAGCTGGGGCGGCATGATCAACGGCATGATGACCCTCTCCGGTGCCTGGCACAAACTGCGCACCGACCCGATCCTGCGCTTCCTGGTGGTGTCGCTGGCGTTCTACGGCATGTCGACCTTCGAAGGGCCGATGATGGCGATCAAGACGGTCAACTCACTGTCGCACTACACCGACTGGACCATCGGCCACGTCCACGCCGGCGCCCTGGGCTGGGTGGCGATGATCTCCATCGGCGCGGTGTACCACATGATTCCGAAGCTGTACGGCCGCGAGCAGATGCACAGCGTCGGCCTGATCAATGCGCACTTCTGGCTGGCGACCATCGGCACCGTGCTGTACATCGCCTCGATGTGGGTCAACGGCATCACCCAAGGCCTGATGTGGCGTGCGATCAACGATGACGGCACCCTCACCTACTCCTTCGTCGAAGCGCTGCAGGCCAGCCATCCGGGCTATATCGTCCGCGCACTGGGCGGCGCCTTCTTCGCCTCGGGCATGCTGCTGATGGCCTACAACGTGCTGCGCACGGTACGCGCTGCCAATCCGGCGCAGGCCGATGAAGCCGCCAAGATCGTCGTCGTGGGAGCGCACTGATGAAGCATGAAGCAGTCGAGAAGAACATAGGCCTGCTGGCCTTCTTCATGGTCATCGCCGTGAGCATCGGCGGCCTGACGCAAATCGTCCCGCTGTTCTTCCAGGACGTCACCAACAAGCCGGTCGAGGGCATGAAGCCGCGCACCGCGCTGGAGGTCGAAGGGCGCGACATCTACATCCGCGAAGGCTGCGTAGGCTGCCATTCGCAGATGATCCGTCCGTTCCGTGCCGAGACCGAACGCTATGGCCATTACTCGGTGGCCGGTGAAAGCGTGTGGGACCACCCCTTCCTCTGGGGCTCCAAGCGCACCGGCCCGGACCTGGCCCGCGTCGGCGGACGCTACTCCGACGACTGGCACCGCGCGCACCTGTACAACCCGCGCAACGTGGTGCCGGAATCGAAGATGCCCGCTTACCCATGGCTGGTGGAAAACCACCTCGATGGCAAGGATACGGCCAAGAAGCTCGAAGTGCTGCGCACCCTCGGTACGCCCTACACCGACGAAGATATCGCCGGTGCCCGCGATGCGGTCAAGGGCAAGACCGAGATGGACGCCCTGGTGGCGTACCTGCAAGGCCTTGGCACCCTCATCAAGAGCAAACGGTGACGCTGATGGATATCGGGATGATTCGCGGCCTGGGCACCGTCGTCGTGCTGGTGGCCTTCGTGGGCCTGGCGCTGTGGGTGTTCAGCCCGCGGCGCAAGAAGGATTTCGACGAGGCCACGCAACTGCCCTTCGCGGATGATCCCGAGGCCAGCCGGCATGTCGAGCACGCGCAAAAGAATGCTTCTGGGAGCAAACAACAATGACAACCTTCTGGAGTCTGTACGTCACCGTCCTGACCCTGGGCACCATCTTCGCCTTGACCTGGCTGCTGCTGTCGACCCGCAAGGGCCAGCGCGAAGAGATCACCGACGAAACCGTCGGCCATGCGTTCGACGGTATCGAGGAGTACGACAACCCGCTGCCCAAATGGTGGTTCTGGCTGTTCGTCGGCACCATCGTATTCGCCCTCGGCTACCTGGCGCTGTATCCGGGCCTGGGCAACTGGAAAGGCATCCTGCCAGGCTACACGTACCTGGATAACGACAAGCAGACCGAATTCAGCAATGGCCAGTCGGGCTGGACCGGCGTGCACGAATGGGAAAAGGAAATGGCCAAGGCCGATGCCCGCTTCGGGCCGATCTTCGCCAAGTTCGCGGCCATGCCGCTGGAAGACGTCGCCAAGGATCCGCAGGCCCTCAAGATGGGCGCACGCCTGTTCGCCTCCAACTGCTCGGTGTGCCATGGTTCGGACGCCAAGGGAGCGTACGGCTTCCCCAACCTGACCGACAGCGACTGGCGCTGGGGCGGCGAACCGGAAACCATCAAGACCACCATCATGAATGGCCGTCATGGTGTGATGCCGGCCTGGGCCGAGGTGATCGGCGAGCAAGGCGTGGCGGACGTTGCCGCCTTCGTGCTGACCAACCTGGACGGGCGCAGCCTGCCCGAGGGCATCAAGGCCGACGCGGCCAACGGGCAGAAACTCTTCGCCGCCAACTGCGTGGCCTGCCACGGCCCTGAAGGCAAGGGCACCCCCGCCATGGGCGCACCCAACCTGACTCACCCGCAGGCGTTCATCTACGGCTCGAGCTTCGCCCAGCTGCAGCAGACCATTCGTTACGGTCGTCAGGGGCAGATGCCCGCCCAGGCCGAAATCCAGGGCAACGACAAGGTGCACCTGCTGGCGGCTTATGTGTACAGCCTGTCGCAGCAGGCGGATCCGGCTCAACCGGCTGAGTAAGCCTGGGCTGGCCTCATCGCGGGACAAGCCCGCCCCCACAAGGCTGGTGCAGTACTTGTAGGAGCGGGCTTGCCCGCGATGAGGCCGGCAAATGCACCACTGGCTGACCTGGATCAATTGACACTCGCCATAACACGATTCAAACGACCACCCAACGCGACTAAACGTCGCAGCCAAGCCCTACCCTGCCATCACAGGCGTATCATGGGCCGCAGAGCGCCACCACAGGCGCGCGACCACGGCCGGCATGCACTGGCCCTGGCATTTCTCCACTGCCGTGGGACTTGATGATGAGCAAGCAGATTCCGGTACATGACGTCACCCCGCCTGCCAACAAAGGAAAGGATTCCGTCGACCTCTACGCCTCTCGAGAGAAAATCTACACCCGCGCCTTCACCGGCGTGTTCCGCAGGTTGCGCATGGTCGGCGGCGCATTGCTGTTCCTGCTCTACTTCGGCACCGTATGGTTGAACTGGGGCGGGCATCAGGCCGTCTGGTGGAACCTGCCCGAACGCAAGTTCTACATCTTCGGCGCCACCATCTGGCCGCAGGACTTCATCCTGCTGTCGGGCATCCTCATCGTCGCCGCCTTCGGCCTGTTCTTCATCACCGTGTACGCAGGCCGTGTCTGGTGTGGCTACACCTGCCCGCAGAGCGTGTGGACCTGGATCTTCATGTGGTGCGAAAAAGTCACCGAGGGCGACCGCAACCAGCGCATGAAGCTCGACAAGGCGCCCATGAGCGGCAACAAGTTCCTGCGCAAGCTGGCCAAGCACAGCCTGTGGCTGCTGATCGGCTTCGTCACCGGCCTGACCTTCGTGGGTTACTTCTCGCCAATCCGCGAACTGGCCATCGAATTCTTCACCGGCCAGGCCGATGGCTGGGCCTATTTCTGGGTCGGCTTCTTCACCCTCGCCACCTATGGCAACGCCGGCTGGCTGCGCGAACAGGTGTGCGTGTACATGTGCCCCTACGCGCGCTTCCAGAGCGTGATGTTCGACAAGGACACGCTGATCGTCTCCTACGACCCGCGCCGCGGCGAAGCCCGTGGCCCGCGCAAGAAAGGCGTCGACTATAAAGCCCAGGGCCTGGGCGACTGCATCGACTGTACGATGTGCGTGCAGGTCTGCCCCACCGGCATCGACATCCGCGACGGCCTGCAGATCGAATGCATCGGCTGCGCGGCATGCATCGACGCCTGCGACGGCATCATGGACAAGATGGACTACCCGCGCGGGCTGATCAGCTACACCACCGAGCACAATCTTTCCGGGCAGAAGACCCACATGCTGCGCCCGCGCCTGATTGGCTACGCCCTGGTGCTGCTGGTGATGATCGGTGCACTGGCCACCGCCTTCGCCACCCGCTCGCTGGTCGGCTTCGACGTCAGCAAGGACCGCGTGCTATACCGCGAGAACGCCCAAGGCTGGATCGAGAACGTCTACAGCCTCAAGGTGATGAACAAGGACCAGCGCGACCACGTCTACGTGCTCGATGCCGCCGGCCTGCCTGGCCTACAGCTGTCCGGGCAACGCGAGATCCGCGTGGCCGCCGGCGATATCGTCAGCCTGCCGGTGCAGCTGTCGGTCGCCCCCGAGAAACTGCCCTCGAGCACCAACGACATCACCTTCATCCTCAAGGATGCCGACGACAACGGCACCCAGGTTGAAGCCAAGAGCCGCTTCATCGGCCCACAGATCCGCTGAGAGAGACGTTCGACAATGACTGCCGCCACCGCCAACAGCCCCTGGTACAAGCACCTCTGGCCCTGGATCATCATCGGCATCCTCACCACCTCGGTGTGCCTGAGCCTGACCATGGTCAGCATCGCCGTGCGCAACCCGGACAACCTGGTCAACGACAACTACTACGAGGCAGGCAAAGGCATCAACCGCTCGCTGGACCGAGAGCTGCTGGCCCAGACGCTTGGTCTCAAGGCCAGCGTGCATCTGGACGACCTGACCGGCGAGGTGGAACTGCGCCTGACCGGCAACAGCGATCCACAGACCCTGGAGCTGAACCTGATCTCGCCGACCCAGCCGGACAAGGACCGCAAGGTCCAGCTTGCCCGTAGCGAAACCGGGCGCTATGTCGGTCAGCTCGACGACAAGGTCGAGGGCCGGCGCTTCGTCGAGTTGCTGGGTACCGAGAACGGCCAGGTATGGCGCCTGTTCGAGGAAGAGAAGGTCGAGCATGGCGTGACCTTGCAGTTGGGCGACGAAGCCCTGCAAGGCGCCGAGCATCAAGAATGAACCGCTGCAACAGCACCGACCCCGTGGGAGCGGGCTTGCCCCGCGATAGCGTCAGCCCAGGCAATGATGTTGCCCAGGTGATCGCCATCGCGGGGCAAGCCCGCTCCCACAGGTTTTGCGCTGTTGCCCACGGCCAGGCATGACCCCGATGACTCAACCCACTCCCTGCTACCACTGCGCCCTGCCCGTCCCCGCCGGCAACCGCTTCAGCGCTGTGGTACTCGGCCAGCCCCGGCAGTTCTGCTGCCCTGGCTGCCAGGCAGTCGCCGAAGCCATCGTCGCAGGCGGGCTCGAGCACTATTACCAGCACCGCAGCGAGACCAGTGCCAACCCTGAGGCACTGCCGCGGCAGTTGCAGGACGAACTGGCGCTGTACGACCGCGCCGACGTCCAGCAGAACTTCGTGCAGCACCAGGGCGCCCTGGCCGAAACCACCTTGATGATCGAAGGCATCAGTTGCGCGGCCTGCGGCTGGCTGATCGAGAAGCACCTGCGCAATCTCGAAGGCGTTGGCGAGGCGCGCCTGAACCTGTCCAACCACCGCCTGCACGTCAGCTGGAACGACGGGCAACTGCCGCTCTCGCGGCTGATCGCCGAACTGCGCGGCATCGGCTACGCCGCCCACCCCTACCAGCCCGACCAGGCCGCCGAGCAATTGGCCCGGGAAAACCGCACGGCGCTGCGACGCCTGGGCGTGGCGGGCCTGCTGTGGTTCCAGGCGATGATGGCGACCATGGCGACCTGGCCGGAATTCAACATCGACCTATCGCCCGAACTGCACACCATCCTGCGCTGGGTTGCGCTGTTCCTGACCACGCCGATCGTGTTCTACAGTTGCGCACCGTTCTTCAAAGGGGCTGCTCGTGACCTGCGCACCCGCCATCTGACAATGGATGTCTCGGTATCGCTGGCCATTGCCCTGGCCTATGGCGCCGGGATCTGGACCGCGATCACCGGCAGCGGCGAGCTGTACTTCGATACCGTGGGCATGTTCGCCCTGTTCCTGCTCACCGGCCGCTACCTGGAGCGGCGCGCCCGCGAACGCACGGCAGCGGCTACCGCGCAACTGGTCAACCTGCTGCCGGCCTCGTGCCTGCGCCTCGACGAGCAGGGGCGTGCCGAACGCATCCTGCTGGCCGAGCTGGTCCGCGGCGACCACGTGCAGGTCCTGCCGGGCGCCGTGATTCCCGCTGACGGTCGCATCCTCGAAGGCCGTTCGAGCATCGACGAATCGCTGCTCACCGGTGAATACCTGCCCCAGGCCCGACGGGCTGGCGAGCGGGTCACCGGTGGCACGCTCAACGTCGAGAGCGCGTTGACCGTAGAGGTCGACGCCCTCGGCCAGGATTCGCGCCTGTCGGCCATCGTGCGCCTGCTCGAGCGCGCGCAATCGGAAAAGCCACGACTGGCGCAGATCGCCGACCGCGCCTCGCAGTGGTTCCTGTTGTTCAGCCTGGCTGCCGCGCTGGCCATCGGCCTGTGGTGGTGGCATCTGGATGCCGAGCGCGCGTTCTGGATCGTCCTGGCGATGCTGGTCGCGACTTGCCCCTGCGCGCTCTCGCTCGCCACCCCGACCGCCCTGACCACGGCCACCGGCACCCTGCACAAACTTGGCCTGCTGGTGACCCGCGGCCACGTGCTCGAAGGGCTGAACCAGATCGACATCGTGGTGTTCGACAAGACCGGCACCCTGACCGAAGGACGCCTGGCCCTGCGCAGCATCCGCCCGCTGGGCAGCCTTGCGCCTGACCGCTGCCTGGCCCTGGCAGCCGCCCTGGAGAACCGCTCGGAACATCCCATCGCCCGTGCCTTCGGCCACAGTGCCGAACCTGCCGACGATGTCCAGGCCGTACCTGGGCTGGGCCTTGAGGGCCAGGTCGGCCAGCAGCGGCTGCGCATCGGTCAGGCCGCCTTCGTCTGCGCCCTGAGCGGCGCCGAAGTGCCGGCCGTCCCCGAACCGCGCGGGCAGTGGCTGCTGCTCGGTGACCGGATCGGCCCGCTGGCTTGGTTCAGCCTTGACGATCGCCTGCGTGACGATGCCAGCGAGTTGCTGGCCGCGTGCAGGGCGCGCGGGTGGCAGACCTTGCTGCTGTCGGGCGACAGCTCGCCGATGGTCGGGGAAGTCGCCGCGCAACTGGGCATCGACCAGGCCATCGGCGGCCTGCGTCCGGACGACAAGCTGGCCAGGGTCAAGGCCCTGCAGAGTGAAGGACGCAAGGTGCTGATGCTCGGTGACGGCGTCAACGACGTGCCGGTGCTGGCCGCCGCCGACATCAGCATCGCCATGGGTTCGGCCACCGATCTGGCCAAGACCAGCGCCGACGCCGTGCTGCTGTCCAACCGCCTGCAGGCACTGGCACAGGCTTTCGACCTGGCGCGCCGCACGCGCCGTAACATCCTCGAGAACCTGCTCTGGGCAACGCTGTACAATGGCCTCATGCTGCCCTTTGCCGCGCTGGGCTGGATCACGCCGGTGTGGGCGGCGGTCGGCATGTCGGTAAGCTCGCTGATCGTGGTGCTCAATGCCCTGCGCTTGACGCGCATGCCAACCGTGCAGGCTGCCAATGCTGTCCCTCGTCCCGTCATGGCCTGAGCAGGAATCGCCGATGCCCGCCCTCTATGTGATGATCCCCGCCGCCCTGCTGCTCGTCGGCGTGGCCGTGTACATCTTCTTCTGGGCCGTGGACAGCGGCCAGTACGATGACCTCGAGGGCCCTGCCCACAGCATCCTGTTCGACGATCAGGACCCGCGCCACCAGGCCGCCGTGAAACCCGAAGAAGCCAAGCCCGAACAGCCCGACGACAAGGATCCCACCCCGCGTGTCTGACCTGCTCCCGCTGCTCGGTTCCGCCCTGGTGCTCGGCCTGCTGGGCGGCGGCCACTGCCTGGGCATGTGCGGCGGCCTGATGGGCGCCCTGACCCTGGCCATCCCGCCCGAACAGCGCGCCCGCCGCCTGCGCCTGTTGGTCGCCTACAACCTCGGCCGCGTACTCAGCTATGCGGCCGCTGGTCTGCTGCTGGGCCTGGCCGGCTGGGCCCTGGCCAGCAGCCCTGCCGCCCAACTGCTGCGAGTGGTGGCAGCCTTGCTGCTGATCGCCATGGGCTTGTACCTGGCCGGCTGGTGGAGCGGGCTGACCCGTATCGAGGCCCTGGGCCGAGGCTTGTGGCGACACATCCAGCCGCTGGCGTCGCGTCTGCTGCCGGTCTCGAGCCTGCCGCGGGCCCTGCTGCTCGGCGCACTGTGGGGCTGGCTGCCCTGCGGGCTGGTCTACAGTACCTTGCTGTGGGCGGCGAGCCAGGGCAACGCCGCGTACAGCGCGGCGCTGATGCTGGCATTCGGTGTCGGCACCTGGCCAGTGTTGCTGGCCACGGGCCTGGCCGCAGAACGGGCCAACTCGCTGCTACGACGGCGCAGCGTGCGCATGGCGGGCGGAGTGTTGGTGATGCTGTTCGGCCTGTGGACGCTACCTGGGCCGCACCAGCACTGGCTGATGGGGCATTGATCGCCTGAGAGTGTTGCACCAGGTGACTGCCGACTCGGCTTGATACAAGTCAAGACCCCTTCCTACAGACATATCTAGACTCCGGGCACTGCTGCTCTATCCGGGGACTGCCCACATGCTCGACGACCTACGTTGGGATGCCGACCTGATCCGTCGCTACGATCTGGCCGGACCACGCTACACCTCCTACCCGACCGCCGTGCAATTGCATGGCGAAGTGGGTTCGTTCGACTTGCTGCATGCCCTGCGCGAAAGCCGCCGTGCGGTGCGCCCGCTGTCGTTGTACGTGCACGTGCCGTTCTGCGCCAACATCTGCTACTACTGCGCCTGCAACAAAGTCATCACCAAAGACCGCGCCCGCGCCGCGCCCTACCTGCAGCGCCTGGAGCAGGAGATCCAGCTGATCGCCTGTCACCTCGACCCCAAGCAACGGGTCGAACAACTGCATTTCGGCGGTGGCACCCCCACTTTTCTCAGCCATGTGGAACTGCGCCAGCTGATGACCTGCCTGCGCCAGCATTTCAACCTGCTGGATGACGATTCGGGTGACTACGGCATCGAGCTCGACCCGCGCGAGGCCGACTGGTCGACCATGGGCCTGTTGCGCGAGCTGGGCTTCAACCGTGTCAGCCTCGGCGTGCAGGACCTGGACCCGGCCGTGCAGCGAGCGATCAACCGCCTGCAGAGCCTGGAGCAGACCCGCGCTCTGGTGGAAGCCGCACGCACCCTGCAATTCCGCTCGGTGAACCTCGACCTGATCTACGGCCTGCCACGCCAGAGCCCGGAAGGTTTCGCCCGCACCGTCGAGGAGGTGATTCGCCTGCAGCCGGACCGCCTGTCGGTGTTCAACTATGCGCACCTGCCCGAACGCTTCATGCCCCAGCGACGCATCGACGCCGCCGAGCTGCCAGCCCCGGCCGCCAAGCTGGAAATGCTGCACAACACCATCGAGCAACTCACCGCCGCCGGCTATCGCTATATCGGCATGGACCACTTCGCCCTGCCCGACGATGAACTGGCCATCGCCCAGGAGGAAGGTACCCTGCAACGCAACTTCCAGGGCTACACCACCCACGGTCATTGCGACCTCGTGGGGCTGGGGGTTTCGGCCATCAGTCAGATCGGCGATCTCTACTGCCAGAACAGCAGCGACCTGAACACCTACCAGGACACCCTCTCCAGCGCCCAACTGGCGACCCAGCGTGGCCTGCTGTGCAATCAGGATGACCGTGTGCGCAGGGCCGTGATCCAGCAACTGATCTGTCAGTTCGAACTGGACTTCGAGCAGATCGAGCAGGCTTTCACCCTGGACTTTCGTGGTTACTTCAAAGGGCTCTGGCCGCAACTGCAGGCCATGCAGCGCGACGGCCTGGTCACTCTCGACAGCCGCGGTATCAAGGTGCTGCCGGCAGGTCGGCTGCTGGTGCGCTCGGTCTGCATGGTGTTCGATGCCTACCTGGACCTGCACAATCGCCAACGTTTTTCCCGGGTCATCTAGTCGTTTTTCCGAGACGTTACACCGCATGGACAGTCCGCCTTGTCAGGCACACCATGGATTGGTAGAAGGCGCCCGAAGTCATCCACGCAGGGCGTCGCCAAGCCGCACCAAAAAAGTGCAGGCTGGCCTCTAGTCCAGCTGTAGGTTACCCTTACAGCTTATGTGTGCTTTATCACAAGGATCGAAAGAAATGTCCGAGCCAGTCAAACTGCGCCCTCACAGCCAGGCCCATTGCAAGGATTGCAGCCTGGCCCCTCTGTGCCTGCCCCTGTCGCTCAATCTCGAGGACATGGACGCACTGGATGAAATCGTCAAGCGCGGCCGCCCACTGAAGAAGGGCGAGTTCCTGTTCCGCCAGGGTGACAATTTCGGCTCGGTCTACGCTGTACGCTCCGGCGCCCTCAAGACCTTCAGCCTCAGCGATGCCGGCGAAGAGCAGATCACCGGCTTCCACCTGCCCAGCGAACTGGTCGGGCTATCGGGCATGGACACAGAAGCCTATCCGGTCTCGGCCCAGGCCCAGGAAACCACCTCGGTCTGCGAAATCCCCTTCGAACGCCTCGATGAGCTCTCGGTGCAACTGCCGCAACTGCGCCGCCAACTGATGCGGGTGATGAGTCGCGAGATCCGCGACGACCAGCAGATGATGCTGCTGCTGTCGAAAAAGACCGCCGACGAGCGGATCGCCACCTTCCTGGTCAACCTCTCGGCACGCTTCCGCGCCCGCGGTTATTCGGCCAACCAGTTCCGCCTGAGCATGTCGCGCAACGAGATCGGCAACTACCTGGGCCTGGCGGTGGAAACCGTGTCGCGCGTGTTCACCCGCTTCCAGCAGAACGGCCTGCTCAAGGCCGAAGGCAAGGAAGTGCACATCCTCGACCCGATCCAACTGTGCGCGCTGGCCGGTGGTGCGATGGAGGTCTGATCGCTGCCACGGCAAGGTATACTGACGCCACGTTTTTCCAGGATACCCGCCCCATGCACAGCGACACCTTCGACCTCAAAGCCCTGATCCGCCCGGTAGTGGACTTCCCCAAGCCGGGCGTGATCTTTCGTGACATCACTCCGCTGTTCCAGTCGCCACGCGGGCTGCGCTATGTCGCCGACCAGTTCATCGAGCGCTATGTCGAGGCCGAGTTCAGCCACATCGGTGCCATGGATGCACGGGGTTTTCTGATCGGCTCGATCATCGCCCACCAACTGAACAAGCCGCTGATCCTGTTCCGCAAGCAGGGCAAACTGCCGGCCGACGTACTCTCGGAGCCCTACCAGACCGAATACGGCGAAGCCTTCCTGGAAGTGCATGCCGACAGCCTGTGCGACGGCGATTCGGTGCTGATCTTCGATGACCTGATCGCCACCGGCGGCACCCTGCTGGCGGCCGCCAACCTGGTGCGCCGTACCGGTGCCAAGGTATTCGAAGCTGCAGCGATCATCGACCTGCCCGAACTCGAAGGCTCGCGCCGCCTGCAAGCCGCCGGGGTGCCGACTTTCTGCCTGACCGAGTTTTCGCTGTCCGAATACTGATCAGCGACCGGGCCGAACCCGAGTCCTCGGGTTCAGCCCTGCCGTTGGAAGACCAGCGCCTTCAACCCGCCTTGTGGGTCGGCATCGGGAAACTCCGGTGGATTCTCGAGGCGCTGGACAAACGCCAGCTGCGGCGCCTGCTGCGCCATGCCGTCGATGAGAAATTCCGGGCCGATCGCCGGATCGTTCACGCAGGCCAGCACTGTCCCGCCCTCACTCAGCAGTTCGGGTAAACGACGCAGGATCTTGGCGTAGTCCTGGGTGAGCACGAAGCTGCCGCGCTGGAAGGTCGGCGGGTCGACGATGATCAGGTCGTACGGGCCGTACTTGCGCACCTTGCCCCACGACTTGAACAGCTCATGCCCGAGATAAGCGACGCATGACGCATCATGGCCATTGAGGCGGTGGTTCTCGCGCCCACGCGACAGCGCCGACTTGGCCATGTCCAGGTTCACCACCTGCTGTGCGCCACCGGCGATGGCCGCCACAGAGAACCCGCAGGTGTAGGCGAAGAGATTCAGCACCCGCTTGCCCGCCGCCTGCTCCCGCACCCAGCGGCGACCGTAGCGCATGTCCAGGAACAATCCGTTGTTCTGGCGAACGCCCAGATCCAGCAGGTACTTCAAGCCGTCCTCGATCACCTCGCGCTGCTGGCAGGGCTCGCCGAGCAGCCACTGACCAGGGCTGTCGGGCAGGTAGCGGTGCTGCAGCAGGATCGCCTGGCCGCTCCATTGCGGGCGCTCGGCGAGGGCACGCAGCATCGCCTCGAGCTCGGCCAACTGGCCATCGGGCGGCTCGCGGAACAGCGCGACCGACAGCACCCCGTCGAGCCAGTCGACGGTGATCTGCTCCAGGCCCGGCCAGCAACGGCCACGCCCATGGAACAGACGACGGGTTTCGACAGGCGCGGGGTCGAGGGCGGTGAGCAGGTGCTGCTCCAGAGTGTGGATCGGGGAGGTCATGGCGGGCCGCATAGCGAAAAACCGCCATTCTACCTGCTTTGTGAGGCCGAGGCCGCCCTGCGCGACCTGAACCACCAGCCCTGCTGCATCCCTGCCGCCGCCAGCAGGATCAGCGCCACGCCCAGCCACTGCAGCGGTGCCAAGCGATGACCGAAGGCTACCCAGTCCACCAGGATCGCGGCAATCGGATAGATGAACGACAGGGCGCCGGTCAGCGCCGTGGGTAGGCGTTGGATGGCGCTGTACAACAGCACGTACATCAACCCGGTATGCACCACCCCCAGTGTCACCAGACTACCCAGCGCAGCAGGCGCTGCCGGCAGCCCGCCGAACCCGACCCAAGGGGCCAGCAGCAGTGCGCCGGTACTTACCTGGATCAAGGCAATCAGGTGCGGCGGGGTCCCGCTCAAGCGCTTGATGATCAATGCCGCCACGGCATAGAGCAGCGCCGCCCCCAATGCCAGGCCGATACCCAGCAGGTACTCATCGCCGCCCTGCCCTTGCCCGTGAGCGCTGACGATCGCCAGCATGCCGAGGAAGGCCAGTGTCAGCCAGGTCAGCTTGGCTGCGGTAATCCGCTCGCCAAGAAACACCGCCGCCAGGCCCACCAGCAGGAACGGCTGGACGTTGTACACGGCCGTGCCGATGGCGATCGAGGCGCGCGAATAAGAGGCGAACAGCAACAACCAGTTGCCGACGATGGCGACCCCGCTGAGCACCGCCAACAGGAAGGTGGTGCGGCTCAGGATACCCGGCTTGAGGAAGCCCATGACCGCACAAATCAGCAGCAAGGTGCCAGCGCCCAGGACGCAGCGCCAGAACACCACGTCCAGCACCGGCTGCCCGGACACCAGCACGAACCAGCCAATGGTTCCGGAAATCAGCATGGCGGCGACCATTTCCAGCGAGCCGCGACGAATCGAACTGTCCATCTCATGCCTCCTGTCGAAGATGGCAACAGTATGCTGGCGCGGACATGGGCACTCCAGCGGATAAACAAGGCCAGAATCACCAATCGCCTTTACTATCAAGGCAGATTTGCACTTTTACCTGACGAGGCAAGTATGACCGACGATATCGACCAACTGCTGATCAATGCCCTGATGGAGGATTCGCGCCGCTCGCTCAAGGCCCTGGCGCAGATCAGCGGCCTCTCCGCCCCCAGCGTCAGCGAGCGGCTGCGCCGCCTGGAGGAACGCGGCGTGCTTCGCGGCTACACCGTGGAAATCGACCCACGCTGTTTCGGTTACCAGTTACAGGCCATCGTGCGAATCCGGCCGCTGCCGGGGCAATTGCAGGAAGTCGAGCGGCAGATCGTCGCCATTCCCGAGTTCACCGAATGCGACAAGGTTACCGGCGAGGACTGCTTCATCGCCCGCCTGCATGTGCGCTCGATGGAACAGCTGGACACCCTGCTTGACCGGCTCAACACCCTCGCCGAGACCAACACCGCGATCATCAAGAAGACACCGGTCAAGCGGCGCCTGCCACCGATGGCATGACCCAAGATTTGTACACAAGAATGTCACCTAGAGTGCCATTTTTGTGTGCACTGGTTACGGACATGCCCCAACACGTTACACCGGGAAGGCGATAAAAATTGACTCTAAAATCAACTAATAAGTGAATGCAAAATAAATACTGATCAAATGGTCAGTTTATAGTTCTTTATTTTCATAAAGTTATTAAACAAAAGGTCAAAGTCAAAGTAATAGCAACTCATAAACTGTGCCCTCTCTGGCATGGAACTGGCTTAAGTGAACTTGTGTTTTGTATACAACTTAAACAAAACATAAATACACAAGAACACGCAGCGCCTGCCCCGCAGGCCGCTAGCGCCCAGAACCCAGTGATGCCAATGCTGCACAGACGAGAAGGCGAGCCCGTGCGCAAGCCCGCCTCATCGCAGTCCTAGCGCATCAGGAGCCGCCGGAATGAGTAGCAGTCTCGACCTTGCCCCTGAACTTTCCGTTGCCAGCACCAGCCCCACCGCCACCACGCTGGAAAACCCCGCCGGACCGTACGAGCTGAGTCCACGCCTGCACAACCGTGATCTTGCGCCAACCCGCATCGAGGGTCGGCGCTGGGGTGGCTACAGCATCTTCGCCCTGTGGACCAACGATGTGCACAACATCGCCAACTACTCTTTCGCCATGGGGCTGTTCGCCCTGGGCCTTGGCGGCTGGCAGATTCTGGTCTCTCTGGCGATCGGTGCCGCGCTTGTCTACTTCTTCATGAACCTCTCCGGCTACATGGGCCAGAAGACCGGCGTACCGTTCCCGGTCATGAGCCGCATCGCCTTCGGTATCCATGGCGCGCAGATTCCCGCGCTGATCCGCGCGGTGATCGCGATCGCCTGGTTCGGTATCCAGACCTACCTGGCCTCGGTGGTACTGCGCGTGCTGCTCACCGCCGTGTGGCCACAGGTAGCCGCCTATGACCACGACAGCATTCTCGGATTGTCGAGCCTGGGCTGGGTATGCTTCGTGGCGATCTGGATCGTGCAGTTGGTGATCCTCGCCTACGGCATGGAGATGGTGCGCCGTTACGAAGGTTTCGCCGGGCCGGTGATCCTGCTGACCGTGGCGAGCCTGGCCGCCTGGATGTTCTTCAAGAACGATGCGCGCATCGCCTGGTCGGTGGCCGATCCGCTGACCGGCTACGAGATGTGGCGCAACATCTTTGCCGGCGGCGCGCTCTGGCTGGCAATCTACGGCACCCTGGTGCTCAACTTCTGCGACTTCGCCCGGTCCTCGCCATGCCGCAGGACCATCCGTGTCGGCAACTTCTGGGGCCTGCCAGTGAACATCCTGGTATTTGCGGTGATCACCGTGGTGCTGTGCGGCGCACAGTTCCAGATCAACGGGCAGGTGATCGACAGCCCGACCCAGATCGTCGCTACCATCCCCAACACCCTGTTCCTGGTCCTGGGCTGCATGGCCTTCCTGATCGTCACCGTTGCGGTGAACATCATGGCCAACTTCGTCGCCCCGGCCTTCGTGCTCAGCAACCTGGCACCACGCCACCTGAACTTCCGCCGCGCCGGGCTGATCAGTGCCACCGTGGCGGTGCTGATCCTCCCGTGGAACCTGTACAACAGCCCGCTGGTGATCGTGTACTTCCTGTCCGGCCTGGGCGCCCTGCTTGGCCCGCTGTACGGGGTGATCATGTCCGACTACTGGCTGTTGCGCAAAGGCCGGATCAACGTGCCGGAGCTGTACAGCGAGAACCCGGCCGGTGCCTACCACTATTCGCGGGGCGTCAACCTGCGCGCACTCGCGGCGTTCATTCCATCGGCCCTGCTGGCGATCGTGCTGGCACTGGTACCGCACTTCCACAGCGTCGCGCCATTCTCCTGGCTGATCGGTGCAGGTACCGCGGCCGCGCTCTACCTGCTGATCGCACCGCGCAATCGCCAATACCTCGACGTCAGCGGCGAAGCCATCGCCGTCGACCACAGCAGCCATTGATCAAGGGAAGTTCTTTGATGCGTATTCTGATCGTCAACGTCAACACCACCGAAGCCATCACCGAGGCCATTGCCGAACAGGCGCGCAGCGTTGCAGCGCCCGGCACCGAGATCGTCGGGCTGACGCCCTGGTTCGGCGCAGAGTCGGTGGAGGGAAATTTCGAGAGCTATCTGGCCGCCATCGCCGTGATGGACCGGGTGCTGGCCTACGACCAGCCCTACGACGCGGTGATCCAGGCCGGGTACGGCGAGCACGGCCGCGAAGGTTTGCAGGAGTTGCTCAATGTACCGGTGGTGGACATCACCGATGCCGCCGCCAGCACCGCGATGTACCTGGGCCATGCCTACTCGGTAGTCACCACGCTGGACCGCACCGTGCCGCTGATCGAGGATCGCCTGAAGCTGTCCGGACTGTATGACCGCTGCGCCTCGGTGCGGGCCAGCGGTCTGGCGGTGCTGGAGCTGGAAGCTGATCCGCAGCGCGCCGTGGAGGCCATCGTCGAACAGGCCGAGCGTGCCGTGCGTGACGACAAGGCCGAGGTGATCTGCCTGGGCTGCGGCGGCATGGCCGGGCTCGACGAACAGATTCGCCAGCGTACCGGCGTGCCAGTGGTTGATGGCGTGAGTGCGGCGGTGACCATCGCCGAATCGCTGGTGCGACTGGGGCTGAGCACGTCGAAAGTGCGCACCTATGCGACGCCACGGGTGAAGAAGGTGGTGGGCTGGCCGATGCGGCTGGGGCGGTAAATTCAGCTCGAGGCCGCCGTATCGTCATCCTGAAGGCGCGGCGGCCTTGTCACAAGCTGCCCCACTCTCCCAGTGATGCTTACGACTGGTCGACCTGCCGGTTGCTGCGCAGCATGAGAAAAATGCCGATGGATACAGCGGACGACTTCCACATGATTATTTCGTGACCGAAAACTCTCCACATTTCGGTCCATAAAAAGCTGGCCAAGCCACCCGCTAGAAGGGCCAGCCCTACCCATCCGCGCCAGGGTGATACGGTCCAGCGATCCAGTGTCCACCAGATGATCATGATCAAAATCGGCTGCAGCAGATCATCGAGCGACATGCTTAACCCCAGCTTCTGGTATCAGGGAAGTAGAACTGCGGTGCGGCGGTTGGGGCGGTAGCCCTTAAAGGCCAACGCCCCTCGACATCCCGTAGGATGAGCGTCGAAGGGCGTTGTAGCCAACAGTGTGCAATCAGTCCCGTTGCACATGGTGGTAGCGACGAAAGAACAAGCATGACCCCATCATCATGCACCACGCCTTCCACAACATTAGATCAATGCCGTAGTAGGACCAGGCTTGGACGAAAAGTAGGCTGAACAACCCAAAGGGAAATAGGAACAGCCCAAGCCACTTGCGCCAGACAGGCGATCTGATGACATGGTCAATGATAACCGTCACTACCAGCATCAGGCCTATCTGCACCGGATCTTCATACATATCCAGCATCATTGGTAAAGCCTGACAGCAATCGAGGAGTGCTGCGGCCCGATACCACCACGGACTCTCGCGTCTATGCCTATCAGGACATCGCCGGCATGGAAGGTGGGAAGACGGGAGGCGACAAGCGGAACCACGCTGGCTTTTGTCAACCCGCCAGCCAGCGGACCTGCCACGGCCGCAACCGCACCGCCCACAGCTCCCGAAACCACACTCGCCACGGTCCAGCGCTGCATATTGAGTTGATCCGCCTGCTCACGCGTCAACGGCAATGAAACCGCCACCACCATCACGCAGGGCAACTGCCCGGCCTGCATCCGCTCGTACAGTTCCTTCACCTTGCCGACCACGCGATACTGATGTCGGCCCGCTGTTGGAATATGCAGCGTATTGAGCCAGCAGCAGTTATCGGCCCTCACGGTGAACTCGATGACGTCGAAGGTCACGCCGCGATGACCGATGAACCGATAAGACCGATCGATTTCCATGCAACTCCGCATTCCTCACGCCCGGAATCGGATTTCCGGAAACCCGTGAACAGTGCCCTGTCGTCACTTGGAAATAAGTCAGTCTGGACACCCCGACCGAGTCAGAAACGTCTGAATCAGGTCGGGCAAACCTCGGACCCACCATCGAGTTCCTGACGCACGTTGCGGCTGAGCATGGTGGCCTTGCCGTCATGCCAGGTCAGGGTGATCACGTACAGAGTGTCGAAATCATCGCCGTCCCAGTCCGAGGTGATGACGCGCTTCTCGCCCAGGGCCTTGCCAGCCACGGCGTTTATCAGGTCTGGCAGGTAGCCGTGCGACCAGGCGGTGTAGACCGTGGCGTTGCGGTACTTGGCGCGCAGCAGTTCTTCGGCGAGATCGTCGTAGTCGTTGGCGCCGAAGTCGATATTGACCGGCAGCCCAAGGCGGATGGCGCTGGGGCTGATGGTCATGAGCGGGCGGATGTAGCTGTAGCGTTTATCCTCGCTGCCCTCCTCGACATGCCGGCCGGGGTCGGCGGCGAACACGTAGTCGGCAGCGCCGAAACGCTCCGGCAGCAACGTGGCCAGGTCGATGGCGCGGTTGAGGCCCTGGCAGTTCAGTTGCCCCAGCCCCTCGCCGGGCTTCTCGGCATGGCGCAGGAACACCAGCGTCTGGGTTCCATCACCGTGCTGGTCGCGGCTTTGCACCACATCGAGGGTCAGCGGTATCAGCACCGCGGCGAGGGTGAGACCGAGAAACAGGTGACGGCGTCGCAGGTATTGCATCCACTTCATGGCAGGGCTCGTTCGGCTAAGGACGGGGAGCATCCTTGCTTGTGCACCATCCTTGCCGGCGGCGGTGCAAGGCACCGGCCGCCTGATGGGCTCTTCCATGCTGGCCCTCCCTGGCAGCAGCCATGTTGGACCATCGATGTTGCCGAATTACGTCACCCTTGCAACAACTGGACATCAATCATCCCGCGTCAGCACCTCGAGCAACTCGATCTCGAAGGTCAGGTCCGAGTTCGGCGGGATGCTGCCCACCGAGCGCTCGCCATAGCCCAGGTGCGCGGGTACCTGCAGCCTGCGCTTGCCGCCCACGCGCATGCCCATCAGGCCCTGGTCCCAGCCCTTGATCACCCGGCCGGTACCGATCACGCACTGGAAGGGCTTGCCGCGCGACCAGGACGAGTCGAACTCGCTGCCGTCGGCCAGCCAGCCGGTGTACTGGGTGGTGATCAGGGCGCCTTTGACCACGGCCTTGCCGTCGCCTTCCTGGATCTCGGTGATGTGCAGTTCCTGAGTCACGGTCATTTCCTTGCGGCAGATTTCGAGGCCGCCCTTTTCTCAGGAATGCACGGATTTGGCAAGTCCGGGGGCGACGTCGTGCTGGCGCATCGACCACAGCACGCCACCGATCACCAGCACGATGGCTGCTGCCTCCAGCAAGGTTGGGCCAGACTGGCGCCAGAGGAAGGCATACAGCAGGCCGAACAGCGTCTCGAACACGATCAGTTGCCCGCTCAAGGTCAGTGGCAGACGCTTGGAGGCGGCATTCCACAAGGCCATGGCCAACCAGGAGCCGAGCACGGCGCAACCCAGCGCGGCAACCCAGAACAACCACCAGCGTTCGACACTGGCCTGCGCCTGCAATTGCTGCGGGAACCACAGGGCCAGAATGGCCAGCAGCACCAGGCTGACAAGACCGGTAACCGCGCCACACAGCACCGACCACTGGTGGCTGTCGAAACGTGCGCACTGCTTGAGGTAGCGGCTGTTCTCCCCGGCGTACCAGGTCCAGCAGGCCAGGGCGACCAGCGCATAGACCAGGCCCATGAACTTGTCGCCAGCATCGCCTGCTGCGAAGGCGAATGTCTCGAGGTTGATGCACGACATGCCGAGCAGGATCAGCATCAGAGGGCCGATCAGGCGCGACAGCGGCACCGCCCCGCTGTCGTTGCGGCCATAGAGAGTAATGGTCAGCGGCAGCACACCGACGATCAGCGAGGCGGGGGCCACGCCCACGCGCTGGATCGCCGCCACCAGGCAGATGAAGTACAGCAGGTTGCCGATCACCGACAGGCGCAACAGCATCCACAGGTCGCCCACCGTCAGGCGTCGCAACTGGCGGGCCATGGGCAGTGCCAGCAGCACCGAGATCAAGCCGACCATCACATAGCGCACGGTGCTGAGCAACACCGGATTGAACTCTGGCAGCACCTCCGGAACCATCAGTACCACCCCCCACATTGCGCCAGCCGTGCCGGCATACATCACCCCGCGTTTCACCTTGTCTCTCCTGTTGGTGGATGCGCGCAGGCTACCGGTTGCACGCTTGACCGACAAAAGATGAATGGGCATGCAGCCATTCCCTGGAGGAATGGCTTTCAGCTGAGTATGCTGACGCTCTGTAATCCCAGCAGGCGCAACCACCATGAGCCGCTACAGCCGTCACCTTCCGCCCCTCGACACGTTGATCGCCTTCGAAGCCGTGGCACGCACCGGCAGCTTCACCCGTGCAGCAGGCGAGCTGTACCTGACGCAAAGCGCGGTGAGCAAGCAGATCCGCCTGCTCGAGGATCATCTCGGTGCACAGCTGTTCGAGCGACGCGCCCGAGGCATCGTCCTGACCACCGCGGGCACGCAGTTCCACGGTTTCGTCGAGCCGATGCTCGACAAACTGTTGGCCCACGTGCAGCGGCTCAAGAGCGGGCACGGCGATCGACACGTCAGTGTCATCTGCACCCACGCCGTCGCCCAGTACTGGCTGTTCCCGCGCCTGCTGCGGTTCAACGAGCAGCATCCAGAACTGACGGTGAATATCCACGCCAGCAACGACATCAACGAGAGCCTGATCGCCGACTACGACCTCGGTATTCTCTATGGGCATGGCCGCTGGGCCTCGTTGCAGGCCAGCAAGCTGTTCGACGAGGTGATCTTCCCGATCGCCAGTACCGCACGCGCGCTGCCCACCATCGACAACGTTGCGCAGTTGCAGGGGCTACCGCTGATTCAGCTGGATGCCTCGGCCTGGAACTGCCTGGACTGGCATGACTGGTTCAGCCATTTCGGCTTGCGCTACCAGCCGCCGGCCGATGCGCTGACCTTCAATCAGGTCAATCTGGTGTTCGATGCCGTGCTGCAGGGCATGGGGGTGGGCTTGGGCTGGGAAGCCATGGCTCGCGAACGCATAAAAAGCGGGCTGATCCGACCGGTGTCGGACTTCGTGGTCCGCACCGGCCAGGCCGACTACCTCGTGCACGACCGACAGAACCCGCCCTCGTCCGCCGCCGAGGTGTTCGCCGAATGGCTGCTGGAGCAGGCCTAGCTGAACAGCTGCATGACCTGCTCGCCGGTGAGGTCCTGGGTCTGATTGGAGAAGCAGTACCAGCTCGGGCGCTCGTCGACGTAGATCTGCATCGTGAACTGCCAGTCATCGCCTTTGAGCAGGCCGACCGGCAAGGCGTATTCGTTCTTGGCGATCAACCGGTAGTAGAGGTGAGTGCCACACTGCCCGCAAAAGCCCCGCTCGGCCCAGTCGGAGGAGCGGAAGACGCTGGGAACAGCGCCTTCGAAACTGGGCGGCTGGGTGCAGTGCACTGCCAACATCGGGCCCCCGGCCCAGGTGCGGCACATGCTGCAGTGGCAAGCGTTGACTTCGAGGTTTTCGACCGTGGCAGTCAGGCGGGTGGCGCCGCAGAGGCAGGCGCCGTGCTTGGTATGAGACATGGGATGGGCTCCTGGCGGGTGGGGAAGCTGCAAAGTATAGCGGTACCGCTACAGACCTCTTTGCGGGCAAGTCGCAGCGGCGAACCGCCGCTCCCACAAGAGACCCGCAAGCCACCCTCGCCAGTCAGATGAACACTGTCCCTCGCATATACAGCGCCCCACGCCCACTGATGATCACCCGGCCGTTACCCGGCACCTCGCAATGCAACTGCCCCTTGCGCACCCCGCCCTGCTCGCAGCTGAGGCTGCGCTTGCCGAGGCGCTCGGACCAGTAAGGCGCCAGCGAGGTGTGTGCCGAGCCGGTCACCGGATCTTCGTTGATCCCCACGCGAGGGCCGAACCAGCGGGTGACAAAGTCGAAGCCGCGCCCCGGCGCAGTCACGGCAATGCCACGCACATCGAAGGCCGACAGCGCGACGAAATCGGGCTTGAGTGGATCGATCAACGCAGCATCATCGATCACCACCACGAAGTCATCCGAGCGGTACAGCGCGCGGGCGCTCGGCAGGCCGAGGGCCTCGAGCAGGCCATCGGGGATGTCCACCGCCACAGGTTGCTTGGCCGGGAAGTCCATGGCCAGCAAGCCATCTGCACCGCGACTGACGCGCAGCTCACCGCTGCGGGTATTGAAGCGCAACACCTCGGCCTGCTCATGCAACTGCTCGAACAACACCCAGGCCGAAGCCAGGGTGGCGTGGCCGCACAAATCGACCTCCACGGCCGGGGTGAACCAGCGCAGGTCGAAGCCTTCGCCGTTACGCACGAAGTAGGCCGTCTCGGACAGGTTGTTCTCTTCGGCGACGCGCTGCAGCACATCGTCCGGCAGCCAGCTGTCCAGCGGAATCACCGCCGCTGGGTTACCGCCAAACGGTTCGGCCGAAAAAGCATCGACCTGGAAGATCTCAAGTTGCATGCACACACTCCTTGTCAGGCGGGATCGAAAGCTGGGATTACGACAGTACTGGCGTGAGCACCGGCTCGCCAGCGAAGAATGCCTGGAGATTGCGCAGCACCAGGGTCACGGTGTCGCGCGCCGCTTCCGGCGACTGGCCGGCGACATGCGGGGTCAGCACGGTATTGCCCAACACCTTGAGTGCCTCGGGCACGGCAGGCTCGTCATCGAAGACATCCAATGCTGCGCCAGCGATGACGCCTGCCTGCAATGCCTGCACGAGCGCCTGGGTATCGACCACGCTCGCGCGGGCGATATTGACCAGATACCCCTCGCCCCCCAGCGCCTCGAGCACCGGGGCATCGACCAGATGCAGGGTACCGGCACCACCCGGGGTGGCGATCACCAGGATGTCCACGGCCTGGGCCAGTTGCAACGGGCTGTCGTACCAGGTGTAGGGCACATCACCACGCGGCGTACGACTGTGGTAGCTGACGCTCATGTCGAAGCCCTGGGCTGCACGCTTGGCGATGGCCTGGCCGATGGCGCCAAGGCCGATGATGCCAAGGCGCTTGCCGCTCACCGATGGGCTGATGACCCGGTTCCATTCACCGCGCCGGGTGCTGGCATCGGCCCGGGGAATGTCGCGCAACATTGCCAGCAACAGGGCCATGGCGTGATCGGCGACCGGACCTGCGTTGGCGCCAGCACCGTTGGTGACGGTGATGCCACGGGCCTTGGCGGCGGCCAGGTCGACCTGCTCATAGCCTGCGCCGATCACGCAGATGATTTCGAGTTTGGGCAGTGCCTGGATTTCAGCACCGGTCAGGCCCAGCGGGCCACGGGTGAGGACAGCATCGATCTGCTCGGCATGCTCGGCGATGGCTTGCGCTCGCCGTTGCGGGGATGGGGCACGAATCAGGCGGTAACCGGCCTGCTCCAGCAGCGGCAGGTAATCATCGACGGTTTCCACCAGTACCAGGACTGTCTTGCTCATGCCACCCTCCGGTTCGATTCAGAGGGGGATTATGCCAGTTCGGCGGGAGACTGCGAGGGCCTCTATCGCGGGGGCGAGCCCACGACAGGGACGTGAAGGATACTTACTGCGCGAAGGCCCTGCCCAACCCGCCCGGCACACCGCTGCTGTCGGTTTCCTGCCATGGGCCATTGGGGCTCAGCGACCAGCTCCAGCCCTTGTCATAACGGTAGTAGGTGCGCTGACGATAGAAGGTGTTGGGCTGCTTCTCCAGCACATAGACGCCAAGCTTCGGGTCCCAGTGGCTGGCACCGCCTGGCGGGGGCGCGAAGCTCGCGGAGGTGCGTGGCATCGGCTTGGGAATACCGGACGGCGCGCCAGGCTGCGGTGCGGGCTGTCCGCCCGGTAGCGGCTTGACCACCGGCCCCTGGTGCGGTGGTGGCGTGGTCTCGATCGGTGGCAGCGACTCGCGCTCGCCTGGCTGGTGCACCGTACAGGCAGAAAGCCCCAGGGCCAGGGTGATCAGGGTCAGGCGTACGCTGCGGTTCATGGCGGCAATCTCTTATCGGTCGGGACGGTCGATGGTCAGGTGCTGGGTTGGCTGGCCGCGGGTAGCCAGCGGCGCGCTCTGGCCGATCCACTCGCCCTGGGTCGGCTGGCCGGCACGCGATACGCGCGCAACCAGTTGGACTTCAGCGAAGTCCGACAGTTTCATCTGCGGCATCATCGCGTCGGCATCCGACAGCTGCACTTCGATCGGCAACTGCGCCACAGTCACCCGCTTGGCCGCCAGCGGCATCGGCGGGCCGTTGCTGGCGCGGGCGAAGATGAACACGGTGTCGTCCGGCTTGACCTTGTCCTTGAGCGCTGCGGCCAGCTCGACACGCACGGTCAGGCTCGCCGCCTGCACCGGTTTGCCGCCATCGGCCTTGAGCTTGTCGGCGGCACGGTCGATACCGCCCTGCAGGGCGGCGCGCGAGGCATCGCCTTCAGGCAGTTGCGCCAGCAGGCGCTGCCAGTAATCGATCGCTTCCTGATAGTGCTCGCCCTCGAAGGCAGCGATGCCGCGCAGCCCCAGGCTGGTAACCTCGTTCGGGTCGGCCTTGAGTGCTTCGTCGGTCAGGCTCTGCAGTTGCGCACTCCACTGCTTGTCGGCAGCGAAGTACTGCGCCTGGGCCCACTGCCCGAGCAGCTCGGGTTCACGACCGGCCAGGGCGACCGCACGCTCGAAGGCCTTGGCGGCATCGGCAGGACGCTGGTCGGCCATGTAGGCGCGGCCGAGGAAATACAGGCCCTCGGCAGAGTCCGGCTGAGCCTGCACGGCACGCTCCAGGCGCGTGGTCATCTCCTGCATGGTTTTCGGCGCATCGGCGAACTCACGGGTCAGCTCGACCTTGTCGGCGGCGCCGAAATGCAGGTACAACCCCAGCGCCATTACCGGCACCAGCACGGCAGCCACCAGCGGCAGGGTCTTGCCCAGATGCCCCTGACGCGGCGCCTCGCTACCTTCGGTGTCGGACAGCAGTTCACGGGCCGCCTCGTCGCGCCCCTTGGCCAGTTGCCCGGCGTCGAGCACCCCGGCCTCCTGCTGCGCAGTCAACTCAGCGACCCGCTCCTGATACAAGGCCACGTTGAGCGCGGTGCGGTCTTCTTCGGCCTGCTGCTGGCGGCGGCCACGCAGGATCGGGATCAGCAGGAAAGCCAGGGCGGCGAGCAACAGCAGGCCCGCACTCAGCCAGAATTCAGTCATGGGTCTGTTCTTTATCCAGCAGTTTGGCGAGACGTTCGCGTTCGTCCACGGAGAGTTCGGAGTTGCCCTGCGCCACCGGGCTGCGACGCCGACGGACGATCACCGCCAGCACCACGAAGCCGCCAGCCAGCAACACGCCAGGGCCGAACCAGAGCAACCAGGTACGCGCCGTCAGCGCTGGTTTGTAGCGTACGAAGTCGCCGTAGCGATCGACCATGAAGTCGATGATCTGCTGGTTGCTCTGGTTTTCGCCGAGCATGCGGAAGATTTCCCGGCGCAGATCGGCGGCGATCGGTGCGTTGGAGTCGGCGATGTCCTGGTTCTGGCACTTGGGGCAGCGCAGTTCCTTGGTCAGTTGCTGGTAGCGCTCGCGCTCGGCATCGTCGCGGAACTGATAGGTATCGATGGCCGCCCTGGCCATGCCGGCCAGGCTCAAGCCAAGTATGGCGGCGGCAAGCCAGCGCTTCATGGCCGCCCCTCATCGACCAGCCCCTGGTAAAGCGGCGCCAGTTGCTCGCGCCAGACCGTGGCGTCGACCACACCGACATGCTTGTAGCGGATGATGCCTTTGGCGTCGATGAGGAAGGTTTCCGGCGCGCCGTATACACCAAGGTCCAGGCCCAGAGTACCCTGCTCGTCGCGGATGTCGAGCTGGTAAGGGTTGTGGAACTCCGCCAGCCATTTGAGCGCGGCGGCGTTGTCGTCCTTGTAGTTGATGCCGTGGATCACCACGCCTTGCTCGGCCAGTTGGTTCAGGTAAGGGTGCTCGACCTTGCACGATGGGCACCAGGTGCCCCAGACGTTGACCAGCGCCGGTCGCCCCTGCAGGTCGGCCTGGGTCAGGGTCCGGTCGCCCTGCACGCTCTGCAGCGAGAATGCCGGGAATGGCTTGCCGATCATCGCCGACGGCAGTTCGTCGGGCTTGAGGAACAGCCCCTTGTACAGAAACACGGCCATCAGCAGGAACACCGCCAATGGCACTACCATGATCCAACGCTTCATGCCGTCGCTCCAGACAGGCCCAATGTATCGCGCACCCGCGCCGTGACCTTGACCCGATAACGCCGATCGAGCGCTGCAAGCAGCCCGCCCAATGCGGTCAGCAAGCCGCCCAGCCAGATCCAGCGCACATAGGGCTTGATGTGTACCCGTACCGCCCAGGCACCGTTCTCCAGTGGCTCGCCCAGGGCGACATAGAGGTCGCGGGTAAAGCCGGCATCGATACCGGCCTCGGTCATCATCGATTGCTGCACGGTGTACAGGCGTTTTTCCGGGTGCAGCACGGTCACTTCACGCCCCTCGCGCGACACACGGATGGTGCCCCTGTCGGAGATGAAGTTCGGCCCCTCGAAGTGCTTGGCCCCCTCGAACAGGAAGTGATAACCGCCCAGTTCGACGCTTTCGCCCGGCGCCATGCGCAGGTCGCGCTCGGCGCTGTTGTTGCTCGACAGCACCACACCCAGGGCACACACCACCAACCCCAGGTGCGCCAGGTGCATCCCCCAGTAGCTGCGATGCAGGCCGCGCAGCCCCTTGAGCAGGCCCTTGTGACGGGTCTTGTCGAGAATATCGCGCACCCCGCCGAGCACCACCCAGGCGGCCAGGGCGAAGACGCTGAGCGCCGGCCAGTCGAAGTCGTCGACGATCAGCCCGGCGACCGGCGCCAGGATCGCGCTGCCGATCAGCACCGGCGTCAGCATGCCGAACAGCCATTTGCCAGGCGTATCCTTCCAGCGCACCAGCACACCAATCGCCAGCACTACCATCAGCAGCGCCATCAACGGCAGGAACAACGCATCGAAGTAAGGTGGGCCGACCGACAGCTTGGCGCCGGTCAGGGCGTCGAGCACCAGCGGGTAGAGCGTGCCCAGCAGGATCATCGAGGCCGCCACCACCAGCACCAGGTTGTTGGCCAGCAGCAGCGTCTCGCGCGACCACAGGCCAAAGCCCACGTGGCTCTTGACCACCGGTGCGCGCAGGGCGAACAGGGTCAGCGAGCCGCCGACCACGAAGAGCAGGAAGATCAGGATGAACACACCGCGCGACGGGTCGGCGGCGAAGGCATGTACCGAGGTCAGCACCCCGGAGCGCACCAGGAAGGTACCCAGCAGGCTCAGCGAGAACGCCGCGATGGCCAGCAGCACGGTCCAGCTCTTGAACACCCCGCGCTTTTCGGTCACTGCCAGCGAGTGAATCAGCGCAGTGCCGACCAGCCATGGCATGAACGAGGCGTTTTCCACTGGATCCCAGAACCACCAGCCGCCCCAGCCCAGCTCATAGTAGGCCCACCAGGAGCCGAGCGTGATGCCGATGCCGAGGAAGGCCCAGGCGACGATGGTCCAGGGCCGCGACCAGCGCGCCCAGGCGGCATCCAGGCGACCACCGAGCAACGCCGCGATGGCGAAGGCGAAGGCCACCGAGAAGCCCACGTAGCCCATGTACAGCATCGGCGGATGGACGATCAGGCCGAAGTCCTGCAGCAGCGGATTGAGGTCGCGACCGTCGGTGGGCACCTGTGGCAGCAGGCGGGTGAACGGGTTGGAGGTGATGATCAGGAACGACAGGAAACCGGTGCTGATCATGCCCATCACCGCCAGCACCCGCGCCAGCATCACCTGCGGCAACTGGCGCGAGAACACCGACACGGCGAAGGTCCAGCCACCCAGGATCAACGCCCAGAGCAGCAGCGAGCCTTCGTGGGCGCCCCACACGGCGCTGAACTTGTAGTACCAGGGCAGTGCGGTGTTGGAGTTGTGGGCGACATAGGCGACCGAGAAATTGTCGGTCATGAAGGCATGGGTGAGGCAGGCGAAGGCAAAGGCGAGGAAGGCGAACTGGCCCCAGGCCGCAGGGCGCGCCAGACTCATCCAGAGACGGTCGCCACGCCAGGCACCGAGCAGCGGCACGCTGGCCTGCACCACGGCAAAACAGATCGCCAGGATCATCGCCAACTGGCCAAGCTCGGGGATCACCAGGGCAGCGTTCATGGCTTGACCTCGCCGGCAGTGGCGGCCTGGCCGCTCTCCTTGAGCGCCTTGGTCACCTCAGGCGGCATGTACTTCTCGTCATGCTTGGCCAGCACCTCGTCAGCCACCACCACGCCCTCGGCGTTGAGCTTGCCCAAGGCAACGATGCCCTGCCCTTCGCGGAACAGGTCCGGGAGGATGCCACGGTAGGTGATCGGCACCGATTTGTTGAAGTCGGTGACCACGAAGCGTACGTCGAGCGAGTCGGCCGAGCGCTGCACCGAGCCCTTCTCGACCATGCCGCCGGCGCGAATGCGTGTGTCCTGCGGCGCCTCGCCGTTGGCGATCTGGGTGGGCGTGTAGAACAGGTTGATGTTCTGCTGCAGGGCACTCAGGGCAAAGCCAAGGGCTACGGCGACGCCGACCAGCAGGCCGAGGATGAGCAACAGGCGTTTCTTGCGCTGCGGATTCACTGGTGGTTCTCCCGGCGCAGACGGCGCGCCTCTTCTTGCAGGTAGCGGCGGCGGGCCTGCAGCGGCAGGGCGACATTGATCGCCAGTACCATCAGGCAGATGCCATAGGCCGACCACACGTACAGGCCATGATGGCCCATGGCGAGGAAATCACTGAAGGAGGCGAAACTCATCGCACGGTCTCCCGGCCCAGGCTGCTGAGCACCTCTTCGCGCACCCAACTGGCACGCGCTTCGCGCTTGAGCACTTCAAGGCGCATGCGCAGCAGCAGCACGGCGCCGAAGAAGCAATAGAACCCCAGCACCGTCAGCAATAGCGGCAGCCACATCTCGGCGGGCATGGCCGGTTTTTCGGTGAGGGTGAAGGTGGCGCCCTGGTGCAGGGTGTTCCACCACTCCACCGAGTACTTGATGATCGGGATGTTGACCACCCCGACGATGGCCAGCACCGCGCACGCCTTGGCGGCGCTGTCACGGTTACTGATGGCCTGGCCCAGGGCGATGATGCCGAAGTACAGGAACAGCAGGATCAGCATCGAGGTCAGGCGCGCGTCCCACACCCACCAGCTGCCCCAGGTCGGTTTGCCCCAGATCGCCCCGGTGACCAGCGCCACCGCGGTCATCCAGGCCCCGATGGGGGCGGCGCACTGCAGGGCGACGTCGGCCAGCTTCATCTTCCACACCAGCCCCACCACACCGGCGACCGCCAGCAGCACGTAGCAGGACTGCGCGAGCATGGCCGCAGGTACGTGGATATAGATGATGCGGAAGCTGTTGCCCTGCTGGTAGTCCTGCGGGGCGAAAGCCAGGCCCCAGGCGATGCCCACCAGCAGCAGGAGCACGGCAGCGATGGTCAGCCACGGCAGCATACGGCCGCTGATGGCATAGAACCATTTGGGGGAACCCAGTTTGTGGAACCACGTCCAGCTCATTTTCATCAGGGTACATCCAGGGTCTTTGCCGGGCTTCGGTGCCCGGGACTCGTTATTCGCCGACGCTGATCTTCAGGCCGGCCGCTATCGCAAAGGGTGTCAGTGTCACGGCCAGGGCGGTCAGGCTGGCCAGCCAGAGCAGGTGTCCGGTCGCGGGCATATTCTGCAACGCCGCCTGCAACGCACCACTGCCCAGGATCAATACAGGGATATACAACGGCAGAATCAGCAACGCCAGCAGCAAACCACCGCGCTTGAGCCCGACCGTCAACGCCGCGCCCACCGCCCCCAGCAAGCTCAGCACCGGAGTGCCCAGCAGCAGCGAGCCGAGCAGCACCGGCAGGCAGGCGACTGGCAAACCCAGCATCAGCGCCAGCAGTGGCGCCAACAATACCAGCGCCAGCCCGGAAAAGGTCCAGTGCGCCAAAACCTTGGCCAGCACCAGCAATGGCAGTGGATGCGGTGATAGCACCCACTGCTCCAGCGAGCCATCTTCGAAATCGCTGCGGAACAGGCCGTCCAGCGACAGCAATACCGCCAGCAAAGCCGCGACCCAGACCAGTCCAGGCGACAAGGTTTGCAACAATTGCGTCTCGGGGCCGACCGCCAGCGGAAACAGCGCTATGACGATGGCGAAGAACACCAGCGGGTTGGCCAGCTCCGCCGGGCGACGGAACAACAGGCGCGCTTCGCGGCGCAGCAACAGAAGGAATACGCTCATGCCGCCCACTGCCCCAGGTTGAGTTCACGGTAGCCGGACGGTCTGTGCTCAAGGTTGTGATGGGTGGTCAGCACCACCGTGCCCCCCTGCTCGCAGTGCGCGGCCAGGTGCGCTTCGAGCTGGGCCACCCCCTGTTTGTCGAGGGCGGTGAACGGTTCATCGAGGATCCACAGTGGCGGGCAGTCCAGGTACAGGCGGGCCAGGGCGACGCGGCGCTGCTGGCCGGCCGAGAGGGTGTGGCAAGGCACATCCTCGAATCCGCGCAGGCCGACCGCCTCGAGAGCCGTCCAGATGCCCTCGCGGGTCGCGGGTCGATGCAGGGCGCAGAGCCAGGCAAGGTTCTCTTCGGCCGTCAGCAACTCCTTGATCCCGGCAGCATGCCCGATCCACAGCAGGATACTGGCCAGGGCATGGCGCTGCTCGCCGAGGGCGCGGCCATCGAGCAGGATCTGCCCTGCCGTCGGCTGCATCAGGCCGGCCAACAGGCGCAGCAGGCTGGTCTTGCCGCTGCCATTGGGGCCGCTGACCTGCAGCATGTCGCCGGGGCGCAGTTCGAAGTCAAGGTGCTCGAAGAGCAGTCGCCAGTCGCGCTCGCAGGCAAGGTTCGCGGCTTGGAGGTGGAGGGTCACGGTTTCGCCTTATGCTGTTCATGGCGTGTCGAGCAGTGGCGCCTTCTTCGCGGGCAGGCCCGCTCCCACAGAGGCAGCAGCGATCCTGTGGGAGCGGGCTTGCCCGCGAATGAAACACCGCAGATCAACACCCTTGTCTCAAGTCGCCCTGCCACTGGCCGTTATACTGGCAGTGGCAACGCGACCGGCATTATTACATGTGCCATCCCGCTGCCAAGAGGGCTGGCTCGACAGGTTGTATACAATCATGACGGAAATCAATAGTCTCGGCGCACAAAGCGCATTCGCAGCGCAGGTGGCCAAGGCCAGCCTGACCGGTGAGCTGCTGCGCCTGAGTCAAGCGCAACCCGGCCTGATCCCCCCGGGCCAGACTGCCCAGGCCGAAGTGCTGAACCTGCGCCAGGTAGGCCAGGACTTCATGATGCTGTTGCGCCTGAGCCTGCCCAACGGCAACCAGGCGCAGGTGCAGGCCAGTGCCAACCAGCCCCTGCCCCCCGGCAGCCAGATCACGCTTGGCCAAGCCGATAGCAACCGCCTGGCGGTGGTTTTGCAACAGGCCAGCGCCAGCAACATCGCCACTCTCACTCAGCTCGACACCGGCAAGATACCGATCGGCACCTTGCTGCAGGGCAAGGTGCTGACCAGCCAGGCACTGCCGGGCGATGCGGCGCAGACTACAGCGTTCCGCTCGCTGGTGAGCCTGCTCAACAGCAGCCAGGCCGGCGCCACCCTGACCATCGACAGCCCACGTCCGTTGGCGGTCGGCAGCCTGCTCAGCGCGCTGGTGCAAGGCGACCAGTCGCTGCGCTTCGTACCCCTGAGCGGGCGCCAGGATCAACTGACCATCGCCCAGCAACTGCTGACCCAAACAAGCCGTCAGGCATCGCTGCCAACCTTGCTCAACGCCTTGCAGCAGATCGCCAACGCCCCCGCTGGCAACAGCGAGCTGAGCGCTACCGCCGCGCGCCTGTTGGCCAGCCTGCCAACCCCCGCACAGTTGGGCGACGCCAAGAGCATCGCCCAGGCGCTGAACAACAGTGGCGCGTTTCTCGAAGCCAAGCTGCTCGGCGGCCTTGGCGCGGGAGTGGCTCCAGACCTCAAGGCGCAGCTGGTGCGCCTGGTGGCGCAGGTCTTGCCGAGCGTTCCGGGCAACCCCACATTCAATCCGGCGCTGGCCGCCACCGCCCTGGCCCAGGTCCTGCCGGGCATGGCCCGCAGCGCCCTGGGCATGCTCGACCAAGTCAGCAGCCGCCCGCAGCCCGGCACCTTCCCCCTGCCCTCACGTCTGCTGCAGAGCCTGGAAGAAAAAGGCGACCTGCAGCAACTGCTGCGCCTGGCCGCCGCCGCCATTTCGCGGGTACAAAGTCATCAACTGGCCAGCCTGCAGCAGACCGGTATCACCGAGAGCGGCAACCAGCAGACCACCTGGCAAACCGAGATCCCCTTGCGCCACGGCCAGGAGTTCATCCCGCTGCAGGCCAAGCTGCAACGCGAGGACACCCCACGGCAGCAAGCCGACTCGCAGCGCGAGCAGCGCGATCCGCTCGAGTCGTTGTGGCGCATCGACCTGGCCTTCGACCTGCCGCCGCTGGGCCCACTACAGGTCCAGGCCCAGCTCACCCAAGGCCGACTCAGCGGCCAGCTGTGGGCCGAGCGCCCGCAAACCGCCGAACTGATCGACAGCCAGCTTGGCAGCCTGCGCGAACGCCTGTTGGCACGGGGCCTGGACGTTGGCGATCTGGAATGTCATCCCGGCATCCCGCCACAAGGTCCGCGCACACGACTGGAACAACGCTGGGTGGATGAAACCGCATGAGCAACAAAGCCCCCCGCCAGGCCATTGCCCTGAGCTACGACGGTGATCAGGCGCCCACCCTGAGCGCCAAGGGTGAGGACGAACTGGCCGAAGCCATCCTCGCCCTGGCCCGCGAACACGAAGTGCCGATCTACGAGAACGCCGAACTGGTAAGCCTGCTGGCACGCCTGGAGCTGGGTGAGCAGATCCCCGAAGCGCTGTACCTGACTATCGCCGAAATCATTGCCTTCGCCTGGCAATTGCGTGGCAAGGTACCGGAGAACTTCGACGACTCGGCGCCGGGCGAGCGTGACATCACCCCTGGCAACCCGCTGCTGCCGTAGCGCCATTGAGCTAGCCGGTGCAGGGGCACATCTATCTAACAGCCGGTTTCTATCGCCATGCCGCCCGGCTCAGTCGGATGATCGGGGCTGCGCTATTGAATACGCTGCCCGAGATAAACAACCTGTGGTATCCAACGCATCAACTCATGGCTGTTCGTTGACCTGGCACAGGCGCAGCGGTTGGTGGACGAGCTGTTACCGCTGGGACCGGTAGTACGGGTAGGCGGCAGCCAATCCTGGCTCAGGGAATGAGGGGAGAAAACGGGGCCGCAAAGCGGCCCGCGATGACAGGCTCGAATCAGTGCCGGTCGACACTCAGTCGCGCCGATGCAACTTGCTCATCAACTCCGCTTCGGCCTGGGTCAGCCCGCAGCTTTCGGTGAGTTCGGACACACTTGCGCCCATTCCCACCAACTTGGCCGCCTGGGAGAAGGTGACATTGTTGGGGTCGCGCTGCTCCAGTTGCAGGAGCCTGTCAGGCAGTGGCGCGACCGCCGCGCGCAGTTCATGGATGGCTTCACCCATGCGCACGGTGACGTTCTGGTAGTCATCCAGACGTTTGGCCAGGTCCCTGATGCGCTGATCACGCAGCGCATCTCCCTGGGCCTGCTGGCTGGCCAGCTCGCGCTGGCGCTTGCTGTAGTTGAGGAAGAACCACAGGCTCAGCGCCCACAACAGCGCCAGGAGGATTACCGCAGCCTCGAAGATCACCTCAGATGTTCTCCAGCTCCGACCACTCTTCCTCGGTCATCATCTTGTCCAGCTCGACCAGGATCAGCAGCTCGCCGTTCTTGTTGCACACGCCCTGGATGAACTTGGCCGACTCTTCGTTACCGACGTTCGGCGCAGTCTCGATCTCCGACTGACGCAGGTAGACCACTTCGGCCACACTGTCGACCAGGATGCCGACCACCTGCTTGTCCGCCTCGATGATCACGATACGGGTGTTGTCGGTGACGTCCGAAGGCATCAGGCCGAAACGCTGGCGGGTGTCGATCACGGTGACCACGTTGCCGCGCAGGTTGATGATACCGAGCACATAGCTCGGCGCACCCGGCACCGGAGCGATTTCGGTATAGCGCAGGACTTCCTGCACCTGCATGACGTTGATGCCGTAGGACTCGTTGTCCAGACGGAAGGTGACCCACTGCAGGATCGGATCTTCGGAACCTTGTGCAGACGACTTTTTCATTCCCCTAGCCCTCTTGTACCGCCGTCGGCGGTGTGCTCGTCGTTGCCGCGGCAGATGCGGCGCCGATTCAGTTGTGTTTGGTGTTCATCTGCTTGACCGCACCACTGGCGATCAGCTCGGCCAGCTCGGCAACGTCGAGCAAGGCGCACATGTGTTCGATCACCGTGCCCGCCAGCCACGGGCGTTGACCACGCTGGCTGCGCCACTTGATCTCGGCCGGGTCCAGGCGCAGCGAGCGGCTGACCTGATGCACCGCCAGCCCCCACTCGTAGCCCTGCACGGAAATCACGTACTGCAAACCTTGGCGGAAATCCTCACGGTAGCGATCAGGCATGACCCAGCGCGCGGTGTCCAGCACCTTCAAGTTGCCGGCCTGGCAACTGAGGATGCCGAGGAACCAGTCCGGTTGGCCGAACAGCGGCGTGAGCTCCTGGCCGGCCAGGCTGTAGATCGACCCCAGGCACACCAGCGGCACCGCCAGGGTCAGCCCGGCGACGTCGAACAGCAGGCATTCGAAAGGCTCCGCAGCCCAGGCCGGACGCCCGTCGACGGTAGCCGGCGGCACCGGTGCAGCAGGTGACGGCAGGTGGACTTCGACCAGCGGGGCGACCGGCTCTATGGCTTGGGTCTGGGTCAGCACCGGAATCGAAGCCTCGGCCAGCACTTGCTCTTCGACCACGCTGACCACCGGCTCCACCGGCGGCAACAGCGTCGGCAGGATCCTGGGCGCAGGCTCGGCAAAGGGTTTGAGCGCCACCACCGACTCAGGCTGGCGGACGGCATCGCGGGCTTGTTCTTCACGAACCGCAGCGGCGAATTCGTCGCTGGGCTCGGCTGCCTGTGGCTGCACTGTCGGCAGCGGCGGCGCCTCAGGCACTTCAACCGGCTCGGTGGCTTCCTGCAACAGGCCATCGAGGTAAGACTGCAGGGCCAGTTGCGGCTTGCTGGTGATCTGCGGGGCACGGTTCATCAGGCCACCTGCAATGCGTTGCGGTAGGTCAGCAGGTGCTTGAGCAGCGCCCGGTAGGCGATCACACCGCGGCTCTTGCCGTCGAACTGCGAGGGCGTGACGCCGTTGCGGCTGGCATCGCGCAGGCGCGTGTCGACCGGAATGTAACCCTGCCAGACCTGCTCGCCGTAGGTGTCGCGCAGCACTTTGAGCGTGCCGAGCGAGGCCTGGGTACGACGGTCGAACAGGGTCGGGACGATCTGGAAGGGTAGCGCCTGCTTGCGTGAGCGGTTGATCATCGCCAGGGTGCCGACCATCCGCTCCAGGCCCTTTACCGCGAGGAACTCGGTCTGCACCGGGATCACCAGTTGTTGGCTGGCCGCCAGGGCGTTGACCATCAGCACACCCAGCAAGGGCGGGCTGTCGATCAGGGCAAAGTCGAAATCCTGCCACAGCTGCGCCAGACTCTTGGCGATTACCAGGCCCAGGCCATTCTGGCCCGGCGACTGGCGCTCCAGCACCGCCAGTGCAGTGCTCGAGGGCAGCAACGAAATACGCTCATGGCTGGTCGGCAGCAGCAACTGCCCCGGCAGCCCCTCGGGCACCACGCCCTTGTGCAGGAACAGGTCGTAGCAGCTGTGCTCCAGGGCGTCGGGATTGTGCCCGAAATAGCTGGTCATCGAGCCGTGCGGGTCGAGGTCGACGACGACCACGCGCTTGCCCGCCTCGGCCAGCAGGCCGGCCAGGGCGATGGTGGTGGTGGTCTTGCCGACGCCACCTTTTTGATTGGCTACTGCCCAGACTCTCATCGTGCGTTGCTTCCTCCCAGCATGGGCGAAATGTCCCGCCGGGAACGGTTCTATAGATTCGGTGACGGAGATTTGACGGGATTGCTCCCGACCGTCGTGGCTGGCGTAGCTGGTGCACTTTGTGTGCCAGCACGGCGCAACGCTGCGTCCGGGGTGGCGTTGGCGCTGCCGGAGCCCGTCAGGCTGCGGCGCACTTCGAGATTGCGCGAAATCACCAGCACCACGCGACGATTGCGCGCCCGGCCGTCGGCGCTATCGTTGCTGGCGACCGGTTGATACTCGCCGTAACCCACCGAGGCCATGCGCGCCGGGTTCACCCCTTCCATTGCCAGCAAGCGCACGATGCTCGCCGCGCGCGCCGACGACAACTCCCAGTTGGTCGGGTACTGGGCAGTGCGGATCGGCAGATTGTCGGTGAAGCCTTCGACATGCACCGGGTTGGCGAACGGCTTGAGGATCCGGGCCACCTTCTCGATGATCTCGAAGGCGATGTCGCTGGGCATGGCATCGCCGCTGCCGAACAACAATGCCGAGTTGAGTTCGATCTCCACCCACAGCTCATTGCCACGCACGGTCATCTGGTTCGACTTGATCAAGTCGCCGAAAGCATCGGCCACCTGGTCGGTGATGGTCTTGAGCGGGTCGACGCTGGTCTGTCCCAGGCCTGCATCGACCTGGTCACTGTCCTTGATCAACGGTTCTGCCGGCTTGATCGTCAGCGGGCGCTCATCGCCGATCGGGATCGGCTTGAGGCTGCGCTCGGGGTCGTTGAACACTCCGATCAGCGCCTGGGAAATGACCTTGTACTTGCCCTCGTTGATCGAGGAAATCGAGTACATCACCACGAAAAAGGCGAACAGCAAGGTGATGAAGTCGGCGTACGAGACCAGCCAGCGCTCGTGGTTCTCGTGCTCCTCGGTATGGCGACGACGACGCATGGCTTACTCCATGAAGCCTTGCAGCTTCAGCTCGATCGAGCGTGGGTTCTCGCCTTCGGCGATCGACAGCAGCCCCTCAAGCAGCATCTCGCGATAACGCGACTGGCGCAGGACGATGGCCTTGAGCTTGTTGGCCACCGGCAGCAGGATCAGGTTGGCACTGGCCACACCATAGATGGTGGCGACGAAGGCTACGGCGATGCCATTACCCAGTTGCGACGGATCGGCCAGGTTGCCCATCACATGGATCAAGCCCATCACCGCACCGATGATACCGATGGTCGGCGCGTAGCCGCCCATGCTCTCGAAGACTTTGGCAGCCTGGATGTCACGGCTCTCCTGGGTGAGGAAGTCGACCTCGAGAATGCTGCGGATCGACTCAGGCTCCGCGCCATCGACCAGCAACTGCAGACCTTTGCGTGCGTACGGGTCCGGTTCGGCATCGGCGACGCCCTCCAGCCCCAGAAGGCCTTCCTTGCGCGCAGTCAGGCTCCAGTTGACGACACGATCGATGCCGCCAGCCAGGTCGACCCGAGGCGGAAAGAAGATCCAGCGCAGGATCTGCAACGCACGCTTGAACGCCGACAGCGGCGACTGCAGCAGCGCCGCGGCCAGGGTGCCGCCGATGACGATCAGCCCGGCAGGGCCGTTGAGCAGCGCACCGACGTGGCCGCCCTCGAGGAAGTTGCCGCCGACGATGGCGACGAACGCCAGGATCAGGCCGATAAGGCTAAGAACATCCATCAGACACAGGCCTCTACCAGGTGCTTGCCGATCTCGTCCAGGCTGTACACGGCGTCGGCCAGGTTGGCTTTGACGATCGCCATGGGCATGCCGTAGATCACGCAGCTTGCCTCGTCCTGGGCCCATACGGTGCTGCCGCCCTGCTTGAGCAGGCGAGCACCTTCGCGTCCGTCGGCACCCATGCCGGTCAGCACGACCGACAGCACCTTGTCACCGTAGGTCTTGGCCGCCGAGCCGAAGGTGATGTCCACGCAGGGTTTGTAGTTCAGGCGTTCGTCCCCCGGCAGGATCTTCACCGTGCCACGGCCATCGACCATCATCTGCTTGCCTCCCGGGGCCAGCAGCGCAAGGCCTGGACGCAGCACATCACCGTCCTCGGCCTCCTTGACGCTGATCTTGCACAGCTTGTCGAGGCGCTCGGCAAAGGCCTTGGTGAACGCCGCAGGCATGTGCTGAATCAGCACGATGGGGGCCGGGAAGTTGGCGGGCAGTTGCGTCAGCACCCGCTGCAGGGCAACCGGGCCGCCTGTGGAGGTGCCGATGGCCACCAGCTTGTAGGGCTTGCGCTTGGGCGCCGGCGAATGGCTGGCGGCAGGCGCAACGCTGCGTACCGGCGCCGCAGGGCGTGTCGGTGCAGCGCTGCCCAAGGTGCTGGCCGGGGCATGGCTGGTGCTCGACGCAGCGCTGGCAACCGGGCTTGGCGCGTGGCTGGCGAAGCTGCTGAAACGGCGATTGCTGCGCGAGATGGTATGGACCTTCTCGCACAGCATCTGCTTGACCTTCTCGGGGTTGCGCGAAATATCCTCGAAGTTCTTCGGCAGGTAGTCGACCGCCCCTGCGTCCAGCGCATCGAGGGTGACACGCGCACCTTCGTGGGTGAGCGAAGAGAACATCAGGACCGGCGTCGGGCAGCGCTGCATGATGTGCCGCACGGCGGTAATGCCGTCCATCATCGGCATCTCGTAGTCCATGGTGATCACGTCAGGCTTGAGCGCCAGCGCCTGGTCGATCGCTTCCTTGCCGTTGGTCGCGGTGCCGACCACCTGGATGGTCGGGTCCGCCGAGAGGATTTCCGAGACACGGCGGCGGAAGAAACCGGAATCATCCACCACCAGGACCTTGACTGCCATAAACACTCCGTTAGGCGGCGCGACCGCCAGGCCACGCCGCCGAAATCAAATACGCCGGGCGGCGTAACGCTTGAGCATGCTCGGGACGTCGAGGATCAGCGCGATACGACCGTCACCGGTGATGGTGGCGCCGGACATGCCCGGGGTGCCCTGCAGCATCTTGCCCAGCGGCTTGATCACCACCTCTTCCTGGCCGACCAACTGGTCGACCACGAAGCCGATGCGCTGAGTACCGACCGACAGGATCACCACATGCCCTTCGAGCTGCTCCTCATGCTGCTGGTCCTGGACCAGCCAGCGCTTGAGGTAGAACAGCGGCAGCGCCTTGTCGCGCACGATCACCACTTCCTGGCCATCGACCACGTTGGTGCGCGACAGGTCGAGATGGAAGATCTCGTTGACGTTGACCAGCGGGAAGGCGAACGCCTGGTTGGCCAGCATCACCATCAGCGTCGGCATGATTGCCAGCGTCAGCGGCACCTTGATGACGATCTTCGAGCCCTGGCCCTTGGCCGAGAAGATGTTGATCGAGCCATTGAGCTGGGAAATCTTGGTCTTCACCACATCCATGCCCACACCGCGGCCGGACACGTCGGAGATCTCGGTCTTGGTCGAGAAGCCCGGGGCGAAGATCAGGTTGTAGCAATCCGACTCGCTCAGGCGGTCGGCTGCATCCTTGTCCATCAGGCCCTTCTCGACCGCCTTGGCGCGCAGGACGTTCGGGTCCATGCCTTTGCCGTCGTCGGAGATCGACAGCAGGATATGGTCACCCTCCTGCTCGGCCGACAGCACCACCCGACCGGTACGCGCCTTGCCGGAGGCCTCGCGTTCCTCGGGGGTCTCGACGCCATGGTCGACCGCGTTGCGCACCAAGTGCACCAGCGGGTCGGCCAGGGCCTCGACCAGGTTCTTGTCCAGGTCGGTCTCTTCGCCGACCAGCTCCAGGTTGATCTCTTTCTTGAGCTGGCGGGCCAAGTCGCGTACCAGGCGCGGGAAGCGGCCGAAGACCTTCTTGATCGGCTGCATGCGAGTCTTCATGACCGCGGTCTGCAGGTCGGCAGTGACCACGTCGAGGTTGGACACGGCCTTGGACATGGCCTCGTCGCCGCTGTTCAGGCCCAGGCGCACCAGGCGGTTACGCACCAGCACCAGTTCGCCGACCATGTTCATGATTTCATCCAGGCGCGCAGTATCGACCCGCACCGTGGTTTCCGCTTCGCTGGCGCCATGCTTGTCGGCAGCCGGCGCTGCAGCGCGTGCCGGTGCCGGAGCAGCGGCCGGCTTGGCAGCCGCGGCGGGGGCAGGCGCCGGCTTGGCGACAGGCTTGCTTTCGGCCTTGGCAGCAGGCGCGGCAGCCACGGCAACGGCTGGCGCTTCAGCCGCGACGGCATCGCCACTGAACTTGCCCTTGCCATGCAGTTGGTCCAGCAGGGCCTCGAACTCGTTGTCGGTGATGTGATCGCCGACAGGTTCGGCCGCTGGCGCAGAGGCGGTGGCTTCGACGCTCGGCAGTGCATCGGCGGCAAAAGCGCCCTTGCCATGCAACTGGTCGAGCAGCGCCTCGAACTCTTCGTCGGTGATCTCGTCACCGGCCGGCGTCGCGACTGCAGCCTCCGGTTCGCTCGCCGCGACTTCCGGCGAGAACTGACCCTTGCCATGCAGTTGGTCGAGCAGCGACTCGAACTCGGCGTCGGTGATCTCGTCGGCACTGCCGGAAACGGCTTCGCCGTGCGACCGCTCGGCCGCCTCGGCCTGGGCCTTGACCGCGTCGAGGGAGTCAAGCAGTTGCTCGAACTCGGTATCGGTGATGTCCGCCTCGGCAGCCGGTGCCTCGACGACCGCCGCCACGGCAACCGGTGCCACGGCATCGGCGCTGGCCGGTTCGGCCAGGCGCGACAGCGCGGCGAGCAGCTCTGGCGTGGCCGGGGTGATGTCGCTGCGCTCGCGAACCTGGCCAAACATGCTGTTGACCGTGTCGAGCGCTTCGAGCACCACATCCATCAGTTCGGCATCGACCCGGCGCTCTCCCTTGCGCAGGATGTCGAAGACGTTCTCGGCAATGTGGCAGCACTCCACCAGCTCATTGAGCTGAAGGAAGCCGGCGCCCCCTTTTACAGTGTGAAAACCGCGAAAGATCGCATTGAGCAGGTCCGCATCATCAGGTCGGCTTTCCAGCTCGACCAGTTGCTCGGACAGTTGCTCGAGGATTTCGCCGGCTTCTACCAGGAAATCCTGAAGGATTTCTTCATCGGCGCCGAAGCTCATTAAACGTGCTCCCTAAAAACCCAGGCTGGACAGCAGATCGTCGACATCGTCCTGACCGGACACGACGTCTTCACGCTTATCGGCATGAATCTGCGGACCTTCACCCCGAGTTGGATGTTTTTCTTCATCTTTTTCAGCGCGCAATTGATCGTGGTCATGTTCGATGCCGGCAAAGCGGTCGACTTGACTTGCCATCAACACGAGCTTGAGCAGATTGCTTTCGACTTCGGTGACCAGCGCGGTCACCCGCTTGATCACCTGCCCGGTCAGGTCCTGATAGTCCTGAGCCAGGAGAATATCGTTGAGATGGCCGGCCACCTTGCGGTTACCTTCGGCGCTGTGCGTCAGGAAACTGTCGACGCGCTTGACCAGTTCACGAAATTCAGGCGCTGCCACCTCGCGGCGCATGAAGCGCTGCCAGTCGGCAGACAGGTTCTGGGCTTCGGATGCCAGATCGTTGAGCACAGGCGTGCTTTGCTCGACCAGGTCCATGGTGCGATTGGCCGCGTTCTCGGTCAGCCGGACCACGTAGGACAGCCGTTCGGTGGCGTCGGTGATCTGCGACACTTCCTCGGCCTGCGGCATGCGCGGATCGATCTGGAAACTGACGATAGCGCTGTGCAGCTCGCGAGTGAGCTTGCCCACTTCCTGATAAAGGCCGCGGTCGCGGGTCTGGTTGAGCTGGTGGATCAGCTGCACCGCCTCGCCGAACTGGCCGCGTTCCAGGCTTTGCACCAGTTGCTCGGCGTGCTTCTTCAGGGTCGACTCGAACTCCCCCAGAGAATCGTTTCTTGATTCCATAGCGCCCCCAGACATGGCTCAGCCGTTGACGCGTTCGAAGATCTTTTCGATCTTTTCTTTGAGTACCTGCGCGGTGAAAGGCTTGACCACATAGCCGTTGACCCCGGCCTGGGCCGCTTCGATGATCTGGTCGCGCTTGGCCTCGGCGGTCACCATCAGCACCGGCATGCCCTTGAGACGGTCGTGGGCGCGCACCTTGCGCAGCAGGTCGATGCCGGACATGCCAGGCATGTTCCAGTCGGTCACCAGGAAGTCGTAGTGACCGCTTTCGAGCATCGGCAGAGCCGTGGTGCCATCGTCGGCTTCGTCGGTGTTGGTGAAGCCCAGATCACGCAACAGGTTCTTGATGATCCGCCGCATCGTCGAGAAGTCGTCAACGATGAGGATTTTCATATCTTTGTTCAATTAGACCTCCAAGCAGTCTTAAACGCGCTCGTCTCACAAGCGCGCGCTCAATCAATTCGGCACCACGTAAAACGACTGCATCGAACCCGGGTTCACCGCGCTCGCCATTCACCCAACCGACTGCGCAGACGCGCCGCGCACTGGCTGTGCAACTGGCTGACACGCGATTCGCTGACCCCCAGCACTTCCCCGATTTCCTTGAGGTTCAACTCTTCGTCGTAGTACAGCGCCAGGACCAGGCGCTCGCGCTCCGGCAGGTTGGCGATCGCATCGGTCAGTGCAGCCTGGAAGCGTTCGTCTTCCAGGTCACGCGACGGCTCGACCTGGCCGCTGACACCGTCCTCGTGCAGCCCTTCGTGTTCGCCGTCCTGCAGCAGGTCGTCGAAACTGAACAGGCGGCTGCCCAAGGTATCGTTCAGAATCCCGTAATAATCGTCGAGACTCAATTGGAGTTCGGCAGCAACCTCGTGATCTTTAGCGTCACGACCGGTTCTTGCTTCGACGGCGCGAATCGCGTCACTGACCATGCGCGTGTTGCGGTGCACCGAACGCGGCGCCCAATCACCCTTGCGCACCTCGTCGAGCATGGCGCCACGGATGCGGATGCCGGCATAGGTCTCGAAACTCGCACCCTTGCTGGCGTCGTACTTGTTGGCCACTTCCAGCAGGCCGATCATGCCGGCCTGGATCAGGTCCTCGACCTGCACGTTGGCCGGCAGGCGTGCCAACAGGTGATAGGCAATCCGCTTGACCAGCGGGGCATAGCGCTCGACCAGCTCGTACTGAGCGTCCTTGGACGCCTTGCTGTACATCTTGAATCCGCTCGCGCTCATAGCACCGGCCCCGCACTGGTGGGCTGTACCAGGCGCTCGACGAAGAACTCCAGGTGCCCGCGCGGGTTGGCCGGCAGCGGCCAGCTGTCGACCTTCTGCGCAATGGCCTTGAACGCCAGGGCGCATTTGGAGCGCGGGAAGGCCTCGTACACTGCGCGCTGCTTCTGCACCGCCTTGCGCACGCATTCGTCGTAGGGCACGGCGCCCACGTACTGCAAGGCCACGTCGAGGAAACGGTCGGTGACCTTGGTCAGCTTGGCGAACAGGTTGCGTCCTTCCTGCGGGCTCTGCGCCATGTTGGCCAGGACGCGGAAACGATTCATGCCGTAATCGCGGTTGAGCAGCTTGATCAGGGCGTAGGCGTCGGTGATCGAGGTGGGCTCGTCGCACACCACCAACAACACTTCCTGCGCCGCGCGAACGAAACTGACCACCGAGTCACCGATACCTGCAGCGGTGTCGATCACCAATACATCGAGGTTGTCGCCGATCTCGCTGAACGCCTGGATCAGCCCGGCATGCTGGGCCGGCGCCAGGTGCACCATGCTCTGGGTACCCGAGGCCGCCGGCACGATGCGCACGCCGCCCGGCCCCTGCAACAGCACGTCGCGCAGCTCGCAGCGTCCTTCGATGACGTCGGCCAGGGTACGTTTGGGGGTCAACCCCAGCAGCACGTCGACGTTGGCCAGACCCAGGTCGGCGTCCAGCAGCATGACCCGGCGGCCGAGTTCAGCCAGCGCCAGGGACAGGTTCACTGAAACGTTGGTCTTGCCGACGCCACCTTTGCCACCGGTGACGGCGATCACCTGTACGGGATGCATGCTACCCATGTCTGTTCTTTACCTTGTCTCGCGTGGGACCTGCCCACTTGAAGGGCCGCTGTCGACCCCCTGCGCCGTTCATCTTCAACCCGCGCGCTTATCGGGATTGTGGTAGAGATCAGCGAACATGTCGGCCATGGCCTCTTCGCTGGGCTCTTCCTGCAACTGCACGCTGACCGCGCGGCTCACCAACTGATGCTTGCGCGGCAACTGCAGGTCGTCAGGAATGCGCGGACCATCGGTGAGATAGGCCACGGGCAGTTCGTGACTGATGGCCAGGCTCAGCACTTCGCCGAGGCTGCCCGTTTCATCGAGCTTGGTCAGGATGCAACCGGCCAGGCCACAGCGCTTGTAGCTGTGATAGGCGGCGGTCAGCACCTGTTTCTGGCTGGTGGTGGCCAGTACCAGGTAGTTCTTGGCGGCGATGCCGCGGCTGGCGAGCGATTCGAGCTGCATGCGCAGCGCCGGATCGCTGGCCTGAAGGCCGGCGGTATCGATCAGCACCACGCGCTTGCGCAGCAGTGGCTCCAGGGCCTGGGCCAGCGACTGGCCCGGATCGACGTAGGTCACCGGCACATTGAGGATGCGCCCGAGGGTCTTGAGCTGCTCCTGGGCACCGATGCGGTAGCTGTCCATGCTCACCAGCGCCAGGTGCTGCGAGCCGTACTTGAGCACATAGCGCGCGGCGAGCTTGGCCAGGGTGGTGGTCTTGCCCATGCCGGCCGGGCCGACCATGGCGATGACCCCGCCCTCCTCGATCGGCTCCACCTCAGGCACCTCGATCAGACGCGCCAGGTGCGCCAGGACCATGCGCCAAGCCTGACGCGGGTCTTCGATCTCACCGGCCCGCTCAAGCAGATCACGGGCGATCGGGCCAGACAGGCCCAGGCGCTGCAAGCGACGCCAGAGGTTGGCCTGCTGCGGCTTGTTGCCCTGCAATTGGCCCCAGGCAAGCGAGCCAAGCTGCACTTCAAGCAGCTCGCGCAAGCCCGAAAGCTCCGAACGCATGGCGTCGAAGACGCGCTTGTCGACCGTCGGGGCCGCAGGGGCCGGCGCGGGCGCCGGAACATCCACATGCGGCTCGACCAGCGGCTCGGACGCGGTCAGCGACAGGCCGGCAAACAATTGCCGGTTGCCGAGCTCGGCGTCACCACGCCCGTCCAGCTCGGCCTGGGCGGTGGCGATGCGCGAATGGGTCTTGCGCAGCTCGTCCTCGAGCTCGACATTCGGCACGCGTGGGGCCAGGGCGGACAGTTTGTAGTCCAGCGCGGCCGTCAGTTCGACACCGCCGGCGATACGCCGGTTGCCGATGATTGCGGCATCGGCGCCAAGCTCATCACGGACCAGCTTCATGGCCTGACGCATATCGGCGGCGAAAAAACGCTTAACTTGCATAACCCACTACCTCAGCCGTTAGGGCCCACGGTGGCAACGATGGTGACTTGCTTGTTGTCCGGTATTTCCTGGTACGCCAGCACATGCAGGTTGGGCACGGCCAGACGACCGAATCTCGACAGCATGGCACGGATCGGGCCGGCGACCAGGAGAATGGCCGGCTGGCCTTGCATCTCCTGGCGCTGCGCCGCCTCGATCAGCGAACGCTGCAACTTCTCGGCCATGCTCGGTTCAAGAAGAACACCGTCTTCCTGACCCTGCCCGGCCCTTTGCAGACTATTGAGCAAGATCTGTTCCAACCTTGGTTCAAGGGTGATCACAGGCAGCTCGGACTCAACGCCGACAATGCTTTGCACGATGGCGCGTGACAAGCCGACCCGCACCGAAGCCACCAACGCGGCGGTATCTTGACTCTTGGCGGCATTGTTGGCGATGGCCTCGGCAATGCTGCGGATGTCACGCACGGGCACCTGCTCGGCAAGCAAGGCCTGCAGGACCTTGAGCAACCCCGACAAGGAAATGACACCCGGCACCAGTTCCTCGGCAAGTTTCGGCGATGCCTTGGACAGCACCTGCAGCAACTGCTGGACCTCTTCATGGCCGATCAGCTCGTGGCAGTGCTTCTGCAGGATCTGATTCAGGTGAGTGGCGACCACGGTGCTGGCATCGACCACCGTGTAACCCAAGGACTGCGCCTGGGCGCGCTGGGCCACATCGATCCACACCGCCTCCAGGCCAAAGGCCGGGTCGCGCGCGGCGATACCATTGAGAGTGCCGAACACCTGCCCAGGGTTGATCGCAAGCTCGCGGTCCGGGTAGATCTCGGCCTCGGCCAGGATCACTCCCATCAACGTCAGGCGATAGGCACTGGGCTGCAGGTCGAGGTTGTCGCGAATGTGCACGGTGGGCATGAGAAAGCCCAGGTCTTGCGAGAGCTTCTTGCGCACGCCCTTGATCCGCGCCAGCAACTGACCACCCTGGTTGCGGTCGACCAGCGGAATCAGGCGATAGCCGACTTCCAGGCCGATCATGTCGATCGGCGTGACGTCGTCCCAGCCCAGCTCCTTGGTTTCCATGGCGCGCTGGGGCGATGGCAGCAGATCCTGTTGGCGCTGCGCTTCCTGCACGGCCATGAGTTTGGCCTTCTGCTGCTTCTTCCACACCATGTAGGCGCCGCCGCCGGCCAGCACGCCGAGGCTGAGGAAGGCGATGTGTGGCATACCCGGCACCAGCCCCATCACCACCATCAGCGCGCCGGAAACGGCCAGCGCCTTGGGCGAATCGAACATCTGCCGGTTGATCAGCTTGCCCATGTCCTCGGAGCCCGAGGCGCGGGTGACCATGATCGCGGCCGCAGTGGACAGCAGCAGCGAGGGCAACTGCGCCACCAAACCGTCACCGATGGTCAACAAAGCGTACACCTTGCCGGCGTCGCTGAAGGTCATGCCATGCTGCAGCATGCCGATGAGCATGCCGCCGATGAGGTTGATGAACAGGATGAGCAGGCCGGCGATGGCGTCACCACGCACGAACTTGCTGGCACCGTCCATCGAACCGTAGAACTCGGCCTCCTGGGCGACCTCGGCACGACGCGCCTTGGCCTGGGCCTGGTCGATCAGGCCGGCGTTGAGGTCGGCGTCGATGGCCATCTGCTTGCCGGGCATGGCGTCGAGGGTGAAGCGCGCGCTCACCTCGGAAATACGCCCGGCACCCTTGGTCACCACGACAAAGTTGATGATCATCAGGATGGCGAACACCACCGCACCGACCACGTAGTTGCCGCCGATCACCACCTCACCAAAGGCCTGGATCACCTTGCCCGCCGCTCCGTGGCCCTCCTGGCCGTGGAGCATGACCACGCGGGTCGAGGCGACGTTGAGCGCCAGGCGCAGCAGCGTCGCCACCAGCAGGATGGTCGGAAAGGCGGCGAAATCCAGTGGGCGCAGGGCGTAGACGCAGACCAGCAGGACCACGATCGACAGCGCGATGTTGAAGGTGAAGAACACATCGAGCAGGAACGGCGGGATGGGCAACATCATCATTGCCAGCATCACCAGCAGCAACAGCGGCACACCCAGGTTCCCCCGACCGAGACCGGCCAGGTTGTTACGGGCGTTGCTGATTAACTGTGCGCGATCCACCGGGTATCCTCTTCAAGCAAAACTTTGACGCCTGGACGGCGCTTGGGCGTGGCTTTGCAAGAAGCTTTCCAACTTTGCCGGGGTGCGGGGCCAGGCGGTCTGTTGCGGTGTTTTCGCGGTCCACCGCGGTGTTCTTTTCGCGGGCAAGCCCGCTCCTACAGGATCAATTGTCGCGCTGCAGGTCCGGGGGAATCGGCAGATCCTTCTTCAGCGGCTCGGGCGGCTTGCCCTTGCCCGAGCGGTACTGGCGAATCTGGAACACGTACGCCAGCACCTGCGCCACCGCCAGGTACAGCCCGGCCGGAATTTCGTGCTCGAGCTCGGTCGAGTAGTAGATCGCCCGTGCCAGCGCCGGCGATTCGAGGATCTGTACCTTGTGCTCCTGGCCGATCTCGCGGATCTTCAACGCCAGGAAGTCGGTGCCCTTGGCCAGCAGCAGCGGCGCCGCACCGCCCTTCTCCGGGTCGTACTTGAGCGCCACGGCATAGTGCGTCGGGTTGGTGATGATCACATCGGCCTCGGGCACCGCCGCCATCATCCTGCGCTGCGACGCCTCGCGCTGCAGTTGGCGAATGCGCTGCTTCACCTCCGGCTTGCCCTCGGTATCCTTGTATTCGTCGCGCACTTCCTGCTTGGTCATCTTCAGCTTCTTGTGCGTCTGCCAGAGCTGGAACGGCACATCGACGATGGCGATCAGCAGCAGACCCGCCGCCATCCACAAGGCGCTCCAGCCCACCACCTGCACGCTGTGGATGATCGCCTGCTCGAGCGGCTCCTTGGCAATCGCCATCAATGCCTCGCGGTCGTTGGCCAGCACCACGAGCGCCACCACCAGTACCAGGAAGAACTTGGCCACCGCCTTGAGCAGTTCGGTCAGCGAGTTCAGCGAGAACATGCGCTTGATCCCGGACAGCGGGTTCATCCGGCTGAACTTGGGCTGCAGCAAGGAGCCGGAAAACAGAAAGCCGCCCAGGGCGATAGGGGCCACGAACGATACGACGAACAGCAGCACCAGCACCGGCTGGGTGGCCCAGATGGCCATCTTGCCCGAGGCCATCAGGAAGGCGCCCATGGCCCGCTCGTCGACTATCACTTCGCGCGACAGGCTGAAGTTAACGCGCATCAGCGTCATCAGGGTTTCGGCAAGGTGGCCGCCGAAGGCCAGCAAGGCGCCGGCGCCGCCGAGGGTCACCGCGAAGGTGTTGAGCTCTTTGGAACGGGCGATGTCACCCTTTTCCCGTGCGTCGCGCTTGCGCTTCTCGGTAGGTTCCTCTGTCTTGTCCTGACCGCTCTCGCTCTCTGCCATGCTCAGGGCGCCCGTGCCAGCTCACGCAGCCACTGCAAGGCCTCGCTGGCCAGTTGCTGGTAGTGCGAGAGGATGTCGGCAAGCCCGACCCAGAAGATGGCCAGCCCCAGCACCAGGGTCAGCGGGAAACCAATGGAGAAGATGTTCAGCTGTGGCGCGGCTCGGGTCATCACACCAAAGGCGATGTTGATCACCAACAGGGCTGCGATGACTGGCAGGATCAGAACCAGCCCCGCTCCCAGCACCCAGCCCAGGCGTCCGGCAATCTCCCAGAAATGCGCGACCACCAGGGCATTGCCCACCGGCAGCGTGGTGAAGCTTTCGGTCAATACCTCGATCACCACCAGGTGGCCGTTCATCAACAGGAACAGCACACTCACCAGCATGGTCAGGAACTGCCCGACCACCGCCACGTTGACGCCGTTGGCCGGGTCGATCATCGAGGCCATCGCCATGCCCAGCTGAATCGCCACGATCTGCCCGGCGACGACGAACGCCTGGAACAGCATCTGCAAGGAAAACCCGAACAGCGCGCCGACGATGATCTGTTCGGCGCACAGCAGCACGCCACGCACGCTCAAGGGCTCGAACTCGGGCAGCGGTGGCAGGCCGGGCACGATCACCACGGTGATCGCGACCGCTACATACAGGCGTATGCGGGCCGGCAGCATGCGCGTCCCGAACACCGGCATGGTCATCAGCACCGCTGCCACGCGAAACAGCGGCAGGATGAAGGTGGCGACCCAGGTGCCGATCTGCGCGGCGCTCAGCTCGAGCATGGGCTCATCATCCGATCAACTGCGGAATGCCGCTGTACAGGCCGGTCATGTATTCCATGAACTTCTGCACCAGCCACGGACCGACCACGATCAGGGTGATCAGCATCACCAGCAGGCGCGGCAGGAAGCTCAGGGTCTGTTCGTTGATCTGCGTGGCCGCCTGGAAGATCGCCACCAGCAGGCCGACCAGCAGGCTCGGCACCACCAGTACCGCTACCATCAGGGCCGTCAGCCAGAGCGCATCGCGGAACAGGTCGACGGCAACTTCAGGGGTCATCGAAAACTCTCCTTGAGCGGCCTCAGACGCCGCCGAAACTGCCGGCCAGCGTGCCCATGATCAGCGCCCAGCCATCGACCAGGACGAACAGCATGATCTTGAACGGCAGCGAGATGATCAGCGGCGACAGCATCATCATACCCATCGCCATCAGCACGCTGGCGACCACCATGTCGATGATCAGGAACGGGATGAAGATCATGAAGCCGATCTGGAACGCGGTCTTGAGCTCGGAGGTGACGAATGCCGGCACCAGGATGGTCAGCGGCACCTGGTCGGGGCCGGCGATGTCGGTGCGCTTGGACAGGCGCATGAACAGGTCCAGATCGCTTTGCCGGGTCTGCGCCAGCATGAAGTCCTTCAGCGGCCCCTGGGCTTTGTCGATGGCCTGTTGCGCGGTCATCTGTTCGTTCAGGTAGGGCTGCAACGCGTCACGATTCACCCGATCGAACACCGGCGCCATGATGAACATGGTCAGGAACAGGGCCATGCCGGTGAGCAACTGGTTCGACGGTGTCTGCTGCAGGCCCAGGGCCTGGCGCAGGATGGAGAAGACGATGATGATGCGGGTGAAGCTGGTCATCAGGATGACGAACGCCGGAATGAAGCTCAGCGCCGTCATGATCAGCAGGATCTGCAGGCTGACCGAATATTCCTGCTGGCCGTCAGGCCCATTGGACAGGGTGATGGCCGGGATCGACAACGGATCGGCGGCCAGGGCCACAGGCGCGGCCAGCAGCAGCGCCAGGGTCAACAGTAAGCGCAGCGCGCCGCTCATCACTTCTTGTCCTTCTGGTCCTTGCCCATCAGCTCGAGCAGCCGCTGGGCGAATTCCGGTGCCGCCTGGCGCGCGCCGACAGGCACCTCCACGGGCTCGGCCATGACGTGCAGCGCCTCGATGCTGCCAGGGCTATGACCGATCAGGATCTGTTCCTTGCCCACCTGCACCAGCAGCAGGCGGTCGCGCGGGCCGAGGGCTCGGCTGCCGACGATCTCGATCACCTGCCCGCCGCGCGGCTGTGCCACCTGCAGGCGGCGCAACAGCCAGGCGAGCAGGAAGATGGCGCCCACCACCACGAGCAGACCGAAGACCATCTGCGCCAGTTGCCCACCCATGCCGCCGGGCGTGGTCGTGCTGGCCGGCACCGACGCGGGGTCAGCTGCGCCGATCACCACCTCGCTGGCGAGCAATGTGCCCAGGGCGGCGACGCCGCGTATCAGGCCCTTCACTCAGCGCAGCTTCTTGATGCGTTCGCTGGGGCTGATCACGTCGGTCAGGCGAATGCCGAACTTCTCGTTGACCACCACCACTTCGCCATGGGCGATCAGCGTGCCATTGACCAGTACATCCAGCGGTTCGCCTGCCAGGCGATCAAGCTCGATGACCGACCCCTGGTTCAGTTGCAGCAGGTTGCGAATGCTGATTTCCGTGGCGCCCACCTCCATGGAGATGCTCACTGGAATGTCCAGGATCACGTCCAGGTTCGGCCCTTCCAGGCCGACGTTCTCGCTCGGCCGCGGGGAGCTGGCGAACTCTTCCATCGGCAGGCGACCTGCGCCGGAGGAGCGACCATTGTCAGCTGCCAGCAGCGCATCGATGTCCGCCTGGCCGGCATCACCGGTTTCTTCCAGGGCTGCCGCCCACTCATCGGCCAGGGCCTGTTCCTCTGGGGAGGTGATCTCGTTTTCGTTAGCCATAAAGTCCTCGACAGGCTTTCAATTCGTAGTGCGACCGGCTCGCCGTCAGCGGCGCTCGATCGGGTCGATGATCTGCAGCGACAGGGTGCCCTTGTGCGAGCCCAGACGCGCCTTGAACGACGGCACGCCGTTGGCGCGCAGTACCAGGTGTTCGGGCAGCTCTACCGGAATCACATCGCCCGGCTGCATGTGCAGGATGTCGCGCAGCTTGAGCTGACGACGGGCAACGGTGGCCGAGAGCGGCACATTGACGTCCAGCACGTCCTCGCGCAGGGCCTTGACCCAACGCTCGTCCTGATCGTCCAGGTCGGACTGGAAACCGGCATCGAGCATCTCGCGCACCGGTTCGATCATCGAATACGGCATGGTCACGTGCAGGTCGCCGCCGCCGCCATCGAGTTCGATGTGGAAGGTCGAGACCACCACCGCCTCGCTGGGCCCGACGATGTTGGCCATGGCCGGGTTGACCTCGGAGTTCATGTATTCGAAGTTCACCGGCATGATCGCCTGCCAGGCTTCCTTGAGGTCGACGAAGCACTGGTCCAGGACCATGCGCACCACACGCAGCTCGGTCGGGGTGAACTCACGGCCTTCGATCTTGGCGTGGCGACCGTCGCCACCGAAGAAATTGTCCACCAGCTTGAACACCAGCTTGGCGTCGAGGATGAACAGCGAGGTGCCGCGCAGCGGCTTGATCTTGACCAGATTGAGGCTGGTCGGCACGTACAGCGAATGCACGTACTCGCCGAACTTCATCACCTGCACGCCACCCACCGCCACGTCGGCGGAGCGACGCAGCAGGTTGAACATGCTGATGCGGGTATAACGGGCGAAGCGCTCGTTGATCATCTCCAGGGTCGGCATGCGACCGCGGACGATCCGGTCCTGGCTGGTCAGGTCGTAGCTCTTGACGCCACCGGGTTCGGCAGCGCTCTCGGTCTGTACCAGCCCATCGTCGACCCCATGCAGCAGGGCATCGATCTCATCCTGGGACAGCAGGTCCTGCACGGCCATCGAGTGTGCTCCTACTGCAATACGAAATTGGTGAACAGCAACTGGTCGATGACCGGCTTGCCGACTTCCTTCTGCGCCACTTCCTGGACCACCGCAGTGGCCTTCTGGCGCAGCATTTCCTGGCCCACGGCACTGCTGGCCAGGCTGTCGAAGCCTTGCCCGGAGAACATCATCACCAGATTGTTGCGAATCACCGGCATGTGCACTTTCAGCGCATCGAGGTCAGCCTGGTTGCGGCCCTGCAGGGTAATGCTCACCTGCATGTAGCGCTGGCGGCCGTTCTGGTTGAAATTGACCACGAAGGCCGGCGCCAGGGGCTCGTAGATCGCCGCTTGCTTGACGCTGGCCACGGCAGGGTCGGCCGCAGGTGCAGGCTCGCTCTTGTGCATGATGAACCAGGTGGCGCCCACCGACAGGCCCACGGCCAGCAGCAAGGCCAGCACCAGCAGCAGGATCAGCTTCAGTTTGCCTTTAGTGGCGGGGTCTTTGACTGCGTCGCTCTTCGCCATGCCAATAATCCGTCGTCCATCGGGGTTTCAAGAAAGGATGACGTGGCTGAGCAAGTGTTATGCCAGATTTGGCCGAGCGGGCTTGAGGAGGTGGTAGGAGCGGGCTTGCCCGCGAACACGGGCGTAGCCCGTGCCAGGCAGCGCGGTGTATTTTTCGCGGGCAAGCCCGCTCCCACAGGGATTTGGGCTGGTTTCTAGATTTTGAGCAAGACAGTTGCTCACAAAAGCCCGCACCGGTGTCAGACGCAGCCCCGAATGATCAGGCGTAGTAATCGACCGCACTGTCGCCGATCACCACCTGCTGCTCCACCGGCCGCGAAGCATCGGCCAGCTCACCGTCCTCGCCCGCCTCCCCGGCGCGACGCGCAGCGACACCAGACAGATTCGATCCCCCCTGCTGGGCCTGCTGCTGTTGCTGACGCGACTGGTCGGCGACGTTGACGTCAGGCTGGGCCAGCCCCTGCTGGGCGAACAGTTCGCGCAGACGGTACAGCTGGCTGTCCAGCGCATCGCGCACGCCGGCGTGACCACTGATGAAGGTCACCTGGGTGGCCTGGTCCGACGCGACATTGACGCGGATGTCCAAACGGCCGAGCTCGGCAGGCTCGAGCTGGATGTCGGCCGACTTGAGGTTCTGGCTCGACAGGTACATGACGCGATTGACCAACCCTTCGGTCCAGGCCCCCTGATTCATCGCCAGGGGCTGGTGCAGCGGATTGGTCGGCGGTACGGCATGGGCAGTCTTGGCGGTGACGGCCTGGGTCAGGTTGGCCAGGCGATTGGCGAAGTCGTCCACGCGGGTGTCGCTGTCGGCATGCTTGACGTCCTTCAGACCATTGGACAACAGCTCGGAGAAGCCTTTTTCGCCAGGCTGTGACTGTCCACGCTCGGATTCACCCTGAGGCTTGACCGCCAGGTTCGCCAAGGTATTGACGTTGGCCTGGGCACTGTCGTCCTGGGCCTGGGTCTTGTCACCCTGGCCAGAGGCGTGCGTCGAGGTGGTGCCTTTGGCCTGGGCGCTCTGCTCGAGCGCCAGGCGCAAGGTCGGCATGTTCGCCAGGGCGTCGGCCTCGGGATCGAAGTCGCTGTCATCCTGCTCGGCGACCGGCGGCGCCAGCTCTTCAGGGACCGGTTGCGCAGCAGGCTGCTGGATCGCGGCCTGCAGCACAGGGGCGACAGCTTCGGCCTGGGCCTGGAGCAATTGCGCACCCGCCTGGGCGTCGGTCACCTGCCCTGCCACCAGGCTGGCGTCCAGGGAGCTCGAGTCACTTGCCTGATTGCCGTCGCTGGAGGCCTGCTGGGTACTGTCACCAGCCTGTTGAGTGCTGTCGCTACCCTGGTTGTTCTTGTCAGCGGCCGATGCGGCCTTGTTGCTGTTGGCTGGCAAGTTCTTGCCATTACCGGCAACCGGCGAAGATCGGTCGTTGCCGCCCTTGCCGCCGGCATTGAAGTCAGGCTTGTCCTTGGGCGCCGGTACAGAGGCCTTGTCGTTGCGCACCGGCATCTTGTCGCTCTGCTGTCGGGCCATCAGCTGGTCGAAGCCGCTGCCCTGGTTGCCCGGTGCTTGCGGGGTTTTGTCCGCCGCAGGACTGGTCGCCCGCGAGGTCGCGTTGGCGAGGCCGGCTTGCAACAAGGGATTGGATGCGACAGGCATTGAAACTCTCCACGCCAGTGAACCGAAATAGAATCTGGGTGAAGACAGGCAAAACTCGCGCCAATTTTGCCGTCAGCCTGCAGAAACCCGCTCGCGCTCGCTACGGTAGAAGCGCTGGACCTCGACGAACTCCTGGTCGATCCGATTGATCAGGTCCTCGATGCCATACAAAGGCTGTTGCCGCACACGCTCCTCGAGCTGCTGGCACAGACTGGCCAGGCCAACTGCGCCCATGTTGCTGCTGCTGCCCTTGAAGCTGTGGGCGGCCATCCCCAACTCGCTGGCGTCCTTGGCCTCGTGCAACTGACTGAGACGGCGCTCGGAGTCTTCCAGGAAGGTTTCCAGCAACTGCAGGTAGCCATCTTCCATGACCTCCTGCAGGTCGCTAAGGACCTTTTGATCGATATGCTCGTGTGTCACTTGCTCACTCCTTGATCAAGCTTGATTATGCCTCAATCGCCGAGGCCGCTCACCAACCGAACTCCACCCGCGCCCGCCGCCCCTCGTCGAGCCATTGAGCCTTGACGCCCAAGCGCTGTACCAACTGTAGCCCACGCCCGCTGAAACCTTTTTCCGACGCAGGGCGCGCCAAGACTTTCTCGATATCAAAACCCGTGCCACTGTCGCTGATCTCAACTGTCAGATGACCACCTGCCGCCATGGGTTCCACCCTCAGTGCGATCTGCACGAAGCCCTCGGACAACGCGGCCAGGCGCCGACCGCGTTCGCGGTAGTACTCGGCAAATCCCTCGGCATCCTGCTTGAGCCGTGAGTCCATGCCCAACACCCCGTGCTCCAGCGCATTGGAATACAGCTCACCGAGCACACTGTGCAACACCCCGCTGCTGGGACGCAGACCATGGATTTCCTGGAGGAACTGCAACAGATAAGGTACCGGGTTGAAGCGCTTCAGGCTGTCGGCATGCAGCACCAGCGACAACGACCAATCCAGCGGACTGGAGCGACCGCTGTCGGAATACACCGGCGCCACAGGTGCCAGGCCACCAGGTTCGGCCATGCGGATATCGCACAGGCTGATGTCGTCTCGCGGCACACCACCAAAACGCTCCAGCGCCTGCATCACTTCATCGAACAGTTGCCCGGAATCGCGGTTGGCCGCCAACACCTCACGCAAGCGCTCCACACCAAACAATCGATCCGTCGCATCGCTGGTATCGACCACGCCATCGGACAGCAGGAACAATCGCTCCCCCGCTGCCAGCGGCAGTATGTCGGTGCGGTCGTCAAAATGCTCGGGCGCCAGGATGCCCAGCGGCAAGTGCCGGGATTGCAGCACAGACAGCACCTCGCCGGCGGCCGACAAACGATAGCCATCGGGCATGCCCCCGTTCCACACCTCGACCGTGCCACGCTCGAAACTCAGGTTCAGCAGCAGCGCACAACAGAACATGTCCACCGGCAGGATGCGCTTGAGCTTGGCGTTCATCTCGCGCAGCGTCTCGACCAAACCATAGCCCTTGGCGGTCATGCCATAGAACACCTCGGCCAGGGGCATCGCCCCCACGGCCGCCGGCAGGCCGTGACCGGTGAAATCACCCAGCAGCACATGCATGTCGCCCGAAGGCGCGAACGCCGCCAGCAGCAGATCGCCGTTGAACAATGCGTAGGGCGACTGCAGATAGCGGATGTTGCTGCTTCTCAAGCAACCGGAATGGGCGACCTTGTCGAACACCGCTTTGGCTACGCGCTGCTCGTTGAGCAGGTGATGGTGATGCCGGGCCAGTTCGTCGCGCTGCTCCAGCACCGTGGCCTGCAGCCGACGCAGGCGATCCATGGCGCCGATCTTGGCAGCCAGAATCACTGCGCTATACGGCTTGGCCATGAAATCGTCGCCGCCGGCTTCCAGGCAACGCACCAGCCCCTGCTCCTCGTTCATCGAGGTGAGGAAGATGATCGGTATCAACGCTTCACCGGCCATGGCCTTGATCCGTCGCGCCGCCTCGAATCCATCCATCACCGGCATCAAGGCGTCGAGCAGCACCAGGTCCGGCCTCTGTTCGGCGAACAGCGCAACGGCCTGCTCGCCGTTTTCGGCAGTGACCACCTCGTGTCCCTGGCGCCGCACGATCTGCGCGAGCAGCAAGCGGTCCGCGGCACCGTCCTCGGCGATCAGCACCCTCAATCCCTGTTCGGCGGGCATGAGCGGCCTCAGCTGACGTCGAACAATTTTTCGAAGTTGGAAATGGCGAGGATCTTGCGCACATCAGAACTGGTATTGATCACTTTGATATCCGAGTGGTCACCACCGGCGTGATCGCGCAACAGCAGCAGCATGCCCAGTGCGGAGCTGTCCAGGTACGTCGCATCCTTGAGATCCACCACGACCGAGTCCGGCGCCGGGTGCTGGCGCTCGTAGGCGTCACGAAATTCCTGATGCTTGCCGAAATCGAAACGGCCCTTGACCTTGATCGTCAGCTGCTTTTCGTCCGGTGAAAAATCAGTTTCGACTGCCATGCGTGCGATTCCTTCGATGATGGCTACGACTCAGGAAGGTTTAGCAGCAGCCCGGCTGGGCCGCAAGCGCAGCGGCTTTGAGCGGTGTCAGCCTGGAAAATGATTCTGCCTGGGCAAGCGCTGTGACAGCTCGTCGAGCAGCTTCTGCTCACGCTTGTCTTCGGCCCGGCGGGCTTCGTCCAGGTAACGCTGCACCAGCTTGCGCAGACCCTCGACCCGGGCGTAGGCCTGTTGCCAGGCGTCGCGGGCATTCTTGAGGTTGTTCTGGTGCCAGGTCAGGCTCTGGCGCTGCTGGGTCATGGCCGTTTCCAACTGCCCCAGAAAGCGCTGGTAGTTGACCAACCAACTGCCGCCAACGCCCTGGCTGCCGCGGTTGATCCACTGCAACTGGTAGTCCTCGCGAAAACGCTCAAGCTCGGCGAGCTTGGCCTGCGCCTGGGCCACCAGTTGCTGGAAGTGGCCCATGCGCTGGACAGCCTTGCGCTCGGCCTCCTCGGCCATCTCCACCACCGGCGAAAGGCGCGCGGCACGACTGGGCAGGGCCATGGCCTATCAGCCGCCCGCCGGCGGGGCGAACACCGCGCCCAGCTGCTCGCCGCTCTCGGCCATGCCGACACTCTCGTCCAGCCCCTGGCGCAAGAACGCCACCAGCTTGGACTGCAAGGCAATGGCCAGGTCGGTTTCCGGATCGCCACCGGCCACGTAGGCACCCACGCTGATCAGGTCGCGACTCTGCGACAGGCGCGACCATAGTTGCTTGAACTTCTGCGCCTGGCGCAGATGGTCGGCATCCACCACCTGCGGCATCACCCGGCTGATCGAAGCCTCGATGTCGATCGCCGGATAATGCCCTTCCTCGGCCAGGCGCCGGGACAGCACGAAGTGTCCGTCCAGCACCCCACGTGCCGAATCGGCGATCGGGTCCTGCTGGTCATCCCCCTCGGAAAGCACGGTATAGAACGCGGTGATCGAACCACCACCCGCCTCACCATTACCCGCGCGCTCGACCAACTTGGGCAACTTGGCGAACACCGACGGCGGATAGCCACGGGTGGCGGGCGGCTCGCCGATGGCCAGGGCGATTTCCCGCTGCGCCTGGGCAAAACGGGTCAGCGAATCCATCAACAACAGGACATTCTTGCCCTTGTCGCGGAAATACTCGGCGATGCGCGTGCAATACATGGCTGCGCGCAGGCGCATCAGCGGTGCATCGTCGGCCGGCGAAGCGACCACCACCGAGCGCTTGAGCCCTTCCTCGCCCAGGATGTGCTCGATGAACTCCTTCACCTCGCGGCCCCGCTCACCGATCAGGCCGACCACGATGATGTCGGCCTTGGTGAAGCGGGTCATCATGCCCAGCAGCACCGACTTACCGACACCGGTACCGGCGAACAGACCCAGGCGCTGGCCGCGACCGACAGTCAACAGGCCGTTGATACTGCGGATGCCCACATCCAGCGGCTGACTGATCGGATCACGGTTCAGCGGGTTGATCACCGGGCCATCCAGCGGCACCCAGTCCTCGGCTTTCATCCCGCCCTTGCCATCGAGGGCACGGCCGGCACCATCGAGCACCCGCCCAAGCATGCTCATGCCCATGGGCAGGCGGCCGCTGTCGTCCAGCGGCACAACCCGCGCACCGGGGGCGATACCGGCGATACTGCCGACCGGCATGAGAAAGACCTTGCTGCCCGCAAAGCCCATCACTTCGGCCTCGACCTGCACCGGGTGGTAGCTGTCGTCGTTGATCACCATGCAGCGGCTGCCCACGGCGCCGCGCAAGCCCTCGGCTTCGAGGGTGAGGCCGACCATGCGCAGCAGACGGCCCTCGACCACAGGCTGCTCCGGGAGATTCACCGCCTCGGCATAGCCGGCCAGGCGCTTGGCGAAACTGGTGCGTTCAAGGCGCATCGGGGCTGTCCAGGTCGACCGACAGATCCGGCGCGGCAGGATGCAGTGACTGGTCATGGGACTGCTCGAACAACTGCGCCACGGCCTTCTCCATGCGGGTTTCCATGGTGGCATCGATGCGGCTGTGAGCCGTCTCGATGCGGCAACCGCCTGGCAGCAGCGACTCGTCTTCAAGCAGCTTCCAGCTTTCCTCGTGGCGTTCGCGCAGGGCCTTGGCCAGCTCGAAATCCTGCGGATTGAGGTGGATGCGGATATTGTCTGCGCCCATCGGCAGCAGTTTCAGCGCCTCGCGCAACACATGAGTGATCTGGCTGGAATCGCTGGCCAACTCGCGACCGATCACCTGACGGGCGACATGGGCGACCAGGTGCACGAGGGACTTCTCGATCTGGGTATCCTGCTCGGCGATGGGCTCGAGCAGGTTGGCCATCAATTGCTCCAGGCTCGCCAGCTTGGCCGTCAGGGCCTCTTCGGCCTCCTGGCGCACCTTGAGCTGCGTGCTGTGGAAACCCTCGCGCTCGCCGGTGGCGAAGCCTTCGTTGTAGGCCTCCTGGCGAATCGCTTCGAGCTCTTCGAGGGTCAGCGGCTGGACTTCCTCCAGCGGCACTTCCTCGACTTCCTCGACCACCTCGGGCTCAGGTTCAGGTTCAGGCTCGGGCTCCGGATCGAAGCTGGGCAATGCCCATATATCGACACCCTCGAGGTCGCGGGCGCGGATCAGGTCGCTGGGATGTTCTTTGGTGGACATGCTGTCATGTTCTCGAAACCATGTTCAGCCAACGCGATCCCCGTGGGAGCGGGCTTGCCCGCGAATGCGTCAGCAGGAGCAACGCGTGGCCTGACCTGGCGCCTTCGCGGGCAAACCCGCTCCCACAGGGTCAGCGCCAGTCAGAACGGTGCGCGAAATCGCTTAGATCATTTCCTCGGCGCCTTTGCCACCGAGCACGATCTCGCCGGCCTCGGCCATGCGTCGAGCGATGGTGAGGATTTCCTTCTGCGCCGTTTCCACATCGCTGACCCGCACCGGCCCCTTGGCCTCCAGGTCGTCGCGCAGCAGTTCCGAAGCACGCTTGGACATGTTCTTGAAGATCTTGTCCTTGACCTTCTCGTCCGCGCCCTTGAGCGAGACCACCAGCACGTCCGAGGACACCTCGCGCAGCAGCGCCTGGATACCACGGTCGTCGACGTCGGCCAGGTTGTTGAAGACGAACATCAGGTCTTCGATCTGCTCGGACAGGTCGCTGTCGATATCGCGGATCGCATCCATCAGCTGGCCTTCCACGGAGCTGTCGAGGAAGTTCATGATGTCGGCAGCGCGCTTGATGCCGCCCAGGGTGGTGCGCGCAGCGTTGGAGTTGCCCGAGAACTGCTTCTCGAGGATCTGGTTGAGCTCCTTGAGTGCCGCCGGCTGTACGGTGTTCAACGAGGAGACGCGCAGGACGATGTCCAGGCGCACCTTATGGTCGAAATTGCTCAGCACTTCACCGGCCTGGTCGGGGTCGAGGTAGGCAACCACGATGGCCTGGATCTGCGGGTGCTCGTAGCGGATGACATCGGCCACGGCACGCGGCTCCATCCACTTCAGGCTGTCCAGGCCACTGGTGTTGCCACCGAGCAGGATGCGGTCGATCAGGCCGTTGGCCTTGTCCTCGCCGAGCGCCTGGTTGAGCATCTTGCGGATATAGCCGTCGGAGCCGACGCCCAGGCTGGTCTGGTCGCCGACGATCTCGACGAATTCGCTCATCACCTGCTCGACCTGCTCGCGGTGCACGTTGCCCATCTGCGCCATGGCGACGCCAACCCGCTGCACCTCCTTGGGCCCCATGTGGCGCAGGACCTGGGCTGCATCGGTCTCGCCCAGGGACAGCAGGAGAATCGCCGCCTTGTCGACGCGGCTCAGCTTGGCGGTAACGGCTCGGTTGTCACTCATCGGCGTTGATCCACTCTTTCACGACCTGGGCGACACGGCCCGGGTCTTCGGCCACCAGGCCCTTGATTGCGTTCAGTTGCGCCTCATAGCCTTCGCTCGGGCTTGGCAACAGGATACTGCTCGGACCGCCAAGGCTGACGCGGTCGTTGCCGAGCTCGCCGTCCAGGCCGATCATGCCGCCCAGTTCCATGTCGCTGTCGGTGGCCGCGCTCTTGCCGCCACCGGTGATGTTGTTGAGCACAGGGCGCAGCACGCCGAACACCAGCACCAGGATGAACACCACGCCCAGCACTTGCTTGATGATGTCCCAGAACCAGGGCTGCGAGTAGAACGGGATGTCGGCCAGCACTTCGCCACGGTCGGCGGAGAACGGCACGTTCATCACGGTCACGCTGTCGCCGCGGCTGGCATCGAAGCCGACCGCATCCTGCACCAGGCGAGTGAAGCGCGACAGGTCCTCGGCGCCCCAGGGCGCGCGGGTGGTCTCGCCGTTGGCATCGACCTTGACCTGATCGTCCACGACCACGGCCACCGACAGGCGGGTCAGGCGACCTTGCTGCTGGCGGGTATGGCTGATGGAGCGGTCCAGCTCGAAGTTCTTGGTGCTCTGCTGGCGCTTGTCGGACGGATACGGTGCAAGCATCGGCTGGCCGGTGGCCGGGTCCATGATCTGCTGGCCGTTGGCATCGACCAGCGGCTGGCCGGGGGCGATGGCACCGGCCGGGGTACCGGTACCGGCAGCGTTCTCAGGTGCAGCAGCACCAGCTGGCGGCTGGTTGCTCAGCGCGCCGGGAACACCCTGCGGGCCCTGGCTGCTGGCACGTTGCTCGTTGACCGACTGCTCGCTGCGCAGCGCCGGCTGGTCAGGGTTGAACTGCTCGGAGGTGGATTCGACGGCGTTGAAGTCGACGTCGGCGGACACCTCGGCCTTGTAGCGGTCGTTGCCCAGCACCGGCTGCAGGATGTTGTGCACACGCTGGGTGAGCAGGCCTTCCATGCGGCGGGTGTAGTCGAACTGCTTGCCGGCCATGGTCAGCGAGGTGTCCTGCAACTGATCGGAGAGCAGATTGCCCTTCTGGTCGACCACGGTGACCTGCGACTTGTCCAGCTCCGGCACGCTGGTGGCGACCAGGTTGACGATGGCCATCACCTGACCGGCTTCCAGGTTGCGGCCCGGGAACATTTCGACCAATACCGAAGCGCTCGGGCGGCGCTCGTCACGCACGAACACCGAGCTTTTCGGAATGGCCAGGTGCACGCGAGCAGCCTTGATGTTGTTCAGGCTGGAGATGGTACGCGCCAATTCGCCTTCCAGGCCGCGACGGTAACGGGTCGCCTCCATGAACTGGCTGGTACCCAGGCCCTGGTCCTTGTCGAGGATCTCGAAACCGATGTTGCCATCGCTTGGCGCCACGCCGGCGGCGGCCAATTTCATGCGGGCACGGGAGAGGTCATCGGCCTTGACCAGCAGCGCGCCGGAATTGGGTTCGACGGTGTAGGGAATATCAGCGGCGGCCAGGGTTTCCATGACCTGCTTGGTGTCCATGCCGACAAGGCTGCCATACAGCGGACGGTAGTCCGGCTGCTGCGACCAGAGCACCACGGCAAAGCCGATGGCCACGCTGGCAGCCAGCCCGACCAGCAGACCGACCTGACGCAGCATGGGCATCTGCGAGATGTTTTCCAGAAACGCCATGCCGAACAGCGGCGGCTTGGCCACGGGCGGGCCACTCTTGGCGGGGGCGTTATCGACGACTGCTTCGGCCATGACTCAATTCGTCCTCAAACCGGCATCTGCATGATGTCCTGGTACGCCTGGACCAGCTTGTTGCGCACTTGGGTCAGGGCCTGGAACGACACACTGGCCTTCTGCGAGGCGATCATCACGTCGGTGAGGTCGACACCGCTCTTGCCGATCTCGAAGGCGTTGGCCAACTGGCTCGATGCCTGCTGGGTATCGCTGACCTTGTTGATGGCCTGGCCGAGCATGTCGGCAAAGCTGCTCTGGCCCGGGGCGAGCTCAGGCGCAGCGGCGACCTTGGGCAGCGACATGGCATCGGCCTGCATCGCGCGCATGTCCAACATCAGACGATTGAATTCAACACCTTGGCTCATGAACTTCTCTCTCCGGCGGCCGCATTTTTTTGACACTGATGCAGCGGGTAAAACGGTTAAAGCAACAAAGGTGCCAGCCTTCGCAAAGTCGCTCCGCAAAGGCACTTACCCGTACAGGCTGGCCTCGACATCCATCCCCGCATCGCGCATCTGCGCCAGCTTGTAGCGCAGCGTACGCGGGCTGATGCCCAGCCGTTCGGCAGCCTCCTTGCGACGCCCACGTTCGGCGCGCAAGGTATCGATGATCATCTGGAATTCATGACGACGCATATCGTCGCCCAGGCCACTGGACTCAGAAGCCGATTCAAGCGATGATGGCTCTGTGATATCACTGCTTGCTGGTGACAAGGGAATGGCGCCCGCCAGACAGAAATCCGCCGCCTCGATCACCCCACCCTGCTGCAGGATCAGCGCTCGCTGCAGCGCGTTGTCCAGCTCGCGCACGTTGCCAGGCCATGCGTGCGCCTGCAGGCATGCCCGCGCTTCGGCCGACAGGCGAACCGGCGCATGCTTCATCTTGCCGACATGCTTGGCCAGCAGGCGCTCGGCCAGCGGCAGGATATCGGCGCTGCGCTCGCGCAGTGGGCGCCAGGCCAGCGGGAAGACCGAAAGGCGGTAGTACAGGTCTTCACGGAAGCGCCCGGCAGCGACTTCGCCAGCCAGGTCACGGTTGGTGGTGGCCAGCACGCGAATGTCCAGGGTGATCGGCTTGCGCCCGCCGACCCGCTCGACCTCCCGCTCCTGCAGCACGCGCAGCAGCTTGGCCTGCAGGCCCAGTGGCATTTCGGAAATCTCGTCGAGCAACAGGGTGCCGCCATCGGCTTGCTCGAACTTGCCCGCCTGGGCCGCGATGGCACCGGTGAACGCGCCTTTTTCGTGACCGAACAGCGTGGCTTCGAGCATGTTGTCTGGAATCGCCGCGCAGTTGATCGCCACGAATGGCTGCGCGGCGCGCGCCGAGCGCTGATGAATGTAACGCGCCAGCACTTCCTTGCCGGTACCCGACTCGCCCGAGATCAACACCGTGGAGTCGCTGCGCGCCACGCGGGCAGCCAGCTCGAGCAACTGCCGACTGGCCGGCTCACTGGCCACCGGCCCCTCCTCTTCGACACCCAGGTGCCCCGCGGCATGACGATCGACCAGACTCAGCAACGCCTTGGGTTCGAACGGCTTGACCAGGTAGTCGGCAGCGCCCTGACGCATCGCCTCCACCGCACGCTCCACTGCAGCGTGCGCAGTCATCAGCAGCACGGGCAGTTGCGGATGGTGACGACGCAGTTGCGCAAGCAGTTGATGGCCATCCATCCCCGGCATGTTCACATCACTGACCACCAACCCGAAGGCCTCTTCGGCCACGGCGTCCAGCGCCTCTTCTGCACTACCCACGGCGCGGTAGTCGAACCCGCCGATCTCCAGGGTATCGCCCAATGCCTGGCGCAAGGCACGATCGTCCTCGACCAACAAAACCTTGACCATCACTGCACCTCCGTCGATTGCCCGTCGATCAGCGGCAGCACCACCCGCACGCAAGTGCCACGCCCGACTTTCGAGCGCAGCTCAAGACTGCCCTGATGCGCCTTGACCACCGCCTTGACCACCGCCAGGCCGAGGCCGGTGCCGGTGGCCTTGGTAGTCAGGAACGGCTCGCCCAGGCGCGCCAGCAGCTGCGCGTCGATCCCGCTGCCAGCATCACTGACGCACAGGTGCAGGCTCTGCCCCCGACGCAACAGGTGTACTTTCAGGCGCGCGGGCTCCGAGCTTGCCTGCAGCGCGTTCTCGATCAGATTGAGCAAGGCGCCAACCAGGGTGTCGCGATTGCACAGCAACTCGCCCAAGTGCGTGTCGCACTGCCAGCGCACCGCATGGCCCTGCACATGGGAGTGCGCAGCCTGTTGCAGCGCCTGGAACAATGCCTTTGGGGTCAGCCGGTCATTGAGCGGCAACTCGCCACGGGCGAACACCAACATGTCGCGCACCTGATGTTCAAGCTCGTGCAGACGCTCCTTCAGGCTGCCGGCGAAGCGCTGACGGGTTTCCAGAGCCAGGCCGCCCTGGTCGTCGGCCAGATGGCTGGCATAGAGCATGGCCGCCGACAGGGGCGTGCGAATCTGATGCGCCAGCGAGGCAACCATGCGCCCCAACGACGACAGACGCTCGTGACGCGCCAGTTGTCCCTGCAGGCGACGGGTTTCGGTCAGGTCGTTGAGCAGCACCAACTGACCGGGCTCGGCATCCAGCGAACGGGTGGCAATGGACAAGCGTCGACCGTCACGCAGTGACACCTCGTGGCCGTCATCCTCTCGCGGCGCGAAGCTGCGGGCGATGACCTGGCGCCAGAGCTCACCGACCAACGGCGCACCGAGCAACTCACAGGCGGCAGGGTTGGCTTCGCGCACATAGCCCTGGCCGTCGATGACGATCACCCCGCCAGGCAGCAGATCCAGCAAATGCTGCAGGCGGTTGGCCAGACGCTCCTTTTCACCCAGCTCGGCCATGCGCTGTGCGCTGACCACCTCCAGCTCGCCCTTGAGCTCGCTGACGCGGGCCTCGAGCATGTTGTACGACTCACTGAGCTGGGAGGAAACCTGGTTGAACAGGGCGAACGCCTGCTCGAGCCCTTGTCGACTTTCCTGTTCGACCGGGGTGCGTCCCTGCTGCTCAGGGGCTCGGGAGATGTGGGCGGCCTGGGGCATCGTGCTCTCTCGCATGGCTGACCGTCATAAAAACGGTACTTTGCCTGCGGTGTAGCAATAGCCGTGCCGGGGATGGGGTTTCTGAAAACACACCAGCCCCTTGCAGGCGCAACGCGAGGTTGCGCCTGCAAGGGGCGGGGCTTCAGTCTTCGGCCTGGTCTTCGCCGCCCTGGCGACTCATGCCGTACTTGCGCATCTTCTCGACAAGCGTGGTTCGACGGATGCGCAGGCGTTCGGCGGCGCGGGCAACGATGCCGTTGGCGTCGTCCAGGGCTTGCTGGATCAGCCCCTGCTCAAGGCTGCCGAGATAGTCCTTCAGATCCAGGCCTTCCGGCGGCAGCATGGCGTGGCTGGAGAAGTTCGGCGCATGGCCGTTGATCGCCACGCGCTCTTCGAGATCGCTGCGCAAGCTGTCGACCAACTGCTCGTCTTCATCATCGACGTAGCGGAATTTTTTCGGCAGCTCGGCAACGCCGATCACCCCGTACGGATGCATGATCGCCATACGCTCGACCAGGTTGGCCAACTCACGGACGTTGCCCGGCCAGCCATGCCGGCACAGCGACATGATCGAGGCCGAGTTGAAACGGATGGAGCCGCGCTTCTCGTGCTCCATGCGCGAGATCAGCTCGTTCATCAGCAGCGGAATGTCCTCGACACGCTCGCGCAGCGGCGCCATTTCGATGGGGAAGACATTCAGGCGATAGTACAAGTCTTCGCGGAAGGTCCCCTCTTCGATCATGGTCTCGAGGTTTTTGTGGGTCGCCGCGATGATGCGCACGTCGATGCTCTGGGTCTTGTTGCTGCCAACCCGCTCGAAGGTACGCTCCTGCAGCACGCGCAGCAGCTTGACCTGCATCGGCAACGGCATGTCGCCGATCTCGTCGAGGAACAGGGTACCGCCGTTGGCCAGTTCGAAACGCCCCGCACGGCTGGTGATCGCCCCGGTGAAGGCGCCCTTCTCGTGTCCGAACAGCTCGCTTTCGAGCAGCTCGGCAGGGATCGCCCCGCAATTGACCGGCACGAAAGGCGCTTCACGGCGCTTGGAGTGATAGTGCAGGTTGCGCGCGACCACTTCCTTGCCCGTGCCGGACTCACCGAGGATCAGCACGCTGGCATCGGTGTCGGCCACCTGCTGCATCATCTGCCGCACATGCTGGATCGCGCGGCTGGTGCCAACCAGGCTGCGGAACAGGTTGGGTTCGCGCTGACGACCGCGCTCGCGCGCCTGGTCGTACATCTCACGGTAGACCTGGGCCCGGTGCAGCGAATCGAGCAACTGGCTATAGCTGGGCGGCATCTCCAGGTTGGACAGCACGCGCCGGCGCAGGTCTTCAGGGAACTCGGCAGAAGAAATTTCACCTAGAAGCAGAACTGGAAGGAACTCATCCCACGCAGCCACTGTCTTAAGCAGGCCCAGGACACTCGCCGGTGCATTCACAGCCCCGATCAGCACACACAGGACTTCCCTGCTCGAAGACAATGCCTCTACCGACTGCTGCCAGTCCGCACTGGAGCAGGAGAGGTTCTCTTCGCCGAGAAAATTCAGGACCACCGCCAGATCGCGGCGGCGTTCGCTGTCGTCATCGATCAGGAGGATCTTGGTTTCACGCCACATTCAATACTAACTTCCCTAGTCATATCGGCGCCCGCAGGCGTGCTCGACATCATTCCGACTGAAATGGTCAGTGTTCGGACGTCTGAAATTTCGAAAACAGCCACTAGTTAAGTCAAAAAACAGCACACAGTCAAATTAATGGCGCGCAGCTTCTTGCATTGCCCAGCGATCAGCTGAACAGATGGTATACCTTTGTCGCGTTTTTTGCCTGACGGATCTGCGTCATCTCGTCGACTATCGATTGACGTTCACCACTTGCAAATTCAATCAATTGCCGATACACCGCCAGCAATTCATCCAGACTGCTCCTGACCTGTGCATCGTTTTCCTGCGCTTCGGCCAGGATATCCTCGACGCACACGCGACATGCCAGGTCGAGCTTGCCCACCGCATCCCAGTCGCGCTCAGCGAACGCTGCCAGCAAGGCATCGCGGGTCTCTTCGATACGTGCAATCACTTCGCTCATGTGCGCCTCCTGGAATTACTCTGCCGGCACCTGTTCGCCGATGGCGTCCCAGCCTTCCTTGACCGTGATCAGCAGGCGCGCCACTTCGTCGATGATCGCCGGGTCACTGTGGACGTTGGCTTCGATCAGGCGACGGCTCATGTACTGGTACAGGTTGTCGAGGTCGGTCAGGCTGTCGGCGTGATTCTCCAGATCCAGCCCTTCGCGCAGGCCGCCAATGATGTCGATGGCCTTGCCGATCAGAATGCCCTTCTGGGCGACGTCCTTGCGCGCGATGGCGCCCTTGGCCTGGGCCATTCGGTCAAGACCGCCCTGCATCAGCATCTGCACCAGACGGTGCGGACTGGCTTCGGAAGTCTGCGCAGCACCGTTGACTTTCTGGTACTGCCGAAGGGCCAACATCGGGTTCATGGAACTACCTCATTGCAGCGAAAAGGTTGCGTATACCTGCTGTATCGCCAGCTCGTCAAAAAACTTTAGCCATGAAACACAAAGCCCGGTACACCTGCAAGGTGTCACCGGGCTTTTGTCGCCGCTTAGCGATCAGCCTTTCTTGGCCTGGGCATTCATCGCATCGAAGATCGAGACGATCTGCTCGCCCTGCTTCTTCATCAGGCCCAGGGCGGTGTCGAGCGCTGCGTACTTCTTGGTCAGCGAGGTGGTCAGCAGCTCGGTACGGCGGTCCAGCGCAGCCTGCTGGTCCTGCAGGTTCTTGGTCACCTTGTCGAGCGCCGACTTGCGCGAATCCAGCGAACCGCCGGTCTTGACGTAGGGATCGAGGGCCTTGGTCATCCGGTCGAAAACGCCACCGTCGGCAGTGAACAGCCCCTGAATCTCCGAGCCAAGCTTCTTGTCGTTCAGTGCAGCGGTGAACTTGGTGCTGTTGAACTCAAGCGTGCCGTCTTTCTGGGTGTTGATACCCAGCTGGCTAAGGGTATTGAGCTGGGTGCCCGAACCGGCTTCGGCGACCACCTTGCCGATGTCGCTCAGCAACGAGCGCGTGGTCGGATCGTTGGTCAACGGGCCCAGGCTGGTCACGTTACCGGAAGAGTCCTTGGTCGGTGTCGTCAGGGCGGTAACAGCCTTGCGCAGGGTGTTGTAAGCATCGACAAACGACTGAACCGATTTCTTCAGGCCATCGTTATCGAGTGTCACACTCACCTTGACCCCGGTCGTGGCAGTGGGCGAAGTGGTGCCGGTAAGCTCGAGGCTCAGGCCACTGACCGCGTTGTCGACGACGTTCTTGGAACTGGTCAGCTTCAAACCGTCGACGGAGAACTCGGCATCCTGTGCCAAGGCGTCGATAAAGCCGCCCCCCGCACCCACCATCTTCTGCGTGCCATCGATGGTAAGTTCGGGGATACCGCCAACGGAAATGTCACTGCCCTTGCCGGTCGTGGTAGAGCCGAACACCAGACGCGAACCGCCCGCCTCGTTGACGACGTTGGCGGTGATGCCTTCCTTGCCCAGTTCCTTGTTGATCTGGTCGCGCACGCTTTGCAGCGTGGAACCGGCAGCAACGTTGACCTTGTAGGTCTTGCCGTTCTGGCTGATGGTCAGCTCACCTTCGCTGATCGCTGAGGTCCCCCCCCCGGCGAACTGCTGGCTGGCGACCTTGGAGCCAGTGGCCAGTTGGCTTACCCGGATATCGTAGGTACCGGCAACCGCACTGTTGGTGGTCTTGATCTTGACCACGCTTTCGTTGGCGGACGTACCGGCAAAGGCGTTGAAGGAAGGCGCATCCTTGTCGTTGAGCTTCTTCATGGCGTCCTGGAACGCCGTGAGAGCGCTACGCAGGGAGCCGATGCCCGAGAGGATCGCCGAGTTGTTGCTCGACTGCCGAGCAATCTGGTTGGACTTGGCCGAAGTATCGGACTTCACCAAGGCATCAACGATCTTGCTGATCTCGAGGCCGTAGCCCACGCCTGTGCTAGGAGTAATTGCTGCCATGTCCTGCCCCTCTCTTCAACGCGCCCGCCTCGCTCCTGCAAGGCCGGCATGATTCGTAACGCGCAATGCTCGCCGCCGGTCAGACCTTGGCGTTGAACAGTACACTTTTGACATCGCGCAGGCTTTCGGCGATCCGCAGGGCCTCCTCGGAGGGAATCTGACGGATCAGCTCGCCGGTTTCGCTGGCGATGACCTTGACGACAATCTTGCCGGATTCTTCATCCGTGGAAAACTCAAGATTACGTCGGGTTTCTTTCAGGAATTGCTCGATCTGCGAGACGGCTTTCTTGACGTTGTCAGTGTCGTGCACCTTGACCGCGTCCTTCTTGCCACCCTCGGCGGATGCTTCCAACGGCCGCGAGACCGGCTTGTCGGCAACCTGCTCGGCCGAACGTGCGGCCGGATAAGACAGGTTCAGCTTGACGCTCATGTCCATGTCCACCACCTCGTAATGAAAAGGCGGGGGAGCGCCGCAAGTGCACTCCCCCGCCAGCAGCTATCAGGCAGATTAGCCCAGCAGCTTCAGAACTGCCGACGGCAGCTGGTTGGCCTGGGCCAGAACCGAGGTCGAAGCTTGCTGCAGGGTCTGCTGCTTGGTCAGCTGGGCAGTTTCGGCAGCGAAGTCGGTGTCCTGTACACGGCCACGAGCAGCTTCGGCGTTCTCGTTGATGTTCTGCAGGTTGTTGATGGTGCTGGTCAGACGGTTCTGGGCGGCACCCAGGTCAGCACGGTTGGTGTTGATTGCCTGCAGGGCAGCGTCGATTGCGCTGATGGCGGCGGTGAAGGTCTGCTCGGCGGCGGTGCTGTTGGCACCGGTGATGCTCTTGCCAGCCAGGGCGGTCAGCGCAGCGCCAGTACCGGTGGTTTTCATCGCGGCACTGAGAGTCACGGTGATCTGGTTGGCGGAGCCGGAGTTGGAGCCGACCTGGAAGGTCATGACGCCAGCGGTACCGTCCAGCAGGTTCTTGCCGTTCAGCTGGGTGGAGTCGGCGATACGGTCGATTTCCGACAGCATCGACTGGAACTCTTTGTCCAGAGCGTCACGGTCTTGCTGGCTGTTGGAGTCGTTTCGGGACTGGACGGCCAGTTCACGCATACGCTGCAGGATGTTGGTCTGCTCTTGCATCGCGCCTTCAGCGGTCTGGGCGATGGAGATACCGTCGTTGGCGTTCTTGATAGCCATGGTCTGACCGCGGATCTGCGAGGTCATGCGGGTAGCGATCTGCAGGCCAGCGGCGTCGTCTTTGGCGCTGTTGATTTTCAGGCCGGACGACAGACGGGTCATCGAGGTGCTCAGAGCGTCGGAAGCACGGCTCAGGTTTTTCTGAACGCCCAGAGAGGTGGTGTTGGTGTTAACGGTCAAAGCCATGACGAATTCCTCGTTGGATTGGGTACTGCGGCTTCCGGCCCTGGCGTTTGCCGGGTGTGTGGCCTAGAGAACCTTCGTAATGGTTATCGTCGTCGTGGCGGTTTGCTTTAGGGGGTTTTGCGATTTTTTTTAGTGGCACGCTGCCACCCCAATGAAATCAAGGGTTTGACGCCAGAAATACAGCGTCCGCCGGGGCCCGCAGAACTGCCAAATAGACAGCAGAAATGCAAAAGCGCCGAACGGTTACCCGTTCGGCGCTTTTGCAGATACCGCGACAACACTCAATCAGTGCGTTCGATGATCGCCGAACCCCACGACAAGCCGACGCCAAAGCCACTGAGAGCAACACGCTTGTGGGTCGAACCCAGCACATGCTTCTCCAGCAGCAACGGAATGCTGGAGGAAACGGTATTGCCGGTCTCGACCATGTCCTTGACGAACTTGCCCTTGTGCGCGCCCTCATCGAAGCGCGCCGACACCGCATCGACGATGGCCGCGCTGCCCTGATGCAGGCAATACAGGTCGATGTCGTCAGCCTTGAGCTGGCTGGCCTCGAGCAACTGGTTCAGGTGCGCCGGTACCTTGACCAGGGCGAAGTTGTAGACCTGACGACCGTTCATGAAGAACTTGCCATCGGTGGTGCGCAGGTGCTCGGCACCGGCACCGTCGCTACCGAACAGCGACTTGCCCAGTTGCCAGGCCGCGCCCTCGCCCATCCAGGTCGCGGTGGCGGCGTCACCGAACAGCATGGTGGTGTTGCGGTCTTCAGGGTCGACGATCTTCGAGTACGGATCGGCGGTGATCAGCAGGCCGTTCTTCAGGCCCGCAGCTTCCATGAAGCCCTTCATCGCGTACAGGCCGTAGACATAGCCCGAGCACCCGAGCGAAACGTCGAACGCCGCAACATGGGTCGCAAGCCCCAGCTTGTGCTGGACGATGGCGGCGGTGTGCGGCAGGCCCTCGGCGTCGCCATTCTGGGTGACGACGATCACTGCATCGATGCTGGCAGGGTCGAGCGAAGGATTGGCGGCGAACAGATTGCGCGCGGCCTCGACACACAGGTCGGAAGTTTCCTGCTCGCTGTCCTTGCGCGGCAAGAACGTGGAGCCGATCTTGCCGAAGATGAAATCCTGGTCCTTGCCGAATTTTGCGCCCTGGGCGTAGTTGTCTACCCCTTGAGTCGGCAGGTAACTGGCGATGCTTTTAATGCCAATCATGTGGCTTCCCGTTCAATAACAGCGAAGTAGCCCACGGCGTACGCAACGACGAAACGCCAGGAAACACGGGACGCCCCTGTTCCTGACCACGTTTTGGCTGCGCGACGGCGGCTCCTAGTTTGGACAATATACAGTGAAGATGCGCGAAGTGACTCTCAAGTCACGCGTTTTTTGTCGAATGGACACCGCAGCGTCACATCCTCACTGCGGCCCCCCCCTCAATCGGGTAACCAGGCGCGGCGCCAGCTCTCCAGTCGCGTCCCTTCGAGCAGCCACTGCCCACGCACCGCCGCCTGCAACGCATCACCCAATGCCGCCGACGCGTCGCGGTCGGACAAGTGCAGACGGATCGCCTGCAGCCACTCGTCGGGCTGGTTGCCCGCACGCGACAGCGGCAAGGCATCGCCTGCGGCAAAGCCCGGCACTCGACTGCAGATCACCGGATGACCACAGGCCGCGTGCTGCAACACGCGCATGTCGCCAGAGCAGGCGTTTTCCATCGAGTCGGCCATGGGCACCAGAGCCAGATCGAGATTCAACGCCGCCAGGGCCTCGCCGAGACGCCCTGGCTCGACCGCTGGGTGCGACTCGCTGACGAACGGCTTCAAGCTACCGGGACACTCACCCAGCACCACCCACTCGACTTCATCCGACAAGGCCGGCACTACCTGTTCGAGCATCTCGTCGTCCTTGCCGGCGATCCAGCCAAGACGTGGCAAGTCTCCTGCGCGTCGCTCGCCCTTCAGGCGGCCCCAGCCGACCGGCAAGGCGCTCTCCAACACCCGGATATCGTGGTGCAGCCCCTGCAGCCGCTCGGCCAGCACGGGGGTCGACACCAGTACCCGGTCAGCGTGCATCAACGCCGCCTGCAGGCGCTGCAGCAGATCCTCGCTGGACTCGAACTGTGCAAGCGCGGGATAACTGTCGAGCACCACCACTTTCAGCGCCCGGGAGAATGCACTCAGCCGACGCAGGGTCAGCAGCCCTGCATCATCCAGCGGTCGCTGCAGGATCACGCTGGTCGGGGCAAAACGCTCCAGCTCCACCGCAGACAACAGCCCGACGGTCGCGGCACCGTCGAGCAACGCGTTTTCGCACATCGCACCCAGCGGATGGATCAGACGCGACAGAGCCTGCTCATCCTGCTCGGCAATGCAAGCCAACACTCGCGGCACCTTGCCGAGCAGCGGTCGCCAGCTCAGGTCATTGCTTTGCAGCACGAAACCTTGCCCGGCACGCAGCGAGAAATTGCCGTTGTAGGCCGGGTCATGTGCCAGACGCGGCAACCAACGTGCATACAACGCGTCGTGCTGCTCTTCGCTGGCCAGCGCATCGCGTGGCGCATCCAGCAGCAAACGCGCATGCGGTGTCCAGACATTCAGATAGCCAGCCTGATACAGTTTCAGGCACAGGTCGACATCGGCCCAGGGCGCCAGCAACTCGCTGGCATCGAAGCCGCCTGCCTCGTGGAACAGTTCGCGCCGCAGCATCAGGCACTCGCCACCAACAGCAGCGAAGTTCTGCTCCAGCCCCAGGCGCGCCATGTAGCCCGCAGACTGCGCAGGCAGGCCGGCGAACGCCGGTCCCACAGAGCCGTCGATCCCGAGCAGCAAGCCGGCCTGGCGTACCGTGCCGTCACCAACCAGCAACTTGCCACCGACGGCACCGACTTCGGGGCGCTGGGCATGATTGAGCAGCGCCGCTAACCAGTTGCCATCGAGCACCGCGGCGCGGCCGTCGAGCCAGACCAGATAATCACCCCGCGCCTCCTGCGCAGCCGCGTTGCACAACGCAGCCCATGGCTGGCCTGGCATGTAGCGCAGCACCTGGAAGCGCCCATCGCCGATCTGCCCCACCATATCCAGCCATTCGAGCAGTGCCGGGTCTTCACTGCCCGCCTCGATCAGCAACACCTCGAACTGCTCATGGGCGGTGTGCGTGAGCAGGGTTTCCAGGCAGCGCTGGAAGTCGACCAGTTGCCCGCGCAACGGCACCATGATGCTCACGGACGCGACATGCGCATGGCCGTAGTCGATGCGATAACCGCCCGGCACGTCGTCAAGGGCCAAGACCTGCGCCCGTTCATAGCCGCGCAGGCGCAGGTGATGCTCGATGACCCTCTGTTCGTCGGCACAGGCCGCCAGCGGCTCGCCATTGCCGATCAACAGAGGCTCGGCGACATGCATGACACTGCCCAACCCGCGCTCAAGCAACAAACTCAACTGAAGGCCAAGTTCGAAGGCTCGCCCGCAGTCGCTGGCGAACCCTGCCGCCAGCGCCTCGCGCCGATAGATCCAGTGCCGCGACAGGCTGCCCGGCATGGCCAGCAGCAGGTCGAGGTTAAGGTCCGGACGCAGCGCCAGCTCGATTTCCCCTCCCTCGCGGCGCAGCCCTTCGTCGGCGTACACCGCCTGGCAGTCATCGGCCGCATCGAGCAAACGCACCGCCAGCGCCAGCAGCCCGCTGGCGACGAAGGTCTCGCCAGCCTCGACCAGCAGGCACCAGTCACTTGCGCTATCGCTCAGCACCGTGTTGATCGTCGCCACCGGCTCACGTGGATCGCAGGCATGCCATTGCACACCGACACGCTGCGGGTCGCACTCACCCAGCACATGCACCTGCAACTGTCGATACAGGCCACGGTCAAGACTCTCCAGGGTATGCAGCAGTGCCTGGCGGTCACCATGATCACGCACCAGCACGGCAAGCTTGGGCGCCTGTGGCCCGGACAACGCCTGCTGCAGGCGCTGTACCTGGGCGGGCAGCGGATAGCGCTGCCGCAGCCAGTCGAGCATACCGTGCCGGTTGCCCGCGGCTTCACGCACGGCTGCGTCCTGGGTCTTGGCGATGAAGGTGTCCATCTGCTGCCAGAACGATGCGGTACGTTGCACATAACGCTGCAGGCCATCGCCAACGGTGGCCCGGGCCTGTTCGAGGGCGTGCGGCTGGTCGGCCATGGCAAAGCCGACGCAACCGAAGAAGCTGTTCTCGAGCACCTGCTGATCCACGCCATGCCCCGGCATGAACAGCACGGGGCAACCACACAGCACCGCGATCACGCAGGTCATCGACCATTCGTAGGTGTACAGCACCTCGGCATGGCGCAGCACCTCGGCCAACTCCACCAGGCTCAGGGCATTGGCCACGCTGAGCAGGCGAATGCCGGCAGGCAACTGGTCGTAGTCGATCATCTCCAGCGGGTGGCGGTTCTGGTAGAGGTAGGCGCCCTCGCGAGCACAATCGGCAGCGCCGGCGGCGAACAATTCGATGTCAATGGTGGGCAGGCACAGCAGGTCGACGTTGACATCGCCACGGGCCTCGGCAAGGCGTTCGGCGTAGTAGAAGATCAAGTCGGTCGCCGCCGCATTCATGCTCTTGCCGCTGATGAAGCTCTCGAAGTTGAGCATGTAGCGCGCCACCACCGGGCACTCCAGCGGGTTGCCGCTGACCACTTCGGGATAGACCGCGATCGGCACCTTGCCCTCGGCCAGGTGGCGGCGGGCGACGGCCGGGTCGAACAGCGGCGTCTTCAGGTCTGGATTGACCACATCGGTGCCGTAGATGTATGCCTCGCGGCCATTGAGGTTGAGCATGTGGCAGAGGTAGTGCATCGAAACGATACCGGAGGAGGTATCGCGGTAGGCAGGCGCCAGCAGGTAGTAGGGATGCCCCGGCTTGGTGAACATCAGGCGCAGGCGCGTCAGCGCCTGTTCGAGCGAAAGAGCATCCAGCTGCGCAGCGGTCGACATTGGGGGGCGAACTCCAGGATCAGGACAGGCCGCTGACCATCACGGTGGCGGCCTGTCAATAATTTGCCAGCGGGCATGAAAAAGCCGGGCTTAACCCGGCTTTTTTGCAATTAGCGCGCCAGTCACCCCAGCTGTGCCAGCCACTGCGGCGCACCCGCGGCGCTCTGACCGTCGAGCCGCGCAACCCCCTGGAACGCGCCGGGCCATTGCTCGGCCAGCGCCTGCACAGCTTGCCCGGCAGGCACCACCAGCTCGTTGCCCATCAGCCTGGCACGCGGCGTCCACACTACCATCAGACCGTTGCTGCGTACCGCCAGGCACAGGGCCAGGTCCGCCGCACCCGTTGTCGGCAGGCCACCGCACTGCTCGAAGGTCTCGCGGCCGATCATCAGGCAATCGCCGGATACCGCCGGGCAATCACGGACCGACAGCGGCCAGCGCGCCGCGGCGCTGCGTGCCGCCGAGGCACCGGCCCACGGTGCATTGACCTGGCCGCCGTCGAGCAGCTCGTAGCCAGCATGCAGCAGGACCTCGCCGCGCCCCCACAAGCTGGCCCCGACGATCCCCACCTCAGGGCGCTGGGCCTCGTTGAGCAGCGACTCGATCCAGGCCGGAGTGATTACGTGGCAGCGCTCGGACAGCAGCACCAGGTAATCGCCACGCGCCTGCCCGGCGGCCAGCGCCAGCAGTTGCTCGCGCGAGGCATGCGCCTCACCGGCAATCAGCCGCACGCGTGTGCCAAAGGTCTGGGCAATCGCCGCCTGCCCTGCGCTGTCGTGCCCCGGCAAGGCCACCACCACTTCGAAGCGCGGATAACGGGTGCGCTGGAAGATCCCGGTCAGCGACACCTGCAGTTGCGCGGTATCGCCCTCGCCCGCCAGCAGGATGCTGACCAGCGGCGTGGCGGTATGACGGAAATCGATGGTCAGGCCTGCACTGCCCTGGTCGCTGATCTGGGCGCGGTAGCCCAGCTCGGTCAGGTGGCGGTTGAGGACCTTGGCCGCTTCGTCGGTCAATGCCTGCTCGGGCTGCTGACCGATGACCAGGTAGTCGTCCATGTGCGCGAGACAGCCGACACCCTGCTGCTGGACCAGACGCAGCAACAGGTCGTACTCCAGCGCATGACGATAGGACTCGCTGTAGCCACCCAGATCGACCACGGCCTGGCGACGCACCAGCCAGTGCCGCGACATCAGGCCTGGTTGGCTGCGCAGCAGGTCCAGGTCACTGCCCGGACGGGTCACGTCAAGCAGACGGCCTTCGCTGTCGCGCTGCACTTCATCGGCAGCGATCGCCTGGCAGCCCGGCGCCTGGGCCAGCTCGACAGCCAGGCGCAACAGGCCACCGGCCAGCAGCACGTCGCCAGCATCGAGCAGCAGCAGCCACTCGCTGGAAAGCTGTTTCACCACCTGGTTCAGGTGGGTCGCCCAGTTGCCTTCGTTGACCTGGATGAAGTGCAGGGTATCGCGCGCGGTGGTGATAGCCGGGGGCTTGCCGCCCTTGAGCACCACCAGCTTGAAGTTGCGCAGGCCGCTGGCCAGCAGGCTGTCGAAGGTGGCCTGCAGCGCCTGGTCGTCGTTTTCCAGGTCCAGCACCACGAAGGCGATCTGCGCAGCCGGGTGGCGCGCCAGGAAGCGCTGCGCGCGAGCTCGGTCGGCTTCAGCCGGGGTCGCGGCAGCAATGGCGGCCAACACCTTGCCGGACGGCGTCATCTCGAGCAATGCGCGGGCATCAGGTGCCGGAACGCTGCGCAGGCGCACCAGCCAATCCTGCATTTCGCGAACATGGTGGGTGTCTTTGGCGCCGGTCAGCAGCGGCACCAGGCGCTGACATACGTCCTGGTTGAACAGGCCCAGGCCCAGCGCTTGCAGGTAGCGCTGCTGCAGGCTGTCGTTGGTGTCGTTCGGATGCACTTGCAGCAGGTCGTGCTGGCGCACCCAGGCGCCTTCGAGCGCATGCAGATGACGCTCGCCAGTCGGCCAGGCATGGCAGAGAAACTCTATTTCGCTCAGACGCTGGAACAGCCTGCCGTTGTAGTACGGCAGCTCGACATACTGGCGCGGCTCGAAGGTCTGTTCAGGGTCGTCGATCACGCTGGCCCAGTCGGAGCTGAACAGCAGCGGCGTCTCGCCCTGATCGTAGCTGCTGCGCACGAAGCGGTTGAGCACCACGAAACCTTCTTCGCCGGCACACACACCCGCCGCTTCATCCCACTGGCGCAGGCTGCGCACGGTCTGGGTCAGGCGCTCTTCGCGGGCGGCTGCGCCCAGGTCGTTGCTCAGCAGTTCGCAGACCACATCGGTCTGCTCGAGGCTGCCGATCTCGCCTTGCAGCAGGATCGCGTAGCCCAGCGCCACACGCCAGCCCGCGGCATCCAGCGCTTGCGGCAGGCCTGCCAGCGCGGTCTGCAGGGTAGCGACACGCAGCACCGCGCGCCAAGCCTGTTGCCCGCTGTGACCATAACGGCGCACGCGCGCCAGAGCGTCCTCTGCGGCCTCGGGCGCGGCGAATGCACCCAGCTTGTGGTAGCTGAGCTTGCAGTTGCCCGCCGCATAGGCCAGGGCATGCCCCTGTACACCCTTCAACTGGGGCTGTGCAGCCAGAGAGGCAGCAGCCTTGCCCAGCGCATCGGCGAGAACGAAGTCGGCATCCAGCGCCAGGCAGACGAAAGGCGTTTTCACCTGATCGAGCAGTTCGCCGAGTTGGCCTGCCGGCTCCAGCGCCAGGCACGCAACGCCTTGACCGGCGTAGTAGTGGAGTGCGCGGGCGCGGTGATCCGCCTGGTCATGCCCAAGCAGGACAACGGTCACGTCGGTGTGCGAGCCGGTTGCGGTATCGATCATAAGGCACCTGTTCAAGTGTTCGGTTCTGCGCAAGGCCTGGGCCCGGCGCCTGGATTTCAGTCAGCCAGCCAGGCGTTGGCCCAGTGCTGCAGATGATGTTCGGTGAGGACGTAGTCGCTCAGTACCGCCTCGCGCAGAGCATCGCCCTGGCGATAGCTGGCAGCCGGGTCGTCGAGGTGCATGCGGATCGCTTCCAGCCACTGCGCCGTGGTGTTGTCTGCCACGCGGGTGCACGGCAGGTAGCCGGCATAAGCCTTGGTGTCGGTGCAGATGACCGGGAAGCCGCAGGCGCCATATTCGAGCAGCCGCAGGTTGCTCTTGCAGTCGTTGAACAGGTTCTGCTCCAACGGTGCCAGGGCCAGGTCAAGGTTGAGGCTGGCCAGCTTGCGCGGGTAGTCACCGAACGAAATGGCCGGGTGAAACTCCTTCACGTAAGGCAGCAGCATCTCGGGGCACATGCCGAAGAACACCCAGTCGACTTCGTCGGCCAGCGTGCGCACCACCTCCAGCAGCAGTTCCAGGTCACCGCGGTGGCTGGTGCCGCCCGCCCAGCCTACACGCGGCCGCGCACTTGTCTGACGCTCACTGCGCAGGCCCGTCCACAAAGAGGCGGCGAGCATGTTGGGGACCACGCGGATGTCGCTGTGCATGCTCGACAGGGCATCGGCCAGCGGTTCGGTAGAGACCACCACGCGATCGCACAGGCCGATGGCTTCGCTGACCAGCTCGCGCATGTTGCGCGGCAGGTTGCGGGCGTGATCGTTCTTCTTCGGCGGATCGATGATGTAGTCGTCCAGCTCGTAGATGCGCCGGGTGTTGGAGAAGCGCTTGAAGCGAGCGATATCGCGCAGGCTGGCCGGGGTGTAGCGGCACTGCAGGATCACCACATCAGGTTTTTCCCGCTCCAGTTCGATCAGGCTCGGTGCGCTGTAGTCGATGCGGCCCTGGATCCAGCCGGCCTTTTCCAGCTCGGCGAACGGCTGCGATACACGATAGTGGCCGATGGCGGAGGTGCTGCTGGGCAGCCCCATCACCGACGGCATGGCGCGCGCAATGAACGGATCCCAACCACCGCGCAGGCCCGGCTCGAAGTTGAAGTTCGGCAGCTTCAGGCTGAGGTTGCGATTGTAGGCAGGATCGAAAGCAACCCATGCCAGCCAGCGCTCATACAGCCGCTCCTGATCGGCCAGCAGGCTTTGCGGTGCGGGCTGTTCCTGAGCGGGCACCGGCACCTGGGCGACCCGCGAGAACGGCGTCCACACCGACAGGTAGCCCGCTTCGCGCGCCCGCAGGCACAAATCGGCATCGAACAGCGATACCTCGAACGCCGCGGTATCCAACCCACCCAGCTCGGCGAACAGCGCTGCGCGCACCAGCAGGCAGTCAAGGCCCAGGGCGCTCCAGTTCTGCACCAGGCTCAGGCGGTTCATGTAGCCGTCGGCATTCACCGCACAGCTCAGGAACGGCGTGCCGGCAGTGCCATTCATGCCCATCACCAGGCCGGCCGAGAGCACCGAACCATTGTTGTCGAACAGCTTGGGGCCAACCAGGCCGACTTCCGGGCGCTGCCCCAGATGCATCAATTCCTGCAGCCATTGGCCGTCGAACAGCACACAAGTGGCATCAAGCAGCAGCAGGTATTCACCGCGGGCCTGACGGCTGGCCTCGTTGAGGCTCTGCGCCCGCCCGGTGGCATCCGCCTGGCAAACGCGCAATTGGTCACTGCCCAACCCCTGCAGGCCGCCCAGCCAGTCGCGCACCTCGGAGGATGTCTCGCTGCTGGCCACCAGCAACACTTCGAAATCAGCGTAGGCGGTATGGGCGAACAGCGATTCCACGCAGCGCATCAGCACCGCCAGCTCGCCCGCGGCGTGGATGAGGATCGAGACACTGGCGGCTTGGGGGTGCAGGTAGGTGACCCGCGTCATCATGCTGCCTTCGATACCCGAAACCCGCGCCTGCACGCCCAGGCGCTCGAAATGTGCTTGCAGCACACGCGGGGCCTGCACATGCGCCTGCGCATCGTTGAGCCAGTCGGCGTAGCTGTGGTGACACTGCACCAGCACTTCGGCGATGTGCTCGACCACCTGCAGGCCGTGGGCCTCGACCATGCGCCAGAGCAGGTCGTGGGGAGCGAGCGTGGCGAAGCTGGAATCGAAGCCGCCAAGTTCGCGCAGCGCCTTGGCATCGAAGGCAAGCAGCCGACCGACATAGGGCAGGCTGCGCATCAGGTCGAGGTTGAAGTCGGGTTTGAAGATCGGACACGACGGCGCCAGGTTGTCGTTGGCGCCTTCGTCGATGTACAGGCACAGGCTATCGCCACGCAAGGCCATGCGCTCGGCCATGATCACCAGTGCATGAGGGTGCGCACGGTCACCGGCGCGCAGCAACAATAGCCAGTCGATATCCTGGGCGGTGGCCAGCCACTGGCCAAGTTCGGCAAAGTGATCACCCTGGCTGTGCAAGTGCCGGGCATCGCCCTGTACCTGGCCAGCCAGCGCCGCCGGGCCCAGCACCAAGGTACTGCGGGCGGGATAGGACTGCCCCTGCAGGCTCTGCAAGGTGGTGCGCAAGGCCTTCTCGTCGCCCGCATCGGCCAGCACCGCCACCGCGATGCGCGGCTGGCGGGGCCACTGCTCGATGCGTTTGGGCAGCAGGCTGACCTGGCCCGCAGACAACTGGCGCGACGCCAGCCATTCGGCATACAGCTCGTCGAAGCTGATGCTGTCTGTACCGATCTGCTGGCCAAGGTTGGCCATCTGACCGGAGAAGAAGCGGCGCAGGTCCATTTCCTCCCAGACCTGATCGGCCGCCCCGGTGTATTCGGCCAGCGGCAGGGTGCGCACCCAGCCATCGGCCGGCGCTGGCTCGCCAGTGGACTCGGCGAGCATCTGCAGCAGCCATTCGGATTCGGTCCTGGCAGCTTCGACCATGCTGCCCTGGTGGCTCAGGCGCCCCGCGTGCACGCGCTCAAGGCTCAGCACCTGGTCCAGGCTGCACAGGTGACCACGACGCAGCAGGCAGGCGTACAGCGCGAGGTCCAGGCGTGCGGCGAAGCCCTGCCCCTCCCCGACCAGCGCCGGCAGGTAGGCCTGCACCTCGTCACGGCGCAGCAGCGCGTGGCTGATCCCGCCAAACAGATTGGGCACGCCATCGGCGACGCTTTCGAGCAGGTCGGTGCCATTGATCACGGCACTGTTCAGGGAAATGACGAAGTTCAGCCAACGCGCCGGCAGCAGCACATCGTCGGCTGCACACAGCAGGCGCTGGCAGATGACCATGCTGACCTTGGCGTGATCGCTGAGCACCCTGGCCTGTTGGCTGATGCAGGTGCCGAACAGCACGTCGTCGTCACAGAGAAACTTGATCAGCTCGCCCGACGATTCCTCCAGGCAGCGCTGCAGGTTGCGGGCAAAACCCAGGCGCTCGGGGTTGCGCACATGACGCAAGGGCACCGTGCAACCGACACGCAGCTCTTCGCAGATCGCCGCGATCTGGTCACCGCGACTGTCGTCGCAGACCACGATCTCCAGGTTCGGGTAATCCTGGCCGATGGCGCTGGCCAGCGTGGCGCGAAAGAACTCGGGATTGAACGCGGGGATGGCGATGCTGACGAGGGGATGTGCGTTCACTAGGACTCACTCAAGCGATTGAACCGCGGGACCGGCTGCCACCCGGTCCGGCGCTGACCGGCGGGTGGCGAGGCAGGCTCGTGGGACGATCACCCCGCGATCACCCGCATCTGGGTTCAGATGTAGTTGACCAGCGACAGGCCGGCGATCTTGGCGTAGGACTGCAGCGAGGCCTGGAGCATGTTGGTCTGCATCTGCAGGCGCAGCATCACCGTGGCCGGGTCGCTTTCGCGGATCGAGCTCTGGGTCTTGGCGTTCTCGTTGCCCAGCGCTTCGTTGGTTTCGGCCTGGACATCCAATGCCGCGCCGCGACCACCGATGGCGCTGATCGACGAGCTCACCTGGTTGGTGGCACTGGCGATGTTGCCGATTGCCGAGTCCAGCGAGGCGAGGAAGTTCTGGCGCGCCTTGGGGTCGCTGTCCATCGGCACGCTCAACGCGGTGCGCAGTTGGCCAATGGTGTTGAGCATGTTCTGATTCTGGTGGGTGTCGACCTTGATCGCGAAGGAGTCACCCGCATTGGGTGCACCGGACAACTGGAAGCTCACGCCCGAGGCCGTGGCAGTGTTGCCCGCCAGGGTGCCGGTGGAGATCGGCCGGCTGTTGTCGGTGAGCGGCGCTGCATACAGCTCGAAGTCGGTAGCGCTGGTGAACTTGAGCACCGCGCCGCCACCTGGGAACGAGGCGTTGTACTGCGCCTGGTTGCTGATGGTGGCGTTATTGACCTGAGTGCCGGACGTGTTGCCCGGGCTGCGCGAGCCAGCGATGGCGTCGGGCTTGGAGCTCAGGTTGAAGGTGTGGCCGGCAATCGCGGCATCCGGGTTGTCGCCCGGCTGCAGGGTGATCTTCAGGCGCAGGTCGACACCGCGGAAGGAGATCGAACCATTCTCGGCATTCGGGTTGTAGGTCCCGCCCTGTGAGGCTTCCAGAGTCACGTCGTTGTTGCCCGAATCGAGGATTCGGTACTGAGTGCTGCTGAGGAACTCGACGCGGTACGGCTCGCCACTGCGGAAGCGGTCGTTGAACGTCGCGCTGCCGGACACCTGGCCGTTGGACAGGCTGACCCGACCATCGTCCACCGCTGGAGCGGTCAGGGTGGTCTGGCTGCGACTGGTGTTGAGTGCCTGCTCGAAGGCATCGAAACCGGTCTCGTTGGCCGCCAGGCTGAGCATGTCGCCCACCTGCAGTTTCAGCTGGCCCTGGTCGCCCTGGTAGCTGTAGGTGCCGTCGGCGTTGCGCACGTAGGGCGGGGTGTCGCCCTTGGAACCGGAGAACAGGTACTTGCCGTTCTCGTCCTTGCTGTTCATCAGAGAGAACAACTGCTCTTCCAGCGAACCCAGCTCGTCGGCGTTGGCCTTGCGGTCGGCGTCGGTGAAACCGGCGTTGCCCGAGCTGATCGCCAGCTCGTTGACGCGCTGCAGCACCTTGCCGATGGCATCGAGGGTGCTTTCGGAAGTGCTCAGCGAGTTGCGCACATTGGTGATGTTGCTCTTGTACTGGTCGAGCATGTTCTGTTGCTGCTCGAGCTGCAGCAGGCGCGAGGCGCCTACCGGATCGTCGGCTGCAGTACGCACGCGGATGCCGTCGCTGGATTCCTGCTGGGTTTTCACCACGTTGGAAAAGCCGCGCTGATAGTTGGCGCTGCTGGTGTTGTAGAACTGCGAAGTGGAAATGCGCACGGTCTACGGCTCCTTAAAGGCTGTTGATCAAGGTGGCGAAGGTTTCCTGGGCCGCCTTGATGATTTGCGACGACGCGGTGTAGTACTGCTGGAACTTGATGAGGTTGCCGGTCTCTTCGTCGATCGACACCCCAGAGACAGCGTTGCGCCCATCGAGCGCCGACTTCTGCAGGGCATTGGTGGCGTCGGAGTCCATGCTTGCCTGGCCGGCCTTGCCGCCGACGTTGGACACGAGCTTGGCGTAGGCATCGGTCATGCTGATGCCCTTGCCGTCGGCACCGACTTCCACGGTGGACTTGGTCTGCAGGTCGATCACCGACTTGGCGTTGCGGTTATCGGACGAGCCTGCGCCGGTCAGCGAGACGGTGAAACTGTCACCGTTCTTCGGCGCGCCCGCGACGTCCATCTCGAAGGTGAACGAGCGCTGGGTGGCGCCGTCCATGATCGGGTTACCGGCGCCATCGACCATCGGCACCGAGAGCTGCAGCTTGTTGCTCTGGCCGGGCACGATGGTGCCGGTGCCGATGGAGTTGCCCTTGGCGTCGTACAGGGTGTAGCCCTGGGGGGACGCGGAGTCGTCGCCGAACACCAGCTTGACCGGGGTCGAATACTTCAGGCCGGTCTGCAACTGAGTACGATCGGTGGCGTTGTAGATGTCCAGCTTGGAGGTCAGGTTCGGCTGGGTGATCTGCCCGGTGCCCTTGTTGCCCGAGCCGCTCACTGCACCCAACGGCGCGGACAGCGCCAGGCGCTTGGGATCGGTGAGCACCGACTCGATACCGGCTGCGGCGTTGCGGGTCGGGGTGATCTTGAAGCTGTCACCAGCGGCAACGGCGCCACCATTGAGCGAGAGGCTGAAGCCATCGATCACTTTCGGTGGGTTGTCGTTTAGGTCGAAGTTGCCCATGTCGGTGCCTTCGGGCAGCTTGCGCACGTTGTAGCCGGTGGCACTGGTGAAGGTCACCTGGTAGTCGCTGGTGCCGAGCTTACCGGTGTCCTTGATGGTCACATCGAGGTTGCCGGAGCCTGCACTGTTGCCCTGGCGGGCGATACTGCGCTCGCTGATGGCCTTGGCGCTGTTGATGTCGCCGAACAGCAGCGCGCCGAATTCACCATTCTTGTCGACGCCCTGGCCGAGCTGGCTGTTGATCGCATCGGACACCACCAGTGCCACCCGGCCCAGCTCGTTGAGCGCAGGGTCCAGGGTGTCCTTGCGGTAGCGCAGCAGGCCACCGAGCTCGCCACCGGTGGTGGTGTCGGTGATGTCCATCTTGGTGCTGCCGCGGTTGATCATCAGGCTCATGCGCGTCGGATCGTTGCGGTTTGGCGCGACCTCGAGGGTCTGGGTGGTCTTGCCCAGCACCAATGCCTGGCCGTTGGGCAGGTAAATGTCGTAGTTGCCTTCGCGCTCTACCACCTGGCTGCCGATCAGCTTGTTCAGTTCGCGCACGGCGCCGTCACGCTGGTCGAGCAGATCGTTCGGCTGGCCCTGGATCGCCGACACGCGCGAGATCTGGTCGTTGTACTGGGCGATGGTCGAGGTGAGCTTGTTCACCTGATCGGCGATCGACGCCATGTTGGCGTTGATGTTGCTGTTCTGCTGATTGAGTTGCGTGGACAGGGTGTTGAAACGCTTGGCCAGCGATTGCGCGCTGGTCAGCAGCAACTGGCGAGAGGCATCTTCGTTGGGCTTGGCCGCAGCGTCCTGCATGGCGGTGAAGAAGCTTTTCAGGGCAGCCGTGATACCGGTGTCAGCGCTCGACAGGGCAGTGTCGAGCGGATTGATCTGGTTCAGGTACGAGTTGGCATCGCTGGACAGCGAGGTGGTGGTGCGCAGCTGGTTCTCGAGGAACGAGTTGTACACCCGGCGCACGTCGGCCAGCGTGGTGCCGCTGCCGATGAAGACGTTGCCGTTCTGCTGCGAGCCTTTGGTCTTCTGCACGTTCTGCTGGCGCGAGTAACTGTCCACATCGGCGTTGGCGATGTTGTTACCCAGGGTGTACATCCCCGACTGCGCGGCACCCAGCCCCGACATGCCAATATTGATCAAGCTCGCCATGATTCGCTGCCCTTAAAGTTGCGTGGTGGTCCCGAGCATTGCGTAGCTCGTGTCCGACTTCATCTGTCTTGCGATCTGCGAGATCTTGCTGGCGTAGTTCGGGTCGGTGGCATACCCGGCCTTCTGCAGCTCTCGCACAAACTGTTCTGGGTTATCGGCCGCCTTCACCGCATCTTGATAGCGCGCGTTGTTCTGCAGCAGGCTGACCAGGTCGTGGAAACTGTCCTGATAAGAGTCGTAGGAACGGAACGCGGCCGTCTCCTTGACGAACTGACCGTTGCGGAACTCGCTGGTGATCGCCCTCGCCTCGCCGCCCTGCCAATTGCCGGTGGCCTTGATGCCGAACAGGTTGTGGCTGCTGCTGCCATCGGTGTTGCGCATGACCGATTTGCCCCAGCCGGTTTCCAGGGCGGCCTGGGCCACCAGGTAACGCGGGTCGATACCGATGCGCTTGGCGGCCTGCTCGGCCATCGGCAGCATGGTGGCGACGAACTCGTCGCTGTCGGCGAAGGCTTTCTTCGGCGCCAGCGGCGGCTGGGCCACCGCGCGCCCGAGAATCTGCATGCCACGCCCTGGCGCGGCGAAGGCCTGGGCCGGCTCCCAGTCACCGGTGGCCACGCCACCGGGCGGGATGTCGCCACGGCCCGGCAACGCCGCGGTGTTGGTCGCCGCAGGATTGCCCGCCGACGGCACGATGCCGGCGAGCAGACGGTCGGTGAGCTTGCCCGGCAGCGCCAGACGCCGCGCATTGAGCGCCGCAACGTCGTTGCGGGTGGACGTCGATTCGGTGGCGTGGGCAGGTGCGACCACTTTCGTGCCCCACAGCGCCGGCGCATTGCCGTCGATACGCGGGAACGGACTGGTGTTCGGGCGCACACCCTTGTTCTTCGACAGCTGACGCACCAGTACGTCCTGCAGGCCGATACCGCCGCCTTCACGGGACATGCTCACGGCCAACTGCTGGTCGTACATGTCGCGGTACTGCTTGACCGTCTCGGTATTCATCGGATCGTCGGCAGCCAGCACATCGCCGGCCTTGCGCGAGGCCTTGAGCATTTCGCCGATGAACAGCGACTCGAACTCCTGGGCCACCTTGCGGATGTTGGCATCGCTGTCACGGTCCCCGTGCTTGAGCGAGCTCAGACGGTTGAGGTCGGTGTAGGCGCCGCTGTCGGCGGAACTTGAAACCAGGCTCTTCGGATTCATCGCCAGCGTCCTCAGATCACGATCAGGTCGGCCTGCAAGGCGCCGGCCTGTTTCAGGGCTTCGAGGATCGCCATCAGGTCGCCCGGTGCCGCGCCGACCTGGTTCACCGCACGGACGATTTCATCCAGCGTGGTCCCCGGGCCGAACTTGAACATCGGCTTGGCTTCCTGTTGCGCATTGACCCGCGACCGTGGCACCACGGCAGTCTGACCGTTGGAGAACGGCCCCGGCTGACTGACGATCGGGTCTTCGGTGATGGTCACGGTCAGGCTGCCGTGGGTGACGGCGGCCGGCGATACCTTGACGTTCTGGCCGATGACGATGGTGCCGGTACGCGAGTTGATGATGACCTTGGCCACGGCCTGGCCCGGATCGATCTCCAGGTTCTCGAGGATCGACAGGTAGTCGACCCGCTGGCTCGGGTCCATGGGCGCGGTGACGCGCACCGAACCGCCGTCCAGCGCCTGGGCAACGCCCGGGCCGAGCAGTTCGTTGACCTTGTCGACGATGCGCTTGGCGGTGGTGAAATCAGGACGGTTGAGGTTCAGGGTCAGGCTGTTGCCCTGGTTGAAGCCGCTCGGCACCGCTCGCTCGACCGAAGCGCCGCCAGGGATGCGACCGGCCGACGGCACGTTGACGGTGATCTTCGAGCCATCGCGACCTTCGGCATCGAAACCACCGACCACCAGGTTGCCCTGGGCAATGGCGTAGACGTTGCCATCGATCCCCTTGAGCGGGGTCATCAGCAGGCTGCCGCCACGCAGGCTCTTGGAGTTGCCGATCGAGGACACGGTGATGTCGATCACCTGGCCGGGCTTGGCGAAGGCCGGCAGGTCGGCGTGCACCGACACTGCAGCGACGTTCTTCAACTGCACGTTGCCCGAACCTGGCGGTACCTTGATGCCGAACTGCGACAGCATGTTGTTGAAGGTCTGCAGGGTGAACGGGGTCTGGGTGGTCTGGTCACCGGTGCCGTTGAGCCCGACCACCAGGCCGTAGCCGATCAACTGGTTGGCGCGCACGCCGGAAATGCTGGCGATATCCTTCAGGCGCTCGGCGTGGGCACCGAACGCGAAGGACAGGAGCAAGGTCGCGGCAATCAACTGCCTGGCGTTGAACATGGTCATCCGTACTCAGAAGGGCCAAAGCGGGCTCATGAAGAAGCGGTCCAGCCACCCGGGCTGGCTGGCATCGGCGAAGGAGCCGGTGCCCGAATAGGTAATGCGCGCGTCGGCCACTCGCGTGGACGGCACGGTGTTGTCGGTGGCGATATCATCGGCGCGGATCAGACCAGCGATACGCACCAGCTCTTCGCCGGTGTTGAGGGTCATCCACTTCTCGCCGCGCACGGCGATGATGCCGTTGGGCAGTACATCGGCCACCGTCACGGTGATCGAGCCGGTCAAGGTGTTGCCCTGGCTGGCCTGGCTGGCACCCTTGGTGGCACGCTCGCCCTTGTACCCCGCGTTGAGCGACAGGTCGCCGCCGCCGAACGGGTTGTTGGTGTTGGGGGTGGTGCCGAACAGCGAGGTCAGGCCGATATTGGCGTTGCTGTCCTTCTGGATCTGGGAACCGGCGTTCTTGCTCGCCGAGGTACGCTCGTTGAGGGTGATGGTGATGATGTCACCGACACGAAACGCCTTGCGATCGCCATACATGTTCTGCTCGAACCCGGCCTGGTAGATCGAACCGTTGTTGGCCGCCGACGGCAAAGGTGTACGCGGCAGTACAGGCGCGTAGTACGGGTCGTTGGGCTTTGCCGTCGGCGCAACGCAACCGGCCAGCAACACAGCCCCTCCCAGGGCGACGACGGACAACAGACGATTCATGACGCTTACCTCACGGTGTAACAGGCGCTGCAACAGCGGCCGGGTAGCTAGAGCCAGGACTTACAGTTGCTGGGTGACGAACGACAACATCTGGTCGGCGGTGGAGATGACCTTGGAGTTCATCTCGTAGGCGCGCTGGGTGGTGATCATGTTCACCAGCTCTTCGACGGTGCTGACGTTGGAGTTTTCCAGGGTCTGCTGCAGGGTGGTGCCGAAACCGTTCAGGCCCGGGGTACCGACCTGCGGCGCACCGCTGGCAGCGGTCTCGAAGAACAGGTTGTTGCCAATCGCCTGCAGGCCGGCCGGGTTGATGAAGTCCGCGGTCTGGATGTTGCCGATGATCTGCGCGGCCGGGTTGCCGGTGGTGGTGATCGACACGGTGCCGTCCTGGCCGACGGTGAAGGTCTGCGCCTCCGGTGGCACGACGATGGCAGGCTCCAGGGCGAAACCGTTGGCAGTCACGACCTGGCCATCGGAGTTCAGGTGGAAGGTGCCGTCACGGGTGTAGGAGACAGTGCCGTCGGGCTGCAGGACCTGGAAGAAACCACGACCATTGACCGCGAGATCCAGCGGGTTTTCGGTGGTCTGCAGGCTGCCGGTCTGGAAGTTCTTCTGGGTGCCGACGATGCGCACACCGGTACCGACCTGCAGGCCCGAAGGCAGCTCGCTATCCTGGGTCGACTGGGCACCAGGCTGGCGCTTGGTCTGGTACAACAGGTCCTGGAACTCGGCACGGTCACGCTTGAAACCAGTGGTCGAGACGTTGGCCAGGTTGTTGGAGATGACCGTCAGGTTGGTGTCCTGTGCGGACAGGCCGGTTTTAGCGACCCAGAGAGCCGGAAGCATTTAGTGTTCTCCTCGTGCGCCTGTTTTACGGCACTCGTTCAAAAGTGATTAGCTGATTTGCAAAACCCGAGCCATGGCTTCGTCGCCCTGCTCGGCTGTTTTCATCATCTTGACGTGCAGCTCGAACTGGCGAGACAGGGCCAGCACCGAGGTCATCTCTTCGACGGCATTGACGTTGCTGCCTTCGAGGAAGCCCGACACCACGCGGACATTGACGTCCGCATCGGCCGGCTGGCCGCTGTTGGTGTGGATCAGGCCGTCGAGGCCTTTGCTGATGCTCTTGATGTCGGGGTTGACCAGCTTGATCCGATCGACCTCGGCCATGACGCGCGGGTCTTCGCCCATGGCGCGGATGCTGATGGTGCCATCGTCACCGACCTCGACCTTCTGCTCGGGCGGAATGGCGATCGGGCCACCATTGCCGATCACCGGCATGCCATTGCCGGCGCGCAACACGCCGAGGGCGTCGATGTTCAGGCTGCCGGTGCGTACGTAGGCTTCGCTGCCATCCGGGGCCTGCACGGCGATGAAGCCATTGCCACTGACCGCCACGTCCAGCTCGCGACCAGTCTCGATCATCGGGCCTGCGGTAAAGTCGGTGGCAGGCCGCTCGCTCATGGCGAAGGCACGCGCCGGAAAGCTGTCGCCGAACACCGGCATCGAGCGCGCCTGCTCCAGGTCACGCTGAAAACCAGTGGTGGAAACGTTCGCCAGGTTGTTGGCGTGGGCCTTCTGTGCCACCGCATTCTGGGCGGCGCCGGTCATGGCCACGTAAAGCATCTTGTCCACAGTCATCCTCCGCTGCACTGGCGATCGATTGCCGCTCACCGTTGCTGTGCAGGCTGTAAAGCAAGTTCCGAACCAACTTTCTCCAAGGCAAGAAAAAGCCCGTGAATACGGGCCTTTAGCGAATTTCATCGAGGGTGCAACGTCGGTTATCCGGCGCTGCTTTGCCGCTGGCGGCAAGGGGGTGCCAAAGTTCAGCAATAGCAGTGTTGCTAGTCGCGACACCCGCCATTGTTGTAAGGCCCGGCAAATCGCTTCCAGCCCTCCCCCGGCGACCACTGCGAACACACCAGTCGCCCATCCACCTGACTTTCCCAACGCCACCACGGCGCGGTACCGGCCTGGGCCTGGAGCAGACACAGCGCCGCAAGCAGCGCGACAGCCAACTTTTTCATGATCCCTCCTGCAAAAACGACGAACCCCTTCACGGGAAAGGGGTTCATCCAGACACGCTCAGCCAGCGACCATCAGGTCATCTGGATGATGGTCTGCATGATGGTGCTCTCGGTGGAGATGGTCTTGGCGTTGGCCTGGTAGTTGCTCTGCGCCTTGATCAGCTCGACCAGCTCCTGGGTCAGGTTGACGTTGGACGCTTCCAGCGAGTTGGACTCGACCGAACCGAGGGTGCCGGTCTTCGGCGCATCGATGCCCGGAATACCCGAGGAGAAGGTTTCCTTCCAACGAGTACCGCCAATCTGCTGCAGGCCCTGGTCGTTGGCGAAGCTGGCAATCGCAACCTGGCCGATGGCGCGAGACTGCTGGTTGCTGAAGCTTGCGAACATCACCCCGGTGGAGTCGATCGACAGGCTCGACAGGATGCCAGTGGCATAGCCGTCCTGGTTCTGCGACATGCGCGCGGTCTCGGTGTTGTACGAGGTGGTGCTGTTCATGGCCAGGCGCATGCCGTCGGCATTGCCATCCGAACCGTTGGCCGCCCAGTTGCCTGCGGCATCCTTCGCGGCCGGGATCCAGCCCTTGAGGCTGAAGGTGTTGTTGGTCACGCTCCAGTTGGCCGCCGGCACCGTGGTGTTGTCGGTGGTCATGGCCTTGATGCTGCCGTCGGAGTTGAAGGTCATGGTGCCGGTCAGCGGCGTGGTGCTGCCCGGGTTCAGCGGGTTGCGACCATCGACCAGGGTGTACATGGTCCACTCGTTGGTGCCGGTCTTGCGGTAGAACTGCTCCATGGTGTGCTCGTTACCCTGGCTGTCGTACACCTTGGTCGGGAAGGACTTGGTGTAGGTCGACTGGTCGGCCGGGTCGAACGGCTTGTTCGGCACCATCACCGGCGGGGTCGCGCCGTTGGACACTTCCAGCGGGATGGTGTCGGCGGAGGAGTTCAGGTTGATGCCCTGGTCGATCAGGGTGGTGGCCTTGGGGGCCAGCGCCGAGGTATCGATCTTCAGGTTGGTGAGGATGCCCTTCTGGATCTTGCCGGTGCTGTCGGCGGCATAACCTTGCAGGTTCAGGCCATCGGAGGTGACCACGTTGTTGTCCTTGTCGGTGCGGAAGGCACCGGCACGGGTGTAGGTCAGCGAGCCGTTGTCGGAGAGGACGAAGTAGCCCTGGCCCTGGATGCCCATGTCCAGCACGTTGCCGGTGTTGTTCACGTCACCCTGGGTGAACTGCTGCGACACCGCCGCCAGGCGCACACCGTTACCGACCTGGTTCTGGCCCACGCCCAGGCGGTTGGCACCGGCGTAGACGTCGGCGAACTCGGCACGCGACGACTTGAAACCTGTGGTATTGACGTTGGCGATGTTGTTGCCGGTAACGTCGAGTTGCTTGTTGGCTGCGTAGAGACCGCTAAGGCCGATATTGAAAGACATGCTTTGCTCCTTCTGCCGAACAGGCCGGCCTTAGATTCCGATGGTTTGTACTTTGGAGATGCCGACCTTGCCGATACCCGCCAGGTTGAGCATCATCTCGCCGCCAGTGCCGCCCACGGTGACACTGGTGACGGTGGCTGGCAGCAGCGTGTACATCTCCTGAGCCTTGCCATCGACGGTGGTCGTCGCGGTAAAGGTGTAATTGCCCGCCGCAACCTTCTCGCCCTTGTCGTTGGTGCCATCCCAGATGAAGTCGGCAGTGCCCTTCTTCTGTTCGCCCAACTGGATGGTCTTGACGACGTTGCCATCCTTGTCCTTGATCGTGACCTTGCCGCTCTCGATGTTCTGCGGCACCACGACCTGACCATTGAAGCTCTTGGTCGGATCGACCAACGCCTTGTCGTTCTGCACGATCACCGAGCGACCGACCAGCGACGACGCCTGCAGTGCCTGAGACGAACCCAGCGAACCGGTAATGGCATTGACCGACTCGTTGAGGGTCTGGATACCCTCCAGGCTGCTGAACTGCGCCAGCTGGGCAACGAACTCACCGTTGTCCTGCGGGTCGAGCGGGTTCTGGTGCTGCATCTGGGTGACCAGCAACTGCAGGAAGGCATCCTTGCCGAGCGCGTTCTTGTCGGTCGGCTCGCTGGTTGGCTTCTTGGTGCCGTTGCTAACACCAGAATTGGCGAGCACATCATTGATATTGACTGCCATGCGTTGCGCTCCTCAATCACTGACCCAGGGTCAGCACCTTCTGCATCATGGTCTTGGCGGTGTTCATCAGTTCGGCGTTGGTCTGGAACGCACGGCTGGCGGAGATCATGTCAGCCATTTCCTCGACCACGTTGACGTTCGGGTAGTAGACGTAGCCGTCCTTGTTCGCCGCCGGGTGATTGGGCTCGTAGCGGGCTTCCAGATTGCTCTGGTCCTCGATGATCCCCTTGACCTGCACCCCCTGGCCGGCCTGGCCCTGGTCGTCGAACAGCGACTGGCCGGCACCGTTCTGGGCCTGCTCGAAGGTGGTGGCGAACACCGGGTGGCGCGCGCGGTAGGTCTGATCGATGCTCGAGGAGACGGTCTCGGCGTTGGCGATGTTCGAGGCGACGGTGTTAAGGCGCGTGTTCTGCGCGCTCATGCCGCTACCGGCGATGTTGAAGACACTGGCAAGGGACATGGTCACTCTCCACGCAGGGCCGATACCAGCCCTTTGAATTTACTGTTGAGCAAGGTGAAGCTGGCCTGGAAGTCGATGGCGTTCTGCGCATAGTTCGACTGTTCGATCTGGGCATCGACGGTGTTCTGATCGATCGACGGCTGCATCGGCGTGCGGTACTTGAGGCTGTCGTCGGCCATGGCCAGGCCTTCGGCCTCGATGTGATGGCCGTTGGTGCGGGTCAGCGAGATACGCCCGTTGCTTTGTTTGTCTGCCTCGGCGGCAAGCACCGAGGAGAAGTCCATGTCACGCGACTTGTAGTTGGGCGTGTCGGCGTTGGCGATGTTGTTGGCCAGCACCTCGGCGCGCTGGGCGCGGAAGCCCAGTGCCTTTTCATGGATGCCGAGGGCCTTGTCGAAGCTGATGCTCATGTCGGGGAACCTTCGAAGGTTGACCAGCGTTGCGTTGGCCAAGCTATAGCAAGGCCTGTGCCAACAGGCGCAACCCCAGTAATACCGGGCATCGGCTGTATCAGTGAGCAGCGGCAATGCCAGAAAAGCGGCAAAGTGCTTCCGCTTGGTGGCGGGTGAGCGGCAATTGCAGAGCGGCAAAAGCGGCAATCCAAAAAATTGACGTCAACAGACCAGTGTTATTTTGCCATCACTACGAGTAGCATTCGCGACCGCGCAGAAATGTGGCATGAGGCCACTAGTTACGGTTTCAGGCACAGCATGGATGCGCACTGTCCCCATTGCCTTCCAAGGAAGAAACCGTGTCCCCGCTGACCTATCGCAAGACCCTGCTGGCCCTGGCAATTGCCGCCTGCGCCCTGCCTGCCCACGGCCAGACCGTCCAGCTTACCGATGCCGGCTTCACCTCAAGCCACCAGAGCTACGCGAACGGGCTCGAGTTCGGCGGCAGCTTCACCAATATTTCCCGCAGTGCGGTCGTGCTCGACGACGCCACCGTACAGGGCGGCTTGACCTTCAACAGCCCGATCAACGACAACGACCGCACCTCCGTGGACATGGTCAATCGCAGCGATGCCCTCACCCTGCGCAACAGCCAGGTGACCGGCGACCTGGTGAACCAGGCCTTCGTCAGGAGCACCAGCCTCGATGGCAATGCGCTGAAAATCAGCAATACCACGCTCGATGGCAACCTGATCAACCAGGGCACGCTCCAGGCCGGCACCGGCATCGGCATCATCAACCGACGAGAGGCCTACGGCATCAACCTGGCCAGCGCCACCGGTCAATCGACGCTGATCAAGGGCGACGTGGTCAATGCCCAGAATGCCAAGATCCGCGCCTATGGCTACAACGCGATCACTCTCAACCTCGCCGGTGCCACCGTGCAGGGCAAGATCATCAACCGCGGCGCCATCGAAAGCAGCGGCCCCAATGCCATCAGCGTCAACGCCACTTCGCGCGGCGGCGCCACCGGCATGCCAACCCGCCTGGACAGCATCGAAAACCACGGCAATATCGTCGCCAGCGACACCAATAGCCAGGCCATCGCGCTCGACGGTGCAACCCTGACCACCAGCCTCGGGCGACACATCGACAACCGTGGCTCGATCTACGCCCTGAGCGGCACCGGCATTCGCATCGGCGATGTCGCATATGACGCCCCCGGCCAGCAACCCTGGTATCGCGACCACGGCGACCTGAACATCTTCAACAGCGGCATCATCATGGCCCAGGTGGCCATCGACGCCAGCCACAGCAATCGGCCGGTCGAACTCATCCTGCGCGAGGGCAGCCAGATCACCGGCATGCTGGACGGGCTGAGCAACATCGAGATCGAAGGTGACAGCGAGTTCCAGGCCCACTACCTGCCCCACAGCACCCCGGACATCCGCCTCAAGCCTGGTGGCTGGATCGAAGTCGGCAACCTGAGCGACGACACCCGTGCAACCTTGTCACTGACCGCGGCCCGCACCGTGATCGACGGCAACCTGTCGATCGCCGGCAACTCGGCGCTGGGCCTGGAGCTGTCCAGCGAAACCGACCCGAGCGTGGCGGTACTCAAGGTCAGCGGCACCAGCAAGTTCGAACAAGGCTCGCGCATCGCCCTGCACGCCGACGAAGAGGACTTCCAGCCGTCCGGATCGCGCTACCTGCTGGTCGAGGCCGGCCAGGTACAGCTGGTGGACACCGCAGGCCACGACCTTGACCCCAACGGCATCCAGGTCACCAGCACCTCGGCACTGCTGCGCGTGCAGAGCAGCGCGGTGGAAGACAACAAGATCTACGCACAAGTCACGACCAAGCCGGTCGACGAGATCACCGAAATCGTCAAGGAAGGCGGCGGCAACGGCAATGCCCAGGGCGCGATCGGTAACGCCATCAACAATGGCCTCCTGGCTCAACTGCCCAAAGGTGACCCGCTGCTGGCCTACGCCGCCACCGCAGACCAGGCCCAGGTCGCGAGACTGGCCCGCCAGCTGACCCCGGAAGTCAACGGCGGCGCCCGCCATGCGGCCACCGGAAGCCAGCGCATGATCGGCAACGCCATCAGCAGCCGTGCCAGCAGCCTGCGTGGCGCCTCTTCGGGCGAAGGCTTCAGCCAGGCCGGCGTGTGGATTCAATCGCTGTACAGCGACGCCACCCAGAACAACCGTGACGGCGTGGCCGGTTACAACGCCTACAGTCGCGGCATTGCCGTCGGTGCCGATGGCAAGCTCAACGACCAGCTCACCCTGGGCCTGGCGTACAGCTTCCTGGACACCGACGTCAACGGCAGCAGTGGCAACAAGACTTCGGTAGAGAGCCATGCCTTCACCCTGTACAGCGCCTACACCCTGGGCAACTACTTCGTCGACGCCAGCCTGACCTACGGCCTGGGCGACAACGAAGGCAAGCGCGAGATCGCTGATACCCGAGCCAAGGCCGATTACGACAGCGACCAGCTGGCCGTGAACCTGGTCGGTGGCTACACCTGGCACATCAACCCGCAACTGCTGGTCGAGCCGCGTGTGGCCGCGCGCTACAGCCGTGTCGACATCGATGGCTATCGCGAGAAAGGCTCGTCCGCCGCGCTCAAGGTCGAAGATGAACGCTACGAAGCGCTCGAACTCGGCGCAGGTGTGCGGGTGGCGGGCAGCTATGCCATTGGCGTCGGGACCCTGGAGCCGCAGTTCAAGCTGATGGGCTACCACGACTTTGCCGCCGACCAGACCAACAGCACCTCGACCTTCCTGCTTGGCAACACGCCATTCGTGACCCGCGGCGCGAGTGCCGTGCGCAACAGCTACGAGGCGGGCATTGGAGCCGACTACAAGCTGGGTGCGGTAACCCTTGGGCTCAATTACGACTACGTGGGCAAGTCGGGCTTCAATGCCGATGTGTTCTCGGCGAAGATACGGTACGACTTCTGATCGCAACCTCCAACGATCCTGACCTTGCCGCCTGAAGACAAAGGCACAGGCAAGGTCTTGTGTTCGCAGTCCCGAAAACGAAAAGGCCGGTATCTCTCGATACCGGCCTTTTCATTCACTTGGCCTGATAGATGATCCCCGGACTGCACTGAACCATCTGGTAATGATCCGGCAAGCCATTGAGCGCCTCCGAAGCCCCCAGGAACAGATACCCCCCTGGCTTGAGCGTCGCATGGATACGCATGAGGATGTCTTTCTTCACCTGCGCGGAGAAGTAGATCAACACATTGCGGCAGAACACGATGTCGAACTTGCCCAGCGCCGCATAGCTGTCGAGCAGGTTGAAAGAGCGAAACTCCACCCGACTGCGAATCGCCGGCTTCACCGCCCAGCGCCCCGGCCCTTTCGGGTCGAAGTAGCGCTGCAGGCGCTCCTGCGACAAGCCACGGGCAATCGCCAGGCTATCGTACTCACCGGTCTTGCAGTTATTGAGCATGGCGCCGGAAAGATCAGTAGCGACGATCTGCGCCCCCATCTTCAACTGGCCCAGGTTGCTGCGCTCGAACTCATCGATGGCCATCGAGATCGAATACGGCTCCTGCCCCGACGAGCAGGCCGCCGACCACATGCGCAGGCGCTGACCGGGGTTGCTGCGGATGAACTCGGGAATCACCTTGTTCTTCAGTACTTCGAACGGATAGGTGTCGCGAAACCACAGGGTCTCGTTGGTGGTCATGGCATCGACCACCTGCTCGCGCAGGCCACTGCGGGGCTGGGTCTGGATGCGCTGCACCAGCTCACCCAAGCTCTTGATGCCCTGTTGCTCCATCAGCTTGTTGAGACGGCTGGACACCAGATACTGCTTATTTTCGCCCAGCAGGATGCCACAGGCTTTCTCCAGGAATACCCGGAACTGTTCGAAATCCAAATTACCCGTAGACAATGCTGCCGCCTCTTTTCAATCACTTGCGCCGGGGCTTGCCCCAGCCGTTTCAATGCGTTGCCTTGATCCGATCGACTACGCGCTGGGCCAGGTCGTCCGGCTTGAACTTGGCCAGAAAGTCGTCAGCGCCAACCTTCTTGACCATCGCCTGGTTGAACACGCCCGATAGCGAAGTATGCAGGACGATGTGCAATTTTTGCATGCGCGGATCGTTACGAATCTCGGCGGTGAGGGTATAGCCGTCCATTTCCGGCATTTCAATGTCGGAGATCATCATCAGGAACTCTTCTTCCGGCCGCTTGCCCTCATCCACCAGCTTGCGCAGGTAGTCCAGCGCCTGGCGGCCGTCGTTGAGCGCCACCACCTCCACGCCCACGGTCTGCAGGCAACGGCTGACCTGCTTGCGCGCCACCGACGAATCGTCGACGGTCAGTACCCGCAGCAACACGGCCTTGTCCTGCACCTCGGCATCGACCACGCCGGCGGAGACCGACTCCGAGGACGGCGCCACTTCCGCAAGCACCTTCTCGACATCGACGATCTCGACCATGCGGTTATCTACCCGGGTGACCGCCGTCAGGTAGTGATCACGCCCGGTACCCTTGGGTGGTGGGTGGATCTCTTCCCAGTTCATGTTGACGATGCGCTCGACCGAATGCACCAGGAAACCCTGGGTCTTGGTGTTGTACTCGGTAATGATCACGAAACTGTTGCGGGTCTCTTCTTTCAGGCCCGGCAGCCCCGTCGCCATCGACAGGTCGAGGATGGGGATGGTCGCCCCACGAATGTTCGCCACACCGCGCACCACCGGATGGGACTTGGGCAACAGTGTCAGCTCCGGGCACTGCAGCACTTCCCGGACCTTGAACACGTTGATGCCGTAGAGTTGATCGCCATTGAGACGGAACAACAGCAGCTCGAGGCGATTCTGTCCAACCAGTTGCGTGCGCTGGTTGACCGAATCCATAACGCCAGCCATGCCAGACTCCTTCTATTTTTCTGCTCGCTTGCCAACAAGTCGGCACGGGCTTTGCTTTTTTGAGCGTATGTATACGAAAACGACATTTTTCCGACGACTGACGCGCCTGCTGGCCATCCCCCTGGCCATTGCATGCCTGATCGCATCCGGCGCCCGCACGCTGGCGGATTCGTTTACCTTGCCTGAACAGCTTATCGGTGTCACCCAAGGGTTTCTTGAATTCACCGTCGAAGACTACATGACGCGCACCCAGACCGTGGGGCGTTATGACATCCAGGTCAACAATCTTGACCCACGCCTGCGTATGCCGGTGTGCAGCCAGCAACTGGACGCCTCGCTGGAAAGCCCGGCACAGCCGCTTGGGCGAGTGACGGTGCGGGTACGTTGCGACGGTACTTCGCCCTGGACAGTGTTCGTGCCGGCACAGGTCAAGCTGTTTCGCGACGTGGTGGTCATGACCCGCCCGCTCAAGCGCGAAAGCGTGATCGGTGAAGGTGACGCGGCCCTGCGCGAGCGTGACGTCAGCACCCTGGGCCAGGGCTTTCTGAGCGAACTCGACCAGGCCGTGGGCATGAAACTGCTGCGCCCGACCGTCCTCGACCAGGTCCTGACGCTGCAGCAACTGGAACAGGCGGATGTGATTCGCAAGGGCGACCACGTGGTGATCACCGCCCGCAGTGGCGGCCTGAGCGTACGCATGCCAGGCGAAGCCCTGAGCAAAGGCGGCCTGACCGAACAGATCCGCGTGCGTAATCTCAACTCCCAGCGCGTGGTCAAGGCCACGGTGGTCGGGCCGGGCCAGGTCGAAGTGGCGATGTAGAAAGAAGCCGCCGGCGGATCCTCGCCGACGAAATATTGCAGGGCCCCGGGACTGGCGGCGATGAACCGCTTTTCCTAAACTGTGTCAGAAATCGGGATACGCGGGTTTGCTGACGGACGGCAAAACATTTGTGCCTAAAGTTTGTTTCGGGTTAGCCGAAACAAAGGCAAGCGTCCTATTTACCCAGAGGTTTCTGATCATGGTCATCGACTTCAGTCGTTTGAATAACTCTCCGTCCATAACGGGCGGCGTTCGCGGCAATGCCACATCGGGCAACACCGAAAAAACCGGTGCTGCCAGCGATGCAGGCAAGCCTGCCAGCGTCAGCGGAGAAGCGGTACACCTCAGTCAAGAGGCCCAGCAGTTGCAGAAGATCAGCGACAAGCTGCGCGATCAACCAGCAGTCGACAGCGCCCGTGTGGCCCAGTTGAAGCAGGCGATCGCAGACGGCAGCTACCAGGTCGATGCCGGCCGGGTCGCCAGCAAACTGCTTGATTTCGAAGCGCAGCGCTAACCTTACGGTGCGCTGACTTCCAGGACGCCAGAGCCAAGAGCCAGCCATGCACGACACCACACTGCTGCAACTGATCGAAGACGACATCGCGCCGACCCAGGAACTGCTCGACCTGCTCCAGAAGGAAACGGTCGCCCTGCACGGTCGGGACATGCAGGTGCTGGAGACCATCCTCGCCCGCAAGCAATCGCTGATCGTCTTGCTCGAGCAGCAGGGCATGCGGCGCAATCACCTGCTCAACGGGCTCGGCCTCAGCGCCGACCGGGCAGGTGTGCAGGCCGTTGCTGCACAATCGCCCAACGGCGAGATCATCCTGCAGCAACTCGATGTGCTGACCCAGTTGATGGACACCTGCCAGAAGGTCAACGAGACCAACGGCCGGGTCATCCAGGTGCAACAGCACGCCACGGCCAACCAGATCAGAATCCTCAACGGCGGCGACTCTCCGTCGCTGTACGATAGCCGTGGCACCACCTCCCCCATGGACAAGCCCCGGGCGATCAGCCAGGTGTGATTATTCCTATTCAAGGCACGGAACATACTGGCAAAATGCCGTTACTTGCGTGTGTCGTTTTTGCCTGGAGATTGATTACCCGTGTTCAATGAGTCCGATGCTCCTCAGCCACCAAAAGTGCTGACCACTCCTCTGGAGATTTCGGCGAACCTGCGCCAGCTGATGGACAGCCACGATCCGCTGATCATCAGCTTCCATGAGCGCAGCCAGCGCTTCCAGAGTTACGTGGTACAGGTGGACCGGGACGCCAACGTTCTGGCACTGGACGAAATGATCCCGCGTGATGGCGAGAAATTCATCGAGAACGGCGAACCCTTCCGTGTCGAAGGTTTCCACGATGGCGTACGCATTGCCTGGGAGTGCGATACTCCGCTGACCATCGGCGAAGTCGATGGCCACCGCTGCTACCGCGGCCCGCTCCCCACCGAAATGACCTACCACCAGCGCCGCAATGCGTTCCGCGCAGCGCTGAAACTGTCGCAACTGGTCGACATCATCCTCGACGGCACCCACCTCAAAGGCAACGGCGCGCTGCGCGGCAAGCTGCTCGACGTGTCCGCCACCGGCTGCAAGCTGCGCTTCGACGGCAATGTCGAAGACCGCCTGCAACTGGGCCAGGTGTACGAGCGCTTCAAGGCGGCCAATCCCTTGGGCCTGACCGACGTCATGGTGGAATTGCGCCACCTGCACTTCGAAGAGCGGATCAACACCACCTTCGCCGGCGTTCGCTTCCACAACCTGAATGGGCAAAGCCAGCGCAAGATCGAGAGCTTCGTGTATCAGTTGCAGCGCGAAGCACGGCGGTTCGACAAGGACGACTACTGATCGTCCAGCTCAAATGAAAAACGCCACCGATCGGTGGCGTTTTCGTTCTGGTCCGTGGGGCCCCGCGACAGGGCCGGCACAGCCTGCGTCAAACCGACTTGTCTGCCTCGGCCTGCGGCGCCTTGGCAGCTGTGTCCTTCTCTTCCTCGGCCTCGGTATCCTCCGCCGCCACCGGCGCCTGCATCACGTCCTGCACGGTCTGCTCGTCGACCCGCGGGTCGAGCGCAGCCGACAGAGGCGAACCTGCCGCCGGCATAGCCACGTGGCCCAGCGGTGCATCCTGCACCTGGTGCAGCCCGGTGACCGCCTTCGGCCGAATACGCCACACCAGCACCAGGGCAAAGAAGGTGAAGAAGGCATAGAGCATCTGTGCGCCCAACGCCTTCATCAGAACGCCCGCCACCAGCGGACCGATGCTCGCACCCACGCCATAGGTGACCAGCAGCATCGCCGTCAGCGATACCCGTCGCTCGCTTTCCACGTGGTCATTGGAGAACGCCACGGCCAATGGGTAGAGGCAGAATTGCAGCAACGAAACGATGAAGCCTGCCGCGAACAACAACTCCAGCGGCACACTGGGCAACAGCGCCAGCGGCAGCGAAACCACCGCCAGGCCGATCGATACACTGCGGATCAGCACTGCCCGATCGTAACGATCCGACAGCCAGCCCAGAGGCCATTGCACGAGAAGCCCGGCAAAAATACAGCAACCCATGAACAGACCGACCTGCTCGGTGCTCAGCCCCTGGCGCGCCGCATACAGAGGGGCCAGACCATAGAAGGAACCGACGATCAGGCCCGCGCCAAGCACAGTACTCAACGACTGCGGTACCCGCTTGATGAAGAACTTCGGCTCCATCGGCGCCGGCCGCAGCGGCGCCGGGTGAATGCGCCGGGTCATCGCCACCGGCACCAGGCACAGGGCGAAGCACATGGCGACCAGCATCAGCAGCTCAGGCCCCAGTGCCGGATGCACCACCAGGATCAACTGACCCAGCACCAACCCGAGGTAGGACGCGATCATGTAGCCGCTGAATACCGCACCGCGCTGCTTGGCATCGGCCTGTTCGTTGAGCCAGCTCTCGATGACCATGTACTGGCACATCATGCCCAGGCCCACGATCATCCGCAGGCCGATCCAGGCGGGCACGAAGTTGGTCATCCCATGCCCGAGCACCGCCGCGCCGACAATGCCGGCACAGGTGGCATACGCACGAATATGCCCGACCCGGGCGATCAATCGGTGACCGACCTTGCCGCCCACTGCCAGGCCGAAATAGTTGGCCGCCATCAGCGCACCGACCCAGAGGCTGTCGACATGGTCGGCAGCCAGGCGCAACGCCAGGTAGGTACTCAACAGGCCTGAGCCGATCAGCATCATCAGGGCGGCAAAGTACAACGAGCGAAATGACTTCCAGATCTGGCGCATGCGTCCCCGCGGGCTCCTTGGGCAGGTGTGGTGCTGCTGGCAAGCATAAGGGCAATTTCCCGGACGCGGGCCCCTGGCAATGAAAAAAAGCCAGGAGCGGCGCGCCGGGCAAAGCTTCTGTCGCGATCAGGCCTGCGCGGCCAGCACCCTACGCTCCCACGGCGTGATCTCATTGAAGAAATCCGTCAATTCCAGGGTCTTGGTGGCGACGTAGCCTTCGATGAACTCCTCGCCAAACAGTTCCCGCGCCAACGTGCTGCGACGCAAGCGCTCGATCCCCGCGTGCAGCGTGCAGGGCAGACTCAGGTGCTCGGGCACCACGAACTCGCCCTGGATCGCCGGCGTGGGCTGCAGCTTGTGGTCGATACCATGCAGCCCGGCCGCGAGACTTGCGGCGATCGCCAGGTAAGGGTTGGTGTCGGCGCCAGGCAGGCGGTTTTCCACACGTCGCGCCACCGGCGAACTGGCCGGGATGCGCAGGCCGGCAGCGCGATTATCCTCTGACCAGCAAGCATTGTTCGGCGATGCGTACGGGTGGCACAGACGCTGGTAGGAATTGACGTTGGGCGCGAACAGCGCGGTGAAGTCGGCCATGCACGCCTGCAAGCCGCCGATGAAATGATGGAAGGTGTCGGTTGCCCTGCCCTCTTCGTCACTGAACACGTTACGGCCGGTGCCGATCTCCACCAGGCTCTGGTGGATGTGCATCGAACTGCCAGGGGTATGCGCCAGCGGCTTGGCCATGCAGACCACGGTCAAACCGTGCTTTAGCGCAACCTCCTTGAGCAGGTGCTTGAACAGGAAGGTCTGGTCGGCCAGCAACAGCGGATCACCGTGCAACAGGTTGATCTCGAACTGACTGACGCCCATCTCGTGCATGAAGGTGTCACGTGGCAAGCCCAGTGCTGCCATGCACCGGTAGACCTCGCTGAAGAACGGGCGCAGGCCATTGTTGGAGCTGACGCTGAAGGCCGAATGGCCCAGCTCGCGACGCCCGTCCCTGCCCAGCGGTGGCTGGAACGGCTGGCCCGGATCACTGTTCGGGGCGAACACGAAGAATTCCAGTTCGGTGGCCACCACCGGCGCAAGCCCCAGCGCCGCATAACGGGCGATCACCGCCTTGAGCAGGCCACGGGTCGAAAGCCCCGAGGGCGTACCATCGAGCTCGACCGCATCGCAGATGGCCAGTGCCCGAGGGCTGTCGCTCCAAGGCAGGACATGGGTTTGCCCAGGGTCGGCGACCAGCGCCAGGTCGCCATCATCGCTGCCGTAGAACTTCGCCGGCGGGTAGCCGCCCATGATGCATTGCAGCAGCACGCCACGCGCCATCTGCAGGCGCCGGCCTTCGAGAAAGCCTTCGCCGGTCATTACCTTGCCGCGCGGGACACCGTTGAGGTCGGGGGTGACGCATTCGATTTCGTCGATGCCGGTCAGGCGCTCGGTCGTCATGACGCTGGTCCTTGTTGTTGTAGGCATGCCGCGAACGGCGACAGCCACAACATAGGCCGGGGGTGTTTAAAATATCAAGCACCCTGTAGAGCGATAGGGCCTGAACTGACAACTACTCGCGCAAGGTCATGCCATTGGCCGGTAACGGCAACGCGGTCTTGTAGCGCACCTGCTTCAGCGCAAAGCTGGAGCGGATATTCGCCACCCCCGGCAGCCGCGTCAGGTAATCGAGAAAGCGCTCCAGCGCCTGGATGCTCGGCAACAGCACGCGCAGCAGGTAATCCGGATCGCCCGTCATCAGGTAGCACTCCATCACCTCGGGTCGCTCGGCGATCTCCTCCTCGAAGCGATGCAATGACTGCTCCACCTGCTTCTCCAGGCTGACATGGATGAACACGTTGACATCCAGGCCCAGCACTTCGGGCGACAGCAAGGTCACTTGCTGGCGGATGACCCCCAGCTCCTCCATCGCCTTGACCCGGTTGAAACAGGGAGTCGGCGAGAGGTTCACCGAGCGCGCAAGCTCTGCGTTGGTGATTCGGGCGTTCTCCTGGAGACTGTTGAGAATGCCGATATCTGTGCGATCGAGTTTACGCATGAGGAAAATTCACCTGATTCTTGTGTTTATTCAGAATGTTTATCTGCGCCACGCGATAAAGGCAATGAACTTGAGAGAAAAATTCTTCGGCCCAGCCTCTAAGATGTAAATGACGCTGACCTACCAGTCACAAGCCAGTAGGCAGCGGCGGCCGCTTCAGAGCTCACAAAAACAACATTCGAGCGAGCGTAAAAAGCATGAACGAGTACGCCCCCCTGCGTTTGCATGTGCCCGAGCCCACAGGCCGGCCAGGCTGCCAGACCGATTTCTCCTACCTGCGTCTGAACGATGCCGGTCAAGTCCGTAAACCACCTATCGACGTAGAGCCCGCCGACACTGCGGACCTCTCCTACAGCCTTGTGCGTGTGCTCGACGAGCACGGCAATGCTGTCGGCCCCTGGGCCGAGGGCATCGACCCGCAGGTGCTGCGCCAGGGCATGCGCGCCATGCTCAAGACGCGCATCTTCGACAGCCGCATGGTGGTCGCCCAGCGCCAGAAGAAGATGTCCTTCTACATGCAGAGCCTGGGCGAGGAAGCCATCGGCAGCGGTCAGGCATTGGCCCTGAACCGCACCGACATGTGCTTCCCCACCTATCGCCAGCAGAGCATCCTGATGGCCCGCGACGTGTCGCTGGTGGAAATGATCTGCCAGCTGCTGTCCAACACCCGCGACCCGCTCAAGGGCCGCCAACTGCCGATCATGTACTCGGTGCGCGAGGCGGGCTTCTTCACCATCAGTGGCAACCTGGCGACCCAGTTCGTGCAGGCGGTCGGCTGGGCCATGGCGTCGGCGATCAAGGGTGACACCAAGATCGCCTCGGCCTGGATCGGTGACGGCGCCACTGCCGAATCCGACTTCCACACTGCCCTGACCTTCGCCCACGTCTACCGCGCCCCGGTGATCCTCAACGTGGTCAACAACCAGTGGGCGATCTCCACCTTCCAGGCCATCGCCGGTGGCGAGTCGACCACCTTCGCCGGCCGCGGCGTGGGCTGCGGCATCGCCTCGCTGCGGGTCGACGGCAACGACTTCATCGCGGTGTACGCCGCCTCGCGCTGGGCCGCCGAACGTGCCCGCCGTGGCCTGGGCCCGACGCTGATCGAATGGGTCACCTACCGCGCCGGCCCGCACTCCACCTCGGATGATCCATCCAAATACCGCCCTGCCGACGACTGGAGCCACTTCCCGCTGGGCGATCCGATCCTGCGCCTCAAGCAGCACCTGATCAAGGCCGGCCACTGGTCCGAAGAAGAGCACCAGGCCGTCAGTGCCGAGCTCGAAGCCGAGGTGATCAAGGCACAGAAGGACGCCGAACAGTTCGGCACCCTCGCCAATGGCCATATCCCCAGCGCCGCCTCGATGTTCGAGGACGTGTACAAGGAAATGCCCGATCACCTGCGCCGGCAACGCCAGGAACTGGGGGTTTGAAATGAACGATCACAACAACTGCATCAACCCGGAAACCGCCATGGCCACCACTACCATGACCATGATCCAGGCCCTGCGCTCAGCCATGGATGTCATGCTCGAGCGCGACGACGACGTGGTGGTCTACGGCCAGGACGTCGGCTATTTCGGCGGCGTGTTCCGCTGCACCGAAGGCCTGCAGACCAAGTACGGCAAGTCGCGGGTATTCGATGCACCGATCTCCGAGAGCGGCATCGTCGGCACCGCCGTGGGCATGGGCGCCTATGGCCTGCGCCCGGTGGTGGAAATCCAGTTCGCCGACTACTTCTACCCCGCCTCCGACCAGATCGTCTCGGAGATGGCTCGCCTGCGCTATCGTTCGGCCGGCGAATTCATCTCGCCGCTGACCCTGCGCATGCCCTGCGGCGGCGGGATCTACGGCGGCCAGACCCACAGCCAGAGCCCCGAAGCGATGTTCACCCAGGTCTGCGGCCTGCGTACGGTGATGCCATCCAACCCCTATGACGCCAAGGGCCTGCTGATCGCCTCGATCGAGTGCGACGACCCGGTGATCTTCCTCGAGCCCAAGCGCCTGTACAACGGCCCGTTCGACGGGCACCACGACCGCCCGGTAACCCCCTGGTCGAAGCACCCGCACAGTGCCGTGCCGGACGGCTACTACAAGGTGCCGCTGGACAAGGCGGCGATCACCCGCCCCGGCAACGATGTCACCGTACTGACCTACGGCACCACGGTCTACGTGGCCCAAGTGGCCGCCGAGGAGAGTGGCGTCGACGCCGAAGTCATCGACCTGCGCAGCCTCTGGCCGCTGGACCTGGAAACCATCGTCGCCTCGGTGAAGAAGACCGGGCGTTGCGTGGTGGTCCACGAGGCCACCCGTACCTGCGGCTTTGGCGCCGAGCTGGTTTCGCTGGTCCAGGAGCATTGTTTCCATCACCTCGAAGCGCCGATCGAGCGCGTCACCGGCTGGGACACCCCCTACCCCCACGCACAGGAATGGGCCTACTTCCCAGGTCCTTCGCGGGTAGGTGCGGCATTGAAACGGGTCATGGAGGTCTGAATGGGCACGCACGTCATCAAGATGCCGGATATCGGTGAAGGCATCGCGCAGGTCGAGCTGGTGGAATGGTTCGTCAAGGTCGGCGATGTGATCGCAGAAGACCAGGTGGTGGCCGATGTCATGACCGATAAGGCCACGGTAGAAATTCCTTCGCCGGTCAGCGGCAAGGTCTTGGCCCTGGGTGGCCAGCCCGGTGAGGTCATGGCGGTCGGCAGCGAGCTGATCCGTATCGAAGTCGAAGGCAGCGGCAACCACATCGACGCACCGCAGGCCAAGCCGGCCGAGGCGCACGCCGCGCCAGCGCCAGCCCAGACGAAGATCGAGCCGCAGCCCGAAAACCGTCCGCAACCAGCGACGAGCCACGCCGCCGCGCCCATCGTCCCGCGCGAGGCGCATGAGAAACCGTTGGCTTCACCTGCCGTGCGCAAGCGTGCGCTGGATGCCGGCATCGAGCTGCGCTACGTGCACGGTAGCGGCCCGGCCGGGCGCATCCTGCACGAAGACCTCGACGCCTTCATCAGCAAGCCACAGACCGCCCTCGGCCAGGCGCCAGCTGGCTACGGCAAGCGCACCGACAGCGAGCAGGTGCCGGTGATCGGCCTGCGCCGCAAGATCGCCCAGCGCATGCAGGATGCCAAGCGCCGTGTCGCGCACTTCAGCTATGTCGAGGAAATCGACGTCACCCAGCTCGAAGCCCTGCGCCAGCAGCTCAACGCCAAGCATGGCGAAAGCCGTGGCAAGCTCACACTGCTGCCCTTCCTGGTGCGCGCCATGGTCGTCGCCCTGCGCGATTTCCCGCAGATCAACGCCACCTACGACGACGAGGCCCAGATCATCACCCGCCACGGCGCCGTACACGTGGGTATCGCCACCCAAGGTGACAATGGCCTCATGGTGCCAGTACTGCGTCACGCCGAAGCCGGCAGCCTGTGGAGCAACGCCAGCGAGATCGCCCGCGTGGCCCATGCCGCGCGCAGCAGCAAGGCCAGTCGGGAAGAGCTGTCCGGCTCGACCATCACCCTGACCAGCCTCGGCGCCCTGGGCGGTATCGTCAGCACGCCGGTGGTCAACACCCCCGAAGTGGCGATCGTCGGCGTCAACCGCATGGTCGAGCGCCCCGTGGTGATCGATGGCCAGATCGTGGTGCGCAAGATGATGAACCTGTCCAGCTCCTTCGACCATCGCGTGGTCGACGGGATGGACGCCGCCCTGTTCATCCAGGCCGTGCGCGGCCTGCTGGAACAGCCCGCCTGCCTGTTCGTGGAGTGAGCATGCAACAGATCCTCGATACCACCCTGCTGATTATCGGCGGGGGCCCCGGCGGCTACGTGGCCGCCATCCGCGCCGGGCAACTGGGCATTCCCACCGTGCTGGTCGAAGGGCAGGCACTGGGCGGCACTTGCCTGAACATCGGCTGCATTCCGTCCAAGGCGCTGATCCACGTGGCCGAGCAGTTCCACCAGACCAGCCGGTATGCTGACAGCTCGGCACTGGGTATCAGCGTCTCGACACCGCACCTGAACATTGCCCGCAGCGTCGAATGGAAGGACGGCATCGTCGACCGCCTCACCAGCGGTGTGGCTGCCTTGCTGAAGAAACATGGGGTGAAGGTGCTCCATGGCTGGGCGAAGATCCTCGACGGCAAGAACGTCGAGGTCGACGGCCAGCGCATACAGTGCGAACACCTGTTGTTGGCGACCGGCTCGAGCAGTGTCGAGTTGCCGATGCTGCCGCTGGGCGGGCCGGTGATTTCCTCTACCGAGGCCCTGGCACCGAAAAGCCTGCCGCAACACCTGGTGGTGGTTGGCGGCGGCTATATCGGCCTGGAGCTGGGCATCGCCTACCGCAAGCTCGGTGCTCGTGTGAGCGTGGTAGAGGCGCGTGATCGCATCCTGCCCACCTACGACGCCGAGCTGACCGCACCGGTGGCCGAGTCGCTGAAAAAACTCGGCATCGCACTGCACTTGGGACACAGCGTCGAAGGCTATGAACATGGCTGCCTGTCGGCACGCGACGGTGCAGGCCAACAGCTGCGCCTGGAAGCCGATCAGGTACTGGTCGCCGTTGGCCGTCGACCACGCACTCAGGGCTTCGGCCTGGAGAGCCTGGCGCTGAAGATGAACGGTGCGGCGATCGCCATCGACGAGCGCTGCCAGACCAGCATGCGCAACGTCTGGGCGATCGGCGACGTGGCCGGCGAACCGATGCTCGCACATCGGGCGATGGCCCAGGGCGAGATGGTCGCCGAACTTATCGCCGGCAAGACCCGCCGCTTCGAGCCCACCGCGATTGCTGCGGTGTGCTTCACCGATCCGGAAGTGGTGGTGGCTGGCAAGACGCCTGAGCAGGCCAGCGCCGAAGGCCTGGACTGCATCGTTGCGCAGTTCCCCTTCGCGGCCAACGGGCGAGCCATGAGCCTTGAGTCGAAAAGCGGGTTCGTGCGCGTGGTTGCACGTCGCGACAACCATCTGATCCTCGGTTGGCAAGCCGTCGGGGTGGCGGTTTCCGAACTGTCCACAGCCTTCGCCCAATCGTTGGAAATGGGCGCGCGGCTGGAAGACGTGGCCGGCACCATCCATGCCCACCCGACCTTGGGCGAGGCCGTGCAGGAAGCGGCATTGCGAGCTTTGGGGCATGCCTTGCATATCTGATCAGCACTGAAGCGGCGTTGGCCGTTTTGACCCGCAGCGCCTTGGGGTGCTGCGGGTCTTTTTTTGCAACAGCGGCTGTTGCCGATACCGGCAATGCGCTTCCTCCGATGGGCAATCCGCTGCCCAGGTGATACCTGCTGCTCGGCTACAACCCCCGCCAGGCTTGGCTTGAGCCAAATGGCACAGGTTTTGCCACTTGCAAAACGCGACTACCATCCAAGGAGGAAACACATGATGATCAGCCTCAACGGGCTGGGCTGGCAGACTGCATTGCAGCAGCCAAGCCGGGTCAACCATGACGCTGTGCAGGCCGATTTCATGCCGCAGCGTCAGGCAATGACCACCAGCAACACAGCAGCGCAGCAGAACAATCAAGGCAGTACCTCGCAGCAAGATGCCGAAGACGCTCGTCAGGAAGCTTTCGCCAAGCTCAAGGTGGCCCTGCAGAACCCTGACATTGGCGCACGTCAGCAGGCCAGTTCGTCGAAACCTGCAGCCAGCAATGCGCTGCAGGAGTTCCGCGACTACATGTCCAAGTCGCCAGCGGAAAAGATCAAGGAGAAGATCCTGCAGGAGCTCGGCATGACCGAGGAGGACTACAACGCCCTGCCTCCCGAGAAGAAACAGAAGATCGACGAGCAGATCGCCCAACGCATGAAGGAAGACGTCGAACTCAAGACCCAGGCCAAGCTGCAACAACAGGCTGAACGCGCAGCAGCCAACACGGCCGACGTGGCCCAGGGGAGTGAGGCCAGCAAGCAGCAGGAAGACAAGGAAAAGGCGCAGTCCGTCTGAGTGGCATGACCGCGATGGCCGGTGCAACGCTGGCCATTACGGCAGGCTGCTGCGCAGGCAAAAACGCCTGCAGCCGAATCATCGGATAGCAGTGGCAAGCGGGAGCGAGGGAAAGGCGAGAAAGGAAGGATGTGTCCCCTGCTGGAATCGAACCAGCATCTAGCCCTTAGGAGGGGCTTGTTCTATCCGTTGAACTAAGGGGACATCACGGCGCGCATTCTACGCAAATTCAGTGGGTTGGAGAAGCCACCCGACGCGGCGCAGGCTGTCGGCGGCGAGCATGGTAACCAGCGCTCGACCGTTTGTCATGCCCAATACTGGCATTTCCATGTAGTCCCTTTCCGCGATTTCTCAGCGCCTCCAAGCTGCGCGGCGATTCAATTGCATATTAATGGCATCGCCAGGGAATTTTTTGCGCAGGCGCGGTCAAAACGTCAACGTCGGGCGCTTCGGCCTGATGGGGAACGCTTGCGTCATGTTGCATAGCCACTATGCTCAAGGATAGGGAAATCTTGCGGGTTTGATGATTTTCCCCAGGTCTTGTCGAACTTTACAAGATTTTGACAGCAAAGGCCTGACAACAGGGCGAGATGGGAAAGAGTAAAACTTTTCAAACCAGTACTCATTTCTGATAATTGGTACTGGCATAAAGCCTTTACCCGGATCACTATTTGTCACAGAATTGACGCCAAGGAAACGGCGACCATGAGGCAAGATGAGCATCCAAAATCACATCACGGTTGAACATTTTGTCGTCGCGACGGTCGAACCCACTACCGTGCGGCCAATTTGAGAACCGCTTCCCCTGAACCAGAACAACCGGTCAATTTATATGCGCCCAATGAAACAGGCTATCTACTCCAGCCGCACCGCTGACAAGTTCGTCGTCCGCCTGCCTGACGGGATGCGTGAGCGCATTGCCGAGGTAGCGCGCAACCATCACCGCAGCATGAACTCCGAGATCATCGCCCGCCTGGAGCAAAGTCTCATCCAGGAAGGTGCACTGGGCGACGAGCTGAGCATGCGCCTGGACAGCCCTGAGCTGTCCCTGCACGAACGCGAATTGCTGCAACGCTTCCGTCAACTTACCCACCGCCAGCAGAACGCGCTGGTCGCCCTCATCGCTCACGATGTGGAAATGGCTGCCGACGCCTCCTGAGGTTTCCAACGCCCACGAAAAAAGCCAGCGCAAGCTGGCTTTTTTCGTTTGAGCTGAATCAGCCCGCCCGGAGGGCTACCCCTGCCCGTCAGAGCAGGAACAGTGTCGCCAGACCGAGGAAGATGAAGAAGCCGCCACTGTCGGTTACGGCAGTGATCATCACGCTCGAACCCATCGCCGGGTCGCGCCCCAGGCGCACCAGTGTCATGGGGATCAATACCCCCATCAACGCCGCCAGCAGCAGGTTCAGGGTCATTGCCGCAGTCATCACCACACCCAGCGACCAACTGCCATAGAGCAGGAACGCCACTACCCCGATCACCCCGCCCCAGATCAGACCGTTGATCAGCGATACCGCCAGCTCCTTGCGCATCAGACGACGGGTGTTGCCTGGCGATACCTGGTCCAGCGCCATGGCGCGCACGATCATGGTGATGGTCTGGTTACCCGAGTTACCACCGATACCGGCGACGATAGGCATCAGCGCCGCAAGGGCTACCAGCTTTTCGATCGACCCTTCGAACAGTCCGATCACCCGCGAGGCAACGAACGCGGTGATCAGGTTGATGGCCAGCCATGCCCAGCGGTTGCGCAGCGAACGCCAGACCGAGGCGAAGATATCTTCTTCCTCGCGCAGGCCGGCCATGTTGAGCACTTCGCTTTCGCTCTCTTCACGAATCAGGTCAACCATCTCGTCGATGGTCAGACGGCCGATAAGGCGATTGCTCTTGTCGACCACCGGTGCAGAAACCAGGTCATAACGTTCGAATGCTTGCGCAGCATCGTAGGCATCTTCCTCGGGCGTGAAGCTGACAGGGTCGGTCGCCATGACCTCCGCCACCTTCTTGTCCGGGTCGTTGACCAGCAGACGCTTGATCGGCAGCACACCCTTCAGAATGCCGTCGTAATCGACCACGAACAGCTTGTCGGTGTGCCCCGGCAGCTCCTTGAGCCGACGCAGGTAACGCAGTACCACTTCCAGGCTGACGTCTTCGCGGATGGTGACCATCTCGAAGTCCATCAGCGCACCGACCTGCTCCTCGTCGTAGCTCAGGGCCGAACGCACGCGCTCACGCTGCTGGGCATCGAGGCTTTCCATCAGCTCATGGACAACGTCACGCGGCAGCTCAGGCGCCAGGTCAGCGAGTTCGTCTGCGTCCATTTCCTTTGCCGCAGCCAGCAGCTCGTGATCGTCCATGTCGGCGATCAACGTCTGACGTACGGCGTCGGAAACTTCGAGAAGGATGTCGCCGTCACGATCCGAGCGCACCAGCTGCCAGACCGTCAGACGATCTTCCAGGGGCAAGGCTTCGAGAATATAGGCGATGTCGGCGGGGTGCAGATCATCGAGCTTGCGCTGCAGCTCGACCAGGTTCTGGCGGTGGACGAGGTTTTCCACCAGGTCGTTGTGCTGACCTTCCTGACGATGAGTCAGGTCCTCAACGACGCGCTGGCGCTGCAGTAGCTCGATCACCTGGGCGAGGCGATCCTGCAGGCTCTCTTGGACTTTCTTTACTTCGACTTCGGTCATAGGCGAACTCCACTCCCAGCAGCGGAGCACGCCGGGAGAATCAATCGGTCAGATCTGGCTTGATAAAGCGGATTAAGGGGTAACTACTGGGTAAGTCCATGGTGGTATTCCACAAGCCCCGGCGGGGCTGACGGGCGCAATCATACACTGCTCAAGCTGTCTGATCGCTTAAATTTTTGGCTGGAACAATCGTTTGCGCGATAAAGCTGTGACAACGCTCGAAGCCAACAGTGCGACGGCGCACAACAGCGAAAAAGCACATCGATGTGCAGCAGGGGTTTATATGGAGTCTAGCCGCGTTGCACTGACAGATTCGTGAACGGCAGAAAAGAAAAAGCCCGCTACAGGAGCGGGCTTTTTGGTGTGGCGGACTCAGGAGGATTCGAACCTCCGACCGCTCGGTTCGTAGCCGAGTACTCTATCCAGCTGAGCTATGAGTCCGTGGTGGTAGTTTTAGACCAGATTACCACTGGTTTCGAAGCTTCTCTTCTTGAAGATTTCTCGACAAGCAAAGCCACTTCAGAAAGTGGCGGACTCAGGAGGATTCGAACCTCCGACCGCTCGGTTCGTAGCCGAGTACTCTATCCAGCTGAGCTATGAGTCCGTCGATGGTAGTTTTAGACCAGATTACCACTGGTGAAATGATGCGTCTTCCAAAGAAAACCGCCTCATTGTATGGCGGACTCAGGAGGATTCGAACCTCCGACCGCTCGGTTCGTAGCCGAGTACTCTATCCAGCTGAGCTATGAGTCCGTGTCTTGCCGCGCATTATAGTTCGCTAAACCGTTTTGCCAAGTACTTTTTCGTTTAATTTCAACGACTTAAGCATTTTGACCAGTTACAGCGCCCTACACGAAGAATGGCGGTGAAGGGGGGATTCGAACCCCCGATACCCTTATGAGGTATACTCCCTTAGCAGGGGAGCGCCTTCGGCCACTCGGCCACCTCACCGCAACACGGGGCGTATATTAACCAGACCCCTCCCCGTTTGCAAACCCTTTTTTGAAAAAAACTTCAAAAAAATTAAAGGGTTGGTTCTTCGTCCTTCTCTTTCTTGATCCGCAGGTAGATTTCCTCGCGGTGAACAGCCACTTCCTTAGGGGCACTCACACCGATTCGTACCTGGTTGCCTTTGACACCCAGGACCGTCACGGTGATCTCACCATCACCAATGATCAGGCTCTCGGCGCACCGACGAGTCAGAATCAACATAGCTTTCTCCTCACGCAGTTCATTCAGGGACAACAGTCTGTTGGAAACAGAGGGCTGGTCGGGACGAAGGCCCAGCCCTCCTTATCGGCTGTCAGGCAGGAAAGGACAGTAACCCGCATGACAGCCAGAAACGCGAAGGGCGCGGCCAAAGCCGCGCCCCCCGGGGCAATGCGTCACTCGCTCTGTCGGGCAGGCGCATCGAGCTCGAACGCGGTGTGCAGCGCGCGTACGGCCAGCTCCAGGTACTTCTCTTCGATCACCACCGACACCTTGATCTCGGAAGTAGAGATCATCTGGATGTTGATGCTCTCCTTGGCCAGGGCCTCGAACATACGGCTGGCCACGCCCGCGTGGGAGCGCATGCCGACGCCAACGATCGACACCTTGGCGATCTTGGTATCGCCGATCACTTCACGGGCACCGATTTCACGAGCGGTGTTCTCCAGCACGCTCAGAGCCTTTTCGTACTCGTTGCGGTGCACGGTGAAGGTGAAGTCGGTGGTGTTATCGTGCGAGACGTTCTGCACGATCATGTCGACTTCGATGTTCGCGGCGCTGATCGGGCCGAGGATCTTGAAAGCAACGCCCGGGGTGTCCGGTACGCCACGAATGGTCAGCTTGGCCTCATCACGGTTGAAGGCGATACCGGAAATGATCGGCTGTTCCATGGATTCCTCTTCATCGATGGTAATGAGGGTACCCGGACCCTCCTTGAAGCTGTGCAGCACGCGCAGCGGAACGTTGTATTTGCCGGCGAACTCCACCGAACGGATCTGCAGCACCTTGGAACCGAGGCTGGCCATTTCCAGCATCTCTTCAAAGGTGATCTTCTCCAGGCGACGGGCCTGCGGTACCACACGTGGATCGGTGGTATAGACGCCATCGACATCGGTGTAGATCTGGCATTCATCGGCCCCCAGCGCTGCCGCCAGGGCAACACCGGTCGTGTCGGAGCCACCACGCCCGAGGGTGGTGATGTTGCCGTGCTCGTCGACGCCCTGGAAACCTGCGACCACGACCACGGTGCCAGCCTTGAGGTCGGCGCGGATCTTCTGGTCATCGATCTGCAGGATGCGCGCCTTGTTGTGCGCGCTGTCGGTCAGGATGCGCACCTGGTTGCCGGTGTAAGACACCGCCGGCACGCCACGCTTGATCAGCGCCATGGCCAGCAGCGCAATGGTCACCTGCTCGCCGGTCGAGACGATCACATCCAGTTCACGCGGAACCAGCTGATCGGACACCTGCTTGGCCAGGTCGATCAAGCGGTTGGTTTCCCCGCTCATGGCCGACAGCACAACCACCAGGTCATCGCCTGCCTCGCGGTGTTTCTTGACCTTGTCGGCCACCTGCTCGATCCGCTCGATAGAGCCAACGGAGGTGCCGCCAAATTTCTGTACGATCAACGCCATTTCAAAGTGCCTCAGCCCACGAAGGGCACCCAGTAAACAATCCTTCCTGACGCGCCCCGCAACCAGACTGCGGGGCGCGTCATCTCAAAGCCCCTGCTCGGCGAACGGCACGGCCAGTGCCAGGGCCTGATCCAGCGCAGCGACGTCGACGCCACCACCCTGGGCCATGTCCGGACGACCACCGCCCTTTCCGCCCACCGCCGCAGCGGCCTGCTTCATCAGGTCGCCAGCCTTGAGTTGGCTGGAGAGGTCTTTGGTCACGCCGGCCACCAGCACGACCTTGCCCTCATGCTCGCTGCCCAGCAGGATCACTGCATGGCCGAGCTTGTTCTTCAGCTGATCGACGAGCGCCAGCAGCGCCTTGCCATCCTGCCCATCCAGGCGAGCGGCAAGCACCTTGGCACCCTTGACCTCAACGGCCGCACTGGAGAGATCGTCCCCTGCGGCGCTGGCGGCCTTGGCCTGCAGCTGCTCGAGCTGCTTCTCCAGCTGACGGTTGCGCTCGAGCACAGCCGACAGCTTGTCGATCAGGTTGTCGCGGTTACCCTTGACCAGTTGCGCCGCTTCCTTGACCTGCTCTTCGGCAGCGTTCAGGTAGGCCAGCGCCGCAGCACCGGTGATCGCCTCGATACGACGCACACCGGAGGCTACGCCACCTTCACTGATAATCTTGAACAGGCTGATATCGCCGGTGCGCTTGGCGTGGATGCCGCCGCACAGCTCTACCGAAAAATCGCCGCCCATGCTCAGCACGCGCACGGTGTCGCCGTATTTCTCACCGAACAGCGCCATGGCGCCTTTGCGCTTGGCGGTCTCGATATCGGTCTCGATGGTTTCGACCGCGGAGTTCTTGCGCACTTCGCGGTTTACGATGTCTTCGAGTGCCTTGATCTGCGCAGGCGTCACAGCCTCGAAGTGGCTGAAGTCAAAGCGCAGGCGCTGGCTGTCGACCAACGAGCCCTTCTGCTGGACGTGCTCGCCCAGCACTTCACGCAGTGCAGCGTGCAGCAGGTGGGTCGCGGAGTGGTTCAGCGAAGTGGCGTGCTGCACGTCGGCATCCACGCGGGCTTCGACCGGGGCGCCAATCAGCAGCGCGCCGCTGGCCACCACACCGTGGTGCAGGAATGCACCACCGGTCTTGGTGGTGTCGCGCACATCGAAGCGCGCAGCGCCAGCCTGCAGGTAGCCACTGTCACCGACCTGGCCGCCGGATTCGGCGTAGAACGGCGTGCGATCCAGGACGACCACGCCCTCCTCGCCTTCACCCAACTGATCGACCGACTGGCCATCCTTGTACAGGGCGATGATCTTGCCCTGACCTTCGGTGCTGCTGTATCCGAGAAAATCGGTGGCGGTATCGACCTTGACCAGGCTGTTGTAGTCCATGCCAAAGGCGCTGGCCGAGCGGGCGCGCTCGCGCTGGGCGTCCATCTCGCGCTCGAAGCCGGCTTCGTCGATGGTCAGCTCACGCTCGCGGGCGATGTCGGCCGTCAGGTCCATGGGGAAGCCATAGGTGTCGTACAGCTTGAACACCACGTCGCCCGGCACGACCTTGCCCTGCAGCTGCGCCAGGTCCTGTTCGAGGATGCGCAGGCCCTGCTCGAGAGTCTTGGCGAACTGCTCTTCTTCGGTCTTGAGCACGCGCTCGATGTGCGCCTGCTGGCTCTTGAGCTCGGGGAAGGCTTCACCCATCTCGCTGACCAGTGCGGCCACGACCTTGTGGAAGAAGCTGCCCTTGGCGCCAAGTTTGTTGCCGTGGCGGCAGGCGCGACGAATGATGCGGCGCAGCACATAGCCACGGCCTTCGTTGGAAGGCAGTACGCCGTCGGCGATCAGGAAGCCGCAGGAACGGATGTGGTCGGCGACCACTTTCAGCGACGACTGCGCTTCGTTACGGCAACCGATGGCCTGGGCTGCGGCATCGAGCAGACTCTGGAACAGGTCGATCTCGTAGTTCGAGTGCACGTGCTGCATCACCGCACTGATGCGTTCAAGGCCCATGCCGGTGTCCACCGACGGGGCGGGCAACGGGTGCAGGACACCGTCGGCAGTGCGGTTGAACTGCATGAAGACGTTGTTCCAGATCTCGATGTAGCGGTCGCCGTCTTCTTCCGGCGAGCCGGGTGGGCCACCCCAGATGTCGGCGCCGTGGTCGTAGAAGATCTCGGTGCACGGACCGCAAGGGCCGGTATCACCCATGGTCCAGAAGTTGTCGGAAGCGTACGGGGCGCCTTTGTTGTCACCAATGCGCACCATGCGCTCGGCCGGCACGCCGACTTCCTTGGTCCAGATGTCGTAGGCTTCGTCGTCGCTGGCGTAGACGGTGACCCAGAGCTTCTCCTTGGGCAGGTTCAACCACTTGTCGGAGGTCAGGAAGGTCCAGGCGAAGGTGATCGCGTCGCGCTTGAAGTAGTCACCGAAGCTGAAGTTGCCCAGCATCTCGAAGAAAGTGTGGTGACGCGCGGTATAGCCGACGTTTTCCAGGTCGTTGTGCTTGCCACCGGCGCGCACGCACTTCTGGCTGCTGACAGCGCGCGTGTAGGCGCGCTTCTCGGCGCCCAGGAAGCAGTCCTTGAACTGGTTCATGCCTGCGTTGGTGAACAGCAGGGTTGGGTCGTTGTTCGGGATCAGCGAACTGGAGGCGACTCGGGTATGTCCCTGCTCTTCGAAGAAGCGAAGGAAGGCTTCACGGATTTCTGCGCTTTTCATAGGTTCTTCCACGGAAACGGCGGCCGTTTTGGCTAACGCGTCGGATCGACGAAACGACGGCAAAGGGCCGCATTATATCGGTCCTGCAATCGAGGTGCAGTGTGTTTATGCGATGGAAACCGGCAAACGGACAGTTTTTCCGCTGCAAACAGGCAAAAACGACATGAGCGGATGCTAAATCGGAGCTTTCGTCACTGACAAGCCAATTACCGCCCAGGGGAAAGGAAAAGGGAATAGGCGGCAAATTAAATCCCTGTCATCCGCCTCATGCTGACCATTCAGGCGGTACAGGAGTACCACTGGAACCACCGAGCGAACGCCAGAATGCAGCCTCCCCTACGAAAGGAGACGCCCATGGCGCCCGAAGACCTCAAGATCCACGCCCCTTCCGGCCTTGTGCTGACACAGCAACTGCCATACAGAAGCGGCCCACTGGCGATCACTCGCCATGACAACACGCTGCTGATCGAAGCACTGGCCCCAGACACCGAACTGTCGGTTCATCCAAGCCCCGAAGGCATCGTGCTGCGCATCGAAGCTACCCGCTACACGCTGGCCCTGGCAAAAACAGAGATGCTGCATATTCGTACTGGCGCCGGCGACGACAACGTATTCGTCGAGTCCACCCTCGACAGCCGCATCGTGATCGAGACCGGCGAGGGCAACGACAGAATCCGGATCGAGGGCCAATTGCCTCCTGACGGCCAGCCCCTGAATGCCGGCTCGGTGCTCATTGACGCCGGGGCCGGCGATGACCACGTCGTGGTAGAAGGGGTTCGGCAAGCGGAAATCGATGGCGGCAAGGGCAACGACGCCCTGCACAGCGCCGCTGCCCACAGCACGTTGTATGCCGGCGCTGGCGACGACGTCGTGAGGGTCAATGCGGGCAATGCGACCATCGAGGCCTTTGCCGGCCATAATCGCCTGTCCACAGGACCACTGGACGATCGACTCTACGGCAACGCCAGCAGCATTCTCGTCGAGGACGGTTTCAGCGCACCACTGCTCTACGAGGCACACGATGCGCAGCTACCAGCGCAATACCTCGACACCTTCGATATCCAGGGTGATCCCGCATACACCGACAAAGTCAGGCGCCAGTTGGTGATGCTGCGGGCCAGCCCGAGTGCCTCGGGGCTTCTGGAACAGTTGGTGGCGCACAAGGTGAAGGTCGCCATCACGCCGATCCCGGAACTGGACAATGCTTATGCTGGATTTGATCCCGCCCAAGGCGATCCGACAATCCGAAACGGCGTGCGAGGCGATCGCATCCTGAACTGCATAATCGGCTATAACCCGCTGGCCCACAGGCGTGACGCACCATCACTGGTGATGCTCTACCATGAGCTCTGTCACGTCTGGAACTTCGCGACCGGAAGCGTGAACGACAACTCCGAGCGCTTGGCTGTCGGGCTAGAAAACCCGGGCTCCCTGTTCGATTTCGACGACGATCCAAGCACGCCCGACACCGACACCAATCCTGCACCGTTCAACGAAAATGCCCTGCGACACGAACTAGGCCTACCACCCAGGCTGACTTACCCCTGAACCCCTACTCCAGGCGCTGCCCGGAATCCGGCACGATCAGAATCCCTGCCCGCAAGCCATTCCTGACCTTGGGGTTGGGGAAAATGATACGTGCCCCCTCCTCTTCCACGACCCAGCGTGTTTCGGCCAGGTCCTCGGCCAGCAGATAGCCCTTGCTGAGCTCGGAAAAATTCTCGATATCCGCCGGCAAATGCAGGTGGAAGCTGTCGCTGTGCTTGATGATTTCCCGGGCGACGCTGAACAGCTTCAGGCCATCGAGGCTGGGCCCGATCTCTGGCTCGGTACCCTCGATGAGCTGGACAAGCCGCTGCTCCAGCTTATCGAGATTGACCTGTTCGTTCTGCCCGAAAGGACGGGCCTTGCCCAGCTCCAGGGTGAAGGCTTCGGCGTCGAGTTGTTCGTAGGTGAAGGCACTGAAGGTGATCGACGACTTGCTCTGCAACAGCACCGCCTCCATGCCGGCGGCCGCCAGGCGGGCCAGTTCGCGGCGTGAATGCTTGCGGCCTTCCTTGAACGGGTACAGGGCGAACTGCTCGATCTTCGAACCGCGAATGGCCGTGTGCAGGTCGTAATGCAGGCGAGTACGCTCGGGCTTGCTGAAGAACACCCGGGCAAACTGCTCGAGCTCCGCGGCGCGCAGCGCCTCGAAACCACTGGAAAGCTCGTGACGACCGTTGAACAGGCGATTGATGTCCTGCTCGATGAAGCGCTCGCCCTTGCGAATCGCCGCAGGGTTGCCGAACAGGAACAACACCCTGGCACGCGGCTTGATCTGGCCGTTGGCCACACCATGCAGCAGCCGCTCCAGCAACTCGATCGGCGCGGTCTCGTTGCCGTGAATGCCAGCCGACAACAACAGGTCGAGCCCGCAATCTTCGCTTTCGGCCGGACGCACCTCCAGCGCGCCCTCCCCCAACCAGCGCAAACGCACGCCCTTGGGGGTCACTTGGGTCTTCTCGGCCGGTTCGTGATCGGTCAGGGTCAGCTCAAGCAGTTTGCCGAGGGCGAGCATAGGGCATTTCCTTAGTGGTGATGACCGCAATCCGGACCGTGCACGTGATCGTCGTCTTCACCGACCTCGGCAGGCTCCATCTCCAGCTGCAGGCTGACCAGGTTGGTGGCCATTGGGCGCAGCAGCAGGTTGGCGTACTCGGTATCGTCTTCCTCGACATCGACACCGATCAGCAGTTGACCGCGGCCATCCTGCTGGATCCACACCTCCTTGCCTTGCCAGACCACCGCAAAGCGGGTGCAGGAGGTTTCCAGCTGGGTGCCGTCTTCATCTTCCAGGATCAGGCGCAGGGCGTCGGACATTGCAAATTCTCTCTATCAAGGTTGGCGTTGGAACGGATAGACCGAACCCAACTTCAGGATCTGGGTCAACTCATCCAGTGCCGTACGGCATTCGTCCAGCAATTGCGGGTCGGCAAGATCAGCTTCGCCCAGACGGTCGCGGTAGTGCTTGTCGACCCACTGCACCAGGGTGTCGTACAGCGGGGCGGTCATGATAACGCCTTGATTGACCGCCGCCAGTTCCGTTTCCTTCAGGGCCACGCGCAAGCGCAGGCAGGCCGGGCCACCGCCGTTCTGCATGCTCTGCTTGAGGTCGAACACCTTGACCTCCTTCACCACACCCTGCTGGCCGGTCAGCTGGCTCAGGTAACTCCAAACCCGCTCGTTGTTGCGGCACTCCTCAGGTACCACCAGCAGCATGGAACCGTCGTCGCGCGACAGCAACTGGCTGTTGAACAGGTAGGACCGCACCGCGTCCTCCACCGTCACTGCCGAACGCGGCACGCGGATGGCCTGGAAGTTACCGCCCTTTGCAGCCAGTTTAGCCTGCAGCTGGCCAAGCACCGTGTCGGTCTCGAGGAAGGCGTCCTCGTGGTAGAACAGCACCTCGCCGTTACCCACCGAAATCACGTCGTTGTGGAACACCCCCTGATCGATCACCGCAGGGTTCTGTTGAGCGTAGACCACACCTTCCTCGCCAAGGCCATGCAACCGCGCCACGGCCTGGGAGGCCTCGAGGGTCTGGCGCGCCGGATACTTCTGTGGCGACGGGTAGCGCGCGTCGAAGGCGCTGCGACCATAGACGAAGAACTCCACGCCCGACTCGCCGTACGCACGGCAGAAGCGCGTGTGATTGGCCGCACCCTCGTCGCCGAACTGGGCCACTGCCGGCAATGCCGCGTGATGGGCGAAATGCTGCTCGTCAGCGAACATCGCCGCCAGCACGCGACTGGTGGTCGGGTGTTCGATGCTGCGGTGGTACTTGCAGTTGAGGTTGGCTGCAGTGAAATGCACCCGCCCATCCGCCGTGTCGGCGCTGGGGCTGACGGTGGCGGCGTTGGCCACCCACATGCTCGAGGCCGAGCAACTGGCGACGAGCAGCGGCATGGCCTCCTTGGCGGCGCGGCGGATCACCTCGGCGTCGCTGCCGGTGAAGCCCAGGCGGCGCAGGGCAGTCACATCCGGGCGCTCCTGCGGGGCCAGCACACCTTGCTTGAAGCCCATCTCCATCAGGGCTTTCATTTTTGCCAGGCCCTGGCGTGCCGCTTCTCGCGGATTGGAGCACTGCTGGCTGTTGCTCTGGGAGGCCACGTTGCCGTACGAGAGGCCGCCGTAGTTGTGGGTTGGCCCCACCAGGCCATCAAAATTCACTTCATAGGATTTCATCGGCTAGCTCCGAGACCTGTTGTTATAGGGTGACGCCCGGCGTCAGGGTCGCCGGCAGGGCAAGGCTGGCGGTCTCCAGCGAGGCCACGGGGTAGGCGCAGTAGTCCGCCGCGTAATAGGCACTGGCCCGGTGATTGCCACTGGCCCCCACGCCACCGAACGGTGCGCTGCTGGCGGCGCCGGTGAGTTGCTTGTTCCAGTTGACGATGCCGGCGCGGCTGCGCAACCAGAAGTACTGGTAGCGAGCGCGCGAGTCGGACAGCAACCCGGCCGCCAGGCCATACCGGGTGTTGTTGGCCTCATCGATCGCGGCATCGAAGTCGCTGTAGCGAATCACCTGCAGCAGTGGGCCGAAGAACTCTTCGTCGGGCCGGTCGGCAACTGCCGACACATCGAGGATGCCTGGCGTCAACAAGGCCGCGCCGGCCTTTGGCTGGGTCATTTCCAGCAGCGCCTGCGCCCCCTTGGCCAGCAGTTCGGACTGTGCAGCCAGCAAGGCAGCGGCAGCCTGCAGCGAAATCACCGAGCCCATGAACGGCGTCGGTTGCTGATCGAAGGCTCCGACGCTGATGCTGCGACTGACCTCGACCAGGCGCGCAAGCAGCTTGTCACCCCAGGCGCCGTGCGGCACCAGAAGACGGCGCGCACAGGTGCAACGCTGCCCGGCCGAAATGAACGCCGACTGGATGATGGTGTAGACCGCAGCATCCAGATCCTTGACCTCATCGACCACCAGCGGATTGTTGCCGCCCATTTCCAGCGCCAGGATCTTGTCCGGGCGACCGGCGAACTGCTGGTGCAGCAGGTTGCCGGTGCGGCTGGAACCGGTGAAGAACAGACCATCTATGCCCGGGTTGGCCGCCAGAGCGACACCGGTTTCACGGGCGCCCTGCACCAGGTTGAGCACACCGCTCGGCAGCCCGGCGGCGATCCAGCACTTGACCGTCAGCTCGGCGACCTTGGGGGTCAGCTCGCTGGGCTTGAACACTACACAGTTGCCAGCCAGCAGCGCCGGCACGATATGGCCGTTAGGCAGGTGGCCAGGGAAGTTATAGGGGCCGAACACCGCCACCACGCCATGCGGCTTGTGGCGCAACACGGCGGTCGCGTCGGCCAGCGGGCCGCTCTTCTCGCCGGTACGCTCGCGGTAGCTCTGCACCGAGATCGCTACCTTGTTGACCATGCTGGTGACTTCGGTGGCCGACTCCCACAAGGGCTTGCCGGTTTCCTCACCGATGCAGCGGGCCAGTTCGTCGGCGTTGGCCTTGAGCTGGTCGGCGAAGCCTTCGAGCACGGCGATGCGCGCCTCCAGGCTCAGTTGCGCCCAGGCTGGAAAGGCATTGCGCGCCGCCTGCGCCGCAGCTTCGACCTGAGCAGGCGTCGCACCCTGCCCTTGCCAGACCACGGCCTGGCTGACCGGGTCGAGCGATTGCAGGGCGTCACCCTGGCCGGCCTGCCAGTTTCCGGCGATGTAATGCGTGGTCATTATTGGGTCTCCCGGGGTGCAGTCAGCGGCACGGCGCGAACGTTATCGCCAACGCCCAGGCGCAGGCGCTTGGCGGTCTGCGGATCGACGACCAATGTCCCGGCCGCCAGACGCGCGGGCGCTGCGGTAATACGGCAATCTTCGCGCTTGCGGTTGTGGATGATGTAAGGCGTGGCGTCGTCACCCGGCGTACCGACCGCCAGCACCAGGGTTTCACTCTCGCGCACGGCTCGGATCTTCGCGGTCTCGCATTCGATTGCCGGGCCGGCATCGAAGATGTCGACGTAGCCTTGATAGTTGAAACCTTCGCGCTTGAGCATCGCCAGCGCAGGCTCGGTGTCGGTGTGCACGCGCCCGATGACGCTGCGCGCAGCCTCCGACAGGAAACAGGTGTACAGCGGGAACTTGGGCATCAGCTCGGCGATGAACGACTTGTTGCCCACGCCAGTGAGGTAGTCGGCCTGGCTGAATTCCATCTTGAAGAAGTGGCGACCCAGGCTTTCCCAGAACGGCGAACGACCGGCAGCGTCGGACATGCCACGCATCTCGGCGATGATCTTCTTGCCGAACAGGTCAGGGAATTCGGCGATGAACAGCATGCGCGACTTCGACAGCAGGTGCCCATTGCGCCCGCTGCGGTAGTCACTGCGCAGGAACAGCGAGCACAGCTCGGAGTTGCCGGTCAGGTCGTTGGCCAGGAACAGGGTCGGGATCTCGCGGTAGATGTTCAGTTCCTGCGAGGCGCTGACCGTCAGGCCGACCCGATAGTTGTACCAAGGCTCGCGCAAACCGACAGCGCCGGCGATGGCGCTGATGCCGACCACCAGGCCTTCGTCGTTCTCCAGCACGAACAGGTAGTCGGTGTCGCCGCGCTCGGCTTCGCCACTGAAGCTCTTCTCGGCCCAGCCGACACGGCGGGCCAGTCGCTCCTCGTTGGCAGGAAGCGTGGTCAGCCCGGTGGTACCGGTGCTGCGGGCCAATTCGATCAGCGCGGGTAAATCGCTGCTGCGTACAGGACGAACGATCATGCTATCTCCTTGTGCGGCGGCCTCTGCCTGCCGCGAATCGCGCTTGCCAGCTTCGCGCAGGCTCAGGCGGCAACCAGACGGACGTTGCCACCTTCACCGACGCCCAGGGCGTCGGCAGCTTCATTGCTCAGTGCCACTGGCTTGCCCGGCACCCAGTCCAGTTCCAGCAGCACGGCGCGGTAGTCCTGCAACTGGCCGTTGCACACCAGGTACGGGCGCCCGCCCTTGACTGGCGTGTCGTCAATCCTGACCGGCACCACGCGGCTCTGGGCAATCGAGCGGATCGCCGAAGTGCGTGCATGCAAGGTCGGGCCACCGTCGAAGATGTCGATGTAGTGCTCGGTCTCGAAACCCTCGCGCATCAGGATGTCGAAGGTAATCTGCGCGCGCGGGTGCACCTGGCCCATGGCTTCCTGGGCTTCGTCGTGCAGCAACGGCACGTAGATCGGGTAGTGCGGCATCAGTTCGGCGAGGAAGGTCCGGCTCTTCAGCCCGCACAGGCGCTCGGCGTCGGCGTAGTTGAGGTCGAAGAAGTTGCGCCCGATGGCGTCCCAGAACGGTGATTCACCCTGATCGTCGCTGTAGCCGACGATCTCGGTCACCACCGAGTCGGCAAAACGCTCGGGATGCGAGGCCATGAACAGCAGGCGACCGCGCGAATTGAGCTCGGCGAAGCCGCTGTTCACCAGCTCGGGCAATACGTAGAAGCTGGTCAGCAGGCTGTTGCCGGTCAGGTCGTGGCACAGCGACAGAACGTGGATCTTGTTGTGGATCTTCAGCTCGCGCGAAGCGTGCACGAAGGTTTCGTTGCGAAAGCTGTAGAACGGCTCGGAATAGCCGGCCGAGGCGACGATGGCCGAACAGCCGGCGAGCTTGCCGGAGGTGCTGTCTTCAAGCACGAAGAAATAGCTCTCTTCTCCGTTGAAGCTCACCTCGGCAGCGAAGGAGGTTTCCGAGGCGGCGATCTTGTCGCCCAGGCGGCCCGCGTCATCGGGCAGCGAGGTGACACCAATGGGGCTGTCGGCAGCCATGCGCTGCACTTCATTCAGATCCGCCATTTGCGCGGGGCGCATCACCAGCATGGTGTCACTCCTTTGGAATACGGGCCGACCCGGTCGGCACGGAAGAACGGCGGGCACACCCTTGCTTGCACAAGCAGGCACCCGCACTGGAATTCAGGTATCGCCGGCGCAGTACGATCCGCCCCGGCGATGGGACCGCAGGGCGATCAGCCCTGGGTCAGCTTGGCCACAGCGCGCTCGAAGCGGTCCAGGCCCTCGTCGATGTCAGCGTCCTCGACCACCAGGCTCGGCGCGAAGCGCACGACGTCAGGACCGGCCTGCAGCACCATCACGCCTTCTTTCTCGGCGGCATTGAGGATGTCCTTGGCCTTGCCTTTCCAGGCCTCGCTCAGCACACAGCCGATCAGCAGGCCAACGCCACGCACCTGGGTGAACAGGCCAGTGTCCTGGCCGATCTTCTCCAGACGGGTCTTGAAACGCGCGTGCTTGGTCTTGATGCCGGCCAGCGTCTCGGGGGTGTTGACCACGTCCAGCACCGCACAGGCGACGGCGCAACCCAGCGGGTTGCCGCCATAGGTGGTGCCGTGGGTGCCAACGGCCAGGTGCTTGGCCAGCTCGGTGGTGGTCAGCATGGCACCGATCGGGAAGCCACCGCCCAGGCTCTTGGCGCTGGTCAGGATATCCGGGGTCACGCCGTAGTGCTGGTAGGCGTACAGCGATCCGGTACGGCCGACGCCCGTCTGTACTTCATCGAAGATCAGCAGGGCGTTGTGCTCGTCACACAGTTTGCGCGCACCTTCCAGGTAGGCCTTGTCGGCCGGCACCACCCCGCTCTCGCCCTGGATCGGCTCGATCACTACGGCGCAGGTCTTGTCGGAGATCTGTGCCTTCAGCGCTTCCAGGTCGTTGTACGGGACATGGCTGATGCCGGTGATCTTGGGTCCGAAACCGTCGGAGTACTTGGGCTGGCCACCGACGCTGACGGTGAACAGGGTGCGACCGTGGAAGCTGTTCACGGTGGCGATGATCTCGTGCTTTTCCGGGCCGAAGCGGTCATGCCCGACACGACGGGCCAGCTTGAAGGCGGCCTCGTTGGCTTCGGCGCCGGAGTTGCAGAAGAAAGCACGGTCGGCAAAGGTGGCATCCACCAGCTTGTGCGCCAGGCGCAGGGCCGGCTCGTTGGTGAAGACGTTGGACACGTGCCACAGGGTGTTGGCCTGTTCGGTCAGCGCTTTGACCAGTGCCGGGTGGCAATGACCCAGGGCGTTCACCGCAATGCCGCCGGCGAAGTCGATGAGTTCGCGGCCCGACTGGTCCCAGACGCGGGAGCCCTCGCCTCGAACAGGAATGAAGGCCGCCGGGGAGTAGTTGGGAACCATGACCTGGTCGAAATCGGCACGCTGCACCGGGGCTTGCTCAACGGACATCTGAGTCTCCTGAAGAGGAACGCTGGCCTGAAAGTGGCGAGCGATGGGGGGATTGTAAGGACTGATCGGCGCCTGTCCTTGCTGCCAGGCGACAACTTGTTACAGCGCCAACCCCTGTTTTACCTGGGTTTTCGGCAATGCGACAAACACTGTCGCAATCGCGCAGTGTAACGGGCTGACGGGGTGGCGGGGAGAGGGTTGGGCAAATTGGGAGAACGGGTGTTCACAGGAGAGGGAGGCGCCCGCGGCGGCCCTATCGCGGGGCAAGCCCGCTCCCACAGCTACCCCGGCGAACTCAGAATCAGTGGGGCAGCTATGGAAGCGGACTCGCCCCGACCTCAACCGCGCTCGGCCGGCGCCGAACTCAACTCGAACGGGCTGCTGCTGCGCCGCTGGTTGCGGTCTTCCCGCGGCGTGGCGCCGAAGAAATTGCGGTAGGCGCTGGAGAAATGCGGCCCGGATGAGAACCCGCACGACAAGCCGATCTGGATGATCGACTTGCTGGTCTGCATCAGCATCTGCCGCGCCTTGTTCAGGCGCAGCTCCAGATAGTACTGGCTGGGCACGCGATTGAGGTACTGCTTGAAGATCCGCTCCAACTGTCGGCGCGAGACACAGACATGCTGGGCGATCTCGTCGGTGGTCAGCGGCTCCTCGATGTTGGCCTCCATCAACAGCACGGCCTGGGTCAGCTTGGGGTGGCTGGAGCCCAGACGATTCTGCAACGGGATACGCTGACGCTCCCCGCCTTCACGAATGCGCTCGACCACCAGTTCCTCGGACACCGCGCCGGCCAACTCTGCCCCGTGATCACGGGCCAGCACCGCCAGCAGCAGGTCGGTCACCGCCATGCCACCACAGGCCGTCAGGCGGTCGCGATCCCAGTCGAACAGATGACTGGTGGCGATAACCTTGGGGAAACGCTCTGCAAAGTCGTCCTGCCAGCGCCAGTGCACCGCCGCCCGGTAACCGTCGAGCAGGCCCAGCAAGGCCAACGGGTACACGCCCGCCGACAACCCACCAATCATGCAGCCACTGCGGGCCAGGTGCTTGAGCGCCGCCGACAGCGCCGAACCCACCGCCAGCGGCGGCTCGTCAGCGAGCACCAGAAGCTTCTGGAAACCCTCCAGCCGACCGTTCCAGGGCTCGCCCGGCAGGCGCCAGGCGCCCGCTTCGGCAGGCTCGGCCTGCAGGTATGCCAGCTCGTAGACCACATCAGGATGCACCCGCTGCGCCACCTGCAGCACTTCCTCGGCCAGGGCCAGGGTCAGCGGCTTGGTGCCGGGCCAGATAAGAAATCCGATTCGCTGGGTGGTCATAGGCTAGGTCCGAAACCTGAAGTCGAGTGAGGCACGGGTCATGCCGCGCTCGCTGCGCAGCATGCCCTATTCTGGTGCAGGAGTGCAGCTTTTACTTCAGGCTGCCAGAGAGAAACTGCTTGAGACGCTCGGATTGCGGATTGACCAGCACCTCACGCGGATTACCCCGCTCCTCGACCAACCCCTTGTGCAGGAACACCAGCTGGTTGGACACCTCGCGGGCAAAGCCCATTTCATGCGTGACCACCACCATGGTGCGGCCTTCCTGGGCCAACGACTGCATGACCTTCAGCACATCGCCCACCAGCTCAGGATCGAGCGCCGAAGTCGGCTCGTCGAACAGCATCACCTCAGGCTCCATGGCCAGGGCGCGAGCGATCGCCACACGCTGCTGCTCACCGCCGGACATGTGCCCGGGGAAAGCATCCTTGCGATGCGCCACACCCACCTTGGCCAGGTAGTGCTCGGCCTTTTCCAGCGCCTCCTTCTTGTTCATGCCCAGCACATGCACCGGCGCCTCGATGACGTTCTCGAGTGCAGTCATGTGCGCCCACAGGTTGAAATGCTGGAACACCATCGACAGGCGCGAACGCATGCGCTGCAGCTGCTTGGGGTCGGCAGCCTTGAGCGCGCCGTCCTTGCCGGCGACCAGCTTGAGCTCCTCGTTGTTGAGGAGGATCTTGCCGGCATGCGGCTGCTCAAGCAGGTTGATGCAGCGCAAGAAGGTGGATTTGCCCGAACCGCTCGAGCCGATGATGCTGATCACATCGCCTGCCTTGGCTTCGAGCGAGACGCCCTTGAGCACCTCGTGGCTGCCGTAGCGCTTGTGCAGGTCTTGGACTTGGAGTTTGTACATGCTGTCGATTCTCACAGAGCGGTCAGTGCTTGCGCGGCGCCAGGTAGCTGAGCCAGCGACGTTCGGCCATCTTGAACAGGCGCACGAGGATGAAGGTCAGGCACAGGTAGAACACGCCCGCCGTGATGTAGGCCTCGAAAGGCAGGTAGTACTGGGCATTGACCGTGCGCGCAGCACCGGTGATGTCGATCAGGGTCACGATCGACGCCAGGCTGGTGGTCTGCAGCATCATGATCACTTCGTTGCTGTACTGCGGCAGCGCCCGGCGCATGGCCGAAGGCAGCAGGATGCGGCGGTACATCTTGAAGCGCGACATGCCCATGGCCTTGGCTGCCTCGATCTCGCCATGAGGCGTGGCCTTGAGGCTGCCGGCGATGATTTCGGCGGTGTAGGCGCTGGTGTTGATGGCGAACGCCAGGCAGGCGCAGAAGGTCGCACTCGACAGCCACGGCCAGAAGATGCTCTCGCGCACCGCCTCGAACTGGGCCAGGCCGTAGTAGATCAGGAACAGTTGCACCAGCATCGGCGTGCCACGGATCACATAGGTGTAGAGCCACGCGATCAGGTTTACCAGCGGCTGCTTCGACACCCGCATCAACCCTAGCGGAATGGCCGCCAGCAGGCCGAAGAACAGCGACAGCGCCAGCAGCTTGAGGGTGGTCAGCAAACCGCCGATGTACAGCGGCATGGCCTCCCAGATGACGTTGTAGTCGAAGATCATAGTTCAGCCGCCTTTACGCCCACCGAGTAGCGCTTCTCGAGATACTTCAACGCCAGCAGCGAAACGCTCGTCAGCACCAGGTACAGCGCCGCCACCGCCAGGAAGAAAGTGAAGGGTTCGCGGGTGGCATCCGCCGCCTGCTTGGCCTTGAACATCATGTCCTGCAGACCGACCACGGAAATCAGCGCAGTGGCCTTGGTCAGCACCAGCCAGTTGTTGGTGAAGCCGGGAATGGCCAGGCGGATCATCTGCGGCACCATGATGCGGAAGAATACCTGGCGGCTGCTCATGCCATAGGCCGCGCCCGCTTCGGCCTGCCCCTTGGGAATGCCGAGGAAGGCGCCGCGGAAGGTTTCCGACAGGTAGGCACCAAAGATGAAGCCCAGCGTGCCGATACCGGCGATCATCGGGTTCAGGTCGATGTAGTCATCGTAGCCGACCAGTGGCGCGACCCGGTTGATGATGTCCTGGCCGCCGTAGAAGATCAGCAGGATGAGCACCAGGTCCGGAATGCCACGGATCACCGTGGAGTACAGGTCGCCCAGCCAGGCCAGCCAGCGCACCGGCGACAGCCGCAAGGCCACGCCGATCAGGCCCAGAACGATGGCCAGGGCCATCGACGACAGGGCGAGCTGCAACGTCAGCCACGCCCCCTCGAGGATGACTGCCCCGTAGCCTTTCAACATGATTGGGATTCCTCAGGACTTGGGAATGAAAAATGGTGCAAACCTCAGAGATTCTGCTGTTTGCACCATTGCACAGGTGAAACTCGACGATTTAGTTCGACTCTGGGCCGTAGATGTCGAAGTTGAAGTACTTCTTCTCGATCTCTTTGTACTTGCCGTTGGCGCGGATGGCGTCGATGGCAGCGTTGATGCGATCGGCGTTGGCCTTGTCGCCCTTGCGCACGGCAATGCCGACGCCGTCACCGAAGTACTTCACGTCGGTGAACGACGGGCCGACGAAGGCGAAGCCCTTGCCGGCGTCGGTTTTCAGGAAGCCGTCTTCGAGCAGAGTGGCATCGGCCACGGTGCCATCGAGGCGACCGGCGGCGACATCCAGGTAGATTTCGTTCTGGGTGCCGTAAGGCACGACGGTGGCGCCCTTAGGTGCCAGCACTTCCTTGGCGAAGCGGTCGTGGATAGAGCCGCGCTGTACACCGATCTTCTTGCCCTTAAGCTCGTCGAGGCTGTCGCTGACGGTGGAGCCTTCCTTCATCACCAGACGGGCTGGAGTCAGGTAGTAGCGCTTGGTGAAGTCGACGGACTTCTTGCGATCATCGGTGATCGACATCGACGACAGGATGGCGTCGATCTTGCGCACCTTCAGCGCCGGGATCAGGCCATCGAACTCCTGCTCGACCCAGGTGCACTTGGCTTTCATCTCTTCGCACAGGGCGTTGCCGATGTCGTAGTCGAAACCGGCGATGCTGCCATCAGGCTGCTTGAAGGCGAAGGGTGGGTAAGCGGCTTCGATACCGATCTTCAACGGCTTCTCGTCGGCCTGCGAGACCAGGGAAAACACAGACAGCGCCAGGGCGCCAAGCAGTGCAAGCTTCTTCATCAGGTAACTCCATCGGTACGGGGCAATACCAGGCAGGGACACGATTGCCGGATATGCGAATGAGTACAACGCGAGCCGCGCAGGGTTCGACCAAGGTCGCAGACCACGAGCGAGTGAGTGGCATTTTAACGACAGCCCGGTAGTCGATATTTCTTCAAAGCGACAACTACGTACAGAAGCGCCTGAAGCTGCGGGCGGCGATATTGACAGCTCTTGCGAAACATGCAAGCGCAAAAGGAAAACAACCTTTAGACGAAGCAATAAGCGGGCCTATTATTGGCAAAGCCTTGTAATCCGGCAAGTGCAGGGTGCAAGGCTGCAAAAAACGGCTACAGGATCGCACCCTGAAGGCACAGAAATGTTTCCCTTGGCCCCGTTTGAGTGCAATCACGGTGACAGCAGCGGGTTACCGATGAATGTCGGGTAACAGAATGCAAAAACCCCGCCGATTACCGGCGGGGTCTGGTTGCAAGGCGCGGGGCAAGGCAGCCTACCCCCAAAGCATCATCACGCGGTCGCCAGGTTCATGGCCTTGTGCGTGTCGATCAGGTGCTGCACCACACCCGGGTCGGCGAGCGTGGAGATATCGCCCAGCGCATCGTACTCACCCGTGGCGATCTTGCGCAGGATACGCCGCATGATCTTGCCCGAGCGAGTCTTGGGCAAGCCTGGCGCCCACTGGATGACATCCGGCGAGGCGATCGGGCCGATCTCCTTGCGCACCCAGTTCTTCAGCTCCTGGCGCAATTGCTCACTGGATTCCTCGCCGGCATTGAGGGTGACGTAGACGTAGATGCCCTGCCCCTTGATGTCGTGCGGCACACCTACCACCGCGGCCTCGGCGACCTTGGAGTGGGCGACCATCGCGCTTTCGATCTCGGCAGTCCCCATGCGGTGCCCGGAAACGTTGAGCACATCGTCTACCCGACCAGTGATCCAGTAGTAGCCATCTTCGTCGCGGCGCGCACCGTCACCGGTGAAGTACATGCCACGGAAGGTCTTGAAGTAGGTGTCGACGAAGCGGTCGTGATCGCCATACAGCGAGCGCGACTGGCCCGGCCAGGAGTCGAGGATCACCAGGTTGCCCTCGGCCGCGCCTTCGATCAGGTTACCCAGGTTGTCCACCAGTGCCGGTACCACGCCGAAGAACGGACGGGTTGCCGAGCCCGGCTTGAGGCCGGTGGCGCCCGGCAGCGGACTGATCAGGATGCCGCCGGTCTCGGTCTGCCACCAGGTGTCGACGATCGGGCAGCGCTCCTTGCCGACGGTCTTGTAGTACCAGTTCCAGGCCTCGGGGTTGATCGGCTCACCCACCGAACCGAGCAGGCGCAAGCTCGAGCCATCGGCACCGGCGACCGCCGCCTGACCTTCGGCCATCATCGCGCGGATGGCGGTTGGCGCGGTGTAGAGAATGTTGACCTTGTGCTTGTCGACGATTTTGGACACGCGGGTGATGTCCGGGTAGTTCGGCACACCCTCGAACAGCAGGGTGGTCGCGCCATTGGCCAGCGGGCCATAGACGATATAGCTGTGACCGGTGACCCAGCCCACGTCGGCGGTGCACCAGTAGACCTCGCCCTGACGGTAGTCGAACACGCGCTCATGGGTGAGCGCGGCATAGACCAGATAGCCGCCCGTGGTGTGCAGCACGCCCTTGGGCTTGCCGGTGGAGCCGGAGGTATAGAGGATGAACAGCGCTTCCTCAGCGCCCATTTCTTTGGGGGCGCAATGGCTGGAGGCGACCTTCATCAGGTCTTCGTACCAGATGTCGCGATGCTGGTGCCAGGCGATGTCACCACCGGTGCGCTTGCACACGATGATCTTCTGCACACTGTTGGTTTCAGGGTTGGTCAGCGCCAGGTCGACGTTGGCCTTGAGCGGCGTGCGACGGCCACCACGCAGGCCTTCGTCGGCGGTGATGACGATCTTGGACTTGCAGTCGATGATGCGCCCGGCCAGCGCTTCCGGGGAGAAGCCGCCAAAGACCACGGAGTGGATGGCACCGATGCGGGCACAGGCCAGCATCGCCACCACGGCTTCCGGGATCATCGGCATGTAGATGGTGACCACGTCACCGCGGTGCACGTCCTGGCCACGCAAGGCGTTGGCGAACTTGCAGACCTGCTCGTGCAGCTCACGGTAGGTGATGTTGCGGTGCTCGGAAGGGTCGTCGCCTTCCCAGATGATCGCCAACTGATCGCCGCGCTCTTCGAGGTGGCGGTCCAGGCAGTTGTAGGAAACGTTCAGAGTGCCGTCGGCGAACCACTTGATATCGACATGGTGGTCGTCGAACGAGGTCTGCTTGACCTTGGTGAAAGGCTTGATCCAGTCCAGGCGCTGGGCCTGCTCGCGCCAGAAACCGTCCGGGTTGATCACCGATTGCTGGTACATGGCCTTGTAGGTGGCCTCGTCGGTCAGGGTGTTTGCCGCAACCTCGGGACGAACGGGATACAGTGGAGCCGCACTCATCTGTGTTACCTCGGTGTAATAGTTGTTTTTGTATGAGACGGTTTTAACTGTACCAGAGCGACCATGACCATTCGACGTTGGTAGTAACGAACAGCATGCGCCGCGGCGAAATTTCATCAAGGCGCTCTAGCCCGCGGAGCCCCAGGCCATCACTGAAGAATTCGATACGTTCGTACCTGTGATTGTTACCGATTCTGTCAAAAGCCCGAAAAACTTTATCAAAACCAGATCTTTTTCAATTCGAGGCACACTCCTAGAATTCATCTCGCCAGCAACGGCAAGGCGATTAACTTCTTGTAACAGCCCCCACGAAGGCACGTTAATCCCGCTCTAATTCAACAGTAAAATTCTGGATGTACTCGCGGCGCCATAAGTGCCGCGTGCCCCTTCACGACCTTAGACAGGTAAATTGAAAATGAAAGCTTTACTGGTATTGGTACTTGGCAGTGTTTGCAGCGCGGCAATGGCCGACGATGTTGCAACGAACGCCGAGCAGATTCCGGTTGAACAGTACAGTTACTCGCAACACCTGGACATCGCCAAGGTGCTGTCCATGAGCGAAGTCCCGAATGTCTGCGAAGTGGTGCCGGCACGCATGACCTACGAAGACTCCAAGGGCCAGAAGCACATTCTCGAATACCGCGTGATGGGCAACGGTTGCTCCAACGGCTAACGCCACGGCCCGCTCCCTTCGTCCGCTCTCGACATCTCCGTGGGAGCGGGCTTCTGTAAGAGCGGGCTTGCCCGCGAAAACAACACCGCCGATTAAATCTTCATTACTTGAAACCTCTTCAATCCACCGACTTGCCCAAGGCGTATTCACGCAACTTGTTGGCAATCGTGGTATGGGAAACCCCCAGCCTTTTCCCCAGCGCCCGACTACTTGGAAACTCCGCCATCAAACTTTCCAATACCGCTTTTTCAAAGCGACCGACGATCTGCGCAAGTTCCCCTTCCAGCGAAAATTCACCCAAGGGTTGTCGCGCACCATAATCCGGCAAACGAATATGTTCGCCCTTGACCACACCGCCCTCGCATAACGACACGGCCTGGAACAATACGTTTTCCAGTTGCCGGACATTGCCCGGCCAGTGATATTGGCTCAACTTGTCCATCGCCGCCGGCGCCAGGCGAGGCAATGCACAACCGATCTGCCGACTGGCCTGGTCGAGGAAGTGCTGCGCCAGCCCCTCCAGCCCATCCATGCACTCACGCAGTGGCGGAATGTGCAACGACAGCACGTTGAGCCGGTGATAGAGGTCCTGGCGGAACTCGCCCCGCGCGCACAGCTCCGACAGGTCGACCTGGGTGGCGCAGATCACCCGCACATCGAGATAGACCTCCTCGTCGCTGCCGACCCGGCGAAAGCAGCCGTCCTGCAGAAAGCGCAGCAGCTTGACCTGCAGGCGCGGGCTCATCTCCCCTACCCCATCCAGAAACAGCGTGCCGCCCGCGGTCAACTCCAGCAGCCCGAGCTTGCCCTCGGCCCGCGCGCCCTCGAACGCACCCGGGCCGTAGCCGAACAGCTCGGTCTCGGCCATTGACTCCGGCAACCCCGCGCAGTTGAGCGCCATCAGCGGTGCCTGGCCACGCGGGCTGGCCAGGTGACAGGCACGGGCCAGCAATTCCTTGCCAGTGCCGGTTTCGCCCTCGATCAGCAACGGCGCATCCAGCGGCGCCATGCGCCGCGCCTCGCGCACGACCGAGGCCATCACCCGTGAACTCTGGAAGATGCTGTCGAAACCACGCAGCTCCTGCTTGCGAACGTTGTAGATACGCTCGCCGATGCGATCGGCGCGATGCAGGGTCAGCACCGCGCCGGCCAGGGCTTCGCTGTCGTCATGTTCGGACTGCAAGGGCGCGATATCGGCCAGGAACACATCACCCTTGACCTTGATGCGCAACCCGTTGATCCGCGACTGGTTGGCCCGCACCAGTTCCGGAAGGTCGAAATCCTCGACATAGCGCGCCAGCGGCAACCCCGGCACCTCGTCGACCCGTACCCCGAGCAACTGCGCCGCGGCACGGTTGGCTGCAACGATGCTGCCTCCCATGTCGACCGACAACACCGGAAACTCCAGCGCCCCTAGCAACGCATTGAGTTCCATGTGCCGCCGCTCGCTGGGCATCAAGCCGACGCGCTTGACCCCGAATACCCCGGCGATGGCTTCGAACTTTGGACGCAAGGCCTGGAACTGCAGGTTGATCAGGTTCGGGCAATGCAAATAGATGGCGTTGCCGTGATCGCCGCCGACCTCGCCACGCAACACGTTGATACCGTACTCCACCAACAGGTTGAGGATGTCGCGCAGGATGCCGATGCGGTTCTGGCAGTGGACTTTGATACGCATGAAAGGCCCCGAGGCAACCGACTTTATTCATCGGCGCGCAGAAAATTCGTAAAGATAAGCTGACAAAAATACCTTAACTGCCAGCCTGATACCCTTGATTTTTCGGGGCAACCCTCTATTTGTAAAATTATCGTTACAGAAACACCCCATTCCTTCCTTGTCACCCCGCAGATCGACCCGTGCAAAACCGCCTGCGTAAGGCTATTCCTAGGGCAAGTCCCACATAACAAGAAAGCCCTCACCAGGAGAGCTCCATGAAACAGACGCAATACGTGGCCCGCGAGCCCGATGCGCAGGGTTTTATCGACTACCCGCAGCAAGAGCATGCGGTGTGGAACACCCTGATCACCCGCCAGTTGAAAGTGATCGAGGGCCGCGCATGCCAGGAGTACCTGGACGGCATCGACCAGCTCAAGCTGCCCCATGACCGCATTCCGCAACTGGGCGAAGTCAACAAGGTGCTGGGCGCCACCACAGGCTGGCAGGTCGCTCGCGTGCCGGCGCTGATCCCCTTCCAGACCTTCTTCGAACTGCTGGCCAGCAAGCGCTTCCCGGTCGCCACTTTCATCCGCACCCCGGAAGAACTGGACTACCTGCAGGAACCGGACATCTTCCACGAGATCTTCGGCCACTGCCCGCTGCTGACCAACCCTTGGTTCGCCGAATTCACCCATACCTATGGCAAGCTCGGCCTGGCGGCGACCAAGGAACAACGGGTGTACCTGGCGCGCCTGTACTGGATGACCATCGAGTTCGGCCTCATGGAAACCGCCCAGGGCCGCAAGATCTATGGCGGCGGCATCCTCTCCTCGCCCAAGGAGACGGTCTACAGCCTGTCCAGCGAACCCGAACACCAAACCTTCGATCCGATCGAAGCCATGCGTACGCCCTACCGTATCGATATCCTGCAGCCGGTGTACTTCGTCCTGCCGAACATGAAGCGCCTGTTCGATCTGGCCCACGAGGACATCATGGGCATGGTCCAGCACGCCATGCAGTTGGGCCTGCACGCGCCGAAATTCCCACCCAAGGCGGCCTGAGCCGTCTTGCCGACAACAACTCGAAAGCGGAAAACCTCCATGAATGCCTTGAACCAAGCCCACTGCGAAGCCTGCCGTGCTGACGCGCCGAAGGTCAGCGACCAAGAGCTGGCCGAACTGATTCGCGAGATCCCGGACTGGAGCGTGGAAGTGCGCGACGGCCACATGGAACTGGAGCGCGTGTTCCTGTTCAAGAACTTCAAGCACGCCCTGGCTTTCACCAACGCCGTCGGCGAAATCGCCGAAGCCGAAGGGCATCACCCCGGCCTGCTCACCGAGTGGGGCAAGGTCACCGTGACCTGGTGGAGCCACTCGATCAAAGGGCTGCACCGCAACGACTTCATCATGTGTGCACGCACCGACAAGGTCGCTGAGACGGCTGAAGGGCGTAAATAACGCCAGCTGGATCGCGTCGTTCTCTTCGCGGCGGCTCCACGCTCCAACAAGCCCGCGCCTACAGGAATAGTGACCTGCCTGCAGGTGCGAGTTTATCGGGGCGCTGGACCGCCGCGAATGCATTCACAGCAAAACCGAGGCGCACACCGTCCGCTATTCGCCCGCAAAACCGACAAGCGAGAGGGAAAAATCTCAAACTGTCATCCAGACTGCTGTATCCTGCCCCAGCTTTTAAAAAGCTTCCAACGCGCCAAGCGCTGCCCTTTCACTCACACTTGCGAGGAACGACGAGATGCATGAAATCCCGAATCTTCCCTTCCCAAGCCTGAACCCCGAAGAGCAAACCGTCACCGCCCACGCCGCCGAGCCGGCACCTGCTTCGCAGGACAGTGACGATCAATCCAGCGCCGATCAGGAATAACCGCGCATCCCCACCGACCGTGTGAAAACGGCTGACCTGCGGGTTATCCCCGTCATCACGTTTTCACACAGTCCAGAACCTTGAAGGCCCCCATGCCCGACTCACCGCGTCCTCTTGCGGTTACCCTGCAAGTCGTCTCCATCGTTCTCTTCACCTTCATCGGCTACCTGAACATCGGCATCCCCCTCGCCGTGCTGCCCGGCTATGTGCACAACGACCTGGGTTTCAGTGCCGTACTCGCGGGCCTGGTGATCAGCGTCCAGTACCTGGCAACCCTGCTCAGCCGCCCGACCGCCAGCCGTATCATCGACAACCTCGGCAGCAAGAAGGCGGTGATGTGGGGCCTGTTCGGCTGCGGCCTGAGCGGGGTGTTCATGCTGGCCTGCAGCTTCCTCACCCACTTGCCCTGGCTGAGCCTCAGTTGTCTGCTCATCGGGCGCCTGGTGCTGGGCAGCGCGGAGAGCCTCGTGGGCTCGGGCTCGATCGGCTGGGGCATCGGCCGCGTCGGCGCCGAACACACCGCCAAGGTCATCTCCTGGAACGGCATCGCCAGTTATGGCGCGCTGGCCGTCGGCGCGCCGCTAGGGGTGCTGATGGTCAAGGGCCTGGGGCTGTGGAGCATGGGCGTGAGCGTCATCCTGCTGGGTATTCTGGGCCTGGCACTGGCCTGGCCCAAGCAGGCAGCACCAGTGGTGGCGGGCAAGCGCCTGCCCTTCCTGCAGGTGCTGGGCAAGGTATTCCCGCATGGTTCGGGGCTGGCGCTGGGGTCGATCGGTTTCGGCACCATCGCGACCTTCATCACCCTCTACTACGCCAGCCGCAACTGGCCGAACGCTGCACTGACCCTGAGCCTGTTCGGCGCCAGCTTCATCTGTGCACGCCTGCTGTTCGGCAATCTGATCAACCGCATCGGCGGCTTTCGCGTGGCCATCGCCTGCCTGTCGGTGGAAACCCTGGGGCTGCTGATGCTATGGCTGGCACCCAACGCCGAGCTGGCCCTGGTCGGCGCCGCGCTGAGCGGATTCGGCTTCTCGCTGGTCTTCCCGGCACTGGGAGTGGAAGCCGTGAACCAGGTTTCGGCAGCCAACCGCGGGGCTGCGGTCGGGGCGTATTCGCTGTTCATCGATCTGTCGCTGGGGATCACCGGGCCGCTGGTCGGTGCGGTGGCCTCAGGCTTCGGCTTCAGGTCGATCTTTCTGTTCGCCGCAGGTGCGGCGGTTTGCGGGCTGGTGCTGAGCCTGTATCTGTACCGCCAGGCACGGCTGGGGCGAGAGCTGCACAGTTGAAGGCTGCGCTGGCCTCTTCGCGGGCATCCCCGCGAAGAGGCCGTAAGATCAGTGCACCAGGTACTGCAACACCACCTCCAGCGGATGGCGAAGCTGTTTCTCGGCCATGCGCTTGACCTGGCTACGGCACGAATAACCCGTCGCCAACGCCTCGCCTTCCTTGTCCAGCTTGGTCGCCCACGACTGCTCGAAGATGGTCTTCGAAGCCTGCTGATTACGCGCCTCGTGCCCGTAGGTGCCCGACATCCCGCAGCAACCGGTGGCCTCGGTGGCAAGCTTGAGCCCCATCCGCGCAAACACCTGCTCCCACTGCCGGGTGCTGGCCGGAACGTTGGTCTTCTCCGTGCAATGCGCCATCAGGCGGAAGCTGCCGCCCTTCCCTGCTGCCTGTTCGGGCAACGCATCCATCAGCCACTCCTGCGGCAACAGCACTGCCGGACAACCCTCCAGGCCGTCGACCTTCTGGTATTCCTGGCGATAGACCAGGGTCATCGCCGGATCCAGCCCCACCAACTGCACACCGCAATCAGCCAGGGCCTTGAGCTGCCGGCCATTGCGAATCGCCGCCTTGGCGAAGGCACCGAGGAAGCCCTGCACATGCAGCGGCTTGCCGTTGGCGCTGTAGGGCGCCAGGAACACCTTGTAGCCCAGCCGGTGGGCCAGTTCGATGAACGAAGCCAGCAGCGGCGTCTCGAAGTACCGTGTGAAAGCGTCCTGCACCAGCACGATGCTGCGCTCGCGCTGGGCCGGGGTCAGCTCGCGCAGCGCCGGCACACTGGCCACTCCCACGCGGCAGCGGGTCAGGGTGGACTGGAAGTTGAAGCGGCTGATCAATGGGCTGTCGACCATGCCGACTTTGTCGGCCAGCAGGCGGCTGACCCACTTCGACCCCATCACCGCGTTATACAAGCCCGGCGCATGGGCCAGGTACGGAATGGTGAACTCCAGCGAGCCGATCAGATAGTCACGCAGCGGGCGCTGGTAGCGACCGTGGTAGAGCTCGAGGAAACGTGAACGGAAGTCCGGTACGTTGACCTTGATCGGGCATTGCCCCGCGCACGACTTGCACGCCAGGCAGCCGGCCATGGCGTCGTACACCTCGTGGGAAAAGTCCTCCTGGCCCTGACGCTGGGCCCGCAGGTTGGCCAGGCGCTTGGGCAGGCCCTTGATCCACGACGCCTTGCGCTGGGCCGAGGCGAGCACATCGATATTGGCCTCGCCCTGCAGGCGCAGCCATTCACGGATCAGCGAGGCGCGCCCCTTGGGTGAATGGCGACGCTCGCGGGTGGCCTTCCACGACGGGCACATGGCGTCGTTGGGGTCATAGTTGTAGCAGGCGCCGTTGCCGTTGCAGTGCACGGCGCTGCCGAAGCTCTGCCACACGCGCTCGTCGATGTTACGGTCCAGGTCGCCACGCAGGGTGACACCATCGACCGGCGTCAGGCCCTCGGCGCTGTCGGGTGGCGTGCAGATCTTGCCCGGGTTGAGCTGGTTGTAAGGGTCGAATGCGCCTTTGAGCCGCTGCAGGGCCGGGTACAGTTCACCGAAGTATTCCGGCACGTATTCCGAGCGCAGCCCCTTGCCATGCTCGCCCCAGAGCAAGCCGCCATAGCGCTTGGTCAGCGCCGCCACCGCATCGGAGATCGGCTTGACCAATGCGGCCTGGGCCGGATCTTTCATGTCCAGCGCCGGACGCACGTGCAGCACGCCAGCATCGACGTGACCGAACATGCCATAGGCCAGGCCATGGCCATCGAGCAGCGCACGGAATTCGGCGATGTAGTCGGCCAACTGCTCCGGCGGTACCGCGGTATCTTCCACGAACGGCTGCGGCCGCACCTCGCCCTCGACGTTGCCGAGCAGCCCCACCGAACGCTTGCGCATGGTGTAGACGCGCGTCACTGCCTCGGCGCCCTCGGCGAGGGTGTGGCCCAACCGCTCGACGCTGGTATCGCTGCGCAGGTGTTCGACGAAGGCCTCGACGCGGGCATTGACCTCGTCCGGCTCGTCGCCGCAGAACTCGACCAGGTTGATACCCAAGGTCGGGCGCTCGGCGTCGGCAGGGAAGTATTCGGCGACGCTGTGCCAGACGATATCTTTCATCGCCAGCATCAGTACCTTGGAATCGACGGTCTCGATCGACAGCGGCTTGTGCGCCATCAGCGCATTGGCGTCGCGCAGGGCGTCCATGAAACTGGTGTAGCGCACGTTGACCAGCACCGCGTATTTCGGGATCGGCAGCACGTTGAGCTTGGCCTCGACCACATAGCCCAGCGAGCCTTCGGCGCCGCACAGCACGCTATTGAGGTTGAACAGGCCCTGCTCGTCGCGCAGGTGCGCCAGGTCGTAACCGGTCAGGCAACGGTTGAGCTTGGGGAAGGTGGTCTCGATCAGCTCGCCTTGGGTCTGCTGGATCTCACGCGCCATGCGATAGACCTCGCCGACCCGGCCAGGTGCGGCGCAGGCCTGCTCCAGCGCAGCGTCGTCGATCGGGAGGCTGTGCAGTCGCTCGCCCCCGAGCAGCACGCTGTGCAGCTCGAGCACGTGGTCACGGGTCTTGCCGTAGGTGCAACTGCCCTGGCCACTGGCATCGGTATTGATCATGCCGCCGACCGTGGCGCGGTTGGAGGTCGACAGCTCAGGGGCGAAGAACAGCCCGTGCGGCTTGAGCGCAGCGTTGAGCTGATCCTTCACCACACCAGCCTGCACCCGTACCCAACGCTCCTGGGTGTTGATTTCAAGGATGGTGTTCATGTGCCGCGACAGGTCGACGACGATGCCGTCGGTCAGCGACTGGCCGTTGGTCCCCGTACCGCCGCCGCGCGGGGTCAGCTTGATCTGCCGAAAACGCGGCTCGGCCATCAGCGTGGCGACTCGCGCCACGTCGTCGGCATCGAGCGGGAAGACGGCCGCCTGGGGCAGGCGCTGATAGATCGAGTTGTCGGTGGCCAGCACCGTACGGGTGCCGTAGTCGGCGCTGATCTGGCCGCGGAAGCCGCTGGCACTCAGGGCTTCGAGGAATTCGGGGTAGCCGGCGGCAGGCGCACGGACGGGCAACTGGGCGATCATCGAAGGATGGCCTCTTGTATGGGCAGGTTCACGGTCTGGCATCACCGGCAGGCGACGCTTTGTTGCTCATCCGGCATGAATAACTGCGGGCCGGATGACGGATAGGCCAATGTTCCTGTACTTTCCAGCCGAGGGCAAACGGATAATCCTGCCGCTATCGATGAGTTTCATGAATGAATTACCGCCACCTGACCCCATCGATGTCCTTGCTGCTGGCCTTCGAGGCCGCTGCCCGGCATGAAAGCTACACCCGCGCGGCCGTCGAGCTGTCGCTGACCCAGAGCGCAGTCAGCCGCCAGGTCCAGGCGCTGGAGCAGCAACTGGGCCTGACCTTGTTCCGCCGCGAAGGGCGCCAGGTGCAATTGACCGATGTCGGGCGCCTGTATCAGCGCGAGTTGAGCGAAGCCCTTGGGCGTATTCGCAGTGCCACGCTGCAGGCACTCGCCTACCAGTCCGGGGTCGGTACCCTGCGCCTGGCGACACTGCCCACCTTCGGTTCGAAATGGCTGCTGCCGCGCCTGAACGCGTTCTACAGCGCGCATCCCGGGATGCTGGTGCACATTCATTCACGCATCGAGGCGATCAACTTCGACACCAGCGAAATCGATGCCGCCATCGGTGTGGCCAGCCACGACTTGCCGGGCCTGATCTGCCACCGGCTGCATGCCGAGGAACTGGTGGTGATCCTGCCGCCGCAGGCGGTGGGTGCTGCCGACACATGGACGCCAGCGCGCATCAGCGAAGAGTTGCTGCTCAATGTCGCCAACAATCCGCATGCCTGGGGCGAATGGTTTTCCCATCATGAACTGGCGCATCGCGCCATGCGCCTGGGGCCGAGCTTCGAGCTGACATCGCATCTGATCCAGGCGGTACGCGCCGGGATCGGCATCGGCCTGGTACCAAGGATTCTGGTGGCCGAAGAACTGGCCAAGGGCGAGCTGTTCAGCCCGGGCGAGGCGTTTGCAAGCCAGCGCAGCTACTACCTGATCTATCCGCCGCGCAACGAGGCGCTGCCGTCGCTCAAGGCGTTTCGCGGATGGTTGTTGGAGCAGATTTAGCGGTTGCCTGGTTGGGCGCTTTCGCGGGCAAGCCCGACCCCACAGGGCCCGATCAGACAACAAAAAACCCGGCGCCAGCCCCTGGCACCGGGTTTCCCGAATCAAGCTACCGGCTTACTTGGCCACGCTACCCGCCGCAGTGCCCGCCTGCGCCATGCGCTTGCTCTTGATCACATAGAACACATACATCACCACCAGCCACACCGGAATCGCATAGACCGAAATCTGGATCCCTGGAATCTGCAGCATGATGCCCAGGATCAGCACCACGAAGGCCAGGCACAGGTAGTTGCCGTACGGGTACCACAGCGCCTTGAACAGCGGTTTCTGGCCGGTACGGTCAAGGTGCTGGCGGAACTTCAGGTGCGAGTAGCTGATCATCGCCCAGTTGATCACCAGCGCCGCGACCACCAGCGACATCAGCAACTCCAGGGCATGCTGCGGCATGAAGTAGTTGAGCAGTACGGCAATCAGGGTGAACGCTGCCGACGCCAGGATCGCCCGCACCGGCACGCCACGACGGTCGATCTTCGCCAGGCCCGCCGGCGCATCGCCCTGCTCGGCCATGCCGTAGAGCATGCGCGCATTGCAGTAGGTGCCGCTGTTGTACACCGACAGTGCCGCGGTCAGTACCACGAAGTTCAGCAGATGCGCCGCCACGTCACTGCCCAGCAGCGAGAACACCTGGACGAACGGGCTGCTGCCGTAGCTGCCGCCGGAAGCATCGATGCTGGCCACCAGGCTGTCCCACGGGGTCAGCGACAGCAGCACCACCAGGGCACCGATATAGAAGATCAGGATGCGGTAGATGACCTGGTTGATCGCCTTCGGAATCACGGTCTTGGGCTTGTCGGCTTCGGCGGCAGTGAAGCCGAGCATTTCCAGGCCACCGAAGGAGAACATGATGATCGCCAGCGCCATCACCAACCCGCTCACGCCATTGGGGAAGAAGCCACCATGGCTCCACAGGTTGGTCACCGAGGCGTCCGGGCCGCCGCTGCCGCTGGTGAGCAGATATGCGCCCAAGGCGATCATGCCGACGATGGCGGCCACCTTGATGATCGCGAACCAGAACTCGGCCTCGCCGAACACCTTGACGTTCATCAGGTTGATCGCGTTGATCAGCAGGAAGAAGCCCGCTGCAGTGACCCAGGTCGGGATCTCCGGCCACCAATAGTGGACGTACTTGCCGACTGCGGAGAGCTCCGACATACCCACCAGGATGTACAGCACCCAGCAGTTCCAGCCCGACAGGAAGCCCGCGAAGCCGCCCCAGTACTTGTGAGCGAAATGGCTGAAGGAGCCGGCCACAGGCTCTTCGACGATCATCTCGCCGAGCTGGCGCATGATCATGAAGGCGATGAAGCCACAGATGGCGTAGCCAAGGATCATCGAGGGGCCGGCGGATTTCATCACCCCGGCCGAACCGAGGAACAGGCCGGTACCAATGGCGCCGCCCAAGGCGATCAGCTGGATATGGCGGTTCTTCAAGCCACGCTTGAGTTCGCCTGACGACTGCGAATTGTGTCCACTCATGAACGAAGTCACCTGCTTGTTTTTATCTGTGACGGAATCGGACCCGCCGCGCTCGTGGCACAGCGGAATGAGGCAAGGTGGTTACCTTGGGTTCCCGGACCCTGGCGTCGCGCCTGGCACGGAGCCTGAGGCGGATCAGCCGGGAGTCGGCGAGAATGCGTGGTACGCGAGGGGGTCACAGGTAAAACGCGGCGCATTGTATACCCCTGCGAGCGCGCAGGCGTCAACGCGTTGCGTCGTTTCCTCGGGAAAAAACGCAGCGGTCCTGTGGCAAGGGCCATCAATGGCGTAGTGATCGGCGTACATGGCGCCTCCATTTGTTGTTGTGTAGGCCCGACTGCAGTGGTGGGCTGATGCACGTGGCAATGCCCGTCATATCAGCGCGAGGCGGGGCTTTGGGCAAGAGTACGAATGGCCGGCGCAAGGCCCTACAGCGCGGCATGCGGCAAGATCTGTTTACACCAACTTGCAAAGCAGGAAACCGAACGGCAATTCCGGCAGACTTCGTATAAATTTCGTTACAAGGTGGTTCAAAAACTTTCCAGCGTGACGAAAAATGCTTCGTACTCAGGGGCTTGAGGACGCTCAGTTTTCGACCAGGCACAAAAAAGCCAGCCCGAAGGCTGGCCTTTTCACCGCAGGATGCGATCACCCACGCGGCTTGCCACGACCACGGCCAACCGGCTTGTCGCCTTCGGCACGTGCAGGACGCTTGCGCATCTCGCTAGGGCGTTCGGCAACGGTGCTGCCACGGCCACCCTTGCGCGGTGCTTCCTCACGAGCCGGACGCGCCGGACGCTCACTGGCCGCGCGCGGTTGACGCTCGCCGGCATCCTTGGCTGGGCGCAAGTCACGTACGCGCTCGCCACGCCCCATGGGGCGCGTGGACTTGCGCTGCAAGCGCTCGAGCTTGTCCTTGGCCTTGAGGTTGAGGGTCGGCAGCGCCACCGGCTGCAGCCCGACTTCGGCGGCCAGGATGTCGATCTCGCCCTGGCTCATTTCACGCCAGCGGCCCATCGGCAGGTCGGAGTTGAGGAACACCGGGCCGAAGCGCACACGCTTCAGGCGGCTGACCACCATGCCCTGGGACTCCCACAGGCGACGCACCTCACGGTTGCGGCCTTCCATCACCACGCAGTGGTACCAGTGGTTGAAGCCTTCACCGCCCGGCGCCTTCTGGATATCGGTGAACTTGGCCGGGCCATCCTCGAGCATCACGCCCGCCTTGAGGCGTTCGATCATCTCGTCGTCGACCTCGCCACGGACACGCACCGCGTACTCGCGGTCCATCTCGTAGGAAGGGTGCATCAGGCGGTTGGCCAGTTCACCGTCGGTGGTGAACAGCAGCAAGCCAGTGGTGTTGATGTCGAGACGACCGATATTGATCCAGCGGCCTTCTTTCGGGCGCGGCAGGCGGTCGAACACGGTCGGACGGCCTTCCGGGTCGTCACGGGTGCAGATCTCGCCGTCGGGCTTGTTGTACATGATGACGCGGCGGGTCGCCTCGGCGGCTTCCTCGCGCTTGATCAGCTTGCCGTCGACAGCGATGGCATCGTGCAGGTCGACGCGCTGGCCGAGGGTAGCCTCGACGCCATTGACCTTGATGCGGCCTTGGCTGATCCAGGCTTCGACGTCACGGCGTGAACCCACACCGATGCGTGCCAGCACTTTCTGCAGCTTTTCGCCGGACGGCGGGGTGATCTGGGTTTCTTGCAGGTCTTTGTCACTCATCTGGGCACCTCCCGGTGTACGGTGTAGTGAAAGCGGTTTGGCGGCGGATGCGCCAAGAGGGCGCGTATTGTACGTGGTTCATGGGGCTGGCGCATCGGGATGAGAAAGTTTTTCTGCCCGGCGGTTAGCCCGTGAAAAGGGCCAGCGCAGATCAGGACTTGTCCTCGTCCTCGACCACATCCTCTTCCTCGCGTAAGTCATCGAAGTCGATCTTGAGTCCTTCTTCCATGGCATCCAGCTCCACCAGCAGGCTGCGGAAGCTGGTCTCCTCCTTCGGTTCACCCTCGTCTTCCGGCCCATCCTCGCCCAGGCTGGCATCGGCCAACGCCTGCAGGTGCGCGGGCACCGGCGCATCGTCCAGGTCGTCGAGCACAGGTTCTGGCTCCATCTCGCGCAACTCGGCCAGGGGCGGCAACTCATCGAGGCTCTTGAGGTTGAAATGATCGAGAAACGCCTTGGTGGTGGCGAACATGGCCGGGCGGCCAGGCACTTCGCGGTAGCCGACGATGCGGATCCACTCGCGTTCCATCAGGGTCTTGATGATGTTGCTGTTGACTGCCACCCCACGCACATCTTCGATCTCGCCACGGGTGATCGGCTGACGGTAGGCAATCAAGGCCATGGTCTCGAGCAGCGCCCGGGAATAGCGCTGCGGGCGCTCCTCCCACAGGCGACCGACCCAGGGTGCGAAGTCCTCACGAATCTGCAGACGGTAGCCGCTGGCCACTTCCTTGAGCTCGAAGGCGCGACCATTGCACGACTTGCCGAGCACCTCCAGGGCCTTCTTGAACACAGCCGGCGCCGGTCGCTCTGCCTCCTCGAACAATTCGAAGAGACGCTCCAGGGACTGTGGCTTGCCTGAGGCCAGCAAAAAGGCCTCGATCAGCGACGCAAGGTCGCGGGGTTCGTTCAGGTTCATCGGCGCTCTTTACTGTCACTCGGCCCGGGCACGGACATGGATCGGGGTGAAAGGCTCATTCTGCACCAGTTCGATCAGCGATTCCTTCACCAGCTCGAGAATCGCCATGAAGGTGACCACCACACCAAGCTTGCCCTCCTCGACGCTGAACAGCTCGATGAAGGGTACGAAGCCTCCACCCTTCAGACGCTCGAGCACCTCGCTCATGCGCTCGCGGGTCGACAAGGTCTCACGGGTGATCTGGTGGCTTTCGAACAGATCGTTGCGACGCATGACCTCGGCCATGGACAGCAAGATCTCCTCCAGCGCGACTTCCGGCAGCAGCTTGCGCACCTTGGCCTGCGGCGCCTCAAGTTGCGGCACCAGCACCTCGCGCCCGATCCGCGGCAACTCGTCGATACCCTCGGCGGCCGCCTTGAAGCGTTCGTACTCCTGCAGACGGCGGATCAGTTCAGCGCGAGGATCGCCCTCTTCTTCCTCGATTTCACTGGAGCGCGGCAGCAGCATGCGCGACTTGATCTCGGCCAGCATGGCAGCCATCACCAGGTATTCGGCAGCCAGCTCCAGGCGCACCGACTTCATCAGCTCGACGTAGCCCATGTACTGCCGGGTGATCTCGGCCACGGGGATGTCGAGAATATCGATGTTCTGCTTGCGGATCAGGTACAGCAGCAGGTCCAGCGGGCCCTCGAAGGCTTCGAGGAAGACTTCCAGGGCATCCGGGGGAATGTACAGATCAACCGGCATTTCGGTGAGGGCTTCACCGTAGACCAGCGCCAACTGCAGTTGCTGCGGCGCCTCGGTTTCGACCGTCGGCGCCTCGGGGGCCTGCACCTGGTTCACGCGTTGACCAGGAAGGGTGTGGGATCGCCGCAGCCTTCGCGGATCAGCTGTGGCTCGTCACCGGACAGGTCGATGATGGTGGACGCCTTCAGATCGCCGAAGCCGCCGTCGATGACCAGATCGACGTGGTGCTCCAGGCGTTCGCGGATTTCGTAGGGATCGGTCATCGGCTCATCGTCGCCGGGCAGGATCAGGCTGACGCTCATCAACGGCTCGCCCAGTTCCGCGAGCAGCGCCAGGGTGATGCCATGGTCCGGCACGCGCAGGCCGATGGTACGGCGTTTTTCATGCAGCAACAGGCGCGGCACCTCGCGGGTCCCGTTGAGAATGAAGGTGTAAGGGCCGGGGATATGGGCCTTGAGCAGGCGGAAGGTGCCGGTATCGACCTTGGCATACAACCCCAGCTGCGACATGTCGCAGCACATCAAGGTGAAATTGTGCGTTTTATTCAGGCCTCGCAGGCGCCGGACCCGCTCGATCGCCGCCTTGTCGCCGATCTGACAACCCAGGGCGTATGCCGAGTCGGTCGGATAGACCACTACCCCGCCCTTGCGGATAATCTCCACGGCCTGCTTGATCAGGCGCGCTTGCGGGTTCTCCGCATGAATCTGGAAGAATTGACTCACGTAATCGTCCTGTTCATACCGCCATAGGCTGTTCATGGCTGAATCGGCGCCACAGAGGTGGCAGGTCCTCGGGCAATGGCCGGTAGGCACCGATCTCGCCCCAGGTGCCGGGGCCGTGGAAGTCACTGCCAGCGCTTGCCAGCAGGCCGAACTCACGGGTGAGGATGGACATCGTGCCCACTTGCTCGGGCGGCATCATGCCATTGACCACTTCAAGTGCCTGCCCTCCCGCTTGAATATAGTCGGCGATCAGGCGTCTGCGCTTGCTACGAGTCAGTTCGTAATGCATGGGATGGGCCAGGCTCACCCAAGCATTGGACTGACGAAGGGTCGCGACAGTTTCCTCGAGTGTCGGCCAATGCAACTTGACGTCACCCAGCTTGCCGGCGCCCAGCCATTTGCGGAACGCCTCGCCGCGGTCCTTGACGTGCCCCGCACGCACCAGGAATTCGGCAAAATGCGGGCGCGCCGGCGCGTTGCCGCTGTCGCCCAGCTCCTGCTGCACGGCGCGCGCGCCCTCGAGCGCATCGGGCATGCCCTTGCCCGCCAGGCGCCTGGCAATGTCTTCTGCGCGCAGCCAGCGACCACGGTGCAATTGCTCGATGGCCTCCAACAGTGGCGGCGCATCGAGGGGAAAGTTGTAACCCAGCACATGGATGGTCGCACCGCCCCAGGTGCATGACAGCTCAACTCCGCTGACCCATTGCATGCCAAGGTCAAGACACGCCTGGCGCGCCTCGGGGAGCCCTTCGAGGGTATCGTGATCGGTCAGCGCCAGCGTGCGCACCCCGTGCTCGTGGGCGCGGGCGACCAGTGCCGTGGGCGACAGGGCGCCGTCGGAGGCCGTGCTGTGACAGTGCAGATCAACATTCATGGAGGAGCGCTTTCGCCGGAATCGATGTTTGTTATTATGCCGTCACATCCCGCTTCTGGCTGCCATTGTGAAACAATTCATCGATTTCATCCCGCTGCTGCTGTTCTTCATCGTCTACAAGCTGGACCCACGCCCGGTCGAATTCGCCGGCCAGAACTTTGAGTTCGGCGGCATCTACAGTGCCACGGCGATGCTCATCATCAGCTCCGTGGTGGTCTACGGCGCGCTGTTCCTGCGCCATCGCAAGCTCGAAAAGGGTCAGTTGCTGACGCTGGTGGCCTGCCTTGTGTTCGGCGGCCTCACCCTGGCCTTCCACAGCGAAACCTTCCTCAAGTGGAAAGCGCCGGTGGTCAACTGGCTGTTCGCGCTGGCCTTCGCCGGCAGCCACTTCATCGGCGATCGGGTATTGATCAAACGCATCATGGGCCATGCCCTGACACTCCCGGAAACAATCTGGACCCGCCTGAACCTGGCCTGGATCCTGTTCTTCCTGGTCTGCGGCGCAGCCAACCTTTTCGTCGCCTTCACGTTCCAGGAGTTCTGGGTCGACTTCAAGGTCTTCGGCAGCCTGGGCATGACCGTGATCTTCCTGGTGGCCCAGGGCGTGTACCTGTCGCGCCACCTGCACGACACCGACCCTTCCACCCCTAAGCCCAAGGATTGACATGCTCTACGCCATCATCGCCAGCGACGTCGAAAACTCCCTGGAAAAACGCCTGGCTGCACGCCCTGCGCACATCGAGCGCCTGCAGCAGCTCAAGGCCGAAGGCCGTGTAGTCCTGGCCGGGCCGCATCCGGCCATCGACAGCAACGATCCCGGCGCGGCCGGCTTCAGCGGTAGCCTGATCGTCGCCGAATTCGACTCCCTTGCCGCCGCACAGGCCTGGGCCGACGCCGACCCGTACATCGCGGCAGGCGTGTACGAGAAGGTGGTGGTCAAACCGTTCAAGCAAGTGCTGCCCTGAGCCTGATCGAGCCTGTTCGCGGGCAAGCCTTCACGACGACTTGCACGCGCACAGGCCCAGGCAATCCCCGGATTCATCTATTGCGACCCACTGCCGACAACCTTCTGAATCGAACAAGAATCAGGAGTTCCGATGCGCCAAGGTCCGATGTCCCTGCTGCTTTTCTGCCTGTTGCTGCTCTCTCCCCTCGCCCTCGCCGAACAGCCTCTGTCGTTGGAAGCCGGTGCGCGCATCACCGAGCTGCAGCAACGTCTGGAGGAAAGCGAGAAACAGCGCGCTGCACTGAGCAAACAGCTGCAAAATGCCGACAGCGCCCGGCAAAGCACCCAACTCGAACGCCTGCGCCAGGACAACCAGCGCCTGCAGGCTACGGTGGAAAAACTGCAGACCACCAGCCCCCTACGCCTGCTTACCGACCAGCAGCAGTGGTTCCTGATCGGATCGGTCGTTGCACTGTTGTCGGCAGTCTGCGGTATCTTAGCCAGCGGCGGACACAGAAGACGCCGACAATGGTTGAATTGAGTGAGTCATGAGCGAGCTGTTACTGATTGATGATGACCAGGAGTTGTGCGAGCTGCTCGGTAGCTGGCTGACTCAGGAGGGCTTTGCGGTCCGCGCCTGCCACGACGGCGAGAGCGCGCGCCAGGCCCTGGCCGCCCACGCCCCGGCGGCGGTGGTGCTGGATGTGATGCTGCCCGATGGCAGCGGCCTGGAGCTGCTCAAGCAACTGCGCAGCGACCACGCCGAACTGCCGGTATTGATGCTGTCGGCCCGTGGCGAACCCCTGGACCGTATCCTGGGCCTGGAGCTGGGTGCCGACGATTACCTGGCCAAACCCTGCGACCCGCGTGAGCTGACGGCTCGCTTGCGTGCCGTGCTGCGCCGCAGTCATCCGGCGGCGCCCAGCACCCAGATCGAGATCGGCGACCTGGCCTTCAGCCCCGTGCGCGGGGTAGTCAGCATCGATCAGCGCGAGATGAGCCTGACACTCTCCGAGAGCCGCATCCTCGAAGCCCTGCTGCGCCAACCCGGCGAGCCATTGGACAAGCAGGAACTGGCGCAGATCGGCCTGGGCCGCAAACTGACGCTCTATGACCGCAGCCTGGACATGCACGTCAGCAACCTGCGCAAGAAGATCGGCCCCCACGCCGATGGCCGTCCACGCATCGTTGCCCTGCGCAGCCGCGGCTACTACTACAGCCTGTAAACGCCGCGGGGCGGCCATGCCCCGCAGCGACACCATTACTTGCGCAACGGATCGTCCCAGAACGGACGCTCCACCTCCTGCAGGGTATCTGCCCGACTCAACCCCAGATCGTGCAGCGCATCGTCGCTGAGGCTGGCCAATTGCCGACGCTGGCGGTACAGCTGCTGCCAGCGCAACAGTCGCTCAAGCGCCTGTGCAAGCAGTTGGCCCAAGGAGAAGGAAGTGTGGGTAAAACCGACATGACCTTTCATCGTGAAGCCCTCCGTGTGAGTGGCTTCAGTCTCGCGCCGAGCTTAGGATCAATCCAACGAATGTTTCTTATGTCTTGCATCTGGAGGATTGATGCAATGTCCACCTACCAGAGCCTCGACGCCGACGTCTTGCGCACCTTCGTCGCCATCGCCGAACAAGGTGGTTTCACCCGTGCCGGGGAGGTCGTCAACCGAACCCAGTCGGCCGTGAGCATGCAGATGAAACGCCTGGAGGAAGACATCCTCCAGCGCCAGTTGTTCGAGCGCGACGGACGCCAGGTGCGCCTGACCGCCGAGGGCCAGGTGCTGCTCGGTTATGCCCGGCGCATCCTCAAGCTGCACGGCGAGGTGTTCAACACCTTGCGCATGCCACACATGGTCGGCGTAGTGCGCATCGGTACACCGGACGACTACGCCATGCGCTTTCTGCCGGCGATACTCACCAGCTTTGCCAGCAGCTATCCACTGATCCAGGTAGAGGTGCATTGCGAGCCATCGAAGCAATTGATGCTGCGCCAGGACCTTGACCTGACGATCATCACCCGCGAGCCAGGTGCCGAGGTGGGCCAACTGCTGCGCCAGGAACGCCTGGTATGGGCCGCTGCCAAGGGCTTCTGCCCCCACGAACAGCGCCCGATACCCCTGGCGATGTTCAACACCGACTGTTTCTGCCGCTCCTGGGCCTGCAACGCCCTCGAACATCAGGGGATCGATTACCGCATCGCCTACACAAGTCCGAGCCTGGCTGCGATCTTTGCCATCGTCGGCGCGGGTTTGGCGGTTACGGCCCAGTTGCAGAGCCTGATCGGCGACTCGCTGTGCATTCTCGGCGAAGACCAGGGCCTGCCGCAGTTGCCGATGGCCAATGTGATGCTGCTGCGCAACGCGCAAAGCCATTCGCCGATCACCGACTGCATGGCCGACTATGTGATCGACGGTTTCAGGTAAAGGTTGTCAGAGCTCCAGGCCCAGCATCACCGCACAGACGATCAGGAACACGCAGAACAGCGTACGCAGCACTTTCTCGGGCAGCGCATGGGCCAGCTTCACGCCCCAACTGATGCTGAGCAATCCGCCTACCGCCAGCGGAATACCGACATGCCAGTCAACGCTGCCATGAACGCCATAGGTGAGCAGCGTCACCATGGTGCTCGGCGCCGCAAGCGCCAGCGACAGGCCCTGAGCCACCACCTGGGTGGTGCCGAACACGCTGGTCAGGATCGGCGTGGCCACTACCGCGCCACCAACGCCGAACAACCCGCCCATGCTACCGGCGAAACAGCCCAGCACACCCAGCCACGGCCAGGGATAACGCAGCTGGCTGCTCGGCGGGCTGGCTTTCATGAACATGCGTGCCACGTTCCACACCGCCAGCGCCACCAGGAACGCGACGAAGCCCAGGCGCATGGAGTGTGCATCGAGCCCTACCGCCCAGATCGAGCCCAGCCAGGCAAAGATGAAGCTGCACAGCGAAAGCGGCACGGCATGGCGCAGCTCGATGCGGTTGCGCTGATGATAGCGCCACAGCGCCAGCAGCACGTTGGGCACCACCATCACCAACGCCGTACCCTGGGCCAGCTGCTGGTCGAGACCGAACAGCACTCCCAGTGCAGGAATCGCAATCAACCCACCGCCGATCCCGAACAGGCCGCCCATGGTGCCCAGCGCCGCGCCCAAAACGATGTACATCAACCACTCGATCATCAGTGCCTCATTCGACTGCATTCTCAATCCAGGCATGCTACCCAGTGGAGGCTGGCAGGGAAACGCACAGCAGCGCACAATGGCTTTGCGTTTTACGCACAAGCATGGGAAGGGTCATGAGTCCAGATATCCTCACCGAACAACTGAGTCTGTTTCTCGATGTACTCGAAACCGGCAGCTTCTCGGCGGCCGCGCGCCGTCACCCCTTGACGCCTTCGGCAGTCGCCCGACGCATCGACAACCTGGAAAACGCCGTGGGCAGCCGCCTGTTCGTGCGCAGCACCCATGCCGTGCGCCCGACTCCGGCAGGCAATGCCTTCGCCGAGCGCGCCCGGCGCATCATCGAGGAACTGCGCCTGGCACGGGCCGAAGCGGTATCCCTGAGCAATGCCCCGGAAGGCCTGATCCGCATGGATGCCCCTGCAGCCTTCGGCCGCCGCCACCTGGCGCCAGCGATCGCGGACTTCCTGGTGGCTTACCCCGGGCTCGATGTGCAACTGCGCCTGATCGACAGTTTCGTCGACATGCACGGCAGCCACCTGGGCGAGGTCGACCTGGTGCTGCGCGCAGGCACTCTGGCCGACACACGTCTGGTCGCCACTCCGCTGGCCTACATGGTGCGCATCGCCTGCGCCAGCCCCGCGTACCTGGCCGCCAGAGGCGTGCCCACCTGTCCCAGCGAACTGCCGCAGCACGACGGCCTGGACTGGGATGGCCTGGCACCACCGTTCGCCTGGCGCTTCGCCGTCGACGGCCAGGTGCGCCTGTACCGCCCGGCACGCCTGCGCATGACCGCCAACAATGCCGAAACCCTGCTGTTCGGCGCCCTCGCCGGCCTCGGCATCGCCCACCTGCCCACCTGGCTGGTCAGCGAATACCTGCTGCGCGGTGAACTGCTGCCGCTGTTCTGCGAAAACGGCCTGCCCGAACCGGAAACGACCGGTATCTATGCACTACGACTCGAACATGAAACGAACTCTCGCAGCCGCTTGCTGCTCGAATTCCTCAAGAGCCGCTTCAGTCCTGTCCCTCCCTGGGACCTGGCGCTACGCAGTGGACTGCGTGGTTGATGAGCGCGCTAACGATCAGCGTGCTAGATTCTTAACTGAACTCATTCAAGGACCTGCATGAACGCCGACATCAAAGCCCCCTGCGACGAGCTGCTGCTGGACAATCAGGTGTGCTTCGCCCTGCACTCCACCTCGTTGCTGATGACCAAGGTCTACAAACCCTTGTTGCAGGCCCTGGGCCTCACCTACCCGCAATACCTGGCCATGCTCGTGCTGTGGGAGCAGGACGGCCTGACCGTAGGCGAAATCAGCCAGCGCCTGTTGACCGACCCCGGTTCGCTCACCCCGCTGCTCAAGCGCCTGGAAAGCGAAGGCCTGCTCAAGCGCACCCGCAGCCGCGAGGATGAGCGCGTGGTGCTGGTGCAACTGACCGACAAGGGCCGTGATTTGCGCGACGAGGCCAGCAAGGTGCCGCACTGCATCCTGGAAGCCTCCGGGCGCACGGTGGAACGCTTGCAGAAGCTGCAGGCCGAACTGCTCGACCTGCGCAACAGCCTGCAAAAAAGCCTCTGAGGACTATGCTGTGAAAGCCTGTCGGACGAATGGTCAAAAATTTATCTTGCGCACTAAATGATTGCGCGCTAATTTAAACCCATACCCACCCAGCGCCAAGGCGCACAGCACACAAGCGAGGCTCAAGATGCAAAAGGTCACTCCCCTGTACATCGCAGAAGCAACCTCCACTGGTGGTCGCGACGGCAAATCCCGCTCCAGCGACGGCAAGCTCGAAGTCAAGCTGAGCACCCCTAAAGAACTGGGCGGTGCTGGCGGTGAAGGCACCAACCCCGAGCAGATGTTCGCTGCCGGCTACTCGGCCTGCTTCATCGGCGCGCTGAAGTTCGTCGCCGGCCAGGAGAAGAAAGCCCTGCCTGCCGACGCCTCGATCACTGCCAAGGTCGGTATCGGCCAGATCCCCGGTGGTTTCGGCCTGGACATCGACCTGCACATCAACCTGCCTGGCCTGGCCCAGGCAGATGCCGAGGGCCTGGTGGAGAAGGCGCACAAAGTCTGCCCATATTCCAACGCCACCCGCGGCAACGTCGATGTGCGCCTGCACGTGACGGTCTGAGTAAACGCCAGACACAAAAAAACCCGGCCAAGGCCGGGTTTTTTGTGGGCGCCAGAAGGATTACTTCTTGGTACGGCCCTTGAAGCTGTTGTCGCGGGTATCGATATCGATCCACTCGTCGATTTCGATGAAATCGGCGACCTGGATTTCAGTACCGTTGGCCAGCTTGGCAGGTTTCATGACCTTGCCGGAAGTGTCGCCACGAGCAGCGTTCTCGGTGTAGACGACTTTGCGGCTGATGGTGGTCGGCAGTTCTACCGATACCAGACGGCCTTCGAAGAAGACGGCTTCGCAGACATCTTCCATGCCTTCTTCGATGTACGGCAGAACGGCGTCGATGTCTTCGGCGTTCAGTTCGTACATGGTGTAGTCGGTGGTGTCCATGAAGGTGTATTCATCACCGTTGATGAACGACAGGGTCGCTTCTTTGCGATCCAGGATCACGTCGTCCAGCTTGTCATCGGCGAAGTAGACGGTTTCGGTCTTGTAGCCGGTCAGCAGGTTCTTCAGCTTGGTCTTCATGATCGCGCTGTTACGGCCCGACTTGGTGAATTCCGCTTTCTGGACCAGCCACGGGTCGTTGTCGATCCGCAGTACGGTACCGGGTTTCAGCTCTTTACCAGTTTTCATTACGAAGTATCCGAATCTGGATGGATTTATAAAAATCGAGGCCGCATATCATATCCAATTTCGGTAAAACTGTACCAGCGCTGTGGCAAGGTCCGGCCGAGTGGCCTGTTCCAGACACCATTGCCGGGCGTGCGTCTGCAGTTGCGGCCAGTGTTTCAGCACCCCGCGCCAGGCCTCGCTCATGTCACGATCCATGTTCCAGGCACGCCACAACGCCACCAGTGCATCTGCGGCATCGTCCGACAGCCCCTGTCGATAGATCTTGAGAAAAGCCTCGAGCTTTTCCCAGTGAGCGTTCTCTTCCTGCACGTAGATGTGCCACAGGAGAGGGCGCCCGGCCCACTGGGCACGCACGAAGGAATCCTCGCCGCGCACGGCATTGAAGTCGCAACACCAGAGGATACGGTCGTAGTCGTCCTGGCTGACGAATGGCAGCACCTGCAAGGTCAGCGCCCCGCGCTGGCGCACCTCGCCCACGGCCAGTCGTTCACCCAGCCACGCATGCAAGTCGGACAGGATTCGACCTTCGGGGACCAGCAGGTGGGTGGGCTGATCGTCTGCCGCCAGGGCTTCCAGCCAATGGCCCAACTGCGCGTTCTCGTAGGCGAACAACGACATCAGTCGCGCCTCGGGCGCAGGCTTCACGCCGAGGCCGGCAAGGAATGCCTTGCGCGCGGCAGCATCCTGCTCGAACGCAGCACGCTTGCCCAGCAGTTCGCCTTCACGCAGCAAGCCGCCGGTATTGGCGGTGAAGCCCGGGAAGAAAAACACTTTGCGCAGGCCATTGGGTTGTGGCGACGGCAGCCCATGACAACCCTCGACCCAGTCTTCGGCGCTCAGGTATTCGAGGTTCAGCCACAACGCTGGTGTCGAGCGCTCGGCCAGGGCTTCGACATAGGCCGCCGGCAGTCGGCAACCGAAGGCACCGATCACCACCTCGGCGGTTTCGCATGCGGGCCAATCGACCGGCCAATGGCATACCTCGACGCCCTGCTGATATTGCCGCGCGGCCTGTGGATCAGCCTCCGGGCACAGGCGTGCAAACGCGTGCAGGTCGTCCACCCAAAGGCGCACGGTCAACGCATGCTCATTGGCGAGCTGGCGCGCCAGGCGCCAGGTGACGCCAATATCGCCGTAGTTGTCGACGACCGTGCAGAAAATGTCCCAGGTGGCTTTCACGACCACTCCCCTCGCAGCGCAGAAAACCATGGATTGTGCGGATAAACCGGCACCGACAAAAGCGCTACCCGCACCCGGCAATAAAACAAATCGCACAGCCATGCGACAATGGCCCCTCGATCGACCCCTGCCAGGAGGCCACGATGCCCCGTCGCCGCGAACTGAAGATCACCCTGAACCCTTTGCAGTTGATTGTCTGCGTGGCCTTCGGCCTGTGGCTCGGCGCCGTCGCCATCGCTTCAAGCCTGTGGCTGGCCTGGCAGCTGTGGCCACAGCAGGTCGAGCCACTGGCCCAGGCAGTGGCACCGGCACGCAGCGCCCTCGCCCCAGTTGCCCCGCCGCAACCGGCCGACGCGCAGCAGGCGATGTTCGAGCGCTACAAGGAAATCCTCAACACGCAGCAAGCCCAACAGGCCATCGAGGCCAACCCGCGCAACCTGAACAACCCCAAATGCCAGTTCTGGCTGCAGCAGAACCGCAATGCACCGACCGACAAGAGCCAGGCCAACGTGCTGGAGTTCTGCCGCTGACCATGGACAAGCCAACCCTGCTCGCGCGCATCATCGACACCCTCGAGCACGACATGGAGGTGCTGCGCCGCGCCGCCCAGACCGCCTACGAAACCGCCACCGCCGAAGAGAACATCGCCGAGAACAAGTACGACACCCTGGGGCTCGAGGCCTCCTATCTCGCCACCGGCCAGGCGCGCCGTACCGCCGAAATCCGCCAGGCGCTGCTGAGCTACCAGCAATTACTGCTGCGCGACTACGATCCGGCGCGCGGCATCCAGCTGAGCAACCGGGTAACGCTTGAAGATGAGCAAGGTCGCCAGCAGTTGCTGTTTCTCGGCCCCGAGGGCGCCGGGCTGAAAATCGGCGAAGGCCCTGGACGGGTGACCGTGATCACCCCGCGCTCGCCGCTGGGCAAGCAGTTGATCGGCAAGAAACTCGATGACGAAGTAAGCCTGGTGCTCGCCGGGGTGGCGCAGGTGCAGTTCGTTGTCGAAGTCGACTGACGGCAGGATTCAGGCGCCTGCCATCGCATCGAACTGCTTCGCCAACCGCTGCGCCTCGAAACACGCCAACAGATAGTCGATGAACGCGCGGGTCTTGCCCGGCAGCAGCTTGCGCTCGGCGTAGTAGACGCTGACGCTGCCATCGTCCACATACCAGTCCGGCAACACCCGGCACAGGCGTTTGCTGGCCAAGTACGGCACGGCGAACGGCATGCTCACCAAGGCAATGCCCAGCCCTTGCTCCGCCGCAGCGCAGGCTGCATCCGAGTCGCTCATCGTCATCGCCTGGCGCAGGTGCAGCGGGCGCTGCTCCTGGTTGCGGCTGGTCAGCGGCCAGGAGCGCACTCGCCCGGTCTGCGGTGAACGGATCAGGATGCCGTCGTGCTGGGGTAGTTGTTCCGGCATCTGGATCGGCGCGTGCCGCTGCAGGTACTCAGGCGCCGCTACCAAGACCCGGTGTGCAGGCGCCAGCTTGCGCGCAACGACACCCGGCGGCAGGTCGAAGCCGCCGCCAATCGCCGCATCGAACCCTTGGCCGATGAGGTCGACCTGGCGGTTGTCGAAATGCCAGTCCGGGACGATCGCCGGGTATCGGCGCAGGAACTCTCCCAGCAACGGCAGCACGTACAAACGCCCGAACACGATGCCCATGCTGACCCGCAGCACCCCGGCCGGTTGACCTTCGCTACTGGCCAGGTTGGCCACAGCGTACTGGATGCTGCGAAAACTCTCGCTCACCTCACCGAGAAAGCGTTGCCCGGCCTCGGTCAGGGTCAGTTTGCGCGTACTACGCTGGAACAAGCGCACACCCAGGCGAGATTCCAACTGGGCGACGTTCTTGCCCACCGCCGCAGGTGTGATGGACAAACGCCGGGCGGCCTCGGCGAAGCTGCCGACCTCGGCACTGGTGATGAAGCACTCGAGGCTGCTGAAGGATTCCATAAGCGATTCCCAACCAGAAGTTCACTCTGATGATAGCGATTGCGATCTTATCAGCAGGTAATCACACGCCGATACTGGCCCCATCCAAGGCACACCGCCTTGCTCGCTTCAGGAGAGCAGCATGTCCCACGTATCGAACCTCGAAGGCAAAGTCGCCCTGGTCCAGGGCGGTTCCCGCGGCATCGGTGCCGCCATTGTCCGGCGCCTGGCCCGCGAAGGCGCACAGGTCGCCTTTACCTATGTCAGCTCTGCTGCCCCCGCGCAGGCCCTGGCTGACGCCATCAACGCCGAGGGTGGCCGCGCTCTGGCCCTGCGCGCCGACAGCGCTGATGCCAGCGCGGTACAGCAAGCGGTGCACGACACCGTCAAAGCCTTCGGCCGCCTCGACATCCTGGTCAACAACGCCGGCGTATTGGCCGTGGCGCCAGTGACCGAATTCGACCTCGGCGACTTCGACCGCATGCTGGCGATCAACGTGCGCAGCGTGTTCGTGGCGAGCCAGGCCGCGGCCCGACACATGGGCCAGGGTGGCCGGATCATCAACATCGGCAGCACCAACGCCGAACGCATGCCGTTCGCAGGCGGCGCGCCCTACGCCATGAGCAAGTCCGCGCTGGTCGGCCTGACCCGCGGCATGGCCCGTGACCTCGGCCCTCAGGGCATCACCGTCAACAATGTGCAGCCTGGCCCGGTGGACACCGACATGAACCCGGCCAGCGGCGAGTTCGCCGACAGCCTGATCCCGTTGATGGCGATCGGACGCTACGGGCATGCCGATGAAATCGCCAGCTTCGTCGCCTACTTGGCAGGGCCTGAGGCTGGCTACATCACCGGCGCCAGCCTGCTGGCCGATGGCGGTTTCGCCGCCTGAGCAATTGCGACAGGGAGCGGCCCACTGGCCGCCCCTATCCGCCAGCCGCCACGAAGGCTTCGTCCACCCGCGCCAACTGCGCTTCGCTCAAGGTCCCTGCTTGGTAATGCAGCTTGATCCAGGCCAGCAGGTAGTCGTAGCGCGCCCGCGCCAGGTCACGCCGGGTGGTCGCCAGTTGCTGTTCGGCATTGAGCACATCCAGACTCACCCGCTCGCCTCCCTGCACGCTCTTGCGCGTCGACACCACCAGCGCCTCGGCCGCCTGCAGCGCCCGCTCATAGGCACGCAAGCGACTGGCGCCGGACTCGCAGGCGTTGTATTGCTTGCGCAGTTCGATAAGCGTGTTGCGCGTATTGCCATCCAGTTCGTACTCGGCCTGCTCCAGATGCCGGCTGGCCTGGCGCGTCGAAGCGCTGACGCCACCACCGGCAAACAGCGGCACGCTGATCTCGATACCGACGGTGTTGGTGTCGTAGCGCTGATTGTAGGTGTTACCACTGTCCGACTCCTGGCGCCGCGAAGTGGCGAAGGCGCTGACCTTGGGCAGGTGCCCGGCGCGATTACGCTCGACTTCGTAGCGCGCCACTTCCAGCGCATGGCGCTGCGAGCCGAGTTGCGGGTTGCTGGCCAGCGCCAGCGATTGCCAGGCCTCATAGCTGGTCGGCGTAACCTGCGGGAAGGCGAAGCCACTGCGCAGCGGCGCCAGCTCATCGATGCGCACAGCCGGCTCGCCGATCAGCGCACCGAGTTCGCGCAATGCGGCATCCTCGTCGTTACGTGCCTGGATTTCCTCGGCATCAGCCAGCTCGAAACGTGCCTGGGCCTCGAGGATGTCAGTGCGCGTCCCCTCACCGGCCTGGAACAGGCGCTGGTTCTGCTGGAATTGCTGGCGGTAGGCCTGCTTGCTGGCCACGCTGATAGCGATCTGATCCCGGGCATACAGGGCCTGGGTGTAGCTGGTCATCACCCGCACCAGCAACTGTTGGCTCTGGTCGCGGAAGCTCTCGTCGGCAAACAGCGCCTGGGCCACCCCCTTGCGGTAGGCGGCATAGGCTTCATAGTCGAACAGCGGTTGCTGGAGGATGAAAGTCGAGCCATAGCTGTCATAGCGCCTGTCTTCGCTCGAACGACGCGAATCACCGAGGTAGCTGGCTTTCGAATCGTTGCGACCCTTGTTGTAGCTGTAGGAAAGATTGGGCAGCAGGCCTGCACGTCCGATGGCGCGGTACTCCTGGCCTGCCTCGCGGGCCTTGAAGGCGGCGAGGTAGGTTGGATCGCGGCGCAAGGCCTGTTCGTAGACCTGAAACGGCCCCATGCCGGCCTGGGCCAGTGTCGGCAGCAGCACGCAGGCCGCCAGCAGACCGGTTGCAGATGATTTCATCGCAACGTCCTTATTGTTCGGTCAAGGCGCTGCCTGCACGGTCGAGCAGGGGCTTGAACAGGTAGTTGAGCAGCGAGCGCTCGCCAGTGCGCACGAACAGTTCGGCGGGCATGCCCGGACGGATCGACAAGCCCTGCAAACGCGCCAGCGCCTCTTCGCTGACGGTGCTGCGCAGCACGTAGTACGGCTGGCCGCTGCGCTCGTCGAGCAACTGGTCGGCCGAAATCAGCGCCACCTCGCCGGTGACCCGTGGCGTGCTGTTCTGGTTGAAGGCCGTGAACAGGATATCGACCGGTAACTGCGGCGCGACCTTGTCCACCAGGTTCACCGGCAAGCGCCCCTCCACCTCCAGCGCTGTGCCTTGCGGCACGATCTCCAGCAACGTGTCGCCTGCCCGCACCACTGCACCCTCGGTGTGTACGCCCAGGTTGACGGCGATGCCGTCGGCGGGTGCGAGGATCTCGCTGTGACGCAACTCGAAGCGTGCCGAGTTGAGCTGCTGCTCCAGCGTCGCGGCCTTGACCTGGGCCTCGGCCAGTTGGGTGCGCACCTCTTTCTGGTATTCCTCGCGGCGCTGCTGCAGGTTGAGCCGGGCCTCGACGATGCCTTGCTCCAGGCGCGCGCTGTCGCCCGCGTTCTGCGCCAGGTCACGTTGCACCTGGGACAATTGCCGCTGGTATTCGAGCACCCGATTGCGCGGGATGTAGCCCTCGCCGGCCAGCGGGCGCAGATTGTCCAACTGCTCGCGCAGGGAGTCAGCCTGGGCCTGCAGGTCGCCCCGTGCCCGGCGCATGCCGGCCAGTTGGGCCTGGGAGCCTTCGATGCTGGCCGACACCGCGCCCTGTTCACGGGCCAGGGCCTGGCGACGGCTATCGAACAGCTGGCGCTGACCTTCAACAACCAGGCCGAGTTGCGCATCGGACTCATCCATCAGCTCCGCAGGAAACTGCACCTGCCCCACGTTGTCCCGTTCACCGCGCCAACGCGCAAGGCTGGCCTGGGTCATGCGGTACTGGGCCTGCAGCGCCTCGACATCTGCTTGTACCTGGGTACGATCGAGGCGGAACAGCGGCTCCCCCTGACGCACCATCTGCCCTTCGCTGACCAGAATCCGGCTGACCACCCCGGCAGCCATCGACTGCACTGCCTTGCGCTTGCCCGACACCACCACGGTGCCCTGCACCGCCACGCCCTGATCCAGCGGCGCAAGGCTGGCCCAGGCCATGAATCCGCCAAACCCCAGCAGGGTCAGCAGCCAGCCAAGGCGCACGTAGAAGCGTGCATCGCTCGTCACGCGGCTCATGCACCACCTCCGGCTTGCAGCGGCCGCTGTGCGGTGCCCTGGCCCAGCGCCTGGAGAATATCCCGCGCAGGGCCAAACGCCTGCACGCGCCCGTCATTCATTACCAGCAGTTTGTCAGCCTGGGCCAGCGCCGCGCTGCGATGGGTCACCAGCACCACCGTGCGCCCCAGAGCCTTCAACTGGACGATGGCATTGGCCAACGCCGCCTCGCCAAGGCTGTCGAGGTTGGAGTTGGGTTCGTCGAGCACGATCAGACACGGGCTGCCATAGAGCGCGCGCGCCAGGGCAATGCGTTGCTTCTGGCCGCCAGAGAGGTCGCCACCGCCCTCGCCCAGGCGCGTGTCGTACCCCTGCGGCAAGCGCAGGATCAATTCATGCACCCCCGCCAGACGCGCAGCCTCCACCACCTTATGGCCGTCGAGCTCGCCGAATCGGGCGATATTCTCGGCAATGCTGCCACGCAGCAGCTCGATACTTTGCGGCAGATAGCCGATATGCGGACCGAGCGCATCGCGGTCCCACTGGGAAAGCTCGGCGCCATCCAGGCGCACATGCCCCGCCAGCGGTTGCCAGACACCCACCAGCAACCTGGCCAGGGTCGACTTGCCGGACCCCGAAGCCCCCAGCACCCCCAGCACCTCACCGGGCGCCAGGGCAAAACTGACCTGCTGCACGGTGGCGACCCTGCGCCCCGGTGGCCCGCCGCTGACCTGCTCGATGGACAACTGACCGTCAGGCGCTGGCAGCGACATTGGCACTGGTGGTTCAGGATGCTCCTGCAGCAAGGTTTCCAGGCGCTTGTAGGCCAAGTGGGCACCGCTCCACTGCTTCCACACCGCGATGAGCTGGTCGATCGGCGCGAGCACCCGGCCCATGAGAATGGAGCCGGCGATCATCATGCCCGGCGTCATCTGGCCCTCGATCACCAGCAGCGCACCCAGGCCCAGCACCAGCGACTGCAAACACAGGCGCAGGGACTTGCTGGTGGCAGTGATCACTGCCGACGTGTCGCTGGCCCGGTTCTGCAACTCGAGAAAGCGCCCGTGCAAGGCGAACCAGCGCTGGCGCAGCGCGCCGAGCATGCCCATGGCCTGGATGCTTTCGGCGTTGAGCAGTTGGCTGCCGGCCAGGCTGCTCGACTGCTGCTGCAGGCTGCTCGCTTCGGCCAGCGGGCGCTGGGTCAGGCGCTCGTTGAGCACGGCCAGCAGTACCAACAGCAAGGCTCCGGCACTGGCGAGCACACCCAGCCAGACGTTGAACAGAAAAATCACCGCCAGGTACACCGGAAACCAGGGGGCATCGAAGAAGGCGAACAACGCAGGGCCGGTGACGAACTGGCGCACCTGGGTCATGTCGTTCAAGGCCTGGCCAGCGGCGCCATCACCTTGGCGCAAGTTACGCTCGAACGCGGCGCGATAGATGTTCAGGTTGAAGCGCTGTTCGAGTCGATGGCCGACGCGAATCACAATGAAACTGCGCACCGCTTCCAGCACGCCCATATATACGAAGAAACCCACCACCATCAGGGTCAACATCCACAAGGTGGTTTCATTCTGCGAAGTCAGTACACGGTCGTACACTTGCAGCATATAAATCGACGGCACGAGCATGAGAATGTTGATCAGCGCAGTAAAACAACCGACGCTGATCAACGTCGATTTGAATTCGCCAAGTGCCGCCCACAAAAGTGCGCCGGGCCTGTTGCTCGGAAGTTTCATGTTTCGCCCTTATTGCCGTTATAACTTGGCCGGGTAATTAATTGTCCACACGCTCCAGCACCACTGCACTGCCGGCGGCTGAAGTCCAGGTATAGCGACCGGCGCCCTGTCGGCTGAAATGCACCACCGTGCTGCCGTCGCCGCCCACCAGTGCCAGGGTGTCGGGTGTCACCAGCCAACTGCCCGGACGAATCCCGAGCAAGCGCTCGGCGCAGGCCAGGTCGCCGTCAAGCGCGCCCTCGCTGGCCGACAGGCGCAGGGTGCAGGCATTGGCCTGCTGCTGCTGCGGATAAAGCGCCCAGCGCCCGGCCAGTTGCGCGGCGTTGGGGAGTAGCAGGCTGCTCGCCATACCTACCTCGGTCATAGACATCAAGGGAATCGCGCCCAGCGCGATCATTCGTTTGATTGCTCGCATCCATCCACCTCGCGTGGTCCATGTGGCTGGGAGCGACCCGCGCAGCGCTACGCGGGCCGCTCCCGGCCCGTCAGACCACGATATCCGTGGCGACGGCCTGACCTACGGTGGTCACCAGGAAGTCAGCCAGACTATTGCCGGTGAAGTCGATGGACAGGCTGCCCAGGTTGGTCGCCTGGTCGTAGCTGAGGACGGCCTCGCCGGCATGTCCGGTGAAAGCACTGACGAACTCTAGCGGTAGCTTGCCCTGGGAAAACGCCGAGATGGCTGACAGATCAATCTTGTCCTGACCGCTGACAAAATCCATGATCCGGTCCGGCGCCTTGGCTGTAGAATCGCTGATGGCCCCATAGACGAAGGTGTCCGCACCGCTTCCCCCCCAGAGGGTGTCAGCCCCGCCACCGCCGTAGATGATGTCGTTGCCGGCACCACCCTTGAGCACGTTGGCCACCGCGTTGCCGATCAACAGGTCGTTGCCCGAACCGCCGATGGCGTTTTCCACGGTCACGCCCTTCGCGATCGAGACGTTCCCGATCATGCCGCCAACATCGGAGAACGAAGCCTCGTTGAGGTTGATCTTCTGGTTCTGGGTGAACCCGGAGAAGTCCAGAGTATCGTTGCCGCCGCCATCCCACACGCTGAACACCACCTTCGACGAAGCCGAGGTGGCCGAGTAGAAGTCGCGATCAGCCGTGGAGTTGAAGCCATACACGGTATCGCCCGAACGCGTGGCGTAGTTGGCGCCGTAGAGTTTCTGGATCGCCGCGATGTCGTCCATCAGCGGGGCCGACGCGTAGTACTGCCCGCCGCCCTTGACGAAGTTCTGCGCGGTGTTGCTTTCGCTCCAGTAGCTCATGACGCTGTAGCCGCGGGTGTCCTGTGCATACGAAGCGTCACGGTAGCTCGGGTTGCCCTCGCCGGCGTTGTAGTCACCGGGGTGGGACAGGCCGAGCACGTGGCCGATCTCGTGGGTCAGGGTCTGGCGACCGTAGTTGCCAGTGTCGGGATTGATGTTCACCTGATAACCGCTATTGATCAGGTACCACGACTCACCTTTGTGCGAACCCCATCCGTCGAACGGCAGGTAGGCGAACGCCGCGCCACCGTTGCTGGCGCTGAAGTTGCCGAAGGTCATGTGACCGTCGCCGCCCGAAGCTGCCTCGGTGAAGCTCAGCTTGGCCACGTCGGCCCAGGACTCCATGGCCAGCTTGGCCTGGGCTTTCTGCTGGTTGTTGAACTGGCTGAAGCTGCCCAGGCCACGGCTGACGAAATCCGCCGGCGCTTTGGTCAGGAAGGTGTAGGTGAGGCTGATGGTGCCGTCCTTGTTCAGGTCCTTCCAGGACGCCCCGTCGCGCAGCAGCTGGGTGGCTGCCTGATCGACGGTGAACGAAGGTTTGCCATTGATGTTCGCACCACCGCGATCGTACTGGTGGGCGAAACTGTTGATCAGCCCGAAGGCCGAACTCGGCCCGTTCGGTTGCAACACCGAGGCAGCGGAAACAACAGCATTTGCTTTGACTTTCGACATGCAGACACTTCCTTGTTTGCGGAAAAGTTGATGTTCGACAGGAACGCTCAAACTTTCGGCGAGAGCATCCTGTCACTCGCCCTTGTGAGGCGCAAAAAAACTGACACATTCAGAAACTTTCTGTCCAGTGTTTTTTGACGCCAATCTTCCGAACGGAGAAATAAGCCGTGTGCCGCTGTTATTTGCGCAAACTGTTATGCATCAGGTGTATTGAGGAGTACCCATACTCCAGATAATGACTGACCGGTTTATTATTCAATGCCGGGAAGTTTTATTATGAAAAAGCGACGTCCTGCTGATGATTCAAGACCGTTGTTCGTTAATGGCATCTGGCCTCGCGACAACCGGTCGCACGACCCTCCGTCGCCTGCTCGTTGACTTGCCGAGGGGCGCGGCGCTCAGTAGGTGCTGGTCACAGCCCCTCCACTGACAGGACGACACAATGACAAGACTCACGGTGCAATCCGGCGATTTCTTGCAAGGTGAAGGCGAGTATCGCAACGGATCGCTCACACTCAAGACCCCACGCAGCCAGGCCGGTGAGCGTATCTCTCTGGCCCGTATCAAGGACCTCCGGCTCGCCAGCCTGGAATCGAACCGCAACCTGGGCGCCACCCTAGGCTGGGGTGTAGCCGGCGCCCTGGTGGCCGGGCCGGTCGGCATGCTCGCCGGATTGTGGCTTGGCGGCAAAGAGGAGGAAGCCACCTTTCTCGCCACTTTCAAGGATGGCCGCAAGCTGCTGGCCATTACCGATGGCAAGACCTGGTCGAAGATCGACGACACCTGGCGCCAGCGTCAGCGCTCGAGCGCCAGGTAAAACGATCGGGTTCGAGTTCGTCTGCATGATCGAGGTGTTCCTTTCGCGGGCAAGCCCGCTCCCATGGGTACCCCACTGAACGCAAGAGCAGTGTGATACCCATGGGAGCGGGCTTGCCCGCGAAAAGAACACCGCACAGCCCCTGACACCCCTGCTACCATTGCGCCCCCTTTGCCAACCGCCCCACCGAATGCCGCCGGAGCAACCGGCGCGTCCGCCTTCCAAGGAGCCTTGCATGACCTCGCTTCGCCCCCGCCTGCCCTTTGGCCTGCTTGGCCTGGGCCTTGCGCTGCATGCTGGCCAGGGTCTGGCCGATGAACGCGTGACCCTCGCCCCCTTGCAGGTCACCGAACGCAGCGGCGATGACGGCTATCAACCTCGCGAAGCCCAGGTCGGCGGCTGGCATGCCGCACCGCTGCTCGACACCCCGGCCTCGGTCAGCGTGTTCAGTCGCCAACTGCTCGATGATCGCCAGGTACGCCTGCTCAGCGAGGTGCTGCAAAGCGATGCCTCGGTCGGCGAAAGCTACGCGCCGATCGGCTACTACGAGAACTTCAACGTGCGCGGCTTCGAACTGAATGCCGCCAGCAGCTACCGGATCAATGGCCAGACCATCGCCGGCGAGCAGAACGTGGCGCTGGAGAACAAGCAACAGGTCGAATTGCTCAAGGGATTATCGGGCCTGCAGAGCGGCGTGTCCGAACCCGGCGGGCTGGTCAACTATGTGACCAAGCGCGCCGAGGATGTGCGCAGTGTCACCGTCTCGACCAACGAGCAGGGCGAACGCTACCTGGCCACCGACCTCGGCGGCTGGTTCGGCAGCGAGAAACAGTTCGGCCTGCGCGCCAACCTCGCCCATGAAGACATCCGTTCCTACGTCGACCATGCCGACGGCAAGCGCGACTTCGCCTCGCTGGCATTCGACTGGCAGATCAACCCCGACGCCACCCTGCAACTCGATGTCGAGTATCAGCACCGCGAACAGCGCTCGGTGCCCGGCTACCAGTTGCTGGGCGGCACCCAGGTGCTCCACGGCATCGACCCGGACGACCGCCTGGCCTACCAGCATTGGGCCAAGCCTGTGACGAACGACTCGTTGAACCTGGGCGGACGCTTCGAGTACCGCTTCAACGAAGCCTGGACCGGCACGCTCAGCGCTTCGCGCAGCAAGGTGGTGATTGACGACTACAGTGCGTTCGCCTGGGGCTCCGGCGACGACGCGTTCTTCTCCGGCAACGGCGACTACGGCATCTACGACTTCCGCAGCCCCGACGACATCCGGCGCACCGACGAACTCCAGGCCACCCTCGAGGGACGTTTCCAAGCCTTGGGCCTGCAGCATGAACTGACTGTCGGCAGCAGCGCCCAGCGCCGGACCCTTGATCAGCGTCCGTATTACAACGAGTGGCTCGGCAGCGGAAACATCTACACCGGCGCGCCCGCTCTGGCGCCGTCCGAAAAACCGATCGGACATAGCGAACGCCGCCTGGACAGCCGCCAGTACGGCCTGTTCGTCAGCGACCGCATCAGCTTCAACGAGCAATGGCAGACCGTACTCGGCGCCCGCGAAGTGCGCCTGGACGAAAAGACCTGGGACGAAACCGGTGCTGCTGGCCGCCATACCCGCCAGTACCAGTTGCTGCCCAACGCCGCCCTGATCTACAAACCGCAAGCGGACACCACGCTGTACGCCAGCTGGTCCAAAGGCCTGTCGGCGGGCGGTACCGCGCCTTGGTTCGCCAGCAACGCTGCCGAGATCCTCGCCCCGACCCTGTCGCGCCAACTGGAAGTAGGCATCAAGCGCGACTGGAAAGGCATGAGCCTGAGCGCAGCGCTGTTCCAGATCCGCCAGGCCTACCAGTACGCCCGCCCGCAGGAGGGTACGGCCCCGATCTATGTGCAACAAGGCCAGCAGAAGAACACCGGCCTGGAGCTCGGCGCCAGCGGCTGGGTGACATCCAACCTGCAGTTGCACGCCAGCGCCGCCGCAATCCGCGCCCGGGTGAAGAACAGCGGCACCGACGCCTACGAGGGCCACCAGGCGATCAACGTGCCTCGTCTGCGCGCGGCGCTGCAAGCCGAATACAACCTCCCGGTGCCGGGCCTGGCACTGCTCGGCGGTGCACGCTACAGCGCCAGCAAGTACGCGAGCCAGGCAGGCAACGTCGAGGTCGGCGGCTACACGGTATTCGATATCGGCAGCCGCTACCGCATCCGCATCGGTGACTACGACACCGTGCTGCGCCTGACGGTCGATAACCTCTTCAACAAGCGCTACTGGCGCGATGTGGGGGATTACCTGGGCGACAACTATCTGTTCCAGGGCGCGCCGCGCACGGCAAGACTGTCGGCTTCGGTCAGTTTCTGAATATATCGCGTCCCCTGCGGACACCGGCTTGGTCGGTGTTCGCGGGCGAGCCCGCCAAGCCGGATTTCACGCAAACAAAAAACCCCTGAACCTTTCGATTCAGGGGTTTCTTGTGGAATGTGGCGGTGAAGAAGGGATTTGAACCCTTGATACGATTTCTCGTATACACACTTTCCAGGCGTGCTCCTTCGACCACTCGGACACTTCACCGGATCTCTTCAAGCCATTCAGCCTGTCGAGGCGCGCTAATTTAGTAGAAGACCTTTCCTTTGGCAAGCATTTTTTTCAGAATTTTCATGCGCTTAAGCCTCGCCCCGGAAAAGGCTGGCCAGCCAGGGCGATGCTGCCAATCTGGCCTGCGCTTTTTCCGCATTCCGGACACCTGCCCCGACGCCACACGGGGTAGCTGGCCAAGGCTGACCGGCCAGTCAGCCTTGGCGCTTTACCTGGCCTGCGCTGCTGGGTAACGTCATCGCCACGCCACCCAAAGGACTCTGTCATGAGCGAGCTGATTACCTACCACGCCGAAGACGGCATTGCCACCCTGACCCTGAACAACGGCAAGGTCAATGCGATCTCGCCTGACGTCATCACCGCCTTCAACGCAGCACTGGACCGTGCCGAGGAAGAACGTGCCGTGGTGATCATCACCGGCCAGCCAGGCATTCTTTCCGGCGGCTACGATCTCAAGGTGATGACCGCCGGCCCCAAAGAGGCGATCGACCTGGTCACCGCCGGCTCCACCCTGGCCCGCCGCCTGCTCTCGCACCCGTTCCCGGTGATCGTCGCCTGCCCTGGCAATGCCGTGGCCAAGGGCGCGTTCCTGCTGCTGTCGGCCGACTACCGCATCGGTGTCGAAGGCCCGTACAAGATCTGCCTGAACGAGGTCCAGATCGGCATGACCATGCACCATGCCGGGATCGAGCTGGCCCGCGACCGCCTGACCCGCTCGACCTTCCAGCGCTCGGTGAACAATGCCGAGGTCTTCGACCCGCATGGTGCAGTGGTGGCCGGGTTCCTCGACAAGGTGGTACCCGCCGAGCAACTCCAGGAAACGGCGCTGAGCGCGGCGCGGGAACTGAAGAAACTGAACATGCTGGCGCACAAGAATACCAAGCGCAAAGTGCGCAAGGCGCTGCTGGAGACGCTCGACAAGGCGATCGAGGCCGACAAGGGCCACATGGGCTGAAACCAGGCTTGCTGGAGTCGCCGCGTGCCGCTCCAGCAAGCCAGGACGCGACCGGGCTCCGTTCGCCGGTTTGCCCTGACCAGTGCACGGTCGTACACTGCGCCGCGACTGTCTGGTGTGAGCCGTATCATGCTCTATATGCTTCGCATGCTCCTTCTGGCGCTGCACTTCCTGCTGGTCGGCGCCGTCGGCCTGGTCATCGGCCTGTGCCGCCCCTTCAACCCCGATAACAGCCGCCTGTTCGCCCGCCTCTACAGCGTGCCGGCAGCCTGGCTCATGCGCATCCGGGTCAAGGCTGAAGTCGGCCCCTTGTGGGACCAGCCGCCCGGCTGCGTGATCGTCGCCAATCATCAATCCAACTACGACCTGTTCATCCTCGGCCAGGTGGTTCCACGGCGGACGGTCGCCATCGGCAAGAAGAGCCTGGGCTGGATTCCGTTGTTCGGCCAATTGTTCTGGCTCGGCGGCAACGTACTGGTGGACCGCAAGAATGCCTACCAGGCGCGCAAGGCGATGCGACTGACCACGCGGATCCTGCGCGACGACACCTCGATCTGGATCTTCCCCGAAGGCACACGCAACCCGACTGAACACCTGCTGGCGTTCAAGAAAGGCGCGTTCCACATGGCGGTCGAGGCCGGCGTACCGATCGTGCCGGTATGCGTCAGCCGCTACTCCAAGCGCCTGAGCCTCAACAGTTGGCGACAGCGCACGGTGATCGTCCGCTCCTTGCCACCGATCGCCACCCATGGCCTGGGACAGCAGGACGTGCCGGCGCTGATGGAGCAATGCCGACTGCAGATGCAGCAGTGCATCGATCGTATGGAGCGGGAGTTGCCGCAGGCCTGAGCCGCCAGCTTGCTCTACGCCGCAGCACGGCCCAAGCTGTCGGGGTGTCCAACCGAAGAAGCAGGCAACCATGGGTCGAGTCGTCGCAGCGGCGGTGTACAGCGCCGGGAGAAAGGTCACCAACATCAGCCTCGACGAGGGCAGCGAATGGGCACGCAAGCCTGGGCACTTCGTCTGGATAGGCCTGGAGGAGCCCAACGCCCAGGAGCTGGCCAACCTGCAGCGCCAGTTCGGCCTGCACGAACTGGCCATCGAGGACGCGCTGGAGAAGCACAGCCGCCCCAAGCTCGAAACCTTCGGCGACGCGCTGTTCATCGTCACCTATTCGCCGGTGCGCCATGAGGGCAAGCTGGAGTTCATCGAGACCCACATCTTTGCGGGCAACGGCTACATCATCACCTGCCGCAACGGCCATTCGAAATCCTACGCCCTGGTACGTCAGCGCTGCGAAGCGCGGCCGCTGCTGCTCGAGCATGGCGAGGACTTCGTGCTCTACGCCCTGCTCGACTTCGTCACCGAAAACTACCAGCCCGTCAGCGAGGCGATCCATGGCGAGATCGAGGAGCTGGAGCAAAGCGTGCTCAGCGGCTCGCTGCAAGAGCAGGACATCCGCCGCCTGCACAGCTTGCGGCGCGACATCCTGCGCTTGCGCCGCTACGTGGCGCCGATGGTGGAGATCGGCGAAGAGCTGCAGCGCCTGAGCTTTCCTTTCATCGACAAGAACATGCGCCCGTACTTTCGCGACGTGCAGATCCACGTCACGCGGCAGATGGAGGACCTTGTCGGCATCCGCGACATCGCCAGCCAGACCATCGAGATCGGCATGCTACTGGAGTCGTCACGCCAGAGCATCGTGCAGCGCAAGTTCGCTGCCTGGGCGGCAATACTCGCCTTCCCCACGGCCATTGCCGGGATCTACGGGATGAACTTCCAGAACATGCCGGAGCTGAGCTGGCACTATGGGTACTTTGCGGTGCTGGGCGTGATCGGGGCGGGATGTGCAGGGCTGTATGCGAGCTTCAAGCGCTCGGGATGGTTGTAACGGGCTAGCTAGCGAGTCGTTCTTTTCGCGGCGGCGCCATACAAGCCCGCGAAAAGAACGACGCAGCGGCAGGCTCAGGCCGCGCTCTGCTTGCCCTTGCGCGGTTGCTGGACGAACCGCAGCATCCACTCGCCCACCAGATCGCCCTGGTGCTCGGTGGCCAGGCTCGCCACCGCCTGGTGATACACCTCATCCCCCAGAACGTCCTGGCGCGCATCGAGCAGCGCACGGGAATAGTCGTGGACAAACTCCGGATGCCCCTGGAAGCACAGCACCTGGTCACCCACGTGATAGGCCGCATTCGGGCAGAAATCGCTGGAGGCGATCAGGGTTGCGCCTTCAGGCAACGCGGTCACCTGGTCCTGATGGCTGATCAGCAGGGTCAGTTCGGTCACCTCAGGGTCCATCCATGGCGCGTGGGCAGCCAGGCTGTAGCGGTGGATACCCAGACCCCAGCCGCGATCGGCGCGCTCAGCCTTGCCGCCCAGCACCAGCGCCAGCACCTGGTGACCAAAACAGACCCCCAGCAGCTTCTCGCCCCGCTCATAAAGCTTGAGCAGGTAGGCCTTGAGGGTCTGGATCCAGGGATCGGTACCGAACGAGTCGGCCTTGCTGCCGGTTACAAGGTAGGCATCGAAGGTTTCACCTTCGGGCGGATACTCGCCGTTCATCACGTTGAAGACGCGAAACTCGGCGGCGATCGGCTGACGCGAGAACAGCTGCTCGAACATCCTTCCGTAGCCCTGGTACTGCGCGGTCAACTCCGGTCGCAGGACATCGGTTTCAAGGATGCAGATGCGTAACGACATAGGGATAGTCCTGAACGACATGTAGTGGAATCTGATGTAGAGACTGACGCGAAAGACACGTACAAGCAAGAGGTGTGCACTGACGAACGGTCACCTGGCAGGCCCTGCCCCTACAGCATCCTCAATGTGTCTAGTCAGAGCATGCCAGCTAAATGGCCAATGGCCTCATAACGTTCGGAAATGCCTGTTGACACGCTTAGAACAAAGGGTTCTCAAACAAGGCCGGTGTTCGCCCTACTGTTGGGGTAGGCATCCACGCAAGAGGCACGCAAGGCCTGCGTTTCATACGCCATAGTGATCGACCCGACGCAAGACAAGGAAGCCAAAGGCTATTCAGGAATAACAACAAGAAGGCGGTCCGCCATGTTCAGACAATCGAAAGTACGCCAAGCCGGACTCATACTCTTCGCCACCACGTTGCTGCTGATCCTGCCGAACCTGACACGCTTGTTCGGCTGAAGGCAGCGGTGGCATTCGCACGCCGCGCAAGGGTAATCTGCCGACCTTTCCGGGTTGGAGATCGCTCATGCGCCATTGCCTGAGTTTGCTGTTGCTGTTGGTCAGCCTGCCGCTGGCGGCCGCGCAATTGACGCTGGATCTGGGCAACGGTCAACGCCAATGGCAGTCCGAGCAATTGCTCGAGCACCCGCAGGCGCGTGCTATCGACATCCCTCAGGACGTCGCCTACAAACGCCCCATGCATTACCGTGCGGTGCCGCTGGCGACCCTGCTCGAAGGGGTGAAGCCCGGCGATCACCTGCAAGCGGTGGCACTGGATGGTTTTGCCGCGGAGATGCCCGCTGCGCAGCTGCTGCAGGAAGGCCCGGCCCGGGCCTGGGTGGCCGTCGAAGATCCGCGCCAGCCATGGCCAGCGCTGGCCCAGGACAAGCCCGGCGCCGGCCCGTTCTACCTGGTCTGGACCAACCCGCAGGCAAGTGGCATCCGCCCCGAACAATGGCCCTACCAGATCGCCAGCATCCGTCGCCTGGCGCCGGTCGCCGAGCGCTTCCCTGCCCTGCTGCCTGCGCCCGAGCTTCCCGCGCAAGACCCGGTACGCCAGGGTTTTGCGTTGTTCCAGCAGAACTGCCTGGCCTGTCATCGCCTCAACGGTGCGGGGGATGCCCAGTTCGGGCCGGACCTGAACCTGCCGCACAACCCCACCGAATACTTCCAGCCGGGTTACCTGCGCCTGTACATTCGCGATCCGCAGAGCCTCAGGCAGTGGCCGCAGGCACGCATGCCGGGGTTCTCGAAGGATGTGTTGAGCGAGCAGGAGCTCGATGCGCTGATCGCCTACCTCGGGCACATGGCCAAGCGGCGACCTTGAGAGGAATGCGCGGGGCCGCAGCGCAGCCCCGAACGCGTCAGGCGATGGGTCTTTCCTGTTTGACGCCCCAACCCTCGACCTCGCCTCCCAGCGGCGAAATCACCGCCTCGAAGGCCTCCTCGAAAGCCCCGATCCCTCGGTAGGTGGCGTACATGACCTTGCTCAGCTCCAGGTGCCAGGCGCCGTCATCGCGCTCGTGTACCTGGGCATTGATCGACTCTCCGCGGAATTGCCCCGCGGCCCGGCGTGCCCCGACTTCGTCTGGAAAAGTGGCATAGAACTCGATGGGATGGATCTGGGTGAAGTCGAAACCACCCGCTTTCATCTGGCGAAGCACGCTGCTGCTGATGTCTTCGTTCTGGCTGCTCATGAAACGTCCTCCTGAAAAACCCAAGGGATAGACTTTCCGTGCACTACGCACCTGCCGGCAGCCCGCAAGGGGCCTGGCAGTTCGAGCTGATGCAAGACGCGAATGAAAACGGCGTAGACCCGCAGAAGACCGACGCCTCTGTCCAGCGTAGTGCGGATGACGGCACCTTGCCAGGTGCCCCGTTCAGGGCGCTTCGTGGATGGTGGTGATGATCACGCCGTTCTGCTCCTTGAGCCACAGCGCGGTAGGGGAAGGTTTTCGGTCCTGGAAATCGTTGAGGTCCAGTTCATCCATGAGCGGAAACAGCTTGGAGCGGATGGCCCGCGCCGCATCCTCTTCACTGGGCAGGTGCTCGCTTTTGAGCAGCAGGGACTGCGGTACACCTTTCTGATCAGCAAAGATGACTTCCCACTCTTTCATTGATCGACCCTCTTGGAAGCACAACGGTGAGTGATATCCGTACTTAGCTGACCATACACAAAGGCTGATGTTCAGAGTGGCTGAGGGATGGAGATGAAGATTTCTTCAGCAAGCGATGACAGATGCCGTAAATGAAAAAGCCCGCCATCATCGGCGGGCTTCTGCTTACGGGCAAGCGTTACTCAGGCTTGCCGTGAACCACGCCGGCGGTGTTGTCCAGCAGGCTCTTGGTCGCGGTCTGGATATAGGCCTCGAGCTTCTTGAGCATCTCAGGCTGATCCGGGCTCTCGATCAATTCGGCCTTGAACTCACGCCCCAGCTGGTAGCGATACATCCGCGGCGTCATGTCCTTGGACTCGATGAGGATGTGATCCCCCTGCACCAGGCCAACGATCTGCTCGCTGCCCGATGGCTTGATCATGCCCACGCCCTGGTCACCGGCAGGCAGGTTCAGCAGATCACGGCCCCAGCACTGGTGACGGGTGTCGCCACCCAGGCGACCCATGATGGTCGGCACGATATCGACCTGGGTGCCGACGGTGTGGTTGACCGCACCGAACTTGTCCTGGATACCCGGTGCGATGAGCAGCAGCGGCACGTTGAAACGACCCAGGTCCAGCTCGGTAACCTGCTGGTGGTTGCCAAAACCATGGTCGCCGACGATCACGAACAGGGTCTCCTTGAAGTAGGGCTCCTTGCGCGCCTTCTCGAAGAACTGGCCCAAAGCCCAGTCGGAGTAGCGCATGGCAGTCAGGTGCTCGTCCAGGCGGCCCTGCCCTGTGACCTTCTCTACCGGCAGGTCCTTGGGCAAGGCGTACGGGGTGTGGTTGGAGAGCGTCTGCAGCAAGGCGTAGAACGGTTTCTTGCCGTAGTTGTGGGCCAGCTCCTGGTTGGCACGGTCGAACATGTCCTGGTCCGAAACGCCCCAGGTCGGGTCGGAGAACACCGGATTGACGAAGTCGTTGCGGCCGATGAAGGTGGTCATGCCCTGGTTGCCGAAGAACCCGGACTGGTTGTCCCAGGCGAAGTCGCCGTTGTAGACGTAGACATCGTCGTAGTCACGGGCGCTGAGCAGCGCCGGCAGGCCCGAGAGCTTGTGCCCGCCCTCGGGAGTCTGCATCAGGTACTCGAAGCCCGGCAGGTTGGGGAAGCACGCCATGGTGGCGAACATGCCCTGGTGAGTGTGGGTGCCGTTGGAGAAGAAGCGATCGAACAACAGCCCTTCCTTGGCCAGCTTGTCGAAGTACGGGGTGATGTTGTTCGGACTCCCCAGGGCGCCCACCGAGTGACCGGCGAAGCTCTCCATGAGGATCACCACCACGTTCTTGATCGGCAGGGTGTTGCCGGCCGGCGGCACGAAGTCGCGGCGGATGGCCGCCTGGTCGGCATCGACCAGCGTGTCGTTGGGGGTCAGCAGCAGGTCACGCACGCTTTGCTGGGCGACTCCGGTTTCCAGCACCGGTTTCCAGATATTGGCGCGGTCTTCGCCGAAACGGCTCTTGGCGGCGTCGATCAGCGTCAAGGTGCCGTTCAGGCCCAGCTGGTTGACGAAGTTGGAGTCGGTGGTGAAAGCGTCACCCCAGCGCATGGGTGGGCCCTGGCGCAGGGTGCCACGGGCGGCGACCACTGCCACCAGCAGGATGACCATGAACACCGCCAGGCGGCCGTACCAGGGTGCGACACGGCGCTGAGCGACGATCTGGCCGCTGCCCTGGCCACCACGAGTCAAACGGTCGATGCCCTTGAACAGCAGGCTCAGCAGCCAGGTGCCGAACAGCCACGCCAGCAGGTAGCGAACCACCGGGAAACCGTACCAGAGCATGCTCATGACGGTCTTGGGGTCTTCCTGGATGTACTGGAAGACCAGGCCGTTCAGGCGCTGGTGGAATTCACGGTAGAAATCCAGTTCCATCAGGCCAAGGAACATCACGATGCTGGAGCTGACGGTCAACCAGAAACGGAAAAAGCCGCGCCGCGCCATGGCCCAGGGGCTGTTAAGGGCCAGCAGTAGCGGGATGCTCAGGTACACCACCACCCGCAGGTCGAAGCGCAGGCCGTTGAGGAAGCCTTCGGCCACCGTGGAGTACGGGGTGTCGCCGATCATGTCGCTGTTGTAGATCAGCAGCGCCAGGCGCACCAGGCTGAGCATCAGCATGATCAGCAATCCGCTGAGCAAGGTGTAGGCGAGGTGCGATTTGAGAGTCGGCGAGAACGGTGCCGACGCGGCCCGTTGCTTCAAGGCATCCGTGTTAGCCATGAATGGGAAGATCCTAGGATTTCGGGTTGGGAAAGGCGCTGGACGCAGCCTCGCAGTCCTGTGCCGGACAATCGCCGGCAAGGGCCCATACATTAAATGTGCGGCGCGGAGTTTGGTTAATGCCGTGTGAAAATTTTGTCACGATGAACGGTCAGAGCCGAACGTTGCCCCGCGGACCGGCAATTGCCCAGATGATCAGGCCCAGCACCGGCAACAGCAGGATGAGCAGAATCCACAGGATCTTGATCCCTGTCTCGCTGCCGCTTTTCAGCACGTTGATGATCGCCCAGATATCCAGGGCCAGAATGACCAGCCCGACCAGGCTGTTGAAGGTAGACCCCATGCTGCAACTCCTGCGTGAACGTTCCTGTGGCTGAGCATAGCCTGCTATCGGCGCGATAGAAGGGAATCCTTGGCCGGGCTCGCAGGTCACTGGATAAACTGCTGTCATCCATCGCTTTCGAGGTTCCCATGCCACCCGCCCACAGCCACAGCGCCGCCACCCCTTCTCTCATCGATGCCTGGCGCCAGCAAGCGCTGAGTACCCCCTGGCTCAGTGCAGGCCTTGGGCTGAGCCTGCTGGCGATCGTACTCCTGCTGCTGGCCAGCCTGTGGAATGCCGTCAACGGCGATCACTCACAGAACCTGCACCTGGCGGCGCTGGGCGGGCTATCGGGTTTTGGCGCCACGGCCTTGGGCGCGGTGCTGGCCGTTGTGCTGCGCGATGTCAGTGCTCGCAGCCAGGATGTGATGCTGGGTTTTGCTGCCGGCATGATGCTCGCCGCCAGTTCGTTCTCGCTGATTCTGCCGGGTCTGGATGCGGCACGGGAAATCACCGGCAACGGCCCCGCCGCTGCGGGCGTCGTCGTGCTGGGTATGGGCCTGGGGGTGTTGCTGATGCTCGGCCTGGACCGATTCACCCCACACGAGCACGAGAGCACAGGCCCTTGTGGGCCCGACGCCGAACGAATCAGCCGGGTGTGGCTGTTCGTGCTCGCCATTACCCTGCACAACCTGCCCGAGGGCATGGCCATCGGCGTGAGTTTCACCAACGGTGACATGAGCATCGGCCTGCCGCTGACCAGCGCCATCGCAATCCAGGACATTCCCGAAGGCCTGGCCGTGGCCATGGCCCTGCGCGCCACAGGATTGTCGAATTTCAAGGCCGCGCTGGTGGCGATCGGCTCTGGCCTGATGGAGCCGCTGGGGGCAGTGATCGGCCTGGGCATCTCTACTGGCTTCGCCCTCGCCTACCCGATCAGCATGGGCCTGGCAGCGGGCGCGATGATCTTCGTGGTGTCGCACGAGGTGATTCCGGAAACTCACCGCAACGGCCACCAGACCTCGGCAACGCTGGGCCTGATGGGCGGCTTTGCGGTGATGATGTTTTTGGATACTGCGCTGGGCTGATCTGCGGGAACCCCATGAGGGCGGCGCTCGCCGCCCCTGCAACAGGCAATCGCCGCGTCAGACGTGCACCGCGACCTTCAAGGCCTCCAACGCCGGCTCCACCTTGATGCCCAACTCGGCGCCCAGCTCCAGCACGCGCGCCAGGTCCTGCTGACCGACCATCACCATCTGCAGCTCGTCATCGAGCAACTGGCTGAAGTTCAGCAGCACATAGCCGCCCGCTTCCTTGTTCAGTGCACCCATCTGCACCTGGATGCGGTTGAGCGCGGTCAGCGGCTCGGTACGTGCCAACTGCTTGGGCTTGAGGGTGAAGGGCACGCTCTTGTCGAACGAATCGCTGATCGCCTGGAACAGGTCCTGGTAGCTGTCGGCTTGGAACACCACGGTGTCCGGCAGACTGCCGAGCACCACCCATTCGCCCAGCGGGATCGGGAAACTGTCGTCGTAGTTGATGTCGGGATTGGCCGCAAGAAAAGCGGCAGGGTCGGCGTAAGCCTGGGCGGCCTCGTCGGCGATACGCTCGATGTCCGCCTCGCGCAGGCAACCGGCGCCGATGAGGCTGATGAATTCGAGCAACTGGTTTTTCATGGGGGGCCCTGCTTGGCGAATGGCGAAAAAGGCGCCAAGGATACCCCCCGAGGTGTCAGCCGACCAGCGCCTGCAGGCGAGCGGCCGCTTCGCTGGCACCCATGGTCTGCGCCGCGACCAGCGCGGTAGCGCCACGCGCATCCTGGCGGGCCGGGTCGGCGCCCTGGGCCAGGAGATAGTCGAGGATTTCGCTGCGGTTGAACATCGCTGCCAGCATCAATGCCGTGCGGCCATCGACGGCTGCCGCGTCCACCGGCACCCCGTGCTCGATGAACAGCCGGATCATCGCCAGGTCGCCCTTGAAGGCAGCACCAGCAATCGGTAATTGGCCATTGTCGTTGGCGATCAAGGGATCTGCGCCATGGGCCAGCAGCACCTTCACCGCCTCATGATGACCGTGATAGCTCGCCAGCATCAGCAAGGTGTCGCCCTTGTGATTGCGCAGGTTAGCCGGCAGGCCACCGTCAAGCAGGCGCTCGAGCATGGCGGCATCGCCTCGGCGGGCACGCTCGAATACTTCTTCAGCGAAGGCGGCGGATTCTTCTTCGGTCATCGCGGTGGGCTGTTGGTCGGACATCTGGAACCTCCTGACAAGTGTGTTGGCCCAATTTTGTGTCAGGCCGTCGCCGGGCAGCAAAGGTTCAGATTCTATGGGACCGAGAGGCAGGCTCTATGACCTTGCAAAATGCACTGTGCAAAATGCACGACCATGCACAATGCCCGGCAGTCAATCCCGCGAATCAAATTAACTAATTGTTTTTAAAGGAATTTATTTTATATCAAAGCCTGGCACGGTCACTGCAACCATCAACTCACGTCTGCAAACCTACACGTCAGGAGTTGATATGGACCTCATCCAGGAAAAATTCGTTTCGGTCTTCCCGGCCTATCAGGTCGACACCAAGTCCCGTCCGGACGGCGGCATCCTGCTGACCCTGCGCGCCGCCGACGGCACGGTGACTCGTCGTGTGCTTTCCTATGCGCAACTGCACAGCGCCGAGCAACTGTCCTGGGCCATCAGTGCCATTCGCCGCGACCTGGCCGAGCAAGCCAGCGAACTGCCTGTTATCTCCATGCTGCAAAGCCAGCAACGTTTCGCCCTGCCGACCTATCGTTGACAGTGCCGCCCGTTTCGCGGGGCAATCCTCCTTCCACGAAGGGATTCTGTGGGAAGAGGATTGCCCCGCGATCTATTACAGCTCGCTCATCCCTGCAAACTGTCGTGCCTGCTCGTCGCCGGTCATGCGGATGCCCTGCTCGTTGCCAAACAAGCGCACGGCCAGGCAGAACGGTGTATCGCCCAGATCGATCCAGCGTCGAGTCTGCGCAGGCACTACCAGCACATCGCCCTTCTCGCACAGCAGCGCAAATACCTGCTCACCCAGACGCAGGCTGATTTGGCCTCGCCCGCTCACCATCGCGAATACCTCGACGGCGTCATGCACGTGCTCATCACGCAGGTCGACTTCGGTCGGCTGATCGCCGTCTCGGTTCAGCAGCATCAGGGTCTGGCAACCGTGCGTGGTCATCAACATGTCGATCAGGCCACCGGCCTCCTCGCGCACTTGGGCCTCGGCGCTGCCTGGGCGAATGCGCAGGCCGTGGTCGTGCCGTGCAAATTGCACGCCCTGCTCGGCCAGGGTGGCGGCAATGTCTTCATGGTGGGTCAGCACCTTGTTCGCCAGCTGCGGGCTGCTGGAATGAAAAACGCTGAGAATGCTCATCAGGGGCTGTTCCTGGTCTGTTGCGAACGAAGGGCAATGATAACGGCTGCAGCCAGCGCTGCGACGCTGGCCATACCAAAGGTGAACTGCGGGCCGAGCAGTTTCCAGCTGTAGCCCGAATAAAGCGCACCCAGCGCGCCACCGGTGCCGGACAGCGCCGCATACAGCGCCTGGCCCTGCCCCTGCTGGCGAGCGCCAAAGCTGGACTGGACGAAGGCGATGGAGGCCGCGTGGAAGCAGCCGAAGGTGGCTGCATGCAGCAACTGGGCAAGGATCAGCACCGCCGGAATATCGGCAAGGCTGCCCAGCAGCAGCCAGCGCAACGAGGCCAGCAAGAAGCTCGCCAGCAACACGCTGCGCACCGGGAAGCGCGCAAAGATCCGACTCATCAGCATGAACATCAGCACCTCGGCGACCACCCCGAGCGCCCAGAGCAGGCCAATAGCGCCGCGGCTGTAGCCCAGGTGTTCCAGGTGCAAGGTGAGGAAGGTGTAGTACGGGCCGTGGCTGAGCTGCATCAGCGCCACGCAGATATAGAACGCCAGCACGCCCGGAGCCGCCAGTTGCTTGAGAAAGCCCTCTGCCCCGCGCCGCTCGGCGTGCTCGACCGGTTGGGCATTGGGCACCCACAGGCTGGCGATGACGATGCCAGCCATGATGCTGACCATCGCCAGCGGGTAGATGTCCAGGCTCAACCATTCGAACAACCGCCCCAACCCAACCACGGTGAGGATGAAACCGATCGAGCCCCATAACCGGACCTGGCTGTAGCGCGAGGTCTGCCCATGCAGATGCGCCAGGGTGATCACTTCGAACTGCGGCAGCACTGCATGCCAGAAGAACGCGTGAAGGGCCATGACCAGCGCCAGCCAGGCGTAGCTCTTGGCGAAGAAGATCAGGGAAAAGGTCGCCAGCGTACACAGCGCCCCCAGGCGCACGATCAGCAGGCGCCGACCGCTGCGGTCACCCAGCCAGCCCCACAGGTTGGGGGCGATGCAGCGCATGAGCATGGGGATCGCCACCAGCTCGCCGATGCGTGCCGGGGAAAAGCCGAGGTGGTCGAAGTACAGGGCCAGGAAAGGTGCGGTGGCACCGAGCAAGGCGAAGTAGCAGAGGTAGAAGCTGGACAGACGCCAGTATGGGATGGGGTGCATGGATGGGCCTTGTGGGGACCTGTACAGGCCTCTTCGCGAGCAAGTCGGAGCGGCGGTTCGGCGCTCCGACTTGCCCGCGAAGAGGCCGTGCCTGGCTAGATCAGAGCTGGCCCAGCACCGGGGTGTTGACCTTCACCTCGGCATTCTGCGCACGGTGGCGCAGCAGGTGGTCCATCAGCACGATGGCCATCATCGCCTCGGCGATCGGCGTGGCGCGAATGCCCACGCACGGGTCATGGCGCCCCTTGGTGATGACGTCAACCGGGGCCCCATTAACGTCGATCGAGCGGCCCGGCACGGTGATGCTCGAGGTTGGCTTGAGTGCCAGGTGGGCAACGATCGGCTGACCTGACGAAATACCCCCGAGAATGCCGCCGGCGTTATTGCTGAGGAAGCCTTCTGGCGTGAGCTCGTCGCGGTGCTCGCTGCCGCGCTGGGCGATGCTGGCGAACCCGGCACCGATCTCCACGCCCTTGACCGCGTTGATGCTCATCAGCGCGTGGGCCAGTTCGGCGTCGAGGCGGTCGAAGATCGGCTCGCCCAGGCCCGGCATCACGCCCTCGGCGACCACGGTGATCTTCGCGCCGACCGAATCCTGGTCACGGCGCAGTTGATCCATGTAGGCCTCAAGCTCAGGGACTTTGTCCGGGTCGGGGCTGAAGAAGGCATTCTGCTCGACGCTGTCCCAGGTCTTGAAGGGGATTTCGATCGGGCCCAACTGGCTCATGTAGCCGCGCACGCGAATGCCTTGGGTGGCCAGGAACTTCTTGGCGATGGCACCAGCCGCCACGCGCATGGCGGTTTCACGGGCCGAGCTGCGGCCACCGCCGCGGTAATCACGGATGCCGTACTTGTGGTGGTAGGTGTAGTCGGCGTGGGCCGGGCGGAACAGGTCCTTGATGGCCGAGTAGTCCTTGGACTTCTGGTCGGTGTTGCGGATCAGCAGGCCAATCGAGCAACCGGTGGTACGACCTTCGAACACCCCGGAGAGGATTTCGACTTCGTCGGCTTCCTGACGCTGGGTGGTGTGCCGACTGGTACCGGGCTTGCGACGATCCAGGTCGTGCTGCAGGTCGGCCAGCGAGATTTCCAGGCCCGGCGGGCAGCCGTCGACGATGGCGACCAGCGCGGGGCCATGGCTTTCGCCTGCGGTGGTGACGGTGAACAGCTTGCCGTAGGTATTGCCGGACATGGACGCTCCGCGAAAATCAGCCTGAACTTGAAAGAGGCCGCCAGTATACGGAAAGCCGCAGCTTTGCGAAAAAAATCGCGAGAACCTTCGTTCGCACCCCAGGTCAAATCGAACATCTCCCCATGCAGTATCCGAAGATGCGCATCGTCGCCCTGCTCCTGCTGTTGTTCACAAGCCTGGCCCAGGCCGCCGCCCCTACCGTGCTCAAGCATCCCATCGACCTCGACACCGGCCATGGCGTGCTGCACGGCAGCCTGCTCTTGCCGCTGCAGGACACACCGCCGCCGGTGGCGCTGATCATCGCCGGCTCCGGGCCCACCGACCGCGACGGCAACAACCCGGCATCCGGGCGCATCGACAACCTAAAACGCCTGGCCCAACTGCTCGCCAACGAGCACATCGCCAGCGTGCGCTACGACAAGCGCGGGGTCGCCGCCAGCCAGCCGGCGGCGCCCGACGAACGCGACCTGAGCGTCGAAGGTTATGTCGCCGATGTCGTGGCCTGGGCGCACAAGCTGCAAGCCGACCCACGCTTCGGCCCGGTGATCCTGATCGGCCACAGCGAAGGCGCGCTGATCGCCAGCCTCGCCGCCAATCAAGCCGGTGCCAGCGCGGTGATCACGCTGGCCGGCAGCGGCCGCCCCATTGCCGATGTGCTGCGTGAACAACTGGCCCAGCGCCTGTCGCCGGCGCAACTTGCCCGCGGCAACAGCCTGTTAGACCGCCTGCAGGCCGGCCAGACTAGCCTGGATGTGCCCACGCCGTTGCGCGAGGTGTTTCGACCGACGGTGCAGCCCTACCTGATCTCACTGTTCCGCCAGGACCCGGCCAGGGCCTTCTCGCGTTTGCAGGTACCGGCACTGATCGTCCAGGGCCGCAACGACGTGCAGGTCGAGGTCGACGACGCCGAGCGCCTGAAAGCCGCCAAACCGGACGCCGAGCTGGTGCTGATCGATGGCATGAACCATATGCTGCGCATCAGCCCGCGAGCGATGAGCGAGCAGCGCGACAGTTACAGCAATCCTGACCTGCCCCTGGCCCACGAGCTGGGCGAGCGGATCGTCGCCTTCATCCACCGCTTGCAGTCCGCCTGACACTTTTACCCCTCAGGTCTTGCCCGGTGCTGCCGATAATGCATGGCAAGAGGCGGTGATGCCAAAGAGCCTTATCGTGCAGCAAGCGTTGCGCGCACAGGCATGGCATCACCCGGCCCGTGCACTTGAGGATTGCCCTGATGACCGATGCACCCGCCGCCGAGGCGATCGAAGAACAACCACCGGAAAGCGCGCCGCTGCCCTGGGCGGACCTGGCCGCCGAGCACTTTCAGCTGCTGCGCCTGGCGCCGCTGCCCACCGACCGCAACAGCGGCGCGCGACCGCTGCGTTTCGTGCAGTTCGGCTACGCCGAGCGCCACGACAAGGCCAACAGCCTGCTGCGCATGGAAATCCTGCTGCCAGGCCAGAAGGTACGCAAGGAGCAGAACCGCCTTGACGTGCGGGTCGACCATGAACAGCGTGTCGTGCGCATCGGTGACGACGCCGGCCTGCAACTGGAGCCACTCAACCGCGGCCTTGGCCGCTACGTGCTGGCCCAGGCCGTGCAATGGCTGCAGCGCAAATGGTCGCACTACCAGGTCGAGGGCATGGCCCTGCCCAGCAAGGATGCCCTCAACGAAGACTCGCGCCTGCGTCGCGACCACGTGCTGCGCAGCGTAGGGCTGGAGGTGGAGTATGCCGACGGCCAGATGCTCAAGGCCCGAACCGTCGAAACGGCGGTCGGCCAGCTCAAGAGCGCCTGGAGCAACGAGAAGGTGCAGCGCGTCGACATGCTCGAAGCGGCGACCATGCTGCAACAGGCAGAGCAGAAACTGCAGGAGAAGGAAGCGCAACTGCGCGAGCGCGACGAGCGTGTGGCCAAGTACCGCCGCGAGGACAGCGGCCTGCGCTTCACCATCACCTGCCTGGTCGCCTTTGCGGTGTTCCAGGCCGGCCTGCTGATCTGGATTGCCACTCGCTGACGCCCGATCGCGGGGGCATGCCCCGCGACCGAAGCCTCATACCCGCGAAGCAAACAGCTCCTGGTGGTCCCGGCATTGCTGCGCCGTCAGCATGAACACGCCGTGGCCACCGCGCTCGAAGTCCAGCCAGGCGAAGTCCACCTCCGGGTAGAGGGCTTCGACATGGACCTGGCTGTTGCCCACCTCGACAATCAACAAGCCCTTCTCGGTCAGGTGATCAGCGGCCTCGGCAAGCATGCGTCGCACCAGGTCCAGACCGTCGTTGCCGCAGGCCAGGCCAAGCTCGGGCTCGTGGTGGTACTCGGTGGGCATGTCGGCGAAATCCTCGGCGTCGACATAGGGCGGATTGGACAGGATCAGGTCGAAACGCTGGCCCGGGAGCCCGGCAAAACCATCGCCCTGCACGGTGAATACACGCTGGTCGAGGCCGTGGCGCTCGATATTCTGATTGGCCACTTCGAGCGCGTCGAAGGACAGGTCGGCCAGTACCACTTCGGCCTCCTGGAACACATCGGCGGCAACGATTCCGATGCAGCCGGAGCCGGTGCACAGGTCGAGGATCCGCGCCGGCTCGCTGGCCAGCCACGGCTCGAAGCGCTTCTCGATCAGTTCGCCGATCGGGGAACGTGGTATCAGTACCCGCTCGTCGACGATGAACGACATGCCGCAGAACCACGCCTCGCCCAGCAGGTAGGCGGTCGGTACCCGCTCCTCGATACGTCGCTTGAGCAAGTGCTGCAGACGCACCCGTTCGTCATCCTCCAACTGGCAGTCCAGGTAGCTGTCGGCCACCTCCCAGGGCAAATGCACGGCACCGAGCACCAAGAGGCGGGCCTCGTCCCAGGCGTTGTCGGCGCCATGACCGAAGAACAGCTCGTGCTCATGGAAGCGGCTGACCGCCCAGCGGATGTGGTCGCGCAGGGTGCGCAGGCGGGATGTGATCACGGAGTACTCCTTTTCAGACTGTGCGAAAGTCTAACAGCCCCCCGGCTGAAATGTTCCACCGGTTCCCGTTCGGATAGCCACAGGCCAGTAACCATGCCGTCTGCGTTGTCAACCATTCACATTGGCGCCGAGGCAAGGGAGAATAGAGGGATAAAAGCCCTTCCAAGGAGCCCTTGATGTCCGTTCCAACCACGATGTTCCGCCTCACCGGCCGCGATTACCCGCCGGCCAGGCTGAGCCAAGCCAGCCTGATCGTCATCGACGCGCAAAAGGAGTACCTGAGCGGTCCACTGGCGCTGTCGGGCATGGACGAGGCCGTGGCGAACATTGCCAAGTTGCTCGAGGCTGCCCGCAAGGCCGGACGCCCGATTATCCATGTCCGCCACCTCGGCACCGTCGGTGGCCGCTTCGACCCGCAGGGTGTGGCCGGCGAATTCATTCCGGGCCTCGAGCCGCAAGGCGACGAAATCGTCATCGAAAAGCGCATGCCCAACGCGTTCAAGAACACCAAGCTGCACGAGACGCTGCAGCAGCTTGGCCACCTGGACCTGATCGTCTGCGGTTTCATGAGCCACTCCAGCGTCAGCACCACGGTGCGCCGTGCCAAGGACTATGGTTATCGCTGCACCCTGGTGGAAGACGCCTCGGCCACCCGTGACCTGGCGCTCAAGGATACGGTCATTCCGGCCGCGCAGATCCACCAGTGCGAGATGGCCGTGATGGCCGACAACTTTGCCTGTGTCGCCCCGACCGCCAGCCTGATCTGACCGCGCAACCGCCCGGCAGCCGGGCGGAACCCGACGGGCGAGCACAGGTCTGATTCCGGATACCTACAGAGGAACACGGAATGAAGCTCAAAGGCAGTTTCGATGCCAAGCGCCTGCGCCCGCGCGAGCCGGGCAACTGGGGCGCGCGCCTGGCTGCCGGCCTGTCCGCCCTGCTCGCCACCCTGGGCATCCTCCTGGCCATGGCCGGTTTCGCCGGACTGCTGGGCAACTACCAGGCCCTGGCCGAACTCAATGCCAACCGCCCCTTGTCGGCCATTCTCACGGTGATCGGGTTGCTGATGCTGTACCTGGGGGTGCGCTTCTGGCGGCGCAGCCGCATTCGCCTGCGCCGAGGGCGGGAGCTGAACCTGTCGCCGCACTTGATGAAAAAGCATGATTGAGCGTTGACCAGCGCGCTGCTGACGACGCAGGGCCGTTCGCGTAGAATACGCCGCCCACGTGGAGGCACACATGCAAGACGACGACTTTTCCCTCTTCCGCAGCGAGGTGCGTGGCGTCAAGCCCATCGCACACGACCGCGCCGAAGTCGGCAAGCCCAAGGCCGACCGCAAGCAGCTGGCCGGCCTGCGCCAGGCCGCTACCGTGCGCAGCGACCAGCCGCTGGTGGTCGATGGCATGTCGGACCAGTTCGTCATCGACGTTGGCGCTGAAGACGAACTGATGTGGCGCCGCGACGGCGTGCAGGAAAGCCAGATTCGCAAGCTCAAGCTCGGCCAGATCGCCTTCGAGGGCAGCCTCGACCTGCACGGCATGACCGTTGAACGCGCGCGCGAAACGCTCTGGGACTTCATCGCCGAAGCCACCAAGCTGGAAGTGCGCTGCGTGCGGGTCACCCATGGCAAGGCTGCGCGCATCGACGGCAAGCGCCCTATGATCAAGAGCCACGTCAACACCTGGCTGCGCCAGCACCCGCAAGTGCTCGGTTTCGTCTCTTGCCAGGCCCGTCATGGCGGCACCGGCGCCTTGTACGTGATGCTCAAGCGGACCATGCTCGACGGTCGCGACGAATGACATCACGCTTGCAGCGCCGCGTTTGCCGCCGTAACCTTCGTTTTTGCGTTTTTTCCCACAGGTAGATCCATGTCCCTGGAACAGAACTACACCGAGATCCTCAGCCAGATCGGCGAGGACGTCTCCCGTGAGGGCCTGCTCGACACGCCCAAGCGGGCCGCAAAGGCCATGAAGTACCTTTGCCGCGGTTATGAACAAACCCTGGAAGAAGTCACCAACGGTGCGCTGTTCACTTCGGACAACAGCGAGATGGTGCTGGTCCGGGACATCGAGCTCTATTCGATGTGCGAACACCACATGCTGCCGTTCATCGGCAAGGCCCATGTGGCCTACCTGCCCAAGGGCAAGGTGCTGGGGTTGTCCAAGGTGGCACGGATCGTCGACATGTACGCACGTCGCCTGCAGATCCAGGAAAACCTCAGCCGCCAGATCGCCGAGGCCGTGGAGAAGGTTACCGGCGCCGCAGGCGTTGCGGTGGTCATCGAGGCCAAGCACATGTGCATGATGATGCGCGGTGTCGAGAAACAGAATTCGAGCATGATCACTTCGGTGATGCTTGGCGAGTTCCGCGAGAACGCCGCCACCCGCAGTGAATTCCTCAGTCTGATCAAGTGATCGGACTCTGCGCGAAGCCGACCCCTCGGGGTCGGCTTTTTATTTTCCGTTGTGCACCACAGATCAGGAGTTGCCCATGATCGTCAAAGCCCTGCGGGTCGGCCTCGGCCAGCTCATCGTGTTCGGCGACTGGATCAGCCGCCCGGCCAAGCGCAAGCGCGACGCCGCCGCCCAGGCCCAGGTCGAGCAGCAGGCCAAGGGGCTGGCGCTGTACCAGTTCCATGCCTGCCCGTTCTGCGTCAAGACCCGCCGCGCCCTCCACCGCCTCAACGTGCCGGTGGCACTGCGCGATGCGAAGAACGACCCGCAACACCGCCAGGCACTGCAGGAAGGCGGCGGCCGGGTAAAGGTGCCGTGCCTGCGTATCGAAGAGGACGGCAAGGTGACCTGGATGTATGAGTCCAAGGACATCATTGGCTATCTGGAAAAGCGCTTCGGGTCGGTCTGAGCCTGGCGCAGTCACAAGGACTGCGCCGCTGCCAAGCCGATCAATCCACCATCGGCACATGCCGCGGATGGCTGGCAACCCGCTCAAGCCAAGCCCTCACCCCCGGATACTCGGCCAGGTCGAAGCCACCCTGTTGCGCCACGTGGGTGTAGGCATACAACGCCACATCGGCGATCGAGTACTGCTCGCCCACCAGGTACGGCGTCATCTGCAACTGGCGCTCCATCACCTTGAGGGCCTTGTAGCCGCCCTTGTGCAACTTGCGGTACTCCTCGAGGCGCTCATCCGGCAATCCCAGGTAGAACTGGATGAAACGCGCCACGGCAATGTAAGGCTCGTGGCTGTACTGCTCGAAGAACTGCCATTGCAGCACCTGGGTACGCAAGCGCGGCTCGACCGGCAGGAACTCGCTGCCGTCGGCGAGGAAGTTGAGGATCGCGTTGGACTCCCACAGGCAGGTACCGTCTTCGAGCTCCAGCACCGGCACCTTGCCATTGGGGTTTCTGGCCAGGAACTCGGGGGTCTCGGTCTCGCCTTTGAGAATGTCGACCGAGTGCCACTCATAGGGGCGCCCCAGAAGATTCAGCATCAACTTGATCTTGTAGCAGTTGCCCGACTGGTAATCCCCATAAACCTTGTACATCGCCCCTCCCCTCCTGTGCAGTTGCAGGTCAGCGCCCAATAGTTGGGGACTGTACGGCTAAATGCAATGACTGCTGTATGGCAAGCTTCCGATTCGCCCGCGTTAGTCTGAAAAAACTGCTTACATGAACAAGGAATGCCCCATGATCGACGCCACTTCCACGCGTCTGCGCCCACTGGCGGACAGCGCCCCATCGGCGGTGGTCGCCGGTTTCATCGCCATGCTGACCGGCTATACCAGTTCCCTGGTGCTGATGTTCCAGGCTGGCCAGGCCGCTGGGTTGACCACCGCGCAGATTTCCTCGTGGATATGGGCGCTGTCGATCGGCATGGCGGTGTGCAGCATCGGCCTGTCGCTGCGCTATCGCACCCCAATCACCGTGGCCTGGTCGACGCCGGGCGCAGCGTTGCTGATCACCAGCCTTGGCGGTGTCAGCTATGGCGAAGCCATCGGCGCGTACATTACCTGCGCCGTGCTGGTGCTGGTCTGCGGCTTGACCGGCAGTTTCGAGCGCCTGGTGCGGCGTATTCCGGCGTCGCTGGCGTCGGCCTTGCTGGCAGGGATCCTGTTCAAGATCGGCAGTGAAATCTTCGTCGCCGCCCAGCATCGCACCCTGCTGGTACTGGGCATGTTCTTCAGCTACCTGCTGGTCAAGCGCCTGTCACCGCGCTATTGCGTACTGGCCGCGCTGGTGGTCGGCACGACGCTGTCCGGCATCCTGGGGCTGCTGGACTTCAGCCACTTCAACCTGGAGGTGGCAAAACCGGTCTGGACCACGCCGAGCTTCTCGTTGGCAGCGACCATCAGCATCGGCATCCCGCTGTTCGTGGTGGCGATGACTTCGCAGAACATGCCCGGAGTTGCCGTGCTGCGCGCCGACGGCTACCAGGTGCCGGCCTCACCGCTGATCTCTGCGACCGGCTTCGCCTCGCTGCTGCTGGCCCCCTTCGGTTCGCACGGGGTCAACCTGGCGGCCATCAGCGCGGCGATCTGCACCGGCCCGCACGCCCATGAAGACCCGGCCAAGCGCTATACCGCGGCGGTCTGGTGCGGAATCTTCTATGGTATCGCCGGGGTGTTCGGCGCGACCTTGGCGGCGCTGTTCGCGGCGCTACCAAAGGAGCTGGTGCTGTCGATTGCGGCGCTGGCGCTGTTCGGCTCGATCATGAACGGGTTGACCGTGGCGATGAGCGAAGCGCGGGAGCGTGAGGCGGCGCTGATCACCTTCATGGTGACGGCCTCGGGGCTGACGCTGTTTTCGATCGGTTCGGCGTTCTGGGGAATCGTGGCGGGGGTGATTACCTTGCTGATCCTGAGTCCGCGCAAGGGGTAAAGGTTATTGGTTGCCTGTACCGACCTCTTCGCGGGCAAGCCCGCTCCCACAGAGGTCCAGCAGTATTGAAGGCTGCGCCGTACCTGTGGGAGCGGGCTTGCCCGCGAAGAGGCCAGCCTCATCCCAAGCGGAAATGCCCCACCATCCCCTTCAACTCATCCCCCAACTGCGCCAGCTCCACACTCGACCGCGCATTGTCCTGCATCGCCAGCGCCGCCTGATCCGCACTACCGCGAATCTGCGTGACGCTGCGGCTGATCTCCTCGGCCACCGAGCTTTGCTGCTCCGCTGCGGCAGCGATCTGCTGGTTCATCTGCTGGATCAGCGACACGGCCGAGGCGATGCTACCCAGGGCGCTTTCGGTGTGCAGCGCATCAGCCACGGCCATGCGCACCAGCTCGGTACTGCCACGAATCTGCGCCACCGATTGCTGGGCGTTGCCGCGCAGGCTGGCTACAAGGCGCTCGATCTCCTCGGTCGACTGCCGGGTACGCCGTGCCAAGGCCCGCACTTCGTCAGCCACCACGGCAAAACCACGGCCCTGCTCACCAGCGCGCGCGGCCTCGATCGCCGCGTTGAGCGCCAGCAGGTTGGTCTGCTCGGCGACGCTCTTGATCACCTCCAGCACATCGCCGATGGTGTGGATCTCGGCACTCAGGCTGTCGATACCGGAGCTGGCGGCTTCCGCAGCCTCGGCCAGCTGTTCGATGCGCTGCATGCTCTGGCGTACCACCTGCTGGCCGGACTCGACCTTGTCGTCGGCATCCTGCGCCGCTTGCGCTGCCTCCTCGGCGTTGCGCGCCACATCGTGCACGGTCGCAGTCATCTGCTGCATCGCGGTGGCGACCTGTTCGGTCTCCTCCTTCTGGCTGCCGACCTCACGGTTGGTCTGCTCGGTCACCGCCGATAGCGCCTGGGCATTGCCGGCCAGTTGTTCGATGCCCTGCTGCAATCCGCTGACGATACCTGACAGCCCCGCCGCCATCTGCTGCATGGCCAGGGTGAGTTGCCCCACCTCATCGCGACCTGCCACTTGCGCCTCGACCACCAGATCGCCAGCCGCGATGCGCTGGGCACTGGCGATCACCCGTTTGAGCGGCCCGACCACGGCGCGCGTGATCAACCAGGCGGCAACGATGCCCACCAGCAACGCCAGGGCCGTGGCGATGGCGATGGCCAGCGCGTTGTGCAGCAGCTCCTGGCGCATGGCTTCCTGCTGCTCCGCATAGGCCTGGTCAACCCGGCTGGTGACCTGTTCGGCGCTGGCCTGCAACTGGGTCTTGGTACCCTGCTCCTTGGCCAGTTCATCAGTGTATTCGTTGAGTTTGTCGGAGAAGGTGGCGATATGCCCGGCCACCTCGCCCAATACGCTCTGGTAACCGGAATCGGTGACGGCGGTCTTGAGCTGATCGACCAGATTCGCCGCATCGACCGTCTGCGCGATGCGCCCGGCGGACACCACCTCTTCGCCCTTGCGCCCCTGCTCCAGACGTACCCGCGCCTCGTCCATCGCCTGCAGCATCAGGCGCGAGACCTGGGCCACCTGCGCGGCCTGATCGAGAAACTCGCTGCCCTGCTGGCCCTGGGACTGCTTGAGGGTGTAGGCGCCATCGTCCGCCAGCCCGGCCTGCAGCACATCGAGGTTGTTGGCGACGCTGGACACCGACCAGCCAGCCGTATCCAGCGCCAGCTCCTTGGCCTGCACGGCCTCGACGAAGGCATCGAAGGCCTGGCCATAGGCATTGAGGTCTGCCTCGCTCGCCGCCAGCGTCGGCAGGCTGCGCACGCGTTCGACCAGCGTCTGCAAGCCCGCGCGCAAGGCCTCGGCCTCCTTGATGTCAGAACGCAGGGCGAAGGCTTGCTCATGCTGGCGTAGACGCAGCAGGTCGGTATTGACCTCGCCCATCTGCCGCAGCCCGTCGAAGCGCTGGCCGATATTGTTCAGGGCGTACACACCGATGGCCGCCACCGCCAGGGTCAACAGCAGCACCAGGGCGAAACCCAGGCCGAGTTTACGTGCCATGCCCAGATTGGACAGACTACCGCGCTTGGTCGCCCCCATCGCCGCTCCCCCTTGCCCATGCAGGTGTTCCCGAATACCAAGAGTGACAACCGTGCCGGCCGGCTCACAAGGGCTTGACGTCAGAATGGTGTCAAATAGCTATGACCCTGTCGTTTTCAGCTATCTGCAGGTCGCCCTGCATGTGCGAAGAAGGCCTGGGCACGGATGTCCTGCCCATACGCGACATTGATGCGTAGCCAGTCGCTGTCGGCTCCCTGGTGATCGAAAGCGCTGCCTGGGGTAAGCAACACCGAATGCTCCAGCGCCAGGCGATCGAGCCAGGCGAAATCCCGGCCCGGCACCCGCGCCCAGACGAACATGCCGCCATAAGGCTCGCAGAACACTTCCCAACCGAAGACCTCCAACTGCCCCAGCAACTTGGCCATGTGCTGGGCCAGGCGCAGCCGCAAGCGCTGCACGCTCTTGCGATAGCTGCCGTTGGCGAGCATCTGCCCGACCACTTGCTCGACGAAGCGTGAAGTGCCGATGCCGGTCACCATCTTCAACTGCGCCAGTTGGCCGATCAGCTCGGCGTCGGCGGCGATGTAGCCGACCCGCAGGGCACTGCTCAGGGTCTTGGAAAAGCTGCCCAGGTAGATCACCCGCTGTTCGCTGTCCAGCGTCGCCAGTCGCGTGGCCGGGCTGTCCTGGAAGTCTGCGTAGATGTCATCCTCGATGATCCGCAGATCATGCTCACGCGCCAGCTCCAGCAAGCGGTAGGCGGTCTTGGGGCTGAGACTGGTGCCGGTCGGGTTCTGGTAAAGGCTGTTGACGAACAGGCAACGCGGGCGGTGCTCGACCAGCAGTTGCTCGAGCGCTTGGACATCAGGGCCCGCAGGGGTGCGCGGCAACGGCAGCATGCGCACCTGATGCTGGCGCAGCAGGGTGAACAGGTTGTAGTAGCCGGGGCTTTCGACCACCACCGTATCGCCGGGCTTGAGCAGGGTCCGCACCAGCAAGTCAAGGCCATGGCTGCCGCCTTGGGTGGTGAGAATGCGTTCAGCAGCGGTGGGGATATCCAGCTGCGACAAGCGCTTGTGCAACTGCTGGCGCAGGCTGGCCAACCCCAGCGGCGAGCAATAGCGGAACAGGTCTTCGGGGTCGCCACGGCTGACCAGACGTATCGCCTGGGCCAGGGCATCACGGGCGTGCCAGGCGGTGGGCAGCCAGCCACAACCGAGCTTGAGCAAGGTTTCGTGACCATCCCTGAACTGCCTCCAGCTGCCATCGATGGCATCGCCCCAGGCCATGGCATCCTCCTGGGCCAGCCCGGGCTTGCGCTCGGCGACGAAGAAGCCGGTACCGTGGCGCGCCTCCAGCCAGCCAATGGCCACCAGACGGTCGTACGCATCGATCACACAGGATTGGCTGACTTCAAGGGTGCTGGCCAAGGTGCGAATCGACGGCAGCCGCGCACCGGGTCGCAGACGCTGTTGCTCGATCCAGGCTCGCAACTGGTCTGTCAGTTGCTGGACCAGAGGGACGGGACTGAGGCGATTCAGGGAAATGTGCATGGCAAAGTGTTTGCTGATTTTTGGGGAACAGTTAATCACAAATGCCGGGGATGTGTGTCTTGTTGGCGCAGGGAGATGAATTCAATGTGGTTTCACCCACCCCTTCGTAGATGGATACCCCATGCCCGCCCGCCTGGCCTTTGCCCTGTGCCTGATCACCCTCGCCGTGAACCTGCAGGCCCCGCTCTACACCACGTACGCCGATCTGTCCGGATACGGCGCCGCCGCTACCGCCCTGGCATTTTCCAGCTATGTGCTGGGTGTGCTTCCCGTGCTGCTGGCCTTCGGCGGCTTGGCCGACCGGGTCGGCCGCCGCCCATTGATCATGGCCGCACTGCTACTGTCGATGCTGGCCACAACCCTCGTCCTGCTCGCACCCGGCCTCGAAACCCTCGCCCTGACCCGACTGCTGATGGGCGTCGGTACGGCCTTGGCGACCACCACCGCGACCGCCTACATGGGAGAACTGCTGGGCGGCGCCGACAGTACCCGGGCTGCCAATTGGGTAACCGCCAGCACCTCGTTGGGCTTCGGGCTGGGCGCGGCACTGACCAGTCTGTTCCTGTTGCGTGGCCCGAGCCTGAGCCCGGGTAGCTTCTACCTGCAACTGCTGCTGGCCGCCGTCGCCCTATTGCTGGTGTGGCGCCTGCCTGACCGTCGTCCGACACAACGCAGCGCCATGCTGCGCCTGCCCTGCTATCCGCCCGGCAGCCTGCCGTACGGCCTGGCGATCCTGCTGGCCTGGGCCTGCACCGGGCTGGTCATCGCGCTGCTGCCAGGTGTACTGCGCCAGCACGGGCTGAGCGAGTGGTCGGGCTTCTCCACCTTCTGCGTAATCAGTTGCGGCGTGCTGTTCCAGCCGCTGGCTCGGCGCCTGGCAAGCGTGCGCGCCACGCTGCTCGGCCTGACGATCCTGCCGCTGAGCTATGCCCTGTTGGCCTGGGGTGCAGAAAACGGCAGGTTGGCAGCGGTACTGGCAGGTGCCGTGGCTGCCAGCAGCGCCTGTTATGGCTTCATCTACCTTGGCGGGCTGGCGGCGGTAAACACCCTCGCCGGCAACGAGAAGACCCGCGCCAGCGCCGGCTTCTTCCTGCTCGCTTACCTGGGTTTCAGCCTGCCGGTGATCTTCACCGGGCTGCTCAGTGATCGCCTCGGCTCGCGCATGGCGCTGATGCTGTTCGGCGCAGCCCTGCTGCTGGGCTGCGCCGCGGTGGCGGTGGCGTTGCTGATCTCGGCACGCATCTCGATCAGATGGCCGTGGCACCGCCATCCACGGTCAGGCTATGGCCGGTGGTGAACTTCGCCCCATCGCTGCACAGATAAAGCACCGCGCTGGCGATCTCCTCGACCTTGCCGATGCGCCCGACCGGGTGCATCGCTGCGGCGAACTCGGCCTTGCGCGGATCGGCCTCGTAGGCGCGACGGAACATGTCGGTGTCGATCACTGCCGGGCACACCGCGTTGACCCGAATCCCTTTCTTCGCATACTCGATGGCCGCCGACTTGGTAAGGCCGATCACCGCGTGCTTGGACGCAGCATAGATGCTCATCTTGGGGGCGGCGCCCAGCCCGGCCACCGACGCTGTGTTGACGATCGCACCGCCGCCCTGGGCCAGCAGCAACGGCAACTGGTATTTCATGCACAACCAGACGCCCTTGACGTTGACGCCCATGATCGCGTCGAACTCGGCCTCGCTACCCTCGGCCAGACGCCCCTTCTCGATCTCGATTCCGGCGTTGTTGTACGCGTAGTCCAGGCGACCATAGACGTCGATGATCTTCTCGTGCAGCTGGCGCACATCGCTGTCGCGGGTCACGTCGCAGGCCACGAACAGCGCGTCACCACCGGCTTCGCGAATCAGTGCGACGGTTGCCTCGCCACCGGCCACGTCGAGGTCAGCCACCACCACCTTCAGCCCCTCGGCGGCAAATGCCTGGGCCGTGGCTCGGCCGATACCTGCCGCGCCGCCGGTGACCAGGGCGACCTGGCCGGAAAAAGTCATGCTCATCACAGGCTCCTGCTTCACAGAGATCGAGTAGAGACTGAGTCTAGTCAGAGCACCACCCGGCTGGGCAGCATCATCAGAAGCACGGTTGGACTACCATCGTTTGCAGTGATTCTGCGCTGCCAGCCAGATCATCGAGGTGGATTACCGGGCATTCGCCAACCCGGTCAACCTTGCCTGGCCAGGCTCGACGGTCTATCAACAGGCTTTGCCATCTACAGGGAGAGATACCATGACCCAGACCAACCGCCGCTTCCTGCTCGCCAAACGCCCCGTCGGTGCCGTGCGCCGCGAAGATTTCGACTACCAGCAGGGCCCCGCCGCAGCACCCACCGACGGCCAGATCCAAGTGCGCAACCTCTACCTGTCGCTGGACCCGGCAATGCGCGGCTGGATGAACGAAGGCAAGTCCTACATCCCGCCGGTGGGCCTGGGTGAGGTGATGCGCGCGCTGGGCGTCGGCGAAGTCGTCGCCTCCAAACATCCGGACTACAAGCCCGGCGACCATGTCAGCGGCGCCCTTGGCGTACAGGACTACTTCACCGGCACGCCCCAGGGGCTGCACAAGATCGACCCGCGCCTGGCACCCCTGCCCCGCTATCTGTCTGCGCTGGGCATGACCGGCATGACCGCCTACTTCGCCCTGCTCGACGTCGGCCAGCCGAAGGCGGGTGAGACCGTCGTCATTTCCGGAGCTGCCGGCGCCGTTGGCAGCATCGCCGGGCAGATCGCCAAGCTCAAGGGCTGCCACGTCGTGGGGATCGCCGGCGGCGCGCAAAAGTGCCAGTACCTCAAGGATGAACTGGGCTTTGACGGTGTCATCGACTACAAGGCCGAAGATGTGCTCGCCGGCCTCAAGCGCGAATGCCCCAAGGGCGTGGATGTGTATTTCGACAACGTCGGTGGCGAAATCCTCGACGCCGTGTTGAGCCGCCTGAATTTGAAGGCCCGCGTGGTGATTTGCGGCGCCATCAGCCAGTACAACAACAAGGAGGCGGTGAAAGGACCAGCCAACTACCTGTCGCTGCTGGTGAACCGCGCACGCATGGAAGGCTTCGTGGTGATGGACCACGTCAAGGAGTACGGCAAGGCTGCGCAGGAAATAGCTGGCTGGTTGGCCAGTGGCAAGGTCAAGAGCAAGGAGGATGTGGTCGAAGGCCTGGAGACCTTCCCGGAAACGCTGCTCAAGTTGTTCAGCGGGGAGAACTTCGGCAAGCTGGTGCTGAAGGTCTAAAACGGATACAGGTGGCCGCTCCGTGCGGGAGCGGCCTTGTAGCGCGATGGGCTGCATGGCAGCCCCTGGATCGAATCAACCGCGAATCTCGGCCACCACCGACGCCAGCGCCTTTGCCGGATCCGCCGCTTGGCTGATCGGGCGGCCGATTACCAGGTAGTCGGAGCCGGCATCCAGTGCCTGACGCGGCGTGAGGATGCGGCGTTGATCGTCCTGGGCACTGCCCGCCGGGCGAATACCCGGGGTCACCAGTTGCAGCGCAGGATGCGCGGCCTTCAGTGCCGGTGCTTCCAGCGCTGAGCACACCAGGCCATCCATACCGGCCTTCTGCGCCAACGCCGCCAGGCGCAACACCTGCTCCTGCGGATCGATATCCAGGCCGATGCCTGCCAGGTCCTCACGCTCCATGCTGGTCAGCACGGTGACACCGATCAGCAGCGGCTGCGGCCCGCTGCGCTTGGCCAGCTCTTCACGGCAGGCCGACATCATGCGCAGGCCGCCGGAGCAATGCACGTTGACCATCCACACGCCCATCTCGGCGGCAGCCTTGACCGCCATCGCCGTGGTGTTGGGGATGTCATGGAATTTCAGATCGAGGAACACCTCGAAGCCCTTCGCGCAGAGGGTCTCGACGATGCCCGAGGCGCTGCTGGTGAACAGCTCCTTGCCGACCTTCACCCGGCACAGCGCCGGATCGAGCTGGTCAGCCAGCGTCAGGGCGGCCTCACGGGTAGGGAAATCGAGGGCGACGATCAGGGGCGTCTGGCAGGCGGACATGGTCAGGTCTCTTGGCAAGTCGTAAACGGCGCGCATTGTAAACGAAGTGGGGCGCGGTTTGGGGGCCAGAGGTCGGGGTCGAAAACTCCTATACTGGAACCTAACGGCTGGACGGCGGCTCGAAAAGGTATGAGCGCCGCAGCCAGCGGCTCGTGGGAGAGATGAGATGCCTTGGTATGCGTGGTTGATTCTGTTAGTGGCCATTGGCTCGATCGTGGGTGGGCTGATGATGTTGCGGGACACGGCGAAGAAGGTGCCGTTGACGGAGGAGCAGAAGCTGAAGATACGGGAGCGGAATGCGGAGATGGATGCCAAGGAGGCGCGGGATCGATAACCACGAAAAAACCTTGATATTCGGTGAGGCTGCGTTGAAACGGGACTCGGAATGCTGTTGTTCCCCTTTACAGTCGGGCCCGACTCCGGCCGTTCCTTTCCCGTTTCGCCTTGCATGCCCTTCGCATATATACATTTAAGACAGACCCCGTTTGTGCCCGGCGCTTGATTCAGTTCTCGCTTAGCGTCGAGAAGGCGATCCGCGGATCGCAAGCGATGGCGCCACCCACTCCCACTAAACAGGAGCGGGCTCGACAAATAATACGGTTTAGTTATCATCGCAGGCGAGCTGCCCCTGCGGCAGAAGCCTGCCAATGGAGTTCAATGGGCTCACAATGACCAACAGAATTATTTTTGCAAACACGCTGAGAGGATTTGCCGCGGTATTTGTATTGCTTTCGCACTTCGCAGGTATATTCTGGATCATGAACCCAGCAATTTCCAGCTTGATGGGCGTTCCTTCTCCAGCATCCCTACCAGAACTTCCGTATTTTATTGAGCGCTTCGCCGAACACTGCATCATTGCCGGGCAGTTTGGCGTAGGCATATTTTTTATAATTAGCGGACTGGTGATCCCCTTCTCACTTGCGCCCTCCCAAAAACTCAATTTTCTTCGCAGACGAGCTTGGCGTATTTACCCAGTCTACATCGCAGGCTTCACGATCGTAATGCTTGCACTTTACATACTCGCCCAATACAAGAGCGTCAGCTATAGGTTCGGCGCACTCGACATAATATCTCATTACGGAATTATTACTCGCGCCCCTTTGGACATCAACCGAATCGACGGAGTCAGCTGGACGCTTGAAGTAGAAATTTATTTTTATTTGATACTATGCGCACTTGGAAAACGCGCCCTGAACCTAGACTTCAAGGCACTCGCACTGGGAATTCTCGTCATCGCATTAATTGCAGCAATCACCTTTAAAGTAAAAAGCTACCTTATTGGCGTACAGGTTTCTTCAGGAATGTTACTCGCACTAGGAATGAGCTACCACGCCCTGATAACCAAGCGCATTACTGAGAAACAGATGTATGCACTAATACTACTGACGGTAACATTAATAACAATCCTATGGATTTACATTGCCGAACCTTATCAATACACACTACAGTGGATGAGTGGCTATCTGCTGGCAATCATTGTTTTCCACACCTGCTACCTATGCAGAGACAAATTCACAAACAATAAAATCCTCTCACACATGGCAGATATCAGCTACCCCTTGTACGTCGTCCATGCGCTAACGGGTTACGCGATAATGTATGTACTCGTGGAACAGGGTGCAAACGCTATCACCGCTATAGCCTCAGCATGCCTTGCCACGTATTTACTTGCGGTAGCAATTCATCAAATGATTGAGAAGTGGTCTTTGAAAAAATCAAAACCTTTAGCTAGAAAGCTAACCCTGCGGGAAGATAACGCTTAATCCAGCATCCGCTTATCGCTGCTTAGACTCTGTCTGAAAAGTCTTGAGACGAAGGTCAGGCAAGGCGAAAACAGCCGAGGAACGGAGTCGCGCTCGACCTTACGGGTTGTAAATGAGCATTCCGACCGGGCTGGCGCACCAGGCTATTTTCAACGCAGCATCACCGAGTATCAAGGCTTTCATACTGCGCCTAGGCTTTGCCCGAAGTTCGAAAAACTCCATCCATGCCAGGAACACTGCTGCTGACTTTTGGTCGAGATTGGCGACAAGGTGATGCGCTAAGGCGTTTTGTAACCAATCCGTGAACCCCAGCTATCCCACCCGGCTGGGGCTGGCGATGCGCTTGTCAATCAATTGAGCGGGCTTGTCGGCTGAACGCTTACAGACAAATAACCAGCCCAAGCTGCCAGAGCCGACCAGCGCAATGCCAGCCGGCTTTTGATGATGGCTTACTCCACCTTCAACTTCTCTCGATTGCGCTCCAACAGTGCGTTGCCGATCCCCTTGATTTCCAGCAATTCATCAACGGACGTAAAAGGCCCATTGGCCTCTCGATAAGCGACGATGGCCTCGGCCTTGGCTTTGCCAATACCACTCAATCCGGCCTCCAGGGTCTGTACATCAGCCTTGTTCAGGTCGATCCTGACCGGTGACTCCTGAACGACGGTGCCAGTAGCCATTGCTGGACGCGGCATGTGCTCTACCGTTTGCGTCACGGCGTGAGCGGACACCGATAGGCAGGCAAACAGAGGAAGGAAGAGATAAGACAGGACATTATTGCGCATGATGTACATCTCCTTGTGGGTTTTATCTTCGGCAGTATTTCCTCACTACCGAGGTGACATTACCCGCGGACCGGTATGCCGTAAAGCAAACGATCCAGGAAAATAGTTACTTGCGCGAAACAATAAAATAAAACATTCAATATATTCAGACAATTCCTACACGAACTCGTCAAAATAACAACTTGCAACTACACCCTGACATTAAAGAAACCCAAAGGACTCACGTTAAACACTGACCGTGTCATCCATGAGTCCTGTGCATACATCAGGGCTCCAGACGACGTTGCTGATGTATCAGGTCGACTATTTCGCCATCGGGAGCGTAGCCACTCACCGTCTCTCTGAGCAATTGGCGTACCCGTGCGTAATCGTCGTTTTCGACAGCCTTCAGCAGGGCCTCCAGACGCTCCTTGAGCACGTCCCATGGAAGGTAGTCTTCATGGGCGCTCATGATCATCGGGTGGGGGGTCGCCTCGACATTGTCGCCGATCAGCAATTCTTCGTAGAGTTTCTCCCCAGGCCGCAGGCCCGAAAACTCTATGGCGATGTCTCCGTGGGGATTGTGCTCCGAACGGATACTGAGCCCGGACAGATGAATCATCTTTTCAGCCAACTCGACGATTTTCACCGGCTCACCCATGTCGAGCACGAATACATCGCCCCCTTGGCCCATCGAACCCGCCTGGATGACCAACTGCGCAGCCTCGGGAATGGTCATGAAGTATCGCGTGATATTGGGGTGGGTGACCGTCAGCGGCCCGCCTGCCTGGATCTGCTTGTGGAACAATGGAATAACCGAGCCGGAAGAACCCAGGACATTTCCGAAGCGCACCATGGTGAATCGCGTCTTGTTAACCTGCGCGATGTTGCCCGTTTCGCCAAACAGGATCGGTGCCAACTCTCGGCTCAGCGCCTGCAGCGTCATTTCGGCCAGACGCTTGGTGCTCCCCATGACATTGGTTGGTCGTACCGCCTTGTCGGTCGAGATCAGCACAAAGTTCGAGATACCCGCCTGGAGCGCTGCCTGCGCGGTATACAAGGTCCCCATCACGTTGTTCAACACGCCTTCGGCGATATTGTGTTCGACCATAGGCACGTGCTTGTAGGCCGCCGCATGGTAGACAGTGTCCACTCGCCAGGCGCGCATGATATCTATGAGTTTGCGCTGGTTGCGCACTGATCCCAGTATCGGCAGCAGCTTGACCGAAAGCGATTCACGCTCGACGCGCTTCTCGAGCTCGGAAAGAACGCTGTACAGATTGAACTCGCTGTGTTCGAAAAGCAGCAGCACTTTCGGTCCCAGGCCGAGAATCTGGCGACACAACTCCGATCCGATAGAGCCGCCCGCGCCTGTCACCATGACCACCTGGCCAGCGATACAGCGCGACAGCAGATCGCGTTGCGCCGGCACGGCGTCACGCCCCAGCAGGTCGGCGATGTCGACCTCCTGGATGTCATCGACCTTGACCCTGCCGCTGGCCAGATCCATGAAGCCCGGGATACTGCGCACGTGCAGCGGATACCCTTCCAACAGGCCAAGAATCTCACGGCGTCGGGCCCGGGTTGCCGATGGGATCGCCAGGAGGATTTCCTGCGCACCGGTCCGGTCGATCATGCGCTGAAGATGCTTGGGTTTGAACACCTGCACCCCGGAAATCACTCGGTCGGCAATGCTGTTGTCATCATCAATGAACGCCACAGGCCTCATCACCTTGCCCAAGCGCAGCGCGGCAACCAATTGGTTACCCGCCGAACCGGCACCATAGATCGCGACTTTGGTCAAACCATCGTCGCGATTGGTGAACGGTACATGCTGCACCGCTGCGAACCAGTCACCCAGGAAGTACTGCCGCATGGCCAGACGCAACCCGCCGATCATGATCAGGCTCAGCCACCAGTAGTTGAAGATGATGGAGCGTGGCACGACATTCTCGTGATTGCTGTACCAATAGACGATCACGCCCAGAATCAGAGAAGACAGGCTGACCGCTTTGATGATGGTGATCAGGGCGTCATTACCGAAGTAACGCATGACCGCCCGGTACAAGCCGAAACGGATGAACAATGGAATCGCCACGAAGGGCGCAGCAGCAAAGAGCCAAGGGTGATCCTTGACGGGATTGGCCAATTCATCGATACCCAGGCGCACGACAAATGCCATCCACAAGGCTACCCACACCAGCACTATATCGGTAGCGACCTGAAGGAGGCGCTTATAACGGCGAGGCAATCCCAACAGAAAGGTCCGCAATCTATCCATAACCCCTTCGAACACCTTTACCGCTCCCCTACGAAGCCTGTCTTGAATGACCAAGACCTGCCGCACGTGCAGCAGGTCTTTATAACTCTCTATTATTCGAGATCGCCAGCGCGGTAACGCACCGCGAGCACGACCAGCGGTACATAGGCGATAACGAGCGCCAATGCACCCTCGAGTTTCAGCAGCATGACGCACAAGGCAATGGGTAACAACCAGAACAGATTGATTGCACCGACAGCAAGCGTGACCGGCAGATGGCGCCCATATTGCCGGGAGGCAAATTGATAGGCGTGACTGCGATGAGCCTCATAGACCTTGTCCCCCCTTGCCAGGCGGCGAATCAGGGTGAACGTGGCATCGACGATGAACACACCGAGCAGGACAAGCCAGCACCAGAACAGCGATGGGTCCTTCCAGGCGGCCTGCAGCGAAAGTACACCCAATGCAATACCCAGGAAGCCACTGCCAGCGTCCCCCATGAAGATCCGCGCAGGTGGAAAATTCCAGCAAAGGAAACCCAGCACTGCAGCGCTGAGCAGCAAGGGCAGGATCATCAATTGCTCGAAGCCGCCCACCCAATACACCAGGCAAGCGCCCAGGCAGGCACAGAGCGCTTCGACGCTGGCAATGCCGTCGATACCGTCCATGAAGTTGTAGAGGTTCAGCAACCAGACCAGATAGAACGCCCCGAGTACAGCCCCAATCCACCCAAGGTCAATATCCAGGCCCAATACTCGCACTACGGGGAATCCGCCAAGCCAGAACAGCGCCCAGGCTGCGGCGGCGAAATGTCCCAGGAGGCGCCAGCGCGCCGCGATATGCCCATGGTCGTCCATGAAACCGATAACGGCGATGGCAGCGCCTGCGCCGCCCAATGCCACGAGCATCGGATAGTCGGCCAGTTGGCCAAATGCTATAGCGACCAACGACAGCAGAAACGCCACCACGATGGCCACACCGCCGCCACGTGGCGTGGGAACCGCATGGGAACTGCGCGCATTGGGAACGTCGATGATGCTCTTGGCCAGTGCATACCGGCGCAACACCGCCGTCAACGAAAACGACAGCACCAACACCAGCGGAAGCAACCACGCTTGATTCATTTTCTTGTATCTTCCTGAAAGTCACGCGCAGCTTGGCGCAACGCGTCGTCTACGCTCACCGGGGGAGTCCAGCCCAGCAACGAACGGGTTTTCTCGATATCAACCTGCAGCGACCCGCAAAGACGTTGGGACAATGCACGCTTGCCCAGCAGGGTCGCTGCCAGCTCCAACAGCATCGAAGGCACTGGCAGGAGCCGGGCTGGACGTCCAAGAGCCGCAGCCATGCGTCGCAACAAACCGGTGGTGGAGAGATCTTCGCCATCGCTGACCAGGAAGGTCTGGTTGGCCGCCCCAGGATGATCCATGCAGGTGATGATCAGGTCGACCAGATTGTCCAGCGCCACCAGGCTCCGCCGGTTGTCGATGGCACCGAAAGGCAGCGGGACGCCTTTGTCGAGCCAACGCATCATGGCCTGGAAGTTGGCCTTCACGCCCGGCCCATATACCAGCACCGGCCGGATGATCACGACTTCCAGTCCGGTCTCCTGGGCAAGACGTAGCAGTGCGTCTTCTGCTTCTCGCTTGGACACCCCGTACGGATCCACCGGCGCAGGAACATCGTCAGGCTTGTACGGGCGCCCCTTGACCGTGCCCTCGCCGTTGACCTTGATCGAGCTTACGAATACAAAGCGTCGTACCCCGGCCGCAGCAGCCTGCCTGGCCAGGTTGACGGTGCCGTCGACGTTGATACGCCGAAAAGCCGCGAGTGGGTCTGGTTCGGTATCGTTCATCACATGAACGCGAGCAGCGCAGTGAATGACAGTGCCGACATCACCCAGTGCCGGGCTCCAGTCCGCGTCACCATCAAGTTGGGCGCAGTGGAACACCTCGGTCGCAGCCGTCTGCTCGACTTCAGGCTGACGTACTGCGATGACCACCGAGTGGCCTAGTTGGCGCAGCTTTTCCAGCACTGCCTTGCCCACAAAACCGGTTGCACCGGTCAACAGAATCCTGTTCGACATCACTTGGCCGCCTTGCGCTGAGTCGCGGTACGGAAAAGAGAAACCAGACGCTCCATGAGTCTGGCCTTGGAATAGTGCGTGAGGTAATAGTCACGCCCGGCGTTGCCCATCTCGGTACGTCGTTCGACCGACGACCCGGCGAGCTCGGTGACAATTCGCGCGAGACCTTTACCATCGCTCGAATCACAGGCTAGTCCGGCACCGGACTCACGGATGACGCGGGCCGCCTCTCCGTTGATCATGCCCAGCAGCGGACGGCCAGAGGCCAGGTACGCCTGAACCTTCCCGGGAATTGTTTTCTCGAAGACATCGTTGGTTTTCAACGACACCAATAGGGCATCCGAACACGCAAACAGGCCGGGCATTTCCTCGAGTGGATGACGTCCCAGCAGATGGACATTATCGAGCCCACGCTCTCGCACCTGATCGGCCAGCCACTCACCCATCCGGCCGTCACCGGCGATGACCCAGCGCACCGCAACTTTGTCGCGCAACAATTGCGCGGCCTCGAGGATCGAGGGGAAGTCCTGGGATTCACCCAGGTTGCCGGCGAACGCAACGGTAAACACCGTCGGATCCGCTTCGATCAGCCGAGTCGGCGGGGCTTCGACGGAAAAGTCATCTTCGGCCCAGCTGGGAAAATACACGAGGCGATCCGGATCGATTGGCCTGGTGCAGTAGTGTCTGACGTTGTCAAAGAAACCATGGGATTGCAGCAACAGGTAATCAGTCCGATTGTAGATCCAGGACACCATGCGGCCGACCAATGACAGGAGACCCGTATGCTTGATCACGCCCACAGCCCGAAGCGTTTCAGGCCAAAGATCGAGCACCCAGACGAATACCGGGGCACGCTTGAGCCGACCAATCACGATCGCCGGTATGGCTGACATGATCGGAGATACGGCGTACACAAATAGCGCGTCGAATGCCCGACCACGCAGTTTGTAGGCTCCGATTGTCGAGGCACTGGTAAAAAACGCCGCATAGTTGAGTATCAAGCCGAGGCTGCCTTTACCACGCGCTCGCATGGGCACTCGAACGACCTGCGCGCCATGATAGTTACTGAAACGCGCGGGATCCTTCCGATAAGCCTCGAAGACCACGCCTTCAGGATAATTGGGAAGGCCTGTCAAAACGGTCACGTCGTGGCCCTTCTCGACCAAATCGCGGACCATATCATTGATCCGCATGTTTTCCGGCCAGAAATACTGCGTGACCACCAGTACTTTTAATGGTTTCTCTGACATGCAGGCCACGAATCAGTATCTTTTCCAGACTGTGCGATTCACATAATCCGTGTAGCTGTGGACGATGCGCACGACCTTGTCCGAGACGTTCGGCATACTGTAATCGGCAACCAGGCGCAGGCTGCGATCGGCACCACGGGATTGCTCCTCCAGGATCGCCAGTGCCTGCAGCACTCGCTCGACTTCCAAGCCGACCATCATCGCGGCCGCTTCTTCCATGCCCTCCGGACGCTCGTGCGCTTCACGGATGTTGAGTGCCGGGAAGTTGAGGATCGACGACTCTTCATTGATCGTGCCGCTGTCCGAGAGCACAGCCTTGGCGGTCAGTTGCAGCTTGTTGTAGTCGGTGAAGCCCAGTGGCTTGAGCAGACGTACGTTGGGGTGGAACGTGACACCCAGGGCATCCACGCGTTTTTGGGTGCGTGGGTGGGTCGACACGATCACCGGCAAGTCGTATTGCTCGGCGACGGTGTTGAGCACCGCAACCAACTTCATGAAGTTCTTTTCGGAGTCAATGTTTTCTTCGCGGTGCGCGCTGACCACGAAGAACTTCCCGAACTCCAGACCCAGGCGATCAAGCACATCGGACTTTTCGATCGCCGGAAGATAGTGATTGATAACCTCGAACATCGGGCTGCCGGTCTTGATCACGCGATCCGCAGGCAGGCCTTCCTGCAACAGATAGTCGCGGGCAATGGTGCTGTAAGTCAGGTTGATGTCGGCAGTGTGATCAACAATCCGGCGGTTGATCTCTTCAGGCACACGCATGTCGAAACACCGGTTACCCGCTTCCATGTGGAACGTCGGGATCTTACGGCGCTTGGCTGGCAACACTGCCATGCAACTGTTGGTATCACCCAGCACCAACAGCGCTTCAGGCTGGACTTCGGCCAATACACGATCCACCGCGATAATCACGTTACCGATCGTCTCGGCACCTGTTGCACCAGCCGCATTGAGAAAGTGATCCGGCTTACGAATACCGAGATCATTGAAAAAGATCTCGTTCAATTCATAATCGTAGTTCTGCCCTGTGTGAACAAGCACGTGATCGCAGTGGCGATCCAGCGCTGACATGACGCGAGCCAAGCGGATGATTTCCGGACGCGTACCAACGACAGTGACTATTTTCAACTTTTTCATATTCTTTATACCCTAAACAAGAATTCAGGCTTGTGTACCCACAGGGCGCGCGTAAGTGTCAGGAAGCTCGCGATCAAAGATCTCGTTGGCCCACAGCATGACGATCATTTCTTCGTCGCCGACATTGGTAATGTCATGGGTCCATCCGGGAACGGTTTCGACGATCTCAGGCTTTTCGCCAGTGGTGAAAAGCTCGTAAAACGAGCCCGATATCACGTGACGGAAGCGGAAGCAGGCACGCCCTTTGATGACCAGGAACTTTTCCGTCTTAGAGTGGTGATAATGCCCGCCACGCGTGATTCCCGGATGCGCCGTGAAGTAGGAGAACTGCCCTGAATCCTTGGTTTTGAGCATTTCAACGAAAACACCCCGAGGATCGCCATACTTGGGAACCTCGTAGGTAAACTTTTCGGCAGGAACATAACTCAGATAGGTCGAGTACAGTGCACGCACCAGCCCCGTACCTACCGGCTCGGTGACCATGGTCTGACGACTGTCGCGGAAAGCCCGCAACTGTTCCGCCAACTTGCCAACCGTGATTTGATACTGGGGCTCGACTTCTCCGAAAACAGCACCGCTGCCCTTTGCGTCCATCACTTCGATGAAGCGACGCACCACATCGTCGACGTAAACCAGATTGATCCTGGCTTCTGGGTCGTTGATGGTGATCGGCAAATCACGGACGATGTTATGGCAGAACGTGGCGACGGCCGAATTATAATTCGGACGCGCCCACTTACCGAACACGTTAGGCAAGCGGAAGATCTGGACAGGCACGCCCTCGTCATTGGCAAGCGACCTGAGCGCATCCTCGGCATCACGCTTGCTCTTGCCGTAGGCGTTATCGAGTTCAGCCTGGGTCGAGGAAGTGTAAAGAACCGGAACCTTGCGCCCACTGGCGATGATCGCATCACACAGAAGACGGGTAAGGTCCGCATTCCCGGTATTGAACTCAGCAGGGTCCTGTGGTCGATTGACGCCGGCCAGGTGGAACACGAAGTCAGCGTTCGCTACCTTGCCTTTGAGCGATTCAGGCGCATCGGCTCGGGTGAAGCGATCCACTTCGACATCACTGCGTTCAGCCAGATGCACCAGCAGGTTCTGACCGACAAAGCCATTCGCCCCAGTAATCAAAACACGCATGGATCAGTCCTCGGGCGCAGCCAGTTCGCCGCGTTGAATGGCACGCATGAAGTCCAACTTGAGCAGCAGCTTCTGCATACCCTCGACATCGAGACGTTCGGTGTTATGCGAGTTGTAGTCTTCAGTACGGGAGATTTTAGTCTCACCCTCTTCGACAAACTTGGCATAGTTCAAATCGCGTAGATCCGGCGGCACACGGAAATAGTCGCCCATGTCTTCTGCGCAAGCCATTTCCTCACGGCTCAACAGCGCTTCGTAGAGTTTTTCACCGTGACGGGTGCCGATCACTTGAATAGGATGATCTGGCTTGTTCACCAGGGCAGTGAGGGCCTTGGCGAGGACTTCCACCGTAGCAGCGGGCGCCTTCTGGACGAACAGGTCGCCATTGTTGCCATGCTCGAATGCATACAACACCAGATCGACCGCGTCAGAAAGCGTCATCATGAAACGCGTCATGTTCGGGTCGGTCAGTGTCAATGGCTTGCCTGCGCGGATCTGCTCGATGAACAGAGGGATCACCGACCCTCGCGAGGCCATGACGTTGCCGTAGCGGGTACCACAGATAACCGTTTTGGTCTCGTCGACGTTTCGCGACTTGGCGACCATCACCTTTTCCATCATTGCCTTGGAGATGCCCATGGCGTTGATCGGGTAAACGGCCTTGTCGGTGCTCAGGCAGACAACACGCTTGACTCCGTTCTGAATCGCAGCCTCAAGAACGTTTTCAGTGCCCAGCACGTTAGTCTTGACCGCCTCCAGTGGATGGAACTCACAGGACGGAACCTGTTTCAATGCCGCCGCATGATAAATATAATCCACGCCACGGGTGGCATTGAGAATACCCTGATAATCACGCACGTCGCCAATATAAAACTTCAACTTAGGACTGGCATAGCGCTTACGCATGTCGTCCTGTTTTTTCTCATCGCGACTGAAAATGCGAATTTCTGCAATATCGCTATCCAGGAACCGCTTCAATACGGCATTGCCAAACGAACCAGTGCCCCCGGTAATCAGCAGTGTTTTACCCGTGAAAAAACTCACTTAAATTTCTCCATAAATTTCAAAATCTGATTCCCAACGGCTTGACTAGACCGCGTTTCAAGTAGCCAAACCCTACCACGATTAGCCTTTTGTGACAATTGCTCCGGGTCCGCCGATGCAAACTCTTTGAGCGCCGAAGCCACGCCCTCCACGGAAAACTCCGGGATAATATTGAGATACTGATAATACTCGTCTGGAATACCTTTTAAGCGCGTGGTCAACACAGGAACTTCCGCACACATATACTCGATCAACTTTGATGGAAACGAATAACGAGTAAATGTTTGCGCCGGGTCCCGCGTAATTGGCAAGACGGATGCAAATGCCTGCATTTTTGCCACCTCGGCCGGGCTGACCACCCCCCAGTATTTTACAGAAGGGTTTGCTGCACTGACCGACTTGAGGTATTCGACAAGGTCCCCACCACCACAGATGTGGAGTTCATAATCAATACCCGACTGGAGAAATCCCTCCACCAGCTCTTCGATCCCGTAAGACCGATTTACACCACCGGCGTAGAACACTCTTTTCTTCTCGATCACTTGATCCTGGATCGGTGGCTCAGCAGTATCGGCTATGCCCTCCAGCACCATGAACGGCACGTTTGACCACTGCGGGCAGTCGTCTACCATTGGACGACTTATCACAAACAACCCTGCGGCGCCTCGGACCAGAAAACCAAGAATCGAAGCGTCCATCTGCTTCATGAGCCGCACGAAGCGCGAGCGCTTGAGCATCACGTCCATGTAAGCAGGCAAGTCTGGCACATACACGTAATACGGCACTCGACGAAGCCTTGAAAAAATCCAGGCCGCCAAGAGGTTGGGGGTATGTGCGGCATACACGCACACCCCTATGCGAGGCTTGCCGGATGAGAATAATCCACACAAAGCCATCACGAAACGAACAATAAGCTTCAAGCCGGGAAGGTTGATCAACGGCATTACCCGCCTGACGACTCCCGACTGCCTGGTACGTGCAGCAGGCATGAAAACATGAGGATTTCTTGGATAGGCGGATGACGCCATTGTGGACAGCGCAACCACTTCCACCCCGACACCGGATATCGCCTCAAGAAACCGAGACTCCAGCTTATGAGCGGCCACCTGCGGCATCGCATCGCCCTTGGAGTACTTGAGAAAATAGTCGTCATCGACACAGAAACCCAGCAATGTCAGATCATGCATACCACCCCCAGCGCACACTCAAAAACCTCATTGACATATCCCTACCTCCAATGCGGTGAGTCCACCCCTGTCGGCATCGAAATGAATTGCTTAGAAACGCGACCGCAAAAAACCCTGCCAGGCAACACCCTTCCAAAAAGAAAATAAGGAGACCGCCGAGAAGATCAGTATCCATCCTGCACTGACCACCCACCAAGGCTCCCCCCCCAGAAGCAACGACAATATCTGGTGCAGCCCCCATCCCAACACAAGCGAAACACAAGCAACCAGCAAAGGCCGGATGACCGCCTTGAGCACCGTGGCTTTACTCTTGATCGATGTCGTGACAACAACGAAATACAACGCCTGGCCGAGCATGCCACCCAATGCGACACCAACCAATCCGAACCACAAAGCACCGCCATACGCCAGCACAGCACCCACCAGCGCGCAGCCGAGCGAAAGCATCGCGAGCCGACGCATCTTCCTGTGCACCTCCAGACGCTTTTGCACATACACCGCAGCACAATTGAGAAACACGCCGACAAACGCCAGCAACAACGTACCGGTTGGTGCAACTACTGATTTTCCGACTGCGCGCTCGAACAATTCAAAGCCGACTTGCCAGATCCCGCACCACAGCAAGGAAAATGCAATGATCAAGAACCCAAGAGACCCCTCTACCAGCGATGCGTCGAATCGACCCTCCTTGAACCTTTTCATGATCAAAGGGTGGACCAACATCAGCAAAGGCATACTCAAGAGCCCGCCAGCACCGACGAACAGGTCTTTCATGGACAGGTAGGAATCGCCATTTTCCAGCCCGAGATATCCGATGACGAAACGGTCGGATGCAGCCATCATGAGCATGCCTAGCGTCCAAGGCACCAAGGCCACGCCATAGCTGAAGACTGCCTTGATATCTCCTCGTATTTTTGACGGGGCGATGCCGCGGGAAAACACTCGAAAACGATTGACGGCGAAATAAAGCATCACGCATGCCGCCGAGGCGTAACCCAGAGCAAGCGCCAGCATTGCCGCTGAATAGGTCAACCCCCCGCCGCGCTGGAGGGAAACGATGACCCCCACTTGAATGAGTGCTTGAAGGGCAACCGCCACTAACTGATGCTTGACCAGAAATCCTGCCTGGCAAACCGCCGACAGAAAAAAGAAGTAAGCTTGGCACAAGCACAACACCCACACACTCAAAAATGCATCACCCCCGCCCACGAGCACAATCGCAGCACCCGCGGCAGCAAGGGCAGTGAGAGGCCCCAGTGTCGAAACCAGAAACACGCTATGTTTCAGAAAAGAAAACTTATTACTCACCGAAGCAAAATGGTAAATGAACGCGTTACCGACCCACATCGACCCAATTTGTGCAGCAATGGCGGCACACGCCAAGCCAACAGAGTATTTCACATAGTCTTCACCTGACAGGTTCTTGTAGAGGAAGAATATAAAAAATATTGTAAGGGCTGCCGGAAGCAACTTCACAGGTATATACAGTGCGAACTTTCCCAAAAAGCCATTATTACCACTCATACCTGGAACCCTTTGCGCGACACGCCTTGCATTCCCGCCCCACTTGAGACAGCACCGCCCACAGCAGCTCGCCTCCTTGCGAACGCAGATCGACCAAATCGTTCTACCCTGTCAGTCACCTGCACCCGCGACCCCGAAACCTGGCTCGACCACTGGACGCTGCACCGTCCCTAGCGTGCCAAGCAGGAAGAAAGCGAGGACCCCGGCGCTGGGCACGATAAGAATGTCCCAGGCCAGCGCCATTGGACCAAATGCCATTAATACTGCAGAGACGGCATAGATTCTCTCTACCGAACGCGGCTGGCTCAATCGCAAGCGCCACAGACGATGAAACGCCATCATCAACATGATCATGAACGGTATGAAGAAAAGTAAACCGCCCTTCCAGAGCAGCGTCAGATAGTAGATATGCGTTGAGCTATTTTCCGATATGCTGCCTTTCAAAGGCGTGGCATCATCCCTGAGTCGCCCATAACCACTAAAGCCATTTCCGACCACGGGGCTTTTGGAGACCTCAGTGACGCTCTCGATTGCCAACTCCAAACGGCCGGTCGAAAATTGATCAGCTTTTTTCAAGATTTGCACGCTCTGTTCCCGCTGCTGAACTTCGCTTCGCATCTCTTCATCCGATGCAAGGCCCTCCGTCGAGGCCTCTTCTCTATCGTTGGAAATATCTGCAAGCGGTGCGACGCTGTTCAGCTCCTCAGCCAACCTCTCGATCCGCTCTGCGACATCACCCGTTGCCACCGGCTGCTCCTGCGACATGGTCTGGACAGTGGTGAACATCCGGAATTCAGACATGCCTCTGACATATAGCACCAGGAAAGCGAGTAACGTGAGCATAACGACAACCAAGGTCTTGCGCCTGATCCGGGGAACGCGCCACGCACCTACCAGCAACGTTGCAGCGATCCAAAGCAGCAAGGCCTGGGCACTTCTCGAGTCACTGCCCGCGATCAGGAACGCACCACTGAACAACGCCAAGGGCATACCGATTGAGAACACTCGCCCCCCCGACCGGGCCAGGTAGACACCGCACACGACCAGGAACTGCAAACAAATCAAATGTGCCAGGCTCAATACGCCAAACGCAGCGAACACAGGCCAGCCGAGAAACTTGGCATTCATGTAAGCCAGTTCTAGGCCTGGATCACCAATGTAAATCCTGACCTGCTCATTCAGAGCGATGATACGTCCCGTTACCACGACAACAAAAATCGAGGAAAACACCGCCAGCCAATAGACGATGGTTTCCAAACCAACGCGGCGGGATAGGGAGCGCCCCAAGAACCAAAAAGACGGTGCAAACATGATCAGCACTAATGAAAAGAAGTGTCGGACCAACTCACCATCTGGCTTCAGATGATTGACAACCAGAATAGATACGATACCGAGAACCAACGAGGTAACGTAGAGGATGGACATCTTCCCAAGGCCATCAAAAAACGCCAACGCCACTAACGGCGCAAGCAGAAATACTGGATTGATGTCGTAGTTCAATAATGAAAATAAAATGATAGGCGTAGAGAGAGCCGCAGCAATCAGTACTACCCATACATCACTGACCCGCCTGACGTTTACTGCATACTGCATTTCATCCACCCAAGAAGCTGACAAACCAAAGCCATGTTTATCGCCTGGCAAAGCCAATATTGAACATGCATCGACGCCCTTCAGCCCCCATAGCCCCTGAAAGACGACATCAACAAATCCAACCGTATTGCAGCGCTAGCAAAAAACTCAAGTGGGGGAAGCGTGCCGACCTGATCACCTTCAAAGCCAAGTCGCGCCCGCCCAAGACAAGGGGAGCATCTTAATCTTCGTGAACGCTTTTTTCTAGGCCGCCACTCGCGTGACTGGAAAATACTTGTCGCTCCTGAGAGCATCCAAGAGCCGCAGAGCATGAGAGACGCTGGCTGCGCAGAGACGCGCAGCTCATCAACGCTTGCGTGACACCCTGGCAATGCCACCCAGCAGAGGCCCCAAGGCGAGACCGAGAACAAACGTAGCAAGCACGGGCAGTGCTACCGGCACATCAGGAAGCGACCAGCCAAACATCGCAAGCGAAACAGTCTCCTGATTCTCCAGCACAAACAGGACAGTAACTACTAACAAGAAGCTCAAAAAGATCACTACGGCAAGGCGGTTTAAACGACGCATGCTATTCCTCACGGCTGGATGGAATCGTGAGCTTCGTCTTCATTGACCCGATCCCGCAACTCCTTCCCCGGCTTGAAATGCGGCACATACTTGCCTTCAAGACTCACCGACTGCCCGGTCTTAGGGTTACGCCCAACCCGAGGCGCACGATAATGCAGAGAAAAACTGCCAAAGCCACGGATCTCGATGCGATCCCCGGTCGCCAGGCATTGGGACATCTGTTCAAGCATGGTCTTGATGGCCAACTCTACATCCTTGGACGAGAGCAACCCCTGATGGGTGACAATACGTTCGATCAGCTCCGACTTCGTCATATTTTTCCCTTCGTTATCAAGCAGCTAGATCATTGCTTAAGCAGTTTGTAGCACGCTTGGAGGGATTTGAACAGGGTGCATCTTGACTTGATAAAAAAATTCAAGATCTGCATATGACACTAACCCTAGACCAACACCGACAGGAACACCGCAGCGGCAAGGCTCTGGGGAAGGGAGAGAAATCAAGGGCATAAAAAAGGGCGACCGGAGGGTCGCCCTTTTTTACCGATCAAACAGAACTCAGTTCTGCTTGGCCATTGCTTCGCGCAGCAGCGCAGCCATGGTGGTGTCGGCAGCAGCTTCCGGAGCGGTGTTTTTCAGGCTCTGGATTGCTTCGCGCTCTTCAGCATCGTCCTTCGACTTGATGGACAGGCTGATGACGCGGGACTTGCGGTCAACGCTGATGATCTTGGCTTCGATCTCTTCGCCTTCCTTCAGAACGTTACGCGCGTCTTCAACGCGGTCACGGCTGATTTCGGAAGCTTTCAGAGTAGCTTCGATGTCGTCGGCCAGAGTGACGATGGCGCCCTTGGCGTCAACTTCCTTCACGATGCCCTTGACGATTGCACCCTTGTCGTTGACAGCAACGAAGTTGGAGAACGGATCGTCTTCCAGCTGCTTGATGCCCAGGGAGATGCGCTCGCGCTCCGGGTCAACCGACAGGATGACGGTTTCCAGCTCGTCGCCCTTCTTGAAACGACGTACGGCTTCTTCGCCGGTTTCGTTCCAGGAAATGTCGGACAGGTGAACCAGGCCGTCGATGCCGCCGTCCAGGCCGATGAAGATACCGAAGTCGGTGATCGACTTGATGGTACCGGTGATCTTGTCACCCTTGTTGAACTGGCCGGAGAAGTCTTCCCATGGGTTGGATTTGCACTGCTTGATACCCAGGGAGATACGACGACGCTCTTCGTCGATGTCCAGAACCATGACTTCCACTTCGTCGCCAACCTGAACGACTTTCGACGGGTGGATGTTCTTGTTGGTCCAGTCCATTTCGGAAACGTGTACCAGGCCTTCGACACCCTCTTCCAGCTCGGCGAAGCAGCCGTAGTCGGTCAGGTTGGTGACGCGAGCGGTAACACGAGTACCTTCTGGGTAGCGGGAAGTGATAGCAACCCACGGATCTTCGCCCATCTGCTTCAGACCCAGCGAAACGCGGTTGCGCTCACGGTCGAACTTCAGAACGCGAACGTCGACTTCGTCACCAACGTTGACGATTTCCGACGGGTGCTTGATGCGCTTCCAGGCCATGTCGGTGATGTGCAGCAGGCCGTCGATGCCGCCCAGGTCCACGAAGGCGCCGTAGTCGGTGAGGTTCTTGACGATACCTTTGACCTGCTGGCCTTCCTGCAGGGTTTCCAGCAGGGCTTCGCGCTCGGCGCTGTTCTCGGCTTCCAGCACGCTGCGACGGGAAACGACAACGTTGTTGCGCTTCTGGTCCAGCTTGATGACCTTGAATTCCAGCTCTTTGCCTTCCAGGTGGGTGGTGTCGCGCACTGGACGGACATCAACCAGGGAGCCCGGCAGGAACGCACGGATGCCGTTAACGTCGACAGTGAAGCCGCCCTTAACCTTACCGTTGATAACGCCCTTGACCACTTCTTCGGCAGCGAAAGCAGCTTCCAGAACAATCCAGCACTCGGCGCGCTTGGCTTTTTCACGGGACAGCTTGGTTTCGCCAAAGCCGTCTTCGACCGCGTCCAGCGCAACGTGAACTTCGTCACCGACCTTGATGGTCAGCTCGCCAGCTTCGTTGTAGAACTGCTCGAGCGGGATGACGCCCTCGGACTTCAGACCAGCGTGAACGGTAACCCAGTCGCCGTCGATGTCGACAACGATACCGGTGATGATTGCGCCCGGCTGAAGATTGAGGGTTTTCAGGCTTTCTTCAAAGAGTTCTGCAAAGCTTTCGCTCATTTTAATTCCTGTAAATTCGGGCGAGACAGACGCCCATCGCCACATTCCAGACAATGTGGGTTTCGTTTAAGTAAAGGAAAGCGGGCAGGACGTTGACTGGTGCCCCTGCCTGCTTTCCTGGCGATCAGAGCAGGTCGCGCAATGCGAGCTCGCTTCTGATCCGTTGCAGCACCTGCTCGATGGACAACTCGGTAGAGTCCAGCTGGATTGCATCGGCCGCCGGCTTGAGCGGGGCCACTGCGCGCTGGGTGTCGCGCTCATCGCGCGCACGAATCTCATCTAGCAGACTCGACAGACTAACATCTTCGCCTTTGCCCTTCAACTGCAGGTAACGGCGGCGGGCACGTTCCTCGGCACTGGCGGTGAGAAACACCTTCAGTGGCGCATCGGGAAACACCACGGTGCCCATGTCGCGACCGTCGGCAATCAGCCCCGGCGCCTCACGAAACGCGCGCTGGCGCTGCAGCAGTGCCTCGCGCACCGCTGGCAGAGAAGCGACCATCGAGGCGCCCGCCCCTACCGTTTCGGTACGGATGACATTGCTCACATCCTCGCCCTCGAGAATGATCTGCTGCAGCTTGCCCGGCTCGGCGGCGATGAACTGCACGTCCAGGTGGGCGGCAAGCGCCTTGAGCAACTCTTCATTGGTCAGGTCGACGCCATGGTTCGAGGCGTTGAACGCCAGCAGGCGATACAACGCTCCGGAATCCAGCAGCCGCCAGCCAAGCTCGCGTGCCAGCAGGCCAGCGACCGTGCCCTTGCCCGAGCCGCTTGGCCCGTCGATGGTGATGACCGGCGCCTGCGAATTCACGACTTGCCCTCTTGCGCCACGCGGATGCCGACTTCGGCGCAAAGCGCCAGGAAGTTGGGGAAGGAAGTGGCGACGTTGGCGCAGTCGTGAATACGGATCGGCGCACTGGCACGCAGCGAGGCAATGCTGAAGGCCATGGAGATCCGGTGATCACCGTGACCGTGGACCTCACCGCCACCAATCTGGCCGCCGTCGATGATGATGCCGTCCGGGGTCGGCTCGCACTTCACGCCCAGGGCGATCAGGCCATCAGCCATGACCTGGATACGGTCCGACTCCTTGACCCGCAGCTCCTCGGCGCCACGCAGCACGGTACGCCCTTCGGCGCAGGCCGCAGCGACGAACAGCACCGGGAATTCGTCGATGGCCAGCGGCACCAGATCTTCCGGAATCTCGATACCCTTGAGTTTTGCGCCACGCACGCGCAGGTCGGCGACAGGCTCGCCACCGACTTCACGCTGGTTCTCCAGGGTGATGTCACCCCCCATCAGGCGCAGGATGTCGATCACGCCGGTACGGGTCGGGTTGATGCCGACGTGCTCCAGCACCAGCTCCGAACCTTCGGCGATGGACGCTGCGACCAGGAAGAAGGCCGAGGACGAGATATCGGCTGGCACTTCGATCCGAGTGGCAGTCAGCTTGCCGCCGGACTGCAGTGAGGCGACAGGGCCATTGCTCTGCACGCTGTAGCCGAAGCCGCGCAGCATGCGCTCGGTGTGATCGCGGGTCGGTGCCGGCTCGGTGACGGTGGTAGTGCCTTCGGCGTACAGGCCAGCCAGCAGCAGGCAGGACTTCACCTGGGCACTGGCCATCGGCAGGGTGTAGTTCAGCGCCTTGAGCTTCTGGCCACCGCGAATGGTCAGCGGTGGGCGCCCCTCGGGGCCGGTCTCGACCACGGCGCCCATCTCGCGCAACGGATTGGCCACGCGGTTCATCGGACGCTTGGACAGCGAAGCGTCACCGGTCATGGTCACGTCGAACGGCTGTGCGGCCAGCAGGCCCGACAGCAGGCGCATCGAGGTCCCGGAGTTACCCAGGTAGATCGGACCAGGTGGCGGCTTCAGTCCGTGCAGGCCGACACCATGAATAGTGACGCGGCCGTGGTGCGGCCCCTCGATGACGACACCCATGTCGCGGAAGGCTTGCAAGGTCGCCAAGGCATCTTCGCCCTCGAGGAAGCCTTCGACTTCTGTGGTGCCCTCGGCCAGCGAGCCGAGCATGATCGAACGGTGGGAAATCGATTTGTCGCCCGGTACGCGAATCCGTCCGGACACGCGGCCACCAGGTTGGGCCAGGAAGATCAGGTCGTTGGCGTTCATAGCGTCCACATAGGCCCGGCGGGCCAGGATTTTACTGAAATGCTCGCGGGCGACCCGAGCGCGGGTGAATACACCCAGCAGCTGGTGCCCGTCCCCTGCATCGACCGCGTCGCGCAAGGCGTCGAGATCGCTGCGAAATGTATCCAGCGTGCGCAGGACAGCGTCGCGATTGGCGAGGAAGATGTCATGCCACATGATCGGGTCGCTGCCGGCGATTCTCGTGAAATCGCGGAACCCTCCCGCAGCGTACCGGAAGATGTCGAGGTTTTCATTGCGTTTGGCCAGCGAATCCACCAGGCCGAACGCCAGCAGGTGCGGAAGGTGGCTGGTGGCCGCCAGGACTTCGTCATGACGCTCGACCGGCATGTGCTCGACATCGGCCTCCAGCGCGCGCCACAGGCGATCGACCAAGGCCAGGGCTGTCGGGTCGGTTTCGGCGAGCGGCGTGAGGATCACCTTGTGACGACGGAACAGTGCAGCATTGGAAGCCTCCACACCGCTCTGCTCGGACCCTGCGATCGGATGGCCGGGTACGAAACGCGCCAGACGCTCGCCGAACACGGCCCGCGCGGCACGCACCACATTGCCCTTGGCGCTGCCGACATCGGTGATCACCGCAGCCCCCAGGTCGAGCGACGCCAGGCGGGCCAGAAGCTTTTCCATGGCCAGGATCGGTACCGCCAGCTGGATCACGTCAGCACCGACACAGGCCGCGGCCAGATCTTCTTCGCAGCGGTCGACCACGCCGAGGGCGACAGCCTGCTTGCGCGACTGGGCATCCAGGTCGACACCGACCACTTCGCGGCACAGGCCGCTTTCACGCAGACCTTTGGCGAAGGAACCACCGATCAGACCCAGGCCGACGACGACCAGGCGATTGATGAGCGGTGCGGGTTTGTTTACAGCATTAACCACGAGTGCGAACCCTGTTCAGAACAGCAACATGTGCCAAATTACAGCCTACAGGTGGGCAGGACGAACCCGCACTATAGGTCCGACGCCACTCTCACGGGCAACGTGAAACCTGTGGGAGCGGGCTGATCCCGCGATGGAGCGCAAAGCGCTCCCACCCACGGGCAACAATAAATTCAGAGCACCGCCTTCGGATAAGACCCCAGCACCTTCAACGCCACGGCCTCCTGGCTTATCTTCTCCAGCACCGCCTTGATCAACGGATCGCGGTGGTGGCCAACGAAGTCGATGAAGAACACGTAGGTCCACTTGCCGCTGCGCGACGGGCGGGTCTCGATGCGGGTCAGGTCGATGCCGTTATCGTGGAATGGCACCAGCAGTTCATGCAGCGCCCCTGGCTTGTTGCTCATCGAAACGATGATCGAGGTCTTGTCGTCGCCGGTTGGCGGCACTTCCTGGTTACCGATCATCAGGAAGCGCGTAGAGTTGTCCGGACGGTCTTCGATCTTCTCTGCCAGACGGGTCAAACCATACAGATTGGCTGCCATGTCACCAGCGATCGCCGCCGAATTCCACTCACCCTTGACCCGCTTGGCCGCCTCGGCATTGCTAGAAACTGCAACGCGCTCGACGTTCGGGTAGTGCGCGTCCAGCCACTTGCGGCACTGGGCCAGCGACTGGGCGTGCGAGTAGATACGGGTGATGCTGTCGGTCTTGGTGTTTTCGCCCACCAGCAGGTGGTGGTGGATGCGCAGCTCGACCTCGCCACAGATCACCATGTCGTGCTCGAGGAAGCTGTCGAGCGTGTGACTCACCGCGCCTTCGGTGGAGTTTTCCACCGGCACCACGCCGAAGTTGACCGCGCCGGCCGCCACTTCGCGGAATACTTCATCGATGGCCGCCATCGGGCGGCTGATCACCGCATGACCGAAATGCTTCATGGCCGCAGCCTGGGTGAAGGTGCCCTCGGGGCCGAGGTAGGCAATCTTCAACGGCTCTTCCAGGGCCAGGCACGACGACATGATTTCGCGGAACAGACGCGCCATCTCTTCGTTACCCAACGGCCCCTTGTTGCGCTCCATGACGCGCTTGAGCACTGCAGCCTCACGCTCAGGACGGTAGAACACCGGCTTCTCGCCTTCGGCGAGCGAAGCGGTCTTGACTCGCGCCACTTCTTCGGCGCAGCGGGCACGATCGCTGATCAGCTCGAGGATTTTCTCGTCGAGACTGTCAATGCGAACGCGCAGGGCCTTGAGTTCCTGTTCGGACATCAGCCGTGCTCCTTCTCGAATTCGGCCATGTAGGCCACCAGGGCTTCCACCGCATCCAGCCCCAGCGCGTTGTAGATCGAGGCACGCATGCCACCGACCGAACGATGGCCCTTGAGATTGAGCAGGCCACGGGCGTCGGCACCGGCGAGGAATGCCTTGTCCAGGCGCTCATCGGCGAGACGGAACGGCACGTTCATCCAAGAGCGGGCGTTGTGGCTGATCGGGTTGGTGTAGAACTCGCTGGCGTCGATAAAGCCGTAGAGGCGTTCTTTCTTGGAGCGGTTTCGCTGCTCCATGGCCTCGACGCCGCCCTGCTCCTTGAGCCACTCGAACACCAGGCCCGACAGGTACCAGGAGTAGGTAGCCGGGGTGTTGTACATCGAACCATTATCGGCCGAGATCTTGTAGTCGAGCATGGTCGGGCACGTGCTGCGCGCGCGACCGAGCAGGTCTTCGCGCACGATGACCACCACCAAGCCGCTCGGGCCTATGTTCTTTTGCGCACCGGCGTAGATCAGGCCGTACTGCGACACGTCGATCGGGCGCGAGAGGATGTCGGACGACATGTCGACCACCAGCGGAACATCACCGGTTTCAGGCACCCAGTCGAACTGCAGGCCGCCGATGGTTTCGTTGGAGGCGTAGTGAACGTAGGCAGCCCCTGGGGTCAGCTTCCACTCGTTCTGACCAGGAATGGCCAGGTAATCGTAGGGCTTGGCACTGGCGGCAACGTTGATATTGCCGAAACGGCGCCCTTCCTCGATGGCCTTCTTCGACCAGATACCGGTCTCGATGTAGTCGGCGGTGACGTTTTCCGGCAGCAGGTTCAGCGGGATCTCGGCGAACTGCTGGCTGGCACCGCCCTGCAGGAACAGCACCTTGTAGTTCGAGGGAATGGTCAGCAGATCACGCAGGTCTTGCTCGGCCTTTTCAGCGATCGCCACGTAGTCATCGCTGCGGTGGCTCATTTCCATCACTGACAAGCCCTTGCCGCGCCAGTCCAGCATTTCGGCCTGAGCACGCTGCAGCACAGCGTCGGGAAGCGCGGCAGGGCCTGCGCAGAAGTTAAAGGCTCGTTTGCTCACATCCACTCTCGCTCTAATAGAACAAAATCTAACCAGCTGGTTCAGCGGTAATCCTGTGGGAGCGGGCTTGCCCGCGAACACCGGCGAAGCCGGCGCCATACATCGCACCGCCTGCTTCGCGGGCAAGCCCGCTCCCACAAAAACCAGACGTTGCCGTCGCTAATCAGTCAAACGGGGCGACCTTGGTCGCCCCGTTCGGGTAGTGCACTGGCTTAGTCCTGCGGCGCCTCTTCGGTGCCTGCGGGGTCTTCGCCAGCCGTGTCCAGCGCGTCGTTGTCGACGCCCTCCTCGTCCGCCTCGACGATGTCGTCGAGCTCATCCTCGGACGGTTCCTGGATACGTTCCAGCCCCACCAGCGTCTCGTCGCTGGCCAGTTTGATCAGCGTCACACCCTGGGTGTTACGGCTCAGACTGGAGACCTCGCCAACCCGTGTACGCACCAGGGTACCCTGATCGGAAATCAACATGATCTCCTCGCCTTCCTGAACCTGGATGGCACCGATCAGCAAACCGTTGCGCCCCTTGGTGCCCATGGCGATCACACCTTGCCCACCGCGGCCGCGACGCGGGAACTTGGACAGCGGAGTACGCTTGCCGAAGCCACGCTCGGAGGCGGTGAGGATCTGCGCGCCGGACTCGGGGATCAGCATGGAAATCACTTCCTGCCCCTTGCCCAGCCTCATACCACGCACACCGCGCGCAGTACGGCCCATCTCGCGAACCACGCTCTCGGCGAAGCGAATCACCTTGCCGGCGCTGGAGAACATCATGACTTCCTTCGCGCCATCGGTGATGGCAGCAGCGATCAGGGTGTCACCTTCCTTCAGCTTGAGCGCGATCAGGCCGTTGGAGCGCGGGCGAGCGAACTGCACCAGCGGGGTCTTCTTGACGGTACCGGAAGCGGTCGCCATGAAGATGTAGGCGCCGGTTGGCTCGGCAACCAATTCCGGCGTGTCGCCGTCTTCTTCGTCGACCTCTTCCGGCTCGATCACCTCGCCTTCGAGCACCGCGTCTTCCGCCTCGTCGATCTCTTCGTCGAGGTCGGCGCTCTGCTGCAGGGCTTCGAGATCGATCTGCAGCATCGCGGTGATGCGCTCGCCGTCTTCCAGCGGCAGCAGGTTGACCATAGGGCGCCCACGCGCGGCGCGCGAGGCTTCAGGGATGTCGTAGGTCTTGAGCCAGTACACCTTGCCCTTGCTGGAGAACAGCAGCAGCGTGGCGTGGCTGTTGGCGACCAGCAGGTGTTCGATGTAGTCCTCGTCCTTCACGCCGGTGGCCGACTTGCCCTTGCCGCCACGGCGCTGGGCCTGGTAAGCGGACAACGGTTGGGTCTTGGCATATCCACCATGGGAGATGGTCACCACACGCTCTTCTTCGGGGATCATGTCGCCGTAGTTGAGGTCGTGACGGGCATCGAGGATCTGGGTACGACGGGCATCGCCGTACTCGGCGCGGATCGCTTCGAGCTCTTCGCGGATCACTTCCATCAGGCGCTGGGCGCTGTTGAGGATGCGGATCAACTCGCCGATCTGCTCGAGGATCTCCTGGTACTCGGCCAGCAGCTTCTCGTGCTCCAGGCCAGTCAGACGGTGCAGACGCAGGTCGAGAATGGCCTGGGCCTGTTCAGGCGACAGCCAGTACTTGCCATCACGCAGGCCATACTGCTCCGGCAGGTCTTCCGGACGGCAGGAGTCGGCGCCGGCGCGCTCGACCATGACCTGCACGGCGCTGGACTCCCACGGCGTGCCGATCAGGGCTTCCTTGGCTTCCGACGGCGTCGGCGAGGCCTTGATCAGGGCAATGACCGGATCGATGTTGGACAGCGCGACGGCCTGACCTTCGAGGATGTGCCCACGCTCGCGCGCCTTGCGCAATTCGAACACGGTGCGACGGGTGACCACTTCGCGACGGTGACGAACGAAGGCCTCGAGCAGGTCTTTCAGGTTCAGCAACCGAGGACGACCGTCGATCAGCGCGACGACGTTGATACCGAACACGCTCTGCAGCTGGGTCTGCTGATAGAGGTTGTTGAGCACCACCTCCGGCACCTCGCCGCGACGCAGCTCGATGACGATGCGCATGCCGTCCTTGTCGGACTCGTCGCGCAGCTCGGTGATGCCTTCGATCTTCTTCTCTTTGACCAGCTCGGCGATCTTTTCGATCAGACGCGCCTTGTTCAGCTGGTACGGCAGCTCGGTGACGACGATCTGCTGACGGCCACCGACCTTGTCGATGTCTTCGATCTCGGAACGGGCACGCATGTAGATGCGGCCACGACCGGTGCGATAGGCCTCGATGATGCCCTGGCGACCGTTGATGATGCCGGCAGTCGGGAAGTCCGGGCCTGGGATGAACTGCATCAGCTCATCGACGGTGACCTCGGGGTTGTCGATCAGCGCCAGGCAGCCATCAATGACCTCGCCCAGGTTGTGCGGCGGAATGTTGGTCGCCATGCCCACGGCAATACCGCTGGAGCCGTTGACCAGCAAGTTGGGGATCTTGGTCGGCATGACAGCCGGGATCTGCTCGGTGCCGTCGTAGTTGGGCACCCAGTCGACCGTTTCCTTGTGCAGGTCGGCCAGCAGCTCGTGAGCCAGCTTGGTCATGCGCACTTCGGTGTATCGCATGGCCGCGGCGTTGTCGCCGTCCACCGAACCGAAGTTGCCTTGGCCATCGACCAGCAGATAGCGCAGCGAGAACGGCTGCGCCATGCGCACGATGGTGTCGTACACAGCGGTATCGCCGTGCGGGTGGTATTTACCGATGACGTCACCGACCACACGGGCGGACTTCTTGTACGGCTTGTTCCAGTCGTTGCCCAGCTCGCTCATCGCGTACAGGACGCGGCGATGCACAGGCTTCAAGCCGTCACGCGCATCGGGCAGCGCTCGCCCGACAATCACGCTCATCGCGTAGTCGAGGTAGGACTGTCTCAGTTCGTCTTCGATATTGACCGGGAGGATTTCTTTGGCCAGTTCGCCCATGAGAAGCCTGATTCCTTTTTCTGGTGAAACTTCGCCATATCCATCGGTGGACGAACGAAGCTCGTCGCCGCAGCGTTCGACAGTGCGACGACATACGACAAATCAATGAGTTGTGCCCAGGATCTGCGCAATGAAGGCCGCGGAAAAGAGCGGCCTTGGAAACTGTCGGATGGTATCACAAAGGGTTGGCGGGTGGGAGATGGGGCAGGATGCCACTGAAGCGGAAAGTCCCGACCGCCATCCCCCTCGCGAAAACACTCAATGCAAGCGCTTGCGACACATCAACTGGGCGATTTTTGCAGCGTCCGGGCGCTCGACAATACCCTTTTCGGTCACGATCACATCGATCAGATCCGCAGGGGTCACATCGAAAACGGTATTGAACACCTCGACATCCGCAGCGACCCGCTTCCCGGCCACGTCCAGCAACTCGTCTGCCTCGCGCTCTTCGAGAGGGATGTCATCACCGCTGGCGAGGTTGAGGTCAATGCTGGTACTCGACGCCACCACCATGAAACGTACGCCGTGGTGCATGGCAGAGACCGCCAGCTGGTATGTGCCGATCTTGCTCGCCATGTCGCCATTGGCCGCGATGCAATCGGCACCGACCACAACCCAGGTGATGCCCTTGGTCTTCATCAGGTGCGCCAGCGCGGAGTCTGCACACAACGTGACCGGTATCCCCTCATGGGACAGCTCCCAGGCCGTCAGGCGCGATCCGTGCAACCAGGGGCGGGTTTCAGCGGCATAGACGCGCTCGACCATGCCCTCCAGATAGGCGGCGTGGATCACCCCCAACGCAGTGCCGAAACCACCGCTGGCCAACGCACCGGCATTGCCGTAGGTCAGCAAGGTCTGCTCGCTGCCCTGGTGGCGACGGATCTGCTCGATACCGCTCTGCGCCATGGTCAGGTTGGCTTCGCGATCGCTGTCGTGGATCGCCACAGCTTCAGCCTCCATGGCTGCGAGCACGTCCTCGTCGGGGCGCAACCGCTGCAGGCGCTCGCGCATGCGGTTGAGCGCCCAGAACAGGTTGGCAGCAGTCGGGCGCGCCTCGGCCAGTTCGAGAAAGTCCTCTTCCAGCGCCTGCTCCCAGTCATCGTCCTCGGCCAGGCGCTGACGCAGCGCAAGCACCAGCCCATAGGCAGCACTGATGCCTATGGCAGCCGCACCGCGCACCGCCATGCCGCGGATCGCCTGGACCACGGCTGCCACATCGGCGCAGGTCAGCCAGTGCTCGCGGGTCGGCAGCAGACGCTGGTCGAGCAGATGCAGGGTGCCATCACGCCACTGGATGCTGGTCACCTTCTCCGCCGCCAAAAGTCGCTCGCGCATCGCCTCTCCCCGCAATTCACTGATCAAAAGCGGACGATTATAGCGAGCCTCGGGCGCAGGCGCTCGGGTATACTGCGCGTTCCATTTAACGGAACCCGGTAGCCTGCCTATGCTTTCAGCCTCTTCGCCGCTCGACCTGCTGCTCGCACCCCGCTGGCTGGTGCCCGTGGAGCCGGCCAGCGTGGCGCTCGAAGGGCACGCCCTGGGTATCCGGGACGGGCTGATTGCCTGGATCGGCCCCCGCGAGCGGGCACCACAGGCACGCGAGGTGCGCGAGCTGCCCGACTGCGTGCTCACTCCGGGGCTGGTCAACGCCCACGGGCACGCCGCCATGACCCTGTTCCGCGGCCTGGCCGACGACCTGCCGCTGATGACCTGGCTGCAGGAGCACATCTGGCCGGCCGAGGGACGCTGGGTCGACGAAGCCTTCGTGCGCGACGGCACCGACCTGGCGATCGCCGAGCAGCTCAAGGGTGGCATCACCTGCTTTGCCGACATGTACTTTTTCCCCCGCGAAGCCTGTGACCGCGTGCACCGCAGCGGCATCCGCGCCCAGGTGGCCGTGCCGTTGCTGGACTTCCCCATCCCCGGTGCGCGCACCACCGACGAGGCCCTGCACCTGGCCATCGAGCTGTTCGGCGACCTGCGCCATCACCCGCGCATCAGTGTCGCCCTCGGCCCCCATGCCCCGTATACAGTCAATGACGAGAATCTGGAGAAGATCCGGGTCATCGCCGACCAGCTCGACGCGCCGCTGCACATGCACATCCACGAGACCGCCGGCGAGGTCGAGCGGGCCGTGGCCGAGCACGGCGAACGCCCACTGGCACGCCTGGCGCGCCTCGGCCTGCTGGGTCCGCGCCTGCAAGCCGTGCACATGACCCAGATCAGCGACGACGACCTTGCCCTGTTGGTAGAAAGCAACACCAGCGTGGTGCACTGCCCGGAATCCAACCTCAAGCTGGCCAGCGGCTTCTGCCCGGTCGAACGCTTGTGGCAGGCCGGGGTCAACGTCGCCGTGGGCACCGACGGTGCCGCCAGCAACAACGACCTCGACCTGCTTGGCGAAACCCGGACCGCAGCATTGCTGGCCAAGGCCGTCGCAGGTTCGGCCACGGCCCTGGACGCCCACCGCGCCCTGCGCATGGCCACGCTCAACGGCGCCCGCGCCCTGGGGCTGGAGGCCAGCATCGGCTCGCTGGAGGTGGGCAAGGCCGCGGACATCACCGCCTTCGACCTCTCGGGCCTGGCCCAGCAACCGGTGCATGACCCGGTTTCGCAACTGATCTACGCCACCGGCCGCGACTGCGTGCGCCACGTCTGGGTCGCGGGCCACCACCTGCTCGACGACAGGCGCCTGACCCAGATGGACGAAGCGGCACTGATCGACACCGCCCGCACCTGGGGAGCGCGCATTCGCGCTGGCAAAGAATGACCGGCCGGCAGCTGCGGCTGCCGCCTGAGACACCTTTTATCGAAGTTTTCAGAGGATCTGTTCAATGAGCAACGTCGACCGCGCCGAAATCGCCAAGTTCGAGGCCCTGGCTCACCGCTGGTGGGACCGCGAGAGCGAGTTCAAGCCCCTGCACGAGATCAACCCGCTGCGGGTCAACTGGATCGACGAGCGCGCCAGCCTCGCCGGCAAGAAGGTACTGGACGTCGGCTGCGGCGGCGGCATCCTCAGCGAGGCAATGGCCCAGCGCGGCGCCACCGTGACCGGTATCGACATGGGCGAAGCACCACTGGCCGTGGCGCGCCTGCACCAGCTGGAATCGGGGGTCGAGGTCGAGTACCGGCAAATCACCGCCGAAGCGCTCGCAGAAGAGCTGCCTGGCCAGTTCGACGTGGTCACCTGCCTGGAAATGCTCGAACACGTGCCCGACCCCTCCTCGGTGATCCGCGCCTGCCATCGCCTGGTCAAGCCCGGCGGCCAGGTGTTCTTCTCCACCATCAACCGCAACCCCAAAGCCTACCTGCTGGCGATCATCGGCGCCGAGTACATCCTCAAGATGCTGCCGCGCGGCACCCATGACTTCAAGAAATTCATCCGGCCATCGGAGCTCGGCGCCTGGAGCCGTGTTGCCGGCCTCGAAGTGAAGGACATCATCGGCCTCACCTACAATCCGCTGACCAAGCACTACAAGCTGGCCAGCGACGTCGATGTCAACTACATGATCCAGACCCTGCGCGAGGAATGAGCATGCGCCTGCGAGCAGTACTCTTCGACATGGACGGTACCCTGCTGGACACCGCGCCAGATTTCATCGCCATCTGCCAGGCCATGCTCGCCGAACGCGGACTGCCGGCGGTGGACGACCAGTTGATCCGCGGCGTGATCTCCGGCGGCGCCCGGGCCATGGTCGCCGCCACTTTCGCCATGAGCCCTGACGCCGAAGGCTTCGAAGCCCTGCGCCTGGAGTTTCTCGAGCGCTACCAGCGCGACTGCGCGGTGCACAGCAAGCTGTTCGAGGGCATGGCCGAACTGCTGGACGACATCGAGAAAGGCAACCTGTTGTGGGGCGTGGTCACCAACAAGCCGGTACGCTTCGCCGAGCCGATCATGCAGCAGCTTGGCCTGGCCGAGCGCTCGGCGCTGCTGATCTGCCCCGATCACGTGAAGAACAGCAAGCCCGACCCCGAGCCGCTGATCCTCGCCTGCAAGACCCTTGACCTGGATCCGGCCAGCGTACTGTTCGTCGGAGACGATCTGCGTGACATCGAATCCGGCCGCGATGCCGGCACCCGCACCGCAGCCGTGCGCTACGGCTATATTCATCCAGAGGACAACCCCAACAACTGGGGTGCCGACGTGGTGGTGGACCACCCGCTGGACCTGCGCAAGGTGATCGACAGTGCGTTGTGCGGCTGCTGAGCAGTAAGGGCTGGCAGCACACACAGGGATAAAAACAGGGAATTCTCAATGTTCGACTACATCGCCCGCCCCGACCTGCTCAAGGGTCGGGTCATTCTTGTCACCGGCGCTGGCCGCGGCATCGGCGCTGCCGCCGCCAAGGCCTATGCAGCACTGGGGGCCACCGTGCTGCTGCTGGGCAAGACCGAGGCCAACCTCAACGAGGTCTACGACCAGATCGAGGCCGCCGGCCACCCACAACCCGTGGTGATTCCGTTCAACCTGGAAACCGCCCTGCCCCATCAGTACGACGAACTGGCGGTGATGGTCGAAGAACAGTTCGGGCACCTCGACGGCCTGCTCAACAACGCGTCGATCATCGGCCCGCGTACGCCGCTGGAGCAGTTGTCGGGCGACAACTTCATGCGCGTGATGCACATCAACGTCAACGCGACCTTCATGCTGACCAGCACACTGCTGCCGCTGCTCAAGTTGTCCGAGGACGCCTCGGTGGTGTTCACCTCGTCGAGCGTGGGGCGCAAGGGCCGGGCCTACTGGGGCGCCTATGGCGTGTCGAAGTTCGCCACCGAAGGCCTGATGCAGACCCTGGCCGACGAACTGGAAGGCGTGGCGCCGGTGCGCGCCAACAGCATCAACCCGGGTGCCACGCGCACGGCGATGCGAGCGCTCGCCTATCCCAGCGAGAACCCGCAGGACAATCCGCTGCCCGAAGACATCATGCCGGTGTACCTGTACCTGATGGGCCCTGACAGCAGCGGCGTGAACGGACAGGCGTTCAACGCCCAATAAACGCCGGCAACTGCACCGGCCTCATCCCTGCAAGCGCGCGATGAGGCCGGGCACCTGATCAGCCCGCCGCCAACACCGGCTTGCTGAAGGTCTGACGCTGCACAGGCTCCATTGCCAGGCAACGCTCCAGGAACAGGTACATGCAGTCGTAGCTCTTGCAGATTGCCTTGCGCAGTTGCGCCTGCAATTCCTCGGAAGGGTTCTCGCCCACCAGCGTGCAGATGATCTCCAGTGCCTCCCATGGGTGAGCATCATCGTACTCGGCGTGCAGATCCAGCCACCTCATGGCCGCCTTGGACTCCTTGTCACCTTGCTGGATGAAGGCCTGCGCATAGTCCGTGTCGGGATAGACCTTTGCAGACCACTCTCCCGTCGCCCCTTCGATCGCATAGTTGGTCGCGGCCATCGCAATGGCCAGGGACTCGGTCGCACAGACACGCCAGCACCAATCATTCAAGCCGTTCAGCTCAGGCGGAACATCCTGGGCCTGCAAGTCCTTCAAGGTAATGTCGTGCGCCTTGCACCATTTGACCCAATGGTCGGCATGATTGAGTTCGACACGGATATTGCGTATCAACCAACGCCGCGCCATATCTTCGCCCTGGCTTCGGCCGTATCGGGTCTTGGTGAGGTTGTGGGCCATGTACAGCGAGAACTGTTCGACCACCGGCCAGCCACCGATCAAGTACTGGCGGATGGTCTTCTTGCTCAATTTGCCGTCGCTCAGCCGCTGGTAGATCTCATGCTCGACCACCCTGCGCTTGCTCTCGGCGCAATCATCGATCATTTTCTGCGCCCAGTCGGGATAGCTCTTGGCGTCCATCAATGGACCGATCCGAACGAATGCTTCAATCACTGTCAGCTCCTTGATTCCCTGTGATTTCCCGGACGGCTACTGGTATCAGCGGAAGGTCCCTGGCGCCCGGTGCAACAGGGGCCTTACTGCAATCCGTTGTCGCTGAAGGCTGCCACAGGTGAACACCTGCGGCCGCTCGATCAGATAACCCTGCGCGAAATCCACGCCGATCTCCTGCAGCGCCTGCTCGATCAACGGCGTTTCGACGAATTCGGCGATGGTGCGCTTACCCATGACATGGCCGATATGGTTGATCACCTCCACCATAGCCCTGTTAATGGGATCGTCGAGCATATCTTTGACGAAACTTCCGTCGATCTTCAGGAAGTCTACGGGTAAATGCTTCAAATAGGCGAATGACGACATCCCGGCGCAGAAATCGTCGAGGGAGAACTTGCAGCCCAAGCCTTTCAATTCGTTGATGAAGCGAATAGCACTTCCCAAATTCGCGATTGCGCTGGTCTCGGTTATTTCGAAACAAATCATGTGCGGAGGAATCTGGTACTCGGCGAACGATCGCTGCAAGTACTCCAGGAATTTATCGTCGCCAATGCTGCTACCCGACAGATTGATCGCGCACATCGCCAGCGGCCGACTGCAACCTTCATCCAGCGCCTGACGAATCACCTGAAACACATTGCGCACCACCCAGCGATCGAGTGCGGTCATCAGGCCGTAGCGTTCGGCAGCAGGGATGAAGCTGTCAGGCAGCACGGTCCGGCCGCTCTCGTCATGCAGGCGCAGAAGAATCTCTATGTGCCCGGCGCCCATGTCGGGCTTGAGCGGGGCGATTTCCTGGGCATACAAGCAGAAGCGGTTTTCCTCGAGCGCGACATGCAGGCGCTGGATCCAGGCCATCTCGCCAAAGCGCATCGACAACTCGCTGTCGTCGGCATGGTAGACCTGCACACGGTTGCGACCCTTCTCCTTGGCCATGTAGCAAGCCATGTCGGCTGCCCGCAGCGAGGCCTCGAGGGTGCCGGGCGACTGGGCAATGTGTACCAGGCCAATACTGACGGTGGTGACGAAGGGTCGTCCCTTCCAGACGAAATGCAGGCTCTGCACGGTCTGGCGCAAGTGCTCGGCAATCCGCTCGGCCTGGTCGGGTGGGCAGTTTTCCAGCAACACGCCGAATTCATCACCGCCCAGCCGGGCCAGGGTGTCACCTTCGCGCAGGCCTGCCTGCAGCACGGCGCAGATATGGCGCAGCAACTCATCGCCCGCAGCGTGTCCGCAGGTATCGTTGACCAGCTTGAACTGGTCGAGGTCGAGAAACATCAGCGAATGGCGCCCCGACTGACGGACCAAGGTGTTGAGCGCCTGCTCCAGGCGATACTCGAACTCGCGGCGGTTGGCCAGGCCCGTCAGGGCATCGTGAGTCGCCTGCCAGGACAGGTTGGCGATGTACTGTCGCTCCTGCGTCATGTCATGCAAGGCCAGCACGATACCGCTGATCTGGCCGTCGGTGTGGATCGGCGATCCAACCAGGTTGACCGATACCGTACTGCCATCCAGGCGCTGGATCAGCCGGGCATGCTCGGCGCCGCCCTTGAGGCTGCCGCTGAGTACCTGCTCGACCAGGGTCAGGCTGTCCCGCTCGGCATTCTCATCGAGCAGGCTGAACAGCGCCGCCAGCGGCAAGCCATGGGCCTGGGAGGCCTGCCAGTGGGTCAACTGCTCCGCGGCAGGGTTCATGTAGACGATGCACCCCTCGACATCGGTGGTGATCACCGCATCGCCAATCGATTCAAGGGTGGTCTGTGCCCGCTCACGCTCCACCTGCAAAGCGCTGGCAAACGCCTGGCGCTGGGACAGCAACCGTGCAGAACGGCGCCAGGCCAGCGCGATGAGAAACAACGCCGTGAGCAGATTGGTGACCATCAACACCCGCAGCAGCACCCGCGAGCCTTCACCCAATGCATCGCTGAATGCCTTGGCGGCCGGCGTCACGCCCTCGTTGATCGAGACGATACGCGCTTTCCAGTCCGCCACCTCGCGTTCAGTGGCCACCCCCTGGACGAAGGCCTCGCGCATTTGCTGGGCCAGGCCGTCCAGTTGCCTTAGGTAGTCGTCGCCGGTGTTCCAGTAGCCGATGGCGTTCTGCATGTAACTGATCTGGCGAAAATTGCGGTAGAACCAGATGATCCGATTGACGTCGTCCGGATGGTTACCACCCTGCAAGATCCCGCGCCGCGCCGCCTCCAGGTCCGGGACAGGCTGATCGAGAGCCACCCGTAGCTCACGGTCGCCCTGGGGTATGGCAATGGCCTGGCGATAACGCTCGAAGATGCGTTCGTCCTGGCTTTCGGCATACAGATTGAGGTAATAGATGGCGTCTTTCTGTGCCTTGGACCACAGGCTTTCGCCGGCCACGTACGCACGCATGGCCGAAAGCGAATAAAGACTGAGGCTGCCCAACAGCACCTGGAAAACCACCACTGCGACGAAGGGCCAGATGATTCCCAGCAACCTTGGCGCCTCGAGAGTCCGATTTCCCTTCATGTAGTCCCTGTCTCAGAGCGGATATGGCACGAATCGACCCAGACAAGCACAGCGTAGGCCATTTGCCATAACTGCGCGGAGCTTTTTGTCGCAGCCACTGCACCTATTGATGCACCGCCCGATCAGGACTGTTGCAGGTGCCCATACAGCTTGGCGTACAACCCGCCTTCGGCGATGAGCTGCTGGTGGCCGCCGTCTTCGGCCACATGACCGCCGTCGAATACCAGAACCCGATCAGCCTGTTTCACCGCGGACAGGCGATGGGCAATGATCAGAGTGGTGCGGCCGCTGAGGAAGCGCGCCAGGGCCTGATGGAGGTTGTATTCGGTGGCCGCATCGAGGGCCGAGGTAGCCTCGTCGAGGATCACCACCTTCGGCTCGGCCAGTACCATCCGGGCAATCGCCAGGCGTTGACGCTGGCCCCCGGACAGGCGTACACCAGAGCGCCCGACCACACTGTCCAATCCCTGCGGCAGCGCGGCGATGGTGGCATCGAGCTGGGCGATGCGCAGCGCCTGCCAACAGGCGTCGTCACTGCACTCGCGGCCCATGGTCAGGTTGGCGCGCACACTGTCGTTGAACAACGATGGATGCTGCAGCACCACCGCGACATGTTCGCGCAGGGTCTCCAGGCCGATCTCCTGAAGGCTGGCACCGCCAAAGCGAATGGTCCCGGCCTGGGCGCTGTACAACCCCAGCAGCAGCTGAACCAGCGTGCTCTTGCCGCCGCCGCTGGCACCGACGATAGCCACCTTCTCGCCCGGAGCGATGGACAGGTCCAGGTGATCGAGCACCGGCTCATCGGCATAGGCGAAGCGCAGCTCGCGCACCTCGATACCCACCGTCGCGTGCCCAGCGAACGGATCACAGGCGGCCGGATACTGCGGTTCGTCCTCTCGCGACAGCAACTCGTTGAGCCGGCTCAGCGCACCACCGGCCGCGTAGTAGGCGTACTGCAGGTTGAGCAACTGCTCCACCGGGCCGATCATGAACCACAGGTAACTGAACACAGCCAGCATCTGCCCGATCGACAGGTCGGAGAACAACACCGTGAGCATCGCCGCAGCGCGGAAAATGTCGATGCCGAACTGGAACAGCAGACCGCTGGCCCGACCACTGGCGTCGCTCTTCCACTGCGAGGCCACCGCATAGTCACGCACTTCCCGGGCACGTACTCCAAGGCGCCCGAGGAAATAGCCCTGGCGGTTGCTTGCGCGGATTTCCTGGATGGCGTCGAGGGTCTCGCTCAGCGCCTGGGTAAAACGCCCGGTACTGTCGTTCTCGAGCTTCTTCAGGTGCTTGACCCGCTTGCCCAACTGCACGGTGAAATAGATCACCAACGGGTTGAACAGCAGGATCAGCAGCGCCAGCTTCCAGTGCATCCAGATCAGGATCGCCGCAGTGCCGGTAAGCGTCAGCATGGCCACCAGGAAGCGGCTGAGCGTTTCACCGACGAACTTGTCCAGGGTGTCCAGGTCGGTGACCAGATGCGTAGTGACCGTGCCACTGCCCAGGCTTTCATACTCCTTGAGCGAGATCCGCTTGAGCCGCTCGATCAGGCGGATTCGCAAGCGGTACACGATATCCTTGGCCAGCCCGGCGAACTGCCTGGCCTGGATCACACCGAAGGCCAGCGAGGCCAGGCGCAGGCTGAGGGTCGCAACCAGCATCAAGCCGATATAACCGGCTGCCACCTGCCATTGGCTCGGCAGGAACTGGTTCATCCATTTCAAGGCAGCGTCGCCATGGCCCAGCAGCACTTCATCGACCAGCAAGGGCAGCAGCAAGGGAATCGGCACGCTGCAGAGGGCGGCAAGCACGGCAACCAGGTTGGCAGTCCACAAGGCCTTCTTGTGGTGCAGCGCCAGGCGGCGGATTTCCGCCCAGCTCAGACGATCGTGCGCAACGGGGGGCTTCCCCGGCACAGGGTCGCTAGACCCTGACAGATCAAGCACAGGCAGCCTGCTGCAGCCAGCGGCCCAGCAACGGCTGCAGGCGATCGAGCGGCTGATAGCCGTTGGTCAGCAAGGCCAGTTGACCATTGCGCTCGGCCAGCAGGGTCGGGAAGCCGGCGATACCCAGGTCCTGAACCCAGGCAAAGTCGGCTGTCGTGGTCGTGCGGGTCTCGACGCTTGCGAACGCTGCAGAAAACCGTTCGCGGTCGAAGCCTGCCTGCTCGGCCAGGTCCACCAGTTGCGGGGCGCGGGTGACATCCAGGCCCTGTTCGTAGAACGAGCCCTGGATCAGCTTGAGCAGCGCCCAACCGCGCTCGGCATCGAGCTCACGCGCCGTGACCAAGGCGCGACAGGCCGGCTCGGTGTCATAGACGAACCCGTCAGGCATGGCGCCCTCGAAGCGAAACGCCTGACCGGTGGCCTCGGCGACCGCCTGCCAATGCTCGAGGATGTACTTGCGCGTCGAGCTATCCAACGCGCTGCTACCGCTGCGCAGGCCACCCACCACCAGGCGCGTCGGCACACCGGCATCCCGCGCCTGGGCGATCAACGCCTCGGCCACGGGAGCGAAGCCCCAGCACCAGGAACACATCGGGTCCATCACATAGAGCAGGCGTGCAGTCATGCATCAGGCCTCGGCTTTGTAGTTGTAACCGATCGGGTGCGGCAAGTTGCGCGCCTTGGCCAGCTCGATCTGCTTCTGGCGGTCGATGGCGCTGCGCCGGGTCTTCTCGCTCAGGGTGTCCCAGCAATGCGGGCAGCTCACTCCGGGCGAATAATGCTCGGACGCACGGTCATCCGCATTGATCGGATGGCGGCAGGCATGGCACTGGTCGTACTCGCCCTCGGACAGGTCGTGACGCACCGTGACCCGGTTGTCGAAGACGAAGCAGTCGCCGTCCCAGAGGCTTTCTTCCTGAGGCACTTCCTCGAAGTATTTCAGGACCCCTCCCTTAAGATGATAGACCTCCTCGAAGCCTTCACCGAGCATGTAGCTGGACGCTTTTTCACAACGAATGCCGCCAGTGCAGAACATCGCGACCTTCTTGTGTCTGCTCGGGTCGAAGTTGGCCTTGATGTAGTCGGGAAACTCGCGGAAGGTCTCGGTCTTCGGATCGATGGCGCCCTTGAAGGTGCCGATGGCCACTTCATAGTCATTGCGGGTGTCGATCAACAGCACTTCGGGGTCGCTGATCAGCGCATTCCAGTCCTTGGGGTCGACATAGGTACCGACCTGCTTGTTGGGGTCGACGCCCGGCACGCCAAGGGTGACGATCTCTTTCTTGAGCTTGACCTTGGTGCGGTAGAACGGCTGCTCGTCGCAGTACGACTCTTTATGGTCGACATCCGCCAGGCGCGGGTCGTTGCGCAGCCAGGCCAGCAGGCCGTCGATACCTTCACGGGTACCGGAGACCGTGCCATTGATACCCTCGAGCGCCAGCAGCAAAGTGCCTTTGACGTCGTTGTCCTGCAGGGTTTTCAACAATGGCTCGCGCAGGTCGAGGTAGTCTTCGAGGGTGACGAACTTATAGAGCGCCGCCACGACGATCGGTTGGGACATGAATCTGTATCTCCAGGTGGTTGCCCTCGTAAGGGGCGGACCGGGTTTGACAAAAAACACGGGGGCCGCAAAGCGGCCCCCGGATGAAGCGGATTCTACCAGAACGACGGACAGGTTTCAGTGCCCGCCGCCGGCACACACCGGCGAGGCCGGCGCCGCCCCTACCTGCGCCCATTCTTCGGGCGTGTAGGTGTGGATCGCCAGGGCATGAATCTCGCCCATCAGCTCGCCCATGGTGGCGTAGACCTTCTGGTGACGCTTGACGCTGTTCAGGCCGGCGAACTGTTCGCTGACCAGCACCGCCTTGTAGTGCGTCTCCTGCCCACGACTGTGCATGTGGCTTTCATTCAGCACCTGCAGGTGCTGATCGCCAAGCGCTGCCAGTTGCTGCTCGATGCGTTGTTGCATGCTCATCGATTCAGGCTCACTTCTTCGCCGGAGCGGCGGCCTTGCCAGCGTTCGGGTCCAGCTCCTTGGTCATGTCGTCCAGCAGCTTGTTCACCACCGGCACTGCAGGCTCCAGGCTCTGCTGGGTCAGCTGGGCCGACTGCTGGGTGACCTTGGGCATTTCGCGCAGGACTTTCTTGCCCAGCGGCGACTCGTAGAACTTGACCAGGTCGTTGAGCTCCTGCTCGGTGAAGGTCGCGGTGTACAGGTTGACCATCTGCGGCTTGAGCTTCTTCCAGCCAATGGCATTGTCCAGGGCGGCGTTGGCCTTGGCCTGGTAGCTGTCGAGCACGGATTTCTTCGCGGCCGGGGCCTTGGTCTGCTCGAAGCGCTGGGCGAACATCTGCTGGACCTGCATGTACACCGGGGTGCCCAGCTTGTCGGCATTGGCCAGGGTCAGGAACTTCTCGGCGGCGGCGTTGTGGCTGGCAGTTGCGGCGAGGACCTGGCCGCTGGCACAGGCCAGGGCGACGGCGGCAAAGAGGACACGGAGGCGGGTCATTGCAATTCCTTCATGAGAGGGTGAGGCGGATACCTCAGAGTAGAGCATTCTGCGCCGCGATGGGCACTGTGCTCAAGTGGGAAGACGAGCGATTGACCGCCCGGGTGGATCAGGGCCTAAACTGCGACTTCTGACTGAACAAAGGAGTGAGCGCAGCATGAGCCGTATCGAGACAGACAGCCTGGGCCCGGTCGAAGTTCCAGAGGACGCCTACTGGGGTGCGCAAACCCAGCGCTCGCTGATCAACTTCGCCATCGGCAAGGAGCGCATGCCCCTGGCTGTCCTCCACGCCCTGGCGCTGGTCAAGAAAGCCGCGGCACGAGTCAACGACCGCAACGGCGACCTGCCAGCCGACATTGCCCGACTGATCGAACAAGCCGCCGACGAAGTGCTCGACGGCGAACACGACGATCAGTTCCCGCTGGTGGTCTGGCAGACCGGCAGTGGCACCCAGAGCAACATGAACGTCAACGAAGTGATCGCCGGGCGCGCCAACGAACTGGCTGGCAAGGGCCGTGGCGGCAAGGTGCCGGTCCACCCGAACGATCACGTCAACCGCTCGCAGAGCTCCAACGACTGCTTCCCTACCGCCATGAGCATCGCCGCCGCCCAGGCCGTGCATGGCAAGTTGCTGCCGGCCATCGCCGAGTTGTCGTCGGGCCTGGCAGAACTGTCGGCGCGTCACTCGAATCTGGTCAAGACTGGTCGCACACACATGATGGACGCCACGCCCATCACCTTCGGCCAGGAAATCTCGGCCTTCGTTGCCCAGCTCGACTACGCACAGCGGGCAATTCGCGCCACCCTTCCGGCAGTTTGTGAACTGGCACAGGGTGGCACGGCCGTCGGCACCGGTCTCAACGCCCCACACGGCTTTGCCGAAGCCATTGCCGCTGAGCTTGCAGCGTTGTCCGGCCTGCCCTTCGTCACCGCACCGAACAAGTTCGCCGCCCTCGCCGGCCATGAGCCGCTGACCAGCCTGGCTGGCGCGCTCAAAACTCTCGCCGTGGCCCTGATGAAGATCGCCAACGACCTGCGCCTGCTGGGTTCCGGCCCGCGTGCCGGACTTGCCGAGGTACGCCTGCCGGCCAACGAACCAGGCAGCTCCATCATGCCGGGCAAGGTCAATCCGACCCAATGCGAAGCCCTGTCGATGCTGGCCTGTCAGGTACTGGGCAACGATGCGGCGATCGGCTTCGCGGCCAGCCAGGGGCACTTGCAGTTGAATGTGTTCAAGCCGGTGATCATCCACAACCTGCTGCAGTCGATCGAACTGTTGGCCGATGGCTGCCGCAACTTCCAGGAGCACTGCGTGGCCGGCATCGAGCCGGACGCCGAACAGATGGCCGCCCACCTGGAGCGCGGACTGATGCTGGTGACGGCGCTGAACCCGCACATCGGCTACGACAAGGCTGCGGAAATCGCCAAGAAGGCCTACAGCGAGGGCAAGACCCTGCGCGAGGCAGCGCTGGAGCTCAAGTACCTGACCAACGAGCAGTTCGACCAGTGGGTGCGCCCGGAAAACATGCTGGCACCGGGGGCCAAGGGCTGATCCTGAGCCGATAGTGGTCTCTTCGCGGGCTTGCCCGCGAAGAGGCCACCGCCGATCATCAGCGAACCTCTGCCACCCTGGCCCGCCGCGCCCGCCACCCCGCCACCAGCGAAGGCCCCAGCGCCACCAGTGCCGACCCTGCCACCACCGTCACCGCCCCGGCATAGCCCAGCGCATTGATCTGTTCGGCATGCACGTACTCAGGCCACACCCAGGCCGATAGCGCCACCGCAATAAAGGTGACCAGCGGCGTCAGTGCCAAGGTCGCACTCACCCGCGATGCTTCCCAATGCGCCAAAGCCTCGGCAAATGCGCCATAGGCGACCAGCGTGTTCAGGCAGCACGCCAGCAGCAACCAGCCTTGTACAGCCGTCAGTTGCAGCGCCTCCAGCGGGTGCGCCCAAGGCGTCAGCAGCGCCGCGCAGCACAGGTAGATCACCATCATCACCTGCTGCGAATGCCAGACCGTCAGCAACTGCTTCTGGCTCAGGGCATAGAACACCCAGATGCTGGTGGCCAGGATGATCGTCAGTACACCGGTGGTATAGGTCCCAAGTGATGTCAGCAGCTCGTCCAGGCGCTGGTTGAAGAACAGCCCGAAACCGGCCAGCAGCACCAGCAACCCGATACCCTGGCCCAAGCTGAAACGCTCTTTGAACACAAACACACTGGCCACCAGCAACAGCACCGGCCCCAGTTGCACCACCAACTGTGCAGTACCAGGGCTGAGCAGTTTGAGACCGACCAGATACAGCACGTAGTTGCCCATCAGCCCACACACGGCCACCGCTACCAGGCCCAAGCCCTTGCGCCCCAGCCGCTGGACTGACGGCAGGCGCCGGTTGGCGGCCAGCCAGGCAAACAGAAGGCCGCCGGAGACCAGCAGCCGATACCAGGTGACCGTGATCGGATCCATCACCTGCAGCACCTGCTTGAGCTTGATCGGCAGAATGCCCCACAGCAGCGCGGTCAGCAGCGCCAGGAACAGGCCATGGACCCAGCGTCCGGAAGAAATGTGCATAGCGTCCTCGATCAATGCCCTGAGTGGGGTGATTGAAGTCTAAGGGCTGCAAAGGTGGGGCTGGCAGAAAGTGCCGGGAAAAGAATTCATCAGGTCATTCCCGCGAGGCATGGCTGCCCCGCGGCGGACGGGATGCGTCACTTCTTGTGCCTGGCGAACGCCGCTTCCAGGGCATCGTTGATGGTGCGCAACACCTTGACCCGCGCCCAGCGCTTGTCGTTGGCCTCCACCAGCGTCCAGGGGGCTATCTCGGAGCTGGTACGATCGACCATGTCACCCACCGCCTCGGCGTATACATCCCACTTGTCGCGGTTGCGCCAGTCTTCCTCGGTGATCTTGTAGCGCTTGAACGGGATCTCTTCACGTTCCTCGAAGCGCTGCAGCTGTGTCTCTTGGTCGATTGCCAGCCAGAACTTCACGACCACGATGCCCGAGTTGCTCAACTGCTCCTCGAAATCATTGATCTCGCCATAGGCGCGCATCCAGTCGGCCGGGGTGCAAAACCCTTCGACCCGCTCCACCAGCACCCTACCGTACCAGGAGCGGTCGAAGATGGTGAACTTGCCACGCGCCGGCACATGTCGCCAGAACCGCCATAGATAGGGCTGGGCCCGTTCCTCTTCGGTGGGCGCAGCGATCGGCACGATGCGGTACTGGCGTGGGTCCAGCGCGGCGGCCACGCGGCGAATCGCCCCACCCTTGCCCGCAGCATCGTTGCCTTCGAACACCGCGACAAGGGCGTGCTCGCGCATGCGCTTGTGCCGCAACAGCCCGGCCAGGCGTGCCTGCTCGGCGACCAGCTGCTTCTGGTAGTCGTGCTTGTCGAGGCGCCGGGTAAGATCCAGAGCGCCGAGCAAGCTCAACTGATCGATACTGCGCCCCAATGGCGCGACATTGCCCTGGTGCTTGCCCTTCGGCGCGTTGGCCAGCGCCGCGTTCAGGCTTTCGAGCAGAATGCGCCCGGCCGCCAGCGCACGGTAGTGCGGATCGACACCCTCGATCACATGCCAGGGCGCGTAGTCGCGGCTGGTGCGCCGCAGAACCCGCTCACCGAAACGTACGAAGCGGTCGTAGGTCTCGGACTGTTGCCAGTCCAGCGGACTGATGCGCCAACTGTGCAGCGGATCGTCGCGCAGCACCTTGAGCCGGGTCTTCATCTGTTTCTTGGAGAGGTGAAACCAGAACTTGATGATCAGCGCACCTTCGTCGCAAAGCATCTGTTCCAGGCGCTCGGCGCCGGTGATGGCCTGGTCGAGCACCGCATCCTTGAAGCGACCATGCACCCGCCCCTGCAACATCTGGCTGTACCAATTGCCGAAGAACACGCCCATTCGCCCTTTTGGCGGTAGTGCACGCCAGTATCGCCAGGCGGGTGGGCGCGCCAGTTCTTCGTCGGTCTGCTGGTCGAAGGTGAGCACATCGATCATCCGCGGGTCCATCCACTCGTTGAGCAGCTTGACCGTCTCGCCCTTGCCAGCACCCTCGACACCGTTGATCAGTACGATGACCGGGAATCGCGCCTGCTGCTTGAGCTCGAACTGGGCCTCCAGCAACGCCTCGCGCAGGGCCGGCAATTCGGCCTCGTAGGTTTCCTTGTCAATGCTGTGACCGATTTCCGCGGATTCGAACATGGCTCACTCCTTCGATGGATAAGCAAGAGTAGCGGATTGCACGCCAGTCTTGCGCCCTCTTCCCACGGCGGATACAGCGCCGGCGACGCAGATGGCATAAAATCTTCGCTTCACTGCCAGCCGAACCGACCATGCCTGATACCCCACTCCCCCAGCACGCCCAGATCGACTGGGACGACCAGGGCCGCCCCCACTCGCGGCAATACGACGACGTCTATTTCTCGAAGAACGAGGGCGTGCACGAGACGGTGTACGTCTTCCTCGAGCGCAACCACCTGGCCCGGCGCTTCGCCGAGCTTGCGCCGCACGCCTGCCTGGTGATCGGCGAGACCGGTTTTGGTACCGGCATGAACTTCTTCTGTGCCTGGCAACTGTTTGCAGAAAAGGCTCACCCCGAGGCGCGGCTGCATTTCGTCAGTGTCGAGAAGTACCCACTCAGTCGCGCCGACCTGGCCCGCGCTGCAGCGCTGTGGCCGGAGCTTTCGCCCTTCAGCGAACCCTTGCTGGCGCAGTATGTGGCCGTGCATCCAGGCTTCCAGCAGTTCAGCTTCGAGCAGGGCCGGGTCACCCTCACCCTGCTGGTCGGTGACGTGCTGGAACGGTTGCCCCAGCTCGACGCGCCCATCGACGCCTGGTTTCTGGACGGCTTCGCCCCGGCGAAGAACCCGGACATGTGGACGCCGGAACTGTTCGCGCAACTGGCACGGCTGTCACGCCCCGGCACCACGCTGGGGACCTTCACCACCACAGGTTGGGTGCGCCGCGGCCTGGCAGCCGCCGGTTTTGCGATCAAGAAAGTGCCGGGGCTGGGCAAGAAGTGGGAAGTGATGGGGGGAGAATTCGTCGGCTGGCCTGAAGACCTGCCGACGCCGCCACAACCAGCCCCCTGGTATGCACGCCCCGCCCCCGTGGACGGCCCCCGTCGCGCGCTGGTCATCGGCGCCGGGCTGGCCGGTTGCGCCAGCGCCGCCAGCCTGGCTGCACGCGGTTGGCAGGTCGAAGTGCTGGAACGCCACGACGCCCCGGCCCGAGAGGCCTCCGGCAACCCCCAGGGCGTGCTGTACCTGAAGCTGTCGGCACACGGCACCGCCTTGTCGCAGATGATTCTCGCCGGGTTCGGCTACACCCGCCGTTGGCTCGAACGCCTGCAGCGTGGCCGCGACTGGGACGACTGCGGCGTGCTGCAACTGGCGTTCGACACCAAGGAAACCGAACGCCAGGCCAAACTTGCCGGCGCCTTCGACAGCAGCCTGCTGCAGTGCCTGGATCGCGAGCAGGCCGAGGCGATCGCCGGGGTCGCCCTGTCCAGCGGTGGGCTGTTCTACCCCGAGGGCGGCTGGGTGCACCCGCCCGCACTGTGCCACGCGCAACTGCAACACCCGCGCATTCGCCTGCTCAACCATCACCAGGTGATCGAACTGCGCCGCGTCGACGGTCTGTGGCAAGCCTGGGACGGCGAACGGTTGCTGGCCAGTGCGCCCCTGGTGGTGCTGGCCGGTGCCGCTGAGATACGCAACCTCGAGGCATGCGCCGAGCTGCCGCTCAAGCGTATCCGAGGACAGATCACCCGCCTGCCGCTGACCGAGCGCAGCCAGGCGCTGGGCACCGTGGTCTGCGCCAACGGCTACGTCGCCCCGGCGCGCGATGGCGAGCACACCCTAGGTGCCAGTTTCGACTTCCATAGCCTCGACCTCGCCCCCACTGCCGGCGAGCACGCAAGCAATCTTGGTCTGCTGGAGGCGATTTCTGCCGACCTGGCGCAGCGGCTCGACACGGCCGCACTGGATCCGGCGCAATTGCAGGGGCGCGCAGCGTTTCGCTGCACCAGCCCGGATTACCTGCCGATTGTCGGGCCGCTGGCCGATCCTGCTGCGATCAGCACGACCTATTCAATGCTGGCCAAGGATGCCCGACAGGTTCCGGCGATCGCCTGCCCCTGGCTGGAAGGCTTGTACGTCAACAGCGGCCACGGCTCACGCGGCCTGATTACCGCGCCTTTGAGCGGCGAGCTGATTGCCGCCTGGGCCAGTGGCGAACCACTGCCGATACCTCGGGCCGTGGCCGAGGCCTGTCATCCAAACCGCTTCATGCTGCGCAAGCTGATTCGCGGCAAATGAAACAGCACCCACCCGTCCCATATAACAGATTGATCTAAAACTCCCGCAAATCCCCTGGGTCAGTTCCTTAAGGTGCCCCATGTGGGGGCACTCTTTCCCCAACGGCAAAACCGGTAAGGACTTATGTGCGGATTAGCAGGAGAGTTGCGTTTCACCCCCATCGACCAAGCCCCCCGCCCGGCGGATCTCGCCGCGGTGGAGCGCATCACCCATCATCTGGCGCCACGTGGCCCTGATGCCTGGGGCTTCCACAGCCAGGGGCCGATCGCCCTTGGCCATCGGCGCCTGAAGATCATGGACCTGTCCGACGGCTCGGCGCAGCCGATGGTCGACAACACCCTCGGCCTGTCCCTGGCGTTCAACGGCGCCATCTACAACTTCCCGGAACTGCGCCAGGAACTGCAGGACCTGGGCTATAACTTCTGGTCAGACGGCGACACCGAAGTGCTGCTCAAGGGCTACCACGCCTGGGGCGCCGCGCTGCTGCCCAAGCTCAACGGCATGTTCGCCCTGGCCATCTGGGAGCGCGACAACCAGCGCCTGTTCCTGGCTCGCGACCGCCTCGGCGTCAAGCCGCTGTACCTGTCGCGCAACGGCGAGCGCCTGCGCTTCGCCTCGACCCTGCCGGCGCTGCTCAAAGGCGGCGACATCGACCCGATGATCGACCCGGTAGCGCTCAATCACTACCTCAACTTCCACGCCGTGGTGCCAGCACCGCGCACGATGCTGGCCAACGTGCAGAAGCTCGAGCCCGGGACCTGGATGCGCATCGACCGCCACGGCGAAGTCGAGCGCCAGACCTGGTGGCAACTGCATTACGGCCCGACCCCGGACGAGCAGGACCTCGACCTCGAAGGCTGGACCACCCGTGTGCTCGATGCCACCCGCGATGCCGTGGCGATCCGCCAGCGCGCGGCTGTGGATGTTGGCGTGCTGCTGTCCGGTGGCGTCGACTCCAGCCTGCTGGTCGGCCTGCTGCGCGAAGTCGGCGTGGACGACCTGTCGACCTTCTCCATCGGTTTCGAGGATGCCGGCGGCGAACGTGGCGACGAGTTCCAGTACTCGGACCTGATCGCCAAGCACTACGGCACCCGCCACCACCAGTTGCGCATCGCCGAACACGAGATCATCGAGCAGTTGCCGGCTGCCTTCCGCGCCATGAGCGAGCCGATGGTCAGCCACGACTGCATCGCCTTCTACCTGCTTTCGCGTGAAGTCGCCAAGCACTGCAAGGGCGTGCAGAGCGGCCAGGGCGCCGACGAGTTGTTCGCCGGCTATCACTGGTACCCGCAGGTGAATGGTGCCGAGGATGCCTTCGCTGCCTATCGCGAGGCGTTCTTCGACCGTAGCCACGACGAATACCGCGACACCGTGCAGGCACCCTGGTTGCTGGACAACGATGCCGCCGGCGATTTCGTTCGCGAGCACTTCGCCCGTCCCGGTGCAACCCATGCGGTGGACAAGGCCCTGCGCCTGGACAGCACGGTGATGCTGGTCGACGACCCGGTCAAGCGTGTCGACAACATGACCATGGCCTGGGGCCTGGAGGCACGTACGCCGTTTCTCGACTATCGCCTGGTCGAACTTTCTGCCCGTATCCCGGCGCGCTTCAAGCTGCCAGACGGTGGCAAGCAGGTGCTCAAGCAGGCGGCGCGACGGGTCATTCCCCATGAAGTCATCGACCGCAAGAAAGGCTACTTCCCCGTACCCGGCCTCAAGCACCTGGAGGGCGCGACCCTTGGCTGGGTACGCGAACTGCTGACCGACCCGAGCCAGGACCGTGGCCTGTTCAACCCGGCCATGCTCGATCGCCTGCTGAGCAACCCTCACGGCCAGCTCACCCCACTGCGCGGCTCCAAGCTGTGGCAACTGGCGGCCCTGAACCTGTGGCTCAGCGAACAAGGAATCTGACCGATGAAAGCCCATAGTGCCTATGGCCAGCGCCTGTTGCGCGGCCAGGCGCCCTCCTACGAACGCCTCCAGGCACGCCTGGCCGGTGACGGCAGCGACCCCCACGACCAGCCGCGCGCCGTGCACTGCGGCTGGGGACGTTTGCTGATCGGCCACACCTACCCTGACCCTGCACAACTTGCCGAGGCCATGCTCGACGAACAGCCCGGCGAACGTGACATCGCCTTGTACGTGGCGGCCCCCCAGCAGTTGCTGGCCCAGGCGCCGCAACAGTTGTTTCTCGACCCCTCCGACACCCTGCGCCTGTGGTTCACCGACTATCGCCCGGCCCAGCGCGTGTTCCGCGGGTTTCGCATCCGTCGCGCCCAGGCCGAAGGCGACTGGCAGGCGATCAACACGCTGTATCAGGCGCGCGGCATGATGCCGGTCAATCCCGAGCTACTCACCCCGCGCCACCTGGGTGGCCCGGTGTACTGGATTGCCGAGGACGAAGACACCGGCGCCGTGATCGGCAGCGTCATGGGTCTGAACCACAGCAAGGCTTTCGACGACCCCGAGCACGGCAGCAGCCTGTGGTGCCTGGCCGTCTCCCCGCAGTGCAGCCGTCCGGGTGTCGGCGAAGTGCTGGTGCGCCATCTGGTCGAGCACTTCATGAGCCGCGGCCTGGCCTACCTCGACCTGTCGGTGATGCACGACAACCGCCAGGCCAAGCGGCTTTACCAGAAGCTGGGCTTTCGTAACCTGCCCACCTTCGCCGTCAAGCGCAGGAATGGCATCAACCAGGAACTGTTCCTCGGCCCTGGCCCTGAAGCCGGGCTCAATCCCTACGCGCGGATCATCGTCAACGAAGCCCTGCGCCGTGGTATCGAAGTCCAGGTAGACGACGCCAGCGCCGGGCTGTTCACCCTGAGCCTGGGCGGGCGCCGGATTCGCTGTCGCGAATCGCTGAGTGACTTGACCAGCGCCGTGACCATGACCCTGTGCCAGGACAAGCGCCTGACCCGCAAGGTGCTGCACGATGCCGGCCTGCAGGTGCCTGCCCAGCAACTGGCCGGCAACGCCGACGACAACCTGGCTTTTCTCGAAGAGCATGGCGCCGTCGTGGTCAAGCCGGTGGATGGCGAGCAGGGCCAGGGCGTCGCGGTCAACCTCACCGAATACGACGAGATCAGCCAGGCTGTGGAGCACGCCCGGCGTTTCGACAGCCGCGTGCTGCTGGAGAGCTTCCACGCCGGTTTCGACCTGCGCATCCTGGTGATCGGCTTCGAGGTGGTGGCCGCCGCCATTCGCCATCCGGCCGAGGTGATCGGCGACGGCAAGCACACCATCAAGGCACTGATCGAGGCCCAGAGCCGCCGTCGCCAGGCCGCAACCGGGGGTGAAAGCCGCATCCCGATGGATGAGGAAACCGAGCGCACCCTGCGCGCCTCCGGGCTGGGTTTTGAAGACGTATTGCCGGCAGGCCAGCGCCTGGCGGTGCGGCGCACGGCGAACCTGCACACTGGCGGCACCCTGGAAGATGTCACCGAACAGTTGCACCCGGTGCTCGCCGATGCGGCAGTGAGGGCTGCACGGGCACTGGAAATTCCGGTGGTCGGCCTGGACCTGATGGTGCGCGATGCGCAGCAGCCGGACTACGTGATCATCGAAGCCAACGAGCGGGCCGGGCTGGCCAACCATGAACCGCAGCCGACTGCGGAGCGGTTCGTGGATCTGCTGTTCCCGCATAGCCAGCCCCTGGCCTGAATCGCTGCTGGTCTTTTCGCGGGCAAGCCCTTGTGGAATGGGCTTGCCCGCGAAAAAGCCAGCAAAGACCCCAAGGAGTACCCATGTCCGAACGACTCCCCGAACCCGACCTGGACTACCTCAAGCGCGTCCTCCTGGAGATGCTCGCCATCCCCAGTCCCACCGGCTTCACCGATACCATCGTGCGCTACGTAGCCGAGCGCCTGGACGAACTGGGCATCCCCTTCGAGCTGACCCGCCGTGGCACCATCCGCGCCACGCTCAAGGGCCGTCAGAGTTCGCCCGATCGCGCCGTCTCGGCACACCTGGACACCATCGGCGCCAGCGTGCGGCAGTTGCAGGACAACGGCCGCCTGGCACTGTCGGCAGTAGGTCACTGGTCCAGCCGCTTCGCCGAAGGCAGCCGGGTCAGCGTGTTCACCGACACCGGCGTGTTTCGCGGCAGCGTGCTGCCGTTGATGGCCAGCGGGCACGCGTTCAACACCGCCATCGACCAGATGCCGATCAGCTGGGAACACGTTGAGGTGCGCCTGGACGCCTACTGCGCTACCCGCGCCGATTGCGAGGCGCTGGGCATCGGCATCGGCGACTTCGTCGCCTTCGATCCGCTACCGGAATTCACCGATAGCGGCCATATCAGCGCCCGTCACCTGGACGACAAAGCCGGCGTGGCGGCATTGCTCGCAGCCCTCAAGGCTGTGGTGGAAAGTGGCCGCCAACCGCTGATCGACTGCCATCCGCTGTTCACCATCACCGAGGAAACCGGCTCCGGGGCCGCAGGCGCGCTGCCTTGGGATGTCAGCGAGTTCGTCGGCATCGACATCGCCCCGGTGGCGCCGGGGCAGGCGTCCAGCGAGCATGCAGTAAGCGTGGCGATGCAGGACTCTTCAGGGCCGTACGACTACCACCTGTCCCGTCATCTGCTCAAACTCGCGAGCGACCAGGAGTTGCCGGTACGCCGCGACCTGTTCCGGTACTACTTCAGCGACGCCCACTCGGCGGTCACGGCCGGGCACGATATCCGCACTGCGCTGGTGGCGTTCGGTTGCGACGCCACTCACGGTTACGAGCGCACCCACATCGACAGCCTGGCTGCACTGAGCCGCCTGTTGTCGGCGTACCTGCTCAGCCCGCCCGTGTTCGCCAGCGACTCGCAACCGGCCAATGCTTCTCTGGAGCGCTTCAGTCATCAACTGGAGCATGATGCGCAAATGGAGAGCGATACCCGGGTGCCAGCGGTGGATAGCCTGGTGGGCAACAAGAGCTGAACCTGGCGGCGGCGTCTACGCGGTTCAACCCGCTCAGACGTCGCCGACGATTAACGTCCCTGCCCCACTTTCAAGTAGCATGCAGCCCAACCTGCCCAACCCGATAGCCATCATGCTGATCCCCTACGACCAACTCGAAGCCGACACCCTCACCCGCCTGATCGAAGACTTCGTCACCCGCGACGGCACCGACAACGGCGACGACACCCCGCTGGAAACCCGCGTGCTGCGCGTGCGCCAGGCCTTGGCCAAAGGCCAGGCATTCATCCTCTTCGACCTGGAAAGCCAGCAGTGCCAGTTACTGGCCAAGCATGATGTGCCACGGGAGTTGCTGGATTAAGACGAGGAGCTGCGCTCCAGCTCCTGCTCCTTGATACGCTTGTAAATCTCCGAGCGGTGCACCACCACCTCACGCGGTGCACTGATCCCGAAGCGCACCACGCCCCCTTCGACGGCCATCACTTTGATGCGGATGTTCTCGCCGATGGTGACGACCTCGCCGACATCACGTCCGATTACCAACATGCTCCGATCCTCCAGACCCAGGGAAAATCCGAGCCTGCTATGGGCATTCGGCCTATTCAATCACTCACCTGTGAAATAGACCGCACCTACCCAGATCGGTAAAAAGCCCTACAGACGGCACCTGCATAACAGCTATTGCCCTGGCCGCGCCTTGGCCCGCATCTTTACCGCCATACTGGCCATCTCGTCATAGAGCACCTGCGGGGCTTGGCACTTCAGACGCCAGGCATCGCGTCCGGCCTCGTGCGGCAGAATCAGGAATTCGCCCGCCGCGACCTGTGCGTGGATGTAGTCGGCAATCTGTGCGGCAGTGATGGGCGAGCCTTCCAGCAGCTTGCCGACCTGCGCCTTCATCGCCGGATTCGGCCCGCGGAAAGAGTCAAGCAGGTTGGTCTGGAAGAACGACGGGCACACCACATGCACCCCCACCTCGAGTTGGCGCAACTCCACCAGCAGGCTTTCCGACAGCGCCAGCACACCGGCCTTGGCGACGTTGTAGTTGCTCATTCCCGGCCCTTGCATCAGCGCCGCCATCGAAGCGATGTTGATGATGCGCCCCTTGCTGCGCTCGAGCAGTGGCAAAAACGCCTTGCAGCCCTTGACCACGCCCATCAGGTTCACTGCGATCTGCCAGTCCCAGTCTTCAAGCGACAGCTCGGCGAAGAACCCGCCCGAGGCGACGCCTGCGTTGTTGACGATCACATCGATGCCGCCGAATTGTTCCTCGCAGGCTTGGGCCAAGGCGGTGAGCTGGCTGTAGTCACGCACGTCGCAACGCTGCACGAAACCATCGCCGCCTGCTGCACGTACCTGCTCCAGGGTTTCGCGCAGGCCAGCATCGTTGACATCTGCCAGCGCCAGGCGCCAACCCTCCCGAGCCCAGCGCAGGGCGATCTCGTGGCCCAGGCCGGATCCTGCGCCTGTGATCATGATGCGGTTTTGCATGGTGACGGGCCTTGTGCCGACTGAATTGCAACCGAGTCTAATCAACGTCGGACAGCGAGGCAGGATTCATCAGGATAGTGAATGCAAGCCCATGACCGTTCAGTCAGTGCCGAGCTCGTCGACCTGCAAGGGGCAGACACACAAATGGAATCTTTCAGGTCCGGCAACAGTCCGAATTTACAAGAGGCCAGCAGTTCCAGGCCCTTGACCCCAACCACGCAAGGATTTCGCCCATGACCACGATCCTCATCATCATCCTGATCCTGCTGCTGATCGGTGGCTTACCGGTCTTCCCCCATTCGCGCAGCTGGGGTTATGGCCCGTCCGGCATCGTCGGTGCCGTACTGGTGGTGCTGCTGGTGCTGTTATTGCTCGGGATGATATGACGCCACCGCCATGCCGCCAGTGGCGGCATGGCGATTGAGCTGGCGATCCAGCTGCTGCATCGCCGCGTGCAACGCGCGCACGTCCGCACTCAATTGCTCCGGTGCGGGTGACGGCTGGGCGCAGGTTCGTTCGAGACGTTCGCACAATTCCACCAGAGTACTGGCGCGCACGATGCGCGCAGCGCCCTTGACCCGATGGGCCAGTTGCGCAAGTGCCTGCGGCTGGTGCCTGAACGTCTGCAAGCATTTGAGATCACTACGGTTGCTGCTGCGTAGATCGGACAGCAAGGCACTGAGCGCAGCTTGGTCCTTGCCCACCAGGTGCATCAGATGGCCCATGTCCAGAATCGATTGGCCGCATGCGCTCGCCTCTGAGGGTGGACGACACGCCGTCAGTACCAGCTCCAGGTCTTGCAGCCCCAGCGGCTTGAACAGGCAACTGTCCATGCCCGCAGCCCGGCAGCGGTTTCGCTCATCGACCAGGGCGCTGGCCGTGAGCCCGATCACCCGACAGCGCGGACGCTCGCTGCGCCGCTCATGTTCGCGGATTGCCCGCGCCAGTGCGTGCCCACCGAGCCGAGGCATGTTGCAATCGCTGATCACTACATCGAAATGCTCCTTGAGCCACAAGCGCAGGGCCTGCGTGCCGTCTTCGGCGACGCGGGCCTGATGGCCGAGGTAATCGAGCTGTTGGGCCAGCAACAGGCGGTTGGCAGGGTAGTCATCGACAACCAGCACCCGCAACCTGGCGAAGTGTGCCATGGCCGTGGGCACGGAGGGCTCCTCACGGGCTTCCTGCGCGATCAGCAAAGGCAGCTCAAGGTGAATGCACACCCGTGTTCCCTGCCCCAGCACACTGTCCAGCATCAGGTGCCCTCCCATCATCTGGCACAGGCTGCGGCTGATGGCCAAACCCAGCCCGGCGCTGTGACGTGGCGATTGTCGATGGTTGCTGGCCTGGCGAAACAGTTGGCCAAGGGCGGCCAGCTCATCGGCGGCAATGCCGATTCCGGTGTCCTCCACGGCCAGCTCGACCGCCAGCCTGGCCCCCTGCGCACGCGCCTGCAAATCAACCCGGACATGACCCTCGCCGGTGAACTTGATCGCATTGCTCAGAACGTTGGCGAGGATCTGCTTGAAGCGCAGAGGATCGAGCATGACCTCGCACGCCTGTGCACCGCGCATGTTCAGTTCCAACACCAGGCCCTTGGCCCGCGCCTGCGCTTCGAACAACTGCACCACGCTGGCCACCTGCTCGCCCAGCACGACACGCTGCGGCGCCAGTTGCAAACGCCCGGCTTCGATCCGGCTGACATCGAGAATGTCACCGATCAACTCGAGCAGGCCGCGCGCGGCATCGGTGGCCACTTCGATGGCCATGCGGTCGAGAACACCCTGGCCCGCCTTGCGCTGGGCCAGTTCGAGCATGCCCAGCAGCGCGTGTAGCGGAGTGCGGATTTCATGGCTCATGGTGGTGAGAAAGCCAGTCTTGGCCTGGTTCGCCGCCTCCGCCTCGCGGCGCGCCCGTGCCGCCTCTCGCTGCAGACGGCGCAGGTAACGAATCCACACCAGCGCCAGCAACAGCAGGCCAAAGGCCGCCGCGAAGCCACCCAGGATCTTGCCACGATAGCGTGACCAGACCCCATCCCCCACGATCAGTGGATTGCGCCAGCGGCGAACCAGGGCATCGGTTTCCTGTGGGGCAAGGCTGAGCAGGGCCTTGTTCAGGATGCCCTGCAACGCCTGCTCGCCGTGCGCCGTGGCCAGCGCGAAGTGAGCAGGCGGCAAGGATACGCTGGCCGCGATCTTCACGCGCCCCGGATACCAACGGGCGATCATCGGCCGCGCATCGTCGTAAGTCAGCACCGCCGCGCTCACCTGACCGCGTGCCACCGCGTGCAGGGCCTCGAGTGCCCCACCATAGGCCTGCAAGCGGATACGCGGGTAGCGCTGGGCCAGGAGGTCCGGCACGGCACTGCCCAGGATCACACCCAGTCGGTGCCCCTCCAGCCCGACCAGGCTCGCAGGGCCGGAGGCGTCTTCACGCGTGACCAGCACCCGTGCTGCGCTCAGGTATGCCCGACTGAAACTCAGCTCGCGGGCCCGCTGCGGGCTGTAGGGCAAACCGGCAATCACCTGTGCACGCCCCTGACGCACCCACTCGATCATCTGCTCGATAGTGCCTGAGGCTTGCACCTCGAAACGCAACCCGGTGCGCTGGCTGATCAATTGCAGGATGTCCAGGCTCAGCCCCTGCAGCCCCGCCTTGGCATCGCGATAGCTCAGAGGTAGCAACTGTTCGTCCAGCACCACCTTGACCACAGGATTGTCACTGATCCAGCGCTGCTCGGAGGTGCTCAACTGCAAGGCAGCAGGATCGTAGGCCGCCATCGCCAACGGGCTCCAGCGTCGGCGGATCTGCTCATGCTGGGGCTCGCCAAGGCTGGCGAGGGCTTCATCGACCAAGGTCGCCAGCGGCCCGGTCGAGTCGAGCATGGCGAAGCCGATCGCCTGTGAATCCAGGTCGGCACGACCGACCGCCTCGACCCCGAACAGCTGACTGCGCCCCAGCAGGTAGCGTCCTTTGTGCTCATCCCCGATATACACATCGGCCTGACCCAGTACCAGCGCGGCCATGGCACTGAACGGCGAGGCATGCCACTGGACCTGCGCCAGCGGGTAACCTGCCAGAACCTGTTCCAGTGAGCGATAGCCTTCGACCATGGCCAAGCGCATACCGGGCTCATGCCCTGGTCCAGGTGCGCCGACCGGTCGGGCCGCCATCAGCATGGGCCGGTCCTCGGCATAGGGATGCGACAAGCGCAAGCCGGCATCCTGAGCCTGGCGAGCGGTCACCGAACCGACCAGGTCGATGCGTGCATCACGCAAGGCTGCAAAGGCCTCGTTCTGCGTGGCAAAGACCTGCACCTCGACCTGCATGCGCAACCGTGCCGCCACCAGGCTGGCGTAGTCGGCAGTGATACCCTCATAGGTCTGGCCGGTGCCCAGCAGGTCGAAAGGGGGATCGTGTCGTTCGACGATACCCAGGCGCAACCGGCTTCGCTCCCACAACCAGCGCAGGGCCGCTTGCGTCGGTTCGATGGCCGGCCCCTTCAGGGCAACCCCCGAATGCAACTGGGTGGCAGTTGCTTGCGGCGGGGCGATCAGGCACAACAGCAGCGCCATCGACAGGGCTCGGCCGAGCACTGGACAGCTCTAGATCAAAAGATTGCGGCGAGCGAAATCCGCGAGATCGATGAGCGAACGGACCCGAAGCTTTTCCAGCAGGCGGCTCTTGTAGGTGCTGATGGTCTTGTTGCTCAGCAACATCGCATCGCCGATTGCCTTGTTGCTCAAGCCCCTCGCCAACTGCTGCAGAACCATCAATTCACGGTCGGTGAGGCTGGCGATGCACTGCGCCTCGCTGGCCTTGAGATCCTGCCGGTGCACCGAGCTGAACGCCACCTGCGGAAAGTAGGTGTAACCGGAAAGCACGGCGCGCACCGCCTTGTTCAGTTCACCAAGATCATCGGTCTTGGACACATAGCCGGCGGCGCCGGCCTGCATGCAACGCAGCGAATAGGCCTCGGCCAGTTGCGAGGTAAGGATCAGCGACTTGGCCGGATGCTCCAGGCTACGCATCCGGGCGATCACCTCCAGGCCATCCAGACCAGGCATGGTGATGTCCAGGATCACCAGATCCACCGGTTCCTGGCGCATCAACCGCAGCGCATCGATACCATTGTCCGCCTGCCCGACGACCTCCAGCCGCTCCTGGCGCAACAGCATGCACACGGTCGAGCGGATGAAAGGATGGTCGTCGACCACCAGTACCCTGCTCATGCTCGTTCCTCGCTCGTCATGTCCATGGACTACAACTCGGCATCGAAAACGACGGTAACCAGGCCACTGTAGGTACTTCCGGCATTGGCCAGCATGCCGCGTACCTGATCGGATTCGATGGCGAAGTGCAACTGCCCGGGGCGATTCGCCACCGGCTGAACCGACTCGAACTGCAATGCCATGGCGCGCCCGGTGGGCAGCGGCAGTCGCTGCACCGCGCCGCCCCCATGCTGGATCCCCCCAGGCAGGCTGAGCGCCACTTCCAGGTCGGCCTGATGGCTGGCGGCATCCCGGATCGCGCACCCGGTACCACTGTCGTGCTGACACAGCTTGTAGACCTTGAACGGGCCGGTCGACCACACCCGGAAAGGCAAGTCGCGATAAAGCCGCTGTGGAACCCGCCCTCCCCCCAGCCATGCCTGCCAGCCGCCTCGTGGTTCGAGCACGGCGCGCTCGGATCCTGGGGGAAACTCGAACAGGAAGGCATGCTGCACATCCAATTCGAAATTCACGGTCAGTGTGTCGCCGCTAAGCGCTGACACTCCATTACCGAAGTCAAAGTCCATGCCCGGACCGATGCGGTAGGTGGTGGAACCTCGATAGATGCCAGAACGCAGGCGGTAAGGCGGCGGTAGGTCGAGCTGGAAGGCGACGCTGGTTTCCTGCACGTCGAGGTTCTGGCTGAAGCCCGCTGCAGCGTAACCACCATCTGCAGTGCAGGCTCCCGGGGAGGTCGGATTGCCGATGCTCCAGAGGAAGGAGATAAGGGCGGGACGGAATTGCGAGACATTGCCGATACTGCTGCAACCGCCCTCCACCCTTGCCTGGTAAAGCGTATGTCGATTGATATTCGCGCCGAGCACGCGTTGGCTGAGCGCCGTCCACTCGAACACCATACGCCGCGAATCGAGCCCGTCATCAGAGCGCACCTCGATCTCGCGTCGAGCGGGAACCTTGACGAAGAAGGTATCGCGCACATCCGAAGCTGCACGGATCGTCGTCTTGGTACAGGTGATAGGCAGGGTCACGGTCATCTGCTCACGGCAGCTCGAACCCCAGCTCTGACAAAGCCCGCCAGGCGGCGTAGTATTCTCGAACCGTCCCGATCCGCCGCCATTGTATTTCGCAGTCAAGGTCACCTCCAGGGCAGGGGCAACCGGTGCGACCAGCAGCATGAGCCATAGCCAGGCGCGACCGATATGCGCAAGGCGACCGCGTCCTGCGAGGCGGCTCATCCTTCCACCACGACATCGCGGCGTTCGGCACCTTCATGCAGGTCGAAGCGATGTTCCTTTTCCACATGACCACTGAATTGTCGGCTACGCCCCGGCAACAAGTGATGCTTGGTGGCCGCATCACAGGTCTGCGCCGCCACGTGGCACTGACGGAAACGGTCCAGGACTACACTGGCGTTGCCAGCGTTGGTCACTTCCAACTGACCAGCCTGACGGCGAATCCGGGTATCGAAACGCGCCTGCTGCGGGCGCACGAACAGCAACGAACCGTAACCGGCCAGCAGGTTGACGCCAGCCTGCAAGTGCTCACGGTAGCTGCGTGCCTCTTTTTCATCGACGGCAAAGCCATCGCCGCGCTCAGGCAGCACCGGTACGAAGCGCAGGCGGAAATAGCGCTCCTGATCTCGTGGCCCTCGGTACAGAAGGCGCACAGCCTGCATGCCACCAGCAGGCACGATCAGCCGGGCAGGACTGGCGATCAGCCCTCGCTGTTCCAGCGCCAGGCCATCAGTCGCGACCTCACGAGCACTGCCGTCTGCGTCATACACCAGCTCCACCACGCTGATCCTGACGAAGGCCGTGGTGTCGCCACCATTGCGTACCCGTTTGAGCAAGGTGCTCCGGTCACCTTCAAGGTAGTCGTAAAGCCCACCGATGTTCAGTTCCGGAGCCGCGTGTAATGACAGCGGTATCGTCAGCAGCAGGGCCATCAGGCCGCGGATATCCATGCGATAAATCTCCATGCAATCAATGTGATATTAGGGGGGCGTCGGGCGCGTGGCCATGCACCGATGCGAGCGATACTTCCCAAAACGCGATGAGAAAACTCCTACAAAAAGCAGGCGCTGTGCACTTCTCAACCACTGCGTGCATCCGTGGCAGGGTCCCCTTTGCCCGCCAGTTCACCGGGCCTGCACTGCTGGTCACCGGCCAACAGCACATCGCCCTCGCGCACCAGTCGCGAAGGGTCAAGCGCCAGCAAGCAGACCGCTGCCCCCTTGAGACGGACCTCGAGAGTCGGAGTCGCCTCGCTCATTTCAACGGCGAAGAAACCGTCGACTTCAGTGACGCTGCGGCTGGCGTGATTGATTACCTGCGCGCCCCGCAAGGGCTGGCCCTTGTCGTCGAACAAGCGTCCCAGCACCGTGACCGTGCGCATCACCCGCAACTGGCGATAGGCGATGCCGCCTCGGTTCAGGTGGTAATCCAGGCTGGCGGGCTGGATCAACGCCGCAGTGGGGTCGATACCTTCGAAGTCGAACTGCACGCTGCCGGGCTTGTAGGCCGCGACCGGGATCACGTTGCGCCCGGGGCGCAGGACGGCGGTGCTGCCATTGGGGTCTTCGGCGTGCAGTTTCAGGTCGGGCAAGTCACTGTCGACGTCGACAATCAGACCCGCCTGATGCGGCAGGTACTGGCCGCTCATTGCAACCTTGCCGCCCCCAAGCGCAAGCAGGCTCTCCAGGTTCACGCCACCGCCGAACTCGCCGTTGTAGGAAGATTGCTGAACGTAGGCATCGCCATGCATCACCTCGTTTTCGAACTGGGTATCGCCGCCCAGCCCCACGCCATAGCGGTCGGCACTCATCGTTGCACCGACACTGCGCAGCGGCCCGAGCTCGAGGTCTTGCTGATAGGTCAGCGAGGTGTTGATGTCGCGCCCGCCATCACGAGAAGTGCGGGTACCGACAGTCGCCGACAACCGCCGCCCCTTGCCGCCTCCCAGGCTCATGCTCAGCGCCAGGTTGACCCCGCGGCTGCGTGACTCCCCCGTGGCCAACGTGCCGGGGCGGTCGAACACCGACAGCCGCCAGTTGGCATCGGAGCCGAACAGCCGTCCGTAATACGACCACCCCAGATCCAGGCCCAACCCCTCGCTGGCACCGCTGCTGTGCGACACCCGCAGGTTGGCAGTGTGCCGCGGGTCCAGGCGCTGACTCAGCGACACCGAGGTCTGCCGGGTCGCCAGCGCCGCATGAGGGCGCCGGGTGGTCGTCTGGGGGGTGAGCCAGGAGCGGCTGTGGCTGGCCACCAGGGAGGTGGTCTCGAAATTGCCCACGGCCTGCAGGTCGTAGCCGTTGCCATAGCCCCGGGCCTGATAGAGGTTGCCATACAGCTTGAAGCGCTCGTGCACATCCCAGTCCAGCGAAGTGCCGAACTGCTGCTGCTCATCGATCTGCTGCACGGAAACCCCCACCACTGCGCGTGGATGCAGGAGGTAGTTGGCAAGGATGCCGCCACTGAGACTGTCGTCATGCTCACGTGACCAGTTGCTCAGCACACTGCTCTGGCGCCCCAGGTAGACGTTGTAGCGCCAACGCCCGCCGCGGCTGCTCCAGTTGCTGGGTTTGTAGATGAATGCCTGGTCGCGCGAGGTGACCTGGCCATCCTCGACCAGACGCACCTCGACTTCGTAGATGCCACCGGGCAGCACCCGGGTGTCCAGGGTCTGCAAGCCAGGCTGCACAGGCTGGCTGTTGATCAGCACACCGTTGCGGTAGATCTCGACGATCGCCGGTCGGTCGGGGGTGACATAGATCGGGGTGGTGCTGGGCATGCCGGTATCCAAGGCCAACCCGTCGCTGCTGCCGAACATCAGCCCCAGTGTAGTGTCGGGGCTGGCCCCGTTCAGCCGTGGCTGGCGCGTCAGGCCCTGGGCACTGGGGGTGAAGTAGCCGAGCCGATAGAAGTGATCTTCGACCAGGCGTTCGGCATACAGCTGCTCGACGTGATAACGGGTCGAGGCGTCGGCCTCGCTGCCACGGTCGAGTTGGCCATCGGCCAGGGCGGTCCAGTGACCGATGCTGCCCTGGCCCTGCAGTGCAAAGCGCCCAGTACCGCCGCGCCCATCTCCGACCAGGTTGAGCTGGTTGCGCAGCAACAGGCCCGTGCTTCCTTGCTCTGGCGGCTGGTGAAAACGAGGTACCTGCCCGGCGCTTTCGGCCTGGAGGGTGAGCAACGATAACTGTGAGTTGACCAGGCTGTAGTGCACGGCCTGAAGCCCATCGGGACAATCCTGAAGACAATCTCCGAGCGGTCGCGGTCGAGCCAGACGCTCCTGCCAGCGCTGGCGCAGGCTTTCGGGCTCGCGGCTCTCGTCGGTTTCGGTGAACTCGAGCAGTTGCACCTGCTCGTCACGCCCCAGGACCACCATGGCATCGCCCAGGTAGCGGCCGTCCAGGTCCACCCGCACCGCCAGCGGCACATCGAAGAAATGCCCCTCGAATTCACGCGGCAAACCCTCGACCCGCCCGAGGGTTGCAGAGGCAGCAAGGCCGATCCGGGGCATCAGGGCGATGCAGGCGCCCACGAGCAGGCAATGGCGGAGCGCGGCGGGGATAGGTTGAAAGATTGGCATAGGCATCATGGCAGGCAATGCCCGCCCCGCCCTGACAAGCATCAGACAGGGGCAGCAACGGGCAATGGAAAGCAGGGAGTGAGCGAATCAGGGGGTGGCGGTTTCGAACATCATGCTCACCAGCCCCTGGTAGCTGCCGGGCACATAGCCGCCGGCTGGCGCGGCTTGAGCCGCGATCTCGAAACCGACCACCGCACCCGGCGCTGCCTGCGCCGCGGTGATGACTTCGGTGGAGGTGGTGCTGAGTGTCGTGCCGGCCACCGACACATCCAGGCCGATGCTGTTCACGCCGTCGCTGACCGCCGCCGGCGACACCAGGTAAGCGGTGATCGGGCCAACGGTGCTCTTGACCTGCAACTGCTTGCGGATCGGCTGCAGTTCGCTGCGGAACGAGTTCCAGGACAGTTCTTGCGGGTCGTTCATCCAGTTGCCGCCCACCGGCTCGACGAAGAAGGCATCGGTAGGCACCTGTGCGGTGACCTGGACCTGCTTTTCGATAGGGTCGACGGCATATGCCGATGCGGCGGTAAACAGTGCGAGGGGCAGGGCCACGAACAGACGTTTCATGAGGAAATCTCCTTGAAGTGATGAGGCGGAATAACGCTTGACTGCGTCACCTGGCTCATTATTCGCGGAGTAATCGACGCATTAACTCAGACCCTTCCCAGCGAGCTTGGGAAATTTCCCAGGGATAGAGAAATGCCATCAATCAGAAACGACGACGCCCCGGCAAGCGGGGCGTCGTACTCGGCATCAACGATCAGTGGGAAACCGCACCACTGGCGCCCAGGCCGGTCTGCGAGCGAACGAACTGCGGGTAGAACAGTGCACGCTCGTCATCGGCAGCCTTGGACTTGTCGGTGACCGAGAAGAACCAGATACCCGCGAAGGCGATGATCATGGAGAACAGTGCCGGGTACTCGTACGGGTAGATGGCTTTTTCATGACCGAGGATCTGCACCCAGATGGTCGGGCCGAGGATCATCAGGCCAACCGCGCTGATCAGGCCCATCCAGCCGCCGATCATGGCGCCGCGGGTGGTCAGCTTCTTCCAGTACATCGAGAGCAGCAGTACCGGGAAGTTGCAGCTTGCGGCGATGGAGAAGGCCAGGCCAACCATGAAGGCGATGTTCTGCTTCTCGAACAGGATACCCAGGCCGATCGCCAGGACGCCCAGGGCGACGGTGGTGATCTTCGACACGCGGATCTCGTCCTTGTCGTTGGCCTTGCCCTTGCGCCATACGCTGGCGTACAGGTCGTGGGACACCGCCGAAGCGCCTGCCAGGGTCAGGCCGGCAACTACAGCCAGGATGGTGGCGAAGGCCACCGCCGAGATGAAGCCGAGGAAGATGCTGCCACCCACGGCGTCGGCCAGGTGCACCGCCGCCATGTTGTTACCGCCCAGCAGGGCGCCGGCGGCGTCCTTGAAGTCCGGGTTGGTGCTGACCAGCAGGATCGCGCCGAAGCCGATGATGAAGGTCAGGATGTAGAAGTAACCGATGAAGCCGGTGGCATACAGCACGCTCTTGCGCGCTTCCTTGGCATCGCTGACGGTGAAGAAGCGCATCAGGATGTGCGGCAGGCCTGCGGTGCCGAACATCAGCGCCAGGCCCAGCGAGAAGGCCGAGATCGGATCCTTGACCAGGCCGCCCGGGCTCATGATCGCCTCGCCCTTGGCATGCACCTTGATCGCTTCGGAGAACAGGGTGTTGAAGTCGAAGCCCACATGCTTCATCACCATCAGCGCCATGAAGCTGGCACCGGAGAGCAGCAGCACGGCCTTGATGATCTGCACCCAGGTCGTGGCCAGCATGCCACCGAACAGCACGTACAGGCACATCAGGATGCCGACCAGGATCACCGCGACGTGGTAGTCCAGGCCGAACAGCAGCTCGATCAGCTTGCCCGCGCCGACCATCTGCGCGATCAGGTAGAAGGCCACCACCACCAGCGAGCCCGAGGCCGACAGGGTGCGGATCTCTTTCTGCCCGAGGCGATAGGAAGCAACGTCGGCGAAGGTGTACTTGCCCAGGTTGCGCAGGCGCTCGGCGATCAGGAAGAGGATGATCGGCCAGCCGACCAGGAAGCCGATCGAGTAGATCAGGCCGTCGTAGCCGGAGGTGAACACCAGCGCGGAAATACCCAGGAAGGAAGCAGCCGACATGTAGTCACCGGCGATCGCCAGACCGTTCTGGAAGCCGGTGATGCGCCCGCCTGCGGCGTAGTAGTCCGAAGCCGACTTGTTGCGTTTCGAGGCCCAGTAGGTAATCCCCAGGGTGAAGCAGACGAAGGCCAGGAACATGATGATCGCCGACATGTTCAACGGCTGTTTCTGCACCGCGCCGCTGATTGCATCGGCAGCCCACACGGCGGGTGCGAAGGCACCGCAGGCCAGTACGGCCAAGGTTTTGGCGTGACGAATCATTGCTGCGCCTCCTTCAGGATCGCCTTGTTCAGCTCATCGAACTCACCGTTGGCACGCCGCACATAGATGGCGGTGAGGACGAATGCCGAGAGGATCAGGCCGACGCCCAGAGGAATGCCCCAGGTGATGGAAGAGCCGGGGCTGAGTTTGGCGCCGAGAATCTGCGGGCCATAGGCGATGAGCAGGATGAAAGCGCAGTAGAGGCCGAGCATGATCGCCGACAGGAGCCAGGCGAAACGTTCGCGTTTGGTGACCAGCTCCTTGAAGCGCGGACTTTCTTGTATCGATCGGTAGATGCTGTCGTTCATTGTTTTTGTCCTAGCAGCAACACAGTAAGGGGAGAACCCGCCTTAACTTTATGCTGCCGGTGGACGCCAACCAGACGACCTTAGTCTTAGATGCAACAGTCTTTTACCATTCGGGTAACAAAGTCAGGGCCAATGCGCACTTTGCAGGAGCGGGTTTACCCGCGAAAAGTACCCACTGGCCCTATCGGTTATTTACCCGTCCACTCCTTGACCCGCTCAGGATGCTTGGCCACCCAGTCCTTGGCCGCTGCTTCAGGCTTGGCCCCTTCCTGGATCGCCAGCATCACTTCGCCGATCTCGTCCTTGGACTGCCACTGGAACTTCTTGAGGAACTCGGCCACTTCCGGCGCCTTGGTCGCCAGTTCCTTGCTGCCGATGCTGTTGACGGTTTCCGCCGCACCATAGACGCCCTTGGGATCTTCGAGGAACTTGAGTTTCCATTTGGCGAACATCCAGTGCGGCACCCAGCCGGTGACCGCGATCGACTGCTGCTTGGCATACGAACGCCCAAGTTCCGCCGTCATCGCCGCGCCGGAGCTTGCCGTCAGCTTGTAGCCGGTGAGGTCGTAGTCCTTGATCGCCTGCTCGGTCTTGAGCATGACTCCGGAGCCTGCATCGATGCCGACGATCTTCTGCTTGAAGCTGGCGTCGGTCTTGAGGTCGGCGATGCTGTTGGCCTTGACGTACTCCGGCACGATCAGGCCGATCTTGGCATCCTTGAAGTTGGGGCCGAAGTCGACCACGTTATCCTTGTTCTTGCTCCAGTATTCGCCATGGGTCACCGGCAGCCAGGCCGAGAGCATGGCGTCGAGCTTGCCGGTGGCGACACCCTGCCACATGATGCCGGTGGCCACCGCTTGCAGCTTCACGTCGTAGCCGAGTTTCTGCTTGATCACTTCGGCAGCCACGTTGGTGGTGGCGACGCTGTCGGCCCACCCGTCCACGTAACCGATGCTTACTTCCTTGGCCATGGCCTGTGCAGCACCCATGGCCAACACCAGGGCGCCGGTCACGCCCAGGAAACGTCGCATTCTTGTAGTAGTCGCCATCAAAGCATCCCCTCGTCAGGTCTTGGAGATTGCATCATCAACCTGCAACACAGCGCGACCTGCTCCGTCAGCGACCTTTACCCAACGATAAGCGACAGCACTTCGCCATTAGCGTCATCCACGCGCGCAGTTCTGCGCGATCCTTGCATGCCAAACTGTTGGCGCCGGGCTACTATCAGCGACTCTCAACCGATGACCCGCGCCAGACGATGGACCGCTCGATGCCCAGCACGCCCCGCACCACCCTCCTCTACCTGATCACCTGCCTGTTCGCCCTGCTCGGTCTCGGTGCACTCTGGTATGGCCTGGGCAAGCCGGTGCACCTGCCCGATGCGGCGAGCCCGGCGCACAAATTGCAGTGCGCCTCCTACACCCCCTTCGACAAGGATCAGTCGCCCTTCGACCAGCCATTTCGCCTGCGCCCTGCGCGCATGGACGCCGACCTGGCATTGCTGGCAGAGCGCTTCCAGTGCATCCGCACCTATTCGATGACTGGGCTGGAGGCGATCCCGGCGCTGGCGCGCAAGCACGGACTGAAGGTGATGCTCGGTGCCTGGGTCAATGCCAACCCGGTAGACACCGACAAGGAGGTGGCGCTGCTGATCGAGGCGGCCAACGCCAACCCGGACGTGGTCAGCGCAGTGATCGTCGGCAACGAGGCGCTGCTGCGCAAGGAAGTCACCGGCCAACGCCTGGCCGAACTGATCACTCGGGTGAAAGCCCAGGTGCAGGTCCCGGTGACCTACGCCGACGTCTGGGAGTTCTGGCTCCAGCACCCGGAAGTGGCGCCAGCGGTGGACTTCCTGACCATCCACCTGCTGCCCTACTGGGAGGACGATCCACGCGGCATCGAGGACGCCCTGGCGCATGTCGCCGAGGTACGTCAGGTGTTCGGCAACCGCTTCGCCCCCAAGGACGTCATGATCGGCGAAACCGGCTGGCCCAGCGAAGGCCGCCAGCGCGAGACCGCAGAGCCCAGCAGGGTCAACGAGGCCCGCTTCATTCGTGGCTTCGTCGCGATGGCCGAGGCCAACGGCTGGCACTACAACCTGATCGAAGCTTTCGACCAGCCCTGGAAACGCGCCAGCGAAGGCGCCGTGGGTGGCTACTGGGGGCTGTACGACGCTGATCGGCAGGACAAAGGCGTACTCGAAGGGCCAGTCAGCAACCTGCCACTGTGGCCACAGTGGTGGCTGGCCAGCGCGTTGCTGGTGTTGGCGACCCTGGGCCTGGCCGGGCGCCCGGTGCACGCCCGCGCGGCGTTGCTGTTACCGCTGCTGGCGGCAGTCGGCGCGGGCAGCCTGGGGCTGTGGGGCGAGCTGATGCGCACCAACGCGCGCTTTGTCGCTGAGTGGCTGTGGGCGGCAGCGCTGGCGGGCCTGAACCTGCTGGTACTGGCCCATGCCGCGCTGGCCCTGGCCCGGCGCGAAGGCTGGCGTGAGCGGTTGTTCACCTGGCTGCAGGCGCGAGCGGGATGGTGGCTGCTGGCAGCGGGATTCGCAGCGGCGGTGAGCATGCTGGCAATGGTCTTCGATCCGCGCTATCGCAGCTTCCCCAGCGCAGCGCTGCTGCTGCCGGCGCTGGTGTACCTGTTGCGACCGGTGGCCGCGCGCAGGGCCGAAGTGGCGCTGCTGGCATTCATCATCGGCGCGGGGATTGCGCCGCAGCTGTATCAGGAAGGGCTGCACAATCATCAGGCCTGGAGCTGGGCGGCGGTCAGTGTGCTGATGGTGGCTGCCCTTTGGCGCAGTTTGCGCAGGGCTTGAAACGGCGGTGTTCCTTTCGCGGGCAAGCCTGCGAAAAGAACACCGGTAAAACCTGCTAGCTGGAGGCCCTGACCAACCGCAACCCCGCCAGAACCACCGCAAAAACCCCCAGGCTCGCCGTGTACAGCACCAGCGCCGGTACCCCTGCCACCAGCGCCAGCACCGCCCCCCACCAGCCAAGCCGTCCCGGCAGCACCTGGCACAGCAAGGCCAGCCCCAACGCCACCCAGCCGATCACCTGGAAGTGAATCCACAACCCCAGCAGCGACCGCGCCTGGCACTGCCAGTGTTCGCCAGGCACCGCGCACAGGCCTACCCACTGCCCGTCTTCCATCAGGCCGAAACGCACGCCATAACTGGCCGCCAGCCACACCGGCAGAAACAGCAGCAACGCAACGACAGGCCACCAACGACTCATGCACAGCTCCAGAAAATGTAACCGGCGCTCAGGATAATCCCCCAGGCCTGCCGCGCAAGGCAAAATGGCGCGGTTCGGCTAATGTCGAGGAAGCGGTCATTGCCGCAGCGGCCAACTTCGCGGCAACATCCGCCACAATAAAGGACAGCGCGCCAGGCAACTTTGCCAGGGGCACGATGGTCCTAGCTCCACATTGCCTTGCCGTTCTCCCGGGGGACTCTCCATGCTTCGACCGTTGCGCCTTGTCGCCCTGCTGTGCGGCCTGTTTCTGGCTGCGGCCGCCTCTGCGCGGGACATCGACCCCGCCACCTACGGCTATCCCTTGACCAATCCGTTCGAGGCGACCATTGCCACCACGCCGCCGGACCAGCGCCCGACGCTGCCCAGCGACGACGATATCAACCAGTCCGACTACAGCCTGAACCTGCGCCCAGAGCGCGAATTCACCCTGCCGGACAACTTCTGGCCGGTGAAAAAACTCCGCTACCGCCTGGCACGCCAGGACCACGAAGCGCCATTGGTGTTCATCATCGCCGGCACCGGCGCGCCCTACAGCAGCACCATCGCCGAATACCTGAAAAAACTGTTCTACCAGGCGGGCTATCACGTGGTGCAGTTGTCTTCGCCCACCAGCTGGGACTTCATGAGCGCCGCCTCACGCTTCGCCACGCCCGGCGTGAGCCGCGAGGATGCCGAAGACCTGTACCGGGTCATGCAAGCCGTACGCGCCCAGCATCCGCGCTTGCCGGTCAGCGAGTTCTACCTCACCGGCTACAGCCTCGGCGCCCTGGACGCGGCGTTCGTCAGCCATCTGGACGAAACCCGGCGCAGCTTCAACTTCAAGCGCGTGCTGCTGCTCAACCCGCCCGTGAACCTGTACACCTCGATCAACAACCTCGACAAACTGGTGCAGACCCAGGTCAAGGGCATCGACCGCAGCACCACGTTCTACGAACTGATGCTGGAAAAACTCACGCGCTACTTCCAGGACAAGGGCTACATCGACCTCAATGACGCCCTGCTCTACGACTTCCAGAACTCACGCGAGCATTTGTCCAACGAACAGATGGCCATGCTGATCGGCACCTCGTTCCGCTTCTCGGCAGCCGACATCGCCTTCACCTCCGACCTGATCAACCGCCGCGGCCTGATCATTCCGCCGAAGTTTCCGATCACCGAAGGCAGCAGCCTCACGCCGTTCTTCAAACGGGCCCTGCAATGCGACTTCGACTGCTACCTGACCGAGCAGGTGATCCCCATGTGGCGTGCGCGCACGGACGGCAACAGCCTGCTGCAACTGATCGACCAGGTCAGCCTGTACGCCCTCAAGGACTACCTCGCCGACAGCCCGAAGATCGCCGTGATGCACAACGCCGACGACGTAATTCTCGGCCCCGGCGACATCGGTTTCCTGCGCAAGGTGTTCGGCGACCGGCTGACCCTTTATCCACACGGCGGCCATTGCGGCAACCTCAACTACCGCGTCAATGCCGACGCCATGCTGGAGTTCTTCCGTGGCTGACAGACTCATACTTGCCCTCGCCCTGCTCGTCAGTACCAGCGCCCTGGCAGCAGAAACCGCACCGCGTACCAGCGTGGTCGAAGCCGATGTGATCGACACGCCTACCGTGGAATCGGACGGCTTCCTCGACCCGCTGCGCGAGCTGAAATTCAACCCCGGTCTCGACCAGCGCGAGTTCGAACGCTCCACCCTGGCCGCGTTGAACGTCTACGACCCGCTGGAATCGATGAACCGGCGCATCTACCACTTCAACTATCGCTTCGACCAATGGGTGTTCCTGCCGGCGGTCGATGGCTACCGCTACATAACCCCGCACTTCGTGCGCACCGGGGTGAGCAACTTCTTCAACAACCTGGGGGATGTGCCCAACCTGTTCAACAGTGTGTTGCAGCTCAAGGTCAAACGCTCGGCGGAGATCACTGCGCGCCTGATGTTCAACACCCTCATCGGCGTGGGTGGCCTGTGGGACCCGGCGACCAAGATGGGGTTGCCACGCCAGAGCGAGGACTTCGGCCAGACCCTGGGCTTCTACGGCGTTCCGGAAGGCCCGTATATCATGCTGCCGATCCTCGGTCCCTCGAACCTGCGCGACACCACAGGCCTGGTGGTGGACTACGTCGGCGAGCGCGAAGCGAATTTCCTCAACGTCGCCGAGGTCAGTACCGACCATCCGGAGATCTTCCTGCTGCGGGCGATCGACCGGCGCTACACCACCAATTTCCGCTATGGCCAGACCAACTCGCCGTTCGAGTACGAAAAAGTGCGCTACGTCTATACCCAGGCGCGCAAGTTGCAGATTTCAGAGTGAGTGCGGCGGGGCCGCCATGCGGCCTCAGCCCACCAACCCCAGAAACTGCTGCAACTCCCGGCGCTTGGCCAGGGCATCGCTGCGCCCCAGTTCGATCAGCTCACTGCAGTAGCTCGCCTCGAACAACAGGTAGCTGAGTACACCGGCCCCGCTGGTCCTGGTCGCTCCGGGCCCACGCAGGAACAGGCGCAACGCAGCCGGCAACTCGCGCCGATGACGTGCCGCGATCTCGTCCAGCGGCTGGCTGGGCGCCACCACCAGTACTTCGATCGGCGCCAGACCCAGGCGCCGGGCGTCCAGATGTGCAGGCATCAGATGACTCAGGTGATTCAGGCGTTGCAACAACTCGATATCGTCTTCGAGGCTGTCGATGAAGGTACTGTTGAGCATGTGCCCACCGATCTGCGCCAGGCTCGGCTGTTGCCCGCTGAACACCCGTGCACTCTGTACCGGCGGCACAGGGCGCTGCGGGTTACCGCTGACCCCCACCACCAGTACGCGACTGGCCCCCAGGTGCAGTGCCGGGCTGATCGGCGCAGACTGGCGCACCGCGCCGTCACCGAAGTACTCGTCGCCCAGGCGCACCGGAGCGAAGAGCAACGGGATGGCCGAACTGGCCAGCAGGTGCTCGACGCTCAGCGCAGTGGGTACGCCGATACGCCGGTGCCGCAGCCAGGGTTCGATCGCTTCGCCGCCTTGATAGAACGTCACCGCCTGGCCGGACTCGTAACCAAAGGCGGTTACGGCCACCGCGCGCAGTTGCTCGCTGGCCAGGGCATGGTGGATGCCATCCAGGTCCAGATGCGCCTTGAGCAGCGCTCGCAGCGGGCTGCTGTCGAGCAGCGCTACCGGCATCTGCCGGCCCAGCCCCAGCAGGCTGTGGCTGACGAAACGGCTGGCCTGACGCATGACCCCGGGCCAGTCGCTGCGCAGCACAAGGTGGCTGCGAAAGTTCTGCCAGAAGCGGGTCAGGCGCTGCACCGACTCACCAAAGCGAGTGGCGCCGCTGGCCAGGGTCACGGCATTGATGGCCCCGGCAGAGGTGCCGACGATGACCGGGAAGGGATTGGGCGCGCCGGCGGGCAACAGTTCGGCGATACCGGCGAGCACGCCGACCTGGTAGGCAGCACGGGCTCCGCCGCCGGAGAGGATCAGGCCAGTAGTCGGGGGTGGGGCCATCGGTTCCTTCCTGGTTTGTCGGTTTTGTCAGGATCGGCCCCTTCGCGGGCAAGTCGGGGCGCGAAAGGGCCTGCAGCCACTACCCCGGATCAGCGCTTCTTCTTGTCATACAGCCGCGGCGCCCCTTCGGGCCGCGACTTGAAGCGCCGGTGCGCCCACAGGTACTGCTCGGGGCACTCGCGGAGCACACTTTCGACCCACTGGTTGATGCGCAGGCAGTCGGCCTCCTCGCTCTCCCCTGGGAAATCCTCGAGCGGCGCATGCACCACCAGACGATAGCCGCTGCCATCTTCCAGGCGTTTCTGAGTGAACGGAATCACCCGCGCCTTGCCCAGTCGGGCGAACTTGGTCGTTGCAGTCACCGTGGCGGCGGGGATGCCGAACAGCGGCACGAACAGGCTCTGCTTGGTGCCGTAGTCCTGGTCCGGCGCGTACCAGATCGCCCGCCCGCCGCGCAGCAGCTTGAGCATGCCGCGTACGTCCTCGCGCTCCACTGCCAGGGAGTCGAGGTTGTGCCGCTCGCGACCGCGTCGCTGGATGAAGTCGAACACCGGATTGCCGTGCTCGCGGTACATGCCATCGATGGTGTGCTCCTGGCCGAGCAGGGCCGCGCCGATCTCCAGCGTGGTGAAATGCACCGCCATGAGGATGGCGCCCTGCCCGTCACGCTGGGCTGCCTGCAGGTGCTCCAGACCTTCGATGTGTGCCAGGCGGGCAAGCCTGGCTTTGGGCCACCACCAGCTCATGGCCATTTCGAAGAAGGCGATGCCGGTAGAGGCGAAGTTTGCCTTCAGCAGGCGCTGCCGTTCGTCGCCGGACAGTGCCGGGAAACACAGCTCCAGATTGCGCGCGGCAATGCGCCGACGCTCGCCGGCCAGGCGATACATCACGGCGCCCAGGGCGCTGCCGAGCCACAGCAAGGCTCGGTAAGGCAACTGCACCACCAGCCACAGCAGTCCCAGGCCGAGCCACAGGCCCCAGAAACGTGGATGGAGGAAGTAGGGACGAAAACGCGGACGATCCATTGAAGCTTCCGGTAAGACAAAGGCCTGGCATTCTACAACCTTTGGCCGCAGGTTGCGGCCAATCGGTCTTATCGTTATAAGTCAGGGCACTTTTTTCGCAACAAGCCGTCTATGCAGACCATGAGCCTCAACCAGACACCCGACTCCGCCACCGTGTTCCAGCTCAAGGGCAGCATGCTCGCCATCACTGTGCTGGAACTGGCGCGCAACGACCTCGAAGCCCTCGACCGCCAACTGGCGGCGAAAGTGGCGCAGGCCCCCAATTTCTTCAGCAACACACCGCTGGTGCTGGCCCTGGACAAACTGCCGCCGGACGAAGGCGCCATCGACCTGCCCGGGCTGATGCGCATCTGCCGTCACCATGGCCTGCGCACCCTGGCGATCCGCGCCAGCCGGATCGAGGACATCGCCGCGGCGATCGCCATCGACCTGCCGGTCCTGCCGCCCTCCGGCGCCCGCGAACGCCCGCTGGAACCTGAGCCGGAAGTGAAGAAAGTCGAGCCCGCTCCGGCACCCGCTGTGGCCGCCGAACCCGAGGTTCGCCCGACCCGCATCATCACCAGCCCTGTACGTGGCGGCCAGCAGATCTATGCTCAGGGCGGCGACTTGATCGTGACCGCCTCGGTGAGCCCGGGTGCGGAACTTCTCGCCGATGGCAATATCCATGTGTACGGCGCCATGCGTGGCCGCGCACTGGCTGGTATCAAGGGCAACACCCGAGCCAGGATCTTCTGTCAGCAGATGACGGCCGAAATGGTCTCCATCGCCGGTCAGTACAAGGTCTGCGAAGACCTGCGCCGCGACCCGCTGTGGGGTTCGGGCGTGCAGGTGAGCCTGGTCGGCGACGTGTTGAACATCACCCGTCTTTAACGGATACTGCCGCCATTTTAAGAGCAACTTTTCCACCGTTGCCTTTTTTGCATTTGCTGGGACTTCGGGTCCCGTTTATTTAGGGGTGAAACACCTTGGCCAAGATTCTCGTGGTTACTTCCGGCAAGGGGGGGGTGGGCAAGACCACCACCAGCGCCGCCATCGGTACCGGCCTCGCATTGCGCGGCCACAAGACTGTGATCGTCGACTTCGACGTCGGCCTGCGTAACCTCGACCTGATCATGGGCTGCGAACGCCGCGTGGTGTACGACTTCGTCAACGTGGTCAACGGCGAAGCCAACCTGCAACAGGCCCTGATCAAGGACAAGCGCCTTGAGAACCTGTTCGTGCTGGCCGCCAGCCAGACCCGCGACAAGGACGCCCTGACGCAAGAAGGCGTCGAAAAGGTCCTGATGGAGCTCAAGGAGCAGTTCGACTACGTCATCTGCGACTCCCCGGCCGGTATCGAGAAAGGCGCGCACCTGGCGATGTACTTCGCCGACGAAGCCATCGTCGTGACCAACCCGGAAGTCTCCTCGGTACGTGACTCCGACCGCATGCTGGGCATTCTGTCGAGCAAGTCGCGCCGCTCCGAGAACGGCGAGGAGCCGATCAAGGAACACCTGCTGATCACCCGCTACCACCCCGAGCGCGTGGAAAAGGGCGAAATGCTCAGCATCGCCGACGTCGAAGAGATCCTCGCGATCAAGCTCAAGGGCGTGATTCCCGAGTCGCAAGCGGTCCTCAAGGCATCCAACCAGGGTATCCCGGTCATCCTCGACGACCAGAGCGACGCCGGCCAGGCCTACAGCGATACCGTCGACCGCCTGCTGGGTAAAGAGAAGCCTCTGCGCTTCATCGAAGTGCCGAAGCAAGGATTCTTCGCGCGCCTGTTTGGAGGCAAATAAACCATGAACCTTTTTGACTTCTTTCGTGGCAGACAGAAACAGACCAGTGCGTCGGTAGCGAAAGAGCGTCTACAGATCATCGTGGCGCATGAGCGCGGCCAGCGCAGCGAACCGGACTACCTGCCGGCGCTGCAGAAAGAACTGCTCGAAGTGATCCGCAAGTATGTGAACATCGGCAACGATGACGTGCATATCGAGCTGGAAAACCAGGGCAGCTGCTCGATTCTGGAACTGAACATCACCTTGCCGGATCGCTGATAGAAACCCCTGTCACACCGCGATCCCCTGTGGGAGCGGGCTTGCCCGCGAAAAGGCCGGTACTGGCGCCATCACTCTGGCACTTGTACCGGCCTTCTTCGCGGGCAAGCCCGCTCCCACAGTGCTTTACAGAGAACCGTTGAACATGCCGCTGTCGAACATCCAGATCCTCTTCGAAGACGCCGCCATCCTGGTGATCAACAAACCGACCCTGCTGCTGTCGGTGCCAGGCCGTGCCGAGGACAACAAGGATTGCCTGATCACCCGCCTGCAGGAAAACGGCTACCCCGACGCGCTGATCGTCCATCGCCTGGACTGGGAAACCTCCGGGATCATTCTCCTGGCCCGCGATGCCGACAGTCACCGCGAGCTGTCGCGCCAGTTCCACGACCGCGAGACGGAGAAAGCCTATACCGCACTGTGCTGGGGCCAGCCGACGCTCGACAGTGGCAGTATCGACTTGCCGCTGCGCTACGACCCGCCCACCAAGCCACGCCATGTGGTCGACCATGAGCAGGGCAAGCATGCCCTGACCTTCTGGCGCGTACTGGAACGCAGTGGCGATCATTGCAGGGTTGAACTGACGCCCATCACCGGACGCTCGCACCAGTTGCGCGTACACATGCTGTCGATCGGGCACCCGCTGCTGGGCGACCGGCTGTATGCCAACCCCGAGGCATTGGCGGCCCATGAACGGCTGTGCCTGCATGCATCGATGCTGAGCTTTACTCACCCGGTGTCTGGGCAGCGGTTGAAGTTCGAGTGCCCGGCGCCGTTCTAGATTTTTGTGGCTGCACCGGCCCTTTCGCGGGTAAACCCGCTCCCACAGGGGTCACCTCCAGCCCTGTAGGAGCGGGCTTGCCCGCGAAGAGGCCCGCACAAATTCCGGACCATTTACGCTAAACTCGCGCCACTGCTGTCTGGAGTGAGCTATGCGCGAAGCACTGAATACCGGCCTGATCGATTTCCTCAAGGCCTCCCCGACGCCCTTCCACGCCACCGCCAGCCTGGCCAAGCGCCTCGAAGCCGCCGGTTACCAGCGTCTGGACGAGCGTGACAGCTGGGCCACCGTGCCCGGCGGGCGCTACTACGTCACCCGTAACGACTCTTCGATCATCGCCATTCGCCTGGGCAAGCATTCGCCCTTGATTGGCGGCATCCGTATGGTCGGCGCACACACCGACAGCCCGTGCCTGCGGGTCAAGCCACAGCCCGAACTGCAGCGCCAGGGTTTCCTGCAACTGGGCGTCGAAGTCTATGGCGGTGCCCTGCTCGCCCCTTGGTTCGACCGCGACCTGTCGCTGGCCGGACGCGTCACCTTCCGCCGCGATGGCAAGGTCGAAAGCCAACTGGTCGATTTCAAGCTGCCGATCGCCATCATTCCCAACCTGGCCATCCACCTCAACCGTACCGCCAACGAGGGCTGGCCGATCAACCCGCAGAACGAGCTGCCGCCTATCCTGGCCCAGGTCGCCGGCGACGAGCGTGTCGACTTCCGAGCCCTGCTCACCGAGCAACTGGCCCGCGAGCACGGCCTGATCGCCGACGTGGTGCTGGACTATGAGCTGAGTTTCTACGACACCCAGAGCGCTGCGGTCATCGGCCTGCATGGCGACTTCATCGCCGGTGCGCGCCTGGACAACCTGCTGTCGTGCTATGCCGGGCTGCAGGCGCTACTGGCCGCCGAGAGCGACGAAACCTGCGTGCTGGTATGCACCGATCACGAAGAGGTCGGCTCCTGCTCGGCGTGCGGCGCCGACGGACCGATGCTCGAGCAGACCCTGCAACGTCTGCTGCCCGATGGCGACGAATACGTGCGCACCATCCAGCGCTCGTTGCTGGTGTCGGCCGACAACGCCCACGGCGTGCACCCCAACTACGCCGACAAGCATGACGGCAATCATGGGCCCAAGCTCAACTCCGGCCCGGTGATCAAGGTCAACAACAACCAGCGCTACGCCACCAACAGCGAAACCGCCGGCTATTTCCGCCACCTGTGCATGGCCGAGGAAGTGCCTGTACAAAGCTTCGTGGTGCGCAGCGACATGGGCTGCGGCTCGACCATCGGTCCGATCACCGCCAGCCACCTGGGCGTGCGTACCGTCGACATCGGCCTGCCGACCTTCGCCATGCACTCGATCCGCGAGCTGTGCGGCAGCCAGGACCTGGCGCACCTGGTGAAGGTGCTGACGGCGTTCTATCGCAGTCGCGAACTGCCTTGATATCAGCTAGGCCTTTTCGCGGATAAACCCGCTCCTACAGGTGCATCAACGCTCCAGCAGGAGTGGGCTTACCCGCGAATTCTCCGCCACTCAACGCGCTATGCTTCAAGCATGCCCCCGACAACAGAAGGATTCTGTTCATGTCACCCTTCCTCTCCCTGTTCGTGCCGGTGTTCCTTTTCCTGATGTTGCTGACCATCGGTTTCAGCCTGCGCGAGCGCAATGCCGGCGTGCTGATGATGTGGATCGGCACCCTCGGCATCTTTGGCATCATGTGCTGGAAGATCCTCGAGAAACTCGCCTGAGAAATCCTCTACACTCCGGCAATCGATCGACCTGAGGTAGATTTTCCGGTGCCCGCCTTTCTCCGTTGCCTGACCCTGCTGCTCCTCCTGTTCATCGCCCCGGTGCAAGCCGCTGGCCTGCCCGGCTTGCTGGGTAGCAGCACGCCTGCCCAACCCCAGGCCACCGAGCCGCTGGACAAGTCACTGGACGAAGTGATCAAGAGCCTGGAAAACGACCAGCAACGAGCCAAGTTGCTGGCCGACCTGAAGAAACTGCGCGATGCCAGCAAACAGTCGCAACCCACGGTGGAACAGGGCGTACTGGGGCTGATCGGCAACGCCATGCACGACCTGGAAAAGCAGTTCAGCGGCGATGCCAGCCCCTTCGTGCGCTGGTCGCAGGAAATCGACCAGGCCCAGAGCGAACTGGCAGCATTGGTCGTTCCGGTGCACCAGTGGCCAGCGATCCTGTTCGGCTTCGCAGCGGTCATTGCCGTGTGGAGCCTGCTGGCCTACGCCTTCAACTGGATCGGCCATCGGGTACGGATCCGCTTCGGGCTGACCGAGGAGCTGCCCCAACACCCACGGACCTGGGACCTGGTGCGATTCGCCCTGCGCAAGCTCGGGCCCTGGCTGGTGGCGCTGGTATTCACCGTGTACCTGAGCTTCGCCCTGCCACCGTCGCTGGGCAAATCCCTGGCCATGGTCCTGGCCTATGCGCTGGTGGTCGGCACCTGTTTTTCGGCGATCTGCGTGATCGCCTTCTCTCTGCTCGACGGCCCGCATCGCCACCGTGCCCTGCATATCCTGCGACACCAGGCGTTTCGTCCGTTATGGCTGATCGGCAGCTTCGCCGCCTTCGGTGAAGCGATGAGCGATCCACGCCTGACCACTGCGCTGGGCACGCACCTGGCCCATGCGATAGCGACCGTGACCAACGTGCTGGCGGCCCTGTGCACAGGCTTGTTCATCCTGCGCTTCAGGCGGCCGATTGCGCACCTGATCCGCAATCAGCCCCTGTCGCGGCGCCTGACCCGGCGCACACTCAGCGACACCATCGAGCTGCTTGGCAGTTTCTGGTTCGTCCCGGCCTTGATCCTCGTGGCGATCTCGCTGTTCGCCACCTTCGTCTCTGCCGGCGACACCAGCACCGCCCTGCGTCAGTCACTGATGTGCACCGTACTGGTGGTGGTGTGCATGGTGCTCAACGGCCTGGTGCGCCGCCACGCCGCCAAACCCCGGCGCGCCAACAAACGTCAGGCGGTGTATACCGAACGCCTGAAGAACTTTGGCTACGCCTTGGTCCACCTGTGCATCTGGTTGCTGTTCATCGAGCTGGGCCTGCGCGTGTGGGGGCTTTCGATGATCGGTTTTGCCGAGGGCGAAGGCCATGATGTCAGCGTGCGCCTGCTGGGCCTGGCAGGCACCCTGATCGCCGCCTGGCTGGTGTGGATCCTGGCCGACACCGCCGTGCACCACGCACTGGTGCGTTCGCGCCGAGGCCTGGCCAACGCCCGTGCGCAGACCATGATGCCGCTGATCCGCAACGTACTGTTCGTGGCGATCTTCATCATCGCGGTGATCGTCGCCCTGGCCAACATGGGCATGAACGTCACACCGCTGCTGGCCGGTGCCGGTGTCATCGGCCTGGCCATCGGCTTCGGTGCGCAATCGCTGGTGGCCGATCTGATCACCGGGTTGTTCATCATCATCGAGGACAGCCTGGCCATCGACGACTATGTCGACGTCGGCGGCCACCTGGGCACGGTCGAGGGCCTGACCATTCGCACCGTGCGCCTGCGCGACATCGACGGCATCGTCCACACCATCCCGTTCAGCGAGATCAAGAGCATCAAGAACTACTCGCGCGAGTTTGGCTATGCGATCTTCCGAGTCGCCATACCGCACAACATGAGCATCGACAAGGCGATCAGCCTGATTCGCGAGGTGGGCCAGAAGCTGCGCAATGATCCGCTGATGCGCCGCAACATCTGGTCGCCGCTGGAACTGCAGGGAGTCGAGAGTTTCGAGTCGGGCTCGGCGATCCTGCGGGCACGCTTCAAGACCGCGCCGATCAAGCAGTGGGAGGTGTCACGGGCCTTCAACCTGGCGTTGAAGCGCCAGCTCGACGAAGCCGGGCTGGACCTGGCTACGCCGCGGTTGTCGGTGCAGGTGGTGACGGCTGGGGGTGGGGCGATGGCTGAGTCTGGCTCCGCCGGTTAGTGCCCTTTCGCGGACGAACCCGCGAAAGCTCTCCGCTACCCCGCCTGCGCCTGGATACGAATCGCATCGTGCCGCCAATACTCCAGGTCGCAGTCGATCAGGTGCCCATGCTGGTCACTGTTGACCCGGGTGATGTGCAACCCCGGGCTCCCTGCCGACACCCTAAGCGCCATGGCCGCCGCCACCGGCAACGCAGTCGGCAGGATCTCGAAACACACCTGCCCGTAGCGGATGCCATATTCGCGGGCATAGATCTCGGTCAGCGACTGTGCCAGGTCCAGCGCCAGGATCCCCGGAAAATAGCGTGGGTTGAGGTAGTGCTCGGCATACAACACGCCGCGTCCATCGATGCGCCGCAAACGGCAGATCTGTATCACGCTCGATAACGCCGGGAGCCGCAGGCGCGCACAGATCGCCGCCGACGCCGGCAGCAAGCGCGCCGCCAGCAGCTCAGTGCTCGGCACCCGTCCCTGGTCGCGCACCATCGCATGGAAGTGGCTGCGCTCGATCAGGTCGTAGGTCAGGCGTTCGGGGGCGACGAACCAGCCGCGCCGCTCTTCGCGGTAGATCAGGCCCTGGGCCTCGAGCTGCACCAGTGCCTCACGCAAGGTGATGCGGGTGGTGTCGAATACCTCGCTCAGCTTGCGTTCGGCCGGCAGCTTGCCGCCCGGCATCAGCAGGCCATGTTCGATCTGTTCCTGCAGCGCATGGCAGATGGCTGTTACCGCCCGCGGTGGGGTCGATTGCATCAAAGGTTACCTATCTGGACTAGTCCAGCCCCATAACAGGGCAACTGGAGAATAGAGCAAGCCTAGGCACGGCTGATGAAGATCCTGTGACAAAGCCCTTGCACCACGATTGCCAGAATCGGGCCAAGCCCCGCGAATAAAGGGCCGGGTTCTGGTCTACGCTTTGCTTTCAGGGCCCAAGCCTCACCGCTGGCGGGCCTGTCCTACATCAAACTGTCATGCAACAGGCCTACCTTGGCTCAAGGTTTGCTGACCTAGACCAATGGTTCTCGGCAAGGTCTGCACCACAGCATTCACAACAGCGTTCATAACAACGATTGCAAGGCACCCACCAAAGGAGCTTCGGATGAAAAAGTTCTTCATGGCGTCACTGCTGGGCTCGGCCATCGCCCTGTGCACCACGGCCATGGCCGCCGATACCGACCTCAAGGCCCTGGAAGACGCCGCCCGCAAGGAAGGCACGGTGAACAGCGTGGGCATGCCGGATGCCTGGGCCAACTGGAAAGGCACCTGGGATGACCTGGCCAAGAAGTACGGCCTCAAGCACAGCGACACCGACATGAGCTCGGCCCAGGAAATCGCCAAGTTCGACGCTGAAAAAGACAACGCCAGTGCCGACATCGGTGACGTCGGTGCCGCCTTCGGTCCGATCGCCGTGACCAAGGGCGTGACCCAGGCTTACAAGCCGAGCACCTGGAACCAGGTGCCGGAGTGGGCCAAGGACAAGGACGGTCACTGGGCGCTGGCCTATACCGGCACCATCGCCTTCATCATCAACAAGGACCTGGTCAAGGAAGACCAACGCCCGAAAACCTGGCACGACCTGGAAAAAGGCAAGTACAAGGTCGCCATCGGTGACGTCGGCACCGCAGCCCAGGCCGCCAACGGCGTACTGGCTGCCGCCATCGCCTACAAGGGCGACGAAAGCAATATCGAGCCGGGCCTGCAACTGTTCACCAAGCTGGCCCAGCAGAAGCGCCTGTCGCTGGCCAACCCGACCATCCAGACCCTCGAGAAAGGTGAAGTGGAAGTCGGCGTGGTCTGGGATTTCAACGGCCTGAGCTACCGCGAACAGATTGATCCGAAGCGTTTCGAAGTGCTGATCCCGTCCGATGGCTCGGTGATTTCCGGCTACACCACCATCATCAACAAATACGCCAAGCACCCGAACGCCGCCAAGCTTGCCCGCGAATACATCTTCAGCGACGCCGGCCAGACCAACCTGGCCATCGGCCACGCCCGCCCGATCCGCGCCGAGCACCTGAAGCTGCCAGCCGATGTCCAGGCCAAGCTGCTGCCCAACGAGCAGTACCAGGCCGCCCAGCCGATCAAGAACGCCGACGCCTGGGAGAAGACCTCCAAGGCCCTGCCGCAGAAGTGGCAGGAGCAGGTGATCATCGAGATGGAGTGACAGCGGGGTTTTCCAGCGCCTGACCCGGCCCTTTCACGGGTAAACCCGCTCCCACAGGTGCAGCACAAGCTTCCGGGCCTGCGCGATACCTGTGGGAGCGGGTTTACCCGCGAAAAGGACGACGCGGTACCGACCCATTCCTCTGCGGAGCCAACATGCAACACAACGTCATCCTGGTCCTGCTCGACGGCCTCAACCACCAGGTCGCACACCACGCCATGGGCCATCTGCATGCCTACGTCGAGGCCGACCGCGCCGCGCTGTACCGCGTGGAATGCGAACTGCCGTCACTGTCACGCCCGCTGTACGAGTGCATTCTCACCGGCGTCGCGCCGATCGACAGCGGTATCGTGCACAACAACGTCAATCGCCTGTCCAATCAGCGCAGCGTCTTCCACTACGCCCGCGAAGCCGGGCTGGGCACTGCAGCTGCGGCCTATCACTGGATGAGCGAACTGTACAACCGCTCGCCCTTCGATCCGATCCGCGACCGCCATACCCACGCGCCCAAGCTGCCGATCCAGCACGGGCTGTTCTACTACGCCGATCACTACCCCGATTCGCACCTGCTGGCCGACGCCGAGTACCTGCGCCGCCGCCATGCCCCGAACTTCCTGCTGGTGCACCCGATGAACATCGACGATGCCGGCCACCGCCACGGTCTGGACAGCAGCCAGTACCGCAACGCCGCACGCAGCGCCGACATCCTGCTGGCCGACTACCTGCCACTGTGGCTCGAAGAGGGCTATCAGGTACTGGTCACCGCCGACCACGGCATGAACAACGACCGCTCGCACAATGGCCTGCTGGCCGAGGAACGCGAGGTGCCGCTGTTCGTCTTCGGCGACGCCTTCAGCCTCGACCCGGCCGCCAAGCCCCTGCAGACCGAGCTGTGCGGCACGATCTGCGAACTGCTCAGCGCGGCCCACGACAAACCGGTCTGCCGGGAGTTGCTCAAGTGAATTCCAGCCACCGCGGCCGCCACCTGGCCCTGCTCTGTCTGCTGCCCTTCGCCATCTTCTTCATCATCTTCCAGATCGCCCCGCTGGTATGGGTCGCCATCGCCAGCCTGCAAAGTGAAAGTGGCTGGGGCCTGGACAACTTCAGCAAGATCTTCGCCTCGAAGTTCTACCTGCAGGCCATCGAACGCAGCCTCGAGATCAGCTTCTGGTCGAGCCTGTTCGGCATCCTCATCGCCACCCTCGGCGCCTACTCGTTGCGCCAGGTCGATTCGCGCCTGCGCGACTTCGTCAGCGCCTTCGCCAACATGACCAGCAACTTCGCCGGCGTTCCGCTAGCCTTCGCCTTCATCATCCTGCTGGGCTTCAACGGCGCACTCACCCTGGCGCTCAAGGAGATCGGCCTGCTCGGCGACTTCAGCATCTACTCCAAGACCGGCCTGATCATCGTCTACACCTACTTCCAGATTCCGCTGGGCGTGTTGCTGCTCTACCCGGCCTTCGACGCCCTGCGCGAGGACTGGCGCGAATCCGCCGCGTTGCTCGGTGCCAGCCACTGGCAGTTCTGGCGGCACATCGGCCTGCCGGTGCTGACCCCGGCACTGCTGGGCACCTTCGTCATCCTGCTGGCCAACGCCCTGGGCGCCTACGCCACGGTCTATGCCCTGACCACCGGCAACTTCAACGTGCTGCCAATTCGTATCGCCGCCCTGGTGGCCGGCGACATCACCCTCGACCCGAACCTGGGAAGCGCGCTGGCCATGGTGCTGGTGGGGCTGATGACCCTGGTGACGGTGGTCCATCAATGGCTGCTGAAAAGGAGCTACCATGCGCGCTGAATCACACAAGGGCGGCTGGTACCACCGCGCCGTGGTGTACCTGCTGTTCCTGATCCTGCTGTTGCCCCTGGCCGGCACCCTGCTCTACTCATTGGCTACCAGTTGGTCGGCGAGCCTGCTGCCCAGCGGCCTGACCCTCAAGTGGTACGTGCAACTGTGGAGCGAGCCGCGATTTCTCGCCGCCTTCGGCCAGTCGTTGATCGTCTGCGTGGGAGCGTTGGTACTGTCGGTGGTGCTGATCCTGCCGCTGCTGTTCGTGGTGCATTACCACTTCCCCAAGCTCGACGCGCTGATGAACATTCTCATCCTGCTGCCCTTCGCGGTGCCGCCGGTGGTGTCTTCGGTGGGGCTGCTGCAGTTGTACGGCAGCGGGCCGATGGCCATGGTCGGGACGCCGTGGATCCTGATCGGCTGCTATTTCACCATCGCCCTACCCTTCATGTACCGGGCGATCACCAACAACCTGCAGGCGATCAACCTGCGCGACCTGATGGACGCCGCGCAACTGCTCGGCGCCAGCACCTGGCAAGCCGCCCTTCTGGTGGTGCTGCCCAATCTGCGCAAGGGCCTGATGGTGGCGTTGCTGCTGTCGTTTTCCTTCCTGTTCGGCGAATTCGTGTTCGCCAACCTGCTGGTCGGCACCCGCTACGAAACCCTGCAGGTCTACCTGAACAACATGCGCAACAGCAGCGGCCACTTCAACAGCGCGCTGGTGATCTCCTATTTCGCCTTCGTGCTGGTACTGACCTGGGTCGCCAACCGCCTGAACAAGGATAAATCCTGATGAGCTTCGTCAGTGTCCAGAAACTTCAAAAGAGCTACGCCGGCAGCCCGGTCTTCGAGAACATCGACTGCAACATCGAACGCGGCGAGTTCGTCACCCTGCTCGGCCCGTCGGGGTGCGGCAAGTCCACCCTGCTGCGCTGCATCGCCGGCCTGACACCTGTCGACAGCGGCCGCATCCTGCTCGACGGCCAGGACATCGTGCCACTCAGCCCGCAGAAGCGCGGGATCGGCATGGTCTTCCAGAGCTACGCGCTGTTCCCCAACATGACCGTTGAACAGAACGTCGCCTTTGGCCTGCGCATGCAGAAGGTCAAGGCCGAGGAGAGCCAGGCGCGTGTGCACGAGGCCTTGGAGCTGGTGGAGCTGGGCAGTTTTGCCGGACGCTATCCGCACCAGCTGTCGGGCGGTCAGTGCCAGCGCGTGGCGCTGGCCCGTTCGCTGGTCACCCGCCCGCGCCTGCTGCTGCTCGACGAGCCGCTGTCGGCGCTGGATGCGCGTATCCGCAAACACCTGCGCGAGCAGATCCGCGCGATCCAGCGCGAGCTGGGGCTGACCACCATCTTCGTCACCCACGATCAGGAAGAGGCGCTGACCATGTCGGACCGCATCGTCCTGATGAACCAGGGGCGCATCGTCCAGAGCGGCGACGCCGAAACCCTCTACACCGCACCTGTCGACCTGTTCGCCGCCGGTTTCATCGGCAACTACAACCTGCTCGACGCCGACAGCGCCAGCCGCCTGCTGCAGCGCCCGGTCAGCGCACGCCTGGCGATCCGTCCCGAGTCCATCAGCCTGGGCCTGGACGGTGAACTGGACGGCCAGATCCGCAGTCACAGCCTGCTCGGCAACGTGATCCGTTACCGTGTCGAGTCGCGCGGCGTGGAGGTGGTGGTGGACGTGCTCAATCGCTCGTCTGCCGATCTGTATGCCGACGGGCAGCGCGTGTCGCTGTCGATCGACCCCACCGCGCTACGGGAAGTGGCTTAAGGAGATTCAAGCAATGGCACTGGCGATTTTCGATCTGGACGAAACCCTGATCCACGGTGACTGCGCGTCGCTGTGGAGCGAACAGATGGCCCGGCTGGGCTGGGTGGACGGCAAGGAATTCCTGCGTCGCGACCATGAACTGATGGAGGCGTACGGCAAGGGCCACCTGCAGATGGAGGACTACATGGCCTTCAGCCTGGAGCCCATCGCCGGGCGCACGCTGGAAGAGGTCGAGCACCTGGTCGAGCCCTGGGTGGAGGATGTGATCGAGCCGATCATCTATGGCGATGCCTGTCGCTGCATCGCCGAACACCGCAACAAGGGCGATCGCATCCTGATCATCTCCGCCTCCGGCACGCATCTTGTCGGGCCGATCGCCGCACGCCTGGGGGTCGACGAATACCTGGCCATCGAGTTGGAGGCGATCAACGGCGTGTACACCGGCAAGACCCACGGCGTGCTGACCTACCGCGAGGGCAAGATCACTCGCTTGCTGGAGTGGCTGGACCAGGAGCAGGAGAACCTGGAGGGCGCGAGCTTCTATTCCGACTCACGGAACGACCTGCCGCTGTTACTGAAGGTGGACCATCCGAATGCGGTGAATCCAGACCCGGTGCTGCGCGAGCATGCCCAGACCAATGGCTGGCCTGTGTTGAGCTGGTCCTGAGATCCATTGCCCCTGTTCCGGCCTCTTCACCCGTGAAGAGGCCGGGTCTGCTTACGCCAGGTCAGGGTCGATCACCATCACCAGCTTGCCGGACACCTGGTTGCTCTCAAGCTCCGCATACGCCGCCTGGGCGAATTCGACTGGATAGGTATCGACCAACTGTGGCGACAGCCGCCCTTCGGCGAACAGCGGCCACACCTGCTGCTGCAGGTCGCGCAGCAACTCGGCCTTGAAGCCATCATCACGATTGCGCAGGGTGGAACCGGTGATCTCCAGGCGCTTGCCCAGCACCAGCGCCAGGTCCACTTCGAACTTGCGCCCGCCCATCAGGCCGATGATCACCCAGCGGCCGTCGCGGGCCAGCAGCTCCAGGTTGAGCGGGCCATAGCTCGCGCCTACCGGGTCGAGGATCACATCGAACGGCCCGAACCCCTTGAGCGCGTCGAGGTTCTCGTTACGCACCACACCTCCTGCGGCACCCAGTGCCTTGCAGTAGTCCAGGCGCTCCTGGGAGCCGACGCTGACCCATACCGGGCAACCAAACGCCTTGCCCAACTGGATGGCCGCAGAGCCCACACCACTGGCACCGGCGTGCACCAGTACCTTCTCACCCGCCTTGGCCGCCCCGAGCTGGAAGATATTCAGCCAGGCCGTGGCGTACACCTCAGGCAGCGCGGCCGCCTCGTGCAGGCTCAGGCCCTCGGGCACCGGCAGCACATGGCGGGCATCCACGACCACTTCTTCGGCCATGGCGCCACTGGCCAGCAGCGCACAGACCCGATCGCCCACGCGCCAATCTGCCCCCGCACCCACCTCCTCGATCACCCCGGCGCACTCCAGCCCCATGTAAGGGCTGGCACCGGGTGGCGGCGGGTACAAACCCTTCATCTGCAACAGGTCGGCGCGGTTCAACCCGGCCGCAGCCACTCGAATGCGTACCTGCCCCGCGTCACAAACCGGACGTTCGGCTTCGACCCAGGCTACATGTCCGTCAACGCCTTGCAATGCCTTCACAGTGCCTCCATAGTTGAGTCATGACTGAGCCCGGGATCGCCATGTCCCGGGTTTTTTGCAGTATTCAGCCGGTTTCATGGAACCGGCGTACGGAAAAGACGGCCTACTATGCGTGATCAATTGCCCCCACGTCGAATCAGCATGAAGCATTTCCTCCCCAGCACCGCCCTCGCCCTCATGGTCGGCCTCGGCAGCCTCACGCTCGGTGGCAATGCGGCCGCCGCCAACAAATGGGACAGCCTGCAGCCGGACCGCGACGAGATCGTCGCCAGCCTCAACGTGGTGGAGCTGCTCAAGCGCCATCACTACAGCAAGCCTCCGCTGGACGATGCCCGCTCGGTCATCATCTATGACAGCTACATCAAACTGCTCGATCCATCACGCAGCTATTTCATGGCCAGTGACATCGCCGAATTCGACAAGTGGAAGACGCAGTTCGACGACTTCCTCAAGAGCGGCAACCTCGACCCTGGCTTCACCATCTACAAGCGCTACCTGGACCGCGTGAAATCGCGCCTGGACTTCGCCCTGGCCGAACTGAACAAGGGCGTCGACAAGATCGACTTCACCGTCAAGGAAGACCTGCTGGTCGACCGCAAGGACGCTCCGTGGCTGAAGAACGAGGCCGAGCTCGACGACCTGTGGCGCAAGCGCGTCAAGGATGAAGTGCTGCGCCAGAAACTGGCCGGCAAGGATCCCAAGCAGATCCAGGAAACGCTCACCAAGCGCTACAAGAACCAGTTGGCGCGCCTGGACCAGACCCGTGCCGAAGACATCTTCCAGGCCTACATCAACACCTTCGCCCAGTCCTACGATCCGCACACCAACTACCTGTCGCCAGACAACGCCGAAAACTTCGACATCAACATGAGCCTGTCGCTCGAAGGCATCGGCGCGGTGCTGCAGAGCGACAACGACCAGGTCAAGATCGTGCGCCTGGTACCGGCCGGCCCTGCCGCCAAGACCAAGCAGGTCGCCCCTGCCGACAAGATCATCGGTGTTGCCCAGGGCAACAAGGAAATGGTCGACGTAGTCGGCTGGCGCCTGGACGAAGTGGTCAAGCTGATCCGTGGCCCGAAAGGCTCGGTGGTGCGTCTTGAAATCATCCCGGCCAGCAACGCACCGAACGACCAGACCACCAAGATCGTTTCGATCACCCGCGAGGCGGTCAAGCTCGAGGAGCAGGCGGCGAAGAAGTCGGTGCTCAAGCTCAAGCAGGACGGTCGTGACTACAAGCTCGGTATCATCGAGATCCCGGCCTTCTACCTCGACTTCAAGGCCTACCGTGCTGGCGATCCGGACTACAAGAGCACCACGCGCGACGTGAAGAAACTGCTCACCGAACTGCAGAAGGAGAAGGTCGACGGCGTGGTCATCGACCTGCGCAACAACGGCGGCGGCTCGCTGCAGGAAGCCACCGAACTGACCAGCCTGTTCATCGAGAAAGGCCCGACCGTGCTGGTACGCAACAGCGACGGCCGCGTCGACGTACTCGAGGACGAGAACCCCGGCGCCTTCTACAAGGGCCCGCTGGCACTGCTGGTCAACCGCCTCTCGGCCTCGGCTTCGGAGATCTTCGCCGGCGCCATGCAGGACTACCACCGCGCGCTGATCATCGGTGGCCAGACCTTCGGCAAGGGCACCGTGCAGACCATCCAGCCGCTGAACCATGGCGAGCTGAAACTCACCCTGGCCAAGTTCTACCGTGTCTCCGGCCAGAGCACCCAGCACCAGGGCGTACTGCCGGACATCGACTACCCGTCGATCATCGACACCAAGGAAATCGGCGAGAGCGCCCTGCCCGAAGCCATGCCATGGGACACCATCCGCCCGGTGGTCAAGCCGGCAGCCGATCCGTTCAAGCCATTCCTGGCCCAGCTCAAGGCGCAGCATGAAGCCCGTAGCGTCAAGGATGCCGAGTTCACCTACATCCGCGACCGCCTGGCGCTGACCCAGCGCCTGATGAACGAGAAGACCGTCAGCCTCAACGAGCAGGATCGCCGTACCCGTCACGACGAGATCGAGGCCAAGCAACTGGCGCTGGAGAACACCCGACGCAAGGCCAAGGGCGAAGAGCCGCTCAAGGAACTGAAGAAGGTCGATGAAGATGCCCTGCCCGAGGAGAAGGACGACGCCAAGCCAGAAGATGATGCCTACCTGGCCGAAACCGGTCGCATCCTGCTCGACTACCTGCGCCTGAGCTCGCAAGTGGCGAAGAAGTAAGCGACTTGACCAGGTGATGGCAGATTAATGTGAGCTGTCATCAAACAGTCATCGCACTGTCGTGAAATAGAAGGGCCGGACGCCAAAACGTCCGGCCTTTTCATTTTCAGGAAGCAGTCCATGACCGTCACCGAACAGCTCAGTGCCTTGAGCGCCATCCTGGCTCAACGCAGCATTCACAGCCTGTTCCAACCGATCATCTGCCTTTCCGAGCGGCGCATCCTCGGCTATGAGGCGCTCAGCCGCGGACCGTCCAACAGCCCTCTGCATTCGCCCCTGAACCTGTTCGCCATCGCCCGCCAGGCGGGGCGCCTGAGCGAGCTGGAAGTGCTGTGCCGGGAGAACGCATGCCGACGCTTCAGCGAGCTGGGGCTCGAAGGCAAGCTGTTCCTCAATGTCTCGCCCGAGTCGCTGCTGGAGCCACACTACCCTTCCGGGCGTACCCTGAAGATGCTCGAGCAGGTCGGTCTGCAACCCAGCCGTGTGGTGATCGAGCTGACCGAGCAAACCCCCACCGACGACTTCCAGTTGCTGTCCAACGCCTTGCATCACTATCGGGACATGGGCTTTTCCATCGCGCTGGACGACCTGGGGGCCGGTTACTCAAGCTTGCGCCTGTGGTCGGAGCTGCGTCCGAACTACGTGAAGATCGACCGACACTTCATCGACGGCATCCATCAGGATCCGCTCAAACGCGAATTCGTTGGTTCCATCCTGCAGATCGCCCGCGCCTCGAAGGCCCAGGTGATTGCCGAGGGCATCGAGCTGGGCGAAGAGCTGACCGTACTGGCCGACATGGGCGTCGACCTGTTGCAAGGCTACCTGCTCGGCCGCCCTCAGGAATTCCCCCCGCGCGAGGGCCTGAATCTGCTGCCCCCGGCGCACGGCAGCGCACTGATGATCAACGAGGAAGGAAGCGACCTCGCCGCACTGCTGATCGAGCAGCCTGCGGTTGCGCTGGACACCCCGACCCAGCAGGTGCTGGAAGCGTTTCGCCGCCAGGCCAATCTCAACTCCCTGGCCGTGCTCGATGCCCAGGGCCACCCCTGCGGTATCGTCCATCGGCACTCGCTGTCCGACGTTCTGCTCCAGCCGTTCGGCACCGACCTGTTCGCCCGCAAGCCGATCAGCCGACTGATGAACGAAGACTTCCTCGCAGTCGAGCGCAGCCAGTCACTGCAGCAGGTCAGCCGCCTGCTCACCAGCCGCGCACGACAGCGCATCGAGGAAGATTTCATCATCACCCACGGTGGTCGCTACCAGGGCCTGGGGCGGGTGATCGATGTGCTCAAGTTGATCACCGAGCAGAAGATCCAGCAGGCCCGCTACGCCAACCCCCTGACCCTGCTGCCGGGCAACGTGCCGATCCGCCAGTGCCTGACCCGCCTGCTGGAGCAACAGCGTGCGGCGGCGGTGTGCTACGTCGACATCGACAGCTTCAAACCCTTCAACGATATCTATGGCTATGCCCGCGGCGACGAGGTGTTGCTGTGCCTGGCCCAGTGCTTGAACGACAGCGTCGATCCGCGCCGCGACTTCGTCGGGCATATCGGCGGTGATGATTTCATGCTGGTCTTGGGGTCGCTCGATTGGCGCGAGCGGCTGCACCAGCTGATCGATAATTTTCTACGCGAATGTCGACGTTTCTATCGCAGCGAGCACCTGGAGGCCGGGTGCTTCATCGCCCACAACCGCCAAGGGCAGCGGGAGACCTTCCCCTTGCTGTCGCTGTCGATCGGCGTGGTTTTGCTGCGACCGGAATGCTGTGCCAGCCTCGATGCGGCGCAGTTGGCCGATCTCGCCTCACAGGCAAAGCGCCAGGCCAAGGATACAACCGGGCCCAGTCTGAGCCTGATCGATACCGGGGTGTTGTAGCCCTACCCCGCCGTCACTTCTTCGGGGTAAGCGAACTCGAACACCCGCACCACTTCGGACGCATGCCACGACGCCGCCTCCATGCCATCGACCGGCCCGGAAAACCGCCCCAGGCGCTCGACACACTCGAAGAAGCCGGTACGCGGCAGGCGGCTGGCCCCCTGGCTGATCACCAACGAACTGCGCAGCGGCTGCTCGGCGCGCGCGTCGAGCAGCGCCAGATACTCCAGGGCGGCGGTCAGGGTTTGCATGGCGGGGGTGGGCAGCTCCAGGCGCTCGAGCAGCGCCCTGTAGGTGAGCAGATGGCGTTGACGGCGGGCCAGGTCGAGCTCGTCCAGCAGGCGCTGCCATTGCTGACGACTGATCCTGACCTGGCTCATGATGGATCGCTCCAGCCGGCGATTCCCAAGTGCCACGCCAGGCTGCGCTGGATCGCCGCATCAGGCACACGCTCGCCCGACTCGATCATGGCCAGGTACGAGGGGCTGATGCCGACGCTGCGGGCCAGTTGCTCGGGGGCCAGGCCCTTGGCCTGACGCAACTGCGCCAGCTCCCCCAGGGCGGGCAAGCTGGCGCTTTGCTCGATGACTTCGCCACGGTCTTCAGTGACCGCAGCCTGAGGTTCGTCGATATTGGCTGGCGCCTGCCCGGCTGCCGCGAGCAGCGCCTGGTACTGGGCCCAGGGAACAACTGCATACTCGGGCTGACCGTCCCGACTGATGACCTGAATACCCATACAACCCCCTCACTGCATGTAATCCGTCGGCATAATGCTTATGCCAATTATATGACCAAGTGCAGGAGTCTGTGCAGGTCAGGCCAAAATCAAGAGCGAGGACGTTCCAGGCGCAACGCCTCCGGGCTGTCCGGCAGCCGCTCGACCACACGCAGGCGCTCGGGTGACTGGCTGTCGCGCCATGCCTTGAAGCGCGCCAGCTCGTCGCCGACGGTCTTCAGCACCCACCCCAGGACGGCGATGTCATCGAGAAAGCCGACACCGACGATCCAGTCCGGAATGGCATCCAGGGGGCTGACGAAATACAGCAGACCAGCGACGATGGTCACCAGCGCCTTGGGGCTTACAGCACGGTACTCGCCGCGCCACCAGGCCAGACACAGGCCTTGCATCAGGCGCAGGTCGTCACGCAACTGGCCCAGCTTGGGGCCCTTGCGGGCCACGGCGAACAGCAGCGCCGGCAGGCGGCCACGGCTGAGCAGGCGCTCGGCCAGCGGCAGGAAACGGGCAAAATTCCAGGGTGCGCTCATGGTGTCTCCAGCATCAGCCAGGAAGGTTATCCACATTTATTGTGGATAACCTTGTGAACAGGGCAGCGTTTTCAGGCGCTAGGCGCCCACGGGGCAAGGGTCCCGCTCAGATCGGGCGTTTTTTACACAACCGTTTCAGACAGGCAAACGATTTGCGTCAGGCGTGCGGTTGGGTACGCGTCAAGGTACCTCATGCTCAGACAGTGAGACACCCGCGGCGTTCGCGTCAAGCGTGCGGCCCAAATGAAAACGCCCCGTCGAAACGGGGCGTCAGGTATCGCAGTTGCCAGATTACTTGGCCGGCGCTTCGGCAGGCTCGGCGTCCAGCTTGCTCGGGTCCTTGATGGCCAGCAGCTCGAGGTCGAAGACCAGTACCGAGTTCGCCGGGATCAGCGGGCTCGGGCTCTGGGCGCCGTAAGCCAGCTCGGCCGGGATGTACAGTTTGTATTTCTCGCCGACGTGCATCAGTTGCAGGCCTTCGACCCAACCTGGGATCACGCCGCTGACCGGCAGGTCGATCGGGTTGCCGCGCTCGATGGAGCTGTCGAAGACCTTGCCATCGATCAGCTTGCCTTCATAGTGGACGGTAACCACATCGGTCGGCTTGGGCTGCGGGCCGTCGGCCTTCTTCACGACTTCATACTGCAGACCCGAGGCGGTAGTGACCACGCCCGGCTTCTTGGCGTTGTCCTCAAGGAACTTCTTGCCCTTGGCGGCCGCTTCCTCGCTGGCCTTGGCCAGACGCTCCTCGGCGCGTTTCTGCAGGGCGGTGAAGGCTTCAACCAGCTCTTCGTCCTTCAGACGGGCTTCTTTCTTGCCGACCGCATCCTCGATACCCAGGGCCACCGCTTTGGAGTCCAGGTCATCCATGCCTTCTTGCGCCAGGCTCTTGCCCATGTTGAGGCCGATACCGTAGGAGGCCTTCTGTGCTGGGGTCTTCAGCTCGACGCTGCTGGTCTGAGCGTCGCAGCCAGCCAGGACCAGGCCTACCAGGGCAACCGCAGCCGCCAAACGATGCTGTTTCATGCTATTTCCTTGTTCATGCGCCATGAGGGCAATCAGGGTAAAGCCGCGAGCTTATCAGGCGGCCATGACCAATGGCTACCGGCATAGGAGCGGGTTTGTGGCAGGAAGTTCCTGTATGAAGGGATGTTCATCCCACCGTGAAAATCAAGGGTAGCTGCCGGCCCGGTATTCGCCCGCCACTTCCCGCAATACCTCGCACAGCCATTGGGCGGCCAGCCCCTGCGGCAGGGCCGCGTTGCGGCAGATACCCACCGAGCCTCCCGGTTCGCGTACACCCAGGTCGAGCTCGACCAGCTCACCACGCTGCAGGTCGATCAGCACGGCGTCCCGCGGTGCCACCCACACCGCATCACTGCCCAGCAGGTAGCGCCGGCTCAAGGCCAGGGACAGGGTTTCCAGGCGTTGCCCCGGCATCTGGATACCGCACTGCACGAACAGGCTATCGGCGTGCTGGCGAATGGTGGTGCCTGCTGGCGGCAGCACCAGTGCGTAATCGCCAACCCGCGCTCGGTCCAGGGGATGACGCGCGAGCAACGGATGGCCGGGACGCACCACCAGGCTCATGGACTCACTGTACAGGTGCTCGAACGACAGGCCCTGGATCTGCGGGCTGTCGGTCATCCGCCCGACGACCAGTTCCAGCTCGCCCAGGCGCAGTTGCCCCAGCAATTGGGCACTGACCCCCGTAGCCACGCTGATCATCAACGCTTCATGACGCTGGTGCAGGCGACACAGTACCTCCGGCATCAACAATCCCTCGACCGTCGACAGCACGCCGATGCGCACCTGCGACGGCGCCCGCGCCTCGCCGCGCACCGTGCTGACGCCTTCGCGCAACGCCTGCACGCTGGGTCCGGCGTAACGCATGAAGCGGGTACCCGCCGAGGTCAGTTCTACGCCTTGTCGGGTGCGCTCGAACAGGCGCGTCTCGAGCAAGTCCTCAAGCTCCTTGAGCGTCTTGGAAATGGCCGGCTGGCTGATCGCCAGGACATCGGCCGCCCTGGCCAGACTGCCCTGACGGGCGATCTCCAGGAAGCACAGCAGATGGCGGTACTTGATGCGGGTATCGAGGTTCATGCACGGCAGTGTAACGGTGTGCATGAGAGCTGCAAATCGTCTATGAATACCCTTTCCTACAACGACTCGATCCCATTCTGACAATGCGCAGCTTGCCCTCAAGCCCCTGGATTTGTAGGGTGCAGCTTTCCCCGGCAAGGAGCCAACCGATGTCGCGCTACCAAACCCAGGACCTATCACTAGACCTGGGCGCAGAGCTGCCGCAGGACAGCAGCATGAACATGCTGACGTTCCCCGAGCGCGGCACCACCTTGGTGATCGCCCGCAGCCCGCTCCCCGCAGACCAGTCCTTCGACATCGTCTACCGCCAGCAGCTCGAACAACTGCGCAGTCGCCTCGATGCACACATCACCGAGCCTCAAGCCACGACTTGCGGCATGGCGCAAGCCATCCAGGGCCTGGAAGTCGGCCTGCAGTTCCAGCGTGGCGAAATTCGCTCGCACCAGCGCCAACTGGCCTATCCCCATGTGCAGGCACAGCGTCTTATGGTGCTGAGCTATAGCAAGGAGACACCGCTGACGGAAAACGACCTCATGCACTGGCAAGCCATCAAGGCGAGCCTGCAGACACGCTGACACTCCTCCAGCAAGGAAGCCCGGATTCATGGCGCAGGACCTCCACGCCGCCCGCAAGGACGACCTGATACTGCACCCACCGTTGATGGCCGAGCTCACCAGCGCGCTGACCGAGGCGGTGGTCTATGCGGCCGCCACGGCCGCAGTGGGTGCGGCCTTGGGCGCCGCCGTCGCCGCCACCATCGGCACCGGCGGTGCGGCGGCTGCACTGGTGCCGGTGGCCGCCGGCCTGCTGGTAGGCGCGGCCAGTTCGCTGCCCGGCGGCGGCGACAAGAGCATCGGCGAACACATTTCCGACTTCAGTGGCTGGGTCGGCAACTCGTTGTTCCCGCCCGAGCCCTATGGCGCGATCCTGACCGGTTCCGCCAACGTCCATATCAATGGCGTGCCCGCTGCCCGTGCTGCCGGCATCAGCCTGGGCGTCGAGGCTTCGCCCGACAACCCCGAACCACCCTCCATCCTGGAAAACGTCGGTGCCTACGCCATGCTGGGCGCCTCGATGATGCTCCCGATCATCGGCATGGCCCAGGACATCGCCAGCATCTTCAACCCGCCGATCACCACACCCGCCGATCCCGGCACCCAGGAGAGGGGCGAGGATACCGTCACCTGCAGCAAGCACCCGGCCAAGAACTTCCTCGCCCAGGGTTCGGACAAGGTCTTCATCAACGGCCAGCCCGCCGTGCGGGTGGGCGACAAGACCACCTGCGACGGGCCAGTGGGCATGACCTTCTCGCCCAATGTACGCATCGGCGGCGGTACCCTGACCGTACGCGACATCCGCGACGGCAAGAGCGCGCTGGCCAAGATCATCGGCATCGTGGCCGGCATGCTCCTCTCGCGCCGGGGCGGCAAGGCCCGCTCACGCCCGGGCAAGGCACCCAAGCCAAAGTCGATGATTCCCAAGTGCAAGGGCCATCCGGTGATCGTCTCCAGCGGTGCCAAGCTGCTCGATGGCCCTGACGACCTGGATTTCGCCCTCCCCGGCCTGCTGCCGATCGAGTGGGCCCGGCGCTATGACAGTAACGACACGCGCGGCGACGGCGTATTCGGCCTGGGCTGGAGCCTGCCTTATGAAGTGTGCATCGAGCGTGTCCCCCACCCTGAAGGGGGCGAGCTGTGGATCTATGTCGACGAGGAAGGCACGCGTATCGAACTGGGGCGCCTGCAGCCAGGCAGCGCGCTGGTCAGCAGCCTCGACGGCCTGGCGTTCTTCCATCAGGATGCCGGCATCACCGTGGTCGAGGACATCTACAGCGGCCAGTACCAGGTGCTGCGCACCGACCCGCACGACCCGAGTCGTTCACGCCTGGTGCAACTGGGGGATCGCAACCTCAACCGCCTTGACCTGCTCTACGACAACGACGGCCGCCTGCAGTACCTGGTCGACACCTTTGGCCGCACGGTGGTCGAACTGCTCTACGACAGCGTGTATGCTCGCCGCGTCGGCCAGGTGCAACGTCTGTTCCTGCGCGAGGGCAACGACTTTGTGGTCGAACGCCGTGAAACCCTCGCCACCTACACTTACACCCCTGCCGGTCAACTGAGCGAAGTACACGAGCCGGGCGGCCAGGTGCTGCGACGCTTCAGCTATACCCCTGAAGGCCTGATGGCCAGTCACACCCTGGCCAGCGGTGCGACCTTCCATTACCAGTGGCAGCGCTTCGCCGCCGTCCCTCGTCCGACACCGAACCTGCCGCCGCTGCTCGAGCCGCAGCCAGACCATGAGTGGCGGGTGATCCGTCACTGGAGCGAAGACGGCGAAGACTACCACTTCCACTACGACCTGGCGCTGGGTCATACCGAGGTCACCGACAGCCTCGGTCGCAAGGAACATTTCGAGTGGGGCCCGTTGCACGAGGTATTGGTCTACATAGATGCACTGGGCCAGCGCTGGCAGGAAGAGGTCGTCCAGGGCCAGTTGCTGGCGAGCATCGACCCGCAAGGCGCCGAGTGGCGATACCACTACGATGCACTCGGGCGCCTGATCGAAAGCCACGACCCGCTAGGGCGTTGCGAGCGCACCACCTACACCGAGCACTGGGCGCTGCCCACGCACATCAGCGATGGCGCCGGCCGCACCTATCGCAATGCCTACGACACCCGCGGCAATCTGATCAGTACCACCGACCCACTGGGGCGCACCACGCGCTACCGTCACGATCGACAAGGCCGGGTGGAACAGGTCATCGATGCACAGGGCAAGACCCGCCAGCTGGAATGGAACGCCCGAGGGCAACTGATTCGCTACAGCGACTGCTCCAACCGCACCACCCTCTGGCGCTATGACGAGCGCGGTCACCTGAGCGAAGTCTTCAACGGCCGCAACAACCGCACCCGCTATCGTTTCGACGCCCGTGGCCACCTGCTGGAAAGCACCCGCGCCGACGGGCGCGTCGACCGCTACCAGGTAAACCTGTCGGGGCAGTTGACCCAGCACATCGACCCTGGGCAGCAGCTCACCCGATGGCACTACGACGAGCGTGGGCGTCTCAGCCAACGCACCGACGCCATGGGGCTCACCCTTCGCTTCGCCTGGGATGCGCACGACCGCCTGCAGCGTCTGCAAAACGAAAACGGCGAGCACTACGCCTTCCACTGGGATGCCCTGGACCGCCTGGCCGCCCAGCACAACCTCGATGGCGGCGGTCACAGCTATCGCTACGATGCAGCGGGCAATGTCATCGAGGCGAGGCTGCACCCGGCCCGCGACGCCGAGCCGACGTTCCCCGGCAGCCCGCCGGAACCCGAAGCGTCGATACAGTCGCAATACTTCGAGTACGACGCCGCCGGGCGCCTGTTGCGCAAGCGCACCGACGACGGCGTCACCGACTACGAATATGACCTCGCCGACAACCTGCTGGCGATCACCTTCACCAACCTGCAGGGAGAGCCAAAACGGCTCGCCTTCAGCCATGACGCCCTCGGGCAACTGCTGAGTGAAACCGGTGAAGCGGGCCGGCTTGCCTACGAACATGACGAACTGGGCAACCTGCAGACCCTGACCCTGCCTGATGGCCGACGCCTCAACCATCTGTACTACGGCAGCGGCCACTTGCATCAGCTCAACCTCGACGGCCGGGTGATCTGCGATTTCGAGCGCGACGAGCTGCATGCCGAAGTCCTGCGCACACAAGGCCGGATCCAGACCCGGACCCGCTACGACAGCACCGGGCGCCTGCTGGAAAAAGCCCTGCATGTACAGGGCGCAGGCCCCGGCAGCCTGGCCCTGCTGAGCAAGCAGTATCGTTATGACGACAGTGACAACCTGATCGGCGAGGACTTCATCCAGTGTCAGCGAGCCCGCGACGGCGAGCCGCCCACGCACGCCCAGATCATTGGTCGCCTGTTCGGCACCGACGCCAGCGGCAATGTCCAGCGCGGTCAGGTTCGCTACGACTATGGCCCCACAGAACGCATCCATGGCGCCAGCCGCACACTGCCTCATCGCAATGGCCAACAGGTCGAGCACTACGGCTACGACAAGGCCGGCAACCTGCTCGACGGTTACCCGATCAAGGGCTACGTACGGCACAACCGCCTAAAGGTCTACCAGGACAAGCGCTACCGCTACGACCGCTTCGGCCGCCTCAGCGAAAAACGTACAGGCGCGCACCTGATCCAGCGCTTCGACTACGACGCCGAGCACCGCCTGGTACGCGTACACCAGCAGCGCGGGCCGGTGCACGAGCGGGTGGAATTCGACTACGACCCGCTGGGGCGCAGGATCGCCAAGCGCCTGTACCGTAACGATCACCCAACCCCCGCCAGCCAGACGCTGTTCCTCTGGCAGGGTCTGCGCCTGTTGCAGGAAATCCAGGACGACAAACCCAGCCTGTACGTCTACGCCGACAGCGACAGCTACGAACCCCTCGCCCGCCTCGACGGCGCACCCGGCGCCGAACTGCTGCACTACTTCCACACCAACCTCGCCGGGCTGCCCGAGCAGCTCACCGATGAAAACGGCATGACCGTGTGGCAAGGTGAGTTCGAGACCTGGGGCAAGTGTCGGGAAGAATGGCACCATGCCGGGCAGAACCGTCAGCAGAACCTGAGGTTCCAGGGGCAGTACCTGGACCGGGAGACGGGGCTGCACTACAACACGTTCAGGTTCTATGATCCGGAGGTGGGGCGGTTTACGCAGCAGGATCCGATTGGGTTGCTATCGGATTACAACCTGTACCGATATGCTGCAAATTCTTTTGCCTGGATCGATCCTCTAGGTCTCAGCACTAGCCCGACCCTACCAGGACGGGTGCTTGCTTCGGACGGAAATACTAGCATCGTGCATTACTATGATGACTTAGGTCGAGAGCACGCCGACCCTATCCACTTCCACATTGAAGAAGGGGGTAAGTCGGTGGGGAAAGTTAAAGCTGACGGCACTGTGCTAGACGGTAAAGTAAATAAAAAGGCAGCAGGACTGCTCAAGGATCGTTCGGTCATCAGCAAATTACGAAAGGCAGAAAAGCGCATCGCTAATTATATTCGTAAGGTAGGCGGTGGAATTGTAGGTGGACGGCCATTCAAGCCAGGCGCCAGAGGCATTAAAGGAGGGTGTTCATTGTGAAAAATACCAGTAGAGATGTTCAGGAAACACTCCTATCACTGTACCGTGAGCACAAAGCTGTCAACAACCTCTGGCACGATAAGCAATTCTTCTCAGAAATCCTGACCTTTGCACTTTCGGCTCAAGCCAACCGACCGGCGGGCACCGAAGTCAACGCCTGCGCAAACTACTTCATCAATCACACACTTGTTTTTCTTATCGACTCATCTGAAACTCTAATTACATTATTGAAATCGATAGCACAAAAACCATTGCGCGCCACGCTGATCAGTCAATGGATTTCGAATGAACTTGTAGCACTCTCACGAATCTCTGATTTCGCGCAGTATAAAGACATGAGTGCTCTAGCAAAAATCTCAGACACCGATACTGAGATGATTGCCAAACTCAGTGCACGCCACCTGATAAGACAGGCCGAGCCCAATAGCTTATCACTTTCAAACCTCACGCCCGCACATTTGAACCTGAGCAGGCACCTGCAGGAATATTTAATCTCTTGGGCATACGAAGAAGAAAAACTTGACGAATGCGCCGTGAACACCTTTGAGCGCGAGCACCCTAAGAAATACGACATGCTAAAAAGAATAAAAACGCAAAAGTTTGACCCACTAAACAAAGACAACAACAATCCGCAAACACCCAAGAACACCCACACATAAAAATGGATAAGACACTTAGCAACAAACTACTAACTCTCAGAGCACAAAAATATGCTTCACACCTTCTTGGGATTCAGTCCTGTAAACTCAAACACCTGCGACCAGACGATTTCTCTTGGCATAGAGAAACGTTTAATTACATGCACGCTGTCGCTGAGAAGGCAGATGGACGCTTACTGCCTCACCCAACGAAAGCAAATGAAGTCATATCGGCCATAACTGATGCCTCGAACATATACAAAGAATTTGAATTCTGGATATTCTTCGAAAACAGAATAGGCCTAAATTTTTACGGGTACGATTTTGGTGCATTCCTAGGAAGTTTATTCAGACTCGACAAAAGCTACGACGCTCAATTGGCCTTACTGATCCGGATTTCATCATATCGCTGAGCGACGATGAGCACGCCATCGAAATGCACATCGTCAGGTCGGCTCTGCCATCAAAAGGAATTTGAATCGTGGCGATGGTTCGCACTCTGTTCTGTCCACTCATCGATGCGAAAAAAGGCCGGTAGCATGAGCTACTATAATGCGGGGAAAAAAGAGTTGTTTTCAGTCTGTTGCTCGACCTGCGCACCAAGCTTCAAGTCAGGTTGGATGGCCGTGAACCTTTTTTTAGACAACCATCTCATCGGGGCCAACGAAGAAATCACGCAGATCGACACCTTCTTGAACATGGTCAACGTCAAACTCGCAGATTATGATCTCGATTACGCTGACTCCCTAAGAAATCTGGACAAATCGGCCGTGCTTTCCCAGATCGAGCAAGGGTACGAGCACGCTCAAAACTGGATTGATTCTCGCAAAATTGGTGCTCTGTTCCTGTCACTGAACCTGACGCCATGCCTTGATGGCGATGTGGTGATTCTGCTCATGCTTGAAACAACGGACCGGGTCATTTGGAGAGCTCATGACGATGACGTGGTGCGAGAAATTTTCCTACCTCCTGGATACGTAAAAAACACACTGAACGATGTGATAAATTTTTTCAGCCCGCCCAAAAACCATGATTAGTTCTTTCGAAACCACATTGCTCGAGGTGCTCGGGCTCGTCGCAGATTTCGATCCAGAGTATGCACAATGGAGTTGCAAGCTCGGCACAGGGCTCCTCCGATTGGAGTTGGTCTACTCACTGGACGGTACTGTTTCGACATCGCTGTATCTTGACGATAGGCTTCTGGCGTTCAATTACGCCAGCGGGCTGCATTGCCTTTCGATTGACGAGGACGAGATCTCATGCGAAATCATGTCCGGATCACTTAGGCGAACACTCACCATCAATATCAATTCGCTAAGAGTGAGGTGGCAGGACTTATGATTCAGGACAGCCGTTGAAACCAACGCTCCCGCGAGTGCCCCTCAAGCCAAATGTGCGCGCAGCGGTAGTTGAAAGCCGTGGAGCCACGTTTATCCAAGGACCTGCAAAAGTGAGCCAGACCCGAAGTCTACGCGGTACCTGTGGGAGCGGGTTTACCCGCGAAGCAAACACCGCGGTAGATGGCACCGGCTTCGCCGGTGTTCGCGGGCAAGCCCGCTCCCACAGGTACTGCACAGGCCGGGCAGGAGCCATACCTGCTAGAAACAGCGAATCTCGACCTGCCCCCGTTCCATCCTCACCGGCCACACCCGCAACCGCTGCCCCGCATCCTCCAGGCAACGCCCATCACGCAAGCTGAAATGCTGCTTGTACAACGGCGCCGCCACCACCAGCTCGCCTTGCAGGCTGCCAATCAATCCCCGCCCGATAACATTGGCCCCGGAACGCGGGTCGCGGTTGTCCACGGCATACAGTGTCTGCTCCTGCCCGGGCAGGTAGAACAGCGCGACCTGCTCGCCGTCGAGCCAGACCACCACCCCCGAATCGGCAATCAGATCATCGACCCGGCACACCGACTGCCAGGTATCCTGTGGTGCAACGACAGCATTGGACAGGTTCATCAAACGAGCTCCTCGACAGTAGGGATCAACTCCAGCGGCGTAGCCGGTCGACGCTGTTCGCGCTCACGCACGAAATGCACATCCGGGTCAGGCCGCTGGTCGTTGACGAAGGTGCGGAAGCGCTTGAGCTTCTCCGGGTCTTTCAGGGCGTTGGCCCATTCGCATTCGTAGCGGTCGACCACATGCTGCATCTGCGCTTCCAGCTCGTCGGCAAGGCCGAGGCTATCGTCAAGGATCACCGCCTTGAGATAGTCCAGCCCGCCGTCCAGGCCTTCGCGCCACACCGAGGTGCGCTGCAGTTTGTCGGCGGTGCGGATGTAGAACATCAGCACGCGGTCGATCAGGCGGATCAGGGTGTCGTCGTCCAGATCGGTGGCGAACAGTTCGGCATGGCGCGGGCGCATGCCACCGTTTCCACAAACGTACAGGTTCCAACCCTTGTCGGTGGCGATCACACCGATATCCTTGCTCTGCGCCTCGGCGCATTCACGGGTGCAGCCGGACACCGCGAACTTGAGCTTGTGCGGCGAACGCAGGCCCTTGTAGCGGTCTTCGATGCGCAGGGCCATGGCGACGCTGTCCTGCACGCCGTAGCGGCACCAGGTGCTGCCCACGCACGACTTCACCGTGCGGGTCGACTTGCCGTAGGCATGGCCGGTCTCGAAGCCCGCCTCGATCAGCTCGCCCCAGATCAGCGGCAATTCGTGCAACTGCGCGCCGAACAGGTCGATGCGCTGGCCGCCGGTGATCTTGGTGTAGAGGTCGTATTTCTTTGCCACCTGGCCGATCACGATCAACTTGTCGGGGGTGATTTCACCACCTGGGATGCGCGGCACCACCGAGTAGGTGCCGTTCTTCTGCATGTTGGCCATGAAGGTGTCGTTGGTGTCCTGCAGCGGTACCAGCGAGGGATCCATGATCGGCTGGTTCCAGCACGAGGCGAGGATCGAGCCCACGGTCGGCTTGCAGATGTCGCAACCGACATGCCCCTTGCCGTGGCGCTCAAGCAATTCGTTGAAGGTTCGAATGCCCTCGACACGCACCAATGCATACAACTCCTGGCGGGTATAGGCGAAGTGCTCGCACAGGCTCTTGTCGACCGTCACGCCGCGCGCGGTCAGTTCATGCTCGAACACCTGCTTGAGCAGCGCCGCACAACCACCACAGCCGCTGGCCGCCTTGGTGCAGCCCTTGACCGCCGCCAGGTCCGCGCAGCCACTGTCGATGGCCGCGCAGATCGCACCCTTGCTGACGTTGTGGCACGAGCAGATGGTCGCGCTGTCGGGCAGGGCATCGGCACCGAGCGTGGGCGCGCCGCCACTCTGCGGCAGGATCAGCGCCGCCGGATCCTGCGGCAGGGCGATGCCGTTCTGCACGTACTGCAGCAGGGTGTCGTAGTAGCTGTTGTCGCCGACCAGTACCGCGCCGATCACCCGCTTGCCGCTGGCGTCGACCACCAGGCGGCGGTAGCTGGCGTTGGCCTCGTCGATATAGCGGTAGCTGCGCGCGCCTGGAGTGGCGCCGTGGGCGTCACCGATGGAGCCGACATCGACCCCCAGCAGCTTGAGCTTGGTCGACATGTCGGCACCGGTGAACTCGGCACTGGCCTCGCCGACCAGCAGCGCAGCAAGGTTGCGGGCCATGCTGTAGCCTGGAGCAACCAGGCCGAACACGCTGCCGTTCCACGACGCGCACTCGCCGATGGCAAAGATCCGTGGATCGCTGGAGCGGCAGTTGCCGTCGATGACCACACCGCCGCGCGGCGCGATCTCCAGCTCGCAGGCACGCCCCAGGGCGTCACGCGGACGGATGCCGGCAGAGAACACGATCAGGTCGGTTTCCAGGTACTCGCCACCATCGAACTTCATGCGGTGGCGATACTCTTCGCCCGGGTCGATCGACTGGGTGGCGCGAGACAGATGCACGCCGACACCCAACGCTTCGATCTGCGCACGCAAGGCCGCGCCCCCTTCATGATCGAGCTGCACCGGCATCAGCCGTGGCGCGAACTCCACGACATGAGCCTCCAGCCCCAGCGACTTGAGCGCATTGGCGGCCTCGAGGCCCAGCAACCCGCCACCGACCACCACGCCACGCCGGGCGCCGGCGGCCGAGGCGCGGATGTCGTCAAGATCGTCGAGGGTGCGGTAGACCAGGCAGGCGGTACCGGTGGAGCCTTCGATCGGCGGTACGAACGGGTAGGAGCCGGTGGCGAGGATCAGTCGGTCGTAACCGTAGCGGCCCTGGGCAGTGACCACTTCACCCAGCGTGCGGTCGATCTCCAGTACCGCTTCGTGCAAGTGCAGGTGCACGCCGTGCTGACCGTAGAATTCGGGCTCGCACATGGCCAGTGCCTCGGCGCTGCTGCCGGCGAAGTATTCCGACAGGTGCACACGGTCGTAGGCGCGCTGGCGCTCCTCGCCGAACACGCGCAGCTCGAAGCGCGCCAGGGCGCCGCGCTCGATCAGTTGCTCGACCAAGTGATGACCGACCATGCCGTTGCCGACGATGACCAGTCGCTCTCGTTGTCCGCCGTTCGCTGTTGCCTTCATAGCCGATCCTCGATCACGGTGTGCGGGGCTTGCCCGACGCAAAGACAAAAAAAGGCGCCTGGAGCCGAAGCTCCAGGCGCCTTTGCCTGTACTCATCAGTGTGAGGCCCCTGTTGATCGCCGTTGATCAGTGGGGCTGTGTTGTAAATCGTTAAAAGCAGGGAGCGTGCCAAGGTGCAATCGGTGCTGGCACTATCGCGGGACAAGCCCACGCCAACAGGGGATGCAGCGTTGCGCGACCTGCAGGAGCGGGCCTGCCGCGCGAGAGCGCCGCACGCTGCACCGCCTCAAGCCGGTGCACCGCTCCCCATCCCGGTGCACTCAATACACATCGCGTCGATAACGCTTGCTCTTGCTCAACCCCTCGACATAAACCGCCGCCGCCTCGGCGCTCATCCGCCCGTGCTCGGCCACGACCTGGCGCAGCGCGGCATCGACATCCTTGGCCATGCGCTGGGCATCGCCGCAGATGTAGAAGTACGCCCCCGCCTCCAGCCACTGCCACAGCTCGGCACCCTGTTCGAGCATGCGCTGCTGCACGTACAGCTTCTCGGCCTGGTCACGCGAGAACGCCGTGCTCAGGCGCAGATGACCGCTGGCCTCCCAGGCCTGCAACTGCTCGCGGTAATAGAAATCGAAGGCAGCATGCTGCTCACCGAAGAACAGCCAGTTGCCGCCGGTCGCACCGCGGGCTTCGCGTTCTTCGAGAAAGGCACGAAACGGCGCGATACCGGTGCCAGGGCCAACCATGATGAGCGGCGTGGCATCGTCGTCCGGCAGTCGGAAATGCCGCGCAACCTGCGGGAAGATCGCCACCTCCAGCGCTTCGGCGCGGTCGGCGAGAAAGCTTGAACTCACGCCCTTTCGCTGGCCATAGCGCACGGTTGAAACGGTCAGGTGCACCTGCTGTGGATGGGCCTTGGGGCTGGAGCTGATCGAGTACATGCGGGGCTGCAAGGGCTTGAGCAGAGTCAACCAGTGCTCCAGTGACAGTTGCGGCGCGAAGGCAGCGAGCACATCGGCCAACTGCCGCCCCCACAGCCAGTCCGTGAGTTCGGCCTTGTGCTCGGGCAGCAGCAACCGACGCAGTTCACCGGCCTGCGGCGCCTGGCTGAAGGCTGCAAGCTGTTGCGAAGTGACCCGGGCGATCTCCAGGTGCCGCTCCATCGCCTCGGCCAACGGCATCGTCGGCAAGTCGGGCAGTTGCACGCGCCTCTCGCCATCGAGCCCCATCAGCTCGAGCAGCTCCTGGACCAGCGCCGGGCAGTTGCGCGGCCAGACACCCAGCGCATCGCCTGCCTCGTAGACCAGCCCGGTGCCTTGCAGGTCGAACACCACCTGGCGCGTTTCCTTGGTCGCTCCGGGCGCATTGAGCACACGGTTCTCGATGATGGGAGCCAGGCAGGGCTGCTGCCTGCCGAACACTGGCGCCGGCTTGGCTGTGACCTGCGCAGCGGCCGTCGGCCCCAGCAGCGGCAACAACGCCTGCAGCCATGTGACGAACGATGGATCGAAATCCGGTTCGCAATCGACCCGATCGAGCAGACGTCGGCCGCCCAGTTCAGCCAGACGCTGGTCGAGCTTGCGGCCAAAACCGCAGAACTGGTCGTAGCTGGAATCACCCAACGCCAGCACGGCGAAGGGCAGTGCCGCACACTGTGCCCCCTCCTCGCCCTGCAACGCCTGCCAGAACGCCGAAGCGCAGTCAGGCGCATCGCCGTCACCAAAGGTACTGGTGATCAGCAGCACGCTGGCGGCGCCACGCAACTGGCTGGGGCTGACTGCATCCATGCAGCTCAGCTCGACGGCCAGGCCCGCTTCGCGCAGATGCGCCGCACAGCGCTCGGCCAGCGCCTCGCCATTGCCGGTCTGCGAGGCCCACAGCACCCGATGCCTGGCAACCTCGGCCATGGCGACCGGCGCCACCACCGGCTGGGCGAACAGGCCGGCGATCAAGCCATCGACGAACAAACGACTGGCAGGCGCAAGCGGCGCACCGGGCGGCAGGCTGGGCACCCCCGGTGCGCGCGCCTGCCCAAGGCCGAGCAGAAAGCCCTGCAGGTAACGACGCTCCTCGTCCGCCAGGACGGGGGCCGGCAGGCTGTCCAGCCCCAGCAGGCGAGACAGGGTATCGGTGGGCATGATGGCAGACTCCGTAGAAATCGCGCAGGGCAGCTCGAGTGCCTCGATGCGTTCGCCTGCAACCCGCTCCAGGGTCACGGCGCAATGCTTGAAGGCCGGTTGCAGGGAAGTTGGATCGACCGCGTCACAGGTCACGGCGTTGATCGCCAGTTGCTCGCCATACAGGTCGTTCCAGTGAAAAGGGGCAAAGCAGTTGCCGACCAGCACCCGCTCGCTGATGCGTGCCGGCAGCACGGCCTGGCCGCGGCGCGAGCGGATCGCCACCTGATCCTTGTCGGCGATGCCCAGGCGTCGGGCGTCCTCGGGATTGATCTCGACGAAGGGGCCGGGCTCGAGCTTGTTCAGGCTCGGCACCTTGCCGGTCTTGGTCAGGGTGTGCCACTGGTGCTGCACGCGGCCGGTGTTGAGCACCAGCGGAAAGTCGGCATCCGGCAGCTCGGTCGGCGCCAGCCAGGGCCGAGCGAAGAACCGCGCCTTGCCACTGGGCGTGGGAAAGGCCAGTGCGGGGCGCTCGCCCTGGGCATCGTGCAGCAGCGCCTGGCTGCTGCCGTCGTTGAGATAGCGCAGCGGGCTGCGGTCGTCCGCGCGCCCGGGCGCACTTGGCCACTGGCGCGGCTTGTCGCGTAGCTCGGCGTAGCCGATGCCACGCAGGTCATAGCCGGTGGCGGGATTCCAGAAGCGGCGGATCTCGTCGTACACCGCTTCGGCATCGGCATAGCTGAACGCCTCGGCATAGCCCATGGCACAGGCGATGCGGGCGATGATGCGCCAATCCTCAAGGCTTTCGCCGGGCGCTGCGACCGCACGCGGCATCAGGGTGAGGTTGCGCTCGCTGTTGATCATCACGCCCTCGCCCTCGGCCCACAACGCGGCCGGCAGCAGGATGTCGGCATGGCGGTTGGTCTCGGTGTCGAGGAAGGCGTCCTGGGCGATCACCAACTGCGCCTCGTGCAGGCCGTCGATCACCTGCTGGCGGTTGGCGACACTGGCCACCGGGTTGCTGCAGATGATCCAGCAGGCCTTCACTTGCCCGGCCTTCATCTGCTCGAAAAGCGCCACCGTGCCTTCACCGCCTTCGCTGCGCAGCGCGCCCGGCGCCAGGCCCCACTGCTGCTCGACGAACGCACGGTCGCCCGCCACCTGCGCCGAACGCTGGCCCGGCAGACCCGGGCCCATGTAGCCCATCTCACGGCCGCCCATGGCGTTGGGCTGGCCGGTCAGCGAGAACGGTCCGCTGCCAGGTCGGCAAATCGCGCCGGTGGCCAGGTGCAGGTTGCACAGCGCGTTGCTGTGCCAGGTGCCATGGATGCTCTGGTTGAGGCCCATGGTCCAGCAGCTCATCCACTCCGACGCCCCACCGATCCAGGCAGCCGCCTGACGGATATCGGCCTCGGCAAGGCCGGTCAGGGCCGCGACCCGTTCGGGGGTGTAGTCGGCGAGAAACGCAGGCATCTCGTCCCAGCCCTCGGTGTGGCGGGCGATGAAGTCGATGTCTGTATGGCCGTTCTCGTGCAACAGGTAGAGCAAGCCGTTGAGCAGAGCCAGATCGCTGCCCGGGCGCACTTGCAGGAACAGGTCGGCCTTGTCGGCGGTGGCACTGCGACGCGGGTCGACGACGATCAGCCGAGCCCCGGCCTTCACTCGGTCGAGCAGGCGCAGGAACAGGATCGGATGACAGTCGGCCATGTTGGCGCCAATGACGAAGAACACCTCGGCACGCTCGAAATCCTGGTAGCTGCCCGGCGGGCCGTCGGCGCCCAGCGACTGCTTGTAGCCGCTGCCGGCACTGGCCATGCACAGCCGCGAGTTGGATTCGATATGGCGGGTGCGGATAAAGCCCTTGGCCAGCTTGTTGGCCAGGTATTGAGCCTCCAGCGACATCTGCCCGGACACATAGAGCGCCACGGCATCCGGCCCATGCTCGTCGATGATCGCGCGCAGGCGCGCGGCCGATTGCGCAATGGCGTCGTCCATGCCGGTGCGCACCGGCTGCTGGCTGCGCTGCTGGCGCACGAAGGCGTGCTCCATGCGTCCGGCAGCGGACAGTGGCAGGTGTGCGGTGAGGCCTTTGGTGCACAGGCGTCCGAAGTTGCTCGGATGCTGTTTGTCACCGCTGATCTTGACCACCTTGCCCTCGGCCACGGTCATGACAATGCCGCACCCGACCCCGCAATACGGGCAAACGCTGCGCACCTCGCTGCTGCTCATGGGCGGTCTCCCTGAAAACGCAAAAGGCGCCGGCTACCCGGCCTGCAGGGCAAGCGGGGTAACACGGCGCCTTTGTCGTGAAGATGTAGGGCCCCTCGGCGTTGAGGGGTCCGGATGCTGCTGAATCAGCAATTTGCGGGCCAGTTGCGCAATGGCGGTGGCCTTGGCGCGGGCAACCCGCACCCGCAGGCCTGCGCAGCCCAGAGGGCGGGTCGCCCCGCGAAAACATCGACGCGATATCCGCCCCGTCTTGATACCCCCGCGCACCAGAAGATGACACGACGCCCAACCGACTATATGATCCGTATACGTTTCATATACCAGGAAGATTCCCCATGGGCATCGTCAAGATCTGCGACGACCTCCACGAAGACCTGCGCATCGCCAGCGCCGCGATGTCGCGCTCGATCAACGCCCAGGCCGAACACTGGATCCGCATCGGCATGCTCGCCGAACTGCACCCCCAGGCCACCTACCAGGAACTGCTGCGTCAACTGCTGCGCCAGGAACAAGCGAATCTCAAGGAGCTGCTGCAATGAGCGAGGTGATACTCAAGAACCCCGAGCAACTGGCACTGATGCGCAGGGCCGGGCAGTTGCTGGCACAGGTGTTCGCCGACCTTGACGGTTTCATCCGCACCGGGGTGACCACGATGCAGATCAATGACCGCGCCGAAGCCTTCATCGTCGAGACGCTCAAGGCGCGCCCGGCGAGCAAGGGCCAGTACGGGTTCCCCTATTCGCTGAACACCTCGGTGGACCAGGTCGTCTGCCACGGCATGCCCAAGGTTGACGAGGTGCTGCAGGAAGGCTCGATCATCAACGTCGACATCACCCTGGAACAGGGCGGCTATATCGCCGACTCGTCGAAGATGTACCGCATCGGCGCAATCAGCGAGGAGGCCCGGCGCCTGGTCGACACCACCTACGAGGCGCTGTGGAAAGGCATCGAACAGGTGCGCCCCGGCGCCACCCTGGGCGATATCGGCCACGCCATCCAGCAGTTCGCCGAGGCGGCGGGCTACAGCGTGGTACGCGAGTACTGCGGCCACGGCATCGGCCGGCAGATGCACGAAGCGCCGCAGGTGCTGCACTACGGCCAGCGCGGCATGGGCCTGAAACTCAAGCCCGGGATGGTGTTCACCATCGAGCCGATGATCAACCAGGACGCCCGCGGCACGCGCACGCTGAAAGATGGCTGGACGGTGATCACCCGCGATGGCGGGCTGTCGGCGCAGTGGGAGCACACCGTCGCGGTGACCGAGCAGGGCTATGAAGTGCTGACGCTGCGAGCGGAAGAAGGCCGGCGTTGAGGCCTGCGTAGACGGCCCCCTTGCTGCCTCTCTACAATCGCGCCACACCCCTCGCCCCGGACACTCTTCATGGACGAATCCGCACAGCATTGGCTGCATGCCCTCTCCGCCCCGATGGCCGCACTCAACGGTGCCAGCTACACCGCCGCCGAATACTTCGAAGGCGAAGACCAGACCGACCTGGAAAGCGGCTGGGGCATCAGCACCCGTGCTCAGTTGCTCGACGTGCTCGGCATGGCCGACAACGGCCACGCCAGCGAGATGAGCAACGCCTACTGGCAGTTCCAGCGCTGCCTGCCAAGCCAGTGGCAGGCACTGCTCGCTACGCTGACACCACGTGACCAGGTCAAGTACAACTACGCCGCCTGCACCTTTCCCGACTGCGGCCCGGGCGGAACCCGCGCCTGGGACATCGGACGCATGAGCTTTCTGCTGCGCGCCGGGGTGAAAAAGGGCCATATCAGCCGCGACGAAAGCCTCTACCTGCACTATCGCCTGGCCTTGCGCGCCCGCCATTACTACAACCGCTGGGACAGCTACATCGCCGGGTACCTGTTCGGCAAGGCGCTGTGGAATGTCTCCGACAGCAGCGACGAAACGTTCGCCGCCAACCTGGAGCGTCAGGGCAACGAACACTGGAATCGCTGCATTGTCCTGAACCTGAGGATCGGCGCCAACGCGCTGCTCGCCGACCTGCCCTGGGAGCTGCCGTTGCCTGAGCCGGAACGCCCGGCATCACTGGAAGAGGACTGCTGGTCATGAGTTGCTGGATTCGCCTGGGCATCGAGCCGACCCAGGACCTCGACACCATCCGCCAGGCCTACCGCGGCCGCCTGCCGACGCACCATCCGGAAACCGACCCCGAAGGCTTCCAGGCCCTGCGCGCCGCCTACGAGGAAGCACAGCGCCTGGCCCGCGAACACGCCGAAACCGGCGCGGCGCCCGAGCAGCAAGCAGCCGACGGACAGAGCGAAGCGTCCACCAGCGAAGTCTTCGAGGCGTTCCATGCACTGCTCGAAGACTCCACTCGCCGTTACGAACCCCAAGCCTGGCAGGACTACATCGCCCAGCTCGACGAACTGCCCCTGGAGCAACTGGAAGACCTCAGCTGGCGACTGCTGCACAACCTGCGCAACTGCGGACCGATCTCGTACCAGTGCGCACGCCTGCTGGCCCAGCGCATGGGCTGGGCCGAGCAGTTGCTGCGCCTGGCGCCGGAGGATGCCCAGGAGATAGAGGCCTTCCTGCAGCGCATCGAGGAACCCGATCCCTTCGACACCCGCCTGATGCAAAGCTGGTCGCCCGCCGCGCAACTGGAAACCCTTTGGTACTTCCGCAGCCTCGGCTACTACCATCAGGAGCGCCCGCTGTTCGAGTACGCACAGTTCGCCGGGTGCCACACCTGCGTGGCGTTCCCAGACGACGAGCATCTGGTTCAGCGTCTGACCGAACAGTTCAGCCAGGTGGGCATCGGCAGCCTCACCCTGCATGCACGCCTGCAGCTCCAGCACCAGCAGGCGCCGGACGATGTCGACCTGCTGTTCTTGCTGGCCCGCCAGGCCGACGCCCTGGGCGCCGAGCAGCAAGCCCTGGACTGCTGGCTACGGCTGTGGCGCGAACACCGCCACCCGCAGGCCGAACGCTGGCTGCTCGACCTCTGCGCGCGCTACCAGCCGCAACGCCTGCCACTGCTGATCCAGGCCCTCGACCAGCAGAGCACGCCCGACACCTGGCCCGCCGACCTGGCCGATCCGGCACAGGTCCTGGGCAGCCCGGCACAGTCGCCGCAGACACTGGCGCGCTGGTCCGAAGCCTCGCGCCTGGGCCTTGAGGGCATCGCCGCCACCTACATCGACTGGCGCCTGGACGGCGACGACGAACTGCCGCTGCTCGCCTGGCTGCTGCCCAACCAGGACGATCGCGAATTGCACCGCCGCTATTGGCAGGCCTGGGCCCTGCAACGCGGTGAAGCCGGCTTGCTGCGCACCATTGTCGATGAGCGCCTGGGCAACGACCCGCTCGATGCCTTGATCCTCGAAGGCTTCCAGCGCCAGGCGGCGCAGCAACTGCATTGGCTCGAACACTCACCGGTGGCGCGTGCACTGGTGGAGTATTGCGCACGTGACGAGGGGCCGGTGGAACTGCCAGAGGCGCTCAAGTCCGACGCACTGCACCCGGCCTGCCGCGAGTGGCTGCGGCGCATGCGGGTTTATTCGCCGCGAGCGCTGGGCGAGCTGAACGAGCATTTCGACATGCGCCGCATGTTCACCGTGCCATTCGGCCTGGTGCTGATGGAAGAACTGGCACTGAACGGCATCGAGCTGCCGCCGATGGTCGAGGGCGAAGCACTGTGGAACTGGCATCGCCAGCAGTTGTTCATGCTGGCCACGGCGCAACAGCCGCAACGCTGGCTGGACCTGGCGCCACCGCAACTGGCCGCCCAGCTCACCTACCCGAGCGACCATCCGTTCGCCCCCCTGCACAAGGTGCTGATCGCCCGTCAGGCTCAGTTCAACGAACACAATGCCCTGCTCGGCTGGATGGACGACCGCGACCCGCTGCAGGCCCTGGTCGCCAGCCGCCTGCACACACTGGGTTACGTGTTCGGCAGCACTCGCCTGCCCAGCGCGGTACGTCTGCTCGAATGCCTGGAAGAAGACGTCGGTACCCTCGACGGCCACCCACTGGGCTACATGCTGCTATGCGCAGTGCTATACCACGACCCAGAGCTCGATGCTCAACAGCGCGCCCGCTTGCGCGATCGCCTCGAGGCGATGAACAACGACAGCCCCTGGTTCGCCCCGCTGCGCGATGGCCTGATCGCCGGCAAGGTCAAACGTCCGCCGCGCCAAGCGGTAGAGCAGGAAGAGAAGGTCGACGGCAAGCTGCTCAACGAGATCCTCGATGCCTTCAATCACCTGGTCAAATCCGCATCCCCGCCAGGCACCCGCAGCCTGATGCGCCTGCAGAAAGCCAAGGATGACCCGGACCAGGACACCGGCCTGCGCTGCGCCAGCATGGCGATACTGGCTCGCGCCGAACGCTTGCTGATGGCCCGTGTCAGCCAGACGCCGGTACCCTCCTGGGCATTCTGGCGCCTGGACAGCCGCCTCAATCGCAGCGACCTCATCGCCCACGTGATCGTGATGCTGCTGGCGGGCACGGCGCTGACCACCGCGACCAAGAGCCCGATGCTCTGGACCCTTGTCGTGTTGCTGCTGTTGACATCCTTCCTGCGGCGCTTGCGCGACTTGGGCCAGGGCGTCTGGGCACTGGTGGGGTTGCTGGCCGTCAGCCGCCTGCTGCCATTCGCACCGCTGCTTCTGGTGGGGCTACCCGGCGACAAGCTGGCCAACCGCTATGGCCCTTCACCGGACGACCCCGACCAGTTGCAACTGGGCCTGCAAGTGGCCCTGCGGCGCCTGAATCATCCCTGATCAGTAGCGCAGCTCGTCCAGCGCCTGGCTCAACTGCTGGCGCTGGCGGCTGATCTCGGTGGCCTGCTGGCCAACGAGCACGGCATTGAAGGCGTCCAGCCAACTGCCGATGAGGTCGCGCTCATCTCCCAGGCTCTGCATCCAGGCGCGCTCCAGGCGGGCCAGCAGGGTGCGGTTGGGCAAGGCGTCGCGCGGGTGGATCTTCAATCTCGCCAGGCGCTCGTGGCTGGCCTGGCGGGCGTCGCTGTCCAGCCCGGTCGGGCTGCGGTCGATGCTGTGGCTGTGCTTTTGCCCGGTTTCGAGGAACGTCACGTCCACTTCGAGCAGGCCATTGATGTCGTAGCTGAAACGCACATCCAGCGACTGCACCTGGCCGGTCGGCTGCAACGGAATCTCGAAACTGTCGACCAGAATGTTGTCGCGCACCCAGGGCCGCTCGCCCTGGTACACGGCGATGCGCACCACTTTCTGCTCCGGATGGCTGCTGTAGAAGCGCTGCACACGCGAGGTGGGGATCACCGTGTTGCGCTCGATGATCGGGGTAAAGGCCCCGGACACGTCCTCGCCACGGGACGAGGCGACCCCCAGGGTGTAAGGACAGACATCGGTCAGGATCAACTCGTCGATCGCCGAATCCCGCGCCTTGCAGGCTGCCTGGCTGGCGGCACCAAGAGCGACGATGGTGTCCGGATCGAGGTGGCGGTACGGCAGGCGGCCGAACAGCTTGGCCACCAGTTGCTGGATCTGCGGCATGCGCGTGGCCCCACCGACCAGCACCAGGCTGTCCAGCTCGCGCGGGCTCAGGCGCGCATCACGCAGGGCCTGCTCGATGGGGGTCCGTACCCGTGCCAGCAACGGCGCCCAGATCGACTGTAGCCGGGCCTGGTCAAGCACCCATTCGCGGGCCTGGCCATCGCCGCTCCAGTACAGGGTGCGACTGCCCTCGCCCACCTCGCGTTTCAGCTGCTCGATCGCATCATGCAGGCTCGACAGCGCCTGGGGCTCAAGGGTTTCGGCACTGAGGTTCCAGTCACGCAGGCAGGCATTGAGCAAGGCCTCGGTGAAGTCTTCGCCCCCCAGATAGTTGTCACCGGTTGAGGCATGCACCTCGATCAGCGGCAAGGCGTATTCCAGCACAGTGACGTCGAAGGTCCCGCCGCCCAGGTCGAACACCAGGGTGCGCTCGAACTTCTGCTCGTGCAGCCCGTAGGCCATGGCGGCCGCGGTCGGCTCGTTGATCAGGCGCTGCACCTTCAGCCCCGCCAGCTCCGCAGCGAAGACCGTGCGCTTGCGCTGCTCGTCGCTGAAATAGGCCGGCACCGAAATCACCGCTTCACTGACCGCACACCCCAGATACGCCTCGGCATCCTGCTTCAACGCACCCAGCACCAGAGCCGAGAGCTCTTCCGGGGTGAAGCGGTGCTCGCCGAGCTCGAAGCGCTTGTCACTGCCCATGAAGCGCTTGAAGGCCGCAGCGGTGCGATGGGGGTGGGTGGTCAGGCGGGCGCGGGCGGCGCTGCCCACCAGGATGCTGCCGTCGTCGTCGACGCTGACCACCGACGGCGTCAGCACCTCGCCCACGGCGTTGGCGATCAGCTGCGCCTTGCCGTCCTGCCAGACCGCGATAAGGCTGTTGGTGGTCCCCAGGTCGATACCCAGCAGTGGGGTCGACGGCGTGGGCGTTGGAGAGGTGCTGGCATCCTGCATGGTCGGTCTCTGCTTGCAAGGTAGAGCCGGCGCGCGGCCTGCTGGCTGCATCCGGCGTGTAGGGGGATTCTGACGCAATGAGCCAGCGAGTTGAAGGCGTAGATGCGAACCCGGCGTGCCTGCTGACCCAGGGCGGCACCAGGGACGGAAAAATATTCATCGAACACGGGAATAGAAGCCGACACCGGGGCGTTGTCCCTGCATGGCCGATGCATAAGGCCATCATTCCCCCGAACGGATTCGGATAACCGCCAGAGGTATCTCTCATGTTGAAGAAAAGCGCACTCGTTCTTTCATTGGCTCTGACCTGCGTGTCTGGCCTGGCCTTGGCTGATGCCCCCGCGAAGGTCGGCGACAGCGCCCTGGGCAAGGTCCTGGTCGACAGCAAAGGCCTGACCCTCTACACCTTCACCAAGGACAGCGCTGGCAAGTCGGCGTGCAACGGTCAATGTGCGCAGAACTGGCCGCCGCTGGCCGCCGGCCCCTACGCCAAGGCCGCCGATGGCTACAGCGTGATTACCCGCGACGATGGCAGCAAGCAGTGGGCTTACAAAGACCAGCCGCTGTACGGCTGGGTCAAGGACCAGAAGCCGGGCGATACCACCGGCGAAGGGGTCGGCCAGGTCTGGCACGTGGCCAAACCCTGAAGCTGAAACACCACGGGGGTGTCGATGGACAGCCCCCGTGGTGTTTGTGCAAGACAGAAACAAAAAAAGCGACCCTAAGGTCGCTTTCTTTGTGGCTTCCGGGTGTTCAGTGGGCCCTGGAAGCTGGAATATGGCGCAGCGGACGGGACTCGAACCCGCGACCCCCGGCGTGACAGGCCGGTATTCTAACCGACTGAACTACCGCTGCGCTATACATCGAGTGGTGGGTGATGACGGGATCGAACCGCCGACCCTCTGCTTGTAAGGCAGATGCTCTCCCGGCTGAGCTAATCACCCTTCGTCTCGGTGTGGCGCGCATTCTACGGAGGAGCCTGTACCCTGGCAAGCACTTTTTTCAAATTTTTTATCTGATCTTTCAAAGACCTATGAATAAGTCACTGCTGGCCCTCTGACAGGGTTGGCCTGCAACCACTGCTCGGAGAATAATGCCCGCCTTATGTATTAAGGAGAGATTCCCCCTCATGTGGTTCAAGAACCTGCTGACCTACCGCCTGACCCAGGATGTCCCGTTCGAGCCTGAAGCGCTGGAGACCGCCTTGGCCAGCAAGCCGGCCCGCCCCTGCGCCAGCCAGGAGCTGACCACTTACGGCTTTGTCGCTCCGTTCGGCAAGGGCGAAGACGCTCCCCTGGTACACGTCAGCGGTGAATTCCTGTTGATTGCCGCACGCAAGGAAGAACGCATCCTGCCCAGCAGCGTGGTCAACGACGCGGTCAAGGAGAAGGTCGAAGAGATCGAGACCGAGCAGATGCGCAAGGTCTACAAGAAGGAACGCGACCAGATCAAGGACGAGATCATCCAGGCCTTCCTGCCGCGTGCTTTCATCCGCCGTTCGATGATCTTCGCTGCCATCGCTCCGCGCCAGGGCCTGATCCTGGTCAACTCGGCCAGCGCCAAGCGCGCCGAAGACCTGCTCTCCACGCTACGTGAAGTCATGGGTTCGCTGCCGGTGCGCCCGGCCACCGTGAAGATCGCCCCGACCGCGACCATGACCGACTGGGTCAAGTCGCAGCAGCCTGCCGAAGGCTTCTATCCACTGGATGAATGCGAGCTGCGCGACACCGCCGAAGACGGTGGCATCGTGCGCTGCAAGCGCCAGGACCTGGCCAGCGAGGAAATCCAGTTGCACCTGAGCACCGGCAAGCTGGTCACGCAACTGGCCCTGGCCTGGCAAGACAAACTGTCGTTCGTGCTCGACGACAAGATGGTGATCAAGCGCCTGAAGTTCGAGGAATTGCTGCAGGAGCAGGCCGAGCAGGATGGTGGCGACGAAGCCGCGCAACAGTTCGACGCAAGCTTCCTGTTGATGATGATGACCCTCAACGAATTCCTGCCGGTGCTGTTCGAAGCCCTGGGTGGGGAAGAGATTCCGCAGGGGGTCTGATTCAGGTTGAAAGGCCGGTGCTGGGTGGTTGTGTGGTCGCCAGCACCGACCTCTTCGCGGGACAAGTCGGGGCGCCGAACCGCCGCTCCCACAGGGCCAGTGAATTTCACAAAGCTATAAATAGAAAAGGAATCCCCCATGCGCGCCCTCGCCGCCTTCAGCCGTTTCGTCGGTAACACCTTCGCCCTCTGGGTGCTGGTGTTCGCCTGCCTGGCCTTCCTGCAACCGCAATGGTTCATCGCCCTGAAGGTAGCCATCGTGCCACTGCTGGGGTTGGTGATGTTCGGCATGGGCCTTACGCTCAAGCTCGACGACTTCGCCGCCCTCGCCCGTCAACCCTGGCGCGTGGCGCTGGGAGTGGTGGCGCATTTCGTGATCATGCCGGGCGTTGCGTGGCTGCTATGCCAACTGTTTCACCTGCCACCGGAAATCGCCGTGGGCGTGATCCTGGTCGGCTGCTGCCCGAGCGGCACCGCCTCGAACGTGATGGTCTGGCTGTCGAAGGGCGACCTGGCACTGGCCGTGGCCATCGCCGCAGTCACCACCCTGCTCGCGCCCTTGCTGACCCCGGCGCTGATCTGGTTCCTGGCCTCGGCCTGGCTGCCGGTCTCGTTCATGGACATGTTCTGGTCGATCCTGCAATTGGTGATGCTGCCGATCGTGCTCGGCGTGCTGGCGCAGAAGCTACTCGGTGCGCGGGTGCAACTGGCGGTGCAGGTGCTGCCACTGGTGTCGGTGGTGAGCATCGTGATGATCGTCTGCGCGGTGGTCGCGGCCAGCCAGGCGAAGATCGCCGAGTCCGGCCTGCTGATCATGGCGGTGGTGATCCTGCACAACAGCTTCGGCTTCCTGCTGGGCTATCTGACCGGCAAGCTGTGCAAGCTGCCCCTGGCGCAGCGCAAGTCGCTGGCGCTGGAGGTGGGGATGCAGAACTCAGGCTTGGGCGCGGCCCTGGCAGCGGCGCATTTCTCACCGCTGGCGGCGGTGCCCAGCGCGCTGTTCAGCGTCTGGCACAACATCTCCGGGGCCTTGCTCTCGACCTGGTTCAGGCGCATGGAAGAGCCTCGCGGTGCCGGGGAGGAACAGGCGCAAGTCGGGCACTGAGCGGGCGGACTTCTTCGCGGGCAAGCCCGCTCCCAAACGCAAGACAGCTGTATACCTTGTGGGAGCGGCGGCTCGCCGCCGCGACTTGCCCGCGAAGAGGCCCGGACAGGCACCACTTGCTTGTCACCCGGCAGATGTGCAATATAGTGCGCACTGTGAGGACGACCTCACGACGCAAGGCGTGACCAATCCGGGGACGGCCCCATCTTTCAACGATGGAGAATCATCATGTCCTGGATCATCCTGTTCTTCGCCGGCCTGTTCGAAGTCGGCTGGGCTATCGGCCTCAAATACACCGATGGCTTCACTCGCCCACTCCCAACCGCACTGACCGTCGCCGCCATGGCCGTGAGCCTGGGCCTGCTGGGCCTGGCCATGAAGGAATTGCCGCTGGGCACTGCCTACGCCATCTGGACCGGCGTCGGCGCAGTCGGCACGGTAATCGCCGGCATCATCCTGTTCGGCGAATCCATGGCATTGGTGCGCCTGATCAGCGTTGCGCTGATCGTCGCCGGCCTGATCGGCCTGAAGGTCAGCGCCAGCTGACCTTCCACCCTCCCCTCAACGCAAGTCGCCGCGCAAGGCACTGACCTCCTCGCGCAGCGCTTCAGGCTGGGCCGCCTCCACCGGGATGGCGGCACCCGCCACCAGGGTCACCCGCGACCACAATCGACGCAGGAAGCCCTTGGCCGGATCACGGCTGAAGAAACTCCCCCACAACCCCTGCAACGCCAACGGAATCACCGGCACCGGCGTCTCCTGGAGAATCCGGCTGACGCCACCCTTGAACACATCGATCTCACCATCGGCGGTCAGCTTGCCTTCCGGGAAGATGCACACCACCTCACCGGCCTGCAGATACTCGGCAATGCGCGCAAAGGCCCGCTCGTACGTCGCCTCGTCCTCGCTGCGCCCGGCAATCGGGATGGCCCCGGCAGTGCGGAACACGAAGTTGAGCACCGGCAGGTTGTAGATCTTGTAGTACATGACGAAACGGATCGGTCGACGGATCGCACCGCCGATCAGCAGCGCATCGACGAACGACACATGGTTGCACACCAACAGCGCCGGCCCCTCGTCAGGGATACGATCGAGGTCGCGGTGCTCGACGCGGTACATCGAATGGCTGAGCAACCAGATCAGGAAGCGCATGGTGAACTCAGGAACAATGCGGAAGATGTAGGCGTTGACCGCAATGTTGAGCAGCGACACCACCAGGAACAGCTGCGGAATGCTGAGGTCGGCCAGGCTCAAGAGGACGATGGTGACGATCGCCGAGACCACCATGAACAGGGCATTGAGGATGTTGTTCGCGGCGATCACCCGGGCGCGCTGGTCTTCAGGCGTACGCGCCTGGATCAGGGCGTAGAGCGGCACGATGTAGAAACCGCCGAACACACCAAGCCCGACGATCGAGACCATGATCCACCAGGCCTGGCTCATGCCCAACAGGCTCAGCCAATCGTGCGGCGCAGCAGCGGCCGGCACGTCACCCGAATGCCACCACCAGAGCAGACCGAACAGGGTCAGGCCGAACGACCCGAACGGTACCAGGCCGATTTCCACCTTGCGCCCGCTCAGGCGTTCGCACAGCAGCGAACCGACGGCAATGCCCACCGAGAACAGCGTCAGCACCAGCGTGACCACGGTCTCGTCGCCGTGCAGCCAGTCCTTGGCATAGGCCGGGATCTGCGTGAGGTAGATCGCCCCGACGAACCAGAACCACGAGTTGCCGACGATCGAGCGCGACACCGCCGGGGTTTGCCCCAGGCCCAGGCGCAGGGTGGCCCAGGACTGCTTGAAGATATTCCAATCCAGCTTCATCTGCGGCGCCACCGCCGCCGCCCGCGGGATCCAGCGGCTGGCCAGGTAGCCGAGCACCGCAGTGCCGACGATGCCTCCGGCCACCACCGTGGCGTAGTTGCCCGAGGACATCATCACCCCGGCACCGATGGTGCCGGCCAGGATCGCCAGGAAGGTGCCCATTTCCACCAGCCCGTTGCCGCCGACCAGTTCGTCCTCGCGCAAGGCCTGGGGCAGGATCGAGTACTTCACCGGCCCGAACAGCGCCGAATGAGTGCCCATGGCGAACAATGTCAGCAGCATCAGCTCCAGGTGATCACTGAGAAAGCCCACCGCGCCGATCAACATGATCACCACTTCAGCCAGCTTGATCGCACGGATCAACGCATCCTTGGCGAACTTCTCGCCAAACTGCCCGGCCAGCGCCGAAAACAGGAAGAACGGCAGGATGAACAGCAGCGCGCAAAGGTTGACCCAGATCGAACGGTCGCCCTCCAGGCTCAACTTGTAGAGGATCGCCAGGATCAGTGACTGCTTGAACAGGTTGTCGTTGAAGGCACCCAGCGACTGGGTGATGAAGAACGGCAGGAAGCGCCGCTTGCCGAGCAAGGTGAATTGCGAGGAATGACTCATCGTCCTTGTTCCTGAGAGGGCGTTGTCAATTGGAGGTCCGCTCATCGCGAGAAGCCACAAATCTGCACGCGATTGCCCACCTCTGGCAACAGGCCTGCGAAGCGCATCACGCCGACGAACCAATTAATGGCTATATGCCATTATTTTTTCTGCAACCCCTTTTCAGAATGTTGCAAGGCTGCCGATAATTCATATAGATGACTACATCCGGTAACAGGATCAGCCTTCGGCTCTCCTCCAACGCACAAGAAAAGGAGCACAGCAGCAGATGTTCACCTGGTTCGGCGATCTGAAGATCGCACACAAACTCGGGCTCGGTTTTGGCCTGGTCCTCGTGCTGACCCTGGCCCAGTCGCTGATCGGCTGGGACGCTTTGGGCAGCCTGGTGCGGCGCAGCGAAGTGGTCAGCGACGTCTCCGCACTCAACGATGCCCTGGGCGATCTGCGCGAGGCGCGCTTGCGCCACGCCATGTCCAATGGTGACGAAGAACAAGGCAAGGCGTTGCAGCAGACACTGGCGGCCTTCCAGGCACCCCTGGCGAAACTCCACGGCATCCTGCGCAACGCGACCAACCTGCAGACCCTCGACAAGGCCGAGCAGGCCCTGCAGGCCTATGCCCGCAACCAGGAACAGAGCCTGCAGTCGTACCGCACCATGCGCGCGGCGCAAAAGGAGATGGGTGGGCTTGCCACCCAGTCGTTCGCCACGATCGACAGCATCCGCAAGCAGGTCCGCGCGTTGCCCGATGCCGAACAGCGCTACGTGCGCAGCGAAGCGATCAACCAGATTCGCGAGAACCTGATCCTGCTGCGCTACCAGGTGCGTGGCTACACCGGCAACACCAACACCGACACCGAGCAGGCGATGAATGCGCAGATCGCCACCACGGTGAACGACTTGCCAGCCCTGACCGCGGCATTCAATGGCCAGTTCGCCGAGCAATTCCGCCAACTGAACGAACAGGTGCGCGCCTACGCCGCCGCCGTCGAGGCCTTCCGCGGCGAAACCCGCAAACTGATGGACTACCGCGCCAACATGGGCAATGACGTCGCGACCCTCAACACCCTGATCGGGCAATTGCTCGACAGTCAGGCAGTGGCCGTGGTCAATGACAGTCAGTTCGCCAAGACGCTGCAGTTCGCCACCACCGCCCTCGCCCTGCTGCTCGGTGCCCTGCTGGCGATACTGATCGCCCGGCAGATCAGCCAGCCGCTGCAAAGGGTGCTGCGCGCCATGGAGCAGGTGGCCGACGGCAACCTGGGCGAACAACCCAGCAGCAATCGCCGCGATGAACTCGGCCAGTTGCAGAACAGCCTGCATGGCATGACTGCCAAGCTGCGCCAGCTGATAGGCGGCGTGCGCGACGGCATCTCGCAGATTGCCAGTGCCACCGAAGAGCTCTCGGCGATCACCGCGCAGACCAGCGCCGGCGCCAGCAGCCAGCGCCAGGAGACCGACCAGGTCGCCACTGCGATGCAGGAAATGGCCGCCACCGTGCAGGAAGTGGCGCGCAATGCCGGCGAAGCCTCGGTGGCCGCCAGCGCCACCGATCTCGAGGCCCGCGAAGGCGACAGTGTGGTCACCCGCGCCGTGACCCAGATCGGCCGCCTGGCCAGCCAGGTCGACGCCACCAATGAGGCGATGGACGCCCTGCGCAACGAAAGCCAACGCATCGGCAAGGTGATGGACGTGATCAAGGCCGTGGCCGAGCAGACCAACCTGCTGGCGCTCAACGCCGCCATCGAGGCCGCCCGCGCTGGCGAGGCCGGTCGTGGCTTTGCCGTGGTCGCCGACGAGGTACGCAGCCTGGCCCAGCGCACCCAGGCCTCGACCGAAGAAATCGAATCGGCGATCAGCAGCCTGGAGCAAGGCACGCGCTCGGTCAGCGACCTGATGGAAGAAAGCCAGAGCCTGACCGAAAGCAGCGTGGCACTGGTACGCGAGGCCGGCGTTGCGCTGGAGGGCATCACTCAGCGGGTGTCGGGCATCCAGTTGATGAACCAGCAGATCGCCGCCGCCTCCGAGCAGCAGAGCGCCGTGGCCGAGGAGATCAGCCGCAGCGTGGTGACGGTGAGGGACATTTCCGAACAGACCGCCGAGGCCAGTGAGCAGACCTCGGTGTCCAGCGTCGAACTGGCACGGCTGGGTGGGCAATTGCAGCAGATGATCAGCCGGTTCCGGCTCTGACAGCCCGAGCTCCCCTTGTAGGAGCGGGCTTGCCCGCGAAAAACACACTTGCAGGAGCAACTGTCCTGCTCAAAATCGAAAGACCAGCCCAATCCCTGTAGGAGCGGGCTGGTCCCGCGAACACCGGCGTAGCCGGTGCCATGCATCGCGGTGTTCCTTTCGCGGGCAAGTCGGAGCGGCGAACCTGCGCCCCTACGCGAACCCGAACAACCCCCGCGCCGTGTCCACCAATAGCGCCCGACGCAGCGACGCCGAGCAGCCCAGGGCATCGAACTGCTCGACCACCGCGGTAAAGCTCATCACCGATTCATGCTGGGTATGCGGCCAGTCGCTGCCCCACATCAACCGGTCCGCGCCATAGTGCGCCTCCAGGGCGCACAGGGCCTGGCGGGCGAAATCCAGGTTCTGCCCAGGCGAGCCGCCCAATCGATAGATCCCCGATACCTTCATCCACACCTTGCCCTGCCCGCCGAGGGTCAGCAGCTCGGCAAATCCCGGCTGCCCCAACCCCAGGCGCGCATCCGGCCTGCCGAAGTGATCGATCACGATATCCACACCATATGGCTGCAAGGCACGCACCAGTGCCGGTATATCGGCCACCTGTCGATGCAGCTCGACATGCCAGCCCAGATCGCCGATCAGCTCCAGCAGTGGCCGCCAACCGGCGTCGCGCAGATCAGGCAGGGCCTGCCCCATCAGATTCAGGCGCACACCGCGTACACCGAGGCGCGCCATCTGCTCAAGGGTGTCGCGCGCAACGCCAGGCTCGAGCATCACCACGCCGCGCAATTGCCTGGGCGCGGTTTGCAACGCCGCCAGCAGGTAGCTGTTGTCGGTGCCGAGAAAGCTCGGCTGCACCAGTACGCCATGGCTGAAACCGTGCCCGGCCAGCTGGGCGAGGTAGTCGCCCAGCGGCGCATCGTAGGTGGGTGCGTAACGGCGCTCCGCTACCAGGTTCAGCCCACGGCTGAACACGTGGGCGTGGCTGTCGATCGCGGTGAACGGGGATACAGGGGTTTGCGGCATGATGCTCATTCGGGACGATTGAAGGTTACTTGGCGACCGCAACCGCAACCTGCGGCGAGACCGGGGCCTCGAGGTTGCGACCGCGGGTTTCCGGCAGACACAGTGCAGCGATCACCGCCACGCCGTAGGCGATGCCGGCATCGATGCCGATGGCGGCCCCCAACGACATGGATTCGCTCATGTGACCGACCAGGAACGGGAACACGGCCGACAGCACCCGGCCGAAGTTGTAGCAGAAGCCCACCCCGGCACCGCGCACATCGGCCGGGTACAGCTCGTTGAAGAACGCCCCCAGGCTCGCGGGAATGCCGGCGGCGAAGAAGCCCAGCGGGAAGCCGAGGAACAGCATCTGCGTGTTGCTCAGCGGGAAGAACACATAGGCCTGTACCGTCAGCACGCAGCACAGGGCGAACAACAGGATGTTCTTGCGCCGGCCAATACGATCGATGAGCAGGCCACTGACCACGCAACCACACCAGAAGGCGAAGATGATCACCGCCAGGTAGCCGCCGGAGTTGAGCACCGAGAGGTTGCGCTCGGTCTTGAGGAAGGTCGGCAGCCAGGTCATCACCGCGTGGTAACCACCATGGGCACCCAAACCCAGCAGCCCGCCCAGCAGGGTCACGCGCAGCAGTTCAGGACGGAAGATGCCGGCCATGGACTTGGTGAAGCTGACGGGAATGGCCTTTTCCTTCTGCAGGCGCTGGAAGCTGTCCGGCTCGGGTACGTTGCGCCGCACCCAGATGATCAGCAGCGACGGCAGCAGGCCGACGAAGAACATCACCCGCCAGGCGAACTCCTGCGGCACCAGCGAATAGATCAGCGCAAACAGGCCCACCGCCAGGCCCCAGCCCACGGCCCAGGCGCTCTGCACCGTACCCATGACCTTGCCGCGGTATTTCGGGTTGATGGTCTCGGCCATCAGCACCGCGCCTGCGGCCCACTCGCCACCAATGCCGAAGCCTTGCATGGCCTTGACGAACAGCAGCGGGTAGAAACCGGTGACGAACGCCGACAGGAAGGTGAAGAAGGAGAACCAGAGGATCATCCACTGCAGGGTACGCACCCGGCCGTAACGGTCGGACAACGTACCGCCAAGCCAGCCACCGATCGCCGAGGTGACCAGCGTCAGGCCACTGATCAGCCCGGCATCGCCCTTGGTCAGGGAAAACGCGGCGATCAGCGCCGGGATGGCCAGGCCGAACATCTGCACCTCAAGGGCGTCGAGCGACCAGCCACCAAAGCAGGCCCAGAACGTCTTGCGTTCGCGCGAGGTGATTTCGCGATACCAACTGAACATGATTTCTTATCCTTCTATGTCGTGTGTGCGAGGTCAGGGGCAGCCGGACGCACGCCGGCCAGGCAGGCAGAGCCACGGCACCGTGCTGGCACGGCGCCGGAAGTCACAACGGGGCGTGAAACGCCCGGTCAGCGAATATCGATGCGGTAGCGGAAGTGCTCGGCATGGCCGCGCGAACGGCGCCATTCCAACGGTTTGCCGGCGTAGTCACGGGCCAGACGCTCGATCACCACCACCGGGCTGCCCTCCGGCATCTGCAGCAGGCGCGCGTGAACGGCATCGACCGACTCGGCCGTGAGGGTCTCCTCGGCATAGGCCACCACCTGACCGCACAGCTCTTCGTAGATCGGGTAGAGCAGCGGGCCCTTGCGGTCCAGCTCGACCTCAAGCAATGGCTGGAACGTCTGCCGTGGCAGCCAGATTTCCTCGGCCAACACCGGCTGGGCACCGAGCAGACGCAGGCGCACGATGTGAATGACGTCGGCTTCCGGCGCCAAGCCCAGGGCACTGGCAACCGCCGAGGGCGCCGGGACTGGCTCGATGGACAGGATGCGGCTCTCGGGCACGGCACGTTCGCCGTTGGCCGACTCGAAGCGGAAGAAGCGGAACAGCGAGGAATGGAACTGCGGCCGGCGAATGAAGGTGCCGCGGCCTTGCTGGCGCTCCAGCACGCCCTCGGTCACCAGCACATCGACGGCCTTGCGTACGGTGCCGACCGACATGTCGAACTCGCTGGCCAGGGCCGCTTCGGTGGGAATGGCCTCACCGGGGCGCCAGCGGTTGTTGGCGATCTGCTCGACCATATGGTCGCGCAGCTGTTGGTAGCGGGGCAGACGCGCATCACCGGGCAGTGTGTTCATGGGGCCTGTCTCTCGTCTTGTTATATAAACATATATATGAATTTTTCCGAGAGTATTCCTGCTGCCCTGAACGCTGTCAATCCTCCGCCTATCGGCTTGAAAGCCACGGTGGCTTCTTCGCGGGTAAACCCGCTCCCACAGGTGCACAGCGTTCTTGAGCACTGCCAGGTAACCGGGGAGCGCGACCACCCACTAAAAGGTCAGCACATTCAACGATTTGCGATACAGGGCGAGGTGAACAGCTCACCACGCCAGGCGCCCTTGAGCGTGCGGCTCGCCACCACCAGCCAGAGCAGCGCCAGCATCACCACCAGCACCTGCCCGAATACCGTGAAGAAACCCAGGCCCAGCCAGGCCGCCAGCTTCAAGGTGGCGAGGCTGTACACCCCCAGCGGGAAGGTAAAACCCCACCAGCCCAGGTTGAATGGCATGCCCTGGCGCATGTAGCGCAGGGTGATCAGTACCGCGGTCAGCAGCCACCACAGGCCGGCTCCCCACAACACCATCCCGGCCACCAGCCCCAACCCGCGTGCCACTTCACCCAGGTTTCCCAGGCCATTGGCCGCGAACACTGTGGGCGCATCGCCGCCCAGCAGCAGCATGCCCAGCGCCCCGGTGCCGATCGGGCCCAGCGCCAGCCAGCTGGATGCGGCCATGTTGGCCGGCGGCAGCTTGTGCAGCGCCATGCGCAGCATGAGGATGGTCAGGATACTGAACGCCACCGGCAGCGAAACCGCCCACAGCACGTAGCTGGTCACCACCACCAGGAACTGCGCATGGACATTCGCCAGGTGCGGCGCCAGCAGGCCACCGCTGGCCGCCGCCACCTCGGCCGCCACCACCGGCAGCAACCACACTGCAGTCATCTGGTCGATGCTGTGCTCCTGGCGGGTGAACATCAGATAAGGGATTGCCACGCCACACAGCAATGCCAGTGCCACGTCAACCCACCAGAGCGCCTCGACCCAAGGCACCACGCCGTCGCCCCAGCGCTCGAGGCCAAACACCAGCGCGCCATTGAGGATGGTCGCCAGGCCCATGGGGATGGTGCCGAAGAACATCGAGACCGTGGAGTGGGCGAAGATCCGCCGTGCCTCGTCGAAGAACAGCAGCCAGCGCGCGCCGTACAGGGCGCAGAACAAGATGAACAGGCCGATGGTCAGCCACCACAAACCCTCTGCCGCACCGTGCAGAGCCGGAATCTCCAATTGTCGCAAGGCCAGGGCCAGAACGCCGGTGCCCATGGTCGCGGCAAACCAGTTCGGGGTGAACTGACGGATCACTTCCAGCGGGTGGGCCAACTGGTGGAAGGGCCGCAAGGACGCAGCGCGAGTCGGTGGGCAGGTCATGGCAAAGATTCCTCGTGTAAGGTGGGATCATCTTATGCCTGCAAAGAATATCCATATAACGGTTATTTTCTCTATCTGTTATCTATTTTGCAGATATAGCGCAAGCCAGAGCCGGTGGCTTATGCTTGCTGCCTGCGACAACTCCAACAACAAGGACGTGGCAATGCTCGCCGCACTCAAACGCTACCCTTTCGCTGTCCGCCTCCTGCTGCTCACCACCTTCGTGCTGACCCTGGCTCGCGCGATCACCCTGCCCTATCTGGTCGTCTATCTGTCGGACAGCTTCCAGTTGTCGGTCAGCCATATCGGCCTGCTGATCGGCGGGGCACTGATCGTCGCCTCGTTGCTGAGCCTGTATGGCGGACATCTGGTCGACACGCTGCGCAACCATACGGTGATCATCGTCGCAACCCTGGTGTTCACGCTGTCGTTCGCCGTCGCCATGTTCAGCCCCTCGGTGGCGCTGTTCTTCCTGTGCCTGGTGCTGATCAACCTCGCCCTGGCGGTGGTCGACATCGCCAGCAAGGCCGGATTCTGCGCCCTGCTGCCGGTGGAGGAGCGCGCCGAGGTGTTCGCCATCAAGTACACCCTCAGCAACATCGGCTATGCCGTCGGCCCGTTGCTGGGGGTGGCGCTGATCGAGCTCGATGGCCATCTGCCGTTCCTGGTCTCGGCGCTGATCGGCCTGCTCATGTGCCTGGTCTACCAGCGTCTGGGCGATCGGCAGTTACGCCCCAGCGAGCCGCAACTGCCCGGCGTCGGCTTCATGCAAGTGGCTATCGGGCTGGCGCGGGACCGGCGCCTGGTGTGCTTCACCCTGGGCGGCGCCCTCAGTGCAGTGGTGTTCGGCCAGTTCACCGCCTACCTGTCGCAATACCTGGTGGTGACGGCCCACGCCAGCGAAGCGGCGCGGTTGGTCGGGGTGCTGGTGACGACCAACGCCGTGACGGTGATCGCCCTGCAATACCTGATCGGCAGACGCATCAGCCGCCAGTACCTGATGCCCTGGCTGATGGCCGGGATGGCGCTGTTCGTCGCCGGGCTGCTGGGCTTCTCGCTGGCAGGCTCGGTGCTGGGCTGGTGCCTGGCAATGCTGGTGTTCACCCTCGGCGAGATCATCGTGATCCCGGCGGAGTACATGTTCATCGACCTGATCGCACCGGAGCATCTGCGCGGCGTCTACTATGGCGCGCAGAACCTCTCCAACCTCGGCGCGGCACTGGGGCCGGTACTGGTCGGGTTTGCCCTGGGGTATGTAGTGCCGGTGGCGGTGTTCTACCTGCTGGTGCTGTCGGTGCTGCTGGCGGCACTCTTCTATTACCTGGGGACGCGAGGGGCGAAGGTCTAGAGCGCCCCCTGCGACCACCTGCCACTGCGACCATCGTCTGCGCTGACGAACCCGCGCCCGCGTGCCAGACTGATTGATCGGGACCGCGTTTTCATTTTTGCTCCGGAGTTTGCATGTCGTTGTCCAGCGGGCTGATCGCCGTGGTCGCCCTGGCCTATATGGCCGTCATGTTCGCCATCGCCTTCTACGGCGACCGTCGCAGCACGCCGTTGCCGCCGCGCCTGCGCGCCTGGGTGTACAGCCTGTCGCTGGCGGTGTATTGCACCAGTTGGACCTTCTTCGGCGCCGTCGGCCAGGCGGCCGAGCAACTCTGGGCGTTCCTGCCGATCTACCTGGGCCCGGTGCTGCTGCTGATCTTCGCACCCTGGGTGCTGCAGAAGATGGTGCTGATCAGCAAGCAGCAGAACATCACCTCGATCGCCGACTTCATTGCCGCCCGCTACGGCAAGTCGCAGACGCTCGCGGTGGTGGTTGCACTGATCTGTCTGGTCGGCGTGCTGCCTTACATCGCCCTGCAGCTCAAGGGCATCGTGCTCGGCGTCAACTTGCTGATCGGGGCCACTCCCGACGCTACCGGCACCCGGGTGCAGGACACGGCGCTGGTGGTGTCGCTGGTGCTGGCGCTGTTCGCCATCGTCTTCGGCACGCGCAGCCTGGATGTCACCGAGCACCATCGCGGCATGGTGCTGGCCATCGCCTTCGAGTCCCTGATCAAGCTGCTGGCGTTTCTTGCCGTGGGCGCCTTCGTGGTGTTCAACCTGTATGACGGCTTCGACGACCTGTTCAGCCAGGCGCGCCAGTCGATCCACCTGGAAAGCTACTGGCAGGAGACGATCAACTGGCCATCGATGGTGGTGCAGACCGCCGTGGCGATGATGGCGATCATCTGTCTGCCGCGGCAGTTCCACGTCACCGTGGTCGAGAACATCGAGCCTCAGGACATGCGCCTGGCCCGCTGGGTGTTCCCGCTATACCTGGTGCTGGCGGCACTGTTCGTGGTGCCGATCGCCCTGGCCGGGCAGATGATGCTGCCAGGCACGGTGATCTCCGACTCCTTCGTCATCAGCCTGCCGCTGGCCGAAGCCCACCCGAGCCTGGCCCTGCTGGCCTTCATCGGCGGCGCCTCGGCCGCTACCGGCATGGTGATCGTCGAGGCGGTGGCGCTGTCGACCATGGTCTCCAACGACATGCTGCTGCCCTGGCTGCTGCGACGCACCAACGCCGAGCGCCCGTTCGAGGCGTTCCGCCACTGGATGCTCTCGGTGCGCCGGGTGGCCATCGTGGTCATCCTGCTGCTGGCCTACGTCAGCTATCGCCTGCTCGGCTCCACCGCCAGCCTTGCGACCATCGGCCAGATCGCCTTCGCCGCAGTCACCCAGCTGACCCCGGCGATGCTCGGCGCCCTGTACTGGAAGCAGGCCAACCGCCGCGGCGTGTTCGCCGGCCTCGCTGCGGGCATCTTCCTGTGGTTCTACACCCTGGTGCTGCCGATCGCCGCCCATAGCCTGGGCTGGTCGCTGCAGTTGTTCCCCGGCCTTGCCTGGCTGCACGGCAACCCACTGGACCTGCCGATCACCCCGCTGACACAAGGGGTGGTGCTGTCGCTGGCGGGCAACTTCATGCTCTTTGCCTGGGTCTCGATTCTGTCGCGCACCCGGGTTTCCGAGCACTGGCAGGCCGGGCGCTTCATCGGCCAGCAAACCAGCGCCCGCCCTAGCAGCCGCCCTCTGCTGGCCGTGCAGATCGACGATCTGCTCAACCTTGCCGCGCGTTTCGTCGGCGAGGAACGCGCGCGGCAGAGCTTCATCCGCTTCGCCTACCGCCAGGGCAAGGGCTTCAACCCCAACCAGAACGCCGACGGCGACTGGATCGAACACACCGAGCGCCTGCTCGCTGGCGTGCTCGGCACCTCCTCCACCCGTGCGGTGGTCAAGGCCGCCATCGAAGGCCGCGACATGCAGCTCGAAGACGTGGTGCGCATCGCCGACGAAGCCAGCGAGGTTTTGCAATTCAACCGCGCCCTGCTGCAAGGCGCCATCGAGAACATCAACCAGGGCATCAGTGTGGTCGACCAGAACCTGCACCTGGTGGCCTGGAACCGTCGATATCTCGAACTGTTCAACTACCCCGACGGGCTGATCAGTGTCGGCCGACCGATCGCCGACATCATCCGCTACAACGCCGAGCGCGGCCTGTGCGGCCCGGGCGAGGCGCAGGTGCACGTGGCGAGGCGCCTGCACTGGATGCGCCAGGGCCGGGCGCACACCTCGGAACGGTTGTTCCCCAACGGGCGGGTGATCGAACTGATCGGCAATCCCATGCCCGGCGGTGGCTTCGTCATGAGCTTTACCGACATCACCCCGTTCCGCGAAGCCGAACAGGCGCTCAAGGACGCCAACGAGGGCCTGGAGCAGCGCGTGGCCGAGCGCACACACGAGCTGTCGCAACTGAACCAGGCGTTGTCGGAAGCCAAGAGCCATGCCGAGGCGGTCAGCCAGTCCAAGACCCGCTTCCTCGCTGCCGTCAGCCACGACCTGATGCAACCGCTGAATGCCGCGCGGCTGTTCTCCGCCGCCCTGTCACAACAGGCCGAGGGCCTGAGTGAAGAGGCCCAGCAACTGGTGCAGCACATGGACAGCTCGCTGCGCTCGGCAGAGGAATTGATCAGCGACCTGCTGGACATCTCGCGCCTGGAGAACGGCAAGGTCACCCCCGACATCAAGCCCTTCGCGCTCAACGAACTGTTCGACACCCTGGGCGCCGAGTTCAAGGTACTGGCGGCCGAGAAAGGCTTGGAATTCCGCCTGCGCGGCAGCCGGCTGCAAGTCGCCAGCGACATGAAACTGTTGCGCCGGGTGCTGCAGAACTTCCTCACCAACGCCCTGCGTTACGGCAAGAGCCCGATCCTGCTGGGCGCTCGACGCGAAGGCGAGCACCTTTGGCTGGAAGTCTGGGATCGCGGTCCGGGCATTGCCGACGACAAACTGCAGGTGATCTTCCAGGAGTTCAAACGCCTGGACAGCCATCAGACCCGCGCCGAAAAAGGCCTGGGCCTGGGCCTGGCAATCGCCGATGGCCTGTGCCGGGTGCTCGGGCATCGCCTGGAAGTGCGCTCATGGCCAGGCAAGGGCAGCGTGTTCCGGGTCAGCGTGCCGATCGCCAGGCATCCGGTGGCAGCGCCCGCAGCGCCCGTGGAACCGGGCGGGCAACCGCTCGCCGGGCTGCAGGTGCTGTGCGTGGACAACGAAGACAGCATCCTGATCGGCATGAACAGCCTGCTCGGGCGCTGGGGCTGCCAGGTCTGGACCGCACGCAACCAGGCCGAGTGCGAGGCGCTGCTATTGAAGGGCATGCGCCCGCACCTGGCGCTGGTGGACTACCACCTGGACGACGGCGAAACCGGTACTGGCCTGATGGCCTGGCTACGCACGCGCCTGGGTGAACCCGTTCCAGGCGTGGTGATCAGTGCCGACGGGCGCAACGAAACCATCGCCCAGGTGCATGCTGCAGGGCTGGACTACCTGGCCAAGCCGGTCAAGCCCGCCGCCCTGCGTGCGTTGCTCAATCGGCATCTGAGCCTGGTTCAGTAAGCGTCGCATCGGCCAGCGCCTCATCCGACAGCGCACGCTCCAGCAGGTCGGCAGGCAAGCTCTTGCTGGCGCGCGCGCCCAGCAGCTTGAGCTGCTCGCTGCGGCTGATGAGGTTGCCGCGCCCTTCGCACAGTTTGTTGCGCGCTGCGGCGTAGGCCTTGTCGACCTGCTGCAGGCGCGCACCGAGCTCGTCCAGGTCCTGGATGAACAGCACGAACTTGTCGTACAGCCAACCCGCACGCTCGGCGATCTCGCGGGCGTTCTGGCCCTGACGCTCCTGCTTCCACAGGCTGTCGATGACCCTCAGGGTCGCGAGCAAGGTGGTGGGGCTGACAATGACGATCTGTCGGTCGAAGGCTTCCTGGAACAGGCCCGGCTCCGCTTGCAGCGCTGCCGAGAAGGCCGCTTCGATGGGTACGAACAGCAATACGAAATCCAGGCTGTGCAAGCCATCCAGCCGGCTGTAATCCTTGCTGGAGAGGCCTTTGACGTGACTGCGCAAGGACTGCACGTGCTGTTTGAGCGCCGCCTCGTCATTGCCGGAGACGAACTGTTGATAGGCGGTGAGGCTGACCTTGGCATCGACCACCACCTGCTTGTCCCCCGGCAGCATGATCAGCACATCGGGCTGGAAACGCTCGCCATCGGCGCTCTTCAGGCTGACCTGGGTCTGGTACTCGCGGCCTTTCTCAAGGCCCGCATGCTCCAGTACCCGCTCGAGAATCAACTCGCCCCAGTTGCCCTGGGTCTTCTGGCCCTTGAGCGCCTGGGTGAGATTGGTGGCCTCATCAGACAGACGCAGGTTGAGTTGCTGCAGGCGCTCAAGCTCCTTGCCCAGCGAGAAGCGCTCGCGGGCCTCCTGCTGGTAGCTCTCTTCGACACGCTTTTCGAAGGCCTGGATGCGCTCCTTGAGCGGATCGAGCAATTGTCCCAGGTGCTGCTGACTGGTCTGGGCGAAGCGCTGCTCGCGCTCGTCAAAAATCTTGGTGGCCATCTCGGCGAACTGGGCACGTAGCGTATCGCGGGCTTCCTGCAAGTCGTCCAGGCGCTGGGCGTGGCTTTCCTGCTGCTCGCGCAGTTCGGCGTCCAGCCGCGCAGCCTGAGCCTCCAGGCGACGCAGTTCGGCTTCGCGGGTAGCGCGCTCCAGGTTCCAGGCATGGGCGGCATCGCGCGCGTTGTCGCGCTCGTTCTGCAACAGTTCCAGCTCGCGATTCTGCGCAGCAAGCGTCGCCTGTTTGTGGCTGTTGGCTTCGCTGAGGTCGCTGATCTCGTCGCGGCAGGCTTCGAGCTGCGCCTGCAGGCCAGCCTGGGCCAACTGCGCGGCACTCAGGCGTTCCTGCATCAGGCCGGTTTCGGTTTGGCGGGCGGCGAGCCGACGCTGGACCTGCAACACCCACCCCAGGCACGGCACCGCGGCAGCCACGATGCCCAATAGAATACTGGCCAGGTCCACTGCCATGCTTGCTCCGGTCAATGCTTAGATTGTGCGCAGCTTACAGGTTTTTTGCCGGTGCTATTGCACCGAAGGCAGCAGGCCAAGCAGCCGCCGCGCCTCCTGCGAACCCTGTCCCGCCGCCAGCTCCAGCCAGTACCGCGCTTGCTCGGGATCCTGCGCCTGGCACAACCGGCCATATTCGAGCTGAGCCCGACTGTCACCGGCGCGGGCGGCCTGGCGCAGCAGCTCATGGCCGATACGCCGATCCCGCGCAGTGCCACAGTCACGGCAGAGCATCTGCCCCAGGCGACTCTGCGCTACCACCACGCCCTGCCGGGCGGGTTGCTTGAGCATGCGCCCAGCGAGGTGCTTGACGCTGGGCTTGTCAGCCAGGCGCGGGTTGTCGAGCAGCCACAGGGCCACTTTCAGGGAAAAGCGCTTGGGAGAAACCAACGGCGCATTGGCGGGGGAACCGGCGGGGGATTTACCACGAAACTTCATGACAACAGCGATGGTGATTCGAGAGGCGCGCCACTCTACTCGATTTTTTCGACAAAGGCCCGGGGCAACATTGGGGCGTCGGAAAAAAATATTTCATGGTTCTTTTCTTGACGTTTTCACCCCAGAGAAAGGCGGTAAGTATTTTCCATGGCTAGGTGTCGGACCCTTCCGAAAACAGCTGGCACGCCCGTCCTAGAGCAAGCCCTAGGGACAATCCACAGAACCTGTGGATAACTCGGTGGACAACCCCCCCTTGGCGCCCGCAAACCCCTGTGGAATGGGGCTTACAGTCAAACTGACGATTTTTTCACCAGCCTAAATAAGTGTTTTTTTTCATTGACTTAAGGGCTCAGTCAAGTCATTGGCGGCGTCCGGGGAAGACGTTGCAGAACAGTTACAAGTCATGCTCCAAGTGTGCACAAGTGCGCCAACAAAGTGCGCAGGCTCGCACCACGGCGGGAAAACAGCATCGTGTTACCGCAACCCATCCCTTCACAGATGCACCACGAACAGAGATAATGCTCGGCTTCGCTGAAGAAAATCAAAAAACGCTTGCCATGCCGCGAACCTTCCAGTAGTGTGGCCGCCGTTAGTACCAAGCTGAACGTCAATTCTGGCCGCAACGTCCTTGCGAATGGCCACCCTCCCCGGGTAGCACCGCTGAAACCAGGACCGGCCCACTCGATGATTCCCTCGACGGCAACAGCCGCTCCAGCACGAATCACCTAATGACAGATTGATCGGGATCTTCACCCAGTGGCCTCGAACCTGGTCCGTGGGATGCTGCCCGCCTTCCGAAGTACCTACCAGTCAGCCCGGCGCCTTACTTGTGCTTGCGCTACCTCTGGCTGCTCTGTTCCGGTCAGGTTTTTCGCCTCCCTTAATAAAGGCGTCACCGGAACGTTTCTATTGTGCACGGATCGAAACCCGTGTCTTGAGCAGGAAATCTAAAAAAATGACTAATCACCATCAGATCCAGCGCGCCTTCGGCACGCTTTCTCAGGCCTTCGCCCCACTGAAGTGCCTCATCGTTGCCCCTCGCAAGGGCAGCTTCAGCTTCACCCTGGTCGACGAACACGGCGTGGCCTGCCACACCGAGCGCCTGTATCCAGAGCAATACACCCACGCAGAGCCGCTGCAGGCGGTGATCGATCGCACCCGCCAGTCGTTGGTCGCATGAATGAATGGGTGAGGATTCACCCCATGAATGACCGCCCCTGATTGCTGCCCGAAACGCTCTTTGCTTAATTGCCACAAGGCATATGGCAGAGGCGCTGCGGCAGCAATCGATTTAAAAACAGCCCTTTACACCATGATTATCACACTACACTTCAACTCGAGCGGTGCGAGCCGCTTCCGGCGGGCCTGATCATCCATTAGCTGCCAAGCTCCAGCGCCCGTCGGCCCCTGACAGTTCGAGGGCATCATGGGTATCGCTGCGAACGAGTTGAGTCAATATGTGATCCGCCCCACGCTGATCTACCTGGATCGCCATAGCGCGAGCGCCGAAGCCTTGCTGCTGGGCGTCGCAGCTAGCCAGTCCAGCCTTGGAGCAGCCCTGCATGACCGTCGCGGTCACGGCTTGTACAGGATCGGCGAGACGCGCCATCAAACCCTCTGGGACGATTACCTGGCCCGCGATCCCGAGCTGGCAAGCCTGGTCCGCGGGCTTGCCAGTCAGCATGCCTTCCTTGGTGGCCCGCACCTGGAGCTGACGGTCAACCTGCGCTATGCCACCGCCATCGCCTGGATGCTCATCGAAGAGCAAGCCACGCCTCTACCCGCCCCCGACGATCTTCTAGGGCTCGCACGAATCTGGCGACAGACATTCCACCCCCAGGGACGCCTGCGCGACTTCACGCAGGCCTGGCACTGCTGGGTAAATCCGATAATGTCCCAGGCATCTTAAGAACCGTCCTACAAGCAAACCGGAAAAAAGGGAATTTTGGTCGGATTGTCCTACAAAACCGCTCTATCTCCGCCGATACAGGCTATGGCGTAGTGCGTGATTTGTTGGTAGCTTTTCGCCCCGGAGATCCCAAGGAGTTCTAATAATGAAAACAGTCATGCTCAAAACCTCTCTCGGCGTCGCTATCGCGCTCGCTTCCAGCCAACTGTTCGCCAGCGGCTTCGCCCTCAACGAACAGAGCGTCAGTGGCATGGGGACAGGTTTTGCGGGTCGTTCTTCCTCTGCCGACGATGCCAGCACCATTTACGGAAACCCTGCCGGCATGTCGCGCCTCAAGCGCGAACAGATCACCGTAGGCGGCGCAGCCGTCATCGCCAAGACCGACATTTCCGGCCGCGGCAGCAACCTGGGCGGGAAAATGGACGGTGACATGGTGCCGTTCGTAGGCGTGCCCATGGGCTACTACGTCAAGCCAATCGACGATCACTGGAGCCTGGGCTTCGGCGTCTACGTGCCCTTCGGCCTGGTCACCGACTACGGCAGCAACCACGCGGCACGCTACTGGGGCAAGAAGAGCCACGTCGAAGTGGTCACCTTCCAGCCGACCGTCAGCTACGCCTTCAACGACAAGGTGTCGATCGGTTTCGGCCCGACCATCAACCGCATCGAGGGCGAACTGGGTTCGAGCACCATCAACCCGCGCTCCCCTGGCCGCAACGATGGCGAAGTGAAGATCAAGGGTGATGACACCGCCGTTGGCTACAACATCGGTATCCTGGTCCAGGCCACCGACCGCACCCGCCTCGGCCTGACCTATCACTCGATGGTCGACTACAAGCTCGAAGGCAAGACCAAGATCAACAACGCGTTGATCGGCCCGTTCAGCGGCAGCAAATTCGACGCCGACCTGAAGATCAAGACGCCCGAGTCGGTGGACTTCTCGGTCACCCACGAACTCGACGACCAGTGGACCCTGTACGCAGGCAGCACCTGGACCCGTTGGAGCCGTCTGAAGGACATCACCGTCACCAACGACGTCCCTGCCCCGCTGGCCGGCCAGTTCGGCACCATCAGCGAAGAGCAGAACTGGCACGACACCTGGGCTCACGCCATCGGTGCCTCGTACAAGGTGAACAAGGAGTGGACCCTGCGCACCGGCTTCACCATCGACCAGTCGCCGACCAACAACCACGACCGCTCTCCGCGCATCCCTACTGGCGATCGCAAGATCTTCAGCCTGGGTGCCGGCTATAGCCCGACCGACGACGTGACCATCGACGTGGCCTACTCCTACCTGTGGGAAGAGGACACCAAGGTGAACCTGGCCAGCGCCACCAAAGGCACCTACCAGGCCAAGTACGAGAACAGCGCTCACGGCATCGGAGCGTCGCTCACCTACCGCTTCTGAGTGGGTTCAGGCTGCATGAAAAACCGCCTTCGTGGCGGTTTTTTCATGCCTGCACGCGCCAATGCTCGCCAAGGCTCGCCTGCAGGTACTCCATGAATACCCGCACTTTGGTGGTCATGGCAAAGCGATCGGCCACGCACAGGAACACATCCATCGGTTCGGTCTGCGCATAGGCCTCGCCAGGTTGGGCAGAGTCGAACAACGGCACCAACTGACCGCTGTCCAGGTGCGGACGCACAAGGAACTCGGCCAGGCGCGTCACCCCACCATCATTGAGCGCCATTTCCGCCAGGGCCTCGATGTCGTCGCTGATCAATACATTGTCGAACTCCGCCTCGAAGCGCATGCCATCACGCACGAATCCCCAGCGCAGCAGGCGGCCATCGACCGGATAACGCAATACCAGGCAGCGATGATCACGCAGCGCCTCGGGCGTGGTGGGGCGGCCAGCCCTGGCCAGATATCCCGGCGAGGCGCAACAGATGAACGGAATCCGGGCGATATGTCGTGCCAGCAGATGATCTTCCAGCTGCGGCGTAATACGCAGACTGACATCGACATCTTCGCGGGCATGACTGACCCGGCGATCACTCGCAACCATTTCTATCGAAAGCAGCGGATAGCGCGCACTGAAGGCAGGAATCAGGGGCGCCAGGATGCGGCGCCCGAACGCCGATGAGGCGGCAATGCACAAGCGCCCCTGCGGCTCGGTATCGGGGGTGGTGACCTCCTGTTCGGCCAGGATCAGGTCACGTTCTACATGCTTGACCCGGCTGTAATACTGGCTGCCAGCAGGCGTGAGCGCCATGCTGCGCGTGCTGCGCGACAGCAGACGGACCTGCAGGTGCGCCTCCAGGCGCGCCAGGTTCTGGCTGACCGCTGCCGCACTCAGGCCCAGTGTGCGCGCTGCACCGGCAATGCTGCCAGCCTCGACGACCTTGATGAAACTGCGGATGGCATTGAGCAGATCCATGGCTGCGCTCTTGGGATTCGTAAGAATCTCTTTATAAAGAACTCAACCCGGCTGGTCTACAGCGCACAACTGACCATTGTTAACCTGCGCTTCTCATGTCCAACCGAGAGGCGCCCTCATGACCCCTTTGCCCCAGCCACGCCGTCGCAAGCTCCGCGCCAGTGCCACACCCTATGTCTTCGCGTTCTACATGTCGGCGATCATGGCGATGCTGATGTGCTTCGTGATCACCGCTGCCACGACCGGCATCAATCAGGACTACTTGCGCAAGGTGCTGCAGGCCTACCAACTGGCGATGCCGGTGGCGTTCGTCTGCGTGCTCATGGTGCGGCCCGTGGTGATGCGCCTGGTGGCCATCACCGTGCATCCGCACTGATCGCCCGCACGAGACAGCACCGCATCAGGGCTGCGAAGCTATGGCCTTCTCGATAGCCGCCCGGAACGCCGGATCATCCGGCTTGGTCAGGCTGGAAAAATTGCCGATCACCTTGCCTCGCCGGTCCACCACGTACTTGTAGAAATTCCACTTGGGTGCACTGCTCTGCTTTGTCAGCTCGACGAACAGCGGGATCGCATCCTTGCCGCGCACCGGCTGAGTCTTGGTCATGGTGAAGGTGACACCGTAGTTGGCGTAGCAGACCTTGGCGGTCTTCTCGCTGTCGGCATCTTCCTGCTTGAAATCGTTGGAGGGCACGCCGAGCATTTCCAGCCCCTGCTCGTGGTACTCCTTGTAGGCAGCCTCCAGCCCCTCGAACTGCGGCGCGAAGCCGCAGTAGCTGGCGGTATTGATCACCACCAGCGGCTTGCCAGCGTACCGCTGGCACAGATCGACCTGGCCCTTGCCGCGTAGCTCCGGCAGGCTGCCTTGCAGCAGCGCCGGACAATCGGCGGCCCAGCTGGAGGAAGTGGCCGCCAAAGCGAGCAAGGGTACTGCGAGCCAACGCGTAAGCATGTTCCCAATCTCCTACAAGACAATTCCTTGCAGGGTAGCGCTTAACAAACGCCCATGCCCAGCTGCATCAATGCCAATCCGCCCTGATGCCAGCCCCACCAGGCGAGCGCCAGCACCAGCAGCGCACCCGCTACCAGCAGCCCGCGCAGCAAGGAGCGGTTCATGCCGCCTTGGCCTGCAGGCGCGCAACCGGGCGTTCGCGCACCGGCCAATTGAGGGCCGCCGCCAGCAGGCTGAGCAGAATGGAGATCTGCCAGACCAGGTCATAGCTACCCGTGCGGTCATAGACCACCCCGCCCAGCCAGCCACCGAGGAAGGCGCCGAGCTGGTGGAACAGGAACACGATGCCCCCCAGCATCGACAGGTTACGCACCCCGAACAGGGTCGCCACCGTGCCGTTGGTCAGCGGCACCGTCGACAACCACAACAGGCCCATGGCGATGCCGAACAGGTAGGCGCTGAATTCGGTCACCGGTGCCCACAGGAACAGCACGATCACCACCGCCCGCAGCAGATACAGGCTGGTCAGCAGACGCGGCTTGGACATGCGCCCGCCCAGCCAGCCGGCGGTGTAGGTGCCGACAATGTTGAACAACCCGACCAGTGCCAGCACCGTGGTACCGATGGTCGCCGGCAAGTGCTGGTCGACCAGATAGGCCGGCAGGTGCACACCGATGAACACCACCTGGAAGCCACAGACGAAAAAGCCCAGGGCCAGCAACCAGAAACCGGAGTGCGAGCACGCCTCGCGCAGTGCCTGGCCCAGCGTCTGCTCGCCGCCTTGACTGGGTAGCGGCCGATCACGCAGCAGCCCGACGAAAGGCACGATCAGCGCCACCATCAAACCCAACACCAGCAACGCTGCCGACCAGCCCAGCCACTGGATCAGCCCAAGCGTACCCGGCAGCATGGCGAACTGGCCGAACGATCCCGCCGCGCTGGCAATACCCATGGCCATGCTGCGTTTCTCCGGCGGCACCGCACGGCCAACCACACCGAGGATTACCGAGAACGAGGTACCGGAAAGCCCGATGCCGATCAGCAAGCCAGCACTCAGCGACAACGACCAGATCGAATCGGCCATGCCCATCAGTACCAGGCCGGCAGCGTAGAGAATGCCGCCAATGATCACCACCCGCGCCGCGCCCAGGCGATCGGCCAGCGCGCCGGCGAACGGCTGGGCCAATCCCCAGATCAGGTTCTGCAGGGCAATGGCGAAGGCGAAGACTTCGCGCCCCCAGCCAAAATCGGCGCTCATGGGGGCCAGGAACAGGCCAAAGCCATGTCGCACACCCAGCGACAGCGCCAGGATCAGCGCCGCCCCGAGCAGCACCCAGCCACTGGTTCGCCAAACAGAAGTCATTGTTGTTGTCTCCTAGCCATCGCAAGGTTTGTGCGGGTATATACCCGCTTTATAGGGCACATTTCAGGCCAAACGCTCCAGCAAGCGAACCAGTTCATCGCGCTGACTCTCGCCCAGATGCTCGACCAACTGTAGCTGAGCCTGCTCCCAGGCAGGATGTGCGGCAGCCAGGCACGCCTTGCCTGCTTCGGTCAGGCACACCAGGCGATTGCGCTGGTCGCTGCCTTCGCCGAGCGACACCAGCCCATCGGCCTCCAGCACCCGCAGGTTGCGGCCCAAGGTACTGCGATCCAGGCCCATGGCCTCGGCCAGGCTGGTGATACTCGGCTGGTCGAGCCGCTGCAGATGACGCAACAAGGAAAACTGCGCGACATTGATACCGAAGCCCGCCAGGGCCTCGTCATAATGTCGGCTCACCCCACGGGCCGCACGACGCAGATGGGTGCAGATGCATTCACTGGTCAACATAAATGCGTGTATATACCCGCACCTTGGATGTTGCAAGAAGTTTCTGCGCCTGCTCAGGGCTGCAAGCGACGACGGATTGGCTCGAATGCCTCGCTGGCATGACGTACCAGCGGATCGGGCGCTCCCTCATCGATGGCTTTCCAGTAGCGCCATGGCACCTTATCGGTACCCAGCTCGTAGTCCATGCCATCCCAGCTGTCCTCGCGAAAACTGTAGAAAGCCCAGTGCAGGCGCTCACGCACGAGCACTTCCAGAACGTCCTCCAGGTAGCGATGACAGCCCGGCAGGCGGCGCATGCAGCCGAACTCACCGACCACCAGGCGTGAACGCGGGACCCGCATGGCCTCGGCCCATTGCAGCGGAAGTTGCAGGTACTGTGCTACCCGCGCCGCATCCCAGTGCTCGTCGCGCCCCGCGAAAGGCACCCTGCCCGGGTATTCGAACGGCCGCTTGCGCGCCATGTTCGGCGCACTGGTGGCAGCGTAGGGTTCGTACATATGCACGCTGTACAGCACACGCGCATCTGCCAGCGGCCTTGGCCAATAGCCGAAAGCATCGGCTGCGGCATACCAGCCGGCATCGACCATCACCGGGGTCTTGTCGTCCACCGCCCGGATCGCTGCCAGCAGCTTGGCCGACAGTGCCGGCAGGTCACGCAACCCGCCCTGCTGTCGCGCATACCAGGCCTTCATCTGGTCTTGCGAGGCATGCTCCGGCAGGCCACCCTGCTTTTCCGGGGCCGGCTCATTGACCAGGTTGTAGGCTGCGACTGCGGGATGATCCTTCAGCGCCCCTGCCAGATCGCGCCAGAAAGTAACGGATTGCTGCCAGTAACGCTTGTCCTGCCACAGCCGGTCGTCAAACTGGCCATGGTTATTCTGCGACCAGCGCATGCCAGGCAGCGAAAGCGGTGCAATGACCACCTTGAGCCCGGCCTGCTGGGCGCGGTCCAGCACCTGTTTCAACTCAGCGAGGTCGGCGGCGACAAGACCGTCGTAGTGGTCGGCATCTCCCAGAAGGAAGTCCCTGCCGGCAGGCCTCCACTTGTCGTAGGAAAGCCGCACCCAGGTGGCACCGTAGGCTTTCAGGGCATCGAAATAGGCCTGATCCGGCGGCAGGCGGTTGAAGCTGTTACCGCCATGGCGGGGGGTGTTCCAGAAGTCGATCAGGTCGGCTGCCAGGGCCGGCAGCGGTGCCAGCGCCAGCAGGCCAGCGAATATCCAGTGACGCATCGGGGCGACTCCTGACAAGGCGAAGGGATAGCGAGCGTATCCCCGTCACCAACAAGACGTTTCGCCAATGAGTGAAGGATATTTCTGGATTGATCGTCCGCGATCATCAACCCAGCAGCGCCAACCCCAGCACCACGCCCAGTTCCAGCAACTCCAGCAGTGCACCCGCAGTGTCACCGGTGGTCCCGCCCAATCGGCGACACATCTGCCGCCGCAAGAACGCAAAGACCAGCGCTGCCACCAGCAGTAGCCATAGCGCCAGCCAGCCACCCAACACCAGACAGGCCAGCGCACTGCCCAGCAGTACCCAGCCCGCCGCACGCCTGGGCAGGTGTTCGGCCAGTGCCGAGCCCAGTCCCCCGGCACGCACATAAGGTGTACAGAGGAACAAACCGAGCATCGCAGCCCGCCCGACCACTGGCGCCAGAACCAGCCAGGCACCCGCGCCACGCTCGACCAGCACCCACAGGGCACAGAACTTCAGCAGCAGCACCAACACCAGGGTGACCACGGCAATCGGGCCACTGCGCGGGTCTTTCATGATCTGCAAGGTGCGCTCGCGATCGCCGAAGCCACCCAACCACGCGTCGGCACTGTCGGCCAGGCCATCCAGGTGCAGGGCGCCGCTGAGCAGCACCCACAAGGCCAGCAGCAGTGCAGCCTGCAACGGTGCCGCAACGCCCTGCAGCAGCGCGCTGGCAGCCCACAACAGCAGGCCGAACAGCAACCCGACTGCCGGGTAGAACAGCAGCGAACGGCCCATCTGCCGCGGCTCCGGCATGCCCGGCAGGCTTACCGGCAGGCTGCTGAGAAACTGCAGGGCAATCCAGAACGGCAGCATCAAACCACCTCACGCAACTGGCCATCGGCCTGCAGCGCCAGACGCATCAGCGCAGCGTGCCGCACCTCGACCTGCAGCAACTGCTCGCGCGGCAATCCACGGGCGCGGGCCAGCAACAGGCGCATGACACCGCCGTGGGTTACCAGCAGAACGCGCTTGCCGGAGTGTTGCCGGGCCAGGGTTTCGACCGCTGTCAGCACACGCTTGGCGAAGTCGGCCACCGGCTCGCCTGCAGGCGGCGTGAAGGCGTAGGGGTCGGCCCAGAAACGCCCCAACGCGTCCGCTTCGGTCTGCATGATCTGCGCCGCGCTGCGTCCTTCCCACTCGCCAAAGTGCAGCTCGCGCACACCCGCTTCCAGTTGCACCGGCAGTTGGAGACTTGCGCCCAGTTCGTCGGCGAAACGTGCGCAACGCTGCAACGGCGAACTGACCAGCACATCCCAAGGCCCACCCACCGCGACAGCCGCGCGCATCTGCGCCCAGCCCTGCGCGGTCAGGGCGTCGTCCAGGCTGCCGCGCAAGCCGCCGCCCAGTTCGGTCTCACCATGACGCAGCAGATCGAGGATCATGCCGGACGATCCGCCACCGCCGCTTCGGCGAAGGTCGCCATCTGCCCGTGCAGGGCGCAGGCCAGGCGCATCAGCGGCACCGCCAGCGCGGCACCGCTGCCCTCGCCCAGGCGCAACCCGAGGGCCAGCAACGGTTCGGCCTGCAGCGCGTCGAGCAAGGCACGATGTCCAGGCTCGGCGCCCTGGTGGGCGAAAAGCAGCCACTGACGGCACTGCGGATTGAGGCGTACGGCAACCAAGGCCGCCACGCTGCAGATGAAGCCGTCGACCAGCACCGCGACCCCACTCTGCGCGCAGGCCAGGTATGCACCCGCCAGCGCCGCGATCTCGAAACCACCGACGCAGGCCAATGCCCGCAGCGTGTCAGCGTTCTGCAGGCCATGCAGTGCCAGGGCTCGCTCGATCACCTCGGCCTTGTGCCGCACGCCGGCACTGTCGAGCCCAGTACCCGGGCCGCTCAGGGCATCGGCCGGGCACCCCAGCAATGCGCTGGCCAGGGCTGCCGCTGCCGTGGTGTTGCCAATCCCCATCTCGCCACCGATAAACAGCTGTGCGCCCTGGCCTGCGGCGCGCAAGGCACTGTCGCGCCCGGCCCCGAGCGCGGCGCGCAGTTGCGCGTCGGTCATCGCCGGCTGGCGGGCGAAGTTGGCAGTGCCGGCGCCCAGGCGCAGGTGATGCACGCCCGGCAGTTGCAGTTCCGGGTCGATGGTCCCCAGGTCGACCACGTCCAGCGTCGCCTCCAATTGACGCGCCAACACACTGATCGCCGCCCCACCGCCGACGAAATTGCGCAACATCTGGCCAGTCACAGCCTGGGGATAGGCGGAGATACCCTCCTCCACCACGCCATGGTCACCGGCAAACAAGCCGATCGCCACGCGCTCGAGGGTCGGACGCTCGCGACCTTGCAGGCCGGCCAGGGTAATCGCCAGCGCTTCCAGTTGGCCCAGCGATCCGGCGGGCTTGGTCAGTTGCTGCTGACGGGTGCGCGCCTGCTCCATGGCATCGTTGTCGAGGGGTTGGCAGGCATCGAGCCACCAGGAGGTGTTCATAGAGCAGGTCCTTTGAGCATGAGAGGAAGGCCGGCAACCGTGAGCACCACGCGCTCACAGCGTTCGGCCACCGCCTGGTGCAGCCAGCCGGCCAGGTCGACGTAACGGCGGGTCAGCTCGCCCATGGGCACCACGCCCAGGCCGGTTTCGTTGCTGACCAGGATCAGCGTGCCGGGCAGGCTGGCCAGGCAGTCGAGCAGCGTGTCACGCTCCTCGACCAGGCGCTGCGGGTCATCGAGCATCAGCAGATTGGTCAGCCACAGGGTCAGGCAATCCACCAGCAGGCAACGCCCTACGTCTGCTTCGGCGCGCAGCACGCGGGCCAGGGCCAGAGGCTCTTCGATCAGCCCCCAGTCAGAAGGCCGGCGCTCGCGGTGCAGGCGCACGCGTTCATTCATCTCGCCGTCCAGCGGCTCGCTGGTGGCGATATAGGTGACCGGCAAACCACTGGCCACGGCCAGTTGCTCGGCCAGGCGGCTCTTGCCCGAGCGGGCACCACCGAGGATCAGGTTGCGCATCTCAGGCTACTCCACACAAGGCGCGCAACCGCGCGGTGTCCAGGTGCTGCTCGATGAGGTCGGCCAGGCGTTCGATATCGCGTTCGCGCAATGCCTCGTAATCGACCACCTCGACGTCATCCAGCCCGGCCCAGCGCAGCAGCGCGGCGCACGACTGGCTACCCTCGAACAAACCGTGCAGGTAAGTGGCGAGGATCTGCCCGTCAGCGCTGATCGCGCCATCGGCACGTCCATCTGCGAGCATCACCGCAGGCTGCTCCAGCGCAGGCCCCTGGGTGACGCCTGCATGAATCTCGTAGCCCGACACCGGTGCCTGCTCAAGGCTCAGCACGCCTTCGACATTGCGCAGCTGCTTTTCGGCTTCCAGCACGGTGGCGTAGTCGAACAGGCCCAGCCCAGCGCTCGAACCCGCCGGCCCTTCCAGCCCCAGCGGGTCGTGCACCTGGCGCCCCAGCATCTGCAGCCCGCCGCAGATGCCGATGAGCTTGCCGCCGTAACGCAGGTGACGGGCGATGGCGCTGTCCCAACCGCGCTCGCGCAACTGCGCCAGGTCACCGCGCACGCTCTTGGAGCCGGGCAGGATGATCAGGTCGGCAGGCGGAATCGGCTGGCCGGGGCCGATGAACTGCAAGTCCACCTGCGGGTGCAGGCGCAGCGGGTCGAAGTCGGTGTGGTTGCTGATGCGCGGCAATACCGGAACGATAACCTTGAGCACACGATCGCCCTTGAGCGACTGGCGCCGGTCGATGCCGTCCTCGGCCTCCAGGTGCAGGTCGGTGATGTAGGGCAGCACACCCAACACCGGTTTGCCGGTACGCTGCTCGAGCCAGTCCAGGCCCGGTTGCAGCAAGGCGATGTCTCCGCGAAAACGGTTGATGACAAACCCCTTCACCCGCGCCTGCTCACTGGGCGACAGCAGTTCGAGGGTGCCGACCAGGTGGGCGAACACACCGCCACGGTTGATGTCGGCAACCAGGATCACCGGGCAGTCCACCGCCTCGGCAAAGCCCATGTTGGCGATATCGCCGGCCCGCAGGTTGATCTCGGCAGGCGAGCCTGCGCCTTCGACCATCACCACCGGGTAGGCAGCGCTCAGGCGCTGGTGCGAGGCCAAGACCGCCTGCATGGCGATGGCCTTGTAGTCGTGATAGGCGACGGCGTTCATGCTGGTCACCGCGCGGCCATGGACGATGACCTGGGCGCCGGTGTCACTGTTGGGTTTGAGCAGTACCGGGTTCATGTCGGTATGCGGTGCCAGCAGGCAGGCCTGGGCCTGCACCGCCTGGGCGCGGCCAATCTCGCCACCGTCGGCGGTCACCGCGCTGTTGAGCGCCATGTTCTGCGGCTTGAACGGCACCACGCCGACACCCTGGCGCAACAGCCAACGGCACAGGGCGGTGACCAGCGTGCTCTTGCCGGCATCGGAGGTGGTGCCTTGCACCATGAGGGTGGTCATGCCGATTCCTTCTGGTAGTCCTGCAGCGCCTGGCGCAGGCGCTGTTCATCCGCCGCACTGGCAGGCAAGCCAAGACGCACGGCGGCAGGCGCCTCGAACAGGCGCACGAGAATGCCACGGCGGGCGAGAAAGTCGTGAAGCTGGGCGGCGCGCGGATCGCGCAAGTACTGGAACAGGTCGCAGCCGCCAGTGGCGGGCAAGCCAGACTCGACCAGCAGTGCTGCAAGGCGTGCGCTGGCTTCGGCGCAGCGCACGATCTGCGCCCGCTGCGCCTGGCCATCGGCAAGGCACGACTGGCCGATGATCCGGGTCGGGCCGCTGACCGTCCACGGCCCCAGCATCTCGGCCAGGCGCTGCAGCAGTGGCGCCTCGGCCATCACGAAGCCCAGGCGCACACCGGCCAAGCCAAAGAACTTGCCGAACGAACGCAGCACGATCAATCCGCCACGCCCGCTCTGATCGGTGATGCTGTGTGCCGGGATGTTGTCCATGAACGCCTCGTCCACCACCAGCCAGCCGCCGCGTCGAGCCAGGCGTGCGTGCCAGTCGAGCAGGCGCTCGCGCGGCACGCAGCGCCCCGTGGGGTTGTTCGGGTTGACCAGCAGCAGCACATCGAGGCGGTCCAGGGCCGCTTCAACCTGGTCGTCATCGAGCTCGACAAGCTCATGCCCGGCGCGCTGCCAGGCATGCGGATGCTCGGCATAGCACGGCGACAACACGCCGACCCGCCCGCGCGTGCGCAAGTGCGGCAAGGCCTGGATCGCTGCCTGAGAGCCCGCCACCGCGAGCAGTTCATCGACACCATAGTAGGCGCGCGCGACCTGCTCCAGGCCATCCTCGACCTCAGGCAGGCGCGCCCATGCCTCCAGCGGAATCGATGGGATGGAGAAGGACCAGGGGGCGATACCGCTGGACAGGTCGAGCCAGTCTTCGCGTGCGATACCGTACTGGTGCACAGCGCGCAGCAGGCGGCCACCATGTTCAAGCATAGAGCCAGGCCCCCGTGCAGATCACCAGCAGCCACAGCCATACGCCGCGCTGCACCAGGCTCCAGCCGCGCTCGATGGCATCGGCGTCGGCCACCGGCCCCTCGCCCAGGCGCGCTCGTTCGTGCAGCTCACCGTGGTACACCGCCGGACCTCCCAGCTCCACGCCGAGGGCACCGGCCCCTGCGGCCATCACCGGGCCTGCGTTGGGGCTGTCCCACAGCGGCGCCTGGTTGCGCCAGCAACTGAGCGCCAGGCGAGTCTTGCCCAGCAATGCGTAGGTCAAGGCCACCAGCCTGGCCGGCAGGTAGTTGAGTACATCGTCGATACGCGCTGCGGCCCAGCCGAAGCGCTCGAAACGTTCGTTGCGATAACCCCACATGGCATCCAGGGTATTGCTCAGGCGGTACAGCACCACGCCCGGCGCACCGGCCACGACGAACCAGAACAGCGCGGCGAATACCGCATCGCTACCATTCTCCAGCACCGACTCGGTCGCGGCGCGGGCCACGGCAGGCTCGTCGAGCTCGCGGGTCTCGCGGCTGACCAGATAGCCCACCCGCCGCCGTGCTTCATCCAGATCCCCTTGGCGCAGGGCCTGGGCCACGGGCAATACATGCTCGCCCAGGCTGCGCATGCCCAGCGCGCAATACAGCGCCAGGGCGTCCACCAGCCAACCGATGTAGGGCAGCCACGACAGGATCAGCGCCACCAGGGTCAGGGGCACCACGGCCAGGAACCAGGCGCTGACCCCATGGCTACGCCAGCCGCGGCCACCGGCATTCAAGCGTTGCTCCAGACGCCCGGCGAAATTGCCGAAGGCCACCAGCGGATGACGCCGCTGCGGCTCGCCCAGCAGCGCATCCAGCGCCACACCGGCAACAGTCAGCAAGGCGATGCTCATGCCTGCTCTCCCCATTGGTTCTCGTAGAGCATCTCGCTCAGCGGCCGCTCACGCGCCCAGTCTTCCAGCACCAGCATGGGCGCCTCGTAGAATTTCGCCACCGGCCCCAGGCACAACACCGCCACAGGCTTGGCCCCGGCCGGCATGCCCAGCAACTCGCCCAGCGCCTGCGGGTCGAACAGCGACACCCAGCCCATCCCCAGGCCTTCGGCGCGTGCGGCCAGCCAGAGGTTCTGGATCGCGCAGGCCATAGACGCCAAATCCATTTCCGGCAGGGTCCGGCGGCCAAAGATGTGCGGCTCGCGCTTGTCCATCAAGGCGGCAACCAGCACCTCGGCGCACTCACCGATGCCTTCGACCTTGAGCTGCATGAATGCGTCGGAGCGCTCGCCGAGGGCCTCGGCGGTGCGAATCCGCTCCTCCTCCACCAGCGCCTGGATGCGCAGGCGCAGGTCGCGCTGGCTGATACGAATGAAGCGCCAGGGCTGCATCAGCCCGACACTGGGCGCCTGGTGCGCGGCGGCCAGCAGCCTGGCGAGCAGCGCAGGCGCCACATCGCCGCCGATAAAGTGGCGCATGTCGCGACGCTCGCCGATCGCTCGGTAGACCGCAGCGCGCTCGGCCTCGCTGAAAGCGTGTTCGTTCATGGTCGCAACAGCGCCGCCGCCGCTTCGGGGTTGGAAGGGAAATAGAAGTGCACGTAGGACGCCGTCAAGCGTCCCAGACGATAGACCGCCTCGTTGCCACGTCCGCCATTGGGGCTCAGGCCACGGGCGATGGGCACAAGCTCGGTGGTGGTCAGCGAGTGGTGGTAGGTATGGCCACGCAGGGTGCCTTCAGGCAATTCGACGGCCTGCAGCGCCAACGCGGCGAGGCGCTTCTGCATCACGGCCTCGCCGGGCAACAGGCCTAGCAGCTCGGCACGTTCGCCCGCAACGTCGGTCAAGGCCTCAAGCAGGTAGAGCATGCCGCCGCATTCGGCCAACAAGGGTTTGCCTTCGTCATGGTGGCCGCGGATCGCCTCGCGCATCGGCGCGTTGGCCGCCAGGGCGTGGTGATGCAGTTCAGGGTAGCCGCCGGGCAAATACAGGCTGTCGACCGCAGGCAGGTGCCGGTCGTGCAAGGGCGAGAAGAACACGAGCTCCGCGCCCTGATCGCGCAGCAGGTCGAGGTTGGCGCCATAGAGGAAGGCGAACGCCTCGTCGCGGGCCACACCGATGCGCACACCGGCAAGGCTTGCGGTCGAGGGGTCGGCGTGTGGTTCGACAAAGGCCACCGGCGGCGGCAAGGCAGCATCGCAGCTGGCGCCCAAGGCCTCGGCGGCAGCGTCCAGACGTGCATCCAGATCGTTCAGCTCACTGGCCTGGACCAGGCCGAGGTGACGGCTGGGCAACTCGATGCCGCGCTCGCGAGACAACCCGCCATACCAGCGCAAGCCTTCGGTCAGGCTACCTTCGAGCAGTTGCGCATGGCGCAGGCTGCCGACCCGGTTGGCCAGCACGCCAGCGAATGGCAGGTCAGGCTGGTAGCGCGCCAGGCCCAGGGCCAGAGCCCCGAAGGTCTGGGCCATGGCCGTGCCATCGATCACCGCCAGCACCGGCACGCCGAAGTGCCGCGCCAGGTCAGCGCTCGACGGCGTACCGTCGAACAGCCCCATGACACCTTCGATGAGGATCAGGTCGGCGTCAGCGGCAGCGTCCCACAACAGACGGCGGCTCTCCTGTTCGCCGATCATCCACATGTCCAACTGGTACACCGGCGCGCCACTGGCGCGCTCCAGGATCATCGGGTCGAGAAAATCCGGCCCGCACTTGAACACCCGCACCTTGCGCCCGAGGTTGCGGTGCAGGCGCGCCAAGGCGGCGGTGACGGTGGTCTTGCCCTGGCCGGAGGCTGGTGCGGCAATCAGCACCGCCGGGCAATGACGGGTGGCTCGACTCACAGTTCAACGCCCTTCTGTGCGCGGATACCGGCCTGGAAGGCGTGCTTGAGCATGCCCATCTCGGTCACGGTGTCGGCCAGCTCGATCATTTCCGGCTTGGCGGCGCGGCCAGTGACGATCACGTGTTGCATCGGAGGACGGGCCTGGATGTCCGAGAGCACCTGGTCCAGGTCGAGGTAGCCGTGCTTGAGGGCGATATTCAGCTCATCGAGCACTACAAACTGCACCGACGGGTCCTGCAGCAACTGGCGGGAGACGGCCCAGGCCGCCTCTGCTGCGGCGATGTCGCGCTGGCGATCCTGGGTTTCCCAAGTGAAGCCCTCGCCCATCACGTGGTAGCGCACTTCGTTGGGAAAGCGGCGGAAGAACAGCTCCTCGCCGGTGCTGTTGCGGCCCTTGATGAACTGCACCACCCCGCACTGCATGCCATGCCCCAGCGCACGGGCAAGCATGCCGAAGGCCGAGCTGCTCTTGCCCTTGCCATTGCCAGTGAGCACCAGCAGCAGGCCGCACTCATTCGGGGAATTGGCGATACGTTCGTCGATGATCGCTTTTTTGCGCTGCATGCGTGCCAGGTGGCGTTCGTCGCGCTCGATGGATTCGCTCATCAGGGGTTCTCCGCAGGCTGTCGACGCGCCGGTCGGGCACTCGCGGGCGGGCACCAGGCAACGACAGATAAACAAGGCAGGCAGGCGAAGGGAGCGCGCAAAGGCCGTGGCGATACCACGGGGCAGCGCGCATCACCCTCCGTGATGCCGTTGACAGTGACAGGCCGGTCTCCGGGCTCGTGAGCCGGGCCTTGGCCCGAAACCGCGCGCCTTCCCGGGTGCGGACACCCAGTGGCCTTGCGCGGCCTTGACTCACCTACCGTTGCGGGGGCAGCGCCGGATTCGCGCCCTGCTGGCGCCCACCGGCTTCCCAGTTTCACCCTGCCGGAGCTGATCCGCAGAGCACCTGAAACACGCCGCGAAGGTTAGAGGGTTGCACAGGGAGCGTCAATTAAACGCGGACGATGAACGGTTGATCTGGGTGCTTGTCTCACTATTGAAGCAGTGATATCACATAGCCATCACCGGCTGTACGCGACCATAATAAAAGGAGAGCGCGGCATGCAAGGCTTGATCATCAACAACCCGCACCTGGAATTCCTGCGCCCGGCCCTGGAGCGCTGGATCGACTGCATCGACCGCTTCAACCAGATCCATGGCGATGGCGATGCGCCCTATTGGCACGGCGCCCAGGCCAATGCCGGTATCCTCGCCGCCGCTGCCTGGCAGGCCGAGCTGGTGGCGCTGCAGCACTATCAGAGCAAGAAGCAGCGTGACGAAGGCGAGCGCGAGGGGCGCTGCGATCTGTCGATTGCTGGCGCCGAACAATCCATTCATCTGCACACTGAGCAGCGCTGGCCGAAGATCGCCCGCCTGGACCTGGCGGGCGCCCTGCAGGAGGCGGCGACGTTGGCGCGGCTGGCAGCCTATCCCAGCCAGCTCAAGGCCGGGGCGCTGTTTGTCAGCCCGTGGAAGGCGGGGCAGCATGCAAGCCCCGAGGAACTACAGGATATGGTCGATGACTTGAACAAGCACACGGCCTGCGCGATTGCCTGGTACTTCCCGTATGCGTACCGCAAGCTGCATAACGAGTCAGGGCAATACCACCCGGGTGTGGCGTTGTTGCTCAAGCAGGCTTGAATGTACGCCGGGGCTGCTGCGCAGCCCCGACAATCTCAGGGATTCTGCGCCAGATGCCCCGGCGCCAACACCCGCTTGGCCTGCAAGTAGGCCTTGGACCAGTAGCTGTTCGACAGGTAGTCCAAGCGCACCGTACCGCCGGTGGACGGCGCATGCACGAAGCGCCCCTCCCCCACGTAGATCCCGGCATGGCTCACCTGCGAGCCACCGCCGGTGGCGAAGAACACCAAGTCACCGGATTGCAGCGAATTGATGTCCACGGTCGGTGCACGCATGACGATCATCTCGCGGGTCGAGCGTGGCAGGTTGATGTTGGCCGCGCCGCGGTAGACGTAACCGATCAGGCCACTGCAATCGAAACCCGAATCCGGGGTGTTGCCGCCCCAGCGGTACGGGGTGCCGACCAGACCGATGGCACGGATCAACACATCGTCAGCCACAGGCGACGAGGAAGGTTGGTCGATGAAGGTGATCTGCGGCTTGGCCACAGGTGCCGGTGCCGGAGCACGGCTGGAACAGGCGGCAAGCAGTGCCACCAGGGAAAGGAATGCGAAGCGCGTCATCATCGCCATGGGTCAGAACCTGTCTGAGACCAATCGGCCGCAGCCGAAAAAAGAGTTAAGGATTTAGATTAGACGCTATTCGTAAATGCGCACGGCGGCTCGCTTTTCAGCTACGCCGCCGTGCGAGGATACATCATTTTGATATCAGTTGCGCGACAGGGTAGTGGTCGGCGCCATGGCCAAGGCACGCTTGGCTTCGATGAAGGTCTTGCTCCAGTAGCGGTCATCGAGGTTATCGATGCGCACACCACCGCTGCGGCGGCTGCTGGAGTGGATGAACTGGTTGTCACCCAGGTAGATGCCGGCATGGCTGACACGGCCACGGCCGTTGGTGCTGAAGAACAGCAGGTCACCCGGCTTGAGCTTGTTGCGTGCGACCTTGGGGGCATCGACGTTGATCATCTCGCGGGTCGAGCGCGGCAGGTTCATGCCGGCCTCTTCACGGAACAGGTAGCCGATGAAGCCGCTGCAATCGAAGCCGGACTGCTCGGAGGTACCGCCGAAACGATAACGGGTGCCGATCAGCGACATGCCACGCTCCAGAATGCTGTCTGCAAGGACGGGCAACTGGTAGGGCTTGCTATTGCTGGAGAAGGCTTGAAGGTCTTCATCGGTGGCGAGGTCTTCTTCATCGAATACCGACGAATGCGAAGCCTTGGCCTTGACCGCGGTTTGCGCGGTGACCGATGGATGATCCTGGGGCTGGGAAATCGGGCCTTGGGCCGCGCAGCCAAAAAGCAGGGTCACGAGTGCGAGTGGCACGAGGGGTGCGAAGCGCTTGAGCATGGGCACGACCGTGTCTGTAATCCTTTAGAAGGGGGAAACTATGCCTTCTATCGGACCTATTTGCAAATTTTATCGAAAAAAATGTGACTTTTGCGTTTTGCCGCTCTGGCCCGGTGTTTTCAGCGTTACCAGCCGAGAGTTTCCTTGAGGAAGGGAATGGTCAACTTGCGCTGGGCTTGCAGCGAGGCCTGGTCGAGGCGTTCGAGCAGATCGAACAGTGCACTCATGCTGCGCGTTCCACGGGTGAGAATGAAGTGCCCGACCTCATCGGTCAGGTGCAGGCCACGGCGCGAGGCGCGCAATTGCAAGGCACGCAGCTTGTCTTCGTCGGACAGGCCACGCATCTGGAAAATCAGTGCCAGGGTGAGCCTTGACTTGAGGTCGGCGAGCTTGATCGGCAGCTCGCGCGGCGAACTCGAGGCCGCCAGCAGCAGACGCCTGCCGCTGTCACGCAGGCGATTGAACAGATGGAACATCGCCTCTTCCCAGTCGGCCTTGCCGGCAATCACGTGCAGGTCGTCGATGCACACCAGCTCGTACTGCTCCAGATGGTCGAGCAACTCCACGCCTCGGTCGAGCAACTGCGCCAACGGCAGGTAGACGGCGGGTTCGCCCAGTTGCTGGAAACGGTGGGTGGCAGCCTGCAGCAGGTGGGTGCGCCCTGCGCCCTGCTTGCCCCACAGATAGATGAGGCTCTCGGTCCAGCCCGCGTCGGCTTCGCACAGCCGCTCGACATAGCCCAGTGCCGCGGCATTGGCGCCCGGATAGTAGTTGATGAAGGTGGCGTCATCGCGCAGGCGCACACCCAGGGGCAACTGGATTGGTTTCATGCTGGCTGGCGGTCGCGAGGACCAAAGGGGGCCTTTGGTGAAGAGTGCGCAAAGTCTATACCCGCAGCGCGGGCGGCACAATCGGGGAAGGGAATAGCGCAAGTAAAATCAACAGGTTGCGTGATTTTTGAGCAATCAGAGCATCACCTCGGCCAAGCGCCCCGCCCATTAGCGTGCCAGACTCGAAGTCGCCTGGGTGCAAAAGCAGGTCGCCTGGGTGCGATTTTTCCACTCGCCCGGCTCATAACCTGAACGGCAGCCACCGCCGCGCGGGGCGTCATGACATAACAACGATAATCACCGTCTCGTGAGGGGAAAAGTCATGCAGCGATCGATCAAGGCGGCCACCTGCGCCGCACTCCTGGGCATCAGCGCAGCCAGCTGGGGCGCAGAACCCGCCGCTTGCCAGAACGTGCGCATGGGCTCGGTGAACTGGACCGACGTCGTCGCCAGCAGCGCCGTCGCCGAAGCCCTGCTCGACAGCCTGGGCTACAAGGTCAAGCAGACCAGCGCCTCGCAGCAGATCATCCTGGCCGGCATGGCGGAAAAACGCCTCGATGTGTTTCTCGGTTACTGGCAGCCAACCATGCAATCGGTGGCCAAGCCCTTCCTGGACAAACAGCAGATCGACGTGATCAGCCCCGCCACCCTCGCCGATGCACAGTCCACCTATGCCGTGCCCGCCTACGCCTACGACGCGGGCCTGAAGACCTTCGCCGACATCGCCAGGTTTCGCGACAAGCTCAAGAACCAGCTGTACCTGATCGAACCGGGCAGCGGCATGAACCGCATCACCGCACAGATGATCGCCGAAGACAAATTCGGCCTGAAGGGTTTCAAGGGCATCGAGTCCAGCGAGGCCGGCATGCTGACGGCGGTCAAGCGTGCCGTGCAAAAGAACGAGTGGGTGGTGTTCGCCGGCTGGAAGCCGCATCCGATGAACCTGCAGATCGACATGCGCTACCTCTCCGGCAGCGACGATGCCTTCGGCCCCAACGAAGGCTCGGCCACGGTCTCGATCATGACCTCAGCCGGTTACCAGCAACAATGCGGCAACGTCGCCAAGTTGCTGCACAACCTGCGTTTTACCAGCGAAGGGGTCAGCCAGGTCATGGAGCCGATCCTCGACCGCAAAGCGCCGCTCGATGCCGCTCGAGACTGGCTCAAGGCGCATCCCGAGCAGGTCTCGGCCTGGCTCGAGGGCGTGACCACGTTCGACGGCAAGCCCGCCAATGCGGCATTGGTCGCGCAACAGTAATGCAGCGCTACTCTCTCTCGGCCGGCATGCAGGCCTTCATCGAACGGACACGCGCCTTCGGCGTGGCCGATCCTGCACTGGCAGCCCAGCGCGCGGCCTATTCGCGCATGGCCGCAGCCTTCACCCCGCCATGCCCGGAAGGCGTGCAGGTGCGAGATCTGAATATGCCGGGACTGGTGCCGTTGCGCGTGTTCCAACTGGCACAAGCAGCACCGGAAGGAGGGTGGCCAGCGCTGCTATTTATGCATGGCGGTGGCTGGATGCTCGGTGGGCTCGACTCGCACGCGTTCTTCTGCGCCGCACTGACGGCGCGCTTGGGAGTGGCGGTGGTCGCGGTGGATTACCGACTCGCGCCGGAACACCCCTTCCCCGCCGCCCTGCACGACAGCCTCGCCGCCTGGCGCGCCCTGCGCGATGGCGCGCTGGATGTACCGGTTGACCCCACACGACTGGTAGCCATCGGCGACAGCGCCGGGGGCAATCTCGCCGCCGCCCTGTGCCTGGCACTGCGTGAAGCGGATGAGCCGCAGCCGCGCATGCAGGCGCTGATCTATCCCGCGCTGGGTGACGAGGACAGCGTGTCGCGACGCGAATGTGCCGATGCACCGCTGTTGTCTGTCGACGACATGCACGCCTGCCTGAACACCTACCTGCCCTCGACTACCCGCAGCCCGTTGGCGCTACCGCTGCTGGCCGACGATTTCACAGGGCTGGCGCGCGCTTTCATTGCAGTGGCCGAGTTTGATCCATTGCGTGATGACGGCCTGCGTTATGCGCAACGGCTGGAGGATGACGGCGTGGCAGTAGATTACTTCCCCGGCCACGGGCTGGTTCATGGCTGCCTGCGAGCCAGGGAGCTGCCCGAGGTAGAGAAGCTCTACGAGGCACTGATTGCAGCGCTCAAGAACAGCCTCCAGTGATACCGCCTTGACGGTAGCGCCCGACCTGCAAGCGTGGGCTCGTCCCGCGACGGAGGCGCTCACCTAATGAAAGTTTCATGTTTTGACCCATGCTCTTTCTGCAAGAATCTTTAGTTACAACCTCTTACAAAGATTCGCTGAATAGCTGGAGCACGTGATGAATCCCCCCCTCCCTGCCAAAGCACCGTCCAAAGCCGGAAGAGTCTTCCGGGTGACCTCCGGCAATTTTCTCGAACAGTTTGACTTCTTCCTGTTCGGTTTCTACGCCACCCAGATCGCTGCCGCGTTCTTCCCTGCCAGCAACGAGTTCGCCTCATTGATGATGACCTTCGCCGTATTCGGCGCAGGCTTCCTGATGCGCCCGCTGGGGGCGATCATCCTCGGCGCCTACATCGATGACGTCGGCAGACGCAAAGGCCTGATCGTGACCTTGGCGATCATGGCCAGCGGTACCTTGCTGATCGTGTTCGTGCCCGGCTATGCCAGCATCGGCCTGTGGGCGCCGGCCCTGGTATTGCTCGGCAGGCTGCTGCAAGGGTTCTCGGCTGGTGCCGAGCTCGGTGGTGTTTCTGTTTACCTGGCAGAGATGGCCACGCCCGGGCGCAAAGGCTTCTACGCCAGCTGGCAATCGGCCAGCCAGCAGGTCTCCATCATGGTTGCCGCTGCCCTGGGTTATGGCCTGAATCAGTGGTTGTCCGCCGAGGAGTTGTCCCAGTGGGGATGGCGGATTCCGTTTGCCGTGGGCTGCCTGATCGTCCCGTGCATCTTCCTGCTGCGCCGCAACTTGCAGGAGACCGAAGAGTTCGCCAAACGCGAGCATCGCCCGACCATGAGCCAGGTGTTCAAGACACTGTGCGCCAACGCATCGGTGGTGATCCTGGGCATGCTGATGGTGGCCATGACCACCACCGCCTTCTACATGATCACCGTGTACGCCCCGACCTTTGGCAAAACCGTACTGCAGCTCGATACCAGTGACGCATTGATGGTGACCTTGCTGGTCGCCGTGTCCAACTTCCTGTGGCTGCCGATCGGCGGCACGTTGAGCGATCGCCTGGGACGCAAACCGCTGCTGGCGGCGATGTCCCTGCTGACCGTGCTCACGGCATATCCTGCGCTGTCCTACCTGGCCCAGGCCCCAAGCTTCGCTCACATGCTGGAGGTGCTGCTGTGGTTCTCGTGCCTCTATGGCGTGTACAACGGCGCACTGATCCCGGCCCTGACCGAAATCATGCCCACCGAAGTGCGTGTTGCCGGATTCTCCCTGGCTTATAGCCTCGCCACCGCGGTGTTCGGCGGCTTCACCCCGGCGGTGTCCACCTGGGCGATCCATGCCACGTCAGACAAGGCCGCCCCGGCTTACTGGCTGATGTTCGCAGCGCTGTGTGCGTTCACTGCAACGCTTGTGCTGTATCGCCGTCGGCCTGCCCGCAGCACGGCTGTTGCCTGAGGGTGTGACGGGTTCTTACGAGTGCTGTGCAGAGCGCTGGAAGGTAACTCCGCATAACTGAAAAAGCGCGCCCGAGAATCTCGGGCGCGCTTTCGGCTTAGTCTTGGTTCATTCCTAACTCAGCATCATCCAGCAGTGCTTTGGCCATACCCGCCAGGTAATAACCTGCCCAGGCCAAGTCGGTGTCGCTCTCCATGACACCCAAAAATGTCAGTCGCCTGACACTACCGAGCAATTCCGACGCATGCTCGCGAGCGTGCTTACAGGGAATACCCTGCTCGACGCGAAAGAGAGGCCGCCCCGAACCATCCCCTGCACTGAATGCAGTGAGTCCCGGCGTCACTGGTGCCTGCACAACATCGCTCATTGATGCTCTCCTCCATTGACGCTCTGTTGCCATACCGCAACCTTGGGGAACACCGCCCAACCTGTAGGAGCGGGCTGGTCCCGCGATGGGGTCGCCGCTATCGGCAAAGACCCATAGCGATCTATTGGCATCCTGGTCAAAGCCATCCTGACCAGACCTCTGGCCGCTGCCAGCTCCTGACCCAAAACACAAGGCAATCGTCGGTCTGCAATGCTCAAGGCAACACCCAGATCCTGAGCAATCTGTTTTAAAAGGAATTCGAGCGAACGGGTGGGATATTCGAGCGGGGGTGGATCGGGGACAATCTTCAGCATACTCACCTCAGTGTCATTGAGGCTGCCATCACCCGCTGTCAAACAGGAAGGTGGCAGCTGTGCGCGGGTTGACAGACCGAGGACACTGAAACTCGGCGCACACGAAGGTGCCCCACGCACAGCCACCATAGCGCTTGCACGTGTTTCAGTGATCGAAGCGGCCTGTCAAAGCCGGTCGTTGAATTGGCAACGACCCGGCGAGACTAGAGGCCGTTTTGGAGCACTGCAATGGCGGAATGGCGGTGGGAGTATGTTTGGGAAATGGACTACAGGGAATAAGGAAAAGCTGATTGGTAGGATTCGATGGAAAGGCGGCGGAGTCATTTTAAGCACTGATATCTGCCTCGAACTCTCGCGAGCCTCAGCCTACTACCGTCGAAATTGTGCCCATAAAAAAGCCCCGCTGATTCTCATCAGCGGGGCTTTTCATGTATGGCGGAGAGATAGGGATTTGAACCCTAGGTACTGTTGCCAGTACAACGGATTTCGAATCCGTCCCGTTCGACCACTCCGGCATCTCTCCAGTGGCGCGCATCATACCAGCGTTTTCGTTTCTGGCAAATCTTTTTCGAAAAAAATTCGCGTGGTATCAGGCGCTTGCGTGAGCGTACGGGTTACAGCGGCACGCCCAGGCGCTTGGCGACTTCTTCGTAGGCTTCGATGACATCGCCCAGACCCTGGCGGAAGCGGTCCTTGTCCATCTTCTTGCGGGTTTCCTTGTCCCACAGGCGGCAGCCATCAGGGCTGAACTCGTCGCCCAGGACGATCTGGCCGTGGAATACGCCGAACTCCAGCTTGAAGTCGACCAGCAGCAGGCCAGCGTCATCGAACAGCTTGCTCAGCACTTCGTTGACCTTCAGCGACAGCTTCTTCATCTCGACCAACTGCTCGGCGGTGCCCCAGCCGAACGCGACAACGTGGGATTCGTTGATGAAGGGGTCGCCCTTCTCGTCGTTCTTCAGGAACAGCTCAAAGGTCGAAGGGGTCAGCTGAATGCCTTCCTCGACGCCCAGGCGCTTGACCAGGCTGCCGGCCGCGTAGTTACGCACGACGCACTCGACCGGGATCATGTCCAGCTTCTTGACCAGGCACTCGTTGTCGCCCAGCAGCTTGTCGAACTGGGTCGGCACGCCGGCCTCTTCGAGCTTCTGCATGATGAAGGCGTTGAACTTGTTGTTGACCATGCCCTTGCGGTCCAGCTGCTCGATGCGCTTGCCGTCGAACGCCGAGGTGTCGTTACGGAACAGCAGGATCAAGCGGTCGGCGTCGTCGGTCTTGTAAACCGATTTGGCCTTGCCGCGGTAGAGTTCGTCGCGTTTTTCCATGATGGGCTCCGCTTGCTTGAGTGGTTGGGCTAGGCGATTTCGCGCCAGTCGAGCCCATGTTCCTGATTCGCCACCTGGAGCCAGTCCGGATCGCACCCCAAGGTGTCGACGAAGCACTGACGGGCCAGTTGTGGCAGGTTGTTCTTGCTGCTGAGGTGGGCCAGCACCAGGTGTTGCAGGTGCTTCCAGCCCAGCTCGGCCACCAGGTTGGCAGCCTGGTGGTTGTTCAGATGTCCTTGGCTGCCGCCGACCCGCTGCTTGAGAAAGTACGGGTAGTGCCCGCGTGCGAGCAGGTCACGGCAGTGATTGGCCTCGATCAGCAACGCGTCGAGGCCCTGGTAACGCTCCAGCAGGTACGTATCGTAGCTGCCCAGGTCTGTGAGCATGCCGAAACGCCGGCGCCCGTCACTGATCACGTATTGCAGGGGTTCGAGCGCATCGTGCTCGACCCGCGCAGCACTGACCTGCAGGCTGCCGATGTCCAGTACGTCCCCACAACCGAGAAAACCGGCGACCTCCACCGGCTTGCGCATGCCGCGCAAGGTCCCTTGGCTGAGGTAGACCGGTACATTGTAGCGCCGCGACAGCAACCCGACGCCATGCACGTGGTCGGCATGTTCGTGGGTCACCAGCACGGCGCTCAGTTGTGCTGCCGATACCCCGAGCAGCGCCAGGCGCCGCTCGGTCTCGCGCAGGGAGAACCCGCAATCGACCAGGACGAAGGTATCGTCACTGGCGATCAGCGTGCCATTTCCCTGGCTACCGCTTCCCAGTACCGCGAAGCGCACTTAGCCCAGACGGTCCTGGATCGCGCTCAGCACGCGGCGGGCCACATCGGCCGGGGCCACGGTGTTGATGTTCTTCTCGACGGTAACCTGGACCGACTCGCCCACCTTGCTCAAGCGAACCTGGTAGCGCTCGGCACGTGCTTCACGCTCTTCCTTGCTCGGCGCGCTGCCGAACAGGCGGCTGAAGAAGCCCGGCTCGTTCTGCTTGTCCTCGGGTTTCTCGGACAGGTTGATGTAGTACAGGCCCAGGCTGCGGTTGATGTCCTCGACACGCCATTCGCCCTGCTCCAGGGCGCGGCCTACGCCAGACCAGGCGCGGTCCAGGTCCGAGCCCAGGAACAGCACCGGGTTGCCGCTGCCGTCTTCGCTCAGGCTGACCTGGCTCGGGGCATCGAAGTCACGCGCCGCGAGCAGCGACACCGAACCGCCCTTCTCGGCGCTGCGGTTCATGCTGGCCAGCAGCTCGTCGACCAGCAATGCGTCGACACCGGTGTTGCTCGACGTGCTCGGGAAGCCAGGCTCGGCGGTGCTGCCGGCCGGACGCTCGACGCTGACCACGTACACCTCGGAGGTATTGCGCTGCACGCCGGGCTCCATGCGCACACGGACGCGCACTTCGCTGTCCGGGCTGCTGGAGGTGCTGGCCAGGCGCTGGCCGAGCGAGGCAGACAGCTCATCGAAGCGCTGCCAGGTGGTGTTGAACTCACCCGTCTGCGGACGCTCTTCGGCAATGCGGAAACCATTGTCTTCAAAGTACTGGCGCGCGACCGGCCAGACTTCGGCCGGAGAGCGCTGGGCCAGCACCCAACGGTTGGCACCGCTGCGCTGCAGGGTGAAATCGCTGACGTCGGCGCTGGCCGACAGCGGCTGCGGACGCGGCACTTCGAACTCGCCGGTGGCGTTGTCGTCGGCCACATTGCGCGGGATCGGCAGCAGCGGATCCAGACGCTTGACGTTGGCGGCGTCCGGCGGCAGTTGCATCGGCGCAGTCGGGTGCGCCTGCAGGTAATCGCTGCCGCGGTCGCGGAAATAGCCATCCTCGCCCCACAGCCAGCCGCACCCGCTGGTGCTGGAGATGATCAGGGCGAGCGCGGAAAGACCAGCCAGTCGCTTCATGCGGTGTACTTCCTCGATTAAACCAGTACGCCGGACTGGCGCAAGGCAGTACGGACTTTTTCGTGACAGCCTTCGCTCAGCCAGGTCAGCGGCAGGCGAATGCCCTTGTGCATCAGGCCCATTTCCACCAGCGCCCACTTCACAGGGATCGGGTTGGCTTCGCAGAACAGGTCTTTGTGCAGCGGCATGAGTTTTTCGTTGATCGCGCGGGCCTTCTCGGCATTGCCCTCAAGGGCGGCCTCGCACAGATCGGCCATTTCGCGCGGGGCGACGTTGGCAGTGACGGAAATGTTGCCCTTGCCGCCCATCAGGATCAGCTCGACGGCCGTCGGGTCGTCGCCGGACATGACGATGAAGTCGCTGTCGACGCCCTCGATGATGGCCTTGGCACGGGCCAGGTCGCCGGTGGCTTCCTTGATGCCGATGATGTTCTTGACCTTCGACAGGCGGATCACGGTCTCGGCCTGCATGTCGCAGGAGGTGCGGCCGGGCACGTTATAGAGGATCTGCGGGATGTCGACGGCTTCGGCGATGTGCTTGAAATGCTGGTACAGGCCTTCTTGCGTCGGCTTGTTGTAGTACGGCACCACCAGCAGGCAGGCGTCGGCGCCGGCGTTCTTGGCGTTCTGCGTCAGGTGCACGGCTTCGGCGGTGGAGTTGGCGCCGGTGCCGGCGATCACGGGGATGCGGCGGGCGCTGCGCTTGACGCGCTCGACCACGTGCTTGATCACCAGGATGTGCTCTTCGACGTCAAGCGTGGCGGATTCGCCAGTGGTGCCGACCGCTACGATCGCGTGGGTGCCCTTTTCCAGGTGGAAGTCGACCAGTTTATCGAGGCTGTCCCAATCCAGACGCCCTTGTGCATCCATGGGTGTGACCAATGCCACCATACTGCCCGCGATCATGAAACTGCTCCTGCCGGAAAAAGAGAGCGGTAATGGTACTGGCGCCATCGACCTTGCACAAGCGAAGCTGGCGGGCGGAGCATTCCCCTCGGCCTCGCTTTTCGCTACCCTTGATTCTTTGATCGGCGCAGTGCGGCCCGCCGGGCCGTCGACAGTGCTCCACGCCAGTACTTCGTCACCCTCCAGAGGGCTGCGAATGCGGGTGACAGGGAGGCTAGCTCTCGTCCTTCGCCGACCGCTCATCGCTTTAGGAATGCTGCATGTCCACCGCCCCCCGCGAACAATTCCTCGTCATCAGTGCCCTGGGCCCCAATCCCATGGAGCTTGCCAACGTCCTCAGCCGCGCGGCCTTCGAAAACCGCTGCGCGGTGGTCACCTCGCGCCTGTCGCGCCACGGCGAAACCAGCGCCCTGGTATTGCAGGTCGGTGGCAGCTGGGATGCCCTGGCCCGTCTTGAGACCACCCTGCCCGGCCTTGGCAAGAAGCACGGCCTGACCCTCGATGTGGTGCGCAGCGCCGAGCAGGAGGTTCGCCCACAGGCCCTGCCCTACGTGGCCTACGTCAGCGCCGCCTATCGCCCGGACATCATCAACGAGCTGTGCCAGTTCTTCCTCGACCACCGCGTCGAGCTCGACGGGATGACCTGCGACACCTACCTCGCCCCGCAGACCGGCAGCAGCATGCTCAACGCCCAGTTCACCGTGATCCTGCCGGCCGGCACCCAGATCAGCTGGCTGCGCGACCAGTTCCTGGATTTCGCCGACGCCCTGAACCTAGACGCCCTGATCGAACCCTGGCGCCCACAGAACCCTGTCTAAGGAGCTCCCATGGCCGTTGCCATCGACCAACCCGTTGCCGACTTCCAGGCCCAGGCCACCAGCGGCCAGACCATCAGCCTGTCTGCGCTCAAGGGCCAGCAGGTGGTGCTGTACTTCTACCCGAAGGACAGCACGCCGGGCTGCACCACCCAGGGCCAGGGTTTCCGTGACCAGCACGAAGCCTTCAAGGCTGCCAACACCGTGGTGCTGGGCGTCTCGCGTGACGGCATCAAGTCGCACGAGAACTTCAAGGCCAAGCAGGGCTTCACCTTCGAGCTGATCAGCGACAAGGACGAGGCGCTGTGCCAGCTGTTCGACGTGATCAAGCTGAAGAAGCTGTATGGCAAGGAATACCTGGGCGTGGACCGCAGCACCTTCCTGATCGACAAGGACGGTGTGCTGCGCCAGGAATGGCGCGGGGTGAAGGTGCCCGGGCATGTGGATGCGGTGCTGGCGGCAGCGCAGGCCCTGAACAAGGCCTGATATCGCCTTGAATTGCGTCGCGGGCAAGTTCGGCGTTCCGACTTGCCCGCGAAAAGAACGCTACGCCCCTACAGTAGTGGCGCCACCGTAGGCTCCTGCCTCGGCCAGGCATCGAGCACCGCCTTGAACAGCGTCGCCAGGGGAATGGCGAAGAAGATCCCCCAGAACCCCCACAGCCCACCGAACAGCAGCACCGCGCAGATGATTGCCACCGGGTGCAGGCTTACCGCCTCCGAGAACAGCAGCGGCACCAACACGTTGCCATCCAGCGCCTGGATGATCGCGTACACCGCCATCAGATAGATGAACTGATCACCCCAGCCCCACTGGAACAGCGCGATCAGGGTCACAGGCACGGTCACCACCACCGCCCCCACGTAGGGCACCACCACCGACAACCCCACCAGCAGCGCCAGCAGGGCCGCGTAGTTGAGCCCCAGGCTGATGAAAGCGATATAGGTGGCGATCCCGCAAATCAGGATCTCGATGCCCTTGCCGCGGATGTAGTTGGCGATCTGCCGATTCATCTCGTCGCCCACGCGAGTCAGCAACCTGCGCTCACGCGGGAGGTAGCCGCTGACCCAACGGGCGATCATCTCGCGGTCCTTGAGGAAGAAGAACACCAGGATCGGCACCAGCACCAGGTAGATCATCGCGTTGACCAGCAGCGGCAGGCTGGAGAGCGAGAACGTCAGCGCCCACTGGCCGAACTTGCCGATTTCACCGCGCACCGACTCGATAGCGCGCAGCACCTGCTCGTCCGAAACCAGGTGCGGATAGCGCTCGGGCAGCAGCAACAACAGCGATTGCCATTTACCAAGCATGCCCGGCAACTCGTTGAACAGTGTGATCAACTGGTGCCACAGCAGCGGCACCAGCACCACCAGGAACACTCCGAGCGCCCCCATGAAGAGGGCGAACACCAGCCACACCGCCATGCGCGTCGGCACCTTGAAGCGCTCCAGAGCGTTGACCAGCCCCTGCATGAGAAACGCCAGGACCATACCCGCCAGCACCGGCGCGAGCATGCCACCGAGCGTGAGTACCACGGTGAAGCCCAGGAACAGCAGGACCGCCAGCACCACCGCTTCCTCATCGGAAAAGTAGCGCTGCATCCAGTCGCGAAGCACTTTGAACATTGACGATCCTTGGGAAAGAAGACTCAGGCCTTGCGCAGCCAATAGGTGTAGATCCCTGACTCGGCCGTTTCGCGAAGCAGCGTATGACCGGCAAGCTGGGCAAAAGTGCGAAAGTCACGCTGCGAGCCGGCATCGGTGGCCACCACTTTGAGGACCGCGCCGCTGGCCAGGCGATTGAGCTCCATTTTCGCCTTGAGCAGCGGCAGTGGGCAGTTCAGCCCGCTGGCATCGAGCTCAGCATCGCAGGTCGGGGTGTCGATCATCAGGGGTCTCCATGGCGGGCGCAACAAGGTGTTGCAGACGATGTCGGTAGGATACCGCCACTGGTCGCCAAGGTGCGAGCGGGCTACAGTAAGGGTTTTTGATCGACGCGAGCTTCGTGCATGAATCTACTGCGCCCCACCCTGCTGACGCTGGCCTGCCTGATGGCCCTTCCTGGCCACGCCGACGACCTGCCGTCGCTGGGGGATGCCAGCTCTGCGATCGTCTCGCCGAAACAGGAGCACGACCTGGGCCGTGCCTGGCTGAGCCTGCTGCGCGGCCAGGTCAACCAGCTCAACGACCCGCAGCTCAAGGACTACGTCGAGACCAGCGTGTACAAACTGGCCGAAACCAGCCAGTTGCAGGACCGACGCCTGGAATTCATCCTGATCGACAGCCGCGAACTCAACGCCTTCGCCGCGCCCGGCGGCATCGTCGGGGTCAACGGCGGCCTGTTCCTCAACGCTCAGACCGAAGGCGAGTACGCCTCGGTGCTGGCCCACGAACTGGCGCACTTGTCGCAGCGCCACTTCGCTCGCGGTGTCGAGGCCCAGCAGCGTATGCAACTGCCGATGATGGCGGCGCTGCTGGCCGGTATCGTACTGGCCGCCGGCGGCGGTGGCGATGCCGGGATCGGCGTGATCGCCGGCACCCAGGCCGCGGCCCTGCAGGAGCAACGACGTTTCTCGCGGCAGAACGAGCAGGAGGCCGACCGCATCGGCATCCTCAACCTGGAAAAGGCCGGCTACGACCCGCGCAACATGCCGAGCATGTTCGAGCGCCTGGCCCGCCAGTATCGCTATGACGCCAAGCCACCGGAATTCCTGCTGACCCACCCGGTCACCGAATCGCGTATCGCCGACACCCGCAACCGCGCAGAACAGGCGCCCAAGGGCGGTGTCGAGGACAGCCTGCGCTACCAACTGATCCGTGCCCGTGTTGCCCTCACCTATGAAGGCACACCTGGCCTTGCCGCCAAGCGTTTCCGTGCCCAGCTCGACGAAAACCCCAACATTGACGCGGCCCGCTACGGCCTGGCCCTGGCGCAGATCAAGGGTGGCCAGTTGAACGAGGCACGGGAAAACCTCAAGCCGCTGTTGGCCAAGGCGCCCAACGACATCACCTACAACCTGGCGCAGATCGACCTGGACATCACCAACAATCGCCTGGCCGATGCCCAGCAGCGAGTCACCCGCATGCAGGGGCTGTATCCGGGCAACTACCCGCTCAAGCAGGTGAGCTCCGACCTGCTGGTCAAGCAGAGCAAGCCGGCCGAGGCGGAAAAGGTGCTGGATGACCTGGTGAAAAACCGGCCAGACGATCCGGATGTCTGGTATGAGGTGGCCGAGGTGCGCGGCCTGTCGGGCAACACGATTGGCCTGCACCGGGCACGAGCTGAGTACTTCACGCTGGTGGGTGATTTCGACCAGGCGATCCAGCAGTTGGACTACGCCAAGCGCCGGGCGGGAAGCAACTTCCCACTGGCGTCGCAGATCGACCAGCGCCAGCGGGAGATCATGGAACAGCAGCGGATGGTCAAGGACATGATGCGCTGATATGGACAGGGGCCGCTACGCGCCCCAATCGCGGGACGAGCCCGCTCCCACAGCGAGCGAGGGCATCACTCACTGAGGGAGCGGCGGTCTGGAGTCAGGCGTTGCCGGAGAGCTTGAGACGCGCCGCCTGGGTAAAGTCCAGCATCCGGTTCAGTGGCTTGATCGCCCGCGGAATCAGCGCCGGCTCGACGAAGATTTCATTGCTGCCCTTGCGCAGGCAATCCAGCGTGCGCTCCAGCGTGTTCATCGCCATCCACGGGCAGTGCGCGCAACTGCGGCAGGCGGCGCCATTGCCGGCGGTCGGCGCTTCGACGAACACCTTGTCCGGACACAGCTGCTGCATCTTGTAGAAGATGCCGCGGTCGGTGGCGACGATGAAGGTCTTGTTGGGCAGCGTCTGCGCAGCCTTGATCAGCTGGCTGGTCGAACCCACGGCATCGGCCAGTTCGATCACCGACTCCGGCGACTCCGGGTGCACCAGGATCGCGGCATCCGGATACAACGCCTTCATGTCGGCCAACTGGCGCGACTTGAACTCTTCGTGAACGATGCAGGCACCATCCCACAGCAACATGTCGGCGCCGGTTTTCTTCTGGATGTAACGGCCCAGGTGCTGGTCCGGGCCCCAGATGATGGTCTCGCCGTTATCCATCAGGGTCTCGACGATCTCCAGCGCGCAGCTGGAAGTCACCACCCAGTCGGCACGCGCCTTTACCGCCGCCGAGGTGTTGGCATAAACCACCACGGTACGCTCCGGGTGCTGGTCGCAGAACGCCGAGAACTCCTCTACCGGGCAGCCCAGGTCAAGGGAGCAGGTAGCTTCCAGGGTCGGCATCAGGATGCGCTTTTCCGGGGTAAGGATCTTCGCGGTCTCGCCCATGAAACGCACACCAGCGACCACCACGGTGTCAGCCGGATGGTTCTTGCCGAAGCGGGCCATTTCGAGGGAGTCGGAAACGCAACCACCGGTCTCCTCGGCCAGGGCCTGGATCACCGGATCGCAGTAGAAGTGGGCAACCAGAACCGCGTTCTGTGCCTTGAGCTCGGCAGCGATGGCCGCACGGTAATCGGCCTCCTGCGCGGGCGTCAGCGGATGGGGCTGCTTGGCGTCAAGGTGGGCTTGAACCAGGAGACGTTCGGAAATCTGGGTCATGATCGCTGGACCTGCGTGCGCGTCAGTCGAGTGTACCACCCGGCCCTGGCAGATCGGCTAACGGTGCCGGATGGCCGGCAGTGGCGGGCCATCGCGGCCCATCTGCGGGCACGGATTATTATCGGACGGCGAAGGCTACAGGCAATCGGGGGAATGCAAAAGGGTTTTTGAAAGGGATGAGGCGTTCACGGAGGAACCCGTCCCCACAGGTGCATTGACACTGCAGGAACGGGCTTACCCGCGAAGCCCTCTCGGGAATCGTCAGCCCTGCGGCGACAAGGCTGCCAGGTGCATGCTCATCAGCATGGCAAACTCTTCGACAGTCATCTTCTTGCCGTTGAAGTCGACCATCCCATCGGCATAGTTCAGCTTCGACACGATATCGCTGCCCTCTTCCAGCGCCATCCCACTCTGCAGCGCCATCACGCCGAACATGTTGCCTGCCTGACCGGCTTGCTGGGCAATGGCCTGAGGATCATTCTGGCCATCGAGCAACGCTTGCAACGTCACCAGATCCACGACCATTGGCTTGGACACCGACAGCTTGCCCTGCAGGCGCGTGATCAGCTGCTTGGCGAACTGGTCCGGCGGCAGGTCGAAGGAGGTCGGATTGGCGAAGTCCAGCGACAGGTTGAAGTGGCTCTGGCCATTGGCCGTCTTGAACGACAGGTCTTCCACCGCCAGTTGCGGTTTGTCGGCCAGCAATTTCTGCAGGTCGCCCTGGACCTTGGCGGTCTCCTCGGGGCTCATGTTCAGCGACGGCACCGTCTCGCCGCGGGCAGCGGCCTCCTGCAGCTCGGGCGCCTTGGTCTGGTACCACTCCAGCAGTGCCTGAGTGGCCGGCATGTTCACCGACTTCATGCTCAGCACCATCTGCCCGCTGCCCACTGCGCGACCGGCGTAGGTGATGTCGGACACCTTGTACTCCAGGCGCCCACCCAGCTTGTCCTGGCCCTCGGCGCTGTACAGGCTGTTCTGCTCCAGCCCCTTGAGCACCAGCACGTCCTGCTTCGGTCCGAGCGTGGCTTGCAGATCGGCCAGCAGCAGGTTCAGGTGGCCGACATAGATCATGTCGTGGCCGGTACTGGTCAGCTCGCCACCAATCTTGAAGCCGTTGAACTGCAACTTGACCGGCGGGTGATCATCACCGACCAGGGTCATGTCCAGGCGCTCGGCATTGCCGTGGATTTCCACCGCCTTGCCTTCACGATCCCCTTTGAGCACCAGTTGCATGCCCGCGAAGTCGAGGACATTGCCATCACCTTCGTCCAGCTTCACCGGCGCCAGCCGGATGTCGCTCTCGACGCCACCGCCATAGCCCAGGCTGACCTGGCCAACCACCGGCGACGTGTCGCCTGCAGCGGCAAACCACGATGCGGTGCCGTCATCCTTCTGCAACTGGCTGTTGCTGACCGCCATCACCGGCAGCAGCTTGAGCGCCTTGACCCGCGACCAAGGGAAAGGGCCATGCTCGATATGGTCGATCACACCGACCTCGAAGCTCACCGGCTCACCCTCGCCGAGGCGCAGGTCGTTGGCCTTGAGCCGGTACTGCGCGTCGCTGGTGAACAGGTGCTGGTCAAGCGAGACCAACTCGATGGTCATGGTGCCACCCGTACCGACCAGCGCCTTCTGCAACTCCGCGTTGCCGCGGGCGATGGACTGCTCCAGTTCCGTCGGCAGCTGTTTGCCGGTGTACCAGGCGCCGACAGTGGTGACGACGGCGATGGCGACGGCCAGGCCGGAAAGGATGCCTACTGATTTCTTCATGAATAGAACCGATTGCTGTCCATAGGGCTGATGGTGGCGCGAAGCACGCGACCGGGGGTGCCAAGCGTAGCACTGTCGCTTGCCGGCCGCGGTGTTCGCCCGGGAGATTTTCCTGCACTTGCGACGCGTCCTACAACTGCCGACAGGTGACAGCTGCACAGAGCACATCTGTCCTCACTGATCAAACCGCTACAAGAGGCATGACCCACTACAAAGATCGTAAAATTTTACGAACACAAAAATCTGGTTTTTACTGTAAAAATCATATAACAGGGTTTAAGAGTGGATAAAAAGCCGATAAAAACCTGAAAATCTATCACTCTGTCATGTTTAACTTGACACCCAACCGTCCAATCGTCTTTTATTTTCCCCACCTTGCTCCGCGCCCTACACACCAAAAAAAAGACCGCGCCGCCATCATGCCTGTCCACCCCTGCCCCCAGGCGCCGCCGTTTCGCCGGCCTCGCCCGTACTGACTCCCGCGCCCACGCGCGAACCTTCGCTCCGCTATAAAAGGTGAACAACATGGAGCTCATCCGCCCGACCTTGCCGTGCCCGTCGCCCGCCTCGTCCCGTCATCGCCGGGAGTGCCAGCATGCAGCCTGAGCACCCTGCCAGCCGTCACGAGCAGTTTCGCAAGTCCCTGCGCCTCTGGCAGGTTGTGATCATCGGCCTGGCGTACATCGCGCCAATGACCGTCTTCGATACCTTCGGCATCGTCTCCGGCATCACCGCCGGTCACGTGCCCAGCGCCTACATCCTGGCCCTGCTGGGCATCCTGTTCACCGCCGTGAGCTACGGCACGCTGGTGCGGCGTTTCCCGGAGTCGGGATCGGCCTACACCTACACGCAACGTGCGATCAACCCGCACATAGGTTTCCTGGTCGGCTGGTCGTCGCTGCTCGACTACCTGTTGCTGCCGATGGTCAACGCCCTGTTGGCCAAGCTGTACCTGTCGGCGATGTTCCCCGAGGTGCCGGCATGGGTGTGGGTGGTGGCCTTCGTCACCCTGATCAGCCTGGTCAACATGCGCAGCATCAACCTGGTGGCCAACTTCAATACCCTGTTCGTGGCGGTGCAGATCGCGATCATGGCCGTGTTCGTCTACCTCTGCGTGCGCGGCCTGCACCAGGGCGAAGGGCTGGGCACGGCCTGGACGTTGATGCCGTTCGCCGATGAACAGACGCAGTTCAGTGCACTGGTCGCCGGCGCAACCATCCTGTGCTTCTCGTTCCTGGGCTTCGACGCCGTCACCTGCCTGTCAGAAGAAACCCGCGACCCGGCGCGCACCATCCCGCGCGCGATCTTCCTGATCGCCCTGATCGGCGGCGTGATGTTCATCGTCATGTCGTTCTTCATCCAGGCGTACTTTCCGACCATGGACCGCTTCCAGGATCATGAAGCCGCCCTGCCGGAAATCGCCCTGTACGTCGGTGGCAAGCTGTTCCAGTCGGTATTCATCGCCTGCACGGTGATCAACACCATCGCCTCGGGCCTGGCGTCCCAGGCGAGCGTGTCCCGCCTGCTGTTCGTGATGGGCCGCGACAAAGTGATCCCGGCCCGCCTGTTCGCCCGTCTGCACCCGCGCTATCGCACACCGGTGCTGAACATCGTGGTGGTGGGTGTGGTCGCCCTGTCGGCGATCTTCTTCGACCTCGTGACCGCCACCTCGGTGATCAACTTCGGCGCACTGATGGCCTTCAGCTTCGTCAACCTGTCGGTCATCAACCATTGCTATGTTCGCGAGCGGCGCAACAAGGGCCTGACCAACAACCTCAAGCATCTGGTGCTGCCGACGATAGGCTTTTGCATCATCGCCGTACTGTGGATCGACCTGGACGAGCACTCGCTGGCGTTCGGCGGCGCCTGGGCCTTGTGCGGCGTGCTGTACCTGGCCTGGCTGACCAAGGCGTTCCGCGTCGCCCCGCCAAGCTACGTGGCCGAATGACCCATCCTGCCGACAACGCCCGCGCCTGAACGCGGGCGTTGTCTTGATCGAGAAGGAAACGCTCCATGTCGCTGCGCCGTCTCTCCATCCAGTGGAAAATCACCCTGCTTGCCGGCCTGTGTCTGCTGGCGGTGGTCGCCTTGCTGGTAGCCACTTCGCTGATCCAATCCCGGCGCAGCGCCGAACAGGTGTTCACTGCCAACACCGAGTTGCTCGACCAGAGCGCACGGCTACGCCTGCAGGCCCACGCCGAGACCCAGTCGCTGCGCATCCAGCGCTATTTCATGGACGCCTATCAGTACGGCAACGGTTTCGCCCGCCTGGTGCAGGTGCTCAGGGCACGCGGCGGTGACCAATTGCGCAGCGACCTGGTCAAGGAAGCCGGTGCCGCGCTGGCAGGCAACCCCGACCTGATCGGCCTCTACCTGGTATTTCAACCGGACGCTCTGGAGCATCAGGACGCGCGTTTCAGGGGGCAGGCCGAGTTGGGCAGCAACGAGCAAGGGCGCTTCTCGCTGTACTGGTCACGCGCAGACTCCGGCGAGGTCGCCTCCGAAGCGATGCCCGAATCGATGCTGGCCGACACCAGCGTTGGCGCCAACGGCTCAGCCTACAACCGCTGGCTGACCTGCCCGCTGGAAACGGCCAAGGCCTGTGTGCTCGACCCGTACTTCGACGAAGTCAACGGCCGTCAGGTACTGATGACCAGCATCGCGCTGCCATTGCTGGAAAACGGCAAGGTGATCGGCGTGCTTGGCCTGGACATTGGCCTGGACAACCTGCAGCAACTGAGCCTGGCCGGGCGCCAGGAGCTGTTCGAAGGCCAGGGCCAGGTCAGCATCGTCAGCCCCGTCGGCCTGCTGGCCGGACACAGCCAGGACGCCAGCCAGTTGAGCAAGCCCCTGGAGCAGGCGCTGGGTGAGGCGGTACGCGAACTGCTGGCACCGATGCGTGCCGGCCAGCCGGTCGAGCGCCAGGAAGGCGGGATGCTGCGCGTTGCCCACCCGTTCGCACCGATCCCCGACGCCGCGCCATGGCAGGTGCTGCTGGAAGTGCCGGAAGCGGTGCTGCGCGCCCCTGCCGTGGCGCTCAACCAGCGCCTGGACGCACACAACCAGCAGGCAAACCTCAGCAGCCTGCTGATCGGCCTGGTCGCCGCCGTGTTTGGCCTGCTGCTGGTGTGGCTGACCGCGCGCGGCGTAACACGGCCGATCCTTGCCGTGGCCGAACGCTTGCGCGATATCGCCAGCGGCGAGGGCGATCTGACCCGTCGCCTGGACTACGCCCGCGACGACGAACTGGGCCAACTGACAGGCTGGTTCAACCGCTTCCTCGACAAGCTCCAGCCGGTAATCGCCCAGGTCAAGGCGTCGCTGCACGAAGCACGCGGCACGGCTGACCAGTCGGCCGCCATCGCCAGCCAGACCAGTGCCGGCATGCAGTTGCAACATCGCGAGATCGAGCAGGTGGCCACCGCCGCCAACGAGATGAGCACCACGGCGCAGGATGTCGCCCACAACGCTTCGCAGGCTGCCGAGGCGGCGCGGGGTGCCGACCAGGCCAGCCAGGAGGGCCTGCAACTGATCGCCAGCACCCGCCAGACCATCGCCAACCTGGCCGCGGGCATGGATGCGGCCATGGACGAAGCCCGTTCGCTGGCCGGGCGCAGCGAGCAGATCGGCTCTGTACTGGAGGTGATCCGCGCCATCGCCGAGCAGACCAACCTGCTGGCGCTCAACGCCGCCATCGAGGCCGCCCGTGCAGGCGAAGCCGGGCGCGGTTTTGCCGTGGTCGCCGACGAGGTGCGCAACCTGGCCCAGCGCACCCAGGTGTCGGTGGAGGAGATCCGCGTGGTGATCGAAGGCTTGCAGCAAGGCACGCGGGATGTGGTCGATGCCATGCAGGCCGGCCAACGCCAGGCCCAGGACAATGCCCAGCGCATGGACCAGGCGCTCCCGGCCCTGCAACGGATCGGCGAGGCGGTGGCGGTGATCAGCGACATGAACCTGCAGATCGCGTCGGCTGCCGAGGAACAGAGCGCGGTGGCCGAGGAGGTGAACCGCAACGTCGCAGGTATTCGTGATGTGACCGAGTCGTTGTCAGGGCAGGCCGAAGAGTCGGCGCGGATCAGCCAGGCGCTGAACCGCCTGGCCAATCAGCAGCAGGCACTGATGGAGCAGTTCAGGACCTGATCGGCGGTACTGCGGTGTTCACTCACCGAACACCCGCGAAGGATGGCGCAAGGTCGGGTCGAACGGATTGATCCTCGGCCCGATCGCCGCCGTTTCGCGCTTGAGCAACTCGACCACCATCGGCAGGCGCTCCGGCCCCAGCCGGTCGCTGATGGTCGCCACGCTCAACGCCGCCACGGCATGGCCATTGCCATCGAGGATCGGCACCGCCAGCCCGGCCATGCCTGGCAACACGCCGGTGTTGCGCGCGGCATACCCCTGGCGCCGCACGTTCTCCACCTCCGCGCGCAGGAACACCTCGTCGTACAGATGGAAATCCCGTAGCCGCGGCAGGTTGTTGCGAATCACCGCCTCGCGCTCCTCCTCCGGCAGGAACGCCAGGATCGCCAGGCTCCCCTGCCCCACGCCCAGCGCCACACGCCCACCGATATCGCCGGTGAAGGTACGGATCGGATACGGCCCTTCGCTGCGATCCAGACACACTGCATCGAAGCCGCTGCGCGCCAGCAGAAACAGCGAGTCACCCAGCGAAGCCGACAGGCGCAGCAAGCTGGGTCGCACCAGATCGCGCAGGTTACCGCTGTTGCCTGCCCGCGCCGCCAGGGCAAAGAACGCCAGGCTCAGGCGATAACGCTTGCTGCGCGCCTCCTGCTCGACCATGCCTTCATCCACCAGGCTGCGCACCAGCCGGTGCACGGTTGGCTGGGACAGGCCCACCTGCTCGGCCAGCTCGATCACCCGCATGCCCTCCACCGGCGCCTCGCCCAACACCCTCAACACCGCGAACAAACGCGAGACCACACTGACGCCTGGCTCTTCCTGATTTCGTTTATCGGAATTCAATTTGTGATTTTCCTTATCTGAATTTCACTGAACGAATAAAACTGAAAATAGTACTCGACTCAGTGAAATTCGCCATTGAGGCCATCCTAGGCTTGCGCCTACTCTGCGTCCACCGGGACAAATCGAACAACACACCGGTGGCCTTGTGAGTATTCATCGGTCCTCGATTTGCCTCCTTGCATCTGCCCCAACAACAAGCGTGCCCGACACGCGACAAAAGACAGGTGGAACGCAGTCATGGCCTTTCTGCAGCTGGACAATCTTTGCAAACGCTACGGCGCGATCGACGCCGTGGTCGCCACCAACCTCGCCATCGAACAAGGCGAGTTCGTTTCCTTGCTCGGGCCTTCAGGCTGCGGCAAGACCACCACCCTGCAGATGATCGCCGGCTTCGTCGACGTCAGCAGCGGCCGCATCCTGCTCGACGGACGCGACATCACCCACACCAAGCCCAGCAGTCGTGGCCTGGGCGTGGTGTTCCAGAGTTACGCCCTGTTCCCGCACATGACCGTGGCCGACAACGTCGCCTTCGGCCTGCGCATGCGCAAGCAGCCTGAAGCCGAGATTCGCCGCAAGGTGACCGAGGTACTGACACTGGTGCGCCTGGACCGGCACGCCGAACGCTACCCACGCGAACTGTCCGGTGGCCAGCGCCAGCGCGTGGCCCTGGCCCGGGCGCTGGTGATCGAGCCACCGGTGCTGCTGCTCGACGAGCCACTGTCGAACCTCGACGCCAACCTGCGCGAGGAGATGCAGTTCGAGATCCGCAGGATCCAGAGCGAAGTCGGCATCACCACGCTGATGGTCACCCACGACCAGGCCGAAGCCCTGTCGATCAGCGACCGCGTGGTGGTGATGCAGGCCGGACGCGTCACCCAGGTCGACGAGCCATATCGCCTCTACGAACACCCGCGCACCCGCTTCATCTCCGACTTCGTCGGCAAGGCCAACCTGTTGCCCGGCGAGCTGGACGGCGCAGGCCTGCCGCAGGTGCACCACTGCCGCGACGCCAGCCTGACCCTGAGCCTGCGCCCGGAAAAGATCGACCTGCTCGACAACGGTGTTGGTCGCCTGCAAGGCCGCATCCTGACCCGCTACTTCCTTGGCAGCCAATGGCTGTACCGCATCGGTACGCCGCTGGGCGAGCTGACCGTGGTGCGTCGCAACGATGGCAGCGCCCCGCTGGGCGAAGGTGTCGATGTTGGCCTGGACTGGCAGCCCGAGCTGCTGCGGGTGCTCGCTGCCGAAGAGGTGAGCGCATGACCAGCGCCGTGCCTGCCCCCGCCACCTGCGCCAGGCAACACCGTGACCTGCGCGGCTACCTGCTGTCGGCACCAGCGCTGGCACTGTTCGCCGCACTGCTGATCGTGCCGCTGCTGCTGACCCTGGTGCTGTCGTTCAATGTGTTCGACTACGAAGTCGGCATCCGTGCCGACCACTGGACCTTCGAGCACTACCTGGCCCTGCTCGGCGACAGCTACTTCCTCGAAATCTTCTGGCGCACCTTCTGGATCAGCGCCCTGGTCACCCTGCTGTGCGTGGTGATCGGTGTACCCGAGGCCTACATCCTCAGCCGCATGGGCAGCCCGTGGCGCTCGATCTTCCTGGTGGTGATCCTCACCCCGCTGCTGATCTCGGTGGTGGTGCGTGCCTTCGGCTGGAGCCTGTTGCTGGGCGCCGATGGGCTGGTCAACCACGCCATCCAGGCCCTGGGTGGCGCGCCGATGAAGCTGTTGTACACCCCGTTCGCGGTGATCATCGCGCTGGTCCACGTAATGCTGCCGTTCATGATCATCCCGGTCTGGACCAGCCTGCAGAAGCTCGACCCGGCCGCCGAACAGGCCGCGCTGTCACTGGGGGCCAGCCAAGCCAAGGTCATGCGCCTGGTGGTGCTGCCGCAGGTGATGCCAGGGGTGCTGTCCGGCACGCTGATCGTCTTCGGCCTGGCCGCCAGCTCCTTCGCCATCCCCGGCCTGCTCGGTGGCCGTCGACTGAAGATGGTCGCCACGCTGGTCTACGACCAGTACCTGGCCGACCTGAACTGGCCCATGGGCGCGGCCATCGCCATCGCCCTGCTGCTGGTCAACCTGCTGATCATGCTGTCGTGGAACCGCATGATCGAACGCCGCTACAAGAAATCGCTGGGGTAACTCATGTCCAAGAACGGTCCTCTGGCCCTGACCTTCCACAGCCTGGTGGTGGTCTTCATGCTCGCACCGCTGGTGGTGGTGTGCCTGGTGGCATTCACCCCGGAAAACACCTTGAGCCTGCCCACGGCGGGGTTCTCGCTGCGCTGGTTCGAAGCGGTGTTCGAGCGCGCCGACTTCCTCGAAGCCTTCAACAACAGCCTGCAACTGGCGTTCCTTGCCGCCAGCCTGGCGACGCTGATCGCGGTGCCGGCAGGGCTTGCGATCACGCGCCTGCAGTTCCCGGGGCGCGACTTTCTCAATGTGCTGTTCCTGTCGCCGATCATCATTCCGCACCTGGTGCTGGGGGTGGCGCTGCTGCGCCTGTTCGCCCTGCTCGGGGTCAACGGCAGCTTCACCTGGCTGGTGCTGGCGCACACCGTGGTGATCACCCCGTATGTACTGCGCCTGGTCATCGCCGCCGCCATCGGCGTCGACCGCAGCGCCGAGCAGGCCGCCGAGTCGCTGGGTGCGAGCCGCTTCACGCTGTTTCGCAAGATCACCCTGCCGATGATCCTGCCCGGTATCGCCGGCGGCTGGCTGCTGGCGTTCATCAACAGCTTCGATGAGGTGACGCTGTCGATCTTCGTCACCTCGCCGGCCACCCAGACCCTGCCGGTGAAGATGTACGTCTACGCCACCGAGTCCATCGATCCGATGATGGCTGCGGTGTCGGCCCTGGTGATCGCCCTGACGGCGGTGACCATGATTCTGCTCGACCGGGTCTATGGCCTGGATCGGGTCCTGGTAGGGAAGCACTGACATGGCCTTGTTCAAACGCCTCGCCGAGCGCCAGCGCCCGGTGCTGGAATTCACCCTCGACGGCGAGCCGGCCAGAGGCTTGCTCGGCGACACCCTGCTGACCGCCGTGCTGACCAGTGGAACGCACCTGCGCGGCAGCGACTTCAGCGCCGAGCCCCGCGCCGGGTTCTGCCTGATGGGTGCCTGCCAGGACTGCTGGGTGCGGTTGGGTGATGGCCGCCGCGTCCGTGCCTGCGCCACCGCGCTGGAAGCCGGACAGCAGGTGCTGCGCGAACCGGGGCGCCGGCCATGAGCGCCGTAGTGATCGTCGGAGCCGGCCCCGCCGGGATCCGTGCCGCGCAGACGCTGGTGGAGCACGGTGTGCGTCCGGTTCTGATCGACGAAGCCAGCCAGGGCGGCGGGCAGATCTATCGTCGCCAACCGGCCAACTTCACGCGACCGGCGCGCCAGCTCTACGGCTTCGAGGCTCGCAAGGCCAGCGCGCTGCACCAGACCCTCGAACAACTCGCCGGGCACATCGACTATCGCCCCGGCACCCTGGTGTGGAACGCCGAACACGGCGCCCTGGACACCCTGCGCGACGGCCATGCCGCGCACCTGCCCTACCAGCGCCTGATCATCGCCACTGGCGCCACCGATCGGGTGCTGCCGGTGCCGGGCTGGACGCTGCCTGGGGTCTACACCCTGGGGGCTGCGCAGATCGCGCTCAAGCATCAGGGCTGCGCCATTGGCGAGCGCGTGCTGTTTTGCGGCAGCGGGCCATTGCTTTACCTGGTGGCCTACCAGTACGCCAAGGCCGGTGCCAAGGTCCTCGGCGTGCTCGACAGCGCGCCCTTCAGCGCCCAGTGCCGCGCCCTGCCTGAACTGCTGGAGCAACCGGCAACCCTGGGCAAGGGCCTGTACTACCGCGCCTGGCTCAGCGCCCATGGCGTGCCGGTGCACCAAGGCGCGACGCTGGAACGCATCGAAGGCGGGCAACAGGTGCAACGAGCAATATGGCGCAAGGGCGACCAGCTTCATGACACCGAATGCGATGCGCTGGCCTTCGCCCATGCGCTGCGCAGCGAAACGCAACTGGCCGACCTGCTCGGCTGTGCATTCGACTGGAATTCGCTCAACCGCGCCTGGTTGCCGCGCCGCGACGAGGCCGGGCGCAGCAGCCAGCATGATGTCTACCTGGCCGGCGACGGCGCCGGGATCATGGGCGCCGACGCCGCCGAGATGGCAGGCGAACGCGCCGCCCTGGCTCTGCTGCAGGACCTCGGCCAAAGCGTCGATCTCCAGCGCTGCCGCACCCTGGAAAAACGCCTGACACGCATTGGCCGTTTCCGTGAAGGGCTGGAAGCCGCCTTTCCCTTCCCCGAGCGTTGGGCCGAACAGGCAGCGGACGATCTGGTGGTGTGCCGCTGCGAAGAGATCAGCGTCGGTGAGTTGCGCGCCGTGGTCGGCGAAGGCCACTGGGAGATCAACCGGGTCAAGGCTCACTGCCGGGTCGGCATGGGCCGCTGCCAGGGCCGCATGTGCGGCGCGGCAGCTGCGGAAATCATCGCCAGTTGCAGTGGCAAGGCCCTGCACGAGGTCGGCCGCCTGCGCGCCCAGGCACCGATCAAACCCCTGCCCTTCGGCGTGGAGCATGACGCATGAGCCCGTGGATCGACTCGGAGGTGATCGTCATGGGGGCCGGTATCGTTGGCGCCTCGGCAGCGCTTGCCCTGGCCCGACGTGGCCGTTCGCTGACCTTGCTGGAACGCGGCTTCTGCGGCGCCCAGTCCAGCGGCGTCAACTACGGCGGTGTGCGCCGCCAGGGGCGCAGCCTGGCACAATTGCCATTGTCGCAGCGGGCACACCAGATCTGGGGCGAACTGCCTGCGCTGATCGGCATCGATGGCGAATACTTGCGCTCCGGGCACCTGAAACTGGCGCGCAGCGAGGCCGACTTCGTCGCGCTGCAACGCTATGAAGCGGCCAGCCGCGACCACGGCCTGGACCTGCAACTACTCGACCGCACCACCTTGCGCGCCCGCTACCCCTGGGTCGGCGAGATCGCCGTCGGCGCTTCGTACTGCGCCGACGATGGCCACGCCAACCCGCGCCTGGTCTCCCCCGCATTCGCCCGCGCCGCCCGCCAGAAAGGCGCACGGGTCATCGAGCAGGCCGGCGACAGCCGTGTCGAGCACGATGGCCAGCGCTTCATCCTGCACACCCAGAGCGGTCTGCGCCTGCGCGCGCCGTGGCTACTCAATTGTGCCGGTGCCTGGGCCGCCGACCTGGCGGCGCAGTTCGGCGAGCCGGTACCGATGGAGTCTGGCCACCCGGCGATGCTGGTCACCGAACCCTTGCCCTGGGTGATGAATGCCAGCACCGGTGTCGAGGGCGGCGGCATCTATGCCCGCCAGGTCGCCCGCGGCAATTGCGTGCTCGGTGGTGGGCGTGGCTTCGCCCTGGACGCCTACCGCGCCCGCCCAGGGCAATCGGCGGTGCTGGCGATCCTGCGCAACGCCGTCGAACTCTACCCGTTTCTGGCCGGTGCCCAGGCGATCCGCACCTGGAGCGGCACCGAGGGCTACCTGCCCGACCACGAGCCGGTGATCGGCGCCAGCACCACCCAACCCGGTCTGCTGCATGGCTTCGGCTTTGCCGGTGCAGGCTTCCAGATCGGCCCGGCAGTCGGCGAGGCGCTGGCCGAGCTGGTCTGCGACGGCGCCAGCCGCCAGCCGATCGAGGCATTTTCCATCCGTCGTTTCCAGGTCCGTCACGACCTGGCCTGTAACCACTAAGAGGAAGGTCGCTTTCATGAAGCACGTCAAACGTATTCTCGGCACCGGCTTGTCCTGCCTGTCACTGGCTATGCTCGCCGCCAGCCCCACGCTGCAGGCCGCCACCCCGACCCTGTACCTGGGCATGAACGGCGGCACCATGGAGCGTACCTACGCCGACAAGGTGCTGCCGGCCTTCGAGCAGGCGAACAACGTCAAGGTGGTGATCGTGCCCGGCACTTCGGCCGACCATTTGGCCAAGGTCCAGGCCAACAGCAAGAAGCCGCAGATGCATGTGGTGATGCTCGACGACGGCATCATGTACCGGGCCATCTCGATGGGGCTGTGCAGCAAGCTGCAGCCCAGCGAGGCCTTGTCGCAGATTCCGCAGAAGGCACGCATCAAGGAAGAAGCCGTCGCCGTCAGCCTCGGGGTGACGGGGCTGGCCTACAACACCCGCCTGTTCGAGAAGAACGGCTGGGCAGCGCCAACCTCGTGGGGCGACCTGCAAGACCCGCGCTTCAAGGACAAACTGGTGTTCCAGTCGCTGGCATCCTCGACCTTCGGCCTGCATGGCTTCCTGATGTACAACCGCCTGCAGGGCGGTGACGAAAGCAACGTCGAACCGGGCTTCAAGGCCTGGCCCAAGCAGGTCGGGCCGAACGTGCTGGAGTACATCGCCAGCTCCGCGAAGATCTCCGAGATGGTGCAGACCGACGAAGCCGCCCTGTTCCCGCTGACGCCTACCCAGGTCACCACCCTGCAGGCCAAGGGCATCCCGGTGGCCTACGCCCAGCCCAAGGAAGGGGCGGTGGTGCTGAACTTCGCTGAATGCGTGGTAGCCAACAACGACCAGCCGGAGCTGGCGCAGAAGCTCGCCGCCTACCTGCTGACGCCTGCGGCCCAGGCCCCGGCGCTGGAGGAAGGCGACCAGATTCCGTCCAACCCCACGACCCCGACCACCGAGCGCACGCGCGGCCAGGTCGAGGCGATGCAGCAGTACCAGCAGAGCGCCGTGGTGGTGAACTGGGACGAGGTCAACCAGCAGCGGCCACAGTGGAACGCGCGCTGGAGTCGCTCGATCGAACGCTGACCAGGGCGCGGATACAGGCGGAGCGGAGCCGAGCTGACCTAACGCCGGTAGGCTTGCCCGGTAGCGGGCCTGGGCCTACTCTGCGGGCAAAGCCGCCTCAGCCGAGCCAAAGAGCCCATGAACGACCCGTTGCAAACGCTTTGCTGGGATGACCTGCGCATCGTCAAGGCCATTGCCGATCACGGTAACCTGGTGGCCGCCGCCACTGCCCTGCAGGTCAACCACTCCACTGTCTCCAGACGCCTGACAGCGCTGGAAACCTGTCTGGGCGTATGCCTGTTCGACCGCCGTCGCAACGGATGCCGGCAGCGAACTGGTGGCCCTGGCTGGCCGTCTTGAGCTGGAGATTCTCAGCGTCGCCCGCCGCGTCTCTGGTCACGCCCGAGGACTTAAAGGCGAGCTGCGCATGACCACCAGCGATGCGCTGCTGCTGGACTTCCTCACCCCCATCGTCGCCCGCTTCCAGACCGCCAACCCACAGATCCGCATCGAGGTGAGCGTCGGCAACTCTGCGCTGAACCTGGCCAGGGGCGAGTCCGATATCGCCTTTCGCGCCACTCTCGCACCACCGGAAAACCTGTTCGGGCGCAAGGTCGCAACCATTGCCTGGGCGGTCTATGGCCGCAAACCTGTACAGCCACTGCCGATGCCGCAGCCTCGTGAACTGGCGGGGATGCCCTGGGTCTCCTACGGCAAGGGATTGTCGGGCCTGCGGGCGTTCGACTTCGTCGAGCAGACCGTGGCCGCCGAACAGGTGATCTACCGCAGCGACTCGGTCGCAGGTGTCGCCGCGGCTATCGCGGCAGGAATCGGTGTGGGCCTTCTTCCCTGCATGCATGGCGACCTGCAGCCAGGTCTGGTGCGCCTGAGCCCGGTGCAGCCGGAGGTCTACGATGAGCTGTGGATCCTCACCCATCCCGATATCCGCAAGTCCGGCAGGGTGCACGCGTTCATGCAGCATTGCGCCGAGGCCATCATCGCCCGGCGCGATTTCATCGAAGGCTGCGGGCGATTCGACTGAAGCCCCGTGCACCCTTGCGCGAGCGTCCGTGCATGCATGCACACTGCTCGCGCAGATGGCGCTCTAGACTCGCTGGCGTCGAGGGGGCCCTGCCCTCCCGATCTTTCGACGTACTCATGCAGCCTGCTGCCAGAAGGATCCCGCCATGACTATCAACGCTACCGCCAAGCCCGCCCGCTCACTGCTCAGCCCCGATGACCACGCCCTGGTGCTGATCGATCACCAGTCACAGATGGCCTTCAACACCAAGTCGATCGACATCACCAACCTGCGCGCCAATACCGGCATCCTCGCCGAAACGGCCAAGGGCTTTGGCGTACCGACGATCATCTCGACGATTTCCCGCGAGTCGTTCGCCGGCCCGCTGTTCGAGGAGGTCAGCAGGGCCTTTCCGGAGGCTGCAATCATCGACCGCACCACGTCCAACGCCTGGGAAGACGAGCAGTTCGTCGCCCGGATCAACGCCGTGGGCAAGCCACGCCTGGTGATCTGCGGGCTATGGACGTCGGTATGCTGCAACGGTCCGGTACTGTCGGCGCTCGAACAGGGCTTCGAGGTCTACGTGGTCACCGACGCCTGCGGCGACTGCACCGCCGAAGCCCACGAGCGCGCCGTGCAGCGCATGATCCAGGCCGGCGCCCGGCCGATCACCGCCCTGACCTACTTGCTGGAGCTGCAGCGTGACTGGGCGCGCACTGAAACCTACGACCTCACCACGGGCATTGCACGCCAGTACGGCGGCGCCTTCGGGGTCGGCATCCAGTACGTGAAGAGCATGTTCGCCGCCCACCAGGGGTGAGCTGATGAAGCCCTATCTGCTATCGCTTGGCATCGGCGTGGTGGTGGGCCTGATCTATTCGCTGACCGGCGTGCGCTCCCCTGCGCCGCCGGTCATCGCGTTGGTCGGGCTTTTGGGAATGTTGGTCGGCGAGCAGGCGCTGCCGCTGGGCAAGCGCTTGCTGCGCATTGATCACACGGCCGAGCAGACCACAACGACCGAGCAACGGCGCCCCGCAGAACTGCGCGACCTGCCACCCGACTGACGAGGCCTCAGCGGCCCTGACGGGCTCTGGCGTAGCCGAGGAAGGCGTCCAGGTCAGCGCTGCTGAGCATGCGCGCCACCTGCTTGACCTCTTCCACCGGCCAGTCCCACCAGGCCGCCTCCAGCAGGGCTTCGCGCACCGGCTCGTCGAAGCGCCAGCGGATGAACTTGCACGGGTTGCCGCCGACCACCGCAAATGGCGGTACATCACGGGTGACCATCGCCCCGGCGGCAACGATGGCGCCATGACCGATGGTGACTCCGGAAAGGATCACCGCGTTGGTGCAAATCCAGCAGTCGCTGCCGATCACCACGTCGCCCTTGCTGCGATCGTAGTCGGTGATGTCTTCCAGCCCTTCAACCATGGCAGGAAAGGGATAGCTGCTGACCCAATCGGTGCGATGCTCGCCCCCCAGCAGAATCTGCACGCCAGCGGCAATGGAGCTGTAGCTGCCAATACGCAACACAGATTCCTCACCGAACTCTGTGACCTCTGGCACGCCATAACTGCCCACGCCAACACTGTATCGTGGATAACGCATGCGGATTTTTTCAGATACGCGCTCAAGCTTGTCCATCGCCCGCAGACGCTTGCGTTCACGGCGCTCGGCCAGGTTCCTGAAGAATTTCACGGCAGGCACTCCTTGATCGGCATCAACGGTGGAACATCAGGCGCTTGATGCGCTTGAGGGTGGTCTTGTTGTAGTGGCGCAGGGGAATGCTGCGCAGCAGATCCCAGGCATAGGCCTTGTCGGCAACCACGGCGTACTTGAGCGCCTTGTGCAACAGCACCGAACGCCCACGGGCATAACCCGGATACTGCTGGTAGGGCGCGATGGCCTTGAGATCAGCCTCCAGCAGCACCTTGAACTTGCGCGACAGGTTGTTGGGGTGGCGGCGGTAGCGGGTGACGCACACCGGCAGTTCGTGGATCTCGTAACCCTGGGCGGCAATGCGCAAGGTCATCTGGAAATCCTGGACCTTGATAGCCGGATCGTAGAAATCGGCCGCGCGCATCGCCTCCATCCGGTACAGCGAGCCAGGCGCGCCGACGACCACGGCGTCTCGCAGGATCTCGGCAAAATCGAAGGTCTTGATTTCGGTGCGCTGCTGCACCTTGGTGTCGCGGCCTTCGGTGTCCATGTAGACGATCAACGCGCCGACACAACCGACCTTCGGGTGAGCGTCCAGATAAGCGGCGCGAACACTCAGGGAGTTCGGCAGCATGATGTCGTCGAGATCGGGGGTCGAGACATAGACCCCGCGGGCATGTTGCAGACCGGTATTGAGCGCGCCGCTGACCCCTTGGTTGGCCTGGGTCAGCAGGGTGAAATCGTAGGTCGACTGCAACGCGCGCAGCATCTCCACGCTTCGGTCGCTGGAGCCGTCGTCGACGATGATGACTTCGAAGTTCGGGTAGTCCTGGGCAAAGATGCTCGCCAGGGCGGCCTCCAGGTACTTCTCGGCGTTGTAGCAGGGGGCGACGACCGAGATCAGCGGTGCCGAAGCCTCGGTGGTGGAAGTACATCCTTGCGTCATCGTACTGGCAAGCCTCTGTGCGCGATGCGTGAGCGGGTCGCAAGGCTCAGCCCTGGACCGTGAAGCGGCACAGTATACGCAAGCCCGCTGCGTTCTCGAAGCGGCCAGCTTCAGCCTTGGACGCCAGCCTCGGCTAGGCGATGCGCGGCAAGCGCGGCCAGGTAGCTGCCATCGGGTGCACGCCTGCGAAAGTGCTTGTCGAGCCCGGCGAAAATCGCCTCGGCGACCTTGCGCTGATGCCGTGGATCCTGCAGCCGCTGGCAATCCCGGGCATTGGACATGAAGCCAGTCTCCACCAGGATCGAAGGCACGCTGGGCGACTTGAGCACCGCGAAACCGGCCTGCTCCACCCGGGCCTGGTGCAGGCCGGCCACGCCTTCCAGCTGGCCCAGCACCGAATGCCCCAGGTCCAGGCTGGTGGAGATGGTCGCGTTCATCGACATGTCCAGCAGCACGCCTGCCACCACCGGGTCCTTGGGCGGCTTTTTCAACACGCTGGACACCCCGACGAAATCGGCATCGTTCTCGCGCTGTGCCATCCAGCGCGCCACGGTCGAAGTGGCACCATGCTCGGACAGGGCGAACACCGAGGCACCGGATGCGGTGCGCCTCGGCGCCGCGTCGGCATGCACGGAAATGAACAGGTCGGCGTTCAGCCGTTGGGCCATTTCGGCACGTTTGCGCAGCGGGATGAACACGTCCTGATTGCGCACCAGGCGCGCCTTGAAGCCCTTCTGCGCATCGATGCGTCGCGCCAGCAGGCGGGCGATGGACAAGGCGACGAGCTTTTCCTGCTCGCCCCGAGAGCCCACCGCACCGGGATCCTTGCCGCCGTGACCGGCGTCGATGACGATCAGCAGGTCACGCCCCTGCGGCGGCGCCATATTCCCGACAGCCTTGCCCGTCGGCACTGCGGCCGCAACTGGCAATCCGCCAAGACGCAGGGCCAACTGCCGACCGCGGGCGAGCGTCTGCAACTCGCCGGAAATCCCCGGTGAGCGCAGGTCCAGCACAATGCGCAAGCCGCCGTCTGCAGTCGCTGCACTGCGAATTGCCTTGATTGGCGTGCCCTTGAGGGCCAGCCCATCAAGCGAAGTCGCCAGCCCCGCGCCTTGCAGGTCAAGAACCAGCCGCGGCGGCGCTTCGAGGGTGAAGGTGCGGGCCGCTACCGGGCCACTGAGGTCCAGCAGCAGGGTCGTGCCCTCTGCTGCCTGGCGCAATACTGCACCGCGAACCTGCTCGGCGGTATTTGCCAGCACCAGGCGGCTGACAGGCAAGGTGCAGCCGGCAAACAGCAGCTGCAGGAAGGTGCGTCTGTCCATGGCGGAGGGGCACTCGTGTCGACAAAAAGCTGATTATAATAAAAGTTATAACATAACATTTTAAAGTCATTTGCAAGGCTTGCTTGTTGTCACGCGCCCGCGATCTGCACACGCTGGTTGAACCCGGCATGAACCACGGAGACGCAAACGAAAAAGCCCGCCATAAGGCGGGCTTTTCGTACAGTGGTTCAATACATGCGAACCGCTGTGAATATGGTGGGTCGTGTAGGATTCGAACCTACGACCAATTGGTTAAAAGCCAACTGCTCTACCAACTGAGCTAACGACCCGCTGGATGGCGCGTATATTACTGATTTCTCAGAGGAAATCAACACTCCATCGAAAATTTCTCAAAAATAGCGTGTCGGATCGGCCACACCTGCGGCCTTGAAGCCTTCTGCCCGCAGGCGGCAACTGTCGCATTTGCCACAGGCGCGGCCATCATCATCTGCCTGATAGCAGGAAACCGTCAGACTGTAGTCCACCCCACGGGCGATACCGGCCTCGACGATTTGCGCCTTGCTCAGGTTCTGCAGTGGCGCCTGGATGCGGAACCCCTGCCCTTCCACCCCCGCCTTGGTAGCCAGGTTGGCCATGCGCTCGAAGGCCTCGACGAACTCCGGGCGACAATCGGGGTAACCCGAATAATCAACAGCGTTGACGCCAATGAAGATGTCATGAGCGTGCAGCACTTCCGCCCAGCCCAGCGCCAACGACAGGAATACGGTGTTGCGCGCCGGTACATAAGTGACCGGAATACCCTCGGTAGGTGCTTCAGGCACATCGATGCTGCTGTCGGTGAGGGCCGAACCGCCAATACCATCGAGATTCAAGCCAATGACCTTGTGCTCGACCACCCCCAGATCGCGAGCCACCCGCGCAGCGGCGTTGAGCTCGGCGCGGTGGCGCTGGCCGTAATCGAAGCTCATGGTGTAGCAACTGTAGCCCTCGGCCTTGGCCATGGCGACCACAGTGGCCGAGTCCAGGCCGCCAGACAGCAGGATTACCGCACGTTTTTCAGTCATGTCATCACTCTCTTGATCAGCGGCCCGGTTCGTCGTTCCACAGCAACTTGTGCAGTTGCAGCTGGAAACGCACGGGCAGGTTATCGGCGACGATCCAGTCGGCCAGGTCGCTGGCGCTCACCTGATGGTGGCTGGGCGAGAACAGGACTTCACCTGCCCGTCTTTCGAGGTTGTACTGGATCAGCTTGGACACTGCCCAGTCGTAGTCCTCGCGGGAGCATATGACGAACTTGACCTGATCATTGCTCGTCAGGTGGTCGATGTTCTCGTAGCGGTTACGGTGAACCTCTTCCGAACCTGGGGTCTTGAGGTCGACCACGCGACTGACCCGCGTGTCCACCCGCGAGATGTCGAGCGCGCCGCTGGTCTCCAGCGAAACCTCGTAGCCCGCATCGCACAGGCGCTCAAGCAAAGGCAATGCGTTGGGCTGAGCCAACGGTTCGCCCCCAGTGACGCAGACATAGCGCGGACGAAAACCCGCGACCTGCTCGAGAATGTCGTCGAGGGTACGCAGTGTGCCGCCACTGAATGCATAGGCACTGTCGCAGTACTGGCAGCGCAGCGGGCAGCCGGTCAAACGCACGAACACGGTGGGCAAGCCAGCCGTTCGCGTTTCACCCTGCAACGAGTAAAAGACTTCGGTGATACGTAATGTGTCTTGCATGGTCGCCACGGGCGTGACAGCTATACAGGCTGACCGCCTCCGTCAGGCACTGCTGCAGACTCGACATAGCGTTATCCGCAACAGCGTGTTTACGAAAAAAGGGCAGAGATTCTAACGAAAAAACCCGCGCCAGGCGCGGGTTTCTTTCAAGCGGTGCAGTTCAGAGCTTCTGCAGGTCACGCTGAGCCAGCTGTGCGGCGGAGGTGCCGGGGTACTGGGTGATGACTTGCTGCAGGATGCCCTTGACCTTGTCGGTGTGGCCCATGCGACGTTCGACATCGGCCAACTTGTACAGCGAGTCAGGCACCTTGCTGTGCTTGGGGTACAACTGGCTGACCTTGGCGAAGGCCTGGCCGGCGCCTTGCAGGTCGCCTTTGGCGAGGTTGACCTCACCCAGCCAGTACTGCGCGTTGCCGGCGTACTGGCTGTTGGGATACTTGCGCAGGAAGGCGCTGAAGGCCTGACTGGCCTTGTCGAAGTCCTTCTGCTTGATCAGATCGAAAGCAGCATCGTAGAACAGCTTTTCTTTCGCCGGATCGGCCGGCTCGCCATTGGCAGCCGGTTGCTGCGCAGCGCTTGCGCCTGCAGCGGCACCTGCGGCGTCGGATGCGCCACCGGTGGAGGAATTATCGGGTGTAGCGGCTGGTGCGGCACCACTGTTGATGCGGCGGTCCAGATCCTGGTATCGCTCCAGGTTTTCCTGCTTCATGCGCGACACATCGTTCTGCAGCTCTTCGATGATGCCTTGCTGACGGGAAATCTGGTCCTGCATCTGTTGCAGCTGCAGGAACAGCTGACCCTGTGCAGAAGCAGGGGCCGAAGCCCCTGCCCCGGCATAGGCGCCGCTCGTGCCATAACCCGAAGGCGGATAACTGCCTCCGTTGTCATCAACTACAGGAACCGCAGCCCACGCAGAAAGCGGCAGGCTGAGGGCGAGGACGGTTACAACACGACGGCACATACGCATAAGAACTTACTTACGCAGTTCTACGCGACGGTTCTGAGCCCAGGACTGCTCGTCGTTGCCGGTAGCAACTGGACGCTCTTCGCCGTAGGAAACCAGTTCCAGCTGAGCAGGGGAAACGCCCTGCAGAACCAGGTAGCGCTGAACGGCCTTGGCACGACGCTCGCCCAGAGCCATGTTGTACTCGCGGGTACCGCGCTCGTCGGTGTTACCTTCCAGAACAACGCGGTTGCCGTTGGCTTTCAGGTCCTTGGCGTGAACGTCCAGGGCGCGCATGGCTTCTGGCTTCAGATCCGAGCTGTCGTATTCGAAGTAGAAGGTGGTGATTGCGCGCAGGGCGGCTTCTTCGCTCAGGGAACCGTCGACAGCGCCGGTGTTTGCACCGTAGCCAGCGTTCGGATCAACAGCGCCTTCGCCAGCGTTGTCACCGCCCTTGGAGGAGCAACCTACAGCTACGGCCATGGCCAGAGCCAGCGCAGCGAATTTACCAAACTTCAGCATTTCCATCGTGAAACTCCTAATGAAACCCCAGTGTGTTAAGCAAAATTGTTACGCCGCAATCAGTTCAGGTAGGGGGACCAGGACGGTTCTCTGACTTCGCCTTGAGCGGTAGGAAGTGGGAGCCTCACACGGCCGTTAAGCGACACGAGCATCAAGACTCCCCGGCCCTGCTGGCGGGTGGCGTAGATTAGCATGGTGCCGTTAGGCGCAACAGTGGGAGACTCATCAAGACTCGTTTCAGAAAGAATCTTTACACTTCCCCGTTGCAAGTCCTGGGCAGCCACCTTGAAGTTGGTGAAACCTTCCTGGCGATGGATCATTACCAGGGTCTTTTCATCCGCCGACAGTTTCGGGTTGGCGTTGTAGTTGCCAACGAAGGTGACACGCTCGGCGCCACCGCCACCCACCGACGTCTTGTAGATCTGTGGCTTGCCACCACGGTCGGAGGTGAAGTACAGGGTGTTGCCATCCTTGCCCCAGAACGGCTCGGTATTGATACCAGGGCCTGCAGTGACACGGCTGATCTGACGCGACCCCATGTTCATCACATAGATGTCCGGGTTGCCGTCCTTGGACAGCACGAACGCCAGGCGATTGCCATCGGGCGACCAGGCCGGTGCACCATTGAGGCCTTCGAAGTTGGTGATCTGCTCGCGGCGACCGGTGTCGATGTGCTGGACGAAGATACGTGGACGCTTCTGCTCGAACGAAACATAGGCGATACGCTTGCCATCAGGCGCAAAACGCGGCGACAGGATGGGCTCGCGCGACTGCAGCAGCGTCACTGCACGGGCACCGTCGTAGTCGGAACGCTGCAGGGTGTAGCGGGTGTTGTTGGTCGAGAAACGCTCGGCGGTCACGTACAGCATGCGGGTGGAGAACGCACCCTTGATACCGGTGAGCTTCTCGAACGATTGGTCGGCGATGTAGTGCGCCATGTCGCGCAGTTGATCGACGCCACCACCGACACTGCCGGTCAGCACCTGTTGCTCGGTGGCAACGTTGAACAGCGCGTAGCTGATCTGCAGGCGACCACCGGACGGCACGATGCTACCGACCATCACGTACTGGGCACCCAGCGCTTTCCAGTCGCGGAAGATGACTTCGCTGGCCTGGGTCGGCTGGCTGATCATGTTCTGCCGCGGGATGGGCGCGTAGTAGCCGGAGTTGCGCAGATCGTTGCCGATGATGTCGGCCATGTCTTCCGGCAGCACGCTGCCACCCTGCAGACCGAACGGCACTACCGCAATGGGCGTGGCCCGGTCGCTGCCGCTGGTGACCAGGATGTTCTTTTCCTCTGCCACGGCCATGCCTGCCACGCAGCAGAGCATGACCAGCAGTCCTCTCAGACGTTTAATCACAACGCTAGATCCTCAGGTGTAAATGTCATCTTGAACGAACGATACGGATTGAACTCGTTCGGCTTCAAGCCCTGCATTTCAGTCAACCGGCCAATGTTCTTCACCGCGGCCACGGCCGAGCTGTCGAACGGACCGTCGCCACTGGACTTGGCCACGCTCACATTGGTGATCGTGCCGTCCGGCAGCATGTTGATCTGCAGGACTACCGTCATGCCTTTGCGCGCGGATGGCGGACGCGCCCAACCTTCGGCCGCACGCATGCGGATGAGGTCGTCGAAATCACCCGCCACCTGGTCGCCTTGCTCGTCGGCCAGTGCCTGCTGACGCTCGGTGGTGTCGGACAGCAACTCGGCCAGAGCCTGAGCCTTCTTGTCTTCAGCCGCCTTGCGGGCTGCATCCTGTGCCTTTTTCTTCTGTGCATCCGCAGCGGCCTTCTTCTTGGCCTCTTCGGCTGCCTTCTTCTTCGCTTCCTCGGCCGCCGCTGCTTTCTTCTTGGCGTCCTCGGCTGCTTTTTTCTTGGCGTCTTCGGCGGCTTTCTTCTTCGCCTCTTCGGCCGCAGCTTTCTTGGCTTCTTCCTCGGCCTGTTTCTTGGCCTCGTCTTCTGCCTTCTTCTTGGCGATGTCAGCCTGCTGCTTCTTCGCTTCCTCGGCCTTCTTTTGCTCGGCGGCCTTTTTCGCCTCGGCAGCCTTGGCAGCGTCCTCGGCTTTCTTGGCTTCGGCGGCCTCGCGAGCTTCCTCGGCCTTTTGAGCGGCGTCGGCTTTCTTTTGTTCCGCGGCCTTCACAGCTTCCTGCTCGACCTTCTTCTGCTCCATCTGCTCGACTTCAGTCTGGCGTGAAGCCGTTTTCTTGGCTTCCCCGGCAATCTTCTGATTGGTCTGGGTGGTCGCCTGGCTCTTTGACTTGAGCTGATAGAGCGTAGCCTGGACGATCGGCTTGGACGGCGGCAGTTCAGGCGTCATGGCGAAGCTGACGAACAGCAGGCCGAACACCAGCACATGCAGGCCAATGGCCCAGACGCTGGGCCAGAAGTAGCTTTCCGAGGCGGATGGCTCTCGCTGTTGCATCAGGGCGCCTCGGTAATCAGGCCAACGTTACCGACACCGGCTTTCTGCAACCCGCCCATGGCGCCCATGACCGCGCCATAGTCGACGGCCTTGTCACCCCGGATGAACACCTGGGTCTGTTTGCCCTGGTCGCGGCCGGCAGCGATGATCTTGGTCACCGCGTTGGTCATTTCCGGCAGGGTCATCGCCTTGTCCATCTGTTTGTCGGTATCGACTTCGCTACCGAGGTTCCAGTAGTAGGTTTTGTCGGCCTTGATCGAGATGGTGAGGATCTGGACGTTGTTGTCCTGCGGCAAGGCTTCGCTGGAAACCTTGGGCAGGTCGACCTTCACGCCCTGGTTGAGCATGGGTGCGGTCACCATGAAGATGACCAGCAGCACCAGCATCACGTCGATGTAGGGCACCACGTTCATCTCGGCGACCGGCTTGCGTTTGTGGCGAACTCGGGCCATGGATGTCTACCTGATCACTCTTCGCTGGTGTGTACTTTGCGGTGCAGGATCGCCTGGAACTCATCGGCGAACGTGTAGTAGCGACCGATCAGTGTTTCGCTGCGTGCAGCGAAGCGGTTGTAGGCGATGACTGCCGGGATCGCGGCGAACAGGCCGATCGCGGTGGCGATCAGTGCCTCGGCAATGCCGGGTGCCACGGTGGCAAGGGTGGCCTGCTGGGCGCTGGCCAGGCCGCGGAAGGAGTTCATGATGCCCCATACGGTACCGAACAGGCCGATGTACGGGCTGGTGGAACCGACGGTGGCCAGGAATGGCAGGCTCTGCTCGAGCTTCTCTTCCTCGCGGGAGATGGCTACACGCATGGCGCGCCCCACCCCTTCCATGACCGCATCAGGATCGACGCCCGGCTGCTGGCGCAGGCGCGAAAATTCCTTGAAGCCGGCGCGGAAGACCTGCTCGACACCCGAGTCCGGATCAGGGTTGCTGCCGGCCTGACGATACAGTTTGGACAGGTCGATGCCCGACCAGAAACGCTCTTCGAAAGCGTCCAGTGCACGACGACCGGCGCGCAGCATGGTGCTGCGCTGGAAGATCATGATCCAAGAGGTCACCGAGGCTGCCACGAGAGTCAGCATTACCAGCTGAACCACCACACTGGCATTGGCGACCAGGCTCCACATGGAGGTATGGTCGACGACGTTTGCTTCCACGCTTATTCTCCTGCGTTCGATTGAGTACCCGTGCCGTCCGCCATGAAAGCGTCGCGCAGTTCAGGGGGAATGGCCCGGGGTTTGAAAGTGTCGGCGCGCACGGCGGCCACCAGGAACTGCCCTTCGCAAAGCAGTGTTTCATCCGCTTCTCGCCAGACCTGCTGCACGAAGCGCAGGCTGGCGCGATTCAATTCAAGTACTTGTGCGGTTACCCGCAACGCATCGTCCAACCGTGCCGGCGCGTGGTAGCGTGCCTCGCTGGAGTGGACGACGAACAATAGATTCTGTTCCGCCAGCTCGGACTGGGAGAACCCCAGGTGCCGCAACCTTTCGGTGCGTGCACGCTCCATGAATTTCAGGTAGTTGACGTAGTACACCACCCCGCCTGCGTCAGTATCCTCGTAATAGACGCGACAACGGTGAGCGAACGGGTCCTGCCGATTTTGCGCGCGCATACTCTAGTGCTTACTCCTCAGCTTGCCAATCCGCCCCGGCAACTGTTTTTTCAGGGGAAATGTCGTATTGCCAGCGCTGTCGCAAAGTGCCAGCGCTAGGACCACGAAAACCCCGATTCGATCTGTCACTCATCGTCAGGATCGGAAAATTCTCCGCCCTCGGCAAAGCGCCCCGGAATGTTCAGGCCGAAATGCAGGTAGGCGTGCCGGGTGACCACGCGGCCACGCGGCGTACGCATGATGTAGCCCTGCTGGATCAGGTACGGTTCGAGGACATCCTCGATGGTGTGCCGCTCTTCGCTGATCGCAGCCGCCAGGTTGTCCACGCCTACCGGTCCGCCATCGAACTTCTCGATCATGGTCAACAGCAGGCGCCGGTCGGAATGGTCGAAACCGCGCTCGTCGACGTCCAGAAGGTTCAATGCCTTGTCGGCGATTTCCTTGGTGATCTGGCCCTTCGCACGCACCTCGGCGTAGTCACGCACGCGGCGGAGCAGGCGGTTGGCGATCCGTGGCGTACCGCGGGCGCGACGAGCGATCTCGAAAGCGCCCTTGTCTTCGATGGCAAGCCCCAGAATGTTCGCCGACCGGCTGACGATGGTCGCCAGGTCCTGGTTGCTGTAGAACTCCAGGCGCTGGACGATCCCGAAACGATCACGCAGTGGGTTGGTGAGCATGCCGGCCCGGGTGGTCGCACCGACCAGGGTGAACGGCGGCAGGTCGAGCTTGATCGAACGTGCGGCAGGCCCCTCACCGATCATGATGTCGAGCTGGAAGTCCTCCATCGCCGGGTAGAGCACTTCCTCGACCACAGGCGACAGGCGATGGATTTCATCGATGAACAGCACGTCGTGCGGCTCGAGGTTGGTCAGCATTGCCGCCAGATCACCCGGGCGCTCGAGGATCGGGCCGGACGTGCTCTTGACCGAAACCCCCATCTCGTGGGCGATGATATTGGCAAGGGTGGTCTTGCCCAGTCCGGGCGGACCGAAGATCAAGGTGTGATCGAGGGACTCGTTGCGGCCGCGGGCAGCCTGGATGAACAGGCCCATCTGCTCGCGCACCACCGGTTGGCCGATGTACTCGTCCAGGCTCAACGGACGAATGGCACGGTCCTGGACCTCTTCACGGTCGCGCCCGCTGGCGGCGATCAGGCGGTCGGCTTCGATCACTTGACGATCATCCCTTTGAGGCTATGGCGAATCAGTTCCTCGCTGGTCATGTTCGCCTTGTCCTTGATCGCCGACACCGCCTTGCTGGCTTCCTGAGGTTTGTAGCCCAACGAGATCAGGGCGCTGACTGCATCGGCTTCGGCGCTGGAAGTGCTGGCCACCGGCAGTGGCCCATCGGACACCAGGGTGAACATCGCAGGCGAGGTTTCCCAGGCCTTGAAACGGTCCTTGAGCTCGACCAGCAGGCGCTCGGCGGTCTTCTTGCCGACGCCGGGTACGCGCACCAGAGCCGATGCATCCTGGGCCTGCACGCAGCGCACCAGCTCATCGACCTCGAGGCCCGACATCAACGCCAGAGCCAACTTCGGGCCGACGCCATTGAGACGGATCAGCTCGCGGAACAGCTCGCGCTCGCGCTTCTCGAAGAAGCCATAGAGCAGGTGGGCGTCTTCGCGCACAACCAGATGAGTGTGCAGCGTCACCGCTTCGCCGACCTTGGGCAGGCGGTACAGCGTCGTCATCGGCACCTCCAGCTCATAGCCCAGGCCATTGACATCGATAATCAGGTGCGGCGGTTGTTTTTCCGCCAGAGTGCCACGCAAACGTCCAATCACGTTCCGATCCTTTCTCTCGGGCGTCTGGTCGGAGACCGGACAACCCTATCAGCAAATGCGGCGGGTGAGCGTGTCACCCGGACAAAATGTGTATCAGGGCATGAAGCTGTTACAGACGCAAGCGCCCACCGCGCCGGCGTGCGGTGGCCAGGCCGTGGGGCACCAGGCTGGAGCGTGTATGGGCGTGGCACAGGGCGATGGCCAAGGCGTCGGAGGCGTCGATCTGCGGCTTCTGCGTCAGCTTGAGCAGGTGCATGACCATCAGCATGACCTGATCCTTGTTCGCCCCGCCCGTACCGGCCACCGACTGCTTGACCTGGCTGGCGGTGTATTCGGCGATCTCCAGGCCCGCCTCGGCGGCAGCGACGATGGCTGCACCGCGGGCCTGGCCAAGCTTGAGCGCCGAGTCGGCATTGCGTGCCATGAACACCCGCTCGATGCCCATGGTGACGGGGCCATGCAGGCGAATCACCTCGCTGACGCCGCGAAACACGATCTGCAGTCGCTCATGCAACTCGCCACCACCGGTGCGGATGCAACCGGAGGCCACGTACTCGCACCCCCGCGGCGTGTGGCGTACCACACCATAACCGGTGATTCGCGAACCGGGGTCGATACCAAGAATCAGCGTCATAAAGCCTGCGGTTCTTTACACATTTCACTGACCCGCGAAGAGGCCCCGAAGACCAAGGAAAACCTTAGCCGAGTTTTTCCATGATCTCGTCGGAGATCTGCGCATTGGAGTAGACGTTCTGCACGTCGTCCAGGTCCTCGAGCATATCGATCAGCTTGAGCACCTTCTCCGCGCCGTCCTGATCCAGCTCGGCGCTGGTGGTCGGCTGCATGACGATTTCCGCGTCGGCAGCCTTGAAGCCCGCCTCTTCCAGCGCATTGCGCACAGCGTAGAAGCTGTTGAAGGAGGTGAAGACGTCGAAGGAGCCATCGTCATTGCCGACCACATCATCGGCATCGGCTTCCATGGCCGCCTCGATCAGCGCATCTTCCTCGACGCCCGGTGCAAAGCTGATCTGCCCCTTGCGCTCGAACAGATAAGCCACCGAGCCATCGGTACCGAGGTTGCCGCCACACTTGGTGAAGGCATGACGCACGGCTGCTGCAGTGCGGTTGCGGTTGTCGGTCATGGCCTCGACCATGATCGCCACGCCACCGGGGCCGTAACCCTCGTAGCTGAGCTCTTCGACGTTGTCGCTTTCGTTGGTGCCAGCCCCACGCGCCACCGCACGATCGATGATGTCGCGGCTCATGTTGGCACCCAGCGCCTTGTCCAGCGCCAACCGCAGCCGGGGATTGGAGGCCGGATCACCACCACCCTGCTTGGCAGCGACGGTCAGTTCGCGGATCCACTTGGTGAAGATCTTGCCTCTCTTGGCATCCTGGCGTTCTTTGCGGTGCTTGATATTCGCCCACTTGGAATGACCGGCCATAACGACTCCAAATCCTTGAAACAGAAACAGGTTCCGCCCCGAAGGGCGGAACGCGGAAAATCCTGCGCGCAAGCGCGAAGCGCCCCGACTTCGGGGCGCCTGCGGTCGGTTACTCGACCTTGGTCTGCTCACGCAGACGGATGTGCAGCTCGCGCAGAGCCTTGGCATCGACCAGGCCCGGAGCCTGAGTCATGACGCACGCAGCGCTCTGGGTTTTCGGGAACGCGATCACTTCGCGGATCGACTGGGCGCCGGTCATCAGCATGACCAGACGATCCAGGCCGAAGGCCAGACCACCGTGTGGCGGGGCGCCGAACTTCAGGGCGTCGAGCAGGAAGCCGAACTTCTCTTCCTGTTCCGCCGCCTCGATACCCAGCAGACGGAAGACTGCCTGCTGCATCTCTTTACGGTGGATACGGATAGAACCGCCACCCAGCTCGGTGCCGTTGAGCACCATGTCGTAGGCACGCGACAAGGCGGTGGCCGGGTTGGCCTCCAGCTCTTCAGGGGTGCACTTGGGTGCGGTGAACGGGTGGTGCAGCGCGGTGAAGCTGCCGTCTTCGTTCTCTTCGAACATCGGGAAGTCGACGACCCACATCGGTGCCCACTCGCAGGTGAGCAGGTTGAAGTCGTGACCCAGCTTGATACGCAGCGCGCCCAGGGCCTCGCTGACGACCTTGAACTTGTCGGCCCCGAAGAACACGATGTCGCCATCGACCGCGCCGACGCGATCGAGGATCACGTTGAGGTTGGCCTCAGGGATGTTCTTGACGATCGGCGACTGCAGGCCCTCGACGCCCTTGGCGCGCTCGTTGACCTTGATGTACGCCAGGCCCTTGGCACCGTAGATGCCGACGAACTTGGTGTACTCGTCGATCTTGCTGCGCGGCATGGCAGCGCCGCCCGGCAGGCGCAGGGCAGTGACACGGCACTTCGGATCGTTGGCAGGGCCTGCAAAGACCTTGAAGTCGACGTCCTTGAGCTGATCGGCAACATCGACCAGTTCCAGCGGGATGCGCAGGTCCGGCTTGTCGGAGCCATAACGACGCATGGCTTCTTCGAAGGTCATGTGCGGGAAGTCGCCGAACTCGAGGTCGAGCACTTCCTTGAACAGCTTGCGGATCATGCTCTCGGTGAGGCCCATGATCTCGGACTCGTCGAGGAAGCTGGTCTCGATGTCGATCTGGGTGAATTCCGGCTGGCGGTCGGCACGCAGGTCTTCATCGCGGAAGCACTTGGCAATCTGGTAGTAGCGGTCGAAGCCGGCCACCATCAGCAGTTGCTTGAACAGTTGGGGCGACTGCGGCAGGGCGAAGAAGCTGCCAGCGTGGGTGCGGCTGGGCACCAGGTAGTCGCGCGCGCCTTCCGGAGTGGCACGGGTCAGGATCGGCGTTTCGACGTCGAGGAAGCCGTTCTCGTCGAGGAAGCGGCGAATGCTGCTGGTGATGCGCGAACGCAGGCGCAGCTTGTCGGCCATTTCCGGGCGACGCAGGTCGATGAAACGATAGCGCAGGCGGGTTTCTTCGCCGACGTCGGAGTATTCGTTCAACGGGAATGGCGGGGTCTCAGCTTCGTTGAGCACGTTCAGCTGGTAACCGAGGATCTCGATGGCGCCGGAGGCCATGTTCGCGTTCACCGCGCCGTCAGGGCGCTTGCGCACCTTGCCGGTGATCTGCACCACGTATTCGCTGCGCACGCGGTCGGCGGCGGCGAAGGTTTCGGCGCGATCCGGATCGAACACGACCTGGGCCATGCCTTCGCGGTCACGGATGTCGAGGAAGATCACCCCGCCGTGGTCGCGACGCCGATGGACCCAGCCGCAAAGGGTGACTTCCTGGCCGTCCAGGCTCTCGTTCAGTTGGCCGCAATAATGGCTGCGCATCATGATCGTGGTTTCGCTTCTCGTGATTCGTGTATTCGGTGGAGGTCTTGTCCGCCCTGAGGGCTAATAGTGCAAGACCCTGTCGCTGCAATTCAACTCAGTCGGCCTTTTCGCCGGCCAGGTTCTTCTTCGCCCCGGTCTTGAAGTCGGTCTCGTACCAGCCATTGCCACTCAGGCGAAAGCCGGGTACCGACAGCAATTTCTTCAGGGCCGACGCCTGGCATGCCGGACAATCGGTCAATGGCGCGGCGCTGATTTTCTGCAACACCTCCATGCGGTGGTCGCAGGAAGCACATTGATAGTCATAAAGGGGCATGGAAGTCTCTCGTCAACCACAACGCTGGCTGCCGGGGCAGCAAAAAGCGGGATTATATATGGTTAAGGAGTGCTGTGCAGCCCGCCCGGCGATCAGTGTGTACTCGGCGGATCAAGTAACCAGGCCACACAGATGACGCGAATCAGCCCACTGAAATTACGCACACCGCCCTGCCGCAGGTGCACCTCTCGATCGACGTAGGACAGCACAGCGCTCACCGAACAGCGATTGGCCTCGGCGATACGCTCCAGAATACGCCAGTAGACCGCCTCGAGCCGAAGGCACGTGGCAAAACCATTGAGCCTTACAGACCGCGAGACCGGTACGACCTGCAACATGTCGAAATCACCCCTGAACGGATCCTGACAATCCCTGCCTGGCCAACCGCCGTGCCTGCTTGCTTGCGCCATGGTTCTGCTCCTTGATTGCGATCACTTCATACCCCGCACAACAAGGTCGAGGGTGCTTCAATGAAGCGCCGTTCCGGCATCACAGAGCAGCAGCAAGGGTTTCCCCATAATAAAAAAGCCCGGGATCGCAAGGCGACACCGGGCTTGATGGACCAGCCTGGCCATAGGCCGGCGCATCGTTATTTGCCGTCGAGCAGCACTCGCAGCATCCAGGCGGTTTTTTCGTGCACCTGCATGCGCTGGGTGAGCAGGTCGGCCGTCGGCTCGTCACTGACCTTGTCCACCACCGGGAAGATGCTGCGCGCCGTGCGCACCACCGCCTCTTGCCCCTGGACCAGCTGGCGGATCATTTCATCGGCAGCGGGCACTCCCTCTTCCTCCTTGATCGAGGAATGGCGCGCATAGAATGCATAGGAACCCGGCGCCGGGAATCCCAGCGCGCGAATGCGTTCGGCGATCGAGTCGACTGCCAGGGCCAGTTCGTTGTACTGCTCTTCGAACATCAGGTGCAGGGTTCGGAACGACGGACCGGTAACGTTCCAGTGGAAGTTGTGGGTTTTCAGATACAGCACATAGGTGTCCGACAGCAGGCGGGACAACCCTTCGACGATGGACTTGCGATCTTCTTCGCTGATACCGATATCGATTGCCATGAATCTCCCCTTTCCATAAGGCTTGACGATCAAGCGGGCGAAAACACTGTACCAAGAGTTGCAGACGGCTGCATGTGACACAAGGCAACACATCGCCTGACCACCCCTGCGGTTTGAGAACCCCCTGGCTTTGCTGTTAAATAGGCAGGGTGCCACCCGTGCGGACTGTTATTGCCGGGTGCATAGGCTGAACAGTCACGTGATCGCGCTCCATACCTCATGCGCACCGTGCTGCCAGCTCTTCCTGTGATCGGCCTTATCCAAATATGTGAGCCAACCCAATGTTCAAGATCGTCCATCTGGTGACGGGCGTTGCGGCTTTGCTGCTGTCGTTCATACCCAGCCTCAAAACCGACGCCACACCCTTCCTGCAACAACCCGAAGCGGTTTACCTGGTACTCCTGGGCCTGCTCAACCTGGTCCTGGCACCGGTTGTACCGCTTTACTACCGCGGCGCCCGCCAGCAACTGCAACACCTGGCCAGCGCACTCCTGGTGCTGGCGGTGATCCTGCAAACCATCACCGTTCTTGCCCGCCCCGAGCTCGGCAGCTTGTCGGCGCTGCTCTGCGCGGCACTGGCAGCCGCCCTGCACCTGGCCGCAGGCTTCGCCCGCAGCAGCCGCAAGTCACGCGCCAGCCAGGCAGGCCCGCAAGATGCCAGCAAGCGCGATACCGGCACCGTGAAGTGGTTCAATACCTCGAAAGGCTTCGGATTCATCTCCCGCGACTCCGGCGATGACATCTTCGTGCACTTTCGCGCCATCCGCGGCGAAGGCCATCGCGTCCTGGTCGAAGGCCAGCGCGTGGAGTTCTCGGTAATGCATCGCGACAAAGGCCTGCAGGCCGAAGACGTGGTCGCGGTTTCACGCCGCTGACCACCCGCCTCCATCACCTCAATAATGAGGTGGTGGAGGCTCCTCCCCTCCGGCCTCGTACTGGCCGACCATCTCTTCATGACGCTTGATCAGTTCGGCGATCTGCAACTGCAGACGCTCGATCAGCCGGTTCTGCCCGGCCACTTCGTCGCTGAGCGCCTGAAGGGTGTCATCCTGAAACGCCTGGCGCATCTCCAGCTCGACGATTCTCGCTTCCAGTGACATGGCTCAGGCCTCCTCGAAACCTTCAAGCGCCAACCCGCGCAGGCGCTGGCGGATTGCATCGACCTGCGCGGGCGCGTAATCGAGCGCGGGCACCTTGCCCCACACCGGCGCTGGCCACGCCGCATCGCCGCGATGACGCACCACCACGTGCATGTGCAACTGACTGACGACATTGCCCAGCGTGGCGACATTCATCTTGTCAGCCAGGAATTCGCCCTTGAGCGCCTCGGCGAGCAAAGTGGTTTCCTTCCATAGTTGTTGCTGGTCGGCCAGATCCAGCTGGAACAGCTCGCTGACATCAGCACGGCGCGGCACCAGGATGAACCAGGGGTAGTTGGCATCCTTGCTCAGCAAAAGACGGGACAACGGGAAATCCCCCAGCACCAGGGAATCCTGCTGCAGACGCGAATCCAGGACAAACACGGCAAACCTCCATCGAATGACACGACCCGACTCGAACGCGGGTGGAGCGCAAGGATACCTTGCTTGCAGAGCCCACGACACGACCCACTCACTTGTCCGCCCCCGACCGAGACGTACGCGCCAAAAGCGGTAACACTGCGCTACTTTTCGCACCAAAATGAAGCAACGAAAAATACACCTGTCATACCCGCCTGGTACAAACTACTCAGCATCAACAGTCAGCGGTAACACCTTGACTTTCAAGCCAGCTTTATTTTGCAAACGATAATCAACATCGCGTTATACCCTCAAAGCACCTGAACCCAGTGTTTCCGGAGGTTTCAGGACGCTTTGCGGGCATTTGTGAAAAATTCATCAACACTGATCGTTTTTGTGCACGCTTGTTGCATTCTTTTTACGCCAAGTCGGCACGGCACCTGCATTAGCCGGTGAACGCGACAAATAACAACAGCGACAAGGGATTCACCAGGGAGCTTCGAGTACACAGCCATTCTTTACGGAATCGTGACGGACTTCGAAGCAGCGCTGGGGTGTACGACCCGCCTTTAGCGGGACGTGATTTGCGACATGGAAATAGCCAAAAGCGACACGACCGTAAACTTACCGAAAGGTTCCGTTTTTCATGTCGCCAAGTACAGTCAGCGTGATATACATTTTCGCCGACATAAAAAGAAAGAGCTGCCCCATATAACTAAAACACTTGGGCGCAGCGGTACTCTTCCTAAAACCAAAGGAGCAAATCACGATGCGCGTGATGAAGTGGAGCATGATCGCCCTGGCTGTTGCAGCGGGGACTTCTGGACTGGCAATGGCGTCGTCGCAGGATGACTCCAAAGGCTTCGTTGACGACAGCAAGCTCAACGTGAAGCTGCGTAACCTGTATTTCAGCCGTGACTTCCGCAACAACCCAAGCGACGAACAAAGCCGTCGCGCCGAGTGGGGCCAAGGCTTCATCGGCACCTTCGAATCCGGCTTCACCCAGGGCACCGTTGGTGTCGGTGTCGACGCCATCGGCCTGCTGGGCATCAAGCTCGACGGCGGTCGTGGCACCACCAACACCGGCCTGTTCCCCGTCGACTCCGAAGGTCGCCCGGAAGACTCCTATTCGAAGGGCTACGGTGCCGTCAAAGCACGCATCTCGAACACCGTCCTCAAGTTCGGCGGCCAGTTCACCTCGCTGCCAGTCTTCGCCACTGACGATAGCCGCCTGCTGCCGGAAGCCGCCGAAGGCTTCCTGCTGACCAGCAAGGAGATCGAAGGCCTGGAGCTGAACGCCGGTCACTTCACCCGTCTGGACGCACAAGCCCAGAGCTACAAGGACAGCATCGGCGGTCGTAACAACCTCGGCATCAAGAACCCGGGTCTGACCGAAGCGAACGTCTTCGGTGGCACCTATGCCGTGACCGACGGCCTGAGCACCAGCCTCTACTACTCCAAAGTCGAAGACTACTGGCGCAAATACTACGCCAACGTCAACTGGGCACTGCCGCTGTCCGACAAACAAGGCCTGGTGTTCGACTTCAACATCTATGACACCAAGAGCGATGGCGAAGGCAAGGTACGCGCCTTCGATGGCGACAAACTGGACAACCGTGCATTCAGCCTGTCTGGCGCCTACAACGTTGGCGCTCACACCTTCACCCTGGCCTACCAGAAGGTCACCGGTGACGGCGACTACGCCTATGGCGTAGACGGCGGCGGCACCATCTTCCTCGCCAACTCCATCGCCCGCTCCGACTTCAACGCCGAAGGCGAGAAGTCCTGGCAGGCTCGCTACGATCTGAACTTCGCCGAGTACGGCATTCCAGGCCTGACCTTCATGACCCGCTACGCCCGTGGTACCGGTGCTCACGTCGAAGGCACCACCAACGGCAAGGAATGGGAACGCGACATCGACGTCAAGTACGTCCTGCAGGAAGGTCCGGCCAAAGACCTGAGCTTCCGTGTCCGCCAGGCCACTTACCGCTCCGCCGATGGCGTCTACTACGGCTCCGCATCGATCGACGAACTGCGCCTGATCGTCGAGTACCCGCTGAGCATCCTGTAAGCCCCGGCTTGCAATGCCCCGCACCTGAAGAAGCCCGGCATCTGCCGGGCTTTTTCTTGGCTGACAAGCCGAGCGCCCTGGGGCATCCTGTACGCCTTCGTCTCGCCCCCGTACAATGCGGGGTCATTTCAAACATTCAGGCAATCGACACGGCTTCCCATGCGCACCAGTCAATATTTGCTCGCCACCCAGAAAGAAACCCCGGCAGACGCCGTTGTCATCAGCCACCAGCTGATGCTGCGCGCCGGCATGATCCGCAAGCTGGCCTCCGGCCTGTACACGTGGCTGCCGATGGGCCTGCGTGTCATGCGCAAGGTCGAGAACGTGGTGCGCGAAGAAATGAACGCCGCCGGTGCCCTTGAGGTGCTGATGCCGAGCATCCAGCCCGCAGAGTTGTGGCAGGAATCCGGGCGCTGGGAGCAATACGGCCCCGAGCTGCTGCGCCTGAAAGACCGCCACGACCGTGATTTCTGCGTCGGCCCGACTCACGAAGAAGTGATCACCGACCTGGCACGCAACGAGCTGTCCAGCTACAAACAGCTGCCGCTGAACATGTACCAGATCCAGACCAAGTTCCGTGACGAGATCCGTCCGCGCTTCGGCCTGATGCGCGGCCGCGAGTTCATCATGAAGGACGCCTACTCCTTCCATGCCGACCAGGCTTCCCTGCAGGAAACCTACGACCGCATGCACCAGGCGTACTCCAACATCTTTACCCGCCTGGGCCTGGACTTCCGTCCGGTGCAGGCCGACACCGGCTCGATCGGTGGCAGCTACTCCCACGAATTCCACGTCCTGGCCTCTTCCGGCGAAGACGACGTGATCTTCAGCGACACCTCCGACTACGCCGCCAACATCGAGAAGGCCGAAGCGATTCCACGGGAAACCGTGCGCCCAGCGCCGACCGAAGAACTGCGCCTGGTCGACACGCCAAACGCCAAGACCATCGCCGAACTGGTCGAGAACCACGGCCTGGCGATCGAGAAGACCGTCAAGACCCTGATCGTGCGTGGCGCCGAGGAAGGCAAGCTGGTCGCCCTGATCGTACGTGGCGACCACGAGCTGAACGAAATCAAGGCCACCAAGCTGGAACAGGTTGCCGACCCGCTGGTCATGGCCAGCGACGCCGAGCTGCGCGCAGCCATCGGTGCCGGTGCCGGCTCGCTCGGCCCACTGAACCTGCCGCTGGAATGCATCATCGACCGTTCGGTCGCCCTGATGAGCGACTTCGGCATCGGCGCCAACATCGACGACAAGCACTACTTCGGCGTGAACTGGGAGCGTGACCTGCCAGTGCCACAGGTCGCGGACCTGCGCAACGTCGTCGCCGGTGATCCGAGCCCCGACGGCCAGGGCACACTGGTCATCAAGCGCGGTATCGAAGTGGGCCACATCTTCCAGCTCGGCACCAAGTACAGCGAGGCGCTCAAGTGCCAGGTACTGGGCGAGAACGGCAAGCCAGTGGTGCTGTCGATGGGTTGCTATGGTATCGGCGTGTCCCGCGTGGTCGCCGCCGCCATCGAGCAGAACCATGACGACAAGGGCATCATCTGGAACGATGCCCTGGCGCCCTTCCAGATCGCCCTCGTGCCATTGCGCTACGAGACCGACGCCGTGCGCGAGGCAACCGACAAGCTCTACGCCGAGCTGACTGCCGCAGGCTACGAAGTGCTGCTGGACGACCGTGACAAGAAGACCAGCCCCGGCATCAAGTTCGCCGACATGGAACTGATCGGCATCCCGCACCGCATCGTCGTCAGCGATCGCGGTCTGGCCGACGGCAACCTGGAGTACAAGCACCGCACCGAACAGGATGCCCAGCCGCTGCCGCTCAACGAAGTGCTGACCTTCCTGCAGGCCCGCATCCGCCGCTGACCACCAATGCACGAGTGAACATGTCCAAGCGAAGTACCTTTACCCTGGGGGGCGCCGCGCTCTGCGGCGCCCTGTTCCTCAGCGGCTGCGCCAACCAGATGTCCCAGCGCAGCGAGCATGAGGAACGTGTCGAGCGCAAGTTGCTCGAGCACAGTCTGCAGATCGACGTCGGCGAGCCCAAGGTGATGGAGCTTCCGCAACGGCGTGTTCGCATCAATGAACAGCGACGCTTCGAGGTCACCGAGTTCGAAGTCACGCGGCGCTACGACCGCTACACGCCCTACCAGCCCTGGCGGGAGATCTACGAGATCCCACTGGGTGCGGTGGCGGTGGTCGCGGGCATAGGCGCCAACGTGGTCAACGTGATCACCTTCGACAGCCTGCCGCAGAGCATGACCCACGACTGGCTGAGCTACGGCCTGGCCGGGCTCAATCCGTTCATGAACGTGCAGTCCAACGGTCGCGCACAGCAGAACCTCGCAGGCATCAGCGAAATCCAGAAGGACAAGCGCGAGGAGTTCACCAGCCTGCCGTGGAACGAGCGCCTGGTCGAGGTCAAGGCTGGCAAGATGACCCACGAGCTGACCACCGACAAGCATGGTGTGCTACGCCTGAACCTGCTCGACAGCCCATTCTCGGAGCAGAACCTCAACCATATCGGCACCCTGCATCTGGCGGCGATCGATGAAGACAACGGCATCCGCGGCGACGCCAGCCTGTTGGTCAGCGGTACGCTGCGCAACAAGCTGCTGGAGGCTCATGAGCTGATCTTCGACGACCTCGAGGACGATGACGTTGGCCAGTGGGTACACCGGGTCAAACGTCTCTCGGAACTGGGCCTGGAAGAGGAAGCCAGCGAACTGGAACAGAGCCTGATCGAGCTGACACGCAACGATCCGGAGTTGCAGCAGGAATTCCTCAAGACGCTGACCAAGGAAACCGGCAGATTGGTCGCCGACCCTGGAGAGCGGTAAAAAGAACGGGGCGCCATGCGCCCCTTTCTTTTATTGAGCAGGAAACAGCTCCAACTGCTCATGCGCACCGCGCAGATCCCGCAACCTTACCCCCACTCCCAGCAACCTCACCGGCTTGCCACCCCGAGCGAAGGCCTGGCTGAGCAATTGCCGATAGCTTTCAAGGTCCCGCCCTGCCCCCGCCTGTTCCAGGGTGGTCTGGCTGAAATCATGGAACTTGACCTTGACGAAAGGCTTGTCTGGCTTGTAGCTGCTGTCCATCCGCGCAATCCGCCCGTTCAGGCTGTCGAGCAGATCCGGGATTTTTTCCAGGCAACTGGCCAAGTCAGGGAGATCGTTGTCGTAGGTGTTTTCGACGCTGACCGACTGGCGCCGGCTGTCGTTCTGTACGACCCGTTCGTCGATGCCATGGGCAAGCCCCCACAACCGCTCACCGAAACTGCCGAACTCGCGCACCAGGCTCAGGCGCGACCATTCGCGCAATGACTGACAGGTATCGATACCAAGTCTTGAAAGCTTGTCGGCAGTCACCTTGCCCACCCCGTGCAGGCGTGCCACCGGCAGTGCGGCAACGAACTCATCGACCTGATCGGGCCTGATCACGAACAAACCATTGGGTTTGCGCCAATCGCTGGCGATCTTGGCCAGGAACTTGTTCGGTGCAACGCCAGCGGACACCGTGATGTGCAAGGTCTGGGAAACGCGCCGACGGATGTCCTCGGCAATCCGCGTGGCACTGCCGGAAAACCACTGGCTGTCGCTGACATCCAGATACGCCTCATCCAGCGACAGGGGCTCGATCAGATCGGTGTAGTCACGAAATATCGCATGGATTTCCCGCGAGGCCTCACGGTAGGCCTCGAAATGCGGCTTGACGATCAGCAGGTCCGGGCACAACTTCATGGCATGCCCCGACGACATCGCCGAACGCACTCCATAGGCCCTTGCCTCGTAGTTACAGGTGGCGATCACCCCACGCTGCCCCGGCTGACCGCCCACAGCCATGGGTCGACCCGCCAGCCGGGGGTCGTCACGCATCTCGATGGCGGCGTAGAAACAGTCACAATCGATGTGGATGATCTTGCGCAGGGACATGACTGACCGTCAGCACTGTAAATTCATACAGATATTACAGCACGTGCCTCGGCATTCGTCAGCCCCACCCGACGGGGGCAAGGATGATCGGTATGACTGCCCCCTCGCAAAACCCGCTACAACCCGCGTCATGGCTCAGCTCCTGGCCTGTGCAACAGGCTAAGGGATTGAACAAAAAAGGGTTTTTTGAAAAATAGCTTGACTCACGGAAGGATTTCCGTAGAATTCGATTCCACAGGCGCGGGATGGAGCAGCCTGGTAGCTCGTCGGGCTCATAACCCGAAGGTCGTCGGTTCAAATCCGGCTCCCGCAACCAGATTCGAGAAAAGGCCACTGTTCACACAGTGGCCTTTTTCTTTGCCTTGAAAAATATCCACGTAAATCAAGGATTAAGATTGACAGCCCGTCGATAATCCGTAGAATGCGCACCACTGACGCGGGATGGAGCAGCCTGGTAGCTCGTCGGGCTCATAACCCGAAGGTCGTCGGTTCAAATCCGGCTCCCGCAACCAGATTCAAGAAAAGGCCACTGTTAACACAGTGGCCTTTTTCTTTGCTTTGATGAATATCCACGCTCAACACGCATTAAGGTTTGACAGTCCGTCGATAATCCGTAGAATGCGCACCTCTGACGCGGGATGGAGCAGCCTGGTAGCTCGTCGGGCTCATAACCCGAAGGTCGTCGGTTCAAATCCGGCTCCCGCAACCATATTCGTCAGAACAGGCCCCGCCTATCCTTGGATAGCGCGGGGCTTGTTGCGTTTGCCCTTTAAAACATCCTGTCGTACGCGCTTTGCCCTTTGTCTGGCACCTCAATGAACTAACTTTAACTAACCTGAAACGGATAAACCTACTCCACCCGGAGTACTATCTGGACACGTTTTCCAAAGGGACTTTCACTTGGCCGCACGTCTCCTCCCCCTCGCGCTCGCCGCACGAGGTATTTCATGACCTCCCGCTCTCCAGACTCCCAGGCCCCGATCACCGCAGCCCTGCCTGCGGCAGCACAGCGTCTGCCGTGGCTCGAACGCCTCAGCAAATACCGCCAGCCCATCGGACTGGCGATAACCCTGCTGTTGTTCGCCATGGCGCTGATCGCCTGCCGGCACCTGCTGAGCGAGCTGGACATCTATGCCTTGCATGACGCCATGCTCAGCGTGCCCAAGCAGGCGCTGCTCGGTGCTTTGCTGGCCACGGTGGCAGGTTTCGTGACCCTGCTGGGATACGAGTGGTCCGCGGCCCGCTATGCAGGTGTCAAGCTTCCACCCCGCACGCTTGTGCTGGGTGGTTTCAGTGCGTTCGCCATCGGCAATGCCATCGGCCTGTCGATGCTTTCCGGTGGTTCGGTGCGCTATCGCCTTTATGCGCGCAAGGGGCTGGGGGCTGCAGAAGTCGCGCGGATGACCGTGTTCGCCAGCCTCTCGCTGGGCTGCGCACTGCCTCCGCTGGCAGCAGTGGCCACCTTGAGCGACCTCACCGCGGCCTCCACCGCATTGCGCATGTCCCCGACACTGCTGGGCAGCGTCGCCGTTGCGGTATTGCTGGCCTGCGCCGTCCTGGCCATGGGGCTCTATCGCCGCCGCGCCGCCGAGCAACCTCTGGCCGACAATCTGCTGGTGCAGGTCGGACGTCGCACCCTGCGCCTGCCCGGTGCACGCCTGACCGCCCTGCAACTGCTCATCACCGCGCTGGACGTCGCAGCCGCCGCCACGGTGCTCTACCTGCTGTTGCCCGAAGCCCCGCCATTCGGCGCTTTCGTACTGGTCTACCTGCTGGCCCTCGCCGCTGGCGTACTCAGCCACGTGCCCGGCGGCGTCGGCGTGTTCGAAGCGATCCTGCTCGCCGCCTTCGCCAACGAGCTGGGCGCGGCGCCCCTGGCCGCGGCACTGCTGCTGTATCGCCTGATCTACGTGGTACTGCCGTTGCTGGTGGCCTGCGTTCTGCTACTGGTAAACGAGGCCCGCCGCCTGCTGTTCGCCCAACAGGCGATCAAGGCTGCATCCGGGCTCGCCGCTCCTGTGTTGGCGATCCTGGTGTTTCTGTCCGGCGTGGTGCTGTTGTTCTCCGGCGTTACCCCAGAGATCGATAGCCGCCTGGAGCACATGGGCTTTCTCATCCCACATCGACTGATCGACGCCTCGCACTTCGGCGCAAGCCTGATCGGCGTCCTCTGCCTGTTGCTGGCACAGGGCCTGCGTCGCCGCCTGTCAGCGGCCTGGCTGTTGACCACGGTGTTGCTGCTGACCGGCGCACTGCTGTCGCTGCTCAAGGGCTTCGACTGGGAAGAGGCGTCGATGATGATCTTCACCACCGCCCTGCTCGCCCTGTTCCGGCGCTCGTTCTATCGCCCCAGCCGCCTGTTGGAGCTGCCGTTCTCGCCGATCTACCTGGTAGCCAGCGCTTGCGTGGTCGGTGCCTCGGTATGGCTGCTGCTGTTCGCCTATCAGGACGTCCCCTACAGCCACAAACTGTGGTGGCAATTCACCCTCGACGCCGATGCTCCGCGCGGCCTGCGCGCTGCACTGGGCAGTGCAGTACTGCTGGTGATCGTCGCCCTGACCTGGCTGCTACGCACCGCGCGCCCGGTGATTCACCTGCCGAGCGAAGACGAACTGCAGCGCGCCAACCGCATTCTGCTGGCGTCCGATCAGCCCGACGGGGGCCTGGCCCTGACCGGTGACAAGGCGCTGCTGTTCCACCCCAACGACAACGCCTTCCTCATGTATGCCCGTCGCGGCCGCAGCCTGGTCGCCTTGTACGACCCGATCGGCCCGGCCCAGGAGCGTGCCGAAATGATCTGGCAGTTCCGCGACCTCTGCGACCTGCACCACGCCCGCCCGGTGTTCTACCAGGTGCGTGCGGAAAATCTGCCGTTCTACATGGACATCGGCCTGACCGCGATCAAGCTTGGCGAAGAGGCACGGGTCGACCTGCGCCGCTTCGACCTCGAAGCCAAGGGCAAGGAGATGAAGGACCTGCGCTACACCTGGAACCGTGGCGGCCGCGACGGCCTGACCCTGGAAGTCCACGAACCCGGGCATGCGCCCCTGCAGGAGCTCAGGGAAATCTCCGACGCCTGGCTGGCTGGCAAGAACGTGCGCGAAAAAGGCTTCTCCCTGGGCCGCTTCAGCCCGGAGTACCTGCAACATTTCCGTATTGCACTGATCCGCTTCCAGGGCCGCCCGGTGGCCTTCGCCAACCTGCTGGAAACCCACAGCAACGAGTTGGCCAGCCTGGACCTGATGCGCGCGCATCCCGAGGCACCGAAGCTGACCATGGAATTCATGATGCTTGGCCTCATCCTGCATTACAAAAGCCACGACTACGCCCGCTTCAGCCTGGGCATGGTCCCGCTTTCCGGCCTGCAACCGCGTCGCGGCGCACCGCTGACCCAACGCTTGGGTTCGATGGTGTTCCAGCGCGGCGAGCAGCTCTACAACTTCCAGGGCCTGCGGCGCTTCAAGGACAAGTTCCAGCCGGACTGGGAACCCCGTTACATGGCTGTGCCAGCCGGGCTGGACCCCCTGGTTGCACTGGCTGATACCGCCGCCCTGATTGCTGGCGGCCTGACTGGATTGGTGAAACGCTGATGACCCGACGTTACTGGTTGTACCTGCTGATCCCCCTGCTGCTCGCCGTGCTGGCTGGCGGTGGGGCCTTCTGGCTATGGACCCGCCCTGCCCCCGAAGCCCGTATCGAGCACTTCACCCTGGACGATGGCAGTAATCTGACCCGGGTCACGCCCGGCGTGCGCGCCAAGACCCTGGTCGCGGTTGGCGTACCCCATGACCAGGCACTGACCGACAAGCAACTGCTGGATCTCAGCCAGGCCGGTGAAGCGCAACTGGTGCAGGTGATCCTGCCGACCGGCGACTGCAGCAAGCAGCAAGTGGCATTGGACCAGGCCATGGGCAAGCTCTCCGGCAAGCCGACCCTGGTTGCCGGCATCGGGCCAGGCGCCTCGCAGGCCTGGCGCTGGCTGGCCGGGCAGAACGACGACAAGGCCCGAGCCATCTCGGTCGACTTCAACCTCGAACAACCAGACTGCAAGCTTGAGCTGCCTAAAACCGCTGCCCACGGTCACTGGAACGTGGCCTGGAACGATAACCCCGACGACGCCAGCGCTGCCTTCGTGCGCGACCAGGCCAACGCCGAGACCAGCATCAGCGACTATGACATTCACCTGCCGCAGGTACTCAAGGCCCAGCTGACCCAGGCCTTGGTGGGGCGCGATGGCAACGCCCTGGCCATTCCCGTGGTGGAAGTGCCAGCCGGCCAGACCACAGACACCGTCACCCTGTTCCTCTCCGGTGACGGCGGCTGGCGCGACCTGGACCGCGACGTGGCGGGCGAGATGGCCAAGCTCGGCTACCCGGTGGTCGGCATCGACACCCTGCGCTACTACTGGCAGCACAAGACGCCAGAACAGAGCGCTGCCGATCTGTCGGAGCTGATGCAGCACTATCGGCAGAAATGGGGTACCAAACGCTTCGTGCTGACCGGCTATTCGTTCGGTGCCGATGTACTGCCGGCGATCTACAATCGCCTGCCGGAGGCCGACCAGAAGCGCATCGACGCGGTGATCCTGCTGGCCTTCGCCCGCAGTGGCAGCTTCGAGATCGAAGTGGAAGGCTGGCTGGGCAAGGAAGGCCAGGAGGCCCCGACCGGGCCGGAGATGGCCAAGCTGCCTGCCGCCAAGGTGGTGTGCATCTATGGTGTGGAAGAAACCGACGAGAGCGGCTGCACCGACAAGACGGCCGTGGGCGAGCGCATGAAGCTGCCAGGCGGTCATCACTTCGACGAAAACTACCCGGCGCTGGCCAAGCGCCTGATCGGCGAGATCGAGACCCGCCAGGGCAAGTCGAACGTCGCCGAGCAGTAAAACAACAAGGGCCGCATCGCGGCCCTTGTTGTTTCAATCAGATCTCGACCTGGGTTCCCAGCTCGATCACCCGGTTCAGCGGCAGGTTGAAGAAGCGCAAGTTGCCGTTGGCATTCTTCAGCAGGAACGCGAACAGGTTCCCGCGCCAGCGCGCCATGCCTTCCAGGCGCGAGGCGATCACCGTCTCGCGGCTGAGGAAGTAGGTGGTGCGCATGGGGCTGAAATCCAGCTCTTCCAGATGGCACAGCCGCAGTGCCGCCGGTACGTCCGGTTCATCCATGAAGCCAAAGTGCAGCAATACGCGGAAGAACCCGTCGCCATAGGCCTCGACCTCGAAGCGCTCCGACTCCGGTACCCGCGGCCGATCCTCGCTGACCACCGTCAACAGTACGACCTGGCTGTGCAGCACCTGGTTGTGCAGCATGTTGTGCAACAACGCATGGGGCACCGCATCGGCACGCGCCGTGAGGAACACCGCCGTCCCCTCGACGCGATGCGGTGGCTGCACACGAATGCTGCTGATGAATACCGGCAACGGCAGGCCACCCTCATCGATACGCTCGACGAGAATCTGCTTGCCACGCTTCCAGGTGCTCATCAACACGAACAGCACGATCCCCGCCAGTACCGGGAAAGCACCACCCTGCACGATCTTCGGCACGTTGGCGGCGAAGAACAGCCCATCCACCAACAGGAACCCCACCAGCAGCGGCACTGCCAGCACCGGTGGCCATTTCCACAGCAGCAGCATCACCGCAGAAACCAGGATGGTGGTCATGAGCATGGTGCCGGTCACCGCGACCCCGTAGGCCGCAGCCAGGGCGCCGGAAGACTCGAAGCCGATCACCAGCAGCACCACGCCGACCATCAGGGTCCAGTTCACGGCGCCAATGTAGATCTGCCCCTGCTCGTCACTGGAGGTGTGCTGGATCTGCATGCGCGGCACGTAGCCCAGCTGAATGGCCTGGCGGGTCAGGGAGAAGGCGCCGGAAATCACCGCCTGGGAGGCAATCACCGTAGCCATGGTCGCCAGCCCGACCAGCGGCAGCAGCGCCCAGCTTGGCGCCAGCAGGTAGAAGGGGTTGCGCGCGGCCTCGGGGTTTTGCAGCAGCATCGCGCCCTGGCCGAAGTAGTTGAGCACCAACGCTGGCAGCACCAGGGCAAACCAGGCACGGGCGATCGGCTTGCGCCCGAAGTGGCCCATGTCGGCGTACAGCGCCTCGGCACCGGTCAGCGCCAGCACCACCGCACCGAGAATCGCCACGCCCATCCCAGGATGGACGATAAAGAAGTTCAACGCCCACCCGGGATTGAACGCCTTGAGCACTTCCGGGCTTTGCTGGATGCCATGCACGCCGAGCGCAGCCAGCACGAGGAACCAGGCAACCATGATCGGCCCAAAGGCCTTGCCGATCTTCTCGGTACCATGCTTCTGCACCAGGAACAGTGCCACCAGCACCACCAGCGAGATCGGCACCACCCAGTGGTCGATGCCGTCGAACGCCAGCCCCATGCCCTCGACCGCCGACAGCACCGAGACTGCCGGGGTGATCATGCTGTCGCCATAGAACAGCGAGGCCCCGACCAGCCCGCAGCCAACCATCAGCATGCGCAGCCGCGGATGCGCGGCCGTGGCACGCCGCGCCAGTGCGGTGAGCGCCATGGTGCCGCCCTCGCCCTGGTTGTCGGCACGCAGGATGAACATCACGTACTTGAACGACACGACCCACAGCAGCGACCAGAGAATCAGCGACAGGATGCCCAGCACCCCGTCGTGGTCGACCTGTACGCCATAACCGCCGGTAAAGACTTCCTTGAGGGTATACAACGGGCTGGTACCGATATCGCCATAGACCACCCCAACAGCTGCCACCAGCAGGCCCAAAGGGCGTGCCGCCCCATGCCCACCCTCGGCGTGACTGCTTGCCTGAACCATCGACCACTCCCGCAGACGGCCCCTCGGGGCCGGTAGTATTCGCACCGGACGCCATGCTCGCAGCGCCCGGACCGCTGTCGTCATCCGGCTATCATTGCTACCCGGACACAACGGCGCGAAGCATAGCGCAGCGCTCGTCGCTTTTCTGCTGGTCAAGCGACCTTGCGCTCGCTAGAATTGCGCACTTTTTGATCAGAGGCGCCAAAAACGCCCGCCCGGATCGCGCCGCCACTGGCAGGCGCGACCTGTTTCAATACCGAGGTTAGTCATGTCCACCACTCCCGCCACGCCGAAGGTCGGCTTTGTCTCCCTGGGCTGCCCCAAGGCCCTGGTCGACTCCGAGCGCATCCTCACCCAACTGCGCATGGAAGGCTATGAAGTCGTTCCGACCTACGAAGATGCCGACGTGGTGGTGGTCAACACCTGCGGCTTCATCGACAGCGCCAAGGCCGAGTCGCTGGAAGTGATCGGCGAAGCGATCAAGGAAAACGGCAAGGTCATCGTCACCGGCTGCATGGGTGTCGAGGAAGGCACCATTCGCGACGTGCACCCCAGCGTGCTGTCGGTCACCGGCCCACAGCAATACGAGCAGGTGGTCAATGCCGTACACGAGGTGGTGCCACCGCGCCAGGACCACAACCCGCTGATCGACCTGGTGCCGCCGCAGGGTGTCAAGCTGACCCCGCGCCACTACGCCTACCTGAAGATTTCCGAAGGCTGTAACCACAGCTGCAGCTTCTGCATCATCCCGTCGATGCGTGGCAAGCTGGTCAGCCGCCCGGTCGGCGAAGTGCTGAGCGAGGCCGAGCGCCTGGTGAAGGCTGGCGTCAAGGAGATCCTGGTGATTTCCCAGGACACCAGCGCCTATGGCGTCGACGTCAAGTACAAGACCGACTTCTGGAACGGTCGCCCGGTCAAGACCCGCATGCTCGAGCTGTGCGAAGCGCTGAGCAGCCTGGGCGCCTGGGTGCGCCTGCACTATGTCTACCCCTACCCCAACGTCGATGACGTGATCCCGTTGATGGCCGCCGGCAAGATCCTGCCGTACCTGGACATCCCGTTCCAGCACGCCAGCCCCAAGGTGCTCAAGGCCATGAAACGCCCGGCCTTCGAGGACCGTACCCTGGCGCGCATCAAGAACTGGCGCGAGCAGTGCCCGGAGCTGGTGATCCGCTCGACCTTCATCGTCGGCTTCCCCGGCGAAACCGAAGAGGACTTCCAGTACCTGCTCGACTGGCTGACCGAAGCCCAGCTCGACCGCGTCGGCTGCTTCCAGTACTCGCCGGTCGAGGGCGCCCCAGCCAACGACCTGGGCCTGGAAGAAGTCCCGGATGACGTCAAGCAGGATCGCTGGGACCGCTTCATGGCCCACCAGCAGGCGATCAGCACTGCACGCCTGCAACTGCGTATCGGCAAGGAGATCGAGGTACTGATCGACGAGGTCGAGGAACAGGGCTCGGTAGGTCGCAGCTTCTTCGACGCGCCGGAAATCGACGGTAGCGTGTTCATCGACGGTGACCACGGCTTCAAGCCGGGCGACAAGGTCCGTTGCCGTATTGTCGATGCCGACGAATACGACATGTGGGCCGAGCCCATCTGATCGTCACGCCCTTTCGCGCGTAACACCGCGAAAGGGCCTGCCAGACAGAAAAAATCCGCACACCTGTGCTGCAGCATCTATGTTTTCCTCACTACCCGAGGAATACAGAATGTCCTTGCACCTGACGCTACATACCCCCCACTACAGCGACTACCCCGAACTGGTCCGTATCTGGGAAGCATCGGTGCGCGCCACTCATGACTTTCTCCCCGACGCCTACATCGTGCTGCTGCGCGACCATGTACTGCGCCGCTATCTGGACGCCGTGATGCTGGTCTGCTGCCGGGACACTCGACGCAGGATCCTCGGCTTCACCGGCGTCGCCAATGGCCGTGTCGACATGCTCTTCGTCGCCCCTGAGCACCGCGGCCAAGGCGTTGGCAAGCGCCTGCTGCACCACGCCATTTCCGAGCTCAACGCCGATCGCCTGGACGTCAACGAACAGAACCCCCAGGCGCTGGGTTTCTACCTGCATGAGGGCTTCGAGATAGCGGGCCGCTCGGAAACCGATGGCTTGGGTCAGCCGTATCCGCTGCTGCATATGCGACTGATCCGCCCACAGGGCTAGCAACTGCGCCGCCACCGCTGTGCAAATGGCCGAAATGGCACAGATTCCCAGCCGCAGCACGGCTCGGACGGGTACAATGGACACCTTTCCCTGCCCTGCGAATGTCTGCTCATGTCCGAACCCGTCCGCCTGTCCAAACGCCTCATCGAACAGCTCGGCTGCTCCCGCCGCGAGGCCGAACTGTACATCGAGGGCGGCTGGGTCACGGTCGATGGAGTCGTGGTCGAGCAACCGCAGTTCAAGGTTGAAACTCAGCGTGTCGAACTGCTCCCGGGTGCCCGTGCCGAAACACTGGAGCCGGTTACCCTGCTGCTCAACCAGCCCAAGGGCCAGGACAGTGAAGCTGCCCGCGCCAGCATGAACCTGGCAAGCCTCAGCGAAGCCCACCGCGAAGGCGTGCGCCCCCTGCACGGGCACTTCGCCAGATTGACTTGCCTCGCCCCGCTCGAACGCGGCGCCAGCGGCCTGCAGGTATTCACCCAGGACTGGCGGGTGACCCGCAAGATCGACGCCGACCTGCGTCGCCTGGAGCAGGAATACATCATCGAGGTACGCGGTGAAACCACACCGCAGGCGCTCGAGCGCCTGGCCCGTGGTGCCACGCGCAATGACCGGGAACTGCCGCGGGCCAAGGCCAGCTGGCAGAACGAAACCCACCTGCGCCTGGTGTTGAAAAACCCGCAGCCTGGGCAGATTTCCGAACTGTGCGCCTACCTTCGCCTGGAAATGCTCGGTATGCGTCGCATTCGCCTGGGTGGTGTGTCGATGGGCAAGCTGCCCCTGGGCCAGTGGCGCTACCTGGCCGCCAGCGAACGTTTCTAAGCGATACCGCCGCGCCGCCAGGTGCGGCCCTGAAAAGGATTCGAGTCACATGAACCACAACGATGTCCTGCGCAGCCTGCGCTACATGCTCAAGGTGAACGACGCCAAGATGGCCGAAATCATCGCCCTGTCCGGCCTTGAAGTGAACCCGGTGGTCCTTGCCGGCTACATCAAGAAGGAAGACGAAGCCGGCTACGTGCGCTGCCCGGAACGCGTCATGGCCCATTTTCTCGATGGCCTGGTGATCCATCGCCGTGGCAAGGACGACAGCCGTGCGCCCCAGCCCGTCGAGCTGCCGGTGACCAACAACACCGTGCTGAAGAAACTGCGGGTGGCGTTCGAGCTCAAGGAAGATGACCTGCACGCGATTCTCAAGTCGGTCAATTTCGCGGTGTCCAAGCCCGAACTCAGCGCGCTGTTTCGCAAGGTCGGGCATGACAACTACCGGCCCTGCCAGGACCAGTTGCTGCGCAACTTCCTCAAGGGCCTGACCCTTCGCGTACGTGGCTGAGCCGATCATGCAGCACAGCGTCACACCGGTGGGCATCGTCCGTTCCTGCTTCAAGGAGAAGTTCGCCATTCCCCGCCAGCCGCGCCTGGCGCCTGCCGCACGTGGCGTGCTGGAGCTGCTGCCGCCGTTCGACCAGGGTGACGCGGTACAGGGCCTGGAGCAGGTCAGCCACGTGTGGCTGCTGTTCCTGTTCCATCAAGCACTGGAAGAAAAGCCCCGGCTGAAGGTGCGCCCACCGCGCCTGGGCGGCAACAAGAGCATGGGCGTGTTCGCCACGCGCGCCACCCATCGCCCCAATGGTATTGGCCAGTCGGTGGTGCGCCTCGAGGGCGTGGAGCCGGGGCGTCTGCTCTTGTCCGGCATCGACCTGCTGGACGGTACCCCAGTGCTGGATATCAAACCCTACGTGCCCTACGCCGACAGCATCGACAATGCCGTCAACCAGATGGCCAGCGATGCGCCACTGCCGATCAACGTGCAGTGGACCGATAGTGCCCTGCACCAGGCCCACAAACATGCTCTGCGCCTGGCAGAACCACTGGTGGAACTCATCGAGCAGTGCCTGGCCCAGGACCCGCGCCCGGCCTACCAGGTGCCGCCTGCGGAACGCGTCTACGGGGTAAAGTTCTGGGATGTGCAGGTGCGCTGGCATTATCCCCAGCCGGAAGTGATCCGGGTGCTGGAGGTTGCACGCGAAACCTGAACTCACATTCTCCAGGCATAAAAAAACGCAGACCCTGGTCTGCGTTTTTTTATGCCGCAATTCGCCTTACTTCTCGACGAATGCACGCTCGATCAGGTAATCACCTGGCTCGCGCATACGCGCCGAGATCTTCAGGCCGAAGCTGTCGAGCACTTCGCTGGTCTCGTCGAGCATGCTCGGGCTGCCGCAGATCATCGCACGGTCGTCCTGCGGGTTGATCGGAGGCAGGCCGATGTCGCTGAACAGCTTGCCGCTGCGCATCAGGTCGGTCAGGCGGCCCTGGTTCTCGAACGGCTCGCGGGTCACGGTCGGGTAATAGATCAGCTTCTCACGCACCGCTTCACCGAAGAATTCATTCTGTGGCAAGTGCTCGGTGATGAACTCGCGGTAGGCGACTTCGTTCACGTAGCGCACGCCATGCACCAGGATGACCTTTTCGAAACGCTCGTAGGTTTCCGGGTCCTGGATCACGCTCATGAACGGTGCCAGGCCGGTGCCGGTGCTCAGCAGGTACAGGTGCTTGCCCGGGTTCAGGTCGTCCAGCACCAGGGTGCCGGTCGGTTTCTTGCTGATGATGATCTCGTCGCCTTCCTTCAGGTGCTGCAGCTGGGAGGTCAGCGGACCGTCCGGCACCTTGATGCTGAAGAACTCCAGATGCTCTTCCCAGTTCGGCGAAGCGATCGAATAGGCACGCATGAGCGGACGGCCGCTTTCCTGCTGCAGGCCGATCATCACGAACTGACCGTTCTCGAAGCGCAGGCCCGGGTCGCGGGTGCACTTGAAGCTGAACAGGGTGTCGTTCCAGTGATGCACACTGAGGACACGTTCGTGGTTCATGTTGCTCATCTAGTGGGGCTCCTGAAGAAAAACGCGGCGCGCGCAAGACGCGCAGTTGCGCGATAGTTTAGGGGCAGCGAGAATATCTGTTAACTGAATTATCAAGATATGACTTATCGGTTATATAGATATGCGATTCACTCTCCGCCAGCTTCAAGTCTTCGTCGCCGTCGCCCAGCATCAAAGCGTATCGCGAGCGGCCAATGTACTGGCCCTTTCGCAGTCGGCGGCCAGTACTTCCATCACCGAACTGGAGCGCCAGTCCAGCTGCCAGCTGTTCGATCGCGCCGGCAAGCGTCTGAGCCTCAACGCCCTGGGCCATCAGTTGCTGCCCCAAGCAGTAGCCCTGCTCGACCAGGCCAAGGAAATCGAAGACCTGCTCAATGGCAAGTCCGGCTTCGGCTCGCTCGCCGTCGGCGCCACCCTGACCATCGGCAACTACCTGGCAACGCTGCTGATCGGCAGCTTCATGCAGGTGCACCCGGAAAGCCAGGTCAAGCTGCACGTGCAGAATACAGCGCACATTGTGCAACAGGTGGCGCACTACGAAATTGACCTGGGTCTTATCGAGGGTGACTGCAACCACCCTGACCTGGAGGTGCAACCCTGGGTCGAGGACGAACTGGTGGTGTTCTGCGCCCCGCAACATCCGCTGGCCAAGGTCGGCCGCGCCAATATCGAGGCCTTGTCCCAGGAGGCGTGGATCTTGCGCGAACAAGGCTCAGGCACCCGCCTGACCTTTGACCAGGCCATGCGCCACCACCGCGCCAACCTGAACATCCGCCTGGAGCTTGAACATACGGAAGCGATCAAGCGCGCCGTGGAGTCGGGTCTGGGGATCGGCTGCATTTCACGCCTCGCGCTGCGCGACGCTTTCAGGCGCGGCAGCCTGGTGGCAGTGGAAACCCCGGAGCTGGATCTGCTGCGCCAGTTCTACTTCATCTGGCACAAGCAGAAGTACCAGACCTCGGCCATGCGTGAGTTTCTCGAGCTGTGCCGCAGCTTCACTGCGGGGGTGCAGCGCAGCGACGAGATCGTGCTGCCGACCATCGCCTGAGCGTCAGCCGAGCAGGATTACGCCCCAGACCAGCGCCACCATGCTCATTGCCACCAATTGCGCAGCACTGCCCATGTCCTTGGCGTTCTTCGACAAGGGGTGACGGTCCAGCGAAATGCGGTCGATGGCAGCCTCGACCGCCGAGTTGAGCAGCTCGACGATCAGCCCCAGCAGACACACCGCGATCAGGATCGCACGCTCGCCGCGACTGACCGGCAACCAGAAGGCAGTCGGGATCAGCAGCACATTGAGCAGCACCAGTTGGCGGAAGGCAGCCTCGCCCTTGAAGGCGGCGCGCAGGCCGTCGAGCGAATAGCCGGCGGCATTGAAGATGCGTTTCAGGCCGGTCTGGCCCTTGAATGGCGACATGTGAGTCAATTCACCTGAAAAAGACCTGCAGGCTAGTCCAGCCTGGGTCAAAAAAGCGTGAAGCCGGAAGGCTCAGTTGGCTGAAACCGATTCAAGTTGTTGCAGCAGCAAGGCGGCCTGGGTCCGGGTGCGCACGCCCAGCTTGCGGAAGATCGCGGTGACGTGGGCCTTGATGGTCGCCTCCGAAACGCTCAGCTCGTAGGCGATCTGCTTGTTCAACAAACCTTCGCAGACCATGGTCAGCACCCGGAACTGCTGCGGCGTCAGGCTTGCGAGCCCTTCGCTGGCGGCTTTTGCCTCGGCCGACACATCAACCTTTTCGAACGCCTGCGGCGGCCACCACACTTCGCCGTCGAGCACCTTGCGCACGGCGTCCTGGATGGTTTCCAGCGGGCTGGACTTGGGAATGAAACCGCTGGCCCCGAACTCACGGGACTTGACCACCACGGCCGCCTCTTCCTGCGCCGACACCATCACCACCGGAATCTGCGGGTATTGGCCGCGGAGCAGGACCAGCCCGGAGAAGCCATAGGCACCTGGCATGTTCAAGTCGAGCAGGACCAGGTCCCAGTCGGATTTCTCGGTCAGGCGGGTTTCCAGTTCGGCGATGCTTGCCACCTCCACCAGACGTACGTCCTGCCCGAGGCCAAGGGTCACGGCCTGGCGCAAGGCGCTACGGAACAGCGGATGGTCATCGGCAATCAGGATTTCATATGTAGCCATCGATCCAGGGGTCCTGTTCTGTGCCAGGCGCTGCGGGGTATGGGGCCTGTGCCTGGCGGGCAACTCAAGGCGCGGGCGACGGCGCCGCCAGCGGCAAGGGCACGAGGCAGACCAGGGGTGGCGGCTGCGTCGTGGCCGAATCGGCGCCAAGGATGCCGAGCACCGTCCGGGTGGTCAAGCCAATTGCCCGGCGGCCTCGCCCCCCCTGGCGACCTGCTCGACAGTATGAACCAATCCGGCTCGCTTGCCCCTTGGACTATAGGAAGGTATGCAAGCGTTGATGCGGCTCATCCTGATCGTCCAGTGCCAGGTGTCGCTTGCCGCTCAAGTAGTGCAGGCTGAACACGTCAAGGTAGGCATCCAGCGCCTGGGAGGCACGGTTGTCGCCGGCCAGGTCCAGACACATGGCCGCCACTTCCGCGGTGCAGAAATGATCGTCACGCTTGGAGCGGCGCAGGCGGTAGCGCGACATCTGCTCGGCCTCCAGGCTCAGCACCGGGAAGCGATCCAGGTACGGGCTCTTGCGAAACATCTTGCGCGCTTCGGTCCAGGTGGCGTCGAGCAGGATGAACAGCGGCCGCTTGCCGGGCTCGCACACCACTTCGTTGACCACCCGCTCCTGTGCGACGAACTCACCAGGGAAGACGATATAGGGCTGCCACTGGGGTTGTTCGAGCAGCGCCAGCAAGCGCGCATCGACATCCGTGCGCTGCCAGCCGAAGGCCCAGGTGTCTTCGATCAGGTCGGCGATCAGCCAGCCGGTGTTGGTCGGCTTCAATGGCTCGGTGTCGTGCATCACCAGACACATGCCGGCCTGGGCGTCGACCCGAGGCTTCCAGGCGCACAGGCAATGGCTGGCGATAACCCGGCAGTCCGGGCAGCGATCGGCTCGCGAACCGCGGGCGACGAAGGGTTTGTTGCTGCGCGCCAGACGCTCGGCGCGCAGACGCGCTACCGCATGGCTCATGGCTGCAAGCCTGGCGACGGGAATAGGATGGACACTGCGACAACTCGGCGGGAAACAAAGGTGCAAGTCTACCAGAGCGGGCGCAGGTTTGCCGTGCAGGCCACTGCCAGGCTCCCTTATAATCGAGCCTTTGGCGGCGGCTGCGCCTGGAGCGCGACCTGTTCATGGAACGCCGCCTGCCGGCGCGGGTCAAAGCGCCAGTCACCGAACCAGGAGAGATTCATGCTGCGTCTTATCGTCCCGACCCTGAGCCTGATGCTCGCCCTGCCGCTTGCCGCCAACGCAGCGTCCAAGCAGGACTACGAGCTGAACCAGATGCTGCAGAAGGTTGCCAAGGAGAGCAGCGTCGGCACGCCACGCGCCGTCAACGAAGACATCCTCGATCAGGGCTACACTGTTGAAAAGGGCAAGGCGTTGGTCAACCACCTGAGCGTGCGTGAAGAGCATGCCCAGCGCATGCTGGAAAACCCGGCGCTGGTGCGCAGCCAGCTGGGCGACAGCGTCTGCCGCAACACCGGCTACCGCCAACTGATGACCAAGGGCGCGGTGATGGTCTACCGCTTCACCGTCTACAAGACCAACCAGCCGGTCATGGACCAGGCGTTCGACGCTGCCAGCTGCACCGCTGGCAACAAGAAGAAGTGATTCAGGCGACCTGATCGTCGCTGGCGCGCCGCTGCTCCTCATCGGCGCGCAGATCCGCCAGCAGGGCCTGAAGGTAACGTGATTGCCTGTCGGCGCCTTGCAACCTGCGCAGGCACTCGCCCTCCAGGCTCAAGTGATGGTCCTGGGCCGCACGCCTGAGCAGTTCATACAACTGCAGGTCCACCTCGATGACCAACCGATGCATGCTTCTTCCTCCCTGCATCGCCCTCTGCCCCTCAGTTAAACAAAGCTCGGCAAGGATTGGATCCGATCAGACGAACGGTTGACCTTCAGCGAACCGGCACGATCGCGCGCCAGCGTCTAGATTGAAAGCAAACGACAGGCATTTTCGGCAAGCACAGGAGATTGCCGACGCCACGACGTTGCCGGATCCGCAACGAAAACAGACAAGATGGATACAAGCCACTGCATCACGGCCTTGAAGGCCTACTGCAATGCTCGGGATGCACACTCGAGCCACAGCAGCCAGCGACACACGCAGTGTCGTGGCCGGTACTCACCATCGACCGGTCAGAGGTTTTGCTGCAGAAGGAGACGTTGAATGCCTTACCTACCGAATGAACTGCTGTCCAAGCACTTCAGCGACCAGGGAATCGACCTGGGCAGGATTGACGAACAACTGCAACTGGTGGCGCCGAACAGCCCCAACCTGCCCCTCTACCGCGACATGATGTTGACCGTACTGCGCATGGCCAGCGACGACGCCAACCGCTGGAACGCCAAGATCACCTTGCAGGCCCTGCGCGAACTGGATCACGCCTTCCGTACTCTCGAACGCTACAAGGGCCGACGCAAAGTCACGGTGTTCGGCTCGGCGCGCACACCCCAGGAACACCCGATGTATGCCCTGGCCCGGGAACTGGGCGCCACACTGGCACGCTCCGAGCTGATGGTCATCACCGGTGCCGGCGGCGGCATCATGGCCGCTGCCCACGAAGGCGCCGGTGCCGAGAACAGCCTGGGTTTCAATATCACCTTGCCTTTCGAGCAACATGCCAATGCCACGGTAGACGGCACCGACAAGCTGCTGCCCTTCCACTTCTTCTTTATCCGCAAGCTGTTCTTCGTCAAGGAAGCCGACGGACTGGTCCTTTGCCCGGGTGGCTTCGGCACCCTTGATGAAGCGCTGGAAGTGCTGACCCTGATCCAGACCGGTAAAAGCCCACTGGTGCCGGTGGTACTGCTGGACTCGCCTGGCGGCAGCTTCTGGCAGGATGCCCTGAACTTCATCAGCCGTCAGTTGGAAGAGAACCGCTATATCCTGCCCAGCGACCTGAAGCTGGTACGCCTGGTGCACAGTGCCGACGAGGCCGTTGAAGAGATCAAACAGTTCTATAGCAACTACCACTCGAGCCGCTGGCTGAAGAACCAGTTCGTGATCCGCATGCTGCACCCCTTGAGCGAGGCTGCGCTATGCGACATCCAGGAGGGTTTTGCCGACCTGCGCCTGAGCGGCAAGTATCATCAACAGCCCGACAGTAGCGCAGAACATGAAGTCGGCGACTTCAACCACCTGACCCGCCTGACCTTCGCCTTCAGCGGCCGTGATCAGGGGCGCCTTCGTGAACTGGTGGACTTCATCAACCTGCCGGAAAACTGGGCAAAACCTGAGCCCATGCACACGACCCAGCATGCGCGAGAAGCGCTGAAAGTCAGTTGAACGAAAAAGGCCAGTACGGCTGACCAGGTAGATATCTGCCTGGTCAGCCGTACTGGCCGTCAATCATCGAGGTCGCGCCCGCTGAGCAGCCGGCCGATCATGTCCATGGAAAAACCACGGTAGGCGAGAAAGCGCGTTTGCTGCGCGCGACTGCGGGGATCCTGAGGACGTTGCCCGGCGAACTTGCGCTGCCAGACGTCCCGTAGGCGGGCCGACCAGTCCACACCGCTCTCGCGCAGTGCCTGATCGATATCGCCACGGTTCAGCCCTCGCTGACTCAGGTCCTCACGAATACGTGCGGGGCCATAGCCGGAGTTGGAGCGATAGGAAATGAAGCTTTCCAGGTAGCGCGCCTCGCTGAGCAGCCCTTCCTCGGCAAGCCGATCGAGCGCAGGCTCGATCAGCTCATCGGTGGCACCGCGCTGACGCAACTTGCGCGTCAGCTCGACACGACCGTGCTCGCGGCGCGCGAGCAGGTCCATGGCTGTCCGCCGAACGGCGACGGGGGTGTCGAGTACGACGGACGACATGCGCGATCAACCAGCGATATCAATAACCGGCTTCAGCATCAGCCATATCGTCGGCATCAGCTTCAGCGGCGGCGGCCTTGCCAGCAGCGGCGACAGCGCCGGAGGTCAGCAGCTTCTCACGAATCTGCTTCTCGATTTCCGAACCGATGGCCGGGTTCTCTTGCAAGTACTTGGCAGCGTTGGCCTTGCCTTGGCCGATCTTGTTGCCCTGATAGCTGTACCAGGCGCCGGATTTCTCGACCAGGCCTTGAGAGACGCCCAAGTCGATGATCTCGCCGTTACGGTAGATACCCTTGCCGTAGAGAATCTGGAACTCGGCCTGACGGAAAGGTGGCGAAACCTTGTTCTTGACGATCTTGACGCGGGTTTCGCTGCCCACCACTTCGTCGCCTTCCTTCACAGCGCCAGTACGACGGATGTCCAAACGGACCGAGGCGTAGAACTTCAGGGCGTTACCGCCGGTGGTGGTTTCCGGGCTACCGAACATCACGCCAATCTTCATACGGATCTGGTTGATGAAGATGACCAGGCAGTTGGCGTTCTTGATGTTACCGGTGATCTTGCGCAGCGCCTGGGACATCAGGCGGGCCTGCAGGCCGACGTGCATGTCACCCATTTCGCCTTCGATCTCAGCCTTGGGTACCAGGGCCGCCACGGAGTCGACGATGATCACGTCGACAGCGTTGGAACGCACCAGCATATCGGTGATTTCCAGGGCCTGTTCGCCGGTGTCTGGCTGCGAGACCAGCAGGTCATCGACGTTGACGCCGAGCTTGCCAGCGTACTCAGGGTCGAGAGCATGCTCGGCGTCGACGAAGGCGCAGGTGGCGCCGTTCTTCTGGGCCTCGGCGATGACCGACAGGGTCAGCGTGGTCTTGCCCGAGGATTCCGGGCCGTAGATCTCGACGATACGGCCCTTTGGCAGACCGCCGATGCCGAGGGCGATGTCCAGGCCCAGCGAGCCGGTGGAGATGGCCGGGATGGCCTGGCGTTCGTGATCGCCCATGCGCATGACTGCGCCCTTGCCGAATTGGCGTTCGATCTGACCCAGGGCCGCAGCCAAGGCGCGCTTCTTGTTGTCGTCCATTGAAATCCTCACGTGTTCGACTTGGCCCTGATGGCCGGAATACCTGTATAAGTAGCCAGTATTATTCCACAGGGATTCGTTTCCGCAAACCCCCGTCGAGCGATTTACTCGGCACCAAGCTGTAACAAGCCGTCTAACGCAGCGATCACCGTCTGTCGGCGCACCGCCTCGCGATCGCCCTCGAAGTGGCGACGCTCGCTGCTCACGTCGGCTCCATCGCCCCACGCCAGCCACACGGTGCCTACCGGTTTGGCCGGCGAGCCGCCATCCGGCCCGGCGACACCGCTGACCGCTACGGCAAACCGCGCGCCGCTGGCGGCCTGGGCACCACGGACCATGGCCTCGACAACCTCCTGGCTGACGGCGCCAACCTGGGTGAACAGTGCCTCGGGGACGCCAAGCTGGCGGGTCTTCTGGGCGTTGGAATAGGTGACGTAACCCGCCTCGAACCAGGCCGAACTGCCGGGAATACGGGTGATCGCTTCGGCGATGCCACCACCAGTGCAGGACTCGGCGGTGCTCACCTGCGCATTGAAGCGGCGCAGGTGTTCGCCCAGGCGGGTAGAAAGTACGGTGATCGGGTCCATGGCAGGCTCCTTGCGTGACTGCGCACTACCCTACCACCCTCATCCCCCCAGGCAAGGATTCACGGCGCCAGCGCGCGGATGTAGGCCTGACAGGCGCGCAGGGCGATCAGCCCCCGGTCGCCGTCGTCGGTGATGGCGATAATTCGTCGAGCATGCGCCGGGTCAAGTCGGGCGCGTACGGCGCCATGATCCACGCCGCTGGCGCCGGTGGCGGCAGGCATTGTGGAACAGGTGGCGTCGCGCTCGACCAGGACCGACAGGCGCAGATCGGCAGTAGCAAGGCGATCACGCAGCCGAGCCTGATTCTGTTGCGCATCGGTAAGCTCCTGGAAATGAATCGACTCGCTGTCGTGCAGCCGTCGCTCGAGCGCCTGGCGCTGCTCGCGCTCACTACGCAGCTGTTCGTTGAGCACCTCGGCCTGCTCCACCCGCTGGCGCGCCTGCAACTCGTCCGACTCGGCGAGCAGACGCTCGTAGCGCCAGGCCTGAACCTGCCAGGCCAACGCGGCGGGCAACAGTACCGAGGCAACGTACGCAGCAAACTGCAGGCGGCTCAGCACAATACCTCCCGAGCCCTGGCCCAGAGCTTGAGGCGCTCATCCAGGCCATTGAGCCCACCATTGATATGTCGGGTGATGCGGTTGAACTCACCACGATCGGCCAGGGCATTGAGCCCGCGCGACTGCCAGAACCAGGCCGCCGACTCGCAGGCCCAGCGTGGCTGCTCGAGTAGCTGGGGTTGCGCCAGCAACCGCTCATCACCAAACAGCGCACGGCTGCAAGCCTGGTAGTTGTTGCGCCCGGTGACCTGGATCAGGCCGCGACCGCAATACAGCTGGCCATCACCGTCGGCCTCGGGCGTGTTGCCCAGGCGCAGGGCCAGCGGGCCGGTGTCATAGCGTGAAAGATAGCGATCGCTGCCCAGCTCCTTCACATAGCGTAACTGGTCGGACTCATGACCGACCTGGGCGAGAAAGGCGGCGATGCGCTTGGGATGGTCGATTTCCCAACGGGCCATGGCCTCGTTGAGAGGTGTGAGAAACGTGCCGACACGCTGGCCGGCGAGTGGATAGATCTGAATGAGTTGCCGCTCGGTGAGCATGCAGAACCTCCCTGGCAAGCAAAAAAAACCCAGGCAAGCCTGGGTTGGGAGTGGGGTGTGGACTGCGTCCTGGACGATGGCGCAGAGGATCGGTGCGAGACGTCAGCCTTCGGCAGCACCGCCTCGGGAAAAAATGCGCCGCCGGTGCCGCCAGCCGGTCAGCAGCGCGAAGGCCAGCGCTGCAGCCGACATGACGCCACTGACGATTACGCCGCGCCGGATCGAAATATTGTTCCACTCGATGACCTGCTGGTTGAGCCGGTCATCGAACAGGATACGGCCCTCTTCACTGGCCAGAGCTCGCACCCGCCCGGAGCCTTCCACGGTCAGCCTGAGCACGGTGCCCATACCGATTCCCGCCTGCTCGAACGCACTGCGATAAGCATACAAACCCTGCTGCCGACGCTGACCGTCCAGGTCGTAGGCCACGCCAAAGCTGACCAACTCGGGCTGGGGCTTCCAGACTTGGGGGTGGGTCGTCAGTCGACCGTCGAGCGTGACCAGCCGGGTGTCATCCGACGCAGGAGCGTCGCGATATCCCCGCGCATAGATCGCGGCGAACGCAAGGAAGCAGATCGCTAGGAGCAGCAGGACGATGAAACGCTGGCGGGGCGTGAGCGCAGAAAGCTGAGAGGCGAGTGAAGCCATATGTCCGTTATCGATGACCGTTGGGCTGGAGCGCAACCCTACCATGAACCTCAGCGATGGTATTGATCGCTGCCCAGGTACACATCGCCCGGGTTCACGATCTCGATCGGCCCGATATCGATCCAGGCGTCCGGCAGATCGGGATAGACCACAGGCGCAGTACCGGAGCTGCCTCCTTCGACATAGCCCCCTCCCCCGCCGCCAGCCGCCGCACCCTCGTCATAGACGCTCCGGCTGTCGCTGGACAGCGATACCGCCCCCGTTGCCGGATCCCAGTGACTGGTGGCGATGCGATCGGCGTAGTAGGCGCCCAGCTCGGCGAGCGTGGCCAGTTTCAGGTCCGGCGCCACCCAGTAGTCAGGATAGCTGGCCTGGGGGTTGGCGCTGAAATACTGTTCCCAAACCGGTTTCACCAGCGACTGGTAGAGGTTGTTCCTGACGTCGGAGGTGATGATGCCCGAGACGTTGGCGCCAATACCGACCGCCGTGAACAAGGCCGCTGCAGGGCCGAACCCGGCCAGCAGGGCAATACCGCCGACCACGCCGGCAACGTTGCCCACCAGGCTGATGACATCGCCGGTGTTGAACGGCTGCTCGGTGCGGTACTCCGCGGTGATCTTGACGAACACCGTGGTCGCGGCCAGCGTGTTGGTGGTCACGCTCAGGAACGGCGTGAAGCCGGCTGTGAGCTTGACCATGGAAGTCACCCCAGCCACCGTCGCAACCGTCTGGGTGCTCTGGTTGACCAGGGCGAAGCCCTCCTTGTCGCTGTTGTACTGATCGATCAGCGACGTGCCGGCTGCACCGGTACCCGCCGCCTTGTCGACATAACCGACGATCAGTTCGACTGTTCCAGCCATGGTTATCTACTCCTTGATGAGGGTCTTGAAAGCCAGGCTCACGCGCAAGCGGTTGCAGCTTGCGGCGGGCGATCTGGCGCTGTGGGGAATGCGTCCGTCGAAAAGCACGATTCGCCCGGGCTTGGGCAGGACGGCCTTGATCACATCGGTCTTGGCGGCGTTGAAGAACAGCAGCTCGCCGCCCCAGGCCGAAGCCCAGTGTTCGTTGCAGAACATGACCAGGGTCTTGCCCGGCTCATCCGGGCGGTTGTCGCGGTGGATAGGGCCGTCCTGGCCGCTGGTCTGGCCATTGGCGTAGACCCCAAGCAATGTTGCCTGCGGCAGATGGCTGTCCTTGAAGCCGGCCCACCAGTCGGCCAGGAACGTCCAGCCTGCGCGCTCACGCAGTTCCTGCTCGCAGTCCTGTCGTTGTTCGCGTGCGCTGCCGGCAATGAAGGCATGCCAGCACGGTCGGTCCAATACGCCGTAGTGCTGCGCCCAGCCGAAACGCCATACAGGGCCGGCCAGCCGCTGGGCGAGCATGGACAGCTCCTTGGGGCTGAGCAGGTCGTCCAGCACCTGGATCGCATCCGGGTTGAAACTCGATTGCATGAAGAGACTCCTTGTCGAAAACGGCCTAGGCCTTGAGAGAAGCGGGCCTGCCCGCTGCACGCCCGGCACTCTTGGCCTTGCCCGCCTTGCCACCGTTGCACTGCACGGTGGTGCGCCAGCCAGAGCCGGTGAACACCTGCTCGACCGAGTCGATCAGGTACTGGCCGTCGAGCCCGTCGACAAAACCACTGACCTCTATGCTGCGCTCGACGAACAGGTCGGTGCGACCAGGCATGTCCAGGCGCACGATGGCAGTCTCGCGATTGAAGCTGGCCAGGCGTGCGCGGGCAGCCTGTTCGGCGGCGGCGCGATTGGGGTACAGGTGGCGGTCGGTATGAACAGGACGCTGGCTGCCCGAGCTTTCGGCGTTGCTCAGTTCGACCACCTTGAGCTCGCCGCTGGCACTGTCCTGGTGACGGGTGCGCACGGCCTTGCGAGTGGCCTTGTCGTCCAGGCGAAATTGCCACTGGCTGACGTCGCTGCGCCGCAGCGTCACCAGCCCCAGCGTCTTGCCGCCGGCGCTCTGCCCGCCTTGGCGCGGCAGCACCAGCAGCTGGCCGTTGGCGAGCTTGGCGGTGCAGTCGTACTGGCGGGCCAGACGGGTGATGAAGTTGAAGTCCGACTCGCTGTACTGGTCGATACGCGGCACGTTCAGGGCGACCGGGCAGATCGCCTGCCAACCGTTGCGCGCACCGATCTCGGCGATGATGCGTTGCAGCGGAACATTCTCCCAACTGCCGCTGCGGATGGTTCTGCCACTGCCGCACAGGTCGCTGGCCTTGCCGCGGATCACCAGGGTGTCCGGCGGCCCGGACAGCTCGACCTCATCGACGGTGAAGCGCCCCAGCAGCGTCAGTGGCTGCCCGGCGTAGCCCAGGTGCACCTCCAGCACCGCGCCGCGAGGCGGCAGGGCCAGGGCACCGTCGCGGGCATCGATGCGCAGCTCGAATGTATCCGACTCCATGCCGGGTTTGTCGGTGGTGCGCAGCAGCAACAAGCGGTCGTTGATCAGGGCGGTGATGTCCTTGCCATCGGCCTTGATGCTGAAGACGGGTTGCATGACTCATGCCTCCGTTGTCGGTGTGGATAGGGGCCTGCGCTCAGTTCCAGAGCTGCACGCTGCTGACCGTGGCAGTGGGCAGGTCCGGCAGCAGGATCATCACGCCGGCGCGCAGGGGCTGGTCTTCGTCGGCCAGCCCCTGATTGGCCTCCAGCACGGCTTCGACCGTGCGGTTGAGGTGGCCGTAGTAGTGCTGGCAGAGGGTGTCGAGCTGGTCGCCGTCAGACGTTTTGCAGGTCTTCGCCATAGCGGGTGAACTCCAGTGAAAAACCCTGTTTGCGTGGAATGCCCCCGGCCAGCAGGTTGCTCTGGTCTTCGTCGATGCTGGTCAGGCACCAGTTGCCGAGTACCTCGCCGTACCCTGTGGTCAGACTCAGGGGCAGCAGCTGGCGACCGATGCTGCGCAGGGTCTGCAGCTGGCCTAGACCGCCCTTGAAGGAGGGAAAGATCGCACCACGGATGCTGATCGTCTCCTCGCCCTGGCCGACGGCCTGCTGCGCGCTGTCGCGGCTCAGGCGTTCCTGGGCGGCCCAGCGAAAGCGGGTCTGGCGACGCAACTGGTCGAACGCGGCAGTATCGAGGTTGAAGTAGTACGGTGTGGCATTGGCCTTCAGCGGTTGCAGCACCAGCAGGTGCGGGAATGGCTTGATCGCTTCGGCGGTCGGCGTTGTCAGCGGTGCGAAGCCGAAGGTGACGAGCACCCCGCTTGCCACCGCGCGGGCATCGCCCACCACCTTGCGGATCGCCGCGCCAGCCTTGCCCAGGTGTTCGGAGAACGCATCGACACGCTCCTGCACCTTGCGCACCTCGTCGACGCTCTTGTCGTAGCGGGCAATCACTTTGTTGACACGCCCTTGCGCCGAGTCGATGGCACGCAGGGTACGTTGCAGGCGCTTGCCGATGGCCGGACCGATCCAAGGCAATGCTTCGAGTTCAGCCGCGGCTTCCTTGACGTGGTCCACGGCCTGGTTCATCGGGTCGAGCATGGCGCCGGCACGCCGACGCCCCTCCTCGCCCGCCTTGACCAGTGCATGCAGTGCGGCCTGCAACTGCTCCAGGTAGGTCATGAATGTCCCTCCGGTTCAAAATTGTCGTAGAGGGTCTGCCAGACGCGCTTCATCAGCTCTTTGCCGTTCTTCCAGTACCCGGCGCACAGCCAGTTCCAGGTCGGTGGCGAGTTGGTCGTGTGCAACAGCGGCGCCTTGCAGCGTGATGGGGATGTTGGTGGTGAAGTTGAAGGGCTGGCCTGCCCCGCCGGTAATGACCGGTTGGGCCGGGGCTTGCGGCGGAGCATCTGGCAGGACGCTGGCTTGCGGCGGCACCGACAACTGCGCGGCTGGTACCTGCACCTCTACTGCGGGCTTGTCCATTACAGCTGAACGTCCAGACGCTGAGGCCTGCACCGCAACCTTCGGCAACCCCAGTACAGCAGCCGGCCTTGACGGCTTCTGAGGCGATCGAGGGAGCTCGACCTTTACGGCAGCGGGCGCAACGCTGGCGCCATGACTTTCGAATCTGGGAGAAGGCACGATACCGGGGACCAACGAAAGACCAGGAATCGCCGGAGGCCATGCACGAGGCTCAGCGATGGCGCCTGCAACCCGTTGCTTGGCCACCACACTTGCTGCCCTCCCTTCATCCACAGGAGGCCTCAACAGATCCCTGACGAGAGCCTTGTCCATGCCGGCAGTGTCAGCAGTCGAACCCGGCTTCGGCATAGTCAACATCGTAGGCCGCCGTTGCGATGAAACGCTTGCGGCAGTTGCAAACTGCGCCATAAGTCCCGGCGGCCGAAGAGGAGACGGCGGTCCCGACGACCTGGCACGCTCCGGGCTCTGCTCCTTTGCCGTCCCGCTCGCCTTGGCCGGCAGCCCTCGCCGTACCGGCTGCTCTGTGGAGGCAGGCTCCGGGTACTGGGTGGCCAAATATTTGCCAACCGCCGACCCAACCTGATCGCCCACAAAGTTGCCGACCGACATCCCTATCGTGGTACCGATCGGACCCAGCAACGATCCGGCGGCACCCAGGGCGCCACCAAGGATCAGGCCCCCTGCCGCGCCGCCATAACCGCTCCACCTTTCTTCACGGGTTTGCGCCGTGCCATAGGTATAGGCCGCCTTTGCACCAGCCTCGATGAACATCGAAGCAAGGGGTATTTTCAATGCCTTGAGGTTCTCTGCGACGCCCTTGGCGGTCCCAGCAACAGCACCTGGGTTGGTGTAACGCCGCTTGAGTACTTCCCAGCTGGCATAACCCCCGCCCACCACCGCAGCAGTCGTAAGCGCGTCCTTGACTGAGCCAGACAGCGTCGAATAAGGATCCGCGTCAGGTTTCGACTGAGTCGATACCGGCGTTGATGGCGGTTTGTCCTTGGCTGTCTCCGATGCAGGGTTCGTGACCCGCTCGCCAGCCCAGGCGCCCAGCTTGTCGCCAGCCATACCGAAGGCAACGCCGCCCACCTCCGAAACCATCGTGCCCCAGCGCGGCACCGCCGCTCCCAAGGCCTTGCCGCCTAATGTGCCGACTGCCGACCCAACCGCACTGAGATAGCCCACTGCCTGCTCCTTCGGCGTGGTGGCGGTGGAAGCGGTGTGGAAGAGCTTCAACCCCAAATCCAACTTGGTTGCAGAGGCAGCCTCCCTGGCCGCAGCCCCTGCTCGAGTACGGGCAGTGGCTCGGCTCGGCGTGGGATCAGCAGAGGCTGACGAAACTGCTTCGCCCTCCCCCGACACCACCCCTTGGCGGGCTTCAGGTGCATCAGCGTTGATCCGGGGAGTTGAATCTGCGCGCGGCCGAGGCTGGGGGTACGCATGTACGATCTGAGCGGGCAACTCGAACGGGGGTGAGTTGGATGCGCGCCATCCCTGTTCAGCCAAGGGTAACGGCTGGTGCTCCAGTGCCGGAGTGAGTCCTTGCCAGTTCGACAGCTGTGGCACGACCGATGGATACGGGCCTGGTCGCCAGATATCCAGCGGTGACGAAAACGATTGAAGCGCCTTGCCGTAAGGCGCCCAATGATCGGTAAACCTGGCGCGATAGTCATCGAGCGCGCCAGGGAAAGCCGAGCCAGATGCGACGGCTTCCCCCAGGGCAATCCCTGATTTGTTCGCCATCCGTTAATCCTCTCAATCCGAAAGCCACCAGACCATGTCGCTGAACGACATGGTCATGATTTCGCTCGCGGAAAAGTTCAGCTCCTTGGCCAGCCGCCTTGCGGCGGCCTTCTGCCGGGTCGGGTCAAACCTCGTCGTCCTGCACCAGGCGAAAATACCCGGCCTGCAAGCGGCCGTAGTCTTTCAGGGTGAGGCCTTCGAGGTCCTTGATACCAACTTCGGCCAGCGAGGCGAACAAGTTCAGCTCGCGCTGCTCGTCGTCGCTGGCGCCGCCGGCCTGGGCGTTGCGCATGTCACGCACCGTCGGGGCCCGCAACGTCAGGCTGTCGACCTGAATGCCATTGGCCTCGCTCGGACGCGACAAACGCACCGTGACGCGGTCGGCTGCAAGGTTCAGCCACTGGGGCTGGCGGTTTTCCTGAGCCATGAGCACCTCCCTTACAGGCCCAGCGCAGTACGCTGCGCCGCCAGTTGGTCGACACCATCGATCACACGCTTCATGCCCAGGGCATCGATCTCGTAGACCAGGCGACCATCAACCTCCAGCTTGTAGTAGCTGAGCGCGACGCTGTGCTTGATCTCGGCCTTGTCGCCGGATTTCCAGTCGCCCATGTCGATTTCCTTGAGCGAGCCGCGCAGGGTGACGATGACTGGATTGATCTGGCCCTTGAGGCCCTTGAAGGCGCCGCGGAACGTGCCGTTGAAGGCCGTGCCATCGGCAAGGCCGAAGAACTTCAGCGACTCGCGGCGCACGCCAGTGGTGGTGAAGGCCGCTTCCTGCTTCTCCATGCCCAGGTCCATCTCGACGGGCATGTCCATGCCACCGGGACGGTGTTCTTTCATTTTCAGGGTCAGTTTGGGCAGGGTCAGGCTGGGTACATCGCCCTGGAAGCTCACACCGTCGACGAACAGGTTCAGGTTGGCCAGGGTTTCGGGAATCATTGCCATGTAGATGCGCTCCTTAAGCGGCGGAATCGAGGACTTCGGTCAGCCACTGGTTGGTGACTTCGACGCGGAAATTGGGGTTTTCGGCAGGCGGTACGTCGGTGAAGCGGATGTTCCAGTACACCTTGCCCTGCTCCAGTTGGCTGGCGGTGTTCAGCTCCGGATCGGCGAAGACCTCGAAGTTGATGATCGCGCCCTGGTTCTTCAGGTCGCGCATGAAGGCCTGCAAGCCCTCGGTGACGTCCTTGACGTAGGTGGCGGTGATGGAGCGGTCGACGGCCCACTTGTGGCCGTAGAGGATCGCGTCCATGACGATGTCCATGGTCCGCACGCGGGTGACGAAGGCCCACTTCGGATCGCTGGACAGGGTGCGGTTGCCCCACAGTCGGAAGCCATCATCGCGAATGATGGTGGCGATGTTGGCGTTGTTCAGCAGGTTGGCGCGGCAGCTGTCGTCGCCATCGAGGAACTCCACCGGGCGGCTGGTGCCGGTGATGCCGACAAACTCCTTGTTCGATGGCGAGGCCCAGAAGCCGTACTCGCGGTCGGTGAAGGCGAACAGGCCGGCGACCCAGGCCGAACCTGGCGCATCGACGGTGGTCTCGGCGACGGTGTCGAAGTAGCGCACGCCCGGATCGACCAGGAAGGCGCGCTTGGCACCGAAGTTCTTGGCATAGGCGAGCGCCGCTTCATCGGTGGTGCCAGGGCCGTCGATGATGGCGATGCCGCGCAGCTTGTCGGCCAGTGCCACCAACGCGGTGCCGACCGCCTGGGTGGCGCTGTGCTTGGGCGCGACCAGCAGGCGCGGCTGGGCGTTGAAACGGCTCTTGCCGTCGAGCAGCGCCTGCAGTCCGGTGCGCTTGCCGTCGGCGAGCACGTTGCCGATGATCGCTGCGGTCTGCTCGGCCGCCTCCTCGAGCTTGGCCACGCCGCAAGCGACGATGACCGCCTTGGCGCGACTGTAGATGGCGCGGCAGGCCTTGGTGATCGCCGCATCGGCGCCGAAGGCGGCCACGGCTTCACGCTCGCTGGTGATGAGGACGAGGTCGTTGGCCTTGGCCGTGACACCGGAACCTTCGGTGAAGGTGTCGACCAGGCCGATGATCGAGGACGACGGCAGTGCGATGTTGCGGGCGCCGGTGTCTACGTTGGTTACGGTGACGCCGTGGAAGAATCCACTCATGTAGGGTTACTCCAGGTTTGCGGATGAAATGAAAAGGCCCCGCGGGTGCGGGGCCTTGGGGTATCTGGTTCGAGGTGGACATTCCCCGTGCAAGGGGAAGCTACGAATCCCGATGATTTTTGCGAATCAGCTTGCTGCGGATTCGGACTCGACGAACGAAGGTGTCAGCGGACGCAGGGAGTCATCGGGGAAGCCTTCAGACTCAGGCCACTCTCTCAACGCCTGCCGGTAGCGCAGAAGCTCAGCGAACTGAGAAGGCGTCAGTGTTGGGGCGAGGTTCAACTCCTGCTGCTCGACATGCCTGGCCACAAGCCATTGACTCGTTTGCAGTTGCAGGTTTCGCCATAGACGCTCGGCATTCGAAGACTGCTCAAGCGTGGGCGCGGGAGGGTCGATGAGAACGGGTAGGCCTTGCTGGTCATGGGCACGGAGCTTGTCTGGCGGAGGATTGCAAATTATCGCCCGAAACAAGTCTTCAGAAATCGTTACGGCATCCATTGGGATGTCAGCGTGGATACCTTCCAAATAGGTAGTGCCTGTGGTTTTGCTGTAATAGCGCTTCATGCAGTATTGCCTCAGTAACCAATAGCAAAATAGGGGCAGGCGGAAAGTGTGGGGTTGCCCCAGCCCACCGAACCCTTGGTGTAGGAGCCAATGTTCAGCACGTTCATTCCCGTGTTACTGAGCCCTCGGAACTGCCAGAAGGTACGCGTGCTACCACCAGGCTGGGTATTGTCATAGGCGCCTACCCAAAAACAGCGATTTGGAAAAGCCAACGGAAAGCTGACATCCGCGTTTTCGGTGGTGTTAACGCTTGAACCGTACTGGAGGATCAAACCTCCGAGCCATGTGGGCAGCATCAAGTAGCCGTTGGCGCCGAACTGCATGGAAAAGCCCCAGCGCATTTTCCGGGGGGACACTGCGGCGTTGTCTACAACGCCAGCATTGACCTCGGCCTGCGATGCGACACGCAAGGTGCCGGAGGTGGTTTCACTTCCTTCTCTCGCTAGCGCAGCCAACGCGGCGACGTCGATCTGCCCTTGATTGATCGGCGCATTCCATGCCTTGATGCACCACATCACCGCAAAGTTACGAGGACGGGTTTCTGCTGCTGTCCTTGCCACTTTGGAGGCATCGAAGCGAGCCACATCACTGGCAGCGGCAGAGTTTGGATCACGGGTGATGGTATTTGCTGGCGACGACTCGGCGTAGGAGCCGGTAAATACGCCTGAGGTACCTCCCAGCACGCCAAGCCCGGTGCCTGTACCACCACGCAGGCCAAGCGATCCAACAAGGTTCTGCAAGGCATCGTCCTGATAGGAACCCATTCCCCTGCCAGCATCCACACCACGGCCATGGTCCCAGCCACGCAGAAACTCACCGCGGTAGTCCGGAAGGCGGAAGTAACCGGCCGGATCACCAACCTTGTTGTAGGCTGCGCCCAGATAGGCGGCAAGGTCCGGATAGCCAGCGCTGCTTTGTAAACTTCCGTCCAGCTCCAGATACCCCGCAGGTGGCGTGGCTATCGGGAATGGCACGATGGCACCGACCGGCATCGCGGATCGCAACTTGGCCAACTCTTCAACAAGCGCCGCTACGTCAATCTGCCCTTGGTTGACCGGCGCATTCCAGGCCTTGATGCACCAAATGACAGCCAGATTTCGAGGTCGTGTTTCAGCTCCGCCAGTGCTGCCAGAAATCAAACCGGCAATCGATCCATTCAGCGAACCTGGGGTTGTTTCCTTGTAGGCTTTCGCCGTGGAGGAGGCGCTGCTGCCGTACCCTTTGCCGAATATTGTGGTTACAGGGCCGGTGGCGCCCGAAACGCCGCTGGCACCAGACCCGGCCCCGACGTTATCAATAAAGCCAACGTCTTTGTGCTCGTGAGACTTGAACGACTCGTCCTGGAAGCTGCCAAGGCCACGCCCGACATCTACCCCCCGCCCATGGTCCCAACCCCGCAAGAACTCACCCCGAGAATCCGGCAACCGGAAGAATCCGCTCTGCTCGTTCCCTTTGTTGAACGCACCGCCCAAATAAGCAGCAAGATCCGGATAGACCGCGGCGCTCTGGGTACTGCCATCGACTTCGAGGAAGCCTGCAGGCACCGTACCGCGTGGAAATGGCAGCATGGTGCCGACCGGCAATGCCGAAGCTGTCTTCAACAGTGCCTGGATCTCGGCCTTGGTGTAGGTGTTGGCAGACTGGAACGCGCTGAATGCGAGAATTTCCACCGACTCCCCGAGCGTGCAGGGCGCCATGAAGGTGATGCGCTGCCCGTCGGACAAGTAATCAGTGACCTCGCGTCCGTTGCGCAGGACGATGGTACTTCCAACGGTGTGTGCGACCTCGAATACCGTCTGCCCGACCGAGGCCTCGAAGGAGTATCGCTCGAACGCCTTGCCCGCGCCGACGCCACCGCCGAGCTGGAAGTACGTACCGTCATGGTTGAGGTCGTACAAGGCGCCAGCGCGAATATCGCCCCCTACCAGGTCGACCAGCCCACCTGTGCCGGCCTTCTTGACGGGCACGGCGGCGAGTCCGTTGACGCGCACAGTAACCGCTCCCGTGTTGGTCGCTGTGGCCTTGAACTGGAAGCGCTGACCTGCGGCATAAGCTGTCAGCACGGTCTCGCGGCTCTTCAGTTCGAGCACCAGGGCATCAGCGGTGCCCTTGGCGTCGCCCAGCCAGGCCAACGGGCCTGAATCCTTCGCAGCGTCGGCCCGACGCAGGTACTGGGGATGCGGGTCAGCGGCTTCCACATGGGCCTTGAGTTGATTGCGTGCATACAGCTCGGCGGCTTCGCGCGCCTTGTCCACATAGTCCCGGGTGGCCAGTACGATGCTCGGATCAATCTTCAGATTAACGTTGGCGACGTTACCGAACACCACGTGCATGCGAATGGTCTGGGTTCGTCCCGACCCCTGCGCCAGCAGGGGCTTGTAGCTCGGTGCAGGTTTGGCGATGGCGATCAGGTTGCCACTGGCATCCTCCAGCGCCAGCTCGCGAATCCACCAGCCGCCAATCTCGGGTGGCAACACCAGCTCTGCCACCAGCACACCCGGATCGGCAGGTGATGGATAGAGCGCATTGAGTTGCGCCCGATAGACTTGGCGTACCAGAGCGGTCTGGGTCGGCTTGGGTGTCGGATCGGGGGTTTGCGAGGGCTCACCGCCGGCATCGCCGATGAGCATGTGGGTGATGTTCCAGGGCAGACCCAGCGCAGCCGTGTTGGCCTGCTGGGCGATACCGATGTTGGTCAGGAACCCACCGAATTGAGTGGTCGAGTTAGCCATTTAGGTAGATGTCCAATAAGTCCAGGGTGTGGTCGTTCACCAGGTTGAAAGCGCCCAGACGCACTTCGATATCCGCAGCCTCCCAGGGATAAACCTCCAGCAGTTCGCCCTCGTTCAAGGCGACGGCCTGATAGGCGGGGATGAAGGTCTCCAGACTGATATCCAGTCCGATCAGGTGTCGACTGATCGGCTTTGCGTCCTCGATCAGCCGAGTCAGCTCCTGGTAGGTCTGTTCGTCGATGCCGCTGTCCTCTACGCCCACCTTCAGCGCAAAGGTCCCCGGCACCCCGGCAGGCTGGGCCTGCCACCACTCCTGCACCTCGATGAGGTAACCGAACGGCTCGACCACCCGCCTGAGGGCGCCGAGGGTGCCCTTGTGGGCATGGACGAAGAATGCCGAGCGGATCACCGAACGCTTGACGGTGTCGCTCCAGCTGTCGTCCCAGCGATCCACCGACCAGGCCCAGGCCAGCTGGTAGAGCAGGTGCGCGGGGCAGGTGTCGGGGTTGTAGAGCTGGCGCAGGGTGACCTTGAGGTCTTCGTCGCCAGCCGTTTCGATGGCCCGCTCCAGCGGGGTGCGGTTGAGCGGCAGAAGGCTGTGCATGTCAGCCTCCGCGCTTGAGGTCGAAGCCTGTGCACCAGGCAGCCTGGGCCTTGCTCGGGCGGATGTCGGTCCAGTCGATCAACTCGACCCGGCTGACGCCGTCGATGTGCAACTGGGCGTCGATGCCAGAGCGGGCGACCTCGACACCCAGGCGGCGCCGCGGGTTGATCCAGTCCTGCAGACGACGCCGACACTCGCTGAGGATGGCCTCGTACTCGGGGCCGTTGTCGGCCATGTGCAGCACGGCGTCGATCCGGTATGGCAGCACCTGGGCGCTGCGTACATTGACCCGGTCGGCAACCGGGCGGATGTCCTCGTCGTTGAGGTAGGCGTTGACTTCATCGAGCAGCGCCTGGGGTGCGACACCGTCGTCATCGATGCTCAGTACCGTGACATCGACCACCGCCGGCGACGGGCTTTCGGCGGTCGCGTCGGCGACCCGTCCCGAGGCGTTGCGGGCGTGGAGGATGTAACTGTTGCGCGGGCCGGCGGTGGTCAGGCCTTCATAGACCAGTTGCACACGCTCGCGCAGGGCGTCGTCGGATTCGAGAATCGCCTCGGTGGGTGGAACGGTGGCGGGGTCGGCGGCCTGGATCACCAGGCGCTGCAACGAAACGTTGGCCGCCAGTTGGTCAAGATCGCGGCCCTGGGCATAGGCGAGCAGCAAAGCCTTCGCAGCATCATTGATGCGTGCCCGGTTGAGCAGTTTTCGGTAGGCGCCGACCTCGAGCAGCTTGGTGACCGGATCGCTTTCCAGATGTGCCGTCCAGCCATCGCCCATATGTGCACGAAAGGTTTCAAGGTCAGCCTCGTACAGCGCCTCGAAATCAAGGTCCTCGAGCAGTTGCGGGGCGGGCAGTTTCGACAGGTCTACCTGGCTCATACGCTCACCTCCACCAGGGCGTCATCGCCCAGGTAACGACCGCTCAGGGCCAGGCTGACCTGGCCGTCGAGCACGGCCACGACCTTGACTCGCTCCAGTTGCAGGCGCGGCTCCCAGCGCCCAAGGGCGCGGGCGACCTCAGCCTGTACCGCGCTCTTCCAGCCTTCGTTGACCGGCAGGTCGACATAGCGGCGCAACCGGCTGCCGTAGTCCGGGCGCATTCGGCGACTGCCCAGAGGGGTGGTGAGAATGTCCTCGATGGACTGGCGCAGGTGAGCGATCCCGGCCAGTGGCAAGCCGGTGCGACGGTCCAGGCCGATCATGGCGCGCCTCCCGGAAAAGCCCGGGCGCGTTGATGGGTATCCATTGCGTTCTCCTGGCATGAAAAAGCCCGCGATGGCGGGCTGGGTTCAGTGTTTGTGGTTGGGCGTGTTGCCGGCGGTATCGATGATCCGCCCGCCGCCGTTGATGTCGCCGCTGACAGTCAGCGGGCCGTTGACCGTGACCTTGCCGGTCAGGGTGATGCTCGAGGCCTCGAGGGTGATCGCGCCGTCACTGACCACCAGGGTGCTGGCACCGACCTTGATGCGTGCGTTGCCGCTGGGCAGTTCGATGTCATAACGCCGGGCCTGCCAGTCGTAGGTCAGCGAACCGCCGTCATCGAAGCGCCAGACCTCGGCGTGCTCGCGGTTATCTGGCGGGAAGCCGGCATTGCCATACAGCCCGGCAAAAAAAGTACCTTGCGCCGGTTCACCACTGGGGCTGAGCAACACGCCCTGCTCACCCAGGCTCGGCGCCCGCCAGTGCCGAGCCTTGCCCGCCGCCTGGGCATGCCAGCGCACCCAGGCGCTGGTCCAGCCGCCACCATCGGACACCCGGACCCGGGCAGCGGCCAAATCCACCGCCACCACGCGGCAGGGAATCACCAGGGTGGCGAGCATGCGGTCATGCGTGGCGCTGACGTAGCTCATGCCAGGTCCTCCGGGGCGATGTACAGGCTTTCATTGCCGGGCCCCGTTTCTGGACTGAAGCCCAGCCGGAGGCTGCCCGGCGGCTGGTCGGGCCAGTGCCATTGCAGTTCGCCCAGCAGCACCGGCTGGTCCCAGCGCACGCGCCAACCAGCACCGGCGAAGAACGCCCGTACATTGCGGCTCGGCTCGACGAAGTCCAGCCCCCATAGCTGCTGGCGCAACAGGTCCATCAGTTGCGCGGCCAGCACGCTGCCCTGCAGGCGTGCCTCGGGGTTGGCGGCATCGGGGGTGATGTCCGCCTCGAAGGTGGTGACCAGCACCGAGCGTCCATCCCTGGGCGCAGCATCGGCAGTCATGCGCACGATGCCATGGCGCAACGCAGGCAATGCCGGGGCATGTCCTACTTCCATATAGGCATCGACCGATGCCAGCTCCGGAATCGCCTCTCGAATCGTTGCGGTCAAGGCCGCATGCAAGGTGGCCAGTTCGCTCATGTGCCGCACTCCTATCGTTCGTCCTTCAAACCAAGGCGCCTGGCTGCCCAGCGTTCATAGAGGCCGATGGCGACATCGGCCCCCGCCATCGCGGTCAGGCACCCGAAGGCGCTGGCGCTCCAGATCGACATGCCGCTGGCATACAGCAGCATCACCGTCGACACCCCGCAGACCATGCAAGCCCCCGAGCGCAGCGCCAGCCGCCGCAGCAGCGACCAGCCTCGGGCACCGGCCTTGTCGGCCCGCCACATCTCGCCGGAAAGCCCTCCCAGCAATGCCAGGACGATCACCAGCCAGAGCGGCATCTCCAGCAACGCCTGTTGCTCGTTCGTCACTGTCCTGTCTCCTGTGTCATGGCCACCGGCGAGTGCCGGTGGATCCCTTGCCGTATAACGCGGCATTCCAAAAGGCCCGTCCGTGCAGGCCCTTCAGTAATGCGTTGTCGAACCGTCGGTCACATCTGGTGACACCGACCGGTTCCGCTTCAAATTGGTGACTCCGACCGCGGCCACCTGCCCGCCGGATAACTGATCGTGGTGCTTTACGCTGCACACCCGGGCCAGTTGCCAACCCTCTGAACAGTCAAGGCCTGTTCATCGCTGCCTGTGTAACAACCGGTTGCTGTCCGGCTTGAGATACAGGCTATGCACTGATGCATATGCAGTCAATGCATTTTTGAAAAAATTTATGCATGAGGAGTTGCTTAAATGCATGAAGGTCTTGTCGGGTATGGCCTGTAGGGCTTTTCAGAGAGCCTAAAATTTTTGTAGGCCGGGTAGGGTTTGTGGCGGCGGGGGATGCAAGGCGGGAAGCGGGGATGTTTCGTATGCATGAAAAAACCCGCCGAAGCGGGTTTTTATCCAGCGGATTTACGAGTCAGCGTGCGTACATGCCCCACCAGAAGACATGCCCGAGCAGGCTGATCTGCTCTTCCTGCATCTGCTGGAAACTGTAGTCTTCGTCGGGATGTTCATCGCGGTTGAAGCTGCGCAGGCGTATGCCGGTGGGCAGGCGATAGACCTGCTTCACCCGCAGCTGGCCATTGTGGTTGATGGCGTAGAGATCGCCATCGATGATATCGCCAATGGCACATTTGCCGGTGTTGACGCCGACCGTCGCACCATCGCGCAGCACTGGCAGCATGCTGTTGCCGCGCACCGTGACGCACTTGGCCTGGTCGAACTGCACACCATTGTGGCGCAGGCTGCGCTTGCCGAAACGCAGGCGCGCGCGCTCGCTTTCCTCGATGACGAATCTTCCTGATCCTGCTGCCAATTCGACCTCTCGAAGAAATGGAACGGACACCTCGTCATCCTCGACGGGGGTTTCGTCGTCCCACAGGCTGATGTCGCTCAGGTCCACATGACCATGCATGGGCTGCGCCTCGCGGGACTCACCCAGCTCTATGCGGCCACGCAACTGATCGGTGCTCACGCCGAAGTAATCGGCGATCCTGGAGACATGCTTGTCTGACGGATCGACAATTTTCTCGCTGAGAATCCGAGACAGGGTGGATTGCGGTACGCCCGTGCGCCGGTGCAGCTCCGTCGGGGACAGGCCGTGGCGATCGAGCAGTTCTCTGAGTACAGTGGCTACGTTGCGCTTTTGCATAAAATGCATATTGCTGCAGATCGATGGGAAATGCAAATGCATACCGCGCGCCCTGAACACGCGATCATTCTGGGATCCCCGTCACCGCATGCACCGCCCGCATCGCGCAAGGCGGACGCGCGCCCTGGGGTTCGATCTGCTCGCACTTGCGCAGCAACGGCAATGCGTCGCTGAACTTGATTGCAGCGACAGTCTCGGCATGCTGCTGAGACAGGAAACAGTGCTCGAAGCGATAGGCCGCATACACATCGGCCTGCACCGGCTCATTGTCATAGACTTCGCTCACGATCTCGCGCAGCAACTGGCGGGTCGGCTCGTCCAGCTTGGCCGGTATCCCCTGCAGCAACTGCTCCCGCGGTGTCCCGTCAGCCCGTGCCTGGACGACATGCCGCGAAGCCTCTATCGACGCCTGCATACCCTGCGGGAAAGGGCACTGTGCAGCCGCCATGACCGGTAACGGCAGGCTCAAGCCTGCGACCATCAGATAAAACGCCACCCTTGGCATGGAATTCCTCGCGCTGTATTCGGGCCTGTCCGGAAAATCGACAAATCATAGCGGTGCCCTGCCCTTTGTGTCCTGCAGCAGGCGAAAAAAGCCTGTACCATTGCGGGTTTCGAAATTGCCACCAGACCACCTGTTTCAAGGCCCTGAATGTCTGATCTCTCCGCACACACCCCGATGATGCAACAGTACTGGAAGCTGAAGAACCAGCATCCAGACCAGCTGATGTTCTACCGCATGGGCGACTTCTACGAAATCTTCTACGAAGATGCGAAGAAAGCCGCGAAACTGCTGGACATCACCCTGACTGCGCGCGGTCAGTCTGCGGGCCAGTCGATCCCCATGTGCGGGATTCCGTTCCACTCGCTGGAAGGCTACCTGGCCAAACTGGTCAAGCTCGGCGAATCGGTGGTGATCTGCGAGCAGATCGGCGACCCGGCCACCAGCAAGGGCCCGGTTGAGCGCCAGGTGGTGCGTATCATCACGCCGGGTACGGTCAGCGACGAGGCGCTGCTCGACGAGCGCCGCGACAACCTGATCGCCGCCCTGCTGGGTGACGAACGCCTGTTTGGCCTCGCGGTACTGGACATCACCAGCGGCAGCTTCACCGTGCAGGAGATCAAGGGCTGGGAAAACCTGCTCGCCGAACTCGAGCGTATCAACCCGGTGGAGCTGCTGATTCCCGACGACTGGCCCCAAGGCCTGCCTGCTGAGAAGCGCCCGGGAGCGCGGCGTCGGGCTCCGTGGGACTTCGATCGTGACTCGGCGCGCAAGAGTCTGTGCCAGCAGTTCGCAACCCAGGACCTCAAGGGCTTCGGCTGCGACAAGCTGACTCTGGCCATCGGCGCCGCCGGCTGCCTGCTGACCTACGCCAAGGAAACCCAGCGCACCAGCCTGCCGCACCTGCGCAGCCTGCGCCATGAGCGCATGGATGACACGGTGATTCTCGACGGCGCCAGCCGCCGCAACCTCGAGCTGGACATCAACCTGGCAGGTGGCCGCGACAACACGCTGCAGTCGGTCATCGACCGCTGCCAGACGGCCATGGCCAGCCGCCTGCTGAGCCGCTGGCTGAACCGCCCGCTGCGCGACCTGAAAGTCCTGCAGGCACGCCAGGATTCGATTCGCTGCTTCCTCGACGGCTACCGCTTCGAGAAGCTGCAGCCGCAACTCAAGGAAATCGGTGATATCGAGCGGATTCTCGCCCGTATCGGCCTGCGCAACGCCCGCCCACGTGATCTGGCACGCCTGCGCGATGCGCTTGGCGCCCTGCCCGAACTGCAGAACGCCATGGCCGAGCTCGAAGCCCCCCACCTGGCCCGCCTGGCGGCGATCACCGGCACCTACCCGGAGCTGGCCAGCCTGCTGGAGCGGGCAATCATCGACAACCCGCCTGCGGTGATCCGCGACGGCGGCGTGCTCAAGACCGGCTACGACAGCGAACTCGACGAACTGCTGGCCATGAGCGAGAACGCCGGTCAGTTCCTGATCGACCTCGAAGCCCGAGAGAAAGCCCGCACCGGGCTTGCCAATCTCAAGGTCGGCTACAACCGTGTGCATGGCTATTTCATCGAGCTGCCCACCAAACAAGCCGAACAAGCGCCGGGCGACTACATCCGCCGCCAGACGCTCAAGGGCGCCGAGCGCTTCATCACACCTGAGCTCAAGGCGTTCGAAGACAAGGCGTTGTCGGCCAAGAGCCGCGCCCTGGCCCGCGAGAAGATGCTCTACGATGCACTGCTCGAGACCTTGATCAGCCACCTCGCGCCGTTGCAGGACAGCGCTGCGGCGCTGGCCGAGCTGGACGTGCTGAGCAACCTCGCCGAGCGCGCACTGACCCTGGACCTGAACTGCCCGGCCTTTGTCGACGAGCCGTGCCTGCGCATCGAGCAAGGGCGTCATCCAGTGGTCGAGCAGGTACTGACCACGCCGTTCGTGGCCAACGACCTGGGCCTGGACAACAACACCCGCATGCTGATCATCACCGGTCCGAACATGGGCGGTAAATCCACCTATATGCGCCAGACCGCATTGATCGTGCTGATGGCGCATATCGGCAGCTTCGTGCCGGCAGCGCGCTGCGAACTGTCGCTGGTGGACCGCATCTTCACCCGCATCGGTTCCAGCGACGACCTGGCCGGCGGCCGCTCGACCTTCATGGTAGAGATGAGCGAGACCGCCAACATCCTGCACAATGCCACCGACCGCAGCCTGGTACTGATGGACGAGGTCGGCCGCGGAACCAGTACCTTCGACGGCCTGTCGCTGGCCTGGGCCGCTGCCGAACGTCTGGCGCAGTTGCGCGCCTACACCCTGTTCGCCACCCACTACTTCGAGCTGACCGTACTGCCGGACAGCGAGCCGCTGGTGGCCAACGTGCACCTGAACGCCACCGAGCACAACGAGCGTATCGTGTTCCTGCACCATGTGCTGCCAGGCCCCGCCAGCCAGAGCTATGGCCTGGCAGTGGCGCAACTGGCGGGCGTGCCTTCGCAAGTCATCCTGCGCGCCCGTGAACACCTTCGCCGTCTGGAAACCGCCAGCCTGCCCCACGAGGCGCCGGTGACCAAGGCCAAGGGCGAACCGCACGTGCCACACCAGAGCGACCTGTTCGCCAGCCTGCCACACCCGGCCATCGAGAAGCTGGGCAAGCTGGCACTGGACGACATGACGCCTCGCCAAGCTATCGAAATGCTATATCAACTGAAAAACCTGTTATAACGGCCAGCCGCGCAAGCTGGTAGAATCCGCCGCGGTTTGCCGGAGCTGCAGGCTATTAGCCTGGCCTGCAGCCAACGTGAACCGCGCTGCCCTGGAAGGAAGGGCACGCTGCCGTCGCCTGAGGAGAAAATTAGAAATGACCTTCGTCGTCACCGACAACTGCATCAAATGCAAGTACACCGACTGCGTGGAAGTCTGTCCGGTGGACTGCTTCTACGAAGGCCCGAATTTCCTGGTCATTCACCCGGACGAGTGCATCGACTGTGCGCTGTGCGAGCCTGAGTGCCCGGCACAGGCCATTTTCTCGGAGGACGAAGTGCCTGCCGGGATGGAGAACTTCCTCGAGCTCAACGCCGAGCTGGCTGAGATATGGCCGAACATCACCGAGCGTAAGGATCCCCTGCCGGACGCTGAAGAATGGGATGGCAAGCCAGGCAAGATCGCTGATCTGGAGCGCTGATCGCTGCAGTGACAAAAAAAGGCCCGCAAGGGCCTTTTTTGTGCCTGGCATTCGAGCTCATGCAAGCCCGAGCGAGGAGAAATCGCAGGCAAAAAAAAGGGGCGGTTTGACCCGCCCACATTTTTTCCGTAGTCCCTGCTTGTCCCATTCATCATCCTGATGAATCGCATCCTGCGATGTCCTTGGCAATCATCCTTGAAAGCCTGTGCCAGTCCGTCGGCACACTTCAGATACTAGCGATTTCCCCAGCGCGAGCAACCCGCGCACCTAACAAGATGCTACAGCTGACACATTTTCAAACATCGAAAAAATTCATTATTTTCAGATAGTTAAGAAAATATCGTTGCTGAAAAAGGCAATTGTTTACTCTTGTTGGTAGCGAAGGCTTACACCACGAGTAAGCGATCTCTTACACGCCAAGCAACAGCGCTAGTAGGTTGAACAATTTCCCAGACAAAAAAATGCCCCGAGGTCATCGGGGCATTCTGTTTGCGCGCAGCAGCTTATTGGAACAGCGACTCGCTGGACAGGCCGTTCTTTTCCAGGATCTCACGCAGACGCTTGAGCCCCTCCACCTGGATCTGCCGTACACGCTCACGGGTGAGGCCAATCTCCAGGCCAACATCCTCGAGCGTACTGCTTTCATGGCCACGCAGGCCGAAGCGGCGAATCACCACCTCCCGCTGCTTGTCGGTCAGCTCACCCAGCCACTGGTCGATGCTCTGCGACAGGTCGTCGTCCTGCAGCAATTCACACGGATCGGTGGGGCGGTCATCGGTAAGGGTGTCGAGTAGCGTCTTGTCCGAATCCGGGCCCAAGGACACGTCGACCGAGGAGACACGCTCGTTGAGCCCAAGCATGCGCTTGACCTCAGCCACTGGTTTCTCCAGCAGCCCGGCAATTTCTTCGGGGGACGGCTCATGGTCGAGCTTCTGGGTGAGCTCGCGCGCAGCGCGCAGGTAGACGTTGAGCTCCTTGACCACGTGGATCGGCAGGCGAATGGTGCGGGTCTGGTTCATGATCGCCCGTTCGATGGTCTGGCGGATCCACCAGGTCGCGTAGGTCGAGAAACGGAAGCCGCGCTCCGGATCGAACTTCTCCACGGCGCGGATCAGCCCCAGGTTGCCCTCCTCGATCAAGTCGAGCAGCGACAGGCCACGATTGACGTAGCGGCGGGCGATCTTCACGACCAAACGGAGGTTGCTCTCGATCATGCGTTTGCGGCCGGCCGGGTCGCCCTTCTGAGACAGGCGCGCGAAGTGCACCTCCTCTTCCGGGGAGAGCAGTGGCGAGAAACCGATTTCGTTGAGGTACAGCTGCGTGGCGTCGAGCGCACGGCTGTAATCGATGTACTTGTGCTGCTTGAGCGATGAGCCCGTTTTGGCCCTGGTCCGAACCGAAGGTACAGCAGGTTCGTCTGACACCACATCCGTTTCCAAAACGATACCTGTCTCCATCAGGAGGAGGTCATCGTCGATGTCAAACTCCGGCACTTCTTTGCTGAGAGCCATTGTTATAGTCCTTTGCTGAGTTCGAACCTCAGACTCTAGCGTCGCCTGATTCCCTGGCAGCGCTAAAGCCTGTCCCCTTTACGTCTTCAGGAACAGGCTGGTGCAACAATCAACGGCGTGGCAGGAACTGGAGTGGGTCGACGGGTTTGCCCTGGCGGCGAATCTCGAAATGCAGCTTCACCCGATCAGTGCCCGTAGACCCCATTTCTGCGATCGTCTGCCCTGCCTTGACCTGCTGCCCCTCCCGAACCATGAGCCTGCGGTTGTGGCCGTAGGCACTGACGTAGGTATCATTGTGCTTGATGATGATGAGTTCGCCGTAGCCCCGCAAGCCACTCCCGGCGTAAACCACCGCACCATCAGATGCAGCAAAAACAGGCTGTCCCAAATCTCCGGCGATATCAATGCCTTTATTCAAACTACCGTTTGAAGCGAATTTTCCAATCAGCACGCCGTTCGCCGGCCAAGTCCAGCCCCCCACCGCACGCTCTGCGGCCGGCACCTGGGTGACGGTCGGAGCGGCTGTGGCAGGGGAAGCTGTTGCCGGCTTGTCGCTATTTGTTACTGGCGGGGTCTGCGTACCAACCGGACGGCGAATGACCGTGGTCCTGCTCGACGACGAGGGACCGGACGATACGACGGTGGTGGAGCCTCCAGCGCCGCTGCTGAAACGAATCGGCTGGCCAGGACGGATGGTGTAGGGCGCCGAGATGCCATTGCGCGCGGCCAGCTCCTTGTAGTCCCAGCCGTAGCGGAAGGCGATAGAGAACAGGGTATCGCCAGGTTTGACCACATACTGCCCCGAGGTCACGGTCGGACGCTTGGGTGCCGCGTTGTTGCGATCGACCACCCGAGCGCCACTGGAGCCGGTGCTGGAGCATCCCGCCAGCAAGGTTCCCATGGCCAGCGCAATCACCAGAAGCTTCAAACCCGACCGATCCTTGCGCTGCCGAATGATTGTGTGACCCACCCGCGCTCCCCTCATGGTGCCGAAATCTGGATATGACGATATGCAATATTGTTTCAATTATAACCGAGCCCGACCCGCTTGGGTGGCCCGTACGGGCGCTGTCATTCTGGCGGGGTTTGCCTCACCCCGCCAGATAGACAAGCCCGCGGCGCAAGAATTCGTTACAACCGCACATATTCCGTCGGCCGTCAGGCCAGTGGCCCGTTGAGCAGCGGCACGAAGCGTACGGCGCCCAGCACCCGGCGCGAGAAGCCCTGTTCCTCACGAACGATCAGCAACAGTTGCTGTGCTTCGCCCGCCGCCCCTACCGGAATCACCATGCGTCCGCCGGGTGCCAACTGATCGAGCAAGGCCTGGGGGACTTCCGGCGCCACCGCGGTGACGATGATGGCGTTGTAAGGCGCCAGCGCCGGCCAGCCTTCGCAACCGTCGCCCCAACGAAACACCACGTTACGCAGGTTGAGCTCGACCAGACGCTCCTTGGCACGATCCTGCAGCACCTTGATCCGCTCGACCGAAAACACACGCTCGACCAACTGCGCCAGGATGGCGGTCTGGTAACCAGAACCGGTGCCGATCTCCAGCACCTTGTCCAGCGGGCCGGCCTCCAGCAGCAGTTCGCTCATGTGCGCAACCATGAATGGCTGGGAAATCGTCTGGTTATGGCCGATCGGCAGCGCAGTATCTTCATACGCCCGATGGGCCAAGGCTTCATCGACGAACAGGTGGCGAGGGGTGCGGCGAATGGTCTCGAGCACCTTGGTGTTCGACACGCCCTCTTCATACAAGCGTTGGATCAGGCGCTCCCGGGTACGCTGGGAGGTCATGCCAATGCCGCCACGGCGCTGAAGATCATCCTGTTCGCGCATCAAAGCAGCCCCTCCAGCCAGCCATCGAGGCGCTCGAAGGCATCGTTGAAGGTGCGATCCAGTTGCAGCGGCGTGATCGATACATAGCCTTGCATCACTGCATGGAAGTCAGTGCCCGGGCCGCCGTCCTCGGCGTCACCGGCCACGGCGATCCAGTACCCTTCCTTGCCGCGCGGATTGACGACCTTGGTCGGTGCGGCCGCACGTGCCCTGTGCCCCAGACGGGTGAGGCGTATACCGCGGATATGCTCCAGCGGCAGGTTGGGGATGTTGACGTTGAGCACGGTGCGCGCCGGCAGTTCCAGACGCGACTGCGCCTCGACAAGGCGCCGGGCGATATGGGCGGCGGTCGGCAGGTTGTCCGGCAGGCGCGACAGCAGCGAGAACGCCAGCGAAGTGCCGCCGAGAAAGCGGCCCTCCAATGCAGCGGCAACCGTGCCGGAGTACAGCACGTCGTCGCCCAGGTTGGCGCCCAGGTTGATTCCGGAGACGACCATGTCGGGCGTTTCCGGCAACAGGCCGTTGAGCCCCAGGTGCACGCAATCGGTGGGCGTGCCGTTGAGGCTGATGAAACCGTTGGCCAACACCTGTGGGTGCAGTGGCCGGTCGAGCGTCAGCGAACTGCTGGCGCCGCTTTTGTCTTGATCCGGGGCGATCACCACGCACTCGGCGTAGTCCTGCAGCGCACCGTGAAGCGCAGCGAGGCCGGGGGCGGTAACACCGTCGTCGTTGGAAATCAGAATACGCATGGGCTTTCCGTCTGCCCTGCCGGCACCAGATCCACAAGTTCGCGCACCACCACGGTGGCGAAGCATCCGGCCGGAAGGACGAATTCCAGTTGCAGGATATCAGGCTCGGGATAATGCCACGTCAGCCGCCCAATAGGGAGCCGCAGGATGCGCCGTTCGTGATCCAGTCCTGCCCTGCCCAGCCATTTGCAGAGTGCCGGATGGCGCTCACCGACTGCCGTTTCCAGCGCCGCGGTCCCGCCCGCGCTTGACGGAAGACCCGCGCCCCACAGGGGTCCGGTGGGATGAAGGTCGAGAATTGCCAGCCGAGGATCGGAGCATTCCTGCTCGCCAGCCGGAAAAAAGCTACGGCTATCCGTGAAGGCCAGAAGATCGCCAACCTGCGCCTGGTTCCAGCTTCCGTCCGCCACTCGCGCCGCCAGAACCTGATTGAACAGGTAGCTGCGTCCCGCAGACAGCAGCCGCGAACGCACATTGCGCTGCTCAGGCAGCGCCTCTCGAGACGCCCAGTCGAGTGCATCGTGGACGTTTCCGCCGGCATGACCGAAGCGCTGGGTACCGAAATAGTTCGGTACGCCTTGCACCTTGAGCTGTTCCAGACGTGCATCCAGCGCCTGGTGATCGGCGCTCAGTGCCGTCAGTCGCAGAGTGAAACCATTGGCCGAGTGCGCGCCGCGCTGCAGTTTGCGCTGGTGACGCACCTGTTTGAGCACGCGCAGGCTGTCGTCTTCGGCACGGGACAGGTCAGGATCGGCCTTGCCCGGCAGATGCAGACTGAACCACTGCCGGGTCAACGCCTGACGGTCCTTCAGGCCGGCATAACTGATGGCACGAACCGGCACACCGGCCGCGCGCGCCAGGCGTCGGGCCGCTTCCTCGGTGTTCAGGTCGCGCTTCTCGACCCACAGCCACAGGTGCTCGCCTTGACCGGACAGTGGGATGTCGAGCACTTCATCGACCTGAAAATCATCGGCGACCGCCTTGAGCACGGCGCGGCCAAGGGCCTCGCCGCTGGCGCGCGGGCCCAGCAGTTCCAGTTCGGTCATGCTGGCAGCAACAGGGCGACCGCATGCACGGCGATGCCCTCCTCACGGCCAGTAAAGCCGAGCTTTTCCTCGGTGGTCGCCTTGACGTTGACCTGGTCGAGCTCGACCTGCAGGTCTTCGGCGATGAAGCGGCGCATGGTGTCGATGTGCGGCGCCATCTTCGGCGCCTGGGCGACGATGGTGGCGTCGACGTTGCCCACCTTCCAGCCCTTGGCCTGCACGACGGCCACCACATGACGCAGCAGCACGCGGCTGTCAGCGCCCTTGAACTGCGGGTCGGTGTCGGGAAAATGCTTGCCGATGTCACCCAGCGCAGCAGCGCCAAGCAAGGCATCGCTCAGGGCGTGCAGCAGCACATCACCATCGGAATGGGCCAGCAGGCCGTATTTGTGGGGAATACGCACCCCGCCCAAGGTAATGAAATCACCGTCAGCAAAACGGTGCACATCGTAGCCGTGGCCAATACGCATAGAAAAACGCCCTGATTGAGTCAGGGCGTGATTCTACCTGCTTTGGCCGCTATTGGGGCCGCTGCTGCATCACTACACCCGCCCAAGTGCGACGGCGTGATGACGCAGGTGCTCATCAATGAAGCTGGCGATGAAGTAGTAGCTATGGTCATACCCCGGCTGCAGCCTCAGGGTCAGTTCATGCCCTCCTTTGCGCGCCGCCTGCTCCAACGCTGCTGGCTTGAGCTGCTTGTCGAGGAAGTCATCGCGATCGCCCTGGTCGACCAACAGCGGTGGGCACTGGCCAGCCGGGGTGTCGGCCAGCAGCACGCTGGCATCCCATTCACGCCAGCGCGCGCGGTCATCACCCAGGTAGCGGGAAAAGGCTTTCTCGCCCCACGGGCAATCCATCGGGTTGCTGATCGGCGAGAACGCCGACACCGATCGGTAGCGCCCCGGGTTGCGCAGGGCACAGACCAGCGCCCCATGCCCGCCCATCGAATGACCACTGATACTGCGCTGATCGGACGCAGGGAAATGCGCCTCGATCAACGCCGGCAGCTCCTGCACCACGTAATCGTGCATGCGGTAATGCTGGGCCCAGGGCTGCTGGGTGGCATTGAGGTAGAAGCCGGCGCCGAGCCCGAAATCCCAGGCCCCCTCCGGATCGCCGGGCACCTGCTCGCCACGCGGGCTGGTGTCGGGCGCGACGATGATCAGGCCTAGCTCGGCGGCCAGGCGCTGGGCGCCGGCCTTCTGCATGAAATTCTCGTCGGTGCAGGTAAGGCCACTGAGCCAGTACAGCACCGGCAGTTTCTCGCCCTGCTCGGCCTGCGGTGGCAGGTAGACGGCGAACACCATGTCGCAGCCCAGCACCTTGGAGTGATGCTTGTAGCGCTTGTGCCAGCCGCCGAAGCTCTTCTGGCAGGAGATGTTGTCCAGGCTCATGGCTGACCTCAGAAGTGGATCACGCTGCGGATGCTTTTGCCTTCATGCATCAGGTCGAAGGCCTTGTTGATGTCCTCCAGACCCATGGTGTGGGTGATGAAGGTGTCCAGCGGAATCTCGCCCTTCTCGGACATTTCCACGTAGCTTGGCAACTCGCTGCGGCCACGCACGCCGCCGAATGCCGAACCACGCCAGACCCGGCCGGTAACCAACTGGAATGGACGGGTGGCGATTTCCTGGCCAGCGCCGGCCACCCCGATGATCACCGACTCGCCCCAGCCCTTGTGGCAGCACTCGAGCGCCGCACGCATCAGTTGGACATTGCCGATGCATTCGAAGGAGAAGTCCACGCCGCCATCGGTGAGGTCTACGATCACTTCCTGGATCGGACGATCGTACTCCTTCGGATTGATGCAGTCGGTGGCGCCCAGCTGGCGGGCGATCTCGAACTTGGCCGGGTTGATGTCGATGGCGATGATGCGCGAGGCCTTGGCCTTCACCGCACCGATCACCGCCGACAGGCCAATGCCGCCCAGGCCGAAAATGGCCACGGTGTCACCCGGCTTGACCTTGGCGGTGTTGAGTACCGCACCGATACCGGTGGTCACGCCGCAACCGAGCAGGCAGACCTTCTCCAGCGGCGCTTCCTTCTGGATCTTGGCCACGGAGATCTCCGGCAGAACGGTGTACTCGGAGAAGGTCGAGGTGCCCATGTAGTGGAACAACTGCTGCCCTTTGTAGCTGAAGCGTGTGGTGCCATCAGGCATCAGGCCCTTGCCCTGGGTGGCGCGGATGGCCTGGCACAGGTTGGTCTTGCCCGACAGGCAGAATTTGCACTTGCCGCATTCCGGGGTGTACAGCGGGATCACGTGGTCACCAACAGCCAGCGAAGTGACGCCCTCACCCACCGCTTCGACGATCGCGCCGCCCTCGTGACCGAGGATCGACGGGAAGATACCTTCCGGGTCCGCGCCGGAGAGTGTGTAGGCATCGGTATGGCAGACACCGCTGGCGACCACGCGCAGCAGCACCTCGCCCGCCTTGGGCATGGCCACGTCCACTTCGACGATTTCCAGGGGTTTCTTGGCCTCGAAGGCAACAGCGGCGCGGGACTTGATCATGAAGGGCTCCAAGCTAGGTATCGGTTCAGGTCATCAGTGTAATTCATGCTTTTTTGATGAATAATCCGGGCAAATGCAAAACATTATTGCCACACAGGGATAATCAATGAGCAGTCGCTGGGAAGGAATCGACGAGTTCGTCGCGGTCGCCGAGTCGGGCCAGTTCACCGCGGCCGCCGAACGACTGGGGGTTTCCTCATCGCATATCAGCCGACAGATCGCTCGCTTGGAGGAACGCCTGCAAACTCGGCTGCTGTACCGCAGCACCCGGCGCGTGACCCTGAGTGAGGCCGGGCAGACCTTCCTGCAACACTGCCAGCGTTTGCAGGATGGCCGCGAAGAAGCGCTGCGCGCGATGGGGGACCTGGCCAGCGAACCCAAAGGTCTGCTGCGCATGACCTGCGCGGTGGCCTACGGCGAGCGTTTCATCGTGCCACTGGTGACTCGTTTCATGGCGCTGTATCCCCAGTTGCGCGTCGAGGTGGAGCTGAGCAACCGCACCCTGGACCTGCTGCACGAGGGCATGGACCTGGCTATTCGCCTGGGACGCCTACAGGATTCACGCCTGGTGGCCACGCGCCTCGCACCGCGGCGCATGTACCTGTGTGCATCGCCAGCGTATCTGGAGCGTTACGGCCGACCGCACAGCCTGTCGGAACTGGCGCGGCACAATTGCTTGGTGGGCAGTTCGGATCTGTGGGTGCTGCAGCAGGATGGCCGTGAAATCAGCCAACGGGTTCAAGGCAACTGGCGCTGCAACAGCGGCCAGGCGGTACTCGACGCGGCGCTGCAGGGAATGGGGTTGTGTCAGTTACCGGATTACTACGTGCTCGAGCATCTGCATGCCGGGGCACTGGTGTCACTGCTGGAGGCGCACCAGCCGCCGAACACCGCGGTGTGGGCGCTGTATCCGCAACAGCGGCACCTGTCACCCAAGGTACGGCGGTTGGTCGACTATCTGAAGGACGGGTTGGCAGGATTGCCGGAGTATCAGCCAGGCTGAGCCCGCAAAGAAGCGGGCACAGGCTAAAGCCTCAGCGCCGCCCAGCCCAGCGCTGACGCAACCACTCCAAATCTTCGGGCCGGGTCACCTTGATGTTGTCACTACGCCCTTCGATCAATCGCGGCGCATGCCCGGCCCACTCAATGGCGGAGGATTCATCGGTCACTGCCACATCCGCCACCAGGCACTCGGCCAGTGCCCGGTGCAGCATGCCAAGCCGGAACATCTGCGGCGTGTAGGCCTGCCATACGGTGGTGCGGTCCACCGTGGCGCTGACCCGGCCAGTCGCGTCGGCACGCTTGAGAGTATCGCGCGCAGGCACCGCCAGCAGCCCGCCCACCGGATCGTCGCCCAGCTCCGACAGCAGCTTGTCCAGATCGCTGCGCGCCAGGTTCGGCCGCGCAGCATCGTGCACCAGCACCCAGTCATCGTCGGCCGCCCCGTGGGCATGCAGCAGCAGCAAGGCATTCAATACCGAATCGGCACGCTCGCGCCCGCCCGCTGCGCGCTGGATGCGCGGATCATTCGCACAGCGCAAGCCAGGCCAGTAGGGATCTTCTTCGGCAACGCTGACCACCACCCCCTTGAGCGTGGGATGGTCGAGAAAACAGTCGAGGCTATGCTCGAGGATGGTCTGCCGGCCCAGTTGCAGATACTGCTTGGGGCGGTCGGCAGCCATGCGGGCACCAATGCCCGCGGCAGGAATCACGGCCCAGAAGGCCGGCAGTTCATGGATCATTTCTGTGGCAACTGGTAGAGGGTTTCGCCCTCCTTGACCATCCCCAGTTCATGACGAGCCCGTTCTTCCACGGTCTCCATACCTTTCTTCAACTCCAGCACTTCAGCGTCGAGCACGCGATTGCGTTCCAGCAGCCGTTCGTTTTCGGCATGCTGGTCGGCGATCTGCTGTTGCAGCTCGGCCACTTGCGCCAGGCTGCCATTACCGACCCAGAGGCGATATTGCAGGCCTCCGAGCAACAACAGCAGGACGAGGAACAACCAATAGGGACTGCGCATGAAGATATCCAGGGTAAAAGGCCGCCGCAGCGAGCTTCCGATAGCACGAAGCCTGGCCGAGGCCAGGCTTCGTCGACAGAAACCCGTTTGAAGGCGCTGAACGCTCAGTGAGAACGCTCAGACAGCCCCGGCTGCTGCCTTTTTACCATCTCTTGCTCAGCCGCGAAACTCGGCACGGCCACGGTAGACGGCCTTGGCGCCCAGTTGCTCTTCGATACGCAGCAATTGGTTGTACTTCGAGACGCGGTCGGAGCGGCACAGCGAACCGGTCTTGATCTGGCCTGCAGCAGTACCGACAGCCAGGTCGGCGATGGTCGAGTCTTCGGTTTCACCGGAACGGTGCGAGATCACCGCGGTGTAGCCAGCGGCCTTGGCCATCTGGATGGCTTCCAGGGTTTCGGTCAGCGAGCCGATCTGGTTGAACTTGATCAGGATCGAGTTACCGATGCCCTTCTCGATGCCTTCTTTCAGGATCTTGGTGTTGGTCACGAACAGGTCATCGCCGACCAGTTGCACCTTGGCACCGATCTTGTCGGTCAGGATCTTCCAGCCAGCCCAGTCGGACTCGTCCAGGCCGTCTTCGATCGAGATGATCGGGAAGCGCTCGGTCAGGCCTTTCAGGTAGTCGGCGAAACCTTCGGCGTCGAACGACTTGCCTTCACCAGACAGGTTGTACTTGCCGTCTTCGTAGAACTCCGAAGCGGCGCAGTCCAGGGCCAGGGTGACGTCGGTGCCCAGCTTGTAGCCGGCCTTCTCGACTGCTTCGGCGATGGCCGCCAGGGCGTCTTCGTTGGAGGCCAGGTTCGGGGCGAAGCCGCCTTCGTCACCCACGGCAGTGTTCAGGCCACGGGCCTTGAGGACAGCCTTGAGGTGGTGGAAGATCTCGGTGCCCATGCGCAGGCCGTCGGAGAAGGTCTTGGCGCCGACCGGCTGAACCATGAACTCCTGGATGTCGACGTTGTTGTCGGCGTGCTCGCCGCCGTTGATGATGTTCATCATCGGCACCGGCATCGAGTACTGGCCAGGGGTACCGTTGAGGTTGGCGATGTGTGCGTACAGCGGCAGGTCCTGGTCCTGTGCAGCAGCCTTGGCAGCGGCCAGGGACACGGCGAGGATGGCGTTGGCGCCCAGCTTGGCCTTGTTCTCGGTACCGTCCAGTTCGATCATGGCGCGGTCGAGTGCTTTCTGGTCGGAAGGATCCTTGCCCAGCAGCAGGTCACGGATCGGACCATTGATGTTGCCGACAGCCTTCAGCACGCCCTTGCCCAGGTAACGGCTCTTGTCGCCATCACGCAGCTCCAGCGCTTCGCGCGAGCCAGTGGAAGCACCAGACGGCGCGCAAGCGCTGCCGATGATGCCGTTGTCGAGCAGCACATCGGCTTCCACGGTGGGGTTGCCACGCGAATCGAGAACTTCACGACCTTTGATGTCGACGATCTTTGCCATTGTTGTAAGCACTCCAGAATTGACGAAAACAACGCAGCTTTGGGAATTCTTGCCGTTCACCAGGCGACATGGCACGGGCAGGCCTGGCGAAGGGAGCCCCTGACCGGCAGGCCAGGGGGTGGAACGGGCGGTACTTTACCCGAGAAACGAGCTTTACGCGGTCTCTACCGTCGGAAAACTTTTCACCAGGTCGTCCAGTTGCTTGAGCTGCGCCAGGAATGGCTCCAGCTTGTCCAGGCGCAGGGCGCATGGGCCATCGCACTTGGCGTTGTCCGGGTCCGGGTGAGCCTCGAGGAACAGGCCGGCCAGGCCCTGGCTCATGCCCGCCTTGGCCAGGTCGGTGACCTGGGCACGGCGACCGCCGGCGGAGTCGGCACGACCACCCGGCGTCTGCAGCGAGTGGGTGACATCGAAGAACACCGGGTACTCGAACTGCTTCATGATGCCGAAGCCAAGCATGTCGACCACCAGGTTGTTGTAGCCGAAGCTCGAACCGCGCTCGCAGAGGATGAGCTGGTCGTTACCGGCCTCGACGCACTTGGCGAGGATGTGCTTCATCTCGTGCGGTGCGAGGAACTGGGCCTTCTTGATGTTGATCACCGCGCCGGTCTTGGCCATGGCCACTACCAGGTCGGTCTGGCGCGAGAGAAACGCCGGCAGCTGGATGATATCGCAGACCTTGGCCACCGGTTCACACTGGTAGGGTTCGTGCACATCGGTGATCACCGGCACGTTGAAGGTGCGTTTGATCTCCTCGAAGATCTTCAGCCCCTCTTCCATGCCCGGACCACGGTACGAGGCCACCGACGAACGGTTGGCCTTGTCGAAGCTGGCCTTGAACACGTACGGGATGCCGAGCTTCTCGGTCACCCGCACGTACTCCTCGCAGACCTTCAGGGCCAGGTCACGGGACTCCAGGACGTTCATGCCGCCGAACAGGACGAACGGCTTGTCGTTGGCGATCTCGATGTTGCCGACGCGAATGATCTTCTGGGTCATGGATCAGGCCTTGTTCTTCTGTGCCAGGGCTGCCTTGACGAAACCGCTGAACAGCGGGTGACCGTCACGAGGCGTGGAGGTGAACTCCGGGTGGAACTGGCAGGCGACGAACCATGGGTGATCCTTCGACTCGACCACTTCGACCAGCGCGCCATCTTCGGAACGACCGGAAACCACCAGGCCGGCGTCGATCAGTTGCGGCAGCAGGTTGTTGTTCACTTCGTAGCGGTGACGGTGACGCTCGGTGATCACGTCGCTGCCGTAGCAGTCGTGGACCTTGGAACCGGCGATCAGCTGGCAATCCTGCGCGCCCAGGCGCATGGTGCCACCCAGGTCAGAGGCTTCGGTACGGGTTTCGACGGCGCCGGTGGCATCGGCCCACTCGGTGATCAGGCCGACGACCGGGTGCGCGCCGTTGCGATCGAACTCGGTGGAGTTGGCGTCTTTCCAGCCCACCACGTTACGGGCGAACTCGATGACCGCGACCTGCATGCCCAGGCAGATGCCCAGGTACGGAACCTTGTTCTCACGGGCGAACTGCACGGCCTTGATCTTGCCTTCCACGCCACGCAGACCGAAGCCGCCCGGCACCAGGATGGCGTCGGCGCCTTCGAGCAGGCCGGTGCCCTGGTTCTCGATGTCTTCGGAATCGATGTAGCGCAGGTTGACCTTGGTGCGGTTGGTGATGCCGGCGTGGCTCATCGCTTCGATCAGCGACTTGTACGCGTCCAGCAACTCCATGTACTTGCCGACCATGGCGATGGTGACTTCATGCTCGGGATTGAGCTTGGCGTCGACGACCTTGTCCCACTCGGACAGGTCGGCGCCATTGCACTGCAGGCCGAAGCGCTCGACGACGAAGTCGTCCAGGCCCTGTGCGTGCAGCACGCCCGGGATCTTGTAGATGGTGTCGACGTCTTCCAGCGAAATCACCGCACGCTCTTCGACGTTGGTGAACAGGGCGATCTTGCGGCGCGAAGAGGCATCGACCGGGTGGTCGGAGCGGCAGATCAGCACGTCAGGCTGCAGGCCGATGGAGCGCAGCTCCTTGACCGAGTGCTGAGTAGGCTTGGTCTTGGTTTCGCCGGCGGTGGCGATGTACGGCACCAGCGTCAGGTGCATCAGCATGGCGCGCTTGGAGCCCACTTCGACACGCAACTGACGGATGGCTTCGAGGAATGGCTGCGACTCGATGTCGCCCACGGTGCCGCCGATCTCGACCAAGGCCACGTCGGCATCGCCGGCGCCCTTGATGATGCGACGCTTGATTTCGTCGGTGATGTGCGGGATGACCTGGATGGTCGCGCCCAGGTAGTCACCACGGCGTTCCTTGCGCAGCACGTGCTCGTAAATGCGGCCGGTGGTGAAGTTGTTGTTCTGGGTCATCGTGGTGCGGATGAACCGCTCGTAGTGGCCCAGGTCGAGGTCGGTCTCGGCACCGTCGTGGGTGACGAACACTTCACCGTGCTGGAACGGGCTCATGGTGCCCGGATCGACGTTGATGTACGGGTCCAGCTTGAGCATGGTGACCTTGAGCCCCCGCGCTTCCAGGATGGCCGCCAGGGAAGCCGAGGCAATGCCTTTCCCCAATGAAGAAACAACACCGCCCGTGACGAATATGTAGCGCGTCATGAAAAACCCTAGAAGTCTGCGTTAAGGCGGCCAGCGCCGCCGGAGAAAGCGAAGGAAGGCCGAAGCCCCCGATCACCTGCGTCAATCACAGTGCATCTCGAACAACTGCCGCGTCTGTACAGACCGGGGGTATCCCCAGTGTGGAGCTCGCTCGTCATTTTAAGAATCAGCCCAGCAAAAAACTGCTTGGTAATCGGCAACTCCTGTGTTTTCGCGGAACCCACAGAAGCTGTATCAAGAAGGGAGGGTAGTCTACCGGAATGTACCCTTCAGCTCAAACCTTGCACGTTCGTCGGCGGCTGCCACTGCAGTTGCCAGTCGGTCTGCCCCAGCTCCGGCAGGTTGGCCACCGCCAGCAGGCGCTCGCCCTGCCAAAGCAGTGGCAGGCGATGACGCACGAAGTGCGGCACGCGGTGCTCGTTGAGCAGGCGCTTCAGGTCGCGGTGGCCGCGCCCTGGAATATCGAGGACTTCGCCGCCCTGGCGATAGGTGACATGCAGGCCAGACCCAGGAATGACACCCACCAGTTGCAAGCTGCCATTGCCGGGTAGTGCGAGAGGCTGGCTCGGATCCGGCCAAGCCACCCCGCCGTGCGGCGCTTGCAGCCAATCGCCGCTCAACCACCAAAGCCGTCCATGGCTGCGCTGCAGCTCGCCATCGGTCAAGCGCCAGAGCGGCTGGGCATCGGCTGCCGCATCACGCAGGTTGTCCCAGCCGGCCCAATGGCGGCTATCAGGTAGACGTGTACGACTGCTCAGCCAGTACTGCAAGGCGTTACGCTGGCGCGCCGGCGAGAGCGCCGCCAGCACTCCCATGTCCAACGAGTCCAGGCATTGCCAGGGCGCCACTGCTCCGGCGCTTGCGGCAGCGATGTCGGAGGCGGCGAGTTCGTCCAGTAGCGCCAGGGCCTCGCCCAGGTGCGCGGAACTGCGTGCCAGGCTCTGGCTCGCTTGCGGCCAGCGCTGGCGTAGCAGCGGGAACACTTCGGCGCGCAGGAAATTGCGGGCGAAGCGGGTATCGGTGTTGGACGGGTCTTCGATCCATCTCAGCCCCGATGCCTGGGCATACCGCTGCAACTGACCCCGCGCCAGATCAAGCAACGGCCTGACCAACTGCCCCTGTCCCAGCGGACGGGAAGCAGGCATCGCCGCCAGGCCGCGCAGGCCGGCACCACGCAACAGGCGAAACAGCAGGGTCTCTGCCTGGTCTTCGCGGTGCTGGCCGGTGAACAGCACTTCGTCGGGGCCCAGAAGCGCTGTGAACGCGTCGTATCGCGCGGTGCGGGCGGCTTGCTCGAGGCTGGCGACAGGCTCGACCTGGACATGGATCACGCGCAGTTCGATACCCAGCGCATCACAGACCTGCTGACAATGTGCAGGCCAAGCGTCGGCGGCCGCTTGCAGACCGTGATGAATATGCACGGCACGCAATGGCGGTGCTTCATGATCGCGAGCGTAATCGAAGAGCAGGTTTAGCAGGACGGTGGAGTCGAGGCCACCGGAGAAGGCGACGTGCCAGGCGGGGGCTTTGAGCCAGGGGGAGAGGGATTGGGTGAGGTCGAGCATGGTTGCCTCACTGAGGACCGCATCGCGGGGCAAGCCCGCTCCCACAGAAGACGCACGAGTGGGAGGCGGCTTGCCTGCGAATGGGGCGCCAGGCGCCCCTGCCAATCAGAGACCGTAGCTCATCAGGCGATCGTAGCGACGCTTGAGCAGGGTATCGTTGTCGAGCTTGCCCAGCATGTCGAGCTGCTCGAGCAGGTCGGCACGGATGCTGGCCGACATCTTGGCCGGATCGCGATGAGCGCCGCCCAGTGGCTCGCCAATCACCTTGTCGACGATGTTCAGGCTCTTCAAGCGCTCAGCGGTGATGCCCATTGCTTCGGCAGCGTCCGGCGCCTTGTCGGAGGTCTTCCACAGGATCGAGGCGCAACCTTCCGGCGAGATCACCGAGTAGGTGGAGTATTGCAGCATGTTCAGCTGGTCGCACACGCCAATAGCCAGTGCGCCGCCCGAACCGCCTTCACCGATCACGGTGGCGATGATCGGGGTTTTCAGGCGCGCCATGACGCGCAGGTTCCAGGCGATGGCCTCGCTCTGGTTGCGCTCTTCGGCATCGATACCCGGGTAGGCACCCGGGGTGTCGATGAAGGTCAGGATCGGCATCTTGAAGCGCTCGGCCATCTCCATCAGGCGGCAGGCCTTGCGGTAGCCTTCAGGACGCGGCATGCCGAAGTTACGGCGGACCTTCTCACGCACTTCGCGGCCCTTCTGGTGACCGATGACCATCACCGGCTTGCCGTCCAGGCGCGCGGTACCGCCAACGATCGCGGCGTCGTCGGAGAAGTGACGGTCGCCGTGCAGCTCTTCGAACTCGGTGAAGATGTGATCGATGTAGTCCAGGGTGTACGGACGACGCGGGTGGCGTGCCAGGCGGGCAATCTGCCAGCTGGTCAGGTTGCCGAAGATGCTTTCGGTCAGGGTGCTGCTCTTGTCTTGCAGACGGGCAATTTCATCGCTGATGTTCAGCGAGTTGTCGTTACCGACCAGGCGCAGCTCTTCGATCTTGGCTTGCAGGTCGGCAATCGGCTGTTCGAAATCGAGAAAATTCGGGTTCATAGGCATCCGTCTTGGGTCTACGGCCAGGCGGCCGGCCGGTTGATCCGTTTGGCGCCATACCTTACGGGATCTGGCGCATTCAGGTCGAGATTAAAATTCGTCGTTTCAACGGTATTGCAGGAAGACGTTCTCACGTCCGAACTGGTCACGCAGCGCCTGAATCAGGCCATCGGCGGGGTCGATCGACCACTCGTCGCCGAACTGCAGCATGGCCTTGGCATCGCTGCCGGTGTACTCGAGCGTGATCGGGCAACCGCCGCGATGACGGGTGATCAGCTCGCCCAGCCAGGCCAGGCGATCGCCCTTGAGCGCTTCGTGGGCGATCTTCAGGCGCAGGCTTTCGGCCAGTTTGGTGCGGGCATCCTCCATGGTCATCACCTGCTTGACGCGCAGGCGCAGGCCGCCGGAGAAGTCGTCGTTGCTGACCTCGCCTTCGACCACCACCATGGCGTCAGTCTGCAGCAGCGCCTGGGCCGCCATGAAGGCATCGGCGAACAACGAAGCCTCGATGCGACCGGAGCGGTCGTCGAGGGTGACGAAGCCCATCTTGTCACCCTTCTTGTTCTTCATCACCCGTAGGGCAATGATCATCCCCGCGATGGTCTGGGTCTCGCGCGAAGGCTTGAGGTCGACGATGCGCTGACGAGCGAAACGGCGGATCTCGGTTTCGTACTCATCGATCGGATGACCGGTGAGATACAACCCGAGGGTGTCCTTTTCGCCTTTCAGCCGCTCCTTGAGCGTGAGCTCGCGGACCTTGCGGTGGTTGGCATAGACATCGGAGTCTTCCTCGACGAACAGCCCACCGAACAGGTCGATATGCCCGCTGTCAGCGGTGCGGGCGGTCTGCTCGGCCGACTTGATGGCCTCCTCGAGCGCCGACAGCAGCACCGCGCGGTTGCGGTCGATGTTGGCCTGATAGGCCTTGATCTCGTCATGGAAGTGCGGGCCCAGGCGATCCAGCGCACCGCTGCGGATCAGCGCATCGAGGGTACGCTTGTTGATACGCTTGAGGTCGACGCGCTCGCAGAAGTCGAACAGGTCCTTGAACGGTCCACCTTCGGCGCGTGCCTCGACGATCGCCTCCACCGGGCCTTCACCCACACCCTTGATCGCACCCAGGCCGTAGACGATACGACCGTCGTTGTTGACGGTGAACTTGAAGTCGGAGAAGTTCACGTCCGGCGCGTCGAGGCGCAACTTCATGCTGCGCACTTCCTCGACCAGCACCACCACCTTGTCGGTGTTGTGCATATCCGCCGACAACACCGCAGCCATGAACGGCGCCGGGTAGTGGGTCTTGAGCCAGGCGGTCTGGTACGAGACCAGGCCATAGGCCGCGGAGTGAGACTTGTTGAAGCCGTAACCTGCGAATTTCTCTACCAGATCAAAGATGTTACCGGCCAGGTCCGCGTCGATGTTGTTGGCCACGCAGCCTTCGATGAAACCGCCGCGTTGCTTGGCCATTTCCTCGGGCTTCTTCTTGCCCATCGCCCGGCGCAGCATGTCGGCGCCACCCAGGGTGTAGCCGGCCATCACCTGGGCGATCTGCATCACCTGTTCCTGGTACAGGATGATGCCGTAGGTGGGGGCCAGTACCGGCTTGAGGCCTTCATACTGGTAATCGGAGTGCGGGTAGGCCAGCTCCGCGCGGCCGTGCTTGCGGTTGATGAAGTCATCCACCATGCCCGACTGCAGCGGGCCGGGGCGGAACAAGGCCACCAGTGCGATGAGGTCTTCCAGGCAGTCGGGCTTGAGCTTCTTGATCAGCTCTTTCATGCCGCGCGATTCAAGCTGGAACACCGCCGTGGTCTCGGCCTTCTGCAACAGCTCGTAGGTCTTGCGGTCGTCCAGCGGGATGAAGTCGATGTTGACGTCGGGCAGGTTTTTCTTTTTCTGCTCGCGGTTGATGATCTCCATCGCCCACTTGATGATCGTCAGCGTCCGCAGGCCGAGGAAGTCGAACTTCACCAGGCCGGCAGCCTCGACGTCGTCCTTGTCGAACTGGGTCACCAGGCCGCCGCCCTCTTCGTCACAGGCGATCGGCGAGAAATCGGTGAGTTTGGTCGGCGCGATCACCACGCCACCGGCGTGCTTGCCGGTACCGCGAGTGACCCCCTCGAGCTTGAGGGCCATGTCCCAGATCTCGCGAGCGTCTTCGTCGCCCTTGAGGAAGTCGCGCAGGATCTCTTCCTGCTCGTAGGCCTTCTCCAGGGTCATGCCCACTTCGAACGGGATCATCTTCGACAGGCGATCGGCCAGGCCGTAGGACTTGCCCTGCACACGCGCCACGTCACGCACCACCGCCTTCGCGGCCATGGTGCCGAAGGTGATGATCTGGCTCACCGCATTGCGCCCGTAGGCCTCGGCCACGTAGTCGATCACCCGGTCGCGACCATCCATGCAGAAGTCGACGTCGAAGTCGGGCATGGAAATACGTTCAGGGTTGAGGAAGCGCTCGAACAGCAGGTCATAAGCCAGCGGGTCGAGGTCGGTGATCTTCAGTACGTAGGCCACCAGCGAGCCAGCACCCGAACCCCGCCCCGGGCCCACCGGCACGTCGTTGTTCTTGGCCCACTTGATGAAGTCCATAACGATCAGGAAGTAACCGGGGAAGCCCATCTGGATGATGATATCCAGCTCGAACTTCAGGCGATCCAGGTAGACCTGGCGCTTCTCTTCGTAATTGGGGGTGGTCTCTTTCGGCCAGAGCACGGCCAGACGCTCTTCCAGGCCCTCGTAGGAGACGTGGCGCAGGTAGTCGTCGATGCCCATGCCGTTGGGCGTCGGGAAGTCGGGGAGGAAGTACTTGCCCAACTGCACCGTGATGTTGCAGCGCTTGGCGATCTCGACGGTGTTGGCGATGGCGTCCGGCAGGTCGCTGAACAGCTCGGCCATCTCCTCGGGCGACTTGAGGTACTGCTGGTCGCTGTAGGCGCGTGGGCGCCGCGGGTCGTCCAGGGTCCAGCCCTCGCCGATGCAGACGCGGGTCTCGTGGGCATCGAAGTCGGACTGTTTGATGAAGCGCACATCGTTGGTCGCCACCAGCGGCGCGCCGACCTTGTCGGCGAGGGCAACGGCAGCATGCAGGTATTCTTCGTCGCCTGCCCGGTTGGTGCGCTGCACTTCCACATAGAAGCGCTCCGGCAGCATCTGCATCCAGTCGCGCAACAGGGCCTCGGCCTCGTCGGTACGACCGGAGAGCAGCGCCATGCCGATATCGCCCTCACGCGCCGCGGACAGGCCGATCAAGCCCTCGCTGGCGGGCGCGATCCATTCGCGCTGGATGATCACCAGGCCGTTGCGCTGGCCGTCGGTCCAGCCCTTGGAGATCAGCTCGGTCAGGTTGCGATAGCCTTGGGGATTCATCGCCAGGAAGCAGATGCGCGACAGCGGTGCCTCCGGATCGGCACCGGCCAGCCACAGGTCGGCGCCGCAGATCGGTTTGATCCCTGCGCCCATGGCGGTCTTGTAGAACTTCACCAGCGAGCACATGTTGCTCTGGTCGGTGATCGCCACCGCCGGCATGTTCATTCCAGCCAGAGCCTTGGCCAGCGGCTTGATCCGCACCAGGCCGTCGACCAGGGAGAACTCGGAGTGCACGCGGAGGTGAACGAAGGAGACCGACATTGAAGATCCTGTGGCAATGCTGAACGACAAGGGCGGGATTGTAGCGTAATTAGCCAGAATGTTTTGGGGCCGCATAGCGGCCCCGACAGATCAGATCAGCGTGCTGGAAAGCCCTTCACGAACCTCCCACGCAGCCCTCACCGGTGCGAACGAACGCCGATGGATGGGCGTAGGCCCCAGTCGCGCCAGGGCTTCGAGGTGCAACGGTGTCGGGTAGCCCTTGTGCCCGCCGATGCCGTAGCCCGGATAGATCAGCTCGAAGGCGCTCATCTCGCGGTCACGCGTGACCTTCGCCAGGATCGAAGCGGCAGCGATGGCCGGCACCTGGGAATCGCCCTTGACCACCGGCGCTGCTGGCACCGACAGTTTCGGGCAGCGGTTGCCATCGATCAACGCCAGTTTCGGCGTCACGCTCAACCCTTCCACCGCACGCTGCATGGCCAGCATGGTGGCCTGCAGGATATTCAGCTGGTCGATCTCGACGACCGTGGCACGAGCGACACAGAAGGCCAGTGCCTTTTCGCAGATTTCGTCGAACAGCAGCTCGCGACGCGCCTCGGTAAGCTTCTTCGAGTCGTTCAGACCCAGGATCGGCCGCTGCGGATCAAGGATCACCGCTGCAGTGACCACGTCACCGCACAGTGGGCCACGCCCGACTTCGTCGACACCCGCGACCAGGTCTTCGACCAGGTTGAAATCAAGTCCCATCTGCATGTCATCGATCCTTCAACAATGCCAGCACCGCGTCGGCAGCCTGGTTCGAGGCGTCGCGGCGCAGGGTGCGGTGAATCTGATCGAAGCTATCGGTCTGCTCGCTACCGCCCACCACCAAGGGCGCGAGCGTGGTTGCCAGCGCTTCGGGCGTTGCGGCGTCCTGCAGCAACTCGGGGACCAGCAAACGCCGGGCCAGCAGGTTGGGCAGCGACACGTAGGGGCTCTTGACCATGCGCTTGAGAATCCAGAAGGTCAGCGGCGCAAGACGATAGGCGACAACCATCGGGCGCTTGTACAACAACGCTTCGAGAGTTGCGGTGCCCGAAGCGATCAGCACCGCGTCGCAGGCGGCCAGTGCCTGGTGCGACTGACCGTCGAGCAGGGTCAACGGCAGTTCGCGCCCCTGCAGCATCTGCTCGAGCTGCGCACGACGCGCCGGACTGGCACAGGGTGAAACGAAACGCACACCGGGCACCAACGCCTGCAAGCGCTTGGCAGTATCGAGGAACAACACGCCAAGGCGCCCCACTTCGCCGCCGCGACTGCCCGGCATCAAGGCTACCAGCGGTCCATCGCCCAATCCCAGCGAAGCACGTGCCCCAGCACGGTCAGCCTCCAGCGGGATAGTGTCAGCCAACGGGTGGCCGACGAAGCGTACCGGTACACCCTTTTCTTCGTAGAATTTCGCTTCGAAGGGCAACAGCGTCAGCATCAGGTCGCAGCCTTCGCGGATCTTCAGCACCCGCTTCTGCCGCCAGGCCCAGACCGACGGGCTGACGTAATGCACGGTCTTGATCCCGGCCTGACGCAACTTCAATTCGATGTTGAGGGTGAAATCCGGGGCGTCGATGCCGATGAACACGTCGGGCTTCTCGGCGATCAGTGTCTGGATCAGATCCTTGCGCCGCTTGAGCAGCTCACGCAGGCGCCCAAGCACCTCGACCAGCCCCATCACCGCCAGGCGCTCCATGGGGAAGTACGACTGCATGCCCTCGGCTTCCATCAACGGACCGCCGACGCCAATGAAGCGAACATCGGGATGGCGCGCCTTGAGCGCGCGCATCAGGCCGGAACCGAGGATATCGCCGCTGGCCTCACCGGCGACCAGCGCTACGCAAAGCGACGCCATGTCAGCGGGTGATGCCGCGGGCAGAATTGAGGATCGACTGGCGGAACAGTTCGACCTCCGGGTGCTGCCCGGCCAGTTCGTCCAGTTCCTTGATCGCCTCTTCCACGGTCAACCCCTGGCGATAGACGATCTTGTAGGCACGGCGCAAGTCATGAATGACCTCATCGCTGAAACCGCGACGGCGCATACCTTCAAAGTTCATGCTGCGCGCCTCGGCCGGACTGCCGAACACCGTGACGAACGCCGGAACATCCTTGCCGATCGCCGTGCCCATGCCAGAGAACGCGTGAGCGCCGATATGGCAGTACTGGTGCACCAGGGTATAGCCGGACAGGATCGCCCAGTCGCCCACATGCACATGACCGGCCAGCGCAGTATTGTTGACCAGGATGCAATGGTTGCCGATCACGCTGTCATGACCGATATGGGCATAGGCCATGATCAGGTTGTGATCGCCAAGCGTGGTTTCCGAACGGTCCTGCACAGTGCCGCGGTGAATGGTGACACCTTCGCGGATCACGTTGTGATCGCCGATCACCAGGCGCGTCGGCTCACCCTTGTACTTGAGGTCAGGTGTGTCTTCGCCGATGGAACTGAACTGATAAATGCGGTTGTGCCTGCCAATCCGGGTAGGCCCCTTGAGCACTACATGCGGACCGATGACGGTGCCCTCCCCGATTTCGACATCGGGGCCTACGATCGACCAAGGGCCGACCTCGACGCCGTCAGCCAGCCTGGCCGACGGATCGATGATCGCCCGCGGATCAATCGAACTCATAGGGAGCGTTCCGCGCAGGTGATCTCGGCCGAGCAGACGGCCTTGCCGTCGACCAGAGCACGGCACTCGAACTTCCAGATCATGCTCTTGCGGCTGAGGAACTTGGCCTCCAGCACGAGCTGGTCACCCGGCAGCACTGGCTGGCGGAAACGCAGCTTGTCGGAGCCGACGAAGTAGTAAAGAGTGCCATCGGCAGGCTTCGCATCGAGCATCTTGAAGCCGAGAATCCCGGCCGCCTGGGCCATCGCCTCGATGATCAGCACGCCCGGCATGATAGGGTGCGCCGGGAAATGGCCGTTGAAGAACGGCTCGTTGATGCTGACATTCTTGTAGGCACGAATGCTCTGGGCCTCGAAGTCCAGCTCCGTGACCCGGTCCACCAGCAGGAACGGGTAACGGTGAGGCAGGTATTCGCGAATCTCGTTGATGTCCATCATTTCGGGGGGAAGCCTGTAATAAGAATAGGGAGCGCAGGTGCTGACCACACGCTCCTTTTGCAGTCCAAAGAGGAGCCAGCTAGCGACTGTTCACTCTTGCTCAGGAAATGGTATCAGCCTTCTGATGCCGGCTGGCCACCTGAGGTCACGGTCTCGACGCGTTTTTCCAGTTGCTGCAGACGCTTGGACATCTCGTCGAGCTGACGTATACGTGCTGCGCTCTTGCGCCAATCGGCCAACGGCTGCATGGCAGTACCGGAAGAATAGCCGCCCGGCTCGGTGATCGAGCGGGTGACCATGGTCATGCCGGAGACGAAGACGTTGTCGCAAACATCAATATGACCGACCATGCCGACGCCACCCGCGATCATGCAGTGCTTGCCGATGCGCGTGCTGCCGGAAATCCCGACGCAAGCCGCCATCGCGGTATGGTCGCCGATCTGCACGTTGTGGGCGATCTGAATCTGGTTGTCGAGCTTGACGCCATTGCCGATTCGCGTGTCCGAGAGCGCGCCACGGTCCACAGCCGTGTTGACACCGATTTCCACATCGTCACCGAGCGTCACGCCGCCGATCTGGGCAATCTTCTGCCACACACCTTTCTCGTTGGCGAAACCGAAGCCTTCACCACCGATCACCGCACCCGACTGAATGACGACACGCTTGCCGATCGTGACATCGTGGTACAGCGTCACACGCGGGGCAAGCCAGCCACCTTCGCCGATGATGCAGCGGGCACCGACAACGCAATGCGCGCCAACGGTCACGTTCGCACCGATGCGCGCACCGCTTTCGATGACCGCGAACGGCCCGATGCTGGCGCTGGCATCCACCTGCGCATCGTCGGCTACCACGGCGCTGGGATGAACTCCCGCCACAGCCTTGGGCTTTGGATCGAACAGGTGAGAAATACGGGCGTAGGCCAGGTAGGGATCGGGGACGATCAGCGCATTGCCGGTGAAGCCTTCGGCATCCTCGGCCTTGATCAGTACCGCTGCCGCCTGGCTGTCATCCAGGAATTTGCGGTACTGACGATTGGCGAGGAAGCTCAACTGCCCCGGACCGGCTTCCTGCAAGGTGGCCAGTCCGGTGATTTCAAGCGACTCGGGGCCACTGAGCGTGGCCCCGAGGGTCTCGGCCAACTGACCGAGCGTAATGGTTACGGTCATATCAACGCGCTTGGTTCATGCGCTCGATGACCTGGCGGGTGATGTCATACTGAGGCTTGACATCGATTACCGCACCACGCTCAAGCACCAGGTCGAAACCACCTTTCTTGATGACTTCCTCGACGGCACCGTCGAGCTTGGGCTTGAGCTGCTTGAGCATATCGCGGTCAGCAACGGCCTTGGCTTCGTTCAGTTCCTTGGACTGGAACTGGAAGTCACGGGCTTTTTGCTTGAACTCGAGCTCCAGGCGCTCACGCTCCTGCTGCTGCATCTTGTCGCCACCCTTGATCAGTCGATCCTGGATGCCCTTGGCGCTGCTTTCGAGAGTTTTCAGCTGGTTCAGTTGAGGACCGAACTTCTTCTCGGCATCGACAGCGTACTTTTTGGCGGCGTCGGATTCGAGCAGCGCCATCTGGTAGTTCAGAACGGCAATCTTCATTTCGGCGAAAGCCGGGGTGGCGACCAGCGCCGCGGCCACTACGGCCAGTTGAGTCAACTTACGCACGATGCACTCCTGGATAAACCGTTGTCGTTAAGCAAGGGCCAAGCTTAGAAAGTCTGGCCCAGAGAGAATTGGAACACCTGGGTGTCGGCGTCGTCCGGTTTCTTGATCGGCATCGCCAGGCTGAAGCTCAACGGGCCCAGCGCGGTAATCCAGGTCACGCCCAGGCCGACGGAGCTGGCCATGTCGGAGAAACCGACCTTCGCGCAGTCAGGCTTGGAGCCGCAGTTGGTGTCGAACACGTTACCCACATCCCAGAAGACCGAGGTACGCAGCGAACGCTGGTCCTTGACGAACGGCAGCGGGAACAACAGCTCGACACCGCCCTGTACGAGGACGTTACCACCGAACGGCAGCGGGTCCTGGTCCGGGTCACGAATGGTACCCGGATTGGTGCCCTGGCTCGGCGTACTGCGTGGGCCGAGGCTGCTGTCCTTGAAGCCGCGGACAGAGTTGAAGCCACCCGCATAATAGTTCTCGTAGAACGGCAGGCCCGAGGTGCCGCCGAAACCATCACCATAGCCCAGCTCAGTGTGCAGGCGCAGGGTGTAGTCGTTGCTCAGTGGCTTGAACAGCTGGCCGCGGTAGTCGAGCTTGTAGAACGACAGGTCGCTGCCCGGTACGGTGGTTTCCAGGGTCAGGCTTTGCGAGTGACCACGGGTTGCCAGCACGCCTTTGTTCAGGGTCGATTCGGACCAGCCGATCGACGCCTTGAAGTTCAGGAAGTTGTCGCCTTCCTTGTCGAGGAAGTCGAAGATCTCGTCCACGGTGTAGCGACCGGTCTTGATCTTGTCCTGCTGGACGGTCAGGCCGTAGGTCAGGCGCGAGGTCTCGCTGATCGGGTAGCCCAGGCTGACGCCGGCACCGAGGCTGTCTACCGCATAGCTCGCCACGTCGACGTCGAGGTCGTCGTAGTTGGTGCTGCGGTAGAAGGCGTTGTAGCCCAGGCTCACGCCGTCGGCAGTGAAGTAGGGGTCAACGAAGCCGAAGTTGTATCGGGTCTGGTATTCGCTTCGGGTCAGGCCGATGGACACCTTGTTACCGGTACCCAGGAAGTTGCTCTGGCTGATCGAACCACCCAGGATCAGGCCCGCACTCTGGGCGAAGCCGACGCTGGCGGTGATCGAACCGGAAGCCTGCTCCTCGACCGCATAGTTGACGTCGACCTGGTCGTCGGTGCCTGGCACCGGCGGGGTCTCGACGTTGACTTCCTTGAAAAAGCCCAGGCGCTCGAGGCGGGTCTTGGACTGGTCGATGAGATAAGTGGATGCCCACCCACCTTCCATCTGACGCATCTCGCGACGCAGCACCTCGTCTTCGGTCTTGGTGTTGCCGCGATAGTTGATGCGGTTGACGTAGGCACGCTTGCCCGGATCGACGACGAACATGATGTCGACGGTGTGATCCTGGTCGTTCGGTTGCGGCACGCCGTTGACGTTGGCGAAGGTGTAGCCTTCGTTACCCAGTCGACGGGTGATCAGGTCGGAGGTGGTAGTCATCACCTTGCGCGAGAAGACCTGGCCAGGTTGTACCAGCAGCAGCGACTTGACCTGGTCTTCCGGCACTTTCAGGTCACCGGAAAGCTTCACGTCACGGACGGTGTACTTCTCGCCTTCGTTGACGTTGACGGTGATGTAGACGTGCTTCTTGTCCGGGGTGATCGATACCTGGGTGGACGCGATGTCCATGTTGATGTAACCGCGGTCCAGGTAGTAGGAACGCAGACGCTCCAGGTCACCGGAGAGCTTTTCACGGGCGTACTTGTCGTCGTTCTTGAAGAACGACAGCCAGTTGGTGGTTTTCAGTTCGAAGAGCTGGGAGAGGTCTTCGTCGCTGAACACGGTGTTGCCCACCACGTTGATGTGCTGGATCGCCGCGACGGTACCTTCGTTGATCTTGATCTTCAGGCCGACACGGTTGCGTGGCTGCGGCACGACCTCGGCATCGACCTCGGCCGAATAGCGGCCCTGGGCCACGTACTGGCGCTGCAGTTCGTTACGCACGCCCTCGAGCGTGGCACGCTGGAAGATCTCGCCCTCGGCCAGGCCGGACTGCTTCAGGCCTTTCATCAGGTCTTCGGTACTGATCGCCTTGTTGCCCTCGATCTCGATGCTCGACACCGATGGGCGCTCGACCACGTTGATGATCAGGACATTGCCGTCGCGATCCAGCTGGATGTCCTGGAAGAAACCGGTCTTGAACAGCGAGCGAGTCGACTCCACCAGGCGGCGGTCATCGACCTGGTCGCCTACGTTCAACGGCAACGCGCCGAACACGCTGCCGGCGGAAACCCGCTGCAGGCCGTTGACACGAATATCAGAGATGGTGAAGGACTCGGCGTGAACTTCAGCGATCATCAGTGCGGAGAGGACCGCAGTTAGCAGCAGACGTTTCATGAAGTCCTTTTATTCCAACTGGCAATAAACAACCCGCCACCGCAGCACGGCGGCAGGTTCGCAATAGAGCGAAGCGTTAAAGTCGACCCAGATCGTTGATCAGGGCGAGCAACATCACCCCAATGACCAAACTGATACCGATCTGGACCCCCCAACCTTGCACCCGATCAGAGAGCGGACGACCGCGCGCCCACTCGATCAGGTAGAACAGCAAATGCCCCCCATCCAGTACCGGGATGGGCAGCAGGTTCAGAACCCCCAGGCTTATGCTCAGGTAGGCCAGGAAATTCAGGAAATCCCCAACGCCCGACTGGGCTGAAGCGCCCGCCACTTTAGCAATGGTTATCGGTCCGCTCAAGTTTTTTACCGAGAGCTCCCCGAACAGCATTTTCTTCAGCGATTCAAGGGTCAGGACGCTCATGTTCCAAGTACGCGAGAGCCCCTCACCGACTGCTTCCAGCGGCCCATAGCTGACCTCTCGGAGCATGTTCGCAGGCCACTCGGCGCCTTTCACCCCAGCGCCCAGATAGCCTCCGGAGGCCTGCCCTTCCCCTTTGCGGGCCAGCGTCACAGGCAACTCCAGCTGTGCGCCATCACGCTCGATACGCAACTGCACCTTCGCGTCGGGGCGAGCCCTGACAGCGTCTACCACCTGCTGCCAGTCGCCCAGTGCAACGCCATCGAGCGTCAGGAGTTTATCGCCGCTCTTCAGCCCGGCTGCAGCGGCCGGTCCCTTGGGGTCGATTTCGGCGAGCACCGGGCTCACCGCCGGCCGCCAGGGACGCAGCCCCAGGGACTGGATCGGGTCGGGCTCATCGGCGCCCTTGAGCCATTGGTTCAGGCGGATCTCATGCTGGCGCTCCAGCGTGCCGCCATCATCGCGCACACCTACCCGCAGGCTGCCGCTCTCGCCGAGGCGGCGCACCAGCTGCAGATTGACCGCAGACCAGCCACTGGTCGGCTTGCCATCGATAGAAACAATTTCCTGGCCTGCCACAAGGCCCGCAGATGCCGCCAGGCTGCCAGACTCGACCGCACCGATGACCGGACGCACCTGCTGACTGCCAAGCATGGCGACCACCCAGAAGAACAGGATGGCGAGGAGGAAATTGGCAATGGGGCCTGCGGCAACGATAGCAATACGCTGCCCAACCGATTTGCGATTGAAGGATTGATCGGCAAGCGCCGGCGGTACCTCGCCTTCGCGCTCGTCGAGCATCTTGACGTAGCCGCCCAGCGGAATCGCCGCGACGACGAACTCGGTGCCATGGCGATCGTGCCAGCGCACCAGCGGCGTGCCGAACCCCACAGAGAAGCGCAGGACTTTCACCCCGCACTTGCGTGCCACCCAGAAGTGGCCGAATTCGTGAAACGTGACCAATACACCCAGAGCCACCAGGGTGCCGATAATCATGTAGAGCGCAGTCATATCCATCTCCGAATGACGTTCAGCCAGGCCTGGGGCCGATGGGAAATCAGCGGCCGTGGCGCCTCAACCACTCCCGGGACAGCTCCCGGGCTCGCTGGTCGGCGGCGAACACCGAATCCAGCGAAGGCAACGGCACTACCGGCTCCTGCTCGAGCACCTGTTCGATCATACCCGCGATTTCCGGGAAGCGGATACGCCGCTGGAGAAATGCCTCGACCGCCACCTCGTTGGCGGCATTGAGCACCGCCGGCGCGCTATTGCCCGCTTCAGCAGCTTCTCGCGCCAGGCGCAGGCAGGGGAACCGCTGCTCGTCGGGCGCCTGGAAATCCAGACGGGCGACCGCGAACAGGTCCAGCGGCGCAACACCGGAATCGATCCGCTCAGGCCATGCCAGGGCATTGGCGATCGGCGTGCGCATGTCCGGGTTGCCCAACTGCGCCAACACCGAACCATCCACATAGTCGACCAGCGAATGGATCACGCTTTGCGGATGCACCACCACCTCGACCTTGGCTGGCGCAGCATCAAACAGCCAGCAGGCCTCGATCAGCTCGAGCCCTTTGTTCATCATGCTTGCCGAGTCGACCGAAATCTTGCGCCCCATCGACCAGTTCGGATGAGCGCAGGCCTGCTCCGGCGTGACATCCATCAACGCCTTCGCCGAGGTTTCACGGAAGGGCCCGCCAGACGCCGTCAGCAGGATACGACGCACCCCCACTTGCGCCAGGCCGCGAGCATAGTCGCCGGGCAAGCACTGGAAGATAGCATTGTGCTCGCTGTCGATCGGCAGCAGCACTGCACCACTGGTGCGCACTGCCTCCATGAACAGCGCGCCGGACATCACCAGCGCCTCCTTGTTGGCCAGCAGCACCTTCTTGCCGGCCTGCACCGCCGCCAAGGTCGGACGCAGACCGGCAGCGCCGACGATGGCAGCCATCACGGTGTCCACTTCGCTGGCAGACGCAACCTGGCAAAGCCCTGCTTCGCCTTCCAGCACCTCGGTGGTGCTGCCCGCCGCCGCCAGCCCTTCACGCAGGCGGGCGACCGAATCGACGTCCGGCACCACCGCATACGCCGGCCGATGACGCAGGCACAGGGCCAGCAATTCATCCAGACGCGAATAGCCGCTCAGGGCAAACACCTGGTAGCGCTCGGGGTGGCGGGCGATCACATCCAGCGTGCTCAGGCCGATCGACCCGGTCGCACCGAGTACGGTAATCCGCTGCGGATGACTCACATCACACCCCATTCGGCCGCCCAGAGCAGCACGGCGAACATCGGGATCGCCGCGGTCAGGCTGTCGATGCGATCAAGCACGCCGCCGTGGCCGGGCAGCAGGTTACTGCTGTCCTTGATGCCTTCACGACGCTTGAACATGCTTTCGGTCAGGTCGCCAACCACCGAGGACATGACCACGATCACCGCGCCGACCAGGCCAAGCAGCAACTGCCCCAGCCCCCAGTCGCGCACGAGCCCGACCACCAAGGTGATCAACAGGCTCACGGCCATGCCGCCATACACGCCCTCCCAGCTCTTGCCGGGGCTGACGTGCGGCGCCAGCTTGCGCTTGCCAAAGGCACGGCCAGAGAAATATGCACCGATGTCGGCAGCCCAGACCAGTACCATCACCGCCAGGATCAAGCCATTGCCCAACGGCCAGTGCTTGAGCAGCAACAAACCTTGCCAGGCGGGCAACAACACCAGCAGACCGATCAGCAGACGGCAAGCGGCACTGCTCCACAACTCAGCGCTGCGTGGGTAGGTGAGCACCAGCCAGGTGGCCAATCCCCACCAGATCACCGACGCCCCCAGCACCCAAGGTGCAAGGTCCGGCATGAGGTAGAGCACCATCAGCGCTCCAGCGACCACGGCGGCATAGGCGATGCGCAATGGCTGGGCCATCAACCCGGCCAGACGCGCCCACTCCCAGGCACCAAGGGTCACCACGAAACCGATGAACAGGGCGAAATCCGCTCCGTTGAGCAGGAAGAAACCGCCCAGCGCGATCGGCAACAGGATCAGCGCAGTAATGATGCGTTGTTTAAGCATTAAGCACGAGCTCCAGCCTCGACCTGCTCGCTGGTCTTACCGAAGCGGCGCTGGCGCGAAGCGAAATCGGCCAGTGCACTACGCATGGCCTCGTGTTTGAAGTCCGGCCAGTACAGGTCGGAGAAATACAACTCGGCGTAGGCCAACTGCCACAACAGGAAGTTGCTGATGCGGTGTTCGCCACCGGTGCGGATGCACAGGTCGGGCAACGGCAGGTCACCCGTGGCAAGGCAGGTCTGCAGCAGACCGGGCGTGATGTCGTCCGGGCGCAGATGGCCGGCCTGGACTTCGCGCGCCAGGCGCTGGGCGGCCTGGGCGATATCCCACTGACCGCCGTAATTGGCAGCGATCTGCAGGATGAAGCGATCGTTGCCGGCAGTCAGCGCCTCGGCCTCTCGCATCGCCGCCTGCAGCTCCGGATGGAAGCGCGAACGGTCACCGATGATGCGCAGGCAGATGTTGTTGTCGTTCAGTCGCTTGGCCTCGCGGCGCAATGCCGAGAAGAACAGCTCCATCAACGCACCCACCTCATCGGCCGGACGCTGCCAGTTCTCGCTGGAGAAGGCGAAGAGCGTGAGCACTTCGACCTTGGCCTCGGCGCAGACCTCGATCACCGCACGCACCGCATCGACGCCGGCCTTGTGCCCGGCAACGCCAGGCAGCAGGCGCTTTTTCGCCCAGCGGTTGTTGCCGTCCATGATGATAGCGACGTGACGCGGCACCGACGAGGGTGCCGCCTGCTTGGTCTTTTCCATGAAAAAGTCCTGGCCTCAGACGGCCATCAGGTCCTTTTCCTTGGCTTTGAACGCAGCATCGACTTCCGCCACGAACTTGTCGGTCAGCTTCTGGATCTCGTCAGCTGCACGACGCTCTTCGTCTTCGCTGATTTCCTTGTCCTTGGTCAGCTTCTTCAGATCAGCCAATGCATCGCGACGCACGTTGCGCACGGCAACCTTGGCGTCCTCGGCAACGCCGCTGGCCTGCTTGGTGTAGCCCTTGCGGGTTTCCTCGGTCAGGGCCGGCATCGGCACGCGAATGGTGGTACCGGCGCTCGATGGGTTCAGGCCCAGGTCGGAGGTCAGGATGGCCTTCTCGATCGCGGCGCTGAGGTTCTTGTCGTGGGCGACGATCTTCAGGGTACGGGCATCCTCGACGGTGATCGCGGCCACCTGGTTCAGCGGCATCTCGCTACCCCAGGCAGGGACCTTGACGCCGTCCAGGATGCTTGGGTGGGCGCGACCGGTGCGGATCGCTGCCAGGTTGCGGGCCAACGCCTCGAGGGACTTGCCCATGCGCTCCTGCGCGTCTTTCTTGATGTCGTTGATCATGCTTCGCCTTCCTCGATCAAAGTACCTTCAGCGCCACCCACCACGATGTTCAGCAGGGCGCCAGGCTTGTTCATGTTGAATACCCGCAATGGCATCTTGTGGTCGCGGCACAGGCAGATTGCGGTCAGGTCCATGACACCGAGCTTGCGATCCAGCACCTCGTCGTAGGTGAGGTGGTCGAACTTCTCGGCATGCGGGTCCTTGAATGGGTCGGCAGTGTACACACCATCGACCTTGGTCGCCTTCAGCACCACGTCGGCATCGATTTCGATGGCACGCAGGCAGGCTGCGGAGTCGGTGGTGAAGAACGGATTGCCGGTACCGGCGGAGAAAATTACCACATCCCCGGAGTTGAGGTGGCGAATAGCTTTGCGACGATCGTAATGATCGGTGACGCCAACCATGGAGATGGCGGACATGACCAGTGCCGGGATGTTCGAGCGCTCCAGCGCATCGCGCATGGCCAGTGCGTTCATCACGGTGGCCAGCATGCCCATATGGTCGCCCGTGACGCGGTCCATGCCGGCTGCACTGAGCGCGGCGCCGCGGAACAGGTTACCACCACCGATCACCAGGCCGACCTGGACACCGATACCGACCAGCTGGCCGACTTCCAGGGCCATGCGGTCCAGCACCTTCGGGTCGATCCCGAAGTCTTCCGAGCCCATCAGGGCCTCGCCGCTAAGTTTGAGCAAAATGCGTTTATAGCGAGGTTGGCGACCACTCACCTGCTGAGCCATTGCGAGTCTCTCCTGCGGCGTACTTTTAGAAAATTCCGTGCGGGCTGTGTGCAGCCTGCTAACTGTAGCGTGGCACTGCTTCAGTGCCAGCGCACAGGGCCAGATAAACCCTTGCGCGCTTTGACAAAGAGGCTGCGCGCGTGAGCGGGCAGCCTCTTTGGGGCGACAGACGAGTCCGTCTTACTGCTTGGCGGCAGCGACCTGGGCGGCAACTTCGGCAGCGAAGTCGTCAACAGGTTTCTCGATGCCTTCGCCAACCTTGAAGTAGGTGAAGGAGACGATTTCAGCACCGGCTTTCTTGGCCAGATCGCCGACCTTGACTTCCGGGTTCATGACGAAGGCCTGCTCTTTCAGCGAGGCTTCTGCCTTGAACTTGGTGATACGGCCGTTGATCATGTTCTCGACGATGTTTTCCGGCTTGCCAGCGATCTTGTCGGCGTTCAGCTGCAGGAAGACACCCTTCTCGCGCTCGATGGCCTCGGCGGAGATTTCCGACGAATCCAGGAACTCAGGGTTCGAAGCTGCAACGTGCATGGCGATGTTCTTGGCCAGCTCTACGTCACCGCCTTTCAGAACGACGGCAGCGCCGATCTTGTTGCCGTGCAGGTAGGCACCGACCACGTCGCCTTCGACGCGAGCCAGACGACGGATGTTGACGTTCTCGCCGCACTTGGCGACCAGGGCTTCACGAGCAGCTTCACGCGAAGCGATCAGCGGAGCTGCGTCGGTCAGCTTCTGGGCGAAGGCTTCTTCCAGGCTTTCGGCGACGAAGTTCTTGAAGTCGTCTTGCAGGGCCAGGAAGTCGGTCTGCGAGTTCACTTCCAGCAGAACGGCGACCTTACCGTCGGTCTTGACGGCGATAGCGCCTTCAGCGGCAACATTGCCAGCCTTCTTGGCGGCCTTGATGGCGCCCGAGGCACGCATGTCGTCAATGGCTTTCTCGATGTCGCCGCCGGCCTTTTCCAGGGCCTTTTTGCAATCCATCATGCCTTCGCCGGTACGCTCGCGCAGTTCTTTGACCAGCGCTGCAGTAATTGCTGCCATTTCAAAATCCTCTTGGAAAGTTTTTCAACCATTCCACCCGTTCATCACGGGCGTTCAATTCTGGAAATCCACTGTCTTCACACCAGCGTCACACATGATGCGGCGTGCTTGCTGACAAGAGGATTTCAGGTGGCAAAAAGGGGGCCAAGCCCCCTTTTCGCGTGCCAAGTAGACGCCAGGCGTCAATTACTCAGCAGCTGGTGCCGCCGCTTCTTCAGCGTAGACTTCGGTACCGCCGGCAACGTTGTTGCGACCGCGGATGACGGCGTCAGCCATCGAAGTCATGTACAGCTCGATGGCGCGGATTGCGTCGTCGTTGCCTGGGATCACGAAATCAACGCCTTCCGGGCTGCTGTTGGTATCGACAACGCCGATGACCGGGATGCCCAGCTTGTTGGCTTCGGTGATTGCAATGCGCTCGTGATCAACGTCGATGACGAACAGAGCATCAGGCAGACCGCCCATGTCCTTGATACCACCCAGGCTGCGATCCAGTTTTTCCAGGTCGCGCGAGCGCATCAGGGCTTCTTTCTTGGTCAGCTTGGCGAAGGTGCCATCTTCGGCCTGGGTTTCCAGGTCGCGCAGACGCTTGATCGAAGCACGGATGGTCTTGTAGTTGGTCAGCATGCCGCCCAACCAGCGGTGATCAACGTATGGCGAACCGCAACGAGCAGCTTGCTCGGCGACCAGTTTGCCAGCGGAACGCTTGGTGCCGACGAACAGGATCTTGTTCTTGCCCTGGGCCAGGCGCTCTACGAACGACAGAGCGTCGTTGAACATCGGCAGGGTTTTTTCCAGGTTGATGATGTGGATCTTGTTGCGCGCGCCGAAAATGTACTTGCCCATTTTCGGGTTCCAGTAACGGGTCTGGTGGCCGAAGTGCACACCGGCCTTCAGCATATCGCGCATGTTGACTTGGGACATGATAGTTCCTTGATAAGTCGGGTTGGGCCTCCACGTATCCCAATGACCAACCCATGGATCCTAAGATCCCGGGCACCCAGGCCATCGTGTCGACACGTGTGTGGGTTTGAGCTGACGGGGACCTCCCCGAAAGCGGCGCATTTTATACCACAGACAGAAGACGAACGGAACCCGCAAGGTGTTTCATCCGTCAGCGGCTTTTGCAGCGGTTCGACAATCGCGCCAGAATGCCTTCCATAGACCACCGGATCCGCGGTTTTCTCCCCACAGAACGCCGCCCTGCTCTGTTAGAATCCGGCCTTTCCCGTTTGTTGCGCGCCGCCCGGCGCCGTAGAGAGCCTGTAATGACCGTCACCATCAAGACCGCAGAAGACATCGAGAAGATGCGCATCGCCGGCCGCCTGGCCGCCGAAGTCCTCGAAATGATCGAAGAGCACGTCAAGCCTGGCGTGACCACCGAGGAACTCGACCGCCTGTGCCACGACTACATCGTCAACGTCCAGCAGGCGATCCCGGCACCGCTCAACTACAAGGGCTTCCCCAAGTCGATCTGCACCTCGATCAACCATGTGGTCTGCCACGGCATTCCCAACGAGAAGCCGCTCAAGGATGGCGACACCATCAACATCGACGTGACCGTGATCAAGGATGGCTACCACGGCGACACCAGCCGCATGTTCCATGTCGGCACCGTCGCGCCCTGGGCCGAGCGCCTGTCCAAGGTCACGCAAGAGTGCCTGTACAAGGCCATCGAGCTCATCAAGCCTGGCTGCCGCCTGGGCGACATTGGCGAAGTGATCCAGAAACACGCTGAAAAGAACGGTTTCTCGGTGGTTCGCGAGTTCTGCGGCCATGGCATCGGCAAGGTCTTCCATGAAGAACCCCAGATCCTCCACTACGGCAAGGCCGGCACCGGCATGGAACTGAAAGAAGGCATGACCTTCACCATCGAGCCCATGATCAACCAGGGCAAGGCCGACACCAAGGTGCTGGGCGATGGCTGGACCGCCATCACCAAGGATCGCAAGCTCTCGGCACAGTGGGAACATACGCTGGTGGTCACCGCCACGGGTTATGAAATCTTCACCCTGCGCAAAGACGACACCATTCCCCGTACCTCGGCGTAATTCAACTCAGGAAGGCGACTCGATGCCCCAGGTGGATCCAGAGCTGTTCGACCGTGGCCAGTTCCAGGCGGAACTGGCGCTCAAGGCAAGCCCCATCCCCGCCTTCAAGAAGGCTCTGCGCCAGGCAGCAGACGTCTTCGACAGACGCTTTCGCGAGGGTGTCGAGATCCGGAGCTTGATCGAGGACCGCGCCTGGTTCGTCGACAATATCCTGCAGCAGGCCTGGAACCAGTTCGACTGGGGCAATCCGGACGGTATTGCCCTGGTCGCGGTCGGCGGCTATGGCCGCGGCGAGCTGCACCCCTGGTCGGACATCGACCTGCTGATCCTGCTCGACCAGGCGGAACACGAGCAGTATCGCGACGCCATCGAGCGCTTCCTGACACTGCTGTGGGACATCGGCCTGGAGGTCGGTCAGAGCGTGCGCACGGTCGAGGAATGCGCCGAGCAGGCGCGCGCCGACCTGACAGTGATCACCAACCTGATGGAAAGCCGCACCGTCGCCGGCCCCGAGACGCTGCGCGAGCGCATGCTGGAAGTCACCAGCACTGCGCACATGTGGCCGAGCAAGGAGTTCTTCCTGGCCAAGCGCGCCGAGCTCAAGGCACGGCACCACAAGTACAACGACACCGAGTACAACCTGGAGCCCAACGTCAAAGGTTCGCCAGGCGGCCTGCGCGACATCCAGACCGTACTCTGGGTTGCCCGCCGCCAGTACGGCACCCTCAACCTGCACGCGCTGGCCGGTGAAGGTTTTCTGCTGGAAAGCGAGAACGACCTGCTGGCCTCCTCGCAGGCCTTCCTCTGGCGCGTGCGCTACGCCTTGCACATGCTTGCCGGACGTGCCGAAGACCGCCTGCTGTTCGATCACCAGCGCAGCATCGCGGCGCTGCTCGGCTACAGCGACGAGAACCCCAAGCGCGCCATCGAGCAGTTCATGCAGCAGTACTACCGGGTGGTGATGAGCATCAGCCAGTTGTGCGACCTGATCATCCAGCACTTCGAGGAAGTGATACTCGCTGACGACAACGGCAGCACCCAACCGCTGAACACGCGCTTTCGCCTGCATGATGGCTATATAGAAGCGGTCAATCCGAACGTCTTCAAGCGCACTCCGTTCGCCATGCTGGAGATCTTCGTGCTGATGGCCCAGCATCCGGAGATCAAGGGCGTACGCGCCGATACCGTGCGCCTTCTGCGCGAACATCGGCACCTGATCGACGACAAATTCCGCAACGATATCCGCAATACCAGCCTGTTCATCGAGCTGTTCAAGTGCGAGATCGGCATCCACCGCAACCTGCGGCGCATGAACCGCTATGGCATCCTCGGTCGCTACCTGCCGGAATTCGGCCTGATCGTCGGACAGATGCAGCATGACCTGTTCCACATCTATACGGTCGATGCGCACACGCTCAACCTCATCAAGCACCTGCGCAAACTGCAGTACACCCCGGTGTCGGAGAAATTCCCGCTGGCCAGCAAGCTCATGGGACGCCTGCCCAAGCCTGAGCTGATCTATCTCGCCGGCCTCTATCACGACATCGGCAAGGGTCGCCAGGGCGATCACTCCGAGCTCGGCGCGGTGGACGCGCAAGCCTTCTGCGAACGCCACCAGTTGCCGGCCTGGGACTCGCGCCTGATTGCCTGGCTGGTGCAGAGCCACCTGGCGATGTCCACCACGGCCCAGCGCAAGGACCTCTCCGACCCACAGGTGATCAACGATTTTGCACTGTTCGTCGGCGACGAAACCCGCCTGGACTACCTCTACGTGCTGACCGTGGCCGACATCAACGCCACCAACCCCAGCCTGTGGAACTCCTGGCGCGCCAGCCTGCTGCGCCAGCTCTACACCGAAACCAAGCGCGCGCTGCGCCGGGGCCTCGAAAACCCGCTGGACCGTGAAGAACAGATCCGCCAGACCCAGAGCGCGGCGCTGGACATTCTCGTGCGCGAAGGCACCGACCCGGACGATGTAGAGCAACTCTGGTCGCAGCTGGGCGACGACTATTTCCTCAAGCACACCGCAGCGGACGTGGCCTGGCACAGCGATGCAATCCTTCAGCAGCCGGCCGATGGCGGCCCGCTGGTGCTGATCAAGGAAACCACCCAGCGCGAGTTCGAAGGCGGCACGCAGATCTTCATCTACGCGCCCGACCAGCACGATTTCTTCGCCGTGACCGTGGCGGCGATGTCGCAGCTCAACCTGAACATCCATGACGCCCGCATCATTACCTCCAGCAGCCAGTTCACCCTCGACACCTACATCGTGCTCGACAACGACGGCGGCTCGATCGGCGACAACCCGCAGCGGGTCAAGCAGATACGCGAAGGGCTGACCGAGGCACTGCGCAATCCCGAGGATTACCCGACCATCATCCAGCGACGCGTGCCGCGCCAGCTCAAGCACTTCAACTTCGCGCCGCAGGTGACCATCCTCAACGACGCCCAGCGCCCGGTGACCATCCTCGAGATCACGGCCCCCGACCGGCCCGGCCTGCTGGCGCGCCTGGGACGGATCTTCCTGGAGTTCGACCTGTCGCTGCAGAACGCCAAGATCGCCACCCTCGGCGAGCGCGTGGAAGACGTGTTCTTCATCACCGATGCCGACAACCAGCCGCTCTCCGACCCGCAACTGTGCAGCCGCCTGCAGGAAGCCATCGTCGAACAGTTGCAGGCCGGCCAGTCCAGCGATACCAGCCCCACCCGCGTGACCTTCTGACGATTACGAGACCTTGCGCCGATGAACCATGCCTTGACCCAGCTTCAGCCCTACCCCTTCGAAAAGCTCCGCGCCCTGCTCGGCAGCGTGAAGCCTGCCGCGGACAAACGCGCCATTGCCCTGTCGATCGGTGAGCCGAAGCACGAATCCCCGGCGTTCGTCGCCAAGGCCCTGGCCGACAACCTCGACAAATTGGCGGTCTACCCCAGCACACTCGGCCTGCCGGCCCTGCGCCAGGCCATCGGTCAGTGGTGCGAGCGCCGCTTCGGCGTACCCGCCGGCTGGCTCGATGCCGACCAGCACATCCTGCCGGTCAACGGCACCCGCGAAGCGCTGTTCGCCTTCACTCAAACAGTGGTCAACCGCGCCGATGACGGCCTGGTCGTCAGCCCCAACCCGTTCTACCAGATCTACGAGGGCGCGGCGCTGCTGGCCGGCGCCACCCCGCACTACCTGCCATGCCTGGAAAGCAACGGTTTCAATCCGGATTTCGACGCGGTACCTGCCGAGATCTGGAAACGTTGCCAGATCCTGTTCCTGTGCTCCCCAGGCAACCCCACTGGCGCGCTGGTGCCGATGGACACCCTGAAAAAACTGATCGCCCTGGCCGACGAGCACGATTTCGTGATCGCCGCCGACGAGTGCTACAGCGAGCTGTACTTCGACGAAGACGCCCCGCCGCCTGGCCTGCTGAGCGCCTGCGCCGAACTCGGCCGCAGCGATTTTGCGCGCTGCGTGGTGTTCCACAGCCTGTCCAAGCGCTCCAACCTGCCGGGCCTGCGCTCAGGCTTCGTCGCGGGCGACGCCAGGATCATCAAGCCATTCCTGCTGTACCGCACCTACCACGGTTGCGCCATGCCGGTGCAGACGCAACTGGCCAGCGTGGCCGCCTGGCAGGACGAGGCCCATGTGCGGGCGAACCGCGATCAGTACCGCGCCAAATATGACGCCGTGCTCGAGATCCTGCAGCCCGTGATGGATGTACAGCGCCCGGATGGCAGCTTCTACCTGTGGGCCAAGGTGCCGGGCAGCGACACCGACTTTACCCGCGACCTGTTCGAGGCCGAACACGTGACCGTGGTGCCTGGCTCGTACCTGTCGCGTGAAGTGGATGGCGTCAATCCCGGAGCCGGACGCGTGCGCATGGCGCTGGTTGCGCCGCTGGCCGAGTGTATCGAGGCGGCCGAGCGGATTCGCGGGTTCCTCGCAGGGCGCTGAAATGCCCCTCGTCTCGGGGCTGGCGTCGATGTCAGCCCCGAGGCAACTATCCACCGGCCCCTCGCCCCTGCACCGGCACATTGTTCGCTCCCGACCAAGGAGCTGAGCGATATCCTGAAGGTCGCCTGCCAATGGCTGGAGCATGCAAATCTCGAGTTCGGTCATGCCCCGGGCATGATCATGAGCATGAGCACCCGGGCGCGGGGATGCCTGAACGCATGTCACCGCACAGACTTATGTAATGCTACGTAGCTTGATCCGTCGTAGATCATCCTGAGTTTCCAACCACACCAGGAACTCTCCGATGCATACACCCTCCCCACCCCGCTGCCGTCAGCGCACCGAGCAGCAGCTTTCCCATGATCTGGCCGTTACCGAGAACCCCCACAACAGAGGCCAGAGCAACGGCGGTCGAAAAAAGCGCGGACTGATACAGACCGGCCGACTATGGGCACCCGGTCGTACTTTGTGGGTCTCGTTTCTCGGTGCTCCGGACAGAAAGCTCAAGATGTCGGTCTTCGAACTGGGTTGCCAGTGGGTGGAACTTTCCGACGCCAACCTGACGCTTGATCTATCAGAGGATGATGACAAACATGCCCAGATCAGGATCCTCACAGGCAAGCATGCAGAGCACAACGAATCAGACATCGGCACCGATGCACTGGCTTATGAAGACGACACCATGGCGCTGAATGTCATACCGGGGGATGAAACATTCGAATCCACCGTGTTACACGAGTTCGGCCATGCGCTGGGGTTCGAACATGAACATCTGCACCCCGATGCCAGCATCCCCTGGAACGAGCCGTTGCTAATCGAAGCTCACAAGCGTGCGGCTGGCTGGTCAGAGCAAGACGTCAGGGAGCAATACCTGAACAAACGGCCCGACAGCGGACTGATCAAAACCCAGTACGATCCGCTATCCATAATGCATTACCCGATTGCGGCCTGGATGACCTTGGATAATTCCGAGATAGGCCAGAACACAGAGCTCAGTGCGAAAGACATCGACCTGATGCGCCTGGCCTACCCGCACGACTGACGCTAACGAACCTGCCCCAGGTTCGCCTCGCTCATGTCCAACTCCCCCAGCACCTGGCGCACGACTTCATCCCCCACCAGGTGCTGGCGGTGCAGGCTGTAGAGCTCCAACCGCTGCGCACGCAATGCGCGCAGGCGCAGGCGGCGCTCCAGAAGATCCATCTGCTCGGCCAATGCACGCGCTTCGGCGCTGTCGTTGTAGCTGTCCAGCTCGTCCCGGTACTCTGCCATCAGGCGCGCCTTCAGCTCGGTCGCCAGCGTCGCCTGGGCGGCATCCTGCGGGGCATTGGCATCGACGACCTCCTCGGCCTCCAAGGCATGGATGGCCGCTTCTGCAGTACGCCTCCAGGCTTCCTGCACCTCCTGGTGCAGGCGCTCGTCCGGGCTCTTGGTCACCCCGCGCAACAGGATCGGCAGGGCGATGCAGGCACTGATCAGCGACAGCAGGATCACCCCGGCGGCAATGAAGATCAGCAGATCACGCTCCGGGAACGCCTGGCCGGCCCCGATCAGCAAGGGCACCGACATCACACCCGCCAAGGTCACAGCCCCCCGCACACCGCCAAGGGTCAACAACCAGCACGAACGTGCGCTGGGCATCAGCACCAACGCCGACTTACCGCGCCAGCGGCGCACCACGCCGATAGCGCGCCACACGCTCTGTACCCAGACGAACCGCAGCAGCACCAACGCCACGAAGATCGCCACCACATCGAGGCAACGCCAGGCCAGGGTCGGCCACAACGACGTTTCGTGGCTGACAACTGCCTTGATGATGTCGGGTAATTGCAAGCCCAGCAGCAGGAAGATCAGACCATTGAAGGCGAACTCCAGCAGCGACCAGACGCTGCGGTTGAGCAGGCGCGTGCTGGTCTGGCGCGGCAACAGGTCGAGCCAGCTCTGCATCATCCCTGCCGCCACCGCAGAGAGAATGCCCGAGACACCTAGTCGTTCGGCCAGTACGTAGGCGGCAAACGGCAACAGCAGCATGAACACCACATGCGTCGCCGGATCGTCCCAGCCCCGGGCGATCATCCAGGCACGCAGGCGCCCCACCAGCCAGCTAAGACCCACGCCAACCGCAAGCCCGCCGATGGCTACCAGCACGAACGTCAGGCTGGCATCGGTCAACGAGAATACCCCGGTAATGGCAGCTGCCAACGCGAACTTGAACGTCACCAGGCCCGAAGCATCGTTCATCAGTGCTTCGCCCTGGAGCATGTGCATCAAGGGGGTTGGCAGGCGATCCTGGGTAATCGCCGAAACCGCCACCGCATCAGTGGGCGAGAGCACCGCGGCCAGGGCGAACGCTACCGGCAGTGGAATGCTTGGCAGGATCCAGTGAATGAAGTACCCCGCTCCCACCACGGTGAACAGCACCAACCCCACGGCCAAGGCCACCACCGGGCCACGAATGCGCCAGAGCTCACGCTTGGGGATGCGCCAGCCATCGGCGAACAGCAGCGGCGGCAGGAACAGAAACAGGAACAGCTCGGGATCGAGGGCCACATGCAGCCCAAGCGTGGGCCAGGCCAGCAGCGCGCCGGCCGCGATCTGCACCAGCGGCAAGGGCAGCGGCACCATGCGTCCGACCAGCTTGGAAAGGCTCACCAGCATCAGCAGGATAAGAACGGTATAGGCTGACTGCATTGGCAAGACTTCCTGTATGAAAGCAGACACGAAAAAAAGGGCCAGACTTCGCCCTTGAAACAATATGTTAGCGGCGAGCGGTGATGATGCACCGCTGAACCATGGTCGAACGCTACCCAGCAATGTGTAACACAATGCTACCTGAGAGGTCGTGATACAGATCGATCGCCTAGCCGGACAGCAAGCCGTGGCGCCAGGCCCATCGATACCGCATAATCGCCCCACCCATTCTTCAAGGAGTATCGGGGACGCCAGGTCCGGCCCGGCAGCCCCAGGCATTCAATGGCTTACACTCTCTACGGCATCAAAGCCTGCGACACCATGAAAAAGGCCCGCACCTGGCTTGAAGAACAGGCCATCGGTTACGCGTTCCACGACTACAAGACCCAAGGCATCGACCGTGACAGCCTCGAGCGCTGGTGCGACGAGCACGGCTGGGAAGTCGTGCTGAACCGCGCCGGCACCACCTTCCGCAAGCTCGACGAGGCCAGCAAGGCTGACCTGAACCAGGCAAAGGCCATCGAGCTGATGCTGGCTCAACCGTCGATGATCAAGCGCCCGGTGCTCGATCTGGGTGACCGCACCCTGGTGGGCTTCAAGCCCGACCTGTACGCCGCGGCACTGGCCTGATTCCGCTCCACACCCTATTTCGCACGAGGTAATTGCATGTCCACCACTCTGTTCAGCCTGGCCTTCGGTGTCGGCACCCAGAACCGCCAGGGCACCTGGCTGGAAGTCTTCTACGCTCAGCCCCTGCTCAACCCGTCCACCGAGCTGGTCGCGGCCGTCGCTCCGATCCTCGGTTACGAAGGCGGCAACCAGGCGATCGCCTTCAGCCCGGCCCAGGCCGCCCAGCTCGCCGACGCGGTCAAGGGCGTGGATGCCGTCCAGCACGCATTGCTGACCCGCCTGGCCGAAAGCCACAAGCCGCTGGTCGCCACCCTGCTCGCCGAAGACGGCGCGCTGACCTCAACCCCCGAGGCCTACCTCAAGCTGCACCTGTTGTCGCACCGTCTGGTCAAGCCGCACGGCGTTTCCCTGGCCGGCATCTTCCCGCTGCTGCCGAACGTGGCCTGGACCAACCAGGGTGCCATCGACCTGGCCGAACTGGCCGAGCAGCAACTGGAAGCACGCCTGAAGGGCGAACTGCTGGAAGTGTTCTCGGTGGACAAGTTCCCGAAGATGACCGACTACGTGGTCCCGAGCGGCGTGCGTATCGCCGACACCGCCCGCGTGCGCCTGGGCGCCTATATCGGCGAAGGCACCACCATCATGCACGAAGGCTTCGTCAACTTTAACGCTGGCACCGAAGGCCCGGGCATGATCGAAGGCCGTGTCTCGGCAGGCGTGTTCGTCGGCAAGGGCTCGGACCTGGGCGGTGGTTGCTCGACCATGGGCACCCTGTCCGGTGGCGGCAACATCGTCATCAAGGTTGGCGAAGGCTGCCTGATCGGCGCCAACGCTGGTATCGGTATCCCGCTGGGCGACCGCAACACTGTCGAAGCCGGCCTTTACATCACCGCTGGCACCAAGGTGAACCTGCTCGACGAGCACAATGAGCTGGTCAAGGTGGTCAAGGCCCGTGACCTGGCCGGCCAGACCGACCTGCTGTTCCGTCGCAACTCGCTCAACGGCGCAGTCGAGTGCAAGACCCACAAGTCGGCCATCGAGCTGAACGAGGCGCTGCACGCACACAACTGAGAACCTTGCAGGCCTCTGTAGAAGCGGGCTTGCCCGCGATCAGCGGACTCTCGGCGTCTGAGATGTTAAGATCGGGTCTGGCACCACGCCAGACCCGATTTTCATTCCAGGCCCCGCGATCATGTTCCAGCCCTCCCCCTGGCGTGCCGACTTTCCCGCCATCACCGCCCTGCAACGGCAGCACCAGACCTACCTGGACAGCGCCGCCACAACGCAGAAACCCCAAGCCCTGCTTGACGCCCTGAGCCACTACTACAGCCATGGTGCAGCCAATGTGCACCGCGCCCAGCACTTGCCTGGCGCGCTGGCGACCCAGGCATTCGAGACCAGCCGCGACAAGGTTGCTGCCTGGCTCAACGCCGCTGACTCCCGGGAGATCATCTTCACCCACGGCGCCACCTCGGCGCTCAACCTGCTGGCATACGGGCTGGAGCATGGCTTCGAAGCCGGCGACGAAATCGCCGTCAGCGCGCTGGAGCACCACGCCAACCTGCTGCCCTGGCAACAATTGGCGCGGCGCCGCAATCTGCGCCTGGTAGTGCTGCCGCTGGACGAACATGGCCGGATCGACCTCGACCAGGCCCTGCAACTGATCGGCCCACGTACCCGCCTGGTAGCGCTGAGCCAACTGTCCAACGTGCTCGGCACCTGGCAGCCATTGCCTGCGCTGCTCGCTCATGCCCGCGCCCAAGGCGCTCTGAGCGTGGTCGATGGCGCCCAGGGCGTGGTTCATGGCCGCCACGACGTGCAGCAGCTGGGCTGCGATTTCTACGTATTTTCCAGCCACAAGCTATATGGCCCGGATGGGGTTGGCGCGCTCTATGGCCGCACGGAGGCCCTGGCACGGCTGCGCCACTGGCAGTTCGGCGGCGAGATGGTGCAACTGGCCGACTACCATGAGGCAAGCTTTCGTCCCGCGCCACTGGGCTTCGAGGCGGGCACGCCGCCGATCGCCAGTGTCATCGGCCTGGGCGCGACCCTCGATTACCTTGCCAGCCTCGATCCTGCGGCCGTGGCAGCCCACGAAGCCAGCCTGCACCAGCACCTGGTGCGCGGCCTGGCTGACCGCGAAGGCGTGCGCATGCTCGGCACCCCACAGAGCGCACTGGCCAGTTTCGTCATCGATGGCGTGCACAACGCCGATATCGCCCACCTAATGACCGAACAAGGGATCGCAGTGCGCGCCGGCCATCATTGCGCGATGCCATTGCTCAAGGGACTGGGGCTGGAAGGCGCGATCCGCGTTTCGCTGGGGCTGTACAACGACAGCGACGACCTGCAGCGCTTCTTCGATGCGCTCGACCAGGGCCTGGAGCTGCTGCGGTGAGCCTGCCTGCCGACGCCCAGCAGGCACTGGACACCTTCACCCAGGCAAAAGGCTGGGAACAGCGCGCACGGCTGTTGATGCAGATAGGCGATCGCCTGGAGCCACTGCACGAGTCTGACAAGACCGACGCCAACCGCGTGCATGGCTGCGAAAGCCTGGTCTGGTTGGTGGCTGGCCAGGTCGACGGACAGTGGCGCTTCAAGGCCACCAGTGATGCCCGGCTGCTGCGCGGTCTACTGGCGCTGCTGCTGGTGCGGGTACAGGGGCTGGACAGCGAAGCGTTGGCCGGGTTGGACCTGCGTGAGTGGTTCACACAACTGGGGCTGGAGCGGCAGCTTTCGCCTTCACGCAGCAATGGGCTGCATGCGGTGTTGTTGCGGATGACGGAGTTGGTGACCAACCCTTGAGACGGCAGCACGTGCTTCGCGGATAAATCCAGCCCCTGTGGGAGCGGGTTTACCCGCGAAGAAGCCCGCGCGCTTATTGCGCCTTGACCCGCTCCGAGGGCCGCCGCGCCCCCGCCACCAGCTTCTCCACAGCCTTGCTCACCGCCACCATGCCGAAGGTAGCGGTGACCATCATCACCGCGCCGAAGCCCCCCGAACAATCCAGGCGCACGCCTTCCCCCACGAAGCTCTTCTGCAAGCAAACACTGCCATCGCCCTTGGGGTAGCGCAGTTGCTCGCTGGAGAACACACAGGGCACCCCGTAATTACGGCTGACATTGCGCGAGAAGTTGTAGTCCCGGCGCAAGGTGGAACGTACCCGCGACGCCAGTGGGTCGTTGAAGGTCTTGTTGAGGTCGCCAATCTGGATCTGGGTCGGATCGATCTGGCCGCCCGCACCACCTGTGGTAACAATCGCAATCTTGCGTCGGCGGCACCAGGCGATCAGCGCGGCCTTGGCCTGCACGCTGTCGATGCAGTCGATCACACAATCCAGCGACTCGGTGATGTATTCGAGCATGGTGTCACGGGTGACGAAGTCAGCCACCGCATGCACGGTGCAGGCCGGGTTGATCGCGCGCAGGCGCTCGGCCATGACCTCGACCTTCGAGCGCCCCACCTGCCCTTCCAGTGCATGGGCCTGGCGATTGGTGTTGCTGACGCAGACATCGTCCAGATCGAACAGGCTGATTTCGCCCACGCCACTACGCGCCAGGGCTTCCGCCGCCCAAGAACCCACACCGCCGATGCCAACAACCGCCACGTGGGCCTGATGCAGACGTTGCAGGCCGTCATCGCCGTACAGCCGGGCGACACCGGCAAAGCGTGGATCTTCTGTGCTCATGTTGATACCCCGAAAAAACCGGCGCGCATTATATGCCAAGCGGACAGACCGGTGAGGCTTTGTCGACACGAGGGGGCTCTTCGCGCAGCGCGCGTTCATTAGGAAACAGCCTACCAATCCTGCTTTAATGTCTTACCAAACAAGCAGATCTGGACGACAACAGAGCGGGACCCACGGCGCAAGCTTCCCGCCCCTTCCTCGGAAACTGAATCACCTATGTCATCACGCAAATTCGGTCTCAACCTGGTGGTGGTGCTGGCCATTGCCGCGCTGTTCACCGGCTTCTGGGCGCTGGTCAACCGCCCGGTGTCGGCCCCTGCCTGGCCAGAACAGATCTCCGGCTTTTCCTACTCGCCCTTCCGTCTCGGTGAAAGCCCGCAAAAGGGCCAGTACCCCAGCGAAGACGAGATGCGCCAGGATCTGGAGCAACTCAGCAAGCTCACCGACAGCATCCGTATCTACACCGTCGAAGGCACCCAGGCGGAAATTCCGCACCTGGCCGAGGAGCTGGGCCTGCGTGTGACCCTGGGCATCTGGATCAGTACCGACCTGGAGCGCAACGAGCGCGAGATCGAAAAAGCCATCGGCCTGGCCAACAGCTCGCGCAGCGTGGTGCGAGTGGTGGTGGGCAACGAAGCACTGTTCCGCGAAGAAATCACGCCAGAGGCACTGATCAAGTACCTGGACCGCGTACGGGCCGCAGTCAAAGTCCCCGTTACCACCAGTGAGCAATGGCACATCTGGAAAGAGCATCCAGAACTGGCCAAGCACGTCGACCTGATCGCCGCGCACATCCTGCCTTACTGGGAGTTCGTGCCGGTGGGCGACTCGATCCAGTTCGTGCTCGACCGCGCCCGCGACCTCAAGCGCCAGTTCCCGCGCAAACCCTTGCTGCTGTCGGAAGTGGGCTGGCCGAGCAATGGCCGCATGCGCGGCGGTGCCGATGCGACCCAGGCTGACCAGGCAATCTACCTGCGCACCCTGGTCAACACCTTGAACCGCCGCGGCTTCAACTACTTCGTGATCGAAGCCTACGACCAACCCTGGAAAGCCAGCGACGAAGGCTCGGTGGGCGCCTACTGGGGTGTGTTCAACGCCGAACGCCAGCAGAAATTCAACTTCGAAGGGCCGGTGGTTGCCATTCCACAATGGCGAGCCCTGGCCGTGGCTTCGGTGGTGCTGGCGATGATCGCCCTGACCGTGCTGCTGATCGACGGCTCGGCCCTGCGCCAACGCGGACGCACCTTCCTGACCTTCATCACCTTCCTCTGCGGGTCGGTGCTGGTGTGGATCGCCTACGACTACAGCCAGCAGTACAGCACCTGGTTCAGCCTGACCGTAGGCTTGCTTCTGGCCCTCGGCGCCATCGGCGTGTTCATCGTCTTGCTCACCGAGGCCCACGAGCTGGCCGAGGCCGTATGGATTCACAAGCGACGACGCGAGTTCCTGCCGGTGCAGGGCGACGCTGCGTACCGGCCCAAGGTCTCGGTGCACGTGCCGTGCTACAACGAGCCACCGGAGATGGTGAAACAGACCCTCGACGCCCTCGCCGCCCTGGACTATCCAGACTACGAAGTATTGGTGATCGACAACAACACCAAGGACCCGGCCGTGTGGGAGCCGCTCAAGGCCCACTGCGAGAAACTCGGCGAGCGCTTCAGGTTCTTCCATGTGGCCCCGCTGGCGGGCTTCAAGGGCGGCGCACTGAATTACCTGATCCCGCACACCGCCAAAGACGCCGAGGTGATCGCGGTGATCGACTCGGACTACTGCGTCGACCGCAACTGGCTCAAGCACATGGTGCCGCACTTCGCCGACCCGAAGATCGCCGTGGTGCAGTCGCCGCAGGACTACCGCGACCAGCACGAGAGCGCCTTCAAGAAGCTCTGCTACAGCGAGTACAAGGGCTTCTTCCACATCGGCATGGTCACCCGCAACGACCGTGACGCGATCATCCAGCATGGCACCATGACCATGACCCGCCGCAGCGTGCTCGAAGAGCTGGGCTGGGCCGAATGGTGCATTTGCGAGGATGCCGAGCTGGGCCTGCGAGTGTTCGAGAAGGGGCTGTCGGCTGCCTACGCTCACAACAGCTATGGCAAGGGCCTGATGCCCGACACCTTCATCGACTTCAAGAAACAGCGCTTCCGCTGGGCCTATGGTGCGATCCAAATCATCAAGCACCACGCCGGCGCCCTGCTGCGCGGCAGGAACAGCGAGCTGACCCGTGGCCAGCGCTACCACTTCCTGGCTGGCTGGCTGCCATGGATCGCCGATGGCATGAACATTTTCTTCACCGTCGGCGCACTGTTGTGGTCGGCGGCGATGATCATCGTGCCGCATCGCGTCGATCCACCGCTGATGATCTTTGCCATCCCGCCGCTGGCGCTGTTCTTCTTCAAGGTCGGCAAGATCGTCTTCCTCTACCGCCGTGCGGTGGGGGTCAACATGAAGGATGCCTTCGCCGCCGCCCTGGCGGGCCTGGCGTTGTCGCACACTATCGCCAAGGCGGTGCTGTACGGCTTCTTCACCAGCAGCATGCCGTTCTTCCGCACCCCGAAGAACGCCGACAGCCATGGCGTGCTGGTGGCGATCTCCGAGGCACGCGAAGAACTGTTCATCATGTTGCTGTTGTGGAGCGCAGCGGCTGGGATCTACCTGGTGCAAGGGCTGCCCAGTTCCGACATGCGTTTCTGGGTAGCGATGCTGCTGGTGCAGTCGCTGCCATATCTGGCGGCATTGGTGATGGCGTTGCTGTCGTCGCTGCCCAAGCCTGGAGAAAAGGCCGCCGAACCGCAGCAGGCCTGATGTAGCGGGGGCTGCTTGGCAGCCCATTCGCGGGCAAGCCCGCTCCTACAGGTACCGCACCGGTGCTGTGGACCGTGCATGGGCTGGCAGGGGCGAACCACCGCTGCGACTTGCTGGCGAATGGGCCGTGAAGCCTGAAATCATTTGATATAAGATAACGCCCCCAAGATTTCCCGCCTTGCCTTGCCCCGGAGTCCCCCATGACGGCCCCAGCCGAGCTCTCGCCCACCCTTCAACTGGCCTGCGACCTGATCCGTCGCCCCTCGGTGACGCCGGTCGATGCCGACTGCCAGACCCAGATGATGAACCGCCTGGGTGCCGTCGGCTTCCAGCTCGAGCCGATGCGCTTCGAGGACGTCGACAACTTCTGGGCCACCCATGGCAACCAGGACGGCCCGGTGCTGTGCTTCGCCGGTCACACCGACGTGGTGCCCACCGGCCCCGTGCAGCAATGGCAGCATGAGCCTTTCGACGCGCTGATCGACGCCGACGGCATGCTCTGCGGCCGCGGTGCTGCCGACATGAAAGGCAGCCTGGCCTCGATGGTGATCGCCAGTGAGCGCTTCGTGAACGATTACCCCAATCACCGCGGCAAGGTGGCTTTCCTCATCACCAGTGACGAGGAAGGTCCAGCGCATCACGGCACCAAAGCGGTGGTCGAATTGCTCAAGGCCCGCAACGAGCGCCTGGACTGGTGCATCGTCGGCGAGCCGTCGAGCACCACGCTGCTCGGGGACGTGGTCAAGAACGGCCGTCGCGGCTCGCTCGGCGCCAAGCTGACCGTGCGCGGCAAGCAGGGTCACGTGGCCTACCCGCACCTGGCCCGCAACCCGATCCACCTGGCCGCACCGGCCCTGGCAGAACTTGCCGCCGAACACTGGGACGAGGGCAATGCCTTCTTCCCGCCGACCAGCTTCCAGATCTCCAACCTCAACTCCGGCACCGGCGCCACCAATGTGGTCCCGGGCGACCTGACCGCGCTGTTCAACTTCCGCTTCTCCACCGAGTCGACCGTCGAAGGCCTGCAGCATCGGGTCGCGACGATCCTCGACAAGCACCAGTTGGACTGGTCGATCGACTGGGCGCTGTCGGGCCTGCCGTTCCTCACCGAACCGGGTGAGCTGCTCGATGCGGTGTCATCGAGCATCAAGGCCGTCACCGGTCGCGACACCCAGCCGTCCACCAGCGGCGGCACCTCCGATGGCCGCTTCATCGCCACCATGGGCACCCAGGTGGTCGAACTGGGTCCGGTCAACGCCACCATCCACCAGGTGGACGAGCGCATCCTGGCCAGCGACCTGGACCTGCTGACCGAAATCTACTACCAAACCCTGGTGCGGTTGCTCGCCTGATGCTTGCCTGCCCCCTCTGCCAGGCGCCCCTGGCGCAGCTCGACAACGGCGTGGCCTGCCCTGCCGGCCACCGCTTCGACCGCGCCCGCCAAGGCTACCTGAACCTGCTGCCAGTACAGCACAAGAACAGCCGCGACCCGGGCGACAATCAAGCGATGGTCGAGGCCCGCCGCGACTTCCTCGACGCCGGTCACTACGCTCCGGTAGCCGCGCGCCTGGCGCAACTGGCCGCCGAGCGCCAGCCTGCAACGTGGCTCGACATCGGCTGCGGCGAGGGCTATTACACCGCGCAGATCGCCCAGGCGCTGCCAACGGCAGACGGCTATGCGCTGGACATCTCCCGCGAGGCAGTCAAGCGCGCCTGCCGCCGCGCGCCGCAGTTGACCTGGATGGTCGCCAGCATGGCTCGAGTGCCGATGGCGGACGCCAGTTGCAACTTCATCGCCAGTGTCTTCAGCCCGCTGGACTGGGCAGAAGCCAAGCGCCTGCTCGCCCCAGGTGGCGGCCTGATGCGGGTCGGACCGACCAGCGGCCACCTGATGGAGTTGCGCCAGATGCTCTACGATGAAGTGCGCCCCTACGCCGACGACAAGCACCTGGCCTTGGTCCCGGACGGCATGCAGCACGCCCACGGCGAGGTGCTCGAGTTCACCCTGACACTGCGCGAAGGCAAGGCCCGCGCGGACCTGCTGGCGATGACCCCGCACGGCTGGCGCGCCAGCGCCGAGAAACGTGCCAGCGTGATCGAGCAGCCTGAGCCGTTCGACGTCACGGTTTCCATGCGTTATGACTATTTCGTGCGCCAAGACTGAGCACACCCGGAGCCCTGAAATGCGCCAACCCGATATCGAGATCTACCTCAAGGACGCCGACGTCGATCACAAGCAGATCGCCGACTGGCTGACCCAGGCCTTGGGCCCATGCAGCGAATGGAAACAGAAAGGCCAGACCTTCAAGTGCACAGCCGGTAACATTCCGGTCACCTGGTTACCCAAGGCTGTAGGGAAATGGAACAGCCTGTACCTGGAAAGCGATCAGACGCCGTGGGCCGATGATGTCGCTTGCGCCCGCGCCGCCTTCGCTGCGCTCAATGTCGAAGTGCGCTGCGCGCCGGGCAGTTGGGTCGAGGAAGATGGTGAAGAGGATGCCGATCGCTGGATCCGCATCAGCGCCGACGGTGAAGAGGAAATCACCTGGCGCACCAGCTGAAAAAGCTCGCATCAGGCTGCAAGTTCCACGGACAACCTGCAGCTTGAAGCGTGCCGACTACGTGTCAGAGACCGACCACGTCCTCTGCCTGCAGGCCTTTCTGGCCCTGCACCAGGGAGTACTCGACCTGCTGTCCCTCGACCAGGGTACGATGCCCCTCACCGCGGATCGCACGATAGTGGACGAACACATCCGCTCCCCCGTCGCGCTGAATGAAGCCAAAACCCTTGGCATCGTTGAACCACTTCACATTCCCAGTCTCACGAGACGACATCTGAAACACTCCGGATTTTTATTTTGAAGATCGCCTTGCAGGCACAGGGTCTCCTCCCTGTGCCGACACTGCTTGAGGAAATTTCCTGCAAGGTGCGGACCGAGTATATGACAGAGAACAAAAAAATTTGATGACTGGCCCGTGGATGGCCGATTTTTGCTGAACTTATGCAGATACAGCAGCCTAACTTGCTGGTATATCACCTGATACATTTTCCAGGGCAGACACCCCATGACCCGTTCCCCCCTGCGCCGCCTGATCTTCGGCGCCCTGCGTCGCGTGCTCTATCTGTGGGTGCGATCCGAAACCATCAATCAGTCTTCGCTGACGCTCAAGCTCGACCGCTGCCGCCCGGTGTTCTATGCCTTGCCCTCGCCGTCGCTCACTGACCTGGCGGTGGTCGACCGCGAATGCACCAAAGCGGGGCTGCCACGCCCCGTGTTGCCCGTTGCCGTTGGGCCGCTGCACGAACCTGCGGCGTTCTTCTACCTCACCCCAGACCCGGACTGGCTAGGCCGCCAGGACAAACGCGGCGCGCCCCCCACCCTGGAGCGCCTGATCGCGGCCATTGGCGAGCATGCCGAAGAGGATGCGCAAATCATTCCGGTCAGCGTGTTCTGGGGGCAGACCCCGGCCAGCGAATCCAGCCCGTGGAAACTGTTGTTCGCCGACAGCTGGGCAGTCACCGGCCGTCTGCGCCGGCTGCTCAGTGTGTTGATCCTCGGCCGCAAGACCCGCGTGCAGTTCTCCGCGCCGATCCACCTGCGTGAACTGGTGCAGCACAACAAGGGCCAGGAGCGTACCGTGCGCATGGCCCAGCGCCTGCTGCGCGTGCATTTTCGCAACCTCAAGACCGCAGTGATCGGGCCGGACATCTCGCACCGACGCAACCTGGTCAAGGGCCTGGTCCATGACCCGCTGGTACGCCAGGCGATCAGCGATGAAGCCGAGCGCGAGAAGATCCCTTACGCCAAGGCCGAGGCCAAGGCGTTGCACTACGGCAACGAGATCGCCTCGGACTACACCTACACCGCGATCCGTTTCCTGGAAGTGGTGCTGAGCTGGTTCTGGAACAAGATCTACGACGGCATCAAGGTCAACCACATCGAACAGGTGCAAGGCATCGCTCCGGGCCACGAAGTGATCTACGTGCCGTGCCATCGCAGCCACATCGACTACCTGCTGCTGTCGTACCTGTTGTTCCGCAATGGCCTGACGCCGCCGCACATCGCCGCCGGCATCAACCTCAACATGCCGGTGATCGGCGGCCTGTTGCGCCGCGGTGGTGCGTTCTTCATGCGCCGGACGTTCAAGGGTAACCCGTTGTACACCGCAGTGTTCAACGAGTACCTGCACACCTTGTTCACCAAGGGTTTCCCGGTGGAGTACTTCGTCGAGGGCGGACGCTCGCGCACCGGGCGCATGCTGCAGCCACGCCCGGGCATGCTGGCGATCACCCTGCGCAGCTTCCTGCGCTCCTCGCGCACGCCAATCGTCTTCGTGCCGGTCTATATCGGCTATGAACGCGTACTCGAAGGCCGCACCTACCTGGGAGAGCTGCGTGGTGCGAGCAAGAAGAAAGAGTCGATTTTCGACATCTTCAAGGTCATCGGCGCCCTCAAGCAACGCTTCGGCCAGGTCTATGTCAACTTCGGCGAACCGATCCGCCTGGGCGCGTTCCTGGACCAGCAGCAACCTGGCTGGCGCGAGCAAGACCTTGCCCCGCAGTTCCGCCCGGCCTGGCTCAACGACACCACTACACGCCTGGGCCAGACGGTGGCCCAACACCTGAACGGTGCGGCAGCCATCAACCCGGTCAACCTGGTAGCCCTCGCGCTGCTCTCGACCAGCCGCCTGGCGCTCGACGAGCGCGCCCTGATTCGTGTGCTCGACCTCTACCTGGCCCTGCTGCGCCAGGTGCCCTACTCAAGCCACGTGACCCTGCCCGAAGGCGACGGCAAGGCGCTGATCGAACATGTCAGGGGCATGGAGTTGCTGGCCGAACAGAAGGACGCCCTGGGGCGTATCCTCTACCTGGACGAAGCCAATGCGGTGCTGATGACCTATTACCGCAACAACGTCCTGCACATCTTCGCCCTGCCGGCGCTGCTCGCCAGTTTCTTCCTCAGCAGCTCGCGGATGAGTCGCGAACTGGTGGGGCAATATGTACAGGCGCTTTACCCGTACCTGCAGGCCGAATTGTTCCTGCGCTGGACACCGGAGCAACTCGACGAGGCCATCGACCAATGGCTGAGCGCACTGGTCGAACAAGGCCTGCTGCGCTTCGAGAACGGCGTGTACCTGCGTCCGGCGCCCAGCTCGCGCCAGTTCGTGCTGCTCACCCTGTTGGCCCGCGCCATCACCCAGACGCTACAGCGTTTCTACATGGCCACTTCGCTGCTGCTCAACAGTGGCCAGCACAGCCTGAACGCCGAAGAACTGGAAGACCTGTGCGTGATGATGGCCCAGCGCCTGTCGATCCTGCATGGGCTCAATGCCCCGGAGTTCTTCGACAAGACCCTGTTCCGCCACTTCATCCAGACCCTGGTGCGTGAAGGCGTGCTGCTGCCCGATGGCAATGGCAAGCTTGGCTACCACGACAAACTCGCCGAGCTGGCCGAAGGCGTCGCCAAGCGCGTGCTGTCGGCGGAGCTGCGCTTGTCGATCCGGCAGGTGGCGCTGCATAGGGACGACACCGGAGAACAGGCTATCGCCTGATCCAGGGTTGGCCTTTTCGCAGGCAAGCCCACCCCTGCAAGATTTTGTAGGAGCGGGCTTGCCAGCGAAAAGACCAACGCGGCAAATGTTCCGGGCATGGCGCTGAGCACCGGACAGATTTCCTTCCCCACCCGCCATTGCGCTAAAGTCCCAGTGGTCGGCCACAAGCCCACGCCAAGGACTGCGGAGATTCCATGAAAAAACTTCTCACGCTGTGCTGTGCCACCCTGCTCACAGCCTGCTCCAGCCATACCCCGTCCCACCAGGCCAGCCTGGAAGGCGAAGTCTTCTACCTGCAGCGCATTGCCCTGCCGCCCGCCGCTACGCTCAGCGTGAGCCTGCAGGATGTCTCGCTGATGGACGCCCCGGCCGTCACCCTGGCCAGCCAGTCAGGTCCGGTCAAAGGCAACGTGCCACTGCCGTTCCAGCTCAGCTACGACCCGGCCAAGGTCCAACCGGGTCATCGCTACGCCGTCAGCGCGCGTATCGAGCTCGATGGCAAGTTGCTGTTCATCAACACCGAACACCACGGCGTCCGACTCGACGGCAGCGACCCGCAACCTGTGCGGATCAAAGTCGATCAGGTGCGCTGATCCCGCTTCATTTCTGCCCATAAGGAAGTCTCCATGATTCGCTCCTCCTTGCGCTTCACCACCCTGTGCGCCGGCTTGCTGTTGTCGGCCAGCGCCCTGGCCCTGTCGCTTGGCGACCTGTCCCAGAGCGACGCCTCCGGCGGCCTCAAGGACGCCCTGACTCAGGGCGCGCAGATTGCCGTCAAGCAGTTGAGCACCCCAGGGGGCTTCAACAATAACCCTGACGTACGCATCGAACTGCCCGGCAACCTGGGCAAGGCCGCCAAAGCGATGAAGATGTTTGGCAAGGGCGATCAGGTCGATGCCCTGGAAAACAGCATGAACAAGGCTGCTGAGGCTGCCGTGCCACAAGCCCAGGCGATTCTCGTGGATGCGGTGAAAAAGATGACCGTCACCGATGCCAAGGGCATCCTCAGCGGTGGTGAGGATTCGGCCACCCAGTACCTGAACAAGAGCAGCCGCGAGCAGATTCGCGCCAAGTTCCTGCCGATCGTCAAGCAGGCTACCGACAAGGTCGGTCTGGCCCAGCAGTACAACAGCTTCGCCGGCCAGGCCAAGGGGCTGGGCCTGATCAAGGACGACGCCAATATCGAGAACTATGTGACCGAAAAGGCCCTGGATGGGCTGTTCGAAATGATTGCCAAGCAAGAACAGAGCATCCGCCAGAACCCGGCACAGGCCGCGACCAGCCTGGCCAAGAAAGTGTTCGGCGCACTCTGATTCGCCCAACGTCACTGCCTGAACGTGCATCGCGGGCAAACGCCCGCGATGCCACCCCAGCCCACGCCCATGGGCGCCGCCAGAACGACCATCCGGCGGTTTTGCGCAAAAGATCCCCCAGGCGGCACTTGCACGATCCGCGCACGGCTGCTTGAATCCAATTCGTCAGTCTTCATGTGACTCATCGGTCACTCATGGAGTCCAAGACGCCTTTTGCTGGCCACCCAGGGTCTCGATGCCTTGGGGCACGGCAGATCGCCCGCCTACAACAATACCCGTCGACCCGCACAACCGGGATCGGCACTGGGCCCCCGGTTTCACTTCAAGGCGAATGCCTACCTGTCATATGGAACGTGCACCCTAGGGTTCTGCGCAGCCATGTCGAGCGATCGATACGACTGAGCAGGCCACTAGATGACGCGAGTGCCCTTTTTGCGCCAGGAGTCGATGACATGAGGCCAGAAATCGCTGTACTTGATATCCAAGGTCAGTACCGGGTTTACACGGAGTTCTATCGCGCGGAAACGGCAGAGAAGACGATCGTCCTGATCAACGGCTCGCTGGCCACCACGGCATCTTTTGCCCAGACGGTGCGCAATCTGTATCCGCAATTCAACGTGGTGCTGTACGACCAGCCCTATGCCGGCAAGTCCAAGCCACACAACCGCCAGGAACGTCTGCTCACGAAAGAGACCGAGGCGCATATTCTGCTGGAGCTGATCGAGCACTTCCGTGCCGATCACGTGATGTCGTTCTCCTGGGGCGGCGCGTGCACCCTGCTGGCACTGGCGCACCAGCCACGCCTGGTGAAGAAGGCGATCGTCAGTTCGTTCTCGCCGGTGATCAACGATCCGATGCGCGACTACCTGGAGCGCGGCTGCCAGTACCTGTCGGCCTGCGATCGCTATCAGGTCGGCAACCTGGTCAACGACACCATCGGCAAGCACCTGCCATCGCTGTTCAAGCGCTTCAACTACCGCCACGTAAGCAGCCTGGACAGCCACGAGTACGCACAGATGCACTTTCACATCAACCAGGTGCTGGATCATGATCTGGAGCGGGCATTGAAGGGCGCGCGCAACATCGATATTCCGGTGCTGTTCATCAACGGCGAACGTGACGAGTACACCACCGTCGAGGATGCCCGGCAGTTCAGCCGCCATGTGGGCAAGAGCCAGTTCAGCGTGATTCGCGATGCCGGCCACTTCCTCGACATGGAACACAAGACCGCCTGCGAGGATACCCGCAATGCCATGCTGGGTTTCCTCAAGCCAGCACGCGAGCCGCGCCAACGTTACACCTACGTGCAGGGGCAGCATGCGTTGGCCATCTGAGCGGCCCGGCGACCTGTGGCCGTTACCCGCCGGTTCAGGTCGTCGACAGGCTTTTTTACAACCCTGGGCTTCTCATGAGGCTTGGGTTCTGGTAAAAAGTCGCGCTGCGAAGCGGGTATAGTTTAGTGGCAAAACGAAAGCTTCCCAAGCTTTAGTTGAGGGTTCGATTCCCTCTACCCGCTCCAGATTCCTCGCCTGAAACCCCTGGTTTCAGCGCCCGTAAAAAGAGCCGTCGGCTCTTTTTTCGTTTCTGCATCTTCCATTGATCTGGCCCATGGCCGCCCCCTTGCCGATCCGCTTGAATGCGCGGCCGGATTTCGCTTGCAAGCGAGACGGCTTCGGGTGCATATCGCCTACTCTACCCAGAGACATTTCCAAGGGACTGCCCATGTTTCTCTCCCGCTGGTTGCCCGGCCTGGCCAACCTCCTGCACTACCGTCGCGAGTGGTTCCACGCCGACCTGCAGGCGGGCCTGTCGGTGGCCGCGATCCAGATCCCGATCGCCATCGCCTACGCGCAGATTGTTGGCCTGCCGCCGCAGTACGGCCTGTATGCCTGCGTACTGCCGATGATGGTCTACGCCCTGATCGGCAGCTCGCGGCAATTGATGGTCGGCCCCGATGCCGCCACTTGCGCAATGATCGCCGGGGCTGTGGCGCCCTTGGCAATGGGCGATCCGCAGCGCATCGCCGAATTGTCGGTGATCGTCACGGTACTGGTCGGGGTGATGCTGATCGCGGCGGGCCTGGCCCGCGCCGGGTTCATCGCCAGCTTCTTTTCGCGGCCGATCCTGATCGGCTACCTCAACGGTATCGGCCTGAGCCTGATTGCCGGACAACTGTCGAAAGTGGTCGGGTTCCGCATCGAGGGCGATGGCTTCGTGCTGAGTCTGATCAATTTCCTCGAGCGCCTGGGTGAGATCCACTGGCTGACCCTGGTCATCGGCCTCGGTGGCCTGGCCCTGCTGATCTGGCTGCCCAGGCGCTATCCGAGGTTGCCTGCGGCACTGGTGACTGTGGCAGTGTTCACCGTGCTCGCAGCCCTGTTCGGTCTCGACCGATTCGGCGTAGCGATCCTCGGCCCAGTGCCTGCGGGCATCCCGGAGCTGGCCTGGCCCCAGAGCAACCTGGCCGAAACCAAGAGCCTGCTGCGCGACGCGCTGGGTATCGCCACGGTCAGCTTCTGCAGCGCCATGCTCACCGCGCGCAGTTTCGCCGCGCGGCATGGCTACGCGATCAATGCCAACCACGAGTTCGTCGCCCTGGGTGTGAGCAACCTGGCCGCAGGCATCTCCCAGGGCTTCGCCATCAGCGGCGCGGACTCGCGCACCGCGGTCAACGACATGGTCGGTGGCAAGAGCCAGTTGGTGGGCATCATTGCCGCGCTGGTGATCGCGCTGATCCTGCTGTTCTTCACCGCTCCCATGGCCTGGATCCCCCAGGCCGCCCTGGGCGCCGTGCTGTTGATGGCCGGTTGGGGTCTGATCGACGTGAAGTCCCTGGGCAAGATCCGGCGCCTGAGCCGCTTCGAGTTCTGGCTGTGCCTGCTGACCACCATCGGCGTGCTTGGCCTGGGCGTGCTGCCAGGCATCGTCTTTGCCGTGACCCTGGCCATCCTGCGTCTGCTCTACACCATCTACCAACCCACCGATGCCGTGCTCGGCTGGGTACCGGGTATCGAAGGCCAGGTCGACGTACGCCAGCACCAGGACGCGCGCACGGTACCTGGCCTGGTGGTGTACCGCTTCGATGACGCGATCCTGTTCTTCAACGCCGACTACTTCAAGATGCGCCTGCTCGAAGCCCTGCAGCGCGAGACCGAGCCCAAGGCTGTGCTGTTCGATGCCGAGGCCGTGACCAGCATCGACGTCAGCGGCATCGCCGCCCTGCGCGAAGTGCGCGACACCTTGCAAGCGCAGGGCGTGCACTTCGCCATCGCCCGCGCCCGCGGCACCTTCCTGCGCATGCTGGTGCGCTCGGGGATGGCGCGGGAGATGGAAGACAAGCTGCTGTTCGGCTCGGTCCGCGCCGGTATCCGCGCCTATCGGGTGTGGCGTAACAGGGAGCGCAGCACAGCGCAAAACGTGTGATCAGTAACCCAGCACCTTCAGCAACTGCGCCTCGGCCGGTACCTGCGCACGCCCATAAAAACGCAGCAGTTCCCCGGCCCGGTTGGTGAAGATGCCATCCACCCCCGCCTTCATCGCCTTGTCGAAGTCCACGCGCTCATCGAGGGTGTACACGTGCACCAGCAAGCCGCGCTCATGGCTGGCCTGGTTCATCCATGGCTTGATCAGGTCGGCATAGCTCTGCTCGCCCAGATTGCTGCGCACCGCCGAAGGCCCCGTACCGATGGCGCCACCGGCCTTGGCCGCATCCAGCCAACGGAGGAATTCCTCACGATCCTTCGGTTCCTGGCGGGCATAGAACGCGGCCTTGTCCTGTTCAGCGGAATCGGCAAAATCCTTGCCCGACTTCGGCTCGATGCTGTCCTTGCCGATCCACAGCAGCAGGATCTTCGGCACCTGTGGCATCTGCTGGTGCAGCAGCGCCAGGCTGTTGCGATCGAACGTCTGCAGGATCACCCGGCCCGGCTTGTCGAGCCAGCCGCGAGCCTTGAGTTTTTCCTTGAGCTGCTTCTCGATGCCCGGAAACTGCTTGGGCACCTTGGTCTCGATGTACAGCCCCGGATGGCGCTCGGGGTTGCCTTCGGCGATATCGATCACTTCGTCCAGCGTCAGGATCTGCAGCTTGCCGAACGATTCACGGGCACGATCCGGATAGGCCTTGTTGAACCAGCTGCCGGCATCGAGCGACTTCAACTCGGCGAGGGTGAAATCGCTGACCGGGCTCTTCGCCCGCTCGGGGAAGCGCTCGGCCACATCGCTGGTACGCGCCAGCACATCGTCATGCACCACCACCAGCACGTTGTCGCGGGTGCGCTGCAGGTCGAGCTCCAGGTAGTCGGCGCCAAGCTCACGGGCCAGCAGATAGGCCGCTCGCGTCGATTCGGGGGCATCGAAGGAGGCGCCGCGGTGGGCGATCACCGCCGGATGGGGGACATGCTGGGCCTTGGCCAGGGAGGGGCCATCGCTGGCGGCAGCGTTCATCGCGCAAAGGAGCAGGGCCAGGCCCATTGCCGGAAGAGCAGGTATACGCATTCATCGATCCTCTTGGGCTGCGCGTTCAGAAGGGAAGCTGCGCAGCTGATTCCTTGGAGACGCAAGCCTCTCACAGCTTGGATGACATGCTAAAGTCCCCGCGTTCACCCTTGCCCCACGGATGCGCGATGCCCTCTCTCGATTCCCAGCTGGCCAACTGGCCCGATCTCAACGCCCGCCACTCCTGCACCGCCCTGTTGGTGGGCAACGGCGCCAGTCGGGTGCTGTGGAAGCCGTTCGGCTACTTCTCGCTGTTCGAACAGGCGCAGCGCGCGGGACGCAAGAGCGGCCTGGCGATCAGCGACCAAGCGCTGTTCAAGGCCTTGGGCACCGAGCTGTTCGAACCGGTGCTGAGCACCCTGAACACCACGGTACGGGCCAACGCGGCCCTGGCGATCAACTCCACCGCGCCGCTGAACCGCTACTACTCGATCAAGGAAGCGTTGATCCACGCCACCCGCACGGTGCATCCGCCGCACACGCTGTTGTCGAGCGCCACCCTGGCGTCGATCAACGCCGCACTGCGCCAGTACCGCAGCGTCTACACCAGCAACTACGACCTGATCCTGCCCTGGGCCATCGAACATGCGCCACAAGGTTTCGCGCAGCTGTTCGATGACGAAGGTTTCTTCGATGTACGCCGCACCGCCAGCACCGGCACCCGGGTCCTGCACCTGCACGGTGGCATGCACCTGCTCAAGCTGCCCGACGGCAGCACGCGCCAGCGCAGCGCTGTCGGCAGCGAACTGCTCGACGGCTTCGCCGTGAACATCCCTGGCGAGGTGCCGCTGTTCGTCAATGAAGACCGCAGCGAGCAGAAGCTGCGGGCGATCCGCAACTCGGACTATCTGGCCTGGAGCCTCGCGCAGTTGGCCACCGAACACGACGGTCTATGCCTGTTCGGCCACCACCTGGACAGCAGCGACGAACACCTGCTGCAAGCCATTCACCAAGCCCGCCCCAAGCACTTGAGCATCGCCATCCGGCCTCTGAACGAAGCCTCGATCATCAACCAGAAGCAGCACTTTTCCAAGCGCTTCGCCGATCTTGCTGGCGTTTCCCTGCACTTCTTCGACGCCACCAGCCACCCGCTCGGCGCCGCGGAACTGGCACTGCCGGTGCCGTTGGCGCAAGCGCGACGTCACTGACAATTCATCCGCGGCGATCTGGTAAATGTAAATAATTCTCGATAAGATCCGCACCCTTTCCTTCCCAGGCCAGCCCGGAAAGCGTGCATGCAGCGCCTCAAGCCCGACCCAGCCACCCAGGACACCTGCCGCGGCTTCTATGCCGAGATCCTGCATTTCCTGCGCAAGCGCATGGACAATGCCAGTGACGCCGCCGACATGACCCAGGATGTCTTCACCCAATGGCTGGGCTACCGCGACCGGGCCAAGGTCGAGCAACCCCGCGCCTTTCTGTTCCAGGTGGCGCGCAACTTGCTGAGCGATCACTGGCGTCGGCAGAAGGTGCGCCATGCCGTGCTCGACGACCAGGCCCAGGACGAAACAGCGGCCGACAACGACCCGCTCGACCACGCCCAGCACGCGCAACGCCTGGATCAATTGCGTGAAGTGCTCGGCGAACTCTCGCCGCGGCGACGAGAAGCCCTTATGCTGCACCGCTTCGAAGGCCTGACCCAGGCACAGATCGCTGAACGCATGGACATTTCCGTAAGCATGGTCGAGAAGCACATCGCCGCCGCCCTGCTGCAATGCAAGCAACGGCTGGACAGTGACAATGGCAGGGAGCAGCCGCAATGAGCCTTATCGACGACATCGACCAGCGTCCGATCGACGCCCAGGCGGCCAGTTGGTTCACGCGCAACCGCAATACCCCGTCGCGTGATGAACGCAAGGCTTTCGCCCTGTGGATCCAGCACCCGGAGCATGCGCGCGCCTATCGCCAGTTCGAACAGCTGTGGGACGACCTGGCGGCGCTCAAACAGGCCAGCCAGCCTGTCGCCCTGCCCATACGCCAGGCACCGCGCTGGCGTCCGGCTCTGGCGGTGGCCGCGGCGCTGCTGTGCGCGGTGCTGGCCAGCAACCTGGGCAGCACCGCTGCACCGATGCATCAGAACCTGGCGGCCAACGACAGCATGCGCACCCTGCGCCTGCCCGACGGCAGCCAGTTGTTCGTCAACGCCCAGACCCGCCTGCGCCTGGACTTCACCGCCGAACAACGATTGATCAACCTCGAACACGGCCAGCTGTACATCGAGGTGGCACCCGACAAGGAGCGCCCGCTGTTCGTCGATGCCGGCAGTGCCCGCGTGCGCGTGGTCGGCACCGGCTTCGACCTGCGCCGCGGCGACCGCGAGCTGGCCTTGAGCGTGGCCCACGGCCAGGTCGCCTTCGAGACCTCGGGCGAACATCAGCCTGCGCTGCTGCTCGGTGCCGGACAACGGGTTACCTACGACCCGGCACGCGGCACGCTGGTGCGTCAGGAGCTCGGAGAACAGCCGGTGGCCGACTGGCGCGATGGCCACGTGAGCTTTCGCAACCGTGAGCTGGCGAGCCTGATCGACGAACTGAGCCTGTACCGCCAGCAACCGGTGCTGCTCGCCGATCCGAGCCTGGGCCGCTACAAGGTGTCGGGCAATCTCGATGTGCACGATCCCGATGCACTGCTCACCGCCCTGCCCGCGTTGCTCCCGGTAAAAACCACGCTGCTCGGCGACGGCCGCCTGCGCATCGAACATCGCTCGAAATAAATTTGAGAATTTTTATCATTCGCAGGTGAGGGTTTTTCCCAACACCGCGTCTTCCTCCCCGCCTGCCGCGTAAACGGCGGGCTTTTTTCCGGCCATTTGCCGTTTGGGGGAATCCATGTTGCCTGCGTTGCGTCCGTTGAAAACCTTGCCCACTCGTCCCACCCTGCTCGCCCTGTGCCTGGCCATCAGCCTGGCCGCCGAAGCCGCGCCGCAGCAGTTCGACCTGCCCGCCCAACCGCTGGCGCGCTCGCTGAGCCAACTGGCGCAGCAGGCCAAGGTCCAGCTGCTGTTCGACGAAGCCCTGCTGCACAACGCCCAGGCCCCGGCCCTGCAAGGTGCCTTCGAGGCGCAGGATGCGATCGCCCGCCTGCTTGCCGGCAGCCGCTTCAGCATGGTGCGCATGGGCAACACCTACGTGGTGCGGCTCAACGAAGAGCAACCGCAGGCCGACAACAGCATCCAGCTCGGTGCCATGAGCATCGTCGGCGACGGCCAGCAGATCGGACCGCAGAACGTCGGACGCTCGACCCTCAACCAGGAACAGATCGACCGCTACCAGCCCAGCAATATCCCCAGCGTGCTCGCCACTCTGCCAGGCGTGAACATGGGCGGCTCGGCCAAGCCGGGCGGGCAGACCATCAACATCTGGGGCCTGGGCGACGCCGAAGACGTGCCGATGACCGTCGACGGCGCCACCAAGAGCGGCTTCGAACGCTACCAGCAAGGCACGGTGTTCATCGAGCCGGAGCTGATCAAGCACATCGAGGTGGAAAAAGGCCCGCACTCGGTCAAGACCGGCAATGGCGGTTTCGGCGGCAGCGTCAACATGACCACCAAGGACGCCGGCGACCTGCTCCAGGAAGGGCGCAACAGCGGCGCGATGGTCAAGTACGGCTACGCCAGCAACGACCACCAGCAGGTGTACAGCTCGGCGCTGTTCGGTCGCACCGAGGATGGCCGCTTCGATGGCTTGGCCTACCTGACCAAGCGCGACGGCGGCGACATGAAGCTGGCCAGTAACATCCCCGACCCGGACGGCCGCTACCCGATCAACCCGACGCGCCTGCCCAACAGCGCCCTGGACCTGGACGGCGCACTGTTCAAGGGCAACGTGCACTTCAACGAAGAGCACAGCCTGGGCTTCTCCTGGTCACAGTCGCAGAGCGAACGCTGGGCACCGTTCTCGTCCACCGCCTACCCCACGCCGCCCACCGCCGCCGACATCAAGAAGTACGGCTACGAAGCGGCGCTCAAACGCTTCCTGGCCAACCGCACCACCACCGACACCACCTGGTCGACCACCTACACCTACCAGCCGATCGACAACCGCTGGGTCGACCTGGAAGTGAAGTACTCCGACTCCGACACCAAGCAGACCGACGAGCGCCTGGCCACGGCGTTCTTCCAGCCTGCCACCGGCGGGCGCAAGATGGACACCGAGTACCGCGACCGTATGCTCGCCGTGACCAACACCAGCCTGTTCGAGACCGGCGTGCTGGAGCACGCACTGACGGCGGGCGTGCAAGTGCGCCGCCACGACCGCGACACGCAGATGTGGATGCCGGGCGGCATCTACGACACGCCGCGCTACAACTACGGCCACTACCAGCCGTACTTCATGCCCAGCGGCAAGGTGCGGAGCCAGGGCTACTACCTGCAGGACGCCGTCACCCTGGGTGATGTGACCATCACCCCGTCGCTGCGCTACGACCAGGTGACCAACGAGGGCAAGCCCAACGATGCCCCGCTGTACAACAACCCGGCCGCGGGCCACGACTACAGCGACAAGACCTACAGCGGCTGGTCGCCACGTCTGTCGGTGTTCTGGAAGGTCACGCCCAACACCGCCCTGTTCGCCGACTACAGCAAGACCTGGCGGGCGCCGGTGCTGGACGAGCAGTACGAAGTCCAGGGCAGCGGTAGCCGCACCGCCACCAGCCGCAACCTGGACCCGGAGCGCATCACCGCCCTGCGCGTGGGCAGCGTGTTCGACTTCGACAACCTCCTGCTGGCCAACGACAGCGCCCAGGTGCGCACCACGCTGTTTCGCAACCACATCGAGGACGAGATCTTCAAGGCCACCGGCATCGGCTGCCCACAGCAACTGGTCACCGGTGGCAGCATCGCCAACACCTGTGGCGGCGGGCTGATCTCCAACTACCGCAACATTGGCGATGTGGTGATCAAGGGCTTCGAGGTCGAGAGCTTCTACGATTCGACCTACCTGTTCGGCTCGGCGTCGTTCTCCTGGATCACCGGCCGTCACCAGGGCGCCTACACCAACCCCTGGGGCCCGGATGTGTGGGCCAAGGATATTCCCGCGCCGAAATGGATCACCACGCTGGGGGTGAAGATTCCGGCCTGGGATGCGCGGATCGGCTGGACCGCGCAGTTCGTGCGCAAGACCGACCGCCTGCCAAGCGACAAATACTACGAGGGGCCGGCCAGCGTACTGGGTGACCGTTACTACGATCAGTTCGCCAACAGCAGCTACCAGATCCACGGCCTGTTCGCCAACTGGAAGCCGCAGCAGGCCTACCTGAAAGGTACCGAGGTCAACCTGACGGTGGACAACCTGTTCAACGAGTCGGCCCGACCAGAGCTGTCGGGGGAGAATGCGCTGATGCAAGGGCGCAATGCCAAGATCAGCGTGACGCGGTTCTTCTGATTGTCGCCAGTCGCGGTGGAGGCGAGCTTGTCGGGGCGCCGAACCACCGCGAACATTGGCGGTGTGCTGTTCGCGGGTAAACCCGCTCCCACAGGGCCTGGCAGTACTCAGCCGGCAATGAGCCCATCGGCCCGCAACAGGCTCTCCAGGCAATGCTCCTGTACCCCATAGAACGCCTTGAGCTGGGCGATCTTCTCCAGCAGTGCGCTGTTATCCCCCGCCTGTCTGCGCTTGACCGCCAGGATCATCTTGTTCTTGTTGGTGTGCTCCAACGAAATGAACTCGAACACCTTGGTCTCGTAGCCACAAGCTTCCAGATACAACGCGCGCAGGCTGTCGGTGAGCATCTCGGCCTGCTGGCCCAGGTGCAGCCCGTACTGCAGCATGGGCTGCAACAGCCCTGGGCTGTGCAGTTGCGGACGGATCTGCTTGTGGCAGCACGGTGAGCACATGATGATCGACGCGCCGCAGCGGATCCCGGTATGGATGGCGTAGTCGGTGGCGGTATCGCAGGCGTGCAGCGCGATCATCACCTCGATGGCATCGGGCACCACGCTACGCACATCGCCGCACTGGAACTCCAGGCCAGGATGCTCCAGCCGCGCCGCGGCAGCGTTGCACAGTTCGACCATGTCGGGGCGCAACTCGACGCCGGTCACTTGCGCTTCGCGAGCCAGGGTGTTGCGCAGGTAGTCATGCATGGCGAAGGTCAGGTAGCCCTTGCCCGAACCGAAGTCGGCGACTCGCAGCACCTGGTCGGCAGTCAGCGGCGCACTGCCCAGGGCATGCGCGAAGACCTCGATGAACTTGTTGATCTGCTTCCACTTGCGCGACATCGACGGAATCAGCGCACCTTGAGTGTCGGTCACGCCCAGATCGCGCAGAAATGGCCGCGACAGTTCCAGATAGCGTTTCTTCTCACGATCGTGCCCCCCCGCCGCAGCCTCGCGCGGCACCTGGGTGCCGTGGCGTTGCAACAGCGGCTTGCCCTTCTTGCTGAACCCCAGTTGCACCTCGCCGTCGGCGGTGAACAGATGGGCATTGCGAAAGCTCTCCGGCAACAACTCGGCGACAAGGGCCTGGGCCTGATCCAGCGGCAGGTTGCGGGTGATGTCGCGGGTCTGGTGACGGTAGACCAGCGACAGGCAGGGCTGGCCCTTGATCTGCACAGGCTTTGCAATGATCCGTTGCAGGCTCTGGTCGGCACCCACATGGCGCGCCAGCACCAGCTTGGTCAGGGTTTCGCTGTGCAGGGCATCGCCCAGCAAGGTCAGGAACTGGGCGCGGGCGTCCGCAGCGGGAGTGGAGGAAGACATGGGAAGGGGGTGCCTCAAGATGCGCAATGGCCGGCATTCTACAGGTTTGCAGGCTTGAGTGGCTGTGCAGGCCCGATCGTCGGCCCGCACCGCCACACACTGTTCAATCCAGGATCACCAGCTGGTTGGGCAACTGGTTGCGCCGCCGCGTCGGCGGCAGGTGCTGGCCGAGCAACTCGCCGCAGGCATCGATGCATTCGACGAACCCCTGCAAGGTGCGCCCCGCGCAGACCTGCGCGGTAAAACGTGCCACCAGTTCGGCACGTGCTCGTTCGTCCAGGTGCTGGGCGATGCCCTCGTCCGCCAGGATGGTCACATAGCGCTCCGCCTCGCTGACGAAGATCAACACCCCGGTAGCTCCCTCGGTGCGCTGCAGGTTTTGCTCACGAAATTGCCGCCGCGCAAGATCGGCGGCACGGCGGTGGCGCAGCACCCGTGGGACCAGCCAGCCGGCCAGGCGCGGGTTACGCAGCAACAGGCTGAAGGCGATGAAGGTCAGTACCTGGGCCACCAGCAGCCCACGCAGCCCTGGCCACCCCAGCAGCACCTGCACCAATCCGGGGAGCGCCAGCGCCAGCAGCACGGCCCACAGCAACGGCAGGTAGGCATAGTCATCGGCGTGGCGCGCCAGCACCGTCACCAGCTCCGCGTCGGTGCGCTGTTCGGCACGAGCGATGGCTTCGGCAACCTGGCGTTGTTCGTATTCATTGAGAAGGGTCATGCCTTCGGTCTCTCGATCGTTCTTATAGTTGTTAGCCCGGCACGCGGTCGCGAGAGTGTATCTCATCGAGCCCCACTTATAAGGCATAATCCGCGGCGACCGCGGGAGGATGGGGGAGCGACCTGTTACACCGCCAGCGGGCCAGACAACAACAGCCGTCCGAAAAATCGGCCGCGAGCGAACCACTCGACAACGGAATTGATGATGAAACTGTCCTTGCTGGGCCTGGCCATGGGCCTTGCCAGTCAGGCGGCCGTGGCCGCCACCTCTGCCCCGCCCCTGGAAGACAAGCGGGCCTTCATCGACCATCTGATCAGCCAGATGACCGTCGACGAGAAGATCGGTCAGTTGCGCCTGATCAGTATCAGCCCGGAAATGCCGCGCGAAAAGATCCGCGAGGAGATCGCCGCCGGTCGCATCGGCGGTACCTTCAACTCGCGCACAGCGCCAGAGAACCGGCCGATGCAGGACGCCGCCATGCGCAGCCGCCTGAAGATTCCGATGTTCTTTGCGTACGACACCATCCATGGTGAGCGTACGATCTTCCCGATAAGCCTGGGCCTGGCAGCGACTTGGGACATGGACGCCATCGCCAAGGTCGGCCGCACCTCGGCCATCGAAGCTTCGGCCGATGCCCTGGACATGACCTTCGCGCCGATGGTCGACATCGCCCGCGACCCACGCTGGGGTCGCACCAGCGAGGGCTTCGGCGAAGACACCTACCTCACCTCGAAGATCGGCCAGGTGATGGTCCGCTCGTTCCAGGGCAAGAGCCCGGCCGAGCCCGACAGCATCATGGCCATCGTCAAGCACTTCGCCCTGTATGGCGCAGTGGAAGGCGGGCGCGACTACAACACGGTCGATATGAGCCTGCCGAAAATGTACAACGACTACCTGCCACCCTACCGCGCCAGCCTCGACGCCGGTGCGGGCGGGGTGATGGTAGCGCTGAACTCGATCAACGGCGTACCGGCCACCTCCAATACCTGGCTGATGAACGATCTGCTGCGCAAGGAGTGGGGCTTCAAGGGCGTGACCATCAGCGACCACGGCGCCATCCAGGAGCTGATCCGCCACGGCGTCGCCCGCGACGGCCGCGAGGCGGCGAAGCTGGCGATCAAGGCCGGCATCGACATGAGCATGAACGACACCCTCTACGGCCAGGAACTGCCGGGCCTGCTCAAGTCCGGTGAAGTGACCCAGGCCGAGCTCGACCAGGCGGTACGCGAAGTGCTGGGCGCCAAGTACGACATGGGTCTGTTCAAGAACCCCTACGTGCGCATCGGCAAGCCCGAGACCGATCTCAAGGACTACTACGGCGACGACCGCCTGCACCGTGAAGCCGCCCGCGACGTGGCACGGCGCAGCCTGGTGCTGCTGGAGAACAAGAAGCAGGCCCTGCCGCTGAAGAAGGCAGGCACCATCGCCCTGGTCGGCCCACTGGCCGATGCCCCGATCGACATGATGGGCAGTTGGGCTGCCGACGGCCGCCCCGAACATTCGGTGACGGTTCGCGAAGGCCTGCGTCGCGCCACCGAAGGCAAGGCCAAGGTCATCTATGCCAAGGGTTCGAACATCACCGGCGACAAGGCGATCTTCGACTACCTGAACTTCCTCAACTTCGCGGCGCCAGAAATCATCGACGATCCGCGCCCGGCCGCCGTGCTGATCGATGAAGCGGTCAAGGCCGCCAAGCAATCGGACGTGGTAGTGGCGGTGGTGGGTGAGTCGCGCGGCATGTCCCACGAGTCGTCCAGCCGCACCACCCTGGAGATTCCGGCGGTACAGCGCGAGCTGATCAAGGCGCTCAAAGCCACCGGCAAACCCCTGGTGCTGGTGCTGATGAACGGCCGTCCGCTGTCGATCGCCTGGGAGCGCGAGCAGGCCGATGCCATCCTCGAAACCTGGTTCAGCGGCACCGAAGGCGGCAACGCCATCGCCGATGTGCTGTTCGGCGACTACAACCCGTCCGGCAAGCTGGCCATCACCTTCCCGCGGTCGGTCGGGCAGATCCCGATGTACTACAACCACCTCAGCATCGGCCGCCCGTTCACCCCGGGCAAGCCGGGCAACTACACCTCGCAGTACTTCGAGGAGCCCAATGGCCCGCTGTATCCGTTCGGTTACGGCCTGAGCTACAGCACCTTCGAGCTCTCGGATCTTGCGCTGTCGAAGACCGCGCTCAAGCGCGGTGACAACCTGCAGGCCGAAGTGACGGTGAAGAACACCGGCAAGGTCGATGGCGAAACCGTGGTGCAGCTGTACATCCAGGATGTCAGCGCTTCGATGAGCCGTCCGGTGAAAGAGCTGAAGAACTTCCAGAAGGTGCTGCTCAAGGCGGGTGAGTCCCGAACCTTGACCTTCCGCATCAGCGAGGATGACCTGAAGTTCTACAATGGCCAGTTGCAGCATGTGGCCGAGCCTGGGCAGTTCAACGTCCAGATCGGACTGGACTCGCAGGCCGTGCAGCAGCAGAGCTTCGAGTTGCTGTAGACCGCTGCGGCCACTGCGCGGGCACGCCCGCTCCCACAGGGTCGGATGTGCTCTTGTGGGAGCGGGTTTACCCGCGAAGGGGCCGGCACTTTAAACAGAACGCCCGGACCCGCACCATGCCCTCACCCTTCCGCGCACTGCGCCTGGCCCTGATCATTCTGCTGATCCTGGTCGGCACTGCCCTCAGCGCCAGTTGGGCGATGCACCACGCCAAGCGCCAGGCGATGCAGACCGACGCACGCCGGGCCAGCGAGCAGTTGACCCTCTACGCCAACGGCCTGCATACGCTCATCGAACGCTACCGCGCCCTGCCCGCCGTCCTGGCGCTGGACCCGGAGCTGATCGATGCCCTGCGCGGGCCGGTCGGCGAATCGCTGCAGGATGCGCTGAACCGCAAGCTCGAACGCATCAACGGCGCCGCCAACTCCTCCACCCTCGAACTGCTCGACCGCACCGGTCTCGCCGTGGCAGCCAGCAACTGGCGCCTGCCGACCACGTATGTCGGCTCCAACTATGGCTTTCGCCCCTATTTCAAGCAGACCCGCAGCCAGGGCACCGGCAGCTTCTACGCCGTCGGCGTGACCAGCGGCGTGCCGGGCTATTTCCTGTCCAGCGCAGTGAACGACGAGCACGGACGCTTCCTCGGTGCCATGGTGGTCAAGCTCGAGTTCCCCGAGCTCGAACGCGAATGGCGCCAGGGCAGCGACATCCTGCTGGTCAGCGATGCGCGCGGGATCATCTTCATCGCCAACCAGAACGGCTGGCGCTATCGCGAGCTGCAGCCCTTGACCGCCGCAGACCGCGCTGAGCTGGCCGAAACCCGCCAGTACGACAAACAGCCCCTGGTCCCTCTGCAGCACCAGTTGCTGACCCGTTTCGACGAACGCAGCACGTTCAGCCGCGTGCAGGGGCCGGATGGTAGCGCCGACTATCTGTGGGAGAGCTTGCCGCTGACCACCGAAGGCTGGACCCTGCACCTGCTGCGCAAGCCGCAGGTCAGCGAGGATGCCCGCAATGCGGCGCTGTCTGGCGCCGCGGTGTGGTTGAGCCTGGTGTTCGCCGTGCTGTTCGTCAGCCAGCGCCTGCGCATCGCCCGCCTGCGCCAACGCAGCCGCGAAGAGCTGACGCGCCTGGTCGAGGAGCGCACACGCGAGTTGCGCACTGCCCAGGAAGGCCTGGTGCAGTCGGCCAAGTTGGCGGCGCTGGGGCAGATGTCGGCGGCGCTGGCCCATGAGATCAACCAGCCGTTGACCACCCAGCGCATGCAACTGGAAACCCTGCGCCTACTGCTCGACCATGGCCGCCATGAACAGGCGCGTCAGGCGCTGGAGCCGCTGGAGCAGATGCTCACGCGCATGGCCGCCCTCACCGGCCACCTCAAGACCTTCGCACGCAATAGCCCAGGCGGGCTGCGCGAGCGTCTCGACCTGGCCACCGTGGTCGACCAGGCCCTGCACCTGCTCGACACCCGCATTCGCGGCGAGCAGGTCGAGGTGGCGCTGTACCTGGCGCGTCCTGCGTGGGTGCGCGGCGACGCGATCCGCCTCGAACAGGTGCTGATCAACCTGCTGCACAACGCCCTCGACGCCATGGCCGACAAGCGCTACAAACGTCTGGAGATCCGCATCGAAGCCGAGGACGAACGCTGGCACCTGAGCGTGCTCGACTCCGGTGGCGGCATCAAGGACGCCGACCTGGCCCGCGTCTTCGACCCCTTCTTCACCACCAAGCCGGTGGGCGAAGGCCTGGGCCTGGGCCTGGCGATTTCCTATGGCATCGTTCATGAAGCCGGCGGCCAGTTGCAGGTCGAAAACCTGCCTGGCGGTGCCCGCTTCAGCCTTACCCTGCCCCGCGACCTGGAGCCTGCATGTTGAATTCAGTGATCGTCGTCGACGACGAAGCCAGCATCCGCACCGCGGTGGAGCAATGGCTGAGCCTGTCCGGCTTCAGCGTGCAGTTGTTCGCCCGCGCAGAGGAATGTCTCGCGCAACTGCCACAACACTTCCCCGGCGTGGTCATCAGCGATGTGCGCATGCCGGGCATGGATGGCCTGCAGCTGCTCGAACGCCTGCAGGCACAGGACCCTGACCTGCCGGTGATCCTGCTCACCGGCCACGGCGATGTGCCGATGGCAGTGGAGGCCATGCGCAACGGCGCCTACGACTTCCTGGAAAAGCCCTTCACCCCGCAGCACTTGCTGGGCAGCCTGCGCCGCGCTCTGGACAAGCGCCAACTGGTGCTGGAAAACCGCGCGCTGCACCAGCAGGCCGATCTCAAGGAACGGCTGCAGGCGACCCTGCTCGGGATGTCCCAGGGCCTGCAACAGTTGCGCCGGCAGGTACTGGAGTTGGCCGGGCTGCCGGTGAACGTGCTGATCCGCGGCGAGACCGGTAGCGGCAAGGAGCGCGTGGCGCGTTGTCTGCACGACTTCGGCCCACGTGCCGACAAGCCCTTCGTCGCCCTCAATTGCGCGGCAATCCCCGAAGCCCTGTTCGAGGCCGAGCTGTTCGGCCATGAGAGCGGCGCCTTCACCGGCGCCCAGGGCAAACGCATCGGCAAGCTGGAATATGCCAATGGCGGCACGGTATTTCTCGACGAGATCGAAAGCATGCCACTGGCCCAGCAGGCCAAGTTGCTGCGGGTGATTCAGGAGCAGAAACTCGAACGCCTGGGTGCCAACCAGAGCATCACCGTCGACTTGCGCATCATCGCCGCGACCAAACCCGATCTGCTCGACGAGGCTCGCGCCGGGCGATTTCGCGAAGACCTGGCGTACCGCCTGAACGTTGCCGAACTGCGTCTGGCGCCACTGCGCGAGCGGCGCGAGGACATCCCGCTGCTGTTCGAGCATTTCGTCCGTACCGCCGCCGAGCGCCTGGGGCGCAGCAGCACACCGCCGCTTTCAGGCGCGCAACTGGCACAACTGCTGGCCCATGACTGGCCGGGCAATGTGCGCGAGCTGGCCAATGCCGCCGAGCGCCATGCGCTGGGGCTGGGTTCATCGAGCATCGAGGTGGCGCCGGGAGGTCAGTCGCTGAGCGAACAGATGGAGGCGTTCGAGCTGCAATGCCTGCGCGCCGCGCTGCGTCAGCACAAGGGCGAGATCAAAGGGGTCATGGAGACGCTGCAACTGCCGCGGCGTACGCTGAACGAGAAGATGCAGCGCCATGGCCTGATGCGCGAGGATTTTATCGAGCGCGAATGAGCGGAATCTTGCCGATCAAAAGCTGCCAATAGGCGGGTTACCGCTCATATGGCCTGTGTCTGGCCGGTGCAAGCAGCGCGGCTGTTCGCGGGCAAGCCCGCTCCTACGGATACAGTGCAGGCCTTGATCCATCGCGTTTCCGTGGCGCTGGCATGCCCAAGGATGGGGCGGCCGACACCTCATTCGGATCGTTACGCCCTCATTTGGCACAGCTTCTGCAAAACCCTTCTCAAGCCGCGGTCCCGCGCGCCTCACAAAAACAACGAGAAGGTATCCCTGATGGATAACGCCACCACCCTGCCCGCCGGGGCGGCCACTGCGCCCGCCGCGGAAAAAACCACCGCCAGTCGTCTCAAGTCGATCTTCAGCGGTTCGATCGGCAACATGGTCGAATGGTACGACTGGTACGTCTACGCCGCATTCTCGCTGTACTTCGCCAAAGCCTTCTTCCCCGCTGGCGACACCACCGCACAACTGCTCAACACCGCCGCGATCTTCGCCGTGGGCTTCCTGATGCGCCCGATCGGTGGCTGGCTGATGGGGCTGTACGCCGACCGCAAGGGCCGCAAGGCTGCGCTGATGGCTTCGGTACTGCTGATGTGTGCAGGCTCTCTGGTCATCGCCCTGACGCCGGGCTATGAAACCATCGGCGTCGCCGCGCCTATCCTGCTGGTGATCGCACGCCTGATGCAGGGTCTGTCGGTCGGCGGTGAATATGGCACCTCGGCCACCTACCTCAGCGAGATGGCCAGCAAGGAACGCCGTGGCTTCTTCTCCAGTTTCCAGTACGTCACCCTGATCTCCGGCCAGCTCATCGCCCTGGCGGTGCTGATCATCCTGCAGAACGTGCTGACCACCGAAGAGCTGTATGCCTGGGGCTGGCGCGTGCCCTTCGTGATCGGCGCGCTGTGCGCGGTGGTTGCGCTGTACCTGCGCCGTGGGATGGAAGAGACCGCGTCCTTCACCAAGAAGGAGAAGTCCAAGGAAAGCCTGATGCGCACCCTGATGCGCCACCCCAAGGAGCTGATGACCGTCGTCGGCCTGACCATGGGCGGCACCCTGGCCTTCTACACCTACACCACCTACATGCAGAAGTACCTGGTCAACACCGTCGGCATGAGCATCAGCGACTCGACCACCATCTCGGCGGCCACGCTGTTCCTGTTCATGTGCCTGCAGCCGGTGATCGGCGGGCTGTCCGACAAGATCGGCCGGCGCCCGATCCTGATCGCCTTCGGCGTGCTGGGGACCCTGTTCACCGTACCGATCCTCAGCACCCTGCACACCATCCAGACCTGGTGGGGCGCATTCTTCCTGATCATGGCCGCGCTGATCATCGTCAGCGGCTACACCTCGATCAATGCCGTGGTCAAGGCCGAGCTGTTCCCCACCGAGATCCGCGCCCTGGGCGTTGGCCTGCCCTACGCACTGACCGTGTCGATCTTCGGCGGCACCGCCGAGTACGTGGCCCTGTGGTTCAAGAGCGTCGGCATGGAAACCGGCTTCTACTGGTACGTCACCGGCTGCATCGCCTGCTCGCTGCTGGTCTACGCGACCATGAAGGACACCAAGCAGCACTCGCGCATCACCACTGATTGATTCTGCGTCCGCTGTAACTGAAAAGGGTCGTTCCGGTGGAACGGCCCTTTTTTGCGGCCGCAAAAAAGCTCTGCTGCGGGCATTTGTACCGTTCGCGTCAGTCCTTTTTTCCTGAGGTCAGGATACTTCCAGCACTTGCTGCGGCTGACGACGCTGGTAGTAGGTGGCCAGTAGCACCAGCGCCAGCAGGATCGCGCCCAACACCATGGACGAGCCGATCGTGCCAAAGTCCAGACCGCCTTTTTCGTATGGCTTGGTGAGGAAATCGCCCAGGGTTGCACCGAATGGCCGAGTCAGCACGAAGGCTACCCAGAACAACACCACACCAGGGATTCGGGTCCAGTAACGCGCCATAGCCACCAACACGATGGCACTGCCGATCAGCAGGGCGCCACCCGCGAATCCCAGGCCTGAATCATCTGCAAGGTAGTCGCCCATTGCGGTGCCCAGGGTGTTGGAGAACAGGATCGCAACCCAGTAGAACAACTCGCCAGCACGACTGCGGATGCGCGTGACATCCAGTGGATTACCACTCAGCCGCCACAGGGCGAAGGTCAACAGCAGGATGCCGATCAGCAGCGCTGAACCTGCGGCGTAACCCAACCCGAGCGTGCGATCCATGAAATCGGACAGGGTGGTGCCAGCGGTGCTGGTGGACAGTATCACCAGCCAGTAGAGCACTGGGTGATAGCGGCGGGAATAAAGTTGGGTGAGCAACGTCAGCAAGAACACACTGATCAACAACAGCGAACTTATGGCGTAGCCGATGTCGAGCGTCATCGACAGCAGGTCGCCAGCCGTCTCGCCCAGCGTGGTGGCGCAGATCTTCATGACCCAGAAGGCCAAGGTGATTTGCGGAAGTTTATTCATCGTGTGCCGCTCCGGTTTCTGGAATGCGGCGATGTTGAAGATGAACGTCTGAAAAATCGGTTGGAAAGGAATGAAAAAACCGTTTGGCGTCGAGAGCGACGAAGGGTTGAGTCCTTAACTCGCCATTAATTGAGGTGGAGCAACCTACAAGCGCTGACAGAACGCTTTCGGATATTTGATATGCCGCATGCTGCGGGGTAGAGCCGACAGCTACTTATTTGGAAACCTCGCGCGCAAACACATCGATAAAATTGATTATTTTACGTAATTTTTTGCGCTTTTTAATCAAATTAATCGGCGTAGCATGAGATTCATAGCAAGAACAAACCCCCTCGAATCTACTGGAGCAACGACCATGAAAAACCAACTGATCCTGACCCTGGCCCTTTCGGTCTTCGCCGCAGGTGCCTTCGCCGAAGACGGCTTTGACCGCACCAACGCCCACACCTTCGCCGCTGCACAAAGCCAATCGGCCAGCTACGCAGAAGACGGTTTCGACCGCACCGGTGGCCAACGCTTCACTGAAGACGGCTTCGACCGCACTGGCGGCCAACGCTTCGCTGAAGATGGCTTCGACCGCACTGGCGGCCAACGCTTCGCCGAAGACGGCTTCGACCGCACCGGTGGCCAACGCTTCGCTGAAGACGGCTTCGACCGCACTGGTGGTCAACGCTTTGCCGAAGACGGCTTCGACCGCACTGGTGGTCAACGCTTCGCCGAAGACGGCTTCGACCGTACTGGCGGCCAACGCTTCGCTGAAGATGGCTTCAGCCGCACCAACGCCCACCGCATCAGCTGATCACTGATGCGTGTCACCCTGCCCGGTTTTGGCCGGGCTTGATCATTCCCAGCCAGCTCAAGGCTTGGCACACTAGGCGCCTCGTCCGTCCCAGAGGAAGGGCCAAGGCCCTGCGCAGATGCACTACTACGAACCCGCCAAAGGCCACGGCCTGCCCCACGACCCGTTCAACGCCATCGTCGGCCCCCGGCCCATCGGCTGGATATCCTCCCATGATCGCGAAGGTCGCCTGAACCTGGCGCCCTACAGCTTCTTCAACGCCTTCAACTACATTCCACCGATCATCGGTTTCTGCAGCGTCGGGCGCAAAGACAGCCTGAACAACATCGAACAGACCGGCGAGTTCGTCTGGAACCTGGCCACGCGCCCGCTGGCCGAGCAGATGAACCAGAGCTGCGCCGCAGTGGCTGCGGATATCGACGAATTCGAGCTGAGCGGCCTGACACCGGCGCCCTCGAACGTGGTCGGCGTGCCGCGGGTGGGTGAGAGCCCGGTGAACTTCGAGTGCAAGGTGAGCCAGATCATCCAGCTCAAGCGCGCCGATCAGGAGCTGGTGCCCAGCTGGCTGATCCTGGGTGAAGTGGTGGCCGTGCACATCGCCGAGCACCTGCTCAAAGAGGGTATCTACGACACTGCTGCCGCCGAGCCGATCCTGCGTGGCGGTGGCCCGGCGGATTACTTCGAGCTGGGCAACCTGTTCAAGATGCGTCGCCCGCAGGCCTGATCACCAGGCCAGCTCGCCCTCTTCACCGACGCCCTGCAGGCGTTCGAGTTCGGCACAGGCCGCCTCGTCAGCGGCCAGTGCCGACTTGAACACCTGGCCCTCCAGGACTTTGTGAAAGCGCGGTGCCCCACCCATGTGCAGGGCCTTGACCGCGATTGCCGCGTGGTAGCCGCCACCTTCGACCGGGACCATCGCCGAAACGGCCTCGAAGCCCGGGAACTCTCTACGTGCCATTGCTGTGCTCCAGCTGTTGAACGAGGGGCGGGATTCTACTGCAGCAGGCGTTACGGTAGTGGCCTTTTCATAGGCAAGCTTGCCCGCGAGAAGGTTACCCGCGACCAACCCTCAATCGAAGGTCTGCAGGTCCATGCTCGCCACCACCCGCTCCTGCAGCAGGTCGCCGAAGACCTCGAGCGTCGGTGAAGCGAAGTAACCGCGCATGGCCTGCTGGTCCTGCCAGCTGCCGCTGAGCAGCCAGAGGTCAGCGTCAACCTGGGAGCGCTGGACGGTGAACGCCAGACAGCCTGGGCTGCGCAGCGAAGGCTCGAGCAGGTCGCGCAGGCGCATGCCGAGTTCCGCCGAACGACCGCTGCTGGCACGGATGAAAGCCAAGTGTGTGACCGGTTGATGCAAGGTCATGAACGATCTCCTTGAAGCAGGCGGGACGGAAAAGCCAGGCTGCCAAGATTAGGTCCTCGCCCGCACCCTGCGTTAGGCCATTTCTGTCTGCCGATTGCCTGATCCTGTCGCAATGCAGGATCAGGCAATCGGTCGGCAGCATTTGGCTAGCGCCGGATGTTGCCCAAATCTATGCTGGCCCGGTCCCTGGAGGAATTCGATCATGACCACTGCCCTTGCCGCTCTCGACCCGACCCTGGAAAACCAGCGTCTGGAACTCGCTGACCTGATCCTGAGGCACGCAGGCGATCCCCACGGACCACCGACGGCCATCGAGCAGCTGTACCTGTCGCGCTATGAAGACAACATCCGTTCGAAGCCGGGCCTGGCCCTGCCGGCCCTCTGCGTCATGGCCCAAGGCAGCAAGAGTCTGTTCCTGGGCGATCAGCAGTATGCCTACGACCCGCTGCACTACATGGTGGTGTCGGTGACCATGCCGATCAGCCGGGTGAGGCTCGACGCCAGCCCGGAAAACCCTGTGCTTGGGCTGCGGATCGATCTGGACGCAGCAGAGATCAGCCAGTTGATTGCCGAAAGCGGCCCGATGCTGGTGCCCAGCGTGCAGTCCGGGCTTGGGCTGTATGTGGAGAAGACCGATGCGCACCTGCTCGATGCCTTGCTGCGCCTGGTCCGCTTACTCGATAGCCCGCGCGACATCCCGATGCTGGCCCCGCTGTTTCGCCGCGAAATCCTCTACCGCCTGTTGCGCGGGCCGCAGGGGCATCGCCTGTACGAGATTGCCCTGGCCAACAGCCAGACACACCGCGTGAGCCAGGCGATCACCTGGCTCAACAAGCATTTCCACCTGCCGCTGCGCATCGAGGAGCTGGCCCGGGAAGTGAACCTGAGCACCTCGACCCTGCACCACAGGTTCAAGGCCGTGACGTCCATGAGCCCGTTGCAGTACCAGAAGCAACTGCGCCTGCAGGAAGCCCGGCGCCTGATGCTCAACGATGGGTTGGAGGCCGCGGTGGCGGGGTATCGAGTGGGCTATGAAAGCCCGTCGCAGTTCAGCCGGGAGTACAGCCGGCTGTACGGCGCGCCGCCAATTCGCGACATGGCGCGCCTGCGCTCGAGCGCGGGTTGATTCCGCAAGCCCCCGAGAGCGAGCGCCTCAGCCGGCCACCGCTGCCTGCCACTGTGCCTGGTCCACCTGGATCAGGGTCGGCCCCTTGCGCTCGACCGCCAGCGCCAGCGCGGCCTGCAACTGCGCCACATCGCCGACATGTTCGGCCGCAGCCCCCAGCCCCTGCGCCACGGTGATGAAGTCGGGGGTGTGGATGTCCACGCCCACAGGCTCGATGGCGCGATTGACCATGTACTTCTTGATCTCTTCGTAACCCTGGTTATTCCACAGCAGCACGATCAGCGGTACCTGTGCCTCGACTGCACTGGCCAGTTCCGGCAGGGTGAACTGCAGGCCGCCGTCACCGATCAGGCACACCGACGGGGCGCGTTCAGCCATGACTTCAGCACTGCCAAGCCAGGCGCCCATCGCAGCTGGCAAGGCATAGCCGAGCGTGCCGTAGCCGGTCGACGCATTGAACCAGCGACGCGGACGCGCAAGGTCGAGGGTGAGGTTGCCGGTGTAGACCGGCTGGGTCGAGTCACCCACCAGCACGGCATCGGGCAAGGTTTCCAGTATCGCGGTAAGCAGAAGGGTCTGGCTCAGGGTCGGTTGGTCCCAGCCGGCAGCGAGGTCGATACGCAGGCGCTCGGCACGGGCAGCGCCCCAGCGTTCGTCACGCACCGCAGGCTGCTCGGCCAACGCTGCAACCAGGGCTTCGGCAGCCAGCTTGGCATCGGCGACCAGTGCCAGCTCAGGCAGGTAGTTGCGTACGGTCTGGTCTGGATCGATGTCGATGCGCAGCAGGCTGCCGGGGATCTCGAATCCGCCCTTGAAGGTCACGTCGTAGTCGGTTTCGGCAAGCTCGGTACCAATGGCCAGTACCACGTCGGCCTCGGCAACCAGGGCACGGGTTGCCGGCAGCGATTGGGTCGAGCCGATCTGCAACGGATGAGCACCCGGCAGCAGGCCCTTGGCATTGATGGTCAGGGCCACCGGCGCCTGGAGCTGCTCGGCCAGTTGCGCCAGGGCCTCGCCTGCCGCCAGCGCACCGCCACCGGCGAGGATCAACGGGCGCTGGGCCTTGGCCAGACGCTCGGCCATCTGCGCCACCACCTGCGGCGCGGCGCCTGCACGGCTGGTACGCACCGGGCGAACTTGCAGCAGGTGGTCGGCTGGCTCGACCAGCACATCCAGCGGGATCTCGATATGCACAGGGCGTGGCCGGGCACCGTCGAACACGGCGAAGGCGCGGGCCAGCACCTGCGGCAGGTCATCGGCACTCATCAGGGTCTGGGAAAACGCGCAAACGCCCGCCACCAGCCCAGACTGGTTCGGCAGCTCATGCAGCTTGCCGCGCCCACCGCCCAGTGCATTGCGCGATTGCACGCTGGAGATCACCAGCATGGGGATCGAGTCGGCATAGGCCTGGCCCATGGCCGTGGTGATGTTGGTCATGCCGGGGCCGGTGATGATGAAGCACACTCCCGGCTTGCCGCGCGTACGCGCGTAGCCGTCGGCCATGAAGCCGGCGCCCTGCTCGTGGCGCGGCGTGACATGACGGATCGACGAGCGCGCAAGCCCGCGATAGAGCTCCACGGTATGCACGCCGGGAATCCCGAACACATGGTCTACGCCATAGCCTTCGAGGAGTTTGACCAGTACTTCGCCACAGGTTGCCATCGTCTTTACCCTGATTCTTGTTGAAATCAGTGCTCATGGAATCAAGCTGCGGCTACCGCGACAATGCAAAAAAACACATACTAGCCATGTCTCCAGATCATGGCTCGCCACGATGAAACGACTCCCTCCCCTGCCCGCCCTGCACACCTTCCTGGTCACCGCCCAGCACTGCAATTTCACCCGTGCCGCCCAGCATCTGCACATCACCCAGGGCGCTGTCAGCCGTCAGATCGCCGGGCTCGAGGAGCAACTCGGCTACCCCTTGTTTCAGCGCCAGGCCCGTGGCCTGAGCCTGACCCGTGAAGGCCAGGACTGGCTGCCGCGGGTGCAGCAAGTGTTCGCCCTGATCGAACAGGGGGTGCGCGAGGTCAGTGCGCGCACCGCCACCTTGCAGCTCAAGGCCCCGACCTGCGTGATGCGTTGGCTACTGCCGAGGCTGATGGAATGGCAGGCGCTGCGCCCGGATGTGCCGGTGGAACTGACCACGACGGTGCAGCACGGCGTGGACTTTCGTCATGAAGGCTTCGATGCGGCAGTGGTGTATGGCAGCCCGCCCGCCCAGGGATCGCTGGTGCGCAAGCTGTTCGACGAGCAACTGACACCGGTGTGCGCCCCCTCGTTGCTGCAAGGCGGCATGCCTCTGGAGCGAGTGGAGGACCTGGCGCGGCACATGCTGCTGCACCCCTCGCGCGACGAGCGTGACTGGCGCCTGTGGCTGCAAGCGGCCGGCGCTGCGTTCGAGCCACAGGGCCGACGCCAGCATTTCGAGACACTGGACATGGCGATGGCCATGGCCTCCCAGGGGACCGGGGTGGCCATCGGCGACTGGGCGCTGATCGGCGATGACCTGCGCAGTGGGCGGTTATGCATGCCCTTTGCGCTGAAGGTGATGACGGGCAAAGGCTATTACCTGGTCTGCCCGTCGAAAAGCCTGCCGCCGGGGCTGGGCGAATTACTGGAGTGGCTGCAGGCACGCGCCAGTCTTTAGCGGCCCTGCGACCCCATGAGCTCGGCAGCATGTACTGCGCCGCGATTCACCTGCGAAAAACTGGCAGCGACACCTCAGTAGCCGACAGTGAAGCGCTGGCGCGTATGGGCAGGCTTTTCCAGTTCGTCGATCAAGGCAATGGCGTAGTCGGCGAAGGTGATCCAGCTCTTGCCATCGGCGCCGATCAGCAGGTGATCCTTGCCCAGCGTATAGCGCCCGCTGCGCTCACCCTCGACGAACTCGGCCGAAGGCGAAAGGAAGGTCCAGTCGAGGGTCGGCTCCTGGCGCAAGGTATCGAGAAAGCCCACGCCGGCGCTGGCCTCGGCCTTGTACGCCTCGGGGAAGTCCGGGCTGTCGATCACCCGCTGCCCCGACGGCAGCAGCAGGCTGCCGGCACCGCCGACCACCAGCAGTCGCTTGACCCCGGCGCGTTTGACCGGCTCGATGATCGCCTGCGGCGCAAGGGTGGAGAAGTGCGCAGCGCTCAGCACAGCGTCCACGCCTGTGACTGCCGCCTGCAGCGCAGCACTGTCCTTGGCATCCAGCGCCTTGACCGTGACACCTTCACGGCCCTGCAGCGAAGACGTATCGCGTGCGATGGCGACCACGCTGTGGCCACGGCGCAGAGCCTCTTCCAGCAACTGGCTGCCGGCGCGGCCGGTGGCACCGATGATTGCGATCTTGCTCATGGGAAACACTCCATCAGGGTTGTAAGGGGGTTACCACTTCATTTCGCCTTTTGCGACCTTGGCCCCGAGCTCCAGGGAACTTTCATCGGCCAGGTTCGGATAACGCTTGCTCATTGCAGCAATCAGCGCCGCCGCATCACGAGCCTTGGCCGCTTCGCTGTCGAAGGCGCGGATGTAGCCTGCGGTGAAGCGCACGGCATCCAGCGAACGGCTGCTCTGTCCCAGGTAGTGGCCTGGGATCACCGTGCGCGGGGCGAGTTTTTCGATGTGTGCAAGCGTTGCCAGCCAGTCGGTTTGGGATTGGGCAGACTGGGTGTCAGCCATCCATACGTGAATGTTCTCGGAAACCACCACACCACCGACCACCGCCTTGATCGAGGGAATCCAGACGAAGCTGCGCTCGGGCTGCGGGCCGTCCAGGCCAACGACTTCGAGCGCCTGCCCCTCCAGCTCGAGACGGTTACCGGCCAACACCTGGGGTACGACCAGTTTCGCGGGCTTGTCGGCGCCCATCTGCGGCCCCCAGTAGGCCAGCTTGGCGTCCATGGTCTGGCGGATGTGCGCCACAGTGGCAGCGGAGGCGACCACCTTGGCGTCTGGAAACGCCTGGGTCAGGGTGTCGAGGCCGAAGTAATAGTCCGGATCGCCATGGCTGATGTAGATGGTGGTCAGCCGCTTGCCACTGGCACGCAGGCGCTCAGCCACCTGCTCGGCCTGGGCCTTGCCGAACTGCGCATCCACCAGCACAGCCTCCCGCTCGCCACTGACGATCACCGAACTGACCGGGAACAGTGCGTCATGGCCTGGGTTGTAGACATCCAGGTGCAGCGGATCGGCCACCATTGCCTGGCCCGTCAGGGCGACACAGGCCAGCATCAGACTGCGCAGTGGAGTGAAAATCGACATGGTGAGGGTTCCTGAAAGCGGGACGATGGAACACAGCTTAGTTGCCCGATCCGTCACAAAAAATGCGATGCTTGAACATAGTTTGTTTCTGAAATCGGGCAAATCATGGACCGTCTGAACGCCATGCGCGTGTTCGTCACCGTCGTCGACCTGGGTAGCCAGTCGGCTGCGGCAGATCACCTGGAGCTTTCCAGGCCTGTAGTGTCGCGCTATCTCGCGGAGCTTGAGGAGTGGGTCGGCGCACGCTTGATGCAGCGCACCACGCGCAAGCTGAGCCTGACCGCCGCGGGCCTGGACACCCTGCCACGCTGCCGACAGATGCTGGAACTGGCCTGCGACCTGCAGACAGCGGTGCGTGCGCCTGAAGATGCGCCGCGCGGCGAGTTGCGCATCAGCGTGAGCACCTCGTTCGGTCAGGCGCAGTTGGTGGATGCGGTGGCGGAGTACGTGAAACGCTATCCGGGGGTGAAGGTGGAGTTGCAGATGCTCGATCGCACGGTCAACCTGGTTGACGAGCGCATCGACCTGGCGATCCGCACCAGCAACGACCTGGACCCGAACCTGATTGCCCGACGCCTGAGCGTCTGCCGTTCGGTGGTCTGCGCCAGCCCCGCCTACTTGCGCGAGTACGGCACGCCGCAGCGAGTCGAGGACCTGACCCAGCACAACTGCCTGACCCACGCCTACTTCGGCCACAGCCTGTGGCATTTCGAGGTGGCCGGTGAACAGGTCGCGGTGCCCGTGCAGGGCAATATCAGCGCCAACGAAGCCCTGACCTTGCAGAAGGCCGCCCTGGCCGGTGCCGGAATCGCCATGCTGCCGACCTACCAGGCCGCCTGCGCAGTGCGTCGCGGCGAGTTGGTGAAACTACTGCCCCTGGCGCGACCGCGGGAGCTGAACCTCAATGCGGTCTACACCTCACGCAAACACATGCCCGCGACCTTGCGCAGCATGCTGGACTTTCTTGCCCAACGCTTCAGCGAAGAACCGGAGTGGGATCGGGAGCTGGATTAGTGCGTGGAGCGGCCTTGCGCCGCTGTGACGCAAATCGCACCGATCTCGATGTTCGCTCCAGGCAATTGCTGCGACCTGACCTATGCTTGCAAGTATCACCTGTGGTCACAGCAGGAGGTAGGCAACATGGGCATCAAATCCAGACGGTGCGTGATCGTCCTGGCCCTGGTCGCCGTGGCCGGGCTCTATGGTTCGGCCTGCTGGCGCGTCGAGCTGTTGCGCAGCCAGCCCAGTACCGCAGCCAGTTGCGCACACGAGCACTGCGTCCCGCACACCGCAACGCTGAGCGCCCTCAGGTAGCCCGACAACGCCTGTCGGTCACTCCTCGACGCTCATGTACTCCTTGGCCCAGCGGATGTAATCCTCAGGCTGGGTGTAGGTGTGCGAAAGCTCGGTGGCGCTGAGGTTCTCGGACTTGTTCTGCTGCCCGCGCTGCAATCGCAGGCAGTCGTAGGTGGCCTTGATCGCAGCGAAGTACGCCGCATGGCCATCGACCACGATGCGCACGCCCAGGCGCGCCAGGCGCTCGTCGTCACGCAGGTTCGGGTTGCCGTAGCTGACCAGCATCAGCGGCACGTTCAGGTGCTCGGTGATCTGCTCCAGTTGCTCGAAATCCTTCACCCCGACCATGCAGATACCGTCGGCACCGGCCTTCTGGTAGCTCTGGGTGCGGACGATGATTTCCTCGGTGGTCAGTACGCCAGCGTTGGTCCGGGCAATGATCGACAGCGACGAGTCGACTCGCGCTTCCAGCGCTGCACGGATCTTGCCGACGCCCTCTTCCACCGAGATCAGGTCGGTGGACTTGCGACCGAACTGGGCCGGCAGCAGGGTATCTTCGATGGTCAGCGCCGCCACGCCGGCGCGCTCCAGCTCGATTACCGTACGCATGACGTTCAGCGCGTTGCCATAACCATGGTCGGCATCGGCGATGAAGGGCAACTGGGCGACGCGGCCAATGCGTGTGGCCTGCTCGACGAATTCGCTCAGGGTGATCAGGGCGAAGTCCGGGGCGGCGAGCACCTGCAGGGAAGCGACCGAGCCGCCGAGGATACCGACTTCAAAGCCCAGGTCTGCGGCAATGCGCGCCGACATCGGGTCGAAGACTGAAGCTGTGTGATAGCACGAACCCGACGCGAGCAGTTCGCGGAAGGCAAAACGCAGATCTTGGTGGGAAGCCTTGGGCATGATCACTCCGCATAAACGTGAAAAGTCGAACTGGCTGACTACCGCCCCTGAACCGGGACCCTCCGCCCTGCCATAGGCATGACATGCAGAGAGTGGAAGAGAAGTGCGGGATTACAGCGATGCGGAAACCTGGGTCACAATGCACCAAATGGGTGCAAACCAGTGTATTTCGGCTGCTATGAACCTGCACGATATCACGCGGCCATGCGCGTTCGTGTGAAAGCGCTTATGCCGATCGTGCATAGGCGATGCAGACAGTACATAGGAAGCTACCTAACTCAGGTTACAATCCCCGTCTCGTTCGCAGCCATTTCACTCGCCACGGGCCGCCGACGAACAGCACAATTTCACTACCTCCGACCACAAGGTGTGACCCCGTGACCGCCGCCCTGCCCCCCGCCGACTTGCGTAGCGTGCTCAGCGCGCTGATGCTGGCGATTCTTCTTGGTGCCCTCGACCAGACCATCGTCGCCGTCTCCATGCCGGCCATTTCTGCCCAGTTCAACGATGTCGGCCTGCTGGCATGGGTCATCTCCGGCTATATGGTTGCCATGACCGTGGCCGTGCCGATCTACGGCAAGCTGGGCGACCTGTATGGCCGTCGGCGCATGATCCTCACCGGCACCGCACTGTTCACCCTGGCCTCGATCTTCTGCGCCCTGGCACAGAACATGGAACAACTGGTGCTGGCGCGCGTGCTGCAGGGCATCGGCGCGGGCGGCATGGTCTCGGTCAGCCAGGCGATCATCGGCGACTTCGTCCCGCCTCGCGAGCGCGGGCGCTACCAGGGTTATTTCAGCAGCATGTACGCCCTGGCCAGCGTGGCTGGCCCGGTGCTCGGCGGCTGGCTGACCGAATACCTGTCGTGGCGCTGGGTGTTCTGGATCAACCTGCCGCTGGGGCTTTGCGCCTGGTGGGTGATCCGCCGCGCGCTGATGGGCATGCCGGTCCAACGCCGGGAAGCACAGGTCGACTATATCGGTGCACTGCTGCTGATCCTGGGCCTGGGCAGTTTGTTGCTGGGCATCACCCTGGTGGGTCAAGGGCATGCCTGGACCGCGGCGCCGGTGCTGGCCCTGTTTGCCTGCGCGGTACTGGGCCTGGTGCTGTTCGTCGCCCACGAACGCCGCTGCCAGGAGCCGCTGTTGCCACTGAAACTGTTCGGCAATCGGGTCGCCGTGCTGTGCTGGTGCGTGATCTTCTTCGCCAGCTTCCAGTCGATCTCGCTGACCATGCTCATGCCGCTGCGCTTCCAGAGCATCACCGGTGCCGGCGCCGACAGTGCCGCGCTGCACCTGCTGCCGTTGGCGATGGGGTTGCCACTGGGAGCCTTCAGCGCAGGCCGCCTGACGACATTCACCGGTCGCTACAAACCACAGATCCTGGCGGGCGCACTGCTGATGCCGCTGGCGATCCTCGGCATGGCCTTCACACCGCCGCAGTCAGCCTGGCTGGGCGGGTTGTTCATGCTGTTGACCGGTATCGCCTGCGGGCTGCAGTTCCCGACCTCGCTGGTGGGGACGCAGAGCGCGGTGGACATGAAGGATATCGGTGTGGCCACCAGCACCACCAACCTGTTCCGCTCGTTGGGTGGGGCGATGGGCGTGGCCTGCATGTCCAGCCTGCTGCTGGCGCTGCTGCATCTCGGAGGGCTCGAGGTGCTGGGCAACCCGCTGCTGGGCAGCCTGAAGGGCGGCGAGACGGATCCGGCGACCCAGGCGCATCTGCTGGTGACGTTCCGGTACCTGCTGCTGGCCAGTGCCGCCGCGGCAGTGCTGGGGCTGCTGGCGGCACTGGCGTTGCCAGACCGGCAGTTACGGGGGCATTGAAAAGGCCAGGGCCGCAAAGCGGCCCTTTTAACCCCGGCTTAATCCTGCCGGGAAAAACTTCATCACAATCCTTAACAAAGTGTCATTTGCGCAGGGCCGGGCTCAAGCGCAGCATATCCAACCCTGTGTCGACCCATTTTTGCGCATCGCGCAACAGGTCGAAGCTGTCCGGGAGCAGCAACCAGCGCCCGATCAGGCCGTCGACATAGGCGAACATGGCGATGGCCGCCCGCTCGACATCCAGGTCGGCGGGCAACTGGCCACGGCGTACCGCATTGGCCAAGGCGCGGGAAATGCCTTCGTGGCATTCGACGATGGCGCCTTGTCGCTGCTGGCGGATTTCACACATCTCATCGGTGAACTCGCACTTGTGATGCAGGATTTCATTGATACGCCGGGTCCTGGCGTCCAGTACCAGCTCGTTGAGCACTTGCAACAGCAGCTTGCGCATGCAGCCGAGCGGATCGAGCTCGTCCTCGCTTTCGCTGGCACGCGCGAGATGGTCATGGGTCTCATGCAAACTGTCGAGCAGCGCCTGGACCAGCTCGGCCTTGTTACTAAAATGCCAGTAGATCGCACCACGGGTGACGCCCGCGATCTCGGCGATATCGGCCAAGGTGGTTCGCGCAACTCCGCGCTTGTAGAAAGCCTTTTCCGCCGCCTCGATGATCTGGGCGCGGGTTTCCTGGGCTTCCTCTTTGGTTCGACGGACCATGGCAGCTCAACCTCATCTGAGCCCGGCACAAGAATCGCCTGGGCTTTGGGCCGGGTTCGCCTCTGCAGGGCGACTCCCGGATGCATTAATCACGTTTTGCGGTAGTAGCCTGGTACCACCACGCGGTATTTACAAACAACCATGAATGTAAGTATATTCGTTAGTAAGCTACTAATCCACTCGATAGCGATTTTTCTGACAAGACTCTTCCACTATTCTTGAGCTCCCCCTGCTCCTGCGACCCGAGGATCCTCATGCAATTCAAGCCAGCCGTTACCGCCCTGGTTTCCGCCGTCGCCCTTGCAACCCTGCTCAGTGGCTGCAAGAAAGAAGAAGCCGCGCCTGCAGCGCAGGCTCCTCAGGTCGGCGTCGTCACCCTGCAGCCGCAGGCCTTCACCCTGACCTCGGAACTGCCAGGGCGCACCAGCGCCTATCGCGTCGCCGAAGTCCGTCCACAGGTCAATGGCATCATTCTCAAGCGCCTGTTCAAGGAAGGCAGCGACGTCAAGGAAGGGCAGCAGCTCTACCAGATCGATCCCGCCGTCTATGAAGCCAACCTGGGTAATGCCCAGGCCAACCTTCAGGCTACCCGCTCGCTGGCCGAGCGCTACAAGCAGCTGATCGACGAGCAGGCCGTCTCCAAACAGGAATATGACGACGCCAATGCCAAACGATTGCAGGCCGAAGCCTCGCTCAAGAGCGCGCAGATCGACCTGCGCTACACCAAGGTGCTGGCGCCGATCAGCGGTCGCATCGGACGCTCGTCGGTCACCGAAGGCGCGCTGGTGAGCAATGGCCAGACCAACGCCATGGCCACCATCCAGCAGCTCGACCCGATCTACGTCGACGTTACTCAGTCCACCGCCGAACTGCTCAAGTTGCGCCGTGATCTGGAAAGCGGCCGGCTGCAGAAGGCTGGCGACAATGCCGCGAAGGTGCAACTGGTGCTTGAAGACGGCAGCACGTTCGCCGGTGAAGGTCGCCTGGAGTTCTCCGAAGTCTCGGTCGATGAAACCACGGGCTCGGTGACCCTGCGTGCGGTGTTCGCCAACCCGGACCACACCCTCCTGCCTGGCATGTTCGTGCATGCCCGCCTGCAAGCTGGTGTCAATGCCAACGCGATCCTCGCCCCTCAGCAAGGTGTGACCCGCGACCTCAAGGGCTCGCCCACGGCACTGGTGGTGAACAAGGATAACAAGGTGGAACTGCGTCAACTCAAGGCCAGCCGCACGCTGGGCAACGAGTGGCTGATCGAGGAAGGCCTCAATCCGGGCGACCGCCTGATCACCGAGGGGCTGCAGTTCGTGCGTCCAGGTGTCGAGGTCAAGGTCAGCGAAGCCACCAACGTCAAGAAGCCGGGCAGCCCTGAACAGGCCAGCGCCGCGAAAGCCGACGCCAAAGCGGAGTAAACCATGTCGAAGTTCTTTATCGATCGCCCGATCTTCGCCTGGGTGATCGCCTTGGTGATCATGCTGGTCGGGGCCTTGTCGATCCTGAAACTGCCGATCAACCAGTACCCCAGCATCGCGCCGCCGGCCATCGCCATCGCCGTGACCTACCCGGGCGCCTCGGCGCAGACCGTGCAGGACACCGTGGTACAGGTCATCGAGCAGCAGCTCAACGGTATCGACAACCTGCGCTACGTGTCTTCGGAAAGTAACTCCGACGGCAGCATGACCATCACCGCTACCTTCGAGCAGGGCACCAACGCCGACACCGCGCAGGTGCAGGTGCAGAACAAGCTCAACCTGGCCACCCCGCTGCTGCCGCAGGAAGTGCAGCAGCAAGGTATCCGTGTCACCAAGGCAGTGAAGAACTTCCTGCTGGTGATCGGCCTGGTGTCCGAAGATGGCAGCATGACCAAGGACGACCTGGCCAACTACATCGTCTCCAACATGCAGGACCCGATCTCGCGGACTGCCGGCGTTGGTGACTTCCAGGTGTTCGGTGCCCAGTACGCCATGCGTATCTGGCTCGATCCGGCCAAGCTCAACAAGTTCCAGTTGACCCCGGTCGATGTACGTACCGCCGTCACTGCGCAGAACGTGCAGGTCTCTTCCGGCCAGCTCGGTGGCCTGCCAGCGATGCCAGGTACCCAGCTCAACGCCACCATCATCGGCAAGACTCGCCTGCAGACCGCCGAGCAGTTCGAGAAGATCCTGCTCAAGGTCAACAGCGATGGCTCGCAGGTGCGCCTGCGTGACGTCGCCAAGGTCGGGCTGGGCGGCGAGAACTACGCGGTCAGCGCACAGTTCAACGGCAAGCCGGCATCGGGCCTGGCGGTCAAGCTGGCAACCGGCGCCAACGCCCTGGATACCGCCAAGGCTTTGCGCAAGACCATCAGCGACCTCGAGCCGTTCTTCCCGCCCGGGGTCAAGGCAGTGTTCCCGTATGACACCACGCCAGTGGTCACCGAATCGATCAGCGGGGTAATCCACACCCTGATCGAAGCCGTGGTCCTGGTGTTCCTGGTGATGTACCTGTTCCTGCAGAACTTCCGCGCCACCATCATCACCACCATGACCGTTCCGGTGGTGTTGCTGGGCACTTTCGGCATCCTTGCCGCCGCAGGCTTCAGCATCAACACCCTGACCATGTTCGCAATGGTCCTGGCCATCGGCCTGCTGGTGGACGATGCCATCGTCGTCGTGGAAAACGTCGAGCGGGTGATGTCCGAAGAAGGGCTGCCCCCCAAGGAAGCGACCAAGCGCTCGATGCAGCAGATTCAGGGCGCACTGGTGGGTATTGCCCTGGTGCTTTCGGCGGTACTGCTGCCGATGGCCTTCTTCGGCGGCTCCACCGGCGTGATCTACCGCCAGTTCTCGATCACCATCGTATCGGCCATGGGCCTGTCGGTGCTGGTGGCACTGATCTTCACCCCGGCGCTGTGCGCGACCATGCTCAAGCCGTTGAAGAAGGGTGAGCACCACACGGCCAAGGGCGGCTTCTTCGGCTGGTTCAACCGTAACTTCGACCGCAGCGTAAAGGGCTACGAGCGCAGTGTCGGTACCATCCTGCGCAACAAGATCCCGTTCCTGCTGGCCTATGCGCTGATCGTGGTGGGCATGATCTGGCTGTTCACTCGCATCCCCACCGCGTTCCTGCCTGAAGAAGACCAGGGCGTACTCTTCGCCCAGGTGCAGACCCCGGCCGGTTCCAGTGCCGAACGCACCCAGGTGGTCGTCGACAAGATGCGCGAATACCTTCTCAAGGACGAAGCCGACACCGTGTCGTCGGTGTTCACCGTGACCGGTTTCAACTTCGCCGGTCGTGGCCAGAGCTCGGGCATGGCGTTCATCATGCTCAAACCTTGGGGCGAGCGTTCGGCCGAGAACAGCGTGTTCAATCTCTCGACCCGCGCCCAGCAGCACTTCTTCAGCTTCCGCGATGCGATGGTGTTCGCCTTCGCACCGCCAGCAGTGCTCGAACTGGGTAACGCCACCGGCTTCGACGTGTTCCTCCAGGACCGTGCCGGCGTCGGCCACGAGAAGCTCATGGAAGCGCGCAACCAGTTCCTGGCCAAGGCCTCGCAGAGCAAGATCCTCTCCGCCGTGCGCCCCAACGGCCTGAACGACGAGCCGCAGTACCAGCTGATCGTCGACGATGAGCGCGCCAGTGCCTTGGGCGTCACCATTGCCGACATCAACAACACCCTGTCGATCGCGCTGGGTGGCAGCTACGTCAACGACTTCATCGATCGTGGCCGGGTCAAGAAGGTGTACATCCAGGGCGACTCCAGTGCCCGCATGAGCCCCGAAGACCTGCAGAAGTGGTACGTGCGCAACGGTCAGGGCGAGATGGTGCCGTTCTCCTCCTTCGCCTCCGGTGAATGGACCTACGGCTCGCCGAAGCTGTCGCGTTACAACGGCGTGGAAGCAGTCGAGATCCTCGGTGCCCCGGCGCCTGGCTACAGTACCGGTGAGGCCATGGCCGAGGTCGAACGCATCGTCGGCGAACTGCCGTCGGGCATCGGCTACTCCTGGACCGGCATGTCCTACGAGGAGAAGCTCTCCGGTTCGCAGATGCCGGCGCTGTTCGCCCTTTCGCTGCTGTTCGTGTTCCTCTGCCTGGCAGCGCTGTACGAAAGCTGGTCGATCCCGATCGCCGTCGTGCTGGTGGTGCCGCTGGGTATCATCGGTGCACTGATCGCCACCAGCATGCGCGGGCTGTCGAATGACGTGTACTTCCTCGTCGGCCTGCTGACGACTATCGGCCTGGCGGCGAAAAACGCCATCCTGATCGTCGAGTTCGCCAAAGAGCTGCACGAACAGGGCAAGAGCCTGTTCGATGCGACGATCGAGGCGTGCCGCATGCGTCTGCGCCCGATCATCATGACCTCTCTGGCATTCATCCTCGGCGTGGTACCGTTGACCATCGCCAGCGGCGCAGGCTCTGGCAGCCAGCACGCGATCGGCACCGGGGTGATCGGCGGCATGATCAGTGCGACTGTGCTGGCGATCTTCTGGGTACCGCTGTTCTTCGTAGCAGTGTCGTCGCTGTTCGGCAGCAAAGAGCCGCACACCGACGCCACCCCTGAAACTCCACGTAATGAGGCTGGGCAATGACCAAGTCTTTGTTGTCCCTGGCGGTAACCGCTTTCATTCTCGGCGGCTGCTCGCTTATTCCTGACTACCAGACCCCGGAAGCGCCGGTGGCCGCGCAGTGGCCGCAAGGCCCTGCGTACTCGCCGACCCAGTCGGCAGACGTGGCCGCCGCCGAACAGGGCTGGCGCCAGTTCTTCCACGACCCGGCGCTGCAGAAGCTGATCCAGACCTCGCTGGTCAACAACCGCGACCTGCGTGTGGCCGCGTTGAACATCGATGCCTACCGTGCGCAGTACCGCATCCAGCGCGCCGACCTGTTCCCGGCGGTCTCGGCCACCGGCAGCGGCAGCCGTCAGCGGGTTCCGGGCAACCTGTCGCAGACCGGCGAAGCGAACATCACCAGCCAGTACTCGGCAACGTTGGGCGTCAGCGCCTATGAGCTGGACCTGTTCGGCCGCGTCCGCAGCCTGAGTGAACAGGCACTGGAGACCTACCTGTCCAGCGAGCAGGCACGTCGCTCCACGCAGATCAGCCTGGTGGCCAGCGTGGCCAACGCCTACTACACCTGGCAGGCCGACCAGGCGCTGCTGAAGCTGACCGAAGAAACGCTCAAGACCTACGAAGAAAGCTACAACCTGACCCGCCGCAGCAACGAGGTCGGCGTGGCCTCCGCACTTGACCTGAGCCAGGCGCGCACCGCTGTCGAAGGCGCGCGGGTCAAGCTGTCGCAGTACCAGCGCCTGGTGGCGCAGGACCTGAACAGCCTGACCGTGCTGCTGGGCACCGGTGTACCGGCGGACCTGCCGGCCTCGCTGAAGCTCGACGCCGACCAACTGGCCGACGTGCCAGCGGGCCTGCCGTCCGACCTGCTGCAGCGGCGTCCGGACATCCAGGAAGCCGAACACCTGCTCAAGGCTGCCAACGCCAACATCGGCGCAGCCCGCGCGGCGTTCTTCCCGAGCATCAGCCTGACCGCCAACGCCGGCACCCTGAGCCCGGACATGGGCGGGCTGTTCAAGGGTGGTTCGGGGACCTGGCTGTTCCAACCGCAGATCAACCTGCCGATCTTCAACGCCGGCAGCCTGCGCGCCAGCCTGGACTACTCGAAGATCCAGAAGGACATCAACGTCGCCAAGTACGAAAAGACCATCCAGACCGCCTTCCAGGAAGTCTCCGATGGCCTGGCGGCGCGCAAGACCTTCGAAGAGCAGTTGCAGGCCCAGCGTGACCTGGTTGCCGCCAACCAGGATTACTACCGTCTGGCTGAGCGTCGCTACCGCATCGGTATCGACAGCAACCTGACCTTCCTCGACGCCCAGCGCAACCTGTTCAGTGCCCAGCAGGCGCTGATCAGCGATCGCCTGTCGCAGCTGACCAGCGAGGTCAACCTGTACAAGGCGCTCGGCGGTGGCTGGTACGAGCAGACCGGACAGGCCAACCAGCAGGCTTCGGTGGACTCGCCCAAAGGCTGAGTGATCCGGCAAAAGCATCAAGCCCACCCTCGCGGTGGGCTTTTTGTTTTCCGGCAACAACACCCCGCCTCACACAATGCGTTCGATTATCGCCCCGTTCCACTTCCGACGAATTGCTCGCCGCAGCTCCGATCACGCACCATCCTTCACGCAACGTTGCACAAGTTCATCAATAAAGCGTCGACCTGCAGCCTCCGGCCGCAGCGCTCCGACTCGCCCATAAAAACAAGAGATCCACGACAGATGAGCATTTTGCAACCCGCACGCCCCCTGCTGCCGGGCCTTCTGGCCATGTCCTGCGCCCTCCCCGCCCTCGCCGCCGACGGCGGCTTCCTGGAAGACGCCAAGGCCACCCTCAACCTGCGAAACTTCTACATCAACCGCAACTTCGTCGACCCTGCCAAGGCCCAGGGCAAGGCCGAGGAATGGACGCAAAGCTTCATCCTCGACGCGCGTTCCGGGTTCACCCAGGGCACCGTCGGCTTTGGCGTCGATGTGCTGGGGCTGTATTCGGTCAAGCTCGATGGCGGCAAGGGGACGGCCGGCACGCAGCTGCTGCCGGTGCACGACGATGGTCGCCCCGCCGACGACTTCGGCCGCCTGGGTGTCGCGCTCAAGGCCAGGATTTCACAGACCGAGCTCAAGGTCGGCGAATGGATGCCGGTACTGCCGATCCTGCGCTCTGACGATGGTCGTTCGCTGCCGCAGACCTTCCGCGGCGGCCAGATCACCTCCAGGGAGATCGCCGGGCTGACCCTGTACGCCGGCCAGTTCCGTGGCAACAGCCCGCGCAACGACGCAAGCATGGAGGACATGGCGCTGTTCAGCCGCCCGGGCTTCACCTCCGACCGCTTCAACTTTGCAGGGGGTGAGTACAGCTTCAACGACAAGCGCACCCTGGTCGGGGTGTGGGACGCCCAGCTCAAGGATATCTACCGCCAGCAGTACTTCAACCTGGTGCACAGCCAGCCCTTGGGCGACTGGACCCTGGGGGCGAACCTGGGTTACTTCATCGGCAAGGAAGACGGCGCCGAGCGTGCCGGCAAGCTGGACAACCGCACCGCCTCGGCCATGCTTTCGGCGCGCTATCAGGGTCATACGTTCTATGTCGGCCTGCAGAAGGTCGGCGGCGATGACGAGTGGATGCGAGTCAACGGCACCAGCGGCGGCACCTTGGCCAACGACAGCTACAACGCCAGCTTCGAGAATGCCAAGGAACGCTCCTGGCAACTGCGCCACGATTTCAACTTCGCCACCGTCGGCATCCCCGGGCTGACCCTGATGAACCGCTACATCAAGGGGGACAACGTGCATGTCGGCAGCATCACCGATGGCAAGGAGTGGGCGCGCGAGAGCGAACTGGCGTACGTGATCCAGTCCGGTACGTTCAAGGACCTGTCGGTGAAATGGCGCAACTCCACCATGCGCAGGGACTTCAGCACCAACGCCTTCGACGAGAACAGGCTGATCGTGAGTTATCCGTTCAGCCTGTTGTGAAAGTCGCGCCGCGCTTGGGGGGCGGGCTTACCCGCCCCTATAAATAACAAAAACAGCTAAACAACTAACTAAACCATCGTTGACGGAATAAGTGACAAGGTCTAAAACGAGCCCTCTCTACTCCGCAGAATCTCGATATGGACCTTCGCCAACTGCGCTATTTCATCGCCCTCACCGAGTACCGCAGCTTCGTCCGCGCTGCCGAAGCCATGGGCATTACCCAACCCGCGTTCAGTCGCGCCATCCAGGGCCTGGAGCAGGAATTCGGCTGCGCCCTGGTCGATCGCGGCAACAAGGCGCTGCAACCGACCCCCGAAGGCCAGGTGGTGCTGCAACATGCCCGGCGCCTGGTTCAGGGGGCCGCACAACTGAGCAACGACGTGCTGCAGATGACCAAGCTCGACGCCGGCGAACTGCATTTCGGCAGCGGCCCAGCCCTGGCTGCACGACTGGTACCCGACGCCCTGCAGCAGTTCATCACCCAGCATCCGGGGATTCGCACCGAGCTGCTGGTGGACAATGCCGAACGTCTGGGCCAGGCCCTGCGCCGCGAGCAGATCGAGTTTTTCGTCGACGATATCCGCCCCTTCGAGGCCGACCCCAACTTCCACACCGAGCCCCTCAACCCGCGCCCGGGCCTGTTCTTCTGCCGCCCCGGCCATCCGCTGCTGGCCAAGGACAGCCTGTCGACCAACGATCTGTTCGCCTACCCCCTGGCCAGCGCCCTGCTCACCCCCGGTGTACGCAAGCGCCTGGCCAATCTCAGCGGACGCAGCGACTTCATCCCACACCTGCAGACCGAACACCTGGCAGTGCTGCGCAGCGTGGTGCTGGCCAGCGATACTCTCGGCAGCGCCAGCGAGGAAGCCGTGGCCGAGGACCTGGCCGCGGGGCGCCTGGTACGCCTGCACTGGCGCAACCTGCCGCCGGGGCTGGAAGTGCTGAGCGTGCGTTGCGGGGTGATCAGCCGCAGCGGCTATCGCCTGTCACCGGCAGCACGGGCGATGATCGATACCTTGGTCAGCCTGGATGCGCGGCCATCTCCCGCAGCCTCGGCGCATCGAGGATCAGCACTTCGCCATAGCCCAGTTGCACCACCCCCGCCTGCTCCAGCGCCTTGAGGATCTGGTTGATGGTCTGGCGCGACAGGGACAGCATCAGCGCCAGTTGCTCCTGCGACAATTGCAGGCGCCATTGGGCAACATCGCGCTCGCCATAGCCTTCGGCGATCTGCAACAGCCGATGGGCCACACGCGGCCCCGCGGCCAGCAAGTGCTGCTGCTCAAGCGCGACGAACACCCAGCGCAGCTTGTGGCTCATCAGCAAAGCCAGGTCGCGCCAGTGCTGCGGATGCTGCGCCAACCAGTCGAGCAGCGCGGCCTGAGGGATCCACAACAGCTGCGTGACACCTTCGGCAAAGGCATCGTGAGTGCGTGGCTGGCCGTCGAACAAGCTGATCTCGCCGAACCAGTAAGGCGGCTCGACCAACGTCAACAGCGCTTCCTTGCCCTCACGGCTGACCGCACCGACGCGCATGGCGCCCTCCAGCACCGCATACAAACCGCAGGGCGGATCACCACGCTGGAACAGGCACTGTCCGGCCGCCAGCTCACGTGAACGCGCCAATGCCAGCAGGCTATCCTGAACCTGAGCGGGCAACTGCCGAAACCACTGGCCGTGGCTCAACTGCGCACGCCAGGCTTGGGGGTTGTCCATGACACCTCTTCTGAACGGACTCTGTCGGCCAGGCGACAGACGACGGCGGATGAACGGGGCAAGCTGTCGCTACCCCTGATGGAGGAACAACAATGAAAAACCTCGTCGAACACCTGAGTCAATACGCGGCCTATCATCGCGACCCGCGCAACATCGCCACGCACTTCGTCGGCATTCCGTTGATCGTGCTGGCGGTCAGCATCCTGCTGTCACGACCCGGCTGGCCTGTCGCCGGCATCTGGATGTCGCCAGCGCTGCTGGTGGCGGCAGCGTCGGTGTGGTTCTACCTGCGCCTGGACCTGCGCTTCGGGCTGGTGATGGGCGTGTTGCTGGGGCTGTGCCTGTGGGCAGGCGAATGGCTGGCGCTGCAAAGCACCGGGCTGTGGCTGAGTGCCGGGCTCGGGGCCTTCGTGCTGGGCTGGATCATCCAGTTCGTCGGGCATGCCTACGAGGGCAGGAAACCCGCCTTCGTCGACGATGTCAGCGGCTTGATCATCGGGCCACTGTTCGTGGTTGCAGAACTGGCGTTCATGCTTGGGCTGTGTGCCGGTCTGAGGCAGCAGGTGGAAGCCCATGCCGGGCCGGTAGCGGTGCGCGGGAAGAAGGCGGCGGTGTAGATGCTGGAACAGTGCTGAATTCTTCGCGGGCTTGCCCGCGAAGAATTCAGTGGGGATCTATGGCCTAGGCCCGCGACTCGACCCCAAGCTCATCCCACACCGACTCGGCCAGGTGGAAGGTCGCATTGGCCGCCGGGATCCCGCAATAGATCGCGCTCTGCATGATCACTTCCTTGATCTCCTCGCGGGTCACGCCATTGTTGGCCGCCGCGCGCAGGTGCAACTTGAGTTCCTCGTTGCGGTTCATGCCAATCAACATGGCGATGGTAATCAGGCTGCGGGTGTGGCGTGGCAACCCCGGGCGGGTCCAGATATCGCCCCAGGCGTGGCGCGTGATCATCTCCTGGAACTCGCCATTGAAGTCGTTGAGTTTCTCCAGGCTGCGGTCCACATGGGCATCGCCCAGCACCGCACGACGCACCTGCATGCCAGCGTCGTAACGTTGTTTCTCATCCATGGCGTACTCCTCAGCGGGCCAACAGGAAATCGAGCACGCGACGGCTGAACGCCTCGCCGACCTCGACATTGGACAGGTGCGCAGCCAGGAAGCCGGTGTACTCGGCGCCTGCCACATGCTCTTGGATGTACAGGCCACCCGAGGGCGGCGTCACCGCATCGGCCTCCCCGGAAATCACCAGCAGCGGCGCGCTGATCGCTCCCAACTGATCGCGGAAATCGGCATCGCGCACCGCACAGCAGTTGGCGGCATAGCCCTGTGGCGAAGTGGTTGCGAGCATGTCGGTGATGCGCTTGACCTGATCCGCGTGCTCGCTCGACCACGCCGGGGTGAACCAGCGCTCGATGGACGCATCACGCAACCCACGCATGGCCTCGGCGCCGTCGCGCAAGACCATTTCGATGCGCGGATTCCAGGTTTCAGGCGATCCGATCTTCGCCGCCGTGTTGCACACCACCAGACGCTGCAAACGCTCACCTGCATTGATGCCGAGCCACTGACCGATCAGGCCGCCCATCGACAACCCACAGAAATGCGCGCGCTCGATCTGCAGAGCATCCAGCAGCGCCAGCACATCACGCCCCAGTTGTTCGATGCTGTACGGCCCTTCGGTGACCAGCGAATCGCCATGACCGCGCGTGTCGTAGCGCAGTACTCGAAAGTGTTCGGTCCACAGCGGCATCTGGGTATCCCACATGTGCAGGTTGGTGCCCAGCGAGTTGGACAGCACCAGCACGGGGGCGTGCTCGGGGCCTTCGAGTTGGTAGTTCAATACGCCATCGACCAGTTGCAAATGCGCCACAGCGGTCTCCTTCAAGCAGTGAAACGTTGATGTTCAGCCACAGCACGCGCCACCCAGACGCGGGCCTGGCCGAGGTAATGGGCAGGGTCGAGCAACTGGTCGAGCGCTTCGCCAGACAGCTGTTCGGTGACCTGTGGCTCGTCGCCGAGCACGGCACGCAGGTGGCGCTGTTCGGCTACCGCGCGCTGGCAGCATTGCTCAAGCAGGTGATGGGCCTTGTCGCGCCCCAGACGCTGGGCCAGCACGATGCTCACCGCTTCGGCCAGCACCAGGCCTTGAGTCAGTTCAAGGTTGCGGCGCATGCGCTCGGCGTCCACCTCCATGCCCTCGGCGATCAGTTGTGCCTGGCGCAGGGCGCCGGAGACCAGGCAGCAGATGTCTGGCAGGGTCTCCCATTCGGCATGCCACAGGCCCAGGCTACGCTCGTGCTCCTGGGGCATGGCGGCGAACAGCGTCGACAGCAGCCCCGGCACGCGGGTCGCGGCGCCGATCAGCACCGCTGCACCCACAGGGTTGCGCTTGTGCGGCATGGTCGAAGAGCCGCCCTTGCCCGGCGCAGCAGGCTCGAACACCTCGCCAGCCTCGGTCTGCATCAACAGGCTGATATCGCGACCGAATTTGCCCAGGCTGCCGGCAATCAGGCCCAGCACCGAGGCGAACTCCACCAGGCGGTCGCGCTGGGTGTGCCAGGGCTGCTCGGGCAAGGCGAGGCCAAGTTGTGCCGCCAGCGCCTCGGCCACCGGCAATGCCTTGCTGCCCAGCGCCGCAAGGCTGCCAGAGGCCCCCCCGAATTGCAGGCACAACAGGCGCGGACGCAGCTCCTGCAAGCGCTGGCGGTGACGGGTCAACGCCCCGAGCATACCGGCCAGCTTCATGCCCAGCGTCACAGGCGTGGCGTGCTGCAGCCAGGTGCGCCCCACCAGCGGCGTGTCGGCATGCAGCAAAGCCTGGCGTGCGAGGGTGTCGGCGAGCTTTTCCAGATCTGCCTCGATCAACCCCAGGGCATCACGCAGTTGCAGAACCAGGCCAGTGTCCATCGCATCCTGGCTGGTAGCCCCCAGGTGCACATAACGCTCGGCCTCCGGCACGCCACTGGCAACCACCTTGCCCAGTGCCTTGACCAGCGGGATCGCCGAGTTGCCAGCCACCGCAATGGCCTGCGCCAGCGCTTGCACGTCATAGCGCTCGGCCTTGCATGCCGCCTCGATGGCTGCCACCGCGGTGTGCGGCACCAGCCCTGCGTCAGCCTCGGCGCGCGCCAGGGCAGCCTCGAAGTCGAGCATGCCCTGCAGGCGGCCATGGTCGCTGAACACCTCGCGCATGGCCGGGGCGGTGAAGTAGGCATCGAACAGTTGGTTGCTCATGCAACGTCCTTAGTGATCATGGTGCAGGTACGCCGCCTGCTTGGGCAGGCGCAGGCTGAACAGGAAGGCCGCTGCCATCATGGCGGTCACGTACCAGTAGAAAGTGTTCTCCATCCCCAGCGTCTTCAAGCCCAGGGCGACGTATTCGGCCGAACCGCCGAAGACCGCGTTGGCCACGGCATAGGCCAGGCCCACACCCAAGGCACGCACCTGAGGTGGGAACATCTCGGCCTTCACCAGGCCGCTGATGGAGGTATAGAAACTGACGATGCACAGCGCGAGGGTCACCAGCACGAAGGCCATGAACGGGCTGGTCACGGTCTTGAGCGCCATCAGCAACGGCACGGTGAACAGAGTGCCCAGCGCGCCGAACAACAGCATCGAGTTACGTCGGCCGATACGGTCGGACAACATGCCGAACAGTGGCTGCAGGATCATGAACAGGAACAGCGCGCCAGTCATCACGAAGCTGGCGCTCTTGGCGTTCATGCCGGCCGTGTTGACCAGGTACTTCTGCATGTAGGTGGTGAAGGTGTAGAAGATCAACGAACCGCCAGCGGTATAGCCCAGCACCGTGATGAAGGCTGCGGCGTGGTTGCGGAACAGGCCACTGACGCTGCCGGCATCTTTATCCTGGCGAGTCTCGGCACTGCTGGTCTCTTTCAGCGATCGGCGCAGCATCAGCGAAATCAGCGCGGCGACGGCGCCGACCACGAACGGAATGCGCCAGCCCCAGGCGCGCAGTTCTTCTTCAGTGAGCAATTGCTGCAGGATCACCACCACCAGCACCGCCAGCAACTGGCCGCCGATCAGGGTGACGTACTGGAACGAGGCGAAGAATCCACGCTGGCCGCGCAGGGCCACCTCACTCATGTAGGTCGCGGTGGTGCCGTACTCACCGCCGACCGACAGGCCCTGGACCAGTCGCGCAAACAGCAGCAGCGCCGGAGCCCAGGTACCGATGCTCGAATAGGTCGGCAGGCAGGCGATCAGCAACGAGCCTGCGCACATCATCAACACCGAGATCATCAACGAGTTCTTGCGCCCGTGACGGTCGGCCAGACGGCCGAAAATCCAGCCACCGATAGGGCGCATCAGAAAGCCTGCGGCGAACACCCCGGCCGTGTTGAGCAACTGCACCGTGGGGTCGTCGGAGGGGAAGAACGCCGGGGCGAAGTAAATGGCGCAGAAGGCATAGACATAGAAGTCGAACCACTCCACCAGGTTGCCGGAAGAAGCCCCGACGATGGCGAAGATACGGCTTTTACGCTCCTCGCCCGTGTAATGGATTGCGGTCATGGCGTGCTTACTCCTCGAGGGTTACCATCAATTCTAGACATACCCGGTAACACTCTCGTTCCGCTTGGGGGCTGACCATTAGCCTTATGTCTTGCAGGTCCGGCCTCTTCGCGGGCAAGCCCGCTCCCACAGGATGGCGTGAGCGGCTTGCCCACGAAGAGGACGGCACAGGTCAAACCCGCTCGATGGCCAGCGCCAACCCCTGCCCCACGCCGACACACATGGTTGCCAGGCCCTTGCGCCCGCCGCTCTTTTCCAGTTGGTGCAGCGCCGTCAGCACCAGCCGCGCGCCGCTCATGCCCAGCGGATGCCCCAGGGCGATCGCTCCGCCATTGGGGTTGACCTGTGGCGCATCGTCCGCCACGCCCAGCTCGCGCAGCACCGCCAGGCCCTGGCTGGCAAAGGCTTCGTTGAGTTCGATCACATCGAAATCAGCCACGGCGATACCCAGGCGCTCGGTGAGCTTGCGCACCGCAGGCACGGGGCCTATGCCCATCACCCGCGGCGCCACGCCGGCACTGGCCATGCCCAGGACACGGGCACGTGGGGTCAGGCCGTGTTTCTTCACCGCATCGGCCGATGCCAGGATCAGCGCCGCGGCGCCATCGTTCACACCCGACGCATTGCCAGCAGTGACGGTCTTGTCCGCGCCATTGACCGGTTTGAGCCGGGCCAACGCTTCCAGGGTGGTGTCCGGGCGCAGGTGTTCATCCTGCTCGACCAGGGTTTCGCCCTTCTTGTGGACGATACGCACCGGCACGATCTCTTCGGCGAAGAAACCTGCTGCCTGCGCGGCGGCGGCCTTCTGCTGGCTGCGCAGGGCGAAGGCATCCTGGTCGGCACGCGAGACCCGGTAATCGTCGGCAACGTTGTCCGCAGTCTCAGGCATGGCATCGACACCGTACTGAGCCTTCATCAACGGGTTGATGAAGCGCCAGCCGATGGTGGTGTCTTCAAGCTTCATGCTGCGCGAGTAGCCACTCTCGGCCTTGCCCATCACGAACGGCGCGCGCGACATCGACTCGACGCCACCGGCGATGGCCAGCTCCATCTCGCCACTGGCGATGGCGCGAAACGCCGTGCCGACCGCATCCATGCCCGAAGCGCAGAGGCGGTTGAGGGTCACGCCGGGAATGCTCTCGGGCAGGCCAGCCAGCAGCAGCGCCATGCGCGCGACGTTGCGGTTATCCTCGCCGGCCTGGTTGGCGCAGCCGAGAAACACTTCGTCGAGCTGATCCCAGCGAACCTGCGGGTTGCGCTCGACCAGCGCCTTGAGCGGCACCGCCGCCAGGTCGTCGGCGCGCACACCAGCCAAGGCGCCGCCGAAACGGCCAATCGGGGTACGGATCGCGTCGCAGATGAATACGTCACGCATCAGGCTTCTCCTGCGCTCTGGCCATGGGCTGCTGCAGTACGGGCTTCAAGATCACGCAGAGCGGTCAATTCTGTCTCGCTCGGCTCGGCGGTGGCCTGCACGTCATCGGCAAAGCGAATCGCCCAGCCGGTGGCGGCGACGATCTGTTCGCGGGTCACGCCCGGATGGATCGAGGTAACGACGAATTCGTGGGTGCCGACTTCCGGCTCCATGATGCACAGGTCGGTGATGATGCCCACCGGCCCCTCGCCGGGCAGGCCCAGGCGCTTGCGCGAATCGCCGCCCTCGCCGTGCCCGACCGAGGTGATGAAGTCGAGCTTGTCGACGAAAGCGCGCGGCGACTGCTTCAGAATGATCAGCACCTGCTTGGCGGAGCCTGCGATCTCTGGCGCACCGCCCGCGCCCGGCAGGCGAGTCTTGGGCGCGTGGTAATCACCGACCACGGTGGTGTTGATGTTGCCGAAGCGGTCGACCTGGGCGGCGCCGAGGAAGCCCACATCGATACGACCGCCCTGCAGCCAATAGCGGAAGATCTCGCCGGTCGGCACCACCGTGTCAGCGGTCTCAGCCAACTCGCCATCGCCGATCGACAGCGGCAACACACTCGGTTTGGCACCGATCGGGCCAGACTCATAGATCAGCACCACGTCAGGCGACGAGGTCAGGCGCGCCAGGTTGGCGGCCTTGGACGGCAGGCCGATCCCCACGAAGCAGACGGCGCCGTTACGCAGGCGACGGGCCGCGGCCACGGTCATCATTTCGGAGGTGGAGTAGCTCATTGTGCAGCCTCCAGCTTGCGCTTGAATTCGGTGAAGTCGGTGGTACCGCGAATGTAGGTGTCGATCCAGGCCGTGAAGGATTCGCGGTTGCGCGCGATCGGGTCCCAGGCCTGGTAGAAGCGGTTGTCACGCTCGTAGTAGCCATGGGCGTAGGACGGGTGCGCGCCGCCCGGTACCAGGCACACTGCGCTGAGCGCCCAGGTCGGCAGTACGCAGGCGTTCATCGGCGCTTGCAGGTCGTCGACGATTTCCTCGACTGTGACGATGCAGCGCTTGGCGGCCAGGGCCGCTTCCTTCTGCACCCCGAGGATGCCCCACAGCAGCACGTTGCCCTTGCGGTCGGCTTTCTGCGCGTGGATCACGGTGACATCCGGGCGAACCGAAGGCACGGCAGCCAGCACTTCGCCCGTGAACGGGCAAGTGACCGACTTGATCAGAGGGTTGACCTTGGGCAGGTCGGAGCCGGCGTAGGCACGCAATACCGCGAACGGCAGGCCGGAGGCGCCGGCAACGTAGGCGTTGGCCAGGTCGGCATGGCTGTGCTCTTCGATCTCGATCGCGTGCGGCCATTGTTTCTCCACGGCGTCGCGCAGGCGATGCAGCGAGCCGACCCCAGGGTTGCCACCCCACGAGAAGATCAGTTTGCGCGCACAACCGGCACCGATCAGTTGGTCGTAGATCAGGTCCGGCGTCATGCGCACCAGCGTGAGGTCGCGTTTGCCCTGGCGGATGATTTCGTGACCGGCGGCGGTCGGAATCAGGTGGGTGAAACCTTCGAGGGCAACGCTGTCGCCGTCGTGGACGAACTGCTTCACGGCATCATGAAGCGAGAGGATTGCTGCCATTGGAGACTCCTGGTCAGGCTGAGTCGGGTTTGAGTGCAGCGTCGCTGCGATGGGCTCAGATTAAGGAGACCGGGGGTGGGGAAACAATCCGATAATCGACCTTTTGTGCGGTTATCGAACGATTTGAATGCGTTACCGATGATGACGGGTGGCGACCTTTTCGCAGGCAAGCCCGCTCCCACAAGGGAGTAACTGTCTTGCTCAAAATCTAAAGGCCAGCCCAATCCCTCGACTGCCCCAAGGGTTGGATTTGTGTCCAACTTCTTGGGGGCAGTCCATCCCTGTGGAAGCGGGCTTGCCCGCGAAAAGGCCCCCCCAAGGCCTGATCAGGTGGCGTCAGCGTGACTCACCAAGCCTTTGACGATAACCCCGACGGTCGCCAGCGCGGCCGGCACCAGGAGCGCGGTCAGCACCTGCTCGAAAGTCCAGCCCAGCCCCAGCAGCGTCGCCCCGCTCCAGGCTCCGAGAATCGCGCCGAAACGGCCAATGCCCAGCATCCACGACACCCCCGTGGCACGCCCCTGGGTCGGATAGAAGCGCGCTGCCAGCGAAGGCATCGCCGACTGTGCTCCGTTCACGCACATCCCCGCGACCAGCACCAGAATAGCCAGCAACGTGATGTTGCCCAGGCTTTGACCCACCGCGTAGGCAAACACCCCGGCCAGCAGGTAGAAGATGCCGATGACCTTGTGCGGATTGAAGCGGTCCATCGCCCAGCCCACCGCCACGGCGCTGAGTACGCCGCCGAACTGGAACAGCGCACCGATGAAGGCTGCCGTTTCAAGGCTGGCGCCACTGTCGCGCATCAGCGTCGGCAGCCAACTGGTCAGCAGGTAGACGATCACCAGGCCCATGAAGTAGGTCAGCCATAGCAGCACGGTGCCCAGGCCATATGTGCCAGAGAAGATGACCGCGAAAACGTTGCGCGCAGCCACGGCCTTCTGCTCCGGTACGCTGAAGCTCGCAGCCTGGGCAACCACGGCCGGAGCGATCGGGGCAAGCGTCTTGCGCACCTTGTCGGTGCCGCGATTGCGCACCACCAGAAAACGCGCCGACTCCGGCAACCACACCAGCAGCACCACCGCCAGCAGCAACGGCAGCACACCGCCCAGCACCAGCAGGCTGTGCCAGCCGTAGGCTGGGATAAGCTTGGCAGAGATGAAGCCACCACCCGCCATGCCCAGGTTGAAGCCGCAGAACATGCTGGTCACCAGCAGCGACTTCAAGCGCTCCGGGGTGTATTCGGATAGCAGGGTCGTGGCATTGGGCATGCCAGCGCCCAGGCCGAGGCCTGTCAGGAAACGCAGCACCAGCAGTTGATCGACATTGCTGGCGTACGCCGAGGCCAGGCTGAAACCGCCGAACACCAGTACCGCGCCTACCAGCACGCCCTTGCGACCGAAGCGGTCTGCAAGCGGCCCGGAACCCAGGGCACCGAAGACCATGCCAATCAGTGCGGCGCTCATTACCGGGCCCAGGCTGGCACGGTCGATCCCCCACTCCTGGGACAGCGCCGGAGCGATGAACCCCATCGCTGCGGTGTCCAGGCCATCGAGGAAGACAATCAGGAAGCACAGGATCACCACCCGCCATTGATAGCGGGACAGCGGCTGGTCGTTGATGAACGACTGTACATCGAGGCAGTTGCCGACAGCAGTTTGCGGTTTGTTCATTGTTGTTATCCAGAAGATGGGCGCAGGTACACCGCTGCGACCAATAAGGCGCAGGGCTAAAGAAACCGGTACGGGCGTTGAAATCAGCTGGGTAACGATGCAACTGCGCAAGGCAGCGAGGGGACAGTGGTCATGGGCTTGTCTCGTGTTGTTATTGTCCGGTCGGCAGCGCCGACCGTTGCGAGAACATTAATCAGCACCTGCGGCGGGCGCAATTCACGAGGAACGACATTGTGCGTTTATCGCACAAGAATAGTTCTACCGCTTGTCCACCTATTGCGGCGGCGCGCCATCCCAGACGCTCAACCGAACAACTGATGGCAAAGATCGCGGCTGGCCGACAACAGTATGGGCAAGAAGCGCTGTTCCAGTTCGTTGCGCGTCACCCGTCCGACGTGGGTGCTGACGTTCAGTGCTGCCAGCACTTGCCCTGAAGCGTCATAGATCGGCACGGCGATCGAGCGCAGCCCCTGCTCCAGCTCCTGGTCGACCACACACCAGCCCTGGGCGCGCACCTGTTGGATGCAGGCGAACAGCGACTCGGGATCATGCAAGGTGCGGCTGGTTCGAGCCTTGAGATCGGCGCGCTCGAAGTACTCGCGCAGGCTGGTGTCGTCCAGTGCCGCCAGGAGGATTCGGCCCATGGAGGTGCAATAGGCCGGTAGGCGGCCACCCACCGACAGGTCGACCGAAATCAGACGCTCCACCGTCGCCGAGCGGGCGATGTAGAGAATGTCGTCGCCTTCGAGGGTCGCCATGTTCGCCGCTTCGTGCAGTTGCTCGCTGATACGGTCAAGGTAGGGCTGGGCCGAGACGGCCAGCGGCGTCGAGGAGAGGTAGGCATGTCCCAGCGTCAGCACCTTGGGCAGCAACGAATAGGTACGTCCGTCGGAAGTGGCGTAACCGAGTTTGATCAAGGTGTGCAGACAACGACGCACTGCGGCGCGGGGGATTTCCGTGCGGTGGCTGATCTGGGCAATGGTCAGGTGGCGCTTGCGCTCCTGGAAGGCCTGGATCACCGCCAGCCCCCGGGCCAGAGAGGTCATGAAGTCGGGGTCGCCGGTGAACGCCTGAATGCGCTTGGCCGGCGATGCGACGATCGGCGGGGCCAGGGAAGGCGAGACGGCACGCTGCGGATCGCTGGGCGTGGAAGCGTTGGTTTCATCGTTCATCGGCAGACCTCAAAAAAAACGGCGCTTCGTGCGATTATCGAACAAGCGGCCGATAATCGCAATTGACCGCCGACACGTTTGCTTATACCTTTCTCATGCCCTTGTGGCTTCTTTGGAGAGACTGGTCAGGTACCCACCGTAGAAGACTAAAGGCAGCGGCCTCGCTTACCAGCGAGGCCGTTTTCATTTCTGCACTGTTTATCCGAACTTTACTCGGTACGTCGCCTCCAACTTCCCAAGTACAACGGGTCAACTTCCCATTGCACGATCAGGCTCGAGTAAAGGCCGTGGCCATTGGTGATTCGACGGTTATAATTCGGCGCTCGGGTCTGTATGCACGCTGGGAAATGGATCCACGCGCACTGCGTGTTACAGCCCCGTACCGAGAACCTCTTCAATTTATCAGGTCGATACTGTGACGAAAGATGAACTGCGCGCCGAACTCGAGCGCCAGGCAGAACGTTACAAGGATGTTTATGGTGGTGAAGTCACCACTTATGCTGCCCAACCGGAACCGGAACGCAAACCCTGGCGCAAACGTGCCAGCCTCCTTGACCAAGCCTTCTCCGAGGAACTGGAGAAGATGGAAAAGGAACGGCGCCCCGAAGAGCCTTGAGCTCAGGGCGTGATCGCAATGCGCCATGGTGCTGAACGCCATGGCGCCGTGCGCTTTTTCTGCAATCGACGATGATGAAATGGAATTACACAAATTTCATACAATCGTTTGAATCCCGTGAAACCCTTTGATTGATCGCGTATTCGCTGCATTTCAACGAAATTAACGGTTTTTTATTCGTCGATTTCGCTTTGCTTCCTACCGCCGAACCGGCATGGCGGCATTAGAAAAGCTGCCATCTGTCTGTCACGGGTGCATCGATTGCCATGGTTTTCTGGCATAATCCGGCCCCCCTACGACCGCCAGAAAACCTTCATGATCGATTTATTCAGCGGACTGGATGCCTGGGTAGCCGTGAGCCTGGTGCTCGCCCTCACCTTCGTGCTCGCATTCGAGTTCATCAATGGCTTTCATGACACCGCCAACGCGGTAGCCACCGTCATCTATACCAAAGCCATGCCGCCGCACCTGGCCGTGTTCTTCTCGGGTGTGTTCAACTTCCTCGGGGTTCTGCTCGGCGGTGTCGGGGTGGCCTATGCCATCGTGCACCTGCTGCCGGTCGAGCTGCTGATCAACGTGAACACCGGGCATGGCCTGGCCATGGTCTTCTCCCTGCTCGCCGCCGCCATCACCTGGAACCTGGGAACCTGGTATTTCGGTATCCCGGCGTCCAGCTCGCACACCCTGATCGGCTCGATTCTCGGGGTTGGCCTGGCCAACGCACTGCTCAGCGACATCCCGCTGGGTGACGGCGTGAACTGGCAGAAAGCGATCGACATCGCCATGTCGCTGGTGGTCTCGCCCATGGCCGGCTTCGCCGTTGCCGCACTGGTGCTGATTGGCCTGAAATGGTGGCGCCCGCTGTCGAAGATGCACAAGACCCCGGACCAGCGCCGCAAGCTCGACGACAAGAAGCACCCACCCTTCTGGAACCGCCTGGTGCTGGTGATCTCGGCCATGGGCGTGAGCTTCGTGCACGGCTCCAACGACGGCCAGAAAGGCATTGGCCTGATCATGCTGGTGCTGATCGGTATCGTCCCGGCCAAGTTCGTTCTCGACCTGAACAGCACCACCTACCAGATCGAGCGCACCCGCGACGCCACCCTGCACATGAGCCAGTTCTACCAGCGCAATGCCGCCACGCTTGGCGAGTTCCTGGCGTTGGGCAAGGCCAAGTCGAACGACCTGCCGGAGCAGTTCAGTTGCAACCCGCAACAGACCGAGCCAACCATTGCCGCGCTGCAGACCTCGCTCCAGGGCGTGACCGACTACCGTGACCTGAACGCCGAACAGCGTGTGGAAGTACGTCGTTACCTGCTGTGCCTGGACGACACCGCGAAAAAGGTCGGAAAACTGCCAGGGCTGGATAGCCGCGAGAAGGCCGACCTGGAAAAACTGCGCAAGGACCTCACCGCAACCACCGAATACGCCCCGTTCTGGGTGATCGTCGCCGTCGCACTGGCCTTGGGCCTGGGCACCATGGTCGGCTGGAAGCGTGTGGTACTGACCGTTGGCGAGAAGATCGGCAAGCAGGGCATGACCTACGCCCAGGGTATGTCGGCACAGATCACCGCAGCTTGCGCCATCGGTATGGCCAACGTGTTCAGCCTGCCGGTCTCGACCACCCACGTACTGTCGTCGGGTGTTGCCGGGACCATGGTCGCCAACAAGAGCGGCCTGCAAGGCGGCACGGTGAAGACCATCCTGCTGGCCTGGGTACTGACCCTGCCAGCCTCGATGGGCCTGGCGGCTGGCCTGTTCTGGCTCGCCTCCAAAGCGATCGGCTGACACCTGCAGCATTGAAAAAGGCGCCCGCGACGGCGCCTTTTTCATGCCTTGGGGAAACTCAGCGCTTCTTGCCTCCCAGCAAAGATCCCATCAAGCCTCGCACCAGTTGCCTGCCCAACTGGTTGGCGGCCTGACGCACCGCCGACTTGATCGCCTGCCCTGCCGCACTCTGCAAGAATTCACCCGCCTTGTCGGCCAGGCTGTCTGCGTCAGCCTTGGGCTGAGGCGCCGGCTCCACCGGCTCGCCCTTGCGCTGGGTCAGCAGCTCATAGGCCGACTCACGGTCGATCGGTTTGTCATAACGTCCTGCCAGAGGCGATTGCGCGATCAGTGCACTGCGCTCCGCCGTGGTGAGCGGGCCGATCCGCGATTGCGGCGGCGCCACCAGCACGCGCTGGACGACCTCTGGTGTCCCCTTGTCCTGCAAGGTGCCCACCAACGCCTCGCCGATCCCCAGTTCGGTGAGCACCGTCAGGGTATCGAAGGCAGGATTGGGGCGAAAACCGTCGGCCACGGCCCTGAGCGACTTCTGCTCCTTGGCAGTGAAGGCCCGCAGCCCGTGCTGGATGCGCAAGCCCAGCTGCGCCAGCACGGCATCGGGCAGGTCGGCCGGGGACTGGGTAACGAAGTACACCCCCACACCCTTCGAACGGATAAGCCTCACCACCTGCTCCAGACGATCCTGCAGGGCCTTGGGTGTCCCGTTGAACAGCAGGTGCGCTTCGTCGAAGAACAGCGCAAGCACCGGCTTGTCGGCGTCGCCGCGCTCCGGCAGTTGCTCGAACAGCTCGGCCAGCAGCCACAGGAGGAAGGTCGCATAGACCTTTGGCGCCTCGTGCACCAGGCGGCTGGCGTCAAGCAGGTGGATGCGCCCGCGACCATCGCTATCGACCCGCAGCAGATCCTCCAGTTGCAGCGCCGGCTCACCGAACAACGCCTCGGCCCCCTGCTGTTCCAGCGTGGCCAGGCGCCGCTGCAAGGCTTGGGTCGAAGCGGTGGTCATCAGTGCGCTATCCTCGCCCAGCAGCTGCGGGTTGTCCTTCAGATGCCCAAGCAGCGCCTTGAGGTCTTTCAGGTCGAGCAGCAACAGCCCCTCGCGGTCGGCAACCTTGAACGCCGCATAGAGCGCCGCCTGCTGGCTGTCGGTCAGTTCAAGCAGGTTGCCCAGCAGCAACGGGCCCATTTCGCTGAGGGTAGTGCGCAACGGGTGACCACTCTGCCCGGGGATGTCCCAAAGGCTCACCGGGTAGGCCTTGGGCTGGTGGGCGAGCCACGGCATCCCGGCAATGCGTTCGGCCACCTTGCCCTGGGGCGAACCCGCCGCCCCCAGGCCACACAGGTCTCCTTTCACGTCTGCCGCGAACACCGCCACACCCGCGTCGCTGAACACCTCGGCCAGACGCTGCAGGGTCACGGTCTTGCCGGTGCCGGTCGCTCCGGCGACCAGTCCATGGCGGTTGGCCAAGCGCATGGCCTGGCTGACCGGCATGCCGTCTAGACCGGCACCTACAACGATTTGCGAAGAATCCGACATCTTATTTCATCCTCTTCTCAAGCTTTGCCTAAAAGCGGCCGATATGCAGAGGCGATATTGACCCGAAATACAGGACACAACCCACCAAGGCTCACCGGATTGTTGCACTGTTTTCTGCTGTGCTTCGTGCGAGCGACCCGATAAAACCTTAGCGGACCCGACGACGTCATGAACAAAAGCCTTCGTTTCAGCCACAAGATTCTCTTGGCGGCCTCTCTGATCGTGATACTGGCCTTTGCGCTGTTCACGTTGTACAACGACTATCTCCAGCGTAATGCCATTCGCGCCAATCTGGAGAGTTACCTGGCAGAAATGGGCCAGTCCACGTCCACCACGATCCGCAACCTGTTCGAAGGGCGGATCCGGCTGGTGGAAAACCTTGCGCAGAATATCGCTCAGCATCCGGCCGATGCCGAAACCCTGATGGGGCAACAGGCGCTGATCTCCAGTTTCCTCACGGTCTACCTGGGCAAGGTCGACGGCAGCTTCAGCGTGCGCCCCGACAGCAAGATGCCCGACGGCTACGACCCGCGCGTACGCCCCTGGTACAAGGACGGCATGGCCGCCAGCGGCCCCCTCCTCACCGAACCCTACATCGACATGACCACCAACAAGATGGTCATGGGCATCCTCGACAAGGTTTCCAGCGATGTCGGCGTGGTCGGCGGCGACCTGGCGCTGGACGGCCTGGTACAGATCATCAACTCGTTGAACTTCGGCGGCATGGGCTACGCGTTCCTGGTCAACGACCAGGGCAAGATCCTGGTGCACCCGGACAACGCCCTGGTGATGAAATCGCTGTCGGAGGCCTTCCCACAGAACACTCCGAAACTGTCCCGCGAGTTGACCGAGGTGCAGGTCGACGGCCAGGCGCGACTGCTCACCTTCACGCCCATCCAGGGCCTGCCTTCGGCCAACTGGTACATCGGCCTGTCGGTGGACAAGGACAAAGCCTTCAGCATGCTCAGCACCTTCCGTAACTCGGCGGTGATAGCCACGCTGGTGGCGGTGGTCATCATCATCGCCCTGCTCGGCCTGCTGATCCGCGTGCTGATGCAACCGCTGCACACCATGACCCGTGCCATGGAGGACATCGCCGAAGGTGAAGGCGACCTGACCAAGCGCCTGAACATCCATAACCATGACGAGTTCGGTGTGCTCGGCAGCGCATTCAACCGCTTCGTCGAACGGGTGCACAGCTCGATTCGCGAAGTCTCCTCGGCCACCGAGCAGGTCAACGAAGTGGCGCTGCGGGTGGTCAGCGCCTCCAACTCCTCGATGCTCAACTCGGACGAGCAGGCCAACCGCACCAACAGCGTCGCCGCCGCCATCAACGAGCTGGGCGCCGCGGCTCAGGAAATCGCTGGCAATGCCGCACAAGCCTCGCAACATGCCAGCTCTGCCCGATTGCTCGCCGAAGAAGGGCAGCAGGTGGTCGAGCACAATATCCAGGCGATGAACCGCCTGTCGGCGCTGATCGTCAGTTCCAGCGCGCATATCGAGGCCCTCAACGACAAGACCGTGAACATCGGCCAGATCCTCGAGGTCATCACCAGCATCTCCCAACAGACCAACCTGCTGGCGCTGAACGCGGCCATCGAGGCCGCCCGTGCCGGTGAGGCCGGCCGCGGCTTCGCGGTGGTGGCCGACGAGGTGCGCAACCTCGCCCACCGTACCCAGGAATCGGCGCAGCAGGTCCAGGGGATGATCGAGGAGTTGCAGGTCGGCGCCCGCACGTCGGTCGAGACCATGGACCAGAGTCAACGCCACAGCCAGGACGGCGTGCAGATCGCCAACCAGGCCGGCGAGCGCTTGGGCAGTGTGACCCAGCGCATTGGCGAGATCGACGGCATGAACCAGTCGGTGGCCACCGCCACCGAGGAACAGACCTCGGTGGTGGAGTCGATCAACATGGACATCAACGAGATCAACACGCTCAACCAGGAGGGCGTGGAAAACCTGCAGGCCACCCTGCGCGCCTGCTCCGATCTGGAACAGCAGGCCGCGCGCCTCAAGCAACTGGTGGGCAGTTTCCGTATCTGACGCCTGAGGGCTGTACAGCACCTCTGGGAGCGGCGGGGTATCCCGACTCGCCCGCTCCCGCAGCGGGCAAGCCAGGACGCCCCGCCGCCCAATCCCGATCGAACAAACTATCCTTCATAAAGGTCAATCTTTAGGCGCGTCACCGTCGGTCTGTTACCGCCGGATGACAGACCCGAAGACGATCCCGGAGGGATGCTGATCGTGCACATCGCTGACATCACCATGTTCTACGCCCCGGCCAGCGGCGGTGTACGGACCTATCTTGATGCCAAACACCATCGCCTCGACGCCATGCCCGGCGTACGCCACAGTCTGCTGATCCCCGGCCCCAGCGCCCGTGATGCCAATGGCATCTACCAGGTGCCCGCGCCGCCCCTGCCGTTCGGCAAGGGCTACCGTTTTCCGGTACGCCTGACGCCCTGGTGCAACGAGCTACGCCGCCTCAAGCCTGACCTGATCGAGGTCGGCGATCCCTACCTCACCGCCTGGGCCGCCCTTGAAGCGCGACGCAAGCTGGACGTGCCGGTGATCGGCTTCTATCACTCCGACCTGCCATTGCTGGTCAGCAACCGCATGGGCAACTGGTTCACCCCCAATGTCGAAGCCTATGTCAGCAAGCTCTACGGCAATTTCGACCGGGTGCTGGCGCCGAGCCAGGTGATGGCCGACAAACTGCGCCGTCTTGGCGTGCGGGATGTGCATGTACAGCCCCTGGGGGTCGACCTGAATACCTTCCACCCCGACAGGCGCGATCCGCACCTGCGGGCCCAGCTCGGCCTTCCCGACACCACTCGTCTGCTCGTCTTCGCCGGTCGCGGCTCGCGGGAGAAGAACTTGCCAGTGCTGCTCGAGTGCATGGGCCACCTGGGTCGCCATTACCACCTGTTGCTGGTCGGCTCGAACATGCCGGCCAACGTGCCGGACAACGTCAGCGTGATCGACCACTTCTGCCCCGCCGATGAAGTGGCCCGCCTGCTCGCCAGTGCCGACCTGTTGCTGCACGCCGGCGACCAGGAAACCTTTGGCCTGGTGATACTCGAGGCCATGGCCAGCGCCACACCGGTGGTCGCCGTGCGCGCCGGGGCTTTCGGCGAGATCGTCAACGACCAGTGCGGGCGCCTGTGCCAGGCCAACGACAGCCAGGCAATGGCCGGGGCAGTGCGCGAAATCTTCGAAGCCGGCGTGCGCCCCCTCGGCGCCCAGGCCCGTCGCCATGTGGAGCAGCATTACTCATGGGACAGCGTGGTCGATGGCCTGCTGCTGCACTACCAGGCCGTGCTTGGCCTGTCGCCACAGGTACGCGCCCATGCGTGAAGCGCCCGCCGATTCGCGTAGCCTGATGCTGGTGCTGCACGATGTCGCGCCCGAAACCTGGCCCGACTACCGCCCCTTCGTCGAAGCCGTCGATGCAATGGGCGACGTGCCCATGACCTGGCTGGTGGTCCCGGACTTCCACCACCGCAACGCATTGGCCCGTTCCCCCGACTTCTGCCGCCTGCTCGATCGGCGCCTGGCGCGCGGCGACGAATTGGCGCTGCACGGTTTCTACCACGCCGACGATGGCCCTGCCCCACGCGGGCCTGCCGAGTACTTCATGCGCCGGATCTACACCCATGAGGGCGAGTTCTATGCGCTGGAGCAGCGCGAAGCCCTGCAACGTCTGGAGGCGGGCCTGGCCCTGTTCGCCAGCCAGGGCTGGCCGGTCGCAGGCTTCGTCGCGCCCGCCTGGCTGATGAGCGAAGGCACCCGCCAAGCCCTGCGCCGCCTGCCGCTGCGCTACACCAGCACACCGCAGCACCTTTATCGGCTGCCGGACTTCACCGCGATCGAAGCTCCCGGACTGGTCTGGAGCGCCCGCAGTGCATGGCGCCGCGGTATGTCACGGGTGCTCTGTGACTGGCAGGCTCGACGTTGGCGCCAGGCCGAAACCCTGCGCCTGGGCCTGCATCCGGTGGATATGCGCCATGCCAGCGCACGCAACTATTGGTTGCGCACCCTGCGTGAATTGATCGAGCAAGGGCGTGAGCCTCTGACCAAATCCGCCTGGCTGGAGCGCAGGACCTGCCCATGAACCGCCTCGCCTGGCTGGGGCTGGCACTGGTGCTCGCCGTGCTGGTGCCGGGTTTGCTCGGCGGCAGCCAACTGTTGCCGCGCCTGCAGACGTTCGACCCTGGGCTGATGGCAACGCTGCTAGGCATGATTCTGCTGTGCTGGATCATCAACGCCGTGCGCCTGCGCTTGCTGCTCGGCCAGCAGGGCGCGCAACTGGGCAGAGTACGCAGCCTGGGTGTGGTGATGGCGACCGAATTTGCCATCTGCACTACGCCCGGCGGTAGCGGAGGCCCTTTGACCCTGATGACACTGCTGGCCCGCGAACGCATTGGCCCCGCCCGCAGCGGCGCAGTGTTCGCCATGGATCAGTTGAACGACCTGCTGTTCTTCTTCTGCGCCATGCTGGCCATCGCCGGCTACGCCCTGTTCCACAGCCTGGGCCGCAGCCAGGAAAGCATGTTGCTGGGCAGTGCCGCCTTGCTGTGTGGCGTGCTGGCGGCAATCGTCGTGCTGCTGCGCTGCCGTCGTGGCGTGATGCGCTGGAACGGCCGTCTGCTGCAACGCCTGGGTTTGTCGACAAGCCGTCGTCGGCGCTGGGCACGTAGGCTGCTGCGCTTCATCCGGGCACTGGCCGAAACCTGGCGCCTGCCCAAGCGCACGCTGGCGCTGGTATTCGCCCTCACCTGCGCGCACTGGAGCTTGCGCTACAGCGTGCTGTATCTGGTCTTGAGGGGGCTGGGGGTGGAGCTGTCGTGGATACCGAGCTTCCTGGTGCAGATGCTCTCGCTCAGTGCCGGCCAATTCAGCCTGCTGCCAGGCGGTGCAGGGGCCGCCGAGCTGACGTCGGCGACCCTGCTGTCGCCACTGGTGGGCAGCTCGACAGCGGCGGCGGCGATCCTGATCTGGCGCGCCGTCACTTATTACTTCTATCTGCTCGCCGGGGGGCCGGTGTTCGTCTGCCTGCTGGCGCGCCCGTTGCTGGAGCGCTGGCGGCGTCAGGCGGGTTGAGTTGCTCCCAGAGCTCGGCGGCACCTTCGAACTCGGTACCGTCTTCGTCGCTCAACGCCTCGGGATCGTAGCGCGCCAGGCAGCCTTCACCGAGTGTCGGCGGAGGCTGGGCGCCAGCCTTGTCACGCGGATCGGCCATCTGGGCGGGCTCCGGTCAGTCGAAGACCACGGTCTTGTTGCCGTGAACCAGCACGCGGTCTTCCAGGTGGTAGCGCAAACCCCGCGCCAGCACCATTTTCTCCACATCACGACCGAAGCGAACCATATCCTCGATGCTGTCGGCATGGTTCACACGCACCACGTCCTGCTCGATGATGGGACCTGCGTCCAGCTCTTCGGTGACATAGTGGCAAGTGGCACCGATCAGCTTCACACCGCGCAGTGCAGCCTGGTGGTAGGGCTTGGCGCCGACGAACGATGGCAGGAAGCTGTGGTGGATGTTGATCACACGCCCCGCGTAGTCCTGGCACAACTGTGGCGGCAGGATCTGCATGTAGCGCGCCAGTACCACCACATCAGCACCATGCTCGGCAACCAGGCGCGAAACTTCGGCGAAGGCCGGGGCCTTGTCCTTGGGATCGACCGGCACGTGGAAAAACGGAATACCGTGCCACTCGACCATGCTGCGCAGGTCGTTGTGGTTGGAGATCACGCACGGGATATCGCAGTCCAGTTCATCGGTGTGCCAGCGGTGCAGCAGGTCGGCCAGGCAGTGCGACTCGCGACTGGCCATCAGCACCACGCGTTTCTTCTGCGCCGAGTCGGTGATATTCCAGCTCATCGAGAACTCTTCGGCGATCGGCGCAAAGGCCTCGCGGAAGGCCTCGATACCGAATGGCAGCGATTCGGCGCGGATTTCATGGCGCATGAAGAACCACCCGCTCTGCTCGTCGGAATGGTGGCTGGCTTCGTTGATCCAGCCGTTGTACAAGGCCAGGAAGTTACTGACTTTTGCCACGATGCCGACACGGTCGGGGCAGGCAATCGTCAGACGATAGGTGCGCATGGATCAGACTCCGGAAAACTTCGCAAAGGCGCACATTCTAGCCATCTGCCGTGAAAAAGGCAGTAACCATTGGCCTGTGTGGCGGCTCAATGCCGCCCTGGACCCTCCGCGGGCTGGCGGATGAGGTGAGAAGATAGGCATAAGGCAATATGTAAATTTTTCTTTACCGACGCATTCTTATTGTTGCGTCACAATGATTCGACATTTCACACCCTTATTAATTGTTTACTTGCGAGTATCGCCTGTCTATTATTGGCCCACTGTCTCTCTGTACATTCACCAAGGAACACTCCATGTCCCTGATCAACGAATACCGCGCCACCGAAGAAGCTATCAAGGAACTTCAAGCTCGCCTCGCCAACCTGTCGCAAGATGACAAGCTGAAGAAAGAGCTGGAATTCGAAGGCAAACTGCGCGCACTGATGGGCGAATACTCCAAGTCGCTGCGTGACGTGATTGCCCTGCTCGACCCGGAATCCAAACTGAGCAAGGCCCCGCGTGGCGCTGCCAAGACCACCAGCACCAAACGTGCTCGCAAGGTCAAGCAATACAAAAACCCGCACAACGGTGAAGTGATTGAAACCAAAGGCGGCAACCATAAGACCCTGAAAGAATGGAAAGCCAAGTGGGGTGGTGACGTGGTTGAAAGCTGGGCAACCCTGCTGGACTGATCCAGACAATTGCGTATGGCTTCAACAAAACGCCGGCTGATCGCCGGCGTTTTTATTTATTCTGTCAACCCATAGTGCATTCGCAGTTTCCCGGCATGCGCCAGCCAGGCCTCCAGCACCTGCCGCCCGGCATCGTCCGCATTGGCCAGACTCGCCTGCGCCGCCTGCTCGAAATCGCCCAGGGTGTTGGGCGCTCCCAGCTGCGGATCGCTCAGGCGCTGCTGGCAGAAGCGATGCCAGCGTTGTTGCTCCTGTTCGTTCAGCGTGTCGATAAAGTTGCGCGCTCGATAACGAAACAATAGCTCGGGCATGCGCGCATCATCGAACATCCAGTGCCCCTGCCCCAACTGTCGCGGCTCGCTCAAACGAACTTGCTCGCACAGGCGCCGATCACGATCCCCGAGAAATCCCTCGTACAACTGTTGCTCAGGATCTTCGCTGGGTGCGAATTCATCAGCGCTGTAAACGTTCTCCAGCTTGTCCCGCCACACGTCATGCTGCTGAATCAATTGTTCGACGCGAGACTGAACAAGCGACATATCCAGACCCAGTCGCTGTTGATCGACCGGGCGCAATACGTTCAATGGCGCCACCACCGGGCACTTGTTGATGTGCACCAACTTCAGCGGAACCGGCAATTCGCCGTCAGCCAACTCCTCGCGCCGCGTGTACAAACGCGAACGCAATACCTCGGCACTTTCCCTTATTAAAGGCAAGGTTTCCATGTGCAGGTCGCACACAATCAGTGCATTGCGATTACGCGGATGCCAGGCCAAGGGTAATACCACCCCCAGGTAACTACGTTCGCTGGAGAAGCGCCCGGAGATATGCACCAGCGGCTGGAGCAGACGAATCTGCTCCATGACTTTGTGCTTGCTACGCAACTGGAACAACCAGTCATAAAGTTTGGGCTGGCGTTGGCGAATCAGACGAGCCAACGCGATGGTGGCCCGGACATCGGACAGGGCCTCGTGGGCATGACCGTGGTCGATGCCGTTGGCCTTGCTCAGCAACTCCAGGCGCAGGCTGGTGCGCCCCTCCTGCTGCGGCCAGACGATACCTTCCGGGCGCAGGGCATAGGCGGTACGCACTACATCGATCAAGTCCCAGCGGCTGTTGCCACCCTGCCACTCACGGGCGTAGGGGTCGAAGAAGTTGCGGTAGAGGCTGTAGCGAGTGACTTCATCATCGAAGCGCAAGGTGTTGTAGCCTGCGCCACAGGTGCCGGGGCGCGACAACTGTTCATGCACCCTGGTCATGAACTCCGCTTCCCCCAAGCCTTTGGCGATCAGCTGTTCAGGGGTGATACCGGTGACCAGGCAGGCGGCGGGGTGCGGCAGGATGTCGTCGGAGGGGCGGCAATACAGGTTGACCGGTTCGTCGATCTCGTTGAGCTCGAAATCGGTGCGTACGCCTGCAACCTGCAGCGGTCGGTCGCAGCGCGGATTGATACCGGTGGTTTCGTAGTCGTGCCAGAAGATGCTGGAGCTCACGGTGTCGTCCTGTACAAAGTTCGCGGACGAGTCTACCGGAGGAACGCCTTCAGGCCGACTCGTTCATCGGCCTGAAACTGAAGAAGTCGCGCAGCGAGCTCACGAACTCCTCGTACTCGCGCGGCGCCTGTAGCAGCATGAAGCCGGCATCGTAATGCCCCGGGGTCTGGTCCTCGCGGCTCCACAGGCAACTGGCGGTAAGATTGATGAACTGATGGCCACCGCCTGCCAGCGGCACACGCAACTGCAGCTCGAAATCCGGGCCGACCATGATCGGGAGCTGGCTGATCACCATGACCCCATCCTCGGAGGCATTCCCCAGGTAACCAATCTCCTGATCGGTCAACCGGTTGAAGACCTTGAGCACGTAAGGCAGTTGATGACGATCGATCTGACGTTCGATGAACATGATTCTCCGTACCCTATGCCAGGAAGACCAGGTACTGGCGGTGAGCGTTACACCTACTTTACAGCCTAGCTTAGCCTGAGCGGCGGCCCCGATGAAATCATTGTCACCTTGGTATTAACGCAAAGGGGTAGTCGGCGCAGGGCGGGTCACCGCAGGCTCACCACGCAGATGGCCAAGCTGCTCCAGGGTCTGCAGGCGCGCTTGAGCACGGTAGGCATACTCGTTCTGCGGGTAGCGCTGAATCAGGAACTGGTAGGTCTGCGCTGCATCGACATAGAGTTTCTGCCGCTCCAGGCACTGGCCACGCAGCATCGCCACTTCCGGATGGATGAACGGGCGGGCACGGCTGGTGCGATCGACCTGCGACAGCTCCAGCATCACGCGCTGGCAATCGCCACGGTCGTAAGCGCGATAGGCGTTGTTCAGGTGATGGTCCATGGACCAACGGGTGCAGCCGACGACACTGGCCGCCATGGTTAACACGATCAGGGCTCGCATGGGAATTCTCCTTTGATGGGCAGTATATCGGCCTGCGCCCCGATTTCTTCAGCGCGCCGATGCACCCTTCATCCCGCAGACGCCCGGCGGCAAGCGTCTACCTGTAACCTGCTGCTTGTAGGGTGCTGCCGACGGTGCAACCGCCCTCTCGCCAACCTGCAAGGTAGTGCAACGGAACAATGACTACAGCTCAATTGAGGAGTAGCCTTTCGCTGCGCTTCACTATAGGAGTCTGTGCATGACCATCCGCCGTACCAAAATCGTCGCCACCCTGGGCCCCGCCAGCAACTCGCCGGAAGTGATCGAACAACTGATCCTCGCCGGCCTGGACGTGGCACGTCTGAACTTTTCCCACGGCACTCCGGACGAGCACAAGGCCCGCGCTCGCCTGATCCGCGACATCGCCGCCAAGAACGGCCGCCACGTCGCACTGCTGGGCGACCTGCAAGGTCCGAAGATTCGTATCGCCAAGTTCAGCAACAAGCGCATCGAACTGAAGATCGGTGACAAGTTCACCTTCTCCACCGCCCACCCGCTCACCGAAGGCAACCAGGATATCGTCGGCATCGACTACCCCGACCTGGTCAAGGACTGCGGTGTAGGTGACGAGCTGCTGCTCGACGACGGTCGCGTGGTCATGCGCGTCGAAACCGCTACTGCCGACGCGCTGCATTGCGTGGTGATCGTCGGTGGCCCACTGTCCGACCACAAGGGCATCAACCGCAAGGGTGGCGGCCTGACTGCACCGGCCCTGACCGAAAAAGACAAGGCCGACATCAAACTGGCCGCGGAAATGGACCTGGACTACCTGGCCGTCTCCTTCCCGCGTGACGCCAAGGACATGGAATACGCACGCAAGCTGCGTGACGAAGCCGGCGGCAGCGCCTGGCTGGTGGCCAAGATCGAGCGTGCCGAAGCCGTTGCCGACGACGAAACCCTCGACGGCCTGATCGCTGCTTCCGACGCGGTGATGGTTGCCCGTGGCGACCTCGGCGTGGAAATCGGCGACGCCGAGCTGATCGGCATCCAGAAGAAGATCATCCAGCACGCGCGCCGCAACAACAAAGCGGTGATCGTAGCGACCCAGATGATGGAGTCGATGATCCAGAACCCGATGCCGACCCGCGCCGAAGTATCCGACGTGGCCAACGCCGTGCTGGACAACACCGATGCGGTGATGCTGTCGGCCGAAAGCGCCGCCGGCTCGTACCCGATCGAAGCGGTGCAGGCCATGGCGCGCATCTGCCTGGGCGCCGAGAAGCACCCGACCAACCAGAAGTCCAGCCACCGCCTGCACACCACCTTCGAGCGCTGCGACGAGAGCATCGCCCTGGCGGCGATGTACACCGCCAACCACTTCCCTGGCGTGAAGGCGATCATCGCCCTGACCGAAAGCGGCTACACCCCGCTGATCATGTCGCGGCTGCGCTCGCATGTGCCGGTCTTCGCCATGTCGCCGCACCGCGCGACCCAGGCCCGCGTTTCGATGTTCCGTGGCGTCTACCCGATCGCCTTCGATCCGGCTTCGCTGCCGGCCGACAAGGTCAGCCAGGCGGCTGTCGACGAGCTGCTCAAGCGTGGGCTGGTCGAACAGGGTGACTGGGTGATCCTGACCAAGGGCGACAGCTACCACACCATCGGTGGCACCAACGGCATGAAGATCCTGCACGTCGGTGATCCGCTGGTTGGTTGATGCCTAAGCCGTGGCAACGGCCTCAGGCGCCCCCAAAAAAGACCGCTCTTCGGAGCGGTCTTTTTTTTGGTAGCCCGCGATAGGCCGCGGCTGCAAGAACGTCAGGCATGCTCGACGAACACGTCAGCCAACACCTGATTTCTCGGCACACCGGCGATGAACAGTCTGCGCGCGAAGCGCTCGACACTTGCGGGCGATCCACAGAGCAAAGCGATGGTCTGGCGAGAGGTCGGACGCAAGCTGGCAAGCGCCTCCTCGAGATGTTCCTGCAGCACGCATTCGGCATCGATGCCATGCATCTGGTGCAGCGCGGGTTGCAGGTAATGCCCGGCAGCGTCGCGTGCCACATGCATCACCTTGATTTCTGCCCGATGGCCTTGACGCAAAGCCTCTCGCACAACGCCCCACAGCGGGGCTAGGCCGGTACCTGCCGCCAGAAACCACAGCGGCCGCTCCTGCCAGTCGGGGTCGTAGTGCAGCGCGCCCCCTCTGAGCTCCCCCAGAACCATCTGGTCGCCAATTTTCAAGCCCCGCGCCTGGTCGCAGAAGGCGCCTGGACGTCGGCAGTCGATATGAAATTCGAGAAATTCATCCTCGCCCGGCAGGCTTGCCAGCGAATAAGGTCGCGCCACCGACCCCAGCCACAGCACCAGATGCTGGCCGGCCCGATAGCGCAAGCCACGCTCGGGTCGCAGCCGCAGACGCAACACATCGCCCAGCCAATCGACCTCAATCACCTTCGCAGGCAGGCCGTCGGTCAAGGGATCGAACACGGCAACCCGCATATCGCCGGCCACCCGGCATTGGCATGCCAATCGCCAGCCCTGCTCACGCTTGTCGTCCGGCAAGGCTTCGGGCCGGGCGTCCTGCGGCTCGCCATCGACGCAACGCACCAGGCAGGCGTGGCAACTGCCGGCCCGGCAACTGTAGGGCACGTTCAGGCCGGCGCCATTGAGGGCGTCGAGCAGGTTGCTGCCGGTTGGAACGCTGATGCAGCGCTCGCCCACACGAAGATCGGGCATGTACGAAGGGTCTCCTGAAGTCTGTTGCCATTGTACAGAGCGCCAGCAAGAACGATGCCTGGCAGCGGCCGACCATGGTCCAGACCACTCGCAGGTGTTTCCCACGGGCAGCCGCGCTATACTGCCGCGCCCTTTTTGTGCCGGCCTGACCTGCCGGTGCGCCTTGCAAGGCCTTTCGACGCGCTGGTCGGCTGTGTCGATGCCTTTACGAATGTTCCCGTCTTTAAGAGGAGCGCGCTGCATGACCGTGATCAAGCAAGACGACCTGATTCAGAGCGTTGCCGACGCCCTGCAATTCATCTCGTACTACCACCCCGTCGATTTCATCCAGGCGATGCACGAAGCCTATCTGCGTGAAGAATCGCCCGCTGCCCGCGACTCCATCGCCCAGATCCTGATCAACTCGCGCATGTGCGCCACCGGCCACCGCCCGATCTGCCAGGACACCGGTATCGTCACCGTGTTCGTGCGCGTTGGCATGGACGTGCGCTGGGACGGCGCGACCATGAGCCTGGACGACATGATCAACGAGGGCGTGCGCCGCGCCTACAATCTGCCGGAAAACGTCCTGCGCGCCTCCATCCTGGCCGACCCGGCCGGTGCCCGCAAGAACACGAAGGACAACACCCCTGCGGTGATTCACTACTCCATCGTGCCCGGCGACAAGGTCGAAGTCGACGTCGCAGCCAAGGGCGGCGGTTCGGAGAACAAGTCGAAGATGGCCATGCTCAACCCGTCCGACTCGATCGTCGACTGGGTGCTCAAGACCGTCCCGACCATGGGCGCTGGCTGGTGCCCGCCTGGCATGCTGGGCATCGGCATCGGCGGTACAGCAGAGAAAGCCGCAGTCATGGCCAAGGAAGTACTCATGGAGTCGATCGATATCCATGAACTGAAAGCCCGTGGCCCGCAGAACCGCATCGAAGAGATCCGCCTGGAGCTGTTCGAGAAGGTCAACCAGTTGGGCATCGGCGCCCAGGGCCTGGGCGGCCTGACCACCGTGCTCGACGTCAAGATCATGGACTACCCGACCCACGCCGCTTCGCTGCCGGTGTGCATGATCCCCAACTGCGCCGCCACCCGTCACGCCCACTTCGTGCTCGATGGCTCCGGCCCGGCAGAGCTGGAAGCGCCGTCGCTGGATGCCTACCCGGAAATCGTCTGGGAAGCCGGCCCGAGCGCACGTCGCGTCAACCTCGACGAGATCACCCCCGAAGAAGTCGCCAGCTGGAAACCGGGCGAGACCATCCTGCTCAACGGCAAGATGCTCACCGGCCGTGACGCTGCACACAAGCGCATGGTCGAAATGCTCAACCGTGGCGAAGAGCTGCCGGTGGATCTGAAAGGCCGCTTCATCTACTACGTCGGCCCGGTCGATCCGGTCGGTGACGAAGTGGTCGGCCCTGCCGGCCCAACCACTGCCACGCGCATGGACAAGTTCACTCGGCAGATCCTGGAACAGACTGGCCTGCTGGGCATGATCGGCAAATCCGAGCGCGGCCCGACCGCCATCGAGGCGATCAAGGACAACAAGGCCGTTTACCTGATGGCCGTTGGCGGCGCCGCATACCTGGTGGCACAGGCGATTCGCAAGTCCAAGGTCCTGGCGTTCGCCGAACTGGGCATGGAAGCGATCTACGAGTTCGACGTCAAGGACATGCCGGTCACCGTCGCGGTGGACAGCAATGGCGAATCGGTGCACATCACCGGCCCTGCGCTGTGGCAGAACAAGATTGCCCAGAGCCTGGCTGTTGAAGTGAAGTAAGACTGCTTTAATCCCAGGCTGAAACAGCAGCGCCCCGTTCGCGGGCAAGCCCGCTCCTACAAGGAACGGGCTTGCCCGCGAACGGGGCGCTGCTGTTTCAGCACAGGATCACAGCAACAGATCCTTGAGCCAGAACGACAGCGTCTTGTCCGACTCATCCGCTTCATCAAGATCGCGCCAGGCATACGATGCACGCATGGACGGCTGATGCAGAAAGCCACGATTACGCCAGAAACCGTGTAGCGGCTTGTAGTCGTCGGGTCGTCGCGGATGGCCATTGGGCCGTTCGACGGCGCTGAACGCACAGTAATGAAAGCCGCCCAACTTGTGCGCATAGGACTCACGCTCGATGAAAAAACGCACACCCAATCCCCGCCCGCGATAAGCCGGCAGCAACACCGACTTGCCGAAATAATAGACTGTACGCGGATCGCGCCCCTGCTCGAGAAACGGCTGGCGCAACGCCTCGCTCTTGTCACTCAGCGGCAGACCGGTCGAGGCACCGACCACCCGTCCCTCGTCCACCGCCAGGATCGCCAGGCTGCACTCGCAGTCGATGTAGCGGCGAAGCGCATCGGCCTCGCACTCCGGCGTACCCTCGTAGAGGTAGGGAAACTCGCGTAGCAATGTCAGGCGCAGGCGAGCGATGTCATCGATGTAAGGCGCGATGGCAGCGCCGTGGAGCAGGCGGATTTCCATGCGGGGCGATCGCTCTGTCGATGTGGGTGAAGCGCCCGGCCAAGCCGGGCCTGAGGGGAAACCCTAACATCGGCTGCGCCATGCGCCCTTTCCCCTGCGCGACGGGTATTTCTCCAGAACCGCTACCCGGCGCTATCGCGAATCAGCCGATACGCGTGCCCAGCACCTTGAGAAAAGCCGCCAGCCACGCCGGATGCGCCGGCCATGCCGGTGCCGTCACCAGATTGCCATCCACATGCGCCTGGTCGATGGCGATATCCACGAACCGTCCCCCGGCCAACCGCACCTCCGGTGCGCACGCAGGATAAGCGCTGCACTCACGCCCTTCGAGCACCCCGGCCGCCGCCAGCAACTGTGCGCCATGGCACACCGCCGCGATCGGCTTGCCCGCCTGGTCGAATTCCTTGACCAGTTTCAGCACCCGTTCGTCCAGGCGCAGGTACTCCGGCGCCCGCCCACCGGGGATCAGCAGCGCGTCATACCCTTCGGCACGCACCTGGACGAAATCGAAGTTGAGGGCGAAGTTGTGCCCAGGCTTCTCGCTGTAGGTCTGGTCGCCCTCGAAGTCGTGGATGGCCGTGCGCACGGTCTGCCCGGCGATCTTCTCGGGGCAGACCGCGTGCACTGTGTGGCCGACCATCTGCAAAGCCTGGAACGGCACCATCACCTCGTAGTCCTCGACGTAATCGCCTACCAGCATGAGAATCTTCTTCGCCGTCATCGCATTCACTCCTTCGTTTGCAGGGAACAATCACTGCACGATAGTCCGCTTTGTCCATGACCGATATACGGCGCAGGTCTCAGTTGCGGCGATCCAGCAGATTGACTACCAGCCGATCCAGCCAGCCCCAGATCCGCTGCTGCACCCGCCGCCACAGCGGTCGGGCCTTCCAGTGATCCAGATCGACCTCCTCGCTCACGGCGAAGTCCCGCGTGAAGCTGGCCAGCACCGCTGCAGTCAGCGGCGGGTCGAGGGCTTCGACGTTGGCTTCGAGGTTGAAACGCAGGTTCCAGTGGTCGAAGTTGCACGAGCCGATGCTGACCCAGTCGTCGACCACGGCCATCTTCAGGTGCAGGAAGCATGGCTGGTATTCGAAGATCCGTACCCCGGCGCGCAGCAAGCGAGGGTAGTAACGATGGCCGGCGTAGCGCACCGAAGGGTGGTCGGTACGTGGGCCCGTGAGCAGCAAGCGTACGTCGATGCCCTTTTGCGCCGCCCGGCGCAGCGAGCGGCGCACGCTCCAGGTTGGCAGAAAATACGGCGTCGCCAGCCAGATGCGACGCTGCCCACTGTTCAGCGCACGGACCAGCGAATGCAGGATGTCGCGGTGCTGGCGCGCATCGGCATAGGCCACGCGGCCCAAGCCCTGCCCCTGCGCCGGCATCTTCGGCAGGCGCGACAGGCCGAAGTTCTCGGGCGGGCGCCAGGCTGTACGACGGTGGTTGGCGTGCCACTGGCGGTCGAACAGCACCTGCCAGTCACTCACCACCGGCCCCTCCATGCGCACCATCACTTCATGCCACTCGCTCGCCTGCTGCCCCGGTGTCCAGAATTCGTCGGTCACCCCGGTACCACCCACCACCCCCCAGTGCTCATCCACCAGCAGCAGCTTGCGGTGATCGCGGTACAGGTTGCGCAGGCCCCGGCGCCAGCGCAGGCGGTTGTACAGACGCAGCTCGACACCGGCGGCCTGCAAGCGTTGGCGAAGTGCCGAAGGGAAGGCCAGGGCGCCGTAGTCGTCGAACAGGCAACGCACCCGCACACCACGCAAGGCGGCCGACTCCAGGGCCTCGACCACCGCATCGGCACAGGCCCCCGCCTCCACCAGGTACAGTTCCAGATCGACCTGGCGCTCGGCGCGCACGATCGCCGTAAGCATGCGCGGAAAGAATTCCGGGCCGTCGATCAGCAGTTCGAACTGGTTGCCATCCCGCCAGGGGAAGACTGGCCCTGGCATGTCAACGTGCGGTGAAGATCAGCACCGCATTCACCGGCACCGACGGGTTGATGGACTTGAGCTTGGCGAACTTGCGCAGGCTTTCCAGCCCTGGCAGCAAGCCGTAATCGTCGGCCCGCAACAGTAGCGGTTCGAGGGTCACCACCTGGAAGCGCCGCTCATCGAGGCGGGTGGCCAGCAGCAGCGCGTTGTAGTTGTGAGACTGGCCGTGCAGGGTCACGGTCAGTGGCAGGCGCAACTCCAGCTGGGCACCGTTGGCCAGGTCGTTGATCGGCCGCAGGTCGAGCTGGGCCTTGACCGTCGCTTCGGGGAAGCGCTCGACCTCGAACAGGCCGTCACGCATGCGCTCATCACGCAGCGGGATACCGCTGCTCACCGAATCCATCTCGATGCTCAAGCCAGCCACACCCTTGCGGTCGATGGTGCCGTGCAACACCAGGAAGCGGTGCACCTCGGCAGTATCGCCGTTCTTGCCGGTGATGAACGACAGGCGCGAGGACTCGCCGTCCAGATGCCAGTTGGCATGGGCGGGCAGACACAGGGCCAGCAACAGGGCGGGTAACAGGCGGAGCAAAGTGGACATGTGAAACCTCGTGAAGCAAGGCCAGCCACCTTACCCTGCGGGCCTTCACGGCAGCAAGCGACAACCCTCGCGAGGCCCCTGCCAGGCAGCCTCGCTAAGCCGTCCCAGGCCTTCGGCGCGCACGCTGCGTGCGCGGCTGTCCTCTTCCAGGCGTCCCAATGGCAGGTACTGCTTCACATAAGCCCGGCAATAGGCCTCGTCAAACCCCATGACGAAGCGGCACGAGCAGTACTCCTTTGCCGAATACGCCGGGAGAATGCTCGGAAAATCCGACAGGGCCTGACGTTCGCTCCATCCCCAGGCCAGCAGGACCAGCAGCAACACCAGCAAGACTCGCTTCATGCGCCCTCCTTCGCCAGCACGGCCAGCACGCGCTTGAGCAGTTCGTTGTGGCTGTAGCTGCCGTCGCGGTCGTCGCCGTAGCGTACGATCACCAGCTTCTGCGTGGGCAACACGTACAGCGCCTGGCCCCAGTGACCGAGGGCGGCGAAGGTGTCGGTAGGTGCGTCCGGCCAGGGCGTCGGGTTGCCCGGCAGTGGCTGGTTCAGCCACCAGTGCCCACCAGGGTTGGCATCGCCCGGCACCGGCTCGGCATGGGTGAACAGGGTGCGGTTGAAGGCCACCCAGTCGGCAGGGAGCAGTTGCCGCTCACGCCAACGCCCGTCGCGCTGCATCAGCAGCCCGATGCGCGCAAGATCGCGAGCACTGAGGTAGAGGTAGGAGGAGCCGACATAGGTACCCGCAGCGTCGCGCTCCCACACCGCATGCGTGATGCCAAGCGGGGTGAACAGCGCCTGCCAGGGATAGTCGGCGTATTGATCCGGCGCGAGCATGCCGCGCAAGGCCGCCGCCAGCAGGTTGCTGTCGCCGCTGGAATAGGCGAAATGCTCACCCGGTTTCTCGGCTTGCTCCATGCCTGCGGTGTAGGCCGCCATGTCGTTGCGTCCGCGGGTATAGAGCATCGCCACTACCGAGGATTTCAGCGGCGCATATTCATAATCTTCCTGCCAGGCCAGGCCGCTGGCCCAGTGCAGCAGGTCGACCAGGCGCAGTTGCGGATGCTCACGCAGGGCGGGGTAATAGCGGGCGGCCGGGTCATCGAGCTGGAAACGCCCTTCGCCGCGGGCAACACCCAACAGCGTGGCCAGCACGCTCTTGCTGATCGACCAGGTCAGGTGCGGGGTATCGGCACTTGTGGGGGCGGCGTAGCGCTCGTACAGGATGCGACCGTCACGAATGATAACAGTGCATCGCTGCGCACACCGCTGCGAACAGCATCGTCGCGCAACGGGAAGGCATAAGCGTCGACAGCCTGCCAGTCGTACGGCGTCGGATCCTGCTGCCAGTGGCTGTCCGGCCACTCCTCGGCGAACACCGGCAGGGCGATCAACCCGAGAATACCCAGTACCACCTTCAGTCTGCCCATCGATACCTCACGCGCGGTCAATCGGCGGAGCATGCCTGGGCTTCATGACAATCCTGCAGCAGCCCAGGCCTTGGCCAGGCGCCTTTCCCGGGTCGCAGCCGCCAGCGCCAGCAGCCCCTGGTCGCGTTGCCAGAGCTGCATCCAGTGTTCGGGTCCTTCGACCAGGGCCTTGTCGATATCGACCCGCAGTGCCTGGAACTGGGCGAACAGACCGGCCAGCAACAGATGACAGCCCACGCTGTCGGCGCACTGTCGGCTGGCCTCGGCACAGGCGGCGAGCAGGCCGATCAGGCGCAGGCGCAACGCCTGCGGCCAGGCGCATTCCTGGGCAACGCCATGCAGCCATCCGAGCAGCGCAGTGAGTACGTAGAGGTCTTCGAGGGAGCGGAACGGTTTGACATAGGCATCCCAGCCATCACCGGCCAGCAGTTCGCAGGCCGCGTGCTTCAGTTCGACACGGGCATGGCCGACCTCGGGCATCAACGGCAGGGTCGGCAACGCTTCGAGGGTCACGCCGGGCTCACCAGGGTAGACCACCGCCAGGCTCAGCCGCGCGCCCTCGCCCTGCGCTTCGCTGCGGGCCGCCACCAACAGCCATTCGGCGTCGAGGCCTGCGGTGACGAAATCCTTGCGACCACTCAGCCGCAAGCCGTCGAGGCGGGTGTGCATGTCGGCCGGACGCACACTGCGCCGCTCGGTGGCGCACAAGGCCCCCAATCCAGCAGGCGCGCTGGGCCAGAGCACACGCAAGGCCGCCTGGTAACCGATCAGAAAGGCCAATCCTGGCGTGTCCATTGCGCGCCCACCCAGCGCCGCCAGCTCGAACGGCGTGACAGCGCCCAGGCGCTCCAGCGTGGCCGCGTAGGTCTCGCCCAGGGTGGCCGCCAGCGCCTGGCGCAGCGGGTCGTTGAGTCGTTGCAACCAGGTCATCGATGCTCCTCGTGAGGGGTGTCACGCAAGCATCACCAAAGATTCATGGAGGTGACACCGCGCCTACCTAGGCTGACTTTGCACAACAAAGCCGACCGGCCGCAACCCTATTTGGCTGGCTTATGGAGACTCGCAATGACTCGGATCGCTCGCTCTGGCGACAACAGCACTGAACGCCGTCTGCAAGCCGAACGCCTGGTCGGCGCTGCGGCCCTGCAGGAAGCACAGGCCCTGCGCTTCAAGGTGTTCAGCGCCGAATTCAAGGCCAAGCTCAAGGGCGCCGAACTGGGCCTGGACATGGATGACTACGATATCCACTGCCGCCACATCGGTGTGCGCGACCTGGCCACCGGCCAGTTGGTCGCCACCACCCGCCTGCTCGACCACCAGGCCGCCAGCAGCCTGGGCCGCTTCTACAGCGAAGAAGAATTCAGCCTGCATGGCCTGCTGCAACTGCAAGGTCCGATCCTGGAGCTGGGCCGCACCTGCGTCGACCCCGACTACCGCAACGGCGGCACCATCGCCGTGCTCTGGGGCGAGCTTGCCGAAGTGCTCAACGAAGGTCGCTACAGCTACCTGATGGGCTGCGCCAGCATCCCCATGCAGGACGGCGGCATCCAGGCCCACGCAATCATGCAGCGCCTGCGCGAACGCTACCTGTGCAACGAGCACCTGCGCGCCGAGCCGAAAAAGCCGCTCCCCAGCCTGGCCCTGCCGAACAACGTGATCACCGAGATGCCACCGCTGCTCAAGGCGTACATGCGCCTGGGAGCGAAGATCTGTGGCGAGCCTTGCTGGGACGAAGACTTCCAGGTCGCCGACGTGTTCATCCTGCTCAAGCGCGATGACCTCTGCCCGCGCTACGCCCGCCACTTCAAGGCGGCAGTCTGATGCCGGGCCTGCGGGCCTGTGCCCGCCTCCTGCGCCTGGTGCTGGTGCTGTTGCTGGGAATGGCCATGGCCAGCGTCATCGCCCTGGGCGAACGCTTGGGCCTGCACGCCTCCCTCGAGCGACGGCAACGTTGGACCTGCCTGTTCATGAAACGCCTGATCGGTGCCCTGCCCTTCGAGGTGCGGGTCGTCGGTGAACTGCCGCAGCGCTCGATGCTGTGGATCAGCAACCACGTGTCTTGGACCGACATCCCGGTACTGGGCATGCTCACCCCGCTGTCGTTCCTGTCCAAGGCCGAGGTACGCCAATGGCCGCTGGCCGGCTGGCTGGCGGAGAAGGCCGGCACCTTGTTCATTCGCCGTGGCGGGGGTGACGCCCAGCGTCTGCGTGAACAGATCAGCGAGCAATTGGGCCAGGCCAGACCGTTGCTGATCTTCCCTGAAGGCACCACCACCGATGGCCGCGCCCTGCGCACCTTCCACGGACGCCTGCTGGCCGGCGCCATCGACCAGGGCACGCCCGTGCAGCCAGTGGCGATCCAATACCTGCGCAACGGTGAACCGGACCCGATCGCACCGTTCATTGGCGATGACGACATGGTTTCGCACCTGATGCGCTTGTTTGCCGAGCCTCGGGGAGAGGTTTGCATTCACTTGTTGAAGCCGATTGGCAGCGCCGGGAAGGAACGAGCGGCGCTGGCGTTTCAAGCGCAGCAGGCGATTCACATGGTGTTGTTCGGGGTTGAGGAAGAGACGGTGGCTCCACGGCGTCAGGCGCGCGCTGCCTGATTCAGGCATTGCCTCTTCGCGGGTAAACCCGCTCCCACAGGGACTGCGCGGGATCTGAAAACAGCGCAGTCCCTGTGGGAGCGGGTTTACCCGCGAAGAGGCCAGTGAAGGCAATAGAGATTCAGCTGTCAGCTAGCCTTCCTGCCGCCGCAAACGCCTGCAACTGAGGATAAAATTCACGAAAATCCGCCAGCAACGGCTCATACAGCCGCTCCAGCTCATCCATCACCCCAGCCATCCCTTCCGGCCGCGACAAGCGCCGGGCAATGCCATTGAATACCTGCTCCAGCGTGGCGAAATCACCATAGGCTCCCAGCCAGTCATCCGCTGCCATGAACGGCGCAATGCGTGCCAAGCGCCCCGGCAACTGCGGCTCGGCCAGCAGCACTCGATAAAAGCTATCGGTAAACTGCGCCAGCGGCTGCTCGGCGTAATCCGCCCAGTGCCGTGCCAGGCAGTGATCGAAGAACACGTCGAGCACAATCCCGGCAAACCGCCGACGCTCCCGCGGGAAACGCGCCAGCGCCGCCAGCACCAGCGGGTGGCTGTCGGTGTAGCGATCGATCTGTCGATGCAACCGGATTGCCGCCTCCAGCTCAGGCGCAAAGCGCCCTTCGAGCGGGCCTTTGACGAAATCGCCGTACAGGCTGCCGAGCAGTTGCTGCGGCGCGGAGCCGCCAAGGTGCAGGTGTGCGAGGTAGTTCATGGCGGCATTCTATCACCGTGGACATTTATATCGTTATAACGCGATATAGCGATTTCAGCTGAGCTCAGAACCTCTTCATATTTGTATATCGCGAAATACCGATTTATATTTCGCCCTATCGCGATATACCGCTACATACCACGAGCCCAACCATGCCTCTCGACCTCGACGAAATAATAAAAGCCCTGGCCCATCCGGTCCGCCGAGACATCCTCAACTGGCTGAAGAACCCAGCGGCGCAATTCCCCGACCAGCACCACAGCACCGAATTCGGCGTCTGTGCCGGGCAGATCGATCAACGCTGCGGCCTGTCGCAGTCGACCGTCTCCGCCCACCTGGCCACCTTGCAGCGCGCAGGCCTGATCAGCAGTCAGAAGGTCGGGCAGTGGCATTTCTTCAAGCGCAACGAGGAAACCATCCAGGCCTTCCTCGAGCAGATGAGCCAAGAGCTCTGACAAGGACCTTGCAATGCCCCTTTCACTGTTGATCCTGGCGCTGAGCGCCTTTGCCATCGGCACCACCGAGTTCGTCATCATGGGCCTGCTGCCCGATGTGGCGCGCGACCTGGGGGTGAGCATTCCCGGCGCCGGCTGGCTGGTGACCGGCTACGCCCTGGGCGTGGCGATCGGTGCGCCGTTCATGGCCCTGGCCACGGCCCGTCTGCCACGCAAGGCGGCATTGGTAGTGCTGATGGGCGTGTTCATCGTCGGCAATCTGCTGTGTGCCGTGGCCAGCGACTACAACCTGCTGATGTTCGCCCGCGTGGTCACCGCCCTGTGCCACGGTGCCTTCTTCGGTATCGGCTCGGTGGTCGCGGCCAGCCTGGTGCCGGCCAACCGCCGCGCCTCGGCCGTGGCCCTGATGTTCACCGGCCTGACCCTGGCCAACGTGCTCGGCGTGCCACTGGGCACCGCCCTCGGCCAGGTCGCCGGCTGGCGCTCGACCTTCTGGGCCGTGACCGGCATCGGCGTGATCGCATTGATCGGCCTGATCCGCTTCCTGCCCCTGCAACAGGATGCCGAAAAGGTCGACATGCGTGCTGAACTCGCCTCCCTCAAGGGTGCCCGGATCTGGTTGTCGCTGAGCATGACCGTACTGTTCTCGGCCTCGGTGTTCGCCCTGTTCACCTACGTCGCGCCACTGCTCGGTGATGTTACCGGCGTATCGCCACGTGGCGTGACCTGGACCCTGGTGCTGATCGGCCTGGGCCTGACCCTGGGTAACATCCTCGGAGGCAAGCTTGCCGATCGCCGCCTCGCCGCCACGCTGGTGGGCGTGTTCGCCACCATGGCGGTGGTCTCCACCCTGTTCAGCTGGACCAGCAACGCGCTGGTGCCCGCCGAAATCACCCTGTTCCTCTGGGCCACCGCTGCCTTCGCCGCCGTTCCGGCGCTGCAGGTCAACGTGGTCACCTACGGCAAGGATGCGCCGAACCTGGTCTCGACCCTGAATATTGGCGCTTTCAACCTGGGCAACGCCCTGGGCGCCTGGGTCGGCGGCAGCGTCATCGCCCATGGCCTGGGCCTGACCAGCGTACCGCTGGCTGCAGGTGCCCTGGCTGTCCTGGCGCTGATCGTCACCCTGATCACTTTCAACCAGCGCGGCGACAACGACGCCGAACTGGCCGCTGCATCCAACTGACCTACGCGAGGCTTGCGATATGACCACGCTTTTCGATCCGATCACCCTGGGCGACCTCGAGCTGCCCAACCGCATCATCATGGCCCCGCTGACCCGCTGCCGCGCCGACGAGGGCCGCGTGCCCAACGCACTGATGGCCGAGTACTACGTGCAGCGCGCCAGCGCCGGCCTGATCCTCAGCGAAGCCACTTCGGTCACGCCGATGGGCGTCGGCTATCCCGACACCCCCGGCATCTGGTCCAACGACCAGGTCCGTGGCTGGCTCAACGTGACCCAGGCCGTGCATGGCGCCGGCGGGCGCATCTTCCTGCAACTGTGGCACGTGGGGCGCATCTCCCACCCGTCGTACCTGAACGGTGAGCTACCGGTGGCGCCAAGCGCGATCCAGCCCAAAGGCCACGTCAGCCTGGTGCGTCCGCTGAGCGACTACCCGACTCCACGTGCGCTGGAAACCGAAGAAATCGCTGACATCGTCGAGGCTTACCGGACCGGTGCCGAGAACGCCAAGGCTGCTGGTTTCGACGGCGTGGAAATCCATGGCGCCAATGGTTACCTGCTCGATCAGTTCCTGCAGAGCAGCACCAACCAGCGCACCGACCAATACGGCGGCTCGCTGGAAAACCGTGCCCGCCTGCTGCTGGAAGTGACCGACGCGGTGGTCGGTGTGTGGGGCGCCAAGCGCGTTGGCGTGCACCTCGCACCACGGGCCGATGCCCATGACATGGGCGACGCCGACCGCGCCGAGACCTTCACCTACGTTGCCCGTGAACTGGGCAAGCGCGGCATCGCCTTCATCTGCTCGCGGGAAAAAGAAGCCGACGACAGCATCGGCCCGCTGATCAAAGAGGCGTTCGGCGGCCCCTACATCGTCAACGAACGCTTCACCAAGGCCACCGCCAACGCAGCACTGGCCAGCGGCAAGGCCGATGCCGTCGCCTTCGGCATCCCGTTCATCGCCAACCCTGACCTGCCAGCACGCCTGGCAGCCGATGCGCCGCTGAACGAGCCGCACCCCGAGACGTTCTACGGCAAAGGGCCAGTGGGCTACATCGACTATCCGCGGATGTAACGCACAGGCTGAAAAAAAGCCCGCCCCCACACCTGGTCGTGGGGGCGGGCTTTCTTTTAACGCGCGCAGGCGATCAGGGCCGCGCGTTGATCTGCTGCTGCAGGTTCTGGATCTGGCTCTGCAAGGTGTTGAGGCTGCGGGTGGTCTGACCACGGAAGGCATCGAACTCCTGCACCGACGCGCCACCGGCAGCCGCGCTGGATGGACGGTTGTCCGCCTGGCTCTTGAGCACCAGCACATCCTGCTCCAGGCTCTCGATCGCAGCGCCTTGCTTCTTCATCGCGGCCACCTCGCTGCTCAGGCTCTGGAGCTGGCCATCGAGCTTGCCGCCATCGACCTGGCCCGACTTGAGCGCTGTCAGTTCCGTATTCACGGCCTTGAGCTGCGCCTGCAACTGGGTCTGCAGTTCGGTCACCGCCTTCTGCTGCTCGCGGGTATCGGCCAGCACCTGCTCCAGGCGCTTGCCCAGATCGCCGGCCTGACCAGCGACGCCTTCCTGCTGCTTGCCCTGCTCGGCAAGACTGGCCTGCAACTGGCGAATCTGCAGTTTCAGGGCTTCGCTGCCAGTGCTGCTGTTCGACTCGCTGGCATCGACCTTGCCGCTGATCGCCTGCAGGCGGCCGGCAGCTTCCTCGCTGATGCGGGCAAAGCTCTCCTGAGTGGCCACCAATTGCTGCTCCATCAGCGAGATCTGCTGGAAGCTCCACCAGCCGAGCCCGGCCAGGGCAATGAACGAGGCCAGCAGCAGCGCCCACAGCGGGCCGTTGCTGGCCGGGCGCGCGGCTTTCTGGCGGCCGCGGGCCACGTGAGCCGGAAGCAGTTCATCATCGTCAGGCGTACCCGCCCTCAGGACCGGCACATCATCGAAATCATCGTGGGCATCGTTGCGCATGGGTAGGTTCGACCGCACTAATAGCAAAAAGACATATTATAAACCGCCCGGGCGGCGCACTGATGACCATCGCCCGCCCGACAGGTTCACTGCTGCCCCGGAAGGTGCTGCCACCAGCCGCAGAATTCATCCAGCGCGGTCCACAGGCTGACCTTGGGGCGGTAGTCGAGATTATGCCGGGCGCGGCTGATGTCGAGGGTGAAATCCTTGCTCATCACCTGCATCGCGGTACGTGTCAGGGTGGGTTGCGGCCGGCCGGGCCAGAGCATGCAGGCGGCCTCATTGACAGCTGCGAGGCTGTAGGCGAGGCGATAGGAGCGGTAACGGGTGACTTGCGGCAACTGCATCTGGCGCATTACATAATTCACCACGTCCCACAGTGGCAGTGGCTGGCCGTTGCTGATGTTGTAGGCCTGGCCCAGCGCCTGCTCTTCGGCGAACAGGGCGCTGAGCAGCGCCTCGTTGAGGTTGTGCACACTGGTGAAGTCGACCTTGTTCAGGCCGTTGCCGATGATCGCCAGACGTCCCTTGCCCTGCATCCGCATCAGCCGCGGGAAGATGCTCGCATCACCTGCGCCGGTGACGAAGCGCGGACGCAGGGCGAGCACTTCGAGGCCGAACTCCTGGGCACCGAAGACTTTCTGCTCGGCCAGGTGCTTGGTCAGCGCATAGTGATCGTGAAAACGCCGCGGCACCTGGTCCTCGCGAATGTCCAGGCGCGAGCGGCCAGTGAAGTAGATCGACGGCGACGACAGGTGCACCAGGCGCCGCACATGTTCTTTCAGGCAACCCTCGACCACGTTCTCGGTGAGCACCACGTTGCCATGATGAAAATCCTGATAACGCCCCCAGTTGCCCACCGCCCCCGCGCAATGCACCACGGCGTCGACCCCCTGGCACAGACGGCGCGCCACCTCGGCGTCGCCCAGGTCGCCCGGAATGAACTGCGCCCCGCGCTTGACCAGGTGCTCCACGCCTTCGGCACGGCGGCCGTTGACCCGCACCTGCAGGCCCTGCTCCAGGGCAAAACGCGCAAAGCGCCCGCCAATGAAGCCGCTCGCGCCGGTGACCAGAATTCGCATGTAAGACTCCGCCTTGCCAGATTACAGATGCAGTTGACGCCGCCCGTGCCTACAACGGCACCAGCCAACCTGGCGCCGCCTGGCGCAGGTGTTCTGTCAGTTGTGCGAGCAGTTGCCCGCCGTTGCGCCAATGATGCCAGTACAACGGCACATCGATGGGAGTATCGCTGCAGATTTCCACCAACTGGCCACTGGCCAGTTGTTCGCGGGCCTGCAGTTCAGGCACCAGGCCCCAACCGAGCCCGGCTTCGGTCAGACGCAAAAAACCCTCGGACGACGGGCACAGGTGATGCAGGAAACCGTCCTCGATCCCCAGTGACGCCAGGTAGCGGTGCTGCAGGAAATCGTCAGGCCCGAAGACAACCGCCGGTGTGCGGGCCAACCGCGCCACCTCGAACCCCTGCGGAAAATACCGCGCCATGAACGCCGGGCTTGCCAGCGCGCGATAGCGCATCGCCCCCAACGGCTGGCTGCGCGCCCCCGCCACCGGGCGCTCGCTACCGCACAGGCAGGCCGCCACCTCGCCGGCACGCATGCGCCGCAGGCCGACTTCCTGATCTTCGACCACCAGGTCCAGCAGCAAGCGTTGCCCGGCACAAAAATCCCCCACTGCCCCGGCCCACCAGGTCGCCAGGCTGTCAGCGTTGAGAGCGATACGTAGACGTTCGGGCATGCCCTCTTCATCCAGCGCCGGGACCTGGCGCTGCAGGTCACGCTCGAGCAGGCGCACCTGCTGCACGTGGTTGAGCAACTGGCGACCGACATCGGTCGGGCTCGGTGGCGTGGCACGCACCAGCACCGGCTGGCCGACACGCGCCTCCAGCAGCTTGATGCGTTGCGAAATGGCCGACTGCGAAAGCCCCAGTACCTGGGCGGCGCGCTCGAACCCGCCTTGTTCGATCACGGCGGCGAGGGCGGCGAGCAACTTGTAGTCGAACATCGATTTTCCTAATGCCGGATGAGTACTATTTGTTTTTCTTATACAGCGCCCTTACCGACAATAGCCAGCATCTTCTTGTGAATCCGCGTCGCCCTCCAACGGCGGCGCCCGTGGAGTGTTCCCGTTATGTGGCAAAGTTACCTGAACGGCATGCTGGTGGCCTTCGGCCTGATCATGGCCATCGGCACCCAGAACGCCTTTGTCCTGGCCCAGAGCCTGCGCCGCGAACATCACCTGCCAGTGGCACTGTTGTGCGTGCTGTGCGACGCGATCCTGGTGGCGGCTGGAGTGTTTGGCCTGGCGACGGTGCTGGCGCACAACCCGACCCTGCTCGCCGCCGCACGCTGGGGCGGTGCGCTGTTCCTGATCTGGTATGGCGCCAAGGCCCTGCAACGTGCCTGCTCCAGGCAGAGCCTGGAACAGCAGCAAGGCCAAGGCCTGCGTTCACGCCGGGCAGTGCTGCTCAGTGCCCTGGCGGTGACCCTGCTCAACCCCCACGTCTACCTGGACACCGTGCTGCTGATCGGCTCGCTCGGCGCCCAGCAGACGGTGCCTGGTGCCTACGTCGCCGGAGCGGCGAGCGCATCGCTGGTATGGTTCTTCACCCTGGCCCTGGGTGCCGCCTGGCTCGCCCCCTGGCTCGCGCGTCCCGGGACCTGGCGGCTGCTGGACCTGATGGTGGCGGTGATGATGTTCGCCGTGGCCACGCAGTTGATCATCGGCTGATTCCCACTGGTCGCCGGGGCCCAACCGCTCTGGAACCTCTATTCCCTATAGTTGTTGCGTGGTTATGCGCGGGGGCTGGTGCTATGATCCAGCCCTTGCGTCGCAAAGAGTACAAACTCGCCGACGCTCATCGGGCCGCCCGTGATCGGCCTTGCGCAAACCGCAAACAGACCTGAATCAGGAGATCCACCATGGCTTTTGAATTGCCGCCGCTGCCCTACGCCCACGATGCCCTGCAGCCGCACATCTCCAAGGAAACCCTGGAGTTTCACCACGACAAGCACCACAACACCTATGTCGTGAACCTGAACAACCTGGTCCCAGGCACCGAATTCGAAGGCAAGTCGCTGGAAGAAATCGTCAAGACCTCCTCGGGCGGTATCTTCAACAACGCAGCTCAAGTCTGGAACCACACCTTCTACTGGAACTGCCTGGCACCGAACGCCGGCGGCCAGCCGACTGGCGCCCTGGCTGAAGCCATCAACGCTGCCTTCGGTTCCTTCGACAAGTTCAAGGAAGAGTTCACCAAGACTTCGGTCGGCACCTTCGGTTCCGGTTGGGGCTGGCTGGTGAAGAAGGCTGACGGTTCCCTGGCCCTGGCCAGCACCATCGGCGCCGGCAACCCGCTGACCAGCGGCGACACCCCGCTGCTGACCTGCGACGTCTGGGAGCACGCCTACTACATCGACTACCGCAACCTGCGTCCGAAGTACGTCGAGGCGTTCTGGAACCTGGTCAACTGGAAGTTCGTTGCCGAGCAGTTCGAAGGCAAGACCTTCAAGGCCTGATTCGTTCAGCGCTCTGAAAAACCCGGCCCTGGCCGGGTTTTTTTGTTTCCCGGGTCCAGGAAATGGAAAAACCACGGCTAATTTTCAAGCCTCCCGCGCGCCCTCTCTTGCTCCCCCTCAATAGCGCGCTAACATCAACCTTCTGGAAAGTTGATGCAGGACATTCAAGTCGCAAGGCCGCATAACCGATACAGTACTCAGGGTGCATCCAGCGACGGGCCCCTCGCCTGCCGCGGCAATCGGTCGATAGTGTATTGCCAAGGTTGATGGCAAAATAATGGCATGCGCATGGATTAAGGAAACCCCATTGAAGCTGGAATTTCGGAACAGCTTGTCGGTCAAGTTGCTCAGGGTCGTGCTGCTGTCGGCGCTCGCGGTGGGCGTCGTTCTCAGTTGTGCGCAGATCGTCTATGACACCTACAAGACCCGCCAGGCCGTCAACAACGATGCCCAGCGCATCCTCGACATGTTCCGCGACCCCTCCACCCAAGCGGTCTACAGCCTCGACCGAGAGATGGGCATGCAAGTCATGGAGGGTCTGTTCCAGGACGAATCGGTCCGCATGGCCTCCATCGGCCACCCCAATGAAACCATGCTCGCGCAGAAGTCCCGCCCCCTGCAGGACATGCCCCTGCGCTGGTTGACCGACCTGATCCTCGGCCAGGAGCGCACCTACACCACCCAGCTGGTCGGCCGCGGCCCCTACAGCGAATACTACGGCGACCTGAGCATCACCCTCGATACCGCCAGCTATGGCGAGGGCTTTCTGGTCAACGCGGTCATCATCTTCATTTCCGGCGTGCTGCGCGCCCTGGCCATGGGCCTGGTGCTCTACCTCGTGTACCACTGGCTGCTGACCAAACCGTTATCGAAAATCATCGAGCATCTCACCCAGATCAACCCCGACCGCCCCAGCCAGCACCAGATTCCCCAACTCAAGGGCCACGAACGCAACGAACTGGGCCTGTGGGTCGACACTGCCAACCAGTTGCTGGCCTCCATCGAACGCAACACCCATTTGCGCCACGAGGCGGAAAACAGCCTGCAGCGCATGGCCCAGTACGACTTCCTGACCGGCCTGCCCAACCGCCAGCAACTGCAACAGCAACTGGACAAGATTCTCGTCGATGGCGGGCGCCTGCAGCACCGTGTGGCCGTACTGTGCGTGGGCCTGGACGACTTCAAGGGCATCAACGAGCAGTTCAGCTACCAGGTCGGCGACCAGTTGCTGCTGGCCCTGGCCGACCGCCTGCGCGCCCACAGCGGCCGCCTCGGCTCCCTCGCCCGCCTGGGTGGCGACCAGTTCGCCCTGGTGCAAGCCAACATCGAGCAGCCCTACGAGGCCGCCGAGCTGGCCCAGAGCATTCTCGACGACCTGGAAGTGCCCTTCGCCCTCGATCATCAGGAAATCCGTTTGCGTGCCACCATCGGCATCACCCTGTTCCCCGAAGACGGCGACAGCACCGAGAAGCTGCTGCAAAAGGCCGAACAGACCATGACCCTGGCCAAGGCCCGCTCGCGCAACCGCTATCAGTTCTACATCGCCAGCGTCGACAGCGAGATGCGTCGGCGCCGAGAGCTGGAAAAAGACCTGCGCGAGGCGTTGCCGCGCAACCAGCTCTACCTGGTGTATCAACCGCAGATCAGCTACCGCGACCACCGCGTGGTCGGCGTCGAAGCGCTGCTGCGCTGGCAGCATCCGGAGCTGGGCATGGTACCGCCAGACCAGTTCATCCCGCTGGCCGAACAGAACGGCAACATCATCGCCATCGGCGAATGGGTGCTCGACCAGGCCTGCCGCCAGTTGCGCGAGTGGCACGACCTGGGTTTCAGCGAGCTGCGCATGGCGGTCAACCTGTCGACCGTGCAACTGCACCACAACGAGCTGCCGCGGGTGGTCAACAACCTGCTGCAGGCCTATCGCCTGCCGCCGCGCAGCCTGGAGCTGGAGGTGACCGAGACCGGCCTGATGGAAGACATCAGCACCGCCGCCCAACACCTGCTGAGCCTGCGCCGTTCAGGGGCGCTGATCGCCATCGACGACTTCGGCACCGGCTACTCCTCGCTCAGTTACCTGAAGTCGCTGCCGCTGGACAAGATCAAGATCGACAAGAGCTTCGTCCAGGACCTGCTGGACGACGATGACGACGCCACCATCGTTCGCGCCATCATCCAGCTGGGCAAGAGCCTCGGGATGCAGGTCATCGCCGAGGGCGTGGAAACCGCCGAGCAGGAAACCTACATCATCGCCCAGGGCTGTCACGAGGGTCAGGGCTACCACTACAGCAAGCCGCTGCCCTCGCGCGAGCTGACCGCCTTCCTCAAGCACGCCCAACGCAACCAGGTCTCGGCACTCTGAGCGTGGTCGTCATTGACGACCCTGGAAACGACATTTGCACGAAAAGCACGGCCAACCCTTTACACCAAATGCAAATCTTTCGCATTATGTTGCGGTTTCGCGTGCCACGGTGCAGCGCTTCCAACACATGGTCCAACCAAACGACGCAGGGAAACCAACAATGATTCGAATGCCTCTGGCCTCCGCCAGTCTGCTGGCCATCGCCATCGCTCTCGCCGGCTGCGGCGAAGGCAAGGACGACAAGGCCGCCGCTCCGCAAGCCCAGGCACCTGCCGCCAGCACTGCTGCCGCACCTGGGGCTGTCGATGAAGCTGCTGCCCAGGCCGTGGTCAAGCACTACGCCGAAATGGTCCATGCCGTGTACAGCGACTCGCTGAGCACCGCCAAGCAACTGCAGACCGCCATCGACGCGTTCCTGGCCAAGCCCAACGATGAGACCCTGAAAGCCGCCAAGGACGCCTGGGTCGCTTCCCGCGTTCCTTACCTGCAGAGCGAAGCCTTCCGCTTCGGCAACACCATCATCGACGACTGGGAAGGTCAGGTGAACGCCTGGCCCCTGGACGAAGGCCTGATCGACTACGTCGACAAGAGCTACGAGCACGCCCTGGGCAACCCGGCTGCCAACGCCAACATCATCGCCAACCCTGAGATCCAGGTCGGCGAAGACAAGATCGACGTCAAGGAAATCACGCCCGAGAAACTGGCCAGCCTGAACGAGCTGGGCGGTTCCGAAGCCAACGTCGCCACCGGCTACCATGCCATCGAATTCCTGCTCTGGGGCCAGGACCTCAACGGCACGGGCCCAGGCGCAGGCAACCGTCCGGCTTCGGACTACCTCGAAGGCCAGGGTGCCACCGGTGGTCACAACGACCGTCGCCGCGCCTACCTCAAAGCCGTCACCGACCTGCTGGTCAGCGACCTCGAAGAGATGGTCGGCAACTGGGCACCGAACGTCGCCGACAACTACCGCGCTTCGCTGGAAGCCGAGCCGGTCAAGGATGGCCTGCGCAAGATGCTGTTCGGCATGGGCAGCCTGTCGCTGGGCGAACTGGCGGGCGAGCGCATGAAGGTCTCGCTGGAAGCCAACTCGCCTGAAGACGAGCACGACTGCTTCAGCGACAACACCCACTGGTCGCACTTCTACGACGCCAAGGGCATCCGCAACATCTACCTGGGCGAGTACACCCGTCCGGACGGCTCCAAGGTCAGCGGCCCGAGCCTGTCGTCGCTGGTGGCCAAGGTCGACCCGGCCACCGACGCCACCCTGAAGGCCGACCTGCAGGACACCGAAGCGAAGATCCAGGTGATCGTCGACCACGCCCTCAAGGGCGAGCACTACGACCAGCTGATCGCTGCCGATAACGCTGCAGGCAACCAGGTGGTGCGCGACGCCATCGCCGCGCTGGTCAAGCAGACCGGTGCCATCGAGCAGGCCGCTGGCAAGCTGGGCATCGACAACCTGAACCCGGACACCGCAGACCACGAGTTCTGATGCCAGGGTGAAGGTTTGAAAGGGGCGGCCTTCGGGTCGCCTTTTTCATATCCGGGTTTGCGCTGACCAAACCCGCCCCTTCGCGAGCAAGCCCGCTTCCACTGGTGCCGGTGGGAGCGGGCTTGCCCGCGAAAGGGCCGCCAGCGGATTCAGCAGGCAATTGCAAATTGCTCTTATTCAAACATCCCCATTTTGCTAAGCTTGCACGCCGGTTTTTCGCTCACGCCCAGGATTCTCGATGTCCTCGTCGCTGTCCCGACTCCCACTTCTGCTGATGGTCACCGTCCTGGCCGCCTGTGACGACGCTCCGCGTTTCACCCAGGCCGAGCCCGGCGAAGCGCTGTCCGGCGGCAAGGCGACGATCCTGCGCAGCGACCGTAACGCCTTCTCGATGCCCTCGGCCAACCTCACGCCCGAGCGCCGCCTGGATTTCAGCGTCGGCAACAGCTTCTTCCGCAATCCCTGGGTGATCGCACCTTCGACCACCACTGCACGCGATGGCCTGGGCCCGTTGTTCAACACCAATGCCTGCCAGAACTGCCACATCCGCGACGGCCGAGGTCATCCGCCAGAGGCCGATGCCCGCAATGCCGTGTCCATGCTGGTGCGTCTGTCGATCCCCGACCAGCCGCAGTTCATCAAGGAAATCGAACGCCTCGGCGTGGTTCCCGAACCGGTCTACGGTACGCAGCTGCAGGACATGTCGATCCCCGGCGTAGCTCCGGAAGGCAAGGTGCGGGTCAGCTACGACAGCGAGACCGTCACCTTCAAGGATGGCCACCAGGTCGAACTGCGCCGCCCGACCGTGGAGATCACCCAGCTCGGCTACGGCCCGATGCACCCGGACACACGCATGTCCGCCCGCGTCGCCCCGCCCATGATCGGCCTCGGACTGCTCGAGGCCATCCCGGAGGCTGCGCTTTTGGCCAACGAAGACCCGGATGATCGCAACAACGACGGCATCCGCGGCCGCGCCAACCGGGTCTGGGACGATGCCCAAGGCAAGACCGTGGTCGGCCGCTTCGGATGGAAAGCCGGGCAACCCAACGTCAACCAGCAGAACGTCCACGCCTTCGCTGGCGACATGGGCCTGACCAGCACCCTCAAGCCCGAGGACGATTGCACGCCGGCGCAGGTCGAATGCCGCGCCGCGCCCAACGGCGACGGTGACGACGGGGAAAAGGAAGTCAGCGACAACATCCTGCGCCTGGTGACGTTCTACACCCGCAATCTGGCGGTGCCTGCACGCCGCGAGGTGAATTCGCCGCAGGTGCTGGCCGGCAAGAACCTGTTCTTCCAGGCGGGTTGCCAGGGCTGTCACACACCGCAGTTCACCACGGGTAGTGACAACGTCGAGCCAGAACTGGCCAACCAGGTGATCCGGCCCTACAGCGACCTGCTGCTGCACGACATGGGCCCAGGCCTTGCCGACAACCGTAGCGAGTTCGCCGCCGGTGGCCAGGATTGGCGCACGCCGCCGCTGTGGGGCATCGGCCTGACCGAAACCGTCAGCGGCCACACCCAGTTCCTCCATGACGGTCGCGCCCGCAATCTGCTCGAGGCCGTGCTCTGGCACGGCGGCGAAGCCGAGGCTGCACGCCGTCACGTACTGACCTTCAATGCCGAGCAACGCGCCGCGCTGCTGGCTTTCCTGAACTCACTTTAAACGCGCAAGGAGCCGGGCATGTTCCGACCCAAACTGTTGTTCACCAGCCTCGCCGCCATCGCCCTGGGCGCCTGCTCGCCGCAGGACCCGCAAGCCGTGACCTCCGCCGCCATCGCCCAGCAGGTGATCCTGCCGACCTACAGCCGTTGGGTCGAGGCCGACCGCCAACTGGCCGCCAGCGCCCTGGCCTATTGCGAAGGCAAGCAGAGCCTGGACACCGCCCGCGCCGACTTCCTCAACGCGCAGAAGGCCTGGGCCGAACTGCAGCCGCTGCTGGTCGGCCCATTGGCCGAAGGCAACCGCGCCTGGCAGGTGCAGTTCTGGCCTGACAAGAAGAACCTGGTCGGCCGCCAGGTCGAGCAACTGGTCAGCGGCGACAAGCCGGTCGACGCAGACAGCCTCGGCAAGGCCAGCGTCGTGGTCCGTGGCCTGTCGGCCTACGAGTACATCCTCTTCGACAGCAAGCCGGACATCGCCACCGCAGAGCAGAAAGCCCGCTACTGCCCGCTGCTGGTGGCCATCGCCGAGCACCAGAAAGCCCTGGCCGAAGACATTCTCAAGAGCTGGAACAGCACCGATGGCATGCTGTCGCAGATGACCAAATTCCCCAACCAGCGCTACGCCGACTCGCATGAAGCGATCGCCGACCTGCTGCGCGCGCAGGTCACCGCCCTGGACACGCTGAAGAAGAAACTCGGCGCCCCCATGGGCCGTCAGAGCAAGGGTATCCCTCAGCCGCTCCAGGCCGAAGCCTGGCGCAGCCACTCCTCGCTCAAGAGCCTGGAGGCTTCGCTCAAGGCCGCCGAAACCGTCTGGACCGGGGTCGACAACAAAGGCCTGCGCGGTCTGCTGGGTAAAGATCAGAGCGCGCTGGCGCAAAAGATCGACGATGCCTACGCCAGCGCTGCCAAACTGCTGGCTGACAACCAGAAGACCCTGGGCGAACTGCTCGCCGACGATGCCGGCAAGCAGACCCTCAACCAGATCTACGACAGCCTCAACGTCGTCCACCGCCTGCACGAAGGCGAGCTGGCCAAGGCGTTGAATATCCAGCTGGGCTTCAATGCCAACGACGGTGACTGATCATGCTGCGACGCCAGGCCCTCAAACTCGGTAGCGTGCTGCTCAGCGCCCTGACGCTCGGCGGCTGGACCCTGCTGCGCAACAAGGGCAGCGAGCCGCTGCTGCTGTCGGCGCGTGACGATGCCGATGGCGGCCACCATGCCGTAGGCTACCGCCTCGACGGCACCCAGGTGTTCGCCACCCAGGTGGCCCAGCGTTGCCATGCAATCATTCATCACCCCGAACAGCCGGTCGCCCTGTTCGTCGCCCGTCGACCAGGTACCGAAAGCTACCTGATCGACCTGCGCGACGGGCGTCTGCTGCAGACGATCACCTCGCAACCGAACCGGCACTTCTATGGCCACGCCGTCATCCACAAGGATGGCGAGTGGCTGTACGCCACCGAGAACGACACCACCGACCCCGGGCGCGGCGTGCTCGGGGTCTACCGTTTCGAGGGCCAGCGCCTGGTACACAGCGGCGAGATCCCCACCCATGGCGTCGGCCCCCATGAAGTGGCCTGGATGCCCGACGGCGAGACCCTGGTGGTGGCCAACGGAGGCATCCGCACCGAGGCCGAAAGCCGGGTAGAGATGAACCTCGACGCCATGGAGCCGAGCCTGGTGCTGATGCAGCGTGATGGCACGCTGCTTAGCAAGGAGACGCTGGCCCAGCAGATGAACAGCGTGCGCCATCTCGCGGTGGGCAACGACGGCACCGTCCTTGCCTGCCAGCAGTTCATGGGAGGTGCTGAAGAAACCGCCGAACTGCTGGCGATCAAGCGTCCGGGCGAGGCGTTCAAGGCCTTCCCGGTGCCGGAGCGGCAACTGCAGTCGATGGCCCAGTACACCGCCAGTGTCGCCGTGCACAGTGACCTGCGCCTGGTGGCACTGACCGCGCCGCGGGCCAACCGCCTGTTCATCTGGGACCTGGACAGCGGCGCGGTGAAGCTCGATGCGCCGATGCCCGACTGCGCCGGGGTCGGCGCGGTGAAGGACGGCTTCGTCGTCACCTCGGGGCAGGGGCGCTGCCGCTATTACGACTGCCGCAAGGCAGAGCTGGTCGGGCAGCCCATGAATCTGCCATCCGGGCTTTGGGACAATCACCTGCATCTGGTCTGATTCAGCACTGGCCCACCGCCCCTACCGCGGGGCAAGCCCGCTCCCACAGGTCCGGCATCCACGGGTAGTGGGAGCAGGCTCGCCCTGCGATAGGGCCTGCCCAGTCGATACATCTCCCACTTCCCGAAAAACAGTCAATACTTGCCTTCATCCGCACGTGGGCAGGATCGCCCGTGGTCGTGCCATACCCATAACAATCACATCCAAGGAACCGGACCATGCTACGCCGCCGCATGCTGATCATGTTGGCCGTGGTGCTGCTGATCGTGCTCGCCCTGGGGGGCATCAAGGCCTTTTCGATCTACCGCCAGATCCAGGTCTTTTCCGCTCCCAAGCCCGCGATCAGCGTCGCTGCCGCCAAGGCCGAGCAACGCCAGTGGCAGGAACGCCTGCCGGCGGTCGGCAGCCTCAAGGCGCTGCAGGGCGTCGAACTCAGCCTGGAAGTGGCCGGGACGGTAAAGCACCTGCATTTCGATTCCGGACAACAGGTCAAGGTCGGGCAACTGCTGCTGGAACTCGACAGCGAACAGGAGGCCGCGCTGCTGGGCACCGCGCAGGCCGACCTGGGCCTGGCCAAGGTCGATTTCGGCCGCGGCAGCCAACTGGTAGGCGACTCGGCCATCTCCCGCGGTGAATTCGACCGCCTCACCGCCCAGTACCGGCGCAACCAGGCCGTGGTCGAACAACTCAAGGCCTCGCTGGCCAAGAAAAGCATGAAGGCGCCCTTCAGCGGCACCATCGGCATCCGCCAGGTGGATGTCGGCGACTATCTGGCCAGCGGCACGGTGATTGCCACGCTGCAGGACCTCTCCAGCCTCTACGTCGACTTCAACGTACCCGAACAGGCGCTACCGCAGTTGTCCCTCGGCCAGCAGGTGCTGGTGCAGGTGGCGGCTTTCCCCGGCCAGACCTTCCCTGCCCGCCTCAGCGCAATCAACCCCAAGGTCGAGGAAAGCACGCGCAACCTGCTGCTGCGCGCCACCCTGGCCAACCCGGATGGCAAGCTGCTACCGGGCATGTTCGCCAGCCTGCTGGTATTGCTGCCCGATCCTCAATTGCAGGTGGTGGTGCCGGAGAGCGCGATCACCTACACCCTCTACGGCAACTCGGTGTATGTGGTCGGCGAGAAGAAGGCCGACGACGGCCAGGCCCATCTGGTCGCCGCGCAGCGCACCGTACAGACCGGCGAGCGCCGCGATGGCGTGGTGGTGGTGCGCAAGGGGCTGCAGGCTGGCGAACAGGTGGTCACCGCCGGACAGCTCAAGCTCAGCCCGGGCGCTGCGATACGTATCAGCCAGGACCCGCCCTTGTCGCCCGCCGACGCCCAAGGCGCGGCGGCCCCCCACTGACGCGGAGGCTGGCATGGCATTCACCGACCCATTCATCCGCCGCCCCGTACTCGCCAGCGTGGTCAGCCTGCTGATCCTGCTGCTCGGCTTCCAGGCCTGGAGCAAGCTGCAGATCCGCCAGTACCCGCAGATGGAAAACGCCCTGATCACGGTGACCACCGCCTATCCCGGCGCCAACGCCGAGACCATCCAGGGCTACATCACCCAACCGCTGCAGCAGAGCCTGGCCAGTGCCGACGGCATCGACTACATGACCTCCGTGAGCCGCCAGAACTTTTCGGTGATCTCGGTCTACGCGCGCATCGGTGCCGATACGGATCGCCTGTTCACCCAACTGCTGGCCAAGGCCAACGAGGTGCGCAACAAACTGCCGCAGGACTCCGAAGACCCGGTCCTGAGCAAGGAGGCGGCCGATGCCTCGGCGCTGATGTACATCAGCTTCTACAGCAGCGAAATGAGCAATCCGCAGATCACCGACTACCTGTCACGGGTCATCCAGCCCAAGCTTGCGACCCTGCCAGGCATGGCCCAAGCCGAAATCCTCGGCAACCAGGTGTTCGCCATGCGCATCTGGGTCGATCCGGTGAAGCTGGCCGGATTCGGCCTTTCGGCCACCGATGTGACCAGCGCGGTGCGCCGCTACAACTTCCTGGCTGCCGCCGGCGAGGTGAAGGGCGAATACGTGGTCACCAGCGTCAATGCCACCACCGAACTGAAGTCCGCCGAAGCCTTCGCCGCCCTGCCGGTCAAGACCGTCGGCGACAGTCGCGTGCTGCTCGGCGATGTGGCGCGCATCGAGATGGGCGCAGAGAACTACGACACGGTCAGCTCCTTCGACAGTATCCCGTCGGTGTACATCGGCATCAAGGCCACGCCATCGGCCAACCCGCTGGAGGTGATCAAGGAGGTGCGGCGAATCATGCCGGACCTGGAAAGCCAGCTGCCCTCGGCACTGAAAGTCTCTATCGCCTACGACGCCACGCTGTTCATCCAGGCCTCCATCGATGAAGTGATCAAGACCCTCGGCGAAGCGGTGCTGATCGTCATCGTCGTGGTGTTCCTGTTCCTCGGTGCGCTGCGCTCGGTGCTGATCCCGGTGATCACCATCCCGCTGTCGATGATCGGCGTGCTGTTCTTCATGCAGATGATGGGGTATTCGCTGAACCTGCTGACCTTGCTGGCCATGGTCCTGGCCATCGGCCTGGTGGTGGATGACGCGATCGTCGTGGTGGAGAACATCCACCGCCATATCGAAGAGGGCAAGACGCCGTTCGACGCTGCCCTCGAAGGCGCGCGGGAAATCGCCATGCCGGTGGTGTCGATGACCATCACCCTGGCGGCGGTGTACGCACCGATCGGCTTCCTCACCGGGCTGACCGGCGCGCTGTTCAAGGAGTTCGCCCTGACCCTGGCGGGCGCGGTGGTGATCTCCGGCATCGTGGCCCTGACCCTGTCACCGATGATGTGCGCCCTGCTGCTGCGCCCCGAGCAGAGCGAGAAAGGCCTGGCCCATCGCCTGGACCAGATCTTCGAGCGTCTGAAAGTGCGTTACCAGCGCCTGCTGCACGGCACCCTCGACAGCCGCCCGGTGGTCATCGTCTTCGCCGTGATCATCCTGTGCCTGATCCCGGTACTGCTCAAGTTCACCCAGAACGAGCTGGCGCCCAACGAAGACCAGGGGGTGATCTTCATGATGAGCAGCTCGCCGCAGCCGGCCAACCTGGATTACCTCAACGCCTATACCGACCGTTTCACACCGCTGTTCAAGACCTTCCCCGAGTATTACTCCTCGTTCCAGATCAACGGTTTCAATGGTGTGCAAAGCGGTATCGGCGGCTTTCTGCTCAAGCCCTGGAACGAGCGCGAACGTACTCAGATGCAACTGCTGCCGCTGGTGCAGGCCAAGCTCGAGGACATCGGCGGACTGCAGATCTTCGGCTTCAACCTGCCATCGTTGCCGGGCACTGGCGAAGGCCTGCCGTTCCAGTTCGTGCTCAACACCGCAGGCGACTACCCAGCCCTGCTGGAAGTGGCACAGCGCGTCAAGGAGCGCGCCCAGACCTCGGGCAAGTTCGCCTTCCTCGACATCGACCTGGCCTTCGACAAGCCCGAAGTGGTGGTCGATATCGACCGGGCCAAGGCGGCGCAGATGGGGGTGTCGATGGATACCCTCGGCGCAACGCTGGCCACCCTGCTGGGCGAGGCGGAAATCAACCGTTTCACCCTCGAAGGGCGCAGCTACAAGGTGATCGCCCAGGTCGAGCGGGCCTACCGCGACAACGCCGGCTGGCTGAACAACTATTACGTGAAGAACGAGCAGGACCAGTTGCTGCCCCTGTCGACCCTGATCACCCTCAGCGAGCGGGCCCGACCGCGCCAGCTCAACCAGTTCCAGCAGTTGAACTCGGCGATCATCCAGGGCGTACCGATGGTCAGCATGGGCGAGGCGCTGGATACCATCCGCGGCATCGCCCGCGAGGAGGCGCCGGAGGGCTTCGCCTTCGACTATGCCGGCACCGCGCGGCAGTTCGTCCAGGAAGGCAGTGCCCTGTGGGTGACCTTCGGTCTGGCCCTGGCGATCATTTTCCTGGTGCTGGCAGCACAGTTCGAAAGCTTCCGCGACCCGCTGGTGATTCTGGTGACCGTACCGCTGTCGATCTGTGGCGCACTGCTGCCGCTGTTTCTTGGCGTCTCGAGCATGAACATCTACACCCAGGTCGGGCTGGTCACGCTGATCGGGCTGATCAGCAAGCACGGCATCCTGATCGTCGAGTTCGCCAACCAGTTGCGCGAGGAAAAGGGCCTGGGGGTGCGCGAGGCGATCGAGGAAGCCGCGGCGATCCGTCTGCGGCCGGTACTGATGACCACCGCAGCAATGGTATTCGGCATGGTGCCACTGATCCTGGCGACGGGTGCCGGCGCCGTGAGCCGGTTCGACATCGGTATCGTGATTGCCACCGGCATGTCGATCGGCACGCTGTTCACCTTGTTCGTGCTGCCCTGCGTATACACCTTGCTGGCGCATCGGACGGTGGCGGATGAGCGCCAGGGGAGCGGCGGCACAACCTCAAGCCTGGAAAAACCACAAACCCATTAGCCAGAAACAACAAGGCCCCGCATCTGCGGGGCCTCGTGCCTGGGGCTCAACCAAACGGCCGCAGCCCCTGGCGCATCCCGAACAGGAACAACAGCAGATCATGATCCGGCTGAGCCTGGGCCTGCGCCTGCTCTGGCTTTGTCACCCGCGGCGTGGCGCACTGCCCCGCCGCATCGCTCTTGCTGAACACGGTCGGCCGTGGCACCTCCCAGGCCGCCACGGCTACGCTGGTCACGCCAAGCGCGGCCACCAGGAACAAAGCTCGAGCTATTTCTAGTTTCATCAACCTAACCCTTTGACAGCGCTGCCAAACGCCCTCTCATAAAAGTAGAGCAGGGTTTGCCACTCCGCTTCATTGAACGACGAATGGCGGCGCAGCTGGCGCAGGTCGTTGTAGGCCGCGCGCTGGCAACTGATGCGGCGGCGGCACTTCTCCAGGTCCAGCAGGGCCACTTCGGCCCGCGCCTGCTCACCTTCACCGCTCACCTTGACGAACACATGCTTGCCGTACAGGCAGCCGTGCTGCCAGTGGCCCAGATGCATCCGCGCCAGGTTGTCAGCCAGGTCCTTGAGCATGCGCTCATGCAGCACCTGCGGGTAATGCTCGCGAGCGCCCTGGGCGTGCCAGGTGTCGAGATCGACGAATCCATCCAGCGCCTCACTGACCAACAGTGCCCGCCACTGGTGCTCGGCATCGCGTTCTGCACCAGCAAAGACGATGCGCGGCACCCGCACTCCCAACTGCTCGAAGCTGTTCAGGGCGTCCAGCTCGCGCAATACCGTGGGGCGGCCGAAGGGGTGCAGCAGGCTGCGGTAGATATGCCCGACCTGGCGCTTGGCATAGAGCAGATGGCCGTTGCCATCATCCAGGCGCTGCACGCCACTTTCACCGCCACGTCGCTGATTGGGCTCCTCGACCCATTCCCCCTGCTGTTGCCAGTAGTAGTCGAATTGCGACACCTGCCCCTGAGTTGCTGCCATGAATCCCTCACCCCTTTCGCAATACATAGACTCGCCACATGGCATAGAACGGCAGGAAGTCGAGACGTTCCTGAATCCTGAACCCTGCTGTCACAAATTCTTCTTCAACCGTAGCAGCAGGTAACACAAAGCGATTCTGGTAACTGTCCTGCTCCGCCTTGGCGCTGCGTCGTTGTTCGAGCTTCTTGCGCCGCCATGCCTTGAAATTGCCATCCACCCACAGCGACAGGATCACGCTATCGCGGCTAACTCTTTGAAATTCAGAAAGAATTGTCTTGCGATGGGCCGGATCACCGATGTGGTGGAACAATCGCATGCAGAAAATGCTGTCTACCGAGTTGTCCGGCAGGTCAATGGCAAAGGCTGAGGTTTGCAAAGGGCGTACCCGCTCGACCACCGCTGGCGGTTGCGACGCACAGGCTGTCTCGATCATCGCAGCGGAATTGTCTGCACCGATGATCACGCGGTTGGGTTTTTCTGCCAGCAGCGGCCAGAAACGGCCGGCGCCGCATGGCAGGTCGAGCACCAGGCCCGGCTCGCCGGCCAGTGTCAGGGCGCGGCGAGCAAGTTGCTCGTCACGCGTGTGGGAAAGTCGACGGGCCAGGCCATCCTGATGCTTGATGAAGTACTCACGGGCGTGCTGCTGATCGTACTTTTCGGAAAATTCGAGTTTGATAGGGCTACGCATGGGACATCTCCTGACTCAATGCCGACCACATTAGGTGGGCAAGCGTTGGCATCAGGTCATCGCCATGTGAAAAAACTGTCACACGAAAGGGTTAAATCTTACGAAGCATTACACAACATTCTGCATCGGGGCCGCCGTACGGCCCCGGTTTCTACTGCAGTGTTGTGTCGATTTCCTGCTCATGCGCCAGCGTGGTGCCCTGGCTCAGGTCTACCTGGAAGCGGCAGCCGTGGGGCGCGGTGGCGGTCAGGGTCACGCGCCAGCCCTGGTCGTCGCAGATCCGCTGCACCAGCGAAAGCCCCAGGCCGAGCCCCTCGCCACGTCGCTCGTCGCCACGCACGAAGGGCTTGAACATAGCCTCGCGCTGCTCCTCGGGAATGCCCACGCCGCTGTCCTCGACACTGAAACCGCGGGCCTCGAGGCTCAGGCGGATATAACCGGTATCGGTGTAATGCGCTGCGTTGCGCAGCAGGTTGCCCATCACCGATTGCAGGAAGGTGGCGTTGTACAAGGTCGGGCTGGCACTGACACGGCCATCGTAGTAGAGCGTCAGGCCCTTCTGCTCGATGGTGTCGCGCCACACGCCGATCAGATCATCAGCGACCTCGCGCAGGCTGGCCCGCGAGGCCACCGCACCTTCGTCACGCTGGGCCCGGGCCAGCATGAGGAAGGTCTTGACCAGTTCGCGCATCTCCTCGGTGGCACGGGCGATCCGTTCCACCTGGGCGCGTGACCGACTGTCCAGGCCGGTGTTCTCCATCAGCAGTTCGCAGGAAGTCGCGAGCACCATCAATGGGGTGCGCAGTTCGTGGCTGACATCGCTGGTGAACAGTCGCTCGCGGGTCAACGCATCGCGCAAGCGACCAAGGGTATCGTCGAACGCCACCGCCAACTGCCCGACTTCGTCGGCGGCATAGTCCGGCGCAAGCGGCGGCGCCAAACCGAGCAACTGGTCACGATGGCGAACCTGACGCGCCAGACGAATCACCGGCGCCATGACCCGACGCGCCAGCAGCCAGCCAAGGAATGCCGCCAGCACCAGGCTGAGCAGGAAGCCCACCACCACCACGGCGAACAGCACCCGCTCACGCTCCTCGAAATCGCTCTGGTCCTGCAACAGTACATAGCGACGACCGTCCACGACCTCGACCATGGCGTGGTAGGAGAGCTGGTCGCGGAACACTTCATGGAAGCCGGCATCGAGGTGACGCAGGTCCTTGGGCAACTCGAAATCATCGCGACCGCCGCTGAAGTAGAACAACTGGTCAGGGCGCGGGCGGTGGCTCCAGTCACTGACGCTGTCCATGCGCAGCAGACGCTGCAGATCCCCCCCCAGCACCGAGGAAATCAGGCGTTCTTCGACCAGGTGAACAGTGGCGACGATGCCGAAGGCAAACGCGCCAGCGACCAGCGCGCTCATCAGTGCAAAGGCAATGATGATGCGCTGGGCAAGGCTCTGCTTAAACTCCATCGCGACCCTCGGCGAGGCGATAGCCGACGCCATGGACGGTATGCAGCAGGGGCTTTTCGAACGGCTTGTCGATCACCTGGCGCAGTTGGTGGACATGGCTGCGCAAGCTGTCGCTGTCGGGGCAGTCGTCGCCCCACAGGGCTTCTTCGAGGACTTCGCGGCGCAACACGTGCGGGCTCTTCTGCATCAGCACCGCCAGCAACTTCAGGCCGACCGGGTTGAGTTTGAGCAGCTTGCCCTGACGGGTGACTTCCAGCGTGTCGAGGTCGTAGCTCAGGTCTGCCACCTGCAGCGTACGCCGACCACCGCCCTGGGCGCGACGCAGCACCGCCTCGATGCGCGCGGCCAATTCGGACAGGGCGAAAGGCTTGAGCAGGTAATCGTCGGCCCCAGAACGGAAGCCCTGCAGGCGATCGTCCAGCTGGTCGCGGGCAGTCAGCATGATCACCGGGGTGTCGCGGCGGGCGTCTTCGCGCAGGCGCTTGCACAGGGTGTAGCCATCGATGCCGGGCAGCATGATATCGAGCACGATCAGGTCATAGTGTTCGGTCGCGGCCAGGTGCAGGCCCGACAGGCCGTCCTGGGCGCAGTCGACGGTGTAGCCTTTCATGCCCAGGTAATCAGCCAGGTTGGCGAGGATATCGCGGTTGTCTTCAACCAGTAGAATGCGCATCGGGGTCTCCTGTGCGGCGCTTCGCTGTGCGCGGCAGGCGCAGCTTACGGCCATTGGCCAGGCATCGCCAGCCTTGGTGGAAAAACAGCGTAACTGACGCTTTTTTCACTGATCCTTCACACACAGAGCATAGCCGCGGACCGAAAATGCCCGATCTTTCGTGCCTTCCCCCTTGCCTGTGGAGCCTTCATGCACACCGCCCGACCCCGCCCGATCAACCTCTGGCTGTACCTTGGCATCCCCCTGGCTACCGCACTGGTTCTGCTGCTGCTCGAGGCCACATCGCTGGACATGGACGTGGCCAACCTGATGTTCGATCCGTCCGTGGGTCAATTCATCGGGCGCCATAGCTACTTCCTGGAGACCATCCTGCATGACCGGGTCAAGCAGGCGGTGATCGGTGTCGGGCTGCTGGCGGTAGTGGCGTTCATCGCCAGTTTCTTCTGGTCACGCCTGGGCAGTTGGCGTCGCGAACTGGGTTGCCTGGTGCTGGCCCTGGGGCTGTCCACCGGTTTTGTCACGCCGCTCAAGCAACTGACGGCGGTGCAGTGCCCGTGGAGCCTGACCCAGTTTGGCGGCAAGGAAACCTACAGCAAACTGCTCGAAGCGCGGCCAGCGACCGACAAACCAGGGCTGTGCTGGCCCGGCGGCCACGCAGCGACCGGCTTCAGCCTGTTCGCATTGTTCTTCGTGCTGCGCGACCGCAAGCCACGCCTGGCACGTGGTGCCTTCGCCCTCGCGGCAGGTGTCGGGGTGATGCTATCGGTAGGCCGGATGATGCAGGGCGCACACTTTCTCTCGCACAACGTCTGGACCGCCGTGTTCTGCTGGTTGATCGGATTGGGCTGCTATTACCTGGTGCTCTATCGCAGGGGGATGGCAAGGGTGACCGTGGCTGAACGCGGCATTGCCTGAATCGACGCAGGTCTGGCACACGCGCATGAAAAAGCCCCGCACAAGGCGGGGCTTTTTCATGCAGCTAGGGCCAGGGCTGGCTTACATCATGCCGCCCATGCCACCCATGCCGCCCATGTCTGGCATGCCGCCAGCAGCTGGCTTGTCTTCCGGCAGGTCAGCAACCATGGCCTCGGTGGTGATCATCAGACCACCGATCGAAGCAGCGGCTTGCAGCGCCGAACGGGTGACCTTGGCTGGGTCCAGGATGCCCATCTCGATCATGTCGCCGTATTCGCCGGTAGCGGCGTTGTAGCCGTAGTTGCCCGAACCCTGCTTGACCTTGTCGGCCACAACGCTTGGCTCGTCGCCAGCGTTGGCAGTGATCTGACGCAGCGGCGCTTCGACAGCGCGACGCAGCAGGGAGATACCGACGTTCTGGTCTTCGTTGTCGCCTTTGAGCTCGGTAATGGCTGCCAGGGCGCGAACCAGGGCAACACCACCGCCAGGCACCACGCCTTCTTCAACGGCTGCACGGGTAGCATGCAGGGCGTCTTCAACGCGGGCTTTCTTCTCTTTCATCTCGACTTCTGTGCCAGCACCGACCTTGATCACGGCAACACCGCCAGCCAGCTTGGCCAGACGCTCTTGCAGCTTCTCACGGTCGTAGTCCGAGGAAGTCTCTTCGATCTGGGCACGGATCTGCTTGACGCGTGCTTCGATGTCGGCGTCAACGCCAGCACCGTCGATGATGGTGGTGTTTTCCTTGGACAGGATGACGCGCTTGGCGTTGCCCAGGTGCTCCAGGGTGGTGGTTTCCAGGGTCAGGCCGATTTCTTCGGAGATGACCTGGCCGCCGGTCAGGACGGCGATGTCCTGCAGCATGGCCTTGCGGCGGTCGCCAAAGCCTGGGGCCTTGACCGCAGCAACCTTGACGATGCCGCGCATGTTGTTGACCACCAGAGTAGCCAGGGCTTCGCCTTCGACGTCTTCGGCAACGATCAGCAGCGGACGACCCGACTTGGCAACAGCTTCCAGAACCGGCAGCAGTTCGCGGATGTTCGAGATCTTCTTGTCGACCAGCAGCAGCAGCGGGCCTTCGAGCTCGGCAACCATGGTGTCAGGCTTGTTGATGAAATACGGCGACAGGTAGCCACGGTCGAACTGCATGCCTTCTACGACGGACAGTTCGTTTTCCAGGCCCGAGCCTTCTTCAACGGTGATCACGCCTTCTTTACCGACTTTTTCCATGGCTTCGGCGATGATTTCACCGATGGAGCTGTCGGAGTTGGCGGAGATGGTGCCGACCTGAGCGATGGCCTTGGAGTCGGCGCATGGCTTGGACAGGTTCTTCAGCTCGGCGACGACGGCAGCGGTGGCCTTGTCGATACCGCGCTTGAGGTCCATCGGGTTCATGCCGGCAGCGACGGCCTTCAGGCCTTCGTTGACAATGGCCTGAGCCAGAACGGTAGCAGTGGTGGTGCCGTCCCCGGCAGCGTCGTTGGCCTTGGAAGCAACTTCCTTGACCAGCTGGGCGCCCATGTTCTCGAAGGCGTCCTTCAGTTCGATTTCCTTGGCAACCGAAACACCGTCTTTGGTGATGGTTGGAGCGCCGAAGCTCTTGGCCAGGACAACGTTACGGCCTTTCGGGCCCAGGGTGGCTTTGACAGCGTCAGCCAGAACGTTGACACCAACGAGCATTTTCTTGCGGGCGGAATCGCCGAATTTTACGTCTTTAGCAGCCATGATCGTTTAATCCTTGGAATTCTTTAGCAGGGAAATCGGGGAAATCAGCCTTCGATGACGGCGAGGATTTCGTTCTCGGCCATCACCAGCAGGTCTTCGCCATCGACTTTCACGGTGTTGCTGCCCGAGTAAGGGCCGAAAACCACTTTGTCACCCACTTTCACGGCCAGCGCGCGAACTTCGCCGTTGTCCAGGACGCGACCGGTGCCAACGGCGACAACTTCGCCGCGGTTCGGTTTTTCAGCGGCCGAACCCGGCAGGACGATACCGCCAGCGGTTTTCGATTCTTCTTCGCTGCGACGGATGACGACGCGGTCATGCAGAGGACGAAGCTTCATTGTCGATCTCTCCCAAATTGTGGTTTTCATCGGCCGGTGTCGACACCGGCGGGTTGAGGCTATCCGGCGTTGCCGGAGGGGGCTCGCGGCCTGCGAACCCCACGTGTCATGTCTGGTGTCGCCACCAGAAACCTTGCGGTGACACATACATGAGGCCGCTCGATTCGATTACAAGGCTTGCCATGGAATTTTTTTAATCGGCGTGTACACGCCGAAAAAAAGCAGGGGCCGCATAGCGGCCCCGTTGGGTTCATTTGTCGATCACTGATCGCGGCGCTCGTATTCGCCCTCGATCACATTCGGACGGTGACCGCCATCGCGCGGCTGCCCGTTTAACGGATCATCCTGGAACGCCCGCTGGCGCGTGGCCTGGGCCTCGGCCCGTTGACGCAACTTGCGCGCAACCAGATGGCGGGTAAAGGGCAGCAGGCACAGCAGGCCCAGCACATCGCTGATGAAGCCCGGCAGCAGCAGCAAACCACCACCCACAGCCAGCATCAGCCCCTGGAACATGTCCTCAGCGGGCAGTTCGCCGCGCTGCAGGCTTTCACGGGCGCGCAGCGCCGTCGCCAGACCGGCCAGGCGCATGACCAGCAGGCCGAGGGCGGAACCGGCGATGATCAGCAGCAGCGCCGGGAAGAAACCAATGGCGGCGCTGACTTTGACGAAGACGAACAACTCCAGCACCGGAAAAATCAGGAACAGCAGTAGAAAAGCACGCATCAAGGATTCCTCGACGGAAGAGAACCTTCCAATAAGACCTCAGATGGATGCAACTGCTCGCGATTTCAACCCTCGGCCTTCGCCGGAGTGGGCCACTGGTCGGCGCGTGCCAGCAATACCAAGGCTTCGCGCACTTGTGTCGGCGTATTGCAAGTGTTCGGGAACGCCAGCCAGTGAATCGCCTGGCCGATGCGCAGGTGCATCCCCTCGCTGTCGATGCCGACCATCTCGGCCGGTGCACTGCGCGGCAGACCGGTGAGCTCGACGTAATGGGCGATGGCGTTGGCATGATCGCTGTTCATGTGCTCGATCATGCTGGCTTCTGCCGCCCCGGCGAAAGGGTTGGCCAAGGTGACGTCGTCCAGCCAGTGGATTGCGCCGAAACCGCCGATGTAGCGATGCCGCACAGGTTCCAGCACCCAGAAATCGAAATCGTGGGCCTTGTGGTAGTTGCTGGCATCGGGGAAGTACCGGTAGTAGCGCGCAGCAGCCGCGTCGATGGCGGCTTCGTCGGTCAGCTTGCGCGCCTCGGCCATCACTGTCAGGCGGCCGACCGCCTGCACGTCTTCAGCGTCACGCTCGCCCACCAACAGCGAGCACTTGGCATCCTTCTGCAGGTTATGGGTGTGCTGGGCGATACGGCTGATGAGGATCAGCGGGTGCCCTTGGGCGTCCAGGCAGTAGGGCACCACCGAACCGAAGGGGAAGCCGGGCATGGACTTGGACAGGGTCGAGAGAACGCCGCGGTACTCTTCGAGCAGCAGTTCCCGGGCGGGGCGGATGGCGTTGGTACTCACGGGGAACTCCTGGGGCAGCGGGCTGGATGGGTGACAAGATAATCATTATCACCGCCGCCTGCCACAGGAGCGCTGTACAGCCCCGTGCGAGCGGTCTTACCAGGCCACACCGAAACCTGCGGTGTAGCGGGTCTTGTCCAGGTCGCTGTCGCTGGTGCCCTTGATCAGGTCCTTCTCGGCCTTGAGGTTGAGCGAGGCCCACTCGGTCACCTTGTAGCGCAGGCCCATCTCGGCATCCAGCGAGTAATCGGCGACCGAACCGAATGGCTTGCCCAGCTCACCGGTGGTGAAGAACTCGACCTTCTTGCCGATCAGGTAGCGGTTGTAGTCCCACTTCACCGCAGCCGAATAGAAGTTATCCTTGCCGCCATCGCGGTATTCGTAGTCGGTACGGTTGATCAGCGAACCAAGCGAGAACGCGCCCAGCTCGTCGTCCCAGAACTGATAGCCCGGGCCAGTACCGACGGTACGCTGACGCGCCAGATTCTCGATCTGGTCACGCTTGTATTCCAGGCGCCCCTGCCAGAACCATTTTTCGGTGAGGAAACGGTCCAGCGCGTACTCGGCGCTCCAGTTGTTGGTCGTGGTGACGTCGTCCTTGGTTTCGCGGTTGTATTCGCCTTCGGCGTTGTGCCGCCAGCGGCCATGGCGCGCGGTGGTCTTGAAGCTGACGTCGTAGTCGTCGGTGTCGTTTTCGGCACGCTTGTAGTCCAGCGCCAGGTCGACATTACCTTTCCACAGGAAGTCCTCGACCAGCGGCCGCGGCTTCATGATCTGCTCGATACTGGCGAGCTCCACGGTCTTGGGCGCATCGCCGTTGGCCAGAGTCACCTTGCCGGCTTCGGCGGCCTTGAGCGACTTGGCCTTCTCGCCGGAGTAGGCGTCCTGCTTGACCAACAGTTCCTGGTCGCTTTCGAGGGTCTGAACCTGCTTCCAGTCCAGGGCGATACTGCCGCCATAGGGTGTTTCGAGCAGCAGCTTGCCGCCGTCGAAGACCTTGATCTTGCCGCTCAGGCGGTCACCGTTCTTCATCCAGACGGTGTCGGCCAGCACGGGCGCAGAGAGGGTGGCGGCGAAAAGGCACAGCAAAGCTCTAGAAGACATAGGCAGAATTTGCGTTCGGTTGGACGAAAAAAGTCGGGCATTATCCAGATACCCACGACCAGAGCAAGGACAGACCGGGCCTATGCCTACGAGTTCAATTCTCATTTCCGTCAACTTTTCATCTTGTTTCACCTTCAGGTCAGGAATTGACTGATGTCTGATCAATCGATTCCGCATCCGGACGATCCCGAAGCCCGACGAATGGCACTGTATTCGGTCCTCGGCCAAGTGCCGGCTGGCAAGGTGATCAGTTACGGCCAATTGGCGGAACTGGCCGGCCTTGGCCGCGCTGCACGCTGGGTCGGGCGCACCCTCGGGCAACTGCCGTCTGACACACGCCTGCCGTGGCACCGGGTGCTCGGGGCCGGTGGCCGCCTGAGCCTCGCGTCGGGTACGCCGTCGGGCGACGAACAACGCGCCAGGCTGCGCGCAGAGGGCGTGAATGTGACCAATAATCGAGTGGATATGTCGCGCCATGGCTGGCGCCCAATGGAGCACAGCGGTTAGAGTGCGCGCTTTGTTTTCGCAAACTTGAGGCAGATGTTGGCCCATGCCCCGTAAAACCTGGCGCGCTGCGCTCGCTGCCTATGCCAGCCCGTCGACCTTGGTGCTGTTGTTGCTCGGTTTCGCCGCCGGCCTGCCCTACATGCTGGTGTTTTCAACGCTTTCGGTGTGGCTGCGCGAAGCCGGTGTCGCCCGCGAGACCATCGGCTATGCCAGCCTGATCGGTCTGGCCTACGCGTTCAAATGGGTCTGGTCGCCGCTGCTCGACCAATGGCGCCTGCCGCTGCTCGGCGGCATGGGACGGCGTCGCTCGTGGCTGCTGCTGTCGCAGGTGCTGGTCGTGGTAGGGCTCATGGGCATGGGCCTGTGCGATCCGCAGAAACACCTGTCCTGGCTGATCGCCCTGGCGGTGCTGGTGGCCTTCGCCTCGGCCACCCAGGACATCGCCGTCGACGCCTACCGCCTGGAAATCGCCGATGACCAGCGCCAGGCTGCCCTCGCCGCCAGCTACATGGCTGGCTATCGGGTCGCGGCACTACTGGCCACCGCTGGCGCGCTGTTCTTCGCCGAATGGTTCGGCTCCACCGGTTTCAGCTACCTGCACAAAGCCTGGACCGGCACCTACGTGCTGTTCGGCATCCTCATGCTGCCGGCGCTGTTCACCACACTGGTGATGCGTGAACCTCCCGTGCCGTTGCGCACGCAGCTGTCGGCGGCGCGCTACGGGTTGATGCATCAGCTGGTGTCGGTGTTCGTGCTGATCATCCTGCTGGTGTCGGTGCCCGCCAGCTTCACCCAGATGTTCAACACCGACTGGGCCAGCGTGGTGTTCGGCGACTCGACCATGCTCGACCTGCTGCTCGAAGACCGCGCCTTCCTGCGCCTGATCCTCTATGCACTGCTGACCTGGGCCTGCCTGTCTTCCATGGGCCGCCGCGGCCTGGCGCCGGTACTCACGCCGGTCAACGACTTCATCGTCCGCTACCGCTGGCAGGCCTTGCTGTTGCTGGGGCTGATCGCCACGTACCGGATGTCGGACACCGTGATGGGCGTCATGGCCAACGTGTTCTACATCGACATGGGCTTCACCAAGGACCAGATCGCCAGCGTCAGCAAGATCTTCGGCCTGATCATGACCCTGGTCGGTGCCGGTGTCGGCGGGCTGCTGATCGTGCGCTTCGGCATCCTGCCGATCCTGTTCATCGGCGGCGTGGCGTCGGCAGGTACCAACATCCTGTTCGTGATGCTGGCCGACATGGGGCCGAACCTGGAAATGCTGGTGGTGACCATCTCGTTGGACAACTTCAGCTCCGGCATGGCGACCTCGGCGTTCGTTGCCTACCTGTCGAGCCTGACCAACCTGAAGTTCTCGGCTACCCAGTACGCACTGCTGAGCTCGATCATGCTGTTGCTGCCGCGGCTGATCGGCGGCTATTCAGGGGTGATGGTCGAGAAGTTCGGCTATCACAACTTCTTCATGATCACCGCCCTGCTGGGCGTGCCCACGCTGATCCTGATCGCGCTGCACTGGCGCCAGGAAGTGGGACGCGGCAAGCAGGCGCAGGCAGAGAACTCGGTCACCGAGCAGCCCTGACAGTCACCTCATCCTTTTCGCGGGCAAGCCGGGGCGCCGAACCGCCGCTCCCACAGGTACACCACTGCTCTTGAAACCCATGGTGTACTTGTGGGAGCGGCGGTTCGGCGCCCCGACTTGCCCGCGAAAAGGACGACGCCGTTTTCAAGCCTACTGAACGACAGCCCCTTCCCCAGGCCGACCGCCCACCACGAACCACAACGGCCACAGCGCCAGCGCCCCGGCAATCCCTGCACCCAAGGCAAAGTGCAACAAGCTCGCCCCTGCACCCAGCATCGCCAACACCGCGCCCCCCAGCCCCAGCAAGGCGATGGTGATCATCCCCAGCATCGCCGACACCAGCCCCTTGCTCTGCTCGCTGGAGAACAGCGTCATGCGGTACAGCACCGCGTTGGCCACACCCAACCCCAGTGCATAGAGCGACATGCCAGCGACCACACTGGTCACCGTCGGCCACAACCAGGTCGCCAGCACCATCAGGCACAACCCGGCCAGGTACGGCCACAGGGCACCGCGCACCAGCGCAGGCAGCGGATAACGATCCGCAATACGATTGATGATGAGGTTGCCGAGGATCAGTCCACCAAACACCGGTAACTGCCACAGCGCGTATTCCAGGGTGCTCAGCCCCTCGTCATGAATCAGCAGGACCGGCGACAGGCCGATCCAGCCGATCAGCGGCAAGCCCACCAAACCCAATGCCGCGCTGCCAGCCACAAAACGACGGTTGCCCAGCAACTGCGCGTAACCGGCCAGCAAGGGCAATAGGTGGATGGGCGTGAAGGCCAGGCGCGAGCCATCACGGCGCTCGACCCCGAGCGTTTCAGGCATCAGGCGATACAGCAGCCCCCAGCACAGCACCGCGCCCACCGCGAAGGCGACGAACAGCCAGCGCCAGTCGAGCCACTGCAGCATCAACGTCCCCACCAGCGGCCCGAGCAACGGCGAGAGCAGCGCAATGTTGGCCAGCAGCGCCATCATCCGCACCGCGTCAGCCTCGCTGAACGCCTCGTTGAGCGCCGGATAGCTCACCGTCACCACGAAGCCCAGGCCAATGCCCTGCAGCAGGCGCAGCAGATTGAACAGGCCGATATCGTGCACCCAGAAGGTCGCAAGGCATGCCGCACCAAAGAAGGCGCAGCCTGTCAGCAGCAGTGGACGGCGGCCATAGCGGTCGGCCAGCGGGCCGATCAGCCACTGTAGCACTACGCCGCCAAGCAGGTAGAGGTTCAGGGCGTGGGGAATGAATTCAGGGCTGGCCTTGAGATCGTCGACCACCACCGGCATGGCAGGCATGACTGCATCGCTGGCCAGGTAGGTCAGCAGTTCGAACAGGGCAAGGGTCAGGCCGAACAACAGGGCCCGCAGAGGAGTGATATACAACAATGGTTTCATGATGGCGTTTCGGGTGCAGACAGAAGGGGTCAGGCTATATGCCAGAAATCACCGGCTTTGGCTGTGAACAAGTGTAAGGCGCAAAAAACAAGGGCCCCTACAGGGGCCCCGTTGTACGGCGTGGGTTACTGCGCGGCAGTCTCCTGCACCACGCGAATCACCCGCTGCGGGAAGGGAATGTCGATCCCCTCGGCCTTCAGGCGATCCCGCGCCTGCTCATTGAGCATGAACATCACGTCCCAGTAGTCGGCAGTCTTGGTCCACAGGCGCAGCGACACGGTGATCGAACTGTCGCCAAGCGTTGCAACCACCGCCTGAGGCGCTGGGTCGGGCAGCACCCGAGGGTCCTGCGCCAGCTCCAGCAGCACGTTGCGCGCCTTCTGCAGGTCGGCCTCGTAGTCCACACCCACGTCGAACACGACCTTGCGCGTCGGCTGGCGGTTGGTGTTGACGATGATGCCGTTGGACAAGGTGCCGTTAGGCAGAATGACCGTCTTGTTATCACCGCTACGCAGCACGGTGTGGAAGATCTGGATGCTGTCGACGGTCCCGCTCACACCCTGGGCCTCGATCCAGTCACCGATGCGAAACGGGCGGAACAGCAGGATCAGCACGCCACCGGCAAAGTTTGCCAGGCTGCCCTGCAAGGCCAGGCCGATGGCCAGCACGGCACCACCCATGGCAGCGACGAACGAGGTGGTTTCGATGCCGATCATCGACGCCACGCTGATCGCCAGCATCACCTTGAGCACGATGTTGGACAGCGTGCGGATGAAACCCTGCAACGCCGGGTCAGCCACCCGCAGGCCGACGAGCCTGGCCAATCGATCACTGATCTTGTTGGTGATCCACCAGCCGATCGCCAGGGTCAGCAGCGCCAGCAACAAACGACTGCCGTACGCCATGATCAAGGGAATCCAAGTCTCGGACTGGCGTACCAGTTGATCGACTTCAGCGTTCAAATCCATGTTCATCTCCTGATGTCGAACGACACGTGCACAGTAAAGCAGACCGCCGGACATTCAGCGGTCGCAGGAAGCGATGGACATTGGTGTGCCATCAAGGTTCCTGCCCAGCAGAATCAGTCGCGGAAGTTGTTGAACTGCAGCGGCATGTCGAATTCCTTGGCGCGCAGGGCAGCGATGGCTTCCTGCAGGTCGTCGCGCTTCTTGCCGGTGACCCGTACCTGCTCGCCCTGGATGGCGGCCTGGACCTTGAGCTTGGCATCCTTGATATGGGCGACGATCTTCTTCGCCAGCTCCTTGTCGATGCCCTCGCGGAACTTGGCTTCCTGTTTCATTTCCTTGCCGGAAGCATAGGGATCCTTGGTTTCCAGGCACTTGACGTCGATCTTGCGCTTGACCAGCGCCAGGCGCAGGATTTCGATCATCGCCTCGAGCTGGAATTCGGCTTCGGCAGTGAGCATCACGGTCTGCTCCTTGTCCTTGAACTCGAAGCTGCCCTTGCCCTTGAGGTCGTAGCGGCGATCGAGCTCCTTGATGGCGTTTTCGACCGCGTTCTGCACTTCGTGCTTGTCCAGTTCCGATACCACGTCGAACGAAGGCATGGTTGTTCTCCATAAAATAAAAGCGCGCTCGGCTTGAAGATGGAGCGCGTCGGGTTTGATGGTTAAAATGCGGGCTCATTATAACGGGTTGCGAAACGCAGATGAGCAGCACCTGGCATATTCTCGGCGCCGGCAGCCTCGGCAGCCTCTGGGCCTGCCGCCTGGCACGGGCGGGCAAGGCCGTGCGCCTGGTGCTGCGCGACGAACAGCGCCTGGCAGCTTATGAAGCCGAAGGCGGCCTGACCCTGATCGAACAGCACCAGACAACACAATTCGCCATTCCGGCACAGACCTGCGAGGGCGAAGGCCCCATCCACCGCCTGCTGCTGGCGTGCAAGGCCTACGACGCCGCGCCTGCCATCGCGCGCCTGGCGCCGCGGCTGGCCGAAGGTGCTGAGCTGGTCCTGCTGCAGAACGGCCTCGGCAGCCAGGATGAAGTGGCCGAGCAGGCTCCCCACGCCCGCAGTATCTTCGCCTCCAGCACCGAAGGTGCGTTCCGCGAGCGCGACTGGCAGGTGCGGTTCGCTGGCCAGGGCTTCAACTGGCTGGGCGATCCGGGCAACCCTGGCGTCCCCGAATGGTTCGGCGATCTGAGCGAGGCCGGCATCCCGGCCGAGTGGTCGCTGGACATACTCACCCGCCTGTGGCGCAAGCTTGCACTCAATTGCGCGATCAACCCGCTGACGGTGCTTTACGACTGCCAGAATGGCGGGCTGCTTGGTCACCTGCCTGAAGTCGACGAACTGTGCCTGGAACTGAGCACTCTCCTGCGCAGTGCCGGGCAAGCGCAAGCGGCCGAAAACCTGACCGAAGACGTCCAACGGGTGATCGTGGCGACCGCGGCCAACTACTCTTCGATGTACCAGGACGTGCGCGCAGGCCGACGTACCGAGCTGCACTACCTGCTTGGCCATGCCTGCAACGTTGCCGCCCGGCATGGCCTGGCGACACCTGGCCTGGAACACCTGCGCCAACGCCTGGTCGATAACCTGCAGGCACGCAACCTGCCCAGCGACTGACGCTGCCCACCCACCGACACGGACATCACCTCGCCCATGACCCTGCGCCAACGCCTGGAAAACCTCCCGGTCGGGCAAAAACTGCTGGCCGCCCTGCTGGTGCTGCTGGTCACCATCCTGCTGGTGGCCAACCTGGCCTTCATCAGCGCCGCCTACTGGATCACCCAGGAAAGCATGGCTCCCCAGGCGCTACAGACCATCGGCCGGTTGGTCGCCAACCCACAGCTTTCCGCGCGCGCCAGCGACAGTCCAGAAGCCGCCAGCGCCTTGCTCAAGGAGCTCGACAGCTATTCACCGCTGCGCGCCGCCGCCGTGTATGCCAGCGACGGGCGCCTGCTGGCCCAACTGCAACATGGCCAGCCACTGAGCATGCCCAAGCGCTACCGCAACATCGACGGCTGGCGCCTCACCGAGTTTCGCAGCACCCAGCTGATCGCCCTGCCCCGTCCAGGCAGCCCGCCCGCGCACCTGCTGCTGGTGGCCAGCAGCGAATTGCCGGTTGCGTTCTATACCGGCACCCTGTCTGCCAGCCTGGCGATCCTGGTGTTCAGCATTCTGCTGTGGCTGATCATCGCCCGGCAGATCAAGCGCCTCATCACCCAGCCGATCAACAGCCTTGAGGAGCTCTCGCGCCAGGTGACCCGCGAGGAGAGCTACGCCCTGCGTGCGCAACGGGGCAACGACGACGAAATCGGCAGCCTTGCCGAAGCGTTCAACACCATGCTGTCGCGTATCGAAGCGCGCGAAGACCAGCTCAAGCGTGCCCGCGACGAATTCCAGTCGGCTTTCGACCAGGCCCAGGGCCTGGCCGAGGAAACCCGCCACACCAACCGCAAGCTGGAACTGGAAGTCCAGGTGCGCAGCAAGATCGAGAAAAAGCTGACAGGCTTCCAGAACTACCTGAACAGCATCATCGACTCCATGCCTTCGGCACTGATCGCCCTCGACGAGCAGCTCTACGTCACGCAATGGAACCAGGAAGCCACCTCGCTTTCCGGAACGCCGTTGGACGAGGCGCTGAACCAGCCGATCTTCATCGCTTTCGAGCCACTCAAACCATTCCTGCCACAGCTCAAGGAGACGGTGGAAAAACACCGGGTAGCGAAGGTCGAGCGGGTGACCTGGCCCAAGGACGACGAGCCACGCCACTACGCGCTCACGTTCTATCCGCTGACCGGCGGCGGCGGGCGTGGGGTGGTGATCCGCATCGACGACATCACCCAGCGCCTGTCGCTGGAAGAAATGATGGTGCAATCGGAAAAGATGCTCTCGGTCGGCGGCCTGGCCGCAGGCATGGCCCACGAGATCAACAACCCGCTGGGCGCAATCCTGCACAACGTGCAGAACATTCGTCGACGCCTGTCGCCGGAACTGCCGCGCAATCAGGAGCAGGCCGACGAACTGGGCATCGACCTGGCCAGCATCAACCGCTACCTGGACGGCCGCGAGGTGCCGCAATTGCTCGACGGCATCCAGCAGGCCGGCGCGCGGGCCGCGAAGATCGTCACCCACATGCTCAGCTTCAGCCGCCGCAGCAACCGCCAACTGGCGCCTTGCAACCTGCCCGCCTTGATCGACCAGGCGGTGGAGATCGCCGGCAACGACTTCGACCTGACGGAGGGCTTCGACTTCAAGGGACAGGCCATCGTCCGTCAGTTCGACCCCGAGCTCGGCCCCGTGCCCTGCACCGCCAACGAGCTGGAGCAAGTGCTGCTCAACCTGCTGAAGAACGCCGCCCAGGCCATCCATCAGCGCCCGGCGCCCAGCGAACCCGGGCGCATCACCCTGCGCACCCGCCTCAATCCACCGTGGGCCGAGATCCAGGTGGAAGATAACGGCATCGGCATGCCCGAGTCGGTGCGCAAGCGCACCTTCGAGCCGTTCTTCACCACCAAGGAGATCGGCCAGGGCACCGGCCTGGGCCTTTCGGTCTCGTACTTCATCATCACCAACAACCACAAAGGGCAGATGGAGGTGCACTCCACCCCAGGCCAAGGCACCTGCTTCACCCTGCGCCTGCCCTTGAGCCAGCTGGGGGCCATGCCCCCGGCCAAGACGGAGGCATGACATGGGCTATCGCCTGTCGAAGATCTACACCCGCACCGGCGACAAGGGCGAGACCGGCCTTGGCGACGGTCGCCGCGTCCCCAAGGACCATCCGCGCATCGAGGCCATCGGCGAGGTGGACATGCTCAACAGCCAGTTGGGCGTGCTGCTCGCCGGGCTGGCCGAGCAAGGCCTGGATGAGCTGAGCGAGGTGTTGGCGCCTTGTCAGCATCGTCTGTTCGACCTCGGCGGCGAGCTGGCGATGCCCAGTTACCAGGCGCTGGACCAGGCCGAAGTGCAGCGCCTGGAAGCGGTCATCGATAGGTGGAACGAGGAGCTGGGGCCATTGAAGAACTTCATTCTGCCCAGCGGGTCGGCGCTGGTGGCCCAGGCCCATGTGTGTCGCGCCCAGGCACGGGCGGCGGAGCGGCGCTGCCAGCAGTTGAATGCCGTCGAGCCGCTTGAGGGGGTGGGGTTGGCCTATATCAACCGGTTGTCGGACCTGCTGTTTGTCGCAGCGCGGATCATCGGCCGACGCCAGGGGGTGGCCGAGGTGCTGTGGCAGCCTGCCGAGAAGCCGCAAGGCTGAGACCATCGGGGCCGCAAAGCGGCCCCGGATACGACTCAGGCTTGAGGCCAGAACGCCCGAATCCCAGCAACACCTTGAGCACCCGCCTCCCGGGCCCGCTCACGCTCACCCGGCCCGACCCCGCCCAGCAGGAACACCGGCTGGTTGAAGCCTGCAATCAAGCGCTGTGCCTCGTCCCAGCCAATCGGCGTGGCCTCGGGGTGGGTCTGGGTAGGCTGCACTGGCGACAGAGTGACAAAATCCACTCCCATCTGCCGTGCCAGCTCGAGCTCCTCGGCGCTATGGCAGGACGCCGCCAGCCAGCGATTCTGCGGGAACGGTCGCCCCTTGGCAGCGTACTTGCGCAATTGCGCCGCCGTCAGGTGCCAACCTGCGGATGGGAAATCACCCAGCCACTCCAGTGGCCCCTTGAGCATCAGCAGGGCCTTGCCTGCACAGAGCCCCACCGCATCCACCGCCACATCGCGGTACTTGGGGTCGTACATGTCTGGCGCGCGCAACTGGATCAACCTGATGCCAGAGGCCACTGCCTTCTGGATACCGCGCAGCAACACCGGGGTATCGAGCCCATCCGGGGTGATCAGGTACTGGTCCGGCAGGCGCGCGGCCGCCACGATGGGTTTATTGGCCTCGGGAAATGCATACTGGTCCAGGTCTCGCGGAGCAACCCACGCCAATGGCTGGCCCTCGGCGCCATGGGGCTCGCCGGTGAAAGCCGACACCTCGCGCACGTCCAGCAGCACCTGCTTGTCCGAGTAGTCATGGCTGACCTTGATCAGCGGCCGAGAGGCGCTGACGACGATACCCAGCTCCTCGTGGAGCTCACGGGCCAGTGCGGCCTCGACGCCCTCGCCCTCTTCCACCTTGCCGCCGGGAAATTCCCACAGGCCGCCCTGGTGCTGAGTATCGGCGCGGCGCGCGATGAGGATGCGCCCGTCGACGCCGCGAATGACGGCTGCAACTACATGGATCCGTTTCACCCGTTACACTCCATCAAGCCCGCCTTCTGCCAGGCCTGGAAGGCCTGCCAGTTGTAGATCGTTTCGATATACGCCGCAGCCTGCGCGGGCACTTGCACACGGTAGGTACGCAAACGCACCGCCACCGGGGCGAAGAAAGCATCGGCCAGCGTAGGCCGTCCGAACAGGAACGGGCCGCCGTCCTTGGCCATCAGGCGGCACTCGCCCCACAAGGCGACGATGCGGTCGATATCGACCTGCACTTCGAGCGGCACGCTATCCAACGCCTGATCGCGCGACAGATCGAACGGCATCGCACCGCGCAAGGCGAAGAAACCACTGTGCATCTGCGCACACGCCGAGCGCGCCTGGGCACGCGCAGCGACCTCCACCGGCCAGAGCTGCGCCTCGGGGTGCTGTTCGTTGAGGTATTCGGCGATGGCCAGGGAGTCGGCGATCACGCCGTGCTCGGTCTTGAGCAGCGGCACCTTGCCGGTGGCCGAGAATTCGAGAATGCGCTTGCGGGTATCAGGCTGGTTGAGCTTGATCAGTGTCTCGTCATAACCGACGCCTGCCAGCTCAAGGGCCAGAGCGCCGCGCAGCGACCAGGAAGAATACAGCTTGTCGCCGATGATCAGGTGATAGCTCATGGTTCGGCTCCATTGCTCTTTGGATTCAGGGCTGCTGCGCAGCCCATCGCGACACAAGGCCGCTCCACAGGTCCCCTTCGAGCCTGTGGCAGCGGCCTTGGGTGGATCAGGTACGGTATTCGGCGTTGATCTTCACGTACTCGTGGGACAGATCAGTGGTCCAGATGGTTTCGCTGCACTGACCGCGACCCAGTTCGATACGAATGGTGATCTCTTCCTGGGCCATCACCGCCGAACCTTGCTCTTCGGTGTAGCTCGGACTGCGACCGCCCTTGCTGGCGATGCACACGCTGTCCAGGTACACATCGATCAGGCTGACGTCCAGTTCCGGCACGCCTGCGCGGCCGACGGCAGCCAGAATGCGGCCCCAGTTGGGGTCGGAGGCGAACAGTGCAGTCTTGATCAGCGGCGAATGAGCGACGGCATAGCCGACATCCAGGCACTCCTGATGATTCCCGCCGCCATTGACCTGCACGGTCACGAACTTGGTCGCACCTTCGCCATCACGGACGATGGCTTGGGCCACTTCCATGCACACGTCGAACACGGCCTTCTTCAGCGCTTCGAACAGCGCGCCACTTGCCTCAGTCACCTCCGGCAGGTTGGCCTTGCCGGTGGCGATCAGCATGCAGCAATCGTTGGTCGAGGTGTCGCCATCGATGGTGATGCGGTTGAACGACTTGTTGGCACCGTCGAGCATCAGGTCCTTGAGCACAGCCGGGGCGACCTTGGCGTCGGTGGCGATGTAGCCGAGCATGGTGGCCATGTTCGGGCGGATCATGCCTGCACCTTTGCTGATCCCGGTGACCGTGACGGTGACGCCGTCGTGCTGGAACTGACGGCTGGCACCCTTGGGCAGGGTGTCGGTGGTCATGATGCCAGTAGCGGCTTCGGCCCAGTTGTTTTCCGAAAGGTTGTCCAGCGCAGCCTGCAGCGCGCCTTCGATCTTCTCGACCGGCAGCGGCTCGCCGATCACCCCGGTGGAGAATGGCAGCACGGACTCGGCAGGCACGCCGGTCAGCTCGGCCAGCTTGGCGCAGGTGCGCTCGGCGGCGGCCAGGCCCGGCGCACCGGTACCGGCGTTGGCGTTACCGGTGTTGGTCAGCAGGTAGCGCACAGTGCCCTGCACGCGCTGCTTGGAGAGGATCACGGGAGCGGCGCAGAAGGCGTTGAGGGTGAACACGCCGGCAACGCTGGAGCCTTCGGCGCAGCGCATCACCACCACGTCCTTGCGCCCAGGGCGCTTGATGCCCGCCGAAGCGATGCCGAGTTCGAAACCGGGAACCGGGTGCAGGGTAGGCAGGGGACCGAGACCGACAGCCATTGGAGCGCTCCTAGAAAATGAATGAGTTGCGAAAAGCGGGGCCGCTTTGCGCCCCATCGCGGCACAAGGCCGCTCCTACAGGTTCTGTGCGATGCCTGTGGGAGCGGCCTTGTGCCGCGATGGGCCGCCAAGCGGCCCTGTAGATGTCAGGTGACGGATCGAATCACTCGATCTGACCATGGCAATGCTTGAACTTCTTGCCCGAACCACACCAGCACGGCTCGTTGCGGCCCAGCTTCTGTTCGTTGCGAACGGGCGCAGAGGCTACAGCCACTTCGGCGCCCTCCTCGCTCAGTTGCTCGCTTTCCAGACCTGGGGCTGCGGCATGCTGGAACTGCATGCGGCTGGCCAGTGCCTCGGCCTCGCGGCGCAGGCGGGCTTCTTCTTCGGCAGGGTCTTCGCGGCGAACCTGGACGTGCGAGAGCACACGGATGGTGTCGCGCTTGATCGACTCGAGCAGCTCCTGGAACAGGGTGAACGACTCGCGCTTGTACTCCTGCTTCGGGTTCTTCTGGGCATAGCCGCGCAGGTGGATACCGTGGCGCAGGTGATCCATGGTCGACAGGTGGTCTTTCCACAGGTCGTCCACCACGCGCAGCAGAATCTGCTTCTCGAAGGTGCGCAGGGCGTCGATGCCGGCCTGGTCTTCCTTCTCGGTGTAGGCGGTGGTGATCTCGTTCAGCAGCTTCTCGCGCAGGGTCTCCTCGTAGAGGTGATCGTCCTCGTCGAGCCACTGCTGGATCGGCAGCTTCATGGCGAAGTCGCTCGACAGCGCGGCCTCAAGGCCCGCCACGTCCCACTGCTCGGGCAGCGACTGCGGCGGAATGTGCTGGCTGATGGTGGCGTCGAGCACTTCCTTGCGGAACTCGGCGATGGTGTCGCCGATGTTCTCGGCAGCCAGCAGGCTGTTGCGCATGTGGTAGATCACCTTGCGCTGCTCGTTGGCCACGTCGTCGTATTCGAGCAGCTGCTTGCGGATGTCGAAGTTGCGACCTTCGACCTTGCGCTGCGCTTTTTCGATGGCGTTGGTGACCATGCGGTGCTCGATGGCTTCGCCGGACTGCATGCCCAGCGCCTTCATGAAGTTCTTCACCCGGTCGGAGGCGAAGATACGCATCAGGCTGTCTTCCAGCGACAGGTAGAAGCGGCTCGAACCGGCATCGCCCTGACGGCCGGCACGGCCACGCAGCTGGTTGTCGATACGACGCGACTCGTGACGCTCGGAGGCGATCACGTGCAGGCCACCGGCTTCCAGCACCTGCTGGTGGCGCTTCTGCCAGTCGGCCTTGATCTGCGCGATCTGCTCGCTGGTCGGGTTTTCCAGGGCAGCGACTTCGGCTTCCCAGTTACCGCCCAGCAGGATGTCGGTACCACGACCGGCCATGTTGGTGGCGATGGTCAGGGCGCCCGGCGCACCGGCCTGGGCGATGATCTCGGCTTCCTTCTCGTGGTACTTGGCGTTCAGGACCTTGTGGTCGATGCCTTCCTTCTGCAGAAGGTTGGACATGTGCTCGGAGGTCTCGATGGTCGCGGTACCCACCAGGACAGGACGGCCCTTGGCCATGCTTTCCTTGATGTCGGCGATGATCGCCGCGTACTTCTCGTCGGCGGTGAGGTAGACCAGGTCGTTGAAGTCCTTCCGTGCCAGCGGCTTGTTCGGCGGAATGACCATCACGTTGAGGTTGTAGATCTGGGCGAACTCGAACGCTTCGGTGTCGGCAGTACCGGTCATGCCGGACAGCTTGGTGTAGAGACGGAAGTAGTTCTGGAAGGTGGTCGAAGCCAGGGTCTGGCTCTCGGCCTGGATGTTCAGGTTTTCCTTCGCCTCGATGGCCTGGTGCAGGCCTTCGGACAGGCGACGGCCCGGCATGGTACGGCCGGTATGCTCGTCGATCAGCAGGATCTGGCCGTCCTGGACGATGTACTCGACGTTGCGGTGGAACAGCTTGTGCGCACGCAAGCCCGCGTAGACATGGGTGAGCAGGCCCAGGTTGTGGGCCGAGTAGAGGCTCTCGCCTTCGGCCAGCAGGCCGGACTGGGTGAGCATCTCCTCGATGAACTGGTGACCGGCCTCGTTGAGCTCGACCTGGCGGCTCTTCTCGTCGATGGTGAAGTGACCCTCTTGAGTCACCTGGCCTTCGACTTCTTCGATGTGCTGCTTCAGGCGCGGGATCAGGCGGTTGATCTCGATGTACAGCTTGGAGCTGTCTTCGGCCTGACCGGAGATGATCAGCGGGGTACGCGCTTCGTCGATGAGGATGGAGTCGACTTCGTCGATCACGGCGAAGTTCAGCTCACGCTGGAACTTCTCGTCCTGGCTGAACGCCATGTTGTCGCGCAGGTAGTCGAAACCGAATTCGTTGTTGGTGCCGTAGGTGATGTCGGCAGCATAGGCGGCGCGCTTTTCTTCCGGCGGCTGGAAGGCCGAGACGATGCCCACCTTGAGGCCGAGGAATTCATACAGCGGACGCATCCAGTTGGCGTCACGGCGAGCCAGGTAGTCGTTGACCGTGACCACATGCACGCCCTTGCCGGACAGCGCATTCAGGTAGACCGCCAGGGTACCGACCAAGGTCTTGCCTTCACCGGTACGCATTTCTGCGATCATGCCCTCATGCAGGGTCATGCCACCGATCAGCTGGACATCGAAGTGGCGCATGCCCATGACACGCTTGCCGGCCTCACGGGCCACGGCGAAGGCTTCGGGCAACAACTGGTCGAGGGTTTCGCCTTTGGCCAGGCGCTCTTTGAACTCTGCGGTCTTGCCACGCAGTTGCTCGTCGGAGAGGGCCACCATCTTCTCTTCGAAGGCATTGACGGTGCTGACCGTCTTGAGCATGCGCTTGATTTCACGCTCGTTCTTGCTTCCAAAAAGTTTTTTTAACAAAGGCGCAAACATATCGGCAGGATCTTCCACACTTAGGGATGGAGGGCGGCCCCGTGAGTCGCCCGTGCAGCCCTTGGGCCGCATGCGAACGAGCATTCTACCCGGAAACGTTGGTGAGGAAAGTGGTGGATTTCCACGATGCTGGCACAGCGCTTTAAACGGGGCCTCTCTAACATAGGGACATTTTCCTCAAGTTCAAGGCGGCCAGAGATGAAACGTGTTTGGCGTCCTCGCGGGCGGGCCTGCGCCTGCACCCTCTGCACCGCCCCCAGGATCGGTGCTGCCGGCAAAGCGTCCGGCACAGGCAACGGCCCTGGCGGCATCTGTTAGACTGCCAATCTTGTAACCTCATGCGTACTCCGATGGCCTACAAACCCCCTTCTGCCCAGCCACCCGCCGCCTTGCTGCGCCAGGCCAGGCCGCTGCGCCTGCTGCTCAACCAGGCCGAGCGCCTCGAGCACCTGCAGCGTTTGCTGGAAAGCCAGTTGCAGCCCGCTGCCAGGGCACACTGTCATGTGGCCTCCTGGCGCGATGGCTGTCTGCTCCTGGTGGTGACGGACGGCCATTGGGCAACTCGTCTGCGCTACCAGCAGAAGCGCCTGCTGACAACGCTGCGAGCCATGGAAGCCTTCGCCAACCTGCAGCGCATCAAGTTCCAGGTGCAACCACCAGTTGGCGCACCCGCGCGCCCGACACACACCACCGAGTTGTCGCAACAAGCGGCACAAAGCCTGCGCGAGACGGCGCAAGGCATTGATGACGAAAAACTGCGGGCCGCGCTGGAACGGCTTGCAGCACACGCCCACGACAAGACCTGAAGTTCCAGGCGTTATCTGCGAAGGCGTCAAACACCGCTCGGCCATGGGCGCGCCAATAAAAAAGGCCACCCGAAGGTGGCCTCAATGAACTAGAGAGTGTTCGAACTTACACGGCCGCAACAGGGCGCATGTAGGAGATCGGTGCCGTACTGGCATCTTCGAAAGTCACCACTTCCCAGGCGTCCGTTTCTGCGATCAGCTTGCGCAGCAACTGGTTGTTCAGCGCGTGTCCGGACTTGTAGCCCTTGAACTCGCCGATCAGGCTGTTGCCCAGCAGATAGAGGTCGCCAATGGCGTCGAGGATCTTGTGCTTGACGAATTCGTCATCGGAGCGAAGTCCGTCTTCGTTGAGCACACCGGTCTCGTCGACCACGATGGCGTTCTCGACACTGCCACCCAACGCAAGGTTGTGCTTGCGCAGGTACTCGATGTCACGCATGAAACCGAAGGTGCGTGCTCGGCTGACTTCCTTCACGAACGACGTGCTGGAGAAATCAACCACTGCACTCTGGGTCTGGCCCTTGAGGACCGGGTGATCGAAGTCGATCTCGAAGCTCACCTTGAACCCGTCGAAGGGCAGGAAGGTGGCGCGCTTGTCGCCCTCCTCCACGCTGACTTCGCGCAGGATACGGATGAACTTTTTAGCGGCGTCCTGTTCTTCCAGGCCGGCGGACTGAATCAGGAATACAAAGGGACCGGCGCTGCCATCCATGATCGGCACTTCCGAGGCGGAGAGCTCGACGTAGGCGTTATCGATGCCCAGGCCCGCCATGGCAGAGAGCAGGTGCTCGACCGTATCGACCTTGACGTCACCGTTGACCAGCGTCGTCGACATGGTTGTCTCGCCGACGTTGGCCGCACGCGCCGGGATTTCGACCACAGGGTCGAGGTCAGCGCGGCGGAAAACGATGCCGGTATCCACGGGTGCTGGCTTGAGAGTCAGGTAGACCTTCTCTCCGGAATGCAGGCCGACACCTGTGGCACGAATGGTATTCTTCAGGGTGCGTTGTCTAATCATGGCATTGGCCGCTTTAGCGCTAATTGCGAATTGGTATCAACAAAGGCTGAGAATGATAGCAGACCCGGCCTTTGCTGAACACCAATCACCCTTATACCCCTGATAAATTCCATCAATCGGCCTGGCGACGCAGGAAGGCCGGGATGTCAAGGTAGTCCAGATCGTCCTGTGGGTTGAGTTTAGCCGCAGCCGCAGCGCCTGCGTGTGCCTGGTTGCGCATCACGGTCGGACGCTCCAGGTCACGGTAGTTCACCGCCGTCTGCTCCTGGCGAACCGGAGCCGGGTTGGAGGACTCGTACACCTGCTGTGCGGTCTGCAGCGTGTTGTCGACGACCTTGACCGGCTTCTCGATGCGCGCACCCAGGCCAGTAGCGACCACGGTGACGTGCAGCTCGTCGCGCATGTCAGGATCGATCACGGTGCCGACCTTGACCATCGCGTGGTCGGAGGCGAAGGCCTCGATGATGCTCCCCACGTCGGAGTACTCACCCAGCGACAGGTCAGGACCTGCGGTGATGTTCACCAGGATACCGCGGGCACCCTGCAGGTTGACGTCCTCGAGCAGCGGGTTGCGAATCGCCGCCTCGGTGGCCTCACGAGCACGGTTAGGACCGCTGGCGCAGCCGGTGCCCATCATGGCCATGCCCATCTCGCCCATCACGGTGCGCACGTCGGCGAAGTCGACGTTGATCATGCCCGGACGTTTGATGATGTCGGAGATACCGCGCACGGCGCCAGCCAGCACGTCGTCGGCCTTGGCGAAGGCAGACAGCAGGCTTGCATCCTTGCCCAGGATGGTCAGCAGCTTCTCGTTGGGGATGGTGATCAGCGAGTCAACGCTTTCAGCCAGCATGCGGATGCCTTCATCGGCAATCTGCATGCGCTTGCGACCCTCGAACGGGAACGGACGGGTCACCACCGCAACGGTGAGGATGCCCATTTCCTTTGCCACTTCGGCGATGATCGGCGCAGCACCGGTACCGGTACCGCCGCCCATGCCAGTGGTGATGAACACCATGTTGGTGCCTTGCAGCACTTCGGCGATGCGCTCACGGTCTTCCAGCGCGGCCTGACGACCGACTTCCGGATTGGCACCGGCACCCAGGCCCTTGGTCACACCGGTCCCCAGTTGCAGGATGGTGCGTGCGCCAATGTTCTTCAGCGCCTGGGCATCGGTGTTGGCGCAGATGAATTCCACACCTTCGATGCTGCTTTTGACCATGTGGTTGACGGCGTTGCCACCACCACCACCGACACCGATCACTTTGATGACCGGGCTTTGCGGGACGTTGTCTACGAGCTCGAACATTTTCCCTCTCCTTACAGTTCTCTAGTTTTTGCGCCTACCACTACTGCTTTGAAACTTAGAAGTTGCCTTGGACCCAGCGCTTGAAGCGCTCAAGCACCGGGGCCTTAGGTTCATCGCCATAGCTGTTGCTGCTGCTGTTGCCGGTCAGGGGCAGGTCCTCGGTCTGCTTTTGCAGGCCGTAGGTGAGCAGTCCCACGCCGGTTGAATAGATCGGGTTGCGCACCACGTCGCTCAGCCCCCGAACGCTGTGCGGCACGCCGAGGCGTACCGGCATGTGGAAGATTTCCTCGGCCAGTTCCACGGCGCCTTCCATCTTCGATGTACCGCCGGTCAGGACGATGCCGGCCGGCACCAGATCCTCGTAGCCGCTGCGACGCAACTCGGCCTGGATCAGTGTGAAGAGCTCGTCGTAACGCGGCTCGACCACTTCTGCCAGGGCCTGGCGCGACAGTTCGCGCGGCGGACGATCGCCGACGCTCGGCACCTTGATGGTCTCGCCGGCGCCGGCCAGCTTGGCCAGGGCGCAGGCGTAGCGGATCTTGATTTCCTCGGCGTACTGCGTAGGTGTACGCAGGGCCATGGCGATGTCGTTGGTGACCTGGTCACCGGCAATCGGGATCACCGCGGTGTGGCGGATCGCACCTTCGGTGAAGATGGCGATGTCGGTGGTGCCGCCGCCGATGTCCACCAGGCACACGCCCAGTTCTTTCTCGTCATCGGTCAGCACCGAATAAGCCGAGGCCAGTTGTTCGAGAATGATGTCGTCAATCTCGAGGCCGCAGCGGCGTACGCACTTCTCGATGTTCTGGGCGGCGTTGACCGCGCAGGTGACCACATGGACTTTCGCTTCCAGACGCACGCCAGACATGCCCAGTGGCTCGCGCACACCTTCCTGGTTGTCGATCACGTAGTCCTGGGGCAGGGTGTGCAGCACGCGCTGGTCGGCCGGGATGGCCACGGCCTGGGCAGCATCGAGCACGCGCTCGAGGTCGGCGACGCTGACCTCACGGTCGCGGATGGCGACGATGCCATGGGAGTTCAGGCTGCGGATGTGGTTGCCGGCAACACCGACGAACGCCGAGTGGATGCGGCAGCCGGCCATCAGCTGCGCTTCTTCCACCGCGCGCTGGATCGACTGCACGGTCGACTCGATGTTCACCACCACGCCTTTCTTCAAGCCGCGGGACGGATGCGTACCGATCCCGACGATCTCGAGGGTGCCGTCCGCCGCCACTTCGCCAACCAGCGCCACCACCTTGGAGGTGCCAATGTCCAGCCCGACGATCATTTTGCCGCTATGCGCGTTTGCCATGGTCCTGCCTCTCTCTAATTCTTCGCAACGGCGGGTTGGGCCGTCGTCGGTGCATTCGGTTCCCGCCAGCCAACCGCTAATCCGTTGGCGTATCGCAGATCGATGCGGGCGATGTTGGTGATCTGCTCTTTGAGTGTCTTGTCGTATATGGCAATGAACCGGCGCATCTTCTCCACCAGATGATCGCGCCCCAACAGCAGCTCGATGCCAGGGCCGGCGCTACCCGCACCGGTGGTCAGGAACCAGCTGCCTCGCTCGCGCAGCTCCAGGCGAGCGATGGAGAATCCCATGGGGCGCAGCATCTGGCTCAATACCTGATACTGCTGCATGACTTGTTGCTGAGCGCGCTGCGGCCCGAACAGCTGCGGCAAATGCTCATAGTTGGCCAGCTCGCGCGGGGTGAACGCCTGGCCCTGGTTGTTGAGCAAGGCCTCATCGCCCCAGCGCGCGACCGGCAGTTGTTCCTCGAGGCGGATCACCACCTCGTCCGGCCATACCCGACGCACTTCGGCGTGGGCGATCCATGGCATCTGCTCGAGTTCTGTACGCATCGCCGGCAGATCGACACTGAAGAAGCTCGCCGCGACATAAGGCGCGATACGCTGCTGCACCGCCTGCTGGCTGATGTAGCTCAGGTCGCCTTGCACGGCGATCTTGGTGATCGGGCGGTCGGCGTAAGGCATCAACCGGATCGCGCCTTCGTAGGCGCCGAAGCCGGCAGCGACCAGCAGCACCGGCCACAGCAGGCGTTTCAGCCCACCGAAGCTGGGCCGTGGCAGGCGCGCCGATACGGGCTCGTCGGCCACCAGTCGGCTGGCACCGCGCGGCACCGGCTTGCTGCGGCCGGTGACGGGTTGCTGCTGACGTATCATCGCGCCTTGCATGGCTCTTAACCTCGCGTCGCTACGCTTTCGGCCAGGATCGCCAGCACCAGCTGCTGGAAGTCCAGACCGGCCGCGCGGGCCGCCATGGGCACCAGGCTATGATCGGTCATGCCGGGTGCGGTGTTGACTTCGAGCAGCCAGAACCGGCCCTGCTCGTCCTGCATTACATCCAGACGGCCCCAGCCCTCGATGCCGATGGCATCGCAAGCGCGGGCAGTCAGGTCCATCAGTTCCTGTTCCTTGCCAGCGTCCAGGCCGCATGGAATGCGGTACTGGGTGTCGTTGGCGATGTACTTGGCGTCGTAGTCGTAGAACACATGCGGCGTACCCAGTGCGATCGGTGGCAGCACCTGCCCGCGCAGCACCGCAATGGTGAACTCCGGACCGTGGATCCACTGCTCGACCAGTACCTGGGAGTCGTACTTGGCAGCGTCCTTCCAGGCGGCAACCAGCTCTTCGACGCTGTTCACCTTGGCCATGCCGATGCTGGAACCTTCATGGGCCGGTTTGACGATCAGCGGGAAGCCCAGTTCCTTGCCGGCCTCGACACAGTCGCTTTCGCTGGCCAGCACGGCGTGACGCGGGGTCGGAATGCCCAGGCTCTGCCACACCTGCTTGGTGCGCAGTTTGTCCATGGCCAGCGCCGAGGCGAGGATGCCGCTGCCGGTGTAGGGAATGCCCAGGCACTCGAGCAGGCCTTGCATGCTGCCGTCTTCACCACCACGGCCGTGAAGAATGATGAAAGCGCGGTCGATCTTCTCGCTTTGCAAGCGGGCGAGCAGATCGTCACCCACATCGATGGCAACCACATCCACGCCGGCCGAGGTCAGCGCCTCGATCACCGCGGCGCCCGACTTGAGCGAAACCTCGCGCTCGGCGCTCTTGCCGCCATACAGCACGGCGACGCGGCCGAAGGCCTTGACGTCGAGCGTGGAGTGCAGTTTGTCGTAGGCGGTACTCACAGCGGTTTCTCCTGCTTGGCGACAGCGCCAGCGAACAGCGGGCTTTTCATCAGTTGCGGGGCCAGACCACCCACATCGCCGGCACCCTGGCAAATCAGGATGTCACCAGCGCGCAGCAATGGCTTGACCAGTGGCGCGAGCTCGGCACCACGTTCGATGTAGATCGGGTCCAGCTTGCCGCGCTGGCGGATGCTGTGGCACAGCTGGCGGCTGTCGGCGCCGGGGATCGGCTCCTCGCCGGCCGGATAGACTTCCATCAGCAGCAGCACGTTGGCATCACCCAGCACCTGCACGAAGTCGTCGTAAAGATCGCGGGTGCGGCTGTAGCGGTGCGGCTGGTAGACGATCACCAGGCGCCGGCTCGGCCAACCGCCGCGCACGGCCTTGATCACCGCCGCCACTTCGGTGGGGTGATGGCCATAGTCGTCGACCAGCATCACGCTACCGCCCTCGACTGGCAGCTCGCCGTACACCTGGAAGCGTCGCCCCACACCCTGGAAGCCCGACAGACCCTGGATGATGGCGTCGTCACTGATGCCCTCGTCGGTGGCAATGGCGATGGTGGCCAGGGCGTTGAGCACATTGTGGTTGCCCGGCATGTTCACCGACACCTCCAGCGGCTCGCAGTCGCGACGCAGTACGGTGAAATGCGTCTGCATGCCCTGCTGGCGCACATTGATGGCCCGGATGTCGGCTTCTTCGCTGAAGCCGTAGGTGACGGTCGGACGTTTGACCTGAGGCAGAATCTCGCGCACGACCGGATCGTCCAAACACATCACGGCCAGACCGTAGAACGGCAGGTTGTGCAGGAACTCGACGAAGGTCTTCTTCAGTTTGTTGAAGTCACCCTCGTAGGTCGCCATGTGGTCGGCGTCGATGTTGGTGACGACAGCGACCATCGGCTGCAGGTGCAGGAAGCTCGCATCGCTTTCATCGGCTTCGGCGATCAGGTAGCGGCTGGTGCCGAGCTGGGCGTTGGTGCCAGCCGCAGTCAGACGGCCACCGATGACGAAGGTCGGATCCAGGCCACCGGCAGCGAACACCGAGGCCAGCAGGCTGGTGGTAGTGGTCTTGCCGTGGGTACCGGCGACAGCGATGCCGTGGCGGTAGCGCATCAGCTCGGCCAGCATCTCGGCACGCGGCACCACCGGAATACGGCGTTCGAGCGCGGTGGCAACTTCAGGGTTGGCCGGATTGATTGCGCTGGAGACCACCAGTACATCGGCGGTGGCAGCGTTCTCGGCACGGTGGCCCACGAAAATTTCGGCGCCGAACGACTCCAGGCGCTGGGTGACCGGCGAGGCCTTGAGGTCGGAACCGGACACTTCGTATCCCAGGTTCAGCAGCACTTCGGCGATACCGCACATGCCCACGCCGCCGATACCGACGAAGTGAATGCGGCGAATGCGGCCCATCTTGGGCTGCGGCATGGCTTTCTGGCTTTCAACCATGGGCCACCTCCAGGCAGATATCGACCACGGTGCTGGTTGCAGCAGGCTTGGCCAGGCGGCGCGCAGTGCCGGCCATTGTGTTGAGTTTCTCGGGTTGCATCAGCACCTCGTTCAGGCGTTCAGCGAGCTGCGCTGCGCCAGTTGTCGCTTGTGGCATCAGGAAGGCGGCACCTTCGCGAGCCAGATATTGGGCGTTGTGAGTCTGGTGATCGTCGATCGCGTGGGGCAAGGGCACCAGCATCGAGGGCAGGCCTGCCGCCGCGAGTTCGCTGACGGTCAGGGCGCCGGCCCGGCACACCACCATGTCGGCCCAGCCATAAGCGTGGGCCATGTCTTTGATGAAAGGCTCTACCTGAGCCTCGATACCGGCCTCGCGATAACGCTCGGCGGTGATCGACGCATGTTGCTTGCCAGCCTGGTGGAACACCTCTGGCCGCAGGTCTGCAGTCACTTCGGACAGGGCCTTAGGCAGCAATTTGTTCAATGGTTCCGCACCGAGGCTGCCACCGAGCACCAGAAGACGCGCACGACGCTCGGCAAGTGCCGCACGAGGCGTTTCCAGGAACAGTTCGGGGCGCACCGGGTTACCGGTGGTCCGACGCTTCTCGCTGGCAGCGAAAGTGTCGGGGAAAGCTTCGCAGACTCGCGCAGCCAGTGGCACCAGCAGGCGATTGGCGGTACCTGCACGGGCGTTCTGTTCGTGAATCACCAGCGGCACACCGCACAGCCGCGCGGCAACACCGCCTGGGCCTGTGACATAGCCGCCAAAGCCCAACACGCACACCGGCTTGAGCTCACGAATGATGCGCCGCGCCTGCAGCACGGCCTTGACCAGGGTGAACGGCGCCTTGAGCAGCGACAGCTTGCCCTTGCCACGCAGCCCGCTGACCTGGATCAGGTGCAGCGGCAAGCCAGCCTGGGGCACCAGTTCGTTCTCGATACCCCGTGGCGTACCGAGCCAGTGCACGCTGTAGCCGCGCGCCTGGAATTCGCGGGCGCAGGCCAGGGCCGGGAACACATGCCCCCCGGTGCCACCGGCCATGATCAGTACGTTCTTGCCATCAGCGGCCATGACTGGTCTCCTCGGCAAAATCGCTCTCCTTGAACTCGTGCTCCTCGCTGCCCAGGTGCGTTCGACTCTCCCACTCGATACGCAGCAACAGCCCCACGCAGGCGCAGCAGATCACCAGCGAGCTGCCCCCGTAGCTGAGGAATGGCAGCGTCAGCCCCTTGGTCGGCAGCAGGCCAACGTTCACACCAATGTTGATCAGGAACTGGCCGATCCACAGGAAGGCCAGGCCGAAGGCCATGTAGGCGGCGAAGAACTGCTTGGCCTTCTCGGCCCACAGGCCGATGTACAAGGCGCGGATGGTGACGAACACGAACAGCGCGACGGTGCACAGCGAGCCGACTACACCAAGCTCTTCGGCCAGCACCGAGAACACGAAGTCGGTGTGCGCCTCAGGCAGGTAGAACTGTTTCTGTACGCTGTTGCCCAGGCCGACGCCCAGCCACTCGCCACGACCGAAGGCGATCAGTGCCTGGGTCAGCTGGTAGCCCGAACCGAACTGATCGGACCAGGGGTCGGTGAAGGTGATCAGACGCGCCATCCGGTAGGGTTGCGCCTGGACCAGGATGAACACCGCGACCACCGCCAGCACCACCATCAGCGAGAAGCGGAACAGCCCCACCCCTCCCAGGAACAGCATGGCCGCCGCAGCGCCCATCATCACCACGGTGGCGCCGAAGTCCGGCTCCATCAGCAGCAGGCCGGCCATGGGCAGCAGGACGATGAACGGTTTGAAGAAGCCCATCCAGCTCTCGCGCACCTCGGTCTGGCGGCGTACCAGGTAACCCGCCAGATAGATGACCACGAAGACCTTGGCGATCTCCGAAGGCTGGACGTTGAAGAAGCTGAAGCCGATCCAGCGCATCGAACCGTTCACTTCCCGACCGATCCCCGGCACCAGTACCAGCACCAGCAGGCCGAAGGCGCCGATCAGCATCATGAAGCCCATGCGCTGCCAGGTGGCGATCGGCACCATCATGGTCACACCGCAGGCAACAAGGCCGATCGCGACATACACCAGGTGGCGGATCATGTGATAGAGCGGATTGCCGGATTGCACGGCGGCCACTTCCGAGGACGCCGAGGTGATCATTACCAGGCCCAACCCCAGCAAGGCCAGGCAGCCAGCAAGGAAGGCGAAGTCGATGTCGATGCCACGACCGCTGATCAGCGGCGACGGATACGGCTTGATGATGCCGAAGATCATGCCAGCCCCTCCGCTGCCTGGGCGAACAAGCGCCCGCGTTCTTCGAAGTTCTTGAACATGTCGAGGCTGGCGCAGGCCGGCGACAGCAGCACCGCGTCACCTGGCTGGGCGAGCTCGGCGCAGCGCTGCACGGCTTCGTCCAGGGTCTTGACCCGGACCAGCGGCACGCTGTCGCCGAACGTCTCGGCCAGGCGCTCGGCGTCACGCCCCAGCAACACCACGGCGCGGCAATAGGCGGCGACCGGCTGACGCAAGGCGGCGAAATCAGCGCCCTTGCCGTCGCCACCGGCGATCAGCACCAGCTTGCCTTCGATGTCGGCACCCAGGCCTTCGATGGCCGCCAGGGCAGCACCGACGTTGGTAGCCTTGGAGTCGTCGTACCAGTTCACGCCATTGCGCTCGCGGATCCACTGGCAGCGATGGACAAGCCCCTTGAACTCGCGCAGAGCCTCGAGCATCGGCTCGAACGGCAGACCGGCGGCATGGCCCAGAGCCAGGGCTGCCAGGGCATTGCTCTGGTTATGGGCACCGCGGATCTTCAGCTCACGCACCGGCATCAGGGTCTGGAACTCGAAGGCCAGATACTTCTCGCCCTCCACTTCACGCAGGCCAAAAGCCTTGAAGTCCGGGGCGTTGAGGCCGAATGTCCAGCATGGACGACCTTCGACGGGCAGGGGCCGGCTGAGGGCGTCCTGACGGTTGACTACCACCTGGCGCGCACCGCGGAAGATGCGGTGCTTGGCCAGGTGATAAGCCGGCAGGCCATTGTAGCGATCCATGTGGTCTTCGCTGATGTTCAGCACGGTGGCCACTTCGGCGTTGAGCTGATCGGTAGTCTCGAGCTGGAAGCTCGACAGCTCCATGACGTACAACTCGACCGCATCGTCGAGCAGGTCAAGCGCCGGGGTGCCGAGGTTGCCGCCGACAGCGACACGCTTGCCGGCCTTGGCAGCCATCTCGCCGACCAGGGTGGTCACCGTGCTCTTGGCGTTGGAGCCGCTGATGGCAACGATTGGCGCCTTGGCATGGCGGGCAAACAGCTCGATGTCACCGGAGAGTTTCACGCCGCGCGCGGCAGCCTGCTGCAACGCCGGGGTAGCCAGTGCCAGGCCTGGGCTTACGTAGAGCTCGTTGGCGCGGCACAGGAAGTCCACATCCAGTTCACCACAGCGCACTTCCACCTGCGGGTATTCACGGCGCAGGGTGTCCAGTTCCGGCGGTTGCTCGCGGGTATCGGCGACCGCAAAGGCAATACCCCGGTTCGCCAGGAAGCGAACCAGGGACATGCCGCTCTTGCCGAGGCCGACAACGATGCGGAATTGGTCGGAAGCGATCAGTGACACGCTCGTTTACCTCAGCTTCAGGGTGGCAAGGCCGATCAGCACCAGAATCACGGTGATGATCCAGAATCGGACGATCACTCGCGGCTCGGGCCAACCCTTGAGTTCGAAATGGTGATGGATCGGCGCCATGCGGAACACACGCTTGCCGGTCAACTTGAACGATGCGACCTGGATCACCACCGACAAGGTTTCCACCACGAAGATGCCGCCCATGATGAACAGCACGATTTCCTGGCGGACGATCACGGCGATGGTGCCCAGCGCCGCCCCCAGCGCCAGGGCACCGACGTCACCCATGAAGACCTGTGCCGGGTAGGTGTTGAACCAAAGGAAGCCCAGGCCTGCACCGATCAGCGCACCGCAGAACACGATCAGCTCACCCGAGCCCGGCACATAAGGGATCAGCAGGTACTCGGCGAACTTCACGTTGCCCGACAGGTAGCAGAAGATGCCCAGCGCACCGCCGACCATCACCGTCGGCATGATCGCCAGACCATCGAGGCCGTCGGTCAGGTTGACCGCGTTGCTCGAACCGACGATGACGAAGTAGGTCAGCACCACGAAGCCAACGCCCAGGGGAATGGTGAAGTCCTTGAGGAACGGCACGATCAGCGTGGTTTCGACGCTGGTCGGGGCGGTCATGTAGAGGAAGACCGCAGCCCCGAGACCGAACACCGACTGCCAGAAGTACTTCCAGCGGCTCGGCAGGCCACGCGAGTTCTTCTCGATCACCTTGCGGTAGTCGTCGACCCAGCCGATGGCGCCGAACAGCAGGGTGACGATCAACACCACCCATACATAGCGATTGGTCAGGTCGGCCCAGAGCAGGGTGCTGATGGCGATGGCAGACAGGATCAGCGCACCGCCCATGGTCGGGGTGCCGGACTTGGACAGGTGCGATTGCGGGCCGTCGTTACGCACAGCCTGGCCGATCTGGCGAATCTGCAGGGTACGAATCATCCAGGGCCCCAGCCACAGTGCCAGGGACAACGCCGTCAACACACCCAGGATCCCGCGCAGGGACAGGTACTGGAAGACCGCGAAGCCCTTGTAGAACTGTTGCAGATACTCAGCCAACAGCAGCAGCATTAATGTTTCTCCCCGCTGGCACCACACAATGCAGCCACGACGTTTTCCATCGCAGCGCTGCGCGAGCCCTTGATCAAGATAGTGGTATCGCTGACGCTCTCGGCACGAACGGCGTCGATCAGCTCAGCTTGAGTAGCGAAATGGCGGCCATTGGCGCCGAAGGCCTGGACCGCATGAACCATGTTGGTGCCAGTCGCGTACAAGGCATCGACCTTGCCACGTGCGTAGTCGCCCACCTGCCGGTGGCCTTCCTCGGCCCATTGCCCCAGTTCGCCGATATCCCCGAGCACCAGGACGGTGCGTCCGGAAAAGCCGGCGAGTATATCAATGGCGGCACACATAGAGGTGGGGTTTGCGTTGTAGGTGTCGTCGATCACCCGCGCACCGCTGGGCGCAATCTGTGCCACGGAACGGCCCTTGACTGGCTGCACTGCGGCAAGGCCGGCAGCGATGCCCGGCAGGCTCACACCTACGGCATGGGCGCCAGCCGCAGCGGCCAGCGCATTGGCGACGTTATGCGTACCAAGCAGGTTCAACTGCACCGACGCACTACCGCTCGGACCGTGCAGGGTGAACGAGGGGCAGCCGCGCGCATCGCGACCGATGTCGCTGGCATGGAAGTCGGCCTTCTCGTTGTTCAGGGCAAAGCTCAACACCTGGTGCGCGCCAGCGCGCTTGTGCCAGATGTCAAAGGCCTTGTCGTCCAGGTTGAGCACGGCGATACCGCCCTCCCCCAAACCTTCGAGAATCTCGCCCTTGGCCTCGACGATCTTCTCCGGGCCGCCGAATTCACCCACGTGGGCGGTGCCAGCGTTGTTAAGGATGACGACTTGTGGCCGGGTCAGGCCAACGGTGTAGCGAATCTCGCCAATGCGCGAGGCACCCAGCTCGATCACCGCCGCGCTGTGCTCGGACGCGATCTCCAGCAACGTCAGTGGCGCGCCGAGGTCGTTGTTCAGGTTGCCACGGGTGGCATGTACCAGGCCGCGGGTGCGCAGAATGGAGGCCAGCATCTCCTTGACCGTGGTCTTGCCGCTGGAGCCGGTGATGGCGACCACCGGTTTGTCGAAGGCAGCGCGATTGAGCGCGCCCAGCAGGCCAAGCGCCACGCGGCAATCGGCGACCAGCAACTGCGGCAAGTCGACATCGGCGATTTCGCGCTCGACCAACGCAGCCACGGCGCCCTTGGCCTTCACATCGGCAAGGTAGTCGTGGCCATCGAAACGCGGGCCGGTCAGTGCAATGAACAGTTGCCCCGCAGCCACGCTGCGGCTGTCGATGCTGACACCGGTGAAGGTGGCGTCGGCCCCGACCAGACGAGCACTCAGTGCTGCGGTCAGCTGGCTGAGTGTCATGGGCTTAAGCATGTGGAGCCTCCCAGGCTGAAAGCGCCTTCTCGGCTTCGACCAGATCGGAGAAAACAAGGCGCTCGCCATTGATCTCCTGGTAATCCTCGTGCCCCTTGCCGGCCAGCACGATCACATCGTCGGCGGCAGCGGTGGCGATCAGGTGTGCGATGGCTTCGCCGCGACCTGCGACGAACTCGGCGTCGGCAGGTTTGGCGAAACCAGGGCGAATGTCATCGAAGATCCGCAGCGGATCCTCGGTACGCGGGTTGTCGTCGGTGACCAGCACGCGGTCGGCAAGACGCTCGGCCACTTCGGCCATCAGCGGACGCTTGCCGCGATCGCGATCCCCGCCGCAACCGAACAGGCACAGCAGCTTGCCGTGGGCGTGCGGACGCAGGGCTTCGAGCACCTTTTCCAGCGCATCGGGGGTGTGAGCGTAATCGACCACCACCAGCGGTTTGGCTCCCCCGCCCAGGCGCTGCATGCGACCGACAGGCCCTTGCAACTGCGGGATGACTTTCAGGATTTCGTCCAGCGAGTAATCCAGCGCCAGCAGCGTGGCCACGGCAGCGAGCATGTTGCTCAGGTTGAAACGCCCGAGCAGTTGGCTGCGCAGTGTGCGTTCGCCTTGAGCGGTGACCAGGATGGCGCACACGCCATCGTCGTCGAAAAGGGCTTCGCGGCAGAACAGCGAGGCGTCCGGGTTTTCCAGGCTATAGCTGAGCAGCCGGGTCTCGATATGATCGGCACTCGGGCGGCGGGCAAAGTCCTCGGCCAGACGACGACCAAAGGCGTCGTCCAGGTTGACCACCTGCCAGCGCAGGTCCGGCCAGGCGAACAGCTTGGCCTTGGCGGCCTCGTAGGCCTGCATGCTGCCGTGGTAGTCAAGGTGATCGCGCGACAGGTTGGTCATCACCGCGATATCGAAGGCCAGTGCTGCCACGCGCCCCTGCTCCAGGGCATGGGAAGACACTTCCATCGCCACGGCCTCAGCGCCACCCTTCTTCAGGTCGTTGAGCGTGGCTTGCACGGCGATCGGATCTGGCGTGGTCAGGCGGCCGCTCTGCAAGTCCCCGTAGAAACCGGTGCCCAAGGTGCCGATCAGACCGCAGCGCTGGCCCAACTGATCAAGGGCCTGGGCGAGCAGTTGCGTCACGCTGGTCTTGCCGTTGGTGCCGGTCACACCGACCAGATTGAGTTGGCGGCTCGGCTCGCCATAGAAGCGGCCGGCGATGGCCGACAGTTGCGCGATCAGGCCCTTGACCGGAATCAGCGGCACGTCGGTCAGCGGCAACACCGTGGCGCCCTGCTCTTCATAGGCAATGGCGGCGGCACCGCGGGCAAGCGCATCGACGATGTGATCACGACCATCGACCTTGGCACCTGGCACCGCCAGGAACAGATCACCCGGCCGCACCTGGCGGCTGTCGAGCGTCAGCTCGCGAATCAACGGATCGCGGCTGGCATGGGCGAAAAGCTTGCTCAATGGCATCGTCATCAACCACGCCCTCCCTTGGCGGGTACTGCACTGGCCTGCTGCGCGTTCGCGGGCGGCAGGTTATCCGGCGGCACGTTCATCAGCCGCAGGGTGCCGGACATGACCTTGCTGAACACCGGCGCCGAGACCAGGCCACCGAAGTAGCCGCCCTTGCCCGGCTCGTCGATGACCACAACGATGGCGTAGCGCGGGTCGCTCATCGGGCCGAAGCCTGCGAACAGCGAGCGGTAGGCGTTTTCGGTGTAGCCCTTGGAGCCGACCGTGGCCTTGCGCGCCGTACCCGACTTGCCAGCGACATGGTAGAACGGCACCTGGGCGCGGAACACACCACGCGGCGCTTCGATCACCTGCTGCAACATGCCCTGCACGGTCTTGGCGGTTTCTTGCGGAATGGCTTGCACGGCTTCCGGCGCCTTGTCGACCTTGAGAATCGACAGCGGCACCATCTTGCCGTCGTTGGCCAGCGCGGCGTAGGCGTGAACCAACTGCAGGGCGGTGACCGATACGCCGTATCCATAGGAGAGCGTGGCTGTCTCGGCCTTGCGCCACTCACGATGATTGGGCAGGTTGCCAACACGCTCGCCCGGGAAGCCCAGGCCGGTGTACTGCCCCAGGCCGACCTGCGACATCACCCGATAGATGGCTTCGCCGCCGATATCGAAGGCGATCTTGCTCATGCCGACGTTACTGGAGTTGATCAGGATGCCGGTCAGGTCGAGGATCGGGCCCTCGCTCCTGGACACGTCCTTGATCGTGTAGCGACCGATCTGCAGGCTGCCCGGATACACCTCGACCTTGTCGGTCGGTTTCCAGCGCCCGCTCTGCAGGGCCGCACTCATGGAGATCGGCTTGACCGTGGAGCCGGGCTCGAAGACATCGATGATAGCCCGGTTACGCATGGCTGCCGGGAACATGCTGCGGCGGTTGTTGGGGTTGTACGTTGGCTGGTTGACCATCGCCAGGACCTCGCCGGTCTTGACGTCCATGATCACCAGGCTGCCGGCCTTGGCGTCCTGTTCGGCGATGGCGTTGCGCAGCTCGCGAGTCGCCAGGTACTGCAGGCGCAGATCTATCGACAACGCCAAGGTCTTACCGGCCTTGGCGTTCTTCGTGACTTGAATATCCTTGATCAGGCGACCGCGCCGGTCCTTGATCACTTGTCGCTTGCCAGGCACCCCGGCCAGCCACTCGTCGTAGGCGAGCTCGACACCTTCACGGCCATGGTCATCCAGGTCGGTGAAACCCACCATGTGCGCGGTGACATCACCCGCCGGATAGAAGCGGCGGAACTCTTCGAGGCCGTAGACACCGGGCACTTTAAGGTCTAGCACCTGCTGGCCCTGCTCGGGCGTGAGGCCACGAACCAGGTAGATGAACTCCTTGTTGGCCTGCTGAGTGAGGCGCTCGATCAATTGCTGCGGGTTCTGCCCGAGCACAGCGGCCAGTTGCGGCCAGCGATCCTTGGACGCCTGCATCTCCTTGGGGTTGGCCCACAGCGTGGTGACCGGCGTACTGACAGCCAGAGGCTCACCATTGCGGTCGGTGATCAGGCCACGGTGTGCAGGAATCGGAATATGGCGCAGGCTGCGAGCATCACCCTGGCCCTTGAGGAAGTCGCGGTCGACCACCTGCAGGTCGATGATCCGCCAGCTGATGGCGCCGACCATCAACGCCAGCAGGCCAACGACGACCCGGAAGCGCCAGGGGTAGAGTGCACCCTCGAGCTTCATCATGGCGTCACCATCCGCACTTCGTCAGCGTTGGGCACGCGCATCTTCAACTGGCCGGCGGCCAGGCTTTCGATGCGGCTGTGGGCAGTCCAGGTGCTCTGCTCGAGAATCAGGCGCCCCCACTCAGCCTGGGCCTTGTCGCGTTCGCTCAGCTCGTTGTAGAGCGTGTTGAGCAACTGGCGGTTCCAGTGCGCGCTGTAGGAGACAGCGATGGCCGACACCAGCACGCCAACGAACAGCAGAAGCATCAGGAAGCTTCCGCCTGGCAATGGCTTGGCGAACAGGCGACTCACCGCAGCTTCTCCGCCACGCGCATGACGGCGCTGCGCGCACGCGGGTTGCCCTTGAGTTCCGCATCGGAGGCGAACTGCGCCTTGCCGATCAGCTTGATACGAGGTTCGAAGACCTTGTGCTGCACCGGCAGGTTGCGTGGCAGGTTATCCGCCTCGCCCTTGACCAGCTTGCGCATGAACAGTTTGACGATACGGTCTTCCAGCGAGTGGAAGCTGATCACCGCCAAGCGGCCGCCGACTTCCAGCGCCTCGAGCGCGGCGTCGAGGCCGGCTTCCAGGTCACCCAGCTCGTTATTGACGTGAATGCGCAGCCCCTGGAAGGCCCGAGTTGCCGGGTTCTTACCCTTTTCCCACGCAGGGTTGGCGACCTTGAGCACTTCGGCCAGGTCGGCAGTACGGGTGAAGGGCTGCTTCTCGCGACGCTCGACCACCGCACGCGCCATGCGGCCGGCAAAACGCTCCTCGCCGTACTCCTTGAACACGCGGGCTATTTCTTCGACGGGGGCGGTCGCGATGAACTCCGCCGCGCTGATGCCCTGGCCCGGATTCATGCGCATGTCCAGCGGGCCATCGTTGAGGAAACTGAAGCCGCGCTCGGGATCGTCCAGCTGCGGCGAGGAGACACCCAGGTCGAGCAGGATACCGCTGACCTTGCCGTCCAGCGCGCGCGCGCGCACTTCATCACCGAGCTCGGCGAAGCTGCGCTGCACAATGACAAAGCGGCCGTCTTCGGCCGCCAGCGCTTGCCCCGTGGCAATCGCCTGTGGATCCTTGTCGAAGCCCAACAGCCGCCCTTGCGGCCCGAGCTTGCTGAGAATGAGACGACTGTGCCCTCCGCGACCGAAGGTCCCGTCCAGATAGCAACCGTCGGCGCGCAGGGCCAATGCCTCGACAGCTTCGTCGAGCAATACGGTGATGTGGTTGAAGCCGCTATCTATCGTCACAGGATCAGGTCACGCAGTTCATCGGGCATGGCGCCCGGTTGTTGAATAGCTGCGAGGTCGGCTGCCGAAACCGCGTTCCAGGCATCCTCATCCCACAGCTGGAATTTGTTCAGTTGCCCCACCAGCATCGCCTTCTTGTCGAGCTTGGCGTACTCACGCAAACGGGGCGGCACCAGGAAACGACCACTGCCATCGAGCTCCAGGTCCACCGCATTACCGATCAGCAAACGCTGCAGGCGACGGTTTTCCTCACGCAGCGACGGCAAGGCACGCAACTTGGCTTCTATCTGCTCCCACTCATCGAGGGGATAAACACACAAGCAGGGATCAACAGCGTCGATGGTCACGATAAGTTGACCATTGCAACGCGAATCGAGCTCGTCACGGTACCGGCTCGGCATGGCGAGACGGCCCTTTGCATCGAGGCTGACGGCGTTAGCTCCGCGGAACACGGCTGCGATTCCCCACAATGTTAACTTTTTTGTGCCAGAAAACCCACTTCATCCCACTTTCTGCCACTTGCGCACACTATAGGAATCCGTCCGCCACACCGTCAAGGCGCGTTCATAAGGAAAACCCTTACAGGACCGAGATTTAGCGCAACAAAGGAAGGCGGAAGGACTACCGGGAGAAAAAACTGGCGGGAAAAATCAAGCGCACTCAAACGGATAGAGTGTGAAGTTAAAGTGAATTATCAAGAGTAAGAACTTTTCGGCATTACCAGGAGGGATCTGCTATCGATTCAAGCAGGGAAAGAAGAGGTGGAGAGTCGATCTGTAAGCCGGGTTTTGTCGAGGACAGTCATTCCTCTACGACGGCCATCACTGGACGCCTCTAGCAACCTACCCGGTTCCGACGCGGGCCACGCCATAAGGAACCCTATTTGGTCTTGCTCCGAGTGGGGTTTACCTAGCCACGAACTGTTGCCAGTCGCGCGGTGCGCTCTTACCGCACCTTTTCACCCTTACCGGCACCGAAGTGCTTAGGCGGTTGTTTTCTGTGGCACTTTCCGTAGGCTCGCGCCTCCCAGGCGTTACCTGGCACTCTGCCCTGCGGAGCCCGGACTTTCCTCCCCCTGCTTTTGCGGAACAAATGCAGGCAGCGACTGTCCGATCGACTCTCCGCCGGTAAGGGTAACGGCAGGCGCGAGCAAGAACAAGCAATACCGCAAATAATATCATTACGCCATTAATGGCTTTTCTGTTTATCCAGCGCCGCTTGATAAAGAAGATTCTTGCGCACCCCGGTGATTTCCGCCGCCAATGCCGCCGCCCGCTTGAGCGGCAATTCTGCCAGCAGCAGGTCCAGCACACGCATGGCGTCGCTGCTGATCGCCTGATCGTCTTGCGGCGCACTCCAGCCCGCGACCAGCACCACGCATTCCCCACGCTGCTGATTGGTATCCGCTGCGACAAAGGCGCGCAACTCGGCCAACGGCAACCCCTTGAGCGTCTCGAACGTCTTGGTCAGCTCTCGCGCCAGAACGGCCGGGCGCTCACCCCCGAATACCGCCTCCATGTCCTCCAGGCATTCGAGGATGCGATGCGGCGCCTCATAGAAGATCAAGGTCCGGGGCTCCTCCTTGACCTGCTCCAGTCGCGCACGGCGCCCGACAGCCTTTGCCGGCAGGAAGCCCTCGAAGATGAAGCGATCAGAGGGCAGCCCTGCTGCCGACAGCGCAGCGATCAGCGCACACGCCCCTGGCACCGGCACCACCCTCACCCCGGCAGCCCGCGCCTGGCGCACCAGGTGATAGCCCGGATCGGAAATCAGCGGTGTGCCGGCGTCGGACACCAGCGCCACATCGTCCCCCGCCAGCAAGCGCGTGATGAAGCGACTGCCTTCGTCGCGCTCGTTGTGCTCATGACAGGCCGCCAGCGGCGTCTCGATGCCGAAGTGCTGAAGCAGGCGCACAGAATGGCGGGTATCCTCGGCCGCGATCAGCGCCACGCCGGCCAGCACCTTGAGTGCCCGGGCGCTCATGTCGTCGAGGTTGCCGATGGGCGTCGCAACGACGTAAAGCGTACCCGCTATGGATTTTGGAACCCCTGCAACATCAGTCACTGCACACACCTGCCTTGCCGATCAAAGGCGCCATTGTAGCCCGAGCGCCCGCAACAAGGCGCAAAGAACTTGGCCGCCATCCCCTGACATGCGACCTATAGTGAAGGATCAGCGTCAGCAAGATCGCGCCCCGGCCAGCGCTTGGGTACAATTGCCGGCCAACTTGATCGAGTAACAGGACCCTTACATGATCGCTTGCCTGCGGCTGCTCACAGCCCTCTGTCTCGCTGCCCTGCTGGCAGCCTGCGCCAGCTCGCCCTCATCCAGCCTGGGCGAACTGCCACGCACCCCGGACGCCAGCATCGAGCAACTGCTCGAGAAGGCGGCTTCCAGCAAGTCCGTCGAAGACGCCGCGCTGCTGCGCCTGAGCGCCGCCGACATGGCCTACCGGCAGAAGGACTTCCCACGCGCCGCACGCATCCTCGAGCAGGTTCCACTGGACACGCTCAAACCCGCGCAACAGGTGTTCGCCAGCACCCTGGCCGCCGAACTGGCGATGAGCCGCAACCAGCCCAAAGCCGCCCTCGGCGCACTGTCGCACCCAAGCCTGCAACGTGTCGGCGAGCTGCCCGAAGAGCTGCAGGTACGCACCTATAGCGTGCATGCTGCAGCCCTCGAAGCCGACGGCCAGGCACTTCCTGCTGCCCAGCAGCGCGCCTTGCTCGCCCCACTGCTCAGCGGCCCGGCCGCAGCCAAGAACAACGATGCCATCTGGTCGCTGGTAGCCTCGCTGCCCGCCGACCAATTGCAGCAACCGGCCAGCAACCCGACCCTCGCCGGCTGGACCAGCCTGGCCCTGGCGGTCAAGAGCGCCGGCACCCTGGAACAGCAGCAGGCCGCCATCGATAACTGGCGCCAGCAACATGCCGATCATCCGGCCGCCAAGCAGTTGCCTGACGCACTGGTCAAACTCAAGCAACTGGCCAGCCAGCCGCTGACCAAGATCGCCCTGCTGCTGCCACAGGAAGGCCCGCTGGCCGGTGTAGCCCGTGCACTGCGCGACGGCTTCATGGCAGCCCACTTCCAGGCCCAGCAATCCGGTCAGCCAGCGCCGGCGGTTCAGGTTTTCGACAGCTCGCGCCTCACCTCGCTGGACGACTTCTATCGCCAGGCCCAGGCGGCCGGCGTACAGCTGGTGATCGGTCCGCTCGAAAAACCACTGGTGAAGAAACTCGCCGACTACCCGCAACTGCCCATCACCACCCTGGCGCTGAACTACGCCGAGGCCGGGCAGAAATCGCCACCACAACTGTTCCAGTTCGGCCTCGCCGCCGAGGACGAAGCCCGCGAAGTCTCTCGCCGTGCCCGCGCAGACGGCCTGGTCCGCGCCGTGGCCCTGGTGCCGAGCGGCGAATGGGGCGACCGCGTGCTCGCAGCTTTCCGCCAGGACTGGGAAGGCAACGGCGGCACCCTGCTCGCTGCCGAGCGCATCGCCCAGCCGGTGGCCCTGGCTCAACAGATCGCCGATCTGTTCCAGCTGCGCCAGAGCGAAGGTCGCGCCAAGAGCCTGCAGAGTGCCGTGAGTGGCAATGTCGCCGCACAACCGTCGCGTCGCCAGGACATCGATTTCATCTTCCTCGCTGCCACCCCGCAGCAGGCCCAACAGATCAAGCCGACCCTCAACTTCCAGTACGCGGGTGACGTGCCGGTCTATGCGACCTCCAACCTCTACAGCGCCAGTGGAGACGTGAACCAGTACAACGACATGAACGGCATTCGCTTCTGCGAAACCCCATGGCTGCTGGACAACACCAACAGCCTGCGCCAGCAGGTGGTCCAGCAGTGGCCGCAGGCTGCCGGCAGCCTGGGTCGCCTGTACGCCATGGGGGTCGATGCCTATAGCCTGGCGCCACGCCTCGGCCAGCTCAAGGCGCTGCCTGACAACCGCGTCGAGGGCCTGTCCGGCAGCCTGAGCATCAACGCCAACCAGCGTATCGAGCGCCAACTGCCCTGGGCCGAGTTCTCCGGCGGCCAGGTCAAGCGCCTGCCGGACACTGCTCGCTGATGCCCGACGCCTCGCCTACCAGCGCCGGGCTCGCGGCAGAAAACCAAGCCCTCGATTATCTTCGAGGGCAAGGCCTGCAGCTGCTGACGCGCAATTGGCGATGCAAGGGAGGCGAGCTTGATCTGGTCATGCTCGACGCCGATACAGTAGTATTCGTCGAAGTCCGCTACCGCTTGCACGTGGACTTCGGCGGCGCCGTCGGAAGTATCGACGGGCGCAAGCAGAAACGTCTGGCGCTTGCCGCCAACATGTTCCTGCTGAAGGAGCCCCGCTGGGCCGATCACCCCTGCCGCTTCGACGTAGTCGCCCTGCAGGGCAGCCACCATGCAGGTCGGCCGCTTCAATGGCTGAAAAACGCCTTCGAATGCTGAACCCATTCCGATTTCTTTGCTCTATGTTTCGCGGGCTGGCCCCTGTCGCGCGTCGCGCAGGCCTCCGCCGCACTTAAGGTCACACCAGATGGACATGCAATCCCGAATTCGCCGGCTGTTCCAGGCCAGCATCGATACCAAGCAACAGGCAATGGACATCCTGGCACCGCACATCGAGCAGGCCAGCCTGGTCATGGTCAACGCGCTGCTCAACGAGGGCAAGATGCTCGCCTGCGGCAACGGCGGCTCGGCGGGTGACGCCCAGCATTTTTCCTCGGAACTGCTCAACCGCTTCGAGCGCGAGCGTCCGAGCCTGCCGGCCATCGCCCTGACCACCGACAGCTCGACCATCACCTCGATCGCCAACGACTACAGCTACAACGAAGTCTTCTCCAAGCAGATCCGCGCCCTGGGCCAACCAGGCGATGTACTGCTGGCGATCTCCACCAGCGGCAACTCGGCCAATGTGATTCAGGCGATCCAGGCCGCACATGATCGTGAAATGATTGTCGTAGCATTGACCGGGCGTGACGGCGGCGGTATGGCTTCGCTGCTGCTGCCCGAGGATGTGGAGATCCGCGTCCCCTCCACGGTCACTGCGCGCATCCAGGAAGTCCACCTGCTGGCGATCCATTGCCTGTGCGATCTGATCGACAGCCAACTGTTCGGGAGTGAAGAATGATCCCCAAGCGCCTCGGCCTCATGGCCCTGACCCTGTGCCTCGGTATTTCCGGCTGCAGCTCGGTATTGACCTCGACCCGCAACTCGCCGATCGAGGATGACCGCGGCACACGCACCATTGGTAGCAAGATCGACGATTCGCTGATCGAAACCAAGGTTTCGGTCAATGTGGCCAAGGCAAGCCCAGACCTGGACAAGGGCTCGCACATCGTCGTCAGCAGCTACAACGGCATCGTACTGCTCGCCGGCCAGACCCCGCGCGCCGACCTGAAGAGCCTCGCCGAGCAGACCGCCGGCCAGGTACAACGGGTCAAGAAGGTGCATAACGAACTGCAGGTGATGCAGCCCTCGTCGATCCTGGCACGCAACAACGACACCTGGCTGACCACCAAGATCAAGACCCAGATGATCGGTGACGCCAACGTGCCCAGCTCGCGCATCAAGGTGATCACCGAGAACGGCATCGTCTACTTGCTCGGCCTGGTCACCCAGCAGGAAGCCAACGCCGCCACCAACGTGGTTCAAGGTGTCTCTGGCGTACAGAAGATCGTCAAGCTGTTCGAGTACATCGATTGATATCCAGGGCCACGGCGCGCGATGAATGCGCGCTGTGGCCCATCGCACCAGGTATTGCCGCAAACAACCCAGGAAAGCCCATGAAGAAGTCCCTGCTGTCCCTTCTCGCCATCACCGCCTTCGCCACCTTGGCCGGCTGCTCCACCCCGAGCACGATCACCCTCAACGACGGCCGCGAGCTGCAGACGCTCGACACGCCAAAGTTCGACAAAGATTCGGGCTTCTACGAATTCAAGCAGCTGGACGGCAAGCCGACCCGCATCAACAAGGACCAGGTCCGCACGATCAAGGACCTGTAATCCGAACTTGAATAAAAAAGGCGATCCGGATGGATCGCCTTTTTTATTACTTGACCACTTTCAAGCTCGGCCGCCCAGTGGGTCGCGGCGGCTGGCCACCCCCCTCCGGCGGGCCATCATCATCAGGCTCGACGCCTTCGTCACCGAGCTCTTCGCCATCCATCAACGGCGGCTCCAGCTCGAACACCATGCCCTGGCCATTCTCTCGAGCATAGATACCCAGGATCGCGCCTGCCGGCACATAGAGCGAATGGGCCACGCCACTGAAGCGCCCCTCGAAGCTCACCGCGTCGTTGTCCATGTGCAGGTTACGCACGGCGCTGGGCGAGATGTTCAAGACGATCTGGCCATCGCTGGCAAATCCCTGGGGCACCTGGACCGCCGGATACTCGGCATTGACCAGCATATGGGGGGTGCAATCGTTGTCGACGATCCACTCGTACAGTGCTCTAACCAGATAGGGGCGACTGGAGTTCATCAACGGCTCCTTAAAGCTTGCGCATTTCACGTTCAGCAGCGGACAGGCTCGCCTGGAAAGGCTCGCGGGCGAACTGTCGCTCCATATAATCCAGCAGCGGCTTGGCTTGCCGCGGCAGTTCGATACCCAGGACCGGCAATCGCCAGAGTATGGGCAGTAGACAACAATCGACCAGGCTTTGCTCCTCGCTCATGAAGCAGGGAAACTCGCCGAACAGCGCCGAGACACCAGTCAGACTCTCGCGCAGCGTCTTGCGCGCCTCGCCACGCGCAGCCTCGGCGGCACGCGGATCGAGAATGACATCAGCCAGTGCACACCAGTCACGCTGGATACGGTGCATCAGCAGGCGGCTGTTGCCGCGCGCCACCGGGTATACCGGCATCAGCGGCGGATGAGGATAACGCTCCTCGAGGTATTCCATCACCACGGTCGATTCGTACAACGCCAGGTCGCGGTCGACCAGGGTTGGCACGCTGCCATAGGGGTTCACTTCGATCAGTTTGGGCGGCAGACGATCGGCGATGACGTCGATGATCTGCACACTGACGCCCTTCTCGGCGAGAACAAGGCGTACCCGATGAGAATAATGGTCAGCGGGGTCGGAATAGCAGGCTAACCTGTTGGTCGCGCCCATGTAGCTCCTCCTCGCATGGGGATGCTTGTGAAACTGCAAATGCAAACGCGCCCTGGAAGGCTCCTCGCGATTGCGCAGGAGCGCCCCAGGGCGCGTTCAACTACCAGAAACTACTGCGTGATCAGTGCACGTCCTTCCAGTATTCGCGCTTGAGCAAGTAGGCGAACACGAAGAAGAAAGCCAGGTACAGCAGGACATAGGTGCCGATGCGCTGACTCTCCAGTTTGACCGGGTTGGCCGAATAGGCCAGGAAGGTCACCAGGTTCTTGACCTTCTCGTCGAACTGCTCGGGCGTCAGGGTACCGGATTTCGGCTCGATGGTCAGCTGGTCACAGGCTTCATGGGTCAAAGGACTGCCAGTCAGCGGGTCGAATTGCTTCTTGCCGTCGACCACTGTCTGGATCTGCTTGCACCCAATCACCTGGTTGCCCTGCAGCCCGACCAGCACGTTGGGCATGCCCACGTTCGGGAAGACCTTGTTGTTCACCCCATAAGGGCGCGACTTGTCTTCGTAGAAGCTGTGCAGGTAGCTGTACAGCCAATCGTTACCCCGCACGCGGGCGACCAACGTGAGATCGGGCGGCGCCGCACCGAACCAGGTCTTGGCATCGCTGGGCTGCATGCCGATCTTCATGTGATCGCCAATCTTTGCCCCCGTGAACACCAGCTTTTCGAGCATCAGCTCGTGGGGGATGCCGAGGTCATCGGCAACCCGCTCGTAACGCTGGAACTTGGCGCTGTGGCAACCCATGCAATAGTTGGCGAAGGTTCGCGCCCCATCCTGCAACGCGGCCTTGTCAGTCAGGTCGATATCGACCTTCTGCAGCTCCACACCCTGCTCGGCAGCAAAGGATAAGGCAGGCATCAATGCCAGGAACATTACTGCAATAAACTTTTTCATCAGCCAGTCACCCTTTCCGGAACCGGTTTTGTCTTCTCGAGCCTTGTGTAGAACGGCATCAGCAGGAAGTAGGCGAAATACAGCACGGTGCAGACCTGGGACAGCAGGGTCCGTCCGGGCGTAGGCGCCAGTACACCGAGCACGCCGAGAATGATGAAGGCCACGCAGAACACCAGCAGGAAGATCTTGCTCAACCAGCCCTTGTAGCGCATGGAGCGCACCGGACTGCGATCGAGCCAGGGCAACACGAACAGCACCGCGATCGCCGCGCCCATGGCGATGACACCGAACAGCTTGTCAGGCACCGCCCGCAGGATCGCGTAGAAGGGCGTGAAGTACCACACCGGCGCAATGTGCTCGGGCGTCTTGAAGGCGTTGGCCTGCTCGAAGTTCGGTTTTTCCAGGAAGTAGCCACCCATTTCCGGGAAGAAGAACACCACAGCACAGAACACGAAGAGGAATACCACGACCCCGACGATATCTTTCACCGTGTAGTACGGGTGGAAGGGGATGCCATCCAGCGGTACGCCGTTTTCGTCCTTGTGCTTCTTGATGTCGACACCGTCCGGGTTGTTCGAACCCACCTCGTGCAGCGCCAGGATATGCAGTACCACAAGCCCGAGAATGACGATCGGCAGCGCTACCACATGCAGGGCGAAGAAGCGGTTCAGGGTGATGCCGGAGATCAGGTAGTCACCACGGATCCATTGAGTGAGGTCATCACCGATCACCGGAATGGCACCGAACAGCGAGATGATCACCTGGGCGCCCCAGTAGGACATCTGCCCCCACGGCAGCAGGTAACCCATGAAGGCCTCGGCCATCAGCGCCAGGTAGATCAGCATGCCGAACAGCCACACCAGTTCACGGGGCTTCTGGTAGGAGCCGTAGAGCAACCCGCGGAACATGTGCAGATAGACCACGATGAAGAACGCCGAGGCGCCGGTGGAGTGCAGGTAGCGCAGGATCCAGCCGTACTCGACATCGCGCATGATGTACTCGACCGAGGCGAAGGCCTCTTCTGCCGAGGGCGTGAAACTCATGGTCAGCCAGACTCCCGTGACGATCTGGTTGACCAGCACCAGCAGCGCGAGAGAGCCAAAGAAGTACAGGAAGTTGAAGTTCTTGGGCGCGTAATACTTGCTCAGGTGGTCTTCCCACATTTTCGTGGCGGGGAAGCGAGCGTCAATCCAGTCCATGAACTTGCTCATCATGCGTTCTCCTGATCGACGCCGATGACGATGATGTCGTCCGACTCGTACGAGTGCGGCGGCACTGGCAGATTGAGCGGGGCTGGCTGCGACTTGTAGACGCGACCTGCCAAATCGTAGTGCGAGCCATGGCAAGGGCAGAAATAGCCACCGACCCACTTAGGACCGAGGTCGGCGGGGGCGACTTCCGGACGGAAAGTCGGCGAGCACCCCAGGTGGGTGCACAAGCCAACGAGAATGAGGATTTCAGGCTTGATCGAGCGGACCTCGGGATCGACGTAGGTCGGCTGCACCGAAGCCTTGGACTCGGGGTCGGACAGGTCTGCGGTGATCTTTTTCAGATTGCCGAGGATCTCTTGCGTTCGTCGCACGATGAACACCGGTTGACCACGCCATTCGGCAACCATCTGCTGCCCGGGCTCTACCTTGGCGATGTTGACCTTCACCGGTGCCCCAGCGGCTTTCGCCTTGGCACTGGGGAACCATGACCCCACGAACGGTACCGCAGCCCCCACTGCCCCCGCAGCCCCCACCACGGATGTGGCAGCTACGAGGAAGCGGCGCCGGCCTGCGTTGACGCCGTCATTGCTCATTCAGTCCTCTCCCATCAGCTTTCTTCTCGCCCGCTGGATCAGGCGTCTATTAGTAATGTCTGTGGCGCTAAAAATTGGCCGCCATGGTAAGAAACAAATCCACACACTGACAAGGTGATTACCCCTGGTTCGGGCTACAACCCTCGCTTTGCTTGATCTGCGTCTATGTGGCAACTCGGCCCGGACATGCTGACAGGTTAGTTCAAGACATAAAAAAAGCCCGGTTCCAAGGAACCGGGCTTTTTCGACTGCCGAAGCGGTATTAACGCTTGGAGTACTGAGGACGCTTACGCGCTTTACGCAGACCCACTTTCTTACGCTCGACTTCACGAGCGTCGCGGGTGACGTAGCCAGCACGACGCAGAGCGCCACGCAGGGTTTCGTCGTATTCCATCAGGGCGCGGGTGATACCGTGGCGGATAGCACCGGCCTGACCGCTGACACCACCACCGGCGACGGTGACGTAGATGTCGAACTTCTCAACGGTCTCGGTCAGTTCCAGCGGCTGGCGAACAACCATGCGAGCGGTTTCGCGACCGAAGAAAGTGTCCAGAGGACGGTTGTTGATGGAGATGTTACCAGTACCCGGACGCAGGAAAACGCGAGCGGTTGCGGTCTTGCGACGGCCAGTGCCGTAATTTTGAGTCGCCGACATAATGAACTATCCCGTTAGATCTTCAGTTCTTGAGGCTGCTGAGCAGTGTGAGGGTGGGTAGCACCCGCGTACACTTTCAGCTTGCGGTACATGTCGCGACCCAGCGGGTTCTTCGGCAGCATGCCTTTGACCGCGGTCTCGATGACGCGCTCAGGGGCCTTGTCGATCAGCTTCTCGAAGCTGATTTCCTTGATGCCACCTGGGAAGCCGGAGTGGGAGTAGTACATCTTGTCCGAAGACTTGGCACCAGTTACACGAACCTGCTCGGCGTTGATGACGACGATGTAGTCGCCGGTGTCAACGTGAGGAGTGTACTCAGGCTTGTGTTTGCCGCGCAGACGGGTAGCGATTTCGGTAGCCAGACGACCCAGGGTCTGACCAGCGGCATCGATTACGAACCACTCGCGCTTTACTGTTTCCGGTTTAGCAGTAAAAGTTTTCATTCTCTAAAGCCTCAGAGGCCGCCCAGCGAAAAATAGACGGCGAATCTTACTGGATAGTGCACAACTTGCCAAGGGCAAGCGCGCAGCCGAGCACGGACGCTTTTGGGGGCTCGGGTCGGGCACGCCCATGATCGACGGGGTTCTTCCTGCGTGGTGGTGCATCACTTCCGCCACACGGAGAGGCCCAGCATTATCCAGATTGCGCAAAGATTTTCAACCTGCTTTGATGGTTTCTTTGTCCAGCAGAGAGCCTTCCGATGGAATACCGCAAGCTCGGCCGTACCGACCTCAACGTCAGCGCACTGTGCCTGGGCACCATGACCTGGGGTGAGCAGAACGTCCAGGATGAGGCCTTCGAGCAGATCGCCCTGGCCAAGACCGCCGGCATCAACTTCATCGATACCGCCGAAATGTACCCGGTGCCGCCGCGCCCGGAGACCTACGCGGCCACCGAACGCATCATCGGCAACTGGTTCGCCGCCAATGGCGACCGTGACGACTGGATCCTCGCCAGCAAAGTCGCCGGCCCCGGCAACGGCATCAGCCATATCCGCGACGGCCAGCTCAAGCACAACCGCCAGCACATCGTCGCCGCGCTGGACGAAAGCCTCAAGCGCCTGCAGACCGACCGCATCGACCTCTACCAACTGCACTGGCCGGAACGTTCGACCAACTTCTTCGGCAAGCTGGGCTACCAGCACCTGCCCAACGACCTGTTCACGCCGCTGGAGGAAACGCTGGAGGTGCTCGACGAGCAAGTGCGCGCCGGCAAGATCCGCCACATCGGCCTGTCCAACGAAACGCCGTGGGGCACCATGAAGTTCCTGCACCTGGCCGAAAGCCGGGGCTGGCCACGTGCAGTTTCGATCCAGAACCCTTACAACCTGCTCAATCGCAGCTTCGAGGTGGGCCTGGCGGAAGTAGCGATCCGCGAGCAGTGCGGCCTGCTGGCTTATTCGCCGCTGGCCTTCGGCATGCTGTCGGGCAAGTACGAAAACGGCGCGCGCCCTGAAAATGCACGCCTGACCCTGTTCAGCCGCTTCGCCCGCTACTCCAACCCGCAGACCGTGGCCGCCTGCAGCCGCTACGTGCAATTGGCCCGCGAACATGGCCTGGATCCGGCGCAGATGGCCCTGGCGTTCGTCACCCGCCAGCCGTTCGTGACCAGCAACATCATCGGGGCGACCAGCCTCGAGCAGTTGCGCAGCAACCTGGCAAGCATCGAACTGAAACTTGGCGACGAACTGCTGGCGGCGATCGAGGCGATTCACCAAGGGCAGCCGAATCCGGCGCCTTGAGGCGATAGCATTGCTGCCTTCTTCGCAGGTAGGCCCGCGAAGAAGGCAGCGCATTTCTTCGGGGTAGACACAATCGCCAAAAAATAAGACGATCCAGCCGGTGATTGACCACTCTACCCTATAAGAACAATGACAATGATGTTTACCCAACCCTCCGCGTCGTTGCGGCGCGTCAGCATCCTGGCCATTGATAAGGTGTTCGCTTCGACACTGATGCAGGCCAAGGACTTCTTCCACTTGGCCAGCCTGCGTTACAGCAAGCAACTGGGCCTGGGGCTGCAATCGATGTTCGAAATTCACCTGGTGAGCCCTGACGGCCAGCCGGTGGACAGCTTCAGCGACGTACAACTCCCCGTGGACAGTGGCCTGGGTGACGCCGATGTGATCATCCTCCCGGCGTTCTGGGACGACTTCGACAACCTGCTCGCCCGCTACCCGCAAGTCCTACCCTGGCTGCGTGAGCAGCACGCCCGTGGCGCCGTGCTGTGCGGTGAAGCCAGCGGCGTGTTCTGGCTCGCAGAGTCAGGCCTGCTCGATGGCAAGGAGGCGACCACCTACTGGCGTTTCTTCAACAGCTTCGCCGAACGCTTCCCCACTATCCGCCTGAATCAGGACAAGCACCTGACCGACGCCGACAACCTGTACTGCGCCGGCGGCACCACCTCGGCCTGCGACCTGTACATCTACCTGATCGAGCGCTTCTGCGGCGCCAACGTCGCGCGGGCGGTGGCTCGCGACATCCTCTACGAAGTGCAGCGCAACTACACGCCGGGGCGCATGGGCTTTGGCGGCCAGAAGCTGCACCAGGACCTGATCATCCTGCAGATCCAGCACTGGCTGGAGGAGCACTTCGCCGACAAGTTCCGTTTCGAGGACGTGGCGCGCAACCATGGCATGAGCATCCGCAACTTCATGCGCCGCTTCCAGAGCGCGACCGGGGACAAGCCACTGCACTACCTGCAGCGCCTGCGCATCGAGACAGCCAAGGGCCTGCTCTCGAGCACCCGCAAGAGCATCAAGACCATCAGTTATGAGGTGGGATACGACGACGCGAGCTTCTTCGCCCGACTCTTCCGCCAGCACACTGAACTGTCGCCGAACCAGTATCGGCAGCAGTTCATGCAGGAAGCCTGAGAACACCAACCTCCCCTAGCGGGTGCGCCAAGCCCGCGCCTGCCAGGGGTCAGGCATGGCTTCAGGGTTTGTGCGCGCGAGCCAGGAACTCGTGGGACTGCATTTCCAGCAGTCGGCTTAGGGTACGCTGGAACTCGAAGCTCAGGCGCCCGCCGGTGTAGAGGTCCTTGAGCTCGACTTCGGCCGAAATGATCAGCTTGACGTTGCGATCATAGAACTCGTCGACCATGTTGATGAAGCGGCGGGCGATGTCGTCGGTGGTGACGCCCATCTGCTCGACATTGCTCAGCAGCACGGCATGGAAGATCTTGCCCAACTCGATGTAGTCGTTCTGGCTACGCGGACCGTCGCACAGGGCGCGGAAGTCGAACCAGGCGACGTCGTCACAGGTGCGCAACGCGTGGATCTCGCGATTCTCGATCATCAGCACGTCGTTCTCGACCGCCTGGGTGCAATCGGGGGTCAGTGCCTTGAAACTGGCGCGCAGACTCTCGTGGGCAGCTTCGTTGAGCGGGAAGTGGAACAGCTCGGCCTGCTCCAGGTGGCGCAAGCGATAGTCGACGCCACTGTCGACGTTCACCACATCGGTGTACTGCTTGATCATGGCGATGGCCGGGAGGAAGCGCGCACGCTGCAGGCCGTCCTTGTACAGGCCGTCCGGCACGATGTTGGAGGTCGCCACCAACGAGACGCCGTTCTTGAACAGCTCTTCCATCAAAGTGCCGAGGATCATCGCATCGGTGATGTCGGACACGAAGAACTCATCGAAGCAGATCACCTTGGCTTCCTGGGAGAAGCGCTTGGCGATGATGGTCAGCGGGTTCTTCTCACCCTTGAGGGTTTTCATTTCCTCGTGCACACGCTTCATGAAGCGGTGGAAGTGGGTGCGCATCTTCTCCTTGAACGGCAGCGCCTCGAAGAAGGTGTCGACCAGGTAGGTCTTGCCACGCCCCACCCCGCCCCAGAAATACAGGCCTTTGACCGGCGTCTGCTCCTTCTTGCCGAACAGCTTGCCGAACACGCCCGGCTTGTTGTTCTGCGCGGCGACCAGGTCGTCGTACAGGCGCTGCAAGTGACGCACAGCCGTTTCCTGCGCCGCGTCATGGAAGAAATCGGGGCGTTTCAGATCTGCTTGATATCGTTCTAGGGGCGTCATGATTCGTTAGCGAGGCAACAAAAAACGGGCCGTCACTGTAGCGACCGGCCCGCTTAATGGCAATCAGACTTGTGTCAATATGCCTCAGTCCTGCTGGGGCGCCAACGCCTCACGCAGGCTCAGCACCGCCGCATCACGGGCGCTTGCATCGGCGAACTGCGGCCCGTCGGCCACCTGCTCGCCATCGAGCCACAGGCTGAAGCCGAGGCCATCTACGCGCACATCCGCCTCGCCACCCTGCTGCAGTTGCTTGCTCACCGCGCCTGCACTCTTGCCGTCGGCGAAGCTGCGCGACAGCAACAATTGCTCGCCATCGGCGGCCAGCAGGCGGAAGCGGAAGCTGCCGTCTTCATCGCGGAAGCTGACGAAGCGCGCGCTCTTGGCGGCCTTCTTCTTCACTTCGGCGTTGACCTGGACGCTGCTGCGGAAGGAGCGCAGGCCCACCGATTCGCGCAACTGCTCGAGGAACGGCGTGGCAATCTTGCGGGCCTTGGCGGCGCCGGCCAGGAGGATGTCTTCCAGGTCCGACGGCCGCGAGATCAGTTGATGGTAGTGCTCGCGCTTCTCGGCCAACTGGCCGTCGAGCAACTGGAACAGGCGGTTTTTCGCCTCGCCCCAGCCCAGGCCCTGCAGCAGCTCTTCGCGGAACTCGCCGGCTTGTGCGGCGCTGGCGAAGGCCTGGTACAGGGTGAACAGGTGGGAGTTGTCCGGATCCTTCGCCTCGCCTGGGGCACGCGAATCGGTGACGATGCGCGAGATGGCGTCCTTCATGTCCTTGGCGCTGGTGAACAGCGGAATGGTGTTGTCGTAGCTCTTGGACATCTTGCGACCGTCCAGGCCCGGAAGCGTGGCCACGCTCTCCTCGATCACCGCCTCGGGCAGGACGAAGAACTCCTTGCCTTGGCCGAACAGGTGGTTGAAGCGCTGGCCGATGTCACGGGCCATTTCAACGTGCTGGATCTGGTCACGACCGACCGGGACCTTGTGCGCATTGAACATCAGGATGTCGGCAGCCATCAGCACCGGATAGCTGTACAGGCCCATGGACACACCGGCATCCGGGTCTTCGCCGTTTTCCAGGTTCTTGTCGACCGAGGCCTTGTAAGCGTGGGCACGATTGAGCAGGCCCTTGGCAGCCACGCAGGTCAGCAGCCAGGTCAGCTCGGGGATCTCGGGAATGTCGGACTGGCGGTAGAACGTGACCTTGTCCGGATCCAGGCCGCCGGCCAGCCAGGTGGCGGCGATTTCCAGGCGCGAGCGCTGGATGCGCAGCGGGTTGTCGCACTTGATCAGGGCGTGATAGTCGGCCAGGAAGTAGAACGAGTCGGCACCGGGCTGCTGGCTGGCGAGAATCGCCGGGCGGATGGCACCGGCGTAGTTGCCCAGGTGCGGGGTGCCGGTGGTGGTGATACCGGTGAGAATGCGCGTGGTCATGGGTGATCGCTTATTCAGGCTTGGCTCAGTTCGAAAGACGCGGCAGCACCAGATCCTTCAGATCGGTCAGCTTGCCATGGAAGAAGTGTCCGCATTCTGCCACTTTCAGCAGCTCATGGGGGCGCGTCAGTGTGTCGGACCATTCATAGACCAGCGCAGGGTCGACCACCTCGTCGGTGTCAGGCTGGACCACGGTGATCGGGCACTGCTGCGCCAGCGGGAACTGCTCGGTCAGGCGCATCACCGCCGGGGCAATCATGAACAGATGTTGCAGCGTCACCCCATCGGCCTCCAGGCGCCCAGCCAGGCTGGCGGCGACGAAGCCCCCAAACGAGAAGCCCATCAGTACCAGCGCCCGCTCAGGGTGTTTGTCGCGCAGCCAGGCCGCGGCGGCCTCGGCATCAGCCACTTCGCCAGCACCCATGTCGTGGCTGCCGGCACTCTGGCCGACGCCACGGTAGTTGAAGCGCAGGGTGCTGTAGCCGGCATCGCGAGCCGTGCGTTGCAGCGTCGAGACCACCTTGTTGAGCATGGTGCCGCCCTGGACCGGGTTGGGGTGGCAGATCAGCACCACGCCGCGGGCATCTTCCACGTCCAGGTACAAGGCTTCCAGCGGGCCACAGGGGCCGTCGATGAACAAGGGGGTTTCGCGGACAAGCAAGGCACTACTCCGTGACCTCGAGGGGGGTCGATTCGTCTAGAGGGGGAATTCTGTTCTGATTTGCGATTGCTCGCGGTATACAGCGCAGGTCTGAGCCGTTAACGTAAAGCAAAGCCGTTTATAGAGGAAGGACTCGTGGAACACTCGCTCCTTGTTTGGTTGCTGCCGACCCTGGCACTGGTCGTTGGTGTCGTCGTCGGTTTCGCCCTGGCCCGCCTTCTCCCCAACGCGGCTCCCAGCAGTACGCAACGCCAGCTGGACGACATCCAGCAGCGTTTCGACAATTACCAGAACGAAGTGGTCACCCACTTCAACAGCACCGCTTCGCTGGTCAAGAAACTGACCCAGAGCTACCAGGATGTGCAGGATCACCTGGCCGACGGGGCCAATCGCCTGGCCCTGGACGAACTGACCCGTCAGCGCCTGCTCGCTTCGTTGCACTCCGAAGCCGCGCAAGGTCCGCGCGATCGCCTGACACCGCCGAAGGATACCGCCGAAGTCCCACGCGACTACGCGCCCAAGGCGCCGAACTCGCCGGGCATGCTCGACGAGAGCTATGGCCTCAAGCGCTGACCCAGCAAGCATGACAAAGGCCGCGTAAAGCGGCCTTTTTTTGTACCCGTGAGAAGTGGCCATCACTCAACTCGAACACGGCTCCCGAGGGCCTGCCCAAGATCCGCCAGCAGGTCGTCGACATCCTCCAGGCCCACCGACAACCGCACCAACCCCTCGGAGATCCCATGTTGCGCCCGTTCCTCGGGCGTATAGCTCGAATGGGTCATGCTCGCCGGGTGCTGCGCCAGCGACTCGGCATCGCCCAGGCTCACTGCACGGCTGAACAGCTGCAACGCGTTCATGAAGCGTCGCCCCGCCTGGATGCCACCCTTGAGCTCGAAGGCAATCATCCCGCCCGGCAAACGCATCTGCCGCTGCGCCAGGCCGAACTGCGCAAAGCTCGGCAGGCCTGGGTAGTGAATCAGCTCGACCTGCGGATGCCGCTCCAGAAACTGCGCCACGCGCAAGGCATTGCTGCAATGGCGCTCCATGCGCAGGGCCAGGGTTTTCATACCGCGCATCAGCAGCGATGCGTCGTGCGGCGACAGCACGGCGCCGGTCATGTCCTTCAAGCCTTCCAGACGAATGCGGTCGATCAGCGCCTTGCACCCCACCACCAGCCCGGCGGTGATATCGCCATGGCCACTGAGGTACTTGGTCGCCGAATGCACCACCAGGTCCGCGCCCAGCTCCAACGGGCGTTGCAGATAGGGGGTGCAGTAGGTGTTGTCGATCACCACCAGCAGCTCATGCTGGCGCGCCACGCCCACCACTGCGGCGATGTCCACCAGGTGCATGTTGGGGTTGGCCGGGGTTTCGAAATAGATCATCCGTGTATTGGAGGTGATCGCGGCCTCGAGCGCGGCGGGATCGTTCAGATCGACATGCTTCACCTTGACGCCGAATTCGCCGATGCCATGGTGCAGGAAAGCGAAGGTGCAGCCATACAGGGTATCGCCGACGATAAGCTCATCACCGGGACGCAGCAGCGTCCACAGCGTTGAAGTGATGGCGCCCATCCCCGAGGCGAGCGCCAGGCCCGCCTCGCCACCTTCAAGCGAAGCCATGCGCTGCTCGAGCAGGGCCAGGGTCGGGTTGGAGATACGGCTGTAGAAATGCCCGACCTGCTCGCCGGCAAAACAGGCCGCACCATACTCGACGCTTTCGAAAGCGTAGGTCGCGGTCTGGTAGACCGGCGGCACCAGCGCACCACCGTGGGACTGCGGGTCGTAGCCATGGTGAATGGCCCGCGTGGAAAAACCGGTCTTGTCGACAGTGGCGCGCATGACAACAGCCTCCTTGTTGTTTGTTCTAAGCTTATGCCTTGGCACACCGGATTTTTTTCCAAATTGCCCCGTGAACATCGGCAGTTCTGGAACAAAAACAACAATCAGACCGAAAAAAGGGCACACCATGCCAGCCCCTCTCGACCGAACCGACCGCGCCCTGCTTGGCGCCCTGCAAGACAACGCCCGCCTCACCGTCGCCGACCTCGCCGACCAAGTCGCCCTGACCACCTCACCTTGCTGGCGTCGGGTAAAGCTGTTGGAAGAAGGCGGCTACATTACCGGCTACCAGGCCATCCTTTCGCCCAAGTCTCTGGGCTTTGGTGTCACTGCATTCGTCAGCATCATGATGGAATCGCACAACAAGGACGCTGCCCGCGCCTTCGAGAAGCGCCTGATGGAAATCCCGGAAATCGTCGCCTGCCACAACATCTCGGGGCGCTATGACTTTCTCCTGGAGGTCCTTGCGCGGGACCTGGAGTCTTTCGGCGAATTCGCCCGCGAAGTGCTGCAGACACTGCCCGGGGTGAAGGAAATCTATTCGAGCTTTTCGTACAAGGCCGTGAAGGAAAGGCGGGTGATTCCGGTGGGGGAGAAGCATATCTAGGCGTCTTGCACAGGGTGCCAGCCCTGGACGACACCAGTAGCGGAGTTTTCTGACTCGCCACAAGAAAACAACCCGCGCAGAACTCGGCAATCGGAATCTATTCCCTGGCTGACCAAGCGTTGATCATGGGGCACCTCACCCTGTCGTGCACAAGGAGCCCGAACGACATGGCCACACCCATCCCCACTCACATCGCCCAAAAACTCGCCGGACAACATTTCACAAGCTTCGACCAGTTCTCCAGCACCTTCTGGATGACCATCGCCGAAGACCCGGTACTCTCGAAGCAATTCGTCGAATCGCAATTGAACCGAATCAAGAAAGGCTGGGCGCCTCGCGCGCCCTTCGGTGAAACGGCCACAGGCTTGCGCTCCTACGAGATCTGCCACCTCTCGCCACCGGAGCTCAGCGCAGTGGTGTACGACATGGACAACATGCGGATCATGAGCGCCCTGCAATATGCGCTGTCCTCGGAGGTCGAGGAATGATCACCCTCAGGCAACAGCTGAACGACTACGCACCTGATGAGTTCGAATCGCTGGTCGAAATGCTCATCACCGCACAAGGTTCGTCCGAGTTCCAGGATGGGTTGCTGGAGCACTTCATCGACATCACCGCTCACCCGCAGGGGTCAGACCTCATCTATCACCCCGAATCACGCACAAGCGAGTCGGCGAAGAGCATTGTTCAAGAGGTGATGAAGTGGCGGCAGGACAATGGGCTGGCCTGAATGGGTCTGGCCAACAACAGAAAACCCCGCCGAAGCGGGGTTTCTGGTGCAGCAGCGAACGTCAGATCGCGCCGCGCTGGCGCAGCACATCCAGCACTTGCTTCACGCCGTCCTCGACGCTGGTGCTCTGGGTGTCGATCACCAGGTCCGCATCCAGCGGCACATCGAACGGGAAGCTTTCACCCGGGATGTTGTCGCCACCGGCGGCATACAGGCCCTGTGGGTCGCGCTCGCGGCACGCCAGCGGCGAAGCCTGGACGTAGACGGTCACCAGGCGTTCCTTGCCGATCAGCGCCTTGGCCTGCTCGCGGCCTTCGGCATCCGGGGCGACGAAGGCGGCCAGGGTCAGCAGGCCGGCTTCGTTGAACTGGCGCGCTACGTGAGCGGCACGACGCCAGTTCTCGGTGCGACCGGCGCGATCCTGCGGCAAGCCCTTGTTCAGGTCATGGCGCAGGTTCTGGCCATCGAGCACGTAGACCGCACGGCCCATGTCGAACAGCTTGCGCTCCACGGCGTAGGCCAGGGTGCTCTTGCCGGCGCCCGACAGGCCGCTGAACAGCACGGTGGCTGGTTGCTGGCCGAAGCGCAAGGCACGCTCCTCGGTGGAGACGTGGGCGAGCTTGCCGTGCTGGCCAGTACCGCCGTGCGGCAGCACCGGCGGGGCGATGATCATGCCGGCGCCGACAGTGCCGTTGGTCAGGCGATCGATGACGATGAACGCACCGGTGGTGCGGTTGCTGTCGTAGCCGTCCAGTGCGATGGCGGCGTCCAGGGCGACCTTGACGCGACCGATCTCGTTCAGTTGCAGCGCACTGGCGGCGCCCTGCTCCAGGGTGTTCACATCGACCTTGTGGGTGATGCTGGCAATCGAGCCTGGCACATAGCTGGTGGCGCGCTTGATGTCGTACTTCTTGCCCGGAAGCATCGGCTCCTCGGCCATCCACACCAGCATGGCCTCGAACTGGTCGGCCACCTGCGGGACGTTGTCGGCATGCACCAGCAGGTCGCCGCGGGAGATGTCGATCTCGTCTTCCATGGTCAGGGTCACGGCCTGACCTGGGCCTGCGTTCTCCAGCTCGCCCTCGTAGGTGACGATGGACTTGACGCGGCTGCTCTTGCCCGACGGCAGCACCACGATATCGTCGCCCTTGTGCACCACGCCACTGGCGATGGTGCCGGCGAAGCCGCGGAAGTTCAGGTTCGGGCGGTTGACGTACTGCACCGGGAAACGCAGATCGGTGACGTTGCGGTCAGCCGAAACCTCGACGGTCTCGAGGATCTCCATCAGCGCCGGGCCCGTGTACCACGGCGAACGCTCGCTGCGGTTGACCACGTTGTCGCCCTTGAGCGCCGACATCGGCACGAAGTGCAGGCTCGACGGCTTCAGGTCGATGGCGTCGGCGAACTTCAGGTAGTCGGCCTTGATCGACTCGAAGACCTGCTCGTCAAAGCCTTTGAGGTCCATCTTGTTGATCGCGACGACGATGTGCTTGATGCCCAGCAACGAGGCGATATAGCTGTGGCGGCGGGTCTGGGTCTGCACGCCATAGCGGGCATCGACCAGGATGATCGCCAGGTCGCAGGTCGAGGCGCCGGTGGCCATGTTGCGGGTGTACTGCTCGTGGCCCGGGGTATCGGCGATGATGAACTTGCGCTTGGCGGTGGAGAAGTAGCGGTAGGCGACATCGATGGTGATGCCCTGCTCGCGCTCGGCCTGCAGGCCATCGACCAGCAGCGCCAGGTCGACTTCCTCGCCCGTGGTACCGGACTTCTTCGAGTCACGGGTGATGGCCTCGAGGTGGTCCTCGTAGATCATCTTGGAGTCGTGCAGCAGGCGCCCGATCAGGGTGCTCTTGCCGTCATCCACGTTGCCGCAGGTGAGGAAACGCAGCAGTTCTTTGCGCTCGTGCTGAGCCAGATAAGCGAGGATGTCTTCGCTGATCAAATCGGATTGGTGCGACATGGAGTAACCCTGAAGTTAGAAGTAGCCCTGACGTTTCTTGTCTTCCATGGAGCCGGCGCCATCGTGGTCGATGACTCGGCCCTGACGCTCGGAAGTACGCGTCAGAAGCATTTCCTGAATGATGTCGGTCAGCGTTTCGGCTTCGGACTCGACAGCGCCCGTCAACGGGTAGCAGCCCAGGGTACGGAAACGCACCTTCTTCTTGACGATGCGCGCCTTCTCCTCGTCGCTCAGGTGCTCGAGGATGCGATCGTCGTCGATCATGATCAGGGTGCCGTTCTTCTCGATGACTTCACGCTCGGCGGCGAAGTACAGCGGCACGATCGGGATGCCTTCGAGGTAGATGTACTGCCAGATGTCCAGCTCGGTCCAGTTCGACAGCGGGAAGACGCGGATCGACTCGCCCTTGTTGACCTTGCCGTTGTAGACGTTCCACAGCTCCGGACGCTGGTTCTTCGGGTCCCAGCGGTGCTTGCTGTCGCGGAACGAGTAGACACGCTCCTTGGCCCGCGACTTCTCTTCATCGCGGCGCGCGCCACCGAAGGCGGCGTCGAAACCATGCTTGTCCAGCGCCTGCTTCAGGCCTTGGGTCTTCATGATGTCGGTGTGCTTGGAGCTGCCGTGGGTGAAGGGGTTGATCCCCTGCGCCACACCCTCGGGGTTGACGTGGGTGATCAGCTCCAGCCCCATTTCCTCGACCATCTTGTCGCGGAAGCGGTACATCTCCTGGAATTTCCACTGGGTGTCGACGTGCATCACCGGGAACGGCAGCTTGCCCGGGAAGAAAGCCTTGCGCGCCAGGTGCAGCATCACGGCGGAGTCCTTGCCGATCGAGTACAGCATCACCGGGTTGTCGAACTCGGCGGCCACCTCGCGGATGATGTGGATGCTCTCCGCCTCCAGCTGTTTCAAGTGCGTCAGTTTGTCGACCATGGCTACTCACGAAAAACGATCTTATGGACGGCCAGCGGGCCGTGTTCGAGCGAGCCACTTTATCACAGCGCCTGATTCTATTTAGGCGGGCTGCTAGATCGAAACGGTCTAATGATATGACTGGGGGTTTGAGGACCGCACCTGCCTAAATTGGATTCGGGCAATCGATGAACAGGTGCTCCAGGGCAAAGCGCTTGGCCAGGTAGTCGCCCAGCGCCTGCACCCCATAGCGTTCGGTGGCGTGGTGCCCTGCTGCGATGAAGCTGATGCCGTTCTCGCGCGCGCTGTGGTACGTCTGTTCGGAGGCCTCGCCGCTGATGAACAGGTCGACACCCGCGGCGATGGCGTTGTCGATATAACCCTGGCCGCCACCGGTGCACCAGCCAACCCGGCGGATCATCCCCTCCCCCTCGACCAACAGCGGCTCGCGGCCCATGACTTCACGCACGCGGCGGGCGAAATCGCCAGCCGACATGGGCTCGGCGAGCGAGCCGATCAGGCCGACCACCCGCGGGTTTTCGGGGTCGAGAGGGCCTTCGACGGTGATGTCGAGCTGGCGCGCCAGCTGCACGTTGTTGCCCACCTCAGGGTGCACGTCCAGCGGCAGGTGGAAGGCCAGCAGGCTGATGTCGTGCTTGAGCAGGGTCTTGATGCGTCGCTGCTTGATACCGGTGATGCACGGGCTCTCGCCCTTCCAGAAGTAGCCATGGTGCACCAGCACCAGGTCGGCCTCGGCTTCGACTGCAGCATCGAGCAAGGCCTGGCTGGCCGTGACGCCCGTGACGATGCGGCTGACCTGCGGACGCCCCTCGACCTGCAGGCCGTTGGGGCAGTAATCCTGGATCTTGGCGCTGGACAGGTAGCGCTCGGCTTCCTCGACCAGGGTGCTAAGGGCGACGGCCATGGAAAATCTCCTCGTAATTCGCTGCTTCAACGGGCGCCAGGCCTCGTATACTGGGCGTCATTATGGGCCGTCGCCGGGTTCGGGGAAACCGGCGTACATCAGCGTCAGTTGCTTCGCGATCCATACCCTCACTCATCACCGAGGTGTATGATCGCGCGCGTTCGCGCCCCGGCCCTCGTCCCATTTCCAGGATTCATTCGATGCTCAAGGCTTTGCGTTACTTTGGCTGGCCCCTGCTCACTGGCGTACTGATCGCCGCACTGATCATCCAGCGTTTCCCGGAATGGGTCGGCCTGCCCAGCCAGGACGTCAACCTGCAACAGGCACCGCAGACTTCGCGGATCATGCAGGGCCCGGTCAGCTATGCCGACGCCGTCACCCTGGCGGCGCCCGCGGTCGCCAACCTGTACACCACCAAAGTGGTGAACAAGAGCGCCCATCCGCTGTTCGAAGACCCGCAGTTCCGTCGTTTCTTCGGCGACAACCTGCCCAAGCAGCGGCGCTGGGAATCGAGCCTGGGCTCGGCGGTGATCATGAGCCCCGAAGGCTACCTGCTGACCAACAACCACGTGACCAGCGGTGCCGACCAGATCGTGGTGGCGCTCAAGGATGGCCGCGAGACCTTGGCCCGGGTCATCGGCAGCGACCCGGAAACCGACCTGGCGGTGCTGAAGATCGACCTGAAGAACCTGCCAGCCATCACCATCGGCCGCTCCGATAACATCCACATCGGCGATGTCTGCCTGGCCATCGGCAACCCCTTCGGCGTCGGTCAGACCGTGACCATGGGCATCATCAGCGCCACTGGCCGCAACCAGCTGGGGCTGAACAACTACGAAGACTTCATCCAGACCGACGCGGCCATCAACCCGGGCAACTCCGGCGGTGCACTGGTCGACGCCAACGGCAATCTGATCGGCATCAACACCGCGATCTTCTCCAAATCCGGTGGTTCGCAGGGTATCGGTTTCGCCATCCCCGCCAAGCTTGCGCTGGAGGTGATGAAGTCGATCGTCGAGCATGGCCAGGTGATTCGCGGCTGGCTGGGCATCGAGGTGCAGCCATTGAGCGAGGAGCTGGCCGAGTCGTTCGGCATGCAGGGGCGTCCGGGTATCGTGGTCGCCGGTATTTTCCGCGACGGCCCGGCCCAGCGTGCGGGGCTGCAACTGGGTGACGTGATCATGAGCATCAATGGCGAGCCGGCCGGCGATGGTCGCAGGTCGATGAACCAGGTGGCACGAATCAAACCCAGCGAGAAGATCAGCATCGAGGTGATGCGCAATGGCAAGCAGTTGAAGCTGATTGCCGAGGTCGGGCTGCGTCCGCCACCGGCGCCGGTGGCGACCAAGGAAGAAAAGTAACAACAAGATGGGGCCGCTTTGCGGCCCCAGTCACATCAGTGCAGGATCTGGCTCAGGAACAACTTGGTCCGGTCACTGCGCGGCCGGTCGAAGAAGTCATCCGGCGAGGCCTGCTCGACGATCTCGCCCTTGTCCATGAAGATCACCCGGTTCGCCACGGTGCGGGCGAAGCCCATCTCGTGGGTGACGCAGAGCATGGTCATGCCGTCTTCGGCCAGGCCGACCATGGTGTCGAGCACTTCCTTGACCATTTCCGGATCGAGTGCCGAAGTCGGCTCGTCGAACAGCATGATCTTGGGCTTCATGCACAGCGCGCGGGCAATGGCCACACGTTGCTGCTGACCACCGGACAACTGCCCCGGAAACTTGTGCGCCTGCTCTGGAATACGCACACGCTCCAGGTAATGCATGGCGATTTCCTCGGCCTTGCGCTTGGGCATCTTGCGTACCCACATCGGTGCCAGGGTGCAGTTCTCGAGGATGGTCAGGTGCGGGAACAGGTTGAAGTGCTGGAACACCATGCCGACTTCACGACGGATCGCCTCGATCTGCTTGAGGTCGTTGGTCAGTTCCACACCATCGACGACGATGCGCCCCTGCTGGTGCTCTTCCAACCGGTTCAGGCAGCGGATGGTGGTGGACTTGCCCGAGCCGGACGGCCCGCACAGGACGATGCGCTCGCCCTGGCGTACGTTCAGATTGATATCCTTGAGCACATGGAACTGGCCATACCACTTGTTCACACCCTGCATCTGGATGATGCCTTCGGGGCCGGCAGGCTGCTTGATCGCTTCACTCATTTCGAAACTCCTAACGCTTGTGGCCAGTGTCCAGCTTGCGCTCCAGGTGCATGGAGTAGCGGGACATACCGAAACAGAAAATCCAGTAGACCAGGGCCGCGAACACGTAGCCCTCGGTCGCCATGCCGAGCCAGGCAGGATCTGCCGTGGCTTGGCGGGTGCTGTTGAGCAGGTCGAACAGGCCGATGATGATCACCAGGCTGGTGTCCTTGAACAGCGCGATGAAGGTGTTGACGATGCCGGGGATCACCAGCTTCAGGGCCTGCGGCAAGATCACCAGGCCCATGGCACGCCAATAGCCCAGCCCCATCGCCGCGGCTGCCTCGTACTGCCCCTTGGGAATCGCCTGCAGGCCGCCGCGAACCACCTCGGCAATGTAGGCCGACTCGAACAGGATCACGAAAATCATCGCCCGCAGCAGCTTGTCGAAGCTCGTGCCCTCGGGCATGAACAGCGGCAGCATCACCGACGACATGAACAGCACGGTGATCAGCGGAATGCCACGCCAGAACTCGATGAAAGTCACCGACACGGCCTTGACCACCGGCATCTTCGAGCGCCGTCCCAGCGCCAGCAGGATGCCCAGCGGCAAGGCTGCGGCGATACCTACGGTCGCGATGACCAGGGTCAGCATCAGGCCGCCCCATTGCGAGGTCGGCACCAGCGTCAGGCCGAAGCTGCCACCGTGCAGCAGCAGGTAGGCGAGGATCGGATACAGCACCAGGTAACCAATACCGTAGGGCACCTTGCGCGGGAACCGGCGGATGAACAGCGGTGCGGCGGCGATCACGCCCAGCCACACGGTCAGGTCGACCCGCCAGCGCAACTCGCTCGGGTAATAGCCGTACATGAACTGGCCGATGCGTTGCTGGATGAACACCCAGCATGCGCCATCCTTGGTGCAGTCCGCGCGGGTCGTGCCCGTCCAGTTGGCGTCCAGGAACGCCCACTGCAACAGTGCCGGCACGATCAGCCAGATCAGGTAGATCGCGAACAGGGTCAACAGCGTGTTGATCCAGCTGGAGAACAGGTTGGCGCGCATCCACGCCAGCACGCCGACGGTCTTCACCGGTGGCGGCATATCGGGTTTGAAAACATGGGAAGTCATGCGCCTGTCCTCACCGCTCGATCAGCGCAATGCGCTTGTTGTACCAGTTCATCAGCAACGAGATGCTGATGCTGATCGTCAGATACACAGCCATGGTGATCGCCATGACCTCGACCGACTGGCCGGTCTGGTTCAGCACCGTGCCGGCAAACAGCGACACCAATTCCGGGTAGCCGATGACCGCCGCGAGCGACGAGTTCTTCGTCAGGTTCAGGTATTGGCTGGTCAGCGGCGGAATGATCACCCGCATCGCCTGCGGAATGATGACCTTGCGCAAGGTCGGCCCTTCGCGCAGCCCCAGCGAACGGGCCGCTTCGGTCTGGCCATGGCTGACCGAACGGATACCCGCGCGCACGATTTCGGCAATGAAGGCGGCGGTGTAGATCGACAGTGCCAGGGTCAGCGCGAGGAATTCGGGAATCAGCACCCAGCCGCCGACGAAGTTGAAACCTTTGAGCTGCGGCACTTCCCACTGCAATGGGTTGCCAAACAGCAGCGCGCTGATACCGGGAATGCCAACGAGCAGCGCCAGCCCTACCCAGAACTTGTGGAACGGCTGACCGGTTTCATCGAAGCGTTTGTTGGCGTAGCGCACCATCAGGACAATGGCCACGACCGCCAGCAGCACCGCCACGACGAACGGCCAGAAACCTCCGCCGATGGAGGCTCCGGGCATGTTCACGCCACGGCTGCTGATGAAGAACAGGTCATCGATGTTGATGCTGCCGCGTGGCCCCGGCAGGGCGGTGAATACCGCGAAGTACCAGAACAGGATCTGCAGCAGCGGTGGAATGTTACGGAAGGTCTCGACGTAAACGGCCGCCAGCTTGCTGATCACCCAGTTCGAGGATAACCGGGCAACGCCGACGACGAAGCCAAGCACGGTGGCGATGATGATGCCGATGACGCTTGCCAGCAAGGTATTGAGCAGGCCAACCAGCAACACCCGTGCATAGGTGTCGGCTTCGGTGTAGTCGATCAGGTGCTGGGCGATGCCGAAACCGGCACTGCGCTCGAGAAAGTCGAAGCCCGAGGTGATCCCTCGGTGCTGCATGTTGGTCTGGGTGTTGTGGATGAGGTACCAGCCCAGGCCGATCACGGCCACGACCGTGATGATCTGGAACAGCCACGCGCGCACACGTGGATCGCTCAGGGATAACCCTTTCCGTGCGCCGATATGATTTTGCATGAAATGCCCCGAAAAGAAGGGAGTCGAACGACCCGCGACGGCCGGATGCCGTCGCGGGGGGCAGCCATCAGCGCACAGGCGGTGCGTACTGGATGCCGCCGTTGTTCCACAGGGCATTCAAGCCGCGGTCGATTTCCAGCGGGGTGCTCTTGCCCAGGTTCTTCTCGAACACTTCACCGTAGTTGCCGACTTGCTTGACGATCTTCACCACCCAGTCCTTGGGCAGCTTCAGGTCCTTGCCGTACTCGCCGTCGGCACCCAGCAGGCGGGCGACGTCAGGGTTCTTGGTGGATTTGGCTTCGGCCTCGACGTTCTTCGAAGTCACGCCTGCTTCTTCGGCGTTGAGCATGGCGTAGAGGGTCCACTTGACGATGCTGAACCACTCCTCGTCGCCTTTACGCACGACCGGGCCCAGAGGCTCCTTGGAGATGGTTTCCGGCAGCACCACGTACTCGGTGGGAGCCGCCAGCTTGGAGCGCTGTGCGTAGAGCTGCGACTTGTCGGAGGTCAGCACGTCGCAACGACCGGACTCCAGCGACTTGGCGCTCTCGTCGGAGGTGTCGAAGGTGATCGGGGTGTATTTCAGGCCATTGGCGCGGAAGTAGTCGGAGACGTTCAGCTCGGTGGTGGTACCGGCCTGGATGCAGATGGTCGCGCCATCGAGCTCCTTGGCGCTGGAAACGCCCAGCTTCTTGTTCACCAGGAAGCCCACGCCGTCATAGTAGGTGACACCGGCGAACACCAGGCCCATGCCAGCGTCACGCGAGCTGGTCCAGGTGGTGTTGCGCGACAGTACGTCGACTTCGCCGGACTGCAGCGCGGTGAAGCGCTCCTTGGCGTTGAGCTGGCTGAACTTGACCTTGGTGGCGTCGCCGAACACGGCGGCAGCCACGGCGCGGCAGACGTCGGCGTCGATGCCGACGATCTTGCCCTGGGCGTCAGGGACGGAGAAGCCCGGGAGGCCGTCGCTCACGCCACACTGGACGAAGCCCTTTTTCTGTACCGCATCGAGGGTGGCGCCAGCCTGAGCGGCGCCCACGGTGCCCAGGGTGGCGGCAGCGGTCAGGACTGCCAGCGTGGTTTTAAACATCTTCATCAACAACCTCCAAATGCTCTTGTTGTACCGAGCCGGAATTGCACCGCACCCTTATGAGGCGCATCCGACCCTTGTTGGCTTGTTTTTGGGTCAATTGGCGCAATGGGCTGTTCTGTGACAGCCTTTCATCCACGTGGGCGGGTGTTACCGTTCAGGTCCCCGTCCATCGCATCGGTACGAACGTAGCAAAGCGCGTACCATAGTTGCCGCCTTAAGCGTTTAAGCATGCGTCAAGGGGGTAAAGTTGTAGAGTTGCGACATCTTTTTATGGCACTAACCACCAGCGCCTTCTTTTTACGCACTCAATAAGTTCTTACGCACTTTTTCGGAGCAGTCATGACCAACCCGCTGATTCTCGAACCCCAGAAGACCGCCGACGCCTGTGTGATCTGGTTGCACGGCCTGGGGGCCGACCGTTACGACTTCCTACCGGTGGCCGAATTCATGCAGGAACGTCTGCAAAGCACCCGTTTCATCATGCCCCAGGCGCCGACCCGCCCAGTCACCATCAACGGCGGCTATGCCATGCCGAGCTGGTACGACATCAAGGCCATGACCCCGGCCCGGGCCATCGACGAGGCGCAACTTGAAGAATCGGCCGACCAGGTCATCGAGCTGATCAAGGCCGAGCAGGCCAAGGGCATCAACCTGTCGAGGATCATCCTCGCCGGATTTTCCCAGGGCGGCGCCGTAGTGCTGCATACCGCCTATATAAAGTGGCAGGAAGCGCTCGGAGGGGTGATCGCCCTGTCCACCTACGCCCCGACCTTCAACGAAAGCCACCAGCTCAGCGCTTGCCAGCAACGCACCCCGGCCCTGTGCCTGCACGGTGTGCATGACCCGGTGGTGATCCCGTCGATGGGCCGCACGGCCTTCGAGTACCTGAACACCTGGGGCGTGGCCGCGCGCTGGCATGAATACCCCATGGAACACGAGGTGGTGGTCGAGGAGCTGAGCGATATCCACGACTGGCTGGCCAAGCACCTGCTGTAAATCGACGTGCGCCTGTAGCCGTCGGCGCATTGGACTACACCCGGTACTACGCCGAGCCTGGATCTTGCATTACACTGCCCGGCGTACATTCCTTAACCAGTTGACGAGACGACCGTGCTCAAGGCACTCAAGAAAATATTCGGCAAGGGAGACGCCGCCCCACAGGCCGTCGCGCCCGCTGCCCCCGTGATTGCACCCACGCCTCAGCCTGCACCGGCCCGGCCCCCGAAACCGCCAAGAGCGAAGTCTGCGCCGCGCAGCCAGCCCGAACCTGTGGCCAAGGCTGAAGCCGCGCCTGTCGAGCCGCCCCGGGAAAAACCCCGCCGTGAGCGCAAACCCAAGCCCCAGGCCAGCCTGTGGAAGCCCGAGGACTTCGTGGTCGAGCCTCAGGAAGGCAAGACCCGCTTCCACGACTTCAAGCTCTCCAACGAGCTGATGCATGCCATCCATGACCTGGGCTTCCCCTACTGCACGCCGATCCAGGCCCAGGTCCTGGGTTACACCCTGCGTGGCCAGGATGCCATCGGCCGGGCCCAGACCGGCACCGGCAAGACGGCGGCGTTCCTGATCTCGATCATCTCGCAGCTGCAGCAGACCCCGCCGCCCAAGGAACGCTACATGGGCGAGCCGCGTGCCCTGATCATCGCCCCGACCCGCGAACTGGTGGTGCAGATCGCCAAGGACGCCGAGGCCCTGACCAAGTACAGCGGGCTGAACGTGATGAGCTTCGTCGGCGGCATGGAGTACGACAAGCAGCTCAAGGCCCTGGAAAAGCGCTACTGCGACATCCTGGTCGCCACCCCGGGCCGCCTGCTGGACTTCCAGCAACGCGGCGAAGTGCACCTGGACATGGTCGAGGTGATGGTGCTGGACGAAGCCGACCGCATGCTCGACATGGGTTTCATCCCACAGGTACGCCAGATCATCCGCCAGACCCCGCCCAAGAGCGAACGCCAGACCCTGCTGTTCTCCGCCACCTTCACCGACGACGTCATGAACCTGGCCAAGCAGTGGACTACTGATCCGGCCATCGTCGAGATCGAGCCGGAGAACGTCGCCAGCGAGACGGTCGAGCAGCACGTCTATGCCGTGGCGGGCAGCGACAAGTACAAGCTGCTGTACAACCTGGTCACGCAGAACAAGTGGGAACGGGTGATGGTCTTCGCCAATCGCAAGGACGAGGTGCGGCGCATCGAGGAGAAGCTGGTGCGCGACGGCATCAATGCCGCCCAACTGTCGGGCGATGTGCCGCAGCACAAGCGCATCCGTACCCTGGAAAACTTCCGCGAAGGGCGCATCACCGTGCTGGTGGCCACCGACGTGGCCGGGCGCGGGATCCATATCGACGGTATCAGCCACGTGATCAACTTCACCCTGCCGGAAGACCCGGACGACTACGTGCACCGCATCGGCCGTACCGGCCGTGCAGGCACCAGTGGTGTGTCGATCAGTTTTGCCGGCGAGGATGACTCCTACCAGTTGCCGGCGATCGAGGAACTGCTGGGGCGCAAGATCAAGTGCGAGATGCCGCCGGATGAATTGCTCACGCCAGTGCCGCGCAAGCATCCCTGATCGGTACTGGATTCTTCGCGGGCAAGTCTAGTCGCCGCACCGCCGCTCCCACAGGTAATGTGCTGGACCTGAGGGCAGCGGGTACCTGTAGGAGCGGCGGTGCGGCGACCCGACTTGCCCGCGAACCGGGGCAACGCCCCGGCCATCAGACAGATGGTTCTACCAGCGCCCGGCAGCATCCTGGTCACTCTGCCTGCCTTCGACCCACCTCGGTCCTTCCTGAGTGTTCTCCTTCTTCCAGAACGGCGCCCGGGTCTTGAGATAGTCCATGATGAAGTTGCAGGCATCGAACGCGGCCTGCCGATGGGCACTGGCGACACCCACGAACACGATCGGCTCGCCCGGTTCCAGCGCACCGATGCGGTGCAGCACCTCGACCTTGAGCAACGGCCAGCGCTGCTCGGCCTCGACCACGATCTTGGCCAGGGCCTTCTCGGTCATGCCTGGGTAGTGCTCGAGAAACATCCCCGCCACCTCGCGACCGTCGTTGAAGTCGCGCACATAACCGACGAACCCCACCACCGCGCCCACGCCAACATTGGCAGCGTGCATGGCATTGACCTCGGCACCGGGGTCGAACGCCGCCTGCTGTACCCGTACGCCCATGCTCAACCTCCGGTCACCGGCGGGAAGAAGGCAAGCTCATCGCCGTCCTCGACCGGCTCATCGAGCCTGCACAGCTCCTCGTTACGCGCGCACATCAGGTTCTGCTCGGCCAGCACGGCGTAAACGCCCCCTCTGGCAACCAGCGCCTGGCGCACGTCGTCGAGTACCTTGAAATCCCCTTCCAGACGCTCGGCATCAACGCCAAGCAGCTCACGGTAACGGGCGAAATAGAGGGCCTTGATCTTCATCACCCCTCCACCTTGTAGTGGCCGCTCTTGCCGCCAAGCTTCTCCAGCAGGCGCACCTGCTCGATGACCATGCCCTTGTCCACGGCCTTGCACATGTCGTAGATCGTCAGCGCCGCGACGCTGGCGGCGGTCAGGGCCTCCATCTCGACACCGGTCTGCCCGGCCAGCTTGCAACGGGCAACGATATGCACCACATCTTCGCCTTCGGCAGCCAGCTCGACCTTGACGCTGGTGAGCATCAGCGGATGGCACAGCGGGATCAGGTCGCTGGTCTTCTTCGCCGCCTGGATACCTGCGATGCGCGCCACGGCGAACACATCGCCCTTGGGATGCTCGCCGTCGACGATCATCCGCAAGGTCTGCGGCAACATGCGCACCCGTGCCTCGGCGATCGCCTCGCGCGCAGTCACGGCTTTTTCAGTGACGTCGACCATGTTGGCACGCCCCTGGGAATCGAGATGAGTCAGCACTGCTCTGCTCCTGTGAAGGGAAAGCAGAGTGTAAACCTGTGGGTCAGCTTTGCGCAGGGGAATGTGTCGGCAGGCTCGGCCTCATCACAGGGCTCGCCCGCCCCCACAACCGTGTGGGAGCGGGCGAGCCTGCGTAATGAGCGATCCGGGTCTACAGGTGCGACTCGGCGTACTCGGCCAGTACCGAACGCGGCACACCCTGCAGGGTGATGTGCACGCCATGGGGGAAGTCCTTGAAGCGCTCGGTCAGGTAGGTCAGGCCCGAGCTGGTCGCGGACAGGTAGGGGGTGTCGATCTGCGCCAGGTTGCCCAGGCAGACCACCTTGGAGCCAGAGCCTGCACGGGTGATGATGGTCTTCATCTGGTGCGGGGTGAGGTTCTGGCATTCATCGATCAGGATCAGGCTCTGCTGGAAGCTGCGGCCACGGATGTAGTTCAGCGACTTGAACTGCAGCGGCACCCGTTCGAGGATGTACTCGACACTGCCGTGGGTGCTTTCGTCATCCATGTGCAACGCCTCGAGGTTGTCGGTGATGGCGCCCAGCCAGGGCTCCATTTTTTCCGCCTCGGTGCCCGGCAGGAAGCCGATCTCCTGGTCCAGCCCCTGCACACTGCGGGTGGCGATGATACGCCGGTAGCGCTTGCTGACCATGGTCTGCTCGATGGCTGCAGCCAATGCCAGGATGGTTTTGCCCGAGCCGGCCGCGCCGGTGAGATTGACCAGGTGGATGTCCGGATCGAGCAGGGCGAACAGCGCCAGGCTCTGGTGGATGTCGCGGGGCTTGAGGCCCCAGGCTTCCTGATGCAGCAGCGGCTCCTGGTGCAGGTCGAGCAATAGCAGCTCGTTCTCGCGAATGCCCTTGATCCAGCCGACGAAGCCCTGCTCGTCGATGATGAACTCATTGACGTGCACGGCCGGCAAGTTGTCGATCAGTTGTACGCGATGCCAGGTGCGGCCCCGTTCCTGGCGGGTGTCGACCTTGCTGACCCGGTCCCAGAAGGAGCCGGTGACCGAGTGGTAGCCCTTCGAGAGCAGGGACACATCGTCGACCAGTTGGTCGGTGCTGTAGTCCTCCGCGGCGATGCCACAGGCGCGCGCCTTCAGGCGCATGTTGATGTCTTTGGTGACCAGCACCACGTCCAGGTCAGCCCGCCTGGCACGCAGCTCCAGCAGTTGGTTGATGATGATGTTGTCGTTGAGGTTTTCCGGCAGCAGCCGGTTCGGTTCGTTGCGCGGGCTCATCAGGATCGACAGGAAGCCCTTCGGCCCGCCCTTGCCACGCTGGATCGGTACCCCTTGTTCGACATCGTTGGGTGATGCATCGCCCAGGGTCTGGTCGATCAGGCGAATGGCCTGGCGGCATTCGGCGGCGATGGTCTGTTTACCGGTCTTGAGCTTGTCGAGTTCCTCCAGCACCGTCATCGGTATGGCGACGTGGTGCTCCTCGAAGTTGAGCAAAGCGTTGGGATCGTGAATCAGGACGTTGGTATCGAGCACATACAGGATTGGCTGGTTGGAGGAAGGGTTGCGTCCTTGGTCATCCATACTCGGTCACCTTATGTGAAAGCAGGACGGCACAGCTTCGCTGCACCGCAGAGTGACCGCCGTTCTCCCCGTATCCGCGTCGTTACGGGCGGGGAGCGCACCTGGCAAAGGAGGGCCTGGATGACGCCACCTGTGCTGCAGGAATCGGCTGTCTGATTCCTTCATACCGCAAAAGGCGTGACGGAAAAAAGACTTTTTACGCTCCGGTGAAGTTTATTTTGCCGAATGACGAACCGCGCTTGGCGATACGGTGACGGGGGACTACAGTCACTGTTGGACCCTGGATTTTCTAGCTAGCGCAGATGCGCGTATTCCATGCAATCCTGCCACCCGATCCCGCTCTGCGCCGTGTGCTGCAACAGCCATTCCAGGGCCGGCTGTGCCTTGGGCAGGGTGTCGTGGAACTGGATTACACCCTTGCGCCATAGCAGCATCAGGGTCATCACCCGCTGGGCCGACTGATCGGCATCCAGCGCGCCGTCGTCCTGGGCGTCGATGTCCCACAGTGACACCTGCAGCCCTTGCGCCGCCATGAACGCCTCGCCGTCGGCACGACGCTGCCCATAGGGTGGGCGGAACAGCGGCACGTACTGCTCGGGCATCAGCCCCTGCACCTGCGCCTGGCTGCGCCGCAGGGAATCCTGCCAGCCCTGCCACTGGGCGTGGGAGCGATACTCCCAGCCCTGAATCCCCACGCACTGTCCAGCGTAGAGCGCCGCGACATTGGCCCCCTGGGCCATGTCGCGGCGCTGCTGCACGCGGTTGCCCAGCACGAAGAACACTGCGCCCAGCTTTTGCCGGCGCAGGTAATCGTTGAGCAGGTCCGTGTTGCCGCCGACCGGGCCAGGGCCGCCGACGAACGTCAGCAGGAACATCCGGTCGTTGAGTTCATCGCCACTGCGCTCGCCATTCGACAGCCGCTCGATCTCGCTGCTGGTCTGTGGAAACAAGGCCGCCTTGCGCAATTGCTCGTCAAGGTAACGGACGTTGAATTGATGGCTGGGCTCGACCCATTCTTTGTAGAATTCGCCGACATATGTAGCGAACGTAGCCGAACGCGTACGCAAATCCGCCATCGAATCCAGCGGATAGCAAAACGATGCATCCTGCTCGCAACTGAGCTGGGCCTGCTGGAAGTTTTCCCACAACCGCTGCCACATGCGCGCACGCACCGAACGGATCACCGCCAGGTTGATCTGCCGCAGCCCCAGGCGCGCCGCCAGAGCGCGCTCATCGAGCATCTCGCTTTCATGCAGCACCTGGGCGAAGGAGAGGATCTGCGCGCGCGATGCCACGTCGAACAGCACCGGGCTGTCGAGTTGCTCGGGCCAATGGCTGCGGTCGAAGCTGACGGAATTGGCTGGAGCGGCCTGCACAGCCAGGCTGAACAACCCGGCCAGCACGGCGAAGGCAATGCGCACGATCGGTTCTCCCTAAACGGATGATGCGCACTATAGCGCCTGCCCGGGCGATGGTCTGTGACTATCGTCACCATAGTTTGGCGTTGCCCTGCTGGCCCCGTAGAATCGTCGGCGACGATTTCAGGAGCCGACCCATGCTGACGGTGATTTCCCCCGCCAAGACCCTCGACTACGACACCCCACCGGTAACCCAGCGCCATACCCTGCCGCAGTACCTGGACGATTCGCAGACGTTGATCACCCAACTGCGCGAGCTGTCGCCGGCGCAGATCGCCGAGCTGATGCACCTGTCCGACAAGCTTGCCGGCCTCAATGCCGCGCGCTTCGGCAGCTGGACCCCAGACTTCACCCCCGCCAACGCCAAGCAGGCGCTGCTGGCGTTCAAGGGCGACGTATACACAGGCCTGGATGCCGAAACCCTTGGCGAGGACGACTTCAGCTATGCCCAGCAACACCTGCGCATGCTCTCGGGCCTCTATGGCCTGCTGCGACCGCTTGACCTGATGCAGCCCTATCGCCTGGAAATGGGCACCAAGCTCGCGAACGCACGCGGCAGGGACCTCTACGCCTTCTGGGGCACGCGCATCAGCGAATGGCTGAACCAGGCCCTGGCCGAACAAGGCGATGACCTGCTGCTGAACCTGGCCAGCAACGAGTACTTCAGCGCCGTGAAGAAGAATGCGCTGAATGCCCGCGTGATCAACGTCGACTTCAAGGACTTGAAGAACGGCCAGTACAAGATCATCAGCTTCTACGCCAAGAAGGCGCGTGGCCTGATGAGCCGCTTCGTGATCCAGGAGCGCATCAACGATCCCGAGCAGCTCAAGCGCTTCGACGTGCAAGGCTACTACTACAGCGCCGAACAATCGAAGCCCGACCACCTGGTGTTCCTGCGCGATCATCCAGCGGACTAGCCCTGCTTCCCAGTCTTGCAGGAGCACCCCAACCAGCGCGCTCCTGCAATCCCCGCCTCAAAAAAGCCAAATTACCGGCGCCAAAAAACAGGCAAGGCTGAGCTTATCGCCAAACGCCATAAGACCGTTCGTAGTTTTTTGACGAATTTTGAAAAAATTTTTCCGATACTGGCATATAACCATCTCATCTTGATTCCGCCCTTTATATATAGGGGCGAAACCCATCCGTGCTATCAGAATGAAAGTATTTCTCACTGAAAAAATATTTAGAAATCTTTCATCTGCCCAGAACGCACCTCGGAACTTCTCCCTTCGCAGATCGCTCATAGCACCCGTAACGAATCACGAGCGTGCAACGTGAGAGATGACTTACAGATGACAAGTGGCAGGTACTCACTACCTGCGCTGATAACTTCGACTACCGCTTCGGTATAACCAAGCGGTCTGTTCAAGCAGGAGAGCCGCGCCCCTTACTAATCGTCCTAGTGGTTGATTTCAAAGGATTTATTCACTTGAAAGAACAAGCACAGCAGCGCACCCGATAACGCGTTGCAATAAAGACGGCTGCATCTCAGGGCACGCCTTTTTATAACTGGCCTTTTACTGCCAACTTTGAGCGCAGCACTGTTTGCGCTCCGGATTCATTCATGCCTGCGTTCGGTGAAGTGTCAATTCGCCATGGATCCGTGCGCCCGTAAAAGCAGGTCAATCAACCCGGTCCGGTTCTTCGAAAGAGCCGGCGTGATAAACACACGAGGTGAATACGATGCGTATCAGCATCTTTGGTTTGGGTTACGTGGGTGCCGTCTGTGCAGGTTGCCTGTCGGCAAGGGGCCATGAAGTGATTGGTGTGGATGTGTCCACCACCAAGATCGACCTCATCAACCAGGGCAAGTCGCCAATCGTCGAGCCGGGTCTGGAGCAACTCCTGCAGCAAGGCATCGCCAATGGTCGCCTGCGTGGCACCACCGACTTCGCCGAGGCGATCCGCGCCAGCGACGTGTCGATGATCTGCGTCGGTACGCCAAGCAAGAAGAACGGCGACCTGGGCCTGGAATACATCGAATCGGTGTGCCGCGAGATCGGCTACGTGCTGCGCGACACCACCCGCCGCCACACCATCGTGGTACGCAGCACCGTGCTGCCGGGCACGGTGAAGAACGTGGTGATCCCGATCCTCGAAGACTGCTCCGGAAAGAAGGCCGGCGTCGATTTCGGCGTGGCGGTCAACCCCGAGTTCCTGCGTGAAAGTACCGCGATCAAGGACTACGACCAGCCTCCGATGACCGTCATCGGCGAACTGGACAGCGCCAGCGGCGACGTACTGCAGGCGATCTACGAAGAGCTCGACGCGCCGATCATCCGCAAGCCGATCGAAGTGGCCGAGATGATCAAGTACACCTGCAACGTCTGGCACGCCACCAAGGTGACCTTCGCCAACGAGATCGGCAACATCGCCAAGGCGGTCGGCGTCGATGGTCGCGAAGTGATGGACGTGGTCTGCCAGGACAAGGCCCTGAACCTGTCGCAGTACTACATGCGCCCAGGCTTCGCCTTCGGCGGTTCGTGCCTGCCCAAGGACGTGCGCGCCCTCACCTACCGTGCTGCCAGCCTCGATGTGAAGGCGCCGCTGCTCGACTCGCTGATGCGCAGCAACGAGTCGCAGGTGCAGAACGCCTTCGACATCATCGAAAGCCACGACAAGCGCAAGATCGCCCTGCTCGGCCTGAGCTTCAAGGCCGGCACCGACGACCTGCGCGAAAGCCCGCTGGTGGAACTGGCCGAGCGCCTGATCGGCAAGGGCTACGAGCTGAACATCTACGACCAGAACGTCGAGTACGCCCGTGTCCACGGCGCCAACAAGGACTACATCGAGTCGAAGATCCCGCATGTCTCGTCGCTGCTCAACGCCGACTTCCAGCAGGTGGTCGATGGCGCCGACATCATCATCCTCGGCAACCGCGACGAACAGTTCCGCGCCCTTGCCCAGCAGGCGCCGGAAGGCAAGCAGGTGATCGATCTGGTCGGCTTCATGAGCAAGCCCACCAGCACCCTCACCCGCACCGAAGGCATCTGCTGGTAAGCCAGCCCGACGCGGGGCCGGTCGGCCCCGCATTCTCCTGATTCTCGCGACGGATGCTGAACATGCAAAGGCTCCAGACAGTGCTGTTGCAGTGCGCCGGATGGCTGCTCTACATGAGCCTGCTCATGCTGATCGCCCTGGCCCTGCCCAGCGATATCTTCGATTCGCAGTCGAAGCACTTCATCTTCCTGGTCGGCGCAGTCGGCATCTGGCGCTACTCCATGGGCGCCACCCATTTCATCCGCGGCATGATCTTCCTGTACCTGGTCTACCCCTACCTGCGCCGCAAGGTGCAGAAGCTGGGCAAGGCAGCCGAACCGTCGCATGTGTACCTGATGGTCACCAGCTTTCGCATCGATGCGCTGACCACCGCCCAGGTGTACAGCTCGGTGATCCGCGAAGCGATCGAATGCGGCTATCCGACCACCGTGGTCTGCTCGCTGGTGGAGAAGTCCGACGAGCTGCTGGTCAAGAGCCTGTGGGCCAAGTACAACCCGCCCGAACACGTCGCCCTGGACTTCGTGCGCATCGCCGGTACCGGCAAGCGCGACGGCCTGGCCTACGGTTTTCGGGCCATCTCGCGGATGCTGCCGGACGAAAACGCCGTGGTTGCGGTGATCGACGGCGACACCGTGCTGGCCGAGGGCGTAGTTCGCAAGACCGTGCCCTGGTTCAAGCTCTACCCCAATGTCGGTGGCCTGACCACCAACGAATTCTGCGAAGTGCGCGGCGGCTACATCATGAGCGAGTGGCACAAGCTGCGCTTCGCCCAGCGCCACATCAACATGTGCTCGATGGCGCTGTCCAAGCGCGTGCTGACCATGACCGGGCGCATGTCGATGTTCCGCGCAAGCGTGGTCACCAACCCCGAGTTCATCGCCGACGTCGAAAGCGACTCGCTGATGCACTGGCGCCTGGGCCGCTTCAAGTTCCTCACCGGCGACGACAAGTCGAGCTGGTTCAGCCTGATGCGCCTGGGCTACGACACCTTCTACGTGCCGGACGCGGCGATCAACACGGTCGAGCATCCGCCGGAAAAGAGCTTCGTCAAGGCCAGCCGCAAGCTGATGTACCGCTGGTATGGCAACAACCTGCGGCAGAACTCCCGCGCCCTGGGCCTGGGCCTCAAGCGCCTGGGGCTGTTCACCAGCATCGTGCTGCTCGACCAGCGTGTGTCGATGTGGACCAGCCTGCTGGGCCTGACCGTGGCGGTGATCGCCAGCTTCAAGTTCGGCCTGCAGTTCCTGCTGGTGTACCTGCTGTGGATCGGCATCACCCGCCTGATCCTCACCATCATGCTGCTGTGCTCGGGCCACAGTGTCGGCCCGGCCTATCCGCTGATCCTCTATTACAACCAGATCGTCGGCGCGCTGATGAAGATCTACGTGTTCTTCCGCCTCGACAAGCAGTCCTGGACCCGCCAGCCGACTGCACTGAAACGTGACCTCGCCAGCTTTCAACAATGGTTCAACACCTGGTCCTCTCGGACCATGACCTTCTCGGCCGCCAGCATCTTCGTCGCTGTGCTGTTCATGGTCGTGTGAGCCCAACCCGGATCGATCCAACAGGAACAAATCGCCATGAATACCGCCGTGAACGTCAACGTCGTGCATGAGTCCGAAGCCCAGCGCCAGCACGCCCGGGTGCGCATCCCGGCCAAGCTGCGCTACCTGGACAGCGAGCGCCAGCCGCAGGATGTGAAGGTCGACGACCTCTCCGCCGGTGGTCTGTCGTTCCATGCCAAAAAAGCTCTTCCGGTCGGAGATGTCGTACGTGGTCGCCTGCAGTTCGTGGTCGACAACCTGGGGCTGTCGATGGACATCGAGTTCCTGGTGCGCTCGAGCGATCCGCAGAGCGGCCGCACCGGTGTCGAATTCCAGAACCTGGAACCGCGCGATATCGCCACCCTGCGCCACATCATCACCTCCCACCTGTCCGGCGAGCTGATCAGCGTCGGTGATGTGCTCAGTACCCTGCAGCGCGACAACTTCACCAAGGCGCGCAAGCAGAAGGACGCAGGCTCCGGCCTTTCGGCCTTCGGTCGCCTGCGTGCCGTCACCGTCACCCTGGGCGTGTTCGTGGTCGGCATCGCCGCCTTCGGTTTCGTCGCCAAATCGCTGTACGGCCTGTACTTCGTCAGCCACGCCGAGGCCGGTGTGGTCGCAGTACCGACCACCAACGTCACCATGCCCCGCGACGGCAGCATGCAGAGCCTGGTGGAAAACGGTGCGCAGGTGGTCAAGGGCGCGCCGCTGGCGACCTTCAACACCAGCATGCTCGACCTGCTCAAGGGCCATCTGGACGACTCGCAACTGGAGCCAGCCAAGGTCGAGGAACTGTTTGGCAAGCAGCTTTCCGGCACCCTCACCAGCCCTTGCGACTGCGTGGTCGCCCGCCAGCTGGTGGATGACGGCCAGTACGCCAGCAAGGGCCAGGTGGTCTACCAGTTGATCCCGCGCACCACCAACCCGATGGTCGAGGCGCGCTTCAGCTATCGCCAGTTCGACGAGGTCAAGCCCGGCACCCGGGTCAACTTCCAGATCGCCGGCGAAGACGAGGTGCGCACCGGTGTGATCGTCGGCAGCGCCAGCCTGGACAACGACAACCTGGCTTCGGACATTCGCGTGCAGATCAAGCCAGACGAGTCGCTGCCTGCAGAGCTGGCCGGCCGCCCGGCTTCGGTGAACAGCGACCGCGGTCCCTCGCTGAACTGGCTGATCGACAAGGCCGTGGCCCGCGGGCTCTGAGGGGGACAGGACGATGACGCCGAACAATTATCCCTGCGTCCCCGTGGGAGCGGACTTGCCCGCGAAGGGGCCAGCAGGCACACCTTCATCCCAGGTCCCGGCCATTCGCGGGCAAGCCCGCTCCCACAGGGCTCTCGGGCTCTGCGTCCTGGCCATCACCCTGGCCGGCTGCGTCGGTTTGCCTGACCAGCGCCTGGCCAACGAGGCCCTGAAGCGCGGCGACACCGCCACCGCCGAGGCCAACTACAAGGCACTTGCCGACCTGGGCTACAGCGACGCACAGGTCGGCCTGGCCGACATTCAGGTTGGCACCCGCGACCCGGCCCAGCTCAAGCAGGCCGAAGCCACCTACCGCGCCGCAGCCGCTACCTCACCACGTGCCCAGGCACGCCTGGGCCGCCTGCTGGTGGCCAAGCCCGACAGCACCCAGGCCGAACGCGAAGAGGCCGAAACCCTGCTCAAGCTCGCGGCCAGGCAAGGTGAGGGCAACACCCTGATCCCGCTGGCGATGCTCTACCTGCAATACCCGCAGAGCTTCCCGAACATCAACGCCCAGCAGCAGATCGACCAGTGGCGCGCCGCCGGCAACCCCGAGGCGGGCCTGGCCCAGGTGCTGCTGTACCGCACCCAAGGCACCTACGACCAGCACCTGGCCGAGGTGGAGCAGATCTGCAAGGCCGCGCTGAGCAGCACCGACATCTGCTACGTGGAGTTGGCCACCGTCTACCAGAAACGCGCCCAACCCGACCAGCAGGCCGCCCTGCTCGACCAGCTCAAGGCCGCCTATGCCCGCAATGCGGTGCCTGCCACACGGGTCGACAGCGTCGCCCGCGTGCTCGCCGACCGGAGCCTCGGCCAGACCGACGAGAAGACCGCCAAGGACCTGCTCGAACACGTCGCCCCGGCCAACCCGGCATCCTGGGTCAGCCTTGCGCAACTGCTCTACGACTTCCCTGAACTGGGCGACACCGACCAGCTGATGGCCTACATCGACAAGGGCCGCGAAGCCGAGCAGCCCCGCGCCGAACTGCTGCTGGGCCGCCTCTACTACGAAGGCAAGACCGTTCCGGCCGATGCCGTGAAGGCCGAGCAACACCTGCAGGCCGCCGCCGACGCCGGCGAAATCAGCGCCCACTACTACCTAGGCCAGCTCTACCGCCGCGGCTACCTGGGCCATGTCGAGCCGCAGAAAGCCGTCGACCACCTGCTCAGCGCGGCTCGTGGTGGCCAGCTCAGTGCCGACTACGCCCTGGCCCAGCTCTACAGCGAAGGCCACGGCATCCGCCAGAACACCGGCAACGCCTGGGTATTCGCCCAGCTTGCCCAGGCCAACCCGACGCCGCAGTCCAGCGAACTGCTGCAGCAACTCGACCAGCAACTCACGCCCGACCAGCGCAGCCAGGCCCAGCGCCTGCTGGAGCAGGAGAAGAAGGCGCGTGCCGGGATGCTCCAGGCCAGCAACAGCCCGCTGGCCCTGGACGCCCTGCAAGACGAGAAAGACGTAGACGCCGAGGACTCGCTATGACGCTCAATCCCTTCGTGAAAGCCGGCATCGGCCTGAGCTTCGCCCTGCTGTGGTCGCTGCCGACCCTGGCCGCGGAAACCGCAGTGAAGAACTTCGGCCTGGACGTGAAGATCACCGGCCAGTCCGAGGACGACCGTGACCTGGGCACCCGCTCCGGCGGCGACGTCAACGGCCTGGGCCTGGACCTGCGTCCCTGGGTGTATGGCGAGCGCGGCAACTGGAGCGCCTTCGCCATGGGCCAGGCGGTGACTGCCACCGACATCATCGAGACCGACACCCTGCGCCAGAACGACGACGGCACCGCCGTCGACACCGGCGACGACAGCCGCAAGCCGGACAAGAGCTACCTGGCCCTGCGCGAATTCTGGATCGGCTACAGCGGCTTCACGCCCTACCCCGGCGAGCAACTGCGCTTCGGCCGCCAACGCCTGCGCAGCGACGACGGCATGTGGCGCGACACCAACATCGAGGCGCTGAACTGGAGCTTCGACACCACCCTGCTCAAGGCCGACCTCGGCGTGGCCCAGCGCTTCAGCGAATACCGCACCGACCTCACCGAGCTGGCCCCCGAAGACAAGGACCGCACGCACGTCTACGGCAACATCGCCACGCAGTGGACACCCGGCCATTGGGTCGGCCTGCGCGCCCACCACACCCATGACAGCGGCAGCCTGAAGAACCCCGGCGAGACCGTCGATGCCCTCGACAAGACCCGCACCGGCGACCTCACCTGGCTGGGCCTTGAGGCCAACAGCGACGCCTACAACTGGCGCAACGACCACACCGTCAACTACTGGGGCAGCGTCACCTGGCTGACCGGCAATCGCGACAGCCTCAGCAGCCAGCTGGTCGGCGAAGACCAGGTCGCCACCGGCAAACAGAGCGGCGACGTCAATGCCTGGGCCACCGACCTCGGTATCCGTCTGCGCCTCGACCCGCAGTGGCAGGTCGGCGCGGCCTACGCCCGTGGCAGCGGTGGTGGCGGCAGCGATGGCTCGAACAACTTCGAGCAGACCGGCCTTGAGAGCAACCGCTCCAACTTCACCGGCACCCGCTCGCGCGTGCACCGCTTCGGCGAGGCCTTCCGCGGCGAGCTGGGCAACCTGCAGGCCGCGACCCTGTTCGCCTCCTGGCAACTGCGCGACGACTACGACGCAAGCTTCATCTACCACAAGTTCTGGCGCGTCGATGGCAACCAGAACATCGGCTCCAGCGGCATCAACGCGGTGGTCAACGACGATGGCATCAACCGTCCGCTGATCAACGGCGAGAAGGACCTGGGCCAGGAGATGGACGTGGTGGTCACCAAGTACTTCAAGCAGGGCCTGCTGCCCGCCTCGCTGAGCCAGTCGATCGACGAGCCGTCGGCCCTGGTACGCCTGCGCGCCGGTGTGTTCAAGCCCGGCGATGCCTATGGCAAGGAAGCGGACTCGTACATGCACCGCGCCTTCGTCGACGTGATCTGGCGCTTCTGAGGCCGGGAGAGGACCGTTATGAACCTGCACCCGAACCTCCGCCACAGCCTGCTCGCCAGCGCCCTGCTGCTGGCCAGCGGCATGGCCGCCGCGGCCCAGCCGGCGGTGATCGCCAAGGAGCTGCAACAGGCCAAGACCTACACCGTCGCCAGCGCGCCGATCGAGCCGCTGCAGATGGATCCGCCCAAGCTGCCCGACCTCTCCGGCTACACCGCGCAGGCCGTGCAACAGAAGATAGACCGCCGCCACAAGGGCAAGGTCAGCGTGCGCCGCATGCTCCAGGAAGAGTCGCTCAAGGAATTCATCGGCGGCGACAACAAGGCCGCCGAGTGGGTCCAGCGCCAGCACGGCATCCCCCAGGCGATCTTCGTCGATGACGGGCATGTCGACCTGGTCGAACTGAGCAAGAAGGTGCCCGCCCAGTACCTGCGCGAAACCGCGCCGGGCGTGTATCTGGCGCGCCTGCCGATCGTGGTCGGGCGCAAGGGCGTGCTGGAGATCGACGGCAAGGTCAAGGAGCTGCGCCTGTCCCAGGAGGGCGGCTCGTTCATCGTCAATGACGGCAAGCTGTTCGTCAGCGATACCCAGGTCACCGGCTGGCGCGAGCAGGCCAACGGCCCGGCGACTTTCCGCTCGCCCAAGGAATTCCGCCCGTTCCTGCTCAGCTGGGGCGGCACCGAGACGTACATCGTCAACAGCAAGATGGCCAGCTTCGGCTATGCCAAGTCCAAGTCGTATGGCGTGAGCATCTCGCAGTACACCCCGAACATGGCCAAGCAGATGGGCCGCCCTGAACCGACCGGCTGGATCATCGGCTCGGAGTTCAGCGACATGTGGTACGGCTTCTACTGCTACGAGACCAGCGACTTCGTGGTCAAGGACTCGACCTACCGCGACAACATCGTCTACGGCATCGACCCGCACGACCGCTCGCACCGCCTGATCATTGCCGGCAACACCGTGTACGGCACCAAGAAGAAGCACGGGATCATCGTCTCGCGCGAGGTCAACGACAGCTGGATCATCAACAACAAGAGCTACGACAACAAGCTCTCGGGCGTAGTGATCGACCGTAACAGCGTCAACAACCTGATCGCCTACAACGAGATCTACCGCAACCACACCGACGGCATCACCCTCTACGAGAGCGGCGACAACCTGATCTGGGGCAACAAGCTGATCAACAACCGTCGCCACGGCATCCGCGTACGCAACAGCGTGAACATCCGCCTGTACGAAAACATCGCCATGGCCAACGGCCTGGTCGGGGTGTACGGGCACATCAAGGACCTCTCCGACACCGACCGCGACATCGCCCTCGACCCGTTCGACACCAAGGTGTCGCTGATCGTGGTTGGCGGCGAGCTGGCGGCCAACGGTTCCGGGCCCTTATCGATCGACTCGCCGCTGTCGGTGGAGCTGTACAAGGTGTCCATGCTCGCCCCGCGCAAATCCAGCGGCATCAGCCTCAACGGCGTGCTCGGCGAGCGCCAGGACGAAATCCTCGACCTGCTGGTGCGCCAGCAGAAGGCCGTGCTGATCGACCCGGTCGAACGCCAGACCGAAATGATCGATTAAGGAAGCCCAGACCATGACCCCACACCTGATGAAACTGCTCGGCCTGTCCGCCGCCCTCCTGGCCATCAGCCAGGGCGTGCGCGCCGACGACGTGCAGCCACCGAGCTTCAGCGCCGAGCCGTGCTGCCAGCTGTGCCCCGAGGCCCACGACGCCAGCCGCTACACCACCCGCTACCAGCAGAACTTCACCACCCTGGTACAGGCCCAGGGCGACTGGCTGTTCCGTACCCGCGAAGACCTGCGCACCGAATTCGACACCACGCCCGGCGGCTACAAGCGTCTGCAGCAGGTGCACGATGCGTTCAAGAAACGCGGCGTGGAGCTGGTGGTGGTCTACCAGCCGACCCGTGGCCTGGTAAACCGCAACATGCTCAAGCCCGAAGAGAAGGCTGCCTTCGACTACCAGAAAGCCCTGCACAACTACCAGGCGATACTGCAGCGCTTCGCCCGGATGGGCTACAACGTGCCCGACCTCTCGCCCCTGACCAACGAGCAGCTCGCCGCAGCCGACCAGGGCAAGGACTTCTACTTCCGCGGCGACCAGCACTGGACGCCCTATGGCGCCGAGCGCGCAGCGAAGATCGTGGCCGACACCGTGCACAAGATGCCGGCTTTCGAGGGTATTCCACGCAAGGAATTCGAAACCCGGAAATCCGGACGCATGGGCAAGACCGGCACCCTGCACAACGTCGCCGGACAACTGTGCGGCACCAGCTACGCGGTGCAGTACATGGACCAGTTCGCCACCGAACCCAAGGGGGGCGCCAGCGGCGGCGACGACCTGTTCGGCGATTCAGGCAACGCGCAGATCACCCTGGTCGGCACCAGCCACAGTGGCAAGAACTACAACTTCTCGGGCTTTCTGGAACAGTACATCGGCGCCGACGTACTCAATGTCGCTTTCCCCGGCGGCGGCCTGGAAGGCTCGATGATCCAGTACCTGGGCAGCGAGGAGTTCCACAAGAACCCGCCGAAGATCCTGATCTGGGAATTCTCGCCGCTGTACCGCCTGGACCAGGAAACCATCTGGCGGCAGATCCTCGGCCTGCTCGACGATGGCTGCGACGGCCGCCCGGCGCAAATGAGCGCCAGCACCACACTCAAGCCGGGCAAGAACGAGCTGATGGTCAACGGCAAGGGTGGCGTGATCAAGGACCTGGTCAACCGCAATCACCAACTCGACATCCGTTTCGAGGACACCTCGGTCAAGGTGCTGCAGGCCACCCTCTGGTACCTGAACGGGCGCCACGAGGACATCAAGATCGAAAAACCCGAGACCTCCGACACCGACGGACGCTTCGTCTTCCAGATGCGCGAGGACGAAGACTGGGCCAGCCAGAACCTGCTGGCCCTGGAAGTCCAGGGCCCGGAAAACGGCACCCAGAAAGTCGAGGCCAAGCTCTGCAAACGCAACAACTTCGCCGGCAGCGCGCGCAACACCGCGCAAGCCGGCCAGTGAGGCGAACATGACGACATTGAAGCGAACCTTCAGCCCCGCCCTGCTCGCGCTGGCCTTGTTCGGCGGTGCCGCGCAGGCTGCGCTGGTGCCCCCGCAGGGTTACTACGAGGGCATCGAGAAACTCAAGACCAGCGACGGCAACTTCACCTGCGAAGCCGCGCCCAAGCCCTACACCGGCGCGCTGCAGTTTCGCAGCAAGTACGAGGGCTCGGACAAGGCTCGGGCAACGCTCAACGTCGCCTCTGAAAAAGCCTTCCGCGACTCCACCGCCGACATCACCACCCTGGAGAAGGGCGTCAGCAAGATGGTCGGCCAGTACATGCGCGACGGTCGCCCGGCCCAGCTCGATTGCGTGCTGACCTGGCTCGGCACCTGGGCGCGCGCCGATGCGCTGGAGTCCACCGATTTCAACCACACCGGCAAGTCCATGCGCAAATGGGCGCTGGGCAGCATGAGCGGCTCGTGGCTGCGCTTGAAGTTCTCCAAGTCCCAGCCACTGGCCGCGCACCAGGCCGAAGCCGAGCTGATCGAGAAGTGGCTCGCCAAGCTGGCGACACAGACCGTGCGCGACTGGAGCGACCTGCCGCTGGAGAAGATCAACAACCATAGCTACTGGGCGGCCTGGTCGGTGATGGCCACGGCAGTGGCCACCGATCGGCGCGACTTGTTCGACTGGGCAGTGAAGGAGTTCAAGGTCGGCGCCAACCAGATCGACGACCAAGGCTTCCTGCCCAACGAGATCAAACGTCGCCAGCGCGCGCTGGCCTACCACAACTACGCCCTGCCGCCGCTGGCGATGATCGCCAGCTTCGCCCAGGTCAATGGCGTGGACCTGCGCAAGGAAAACAACTTCGCCCTGCAGCGTCTGGGCGAAGGCGTGCTGGCCGGTGCCCGCGATCCGGTGCACTTCGCCGAGCGCGCCGGGGTCAAGCAGGACCTCAAGGACCTCAAGGTCGACAGCAAGTACGCCTGGCTCGAACCCTGGTGCGCGCTGTACCAGTGCGTCGGCGACACCCTCAAGCGCAAGCACGACATGCAGCCGTTCAACAGCTTCCGCATGGGCGGCGACATGACCCGGGTCTACGACCCGAGCGCGGAACAGAAGAAATAGTAGATCCCTGTGGGAGCGGGTTTACCCGCGAACAAGGGCGAAGCCCTTGCCAGGCACCGCGGTGTCTGCTTCGTGGGTAAACCCGCTCCCACAGGAACTAGGTTGCTCCCCAGCTACGCGTGGGGGGTTTGGGGGGCGCTGTGCCCCGGATGCTGTGAACAAAAAGGAGAACCGGGATGGTCTTCTCGTCCAACGTGTTCCTGTTCCTGTTCTTGCCGGTTTTCCTCGGCTTGTACTACCTGAGCGGGAACCGCTATCGCAACCTGCTGTTGCTGGTGGCCAGCTACATCTTCTACGCCTGGTGGCGGGTAGACTTCCTGGCGCTGTTCGCAGGCGTCACCCTGTGGAATTACTGGATCGGTCTGAAAGTCGGCGCTGCCGGCGTGCGCACCAAGCCGGCCCAGCGCTGGCTGCTGCTGGGCGTGGGCGTGGACCTGGCGATCCTCGGCTACTTCAAGTACGCCAACTTCGGCGTCGACAGCCTCAACGCGATCATCAGCTCGTTCGGCCTTGAGCCGTTCATCCTCACCCACGTGCTGCTGCCGATCGGTATCTCGTTCTACATCTTCGAGTCGATCAGCTACATCATCGACGTGTACCGCGGCGACACCCCGGCAACGCGCAACCTGATCGACTTCGCCGCATTCGTGGCGATCTTCCCGCACTTGATCGCCGGCCCCGTGCTGCGCTTCAAGGACCTGGTCGATCAGTTCAACAACCGCACCCACACCCTGGACAAGTTCTCCGAAGGCTGCACGCGCTTCATGCAGGGCTTCATCAAGAAAGTGTTCATCGCCGACACCCTGGCGGTGGTCGCCGACCACTGCTTCGCCCTGCAGAACCCCACCACCGGCGATGCCTGGCTGGGCGCGCTGGCCTACACCGCGCAGCTGTACTTCGACTTCTCCGGCTACAGCGACATGGCCATCGGCCTGGGCCTGATGATGGGCTTTCGCTTCATGGAGAACTTCAAGCAGCCCTACATCAGCCAGTCGATCACCGAGTTCTGGCGGCGCTGGCACATCAGCCTGTCGACCTGGCTGCGCGACTACCTGTACATCACCCTGGGCGGCAACCGCGGCGGCACCTTCGCCACCTACCGCAACCTGTTCCTGACCATGCTGCTGGGCGGCCTGTGGCACGGCGCCAACTTCACCTACATCATCTGGGGCGCCTGGCACGGCATGTGGCTGGCGATCGAACGCGCGCTGGGCATCGACACCAACCCGCAGCGCTTCAACCCGGTCAAATGGGCCTTCACCTTCCTGCTGGTGGTCGTCGGCTGGGTGATCTTCCGCGCCGAAAACCTCGAAGTGGCCGGCCGTATGTACGGCGCCATGTTCAGCTTCGGCCAGTGGCAACTGTCGGAACTCAACCGCGCCCAACTCACCGGCCTGCAGGTGGCCACGCTGATCGTCGCCTACCTGACCCTGGCGTTCTTCGGCCTGCGCGACTTCTACCGCAACGCAACGCCACCGGCCGCCCCGCGCATTCCGGCGCAAGTACATGGCGACGGCACGCTCAGCCTGGACTGGACCCGGGTCATGACCCGCGCCCTGGTGCTGCTGCTGTTCGTGGCCTCGATCCTCAAGCTTTCGGCGCAGAGCTACTCGCCGTTCCTGTACTTCCAGTTCTGAGGTGGATGACATGAACCGCACACTTCGCATCACCTATTCGCTGTCGTTCCTCGGTCTGCTGGTGGGCCTGGGCGCCTGGTCGGTCGCGGGCCTGGAGAGCTTCAACCGCACCGGGCAGATGACCCTGCTCGACGGCAAGCTGGCCAAGGCCGCTGAAACCCACTACGACGAACAGTTCCCGATCAAGCGCCTGGGCACCAACCTCTGGGCCGCACTGGACTTCAAGCTGTTCAACGAAGGCCGCCCCGGTGTGGTGCTGGGCCGCGACCAGTGGCTGTTCAGCGATGAGGAATTCAACCCCACCGCCAACGCCGACCAACTGATGCAGGACAACCTGGCGCTGATCCGCGGCGTGCGCGACACCCTGCAGCGCCAGAACATCGAGCTGGTGCTGGCGATCGTGCCGGCCAAGGCACGGGTCTATGCCGAGTACCTGGGCAAGGAGACGCCCGCCAGCCTGCACGGCGAGCTGTTCAACCAGTTCCACGCCCAGGCGCGCCAGGCCAACGTGTTCGCCCCCGACCTGCTCGCCCCGCTGGAGCAGGCCAAGGCACGTGGCCAGGTATTCCTGCGCACCGACACGCACTGGACGCCAATGGGCGCCGAAGTGGTTGCCCAGTCCATCGCCGAAGGCGTCAAGCGCCAGCAACTGCTCGACGGCCAACCCCAGGCCTACATCACCGAGGCGGGCAAGACTGCGCCATACAAAGGCGACCTGACCAACTTCCTGCCGCTCGACCCGCTGTTCAGCAACCTGCTGCCAACCCCGGACAACCTGCAGCAGCGCACCACCCGCCCGGCGCAAGCCAAGGGCGACGACGGCGATGCGCTGTTCGCCGACAGCGCCATCCCGGTGGCACTGGTGGGCACCAGCTACAGCGCCAACCCGCACTGGAACTTCCTCGGCGCCCTGCAACAGGCGCTGCACAGCGACGTCGCCAACTATGCCGAGGACGGCCACGGCCCGCTGCTGCCGATGCTCAAGTACCTGCAGAGCGACGCCTTCAAGAACGCCCCACCACAAGTCGTGGTGTGGGAGTTCCCCGAGCGCTATCTGCCAATGAAGAACGACCTCAGCAGCTTCGATCCGCAGTGGATCGCGCAACTGAAGAACACCCGTAAATCCGAAGAAAACCTGGCCCTTTCGTCCAACCGGACGGACCACTGAAAGAGAGGAACACGCACATGACTCACAAGCCATCCATCGCCAAAGCCCTCACCCTCGCGGCCGGCCTTTCCCTGGCATCGCTGCAGGCCTTCGCCGGCGCCGACGCCGCACTCTATGGCCCCAGCGCCCCGAAAGGCTCGACCTTCGTGCGCCTGTACAACGCAAGCTCCGCGCCCACCGCGGCCTCGGTCGGCAATACCCAGATCAAGCAGGTCGGTGCCCAGGCCAGCAGCGACTTCAGCTTCCTGCCTGGCGGCGACTACACCGCCCAGGTCGGCGGCAAGAGCGTGCCGGTCAAGCTGGCCTCGGACAAGTACTACACCCTGGTCAACAACAACGGCGGCAACCCGCAACTGATCGAGGAGCCGCCGTTCAAGAACAAGCAGAAAGCGCTGGTGCGCGTGCAGAACCTCAGCGACCAGTCGCTGACCCTCAAGACCGCCGACGGCAAGACCGAAGTGGTCAAGCCGGTGGCCGCCAAGGGTCGCGGCGAGCGCGAAATCAATCCGGTCAAGGTCAACCTGGCCCTGTTCGACGGCAACAAGAAAGTCAGCGACGTCAAACCCGTCGCCCTGGAGCGCGGCGAAGCGGCCGTGCTGTATGTCACCGGTTCCGGCAACAGCTTGTCGCCGGTGTGGGTAACTCGCCCCGTGGCTAGCAACTGATCCCCCTGCCTCTAAACGACTATTGGAGAAACATGATGATCCCGGTAATTCTTTCTGGTGGTAGCGGTTCGCGTCTGTGGCCTCTGTCGCGCAAGCAGTTCCCCAAGCAGTTCCTGGCGTTGACCGGCGAACACACCCTGTTCCAGCAGACCCTCCAGCGCCTGGTGTTCGAGGGCATGGATACCCCCATCGTGGTCTGCAACAAGGACCACAAGTTCATCGTCCAGGAGCAGTTGGCGGGCCTGAAGCTCGAAACCCAGGCCATCCTCATGGAGCCCTTCGGGCGCAACACCGCGCCAGCGGTGGCAATGGCCGCCATGAAACTGGTCAACGAGGGCCGCGACGAGCTGATGCTGGTGCTGCCCGCCGACCATGTGATCGAGGACCAGAAAGCCCTGCAACGCGCCCTGGCCCTGGCCACGGTGGCGGCCGAGCGCGGCGAGATGGTGCTGTTCGGCGTGCCGGCGACCAAGCCCGAGACCGGTTACGGCTACATCCGCTCCAGCCAGGACGCCCTGCTGCCAGAGGGTGTGGCGCGGGTCGCGCAGTTCGTCGAAAAGCCCGATGAGAAACGCGCCAACGAGTTCGTTCGTGCCGGCGGTTACTTCTGGAACAGCGGCATGTTCCTGTTCCGCGCCAGCCGCTTCCTCGAAGAGCTGAAAAAGCACGACCCCGACATCTACGACACCTGCCTGCTGGCCCTGGAGCGCAGCGACGAAGAAGCCGACGTGCTGAGCATCGACGAAGCCACCTTCGCCTGCTGCCCGGACAACTCCATCGACTACGCGGTGATGGAAAAGACCCAGCGCGCCTGCGTGGTGCCGCTGTCGGCCGGCTGGAGCGACGTGGGCTGCTGGTCGTCGCTGTGGGATGTGCACGAGAAGGACGACAACGGCAACGTCACCAAGGGCGACGTGGTGGTGCAGGACAGCCACAACTGCATGATCCACGGCAACGGCAAGCTGGTGTCGGTGATTGGCCTTGAGAACATCGTCGTGGTCGAGACCAAGGACGCGATGATGATTGCCCACAAGGACAAGGTCCAGGGCGTCAAGCAACTGGTCAACACCCTCGACCAGCAAGGCCGCAGCGAGACGCAGAACCACCTCGAGGTGTACCGTCCGTGGGGCTCCTACGACTCGGTGGACATGGGTGGACGCTTCCAGGTCAAGCACATCACCGTCAAGCCAGGCGCCAGCCTGTCGCTGCAGATGCACCACCACCGCGCCGAGCACTGGATCGTGGTCAGCGGCACCGCCGAGGTGACCTGCGACGAGAACGTGTTCCTGCTCACCGAGAACCAGTCGACCTACATCCCGATTGCCTCGGTGCACCGCCTGCGCAATCCGGGCAAGATCCCGCTGGAGATCATCGAAGTGCAGTCCGGGAGCTACCTGGGCGAGGATGATATCGAGCGCTTCGAGGATGTGTACGGGCGCACCTCTACGCCGGTCGAACGTGGGGTTTCGGTGAAGACCATCGCGCAGTAACGGCAGCGCTTTCATCGCGGAACACGTCGCAGCGGCGGTTCGCCGCTGCGACTTGTTCCGCGATGGCGTTTTTGAGCCATGCGTCATTTCCCGCTACGATGATCGAACCGCCCAACCAAGGCCTGCACCCTCATGATCATCGGCGCCTTTCTCATCCTCACCTGGCTGGTCCTGCTGCTGCGCTACCCGGCCAAGGCCCTGCCGATTTCCATGGCCGCCGTGTGCGGCCTGGGCCTGGTCGCACTATTCGTGGTCTGGCAGGACAGCCGCGAAGCCTCGCAACTGGCCCGTCTCGATCTGCGCCTGAGCTATGCGCCCGATCAATGCCCCGCCGACCGCGCCCTGCAAGTACGAATGAAGAACGGCAACAAGGTGCCGCTCACCGAGCTGCGCTGGCGGGTTGCCGCCTACACCCCGGGCGATACGGTCAACCTTGCCGAAAACACCTATGCCGCGCCGCGCTATCGTGGGCCCGGTGAGCTGCAGCCGGGTGCCGAATGGACAGACTGCCTGCCATTGCCACCGCTGCGCTCTGGCTATCGTGCGCAGACCCTGGAGTTTCGTGCCGAGCACCTGCAAGGTACATTTGCCAATTGACCGGGCGCCTGCACCGGCCTTTTCGCGGGCAAGCCCGCTCCCACAGCCTGAGGAATTGTGCAGTACCTGTGGGAGCGGGCTTGCCCGCGAAGAGGCCGGCGCAGACGCTGTACGTCCCACCTGACAGCAGACCCTGACCATGCCCACCGTTCTTATCACCGGTTGTTCCAGCGGCATCGGCCGCGCCCTGGCCGATACCTTCCGCGATGCCGGCCACCAGGTCTGGGCCACCGCCCGCAAACCTGAAGATGTCGAGCGTCTCGCCGCCGCAGGCTTCAGCGCCCGGCAGTTGGACGTCAACGACCCGCAGGCCCTGACACTGCTGGCCGAGCAGTTGCCAGAACTCGACATCCTGATCAACAACGCCGGCTACGGCGCCATGGGCCCGCTGCTCGACGGCGGCGTCGAAGCCCTGCAGCGCCAGTTCGAAACCAATGTCTTCTCGCTGGTCGGCGTGACCCGCGCCCTGTTCCCGCTGCTGCGCCGCTCCAAAGGCCTGGTGGTGAACATCGGCAGCGTGTCCGGGGTCCTGGTCACGCCCTTCGCCGGGGCCTACTGTGCCTCGAAGGCCGCCGTGCATGCGCTCAGCGACGCCCTGCGCCTGGAGCTGGCACCGTTCGGGATCCGGGTGATGGAAGTGCAGCCCGGGGCGATCGCTTCGCAGTTCGCCAGCAATGCACAGCACGAAGCCGAACAGGTACTGGCAGCGGATTCGCCGTGGTGGCCGTTGCGCGAGCAGGTGCAGGCCAGGGCTCGCGCCTCGCAGGACAGGCCGACCCCAGCGGCGACCTTCGCCCAGGGATTGCTGGCAGCCACACGCAAGACGCCGACACCGGCGCTGGTGAGGCTGGGCAATGGCAGCACCGCCTTGCCGTTGATGGCACGGCTGCTGCCGCAGCGGTTGCTGGACAAGGTGTTGCGCAAGCGCTTCGGGTTGTTGCGGCCGCTTTGAAGCGGTAGTGGATTCTTCGCGGGCAAGCCCGCTCCCACAAGTACAGAATCGGTGCTGTCCGTCCTGTGGGAGCGGGCTTGCCCGCGAAGAATCCACCACCCGTCTCAAACCTTGTCGAACGCCTGCCAGCCGCCCCCAAGCGCCTTGTACAGCCCCACCAGCGCCTGCGATACGGCCGCCGAGCTGTCGATCCACTGCTCTTGGCTGGCCAACAGTGCCGACTGCACGGTCAGCACGTTGAGAAAGTCCACCGCCCCTTCCACGTACTGCCGCTGCGCCGTTTCCAGGGCAATGCGGTTCTGCCGCACCGCCTCGGCCAAATGGTCACGGCGCAGTTGGCTGGCGTTGTACAAGCGCAGCACATCGTCGATCTCGTGCCAGGCGCCCAGCACCACCTTGCGGTAGTTCAGCGCCGCCTCCTGCTGCTGCGCCTCACGCAACTGGAGCGTGCCTTTCAGGCGGCCGCCTTCGAAGATCGGCAACGACAACTGCGGCCCGAAGGCGAAGCGCCGCGAATCCCAGTTGCCGAAATCAGCCAGCTGCATCGATTGGAAGCCGGCACTCCCGGACAAGCGAATGCTGGGGTAGAAATCCGCCTTGGCCACGCCGATGCTCGCGGTCGCGGCATGCAGGCGGGCTTCGGCCTGGCGAATATCCGGGCGTCGCTCGGCCAGTTGCGAAGGCACGCCGATGGCGAACTTCTGCTCCGGCGCCGGCAACGCGCCAGCGTCCAGCAAGGTGCTCTGCAGGCTGCGCGGCGGCTCGGCCGCCAGCAGGCTCAGGGCATTGATCAGGTCATCGCGACGCGCCTGCAAGGTCGGCAGGCGCGCTTCGATCGACGCCACCTGGGCATTGGCCTGAGCCACGTCGAGGCGAGTGGCGACACCCTCGGCCTGGCGGTCCTCGGACAACTTCAGGCTGTGCCGGGCAACCTTCAGATTATCCTCGGTGACCTTGAGGGTGTGCTGCACCGCGCGCAACTGGATGTAGTCACCCGCAGTCTCGGCGAGCAGCGCCAGCAGCACGCCATTGCGGTCATTCTCGGCCACCTCGACACTGGCATCGGCCGCCTCGACCTGGCGCCGCACCCGCCCCCAGAAGTCCAACTCCCAACCCGCTACAAGATCGCCCTGCCACAGATTGAACGCCGACTTGCCCGCCTTGCCGGACGGGTCGCTCAGCCCTTCGGCGCTGTTGCGCGCGCGGCTGTAGCCGGCGTTGACATCCACCGACGGCAGCTCGTCGGCAGCGACGGTACTGCGCAGCGCCCGGCTCTGCAGCAGGCGAGCGCTGGCGATCTGCAGATCGAGGTTGCGCGCTGCGACCTGCTCGATCAACGCACTCAGCCGCGCATCATGAAAGCTGTCCCACCAGCGCAGTTGCAGCGGCTCTGCCACAGGCTGGCTCGCCGCCTGCTCGCCCTGCAGGGCGTTCCACTGCTGCGGGGCCTGGCTGTCGGGGCGCTGGAAATCCGGGCCGAGGGTGCAGCCGGCCAACAGCGCGGCGAGCAGCACTGTGGAAGCGGTTGCCGCAATGGCTGGACGGGCTTTCATCGCGCAGTCACCTCTTTGCCGGCCAGGGTGTCGCCCTGGGTATCGATGGTCGCCTCCACCGACATGCCTACGCGAAGACGCTCGAGCAAAGGCTGCCCATCATCGAAGACGATCCTCACCGGAATCCGCTGCACCACCTTGGTGAAGTTGCCGGTCGCGTTGTCCGGCTTCACCGCGGCGAAGGTGACGCCGGTGGCCGGCGCGATGCTCTCGACATGCCCGTGCAGGGTCTCGCCGGAGAAGGTATCGACACTGATGCGCACCGGCTGGCCGGGCTGCACATGGGTCAGTTGGGTTTCCTGGAAGTTGCCGACCACATAGGCCTGTTGCAGTGGCACCACCGACAGCAGCCGTGCGCCTGGATTGACGTAGGCGCCCACACGCAGCGCGCGTTCGCCGACCATGCCGTCCACCGGCGCGGTGATGCGGGTGTAGGAGAGGTCCAGCTCGGCTTTTTCCACGCCGGCTTCGGCGCGCTTGAGTTGGCCATCGGCGCTGGCGACCTGGGCCTGGAGGATGTCCACCTGCTTGCGCGTGGCCACCAGTGCCGCCTGGGTGTTGGCGAGTCGCGCGCGGGCCTGGTCGACCCGGCTGCGCGCCTGCTGGGCGTTCTGCACGGTGCCGGCGCCCTGCTCGGCCAGGCGGCTGTAGCGCGTCACTTCATGGTCGGCGAAACCGGCCTCGGCCTGCGCCGCCTTCACCGCGGCTTCGGCCTGGGCGATCAGCGCCGCCTGGCGCTCGAGGGTGGCGCGGGCATCGATGGCCTGCGCCTTGGCCACCAGCAATTGGGCCTGGGCGGCATCGAGCGCGGCCTGGTAGTCACGGGCGTCGATGGTCGCCAGCAACTGGCCGGCCTTGACCTGCTGGTTGTCCTCGACCAGCACCTGCTTGATGAAGCCTGCCACCTTCGGCGCGACCACGGTGTAGTCGGCGGTGACGTAGGCGTCGTTGGTGCTCTGGCGGTGGTCGCTGCCGAACATCCAGGGGCCGACGATGGCGGCGAGGACGGCCACGGCGAGTACTGAGCCGATGAAAACTGTCTTGCGTGCTTGGGTCATGTCATTTGTCTCGAACTACAGGGTCAGGCCACCGCACGGGGCGGATAGACCCGGGTAGGCACAAAGGGAATCAGGCAGATCAGGGCCACGGCGATGCAGGCCATCACCAGGTAAAGGTCGGCCGAGGTCAGTACCAGGGCCTGTTCGTGAAGGCGCCTGGCCAGGTTCGCCGCGCCGTCGTCGAGCAGTGGCGCATTGCCCAGGCTGTCGACCAGATGGTTGGAATGAAAATGCCTGCGCAGGGTGCCCAGGACATCGAGCAGCCCGGTGGCGATCACTGCCGCCAGGCCCTTCACGGTGTTGAACCAGGCGGACGCGAACGGGCCTTCCTGCGGGGTCATGCCGTTGGTCGAGAGCATCAGCAGTGGCAGCACCGCCATCGGCTGGCCGAACACCTGCAACAGGTAGTACGGGTAGAAATCACCGCGGATCCATTCGCTGGTGAGCAGGCTGCTGCCCACGCACGAGGCCGCCAGCATCGCCAGCCCGCTCGCCAGTACCCAGCGGCAGTCCACCGCGCGGATATTGCACAGCGCTGCGGTGAGCGGCAGCGCGATCAGTTGCGGCATGGCCACCAGCATCATCAGCGGGCTGGTCTGCGCCGGGCGATAGCCCTGGATCTGCGCCAGGTACGCCGAAGGAATGCTACCCACGCCCGACAGTACCACCAGCACGCCGGCCAGGGTCACCAGGGCGAAGCTCAGGTTGCGCCGTGACAGCATGCGCAACTGGAAGAACGGCAAGGGCTCGGACCATTCGTTGTACATGAACAGCACCAGCAACAGCAGGCCACCGCCCAGCAGCCAGCAGATCAAGGACGAATCGAACCAGCCCCAGCGATCACCCAGCGACAGACCCAGCACGATGCTGCTGATGGCCGGCAACCCCAGCAGCACGCCACGCCAGTCGAACTGCCGGAAGCGCTCCAGGCGCAGCGGGTCCTGCGGCAGGCCCCAACCGACGCAGAAGATCGCCAGTGCCGAGGGCAGGATGATCTGCCAGAACGCCCACTGCCAGCCGACATATTCGGTCCACAGGCCCGCCAGTGGCGTGCCGAGGTTGGGCCCGAACGTGGCGGTCAGGGCATAGCAGGCCAGGCCATAGACCTTGATGTCCGGCGGCAGGAAGCGCAGCGCCACGCTCATCAGCATCGGCGGCAATGCCCCCGAGGCAAAGCCCTGGAGCACGCGCAGCAGCATCAGGCTATGCAGGTTGGGGGCCAAGGGCTGGACCAGGCCCAGCACGGCGAACAGGCCAATGGCTGTCATGGTGAAGCGACGCAGCGAGAAGGTGGTGGCCAGCCAAGGTGCGAAGGCCATGGCCGAAACCGATGCAGCGGCATACACCGCCACCAGCCAGGCCCCCTCGTCGGCACCGATGCCCATGGCGCCGCGGATATCGGCCAGGGAAATCTTCGTCACCGCCTCGTTGAGCCCGGCGCAAAGCACCGCAAGCAACACACCGAACAACCCCACCACCACGCGCAGGCCGAATGGCGTCTGCGCGGGCGCAGCAGCCACCGGGGCGGCAGCGAGTGCAGCGGCGGGTGCGCTCAGGGAACTCATTTCTAGACATCTCCAGCAACATTTTTCAGCTGTGGGAAGTCTAGGGGCGGGCAATGCTTACGAAAACTGACTTGTTGGCAGCTTTATATTGCGCCAGACGCAATCCGCTTTCACTGCCGGCCTCAAGGCTCGGTCCCGCAACACGCCTTCAGCGTGCGCCGCAGCCACCGATGCGCCGGGTCATTGTCGAAGCGTGGATGCCAGGCCTGCATCACCCGCACCTTCTCCAACTCCACCGGAATCTCGAACGAGCGCAGCGGCAGCCCGAACTTCAGCACATTGCCGAGGATATTCGCCGGCATCGGCAGGATCAGGTCCGAATCCGGCAGGGAGAACATCGCCGAGTGGAAACTCGGGGTGATCAGCGACACCCGCCGGTGCAATTTGTAGTTGCCCAGCTCCACGTCGATCGGCCCGTTGGCCCGCCCGCGCCGCGACACGCTGATCTGTGGATAGCGGGCAAAGCGCTCGGGGGTGATCGGCGCGTCGAAGATCGGATGGTCGTCCCGCGCAAGGCCCACGAAGTGCGTATCGAACAGATGCTGCACCTTGATCTCCGGCCCTAGTTCGATGCTCGAGCTCACCACCAGGTCGATCTGCCCGTGGCGCAGCACGAGGTCATCATCGCCATGGGCTTCCGGCACGAAACGCAGCACCGTGCGCGGTGCCTCGGCCAGCATCATGTGCAAAAGGCGCGCGCCATACAGGGCGACGAACAGGTCGTTGGTGCGGATGTTGAAAGCGCGCTCCAGGTTCGGCAGGTCGACGTCCTCGCCGCTGTTGAACACCAGCCCGGCCTGCTCGACCAGCGCCCGCACCTGGTCACGCAGGGCCAGCGCGCGGGGTGTCGGCACCAGGCCGCGCCCGGCGCGCACCAGAATCGGGTCGCCCAGCGCGTCGCGGATGCGCCCCAGTGTGCGGCTCATCGCCGCCGGGCTCAGGTTCATGCGCTGCGCAGCGCCCACCACACTGCCCTCGTCGAGCAGGGCGTCGAGGGCGACAAGCAGGTTCATGTCCGGGAGTTGCATGGCCGATTTCCGTGGCGAGTGTGGGAAACGCGATGGTAGCAGGTCGCACGATTGCGTCTGGTGCAATGACGCCGTGCGTGGGGGGCCATTTATCCAGGTTGGCGGAAGGTTCCAGAATGGTGGGGTTCTTTTCGCGGGCAAGCCCGCTCCCACAAGGATTTAGCTGGCTGCCAAATTTGAACATGACAGTTGCTCTCACATGGCAACCAGTGGGAGCGGGCTTGCCCGCGAAAAGATCGACACCGCTCACCCGCCCTGACACAAGGCCCCGCCAATGCCCATCCTCATCGCCATCGACGCCTCCCCCGCCAGCGCAACCCTGCTAGACCTTGCCCGCCGCTACTGCCGCCCAGGCGATCACCCGTTGCAGTTGCTGCTGGCCATCGACCCGACCTTCGCCGTGCACGAGCGCCCCGCGTCCTATACCGAGCAGGAACTGGAGGAATACCCCGCCGCCTGCGAGGAGCAGCAACTGGCCGAACGCGCCCTGCAACAAGCCGTGGCCACGCTGCGCGAAGCGGGTTTCCAATGCCAGGGTTGCATGGTCGCCGCGCAACCGGTCGAGGCCATCGTCGACAAGACCCGGGAACTCGGCTGCGAGCTGATCATCATGGGCCACCGGCACCTGTCGCGCCTCGGCAGGCTGCTGGACCCGTCGATCAGCAGCAAGGTGATCGACCGGGTACAGGTGCCGGTGCTGGTCTGCCCGGCGGGCGAGTGACCCTCACGCCCCGCCCGGCCTGACCACCACCGTGCAGGTCGTGCCAGCGGCCAGCAGGTAGCCCTCGGGCACTTCATCGATATGAATCCGCACCGGCACCCGCTGCGCCAGGCGCACCCAGTTGAAGGTCGGGTTCACATCGGCGACCAGCTCGCGGCTCTGCGGGTTGTCACGGTCGTAGATGCCGCGGGCGATGCTCTCGACATGCCCCTTGAGCAACTCGCCGCTCATCATCTGCAGCTCGGCCTGGTCCCCCACCTTCACATGCGGCAGCTTGGTCTCCTCGAAGAAGCCGTACACCCAGAACGAATCCTCGTCCACCACCGCCATCACCGCCTCGCCGGTGCGGGCGTAATCGCCCTTGTGGATGTTCAGGTTGGTGACGTAGCCGTCGACCGTGGCGACGATCTCGGTGCGCTTGAGGTTCAGCTCGGCCGCTGCCAGTTGTGCCTGGGCCTGCTGATAGTCGGCCAGGGCGGCGTTGGCGATATTGCTGGCGTCGTCGCGGTTCTCCTTGGAGATGACCAGGTTGTCCAGGTCGGCACGGCGCCGTGCGTTGACCTTGCGCATCTCCCAGGTGGACTTGCGCGAAGCGACCAGCGCCCGGGCCTGCTCCACTGCCAGGCGATAGTGCTCGGGGTCGATGCGGATCAGCACATCGCCCTTCTTCACCTGCTGGTTGTCACGCACCGGCACGTCCACCACATAACCCGGCACATCGGCCGCGACGTTGATGATGTCGGCGCGCACGCGACCGTCGCGGGTCCAGGGCGTGGTCATGTAGTGCAGCCACAACTGGCGGCCGATCACCACGGCAGCGGTCAGCACCAGCAGGGTGGCGAGGAAGCTGAAGAATTTTTTCATCGAAGGTTTCTCACCAGTAGACAGACAGCGCCAGTGCGCCGAACAGGCAGACGAACAGGGACAGGCGCAACAGCGCCGGGTGCCAGAAGAAGCGATAGCCGTCGTGGCTGGCGATGAAGCGGTCCAGGCCCCAGGCCAGGCCTGCAGCGAACAGGAACATCAGGGTCATGGTGGGCATGTACACGCCATGGAAGGCGATCTCACGGGGCATGGTGCAATCCTTTGGCCGGGGCCAGGGGTGACTGGGGGTCGAGCAGCGAGGTGCGGATGAAGTGCAGGTAGCTCTGCGCGCGGCGCAGCAGCGAGGTGTCGAAGTGCCGGGCAAAAGGTTCGTCGGTGGCCTGCACGCGGCTGATGGCGTGGTCGACCGCCACCAGCGCGCGCTCGTGGTTGCTGGCGTTGGGCTGCAGGAACAGCCGCGCCAGGGCGCGCCCCATCACCCGGATTGCCTGGCGCCAGGGCTGCGATTCGGCATAGGCCGGGTGCACCGGGGCATTGGCCTGCTCCTTGCGCAGTTCGATCACGGCGTGACCGACTTCCGATACCACGAACATCCAGCCCATCAGCTCGGCCTGCACCTGTGGCTTGCCGGCCGCCAGGCCATAGGCCTGGTGCAGCAGGTCGCGGGTGCGACTCTCGAAAGCCGAGCCCAGGCCACGCAGGCGGCCACCGATGGCGAACAGCACCTGTTCGCGCAGGTCCTGCTCCAGGCGGCTCCATAGCCAACGACTGTTCGGCGGCAGGATGATCGCCCCGGCCGCAGCGCAGACCAGCATGCCGATGATCATGCCGATGTAATCGTTGATGAAGGCATACGGGTCGTAGACCGTGAGGTTGTTGGGCACCGAACCGATGGCGAAGAACACCAGCAAGCCCACGCCATAACCGGCATAGGCCGGACGCGACGAGAGAAACGCACCGAGCACGAACACTGGCGCCAGCACCATGCACAGCAGGGCGAAACCGTCGATCCAGGGGAACACGAAGAAGGTCTCGAAGAAACCGATGAACGCGCCGAGCAGGGTGCCGCACGCCATCTGGAACGACATGCGCCTGGGGTTGGGCGACGCCGCCGAAAGGCCGGCGGTGACCGTGGCGATCAGCGTCATCATGGCGCCGCTGGGCCAGTCGCTGAGCAGCCAGTAGCTGCCCAGCAGCAACAGCACCGCGGCGCCACGCACGCCAGCGGCAAGCGACACCAGCCAGCTGGTCTGTGCCACATAGGGCTCGTCCCACTGTTCGCGTTCGTGGTTGTGCGCGGCCAGTGAGGCGTGGGTCTGGGCGTAGCTGTAGAGGTCGTCGACCAGGCGGTAGAGCAGCTCGTAGGTGGTGTGGAAATCGAGCAGGTCGGCGTCGCTGGGGCCGGTCTCCAGGTACGCCGCACGCAGCCCGCGCACCTGGGCCTGCAGGCCGTCCTTGTAGGCCGCCAGCTCCAGGGTCAGGCGTAGCGCATCGGCATCGGTCAGGGCTCGCCCGACGTAGGGCTCGAGCAATTGCGCCAGGGTATGCAGGCCCGGCTCGATGGCACCGACGATCTGCGCCGGGCCGCGCGCGCGCAGGCGTTCGAGCAAACGGTGCAGGGCGTTGAAACGGGTGGTGATGGCCATGAATTCGCTGTTCATGCGCACCAGGCGCCCGGAGCGCCTGCGCATGTGTGGGTCTTCGAAGGCGGTGACGTTGCGCAGGCTCTCCAGCCCCACCGCCTCGGCGATGAAACGCACGTTGCACGACTCGAACAGCGCACGCTGGCTGTTGCCGCGCAGGGCTTCGACCACCACCCCGGCAAACACGCCGAAGCGCTGGTACAAGGCATTGCGCATGGCGGCACTGGCCGATTGCGGCAGGATCGCGGCGCTGACCAGGGTCGAGACGAGAATGCCCAGGGAAATCTCCAGCACCCGCCATACCGCGGCCATGAACGCCTGGTCAGGGTGCTGGAGCACCGGCAGGCCGATCATCGCCGCGGTATAACCGGCCAGCACGAAGCCATAGGCGCGGAAGGTGCGATAGCGCATGGCCCCTGCCGAGCACAGGCCGACCCACAGCGCCAGGCTGGGCAGGAACAGCTCGGTGTTCTGCGGGAAGATCGCGATCAGCGCGACCATCATCGCCGAGCCGGCCAGGGTGCCGAGCATGCGGTAGAAACTCTTGGCGAACACATGCCCGCTCTGCGGCTGCATGACGATGAACACGGTGATCATCGCCGTGCGCGGCTGCGGCAGCTCCAGACGCATGGCCAGCCAGAGGGTGAGGAACGCCGCAGCGAGCACCTTGAAGATGTAGACCCAGGTCACCCCGTCGGTGCGCGCCCAGGCAAAGAAGCCCCGGCGCCATTCCAGGTTGGACAGCCAGCGCATCATTGCCCGCGCCCCGAGGCAATCAGGGCCGGTGCTTTCGGCGCCGCCTGATGCCCTTCATCCGGCACGTCGCTGCCCGCACCCAGACCACCGCCCAACGCCGTGACCAGCTCGGCATGCACACTCAAGCGCGCGGCCTGGACCTGCTGCTGGATCTGCTGCTGGCGAAACAGCAGAGTCTGCGCATTGAGCACGTTCAGGTAGTCGGTCAGCCCGCGCTGGAAGGCAACCGTGGCGATGTCGTAGGTCTTCTGCGCGGCGGCGACCGATTCGGCCGCGAAGTGTGCCTGCTGCGCCATCGACTCGCGACGGATCAACTGGTCGGAAATCCCCTTCAACGCCCCGACCACTGTTTCGTTGTAATGGGCAACAGCCATGTCGTAGCCGGCCGAAGCTTCACCCAACTGCGCGCGCAGACGCCCGCCATCGAAGATCGGCAAGCTGATGGCAGGCCCGACGTTGTAGTTGAACTTGCGGCCGGTGAGAAACTCCAGCGGCCCGCCACCGGTGGCCATGAAACCAAGGCCGCCGACCAGGTCGACATTGGGGAAGAAGCCTGCGTGGGCGACCTCGATGCCGCGGGCCTGGGCTGCCACCTGCCAACGGCTGGCGACCACGTCGGGGCGCTGGCCGACCAGCTCGGCGGGCAATGCCGAGGGCAAGGACAACGGCGCCGCGAGCGTCAGTGTCGGGCGCTGCAGGCTGGCCCCCTCGCCCGGCCCCTTGCCGGCCAGTGCCGCCAATTGATTTCGCGTCAGGGCAATTTCTTCATCGAGGCTGTCGAGCTGCCGATGGGTTTCCGGCAACGGCGCTTCGGCCTGACTGACGTCCAGATGGGTGCCGATCCCGGCTTCGAGGCGCCGCCTGGCCAGCTCGAGGATCTGCTCCTGCTGCTCCAGCTCGGCCTGGACGATGTCGCGCTGGGCGAAATGCAGGCTCAGCTGGATGTAGGTGCGCACCACGTTGTCGTGCAATTCGAGTTGGGCCTGGCGGGCTTCGGCGGCGCGCATGTGCGCCTGGTCCAGCGCCTGCTCAGTGGCGTTGCGTTCACGGCCCCACAGGTCGAGGGCGTAGCTCAGGCCAATGGCGGCGTTGTTGTCCCAGGTATTGGCGCCGGACAGGGCGCCGGGGCCGTAGAACTGGTCCTCCGGCCAGTTGTGGCGCTTGAGGGTCGCCTCGCCATTGGCCTGGAGGCGTTCCGCCGACTCGACCACACCAGCCAGGGCCCTGGCCTGGCGCACCCGCGCCGCGGCCATGGCCAGGCTCGGGCTATCGGCAACCGCGAGGTCCATCCAGCGATCGAGCTGGGGATCACCATAGGCGCGCCACCATTGCTGCGCAGGCCAATGGGCGTCGCGGTCGGCTTCGCGGATGGCAGTGTCGGTGGCGAGTTGGTTGGCTTGCAGCGTCTTGCTTTGCGGGGCGATGCCCCAGGTTCCGATACAGCCGCTCAAGGACAGGCTAAGGGCACAGGCACTGAGCGCTCGAAGCGCTCCGATGTTGCGACGCGGCACAGCTGCGATTTCCCGAGGAAGAGGTGAAGGGGCCGGGCAATTCTAGGGGCGGGTTTCATTGGCGATAAGCGCATATTCCTGCGAATCTTTGTTACCAAAACAGCGATAATCCGGCTTTGGTCGGACGTTCTTTTTCGTCACTTCATGTCACAATTTTGTCCTCTAGATCGAGAGTGACCCATGGACACCCTGCAAAACATGCGTGCTTTCAGTTGTGTAGCCCAGCTCGGCAGCTTCACCGCCGCCGCTGCGCAGCTGGATACGACCACCGCCAACGTGTCGCGAGCGGTCTCCAACCTGGAAGCCCATCTGCAAACCCGCTTGCTCAATCGCACCACACGGCGCATCGCCCTGACCGAAGCGGGCAAGCGCTACCTGATGCGCTGCGAACAGATCCTGACCTTCGTCGAGGAGGCCGAAGCCGAGGCCAGCGATGCCCACGCCCGCCCGGCCGGGCAGCTCAAAGTGCATTCGATGACCGGCGTCGGCCAGCATTTCGTGGTCGATGCCATCGCCCGCTACCGCGAAACGCACCCAGACGTCACATTCGACCTGACCATGGCCAACCGCGTGCCCGACCTGCTCGACGAGGGCTATGACGTGTCCATCGTGCTGGCCAGCGAGCTACCGGATTCGGGGTTCGTCTCCCAGCGCCTGGGCATCACCTACAGCATCGTCTGCGCCTCGCCCGACTACATCGCTCGCCACGGCATCGCACACAAGCCTGCCGACCTGCTCAAGCACCAGTGCCTGCGCATGGTCAGCCCGGTGATCCCGCTGGAAAAATGGCTGTTCGACGGCCCGGAAGGCCAGGAGATGGTCAACATCACCAGCTCGCCGTTCCAGGTGAACTCCGCCGACGCGATGAAGACCGCGATCCGCAGTGGCATGGGGGTGGGCGTGCTGCCGATCTACTCCGCCATCGACGGCCTGCGCGACGGCAGCCTGGTGCGGGTGATGCCCGACTACCGCCTGCAGGAGCTGAACCTGTACGCGATCTACCCGTCGCGCCAGTACCTGGATGCCAAGATCAAGACCTGGGTCGAGTACCTGCGCAACTCGCTGCCGGAAATCCTGGCGGCGCATGAAGCGGACCTGAAGACCCATGAATTGCTGATCGCCACCTGAAAAAGCTGCTGCATTGAAGGTGGGGACAATGGTAGGTTGCTAACCAATCGTTGATTCGCGGCGGCCTCTTCGCAAGGCCGCCATCGTCCCACCGCCTTGCAGAGAAGTAGCCCGATGAAAAAGACCGTCCTGGCCTTCAGCCGTATCACCCCGGCCATGGCCGAGCGCCTGCAGCACGACTTCAACGTGATCCTGCCCAATCCCAAGCTGGGCGACATCAATGCCCAGTTCAACGAAGCGCTGCCTGAGGCCCACGGCCTGATCGGCGTCGGCCGCAAGCTCGGCCGCGCGCAGCTCGAAGGTGCGGGCAAGCTGGAGGTGGTGTCGAGCGTGTCGGTCGGCTACGACAACTACGACCTGGACTACTTCAACGAACGCGGCATCGCCCTGACCAACACCCCCGACGTGCTCACCGAAAGCACCGCCGACCTGGGCTTTTCGCTGATCATGGGCTGTGCCCGCCGTACCGCCGAGCTGGACGCCTGGACCAAGGCCGGCAATTGGCAGGCAACCGTAGGCCCGGCACATTTCGGTAGCGACGTGCACGGCAAGACCCTGGGCATCGTCGGCATGGGCAACATCGGCGCCGCCGTGGCACGCCGTGGTCGCCTGGGCTTCAACATGTCGATCCTGTATGCCGGCAACAGCCGCAAGAGCGCGCTGGAGCAGGAACTGGGCGCGCAGTTCCGCAGCCTGGAGCAGTTGCTGGCCGAGTCCGATTTCGTCTGCATCGTGGTGCCGTTGTCCGATGCCACCCGCAAGCTGATCGGCGCCCGTGAGCTGAAGCTGATGAAGCCGAGCGCCTTCCTGATCAACATCGCCCGCGGGCCGGTGGTGGACGAGGCGGCGCTGGTCGAGGCGCTGCAAGCTGGCACCATCCGTGGCGCAGGGCTGGATGTGTACGAGAAGGAGCCGCTGGCCGATTCTCCGCTGTTCAAGCTGCCCAACGCGCTCACCCTGCCGCACATCGGCTCGGCGACTGCCGAGACCCGCGATGCCATGGCCAACCGGGCGATGGAGAACCTGCGCGCAGCGTTGCTGGGCGAGCGACCGCGGGACCTGGTGAATCCGCAGGTGTGGAAGGGCTGAGTCTGGCCGCTGACTGTACCGGCCTCTTCGCGGGCAAGCCCGCTCCCACAGGTAACACCACCGTATTCAGAAGCTATGTGGGCTGTTGTGGGAGCGGGCTTGCCCGCGAAGAGGCCAGCACCCATCCAACAGGCTCACCGCGGCTGGCGCCGCCTGCCCAGCACCTTGCGCACCACATACCGCGGCCGGTGCTTGGTCTCCTGGTAGATCCGCCCGACATACTCGCCCAGTATCCCGATCCCGATCAGCTGCACCCCGCCCAGGAACAGGATCGCCGACAGCAACGACGGATACCCTGGCAGGTCGATCCCCCACAGTACCTTCTGCACGATCAGGTACACCGCAAATACCAACGCGAACAGCGACACCCCCGCGCCGATGTAGGTCCACAACCGCAACGGCACGGTACTGAACGAGGTGATGCCGTCCAGCGCCAGGTTCCACAGTCGCCACAGGCCGAACTTGCTCTCCCCCGCCACCCGCGGCGGGCGGTCGTACTCGATGATCTCGGTGCGAAATCCTACCCACGACAACACGCCCTTCATGAACAACTGCTGCTCCGGCAACTGGCGGATCGCGGCGACCACCTTGCGGTCGAGCAGCCGAAAATCACCGACGTTCTCTTCGATATGAGTGGAGGCGATACGGTTGTGCAGCCGGTAATAAAGGCGCGCACTCCAGCGCTTGAGCGGGGTGTCGGCATCGCGGCTGCGACGCTTGGCCAGGACCACGTCGGCGCCCTGCTGCCAACGCTCGACCATCTGCGCGATCAGTTCGATGGGGTCCTGCAAGTCGACATCGATCGGCACCATGGCATCGCCATCGGCATATTCGAGCCCGGCGAACAGCGCCGACTCCTTGCCGAAGTTGCGCGAGAAGTTGATCACCGTGACCCATTCATCACGTAGCGCAAGCTCGGCGCAGATCGCCTCGGTCTCGTCGCTGCTGCCGTCATTGACGAACAGGATCTCCACCGTCATGCCCTGCAGCGACGGCTCGGCACGCACGGTGCGGTAGAAGTGTTCGAGGGTGTCCTGCTCGTTGTACACCGGCACGATGAGGGTGATGTTCATGGCGTCCTCCGTCTGAAGACCACACTGCGCGAGTAGCTGTAACCCGCTACAAGGCTGACCGTGGAAAAGATCACGAGGGTCAGCCAGGGTGACAGGCGCGCCCAGTCGGAAAGCGCACCCACTGCCACACTCACTGTCCCCATGCCTAGCAGGAACAGCAAGTAGCGCCGCTTGCTGGGCCTGGCCGCGAAGGTGTAGCGGGCGTTGACGTAGTACGACAGGCTCGCCGCAACGGCAAACGCCAGCAGGTTGCTTGGCGCCTGGCGCAACCCCAGCAGCAGGTGCAGCAGGAAGAACACCGACCCGTGCGCCAGGGTGTTGCCCAACCCGACCAGCACATAGCGCCGCATCTGGCCCAACACCCCGCCCGCACCGGCGTTCAAGGCAACGTCCAGGGTTTGGGCTGCGGCTTGGTCACCACATACCCCTGGTCGCCGATGAGGTAGATGCTGTACAGGCGGTTGTCCACTAGCGGTGTGCCGCCGCGGGCCAGCAGGTCATCGGCGCGCCAGGTCGGTGCCGGGCTCTGGTTGGCGGTGCTGTTGATATAGAACTGGCCGATACCGACGCGCGCCATCATCTCCGGCAAGAGTACGAAGTCCGAACTGCGGATGAACTTGAGCAACGGTGCCCGGGCCTGCGCGCCAGCGGCCGCAGGCAACCAACCGTCGGCCTGGTTGCGTTCGAGCAGGTAGAAGGCGCGTGCCTTGTCCAGCGCGGGGTGGCTGAGGATGTCCTGACCGATGTACTGACCGATCGCCGCGAACTGCGCCTTCTGCGCCTCCAGCAGGCGGCCATGGGCGTAGGCCAGCGACAGCATCGACAACAGCGGCAGGCAGAGAAATAGCGCACGATCGGGCGCGCCGTCACCCAGCCCGCGCCTGGCCAGGTAGAGCAGTAGCACCAGCACGCAGGCAAAGCCCATCAGGGTGCGTGCGCCATGAATGAAATAGTCGAATGCCAGCATCACGCCGCTGGTCATCACCACCAGCACCAGCACCGCCAGCAGCAGGCCGGCGACGCGCACGAGCAGGCCTGGCAGGCCGTGCTGCCGATGGATACCTCGAGCATCGCGCCACAGCCCAGCGGCGGCCAGCAGCGCCAGCCCCACCGCCAGGACCAGGTTGCCGGGCGTCAGCAGCAGGGCGACATGCTCGAATGCCGTGCCCAGGCGCGTCATCACTTCGCCCGGCAGGGCAGCATCCACTGCCAGCATGGTCAAACGCTGCGCGGACATCCACGGCATCGCCACCAACAGATACACCAGCGCGCCCAACAGCATCTGCACCACACGCAAGGTCACCACCTTGCCCAGCCGGGCCAGCGGATCGCCGCGCAACAGGCCACGCACCGCGTCGATGCAACACAAGCCGATGAATACGTTCAGCGTCACCTGGTAGAAACCCAGGCCGCAGGCAATCAAGACGGTGCCGGCGAACAACCGGCGTGGATCGAGGCTCACCGCCAGGATCATCGCCGCCAAACCCAGTGCCATGGCGGGCCCGTCGTACTGGTATGACAGGTTCTGCAGGAAGAACGGGCTGTACCACAGCGGCAACACCACCAGCAGGTCGGTCGGGCGCGGCTGGCCGAAGTAGTGAATGGCCAGGCGCGCCAGGGCATAGGCCGCCACTGGCAGGCTCAACAGCAGCGGCAGGGGGAACAGGTTGATCGCCCCGCCGGCGAAGCTCAGCCCTGCATGCAGCCACTGGGTGAGCAGGCGCCCTTCGGCGGTCCAGTTCCCCGTGGCGGTCTGCGCGCGCCAGACATCGTCGAGGTACATCGAGTCGGCGAGAATCAGCGGCAGCACATGCAGGGCAAGTGCGAGCAGGCAGAGCAGGTGCGCCTGGCGCGGTGTCAGGGGGCGGTTCCACGGCTGGGCTGTCGGCATGGCCTACCTTGCAGGATCAAGGGGTTTGGCCAAGTGTAGACAGCGCAGCGCCAGCGTCTTCTGCAACGGTGTGGGGCACAGGCCTCACTTCATGGCCAACGCTGCCTGGGTGGCCTTGCCAACCCGGGGCTTGCGAAACACCAGCACGTTACCGGCCATCACGGCGACCAGCCCCAGCAATGCCGGTGCCGTCCACTGATAGCCTTCGGCGAATGCCGACACGTTCAGCGCTACCAGCGGGAACAGCACCGTGCAATACGCCGCCCGCTCCGGGCCCATGCGCCCGACGAGGGTAAGGTAGGCGGTAAAGCCAATCACTGAACCTGGAATCACCAGGTACAGCAGCGAACCGATATAGCGGGTGTTCCACTCCATGGCGAAGGGCACGCCATTGACCAGGCAATACACCCCCAGCAGGGTCGCCCCGTACACCATCCCCCAAGCGTTGGTGGTCATCGGCTTGAGGCCAGCCTTCTGTTGCAGGCTGGAAAGCATATTGCCGGCCGAGAAGCACAGCGTGCCCAGCAACGCCAGGCCCAGGCCGACCAGGGTTTCGCGGCTGGCGGCGTGTCCGGACAGTTCGGGCCAGAACAGCAGGCCCAACCCCAGCAAGCCCATGGCGCCACCGCCCAGCACGTTGGCGGCGATCTTCTGGCCGAAGAAGATCCTCGCGTTGAGCGCGTTCCACAGGGTCGCGGTGGAGAACACCACGGCGATCAGGCCGCTGGCGATCCACTGGCTGGCGGTGAGGAAGCACATGAAATTGACACAGAACAGGCAAAGCCCCTGGGCCAGGCAGATCAGGTGCCCACGCCGATTCATCGGTTGCAGGCGACGGGTCAGCAGCAGGATCGCGAACAGGATCAGACCTGCCAGGGCAAAGCGGTAGACGATCGATACCGGGATCTCGACCACACCCAATTGCAGCTTCAGGGCGATCCAGGTGGTGCCCCAGATCAGGACGGTGAGCAAATAGAGCGACAGATTCATGGGCGGGGTCCTTGGGGCTGGCGGTGGTCTGCGGGAGCGGCGGTGGCAGCGGGCTTGCCCGCGAAGAACCCACCGCCGCTCACGAAGTCTGTCCCCCTCGCCCCGCCCCGCGCTTGCACAAACTTGCGCTTTTCCGTCGGCAACCACTCCCCTTGCGCTCGCGCCGCAGTACGATAGCCCTCCAGAGGAATCGCCCATGCCGCCACTTCATCAGTTGCAAGTCTTCAACGCCATGCACAGCTCGCCCAACGCCCGCCTGGAAGCCAGCGCGCAAATGGGCGAGGGCCTGGCCGCAGCCCTGTGGCGCAACCGTGACGATGCGCGTGACTACCTCGCCCCCAGCCACCACACCCTGTCGTGCTACATCGCCGACGGCACCGGCACCTTCCGCCGCCAGCGCCCGGGCGACAAGGGCGCGCCGAACAAACTGTGCATCATGCCCGCCGGTCACGAGTCCAACTGGGTGGTCAACGGCACCATCCGCCTGGCGCACCTGTACATCAGCGAAGAACAGTTCGCCCTCGGCTGCATTCGGCTGCTCGACCGCGAGCCACGGGAAATGCAGCTGCACGAAGCCACCTTCCTCGACGACCCACAACAGGCCCTGCGCTTTCACCAACTGATCGGGCTTGACTGGAACGAACCTGCCGAGCGCCTGCTGGCCAGCAGCCTGGCCCACGCCATCATCGACCATGCCGTGCTGGGCCAGGCCGGCCTGCGCCAGGGCCTGCGGCTCAAGGGCGGGCTGGCGCCGCACCAGCGTCGGCATCTGGTGGACTACATCGAGGCCAACCTCGACCAGCCGCTTTCACTGAACGAACTGGCGCTGCGCTGCAATCTGTCCGAATACCACTTTGCCCGGATGTTCCGCGCAAGCTTCGGCCTGCCGCCGCACCAGTACCTGCTGGCGCGCCGGCTGCATCAGGCGTGCCGGTTGCTGCGCCAGGGCGACCTGCCGCTGGGGCAGGTGGCATTGCTGTGCGGGTTTGCCAGTGCCAGCCATTTCAGCAACCGCTTCAGGCAGGCGATGGGCGCAACGCCCGGGGAGTATCGTGCTGCGTTGGGCAGAATAGAACTTGCGAGCCGATAAACCTTCGCCTGGGTACCTGATAATTCTGCTAGTTGTGGGCTCCTGATCATGTGTCTAGTTTCAGCAGGCACCTATCGCCCTTCACTGAATCTATCGCCCAGGAGAAAACAATGGAAAAAATCACAGAACTACCCGACAAATCTTATGGTTCATCTGCGCCGGATACATCGCAGGAACCTTACTTTAATCTGAGGTGGTATGGCTTCGAGAGCGAACATACCTCCGAGACCTCGAATGCCAAGATTGATTATGAGTTCTTCGCAGGCTTCACTCAGATCATAGCGCGTATGGCCCTCTCGCTTGACCGGGTCGTTCTGAATGTTCCCAATGGTTCCAAAGATGGGAGTTACCCTTTTGTCACCATGGATGAACATCAAGGCGGGAAAGTCGGCATCATCCCCGGAATCATCCTGGGAGGAACCGCCCTCCGTTCAATAAAAGGTGTTGTCGATCTGAACAACATCGACGGAAGGTGCATCGTCAGCTTCTCTGGAACGGCAGACGGGTTCATCCTCAGAAAAGGGTATTTCAACTTCCCTTACCCGCGTGAACCACGTTGATGATTGAAAGCACTCTAGTTCGCCCTTGAAGTAGAGTGCTGCTGACCTGCCTCAGAACTCCAACGTACTCGATACACTCACCTGCCGTGCGTCGCCAATAGCCACGAAGTACCGGTTCACCGCCGAGCTGTAGTACACCTTGTCGAACAGGTTCTTCACGTTCAACTGCAAACGCACCTTGTGCGCATCCAGCTTGGTCTCGTAGCTGGCGAAGGCGTCGGCCACGGTGTAGGCCGGCAGGTCGAAATCGTTGGTCGGGTTACCTGCCCGCTCACCGACATAACGCGCACCGGCTCCCAAACGTAGACGATCACCACCGAACAGGCTGCCGTAGTCGTACACCGCCGACAGCGAGCCGGTATGGCGCGCCACGTTCTGCAGACGATTACCCTTGAGGGCCGGGTCCTTGGTCACTTCGGCGTCGGTGAAGGCATAGCTGCCGATCAGGCTCCAGCGTTCGCTGAGCTGGCCGCTCAGGTCCAGTTCGACGCCACGCGAGCTGACTTCGCCGGCATTGCTGTACAGGGTTTCGCCGGTGCGGGTGTCGAAGTTGGCCACCAGGACATTGCGCTTGGTGATGTCGAACAGCGCCAGGGTGCCGGTGATCTGCCCGGGAATGTCGAGCTTGGCCCCCAGTTCCCAGGCCTTGCCCTCCTCCGGGGCAATGGAGGAATCGAGCACCAGCCCGCCGCTCAGCGGGGCGATGCTGGAGTTGGGCTTGAACGACTCGCTGTAGCTGCCATAGAACGACAGTTGCTCGTCGACCTTGTAGACCAGCCCGGCATGCGGGGTCCAGGCGCGGTCGCTGGTGTCGGTGTTGGTGGTGAACGGTCGGCCGCGACCGGCGAGCTGGTCGTACTGTTGCAGGCGCACACCGGCCACGGCGATCCAGTGCTCGTCCAGGTGCACGGCGTCCTGGAAGAACAGCGAGTCGGTGCGCAGCTTGTCGGTCTGGTCGCTATCGCTGGCACGCACGGTGCTGCCTTCAGGCTCCTGGCCGTAGACCGGGTTGAGGTAGCTGAAGGTCGAGCGGCTGGCCTGGCGGATCAGGTCGGCGCGGTAGACCTTGCGGTCTTCATGGTCGAAGCCCAGCAGCAGGTCATGTTGCATCCCGCCCAGTTGCACATTGCCGTTCAGGCTCAGGGTGGCGAACTGGTCGCGGCTCATGGCGCCGTGAGTGCCGTCGATGCTGCGGGTCAGGGTGCCACGGGCGTCGTTGACGCCGGTCACCCGCACCTGGCTGGCGTCGTAGGTTTCACGGTTGAAGCTGTAACCGAAGTGCAGTTTCCAGTCGTCCGCCAACTGGTGATCGACCTCAAGGCGATACAGGTCCGAGCGGCCTTCCATGTCGTTGAACGGCTCGTCCAGGCGGCGAGTGGCCGGGATGTCCAGCGGGTGATTGGTGCGGTTGCTGATCGCCGTGCCACGGTCGAACGGATACAGGAACTCGCGGTGCTCGTAGGCCAGCAGCACCTGGGTGTCCTCGCCAAACCAGGCCAGCGACGGCGCCACCAGCGACTCGCGGTGCACGCCGTAGTTGCGCCAGTAGTCTTCATCTTCATGATCGACGATCAAGCGATAGGCCAGGTTGCTGTCGCCCAGTGCACCGGTGCTGTCGAAACTGCCACCGCTGCCATTCTTGCCGCTGCCGTAGGTCGAGCCGCGCAGGGTCAGGGCGTTGTATTGCTCGAGCTGCGGACGCTTGCTGACCACGTTGATGACCCCGCCTGGATCCTGGATACCGTACAGCAGCGACGCCGGCCCCTTGAGCACTTCAACGCGTTCGGTGGTGGCGTTGAGGCTGCGACCCTGCACGATCGGCATGCCGTCGCGCATGATCGAACCGTCGCGGTTGTCGCCAAAGCCGCGCTTCATCACCGTGTCGGAGGTGCCGCCAAAGTTGTTGCCCTGGGTGATACCGCTGACGTTGGCCAGGGCATCGTCGAGGTTGCGCGGCGCCTGGTCGCGCAGCACCTGGGCCGGAACCACGTTGATGGCGTGGGGCGTTTCCAGGTTCGTCCCCTGGCCGCGCATGATCGAGGGGCTGGCCGGTGGCTGGTAGCTGAAGCTGTCCATCTGCGAGGTCACGGTGGTGGCTTGCAGGTTCAAGGCGCCGGACGTGTCGAGAGGTTCCAGGGTCAGGGTGCGCGCATCGACGCGGCGCCAGGCCAGCCCGGATTGGCCAAGCAGTTGCTGCAAGGCCTGCTCGGCGCTGAACGAGCCGTTGAGCGCTGGCGCCTGCTGGCTGGGGAGCTCGAAGGTGTACACCACGCTTTGCCCGGTGGTACGGCTGAAGGCGTTGAGGGCCTGGGCCAGTGGTTGACCGGGCTGGGCGAAGGTATACACCTGAACCTGCTCCGCGGCGCGAGCCAGGGGTGTCAGCGCCACTGCGGACAGGGTGCAGAGACCGAACCAGAGAGGGACGCAACGCGGGGTGAACTTCATGGACGCTGACCTGTGAGAGAACGGATTGATTGCGAATGAATCGCACTTTCACTCACTACACGAATGCCGCGCCGGGTTACCTCACCGCCTGTACAAAAAAATATTTCCGGATGCTGCTGCGCGCCCCATAACGGCACAAGGCCGCTCCCGAGCAGCGCGCCCATCGGCGCATTACCCGGAAGCGGCCTTGCGCCGTATCCTGCAGGGATCAGTGGTGTTCGCGGGTCGCGCGGAACTGCACGTCAGGCCAGCGCTCTTCCATCAACGACAGGTTGACCCGGGTCGGTGCCAGGTAGGTCAGGTGGCCACCGCCATCGATGGCGAGGTTCTCCATGGCCTTGTTCTGGAATTCCTCGAGTTTCTTCTTGTCGTCGCAGGCAATCCAGCGTGCCGACCAGACGGTGATCGGCTCGTAGGCACACTCGACCTTGTACTCTTCCTTCAGGCGGCTGGCGACCACATCGAACTGCAGCACACCGACCGCACCGAGGATGATGTCGTTGCTGCGCTCGGGGAAGAACACCTGGGTCGCGCCCTCCTCGGCCAACTGCTGCAGACCCTGGCGCAGCTGCTTGGATTTCAGCGGGTCTTTCAGGCGCACACGGCGGAACAGTTCCGGGGCGAAGTGCGGGATACCGGTGAAGCCCAGCGCTTCGCCTTCGCTGAAGGTGTCGCCGATCTGGATCGTGCCGTGGTTGTGCAGGCCGATGATGTCGCCGGCATATGCCTCTTCGAGCTGTTCACGCTCGGAAGAGAAGAAGGTCAGCGCATCGCCGATGCGCAGGTCCTTGCCCAGGCGCACATGGCGCATCTTCATGCCCTTCTCGTACTTGCCCGAGCAGATACGCATGAAGGCGATACGGTCGCGGTGCTTGGGGTCCATGTTCGCCTGGATCTTGAACACGAAACCGGTGAACTTCTCTTCCACCGGCTCCACGGTGCGCTCGTGCGCCACCCGTGCCAGCGGGCGCGGTGCCCAGTCGACGACGGCATCGAGCACATGGTCGACACCGAAGTTGCCCAGGGCGGTCCCGAAGAACACAGGCGTGAGCTGGCCGTTGATGAACTCGTCCTGGTTGAACTCGTGGCAGGCGCCCTGCACCAGCTCCAGTTGCTCGACGAAGCCATCGTACTGGTCGCCCAGGTGAGCGCGGGCCTCATCGGAATCCAGCTTCTGGATGATCTTGGCTTCGGTGCGCTCGTGGCCGTGGCCCGGGGTGTAGACGATGATGTAGTCACCGGTGAGGTGGTACACGCCCTTGAAGTCGCGGTAGCAACCGATCGGCCAGGTGATCGGCGCGGCCTTGATCTTCAGTACCGCTTCGATTTCGTCGAGCAGTTCGATCGGGTCGCGGATGTCACGGTCGAGTTTGTTGATAAAGCTGACGATGGGCGTGTCGCGCAGGCGGCACACGTCCATCAGGGCGATGGTACGCGGCTCTACACCCTTACCGCCGTCCAGCACCATCAGCGCCGAGTCCACGGCGGTCAGGGTACGGTAGGTATCTTCGGAGAAGTCTTCGTGGCCGGGGGTGTCGAGCAGGTTGATCATGTGCTCGCGGTACGGGAACTGCATCACCGAGGTGGTGATGGAGATACCGCGCTGCTTCTCCATTTCCATCCAGTCGGAGGTGGCATGGCGGTCGGACTTGCGCGACTTCACGGTCCCCGCGACGGAGATTGCCTTGCCCATCAGCAGGAGCTTCTCGGTGATGGTGGTCTTACCGGCGTCGGGGTGGGAAATGATTGCGAAAGTGCGGCGCTTCGCGACTTCGGCGGCCTGGTTGGTCATGGGAAATCGCCTGAATGGGGATCGAAAAATGGGGCGATATCATACCTGAACTCGGGCCTGGACCAAAGCCGGCTGCACGAGTGATTGCAGAACCGGCCTCTTCGCGTGGCACGCCCGCGCCTACCGGTTGGCGATGCCCTGCGAAGAGGCCTGCCTAGTCACTATAAATTCGTGGCATCGCCCAAAAGCCCTCCACCTTAGTGTTTTCAACGCCTGCAGCGCGACAAATCGCATTTTTCACGCGCCTTTATCCTGCTTAGCCAGTGATTAACACTGGCCAAATGCCGCCTCAGATGGGAACCTTTACGCCCTCGGAGACGTCCACTCCCCTGCAACCCGTTTCGGTTCAGGGCTGGTTTCACCAGCATTCACGAGCCTGACGGGGCTCGACTCATGGCATGAACGCACTGCCTCGCAGGCGTCACGCTGCTACTCGCGAACACACCACCCGCCTCCCGCACGGGCCGGCTACGAAGAAGTGTGTCCGCCGACGACATAAGGAGTCCACCTGTGGCGAAACGCTACGGAAAAGGGCTGATGGGATGGGCCTGCGTGCTCGTCATCCTGGCCCTGCTGATCCACTGGATCGGCACTGACACGATCGCGCGTTACCGCGACGATCTTGGGTTCTACCTGCAAGCGCACCTGATACTGGTGTTGGCTTCGATGGCGGCGGCGCTGGCCGTGGGCATCCCCGCCGGCATTGCGCTCAGTCGACCGCACCGGGTCGACAAAGCCGAGCGCTTCATGCAGTTCTTCAACGTTGGCAACACCATTCCCCCCCTGGCCGTTCTGGCCATTGCCCTGAGCATTCTGGGCATCGGCGCAGGTCCTGCGATCTTCGCGTTGTTCCTCGCCTCCCTGCTGCCCATCGTGCGCAACACCTACGAGGGCCTGAAAAACGTCCCCGCCTCGCTCAAGGAAGCCGCCACCGGCATCGGCATGACCCCGCGCCAGCAACTCTGGCAGGTGGAGCTGCCCAACGCCGTGCCGATCATCGTCGGCGGCGTGCGCGTGGCCCTGGCGTTGAATGTGGGCACCGCACCACTGGCGTTTCTGATTGGCGCCAACAGCCTCGGCAGCCTGATCTTCCCCGGCATCGCCCTGAACAACCAGCCACAGCTGCTGCTGGGCGCCGCCTGCACGGCGCTCCTGGCCCTGGTACTGGATGCCCTGGTGAGCTTCTCCAGCAAGCGCTGGCTGGAACGCGGCCTGGCCGGATAACAAGAGGGAACCCATGAAAAAGACAATCGCCTTGCTGCTGGGCGCGGCACTGCTATGCGCAGGTTTTGCCCAAGCTGCAGAAAAACCCCTGGTGCGCATCGGCGCGCGGGTGTTCACCGAGCAGACCGTGCTCGCCGAAATCACTGCCCAGTACCTGCGTGCCAACGGCTTCCAGGTCCGAGTCACCGGCGGGTTGGGCAGCAGCCTGGCGCGCCAGGCCCACGAAACCGGACAGCTCGACCTGATGTGGGAGTACACCGGGGTATCGCTGGTCTCCTACAACCACATCGAGGAGCGCATGCCCAGCGCCGAAGCGACCTACAACAAGGTCAAGGCCCTGGATGCGGAGAAGGACCTGATCTGGCTGACCCCCTCCAAGTTCAGCAACACCTATGCCCTGGCCCTGCCACGCAAGGTCGCCGAAGCCTACCCGCAGGTCACCACCATCAGCCAGCTGAACCAGGTGTTGCAGGACGAACAGGCGCGCAAGCACCTGGTGGCGCTGGACACCGAGTTCGCCAATCGTCCCGACGGTCTCGATGGCCTGCAGGCGATGTACGGCATGCAACTGGGGCGCGCCAACATCCGCCAGATGGATGCGGGCCTGGTCTACACCGCCCTGCGCAACAACCAAGTGTTCGCCGGCCTGGTCTACACCACCGACGGCCGCCTCAGCGCCTTCGACCTCAAGCTCCTGGACGACGACAAGCACTACTTCCCCGACTACACCGCCGCGCCGGTGGTACGCAAGGCCGTGCTCGACGCCCATCCGCAACTGGCCGACCTGCTCAAGCCGCTGGCCGAGACGCTCGACGACGAGACCATGCGCCAGCTCAACGCCAAGGTCGATGTCGAGCACCAGAGCCCGTCCAGCGTGGCCGCCGCTTTCCTGCGTGAACATGCCTTCAGCGAGGTCGCGCGATGAACCTGATCGATACCTTCGCCCATCTCGACTGGGCCCTGGTCCTGCAACTGACCGGGCAACACATCATGCTGGTCGGCATCGCCGTCAGCCTGGCCATCGTCATCGGCGTGCCGCTGGGCATCCTGATGACCCGCTTCCCGGTACTGGCCGGCCCGCTGCAGGCCAGCGCCACGGTGCTGCTGACCATCCCGTCGATCGCCCTGTTCGGCCTGCTGCTGCCGTTCTACAGCAAGTTCGGCCAGGGCCTCGGCCCGCTGCCGGCGATCACGGCGGTGTTCCTTTATTCGCTGCTGCCGATCCTGCGCAACACCTACCTGGCCCTGACCAACGTCGAGCCTGGCATCCGCGAAGCGGCACGCGGCATCGGCATGACCTTCGGCCAGCGCCTGCGCATGGTCGAGCTGCCCATCGCCGTACCTGTGATCCTCGCCGGCGTGCGCACCGCCGTGGTGATGAACATCGGCGTGATGACCATCGCCGCGACCATCGGTGCCGGTGGCCTGGGTGTGCTCATTCTCACCTCCATCAGCCGCAGCGACATGTCGATGCTGCTGGTCGGCGCCGTACTGGTCAGCCTGCTGGCGATCATCGCCGACCTGCTCCTGCAAACCCTGCAACGTGCCCTGACTCCAGAAGGACTGCGCTCATGATCGAACTCAAGAACCTCAGCAAGACCTTCAACGTCAACGGCAAGGACGTCAAAGCCGTCGACTCGGTCAGCCTCACCGTCAACGAAGGCGAAATCTGCGTGTTCCTCGGCCCTTCCGGCTGCGGCAAGAGCACCACGCTGAAGATGATCAATCGCCTGATCACCCCGACCTCCGGCCAGGTGTTCATCAATGGTGAGGACACCACCGGCCTCGACGAAGTGACCCTGCGCCGACACATCGGCTACGTGATCCAGCAGATCGGTCTGTTCCCCAACATGACCATCGAGGAAAACATCACCGTGGTGCCGCGCCTGCTCGGCTGGGACAAGCAGCGCTGCCATGACCGCGCCCGCGAGCTGATGAGCATGATCAAGCTCGAACCCAAGCAGTATCTCCAGCGCTACCCGCGCGAACTGTCGGGTGGCCAGCAGCAGCGTATCGGCGTGATCCGCGCGCTGGCGGCCGAGGCCCCGGTGCTGCTGATGGACGAGCCGTTCGGCGCGGTCGACCCGATCAACCGCGAGATGATCCAGAACGAGTTCTTCGAGATGCAGCGGGCGCTGAACAAGACCGTGATCATGGTCAGCCACGACATCGACGAGGCCATCAAGCTGGGCGACAAGATCGCCATCTTCCGCGCAGGCAAGCTGCTGCAACTGGATCACCCGGACACCCTGCTGGCGCACCCGGTGGACGACTTCGTCAGCAACTTCGTCGGCCAGGACAGCACCCTCAAGCGCCTGCTGCTGGTGCGCGCAGAAGATGCCGCGGACAACGCGCCGTCGGTCAGCCCGGAAACGCCGGTGAGCGAGGCGCTGGAGTTGCTCGACGAGCATGACCGTCGCTACGTGGTAGTCACCGATGCGGCGAACAAGGCGATGGGGTATGTGCGCCGGCGCGACATGCACCGCCAGCAAGGAACCTGTGGGGACTTCCTGCGATCGTTCAATGCCACCGCATCCCATGACGAGCACCTGCGCATCCTGTTGTCGCGCATGTACGAGTTCAATCGGGCCTGGTTGCCGGTGCTGGATGCCGAGCAGGTGTTTCTCGGCGAGGTGACCCAGGAGTCCATTGCGGCCTACCTGAGTTCCGGGCGCTCGCGCGGAGCCAAGACCAGCATCGTGTCGCCTGCCGAGGCGGTGGCCCTCTAGATTGCCGGGGGCGCTTTGCGCCCCGGCAATGTCGAAGCAAATCCTGGATAGGTAGTGTTTGTACCGGCCTATTCGCGGGCAAGCCCGCTCCTACAGGGATTGCGCTGGACCCTGTGGGAGCGGCGGTGCGGCGATCCGACTTGCCCGCGAATGGGGCGACTCGGTATCAGAACCCTACACTGGCCTGCACATAGAAGGTGCGCGGCTCACCCACGTACAACCCGGCGTTGTTGTCGCTGGAACGGGTGTAGTACTGCTTGTCGAAGATGTTCTTCACCCCCGCCGCCAGCTTCAGGTTCGACAGCTGCGGGCCGAAGTCATAGCCACCACGCGCATGCCAGGTCACATAGCCCGGAATGTTGCCGTACTGTCCATCGGCGCTCGGCTGGGTGATGTAGTTGCCGGTGAAGCTGCCGTCGGCATTGACCCCGGTGCCCGGTGCGCGCTGCTTGGATTGGGCATAGGCATCCAGGTTCCAGGTCCAGCGGTTGATCTGGTAACGCAGCCCGGCCGTGGCCACCTGGCGCGAGTAGAACGGCAGGTCGCGGCCCTTGAAGCCAGGGATCTCACCTTCATAGGTGGCACGGGTGTAGGTGAAGCCGGCATTGGCCGACAGGCCGTCCAGTCGCGGATCCAGCCCGGCCAGGTCATAGCGCACCGATGCCTCGATACCCTGGTGCTTGGTCGCCCCCAGGTTGGTCCAGCCCACGTCGTTGCTGATGTACTGCAGTTCGTCGTCGAAGTCGATGTAGAACGCAGTCAGCTCGCCAGCGAAGTGGCCGTCGTCATAGCGGGTACCGATCTCGTAGGTCTTGGCTTTCTCCGGCTCCAGGCCGTTGGCGGTGTTGTCACCCGAGCCGCCCTGGCCCAGCTGGAAGTACTGCAGGCTACCGAACGACGTCTCGTAGTTGGCGAACAATTTCCACGCCTCGGACATGTGGTACATCACGCTCAGGGCCGGCAGCGGCTCGTTGCTGGTGATGCTGCGGTTCTTCTCCGGGACCGGGCGGTTGTTGGTGTCCAGCACCGGACGGTCGCGCCAGTCGGTGTTGATGTGCTCGAAGCGGATGCCCGGGGTGATGGTCCAGTTGCCGACGTCGATCTTGTCATCGATGTAGTAGGCACTGGCCTCGGTACCGCCAGTACGGTCCTGGTAGACGTGGCCATCGGAGGTCGGGGTGACGGTCGGCACGTTGTCGATCAGCGCCAGGCGCGATGCCTGCTCGCGCATGGTTTCCTTCAGGTAGCGATAACCGACGCTGACTTCCTGAGTCACAGGCCCGGTGAAGAAGACCCGCGACACGCGTGGCTCGATACCGAAGGTGGTGTAGTTGCGCGGGAACGACGACAGGGTGCGCTGGTCGCGGGCGGCAATGGCGCTGCCGCGGAAGCTGTCGGTGTAGTAGGTCAGCACTTCGAACTGAGTGGCTTCGTCGAGCTGGCGCTGCCACTTGAACGAGACGTCCTTGCGACGGCCGCTGAAGTAGTCGTAGTCGCGCACAGACTGGTACGGATCGCGGTCGAACTGCGCCTGGGTCAGGCCACCGGGCATGTCGGCGCGGCCGTCATAGTAGTGGAAGTTGAGCCAGAACTCGTCGCTGTCGGTGGGTGCCCAGTGGGTCTTGAGCAGCACGTCATCGATGTCGTTGTCGTTGTTGCTGCGGCGGTAGCCGTTACCGTTGACGCCGGAGTACAGCAACGCGACGCCGATGCCGTTGTCGGCAGTACCGCCGACGAAGGCCGACTCTGTGTGTTTCCAGCCACCGTACCTGGAGGTTTCCAGGGTGGTGCCCAGCTCGGCCGTGGCTTTCTCCGGGATCGCCCGGGTGACGAAGTTGATGACCCCGCCGACGTTCTGCGGGCCATAACGCACCGAGCCTGCACCGCGGACCACGTCGATGCTGTCGAGGTTGCCCGAGGAGATCGGCGCCATCGACAACTGCGGCTGGCCATAAGGAGCAAAGGCCGCCGGCACGCCGTCGATCAGCACGGTCGAGCGTGGCGACAGGCGCGAGGTCAGGCCGCGCACCCCGACGTTGAGCGACAGATCACTGCCGCCGGTGCCGTTGGAATCCTGTACCTGCACACCCGGGATACCACGCAGCGCGTCGCGCACGTTCATGGTGCCCTGCTCGATCATTTCCTGGCGGCGCACCACGGTACGCGCGCCGGGGTGGTTCTGCACCACGGTCTGGTCGGCGTCGCCCAACCAGTCACCCACTACCTTCACATCCGTAGGCGCCAGTTCCAGGCTACCGGTGGTCAAGGTGCCAGCGCTCTGCACCGGCTTGACCACCACGGTGTCCTGGGACATCTCGTAGGTCAGCCCGCTGCCTTGCAGCAACTGTTGCAGCGCCTGCTCGGGGGCCAGGTTACCGGACACCGCCGGCGCCTGTTTGCCGGCCACCAGGTCCGGGCTGAAGAACAGCTGCAGGTTGGTCTGCTGGCCGAGCTGGGCCAAAGCCTGGGCCAGCGGTTGGGCCTGGATCTGGATGGCGGCCGGGGCCTGGGCGGCATAACCGTGGGTGGCAGCGGCGCTGACCGCCAGCGCCAGCGCCAGGCGGCGCAGATGAAGCAGGGGCTTGTTGTTGTTCACGTCTTCGATCAGTCCTGAAAGTCGGGATGAATGCCAACCGCATGCAAATGTAAATGCTTGGCAGTTGCAGCTGGCGGGGAAGACGAACGAGGCGAAAAAAACCTGAATTTATTTCGCGATTATTTCGCTGGAGCCGTCGGAGTGGGTTTTCACGGCCACCGGCAGGATGTTCGGCAGGGCCCGCAGCAGCGCATCCGGATCGTCAGTGCTGAAGGTGCTGGAAAGGCGCAGGTTGGCCACCTTGCCCGGTGCGACATACAGCGGATGGCGGCGGTAGCGCGAGACTTCACTGACCACTTCGGCGAGGGTGGCGTTGTCGAACACCAGCTTGCCCTGGCGCCAGGCGGTGAGCGTGGCGGCGTTGATCGTATAGGGCGCGGCGACCTTGCCCTGGTGGTCGATATGCGCGCCCTGCCCTGCCCCCAACTGCGCCAGCGAGCCCGCCGCGCCCTCGACCTTCACCGCCCCCTGCTCGACGGCAACCCGGGTCAGGCCGTTGTCCTGACGCACGTCGAAACGGGTGCCGGTGACGGTGACGCTGCCTTGCGCGGTATCGACCACGAACGGTCGGCTGCTGTCGTGGGCAACGCTGAACATCGCCTCGCCGGCCAGCAGCCGCAGTTGCCGGCGCCCGGCGCTGAACGCAACGTCGATGCGCGTGGCACTGTTGAGCTCCAGGCGCGAGCCGTCCGGGAGCTCGAACATGCGCCGCTCGCCCGCCTGCGTGGCGAGCACGTCGTGGTGGTTCATTTGCTGGTACTGCCAGCCGCCCCAACCCAGGCCAAGCGCGGCCAGCGCCACCCCCGCGGCCAGGGCCTGGCGCAGCAGGCGCCTGCGCGGCAGTTGGCGCACCGGCTCTGGTTCGCACAAGGCTTCGAGGCGCTCGGGAGGGATGAAATCGGCTGCACACCACAACCTGCCGAGCAGTTCGTATTCCTGCCGATGCTCGGGGCGCTCGTCCAGCCAATGCTGCAGACGCTCGCGCAGGGCGCTGTCATCGGGCGCGTCCTGCATGCGAACAAACCAGGCGGCGGCCTGTTCGCGCGGGTTGTCGGCGCCTTGCTGATTCATCGAAAGGGTCTCCTGACTCATCTGGTGGTCACGTCCAGGTGCTCACGCAGATGTCGGAGCGTGCGAATCATATACTTTTCGACCATGTTCTTGGTCAAACCCATGCGCTCGGCGATCTCGGCCTGAGTCAAGCCTTCGAGCTTCTGCCAGATGAACACCCGCCGACAGTTGACCGGCAGTTGCGCCAGCGCCCGCTCGACCGTGTCGGCCAACTCCAGCGCGTGCATATAGGCTTCCGGGTCGCCGCCATGGCCGGCGCCCTCATCGAACAGTTCAATTTCCAGGGCCTGACGGCGGTCTTCGCGACGGAAACCATCCACCGCAATATTGCGTGCGGTCTGGTGCAGATAGGCGCGCGGCTGCTCGACCTGCTCGCGCGGATTTTCCAGCACGCGGACGAAGGCATCGTGGGCGAGATCCTCGGCCTGCTGACGACTGCGCAACTTGCGCGTCCAGGTGCCGATCAGCTCGTGATAGTGGTCGAGAAAGCCTTTGTGTCCGGACACGGTCTGGCTCGTCAGGGAGGCGGGGACAAGAAGTCGCAAATAGTAATACTTCTTATTAAAAGCGGCAAATCGGCGTGTGCCTGTTAGACCGAGGGCATTTTTTTGCCTTGGTAACAAAAAATTTATCGATGGATTCCGGCACGGATGTACCCGCTCTGCGTGGCCATAAATATGAACACCCAAGTGCTTTTCGCGAACGAGTACGGCGCCGCCCAAACACCGTGACGCCTATGAAAACGGGTTCGCTGGCGAACGGGCCGACATGCTCCATTCCACAATTCTTTACGCTGGAATTGGCCTGGGGAACATCTGCCGGTCACACGAGTCGGTTATTCAAATGGCTGCTCGTCGATTGCACCGGAACACGCCGGGATTGCGGGTTGATTCTGCATTCCTCACGCCCTAAAGTGCGCGCCGAACGTCCATGCTGGAAACGATCCATCCGGCTCAAGTACTGACGACGAGACAGCAAGGCCGCCGCTTTTTACAGCGACCTTTTTGCTTTCGGCGACATGCCTTGGGAAGTAGGCGAACCAAAGTGGGGATACGGAGGACGTTCAGTTTGCAGCCACTTATCTTTTCAGTTTGCCCATGGAGTCCCTAAGCATGTCGATCCAGGTCGAAGACTATTTCGCGCGCGATACCTTCCAGAAAATGAAGGCGTTCGCCGACAAGCAGGAAACCCCGTTCGTACTCATCGACACCCAGATGATCAGCCAGGCCTACGACGACCTGCGCGCGGGCTTCGAATTCGCCAAGGTCTACTACGCAGTCAAGGCCAACCCGGCGGTCGAGATCATCGACCTGCTCAAGGATAAAGGCTCGAGCTTCGACATCGCCTCGATCTACGAGCTGGACAAGGTGCTGGGCCGCGGCGTCAGCGCCGATCGCATCAGCTATGGCAACACCATCAAGAAGTCCAAGGACATCCGCTACTTCTTCGAGAAGGGCGTGCGCCTCTACGCCACCGACTCCGAAGCCGACCTGCGCAACATCGCCAAGGCCGCGCCGGGCTCGAAGGTATACGTGCGCATCCTCACCGAAGGCTCGACCACTGCCGACTGGCCGCTGTCGCGTAAATTCGGTTGCCAGACCGACATGGCCATGGACCTGCTGATCCTGGCCCGTGACCTGGGCCTGGTGCCCTACGGCATCTCCTTCCACGTCGGTTCCCAGCAGCGCGACATCAGCGTCTGGGACGCGGCCATCGCCAAGGTCAAGGTGATCTTCGAACGCCTGAAGGAAGAAGACGGCATCGAGCTGAAGCTGATCAACATGGGCGGTGGCTTCCCGGCCAACTACATCACCCGCACCAACAGCCTGGAAACCTACGCCGAGGAAATCATCCGCTTCCTCAAGGAAGACTTCGGTGACGATCTCCCGGAAATCATCCTGGAGCCGGGCCGTTCGCTGATCGCCAACGCCGGTATCCTGGTCAGCGAAGTGGTGCTGGTGGCGCGCAAGTCGCGCACCGCCGTCGAGCGCTGGATCTACACCGACGTGGGCAAGTTCTCCGGCCTGATCGAAACCATGGACGAAGCCATCAAGTTCCCGATCTGGACCGAGAAGAAAGGTGAAGCCGAAGAAGTGGTGATCGCCGGCCCGACCTGCGACAGCGCCGATATCATGTACGAGAACTACAAGTACGGCCTGCCGCTGAACCTGGCCATCGGCGACCGCCTGTACTGGCTGTCGACTGGTGCCTACACCACCAGCTACAGCGCGGTGGAGTTCAACGGTTTCCCGCCGCTGAAGGCCTTCTACCTGTAATGCGAAACGGGGCCGAAAGGCCCCGTTTTCGTTTGTGGGCGGCCTGTACTGGCCCCTTCGCGGGTAAACCCGCTCCCACAGGGACCGCGCCACATTGAAATCTGGCGCTGTACCTGTGGGAGCGGGTTCACCCGCGAAGAGGCCCTCACAGGCGACATCAGGCCTCGCGCCGCTCCAGTTCCTCGGCATAGCGCGCGGCAAAGCTCATCAGCACCGGCCCTGCGTTCTGCAACGTCACCAACGCACTGCGCAGAAAGCTCAGGTTGCCCTCCCCTCGCGCCCGCTCGAACCATGGCGCAGCCTCGGCGATCTCACCCCGCTCCACCAGCACCAGCGCCAAACTGAACATTCCGCGAAAATCCCCCGCCTCGGCCGAACGCCGATACCAGCGCACCGCCCGCACCGGGCTAGCGGTCGTGGCGATGCCCTGCTCCAGGTAACGTCCGTACAGGTTCATCGACTTGGCATGTCCCATGTGCGCCGCCTTCTCGTAGCAGAACAGCGCCTGCGCCTGGTTCACCGGCACTCCACGTCCGGTAGCCAGCAGGTTGCCCAGATTGTAGAGGCCCCACTCGGAGTCGGCATCGGCGGCCTGTGCGTAATGGATGGCCGCCTGGGTCAGGTCGATCTCACCACCCCAGCCGTGCTCCAGGCAACGCCCCAGCATGTTGAAGGCCATGGCATTGCCAGCCTGCGCGGCAATGGCGAACCAATGCCGCGCCAGGCGCTCATCCTGTTCGATACCGTGCCCGTCGAGCAGGATCTGCCCAAGCAATGCCTGCGCCTCGACCACACCCTGCCCCGCTGCGGCAAGAATCGCCTGGGCGGCCTTGCCAGGGCTGTGCTCGAGCATGGCCTTGAGCCCGGCGACATTGACCACGTCCTCACGGCGCAACTGATACGACATGCTCAAACCTCCGCCCAGCGACGCAACAGGTTGTGGTAGGTGCCGGTCAGTTGCAGCAGCGACGGATGATCGGGCACATCGGCACCGAGCTGGCGTATGGCGTTGTCCATCTCGAACAGCAGCGTGCGCTGGCCATCGTCGCGCACCAGGCTCTGGGTCCAGAAGAACGCCGCGTAACGCTCGCCACGGGTCACCGGGTTGACCTTGTGCAGGCTGGTGCCCGGATACAGCACCATGTCGCCTGCAGCCAGCTTGACCTGCTGCACACCGTAGGTGTCCTGGATCACCAGTTCGCCGCCGTCGTAGCTGTCCGGCTCACTGAGAAACAGCGTGGACGAAAGGTCGGTGCGCACCCGCTCGGGGCTGCCCTTGGGCTGGCGCAATGCATTGTCGATGTGGAAGCCGAAGTTGCCACCCTCGCGGTAGCAATTGACCAGCGGCGGGAACACCTTGTGCGGCAACGCCGCCGACATGAACAGAGGATTGCGCCATAGCCGGTCGATCAGCGCGCTGCCGATCTCCTTGGCCAGGGCGTGGCCTTCGGGCAGTTGCAGGTTGTGCTTGGCCTTGGCCGACTGGTAGCCGGCAGTGACCTTGCCATCGGCCCAGTCGGCCTGCTCCAGCGCCTGGCGGATGCGGGAAATCTCGTCGGCGTCGAACAGGCCGGGGATGTGCAGAAGCATGCGCGGGTTACCTGGCAGAGGGCAAAGGCCCCAATGATATTGATTCCCTTTTGCGACAGGCAAGTGCCGTTTGGGCAATCCCTTTGGTACAGATGGCGGGCGCAGACGCATGAACCCGGAAAAACCGTAAGGGCAAAATGTAAAGATTGTAAGTTTCTTGCGAATGGTAACGAGTCTCAATTGTTACTTACAATTGCTTACATTAACATCCGCGGCCTTCACACCTTGGGGAAGGTCAAAAACAACATGCGCCACGTACCATCCGCTGTCAGCTCTCCACGCCTGCTCACCTGCGCCATCGGCGTCGCCATCAGCGCGACCTCGGCCTATGCCGCCGACCCCGCAGCCCAGCCAGTGACGCTCGACGCCACCAGCGTCAACGGCAAGGCCGAACAGGCGAGCACCGAGTACAAGGTCGAGAAAGCCTCCTCGCAGAAATACACTGCGCCGCTGGTGGATACCCCGCGCTCGGTCACGGTGATCCCGCAGCAGGTGATCAAGGACACCAACGCCCTGAGCCTGCAGGATGCACTGCGCACCGTGCCAGGTATCACCTTCGGCGCCGGCGAAGGCGGCAACCCGCAAGGCGACCGCCCCTTCATCCGCGGCTTTGACGCCCAGGGCGATACCTACCTGGACGGCGTGCGCGACACGGGTGCACAGACACGCGAGATCTTCGCCATCGAATCGGTGGAAGTGGCCAAGGGCCCGAACTCTGCGATTGGCGGGCGCGGCGCGGCAGGCGGCACCATCAACCTGGTGAGCAAGCGCGCACACCTGGGCAACTCGCTCGACGGTGCCTGGACCTGGGGCAGCGACCAGACCCAGCGCTACACCTTCGATGGCAACTACCAGTTCAGCGACAGCGTGGCCGGGCGCCTCAACCTGATGACCCACGAGAGCAACGTCGCCGGGCGCGACAAAGTCAATTACGACCGTTGGGGCATCGCCCCGTCGCTGGCCTTCGGCCTGGGCACCCCGACCCGCGTCAACCTCGACTACTACCACCTGGAAAGCGACGACCTGCCGGATTCGGGCATCCCCTACACCGTACCGGCCGGCGGCACCGGCACCCGTACCTCGGCCAACCCGAGCAAGCCTTACGCAGGTGGCGACCACGACAACTTCTACGGCCTGACCGGCCGCGACTTCCGCAAGTCGCGGGTAGACATCGCCACCATCGCCGTCGAACACGACCTGTCGGACTCGCTGACCATCAAGAACACCCTGCGCCACGGCAACAGCATGCAGGACTACATCCTCACCCAGCCGGACGACAGCAAGGGCAACGTCAACAACGGCAGTGTCTGGCGCCGCGCCAACACCCGCGTGGGCAATACCGCCACGACCACCAACCAGACCGACCTGTTCGGCGAGTTCTACCTGGGCGGCCTGAAGAACAGCTTCTCCACCGGCATCGAGCTGAGCCGCGAAGAAAGCGAACGGTCCTCGTACAACGTCAACACCGACACCACCCCCGCCTCGCCCGGCAACGCGAGCACCAACTGCACCCCGGGCATGATCGTCTCCAGCGGCTACAACTGCACCTCGCTGAGCAACCCCAACCCGGACGATCCGTGGAACGGCGCGATCTCGCGCAACTACGCCGGCACCACCACCAACAGCAAGACCCGCGCGCTGTACGTCTTCGACACCCTCGAACTGACCCCGCAGTGGCTGCTGAACATGGGCCTGCGCTACGACCACTTCGACACCGACTACAAGACCTATACCGCAGCCGGCGCCACCACTGCCAAAGGCCGCGACAAGAGCGAGTTCATCACCGGCCAGTTGGGCCTGGTGTGGAAACCGGCCGACAACGGCAGCATCTACGTGTCCTACGCCACCTCCGCCACGCCACCGGGCGCGATGCTCGGCGAAGGCCAGGAAGGCAACCCGCTGCCGGGCACCCCGGACCGTTCGGGCAACCTGCTGTCCAGCGACCTGGAGCCTGAAGAAACCACCAACTACGAGATCGGTACCAAGTGGGACCTGCTTGACCAGCGCCTGTCCCTGGCCGCTGCGCTGTTCCGCACCGAAAAGGAAAACGCCCGCGTCCAGGTGGACACCACCACCTACGAGAACGTCGGCGAAACTCGCGTGCAGGGCATCGAGCTGTCGGCCAGCGGCAAGCTCACCGACAAATGGCAGGTGTTCGCCGGCTACACCTACATGCAGGCACGCCAGATCGACGGCGGCCCGCTGGGCAAGGCCAACGACGGCAACCAGCTGCCGAATACGCCGAACAACAGCGCCAGCCTCTGGACCACCTACGCCATCACACCGAAGCTGACCGTTGGCGGCGGCGCCTTCTATGTGGATGACGTGTATGGCAGCGTGGCCAACACCACCATGGTCGACAGCTACGTGCGCTACGACGCCATGGCAGCGTACAAGCTGACCAAGAACGTCGATCTGCAACTGAACGTGCAGAACCTGACCAACGAGGTGTACTACGACAAGGCCTTCTCCACCCACTTCGCCAACCAGGCGGCCGGGCGCACGGCGCTGCTGACCACCAGCGTCCACTTCTGATGATGGGACTGGGCTAGTCTGCACCGGCCTCTTCGCGGGCAAGCCCGCTCCCACAGGGACACCACAATCCTCAAATCTGTGGAACACCTGTGGGAGCGGGCTTGCCCGCGAAGAGGCCGGTGCAGTCGAGCACTAAACAGAACGCCCCCCGCCCCGATCATTCCTGTGAGCGGGGCTTTTACGTATCAAGGCATAATGCACGCCGCGCGGTCTGTGGCAGCAACACAAGGTGATCGATGTGGTGAAGAAGTCGCTTTTCCAACTGCACTGGTTCTTTGGCATCACCGCCGGCCTGGTGCTGGCGCTGATGGGCATCACCGGTGCGATCTGGTCGTTCCAGGAAGAACTGCTGCGCCTGTTCAACGCCGATGTGCTCAAGGTCGAGGTGCGCCAGGAGGGTGTGCTGCCGCTGCCGGAACTGGTGCGCCGCGCGGAACTGGCCCAGGGTGACAAGGTGGCGATGCTCTGGGTCGATACCCACGCCGACACTGCCGCACGCCTCTTCTTCACCCCGCCGCCCGGCGAACGCCGCGGTGAGCTGCGTTATGCCGACCCGTACACTGGCGAGCTCAAGGGTGAAGTGACGGGCCTGGGCTTCTTCAACCTCATGCTGCAGTTGCACCGCTTCCTGGCCATGGGCGATACCGGCCGGCAGATCACCGGTGCCTGCACCCTGATGCTGATCTTCTTCTGCCTCTCCGGCCTGTACCTGCGCTGGCCGCGCCGGGCCTTGAACTGGCGGGTCTGGCTGAGCTTCGACTGGGCCAAGAAAGGCCGCGCCTTCAACTGGGACCTGCACGCCGTCGCAGGGACCTGGTGCCTGCTGTTCTACCTGCTGTTTGCCCTGACCGGCCTGTTCTGGTCCTACGACTGGTACCGCGAGGGCCTGAACAAACTGCTCGCCGACAAACCCGCAGCCGGCGAGCAGCAACAGCGCGGCGCAGGTCGCGGCCGGCCCGGGCCACAAGCAGCGGATGCCAAGGCGGCGCCGCTGGTGGTCGACTACGACGCCATCTGGAGCAACCTGAAGGATGCTGCAGGCCCACGCCTTGCCAGCTACAACCTGCGCCTGCCACCTGGCGGCGGCCAGCCGGCGACGCTGTTCTACCTGCTCGATGATTCGGCCCACGAGCGCGCCTTCAACACTGTGACGCTTGACCCCGCCACCGGCCAGATCAAACGTCACGAGCGCTACACCGACAAGTCGTTCAAAGCCCAACTGCTACAGAGCGTCTACGCCCTGCACGTGGGCAGCTATTTCGGTTTGCCGGGCAGGATCATCCTCACCATCGCCAGCCTGACCATGCCGCTGTTCTTCGTCACCGGCTGGCTGCTGTATCTCGATCGCCGCCGCAAGAAGCGCCAGGTCCGTGCCGCCCGTGGCTCGGTCGACACCGCCAACGCCAGCGGCGACAGCTGGCTGATCGGCTTCGCCAGCCAGAGTGGCCTGGCCGAGCAACTGGCCTGGCAGAGCGCAGGGCAGTTGCAGGCGGCGGGCTTGCCGGTACAGGTGCGCTCGCTCGCCGAGCTGGGCGAGGACGAGCTACGCCAGGCCCGTCGCGCACTGTTCGTGGTCAGCACCTTCGGTGACGGCGAGGCGCCTGACGGCGCCCGCGGCTTCGAGCGCAAGGTGCTGGGCCAGCCCTGGGCCCTGCAACACCTGAACTACGCCCTGCTCGCCCTGGGCGATCGACAGTATCCGCATTTCTGCGGTTTCGCCCGGCGTTTGCAGGCCTGGCTGGCCGAGCGTGGCGCGACCACCGCATTCAGCCCGATCGAAGTCGACAGTGCCGACCAGAACGCCCTGCAACAATGGCAGCAGGCCCTGGGGCAACTGACCGGCGCACGTCCGCTCGCCGCCTGGCAACCGCCCAGTTACGGCAACTGGCGCCTGGTACGACGCGAGCGCCTCAACCCCGGAAGCCAGGGCGCACCGGTGTACTTGCTGGGCCTGAGTGCCGAACACCCAAGCGTCTGGGACGCTGGCGACCTGGTCGAGGTGCTGCCCCGCCACAGCCAGGCGCGGATCGATGCCTTCCTGCAAGGGTTGGGGCTCGATGCGAATCTGCCGGTGCAACTTGAGGGTCTTGTCGAACCGCTTGGGCAGGCGCTGGCAAGCCGCCAGTTGCCAACCAGCCGCGAGCATCTGGTCGGCCTGCACGCCCAGGCCCTGGTCGATTCGCTGATTCCACTCGGTGCCCGCGAATACTCCATCGCCTCGATCGCGAGCGACGGCGTGCTGGAGCTGATCGTGCGCCAGGAGCGTCATGCCGATGGCAGCCTCGGGCTGGGCTCCGGCTGGCTGACCGAATACCTGCCCATGGACGGCCATGCCAGCCTGCGTCTGCGCCGCAACAGCAGCTTCCACCTGCCGGCCGCCTCGGTACCGATGGTGCTGATCGGCAACGGGACTGGCCTGGCAGGCCTGCGCAGCCTGCTCAAGGCCCGGATCGCGAGTGGTGAACAGCGCAACTGGCTGCTGTTCGGCGAACGCAACCGCGCCCACGACCTGCTCTGCGGCCGCGAGCTGCAAGGCTGGCTGGACAGCGGCGATCTGGCACGATTGGACCTGGCGTTCTCGCGAGACCAGGCGGAAAAGGTGTATGTGCAGGATGTGCTGTTGCAGCAAGGCGAAGAGCTGCGCCGCTGGATCGACGAGGGTGCCTGTGTGTATGTCTGCGGCAGCCTGCAGGGGATGGCAGGCGGCGTGGATGCAGCGCTGAAGGGGCTTCTTGGTGAAGAGCTCGTCGAGCGGCTGATTGAGGACGGGCGCTATCGGCGGGATGTTTATTGAGTCAGTGCCGGCCCTATCGCGGGCAAGCCCGCTCCTACAGGTACCCCCGTCGTTCATGAGTTTGACGGTAGGAGCGAACTTGCCCCGCGATAGGGCCGGAATAGACTCAACGCAGGTCGAAGGTGTCGGCATCCAGGTTCGCCGGGAACTTGGCCCGGTACGCCGCCAGGTCAGCGGCGCTCAACACCGCGCTGAACACCCCGTCGGCCTCCCCCGCACTCAGCAGGCTCTCGCCCTGGAAGTCCAGCACCTGGCTGTCACCCGAATAGGCAAAGCCTTTGCCGTCGGTCCCCACCCGATTCACCGCAGCCACGTAGCACAGGTTCTCGATCCCCCGCGCCGGCAGCAGCCGGTTCCAGTGCTGGCGCCGCGCGGCCGGCCAGTTCGCCGTGTACAGCAGCAAGTCGGTGTCCTGCGCGTCGCGGCTCCACACCGGGAAGCGCAGGTCGTAGCAGATCAGCGGGCGAACTCGCCAGCCCTTGAGCTCGAACTGCACCTGGCGCTCGCCAGGCGTGTAGTGCTTGTGCTCACCCGCCATGCGGAACAGGTGGCGCTTGTCGTAATGCAGCACCTCGCCGTCCGGTCGCGCCCACAGCAGGCGATTGCGATGGCTGCCGTCGGCGGCCTGGATGATCACACTGCCGGTGATCACCGCATCGATCTTCTTTGCCTGTGCCTTGAGCCACTTGTAGGTCGGACCCTGCTCGGGCTCGGCAAGGCGTTCGGACTCCATCGAGAAGCCAGTGGTGAACATCTCCGGCAGGATCACCAGGTCAGCGCCACGGGCCTGCTCCAGCAATACCTCGAAATGCGCATGGTTGCCCTCGCGGTCATGCCAGGCCAGGGTGGTCTGCACCAGGGCGAGCTTCAGGTTCGGCAGTTGACTCAGATCGCGCATAGTTTTTCCGCCGCCTGACGCAGCGTCTCCTCACGTTTGGCAAAGCACAGGCGCACCAGGCGTTGCTCGGGGATGGGGCGCTGGTAGAACACCGACACCGGGATGGTCGCCACGCCGTGTTCGCGGGTCAGCCACAGGGCCATCTCCACATCATTGAGGTCGGGACGGATCGCCGAGTAATCCACCAACTGGAAATAGGTGCCCGCGGTGCGGGTGAAGGCAAATCGGGATGTTTGCAGCAGGTCGCAGAACAGGTCGCGCTTGGCCTGGTAGAAGCCTGGCAGTTCGTCGATATGCTCCGGGTGTTCGGCCATGAAGTCGGCCAGCGCCCATTGCAGCGGCGTCACGCCGCAGAAGTTGACGTACTGGTGGACCTTGCGCAGCTCAGCGCTCAGCGCAGGCGGTGCAATCACATAGCCGGTCTTCCAGCCGGTGACGTGGTAGGTCTTGCCGAACGAGCTGACCACAAAGGCCCTCGCATACAGCTGCGGGTGAGCCAGCACGCTGGCATGGCGTACGCCGTCGTAGACCAGGTGCTCGTAGACCTCGTCGCTCACCAGGTAGATGTCGCGCTCGGCAATCAAGGCCGCAAGCTGGTCGAGGTCTTCACGGGTGATCAGGGCGCCGCTGGGGTTGTGCGGCGAGTTGAGGATGACCATGCGCGTGCGCGGGGTCAGGGCATCGCTGAACTTCTGCCAGTCGATGCGAAAATCGCCATCGCTCAGTTGCACATGCACGCAGCGACCACCGGCCAGCTCTACCGACGGCTCGTAGCTGTCGTACGACGGGTCGAAGACGATCACCTCGTCGCCAGCCTGGATCACCGCCTGGATCGCACAGAAGATCGCCTCGGTGGCGCCAGGCGTGATGGTCACTTCCTGATCGGCGTCCACCTGGGCGCCATAAAGCCGAGCGATCTTCGCCGCGACCTGCTGCCGTAACACCGGTAACCCGGTCATCGGCGCGTACTGGTTGTTGCCAGCGGCCACGTGTCGGCCGACCGCATCGAGCAGCGGCTGCGGGCCATTGAAATCGGGGAAACCCTGGGACAGGTTGAGCGCGCCGGTTTGCGCGGCGAGCTGGGACATGGTGGTGAAGATGGTCGTGCCGACGTTCGGCAGTTTGCTGCGGATCATGGAGCCCTCTTTCCTGCGGGGTGGTCCGGCACGGGGTGGAGTCCGAGCATAGCGGATCGGGCAGGCAGGAAAAAGGTTGAAACATTTAACGGCTCATTCGTGGCCAAGCCCGCTCCACAGGTCGTTCACAGATCTCAATGCCTGTGCCATACCCAATGGGAGCGGGCTTGCCCGCGAAGAAGCAGACGCGAGAATCAGCGCTTGTCTTTGCGCTTCTTCTCAGCCTTCTTGTGGTGCGACATCAAGCGACGCTTCTTGTTGACCTGGCGATCGGTGAGGGTGTTCTTGTTGCCCTCGTACGGGTTCTCGCCGCCCTTGTACTCGATGCGGATCGGCGTACCGACCAGCTTCAGCACACGGCGGTAGGTGTTTTCCAGGTAGCGCGAGTAGGAACGCGGGATCTTGTCGGTCTGGTTACCGTGAATCACGATCAGCGGCGGGTTGGCGCCACCCAGGTGGGCATAGCGCAGCTTGATCCGACGACCATTGACCAGCGGCGGCTGGTGCTCGCTGATCGCATCTTCGAGGATCTGGGTCAGGCGGCTGGTCGGCCAGCGGGTGACCGCCGACTTGAACGCGGCCTGCACCGACTTGTACAGGTGGCCAACGCCAGTGCCGTGCAGGGCGGAGATGAAGTGGATATCGGCAAAGTCGACGAAGAACAGCCGGCGCTCCAGCTCGGTCTTCACGTAGTCGCGCTCGCCCGGCTCCATGCCGTCCCACTTGTTCAGGGCAATGACGATGGCACGGCCGGCGTCCAGGGCGAAGCCCAGCAGGTTCAGGTCATGGTCGACCACACCCTCGCGCGCGTCCATGACGAAGATCACCACGTTGGCGTCCTTGATCGCCTGCAGCGTCTTGACCACCGAGAACTTCTCGACTTCCTCGTGGATCTTGCCGCGTTTGCGCACCCCGGCAGTGTCGATGAAGGTGTACTTCTCGCCATCACGCTCGAACGGGATGTAGATACTGTCGCGGGTGGTGCCCGGCTGATCGTAGACCACCACGCGCTCTTCACCGAGCATGCGGTTGACCAGCGTGGACTTGCCGACGTTGGGGCGACCAATGATGGCGATCTTGATGCCATCCTTCTCGCTTGGGCCTGGGATACGCACCGCTTCCTCGCCTTCGGCGACCTCGGCATCCAGCGCTTCCTCGACCTGGTCGCGCGGGATGTGGCCAAGCACGGCTTCCATCAGCGCGTTGATACCACGGCCTTGCGAGCCAGCGACCGGAATGGCGTTGCCCATACCCAGCGGCGAGAACTCGGCGCGGGCGACATCGGCATCGATGTTGTCGATCTTGTTGGCGACCAGGATCGCCTCTTTGTTCCGCTTGCGCAGGTGCTCGGCGATCATCTGGTCAGCGGCGGTCATGCCGGCGCGGGCATCGACCAGGAACAGCACATAGTCCGCTTCTTCGATGGCCATCAGCGACTGCTCGGCCATCTTCTCGTCCATGCCCACTTCGTCGCCGGTGATACCGCCGGTGTCGATGAGGATGAACGAACGACCCTGCCAACTGGCATCGCCGTACTGGCGGTCACGAGTCAGGCCTGACAGGTCGCCGACGATGGCATCGCGGGTCTTGGTCAGGCGGTTGAACATGGTGGATTTGCCGACGTTCGGCCGTCCCACCAGGGCGATTACGGGAACCATGCGGCTCTCCATTCGTGAATTCTTGAAAATGCAAAGGCCGCTGCAAGGCAGCGGCCGGAGTTCGGGCGGCGCTTCCTGCGCCGCAGCCTGAAACCGATGACGGTCTCAAGCATAGCTTCAGCGGATGGTCAGTGCCTCGAGCTTGCCGCTGTTGCCATAGACATAAATGGTGTCGCCGACCACCAGGGGACGGGCGCGCAGGCCATCGCTGTCGATACGCTCACGGCCGACGAAGCGACCATCGACCTGGCTGAGCAGGTGCAGGTAACCCTCGAAGTCACCCACCGCGACATAGCTGGAGAACACTTCCGGTGCCGACAGTTGGCGACGGGCCATGGAGTCGTTGGTCCACAGCGCCGAAGACGAACGCTCATCGACGCTCTCGACGGTGCCCGAAGCTTCGCTCACGTAGACGTTGCCAAAGCCCTGGGCGACACCGACGTAGCTGGAGGCATCGCGCTGCCACAGTACACGGCCGCTTTCCAGGTCCAGGCCCGCGACGCGACCCTGGTAGCTGGTGACGTACAGGGTACCACCGGACAGCAGCAAGCCACCGTCGATGTCCACCACGCGGTCCAGCTCGGAACGGCCTTGCGGCACGGCCACGCGGGCTTCCCACACCGGCACGCCGTTCTGCGTGTCGACCGCAATCACCTTGCCGGTGGACAGGCCAGCCACCGCCAGGCGATTGGTGACGATCGGCGCGCCGGTACCACGAAGAGTGAGTACCGCAGGCGAGCTCTCGTAGATCCAGCGGCGATCACCGGTGCTGAAGTCCAGGCCGATCAGACGGTCGTCCTGGGTTTGCACCACCACCACATCACCGTTGGTCGCCGGCGGAGCCAGCACTTCGCTGGTGACGCGCGAGCGCCAGCGCTCTTCACCGGTGCTGGAGTCCAGGGCGATGACTTCACCCTTGAGGGTACCCATCATCAACAGGCCGTAACCCACGCCGACAGCGCCGGAAACCGGCACCTCCAGGTCCTTCTTCCACACCACGTCACCGTTGCTGCGGTTCAGGGCGAAGACCTTGCCGTTGACGTCGGCGGCGTAGATGCGGTCGTTCTCGATGGCCGGCACCAGGGTGTTGTACTTGTCACCCTGGCCGTCACCGATCGAACGGCTCCACTGTTTCTTGAGCACCACCTCTTCGGTGAACTTGGTCAGTTCGGCCGGGGGCAGTTCCTTCTTGCTGTTGCTGCTGCAACCCGCGGCCAGCACGGCCAGGGCGAGCACTGCTGCTTGTTTCCAACCGGTCACTTCACGCGTCCCCTTTGGCCAGGTCATCCAGCTTCAGTTGCAGGCCACCGATCGCGGCGTCGTCGGACAGCGCGGCCTTGGCTTTTTCATACGCACCGTGGGCATCGTCGGCACGGCCCAACTGGACCAGCAAGTCACCCTTGAGCTCCTCGCGGCTGGCCAGGAACGCCTTGTCGGCATCACCGTCGAGCAGCTTGAGGGCCTCCTCGGCCTTGTCCTGGGCAGCGAGCACACGGGCCAGACGCTGGCGCGCGATCTCGCCGAGGGTGGCATCGGCCGGCTTGTCCATCACGTTCTTGAGCTCGGCGGCGGCATCGTCCAGCTTGCCGCTGTCGACCGCGACCTTGGCCACGAACAGGCTGCCGTACTGGGCATAGGCCGAACCGCCAAATTCGCTCTTGAGCTTGCCGGACAATTCGGCGACCTTGGTCGCATCCGGCTTGCCGTCAGGCGTCAGGGTAGTTTCCAGCAACGCCTGGTACAGCGCCGAAGCGCCTTGCGACTGGTTGCTCTGGTACTTGTGCCAGGCCTGCCAGCCCATCACCACCGCGGCGGCGAGCAGGGCACCGGTCAGCAGCGGCTTGCCGTTGCGGTTCCACCAGTCCTTGGCTGCGGCCAGGCCATCATCATCGGTACTCGACACCCCAATACTCCTTTTCAGCAATTCGGCTGTTTGACCGCTTCACGCCTGCGCGAGAGCAGCTTGCAGGTGCTCGGCCAGAGCATCCCAGGCAATGTTCTGTTGTTCGCCCTGGCCACGCAGGGGCTTGAAACCTACCACTTGTTGCGCCAGCTCGTCGTCCCCCAGGATCAGGGCGAACAGCGCCCCGCTCTTGTCGGCCTTCTTGAACTGGTTCTTGAAGTTGCCACCACCGGCGTTGACCGCCAGGCGCAGGCCCGGCAGGCGATCGCGCAGTTGCTCGCTGATCTTCAGGCCCGCCAGCTCCGCCTGCTCGCCGAAGGCGCACAGATAGACATCCAGCGTGCGGCTGATCGACTCGGGCACCTTGCCCAGCGTCTCGATCAGCAACAGCAGGCGCTCGATACCCATGGCGAAGCCCACGCCAGCCGTCGGCTTGCCGCCCATCTGCTCGACCAGGCCATCGTAGCGGCCACCAGCGCAGACAGTGCCCTGGGCACCGAGCTTGTCGGTCACCCACTCGAACACGGTCTTGCTGTAGTAGTCCAGGCCACGCACCAGCTTGGTGTTGATCACGAACGGGATTCCGGCAGCGTCCAGGCGGGCCTTCACGCCCTCGAAGTGCACGCGGGACTCTTCGTCCAGGTACTCTTCGAGCTTCGGAGCGCCCACCAGGGCGGCCTGGGTGCCTTCGTTCTTGCTGTCCAGGATGCGCAGCGGGTTGCTCTGCAAACGACGCTTGCTGTCGTCGTCCAGCTGATCGATACGTTCGCTGAGGAACTCGACCAGCGCGTCGCGATAGCGCGCACGGGCTTCGCTGGTGCCCAGGCTGTTGAGCTCGAGCGTGACCGCGTCCTGGATACCCAGGCGCGCCCAGAGGCGCCAGGTGAGCATGATCAGTTCGGCGTCGATGTCCGGACCGGCCAGGTTGAATACCTCTACGCCGATCTGGTGGAACTGGCGATAGCGCCCCAGTTGCGGGCGCTCGTGGCGGAACATCGGGCCGACATACCAGAGTTTCTGGACCTGGCCGTTGCCGATGATGCCGTGCTCGAGCACAGCACGCACACAGGCGGCAGTGCCTTCGGGACGCAAGGTCAGCGAGTCCTTGTTGTCCTGAAAGGTGTACATCTCTTTTTCGACGATATCGGTGACTTCACCGATCGAGCGCTTGAACAGCTCGGTGAACTCGACGATCGGCGTGCGGATCTGGCTGTAGCCGTAGCCGTCCAGCAGGCCGGCCACGGTGCCTTCGAAGTAGCGCCACAGGGGCGACTGCTCGGGCAGGATGTCGTTCATGCCACGGATGGCTTGCAGCGATTTGCTCACGAAAAGTCCTTACGAATCTGTCTATCAGCCGCGGGCGATAAGCGCCGCGTCGGCCTCGACCTTCTCGGCCGCTTTCTGGCGGATGAGCTTTTCCAGCTCATCGACCAGGTTGTCATTGGTCAGCTTCTGCGCCGGCTTGCCATCGATGTACACCAGGTTGGGGGTGCCACCGGTCAGGCCGACGTGGGATTCCTTGGCTTCGCCCGGGCCGTTGACCACGCAGCCGATCACCGCGACGTCCAGCGGCACCAGCAGGTCTTCCAGGCGCCCTTCAAGCTCGTTCATGGTCTTGACCACATCGAAATTCTGCCGCGAACAGCTCGGGCAGGCGATGAAGTTGATGCCACGCGAGCGCAGGTGCAGCGACTTGAGGATGTCGTAGCCGACCTTCACTTCCTCGACCGGATCGGCAGCAAGCGAGATGCGAATGGTATCGCCAATGCCTTCGGCGAGCAGCATACCGAGGCCGACGGCGGATTTCACCGTCCCCGAGCGCAGACCACCGGCTTCGGTGATGCCCAGGTGCAGCGGCTGCACGATCTGCCTGGCCAGCAGGCGGTAGGCTTCGACGGCCATGAACACGTCGGAGGCCTTGACGCTGACCTTGAAGTCCTGGAAGTCGAGGCGGTCAAGGTGCTCGACATGGCGCAGCGCCGACTCGACCAGCGCAGCCGGGGTCGGTTCGCCGTACTTTTTCTGCAGGTCCTTTTCCAGCGAGCCGGCATTGACGCCGATGCGAATCGGGATACCGCGGTCGCGAGCGGCATCGACCACCGCGCGTACGCGGTCTTCACGGCCGATGTTGCCCGGGTTGATGCGCAGGCAGTCAACACCAAGCTCGGCGACGCGCAGGGCAATCTTGTAGTCGAAATGGATGTCGGCGACCAATGGCACGCTGACCAGTTGCTTGATCTTGCCGAAGGCTTCGGCCGCGTCCATGTCTGGCACCGAGACGCGGACGATGTCGACACCGGCGTCGACCAGGCGCTGGATCTGCCCAACGGTGGCGGCGACATCATTGGTGTCGGTGTTGGTCATGCTCTGTACCGCGATGGGTGCATCACCACCCACCGGCACATTGCCGACCCAGATTTTGCGGGATTCGCGACGTTTGATCGGAGATTCGCCGTGCATGACTTACTGTCCCAACTTCAGGCGAGCGGTCTCGCCACTGGTGAACGGGGCGACATCGACGGCCTGACCGTTGTAGCTGACCTGAGCGCCGCGGGCAAAGCCCAGGCGGACCGCAAACGGCGGCTTGCCGGTCAGTTCCAGGCTGTCACCCTTGCGCTTGATCGCGCTGAACAGCACCTTGCCGTTGCCATCGGTGACCTGGGTCCAGCAATCGGCGGTGAATTGAATGGCGACCTTGCCATCGCCAGCAGCAACCACGGCAGGCTCGGCAGCAGCGGGAGCGGTCGGTGCGGCGTGGGTGGCAGGCGCGGTCGGTGCGGGCATGGTGGCCGGCGTGTGGGTCTGGGCAGGAGCCTGGGCAACCGGAGCGGCTGGAGCGGCGGCTGATGCCGAGGTGGCCGGGTCGCTCTGCACAGGCGCCTCGGCGGCGGGTTCGGTCGGAGCCTGCTCAAGCGGCAGTGGCGCGCTTTCAGGCTGCTGGCCAGCAGTCACGGCCTGATCTTCCGGCTCGTCAAGCGGGTGGATCTGGGTGGTACCGTCGGCGCTTTCGACCTCGACATGCTCCAGGGCGATCTTGGCCAGGTCCTTGCCACGCAGGCTGCTCTGGTCCTGCCACCAGAAGAAGCCGCCACCGACCACAGCTACCAGCAGCAACAGGCTGACGACACGCAGGATGTTGTGCGAAAGGCGCACCGGCTCCTCGATACGACCAAGGGCGTGCACTTCGCTGCCCTTGGCGTGAGTCCCGGTGATCTGGTCGAAAGCCTCGACGAGCGGCGCCTGATCCATGTCCATGAGCTTGGCGTAGGCGCGGATATAGCCGCGCGCGAACGTGTGTCCGGGAAGCTTGTCGAAGGCGCCGGTTTCCAGGTTGTTCAGCGAAGTGACCGTGAGATTCAGCTTACGGGCGACCTCGGCCTGCGACCAGTTCCGGTTCTCGCGGGCCTGGCGCAAGACATCACCGGGATTCTGCTGAATCGCTGCTGCTGCTTCGGGGTGCGCGGCTTTCATCGTTGCTCCGACAGGTATTGCTGATATTCCGGCGTACCGGGATAAAGTCGTTGTAATTTCTTGCCCAGCTCGGCCGCGGTGCCGTGCTCTTCGAAGACTCGGGCGAGGCGGCTGCCCAACAACAGACTGCGGGCGTCATGATCGCCTTGCTGGCTGAAACGTTCGTAGTAGTCCCGGGCCGGCACATAATGCCTGTTTTCGTAGGACAACTCAGCCATTTCCAGCAGCGCTCGTGGTTGCCGTTGATTGAGCCGCAGGGCCTTGTCCAGGTATTCGTGCGCCTGCTCGCGGCGCCCCTGCTTGAGTGCGGTCAGGCCAAGGTTCTCGTACACCCGGGAGCGCTCAGGATACAGGGTATCGGCGGCGGCTTGGCGAAACATCTGCTCTGCCTGGCGAAAATGCCCTTGAGCATATAGGAAACTGCCGTAGTTGTTGCGAATCCGCGTGTCATCCGGGTGTTGCGACAAGGCTTCGCGGAAATGGCCATCCGCCAGATCGGGCTCGCCCTGGGCCTGAAAGACCAGGGCCAGGGCGGCGTGTGCATCGGCATCACGGCTGTTCAACGCAAGCGCCCTTGCCAGCGGGGCCTTGGCTTGCTCAGTCATGCCTTGTTGCAAATACCCCAGGCCCAACTGCACGTAGGCACGCCCTGCCTCCGCCCTGCCCTGTCGGCTGGAAAGCGGATCACCTGCACCGCCGGACACGCAGCCGGCCAGCAGCAAAAGCGACAGGATCGACAGCGCGGCGCGCAGGGTCATCGGCGGAGTCCGTCAGTGGCGCGCAGCGCTGTCTTGCAGCTCGCTGCCATCGGCGTTGATCTGGCGCACGGCGATGTAGCGTTCGCTGCGGCGGGTGCGGTCCATTACCTGCCCCACCAACTGGCCACAGGCCGCGTCGATATCTTCGCCGCGGGTGGTGCGGGTGGTGACGTTGAAGCCGCCGTGGTGCAGCAGATCCTGGAAGCGACGGATCGCATTGTTGCTGGGGCGCTCGTAACCGGAGTGCGGGAACGGGTTGAACGGAATCAGGTTGATCTTGCACGGCACGTCACGCAGCAATTCGATCATCTGCGCGGCATGCTCAGGCTGATCGTTGACGTCCTTGAGCAAGGTGTACTCGATGGTGAGCACCCGCTTGCCACCGAGCGTGGACATATAGCCCATGCAGGACTCGAGCAGCATCTTGAGCGGGTACTTCTTGTTGATCGGGACCAACTGGTTGCGCAGCGCGTCGTTGGGCGCATGCAGCGACAACGCCAGCGACACGTCGATGTGCTTGGCCAGCTCGTTGATCATCGGCACGACACCCGAGGTGGACAGGGTGACGCGACGCTTGGAAATGCCATAGCCCAGATCGTCCATCATGATCTTCATCGCGGCGATGACATTGTCGAAGTTCAGCAAGGGCTCGCCCATGCCCATCATGACCACGTTAGTGATAGCGCGGTCGATCTTGGCCGGGACGGTCCCGAAGGATTTGTTGGCAAGCCACACCTGGCCAATCACTTCGGCGGCGGTGAGGTTGCTGTTGAAGCCTTGCTTGCCGGTGGAGCAGAAACTGCAGTCCAGGGCACAGCCGGCTTGCGAAGAAACGCAGAGGGTACCGCGGTCGTCGGTGGGAATGTAGACGGTCTCGACGCAGCTGCCGGAGGCAACGCGGACTACCCATTTACGGGTACCGTCGGCGGAAATGTCCTCGCTGACCACTTCCGGGGGGCGAATCTCGGCAACGGCCTCGAGCTTTTCGCGCAAGACCTTGCCAACGTTGGTCATGTCCGCAAAGTCGGACACGCCAAAATGGTGAATCCATTTCATCACCTGACCGGCACGGAAGCGCTTCTCCCCGATCGAGTCGAAGAACTGTTCCATTTCCGGCAGGGTCAGCCCCAACAGGTTGATTTTGCCAGTAGATGTCGTCATGGATTCACCCTCACTCGTAAGCTTTCGCTTAGCGAGTGGTTACCTCGGTAGCAGCGAAGAAGTAAGCGATTTCGCGAGCTGCAGCGGCTTCGGAGTCCGAACCGTGAACGGCGTTGGCGTCGATCGACTCGGCGAAGTCGGCACGGATGGTGCCTGGAGCGGCTTCTTTAGGGTTGGTGGCGCCCATCAGCTCACGGTTCAGAGCGATGGCGTTCTCGCCTTCCAGCACCTGGACAACGACCGGGCCGGAAGTCATGAAGGCAACCAGATCACCGAAGAAGCCACGAGCGCTGTGCTCGGCGTAGAAGCCTTCGGCTTCGGCCTTCGACAGCTGCTTGATTTTCGAAGCGACGATTTTCAGGCCGGCTTCTTCGAAGCGAGTGGTGATCTTGCCGATGACGTTCTTGGCAACTGCGTCAGGCTTGATGATGGAGAAAGTACGTTGAACAGCCATGGAAAACTCCAGAATTTGAGTGTTGCGAAAAATTAAACCCGCGAATTATACGCGGGTTCCAGGGGATTGCCTAACCTGCAGAGACGCTCAGTCGGCTTCTTCGATCCAGGCCGCCTGGATGGCCTCGAGCACTTTCTCACCGCCGCGTGACGGATCGTCGCTGAACTCTGGCAAAGCCAGCACCCAACGGTGCAGATCGACGAAATTCACATATTTAGGATCGACGTCCGGCTTGCTTTCCGCAAGCTGGATGGCGATCTCAAGTACATCAATCCATTTCAGGCTCATGCTGAAAACCTCAGTGCGGCGCTTCGGCAGCGTGGTTGAGCGAGTATTTCGGAATCTCGATGGTGATGTCTTCATCACCCACGATCACCTGGCACGCCAGGCGAGACTGCGCTTCCAGGCCCCAGGCCTTGTCCAGCATGTCTTCTTCCAGCTCGTCGGCTTCTTCCAGCGAGTCGAAACCTTCACGCACGATGCAGTGGCAGGTGGTGCAGGCACACACGCCACCGCAGGCGCTTTCCATCTCGATATGGTGCTCGTGGGCCAACTCCAGGATGTTGGTCCCTGGCTCCACTTCGACCACCAGCCCATCCGGGCAGAACTTCTCATGCGGCAGGAAAATCACCTGGGGCATCGGTTACTCCTCGATCTCATTCAGGTTGCGCCCGGCCAGTGCGGCTTTGACCGTCGAATCAAGGCGACGGGCGGCAAAGGCATCGGTCACCTGCGACAGACGCTTGGTCTGTTGCTCGATGGCAGCGCCATCGGTGCCGCTAAGCAAATCACGCAATTCTTGCATCTGGAAGGCGATGGCCTCGCGCTCGTCAGCACTGAGCAGACGCTCGCCATCGGCATCCAGGGCGCCCTGCACCGCTTCGAGCAACCGCTCGGCATCGACCTGGTGCTCGCGCAACTGGCGCGCCTGCTTGTCGGAGCCTGCGTGCTCGAAGGAGTCCTTGAGCATACGAGCGATCTCGCCGTCGGTCAGGCCGTACGACGGCTTGACCTGGATGCTCGACTCCACGCCCGAGCCCAGTTCGCGGGCCGCGACGCTGAGCAGACCGTCGGCATCGACCTGGAAGGTCACGCGGATCTTCGCTGCACCGGCCACCATCGCCGGGATGCCGCGCAGCTCGAAGCGGGCCAGCGAACGACAGTCGCTGATCAGCTCGCGCTCGCCCTGCAGGACGTGAATCATCATGGCCGACTGGCCATCCTTGTAGGTGGTGAACTCCTGGGCGCGAGCCACGGGAATCGTGGTGTTGCGTGGAATCACCTTCTCCATCAACCCGCCCATGGTCTCAAGACCCAACGACAGCGGGATGACGTCCAGAAGTAACAATTCGCCACCCTCGCGGCGATTACCGGCCAGGGTGTCGGCCTGGATCGCGGCACCAATGGCGACGACCTGGTCCGGATCGATCGAGGTCAGCGGAGCGCGGCCGAACAGCGTGCCGACGGCTTCACGCACACGCGGCACGCGCGTCGAGCCACCGACCATCACCACCGCGCCGACCTCTTCCAGCTCGACACCGCTGTCGCGCACGGCGCGGCGGCAGGCCTTGAGGCTGCGGGCGATCAGAGGTTCGATCATGGCTTCGAAGGTGGCACGGCTGAGCTCGCCCTGCCAGGCGCCATGGGCGACGCTGACGGTATCGGCGTCGGTCAAGGCCTCTTTGGCGGTACAGGCCGTCTGCAGCAGTTGACGCTGGGTCGCCGGGTCGAGATCGGCGGACAGACCGGCCTGCTCGATGATCCAGCCGGCAATGGCGTGGTCGAAGTCATCGCCGCCCAGAGCAGTGTCGCCCCCCGTGGCCAGCACTTCGAAGACGCCCGCGGTCAGGCGCAGGATCGAAATATCGAAAGTGCCGCCCCCCAGGTCGAAGATCGCCACCACGCCTTCGGCGTTCTGGTCCAGGCCATAGGCCACGGCGGCAGCGGTCGGCTCGTTGAGCAGGCGCAACACGTTCAGGCCAGCCAGACGCGCCGCGTCCTTGGTGGCCTGGCGTTGGGCGTCGTCGAAATAGGCCGGCACGGTGATGACCGCCCCCACCAGTTCGCCACCGAGGGTTTGCTCGGCGCGCAGACGCAGGACCTTGAGAATGTCGGCTGACACCTCCACCGGGCTCTTCGGCCCCTGGACGGTGTCGATGAACGGCATGTGAGACTCGCCGCCAACGAAGCGATAGGGCAGTTGCTCGCCCAACTGCTTGACGTCGGCAAGACCGCGCCCCATCAGGCGCTTGACCGAAAGCACGGTGTTCAGCGGGTCGCTGGCGGCTGCATCACGAGCCGCCTGGCCAACGTCGCTGTGCCCGGGCAAATAGCGCACTGCGGACGGCAGGATGACGTTGCCCTGGGCGTCGGGCAGGGGCTCGCTGCGACCGCTGCGCACCGCAGCGACGAGAGAGTTGGTAGTACCCAGGTCGATACCCACCGCCAGGCGACGCTGGTGCGGCTGGGGGCTCTGACCGGGTTCGGCGATCTGCAGTAGGGCCATGCTTATCTGAATACCTTAGGCGTCATCACGGGCAACGCCGGGGTTAATCGTCGAGGCGCTCTTCGAGTTGGCGCACTTCTTGGGCGAGCTTGTCGAGAAACTGCATGCGGCGCATCAGGCGCTCGGCCCTGTCGCGCTCGGCAGCTTGATCCCAGCAGGCGGCGAAATCCTCGTTGAGCGTGTCCTGGGCGACCTTCAGGCGCTTCTTGAACACGGCAACACCGTCGAGGTCGGCTTCGTCCTGCAGCTCTTCGAGTTCTTCGCGCCACTGCATCTGCTGCAGCAGGAAGTCGGGGTCGTGGACCGTGACTTCCTGGGGCACTTCGTGACCGCTGACGGCCAGCAGATAACGCGCGCGACGCGGCGCGCTGCGCAGCGTCTGGTAGGCGTCGTTGAGTGCTGCGGACTTTTCCAGGGCGACACGCTGCTCACGCTCGGAGGCGTCAGCGAAGCGGTCCGGATGGACCTCGCGGGCCAGCTCACGATAACGGGTGGCCAGCTTGTCGAGGTCCAGGCGAAAGCCCGGCTGCAGGTCGAACAGGGCGAAATGGCAAGGAGTACCCACGTCAAGCCTCAGACATTGAAGCTTTCGCCGCAGCCACACTCACCGCGCACGTTGGGGTTGTTGAACTTGAAGCCTTCGTTCAACCCCTCCTTGACGAAATCCAGCTCGGTGCCATCGAGATACACCAGGCTCTTTGGGTCGATGATGACCTTCACGCCATGGTTCTCGAACACCTGATCCTCGTCGGCCAGCTCGTCGACGAACTCCAGCACGTAGGCCAGGCCCGAGCAGCCGGTGGTGCGCACGCCCAGGCGGATGCCTTCACCCTTGCCGCGCCCATCGAGGGAGCGGCGAATGTGGTTGGCGGCGGCTTCTGTCATGCTGATAGCCATCGGAACTCCTTACCTCGCGGCGACTTAGATCAAGCCTTTCTTCTGCTTGTAATCGCGAACGGCTGCCTTGATGGCATCCTCGGCGAGTACCGAGCAGTGGATCTTGACCGGCGGCAACGCCAGTTCTTCGGCCAGCTGGGTGTTCTTGATGGTTTCGGCTTCGTCCAGGGTCTTGCCCTTCATCCACTCGGTGGCCAGGGAGCTGGAGGCGATGGCCGAACCGCAGCCGTAGGTCTTGAACTTGGCATCTTCGATGATGCCTTGCTCGTTGACCTTGATCTGCAGACGCATCACGTCACCGCAAGCCGGGGCGCCGACCATGCCGGTACCGACGTCCGGATCTTCGGCGTCCATCTTGCCGACGTTGCGCGGGTTTTCGTAGTGGTCGATGACCTTTTCACTGTATGCCATGGTGCAATTCCTTCCTCATCAGGGAGCCGCTCTTGCTGGCGACTGCTTAGTGGGCGGCCCACTCGATCTTGGAGATGTCGACGCCGTCTTTGTACATGTCCCACAGCGGCGACAGTTCACGCAGTTTGTTCACTGCCTTGCAGACTTCCTGCGCGGCGTAGTCGACTTCTTCTTCAGTGGTGAAGCGACCGAAGGAGAAGCGGATCGAGCTGTGCGCCAGCTCGTCGTTGCGGCCCAGGGCGCGCAGTACATAAGACGGCTCGAGCGACGCGGAGGTGCAGGCCGAACCGGAAGAGACGGCGATGTCCTTGAGCGACATCAGCAGCGACTCGCCTTCGACGTAGTTGAAGCTCAGGTTCAGGTTGTGCGGAACGCGCTGGGTCTGGCTGCCGTTGACGTACAGCTCTTCAAGGTCGGAGACCTGCTTGAAGAAGCGGTCGCTCAACGCCTTGATGCGGACGTTTTCAGCGGCCATTTCCTGCTTGGCGATGGCGAAGGCCTCGCCCATGCCCACGATCTGGTGGGTCGGCAGGGTGCCCGAACGCATGCCGCGCTCATGGCCACCGCCGTGAATGATGGCTTCCAGGCGCACACGCGGCTTGCGGCTGACGTACAGCGCGCCGATGCCCTTCGGGCCGTAGACCTTGTGCGCCGAGAACGACATCAGGTCGACCTTGGTCTTCTGCACGTCGATTTCGACCTTGCCGGCCGACTGAGCGGCATCGACGTGGAACAGCACGCCGCGCGAGCGGGTCAGTTCACCGATGGCGGCGATATCGTTGATCGAGCCGACTTCGTTGTTCACATGCATCAGCGAGACGAGGATGGTGTCGTCGCGCAGCACTGCCTCGACCATCGCCGGGGTGACGATGCCGTCTTCACCGGGTTCGAGGTAGGTGACTTCGAAACCTTCGCGCTCGAGCTGGCGAGCGGTGTCGAGGACCGCCTTGTGCTCGATCTTGGAGGTGATGATGTGCTTGCCCTTGGTCTGATAGAAGTGCGCGACACCCTTGAGCGCGAGGTTGTCGGACTCGGTGGCACCGCTGGTCCAGACGATTTCGCGCGGGTCGGCGTTGATCAGCTCGGCGACCTGGCGGCGGCCATTCTCGACCGCCTCTTCAGCGCGCCAGCCGAACACGTGGGAACGCGAGGCCGGGTTACCGAAGTTTCCGTCGACCAGCAGGCAGTCGGCCATTTTCTGGGCGACGCGGGGATCGACCGGGGTGGTCGCGGAGTAATCGAGGTAGATCGGCAACTTCATTGAGTATCTCCTATCAGGCGTTGGCGTCGCTCGTCGCTGCATCAGTCGACGGCGGACGTCTCAATCTTGTCCAGCTGGGCAACGCGACCGGCGACTCGACGCAGGTCCTGGCGCTGGGCGACTTCCTGCACCTCACGGCGCATGACGAGGTCGGACAGGCTGATGCCGCTGAGGAATTCGTGGATCTGCTGGCTGAGGTCGCACCACAGGTGGTGGGTCAGGCAGGTATCACCGGCGTGGCAATCCCCGAGGCCTTGGCAGCGAGTGGCGTCTACCGACTCGTTGACCGCGTCGATTACCTGCGCCACCTGGATGGTTTCCATGCCCCGCGACAGCTGGTAGCCGCCACCCGGACCGCGCACGCTGGATACCAGGCTGCTGCGGCGCAGCTTGGCGAACAGCTGTTCCAGATAGGAGAGGGAGATGCCCTGGCGCTCGGAAATGTCGGCCAAGGATACCGGCCCATGCTGCGCGTGCAACGCCAGGTCGAGCATGGCGGTGACGGCGTAACGGCCTTTGGTAGTCAATCGCATGGCTATGGGTACCACGGGAGTTACAGGATGTGTGCGAGTATGCGATTCCCGAGCATTTAAGTCAACTATAAGACCTAGTGCTTTAGTCGGGTTTGCATGCGGGAAGCGGGCGCGATGATAGCAGACAAGGGGCGCGAGCACACGCCCCGTGTATCAGCCGGGCGTAATCAATGCGACGGAGTGTCGCTCTGCGCAGCCTGCTTGACCTCGGCGAAGTCTTCTTCCGGCAGCGCCGGCAGGGCCTTGGCACAGTAGTCACTGCCCAGGTTGGTCAGCGCCCCGCACATGCCCTCCAGGCGCTCGTCGACCGCCTGCAGGTGGTCGAGCATCTGGCCGATGGCGCGCGCTACCGGGTCGGGCATGTCGCCACTGACGCCGTAGGCATCGAAGCCGATCTTCTCGGCCATGGCCTTGCGCTTGGCCTCGACCTCACTGTCTTCGGTCTTGACGATGATCCGCCCCGGGATCCCGACTGCCGTGGCGCCGGCCGGCACGGCCTTGGTCACCACCGCATTGGAGCCGATCTTGGCCCCGGCGCCAACCGTGAACGGGCCGAGCACCTTGGCGCCCGCCCCCACCACTACGCCGTTTTCCAGGGTCGGGTGTCGCTTGCCCTTGTTCCAGCTGGTGCCGCCGAGGGTAACGCCCTGGTAGAGCGTGACATCATCGCCGATCTCGGCGGTCTCGCCGATGACGATGCCCATGCCATGATCGATGAAGAAGCGCCGGCCAATGGTGGCGCCCGGATGGATCTCGATGCCGGTCATCCAGCGCCCGAAGTTCGACACCAGGCGCGCCAGCCATTTGAAGTCGCGTTTCCACAGGGCATTGCCCAGGCGATGCAGCCAGATGGCATGCATCCCGGGGTAGCAGGTCAGTACCTCGAAGGCATTGCGCGCCGCCGGGTCACGATGAAACACACTCTGGATATCTTCACGCAGACGCTCGAACATTGTTTCTAGTCCTTCCGCTTGTGCGCATCACCCCGTGCGACCTTCTGGGTCTCGGTGAGGATGCCGCGCAAAATGCTCATTTCCGAACGATTGACCGAGCTGCGCCCATACAACCGGCGCAGGCGCGCCATCAGGTGCTTGGGCTTCTCAGGGTCAAGAAAGCTGATGTCCACCAGGGTCTTTTCCAGGTGTTCGTAGAACAGCTCCATTTCGTCCAGGGTGGCCAGCTCATCGCTGGCATCGACCTTCTCGACCTTCGCCGGCGCACCTTGCGCCGCCAGCCATGCGGTACGCACCTCGTAGGCGAGCACCTGGACCGCGGCGGCAAGATTCAGCGAGCTGAAATCGGGGTTCGATGGAATGTGCACGTGGAAGTGACATCGCTGCAGTTCGTCATTGGTCAGGCCTGCGTGTTCACGACCGAACACCAGGGCGATCTCCTCGCCAGCGGCCGCACGCGCGACGCTCTGCACCCCGCATTCGCGCGGGTCGAGCATCGGCCACGGCATGCTGCGATCACGGGCGCTGGTACCAATCGCCAGGCTGCAACCGGCCAGCGCCTGCTCGAGCGTATCGACCACAATGGCGCCGTCCAGCACATCGTCGGCACCAGAGGCACGGGCACTGGCGTCTGCCGCGGGGAAATCCAGTGGCTGGACCAGCACCAGGCGCGACAAGCCCATGTTTTTCATGGCACGAGCAGCGCCGCCGATGTTGCCGGGGTGGCTGGTATTGACCAGAACAACACGAATATTCTGCAGCAAGGTGTCGAGCTCACGGATGCCTATAAAGGGGGGAACGATCTTACCTAAGCGACGGGCGTAACGCCACGAATGCGAATGTCACCCTTCTGCCGGAACAGTTTTCTGATAGACTAGGCGGCTTTCTTCTTTAACATCTCCAGGTGAAACGCCCATGCAGCCTATGCTGAATATCGCCCTGCGCGCCGCTCGCAGCGCCAGTGAACTGATTTTCCGCTCCATCGAACGCCTGGACAGCATCAAGGTCGACGAGAAAGAGGCCAAGGATTACGTCTCCGAGGTCGATCGCGCCGCCGAGCAGACCATCGTCAACGCCCTGCGCAAGGCTTACCCGAACCACTCGATCCAGGGTGAAGAGACTGGCCTGCACGCCGGCTCCGGCGAGGAAGGCAAGGACTACCTGTGGATCATCGATCCACTGGATGGCACCACCAACTTCCTGCGTGGCGTTCCGCACTTCGCGGTCAGCATCGCCTGCAAATACCGCGGCCGCCTTGAGCACGCGGTCATCGTCGATCCGGTCCGCCAGGAAGAATTCACCGCCAGCCGCGGTCGTGGCGCCCAGCTCAACGGTCGTCGCCTGCGCGTCAGCTCGCGCACCAGCCTGGAAGGCGCCCTGCTGGGTACCGGCTTCCCGTTCCGCGACAGCCAGATGGCTGACCTGGACAACTACCTCGGCATGTTCCGCGCCCTCACCGGCCAGACCGCCGGCATCCGCCGCGCGGGTTCCGCCGCCCTGGACCTGGCCTACGTTGCCGCTGGTCGTTTCGACGCCTTCTGGGAGTCGGGCCTGTCCGAGTGGGACATGGCCGCAGGCGTACTGCTGATCCAGGAAGCGGGCGGCCTGGTGAGCGACTTCAACGGTGGCCACGACTTCCTCGACAAAGGCCACATCGTTGCCGGCAACATCAAGTGCTTCAAGGCGGTACTGACCGCCATCCAGCCGCACCTGCCGGAAAACCTCAAGCGCTGAGCCAGGGCTTAGGATGCAAAAAAAGCACCCCGAGGGGTGCTTTTTTTGTGCCTGTTTTCCCTGGTTCTGCTGGCCCGCGACGAAGCCAGCATCCAGATCACTGGCCGGGCTGCGCCTGGCTCAGCACCAGCTTGCCGTTCTTGTCCAGCGGAATGGTCGAACCTGGCTCGTGGTCCATCTTCACCACACCAGCCTGGTCACCGATGGTGTACTTCACGGTGTAGCCCACCACCTTGTCGCTGATGTCGTTGACCGTGTTGCAGCGCGTTTGCGTGGTGGTGTAGGTGTCACGCTCCTGCATGCCTTCCTGCACCTTGTTGCCGGCATAACCACCACCCACCGCACCTGCGACCGTGGCGATCTTCTTGCCGGTGCCGCCACCGATCTGGTTACCCAGCAGGCCACCGGCCAGGGCGCCCACCACGGTACCGGCGATCTGGTGCTGGTCCTGCACCGGACGCTGGCGCGTCACGGTCACGTCCTTGCACACTTCGCGCGGCGTCTTCACCTGCTGCTTGATCGGTTGTACGTCAGTGACCTGGGCGTATTCCGGCCCTTTGTTCACCAAGCTGTAGGTCGCCACAGCACCTCCGGCTGTAACACCGACAGCACCCAGAACCGCACCCACCAGCATTGATTTGTTCACGTGGAATCTCCTGATCATACCCGCGGGACATTGCCCGCCTTCTCCCTGCCTTGGAGCAAAAAAAAAGGCGCGAGTTCAACACTCGCGCCTCTCTTTACGCCAAACGGCGTAGGACAAGCCCTTACGGACGGTCGTCCACACCCTCGGCCTTGACCGGCGGGATCAGGTCTTCACTGTTCAGGTTCAGCCAGATCAGCACCACGTTGGCGATGTAGATCGACGAGTAGGTACCCGCCATGACGCCCAGGAACAGCGCCAGCGAGAAGCCGAACAGGTTGTCGCCACCGAAGAACAGCAGCGCTGCGATCGCCAGCAAGGTCGACACCGAGGTGGCGATGGTGCGCAGCAGGGTCTGGGTGGTCGAGACGTTGATGTTCTCGATCAGCGACGCCTTGCGCATGACGCGGAAGTTCTCACGCACGCGGTCGAACACGACGATGGTGTCGTTGAGCGAGTAACCGATGATCGCCAGCACTGCCGCCAGTACCGTCAGGTCGAAGGTGATCTGGAAGAACGAGAGGATGCCCACGGTCACGATCACGTCGTGAATCAGCGAGACGATCGCCCCCACCGCGAACTTCCACTGGAAGCGGAACGCCAGGTAGATCAGTACCCCGCCCAGCGCCAGCAGCATGCCCAGGCCGCCCTGGTCACGCAGTTCTTCACCGACCTGCGGGCCGACGAACTCGACACGCTTGACGGTGGCCGGGTTGTCGCCGCCCACTTTCTGCAGCGCCTGGGCAACCTGATTGCCCAGTTGCGGGTCATCGCCAGGCATGCGCACCAGCAGGTCGGTGGTGGCACCGAAGCTCTGCACGATGGCCTCGTGGAAGCCGGAGTCGACCAGCTCGGCACGCACCGCCTTGAGGTCGGCCGGACGCTCGTAGGTCAGCTCGATGAGCGTACCGCCGGTGAAGTCCAGGCCGAAGTTCAAGCCCTTGTGCCACCAGCTGAACAGCGCCAGTACGGTCAGCAGGACAGTGACGGCGAACGCAACGTTGCGCACGCCCATGAAGTTGATGGTTTTCATCGCAGCTCCCTCAAACCCACAGCTTCTTGATGTCACGCCCGCCACAGGTCAGGTTGACCATTGCGCGGGTCACCATGACGGCGGTGAACATCGAGGTGAAAATCCCGAGGGACATGGTGACCGCGAAGCCCTTGACCGGGCCGGTACCCATGGCGAACAGGATGCCGCCGACCAGCAGGCTGGTCAGGTTGGCGTCGATGATCGCGGTGTAGGCACGGTTGAAGCCTTCGTGGATGGCGCGCTGCACCGACATGCCGTTTTTCAGCTCCTCGCGAATCCGCGAGAAGATCAGCACGTTGGCGTCGACCGCCATACCCATGGTCAACACGATACCGGCGATACCCGGCAGCGTCAGGGTCGCGCCCAACAGCGACATCAGCGCCAGCAGCAGCACCATGTTGCCCGCCAGGGCGATGGTGGCGATCACGCCGAAGCCACGGTAGATGGCGATGATGAACAGCGAGACGAACAACATGCCCCACAGCGATGCATCGACACCCTTGGTGATGTTGTCGGCACCCAGGCTTGGGCCGATGGTACGTTCTTCGGCGAAGTACATCGGTGCGGCCAGACCACCGGCACGCAGCAGCAGGGCCAGTTCGGACGACTCACCCTGGCCGTTCAGGCCGGTAATACGGAACTGGCTGCCCAGCGGCGACTGGATGGTCGCCAGGCTGATGATCTTCTTCTCTTCCTGGAAGCTCTGTACCGCCACTTCCTTCTCGACGCCATCAACGGTCTGCTTGACGTAGCGGGTCACCGGCTTCTGCTCGATGAAGATCACCGCCATGCTGCGACCGACGTTGCTGCGCGTGGCGCGGCTCATCAACTCGCCACCGTGGCCATCCAGGCGGATGTTCACCTGCGGACGACCGTGCTCGTCGAAGCTCGCCTGAGCATCGGTAACCTGGTCACCGGTGATGATCAAGCCACGCTCGACCGCAGCCGAACGGTTGCCGTCACGGAACTCGAAGACCTCGGTGGTCGCTTTCGAAGCACCTGGCTCAGCGCCGAAGCGGAACTCCAGGTTGGCCGTCTTGCCGAGGATACGCTTGGCTTCGGCAGTGTCCTGCACGCCCGGCAGCTCGACCACGATACGGTTGGCGCCCTGGCGCTGAACCAGCGGCTCGGCCACGCCCAGCTCGTTCACACGGTTGCGGACGGTGGTCAGGTTCTGCTTGATGGAGTATTCGCGGATTTCGGCGACCTTGGCCTGAGTCAGCGCCAGACGCAGCACGGAGAGCTCGTTGCGCTCGGTGGTGGTGATGTCGAAATCATTGAAATTCTTGCGGACCAGGGCACGTGCCTGTTCGCGAGTAGCATCGTCGGCGAAGCCCAGCATGATGCTGCCGTCCTGCTGGGGCAGGCTACGGTAGCGCACGCGCTCTTTGCGCAGCAGGGTCTTCACTTCGCCATCGTAGACCTTCAGGCGGGCGCTCATGGCCTTGTCCATGTCCACTTCCAGCAGGAAGTGCACACCACCGGAGAGGTCCAGGCCCAGCTTCATCGGGCTGGCACCCAGGTTGCGCAGCCACTGCGGGGTGGTCTGGGCCAGGTTCAGTGCGACGACGTAGTCGTCACCCAAGGTCTTGCGCACCACATCCTTGGCCGGCAGTTGGTCTTCCTGGTTGGTCAGGCGCACCAGCGCACTGCCCTTCTCGCCCAGGCTGCCACCCTTGACGGTGATACCGGCATCGGCCAGCGCCTTGGTGGCGCGGTCGAGGTCGGCCTGGCTCACGTGCAGCGCGGAACTTGCACCGCTGATCTGCACCGCCGGGTCATCCGGGTAGAGGTTGGGAGCGGAATAAATAAAGCCGACCGCCAGTACCACCAGGATCAGCAGGTATTTCCACAGAGGGTATTTGTTCAGCATCACGCCGCCCGTTCAAGACGCGGGGCGCTTTGCGCGCCCCGACTGGAAAAAATGAAACCGGTAACTCAGATAGCCTTGAGCGTACCTTTTGGCAGGGTCGCGGCGATGGCGCCCTTCTGGAACTTCAGCTCGACGTTGTCGGACACTTCCAGCACCACGAAGTCGTCGGAAACTTTGACGATCTTGCCGGCGATACCGCCGTTGGTGACCACTTCGTCACCCTTCTGCAGGGCGCCGAGCAGGTTCTTCTGCTCTTTGGCACGCTTGGCCTGCGGGCGCCAGATCATCAGGTAGAAGATGACCAGGAAACCGACCAGGAAGATCCACTCGAAGCCGGTACCGGCTGGGCCGGCGGCAGGGGCTGCAGCGTCCGCGTAAGCGGCGGGAATCAGAAAGCTCATGTAGCACTCCAGTTGCTGAATTTAGTTATGTGTGCGAACAGTCAGTCCAAAGGCGGAACGGGAAGTCCGCGCTTGGCATAGAAGGCGTCGACAAAGGCGGCCAATTTACCCTGTTGAATAGCCTCGCGTAAACCGGCCATCAAGCGCTGGTAATGGCGCAAGTTGTGGATGGTATTCAGCATGCTGCTCAACATTTCGCCGCACTTGTCCAGGTGATGCAGATAAGCGCGGGAGAAGTTGGTGCAGGTATAGCAGTCACAGGTCGGATCCAGCGGCGAATCATCGTGGCGATGGAACGCATTGCGGATCTTGATCACCCCTGTATCGACGAACAGATGGCCGTTGCGCGCGTTGCGCGTGGGCATCACGCAGTCGAACATGTCGACGCCGCGGCGCACACCCTCAACCAGATCTTCCGGTTTGCCTACCCCCATAAGGTAACGAGGTTTGTCAGCAGGCATTTGTGCCGGCAGGTAATCCAGCACCTTGATCATCTCGTGCTTGGGTTCGCCCACCGACAGACCGCCGATGGCCAGGCCGTCGAAGTCGATATTGACCAGCGCCTCCAGCGAGCGCATGCGCAGGTCCTGGTACATGCCCCCCTGAACGATGCCGAACAGTGCCGCGGTGTTGTCGCCGTGGGCGTTCTTCGAGCGCTGGGCCCAACGCAGCGACAGCTCCATGGAGGTGCGCGCCACATCGTGCTCGGCCGGGTACGGCGTGCACTCGTCGAAGATCATCACGATGTCCGAGCCCAGGTCACGCTGCACCTGCATCGACTCTTCCGGGCCCATGAACACCTTGGAGCCGTCGACCGGCGAGGCGAAGGTCACGCCCTCTTCCTTGATCTTGCGCATCGCGCCCAGGCTGAACACCTGGAAACCGCCGGAGTCGGTGAGGATCGGGCCTTTCCACTGCATGAAGTCGTGCAGGCCGTTGTGCTTCTTGATCACCTCGGTGCCCGGGCGCAGCCACAGGTGGAAGGTGTTGCCCAGGATGATCTCGGCGCCGATGGCCTCGATGTCCCGCGGCAACATGCCCTTGACCGTGCCATAGGTGCCCACCGGCATGAACGCTGGGGTTTCCACGGTGCCACGGGGGAAGGTCAGCCGACCGCGACGGGCCTTGCCGTCGGTGGCCAGCAGTTCGAAGGACATTCGACAGGTGCGACTCATGCTTGATCCTCGGGGCCGCGCGGCGCCGGATTGCGGGTGATGAACATGGCATCACCGTAACTGAAGAAGCGGTATCCCTGCTCGACCGCCGCGGCGTATGCGGCCATGGTCTCGGGATACCCCGCAAAGGCCGAGACCAGCATCAGCAGCGTGGACTCGGGCAAATGGAAGTTGGTCACCAGCGCATCGACCACGTGGAACGGCCGACCGGGGTAGATGAAGATGTCGGTGTCGCCACTGAACGCCTTGAGCACACCATCGCGCGCCGCACTCTCCAGCGAGCGCACGCTGGTGGTACCGACCGCGATCACCCGCCCGCCACGGGCGCGGCAGGCCTCGATGGCATCGACCACATCCTGGCTCACTTCGAGCCACTCTTTATGCATGTGGTGATCTTCGATCTTGTCGACCCGCACCGGCTGGAAGGTGCCGGCACCCACGTGCAGGGTGACGAAGGCACGCTCGACGCCCTTGGCGGCGATCTGCTCCAGCAGCGCCTCGTCGAAATGCAGGCCCGCCGTAGGTGCAGCAACCGCACCGGCACGCTCGGCGTAAACGGTCTGGTAGCGCTCACGGTCGGCGCCTTCGTCCGGGCGGTCGATATACGGCGGCAGCGGCATATGGCCAACGCGCTCGAGCAGTGGCAGCACCTCTTCGGTGAAGCGCAGCTCGAACAGCGCCTCATGGCGCGCGACCATTTCGGCCTCGCCACCGCCATCGATCAGCACCGTGGCGCCGACCTTCAGTGCCTTGCTGGCACGCACATGGGCCAGCACCCGATGGCTGTCGAGCACGCGCTCGATCAGCACTTCCAGCTTGCCGCCGGAGGCTTTCTGACCGAACAGCCGCGCCGGAATCACCCGAGTGTTGTTGAACACCATCAGGTCGCCCGGGCGCAGGTACTCGAGCAAATCGGTAAAGCGCTGGTGCGCCAGCTCCCCGCTCGGCCCGTCGAGGACCAGCAGACGGCTGCCATGGCGCTCGGCCAGGGGGTGGCGGGCGATGAGGGAATCGGGGAGTTCGAAGGAAAAATCGGCGACGCGCATGATCGTGTTCGGCTTGGCAGGGCCGGGAAGTTTAGCCCAATGCATGAAAATTGACCATGAAAGCCGATTGACCGGGTGCAGGAGCCTCTCTATACTGCGGCGCCACAAGCCCTGATGGCGGAATTGGTAGACGCGGCGGATTCAAAATCCGTTTTCGAAAGGAGTGGGAGTTCGAGTCTCCCTCGGGGCACCATCACATAGTTCCAAGCGGTCCCTACCAGACCTGGAACAACAAGAAACCGGCCAACGAGCCGGTTTTTTTGTGCCTGTTGTCAGTGCAGCCCTACCATCATTGTCGTCCAGTTACCTGATCAGTTGATTGATGCACCTTTTTTGGTACAATCCCATTCATGGACGAACCCCTTATCAAGCTGAACGTCAGATTTTTCCGCACGGAGGCAGGAAATGAACCCGTGCGTGAATGGCTGACAGAGCTGGACCGTGAAAGTCGCCGACTCATTGGAGTCGACATCAAGACCGTGCAGCTTGGGTGGCCGATCGGGATGCCTGTCGTACGCAAGATGGAGCCAGGACTCTGGGAAGTAAGGACGAGCTTGGTCGATACCATCGCCAGGGTTTTGTTTGCGGTAGAAGGTCAGACCATGGTCCTGCTTCACGGCTTCATCAAAAAAAGTGAGAAAACACCGGCGTCTGACCTGGCCACTGCCAGAAAGCGCAAAGCAACACTCAAGAGGAACAAGCAATGAACCAGCACATCGGCTCCGACTTCGATGATTTCCTTGCAGAGCAAGGGCTCGCAGAAGAAGTGTCTGCTGCTGCCCTCAAGCGAGTCATCTCTTGGCAGATCGCTGAAGCCATGAAGCGCCAGAAGATGACGAAGAAAGCACTGGCCATGCGCATGCATACCAGCCGTACCGCAGTAGATCGCGCGCTCGATCAGGACGATCCAGGAATGACCTTGGCGACCCTGGCTAGCGCCGCCCGCGCGCTCGGTCAGCGCGTCGAGGTGCGGCTGGTTCCAGAAAAAGAAACAGCCCACGCCTGACCCGTAGTCGATAAAGCTTTGAGTTTGTTTTTCTCAAGCTCAAATCGAATGGTCTATGCCAATACTGCGACTCCATGAAGAACCGACCAAAAGGTCGGTTCTTTTTTTAACTAGGTTTTGGCGATCTCAGCGCCGACTCAACGCCAGCCGCGCCGCAAACAACACAAACACCAGCCCGGTCGCCCGTTCCATCCACTGAATCACTTTCCCTTTGCGCAGCACACCCGCCATGGATTGTGTCGCACTGATCAACCCCATCGCCCAGATCAACCCCAGCAGCACATGAATTCCCACAAGCCCGAAGGTCCATGCAATCAGCGGCTGGCCTTGCGGAATGAATTGCGGCAGAAACGACACGTAGAAAATCCCGACCTTGGGATTGAGCAGATTGCCCATCATGCCCTTGAGGAACCAGTTCGCTGCCGGTCGCCTCTCGGCCTCGGCAGGCGCCAGCGACTGGCGTGGGCGCAGGAGCATGTTCACGCCCAACCATGCCAGATAGGCCGCGCCGCAGTACTTGAGGATGTCGTACGCCAGCTCGGAGACGGCGATCAATGCACCAAGGCCGAAGGCGACCGCCGCGCCCCAGAGCAGGCAGCCGGCGTTGATGCCCAGGGCCGCGCGCAGCCCCTGCTTGCGTCCTTCGACGGCGGAGGTTCTGAGGATCAAGGCGGTGTCGAGGCCGGGGGTTACCGTCAGCAGGGTAGCCGCGAGTGTGAAGGCAATCAGATTGTCGGCGATGGACATGGGGGCTCTACCTGGGCAGGAAGTTGCCCTAGATTAGCTTGGGCGACGCTTTTTTCGTTGTGGATAAGTGGCTCGATTTTCAGTTTTTCCCCATTCCCTGTAGTCCGTTTCCCAAACATACTCTCGGCCGCCTAAAGCCGTTGCGGTGCCATGGGGCGCGTTCTAGTCTCGCCCGGTCGTTGCTCATCAACGACCGGCTTTGACAGGCCGCATGCTCAAGTCCAAACGGCTGACCTCAATGGCAGCTGTACGTGGGGCACATTCGTGTGCGCCGGGTTCTTGAGCCTCCGGTCTGTCAACCCACGTACGGTTGCCTCCATTCGTTTGACAGCGATGGTTCGCAACTCCTGAAAACGGCTCAAGGAGTTACCATGTTAAAGATCGTCCCCGATCCCCCCTTCGCCCCCGAAAATCCCCACGCCCTCGAAGACCTCGTCCTCCAAATCATCGAACACCTCACCTGCGCCCTCGCCATCACCCACCACAGCACCGCCCTCACCCTCGGCTCCCCCGCCCAGCCCCTGACCATCACCACCGCCCACGAAGTCGATGCCGCCCTGACGCTGGCAGAAACCGCACTGAGCAGGATCCAGGTCCGTCACTGAAGGAGCATCGAACATGAGCGATACCACTGCAGGCGTCACCGGGTTCGGATATGGAGATGGCGACAAACCGCTGTTCCGGGTCGAGCCCGGACATGATTCGAAACTGGCAATGGAACAGGCGTCGGCGATGATGGCCTGCGCCAAGCGCATGACCTTGCTCGCCTCCACCGATGGCGAGGCCGACCTGGGCTGGGCCGCGCACTTGCTGTGCGACATGGTCAAGGCGGTGATGGACGACGTGGAGATAGGACGCGGGCGGGAAAGCCGCTAGGTCAGAGCCGCATTGTCGATAGGCTGGGGCTGCACGTGGCCCCGGCCTATTGAATCGAATCGGCTACACAGGCTGTGATTCAGTCGCTTGGGCGAACCGCTGGCTTCGCACCAGCAGCACCAAACTCCACACTTTGACGGCTTCCGCACCAACTCCCAGTAGAAAAAGCAGCCAGGGTGCTGGCGTAACAAGCACGTTGGGCCATAGGAAGGCGATAGGTATCGAGGGAAGCAGGATCATTCGAAATGGCGCCTGGGCCAGGCCGACATAGGCCGCAGCACGCACGCCTTTGATAAACAGCAAACCACTGGCGACTACCGAGAGATGCACCGCTACGCCTGTAAGGCCGATAAACAATGCCAACTCACCATGCTCACGTGACAAGGCAACAATGCTTTGCAGATCATCCCAAAATGGAATCCGACCACGGCGAATACTGGCGACTGCGTAGAGCACAATGATGAGCGCATCCATCGCACCCCAAGATAATTGAGTAAATCGCCGAAACCGATAATTCATCAAGGCCAGAACACCATAGCGGGAGAACACACGAACTCACCGGATTGATTGCTATGCAAGGTCAGACGCCCAAGTACCAGAAACTTACCACCGGTCTTGAGGGGCTCCATGTAGATGCAGGCACTGCGCATCAGAAGTCCTCCGGCTTGGCGCGACGTCTGCGCGCTCGGCGACCGCTGGTCTCTTCCTTCAACTCAGAGAAGGAGACTGAAGCGTCCTCCAGAGGACGAAAAACCTTGTCTGTGAGACCAAGCTTCCACAGCACGAGCATCAACGATCTAACACTGACCGATGGATCCCCAAGCTCGATTCGACGCAGCATCTTCTCGGTAACGCCGAGTCTACTGACCACATCCAGTTGCCGGACACCCTGCTCCAGGCGCGCTGTTTTGACTAGAAGCCCTATGCGCTGGAGGCTTGCGTCACAATCCACCGGAAAAAACCTTTCCATAAGCGGCTCAATCTGTCCGACTAATTGAAATAAACGGACGATTATATCCGTTTATTTGTGAGTTGCGCGGCGCTGAGATGAGTGAAAACGCGCTAATCCATCTGCCCGTCCCGACTCGCTGGCGTAGGTCAAAAGAGGTCGGCCTGCTGAGCGAACTCAAAACCAACACATAGCAGTTACGCAAGTGCGGGTGTCACACCAACGCCCCATACCGCCCCGCCACCACAATCCTATTCCGCCCCGCACTCTTGGCCTGGTACAGCGCCATATCCGCCTCATGCAACCAGGCCTCGGCGCTCTGCAGATGCCCACCAAAAGGCGCGATGCCGATGCTCAGGCTCAACCCCTGCTCCGGCAATTCAGGATGGCGATAACACTCCACCGCCTCGCGCAGCCGCTCGAGCACTTCCTCGGCCTGGGCCACGCTGACGCCGGGCAGCATCACGCAGAACTCGTCACCGCCATAGCGGGCCACCGGGTCGCTCTTGCGCAGGTGGGTTGGCAGGAAGGCGCTGAGGGTGCGCAGGATGTCGTCGCCCATCAGGTGGCCGTGACGGTCGTTGATCTGCTTGAAATGGTCGATGTCGATCAGTGCCAGCACATTGGCCTGATTGTCGCGGCGGCAACGCTGGAATTCGCGCAGCAGCAGGTCTTTCCAGGCGCCGTGGTTGATCAGGCCGGTGAGGCTGTCGGTCTGGCTCAGGCGCGAGAGAGTGCGTTTATGCTGGGCGAGCTGGACGGTGACCTGATAGCAGATCAGGCCAATGGCCATGGGATAGATCAGCAGGATCGGCAGGCATGCAAGCATCTGTGCCTGACTGGTAGGCGGGAATAGCGGTGGTGCGTACAACCAGAGCCCCAGGCCAATGCCCAGCGCCTGGGCGAGGAAGGTCTTGCCGAGCATGTGCCAGCCGCCTGCGGCGATCTTGTCCATGGCGATCATCGACAGGATGATCACGCTCGGCAGCGGGTTGAGCCCCATGACACCAGCCCAGCAGCCTCCGGCGAAGCCATCGAATACCAGGTTGCGCTGCTCGGCGCGAAAGGGCTGCTTCGACAACCGGGCCAGCTGATACGCGACGTGCGGCCAGACGAAGCCGTGCAGCGCGAGCAAGGCCCAGGTCCACCAGGCCGGCTGCAGCGGCCAGATGCCAATGAGCACACAGAAGAATCCAAGCCCGGTGCCGATGGCGCGGGGTGGGTACATGCGTTTGGCGAAGGAAAGACCCTTACCCGTTCGCTCGATCATCGAGGGCTCACCGAAAAAATGGACTGTCCTTGAATGCACCGGACAGGCAGCCAGGCGGGAAAGTGCCCTGGGGTTCGGCGTTCGAGCATTGTGCCACTATCGAAAACAGGACTTCAAACGTGCTGGACGAAATACACTAACCGTCGGGTTAATTCCGTCTCGACTCAGCAGATACGGTAGACGCTTCACTAGACATGCGGAGCCGGGCGACGCAAATGTGATCGAGCGCTCGGGCTATCTCGCCCGCATCTCCGTCTACCAAAACCTGTCTCCAGTACTCGGCGATTGCAATCTCGCTGTCCAGCAGCTCAGGCAAGCTGAAAGTGGATAATTCGAGCATCATCGCCAAGATCTCCGTTTCGTCGGATTGTCCAAGGTCGCCGATATTCTAATGGGGCTCACCTAACGAACCGTCTGATAAATATGCGGCCTGTTTCCGACGCAACCACAACAAAACACGTCCAGTAACATCCAACCAGCCTGCCCACCGAACCTTGCCCCGCCCCCGACGTCGGATCCTTCATCCGCTCCACGAAGAGATCCCTGCGTGAAAAACTACCTCGTGCGCAAGTACCGCCTGGTCCTCAAGACCTTCAACTACATCGGCTGGTCGCTGCTGTGGCTGCTGGTGTGGGACATCCTGGTCACCATCGATTTCATGCTGTTCTTCAACAGCAAGTTCAGCCTGCCGCTGATCCCACTGACGCTGCTGGGTTCAGCGCTGGTGGTGCTGGTGAGCTTTCGCAACAGCAGTGCCTACAACCGCTGGTGGGAAGCGCGCACGCTGTGGGGGGCGATGGTGAACAGTTCACGCAGCTTCGCGCGGCAGGTGCTGACGCTGGTGGACGATCCGGATGACGGGCTCAATCCGGTCAAGGCGACCTTGCTGCGTCGGCATGTGGCCTATGTGAACTGCCTGGCAGCGCACCTGAGGAACGAGCCGTGCCCGCCGGAACTGATGGCGTTCATCCCCCATCACGAGTTCGAGCGGCGCAATGGTTCGAACAACTTCGCCAATGACATTCTGGCCGGCTCCGCCGCCTTGCTGGCAGGCGAATACAAGGCTGGGCGGCTGGACAGCATTCGCCTGGCGCGGCTGGAGTCGACGCTGGTAGACCTGTCCAACGCCCAGGGCGGGATGGAGCGGATCGCCAATACACCGCTGCCCTACCCCTACGTGTATTTTCCGCGGTTGTTCATCACGCTGTTCTGCGTGATCGTGCCGATCGGGCTGGTCGAGTCGCTGGAGTGGTTCACGCCGCTGGCTTCGACGGTGGTGGGCTTCATGCTGCTGGCGATCGAGCGGATCGGCACCGACCTGCAGAGCCCGTTTCGACGCAGTGAGCACCAGATTCCGATGGACACGATCTGCGAGACCATCGAACGGAACCTGGAATCGATGCAGCGCGAAGCGCAATGTGGGGAGTGGGTGGACTGAGGCCGACCCGTTCACCTACGCCCGCACATACCGTTGGCGCAGTACATCGCTGAAGGCATCCACCAGCAACACCAGCACCAGCATGCCGATGATCACCGTGCTGGCCTGGGCTTCCTGGAACAGGCTGAGGGTGGTGTAGAGCATCTGCCCCAGCCCGCCCGCGCCGACGAAGCCCAGCACACTGGCCATGCGGATGTTGTTCTCCCAGCGATACAGGCTGTAGGCCAGCAACTGCGGCCACAGATTGGGCAAGGTGCCAAAGCAGAACGCCGCGACCTGGCTCCCGCCCTGCAAGCGGATCGCCGCCGCCGGCTCGGCGGGGGCATTCTCCAGCGCCTCGGCGAACAGGCGCCCCAGCACGCCTGCGGTGTGCAGCGCCAGGGCCAGGGTGCCGGCATTGGGCCCGAGCCCGGCTGCCAGCACGGTCAAGGCCGCCCACACCAGCTCAGGGATAGCCCGCAGGGCATTGAGCAGCAAGCGCGCCGCACCCTGTAGCGGCCAGCCGAAGCGCCCGGCCGCAGGCAATGCCAAGAGCAGGCCGAGCAGCATCGCCAGCAAGGTGCCCAGCCCGGACATGGCGAGGGTCTCCAGCGCACCGCGCGCCACCGCACGCAGGTGCTCGGAAGAAAGATCAGGGCTCAGGAAGCGCGAGGCGTACTCGCCCATCTGCGCCAGGCCACCATTGCCGATGACAGACGCAAGGTCGAGTTCCAGGTAGGCGAACGACGACACCACCGCCGCAACGATGGCGACGATCACCAGCAGGTTGATCGCCCGGTTCATGTCAGCCTCCCACGCAACACGCGGCTCAACACATCGGCCAGGGTGACCAGTACGAGAAACGCCAGCAGCATGCTCGCCACCTCGGCGCCGGCGAACATGCGCATCGACAGGTCGATCTGCTGCCCCAGCCCACCGGCACCGACAAAGCCCATCACCACCGAAGCTCGCACCGCGCATTCCCAGCGGTAGACCGTGTAAGACACCACCTCCGCCGCCGCCACCGGCAGGATGCCATAGCAGAACGCACTCAACCGTCCGCTGCCGGCCTGCATCAAGGCATGGGCCGGGCGCTGGTCCACCGACTCGAAGATCTCGGCATAGACCTTGCCAAGCATGCCGCTGTAGGTGATGGCGATGGCCAGTACCCCCGCCGTCGGCCCCAGCCCCACGGCGCGCACGAACAACAGCGCCCAGACGATCTCCGGCACGCTGCGCAGGAACACCAGCAGGCCGCGCACCGGCATGCGCACCAGCCGCGACCAAGGCCCCGGGCGGCCGGCGCGTGATGCCGCCCTTAACGACAATGCCCGGCTGCCCACCAGGCTGGCCGGGATGGCCAGCAGCAATGCCAGGGTCATGCCGGCAGTGGCCACGGCAAGCGTCTGCAGGGTGGCTTCGAACAGCAACGCCAGAAACTCCCGATCAAGGGCAGGCGGCCAGAAGGCGCCTACGAAGCTCGCCATCTGTCGACGGTTCTCGGCTTGCAACAGCACCCCGGGGTCGAGTTCGCTCAACTGCAACCCCGGCCACAACAGGGCCAGGCACAACAGGGTCAGCAACAGGCGTGGCAGCGCCGCTGGGTCGCGGGCATCGGTCTTCAGCATCGCGGAATCTGCACCGTCAGCGTCGGCCCCACGGTCGTCGGCGACGCCAGTTGCTCATTGGCGTAGAGGGCGTCGAGCAAGGCATCGGTCACCGCCGCTGCCGAGCAATCGAACACCACACGCCCTTCGCGGATACCAATCACCCGGGGAAAATGCGCGAGCGCCAGCTCCACCGCATGCAGGCTGGCGACCAGTGTCACGCCATGGGTTTGCGCGTGGCGATTGAGCAGGGCCAGGCTGTGATCAGCCAGCACCGGGTCCATCGCCGAGACCGGTTCGTCGGCCAGCAATACTTCAGGTTGCTGGTACAGCGCACGGGCGATACCCACCCTTTGCAACTGGCCACCGGACAGCTGCCCGCACTGCACGAACAGCTTGTCGGCCAGCCCCAGCTCCGCCAGCACCTGTCGCGCGCCCGGCACATCGCTGGGGTGCAGCAGATTGAGCAGGCCACGCAAGGTGCCCCACTGGCCAAGACGCCCGGCCAATACGGCGGTGACCACCCGCTGGCGCGGCGGCAACGGCGGTGCCTGATGCACCAGCGCGACCCGCGCCCGCAGGCGTTGCCGCGCGCCCGCCGACAGCGCCCAGGGCTGTTCGCCAAGCAGTTCCAGGTGCCCGGCGCCGGGCTGCACGGCCGTGGCCATCAGGTGCAGCAGGCTGGACTTGCCCGCCCCCGACGGCCCGATCACCGCCACCCGCTCGCCCTTGTCGATGCGCAGGCTCACGTCTTCGAGGGCGCGTACCTGGCCGTGCCGAAGCCCTGCCGCGTGCAGTTGGATACTCACTTGAGCAAGCCGGCCTCACGGGCAGCCTGTTCGGTGCCGGCGTAGTTTTCGGGTTTGGTCTCGATGAAGCGGCTGGCCGCCTGCAGGTCGAGGATCGCCTTGTGCTCAGCCTTGGCCGGGTCGAGGGCGAGGAAGGCTTGCTTGATCTTGTCTTTCAGGGCCGGGTCCATGTTGCCGCGCACCGTCCAGTTGTAGTCGTAGTAGGTCGGCGTGGTGGCGAACACTTTCACCTTGCTGGTGTCGACCTTGCCCGCATCGACCAGCTTCTGCCAGACACTGGCGTTGAGTACGCCGGCATCGACCTTGCCCGCCTGAACCCAGGCCACGGTGGCGTCGTGCGCGCCGGAATAGGCAACCCGACTGAAGTAGCTCTCAGGCTTGATGTTGTCTTGCTTGAGCATGAAATAGCGCGGCATCAGGCTGCCGGAGGTCGAGGAAATCGAACCGAAGGCGAAAGTCTTGCCCTTGAGGTCGGCCAGGCTCTTCACGTCCGGGTTGGCGGTGATGAACTTGCTGGTGAACTGCGCGTCCTGCTCGCGCTGCACCAGCGGTGTGGCGGTCGGGTCCTTCAGGTGCACCTGGACGAAGGTAAAGCCACCCAGCCAGGCAAGGTCCAGGCGATTGCTGGCCAGCGACTCGACCACCGCCGGGTAGTCGGCGACCGGTACGAACTGCACCTTCATGCCCAGTTGCTGCTCGAGGTATTCACCCAGCGGCTTGAACTTGCGCAGCAGCTCGGTCGGCGCTTCGTCGGGAATAGCGCTGACCCGCAAAGTGTCGGCGGCCTGTGCGATGACGGCGCAGCAGGACAGCACGAGGCCGGCGGCGAGCGCCAAGGGGCGTTTGAGCATGGGAGTTCTCCGGTTCAATAGCGGGGAAAGTGCCGGCGACGCACCGACTGCGGGAATTATAAGAGCCGATGGCGCAAAGGCCAGCTTTGCTACAATCGCGCAACAATTGGACCCCGAGGTACCTATGAGCGAGCCGATTCGCCTGACCCAGTACAGCCACGGCGCAGGCTGTGGCTGCAAGATCTCCCCCAAGGTGCTGGATGTGATCCTCGCCGAAAGCGGCAGCCAGGCGCTGGACCCCAAGCTCTGGGTCGGCAACGCCTCGCGTGACGACGCTGCCGTGTACGCCCTGGACGACGAACGTGGGGTGGTCTCGACCACCGACTTCTTCATGCCCATCGTCGACGATCCGTACGACTTCGGCCGTATCGCCGCGACCAACGCCATCAGCGACATCTACGCCATGGGCGGCGACCCGCTGATGGCCATCGCCATCCTTGGCTGGCCAGTCAACGTATTGCCGCCTGAGGTTGCCCGCGAGGTGATCCGTGGCGGCCGTGCGGTCTGCGCCGAAGCGGGCATTCCACTGGCCGGCGGCCACTCCATCGATGCGCCCGAGCCGATCTTCGGCCTTGCGGTGACCGGCGTGGTCGGCAAGCGCAATCTCAAGCGCAACGACACCGCGACCGTCGGCTGCACGTTGTACCTGACCAAGCCTCTGGGTATCGGCATCCTTACCACTGCCGAAAAAAAATCCAAGCTGCGTGAACAGGACCAAGGCCTGGCGCGCGACTGGATGTGCACCCTGAACACACCCGGCAGCCGCTTCGGCAAGCTCGACGGGGTCAAGGCCATGACCGACGTGACTGGCTTCGGCCTGCTCGGCCATCTGGTCGAAGTCGCCGAAGGCAGCGCTCTCACCGCGCGCCTGCAGTTCGATGCAGTACCGCGCCTGCCGGGTGTCGAGCACTACCTGGCCGAGGGCTGCATCCCCGGCGGTACCCTGCGCAACCACGAAAGCTATGGCCACAAGATCGGCGCCCTGAGCGATGAACAGAAGCACCTGCTGTGCGATCCGCAGACCAGCGGTGGCTTGCTGGTGGCGGTGAGCCCCGAGGGTCAGGCGGAGTTTCTGGCGGTCGCCGCTGAACTGGGCCTGGATCTGGCGCCGATCGGCACGCTGGTCGAGCGACAGACCTACGCAGTCGAGGTGATTTGATGCGCCCCGACTGCACCGACTTCAAACAGCTGTTCCTCGACGATGCGCCGATGATGGACATGCGCGCACCGGTCGAGTTTGCCAAGGGCGCCTTCCCCAACGCCATCAACCTGCCGCTGATGAACGACCAGGAGCGGCAGAAGGTTGGCACCTGCTACAAGCACCAGGGCCAAAGCGCAGCCATCGCCCTGGGGCACCAACTGGTCAGCGGCGCGGTCAAGCAGGCGCGCCTGGAGGCCTGGGCCGCATTCGCCCAGGCCCATCCCCAGGGGTATCTTTACTGTTTTCGTGGCGGCCTGCGCTCGCAGATCGTCCAGGGCTGGCTGAAAGAGGTGGGCATTGACTATCCGCGGGTCAAAGGCGGTTACAAGGCCCTGCGGACCTTCCTGATGGACACCACCCAACAGGCAGTCGAGCAATGTGACTTCGTGCTGCTGGGCGGCCTGACCGGCACCGGCAAGACCGACGTGCTGCTGCAACTGGACAACGTGCTCGACCTCGAAGGCCACGCCAACCACCGCGGTTCGAGCTTCGGCAAGCGCGCCACCGTGCAACCTGCACCGATCGATTTCGAGAACCGCCTGGCCATCGACGTGCTGAAAAAACGCGCGCGGGGCGTGCAGCAGTTCGTGCTGGAGGACGAGGGGCGGATGGTCGGCAGCTGCTCGGTGCCGCTGGCGCTGTACCAAGGCATGCAGCAGTATCCGCTGGTGTGGTTGGAGGACAGTTTTGCCAATCGCGTCGAGCGCATCCTGCGCGACTACGTGATCAACCTGTGTGCCGAATTCGTTGCCCTGCATGGCGAAGAGGATGGGCGCCGCCTGTTTGCCGAGCGCCTGCGTCAGAGCATGGGCAATATCCACAAGCGTCTGGGGGGCGAACGCTTCCAGCGGCTGTATGCGCTGCTGGAGCAGGCGCTGCAAGTGCAGTTGCACAGCGGTGAGGTGGATCTGCACCGAGGCTGGATCGAGGGTCTGCTCAACGAGTACTACGACCCGATGTATGCGTACCAGCGTGAGGCGAAGTCGGGCAGGATCGAGTTTGCCGGTGATGCACTCGAGGTGCGGGAGTACTTGAAAGCACGGGCGCTGCGCCGGCGCTGATTGCCCCGCGGGGCATGGCACCGGCTTTGCCGGTGCGGTACCTCTAGGAGCAGCGGTTCGCCGCTGCGACTTGTCCCGCGAACACGGGCGTAGCCCGTGCCAGGCAGCGCGGTGTATTTTTCGCGGGCAAGCCCGCTCCTACAGGGTTCGAGACCGTTCACTGTCCGGGGCTGAGAATCCGCTCCAGCTCCGCGGCGCGCTCGCGGGTCATGTCCAGTACGCACATGCCGCCTTCGAGTTGCGCCATGGTCCCGCCGCTGGCCTGGACATGGAACTTGCAGTTCTTGTCACGAAAGCTGATCCAGTCGCGCTGCACTTCACGCAGGCTTTTCTGCTGCGGCGCATCGAGCTTGCCGAGCAACTGCTTGTAGACACGGTTGAGGCGGTCGTCCTGCAGCTTGGTTTCATCCTTGATGCAGGCGCTCATCGCAACGGTGCTGGAGGCCTTGTCCATGCATTTGGTATAGGTGGGGGAGTTCTCGTCGGCTTGGGCCTGAGAGGCGAACACCAGCGCGGCAACGACGGCTGCCAGGGAATGCTTGAACATCGAAGAGAACCCTCTGATCAGAAAGATTGCCAGCCTAGCAGCAAGTGCGCCGCAAGGCCCCTGTGACCCTGTGAAATCGGACCTGTCCTACGCGCGCGAATGCCAGCCCCGACAATGGGCAAGGATCAGCTCGCGCAACCACTGATGCCCAGCATCGCCCTCGCGTCGGGCATGCCAGGCCTGGGCAAAGCTGAACGCGCTGATCGGCAGCGGCGGCTCGAATACGCGCAGGGCCTTGTCTGGCGGGCTTGCTGCCAGGCTGCGCCGGGCCACGGTCAACACCAGGTCGGTCCCGGCCAGCACGGTCTGGGCCACACCCCAGTGCGGGAGCGTGAGGGCAATGCGCCGACGGACGCCGAGGGCCTTGAGTGCCTGGTCAATCTCGTTGTCGATACCGGGGCGTACCGCCACCAGCACATGCGGACGCGCCAGCCAGGCGTCGAGGGTCAGGTTGCCGCGCACCGGCAAGGTGCCACGATCGGCCACGCAGACGAACGACTCGTCGAACAAACCCTGCTCATGGATCTCCGACGGCAACTCGGGGAACACCCCAAGCGCCAGGTCGACCTCCCCGTCGATCAACTGCCCGAGCATCGCTTCGCGACTGCCCTGGGAGACGACCAGATCGATCTGCGGTGCCAGGGTGCGCAACTCGCGCATCAGCGCAGGCAGAACCACCTGGGCGCCATAGTCGGACATCGCCAGGCGAAAGGTGCGGCGAGCCCTGCCCGGCTCGAACCCCGGGCTGCCCAACAGCCCGTCGAGCTGCGCCAGTGCCTGCTGCAATGGGTCGCGCAGGGCCTGGGCGCGGGGGCTGAGTACCAGGCGCGCGCCACGACGCACCAGCAGCGGGTCGGCGAAGATATCGCGCAGTTGCGCCAAGGCATGGCTCACCGCCGGCTGGCTGCGGTGCAGGCGAATTGCTGCCCGGGATACGTGCTGCTCGCTGAGCAGGGCATGCAGGGTCAGCAGCAGGTTGAGGTCGATGCGACGCAAATCATCCATGTGACGAATAAGGCCTGTGCAGAATTCGAATTTCCATCATTTAAGCGCATACAAGAGACTGGACCAAGGTTATCCACAGGAGCTCACGCCATGCCCAAGGTCATTGCCTTGTCCGCCATCCTTCCCTTGCTCATCGCCCTGCTCGCCGGGGCGGCGGTGCCTTTTCAGGCTGGCAGCAATGCTGCATTGGGGCGCTTGCTCGGGCACCCGTTGTGGGCAGCGGGGGTTTCGCTGCTGGTCAGCCTGATGATGCTGGTGCCAGCACTGTTGCTGATGCGCGCGCCCATGCCACAGCTGCAGAACCTGGCCCAGGCACCCTGGTGGGCCTGGCTGGGGGGCGTCGCCGGGGTGATCTACATCACCGCCGCGTTGGTGCTGACGCCACGCCTGGGCGCGGCGGGGTTCATCGTCTGCGTGATCGCCGGGCAGGTGCTGTCGTCGTTGCTGATCGACCAGTTCGGCTTGATGGGCCTGCCGGAGAAACCCGTGAACCTGCCACGGCTGTTGGGGGTGGCGATGATCGTCGGGGGCATGCTGGTGGTGCAGTGGGGCACGGCACGCAGCGCCTGAGCCCAGGCCGCTACAGGCTGTGTGCAGGCTCGGGGGGCATCAGCACCTGATCCACCTCGAAGCGCAGCGAGGGCATCTGCGTGGCGGCATACAGCATCACGCCGAGCGCTGCGATCAGGGCCACGTCCAGCCAGTTCCAACCCGGCATGTCGTCGGCCTTGCGGGCCTTCCAGCACCACCAGGCATGACCTGCGCAGAAGGTGAGGATCGACAGCGACCACAGGTAGAACCCGGCCCCGAAACCCGTGACATCGTGGAATGCGTAGCTGCGGTTGTCGGGAAGCCGCTCAACGCCGAGGCTGCTTGCCGCCAGATATAGCGCCAGCAGACCGAACAGCAGCGACAGCCGCCGCAAGCGCCGATGGCTCAGGATCGCCAGCGCCAGCAGGGGATTGGCGAACCACTGATACAGCTCGAATGCCACGCCCCAGGGGCCGTAGAGCAGCATCTGCAAAGCAGGCATATGCTGCTCGGCGCCCATCAGGGCGCCATCGAAAAACAGGCCAAGCAGGTAAAGCAGCAGGCTGATGCTGATGTAGTAGGCTGGCAACCGGAGCTCCATCGGATCGGGCGAAACCCCGACCTTACCGCACCCGCGCCTCAGACGACAGGCGGTTCCAGCAACAACCCGTAGATCCCCGAGTCGGACAACTCGCCCGCCACGCACCAACGGGCGCGCAAGGTGCCTTCGAGGACGAAGCCCTGGCGCTCCAAGGTGCGCGCCGAGCCTTGGTTGCGCGGGTCGATCTCCGCCTCCAGGCGGCGCATGTGCAGGGTATGGGCCAGATAGTCGATGAAGCAGGTCAGCGCCTCGTCCATGTAACCCCGGCCTTGCACGGCCTTGGCCAGGCAGTAGCCGATCTCGCCGCGACGCGAATCGTCATCGAGATTGAACAACTGGACCATGCCGATCAGTTCGCCATTGTCGCGACGGTACATGCCGAGCTTGAGCAGATTGCCGGCAGCATAGGCTTCGCGATCGGCGGCCAGGGCGCTTTCGGCCTCGGCCAGTTCCTGCCAAGGGGCGTGGTGCCAGAAACGCATGACCTCAGGATCAGCCATGATCGCCAGCCACTGCGCCGCATCGCCATGACGCATGGGGCGCAGTTGCAGGCGCGGGCTGTCCAGGCACAGGTCGCTGGGGAAACTGCGGGGGTGGGTCACGCAGGGACTCCTGTCCGACTTTTGGGAAGATGACAGTCTAGCGTCAGCGGCGTGATGAAAGTAAGCCGGGCGTCAGTGAGGGGCCTATCACGCAACAAGCCCGCGTCCACCAGATCCGTGGAAGCGGGCTTGTTCCGTGATAGGACTGCAGAACAGCCCACTGCGGTTCAGCCGATCAGAAGCCCATGCTGAAGCTCAGCACCACGCCATGGTCGCGGTTCTCGCTGGACAGTTGCCCGGAGTACCCCACACCCAGCTTGCCGCTCTGGCCGACAGCCAGGTCGACACCGGCCTCGACCACCGCAGCATCGCGGGCGATCGGTACGCCTTCGGTGCTGAAGCCAGCGCCACCGGCGATGAAGCGAGCGTCGGCATCGGGCTTGGTGTCGCCGAAGGCATGCCGCCAGCCAACCGACAGCCGTGGCGTGATCTCGCTGCCGTTGTCCAGCTTGATGCGCTTGCCGGCGCGCACCCCGACGGTGGAGAAGGTCACGTCCTGATCGACGCTGGCCTTCAGGCGGCCGACACCCCCCTTCTCACGGGCACTGTCGCTGTCGTAGTTGACATAGGCCAGGCCTGCGAACGGTTCCAGGGCGATGCCGCCAGCGTCGATGGCGTAACCCACCTCGCCGAACACCTGGGCGCTGCGCGCCTTGTACTTGGCCTTCAGGCGGTCGTCGTAGCTGCCCACCTGGACATCGCGCTTGGTGTCGATGTCATGCCAGGTGTAGCTGGCGCCCAGGCGTGCGGCGAAGGCATCCATCTGGTAACCCAGGTAGGTGGCCAGGTGGTAGCTGTCGACGCTGGCGTCCGACTGACGACGGTGAGCATCGATGCTGCTGCGGGTGTATCCGGCAGCGATACCGACTTTCCACTGATCGTCCAGGGCGCGGTCGACACCGAGCATGAAGCCCGACAGGTCGCGGTCGACGCTGGCATGGCTGCTGCTGCCGTCGTAGTCACCCCAGCCGCCAATGGCGCGGATCCAGCCCACGGCCTGGCCCTGGCAACCTTCGCTGGTCAGCTGCTGGTTGGCGGTCGGCGCCAGGGTGCGGCGTGGATCGTCCTCGCGGCTGCAATCCGGTTGACGCATACGGTCGTTGACCGCGTCGCGGATGTAGCGCGAATCCTCGATCAGCACGGTCGCGGTGCTGGCGTGGATTTCCCCGGACAGGCTGTCGAACGCCGACTGCGCGGCCTGACGGTCCAGCGGCAGGATGTTGTCGCGCAGGCTGGTCGGCGCACCGGCGCTTTCCAGTGCCGTGGCGACACCACGCTGGTTGCTGGAGGCCGCGACATCGGCGAACGCGTTGCCGTTGCGGCTGACCGACAGGGTCACCTGGTTGGCGCCGTAGTCGAGCGAGCTGTTGAGGAATGCCGAGTTCATCAGGTTGTTGCTGGCGAAGGTGCCGTTGATGCCGCCAGCTGCACTGACCACGGTGTACTGCCCGTTGCCACCGGCGAGGTTGGCCACCGTCAGGCTGCCGCCCAGGTTGGCCGTGCCGCCGACATTCAGGTAGTTCACCGGCGCGGTGCCCAGGTCGATGACCAGATTGCCGTCGCTGGCGTTGGTGAAGTTGCCGCTGACATTGAGGTTGCCCGCAGGCCCTGGCAGCACGGTGCCGTGGTTGGTCAGGCTGGCGACGGTACCGTTGCCGGTGAGCGCCGCGCCGTTGGCCACGGTGACCTGGGCGCCAAGGTTGGTGCCCGGGTTGTCGGCATTGCCGACTTGAAGCGTGCCCTGGTTGACGTTGAAGGCCCCGCTGAACGGCTGGTTGCCAGTCAGCAACAGGCTGCCCGCCCCTTGCTTGGTGGTGGTGCCGGTACCGCTGAGGGTGCCGTTGAAGGTGCCGTTGGTACCCTGCGCGAACACCAGGTTGGCGTTGTTGGTGATGTTGCCCTGCAGGCTGGTGGTGTTACCGCCCAAGGTACCGCCGTTGACAATGGTGCCACCGGTGTAGGTGTTGGCTCCGGTCAGCAACAGCGTGCCAGCGTCGAGTTTTTCGATACCGCCAGTGCCTACCAGTGGCGCGCTGATCACGGCGCTGGCACCTGCGTTGACCCGTACCGGGGCCAGGCTGCCATCGGCACCGTTGACCGGGGTCAGGCTGCCGCCTGTGCCCGGCACCACCTGGTAGCCGTCGCTGAGGAACTGCATGCCGCTGAACGACTGGTTGCCGACCACGGTGACGGTGCCAGGTTGGCCACCGAACACAGCGAAGGCATCGCTCCAGGTTTCGCCAGTGGTGCCGTTGGAGTTGGTCCAGTTGGTACCAGGGCCCCAGGTGCCGCTGCCGCCGCCGATGCTGCCATCCGGGTTGGTCTTGCCACCGTTCCAGAACTGCAACTGGTCGCCCGCCCCTTGCACCACCAGGTTGATCTGGTTGGCGATGGCGGTCTGCAGGCTCAGGTCACCCAGTGCCACGCTGCCGGGGATGGCGCCGAAGACCAGACCGTTGTTGGTCAGTGCGCCGCCATAGTTGAACAGTTGGTAGACGCCGGTGCCGAAGCCGCCGGCATTGGTGATGTTCAGCGTACCGTCGAGCACCAGGTTGCCGTCGACCTTGACCACTGTAGTGGACGCCGCTGGCGCCCCGAGCGAGAAGTCCAGGGCGCTGCCGGAACTCAGGTTCAGGCTGCCTACCGTCAACGGTGTGCTGCTCTGGCCCGCGGCCAGGGTGGCGCCGTCGGCGATCTGCACAGCCCCGGCATAGGTGCCGCTGCCGCCCAGGCGAGCGCCGGTAGCGACCTGTACCGTGGCGCTGTCCAGCCGTCCGTTGACCAGCAAGCTGCCAGCATTGACGGTGGTGGCACCGGTCAAGCCGTTGACACCGGTCAGCAGCAGTTCACCACTGCCGTTCTTGGTCAGCGTACCGCTGCCAGTGAGGTTGCCGGTGTAGCTGCCGTTGGCGTTCTGCTCGAAGGTCAGCGCCGCATTGTTGAGGATCGCACCCTGCAGGCTGGTGGTGTTGCCGACCACGCTGCCCGCGTTGATCTGGGTGCCGCCGCTGTAGCTGTTGCTGCCGCCCAGGGTCAGCAGGCCTGCGCCATTCTTGACCAGCCCGCCAGCACCGCTGATATCGCCGTTGAGGGTCAGCGCGTTGCTGCCGCCGATGGCCAGTGCGCCGTTGAGGACTGCGGCGTTGGCCAGGGTGACGGCAGTGTTGCTGTCCAGGGTGGTGCCCGCTGCGGCGGTCAGCGTGCCGCTACCCAGCGCACTGTCGTTGCCGACCACCAGGGTGCCGCCGTTGAGCGCGGTGCCGCCGCTGTAGCCGTTGGCAGCGTTGAGCACCAGGGTGCCGGCATCGTACTTGGCGACGTTGCCGTTGCCGTTGAGGGCAACGTTGAGGGTTGCCGTGACGCCGCTATCGACCCGCAGGTTGGTAGTGCCGCTGGTGCTGGTGAGCAGTTCGCCGCCTGCACCTGCGTTGAGCACGTAGCCATCGGTGATGAATTGCAGGCCAGTGATGCTGTGGCTGCCGTTGACGGTGACGGTCCCGGCAGTGCCTTGGAAGACTGCGAAGGTGTCGTTCCAGGTGCTGTTGAGTACGCCGTTGGCATCGGTCCAGTTGCTGTTGGTGGCATCCCAGACACCGCTGCCACCCTCGATCACACCGTTTGCGACGGTGTTGCTACCGTCCCAGAACAGCACGTTGCTGGCACCACCAACCACCAGGTTGACCTGATTGGCCACGGCGGTCTGCACGGTGAGGTCGGTCACTGGAACGGGCGTGGTGCCAAAGGCCAGGCCGTTGTTGATCAGGCTGCCGCCGTAGGCGAACAGGCGGTAGACGCCTGCACCGAAGCCGCCGATGTCGGTGACGTTGAGCGTGCCACCGAGGGTCAGGTTGTTGGCGACGTTGACCAGCGGCGAATTGCCGCCGGTCGGCGTGCCGAGCGCGGCGTTGAAGTTCGAACCGGCATCCAGCGCCAGATTGCTCGCGTTCAGGGTCGCGCCGCTGGCAGCAGCGAGGCTACCGCCGCTGGCGACCGTCACCGCCCCACCGAGGTTGCCCGCGCCCGACAGCGTCGCACCACTGGCAACGTTGACCGCGCTGCTGGCGAGCGAACCATCCACCTTCAAGCCACCGGCCTGCACGTTGGTATTGCCGGTATGGCTGTTGCTGCTGCTCAGGGCCAGGGTGCCGGTGCCGAGTTTGTTGAGCGTGCCGGTGCCGCTGATGTTGCCATCGAACACGCCGCCTTCGACGTTGAGGCTGTTGCCTGCAGCAATCTGGATCGCGCCGGTGCCACCGATCTCGCCCAGGGTGGTGTTGCCATCGAGGTTGAGGCTCGCGCCGGTACTGACGTTCAACTCGCTCTGGGTGCCCAGCGCGGTGGTGCCGATGGTGCTCAGGCTGCCGGAGAGGATGTTGAGGATACCGCTGAAGGTGTTGTTGCCCGACAGGGTGAGGTCGGCCAGGCCGTTCTTGTTCAGCACGCCGTTGCCACTGAGCACACCGGCCAGTTGCAGGTCGTTGCTGCCCAGCACGTTGAGGACGCCGGTGACATTGACCGGATTGGCCAGCGTCACCGCAGTGCTGCTGTCGAGGTTGGCGTTGCCGGTCACGTCGAGGCCACCAGTGCCGAGCGCGCCGTTGTTGCCGACCACAAGGGTGCCGGCCTGCAGCTCGGTGCCGCCGCTGAAGGTATTGGCACCCAGCAGGCTGAACCGCGCGATGCCGGACTTGATCAGACGGCCAGCGCCGGCGACGGTGCCGCCAAGACTCAAGTCATTGCTGCCGAGCACGTTGAGATTGCCGGCGACGTTGACGTTGTTGGCCAGCGTCACGGCCTGGCTGCTGTCCAGACTGGTGCCTGCCGCCGCACTGAGCACGCCGGTACCCAGGGCAGTGTTGGAACCTACCACCAGCGTGCCGCCGTTCAGCGCCGTGCCGCCGCTGTAGCTGTTGTTGCCGGACAAGGCCAGTTGCGCATTACCAGCCTTGACCAGGCTGCCGGCGCCGCCGATGTTGCCAGTGAGCGCCAGGTCGTTGTTGCCGGTCAGGTTCAGCGGGCCGGCGAGGGTGATCGCATTGGCCAGGCTCACGCTCTTGTTGGTGTCCAGGGTGGTGCCACTGGCAGTGTCCAGCAGGCCGGTGCCGAGCGCAGTGTTGCTGCCCAGGACCAGGGTGCCGCCACTGAGCTGGGTACCGCCGCTGTAGCTATTGTTGCCGTTGAGCACCAGAGTGCCGGTGTCGAGCTTGTTCAGTTTGCCGACACCGCCCAGGCCAACATCCAGGGTCGCGATCACGCCGGGATCGACCCGCACGCTGGTATCGCCACCGCTGCCGTTGACCAGGTCGAGCAGGCCGGCGGTCCCGGCCAGCAGGCGATAGCCGTTGCTGACGAACTGCATGCCATTGACGCTCTGGCTGCCGTCGACGGTGACGTCACCTGCCGTGCCTTGGAACACCGCGAAGGTGCTGCCCCAGGTGGTGTTGACGGTGCCGTTGAGGTCGGTCCAGTTGGTGTTGCCGGCGTTCCACACGCCGGTGCCACCATCGACCTGGCCGTTCGGGGCAGTCTGGCTGCCGTCCCAGAACTGGATGTTCAGGCCGCTGGAGCTGACCAGCAGGTTGATCTGGTTGGCCAGCGCGGTCTGCAGCGACACATCGCCAAGGCTCACGCCCAGCGGCAGGGTGCCGAAGTCCAGGCCGTTGTCGGTCAGCGCACCGGCATAGTCGAACAAGCGGTACACGCCGTTGCCGAAGCCACCGATATTGCTGACGTTGAGGGTGCCGTCGAGGGTCAGGTTGCCGCCGACATTGAACAGCGCGGTGCCGCCAGTGCCTGGCGAAGCCAGGCCGACATCGACGATCGATCCGCTGTTGAGCACCAGCGAACCGACGCCCAGGGTGGCGCCGCTCTGGCCTGCCAGGTGGCCGCCGTTGTCGATCACCACCGAGGCATTGGCAGAGCCGCTGCCGGTGAGGGTTGCGCCGCTGGCGACGGTCAGCAGGTTACTGCCCAGGCTGCCATCGACTTTCAGGGTGCCAGCGTTGACCTGCGTGTTGTCAGCCAGATTGCTGGTACCGGTGAGGGTCAGGGTACCGGTGCCATCTTTGGCCAGGCCGCCCGAGCCATTGAGGGCGCCCGCGAAGGTCGTACTGACGTTGTTGCTGCCCAGGCTCAGGGTGCTGCCAACGCCGACATCGACGTTGCCGCTGCCGGTGAGGGCACCAAGGCTGGTGTTGCCATTGAGGTTGAGCTGGCCACTGGCGCCGACGTTGAGGGTGTCGACGTTGGCCAGCACGCCGCTGCCGAGCGCAGTGAGCGAGCCGGCCTGGATATCGACGTTGCCCGTGAAGGTCTTGACGCCGACCAGGGTCAGGTCGTCGGCACCGGCCTTGACCAGGTTACCTGTGCCGCCCAGGTCGCCACTGAGGATCAGGGCATTGGCAGCGTCGACGGTCAGGTTGGCGCCGTTGCTCAGGGCGATGGTGTTGCCCAGTGCCATCGGCGCGCTGTTGACCAGGGTGGCGTCGCCGGTCACGTCGAGGGTGCCGGTGCCCAGGGCGCCGCTGCTGCCGAGGGTCAGGCGCCCGGCATTGAGCTGGGTGCCGCCTTGGTAGCCGTTGTTACCGTTGAGCGTGAGGTTGCCGCTGCCGTTCTTGGTCAACCCGGCGGCCCCGTTGATCACTCCGTTGAGGGTCAGGTCGTTGGTGCCGGCGACGGTGAGGCCAGCGTTGAGGGTGACGTTATTGGCCAATGTGGTACTGGCGACGCCGCTGCTCAGGGTGGAGGCCCCCGCGACGGTGAGAGCGCCCTGCCCCAGCGCGTTGTCGTTACCCACCACCAGTTGCCCGGCGCCCAGGGTGGTGCCGCCCAGGTAGCTGTTGGCGCCATTGAGGGTCAGGGTACTGGCGCCAGCCTTGTTCAGGCCACCGACACCGTCGACCACGCCGTTGAGGGTCAGGTCGGCGGTGCCTGGCAGGTTGAGCGCGCCGCCCAGGTGCACATTATTGGCCAATGCGGCGTTCACGCTGGCATCGAGGGAGGTATTGGCGCCTGTACTCAGATCCCCGGTACCCAGCGCGGTATTGCTGCCGACGGTCAGCGTGCCGGCGTTAAGGGTGGTGCCGCCGCTGTAGGTGTTGTTGCCATTGAGGGTCAGGCCGGCGGCGCCGTTCTTCACCAGTGCGTTGGCGCCGGAAACCACACCGTTGAGGGTGAGGGCCTGGCTGCCACCGAGGGTAAGATTGCCACCGGTCAGGTTGACCGCGTTGACCAGAGCCAGGGCCTGGCTGGCGTCGAGGGCTGCGGCGCCGGTGACGTTCAGGGCACCACTGCCCAGGGCACTGGCGTTACCCAGCAGCAGGCTGCCGGCCTGCAGCGAGGTGCCGCCGGTGTAGTTGTTGGCGCCGTTGAGCACCAGTTGACCGGTGCTGGCCTTGTTCAGGCTGCCGCCGCCGCTGATGACCCCGTCGAGGGTCAGCGTCTGGGCGTTGTTGACACTCAAGGTGGCGCCCGTGCCCAGGCCGATGGCGTTGGCCACTTGCAGGGCGCCGGTGGTGGCCAGGGCGCTGTTGCCGGTCACCGAGAGGTTGCCAGCGCCCAGCGCGCTGCCGTTGCCCAGGGTCAGGGTGCCTGCGGCGAGCGTGGTGGTGCCTTGGTAGGTGTTGGCGGCACCGAGGGTCAGGTTGCCGGTGCCGGTCTTGGTCAGCCCACCGGTACCGCTGATCACGCCGCTCAGGGCCAGGTCGTTGTTACCAGGCAGGGTCAGGGTGTCGTTGAGCGTGACCTGATTGGCCACGATCAGGGCGCCGGTGGTGGCCAGGTTGCTGGCGCCGCCGACGGTCAGGTTGCCAAGGCCCAGTGCCGAGTTATTGCCCAGGGTCAGGGTGCCGGCGTTGAGGGTCACGCCACCGGACAGGGTGTTGGGGCCACTCAAGGTGAGGTTGCCGGCGCCATTCTTGGTCAGGCTGCCAGCGCCCGTGACCAGCCCACCCAGGCCCAGGTCGTTGCTGCCGGCGATGGTGAGGTTGCCGCCCAGATTGACGGTGTTGCCGATAGTGAGCGCCGCATTGCTATCCAGCGTGGTGCCCGCAGCCGCGTTGAGCTGGCCGAGGCCGAGCGCGCTTGCGCTGCCGAGCACCAAGGTGCCCGCGTTGAGGTTGGTGTTGCCCAGGTTGCCATTGGTGCCATTGAGGGTGAGTGTGCCGCTGCCGGTCTTGGTCAGGCCGCCGACGCCAATGATGTTGCCGCCTAGCACCAGGTCCTGCGCGCCGGCGATGGTGAGGTTGCCCGCCAGGTTGAGCGCATTGGCCAGGGTCACGTTGGCGCCTGCACTCAGGGTTGTGCCACCTGTGGCATTCAGCGCGCCAGTGCCCAGGGCGGTGTTGCTGCCGACCACCAGGGTTCCGCCATTGAGGCTGGTAACACCCTGCTGGCTGTTGCTGCCGTTCAGGGTGAGCACACCGGTGCCGTTCTTGATCAGCCCACCGGTGCCGCTGAGTGCGCCGTTGAGCGTGAGGTTGCCAGTGCCTGGCACGGTCAGGTTGGCGTTCAGCGCAACCGTGTTGGCCAACACCGCGTTACCCGTGGTGGCGAGGCTGGAGGCGCCAGTGACGTTCAGGCCGCCCGTGCCGAGGGCCAGGTCGTTACCCAGGGTCAGGGTGCCAGCGGCAAGGGTGGTGCCGCCGCTGTAGGTGTTGGCGTTGCCCAGCGTCAGGTTGGCAACGCCGTTCTTGACCAGGCTGCCGGCGCCCGAAACCACGCCAGACAGGCCGAGGTCGGCACTGCCAGCGATGGTCAGGGCGCCGCTCAGGGCCAGGGCGTTGCCAAGGGTGACTGCGGTGTTGCTGTCCAGCGTGGTGCCCGTTGCGGCGCTGACCGCGCCAGTACCCAGGGCGGTGTTGGTGCCTACCACCAGGGTGCCGCCGTTGAGCAAGGTCCCACCGCTGTAGCTGTTGGCGCCGTTCAGCACCAGGGTTCCGGTGTCGAGCTTGGCCAGTTGGCCGCTGCCGGAGAGGCCGACGTTGATCGTCGCAGTAGCGCCCGGATCGACACGCACGGCGAATGCACCGTTGCTGCCATTGACCAGGTTCAGGCCACCGGTACCGATCAGGCGATAGCCGTTGGTGACGAATTGCAGACCGGTGGCAGCCTGGGTGCCCACCACGTTGACATCGCCAGCGGTGCCCTGGAACACGGCGAAATCGCTGGCCCAGCTGCCGTTGAGCACACCGTTGATGTCGGTCCAGTTGGTATTGCTGCCGTCCCAGGTGCCGGCGCCACCGTCGATGACGCCGTTCGGCACGCTTTGCGCACCGTCCCAGAACTGCACGGTGCCGGTGGCACCGCCCACCAGCAGGTTGATCTGCGCGCCGATGGCGGTCTGCACCTGGACATCGCCCGGCAGTACGCTACCCGGCAACGCGCCAACAAGCAGGCCGTTGTCGACCAGCGCGCCGGTGTAGTCGAACAGCCGATAGATACCGGTGCCGAAACCACCGAGGTCGGTGACGTTGAGGGTGCCGTCGAGGGTCAGGTTGCCGTTGACGTTGACCAAGGCAGTGCCGCCCGTGGAGGGCGAGCCGAGGCCGAAGTCGAGGATCGAGCCGCTGTGCAGGGTCAGCGCACCGGTGTTGAGGGTCGCGCCGCTGTTGGCCACCAGGTGTGCGCCGTTGGCGATGTCCACAGGGCCGATCACGCTGCCGGTGCCGCCCAGGCTGGCGCCGACATTGACCTGTACGCCGGAGCTGGCGAGCGAACCGCTGACATTGAGCAGGCCGCCATTGACCGTGGTGGCGCCGCCAAGCACGTTCACACCGGACAGTTCCAGAGCACCGGTGCCAGCCTTGATCAGGCCTCCGCTACCGGCCAGGGCGCCGCTGAACACGCTGTTGAGGTTGTTGCCGCCGACCGTCAGGTCACTGCCCCCCGCCACGCTCACCGCGCCGGCACCGCTCAACCCGCCGACCGTGGTGCTGGCCCCAAGGTTGAGGTTGGCGCCAGCGCCGACATTGACCGCCGAGGCGTTGCCCAGCGCACCGGTACCAACGGTGGTCAGGGTGCCGCCGAGCAAGTCGACGGCGCCGCTGAAGGTGTTGTTGCCGGTCAGCGTGAGGTCGGCCAGGCCATTCTTGATCAAGCCTCCGGTACCGCTGATGATGCCGCCAAGGGTCAGGTTGTTGCTGCCGCCGAGGGTCAGGTTGGCGTTCAGTGCGATGTCGTTGCCCAGGGTAGCGACCGCGCTGTTGTCCAGGCTGGCGGCGCCGGCCACGGTCAGGGCGCCGGTCCCCAGGGCGTTGCCGTTGCCTATCACCAGGCCACCCGCGTTGAGCGTGGTGCCACCGGCATAGGTGTTGGCCCCGTTCAAGGTCACAGTGGCGCTGCCGTTCTTGACCAACTGCCCTGCCCCGCTGACCACACCGCCGAGGGTCAAAGCATTGCTGCCGGTGAGGGTAAGGTCGGCGTTCAAACCAATGTTATTGCCCAGGCTCAGTGCAGCGCTGGTGTCCAGGCTCGCGGCGCCACCGACGGTAAGATCGCCGGTGCCGATTGCACTGCCATTGCCCAGAACCAGGGCGCCACCATTGAGCAGCGTGCCACTGGCATAGGTGTTCAGCCCGCCGAGGGTGAGCGTGCTGGTGCCGTTCTTGATCAGCCGGCCGGTGCCGTCGACCAGGCCGGCGAGGTTGAGGTTGTTGCTGCCGGCCAGGGTGAGGTCGGCATCCAGGGTGACGGCGTTGCCAACGGTCAGCGCAGCCGAGGTATCCAGGCTACCGGCCCCCGCCACGGTCAGCTTGCCGACGCCCAGTGCGGCGCCATTGCCCAGCACCAGGCCACCGGCATTGAGGGTCGTGCCGCCCAGGTAGGTGTTGGGACCGGAAAGCGTCAGCGTGGCGGCACCGTTCTTGACCAGACTACCGGCACCGGCGATCACGCCACCAAGGCCGAGGTTGGCGGTACCGTCGAGAGTCAGGGCACCGGCCAGGTTCACGGCGTTGCCGAGGTTGACTGCGGCGTTGGCGTCTAGGTGGGTACCGGCAGCGGCATTCAGCGCGCCAGAGCCCAAGGCCGTGTTGCTGCCGACCACAAGGGTACCGGCGTTGAGGTTGGTGGCGCCGAACTGCGTGTTGGCGCCATTGAGGGTCAGGGTAGCGCTGCCGTTCTTGGTCAGGCCACCGACACCGGCGATCACGCCTCCCAGGGTCAGATCGTTGCTACCGGTGAGGTTGAGGTTGCCGGCCAGGTTAAGCGCGTTGCCCAGGGTCAGCCCGGCGACCGACGAATCCAGCGTGGTGTTGGCGGCGGCGTTGAGTGCGCCGGTGCCCAGGGCAGTGGCGCTGCCGACCACCAGGGTGCCGGCGTTGAGCGCGGTGGCACCGCTCTGGGTGTTGTTGCCGCTCAGGGTCAGAGTGCTCGCCCCGTTCTTGATCAGGCCACCAGTACCGCTCAGGTTGCCTGCAAGGCTCAGGTTGTTGGCGCCGGCCAGGGTCAGGTTGGCGCCGAGATTGACGCCATTGTTCAGGGTCATCGCCGCGCTGTTGGCGAGTGTGGATGCACCGCCCACGGTGAGCGCGCCGGTGCCCAGCGCCGCGGCACTGGCCAGGGTCAAGGTGCCAGCGTTGAGGGTCAGGCCACCTGTGAAGGTATTGGTGCCACCGAGGGTGAGGTTGCTGGCGCCATTCTTGACCAATGCACCGGTGCCGCTGATCACACCGCCCAGGGTGGTGGCGTTGCTACCCACCACGCTCAGGGTGTTGCCCGCCAGGTTGATGGCGTTGCCCAGGTTAACGGCCACGCCCGCGTCGAGGCTGGCATTGCCGCCCAGGCTAAGGGCGCCGGTGCCCAGGGCGTTGTTGTTACCGACGGTCAGCACCCCGGCGTTGAGGGTGGTGCCACCGCTGAAGGTGTTGGCGCCGTTGAGGGTCAGGCCGGCGGCGCCGTTCTTGACCAGCGCGCCAGTGCCGCTGATCACTCCACCCAAGGTGGTAGCGCTGGTACCCAGCAGGTTGAGGGTATTGGCGCCCAGGCTGATGGCATTGCCCAGGCTGACCCCGGTGCTGGCATCGAGGCTGGCGTTGCCACCCAGGGTCAGGGCACCACCGCCCAGGGCGTTGTTGTTACCCACGGTGAGCTTGCCGGTGTTGAGGGTCAGGCCGCCGCTGAAGGTGTTGTTGCCGTTGAGCGCCAGGTCAGCGGCGCCGTTCTTGACCAGCGCACCGGTGCCGCTGATCACCCCGCCCAGGGTAGTGGCGCTGGTGCCCAACAGATTGAGGGTGTTGGCGCCGAGGTTGATTGCGTTACCCAGGCTGACTGCGGTGCTGGCGTCGAGGCTGGCATTGCCGCCCAGGGTCAGGGCGCCGGTGCCGAGCGCGGCATTGGCGCCGACGGTGAGCTTGCCGGCATTGAGCGTGGTGCCACCGCTGAAGGTGTTGGTGCCGTTCAGGTTCAGGTCGGCGGCGCCGTTCTTGATCAAGCTGCCACCCGCGCCGGCGATCACGCCGCCCAGCGTAAGGGCGTTGTTGCCCGTCAGGGTCAGGGCGTTGGCACCGAGGTTGACCGCGTTGGCCAGCGTCATGGCGGCCGTGGTGTCCAGCACGCCGCTGCCGGTCAGGGTCAGCGCGCCAATGCCCAGGGCAGCGCTGTTGCCGAGGGTGAGCGTGCCGCCGCCGAGGCTGGTGCCGCCGGAGAAGGTATTGGCGCCGTTGAGGGTCAGGTTACTGGTGCCGCTCTTGACCAGCGAGCCCGTGCCGCTGAGCACGCCCCCGAGGGTCAGGGCGTTGCTGCCGGGTAAGGTCAGCGCCGCGTTCAGCGCCACGGCATTGTTCAATACCAGTGGCACGCTGCCTTGCAGGCTGCCCGCGCCACTGACGGTGAGCGCACCACTGCCGAGCGCCGCAGCGCTGGTCAGGTTGAGGCCGCCAGCGGCAAGGGTGGTACCACCGCTATAGGTGTTGGTGGCACCAAGGGTGAGCAGGCCGGCGCCAGTCTTGGTCAAGCCGCCAACACCGGAGATGACCCCATTGAGGGTCATGTCGGTAGCACCGCCGACGTTGATGCCGGCGTTGAGCGTCAGGGCGTTGGCCAGGCTCAGACCTGCGACGGTACCGGCAAGCCCGCCACCGTTGACGGTGATGCCGCCGGTACCAAAGGCGCTGGCATTGTCGAAGTTGATCAAACCGCCATTGAGGGTGGTCTGGGTGGTGCCGTTGAGCACCTGGCCGATCAGGCTCCAGGTGCCGCTGTCGACGATAAGGCGGTTGAAGTTGATGTAGTTGTTGGCGTTGATCGTGCCGGAGCCGGTGGTTCCGCTACCGCCCCCAATGGCATTCTGCAAGGCCAGGGTGTTGTTGCCACCGGCACCGCCATCGATCTTGCCGGCGGCTGCAAAGCCCAGGTTGGGATTGCTGGTGACCAGCAGTGCAACGCTGACACCAAGCCCGGCACCGACACTCGAACCGGTAATGGCATTGAAGCGGTTGGTGCTGTTGGCCCCCATCGACAAGCTGCCGGTCAAGGTGCCGGCGTTGGTGAAGGTGTTGCCCGCAGCAGAAGCCTCGAACGCTGCCCGTCCAAGGATGGTGCCGGTGTTGGTGAAGTTAACCGTACTCCCGCCGGTCACAGCGATGACCGGCGTGTCCTCGCTGAGCAGCGTGAGGCCAAGCAACGCCGAGGAACCGATGCTGCCGGCGTTGGTGATGGTAGTGGTACCGCCCAAACCATTGCGCGCGTCCAGCGCCATGCCTGTCAGGTTAAGAAGGTTGGCGCCAAGCAAGGCACCCGTGCCCTTGATCACCCCCGTGGCACTGTTGTTGATGTTGAGCGTGCTGCCGGTACCAGTATTGCCGATCAGCACAGCACTGGACTGGATGCTCAACAACCCCAGCAACGTAGGGTCGATGGTGCCGGAGTTGTTCAACGTATTGTTGTTGCCCGACAGCGACAGCGACGTGCCTCCCACGCCCAGCAGGGTACCCAGGCTGGCGCCAGGGTTCACGTTGACCGTCAGGCCGCTACCGCCATTGGTATAGCTCGGCGCCAGCGGGTTGGCAGCACCGCTGCAAGTGATGATGGACCCGGCCGCGCTGCACACGGCCAGGGCCTGCTCGCTCGAAAGACCGAAGGCCAGCCCTCCGACAGCCAGGCTCACAGCGAGCGACAAATGGGAGAGACGGGTAGGCAAAACGGAGGCGACGCTTCTGTCCACGGAGAGCTCCTTCGTGGATCAGGTGGTTCGGTCCTTGAACGCGCGCACTGCAATGTTGCCGGCTAGTCGAACACGCGACGACGAAACACCTGACCAATGGCTACATGATTCCTTGTTGGGAATGTGTAGCCGCTGGCGAGCAGGCGTGAGGCTCCGCCGGGGCGGTCAAATGGTGTTAATACTTTTTCAAGGCAGCCCGTATTTCGCGGGCTGCAGCGGTGCGCCGCTTGGATCCAACCGACGAACGGTCGTGTCCGGCAGGCAAAACGTGATGGGCTTGGCCGTTTCGCAAATGATCCGGCCGTTCACTTTCACGCGACCTCTGCCCCATCGTCAGGCCAGTGCGGCTCGTTGGCACCGGGAGGTGTCAGTGGTGGCAGGCCATAGGCGGCACGGGCGTCATCACAGCTGGGATTGTGCACCCCGTTCTCCCATGAAGCGTCGAACTCGCGGCAGGGGGTGGAACGATTCTCGTAGATGGTGCACCCGACCTTGTTGCCGATCTCGCCGTCCAGGCTGATACAGCGGCAAGGCTTGGCGTCTGTGCCGATCATCGCCACGCGGGTCGGATTGATCTGCACCACCAGATCGTCGGGCACCAACCCGCCCGAAGACTGGCATTCACCCCAGAAGAAAGACACACGAAAGTAGCCGCAGCAGGCGCCGCAGGTCAGGCAAGGGTTCTGTTCGGACATGATGGCCAGGAAGGGAAGTTGTTGTTATCGAGCGGGCGCTCGCGGCGCCATTTTTAATCCAAGCACGAGCGGCTGGATAGAGGGGAAATGAAAAAAAGACGGCCGCTGGTCGCGACCTTCGAGCGCCATGCTGCCAGCGGCAGGTAAAGCCGCAAACGGCCTGCCATCGCAGACCTGCTTGCGGCTTGAGCCTGGGGCTTACTTGCTGGTCAGGCCGTCGGCGCGGAACATCTGACGAATGCCGCGGATGGCCTGGCGGATGCGATCCTGGTTTTCGATCAGGGCAAAACGCACATGGTCATCGCCATAGTCGCCGAAACCGATACCGGGCGAGACACAGACCTTGGCCTCGGCCAGCAACTTCTTGGAGAACTCCAGCGAGCCGAGGTGCGCATAAGCTTCGGGGATCTTGGCCCAGACGTACATCGAGGCTTTCGGGTTCTCGACCATCCAGCCCAGCTCATGCAGCCCCTTGACCAACAGGTTGCGGCGCTGCCGGTACTGCTCCGCGATGTCGCGCACACACTGCTGGTCGCCTTCCAGCGCAGCGATCGCCGCCACTTGCAGCGGAGTGAAGGTGCCGTAGTCGTGGTAGCTCTTGATCCGCGCCAGGGCGCTGACCAGCTCGGGGTTACCGACCATGAAACCGATCCGCCAGCCCGCCATGTTGTAGCTCTTGGACAGGGTGAAGAATTCCACCGCGATATCCTTGGCGCCGGGCACCTGCATGATCGAGGGGGCCTTCCAGCCGTCATAGACGATGTCGGCGTAAGCGAGGTCGTGCACCACCAGCACGTCGTACTGCTTGGCCAGGGCGACCACACGCTCGAAGAAGTCCAACTCCACGCACTGCGCAGTCGGGTTGGATGGGAAGCCCAGGATCATCATCTTCGGCTTGGGGATCGATTCGCGGATCGCCCGCTCCAGCTCATTGAAGAAGTCCACGCCCGGTACCAGCGGCACCGAGCGAACCTGAGCACCGGCAATCACCGCCCCGTAGATGTGAATCGGGTAGCTTGGGTTGGGCACCAGCACCGTGTCGCCATGGTCGAGGGTGGCGAGCATCAGGTGCGCGAGGCCCTCTTTCGAGCCGATGGTGACGATGGCTTCGCTGTCCGGGTCGATCTCGACCTCGTAGCGTTCCTTGTACCAGTTGGAGATGGCGCGGCGCAGGCGCGGGATGCCGCGCGAGGTGGAGTAGCCGTGGGTATCTTCACGCTGGGCGACCTGCACCAGCTTCTCGACGATATGTGGCGGAGTCGCGCCATCCGGGTTGCCCATGCTCAGGTCGATGATGTCTTCGCCGCGACGGCGTGCCGCCATCTTGAGCTCGGCAGTGATGTTGAAGACGTAGGGGGGGAGACGATCGATGCGCGCAAAGCGGCGCGGCGAACCTGGGTTGGCCATGCTTTCCTCGAGAGACGTAAGCGCCCGGAACCGTCCGAGCGACGTTGGCCACTGCGGTGGCCGAGGCAGAAAATAGTCTGGTTGCCCTGGCGTTGTAAAGGGGCTACCGACAGATTGGCAGCCCGCCAGCGAGACTCGCTCGTTGGCGGGTAAGCGTGTAACTCAGCGCAAAGCCTTGTAGGCGTTCAAGTCGAAGCGCTGGATGCTCAACCCATCGCTGGGGTCCATGTGCTCGCCACGCACCTGGGTGAACTCCGTGGCAATGCTGCCGCGGTGAACCATACGTTCATCGGCAGTGCCTTCGGTCAGTACGGTATAGGACTTCTTGCGCATGGCGCGGTAGAGCTCATCGTTCGCGTCGATGGTCTTGTGATAGGTCATCAGCGCGGCATCGCTCAAATCCAGACACTTGTCCAGCGTTACACCCCAACGCTTCAGGCAAACCTCGGCGAAGTGCCGCACGATCATCCCCGGTTCAGGCAGTGCCTTGCCGGAACCTGCGCCGTCTATCGAAGCATTGCCCACCAGCGTTGCATGACGGCCCGGCATCGGGAGAACGCTCATACGCGTACCGTATGCAGTGACAGGCACCACACAGGCGAAACCTTTGGATCGCTCGTCTCGTGCGTAGAACCCCACGTACTCCTTCACGTTGGCTCCCAGTTGCACACGCTCAGACTGCACGTTACCCACGCCGGGCACCGGATCGATGGCAAAGATGTTGACCTTTACATCGCACAGCTCCGGGTCTTGCGCCATGGCGTTGGCAAGCATGTGACAACTGATTCCGCCCCTGCTCCACCCCACCAGGTTGACCGTGGTCGGGATCAGCGGTTTGCGCAGTTGCTTGATCAACTGCTCCTGCAAGGCCTAAGGAGTCACCGCGCGATCGCCGTAGTCGTAAGTGCGCCAGAACCACGAGCCGCCGGCCTCGGCATCAGGAATGGGAATGCCTGCACTCTTCAGGTTCTGGTATTGCTGCTCGGTGAGCTTGGTGCGGGCCCAGGTACTCTTGCCCTTGATGACCTGCAGGGCGTGCTGCACATTCTCATCCCAACCCTTGCCGAACAGGGTGCCGGTCACTTTGTAGTAGTCGCCGTCATCGACGAACAGGGCATCGTCCTGCAGATTGCCACTGCCTGGGCCATCGACTGTGATCCAATCGACGAATTCCCTGCCGGAGTGATTGCTCGCCAGCGTGGCGATCAGCTCACCATTCCAGAAGTTGGGGTTCTTGTCATCGAAACGATGGGACCCGGTGCCACAGAAATAGACGGTAAAAACACTCATTTGGATGCCTCCTGATGGTTTGGAGGCCCAAACTAGTGTGTTCGAACGCCTGCACGCAGACGGAAAATCTGCCAACAAAAAACCCGGCCAAAGGCCGGGTTCTTGTAAAACGCGAAGGCTTCAGCGTGCGTAGGTCATCAGCACGTCGGCAGCGGTCTGGCTGTCCACCGACATCATCACGCTCAGCGCGGTAACGGTCAGGATGGAGAAGCCGAACACCTTGCGTGCCCACTTGCTGTCGTCCTCGGCCTTGTAGCCACCCCAGGCCATGTACAACCAGTACAGACCCATGGCAGCCGCAACGGCAAGGTAACCCAGACCGGCGTACCCACCCAGCGTCAGCATCAGCGTGGCGAGCACGAAGGCCAGCACGTACAGCACGATCTGCTTCTTCGCCGCCAGGATACCGCGAGCCACCGGCAGGACCGGGATGTTGGCAGCGCTGTAATCCTTGAAGCGGAAGATGGCGATGGCAAAGCTGTGCGGCATCTGCCACAAGCTGAACATCACCAGCAGCGTGACCGCTGCCAGGTCGAAGCTGTTGCTCACTGCGCAATAGCCGATCACCGGAGGCATGGCACCGGACAGGCTGCCGACCAGGGTGCCGTGCACCGATTTGCGCTTGAGCCACAGGCTGTAGAAGCCGACGTAGACCACGAAGCCGATCAGCGCGCAGAACGCCGACAGCGGGTTGGCCTGGACATACAGCAGGCTGAAGCCCGCCACCCCAAGCAGGGTGGCGTAGATCAGTGCGAGGGGCAGCGACATGCCGCCCTGGACCATGACGCGGTTCTTGGTACGTTCCATCTTCTGGTCGATGTCACGGTCGATGCAGTTGTTGAACACGCAACCGGACGCAACCACGAGCGAAGTACCTACCACCACCGCCAGGAACAGGGCGAAGTCCACATGGCCCTTCGCGGCAAGGAAGAAACCGCCTGCCACGGAAAGCACGTTACCGAAAATGATCCCCGGTTTGGTGATTTGGATAAAGTGCTTCACGGACATGCAGTCTTACCTCACTTGGCCAACATTTCGTAGTGGATGCTGAACATGATCCACAGCGACAGGCCTACCAGCAGTGCGATTACCAGAGCGGTGAACAGGAACGTCGAGACAGTGGAACGCTGCTCTTTCGAGCGGTCCATGTGCAGGAAGTACACCAGGTGCACCACGACCTGGATGACGGCCATGGCCACCACGATCAGGACGGTCAGGTTCTTCGGCAGGGTCGGATACATCACCAGGCCGAACGGGATCGCGGTCAGGATGATCGACAGGATGAAGCCGATCATGTAGGACTTCACGCTGCCGTGGTTACCTTCGTGGTGAGTGTCGTGTGCGTTAGCCATTACAGAACCCCCAGCAGGTAGACGACGGTGAAGACGCAGATCCAGACCACGTCCAGGAAGTGCCAGAACAGGCTCAGGCAGCTCATGCGGGTCTTGGCAGTCGGCGTGATGCCGTGCTTGTTGATCTGGTACATCAGGATGGCCATCCAGATCAGACCCGAGGTCACGTGCAGGCCGTGGGTACCGACCAGCGCGAAGAACGCCGACAGGAAGCCACTGCGCTGCGGGCCGTAGCCTTCAACGATCAGGTGATGGAACTCGTAGATTTCCATCGCGATGAAGCCTGCACCGAACAGGAAGGTCACTGCCAACCAGCCCAGTACGCCTGCCTTGTTACCGGCGAACATCTTCAGCATGGCGAAGCCGAAGGTGATCGAGGACAGCAGCAGGAATGCGGTTTCGACCAGCACGAAGTCGAGCTGGAAGATGTCATGACCCGACGGGCCGCCGGCAAAACTGCCGGACAGCACCGCGTAGGTGGCGAAGAGCGACGCAAACAGGATGCAGTCGGTCATCAGGTACAGCCAGAAACCGAAGACGGTCATCTGGCCCGAGTCGTGGTGGTGATCGTCGTGCCCATGGTCGTGACCATGTGCATCGCCGTGAATTACTTGACTGGACATTGATTACACCCGTTCAAAGGTTTCGACACGTGCGCCACCGGTAGGTACACCGGCAAGCTGCAGGGCCCGCTGGCGTTCGCCTTCGATGCGCGCCACTTCTTCGGCAGGGACCATGTAGCCCTGGTCGTCACGCGCAGCGTGGCGAACGAAGACCGCGATGGTTGCTACCAGGCTCGCACCCACCAGCCACCAGATGTGCCAGATGAAAGCGAAGCCGAAGATGGTCAGGAACAGACCCATGAACAGACCGGTAGCGGTGTTGTTCGGCATGTGGATCGCTTCGTACTTGGCCGGCACCTTGTAGGCGACACCGGCTTCCTTGGCTTCTTGCCAGGCGTCCAGGCCGACCTTCTCGGGCATTTGGGCGAAGTTGTAGAACGGAGGTGGCGACGAAGTCGACCATTCCAGGGTACGGCCACCCCATGGATCGCCGGTGACATCCAGGTTCTGGTTGCGGTCGCGAACCGATACGTACAGCTGGATCAGCTGGCAGGCGATACCGAACAGGATCAGCACCGCACCGACCACGGCCACGTACAGGTAGGGTTCCCACAGTGGGTTGTCGGAGTGGTTCAGACGACGGGTCATGCCCATGAAGCCCAGCGCGTACAGCGGCATGAAGGCCACGTAGAAACCGGACAGCCAGAACCAGAATGCCGCCTTGCCCCACTTCTCGTTGAGGGTGAAACCGAAGGCTTTCGGGAACCAGAAGGCGAAGCCGGCAATGTAGCCGAACACCGCACCGCCGATGATCACGTTGTGGAAGTGGGCGATAACGAACAGGCTGTTGTGCAGCACGAAGTCAGCACCTGGAACGGCCAGCAGTACGCCGGTCATGCCACCAATGGAGAAGGTGACCATGAAGCCCAGGGTCCAGAGCATCGGCGGAGTGAAACGCACGCGACCCTGGTACATGGTGAACAGCCAGTTGAACAGCTTCACACCGGTCGGAATGGAGATCAGCATCGTCGCCAGGCCGAAGAAGGTGTTGACGCTGGCGCCTGCACCCATGGTGAAGAAGTGGTGCAGCCAGACCGCGAAGCCCAGTACGGCAATGGCACCCGATGCGTAGATCATCGCGTGGTGGCCGAACAGACGCTTGCTGGAGAAGGTCGAGGTGACTTCCGAGAACACGCCGAACGCCGGCAGGATCAGGATGTACACCTCAGGGTGACCCCAGGCCCAGAACAGGTTGACGTACATCATCGGGTTCCCACCAAGCTCGTTGGTGAAGATGTGGAAGTCCAGATAACGGTCAACGGTCAGCAGGGCGAGTGCGGCGGTCAGGATCGGGAAGGAAGCGACGATCAGCACGTTGGCCCAGGTGCAGGTCCAGGTGAAGATCGGCATGTCCATCAGCTTCATGCCAGGTGCGCGCATCTTCAGGACGGTGACCAGGAAGTTCACGCCTGTGAGTGTCGTACCCAAGCCTGATAGCTGTAGCGCCCAGATGTAGTAGTCAACCCCTACGCCCGGACTGTACTGGATCCCCGACAGTGGCGGATAGGCAACCCAACCGGTCTTGGCGAATTCGCCGACGCCCAGGGAGATGTTGACCAGCAGCACGCCTGCCAGCAGCAGGTAGAAGCTCAGGGAGTTCAGGAACGGGAAGGCAACGTCACGTGCACCGATCTGCAGAGGCAGGGCCAGGTTCATCAGGCCGGTGAAGAACGGCATCGCCATGAAGATGATCATGATCACACCGTGGGCGGTGAAGATCTGGTCATAGTGTTCAGGCGGCAGGTAGCCTTCGGAGCCGCCGGTCGCGGCAGCCAACTGGGTACGCATCATGATGGCGTCGGCGAAGCCGCGCAGCAGCATGACCATCGCGACGATGATGTACATCACCCCGATCTTCTTGTGGTCGACCGTGGTCAGCCACTCGGTCCACAAGTAGGACCACTTGCGGAAATAGGTGAGGGCACCAACGACGGCGAGGCCCCCGAGCGCGACAATGGCAAGCGTCACCATGACTATCGGCTCGTGATAGGGAATCGCCTCCAGGCTTAATTTACCGAACATCTCTTACTCCTCTGCACCGGCAGCTGGTTGCATACTCGTTTCCACACCCTTGGTAGTGGCCAGGTCTTTGCTGCCTGCTTCTTCGTGGCTCGGACGACCACGGTTCATGCCTTCGTACTTGTCGACGATGAGCTGGAACGTGTCAGGCGAAGCCTCGCTGTACAGCTCGACTGGGTTGTTTTCGCTTGGTTTGGCCAAGGCGTCGTATTCGGCCTTGTCCAGCTTCTTCGGCGAAGCCTTCACTTGCGCGACCCATGCATCGAAGTCGGCTTGCGAAGTGGCGGTTGCCTTGAATTTCATACCGGTGAAGCCAGCACCGCTGTAGTTCGCGGAGATACCGTCGAACTCGCCATTTTCGTTGGCGATCAGGTGCAGCTTGGTGGTCATGCCGGCCATCGCGTAGATCTGGCCGCCCAGCGCAGGGATGAAGAACGAGTTCATCACGGCGTCGGAGGTCACGCGGAAGTTGACCGGGGTGTTAGCCGGGAAGACGATCTTGTTGACCGTGGCAATGCCCTGCTCCGGGTAGATGAACAGCCATTTCCAGTCCAGGGCGACCACGTCGATCTGCACCGGCTTCACATCGGAATCCAGCGGACGATAAGGGTCGAGCTTGTGGGTGGAGTGGTAGGTGACGTAGCCCAGGGCGATGATGATCAGGATCGGGATGATCCACACCGCAGCTTCGATCTTGGTCGAGTGCGACCAGTCGGGGGTGTAGGTGGCAGCCTTGTTGGAAGCGCGGTACTTCCAGGCGAAGACCAGGGTCATGATGATGACTGGCACCACGACCAGCAGCATCAGGCCGGTAGCGATGAGGATCAGGTTCTTTTGCTCAATGCCGACCTGGCCCTTCGGGTCGAGCAGGGTCCAGTTGCACCCACTGAGTAAAAGCATGCCTAAAAAGGGCAATATGCCAAACAGTCTGGGGTAACGCTTTTTACTCATCTCACGACCTCTAGATCAGCTTGCTTCAATGCAATGTGTTTTGTTCGCCAACACTTCGTCCTGCCAAGCGTTAGCATTTCGAGCTCGAACCCGCGCCTGCCTGGGATCCGACTGCTGGATCTGGGCGTTGAGCGTATGGACGAGCTTGGGGTTTTCTTAGGCTAAAGGCCTGTACTTCAGACCAATTCCATTTGGTGCGGGAAAACGCGGAGGGGTGTCCGCCCGGATCGCCGTTGGGCGAAACTTGTCGAAGTCAGCAAAAGGAGCGCTGGGGCTTCCTTCAATCCTGCGACTCGCAAGCAGTGCCGAACGGAAATTGGGGGCGATTGTAGATAGGTCGCCCCCCCTTGACTATGACTTATTGAGCAACAGTCTTTTACAGGATTTGTAATAATCCTGCCTGAAAAATCAACTTCGCGACAGTTTGTCGCACCCGGCTTGATAGCCCTGAAACCCTTGTACTACAAGGGCTCAACGTTGATCAGGATCAGTCTCTGGGGAAATTTTGCCGGTTATCTCACCGTGCAATAGACCTGCATCAAATCGGGACTTTTGTCTAAGCCCGGCGCCGATTCCGATAGATGCCCAGCGGCACGAGGATGGCAGTGAGGACGAACGCCACCAGCGCCCATTGCGCCAGCGACAGACCCAGGATGGGCGGGTACGGTGTGGTGCAGAAACCGTCGACCTGGAATGCCAGGGGCCAGAGCCGCGCCAGGGGCAGGTCGTCGACTATCGGCTGCAGTACATCGACGCCGCAACTGGCGTACGGGTTGGCGAGTATATACACATGGTTGCCGGCCGCAACGATTCCGCCAATTGCGCTGAGCACGACCAACGCCTCGAAGAAGGTCAGGCTCCGTCGTCCGGGCATGGCTGCGGCAATGAACGCGAACAGCGCGATCAGCAGCAAGGCATAGCGCTGCAGGATACATAACGGGCAAGGTGCCTCGCCTAGCACGACCTGCATGTACAGCGCGCCGCCGATCAGCGAGAGGCAGATTACCCCCAACAGCACGAGGAAGCGCCGTTCCCGATTCAGGCGCAGGGTTTGTTCGTTCATTGCCGATTCCTTGGATGGATAGGTGCAGCGTGTTCCGCCTGCCTGGGCGCAAGTCTACACGCAGGGATGGTCTCTTAGCGTGTCGAGGAAGCGGCGAGACAGCGCTGCGCAGGGCTATCCGGAGATGCTGTGACCGGCGTTGGCAACATCGGTTCAACCTTGGCCGGTAAAAAAAGCGGCTGCCCGGGCGTCGCGCAGGGACCAGCCCCTCGACACCCGGGAGTGAAGGATACAGTGATTAAAGGAGGATTAAAGATGAAAGCTGAGGGGCGCTGTTCATCCTTCCTTATATATGGACAGGCCAACCCCTTCGCGGGCTTGCCCGCGAAGACGCCAGCCTGGTCAGTAGATCATTCCAGAGCAGCCGCCGGCCCGAAGAACTCGTAGCGGCTCTGCGCATCCGGAACCCCCAGGACCTTGAGGTGACGACGGATCGCCGCCATGAAGCCCTTTGGTCCAAGGAAGTAGGCATCCACGTCACGCGCTCGCGGCAGCCACTCGGCCAGCAGATCCTGGGTCAGCAGGCCGACCGCATTGGCGTCACGGCTGCCGTCGTCCTCGGCATAGCAATAGAAGCGTTGCAGTTGCGGATGCTGCGCCGCCAGGCTGTCGATCCAGTCACGGAAAGCATGCACCGAACCGTTGCGTGCGCAGTGGATGAAGTGCACCGGACGCTCGGTCTTCAGCGCAGCCTCGAGCATCGCCAGGGTCGGGGTGATGCCGACACCACCACTGATCAGCACCAGCGGCTTGTCGCCAGGTGCCAGGGTGAAGTCGCCAGACGGCGGGAACAGCTTGAGCGTGTCGCCGACCTGCAGTTGATCGTGCAGATGGTTCGACACCTTGCCCCCGGCCTCGCGCTTGACACTGATGCGGTACTGTTCGCCATCGCACAATGCCGAGAGCGAATAGTTGCGGCGCTGTTCGGCACCGTCGATAAACAACTGCAGGCCGATGTACTGACCAGGCTCGGCCTTGAGTACCGGCTTACCATCGATGGGGGCGAAGTAGAACGAGACGATCTCGCTGCTTTCCTGCTCACGGCGCACCACACGAAAATCCCGGGCACCACGCCAGCCGCCGTCAGCCTCTTCCTTGGCCTTGTACAGGCCCTCTTCGGCACCGATAAGAATATCGGCCAGCTGGCCATAGGCCGCGCCCCAGGCAGCGATCACTTCCGGGGTGGCGATGTCCTTGCCCAGCACTTCCTCGATGGCGCGCAGCAGGCAACTGCCAACGATCGGGTAATGTTCGGGCAGGATCTGCAAGGCCACATGCTTGTTGATGATCTGGCCAACCAGGCCACCCAGTTGTTCCAGCCGGTCGATATGGCGGGCATACATGAGCACGCCGTTGGCCAGCGCACGAGGCTGGTCACCGCTGGCCTGGTGCGCCTGGTTGAACAGCGGACGCACTTCGGGATACTCGCTGAGCATCATCTTGTAGAAGTGAGTGGTCAGCGCCTCGCCACCGCTCTCGAGCAGCGGGACGGTAGCCTTGATGATTGCACGTTGGTCGGCATTGAGCATTGCAGTGACTCCTGAGCTTTGGGCTTCGAATGACTACCCAGCCAATCGCAATTACAATGCCAACAATTAAATTCTTTTAAATCAACAACTTGATATCAATGAAGTCAATATGACCTGAATCAATTGAAGTCATAATGACTGCAATAGTCAAAATGACCAAGCCGTTGAGCCTGTGAGTGATCACTGGCTCAACGGCCCGCCCCTCATGACACATCGATCACGCAGCAGCTCGCTGAACCGAGTAGGTCACCGACACATCAACCTCTTCAAAAGACTTGATCACCGCGTTGCCCACAGTGAAGCTGAATGGGAATCCCGTGAACGTCTTGGTCTCGGTGTAAGCTGGCGGGGTACCCCCAGAAGCTGCTTCCCAATGCAGCGTGACTGCATCGTTCACACGCAGACTTGCACTGTCCGGGATCTCGATGATTGCATTCTCGGTACCCGAGGGCATCGACGCACCGGCACCACTGCCTTCTACCTGGGCACAGGTCGGTGCCGGCAAATTGGCTGCCCCACTGTCCACAACGTTGTAGACGTTCTCGGGCGAGGATCGCCTGATATCGAACTCGGGGGTATGCACCGAATAACTCAAGGTGAGGGTACCGTCCACCAATGGGCTCAGGTAAGGCAACGACACCTCGAACACAAGCTCGACTTTTTCGCCCCCGACGGGAACCGTCAGGTCGGTTTGCCAGGTCATGCCACCGCCGTTACCGACCTTGCCAGTCCAGAACAGCGTAACTACATCCCCTGCCCGTTGCCCTGGGTAAACGGGCACTCGCACATGGACCTCCTCGGCGCTCAGGCTGGTCAGATCAATCTCGTCACCTACCGCTTCGAGCAGAACCGGGGGCTGCAACGCAATGCCCTCACCGACGATGATGATCGAGCGCCGACGTGAGGGTCTGGCATTACCGCCGGCAGCAGGTGTGGACTCGTAATACACGGTAGCGAGACCGTTCACCACGAGGGCCGCGTAGATATACGGCAGAATGAAGATCTTGTCCCTGGTCCCATTGATCGTTCTGGCCGGCCAATCATACGGCACCTGCTTACCATCGGCTTCGGCACTTAGCCCAACCCAGTGCATGGTGACGGAATCCCCTCTCGCGTACCCCTCGTAGTCAGGTAGGTAGATGGTCACATCGTCACCGTCCAACGCTGCCAGGTCCAATTTGTAGGGTGGATTCTCCGCTCCCTCCACTTCAGGGGCCTCGAGTGCGTTGGGGTCTTCGACCTTCACGTAAGTAGGCGGGGAGGGACGCGAGTAGTTCTGCACCCGATCACGGATTTCGTAATACACCAGCAGGTTTTCACCGCTCCCACCCTCCCTGATCAACTCAGCGGGAACGTTGATCACCCATGGCTTACCCACATCACCCGCGACCAGGCGGTTCCCGACATGACGAGCACCGTTCCAGACCAGTGTGATCTGGTCATCCGGCTGCATGAAATCCCATGCCTCGATCGTAACCCTCACGGGGGTGGTAGGGGAGTCGATCGTGGAGGGCGTCACTATAGGCGCGACAAGGTTTTCATTGGCCGGAGATCCTGGCCTGGGATCGAGCCCTCCAGGCACACGAAGATCGATCAGCACCTCCCGATACTCCGAGTAGCGTGTTTCATCGGCGAGCGGGTCATACAGCCTATAGAAGACGTAACCGAAGTATGGGTAAGGAATATCATCGTCTACCGGTAGATTCAGGTCATCGCGTACCACGCCAAAGCTCAACCAGCCCCGCGCCTCGGTTTCTGCATCCAATAGGTAGAACTGCACCGGCTCCTCTGTCGGAGGGGCTTGAGGTGGTTGCGTGGAAGGTTTGACAGATGTCCAGAAAAGGCTGACTTCATCGCCCACTCGAACGACGTCCGGCAGTTTGGCTGACATCGACACGACACGGGTAGGATCGAACAACTCACTCCAACCCAAGCCATCGCGCGGTAGGCCACCAGAGTCCATATCCGTGATAACCAGTGGGTGCAATGCATCTGCCATGGTTGAAACAGGAAATTTGCTGAGAAATATCTCTTGTTTGGTCATTGGAAAAATACCTTCGCCCGATTGAAAGGATACCCAGCCGTTGCCTTACCCGTCAGACGGGACGGGTGGCATAAGGTGTCGTCCAACTCTATCCACTACCGACGAGGGCGTAACCTGACAGATTTACCAGGTAAGAATGCCGAGTAACCTCATGTCACGCGGCAGGCAGATCTTGACGTCAAGCAGACAACTCGCGACCGTATGCCCCAGACGCCGCTCCAGGACGCCCGCATGTTCGCAAAACCCCTGCTCACCGCCCTCCTCCCCTTGGTCAGCGACCTCTCTCGCGACCTGCCTGACCAGGAGCGCTATCGCCGTCTGTTGCAAGCCATGCGCAGCTTGCTGCCCTGCGATGCCGCTGCCTTGCTGCGCCTGGATGGCGAGTGGCTGGTACCGCTTGCCGTCGACGGTTTATCCACAGACACCCTGGGGCGACGCTTCAAGGTCAGCGAACACCCTCGCTTCCAGATATTGCTAAGCCGATCGCAGCCGACTCGCTTTGCCAGCGACTCCGAACTGCCGGACCCCTACGATGGGTTGGTCAACACCCTCGAAGCAGGCCTGGAGGTTCACGACTGCATGGGCTGCCCGCTGATGGTCGACGAGCGCCCATGGGGTTTGCTGACCCTCGATGCCCTTACTCCGGGCCAGTTCCAGAGCCTTGAACTGGATGCCTTGCAGGCCTTCGCCAGCCTGGCTGCCGCCACTGTGACCGTGGCCGAACGCATCGAGAACCTGGCCTTGCGCGTGGAAACCGAGCAACAACGCGCCGAGGTTTATCGACAGGTCAACGATCAGCACAGGGAACTGATTGGCCAAAGCCCTGCGCACAAGCACTTGCTGGAAGAAATTCGCCTGGTGGCGGGCAGCGACCTGACCGTATTGGTCACCGGGCAGACGGGTGTCGGCAAGGAACTGGTCGCACTGGCGCTGCACCAGGCCAGCAAACGTGCGGACAAACCGCTGGTCAGCCTCAACTGCGCCGCACTGCCCGAAGCCTTGGTGGAAAGCGAGCTGTTCGGTCACGTCAAAGGCGCCTTCACCGGCGCGCACAGTGAGCGCCGTGGCAAGTTCGAACTGGCCGACGGCGCAACGCTGTTTCTCGATGAGGTGGGCGAACTGCCTCTGTCAGTGCAGGCCAAACTGCTGAGGGTTCTGCAAAGCGGCCAGTTGCAGCGCCTGGGTTCGGATCAAGAACACAGGGTCGATGTGCGCCTGATCGCCGCCACTAACCGAGACCTCGCCAGCGAGGTGCGCAACGGGCATTTTCGCGCCGATCTCTACCATCGCCTCAGCGTTTACCCGCTACAGGTACCGCCGTTGCGCGAGCGAGGCAGAGACGTACTGCTGCTCGCCGGTTTCTTCCTCGAGCAGAATCGCTCCCGGCTGGGCCTGGACAGCCTGCGTTTGAGCGCAGAGGCCCAGGCAGCGTTGCTGGCCTACGACTGGCCAGGCAACGTACGCGAACTGGAGCACCTCATTGGCCGCTCCGCGCTCAAGGCGTTGGGTCGGCATCCACAACGTCCACGCATACTCACCCTGGACGCAGTCGACCTGGACCTGCACATTGCGTCAGCCATCAAGGATCACTCACCTGATATCGCGGGGATAAAAGCGTTGCCATTGCCTGAAGGGGGGCTGCGCGAAGCGATGGACACCTATCAGCGTCAGCTCATAGAGGAGTGTCTGTTGCGCCATGAAGACAATTGGGCCGCGGCCGCTCGGGAACTGGGTATCGACCGCGCCAACTTGAGCCGGCTGGCGCGCCGACTGGGGGTACGCTGATACACGGATGATCGCGTCCGGACGCAGCGGCGGCCGGACACGATCATCCTGCATCATAGGTTGGGCGTTAACTCAGGTCGATGTTGATACCGACCAGCGACGACCGCTCCCTCTCGTTGATGCGGTATCCGAAAAAGGCGCGTGTTTGGTTGTGCTCAAGCAATTCGGCACGCGTAAATGCCACCTCGGTAAACTCGGCAGGATCATCGACGGTATAGACGGGTTGCAAATAACGCCCAGAATTCTGGCTATCGCCCAGCCACAACTCGACCGTATCGCCGGATTGGCCGCCAAAATAAGGGTTGATTTTCACCCACAACTTGTCGTCTTGCAAAAGTTCGTCTGTAATCCCTTGGCGCTGATCGTCGGTGAAGTTGATCGGTGGCAGGGGAGCTATCTTTAAAATCTGGTTCATTTCGTATTCAACCTTACAATGAATGCTGTATTGGGAAGAAACAGTCACCGCGCTTAGCTCAAGGCAGTGTGCAGGTCCCGCCCCCCTGATTCAGCGCAAAATAGACATATCCTTGGCTGGCTTGAGTTGGGCCGATATCGTTTTCGATGGTGTAATCGACAATGGCCCCATTTCGACAGATATAGTACGTGAGGCTGTACGGCAGCGGCACATCAATATAACCAGTGTCCAAGTCACTCTGTGTCAGGGCAACACCCGCCATCTTGATACGCGATGCTTCGATCGGTGTGAAAGGCGGTGGTGGCGGAGTCACCTGGTTTAACGGTGTCTCGATACCCACGAAATCGTAGCTTACCCTTGGATTCTTCGTCAGTTCGATATTGGAGACACCGGCCAATGGAATACGGAACACGGTGCCTGCCATACCGACAGCGCGCGTGATGATATTCCGCGAGTTTGCATCAGGGAAACTCGCCTGATTCAGCGGGTTACCATCGCCCGGTAATTCAGCACCGGCAGTCACTCTGACACGCTGAATCGGCGAACGAACCGTTACCGGTACAGGGTTGGGACTGGCAGGTAATTCCCGAGTGAGGGTAAAGTACACATCGAACTCGCCAGATCCGGTTTGATCGATAACACCGGTGAACGGAATCGGGTAATTGATATTCGCCGGCTCATTGCTCACCGTGACGGTAACGGGCGTAAGTTCCGGATTGGAAATATTCTGCCAGTGCAACTGAATCACATCATCCACCAGCCAGATCGGCTTGTTGTCAACGCCTGGACGCGTGATGATGGCCACGGCATCTTTGCCAAAATCTCCCGGCGTGATCGTGTTATCAGGGCTGGTCCCGCATTTGATCGTTGGCGCCTTGATGTTCCCGTGCTCCGGCAGCTCCGGATTCGGGTCGGGGTCAGGTCCGCCAGGGGTGGTCAGATTCACCTCTACAGGAGTATCGCCAGAGGTAATCGGGGGCTGCCCTGCGCGGCTCATCTGGTACCGGACGTTGATGTTGCCATCGCCTTCCTGCCTGACGATCGCATATGGCACTTCCAGGGTGACCAGCGGATCGTTGATCGCATCGGCTGGAGTGAGGACATAGGGCGCCAATCTCGCTGCCCCCCAGCTCAGTACGATAGAATCGCCCGCCGAGGCGCCGTCATAGGTGGGGATAGCGACGCCGACGCTGGGATTGGCATCATTGTAGGTGATCAGCCCATCGTCGGCTTCCGGTACAAGTGGTGCATCCAACGCAGGCAACTGGAGGAACACCTCGATTGGAGTGGTGCTTGAAATCCCACTGATGTTGCCTGCCCAGTCAGTGACGCGATAAGCAAAGTAGCGCAGACCATCTCCCGCGTCTTCCAGCTCTTGGCGAGTAATTTCTACGCGCACATTCAAGGTGGGATTGGTGACCTCGAATGTGGGCACCAACCAAGTACCGGAGCTTTCATCGGCAGAGGTGCCCAGCCAAAGTTCTATCTTGTCTTCGGCTTCGCCGTAGTGATAGGGGCTAATTACAAGTGGCAGCACATCAGCAACCATATCCGCTTCGGTAATACCACTAAGTTGCTCCTCGGTGAAGGCAATGGGCGGTAACTGCGCACCTCCCGCTGCCCGACGGTCAAAACGGGTATTCACTACACGCTGAGAGGGCTGCCCATTTTCGGAAAAGGGATCATAGATACCGTAGTCCAGTGCAACGGTGACATCAGTTCCTGGCGCGGGGAATTCACTCTGAGGATAAATTAACGTGAACTCGATGAGCGTGGGGTCATCGAGATCCGCCTGAGTAATTTCCAATTCATCGCCGAACCAGGTTCCGGCGTTGAACAAGCGAATAAAGTCACCTGGTCGTAGATCGCTACTTTTGGGAACCTTCACCTCCAAGTCGTTATCAAGTTCAATAATGGGAATAATTCCGCGCGTTGCATCACGCACGGGAACGGTCAATTCCGGCAACGCGAGAATGCGAATACCGCTGTGTTTTCTACTGGTGGTAGCAATCGTGACTTTACTGTTCATAAAGATTCCTCTCGCACGTGCTTGATATGGATCAAGCACCATCAATATTAAGCCGACGGAAAACCTCAACAGCGCCATGGCAGGGCGTCGGGATGACTTGCGAGATCCATATTGATGAAGCAAGCCTCGTCTGTAACCTAGCAAATTTAACAGGTGCACAAAACGCAACGTGGTCTACAGTAACGCCACGGCATCGCTGCAAAGGATTGGGCACTCATGCATGCACCTAGGGAGCTAGTCACATGAGGAAGGACTGTATCGAAAAGCACGTTTCTTATCGCTCGCCATCGGTCTTGCTGCTTCTTGCAATCAGTCCTTTATCCCTGGCGGCGAGTCTGGCGCCGGGCAGCAGCGCGACAGTCGGTGCGGGCTCTCCCCCCGAAACCTGGACCCTTAACGCCGCAGCACTCTCGGTGACGCCTGGCGGCGCCACGTTGAGTGTCGTTGCGCTACCCGGCTCCACGGTGACCTTGGACGGAGCGTCGGTAACAGGCGGCGCACAACGAGGTGTGGTGCTCACCGAGTCCACGGGAACAATCAAGGACTCCACTTTGAGTTCGACGGGCGATACAGGTCTTTCGGTCATCAGAGGAGTAGGCGCCGTAGCCCCGGGCTCGACGGTGCTGGTGACCAACTCCACGATTTCAGGCACAGGCCGAGGCCTCAACGTGTCGGGAGGTAGCAGCGCTACGCTCATCGACTCGACGATCATCGGTTCAGGGGTGGTTGGCAGTACAGTAGCGGGTAATGGACTGGGCATCACGCTGGTCGGTGGCGAGGCGATCCTGCGTAACAGCAACGCCACGGGCACCAATCGTGGCGCAGGCCTATTCGGTTCGGGGGGCGACAATACAGCGCCACGCCTGGAGTTGGACAATTCCAGCCTGACATCGCAGGACGGCAGTGCAATCGTGGTCAGCAACCAGAGCGCTCAAGCCATGTCCGCCGAGATCGTCATCGCGAATGGATCGACGCTGATTGCCGCCAACCAGACCCTGATCGAGGTGGGATTACCAGGCGACCTGGCAGGCAGGGTGGCTCAGGCAGACATTTTGATCGACGCGAGCACGCTGACGGGCAATATCCAAGTTGCCCAAGGTGGGCTCGCCGATCTAAGGATGATCAACGCCGCACAATTGACAGGCGACTTGAACAACCTCAGCAGCTTGCAACTCGACGCCAGCTCAGTCGACGGCAACTTGAACCAGCCCCTAGGCTCGAGCGCAACCGCGGATTTGGCAGCCGGCTCGCGTTTCAATGGCAATATCAACAACGTGCGCAGCCTGAGCCTGGATGCCAGTAGCGTGAGTGGAAACGTCATCTCTGCGGCAGGAAGTCAGACCGAAGTCGTCCTGCGCAACGCCTCGACACTGGACGGTACGGTCAGCAATGCAGCCAGCGTGTCGCTTGACAACAGCCGCATGACCGGCGAGATGATCCAGGATGCGCAAACACCCGGTGTGCTGAACCTGACCAACGGCTCGCTGTTCACCGGTACCGTGCGCAATGTTTCCCAGACCACGCTGGATGCTTCATCCCGCTTGGCCGTGATCGATGATTCAAGTGTCGGAGCCCTGACCCTCAACGGTGGAACCGTCGACCTGCGCCCCGCTCAGGGCCCCTTCCACACCTTGACGGCCACCAGCCTTCAGGGCTCGGGCACCTTCGTTCTGGGTACCGACCTGGCAGGGCACCTGAGCGATCTGGTGAATATCCAGGGGCAGGCTCAAGGGCAGCACGGGCTTCTGATCCAGAATACCGGTGCCGAGCCCGTACAGGGCGATTTGCCGCAACGTGTCGTGCATACCGAAGGAGGAGATGCGCGCTTCGCCGTTCTCAGCCAAACCGGCACCGTGGATGTCGGCGCCTACTCCTACCTTCTGGAGCAACGTGCTACCGACTGGTATCTGGTGCAAGCCCAGACGCCGATCATCTCGCCCAGCGCGCAAACAGCCATCGCCGTGTTCAGTGCAGCGCCAACGGTCTGGTATGGGGAGCTGAGCACGCTGCGCAGCCGCCTGGGTGAGTTGCGCCAAGGCGGCAATCAGGGCGGGGTATGGGCACGCAGCTATGCGAATCGTTACCGGATCTCGACGGCCGATCAGGTCGATTACCAGCAGACCCAGCAAGGCATATCGATTGGCGCGGACACCGCCCTGCCCAGCCAGAATGGGCAATGGCTGGTCGGTGTGATGGGCGGCTACAGCGATTCTGAACTGAGCATGCGCCTGGGCAGCAATGGTCGTGTCAACAGCTATTACCTGGGCCTCTACAGCACCTGGCTGACCGACGGCGGCTACTATGTCGATGCCGTACTCAAGGCCAACCGCTTCGAAAACAAAGCAGACGTTCGCATGAACGATGGCGAGAAGGCCAAAGGCGACTATTCCAACTACGGCATGGGAGGCTCGGTAGAAGCCGGCCGCCACATCAAGCTCGCCGACAACTGGTTCGTCGAACCCTATACGCAGGTGTCTGCCTTGTGGGTCGACGGTGAGAACTACAGTCTCGACAATGACCTGCGTGCCAGAAACAACAAAGCGAACTCGCTGCTCGGCAAGGTGGGTACCCACCTGGGGCGCACGCTGCCACTGGAATCCGGAGGTTTCGTCCAGCCCTATGTCAAAGTCGCAGCCGTACGCGAGTTCGCTCGCAACAATAAAATCAAGGTAAACAACGCCACCTTCCATGACGACCTGTCCGGTGGACGCGCAGAGCTTGGCGTAGGTATAGCTGCCACGCTCAGTGGAGCACTGCAGGCCCATGCGGACTTCGACTACAGCAACGGCAAGAACATCGAGCAGCCTTGGGGCGTGAACATAGGGGTACGCTTCAGCTGGTGAGGCTCTTTAATGCGAAACCAGTGGTCGCTGTAGGATTTTTCCTGGCCCCCAAGGGAATTACCCTGCATCCCTCCAGGTATCCGTACGCATTAAATATCGGCCCTTCAATTCCGGCCGAGTCTCATCATGAAGCCCACTGTTGTATCACTGCGCCTCGCCACGCTAGGCCTGGCAATAGTTCCCCTGGTATCAACAGCTGAACAATGGAGTGTCCCGGCAGGGACTCGCTTCATTGTCAGCCCTGGTTTTCCAGAATATTCCTACCTCGTCCACGTGGGTGCGACCCTCAGCGTACGACCCGGAGCATCCACTGCCGCCATCACGGCATTCAATCATGCTCAGGTGAATATCGACGGTGCCAGCGTAAACGCTGTTGGTAGTAACGCAATCACGCTCTACAACAGCCATACCGTCATCGACGCCAGCAGGATCATCGCCAAGCTCGATCCTGCGCGCCCTAACGCTCAGGCCTTCGGCATACGTCTCTCGGGTTTTGAACAAGCCTCGAGTGCCCGCATCAGCAACAGTTTCGTTTCGGGAATAGCCAGAGGGATCAATGTAACCAACGACGCCCTGCTGGATTTGAGCAATACGCAAGTGGAAGGTCTGGCCGGAACCCCAGGGGCGGACCTGATCCCTGGAGGTGTTGGCGTAGTAGTGGCAGGCGCGAACGCCAGGATTCGTGAAAACAGCGTGGTCAGCGGCGACAACAATGGCATCGTGATTTTTTCTGCGACCACTGGCGCGGCCAACAAGGAGTCCAATCTTTTACTCGACAGGTCTACCGTCATCGGGCGTGAAGGCAGCGCTATCAAGGTGACGAGGGATCGGACAGAGGAGAAGGTCAATATCCAGATCGACAACGGCTCGGTCTTGATCGGTGGCAACGGTGTCATTCTGGAAGTGGCAGACCAGGCCACTGCCGATGTGTCGGTGAACAACAGCCAGCTCGATGGAAACATCGTGGTGGACGATGGTTCTCATCTTGACCTGGCCCTGGCCAACCACGCCAGCCTCACCGGCACCATCACCAACGCCAGTTCACTGGCTCTGGACGGCACCTCGATCTGGACCCTGACCGGTGACTCCAGTGTCGACAAGCTGAACCTCGAGGGCGGAACCGTGAACCTGCGCGGCGTCGAAGGCAGCGCAGGCCTCAACCGTCTTGAACTCGGCGAGCTGTCCGGTTCGGGCACCTTTGTCCTCGGCGCCGACTTGAGTACCGGCCAGGGCGACCTCGTCGATGTCAGCGGCAAGGCCAGCGGTGAGCATCACCTGCTGGTGGAAAATACCGGCACCGATCCGAACGCCGCAGTGATCGACCATCAGGTCGTGCACACCGGCGAGGGCAGCACCTCGCAGTTCGACCTGATCGGCGGCCAAGTGGACTTCGGTACCTTCGCCTACGAACTGGAACAGCGCGGCGACGACTGGTTCCTGGTGCGCAAGGGCGATACCACCACCCCAGGCACACGCACAGTCACCGGTCTGTTCAGCGCGGCACCTACCGTTTGGTACGGCGAAGCAACCACCCTGCGCTCGCGCATGGGTGAACTGCGCAACGGCAACACCCAGAGTGGCGGCTGGATGCGCACCTACGGCAACAAGTACAAGGTGTCTGCCGGCGCCGGTGCCGCCTATGACCAGGTACAGCAGGGCATTTCGTTCGGTGCCGACGCGCCGCTGCCGTCGAGCAGCGGCCAGTGGCTGCTGGGGGTGACCGGTGGCTACAGCCGCTCTGACCTGGACCTGTCCGGTGGCACCAGCGGCAAGGTCGACAGCTTCCATATCGGTGTTTACAGCACCTGGTTGGCGGACGATGGCCTGTACGTCGATGCATTGATCAAGGCCAACCGCTTCCAGAACACATCTGACGTGCGCATGAGCGATGGCCGCAAGGCCAAGGGCGAATACAACAACAACGGCATTGGCGCCTCGGTCGAAGTGGGCAAGCACATCAAGCTGGACGACGGCTGGTTCGTCGAACCTTATACCCAGGTGTCGACGCTGTGGGTCGACGGTGCCAGCTACAACCTGGACAACGGCATGCGCGCCAGCGCCGCCAATGCCGATTCCTTGCTGGGCAAGGTCGGTAGCCATGTCGGCCGTACCTTCCCTCTGGATAAAGGCGGCTTCGTGCAGCCCTACGTGAAGGTCGCAGCAGCCCACGAGTTCGCCCGCAACAATCAGGTCAAGGTCAACGGCAACAAGTTCGACAACGACTTCTCGGGCAGCCGCATCGAACTCGGTGCCGGTGTGGCCGCGCAGGTGACCGACACCGTGCAGGTGAATGCAGGCTTCGACTACATGAAAGGCAACAACATCGAACAACCGTGGGGAGTGAACCTGGGTGTGCGTTACAACTGGTAATCTTTCGAGGGCCGCGAGGCCCTCTTTTTTTGCCTAAAGCCTGAACGGCAAAGGCCGATAACCCGGCATCCACTCCCTTTTCCGACATGCCCGAAGGTTATCCATGGCCACGCAAAATGCCCGCGCGGACTCGCTGTCCCTGCTGCTGTTCACCCTGCGCAGCGGCAAGCTGATGGCTATCAACCTGCTCAAGGTCAGCGAGATCATCCCCTGTCCGCCCCTGACCAAGCTTCCCGAGTCGCATCCCCACGTCAAAGGCGTAGCGACCCTGCGCGGCAACTCGCTGTCGGTGATCGACCTGTCGCGGGCGATCGGCGAAATGCCGTTGGCCGACCCGGACGGTGGCTGCCTGATCGTCACCGACATCAGCCGCACCCGCCAGGGCCTGCACGTGCAGGCGGTCAGCCGCATCGTCCATTGCCTGAGCACCGACATCAAGCCACCGCCCTACGGCTCGGGCAACCGCTCCTTCATCACCGGCGTGACCCGGGTCGACAATACGCTGGTACAGGTGCTGGACATCGAGAAAGTCATCCACGGCATCGCCCCGCCGGAACCTGAAACGCATCCCGGCGAGCTCAGCGCAGAAGATGCCAGCCTGCTGGCCGCCGCCAACATCCTGGTGGTGGACGACAGCCAGGTGGCGCTGCAGCAATCGGTGCACACCCTTCGCCACCTCGGCGTCGAATGCCATACCGCGCGCAGCGCCAAGGATGCGATCAACGTCCTGCTGGAGCTGCAGGGCACCGCCCAGGAAATCAACATCGTGGTGTCGGACATCGAAATGTCCGAGATGGACGGCTACGCCTTCACCCGCACCGTGCGCGAGACCCCGGACTTCAAGCACCTCTACGTGCTGCTGCACACCTCGCTGGACAGCGCCATGAGCGCCGAAAAAGCCAAGGTCGCAGGCGCCAACGCGATTCTCACCAAGTTCTCCTCGCCCGAGCTGACCGACTGCCTCGTCGTCGCGGCGCGAGCGGTCGGGTTCGCCGAGCGCTGATACATCTGGCGACACAATGCCTTCACTTGATGGTGGGGAGGACTCGGGCATAATCACTCCCCTTCCGAGGTTTTCTTGCCGGTACCGCTTATGACCCTTCTTCGCATTGCCCTGATTGCCCTCGCCATGACCAGTGGTCTTGCCCAGGCCTCCAGCCCCGACGCCTGGAACGAGTACCGCCAGCAGATGGTCAAGCGCTGCCTGGCCGCCAGCCAGTTCAAGGACGCCCACGCCCTGGGCAAGCCCGCCGAATTCGACGACCGCACCGCCTACAGCGCCCTGCTGATCGAAGGCGTGTACAAGCCAAAATCCATGAAGAACCAGACAGGCACCGAACTGTGCCTGTACGACCGCGCCCAGCAGCAAGCCTACGTCACCGAATGGAAGCCAGGCGCCAAGTGAGCGACGGCATTCGTTTCGCCTGCACCGGCTGCGGCAAGTGCTGCACCGGCCACCACGTACCCCTCACGCTCGCCGAGTCCCGCCAGTGGGCTGCCAGTGGCGGTCAGGTCGTGGTGCTGATCGAAGGCTTCATCACCGATGGACCGGGCATGCCGGTCGAGCAACGCGATCATGTGCTGCGCCGTTCGCTCGCCGTGCCTTGCGGGAGTGCAGAGGTGCGGGTCTCGGTGACCTTCGCGGCCTTCAATCCAGGGCGCTGTCGCAACCTGGATGCCAACAACCTGTGCGGCATCTATGAAACACGCCCGCTGGTCTGTCGTATCTATCCGGCCGAGGTCAACCCGCACCTGCCTCTGCGCGTCGAAGCCAAGGATTGCCCACCCGAAGCCTGGCAACAAGGCCCGCAACTGATCGTCGGCAACAGGGCCGTCGACCCGCAACTGGCCGCACTGATCGAAGCCTCGCGCCAGGCCGACCGCGACGACATCGCCGCCAAGGTTGCCGTCTGCCAGGCGCTGGGCATGACCACCAGCGCGCTCAAGGGCAACGGTTTTACCGCCTGGCTGCCAGACATGCAGGCGTTTCTCGCGGCGTTGGATCAGGTGAGCGATCAAGCGCACGTGCCATGGACTGTGCATGTGCAAGATGCCGAACTGGCCGACGGGCTGCAGGGGCATGGGCTGCTGACGACCGGCGAAGCGCCGGTGTACTACGCCTTTATCGGGTTCTGAGTGCGTGTGGATCAACTGTCTGGCTCAAAATCTAGAAGCCAGCCCAATCCCTGTGGGAGCGGCGGTTCGCCGCTGCGACTTGCCCCGCGAACACGGGCGTAGCCCGTGCCAGGCAGCGCGGTGTCTTTTTCGCGGGTAAATCGGGGCGCCGAACCGCCGCTCCCACAGGGATTGGGCTGACCTTCAGATTTTGAACCAGACAGTTGCTCTTACAGGTATCGCACTGGGCTGGAATCTGCGGCGCCTCACCTCCAACGTTGGCGTTCGACTCCAGGGCAAATCCCGGAGAGCACTGGTCCAGCGCAATTCCTTGGCAACTGGCCATCAATGATTGGAAACTGTCAGCGCTGTCAGCCAGACGTCACGTTGCCGACCCGATCGGCGGGCTATAAGCAGAAAAGAACCTGACAAAAGTCTGGAGCCGCGAGACGCCAGCACGGTTTCCAGCCCTCCCCCACTGACCGGTACCAGCCCCGATGCGACGTCCCTCCCGCCCCCTCGTCCTCGCCGCCCTGGCCATCCTCCTGCTGATCGCCTTGACCGGTTGGCTGCGCCTGCGCCAGGACACGCCTGCCCCACGCGCGCAAAACGCCGTGCCGGTGAGAGTGGTCAGCGTCACCCAGCAGGACGTGCCGCGCTTTGCCAGCGCCATCGGCTCGGTGCTGTCGCTGCACAGCGTCGATGTACGCCCGCAGGTCGAGGGCATCCTCACCCAGGTGCTGGTCAAGGAGGGCCAGTGGGTCAAGGAAGGCGATCTGCTCGCCACCCTCGACGACCGCGCGATCCGTGCCAGCCTCGAGCAGGCCCGCGCCCAGCTCGGCCAGAGCCAGGCCCAGTTGCAAGTGGCCGGTGTCGACCTCAAGCGCTACCGCCTGCTGAGCAGCGACGACGGCGTCTCGAAGCAGACCCTCGACCAGCAACAGGCGCTGGTGAATCAACTCCAGGCCACGGTCAAGGGCAACCAGGCGGCCATCGCCAATGCCGAAGTACAGCTGTCGTACACGCAGATCCGCTCACCGGTGACCGGTCGCGTCGGCATTCGCAATGTCGACCCCGGTAACCTGGTGCGCAGCAGCGACACCCAGGGTCTGTTCAGCGTCACCCAGATCGACCCGATCGCCGTCGAGTTCGCCCTGCCCCAGCAGATGCTGCCGACTCTGCAGACGCTGCTCAAAGCGCCCTCCCCGGCGGTGGTCGAGGCTTACATGGACGCCGACGGCGAACGCAGCCTGCTCGGCCAGGGCCATCTGGCGCTGATCGATAACCAGATCTCGGCCAACACCGGCACCGTGCGCATCAAGGCCGAATTCGACAACAAGGATGGCCTGCTGTGGCCCGGCCAACTGGTGACCATCCGCCTGCGCACCGCTGTCGATGAGCAGGCGCTGGTGGTGCCGCCACCGGTGGTGCAGCGCGGCGTCGATGGTCATTACGTCTACCGCCTCGATGGCGACAAGGTCGCCAGCGTACCGGTCAAGGTGCTCTACCAGGACAGCGACCTGAACATCGTCGCCGGGGTCAAGGCCGGTGATCGCCTGGTGCTCGACGGCCAGTCGCGCCTCAAGCCCGGGGCACGGGTCGAGGTTGCCCCCGACGTGCCCGCCAGCCCCGAAGTGGCTGACCGCCGGAGCCAGCCATGATCACCCGCAAAGGCGTTTCGGCCTGGTGCATCGACCACCCCATCGCCACCCTGCTGCTGACCTTCGCCCTGGTGCTGCTGGGGGCCATCGCCTTTCCGCGCCTGCCGGTGGCGCCGTTACCCGAGGCAGATTTCCCGACCATCCAGGTCACCGCACAGCTTCCCGGCGCGAGCCCGGAAACCATGGCGTCGTCGGTGGCGACGCCGCTGGAGGTGCAGTTCAGCGCCATCCCCGGCATGACCCAGATGACCAGCAGCAGCGCACTGGGCTCGACCACGCTGATCCTGCAGTTCACCCTCGACAAGAACATCGACACCGCCGCCCAGGAAGTCCAGGCCGCGATCAACACTGCCACTGCGCGCCTGCCGCAGGACCTGCCCAGCCCACCGACCTGGCGCAAGGTCAACCCGGCCGACAGCCCCGTGCTGGTGCTGACCGTCAGCTCCGAGCAGATGCCTGGCAACGAGCTCAGCGACTACACCGAAACCCTGCTGGCACGCCAGCTCAGCCAGATCGACGGGGTCGGCCTGATCAACATCACCGGCCAACTGCGCCCCGCGATTCGCGTGCAGGCGCAGCCCGAGAAGCTCGCGGCCATCGGCCTGACCTTGGCCGATATCCGCCAGGCCATCCAGCAGACCAGCCTGAACCTGGCCAAGGGCGCGCTGTACGGCGAACACAGTGTCTCGACCATCGCCGCCAACGACCAGTTGTTCCACCCCGAAGACTACGCCCAGCTCATCGTCAGCTACCGCAACGGCGCCCCGGTGCGCCTGCAGGACGTAGCCAAGGTGATCGAAGGCGCCGAGAACGCCTATGTCAAATCCTGGTCCGGGGACAAACCTGGGCTGAATCTGGTGATCTTCCGCCAGCCCGGCGCCAACATCGTCGACACCGTCGATCGCGTGCTCGACGCCCTGCCCCGCTTGCAGGAAATGCTCCCGGCCTCGGTCGAGGTGTCGGTACTCAACGACCGCACCCAGACCATCCGCGCCTCGCTGCATGAAGTGGAACTGACGCTGATGATCGCGGTGGTACTGGTGATCGGGGTGATGGCGCTGTTCCTGCGCCAGTGGTCGGCAACCCTGGTCGTCTCCAGCGTGCTGGGGGTATCGCTGATCGCCAGTTGTGCACTGATGTACGTGGCAGGCTTCAGCCTCAACAACCTCACACTGGTGGCCATCGTCATCGCCGTGGGCTTCGTGGTCGACGACGCCATCGTGGTGGTGGAAAACATCCACCGTCACCTGGAGGCCGGCGATGACAGCCGCACCGCAGCGATCAAGGGCGCCGGCGAGATCGGCTTCACGGTGATCTCGATCAGCTTCTCGCTGATCGCCGCGTTCATTCCGCTGCTGTTCATGGGCGGCGTGGTCGGGCGATTGTTCAAGGAATTCGCCCTGACGGCCACCTCGACCATCCTGATTTCGGTGGTGGTATCACTGACCTTGGCCCCGACCCTCTGTGCCTTGTTCATGCGCAAACCGCCGCAGGAACACCACGACGGCTTTGGCCAGCGCCTGATGCGCTGGTACGAAAAGGGCCTGGACCGCGCCCTCGCCCACCAACGCCTGACGCTGGGTGTGTTCGGCCTGACCCTGGCGTTGGCAGTGATCGGCTATGTCGCCATCCCCAAGGGTTTCTTCCCGCTGCAGGACACCGGCTTCATCCTCGGCACCAGCGAGGCCGCAGCCGACGTGTCGTATCCGGCGATGATCGAGAAGCACAAGGCCCTGGCAAAGATCATCGAAGCCGACCCTGCGGTGCGCGCCTTCTCCCATTCCGTCGGGGTCACCGGCAGCAACCAGACCATCGCCAACGGCCGTTTCTGGATCAGTCTCAAGCCCCGCGGCGAGCGCGATGTATCGGCCAGCGAACTGATCGACCGCCTGCGCCCGAAACTCGCCCAGGTGCCCGGCATCGTCCTGTACCTGCGCGCCGGCCAGGACATCAACCTCAGCTCCGGCCCGTCGCGCACCCAGTACCAGTACGTGCTCAAGAGCAACGATGGCGTGGCCCTGAACCTGTGGACCCAGCGCCTGACCGAACGCCTGCGGGAAAACCCGGCATTGCGCGACCTGTCCAACGACCTGCAACTGGGCGCCAGCGTCACCCACATCGACATCGACCGCCAGGCCGCCGCACGCTTCGGCCTGACCACCACCGACGTCGACCAGGCGTTGTACGACGCCTTCGGCCAGCGCCAGATCAGCGAGTTCCAGACCGAGACCAACCAGTACAAGGTGATCCTCGAACTCGATGCCCGCCAGCGCGGCAAGGCCGAGAGCCTTAACTACTTCTACCTGCGCTCGCCGTTGTCGGGCGAGATGGTGCCGCTGTCGGCCCTGGCCCATGTCGCACCGCCCAGCACCGGCCCGCTGTCGATCGCCCACGACGGCCTGTTCCCGGCCGCCAACCTGTCGTTCAACCTCGCCCCCGGCGTGGCCCTGGGTGATGCGGTGCGCATCCTCGAACAGACCCAGCGCGAGCTGGGCATGCCCGACGCCATCGTCGGCAGTTTCCAGGGCGCGGCACAGGCGTTCCAGAGTTCGCTGTCGAGCCAGCCGTGGCTGATCCTCGCCGCACTGGTGGCGGTGTACATCATCCTCGGTGTGCTCTACGAGAGCTTCGTGCACCCGCTGACGATCATCTCCACCCTGCCCTCGGCGGGGCTTGGTGCACTGATCCTACTCTGGGCCATGGGCCAGGACTTCACCATCATGGGCCTGATCGGCATCGTGCTGCTGATCGGTATCGTCAAGAAGAATGGCATCCTGCTCATCGACTTCGCCCTCGATGCCCAGCGCACGCAGGGCATGACACCCGAGCAGGCGATCCACCAGGCCTGCCTGACGCGCTTCCGGCCGATCATCATGACCACCCTCGCTGCCCTGCTCGGCGCTGTGCCGCTGATGTTCGGCTTCGGAGCCGGTGCCGAGCTGCGCCAACCGCTGGGTATCGCGGTGGTCGGCGGCCTGCTGGTCAGCCAGGCGCTGACGCTGTTCACCACCCCCGTCATATACTTGGCCCTGGAACGCCTGTTCCACCGCCGCAAGGTCGCCAACGCGGCCGCGACTGCCAGTTGAGACAAACCCATGCGTGTGCTGATCGTCGAAGACGAAGAAAAAACCGCCGACTACCTGCATCGTGGCCTGACCGAGCAGGGCTTCACCGTCGACCTGGCCCGCGATGGCATCGATGGCCTGCACCTGGCGCTCGAAGGCGACTACGCGGTGATCGTGCTCGACGTCATGCTCCCGGGCCTGGATGGCTACGGCGTGCTGCGCGCCCTGCGTGCGCGCAAGCAGACGCCGGTGATCATGCTCACCGCCCGCGAGCGGGTCGAGGACCGCATTCATGGCCTGCGCGAAGGTGCTGACGATTACCTGGGCAAGCCGTTCTCCTTCCTCGAACTCGTAGCCCGCCTGCAGGCCCTGACCCGTCGCAGCACCAGCCACGAGCCGCTGCAAATCCAGGTCGCCGACCTGTGGATCGACCTGATGGCGCGCAAGGCCAGCCGCGCGGGCCAGCGTCTGGAGCTGACCGCCAAGGAGTTCTCGTTGCTCAGCGTGCTGGCCCGGCGCCAGGGCGAGATCCTGTCCAAGACCGCCATTGCCGAGCTGGTCTGGGACATCAATTTCGACAGCGACGCCAATGTTGTCGAGGTCGCGATCAAGCGCCTGCGCGCCAAGCTCGATGGGCCGTTCGACAACAAGCTGCTGCACACCATTCGAGGCATGGGCTATGTCCTGGAAAACCGTGCGGGCTAACTCCCTGGCCCTGCGCCTGTCGCTGCTGTTCACGCTGGTGGCGCTGGCGGTGTTCGTGCTGATCGGCAGTGCGTTGTATCGCCAGGTCGACCGCAGCCTCGACCTGCTGCCAGCAGCGGAGCTGGATGCGCGTTTCAGCGTGCTGGAGTCCACCCTCAACCGCTTCGGCACCCTGGAACACTGGGCGAAGATCCACAACAAACTCAACCTGCTGGCCGAAGAAGACCGGCGCATCCGCTTCTGGGTGGTCAGCGATGATCCGCGCTTCGAGTACGGCCACCCCAACGAACAGTTGCGCCGCTTCGCCCAGGGCCCGGAAGGCATGCGCGACCTGCGCCTGGCCGACAACCCCTACCCGTTCAAGATCCTGGTCAGCCAACTGCCGGCACTGGGTGAACGGCCGGCGGTACGCTTCATGATCGGTATCGACACCCAAACCTTCTGGCAGGCCCAGCACAGCCTGCTGGTGGCCATTGTCGGCCTGGCCGTACTCGGTGTGCTGCTGGCCTCGCTGTTGGCCTACTGGGTCGCACGCATCGGCCTGCGCCCACTGCTGGCGCTGTCAGCCGAGGCCCAGGCGCTGGCCCCACCGCGCCTGGACGGACGCCTGCGCACCCAGGACTTACCGCCGGAGCTGGCGCAGTTTGCCGAGGCTTTCAACGCCGCGCTCGACCGGGTCAGCCAGGCCTATTCGCGGCTCGAAGCCTTCAACGCCGACGTTGCCCACGAACTGCGCTCGCCGCTGACCAACCTGATCGGACAGACCCAAGTGGCCCTGACCCGCGGGCGCAGCGCCGAGCACTACTTCGAAGTGCTGCAATCGAATCTTGAGGAACTCGAACGGTTGCGCAGCATCATCAACGACATGCTGTTTCTCGCCAGCGCCGACCAGGGCAGCAAGGCCACCGCCCTGACCCAGGCGTCACTGGCCGAGGAAGTGGCGACCACCCTCGACTACCTGGACTACATCCTCGAAGACGCGCGCGTCAGCGTCGAGGTCAGCGGCGATGCCCAGGCCCCGATCGAAAAGGCGCAACTGCGCCGCGCGCTCATCAACCTGCTGAACAACGCGGTACAACACACTGCGCCCGGGCAGGTGATCCAGGTGCGAATCGACGTTGAGCAAGAGCGGGTCAGCATCGCCGTAAGCAACCCCGGCCCGGCTATCGATGAAGCGCACCTGCCGCTACTGTTCGAACGCTTCTATCGGGTGGACGCCGCGCGCAGCAACAGCGGCGGTGGTAACCATGGGTTGGGGTTGGCGATCGTCAAGGCCATTGCGCTGATGCATGGCGGCAGTGTTTTTGTACGCAGCGAAGGGGGCGCCAATACTTTCGGCATCAACCTGCCGAGCGCTCAACTACGCGGGTTCAGGGTAAAAGTCTGAAGACCCACGCAGTCATTCTTACTTTTTGCGCAAGAGTGATTATCCTCTGCGGTGCTGTTTCAAGTGCCTCTTCAGGACTAACTTAGCCCTGTCTTCACTCACACTTGCCACGCAAGAAGGTTGTTTCAAATGTCCAACAGTATGGGTATTGCCAGCGTCTTCGTCCTGTCGTCCCTGTTGTTGTCGCCCCTGGCCATGGCTGAGGAATCGCCGGCCTTCGTCGCCCGTAACGCAGAGATCGCCGCCACCCTGCAACAGTCGCAGGACGCCTATGCCGCGAAGCATCAAGGTGCGGTAAAAGACGCGCAACAGACAGCTTCCAAAGTCACGAACGATGACAGTGCCGACAGCTGATCGGCAGCCGGAACACGCCCTGTTTTCCCCCGGCTACGCCATGGGCAGTGCCTGTGTCGATATGTTAGCCTTTTAAAGCCGCTGCGCATCAGCGGCTTTTTTTATGCGCTTTAATTATCAGCCGGTTTGTAACGTCCCTCATAAGAAACTGCAATTCCGACAATTAGAAACTGCCTCACTGTTAGACCAAAGGAGCATTTACTCGTGTCCCTCGCTTTCCGTTTCACGCCTCTGTTCGTTGCATTGGCCGCAACGATTCCCCATGCCGCCCAGGCGGACGACGAAAAAGCTGATGGTTTCATCGAGGGTTCGTCGCTGAACCTGCACTTTCGCAACGCCTACTTCAACCGCAACCAGCTCAACCAGGGTGTGCGCGACAATCGCGAGTGGGGCCAGGGCGCCGTCGCCCGCTTCGAGTCGGGCTATACGCCCGGTGTGATCGGTTTCGGTGTCGATGCCCACGCCATGCTGGGCCTGAAGCTCGATGGCGGTGGCGGCCACGCGGGCACCAGCATCCTGCCGACCCACCAGAAGAACGAAGACGAACTGGGCGCCGCGCCGCATTCGTTCTCCACCGCAGGCGCCGCGGTCAAGCTCAAGGGCTTCGACACTGAACTGAAAGCCGGTGACCTGTTCCTCACCAACCCAGTGATCGCCGGTGGCGAGACGCGCATGCTGCCGCAGACCTTCCGTGGTGTGGCACTGACCAACACCAGCGTCGAAGGGTTGCTGCTCGAAGGCGGCCAGGTGAGCTTCACCAAGCCCTACAACCAAAGCGGCCACCGCCGCATCGACACCTACTACAGCCAGCAGACCGACGACCAGCGCAGCAAGCACCTGTCGTGGGCTGGCGCCGCGTGGAACGGCACCGAGAACATCACCGCCAACCTCTATGCCGCCGAACTGAAAGACATCTGGAACCAGTATTACGCCGACGTCGACTACACCTACGCGGTCAATGATCTGGTCAGCCTCAACCCGGGCGTGCACTTCTATCACACCCGGGACACTGGCCAGTCGAAACTGGGCAAGATCGACAACAACACCTACAGCCTGCACTTCACCGTGGCGGCCGGTCATCACAGCGTCACTGCCGCCTACCAGCGGGTCAACGGCAATACGCCATTCGACTACATCAACCTGGGCGACAGCATCTACCTCGACAACTCGCGCATGTACTCGGACTTCAACGGCCCTAACGAGCGCTCCTGGAAGCTGCAGTACGACTATGACTTCGCCGGGCTCGGCATCCCGGGGCTGACCTCGTCGCTGTCGTATTCGCGCGGCAAGCTGGACCTCACCAAGGCCGATCCGAACAGCGTCGGCTATGGCCACTGGTACAGCGAGGACGGCAAGGATGCGCGCCACTGGGAACGCGACCTGGACGTGAAGTACGTGTTCCAGGAAGGCCAGTTCAAGGACCTGTCGGTGCTGCTGCGCTATGCCAGCCATCGTGGCAGCCAGGGGTACTCGGCTGTGGATAACGACAACGACGAGTTGCGTGTGATCGTCGACTATCCGCTGAACGTGTTCTGATCGGCCCTCTCTCAGCGGATGGCACCGGCGTTGCCGGTGATCGCGGGACGAGCCCGCTCCTACAGTCCTGTAGGGGCGGGCTCGTCCCGCGAACCCCTGATGCATTTCCGACGGACTAATCTTGTCCGACAATTGCCACTTCCCTAGAATATCGCCGCCGCTTTATAGCCCTACCCTCACGGAAAGAGGGGCCTATGCAGTAGCGAGCCCGATGTTGCACACCCGATCCCCGCGCCCCATCCTCCCCAGGCCTCACCCCGAGCTGATCCTCAATCTGGGCAGTTGCCTCGCCGTGCTCGCGATTGTAGGCATCGTCAGCTATCTGCTCGGCCGCGAACGGGACAGTGTCGAACAGTCCTCCATCCGCGCCTCAAGCAACATCGTCCAGCTCATCGAAAGTGACATCCTGCGCAACGCCGAACTCTATGACCAGTCGCTCAAGGGACTGATCTGGGCGGTCGGGCGCAGCGAGCTGCCGAAGGTGCCTGGCCCGTTGCGCCAACGCCTGCTGTTCAACCAGGCCTTCGTCGACCGCAGCCGCGGCGATGTGCTGTGGCTCGACGCCCAAGGCGATGTGGTGGGCGACTCCACCAGCATCATTCCACGCCAGGCGAACTTTGCCGGCACGGGGGTGTTCAAGGCCCACCAGGCCAACGCCAACCTCGGTCTGCTGGTCGGCCCACCGTTCAAGGCGCGGCTTGGCGATCTGGACTGGTGCATCAGTTTCAGCCGGCGCATCCCCGGCCCCAACGGTAAGTTCGCAGGCCTGGCCACCGGCGCCCTGCGCCTGTCATATTTCAACGAACTGTTCCAGCGGCTGGACATCGGCGAGCACAGCAGCATCAACCTGCTCAACACCAGCGGCCAGTTGCTCGCTCGCGAGCCGACCCGGCCACAAGACCCAGCGATCGGCAGCGACTTCAGCCAGCAACCCAATTTCCAGCGCATTCTCCAGGAGCACAGTGGTAGCTTCAGCGCGCACTCGAACCTGTTCGACGAGCGGCGCATGTATACGTTTGCGCGCGTGGGCGAACTGCCGCTGATCGTGCTGGTGGCGCACTCTTCTTCCGAAGTCTTCCAGGCCTGGCGGCGCACGGCGCTGATCGTCGGCCTGGCCACGGGGGTGCTGTGCCTGGGCATACTCTGGCTGACCGTGCTGCTGGGGCGCGAACTGCGTCGGCGCCACGATGCCGAGCAAGGCCTGGCCACGCTGGCAGCCACCGACAGCCTCACGGGCCTGGCAAACCGACGTCGCCTCGATCAGGTCCTGCGCCAGGAATGGGCGCGCGCGCAACGCAACCGCTCGGCGCTGGCGGTACTGATGGTGGATGTGGATCACTTCAAGGCGTTCAACCAGCGCCACGGTCATGCCGGCGGCGATCATGCCCTGCGTGAGGTGGCGCGCACCATCAATCGCTGCATTCGCAGGCCGGCCGACCTGGCAGCGCGTTATGGTGGCGAGGAGTTTCAGGTGGTGCTGCCGGAAACCGAACTGGCCGGCGCGTTGCTGCTGGCCGAACGCATTCGCCTGAGTGTCGAGGCGATGCCGCGATTCGGGGCCGATGAGCGACCGATCACGGTCAGCATTGGCATCGGCCTTTACCAACCCGGCACCCAGCACGACCTGACAGCAGTGCTGGGTGCCGCGGATGAAGCTCTTTACCGGGCCAAGGCGGGGGGCCGTAACCGGGTAGAAGGGCCTGTCACGCCTGTTGCTTAGGAGCGGGCGCGGGCAGCGTCACGCAGCACTTTCACCTGGTCGTGATTGCGCTGTACGCCTTGCAGCTGCTTCTCCACCAGCGCATAGGTTTGATCACTGGCGCCGCGGCCGAGTTTGACCAGCTTCTCGCGAGCCTCTTTGTAGGCCTTCAGCGCATGGTCCTCGCCCCGCTCCACTTCGTTGAGCACCGCTTCTTCATCCTTGCCGGTCACCATCGACTTGAGGTTGACCCAGCCACGGTGCAGATCGCCGCTGAAGCTGGTGGAGGTTTCCGGGTCGCCACCGAGACGGCGTACTTCGCTCTGCAACTCGCCTGCGGCGCTGGCGCATTCGCCGGCACGCTGGACGAAGAAGGCCTTCAGTTCAGGATTCTTGACGTCATCGGCCGACTCCTTGAAACCCTTCTCGCCATCCTTGCTGTACTCGATCAGGTTGTTCAGCACGTCGATCACGTCTTTGTTGGGGTTGCTCATGGGGTAACTCCTTGGCAGGTGATAGTCCCTATGACAGGAGCAGTCTTCATGCCAAGCCTGGAAAATATTAAAAATCCTTGAAAATCATATAGTTATTTTTTAAGCGCAACGGCAGGGAAGCGGTGTTCTGCATGATTGCCGCTTGCGCGCTCGTGCAGATTGCAGGGTGGATGCGCGCAGCGATTGCTGTATGGTCGGCGTTTTCAGCGCACCAGGTTCACCGAATGAAACCCGAATCCCTGCAACTGCTGGTCACACGGACCATGCCCTTCGGCAAATACCAAGGCCGGATCATCGCCGATCTGCCGGGCGACTACCTGGCCTGGTTCGCGCGCAAGGGGTTTCCGCCCGGAGAGCTGGGCGGGTTGCTGGCATTGATGCATGAGATCGACCACAACGGTCTGGGGGAGTTGTTGGTGCCCTTGCGGCACAAACGTTGAGATCGGTGGTGGAGGCCTCGCGGGCACGCCTGCGAAGCCTCCACCATTGCCCCCAGGGCGATCACTTGGCCGGGGCCACCACCATCTCCACCCGCTCAGCCTTCTTGATCAGCGCGTACACCACCGCCGTCACCAGGCTTCCGGCAAGGATCGCCAGCAGGTACAGCAGCGCATGGTTGATCGCGTTGGGGATCAGCAGCACGAACAGGCCACCGTGCGGCGCCATCAGCTTGCAGCCGAAATACATCGACAGCGCCCCGGTCAGCGCACCGCCGGCGATGCTCGCCGGAATCACCCGCAACGGGTCCTTCGCAGCAAAGGGAATCGCGCCTTCGGAGATGAAGCAAAGCCCCAGTACCAATGCCGCCTTGCCTGCCTCGCGCTCGCTCTGCGCGAACTTGCGCCGGGCCAGGAAGGTTGCGATTCCCAGGCCGATTGGCGGCACCATGCCAGCGGCCATGGTCGCCGCCATCGGCGCGTAGCTCGACGAGGCCAGCAAGCCCACCGAGAAGGCATAGGCCGCCTTGTTGATCGGCCCGCCGAGATCGATGCACATCATCCCACCCAACAGCAATCCGAGCAGGATCGCGTTGGTGGTACCCATGCTGTCGAGAAAGCGCGTAAGCCCCTCGAGCATGGCCGCCACCGGATGACCGACCACGTAGATCATCACCAGCCCGGTGAACAGGCTGGCCAGCAGCGGAATGATCAGGATCGGCTTGAGCGCTTCGAGGCTGGCGGGCAGACGCGCCCAGCGGCTGATGGCCTTGGCGCTGTAGCCGGCAAGAAAGCCCGCGACGATACCGCCAATGAACCCCGCCCCCAGGGTGCTGGCCAGCAGGCCACCGATCATGCCTGGGGCCAGGCCCGGGCGGTCGGCGATGGACCAGGCGATATACCCCGCCAGCATCGGCACCATCAGTTTGAATGCCGCCTCGCCACCGATCTGCATCAAAGCCGCAGGCAAGGTGCCCGGTTCCTTGAACGCCTCGATGCCGAAGACGAACGACAGGGCGATCAGCAGCCCGCCCGCCACCACCATCGGCAGCATGAACGACACACCGGTCAACAGGTGCTTGTAGACCCCGGCCTTTTCACTTTTCGCGGGCGTATCGGCCGTGCCTCCGGCGCTTTCCTGCTTGCCGTCGGCCAGCGCTTTTTCGAGGGTCGCCCGCGCCTGCTTGAGGGCGATGCCGGTGCCGCATCGATAGATGCGCTTGCCCGCAAAGCGTGCCGTCGGCACCTCGATGTCGGCAGCCAGCAGCACCACGTCCGCCTGGGCGATGGCATCGGCCGACAATGGGTTGCGGGCGCCCACCGAGCCCTGGGTTTCGACATCGAAGCCGTAGCCCAGCTCCCGGGCGGCCTGCTGCAGGGCTTCGGCCGCCATGAAGGTATGGGCCACACCGGTCGGGCAGGCGGTGACCGCCACGATACGCGGCGCAGCGCTGCGACCAGGCGTATCGGCGACGCTCGCCTCGAGCACCTTGGCGTTGGCCGCGGCTTCATCGAGGAAACCTTCGCGATCAGCCAGCGCCTGGGCGGGGGTGCTTTGGTACACAGGCTTGCCGACAAAACGGCTCAGGTCCAGCGAACCGGTACTGACCACCAGCACCCAGTCGGCCTCGGCGATCTGCGCAGGACTCAGGTGCCGCTCGGGGTGCTCGGCATCCCACACCTCGACACTGGTACTCCAGCCCCGACGTTGGGCCGCGGCGGCCAGCAAGCGTGCACTCAATACACTCGACACCTGGCCATTCGGGCAGGCGGTGACGATCGCAATGTTCATCGGCGAGCCTCTTGTTGTTGTTCTGTCAGTTGCACGGCAGCTTCAAGGCGCGACAGCTGTTCGCGGTCGTCGATGCCGAAGCCCACCTGAGTCACCGCCTGGGCGGCGATGGCAGTGGCGCGGCGCAAGGTCTGCCCGGCACTCTCGGCTTGCAGCAAGCCATGAACCATGCCCGCCACCAGCGAGTCGCCCGCGCCCACGGTACTGGCGATGCTCACCTTGGGCGGCTGGGCATGCAGGGCCAGGTCAGCGGCGAACCAGTTGACCCCGTGCTCGCCCTGGGACACCACCACGTGGGTGACGCCGCCGTCGAGCAGGCGCTGGGCGGCATCACGCTGCTCGGCAAAAGCCTGCACGGTGATGCCGAACAGCTCGCCGAGCTCATCGGTATTGGGCTTGACCAACCAGGGCGTACTTTGCAGACCGGCGCGCAAGGCCTCGCCGCTGGTGTCCAACGCCACCTTCAGGCCCTGGGCGACCAACTGGCCCAGCAACTGGCAGAACCACTGCGCGCTGACGCCACGTGGCAAGCTGCCCGCCACCACCACCACGTCATGCCCAGCCGCCCGTTGGGCCAGGTACTCGAGCAACTCGGCCTGGGCCGCGTCGTCGACCTGAGGGCCCAGGCCATTGACATCGGTGACCCGGCCATCGGCCTCGACCAGCTTGATGTTGGTGCGGGTTTCGCCTGGCACGCGAACGAACCCGTCGTCGAAGCCGCGACGGGCAATCAGCGCTTCGAAAGGCTGCAGGTTATCGCGCCCCAGAAAACCGCTGACCGTCACCTGATGCCCAAGGTCAGCCAGCACCTGGGCAACGTTCAGGCCCTTGCCGGCGGCGTGGCTGCACTGTTCATGAGTGCGATTGACCTCGCCTGCGCGCAGCTGCTCGAGGGTGACCGTGAGGTCGATCGCAGGGTTGAGGGTCAGGGTGAGAATCTTGGCCATTTCAGTCACGCTCCACCAGCGCCCGTACCGCCTCGGCGCTGTCCTGCTGCAGGGCCTCGCGCGCCAGGGCGCGGGCCGTCGAGTAATCGGCCTGGCGCACCAGGGCCTTGACTTCGGCGACACTGCGCGCCGCGACGCTCAGTTCGTCCACCGCCAGCCCCAGCAGCACTGGCACAGCGTGCGGATCGGCCGCCAGCTCACCGCACACGCCGACCCACTTGCCTTCGGCATGGGCGGCGCGCACGGTCATGTCGATCAGTTGCAGCACTGCCGGGTGCAGACCATCGGCCTGGGCCGACAGGCTCGGATGGCCACGGTCGATGGCCAGGGCGTACTGGGTCAGGTCGTTGGTACCGATGCTGAAGAAGTCCACCTCCCGGGCCAGTTGCGGGGCCAGCAGCGCAGCCGACGGCACCTCGACCATGATCCCCACCTGCAGGTCATTGACCGGGATCTCCTCACGCAGCCGCTCGACCATGGCCTTGGCCGCGCGCCACTCGTGCATCTGGCCGACCATCGGGAACATGATCCGCAGTGGCCGGTCGTCGGCCGCCCGCAGCAAGGCGCGCAACTGCGCCTCCATGACCTGCGGACGCTGCAGGGTCAGGCGCACGCCACGTACGCCGAGGAAAGGGTTGTCTTCGTCGGCGATCGGCCAGTAGGGCAAGGGTTTGTCACCGCCCACGTCGAGGGTGCGCACCACCAGCGGGCGCCCCTGCAGGCCATCGAGCACGCGGCGATACTCCGCTTCCTGGGTGGCGACATCCGGCAGTTGCGGATGGGCCATGAAGATCAGTTCGGTGCGCAACAGGCCGACACCTTCGGCGCCAAGCTCCACCACCTTGTCGATGCCACTGCTGTCACCGATGTTGGCGAAGACTTCGACGGCATGGCCATCGCGGGTCACGGCCGGCTCGTGGCGATTCGCCCAGGCGGCCTGCAAACGCTGCTCACGCTGATCGCGTTCGGCCAACGCACGCTGCAGCTCATCGGCAGCTGGCGCAACGCTGACCTTGCCGCGCTGGCCGTCAAGCAACAGCGGCGTGCCCGCCTCCACCAGCAGGATCGCCGCCCCGACACCGACGACCGCCGGAATGCCCAGGGCGCGGGCGACGATGGCACTGTGTGCGGTGGCCCCTCCTTGCGCGGTCACGATGCCAGCAACCCGCTCCGGGTCGAGACGCGCCACATCGGACGGCCCGACTTCAGCCATCACCAGCACATAGGGCTGTTGCGGCTCGGCCTGCTCGGCGACGCCACACAGCTGCGCCAGCACCCTTCGGCCAATGTCGCGCAGGTCGGCGGCACGTTCGGCGAGCAACGCATCGCGCAGCGCCTCCTGCTGGCTGGCGGCCGCCTCGATCACCGCCATCCACGCCGCTGCGGCACTTTCGCCCTGGGCCAGGCGCAGATCCACCTCATCGCCCAGTGCCGGGTCGGCGAGCATCTCCTGGTGTGTGATGAAGATCTCACCGATGGCCTTGTCGCTGCGCTGCACCAGTGTCTGCAGCTCGGCGTCGACCGCCGCCAGGGCAGCACGCAGCCTGGCACGCTCCTGTGCACAGGATTCGCCGCGCAGCGGATAGTCGATCTGGCGCTCAATGCGCACATGGGCCGGCCCGCTGGCGATGCCTGGCGCTGCACCGACGCCCTGGACCTGGCTACCGGGCAGCGGCGCTTGCAAGGTTTCGCGCACCACCTCGGCGACCGGCAGGGCAAGCGCCGGCAACGGTTCGACGTCCTCGCCCAGGCCCTGTTCGATGGCTTCCAGCAACACCGGCAGGGCATCACTGGCGATGGCCGGCTCGGCGATCAGCTCCAGCTCCTGCCCACGCCGGGCCCCTAGTGAGAGCAGGCGACTCAGGCTTTTCACCGACACGCCGGGATGGCCGCTGTCGGTCAGGCGGATGCGGATTTCGCCCTCGAAGCCCTTGGCCAGTTGGGCCAGCACCTTCGCCGGGCGGGCATGCAGGCCATGGGGGTTGGCCAGTATCACGCGCACGCTGGGCCAGTCGGGCGGCGCCTCGCCGCCCAGCACCTGCAACACATCGCGACTGCTGGTGGCCTGGTAGAGGGTCTGCCCACGCCCTTCGATCAGCACCTGACAAAGACGCTCGAGCAAGGCCTGATGCGCAGCACCAAGGCTGGCCAGGCAGAACAGGCCGTTCAAGGGCTGATCGCGATGCCGCAGGGGCTGCTGCGGGGTCACGAACGCCAGGCCCGGCTGCAGCACCTCGCGCTCGCTGTGCAACCACCACAGCCCCTCTCCCAGTGGAAGTGGCTCGGCCTGCTGCAACAGCGCTGCGAAACCACTGTCCACACAGCCGCCACGCTGCAGCAGGCGCGCACCGCGCCAGGCCAGTTCAGCGAAGTCTTCGGCAGGCAGGTTCAGACCGATCAGTTGTGCATCCAGCCCCAGCTCGCGCGGCGCCCCCTGCAACAGCTTGAGCAGTGCGTCGGCGGAGCTGGCGCGGCGCAGCGCCTCGGCCAGGTCGGTTTCACCCAGGGCGCGCGTCAGCAGTTGCAACAGGCGCAGGTGTTCGTCAGAGCGTGCGGCGATGCCAATCGCCAGGTAGACGATATGCCCGTCGCCCCAGTCCACCCCTTCGGGAAACTGCAACAGGCGAACACCGGTGGCAAACACCAGGTCGCGGGTCTGCGGGGTACCGTGGGGGATGGCGATGCCTTGGCCGAGAAAGGTCGAGCCCTGCGCCTCGCGCGCCTCAAGGCCCTGTAGGTAACCCTCGGCGACCAGACCGTCGCTGACCAGCCGATCGGCCAGCAAGCGCAATGCCGCCGCTTTATCGCTGGCGACCTGGCCCATGGCTATCTGCTCTCTCGCGAGCTCGAGCATGACCTTCTCCTTTTGCAGTACCCGTCGTTCGGGACTGAGGTTATTGTTGTGGGATTCAACGCGTTTTTTCACCCGCGGGCTCAGGGGCAGTTCCCGTTCAATCGGATGCTGAAACGTTTAATCTGACCAGGCGGCCACGTTACTCGATAATCTGCGTAGGAAAAAGCCCCAGTTTGTCGGAACAATTGCGACAATGGTCGCCTGCACTTGGACACAATTCTGAGTAAGACTACCCGATCAGGCGCCCCTGGCCGCCCCGGTAATAACAAGGAAAATGCGGTGAAACTCAGCGATATCGCACGTCTGGCCGGTGTTTCCGTGACCACTGCCAGCTACGTCATCAATGGCAAGGCCGAACAGCAGCGCATCAGCAGCGCCACCGTCGAGCGAGTGCGCGCGGTGGTCGAGGCCCACGACTTCACGCCCAACCCCCAGGCGGCCGGCCTGCGCAGCCGGCACACACGCACCCTCGGCTTCATCCTCCCGGACCTGGAAAACCCCAGTTACGCACGCATCGCCAAGCAGCTCGAACAAGGCGCGCGCGCCCGTGGCTACCAGTTGCTGATCGCCAGCAGCGATGACCAGCCCGAAAGCGAACGCCAGCTGCAGCAGTTGTTCCGCGCTCGCCGCTGCGATGCGTTGTTCGTCGCCAGTTGCCTGCCGCCGGAAGATGACAGCTATCGCGAAATGCAGAGCAAGGGCCTGCCAGTGATCGCCATTGACCGTCGCCTCGACCCCGCGCACTTCTGCTCGGTGATCAGCGACGACCGCGAGGCCAGCCGCCAACTCACGGAAAGCCTGCTGGGCAGCAAGCCTCGCAGCATCGCCCTGATCGGTGCGCGTCCGGAGCTGTCGGTCAGCCAGGCCCGCGCCGGAGGATTCGACGAGGCCCTGCAGCGTTTTGATGGCGAAGTTCGCCGTTACGAAGGCGACGCCTTCAGCCGCGCCTGTGGCCAGCGCCTGATGGAAACGCTGATCGACGAGCTCGGCGACCTGCCCGATGCCCTGGTGACGACCTCCTATGTGTTGCTGCAAGGCGTCTTCGATGCCCTGCAAGCCCGTGCCAGCGAGCCACGCGAGCTGCAACTGGGCACCTTCGGCGACAACCAGTTGCTCGATTTCCTGCCGCTGCCAGTCAACGCCATGGCCCAACAGCACGGCCAGATCGCCGCCACCGCGCTGGAACTGGCCCTGGCCGCTATCGAGCAGAAGACCTACGCCCCCGGCGTACACGCCGTGGCGCGAACCTTCAAGCAGCGCATCTCGGCCTGAACATGCGCCTGATCGACACCCACACCCACCTGGATTTCCCCGACTTCGACGCCGACCGCGAGCGCCTCCTGGCCAACGCCGCGGCGCTGGGGGTCGAGCGCATGGTGGTACTGGGGGTGGATCAGGGCAACTGGCAGCGAGTCTGGGACCTGGCCTGCAGCGACACACGCCTGCCAGCCGCCCTCGGCCTGCACCCGGTGTACCTCGAGCAGCATCAGCCCGAACACCTGGCGCAACTGCGCGGGTGGCTCGAACGCCTGCGGGGCGACCCGCGCCTGTGTGCGGTCGGCGAGTTCGGCCTGGACTATTACCTGCCCGAGCTCGACAAGACACGCCAGCAGGCCTTGTTCGAAGCGCAATTGCAGATGGCCTGCGACTTCGACTTGCCTGCGCTGCTGCACGTACGCCGCAGCCATGCCCAGGTGATCGCCACGCTCAAGCGCTACAAGCCCGTACGCGCAGGCATCATCCACGCCTTCGCCGGCAGCTACGAAGAAGCACGCGAATACATCAAGCTCGGATTCAAACTGGGCCTGGGAGGCGCCGCCACCTGGCCGCAAGCCTTGCGCCTGCGCAAGACCTTGCCCCGCTTGCCATTGGAGAGCGTGGTACTGGAAACCGACGCGCCAGACATGCCGCCGGTGATGCACCCCAATGCGCGCAACAGCCCCGAACATCTGCCCGATATCGCCCGAGCGCTGGCCGAGGTCATGGGCGTGGAGTGCACCGCGCTGGCCGCAGCCAGTACGCGCAACGCTTGTGAGCTGTTCGGCTGGTAGCTTGGCAGGCGGTCACTCTTCGAACAGGGTGCAGGCCATCACCAGGGCGTCTTCACGTCCGCCAGCGGCCGGGTAGTAATCCCGACGCCGACCGATTTCGTTGAATCCGTAGCGTTCGTACAAACGATAGGCCGACTGGTTGCTGGCACGTACTTCCAGGAAACATTCGCGCCCATTGAGCTGCCAGGCTCGCGCCATCAGGTGTTCGAGCAGCCGCAAACCCAGGCCGCGCCCCTGGTTTTCTGGCTTGACCGTGATGTTGAGCAGGTGCGCTTCGTCGATGATCACGTTGATCACGCCATGCCCGACCTGTTGCTGGCCGTCGAACATCAGCCACACTTCGTAGGACTTGAGCGCATCCTGGAAGATCCCGCGGGTCCAGGGGTGGCTGAAGGCGGCATATTCGATCTTCAGCACGCTATCCAGATCCGCCTCGGTCATCGGGCGGAAACTGATCGAGTCACTCATTCAACGCTCTTCCAGCGCGCCATCAGCTGGCGCATCGCTTTCCAGACGTCCGCCTTGCGTTGCGGCTCGTCCATCAACAGTTCAAGACCCGGCAACGCCCAGACGTCGCCCAGGCCATCGATCTTCAGTGCTTGGTAGTAGGCCTGGGCATCGGCGTCGCCGGCAAAACGCACCGCTGGCAGGCCGATCAGCCACAGGCAGGTGCAGGGGACCTCTTCGAGGCGGGCCTGGATGAAGCCCTGGACGAAATCACGCGCAGCCTCCGGCCCCTGCTCCATGTTGCCGCGCACGAACAGCGGCCAGCGCACCGGCTCGCCGATGATCTGCGGCGCGTCCGGCAGGCCGGCGGCGCGCAGCATGTCCTTGAGCAACAGGTAAGAAGGGTCGCGGCTCTGGAACGGCTGGCCGGTGGCGAGCTCCACCAGCAACAGGCACGTGCCGGCACGCAGCAGTTGCAGGGCAAAACGCGGCGGAGGCACAGGCGCCGGACGTGCGGCCTTGGGGGCTTCCTCTTCGCGCTCGACCGGCTTGGCAGCGGCCTTGGGCGTGCTGCCGGGGCGTGGGATCTCGATTTTCGGGCGTTCGCCAGAGCGGGCATGGGCCGGCGCGGCTTCGCCCTGCGCAGGCGCCTGGCGCACCGGCTGCGCCTCGATATCCAGATCCTCGACCGGCGCCACCGGCAACAGCAGCTCGGGGCGCGAAGGCGCGGCGAACGGCAGTTCGGCACGCGGCAGCCAGTGCACCACTTGCATGGCGGAAAGGTAGGCGCGGCGGCGGGGTTCGGTCAGCAAGGCTCGGGTATCCCGGGGGTTTGGTTCAGTCGGGCATTCTAACGCTGTTGGCGGCGGCGTGCCGCAACAGGCTGGCGGAAATTTATCGCCTGTGCCGGCCCTATCGCGGGGCAAGCCCGCTCCCACAGGTACAGCGCCTGCCCCACCAACGGTGATAAGCCAGTGGGAGCGGGCTTGCCCGCGAAGAGGCTGGCACAGATCAACGCAAATCCCGGACCAAGGGGTGAAATCCTCCCCCCCGTATGCAGTACAATCGCCCCTTTTATTTGGCAAGAGTCGACCCGCCAATGATCGAACCCAAGCGCGTCCTGCGCGCCCTAGCCGAACACTGGGCCCTGATCGAGCCGCTGTGCGAGCGCTTCGACCAGGGCACCCTGAGCCTGGTCGAGCTGCGTCAGCAACTGGCCCGCCAGCAGGTGGAGAGCACGCCGCAGGACATCACCCAGCTGCTCGACGTGTGGATTCGCCTGGATATCCTGGTCCCGGTGGCCAAGAGCCCGAACCGCTTCGAGCTCAACGCGCAGATCCACGACTTCCTCGCCTACCTGCGTCGCGAGCACCGCCTGGGCCTGTGCCTGGAGATCGAAGCCTACCTGCGCCACCTCGAGCGCCTCGCCGGGCACATCCAGGACGCCTTCGACAACCGCGACAGCGACGACCTGGCGCGCCAGTTACGCCTGCTCGACATGCGCGTGCGCGATGTGCTGAAGAAGCTCGACAACGACGAACAGGCGCTGGTCGCGGTGGCCGAACGGGCCAAGACCAGCAACCGCCAGATCCCGCTGCGCCAGCGCTACGCCGAAGTGCTGGCGACCTGGGACGAATACGTCGAGCCGATGATCCAGCTGGTCAACGCCGACGGTGCCTTCGAGCAGGGCGTACGCAAGGTCGAGACCGTGCTGCTGCGCCTGTTGGGCGAGCAGGCGCGCCTCGGCCACTTGGTCGATGACGACATGCTGCTGCGCACCCACGCGCGCATCCTCGAGATGCAGACCAGCGCACAGCTCACCCTGCGCCACGCGCGCGAGCTGCTGCTGCCACTGCGCGAGGAAGCGCGCCGGCACAACGCCGTCACCCGCGGCGCGGCACTGGCGCTGTCGGTGATCCGCAAGAAAGGCATCGATGCCGTGCCGCAGGCGGCCATGCCGATGTTCACCCGCCCGCAGAGCACCTTCCTCGGCAGCGCCAGCCAGGTCGAGGCCTATGTCTATGCCCTGGCCCGCTTCGAGCCCAAGCCTGCGCGCTTCCCCAAGGCGCACAAGACCCACAAGGGCCCGCTGCCACGCGCGCCGCGTACGGTCAAGGAAATGCTCGAGCGCTGCGAAGACGCCCTGCCGCTGCCTGACCTGATGGTCTGGCTGCTGGAGCAGGAACCCGAAGGCGCCACCGACGAGTTGCTGTACTGGTTCTCGCGCCTCTCGCGCGAGAAGCGCTTCAGCCGCGAGCGCCTGCAGCGCCAGGACTACACCACCCGCGAACACCTGGTCAGCCTGCGTTCCTTCGCCCTGACATCCAGCCGCGAACAACAACCGGCAGCCACCGAATCCACCGCGAGCCCAGCCAATGCATCTTGATCTTTCCGAACTGTCCCAGCTCGCGCCGATCTTCCGCGAGCTGTTCAAGGGCTTCCACGTCAGCCGCCGCGACCCGGAACTGTACGCCCAACTGTCGAACTTCCAGGACCAGTACCGCACCCTGTTCAAGGCGCTCGGTTTCGAGCTGGTCTGCGACACCCGTGGCTTCTACTACTTCGTCCCCGAGCAGGCCGCCGCGCAGGTCAACAAGACCGCCCAGCGCCTGTCGCTGTTCACCTTCATCCTGGTCGAGCACCTGGCCGACCAGGGCCGCGACCCGATGGCCGTGCTCGACGGCGGCAGCATCGGCCGCGACGAGTTGCCCTCGCTGCTGGAGAAATACCGCGACCTGTTCCTGCAGGCCGAAGTGCAGACGGTCGAGGAGCTCGAAGAGAAGATCCTGCGCCGCATGACCCAGCTGGGCTTCGCCCACGAAGAAGGCGGCATCTACCGCTTCCTGCCGCCGATGCACCGCTTCCTCGATGTGTGCCTGTCGGTCCAGCAGGACCGCGACCTGGCCGCCACCCTGCACAGCGACCTGCCGCTGCCGGTCCCGGTGCTGGTCGAGGAAGAAACCCCGGAACAACTCAACCGCACCGACGATCCGCTCGACCTCACCCCCTTCGAGGGCGAAGAGAGCGAAGAGGACGCCCTGGCCCGGGCCATCCGCGAAGAGCAACAGGAGATTGACGCATGAGCCAGGAACGCTACGGCATTCGCCGCTTCGCACTGCTCAACACCGCCGGCTACAGCCTCGGCCTGTTCCCGCTGGAACATCCGCTGTCGGTCTATGGCGCGAACAACCTGGGTAAATCGGCATCGATCAACGCCCTGCAATTCCCGATCCTGGCGCGCATGTCGGACATGAGCTTCGGCAAGTACAGCCTGGAGCAGTCGCGGCGCTTCTACTTCGCCAGCGACACCAGCTACATCCTCTGCGAACTGAACCTGCCCCACGGCCCGCACGTGATCGGCGTGGTCGGGCGCGGCCCGGGCGGCGGCTTCGGCCACCAGTTCTTCGCCTACCAGGGTGAGCTGGACCTGGCTCACTACCAGAAAGACGACACCTGCCTGCGCCAGAAGGAGCTGTTCACCAACCTCGAGCGCAACGGCCTCAAGGCCTACGAACTCAAGCCGGACGAACTGCGCCGGCTGTTGGTCGGCGGCCACACCTCGGTGCCGCTGGACCTCACCCTGATCCCGCTGCGCTCGACCAGCGAGCAGAGCCTGAAGACCTTCCGCGCACTGTTCATCAACTTGCTGCACATGCGCGAGATCACTGCCGCCAAGCTCAAGCAGCTGTTCCTGGATGCCTTCGAGCACAGCCTGCGCTCGGGCAGCGTCGACTACATTGCGGCTTGTGAAGAAGCCTTCCGCGACGTGCGCCGCATGGAGCAGGACTACAACGCCCTGGTCGCTGCCGGCCCGCTGGTCGAAGCACTTGCCGGCGGCGTGGCCCAGCGCGACATCCTGCGCGGCAAGCTGCACCGTCTCTCCCCCCTGCTCGACAGCCTGCTCGGCACCTGGCAGGACTACGCCATAGCGCGCAAGGAAGAGCTGGTGATCCAGGCCGAGCACTACCGCGCCGAGCAGGATGGCTTGCAGAACGACCAGCGTGGCGGCACCCAGGAGCTGATGCGCCTGGAACGCGAGATCACCGGCATCCAGCGCTGGCTCGGCGAGCTGTCGGTGCTCAAGCACCGCTTCGCCCTGGTCGATGACGTCAAGGTCCTGGAGCAGCAACTGCTCGCCGCCAAGGACGCCCACGACGAACTGGCCGGCGCCCTGGCGCAGTCGCGCCAGTTCTCCGCCGAAGACCTCGACGAACGCGTGCGCGACCTGGAAAAACGCGTCAAGGCAGTCAAGCAGCAGCTCGAACACGCCGACAACAACAGCTACGCACGCCTGCGCGAAGAGTTCTCGCAACAGGACGTCGATCGCCTGATGCGCCTGTTCAATGGCGCGCTGTTCAGCCTGCCGCTGGGCGATCGGGGCATCGAACTGGACGACAGCGACCTGTGGGTCAAGACGCTTGAAGGCGTGCTCGACAGCTTCAAGGGCGAGCGCTTCGAAGTGCCGGGCCTGTCCATCGACCTGTCGCACATCGAGCCGCCAGCGCTGCAGGCACTGGCCGACCGTGCGGCCCTGCGCGACCAGAAAGAACGCCTGGAAAAGGAGCTCAAGCAGCTCAAGACCCAGCAGGCCGTGGCCCTGGACCGCGCCGCGAGCAAGGCCCAGACCGAGGCGCTGTACCAGCAGGTGCTGGATGCGCAGAAGGCCCTTGAGGACTTCCGCCGCACCGAGACCCTGAGCGCCGAAGAGCCAGAGAAGATGGAGCAACTGGCGCAGTTCGAAGCCGCCCAGGACGAGCTCAAGCGCTCCAGCGACGCCTTCACCGAGCGCGTCCAGCAGTTGTCGGCCAAGCTGCAACTGGTCGGCCGCCAGATCGCCGACATGGAAGCCAAGCAGCGCACCCTGGACGATGCCCTGCGCCGCCGCCAGCTGTTGCCGGCCGACCTGCCGTTCGGCACGCCGTTCATGGAGCCGGTCGATGACTCGATGGACAACCTGCTGCCGCTGCTGAACGACTACCAGGACAGTTGGCAGGCGCTGCAGCGCGTCGACAACCAGATCGAGGCGCTGTATGCCCAGGTGCGCCTGAAAGGTGTGGCCAAGTTCGACAGCGAAGACGACATGGAACGTCGCCTGATGCTGCTGATCAACGCCTACTCGCACCGCACCGAGGAAGCCCTCACCCTGGCCAAGGCGCGCCGCGCGGCGGTCACCGACATCGCCCGGACCCTGCGCAACATCCGCAGCGACTACGACAGCCTCGAGCACCAGCTGGCGCTGTTCAACCGCGAGATCAACAAGCGCCAGGTGTCCAACCTGGAGAGTTTCCGCGTGGTGCTGGCGCCGAACAAGGAAGCGCTCAAGCACATCGACCAGATCATCCACAGTGCCGGCCAGTACGAGGAAGGCGAAACGCTGTCGGTGTTCGACCTCACGCAGAGCGCCGAGCAGGATCACAAGAACGAAGAGGCCAAGGAGTACCTGGCGCGGCTGGTAGCGGCCAACCACAACCAGTTGGGCCTGAAAGACCTGTTCGAGCTGGCCTTCGAGATCACCAAGATCAACAGCCAGCCGGTGATCCACGCCGACATCGACGGCGCCGCATCCAACGGCACCACCATGACCATCAAGGCGCTGACCAACATGTACCTGTTGCTGCACCTGATGGATCGCGACCTGGCCGGGCGCATCCGCCTGCCCTACTACCTCGACGAAGCGGCGGACATCGACGAACGCAACCAGGCGGCGCTGCTGGAGACCAGCCAGCAACTGGGCTTCGTGCCGATTCTGGCGAGCGTGAAGCCGCAGGTGTCGGCGCGCGTGGCGATCGACCTGGAAGGCGGCAGCGGGCCGAACGGGATCTACATCGACGAGGCGGACTGGAAGTACATCAGCCGCCGGGATGAAGTGAAGGCGATCGTGCGTGAGGATCAGGCCGAAGAGCTGGCCTGAGGCAACCGCGGCCCATTCCTGTAGGAGCGGGCTTGCCCCGCGATAGGGCCCGACTTGGCAACCTCGCCGCCAGGTCGGGCCCTATCGCGGGGCAAGCCCGCTCCCACAGGGGGAGCTGCGTCGTTTATTGGGCATGCGCCCAAGGCAGGATCGGAATCGCCGTCACCGCATTCTGCGGGCTACCTTCGACTATCCGGTCGCTGTACACCAGGTACACCAGCGTATTGCGCTTCTTGTCGAGAAAACGCACCACCTGCATGGTCTTGAACACCAGCGAGGTGCGCTCCTTGAACACCTCCTCGCCATCCTTGAGCTCACCCTTGAAGTTGATCGGCCCAACCTGACGGCAGGCGATCGATGCCTCTGCGCGGTCCTCCGCCAACCCCAACCCACCCTTCACGCCGCCGGTCTTGGCTCGCGACAGGTAGCAGGTCACACCTTCGACCTTGGGATCGTCAAACGCCTCGACCACGATGCGGTCGTTGGGCCCAAGGAACTTGAACACGGTGGACACCTGGCCGATTTCCTCGGCGCCGGCCAGCATCGGCAGCATCAGCGCTGCCACGGCAAACATCCTTTTCAGCATGGGCGTCTCCTTCAGACCAGGACCAGGTTGTCGCGGTGCACCAGCTCGGGCTCGGCGCTGTAGCCCAGCAGGCTTTCGATGGCGTCCGACGGCTGACCGATGATCTTCTGCGCCTCCAGGGCGCTGTAGTTGGCCAGGCCACGGGCCACTTCCAGGCCATCGGGTCCGACGCAGACCACCATCTCGCCACGGCGGAAGCTGCCCTGCACAGTCTTCACGCCGACCGGCAACAGGCTCTTGTTCGATTCGCGCAGGGCCTTCACAGCGCCAGCATCGAGCACCAGGGTGCCGCGGGTCTGCAGGTGGCCAGCCAGCCACTGCTTGCGCGCAGCGAGCATGCCGCGCTCAGGCGACAGCAAGGTGCCCAGGCGCTCGCCGGCCTTCAGGCGGTCCAGTACACGCTCGATACGGCCACCGATGATGATGGTATGGGCACCGGAGCGCGCAGCCAGGCGTGCGGCACGCAGCTTGGTCTGCATGCCACCGCGCCCCAGGGCGCCACCGGTACCGCCCGCCACGGCGTCGAGCGACGGATCGTCGGCGCGGGCTTCATAGATCAGTTGGGCTTCAGGGTTGTTGCGCGGGTCGGCGTCGAACATGCCGTCGCGGTCGGTGAGGATCACCAGCAGGTCGGCCTCGACCAGGTTGGCCACCAGCGCGGCCAGGGTGTCGTTGTCGCCGAAACGGATCTCATCGGTGACCACGGTATCGTTCTCGTTGATCACCGGCACCACGCCCAGGTCGACCAGGGTGCGCAGGGTGCTGCGGGCATTGAGGTAGCGCTTGCGGTCGGAGAGGTCGTCGTGGGTCAGGAGGATCTGCGCGGTGTGCTTGCCGTGCTCGCCGAAGCTCGACTCCCAGGCCTGCACCAGGCGCATCTGGCCGAGCGAGGCGGCCGCCTGCAGCTCGTTCATCGCACTCGGTCGCGTGGTCCAGCCCAGCTGGCTCATGCCTGCGGCCACGGCCCCGGAGGAGACCAATACCAGTTCCACGCCCGCTTCACGCAGTGCGACCATCTGCTCGACCCAGACCGCCATCGCACCACGGTCGAGGCCCTTGCCATCGGCGGTCAGCAGCGCACTGCCGATCTTCACGACCCAGCGCTTGGCGCCCGTCACCTTGCTTCGCATCTTCTCTTCCAACCTATGTCGAATCTGTAGATACCAAAACGCCGCTCATTTGAGCGGCGTACCGTGAGAGGGTGTTGAGGCCATCGCGGGACAAGCCCGCTCCCATAAGGATCGCAGCGGACCTGTGGGAGCGGGCTCGTCCCGCGATGGGCTCAACGCCCAAGCCTGATCACGGCACACTGCTCGAAGAGCGGCGTCCAGTGTACTGCAACCGGTCAGTCGCGCACGTAAATGATTTCCGGGCCGTCCTCGTCGTCCTCGAAGTCATCCCAGTCGTCATCGTCGCCGATGTCGTGGACGCTCTTGACCCCGGTACGACGCAGGGTACGAGCGTCGTCCAGGGCCTGCAGCTGGGCACGGGCCTCGTCTTCGATGCGCTGGTCGAGTTCGTTGAGCTCGGCGGCGTAGGCCGGGTCGTTGGCCAGGCGGTCGGCGCGGTCTTCGAGGAAGCGCATCAGGTCGTGGCTGAGCTTCTCGGTGCCCTGCTTGGAGATCGCCGAGATCACGTAGACCGGGCCATCCCAGTTCAGGCGGTCGACGACTTCCTTCACACGCTCGTCACGCTCGTCTTCCATCAGCATGTCGGCCTTGTTCAGCACCAGCCAGCGCTCGCGATCGACCAGCGCCGGGCTGAACTGCGCCAGCTCGTTGATGATCACTTCGGCGGCATCGGCCGGGCTGCTCTCGTCCAGCGGCGCGAGGTCGACCAGGTGCAGCAGCACACGGGTACGGGCCAGGTGCTTGAGGAAGCGGATACCCAGACCGGCACCTTCGGAGGCGCCCTCGATCAAGCCGGGAATGTCGGCGATGACGAAGCTCTTCCAGCGGTCGACGCTGACCACGCCCAGGTTCGGCACCAGGGTGGTGAACGGGTAGTCGGCCACCTTTGGCTTGGCGGCCGAGACGGCGCGAATGAAGGTGCTCTTGCCAGCGTTCGGCAGGCCCAGCAGGCCGACGTCGGCGAGCACTTTCAATTCCATCTTCAGGTCGCGCTGGTCGCCTGGTTTGCCAGGAGTGGTCTGACGCGGCGCACGGTTGGTACTCGACTTGAAACGGGTGTTGCCCAGACCGTGCCAGCCGCCCTGGGCGACCATCAGCTTCTGACCCGGGGTGATCAGGTCGCCGATGACTTCCTGGGTGGAGGCATCGATCACCGTGGTGCCGACCGGCACGCGCAGGAACAGGTCCTCGCCCTTCTTGCCGGTGCAATCGGTGCTGCCGCCATTCTGGCCGCGCTGGGCCTCGTGGTGGCGGGTGTAGCGGTAGTCGACCAGGGTGTTGAGGTTCTCGTCGGCCACCATGTACACCGAGCCGCCGTCGCCACCGTCACCGCCGTTGGGACCACCGTTCTCGATGAATTTTTCGCGGCGGAAGCTCATGCAACCGTTACCGCCGTCACCGGCTTTTACCCGGATCGATACTTCGTCAACAAACTTCATTCAAAACCGCCTCTCGTCGGACGACGAGCTGAAAACCAGAAAACCCTGAGGCTCTTGCAAAAATGAGCGCGGCGGCCCCGTATCATCAGAAACCAACGCCGGCAGCCCAGACAAACAGCTTTGCAAGAGGCTCACCACAAACGAAAAAGCCCCGTCGCATGACGGGGCTTCTGGAGCGACGTCGCGATTAAGCGGCGACGATGCTCACGTAACGGCGGTTGAACTCGCCTTTCTTCTCGAACTTGATCACGCCGTCGATCTTGGCGAACAAGGTGTGATCCTTGCCCATGCCAACGCCGTAGCCAGCGTGGAATTCGGTGCCGCGCTGACGGACGATGATGTTGCCCGGCTTGATAACCTGGCCGCCATACATCTTCACGCCAAGGCGTTTCGATTCTGAGTCGCGACCGTTACGAGTACTACCACCAGCCTTCTTGTGAGCCATGGTTCAATTCTCCAAATAAATTCAGGGGACCTAGGGGATTAAGCCTGGATACCGGTGATTTTGATCTCGGTGAACCACTGGCGGTGGCCCATGCGCTTCATGTGGTGCTTACGACGACGGAACTTGATGATACGAACCTTGTCGTGGCGGCCTTGCGAAACAACTTCGGCCACTACTTTGGCGCCAGCAACGACTGGAGCACCGATGGTGACTTCTTCACCGTTGGCGACCAGCAGAACGCGATCGAAAGTCACGGATTCGCCAGTGGCGACTTCCAGTTTTTCGATCTTGAGGAATTCACCTTCAGCGACTTTGTACTGCTTGCCGCCGGTAACGATTACTGCGTAGGACATTTTGAATCTCCGATAATCCTGCTCACCCAGCGCTTTATATGATGAGTATTGGCTGGCATGGCTGCACGAGGCTGGAACGGCCCGGTGCAATTGCGTAAGGCAGGTGCTGCCCAGGAAGTTAGGGTGCGCGATTGTACGCAACCCGGTAAAGCCTTGCAAGTGCCGCCCCGAGGGTGCAGGCAGCGCGCCTTGACACACCGGGACCCGCGACCTAGCATGCCGCGCAACCTCAATGGAGCAGCCGATGCAACCCCAATCCTTCTACCGCGCGGTAGCTGACGATTTCAGCGCCGTCGACGAGATCATCAAGAAGCAGCTGACCTCGCGCGTGCCGCTGGTATCGAAGATCGGCGACTATATCACATCCGCTGGTGGCAAGCGCCTGCGCCCATTGCTGGTGCTGCTGTGCGGCAAGGCCCTGGGCCGTGAAGGCGACGACCTGCGCCTGCTGGCCGCGACCATCGAATTCCTGCACACCGCCACCCTGCTGCACGACGATGTGGTCGACATGTCCGGCATGCGCCGCGGCCGCTCCACTGCCAATGCCCTGTGGGGTAACGCCCCGAGCGTGCTGGTCGGCGACTTCCTCTATTCGCGCTCGTTCGAAATGATGGTCGAACTGGGCTCGATGCCGGTCATGCAGATCCTGTCCAAGGCCACCCGGGTGATCGCCGAGGGTGAAGTGCTGCAGCTGTCGCGCGTGCGTGATGCCAGCACCACCGAAGAGGTGTACATGGACGTCATCCGCGGCAAGACCGCCATGCTCTTCGAAGCCTCGACCCACAGCGCCGCGGCGCTGGCCGGCGCCAGCGACGAACAGCGCGAGGCCCTGCGCACCTTCGGCGACCACCTGGGCGTGGCCTTCCAGCTGGTCGACGACCTGCTCGACTACAAGGGCGACTCCGAAACCCTGGGCAAGAACGTCGGCGACGACCTGGCCGAAGGCAAGCCCACCCTGCCACTGATCTACACCATGCGCGAAGGCACACCAGAGCAGGCGGCGCTGGTGCGCCAGGCCATCCAGAAGGGCGGCCTGGAAGACCTCGAGCAGATCCGCATTGCCGTCGAAGCCTCCGGCGCACTCGACTACACCGCACGGATGGCCCGCGACTACGTCGCCCGCGCCATCGCCTGCCTGGAAGTGCTGCCAGCAAGCGAATACCGTGATGCACTGGTCGAGCTGAGCGAGTTTGCGGTCGCGCGTACGCACTGATAGATCGCATCGTCTTCATTCGCGGGCAAGCCCACTCCCACAAGGACCTGATGTACTTGGGTCCTGTGGGAGCGGGCTTGCCCGCGAATGCTTTGGTGCGGACAAAAAACATTTTCGCCGCAAAACCTTATACAATGTGCGCCTTTAACCCTCTGTACACCAAGGAAACGAAGTGAGCACTCTGCCGCCCTGCCCCGCCTGCAACTCCGAATACACCTACGAGGATGGCACCCAACTGATCTGCCCCGAATGCGCCCACGAGTGGTCGGCCAGCGGCGACGCCGAGACGGCCAGCGATGACGTGGTGAAAAAAGATTCGGTCGGCAACGTCCTGCAGGATGGCGACACCGTCACCGTGATCAAGGACCTCAAGGTCAAGGGCTCGTCGCTGGTGGTCAAGGTCGGCACCAAGGTCAAGAACATCCGCCTGTGCGACGGCGACCACGATATCGACTGCAAGATCGACGGCATCGGCGCGATGAAACTCAAGTCCGAGTTCGTGCGCAAGGTCTGAGGCTATTTGCAGGGCTGCCCTCGGGTGGCCCTGACAGATCCTGCAACGGGATCATCTGCACCCTTCGGCAGAATTAATCCAATAGTCACTTGCTATTTTGATAATAAGAATTATTCTCATTGGAACGCTTTCCAAGGAGAATAGCCATGACCTACCTGATCGACGCCTGGCTCGACCGCCCCCATCCCTACCTGCGCATCCTCCATCGCGAGACCGGCGAAGTCTGTGCCGTACTCGAGGAAGAAGCACTCGACGAACTGCGTGACCAGGGCGACCTGGACCTCAACGGCCTGAACTCGAGTGAGCCTGGAGTACTGAAGGAGCTGGTGAGGAATCTGTTTCTGTTCTGCTATGCGCGGGCGTTGCGCCCAGGGGGAACGGATTGGAATTGAGGCCGGCATTACCGGCCTCTTCGCGGGACCAGCCTGCTCCCACAGGGATTGGGCTGGTCCTTAGATTTTGAACAAGACAGCCGCTCCCACCAGTAAATCTGCGCATTAGAGCCTGCAGGGCACATGTGGGAGCGGGCTGGTCCCGCGATGAAGACAACGCAGTCTTACAGAACGTCGAGCAGCTCGACGTCGAACACCAGCACGCTGTGCGGCGGGATGCTACCAACGCCTTGCGCGCCATAGGCCAGCTCGCTCGGCACGTACAGGCGCCACTTGCTGCCAGCGTTCATCAGTTGCAGCGCTTCGGTCCAGCCAGCGATCACGCCACCTACCGGGAATTCGGCAGGCTGGCCACGCTCGTAGGAGCTGTCGAACACGGTGCCGTCGATCAGGGTGCCGTGGTAGTGGGTACGCACGTTGTCTTCGCGGCTCGGCTTGGCGCCGCTACCAGCGGTCAGCACTTCGAACTGCAGGCCCGAAGCCAGGGTGGTGATGCCGTCACGCTTGGCATTCTCGACCAGGAAGGCCTTGCCCTCGGCGGCGGCGGCTTCGGCTTTGGCGGCAGCTTCGGCCTGCATCACTTCGCGGATAACCTTGAAGCTGGCAGACAGGTCGGCTTCGCTGACACGGCTGTCGGCACCGTTGAAGGCGTCGGTCAGGCCAGCGAGAATCGCTTCCAGGTTCACGCCTGGTGGTGGGTTGTCGCGCAGCTGGCCGCCCAGCTGACGGCCGATGCCGTAGCTGACGCGGGATTCGTCGGTGGACAGGTTGAGTTCGGACATTGGCTTGCTCCGCTTAAGGGCGCACTGCATCCGCGCCCTTGGTCAAAAGGGCAAGCAGCCTAGCACACTGGGGCCGCGCGAAGCAGCTACCAGGCCGAACGCTGGGATATCGGGACCTTGAGGTCTTCCTCCGGGTGGCTGCCCATCCCGCACATCTCATCCTGCACCGACCAGTGCACCAGGTTCATCGACAGCATGGGCAGGGCTTGCAGGAGCAAGCGAGCATCTTCGACCGAGTGCACCCGCAGGCGCTCGCCACGGGGATCGTTCAACGGATGGGCATGACCCTTGATCCGGGCCTCGAGCAAGTAATCGCCGCCTTCGATGGCGATCAGGTTGAGTTCATCGACGTGGCCGGCCCTGGCCTCGGTATTGAGCTGATGCAGGTTCATGGATGCACCTCGCTGTGGGAAGCCCACATAATTGCTCATTTTTTGTACAGAAGCCGGGATTAGACAAGAGGCCTCTCGTCGGTCGGAAGCACGTCGCCCTTCTCGCGGGCGAACTCGCGAGAAGGGCGATACCGACTCAATGCTTGGTCAGCTTGTCCAGATAGCCCATGCAGAAGGCCGAGACCACGAAGGTCATGTGGATGATCACGTACCACATCAGGTAGTCGGTGGAGATGTTCTGCGCATCCATGAACACGCGCAGCAGGTGGATCGAGGAAATGGCCACGATCGACGCCGCAACCTTCATCTTCAGCGAAGAAGAGTCCATCTTGCCCAGCCAGTTGAGCTTCTCCTTGCTCTCGTCGATGTCCAGTTGCGAGACGAAGTTCTCGTAGCCGGAGATCATCACCATCACCAACAGGCCGCCGACCAGCGACATGTCGATCAGCGACAGGATCACCAGGATCAGGTCCGCTTCGCTCAGCGCGAAGACGTTGGGCAGGACGTGGACCACTTCCTGGAAGAACTTCAGCGCCAGCGCCAGCAAGCCCAGCGACAGGCCGAAATAGATGGGTGCGAGCAGCCAGCGAGAGGCATACATCGCGTTTTCGAGAATACGTTCCATGGAGGATAGGGACTCATGAGATGACTGGAAAAGCGTGCGCGAGTATAGCCAGCCATCAATGACAGCAAAAGTCTGCGGCGGGTTGCCGCAGAGTCCTCTTCAATTATCCGGACGGAACTGGTAATCCCCGATATTGCGGCAACGTTCTCCGTTGATCCGCCGCAATTGCGCCTGCAGGTGCAGGCACCAGATCTGCGGGTCTTCAGCCACCTGGTAGCCGTGCAGGGTCAAGCTGTCGACAACGGCGTTCATCACCGATTCGGCCACCATCGGCCCATGAAACGGCCCTTGTGCCTTGATCGCCGAAGGCTGTTCACCGGACATGCCGGCGGCAAACAGCAAGGTCCACATGCCGTTGTCGCCGGCCAGCGGACGGATGCTGCACTCGATGCGGGTCACCAGGCCAAGGCACTGGCGGGTGAGGCTGAGGTTGCGCATGGCGGCGTCCCCTCTGAGAAGCCCTGTTCAGCCTGCAAGACAGGCTGTTTCCATCCTGAACCCTGAAAACTCCTTAAGTTCCAGCATAGATGACAGGTGGGCATTGCTGGAAAACCGGCGCTGAACGGTAGCACTTGGCCGCCAGCGCCAGTTTATTGACTCAGGCCGGCTTGGCCTGGGCCACCATCTCCTCCAGCCGTTCCTTCTCGGCCTCCTTGATCTCTTCCTCGCTGATCATCTCGGCGATGACCCGCAGACGCTCGACCACCCGCGCGTTGACGCTGCCTTCAGGGAATTCGCCCTTCTCGTCCGGCGTCCCGGCATCCTCGCCCACCAGCAGGCTCAGCGCTTCATCGGCCTGGCTCACCGCATAGACATGGAAGCGCCCGGCTTCGACCGCCTGCAGCACGCGCTCGTCGAGCATCAGCGTGGCAACGTTGGCGCGCGGGATGATCACCCCTTGCTCGCCAGTCAGGCCACGCGCTTCGCACAGGCGGAAGAAGCCTTCGATCTTCTCGTTGACCCCGCCCACCGCTTGCACTTCGCCGAACTGGTTGATCGAACCGGTGATGGCGAAGCACTGCTTGAGCGGCGTGCGCGACAACGCCGAGATCAACGTACAGGCCTCGCCAAGCGAGGCACTGTCGCCATCCACATAGCCATAGGACTGTTCCAGGGCAATGCTCGCCGAGATCGCCAGGGGGAATTCCTGGGCGTAGCGGCTGCCCAGGTACCCGGTGAGGATCATCACGCCTTTGGAGTGGATCGGCTGGCCGAGGTTGACCTCACGCTCGATGTCGACGATGCCGCTGCCACCCGGGTAGACCGTGGCGGAGATCCGCGCAGGCATGCCAAATGCCGAATCGCCGACCTCCAGTACCGTCAGGCCGTTGCACTTGCCGATGGCAGCGCCTTCGCTGTCGATCAGGATGATGCCGGCGAGCATGTCATCGAGCACCCGCTGCGACACCCGCCCGGTGCGGGTCGCCTTGGCCTTGAGCGCACGCTCGATGTGGCCTGCGTCGGTCATCTCGTCGTTGGCCAACTGGCGGATGAAGTCAGCCTCGCTGACCAGCTGGAACAGGTCGCCGATACGCGCCGAGAGCCGCGACTGGTTCTCTGCCAGGCGCGCGCTGAAGGTCGCCAGGCGCGCCACGGCATCGCTGGTCAGCGGCGCCATGCCCTCTTCATTGGTACGCGTACGCAGCAGCTGGGCGAACTGCTCGAGGTTCTCGTCGACCATCGGCATGTCTTCGTCGAAGTCGACCAGGACGCGGAACATCTCCTGGAAGTCCGAATCGTGGTCCTGCAGCGCGTAGTAGAGCTGACGCGAGCCGATGATCACCAGCTTGACGTTGAGCGGGATCATCTGCGGCGTCAGGGTGACGGTGGCGATGCGACCCAGCTCGCCCAGCGGCGACTCCATTTTCAGCTTGCGCGACTGCAGCGCGCGCTTGAGTGCATCCCAGACGAAGGGCTCGCCCAGCATTTTTTCCGCTTCCAGGATCAGGAAGCCGCCATTGGCGCGGTGCAATGCACCGGGACGCAGCTGGCGGTAGGAAGTGGAAAGCGCGCCCTGGTCAGTGCTGTACTCGATGCGACCGAACAGGTTGTCGTAGGTCGGGTGCGGCTCGAACACCACCGGCGCGCCGCCATTGACCGGATGCCCCACCACCAGGCTTGGCGCGTACTGCTCTTCGAGCATCTTGCGCGCCACCGCGTCGGTCTTGGCATCGTCGACCAGTTGCTCGACCACGGTGCGCAGCAGGTTCAACTGCACCGACTGCAGGTAGGCGCACACCGCAGCGTTCTCGGCGTACTTCTCCGACAGAGGGGCCAGTAGCGGTTGCAGGGCCAGGGTGATGGTTTCTTCGTTCAGTTCGCGCAGCTGATTGTTCGACTCGCGCTTCCACTGCGGCAGGCTGGACAGCTCCTCGTTGAGACGCTCCTCCAGCTCGGCGATGTCTTCGTGGAACTGCTCGCGGACCTCTTCAGGCAACTGGGCGAACTCGGCCTCATCCAGCGCCTTGCCGTCGGCCATGGGGGTGAAGGCGACATTGCTGGCGTCGCGGTACAGCGCCACGTCCTTTTCCAGCGACGCGCGTTCGATCACATCCAGGGCACGGTCGTAGCGCTGGTTGAAGGCGCGATCGATGGCGCCCTTCTTCTGCTGGTAGGACGGGTGCTCGAACACCGCCGGGAAGGTCGCCAGCAGGTTGCCGATCAAACCGTTCATATCGGCGATGAACTCGCCAGCAGTGCCTGCCGGCAACTCCAGCGCACGCGGCTCGCGGGTGTCTTCGAAATTATTGACGTAGACCCGGTCAGCCGGGGTCTGCTGGCGCTTGCCCTCGGCCTTGAGGTAGCGCTTGACGAAGGAGAAGCGGCCGGTGCCCGGCTCGCCCATCACATAGACGTTGTAGCCAGGGCGTGGCATGGCCACGCCGAACTGCAGGGCCTCGACGGCACGCTCCTGGCCCAGTACTCCGCGAAACGGCTCCAGATCATCGGTGTTGGTGAAGGCAAACTGCTCGGGGGAAAAACGCCGGGTCAGGGCTTCGGGCGCGAGACGCAGGCGCGCAGCAACAGGATCGGGCATTGGGTTTCCTTACTTCGGCGGGGCGGATACGCAGCATTCTGGCGCCGGGGGCGCGCGCCTTGCAAGGCTCCGCGGGACTTTATGTCGCAGGCGTTAAAAAGGTTTGTCCAAGATTTTTTCGCAATCAACTACGCAACTATTGGATCGTGCCTAAACTCCAAACTGCGCGGGTGGGTAAAACGCTTCCCCGTCCTGGCAGTGAACTGCCAGACAACCCTGATCATTGATACGTATCGAAAAAGAGAATAACGCTATGAAACGGATTCTTCTGGGTACCTTGTTCGCCGCGGTTTCGATCAATGCCATGGCCGAAGCGCCAGGCGGCCCGAACTGCGGTTGGGGCAACCTGCTGTTCGAAGGCCAGCGCGGCACTCCGGCGCACTTCCTGGCCTCCACCACCAACGGCACCTCCGGTAACGCCACCTTCGGCATGACCTCCGGCACCAACGGCTGCTCCACCAAGGCCGCGCTCACCTACGGCGGTAAATCGTGGCTGGCCATGAATGGCACCATGAACGAACTGTCCGAAGACATGGCCCAGGGCCAGGGCGAAGCCCTGACCACCTACGCCGTGGTACTGGGCGTCAAACCCGAAGACCGCGCGCACTTCGCCTCGGTCACCCACGACCACTTCCAGCAGATCTTCAGCAGCGCCAACGTCACTGCCGAAGATGTCCACAACAACACCATCGCGGTCCTGAAAAAAGATCCGCAACTGGCGAAATACGCTACCGAAGCGTAAGTTCGACCCTGCCCGCCCCGCTTGCGGGGCGGGTTTCGCCCGCCTCCCTTCGGCATCATTCAGAAGTAGTTGCCCGATATGCTCAAACGCTTCGCCTACCTGACGTTATGCGCCTGCGCCCCTGCCTACGCGACACCTTCATTGGATGAGGCGCGGGTGCAGCAGTTGGCCGCCGACCGCTACTGGATCGCACTGGGTCACTACGAAACCGCCAAGCTGGGCGGTTGGCGCAGTTATGTGGACGACGACAAATTCTTTCTCGCCGAGGACGGCGCCCATCATCCGGATCGCGAACTGCGGGCCACGGTCGATGCGCTGTATGCCCCGGCCAGCCTGGGCGACAAACACGCCCAATGCGTCTTTCCGGCGCGCACCCGCTGGCTGCGCGAGCAACTGCAGCTCAGCGACCTGCCGACCCCGGACTGCCAGGAATACAGCCGCTGGTACGCCGACGTCGCACCGCACAGCGCGGTGTTGATCTTCCCGGCGGCCTACCTCAACAGCCCGTCCTCGATGTTCGGCCATACCCTGCTGCGCATCGACAAGGCCGACACCCGCAGCAACGACACCACGCTGCTCAGCTACGCGATCAACTTCGGCGCCTATATCGAAGGCAGCGACAACAGCATCCTCTACGCCTGGAAAGGCCTGATGGGCGGCTACCCCGGGCTGTTCGCGATGATGCCGTACCAGGAGAAACTCTCCGAATACCGCAGCCTGGAGAACCGCGACCTGTGGGAGTACCAGCTGGACCTGACGCCTGAAGAGACCGGGCGCATGGTCGAGCACGTCTGGGAACTCAAGCAGGTGCAGTTCGACTACTTCTTCTTCGACGAGAACTGCTCCTACCGCCTGCTGGAGCTGCTGCAGGTCGCCCGCCCCGGGCTGGACCTGACCTCGCAGTTCCCGCTCACCGCCATCCCCACCGACACGGTCAAGGCCGTCAAGCAGTCGGGGCTGGTGTCCGATGTGCGCTACCGGCCATCGCGCGAACGCGAGCTGCTGGCCCGCGCCGAGCCACTGGACCATCACGAAAAACAGCAGGTATTGGCCGTCAGCGCCGACACCGCGCAATTGCAAAGCCCCGCGTTCACCGCCCTGCCCCGCGAACGCCAGGCCCTGGTACAAGATGCCGCCTATCGCCTGGAACGCTACCGCGCCACCGGCCAGGAGCGTGACCCCGAACAGGCCAGGCGCAGCTTCGAGCTGCTGCGGGCAATCAACCGCAACCCGCCGCCACCGCTGCAGATCGAACGCCCCGGCCTGCCTGAGGACGGTCACCAGTCGCGGACCTGGCAGTTGGGTGTCGGCACCCGCGAAGACCGCGCCTTCGCCGAGTATGGCTTGCGCATGGCCTACCACGACCTCAACGACAACGCCTACGGCTTCCCGCTCGGCGCACAGATCGAGATTCTCCAGCTCAAGCTGCGCCAGTACGAGGGCAACGACTGGCAGGTGCAACGCCTCGACCTGGCCACCATCCGCTCACTGACCCCGCGCAACGAGCTGCTCAAACCCTGGTCGTGGCAGGTGGCCGGCGGCCTCGAGCGGGTGCCGGGCAAGCATGACGACGAAGTGTTGGTCAGCCACGTCAACGGTGGCGGCGGTGGCACCTGGCAGCTCGCCGACGGCCTGCTGGGCTTCGCTCTCGGTACGGTGCGGGTCGAACACCACAACGACTTCGCCGAGTTCATCTCGCCGGCAGCCGGTTTCAATGGCGGCCTGCTGTGGCGCAACGGGCTGGGCAACATGACCCTGGAGGCGAAAGGCGATTACTTCACCAATGGCGAAGTGCGGCGCAGCCTGAGCCTGAACCAGCAGTGGGAGATTTCGCAGAACCTGGGCCTGCGGTTGAGCGCCAAGCGCGAGTTCAGCCACCTGGCCACCGCGCAGAACGAGGTGATGCTCGAATTGAAGTGGTATCAGTACTGATACCACTCACAGGGATTCGCATCATGACGCGCAATCCTTCGACGGCGTTTTGACATCGCCACGACAATCCGCGACCTAGACTTCCCCTATCACCCGGAGGTCCAGAGTCTATGTTGCGGTACGCGTTCGCCCTGTGGATAACCCTGCTGCTGGTCGGCTGCCAGTCCACCCACGAGCAGATGCTCGACCAGGGCTATCCACCGGCCTACGCCGATGGATTCCAGGACGGCTGCAGCAGCGGCCGCCAGGCAGCCGGGCTGATGGTCGGTGATTTTCGCAAGGACGTGCCGCGCTACCTCCACGACCGCCGCTACGAAAGCGGTTGGGACGACGGCTTTCGCCAGTGCCATGCCATGCAGAACAGCGAAGACACGCGCCAGTACCGAGAGCGCTACTGGGACGAGCGTGACCGCGACTGGCAACAGGAAAAAGACCGCGGTGCCGCGCGCGCCTATCGCCACAATTAGGTCGCAGCCAGACATTCAGGGAAACCCGACAGCCCTCACCATGGTCTCCAGAAACAAGGAGGCCGTTCATGAGCCGAGCATTCGTCAACGAAGACCAGGCCGCCGCCCAGGCCAGCCAGCCGGTGGAGCGACGGGTCAGCGACCAGCCCAACTACGTCACCGCCAGCGGGCTTGCACAGTTGCAGCAACGCGTGGCGGCGCTCATTGCCCTGCACAGCGATCTGCAAGCCCAGGGTGAGCATGCCGACAAACAGCGCCTGGCCGATACCGAGCGCGACCTGCGCTATTTCCGGGCACGCGTACAGAGCGCCCAGGTGGTGCCACCTGCAACCTCGCAGGACAAGGTGCAGATCGGTAGCCGGGTGAGGTTCGTCGATGAGCAGGATGAGGAGCACAGGGTGCAGCTGGTCGGGGAAGATCAGGCCGATGCAGCGCGGGGGTTGATCAATTGGGGCTCACCGCTGGGGCGGGCGCTGCTTGGCGCGGGGCCTGGGGATGAAGTGGTATGGCGGCGGCCTGCGGGGGATCTGTCCATCGAGGTGGTCGAGATCCTGGGAGAAGGTTAGGGGCTGCTGCGCAGCTCAATCGCGATTCCTGTACGAGCAACTGTCTTGCTCAAAATCTAAAGACCAGCCCAATCCCTGTGGGAGCGGGCTTGTCCCGCGATTGGGCCGCAAAGCGGCCCGACGATCTCGAATCAGACCACGCCCTGCGCCAGCATGGCATCCGCCACTTTCACGAAGCCGGCGATGTTCGCGCCCTTGACGTAGTTGACCGACCCATCGGCCTGCTCGCCATAGTGCACGCACGCATGGTGGATCGACTGCATGATCGCATGCAGCTTGCTGTCCACCTCACCCGCTGTCCACAACAGGCGCATGGCGTTCTGCGACATCTCAAGGCCCGACACCGCAACGCCACCGGCATTGGACGCCTTGCCCGGTGCAAACAAGGTGCCGGCTTCGATGAACACATCCACCGCTTCCAGAGTGGTCGGCATGTTGGCGCCTTCAGCCACACAGATGCAGCCGTTGCTCAGCAGTGTGCGGGCATCCTCGAGGTCCAGTTCGTTCTGCGTGGCGCACGGCAGGGCGATGTCGCACGGCAGGCTCCACGGCGTCTGGCCCTTGCGGAACTCCAGGCCAAAACGCTCGGCCAGCTCGCTGATGCGGCCGCGCTTGACGTTCTTGAGCTCCAACAGCGCATCCCACTGCTCGTCGTTCAGCCCGGCCTCGCAGAACAGCGTGCCCTCGGAGTCGGACAGCGAGATCACCTTGCCGCCCAGGTCCATGACCTTGCGCGCCGCATACTGGGCGACGTTGCCAGAACCGGAGATGGCCACGCGACGCCCGTCGATGCGCAGGCCCTTGCGCTTGAGCATCTCTTCGGCGAAATACACGCAGCCGTAGCCGGTGGCCTCAGGACGGATAAGGCTGCCGCCGTAGGTCATACCCTTGCCGGTCAGCACCGAGGTGAACTGGTTGGCCAGGCGCTTGTACTGGCCGAACATGAAGCCGATCTCACGGGCGCCCACACCGATATCGCCGGCCGGCACGTCGAGGTCAGCACCGATGTGGCGGTACAGCTCGCTCATGAACGCCTGACAGAAGCGCATGACTTCGGCGTCGCTCTTGCCCTTGGGGTCGAAGTCCGAGCCGCCCTTGCCGCCCCCCATGGGCAGCGAGGTCAGCGAGTTCTTGAACACCTGCTCGAAGGCCAGGAACTTGAGCACACCCAGGTTCACCGACGGATGGAAACGCAGGCCGCCCTTGTACGGGCCGATGGCGCTGCTCATCTGGATGCGATAGCCGCGGTTGACCTGGACCTTACCCTGGTCATCGACCCACGACACACGGAACAGTACCGCACGCTCCGGCTCGACCATGCGTTCGAGAATGCCGGCCTGCAGGTAGTGGGGATTGGCTTCGAGGAATGGCCAGAGACTGCGCAGCACCTCTTCGACGGCCTGGTGGAATTCGGGTTGGGCAGGGTCACGCTGCTTCAGGCGTGCAAGGAAATGGTCGACGGATTCGATCATGGTAGACATCTCACCAAGAGGATTGGACTTATTGATTTTTTCCGGACTCTATCAAGAAGCAATCGCACTGGAACAGGGCAAAATGTCGTTTTTCTGAATTTTTTTGGTGCGTTTTATATAAATGTATACAAATTGTCACCGCGGTGTGGCAGTCGCGGGCAAGCCCGCTCCCACAGGGAAGCTTGCAGTTCCAAGCCCTTGCAGGAGCGGGCTTGCCCGCGAATGAAGCCACCACCGCTCCCAGCCAGGCACAAAAATGGGGCCCCTGAGGGCCCCATCCTTGTGCAACGAAAACCGGCTTACTGCGCCAGCTTCTTGTGCCGTACCCGATGCGGCTGGGCAGCAGCGTCGCCCAGGCGCTTCTTGCGATCGGCTTCGTACTCGGTGTAGTTGCCCTCGAAGAACACCACGTTCGAATCATCTTCGTAGGCCAGGATGTGGGTCGCCACACGGTCCAGGAACCAACGGTCGTGGGAAATCACGATGGCGGCGCCCGGGAAGTCCAGCAGGGCTTCCTCCAGCGAACGCAGGGTCTCGACGTCGAGGTCGTTGGACGGTTCGTCGAGCAGCAGGACGTTGCCGCCCTCTTTCAAGGTCAGCGCCAGGTGCAGACGGCCACGCTCACCACCGGAGAGGTCCTTGACGAACTTCTGCTGGTCGCCGCCCTTGAAGTTGAAGCGGCCCACGTAGGTACGCGACGGGATCTCGTAGTTGCCGATGCGAATCTGGTCGGAACCGTCGGAGATCTGCTGGAACACGGTCTTGCTGCCGTCCAGGTCCTCGCGGCTCTGGTCGACGCAGGCCAGTTGCACGGTTTCACCGATCTCGATGCTGCCCGAGTCCGGCTGCTCCTTGCCCATCAGCATGCGGAACAGGGTCGACTTACCGGCACCGTTACCACCGATAACGCCGACGATGGCGCCTTTTGGCATGGAGAACGACAGGTTGTCGATCAGCACGCGATCGCCATAGCCCTTGGAGACATTCTTGAACTCGATGACCTTGTCGCCCAGGCGCGGACCTGCCGGGATGTAGATCTCGTTGGTCTCGCTGCGCTTCTGGAATTCCTGCGATTGCATCTCTTCGAAACGCTGCAGACGGGCCTTGGACTTGGACTGGCGAGCCTTGGCGCCTTTGCGCACCCACTCCAGTTCCTCTTTCATGGCTTTCTCGTGGGCGCTTTGCTGCTTGGATTCCTGCGCCAGACGCTCCGACTTGGCTTCCAGCCAACCCGAGTAGTTGCCTTCGTACGGGATGCCCGCGCCGCGGTCCAGTTCCAGGATCCAGCCGGCGACGTTGTCGAGGAAGTAGCGGTCGTGGGTAATGGCCACCACGGTGCCGGGGAAGTCGTGCAGGAAGCGCTCCAGCCAGGCTACCGAGTCGGCGTCCAGGTGGTTGGTCGGTTCGTCCAGCAGCAGCATGTCGGGGGCAGACAGCAGCAGGCGGCACAGCGCCACACGGCGCTTCTCGCCACCGGACAGGTGCTCGATCTTCGCATCCCAGGCCGGCAGGCGCAGGGCATCGGCGGCGACGTCCAGCTGACGCTCCAGGTTGTGGCCGTCGGCGGCCTGCAGGATGGCTTCGAGCTTGGCCTGCTCGGCGGCCAGCTTGTCGAAGTCGGCATCCGGGTCGGCGTAGGCCGCGTAGACCTCGTCCAGGCGCGCCTGGGCGTCCTTGATCACGCTGACCGCTTCCTCGACCACTTCACGCACGGTCTTGCTCGCGTCCAGCTGGGGCTCCTGCGGCAGGTAGCCGACATTGATGTCGGGCATCGGACGGGCTTCGCCATCGAATTCCTTGTCGACACCCGCCATGATCCGCAGCAGCGTGGACTTACCGGCGCCGTTCAGGCCCAGTACGCCGATCTTGGCGCCGGGGAAGAACGACAGGGAGATGTTCTTGAGAATTTCCCGCTTCGGCGGCACGACCTTGCTCAGCCGATGCATGGTGTAGACGTATTGAGCCATTCTGTGGACCTCTTGCACAAACGTGAATAAAACTGACAACTACCTGGCCAGCTTTGCAAAATGGGCCATTGTCGAGCTTTAAGGGCGTTCAGCGCAAATTCGCTTGCTGGGTACGATGTGCCCTGTCTGAAATGAGGTCTCATGTCGCTGGCCAAACGCCCGCGGCAGCGCTTGCGGGGTGGCCCACATAGGGTTGCGGTCGAAGAGAGAGCCACTGCGCAAGCCTGCTGCTCAACTCTCAAGGAAGAAGTGGCCATGGCTGAATGGCTGACGGACCACTTGCCAGAGGTGACCTGCGCGCTCCCGGCCCGATCCCCCCCACAGACACCGAAGCCAAGCGTTGACCAGCGCCCCGCGCCGAATCAGCTCCGGCGCGGGGTGTTCTCATTGCTGTCCATTGTTGACCTTGCCGAGCTCCGCCCCGGTCAAAGGTTGCGCCTCTGGATTCGACTGAGTACGGAGTTTCATTGCCTCGACAACCTGTGCACTGGTTTCGTCGAGCTGGACACTGGCCGATCCATCGCCGCCGTCCACTGCAGGCTGGGGTTCGTCGACGTAGACCCAGTCTTGTCCCTCGTTCCACGCCCCGCGCATTTCACCGCCTTTGGACAGATTGAAGTAGGTGCGATTGAGTTCAGGGTCTCCTGGCAGCTTGCCTTGTGGAAAGTTTGGCTGAATGGCGTGCAACGCCTTTTCGAACGACATCTGGTGGGCGATCTCGCGACTCATCAGGAAACCCAGCGCATCTTTGATGCCAGGATCATCGGTGACGTTGATCAGCCGTTCGTAGACAATCTTGGCGCGAGCCTCGGCGGCAATGTTCGAACGCAGGTCGGCAGTCGGTTCGCCAATGGTATCGATGTAGGCTGCGCTCCAGGGTACGCCGGCGGAATTCACCAGCGGCGCCCCAGCCCCATACAACAGGCTTGTGATGTGGGAGTCGTTGCCGGCGCCGGTCAGCGAGCGGTAAAGCTCGCCCTCGCTCTCTATGCCTTCGGCCAGGTTGCCCTTGGCCCCCTTGTTGAGCATCACCACGATCGAACCGATGATCTCCAGGTGGCTGAGTTCTTCGGTCGCAATGTCATAGAGCATGTCCTTGCGTCCTGGATCGTCCTCACTGACAGCCTGGGTGAAATAGCGCATGGCTGCAGCCAGCTCACCCTGTGGGCCTCCGAACTGTTCCAGGAGCAAATTGGCAAGGCCGGGATTGGGTTGCGCCACGCGCACGGTGTACTGCAATCGTTTGTTGTGCATGAACATAAGCGGGTCCTCATCAACGCATAAGGGCAGCTCGGCTGCCCTTGCGCTTTTCACGGATGGCTAGCGGTTGTCGTCACTCTTGCGACCGCCGCCGTGGCTATGCTGTCCACCGACACGCCCCGCTTCGGAGGCTTTCTCACGATCATTGGCGAAGTTGCCGCCCGACACCTGGCCTCCCTTATGGCCAGCTTCGGAGGCACGTTCAGGATCGTTCTTGAAGTTGCCACCGGATGCTTGTCCACCTTTGTGACCTGCTTCCGAAGCGCGTTCCGGATCGTTTTTGAAGTTGCCCCCAGACACCTGGCCGCCTTTGTGTCCCGCTTCGGAGGCTTTTTCGCGATCGTTGGCGAAGTTGCCCGGATTGGTGTTGGCATTACCACCCTGATTGCCACGATTGTCTTGATTGTTAGCCATGATTGACACCTCATGTCGTTAGTTACACAGAACGGTCTGTGTAAATGAGTGACCGGGGGCAAGCGGCTCATCGTGCAAAAGATTTTGAATGCGAGGACGAAAGGCTCTAATGAACTTGAGTCTTTAATCTTGTAGACACAAACCTGGCGAGCGGGCATATCAGCCACGCTTATCAACGGCCCGAAAGTCTTGTCCAATGACAATCAGGAATGGGTTTGGATTTATGGATTGACGACAACTCAGGTGTACAAACAAGGACTATTTGTACAAGTCTGCCGACTGTCCGATGGTGCCGTTTGAATTGGACGGAATACGCACAGGAAGTGATCTACCGCTGACAACAATGCAGAGGGTAGGCAGATGAAAAAAAGAGGCAAGACCTATCGACAGTGGTACGACCCGATCCTGCACCACCAAATCCATGAGGAAACGCTGAGCACCGGCGCCTGCCTTGAAGTGCAGGCACGCTTGTCACGTACGGGGGCGACACAGTTGTTCATCGGTGTCTATCGCGCCGATGGCTCGGCGTTATACGAACAAGCCTATGTCCAACGCCCGGGCGAAAACATGAGCCGGGCGTTGGTATGGGGCGTCGGGTACGCCAGGCGCATCGCGATCGAGGGCCAGGCGTTCAATGACGAACGGGTAACAGATCGATAGGCCTGGCCCCGAACACCGGCTTGGCGGGTGCCAGGCAGCGCAGGGGCTTTTCGCAGGCAAGCCTCGCCACCACAAGCAGCGTGACTCAGACGTGGCGTTGCTTGCCCATGCCGCGCGGCAGGCGAGACTGCCCGCTCTGTTCGGCCAGGCGCGCGGCCCAGGCAGCCTTGGTGCTGAAACCGCCGGCACGGGCAGGGGTCTGGACGGACCTGCTCGCCGACTTGTTCACAACCTTGGCAGCGGGCTCCAAATCGGCCGTGACGACCGCCGCCATGACGGGCTCGACCGCAACCTTGGCCGACTTGCGCAGCTCGGCCAGCGAAGGTGTCTTGCGCTGCGCAGCCGCGGCGTCGGGCTTGGTGAACGAGCGCTGGCAGGACTTGCAGGATACGTCGTCGGCCACGGCAGTGCTGACCAGGGTCTGACTGCTGCGCCCACAGGCGGAATCGAGGCCATTGGTGGAATAGTGAGTAACCAAACCGTACTTCTCCGATGCATTGACTATGAAACGGCCGGCATTCTCGCACAGGTGGAAGCGGGTTGCCGAATGCACGGTCAGCGCTGGATCGGCGACATATGGACTGGCACTTTGCCATAATCCAAGGCATGCTAGGGTCAGTCTGAAATGTGTCTGCGCGAAGGCCAGACAAGGCGAAACGGAGCGAGCAAGCGCAGTGTACTGAAGTACATGCGCATTGCTCGCTCCGTTTCAACGCAGTATGGGCGAGTGCAGATACATATGAGGTTGAACCTAGCCGCTTTCGTATGTCCGGCCTTATAGTGCGCCACGGCGGCATGCCGCGTGCATGATCTCCCCTGCCTTCGCCAGCCCAATCGCAGGACCAACGCTTGACCAACTTCACCCAACCGCCCATCCAGCGCCCTGCGCCGTCTGCTTCGTTGCGAGGCTCGCTCAAGGGTGCGCTTGCTCTGCTGGCCCTGGTCCTGCTGGGTCTGTTGTTCTGGCAACTGTTCTCGCAGTTCCGCCACACACAGGCCGACCTGCGCCAGCAAAGCGTGGCGACGAGTGCGGAACTGGCCGACCACCTCACCCTGAACATGGCGCTCAAGGCGCAGCAAGCCATGAATCTGGTGCAGCCCTACGTCAAGCCACCGTCACCGGCGGCGTTGCCGGCGCTGCTGCAGACCCTCAGGGGACGCTTGCCGGCCTTGCGCGGCCTGGCCTGGCTGGACAGTAATGGGCAGATCCGCGGCGACAGCCTGCGCGACAGCCCGGACCGTCAAACGATCGACGGCCTGGTGCGCCTGAATCAGGGTAATGCCTACTTCTATGGCAATTCGAGCGACAACCAGCTGGTCTACCTGCTGCTGCGCCAGTCCGCCGAACAGGATCGCGGCTACTGGCTGCTGCGCCTGTCCACCGACTACTACCAGGAGCTGACCAGCAAGCTCAACACGCCAATCCACCCGCTATGGCTGCTGGAAAACAGCCGTGACGGCGCGGTGATCGAGCGCAGCGGTGTCGCCCACGCCAACCCATCGGCGCTGCACAGCGTGCTGCTGGCCTTCATCGACAACAGTACCTGGCAGGTCCGCGGCCTGTACGACCCGACCTCGGCCCGCGAGAAACTGTTGCCCGCGCTGCTGGGCAAGAGTTTGCTGGTGCTGTTCTGCGCCCTGCTGCCGGGCCTGGCGTTGATCAACATGCGCCGTCGCCAGCGTGCCTTGCAGGAAGACCGCCGGCGCTATCAGGATATCTTCGAGAGCACCGGCGTGGCCCTGTGCGTGCTCGACCTGTCGAGCCTGCCCGGCCAGCTCGATCGTTACCACCTGCGCAACCTCGCCGCACTCAAGCAAAGCCTGGCACTGGAACCGGGCCTGCGGCGCAACCTGCTGCAGGAACTGAAGATCACCGAGATCAACGAAGTTGCACGCCAGTTGCTCAACGTGACCTGCAACGAGGGCGCCTGGCAACGGCTGATCGAGGGTAGCGGCGATGGCCGCGAGAGCATCGGCATGCAGTTGCTCGACGCGCTGATCGAGCAGCGCGCACAGTTCGAGCTCGAAGTACGCCTGCCCGCGCCACTGGGTGGCGAGCTGCACCTGTGGCTGATGGCCCGCCTGCCCCAGCAGCGGCGCGACTACCAGGCCGTGATCCTCAGCATCAGCGACATCACCAGCCGCAAACAGGTCGAACTGTCGCTGCTCGAACGTGAAAGCTTCTGGTCAGACGTCGTGCGTACCGTACCCGACCAGCTCTACGTTCAGGACGTGCACAACCGACGCATGATCTTCAGCAACCGCCACCTGGGACAAACCCTGGGCTACGACCGCTCGGAACTTGCGCAGATGGGCGATCACTTCTGGGAGCTGCTGCTGCACCCCGAGGATGCCGAGCACTACCGCAGCCTGCGCCAGCAACAGCGCGACAGCGGTCACAGCCAATCACTGCACTGCCAACTGCGCTTCCGCCACCGCGACGGCGGCTGGCGCTGCTACGACATCCGCGAGCAGGTCCTGGCCCGTGATGGCGAAGGCCAGGTCACGCGGATCATCGGGGTGGGCAAGGATGTCACAGTGCAGATCGAGGCCAGCCAGTCGCTGCGTGACAGCGAGCAGCGCTACCGGATGCTCGCCGAAAGCATCAGTGACGTGATCTTCTCCACCGACAACCAACTGCAGCTCAACTACATCAGCCCCTCGGTGCAGACGGTGCTGGGCTACTCGGTGGACTACATCTTCGACAACGGCTGGCCATCGATCATCGCCAACCCCTCCCAGCTCAGCGGCATGCAGACGCTCATGGAGCGGGTCAGCAAGGCACTGGACGACCGCGAGCAACTGCGCCAGTTGCGCAGCCAGCTGCCGACCCAGATGTTCCTGTTCGACTGCCTGCGTGCCGACGGTCGCAAGATACCCATCGAGCTGCGCCTGGTGCTGGTGTGGGACGACCACGAGCGCTTCGAGGGCGTCCTTGGGGTAGCGCGCGACATCAGCCAGCAACGACGCGCCGAGAAAGACCTGCGCATGGCCGCGACGGTATTCGAGCACTCGACCTCGGCGATCCTGATCACCGACCCGGCGGGCTACATCGTCCAGGTCAACGAGGCCTTCAGCCGGGTCAGCGGCTATGCGCCCGATGAAGTACTCGACCAGCGCCCGAACATGCTCACCGTCGAAGGCCAGCAGGACGCGCACCTGGGCTATGTGCTCAAGCAACTGAACCAACGCGGCACCTGGGAAGGTGAAGTGTGGCTCAAGCGCCGCAGCGGCGAGCACTATCCGGCCTGGGTGGGCATCACCGCGGTGCTCGACGATGAGCGCGACCTGGCCAGCTATGTGTGTTTCTTCACCGACATCAGCGAGCGCAAGGCCAGCGAGCAGCGCATCCACCGCCTCGCGTATTACGACGCCCTCACCCACCTGCCCAACCGCACCCTGTTCCAGGACCGTCTGCACACGGCATTGCAGCAGGCCGAGCGGCACAAGTCGTGGGTGGTGCTGATGTTCCTCGACCTCGACCGTTTCAAGCCGATCAACGACTCCCTCGGCCACGCCGCCGGCGACCGCATGCTCAAGGACATGGCCGAGCGCCTGCTGGCCTGTGTCGATGAAGACGACACCGTGGCGCGCATGGGCGGCGACGAGTTCACCCTGCTGCTGCAGTCGCGTACCAGCCGTGAAATGGCGCTGAACCGCGCCATTCACGTGGCCGAGAATATCCTCGCCAGCCTGGTGCGGCCATTCGTGCTGGAGAGTCGCGAGTTCTTCGTCACCGCCAGTATCGGCATCGCCCTCAGCCCGCAGGACGGTAACGAGCTGAGCCAGCTGATGAAGAACGCCGACACGGCGATGTACCACGCCAAGGAGCGCGGCAAGAACAACTTCCAGTTCTACCAGGCCGACATGAACGCCAGCGCCCTGGAACGCCTGGAGCTGGAAAGCGACCTGCGTCACGCCCTGGAGCAGAACGAGTTCATTCTTTACTACCAGCCGCAGTTCAGCGGCGACGGCAAGCGCCTGACCGGCGCCGAGGCGCTGCTGCGCTGGCGCCATCCACGCCGCGGCCTGGTGCCGCCGGGCGACTTCATCCCGGTGATCGAGGAACTGGGCCTGGTAGTCGACGTCGGCGACTGGGTGTTGCGCGAGGCCAGCCGCCAGCTCAAGGCCTGGCACAAGGCCAAGGTGCGGGTGCCGAAGGTGTCGGTGAACATCTCGGCCCGGCAATTCTCCGACGGCCAGCTGGGCAAGCGGATCGCCACTATTCTCGAGGAGACCGGCCTGCCGCCGGCGTGCCTGGAGCTGGAACTGACCGAGAGTATCCTGATGCGCGAGGTCAACGAGGCCATGCAGATCCTCGACAGCCTAAAGAACCTGGGGCTGAGCATCGCGGTGGACGACTTCGGCACGGGCTATTCATCGCTCAACTACCTCAAGCAGTTCCCCATCGACGTGCTGAAGATCGACCGTACCTTCGTCGACGGCCTGCCCGAAGGCGAGCAGGATGCGCAGATCGCACGGGCGATCATCGCCATGGCCCACAGCCTCAACCTGGCGGTGATCGCCGAAGGCGTGGAGACGCATGAACAGCTGGAGTTCCTGCGTGAGCATGGCTGCGACGAAGTCCAGGGCTACCTGTTCGGCCGTCCGATGCCGGCCAACCAGTTCGAGGCGCAGTTCAGCAACGAAACCTTGTTCATGTTCCAGTGATCGTGCCGCCACGCAGTCCCTGTATGCCCGCGAAAAGGACACCGCGCCGCCTGGCACGGGCTACGCCCGTGTTCGCGGGTAAACCCGCTCCTACAGGGTGGACCGCCCCCAAGAAGCTGGACACCAATCCAGCCTCCACCAGGCATCGAAAAAACGGACTTCGGGGTCAACTAGCGCCCCGTCTCAGCCCAGTCACGGCGCGGCCTGCAACATGAAGCCCATTGGTCCGCGACTTGATGCCACTTCATATGCCAGCCCCGACCCAATCGGTTAGAATGCCATCCCAATTCAGCCCCGATCCTTGAGGACCGCCATGTTCAGCCGTGATTTGACCATTGCCAAGTACGACGCCGAGCTCTTCGAAGCCATGCAGCAAGAAGCTCTGCGCCAGGAAGAGCATATCGAGCTGATCGCTTCGGAAAACTACACCAGCCCAGCGGTCATGGAGGCCCAGGGCTCGGTTCTGACCAACAAATACGCCGAAGGCTACCCAGGCAAGCGCTACTACGGCGGTTGCGAGTACGTCGACGTCGTCGAGCAGCTGGCCATCGACCGCGCCAAGGAGCTGTTCGGCGCCGACTACGCCAACGTCCAGCCGCACGCTGGCTCGCAAGCCAACGCTGCTGTCTACCTGGCCCTGCTGTCGGCCGGTGATACCATCCTGGGCATGAGCCTGGCCCACGGCGGTCACCTGACCCACGGCGCCAGCGTCAGCTCCTCGGGCAAGCTGTACAACGCCGTCCAGTACGGCATCGACGGCAACGGCCTGATCGACTACGACGAAGTCGAGCGCCTGGCTGTCGAGCACAAGCCAAAGATGATCGTCGCCGGCTTCTCCGCCTACTCGCAGGTCCTGGACTTCGCCCGCTTCCGCGAAATCGCCGACAAAGTCGGTGCCTACCTGTTCGTCGACATGGCCCACGTCGCTGGCCTGGTCGCCGCTGGCGTCTACCCGAACCCAGTACCATTCGCCGACGTGGTCACCACCACCACCCACAAGACCCTGCGTGGTCCACGTGGTGGCCTGATCCTGGCCCGCGCCAACGCCGACATCGAGAAGAAGCTGAACTCCGCAGTCTTCCCGGGCGCCCAGGGTGGTCCGCTGGAGCACGTCATCGCCGCCAAGGCGATCTGCTTCAAGGAAGCGCTGCAGCCTGAGTTCAAGGCCTACCAGCAGCAAGTGGTGAAGAACGCCCAGGCCATGGCCAGCGTGTTCATCGAGCGTGGTTTCGACGTCGTTTCCGGCGGCACCCAAAACCACCTGTTCCTGCTGTCGCTGATCAAGCAGGAAATCTCGGGCAAGGACGCTGACGCCGCACTGGGCAAAGCCTTCATCACCGTGAACAAGAACTCGGTCCCGAACGACCCACGTTCGCCGTTCGTCACCTCGGGCCTGCGCTTCGGCACCCCAGCCGTCACCACCCGTGGTTTCAAGGAAGCCGAGTGCCGCGAGCTGGCCGGCTGGATCTGCGACATCCTCGCCGACCTGAACAACGAAGCGGTGATCGACGCCGTTCGCGAGAAGGTCAAGGCCATCTGCAAGAAGCTGCCGGTGTACGGCAACTGATTGGCAATCGCCTGATGTGAAAAAGCCCGGCCTTGTGCCGGGCTTTTTCATGGGCCACTAGCTTGCCTGAACATGCTTGCACTCAGGCACACTGGGTAAGTTTTTCCGACTTTGTACGGAGCACTGGTCTAGGCAAGGTGACGCCTTCGCTCCCAATCGAGACCCCCCCATGACCGACGATGTCTCCCTCTCCTTCACTGCCACACTCCTGGTGAATGGCTTTCCACTTATCATCCTGCGACAGGCCACCGACCAGCCCATTCTAGTGCCCCATCCTGACTCCAGCCTGGGTACCCTGGATGTCTCCAGCAGCCTTGGCGTGTTAAGTACACCGGACGATGCATGGGATAACGCCCGCGAGGAAAAACTCGTCGACTTCCATGTAACAGGCGAAACCACCGCGACCGAGTTCTACTTCCGTCATGGCAGCGAAGGCTATTACATGTACGTGCGTGATGGCAGCCATGCGGGCCAACACATCCGCAAGAGTAAGTACGGCGTAGCGATGGCGCATTCTGAAACAGACGGCGCCCCTTCAGCCTGGCTCATACACCATGACCACACTGGCAAGCAAATTACCCTGGAGGACCTGGCGACTAGCTTCGCCATCATCAATCTGGCATGTCCGCACACCGGCATTTGTCTAGCGAACGAGCTGATCGCGCAAGGCGAAGGTGCCTACCTGGCCACTCGCCGCTCCAGCCCCAAAGCCAAACTACGACTGAACATTCTGCGACGCGGCGTCGACTGGTCAAGGCGCTGATACCCGCAATCCGGACCGGGCACCAGGCCTGGTCCGCCTTACTCAGCCTGACCGGCCAACGTCCCGAAACCCGCCCGGATCGTCTCTTCTGGCAGTTCATGAGCAATGAACACCATCACGCTTTCGCGCGCCTCGCCCTCCTTCCACTCGGCATCCCAGTCAAAGCCATACAGCTTGAGCACGCCCTGGAACACCAGCCGGCGGTCCTCGCCTGCGATGTTCAGTACTCCCTTGTAGCGCAGCAATTGCTTGCCGTGCTCTTCCAGCAGCTCGTTCATGAAGTCGCTGAGCCGATCGATATCCAGCGGCTTTTCCGTGCGCAGCACAAGGGTGGAGATACGGTCCGGGGTCTCGGGCTTGAGCACCGGGCGCAGGGTCGGCCTCGGGCTCAGTCCCAAGTCCGGGTTGAGATTGAAACCGCGCACATCGAGCAGCTCGGCCAGGTCGATACGGCCATGCTCGACCACGCGAATCTGTGCACGGCCATTGATCCGTGCCAAACGCTCGCGCAGCGCGTCGACCACGTCTGCTTCGACCAGGTCCGTCTTGCTAAGCAGCAGGCGATCGGCAAACCCGACCTGGGCCTGGGCGATGGTCTGGGTCAGGTGGAACTCGGCATGCTTGGCGTCCACCAGGGTGATGATGCCGTCGAGGATATAGCGCTCGCGCAGCTCCTCGTCGATGAAGAAGGTCTGCGCCACCGGCGCCGGGTCGGCGAGGCCGGTGCACTCGATTACCAGACGATCGAAGGCGATTTCACCGGCATCCAGGCGTTCGAGCAGCAGGTACAGGGCACGGGTGAGGTCGCCATGGATGCTGCAGCACACACAACCGTTGGCCAGGGTCATCACCTGTACCGGTTCGTCGCCCAGCAGCTGGCTGTCGATGCCCGCCTCGCTGAATTCGTTCTCGATCACGGCGATCTTCAGGCCATGCTCGGCCTTGAGCATGTGCTTGAGCAGGGTGGTCTTGCCAGCACCGAGAAAGCCAGTGAGCACGGTGACGGGAATGGGGGTATGCACGCGTTTGCCTCCATTGAAGCCGAAAATGACTGTGGGAGCCCGATTGCGCGGGCTCCCACAGGTTCAAGCAGGGTGCAGGTTCAACAGCACTTGGGGCCGGCTTTGCCGCCATAACGAGCTTCCTGGCGCTCCTTGAAGAAGTCCTCGTAGCTCATCACCGGCTTGTCCGGATGCTTGTTCTGCATGTGCTCGACATAGGTGTCGTAGTCGGGCATACCAACCATCAGTCGGGCAGCCTGCCCCAGATACTTACCCAGCCGACCCAGGTCGTTGAACATCGCTGCAATCCTCTCAAGCGTCAGGCAGGGCCTGGAACGGGGTTTCCTTGTCGCTGCGCTCCTTGCGACCCAAGGCGGCGATGCCGACCTTGATGGCGAAGAACAGTACGCTGAACACCACCACCAGGAACAGCACCGTGAGACCGGCGTTGGTGTAGGCGTTGAAGATCACGTGCTGCATCTGGCCGATGTCCTTGGCCGGTGCCAGGACCTGACCGGCATCCAGCGCGGCGCTGTACTTCTTGGCCAGGGCCAGGAAGCCGACCGCAGGGTTCGGGTCGAACAGCTTGATCAGGCCTGCGGTGGTGGTGCAGATCAGCAGCCACAGCGCCGGCAGCAAGGTGACCCAGATATAGCGCTCGCGCTTCATCTTGATCAATACCACGGTGCCGAGCATCAGCGCGATACCGGCCAGCATCTGGTTGGAGATACCGAACAGCGGCCACAAGGTGTTGATACCGCCCAACGGGTCGATCACACCCTGGTACAGCAGGTAGCCCCACAGCGCCACGCAACCGGCGGTGCCGATCAGGTTGGCCGTCCACGACTCGGTGCGCTTGAGCGCTGGCACGAAGCTGCCCAGCAGGTCCTGCAGCATGAAGCGCCCGGCACGGGTACCGGCATCCACGGCGGTCAGGATGAACAACGCCTCGAACAGAATCGCGAAGTGGTACCAGAAGGCCATGGTGTTCTCACCCGGCAGTACCTGGTGGAGGATCTGCGCGATCCCCACCGCCAGCGTCGGTGCACCACCGGCACGCGCCAGGATGGTGTGCTCGCCGATGTCACGGGCAGTAGCCTCGAGCTGCTCGGGGGTGATGGTGAAGCCCCAACTGCTGACGGTCTGCGCCACCGACACGACGTCGGCACCGACCACGGCGGCCGGGCTGTTCATGGCGAAGTACACACCCGGCTCGATCACCGAAGCAGCGACCATGGCCATGATGGCGACGAACGACTCCATCAGCATGCCGCCGTAGCCGATGTAGCGGGCGTTGGTTTCGTTGTCCAGCAGCTTGGGCGTGGTGCCCGAGCTGATCAGGGCATGGAAGCCGGACACCGCGCCGCAGGCGATGGTGATGAACAGGAACGGGAACAGGGTGCCCTTCCACACAGGCCCCGTACCGTCGGTGAACTGGGTCAGGGCCGGCATCTTCAGCTCAGGCGCAATGATCAGGATACCGATGGCCAGGCCGATGATGGTGCCGATCTTGAGGAAGGTCGAGAGGTAGTCACGCGGTGCCAGCACCAGCCACACCGGCAACACGGCGGCGACGAAGCCATAGCCGACCAGCATCCAGGTAATCTGCACGCCGGTGAAGGTGAACGCCGGGCCCCACACCGGATCGGCCGCGATCACGCCACCCAGCCAGATCGATGCCAGCAGCAGCACCACGCCGATCAGCGAAATCTCGCCAATGCGACCCGGGCGGATGAAGCGCATGTAGATGCCCATGAACATGGCGATCGGGATGGTCGCCATCACCGTGAACATGCCCCACGGGCTCTCGGCCAGGGCCTTGACCACGATCAGCGCCAGCACCGCGAGGATGATGATCATGATCAGGAAGCAGCCAAACAGGGCGATGGTGCCCGGAATGCGGCCCATTTCCTCACGCACCATGTCGCCCAGCGAACGGCCGTTACGGCGGGTGGAGAGGAACAGGACCATGAAGTCCTGCACGGCCCCTGCCAGTACAACGCCGGCAATCAGCCAGAGCGTACCGGGCAGGTAGCCCATCTGCGCGGCGAGCACCGGACCGACCAGCGGGCCGGCGCCAGCGATGGCGGCGAAATGGTGACCGAAGAGGATGTGCTTGTTGGTCGGGACATAGTCCAGGCCATCGTTGTTGAGTACCGCCGGGGTAGCCCGGCGCGGATCGAGTTGCATCACCTTGGTGGCGATGAACAGGCTGTAGTAGCGGTAGGCGACCAGGTAGATGGCCACAGCCGCAACCACGATCCACAAGGCGTTGATGGCTTCACCGCGACGCAGGGCGACCACACCCAGCGCACAGGCTCCTATGACTGCCAGCGCCAGCCACGGAATGTGACGTAGCAGGCTGTTATTGTTATTCATGGCATGCTTCCAGCTAAGTGGTTGGAATAGACAGCTCACTGAGTCTAGGGCCTGCTTGCCAGCTTTACCATATCGAATTGCACCCTGCCCGCGCCGCCCTAGAGCGGCGCGGGCAGGGTGCGTAAAGCGACCTGATATTTCTACCAGTTGTGCCGTAGCCCAGGCCGCCCGAATATTTCGACATCGCTGATCAGACAGAGATGTCGCAATGAAGAACCGTATCCGGGCCATACAAATCGGCTTGCTTGTGCTGTTGGCGGCAGGGATTCTGTTCGCGCTGCAAGCCCGCAAGGAGCCGCTGGTCACCCCCACGCCGCGCCAGCACGCAGAACAACCCAGCACCCGGTAGGGCACGCAGGCTGAATCGCATCAGTCGCCGCCAGGCCGCAACAAGCGTGGCTGGTCTATAGTCAGATCAACTGACGAGGATCCGCCATGACACATCCCTCTGGAACTGACGAGCGCAGACGCTTCCAGCGCATCGACTTCGACGCCCCCACCGAACTGCGCCAGGGCGACCGACAGTGGCCAGTGAAACTGCTCGACCTGTCGCTCAAAGGCCTGCTGATCGAACGGCCAGCGCCCTGGGATGCCGACCTTACGCAGGATTTCGATGCGCTCATCCACCTCGACAAAGAGGTCACGGTCCACATGCAGGTGGAATTACGCCACGAAGAACCCACTCGGCTGGGTTTCGTCTGCCTCTATATAGACGTTGACTCGATGACCCATCTGCACCGTCTTGTGGAACTGAACCTGGCCGACAGCACCGAAATGATGCGCGAGCTGCGCGAACTTATCGAAGATTGAAATCTTTTAGCTTGCTAAGAACATGACCGACCCGCATTTCCTGCCTACCTAGACAGCTTTTCACGGGCTGCCGAGCTTTTTGTACACACCCTTCTAAACCGCCTTTCCCATGTTGGAACGCTATCTGCATTGCGGTCAGAGACACCGCCCTGCCGGATCTGCGGCTGCCCAGATCAAAATATTGTATACAATTTTCCTGGCAATATTTTGTCGGAGCTGTCTACAGTATCGGCACAACAATAAACAGAGAGCCTGCTCCAATGACTACGTCCACCAGCACGTCTCCTGCCAAGCGCCCCGAGGACGAAAACCTCGGGCTTGGTGCCAACCTGGCTTATGGCCTGCAGCATGTCCTGACCATGTACGGAGGGATCGTCGCCGTGCCACTGATCCTGGGTCAGGCCGCCGGCCTGGCCCCGGCGGAGATCGGCCTGCTGATTGCCGCATCGTTGTTTGCTGGCGGACTGGCCACCCTGTTGCAGACCCTCGGACTACCCTTCTTCGGCTGCCAGTTGCCACTGGTGCAGGGCGTGTCGTTCGCTGGCGTGGCCACCATGGGCGCGATTCTCGGCAGCCAGGGCGGCGGGGGCCTGCCGGCGGTGCTGGGCGCAGTCATGGCAGCATCGCTGATCGGCTTTCTGATCACTCCGGTGTTCTCGCGGATCACCAAGTTCTTCCCGCCGCTGGTGACCGGCATCGTCATCACCACCATCGGCCTGACCTTGATGCCGGTGGCCGCACGCTGGGTGATGGGTGGCAACAGCGCCTCGCCGGAGTTCGGCAGCATGGCCAACATCGGCCTGGCGGCGCTGACCTTCGCCATTGTCCTGCTGCTGAGCAAGCTGGGCAGCGCCAGCATCTCGCGCCTGTCGATCCTCCTGGCCATGGTTGCCGGCACGCTGATCGCCTGGGCACTGGGCATGGCCGATTTCAGCAAGGTCGGCGAAGGCCCGGTGTTCGCCTTCCCTACCCCGTTCCATTTCGGCATGCCGACGTTCCACATCGCGGCGATCCTGTCGATGTGCATCGTGATCATGGTGACCCTGGTGGAGACCTCGGCGGATATCCTCGCGGTCGGTGAGATCATCGACACCAAGGTCGACTCCAAGCGCCTGGGCGACGGCCTGCGCGCCGACATGGCATCGAGCATCCTGGCGCCGATCTTCGGCTCCTTCACCCAGAGCGCGTTCGCCCAGAACGTCGGCCTGGTGGCCGTGACCGGGGTGAAGAGCCGCTACGTGGTGGCCACGGGCGGGGTGATCCTGGTGGTGCTTGGCCTGCTGCCGATCATGGGCCGGATCATCGCCGCAGTACCCACCCCGGTCCTGGGCGGCGCAGGCATCGTGCTGTTCGGCACCGTGGCGGCGAGCGGCATCCGAACCCTGTCGAAGGTGAACTACAAGAACAACGTCAACCTGATCATCGTGGCGGCCTCGCTGGGCTTCGGCATGATCCCCATCGCCGCGCCGAGCTTCTACCATCAGTTCCCCAACTGGTTCGAGACCATCTTCCACTCGGGCATCAGCTCGGCGGCGATCATGGCGATCCTGCTGAACCTGATCTTCAACCACTTCAAGGCCGGCAATTCGGACCAGCAGTCGGTGTTTGCCGCGGGGTACGAGCGTACCATCCAGTATTCGGACATCTCGGTGCTGCGCGATGGCGACTACTTCAAGGATGGCAAGCTGTTCGATGCCGATGGCAATGAAGTGCCGGTGATGGACATCGATGAACATGGCGAACAGGTGCTCAGACGCAAGGCGGTGGCGGAGCACTGACCAGGATGCAAAGCCTGTAGAAGCGGTGCAGCCATCAGGCGGCACCGCTTTCAACCGCGCGCCACGAAGTACCCGTTCAATACCTCCACATCCTTGGCATCCAGTACCCCCGCCAAGTAGCGCAACTGCACCCAGGCCCGCAGGTACTCATGCCGGGCCTGGGCCAGATCACGCCGCGCCCCGTACAGTTGCTGCTCGGCATCGAGCACATCGAGGTTGACCCGCTCTCCCCCCTGCACGCTGCGCCGAGTCGCCTCGACCAACGCACTGGCAGCATTCACCGCCATCCCGTAGGCGCGGATCTTCGCGGTGCTGCTGGCGCACAGGTTGAACTGGCGACGCAACTGATTGAGCGTGTCGCTGACCTGCGCATCGACCTGGAACTGCAAGCCATCTCGCTCCGCCTGTGCCTGGCGCACCCGCGCCGATACACCGCCACCGGCGAACAGCGGCACACTCAACTGAATCCCGACACTGTCAGTGTCATAGCGCTGGTTGTAGGTGCTTTCCGAGCTCGAACTGGAAATGCCCTTGCTCACGTAGGCACTCAAGCTCGGCAGGTGCCCCGCACGCTGACGCTCCACACCTTGGTCAGCGACATCCAGGGCATGCCGCTGGCTGGCCAGCTCGGCGTTATGCGCCACGGCCAGGTCGCGCCAGGGCTCGAAGCGCGCCGGTATCAGCGGCTGCACGGCGAGTGACGGCAACATCGGCGCAAGGTCTTCGGCGCTCATCGCCTCGCCGGTGATCGCCTGCAGGCTGCGCAGCGCCGCGTCGAGGTTGTCGCCGGCCTCGATTTCCTGGGCCTGGGCCAATTCGTAGCGGGCACGGGTCTCCAGCACGTCGGTGCGGGTGCCCTCGCCATTCTTGAGCAGGCGCTCGTTGAGCTGCAGTTGTTCGGCGTAGGTGCGCCGCTGGGCCTGGGCCAGGGCAATCTGCTCGTCGGCGAACAATGCTTCGCTGTAGGCCGAGAACACCCGCACCATCATTTCCTGGCCGCGACCGCGCAGGCGCTCGTCGGCCAGCGCAGCCTGGGCCACGCCTCGGCGATAGTCGCTCCACACGGCGTAATCGAACAACGGCTGCTGCAAGGTCAGGGTCGAGCTGTAGCTACGGTAATCGCGCTGGCTGGTGACATCACCGAGCTGGCTGCGCTGGGTCACCTCCGAGTCGTTGCGGGCACGGTTGTAGCGGTAGGAAAGATTCGGCAACAGCCCCGCGCGACCGATGGCGAGGTTCTCGACACCCGCGTCGCGCTCGGCGATTGCCGCGCGCAGAGTCGGATCGTTGCGCAGGGCCAGGGCATAGGCATCGCTCAGGTCCAGGGCTTGCGCTGGCAATACCAGGCCCGACAACACGCCCGACAATACAGTGGGCAACAACAGGCGCATCGGCTCACTCCTCGCTCAGGGCGATATGCACCCGGTCGGCCAACGGCTTGAACAGGTAGCTGAGCAGCGAGCGCTCGCCACTGCGCACGAAAGCTTCCACCGGCATACCGGGGCGAATATCCAGCCCGGCGAGCTGCCGCGCGCCCTCGTCGCTGACCTTGATGCGCACCTGGTAGTACGGCTGCTGGGTCTTTTCATCGAGCAGGCGGTCCGCCGAGACCAGGCTTACCTCACCTGCCACCCGTGGCGTGGTGCTCTGGTTGAAAGCGACGAACAGCAATTCCACCGGCAAGCCCGGTCGCAAGCGATCGACCAGCTCCACCGGCGCCCGAGCATCGACCAGCAACGGCGCATCGCTGGGGACGATTTCCATCAACTGCTGACCGCGCGCGATCACCCCGCCGTTGGTGAACACACTCAAGCCCACCACGGTACCGGCGACCGGCGCACGCACCTGGGTGTGGGCCAGGTCGAACTCGGCGCTGCGCAGGCGATTGCCCAGGTCCTCGGCGCTGGCCTGGGACTCGCTCAACTGCTGGCGCACCTCGTTCTGGAATTCCTGACGGCGCTGGCTGGCACGCAGTTTCAGCTCCTGGACCTGGCGCCGGGTGCGACCGATATTGCCAAGGTCTTCGGCAATCGAGCCGTTGACCTGCGCCAGCAGGCGCTCGCTGTCGAGCAGACGGTTGCGCGGAATGTAGCCGTCACGGGCCAGCTCGCGCAGGCCGCGCAGTTGCTCGTCCAGCGCCTCGCGCTGAGCCTGCTTGCTGCTCAGCGAGCCTTGCAGGCCACTGAGCGACGCCTCGGCCCCGGCGATACTCTCGCTCAAACCCGCCAATTCCAGCTCCAGCGCCTGGGCGCGGCTGCTGCGCAGTTGTCGCTGGGTCTCCAGCACAGTCGCCACCCAGGGCGTGGCGGCCTCCTCGAGCAGATCGGCGGCAAAGGTCACGCCGGGCGCTGAATCGCGCTCGGCCAGCAGCCGTGCCTCCATGGCTCGCGCATTCACGTACTGCACCTGCAACGAGCCGCGCTGGGCCAGGGCCTGGGTGGGGTCGAGGCTGAGCAGCACCTGGCCTGCCTGGACCTGATCGCCGTCGCGCACCGCAAGCTGCCCGATCACCCCTCCGGTGGGATGCTGGACCGCTTGCCGACTGCCAGCCACCACCACATTGCCGCTGACCGGCACGCCCTTGTCCAGCGGCGCCAGCGCGGCCCACAACAGGAAGCCGCCAAAGCCTGCCAGCACCAGCCAGCGCCCGGCCTTCGCCGGGCCTCGGGCATCGTCGCGCAGGTGATGAACCTTGTCAGACGCAGCGCCAGACGCGGGGGTAAACATCGGGTGCACACTCATGCTCAAGATCTCTGGCCGCCCTGGTTGAAGCTGTAGGTCACGCCGCTACGCGCCGCTGTTGGTGGTGGTGCGACACTGGCAGCTGCAGGACGGGCCGCAGCCTGAAGTACCCGTGCGGTCGGGCCGAACTGCTGGATCACGCCGCCGTGCAGCACCAGCAGCTTGTCCAGCCCCAGCAGCAGGCTCGACTTGTGACTGATCATCACCAGCGTGCGCCCGCGCGCCTTGAGCTCGGCGAGTGCCGCCAGCAAGGCGCGCTCGCCGGCCTCGTCGAGGCTGGCGTTGGGTTCGTCGAGCACCACCAGCGCAGGCAAGCGATACAGCGCCCGGGCCAGGCCGATCCTTTGCCGCTGCCCACCGGACAACCCCGCGCCACCTTCGCCCAGCAGCGTGTCGTAGCCCTGCGGCAGTTGCAGGATCAGCTCGTGCACACCGGCCAACTGCGCCGCTGCAACCACCTCCGAGGCGTCCACCGGGCCAAGCCGGGCGATGTTGTCGGCAATGCTGCCGGCAAACAGTTGCACGTCCTGCGGCAGGTAGCCGATGTGCTCGCCGAGCGCCTGGCGATCCCACTGGGCCAGCGCCGCTCCGTCGAGGCAGACCTTGCCCGACTCAGGGTTCGCAGCCCCTACCAACAGGCGGGCCAGGGTCGATTTTCCAGACCCCGAGGCACCGATCAGCCCCAGCGACTCACCGGCCGCCAGTTCGAAATCGATACCACTCAGGCAGACCCGCTGCCCGCCAGGCACCCGGGCATGCAACTGCTCGACCCGCAGCCGCCCCTGTGGCGCAGGCAGCGGCATCGCACTGGCCAACGGTGGATAACGGCGCAACAGCAAGCCCAGGCGCTCGGCGCTCTGGCGTGCTGAACCCCACTGGCGCCACACGCCAATCAACTGATCGATCGGCGCCAGCACCCGCGCCATGAGGATGGAACCGGCGATCATCATCCCCGGGCTGATCAGGTGCTCCAGGGCCAGCCAGGCCCCCAGCCCCAACACCAGCGACTGCAATGCCAGGCGTACGCTCTTGGACACCGCGGTGATCGCCGCGCTGCGCTCGCTGCCCAGGTTCTGCCGGGCCAGGAAGCCATGGTGCAGCAGGCTCCAACGCTGGCGTACGGCACCGAGCATGCCCATGGCAGCGATCGCCTCGGCATTGCCCAAGTTGCCCGACGCCTGCTGCATCGCCTGCTGCGACAGCCGCCCGGCCTCGATGAACTCGCCATGGGTGAGGCGCTCGTTGAGCCAGGCAAGCCCGGCCAGCAGCAGCGTACCGACCACCGCCAGCAGGCCCAGCCACGGGCTGAACAGGAAGATCACCAGCAGGTACAGCGGAAACCACGGTGCATCGAAGAAGGCGAACAACGCCTGGCCGGTGGCGAACTGGCGCAACTGGGTCAGGTCGCCCAGGGCCTGCTGGGCGCTACCTTTGTGCCCGTCGAGGCTAGCCTGGTATGCGGCATCGAACACCCGAGGGTTGAGTTGCAGGTCCATGCGCGTGCCCAGGCGGATCACTACCAGGCTGCGCAGCCATTCCAGCACGCCCATGAAGGCGAACAGGCCCAGCACCATCAGGCTGAGCATCAGCAAGGTCATCTCGTTGCCCGACGACAGCACGCGGTCGTAGACCTGCAGCATGTACAGCGCCGGCGCCAGCATCAGCACGTTGGCCACGGCGGTGAACAGGGCGATGTTGCCCAGCCCACCCCGGCAGGACTTGAGGGCCTGCCACAGTTCATCGGCGGCGGCGTTGCGCGGTGTACTCATCGCTGACCTCGAAAGGCGAGGCGGCGTCGCCATTGACCTGGCAGCCGCCACCTCGCAGAATTTCGCGGCACCCCGGCCTGGGCCCGACAAGACACGGGCCAGGGTGCATGCAACAGGGCCAATGACGGAGCGATCTGCCATTGGCCTTTTTCATGCCTGGCGTCAGGCAGCCAGGGCCAGGTCTTCAGGCAGCGCCTGGATACCCACGGCTTCGGCAGCCGCAACACTCGAAGCACCGCCACTCAGTGCCGCGGCAATGGCGTCGAAGGTGCTGTCGGTCGAAACGCCGTAGCTGGCCAGCAGGTTGTCCAGCACGCCTTCCAGCGCCGAGGTGTTGCCCTGCATCAGGCCGTAGATCACGCCCTGTACTTCGTTGCCGGCACGACCGGCACCCAGCGCGGCATCCAGGTCCAGGCCGTTGAAGCTGACCACGTAGTTGCTCAGGCTGAAATCGCTGCCGCCGCCACCGCCGAGCACTTCGCCCAGGCTGACGTTGTCCAGCGAACCCCACAGGTAGTGGTTCAGGTTGTCGCCCGGCGCCTTCAGCGGATCGAAGACGTAGTGCAGGCCGTTGGAGGTGTCGGAGTCGGCGATGAAGGCGTAGTCCGAACCGTTGGCGCCGTGGGTGGCGTACTGGTCGCCATCACGGCTGCCGTTGCTGAAGCCGCCGGTGTTGCTGTAGCCGTGACCGGCAGTGACGAAACCTGCGCTCCAGAAGGCCAGGTAGTCGTCGACGGTGGCGCTGCCGAATGCTGGATCGTAGGTGACGGAAATAGTCATGACGGTTCCTCTGTGCTGCTTGGTTTGAACGAAGGCGTCTTGCCCTCGTGTTGCCCGGAGTGGGCGAACGCGGGTGTTTCAGAATCGGTATTCGAGCATGCCGCTCAAGGTCCGGCCGCGGGCCAGGGACAGGTTGTTGACGTCGCCCATGGCGACGAAATAGGCCTCGTCGGTGGCGTTCTCCAACGACAGCGCAAGGTTCAGGCTGGGGGTCATCCAGTAGCTGGCGTACAGGTCGTAGACCTTGTATTTGGGCCACATGGCCTGGTCGATCTGGCTGTAGCCGTGGGTGTCGAGGTTCTTGCCGTTGCCCTCGCTGTAGCGCAGGCGCATGCCGACATCCAGGGTCTTGTCGAGAAAACGCATGCCCAGGGTCAGCGAGCCACGGTCGGCCGGCATATAGGAGGCGTTGCCCATGATGTCGCCGCAGCTGACGCGGTTGTTCTCGGTGGCATTGGCCTCGGCGCGCGAGACCCGCACCGGCAGCATGATGATGCGGCTGCCGACCTGCACCGGGCGCAGCACGGTACCGGCGCTGACCAGTTGCTGGGCGCCGCCGAGGTAGAACTGGTTGGAGCAGAAGTCGTTGCTGCCGATCATGTGGGTGTAGCTGAGCTGGCCGTAGTAATCGCCGGCGTCATAGTCCAGGCTGTATTCCACGCCACGAAACTGTGTGGTCTCAAGGTTGTTCTGGTACACCGAGCGGCCCAGGGCGATGCCCGATACGCTGGAGCCCGGCAGGCTGGCGTTGGTGTCGAGAAACGAGAAGTTGTCGATACGGGTGTCGAAGTAGGCGATCTTGGCGGCGAAGCGGTCGCCACTGCGCAGCAGCGACTCCTTGAAGATGTTCAGCCCCAGCTCCCAGTTGTGCGATTCCTCGGCCTTGAGGAAGGGGTTGGGATAGACCATCTCGTTGCCCCCGCCATGCGGGCGGCCGCTCATGTACGCCTCGGTCACCGCCGGCGGACGCCAGCCACGGCCCCAGCGGGTATAGACCTGCAGCCAGTCCAGCCCCGGCTTCACGGCGATACCGACGGTCGGCGAGAAGCGGCCTTCCTCGCGATCTTCCTCGAACAACAGGTCGGTGCGCTGACGGCGAAGGTTGGTCTCGGTGACACCCTCGGGGTACATCCAGGTCGTGACGCCGGTCTTGCCGGTCAGGCGATAGCGGTCATAGCGCAGCCCGGCATCGACCACCAGCCAGTCGTCATGCTCGTAGCTGAGGTTGCCGAACAGGCTGGCCATGACCCGCTTGCCCTTGGGGTTCGCGCCCTGCACGTACGGCAGCGACTCGGTCTCGTTGACCGCCGCGATACGGTTGGTGCTGGGGCGGAAGGTGTCCTGGAAAGCCTCGCTGCCATAGTTGAACGTGAGGCTGTCGGCCTGGAACAGGTGCCAGCGCGAGGTGTTCTGCAACTGCAGGCCCCAGGTGTCAGTCTGGTAGCGATCGGTGTAGTCCTCGACACGGTTGCCGCTGTTCTCGGACGAGGCGTTGTTGGCGTTCCAGCGATCCTGGCGGGTGGTGACGTAGTAAAGCTTGGCCTTGAAGTCGATCAGCTCGTTGGGATTGAAGCTGTAGTCCAGGGCCGCGTTCCTGGCGTTGATGTCGTTGGTGCCAGTGACGCGGTAGTAGTAGTCGTGGCTGCCGGAGTCCTTTACCGTCCAGGCGTCCTTGCTGTCGGTGTCGGTCTCGAAGTAGCTGAACTGCAGACGCTGCTCATCGGGCAGGTTCAGGCCGAGCTTGAAGATCTGCGAGCGGGTCACGCTGTCCATGCCGCCGACCTCGCCGTTGAGCCAGCTCTTCCAGGCCTGACGGTCTTCGAGCTTGCCGCGCATCTGGGTGCCGAGGTTGCCGGCGTTCTGCGTGCCGCTGCGGTAGTCGCCAAAATGCCGTTCGCTGTGGCCGACCAGGATGTCGCCGACGTCGTTGCCCACGGCGAACAGCGCACTGCCGTTGAAGTAGGTGCCGTTGCCCAGCTCGCCGATACCGTGCCCGGCGCGCAGGCGGCCGCCGATTTCCTTGCCAGGGGCAAGCAGGTCGCGGGCGTCGATGGTGGCGAAGCTGGCGATCCCGCCGATCACCCCGGCGCCGCCCATACCGGCGGAGGTGCCCTTGTCGATCTCGACGTTCTGCACGAACTCGGGGTCGATGAACATCACGCCGTTGCGCTGCTGGTGGCCATTGACGCTGAAGTTCTGGCGCATGCCGTCGATGTTCATGTTGACCCGGCCGTAGTCCTGCACACCGCGAATGTTCACCGAGAGCCCGGGGTCGCGCTGGTTGACCGCGGTGTATACCCCGGCGGTCTGCTCGAGCATGTCGGCGGCGTGGCGCGGCGGGCGCTGGTCGATCTGCTTGCGCGTGACGACGCTGACCGAGCGCGGGGTCATGTAGACCCAGTCGCCGTCACGGGTCGACTCGACATGCGTAGCCCCCAGCTCCAGCGCCTGGCCATCGGCCTCCACCCGCTCCAGTCCTACCTGGCCGGCCGCACTGAAGCGATAGCGCACCGGGGTGCCCTGCAGCAGTTGGCGCAGGCCGTCTTCAGCGGCATGCGCGCCGTGCAGGCCGGCGCTGTTGAGCCCGGCCAGCTTGCGGCTGTCGAAGAACACCTGCACGCCCGACTGCTCGGCGTAGGCCAGTACGGCACTGTCGAGGGCCTGGGCCGGGATGTCGAACTGGATCATCTGGCGGCTGGCGGCATTGGTCGCTGACGCGGCGTGCGCCATGCCGATCCCCATCGGCATGGCACAGGTGCCCAGGACCAGGCTGCTGGCCAGGGCGAGGCGACCGAAAGGTCGAAGGGTCTGTTGTCGTGGCGTGGTCACTGCGGAGGCTCGTCTGTTGTTGGCGTTTTCTAGTAATGAAAATCAATCTCAACAATCAGACGTGCGGGGGTGGAAAAGTCAGTAAGGGGAAATGAAAAAAGATTTTGCGGGGGCTGAAGGGGGCGCGCTCACTGGCATGGCTGGTGCCGTCCACCGTGGTGTTCTTTTCGCGGGCAAGCCCGCTCCTACAGAAATCAGTGGAGTACCTGTAGGAGCGGGCTTGCCCGCGAAAAAAGTCACCACCGAGCAAAGATCAGTAGATCAAGGTCAACCCAGGCAGCTCGAGCCGCTGCGCCTGCAGCTCATCGCTCAACACCCCGCCAACCGCCGCCAGCTGGTCAAGGCGAAACACTCCGCTTACCTCGCGCTGCGCCAACTGCGAATCCACCACCATCAAGCGCCCCGGACGATAGCGGTTGAGCCGCGCCACCACCTCGGCCAGCGGCTGACGCTCGAACACCAGCACCCCACGCTCCCAGTCGGTGGCGCGCTGCAGATTCTGCTCCGGCCAGGGCCTCACACCACTGGCGTGGTCATAACGCACGCTCTGCCCCTGCTCGACCACCTGATCGGTACGGCCACGCGCTGGCGGTGTCAGCAGATCGACGGCCACGCGGTGTTCGAGCATCCCGACCCAACCGCCCTCGCCCGCCTGCCCCACCACGAAGCGCGTGCCCAGCGCGCGAGTGGTCGCCCCGGCATACTCGACCACGAAGGGTCTGCGCTCCTGCGCCGACACCGGCGCGGCGCTGAACACCGCCTCCCCCGCCAGCAGGCGCACACGCCGCTCGCGGTCGTCGAAGGCCAGGGTGATGGCGCTGCGGCTGTCCAGGTCGACCTGGCTGCCATCAGGCAACGTCACGCGGCGAACTTCGCCGGCCGCGGTGATGTAGTCCGCACGCCAGTCCAGCAGCAACTGCGGCGCCTGCGCGACACCAAAGGCCAGCACCAGCAGTGCAGCCACGCCGGTCATCGCCCGGCGCAGGCGCGAACGGCGAGGCACTGGCCGGGCCAGCGTGGAGGGCGATGCGCGGCGCACAGGCGGCGCGATCTGCGCCAAGGATCCCAGGTCGGCCCAGGTCGTGCGGGCGAACTCATAGGCCTGGGCATGCCGCGGATCGGCGGCGCACCACTGCTCCAGCGCCCGCTGCTGCTCATCGCTCAAGGGGCCGGCACTGTCGCGCACCGCCCACTCGGCGGCCTGCTCGCGAATCGCTTGCTCGGGCTGGTTCTCGCTGCTCACACGGTTCTCTCGCGATCTGGTTATGTCTGGGCTGACGTCTGAAGGGGCAATTGTCAGTAAACCGCTCGTCATCCACCGTCCTGCAGGCACTGCATCACATAGGCCAGGGCCTTGGCCAGATGCTTCTGCACGGAGCTGTCGGAAATCCCCAGGTGGCGGGCGACCTCGGCGTGGGTCATGCCTTCCAGGCGGTTGAGACGAAACACCTGCTGGGTGCGCTCGGGAAGCTCTTCGAGCATGGCTTGCAGGCGCCGCAGATGCTGCTCGCGCGCCGCCTGCTCCTCAAGCCCCGGGCGTTCTTCGAGGATGCCTTCGAGAGCCTCGTGGGGCACCGGGTCGGTCTTGCGCCGCTGTTGCTGGCGCAGGTGGTCGATCATCAGGTTGTGCGCCGTGCGGTACAGGTAGCCCGGCGTGTTTTCGATGGTTTCCTGGCGCTGCTGTTCGGCCAGGCGCAGGAAACTTTCCTGCACCAGATCGGCAGCGAGCTGCGGATCACGCACCTTGCGCGTCAGCAGCCCCTGCAGGGTTTTCGCATGCTTGATGAACAAGCGCTTGAGGTCGGACTCCGCCACACGCACTCCAGCTGGTGGTCGCAAGGTGGCGGAATGCTACTCGCTACTGAGAATCACTTGCAAGAAGTGCGATCACTCGAACAGTGCGTCCAGGGCCTGCTCCAGACGCGTCACCGCAATCACCTGCAAGCCTGCCGGCGGTTCCTTGGGGGCGTTGCCCTTGGGCACGATGGCGCGTTTAAAGCCATGCTTGGCCGCCTCCTTCAGGCGCTCCTGGCCGCTGGGCACCGGGCGCACCTCGCCAGAAAGACCGATCTCGCCGAACACCAGCAGGCCATGGGCCAACGGGCGGTTGCGCAGGCTCGACATTACCGCTGCCAGCAGCGCCAGGTCAGAGGCGGTCTCGAGCACCTTGACCCCGCCGACCACGTTGAGGAACACGTCCTGGTCATGGGTGGGAATGCCGCCGTGGCGGTGCAACACCGCCAGCAACATCGCCAGGCGGTTCTGGTCCAGGCCCAGGGTGACCCGTCGCGGGTTGGCCAGGTGGCTGTCGTCGACCAGCGCCTGAACCTCGACCAGCATCGGCCGGGTGCCCTCCCAGGTGGCCATCACCACGCTGCCCGGCACCTCTTCCTGGGTGCGGTTGAGGAAGATCGCCGAAGGGTTGGACACCTCCTTCAGGCCACGGTCGGTCATGCCGAACACACCCAGCTCGTTGACCGCGCCGAAACGGTTCTTCACCGCTCGCAGCAGGCGCAGGCGTCCGTCCGATTCGCCCTCGAAATACAGCACGGTGTCGACCATGTGCTCGAGCACCCGCGGGCCTGCCAGCGAGCCTTCCTTGGTCACGTGGCCAACCAGGAAGATCGCCGTGCCGCTCTGCTTGGCATAACGCACCAGCAGCGCCGTGCTCTCGCGCACCTGGGCCACGCCACCGGGAGCCGATTGCAGCTGCTCGGTGAAGATGGTCTGAATCGAGTCGATCACCATCACCCGCGGTTTTTCAACCCGCGCCGTGGCGATGATGGTTTCGATGCAGGTTTCGGTCATCACCTTGAGCTGGTCCTGGGGCAGGCCCAGGCGCCGCGAACGCATGGCCACCTGCTGCTGCGACTCCTCGCCGGTGACGTACAGCGCAGGCATCTGCGTGGCGATGTTGCACAGGGTCTGCAGCAGGATGGTGGACTTGCCGATACCCGGGTCACCGCCAATCAGCACCACCGAACCATCGACCAGGCCGCCGCCGAGCACACGGTCGAGTTCGGTGCTGCTGGTGGTGAAGCGCGGGATCTCCTCGACACTCACCTCGGCCAGGGTCTTGATCTGCGCCTGCTGCCCGGTCCAGCCCGCACGCCCGGCAGGCGCTGCAGCGCCGCCGCTTTCGATCATGGTCTCGACCAGGGTGTTCCAGGCGCCGCATTCGCCACACTGGCCGGCCCATTTGGGAAAGGTCGCGCCGCACTCGGTGCAGCCATACAAGCGCTTGGCCTTGGCCATCGGGTCAGTCTCCTGGGCAAAGACTGCCATGATAGCCCAAGCCCGATGTGCCTCGGGCGCGGCTGCGTGCGACAAAACTATTCGTTCTAATGGCAGTCTGTAGCCCTGAATGCAGCGCATGAAGCGTTTTAGTGGCTTACACTGCGTTTACCTCACCATTTGTTACAAAGGAATAAAACATGGGCGTGCTCAGCGAGTTCAAGGCCTTCGCGGTCAAGGGAAATGTCGTCGACATGGCGGTTGGTATCATCATCGGCGCGGCCTTCGGCAAGATCGTCTCGTCGTTCGTGGGCGACGTGATCATGCCGCCACTGGGCCTGCTGATCGGCGGGGTGGACTTCAGTGACCTGGCGATCACGCTCAAGGCTGCGCAGGGTGATATCCCGGCAGTGGTGCTGGCTTACGGCAAGTTCATCCAGACCGTCATCGACTTCGTGATCGTGGCCTTCGCCATCTTCATGGGCGTGAAGGCGATCAACCGCCTCAAGCGCGAAGAGGCCGTGGCGCCCACCACCCCGCCGGTGCCGACGCCGCAGGAAACCCTGCTGACCGAGATCCGCGACCTGCTCAAGGCGCAGAACCGCCAGCCCTGACCAAAACGTTCCGGGGCCGCGATACGGCCCCGGATAGCGTTCCTACCAGTAGTTCTCCACCGCCACCTCCCCCGGCCGCTTGCTCAGGCTCAGTTGCAGGTCGCGCGCCTTCAGCACCTTGCGTGTCTCGTCGATCATTTCAGGGTTGCCGCACAGCATGATCCTCGAATGCTCCGGCGAAAATTCAAGCCCCGCAGCCCGCTCCAGCTCGCCGTTCTCGATCAGCGTGGTGATCCGCGCATTCAGTGCGCCAGGGTGCACCTCACGCGTGACCACCGGAATGAACTGCAGCTTGCCGGCGAACTCGGCCAGGTAGTCGCGCTGTTCAAGCCCGGCGATCAGATCCACGTACGCCAACTCCTTGGCTTCACGCACCGAATACACCAGCTTGATGTTGTCGAAGCGTTCCCAGGCCTCGAAGTCCTGGAGGATCGACACGAAGGGGGCGATACCCGTGCCTGTGGCCAGCAGCCACAAGTCGCGGCCACCGACGAAGCGGTCCAGGGTCAGGTAGCCGAAGGCCTGGCGGTCGATCAGCAGGGTGTCACCCTTTCCCAGCCGGCTCAGCTCACTGGTGAACTCACCGCCCGGCACCACGATGGAAAAGAAATCAAGAAACTCGTCATGGGGCGCGCTGACCATCGAGTAGGCCCGCCACACCACACTGCCGTCGGCCTTGGCCACCCCAAGGCGCGCGAACTGCCCGGCACGGAAACGGAACCCCGCATCACGGGTTACACGCAGGCTGAAAAGGTTCGGCGTCAGGGGTTGGACATCGAGCAGGGTTTGTGAAGTGAATTTGTCGGCACTGGCGGTCATGACGGACTCCCGAGGTGAATGCGCCAAGTGTGGCGCAAAGTGGCGCCCAGGAACACCGAGGAGCTGTAGGGTCTCGTATAGATTCGGTACAACAAAATCCACTTTTGAACATGCGCTATAGCGAAAAATTTCCAGCGCTTTGGTGGGCTTTTCCTACACTCGGATGGATGTCGCCAAAATGTGGATCCACTTGGAGCAACAACATGTCGCATTGGAAGCCGGAAAATCTCCAGATATTACTGGGCGAAAGGCACCCCGAACGTATGTTCGACCACGCCATCGCACTCGTTCAGGAGATGGACATGGAGTACCTGGGGCTTGCCCTGCACCTGCATGTTCCCGCGCAACGTGCCCATGTAATTCTGTACAACAATTTTCCAAAAGAATGGAATGCCCACTACCAGGCGGATCGCAACTTCATCGAGCAAGACCCCATCATAGCCCTCAGCCGCCGCTCCACGGTCCCGGTGCTCTGGGAAGACAAGCTCTACGACGAAGCCCCCGAATACCGCAGCCTCGCTTGCAGCCATGGCCTGCGTCATGGGTGGACGCAGGCGCTCTACGACCACATCAACCACGCCAGCCAGCTCAGCGTGGCCCGCCCCGAGCACAAGGTCTCGACGCTCGAATTCCTGACCAAGAGCGCACAATTGCTCTGGCTGCACAACGTACTGCATGAACTGATCTGCGAACATCACCGCACACTGATGGACCCAGCCCCTGCCCTGACCGACCGTGAGCTGGAAGTCACCAAGTGGACCGCTGACGGCAAGACCGCGTCCGACATCGCCTGCATTCTCTCGTTGTCGCAGAGTACCGTGAACTTCCATATCCGCAGTGTGATCACCAAGCTCGGCGTGTCCAACAAGACCGCTGCCGCCGCCGTTGCCGCCGCCCGCGGCCTGATCTGGAAGTAACTGCCCGCTACCGGCAAAGCCCTGTAGAATCGAACGCTTTGACGCTTGCGATCATCCACCGCAGGCAAAGCCGCATCGAGCCCGTTCCCCCATGCCCCTGCTGACCAGCCCATTCGCCGAACTCGACCTGATCCGTCAACCGGAGCAGAACAACGACCCCCTGCAAGCCTTCGACGCTGCCGACGAGTACCTGCTGAGCCACTTGGCAGCCCAGGCACCGCAAACCACGTGTCGCGTGCTGATCCTCAACGACAGCTTCGGCGCCCTGGCGGCTAGTCTCACCGGCCATGTGCAGGTGACCAGCAGCGGCGACTCCCACCTGGCCCACCTGGCCCTGGAAAAAAACCTCGCGCGCAATGGCAAACCCTACGACGCCGTGCCCTTCATACCCTCCAGCGAGCATTGGCAAGGGCCGTTCGACCGTGTGCTGATTCGCGTGCCCAAGACCCTCGCATTGCTCGAGGAACAATTGATCCGCCTGCAAGGCAAGCTGGCGCCCGGCGCCGAGGTGATCGCCGGGGCGATGATCAAGCACCTGCCCCGCGCCGCCGGCGACCTGATGGAGCAGTACATCGGCCCGGTCCAGGCGTCGCTTGCGCAGAAAAAGGCACGCCTGTTGATCGCCACGGTCGGCGAGCGACCTGTCGCCACCTCGCCCTACCCCACCCGCTACCGCCTGGACAGCCCAGCGCTGGAGCTGGTCAACCATGCCAACGTGTTCTGCCGCGAAGGCCTGGACATCGGCACCCGCGCTTTCCTCCCGCACCTGCCGCGCAACCTCGGCAGCGCCCGCGTCGCCGACCTGGGATGCGGCAATGGCGTGCTGGCCATCGCCAGTGCACAGGTCAACCCGGATGCGCACTACACCCTGGTGGACGAGTCGTACATGGCCGTGCAATCGGCGCGGGAAAACTGGCGGGCGGCACTGGGTGATCGCGCGGCGGACATCCATGCTGATGATGGTCTGGCCGGGCAGCAGAAGCAGTCGCTGGATGTGGTGCTGTGCAACCCGCCATTCCACCAGCAGCAGGTGGTTGGCGACTTCCTCGCCTGGCGCATGTTCCAGCAGGCCCGGGAGGCGCTGGTGGTCGGCGGCGCGCTATACATCGTCGGCAATCGCCACCTGGGCTATCACAGCAAGCTGTCGCGGTTGTTCCGCGGTGTGGAGCAGGTCGCGGCGACGCCGAAGTTCGTGGTGCTCAAGGCGCGCAAGTGATCGTAGGGCCAACTGTCTTGTAAATAATCCAAAGGCCAGCCCAATGCCGGGCCAAGGCTTAGGGTTTGAAACCAGCCAGTCTTCTGTGGGACCCAGTCTTCTGTGGGAGCGGGCTTGTCCCGCGATCACCGGCGAAGCCGGTGCCATCCACCGCAGTGTCCTTTTCGCGGGCAAGCCCGCTCCCACAAAAAATTCAGGCGCCGGATAGGACGTTTCTGAATCTGCAGCCTGCCAGCTTCAAGCAAATCTTCCTGGGAACTATCCTACGCATTTTGCGGAAGCGTCTTGATTGTCGGGGAAATGTCTCAGGGATACCGTCGCTGGGTCGTCGAGTTGGCGACCGGGCGTGAGAAACCCGAACGATATTGACCCAGGCTTGCAGTCATGGCGGCCGTGTATGGGCAGACTTCGGTCTGGCCGGGTTCCAGTATCCTCGGTTTTCTCACCCCATACGCGGCTGCCACCCTCATCTGGTGAGAAGGATGAACGGCGGTTTCATCTATCGATACTGGATATTCGCCATGAAAAAGATCGTCCCCGACCCACCCCGCTTCATCCCCAGCCCCGTAGATGCGAGGGCTCGACCATGAGTGATTACCCCAACGACTACACCACCGCAGGCGTCGCAAGCTTCCTGGACATGTTCCGCGTGCAACCCGGCCTGTCACCGGAGCGGGTGCTGGAGGAAGTCTCGGTATTAGTGGGCTGTATCCGCGACCTGAGCGACCAGGAACAGGCCGCCCCGGCCTCCATCACAGCACTGCATTACCTCAGCGCACTGGCCAAAGGCCTGCTGAATGATCTGGAAATCGCCCGCAACAGCGTCCATTAAACCGGACGTGACCTCTGTGAGAGCGGCGGTTCGGCGTCCCGACTGGTCCCGCGAAAAGGGCAGTGCGGTGTCTGGCACCGGCTGCGCCGGTGATCGCGGGACCAGCCCGCTCCCACAAGGACTGGGCTGGCCTTTAGATTTTGAACCAGGAAGGTGCTCCTACCCGGCTCAATGCGTACTCAATCCCGCCGCACTCATGAACATGCGCATGCCATAGGCCACGATCCCCAGCGCCGCGACACTCAGCGCCCAGATCAGCACCAGCCAACCCAGGCGCTGCCACAGCGGTTTCTTCTCCTCGATATCCATCGCCCGGCCCTCCCTAGTGGTAGCCATCGTCGTGGGTCACCTTGCCGCGGAACACGTAGTAGCTCCAGAAGGTGTACCCCAGGATGAACGGCAGGATGAACAGCGTCCCCACCAGCATGAAGCCCTGACTCTGCGCTGGCGCAGCGGCATCCCAGATCGAGATCGACGGCGGGATGATGTTCGGCCACAGGCTGATGCCCAAGCCGCTATAGCCCAGGAAGATCAGCACCAGGGTCAGCAGGAACGGTGTGTAGTTGGCGTTGCGCGCCACCGCCTTGAGCAACCCATAGAAGGTCACCAGCACCAACACCGGTACCGGCATGAACCAGATCAGGTTGGGCATGCTGAACCAACGATCGGCGATCTGCGGATAAGCCAGCGGCGTCCACAGGCTGACGATGCCGATCACCACCAGCAGCACCAGCGCCAGCGGCCGCGCCAGGTCATGCATCTGCTTCTGCAGCGGCCCTTCGGTCTTCATGATCAGCCAGGTGCAACCCAACAGCGTGTACGCCACGATCAGCCCCAGGCCGCTGTAGATGCTGAACGGCGTCAGCCAGTCAAATGCGCCACCAGCGTAGTGGCGGTCTACCACCTTGAAGCCCTCGATGAAGGCCCCCAGCGCCACGCCCTGGAAGAACGTGGCCACCAGCGAACCCCAGATGAACGCCTTGTCCCACAGGTGACGCTTGTCGTCCTTGGCCTTGAAGCGGAACTCGAAGGCCACGCCACGGAAGATCAGGCCCACCAACATCAGGATCAGCGGCAGGTACAGCGCCTCGAGCACCACCGAATAGGCCATCGGGAAAGCCCCGAACAGCCCCGCCCCGCCCAGCACCAGCCAGGTCTCGTTGCCGTCCCACACCGGGGCGACGGTGTTCATCATCACATCACGGTCACGCTCGCCCTTGACGAAGGGGAAGAGCATGCCGATTCCCAGGTCGAAGCCATCCATGACCACATACATCATCACCCCGAAGATGATGATCACGGCCCAGATCAGCGGAAGATCGATACCCATGGCTCAGTTCCCCTTGTTCAGGCTGGCAGTATCGTGGTCCGCGCCACCGTCGTCGGCAGCCGACAACGGCCGCGCTGGCGTGCGTTTCTGCCCCGGACCGCCCGGCGGCTGTGCGTCGCCCTCCCCGGTGTGCGGCCCTTTGCGCACTAGGCGCATCATGTAGCCCAGACCGGTACCGAACAGCGCGAAGTACACCACCACGAACATCACCAGGGTGAAGCCGAGCTGCCCGTAGCTGTGGTTCGATACCCCGTCCGCCGTGCGCATCAGCCCATACACCACCCACGGCTGACGACCGATCTCGGTGGTGAACCAGCCCGCAAGAATCGCAATCAACCCCGACGGCCCCATCCACAACGTGAGGTGGAGGAACGGCCGCGAGGTATAGAGCGTGCCGCGCTTGCGCAGCCAAAGGCTCCACAGGCCGACGAAGATCATCAGGAAGCCCAGCCCGACCATGACCCGGAACGACCAGAACACGATGGTCGAATTCGGCCGGTCTTCAGGCGGGAACTCCTTCATCGCCGGCACTTGCTTGTCCAGGCTGTGGGTCAGGATCAGGCTGCCCAACGCTGGAATCTCCACCTTGAAGCGCGTGGTCTCGGCTTTCATATCGGGGATGCCGAACAGGATCAGCGGCGTCGGCTCGCCGGGCTTGTTCTCCCAGTGACCCTCGATGGCGGCGATCTTCACCGGCTGATGCTTGAGCGTGTTCAGGCCATGGAAGTCGCCGATCACCGCCTGGATCGGCGCGACGATCAGCGCCATCCACATGGCCATCGACAGCATCTTGCGCACCGCGGGATTATCCCGCCCGCGCAGCAGATGCCAGGCCGCCGACGCACCGACGAAGAACGCCGTGGCCACGAACGCAGCGGTGGCCATGTGCATCAGGCGGTAGGGGAACGAAGGGTTGAAGATGACCATCAGCCAGTCGACCGGCACCACCCGGCCATCGATGATCTCGTGGCCCTGGGGCGTCTGCATCCAGCTGTTGGAGGCAAGGATCCAGAAGGTCGACACCAGCGTGCCGAGCGCCACCATCACCGTGGCGAAGAAGTGCAGCCCCCGCCCCACGCGGTTCCAGCCGAACAGCATGACCCCCAGGAAACCCGCTTCGAGGAAGAAGGCAGTGAGCACTTCGTAAGTCAGCAAAGGCCCGGTAACGGCACCGGCAAAATCAGAGAAACGGCTCCAGTTGGTGCCGAACTGATAGGCCATGACCAACCCCGAGACCACCCCCATGCCGAAGTTGACGGCAAAGATCTTCGACCAGAAGTGGTAGAGGTCGCGGTAGACATTGTCGTGGGTCTTCAGCCAGAGGCCTTCGAGGACCGCCAGGTAGCTCGCCAGGCCAATGGTGATGGCCGGGAACAGGATGTGGAAGGATACGGTAAACGCAAACTGGATTCGGGCGAGCTCCAAGGCCTCTAAACCGAACATAGTGCTTCCTCTTCAGGTAATCCGGGCGTTCGGGCTCGTGACCCTCGCGCTCACTGCCCCCACGGTAATCGAGTGCGCTGTTGTCGAATTGTTCTGTTCGATCGCAGGGATTCTGGCCAGGCGGCCAACTCGTTTCATCTGGAACGATTGATCCAGATCAACGGCTGTTGGGAAGCATAGTCCCGAATGCCAGGGCAGGCTGTGTGGTTGTTTGCCGCGTGACCCGTTGCCTCACCCTCTTTACTCGCGACGGGTTTGGTGGATCGCCCGATCAACCCGATGGAACCCTTGGCCAATGGCCACAGTCCACCCTTCAGGCCCACCTTCCAGAGGCCTTCACCAGGAGACACCCATGAAAGGTACAGCGCTTTCCGCCCTCTTCGCGGCCGCCACCCTGCTGGCCTCGCCTGTATTCGCTGCCGATGACCTGTGCACGATCAACCTGCAGAAGATCGACGACAGCATGACCACCGCCGGCGCCACGTCCGAAGGCCTGGACAAGGCACTCACCGAGCATGTCGACAAAGCCAAGGCCGCCCAGGCCAAAGGTGACACCAAAGAGTGCATCGCCATCACCAGCAAGGTGCTGGAGCGCCTGGAAAAGACCGAGAAAGGCAGCGGCTCGGCCGGCGGAAGCGGCGCCTGAGCCGCTCTGTTGCAACGGGCGGCGGCACCAGCAGTCGACGCCGCCCGTGCAAAGGCGTATACTCGGCGGCACGTGTCGAGAGATACGTCAGCTAGAGCTGAGTGTGGGGCCGATTAGGATTCGACGCCGGTAGCGAAACTCTAGGTGCATGCCGAGTTGGTAACAGAACTCGTAAATCCACTGTTGCAACTTTCTATAGTTGCCAATGACGAAAACTACGAGGGCTACGCTCTCGCTGCGTAAGCAGCTGAGCCCGCTCTCCTGGTAGCTTCGGCTCCAGCAATCACCAGGGGATGCCTGTAAACCCGAAGTGATTGTCATACAGAACAGGATCGTCGTGTAGCACGTTGGGGGCAAAGCGACTAAAACTTACCCAACTCGTCCAAAGCACCCTGCCCGTCGGGCGGCTGCGGATTAACTCAGTAGACACGGCTAAGCATGTAGTACCGACAGCGGAGTACTGGCGGACGGGGGTTCAAATCCCCCCGGCTCCACCAAACAATCCTTACAAATCAGGCACTTAGCGGATCGCTCAAGTGCCTTTTTTGTGCCCTAATGGGCTGATTTGGCTAGGGTATGCCAGCTTAATGACAGCATGAAAGGCATGCCAAGCTGTACACATAAACAGTATTGACTTTTTGGTTTCACACCAAATATTAGCTATGGTACTGTTATCGACCGCCAGCGATGTTGCTGGCTGTTAGCATCCACGAAGGGTGCCAGCTGGGTCACGGAAACGGCCCATTGGAGACACTAATGCATACGTCAATACAGATAGCGAATGAGATCATTGAGCGGGGCCAGCGCTCCGTGCCGCCTCGCTATTTCACGCCGATGCAGCTGCTGAAGCTGGTGTATCTGTGTCACGGTTGGATGCTGGGACTCTACGGCAGGCCTCTTATTAAAGACAATGTTGAGGCCTGGAAGTATGGCCCAGTGATCCCGGACCTCTATCACCAGATCAAGTCGTATCGGGATAGCCCAGTCACATCCAAGATAAACACTTGGTGGGGGTCTCATGCCGACGCGCCAATGGATCAATTCGAATCTGCAATCATTGATCAGACGCTTGCGCGGTATGGCCATTTGTCGGGACTGCAGCTTTCGCAGATCACCCACGCTCAGGCTACACCTTGGTCAATGACGTTCCGACCTGACCATTTAGGATTGGTCATTTCTGACGAAGTGATTCGGGATCATTATCAGCGGCTTTACCATGAAAGGACTCACGGAATTGGCGCAAGGACCAACTGATTCGCCGATTGAAGAGCAGCTTGGCATCCTTCAAATCCCAGGGCCTGAGATTCAGCCATCGGAGAAGCCAAGCGATGAAAAGTCTTCTGCCGAAGCACAGTCGCTGGCAGCAGGAACGCTTGAGCAGGACGCCGCAAAAAATAGGCACAAACGGGATGAAGACTTTAGGAACCATGCTTCCAGAGCACGAAAGACCATTTTTTGGTTTCTGATCGTTAGCTTCATGCTCATGACCGCAGCGTTGGTTTTCCACTGGATTACCCCGTGGTGTTTTTTAGACCAGAAGCAACTGGATACCATCAAAACAATCATAGGGGCGGCGTTGGCATCTAAGGTATTTACCGACCAAGCCAAGCACATGAGCTAGCTTCATCGCGTCATCTGCACGCGCTTATGGCCGCCTCCAACAAGCGCTCGCACTCGATCCGCTGCCGACGCTCAGCCAGCAGCGCCCTTACATTCACCTCCACGCTGTCGGCCTTGCCGATCAATCAAGCGGAGGCGCCTCGATTCCGCAGCAACTTCCCTGAGCTGATAGTCGGCCATAGGCAGCCTCAGTGGCTCTACCTCCGCTGCTGGTGCATCGGCAAGCCGGGCGTCGTGATACTGCCGCATCACGTCCACCGCTTGCTGCATGAGCGACTCATCGGCCAGGGCCATTCCTTCAAGCGTGCGCGACGTGGGTACGACACTCTCGTGATTCCGCAAAGTGTTCTACCTTGTGTAAATTGGTCTACCCTGACCGAGGATCGCTGCTGGGTCGATTTTTGCTCATGCCGCCCGCAATCGACTGACCACCGCAGCGGTCTTCGAATGCATGCCTTACGGGGTCTCATTTTGTTCTCGAAGGTTTGAGTGATAGCAGGCGCTCCATCTCTTGCTCGAGCTGCCTGGAAGTCCGGTATGGCTCTGTCTTCGCACGCCGAACCGCCATACTCTCTCCTGGGCCAGAAGGCTCTAGGTCGGTACTGCTTTCCGCTTCCGCTGCAATCTGATCCAGAAGCATTTGCCGATGAATCCTCACTGGTCCGAAGCTTCTCACGCATGGCAGCCTACCGAGCTTTGCGAGACGGTAGGCGGTTGACCTACTCACCCCTAGGATTTCAGCCTCTTGGGAAATCGATATCAGCATGGTCGTAGGAGCCTCCAGGCATCTCAGGGAATTGCCGTACAGCGTAGCATCCAGGTGTATCTCCTAAAGCTTCTAGCGTATTGAGGTTGGCGGCGTGAGTTACAGCACCAGCTTCGCCTCGACCGCACCCCATGCCTGGACGAAAAAGGTCTGCCATGAACCGGTGCTCAGAACCACTCCTTACTGACACATCAGGTCTAGACTGAGGACAAGTCATCGCGGGTACGAGGAGGGTTACTATGATTTCAGCTGAGCATGATCGCTTCCTACGCCTCAAAGAGGTCATCCACGTTACAGGAATGGGCAGGAATACCATCTACACTCGAATCCGCGAGGGGAAATTTCCGAAGCAAGTGAAAATCGGACCTAAATCCGTGGCATGGTTTCAATCTGACATCTCCGCTTGGATGAACGCATTGAGGTCTGATGGGTGAGCCGTTGAACTCGGCCAATAGTTTGAGCACGTAGATGACAGCGGACCGAGGAGGCAGACCTGCTATATCTGCCGACGAGATGGGCGCCCCGACTTTTGTGCCTCATTTAGGCCGCCGGCAACGGGTATGACAGGTTAGGGATCGCCAAGGGCCTGAGCTGATCAGTCCAGATCAGTGACGATTCAGCGGCGCTCGCCCCATGGCATTGGAATGGTACTGATGGGCCGCCTTGATCTGTGATTCCAAAATCAGCCGCAAGCGCTCCACCTCATCCGCAGGCAGGCCGGCCTCTTGTGCCTCAAGATGGCGCCTCATAGCCTCCTCAACATCCTTGTAGACCTGATGGTCTGGCATCACGACTTCGCGCTTGTCCTTCATGCTCGCCTCCATGGCGATCAGTGGATGATATGAGGTGCCTCGCCGGCGGCGATGAGCTGATGCTCGGTCACCTGGCGGTAAAGCCGATCGGCCAATACTCGATGCCGCTCGACCTCCTCGGGGGGCTCACCATCAGCCACGGCCTGCTGTAGGCGTCGATTGGCGTCGAGCGCCTGGCGAAGCAACTCTTCACCGGCGGCGACCATTCCTTCAAGCGTTCGCTTCACTGACCTACCCCGATGGCTTTGTCAGGCCATTATAGGACGCTTCACAGGCCAAGCCGGCTATTCGGGTTTTGTCATAAGCTGCCGCCAGTTCTCCCGCTCGAGCATCAGCCCGTGCGAGCAAGTCGGAGAGCACCATTGCGGCGCGGGTGGCTGCCTTGCCTCTGGCGATAGCGGCGGTATCCGTGCCGGGACAACTGACGGTGGCGGCGAAATTGGCGCTGTCGTCGCGCAGCCGCTGACCAGCAGCATCGGCGCCAGAAGCGCCAGCATCAGCAATCGTTCTCTGTTCATGTGCATCGGCCCTCGCCTGCTCCTGCGCCGCAGCGCGTCGTTGTTCTTCTGCTCGAGCACCGCGCTCACCGAGCACCTCGACCAGGCGATCGCCGCTGTCGCGCTGCGCAGATACTGCGGCAGCATCGGCGCGCTCCACTGATCGCCCATGCTCGTACACAAACCAGTACGAACCGACAACAGCCAGCAGCGCGATCACCCGCAGGCCCCAACCGTTCACGCCAGCACCCGCACAGCCAGGTCATACAGCGCTTTCCGCTCAGCAGCGCCATGCGGCACGCGCCCAGGCTGGCCGGTGTTGATGATGCTGCCGATATCCTGAATTCGACCTGCGTCGGCCAGTTCGTTCAGGCCGCGCTGTGACCACCACCAGGCGGCTGAAGCGGCTGCGTGTTCGGGCTGCTCGAGCAGTTCAGGTTGTTCGAGCAGGGGTAGGCCCAGGGCCTGGCCAGCGGCGCGGTAGTTGTCGCGACCGGTCAGCTGGATCAGGCCGCGCCCACGGTACCGCCAGCCGTCGCCAGACGTTTCCTGGCCGTTGCCCATACGGCCACCGTATACGCGGTTCGCGATCTTCTCCGGCTGCCTGGCATATGCGCCGGCATTCTGCGCCGTGAAACGACTTGGCCAGGTGCGCACCAGGGCCTCGGCGCTGTAGTTGAGGTTCTCCACCAAGTTGCGCAGCTGGCCGGACTCGTGACCGACCTGGGCCAGGAAGGCCGCGATGCGCAGGCGGCTATCGATCTTCCAGCGCAGCATCGCGCGGTTGAGTGCGGGCACAAAAATGCCCGCAACAGGGCGGGCATTGGGGAGGATCTGCAGCAGCTGCTGCTCAGTGATAGGCATTCGGGTTCTCCAGGCAAAAAAATACCGCCAGCGGCGGTCTTCCTTCGGATGTGTAGATTTAGGCGACTGGTGTTTCTGGGGGCTCGGCGGGCAGGATCGCCGGCATCTGGAGCCGCACATCAATCCAGCTGTTGAGCGGCACATCGAGCGGGGCGCCTTTGCCCAGATGCATCTCGCCTTCCTCATCAAGTGTCCAGCGCTGCTTAAACAGGCGTACGGTCACGACGCCCTGCTCGTCCTGTTCGCTCTCTGTGATGCCGAGCGTGCGGCCGCCGTCAGGTGAACATGGGTCCTGTATCCGCCAACCTTCGACTGCCAGGCCGAGCGCGCCAACGATCCGATAAACACCCGCATCGACTCGTGTGACGGTCACACCGCTCGCTTCACCGTTTGCTGCCCCCCACGGTCCGGCCAACTGGAATTCCTGCTCGAGGAGGTCACGGCGCTCGCTCTTTTCGACATCAGCGATGCGCACAACTGGCGATGCTGCCGACAGGGCGCCACCTGAGCCAATCGTCGTGTTGCCGGTGTGATAAATCTTGCACCATGGCCCAGGGGCACCCTCGGCGCTGAAGTGACGGTAGCCAAGGTATGGATTCGAGAGCGACGCGGGCAGCGACATTGAAAGCTGCTGAATGTAGTTGCCACCCATCGAAGAAACGATGAGCGAGCCCTGACTGCCGTTCGGAGCACCCGCTGCGGATGCGCTGTACTTGTAGAAACCTGACGTGAATGCGCTGTTTGGTGCGATGCTTAGGCCGCCACTGGTGCTACCCAAGCCGAACGCACCCACTTCCATCACATTTCCGGCGCTCGTACCGACAAAGCGTGTTGAGGCCGATCCGAGCGTTGCAAGGAAGGCATAAAGGTCTGTGAAGTTGAAGTTCACCTTCGTGAAAGCGCTGCGTGGCGTGTCACCGCCAGCCCCGGTTGGTGTGGTGCCCAGGTTGATTATCTGCTGTGCCATGTTTACTCCAGTTATAAGTTCCGCATCGGCCGTGCTGCGAACAGCGTTCTTCCGTTTGCGCTAATACCTGTTGCCGGGCTGTTAGCATAATTCTGAGCATACATCTTGATTATGCTGCGATTGCCCGGTAGAAAACCGCCCCAATTAATAATTATTGGATTCTGCGTTTGCTGAATATTTGTATGGGAAAACAGAGCATTGGCTAAAACATAATCACCAAAGCTGCTAGTCCATGGCATACGCGAAGATGAATGATAGGTAGCACCAGCCTCAATTGGCTCACCGTCATTATAAAACGAGTTATTTGAAGGCTGGCTATTCAGGAGTGCAAGATTGTCAGTTGACGCAAAAACCCGATTACCTGATGCGTCTCGCAACAGCACGCCGTATAAACCAGCAGAGCTTGTTCGAGTCTGATAGCTGGCGAGAAACCATTTCATTTTCATGTAGTCGGAGACTTGGAGACCATGGTATTGATAATAAATACCAGCATGGCTTATTCCCCAGCCCGTCCAGTTCCCCGGTTGTCCGGTCACATAGAACCCGGACACCATCATGTAGTCCTCGGCATTCAGAAAAACCAGGGGTCTTTCAAACGTCGTAACCGGCTCCGGGAACGCGTAATAAAACCCTGGAGAAATCTGCGCCTGCATTCCTGGACGCCAATAGACCCCAAACTCAAATGAACCGCTGTACCTAACACCTAGCACTCTATTAGCAGAATCTACCTGATTCAGGATTCCGTTATTCCTTGAACGGAATCCGTACTCACCTACCGCGCTGAACGGTTCTGTGCCATTAGATAAAATCAGCACCTGCCATTGTCGAGACCCCGCCCCTCGCAAGTGCAATTGCCCATCTGTCCAGAAGGCTTGCGGGCTCCAGTTGCCCCCTGCTGTCCACAGTAGGGAATCAACAACAACGAACGAATTGGCCTTGATATCTGGCACTGAGAAATACTGGTTGTAGTTACCATCGCCAGTGACAGTAAGCATCTTCAACGAGCGTATAGGCATAACGCTCGTGTCCAGAGTGACTCGATTGGACTCATCGCGAGTCCTGAGCCCGTAGATATCTGCCATCAGGTTAGTTTCCCCAGCGCCGCACGCTCGATGTAGTTGAGGTCGTAGACATAGACGCCGCCGTTGTTGATCAGCAGCGAGCCATTACCATCTGCGCCCCGGAACGAGAACGTACCGTTCACCATATTCAGTTCGATGAGGGGGCGGCCGAAGGCATCAACTGCTTGAGACCGCAGCGTCATGCCCAGGATGATTTCCCGAATAAAGGCCGTGTTGATCAACGCCTGGTTCAGGAACAATTGCCCATTCTGGAAGACGAACAGATTGCTCTCGGGTCCGTTGATGCCATTGATGATCGCGACTCGGTCAGCCGACAGAAGGATTTCACCGACCTGGCCATCGCTGCCCTGCACGATGCCTGTCGCAACTTGCTTGCCGTTGACGTTTGTCTCGGTCTTCCAAGACGACATCGCCGACACTTTTCCGTTGAGCCCAACAACGGCCTGGTCTACACGCTGCACTGAAGCGTTCGTTTCCCCTTGCTGCGCTTGCACAACGTCGAGCCTGCGCGCAGTTGCAATGCCATCCTCAATTCGGGCGGATTGCTCCGACCACACGCCCACAAGGGTTTGCTCAGAACCCGCAAAGCCATCAGTCGTGCCCGCCAATGCCGGATTCACCTGGACGTACACACCGTCCAGCCTCTCTGCGGTAGCGTTGAGCTTGCCGTCGATCGTCTCGACCTCGCTCTTCATTGAGCTGAGGCCGTTTGCCGTAGCACTGAGCCCTGTGACAGGGTCATCAAGCTCACTGCGTACAGCAGCCAGACGCTGGGCATTAACCGTGATGCGCCCGTCTTGCTCCTCGATCGACGCAGTGTTGCGCTCCACCTGGGCTGCGAGACCGTTTGCTGCTTCGACAACCTGGCCAATGTCGAGCCAATAGGTCGGATTCGGCGGCGCGTTCTCCCCACCTGGAGCCGCAGGAACGGCCTGGATGGCCTGATACAGACGCTGCCCTCGGCGCACGCTGTCGCCGTCTGCATAGGCCTTGTTCGGGTCGTAGGCCAGCGCGTCCACGAGGTCATCAATCTCATCGCGCAGCTCGCCGATGCGTTCATTCACCGAGCCCGGACCGTTCCCGTCGATCAGGTCGATACGCTCAGCGAGCTCGGGATATAACTGACCCTCTCTGATCTGACCATCGAGAGCATCGAGCATGTTGCTCACGTCGTTCGAGGTTGAAGCCGGCACCTTCAAGTAGCCGCTGATCCCGTACGCGTTGCGCGCCCGGATGAAGTAGAAGTAGTTGGCGAAGAACGCCAGGCCAGTATGCGTCAGGCTCAAGCCCTGCCCGACATACTCTGCCTGCCCTACCGGGGCGGATCCGTCGCGGGTGTAGAAGTACTCGTATGTCCCGCCATTGAGCTTGTGCTGAACGTTGGTTGGCGTGAGAGTTATGGTGTCCAACGAGGCCTGCACGATGCAGCCTTCTGGCACAGGCGGGCCATCGATGTTGACCGTGATGCTTGCCTCGCCCGACCGTGCCTGCGGCCCGAGTGCAGCAACGCTCATCGTGTAGTTGCCAGACGGCAGGCCGGCCAGGGGCAACTGAAGCGTGGTCTCTGGTACCTGCTGGGCCTGCACGGCCACACCGGCCTGGCGAACCGTGACCGCGTACCCTGAAACAATGCCAGCGGGAGCGTCCCAGCTCAGCACACCCTGGGTCACCTCTGCAGTATCGTCCACGGTCCACGCCAGGCCGGTAGGACTGCCCAGACCGCCGGACGGCAGGCTGATAAAGCCGATCGGGTTGTAGGGCTGCCCCACCGCGTCATCAAAGATTGCGGCCTCATACTGCGACACCGTGACCGTACAGCCGTTATCGGCGGCCAGGTTCCAGTCGGTGACGATGAACTCGCCGACGATGTTCAACGATGGAAGGTTCACGCGAACCACGCGGCCAGGCCGGCAGTTGTATCCTGCAAAGTTCATCGGGATCTGCAGCGATCCAGCCGCCCGCGCGCGGCGTAACTTGATGTTGGCCAGGCGCTGGCCTTGGTAGGCGTCGGTCACATACCCGAGCGACATCGACTCAGCAGACTCGCCGCCGTCCTGGTCGACCCACGCCTGCACCCGAACCTCGGGAAAGTCCGTTTCCGCCCAGGACTGCGAGGGATCAACGAACGTGCCGGTGACAACGTTGATTGCCGCATCATTGCCGACCTCGGTCGATCCAGAGACGGTGCCGATCACCATGTCCTCGGTGATCTCGAAGTCCCACGGGCCGTAGTAGGCACCGGCCTGCAGCATCCATTTCCCACCGACGCGGATCAGTTGCCCCGCGCACGACTCTTCCAGCTTTTGGATGACGTTCGTGCGCTGCTCATCGGCGCCAATGACGCAGCCCGTGCGATAGCGAATCCCGGAAGAGCCATCTGGATTGCCAACCGACTCGTCGCAGACGTTGGCTGCGCTGGCGAAGGTCTCGAAGACAATCTCGTCATCTGGAACCTTGCAGCGGGTGCGCAGGAACCAGAGCAGGTGCAGCGCCGTGTTTTCGCTGTAGCCCGTCATGCCGGTGCGCGGGTCGTACAGATCGTTTCGGCCACGCACCACGAACCGGACATTCGGGATGCCCGAGGGGAATTTCTCCGAGTTGTGTTTCAGCGACAGGCGCACGAATGACACGCCACGACCAATCTGCGTGTCCTTCCAGTCCGGACAGTTGGCACGCAGGAAAGCGTTCACCTGAGTCGGATTGACCACTAGCTCGTAGGAAGCAAACTCACCGAAGGTGTTGATCAGCTCCTCGCCGAGGTAGATCTCCTCGAGCGCATCGACGGCGCCCTCGCTCAGCACGTACACCAGGTGCACCCATTCACCGTCAGTCTGGTCGCCAGACTGCTCCTGTGCCCACACAAGAACTCCACCGGTGCTGACGCGGCCCAGGATGAAGCGCGCCGGGGCCTTGGAAGAACGGACGGTCTGCGCAGAAGGCTCGCTGTTTCCCGCACGGCCAGTCTTCAGCGCCGCATCCTGCTGGCTGCCGACGAACAAGCCCACCGCACCGCCGATCAACGCGAAGCCAACACCGCCGGTGACGAACCCCAGGGCCGCACCAGCAGCGACCAGCGCAACCTTCCTGACTGCCTTGCTCATTCAACCCTCCACACCACCAGCGGGTCACAGGCAATGCGCCCTACCCCGTCCTCTGTCACCGACCAGAACTCACCAGCCCAGAACACCGCCACGCCTCGGCCATTCGGCCCGTCGTACATGGCCACATCCCCGCGCTGGACGAAGGCCGGATTGACCCGCTGAAAGCAGGTGTCCCAGGCAGCCTCAAGCGATCCATGCAGTTTCTTCAGCAGTCGCTTGGCGCCCGTCTCGGTCGTGTACCGGCCTCGGTACAGTTCGGCCGGGTCGGTACCGCACACCGCCAGCGCGCAGTCAGCGGCGAACAGGCAGCAGTCGAATTCGCCCCATGAAAAAGGCCGCTCAGTGGCGGCCTTGATCGTGTTCGCGAGTTGTGTGGTCCAGTCTCGATTTCGCATGGGCTACTCGTAGCTGAAGGAAGGAGCGTCCTTGCTGGCACCCCAGTAGATAGGCCAGTCGGCCATTTGGGCGACGGCGTAGAAAAATCGGTCGTTCTGGTACCGCGCTCGGTGATTCTCGTCAGTCCAGCGCTCGGTGCCGAGGCGGCTCCACTCGGCCATCCGATCGATGATCGGCACCTTGATGTGGTTGCCGTCGCTACCGTTGCCGCTGTAGGCGAACTGGGCGGCATCCATGCGCCCGCTGAACAGGATGTCGGCGGCGTACTCGCCTGTCTGGCTGAACACCACGAACATCAGCTTGGCGTTGCGGCCACGGCAGCCCTTGAGGCTGGTTTCGGTGATGATCGTGGTGTCGAGGCCGCTGAGTGTCAGTTCGACGCTCATGGGTGAGCCGGAGCTGCTGCTTTCCTGAGCCTGGCCAATCTCGCCGAAGTTGCCGACACCCAGGTAAGTGATGCCATCGATCACCAGGTCCCCGGTACCGGTGTGCGCGAAAACCATGCCGTCGGGAAAATCCAACTGGCAGGCCCACACCGCGGTGAAATTGCCTTGGGCGATGATGTCCACCACCCGCTGGCTGAAGGGGAATGCACCCGCCATCAGAAGGCCTCCCGAAGTTCAAGTGTGAGGTTCGAGATCACCGGGCGCCGGGCAAGCGAATGGCTGTCGCTGGTAAGCCGCATTTCTGCGAAAGGCGCCTTGTACTCAACGGCCGTGCCGGCGGTGATCGTTTTGCGGATCGGCTTGTTCACTGTCACCTGCACCTGACCATTGGCGCCGGACACGGCATCGTCGACAACCTCGAACATGACGCCGCCGATGGTGATGTAGTCGCCCATCGAGAACACCTTGGCGTTGGCGGTCACGCCCCCAATGCGCATCACCGACGACTGCGCATTGGCTGTGCCCACCACCGGTGCGCCGATGAAGTCAGCGCGGGTGCGCGTAAACGCAGGAAGGTTGAACGTACCGAACATCCCCTGCAGGCGCCCAATGAACGCCGTCAGCAGACGCTCCTGCTCGCGCGACAGCGCCGAAAAGGTCAGCTGGCACTGCCAGTAGGCCCCCGGGTAGCCGACGATCTGCTGAGCATTGGAGAGCGTCGAGGTGAACGCCCGGTTGTTGTAGACGACCCCCCAGGTCATTTCATTCGGGCACAGGCCATCCGGCCATGCGATTGCCATGTGGTATCTCCTGGTGGTCATTTACCCCTTGCGCAGCATCTGTCGCGCCGGGCCGTTGCTCTTGAAGTCCTTGAGGACCATCTGATATCCAGCGTTTGCTCCTTGGGTCGCGGCCTCCCTGATCCGCGCCAGCGTTGCTTCATCCGCGGAGCCCTGGATTTGGAAGTGCTGCTGGATCGGCGGCATCTGGCTCCATCCCCCTGAGCCATTGTTCTGTTGGATATCGTTGAGGGTACGATCAAGCTTCGCGCTGGTGTTCGCGGTGGTGACCCGCTCCCCTTTCTGCAGCAGCCAGGTGCCTTCGCGCGGGACGCTGTCGATACCGTCATGCGCCATACCGACCAGCGACAGGCTGCTGGCCAGCGCCGTGGTGCTGGAGATTGCAGCAGCAGCCGGGGCGGCGTTGGCACCGAACGAAGCCAGGGAAGCCATGGCAGCCGCTGGAGCGTAGGCCGCAGCCATTGCGGTACCAGTAGCCGCCGCCAGCGCCGCCGAGGAAGCCGCCGCCGTGTCACCGATCGCGGCGTTGACCGCCATCTGCAGGCCCACCTTCACAAGCATGTGCAGCAGGTCGTTGGCGATGCCCTCGGCGAAGTCGTTGAAGTTAAACTTGCCGGTCTTCACGAAGTTGACCAGCTCTTCTTCCAGGCTGCCCAGGGCATTGCTGGTGACGCTGTACATCTGCGAGTTGAGGTCCATGGCGCTGTCGGCATAGTCCTGCCAGGCATCCTTGGCGCCGCTCAGCCAGTCGCCCTGCAGTTCATCCTGCTTGCGGTAATAGTCCTCCTGGATCTGCATCCGCTCGGCCATGGCATCGCGCAGCAGGGACGTTTCCTTGTCGTAGCGCGCCTTGGCATCAGGATCGCCCAGCAGGTCCGCTTCCTTGTACTGCTTGTAGAGCTCGTTGCGCTGCTTGGCGAAGTCCTGCTCGATCGCCAGATTCTCACGCATCCGCGAGCGCAGCTTCTCACCCTGGCCCGCACCAGCGATCTCCAGCTCGAAGCCCTGGCGAACGATGGTGTTGCTGTCTTTCAGGTTGGCCGCGTAGGTGGCCAGCTTCAGATCTTCCTGGTTCTGCTTCTGCAGCTTGATCTTTGCATCGAGCTCGGCGGCCAGGCCTTCCAGCACCTTCTGGCGCTCGGCGCTGACACCCTTGAGCTTGCCGGTCTCCAGCTCGAAAGCGAGCTTGGCCACCTCGGTAGCCTTGCCCTGCTTGCCAGTGGTCTCGTCAATCAAGGCGATCTGCCGGCGGTAGCTCTCTTCGGCGTCCACCCCGCGCTTTTTCAGCGCCTCGGCTGCTGATTTCGCACGCGACTTGGCGTCTTCTTCGGCCTTCTTCGTTGCCGCTGCGGCCTTTTCAATCGCGTCCAGGTTCTTCTGCTTCGCTACGAGCAGTTCACCCTCGCCATCCTTCAGCCCCTCAACGAATCCACCGCTGATCCTTGCTGCAAGCTTCTCGGCTTCAGTCCGCTTCCCCGCGACAGCGATCTGCTCGTCGATCTTTTTGGCCAGGTCGGTGTAGACCTTGGATCTTTCCGGGACCGTGTTTGCATTCGTCGCTGCTGCAGCGGTGTTGGCGTTGAACTCATCAGTGAGGCGCTTGACCAAGCTGGCAGCGTAGGACGCCTTCTCACCAGCCTCGGCGACAGCGCCAGACTGCGCCACCCATGCCTGGAGTGCCTCCGGCTTGAGCCGGAAACGCCGCGACAGATCCTCAATGACCAGAGACAACGGCTGCCCAGAAGCGTAAGCCTCATCGAACTCTTTCTTGATCCTGGGGAACAACGAACTACCCAGGTCACGGTTCACCCGCTTCATCAGCGTGCTGTAGGCGTCTGCCTGGTCCTGGGTGGCCTTTTCGAAATCAGCCGTGTATTGAGCAAGCTGGGCTGCCTTCTGATCACGCCCCAGATTCCTGAACTTCTCGGCAATTTCGTCCAGCGGGGTGCCGATATCGACCAAGGACTGCTTGGCATCCTTCGTCTTGGTTGCGAAGTAGGTAAGCGCTGCGCCGGCGGCAATAATGATTCCTGCCGGTCCACCAAGCAGCGCCATCGCGGCAGATGCTGCCCGAGCGGCAAGACTCACCGCAGTGATTCCAGCCGCGGCAGTGGCAGAAACCCCGGCCATTCTGGCCAGCGTTGCCTGATAACGAGCAGCTTCAACTTGGGCGGCGAGGAATGAAACGGCACTACTCGCCGCGGCCGCAGCTAGCCGAACAGTTAGCACCCCAGCCAAAACGACGGCTGCCTTAGCAGTAAGGTCGATCGCGTCCTTTGCCCCGGGCGATGAAAGAACATCGTTCAACGCATTAACAGCGTCCTTCGCGCTATTGAGGCTCCCCTCACCCGTGAGAAGCCCGGAAATGGTGTTCTGCAGGGCGTCCAGAGAACCACCGAAGGTATCCCTGGCTGCTGCCGCAGCTCCCGAGTAGGACTCCTCAAGCGCAGCCAGTATGATGCCTTGAGCGCCTGCAATGTTGCCGGTCGACTCCATGGCGATAGCCATTTTCTTCTGGTCTTCCGTGAAGCGAAAACCCTGCTTGCTCAGTGCGGTGAGGCCTTTGGATGGTACATCCAACGCCCTGCCGATCGTTTCTGCAGCAGACACTACCGTCACGCCGGTTCGCGCTGCCATATCGGCTGCAGACTGCAGAGCCCTATTGAACTGATTGCCAACCACCCCGGTGAAGGCAAGTAATGCGGTCTGCGCTTGGTTGATGTCACCACCCGAAAAGGTCGTGGCACGCTCCATGGCTGCAGCCATTTCGTTCAGCTGGTCTCGATTAAATCCGGCCGACTCTCCAGTCGAACGTAGAACCGCGCTGAGCTGAGACTGCTCTTGCTCTGCGTTTCGTGTTTCAGTAACGAACCGTCCAAAGATACTAGCCACGGAGAGGCCGGCAACCACGCCTGCAGCAACCTCGCCCAGGGCGCTCCAGGCGACCTTTGCTTGATTGGCCGCCTCTGCAATTTCCTTCGAGGACTTCTTGGCCGCACGGCCAGCCTGGTCGATAGGCCCGGTGAACCCACCAATCCGAGCAATCAAATCGAGGGTCAAGGTGCCAAGTGAGCCCGCCATAAATTCTCCAGGCAATAAAAAACCCGCCGTGGCGGGTTCGCGTTATGAACTATCTACACAGCGTGCTCCATGCGGTGGAAAAGGCAGATGATCCATCATCGATCATCACTAACCCCGATTCGTACGTGAATACGAATCTCTTTTCGCCAGCATAAGCACCGAATGAGTTTTTGGCATTTACTGAACCGCAAGCGACATTACGACCATCGCCGGCCGAATACCTTTTCGCCTGACCGAATTTTGCGCTGTCAGGATCTTTCATGTTCGCGCGAACAGACGAGAATGCCAGGGACAGCACCTCCGAGTCTCTAGGCCCAGCAGGGGCTGTTGGCTCTCTATCCGGGGCAGATACAAAATAAACACCAGCTGCCACCGCCACTAACGCGCCAACGATCCAGGAGATCGGTAATGCGCGTGAGGACGCATTGCAACTTGGACAGTTCTTGTCTGATGCTGGGTAGATTGCAGAGCACTTCCTGCACTTCAATGTCTTCATTGGCCTCGCTCCTAGAGAAACGTGCAAATCTACCATCGCATGCAGTACCACCCAAATCACACCCAGCTTTCCATGGCCTCCTCCAGCGTCTCGACCCGTGGGTCCATGTGCGGGGCGAAGTCCTGCGGGTACAGCTTCGGCGCCGACTCGCTGGTCTTGCTGTTGAAGTAGATGGCCTGGAACTGGGCCAGAGCGACCTCCAGCCTCATCCCCGGGTGAAGCGATCCTCGCTTCTGCCGGAACTTCACCCAGGTCAGAAACTCGGGATAGGACATGTTCTCCTGCGCCTCGGCAATGGTGCGGCCGCCTATCCCGTTCATCACCAGCTCGCACCACAGTTCGTCAATCGGCTCTAGCGCTTCTTCTTTCCCGCGACGGTGCCGTTCTGCACCTCACCGATGGCGATCAGCAGCAGGTTGGTCAGGTCCGGATCGAGAGCGCCTTTTTCCGGATCGGCCTCGCCGGTGATGTCGTTCACGGTGAACACCGGCCGGCCTTCTGCATCGCAGATGCTCGAGGCGATACGGCATGCCAGCGGGTCGGCACCGCGATGAGCGGCGATATCGCCAATCGCCGTCTGGTAGGACAGCGGCCGCACGTAGCAGGTGAACTTCTTGCCGTCCCACTCGATTTCCTTGGCCACCGGGCGTGCAGTGAAGGCCTTGGATTTCTTCAGGTTCGAGATACTCAGTTCCATCGTCAGGCCACCTTACGAATCCAGGCGGAGCCGCCCGAACGCTGGATCGCGACAGTGGACGCCACCACGGCGTTCAGTGCGAAGTTGAACGGGAAGTCGGCAACGTAGCCGGAGAAGGTGAACCAGGTGCGCGACGGCGGCAGGACGAAGTCCGATTCCTGGCTCACCTCAGCCGCGCCCGCCGCGCCAGTGCCAGCGCCTCCGGTGAAGGCGATGTTCGGCGCGCTGGTGTAGCCGCTGCCTGGGTTGGTGATGTTGATGCCCACGACCTCGCCGGCATCGACCACGGCGGTCGCAGTGGCACCGGTACCGCCGCCACCGGTGATGTTGACGGTTGGTGCGCTGGTGTAGCCGCTGCCGGCGTTGGTCACGGTGATCAGCGCCAGGCTGCCAGCAGCGACAGCGGTCGGGGCAGCAGTGCCGTCGGCCCACCCCACCGCAAAGCGCAGGGTATTTTCGCCATCATCTTCGGACAGCTGATGCAGTCGGATGTGGCTCGGGTTGTTCGGGTCAGCGTTCAGGCCCATCGAAGCCTGTCCGGGGGTGCGCAGGCCTTTCTTGTAGCTGCGCTCCTTGGCGACGAGGCAAGTGTCCTCGATCTGCTCGGCCGGCGCGCCGCCGGGCTCGAAGCTGGTGGCACACTCGATCTCCATGACGGTGTGTGGCCCGGTACCGGAAAGCGGCGGCACCAGGGCGTAGATCTGGGTTCCTTGGGTAAGGATCGACATAGCGTTCTCCAAATGTCGGGCATAAAAAAACCCGCTCTAGGCGGGCCGGGTTATTTGCAGCGGTTCAGCGGTGCACGATCCAATCCACGTCGAAATTGGTCCGGAAGCTCTTCGTTGACGGGTCGCGGGTCTCGCCACCCCATCGTGTGACGTACGCCCGCAATTCGATTGCATCACGGATGGCATCGCGCACCTTGCGCACCGAGCCGCTGGTGGTGCCGTACACATCCACCTGCAGCGTGAAGCCATCCACATCAGGGCGGCCCGCCAAGTAGTTCTCCGGGCTGCCCCGTACCAACTGCCATACGGCATATGGCTTGGCCACGCCCTCCGGAGCCTCGCCAAACGGGTACAGACGTAAGTTCACGCCAGCACCGAGCAGCGCGGTCACCGCCGGGTCTGCCGCACAGACTTGCTCAATAGGTGGGGTCATGGGGTTGTAGCCTTCTTCGCAGCGCGCCGGATTGCGCGGTCGATAGCTTTCTCGTGCTCGGAGATGAACGTGTTGGTGACCTGGCTGATGTTGTCGGCCAGCGCCGGACGCATGAACGGCGCGGCCGCCATCTTCTCGGTACCGAACTCGATCAGGCGCCAGTGCGGCGTCGGCGCGTTTGGGCTGAGATCACCGCCATCCTTGAGCAGGGCGCCGTGCTGAACACCGATGCGGAACCCCAGGTCGCCAGAGGCCCGGAACAACCGGCCGTTCCAGCGCAGAGCGATGTTGTCGGAGATCGAGCGGCCGGTGTCCTTGTCGTCGATCCGCTCGGCACCTTCCTTGGCTTTTTCGACGATGACCTGGGCGGCCTTGCGCAGCGCCGCCCTTCCCCCTTTGCGCTTCACGTCGTAGCTGACTGCATCGAGCTTGCCGAGCAGGCTGTCCAGCCCGATCAGGCTGAACTCGATGGTTTCAGCCATCCTTCACCCCCTTTGCCACGAGGATTGTGAGGTATTCACGGCCAGAGTTCGGGTCTTCCAAAGGACGACCGACAATGCTGTACACCTCGTCCCGATAGGCGATGCGCATGGTGGGCAGCACGCCTGAGCGGTAACGTATGACAATCCGGGCGGTCGCCTCTGACTGTGCGGCCTGGGCGGCAATCAGGTCTCGTGCCGACAGCGGGGAAACCTGCGCCCACACCTTGGCAAACAACTGCCACTCTGGCTCACCGAACTCTAATGTCACAGGGTCACGTGGTGTGACCTCGTGCTGGATTTCGATTCGATGCCGAAGGTCACCCGCTCTCATCGCACCACCTCATCTCGCGGGCCGTGCCAGTCTCGGCACGACCACAACAAAGATTCGACCGCCAAGGGCAACTCCGTAGCGATAGTGCCGGTGACCACCGCTTCGCGGTTGGCATACGAATGGCCGATCAGCAAAAGAAGAGCAGCCTTGAAGCTGGCAGGAAAATCCTCGATGCCAACCAGTTTCGGGTTATCGCAGTACCACAGCGCCCAGGCCAGTGCAGACTCCGCGTAGAGTTCGATCAGCACATCCTCACTGTCGTCATCCACCCGTAGGTGCTTTCTGACCGTTTCGATCGGCACCAGGTCCAGGGCTGGTATGGTCATTTTCTTCGACCTGACTTGGGCGGAGTTTCTTCATTCTTGGTCGGCGGCTGTCCGTCGACATATTCGGCCAACTCCATTCCCACCAAAGCCTCGGCGACAGAGTCTTCGACCTGGCGCTCTTCGTGCTGATCGAAGTTGCCTCCGTGGTAGTGGGAAAACTGGCGAAGCGCGCGAATCTTGATCATGGTCACTCCGGGGCAGTTGCCTGCCCCGGCCTCACGGTCGGTTAAGGAGCTGGGGTCGCGAAAGCGCCCTTGATGATGGCGGTCGGGCGGTAGTGCGCCAGCGCCAGACGCTCTTCACAGAGGATCGTCAGCATGTTCTTGACGAAGTTGTCGCGATCCTCGCGGCTGACCTCGACAGTCGCGTCCATGCGATCCCATACCTGGGAGGCCAGGTCGAAGCCGCCCACGGTGAAGGTGCCCTGCGCCTGGGCCTTGGTGGCCACCACCGGCAAGCCCCACATGACCTTGGCGGCGAAGGCAGCAGGACCACCGAAGATGTAGCGGCCATCGGCGTCCTTGAGCAGCGCAATAGCGTGCCAGTCGCGCGGGTTCAGGATGATGCCGGACGCCTCGAACTCCGACTCGCTGGTCTGGAAGATCGCGTGTGCGATCATGTCCGCCCGGGTGTCGCCGGTCGCGTTCAGGCTGGCATCGTAGGCAGTGGCCACCTGGTTCAGGCCCAGCAGGTTGTCACCCGTGCCGTCGCCGTTGAGCATCTGGCCTTCCTCGACCAGCGCCAGGCCGAACAGCAGTCGGTTGTTAACGTAGGATTCCAGCATCGGCGCATCATCCATGACCTGGCGCGAGGCCTGGATCCAGTGGGCAATGGTCTTGACGGTCGCCGTTTCCTTGGTGAAGGTCAGGTTCGACTCAGGCTTGAGGTTGCCCTCAGCCACCGGCGCGGCACTGTTGATGAAAACGTTCTCGCGCACGTACTCGATCGAGTTAGAACTGACGCGGCCCTGGGCCAGCAGGTCGCGGATGGTCAGTCGACGCAGACCGGGCATCAGGATGCCGGGGTTCACCTGAGGCTGGATCAGAGCGCCAGCCGAGGCCGAACCGCTGCCCAGCTGCTTATCGAAGCTTTTCACGTCGACCTTGCCGGACGACTTGCCGTCCCAGGACTTCTTCAGATCCTCGGCAGTCTGAGCCGCGAAGCTCTTCTTGGTGGCGGGGTCATCGGGATTGCCGGCGCTGAGCTTCTGCTCGATATCGAACAGGCGGGTGCCTGCGGTCTTCAGTTCTTCCTGAACGGTGGTCAGATCGGCCTGAAGCTGCTTGCTGACAGTGCCGTTCGCCTCGATTTCTTTCTTCTGGGCATCGAACAGCTCGGTCATGCGAGTCTGTGCGGTTTCGATCGCCTTCTGGACTTGGGCCAGTTCGGACATGGGTAGATCCTCGGTTCAGAGTTTGGGGAAGGTGTTGATGCGCTCCAGGAGCGCGGCGATGTCGTCGCCGCCTTCGGACTCGCTCCGAACTGCGGACTTGATGCGGGCGATAAACGCCTGCGCTTCGGACTTGGAAAGGCCGGCTGACTCTCTCAGCCAGTTCTCCGCGTCGCGGATGCTTTCGATGGTGTCCATGCTCTTGAGCGTGGAGACGGTGGCCGATTCGTTGGCCGGGAAGGTGCACACGCTGATTTCAGTCAAGCGAGACACCTTGCGGAAGGAGAAGCCGGTGGCGATCGTGGACATATCGCCCTTGGCGATGCTGCAACCAACCGACATGCCGCCCACAGTGCCGTGCATCATGGCCGCCTTCAGGGCCTCGGATTGGGGGTTACCAGGGGTCAGTTCGCCACGCACGTGTAGGCCTTTGCTGTCTTCAGCAAGGTCGAGCCACTTGCCTACCGGAATTTCGTTGCGCCTGTGATTGAAGAACATGGCCACAGCGCGGGTCTGGCTCTTGATTGCCTCCGCGAAGGCGCCACGCTCCATGACGTCGCCATCGCTATCGACCACATCGAACACGCTGGCATAGCCCTCGAAGACGCCCTGGGCGCCGCCGTTGGAGAACTTGATTGCGGCCTGATCGAAGGCCAAGGTTTTGCAAACGCTGGGCATTTGCTGCCTCCAGAAAGATCAAACCCCGCGGGATGCGGGGTCTGGGTTGCCGAGTTGGGTAATGGGCACGTTCTGCGACTGCCTTGTCGCCACGTCTCCGCCAGGCAGCGGCGACATGTTGTCAAGCCGCCGCAGTTCGTTGATGGTCCGAAGCCCCTTGTCTGCCAACGTTCCCATGAAGGAAGCGCGAGCAGCAGAGTCGCCACGCAGCAGGCCATCAATGTTGTGTTCTGCGTGGTATTGCCCAACGTCCCCAGGCTTTATCAGCCACCGCTCGATGGCGTACTCCCAGCGGTTGAGGTAGGGCGAGAGGGTGTACTGCAGAAACCCGAGGTTCTGCTGTTCGATTCCTGTGCCCCAACTGGTGGACTTCTCTACGTCTCCCACTAGGTGCGGCGGCACACCGAAGAATCGCGACAGTTCGCTGACCTGAAACTTTCGAGCCGCCATGGTCTCCGCATCCTGGGGGCTGACGCCGATGGGTTGGGTGGTAAACCCACCCTCTAGAATCCACAGCCGCTTCTTGACGGGACCACCGGAGATCTCCTTGAAGTTCTCCTCGACCTGGGCGCGCTGATCCTTGTTGAGAACCTTGCCTTCTCCTGTCATCAGTAACTGAGGTGACTTGGCGCCGTTGGCATAGAAGTCTCGCTGCTGATCTTCCATCGCTACAGCTACGCCGGTTGTCTTCGCGGCAAAGGCAATAGGTGACAGGCCCACCAGGCCGTTGAAACCGAACCCTTTGAGGTGGAAGATTTCAGAGGCCTTGAAGTCTGCGTACTCGTTGTCTCGGCGGTAGCGGTAGATCACACGCTTGTTTTCCAACCGCACATCCATGTTGACCGAAAGCAGCGGCATCAGGCTCACCACGTCCCCGACACTGTTGCGCTCGATCACCGCGTATGCATTGCCGTAGAAGCACAGCTGCATGGTCATGGCCTCACGGAATTCCACCGCAGTCATGAACTGGTTTGGGCTAAAGCGCAGGAGTCGAGCCAGAGGGTTGTCAATGCCCACCTTTATTCGGTCACCCTTGATGGTCTCGAACACATCCAATGGCAATCCGGCCGTGACCGTGGAAATCAAGCGCACACACGCGAACACTGTGGAGATCTGCAGCGATCGCTCATCGCTAACAACCGAGTCGCCAACCACCCCTGAGGCGGAAACTGGTCCGGTTTGTGAGCCCTTTTCCGGCGATACCAGACGGCCGCCAACGAAAAAGCTCGCCATGCGCGCCCAGAAAGGGCTGCGGGTGCGCAGGTCAATGCTGTAGTCGGTATCTGCCATCACATGCTCATCGGTCTGGAAAGGAAGTCGTCGACAGAGCCTTGGGTATCCGCGTTCGCGAGCACCCGGCCTATCGTCATGATCAGCGCCACGGCGCCATCGATCTTGTTGTCGTCGCCCTGCTTGATCGGGCGCACTACGTCATCATTGCCCGGCAGGTACTTGCCGATGACGTTGCCAATACACCAGGTCATGATCGGATTGCCGTCGTGATGGAACCTGCCCGCCTCGATTGCGGCCTCCAGTTCCTTCATGCCGTCGGACATGTTGGTGTAGTTCTGGGTGATGGTGATCGGATTGAAACCCTCGTCGTCCAGGTTATGACTTAGGCCCGTAGCGCCGTGCGGGTCGATCGGGCTCTCCCTGATCGGTGCAAGCTTGTTGGCTTCCTTCGTGTCCTCGAGGATTTCGCGGTAATCGACCTCGGCGCCTGGCGTGGCCGTCAGGTGCCCGGTGTTGACCCAGGCTTGGAAGCGCTCGGTCATGCGCTTGTTGTCCACGTCGTTGGCAGTGTCTTCCGGTACCCAGAATGCAGGCGCCACGCTGTAGTAGTGGATCTTCCCGTCGATCTCCCGCCAGAACAGCCTGGCCCTGGAGTTCATGTCGAGCTTGCGCGCCAAGTCGAATCCGGCGATCCACTCCTGGCCTTCGAACTGCTCAAGTGCGAGCGTCTTGTCCTCGCAGGCCTTCCAGCTTTCCATGTTGAAGAAGCCGGACTTGGCGCTTACCCACAGGTTCAGGTGCTTGGTCTTGAATGTGTTGGTGAAGCGTGCCGAGCGGATCGCCCTGGCCAGCTGGCTCTCCAAATACTCCTGAAACACGGACACGCCCATGCAAGGGTTGGCCTTGGCCAGGTTCTTCGGATCGGTCCAGTCATCGCCCTCGTCCAGAGTCCAGATGTAGCCGAACAGCTCGTCGTCCGGCACGGTGCCGTTGAGCATCTCGATGACCTGGCGGCGCTTGTCGTAGCACGGCCCCTCGATGTTCGCGCCGGCCGTGGTGATGATGAACATCAACGGCTGGCGGCGAGCACCCATGCCGGTGAGCATCGTGTCGTACTGGGCCGCGCTGTCGTGCTCGTGGTATTCGTCGATGATCGCGCAGGACGGCGACGCACCATCACCAGGGTTGCCGATCAGCGGCTCGAAGCGGCTGCCGTTCGACGGGATGTTCAGGTTCGAGGCATTGACCTCAATGCCTGCTGCCTCGATCAGCATTGGTGAGCGATTGACCATCAGGCGCGCCGGGCGGAACACTTCCCACGCCTGCTTCTCTGTTGTAGCGCCCGAGTAGACCTCGGCGCCGAACTCGTTGTCGGCAGTGAACATGCTGATGCCCACGCCGGCGGCGATCACCGACTTGCCGTTCTTACGTGGCACCTCCCAGTAGCTTTCGCGGAAGCGCCGATATCCGCCCTTCTTCCGGACCCACCCGAAGGTGCAGGCCAGACCGAACAGCTGCCAAGGCTCCAGGGTGATCAGCTGCCGCTTGAACGCCCACTCACCTTTCGTGTGTGGCAGCAGCTGCATCAACCGCAGCTTCTTCTCGGCCTTGGCCGGGTCGAACTTGTAGGGGTAGTGCTTGGAGCGACTGGCGGCTACGTCGTCAAAGTGACGCTCGATCGCCTGGTGGATGTAGCGACAGGCCGGGAACTTGCCTTTCAGGACGGACCTTGCCCACGCCATCGCCTTGTCGACGTTGGTGTACTTGGTCCTGGCCATTGGTCACTCGAGCAATCCCGCGAATGGGTTCGTTGTCTTCTGCTTGTTGCCGCCGATGATGCGCGTGCGGCTCGCGGGATCGAGCCCCAGCATCGAACCGAAGGTGACCATCTGGCGCATCGCTTCGTTCGCCGCTGTAAGCGCCGGGTTTTTCACCGGGCCGCCGGTGGCTCCCGCGACCACGATGCCGTGGGCGCGCACCGACTCTTGAGCCAGTCGCCAGTTACCGTAGGCCGTGCAGAAAGCCTCGACATTGTGCATGTCGGTAAGCGCGAGCACCTTGGCGCGGAGCAGCTCCGGCACCAGCATTTCCCAAACCCGGGTGGCGTGTTCGCACAACCACTCCGGCGCATCGACGTTGGTCACCAGAGCGAAGTCCGGTTCGTCCGTGTTCAGCTTGCGCTTGCCGGGATTTCCGGCCAGCGCCTTCTGGGCCGTGGGTTTTGGGCGACGGCCGGAGCGCCCGGCAACCCCTGGCATCGGCGCCTCCACTAAACTTTATATTTCGCGGGTGTAAAAAAACGATTGAGGGCGCGGTCTAGAAACGAAAAAGCCTGAACTTTCGACCCTCCCCCTCCCCATTCGCGAGAATCAATCTCATCAACGGCAAATTTGATCGATTTTTGATCATTTCTGGCGAGCGTTGCCGAACCCACCGTCCTCACCGGCCGTCTTGGCTGAGTGGCACGGGGCACACAGGGCCTGCCAGTTCGACCGATCCCAGAACACCTTCATGTCGCCCTTGTGCGGCACGATGTGGTCTACATCGGTGGCCGCGACTACAAGGCCTCGAGCCTGACAACGAATACACAGCGGATGCTTGGCCAGGTATCCAGCGCGGGCCTGCTGCCACTTGTACCCATATCCCCGTGACGTGGAGCTCTCGCGCGGCTTCTCTCGAACGTGGCTCTTCACCTGTTCGGCGTGAGCATCGCAGTAGCCGTTGGCGTTCCTGTGCAGCGCCCTGCATCCCTGGGCTCGACACGGACGCTGCGGCCTCAACGGCATGGCGAGCCGTCCAGGTAGGTCAATGGCTGGGCATCAGGGTCTGCGTCATCACCGTCGGCCAGGGCTTCGATCAGCGCCAGGTTCTGGCTTGCGATCGTCTCCAGCAGACCGGTCTGTTTCTGTTCCTGCTCCAGAATCTGCTGGAGCAAAGAGATTGCTTGCTCGCTCACGGGCTACCCTCATCCACTTGTTGATCCATTCGCGCCGGGCGGCGCATCCACTACACGCCATCGCCTTCAACTTTCAATTGGTCGCCATCTACTGTGAAGACCACAGTCAAACGCACGGGCTGGCCTGGCTCGCTGTGCAAGGTGGTGCTCACCTGGTTCGGCAGAACCCGACCATCCTCTGTGTGCAGTGCGAAAGGCGACTTCAAGTCCCGATAGCCAGGCACATACTGGCGGCAGCTGTCGGCAAGGCTGGTAACCTCAAGGTCGGGGGCCAACCGTTTCAATATCAGATCCATCACTCAATCCTCTCGGCGCATGCCGACTTGGCGGGCGATATCGGCAGCACGCTCACGCACCTCCAGCATCTGGCCGTCGAACGTATGGACAATGGCGCAGACGCCGTGCCACTGGGAGCTGGTGCCAGCCTCCTGCACGCGAGCGATGGCGCTGGGCGCTACGAAGTGATCGCGCCCTTTGTTGTCAGTCAGGTTGATCATTGTTGGCTCTCCGCCTGCGCTTTGTTGAGGGCCTCGTCGGCCTTGTCTGCCGCCTGGGTCGCCGTCGTGGCTGCCTTGGAAGCCTTGGCCGCGGCACTGTCTGTGCGACGTGTCAGTTCGTCCAAGCGCTGATCCCTCTGCTTGGTCGCCTCGTCGTACGCCTGACGAACCGTGGCAACCTGCTCCAGGTAGCTCTTGGCCAAGGCCCACTGAGCGAGCTGGTAGCCACAGAAGCCGCCACCAACGACGAGCAGAAGCGCGATCATCCAGACCTCAACGCGCCGCCACCAGCGCCTGGCGATGTACTCCAGTACGCATCTGTCCATCACGATGTACCTCCCAGCTTGGTGCGCAGCCGGGCGATCTCATCGCTCTGCAGCGTTACACGCTCTGTGAGGCTGGCTACCTGGCTGGTTAGCGCCTCGATTTTGCCTTCCATCCGACCGACTGTTGCAGCAAGGTCATTGCGTTCCTTGGCGAACTGATCGGCACGGGCCTCTGCCAGCTTCCTGGCCTCTCGCTCGGAGTCGAGCAGTTCATTCAGGCGGCGGACAGTGCCAATGTCGGCGTTGTCCATGGCACGGTCAGCGGCGTCCTTTGACAGAAACTTGCGCAGCCACAGGAATCCGCCCAGCAGGACAGTGCCCGTTCCGCCCAGCCAGGTGGCTGTGCCTGGGCCGAGGTCGGTCGGGTCCATTGATTGCTCCAGAAACGAAAAAGGCCGCCGACGCGGCGAGCCCATTGAATTAGTGCACCAACAAAGTAACCCTAGGCGCACCATTTCTCTTTACGAGTTATGCGCCTAGGGTTATAATTATCCCATCAACCACACAAGGAGACGGAGGTGCAAAGTAGGCAGTTGATCAAGGAGCTTGAAGCCGCTGGATGGGTTCTGAAACGAGTCACCGGAAGCCACCACATCTTCAAACACCCCAACAACCCAAACTCGATACCAGTGCCCCACCCCAAGAAAGACCTACCGATAGGCACGGTAAAGAGCATCAAGGAACGAGCCGGGTTGAAATAACCCGGCTTCACCCTTTGCACCCCGAGGAGACAACCATGAAATACCCAATCTGCATCGAGTGGGGCGACGACAACACCGCCATCGGCATTCAGATCCCCGACATTCCTGGCGCCGTGACTGCTGGCGATACCTTCGAAGAGGCCTATGCAGCCGCTGTCGAGGTAGCTCACATCATGCTCGAGGAGATCGCCGGTAACGGCCAGGCCATCCCAATGCCGACCAGCGCAGCAGCTCACCGGGACAATCCCGACTTCGCCGATATGGGCTGGGGCATGCTGGAAATCGATATCACGCCCTACCTGGGCAAGACCGAGAAGGTCAACGTCACTCTGCCGGGCTTCGTCATCCAGCAGATCGACCGGTATGTGCGTGACCACAACGTGAAGAGCCGATCATCTTTCCTGGCCGATGCAGCCATGGAAAAACTGGGGCGTTAGAAGAGGAAAGCCCCGACTCTCTGGTCGGGGCTAAGGATCAGTAAACCGTCACTTCTGAAAGCTGGGCTTTCTGGAAAGCGCGAGAGGACGGCGCCGAAAACTTCCACGTTTCGCCGGGACCGATGTCCTGCCCGTGGGCAATGGTGTTGTCGATCACCTGGCCAGCTGAGTTGTAAAGCTTGAATTTGACGAAGACGTTTTTCAACGTAGTGTCCGTATTGTTGCGCGCCAGACCTTCTACTGCGAGAAGGCCATCCAAATTGCTCACTTGAATATCCGAAACCGACACTTTGTCAGCGGCCATTGCCGACATGGCGAAAAATGAAACGGCAAAAGCGAGAGCTTTCAGCATGATGCGATCCAATCAGAGGAGAAGGCTATACAATCGCCTCCATGCCCCAATAGTGTCAATATGATGGCGCCACTAATTCGCTATTAACAAAAACCCCAGGACTCATTGCCTGGGGTTTCTCTGTGTCGCGTTGCTTGCAAGCTGGACACGCTGCTATGAAAACAGGTGTTTATCCGCCCGCATAGAACTTTTTACGCAGCTTCTCGAATTTCTTCGAGTGCGCAGTCGATCCATGCAACACCAGCCTTGATGATCTCGCGGGCCTTGCGCTCGGACATACCAGCCTCACGACCTACCCGCATAGCCGGCTGCTTGTAGCCGTAGTAAGCCCACACGAAGTCACCCATCTGCTGGTTGCGCTTAACAAGCCTTGCAACAGCACCATCCACGACCAGCGCCAGATCGTCCGTGATCACATGCTGGCGCGCGCGCCCCTCGGAGGGGACGTTGTCCCGCATGAGCGCATACAGGGGTGAGACGTACCGTGGCACGCCCATCTCGCACATCCGCCACCAGCCCCACTGCTCGAGCAAGTACTCGGTATCGCCCAGCATCTTGTCCACGTAGGTTCTTTTCTTCATGCAGCCCTCCGGGGCGTCGGGTCGGTGTCCAGGCCGAATAGCTCGCACAGGAGCTTGTAGGCGTGCTTGTTCTTGGCGCCGCCCTGGATGATCCAAGCCTTGGCGAATTGCTCGAAGCCCTGGGCGGCCCTGGAGCCGTGCCAGTCGGCCACGATATCCATCAGCGCAGCTGAGGCGATACGGCCGTTGGCTTGGTCCAGCAGCATGCGGTTGCCCTGCTTGAGAAACTCCCGCTCAACCGGGGTCATGTTCTTGCGCGGCATGATCGCGATAGCGTCACTCATGGCCATCTCCTTTCTTGAATTCTTGAACTTGCATCCTCCCTTGGGATGGATGCTCTGAGGTGCCGAAAGCCGCGCTGCTACTGGCGTCATAGCTTGCAGCCCCGGATTTGTGTCCCGGCAATGTCCCGGCGTGAATGGCGGCGAATCCCTGTTGGTCGAGGTGGTCGTGCCAGGTCTCCAGCGCGCGCCGCTTCAACCCCTCCACCGTGGTGTGGATGTAGGTGGCATCGAGGTCCTTCATCGCGTGGTTCAGCAGCTGCTCGCCGACCATGTAGTCCACGCCCAGGTCGGTCCAGGCCGTGCGGGCCACCTTCCTGAGGTCGTGACTCGACCAATCGCCCTTGGCCAGGTCCTTGAACAGCGTGTTGGCCTTGCTCGGGCTCAGCGGCGCCCCATGGCTGCCTGGGAACAGCAAGGGGCCGGTGTAGCCTTGGCCAGCCTGATGATCTCGGTACCGGCGCAGCAGTGAGCAGGCCTGGGTGGTCAGCGGCAGCGTGTGCTCGGCCTTCGTCTTCGTGTCCGGCGCCGGGATGAACCAGCGGCCATCGGCAAGGTTGACGTTGCGCCAGCGCGCCAGCCGGGTCTCACCGAGGCGGGAGCCGTGGCACAGCATCATCAGCGCCAGCATGCAGCCCTGGGCCTGGGCGTCGAAGCGCTCGGCCAGCACCACCAGCAACCCCGGCAGGTCGTCACCACGCAGGCGCGCGGGCTTCGGCTTGATCCGGGTGCGCACGAAGTCGGTGAACTTGAGGCCCGCCACCGGGTTGATCGCCAGCATGTCCAAGCGCAGGGCCTGCCGGAACGCGACAGACAGCACGCCGTAGACCGAGCGGACGAAGGACAGGGCATAACGCTCCTGCATCGGCCACATCAGGCGCTGGTCAATGGCCGCCTTGGTGACGTCGGTCAGCAGCAGGTCGCCCAGCCGCGGCACCAGGTGGCGATCCAGCGCCGACTTGGCACTGGCCTTACGCTTGGCCGACAGCCCCCGGTCGCGATGCATACGGTCGCGGTACCACGCCAGCACGTCGCCAACGGACGTCCAGTTGGTGGTGGTGGACTTCGCCTTGCTGTCAGCTGCGCGGCGCGCCAGGATCGTCGGCAACGTGGCCAGCATCGTCTTGGCGTTGATGCCGGGGAAACTGCCAGCCTTGCCCCAGCGCTCAGCCACCACGACGTGCCAGGAGCCGCGCGTGCGGTCCGTGCTCGAGTAGCGGAACCGCAATTCACGGTGCCGGGTGTCGCGCAGCTGCCTGACGTCGCTGGCGGCGTGTCGGCGGATCTCGGCATCGCTGATAGTCACGGTCAGCGTTTTCGGGCCGCTCATTGATCACCCCTTGGCCATAGGTTCAGGCCTTTCCGTTCGCCAGCGTCGTAGCAGGCGCGGGCCTGGGCGTGTCGGTCGTTCCAGCGCTCCACGGCGATGCGCATGACGTCCGCCACCTGCAGGTCATATATCTGCTCGAAGCAGCCCAAGGTCAGGGTTTCGATATTCGGCCCCCGCGCCCCGCAGTCATGGCACCAGACGTGTGCCGAGAAGCATGGGTGTTCGTCATCAGCATCGAACTGGTGGCCCTCGAAGATCTCGGTACCGGCCTCATCACGAGCTTCGATGCAGGGCGGACCTTCGCAGAACGGGCAAGGCGCCATCTTGATTTGGTCAGTCATCGGCCAGCCCCCTTGTAGCGCTGGGCGTAGCTGCCGCGACCCGCCTCGACCTCGTCGTCGCTGGGAAGCGATCCGGAGAAGTTGGCGAATCGGCCATACTGGCCCTCCTGCTGGACAATGCAGCTGCCGACCCGCGCATGCCGACACTTGGTCATCAGGATCTCGGTGAGGCCGTTCTGGCCCTCCTCGCTGTCCATATCGCGGTGCACCATCAGGATGCAGCTGGCGTCGGCCTCGATCTCTCCGGAATCGCGCAGGTCGCTGGACTGGGGTTTCTTCCCGACACGCTTCGTCGACTCGCGGTTCAGCTGCGCCAGCTCGATCACCGGGATGGCCATTTCCTTGGCGAGCTGCAGCAGGGCCTTGCTGATCTTGCCCACTTCCTCGCTTCGGCTGCGGCCGGCGCGGTCACCGCGCACTAGGGTCAGGTAGTCGACCACGATTCCCGCCAGTCCATGCTCACGCTGGCACTGCCGCGCCGTGGCCCGGATGGTCGCCGGGGTCTGGACGGGGTCGTCGCACACGAACAAAGGCGCCTCCAGGGCCTGAGCCACGGCCGCCCCCATCCGAGCCCAATCGTCCTCACCCATCTTCGACGGGTTATCCAGCTTTTGCAGCGAAACGCCCCCCAGGGAGGCGATGGCGCGCAGCCCCAGTTCCTCACCTGGCATCTCAATGGAGAACACCAGCCACGGTTTGCGCTCCTTGACGGCGTTGTGCTGCGCGATCTGCAAGGCCAGCGTTGTCTTGCCGCTGCCAGGCAGCCCGGCAATCACCGTGACCTTCTTCGGGCGGACGCCCTGGACGAGTTCGTCCAGCTTGTCGAGGCCGGTGGCCGGCCACTTGGGTGCCACCCCGCGGTGTTTCTCATCTACCAGATCAGCCGCATCGCCCATCCATTGGTCAAGCCGCTTGAATGACTTGGTCTCACCGTCAAGGTCGCGCAGGTCCGCCATGGCCTGCTGGGATGCCGCGATTACGGCATCTGTCGGCGCCCCCTCCTGAACCATAGCCTGAGCCTGGCCGCCGATATCGATGATGTGCCGGATCACACCCCACTCCTTGACGTGCTTGGCGTAGGCCTTCCAGTTCGCCGCCGACGGCACCTTGCTGGCCAGTTCGGCGGCGTAGGCGATCACAAGGTCACCGCTGGGCAGCGTGCGGCGCACATGCCCCACGGTTACCGGATCAATGGGAATGGACCTGTCGTTGCACTCAACCATGGCGTCGAACAGCGCGGCGTTGTCGTCGCGGTAGAAGTCGCCCGAGGTCATCTGACCGAGAATGTCCTCGACCAATCCTGCGTCACGCTGCAGGCCGGCCTGCAGGACGGCCCCGAGAACGCCGTGCTCGGCCTCGTCACTGAATAGCTCCCTCATGCCACAGCCCTCATCGAGGACCAGGTGAAGCCAACGGCCATGCCGCCGTTCTGCCGCAGGCGATCCAGAGCGCGGTCGCCGATGTAGGCCTTCAGGCCCTCAACGCTCAGGTTGCTGATCAGCACCGTCGGCAGCACGGCCTGGTAACGACGATCGATGATGGCGTGCAGCAGCCCCAACTCGTAGTCGCTGCCCTTCTGGCAACCAACCTCGTCGATCACCAGCAGGTTCAGGCCGCCCAGGTGCAACACAACATCGCGGTCGGTGTATCCAGATCCGGGCACCATCGAGGCGCGGGCAATGCTGATGATGTCGCTGGCCGGGATGATCAGTGCCTCGCACCGGTCAGCCACGACGGTGCGCACGATCGCGCTGGCCAGGTGCGTCTTGCCACAGCCGACGTTGCCCGTCAACAGCAGGGAGCGGCCGGCGCGGAAGTGACTCGGGAACTGCTCGGCGTAGCCACGGCACTTGGCCAGGGCCTTGCGCTGCTGGTCGCTCTCAGCGACATAGCTGTCGAAAGTCGCATCGGCGAAGCGGGGGGTGATTCCAGCGGCGATCATCGCGGCCATGGCGTTTTCGGCTTGGCGCTGGGCGTTGGCGAGGGCATAAGCCTCGGAGTCGCGCGGGGCCATGTGCAGGGCCTCCCAGGCGCAGCGCTTGCAGCCACATGACAGCATCGAGCCGTCAAGCTGCTCGACCTCGCTCATGTCGACTTCGCCGTGGACTGGACACACACCCGCGAAGATACGCTTGGCCGGGGTTCGGTGGAACAGGTCAGAAATTTGCACGGCCATCGTGGCTCTCCTGGTACATGTCATCGGTGTGCTGCGGAAGGTTGTTGAACGCGCCGCCCTGGGCGTTGGCAACCGCGGGCTGCAGGACGTCGTGCCAGCGTTCGCCGTTGATCCAGGTGGAGGCCATGGGGATGTACTGCCCGGCCTCCTTGGTCCAGTCGCGGGACACGCAATGACGGCTAAGCGAGCTGATCATCACAGCCTGCAGATCGGCGTCAGGGTTGAGCTTGTTCCAGGCCTTCAGCGCGTCCTTGCGGCTCTTCTTCTTCGGGTACAGCTTCCAGAACTGCTCGAACCCATCTGCCACCGAAGTGCACATAGGTTTAGGTTCCTTGACTGGTTCAGAAAGGTGACTGGTTCTGGGGGCAGCTGCCGCCCCACCCCCTGGGTTTTCTGCCGCCCCAGGTGGGTTTTCTGTTGCCCCACCCCCTGGGGCAGCTACCGCCCCACCCCAGAGGTTCAAGTGAAAGACATTCGACTGGTTCAGCTCACCGTTGCGCCTGAACTCCCTGCGCACCAGGCCGGCTTTCTCCAGTTCGCGGATGTGATTCTTCACGGTCGAGCGCGCGATCTCGCATTGATCGGCGATGTGCTGATACGACGGCCAGCACTCGCCATGATCGCTGGCATTGTCCGCCAGCTTGATCAGCACCAGCTTGCGCAACGGGTTGCCGACCTTGGTCTTCATGGCCTTGACCATCAATTCCATGCTCATGGGTTCAGATCTCCAGCTCAGCGGATACCCGCTTGATGAATTCGTCGTAGCTCTCGCTCATCATCAGGCCCTGGTCTTCCAGTGCGGCCCGGTAGGCCTTCGCGCTCCCGTAAAGCACCCAGCGCTCGCGCTCTGGCAGCTCTCGAAATGCCGAATAGGTTGGCCAGGGGCCGGTGATGATCACTGCGCCAGCGCGCTGCTGGATCGCCTGGGGGGGGGTATGAGGTTTCATTGCAGGGTCTCCCCGTGGATCGTGTGGCGACGTACCGTTCTCAGCGGTAGGCGCTTGGCCGGCGCAACATCCGGCGCGGAGAAGCTGGCGCCGATCAGGATCATCAGGCGGCGCACTGCCGTATCCAGGCGGCGCTTGGCACTACGACGAACCTGCTTGGCCTGGACGAGGCGTTCATAGGCATCTGCCGTGTAGGCAACCACGCCCGCGTAGCGAGCGTCATCGGGGCGGATACCGCGAAAATTCGGCTCGATCTCACCGCACACGCTGAAATAGCTGGTGTACTCGTCGTTCAGTTCTTCGCGCCGACGCCTGGCCACCAACTCCGTCTGGTGGAACTGGATCGACAGCTCGACGATCTGCGCCTCGAGCTGTCTTTTGGTGAACTTCTTCATGGGGTCTGCCTCGGGTGAATCTTGAACCGTCCCTGGGGAATTTCGGGGTGGGTAGCGCGCTCGGCGGTCTCGTAGGCGCACTCAGTCACGAACCGGTCGAACCGCTGGGTGACGGCTGGCTTGGGCCAGACAGCGAAGGGCTGCCCGCCTTCGTCAGCGTGGCGGCTGCGAACAAAGGCGTATGGCAGCGGTGCACCGGTCACCTCGCGCATGACGGCGTTCACCACCCAGGCCGGCAGGCCATGGCGGCGATTGATGCGGTCGCGGATCGTGGTGATGGTCTCGAAGCCGCTGGGCACCGAGTCGAGGTAACGGACCTGCTCCAGCTTGCTGGTGCGATCCTCGACACGCTCTAGGGCCAACTGCTGCTCGGCCTGCTGACGCTCGATGGCTACCAACTGATTGGCGCTCGCGGCGATCAGCTCGGCCGGAGTCATGGGCTTTTCGGCTATGCGTTCCAGTTCCTGCCACCGGTCGACGATGGCGCCGGTGAACTCAGGACTGAGCTGGGCGACAACCACGAGACTGTCGCGCTTTCCCTTCTCTCCACTGAACAGGTACTGCTCAACGGTCTGGCCGAGGTGGTTTTTAACTCCCACCAATGGTGGAAGTTGGATAACTCGCCTTTCTGTCAGTCGTTCGATGGCGCGCTTCACGCTGTCATGGCGAGACCCGACCAGGTCGGCAATCTCTTGCGAGGACATGGTGAGCGTGCGGGTGTCGATGAGCTTCATGCCGCACCTCCCACGTCCGTCGCGTTGTGGCAGGCGGCCGCGTTTCGGTTCGGATAGAGGAAATTGCGCGTCGAGAACACGACAGCCTCCATCTGACGCTCAAGCTCCCCAACCACGGGGTTCGAGAACCCGCCAAGCCCTGGCACGACGTGCGCCCAGTAGAGCGACTTGATAACGCGGAATGCCTCGCGCGCCTCGTTGAAGCGGGCGATTTCCTCGGGAGTAATGAGCACGTCTTGTACGAGCTCGCCAGCAGCTTGGACAGCCTTAACGTTGGCTTTGGAAATCAGCATGCTGCACCTCCCGCGCCACGACTCGTGGAGATGGCTTTTTGTGGCGCGGACGCCTTGAGCCGCTGCGTCAGATCTTCCCGTGCGCAATCAAAGCCATTGGCCTGGTCGCCAGCCGCGTAGATACCGAGCTCAATCAGGCGAGCCGACGCGGTGTGTTCGCTCAAGCCAGGCCGGGCAGCTTTCAGCAGCTCCTCCAGCTGCAGGATGGTCTGCACAGCAGCGGCCAACTGGTCAACAGCTTCGCGGGCGATCAGATCGTGATCGTTGGCGAGGGTGGCGACGGTCATGCTGCACCTCCCTGCTCGGGATCAACGCCAGCATGTGCGGCATAGACCAGGGCCAACGCTGATTCAGCTGCGTAGAAGATGAGGGTCGCGTGGTGAGTGACGGCAGGCTCCTGCATCAGTTCGCGCAGGCCAGCAAGAACTGACTCCAGGCGATCAGTTGCAGCGTCGAGGGATTCATAGACCGGAATTCCACCGACCGCTTCAAAAACGTCGTGCAGGCCGTGTGTAGCGAACGGGGATGCCAGTGTCTCGCGGTGCTTGATCATAGCGAAGCTCCTGCGCAACGAGCCGGAGATTCCTGTGAAGCACTAGAGAGATCATCGGAGCGCTCCACCGATACAACACTGGCGTCGATCAAAGCTTTCGCCTGTTCGATCAGGGAGCGAATTGCATTAACCTCCGCAGCGCTCCGCTCTCCATCAATGAGCATGCAGCAGAAGGACTCAGCACCTTGAAGAATCGAGCTGGCTACGTTCAGGACTTCTCCGCAGCTCAGCCCAGGCGCGACCGCAAACATTTCCTCTTTCCCTATGCGCCCAAAGGTGTGGCGCACAGTTACGAGAGGACTCTTCAGGTGATGTGGGCCGGTGCATACTTGCGCCGTGGATAATGCAGTGGTACTTTTCGGGTGCGACATAGCGCCGTCTCCTTTTCAAAGACGTTATGAAGGAACCACTCCTCCTACAGAGTGGTGTGAGAAACCCGCTTCCTACGGCGGGTTTTTTGTTGCCTGGAGAAAAGTCAGCCAGACAGCAAAAACCGGGGCAGGCAGGCGCTCATGTGGATGCCTGCGAAGTACTGGATGGATTAACAGCACCAACAGTGGTGCTGTGCGGAGCCGCATTTGCCGGTATCTTTTGCGTCATGGTCGCCGCGAGCTCTGGCCACAGCCTGCTCCAGTCCATAGGACGCAGCATTTGGCGATTTACCAGGCCCGCAGTAGCTCGCTCAATGCCAACCGACATTTCGGCAGATGCCAATTTCTGGCCGTAGCCAATCATTCGCAGATAGGCCCTGGTGGTACCAGTCTCTGCGATGGCAGCCTCATCAGCAGACTTGAGCCAAGCCAGCAGCGGCTGAAGCTTTCGTTTCATAGGCAGTCCTTCAATTGATGCACGAAAGATAACCCAGAGGTTACCAGTCAGCAACACCCACAGGGAATTTACCCGAAGATAACTTTTAGGGAAGATTGGTTGATGGATATCTATGAAATTCGCCGTAGTAACCTTCGAGAGCTTGTCACAGAGCGCTTCAACGGGCGTATCGCTGGCTTGGCCGAAGCAATTGACCGCGCTCCCAGCTACCTCTCTCGGTGCCTCACAGGGAAAACGGAGCACCGAAAGCGCATTGGCGAATCGCTGGCAAGGGACATTGAGGACAGGCTCGACCTGCCCCGGTTCTGGCTGGATGTGATCTGTGCTACCGGAGAAACGCGCAAGCAACCCGCAGCAGCTGCTACCGATCATCCAGAGCTGGCAGATCTCACAATCTGGGATGACCAATCGCCGATTGAAGATGATGAGGTCGTAGTGCCGTATCTGCATGAGGTTGAATTGGCAGCAGGATCGGGCAGGTTCGCTATCGAGCAAACCGAAGGCTCCAACCTCAGATTCGGCAAGCGCAGCCTTCGGAAGAACGGCGTTCAGTTCGATTCCGCCAGATGCGTCACGGTCAGGGGAAACAGCATGCTTCCGGTCCTGAGGGACGGAGCAATCGTGGGAGTCGACGTTGCCAAGAGCTCATTCGGCGATATCATCGATGGGGACATTTATGCCCTTAACCACAATGGCCAGTTAAGGATTAAACAGGTCTACCGAACCCCAACAGGGATCAGGCTGCGCAGCTTCAATCGGGACGAGTATCCCGACGAGGAGTACTCGTTCAATGATGTTCAAGACCAAGGGATAAACGTCTTAGGCCATGTTTTCTGGTGGGGAATGTTCGCCAGGTAATGAGCTCAATTGAGGAAAACCGCCGATGTGGCGGTTTTTTTTTGCTCAAATATTACCTTAGGGTGTTGACTGATTTGGTAACCCACAGGTAACTTTTGCATATTCCTCAAGCACGGAGCTCAACCGATGACCGCAGAAACCTCAATTACCGTCGGCAACTGGCAGGGCCTTCTCGGCCATGGTGCAGCCCCGCGCGAGCTTGAGTGCCTTCTGGCGATTGCTGGTGGCGCTTCTGGCAAAGAGGTTGCTCGCACCCTGGGCATCAGCGAAGACGGCGTGAAGAAGCGGCTGATCGCGCTGGGCACGAAGTGGGGTGTCACCCGCCGTGCTGCTCTGGTTGCTGAGGCGTTCAAGCGTGGCGTCATCAGTCCGGCCATCATCGCCCTGTGCGCCATTCTGGTCGGTCACTCCATTGCCGGCACCGAAGAATTCACTCGAGTTCGCCGACCTGGTGAACGCAAGCTCGTAGAAACCCGAATCCACCGGCGCGCCGAGTGCGCCTTGGCGGTGGCGTGACGCCTTCCGCCTGATCTAACCCAACCAGTTTTTCGCGAATGCCAACAAGCGCGGCGGGCCTTTGTTCGCCCTGGAGAAAGTGATGAAACAGCCAACCATACCCACCTTCAACCTGCTGATTGCAGTTACCAGTGCGCTGATCTACCTGGCTATCTCCCTGGCCGTCCTGCGCTTCATTGCGCCCGCGCTGGTCAGCAGCAAAGACGACGCGCTGGTCGTTATCGGATTCACCCTCATCGGCATCTGGCTGGTCGCATCGATCGGCTTGCTCAACCACCTGGTCAACAAGCGCCGTGCTCCAGCGGCAACCACCAAAGAGGAAGACAAATGAAGCGTTTACTCGCTGTTGCATCGTTGTGCGCGCTGGCCGCGCTGGGCGGCTGCTCGAAAGTACCTGCCGGTAACGTCGGGGTGATCGTCAACCTGTACGGCTCCGATAAGGGCGTCGAGTTGAAAGAGGTTGGCACCGGTCGCTACTGGGTGGGCATCAACGAGGAGCTTTACCTGTTCCCTACCTTCACCCAAACCGAAACCTGGTCCGGCGACGAAACAATCTCGTTCCAGACGGTCGAGGGCATGAAGGTCGGTGGCGACGTCGGGATCACCTACTCGGTCGCGCCTGACAAGGTCACCACGTTGTTCCAGAAGTACCGCGCTGGTATCGACGAGATCACCAACAAGTTCCTGCGCAACATGGTGCGCGATGCGTTCAACGACGTTGCCTCGAAGCTTCCGGTTGAAAGCGTGTATGGCGCCGGGAAGGCTGACCTGTTGGTCGCTGTCGAGCAGCGCGTAAGAGCTCAGGTCGAGCCGATAGGCATCAACCTCGAGCGCATCTACTACGCCTCCGACCTGGCCCTTCCCCCTCAGGTAACCGCCAGCCTGAACGCCAAGATCCAGGCCACCCAAATGGCCGAGCAGCGCCGAAATGAAGTCGCTCAAGCCAAGGCCGAGGCCGACAAGGAGCGCGCGCGTGCCCAGGGTGAGGCCGACGCCAAGCTGCTGATTGCACAGGCCGACGCCAAGGCGATCGAGGTCCGTGCCCAGGCACTGCGCGCCAACCCCGACGTCGTGACCCTGAACGCTGTGGAGAAGTGGGACGGAAAGCTTCCGACCTACACCGGCGGACAAGCCCCGCTGCCCTTCATCGGCATCAAGTGATCTCAGGGGTGGTGACCATCACCACCCTTCCCAAAGGAGCATGACCATGTTGATCCTCACCCGCCGTGTAGGCGAAGTAATCAAGATCGGAAACGATATCAGTGTCGTAGTCCTGGGCATCACGGCCGGCCAGGTTCGCTTGGGTGTCGAGGCGCCAAAAGGCGTCGCAGTCGACCGCCAGGAGATCGCTCTGCGAAAAGCAGCCGGGCTGCCAAGACCGAATGCAAAGACCACAGCTCCAGCGCAAGAACCGGAACCTCTCTACGCCAATCGCACGGAGGCCGAATGGCGCCAGATGCTTGCCGATGAGCAGAAGGTCGAAAGCCAGAAGGAGGTGCGTCATGGCATTTGAGTACGGCTCCCGAACCGCTGACAAGTTCGTCGTCCGCCTGCCTGATGGGATGCGGGACCAGGTGGCAGCGGCCGCGGATGCAGATGACAGGTCCATGAACTCACTGATTGTGAAGGCAATCCGTGAATACCTGGACATGCAGCAGCGTCAGCAGGTGCTGCTCGGAGCTCTGGTACTGGCGACTCAGCAGGAGCAGCAGTCATGACGACCCAGCCCAAGCCATCTCGCAACGAATTTGACGACCTGGGCGAGCGCCTGGTGCGCTTCGGCAAAGCTCTGCAGGACAGCACCACCAGCGTCGGGCGACTTAATCAGCTGGCCCGGGAATGCGGCATCACGCTGCGCCTGCGCGCCGTCGCCGAAATGGAGGGCGCCACCCATGGGCAGCCTCGCTGAAATGGCACTGGAGCACGCCCGCCGGCGGATCAGCGGAAAGCCAGCCAAGGCGCCTACATTGAAGGCGCCGAAAATTAGCACGCCGCCACCGGACGCCAAACCGCGCAGCCTGGACGTGGTCGTCACTGGCCCCATCAACCACTTCATGTTCCTGGAAGGCCGCAATTGGGCGATCGACATGGTGGCCTCACTCCGGGCTGCGCCAGTGGCGGTGGTGATGGAGCGCCTGGCTGGCGCAACCCAGGGGAGACCAGGGAGCTACGCGGCAGGCATCCAATCGGTGGTCAAGGAGCTGCAGGAGGCCGAGCAGGCATCGTTGGCGGGAGGTCGGGCATGAGCATCTTGCTGCGCGGACACAAACTGAACCAGCGCCAGCTGGATGCCATAACGACGACCATGAACGACCTGATCCAGGGCCGGGTCAGCCAGATGGGTTTCGAGCAGGCTTGCGTCGACGCCCTAGAGAAGGCTGGTTGCCCGCTGGGTTATGACACCACCATGCCGGGCGCTGACAAGACCGTCGAGCAGCGCGCCGCAGCGTGGATGCGTGACGGCGAGGTGGGTATGTCGTCGCGAGCCATTCACGATCACATGCTGGGGCTGACGCCGAAGCACGGATTTTCCTATCCGAGCGACCCCGACGACCTGAACCGCTGCCTGCTTCTGCTCGATCTGATTCCTGAGTGGAAGCCGCGCATGGGCGAGATGGCTCAGCACAGCGAGATGTGGGCCGGCCTGACAGCGCGCTGGGACGAGATTGCTCAGTCCTTCCTCAGCGAAGCAGGCCTGGACTGGTCCATGAGCAAACGAGCGCCAAGGACCTATCAGTTGATGAAGCAAGCGATGGGGGAGCGGCCATGATCCTGCAGCAGTTCCCCATCAACACCGCCGGCCGCGACTTCGCCGTGGGCGACATTCACGGTCACTTCACCCGCCTGCAGCGAGCCCTGGACGCGGTCAGCTTCGATCCGTCTGTTGACCGGTTGTTCTCGGTTGGCGACCTGGTCGACCGCGGGCCTGAGTCGGACCAGGTGGACGCCTGGCTGGCCAAGCCATGGTTCCACGCCGTGCGCGGCAACCACGAGCAGATGGCGATCGAGGCGTACCGGTTCGACCCATCCGGCCGCATTGGCGATGTGCACCTGTTCAACGGCGGGGCCTGGCTCTATGCCAGATCATCCGTAGAGCAAGCGTGCTATGTCGAACTGCTGGCCGACCTGCCGCTGATCATCGAGGTGATGACCCCCCAAGGCCTGATCGGGATCGTGCACGCCGATTGTCCGTTCCCGACCTGGGCCATGCTCGCATCCTGGGCTGATGGCTGCATGCCGGGTATGCGCAATGTCGAGGAGGCCGTGCAGTGGTCGCGCAGCAGGATCAGCCAAGAGCAACACCATGGTGTCGGCGGCGTTCGCGCGGTGGTGGTCGGCCATACCCCGGTCAAGCGCCCGGCGGTGCTGGGCAACGTCTACCACATCGACACCGGCGGCTGGATGGATGGCCACTTCACGCTGCTGGACCTGCATACCCTGTCAGCTCACCCGCCAATTGAACGGAAGTTGAGTTGGGATTGGAATGACGTGACAGATCGGCGTGACAACCAGAACCTGACGCGTCAGGTGGAGTAAGGCAATGCGCTACATGACCGTCAGAAAGTTCGCCAGCGAGTCTGGCTACACCGAGGACGCGATCCGCTCGAAGATCCGCGACGGGGTCTGGCGGCTGGGTGAAATTTGGATAAAAGCGCCGGACGGCCGGACGCTCATCGATATGGAAGGGTACGAGACATGGGTAGAGGCGGGAGTGGGGTCAGGGCAGTCTCAGACACGAGCATCGAAATCACGTTCATGTACCGCGGCGTTCGGTGCCGTGAGCGCGTCTCGCTCAAGCCCACCGCCACTAACCTGAAGAAGGCCCAGCAGCACAAGGCAGCGATCGAGCATGCCATTGCCCAGGGCACCTTCGATTACTCCGTCACCTTCCCAGGCTCACCGCGCGCAGCGAAGTTCGCGCCGGAGTCTAGCCAGGAGACGGTAGGCGGATTCTTGACCAGGTGGCTCGAAGCCAAGCGCAAGCACGTATCCAGCAGCACCTTCGATGGCTACCGGAAAATCGTCGAGCTCCGACTTATTCCAGCGCTTGGTCACCACCTGGTGGTCGACCTGAAGCGCAAGGCGATCCGCGACTGGCTGGATGGGCTGGAGGTCGGCAACAAGACGCTGAGCAACATCCAGAGCTGCCTGAGGTCCGCGCTGAATGACGCAGTCGACGAGGAACTGCTGGATACCAATCCTCTGGCCGGATGGACCTACGCTAGGAAGGAGGCGCCGCCGAAGGATGACGACGTCGACCCATTCACACCCGAAGAGCAGCAGGCGATTCTTGCCGCCCTCAATGGCCAAGCCAGGAACATGGTGCAGTTTGCGTTATGGACAGGCCTGAGGACGAGCGAACTGGTCGCCCTGGATTGGGGGGATGTGGATTGGGTGCGGGGGGAAGTGATGGTCAGTCGGGCGATGACCCAGGCTGCTGGTGGGGAGGCTGAAGTGACGAAGACGGCAGCAGGCCGAAGGTCTGTGAAGCTGCTGCGCCCCGCTCTCGAAGCGCTGATGGCGCAGAAGGCGCACACCTTCCTGGCTGATGCAGAGGTCTTCCAGAACCCGCGCACACTTCAGCGCTGGGCCGGCGACCAGCCGATCCGCAAGACAATGTGGCATCCGGCGATGAAAAGAGCCGGTGTTCGTTATCGGCGCCCCTACCAAACTCGGCACACATACGCTTCCATGATGCTATCGGCGGGTGAGCATCCGATGTGGGTAGCTAAGCAGATGGGGCATAGCGACTGGACGATGATTGCGCGAGTATATGGTCGCTGGATGCCATCTGCTGACGACCAGGCGGGTGGTAAGGCAGAAAGGTTATGGGGAGGGGAAGGGAATGGAAAGCAACTTGCCGGAGTGGATCGGGATTCTAAAGCTGGCTGCTAGCGCAGTCGCCGGATTCATATCGAGTGCGGCCATTTTTATATGGAAAGAGCGAAAGGAAGCTAAAAGAGAAGCCTTGGCGAACTATAATGATGCACTCTCTATAGCAGCTCAAAATAGGGATGTAGCTCAGGAGGGCCTAATGATGCTCTATGAAATTGTACAGAAAATTCAGGCATCACCCGCACGTCAAGAATTGATCGAAATTAGGAACACCTTTCAACTAGCCGCGTCGTCGATTGCTGAACCAAACGCTAAAGCTGCTCAGGAGTTCTACGACTCGATTTATGATCACGACGGTCCAATGTCGTTGAGCGAGAGTCGCCTGATCCTAAAAAAAGCGAGGCATTTCCTTAGCAATAATCAATCTGCCAATAAGGGAATGCTGAAGAAGCTTGATCTTGTGGGCACTTCTTTGCAACTTCAATCGGCCAGCCAAACTAACAAATAGCAAACCAATTATCTAAGGTATTTTAAATGGGATACCCAAACATCATTAGCAAAAAGTTTACATGCCATCGCTGCGGAAAAGAAGAAAGCTTCCACAGCGACATGCAGTATGTTACCGACGACACCGTCGATACCCTTACATCTAACCACTTGCTGGATACCGTAGCCCGCGCCAATGGCTGGGAGCTTTTGTATTCCCAGGACGCTCTGCCAGGTGACAACTACACTGAGGCGTGGTGTAACGATTGCTACAATACGAAATGACAGCTTTATGCCAGCTTATCGGCTACAAGCCGTGCGATCCTTGAGATAGACGCGGGTTCAAATCCCCCCGGCTCCACCAAATGATCAAACAAAGACGTCCACGGACGTCTTTTTTTGTGCCTGGAAGTCATTGAAATCAAGGGTTTACTGCTCTTTTGAGGGCCACAACGGTTTTTTGAGTTCCAGCCATCCCGGTATTCCCGGTGGTATTCCAGCCTACCTGGGGCTAATCTTGGGAATACCAAAAGGTGTCAGGGAGCTTCTCCCATGTGCGCTCAAACAGCTCGCCTCTCCGACCGCCAGCTCAAGGCGGTCAAGCCCAAAGACAAGGACTACGTCCTCACGGATGGCGACGGCCTCCAACTCCGAGTCCGGGTCAACCGCTCGATGCAGTGGAATTTCAACTACAGGCATCCGATCACCAAGAATCGCATCAACATGGCGCTCGGCTCCTACCCCGAGGTCTCTCTGGCGCAAGCTCGGCGGAAAGCGGTTGATGCTAGGGAAGTACTTGCTCAGGGGATTGACCCCAAAGCTCAGCGCAATGATCTCGCACAGGCCAAGCTGGCCGAGACGGAACATACGTTCGAGAAAGTAGCTACCGCCTGGTTCGAGCTGAAAAAGGACTCGGTCACGCCGGCCTATGCCGAGGACATCTGGCGTTCACTCACTCTGCACGTTTTCCCGAGCATGAAATCGACTCCGATCTCGGAAGTGAGCGCACCGATGGTGATCAAGATCCTTCGACCCATCGAAGCCAAAGGCAGCTTGGAAACCGTGAAGCGGCTTAGCCAGCGCCTCAACGAGATCATGACCTACGGTGTCAATTCGGGAATGATCTTCGCAAACCCACTCAGCGGGATTCGGGCGGTGTTCAAGAAACCGAAGAAAGAAAACATGGCGGCGCTTCCACCCGAGGAGCTTCCTGAGCTCATGCTGGAAATTGCGAACGCCAGCATCAAGCGCACGACCCGCTGCCTGATCGAATGGCAGTTGCACACCATGACTCGCCCTGCCGAGGCTGCGACTACTCGCTGGGTAGACATAGACTTTGAAAGGCGAGTCTGGACTATCCCACCGGAGCGGATGAAGAAACGACGCCCGCACAGCATCCCGTTGAGCGATCAAGCCATGTCATTGCTGGAGGTACTGAAGTCCCACAGTGGTCATCGGGAGTACGTCTTCCCGGCAGACCGAAACCCTCGTACTCATGCCAATAGTCAGACCGCCAACATGGCGTTGAAACGCATGGGCTTCCAGGACCGCTTGGTCAGCCACGGCATGCGCTCGATGGCCAGCACCATATTGAATGAACATGGGTGGGACCCGGAGCTCATCGAAGTGGCGTTGGCGCACGTCGACAAGGATGAGGTGCGCAGTGCCTACAACCGAGCCGACTACATCGAGCGACGGCGGCCGATGATGGCGTGGTGGAGCGAGTACATTCTGAAGGCGTCGACGGGCAATCTCTCGGCCAGCGCGATGAATGTGGCTAGGGATCGGAACGTAGTACCCATCCGATAGGGCGGCGACAACGGCGACACTGGCGACAGACCGCGTGCCATCTACATCCCTGCCGTCTGAGCGGATGGCGACAGTCGCCAACTCGCCTCGATTTTGGCTTCTCCGGCTAAGCCCGTGAGCATGGGGAGGCTTCGCATCCCCATGCTCACGGGCTAACACTAGAAAAGCGACAAACGGCCACTTTGCCACTGACACCCACCGACTTCCAAAGCACGCCAGAGGTGGAATCTGGCGCATTTCCATGTGCCCTTCACCAATTGACCCGAGCCGCGGTGACCGTTAGAACGAAGGTTCAAAGCGCTGCCTTAGGCAGCACCCAGATGACCAGAGCCTTCAAGGTCATGCCGCTAACCCGGTGGTTCAACCCAAAGTGCGATCCGCGCCCGGAGGCTCGCACGGTCATTCGCCAGAATGATGGACGCCCTCTAAACAATCCGCCTAGTGCGGCTGCCCGCTAACCCTTTAGCCCTGCAGCAACGAACCTGCTCGGCCAATGTTTTGCGCCAACCGTTCGCCCGTCTCTTTTTCCAGAAAAGAGACGGGCGCTCCTACCACTGCTGCAGCCCTCATCGTACATGGCTTTGCGGCAATTCCCCTCGTGACAATCGGCGTGACAAACGCCGATATCACCAGCAACAGCGCTGTAGATGATGGTGCCGCAGACCAGGGAATGGACTGCACCTGACTGACAGTCAGGCATGCCCCAGTCATCGCATTGCTGCTTGCACATGGCTCAGGATCTCGCGGCACTGGTCTCGTCAGCCAATGCAGCCTCCACCCGCCCACCGGTAACGGTGCTCAGGAGGCCAGATCATGAGATGCCCTTGCTCCTGGTCGTAAGGAGCCGCCAGTCCCGCGTCAGTGGACACCCTCACAGGTCGCAGGGGCCTTGATCCCTGATAACACTCAGCATTCTTGGCGGGATGACGTGAGGGAGAGATCGGTAATTTATGGAGAAAGGCTATGCAACTGCGCGAAGTACAAGGGCCGCCACGCCCCTTGTTGGAACAGCAGATAACGCCCCTACCCTACCCGGTCGCGGCGCTGGGCGATCTATTGGGGCCTGCCGTGGAACGCATGGCCAATGTGATCGGCGTGCCCTGCGCCATGGCCGCGCAATCCGTTCTGGCCACGGCAGCTTTGGCGAGCCAGGCGCACGCCAATGTTCACCTCGACGGCCGAATCTATCCGTTGTCGCTGTACTTGCTGACGGTGGCTTGCTCGGGTGATCGCAAAAGCGCGGTGGACCATGTTGCGCTGCAGGCCGTACGGGACTGGGAAAGACAGCAGTGGATCGCCTATGGCGAACAGCTCAAGGCGCACCGAGCTGCAATGAGCCTCACCGCGAAGTCACCGACCTCGAAAAAGTCAGCACAGCTAGCGCTTGACGCCCAACCTGAACCTGTCCAACCAAGACTGCTCACTGCTGAGCCGACCATTGAGGGCCTGGTGAAAAGCCTGTGCCACGGCTTGCCCAGCATGGGGCTGTTCAGCGATGAGGGCGGGCAGTTTTTGGGCGGCAGCACCATGAGCAAGGACAACATGATCAAGGCGATCACTCACTTGTCGACGCTGTGGGACGGTAGCCCGATTGATCGGTCGCGCGCGATGACTGGAGAAAGTCTGCGTGCCTATGATCGCCGCCTCAGCATGCACTTGATGCTTCAACCCCGCCTGGCAGACCGCTTGCTGCAGGACGCTGATATCAAAGACCAGGGCATCCTGGGACGCTGTCTGATCAGTTGGCCAGAACGTCTGGTTGGACAACGACTGTACAAAGCCATCGACCTGACCCGAGATCCAAAGGTGCACCTGTACCAGCAGCGCATTGCCGCGTTGATGCAGAAGCCTTGGTCACGTCATAAAGACGGCGGCCTCAACCCTGCAACCCTGGAGTTAAGCCCCCGCGCCCGCGAGGCCTGGATTGCCATCCACAACACCATTGAATGCGAGTCTGGGGAATTCGGCGAGCTGGTCGACGTGCAAGCTGCTGCGGGCAAAGCCGCCGCGAACGTTCTACGCATGGCTGGTGTAATGGCGGTGGTTGAAGAATCGACTGCCTTGGAAGAAATGCACATTCTGCGCGCCTCTACGCTGATGGATTACTACCTGGCCGAGAACCAACGACTGACTGAACAGGAGCCTCTGAATAAGCTTCGCGCAGAGGCTGATTGCCTGCTGCGCTGGTTGATAAAGAAGGACTGGCCACCGTTTCGCCTGCGCGACCTTACGCGCAACGGCCCCCGCTTTGCCCGTAAAAGCACGCGGCACACCTTCGAGTTATTGCTGCAACTGGTTGCCCATAACTGGCTGGACAATGACGGGGACATATTCGAGGTGCGCCATGTTCCGACTCAATGACGCCGTGCGCCGCTATCGAGCGCAACATCGCTCGCCGACCGAGTTACGGTGTGTCGCCGCCACTGCCACCACTTTGTCGCCACGTGCCAATCCAGATGCGGCTGGGGTTGTCGCCAGTGTCGCCGCTGTCGCCGCTCCAACATCTGAGTCAACCGACCCCGCTCGGCTTATCGAGCAGTTGCAAGAAGAAGGGGCGTTGCTGCAACGCAGCGAAAATACCCTCCTCATCCGACCAGCACACTGGGGACAGTTGGACACCATCGGCCCCCACTGGAAAGCCCTGCTGCTGCTCCTACAAACCCACGATCAAAGTGAAGACAGTGGCGCTGGTCGGTCGGCGTGACGGTCGCAACTTTGGTTATGGCCGACAACTGAGCTATGCCGGCCGGCAGGCTCTGGAAGATCTGTTTGTAGGCGGCCACTTCGCCACAGTCAAAGCGCATAGCGATCGGTGGCAAGCCTTCGTACGCTGGTGCCGATCAGTGGATGGCCCTGGCTACAACGATGCACGCCAGATTGATCGACAGACGCTGGAGGACTACGTCGCATACCTGCGTCAGCAGATCCTGCAAGGCGAACTGTGCATCGCCACCGCGCAAAACCGCCTGAGCAGCGTTAACCGCACCCTAGCTGCGCTGCGCGGTGATCAGGCTATGAAAATCGGCAGTCCAAGTCAGGCATTGGGAATGCAGCGCTCAACTGTGCGCACCTCTGCGCCAAATGGCCAGGATCGTCAATCGATCAAGAGGCTAATGGAGGCTCTTACAGTGAAGCAACATGAGCGGGTAGCCGCCATTGCATTGCTGGCTAGGACAACCGGAATGCGACTGCGCGAAGCGATCCTGGCTGACCTGACACGCTTGCAACGCGAAGCCGAGCATTTTGGTCGTATCAATATCCAAGACGGCACCAAAGGCGGTCGATCAGGGGCGTCGGCTCCGCGATGGATTACAGCCGACAAAGATGTCAAAGAGGCACTTCTTTTTTCTAGAGATGCGTCGCCGACGGGAAGCCGTAACTTACTGGCCCCGTATGAAAGCTACGCTACGTTTTTGCAAAAGACTGTGTACCCCACCCGAAAAACGCTGCAAGAGCACGGTGTCAATGGCTTCCATGAGTTACGAGCAGCTTACGCCTGCGACCGCTACCAACAACTCACTGGCCATTCAGCCCCGGTCAATGGTGGCCAATGCTACCGCATTGATCGTAGACTAGATCGCCGAGCGCGTGAGCAAATCAGTCTGGAGCTCGGACATAACCGCATTGATGTGGTATCCGCTTACATCGGAGGCAGACGGTGAGCAGGCGTTTCGACATGGAGTTGTTCCTTGTTGGCGTGCTAATAGGATCAAAGGCCACACAGCACCGCCACCTACGACAAGCCCAAAACATGCAAGCTGCCATTCAGCAGCGATGGAACAGGGATAATCCCTGGACGTGGCAAGCAAAGCACGTGCGCTGGTTTTTTGCTCACCATCTAAAAAACCGCTCCAGCGCCACCCGCTATTACTACAAACTGACTGCGATTTTGATCTGGAGAAGATTAGAGAATGACCTCAAACCGGGCCTCATTAAAATTATCCCCTGAAATGCTGCCGTTGCCAGCATTGAGTCCCGTCTTTCTCTCTGCGAGCGCAGGAAGTCTATCTCAAAACCTATCCATTGCAGATTTAATATTCAGATGGCTCGAAAAGCACCTCGTGCAAGTAGGATTTTTGCGTCCCCTATAAGTATTTCGCACCACTGACAACGCAGCTTTCGAACCAACAAGTTGAAATATCAGACCCACAAAAACCACCTAGAATAACAACCTAGAAGAAACCTACATTGAACACAGCAAACAACCACTTACCCACTACTTCTCCGGAGCCCTCAATGCAGCTACTTGAAGAAATAGAGGACGTTATAAAGAAACACCCTCTTACCCCCTCTGAGATCACAGAAGAAATAAATTACAAGCGTAGCAGAAAGCACTCAGTACTCGACATAATTGACACAGTCAAAAGAAACCAAGAAACGCTCCAAGAAATCAACGGAAAAATAGTATCTATTTCCGAGCACAAATGGAAAGAACTGATAAGGGCGCACTGGTATCTATTAAGTACACTCCAGGCAATCTATAAAAGCCATGAGCTCCACTTCCTTATAGCGGCACTATTCTATTACAAAAGAATAGTAGACATGCACAAGGAAGATTGCACACATAACAACACAGCCAACCCCGGTAATTACAACTGGAATTCAAGCTCAAGCCGTCCCCTTTCAGCTTGGCTCGACTCAATCCAGGCTGCAAGACATCAAAAGGAATATGACTTAAATCTCTTTAATGACTTTTATAGTCTCCTCAGCAAGTGCCCACCAGAGAGATCAGATGACATTATAAATATGATGCAGAAAGTAGACACATTACTTTTCAGCAAAAATGAATTCAGCACTGCATTCGAATACATACTCGAAACACGTACACCCTCGACACAAAAGAACTATATCACAGGTACATCACCACAAGTTTCCGAGCTGATGGCCAAACTTTTAAACCCTAAGACTGGAGTTGTTTACGATCCAGTGTGCGGCATAGGAAGCTTACTCGGCCATGTATCGAGGATATCAGATTCACATCACCACATAAAAGGCAGCGAAATTCAGATCAGCAATGCACAGATTGCATTAATGAATCTCGAGATGCATGGTATTACAAGCTACGAAATAACTTTAGAAAACTGCTTAGATGAGATACATGATGGCAACTACTACAACTACATCATCGGTGATCTCCCGCTAAACGGCTATGCCAGCCATAGGTCTCCTTGGAAAGAAAAGGGATTCATCCCTTTACTCGAGTTCGTAATCTCAAAGCTTTCAGAGCAAGGCAAAGCAGTACTGACAGTTTCAGATAGCTTTTTGGTATCCCAAGGAAAAGAACAAAACTATAGAGAGCACCTTTTACAAAACGACCTCATAGAAAGCATCATTAGCTTGCCAGCAGGCAGCCTAAAACCATATACAAATGGGAAGTCTTCAATTCTCATCCTCAACAAAACAAAGCCATCTTTTTTAATCAACAGAATAAAATTTATAACCGCCGAGAACTTAGCACCAGCGTCACAAATCCCGATTCTCGATATATCTAACATCCTTGAACAGTACCAAGAAAAAAGCACAGACTCTCTCAACTCACAAATAGTTAGCATTGACGAAGCAGCCTCTCAAAAAAGCTTAAGCGCATCCTATTACACCGAAGAATTCAAGGAAGCTGGAAAATTATTAAAGGGCGGGAAGGCCAGAAAACTTGGCGAGCTTGTTGAAATAATATCTGGCACCACAACTAGAGATATTCAAGCGCTCTCCGAAGACATCCCACTCATTAAAATTGAGAGCCTCGAAAAAGATATTTTGGACATGCGCCTTTCCTCAGAAAAGTCCAATTCATACATAGCCAGAACCAAACAATCAGAAAAATCCCTAATCAAGGAAGAGTCATTACTTATAGCTCGAATTGGTGACAATCTAAAGCCTACAATATTTAAGCCCTCAAAAGCCACTCCCGAAGTCGTAACACACAACGGGGTACTTACCCTACGTCCTTTCCCAAAATCATCTCTTGATATCGAGTACCTCTACTACCAACTTTACTCCCCACTAATACAGAAGCAAGTTGAGCAAAGGCGCATTGGCACAGTGATGCCTTTCATCAGTAAACGACTACTATCAGAAATCATCATTCCAATGATGCCGCTGGACTCCCAAAGAGAATTCATCGCGACACAAAAATCGAACCTGATATCGGCAGAGAAAGAAAGAGTAACTCAAAGACTACGAGCAATCGGCTTTGAAGAGGAAAACCTCCAGAAGGAGAACGAGCTAATAAGCACGCTAGTCCACGAGCTGCGCCCGAAGCTAGTCAAAATCAACTCCTTATCCAACAAGCTTATTCGAATTATTGAAAAGCATAAAATCTCATCACTTGCTCAATATGACGAAGAGGAGCTAGGATTAGACGATGACCTTATGGGGCTACTTGAAAAACCTGAAAACTTTAACATCGGAACAGTGTCCCAAAAAATAGCCATAAACTCTAAAGAGCTGAATGACACACTGTCTCTTGTCAAAGAAATTATGACCCTAAACTTAAAGCCTTCAGAATTCATAAAAACAAAACTATTAAGCTTTTTGAGCGAGCACCTTCGCGACAAGACAATTGAACGCCCTCACAAGTACAAAATAGAAGTCAAGGGACACGAAATTGAGGCCAAAATACATCAGGCCTCAATACTGCAAGTAATAGACCAACTGGTAGCAAACGCTGAGCACCACGCATTTCCATCTCCATCCAGCAAAGACAGGATAACCTTTAACGTAAAAGAAGATAAAGAAAGAAAAATTGCGATCATAGAATACAGCAACAATGGCAAGCCATTTACACTGACAAAATCAGATTACATTCAGTTTTTCACCAAGAGCAAATCAAGCAATGGTTCCGGGATCGGCGGAAACTATATATACAGGATAATTCGAGCTCATGATGGAGACATTGAAATAGACGAAAATAAAGTCAAAGGCTTTTCTATGAAAATCGAAATCCCCATTAAGGACGAGCGATAAATGAACAACATCCTCCTGATTGACGACGATGAAAATTTTAAAGACACATTCCAAATCGAAGCTCAGAACAATAACCTTCGATTAATATATAAAAAAAGCCTTGAAGGCTTACAGGAAGTGATGCCAAAACATCACGCATCAATATCCGCAGTAGTTCTTGATATAAAATGCTTAATTTCCGACAGCCAGGCAATTGAGAATGAGAACTTCATTGGCACAGCGCTAAAATACCTTGATACTAATTTCCCGAACTTCCCTAGAATCGTGCTTACTGGCGACGATGACGCCTTCAATAATTTTAAGCGCTTTGCAGAAGAAAAGAATATTTACCAAAAGACTCCAGAGGGTCTAAGCGAAGCCATCGCAAAATTGAAATTTTATTGCGATAACTCTGAACTTATAAAAATAACTATTGCACACAGCGAAGTGTTCTCGATTCTTAGAAACTATGGCTACAACCAAAGCGCTGAGTCAACTCTTGTAGAAATTCTCAAAAATGAAAATGAGACCAGCTTCCCTCGCTTTGGCGGTATATTTCGAGACATCAGATCACTTCAGGAGACCATCTACAAAACGATCAACATGCATAACAAGCCCGTCGTTCCAGATAGCTTGATAAGACCTAATGGAATGCTAGATTTCAACAAACTCATGAAACACCTTAACGGATATCCGTCTAACTTCACTCCTACAAAGACGGAATATCATAATTCTGCAATATACAACCTAACAAATTCTCTTTATTGGGTGTGCGGAAAATACATCCATGCGGACCCCACTGAGAAATACTACATCAGCAATTACACCCTAAGATCTTCAATATTGAGCCTACTTGAACTTATATACTGGTCAAAGCTTTACCTACCTAAAAGCAAGTAGACCTGATCAAGCCATTAACGGCACAAATAATTCAACCCAAGTCAACATAAATCCCCACTATTCAATTACTCAACAGGCTCAACAGGATTCCCTACAGCACTTCGCAAGCAGCCCCGGCGGCTGCTTGCACGCTTAAACTTCATTAGCTATGTGAGCGCTAAAAAATCGGGCTCGCCAGATTAAAAAGATCTTTCCCTGCATCCTTCTTTAGCAGCTCGTACACCACCGTCAGGAATACATCTCGCGTCGACTCATCGCTAAGGAGCTTGGTCGCCATGCTAGTGTGACTACTCATGGCGGCGGCAATGGCAGACACGGCTTTTGAAGGCAGGTCGGCCTTCATGGCCTGTTCCATGGTGTTGTTCTGCACTTGGGCCATCACTACATTGTCAGCGCGAAGCTTCTCGGAAACGTGTAGAGCGAAGGCCACTTGGTCAGTATCGGTGATATCCTTGCCGAAAGCGTTATTGAGCTTCTCGATCAATTCAGCTAGGTATGTTTTCTCCCGGTCACGGGCGTCACGCAGGCCATTATCGGTCATACCATAGAGGCCAGGCATTTCAGCCTGCACGGTGACGCCACCGAGGTTGCTGCCCTTCTTGATCTTATAGTGGCTGAGTTTAAGGTCACCCAAATCCACCTGGTCAGCGGTGATGCCCTTGAGCCTTTTACGCAGCAGGCGTGCATAGCTGGCAAAGGCCTCCAGGCTTGGGTCTCCGAAATCGAGCAACTGGGCTATGTACTCATAGCTGCGCACGAACTTGGTCAGGCTCTCACTGAAGATCATCAGCTCGTCGCGTGCCTTGCAATACTCCGAACGCTGCACATCGGCATACTCCATGTCCTTGTCGCTACCTTCGTCGTAGGCCTTCTCCCAGGCTTTTTCCCACTGGTCGATGGCATCGTTGAGCGTCTTCAACTTTCCGTTGAAGCGGTCGGTAGCTGACTGAGTAAGCGAGAACAGCTTCTGGTGCGTCACCTTCGGATCGACGATGGCGTCACCGAAAGCCTCCACCTCAGCTTGCTCATAGATGAACATGCCATCCAATCGCTGCTTGATGTCATAGACGATGTTCGGATCCTGGATGTCCGCCACCTGAGCATCGCGATAGAAGGTCTTGAATGACGCCAGTATTTCGTCGGCCTTGTTAGCGAAGTCGATGACGAAGGTCTTGTCCTTCCCAGGGAAGGTACGGTTCAGACGCGAGAGGGTCTGCACGGCCTCCACACCGGATATTTTTTTGTCCAGGTACATGGCAACCAGCTTGGGCTGGTCGAAGCCGGTCTGGTACTTGTTGGCGACGATCATCACCCGGTAGTCCGGAGTGTCGAACACCTTGCGCATATCGCGGCCATGCAGGCCGGGGTTCAGGTTGGTTTCACTGAATTGGTGATCCTTGGGCAGGCTGGCCGCTTCCACGTCCGTATTAGGCACCTCACCTGAGAAGGCCACCATCGCCAGCACGTTGTCATAGTCCTTGCGCTTGCAGTAATCCTCCAGCGCCAGGTGGTACTTCACCGCTGCAGCACGCGAGCTGGTCACCACCATGGCCTTGGCCTGGCCACCGAGCAGGTCCGCGACGTTCTTGCGGAAGTGCTCGACGATCAGCTCGACCTTCTGTCCCACATTCACCGGGTTGAGCGACAGCCACTTGGCCAGTTTGCGCCCGGCGCTCTTTTCGTCCACGCGCTTGTCATCGACCATCTCGCTGCCAATTTTGAATGCCACCTCGTAGCTGGTGTAGTTCTTCAGCACATCGAGGATGAAGCCTTCGTCGATCGCCTGCTGCATCGTGTAGAGGTGGAACGGTGCCGGCGGGTTGTCGGTGCTGACGGACTGCGCCGGATTGCGCGGGCGACCGAACAGGCTCAGCGTCGAATGCTTGGGCGTGGCGGTGAAGGCGAAGTAGCTGGCATTGCCTGGACGCGAGCGCGAGCTCTGCCAGACGGACAACCGCTCCGCCTTGGAGAGTTTTTCCCACTCCGCCTCGCTCTGCCCGGTCAGTACATAACGCAGGTCATCCGCCGTGCTGCCCCCGGTGGAGCTGTGCGCCTCGTCGATGATGATGGCAAAACGACGATTACGCAGGCTCTGCTCGCCGAGGATGGCCTTCTGCGCATAGGGGAACGTCTGTAGGGTACAAACGATAATTGGCACACCATCGAGCATGGCCTTGGCCAACTGCTGGCTCTTGGGCAGATTCGACTGTTGGCGGTCGATGGCGCATACCACGCCAGCTTGGTGCTCGATCTGTTGGATGGCATCCTGTAACTGCTGGTCAAGCACCTGGCGGTCGGTTACCACGATCACGCTGTGGAAATACGGTTCACCGTCCGGACGGCGCACACGAATCAGCGAATGCGCGGTCCAAGCGATGGTATTGGTCTTGCCCGAGCCGGCGCTGTGCTGGATCAGATACGGTTGCCCTGCCCCTTCTACCCGCACCGCGTCGATCATCCTGGTCACACCCTCCCACTGATGGAAGCGCGGGAAGATCAGGCCTTCCTTGAAGTAGGTTTTGCCGTTGACGTCTTGGACTTCCTTACGCTCCTGCAGCACGAAGCGGTGGAAGATATGCAGCCAGTTGTCCTTTTGCAGCACCCGCTGCCAAAAGTAGCTCACCGGGTAGCTACCGTTGTCACCCGGTGGGTTGCCGGCGGCGCCATCGTTGCCCCGGTTGAATGGCAGGAAGAAGGTCGAGTCGCCGGCCAGCTTGGAGGTCATGCGTATGTCGCTATCGCTCATGGCGAAATGCACCACCGCGCCACGCTTGAAAGTGAGCAGCGGCTCCAGGCCGCCGCTCTTGCGCTCAGGACGGCGGTCCATGCAGTACTGCTGCATGGCGGCCTGGACTGACTGGGTGAAGTCGGTCTTCAACTCCACCGTGGCCACTGGAATGCCGTTGATAAAGAAGGCCAGATCAATCTCGTCGGCCTTGTCCAACGAGTAACGCAGCTGTGGCACGACGCGCAGCCGATTGGCCACATAGCGGGCGATCACCGTGTCGTTGCGCGCGTCCTCGGGCAGCGCCTGGCTCATGGCCAGGGTTCCGCCGCCGGCCACTGCAAAGCCATAGCGCAGCACATTTACCGTGCCTCCATCGACCTTGTTCTCCAGCTGCTTGACCAGTCGATCCAGCACCGCATCACGCGTGCCTGCTCCATTCATGGCGAGGATCTTGGCCATGGCCGTAGGCTGGCTGTCCTCCAGCCAGCCCAGCACATCCCCAGGGAATAGCGCCCGAACCTGGTCATACTCGGCGGACTTGCCCACCCGCCAGCCAGCAGCCTCAAGCTGCTCGACGATATGGCGTTCCAATTCGCATTCATGGTGGATGTGGCTCATATATTCAGTCTCGCTTCTCTACTGTTTGTCCAGCTACACCTCAATTCGGGGCGTAACTTGCTGGCTGTGTCGGCCTCAGCGCAACTACTCGGTCACGCTTAAACTTCCGTACATCATCGAAATCCCAAAAGCCGACGTTATTCTGATCAAGCTCAACGATGACCCTCGGCTGATCATCCAAACCAAAAATCCTGCAGTATCCGCCGAGCTCAAACTCGTCGGTCTCCTTCTGTCCCTGCGACCAAGAGGAACCATAAGCCAGATGCAGGATTAGCCATTGCTCTGCCTGAATGGAGGCGCTCGGAGTTGGCTTGAGTGTTCGCTGAATGCTTTCGCGCAGCTCTGCACTGGCATCCTGGTCTGCAGCGATTGAAGGCATCAGCCTCAGGAACACCGCATTCGCCTGCAACCTACGGAGTTTTTCATCCGTACCCCACATTAGGCTGACCTTGGCCGACAATTCATCACCCAGGTCCCAAGCCAGCCAAACCAGCAAGGTAGTTAGCTGCATCGTCTCATCGGCATCGTCGTCGATCGACTTGTCGATCACTTCGAGGAGCCGCGACCCCGGACCGAGTAAATACCTAATGCTTTCATCGAGGAGATAACGACGATCTCGCTCTTCCACGAGATCCTGCCCGGTTGCTCGCCAGCGTTTCTGCTTATCGAGATGGCGTAGCTCACGAATCAGAGCCAGTACCGCAATCAGCTGGATCGACGCACTGACTTTCCTTGACTCGTCCTGACTGGCCAGCTTCAGTTGCGCGACCATTTTTCTGCTCAAAGCCCTTGCCTTCCTGGCAACGGCCAGGGCAATTTCAGCGTCCCAGAACTGAGGCTTCTCGACTGGATCGCTCGTCTCATCGCCGCCATCGTCCTCCTGGCCAACCTGTTCCTCTTCGCTCCGCCCAGCCCGATCGACCTCGACACTCTGCACCTCGAGACCGTCGCTCAGGCGTCGCATGAGCACATCGATCAGATAAGCCAAATCACCGGATTTCAACACACGCTGTTTGCGCTTCATCCGAGCCATGTCGCTCACACTGATCACCAACGATGTCGGCCCGTCCTCAACTGGAAGCGCATCCTTTTTATCCCGACACTCGCGGATTGCCATCTGGATCTCGTGATCGGATTGCTTCGCGAAGATCACCCGCTCAACGGTGGCGATGACCCTCGAAATATCGGCCTCACTCGAGCCCAGCTCGCTGAGTGCCGAACGAATCTGGTACTGCCTGGAGGACCGGGAGCTCGCATCAATGATCGAGGGGTGCAGAATCATCGCCCGGGCGATCGGCTTGCCGTCATGCTCCAACAGACAGGAGCGAATGTCTGTCACCTCAACATTGGTTCTTAACACGACTTCGTCGTCACGTAGTTCCAGTGGGGCAAGTGACTCCAGCTTCTCCTGGTTCGGGCCAAGCACTACGGCTTCGGTCACCGACATCTGTTCGCCCCGATAACTGATACGTATCAGGCCACTACCCCCATCCGAAAAGCCCGAAAGCAGTGGCAACGACGCCTGCTGCTCGATCTCGATGGTCTCGTTGCGCTCCTGGATCGCAGCGAACTCCTCTGGCGCCAGCTCGGGCAACTCGAACAGGCTGAGTATTGAAGTGGCCTCAGCAGCGCGTCGAGCGGCAATGCCTGCCTGTAGCACTACGGCCTCGACATTGCCATTCGCAGCATCCATCCAGGCGGGACGGCTGGGGTTCGCACTACCACTGACAAACACATCGGCCGCAGCGCCATGCGTTTCAAGATAGAGAACCTTGGCATGAAGATAGCCGGCCCGATCAGCAACCTCTCGCGCATCCACATACCGAACAATTTCGCCTTCATAGCTGCCGGGATGCTGGACCGAGTCGGGATCGATACCCACCACGATATCTGCGACGGGCCAGCGGGTCTTCAACTCCTTGAGCAGAGCCAGCTCCCGATCGAAGAACGCCCCCAACACCGCAATCCTCCTAACCGGGGCTGTAATCCGCTCAGCAACTTGATCGATCAGCGCCTGCCTTCTCGAACCTTGCGCAAGTATGGCAGGCGAGCCCATGTCTCCGGCCGTGGCAATCAAAGGGCTGATGAAACGGCCAATTACCAGCGCCGACTCCAACAGAGGTTCAGGAGCCTTGCCGCGTTCCAGCTCGATCCACTCACGGAGCATCAGCCCGACAGCCTTGAGAACGGCGATACCCTCACCATCCTTGGCACCGCCAACTTCGATCCAGTTGGTGATTTCGCGGTTGAAGCCAAGCCCTGACAGCGTGAGATTGTGGCTGCCGACCAGAATCGATGCCTTCTTTGCCCCCAACAGAAGACAGACCTTTGGGTGAAAGGCGCCGCTCACACCAATCGGTAGCAGCGTGTAGGCATGACCTGCCAGACGAGGCCGAGTTGCCTGGCTTTCCCACGAGGCTGCACATTGGCCCCGATCCATGAGTACCACGTTATGCCGGCATCCAGCTGCTACCAGCTTGCGCAGCAACACCTCCTCGTAGAAAGGCAGTGTCGCGTTGAAGGTGGTGATCAACGAGGCCTCGTAACCTCCACGTTTGATCACTTCGAGAAGGGAGACGTCGTCAGACACTGGCGGCCTCCATCTGCGTCCGACCAGATGTAGTAAGCCTGGTCATGTGGCTGTCATCACGCGTCAGCATTCCAAGGTCGCGAAGGATCTGTACCGCCTGCTGGAAACGAGGGGTAGTCGGCGATGGCAGCGGGATCTGGTCACCCACCACTTCCAAGCCTCGCTCGGACGGTCGCAAATGGAAGGTCGAGCGGTTGGATTGTCGGAGTTTGCGCAGTGCCACTCGAAGATGGGTGTCCAAACACCAAACGACCAGATCGGCAATCACATGCTCCAGAGACATCGTCTGCCAGTCGGCACCACGGTTGCGGAAGCTGATGAGGTTGATCGGATAGTCCCTGAGTGCCTCAAAAGTGATCGCCAACCCTGAATACGGCTGCTGCCCTGGATCATCGCGAGCAACCAGCATTGCCAGCAGGCTCAGGCTATGTGAAAGCAGCGGCGCAATATCTACTCCCGACTGCCAGCCACCAATCAACTGCCGACCCAACTGAATCTCATGCTCGTCATTTGTCCAGTCAGTGAGCGCCGGAGCGTTCGCCCTGCTGCTGGCAACCAGATCTCCAAAATTCCCCGCCCCCAGATTACTCAGTACTCCGGCAACAGTTGACGAGCCGGCAAACCAGCCAGCGAACATCTCGACGCTATGAAATACCCGCCGCTGCGCCGCCGATTGCGGTTGCATTTCCTGTAGGCAGATGGCGAGTATCGTCTGGAAGGCCACCGACATCAGGTCATTGCGCACATAGACAGCCCAGTGCGCCTGAGTCGATCGCAAGGCATCGGGAATTTCCCACGCAGCACCATTAGGCAGAGTGACGCTATAGACACAGGCTCGGAACACATCCTCGGTCAGATCCCATCCGTTCGGCAGGGCTTCCGCCAATTGCTGAATCAGACCCAGGCTTCGGCGTCGCTGAGTGCCTTCCTCTGAATAGCGGTTGCCTGTATCGAAGAAAATATCAGTGAGCTGCTGATGCTCGCGTAGGCTACCAGCAACGTTGCAGGCGCAGAAACCGCTCAGCTCGTCGAGCTCTTCGAGTGTCACCAAGTCGTTTTCTACAACCTGCCAGAACCGCTCACCAGGTACAGACGCATCGACACTCTGCGCCAGCGGCGCGCCATACTGGCTGCTATAGAAACTCCAGGAACGGCCGGACGACTCCATCAATTGCAGATCGGCCAGAGTGCCCGCGTAGTACTGCGAAAGACCACCTAGCCGATTCATGAAGTAGCGCTGTGGCGTTTCCTCGGTCGTCGCGTAGAGCGATAGCCGCAGTGGTTCACCGGTTTTCAGACTGGCGAGTGAGGGAACCAGCTTGGTGCGACCGACCATAGCGACGCCGTGTCGCTCGTTGTTGTGGTCGGTCACCTGTGCGTGCTGCTCGGCAATCAGGGTGAATAGGCAGTCTGCACGCCGAAACCGCTCGACAAAGTGGTTGTAGTCATTCTTCGCGTAACGCTGGTCATAGGACCATACCAACCAAGGATAAAACGAGTAATAGCGCGCCCTATCAGTGACATTGGTAATGCCAGGCAGTAACTGGCCATAGATCATTACGCAGGGCGCCTGAGTGCCGAGGTGATCAATACCGCCACTCGCATAGGGTGGTTTCAACCAGCTGGTGGTGAGTTTCATCGACGACTAATCCCTTACCGCGACAAATCCAAAGACCGAAATTTAAATTACCTGGCTTATCTGCTGATGTTCTCGTAGCACACTAGGATCAAGCGCTGCGGCTGCTCGATCTTACTCACTTAGCAACTCATTTTCCGGGTTCACACCGATACCACTCAATTGACTGTCCTGCCAGGCGGCATAAGTTTCGCCACTACCCTCGACTAGCCAAGAGATTCGACCACTGGCTGCACGACCATATACAACCGCTGCCGCGGCACTCGGACTACTGAAGGCATAGTCATCCTTGAACATTAGGTACTCACTTCCGTCACTGATCATGACACCGTCACTCACTAACTGCTGGTACAGGTTCCGGTAGTTGTGATCCGCAGTTCCTACCCACTGAGCTCGAGCTCGGGACCCTTTCAGTACAAAGAACTCCCCATCAACCTCTTGCGCTTGCGCGCGCTCCTTGCTCTTTGGAAGCTGTAAAGCAAAACGTGGCGATTGGCTAACCGGTTGCTCGACTGGTGCCATAACGAGTTTGGAGGGTTTGATCAGCTCGCGCAGGAAGTCGAAGCCCAGCACTGGTAGCACGATGCGGATCTGCTCGAGGAAAAACGCCATGTCCGCACGATCCGACTCAGGCAAGTTGGTGTAGCTATGCGCTGTGCCATTGCCTACTACACAGCGACCGGTTTGACTGGCGATTTGGATTAATTGGCTCTCCAAATACTTGGCATGCGCCTTGGTCAGGTTTTGGTCCTTGCTGGTAATCAGACAGACACGCTCCCAGAAGTCCTTGCCACCCTGCTCTTGCGGACGGTTATGTTGCTTTAGACGCTGGGCCACATCATCAGACTCGCCGATATACACCCGGGTGCGCAGGCTGTCGTCCGGGTCGGGACCGACAAGAAAGTACACACCGGTGCGCGCGCATTCGGGACGCTGCACCAGCTCGGCCAATTTAGAACGTGGGCCGGTCAGCACATGGCCGGTCCAGTTCATGATCTCGGCGGTGAGCAGGCCATTGGACGTGCCATCCACCAGGAACAGACGCAGGCTACGGCCCTGATTCATACCGACTCCCGCAGGTCAATCTGGCCGGTGACGGCTGCGGTGATAAAGGCGGAGCGGCGTTCTTTGAGAAGCTCGATGCTCCGTTCGGTTTTGGCTCTCAAGTTGTCTAGCCTTGCAGTGAGCTGCTCCACCCAAGCAACAATCTCTATCTGCTCGTTCAGCGGGGGCCTGGGAAGCTGGACGCTATTCAGTGACTCACGATTAATCTTCGGCATAGCGACGCGATCAGCCTCCAATACAGCGAACGCAGAAAATGGTTCGGAGAGAAGGAACCAGAAAAGAAACTGGTTACTCATTCCAGAGTGCCCCTGCATCGGATACATATCAGCGCTGCACAGACTCAAATCCGGAGCAATGCAGACCTTTCTCAGTGCCGGACGGATTTTGCTGTAAACAACATCACCCTTTTTACAAAGATATTTTCCGCTCTCAGCATTCTGTTCTTCAGCCGTCTCCGTGTAAAGAAGCAGCCCCGAGCCAGACTCGATATGGTTGGGCGCGAGCAACACCATTTCCCGATAGGGCGACTTTTCCGGATCGACTTGTCCTTCAGCGATGCGAACGCACCGCTGGAAGCTGAGCACATCCCAGTGCTCCGGCACCTCTCCCAGCCACTCCACCCCGGAGTCTTTCATCTCCACGTCCGGATCGAGGCCATTGGTGACGGCGTGGGTGATCAGCGCCTGGCGCTTTTCGCGCAGCAGTTCGATAAAACGGGCTTTCTTTTCAATCAGCGCATCGATGCGAGCGATTTCGCGGTCGAGGTGAGCTGCAATTTTAGTTTGCTCCACCAAGCTAGGCAGAGGTATCTTGAATTTATTGATATCCCACTGAAACAGATGCGGTACTCCCATTCCTCCCTTTAGCACTTGGATGGTGTTCTCCAAGTAAGCTCCTTTAAATAAGTAATACAAGTACAAAGAACTAAGCCTCTGGGAAGGCGTAATGACCGCAATAGAACTATTGACAGTGGCCGCACGCGGCAACTTTCTAACAACATTTACAGTGCCTAGAGTAGAGCCGTCTTTGGCAAGAAGAACATCCCCTATAGCAAGCTTTATCTCGGGCGATTCCTCATAACGCTCTTCAGTGATGAAGTTGACGTCAGAAAAATCTATTTCCGGTCCCTTTATGTCGGGAGTGGAAAGGAATGCATACCCATCGTCTACGTATTCTTCTGCCTTCAGCCCCTTCCACCCCAGTCGAGCTCTAACCCAGGTCTCAAAGCCAAGGCGAGAAATTTCCCAGTTCTCAGGGATAGCCCCCAACCACTCCACCTCGGAGTCTTTGTAGGATGGGTAAGATTTGTAATGACTCATGCCGTTACCTCCCCCAGCAGCGCGGCGATTTCGGCCTCCACAGCCTTGAGGTCGGCATCGATCTCCGCCAGCGGGCGCGGCGGCTGGTAGACATAGAAGTAACGGTTGAAGTTGATCTCATAGCCGACAATTCCGACAAAGCCGTCCTTCGCATCCGTCTTGCCGGTGTCGATCCAAGCATCCGGCATATGGGGCAGCACTTCACGGGCGAAGTATTCGTCAATGTTCTGGCAGAGGGGCACATTCTCGAACTCGCGCAGTTCGGAGTCGGCCTGCAAATTGCCCTTGTCGTCCAGTACCGGCTGGGCATTGCCGTCGCGCTCACCGAAGCAGGACAGCGCTGCCTTGAGCGCGCCCTTGCTGAGTTTCTTGATGCCCGCGGCTTTGAGGAAGGTAGGCAGGTTGTCGAACTCGTCCTGCACGCCGGCAAAAGCCTCGATTTGATCGGCGCTCTTGGTGTTCTGGTAGGCAGCGAGTTTGTCCGGGGTGACCGAGAAGCGCAGGCGCAGCGGTCGCTCGACAGTGATACGGCGGTAGCCGAAGTCAGTAGTGGCGAAGATCTTCGAGTTCGGGCCTTCCTCGAAGGCCTCGTGCAGCTTGGCGATCTCGGCGTTCTGCTCGTCCGACAAATACTTACGCTTGCTGCCCAGGCTTTTGCGCATAGGCGCGTGTATGGCGCTGGCGTCGATCAGCTGTACCTTGCCCTTGCGCAATGCGTCCTTGTGGTTGGACAGCACCCAGATATAGGTGCCGATGCCGGTGTTGTAGAACAGGTCGGTGGGCAGGGCGATGATCGCCTCAAGCCAGTCGTTCTCCAGAATCCAGCGGCGGATCTCCGACTCGCCCGAACCAGCACCACCATTGAACAACGGCGAGCCGGACAGCACGATGCCGATGCGCGTGCCGCCCAGCTCAATGGGTTTACGCTTGGACAGCAGATGCATGAGGAACAGTAGCGAACCGTCGCCCACACGCGGCAGGCCAGGACCAAAGCGGCCGGCGTAGCCCTGTTGGCTGTGCTCGTCCTGCACCTGCTTCTGCACCTTCTCCCACTTCACACCGAACGGCGGGTTGGCCAGGCAGTAGTCGAACTGCTCATGAGGCAATTGGTCGTTAGACAGAGTGTTGCCGAGTTTGATGTTGCGGGTCTCGAAGCCCTGGATCAGCTTGTCCGCCACGGAGATGGCGTAGGTCTCAGGGTTGAGCTCCTGGGCGTAGGGTACCAGGCGGGCATTGGGGTTCCACTCGGCCACCTGCTCAATGGCTGAAGAAAGAAAGCCGCCGGTACCGGCGGCGCAGTCATACACAGTACGCACCACGCCTTCGCCATTGAGCGCTTGATGATCCGGGGCGAATACCAGGGTGGTAGCCAGGCGCACCACATCGCGCGGGGTGAAAAACTCTCCCGCGGTGTCGTTGGCGGATTCGGCGAACTTGCGGATCAGGTGCTCAAACACCAATCCCATCTCGTGGTTGCTGATGGTATTAGGGTGCAGATCGATATTGGCGAACTTCTGCGTCACCAGGTACAGCAGGTTGGCCTTGTCGAGCTGAACCAGCCAATCAGAGAAAGCAAAGTGCTCGAACACTTGGCGGGCGTTGACGGAAAACTTGGCGACATAGTCCTCCAGGTTGGCGCGGGTGCTGGTGGAACCGACCGAGCCTAGGGAGAACTGCGAGACGTTGTAGAAGGTGGCGCCGGCCGTGGTTGGCAGGATCAGGTCCATGTCCACGCCGCTGGCCTTCATACTCTCGTATTGACTGCGCACCTTGTCACGGGTCGGCTCCAGCACGCACTCCAAGCGGCGCAGCAAGGTAAAGGGGAGGATAATGCGGCCGTAGATGGACTGTTTGAAATCGCCGCGCAGCACATCGGCCACGCTCCAGATGAAATCGGCGAGGTTTTGCTGGTTCAAGCTGTTGTTCCTTACTGGGCGGGCGAGGCGAATGACGCGCCTTCCTGCGGGATGTCTTGATTGATGCCAAACCTTAACCGGTTGGGTAGCTTCGTACCAGTATCAGAACAGGCTAAGGTACTGATTTCCCTATTCAGCTAGCGGTTTTTCAAATCTGGAACATTCACGTCTTCGCCACGTCGCCGTGACCTGGACAGGGCTACGCAGCTGTCACGGGGCAGGCCCGGAGCAACACTATTTCCTCAGCTTGAGAGAGTGTCTAGGAACCAGGGCGATTCAAAGCCCTGATAAGAACGGAAGCAGAGAACGGCGCGCACCTGGCGAGTACATGAAAGTAACGGTACGACAATGGTGGAGGGGATTGGCAAAATTAGCCCCTGGAGCGGCGCCTTGGCAGTTCGGATGAAGGTTTCATAGCCGTACCAAATGCCATCGATAGCCGCCCGCACGGTGATTGAGGACTCGGAGCAGAATAACGTCATACCATCGCGCTGACTGTACCGAATGAGACATTGGTATTCCTGTTGGTATTCCACAGGTAAAACTAAACCGCTACAAATAGATAAAAACCAAATAAATAGGCGGTTGTTTCAAATCCCCCCGGCCCCACATCAGACACACCAGGACCACCCCATGCCCCTCCACGACTCAATCATCCTTGAAATCCAGGAGGGAGCCCTACCCCACCCTCTCCGAGCCAAAGATCTCCTCACTGCCGATCGCCACGTCATCCGCCAAACCGCAAACGGAAACGCCGAGTACTACCGAGTAGGCTTCAACTTCTACAAAAAAGACTACATCCGCACACAACTGGCCAACGCAGCCCAAAATACGGGGCATTGGGTCAATGCGGGCAAAGCACCACAATACAAACGCATCGCCAAAGGCCTCTACGAGGTACTAGGCCTGAACGAGCAGGAAGAAACCCTCGACCAAGCCGAATCCACCCAACCCGTGCCCACTCAACCAAAACCGCACTTCGGCCAAAGCATCGAAGCCCGCTTGCTTGATCACCTGATCCAGACCCCGTTTCAAATCCTCGACCGCAAACGCCGCGCACTTCACCCCGCGAAACCCGCATTTGGCTTCAAGGCTCGCTTGGACGCTTACTTCTGGCCAAATCCAGCCACCAACTTCACCGCCACCGAAAAGATCCTCGACAGTTTCATCACAAGGGCACGTTCACTGAGCCCGGATCTGAACCGCGATGCCAGCGCAGTGCTTCAACTTTTCACCGATATCTGCAAATGGGGCGGCGTGCGTGTGCCCACCCAGGACCCTCAGGTAGTCATCGATAACCTACGCCTGGCTAAACTTCGTAACCGCACACAGATTGCCGCGATGAACAGCGCCTGGACCAAACTCTATGCCGTGTTCTACCCCGAAGATTTCCTGATCTATGACTCCCGCGTGGCAACAGCATTTCTTGCTCTGGCCGAAGCCGCTTTGTCAGATGTAGACATCACCCAGTTGCGCCAGCGCTATCCGGCACTGGGGCGGGTCGCTGGTCGGGGCGGTTCACGCCCTCGGGCCACTTACCTTGCCTGGCGCAACGCTTACAGATGCTGGGCGGCCCAGCTTGACGCCAATGCGCTGGGCCGAGCCATGTTGGCTGCTGTTGATCAGTCTGGCCCGGAGCAGTACACGTTACGCCATCTCGAGGCAACGTTATTTATGGAGGGCTACTGAGATCTTTGCTGTAACCGTGGGCGGTTAGCGAGGCGGATTCAGGAGAACCACTGCGCCAACGTTTCTTTCGCCTTTGTCACATGTTCCTCCTTGATATGGGCAGCGGTTGCTGCCAACGCTGCGCAGAGCACACCAACATCATCGGTATAACCAATGAACGGGGTCACATCCGGGATTACGTCGATAGGCGAGATGAAGTACCCCAGCGCGCCGTAGATGGTGGTTTTGGCCCAGGTCGGGGTGTCGTTGTCGGTGGCCGAGTAATACATCTTCAGCGCAGGCTCCAGCGCCGTTTCGCCAGCAGCCTTGGCGAAGTTCTTGATCTTGTCCCAGAACGAATCGTCGGAGTAGACGTGTTCGAAGTTTTCGTTTGCCATGGGTTTCGCTCCATTCAGTAAGTGAGTGCGCAAGCGTCCAGTAATGTGCAATGGGCTGTCATGCGGCAGCTCATTTCATCTGGCGAATGCTGCTGGGTATGTGTTCGTAGATATGGTCAATCACGGCATGCAGGTTGTAGCCGCAGGTGGCGCTGTAGCAGATCGGCTGTTTGATGGTCAGGCCAGTGGCTTCCTGCAGGCGACGCTGCACAGACTTGGCCTTTTCATCGAGGAAGGCGATCAGTTCAGGTTCTGGTCGGTTGCGCCTCTGATCCCAGTGGCGGCCTTTCATGGCCATGTCAGCCTGATTAATGATGACGATCACTCGATCGGCTGAGATGGCCTTGAGCACTACTTTCTCCAGCAGGCTGAACGCTGTACCCAGGTCTCTCGAGCCGCCGTCCAGAATCACCATGGCCAGGTCGATAAAACCGTGCTCAGGATTGTTCTTGGTCACCAGGCCTAGGTGCTCGGTGATCGCCTTGCTGTGACGCAGGTCGGCGTCCTTGCCGTCGCCCAGCCCGGCTGAATCATGGAAACGCAAGTGGCTGTGGAGGCGGTAGGCGTCGACTGCCTGTGTGTGAGGGTCGACACCATCGCCTACACCGGCAACGGCATTGCCGAACAGGGCGTTCAGCGTGGAGCTCTTGCCGGTTCCTGTACCCCCCACCAAAAGAACATCCAAGGGATAGAGCAGGCCACACTGTTCGATTTTCGTGCGGATGTCGTCGCGGCGGTAATTGCTGCCTTGCTGAAGCCAGAGGATCTGTTTGGTCGCGTCTGCCGCAGCACTCAACGTGTTCGCAAAAGACTGTGTGAAGAACATCCAGGTCCTCCCTTGATGAGCCTCGGCGCTATGCCGGCTCGTTTGACGATGTGCTAGAAAATGCTCTTGAACAGGCCGAATATCGCGCCGCCAACGCCGCCAATGACCCTGCCTACCGCTTCGGCCGCCCCGCCCAGTCGACCGCCCAGCAGGCGGTCAATGGCCTTGCCTGCTTGACCTCCCAGATCGGCACCCGCCGAAGCACCATCTCTTACGGACTCAAGCACCGAAATGCTGATTTCCTTGCGATAGTCTTCAAGACGGTCGTCGTCTTTCCACATTTGCTCATCGACATTGACGTCCTGGATGAACACCGCACGTTTTTGCGCCTTGGTGTGACGCAGGATGTGCAACAGCAGTTTCGACAGGTTGTACGGGTTCTGCGCGTCGCTGGCCTCTTTGTAGCCAGCTGCGTAATAGATCGGTTCCACGTCGACGCCTGTGGCTTCCTTGATGCGTCGTTTGGTGGAGGTCACTTTCTCTTCGAGGAACTTCACCAGCTCTGGCTCAGGCTGATTTCGGCCCTTGTCCCAGTGACGCCCCTTCATGGCCATGTCGGCCTGGTTGATGGCCACCAGCAGGCGTTTATGTTCTCCGTTCAGCGCGGGGATGATCACCTGGCTGATCAGTTCGAACGAGGTGCCAAGGTCACGACTGGAACCGTCGAGAATCACCAGCACCAAGTCGATGAGTGGCTCGCCATGCTCATCGAGTTCGGCCAACTTTGCTGTGATGTTCCTGGCATGGCGAATATCCGCCTCCTTGCCATCGCCCAGGCCCGGGGAGTCGAACAGCACGATGTTATCCAGTTCGTAGCGGGCGATTTCCATGGTCTCGGGGTCGACGCCCTGGCCGACCTTGGCTTTGTCGGTGTTGAACAATGCATTGATCGTCGAGGACTTGCCGCATCCGGTTGCCCCGGTGATCAACAGGTTGACCTTGGTATCTTTGAGTCGCGCCAGATTACGGTAGATGGTGTTTCTGGCAGCCTCATCCAGATGCGCATCTTTCTGGATGGCGTCGGCAAGGTCGTCGATGAAGTGCTGTGCTTTCATAGCGGGCTCGCATCCTTGAATCAGGTTGTAAATGGCTGTGGCGAAAAGTCTTTGCCGGGTGTTCTACCCCAGAACATCAACCGAGCAAGTCACCCCACTTGCGCTGGATTTCCCGCTCCTCTTCCAGCACCTTGCTGGCCAAGGCTTCAAACCACTTTTCCGCAAAGTGATTCGCCTCCCTCAGAAGCGCCAAGATGTCTTCAGACCCCAGATACCCCGCCTGCTGCATGGACGAGTCATTCTCCAGCAACTGACGGACCATCTTGTTGAGCGTCTGCCTATCCACCATCTTGGCCAGCCCCAACGCCACAGGCAGGCATTCGGCCTCTGTGTCCACCGTCGCACCTGGCGTTTGCTCATAGCGTTCGCACAGCATCATGTAGCCCATGAAATAGGCCTGGAACACGTTCTCTTCCTGGCGGACCTGTTCGGGAATCTTGTGGAACGAGAAGCCGTACATGATCGACAGCACACTCAATACCTGAGCCTCGACCTGCTGAGCAGGCGCTTCCAACTTTTCAAGGCGACGCAAGATCAGGTTCAGGAAGGTGATCGGCAGTTTGTACATCCAGATTTCATCGTCCTCCCCTGCCGCCTCTTTGCGGATCGTCTGGTCCAGCGCTTTGAACCTGGCCAAGACATCGCGTCCACTCGCAACAGGCACGGTTTCCCCCAAAAGCTCGTCCAGCTCGTCATCGAACGTGCGTGGACGCGCGTCGTTGGTGAGCAGCAGCTCCCGGGACAGGCTTTCATTCTGCAGGAGCTTTTCGAGTAACTTGTCGCGGTTGTCGAGCATGAAGCGGACAAATACCTGCTCCTTCAATGCCAGGCGCACAACACCGGGCAGGAACGCATACAAGAAGGACGCAAGCTTCTCGACGTTTGCATCATCGCGAATCGCCGCCAGCGAGGCCTCGCCAGTCTTCTCCTTGAGGAAGGGGATGATCTTCGACTTGTTCTGTTCGATCGCACTGGCGACATAGCCCAAGATCTTGTCCTTGCTGCCTGGCTTGTCTGGCTGGTCCAAACTCTCCAACACTTGAACGCGAGTGTCTTCGACTTCAACGGGGAGCTTGGATACCGGGGCAATGGCAGGAACTGGGGATGCCTTGGGTTCAGCGATAACTCGCTCTACCGAGGCTGGCTCGACTGGCAATGAAGGCGACGATGGGCCGGCGCTCGTGGCACGTATCGCATCCAGCGCCTGGTTGATGGCGTTGAGGAACGGCGTCAACTCTTTGCTACCCAATTGGGTCAGGCTGCCAATCTTTCTGGAGTTCACGAACAAGTCGCGTTTTTCGACATGCAGTTCCTGGGTGTGTCGCCAGAAGAACAAGCGCGGCGTATCGAACACCATCTTTAGCGCCAGTGTCTCGCGCGCCAACAGCAGGCCTTCCTTGGCACTGCCGAACAGGGTGTCATCGACCAGGACCAGAACGTCGTCCGCTGCCAGGTTCCCGCCATAGGAGGCCAAGGCTGCCTGAAGCTTCTTGGGCGGGATATGAGGCTGAACGAACACACGCTCAGGAGCCAATCGCTGGGCGGCAACCAGTATCGCTTCTGCAAGCTGCTCGACCTGCTCGTCGGTCAGCTCACTGCCCACAGCTGTTGTGCCAGCACTGGCTTGTGCATCAGGTACATCACCGGCTTGATCACGCCCCGCGGCCCATTTTCCCAACAGCGTGAAGAAAACTTGAACGTCTTCCTTGGCAGGTACGTTCAAGGTCATGATCGCCTTTTTGCCGGCATAGACCTTGTTGCCCTGACCGCTGATGGCTTGCATGCGGTCGAATGGGTACACCGCTGGGTCGGTGAAAATTTCCTTGACCACCAACTCGTCTGCGGTCACCAGAGCCCCGTCTTTACCGCTACCGAATACCGTGTCATCGATGAGAACCAACACCTCGCTCGGGTCGACATGAGGGGCGTAGGCCGAGACGGCGTTGCTCAAGAGTTTTTTCGGGATATCGGGCGATACGTAGATCTTGCCCGCGCCGGAGTAGGTCTTGGCGTTCAAAAAATCGAGTAGAGTCATCATTCCATTCCTGACGCGGCCCGGCTGCGGTATTCGCTCGCGCGGGAGATCCTGTTTATGAACACTGTTCGAAAGAGCCCAATACTATCAAAATGCCTTCACCGTTATTCAAGGTCTCTTTGGTAGCATTCCGAACACCGGCCTTGTGCTTTCCGGGCTTTCTAGCCATGTAGCCCTGCATCACTGCACTCCCGCCTTCTTGGACACGCCCTCCAACAACCCCTGCAACTCCCTAACCCTCTTCCTCTCCGCCACCAACGTCCGCTTCAGCTCTTTATTCTCACTCTCGAAAATCCGCGCCCAGCGCAGCGCCTCCCGGCATCGACTCAACCCCTCCCAGAGATCGCGCAGCTTGATGTACTGCAACAGCATCACCAGCAGGATGACGCCGATCATTGCCATTGCGCCCAGTGCAACCCAATCGTAGATACCCATGTGTCTATCTCTCCCTATGCAGCAATGTGCCTTCATGCCAGACAAACGATATGTAGAGTTGCACGACAGGTCCATAGTGTTGACTCATACAGGTAAAGTATCCGCACACATGGGGGGCTCATGAAACGCAAACAATCCATCGCCCAGGTTCGCTGGGACCTGGCGCTTCGCTATCGGTTGATCGAGACCATTGTCTGGTGGGAGGGCCGGCTGACCACGGGCCATCTGATGCAGAGCTTCGGCATCAGTCGCCAGCAGGCGTCGAAGGACATCAACACCTACATCACGGAGCATGCGTCAAGAAACTTGACATATGACAAGCAGCTCAAGGGCTATGTGCCGAGCAAGACCTTCAATCCGCGCTTCATCGACCTCAGCGCCAGTGCCTATCTGGACCTGCTGGCCCAGAACAATGAGCGTGCGCCTCACATCGAAGGGCTGAAGCTAGCGTATGCCCATACCTTGGTGCTGCAGGTGCCTGACCGCAGTATCCAGCCCGAGATCCTGCGACCGCTGCTCAAGGCCTGTCGCGACAAGCTGCGGCTTGAGATCGAGTATGTGTCCCTGGCCAATCCCGAGCCCGAAGTGCGTGTGATCGAACCGCATACGCTGGTCTACACCGGCATGCGCTGGCACGTGCGCGCGTATTGCGAGAAGAATGCGGCGTATCGGGACTTCGTGCTGAGTCGGATCCGTGGGACGCCGGAGCTGCTGGAAAGCAATGGCAATGGCGTAGAAGGTGATGAGGTGTGGAACAGCGAGATTGCGGTGATCCTGCAACCCGATCCGCGGCTGGACGAGGCACAGAAGGCGATCATCCAGCGCGACTACGGGATGATCGATGGGCGTCTGGAGATTCCGACGCGCCAGGCGTTGGTCAAGTATGTGCTGCAGCGCTACCAGATCGACCCGAAGAACCTCGACCCCAAGGCCGAGGCGCAACAGGTGGTCATCGGTAATCTGAGCGAGCTCAAGCCGTGGCTGTATGACTGAGATTGCGGTGGAGCTGGAAAGGATTTCTGTGGGATGGCACCGGCTTCGCCGGTGATCGCGGGACAAGTCGGGGCGCCGAACCGCCGCTCCCACAGGATGGGCTGCCCCCAAGAAGTTGGACACCAATCCAACCCTTGGGGGCAGTCCAGGGCTTGTGCTGGTCTTTAGATTTTGAGCAAGACAGCTGCCCCCAAGGTTCTGACTGGCATGCAGAGAGCCCGCCCCCACCAGCCGTGGGCGGGCTTTCAGCTCTTGAACCTTTCAGTGGCGCCAGACGCGCCCGCTACGGCATCCCCAACCACTCCGGCAACGCCAGCGAAATGAACGGCACATACGTCACCAACACCAGGAACAACAACAAAATCGACAACCACGGCAACGCCGCGCGAATCGTCTGCCCCAGCGTCAACCCAGTCACCGCGCTGGTCACGAACAGGTTCAACCCCACCGGCGGATGCACCAGGCCGATCTCCATGTTCACCACCATGACGATCCCCAGGTGAATCGGGTCGATGCCCAGCTTCATCGCGATCGGGAAGAAGATCGGCGCCAGGATCAGGATGATCGCCGAGGGCTCCATGAAGCTCCCCGCCACCAGCAGCACCACGTTGACCATGATCAGGAAGCCGATCGGCGTCAGGCCTTCGGAGAGCACCCACTGGGTGATCTGCTGGGGAATCTGCTCGGTGGTCAGCACGTGGGCGAAGAGCATGGCGTTGGCGATGATGAACAGCAGCATGATGGTCAGGCGGCCGGACTCGAGCAGCACCTTGGGGCAGTCCCTGAAGCTCATGTCCTTGTAGACGAACAGCGCGATGAACGCCGAGTACACCGCCGCCACGGCCGCGGCTTCGGTGGGGGTGAACATGCCGCTGTAGATGCCGCCGAGGATGATCACCAGCAGCAACAGGCCCCAGAACGCCCGGCGGGCGGTGCGCAGCCATTCGGCGAAGCTGGCACGCGGCTGGGCGGGGAGTTTCTTGATGCGGGCGACGATGTAGATGGTCACCATCAGGAAGACGCCCAGCAGGATCCCGGGTATCACACCGGCCATGAACAGCTTGCCGACCGAGGTTTCGGTGGCGGCCGAGTACACCACCATGACGATCGATGGCGGAATGAGGATGCCGAGGGTGCCGGCGTTGCAGATGATCCCGGCGCCGAACTCCTTCGGATAGCCCGAGCGCACCATGCCGGCCACGGCGATGGAGCCGACTGCGGCGACGGTGGCGGGCGAGGAGCCGGACAGCGCGGCGAACAGCATGCATGCCAGCACTGCGGCAATGGCCAGGCCGCCGCGGATGTGGCCGACGCAGGCGTTGGCGAAGTCGATCAGGCGCTGGGCGACGCCACCGGTGGTCATGAACGCGCCCGACAGCAGGAAGAACGGGATCGCCAGGAAGGTGTAGCTGTCGGAGGTTTCGAACAGCTTGATCGCCAGGGAGCTGAGCGAGTCCTGGCTGAACAGCAGGATCGACACCGCGCCCGACAGGCCGAGGGAAATGGCGATCGGCACGCCGAGGAACATGAACACGAACAGCAGCAGGAACAGGCAGATAACGGTCATCAGTGTGACTCCTCGCCCGGGTTGGCCAATTTGCTCGCTTCCGCTGCTTCATCCGCGAGGCCCAGACTGGTCTGGCGGTGGGTGAAGATGCGGTAGAGGATTTCCAGGTAGCGCACGATGATCAGGGCGAAGCCGAACGGCACGATCAGCGCGATGTGGCCGATCTTGATGCCGTAGCGATCGAGGTCTTCGGCACCGATGCCGGCGACGAATACCGCGCTCACCCACTTGATGCTGGCGACCAGGAACAACCCGGCGTAGGCCAGGCAGCAGGCGCAGGCGATCATCGCCAGGATGCGTTGCACCGGCTTGCGCGCGCGCCGCACCAGCACGTCGACGCCAAGGTGGCCGGCGGTGCGCACGCCGTAGGCAATACCGAAGAAGATCAGCCAGCCGAACAGCGCCTTGGTCAGGGCGATGCTCCAGGTCATTTCCTGGGCGTAGCCCATGAGGTGGTCGCCGATGCCGAGCATCAGCTCGCTGGCGAAGCTCCAGTGGTCGCTGAGGGTGTAGAACAGGGTGTAGAGGTTGTTCAGCGCCACGTAGATGAAGGTGATCAAGGTCATGGCTGCCAGGAGGAAGGCGATCATGCCCTCCTCGAAGTGCTCCCAGACGCGTCTGATCCTGTGCATGGGCATTCTCCGGACAGAAGGAAGCCGGGCCACCTGCGCTGCAGGTGGCCATGGGTGATGGGGGCGATGATCAGGACGGCTTGTTGGCGTCGTCGGCAGCCTTGATCAGGTCGGCGCCGATCTGGTCGGAGAACTTGTCCCACACCGGGCGCATGGCTTCACGCCACTGGGCGCGCTGCTCGGCGGTGAGCGGGTCGATCTCGCTGGTCTTGGCGTCGAGGATCTTCTGCCGGGAAGCCTGGTTGAGTTCCTCGGCTTGCTTGTTCACCTCGACGGTGACCTTGTCCATGATCGTCTGCAGCTCGCCGCGCACGTCTTCAGGCAGGCTGTTCCAGAACTTGGCGTTGGTGATCACCATGTAGTCGATCAGGCCGTGGTTGGTCTCGGTGAAGAACGGCTGGACTTCGTTGACCTTCTGGCTCTCGTAGTTCGACCAGGTGTTCTCGGTGCCGTTGACGGTACCGGTCTGCAGGCCCTGGTAGACCTCGGCGAAGCTCATCTTGCGCGGGTTGGCGCGGATGGCCTTGAACTGCTCCTCGAGCACGCTGGAGGCCTGCACGCGGAACTTCAGGCCACGGGCGTCCTTGGGCAGGATCACCTTCTTGTTCGCCGACAGCTGCTTGAGGCCGTTGTGCCAGTAGGCCAGGCCACGGATGCCCTTGTCTTCCATCGAGGTCAGCAGCGCCTTGCCCTGCGGGCCTTGCTGGAAGCGGTCGACGGCGGCGAGGTCGTTGAACAGGAACGGCAGGTCGAACAGTTGCACCTGCTTGTTGTAGTGCTCGAACTTGGCCAGCGACGGCGCGAGCATCTGCACATCGCCCAGCAGCAGGGCTTCCATCTCCTTGCCATCGCCGAACAGCGAGGAGTTGGGGTAGACCTCGACCTTGACCTTGCCCTTGAGCTGCGGGTCGGCCTCGACCAGTTTCTGGAACATCAGCGCGCCCTGGCCCTTGGGCGTGCTGTCGGCCACTACGTGGGCGAACTTGATGATCACAGGATCGGCAGCCTGGGCGAGCCCGGCCACGGACACGGCGGCGGCGCACAACAGCGCCTGGGTCAGCTTCAACATCGTTGTCACCTTTTATTGTTGTTGGAAGGGGTCAGCAGGGAAGCGTTGCCAAGGGTACGATGGCCCAATCGGGCGTGTTTCGAGAATCAGCTTTTGTGTAAGCCCGCGTTTGGCTCAGGTGAACGCTCCCTGATGGGGGGGTATGGCACCGGCTTTGCCCGCGAAAAGGACACCGCGGTGTAGGGCACCGGCTATGCCGGTGTTCGCGGGCAAGCCCGCTCCTACAGGTACAGCGTTGAGCTCGGAGTCAGCGCTGTAGCTGTCACTGTCTTGCTCAAAGTCTAAAACCAGCCCAGCTCCTGTGGGAGCGGGCTTGCCCGCGAAAAGGACACCGCCGGTTTGCCCCGCGAAAGGCCTAGGTGCTTTCGGCCAATGCCAACAGGCGCTGCGCCCGCAGCAGCACCGGCGCATCGATCATCTGCCCATCGAGCTGGAACGCCCCGGCACCCTTGGCCGCCACACTGGCGTCCACCACCCGCCGTGCCCAGGTCAGCTCTTCGCTGCTCGGCGCCAGCACGCCATGAATCAACGGCACCTGGCTGGGATGGATGCACAGCGCCCCGCCATAGCCCATGTCATAGGCATGGCGCATGGCCCGCTGCTGCCCTTGCGGGTCGCCAATCGCCGGAAACACGCCGTCCAGCGGCGGTGCCAGGTCGGCGCCGCGTGAATGCAGTTGCACCGCCATGCGCGCCTGGTCAAGAAAGCGCTGGGCCGAGGCGCTGTCGGTGTTGAGGTTCAGGTCCAGCGCCAGGTCCAGGCTGCCGAACGACAGACGCTCGACCCCCTCGGCACCGGCAATGCGCTCCAGTGCCAGCAAGCCCTTGGCCGTCTCGATGATCGGCAGCACCGGTTTGCCAGTGCGCGCAGCTACTGCGACCTGGGCGGCATTTTCCACCTTGGGCAGCAGCACAGCGCTGACACCGGACTGCTGCGCGCAGAACGCCAGGTCATCGGCATGCCCGGCATGCTCCGGGGCGTTGACCCTGACCCACACCCGCGCCTGCGGATGGGCTGCAAGAAAGGCCGCGAGATTGTCACGCGCCTGAAGCTTGAGCGGCTCCTCGACGGCATCCTCGAAATCGACGATAACGGCATCGGCGCCCGCAGCCAGGGCCTTGGCAAAACGCTCGGGACGGCTGCCCGGCACGAACAGCGCCGAACGGACGATGGTTTGCGGCATCAGCAATCACTCCTTGTCATCAAACGACACCAGCAGCCGCCAGTCGGGCCTGGTCTTCAGCCGAGAAACCCAGCTCCTCGAGGATCGCCGCGCTGTGCTGCCCCAACCCCGGCACCGGGTCCATGCGCGGGGTAAAGGCGGCATTGCGCCCTGGCGGCAGCAGCGACGGCAGCTTGCCAGCCGGGCTGTCGACCTCGCGCCAGCAGTCCCTGGCCTTGAGCTGCGGATGCTGCCAGACGCCCTGCATGTCGTTGACCCGGGCGTTGGCGATCTGCGCGTCTTCAAGACGTGCCACCACCTCATCCAGCGACAGTTCTGCGAAGCCGTCGATGATGATCTGGCGCAGCACCTCGCGGTTCTCCGAGCGCCGGAAGTTCGCGGAGAAACGCGCATCGCTGGCCAGCGCCGGGTCGAGCAGGACCTTTTCACAGAACAGCTGCCATTCCCGCTCGTTCTGCAGCCCGAGCATGATGGTGCCGCCACCGCCGGTGGGGAACGGCCCATACGGGTAGATGGTCGAGTGCGACGCGCCCGCCCGCGGTGGTGGCGGCGCGCCGTTGTAGGCGTAGTACATCGGGTAGCCCATCCATTCCACCAGGCTCTCCAGCATCGACACGTCGATGCGGCTGCCGATACCGGTCTTGTCACGCAGCAGCAGCGCCGACAGCACGCCGGTGTAGGCATACATACCGGCAGCGATATCGGCGACGGAGCATCCGGCCTTGGCCATCTGCTCGTCACCCGGCCCGCCGGTCACCGAGAGAAAGCCGCCCTCGCTCTGGATCAGCAGGTCGTAGGCCTTCTTCTTCTCGTACGGGCCACCTTCGCCGTAGCCGGAAATATCACAGACGATCAGCCGCGGAAAACGCGCGTGCAGGGCCTCGAACGACAACCCCATGCGCGCCGCCGCACCCGGTGCGAGGTTCTGGACCAGCACGTCGGCCTTGGCCAGCAGCGCCAGGAGGATGTCGTCGGCCTCGTCCTGCTTGAGGTCCAGGGTCAGGCTCTGCTTGGAGCGGTTGGTCCAGACGAAGTGCGAGGCCAGGCCATCGACACGCTGGTCGTAACCACGGGCGAAGTCGCCGCTGCCGGGGCGCTCGATCTTGATCACGCGCGCGCCCAGGTCCGCGAGTTGGCGGGTGCAGAACGGCGCGGCGATGGCATGTTCCAGGCTGACGACAGTGATGCCGTCCAGCGGGCGGGGAGCGGATTGGGTCATGGCAAATTCCTGTTCGGTGTTCAATGCAGGTCCGCCAGCGACTGCGCGTCACGCAGTTGCCAGACGCGCTCGATCAGCGCATGGCCCTCGGCCTCGCTGCGCTGCCCGGCATAGGCCAGCAGGCGCTGGAACTTGGCCTCCAGCTCCGGGCGCGACAGGGTATTGCCGGGGTCGCCCTTGGGTTCGTCGATGGCCGCGCTGAACTGCCGGCCATCGACGCAGCGCACCTCGACCCGACCCAGCCAGCGCGCTGGATAGGCGCCGTCCACTTCGGGGTCCAGTTGCATGCGCACCTTGTCGCGGAACGCGGCGATGCGCGGGTCGGTCAGTGCCAGCTCGCGGAACTCCAGCAACTGCGCGCTGCCGTGCACGGCGATCAGGCCCAGCACTGTGCCCATGGAGAACTTGGCCTGGTGCACGGTGCTCGGCGTGGTCACCCGCCCCAGCACATCGATGGCGCCCTGGTGCACGCGGGTGATGACTTCAGCGATCTGCTCATGGCCCAGCCCCTCGCGCTGCATCAGGTGCAGCAGCGCGTCAGCCGCCGGGTGGGTGTGACGGCACGAGGCGTGGAACTTGAACGAGGTTTCCGCCAGCGCCCAGCGCGTGCCGAGCCGGTCGGAGAGCCGCGCAGGGTCGGCGTCATTGGACATGCCCGCAGCCATGCCCTGGTCACCTTCGAGAATGTTGCGCGCCCCGGTCAGACCATCGGCGGTGAGGTAGGCGGCAAGCAGGCCGTCGGCGGCGGCCTTGGCAGTGTGCAGTTGCTTGGAGTCGGCGGCGTCGCGCAGAAACTCCCACAGGCCGGCGGCCTGGGTGCCGGCGCTGCCGAGCAGGTTGATGAACTGCTCCTGGTTGAAGTCCAGCAGCTTGCCCACGCCCACAGCGGCAGCCAGGGTGCCGACGGTGGCGGTGGTGTGGAAGATCCGATAGTGCGAACGGCCAAGGAATTCGCCGATGCGAATGCCGGCTTCGTAGCCAGCCACCGAGGCCAGCAGCAGGTCCTGGCCGGACTTGCCCAGGTCTTGCGCGGCCGCCAGCACGGCGGAGAACACCACGGTGGCCGGGTGCAGCACGGAGCTGTTGTGCAGATCGTCCTGCTCGACCAGGTGCGAGGCGGCGCCGTTGACCAGCGCGGCGAAATAGGCCGAGGTGCGCCGGCCATTGGTCAGCACCCGCGCACGGCCTGACGAGGGCCCCATGCGCTCGGCGTAACGCTCGAACAGCGGGATCGGGTGCGATCCCTGGCTGGCCAGGGCCGAGCCGAGCCAGTCGAGGAACAGGTCTTCGGTGCGGTCCAGCACGCTGCTGGGGATGGCCTCATAGCGCAGGTCGGCCAGGAAGCTGGCCAGGGCTTGGGTATCACGCATGGTCGCTCCTCAGAAGCTGCGCGGCAGCTCGAGCAGGTGCTCGGCCACGTACGACAGGATCAGGTTGGTGGAGATCGGCGCCACCTGGTACAGGCGGGTTTCGCGGAACTTGCGCTCGACGTCGTATTCGTTGGCAAAGCCGAAGCCGCCGTGGGTCTGCAGACAGGCATTGGCCGCTTCCCACGAGGCCTTGGCCGCGAGGTACTTGGCCATGTTCGCCGCCGCCCCGGCGTTGGCGCCGCTGTCGTATTCGGCGCAGGCGCGCCAGCGCATCAGGTCGGCGGCCTCGATCTCGATATGGGCCTCGGCGATTGGGAACTGCACCCCCTGGTTCTGCCCGATCGGGCGACCGAACACCACGCGGTCGCGGGCGTACTGGCTGGCCTTTTCGACGAACCAGCGCCCATCGCCGATGCACTCGGCGGCAATCAGCGTGCGCTCGGCGTTCAGGCCGTCGAGGATGTAGCGGAAGCCTTTGCCTTCCTCGCCAATCAGGCTGCTGGCCGGGATTTCCAGGTTGTCGAAGAACAGCTCGTTGGTCTCGTGGTTGACCATGTTGGCGATCGGCTGCACGGTCAGGCCGTTGCCGATCGCTTCACGCAGGTCGACCAGGAAAATCGACATGCCTTCGGATTTCTTCTTCACCTCCGGCAGCGGCGTGGTGCGCGCCAGCAGGATCATCAGGTCCGAATGCTGCACGCGCGAGATCCACACTTTCTGCCCATTGATCACGTACTTGTCGCCCTGGCGCACGGCAGTGGTCTTGATCTTGGTGGTGTCGGTGCCGGTGGTCGGCTCGGTAACGCCCATCGACTGCAGGCGCAGCTCGCCACTGGCAAGCTTGGGCAGGTAGAAGCGCTTCTGCTCGTCGCTGCCGTTTCGCAGCAAGGTGAACATGTTGTACATCTGCCCGTGGATGGTGCCCGAGTTGCCGCCACAGCGGTTGACCTCCTCGAGAATCACCGACGCCTCGGCCAGGCCCAGGCCTGATCCGCCGTATTCCTCGGGGATCATCGCCGACAGCCAGCCGGCATCGGTCATGGCCTTGACGAAGGCTTCCGGAAAACCTTTTTCTTCATCGATCCGGCGCCAGTATTCGGCGGGGAATTCGGCGCACAGGGCGCGCACGCCCTCGCGGATGGCATTGAGGTCATCGCTGTCGTAGCTGTGCATGTGTGGACTCTCTGCGAAGGCTTGAGGAGGTCAGTCGAAGGTCACTTCGGCACTCTGTGCGGTGCCGTCGGCGTTACCGGCCCACAGGCGCGCCTTGCCAGGTGCCTCGATGCAGCCACTGACCTGGAACGCTGCTGGCAGGGTCAGCGGCCGCACACCGCGGTAGGCGAAGTGGCGCACGGGCTTGTCGGGGTGGGCCCGCACGAAGGCGCGCAGGTTGAGGGTGGCGATCATCGGGCCATGCACCACCAGGCCGGGGTAGCCTTCGGTCTCGGTGACGTAGGGGTGGTCGTAGTGGATGCGGTGGCCGTTGAAGGTGATCGCCGAGTAGCGGAACAGCAACGTCGGCGTCGGGGTGATGGTTTCGCTCCACTCACCCACCTCGCTCGGCGTGCCGCTGCCGCGCTTGGGCGGATTGGGCTCGCGGTAGACGATGTCCTGCTCCTCGCGGATGCACAGGCGGCCGTCCTGGGAGTAGTCGTGGCGCACGGTGACGAACAGCAGTGCGCCGGTGCGTCCGTGCTTTTCCTCGATGTGCAGGATGGTCGACAGGCGGTGGGCTTCACCGCCGACTTTCAGCGGCGCGATGAATTCGACCCGCCCGCCAGCCCACATGCGGTTGCGGTTGTCGGCCGGTGGCAGGAAGCCGCCACGGGCAGGATGACCGTCGCTGCCCAGTTGCGACTCTGGCAGCGGCTCCTGGAAGAAGCACCAGGTCCACAGATGCGGCAGCGCATCACCATGGCCTGGCGCGGCCTCACCGAAGGTCGCGGCAATGCGCTTGACCAGGTTGCGGCTGAGCACATCCCAGGCCTCTTCGGTGCGGCCGATCCAGGCGCTGAAGTCGGTGGGCGAAGTCGAAGCAGTCATGAGCATGGGGCCTCTGCATTTGTTGTTATGGGCCGATCATGCGAGGCGCCCGGCATTCTGTGAATTTGCATTTGCGTAAACCAGCGTTCATAAATGCCGAACGCCTCTGCTACGACAGGACTCCCCCATGCACTTCGACCTGGCTGACTTGCGGCTCTTCATCCACATCGGCGAATCGCCGAGCCTCACCCAAGGTGCGCGCCGTGCGTTTCTCTCCCCCGCCGCAGCCAGCGCGCGGATCAAGGCCCTCGAGGCGCAGCTCGACACCCGCCTGCTGTACCGCGACAGCCGTGGCGTGGAGCTGACGCCCGCCGGTCAGAAACTGCTGACCCATGCGCGCCTGATCATGCGTCAGGTGGAGTACCTCAAGGCCGAGTTCACCCAGTTCGGCACCGACTCGGCCGGGCACATCCGCATCTTCGCCAACACCACTGCGGTGACCGAGTTCCTGCCCGAAGTGCTGGCCGGGTTTCTCGCCCAGCGGCCTGGAGTGACGGTCGATCTGCAGGAGCGGCTGTCACGCGATATCGTGCGCGGGGTGCTCGATGGCAGCAGCGACATGGGTATCATCGCCGGGCCCGTGGAGGCGGCCGGGCTGCAGGTGATGCGCTTCAGTACCGACCGGCTGGTGCTGATCGTGCCGGCCGGTCACGAGCTGGCGGGCCGCAAGCAGGTGACGCTCAAGCAGACCCTGGCCTACCAGCACATCGGCCTGCATGACGGCAGCACCTTGCTGACCTTCTTGCGCGATCACGTCGAGCGTATTGGCCAGAGCCTGGCGCTGCGGATCCAGATGTCGAGCTTCGAGGCGATCTGCCGGATGGTCGAGGCCGGCGTGGGGATCGGGATCATCCCCGAGTCTTCGGCGGTGCGGCACAGCCACACCATGAACCTGGTGACCATCGAGCTGGATGAGCCGTGGGCGGTGCGTGAGCGCAGCATCCTGGTGCGCGAGCTGGATGCGTTACCGGGCACGGTACGGGCGTTGATCGCGACCTTGATGCCGGCCGGCCAAACGACACAGCCTGTGTAGGAGCGCAGGTCCCTGTGGGAGCGGCGGTTCGGCGCCCCGACTTGCCCGCGAAAGCAACACCGCGCTGCATGGCACCGGCTACGCCGGTGATCGCGGGACAAGTCGCAGCGGCGAACCGCCGCTCCCACCGGGATTGGGCAGTCAGGGAAGCTCACCCAACTGCCCCAGCGTACGCCGCGCCTGCGCCGCTTCCATGCAGACATACAGCCGGTCGGTCAGCGCCTGCAGATCGACGCGTCGCCCGTCCACCACCGGCGTGCACAGCCACAACTTCACCCGTAAGCCACCGGCCACTGGCCACGCATCCGGCGCCACCAGTGACTTGAAGCAGGCCGGCGCGAGCTGCGGCGCACGGCTGATGGCTGCCAGCGAAAACACCAGCGTCATGCTCAGGTGACGCTGGTCGATTTCGAACCCATCGAAACAGGACAAGGGCGTCGGCGCGTGCGAGTTGGCGAACAGCACAGAGTCGTCAGTCACACTCAACACACACTTGCCATGTCGGCGGCGCAGCCCCTCGGCGAGCGCCAGCCCAGCCATGCCGGCAACCAGCAACAGCACGCCAGGCCCCCACAGCAACCAGTGCCCGGATTGCATCTGCCACTGCGCAGGCAAACTGGCCAGCCAGCCGCCGACCAACACCAGCGAAAACGCCAGCAACGCACAGGCCAGCGCCTTGCCACGCGACGATTCGTGCAGCGCCCATGGCTTGCAGGACTCCTCCGCGTGAGCCCTGAGCCAGGCCAGCAAGGTTTCCCGGTCGGTGTCAGCCATGAACCTGCAGGGCATCCAGTTGCTGCTGTGCACAGGCGGCGTCGCGGTAGGCACCCAGCAGCGCAGCGATTTCGTCGCAGTCCAGCTTGCGCCCACCGGTCATCAGCCCGGCAGAGTGGATGCGTACATGCGGCTCGGGTTTGTTCAGCGCCATGGCCTGGTTGCCGAATACCTGCAACCTCGCCACATGGTGCGTGGGCAGATGGGCGTGAGAGTCGAGCGTGAGTTTCTGCAGGGTCAGCAGCCCTTCGTCCTTGACCAGGATGTCCTGCACCTCGGCCATTTCGATCGGCGCATCGAGCGTATCGACGAACAGCTGACGACGGGTCAGGCGCATGAACACCTGCTTGCCCGCGTCCCGGTGCTGCCAGGTGACGAGCAGGGAAAACACGACCAGGAAGCCAGCGCATACCGTCAGCCCGGTTCGCCCCATGTTGATGGCCATCGCCAGCATGCCCAGCGATACCAGCAACATGATCGGGCCCCACAGCTTGTAGCGTCGGGAGTTGGTGAATTCGGTCTGCTCAGGAACTCGCTCGATCATCAGACGCAGTTCGGCGATCACGCGGTCGCGCTGGGCCGCTCGGGACTGGCCGTACTCATCGGGAGAAAGGGAGGGATCAGGGTGTTGTGGCGTGGTCATGGCTTACTCGTTACGGGCATTGAGGTAATCGGTCAGGAACGCCTGGGCGTTACCCTGTTCGGACAGGGACTGCGAGTAGCCGATCTTCAGCGCCTGGGCTTCGCCCGGCAGGTACAGTTCGCTGGCGCTCCAGCTGTCCGAACCCTGGATCACCAGTGCAGCGAACTTTTGGCCGTCGATCGTGGTGTAGTAGCGGGTCAGCTTGTCGGTCTTCTCGACTTTCATCTTCTGGATGCGCATGTTCCAGTCGTGGTCGACGCCCTCGACCTGCACCAGCGCCTCGTTGGCGCTGCGCTCACCGATACGCAGGGTCCAGACCTTCACGCCCTGCTCGCCGGCATACGCCACGACCTTTTCGGCCACCGATGGACGCTCCTCGGCCTGGGCCATGGCGCCCACAAGCGCCAGCGCTGCGACCATGCCGGCCGCCCATCTGCGATGAATCGACATACTGCTTGCTCCTCGAAATTCTGGGGCCTTGTATTGAAAGGGGCATGGGCCAGCCTGCCAACCGGCCTGGCCGCTGCGCACAACAAACAGGCCGTCGCGCACAACGGCTGACGCCCGAGGCGTGTTCGCGTTAACATTCCGCCACCCGCCACGACACCCTATGGACAGGCTTGGCAGATGGAACGCTGGACCCCTTACCTGGACATGCAGTTCAGCTTCGACCGCCCTGGCTCGCTGGCCCAGGCGGGCGTCCTCGACAGCGCCGCCAGCCACGTCATGGGCAGTGCGATCGGTCATTACCGCGCCCACACCGTGCGTGCGCACCTGCAGTACTTCGACTGCGACCTGCAATTTCCCGAGCCGCTGCGCATCCACAAGGTGTTGCCCGACAGCCTGTGCCTGGTGCACATGCTCAGCGGCCAATGGCAGCACCGGGTCGACGGCCAGCTCAACCACTACCTCACCGGCAAGACCTATGCGCTGGGCCTGAGCGAGCACATGGAAGCCTTCGACCAGTTGCCCGCCGACAGCCACGCGCGCATGGCCGGGTTGCGCGTCGGTGCCGACTATCTGCGCGAACTGGCCGAGGAAGATCCGCACCTGCAATCCTTGATCGGGTTGCTCGACGACGGCATGAAATTCACCGATTTCGAACGCTGCCCGGCGCTGGGTCGCCTGCTGCAGCAGCTCTACCATTCGCCCTACCACGGCACGCTCAAGCGCCTGCACCAGGAAAGCCTGAGCCTCGCCGTGCTGGTGGAACTGGCCACGCACCTCGGCAACCGCCCGCTGGCGCCTGCGCCGACGGTTCGCGGCCAGCGCGACCTGGCCCATGAGGCGCGGCGCCTGCTCGACCTGAACCTGGTCGACCCGCCCGGCAGCCTGGCGCTGGCCCGACAGCTAGGGGTGGGCGAAACCACCCTGCGCCGCGCCTTCGCCAAGGTGTTCGGCCAGTCGATGCTGCAGTACCTGCGCCAGCAGCGCATGGAGCTGGCCCGCACGTTGTTGCTGCAACGCAAATGGCAGGTGGCACAGATTGCCTATCGCCTGGGCTATGCCAACCCGGCCAATTTCAGCAACGCCTACAAGGCCTACCACGGGCATCCGCCGGGTATGGAGTGATCGCCTGCGCTGTGAAAGCTGTGAGCTGTTGTGAATCGTTGTGAAGCCTCACAATACTAGCCAATTGCCCATGCTACCGTCCGGAGCCGTCATCAAGACGACCCCTTCATTTCCGTTTCGGGAGCAGCGCCAATGTCTACCATCACCCCCGCTGGTAGCGGGTCCAACACTCCAAAAGCCTCGAGCTCAGCCTTCGACAACCGCCTGGACACCGCCAAGTCGAGCCAGGTGATCGCCGATTACATGCGCCAGACCGGCAAGTCGGCCATCACCAAGGACGAACTCGACAAGCTGGCCGACAACAAGTCAGGCAACGTGCCGGCCAATGTGTCGGATGCGGCGAAATACATGCAGCGCCACCCGGATGTGTTCACTGCCATCGAAACCCATGACGTACCCGGCGCCGACAACCTGTCCGGGGTGTGGAACTTCGACTGGGCAGCCAAGGGCGGCCTGGCCGGCACCCCGACCGACGCCATCGCCAAGATGCAGGACACCTTCGACCTGGCGATCGAAAAGTCGGCGAAGATCACTGAAGTGACGACAGGCAAGAAAGCCGAGCTGGATGCGACCAAGCAGCGGCCGAGCAACTGATTCAAGGGCTTTGGTGGTTTGGCCGTTCAGTGCCACTCCAGATTGGCTCCCAATACCCTGTGGGAGCGGCGGTTCGCCGCTGCGACTTGTCCCGCGAACACGGGCGTAGCCCGTGCCAGGCAGCGCGCTGTCTTTTTCGCGGGCAAGCCCCGCTCCCACAGGGTCAACACTGTCACCGCTGCGCACGGGTCATGTGCATCACCAGCTTGAAACGGTCGCGCGGGTAGACCGTCTCCGACACCGAGATGATCTCGCCATCCTGGTCGCGGTACTGGCGAATGATGTTCAGCCCCAGATCCCCGCTGGGCGCCTTCAGGCTCGCACTGAGCTCCGCAGTGAGCTGCACCGGGCTCACTTCCTGATCCACCGCCTCGATGCTCTTGGCAAACGCCTTGCCGATCAGGGCAGCGATCAGCTCGCCCGGATGGGCCTCGGCCTCGGACACCACGTCGGCGAAGCGCTGCTCGGCATATACATCCGTCCAGCACAGCGGATAACGATGCTCGCCACTCTCGACCTTGATGCTCGACACGCAGAAATAATGCCCCCCTGGCGTCAGCCCAAGTCGTCTGGCCAGCGCGATGTCCGCCACGAAATGGCGCACCCCCTGGATCTCCCGCACATGCGATTCGGCCACCTGAACCAGGTCGGTGATCGAATCGATCGCTTGTGAGTAACCGCTGCGCGGCGCTGCCGCCTCGACCCGGGTGCCGACCTTCCGTCGCCTCGACACCATCCCCTGACCCTGCAACTGATCGATCGCCGCACGCACGGTGTGCCGCCCCACGCCATACAGGTCGCACAGCTCAAGCTCGGTGGGCAGCAGCGAGCCGACCGGGTGATCGCCCCGGGCAATCTTGTCGGTGAGGTCTCTGGCGATATCGGTGTAGCGGCCGCGGGTGCTCATTCAAGGCTCATGTTCACGGAAGGCGAAGGCTTGACAGTGTATCAAATGTGGCAGACCATTTTGTTCGGATGTATTAATTAAGTTCGACTAAAAACGAACAAATACCGAACAAAAAGGATCCGCCATGTCCACCACCGTCTTCGACTCCTCCCTGTTCCGCGACATGTTCGGCACCGCCGAAATGCGCGGAGTGTTCTCCGACCAGGCGCTGATCGAGCGTTACATCGAAGTCGAGGTCGCCCTGGCCCGTGCCGAGGCGCGCTGTGGCGTGATCCCCGCCGCCGCTGCCGAGCAGATCGCCGCCAAGGCCACCTACGCCTCGCTCGACCTGGCTCTGATGCAGCACGAGACCGAGATCGTCGGCTACCCGATCCTGCCTCTGGTCGAACAACTGTCGAAGACCTGCGGCGAAGCCGGGCGCTACCTGCACTGGGGCGCCACCACCCAGGACATCATGGACACCGCCGTGGTGCTGCAGGTGCGCGCCGCACTGGCCATCGTCGAGCGCGACATCCTCGCCGTGCGCGGCCTGCTCGCCGGGCTCGCGCAGCGCTATCGCGACACCCCCATGGCCGGCCGCACCCACCTGCAGCATGCCCTGCCGATCACCTTCGGCTACAAGTGCGCGGTCTGGCTGAGCATGTTCGACCGCCATGCCGAACGCCTGGTCGAGCTGCGTCCACGGGTTGAAGTGGGTCAGTTCGCGGGCGCCGCAGGCACCCTCGCCTCCCTCGGCGACAAAGGCCTGGAAGTGCAGGAGGCGCTGATGGCCGAGCTTGGCCTGAACGTGCCGCAGGCCACCTGGCACGTGGCCCGCGATGGCCTGGCCGAGGCCCTTAACTTCCTGGGGTTGGTCACCGGTTCGCTGGGCAAGGTCGCGCTGGACGTGATGATGATGATGACCAGCGAGCTGGGCGAGGCCTACGAGCCCTTCGTCAAAGGGCGTGGCGCCAGCAGCACCATGCCGCAGAAGCGCAACCCGATCTCCTGCGAACTGATGTACGCCGCCGCCAAGGGTGTACGCCAGCAAGCCGGACTGATGCTCGATGCGATGATCCAGGACTTCGAACGCTCCACCGGTCCTTGGCAGGCCGAGTGGATCGCCATTCCCGAAGCGTTCGCCCTCACCGCCGCCTCGCTGGGCCAGGCGAAATTTATGCTTGCCGGCCTTGAAGTGCGCACCGAACGCATGCGCCAGAACCTCGACATGACCCGCGGCCTGATCGTTGCCGAGGCGGTGATGATGGGCCTCGCGCCGGAGCTGGGCCGCCAGGTGGCCCACGATGTGGTGTACGCCGCCTGCCGCGTGGCCAACGACGAGAACGTCAGCCTGCTCGATGCGCTGCTGCGCGATGCCGAGGTCCGCGCCCGCCTGCCGCGTGCCGAACTCGAGCGCCTGACCGATCCGGCCAATTACCTGGGCCTGGCACCGCAGATGGTCGACCGCGCCCTGGAACGCCCCGGCCGCGTGCCACGTTGATGCAAGACGCGGGCTCACCCGGGCCCGCGGGGTTTTCTCGACAACGACAACAATGAGAATTCGACCATGTCATCTGCACCCGCAAAACCGTTCTACCGCGACCTGACCTTCCAGGTCGTCGCTGCCATGCTGATCGGCATCGCCTTCGGCTTCATCGCCCCGGAGCTTGCGGCCAAGTTCAAGATCCTCGGCGACATCTTTCTCAAGCTGATCAAGACCGCCGTGGCGCCACTGGTGTTCTTCACCGTGGTCCACGGCATCGCCTCGGCCGGTGATATCCGCCGCGTCGGCAAGGTCGGCATCCGCGCGCTGATCTACTTCGAGGTGGTCTCCACCCTCGCCCTGGCCATCGGCCTTGGCTGGGGCAACCTGATCGACATCGGCTCGGGAATGCACGATGCCCACCCCAACAGCGCCACCTCGGCGGCCGCAGCGGCAGCCGTTGCCAAGGGCCACGCGCCGCAATCGACCCTGGACTTCATCTACGGCATCTTTCCTGACAACTTCGTCGGGGCCTTCGCCGGTGGCCAACTGCTGCAAGTGCTGGTGATCTCGGTGCTGTTCGGCTTCGCCCTGCTGGCCCTCAAGGCCGAGCGCCGGGCAGTGGTCGAGGACGGGCTGAATCGCGTCTCGGAGTGTTTCTTCGAGTTCATCAACCTGATCATGAAACTCGCCCCGCTGGGCGCCTTCGGCTCGGTCGCCTACGCCGTGGGCAGCAATGGCACCGCGGTGCTGATGTCGCTGGCCAACCTGGTGCTGATGTTCTACGTCGCGGTGCTGTTCTTCATCTTCGTGGTGCTGGGCGCGGTGTGCCGGATCAGCGGGTTCAGCCTGTGGCGCTTCCTCACCTACATCAAGGATGAAGTGTTCATCGTGCTGGGCACCGCCTCGTCGGAAAGCGCCCTGCCGCGCCTGCTGCAGAAGCTCGAGAAGTTCGGCTGCTCCAAGCAGAGCGTGGGGCTGGTGCTGCCCACCGGCTATGCCTTCAACCTCGATGGCACCTCGATCTACATGTCGCTGTGCGTGCTGTTCATCGCCAACGCCTATGGCGTGCCGCTGAGCTGGGAGCAGCAACTGGGCATCATCGCCATCATGCTGGTGACCTCCAAGGGCGCGGCGGCAGTGTCCGGCGGCAGCTTCGTGGTGTTCGCCGCCACCGTGACCGCCATCGGCCACCTGCCGGTCGAGGGCCTGGCATTGCTGTTCGGCGTGTACCGCTTCATGTCCATGGCCATCGCCACCTGCAACACCATCGGCAACAGCATCGCTACCGTGGTGGTCGCCAAATGGTCGGGCGAATTCTCCGAGCAGCAGGCCCAGGGCGAGTACCAGCGAGTGCTCGGGCGCAGCGCTGCGGCGCCACTCTGAGCCATGGAGAACGACATGCAGAACGTTCGTATCGAACACGACGCCTTCGGCCCGGTGCAGATCCCCGAAGACAAGTACTGGGGTGCCCAGACCCAACGCGCCATCGGCGTGTTCGGTGCCGGCCGCGAGCAGTTCCCGCCGGTCCTGCTGCACGCCTTCGGCCAGCAGAAACTGGCCAGCGCCCGTGCCAACCGGCGCCTGGGCGCGCTGGATGCGGGGCTGGCCAAGGTGATCGAGCAGGCCGCGCAAGAACTCGCCGACGGCCACTTCGACCGCCATTTCCCGCTGACACTGTGGCAGACCGGCTCTGGCACCCAGACCAACATGAACGCCAACGAGGTGATCGCCAACCGTGCCAACCAGTTGCTAGGGCAGGCGCTGGGCACCAAGGCGCCGGTGCACCCGAACGATCACGTCAATGCTTCGCAGTCGTCCAACGACACCTTCCCGACGGTGATGCACCTGGCCACCCGCGTTGCCCTCGGTCGCGACCTGCTGCCGGCGCTTGCTCACCTGCACGCCGAGCTGCAGGCCAAGGCCCGACAGTGGCATGACGTGCTGAAGATCGGCCGTACCCACCTGATGGACGCGGTACCGATGACCATGGGCCAGGCCTTCGCCAGTTTCGCCGCGCAGATCGCCCACGGCATCGAGCGCGTGCAAGGCTGCCTGCCACGGCTCGACAGCCTGCCCCAGGGCGGCACGGCGGTAGGGACCGGGCTCAACACGCCGCCAGGCTTTGCCGAGGCTTTTTGCGAAGAGCTGTCGCTGATCACCCAGACCCGCTTCACCGCCAACCCGTGCAAGTTCGAGGGCATGGGCACCCACGACGTGTTCGTCGAGGTATCGGGAGTGCTGAACGTGCTGGCGGTGTCGTTGACCAAGCAGGCCAATGACATCCGCCTGCTCAGCTCCGGCCCGCGCTGCGGGCTGGGCGAGCTGGTGGTGCCTGATGACGGGCTGACGTCTTCGATCATGCCCGGCAAGCGTAATCCGACCATCGCCGAGGTCCTGGCCCAGGCCTGCATGCAGGTGATGGGCAACCACACCACGGTGTCGGTGGCCGGGGCCTCGAGCCTGTTCGAGTTGAACGTCGCCAAACCGGTGATCATCCACAACGTGCTGCAGTCGATCAGCGTGCTGGCCGAGAGCGTGACGATCTTCACCGACAAGCTGCTGGCGGGGCTGGAGGTGAATCACGCGGTGCTCGCGCGCAATGTGGAAGGCTCGCTGCTGCTGGCCACGGCCTTGAACCCGGTGCTGGGTTACGACCAGGTGGCGCGCATTACCCGCAAGGCGGCGGACGAGGGGCTGACGCCCAAGGAAGCGGCGGTGGCGCTGGGGCTGTTGACGGCGCAGGAGTACGACGCGTACGTCAGGCCGCAGGAGATGGTGGGAGGCTGAGGTGCGGGGCAAGCCCGCACCCTGTAGGAGCGGGCTTGCCCCGCGATGAATTCACCACGGTGTATCGGCCAGGGCTTCGCCCTGGTTCGCGGGTGAATCCGCTCCCACAGGTTCATCACTGCTTTCGACAACGGCGCGTTGCCACACCCACAGTAAACCGCAGGCTTTGAGAACAGCGATGAACCCAACGCCGATCAGTGCTTGATCATCACATGCCGAATGGCCGTGTAATCCTCCAGCCCATACATCGACATGTCCTTGCCATACCCGGACAACTTCACCCCGCCATGGGGCATCTCGCTGACCAGCATGAAATGGGTGTTCACCCAGGTGCAGCCATACTGCAAGCGCGCCGCCAGCCGGTGCGCGCGGCCAATGTCCTGGGTCCAAACCGACGACGCCAGCCCATAGTCCGAGTCGTTGGCCCACTCCAGCGCCTGGGCCTCGTCGCTGAACTCGGTCACCGACACCACCGGCCCGAAGATCTCGCGCCGCACCACTTCATCGTCCTGCTGCGCGCCGGCCAATACCGTCGGTTCGAAGAAGAACCCCGCCCGGTCGGCTCGCTTGCCGCCAGTGGTGACCTGGATATGCGGCACCTGCCGCGCCCGCTCGACGAAACCGCTGACACGCTCCAGGTGCTGCTGGGTAATCAGCGGCCCCAGCTCGGTCTCGGGATCGTTCTGCTCGCCAATACGAATGCTCGCCACCGCAGCCGTGAGCTTGTCGACGAAGGCCTGGTATACACCCTTCTGCACATACAACCGGCAGGCCGCCGTGCAGTCCTGCCCGGCGTTGTAGAAGCCGAACGCACGGATACCTTCGACGGCGGCATCGATGTCGGCATCGTCGAAGATGATCACCGGCGCCTTGCCGCCCAACTCCATGTGCATACGCTTCACGGTATCGGCGGTGCCGGCGATGATGCGGCTGCCGGTCGCCACGGAGCCGGTCAGCGAGACCATGCGCACCTTGGGATGGGTCGTCAGCGGCTCGCCCACGCTCGGGCCTCGGCCGAACACCAGGTTGACCACACCCGCCGGGAAGATGCCCGCCATCAGCTCGCCCAGGCGCAGGGCCGTCAGCGGCGTCTGCTCGGACGGCTTGAGCACCACGGTATTGCCCGCCGCCAAGGCCGGGCCAAGCTTCCAGGCGGCCATCATCAACGGGTAGTTCCATGGTGCGATCGACGCCACCACACCCACCGGGTCGCGGCGGATCATCGAGGTGTGCCCCGGCAGGTACTCACCCGCCGCCGAGCCCTGCAGCACACGGCTGGCGCCGGCGAAGAAGCGGAACACATCGGCGACTGCCGGCAGTTCGTCGTTCAACGCAGCCTGATAGGGTTTGCCACAGTTGTTCGACTCCAGCCGCGCCAGTTCCTCGGCGTGCGCATCGATGGCATCGGCCAGCTTGAGCAACAGCAGCGAGCGATCCTTGGGGGCGGTCTGGGACCAGCCTTCGAACGCCGCATCGGCTGCACGCACGGCGATGTCGACCTGGGCCGGCGTGGCTTCGGCAATTTCCACCAGGGTGGTGCCGAGCGCCGGGTTGAGCACGGCGAGCGACTCGCCTTCACCGGCGACCAGTTGGCCGTTGATGAGCAGTTTGGTTTGCATGAAGCGCTCCTTTTCTCAGGTTCTTGTTCGCGTGTTCACTTGCCGCTGCCGGCAACGCCTTCGCCACCTTTGGTCAGGTAGTAGGCGCCCAGGATCGGCAGCATGGTCACCAGCATGACCAGCATCGCCACCACATTGGTCACCGGCACATCGCGCGGGCGACCGAGCTGGTTGAGCAGCCAGATCGGCAAGGTGCGTTCATGACCGGCGGTGAAAGTGGTGACGATGATTTCGTCGAACGACAGGGCGAACGCCAGCATGCCGCCAGCCAGCAGCGCCGAGCCGAGGTTAGGCAGGATCACGTAGCGGAAGGTCTGCCAGCCGTCGGCGCCCAGGTCCATCGAGGCTTCGATCAGGCTGTGCGAGGTGCGCCTGAAGCGGGCGATGACGTTGTTGTAGACGATCACCACGCAAAAGGTCGCGTGCCCGACGACGATGGTCATGAAACCGGGCTCGATGCCCAGGGTCTTGAATGCCGACAGCAACGCAATGCCGGTGATGATGCCGGGCAAGGCGATCGGCAGGATCAGCATCAGCGAGATGCTTTCCTTGCCGAAGAAATCACGCCGGTACAACGCAGCCGCCGCCAGCGTGCCCAGCACCATGGCGATCAGCGTGGCCAGGGCGGCGATCTTCACCGACAGGGTCACGGCATCGAGCACGTCCTGGCGGGCAAACGCCACACTGAACCAATGCAGGGTGAAGCCCTGCGGTGGAAAGCTGAACGCGGCCTCTTCGGTGTTGAAGGCGTACAGGAAGATGATCAGGATCGGGAAGTGCAGGAACACCAGCCCTCCCCAGGCCGCAAGCTTCAGCCCCCAGGACGCTTTTTCAGAGTGCATCGAAGGCCCCCAGGCGTTTGACGATGGACAGGTAGACGGCGATCAGCACGATCGGCACCAGGGTGAAGGCCGCAGCCATGGGCATGTTGCCGATGGCGCCCTGCTGGGCGTAGACCATGCCGCCGATGAAGTAGCCCGGCGGCCCGACCAGCGACGGCACGATGAAGTCACCAAGGGTGAGGCTGAAGGTGAAGATCGAGCCCGCGGCGATGCCGGGCACCGACAGCGGCAGGATCACCTGCATGAAGGTCTGGCGCGGTTGCGCCCCGAGGTCGGCCGAGGCCTGCAGCAGCGACGGCGGCAGGCGCTCCAGCGAGGCCTGGATCGGCAGGATCATGAACGGCAGCCAGATGTAGACGAACACCAGGAAGCGCCCCAGGTTCGAGGTCGACAAGGTGTTGCCGCCCACACCGGGCACGCCCAGCAGCAGGTTCAGCAACGGCTCCAGCCCCAGGTGTTGTACGAACCACATGGCCACCCCGCCCTTGGCCAGCAGCAGGGTCCAGGCATAGGCCTTGACGATGTAGCTGGCCCACATCGGCAGCATCACCGCGATGTAGAAGAACGCCTTGGTCTTGCCGCTGGTGTAACGCGCCATGTAGTAGGCGATAGGAAACGCCAGCGCAGCACTGGCGATGGACACCGCCACGGCCATCAGCACGGTGCGCTGGATGATGTCGAAGTTGGCCGGGGTGAACAGCGCGGCAAAGTTGGCCCAGGTCAGGCTCGGCGTCACCGTCATGGTGAAATCGTCGAAGGTGTAGAAGCCCTGCCACAACAACGTCAGCAACGAGCCCAGGTAGATCGCGCCGAACCACAGCAGCGGCGGCACCAGCAGCAGCGACAGGTACAGCGTCGGCTTGCGGTACAGCAGGTTGGACAGCCCGCGCAGGGCGCCGTGGCGGACTACCGGCGCCGTGGCATCGAGGGTCAGGCTCATCTCACACGCCCTCGCTCAGCGCCACCATGGCCTCGCGCGCCCAGCGGGCGGTGACGCGCTGGCCCGGCTGGTGGCTGGCCGGGCCGTCGCCCCACTGGCTGTTGGCCTGGCTCAGGCTCAGGTGCTGGCCATTGTCCAGGCGGATCTCATAGCGCGTTGCGGCGCCCTGGTACTGGATATCGTGCAGCAGGCCGCTGACCTCCACGTCGCTGGCTCCCCGTTCGCCCAAGGCGAAGCGAATGTGCTCGGGGCGAATGGAGAACGGCCGGGCATCACCGATCAGTTGGCTGGCGAGTTCGCCACGCAACACGTTGGAGGTGCCGACGAATTCGGCGACAAAGGCGGTGGCCGGTTTCATGTACAGGTTGCGTGGGGTGTCGACCTGTTCGATGCGCCCTTTGTTGAATACCGCGACGCGGTCGGACATCGACAGCGCTTCGCTCTGGTCGTGGGTGACGAAGATGAAGGTAATGCCCAGTTGGCGTTGCAGGCGCTTGAGTTCGCCCTGCATCTGCTCGCGCAGCTTGAGGTCGAGCGCCCCCAGCGGCTCGTCGAGCAGCAGCACCCGCGGACGGTTGACCAGCGCGCGGGCCAGGGCCACGCGCTGGCGCTGCCCGCCGGAAAGCTGTACCGGCTTGCGCGTGCCATAGCCGCCGAGGGCGACCATCTCCAGCGCCTGCTCGGCACGCTGCAAGCGCTCGGTGCGGGCCACGCCCTTGACCTTCAGGCCATAGGCGACGTTGTCCAGCACGTTCATGTGCGGGAACAGCGCATAGTCCTGGAACACCGTGTTGACGTCACGCTGGTAGGGCGGCAGACCGGCGGCTTCGAAGCCATGGATGCGGATGGAGCCTGCGCTGGGCTGCTCGAAACCTGCGATCAGGCGCAGGCAGGTGGTCTTGCCCGAGCCCGAGGGGCCGAGCATGGAAAAGAATTCGCCGTCCTGGATGTCGATCGACACCTGGTCGACGGCCTTCACCTCGCCGAACTGACGGGAGACCTGGGTGAACTGGACGGCTGGGGGCATGGTGGAGGCTCCGGGGTGAAGGGTGGTTTTGTGGTGTCTCTGCCGCCCTCATCGCGGGACAAGCCCGCTCCCACAGGGCTGCAAGTATCCTGTGGGAGCGGGCTTGCCCCGCGATGAGGCCGGCCCAGGCAAGCGCCCGGCCTAGCGCCCGCCCATGATCGCGATGTAGTCCTGGGTCCAGCGGCTATAGGGCACGAACTTGCCACCCTCGGCCTGCGGGGTCTTCCAGAAGGCGATCTTGTCGAACTGGTCGAAGCCGTTGGTCTTGCAGCCCTCGGCGCCCAGCAATTCGCTGGCCTTGCAGCCCTGCGGCACCGCTGGCAACGAACCGAACCAGGCCGCCACGTCACCCTGCACCTTGTCCTGCAGCGACCAGTCCATCCACTTGTAGGCGCAGTTGGGATGCTTGGCCTCGACATGCAGCATGGTGGTGTCGGCCCACCCGGTGACGCCCTCCTTCGGGAATACCGTAGCGATCGGCTGGCCCTCGGCCTTGAGCGCGTTGGCCTGGTAAGGCCAGGCACTGGAAGCGGCGACGCCTTCGTTCTTGAAGTCGCTCATCTGCACCGTGGTGTCGTGCCAGTAACGGTGGATCAAGGCGTGCTGCTTGCGCAGCAGGTCGAGCACGGCGGCGTACTGCTTTTCATCGAGTTGGTACGGGTCGCTGATGCCCAGCGCCGGCTGGGTCGCCTTGAGGTAGAGCGCGGCGTCAGCAATGTAGATCGGGCCGTCGTAGGCTTGCACACGGCCCTTGTTCGGCTTGCCATCGGGCAGGTTCTCGGCCTCGAATACGGCTTTCCAGCTATCCGGTGCGGCGGGGAACACCTTGGTGTTGTACATCAGCAGGTTCGGGCCCCACTGGTAGGGCGTGCCGTAGGTCTTGCCATCGACGGTGTACCAGGGTGCGTCGTGCAGGCGCGGGTCGAGGTTCTTCCAGTTGGGGATCAGTTTCGGGTCGATCGGCTGTACACGCTTGCCATAGATCAACCGCAGCGAGGCATCGCCCGAAGCGGTGACCAGGTCGTAGCCACCCTTGGCCATCAGGCTGACCATCTCGTCGGAGGTGGCAGCGGTCTTGACGTTGACCTTGCAACCCGTGTCCTGCTCGAACTTGCTGACCCAGTCATAGGCCTTGTCCGACTCGCCACGTTCGATATAACCCGGCCAGGCGACGATATCGAGCTGGCCCTCGCCCTTGCCGACTTCCTTCAGGGCTTCGGCGGCCTGGAGGCTGCCACTGGCCAGGAGCGCGGTGGCGAGCCCGCTGAGCAACGCTGTCTTGTACATCGTTCATCTCCCAAATTGTTCTTTCTATTGTCGGGGCAGTATCAAGCGAACAACGTCCCTGGCGGCGCCAGCGGATTCTTGTGTCAGTCGAGCAGCTCGCCGTGACGCGCCATGATGTGGCGCACCACGCTGTAGTCCTGCAGCGAGTCGCTAGAGAGGTCCTTGCCGTAGCCGGAGCGCTTGAGCCCGCCATGGGGCATCTCGCTGGCCAGCATGAAATGGGTGTTGATCCAGGTGCAGCCGTATTGCAGGCGGTTGGCGATCTGGAAGGCCTTGTCGAGGTTCTGCGTCCACACCGAGGAGGCCAGGCCGTATTCGGAGTCGTTGGCCCAGTCCAGCGCCTGGGACAGGTGTTCGAAGCGGGTCACGGTGACCACCGGCCCGAACACCTCGCGCTGGACGATCTCGTCCTGCTGGCGGCAGCCGGCCAGCAGCGTAGGCTGGTAGTAGAAGCCGGGGCCCGAATGCACCGCGGCACCGGTCACCCGCTCGATGTGTGGCTGGCCCAGGGCGCGCTCGACGAAGCTGGCCACGCGGTCGCGCTGGCGGGCGCTGATCAGCGGGCCGATCTCGTTGTCGGCGTCTTTCTTGCGGGCGAAGCGGATATTGCCCACCGCGTCGCCCAGTGCGGCCACCAGCCGGTCGTGGATGCCAGCCTGGGCGTAGATGCGGCAGGCGGCGGTGCAGTCTTGCCCGGCGTTGTAGTAACCATGGGTGCGAATGCCCTGCACCACGGCCTCCAGGTCGGCATCGTCGCAGACGATCACCGGGGCCTTGCCGCCGAGTTCCAGGTGGGTGCGCTTGAGCGTGCGCGAAGCGGCCTGGAGGATCTTCTGGCCGGTGACGATATCGCCGGTCAGCGACACCATGCGCACCTTGGGGTGGCCGACCAGATGGCTGCCGACCGCCTCGCCGCCTCCGCAGACGATGTTCAGTACGCCAGGCGGCAGGATGTCGACCAGCAACGGCGCCAAGGCCAGGATCGAAAGCGGCGTGTGTTCGGACGGCTTGAACACCAGGGTGTTGCCTGCGGCCAGGGCGGGGGCGATCTTCCACGCCGCCATCATCAGTGGGTAGTTCCACGGCGCGATCGACGCCACCACACCCACCGGGTCGCGGCGCACCATGCTGGTGTGCCCAGCGACGTACTCGCCAGTGAGCTGACCCTGCTGACAGCGCACGGCCCCGGCAAAGAAACGGAACACATCGGCAGTGGCGGGAATATCGTCCTGGCGCGCCAGGTGCAGGGGCTTGCCGCAGTTCAGCGCCTCGAGACGGGCGAGCAGGTCGGCATTGGCGTCGATGGCGTCGGCAATGGCGAGCAAGATGGCAGCGCGTTGCGCAGGGGTCGTGCGCGACCAGCCGGCAAAGGCGCGCTGGGCCGCCTGTACCGCGCGCTCAAGTTGTTCGAGGGAGGCTTCGCCGACATTCAGCAGCAACTCGCCGGTCGCCGGGTTGACGATGGGCTCGACCAGCCCTTCCCCGGCAACCAGGTGGCCATCGATCAACTGCGCGCTGTACAGCGGAAGACTGGTGGGCATTTTCGGACTTCTTCTTTTTTTCGTGTCGTCGTGCATGGCGCCTCCGCTGTGGGTCGGGCGCGTCCACTAGAAACGAGACTAGGGCCCGACAGGCAGCTTCACAAATTCTAAATATAGAAAGTCTCGTTCGATTAAAGCGATACCTTGCGCTGGCTGCCCTGCCCCCTGGCCAATGTCAGGAACGGGTCCACCAGCGGCGTGCGCGCCGTGCCCCGGCGCCAGGCCAGGCCCACGTCGAGCGTCTCGTTGAGGTCGGCCAGCGGGCGGGCTTCGATGATGTCGCCTTCCAGCGACCACGGGCGGTAGGTCATGTCGGCCTGGATCGACAGCCCAAGCCCCGCCGCCACCAGGCTGCGCACCGCTTCCACCGACGCGGTGCGCAAGGTGACCTTGGGCGTAAGCCCGGCACGGCTCCAGATGCGCTGGGTGTGCAGGCCCATTTCATCGGCGTTGAGCTGGATCAGCGGCTCGCCCGCGACATCGGCCAGGCTGATGCTGTCGCGCTCGAGCAGCGGATGGCGCGGCGGCAGCCACAGGCGGTGTGGCGAGTGGGTGAGCACTTCGGTCTGCAGGGCGTGGCGATCTTCGAGATTGGACAGGATCAGCACGCCGACATCGATCTCGCCGGCCACCAGCAGATGCTCGATGTAGGGACGCTCGTCCTCCACCACGCGGGTTTGGACATTGGGATAGGCGTGCTGGAAGCGGGTGATCAGGTCGGCCAGGTAATAGCCGGCGACCAGGCTGGTGACGCCGATGGTGAGCAGGCCATCGACCTGGTCGGTGCTCTGCTGCAGGCTGCGCTTGGCGTTTTCCACGGTGGCCAGGATCAGGTGCGCCTGGCGCAGGAACTGGTGGCCCTGGTGGGTCAGGCTCATGCCTTTGGCGTGGCGGGTGAACAGGGTCACGCCGATCTCGTCTTCCAGTTGCTGGATCGCCTGGGTGAGGGTCGACTGGGAGATGAACACCGCCTGCGCGGCGGCGGAGATCGAGCCGGTTTCGGCGACGGCGATGAAGTGGCGAATCTGACGCAGGGTCATCATGCGGAAAAACACCTGTTGTTTTTCCGCAGTATGGTTTATCGAAGGGGTGGTTGAGCGTTCTTTTTTATCGAACAGGGTTTAGGGCTGTGTTGGCCTTTTCGCGGGTAAACCCGCTCCCACAGGAGCTCACAATCCCTGTAGGAGCGGGTTTACCCGCGAAGAGGCCGGGCCTGCAGGGACTACCCGGCAGTCTTGAAGAAGCCCATGCGGCTGCCCAGCGCATCCGCCAGCTCCAGCAGCTCCTGGCTGTCCCCGGCCAGGCGCGTGGAACCTGCGTGGGCATCACGCGAGGAGGCGTGGATGCGATTGATGTCCTGGCTGAGCATGCTCGCTGCCACATCCTGCTGCGACGAAGCCGCGGCGATCTGGTTGTTCATCTGGCTGATCGCTGCCACCTCGCGACGGATCTCGTTCAGCGAACGCTGTGCGACCTGGGTACGCTCCACCGTGCCCTGCGCCAGCTCGCGGCTGTCGCCGACGATCTGCGCAGTCTTGCCGGCACCCTCCTGCAGCTTGCCGATCATGCCGCGGATCTCGCGAGTCGACTCCTGGGTGCGGTTGGCCAGCGAGCGCACCTCGTCGGCGACCACCGCGAAGCCCCGGCCGAACTCGCCGGCACGCGCCGCCTCGATCGCGGCATTGAGCGCCAGCAGGTTGGTGCGCTCGGCGATGGAGTTGATCACCTCGATGATGCTCTCGATGGCCTGGCTGTCAGAGGCGACCTGCAACACCGCCTCGGTGGCCGACTCCAGCACCTGGGCCAGCTCGTGCATGGAGCTGGCGGTACCTTCGACCACGGTCTTGCCAGCATCCACTTCCTGGTCGGCCGCCTCGGAGGCCCGCGCGGCCGCGGCGGCGTAACCGGCGATCTCGTTGATCGCGGCCACCAGTTGCGACACGGCGCTGGCCATGTGCTGAGTATCGTCGCTCTGCTGCTGCATGCGCCCCTGGTTGGCGGCAGCGCCCTGGCTCATGCGGCTGGACGAGGCGACCAGGTCGGTCGCCACCTGGTTGACCTGGGCGATGATCTCGGTGAGGTGACGGTTGGTGGTGCCCAGCGCGCCCATCACGCTGTCCGGATGCTGGCTGCGTACGCTCTGGTCGATCTCGCCACGGGCCAGGCCACGCAGCAGTTGCGCCACTTCCTCGGGCTCGGCGCCCAGGGTCGAGCGAATGCTGCGGATGATCAGCAGCGAGGCGGCGACGCTGAGCAGCGCAGCCAGGGCCGCGGCCCAGAGCATCAAACCGGCAAAGCCCGAAGCGCTGTCACGCACGATGCCGATGTCGCGCACTACATCCTTCTCCTGCAGGTCGATGAAGGCGTTGATACTGCGCAGCCATTCCTTGTACGCCGGCGCGACCTGGGCCAGCAACAGCGCCTGTGCCTGCTCGAAATCGCCCTTGTGGCGCAGCTCCAGCAACTGCGCGGTGGCGGCCTGGGCGGTACGCTCGATACCCTGGATCTGCTGCTGCAGGCGTTGCTCGTCAGCACCAGCCTTGGGCTCGCCGAGCATCTTGGCCAGCGGCACGGCGGAGGTCTGGTAGAAGTCGTCCAGGCGCTTGATGTCCTGGAGGAAGCCCGAAAGCTGGCCATCATCGTGGGTCAGCACGGCATCGCGGATGGCGATGGCGCGGTCATGCACGCTGCCGCGCAGGTTGATCGCATAGCGCTGCTTGACCGTGGTGTTGCTGCTGACTTCGGTGAGCAACGCGTCGATCCCGCCCACCCGATGCACGCCGATGGCGGTGATGACCAGCATCAACCCAACGACCAATGCAAACCCCAGCGCCAACCTCATGGTGATGCTGATTCCTCTGAACATGGTGTCCTCCCCCGAGTGCATAAAAGCTTTTTGCCATCATTTTTTGCATGCTTTATACCCAGAGAATGTGAAGCCTTCTAATCGCGTTGATTGATAACGACCATGAAATTAAATCATCAGGTCGGCTGCGTGACTGGCACGGGAAGTGGCCGGTTCAGCAGCAGCCCGACCACCACGGCGAACACCAGCGCGGCCACCCCGGCACTGGTCAGCACCGCTTCGAAACCGCCGACGAAGGCTTGGCGTGCCAGCGGCGCGAGGGTGTCGCGCAGACTCGGATCGACCACCGCCAGCGCCGCCGGCAGATCGCCCGCCGCGACCCGGGTCGCCATGTCGCCGACCTTGTCCAGCTGCCCCGGCGCCACGCCCGCCACCGCCTCACGCAACAACTGCCCGCTGCGGCTGGCCAGAATCCCGCCCAGCACACCGATGGCCAGCACGATTGCGCCGAAGCGGGTGGTGGTGCTCAACCCCGAAGCCATGCCGGTGCGCTCGCGCGGTACGCAGGCCATGATGTTCTTCTGCGTATCGCCATTGAGCAGCCCAGCCCCGGCGCCAAGCACCAGGCTGGCCAGGGCGAAGGGGGTATAACCGCCGTACGCGGCTGCCGCCGAACACAAGAGGTTGCCCAGCCCCACCAGCAGCAACCCCAGGGCGAACACGCGCGCCGAGCCGAGCCGTGCCGACAGGCGCATGCCCAGGCGGGGTGTCAGCAGCATCGCCAGGGCGAACGGCAGCATGCCTGCACCTGCGGCCAGCGCTGGCAGTTGCAGGCCGTTCTGCAAGTACAGCGGCAGCAGGGTCATCATCACTTGGGCGCAGGCGGCATAGGCGAACATGCCGAGCAGAGCACCGATGAAGCGCCCGCTGCGCATCAGTTGCAGGTCGATCATCGGCCGCGACTGGTTGCGCTCGACCAGCACGAAGAGGAAGAACAGGAACGCCGCGATTACCAGGCGGCCGAGGGTGGGGGCGCTGTCCCAGCCGACGCGGTTGGCATCGATCAGCGCCCAGATCAGGTAGCCCAGCGCACCCGCGAAGGTCAGGCTGCCGAACGGATCCAGGCGCGCGGCAGCGCTGTCGCGTGATTCCTCGATGCTGCGCCGGACCATGAACGCCAGCACCACCACCAGTGGCAGGTTGATGTAGAAGATCCAGCGCCAGCCCAAGGTGCTGGCGATCAGGCCGCCAAGCAGCGGTGCGAAGGTGATGGTCGCGCCCATGCACGCGCCCCAGAACGCCCAGGCGCGCAGGCGCTCCTCGGGTTCGTGGAAGCGGTGACCGATGGCCGCCAGCGCGGCGGTAAGCAGCAGCGCCGCACCAAGGCCCTTGGCGGCCCGGGCCAGGTCGAGAAACATCAGTGTCGGCGCGGCGCCGCAGGCCAGCGAGGCCAGGCCGAACAGGCCCAGCCCCAGTTGCAGCATGCGCCGTCGGCCGAAACGATCGGCCAGGCTGCCGGCCGGTAGCAGGGCTGCGGCGAAGGCCAGCAGGTAGGCGCTGACTACCCATTCGATGTCGGCGAACGAGCCGGACAGGTCACGAGCGATGCTGGGCAGGCTGACCGCGACGATATTGGTGTCGAGGATGATCAGTGCGCACACCGCCGAGGCAGTGAACAGGGTGAAGCGGGCGGATGACATGTTGAGGCTCTCGAAGGGGGGGTGATCTTCAGGGCCTCATCGCGGGACAAGCCCGCTCCCACAGGTGTTCCGCAGGTTTCGGAGTCGTCGGGGCACCTGTGGGAGCGGGCTTGTCCCGCGATGAGGCCGGAACAGCCACCACAAGCCTGTCGGCCAAAATCGCTTCGCCGCAGGCCTTGCAGTGTTGCTACCACCCTACCCTTCCAGCGCCCAGCCCTTGTTAGCCTGGCGCCGCGTTGTCATTAGCCTGTAGCTAACGCAGCACCACCGGCCTCCCGTCGTTCACGGCGCAACTCGCTGCCCAGCTCCCGCGCCAACGCCACAAAATTCACCGCCTGCGGCGACGGGTTGTCCTGCCGGCACAGCAGGGTAATCGGCGCCGCCAGCCGGGGCCGGGCATCGCGAATCGGCCGGTAGGCCACGCTGTGCTCGTGAAAGCCGCGCATCGAGGTCGGCACCACCGACACCCCGGCACCTGCGGCCACCAGGCTGACGTTGGTCAGCATGCGCTCGACCTCGAACGCCACCTTCGGCTCGAACCCGGCATTGCGACACGCCTGCAGCAAATTGGCGTACATCCCCGGCGCCCCCGGGCGGCGCACCAGGATGAACGGCTCGTCGGCCAGGTCCTTGAGCGCAATGGCCGCACCGCTGTCGAGCAGGCGATGGCCAACCGGCAGGGTCAGCACCAGTTCTTCGTTGAGCAACCGGTGATAGGCGATGCCGCGTGGGCGGTCGACCGGCGCGCGAAGGATGCCGATATCGACACTGTCGTCGCTCACCTCGTCGGTCAGTTCGCGGGCGTTGCCTTCGTGCAAGGCGATATCGACGTCCGGGTACAAGTCGCGGTAGCGCCGGATGATGCGGGGGATCAATGGATGGGACGCCGCCGAGCTGGTGAAGCCGACCTTGAGGTTGCCCTCTATGCCCTTGGCCGTGCGCGCCGCCTTCTGCGCACCGTTCTCGACCCGTTGCAGGATGTCCAGTGCCTCTTGAAGGAACACCTCGCCGCCAGCGGTAAGGTCGACACCCTTGGCATGGCGGATGAACAGGTCGAAGCCCAGTTCCTGTTCCAGTGCGCGGATCTGCTGGCTGAGTGGCGGTTGCTGCATGTTCAGCCGCGCGGCGGCACGGGTGAAGTGCTTTTCCTGGGCGACCATGACGAAGTAACGAAGGTGACGAAGTTCCATGCAGGCTCCGGGGACGGGTGGCGAGGAGCATTGTGGCGCATGCGCAGTCCTCGCACCATTCACGCTAGAATCGGCAAACCGGAAAAAAACAAAAACTGCCGATGATCCGCAATCGCTCTCGTTCAGACCTCGCCCTGCTCCTGCTCGCACTGCTGGCCGGTGCGCTGCTGGGCGTCTGGCAGCCGGACCTGGCGGTGCAGATGAAGCCGCTCAGTGACCTGTTCATTTCCATCATCGGCGTCTGTGCCCCGGTGGTGATGTTCATCCTGGTCTGCTCCAGCACCGCCGCCCTGAGCGACTACCGCGCCACCGCCCGCCTCGGCCTCAAGGCCATGGCCTACTGGCAACTGATGTCGTTGCTTTCGCTGCTGATTGGACTGGCGGTGGCTTTGCTGCTGCGCCCTGGTGCGGGGTTGGAAAGCTCCAGCCATGTGTGGTCGGTGCCGCTGCTGGCCGGCGACGGTCCGATGCTCTCGCGCCTGCCGACCCTGCTGCTCGACTCGCTGGAAGAAAGCCCGATCCTCAAGGTGCTGCTGGCCGCACTGGTGTGTGGCCTGCTGTTGGGGCGCAGCGGCGAAACCGGCCGACGCCTGACCCGCCAGCTCGACCGGACCATGGCCTGGATGTTCCGCATCATGCGCCTGATCGTCAGCTTCGCGCCGCTGGCCGCGTTTGGTGCCATCGCCTTCATCATCGGCAAGTACGGCCTGGACGCCGCCATTCCCCTGGCCAAGTTCGTCGTTGTTGCCTACGCCGCGTGCCTGGCCTACCTGCTGCTGGTGCCGCTGCTGGTGATGCGTCTGCTCGGCTGTCGCCTGGCGCGGCTGGTGGGCTACATCAAGGAAGAATTGCTGCTGGTGATCTCGACCGGCTCGTCGGTGGCCGCCCTGCCGCGCCTGGTAGAAAAGCTCGAAGCGGCGGGTTGCGACAGCCAGACCCTGCGCCTGACCCTCACTGCCGGCTACAGCTTCAACCTCAATGGCTCGAGCCTGTACCTGATCGTCGCGGTGCTGTTTCTCGCACAGCTTGGGCATATCGACCTGACTCCCTCGCTGCTGGCGACCATCGTGCTGGTCAGCCTGTTCACCTCGCTCGGCTCGACCAGCGTGGCCGGCTCGGCCTTCGTCACCCTGGCTGCGACCCTGAGCGTGCTGGACATCGTGCCGCTGGAGAGCATCGGTTTGTTGATCGGCGTGGAGCGGCTGATGAAATGCCGGTCGGTGACCAATGTGTTGGGCAATTGCGTGGCGTGCCTGGCGATTGCCTGGTGGCACGGGAAGGTGGATCGAGGGCGGTTGCGCGAGGTGTTGGGTTAGTCGCTACTGAGCCTGGCCCCGCCCACGAAAATCACAGGCCAGTCATATCAACCGCACTCTGTGTTGCAGTAACTCCCGAGCGCTCTACATTGATCAGTAGCTCTTCCACTGCTGCTTGACCTGGGAGCGTCGCTGGATAGCCCCTCCCTTACCGAGCGAGCGGTAAAAATGACCGTCTTGGCTTTTGCTAATCCCTCTACCGTGATAACCACTCACAGTCAGCCTGGAGTACCCTTTACCGCGCATCTCGTTGCTCAGCGACTCAGCAGGTGGGTAGATCTTTCCTGGCTTGCCGGGCCCTCCCGCACTCTCGTCATGTTTCGGCTGACGCGCCTGCTCCAAACTATCCTTTTCAAATGACGAAGGCTCAATCATATCTGCACTATTACAAGGCACTAGACGGATATCTTCATAGTTCAAGTTCAATCCGCCTCCGGAAAACTCCTGAGCCAGTCTCTTCATGGACATGCCTTTGTTGTTTTCGCCATTTGAAGCAGCGTAAACACGACTAATACCCGGCCCGCCATGCCCCACGACATATAACTTTGTACGTACAGGGTCCAGTTCGCTAAATAACTTCGATCCGCGGTCGGCCATCAGGTATTTTATTGCTTCCAGTTGCCCGTTTCGAGCGATGATATTTCGACTGTATAGATCAAAATATTGACGTTCTTTAGCGGTCAACGAACGCTTGCTCTTTAACCGTTCGATCTGTCCCTGAGTTCTTTCATTGAGTTCCTCAAGCTGCTGGGCTTCATTTTTCAGCAATTTTTTGAAGGTCTCGCGTTCTTGGTCATTCTCGAATGCCATTGATCGAATGCTCTTTCCCAGCTGTATGCGTTTGGCGTTCTCAACGGCCACAATTTTCGCTGCATCTCCGCGCGAAAAAGGCGTGTAAATGTATCCTGTCCTCCCCTCTCGCCCCTCCGGGTCATGCAGCGTGATCGGGTTATTCCCGACCATCCGGTACAGATTCAAACCATCCACCGCTTTCCCTTCATCATCCAGCGTATCGGCACTCAACCAACGTCCCGCCCAAGGCAGGTAATAGCGACTTCCGTAATAATACAAGCCCGTCGCATCCCGCTCTTTTCCCGAATAACGGATCGTCTTCAAACCCGCCTCGAGCCGGCTGCGCGCCGCCCAAACCGCCGTGCCGCCATAGGGGTAGTACTCCTCTTGGCTGATCACGTCACCTCGCCCATCCACTTCCAGGCCGCTGCTACCGATCAGGTCGTGATAGCTGTAACGCAGTTGATCATTCTCGATCTCAGCTGGCTTGCCGCTCGACCAGTGCAATACCCGCACCTCGGCACCGCCACCAGCGGCCACAGTGATCACCTGCAGTTGCTCGACCTCCGCCTGGGCAACCGACTTGCTGCGCAACTCAAGGCCATCCAGATACACCACTCGCTCTGCGCGCGGGGTTGCACAGGCCTGCTGTGTGACTTTCAACAGGCGCATGCCATTCGCCGCATAGCGGTACCACTCGCAATCATCCGCGCCTTCGTCACGCTGAATCGGCGAAACCCGAGACAGCTCACCGCGCGCAGTCCACTGTAACGGTTGGCCGGGAAGCAGCGCACACGGGTGGCCGCCAGCGTCGAACAGTGCATCCACCTCGCCGGGCAGCAGTCCTGGCTGAGCCAGCACTGCGCGGTTACTTCGGTCAGAAACGGTAAGTTGCACACTGTAGCCATTGCCGGAGGCAGGCGCGCGATGGTGTATATGCGTCAGGTTGTTGCCGCTGTCGTAGCGGTAATCACGGGTGTAGCGGCTGTAGACCCTCGCATCGACCGGTACGGCAGGTTCGGGCAGCCGAGTGCCGTGCCGAGCAGCACCTGCCATTTCCCGGCCACTGGCCTCGACCAATTGATACAGGCTGTCGTAGACGTAGGTGCCCTCGGCCATGACTTTCTGGTTGCGCCAGTAGCGTGCGGCCTCGGCCTCGTTGCGCACACGCAGCACATTGCCCACTGGGTCATGGCTGTAACGCAGGTGCTGCAGGGTACGAGCACCGGAAGGAGAAGTGGCCGGACGCTGCACCAGAATCCCCGTCAGGCGCAGGCTGCGGGGATCGAATGTGAACCTGGTGCTGATGCCGTTGCCATGCGCTTCATGCAGCTTGTGTCCGCCAGCCGAGTAGTGCAACGCCGCGACAATCGGCTGCTCAGGTCTGCCTTGCAGCGTGAGCCAGCTGCCCAGTAAATGCCCGGCCAAGTCATACGCCAGACGCTGCCTGTGGCCGCAGGCATCTGTCGCACTCACGGGAAGGCCTGTCGCGTCCCGCGTCGTGTGGCTGACATAAGCCTGGCCCGGCGGCGCCAGCAGCACCTCCCACACCGAGGCGTCTTCGCCCTGCCAGTCGGCCTGTGCGTTTGCATCATCCGCGAATGCCAGCAAGCGTCGACGAGAAACCAGGGGGTCGCCCGTCAACGCGACCTCGTCCAACTGCAACAATCCAGCCGGGTCGTAGTGACGGTTGCATAGCCCCGCCAGGTTGCGGTCTCTACTGTCCTGGGTTGGCTCTGCATAAGTCAGCCGTTCGCTGCAACGCACGGCCCCCGCAATGATCTGCTCGGTGACGCCCAGCAGACGGCCGGGCAGATTCGCAGGCTCGTAATGAAAGCGGTCCACCACCGCCTCGCCAACACCTTCGTCACCCCGTTCGCCCAGCCGGATCCGGCTCAGCGCCAACAGCGGTCGGCCTTGCACATCATTCAGGCGCAGGCAAATACCGGCGTCGACACTCTGGGTGCGCACAATGACACCGCCCAACGAGGACTGCCACGCGAAGTTCACCCGCCCCTCGGCATGCAGGCGCGGATCACGACTTTCGCTGATACGGCTGACGGCATCATGCCTGTGACGGGTGATACGCCAGGCCAAGGCCTGCGCCAGCGTCGGATGGCGATAGCCAGCGATATCGCGTACATCCAAACCGCGACTATCGATCACCCGGCCCCCAGGAGTACCTGCGTGCACCACTGGCGCATCCATGTTGCCCACCATTATCTGTGATGCGGGAAATACGAGCCGCCTTGAGCCATGCTTCGCAAGCTGTTCGGTGATATTAGAGACGCCTCACTGTCCGCGAAACTGACAGATTTATCAGGTGATGGGTCAACAAGCGGGCCGGTCAGCAACCCTCCCAGTGGGAGCAGGCCTGCAGTCAGACCTCCTGGTTTCTGGCCACCTCAAGGTCGTTCAGCAAAGCCTTGGCCATCGCGCTGAGATACCTCAATGCCGTCATCAGGGCAGCAGGGGCGATTTCCTCGTCACTGCCCTGGCTCAGATCGCGCACGCATCCCAGCAACAACTACACTTCGTCGAATGCCTGATCCACGGGAATGCCGGGTTGTACGCGGAACATCCCGAGGGCAGTGGCGGTGCCTGGCGTGGTGTTTTCGTTCATGGACAAACCTCCATCACATCCGTTTGAGGGCGTGTTCGATCAAGGCGCGCGCTGTTTCGGCGGCATGCGCGGCGTTGGCGAGCATGTTCAGACCGGGAGCACCGGCCACGGAGCGACAGTGTTCGTCGAGGGTCTCGCTGACGCCCCGCAGCAGCTCGCTGGCGTGAGCCAAGGCGTCCGGGGGAATCAGGTCGGCGTGGATGGAGAAGTAGGGAGTATTGATGAGCTTGAGGCGGGGTGGATCGGGGACGATCTTTTTCATGGTGTTGCCCTGTGTTGAGTTGTCGAAAGCCGACTACTCCATCCCTCTCACAGGATAGGGTGGCAGCTGTGGTGGGGTGAGAGACCGGACCAACACAGAGCAAAAACCGGCCAGGCATAAAGCCTGCCCACGCACAGCTGCCATGACAGCGTTACTCGGTGTTGTATAGCGGGCTCTCACACCCGGTCGCCATATGGGCGACCCGGGGAAGTTAGTCCCGATGCTTATCTTCAACAACAGAGAAACGGCTGCGTGACGCGTAGGATAATTCCCAAGCAACCTTGAACTGAAGGGATGCCGGCGAGATTCGGAATTTTCTGAGGTCGCTCGGCGGGGCGTCGAACCGCCCCGAATACCGGCACAGCCGGTGCCATACACCGTGGTGTACTTTTCGCGGGCAAGCCCGCTGCCAGATGGGTGGCAGCTGTTACGTGGGGTGAGAGACCGGTCCATAGAGATCAATCAGCCGGCCAGGCGTAAGCCTGCCCACGCACAGCTGCCATGACAGCGTTGAACTGCAAATAGATAGCGGGTTCTCACACCCTTCTGTTTCAAGGTGTTCGCATGTGATTGCGTGAGGGCTGACAGGTGCTTGCCTGAAGTTTTTCAGCGCCTGTGAGATCGAGCGCCGCCCACGCGGCGCTTCGCGGGCAAGCCCGCTCCTACAGTTTGTTTCGGGCCAGTTATGCCTGTGCCATAGGCGCGCGACCGCCTGGTGTGTACGACTCGGTAACGTGCCGTGCGCCAAAGGGGTCGCGCGAAAATGCCACAGGATTCATTGGCCCGAAACAAACTGTAGGAGCGGGCTTGCCCGCGAAGCGCCGCGCGGGCGGCGCTCGATCTCATAGGCGCTGAAAAGCTTTCGGCAAGCACCTGCCAGCCTCTACGCAAACATCTTGAAAGCCACGGCTCTCAAACCCGGTTCACCCTATGGCGACCCCGGGAAGTTAGTCCCGATGCTTATCTTCAACAACAGAGAAACGGCTGTGTGACGCGCAGGATAATTCCCAAGCAATCTTGCCCCCCCCCGCGAACACCGGCACAGCCGGTGCCATGCACCGCGGCGTGCTTTTCGCGGGCAAGCCCGCTCCCACAGGGGTCGGGCTGGCCTTTGGATTTTGAGCAGGCCAGTTTCTCCAAGGCGGCTTTACTGCCCGGCAAGCTTGTCGAAGGCCTTGTCCAGCGCCGCATCGGCATCCACCAGCTTCTGCCGGTGCAGCTTCATCCAGTCCTGGTCCGCCGCCAGGCGCTTGCCCGCTTCCATCAGCATGCGCCGCACTTCGTTCGGCTGTGGCCCGCCAGTGCCCTGGCGGCTCTCGACCATCGCCCGTGGCGACAGGCTGGCGCGGAAGGCGGCCTCGCTCAGCGGTAGCTGGTCGTCCTGCCATTTGTACTTCTTCGCCGCCTGGGTATAGAGCGCCTGGGCATCGGCGTAGGCGAAGTCCTTGGGCAGCGTGCCCTCGGCACGGGCCTTCTCGACGATCAGCGAGGCAAAGCTGTGGCCGATGCGGAACGGCACGTGGTGCTGGCGCTCCAGGGTGTCGGCCAGCTCCATCGACGTGGTCCAGTCTGCGTCCAGTTCCTCTTCGGCCCGAGCAGCGTTGATCTGCAGGGCATCGAGCACCAGGTCCATGCGCTCGAACATTTCGTTGGCCGACTTGAACAGCCCCAGGTCGTCGAACGCGGCCTTGTAGTCGGTCATACCGGTAGTGACGTTATGCGCTCGCACGGTGGTGGCGTTGGCCAAGCCGACCACATCGGAAGCCGACTCGCGGGTGCGCATCAGCAAGCCTGGATTGCGCTTCTGCGGCATGGCGCTGCTGGTGTAGGTCGAACCCTCGTCGAGCAGCAGCCACGGGCGGGTCTGGTGGTACTGGGTGTGGATATCGCCAATGATCGCGCCCACGCGAATGGCCGACGACGAGGCAATGCTCGCAGCCTCCAGCGGAATGTCGTAGGTCGACACCTGGCTGGCATCCAGCGAGTTCTCACGCAGGCCATCGAAGCCCAAGAGCGTTGCCAGGCGCTCGCGGTTGAGCGGGTAACCGGAATTGGCCAGCACCGCGGTGCCCATCGGGCTCAGGTTCAGGCGCGCATAGAGGTCGTGAATGCGCTGGGCATCGCGCTGGAACGACGCCTCATAGGCCAGCAGGTAGTGGGCGTAGCTGATCGGCATGGCCTGCACGCCGTTGGTGTAGGCCGGCACCAGAGTGTCGACGTTGACCGAGGCCAGCTTGAGCAGACGCTGGCGGGTGGCGTTCAGGGCGTCGCTGTAGTCCAGCACTTCGGCGCGCAGCGAGGCCAGGCGATAGGTGGCGTACATGTCCTGGCGGCTGCGCCCGGAGTGGATCAACGAAGCCTGCGGGCCAATCTTGTCGATCATCACCTGCTCGAGCTGCAACACATCGCTGGGGCGCTTGCCGTCGGGCTGCTTGGCCTGGTCGATGGCATAGCGCACGCCGCCGGCGATCACCTTGCCCTGGTCGGCTGGCACGATGCCCTGCTCGGTGAGCATGACGATGGAGGCCTTGTTGATGCGGTTCAGCCAGTCGAACTGGCTTTCCTGCTGGCCCCCCTTGAGCGCGGACTTGTCGACGGTGGCGCCGATCTTGCGCGCCTGCTCGGCGCATTCAGCGGTGGTCTTGCACGGCAGGTCGGCGGTGTTGGCGGCCTGGGCCGTGGCAGCGGCGAACAGGGCGTAGGCAATGGCCAGGTAGAGCGGGGTCTTTCTTGTTGTCATGGTTTCGGTTCCGCGAGTGTGTCGCTCAGGAGGGGCGAACATGGCGGGATGCTAGCGGCGGGTTTGGAAGATTAAAAATATATTAAAAATATCCAACCAATATCTCTCTAGTATGGAGAGCGGCAATGGCAACTTGATACTTTCAAGATATCAAGACACTCGATTCAAGATATTTTATCTCGGCAAAAACCGCTGCTAGGATCGGCGCCATAACTCCAATCAAACCGGCCGATCCCACACACTGCCACGGGATACGACCGGACCGCACGCTTACGAGGTGGTTACATGCCGCATCACGTTCTGCGCATACTCGCCCGCTCCCTGCTGCTCCTGACCGCCAGCCTGCTGGCCGTCCAGGCCGTCGCCGCCCCCCAGACCCTGCGCCTGGGCGACACTGCCCCCTACAACTTCCTTGCCTTCGCCAACAACGACCTGCAGCGTGCCAGCCTGCCCGTGCAGCGCGCCGTGGTGCTGCTGCATGGTGTGCGCCGCAACGCCGACGACTATTACGACAGCGGCGAAAAGCTGCTGGAAAACGCGGGTTTCAGCGCCAGCGACACCTTGCTGCTGGCGCCCAACTTCCTCACCCCCAGCGACCGCCGTGCCGGCGACGACATGCCGCTGTGGCCCAAGGACAAATGGATGCACGGCACCGAGTCGCAGAGCGGGCGCGCCGGTATCGCCGGTTTCACCGTGCTCGACGACCTTCTCGCCTACCTCGGCAACCGCCAGCATTTCCCTGCATTGAAGGAAATAGTGCTCATCGGTCACTCCGCCGGTGGTCAGTTGATGCAGCGCTACACCCTGCTCGGCGACGGCGACCAACGCCTGCGCGCCAGTGGCATCCAGGTGCGCTACGTGGTGTCGAGCCCCTCGTCCTACCTCTACCTGGACGACAACCGCGTGCAGGACGGCGCCTTCAAGCCGGTGCTCACGGTCATGTGCCCAAGTTACAACCAGTACCGCTATGGCCTGGAGCGGGCGCCGGCGTACTTCACCCGCCAGGGCCTGAACGCCACCCAGGTGTTCCAGCGCTATGCCGCACGCAACCTGACCTACATGGTCGGCGAGCTCGACAACAAACCGGACGACCGAGTGATGGACCGCGCCTGTGGCGCTGCCATGCAGGGCGATACCCGTGTCGAGCGCCAGCTCAACTACCTGCGCTACGAAGCCTTCCTCGCGCAGAAATGGCACATCCCCATCGACCACCTGCAATTCCAGGTCAGTAAGGTCGGCCATAACGCCGCCCGCCTGTTCGCCGCGAAAAGCGTTGCCAGGACCCTGTTCCCGACCCGCTGACGCCGTTCGCACTTCCTACAAAAACAACAAAAAGAATCTGCCATGACCCGGACTTATCTCGCCGCCTCCGTGCGCCGGGCGTTGCACCCGCGCGCCCTGACGTTCCTCACCGCCGCCGTGCTCGCCGGCCAGGCCCAGGGTGAAACCCTGCCCAGCGCCGGCTCACTGTTCGACACCAACCGCGACAGCTTGCGCCCGGCGCAGCGCAGCCAGCAGCCCCAAGGCAGCGTGCGCATCGAGGCCGAGGACGATCAGCGCCAGGCCCAAGGCAATAATCCGCCGGGCCCCTCGTTCAGCTTCAAGGTCACGGCCTTCAAGCTCACCGGCAACCGCGAGATCAGCGAATCGCGCCTGCAACAGGAATTGCAGAACGACCTCGGCCGCGAACTCGACCTCAACGGCTTGCGTGCCGCCGCCGACCGCATCACCGCGCTGTACCGCAGCCGCGGTTACCTGGTGGCCCGCGCCTACCTGCCGCCGCAGGAAATCGAAGGCGGCGTGGTCACCCTCGAGGTGCGTGAGGGCAAGGTCGGCACGGTGCGCACCGAGCCGGGGCCGGGTGTGCGCCTGAATGCCGGCATGCAGCAGCGTTTCGTCGACGCACTGCCCAGCGGCAGCGTGATTCGCGAGCAGGACATGGAGCGCGTACTGCTGCGCCTCTCCGATATTGCCGGTGTTTCCGTGCGCGCGGTTCTGCAGCCCTCGCGCCAGCCGGGCGCTGCCGATATCGTGCTGAAGTTGAGCGAGATGACTGCCTGGACCGGCCGGGTCAGTTTCGACAACTACGGCAACTACTACACCGGCAGCAACCGGATGAGCACCAACGTCAGCCTCAACGACGCCTTCGGCTTCGGCGAGAGCCTGTACTTCAACAACCAGGCCAGCTTCGAGGGCCTGGATATCAAGGGCGTGGGCATGCGCTTGCCGCTGGGTGCCAGCGGCATCAGCGTCGGCGCCAGCTACGCCGAGATGGACTACAGCATCGGCAAGGGCCTGAAGACCGCCAACGCCAGCGGCAGCGCCGAGGTTTCGGCACTGTTCGTCGATGCCTCGCTGCTGCGCAGCCGCGACGCCAACATCGGCCTGAACCTGGCCCAGGAACACCGTTACTTCGACGACGCCGCTGGCGCCTTCGAGGTGCGCAAGAGCGCCGTGTTCCGAGGCCTGACCCTGTACGGCGACTGGCGTGACGGCTGGGCCGGCAGCAACCGCTGGAGCCTGGGCTATGGCATCGGCCACCTGGACAAAAACACCCCGCTCGACGCAGCCCTCGACGCGCTGACCGCCGAGGCCGCCGGCACCTACCACAAGGGCACCCTGTCGTTCAGCCGCCTGCAGGCGCTCGGCGGTGGTTACTCGCTGTATGCCGCCATCAGCGGTCAGTGGGCTGACAAGAACCTCGACAGCTCGGAGAAATTCACCCTCGGCGGCCCCAACGGCGTGCGCGCCTATGGGGTCGGCGAAGCGGCCGGTGACGAAGGCCTGCTCGGCCGGGTCGAGCTGCGCAAGTACCTGGGCAACATCCACGGCGCTATCGCCGAAGGTGCGCTGTTCGCCGATGCGGGGCGGGTGAAGGTCAACAAGAAGCCCTGGGACGACAGCGAGAACAGCCTCAGCCGCCACGGCTACGGGGTGGGCCTGAACATCTATCACCGCGACCTGGTGATGAACGCCAGCCTGGCCTTCTCCAACGGCGACGATCCGACCAGCGACGAGCGCGACGCCAAGCGTTTCTGGCTCTCGATCAGTGGCTCGCCGCAGGCCTTCGCGGGCCTGGCCAAAGACCTCGGCACCCGCGAGGACTTTCGTGACAAGAGCACCGAGCTGACCCTCTACGGCTCGCTGGGCCTGGTGCCCGAGTACGTCGATCGGCGCGACTCGACCCGCGCCGCCCCCGCCAACCAGAGCAAACTGGCCACGCCCAACGGGCGCAACATGAACAGCTACCTGCGTGCCCGCGACAACGTTTCTTATGTCGGTGCCCGTGCCGGTATCCCGATCAACGACACCTCGCGCTTCCTGTGGCAGCTCGAATACGGCATCTCGGTCAACTACACGCTGTCGGGCGACGAAACCGCGCCCAAGTCGATTTCGCCCAACACCCGCCTGCGCAACTCCGCCGTGGCCTTCGACGACGACCGCTACGGCACCCTGCTCTACGGGGTCTGGGACATGCCGCTCAAGGAGAGCACCACCAGCCTCGATCCGTTCAACGGCAAGACCGCTGGCGCCTACTACAACATCATCGGCTCGCCGGGCTTCAACGTCAGCATGGCCAGCAACGTCAACGGCCCGGCCAGCAGGGCCGACAGCAGCGAAAGCTCCGATGCCGCGTTCAACCGGCGCCAGTCCGGCATGGTCGCCTGGTGGTCGCCGGAGTGGAACGGCCTGACGCTCAAGCTGGCCTACTCCAACAACGGCACCCGCGCCGCCGAAGACGTCGACAACGGCTACCTCTATGGCGGCAGCCTGACCTACCAGAACGGTGGCTTCACTGCGGTGGCTGCGGCCGAGCGCCATGTCGACTACTTCGGCATCGCCAGCCTTGGCCGCAACTCGCGTGGGGTCGGCAGCAACACCCATGTCACCGACGGCACCTCGTCCAACGACTACAGCTACCGCCTGGGCCTGGGCTACCAGATCGGCAATACCCAGCTGTCGCTGGTGGCCGACGAACTGCACTACGCCGAGGATGGCGTGGTGAACAACAGCCTCAACGTCAGCGACCTGTCCGACTACAAGCGCCGCGCCTACATGCTCGGCGTCAGCCACCGCCTCGGCGCCTGGCGCCTGCGTGCCAGCTACGCCCGCGCCCTGGCCGGCGATTGCAAGATGATCTCGGCGGCCGGTTATCAGTGCGACACCAGCGGCATGGGGGCACGCCAGTACGCCCTGGGCGTGGGTTATCGCCTGAGCCGCAACAGCGAGATTTTCGCCCACTACGTGCTGCTGCAGAACGAGTCGCTGGCCAACTACAACTTCGCCGTGGTCGGCGCCTTTGCCGCCAGCGGCTATTCACCGGGAGTGGGCACCACGATCAACGCCATCGGCACCGGCTTCAACTATTCGTTCTGAGGAGACGACCATGCACGCCACCCTTTCCCGTCGTCGCCAACGACCGACACTCAAACCCCTGGCCCTCGCGGTACTTTGCGCCGTGCACGGCCTGATGCCGCAGCACGCCATGGCGCTGGACGCAGGCGCCCTGCCAACGAACGGCCAGATCACCTCCGGCAGCGGCGGCATCAGCCAGGCCGGCAATGTGCTGGACGTGACCCAGAACAGCCAGCAGTTGATCGCCACCTGGGAGCGTTTCAACATCGGCAAGGACGCCCAGGTCAACTTCCACCAGCCCAACGCCTCGGCGGTCGCGCTGAACCGGGTGACCGCCAGCGACGCCTCGCAGATCCTCGGCCAGCTCAATGCCAACGGCCAGGTGTACCTGATCAACCCCAGCGGCGTGCTGTTCGGCAACGGTGCGTCGGTCAACGTCGGCGGCCTGGTCGCCAGCACCTTGGATATCCACGACGACGACTTCAAGGCCGGTCGCCTGCGCTTCCAGGGTGACGGCCAGCGCGGCGCGGTGATCAACCAGGGCACCCTGCGCGCCGCCGACGGTGGCAGCGTTGCCCTGCTCGGCGCCGAGGTACGCAACGAAGGCGCGGTGATCGCGCGCATGGGCTCGGTAGTGCTCGGTGGCGGCGAGAAGATTACTCTCGACTACAACGGCGACGGCCTGATCAACCTGCAGGTCGATGAAGCGGCAGTCGGTGCCAGCGTCGCCAACCGCGGCCTGCTGCAGGCCGACGGCGGCACCGTGCTGATGAGCGCGCGCACCAGCGATGCAATGGTCGGCAGCGTGGTCAACAACGAAGGCGTGATCGAGGCGCGCAGCCTGCAACAGCGCAACGGCCGGATCGTCCTGGACGGCGGCGACAATGGCGTGGTCGCCAATAGCGGGGTGATCGGCGCCTCCGGTCGTGGCGCAGGCGAGCATGGCGGCAACGTGACCCTGAGCGGCGAATACGTCGGCCTGTTCGAGCAAGGCCGCATCGACACCTCCGGCAGCACCGGCGGCGGCACCGTATTGCTGGGCGGCGACTATCAGGGCAGCGGCCCGCTGCACCAGGCCACGGCGACCTACATGGGCGAGGATGCGCGCATCGAGGCCAACGCACTGGGCGACGGCGACGGTGGCAAGGTCATCCTCTGGTCGCGTGACAGCACCCGCTTCGAAGGAGTGATCAGCGCCACTGGCGCCGGTGCCGGCAAGGGCGGGCTGGTCGAGACCTCCGGCAACGCACTGGACGTCACCGGCCTGGTCAACCTGGCCGCAGCGTCCGGCCAGGGCGGCACCTGGCTGCTCGATCCGTTCAACATCAACATCACCAGCGGTGCCAGCAATGGCACCTCCAGCAGCAGCCCATTCACCCCCAACGCCGGGCGCAGCTCCAACCTCAGCTCGGCGACGCTCAACGCTTCGCTCAGCGAAGGCGCCAATATCATCGTGCAGACCTCTTCCGGGGCGGGTACCTCCGGCGACATCAACGTCCTGGACAACGTCAAGGCCCGAGGCAATGCCAGTCTGACGCTGATCGCCCACCGCAACGTCAACATGAACGGCACCAGCATCAGCAACGCCGACGGCAAGTCGCTGAACGTCTCGATGCTGTCGAACTTCAACAACAGCGGCAACGGCTCCATCGCTCTGAACAACGCCACCATCAACACCAACGGCGGCAAGCTCACCCTCGGCAGCGCGGCCGACCCGGTCAACGGCTACGCCAGCACCAACGTCAGCAACGGCACGGGCGTGGCCATCAGCAACGGCACGCGGATCACCACCAACGGCGGCGACATCAGCCTCCGTGGCGCGACCTCGAGCGCCCTGGCATCAGGCTCCAGCGCCACGGCGGTGAACATCTCCGGCAGTACCCTGGATGCCGGTGGCGGCAACATAAACATCATTGCCCGCCAGGCCAGCACCAGCGGCACAGGCGATGCCTTCATCCTCACCGGCGGCAGCAACCTGCTCACCGACGGCGCAGGCTCGATCGCCATCAGCGCCGACAACCTCGGCGGCGGCAACGGCGCGCGGGTGTTCAGCACCAGCAACAACATCGCCGCCCGCGGCGCGGGCAATGTCACCCTCAGCGGCAATGCCGTTTCAGGTTTCGGCGTGCTGGTCTGCTCCACCGCCGCAGGCTCCACGCAGAATCTTTCGGTGGGCAGCGGTACGCTTACGCTCAAGGGCAGCAGCGCCAGCAACCGCGGCCTGTATGTGGCCGCCTCCGGCACCGGCGCGGTCAACCTGCGCGGCGACAACGGCGGGCGCATCGTGCTCGGTGGCGACAGCGGCGGCAGCTATGGCACCGCGCTCAACGTCACCGGCGCCAGCGCCTCGATCAACCTGACCAGCGCTGGCGACATTACCGTCGAAGGCGACACCACTGGCGGCAGCACCCCGGCCCTGGCACTGATCGCGGCGGGCAACGGCAACGCCAACACACCGGGCTCACGCATCAACATCGCCAGCAGCGCCGGCGACGTGCGGCTCAGGGCCGACACCGCGGTGATCAACACCGGCTCCGGCTCGTTCCGTGCGCTCTACCTGGATGCCAGCGGCGACTACTCGAACATCCGCGTCAACAGCGCCAGCGGCAACCTGGTGCTGGAAGGCACCAGCGCCTCGGGGCGCGGCGTCGACATCGCGCCATCCGGCCGTGGCGCCGCCATCGACCTGGGCAGCGACAGCGGCGATGTGCTGATCAGCGGCACCAGCAGCAACAGCTGGGGCGGCTATGGCATCTTCCTCAACTCCACCGGCAGCTCGCGCGGCGTAGCCATCACCACAGGGACTGGCAACATCACCCTGCGTGGCGACTCGGTCGGCACCTCCGATGCCATCGCCCTGGGCGGCGGCGGCACCGCCTCGACCAACCGCATCAGTTCCAACGGCGGCAACATCCTGCTCGACGGCCACTTCCACTCGCCCAACAACGACGAACTGGACCACGGTATCGCCCTGCTCAGCGTCACCAACATCATCCAGACCACCGGCTCCGGCAATGTCAGCCTGGTCGGCCGCGCTACCGCCGCAGGTGATGCCATCGACTTCTACAGCAGCGGCATCAACCGCCTGAGCGTCGAGAACGGCACCCTCAGCCTCGACGGTCGCGCGGTCGCTGCCCATGGCATCAGCATGCTCACCGGACAGACCGACCTGCGCGCCACCGGCAGCGGCTCGATCAGCCTCCAGGGCTATTCGCAGCAGGCCAACGGCATCCACTTCTACCCCTCGAGCGCCAGCAGCTCGGTCACCATCGCCACCCAGGATGGCGCCATCAGCCTGAACGGGCGCAGCGACGGCGGCGCCAACGGCAACGGCGTGTTCCTGCGCACCGGGCCCAATGGTGTGATGATCCAGTCGGCAGGTGGCGATATCAGCCTGAGCGGCACCGGCAGCAACGGCGCCACCGGCATCACCTTCAACGGCTCGGGCAGCGGTGCCAACAGCCTGATCGCCGCTGGCCACGGCAACCTGACCCTTACCGCCCGCAGCGACAGTGGCACGGCGCTGAACTTCGCCAGCGGGAGCAACCTGCTACAGGTCGACGACGGTGTGCTGCTGATCGATGCCGACAGCGACAGCGGCGCCTATATCGTCCACGGCAGCGACAGCACCACCCTCACCGCCAACGGCGGCGCGGTGGTGCAGCGCCTGGGCGGGCTGGTCAACGCCACGCTGCTCGAGCGCAGCAGCGCCGATGTGCGGGGCTACCAGCAAAAACAGATGGCCAACGCCAACTGGAGCCAGGTGCTCTACCCTGACTACCGGCAAACGCCGTTGCAGCCGCAGCTCGACCAGATCCACCTGGACCTGGCCCTGCTCGGCGACGACACGCTCGCGCAAGACTGAGGCCCACCATGAACCAGACCCCGTTCGCGCTGGAACACTTCGAACAGCTCTGCTACACGCGCCAGCACGAGGAGGCGGCGCGCGAGCTGGTGCGCCTGCTGCTGATCATCGACCGCCACTACGGCAAGCTGTCCGGGGAGTTCAGGCTGTCGGTGTCGCCGGCAGTGCCCGAGGACGAACTCGAAGCCCACGTGCTGACGCGCCTGACCTGCGCGATCAGCGCGCTGTTCAGCGATCCGCAGTTCCAGATCAGCCCCGGTGGCTTCGACCAGCTGATCAACTTCCAGCGCTGGCTGTCGGCGCTGTTCGCCGCCAGCGCCTTCATCAACGCCGATCACATCCTGCGCACCCTCAACCTGCACGGCCAGGGCAGCCAGCGCTTCGAAGTGGCGCCGGAACAACGGGTGAAGTTCTGCATCCTCTACTCGCCGGAGTCGCAGCTGCCGCTGGATGTGGAACTGTTGTGGACGCAGAACCCGCAACTGGCGATGGCGCTGTTCATGGCCCTGCTGTCGCCGCGCTTTCTCGGCACGCCTGCGGCGCACTCCAAGCGCGAGGCGCTGCTGGCGTGGCTGCCCGAACGGCTGGACAACCTCGACAGCCTCGATCAGTTGCCGCTGGCGATCATCCACGACGTCTACATGCACTGCAGCTACGCCGACCTGCCGCAGCGCCACCGCATCAAGCGTTCGATCTGCCGCCTGATCGAGCGCAAGCTGGACGCCGAAGGCATCGCCTCGCTGCCTGCGCCAGCCAACACGCGCCAAGGCAAGCCGCGCATGCTGGTAGTGCTGGAATGGTTTTCCGGTGCTCATTCGATCTACCGCACCCACTCGCGCACCCTGGAAGCGGCCCGTGAGCATTTCGAGCTGTGGGCAGTCGGCTATGCCAGCAATGTCGACGAACTGGGGCGCAAGGTGTTCGACCGCTTCATCGAACTCAAGGCCCCGGACGACCTGCTCGCCTGCGTGCGCCAGGTGCGCAGCCTCGCTGAACAAGCGCGCCCGCAGGTGCTGTACATGCCCAGTGTCGGCATGTTCCCGCTCACCCTGTTCGTCGCCAACCTGCGCCTGGCGCCGTTGCAGGTGGCCGCGCTCGGGCACCCGGCGACCACCGGCTCGCGGCATGTGGACTACATCAGTGTCGAGGAGGACTTCGTCGGCGACCCGGCGTGCTTCAGCGAGCGCCTTCTGCTGTTGCCCAGCGACGGCCAGCCGTACCGCCCCTCGGCGATCGAGGTCAGGCTCGGCGCCCGCGAACGCCTCGAAAGCCCCGAGGTGGCCATTGCCGTGGCGGCCACCACCATGAAGCTCAACCCGAGATTTCTCCAGGCCTGCCAGCAGATCGTCGAGCGCAGCCGCGAGCGCCATGGCCGCCGCGTGCGCCTGCACTTTCTCATCGGCCAGGCGCAGGGGTTGCTCTATCCGCAGCTGCAGCGCCTGATCCGCCGCTATGTCCCGGATGCCGTAGTGCACCCACACCAGCCTTATGCGCAGTACCTGGACACCTTCGACCGTTGCGACCTGTTCCTCAGTCCGTTTCCGTTCGGCAACACCAACGGCATCATCGACGCCTTCACCTTGGGGTTGCCGGGGGTGTGCAAGACCGGGCCGGAGGTGTTCGAGCATATCGACGAGGGGTTGTTCAGGCGGGCGGGGTTGCCTGGGTGGACCATTACCGCGACGGTGGAGCAGTACATCGAGGCGGCAGTGCGCATGGTGAGCGAGCCGACGCAGCGTGGCGCGCTGTATGCGCATCTGGGGAGTGGAAAGCCGTTACAGCGGTTGTTCGAGGGCAGGCCGGAGATTTTTGCCGAGCATTTGCTGGCATTACTGGCGTGCCGTAGCTGAGTGTTGTGGTGGCCTGACCGGCGCTTTCGCGGGCAAGCCCGCTCCCACATGAGCTGCCCCCCAAAAGTGGACGGGTGTCCAACATTTTGAGGGGCTGCTCATAAATCTGTAGGAGCGGGCTTGCCCGCGAAAGCGCCAGTCAGATCATCCTCAAAGGCTAGGGAACGCGAACTGCGATGCCTCGTGGCTCTTGCGCTGCGGCCAGCGTTGGGTAATCGCCTTGCGACGGGTATAGAAGCGCACGCCATCCGGCCCGTAGGCATGCAGGTCGCCAAACAGCGAGCGCTTCCAGCCACCAAAGCTGTGGTAGCTCACCGGCACCGGCAACGGCACGTTCACACCCACCATGCCTACTTCGATCTCGTCGCAGAACAGCCGCGCAGCTTCGCCGTCGCGGGTGAAGATGCAGGTGCCATTGCCGTATTCGTGATCGTTGATCAGTTGCATCGCCTCTTCCAGGCTCTGCACTCGCACCACGCACAGCACCGGCCCGAAGATCTCTTCCTGGTAGATGCGCATCTGCGGCATCACCCGGTCGAACAAGGTACCGCCAACGAAGTAGCCGTTCTCGTTGCCCGCCACCGAGAAACCGCGACCATCGACCACCAGCTCGGCCCCTGCCGCGACACCATCGTCGATATAGCCCAGCACCTTGTCGCGTGCAGCCGCCGTCACCAGAGGCCCCATGTCCAGGCCACACTGGGTGCCGGCACCAATCTTCAACGCCTTGATCTGTGGCTGCAGCTTGGCGATCAACGCATCGGCGACCTGGTCGCCCACGCACACCGCCACCGAGATCGCCATGCAGCGCTCGCCGCACGAGCCGTAGGCGGCGCCCATCAACGCGTTGACCGCATTGTCCAGCTCGGCATCGGGCATCAGCACCGCATGGTTCTTGGCCCCGCCCAACGCCTGCACGCGCTTGCCGCGCTTGGTGCCTTCGGCATAGATGTACTCGGCGATCGGCGTCGAGCCGACGAAGCTCAGGGCCTTGACTTCCGGAGCCTCGATCAACGCGTCCACCGCTTCCTTGTCGCCGTGCACCACGTTGAGAATGCCCTTGGGCAGGCCAGCCTCCAGCAGCAGTTGGGCAATGAACAGGGTCGAGCTCGGATCACGCTCCGACGGCTTGAGGATGAAGGCGTTGCCACAGACGATCGCCAGTGGGTACATCCACAGCGGAACCATCGCCGGGAAGTTGAACGGGGTGATGCCGGCCACCACGCCCAGCGGCTGGAAGTCGGACCAGGCGTCGATGTTCGGGCCGACATTGCGGCTGTACTCGCCTTTGAGAATCTCGGGCGCGGCACAGGCGAACTCGACGTTCTCGATACCGCGCTTCAACTCGCCGGCGGCATCCTCGAGGGTCTTGCCGTGCTCTTCGCTGATCATCTGCGCGATGCGCGCCTCGTTCTGCTCCAGCAATTGCTTGAAGCGGAACATCACCTGCGCGCGCTTGGCCGGTGGCGTGTTGCGCCAGGCCGGGAACGCGGCCTTGGCCGAATCGATGGCCGCCTGCACGGTGGCACGGTTGGCCAGTTCGAGTTGATGGATGACCTGGCCAGTGGCCGGGTTGAACACCTCGGCAGTGCGCCCGCCGCTGGCGACCGATTCGCCGTGGATCAGATGCTTGATCGTCGCCATGACCTTACTCCTTGACTGCGGCCTGAACGGCGATTTCAACGAGGATGTTCTCGGCGGCAAGGTTGGCCTCGACGGTAGCGCGGGCCGGCAGTGCATCCTTCGGTACCCAGGCGTCCCAGGCGGCGTTCATTTCGGCGAAGTCCTGAACCGCATGCTTGAGCCACACCTGGGCGAAGAGAATGTGCGACTTGTCGGAACCGGCCTCGGCCAGCAGCTCGTCGATGCGCGCCAGCACCTGGGCGGTCTGGCCACGCACGTCCTGGGTACGGTCGGCCGGGACCTGGCCGGTGACATAGACGATGCCGTTGTGCACGAGGGCGTGGCTGAGGCGGTTGTTGTTGGGCTGGAAACGTTGGATGGACATGGTTGGCTCCTGGGGTTGGGCTGGTTTTTGGGCAAAGCGGTGCCGTGCAGGAGCGGATTCACCGCTCCCACAGGGCTTCACAGGGTTTTTCAGGTCAAAGGGCGCAGGCTGCGCACGGCACTGGCAATCGAACGCGCGGTGTTGATCACCTTCGGCGCCAGGTCCTTCCTGGCCTCCTCCAGGCTCCAACGCCCCAGCGGCACGGCGACGTTGACCGCGCCCAGCGGGTAGCCATCGGCATTGACCACCGCCGCCGCCACGCTGATGTCACCGACGTAGTACTGCTCGCTGGCGAAGGCATGGCCGTCCTTGCGCGCATTGGCGATGATCTCGCGCAGGCGCTCGCGGTCGGTCACGGTGCTGGAGGTGTGCGCGATCAGCTGCGAGGCATCGAGGATGGCCTCGCTCTCGCGCTCCGGCAGCGCCGCCAGGTAGGCACGGCCGGCGGCGGTGCAGTACATCGGCAGGTGACGGCCCAGTGGCACGTGGATCGGGATCTGCTTGTGGCTGGGGAAGCGCGCCACATAGAGCATGTCCATGCCGCAGGGCTCGAGCAGGTTGCAGCTCTCGCCGGTGTCGCGGTTGAGCTCGTGCAGGTAGGGGTTGGCGCGCTCGACCAGCTCGCTGGTCTGCAGGTAGCCCGAGCCCAGGTCGAGCGAGCGCGGGGTCAGGCGATAGCGCTTGGTCACGGCATCCTTGGCCAGATAGCCGAGGGTTTCGAGGGTGTACACCGAGCGCTGCACCGTGCTCTTGTTCAGGCCCGTGGCTTCGGCCAGCTCGACCAGGTTCATGCTCGGCCGGCCACTGCGAAACGCAGTGACGACCGCCAGCCCCTTGGACAGGGCGGTGACGAACAGGGGCGATTCTTCAGCGGCGCTCATGGCGTTCGATCCTTTTTTGACAGCTCTGAGGGAGGCAACCCGGACGGCCGGCTCGGCCGCCGCGAAAGGATGCTCCCATTCACGGTTGTTCATTCGAAATGACTCAGCACGATGCCCGGCTCGACCACCGGACGCCCTTGTACGAAGCGCTCGACAGCGAAGGGTTTCATGCGTTCGTCCACCGTCCCTTCGACGATGGCCCTGGCCAGCAGCTCGCCGGCCGCCGGCGCCCCGGCATGGCCGTAGCACCAGCCGGCACTGACGAACAGCCCCGGCAAGGCGGGATGCGCCCCCAGCAATGGCCCGAAATCGGGCGAAATGTGGACCAGCCCGGCCCACTGGCGAAGGATACGCGCCTGGCCCAGTTGCGGGAACATCTCCATGTAGGCCTTCGCGGTCGCCGCCATCACCGGGACGTCGGCATTGAGGGTGTCCTGCGGGCGCTCGGCCACCTCGGCGCCGCCCACCACCTCGCCACGGGCGGTCTGGTGCATGTAGCAGAGCCGGTCGAGCAGGGCCACGGCCGGGCCGATCAGCGGGCGGGTCGGCTCCAGGGCCATGGCTTCGAGGCGCATCGGATAACCCTCCAGTGGCACGCCGGCCATCTGCGCCAGGGCATTGCTGTTGGCGCCGCCGGCGAGCACCACGACGTCGGCATCGATGCGTTGCTCCCCTACCCGCACGCCGCTGACGCGGCCCGCGCTGCGGTCGATGGCCGCGACCGGCGTGCGATAGCGCAGGGTCACGCCCAGGCGCTCGCAGGCCTTGTGATAGGCATGCATCGCCGCATGGTGCGGTGCCACGCCACTGCCCGGCAGGTGCAGGGCGGCGCTGACCCGTTCGTGGGCCAGGGCCGGCAGCACCCTGCGCAACTGTGCCGGGTCGAGCAGCTGCGAATCGATGCCGCATTCGCGGTGCACTTCGCGGGTACGGTGCAGCAGTTCGGCGGTGGCCGTGCGCTCGCCGATCATGCTGTAGCCGCGCATCGAGTACATGACGTTCTCGCCCAGGCGCCGCGACAGGCCATGCCAGAGCTGGTTGGAGTAGGCAAAGAAGCGCGTCCACTCCACCGAGCTGAAGGCACCACGGATCAGGGTGCCGTTGCGCCCCGACGCACCGCCCTGCCAGTAGCCGGCATCCAGCACGAGAATGTCGCGCACGCCGCGCTCGGCCAGGTTGAACGCCAGCGACAGGCCTTGGATGCCGGCGCCGACGATGAGGATGCTGCAGCGCTTGGGCAGCGGGGCTTTCAGGTTCATTGCAGAGGCTCCACGACGTCGCAAAGACCGGCGGCCTGGGCCACGGTCAGGGCCCGGCGCGGCGGGCGCAGGGTCGGTCGGGCCAGTTGCAGCAGGGGCACGCCGAGGCGCCCGGCGACGTAGGCTCGCAGCGAGTCCCAGCACGGTTGGCCCTGGCACGGGCCCATGCCGCAGGAGGTCAGGCGCTTGATCACCTCCAGGTCGTCGATGCCTTGCTCCAGCAATTCATCGACCTCGCGCCCGGATACGTCGAAGCACGGACACAGCAACACGGCAGCATCCTGTGCGGGCGCCAGCGCCGGGTCCGGTTCGGCGGCGCTGCCTGCGCGGCGTAGCGAAGAACGCGCACCGACCAGTTGCAGCCGCCCACTGGCCGAGGCCTGGAAGCTCAGGCTGTCGTCGAACAGCCCGGGGCCGGCCAGCACCAGCGCATCGCAGGGCTGCAGGCGCTCGAGTTGTACAGCCCTGACCCGGTTGTGCCCCACGACCCGCTGCAGCTCACTGACCTGGGCCACGGCCACCACCTGCACCCCCAACTGGCGCAGGCGGTTGGCCAAGGCCTGCTGTTGCCCGTCGCCAAGCACGACCACCGATTTGCCCGGCGCAATGCGGCGGTCGCTGGCCAGTGCCAGGGCCGTGCGCGCATCCATCACCCCGGGCAGCCAGGCACCGGCGACCAAGGTCGGCACCACCCTGCGCCCGGTGGCCAGGATCACCTCGCCGGCCTCCAGCGCCACGGCGCCGCGTGCAGAATCGATCGGTGCGCCGAGCAGCAGCCGACCTTCACGGTAGGCACCGAACACCTCCACCCCGAACAGGCAGCGCACGCGCGGATCGAGCGTCGGCAGCGCTGCACCGGCTTGCCGAGCATAGCGCGCGGGCGACTCGCCACGGGACACCAGCAGCACCTCGCGCCCCTCCTGCACAGCCCGGTTGGCCGCTGCGCAGCCAGCAGGCCCGGCACCGATCACCAACACCTCGGCTTGCAGCCGCTGGCCTGGCGGAGGTGGGCCGGCGAAGCCCTGGTCGGCGGGCTCGGCCACCCCGGCCAGGAACGCCAGCAACGCCTCCCAGTGCTGGAACAGTCGGCCGCCACTGGGCACCAGGTTGCTCTGTTCGAAACCGCCCTTGATCCAGCCGGACGGCACCAGCCGCGCCAGGCGCAGCAGGTCGAAGCGTGGGCTCGGCCAGCTGTTCTGCCGACTGACCTGCATGCCTTCGCGCACCAGGCACTGGTCCAGGCGCACGTTGGGTACGCCATCGACACGCGCCAGCACGCCCGTGGTGTAGAGCCCCGACAGGCCCATGGGCCGGTGCGCCTTGCGCGTCCAGGCCAGGCCGCGAATGCCGTTGGCCAGCAGTGCCTGGGCGACGCTGTCGCCAGCCAGGGCCTGCAGCCGGCGGCCATTCCAGCTGAAGCTCAGCGGCGCGCCACTGGCGCCTGGCAGGCGCAGGCTCATGACTCGCTCCGGCGCTGGGCGCGACGCTGCGCAGTGAGGCTGACCGCCAGCATGATGATCGACAACAGCGTCATCAAGGTAGCGACCACGGCGATCAACGGATCGATCTCCGAACGCAGCGAGCTGAACATGCGCTTGGTCAGGGTGGCGCTGTCGCCGCCACTGATGAACAGCGAGATCACCGCCTCATCCAGCGACACGGCGAATGCCAGCATGGCCGCAGACACCACCGAGAAGCGGATCTGCGGCAGGGTCACGTCGAAGAATGCACGCAGGCGGCTGGCGCCAAGAATGCAGGCGGCGTGTTCCTGGGTCATGTCGTAGCTCTTGAGCCCGGCGCCGACGTTGATGATCACGTAGGGCAGTGCCAACAACGTGTGCGCCAGCACCAGCCCCGGAATGCTGTTGTTCAGGTCGAGCCGCGCATAGACGAAGAACAGGCCGATAGCGATGAAGATCGACGGTACGATCATCGGCGCCATCATCAACCCGCGCAGCACACCCAGGTAGCGTTGCTGGCTGTTGTGCAGGGCGTAGGCCGCCGCGGTGCCCAGGGTGGTGGCCAGGATCATGGTCAGGGTCGCGGTGATCAGCGAGATGCGCGTAGCGCTCTGCCACTCGATCGAGGCGAAATAGCTGAAGAACGGCTGCAGGCTCAGCGACTTGGGCGGAAAGCTCAGGTAGCGCGCATCCGACAGCGACATCGGCAGCACGATCAGGGTTGGCGTCAGCAGGAACACCATGATCGCCAGCACCAGCAAGTACAGCCAGGCGCGGCGGGCGGCCAGGCCCAGCCAGTGGTTCAGGGGTCGGTTCATGGCTTCACTCGCTACGCCGGCCCAGGCCGGCGATCTTCTTGACGATGAACAGGATCAGCAGGGTGGCCACCAGCAGCACCACGCCCAGCGACGAGGCGGCGCCCCAGTTGGCGTACATCGACACATCGCTCTCGATGCGCATCGACAGCATCTGCACCTTGCCGCCACCGAGCAGCGCCGGGGTCACGTAGAAGCCCAGGCTGAGCACGAACACCAAGGTCGCGCCCGCAGCCAGGCCCGGCAGCGACAGCGGCAGGAACACATCGCGAAACGCCCGCACCGGCGATGCGCCGAAGGTCGAGGCCGCCTGCAGGTACAGCGGGTTGATGCTCTTCATCGCCGCATACAGCGGCAGCACCATGTACGGCAGCATGATGTGGGTCATGCCGATCACTGTGCCGGTGAGGTTGTGCACCAGCGCCAGCGGCGTGTCGACGATGCCCAGCGAGGTCAGCACGTCGTTGACCAGGCCGCGCCGCTGCAGCAGCACCAGCCAGGCGTAGGTGCGCACCAGCAGCGAGGTCCACAGCGAGATCAGCAGCAGCGCCATCGCCAGGCCCGCCAGGCGGCGCGGTGCGTGGACCATGAAGTAGGCGTAGGGGTAGCCGAGCAACACGCAGACCACGGTGACGATCAGGGCGATCTTGAAGGTCTGGGTGAACGCCAGCACGTAGATCGGTTGCAGCAGGCGCGTGTAGTTCTCGGCGCTGAGGTTGCCGTCGGCATCGAACAGTGACAGGCCGAACAGCCAGCCGATCGGCAGCACGAAGGTCACCAGCACCAACAGCAGCGCGGGCAGCATTGGAGAGAGCAGGAACCAGCCGTGGCGCTTGCCCGCGCGTTGCAGGGCCTGGCCATGCAGCGCGCCTTGCAGGTTGAGCGCAGTCATGCCGAGTCCCCCACGATCAGGCTGTCCTGCGGGTGCAGGCCGAGCACCACGCGATCGCCACGCGTTGGCAGGCGGTCACCGGAGGAGCTGCGCGAGGGGCGGCGGATCGACACCTGCGTGCCCTCGCCCAGGTCCACTTGCAGCAACTGGCTTTCGCCCTGGTAGATGACGTCGTGGACCTGCCCACGGAACAGGTTCAGGCCCTGCTGGCCGTCATCGACGAAGCGCAGTTTCTCGGGGCGCAGGAGGATGCTCGGGTTATTCAGGCAGCCTTCGCTGAACACCGCCTGCAACGGCTGGTCGCGGAACCACGCCCTGCCCTCGCGCATGGCCACCGGCAGGAACGACGACTCGCCGACGAACTCGGCGATGAAGCGGTTGGCCGGGCGTTCATAGAGGCTCTCGGGGGTGTCGATCTGCTGGATCCGGCCTTGGCTCATCACCGCGATGCGGTCGGACATGGTCAGTGCCTCGCGCTGGTCGTGGGTGACGTAGACCACGGTCATGCCCAGGCGCTCGTGCAGGCGGCGGATCTCCAGCTGCATGGTTTCGCGCAGGCGTTTGTCCAGCGCCGACAGCGGCTCGTCCATCAGCAGGATCTTCGGCTCGAAGACGATCGCCCGGGCCAGGGCGATACGCTGGCGCTGACCACCGGACATCTCGTCGATGCGCCGCCCGACCAGCTTGTCCAGTTCGACCATCTCCAGCGCCTCGCCGACCCGCTTGCGGATCTCGTCACGGCTGTAGCCGCGCAGCTTCAGCGGGTAGGCGACGTTCTGGAACACGTTCATGTGCGGGAACAGTGCGTAGTTCTGGAACATCATGCCCAGGTCGCGCTTGTGCGGCGGCTCGAACACCATTTCCCGCCCGCCGAAGCGGATGCTGCCGGCGTCCGGGCGCACGAAGCCGGCCAGGGCCATCAGCAAGGTGGTCTTGCCCGAACCGGACGAGCCCAGCAGCGACAGGAACTCGCCACTGCGGATGTTCAGGGAGACGTCATCGAGCGCGGCAAAACTGCCGTAGGTCTTGGTGACATGCTCGATGTCGATGGAGGTCGAGAGCTTCGTATCTTCAGACATGGTCAGACTCGGGGCCGCAAGCGGCACGGAACACGGGTTATGACGCGGGCCAGCACGACCCGCCTCGTCCTAGTGGGCGATGAACAACTCGAAACGCTGCTGCACCGCCTGCTGGTTCTGCACCCACCAATGCGGGTCGATCTTCGCCACCTTGGCAATGTTCTGCGGCGAGGTCGGCAGACGGCTGGCCTGCTCGGCGCTGATCAGGCCGATCTCGTAGGCGCGGCTGTTGACCGGCGCGTAGGGGATCAAGGTCGCCAGCGTCGCCTGGCTGGTCGGCTGCATGATCTGGTTGATCACGCGCATGGCCAGGTCCTTGTTCTGCGCACCGCGCGGCACGATCAGGCAGTCGTAGCTGAGGATGGCGCCATCGAAACTGTAGTCGACCGCATCGTCGGACTTGGCCACCTCGGCCACGCGCCCGTTCCAGATCGCCAGGAAGTCCACCTCGCGGCTGCGCAGCAATTGCGCCGAATCGGCACCGGCGCTCCACCAGTTGACGACCTGCGGCTTGATCCGCTCCAGGGCCTTGAACGCGCGGTCGATGTCCAGGGGATACAGCTGCGCCGGGGCCACGCCATCGCCGATCAGCGCGGCCTCCAGCGTTTGCCAGGGCTTGGTGTACATGGCCCGTGCGCCTTTGACGTTGGGGTCGAAGAACGCCTGCCAGGTCTGGGCCACCGGCTTGCCGGTGTCTTTGGCCCAGGCCACCACCGAGGCGTAGGCATGGCTGGCGATCCAGTTGTTGCCGACCACGGCCGGGTCGATGTCACGGGTGTCGATCACGCTTTTGTCCAGCGGCTCGGACAGCCCTTCTTTCTCGGCCTGCACGCAGTCGGTGATGCCCAGCTCGACCAGGTCCCACTTCGGCTTGCCCGACATCACCTGGGCGCGCACGGCGGCCAGGCCGTTCATGTTGTCTTCGCGGATGGCAATGTTCAGCGCCTTGGCGGCAGGTTCCAGGTACGCCTTGCGCTCGGCGTCCTGCAGGGCGCCACCCCAGCCGGCGAAGGTGATACCGCCGTCGGCATGTGCGGTGGCAGCGAACAGTGCGCTGGCCAGCAGGCTGAACGCAGCGCCTTTGATCATGTGTTTGTGCATGTGCTTTTCTCCAGGTGCGCGCCCGTTCGCAGCGGGCGCGGAAAGGTCGATCAGTTCTGGATGAACAGGTCGAAACGTTGCTGGAGTTCGGCCTGGCGACCTTGCCACCAGGCCGGGTCGAAGAAGGCCACCTTGTCGACGTTGGCAGGTGCCGTGGGCAGCTTGCTGGCCAGCTCCGCCGGGATGATGCCGGTGTCGAAGGCTTTGCTGTTGACCGGCGGATTGGGGATCAGCGTGGCAAGCATGGCCTGGCTTTGCGGCGACATGATCTGCGCGATCAGCTTCATGGCCTGGGCCTTGTTCGGCGCGCCCTTGGGCACTACTACGCAGTCATAGTCGAGCAGCGCCTTGTCGTAGGTGTAGTCCACCGGCTGGCCGGCCTTCTTCAGGTCTTCGACACGCGAGGCCCAGATGGCCAGGAAATCCACCTCATGGCTGCGCAGCAGCTGCGCCGAATCGGTGCCGCTGCTCCACCAGTTGACCACCTGCGGCTTGATCCGCTCGAGCACCTTGAAGGCGCGCTCGACGTCCAGCGGGTAAAGATCCTTGGGCGCCACGCCGTCGGCCAGCAGGGCCACTTCGAGCGTGGTGAACGGGTTGCGGTACAGGGCGCGCGGCCCCTTCACGGACGGATCGAAGAAGTCTTTCCAGGTCTGGGCCTTGGCGGCATCGCCGTCGGTGCTCCAGGCCAGGACCGTCGAGTAGGCATGGCTGGCGATCCAGTTCTTGCCGTAGAACCTGGGATCGACGCCCTCGGTCTTGATGACCGAGAAGTCCAGCGGCTCGGTCAGGCCTTCCTTCTCGGCCACCATGCAGTCGTTGGAGGCCAGCTCAACCACATCCCACTTGGGCTTGCCGGACATCACCTGGGCGCGTACCGCCGCCAGGCCGTCCATGTTGTCTTCCTTGACGGCGATGCCCAGGTTCTTCGCCGCGGGCTCCAGGTAGGCCTTGCGTTCGGCGTCCTGCAAGGCGCCACCCCAGCCGGCGAAGGTCACGCTTTCGGCCGCGTGGGCCTGCCAGGTGCACAGCCCCAGCAATACCGCCACGGTGCCTGCACGCCATTCGAATCGTTTCATGTTCAACCCCTGCATTTGTTGTAGTTAGACAGTTGGCGAAACGTCTGGACATCCAGTCCTGCAGTCATCCCTGCTTGTTGTTGTGTTCTTGTGTTCTTGTGTAGTTGCCCGGCCTCAGCCGATGTCGATCATGATGTGCCGCACGCTGGTGTAATCCTCCAGACCGTACAGGCTCAGGTCCTTGCCGTAGCCCGACTGGCGCAGCCCGCCATGGGGCATCTCGGTGGCCAGGGTCATGTGCTGGTTGACCCAGACACAACCGTACTGCAGTTGGCTGGCGGTGCGCATGGCCTTCTTCACATCGCGCGTCCATACCGAGGCCGACAGGCCGTATTCGCTTTCGTTGGCCCAGGTGAGCACCTGCTCTTCATCGTCGAACGCCGTGACCGACACCACCGGCCCGAACACTTCCTTCTGCACGATCTCGTCGTCCTGGCGCACACCGGCGATGACGGTCGGCTGGAAGAAGAAACCCGGGCCATCGACAACCTTGCCGCCGACCAGCACTTCGCTGTGCGCCAGCGCCGCGGCACGCTCGACGAAGCCCTGCACGCGCTCTTGCTGGCGACGGCTGATCAGCGGGCCGAAGTCGCTGGCCGGATCTTCCGGGTGCCCGGTACGCAGGGTCGAGACCTCGGCAGCCAGTTGTTCGAGGAACTGCTCGCGCACCGACTCGGCGACATACACGCGGCAGGCTGCGGTGCAGTCCTGCCCGGCGTTGTAGTAGCCGCCGGTACGCATCGTGCGCACTGCAGCCGGGATGTCGGCATCGGCGAACACCAGCACCGGCGCCTTGCCACCCAGCTCCAGGTGGGTACGCTTGAGGTTGCCGGCAGCGGCGCGGACCACGGCCTGCCCGGTGGCGATGTCACCGGTGACCGAGACCATGCGCACCTTGGGATGGGCGCTGAGCTGCGCGCCGAGGGTGGCACCGCGCCCGGAGAGAATGTTGACCACCCCGCGCGGGAAGATCTCGGCACACAGCCGCGCCAGGTACAGGGCGCTCAGTGGCGTCAGCTCGGACGGTTTGAACACCACGGTGTTGCCGGCGGCCAGGGCCGGGGCCAGCTTCCAGGCGGCCATCAGCAGCGGGTAGTTCCACGGCGCGATCAGCCCGACCACGCCGAGCGGGTCGCGACGGATCATGCTGGTGCTGCCGGCGACGTATTCACCGGCGGCGCTGCCCGGCAGGCAACGCGCAGCCCCGGCGAAGAAGCGGAACACATCAGCGACCGCCGGCACTTCGTGGCCAATCGCCTTTTGCAGCGGCTTGCCGCAGTTCTGGCTTTCCAGGGTGCCGAGCGCCTGGGCGTCGGCTTCGATGCGCTCGGCCAGCTTGAGCAGCAGGTAGCCGCGCTGGCGCGGTGGCGTGCGCGCCCAACCGGTGAAGGCACGCTCGGCGGCATCGACGGCGGCATCCAACTGGGCCGGCGAGGCATCGGCCAGCACATGCAGCACACGCTCGTCGGCTGGCGCCAGGATCGGCGACTCGTCGCCCTGCCCGCGCACCAGCTCACCGTCGATAAGGTACTCGCTATAGATCATGACGCTCTCCAGTTAGACGGACGCGCGCTCGGCGTCCTTGAAGCGATACCAGGCGTAGGCCATGCGCTGGCCGACACGCAGGAAGGATTGGAACGGGAACGGCTTGGGCGCCTGGTGCAGGAACGGCACCGGTGTGGGCCGGGCTTCACCGCAGGCCATCTGCGCCAGGCGTTTGCCGGTCTGCAGCGAGAACGACACGCCACTGCCGGCATAGCCGCCGCCGGTGTAGGCATTGGCCACGCCCTGGATCGGGTAGCAGTGCGGCAGCGAGTTGTTGGTCACCGCGACCCAGCCGCCCCAGTTGTAATCCACGTCGATGCCCTGCAGCGCGGGGAACTTGCGACACAGCGCAGCCAGCAGGCGTTCGCGGTGCAGCGGGTTTTCCGCGTCGCGGCCATTCACCGCGCTGCGACCGCCGAAGAGAATGCGATCGTCCGGCAGGCGGCGGTAATAGAACAGCAGGTTGCGGGTGTCGAACATGCAGTCGGCACCCGGCAGGCTGGCCTGCTTTTCGGCGGCGCTCATCGGCCGGGTGACGATGATCTGCGAATGCACCGGCAGGATCCGCCCGGTCAGTGCCGGGTGCAGTTGCCGCGAGGTGTAGCCGTTGGTGGCAACCACCACCTTGCGCGCGGTGATCACTCCGCCTGGCGTGACCAGGCGATGGCCCTGCGCGCTGCTGGTCCAGGCGGTCACCGGCGAGCCGGTGTGCACTCGCGCGCCAGCCTCGCGGGCCATGCGCTGTACGCCCCAGGCCAGTTTCAGCGGATGCATGCTGAAACCGTCGGGCATGTGCAGTGCACCGAACGACTCGGCACCCGCGTGTACCGCCTGCAGGTCGGCGGCTTCGACGAAGCGGGCCGGGTAGTCGAGCAGGTCGTTGTACAGGCCCATTTCGCGCTTGAGCGACTCGACGTGAATGGCCTTGCTGGCAACCTTGTACACGCCATCCGGCTGCACGTCGCAGTCGATGTTGCCGTCGCGGATCAGGCCGCGGGTGGTGTCCAGCGCCTGGCGCATCTCGTTGAAGTACTGGCGCGCGGTGTCGGCGCCGTAGCGCTCGATCAGTGCAGCCAGCGGTACGCGGCCACCGGAAATGCGCGCGAAGCTGCCATTGCGTCCGCTGCAACCCCAGGCAGTCTGGTTCGCCTCCAGCACCACCGCCCGCACCCCGTGCTCGCGGGCCAGGTGCAGGGCGCAGCTGAGGCCGGTGTAGCCAGCACCGATGATCGCCACTTCGACGTCTTCGTTGCCACGCACCGGGCCATCGTCGGCGACCGGCGAACCTGCGGTATCGGCCCAGTAGGACGGCGCATGGGGCTGGGCCCGGCCTGGGTTCGCATCAACCAATGGATCGTACAATTCAAGCCTCACGTATCGCTGTGCGATATTTATTGTTCGATTTAATGGTTAAGCTAATAGTGATTTTGATATTCGTCAATTGATTATTTGACGAGTGGTGATAGCTCCGGCGCACTTGCGGGAGCGGGCTGCCCGCGAAAAAGACATCGCGCTGCCTGGCACGGGCTATGCCCGTGTTCGCGGGCAAGCCCGCTCCTACAACGGTTGGGCTGGCGTTCAGATAGGGATCGAGTCGGTTTCGGGGGAGAGTCAGCGTGCGTCGAGGGCGTAGAACTCTTGCAGCTTGGCCTGCAGCAGCGCCTTGTCCGGCAGGCAGGTCTGGTACTCGGCGACGAGGGCCGGTGACAGGCTGCGGTTGAGCGCATACTCGACCACCTCGTCATGCTTGCTGGCGCACAGCAGTACGCCGATGGCGGGGTTTTCATGCGCCTTGCGCTCGTTGCGATCCAGCGCCTCGAGATAGAAATCCAGCTTGCCCATGTACTCGGGCTCGAAGCGCCCGACCTTCAGCTCCACCGCGACCAGGCAGTTGAGCCCGCGATGGAACAGCACCAGATCCACGGCAAAGTCACGCCCACCGACCTGCAGTGGATACTCCGAGCCAACGAAGCAGAAGTCGCGGCCAAGCTCCACGAGAAAGTCCTTCAAGCGCTGCAGCAAGCCCTTGTGCAGATCGGCTTCGACATGCCCCTGGGGCAGGTCGAGGAAGTCCAGCAGGTAGGCATCACGGAACACCGAGAGGGCTTGCGGGTGGGCCTGGGCAAGAGAGGCTGATGCCTTGAGCGGGTCGGCAACGCTGCGCTCGAACAGGGCGGCCTTCATCTGCCGCTCCAGTTCGCGACTCGACCACTTCTCCTGAATTGCCATGCGCAGGTAGAACTCGCGCTCTTCAGGGTGCCTGCTTTGGCTGAGAATCGTCAGGTTCTGGGTCCAGGGCAATTGTGTCAGCAGTGCTGACACTTTCTCCTCATGGCGATAGGTCTCGTAGAACTGGCGCATGCGGAAGAGGTTACGCCGCGTGAATCCACGCAATCCTGGCTGTGTACGCGCCAGGTGGGCGGCCAGTTGGCTGACCACGGCATCGCCCCATTCGGCATTCTCGATCTTGCGACTGATGTAGGCACCGACCTGCCAATACAGCTCGATGAGCTGCGTGTTGACGGCTTGCATGCAGCGTTGTCGTGCCGAGTGGATGAGGTTCACGACCTCATCGAAGCGCTCCTCCCTGGCGGGTGTGGCGTTGGTTGCGTGGTCATGTTGCTGTGGGTCTTTCATCGAAGGGTTCCTGGCATGGTTCGAAGCCAGGAAGCCTATCCAGGGGTGCATCCTAAAGATGTCGGACCGCTCCGAGGTCGCTGTGATAAACGACAGAGGGGCGCCTGGTAAAAGCGCCCTTCGTCGTAACCCGTTACATACGCCCAGCCTAGGCTCTGCCTGAAATGTATCTGCACTCGCCCATACTGCGTTGAAACGGGGCTCGGAATGCTCATGTACTCCAGTACACTCCGCTTCCTCCCCCCGTTTCGCCTTGTCTGGCCTTCGTGCAGACACATTTCAGACAGACCCTAGCCCATCGAGCGCACCGCTATCTTGCGGCCATGCCCGCGCGTGGTGACGATGCCGAGGAACGAGATGAGGATTGCCAGGCTCAGCGTGGCGCTGACTTCCGCGCGGTGCTCCTCGGTATACATCATCACTGCCAGCGCGCAGCTGATGAACACGATCACTCCCCAGGTCAGCCAGGGGAACAACCACATGCGGAACTTCAGTTCCGTGCTCTCGCGCTCCAGGCGCCGGCGCATGCGCAACTGCGAGATGGCGATCACCAGGTACACCAACAGGGCGATGGCGCCAGAACTGGCAAGCAGGAACTCGAACACGCCCTTGGGGGCGAAGTAGTTGAGGATGGCGATGGCCGCCCCGATCAGTGTGCTGCCGAACACCGCCGCACGCGGCACGCCAACCTTCGAGGTGCGCTTGAGCATGGCCGGGGCGTCGCCGCGCTTGGCCAGCGAGAACATCATGCGCGAGGCGATGTAGATCGACGAGTTCATGCAACTGGTCACGGCGATCAGCACCACCAGGTCGACCATGAACGATGCGTTGGGGATGTTCATGATCTCCAGCGCCCGCTGGTACGAGCCCACCACCGCAAGCTGCGGATCGTTCCACGGCACCACGGAGATGATCACGAAGATCGACAGGATGTAGAAGGTGCTGATCCTCCAGATCACCGAGCGGGTGGCCTTGGCGATGTTGCGCGCCGGGTCGTTGGATTCGGAGGCGGCGATGGTCACCGCTTCCGTACCGATGAAGCTGAACATCACGGTGATGAAGGCGCCGATCACCGCCGACCAGCCCTTGGGCGCGAAGCCGCCGTGCTCGCTCATCAGTGTGCTCAGGCCACTGACTTCACGGTTGGGCAACCAGCCCATCAGCGCGGCGAAACCCAGGCCGATGAAGCCCAGGATCGCCGTGACTTTGAGGATCGCGAACCAGAACTCGAACTCGCCGTACTTGGCCACGCTGAACAGGTTGGTGCAGGCCAGCAGCAATACCGATGCGAGGGCAAAGATCCAGCTGTCGACCTGCGGGAACCAGGCGTTGAGCACATGGCCTGCGGCCAACGCTTCGATGGGAATGACCAGCACCCAGAACCACCAGTACAACCAGCCGATGGTGTAGCCGGCCCAACGGCCGATGGCCTGGTCGGCGTAGGTGGAAAACGATCCGGTGTCGGGATGGGCGACGGCCATTTCGCCGAGCATGCGCATGACCAGCACGACCAGCGTGCCGGCAACGAAATAGGAGAGGATGGTGGCGGGCCCGGCAGCCGCGATGGCGTGTCCGGAGCCGACGAAAAGTCCTGCACCGATGATGCCGGCGATGGACAGCATCGTTACATGACGTGGCTTGAAACCTTGTGCAAGGTTGCCATCAGTTCCCACGGTGTTCATTGATCTTGTTCTCTTTTTGCTGACACAAGGAAGGACGGGCAGGCGTAGGCGAAAACTATCTCCTTTCTGGACAATGAGTTGCACGCGGCTCAAGTGATTTTATTGACGTTGTTCACGGGTTGGGCGAGCGGCGGCGTCGAGATCGGCTTCATTCAAACAGCGCGGGTGCAGGGCAAATTGTTCCAGCGCGCCATGAAGCTGTTCGATCACGACACCGGGTCTTGCGAAGGCGGGTCAAATCGATGCTATCCACCGCGAAGGTTTTTTCGCGGGCAAGCCCGCTCCCACAGGAATTGGGCTGGACCTTCAGATCTCGAGCAAGACAGTTGCTACTGGTCGCGACGGTGATCCCAGTAGTAGTTCACCACCGCGAAGATCACGATCACCGACACCACGCACAGCCCTATCTGCAGATTGCTCATGCCATCCTCCGCGCCATGCGCTTGAGCCCCAGTACCATTCCCGCCCCCAGCAGCATCATCGCCAGCACCAGCAATGAATAGGACGCCCACCACGGCACCCCGGCCGTCATCATGCTGAACTCGGACATCCCGCCAATGCTGGCGATCAGGTTCAGCGGCAGGAACACCACGTTGATCAGGGTGAGCTTGCGCAGGGTCTCGTTCATCGCGTTGTTGGCCAGGTTGCCGCGCGCGTCCATCAACCCGGCGAACACCATCGAATAGATCTCGGCCTGTTTGTGGCACTGGGTGTTCTCGATGACCAGGTCGTCGATCAGCGCCAGCGCCGCGGCATCGAAATGCTGCTTCTCGCCGTGGCTGCGCAGGCGGGCAAGCACTGCGCCGTTGCTGTGGATAGCGTTGATGTAGTGGATCAGGCTCTCGCTGAGGTTGAACATCTGCATCAGGTGACGGTTTTCCAGCGACTGCTCGAAGCGCTGCTGCAACTCGCGCCCAACCAGCTTGATCACCTTCAGGTGGCCAAGGTAGTGGTGCAGGTTGTCGAGCAGGATGCCCAGCAGCACATCCAGCGGGCGCTCGAGCGCATGGCGATTGCCCAGGCCGTCCAGCGGCGAGCTGTCCGGGGCGATCAGTACCAGGCGACGATCATCCAGCAACAGGCCGAAGGAGGACACCTGAAAGGCGAAGCTGTCACCACCGGAGTAGTTCTGTGGGCGCTTCCAGATCAGGAACAGGCCGTCGCGATGCGCCTCGATGCGCGACACCTCGTCCGGGTCCAGCGCCGAGGCCAGGGCGTGGGCATCCAGGTGGAACCATGCCTGCAGCAGTTCGCGCTCGGCGCTGTCGGGGTCGACGAACAGCAGCACCTCGCTGTCCAGCCCGTCACCTTCGCGCAACTGGCCGTGGGCCAGGGTATAGCAGGTGATCATGCTCAATCCTCGTTACCAGGCCTGGCCGCGGCGCTTCTGCTCCAGGCGGCGGATGAACTCTTCGAGTACCAGGGTGTAGAGATCTTCGTGCAGGTAGGCGTCTTCGATGCCGGCATCCAGGTTGGGGTTGTCGTTGACCTCGATGACCACCACGCGCTCGCCCACCTGCTTGAGGTCCACCCCGTACAGCCCGTCACCGATCAGGTTGGCGGCCTTGACCGCCAACTCCACCACCGCCCGTGGCGCTTCGTGCACGGCCAGGGTGCGGCATTCGCCGTTGACCTCGTCGCGCTTGGCCTGGTGGTTGAAGATCTGCCAGTGGCCCTTGGACATGAAGTACTGGCAGGCAAAGATCGGCTTGCGGTTGAGCACGCCGATACGCCAGTCGTATTCGGTGTAGAGGTACTCCTGGGCCAGCAGCAGCACCGAGTGTTCGAACAGCTCGCTGGTCGCCTCGAGCAGCTCGGCCTGGTCCTTGACCTTGATCACGCCTCGGGAAAAACAACCGTCAGGAATCTTCAGCACCAATGGGAAACCGAGGCGCTCGCCGACCCGCTCCAGGTCCTGCGGGTTGTCGCGGTAGAGAATCTCGCTGGCCGGCATGGCCAGGCGGTTGCTGCGCAGCAGGTCGGTCAGGTAGACCTTGTTGGTGCAACGCAGGATCGATGCCGGATCGTCCATCACCACCAGCCCTTCGCTTTCGGCCTTCTTGGCGAAACGGTAGGTGTGATTGTCGACGCTGGTGGTTTCACGGATCAGCAAGGCGTCGTATTCGGCCAGGCGGGCATAGTCCTTGCGCTCGATCAGCTCGACATCGATACCCAAGCGGTGGCCGGCCTTGACGAACTGCTCCAGCGCCTTGGCATTGGACGGTGGCAGGGCCTCGTCGGGGTCATGCAGGATGGCGAGGTCGTAGCGCGCCATCCGCCGTGAGCGTGGCTGGCGCCAGATCCTGCGGCTGAAACCGTCCAGGGCGTTGGCGAACTGGTCCTGCTGGTTTTCCCGCAACTTGTGCAACGCCCCGGCCTTGACCCCGGCGATGTGCCAGGAAGTGGTCTTGCGAAACTCCACCAGCAGGATCGGGCAGGGAAACGCCTCGAACAACTGCCGAGCGATGTCCTGCAGCGGTTCCAGATCGGTTCGACCGAAATACAGGCTCAAGGTGAAACCTTCGGTTTCGCCATAAGGGTGATTGACCAACGCACTTTCCAGGCGGCCTGCCATCTCATCCAGCGCCAACCCATATAACGACTTGCGCGTCAGTTCGCTGATACTTTTTACAGACGGAATGACATGATGACCCCGGGCCTCGGCCAATAAAGAACAATAATAACCGTGGCCCAGATACTTATAGTTTCGGCACAAGTTTATAACTTGCACACGTTGACCCGGCGAAGGATCTGGCGATTGTTCGAGGTATTCCTGAGCGGTCATCATATCTTCGCTTGGAAGGTACGAAGCCCAGTCTTCACGGCGCTCCACGATAATCATCAATTGACTTGACTTGGGGGTGCCCGTCGGCGGATAACTCGCAGCGTGCACGACGGATAACGCACTTTCCTCGGAGCCGGTCGATAAGGTTTCTTGAAACGAAGACATTGCCTGAAGCCCTGTGTTTGGGACACACGCTTCTATTAAGCACGATGTTTTTCGAATGTCTCGTTTCATTACGCAACTTTTACGGCGGCCCCATGCAAATCGAATTTCGCCTGGCAACACTTGAAGACCTGCCGGCCTTGCTGGCCCTCGAGAACCAGTGCTTCGTCTCGGACCGGCTCAACGCCCGCAGCCTGCGCTGGATGATTGCCCACGCCAACGCCAGCTTGCTGGTGGCACAGCGCGATGGGCAATTGATGGGCTACGCGCTGCTGCTGTTCCATCGCAACACCTCGCTGGCGCGGCTGTACTCCATCGCCATCGCCCCAGCGGCGCGCGGTGAAGGGCTTGGTGCGCGACTGCTGGAGCGTGCCGAGCGCTGCGCGCTGGAGCACGATCGCGCCTACCTGCGCCTGGAGGTGCGCGTCGATAACCCGCGCGCCATCGCACTGTATGAACGCCACGGCTACCGACGCTTCGCCCAGGTCGAGAACTACTACGAGGACCACGTCAGCGCCCTGCGCTACGAGAAGCGCATCCTCCAACGCCCGGCCAGCGAGGCACGCAAGGTGCCCTATTACGCGCAGACCACCGACTTCACCTGTGGCCCGGCATGCCTGTTGATGGCCATGGCCGCGCTGCGCCCGCAGTTGCAACCGACACGCCAGGAAGAGGTGCGGCTGTGGCGTGAGGCAACCACCGTGTTCATGACCTCAGGCCACGGCGGTTGCAGCCCGCACGGGCTGGCTCTGGCCGCCTGGCGCCGCGGTTTTCGCGTGCGTCTGCAACTGAGCAACGACGGCCCGCTGTTTCTCGATGGCGTGCGCCAGGCCAACAAGAAAGAGGTGATGCGCCTGGTACACGAGGATTTCTGCATGCAACTGCAGGGCACCGACGTGCAACTCGGCTACGGCCCGCTCGACCTGCCGCCACTGCTGGCCGAGGGCGGCCTGGCACTGGTGCTGATCAGCAACTACCGCCTGACCGGCAGCAAGGCGCCGCACTGGGTGCTGGTGACTGGCTGTAATGCCGACTTCGTCTACCTGCACGATCCGGACACCGACCACGGCCGGCACCGGTTGGCGCTGGACTGCCAGCACCTGCCGGTGAGCCATGGCGAGTTCCAGCGCATGAGCCTGTTCGGTGGGCGCAAGGTGCGGGCGGCGGTGGTGCTGTTCGAGCGGGGGATAACGTCTGCGTAAAGGGCGCTGGGGCGCGGTGATTGGCAGCGGTTTGCTGGCACCAATCACTGCGCGATCCTTTTCACGGGCAAGCCTGCACACAGGCGGGTCAATCGCCTCAACGCACCAGGCAAGGCCGTTTGTTGTCGAAGGTCCACCCCGGCACCAGGAACTGCATCGCCACGCTGTCATCCCGCGCGCCAAGGCCCATGTTGCGGTAGCACTCATGGGCTTTCATCAACTGGTCTTCATCCAGTTCGACGCCCAACCCCGGCCGCGTCGGCACCCGTACATGGCCGTCGACGATACGCAGCGGCTCGCGGGTCAGACGCTGGCCGTCCTGCCAGATCCAGTGGGTGTCGATTGCGGTGATCTCGCCCGGCGCGGCAGCCGCCGCCTGGGTGAACATGGCCAGCGAAATATCGAAGTGGTTGTTGGAGTGCGAACCCCAGGTCAGGCCCCAGTCATGGCACATCTGCGCCACCCGCACCGAGCCCTGCAAGGTCCAGAAATGCGGGTCGGCCAACGGGATGTCCACCGACTGCGACTGGATGGCGTGGCCCATCTGCCGCCAGTCGGTGGCGATCATGTTGGTGGCGGTGGGCAGGCCGGTGGCGCGGCGGAACTCAGCCATCACTTCGCGGCCGGAATAACTATTCTCCGCGCCGCACGGATCCTCGGCGTAGGCCAGCACATCGTGCTTGTCGCGGCACAGGGCAATGGCCTCCTTCAACGACCAGGCACCGTTGGGGTCGAGGGTGATGCGCGCTTCGGGGAAACGCTCGGCCAGCGCAGTGACAGCCTCCATCTCTTCCTCGCCACGCAGCACGCCCCCCTTGAGCTTGAAGTCGTTGAAGCCGTAGCGGGCCTTGGCGGCCTCGGCCAGGCGCACCACCGCCTCGGGCGTCAGGGCTTGCTCGTGGCGCAAGCGTAGCCAGTCGTCATCGGCCTCGGCTTCGTTGCGGTAGGCCAGATCGGTGCGGGTACGGTCGCCGATGTAGAACAGGTAGCCGAGCATCTTTACCGACTCGCGCTGCTGGCCTTCACCCAGCAGCGCTGCCATCGGCACGTTCAGGTGCTGGCCGAGCAGGTCGAGCAGGGCCGACTCGATGGCGGTCACTGCATGCACGGTGATACGCAGGTCGAAGGTCTGCAGCCCGCGCCCGCCTGCATCGCGGTTGGCGAAGGTCTGGCGCATGGCATTGAGCACGCGCTGGTAATGGCCGATCGGCTGGCCGACCACCAGGCTGCGGCTGTCTTCGAGGGTCTGGCGGATGTTCTCGCCGCCAGGCACTTCGCCCAGGCCGGTGTTGCCGGCGCTGTCGCGCAGCACCACGATGTTGCGGGTGAAGAACGGGCCGTGGGCGCCACTCAGGTTGAGCAGCATGCTGTCGTGGCCGGCGACCGGAATTACGCGCAGGTCGGTGATCACCGGGGTCGAGGAGTGAGGCGTCGTCTGCATGGTCATTGTCCTTGTCTGGCAGGCGTTCAATGGGATTGGCCCAGGGCCGATGAGGCCTTGAGGTCAGGGACAGGGGCACCCTTGACACGGGTGCGGACGAAGAACACGGCGATGGCGGCCAGCACCGAGGTCACCGCCAGGCCATACAGCCCGCCCTGGATCGAGCCGGTCTGCTGCTCGAGCAGGCCGAAGGTGGTGGGCGCAACGAAGCCGCCAAGGTTGCCCACCGAGTTGATCAGTGCGATCACCGCCGCAGCGATGCGCGCATCCAGGTACCCCTGCGGAATCGGCCAGAACAGCGACGAGGCGGCCTTGAAGCCGATGGCGGCGAAGCACACCGAAACGAAGGCGAACACCGGCCCGCCCGTGGTCGACATGAACATGCCGATGGCGGCCACCACCAGCGCGGCGGCGACCCAGGCTTGCTGGAATCTCCAGCGTGCGGCCCCGGCGGCGAAGGCGTACATCGCCAGGATCGAGATCAGCCAGGGGATCGAGTTGAAGAAGCCGACCTGCAGGTCGCTCAGCTCGCCCATGCGCTTGATGATGCTCGGCAGCCAGAAGGTCGCGGCGTAGATGGTCAACTGGATGCAGAAGTAGATCAGGCAGAACAGCAGGATCTGGCGGTCCTTGAGCAGGCGCCAGGCCGAGGTCTTGATCACCCCGTCCGCCTCTCGCTCGCGCTGCTCGCGGTCGATGGCTTCGACCAGCGCATGCTGCTCGGCCTGGCTCAGCCACTTGGCATCCTGCGGGCGGGAGTCGAGCCAGAAGAACACGAAGAAGCACAGGATCACCGAGGCCATGCCCTCGATGAACAGCATCCATTGCCAGCCGTGCAGGCCCATGCCCTGGATCTGCATCAGCGCACCGGCCAGTGGCCCGGAGATCAGCGAGGCCAGGGCCGAGCCGCTGAGAAAGATGGCAATCGCCTTGCCACGTTCAGCGGCGGGCAGCCAGCGGGTGAAGTAGTAGATCACCCCGGGGAAGAAGCCGGCTTCGGCGACCCCGAGCAGAAAACGCAGCACGTAGAACTGGGTCTCGTTCTGCACGAAGGCCATGGCGGTGGCGACCAGGCCCCAGGTGAACATGATGCGGGTCAGCCACAGACGCGCACCGACCCGTTGCAGCAGCATGTTCGACGGCACCTCGAACAACGCATAGCCAATGAAGAACAGACCGGCACCGAAACCATAGGCGGCGGCGCTGATGCCCAGGTCGCTTTCAAGGTGCGGGCGGACGAAGCCGATATTGACGCGGTCCAGGTAGTTGACCACGAACATGATGACGAACAGCGGCAGGACATGGCGCTTGACCTTGGCCACGGCGCTGGCCAGCGCATCGCCGCCGGGCAAGGCAGACGCAGGGGGGGTGTCGTTCACGGGATATCTCCCAGTCATTGTTTTTATTGAGGGTGCTGGTGGTAGACGAGGCAGTTGTCTGACATCCAGGTGGAAACGAGCATATTCCTGGCGGAGTTGTACGACAAGTTGAAAGTTGAGCGAAAAATGCAAAATACAAGCGATTAAATGAGTAAAAATCGGCGAAATGCTTTTATTAGGTCGATTACCCAAGGCAATGAGAGAGTGAATATCTGGATGAAAAAATCTTTGTGGATAACTTGTCATACAAGTAATGTGAGGACGTTCAGCCGAGTCCTTTGGTGGGACAAGTCGCAGCGGCGAACCGCCGCTCCCACAGGTACTACCTTCGAGCCCATCCCATGCCCCGCTCCCACAGCCGCGCCCACGACCTGGTCTCGAGCCTCACCCAGCAATTGCTGCTGGGCACTTTCAAGCCGGGCGACAAGCTGCCCTCGGAAAACACCTTGGTGCGCGACTACGGCGTCAGTCGCACCGTGGTCCGCGAGGCGCTGTCGAAGCTGCAGGCTGCGGGCCTGGTGCAGGCACGTCACGGGATCGGTACGTTCGTCATCGAGCGCCAGGCCCGTTCCGGCCTGCGCGTAGGCCCCGAGAACGCGGCCAGCGTGCGCGACCTGCTGGAGCTGCGCATCGGCCTGGAGGGCCAGGCCGCCGCGCTGGCAGCCCTGCGCCGCAACGACCGGCAACTGGCGCAGATGCGCCAGGCCCTGGACGACTACCAGGACCTGGCCGCCGCCGGTGACAGCTGCATCGAAGCCGACCGGCGCTTCCACCTGCTGATCGCCGAGGCCACCGGCAACCTGTATTTCAGCGAGATGATGGCGCAACTGGGTGATGGCCTGATCCCGCGCAAGCGCATGGCCCAGGCCGAGCGAGCCGGGGCCAACCTGGCGGGGCATGCTTATCTGGCCAACCTGGAGCACGAGGCGATTCTCAACGCCATCCGCCGACAGGACCCGGAAGCGGCCAGGGCGGCGATCTGCCTGCACTTGTCCAACAGTCGCGATCGCCTGCTACCAGACTGAGCCGCGTGCAGCGGGCAAAAAAAATCGCGGAACCGGCGCCCTCCCCCTGGTGCGCAGTTACAGGGGAAAGGCCATCCAGCCCGCGATCAAGCCCACTCGCGTATCAATCCTTCTTGCGATACCCCTCGACGATCGCCGAGAAATCCTTGCCGCCCTCGCCTCGCAAGCTCATGGCCTGGTACAGCTGCTGCGCCACAGCGCCGAGGATCACCGGCTGGTGCGCCTGGCGCGCGGCCTCGGTCGCCAGGCCCAGGTCCTTGAGCATCAGTTCCGCACCGAAACCACCGGTGTAACCGCGCGATGCCGGGGCGGTCTCGATCACGCCCGGCCAGGGGTTGTAGGTATCCGAACTCCAGCAACGGCCCGTCGAGCTGTTGATGATGCCGGCCAGCACCTGGGTGTCGATCCCCAGCGCGTTGCCAAGGGCCATCGCCTCGGACACGCCGATCATCGAGATGCCCAGCAGCAGGTTGTTGCAGATCTTGGCGATCTGGCCAGTGCCGACCTCACCGCAGTGCACGATGTTGCGCCCCATCTGTTCGAGCACCGGCTTGAGCGTGGCGAACAGTTCGGGGCTGGCGCCGACCATGAAGGTCAGGGTGCCGGCCGCCGCGCCGCCGGTGCCACCGGACACCGGCGCATCACCCAGGTCGATGCCCTTGGCCGCTGCGGCCTTGGACACGTCGCGGGCGGTCTGCGGGTCGATGGTGCTGCAGTCCACCGCCGGCGTGCCGGGGCGAATGCCGGCGAGCACGCCGTCCTCGTTCAGGTACACGCCGCGCACATGGGCCGCGGCCGGCAGCATGGTGATCACCAGCTCGCTGTTGGCGGCGGCATCCTTGGGCGAGGTGCTGATCTGCCCGCCCAGTTCGGCAAGCTCGGCCAGCACGGTCTTGTTCAGGTCGAACAGGTTGAGCTGATGCCCGGCCTTGATCAGGTTGCGGGCCATGGGCGCGCCCATGTTGCCCAGACCGATGAATGCAATGCGCATGGCAGTCTCCTTAGCGCAGGCTGATGGTGGTGTTCACACCGTCATTGACGCTGTCGTCGTCGAACCAGCGGGCGGTGACGGTCTTGGTCTGAGTGTAGAACTGCACCACCTGCTTGCCGTACGGGCCGAGGTCGCCGAGCTTGGAGCCGCGCGAACCGGTGAAGCTGAAGAACGGCACCGGCACCGGAATCGGGATGTTGATGCCGACCTGGCCGATGTCGATCTCGCTCTGGAACTTGCGCGCTGCCGCGCCGCTCTGGGTGAACAGGCCGGTGCCATTGCCGAACGGGTTGGCGTTGACCAGGGCGATGGCCTCGTCGAGGGTATCGACCTCGAGGGTGACCAGCACCGGGCCGAAGATTTCCTGGGTGTAGATCTGCATGTCGGTCTTCACCCCGGAGAACAGGGTCGGGCCGACGAAGTTGCCCTGCTCGTACCCCGGCACCTTCACGTCGCGGCCATCCAGCTCGAGCTTGGCGCCTTCCTTGATGCCGCTTTCGATCAGCCCCAGCACACGCTCCTTGGCGCGCTTGGAAACCACCGGCCCGACATCGGTGCCCGGCTCGCTGCCGGCATTGACCTTGAGCTTGCTTGCCGCCGCCTTGATATCCGGCAGCCATTCACGCGCCTTGCCCACCAGCACCGCCACTGACGTGGCCATGCAACGCTGGCCTGCCGCACCGAAGGCCGCGCCGACCAACGCGTTGATGGTCTGGGTGCGGTTGGCGTCAGGCAGTACCACGGCGTGGTTCTTGGCGCCCATCATCGACTGCACGCGCTTGCCGTGCTGGCTGCCCAGGTTGTAGACATGGGTGCCCACCTCGGTGGAGCCGACGAAGGAGATCGCCTTGATGTCCGGGTGGGTGCAGATCGCATCGACCACCTGCTTGCCGCCGTGCACCACGTTGAGCACACCGGCCGGCACGCCGGCTTCGAGCGCCAGCTCGACCAGCATCATGGTCGACAGTGGGTCCTGCTCGGAGGGTTTGAGGACGAAGGTGTTGCCGCAGACGATGGCCATCGGGAACATCCACAGCGGGATCATCGCCGGGAAGTTGAACGGGGTGATGCCGGCGCACACACCGATGGGCTGGCGCAGGGTGTAGGTGTCGACGCCACCGGCGACGTTCTCGGCGAACTCGCCCATCTGCAGGGTGCCGATGGACGCGGCATGTTCGACCACTTCCAGACCACGGAAGATATCGCCCTCGGCATCGGCCAGGGTCTTGCCTTGCTCGGCGCTCAGGGTCGCGGCGATGCGCTTGCTGTGCTCGCGGATCAACGCCTGCAACTTGAGCATGATGCGCATGCGCGCGCCGATCGGCGTGTCACGCCAGGTCTTGAAGGCTCGTTCACCAGCAGCGACTGCCGCGGCGACTTCCTCGGTAGTGGCGAAAGGAACGCGCGCCAGTACCTGCTGGGTGGCCGGGTTGACGATGTCGCGCCATTCGGTGGTCTTGGACTCGACCCATTGGCCGTCGATCAGCAGCTTGACCTGCTCGACCTGGGTGTGGGGCGTGTGGGGTGCGTTCATCTGCGCTCTCCTTGGAATTATTGTCGGAACGAAGACGCCTACGCCGCAGCGAACGGGGTGGCGTGCAGGGGCTGAGTTCGAGTATAGATGTGCAAACATCCAACAAGAATGCACAAAAAAACCGGATCAACATGCAAAAAGACCTGACCTCCCTCAGCGCGCTGAACTGGGACGACCTCAAGTTCTTTCTTGAGGTAGCGCGCACCCGCAAGGCCAGCAGTGCAGCCAAACGCCTGGCCGTGGACTACACCACGGTGTCGCGGCGCATCAGCTCGCTGGAAGGGGCGATGGGTACCTTGCTGTTCGAGAAATCGCGAACCAACGGTTTCGTGCTCACCGCCGAAGGCCAGCGCCTGCTGGGCTATGCCGAGTCGATCGAAAGCACCCTGCACATGGCCTGCGAGCAGGTGTCGGGCTCGGGCGTTGCGCTGTCGGGGCACATACGCATGGGGTGCACCGAGGGCTTCGGCAGCTTCTTCGTCACCCCACAGTTGAGCCGCTTCGTCGACACCTGGCCGGCGATCTCGGTGGACATTCTGCCGCTGCCGCACTTCATCAGCCTGTCCAAGCGCGAAGCTGACATCGTCATCGCCCTGGAGCGCCCCGAGCATGGGCCCTACGTGTGCTGCAAGCTGTGCGACTACCGCCTGCGCCTCTATGCGACCCGTGAGTACCTCGACCACCACGAACCGATCCGCCAGGTCGCCGACCTGGTGCGCCATCCGTTCATCAGCTACGTGGACGACCTGGCATTCAGTTCCGAGCTGCTGTACCTGGCCAACCTGATCCCCAACGCCAGCGCCCACCTGCGCAGCACCAGCGTGATCGCGCAGTACACCGCTGCCCTGCAGGGGCGCGGGCTGGCGATCCTGCCCTGCTTCCTGGCGGCGCAGGACGAACGGCTGGTGACGGTGCTACCGCAGGAGGTGGAGGTGACGCGGCAGTTCTGGATGTACTGCCGAGAGGACCTGCGCAAGTTGAAACGGATCACCTTGCTCTGGGATTACATCCGCGATGTGACCGAGGCGAATGCGCCGCTGTTGATGGGGCAGACACGGGAAATGGTGTTTGCGCAGGATTGAGGCGGATGGCACCGGTGCCCTTCCCCCATTCCTCAGTTCGAGGCCACCACGATCGACACCCGCCGATTCTCGGTACGCCCGGCACTGGTGCGGTTGTCCGCCACCGGCTGACTGCTGCCCAACCCGCGCGTCTCGATGTTGTGCGGCTGCATGCCGACGTTGATCAACGCCTTGGCCACACTCTGGGCCCGGCGCTCCGAGAGCTGCTGGTTATAGGCCGCCTTGCCCGAGGCATCGGCATGGCCATCGACGCGTACATGCTCGATACCCACCGACAGCAATGCCTTGCCGATCCGTTCGACAATCGCCTGGCTCTGGCCGTTGAGTCCGTCCAGGTCACTGCCGAACAGTACCTTGCCCGACAGGTCGAACGCCCAGCCCTCGTCGCTTGGGGTAAATCCTTCGCGCTTGAGCACGGCAATCTGTTCAGGGCTCAGCCCGCTGGGCGGCACGGTCTGGCAGCCGGTCAAGGCCAACACCGCCAGCAACATGGCCAGCAAGGGAAAACGCAGTCGGGAAAAGGGGTGTTTCACGGTTCAGCTCCTGTTGTTCATATCCGTGGCTCAGCGTTCCGTCTGGGCCACTTGCCAATGGCCGCGCCGATTGCGCTTGGCCTGGTACATCGCCGCATCGGCGGCATTGAGCAGACTGGCCGAATCCTGGCCATCGTCTGGGTAATAGGCGATACCGACACTCAGCGAGGTGCTGACGCGCTGGCCATCGTCCAGCAGGATCGGCAGCTTCATGCTGGCGACGATCTTCTCGGCGATGCGCTGGGCATCCTCGCGCGAATGAAGGGGGGTCAGCAGTACCGCGAATTCGTCACCGCCAAGGCGCGCCACCAGGTCGTGCTCGCGCAACTGCGCACGCACGCGGCTGGCGATATTGATCAGCACCTCGTCGCCAACGGCATGGCCGAGGTTGTCATTGATTTGCTTGAAGTGGTCACTGTCGAGGAACAGCAGCGCCAGATGGTCCTGCTGCCGGGCGGCGTTGCGCAGGCAACGGTTGAGGCGCCCTTCGAAGAAGGCGCGATTGGGCAGACCGGTGAGGCTGTCATGGCTGGCTTGGTGCGCGAGGGTCTCGTTCTCGCTCTGCAAATGGCTCTGCCAGACTTCCAGCTCGTCGAGCAGGGCGTTGAAGTCGTTGCCCAGCTCATTGAGCTCGGCAATTCGCGCCTCGGGCACGCGCCGGTCGAAGCTGCGCTCGCGCCGCGCCGCATGGGCGACGCTGGCCAGGCCCCGCAGAGGACGGACGATATCGCCGAACAGCCGGCGCGAAAGGTGGATGGCGACTGCGGCGCTGAGCAAGCTGCAAAAGAGGATGCCCGCCAGGCCGCTGAGCAGGAAACGCAGCAGGCTGCCGCCCTGGCCCAGCAGCTCGATGTGCCCGACCGCGCGCTGCTGACGGACGATCGGCAGGTGGATGGCCTCGCCCAGCAAGGCCTTGGCCACCTGGCGCTGCAGTGGTGCCAGCAAGCCCGTGTCATCGCGTTGCCAGTGCGCCAGCAGCTCCCCCTGGCTGTCGAAGACCTTGGCATCTGCCACCTCTTCGGTGGCGGCAATCACCGCCAGGGCTTCACTGGCCGCCCCGCTGTCGTCGAACACCACCGCCGCCTCCACGGTATAACTGATCGAGCGGGCGATCAGGTGCAGGTTGTGATTGGCATAGACGCGCAATGCCGCTACCCCCAGCACGGTCAGGGAGACGCCCACGAGTCCGACCGCAATCAGCGCGACACCCAGGTGCCCTCGCCCCAGCACTGACCGCAAGGTCGGCCGCTTCCTGCGGCTGCCGGTAAGTTTCATGGTTGCGCCGCCCTGCGCCGCGACAACTGCAGCACGCTGGGGTGGATGCGCACGCCACTGCGCGCCACCGAGTCGAGGTTCACATCGAAGCTGACCTGTTCGTCATCGACGTGCAGGCAGAACAGGCTGCCGACGGTGCACGGGTCATCGGCCTCGCTGATGCTCAGGACCGGATGCCCGACCAGGGCCTGGAACAGGCGGTCACGCTGTCCGGCGTCGAGCTTGCCGATGTACACCGCGTCGCAGGCGCCGGAAACGCCCGAATCGCCGACCAGCAGGCGACGCACCTGCAGGGGCTGGCCGGCATTCTGCACATTGCCCTTGATCAGGTCGTCGGCATATTCGGTGGGGCCAACCAGGCACAGGCGCAGCGGCGAAGGATCAGCAGGCCAGCGGGCATAGCTGAAGATACCCAGCACGACCTGGGTCACCGCTTTGGCGCGTTGCTGCACCTGGGCTGCAGTGGCAGGGAGGTCCGCCCAGGCAGGTGAGGCGAACAGCGACAGGGCGGCAATCACTAGCGAAAGCACACAGCCCGTCACTCGCCCCCTGGGCGAGACAACCACTGTCATGTGGGAAATCTCTCAAATTAGATTCAGATAACCCGCACGATAGCATAAGGCCGCAGTGCCAAGGTATTGACGAATGTCACCCTTGGTCGAGCATTAGGCCAGAAATCCGACGCACCTTGCGCTCGACAGCCTCCTCAAAGACCCCCCCCCGTGGTTCCACCAGGCTGAAGCAGTGCTTGGCACGGGTGATGCCGGTGTACACCAGTTCCTTGGTCAGCACGGGATTGAGCGCATCAGGCAACACCAGCGCGGTATGGCTGAACTCCGAGCCCTGGGACTTGTGTACGGTCATGGCGAACACCGTTTCCACTTCATTGAGGCGACTGGGCAACACGAAGCGCACCCCGCCCGAGCCGTCGTTACGCGGGAAGGCGACCCTCAGCAATGGCTCGCCATTCTCGTCGGGCAGGCGCAGGGCGATGCCGATATCACCGTTCATCAGGCCGAGGCCGTAGTCATTGCGCGTGACCAGCACCGGACGGCCCTCGTACCAGGGCTGGCGGGTGTCGATCAGCCCAGCGTTGTGCAGCACCCGCGCCACACGCTCGTTCAGCCCTTCCACCCCCCAGGGCCCTTTGCGCACCGCGCACAGCAGCTGGAAGCTTTCGAAGCTGTTGAGCACCAGGGCAGCCCATTGCTCCCACACCGGGGCATCGGCGGAGGTGCCGGGCGCCGGCCGATGGCGACCGATACTGCGCAGATAGTGGCGATACCCCTGCGGGCCGTCCTCACCGCGGCCCAGGCCGTCCAGCAGCAGACGATCGAAGGCGCGGTCATGCTCGCCGCGCAGGGACAGGCCGAACACATCCTCAGGCGGCATGCTCAGCAGATCCCGCGCCTGGCGGGCTTGCTGCAGGTTGACCAGGCGCGCCAACTGGCCAATGCCACTGCCTTCGCCGAAACGCCGGGAGTAACGCAACATCACCACCTGCTGGGCCAGCGCATGCTGGTGCGCATCACCTGGCTGCAGACCGCTGCCCTGCAGCGACTGACCACCGACCTGCTCGAGCCAGGCCTGGGTGGCGGGCGTGTAACGCCCCTCTTCGGCATACCGACACAGGTCGCCGAGCACCGCGCCGGCCTCCACCGAGGCCAACTGGTCCTTGTCGCCCAGCAGCACCAGGCGAGCCTGCGCTGGCAAGGCATCAAGCAGGTTGGCCATCATTTCCAGATCGATCATCGACGCTTCATCGACCACCAGCACGTCCAGCGGCAGTGGGTTACCGGCGTGATGCCGAAAATGCCGCGAACCGGGGCGACTGCCCAGCAGGCGGTGTACCGTGCTCACTTCGGTAGGAATCTGCGCCCGCACCTCGGCGCTGACCCGCAAACGCTCGACCTGTTGGCCGATGGATTCGGTCAGGCGCGCAGCAGCCTTGCCGGTGGGTGCCGCCAGGCGGATGCGCAAGGGCCTGCCCTGCTCCACCGCCGGCCCTTGGAGCAAGGCCAGCAAGCGTACGACCGTGGTGGTCTTGCCGGTGCCCGGGCCACCGGTGATGATGCTGAACGCGGCACGCGTCGCCAGGGCACAGGCGAGCTTCTGCCAGTCCACCTGACCGGCCGGGGCGCCGTCCTCGAACAACTGCGCCAGGCGCGCGGGCAGGTCGGCGGGAATCGACTCGTCTGCCACGATGCGTTGCTGCAGCGACCGGTCGATACGCCGTTCATAGCTCCAGTAACGGCGCAGGTACAGACGCTGGCCGCTGAGTACCAGGGGCCGCGCATCCTGGCCCTCGGCATCACCCAACGCCACCAGCCGACTGGCCGCGATGCGCTGGCGCCAGGTGCTCGGTTCGAGCGTGGTGAGCAACTGTGACGGCAACAGCAACGGCCCCGCCAGCGCATCGCCCTCTGGCGGCAGCGACAAGGCGAAATCGGGCTCGGCCAGGGTCTGCTCGAGGTCGAGGCAGACATGCCCATGCCCCAACTGGTGACTGGCCAGCGCCGCAGCCAGCAACAGCAAGGGATCGCTGCCCGCCTCACGCTCCTCGAGGAAGCTGACGAATGCTCGGTCCAGCGCACGCAACCAACCGCGTTCGACCCAACGGTCGAGCAGGGCCAGCAGGTCCTGGCTGTGTTTCAACGGCGCAAGGGCCGCCAGGTGCTCGGCCTGCAACGGTGTCGGCAACAGGTCATCGAGGGTGCGGCTCATGGTGCGGCTCCGGCAAACAGGTCCTGCTGCTCGGGCGCACAGGCGCCGCGAAACAACGCATCGAGCTGCTCGATCAGCTCACGGGGCGGCCGGGCGAAATACAGGCCATGACCGGCGCTGCCGATACCGCGCAGGAAGATGAACAGGGCACCGCCCACATGGCGGTCGTAGTCGTAGTCGGGCAGCCGTGCGCGCAACTGGCGATGCAGGGCCAGCAGGTAGAGCACGTACTGCAAGTCGTAGCGGTGGTCGAGGATCGCCTGTTCCATGGCCAGGGCACTGTAGGCGCTGCCATCGGGGCCGAGCCAGTTGGACTTGTAGTCGGCCACGTAGTAGCGCCCGTCCAGCTCGAACGCCAGGTCGATGAAGCCCTTGAACATGCCATTGAGCTGGGTCGCCAGCGCTGCCGGTCGCGCGGCGCCATCTTGGGTGTGGCGGACGACGAGCTGATCGAGGCGCAGCACGTCGACCTGATGGCTGGCGAACCAGAACTCCATCTCGATCTGGTACTGCTGAAGCTGCGCCAGGGTCAGGACCGGGCCATCCGGCGACAGCGGCATGGCCTGCGTCAGCAACTGCTGCAGCCAGGGCACCAAGGTCGGGATCCAGCCGGTCCAGTCGCGGCGGTTGCAGCGTTGGCCGACAGTGCGTTCGATCAACGCAGGCTGGCTGACCACGTCGGCAAACCCTTCACGCCCGGCCCACTCGAGCAGGCCGTGAAGGAAGGTGCCGGGGTTCGGCCCGCGAGGGAAGCGGTGGATATCGCCGTTTTCCGCCGGGACTTCACGCAGCCGCTGTGCGTCGACGTTCTCATCGTCGAGCAATTGCTGGGCCTGGGAGCTGTCGGCGCCGAGACTCTGGTCGCCGACGCGCAAGGCACTGTAGGAGGCGATCCACCACTGCTCTGCCGCGGCGCGGCGCGGCTTGCGTGCAGGCAGGTGTTCAGCGCCGTCCTGCGGCGCGCGATAACACTGTTCGTCAGCGTCGGGCAGCGGTGTACAGACAATGGGCGCCCCCTCGGCACACAGTGCCTGCAGCCAGTCGGCCAACTGCACGGAAGCCGCCAATGGGGCGCCGCCGCCCAGCAGGTAACCCAGACCCGAGCGGTGCAATTGCGAGGTTTTCTGGCTGCCGCGCTTGAGGTCGGCAACACCCAGCCAGCAGGCATGTTGGGCGCGGGTCAGGGCCACGTAGAGCAGGCGCAGGTCTTCGGCCAGACGCTCATCGTCGGCCAGTGCGATCTGCTCGTCGGTGGGGGTGAGCGTCAGCAGCACCTGGCCATCGTCGTCGTGCCAGGCCAATGGCAGGCGCTGGCCATCCACCGGTTTGCTGGTGCAGATGAACGGCAGATAGACCAGCGGGTACTCCAGGCCCTTGGATTTGTGGATGGTCACGACCTTGACCAGTTGCTCGTCGCTCTCCAGGCGCAGGATCTGCTCTTCACCGGCCTGCCCGGCGTTGGCCAGGTGCTCGGCCAGGTGACGGATCAGGGCTTGCTCGCCATCGAGCTCGCCGGCCGCCTGTTGCAGCAGTTCGGCCAGGTGCAGCAGGTTGGTCAGCACACGTTCGCCATCGGCGCGAGCGATCAACGTGCGTGGCAGCTGGAAGTCATGCAGCAGGCGGCGCAGCATGGGTAGCACGCCCTGGCGCTGCCAGGTGTCGCGGTACAGACGAAAACGCATCACCCAGTCTTCCCAGACCCGCTCGTCCTGGTTAAGCCGCTCCAGTTCGAGCAACGGCAGGTCCAGCGTCAGGCTGGCCAGGGCGGCCTTGAGCAGGCGCTCGGCGTCGGGCTCGGCGCAGGCCTTGAGCCAGGCCAGCAGGTCGTGGGCTTCCTGGGCGGCAAAGACCGAATCCTTGTCCGACAGATAGACACTGCGTACCCCACGGGCAGCCAGCTCGGCACGGACCAACTGCGCCTCGCGGCCATCGCGCACCAGGATGGCGATGTCCGAAGGCAGGCAGCCGCGCACTTCGCCCTGCGCATTGGCAAACCCCGTCACACCTCGTTGGCCGCCGTTGAGCAGGGCAACGATATGGCTGGCGCAGCTGGCGGCCAGTTGCTGACGATACAGTGTGTTGGCAACCGGTTCGTCACTGTGCAACTGCCAGCAATGCAGGGCGGCACAGGGCTGGCCGTCGATCAGCAGACGCTCGCTGCGGCCCTTGGCATGAACTTCGATGAACGGCAGCGGGTTGTCGTTGGCCTCGCGGAACAGGAACGCCCCCTTGCCTTCGGGGCGTTGCTCGGCCAGCAGGAACACGCGGTTGACCGCCTCGACCATGGCCTGGCTGGAGCGGTAGTTGGTGTCCAGGCTGTGCAGGCGCCCTGCCGTGGCACGGCGGGCACCGAGGTAGGTGAAGATATCGGCGCCGCGGAAGGCGTAGATCGCCTGCTTGGGATCGCCGATCATGAACAGGCCGGTTTCCGGGCGGTTTTCGGCGATCCGGTAGATGCGCTCGAAAATGCCGTACTGCACCGGATCGGTGTCCTGGAACTCGTCGATCAAGGCCACGGGGAACTGCTCGCGGATCAGCGCGGCAAGGCGCTCGCCGGCCTCACTACGCAGCGCTTGCTCGAGGCGCAACAGCATATCGTCGAAGCCCATTTCGGCGCGCCGGCGCTTCTCCACTTCGAAACGCGCCGCCACCCACGCGGCAGCATGTTCCAGCACCGCCGAATCGGGGCCAGGCAGCCCCTGCAACGTTTCGCGCAGTGTCTCCATGGCGTGCAATGCCGGATGCTCCGGTGGCTCGCCCGACTTCCAGGCCTCGGCCATGCCTGCAGGCGTCAGGCGGGTGAAGCCGGTGCCCAGGTCGAGCTCCATGGCCTGCTCATCACCCGCCCAGGCGCGCAGTTTGTCGAACCAGGGGTCGAAGAAACGCGCCTGCAACTTGCGACCATCGGCCTGCTTGGCGGCCACCGCCGCGCGGCAGATTTCGTGCAGCTCGTCGGCCCACTGGGCCCAGGGAGCCTTGAGCGCGCCCAGTTGCGCCTGACGTCGCTGCAGGGCGGATTCGATCAGCGCCTGTGGATCGGCTCCGTCGTCTTCCCTGCTGACGCGGCCGAACAGCGGGCGGATGCGCGGTAGCAACGCGTCCGGGCTCACCCAATGGCTGCGCACCCAGGCCAGCGCTTCGCCCTGCATGCCGTAGCAGAAGCGCCGCCAGTAATCGCGCATGACCTGGCCGAGCAGCTCGCTGTGATCGGTCTCCAGGCTCTGGGTGAAGAGGCTGCCGCTGTCAAAGGCATGCTCGCGCAGCATGCGCTGGCACCAACCGTGAATGGTCGAGACCGCCGCTTCGTCCATCCACTGCACTGCGACTTCCAGGCGACTGGCACAACGGGCCCAGTGCTCCTGTGGATAATCGTCGCGCAGCAGGTGCAGCAAGGGGTCGGCGTCGTCCAGCTCGCCCCTGAAGAAACGTGCAGCCTCGGCCAGGCGCGCGCGAATCCGCTCGCGCAGCTCCTTGGTCGCAGCGTCGGTGAAGGTCACGACGAGAATCTGCGGCGGCAGCAGTTCACGGGTAAAGCATTGCTCCCCACCATGGCCGAGGATCAGACGCAGGTAGAGCGCCGAGATGGTGAAAGTCTTGCCGGTGCCGGCACTGGCTTCGATCAGCTGGCTGCCGTGCAGGGGAAAGCTCAGGGCCAGGGGACGGGCCTGGGTCATGCGGCGGTCTCCGGATTGCCTTGGGTCTGCCAGGCGGCGGCAAACAGGGGTCGGTAGAGGGATTCGCACCAGCCTTCGAAGGTCTCGTCAGCCGTGAGCGCAGCAAAGTCGCGGTACTGACGCATCAGTGCAAGGCTCTCGCTGCGCTCGCCGAAGCTGTTCTGGCCGTCGCCTTCATAGGCGCGCTCGGCGGCAGCCTGGGCTTTTTCCGGGTCTGGCTGGGCCAGCCAGGCGAAAGCAGTCTTGGGCGCTACCGGCAGGGGCGCATTCATTGCTGCCTGGCGCGCCACCAGCAGATCGGCAAGCAGATCACCTGCCTGTGCCGAGGGCATCGGTGCGAGTAGCAGGGTGCGGTCACTGGCGACCAGGGCGGTGTGCAGCGGATAACCGGCAGCGCAGGCCGCAAGGTGCATGACCCACGCCGGAATCAGCCGATGCCATTTGAGGCTGTTGCGTCCGGCACCCAGGCTGTTGGGCACGGTGGTGATGCTCAGAAGGCTCTGTTCATCATCCTGATAGACGCGCCCAAGCCAGCCTTCCAGGCGCTGCGAGCCGCGCTCGAAGTGCAGCGGCAGAGCGCCCTCTACCACGGTATGCCAGCGCTCCAACAGCTGGCGATGGCGCTGCAGCAGGTCTGGCAAGGGCTGGATCAGTTCCGCCTGCAGCGACTCGCCGAAGCCCGCCAATGGCAGCAGCCCGCATGCCTGCAGGCGTCGGGCCTGGGTACGCAGCGCCTGTTCGGCGTCGTCGGGTACGGCCAATGCAGCGCCCAGCAGGCGCTCGCTGAGGCTGTAGCGTTGCAGGGCATCGAGCACGAAAGGCTCCTCGTCCGGCGTTGGCGCCTCCAGCGCTTCGAAAAACACCTTGAGGCGCTGGCTGAAGAAATGCCGGACCGGATGGCGGAGAAAATCCTGCAGTTGCGTCAGGTTCAGTGGCTCATCGCTGTCATAGGGCGGCAACGCCTGATCGACCTCCGAGGCCGGCTCGACGGGCTGATGCAAGACCTGCCATTCGTGGGCGTAGCTGAACAGTGCGCTGCCCTTCTGGAAGTAGCGCTGGCTGAAGGGTTGCAGGGGATGCTCCTGGGTCAGGGCATGCAACAACTGCTGGCCGGGGTCATCACGCTGGCCTTGCTGGGCACCGGCCAGCTGCCAACCGGCGGCAAGATGGTCGCGCAACTGGCCGACCAGCACCGAGGCGGGGCGTTCGCTGTTGTCGCGAATACTGCGTCCGACCCAACTCACATAGAGTTGGTCGCGGGCAGACAGCAGCGCCTCGAGCAGCAGGTAGCGGTCATCTTCGCGGCGCGAACGATCGCCAGGACGGTAATCGCTGGCCATCAGATCGAAGTCCAACGGCGGCTGGGCGCGAGGATAGTCGCCGTCGTTCATGCCCAGCAGGCAGACTACGCGGAATGGGATGGCGCGCATGGGCATCAAGGTGCAGAAGTTCACCGAGCCGGCCAGGAAACGCTGGGACAGCTTGCCCTGGTCCAGCCCCGACAGCCAGGCCTCGCGCACGACCGTGAGCGGCAATGGATCGTGCAGGCCAACGGTCTCGCAGGTTTCCAGCCAGGTATCACGCAGGTCCTGCAACTGCACCAGCAGCAGCTCGTCGTGCTCCTCCTCGGCGAGGAAGAACACCTGCAACAGCGCATGCAGGCGCGCGCCCCATGCCACGGGGCTGGCCGGCTCGGCGAGCGTCTGGAACGCGACGTCCAGGGCATCGAGCAGGGCCACCAGCGGGCCGATAAGGGCCGCGTCGAGGCCACCGATCTCGTCATAGGGCTCGATGCCGTCACAGGCCTCGCCGACACCGACGGCGTAACCCAGCAGCATCCGACGCAGGCCGAACCGCCAACTGTTCTGCTCCAGGCCTTCGGGCAACCCGAGGCGGGCACGTTGTTCACCGCTCAGGCCCCAACGGATGCCGGCCCCCTCGATCCAGCGGTGCAGGGTCGGCAGGTCACTCTCCTTGATCCCGAAGCGGGCGCGCACGGCGGGGACGTCGAGCAGGTCGAGGATCTCGCTCACGGCGAAACGGCTGTCGGGGAGCTTGAGCAGATGCTCCAGGGCGATCAGCAATGGATCGCGGCCGCGCTGGCCCTGGTCGGTGAGGGTGAAGGGGATGTAGCGCGGATCATGGCGGTCGAGTTGGCCGAAGACAGCGCGGATATGCGGGGCGTAGTCATCGATGGCCGGAAGCATGACGATGACATCGCGCGGCCGCAGGGTTGGATCGCTGCTGAAGCGCGCAAGCAACTGGTCGTGGAGGATCTCCACTTCGCGCTGCGGACTATGGGCGATGTGGAAACGTACCGAACGGTCGCGGGTGGCATCGATGGCAGGCCAGGCCTCACGGGTTTCAGCCAGGGGACGCAGTTCGAGGATGTCGTCCTGCAACTGGTTGAGCAGCGTGGTGGGCTGGGCGTCGCTGAACAGGTCGATGCGCCCGTCGCTGAAGACACCACGGTAACTGCTGGGATCATCGTAGCTATCGAGCAGGTTGATGTAGTCACGGCCCTGCTTGCCCCAGGCGGCCAGCAGCGGATGAGCGTGCTGGTGCATCGATTCGTCGTCCAGTTGCAGGGGCATGCCGTGCTTGCGCTGTTGGCGCTTGTACTGGTGCCGGAGCAGGTCTTTGTCCGCGACGATATCCCCCCAATGATGGCGGCAAGGGTTGTGCACGCACAGCAATACCTGGCTGAAGCGGGCCAGCCCGGCCAGGGCTTCAAGGGCCTGGGCGGGCAGCGACGAGATACCAAAGACGATTACCCGCGACGGTAGGCCCGCGGGAGCTTGCTCAAGGGTATCGATGCGCGCGATGAAACGCTGATGGACGCCGGCACGGCTCTGCGCCATCCCCTCTGCACCGACATCGTCGAGCAATGCACGCCACAACTCGGCCTGCCAGCGGTTGCCATCCGCCAGGGGCTTGCGCTCGCCGCGGGCGGTGTTGAGCACGTGCTCTCCAGCGGCCCAGTCCTTGAGCCAGTCGGCGCGGTACACCTGGTATTGGTCGAACAAGTCAGCCAGACGTTCGGCGAGCTGGTAGCGCTTGCGCAGGTCGTTGTCGTCGGTGAGAAAGCGCTTGAGTGGCTCGAAGTGCGGTCGCTCGATCAGTGCTGGCAGCAAGCGCACCAGGCGCCAGGTCAGCGGTGTCTTGTCGAGCAGCGACACCTCGGGAATCTCGTCGCGGCCCAGCACGAGGCGATAGAGCTGCCACATGAAAGTGCCGGGCAACTGGACGTCGATGGCCGCCGCGATACCGCAGCCGCCTTGATCATCGTCCTGCGGATCTTCGGCCAGTGCGAGCTTGAGCCATTGGGCAATACCGTTGCTCTGCACCAGGGCGATTTCGTTCTCCAGAGGCGCCAGGGGATAGTTGCGCATCACGCTCACGACCAGGTTGCGCAAATCGTCTAGGCGGTTGCCTTGGACGATCATGAAACCTGGATGCAGTGGCGTGGTGTTGGTCATTGGGTGCTCTCTGGAAGACGGTGTGCGCTGACGGAACCATACCCTGTAGAGGCAGGCTTGTCCCGTGGCGTGCATGGTGTCGGCGTGGGGGAGCGATGCGACCTGGCGAACGCCAGAAAGACAAAACCCCTACCTGCTCGCGCAGATAGGGGTTTTGCGAAATGAATCTTGACGATGACCTACTCTCACATGGGGAAACCCCACACTACCATCGGCGATGCATCGTTTCACTGCTGAGTTCGGGATGGGATCAGGTGGTTCCAATGCTCTATGGTCGTCAAGAAATTCGGTTGCCAGTGCGTCTTTGCAGACACGCCAGCCAATTCGGATATGTGATCTTTGTGAGTCGCTTCGAACTTTCGGTTCGTTTCGTCTTCACCACCACAATCTGCAAGGCAAATTGCTTGGGTGTTATATGGTCAAGCCTCACGGGCAATTAGTATTGGTTAGCTCAACGCCTCACAGCGCTTACACACCCAACCTATCAACGTCGTAGTCTTCGACGGCCCTTCAGGGGATTCAAGATCCCAGTGAGATCTCATCTTGAGGCAAGTTTCCCGCTTAGATGCTTTCAGCGGTTATCTCTTCCGAACATAGCTACCCGGCAATGCCACTGGCGTGACAACCGGAACACCAGAGGTTCGTCCACTCCGGTCCTCTCGTACTAGGAGCAGCCCCTCTCAAATCTCAAACGTCCACGGCAGATAGGGACCGAACTGTCTCACGACGTTCTAAACCCAGCTCGCGTACCACTTTAAATGGCGAACAGCCATACCCTTGGGACCGGCTTCAGCCCCAGGATGTGATGAGCCGACATCGAGGTGCCAAACACCGCCGTCGATATGAACTCTTGGGCGGTATCAGCCTGTTATCCCCGGAGTACCTTTTATCCGTTGAGCGATGGCCCTTCCATACAGAACCACCGGATCACTAAGACCTACTTTCGTACCTGCTCGACGTGTGTGTCTCGCAGTCAAGCGCGCTTTTGCCTTTATACTCTACGACCGATTTCCGACCGGTCTGAGCGCACCTTCGTACTCCTCCGTTACTCTTTGGGAGGAGACCGCCCCAGTCAAACTACCCACCATACACTGTCCTCGATCCGGATCACGGACCTGAGTTAGAACCTCAAGGTTGCCAGGGTGGTATTTCAAGGATGGCTCCATGAGAACTGGCGTCCCCACTTCAAAGCCTCCCACCTATCCTACACAAGCAAGCTCAAAGTCCAGTGCAAAGCTATAGTAAAGGTTCACGGGGTCTTTCCGTCTAGCCGCGGATACACTGCATCTTCACAGCGATTTCAATTTCACTGAGTCTCGGGTGGAGACAGCGCCGCCATCGTTACGCCATTCGTGCAGGTCGGAACTTACCCGACAAGGAATTTCGCTACCTTAGGACCGTTATAGTTACGGCCGCCGTTTACCGGGGCTTCGATCAAGAGCTTCGCTTGCGCTAACCCCATCAATTAACCTTCCGGCACCGGGCAGGCGTCACACCCTATACGTCCACTTTCGTGTTTGCAGAGTGCTGTGTTTTTAATAAACAGTCGCAGCGGCCTGGTATCTTCGACCGGCATGGGCTTACGGAGCAAGTCCTTCACCCTCGCCGGCGCACCTTCTCCCGAAGTTACGGTGCCATTTTGCCTAGTTCCTTCACCCGAGTTCTCTCAAGCGCCTTGGTATTCTCTACCTAACCACCTGTGTCGGTTTGGGGTACGGTTCCCAGTTATCTGAAGCTTAGGAGCTTTTCTTGGAAGCATGGTATCAACCACTTCGCACTCTAAAGAGCGCTCGTCATCAGCTCTCGGCCTTGAAATCCCGGATTTGCCTAAGATTTCAGCCTACCACCTTAAACCTGGACAACCAACGCCAGGCTGGCCTAACCTTCTCCGTCCCTCCATCGCAATAACTGGAAGTACAGGAATATTAACCTGTTTTCCATCGACTACGCTTTTCAGCCTCGCCTTAGGGACCGACTAACCCTGCGTCGATTAACGTTGCGCAGGAAACCTTGGTCTTTCGGCGTGCGAGTTTTTCACTCGCATTGTCGTTACTCATGTCAGCATTCGCACTTCTGATACCTCCAGCAAGCTTCTCAACTCACCTTCACAGGCTTACAGAACGCTCCTCTACCGCATCACCAAAGGTGATACCCGTAGCTTCGGTGCATGGTTTGAGCCCCGTTACATCTTCCGCGCAGGCCGACTCGACTAGTGAGCTATTACGCTTTCTTTAAAGGGTGGCTGCTTCTAAGCCAACCTCCTAGCTGTCTAAGCCTTCCCACATCGTTTCCCACTTAACCATGACTTTGGGACCTTAGCTGACGGTCTGGGTTGTTTCCCTTTTCACGACGGACGTTAGCACCCGCCGTGTGTCTCCCATGCTCGGCACTTGCTGGTATTCGGAGTTTGCATCGGTTTGGTAAGTCGGGATGACCCCCTAGCCGAAACAGTGCTCTACCCCCAGCAGTGATACATGAGGCGCTACCTAAATAGCTTTCGAGGAGAACCAGCTATCTCCGAGCTTGATTAGCCTTTCACTCCGATCCACAGGTCATCCGCTAACTTTTCAACGGTAGTCGGTTCGGTCCTCCAGTCAGTGTTACCTAACCTTCAACCTGCCCATGGATAGATCGCCCGGTTTCGGGTCTATACCCAGCGACTAAAGCGCCCTATTAAGACTCGCTTTCGCTACGCCTCCCCTATTCGGTTAAGCTCGCCACTGAATATAAGTCGCTGACCCATTATACAAAAGGTACGCAGTCACCTAACAAAGTAGGCTCCCACTGCTTGTACGCATACGGTTTCAGGTTCTATTTCACTCCCCTCTCCGGGGTTCTTTTCGCCTTTCCCTCACGGTACTGGTTCACTATCGGTCAGTCAGTAGTATTTAGCCTTGGAGGATGGTCCCCCCATGTTCAGACAAAGTTTCTCGTGCTCCGTCCTACTCGATTTCATTGAAAAGAGACTTTCGTGTACGGGGCTATCACCCACTATGGCCGCACTTTCCAGAGCGTTCCACTAATCTCAAATCAACTTAAGGGCTGGTCCCCGTTCGCTCGCCACTACTAAGGGAATCTCGGTTGATTTCTTTTCCTCAGGGTACTTAGATGTTTCAGTTCCCCTGGTTCGCCTCTTGCACCTATGGATTCAGTACAAGATACTCAGCTTATGCTGAGTGGGTTCCCCCATTCAGAGATCTCTGGATCACAGTCTGTTTGCCGACTCCCCAAAGCTTATCGCAGGCTACCACGTCTTTCATCGCCTCTGACTGCCAAGGCATCCACCGTATGCGCTTCTTCACTTGACCATATAACCCCAAGCAATCTGGTTATACTGTGAAGACGACATTCGCCGAAAATTCGTGAGAACTCACAAATTTTACCTTAGCCTGAACTACCAGCAGTGAAACTGGCATTCAGTCTATTTCTATCACATATCCGAATTTTTAAAGAACGATCTGACAAAAGCCAGAAATCAACATTCATCAACGAATGTTCATTTCTAGGTTCTGATCAAGGTACAGCGTAAGTGGTGGAGCCAAGCGGGATCGAACCGCTGACCTCCTGCGTGCAAGGCAGGCGCTCTCCCAGCTGAGCTATGGCCCCGCATATTGGTAGGTCTGGGCAGATTTGAACTGCAGAAGAGCCGTCCTCACCGCCCTTTATCCAGAGGCATGGGGTGCTCATCATTCCAACCAAAATTGGTAGGTCTGGGCAGATTTGAACTGCCGACCTCACCCTTATCAGGGGTGCGCTCTAACCAACTGAGCTACAGACCTAAGGGTAAAACTTTGGGTCTTGATCGTCTTTATACAATGAATCAAGCAATTCGTGTGGGAGCTCATCAGCAGGCTGATGTCTTCGATTAAGGAGGTGATCCAGCCGCAGGTTCCCCTACGGCTACCTTGTTACGACTTCACCCCAGTCATGAATCACACCGTGGTAACCGTCCTCCCGAAGGTTAGACTAGCTACTTCTGGTGCAACCCACTCCCATGGTGTGACGGGCGGTGTGTACAAGGCCCGGGAACGTATTCACCGCGACATTCTGATTCGCGATTACTAGCGATTCCGACTTCACGCAGTCGAGTTGCAGACTGCGATCCGGACTACGATCGGTTTTGTGAGATTAGCTCCACCTCGCGGCTTGGCAACCCTCTGTACCGACCATTGTAGCACGTGTGTAGCCCAGGCCGTAAGGGCCATGATGACTTGACGTCATCCCCACCTTCCTCCGGTTTGTCACCGGCAGTCTCCTTAGAGTGCCCACCATAACGTGCTGGTAACTAAGGACAAGGGTTGCGCTCGTTACGGGACTTAACCCAACATCTCACGACACGAGCTGACGACAGCCATGCAGCACCTGTGTCAGAGTTCCCGAAGGCACCCATCCATCTCTGGAAAGTTCTCTGCATGTCAAGGCCTGGTAAGGTTCTTCGCGTTGCTTCGAATTAAACCACATGCTCCACCGCTTGTGCGGGCCCCCGTCAATTCATTTGAGTTTTAACCTTGCGGCCGTACTCCCCAGGCGGTCAACTTAATGCGTTAGCTGCGCCACTAAAATCTCAAGGATTCCAACGGCTAGTTGACATCGTTTACGGCGTGGACTACCAGGGTATCTAATCCTGTTTGCTCCCCACGCTTTCGCACCTCAGTGTCAGTATCAGTCCAGGTGGTCGCCTTCGCCACTGGTGTTCCTTCCTATATCTACGCATTTCACCGCTACACAGGAAATTCCACCACCCTCTACCATACTCTAGCTCGCCAGTTTTGGATGCAGTTCCCAGGTTGAGCCCGGGGCTTTCACATCCAACTTAACGAACCACCTACGCGCGCTTTACGCCCAGTAATTCCGATTAACGCTTGCACCCTCTGTATTACCGCGGCTGCTGGCACAGAGTTAGCCGGTGCTTATTCTGTCGGTAACGTCAAAACAGCAAGGTATTAACTTACTGCCCTTCCTCCCAACTTAAAGTGCTTTACAATCCGAAGACCTTCTTCACACACGCGGCATGGCTGGATCAGGCTTTCGCCCATTGTCCAATATTCCCCACTGCTGCCTCCCGTAGGAGTCTGGACCGTGTCTCAGTTCCAGTGTGACTGATCATCCTCTCAGACCAGTTACGGATCGTCGCCTTGGTGAGCCATTACCTCACCAACTAGCTAATCCGACCTAGGCTCATCTGATAGCGCAAGGCCCGAAGGTCCCCTGCTTTCTCCCGTAGGACGTATGCGGTATTAGCGTTCCTTTCGAAACGTTGTCCCCCACTACCAGGCAGATTCCTAGGCATTACTCACCCGTCCGCCGCTGAATCAAGGAGCAAGCTCCCGTCATCCGCTCGACTTGCATGTGTTAGGCCTGCCGCCAGCGTTCAATCTGAGCCATGATCAAACTCTTCAGTTCAATACTGCTTGGGTTTTTAAGAAACCCTAAACTTGGCTCAGCAATCTCAAATGACTATGTGATTTCTCGCATGGCCACTTGTGATGCTGATAATCTTGGCGACTATCAGTCCGTACTCACAAGCACCCACACGAATTGCTTGATTCGATTTGTTAAAGAGCGGTTGGCTAAGAGCTTTTCGTCTCAACCGAGGCGCGCATTCTACGCTTTCCTCACTTGCTGTCAAGCGTTTATTTTGAAGTTTTTCGCGAGAAACTCGTTTAGCTTCAAACACTTGACTCGCTGCGATCTCTCGTAGCGGGAGGCGAATCATACAGCACTCAAAGATGCTGTCAACTGCCTTTTTCACCGCTGCCGATCAGGTGATCGAAGCCCTTCACACTTCACCGAATTCGCTTAACTCGTTGATTAACAAGAAGTTTTGCGTTCCGTTTGCTGCGGAAGTGGGGCGCATTATAAGGGGATCTGAGAGGGCGTCAACCTTTTATTTCAGATATTTGAAAGACCCTCGGCGCAGACCTTATATAGGCCACCAAGTGCCTGCCTCAAACTCTGCTGCGCCTACAAGATCGAGCGCCGCCCGCGCGGCGCTTCGCGGGCAAGCCCGCTCCCACATTTGTTTCGGGCCAGTTATGCCTGTGCCATAGGCGCTCGACGCCTGGTGTGTACGACTCGGTAACGCGCCGTGCGCCAAAGGGGTCGCGCGAAAATGCCACAGGACTCAATGGCCCGAAACAAACTGTAGGAGCGGGCTTGCCCGCGAAGCGCCGCGCGGGCGGCGCTCGATCTCAAGGGCGCCAGAAACATCAAGGCAGGCCCCTCTCAGCCCCCAGCCCGCCCCCAAGCCAGCAACAACACTCCCAAGCCTACCCTACCGCCCACAAACCAAAACGGGGAGGCCTGTCGGCCTCCCCGCTTCTCACATCACCACAACCTTACAAGCTCGGGAACGCAAACTGCGACGCTTCATGGCTCTTGCGCTGCGGCCAACGCTGGGTAATCGCCTTGCGACGGGTATAGAAGCGCACCCCATCCGGCCCATAGGCGTGCAGGTCACCAAACAGCGAACGCTTCCAGCCGCCAAAGCTGTGATAGCTCACCGGCACTGGCAGCGGCACGTTCACCCCCACCATGCCCACTTCGATCTCGTCGCAGAACAAACGCGCCGCTTCACCGTCACGGGTGAAGATGCAAGTGCCGTTGCCGTATTCGTGATCGTTGATCAGCTGCATCGCCTCTTCCAGGCTCTGCACCCGAACCACACACAGCACCGGCCCGAAGATCTCCTCTTTATAGATGCGCATCTCCGGAGTGACGTTGTCGAACAGCGTCCCCCCAACGAAGTAACCGTCTTCATTGCCCGCAACGCGGAAGCCACGGCCATCCACCACCAGCTTGGCACCCGCAGCCACGCCATCGTCGATATAGCCTACGACTTTGTCACGTGCAGCAGCAGTGACCAACGGCCCCATGTCCAGCCCGCAAGAAGTGCCGGCACCAATCTTCAGCGCCTTGATCTGTGGCTCCAGCTTGGCGATCAGCGCATCGGCAACCTGGTCACCTACGCACACCGCCACCGAGATCGCCATGCAGCGCTCGCCGCACGAACCATAGGCCGCGCCCATCAGGGCGCTCACCGCATTGTCCAGCTCGGCATCGGGCATCAGCACTGCGTGGTTCTTCGCACCGCCCAACGCCTGCACGCGCTTGCCGCGCTTGGTGCCTTCGGCATAGATGTATTCGGCGATCGGCGTCGAACCCACGAAGCTCAGGGCCTTGACTTCAGGTGCTTCGATCAGCGCGTCCACCGCTTCCTTGTCACCGTGCACCACGTTGAGGATGCCCTTGGGCAGGCCGGCCTCCAGCAACAGTTGGGCAATGAACAGGGTCGAGCTCGGGTCACGCTCCGACGGCTTGAGGATGAAGGCGTTGCCACAGACGATCGCCAGTGGGTACATCCACAGCGGAACCATCGCCGGGAAGTTGAACGGGGTGATGCCGGCCACTACGCCCAGCGGCTGGAAGTCCGACCAGGCGTCGATGTTCGGGCCGACGTTGCGGCTGTATTCACCCTTGAGAATCTCGGGCGCAGCACAGGCGAACTCTACGTTCTCGATACCGCGCTTCAACTCGCCGGCGGCATCCTCGAGGGTCTTGCCGTGCTCTTCGCTGATCATCTGCGAAATGCGCGCCTCGTTCTGCTCCAGCAATTGCTTGAAGCGGAACATCACCTGCGCGCGCTTGGCCGGTGGCGTGTTGCGCCAGGCCGGGAATGCAGCCTTGGCCGAGTCGATGGCTTCCTGGATGGTGGCGCGGCTGGCGAGTTCGACCTTGCGCGTAGCTTGGCCGGTCGACGGGTTGAAGACATCGGCGGTACGACCGCCCTTGGAAACCAGCTCACCATTGATCAGGTGCTGAACGATGCTCATGCAGAACTCCAGATAAAGAAGGTTGGAACAGGCGCGGTCAGGCGCCTGTCGTCAGCGTCGGAAAGATCAGTCGATCTGGTTCAGGGCTTCGCCTACCGCGTCGAACAGGCGATCCAGTTCCTGCGGCTTGGTATTGAAGGTTGGGCCGAACTGCAGGGTGTCACCCCCGAAGCGAACATAGAAGCCGGCCTTCCACAGTTTCATGGCCGCCTCGTATGGACGCACGATCGCATCGCCATCGCGCGCTGCGATCTGGATCGCGCCAGCCAGGCCGTAGTTACGGATATCGACGACATTCTTGGTGCCCTTGACGCCGTGCAGCAGGTTCTCGAAGTGCGGCGCCAGTTCGGCGGCGGATTGCACCAGGTTTTCCTTCTGCAGCAGGTCCAGCGCAGCGATACCGGCAGCACAGGCCACAGGGTGAGCCGAATAGGTGTAGCCATGGGGGAATTCCACGGCGTACTCCGGCGTCGGTTGGTTCATGAAGGTCTGGTAGATCTCGCTGCTGGCGATCACGGCCCCCATCGGGATGGCGCCGTTGGTCACCTGCTTGGCGATGCACATCAGATCCGGAGTGACGCCGAAGGCTTCGGAGCCGGTCATCGCACCCATACGACCGAAGCCGGTGATCACTTCGTCGAAGATCAGCAGGATGTTGTGCTGGGTGCAGATTTCACGCAGACGCTTCAGATAACCCTTCGGCGGAGGCAGCACGCCAGCGGAGCCGGCCAGCGGCTCGACGATCACAGCGGCGATGTTCGAAGCGTCATGCAATTCGATCAGCTTGAGCATCTCTTCGGCCAGGGCGATACCGCCCTCTTCCGGCATGCCGCGGGAGAAAGCGTTCACCGGAAGTACGGTGTGAGGCAGATGGTCGACATCCAGCAGTTGGCCGAACATCTTGCGGTTGCCATTGACCCCACCCAGGCTGGTGCCAGCGATGTTCACGCCGTGGTAACCACGGGCACGACCGATGATCTTGGTCTTGGTTGCCTGGCCTTTCAGGCGCCAGTAGGCACGCACCATCTTCAGCGCGGTGTCGGCGCACTCGGAGCCGGAGTTGGTATAGAAGACATGGTTGAGGTCGCCAGGCGTCAGCTCGGCGATCTTCTCGGCCAGCTGGAACGACAGCGGATGGCCGAACTGGAAGGCCGGCGAATAATCCAGTGTGCTCAGCTGGCGCGTCACCGCGTCGGTGATTTCCTTGCGGGTATGCCCGGCGCCGCAGGTCCACAGGCCCGACAGTGCGTCGAAGATCTTGCGCCCCTTGTCGTCAACCAGGTGATTGCCTTCGGCGGCCACGATCAGGCGTGGATCACGCTGGAAGTTGCGGTTGGCGGTGTAGGGCATCCAGTGAGCATCCAGCTTGAGCTGGCTGGCCAGGCCGGACGGGGCGGTTTCGGGCATGTTCATCGGCGGTTCCTCGGAAGACGACTAGGCAACGATGGGTGTTGTTGCAGCTAAATTGTCACGGGGATAAAGTCTGAAAAAGCCAACATTTCTAATCTTCAGTTAGCAGCGGACTAAACTTATGAGTCGTCGCCCAGATCCTCTCGCGCAAGTCAGCGATTTCGATATTCGTCTGCTGAAGATTTACCGCAGTGTCGTCGAGTGCGGCGGCTTTTCGGCGGCGGAAAACGTACTGGGTATCGGGCGCTCTGCCATCAGCCAGCAGATGAACGACCTGGAACAGCGCCTGGGCTTGCGCTTGTGCCAGCGTGGCCGGGCAGGCTTTTCGCTCACCGAAGAAGGCCGCGAGGTCTACCACTCGGCGCTGCAACTGCTCAGCGCCCTTGAGAGCTTTCGCACCGAGGTCAACGGACTGCACCAGCACCTGCGTGGCGAACTCAATATCGGCCTGACCGACAATCTGGTTACCTTGCCTCACATGCGCATCACCCACGCGCTGGCTGAGCTCAAGGATCGTGGGCCGGATGTGCGCATTCAGATTCGCATGATCGCCCCGAGCCAGGTCGAACAAGGGGTGCTGGACGGCAGCCTGCATGTCGGCGTCGTGCCGCAGACCAGCCCGCTCTCGGGCCTGGAATACCAGCCCCTGTACAGCGAACGTTCATTGCTCTACTGCGCAGTCGGCCACCCCCTGTTCTATGCCGAGGACCAGAAAATCGACGATCAGCGCCTCAACAGCCAGGAAGCCATCGCCCCGACCTTCCGCTTGCCAGCCGATATCCAGGCGCACTACCAGGCACTGAACTGCACCGCCAGCGCCTCGGACCGCGAGGGCATGGCCTTTCTCATCCTCACCGGGCGCTACATCGGCTACCTGCCCGATCATTACGCCATGTTCTGGGTCCAACAGGGCCGCCTGCGGGCACTGAAACCGACGCAACGCTTCTATGACCTGAGCCTGAGCTGGGTGACGCGCAAGGGACGGCGTCCGAATCTGGTGCTGGAAAGTTTTCTCGAAAGCCTCGCGGCAACGCGCTAATGCTTGTCACTTCGGCACAGGCAGGTAATCTGTCCGACATCCGTTGCCCACAGACCCCGTACGGAAACGTCCATGACCTTTGAAGTCCCTGCGCATCGCCTCTCCGCCTCGGGCAAGCCCGCCGGCCGCATTCGCCAAAAGAACGAACAGGCCATCATCCAAGCCGCCGAGGACGAATTTGCCCGCCATGGCTTCAAGGGCACCAGCATGAACACCATCGCGCTGAAGGCTAACCTGCCCAAAGCCAACCTGCACTACTACTTCACCAACAAGCTCGGCCTTTATATTGCCGTGCTCAGCAACATCATCGAATTGTGGGACAGCACCTTCAACGCCTTGAGCGTCGAGGACGACCCAGCCGTGGCGTTGAGCCAGTACATTCGCACCAAGATGGAGTTCTCCCGGCGCAACCCGCAGGCATCGCGGATCTTCGCCATGGAGGTGATCAGCGGCGGCCAGTGCCTGAGCGAATACTTCAGCGCCGACTACCGCGAGTGGTTCCGCGGCCGAGCCGCAGTGTTCCAGGCCTGGATCGAGGCCGGCAAGATGGACCGGGTAGACCCTGTGCACCTGATCTTCCTGCTCTGGGGGAGCACCCAGCACTACGCCGACTTCGCCACCCAGATTTGCCAGGTCACCGGCCGCAGCCGCCTGACCAAGCAGGACATGGAAGACGCCAGCAACAACCTTATCCACATCATTCTCAAAGGCTGCGGCATCACCCCGCCCGCCTGACCCGGACCTATGCCCTCTACCCTGCTTGAGCTCTGCGAGTTCCGCGAAGACATCCGCAAGAGCCGTTTCATAACCCTCGCCGGCCCTGTCAGCAGTGCCGCCGAGGCGATGAGCTTCATCGAACGTCACAGCGACCTGGCCGCCACCCACAATTGCTGGGCCTGGAAAATAGGCGCGCAATACCGCAGCAGCGATGATGGCGAGCCGGGCGGCACCGCCGGACGTCCAATTCTTGCGGCGATCGAAGCCCAGGACTGCGATCAGGTGGTGGTGCTGGTCATCCGCTGGTATGGCGGTATCCAGCTCGGCACCGGAGGCCTGGCCCGTGCCTATGGCGGGGGTGCCAACAAGTGCTTGCAACAGGCGCCGAAACGGCTGCTGGTACAGCGCAGCGAATTCACCTGCAGTTGCACGTTCAGCGAACTGGCCTTGCTCAAGCTGCGCCTGGCCGAGGCCGACGGGCTGGTGCTGGACGAACAGTTCACGGCAAACGGCGTCGATCTACTCCTGGCGCTGGGCGAAGAGCACGTACAGACCTTCCAGCAGCAATTGGCCGACCTCAGCCGTGGCCGGATTCGTCTCGAACCTCGCTGAAAGGTGCCCACAACTACTGTGGGCCTGCCTGTGGATAAGCTTGGGGCATTCTTTGGCAAGCCTTGCCACGTATGGCTTTCAGCCGATTGAGCATATTTTGATCACTGTTTGATGACACCCGCAAACTACTGAAACCCGGAGAGTTATCCCCATCGCCCGGTTTTCACGAGCTTTCCCGCTGCCCACACGCTTGCACACAATAACTGTGGAACAGCCTGTGGATAACCCGTGCGCCAACAGGCAGGGCGCCCACCAGCACACGGCGCGGAGCGTCTGATCATTTTTTGTACAAACGCAACGCAGGCGAGTCGCCCCCGCCTGGAGTATCCTCGATACCCTTCTTCAAGCGACCTCGGAGCATCCACATGTCCACAAGCAAAAACGCCCTCATCATCGGCGCCTCCCGCGGATTGGGACTGGGCTTGGTACAACGTCTGCGTGAAGACGGCTGGAACGTGACAGCCACCGTGCGCGATGCAAGCAAGCCGGGTGCCCTGAAAGATGTCGCAGGTGTGCGCATCGAATCCCTGGAAATGAACGATACCGCCTTGCTCGACGACCTCAAGCAGCGTGTGCAAGGCGAGATTTTCGACCTGGTCTTCGTCAATGCCGGAGTCATGGGACCGTTGCCACAAGACCTGGAAACCGTGCAAGACACGCAGATCGGCGACCTGTTCATGACCAATGCCGTTGCGCCCATCCGTGTGGCGCGTCGCCTGGTCGGGCAGATCCGCGAAAACACCGGGGTGCTGGCGTTCATGAGCTCGGGCCTGGGTAGCGTGACCAGCCCGGATGGCAACGAGATCTGCCTGTACAAGGCCAGCAAGGCCGCACTCAACTCGATGATCAACAGCTTCGTGATTGAGTTGCAGCGGTCCGACCTGAGCGTGCTGGCCATGCACCCAGGCTGGGTGAAGACCGACATGGGCGGCGAGAACGCGGAAATCGACGTGTTCACCAGCACACGCGGCATGCTCGACCGGATCAACGAGCAAAGCGGCCAGGGCGGCCTGCGCTTTATCAACTACAAGGGTGACGCCCTGACCTGGTGAATTGAAAGCCACGTGGCGAGGCAGTAGACTCGATGCCTCGCCTCGCGGCGGACCTGGATCAGCAGACAGGGCAACACTGAGCTGGCTAACCCTGAACCCACTTTCAGAGGAGCCGGCACCATGCCTGCGACCCGTATCTGGTTGAAATCACCCCTTGCCATCTTCACTGCCAACGGCACCGATGCCCGCGGTGGCCTGGTCATTGAAAACGGCCGCATCAGCCAACTGCTCGCCCTCGGCGAACAACCCAACACCGCCTGTGACCAAGTGTTCGATGCCCGTGAGCACGTTGTGCTGCCTGGCCTGATCAACACTCACCACCACTTCTACCAGACCCTTACCCGCGCATGGGCTCCTGTGGTCAACCAACCACTGTTTCCCTGGCTCAAGACCCTCTACCCGGTGTGGGCACGGCTGACGCCGGCCAAACTGGCGCTCGCCAGCGAGGTTGCACTGGCCGAACTGCTGCTGTCGGGTTGCACCACCGCCGCCGATCACCATTACCTGTTCCCGGAAGGTCTGGACCACGCCATCGACGTACAGGTAGAGGTCGTACGCAAGCTCGGCATGCGCGCCATGCTGACCCGCGGCTCGATGAGCCTGGGTGAAGCGGACGGCGGCTTGCCCCCGCAGCAGACAGTGCAACAAGGCGAAGTGATCCTGGCCGACAGTCAGCGACTTATCCACAGTTATCATGAGCGTGGCGAAGGCGCGCGCATCCAGATAGCCTTGGCGCCCTGCTCACCCTTCTCGGTCACGCCAGAGATCATGCGCGCCAGCGCCAGCCTGGCCGAAGAGCTGGACGTGCGCCTGCATACCCACCTGGCCGAAACACTCGATGAGGAAGACTTCTGCCTGCAGCGCTTCGGCCTGCGCACCGTGGACTATCTGGACAGTGTCGGCTGGCTCGGCCCACGCACCTGGCTGGCACATGGTATCCATTTCAACCCCGACGAAATCACGCGCCTGGGCGCTGCCGGTACCGGCATCTGCCATTGCCCGAGCTCGAACATGCGCCTGGCCTCGGGAATCTGCCCGACCATCGAGCTCGAAGCTGCCGGGGCCGCAGTCGGCCTGGGTGTAGACGGCTCGGCGTCCAACGATGCCTCGAACATGATCCTCGAAGCGCGCCAGGCCCTCTACCTGCAACGCCTGCGCTACGGCGCCGAGCAGATCACGCCCGAGCGCGCGCTGGGCTGGGCAACCCGTGGCTCGGCGCAACTGCTGGGCCGTAGCGACATTGGGGAGCTGGCGGTGGGCAAGCAGGCGGATCTGGCGTTGTTCAAGCTCGACGAACTGCGTTTCTCCGGAAGCCACGATCCGCTGTCGGCGCTGCTGCTGTGCGCGGCGGACCGGGCTGACCGAGTCATGGTCGGCGGTCACTGGCGCGTGATCGATGGCCAGATCGAGGGACTCGATGTCCAGGGCCTGATCGCCGACCATCGTCAGGCGGCAGCCGCACTGATCGCCGGTTGAAGCACAGCGGGGCTGTCGGTCAGCCCCGCCCTACCGAATAGCGCATAGCCCTGTAGAATGTCGGCCAACCGTACCTGATTCGAGATCACACCCTATGTATGACTGGCTCAATGCCTTGCCCAAGGCCGAACTGCATATGCACCTGGAAGGTTCGCTGGAGCCGGAACTGCTGTTCGCCCTGGCCGAACGCAACAAGGTCGCCCTGCCCTGGGCCGACGTGGAGACGCTGCGCAGCGCCTACGCGTTCAACAACCTGCAGGAGTTTCTCGACCTCTACTACCAGGGCGCTGATGTACTGCGCACCGAGCAGGACTTCTACGACCTGACCTGGGCCTACCTGCAACGCTGCAAGGCGCAGAACGTCATTCACACCGAACCCTTCTTCGACCCACAGACCCATACCGACAGGGGTATCCCCTTCGAGGTGGTGCTCGGCGGAATCAACCAGGCGCTCAAGGATGGTCGCGAGCAGTTGGGTATCAGCAGCGGCCTGATCCTGAGCTTCCTGCGTCACCTCAGCGAGGCGGAGGCCGAGAAGACCCTCGACCAGGCCCTGCCATTCCGCGATGCCTTCATTGCCGTGGGCCTGGACAGCTCCGAGAAAGGCCATCCACCAAGCAAGTTCCAGCGCGTCTTCGACCGAGCCCGCAACGAAGGCCTGGTCGCCGTTGCCCACGCCGGCGAGGAAGGGCCGCCCGAGTACATCTGGGAAGCCCTCGACCTGCTGAAAATCAAGCGCATTGACCACGGCGTGCGAGCTATCGAAGATGAGCGGCTGATGCAACGCATCATCGACGAGCAGATTCCGCTGACCGTCTGCCCGCTGTCGAACACCAAGCTCTGCGTGTTCGATCATATGAGCCAGCACAACATCCTCGACATGCTCGAGCGTGGGGTCAAAGTCACGGTGAACTCCGATGATCCGGCCTACTTCGGCGGATATGTCACGGAAAACTTCCACGCCTTGTACCAGCATCTGGGCATGTCCCAAGAGCAGGCAATGCGCCTGGCACAGAACAGCCTGGATGCACGTCTGGTTTGAGTGACGAGCACAGCCGGCATTACAGGGGCACTTCAGCCCACCTGCAATGCCGGCACCCGCGCGATACGGTTGATCTCTTGAATACCCAGGGAAGAAATCTGCATCACGCGGGACCCCTCCTGCTCGCGTATCCAGCCAGACTGCATGAACAACCTGAGCATCGCTTGCCCAACACCACCGCCCAGGTGGGGGCCGTTGTCACTCCACTCGCTGCTGTGGCAGACCACACAGGCACCGCGCTGGCGCGGCGCCAGCGCATCGATGTAGACGCCAATCGCGGCCAGTTGCACACGCCCTTCCAGGCTCACGGTAGGGTGCAGGTCATTGCCCTCCAACCAACCAGCGGACACCATGCGCCGATACAGGTCTACCGCAATTTCGCCACCCAGGTGATCGCCACAACGTCGCGCCCTGCGCAACGACAGCGGCACCTGCAACGGCCTGACCGATCCCTGGCATTCGCCACGACCGCCAAGCTGCACGCTGGCCAGTGCCTCGACCGCGGCGATCACCTCGGGGGTGGCCAGTCGAAAATAGCGCTTGCGCCCACGTGCCTCGAGGCGCAGCAGGCCGGCAGCCGACAACAAGGACAAGTGCGCGCAGGCCGATGACGGCGTAACGCCAATCATGAGTGCCAACTCGTCAGCGTGCCGAGAAGATCCATCGATCAGGGCCCAGAGCATGGCACTGCGCTTGGGCTCGGCCATCAGACCGGCGATCTGACTGATACTGCTGACTGCTTTCATACTCTATCAACTCCATTGCAAGGTCCGTTTTTTATCCAATGGCCATCATGGCAGTGGGAATGGCCAGAGGTTGCAGCAGATAGTGTGGGTTGCAGCCTGTCAGGCAGTGTGGGAAGCACCGCCTGGTGGGGAAACCGCTCCTGGGGGCAAGTATAAGCCGCTGAAAGCCCTGTACTAGCTGGGTTTGGCCAACGTTTCGCGACACAAGACCGAGGGTAGTAGCACCCTTCGCGAAATCGAAAAAAGCCGGTAAATGACAAGCGCTATCAGCATCCCCTCTAACATCCCGGACCTGGCCAGATTCCTTGCCAGATAAAGGCCACAATAGAGGAACAATGCCGACAGTCGAGTTCCACAAGTAGGGCAAGAAAAAGCGAAGGTTCGCATCTTGGTTGAATCAGCCTTTCGTCCCTCGGGTGACCGTCAGTCAGAACGTCACCCCGGCACCTGGCGGGCAATAGGGACGGCGCTACACTGATTCCGCTCTCACCCCGACTGGAGGATGCCGCGATGAAGATTGTCGTCAGTACATCGAACCGCCACCCCAACTGCCCCTGGCAGGTACAGCTCGATCAACATGTGGTGAGTTTTCGCAGCGAGGCGGAGGCCCGGGCATTCGTCGCCGTTCTGGAGACACGCCTGAAGGCCCCTCACCCCCTCATGCAGCCTGCCTGGACTGGAGGCGTCGAGTCAGCATCGCGACATTGACTACCAGCACACCGCACAAGCTGATCACCAAGGCCATCGGCACTGCGCTGCCATCATGCAGAACCCCCACCAGCGCTGCCGCCCCTGCGGCGACGCTGAACTGCAGGCTGCCCATCAATGCCGATGCGCTGCCGGCCCTGGCCCCTTGCCCGTTCATGGCACAGGCCGAGGCGTTGGGAATGATGCAACCCAAGCTGGCGATGCACACGAACAGCGGCACCAGCAATGGCCACAACTGCGTCGGACGCAACAGCGCCACCCCCAGCAGTACCAACCCGGCAGCCAGGTAGAGCCATACCGCTCGGGCCAGCAGGAAGGCGGGGCCGCGCTTGGCCAGCAGTCGGGCGTTGACCTGGGCGCAGAGGATGAAACCGGCAGCATTGGTGCCAAACAGCCAGCCGTAATGTTCGGCCGGCACACCATAGAGCTTGATGAACACGAACGGGGATCCGGCGATATAGGCGAACATGCCGGCGATGGCGATGCCGCCCGTCAGCGCATGCCCCAGGAACACCCGATCGCCCAGCAGCCGCAGGTACTGACGCAAGGCACCCGACAGCGGCTGGCGGGGCACATGAGCTGGCAGGCTTTCCGGCAGCCCCAGGCTCACGGCCAGCAGGCAGGCGGCGCTGAACAGGCTGAGCACCAGGAAGATCGACTGCCAGCCAGACACATTGATCAGCACGCCACCGAGCATTGGCGCGAGAATCGGCGCGAGCCCCATCACCAGCATCAGTTGCGAGAACGCTTTGGCTGCCCCCACCGCGTCACATTTGTCGACGACGATGGCACGCGACAACACCATGCCCGCACACCCACCCAATGCCTGGATGAACCGCGCCACCACAAGAGTGTCGAGGTCCGGGGCGTAGGCGCAGGCGAGCGACGCCAGGGTGAAAAGGCTGATACCGAACAACAGTGGCTTGCGTCGGCCGAAACGGTCGGCGATCGGACCATAGGCCAGTTGGCCAAGCGACAAACCAAGGAAATAGGCAGCCAGGGTCGTCTGGACGTGCTGTTCATCGGTGCCGAAGGCCTGGGCCATGGCAGGGAACGCGGGGAGATAGAAGTCGATCGCCAATGGCGCGAAGGCCGAGAGAGCGCCGAGGATCAACAAAATGCGCAGGTTCATCGGGAATCCATAGCAGGCTAAGCAACGGACTAGTCTAACTGCACTGGGGTCGGCCTGGTATGAAAAGCTTTGTAACAGTTACGCGCGAAAACGGTGATACCCGCAGCAGGTACCACCGTTCATCGTCGTCAGGCCGGCTCAGCCTGGTAACCCTCTTCACGGATCGCCTCCAGGATCTGCTGCGCCCCGAGCTGGCTCTGCACCCGCACCTGTTTGGCGCCCAGGTCGACTTCCACCTGCGCCGTCGCATCCTGCTCCTGAACCGCACGGGTCACTGCCTTGACGCAATGACCGCAGCTCATGCCCTGCACATTGAAGACTTGCATTGGAACTACCTCCATCTGGGTTTTGCGGAGAGTTTCAAGCTTGCCATCATGGCAAGGTCAAGTTCTCCACAAAACGGCCGGGCTGGAAATCCGCGAGCGGCTCGGCCAAGCTGCGCTTTTGACGACTCGCCAACCAGGAGAAGTTTCATGATCAGGGCAGCATTGGGCCTCGTCGGACTGCTGAGTGCCGTGGCCGTCGTGCCACCGGTCAGCGCCGAGGGCAATTCGGACTACAGCGTGCTGATCATTTCCCGGGAACGCCTGGAAGTGGCCACCAGCTGCGAAATCGGTGTGTATCTCAACGACCAGCTTTCCGGCCGTGTGTTCCAGGAACAATCGACCTCGTTCAACCTGCCGCCTGGACCGGTGGACGTGCGCCTGCGCCTGCTGCCCGGGCAGGTGCCCGGTTGTGCACCCGGCGTCGAAGACCAGCGCAGCACCCGCCTCAACCTGCAGGCGGGCCAGATCAACAAATACCGGATCGCCGTGGGCCAGAATGGACTGGAATTGAAGCGAGCCGGCCTGGGGTATTGACCTTACCAACATGGCAAGCTTGATGCTGCAGGCTCGATCACGGAGGAAAGCCCATGTCCGCATCAACCACCTTCGACCTGCCGATCAGCGGCATGACCTGCGCCAGTTGCGTCGGCCGCGTCGAGCGCGCGCTGCGTAAGGTCAACGGCGCCGAACAGGTCAGCGTCAACCTTGCCACCGAACAGGCCAGGGTCCAGGCTCCGGCCGAAAGCCTGCCGGACCTGCTCGAGGCCGTGCGCAAGGCCGGCTACAGCGTGCCGAGCCGCACCCTTGAACTTCAGGTGGGCGGCATGACCTGCGCCAGCTGTGTCGGCCGCGTCGAGCGCGCCCTGGGCAAGGTGTCCGGCGTCGAGCAGGTCAGCGTGAACCTGGCGAGCGAACGCGCTCACCTCAGGGTACTCGAGGGCGTCAGCGACAACGCCTTGATCAGCGCCGTGGAAAAGGCCGGCTACAGCGCCAGCCTGCCACGTACCGCCCAGGACGATCGCCATGACGCGCAGCGACGCCTGCGCAACGAACGCCTCGCGGTGATCGCCGCCCTGCTGCTGGCCTTGCCCCTGGTACTGCCAATGCTGGTGCAGCCGTTCGGCTTGCATTGGATGCTGCCGGCCTGGGCTCAGTTCGTACTGGCGACACCGGTGCAGTTCATCCTCGGCGCACGCTTCTACAAGGCCGCCTGGAAAGCCGTGCGTGCCGGCGCAGGCAACATGGACCTGCTGGTAGCGCTCGGCACCAGCGCTGGCTATGGCCTGAGCCTGTACGAATGGTCCCAGGCCCATGTGGGCATGGAGCCTCACCTCTACTTCGAAGCCTCGGCCGTGGTAATCGCCCTGGTGTTGCTGGGCAAATACCTGGAAAGCCGTGCCAAGCGCCAGACCGCCAGTGCCATTCGCGCCCTGGAAGCCCTGCGCCCCGAACGCGCATTGCGCGTGGTGGAAGGCCGAGAGGAAGACGTAGCGATCAGCCAGTTGCGCCTGGACGACCTGGTGCTGGTCAAGCCCGGCGAGCGCTTCCCGGTCGACGGCGAGGTGATCGAAGGCAGCAGTCACGCCGACGAAGCGCTGATCAGCGGCGAAAGCCTGCCAGTGCCCAAACAGCCCGGCGACAAGGTCACCGGCGGTGCGATCAACGGTGAAGGACGCCTGCTGGTGCGCACCCTGGCCCTGGGCACCGAAACCGTACTTGCGCGGATCATTCGCCTGGTCGAAGACGCCCAGGCCGCCAAGGCACCGATCCAGAAGCTGGTCGACCGGGTCAGCCAAGTGTTCGTCCCGGCAGTGCTGGTGCTGGCTTTGATCACCCTGGTCGGCTGGTGGCTGGCCGGCGCACCGCTGGAAAGCGCACTGATCAACGCCGTGGCCGTGCTGGTGATCGCCTGCCCTTGCGCTCTGGGCCTGGCCACACCAGCGGCGATCATGGCCGGCACGGGTGTGGCAGCCAGCCATGGCATCCTGATCAAGGACGCCGAAGCATTGGAGCGAGCCCATGCGGTCAATCGCGTGGTCTTCGACAAGACCGGCACCCTGACCTCCGGCAGCCCCCGCATCGTCCACAGCGAAGCCGCCGTCGGCGATGCACACGACCTGCTGCGCCTGGCCGGAGCCCTGCAACGCGGCAGCGAGCATCCGCTGGCCAAGGCCGTGCTGGATGCCGGCGCCGAGCACGCTCTGCAGATTCCCCTGGTGAGCGATAGCCAGTCGCTCACCGGGCGTGGTATCGCCGGTACGGTCGAAGGCCGGGTATTGGCCCTGGGCAACCGGCGCCTGTTCGACGAAAGCGGCCTCGAGCCCGGCGCCCTGCTCGATAAGGCCCAGGCCTGGGAAGCCGAAGGTCGCACGTTGTCGTGGTTGATCGAGCGCACACCGCATGCCCGCGTGCTCGGGTTGTTCGCTTTTGGTGACAGCCTCAAGCCCGGCGCCGAGCAAGCGATCGCGGCACTGCACGCACAGGGCATCAGCAGTCACCTGTTGACCGGCGACAACCGCGGCAGCGCCAAGGTGGTCGCCGAGGCGCTGGGCATCGACGATGTGCACGCCGAAGTCTTGCCAGCCGACAAAGCGGCCACCGTCAACGCACTCAAGGAGAACGCCGTGGTGGCCATGGTCGGCGACGGCATCAACGATGCCCCGGCCCTGGCCGCCGCCGACATCGGCATCGCCATGGGAGGCGGCACGGACGTAGCAATGCAGGCCGCCGGCATCACCCTGATGCGCGGCGACCCTCGCCTGGTACCTGCGGCCCTGGAAATCAGCAACAAGACCTACGCCAAGATCCGTCAGAATCTGTTCTGGGCGTTCATCTACAACCTGATCGGTATCCCGCTTGCCGCCTTTGGCTTCCTCAACCCGGTTCTGGCTGGCGCGGCCATGGCGCTCTCCAGCGTCAGCGTGGTGAGCAACGCCCTGTGGCTCAAGACCTGGAAGCCCACCGGCATCGCTTCGAAGGAGACGCCATGAACATCGGCCAAGCCGCCCGGCGCAGCGGGCTCAGCGCCAAGATGATCCGCTACTACGAGTCCATCGGATTGCTCAAGCCGGCGCTGCGCAGCGACAGCGGCTATCGGCTGTACCAGCAGGAAGACCTGCACAGCCTGGCGTTCATCAAGCGCTCGCGCGACCTGGGATTTTCCCTGGAAGAAGTGTCCCGGCTGCTGACGCTCTGGCAGGACCGCCAGCGCGCCAGCGCCGACGTCAAGGCGCTGGCGACACAGCATATCGACGAACTGAACCGGCGGATCGAAGAGATGGTGAGCCTGCGCGACACCTTGAGCGAGCTGGTCGCACACTGCCAGGGCGATGATCGGCCCGACTGCCCGATTCTCAGGGACCTGGCGAACGAAGGTGAATGCTGCCACTGAGCGCTGCCGGGGGCTGCTCGGCGGCCCGCAGCAGCATTTTGGTATGCCATATTAGCCATCCCTGGCCGAACCGACCTCAATATCAAGTTTCATCCAATAAATACGGGAGTTTCACTCAGAAATTCCTGCGCCCTGCCGATGCCCTGTATACCAGTTTCATGCGTCGACAAGAAAAAATCCGGGAGCGTGGATGAACATCAAGCAAAAATTGACCTGGGCCTTCGCCGTCATTGCCGGCCTGCCTATCGTTCTGGTCGCCACCGTAGTGGTGCTGAACCTGCGTGAAGAAGCGCAGGACGACTTCCTGGATGGCAGCAGCCGGGAGATCCGCCAGGTCGGCAACGCGATGAACATCTTCTTCCAGGGCATTGCGCAGAACGTCGAGTACCTCGCCAGCCAGCCCTTGGTCACCGCCAGCGCCGACAACCTCAAGAAGTACATTGCCGCCGACGCCGCGCAGATTCCCCTGGGCGAGCAGGACAAGGCGCTGTACGACCAGTTCACCCGCCTGGCCCAGAGCCACCCCGACTACGCGTACGTGTCCTACGGCGTGAAAGACGGCGGCTATGCGTTCTGGCCGGGCGATCCGAAGATGGCCAGCTACGACCCACGCACCCGCCCCTGGTTCCAGGCTGCCATGGCCAGCCCCGGCAAGACCCTGCGCACCGCGCCCTACTACTGGGCCGGCGACGACGCCGTGCTGGTCAGCACCGTGCGCACCGTGGCCAACCAGCTCGGTAGCCCGGGCGGCGTGGTCAACATCGACGTCTCGCTCAAGGGGCTGACCGAGATCGTCAAGCAGATCAAGCTGGGTGACAGCGGCTACCTCATCCTGATGGAGAACAACGGCAACGTCATGGTCGACCCACGTGACGCCAGCCACAACTTCAAGCAGCTGGAAAGCTTCGGCGGCGGCTACGCCGAGCTGGCCAAGGCCGGCAAGGGCCTGGCCGAAGTGACACTCGACGGCGAGCGCTACATGGCCAACATCTACCCCGACGAGCGCCTGGGCTGGACTTTCATCGGCCTCATCCGCCAGGACGAGGTGATGCAGACCACCACCCGCCTGACCTGGCTGATCGGCACCCTCGCACTGGTGCTGGCGGCAGTCTTCGCCGTGGCTGGCGCTGCCTTCGCCAAGCTCATCGTACGGCCGATCAACAGCGTCACCAGCGGCCTGGAAGACATCGCCCAGGGCGAAGGCGACCTGACCCGTAATCTCGAAGTGCGAGGCAGCGACGAAACCGCGCAACTGGCCAACTGGTTCAACCAGTTCCTGGGGGCGATCCGCAGCCTGATCCAGCATATCGGCGGCGCCGCCGGCAAGATCCTCAGCACCTCGGCCAGCTCCACCCGGGTATCCGGCGACATGGCCGAAGCCGCCGGCCGTCAGCGCGAGGCGGTGGACATGGTGTCCACTGCTTTCCATGAAATGGTCGCCACCGCCAACGAAGTGGCGCGCTCCTGCAGTCAGGCCGCGCAGTCGGCCGACAGCGGTCAGCAACAGGCACGCGAAGGGCAACAGCAGATAGATGCGGCCGTGCAGAGCGTCGACCGCCTGAGCCAGGAGATCGAGCAATCGGCGCAGTCGATCCAGCAACTGGAGCGCGACAGCAACGCGATCCAGTCGATCCTCGGCACCATCCGCTCGATCGCCGAGCAGACCAACCTGCTGGCCCTCAACGCCGCCATAGAAGCGGCCCGCGCCGGAGAGCAGGGCCGTGGCTTTGCCGTGGTAGCCGACGAAGTCCGCGCCCTGGCCAAGCGCACCGCCGACTCCACCGCCGAGATCGACGGGCTGCTGGGCAACCTCGCCAACCGTACCGCCGAGGTGGCCGAGCAGATGCATGCCAGCCTTGAGGTGTCGCAGCAGTCGGTCAACCGCATCGGCCTGGCGCGCGACAGCTTCGGGCAGATCCGCGAGTCGGTAGACATCATCCGTGACATGAACACCCAGATCGCCACCGCCGCCGAAGAGCAGCACCAGGTGGCCGAGGACATCAATCGGCATATCAGCCAGATTCACGGCGATGCGCAGTTGGTGGCCGAGCTTGCACAAGCGGCGCGGCAGGACTCCCAGAGCCTGGAAGGGTTGTCCAACGAGCTGGATGCGTTGGTGCGGCGGTTCAGGACCTGAAGTTCACGCGCCACACCGCAACCCTCGGTGTGGCGCGCCTCACTCAGAATGAGTGGCTCAGGCCGAGGTTGATCCCATAACGCTGATCAACATTGCGCCCGCGGGCAGCCTCAACCTCCGTGCTGATTGTCCAGCCTGACAGCACCTCGGACGATACGCCCAATGCCATCTCGGTGCGCCCGCTGCTGAACCTGTTGTCGAGTTCATGACCGTTGAGGCTGACCCTGCGCGTGCCGCCCAGGTTGTCCATCACCGCGATGCGGCCATGGGTCGACAGTTCCAGACCATTGTTCAAGACGATGGCGCGCCCCCCCTTGATACCGAGCGTCCCCATATTCAGGTGTTGGTTGGATGACTCGACCTCAAGCCCATTACTCAAGCTGCTGCGCTGCCCCTGCACGATCGCGGCACTCAGTTGTACAAAAGGCTGCACATACCAACCTTGATCAAGGCTCAAGCGACGACCAGTCTCCAGCGTGAGCCCATACCCCCCCTGACGGCGATTGCCGGACACCTTGCGTCCATCGTGAGCCCGGGCATCGAGGGTGCCATCGAACAGGTTGAGCTTGAGCGCAGCATCGGCGTAGTAACCGGAGTTGTCGCCCCAACCGGCATACAACGCGGAGAAGTAGCTGTTCAGTGTTGCAGATGAGCCGCGCTGCAGGCCAATCGCCGAATGACTGAGCCCCACTGCCGCACCGACCCGCCAAGTATCATCGAGCAAAGTATCAGCGCCCAGGGCAAAGCCACCAACGCGCTGGGTATAGCGGGTGCCGACTGCACTGTCGACATCAAAGCCGGTCGTGCCGGTATGCATCCACAACCCGGCTGAACCACCATTGGTCCGCAGTTTTTCGAGGCGTCCGACAACCCATCGGGACTCGACCTGCGACGCGGCTTCAAGCGAACTGTCGAACGCCATCGCCGTCTCACCGGCATTGCTCAGTCTCGCCTTGCCCCGCATGTCGACCTGTGGCCGCAAACTCCACTGGTCACCTTCGCGGACCAACTCGTGAGCAAAGGCCCCTGCATCGACCGGGCCGGATGCCAGATCGAACGTCGCATCACCACTGCCGATTCCGACCACCGGCCCTTGTGGCTCATGGCCAGAACTTGCCAGGTGCAAGGCAAAGCTGCCGCTCGCATGACTGTCTATCTGCAAGCGGCTATAGTCGAGCCAGAACGTACCTTCTCCTTGCAAGGTGTCGGCTCGCAGGCTACTGCCTGACTGCACGACCACCGAACCCTGGCGCAAGTCGAGAGTCCCGACCTGAGCGTCCGCTACCGTCTCCCACCTGGACTGCGCGCCAATCTGCAACTGCTGGACATTATGTAGCTGGCCTCGTAACTGCGCCGCATTGTCCAGGGTGATATCAGCACTGGCACCCTGCTCGACGCGGATGTCGCCTTCCAGGCGACTGTTGCTCACGTGAAGCGAGGCCTCGCCCCCCTCGATGACCTCAAGCAGCACGCCGTTAGCGCCTTTGAGTTGGCCTCCCTCGGCCACCCGGATGTCCACCTGTGCGTCACGAACCACTACCGCACTACCCTGCAGACCCTCGATCAGACTTGCTTGAACAACGACCTGATTGGACAGATCCTTTTGCCAGAACTCCGGTGTACCGACTTCCAGGCCGACGCCCCCCGACACCACGGTCCCTTCATGCAACGCAAGTGTTCCGCCCTTGAGTACAACACCTGCTCTGTCACCGTGGATGCGCGAACTGCGCGCGTGCAGATCAGCCGAGTCCAACTCCACCCCAGTGGTGGCACCGCGCACACTGCTGCCGCTCAAGATTGCCGTAGACGTCAAAGTGCCATCGCCCAGCGTTCCAAGGGCCATACCGATGGAGCCTGTGCTGACTACCGTGGCATTGGTCAGGTTGACCGCACCATCCACGATGCTGATCGCAGCCCTGTCGGTCGAACTCACCTTGGCTCCCTCGACGTTGACCTGACCGCCGTCGAATCCAGTGATACGCCCGGTCTCGGCGCCCGGGCGCACGTCAAGACGCGCTCCGCTGCCCAGGTGCCAATCCTCGACAGGGTCTCCAGGGGAGACCAGCGCAAACTCGCCAGGCCCCAAGTCCGCGGCATTGGCAGCCAGACTTGCGGCCAAAGTGAACGTCAGGGTTACCGCCAGCGGATGGCGCCGCAGTAAAATCAGTGATCCAGTCATGGAAATGCCTCTCAGGATATTGGCTCGAGAGGCGGACGTTACGTTGGAGCAAAAAGAAGATCGGTCAGACAGTTCCGTATGGATCGTGAGAAGCGAGTTGTTCGCATTGACCGTTCGAAATAACGTCGGATAAGACTGGGTCGGTCGTCGCTAGAAACGAAGCTCCCCAGGCGTCGCACCGAACAGTTGCTTGAACGCCGCGATATAGGCCGATGTCGAGTCATACCCGCAGCCTAGTGCTGCATCGGTCACGCTCTCCCCCGCCTCCAGCAACGCCAGCGATGACAACAGCCGCATGCGCTGGCGCCAGTTACGGAAGCTCAGCCCCGTTTCGCGCTGGAACAGGCGCATCAGGGTCTTCTCCGAGCAGCCCAACTGCAGTGCCCATTGCTGCAGGGTCTGCGCCTGGTCGGGCGCGGCGATCAACTGATTGCACAGCGCAAGCAACCCGGCATGACGCGGCAGCGGCAGCGAAAATCCCACCTGCGGCAACGCCTGCAACTGGTCGAGCAAGACGGCTACCAGGCGCGCCTCGGCGCTGTCGCCTTCGGGATACGACGCTGGCATCTGGCAGAACTGCTTGATCAGCTCCCGAGCCAGCGGAGTCACTTCGAGTACCCGGCATTCGTCGGCAGCCCAGGTACAGGCATCGCGACGCACATACAGGCTGCGCATCTCGGCCTGCATCGAGGTCACCACTTCGTGTTCGAGACCGGCCGGGATCCACACCCCCCACTGCGGTGGCGCGAAGTAGCTGCCATCGCTGGTGTAGACCCCCAGCACACCGCTGATCGCATAGGAAAACTGCACCCAATCATGTCGGTGACGCGTGGTCCAGGAACCCGCGCCGAGGCTTTCGGCACGGGCGTAAAGTGGCCTGGGCAGTTGCTCGAGGTCGGGGATGGCGCGGGGGGCGGAAATCTGTCCGAGGGTCTGCATGGCACTGTTTATTGTCGTGGGTCCGACAAGGTTAACACCTCAACGCTCGACGATCGCAGTCACCCCCTGCCCGCTCGCCGCGCAGATCGAGATCAGCCCACGCCCCTTGCCCGCCGTGGCCAGCAGCTTGGCCATGTTGGCCAGAATGCGCCCGCCGGTAGCGGCAAACGGATGCCCTGCCGCAAGCGAGCTGCCCTTGACGTTGAGTTTGCTGCGATCGATCGAGCCTAGCGCGCCCTCCAGCCCCAGGGTGTCGCGACAGTAGCGCTCGTCCTCCCAGGCCTTGAGTGTACAGAGCACCTGGGCCGCGAAGGCCTCGTGGATTTCGTAGTAATCGAAGTCCTGCAGGCTCAGGCCATTGCGCGCCAGCAGCCGCGGCATGGCATGAACCGGCGCCATCAGCAGCCCCTCCTGGCCTTTGACGAAGTCCACCGCCGCGGTCTCGCCATCGACCAGATAGGCGAGTACGGGTAACCCGCGCGCCTCGGCCCAGGCCTCGCTGCCCAGCAACACCAGCGAGGCGCCATCGGTCAGCGGCGTGGAGTTGCCGGCGGTCAGGGTGCCTTGAGCGCCCTTGTCGAACACCGGTCTGAGCTTGGCCAACTGCTCAGGGGTGAGGTCCGGGCGCAGGTTATTGTCGCGGGTCAGGCCGAGGTAGGGCGTGAGCAGGTCGTCGTGCCAGCCTTCGGTGTAGGACGCAGCCAGATGGCGATGACTGAGCAGTGCCAGTTCGTCCTGTTCGGCACGACCGATCTGCCAGGTCTGCGCCATGCGCTCGCAGTGCTCGCCCATCGACAGCCCAGTGCGTGGCTCGCCGTTGCGTGGAAACTCAGGTTTCAGGAAGCTCGGACGCACCTTCAGGAAGGGCTTCAGGCGCTCGCTCAACTGCTTGCCCCGGTTCGCCTGCAGCAAGACTCGGCGCAGCCCTTCATTGATGGCGATCGGCGCGTCCGAGGTGGTATCCACGCCGCCAGCAATGCCGCTGTCGATCTGCCCTAGGGCGATCTTGTTGGCCACCAGCAGTGCTGCCTCAAGGCCCGTGCCACAGGCTTGCTGGATATCGTAGGCAGGGGTGTGCGGCGACAGGCGTGAACCGAGCACACACTCGCGGGTCAGGTTCATGTCCCGCGAATGCTTGAGCACCGCCCCCGCCACCACCTCGCCCAGTCGCTGGCCATGCAGGCGATAACGCTCCACCAGGCCTTCCAGGGTGGCAGTGAGCATCGCTTGGTTACTGGCAGTGGCGTAGGCGCCATTGGAGCGGGCGAAGGGGATACGGTTGCCCCCCAGGATCGCGACCCGTCGAGGTGAATGCATGCGCTGATTCCTCCTGAAACAATTTGATCCGATTGGATGACGGGCTCAAGCCCTGTCACTTCGGCTAGGTTGGCTACAGCCTAGGCGTTTTTGCCGCATTCGAACGACCTTGCCACAAACATGGTCCACACTTGCATGCTTGCCTTCAGGGAGACCCGCACCATGAGTGACCGCTATCTCGGCTTTGCCAACTCCAACCTCGGCCGCCGCCTGGTCGACGCCCTCGGCCTGCCGCGGCCGGCGCCGCTGGAGCGCTGGCAGGCCGGACGCCTGCGCCCGATCGAAGGCGCGCTGGTGCTGGGCGGCGGGCCGCTGGTACGCAAAGTCGAAGCCATCGCCCCGGCACTCACCGACGAGCGCTACAGCTTTGCCGGCGAGGACCTCGAGGCTCCCGCCTGGGTCGCCGGGCTCGGCCCGAAACTCAAGGCAGTGGTGTTCGATGCCAGTCATCTGTCCGACAGCGACGAGCTTCGGCAGTTGCGCGAATTCTTCCAGCCGCTGCTGCGCAGCCTGGCACCCTGTGCCCACGTGGTGATCCTCGGGCGCCCCCCTGAACAGGTCGAAGCGCCCCAGGCCAGCGTCGCCCAGCGCGCCCTCGAAGGCTTCAGCCGCTCGCTGGCCAAGGAGCTGCGCAACGGCGCAACGGCGCAACTGCTGTACGTCGCGTCCGGCGCAGAGGATCAGCTCGAAGGCGCGCTGCGGTTCTTCCTTTCACCCAAGAGCGCGTTCATTTCCGGCCAGGTGCTACGTCTTGAAGCCTGTGCAAGCCAGGTGCAGGACTGGACGCGACCGCTGGCAGGCAAACGCGCATTGGTCACCGGAGCTGCCCGCGGCATTGGTGCATCCATCGCCGAAACCCTCGCCCGTGACGGCGCCGAGGTGATCCTGCTGGACGTGCCGCCAGCGCAGAAGGACCTCGATGCCCTCGCCGCACGTATCGGCGGCCACGCCCTGGCCCTAGACATTTGCGCCAGCGATGCCTCGGCCAAACTGCTCGAAGGGTTACCTGAGGGCATCGACATCGTGGTGCACAACGCCGGCATCACCCGCGACAAAACCCTCGCCAACATGACCCCGGAATACTGGGACGCGGTCATGGCAGTGAACCTCAAGGCTCCCCAGGTGCTGACCCAGGCCCTGCTCGACGCCGGCCAGTTGCACGACAACGCGCGCATCGTGTTGCTCGCATCGGTCAGTGGCATCGCCGGTAACCGGGGCCAGGCCAACTACGCCGCGAGCAAGGCCGGCCTGATCGGTTTCGCCCAGGCATGGGCGCCTAAACTCGGCGCGCACGGCATCAGCATCAACGCAGTGGCACCCGGCTTCATCGAAACCCACATGACCGCCGCCATGCCCATGGGACTGCGCGAGGCTGGCCGTCGCCTGAGTTCGCTGGGCCAGGGCGGACGCCCACAAGACGTCGCCGAGGCTGTCGCCTGGCTCGCCCAGCCCGGCACTGGTGCGGTCAGCGGCCAGTACCTGCGCGTCTGTGGGCAAGCACTGATGGGGGCATGAACATGAACCGGACATGGCAGGACCTGCACACCCCCGATACCCGCACCCGGCTTTACCTGCGAGCGCTCGGCAAGCGCAAGATCAGTGGCGACCGCCTGCCCACTGGTGGCCTGCGTTGTTTCCTGCGGGTCGACCCGACAAACCTTGCGGCTTATCGTCGCCTGTGCCACTTCAGCGACGATGGTCGCCTGCCGCCCACCTATCCGCACGTGATCGCGTTCAACCTGCAGTTGCAACTGCTGACCGCCAGCGACTTCCCCTTCCCCCTGCTCGGGCTGGTGCACCTGCACAACGAGATCCAGGTGCTGCGCCCGTTGGGCGCCATCGAAGGCCTGCGTTTTGCCGTGCATGCCGACAACCTGCAGGCACATCCCAAGGGTGGCACCTTCGACCTGGTCACCGAGGCCCAGGACGGGCTGGGTCTGCTCTGGCGCGAAACCAGCCGCATGCTGGTGCGGGGGCTGAAGCTCGAAGGCGAAACGCACGGGGCCAACGATGAGCCAGCCATCGAAACGCCGGAAGTGACGCGCTGGTATGCCGACAGCGATATCGGCCGCCGCTACGCCAAGGTGTGCGGCGACTACAACCCCATCCACCTGAGCGCGGCGAGTGCCCGGCTGTTCGGCTTCCCCAAGGCCATCGCCCACGGCATGTGGAACAAGGCCATGGCGCTGGCGGCACTGCGCGGGCACCTGCCGGTGGCGGGCTATGGGTTCGCGGTGGACTTCCACAAGCCGGTGCGCCTGCCCTCGGAGGTGATACTCGGCGCGACTGCCGCTGGGCCGCAAGGGCAACTGAATCTGACCGGGCACGGGGGCCTGCTGCACATGACCGGCAAATGGAGCGCCCTGTAACCAAATCAAGCACGCGCCAGGGCCGCTCCCTCGGCTTCAACAATGGCCGCCAATTCACTTGATTTGCTCCCTGGCGCACCCGAAGCTATGCGCCAGAAGGAGAGCCCTCGATGAACCTGCAAGAACTGACCGACCGCCTGCACCGGATCCGCGACAACAACGACTGGCGCGGCTTCCACAGCCCGAAGAACCTGGCCATGGCCGCCAGCGTCGAGATGGCCGAGCTGGTGGAAATCTTCCAGTGGCTGAGTGAAGACCAGTCACGCCAGCTCGCTCCCGAGCAGCTCGCCCACGCCGGCCAGGAAGTCGGCGACGTGGTGCTCTATCTGTTGCTGCTGTGCAGCGAGCTGGGGCTGGACATGGAAACCGTGGTGCGGGCCAAGCTCGCCGACAGCGAGAGGCGCTTCGCCCGATGAACGACCGTCATTTCGATGAGCTGGCCAGCCGCTTCGCCGAGAAGATCTACGGCGGTGCCAAAGGCGCGATCCGCCTGGCGGTGCTGCAGGCGGACCTCGCCGAAAGCCTGCCCGACCGCCCCCTGCGCATCCTCGACATCGGCGCGGGCCTGGGCCACATGGCGCTGTGGCTGGCACAGCGGGGGCACCAGGTGACCCTGGCCGAGCCCGCCGCGCCGATGCTCGACGGCGCCCGCGCGCGCTTCGCCGAGGCCAACCAAGCCGCCACCTTCATCCAGGCCCCCTGGCAGGACCTGCTCGGTCAGCTCACCGAGCCCTTCGATGTAGTGCTGTGCCACGCCGTGCTCGAATGGCTGGCCGAACCACACAGCATCCTGCCGGTGCTGCACCAGCTGACCACACCGGGCGGCTGGCTGTCGCTGGCGTTCTACAACCGCGATGCGCTGGTCTACCGCAACTTGCTCAAGGGTCACTTCCGCAAGCTGCGCAGCGACCGCCTGGCCGGCGAAAAACAGAGTCTCACCCCGCAAAAACCTCTTGATCCGCGAGAACTGCGCGCGCAACTTGAACCCATGTGGCAGGTCGAAAGCGAGAGTGGGGTCAGGGTTTTCCACGACTACATGCCCAAGGAATTCCAGGACAAGGCCGAGCTGCTCGACCTGCTGGAAATGGAATTGGCCCACCGCCGTCATCCGAGCTTCGCCGGGCTCGGCCGTTACCTGCACTGGACCTGTCGCCCACGCTGATCTCGCCTGCCGGGAGGAATACATGCCTTACCGTCTGTTGTGCCTGGCCTTGCTTCCCTTCGCCCTGGCGGCGTGCCAGAGCAGCAATCCCTATGTCGCCAGTTCCCGGCCACTGCCACCGGCGCCGCCCCAGGCTGCGACCACCTTCGATGCCAGCGCCTACCCGGCCGCGCCACGCGACTATGGGCGCTATCGCAGCTGGAGCTGGCGCAACGGCCAGTTACCCAGCGGCAGTGCCAATGCCGATCCTGCGCAACTGGCCGATGCCATCAGCGGTGCGCTCGACCAGCATGGCCTGCGCCCGGCACGCGGCGCCAGCGGCGATCTGCTGGTCAGCGCGAACCTGCGTCTGGAACGTCGCCTGCGCCAGGTCCGCGATTACGACTACGATCCCTACTACGGCCCCGCTCCCTACGGCGGCATCGGCTATGGCGGCTACCGCAACGGCTATGGTGCCTACGGCAGTGTACCGATCGTGCGCACCTACGAAGTCGAGGTGATGGTGGTGCGCATCGACCTGTTCGATGCTCGCAACGGCCAGCCAGTGTGGAGTGCCAGCGCCGAAAGCGGCAGCGAAAAAGGTTCGCCGCGCGACCGTGAAAATGCCTTGCGCGAGTCGGTGCGCAAGGCCCTCAGTGGCTACCCTCCCAGTTAACGCGTCAGGAGAATCATCATGTTGCGCCGCCTCGTTCTGCTGTCCTTCGCGCTGCTGGTCGCCGCCTGCTCCAGCAACAACGTCACCCAGGATTTCGATGCCAGCCGTGACTTCGCCGCCTACCGCAGCTGGGCCTGGCAGGAACCGGCCCTGCAATACCGCCCGGACGATCCGCGGATCAAGAGCGATCTCACCGAGCAGCGCATCCGCCAGGCCGTGGCCGACCAGCTCGACCAACGCGGCCTGCGTCCGGCACAAGGCAGCGCCCGGCCCGATGTGAAAGTGCGCGCCTACCTGATCGTCGAAGACCGCCAGCAGCAGGTCACCACCAACTATGGCGGGGCTTGGGGTGGCTACTGGGGCGGTTACTGGGGTGGGCCGATGTACAACGAGACCCGCAGCGTCGACTACAAGGTGGCGACCATCCAGGTCGACCTGTTCGATGGCCGTGACGGCAAGTTGGTCTGGCGCGGCAGTGCCGAGCAGATCATGAACAGCTACCCGCCAAGCCCGCAGGAGCGCAATGCCGCGATCCAGAAGACAGTGACCCAGGTGATGAGCAACTACCCACCGCGTTGAGACCCAACGCCTATCTGTAGGAGCGGGCTTGCCCGCGAACACGGGCGTAGCCCGTGCCAGGCAGCGCGGTGTTTTTTTCGCGGGCAAGCCCGCTCCTACAACCAGGTGGCGTGAAGGCTGAGAAGAGGCAAGATGCCATCATCCTGACTACACTCCTTTGACCGCAGCCGCGATGCCTGGCCTTCGGCCTGCAAAGGAGTGCCCGTGGTTTCCTCTTCCGCTGCGCGCCAACGCGGCGCGATCGGCCTGATGGCCGTGATCACCCTCGGTATGGCCCTGCTGTTCCTGTTGCTGGCAATCGACAGTGGGCGGCTCTACCTCGAACAACGCAAGCTGCAGCGCATCGCCGACATGGCTGCGCTGGAAGCCGCCGGGCAGTTCGCCGTGTGCATCGGCACCGGCCCACAGGCCAATGCCATCGCCCGCAATGCCGCCACCCGCAACGGGCACGCCCCCGGCAACCCGCTGCAGGCCAGTTGCGGCTACGTGCAGACCGGCGCCAACAGCCTGCGCAGCTTTACCCGTGACGACAACCGCAACGAAGCGATCCGGGTCGATGTCAGCAACACCGTCACCACCAGCGTCGCGGCGGGGGTGTATGCCCTGGTCCAGGGCAACGGCGTGCCGCTGACCACAACCTTGCAGGCCCACGCTGTCGCCTCCGCGCCACTGCCGCCGCAGGCGATGCTTAGCATCCGCACCACCCTGGCCACGGTCGATTCGCGCCAGTCGGTACTGCTCAACGCCCTGCTCGGCGCCCTCGGTGGTGGTGTGCAGTTGGACCTCGCCGGCTGGAAAGGCATCGCCGCCACCGACATCAAGTTGCTCAGCTATCTCGATCAACTGGCAGTCGATCTCAACCTCACGGTCGGCGACTACAAGCAGTTGCTCAACGCCAACGCCACCGCCACCCAACTGCTGCAGGCGGCGGTCAAGGTGTTGCAACAAAGCGGTGCGGCGCTGGAGGTGGTGACCAACCTGGGCAAGGTCGCCCTGGGGGCCGGCAACGGCACGCTGGTGCGCCTGGGCGATATCCTCGACATCCAGAACGGCACCGCCCAGGCTGGCCTGGATGCCAGCATCCAGTTGCTGCAACTGGTGCAAGGGGTGATCCAGCTGGCCGCCAGCGAAAGCGCCGCCAACGTCGACCTGCCGCTCAACGTGCTCGGCCTGGTCAACGGACGAGTTCGCCTGAAGGTCATCGAGCCGCAGCAGATCTCCTCGGTCGGCGACCCGCGTACCGACGAACTGCGTGTGCACACTGCCCAGGTGCGGGCGATGATCTCCCTCGACCTGCCCTTGCTCGATGGCATCTTCGGCCTGGTCAACGCCGTGCTCGACCTCGCCGCGCCGCTGACCAACGTGATCAACAACCTGCTCAGCCTGAACCTCGCCGCCACCGTGCAATCGGTGCTCTGCCTGCTCGGCGTGCCCTGTACGGTCAGCGATATCGTCCTGGTGCCCGGCAAGCTGCACCTGGACATCGGCCTGGAAGTCGCCGAAGCCAGCACCCGCCTCAATCCTGCAGCCCCCGATACCTTCAGTTGCTCACCCAAGCGCCTGACCACCCGCAACCAGAGCTCGGCGGTCAAGATCGCGGTAGGCCAGTTCGCCTCACCGGATGAGTTCTTCACCAACGGCACCACTGCGGTGAAGGCGTTGCCCCTGATCGACATCGGCACCAAGCGCTGCACCCGGCTGTTGATCCTGCCGCTCGGACAGTGCGAGGAGCGCATCCCCTTCGTCGGCGGCGGCATCGGCCTGCGGGTGGACAGCAAGGTGCTGGGTAGCGGCGCACTGGAGCGCGCGCTGACCTTCCAGGCCCCCGACAGCGTACCGCCGAACATCGGCCTCAAGCCTGCCTTTCTACCCATGAGAACCGCCAACGACAACGTGGTCGGCAGCCTCAGCGATACCCTGCTGGGCATTCACCTGGAAGCCTACCGGCCGACCGCCAACAACAGCGGCCTGGGCCAGGTGCTGGTGCTGGTGGGCGGGGTGCTTGATGGCGTCAAGGCGATACTCGAGCCGCTGATCAAAGGTCTGCTCAGCCCGCTGCTCGACCCCTTGCTGAACGTGCTGCTGAAAGTGCTGGGCATCGACCTGGTCAACGCCGAAGTCGGCGCCAACCTCAGTTGCTCGACAGGCCGTGCTCAACTGGCACTGTAGAGCGGCAGCAGTATGCAGAAGCACGCGCCGTCCGGGCCGTTGAGTACCTCGAGGCTGCCGCCCATGGCCTCGACGATGCCATGGCTCACCGACAGCCCCAGCCCCGTGCCGACACCCGCGGGCTTGGTGGTGAAGAACGGCTCGAAGATGCGCCCGAGCAGGCGCGGATCGATGCCACCCGCGTTGTCCTCGACCTGCAGGCAGACGCGCCCCTCGACCCGCTGCTGGCTGACCCGGATGGCCGGTGCCAGGGGTTGGCGTTCGAGCAACGCGTCGCGGGCATTGATCGTCAGGTTGATCAACACCTGCTCGAGCTGGTCCTGATGCCCCAGTACCGTCAACGCCGACTCGGGCGCCACGATATGCAAGGCCACACCCTTGCCCCGAAGCCCCTCGGCCAGCAACGCGGCCGCACCTTCCACCGCGTCCCAGGCCACGAATGCCTGACGCTCCGGTTCAGAGCGACGGCCATAAACGCGCATGTGCTCCACCAGCCGCGCCGCCCGCTCTACCTGGGCCTCGATGCGGTGCAGCTTGTCGGTCAGGTAATCGGTATCCGCCGCGCCGTTCTCCAGACGCTTCAAGGTATTGGCCACGGCCATGCGCATCACGTTCAGCGGCTGATTGATCTCATGCACCAGCCCGGTCGCCAGCTCACCTAGCGTCGCCATCTTCGCGCCCTGCAACAACTGGCGCTGGCTGCGTCGCACCTCGGTGTTGTCACGCCCCACCGCCTGGATCTCCTGGAGCCGCCCCTGCCCGTCAAACAGGCCGCGGTCAGCCCACACCCACCAGGCGTTTTCCCGCCCCGGCAGTTGCAGGCAGATCTCCGCGCTGCTCAAGGGCTGCTCCGGGGTCAGCGTTGCCAGGCGCTGCTGGAACGCACTGCGTTGCGCGTCGGACATCCACTGGCCAAGGTTCATGCCGGCAAGCTGCTCCGGCGCACACTCCAGGTGGTCAGCCAGCGGACGGTTACCGAACAGGAGTTCGAGATCGGGACGATAGCGGCAGATCATCGCCGGCGAATCCTCCACCAGCACTCGATAACGCTCCTCGCTGTGGCGCACGCGCTCAGCAGCCTCGGTCGCCTCACTGACGTCCAGCCACAGCCCGACCACCTCCACGGGCTGGCCGAGGTCGTCGCGCAGCAGACGGGCTTCATCGAGTACCCAGTGATAGCCACCCGACTGGTCGCGCAGGCGGTAGCGGCAGCGCGCCTGGCCATCGCGCAGCAGTGTGCGCGTGCGCTCCAGCCACAGGCTGCGGTCGTCAGGGTGCACTGCCAGCCCCGGCTGACGAGCCTGTTCGCTGTCGCTGTGCCAGCCCAGCATCGGGGCCAGGCTGGCGCTGAAGAACTCGCTGTGCAGCGCACCCTCGGCATAGCGCTGGATATAGATCACGGCCGGCGAGCTGGCGATCAGGTTCTCCAGCCGTGCACGGGCGGCGCCAGCCTGCAGTTCCTGAGCCTTGAGCGCACTGATGTCGAGCAGAAAGCCGCGGACCTGGCGCCCCTGCATTTGCCCCACCCAGTGCAGCCAACGCGGACTGATCTGCGGGGCGTGCTCGTGCAGGCGCAGGCTGAGGCTCAGGGCACGGCCTTCACGCAGTTGCTCGAGCGCCAGCTGCGCGGCCTCGCGATCCGCCGGGTGCACTCGCGCCAGCCATTGCTCGACGGTGATTTCACGCGGCAGGTCGAAACTGGCCGCCAACGCTGGGTCCAACTGCAGCGGCCCCTGCAGTGGCCACTCCCACCAACCGGCGCCCAACTGCCGCTGCAGCGCCTCGAGGTGCTGGTCGCTGCGCTGCAACTGGCGCTGTCGAAGGCGCGCCAGCAACGGGTCCAGCAACGCCTGCAAGAGCCGCTCTCCCGGCTCGTGCACAGGCGGCGACCCGCTCGCCACGCACAGCAGACAGGCCTGGATGTCCGGCCCCAGCCGATAGGGCAGCAGCGACACCGGCAAGCCGCCGCACAAGACCTGCAATTCGTAACGCTCGCACGCATCGAGCTCGCCCCGTAGCGCATACTTTTCAAGCCACGGCCGCAGTTGCCCGTCATCGGCCCAGGGCCAGTCGTCGCCACTGTCGGCATGGCTGCGCCAGACGCCGGCCTCCAGCAGCATCAGCCGCACCGAATCGGCCTGCCAGTACTCGACCAGGCGCTGCAACTGCTCGCCGGTCACCTGCGCCAGGCGCTCCTCGCCGCAGTCGCGTACCGCTCGGCCGATGTCGCCAGCCAGGCGCTGCAGGCTCAAGCGCTGCCCCTCGTGGTCGTGCGCGCGCACCAGGTCGCCGATATCGAACAACTGCAGCAGCCAGCCCTCGGCCTGACGTTGCAGCCAGCCACGGGTGTGCAGTGCCTGCCCGTGCACGGTACGAAAATCCAGATCCAGCGGCTGTCCCTGCCAATCGGCGGGATCACCTTCGAGCACCAGCCAGCTATGGTGCTGCAGGTAATCCTGCACCCGTCTGGCATGCTGGGGCGGCATGGCCAACAGGGTACGCAGCGGGCCAGACAAGCGCAGCACCTCACCCTGCTCGTCGAGCCACACCTGAAGACCGACCGCCAACGGCGCCTCGGCCACCGATGTCTGGCCACCCAACCAGCGATCAAAAACGCCGCTCACAGTTGCAGGCTCGCTTGGGCCTGCAAGCGCTGGGGCAGCCGCGGCACTTCGCCGATCAACGGCAGCACCAGCACCGGCATGACATTGGTCAGTTTGTTTTTCGGGTAGTCGATGGTCACGGTCAGCAGGTTGCCGGGAGCCAGTACGATCCGTGCATCGGTGGCGGGCTGAAAGTCCAGCGCAGCGGGCATCCAGCTCAGTTGCTGGGCGATCACCTGGCGTGCCAGGTTCTGGACATCGTTGGCATAGGTGGCGCTGTTCGGGTCCAGCGCCACGCAGCGCCGCACCGCCTCGCTGCTGGCCTGGTTGAACGACTGCAACATGAGCATCGGCAGGCTGTAGCTGACCAATCCGTAGAACACCGCGAAAAAGATCATGAAGACTGCGACAAACTCGATGGCTGCCGCGCCTTTTTGCCGTACTGCCAAGCTTGCTCGCATGTTCACGTCTACCCTGACTAGAAGTCCTGAGTGACAGCATAGAACCCGTTCAACGAATAGGGATGGCCAATTGCCAATGCAAAGCATTGTTCTCCTGATGTGGCTTGCCTTGTGCACCGAACAAGATGTCCGTGAACGGCAGATCTCCAACACCCTGACCCTGGGTGTCGCCGCCTGCGCCCTGGCCTGGCTGTTCGCCACCGGGCACAGCTGGATAGGTGCCGATGCCAGCGATGCGGGCTGGGCCTTGGCCATCGTCATGCTGCTGACCCTTCCCGGCTACATGCTCGGCCGCTTCGGCGCCGGCGATGTGAAACTGCTCGGCGCCCTGGCCCTGGCCACCAGCCACCAGTACGTGCTCGGCACCTTCATCGGCGCAGGCGTGACAGTGCTGGTGTGGATGCTTGGCCGACGCCGCCTGTGGACCCTGGCCAACCCCAAGGTTAAGAAGCGCCTGCAGCGCCTGGCCGAGCAGGTGGGCGACAAACAACCGTTCGCACCCTACGTGCTGGCCGGGTTTCTCCTGACCGCCGTCTGGATCCAATGAATGACCAGTGGGTCGAATCCGCGTGTATAGACCTTGTACATAATTTCAAAGTGCGACTACTTTTCTTAAGGGCCAGGCTGTCTGGCCAACGGAGCGGGGCCCGTACCAACAGGGAGTTGAACGTGAACAAGTCTGCTAGTGAGGTGAAAGTACTGGTTGTGGACGATCAGCCGTTGATCGTCGAAGAGCTTTGCGAATATCTCGAAAGCGCGGGCTACCACTGTGTGCCGGCGCACTCCACGGCGCAGGCCATCGAGCGCTACGGCGCGGACGAGTCCATTGGCCTGGTGCTGTGCGACCTGCACATGCCCGAACAGGACGGCATCGCGTTGATGCGCGCGCTGAAGGACATCGCCGGGCAGCAACGGCTGTTCGAGGCGATCATGCTGACCGGCCGCGCTGACAAGCAGGATGTCATTCGCGCGCTGCGCGAAGGGTTTTCCGATTACTACCAGAAGCCCATGGACCTGGCAGAGCTGCTCGAAGGCCTGCGCCGCCAGGAAGCAGCGCTGATGGAGCGGCGCCGCAACTTCCGCGAGCTGGGTAGCCTGAACCAGCGCCTGCAGGAGCTGGCCGAATCCATCGACGACCTCTACCACGACCTGGAAAAGGCCCGTGGCCAGGGTGCCCATCGCCGGGCCGGTGACGGGGAAGAACTCGAGAACGAACTGCCACCGGTGTTCGAAAAGCTCTCGCCGCGCCAACTCGAAGTGGCCAAGCTGGTCAGCAAGGGCAAGACCAACTACCAGATTGCCTGTGAGCTGGGGATCACCGAGAACACGGTAAAACTCTATGTGTCGCAGGTGCTGCGCCTGACCCACATGCACAACCGCACCCAGTTGGCCCTGGCTCTGACGCCGCGCGCCTCGCCTGTGCATCAGCGGTTCACTACCCACTAGGTGCAGGAGCGGCGGTTCGGCGCCCCGACTTGTCCGCGAAAAAGACACCGCGCTGCCTGGCACGGGCTGCGCCCGTGTTCGCGGGACAAGTCGGGGCGCCGAATGGCCGCTCCTGCGGCTATCGCACTCAGTTGTTCGAAGACGTCATCTTGGTCCAACGATAGAAATCCGGGATCACATACTTGTAGGTGTCCAGCCAGCGCTGCATCGACTGGTCGCGCTCCTGCGCCGTTTGCACCTGCAACCGGTTCGACGCCTGCTCACCACTGGACTGCACCCGCAGCAACGCCTCGGTGGCCGTCTGCGCCTCTGCCTGGCGAGGTGGCTCCTGGGCCATCGCCATTGACACGCAAGCACACCCGGCAAGCACCATCAGATACCTGAACATGACCACCCTCCTCCTGCTCAATTGACCACCGCCTCGGCACCATTGGCCAACGCAATGGGACCACGCCCGGTGGATTTCACCTGCCTGGCCCGGGCCTGGGCATCGGCGAACTGTTCGGGGCGCAAGTGCAGGCGACCGACCAGATCGGTCGCCTGCTGCCAGTTGTCCTGTACCAACGACAGGGTCACCAGGTTTACCGCCGCCAAGGCGTTGTCGTCCTTCAGCTCGATGGCCGTGAGGAACTCGAAGCGTGCCTGCTCGTAACGCCCCAGGTTCATCAGCACCACGCCCAGGTCGTTGCGCACGCGCTCGTCAGTGGGCGCCAGGCGCACCGCGCGCTGCAGGTTCTGCAAGGCCTGCACATCATCGCCACGCGCCGAGGCGAGCTGGCCCAGACCATGCTCGCCCTCGGCCGCCAGGCAGCCCCCCAGCAGGCTGCGGTACAGGGGCTCGGCCTCACTACGCCCCAGCAAGCGCGAAACCCTGGCCTTGCGCAGGCGCACCTGGTCGAGGGTGTTCGGCAACTGCTCGAGGTGCGCCAGGCTGGCATGCGGGCGCCCCTCATTGAGCATCTCGTCCGCCAGGTTCAACGCCAGTTGCTGATCGGCATCCGGCTTGCCGCAGCCCGGGACACCGAACAATGCACCCAGCCCCTGCGCCGACTGCCCGGCACAACCGCCTAGCAGCAGCATGCCGGTGAACAACAGGATCGTTTTCATCCATCTCTCCCTAGACGCCCAAGGCCCGTGCCAACGCAGAAAAACCTGGCCCGGCCAGGACGATGAGCAAGGCCGGGAACAGGAATACCATCATCACCGCCGACATCTTTGCCGACATCTTCGACACTCGCTCCTGCAGGTGCGTGAGGCGTCGATCGTCGAGCAGCGCCTTGAGCGCCAGCAGCGACTTCATCCCGCCACTGCCCTGCACCAGCAGTTGTTGAAGGATCACGCAGGTGTCGACGAGCTCATCCACTGCCAGCACCCGAGCGGTCTTCTCCAGCTCCGGGCCGAGCGACAGCCCCGAATCCACCCGTTGCAAAACCTGGCGCAGTTCTTCGCTGATCTCCGGCACCAGTGTCCGTCCCTCCTGGCTGAGCACACGCAACGCCTGCTCCACGGCCAGCCCCGTCTCGAAGAGAATACGCAGCAGCGGAATCATCAGGCTGACCTCCTGGGCGATACGCTGTTGCCGGCGCGTGGCAGCCAGCGCCAACAGGCGCTTGGGCAACAGGTAGCCGATCACCAGCGCGCACACTGGCAGCACCAGCCAATGCAGGGCATCGACGCCGATGAAGGCATGCTGCAGCAGCAACGCCAGCCCCATGGCCAGCAACGGCAATCCCAGTTGCACGGCGGCGAACAGCGCGCGCTGGCGACTGCGACGCCAGCCGATCCGTTCGAGCAGGCCCTGGGTTTCCCCGTCGAGCGTCTGCAAGCGTTGCCCCAGCGGGCTGCTGCCCAGCCAGTGCAGCATGTCGCCCAAGCGTTCCTCGCGGGCCAGGCGCCCTTGCAGGCGCCGTGTAACCAGGTAGCGCGCACGCAACTGGCGCGAGGCCTGCAACCCCAGCAACAGGGCGACGACGAGCAGGCACAGGGCGCAGATCAGCAGGGCCATGTCAAAGACTCCTCATCATGCGCCACAGCACCAGGCAGCCGATCGCCTGCAGGGCAAAGGCCAGGAACAGCAGCCACTGCCCACTGCTGTCGCGCCACAGGCTCATCAGGTAGTTGGGGTTGACCGTCAGGAAGTAGCCGACCATGAACAGCGGCAAGGCCCCCAGCACCCACGCAGTGACACGCGTTTCGCCGGTCATGGCCTTGAGCTGGCGCGCGCCTTGCTCACGTTCGCGGATCAGCTTGATCAGGTTTTCCATCAGTTCGCTGGCATTGCCGCCATAGCGCTGATTGATGCGCAGGCCCAGGGCGAACAGGCGCAATTCGTCCTGGTCGTACAGCTCGGCCAGCTCGCTCAGCGCATCCTCCAATGGCACGCCCATCTGCACATTGCGGCGCACACGGCCCATGGTCGAATGCAACGGTTCGCGCGTGCCGTCGATGCCGCCGAGCACCGCGTCGCTCAGGGTCCGACCGGCCTTGAGGCTGCGCACGCTGTAGTCGAGCAGACCGGGCAGTTGCTCGACGAGCTGACGCATGCGCCGACGGCATCGCCAACTCAAGTACAGATAGCCCGACAGCGGCGCACCGAGCAGCACCATCAGGCCGGCCAGCCAACCGGCCAGCAACACCGCCACCAGCGCCAGCCCGCACCACGCCAGCAGCCAGCGTTGCGGACGCACGTCAGCGCTGATCAGGCCAGCCCGTTGCAGCAGTGGGTCGAGCCAGTCGCGCCGGGCGCTGCCCGTTCGAATCGTCTGGTAGGCGCGCCCCAGACGCTGCAGGACGCGCTCCTCGCCGCGCTTGTACAAGCCCAGGCGAAACAGCAGCATGGCGGCCCCCAGCAGCAGCGGCGCCAGCGCCAGCAACAACGGCCCGATCACGACACACCGTCCTGACGCAGTTTGCTGCCTGCCGGGTTCGGCGCCTCGCGCTGAAAAGTCTCACCGCCGCGCCGGTCGAGGCGGAACAGGGTATTGGTCACATATACATCCTCACGTACGCCGACCACCTCCAACACTTCGCTGACGCAACGCCTGCCATCAGGCAAACGCGTCAACTGGATCACAACATCCAGCGCCGCGCAGATCATCTGGCGCAAGGTCTTCTCGGCGATCTGTCGGCCGCTGAGGCCGACCAGGGTCTCCAGGCGCAGCAGGGCGTCCTGTGCAGTGTTGGCGTGTACGGTGCTCATCGAGCCGTCGTGGCCGGTGTTCATCGCGGTGAGCACATCGAGTACCTCGGCGCCGCGAATCTCGCCAAGGATGATGCGGTCAGGACGCATGCGCAGGGCGTTACGGATCAGCTCGCTGGGCTTGATCTCGCCATGGCCCTCGGCGTTCGGTGGCCGGGTTTCCAGACGCACCACGTGGGGGTGGTGAAGCTGCAGCTCGGCAACATCCTCGATGGTCACCAGGCGCTCGCGCGGCGCGATCATCTGACTGAGGATATTGAGCAGCGTGGTCTTGCCAGTACCAGTGCCGCCGCTGACCAGGATGTTGCAACGACGGCCCACGGCGCGCTCGAAGAAATCGAAGATGGGTTGATCGATGGCGCGGGTGGCCAGCAAGTCGGCACTCTTGAGCATGTCCTGGCGGAACTTGCGGATCGACAGGCACGGCCCGTCCAGCGCCACTGGCGGGATGATCGCGTTGACCCGGCTGCCATCGGGCAGACGCGCATCGACCATCGGCGAAGACTCGTCCAGGCGTCGCCCCAGGGGCGCAAGGATGCGCTGCATGACCCGTTCGACATGGTGCGCATCGATGAAGCGCAGGTCGGTCTGCTGCAACAACCCGGCCCGCTCGACGAACACCCGGTGCGGGCCGTTGACCAGGATCTCGGTGACGCTGGCATCGCGCAGCAGCACTTCCAGCGGGCCAAAGCCGGTGAGTTCATCGACCAGTTCCTCGGCCAGGCGCTCCATTTCGTAGCGCGACAGCGCCAGACGCAAGCGCCCGACATAGTCACCCACCTGTTCAAGGACGAACTGGGTCAACGCCGGGCGTGCACCTTCGAGCAGGTTGCGCCCGCTGTCTTCGATGGCGTCGATAGCGAAGCGATGCAGCGCACGCTTGAGCGCGTGCGGGTCGCCCGAGGCGTGGCGCTGACCGCCGAAGGGTTCGTCGCCGCTCATTTGCTACCCCACAGCCGACGCAGCCAGGGGAAGCTCGGTGGGGCGAGGTTTTCCGAGCGCCGGGCCAGGCGCTCGCCGAGGGCACGCAGGGCCTGGGTCAGGCCTTCGCGCGGGGCCAGTTCGAACAGGCTCAGGCCCTGGTTCTTCACGTTCATGCGCACCTCTGGGCAGTCGGGCATCACCTTGAGCAGCGGCAGGCCATAGCGCTTGGCGAGCGCCTCGGCATCCGGGGCGACATTGCGCAGGTAGCGGTCCACCAGCAAGCTGGCATGCTCGAGCTTCATGCCGCGGTCGCGCCACTGTTCGAGCACTTCCAGGTTGCGCCGGCAGTCCAGGATGTTCTGGTCGGTGTAGACGATCAGCTTGTCGCAATGGCTGACGATGGTACGCAGCGCTTCGCTGTCGGCATGCCCGGTCAGGTTCACGACGATGTGCTGGAAGTGTTGGCGCAAGGCACTGAGCAGCATGTACAGCTCGGCGGCGCTGGTCTGGCGCAGCGGATCGTCGTTCTCGGCATAGCTCAGCAAGCGCAGGCCGCCCTTGTCGCGGGTGAAGGCACTGTCGATCAGCGTGGTGTCGAGCCGACGCAGGTGGCGCAAGGCATCGCCGAAATAGAATGACGCCTCCAGCCCGAGCAGGGCCAGGCTGTCGCCGCGCGGCAGGCCCAGGTCGAGCAGCAGGGTCTGCTGGCCGCTCTCCTGCACCACCCGCGCGAGGTGGGTGGTCAGCAGCGCGCCATCGGCGCCGCGCTGGGCACCATAGAGCACGGTCAGGCCACCCAGTTTGGGGTTGTTGGTCACCGTCGGCAGGCGCTTGCCGAGCCTGCGCACCAGCCCGGCCACCTCGCTGGCACGCGAGCCGTAGGCGACGAAATCGCGCGCACCGGCACGCATGGCATGCAGCACCAATTGATTGTCCATGCCATCGCCCAGCGCGACGATGGCCAGCATCGGCTTTGCTTCCAGCACGCCTTCGATCAGCGCGCACTGGCTGACCAACTGCTCGCGGTCAAGGCCGATGAACACCAGGTTGCTGAACGTCACATCCAACAGCGCCAGCAATTCGTCGAGGGTGCCTGCGCTGGCGCCGATCACCTGCCCCTGCGGCGCCAGGGCGTCCTGCAGCCACTGCAGGTCGTCTTCGTTGCGGGTGATGGCCAGGTAAGTCTGGTTGAGGCTGTCGTTCATCGTGATAACCCCCCCTGACCTTCGAAGTTGCCGTTTTCCATGAAGAACAGCTGGCCCCAGCTCGGGTCGTAGGTGCGCAGTGCTTCGCCCGGCAACTGCGGCAGGCGCGCATTGGCCGCCAGCGGCTGGACCAGGTGCGGGGTGACGATCATCAAAAGTTCGGTCTCTTCGCGCACCAGCGCCGACTGGCGGAAGAACGCGCCGAGGATCGGCAGGTTGCCCAGGCCGGGGAGCTTGTCCACCGAGGAGCGGGTGTTGTTGCTGACCAGGCCGCTGATGATGAAGCTCTCGCCATCGGCCAGGGAAATGCTGGTGTCGGTGCGCCGCACGCTCAGCCCCGGCACCAGGGTGCCGGCGATGTTCACCGCGTTGTTGTAGTCCAGCTCGCTGACCTCGGGGGCAACCTTCAGGGTGATACGGTCGCGGCTGACCACGGTCGGGGTCAGCGCCAGGCGTACGCCGAACTCCTTGTATTCGATCGACACGTTGTCGCTGCCGGAGCTGGGCACCGGGACCGGGATCTCGCCACCGGCCAGGAAACTGGCCGTCAGGCCGCTGAGCACAGTGAGGCTGGGGCGCGCCAGGGTGTAGGCGAAGCCGCTGTTTTCCAGGGCGTTGATCGCCGCCAGGAACTTGCTGCTGCCACCGCCCCAGACGATGTTGAAGACGTTGTCGTCGAGCGGGATCGCGGGGCGGGTGATCGGCACCGAGCCTGGGGTCACAGCAGTATTCGGCACCGTTCCCGGCGAGCCGATCAGGCTGTTGTTCGAGCCTTTGAAGAACAGCCGCGCACCTGCCTCCTTGTACTTGCTGCGGCGCACTTCGACGAAGCGGATATCGGCCTGCACCTGGCTTGGCAACTGCGCGTCCTGAGACGGTAGCAGGCTGCCTTCTGCCATGTCGGCACTGGCCCGACCCTTGACGAACAGCATGGTCCGGTGCGGCGCTGGCGCGCAGGCGGTCCACAACATCAACGTAGTATTGCCCGGCCCCACGGCGGTCAGCAGCACCGCGCGATCGCCGCTGGCCTGCACGTCGGCGACCTTGGGCTCGCCCACCGCCGCCCGGCTGATCGCCAGCGGCAGGCGCAGTTCCTGCTGCAGGCCCTGGTCCATCTCGATCACCGAGGGCAACTGGCCGAAAGCCTCGCACCCCTTCACCGCCGCCTGGGCGTGGGGCACCAGTGCCGTCAGGAGCAGTGCTCGGCACGCATGTCGGAAACTACGCTCGGAACGTCGCATCGCTGCATCCTTGCCTGGTCAGGGAGTCTTGTCGGTATCGGCAGCCTTGGCGCCACGAATGATCTGCATGCTGGGCGCAGCGTTGGCGGGAGCAGCGCTGGCCACGGGAGACTGGGACAACTGGCTGAAGCGATAGAGCTCGCGTCCGGCGCTCTCGACCTGCGGCCGCGCCTCAGGTTCGGCCCAGTAACGGGCCAGGCGCTGTTCATCGGCGCTGCGTACGGCCAGGCGCAGGGTGCCGGCCTGGGCAGCGAGCATCAGCCGGCTGGCCAGGGCTTCGGGTACGGCCAAGGTGACGGTGCGGGTAGCGCCGACGCTGCCTTGGCTCCCGTGCTGTTCGCGCCGGGCCTGTTCCTCCTCGACGGTTTGCGCCGGCCGTCCATCGTTGGCCAGCCCCATCTGCTCGCCAACACTCAGCACGCGCAGGGCCGGCAGCACCACCTGGGCTGAAGACTGCGGGTTGTTGTTCTCCTCGCGCAGAAACAGCAACACATCCACGTAGTCGCCTGGGCGCAGCAGTCCGGCCGCCCCCACCACATCGTCGACGCCCACGGCCACCGCGCGCTCGTGGGCACGAATCATCCGCGACAGTGGCCCGCCCGCCTGAAAGCTCGCCTCGTCCAGCCAACTGCCCGCCGACAGCGCACGCGCGCTGGAGCGACCGAGCACCTGGTCGATGTGCTGGAACGCACCGGCAGGCACCACTTGCAGGCGCTCTAGCAGCACATCGTCCTCGGTCAGGGGCGTGTTCGCCGGGAGCGCCCTGCGCAACACAACGATGGGTGAACGTGCCGGTTCGGGCGGTTGGGGAGGTGGCGCAATCACTTCGGCAGGCGCTTCGGCGACTGTGGGAGCAGGACTGACGGGGGGTGTGGACGGGCGGCTGAGCACCAGCCCCCAGTAACCTGCGAGTACTGCGCCGAGAAGAAACAGGACAGCCAGGACCATGGTCAAGCGACTGCTCATCTCCGCCTCCCTGCGCCATTAGATTGCTGGCAAAACGTAACTATTTCGCTATTGAACGGTAGCGCAGACCTCACCGTTCGCCATGAGCGGAAACGGGATTTTTTCGTCTGGCACGCGGACATGCAGGGAAAACAGGTACTTAGAAAAAGCCTTGGCTTCCAATACTTTAGGGTTAATGCCTTTTTACATTTGCAGGCTTCGCCAGCTTGGCAATTCTATGATGGCAAATGGACGTTACTTAGCCACGTCCTTACCCCGCGCCGTCGGCGCAAGGAGATGTGCCATGCAACTGCAACGGATCCTTCAGCACTGCAAGAACTTCATCACCCGCAAGGACGGCGCGTCCGGTATCGAATACGCGCTGATCGCCGCAATGGTCGCGGTGGTGCTGGTGCCATTCGTACCGACGATCTCCGGCAAGATCACCACGATGTTCAGCGCCATCTCCGGGGCGCTATGACCTTGACCAGCACGCCGCAGCATAACGCCAGGCGAACAGGAGCCAAGCATGCCGAACTCTTCCTCGCGCCAGCAAATTCTTTTGGTGGACGACGAGGAAGAGGCACTGCAGGAGCTGGCTGAACTGCTGGAAAACGAAGGTTTCAAGTGCCACACCGCCAACTCGGTGAAGACAGCCCTGCAACAGCTCACCCGCTACCCTGATGTGGCCCTGGTGATCACCGACCTGCGCATGCCCGAAGAAAGCGGCATCGGCCTGATCAAGCGCCTGCGCGACCACACCGCCCGCCAGCATCTGCCGGTGATCGTCATGTCCGGCCATGCCGATATGGACGACGTCAGCGACCTGCTGCGCCTGCATGTGCTCGACCTGTTTCGCAAACCGATCTACCACGCCCGCTTGCTGGAGACACTCGACAATCTGTTTCCCAAGTCGGTGATGCAGGTGGTGGGGCGGTAGGCCAATGCGTTCAGATCAACAAGGCGAAGTCGCGCAAAACTCCTGCCCTCTGCGGTAGGCCTTGCCTCGAATAGCACTCCAGCAGGGCTTCGGCGGTGTAAGGCATACGAACCAAGCTGCGCCGCATTTCAGCCACAGCCTCCAGAACAGCAGCCTGATCGAGGTCCCACAAGTCCATGATGAATTCGTCAGGGTGCTGTGCCTCTACACCGAAACAGCGCAATGCGGATGGGGGAAAGTCTTTCAGGTTGAACGTCACGATGACTTCCGCGTTGCTTCTGATCGCGGCGGCAAGAACATGTACGTCATCGGGGTCGGGCAGATTCAGAGCCGGGTACAAGGATTCATGACCGACAACCAGTGCATCGGGAATCGCCGCTTCCATCAGTGTGGAAATACGGTCCAATTGCCCCCGGGTAAGATCCCGCCGTTTCAGCAACAGATTCCTTTTCCATTCATCATCGATCTGGGCGCTCCATCTGGCTCTGTAAAGGCCTTGCCAGCGAGCCTGACCAGCAAGTCGCGCAAAGGGGCGGGATAAAGAACGCATGCGTCGTAAATCGTGGTGAACGGTGAGTGACGCATCAATACCCCAGGTCAAGCTCTTCCGATAGCGCGGTCAAGTCGTCCATCGCCTTGCGGCTGGCCTGATCCCGCTGCTGTTTGTAGGTCATCAGGTCAGAGAAGAGAACACGACGATGTCGACCCGCCTTGTGATGGGGCAAGGCTCCTTCCTCGAGCAGTTTCACCAGATGAGGGCGCGAAACACTCAGCAGATCCGCAGCCTCCTGCGTGGTCAGCTCCGCGTGGACCGGCACTACCCGCACAGAGTTGCCCCGTGCCAACTCTCCCAGTATGTCCAGGAGCAACCGCAGCGCACTGGTTGGCAGCTCGACGGCATGCGCCTTGTTATCGGCGTCGTAGATCTCGATGCGCTGCATGTCAGCCTGGGTGCATAGCACGGCTGCCAGGTCTCGTTGCCCCTGCACAGCGGCTGCTACTTCACGGGCCTCGGGAAACTCGGTACGGATAGGCACAGTCATGAACTTTCTCGCTGAAGACTTCTGTTCACTTCAACATATTCGAAATAAGAACAATCAAGTATCACCAACTTCCCTTCCCTGACGTCCTCGCAAAGACTAGACAGGCCCCCCATGAGCGGCAATCAGACGCTATTCGACAGATCAGGTCAGACAGTTCCTAGGAAGATCCATCCTCCCTACAGTTGATAACTGAAGCTCACCGTGAACCGCGGCCGCCGGTTCAGACTGTCGAGGGCGATGTCCGACATGGGCTTGGCTACCTCCAGCGCCATGTTGTAATAGCGCGCATCGCCAAACCGCAGCCCTACCGCCGCCGACGACATCTTCGCCTTCTGCACCTCCAGTTCGTTGAACCAGGCCCGCGCGGTATCGAGCACCACATAGGGCTGCAGCACCTTCAGCCACTGGCCTTGGCGCTGGATGCTGTAGTTCAGCTCGTAGGCCAGGCCCCAACCCTTGTCGCCGGAGGCCTGGTCGCTGGGGTAGCCACGACCGAAGTTCTGCCCGCCGAACACCGCCCGTTCGCTGTCGGGCAAACTGTCGTTGCTCCAGTAACCGGCAGCGGACACGACCCCTTGCCAGTGTTCGAGGAAATTGTCGCTCTGCACCCCGGACAGGCGCAGGCGCAGGAAGTCCAGGTCGTAGCCTGCATTGGTGCGTGCGCCAAAATGGTCGAGGCCCTGGTAGACCCCGGCGCTGAGGATGCGCAGGCGCTTGGCCTCGGCCTTGCGCCAATCACCCTCGAACGACAGCGCGCGAATGTCGGTGTGGCTGTCGAGCTTCAGCGGGAAGCCCACGACCTGGTAGTCGATCTGGTCATTGACCGCATAGAAGCGCCCGACCACATCCAGCCATTCGGTCGGCGAGGCGATCAACGCCTGGCTGAGCCCGATCGAGTAACGCTCGTTCTCGCGGTGCTGGGTCAGGTCGATACCGTTGTCCAGGCGAATGCGTGCCTTCGGGTCGCTGCGATAGCGCGATGCCGACAACAGCAGTTGCGTACCCTCGTCATCCAGGAACTGGCTGTAGTCGACGCGGTAATAGTGTTCCTTGTCCTCGCCCGGCGGCACCAGCACGCTGGCGCTCAACTGCTCGGCGAAGCGAGTCTGGGCATTGCTGCTGGCGCCCAGCAGCGCTTGCAGGTCGTCACGGTTGCCGTCGCTGAGGTTGAGCGTGGTGGTGAAGGGCTTGCGCGAAGCCTGGGCAATCAGGCGCGTGGCACCGTCGGTGGTGCCCGGTGGCGGCACCTGGGCCTGGAAGGTGACACCGGGGATACGGCTGATCAGGCTGGTGTAGCGCTCGAAGGTCTTGCGCGTCAGCGGCCGTTCGGCCTTGAGCTTGTTCACCAGACGCTCGACATAACCCGATGCGGAGCCGATATCGCCCTGAACCTCGTAGTCGCGGATATAACCTTCCACCAGCACCACCCGCACGCGGCCATCGGCGAAGTCTTGCGGCGGAAGATAGGCGTAGGACAACAGGTAGCCGTCCTGCTGGTAGCGCTGGGTCAGGCGTCGGGTGACCTCGATCAGTTCAGCGAGGGTCACGCTGCGATTGAGTATCGGTTGGTAATGCTCGCGCAGATCTGCCAAGGGGTAGACGGTCCCGCCCTCGAAGCGCACCTTGCGCACCAGGACCTGGGTGTTCATCTGCAATGGCGTTTGTTGGGGTGCCGCTGGTGCCGGTACATTCAGCCCAGGCTTGCCCGGACGGTAGGCGTCCACCGGTAGATTCGGCGTGGGCAGGCGGCGTTCGGTTTCGTTGCTGTTGAGAAAACTCGGCAGGGGTTCGGCGCGGGCCACGCAGGCCCAGGACAGCGCCAGCATCGTCACCAGCAGTGGACGCATTCGGACACTCCATGATCCTGTGGAACCAGGGGCGCCCGGCAGGGACGCCCTTGTCAATGCAAGCGTAGGTGCTGAGCGAGCCGTCGTCTAACCGAGCGCCCGGCGGATCAGCGAAAAAGATCCGCCGGGCACTTTATCAACGCTGCACGCCGCCCAAGGCACCGGTCACACCGCCCAGTACGCCGCCGAGCCCGCCACCCTGGCTACCGCTGCCATTGACCAGCGTGCCGGCCTGGCCAACGGTGCCACCGACTGCGCTGACCGTCGTGCCCACCTGGCTGACTACCGGGTTGCCGGTGGCCGCGCCAAGCTGGCTGCCTGCACTGGCCACCGCACCGCCCACCTGATTGAGCAACCCGGCGACCGGCGCACCGACGCCCGTCGCAGCACCAACCTGCTGGGTCACACTGGCCACGCCACTGACGACCGGCGTCACACCGGCGCTCACCTGTTGCGTCACCGCTGCCACCGGAGCACCTGCTGCCGTATTGGTGACGCCATTGCCACCGAGCACCGTGCCGAGCGCAGCGACGGTGTTGCCAACCTGGCCCGTGCTGCCACCTACCGACGCTACCGCCGGATTACCAGTGCCCGCCGCCAGCCCGCTGCCAGCGCCAGCAACCACGCCGCCAACGGTTTCCAGCAGGCCAGTGCGTGCGCCGCCGGTTGTCGGGGCCAGGCCGCTGGTGGTGCTGACGGTGCTACCCACATTGCTCACCACTTGCCCGAGCGTACTGGTCAATGGATTGCCGTTGCCGGTGCCTGCAACCTGTTGCCCGGCCTGGTCGAGCGCCCCGCCGACCTGGTTGAGGGTCTGGTTCAGCGGGCCAGCGAGCCCGGTTTGCCGGGTGACATTGGCAGTGGTGTTTTCCACCAGCGACACCACCGGCACCAACGCATTGCTTACCCCCTGCGTGGCGCCCGCCAGCGGGCCGCTGGTACCGACAGGGGTCAGCGTGTTGCCCAGCATGGTGACCGCCTGACCGACACGGTCGACGCCTTGCCCGGCGCCTGCCACCACTTGGTTGACCAATGGAACCTGCTCGACCGGTGAGCTCGTTGCGAGCGCCCCTATGCCCTGTCCCAGGCCGGATACGCCGGTCCCGAGGTTGGAAGTGGCTGCCCCCACCACGCCGACTGTCGTACCAACGGCGTTGTTTCCGGTGCCCAGTTGCCCAAGCCCCTCGCTCAGGCCGGAGCCGACACTACTGACTGCATCACCCGTGGACGACACCAGCGAACCTACGCCGCCGGTCAGCGAAGTGTTCCCCGCCACCGGCAGCGAGCCGATCATCTCACCCAGGTTGCTGACACCATCGCCCAGCCCGGAAACGGTATTGCCGACTTGGCCGACGACCTGACCGGTGACCAGCGGGGTCGGCGTATTACCGCCACCCGCACCACCATCACCACCGCCTGGCGTTCCGCCACCGTTACCAGGATTGGTACCGCCGCCTCCCGTACCATCTCCTCCACCACCGGTGCCACCACCAGTGCCACCGTTGCCTGCGCCGTTGCCACCACCCGCCATACCGCCGCCATCACCACCGCTGCCGCCCGATCCGTCGGAGCCGCCGCCTGCACCTGCACCAGCGCCACCATCGGTGGACGAGCCATCAACCTCGCTGTGATGACCACCACCACCGCTGCTGCACCCGGCAAGCCCAAGGGCCATCACCAGCGCCAATGCCGTACTCGCTTTCATCCAAACCTGAGTTTTCATGGGCGACTCCCGCACTGCTTTGTTGTTGGATAGGCGCGCTGGCCAGGCTGGCCAGCGTTATGCCTTCAGTCAGCAGTGAAGCTCCGGCGGTTCGACGGCGGTAGGTCGTAAGTTGGTATTAATACGGGGGAATAAGGTGCTGACGGCGCTGGAAAGCCTATGAAATTCAGTGAGTTGTGAGGGCAGCCCGAATGGCTGACCGAAAGGTTTAATACCATGTCATTAGTACAAGGAAGCGCTGGCTGAGAGCGGCTACTCCGCCACCTGGAACTCGACCCGTGCCGTCTCGCCGCTCTCATCCAACGCACTCAACTCGATGCGGCCTGACTGCTCGAAACGCACCAGCAGGCTGTCCTGCCCTTCGGTCTCGCCCAGCGGCTGGCCATTGAGGAACCACCAGCGCCGCCCTGCCCCACCCAGTGCCGATACGTGCAGTTGCAGTGGCTCGTGACTGGTGAGCGGCCGGCGCAAGTTGTCGCCTGCTCGCACACCGACGATCGACAGCGGCGGCGCGCTGGGCGGCACCTGCGGTGGACAGGCAGGATCGACCATCGGCAGCCGCGCACTACGCCGCTCTACCCGTGGCAGCCACGGTTCCAGAGGCGCAGGCCAGAGGGCAATTTCCAATGCTTTCGCCCCCCGACAGCTGGCATCGACCCGCAAGCCGCGCTCATTGACCCATACCGTTTCGCGCAGGCCCAACCCCAGCGGCTGGTCGGCAGCCTGCAAGGTCGGCGGCGTGGTGCCGTCGAGGGTCCAGGCAAAACGCTGGCGGCGGCATTGCGGGTCCTGACGATTCATCGGTTGTCCCAGGGGCCAGCAGATCGCTGCCACGCCGACACTGCCCGGCACGTTCTCCACGGGCACGGCAACACCGCGCTGGCTGTCGCGGTTGCTCAGCAGGTCGTGCACCTGCAGCATCAGCGGCGCTGCCGAAGCCAGGCCGAACTGGCCCGGCACCGGCGTGCCATCGGGTCTGCCTATCCAAACACCAATGATGTACCGCGGGCCGACCCCGACCGACCAGGCATCGCGAAAGCCATAGCTGGTGCCGGTCTTCCAGGCCAGTTGCGGGCGCTGCACCAGCTCGGCGTGCGGATCGCGGTCCGGACGCGCCTGGCCGCTGAGAATACGCCGCACGATCCACGCCGAACCCGGCGACAACAGGCGCCGCTCCAGCAGCGGGTCCTGGGGCTGCAGGCGGATCTTCGCGCTCTTGCCTTCACGCGCCAGCGCGGCATAGCCACCCACCAGGTCCTCCAGGCGGCTGCCCGCACCGCCGAGAATCAGCGACAGGTTCGGCTCGGCCAGTGGCGGCAGTATCAGCGGCACCCCACCGATACGCATCTGCGCGGCAAAGCGTTTGGGCCCATAGGCCTCGAGCAACTGAACCGCTGGCAGGTTGAGCGACAACGCCAGCGCCGAACTGGCCGACACCGGCCCACTGAAGCCCATCGAGAAGTTGCCCGGACGATAGTCGCCATAGCGACGCGGCACATCCTGCAACAACGATTCGGAGTGGATCAGCCCATCGTCCAGGGCCATGCCATAGAGAAACGGCTTGAGGGTCGAGCCCGGCGAGCGCAGGGCATGCACCATGTCGACATGGCCGAAGCGGCGCTCATCGCCCAGATCGATGGAACCCAGGTAGGCACGCACGGCCATGGTCTGTGCCTCGACCACCAGGATTGCCGCCGAGGTGCGCTCGGGCAAGCGTGCACGCCAACCGAGCAGCAGGTCTTCGAGACGACGCTGCAACGATGCATCGAGCGTGGTGCGGATCAGCGTCGGGCTGTCCGCCGTGTTCAGCCGCCGAGCCAGCAGTGGCGCCAGCGCCGGCTCCTGGCGTGGGGCGAGCAACAAAGGCTCCTCGCGCGCCTCGGCAATCCGCTGCTCAGGCCACACCTGGTAGTCGGCCAGGCGTTGCAGCACCTTGTCGCGGGCACGCTGCGCACGCTCGGGATGGCGATCCGGGCGCAGGCGGCTGGGCGCCTGGGGCAGTACGGCGAGCAATGCCGCTTCGGCAGGCGTGAGGTGCTTGGGCGACTTGCCCAGGTAGGCCCAACTGGCGGCAGCGACGCCCTGCAGGGTGCCGCCGAAGGGCGCGCGATCGAGGTAGATCTGCAGGATCTCGCGCTTGGACAGGTGCCATTCAAGTTGCGCCGTACGCCACAGCTGACGCAGCTTGCCGGCCAGGGTGCGATCATGGGGGTCGAGCAAACGTGCTACCTGCATCGACAGCGTGCTGCCGCCGGACACTACGCGCCCGCCACGCAGGTTCAGCCAGGCCGCGCGCGCCAGGGCCAGCGGGTTGACCCCGGGATGGTCGTAGAACCAGCGATCTTCGTAGGTGAGCAGCGCCTCCAGATACAAAGGCGATACTTCCTCGGGGCTGACCGGATAGCGCCACACGCCATCGGCATCGGCGAAGCGCCACAGCGGCGTGCCGTCCTCGGCGAGCACCACCCGCGCCAGGTCGTCACCCGGCATCGGCAACGGCCACAGGCGATCCGCCAGCCACAGCAAGACGACGCTCGACAACACAGTAATGCCGATACCACGCAAGATCCTTGCGCTGCGCGTACGCGGGCGAACTATGCTTGCGCCTGGCATCGGGAACCGACCCCATCGAACGATGGCCAAAGGCTTGGGATGATCATCAGGAAGCAGCTATGCATGTAGAAGGGTTTTTCGAGTGGTTGGGCCAGGCGCTGGGTGCGGTGATCAAGTTCATCGTCGATATCATGAGCGGGCTGTTCAATCTGCTGGCCAATGCCGGCGGCAATTTCATCGACGGGCTGGCGCGCACCTTGGGCATGGACACCTCGCTGGTCAGCATCCTTGCACTGATCGTCGGGCTGATGCTGCTGTACTCGGCGATCCGGGCGTTCATGCGGGCGTCGATCGTGATGGGCATCATCTGGCTGGTGCTGGGCTTGTGGGTGTTGAGCTGGATCATTCACTGACCCAAGGCCCGCCATCCATGAACCTGTGGGAGCGGAGTCACCCGCTCCCACAGTCGCATCAACGGCTACGCACCACCATCTCGCCCTGGCTATCCCCCACTGCCTGCAGGTTCGGCCGGTACATCGACTCCACCTGCGGCGGCGGAATGCGATAGCTGCCCGGCGTTACCGCACGCGCCAGGTACAACAGGTGCGTGGTGCCATAGCTGTCGAGCTTGAGGGCGGCCACATAGCGGTCGTCGCGGTACTCCTGGTGAACCACGCTGGCGTTCTGCATCGATTCGCGCCATTGCTTGACCGCGCTGCTGGCGTTGTCGAGGCTGGCCGCGCTCTGCGCCAGGTTCTGGTTTTCCAGCTCCAGGCCCGCCGGCAGCAGGTCGACCACCAGCGCATCCGGCACCTGGCTCTGGGCCTTGAGCGCCAGGTGCACCAGCACCAGGTCGCCACTGCTCAGGTTGCGCAGGTCCAGGGTCTGGCCGTTCATGCCCAGGTATTCGCGACGGATCTCCATGCCATTGCTGCTGGCCACAGGTGCCTGGCGCGGATAACCGGACAGGGTCAGTTGCTGGTAGAGGGTCTCGCTGCCCTGGTTCTGGATGCTCAGCGGCGATGCCAGCAACGGGCCTTCGAGCTTCATGCCCGATTCGGCGTTGTTGAACTCGCGAACCTCGCCGGCGCTGTCCAGGCGCGCCTGCCAGTTGCCTTCGGGCTTGCCCAGCAGGCCACGACCGGCGAGGAACAGCGCGTTGCGCTCCTGGGTCGACAGCCAGCGGTTGGAGGCCAGTTCGTCGGACAGCGCAAACAGCCGCTGATCGACCTGGTTGCTGGCCAGGTTGTTCTCCTGCAGCAGGGCCAGGATCAGTGCCTGGTCACGCACGGCGCTGCCGTAGTCGGCCAGCCAACCCTTGCCGCGGCCGATGGAAAGACCCGCCTGCAACGCCTGCTGCGAACGCGGCTTGTCGCCCATCTTGTCCAATGCCACCGCCAGTTGCACCAGCGGCAGGCCGGAGCGGGCGTCGCTGCGGCGTTCGAACAGGCTGCGCAGCGCACCCAGCGGCGCCTGCTGGCTGCGGGCGAGCACCAGGGCGGCGTAGGCCTGCACGGCGAAGCGGGTGTGCTCGGCGTCCTGGCTGTAGTCGACCTCGATCAGGTTGCGTTCCTGCAGGTAGCGCAGCAGCCGCTCGTTGGCCTTCTTCAAGGCATCGGCAGGCACGCCGTAGCCTTGCTCACGCGCACGCAGGAGGAAGTCGGTGACGTAGGCGGTCAACCAGTACTCTTCCTCGCTGTCCGAACTCCACAGGCCGAAGCTGCCGTTGTAGCGCTGCATGCCCAGCAGGTGCTCGATGCCCATTTCGATCTTGCGCTTGCGCACATCGGCCGGTTCGCCCTTGATACCCAGGCGCTTGAGGGCGTCGGCATCGGCATAGAGCGAGGGGTACAGGCCGCTGGTGGTCTGCTCAAGGCATCCGTAAGGGTAGGCTTCCAGAGCGCGGATCTGTTCGGCCAGGTTCAGCGGCGGGCGACTCGACAGCGCCAGGCTGGCTTCAAGGCCTGCCGATTCGAACTCGGCCAGCTCATTCTCTGGCAGGGTCCAAGGCTGGTCCTTCAGCGCCACGCGGTAGTGCTTGAGCATGGCCGGATACGCCGGGCGCACACCCAGGGTCCATTCGCGCTCGAAGCCAGTGGCCGTCTCGCCCGGCAACTGCAGGCCATCGACACGCACGTGTACCTTGCCCTGCCCCAGGCCACCACGGGCCTGGACCGGGATCATCAACGTGCTGCGCTGGCCCTCGGCGAGGTTGATGTTCTGTTGGGCAGCCCCAGCGAGGTCGAGCTGCCCGTCGGTCGTCACCTGCACGTTGAGCTGCTGGGCGCGGCCAGACAGGTTGGCCAGGTCCAGGGCCAGGCGGGTCTGGTCGCCACCGGCAAGGAAGCGCGGCGCCGACAGCTCGGCGATCAGCGGTGCCGCTACGACCGTCTTGCCTTCGGCCATGCCGAAGTGCTCGTCGGTCCAGGCTTGCGCCATCAGACGCAGTTCGCCGTTGAAGTCAGGAATATCGACCGTGGCCTGGCCTTCGCCTTTCTCATCGAGCGTTACCGGCAGGCTCTGCTGGGCGACGATGGTGACCGTGGTGTTCGGGCGCTTGCCGCCCTTGGCCATGGCGGCGTCGCCACCGAAGGCCAAGCTCGCCAGACGCCCCTGGCCGGCTTCGATCAGTTGGCCGTAGATGTCCAACTGGTCGGCGCCGTAGGCCTTGCGGCCGAACAGGCTGGCAAAGGGGTCGGGGGTCTTGAAGTCGGTGATGTTGAGGATGCCCACATCCACCGCAGACAACAGCACATGCACCTGTTTCGGCACGCTGCCATCGGCATTGACGGCCTTGAGCTTGACGGTCAGGGGCTGCTTGGGACGCATCTTCTCCGGCGCCTGCAGGCTGACCGCGAGCTTGCGCTCGGCACGGTCCAGCGGCAGGTGAAGCACACCGACGGCACGCTTGGGCGTGGCATTGACCTTGCGCTCGCCCGGACGAATCACCAGGGCGCTGATATAGAGGTCGTGACGGGCCCATTTCTTGTCCAGCTCGACCTCGAAGGTCTTGCCCTCGGCAGGTACGTCGATTTCCTGCCACCACAGCGGGCCGTCGCTCGACTCGATCATCAGGTAGCCGCTGCCTGCGGCAGGCGGCGTGACGGTGACCTTGGCGGTAGCACCGTCGGCGTAGGACGGTTTGTCCAGTGCCAGCTTGACCTGGTCCGGGCGTACCGCGCCGCCTTCGGCGTTGTCCTGGGCGCGGTAGCCGGCCCAGAAGCGCTCGCTGGATACCAGCCCAGTCTCGGGGTCTTCGACCTCGACGCGGTATGGGCCCCATTCCACGGGGAAGGTCAGCTTGGCGGTGGAACCGGCCTTGATGCTGATGGTTTCTTCGCTCTGGGTGAGGAATTTCTCGTTGTAGTTGTAGCTCCAGCCATCGCTCTGCGAGTAGTTCCAGTAGTAGTCGCGCCGCTCACGGATCAACCGCACCTTGAGGTCGTCGACGGCGAGCTTGTTGCCGTCGCGATCGGCGACCAGCACCTCGAACTGCACCGGGGCATCGCTGTCGGTCTCTTCGCCATCGAACAGGCCGCGCAGGCCCGGCAAGCGATCGGCCGGCCAGATCGGCTGCTCCAGGCGACGGGTGATCGGTCGACCGCCAGACTCCTGCAGGCTGGCCTGCACAGTCAGTTGCAGCGGCGAGCGGGCCTCGGCCCAGCGGCTCTCGATATCGACAGTGGCCTTGCCGGCCTGGTCGAGGGTGACTTCATCGAGTTCCAGGTCCTGGGTCAGCTCGCTCTCGGTGACCGAGCCGAACTGATAACCCGGCAGCGCCGGCACGGCTTCACGCAGCGGGCGGATGTAGGCCTGGCCGCTCAGGCGATTGCCGGCGGCAGGCGCGCCATAGAGGTAGCGACCATTGACCTGGATGCGCGCGGTTTCTTCGGGGCTGAGCGGTGTCTTGCTGCCCTTGAGCTCCAGCGCCAGGCGCTCGGGCAGGAAGTCTTCGACGAGGAACTCGTAAACCTGCTTGCGGCCGCCGCCCAGGTCGAGCAGCAGCTGCCAACGCCCGGTGGGCGCTTCGCTGGCCAGTTGCAACTGGTACTGGAACAGGCCGTTCTGGTCAGCCTCCCAGACGAACTTGCGGCTGACCTGCTCATCGGGGCGACGCACTTCGACCGTCACTGGCTGGGCCTTGACCGGCTTGCCGTCCTGGTCGCGCAGCAAGCCGTTGAGCAGCACGGTTTCGCCGGGGCGATACAGGTCGCGTGGGCCAAAGATGAAGAACTGCAGCGGGTTGGCCTGGGGGCCGGTGATGTCGAACTCGGCCAGGTCCAGTGCGGCGGTGTTCAGGCGCAGCAGCGTGGTGTGCACGCCCTGGGTGGCGATCAGGGTGTCGGCCTTGGCCGTGATCGGCAACTCGGCATGGCCCTTGCCATCGGTCTTGGCCTGGGCCAGCAGCTTGCCCTTGTCGTCGTGCAGTTCAAGGGTTACGTCACTCAGGGCCTTGCCGCCCTCGAGGGCCTGGGCGAACACGTCGAGGCGGTCGCGGTAGCGGTGGGCGGACACGCCGATATCACTGAGGGTGAACAGGGTCGCCGGTTGCGAATAGTCGTAGGTACCGGAGGCGCGCATCACCGCCAGGTAGACGCCCGGCTCCTGCAACGGCTTGATCCCGGCGATCGGCAGCAGCACGGTTTCGCGGGTGTTGCGTGCAGGGTTCAGGTCGAAGCGGCCGCTGTAGACCAGCTCGGCCATGTCCAGGGTTTCCTTGGACTGGTAGTAGTACAGGCTGCTGTTACGGCCCCAGTTGACCAGGAAGGTCGAGAGCATTTCCGGTTTGACCCGGAAGAACTCGACATCGACTTTGTCGACGTTCAGGGCGATCACCGGCAAACCTTCGGCCAGGCGGGTAGGCAACAAAGAGCCACGGCTGGCAAAGCCGATGGTCGGCTGCATGTCGCGGGTTTCCAGGCGGCTGACCGACTCGCCTTGAAGCGTCTTGCCGTTGACCGCGAGCAGGCCCTTGTCGACGGTCAGCACCAGCTTGCGCTGCGGCTCGAGGTGGCGCAGGCGCAGTTCCATCTGGTTGTCAGACAGTTCCCAGGCGCCGTCGAGCTTGCCCTTGACGGTATCGACCAGGTGCACCTTGGCGGCGAAGTCCTGATTGGCATCGAGCGGTACCGAGAAGCTGATCGACAGGGTACTGGCACCGTCGAGCTGGACCTCCGAGACGTCCAGCACGTCGAGCTCACGGTCGGCGTAGCGCTTGGCGAGCGCTGCCGGGTCCTCGCGCTTGGCGGGCTTGGCTTCGGCTGGCGCGCTGGCCGCGGGCTTTTCCGCCGGCGCGGGGGCGTCCTTGGAGGAGGAATCACAGGCACTGAGCAGGGCCAGCGCGCAGGCCAGCAACAATCCTTTGTTGAACATGGGAGAGAGGACTCTTCGGCAGCAGGGTGGTGAGGGCAGGAACTATAGCGCAACGTACGGCAGGCTACCTGCGCTGCAGTGGCAAATGAGACCGCGTTCGCACGGATTGGTTGCCTGGCCGGTACAATGGCCACCAGCCGAAAACCGGGGCCGCCATGCGCCCCTTCGCGGGCAAGCCCGCTCCCACAGGATAAGCACTCCCGCATGCCCTCACTGCTCACCGACTGGCACCACCGCCTCACCCACCGCAAGGTCTGGGCCCTGGCCGCGCCGATGATCCTTTCGAACATCTCGGTGCCGCTGGTGGCACTGGTCGACAGCACGGTCATCGGCCATCTGCCCCACGCCCACCAGCTCGGTGCCGTCGCCGTCGGCGCCACACTGTTCACCTTCATGGTCGGCCTGATGGGGTTCCTGCGCATGGGTTCGACCGGCTTTGCCGCCCAGGCCGCCGGCCGCGCCGACGGCGCCGCGCTGCGCCAGGTGCTTGTACAAGGGTTGCTGCTGGCGCTGGCGTTCGCCGCACTGATCGGCCTGCTTGCCCTGCCGTTCAGCCAGTTTGCGCTGCACATGATTCAACCCGGCGAAGCGCTGCACAGCGCCACCGAAGACTTCTTCCATACCCGCCTGCTCGGGCTGCCAGCGGCACTGGCCAGCTATGCCCTGGTCGGCTGGTTCCTCGGCACCCAGAACGCCCGCGCACCGCTGGCGATCCTGCTGACCACCAACCTGCTGAACATCGTCCTCAACCTGTGGTTCGTGCTCGGACTGGACTGGGGCGTACTCGGCTCGGCGCGCGCCTCGGTGATCGCCGAATGGAGCGCGGCGCTGCTGGGCCTTGCCCTGACCCGCCCGGCGCTGCGCGCCTATCCGGGGCGCATCGCCTGGGCCGCGCTGAAATGCTGGCAGGCCTGGTGCCCGCTGCTGGCGGTCAACCGCGATATCTTTCTGCGCAGCCTGGCTTTGCAGTTGGTGTTCCTTCTGATCACCGTGCAGGGCGCGCGCCTGGGCGAGGCGACGGTCGCGGCCAACGCGCTGCTGCTCAATGGCCTGCTGCTGACTGCCTATGCCCTGGACGGCCTGGCGCATGCGGTCGAGGCCCTGTGCGGCCACGCCATCGGCGCACGTGAACGCGACACCCTGCGCCGCTCGCTGGTGGTCGCCTGCGGCTGGTCGCTGATCGTCAGCCTGGTCTTTGCCGGGCTGTTTCTGCTGGGTGGGCACCTGTTCATCGACTTGCAGACCGATATCCAAAGCGTGCGTGACGCGGCCTACCCCTACCTGCCTTACCTGGCGCTGCTGCCATTGGTAGCGGTGTGGAGCTATCTGCTGGATGGCCTGTTCATCGGAGCGACGCGTGCCCGCGAAATGCGCAACGCGATGCTGGTATCGGTGGCGATCGCATTGCCGCTGGCATTCGCCCTGCGAGGGTTCGGCAACCATGGACTGTGGCTGGCGTTTCTCGGATTCATGGGATTGCGCGCGGTGACGCTGGGGTGGGTGGGGTGGCGGTTGCAACAGCGGGCAGCATGGATCGGTTGAAGCAGGGCCGCTCCTGCAAACCTTGCAGGAGCGGCCCGCCGATCACGACGACAGGTACGAAGAGCGGGTCAGGCCCAGACGCAGCGCATCCAGGAACTGGGTCCGCTCCCGGGCGGTGATCTTGGCGCTGGCGACCTTGTCGCGGTAGTGAGTCATCAACTCCTCCGGCGACAGGTGCACGTAGCGCAGCATGTCCTCGATGGTGTCGTGGGTCTCGATGCCGGCGTGGTACACGCTGCCGTCGGCGTTCTGGTAGATGTTCACCGAGTCGGTGTCACCGAACAGGTTATGCATGTCGCCGAGGATCTCCTGGTAGGCGCCGACCAGGAACACACCCAGCAGGTAGTCCTCGCCTTCGCGCACCGCATGCACCGGCATGCTGGTTTCGATGCTCTGCTCGTCGACGTACTGGTTGATCTTGCCATCGGAGTCGCAGGTCAGGTCCTGCAGCACCGCGCGGCGCATGGGCTCTTCGTCCAGGCGGTGCAGCGGGATGATCGGCAGTACCTGGCCGATGGCCCAGGTGTCCGGCAGGCTCTGGAACACCGAGAAGTTGCAGATGTACTTGTCGGCCAGCTTGTCGTTGAGCTCGTCCAGCACCTGGCGGTGCGAACGCTGGCGAGCCTTGAGCGAGTTGTGCAGGCGACGGCACACAGCGAAGTAGCATTGCTCGGCCAGGGCTTTTTCGGAGAGGCTGATCTTGCCGTCGGCATACTGCGCAGCCACGTCACCCATGTAGTGGGTGGCGCGCCAGTAGGTCTCGGTGACCATCTCGATGTCGGTCGGGCCGAGCAAGTCGGCCAGCCACTGCACGGTCTCGGGCAGCGCCTCCTTGTTCTCGATGGTCGGCACTTCGTCGTTGTGGCTTTCGACGTCGGTGACCTGGATCACCAGCATGGCGTGGTGTGCAGTCAGCGAGCGACCGCTCTCCGAGAAGATGTGCGGATGCGGCAAGCCCTGGGCGTCGCAGAACTCCTTGAGCATCCCCACCACCACGCCGGCATAGTCATCCATGTCGTAGTTGATCGAGCTGGCGTTGCGCGAGTGGGTACCATCGTAGTCGACGCCCAGCCCGCCACCGACGTCGATGTGATCGACCGGCAGGCCCAGGCCACGCAGCTCGCCGTAATAGCGGATGGCTTCCTTGAAGCCGTGCTGGTAGTCGGCGAGGTTGGCGATCTGCGAGCCCATGTGGAAGTGCAGCAGGCGAATACCCTGGTCGAGCCCGGCATCACGGAAGCGGCTGACCACCGACAGCAATTGCGCAGCCGACAGACCGAACTTGGATTTCTCGCCCCCGGTGTCGGCCCACTTGCTCGACGCCAGCGACGACAGGCGCACGCGCAGGCCGACCTGTGGCTTGACCTTGAGCTCGGCGGCCTCCTCGATCACCAGGGCGACCTCGGACTCCTTCTCGATGACGATGAACACGTTGTGGCCGAGCTTCTGGCCCATCAGCGCCAGGCGGATGAACTCGCGGTCCTTGTAGCCGTTGCAAACGATGGTGCCGCCCTTGGGCGCCAGCGCCAGCACGGCCAGCAGCTCGGGCTTGGAGCCGGCTTCGAGGCCGATCGAGACGTTTTGCGTGGCGATGATGTTCTCGACCACCGCTTCCTGCTGGTTGACCTTGATCGGATAAAGGGCCGTGTACTGGCTCTGGTACTCCAGGCGCGCGATGTTGGCGTCGAAGGCACCGGTCAGTTGGCGTACGCGGTCCTGCAGGATGTCCGGGAAGCGGACCAGCAGGGGCAGCGACAGGCCACTCTGGCGCAACTCGTCGACCTGCTCGAAGAGATCGATCGGCGCGCTGTCGGGGCCGTTGGGGCGTACTTCGACACGCCCGGCTTCATTGATGGCGAAATAACCAGCGCCCCAATGGCGGATACCATAAACACTGCGGCTGTCGGCCACGGTCCATTGGCTGCCATCGTCCTTGCGTGTGCGTCGTACGGACATTCAAGTCCCCTATAGATAAGTCAAGACACTGCCCCGCGATGGGTGCGGGCGCAGTGTAGAAGCTGAAAATGACGATTCGTCCGTCTTCGGGGGTAGACCCCGGCAACGGAAACGAGTTTAGAAAGCACTGGGCAAAAAATCCTGCGGACTGGCTCAGCCGCCGGACTTCTTCGCCTTGAAGCCCTGCTTGATCAGTTCGGCGAGCAACAGCTCGACGTGATCACCCTGGATCTCGATGACGCCGTCTTTGAGGGCGCCACCGGTACCGCATCGACGCTTGAGCGTGCTGGCGAGATCCTTGAGCTGCTCGAGCGGCAGCGGGACGCCGGTAATGGTAGTGACGGTCTTGCCGCCACGCCCTTTGCTTTCACGACGTACCCGGGCGATGCCATCGCCTTCGGGGATGAGTTGCTGCTTGCAGACACACGCGTCCACCGGCTTGCTGCAGTCGGGGCAGTGCCGACCAGCGTCGGTGGAAAACACGAGACCGCCGAGGGCGGATAAGGAAGAAGCTTTCTTGGCCACTTTTGTTCCTCTTGCTGAGGACAAAAACTGGTCGGACCACAGGGGGACTGGACCGACCGCGAAGCCCCACTCAGGCAGGGGCGGCGCTACTGTCGCAGGTGTTGCGACAGCCCGAAAAGGGCGCGCAGTGTAACGATAAATCCTTGGCTTGCTAAGTACTGGATTGCGGCATTTTGCGAATGTTTTGCGACGTGGGGGAGCGCCGGCTGCTACAGGCTCGCCTTGTAGCGCTGCAACGCCGCCAGCGAGTCCGGACAGAAGTCCTTCTTCCGGCTCTCGGCCTCTGCCTGCTCCACCGTGACGAAGCGCGCCTCGATGACCTCTTCAGGCTGCAACCGCAGCGGCGCATCTGATACCGCCGAGAACACCGCGCACCACAGCCGGTTGCCCGGCTGGTCGAAGTAGAACTTCTCGTGAAAGCGCAACGTCACGCCGGCAATGCCCAGTTCCTCTTCCAGCTCGCGGGCCGCAGACTCGGCGTACTCCTCGTGCGCCCCGACCATGCCACCGGCCGCCACATCCCAGTACCCGGGATACAACGCCTTGCTCAAGGTGCGCCGGTGCACGCACAGCTCGCCCTGGCTGTTGAACAGCAGAATGAAAGTGCAGCGCCCGATCAGCCCACGCTCGCGCAACTCGGCCCGCGCCAGTGCGCCCAGGTACTGGTCGTGCTCGTCCACCCAGGCCACCAGTTCGGCATCGGAGGCCGCGCGGTGCGCGACCTCGGCGGGATTGATGGTCATCCTTGCGAGAGCAACTGACGCAGGTCGATGACTGCGGCGTTGGCCCGGGAGATGTAGTTGGCCATTACCAGCGAGTGGTTGGCCCACATGCCGAAGCCACTGCCGTTGAGTACCATCGGGCTCCACAGCGGCTCCTGCGAAGCTTCCAGCTCACGAATGATCTGACGCACGCTGACGGTGGCGTTCTTCTTGGCCAGTACGTCGGCGAAGTCGACCTCGATGGCACGCAGCAGATGCGACAGCGCCCAGGCCTGGCCGCGGGCTTCGTAGAAGACGTTGTCGATCTGCAGCCATGGCGTCTCGACGATTTCCTCGTCGACCTGCGGTGCCTGGCCGGCCTGGACGGTTTCGGTCTTCAGGTTGCTGTTGAGCTTGACCCGTCCCACGCTCGCCGACAGACGCTGAGACAACGAGCCCAGACGCGTGGCAACGTCGCCCAGCCAGTTGTTCAGGTTGTCGGCGCGGGTGTAGAAGATCGCGCCCTGGTCGCCAGCGGCCAGGCGCACCTGATAGCGGTTGAGCGACTTGATACCTTCCTCGAACTCCGACTCGCTGGACGGCAGGATCCAGCTCTTGTTGTCGAAGTTGAAGCGCGGCTCGGCCTTGGCCAGGTCGGCGTCTTCGGTCGATTGCGACTGCGAGCGAGCGAAGTCCTTGCGCAGCGCACGCGACAGGTCGCGCACCTGGACCAGCACGCCATATTCCCAGCTCGGCATGTTGTCCATCCACAACCCCGGCGGGAAGCGGTCGTTGGAGATATAACCGCCCGGCTTGTCGAGCAGGGTGCCGGCAACGTTCTTGAGGGTTTCGATGGTGGTATAGCCAACCACCATCTGCTGGCCGTTACGCTCGGCCGCAGCCTGGGCGTTCTGTTGCACCGGGAACAGGTCGGGCTCTTCGCTCCAGTACCAGCCAAGGCCGATGCACACCAGCAGGTACAGGCCGATCAGAGTGCCCAGGGCGCGGCTCCAGAGGCCGCCGAGGTAGCTACGGGTGGCGGCGCCACGGCCATCGGCGCGCTCAGGGCGCTCGGCCTTGGCCTCACGGTTTTTCCAGTCCAGCATGGCGTTGTCCTTAATCAATCATGACGGTTCAGGGGCTTGGACCACAGGCCTCGGCCAGGGTGCCACGGCAAGCCCGCGTCCCAGCACTATAAAGCAGACGCCGCCATACGCATAAGCGACCAATGGGTCGGGAACTGAATAATCGGGCCTGAACGCTTTGTTGATTCACAGCACTCGCGAGCAGGAAAAGACCTGCTAGCATAGAGCCATCATTGAACCTGCACCCTAACCTCCAACAAGCAGTCAGGACATGACCCAGCCAGCCGAGCCCAGCCACGAGCGCTTGAAGCAGCATTTCGCCCAGCGGGTCATCCATCAGGCCCGACAGATCCTCGAGATCTGGCAGCGCCTGCAGCGTGGCGAGTGGTCGAGCGCAGGGCTGGGCGAGCTGAGCGACGCCAATCTGCGCCTGCAACGCTACGCCGATCGTTTCGAACAGCCCGAACACGGCAGCCTGTCGACGGCCATCGAGCAGACGCTGAGGGCCATCGAAGCGAACAGCACGCGGCTCAATTCAGAACTGATCGGCGAGCTCAATCGCCTGATGCAACGCTTGTCGCGCACCGGCCTGCGCAAGGGCGACCAGCTCGATCATGTGCCCCTGCCGCCCTTGCGCAAGCCGGTGTACATCCTGCTGCAGGACCATGACCGCGCCGAACGCCTGGCGCAACAGCTGGAGTTCTTCGGATTGGGTGTGCAGGCACTGGGCAACGCCGATGCCTTTCGTGCCTCGATGAGCGAACGCCTGCCTTCGGCCATCGTCATGGATGTCGATTTCAGTGGCCCCGGCCAGGGCCTCAAACTGGCCGCCGAAGCCCAGCAAAGGCTGGAGCTGCACATTCCGCTGCTGTTCTTCAGCCTCCACGAGACCGACACCCCGACCCGCCTGGCCGCCGTGCGCGCCGGCGGCCAGGAGTTCCTCACCGGCACCCTGGAAGCGTCCAGCCTGCTGGAGAAGGTCGAACTGCTGACCAGCGCCGCCCAATACGACCCGTTCCGGGTGCTGATCATCGATGACTCGCGCGCCCAGGCCATGCACACCGAGCGCCTGCTCAACGGCGCCGGCATCATCACCCGCACGCTCACCGAGCCGATCCGCACCATGGCCGAGCTCGCTGACTTCCAGCCCGACCTGATCATCCTCGACATGTACATGCCCGACTGCACCGGTACCGAACTGGCCAAGGTGATCCGCCACAACGACCGTTATGTCAGCGTACCGATCATCTACCTGTCGGCCGAGGACGACCTGGACAAGCAGCTCGACGCCATGAGCGAAGGTGGCGACGACTTCCTCACCAAGCCGATCCGCGCCCGCCATCTGGTGACCACCGTGCGCAACCGCGCCGCCCGCGCTCGTCATCTCAAGGCACGCATGGTGCGCGACAGCCTGACCGGGCTGTACAACCATACCCACATCCTGCAACTGCTCGAAGACTGCAGCTTCCGCGCTCGCCGCGAGGAACACCCACTGAGCTTCGCCATGCTCGACATCGACCATTTCAAGAAGATCAACGACCGGCATGGCCATCCCATGGGCGACCGGGTGATCAAGAGCCTGGCGCTGTTCCTCAAGCAGCGCCTGCGCAAGACCGATTTCATCGGCCGCTATGGCGGTGAGGAATTCGCCATCGTCATGCCCAACACCGGGCTGGAAGCTGCGCACAAGGTCCTCGACGAGATCCGCCAGCGCTTCGCCGAAATCCACTATCCCGCCCAGCCGAACGACCTGCAGTGCACCTTCAGCGCCGGGGTGGTGCAACTCGATGACACGCTGGACGCGCTGACCATGGCCAGCGCGGCGGATGAGGCGCTGTACCGGGCCAAGCACGCGGGGCGCAATTGCGTGGTGAGGGTCGAGCCCTAGACTGGCACTCTGCCACTTTTTTATGGCGCCACCCCGTCCTCGTCATCACCCGGTCACAAAATCGCAATAACTTCAGGCACCTACCTCTCCATTCCCGCAGGAAGTTCGCGGCTATGCGCCTGAAGTGGCTGACCAATTTCAACACCCTCTTGCTGGTGACCGTGTGCTTCGCCCTGGGCGCAACCCTGTGGTGGTCGCAACGTGCACTCGAGCGCCCCTACCAGATGATGGAGCGCTACCTGGGGCTGTCCCAGCAGTTCCAGAACGAGGCCGCCGCCAATATCCAGGCCTACCTGGCCAGCGGCGACGCCCTGCGCCACGCCTCGGCCATGGAGGCCAACAAGCAGCTGCACAGCGCCCTTGGAGAATGGCCAGACGCACTGGCCGCCAAGCTGCGCCCGAGCCTGGACAGCCTGCAGGGCTTCACCGCCAACGAATTGCTGGCTGCCGGCAAGCTGGCCGGTGACCCACAGGCACTGCTGCTGCAAGCCGAGCGCGAGCTGGGCGCCAACCTTGAGCAACTGGCCGGTTATGCCCGCGACAGCGGCAGCGCCGAGGCTGGTCGCTACCTGGCCCCGCTGATGGACGCCTCGCTGCACCTGGGCCGCCTGGCACTGGCCCGCGACAAGCTGGTCAGCAGCGGTCGCGCGGAACTGGCCGACGAAGTGGAGCGTGAACTGCAACAGATCCGCGCCCAGGCGCAAATCATCGACAGCCTGCCGTTGCTGGGGGTGACCCGCGCGGCCGAATCCAACGCCGACGACTTCGCCGCGATGATGGGCCTGCAAAGCCAGGGCAGCGAGCAGAAGGAGGACGTTGCCGTGAGCCTCAAGCGTGAATTGCAGAGCTTGCTCGGTCGCTATCCGGCCGAACTGCAGCGCACCCGTGAACAGATCGAGCGTCGTGCCGCACTGGCCGCCAGCACCAGCGAGCGCCTCGAAGCTGTGCGAAAGGCCATCGCCGGACTGGAACCAGAGGTGCGTGGTCAGCACGCGAAGATCGCTGGCGAGGTCCGGGTCATCCAGGGCCTGATGATCGGCCTGATCCTGCTGATCGCCCTGCTCATCGACACCTTGCAGCGCCGCCTGACACGCACCCTCACCAGCCTTGCGCCGGCCCTGTCGCGCTGGGCCGAGGGCGATTTCGCCCAGCCGGTCGCCCTTGGCAAGACCAACCTCGAACTGCACGACATCCAGGAGTCGCTCAACCGGCTGCGCCAGTACCTGGTGACGCTGGTCGGCACCATCCGCCACAACGCCGAGCAAGTCGCAGGCAGCAGCCATGCCCTGGCCGGCATGAGCAGCGCGCTGCATGACGGTGCCGAACGCCAGGCAGGCGATACCGCACAGATCCGCGATGCCCTGGGCGAGCTCGAAGCGACCATCCAGCAGGTGGCCGGCGATGCCAGTTCGGCCGCCGATGCCAGCCGCGACGCCGGGCGCGCCGTGGAGCACGGCCAGGCGGTGATCGGCCACAGCCTCTCCGGCCTGCGAGCACTGGTCGATGAGGTGCAGGGCAATGCGCAGTTGATCGAACAGCTGGCCGAGGAGTCGGCGACCATCGGTGGCGTGCTGACGGTGATCCGCTCGATCGCCGAGCAGACCAACCTGCTGGCCCTCAACGCAGCGATCGAAGCGGCCCGCGCCGGGGAAATGGGCCGCGGCTTTGCCGTGGTGGCCGACGAAGTGCGTTCGCTGGCCCAGCGCACCACCGGCGCCACCGGCGAAATCCAGGCGCTGATCGACCGCCTGCAGCAGGCGGCGCGCGAATCGGTGAATGGCATGCGCACCCAGCTCGAACACGCCGAAGCCACCGCCAGCCAGGCCCAGGCGGCGGATGGTGCGCTGGATGAGATCGTCAGCGCGATTCGCACCATCTCCGATACAGCGGTGAGGATTGCCGACGTCACCGCTCAGCAGAGCGGTGCAGTGAGCGAGATCCGCGACCACAGCGAGCGGATTCATGCGCTCGGTGAGGACAACCTGCAACGCATCGGCGAAGGGCGCGAGCAGGGTGAGCAGTTGCTGCAACTGGGTGGTGAGCTGAATACCGCTGTGGGGGCCTTCAGGGTGTGATCGACAGGCTTGGCTCCTTCGCGGGCAAGTCGCAGCGGCGAACCGCCGCTCCCACAGGAACCGCGCCAGCAGGAGGTTTCCTCGCCGCTACCCAGTGGGAGCGGGCTTGCCCGCGAAGGGGCCAGGCCTGCAAGCAGCCGAACCTGCGACCACCTGTCATCCCCGGCTCCAGCCAACTCCGTTATCATGCCGGGCACGTTCCGCCTCGCGAGTCCGCCATGCGCCGCCTGTTCCTCCTGCTGTTCCTGCTGCTGGCCAGCCCCACCTTCGCCTCGGGCCTGCTCGACAACCGTCCCAGCGCCACCCTCGGCGCCGCCTCGCTGTCCAACAGCGCCGATTTCCTGCCGGTCCACGAAGCCTTCAAGCTCGACCTGATCAGCGCCGATGCCCAGTCGATCAAGCTGCGCTTCGTCGCCACAGAGGGCTATTACCTCTATCGCCATCGCTTCCAGTTTCGCAGCGAGCCGGCCGACATCGCCCTCGGCAACGCACGGATTCCCCAAGGCGAAGCCAAGCACGACGAGTTCTTCGGCGATGTCGAGGTCTACCATGGCATCGTCGACATCGAGGTACCGCGCACCGACTCGCGCGCCTTCACCTTGCTGGTCGGCTACCAGGGCTGCGCCGACAAGGGATTGTGCTATCCGCCGGAAACCGCACGACTGTCGATTCCCGGCGAAGGCAGCACCTTGTCCACCACCACGGCCGAGGGCTGGAGCTGGCAGACCTTGCTGCTGTTCTTCCTCGCCGGTCTGGGCCTGACCTTCACGCCCTGCGTGCTGCCGATGCTGCCGATCCTCTCGGGCGTGGTGCTGCGCGGCCAGGTGGGAGGGTGGCGCGGCTTCAGCCTTTCGCTGGCCTACGTGCTACCGATGGCTGCCAGCTTTGCCGCGCTCGGTGCGCTGATGGGCCTGTTCGGTGCCAGCCTCAACCTGCAGGCACGTCTGCAGTCGGCCTGGGTACTGGTGCCCTTCGCCCTGTTCTTCGTGGTGTTCGCCCTGGCGATGTTCGGGCTATTCGAACTCAAGCTGCCGCACGCCCTGAGCCAACGCCTGGACCGCGTCGCGAGCAATACCCGCGGCGGTTCGCTGCTCGGTGCTGCAGTGCTGGGCGTGCTTTCCAGCCTGCTGGTCTCGCCCTGCGTGTCGGCACCACTGGCCGGTGCCCTGCTCTATATCAGCGCCAGCGGCGATGCCCTGGGCGGGGCACTGAAGCTGTTCGCGCTCGGATTGGGCATGGGCGCGCCACTGCTGCTGGTGGCGACCGGCGGTGCCGCCTGGCTGCCCAAGAGCGGGGCGTGGATGAACACGGTGAAGAACGTGATCGGGGTCCTGCTGCTGGGCGTGGCGCTTGGCCTGCTCAGCCGCGTGTTGCCGGGGCCGGTGACCTTGCTGCTGATCGGCCTGTTGTCGGCAGGCGTGGCGCTGTTCCTCGGCGCGCTGGAGTTCGTGGTCAAGACCCCACGTCAACGCCTGGCCCAGCTGCTGGGGCTGCTCTGCCTGGTCTATGCACTGGCGTGCTGGTACGGCGCCCTCGCGGGTCAGGGCGATCCTCTGCGTCCATTGCCCGGCCCCGGCGTCAGCACCTCGTCCCACGCCACCTTCCAGGCAGATGCGTGGCAAACCCTCACCACCCCTGCCGCCCTGGAAGCCGCATTGGCCCAGGCCAAGGCCGCAGGCCAGCCGGTGCTGCTGGACTGGTACGCCGACTGGTGCATCAGTTGCAAGGTGATCGAACATGAAGTACTCAACGCGCCACAGGTGCAGGCCCAGCTGAACGGCTTCAAGCTGCTGCGGTTCGACCTGACCGAGAGCAACGCCGAACAACGCGCCCTGCTCGACCGCTACACGCTGTTCGGCCCACCCGCCTTGTTGTTTTTTGCCGCAAACGGCAGCGAAATGACCACTGATCGGGTGGTAGGCGAGGTGAACGCCGACGAATTTGCGAAAATTCTCACCGGCATGCGCAGCAAACTCGGTCTATAACTTCCCGCGCACCGGTAACTTTCTCCAACGAAGTGACCAGAGCTGATCATCTGGTCACATACTTTGCGCGAATCTCGGTCATCGTGCTGGCTATTGCAGGGAACTGGACACTCGCTAGTCTCTTGCGGCATAGTCGCCGCGCTATGTCGAATTGCCCTACAAAACCAAGGAAACCGCAGATGGCCACCCTACTGGTGCTGCACGGCCCCAACCTCAACCTGCTCGGTACCCGCGAGCCGGGAGTCTACGGCGCCGTCACCCTCGCCCAGATCAACCAGGACCTCGAGCAGCGCGCACGCGCCGCCGGCCACCACCTGCAGTACCTGCAGAGCAATGCCGAGTACGAACTGATCGACCGTATCCATGCCGCGCGCAACGAAGGCGTGGACTTCATCCTGATCAACCCGGCCGCTTTCACCCACACCAGCGTCGCATTACGTGACGCATTGCTCGCTGTGAGCATCCCATTCATCGAAGTGCACCTCTCCAACGTGCACAAGCGTGAACCGTTCCGTCATCACTCCTACTTCTCCGATGTGGCAGTGGGCGTGATCTGCGGCCTGGGCGCCAGCGGTTACCGGCTAGCCCTGGAGTCTGCTCTGGAACACCTGGCTGCCAACTCACAGCCCTGATGACGCAAAGCCCAGGCCTACATGCCTGGGCTTCGAAACACTACGAAGAAACGTTTTCGACACGTTTTGATAATTAAGTCCCCGACCGAACCTTGGGAGTTGCTGATTAATGGATATCCGTAAAGTCAAAAAGCTGATCGAACTGCTGGAAGAGTCCGGCATCGACGAACTGGAGATCAAGGAAGGCGAAGAGTCCGTTCGCATCAGCCGTAACAGCAAACAACCTGCCGGCGCCCAGTACTTCGCACCCCCAGCGCAATTTGCCGCTCCAGCTCCTGCCGCCGCAGCCCCCGTGGCCGCCGCCCCGGCTGCCGAAGCCGCTGCAGCACCTGCCCTCAAAGGCACCGTGATCCGCTCGCCGATGGTCGGTACCTTCTACCGCAAGCCTTCGCCAACCTCGCCGAACTTCGCTGAAGTCGGTCAGTCGGTGAAGAAAGGCGACACCCTGTGCATCGTCGAAGCCATGAAGATGATGAACCACATCGAAGCCGATATCGGCGGTGTCATCGACGCCATCCTGGTAGAAGACGGTCAGCCGGTTGAGTTCGACCAGCCGCTGTTCACCATCGTTTGAATCGCGGAGAGCCAACGATGTCTGGGAAGCTCGAAAAAGTCCTGATCGCCAACCGCGGGGAAATTGCCCTGCGGATCCTGCGTGCCTGCAAAGAGCTGGGCATCAAGACCGTCGCGGTCCACTCCACCGCTGACCGCGAACTGATGCACCTGGGCCTGGCAGACGAATCGGTCTGCATCGGCCCTGCATCGTCGAAAGAATCCTACCTGCACATCCCGGCGATCATCGCTGCCGCCGAAGTGACTGGCGCCACCGCCATCCACCCGGGCTACGGCTTCCTCGCCGAGAACGCCGACTTCGCCGAGCAGGTGGAGAAATCCGGTTTCGCCTTCATCGGCCCTAAAGCCGACACCATCCGCCTGATGGGCGACAAGGTTTCGGCCAAGGATGCGATGATCAAGTCGGGCGTCCCGACCGTGCCGGGCTCTGACGGCCCACTGCCGGAAGACGAAGAAACTGCACTGGCCATCGCCCGTGAAGTCGGCTATCCGGTGATCATCAAGGCCGCCGGTGGCGGTGGTGGTCGCGGCATGCGCGTGGTGCACAAGGAAGAAGACCTGATCGCCTCGGCCAAGCTGACCCGTACCGAAGCCGGTGCTGCGTTCGGTAACCCGATGGTCTACCTGGAAAAGTTCCTGACCAATCCACGTCACGTGGAAGTTCAGGTACTGTCCGATGGCCAGGGCAACGCCGTGCACCTGGGCGACCGCGACTGCTCGCTGCAGCGCCGTCACCAGAAAGTACTGGAAGAAGCGCCGGCCCCCGGCATCGACGAGAAGGCCCGCCAGGAAGTCTTCAAGCGTTGCGTCGATGCGTGCATCGAGATCGGCTACCGCGGTGCAGGTACTTTCGAGTTCCTGTACGAGAACGGTCGCTTCTACTTCATCGAGATGAACACCCGCGTCCAGGTCGAGCACCCGGTTTCGGAGATGGTCACCGGCATCGACATCGTCAAGGAGATGCTCAGCATCGCCGCTGGCAACAAGCTGTCGTTCCGCCAGGAAGACGTGGTGATCCGCGGTCACTCGCTGGAGTGCCGGATCAACGCCGAAGACCCGAAGAAGTTCATTCCGAGCCCAGGCACCGTCAAGCACTTCCATGCCCCGGGTGGCAATGGCGTGCGGGTCGATTCGCACCTGTACAGCGGCTATTCGGTTCCGCCGAACTACGACTCGCTGATCGGCAAGCTGATCACCTACGGCAAGGACCGCGACGAAGCCATGGCGCGCATGCGCAATGCCCTGGACGAGATCGTTGTCGACGGTATCAAGACCAACATCCCGCTGCACCGCGACCTGGTGCGTGATGAAGGTTTCTGCAAAGGCGGCGTCAACATCCACTACCTCGAGCACAAACTGGCCAACCAGGAGTGATCGCTTGTTGAGGTAGCACGCCCGGCAATCGCTGCGATGCCAACCACTGGCCTTTCAGAAAAAACCGGGGATGCCACAAAAAACCGATGCCAGAATCTGGCATCGGTTTTTTTTTGCTATCTACCCAGGACAGAGCAGGTCACCCAGGCTCGCATGAGCGGGATATCCGCTTGTCAGAGGCTCACCACTGAGATCGCCTGCAAGGCGAGTTCGTCCGGGGCCGGCGCCAATCCAGCAGCATCTTCCACGACTCCGCCTGACCGCTCGTACAGTGGGCCGGCGCGGAAACGGCTTTTGAATCTGAAGGCGCGAGCGGGCACACCCGGCAACCGGAAATTGGCCTTCTTCATGATCGGATCAAGTACTTGTTCGACCAACCTCGCAGGCGTTCGATAGACACGCGTAACCCCAGTTCCTAGATTCAGCGTCATGCCGTAGCTACCGCCAAAACACGACGAAAACGACCAGTGCTGCCAGCTTGCCTGGATTCCCTGGCGCCTGAGCAACGTACGCACGGCGCCGCCAATATCCACACCGCCCAGCCAGTCGCCGCCGACCATGACTGCCCTGACGCCCGCGCCATTCTGCGCAGCACCAATCTCCGTCAGCACTTGCCGCAGTGCGGGCTCGATCAGGCTGCGGACATTGTGATCAACATGCAGTACCGCACCTGCACGTGTTGCAGGGTTATACAAGGATACCGCCACACAGGACTGTGCATTGACGGTATACAGGTAGTCATCCGCCCTCCCCAAGTGTCGCGCCACTACGGCTTCTCCCTGCAGAGCGCCACGTATCTGCGATGGCGCACCCTCACCGTCGGTAATTTGCCGTGCCTGCGTCAGGGTTCCAGCATCCTGCACATGATTGCCGCCGCGAAGGCCTGTGCTGTTGGCAACCCATCGGCCATCTTCATGCAATCGCACTGCCTGGCGATGGTAGCTCTGCGGGCGATTGGCCTTGAACACCCGTAAGGTGGCCTGCTCGACGTCGTGTGTGACCTTGTAGTAACGACCGCCCGAGTGGATGAAATGCTCTGCATTGGCAGCGTCCTCGGCGCCGCTGCGGTAGGTGCCCTTCCAGATGCCGTCCTCCGTCACCTTGTGCAGATCGCCAGGCTTGCTCTTGACTGCCCAGGACTTGTCGAACTGCAGGGAGGGGGTTCGTGTCGCACCCGTCACCTGAGGGCGGCGAACAACTGCCTGGCGCAAGGGCGCAAGCGCTGACTTGAGCATTCCCAGGCTCACTCCCGGCACACTCAACACCGCCCCCAACAAACTCCACGACGCTTCCAGCCAGTTCTGCAGGGCCACCGCGGTTTCCCATCGAGTATGGGCGACAATGGCCTTTTTCAAAGCGGAGGCGGTCATGAAGGCACCAAACGCTATGGCGAACGGCGGATACACCAGCAATGGCAGTGCGCTGAACAAAACGCCTTTGAACACCTGGGCGCGAATGACCTCGGCTTTGCCAAGGGTCGCATCCTCGACATCGGCGAGCGCATGCTCGATGAACGCGTTGTACTCCCCGGCCACCGTCACCACCTGGTTGAGCCCACGCAGGGAATCACGATGACTGTCGCCACTGGCCAACCTCCTCAGGCGCGTGCTGACCTTGGATCTGGAGGCCAACGTAACGCGGTTGAGCAGATAATCGTAAAGCACGCCCGTACCTGTGGCGTTCAAGGACTGATAGGGACGCAGCAGAACACCATCCGGGGCGTCCGGGGTATACAGCCAGTCAGTCGCCACTTTGTCTGCCACATCGCGCAGGACATAGGCGCCAAGTACGAAACAGCCGTCGATCGACAAGCGAAACACCCCCGAACTCTCGACCACCGTTTCCGACTCACTGACGATGTCGGGCTGGCTCAACGTCCGCCCCAGCGCCGTCACCAGTGCAATCAGTTTCGTATAGGTCGCTTGATCGAGTTCAGCCTTGATACTGGCCAGGCGCAAATCGCGGTCCATCGCCGAGATCAGCGCACGACCGAACATCTTCCGGCGAGCCGCATAATCCGCCGAGGACTCGTTCAGATAGTGTTCGCGTATGTGTGTGATGTACGTCTCGCCAACGTAAGCGCGACGTGCATAGCGCGTAAAGTCGTGGCTGCGCAGAGCGCTCAGGTCCTGGCCAACCAGAGAGCGCACGCCCTTATTCGGGTTGTCCAGGCCAGAATTGTCGTCATATCCATAGCAGACCAGATCGACCAGGTTCATCGTCAGCGGCGTATCCGTGCCTGTGGACGGCAGATCGAACAGAATAGACTCCGGGTCAACCTGTTCGGTGATGCCCTTGTCGGCCAGGTAAGGCTTGATGGCAGTCTCGACGGTACGCCGGGCGAACGCGTGAAAACCTTCATAATCCTGCATCGACGCGGCAAACACGTGCTCAGCTTGCAACGCCACCTGCTTTTCCAGGTTGATCACGCGCTTTTGGCCAATGTTCAGATTAAGTGCGTAATACGGCGCAATAGAGGCCTCGATCTCATCCTCGGCCTTTTTATTGCTCAAGCGCACCCGTTCGGCCAGGCATGCCTCGTAACCCGTCAGGGCTCGCCTGCGATCCAGACTCAGGGACCATTCGGAAGGTTTTTCCACAATGCTCAGGATGGATGCACTGACCGTGGCTCGTTGAACGAAGGGAACCTGGCTCAACAGATAATGACGACCCGTTTCCTCCGCCAACCAACCACCGATTTCACTGTTGAGCGCGCGCTGTGATACCAGCTCTATCCACTCCTGGCCATCTGGTTTACCAGGGGCATACAGCACAAAGGCGTCATCTGCTACGGCGAACAACAACAAGTCACTGCAATCTGCGCCCGCCCACAACTGCAGAGGACAGATCTCGTCGCCTGGCGGCTCCTGGGCGAGCAATGCCACGACCTGATCATGACGCGCATCCGACAGGTGCCCTTTCTTGCTGGCAATCAGCAGGCTGTAGCGCAATTGCATGTCATAGAGTTCTAGCTGCGCCAACCCGACTTCAGCGTCCTGATGGCGTTGCTTGAGGGTCGTCAGGAAGCTGTGCGGTGCATCGAGTTCGCTCAACAAGACCTGCAGTTGCTCAGCGGAAGGTGGCTTGCAATGCAGTAACGGCATACTTACCTGGAGCGGCTTGTATACCTGCGTCACGTCAATGGCGCCTTCCATCACCAGTTCGGTAAGCGTCTGTGTCCTGACGCTCACATTTTCCGTGGCTGACGGTTCGCATTTGACGGTGATGAGGTCGGCAGACAGTGGCAGGTCGAAATGCTCGCGCAGATAGGCGCTCGCCAGGCTGCCCGCATGCTCACGCAACGAGCGCGCACTACCGAGCAAGTTTTCGAGCGTTGACTGTGCTCCGTCACAAGCACCCTGAGCAGCACTCAGCGCCGCGACGTCCTCGGCATTCAAATTGCGATACCACTCCGGCAGGTGCTTGCGGACAAGCCTGTCGATCACTTGCTTCTCATCGTCATCGGAGAGAAACAACAACGCAGGCTGCGCATGCCAGTCCCGCTCCTGCTCCCGAATCAGCGCCCGCACCTGGGCACTGGTCATCGCGGCAACCTGTGGCGCGCCCAGCGCGGCTTCAAGATCGATGCAATGCTGCTCGCAACGTTGGCGGATTCGCTTCTGGTACTCGAGCACATCACTCAAGCCCTGGGGCTTCGTCTCCCAGTGGCGGGTGAGGTAATCCCGGTAGGTTTCAACCATGCGCCCACCGATGCCCTCCACCAGTTGTTCGACCTGCTGGCGCCGTTCCAGCGGCACTTCGAGCGGCTCACCGTCGCTGATGCGATAGATGGCATGTTCTGCTTCGTCATAGAGCACCGGCTGCTGGGTGGCCAGGCGCTGCAGAGCGGCATCCAGCAGGTCCTGGATGAAAGTCGGGTCGATATCTTCGGTGTAGTAGGTGCGCAGTTGCACAAGCGCGTCGCTTTCGATTGCCTCGATAAAGCTCAGCTGGGAGTTGCGTCGTTGCTCGAAGGCCGCACTCCAGCGCCCGAGTCGCTCGATGATGGAGTGGGCCGACGAATCGTCAATGGGGGAATGGGTAGCGGGCTGATCGTTCATGACGCTATACCTCGTAGGCTTGGGGGCCCGAATTCTAGGTAGCGCCACGGCACGACCAGCGGTAGTTATTTGTTCGACGGATCATCCTGCGGCCTGTCCGTACGGGACGCGCTCGCGTAAAATGCTCCATTTGGCAGTCGTAGACTGCCTCTTCGATCACACCGAACCACATTTAAGGTGCCCGCCATGCCCTGGCTGCAAGTACGTCTGGCCATCAGCCCGGAACAAGCCGAAACCTACGAAGACGCCCTGCTCGAAGTCGGCGCCGTCTCGGTCACGTTCATGGATGCCGAAGACCAGCCGATCTTCGAACCGGACCTCAACACCACCCCACTGTGGTCGCACACGCATCTACTGGCCTTGTTCGAAGCCGATGCCGAGCCCGAAGCGGTATTCGCCCATCTGCAGTTGCTGACCGGTGCAGCGCTCCCCGAGCACCAGGCCGAGGTCATCGAGGACCAGGACTGGGAACGCAGCTGGATGGACGGTTTCCAACCGATGCGTTTCGGCCAACGCCTGTGGATCGTGCCGAGCTGGCATGAGGCCCCGGAGAAAGACGCCGTCAACCTGCTGCTCGACCCGGGCCTTGCCTTCGGCACCGGCACCCATCCGACCACCGCTCTGTGCCTGGAATGGCTCGACGGCCAGTCGCTCGCAGGCACCCAGGTGCTCGACTTTGGCTGCGGCTCGGGCATCCTGGCCATTGCCGCCCTGCTGCTGGGCGCCCGCGAAGCGGTGGGGACCGACATCGACGTGCAGGCCATCGAAGCCTCGCGTGACAACGCCCAGCGCAACGGCATCGCCGACGAGAAGCTGGCACTGTACCTGCCCGAGCACATGCCGGCGATGCAGGCCGACGTGCTGGTCGCCAACATTCTGGCCGGCCCGCTGGTCTCCCTGGCCCCGCAGTTGTCCGGCCTGGTGCGCCCTGGTGGCCTCCTGGCGCTGTCGGGCATTCTCGCCGAGCAGGGCGAGGAAGTGTCTGCTGCCTACGCCGCCGACTTCGACCTCGACCCGATCGTCGTGCGCGATGGCTGGGTGCGTATCAGCGGCCGTCGTCGCTAGGCTACAGTTCGTGAAGCACCAGACTCCAACCCTGCACAACGCCCGGATCGCCGCATGACCGACAGTTTCGTCACCCAGTGCCCGCATTGCCAGACGCGTTTTCGCGTCACGTATCACCAGTTGAGCGTGGCCCGTGGGGTGGTGCGTTGTGGCCAGTGCCTGCAGGTGTTCAATGCCGCCCGGCAGCTGCTCGAGCAAAGCCAGGAGGTTGCGCCGCCGGTCGCCACGGTACCGGTGGCGCCACCGGTGCCAGCAACGCCTGCGGTCGAGCCACCCGCGCCGAGCCAGGACGACTGGGCTGCAACGCTGGATGCCATGGATCTGGACCAGGAGCTTGCGCGCCTGGAGCGACGCGGCCCCCGCCCCGAGCGCCAAAACGCCGACCGCGACGAATCCTTGCAGGCGCGGCGTGACGATCAGCACCCGGAGCAACATGGTGACGAGCCCTTCGGCACCGCAACCGATGACCGCCTCGAGCCCGACTCGCAACCCACACCTGCACCGGTTCTGGTCGAGCAGGAGCCCCTCGACCTGGAACCGATAGCCCAGGAGCGTACCGAGCCAACCCTCGGACAGACGCTTGAGCTCGACGACGAAGACACCCCCGCACACTTTCCCGCCGAACACGACGAACCAGCCACCGAGCGGCTCTCGTCCCTCGACGAGCCTCGTCCGGAAAAAGGCCTCTCGGCCCTGGACGACGATGTCGCGAATCTGCACCTGTCGGCACGTGACGACCACGACGGCGCCGAAGACGACGAACGGCTGGAGCCGGTCCTGGCCAGCAAACCCTCGCGCGCGCGCAAGGAACCATTGGTCGATGTGGTCGACGACCCGCTGCAACTGGACTGGCAAAAGCCCGCACCGAACTGGGGCAAGCGCCTGCTTTGGGGCTTCCTGGCGCTGCTCGCCGTTGGCCTGCTGGCCTTCCAGTACGTCTACTACCACTTCGATGAAATGGCCCGGCACGATCGTTACCGGCCGCTGTTCCAGCAACTGTGCCCGATCGTCGGCTGCCAGGTACCCACCCGAGTCGACATCGCGCGTATCAAGAGCAGCAACCTGGTGGTGCGCAGCCATCCGGACTTCAAGGGCGCGCTGATCGTCGACGCGATCATCTACAACCGCGCCTCCTTCAGCCAACCCTTCCCCTTGCTGGAGCTGCGTTTCGCCGACCTCAACGGGCAGTTGATCGCCAGTCGTCGGTTCAAACCCAGCGAGTACCTGTCGGGCGAGCTGGCCGGGCGTGGCGAGATGCCTAGCCAGACACCGATCCACATCGCTCTGGACATCCTCGATCCAGGCCCCAAGGCGGTGAACTACAGCTTGAGTTTCCGCTCCCCCGAGTAGCACGCCATACCTGAGGGAGCGCGGTGGGCGACATCACCAACCTAAATGTCATAAGCCCACAACTGTTCAGATTTTATCCAGTTCCATCTTTATCCGGTCACCGAGAGCGGGTATCATGCCATCCCTTTTTCGAACTCCAATGATCCGGCCCCACAACAGGGAACACCTATGTCGGCGGTACGCATCGGCCCATATACACTGCAGAACAACCTGATCCTCGCGCCTATGGCCGGGGTGACGGACCAGCCTTTCCGCACGCTTTGCAAACGTCTGGGGGCGGGCATGGTGGTGTCGGAGATGGTCACCAGCGACATGAACCTGTGGAACAGCCGCAAATCGCGCCTGCGCCGCATCCACGAAGGCGATCCCGAACCCCGTTCGGTACAGATCGCCGGTGGCGATGCACAGATGCTGGCTGCGGCAGCGCGAGCCAACGTCGAGTCCGGTGCCCAGATCATCGATATCAACATGGGCTGTCCGGCAAAAAAAGTCTGCAACAAAGCGGCAGGCTCTGCTTTATTGAGAGATGAAGCGCTGGTCGCTGAAATCCTCGACGCGGTGGTCGGTGCGGTCGATGTGCCGGTCACCCTGAAGATTCGCACCGGGTGGGATCGCTCGAACAAGAACGGCCTGAACGTGGCGAAGATCGCTGAACAGGCCGGAATCCAGGCGCTGGCGGTGCATGGCCGCACACGCGCCGACCTGTACACCGGTGAAGCCGAGTACGACACCATCGCCGCAATCAAGCAGGCGGTGTCGATCCCGGTTTTCGCCAACGGCGACATCACGTCGCCAGAAAAGGCCCGGGCGGTGCTGGATGCCACAGGGGCCGACGGCCTGCTGATCGGCCGTGCCGCCCAAGGGCGGCCATGGATCTTCCGCGAGATCGAGCATTACCTGCGGACAGGCGAGCATCTTCCGGCTCCCGGGCTGGATGAGGTGGAACGCATTCTGCTGGAGCACCTTGCCGCGCTGCATGCCTTCTATGGGGATGTGATGGGCGTACGTATCGCCCGCAAGCACGTGGGTTGGTACCTGGCAACACGCACGGGCGGCAGGGAGTTTCGCGCCCGCTTCAATGCCTTGGAAGATACCCAAGCGCAGTGCGCCAACGTTCGGGCGTTTTTCGCCGAACGTCGACAGAGCCTTGAGACAGAGGACGGACAAGGGGTGGCCGCATGACGATGATGACCGAGACATTAGTGAGTGGAACAACGCCCGTGAGCGACAACGCCAACCTGAAGCAGCACCTGAACACGCCGAGCGAAGAGGGCCAGACCCTGCGCGACAGCGTCGAGAAGGCGCTGCACAACTACTTCGCCCACCTGGAAGGCGCCACCGTCACGGACGTGTACAACCTGGTGCTCTCGGAAGTCGAGGCACCGCTGCTCGAGAGCGTGATGAACCACGTCAAGGGCAACCAGACCAAGGCCAGCGAGATGCTCGGGCTCAACCGCGGCACCCTGCGCAAGAAGCTCAAACAGTACGACCTGTTGTAAGCCAGAATCCCAATCAGAAAAGGCGGCTCCGTTGAAAGAGGCGCCTTTTTTGCTGACTCCACCGCGTTATGGAATCCGAAATGACCGACCAGACTACCCGCCTGCCGATCCGCCGCGCCCTGATCAGCGTCTCCGACAAGACCGGTATCCTCGAGTTCGCCCGTGAGCTGCAACAGCTCGGTGTCGAGATCCTGTCCACCGGCGGCACCTACAAGCTGCTCAAGGATAACGGCGTGAACGCGGTGGAAGTGGCCGACTACACCGGCTTCGCCGAAATGATGGACGGCCGGGTCAAGACCCTGCATCCGAAGATCCACGGCGGCATCCTCGGCCGTCGCGGCACCGACGACGCCATCATGAACGAGCACGGCATCAAGCCGATCGACCTGGTCGCGGTCAACCTGTATCCGTTCGAAGCCACCATCAGCAAGCCAGGTTGCGACCTGCCGACCGCCATCGAGAACATCGATATCGGCGGCCCGACCATGGTGCGTTCCGCGGCGAAGAACCACAAGGACGTCGCCATCGTGGTCAACGCCAGCGACTACGCCGGCATCGTCGAAGGCCTCAAGGCCGGCGGCCTGACCTACGCCCAGCGCTTCGACCTGATGCTCAAGGCCTTCGAGCACACCGCCGCCTACGACGGCATGATCGCCAACTACATGGGCAGCATCGACCAGTCCAAGGACACCCTGTCGACCGAAGGCCGCAGCGAGTTCCCGCGCACCTTCAACAGCCAGTTCGTCAAGGCCCAGGAAATGCGCTACGGCGAGAACCCGCACCAGAGCGCGGCGTTCTATGTCGAGGAAAAGAAAGGCGAGGCCAGCATTTCCACCGCCGTCCAGTTGCAGGGCAAGGAACTGTCGTTCAACAACGTGGCCGACACCGACGCCGCGCTGGAGTGCGTGAAGAGCTTCGTCAAGCCGGCCTGCGTCATCGTCAAGCACGCCAACCCGTGCGGCGTGGCGGTGGTCCCGGAAAACGAAGGTGGCATTCGCAAGGCCTATGACCTGGCCTACGCCACCGACACCGAGTCGGCGTTCGGCGGCATCATCGCCTTCAACCGCGAACTCGACGGCGAAACCGCCAAGGCCATCGTCGAGCGTCAGTTCGTCGAAGTGATCATCGCACCGAAAATCTCCCAGGCCGCCCGCGAAGTGGTCGCCGCCAAGCAGAACGTACGCCTGCTGGAGTGTGGCGAATGGCCTGCCGAACGCGCTGCTGGCTGGGACTTCAAGCGCGTCAACGGTGGCCTGCTGGTGCAGAGCCGCGATATCGGCATGATCAGCGCCGAGGACCTGAAAGTCGTCACCAAACGCGCGCCGACCGAGCAAGAGATCCACGACCTGGTGTTCGCCTGGAAAGTCGCCAAGTTCGTCAAGTCCAACGCTATCGTCTACGCCAAGAACCGCCAGACCATCGGTGTCGGTGCCGGCCAGATGAGCCGCGTCAACTCCGCTCGCATCGCTGCAATCAAGGCCGAGCATGCTGGTCTGCAGGTACAGGGTGCGGTCATGGCTTCGGACGCGTTCTTCCCGTTCCGCGACGGCATCGACAACGCCGCCAAGGTGGGTATCAGCGCTGTGATCCAGCCGGGTGGCTCGATGCGTGATGCAGAAGTCATCGCCGCCGCTGACGAAGCCGGTATCGCGATGGTGTTCACCGGTATGCGCCACTTCCGCCACTGATTTATGGCAATCGGCCGCACTGAAGCAGGCATCTGCTGCGTTGGGGCCGGTTCCGCTGATGCTCATTGCCAGAAGGCAACTCCGCTCATCGGAACCGTCCCCGCCTTGCATCTACCAGCTTCATTGCGACCTCGTACAGCGAGAAGCATTGTCTCTCGTTCGACAGATTTCGAGGTTTTGACATGAAAGTTTTGATCATCGGCAGCGGCGGCCGTGAACACGCCCTGGCCTGGAAAGTCGCCCAGGATCCACGCGTCGAGAAAGTCTTCGTGGCCCCGGGCAACGCCGGCACGGCCATCGAAGCCAAATGCGAGAACGTCGCCATCGACGTCTGCGCCCTGGAGCAACTGGCCGATTTCGCCGAGAAGAACGTCGACCTGACGATTGTCGGCCCTGAAGCGCCACTGGTGATTGGCGTGGTCGACCTGTTCCGCAGCCGCGGCCTGGACTGCTTCGGTCCGACCAAGGGCGCAGCGCAGCTCGAAGGCTCCAAGGCCTTCACCAAGGATTTCCTGGCTCGCCACAAGATCCCGACCGCCGACTACCAGAACTTCACCGAGATCGAGCCGGCGCTGGCCTACCTGCGCGAGAAAGGCGCACCGATCGTGATCAAGGCCGACGGCCTGGCCGCAGGCAAGGGCGTGATCGTCGCCATGACCCTGCAGGAAGCCGAAGACGCCGTGCGCGACATGCTCGCCGGCAACGCCTTCGGTGAAGCCGGTTCACGCGTGGTGATCGAAGAATTCCTCGACGGCGAGGAAGCCAGCTTCATCGTCATGGTCGATGGCCACAACGTGCTGCCAATGGCCACCAGCCAGGACCACAAACGTGTCGGCGACAAAGACACCGGCCCCAACACCGGCGGCATGGGCGCCTACTCGCCGGCCCCGGTGGTCACGGCCGACGTGCACCAGCGCGTGATGGACCAGGTGATCTGGCCGACCGTGCGCGGCATGGCCGAGGAAGGTAACGTCTACACCGGTTTCCTCTATGCGGGCCTGATGATCGACAAGGCAGGCAATCCCAAGGTAATCGAGTTCAACTGCCGCTTCGGCGACCCCGAGACACAACCGGTCATGCTGCGCCTGGAGTCGAGCCTGGTGCTGTTGGTCGAGGCCGCATTCGCCAAGGCTCTGGACAAGGTCGAAGCACAGTGGGACCCACGCCCGAGCCTGGGCGTAGTGCTGGCCGCTGGCGGTTACCCGGGCGACTACGCCAAGGGTGACGTGATCGACGGCCTGGATGCTGCTGCCAAGATCGAAGGCAAGGTATTCCATGCCGGTACTGCGCTCAAGGATGGCCAGGTAACCACCAACGGCGGACGCGTGCTGTGCGCCACTGCCATGGGCAGCACCGTTGCCGATGCACAGCAGCAGGCCTACCGCCTGGCCAAGGAAGTCAGCTGGAACGGTAGTTTCTACCGTACCGACATCGGCTACCGAGCCATCGCCCGCGAGCGCGGTGAACACCAGCAGTAAACTGCGGCCCGCAGGTCGTAGCGCCATGGCGCACGGCCTGCGGCTCGTCGACAGGGCCCCACCGGGGCCTTGCCTTCGGCGCGGCACGCCGCGCATAGTTGTTATCCGGCTTATCAGCCAAGAAAGGATCTCGTCGTGCGTCGGCTTCGGATTGCCACTGCTCTGATCGTCAGCATGCTGACCCTGCTCTGCCTGCTTCCGGCTGCGGCCGAACAAGGCGGCGGGTGGTCTGTGCTGCTCGATGAACAGGCAAGCCTGCAGCTCTCCGACGTACGTTCCGACCGCTACCGCAACCAGTTCAGCCCGCTGCAACTGGACGCGCTGGATGCCGCCCTGCCCGACCAGGCCCTGTGGCTGCACTACCGCCTGGAGCCCGCCGACCAGGAGCGCCTGCTGCGCATCTTCGCCCCCGACCTGTCACGCCTGGACCTCTACGCCCTCGACGGCAGCACGCTGCTGCGCCAGTTGCACCATGGTCGACAGTTGGGCAACGCCAGCCCCACCCTGCGCGGCAGCGACCACGTTCTGCCACTGCCCAACGCCACGCAACCGCTGGACATCTATCTGCGCCTGGTCTCCGAGCACCAGTTGCGCCCGGCGATCTCTCTGGAATCGGCGGCCAGCGCGGCCATCGACCAGCGCCAGCCGCTGCTGTTCGGCCTGCTGTTCGGCGGCCTGGTGATGCTGATCCTGCACAACCTGATTCGCTTCTTCTACACCCGTTCCAGCACAACCCTGGTGCTGGCGCTCTACCACGCGTTGATGCTGCTCAGTGCCTTGATCCTGCTCAACCTCAGCGGCCCGTGGTGGCACCTGTGGCACAGCGCGCAAACGCCTGCCGCCTACCTCACGCTGGTCCTGGCCGGGCTTTGCGGGTTGTACTTCACCCAGCGCTTCTTCTCGCCCTGCGGTTGCGCGCGGCTCACCCGCATCCTGCAGGCAGAAATGCTGATCGCCGCGATCAGCGGCTTGCTCCTGCTGTTCATCGACACCCTGCCGCTGAACCTGACCACCTACACCCTGCTTGCCCTCGGCAGCCTGAGCATGCTCCTGGCCAGCGCCTACTACTGGTACAAGGGCTACAACCCCGCACGCCTGTTCACCTTGGCCATGCTGGTGTTCAACCTCGGTGGCCTGGTCCTGCTGCCGGCGCTGCTCGGCCTGACCCGCACCCCCACCCCCTGGCTGCTGGTCATCCTGATGGGGCTGACCGTGGTGAGCGGCCTGTTGCTGAACCTTTCCGTCAGCGAGCGCCTGCGCAAGATCAACGAGGAGCGCGTGCGCGCCAGCCGAGCCCTCGCCGCCAGCGACGCCGAGATCAACGCCAAGGCCGAATTCCTGGCCAAGATCAGCCACGAGATCCGCACGCCGATGAACGGCGTGCTGGGCATGACCGAGCTGCTGCTGGGCACACCGCTGTCGGTCAAGCAGCGCGACTATGTGCAGACCATCCACAGCGCCGGCAACGAGTTGCTCACGCTGATCAACGAGATTCTCGACATCTCCAAGCTCGAATCACGACAGATCGAGCTGGATGATGTGCAGTTCGATCTCAACGCACTGATCGAAGACTGCCTGAACATCTTCCGGGCCAAGGCCGAACAGCAGAACATCGAGCTGATCAGCTTCACCCAGCCACAGGTGCCACGCGTGATCAGCGGCGACCCGACGCGGTTGCGTCAGGCGCTGTCGAGCCTGCTGGACAATGCCCTGAAGAACACCGACCAAGGCGAAATCCTGCTGGTGGTGGCCCTCGACCAGCGCGGTGACGCTCCGCGCCTGCGTATCGCCGTGCAGGACAGCGGCGAGCCGATGGCCAGCGCCGAGCGCGAGGCTTTGCTGCAGGCCGAGCTGCACAGCCACCACTTCCTCTCCAGCAACAAGCTCGGCGGCCACCTGGGGCTGGTGATCGCCAAGCAGTTGATCGGCCTGATGCACGGCGAATTCGGCATCAAGACCAGCACCAGCCTGGGCAATACGCTATGGCTGACACTGCCGCTCGATCCACTGCGCCTGGAACAGCCGCCCGCCGACCTCGACGGCCCGCTGCGCGATGCTCGGGTGCTGGTAGTGGACGATAACGACACCTGTCGCAAGGTGCTGGTGCAGCAGTGCAGCGCCTGGGGCATGAACGTCAGCGCCGTGCCTTCCGGCAAGGAGGCACTGGCGCTGCTGCGCACCAAGGCACACCTGCGCGACTACTTCGATGCCGTGCTGCTGGACCAGAACATGCCCGGCATGACAGGCATGCAACTGGCAGCCAAGATCAAGGAAGATCCGAGCCTGAACCACGACATCCTGGTGATCATGCTGACCGGCATCAGCAACGCGCCCAGCAAGATCATCGCCCGCAATGCCGGGGTCAAACGCATCCTCGCCAAGCCGGTAGCCGGCTACACGCTCAAGACCACCCTGGCCGAAGAGCTGGCCCAGCGCGGCCGCGAGCCGGCGATAATTGCCGCCCTCGGTGGCACGCCGGCGCCGCTGAACCTGCCTGCCGACTTCCGTATCCTGGTCGCCGAAGACAACAGCATCTCGACCAAGGTGATCCGCGGCATGCTCGGCAAGCTCAACCTCGAGCCCGACACTGCCAGCAATGGCGAAGAGGCGCTGGAGGCGATGCAGGCCACGCGCTACGACCTGGTCCTGATGGATTGCGAGATGCCGATACTCGATGGTTTCTCCGCGACCCAACGCCTGCGTGACTGGGAGGCGGCCAACCAGCGCCAGCGCACCCCGGTGGTAGCGCTGACCGCGCATATTCTCAGCGAACACAAGGAACGCGCGCGCCTGGCCGGCATGGACGGGCACATGGCCAAACCTGTAGAGCTGTCGCAACTGCGCGAACTGATCCAGTTCTGGGCGAACCAGCGCGAAGCGGCCGCCGGCCCTCTCCATACGCCCTGATCGCCCAGCGCCCTTCAAACGTCGTAGTCGTGTATCTGTTTCAGGGATACCTCCACGATCCGTGCTTGAACCTTGGGCAGGTAGCTGTTCTCGAATGCCAGGATGTTGAACCGTACAAGCTCGGCGCGCACGTTCTTCATACCACGCTTGCGGGTGATGAAACCGGCACGCCAGGCATCCTGGGTATCGATCTCGTGATACAGCACCATATCGACCCGGTTCTGCCCGGCAGGGGCACAAGGCAGTAACTGAAAGTGCCCTCGCTCGCGCGCGTGCTTCTCCAGAGTGGCGAGCGTCTGCGGACTGTTGCACAGCCGCTGCAGGGACACCTGCACATTGCTGGCAAAGCGCTCACCCGCAGTCTTGGCGATCAAGCCCAGGACTTTGTCGACTTCCTCGGCGCGCCCCGCATCCGGCCAGTGGACCTGCTCGGCAGAAACCGCGTCCCAGCCCATGAATTTCAACTGGTTGCGGTAGTAGGCGAACCAATCCTCCACCAGCCCTTCGTCGAAAGCCGTCTGGGTAGCTCGCTCGGCCAACGCCAAGGCCAGCTTCACCTTGTTTTTCTGTACCAGCGACAGCCCCGGCAGGAACGAGACGACTCCCGCACCAATCACAGCAGCATTGGCTTCATTCACGTGGAATCACTCCCAGCGCCAGTCGACGAGGCTTCTCGCGTTCCTTGTCGAGTATCAGGATGTGCAGGTCCGAACGCCGCGCAGCGAAGCGCTGGTTGCTCAGGTTCAGCGACAGTGCCCGTACCGCCAGTTCGCCTTGCAGCTGGGTACGCTGCGCAATGGTGGCCAGTGTCTCCCGAGTGATCGGGTGGTCGCACTGCATCGACACGCTGCACAGGTCGAGAATCGGCCCGGCGCCGAGCAGCCCGAACTCGATGTGCACCTCGCCCTTGTTGGCCTCGTTACGCACGGCGAAACGCAGCAGATGCTCCAGACCCTCAGGCGCGCCCGACAGCACCTGCGACAGCTTCGCCAATGCCATATCGACATCGATCTCGCGCTGCCTCAGCCAGCTCAAGAGGGGCGTATCCTGTCTAGGGGTGGCCTGCGGCGCGAGCGAGATACTGTCGTGCGTGCTGACGAACTTGATCCAGTTCAGTGACGCGAAGGCCTTGCGATAAGCAACCGCCCACTCATCGGGATGATCGAAGCATGAGCCAGCTTGCTTGTCGGCCAGCAACTGGCAGTAATGCAGTGAATCCAGGGCATCCTCGCGCTGCTGTACCTCGATGCCAGGTGGCACGAGCAGCGCGGTCTGGCCAATCAGGGTCAGCGTGTGGTCTGTATAGGTCATGGCAGGTGTTCCGGTCTGTAGAAACTGAAAAGCGCGGTGCCCGAAGGCCCGCGCCCGTGATCAGATGTCGTACTGCAGAACGTTCTCGACACTGCGCACGCCGAGCTTCTCTTCCACCGTGGCACGCACTTTGTCGTAGACGAAATTGTTCAGCGTCAGCACTGCATGACCGGCGTAGTACTCCGACTTCTCGATCTGGAACTGCACCCCCAGCACATCTTCATCCAGGTTCGGCTCCGTCGCCCGCACGCAGCTCATCACCATGACCACATCGCCTTGCTCGGTTTCCAGGCAAGCCGCCATCCCGACCACGCCCCTGGCCTTGCTCTTTTTCTTGTGGTGGATGATGCGGGTATCGTTTTCGACGTTGGTAAGCTTGTCGAACCCCTTCTTGGCCAGTACGCCCAGCGTGGTGCCGCCCAGCAGTGCACTGCCGGCTGCACCGATGACACGAACGGCCACCGCGCCCAGCGTGACTTTCACCTCCGAAGAGGTCTCCAGTTCGAAACTGCGGTGGGGAGTGGTGAAGCCCAGGTCACGCATCGCGTCGAGGAATTTGTCGTACCAGGCCTTGCCGTTCTCTTCGATATCCAGCGCCTTGTCGGCGACGAGGGTGGCGAAGTGAAACGCATTCTTCACGTCGTGGCGGCTTTGCGCCGTCATGCCCGCACCGCACGCCAGCAAGTTGCCCTCGACCAGCAGGCCGGCGTCGGTGGTGGTGACTTGTTTATCATCGCTCATCTGAAACTCCTTTGGGTTGCCCCTGAACACCAGGGGCGACCACGTTAGCCAGCGCCAGCTCGATCTGGCGGGCTGAAGGAGTTCCAATAAGGTCAATGGTGCGGGGGATACCAGCGTGGGGTATAGACCCACTGCATGCCATCGGGATGCTTGAACACAGTGGTGGTGCTGGAGCCAACCAGCACCATCGTGCGCATATCGACCATCTCCGGCAGCAGCTCCGCCAGAGTGACGACACTCAGTGTCTGCCCCGGTCTGCCGATATCGCGCCCCAGGACGACAGGGGTCTGCCCATCTCGATGACGGCGAACGATCTCCACGGCCTGCCCCAGCTGCCAAGGCCGGGCGCGGGAGATCGGGTTGTAGAAGGCCAGCACCAGGTCGGCCTGTGCCGCCAGGTCCAGGCGCTTCTCGATGATCGACCAGGGCTTGAGGTTGTCCGACAGCGACATCACACAGAAGTCGTGCCCTAACGGTGCACCAGCCTGGGCGGCAGTGGCCAAGGAGGCCGAAACGCCGGGCAGAATCTGCAGGTCGACGCGATGCCAGGCCGCATCGCTGGACTCGTGCAATGCCTCGAGCACCGCAGCCGCCATGGCGAACACGCCAGGATCGCCGGAAGATACCACAACCACCGAGCGCCCTTGCGCCGCGAGCTCGAAGGCGTGCCGCGCACGTTGCATCTCCTCGCGGTTGTCGGTGCAGTGCAGCACTTGATCGGTGCGGAAAGGGCCAGCCATGCGCACATAGGTTTCGTAACCCAGTACATCGTCGGCACGGGCCAGTTCGGCCTTTACTGCCGGCACCATGAATTCGGCGGCTCCCGGGCCCAGGCCGATCACCGCCAGGCGGCCGCGCGCGCGCCCGACCTGCAACGGGTCGATCGGCGACGGCGCCACAGCGATGACCACCCCGCCCTGTTCGATCAGTTGCGCGCCCTCCAGCGCCTGCCCGGCCATCTCGACCAGGCTGCCACCTGCTGGAGCGAATCGCAGGGGCACACCCAGGCTGCGGGCGGCGTCGTGCACGGCGGGCTCGGCCATCGCCTCGTCGCCAGCCAGCAAGCACGCCAGCGATGCGTCGGCGATATTCGCCGCAGCCAGGGCGTCATGCACACGGGCAGGCAGATCGGCCTGCCCGGCCTGAACCGCTACCAACACCGAACGCACATGGATCAGCAACTCGTCGCGGCTGGCAGGACGCGCCTGGCAGCCGACATGAATACTGCGTCGGGCTGCTGCGTCTTCGGGCAGTTGCGCCTGGGCCAGCCAGGGCGCCGCGCCTTCGATGCGCACGCTCTCGCCGGCCAGCAGGTCAGAGACGAAGCGCTTGCCCTGCTCAAGATTCGCCAATGCGTAGCCTGCCGGCGGATTGAGCAGGCAGGTGCCGAAACGCAGCTCACCGCTGGTGGTGATGGCCGCCGCCACCCCCAGCACCTCGCCGATCTCCCGCGCCATGACATTGACTCCGCTCAGGCCGCCCAGCAGCGGTACCACGGCGCTGCCGTCCTCCGCCACCGCCAGCACCGGCGGCTCGGCGCCCTTCTCGTCGAGCAGGGGCGCCAGGGTGCGAATGACGATCCCGGCCGCGCACAGGGCGATGATCGGCGCACCCTCGCGGTACAGGCCGCGCAGGGTGTCACCGAAGGATTCGTAGCAGTGCTCGACACCTTCGACCCGGCCGCTCAGGCCGTAAACCCGCGCCTGTGGATAACGCTGCTGGATTCGCTGGGCGGTGGCCAGGCTGCCAGGGCCGAGAATGACGATGGCCGGTGCCTTGTCGCTGTTCATCCCTGCCATTTTTCACCCGGTACCACGATCAGCGAGAAATACGGCGAAGACTGCGGATCAACCGCGTCCAGCGCGACGATCTTCTGGTTGGCCATGGTTGCGCGCTCAACGTACAACGCGCGACCGTCCAGGCCCAGCTCGGCGAGCACCTCGCGCACCTTGGGGAAGTTGCGCCCAAGCTTCATGATCACTGCGGCGTCGGCATCGGCCAGGCGGCGCTTGAGTTCTTCGTGGGGCAATACACCGGAGAGCACGGTCAAGGTCTGGTTGCGGTAGACCAGCGGCGCACCGAGTACGGACGCCCCGCCGAGCATCGAGCACACGCCCGGGATCACCTCGGCCTCATAGCGCTGGGCCAGGCGATCGTGCAGGTACATGTAGGAGCCGTAGAAGAACGGATCGCCTTCGCAGATCACCGCCACATCACGACCGGCGTCCAGGTGTTTGGCCACCTGCACGCTGGCTTCGTCGTAGAAGTCGCTGATCACCTGCTCGTACGACAGCGGTGCCGGCAGCACCTCGGTGGTGACCGGATACACCAGCGGCAGCAGGGTCTGCTGCGCCTGCAGGTGCGCCTCGATGATACCGAAGGCATTGCCGCGCTTGCCCTTGGCCACGAAATACGCCACTACCGGCGCCTCGCGCAGCAGGCGCAGGGCCTTGACCGTGATCAGTTCCGGGTCGCCAGGGCCAACCCCCAGGCCGAGCAGACGTCCACGGGGCTGCATCATTCCACCTCCGTGGCGAGCGCATTGACAGCAGCGGCAGCCATGGCGCTACCACCCAGGCGCCCCTGCATGATGACGAACGGCACACCACGGCTGTCGGCGGCCAGCATCGCCTTGGACTCGGCAGCGCCGACGAAGCCTACCGGGAAGCCCAGGATCAACGCAGGCTTGGGCGCACCCGCATCGAGCATTTCCAGCAAGTAGAACAGCGCGGTCGGGGCATTGCCGATCACCACCACGCTGCCCTCCAGATGCGGGCGCCACAGCTCGAGGGCCACCGCCGAGCGGGTGTTGCCGGCGTCCTTGGCCAGGCCCGGCACGCTGGGATCACGCAGGGTGCAGATGACCGGGTTGTCGGCCGGCAGACGCGCGCGGGTGATACCTTCGGCAACCATGTGCGCGTCGCAGAGAATCGGTGCGCCCTTGGCCAGGGCCTGGCGCCCCGCCGTTCCGGCACCTTCGGAAAACTGCAGGCCGTCGATGGCCTCGACCATGCCGCAGGCGTGGATCACCCGCACCGCGAGCTTTTCCAGATCGGCCGGAATCCGCTCCAGGCGGGCCTCCTCGCGAATGATGCGGAAGGAATTGCGATAGATCTCCTGACCATCGCGGATGTAGTCAATCATCAAGGTGCTCCGTCGGCAGGTCGAGCATGGCGCCTGCTTCTTCTGGGGTAAGGTCGGATGCGCGCAGTCGGCCGAAACCCGGCAGGCGTGCATCGCGAAAATAAAGGTCATAACGGCCCGGGGCGCGGGCCAGCAGGGTGGCCGGGGCGACATGGGCCACGGCACAGGAACGCGGGCAGCCCGACAGGTGCACACTGGCCGGGGCGCCATGGTGCAGCAGGCCGGCAATCACCTGCGCATCGGCCTTGGTGTCGGACTGGCCCTTGGCGCAACCACTGGAACCGGTGCAAGCGCTGATGCGTGCAAGTGGCTGCAAGACGTCGTTGATCATGCCCAGCGCCTTTGTCTCGACTTGGGCCTGCGCGAGCAGCGATGGATCGAAGTTCGGCAGCACCAGACTCTGCCAGGGCGTGAGCCGCAGGCTGCCATCTCCGGCCTCGCGCGCAAGCCTGGCGAGGCCGCGCAGCATGGCGGGCGTCAAGCGCCCCAGCGGCGGCGCCACGCCGAACGCACTGCCCTCACGCTGGGCCAACACACCGAGCCAGCGCGGTGTGGCAGGCACACGCCGCCATTGACGCACAGCGCTGTCGCGACGAATCGGCAGGCCCAGCCCTTCGACAAAATCCTGCACGGGGCAGGTCTGCAGCAACTGGCGCATCCGTGTCTGCTCGGGCGTGGCCAGGTCGAGGAAGCGCTCCAGCACCGCCTGCACCAATGCCACCCCCTGCTCCAGCGGGACGGCGCCAAGGGTTGCGCCATCGCCCGGGCAGCCCGCCAGCCCGAAGGCCAGCCACACCTGCCGGTCAAGCAACAGCGCCGACAGCCACAGGTCATGGGGGTGCGCGAGCATCGCCAGGGACTCCCCCGCGTCGAGCTGCACGGCGAACTTGGCCGACAGTTCATGCAGGCGCGGGGTGGTTTCCAGCAGGTGCAGGATCTGCCCGGCCAAGGGCCGGATGTCGATCAGCATCGCCGGATCGACACCGGCCAACGGGCTGAGCATCAGGTTGCGGACATCGTCACCGGCCGCCTCGCGCGGGCCGAGGCCGGCATCGAGCAGGTGCCCGACCAGCGCCAGGTGCTGGTCGCCGATACCGCGTATCTGCAAGTTGGCGCGGTTGGTTGCCTCGATCACCCCGCCGGCGAAGCGCTCGGCAGCCTCGGCCACCGCCTCTCCCTGCTCGGCCAGCAGCAGGCCGCCGGGCAGTTTGATCCGGCAAATGCCGCCATCACGCGCCGCGACGATGCGCCACAACCCCGGGCAAGCCGAGGGGCGGGGCGAAACGGCGGGTGTGTGGGGTGGTTTCAAGGGGGATTCCGGCAATCGTGAAGACGCGCTTCAGTGTAGAAGGCGCGGTATTATGCCTGCTTTGTCCGGCGGCATGAAAAGCCGATGGTCGAGCAATGCATCAGGACCGTGTCGTCCTTTTCGCGGGCAAGCCCGCTCCCACAGGTATCCTGCAGGTCCGGATAGCTATGGGAACGGCGGTTCGCCGCTGCGACTTGCCTGCGAAAAGGGCGACACGACTCCCAACACGACGGAAATGATCAGATGACCCCCTGGCTGACAGTAGTAGGCATCGGCGAAGACGGCTTCAGCGGCCTGGGCAAGCAGGCCCGGCGCGCGCTGCTGTGTGCTGCACGTATCTTCGGCAGCCCGCGCCAACTGGCCCTGTTGCCACGCTGCGTGGTCGGTGAGCGCCTGGCCTGGCCCAGCCCGTTCTCCCTCGCCCCTGTGCTGGCCCTGCACGGCGAGCCCGTGTGCGTGCTGGCCAGCGGCGACCCGATGTTCTACGGCGTTGGCGCAAGCCTCGCGCGCCAGGTCCCGGCCGAACAGATGCAGGTGCTGTCGATGCCCTCCTCCTGCGCCCTGGCCGCCGCCCGTCTGGGCTGGCCGTTGCAGGAGGTGCAGGTGGTGTCGGTGGTCGCGCGGCCGCTGGCGGCGCTCAATGCCCAACTCTACAGCGGTGTGCGCCTGCTGGTGCTGAGCAATGACGGCGACAGCCCTGCGGCCATTGCGCAGTTGTTGCGTGAACGCGGCTACGGGCCGAGCCGGATGCAGGTGTTCGAACACTTGGGCGGCCCCGATGAGAAGCGCCTGAGCGGCAGTGCAGAGGACTGGCCACACGCCCAGGTCGCAGCACTGAACATGGTCGCCATCGAATGCCAGGCCGCGCCGGATAGCCCGCGCCTGTCGCCCATCAGCGGCCTGCCCGACAGCGCCTTTCGTCACGACGGCCAGTTGACCAAACGCGACGTGCGCGCCATCACCCTGGCACGCCTGGCACCACAGCCAGGCGAACTGCTGTGGGATGTCGGCGCCGGCTGTGGCTCGATCGGTATCGAATGGATGCGCGCCCACCCCAGCTGCCGCGCACTGGCCATCGAGGCCGACGAAGGTCGCCAGGCGTTCATCGAATACAACCGCGACCAGCTCGGCGTTCCTGGCCTGCAGTTGATTCGCGGCAAGGCGCCACAAGCCCTGGCCGATCTCGAACGCCCCGATGCCATTTTCATCGGCGGCGGCGTCACCGGCGAAGGCGTACTGCCCTTGTGCTGGGAGCGTCTGCGCCCTGGAGGGCGGCTGGTAGCCAATGCCGTGACCCTGCAAAGCGAACTGGCCCTGGCGCATTTTCGTGAGCAGCATGGCGGCGACCTGACCCGCATCCACGTGGCCCAGGCCCAGGTCCTGGGCAGTTTCGATACCTGGCGCCAGGCCTTGCCGATCACGCTGCTCGAGGTGGTGAAACCCCTCGATGCGTGAAGAAACCCGCGAACAGCCCGCGCCACTTCGCAGCGGCCTGACCACCGGCAGCTGTGCCACCGCCACCAGCCTGGCGGCAGCACAGTTGCTGCTCACCGGCCAGTCCACCGACGCCGTGCAGATCACCCTGCCCAAGGGCAAGCAGGTGCAGATGCGCCTGGAATTCTGCCGCCGAGACGGCGAGCGCGCCGAGGCCGGCACCGTGAAAGACGCAGGCGACGATCCCGACGTGACCCACGGTGCCCTGCTCTACAGCCAGGTGCGCCTGATCGACGAGCCGGGCGTGCGCTTCGTCGCCGGCCAAGGCGTGGGCACGGTGACACGTCCCGGCCTGGTCCTGGCGGTCGGGGAACCTGCCATCAACCCGGTGCCGCGGCGGATGATCAGCGAGCACCTGCAGCGACTGGCAGGCGAGTGCGCCTACGCGGGCGGATTCGAGGTGACGGTGAACGTGCAGGGCGGCGCGGAGCTTGCGCTCAAGACCATGAACCCGCGGCTGGGCATTCTCGGCGGGCTGTCGATCCTCGGCACCAGCGGCATCGTCCGGCCGTTTTCCTGCTCGGCCTACATCGCCTCGATCCACCAGGGCATCGACGTTGCCCACACCAACGGCTACACCCACATCGCCGCCTGCACCGGCAATGCCAGCGAAGACACCATGCGCCGGGTCTATGGGCTGCCGGAAATCGCCCTGATCGAAATGGGCGACTTCGTCGGCGCGGTGCTCAAGCACCTGCGCAAGGTACCGGTGCCACGCCTGACGCTGTGCGGCGGTTTCGGCAAGATCAGCAAGCTTGCCGCGGGCCACATGGACCTGCACAGCCGTCATTCGAGCATCGACCTGCCGCAACTGGCAGGCTGGGCCGCCGATATCGGTGCAGACGCCGCCCTGCAGGCGGCGATCATCGGCGCCAACACCAGCCAGCAGGCATTGGCTCTCGCCCATGCCGCCGGTATCGCCCTGGGCGACGCCGTCTGCGCCCACGCCCTGGCATTCGCCCGCAGCGTGGTGCCTGCACAGGTGCAGGTCGAGGTCTTCGCCATCGACCGCCAGGGCGGTGTCGTCGGCAAGGCGGGTGTGCAATGAGCGGCCGTATCTTGTTGCTGGGCGGCGTCACCGAGGCGCTGGCCATCGCCCGGTTGCTGGGGCCGGAGCATGTCTACAGCCTCGCCGGTATCGGCCGTATCCCGCAGGACCTGACCTGCCAGGTGCGGGTGGGCGGTTACGGCGGGGCCGACGGCCTGGCCGACTACCTCCGGCGCGAACGGATCGAGCTGCTGATCGACGCCACCCACCCCTATGCCGCACAGATCAGCGCCAATGCCGCACAGGCGGCGAAGGCGGCGGGCACTCCCTGCTGGGCCTTGCGCCGCCCCGCCTGGCAGCCACAGCCGGGCGACGACTGGCGCGAAGTCGAGGGCTGGGATGCGTTGATCGACGCATTGGCGCCTTTCAAGCGCCCGTTATTCACCCTGGGGCGCGAGCCGCTGCAACATCTCGAAGACATTCCGGCCCACCAGTTCTGGACCTTGCGTGCCCTGGAAGCCTGCGCGGGCAATGAACGTTGCGAGGTGATCGCTGCACGGGGACCGTTCAACCTCGAGGATGAACGAGCGCTGTTCGAGCGGCGCCAGATCGATGTACTGGTCAGCAAGAACAGTGGTAGCGCCGCGACCGAGCCAAAACTTGAAGTGGCGCGCGAGCGTGGGGTGCCGGTGCTGGTGTTGAAGCGACCGGAACTGCCGGAGGTGGATCGGCTGTTCGGATCGGTGGCGCAGTTGCGCGAAGCCTTGTCGATATGAGCAGCGCACTCCACTCTGTGGGAGCGGCGGTTCGCCGCTGCGACTCGTCCCGCGATGGGCTGCGCAGCAGCCCCGGCCGTTTCCGAAGCCACCATCTTCCACTGCCAATAGTCTTCCCGCGTCCCCTGCCGTAAACTTCAAGCCCCCTCACCGCAAGGCCCTGCCCATATGGAAATGCAATGGTGGATCTGGCTCGTCTTCGGCATCGCCCTGGTCCTGCTCGAACTGGTCCTGCCTACGTTCTTCATTCTCTGGTTCGGCATCGGCGCCATCCTGGTGTCGCTGATCGCCCTGGCCGCCCCGGCCCTGCAACTGGACATGCAGGTGCTGCTGTGGGTGGCATTCTCCTCCCTCACTACCCTGCTGTGGTTCAAGCTGTTCCGGCGCAAGAAGCCGGACGTGCGCTGGACCGCCGACAGCGTGATCGGTGAAGTCGGCCTGCTGACCGCCAGCGTGTCGCAGTTCCAGAAAGGCCGGGTGCGCTTCCAGAAGCCCATCCTCGGCAACGAGGAATGGACCTGCGTCGCCGACAGCGACATCCCTGCCGGCGAGCGCGTTCGCCTGGCCGCCATCGAAGGCAACACCGCGCGGGTTACCCGCCCCTGAATCCGTACTGAAAGGAAGCTTGCAATGACCAGCCTCATCGTCGTCGGCGCCATCGCCCTGTTCGTTCTGATCACCCTGTTCAAGGGGGTGCGCATCGTGCCCCAGGGCGAGGAATGGATCGTCGAGCGTCTGGGCCGCTACCACAGCACCCTCAAGCCCGGCCTGAACATCCTGGTGCCGTACATGGACGTGGTCGCCTACCGCCTGCCGACCAAGGACATCATCCTCGACGTGCAGCAACAGGAAATCATCACCCGCGACAACGCGGTGATCGTCGCCAACGCCCTGTGCTTCGCCAAGGTGGTCGACCCGCAGAAGGCCTCCTACGGTGTGCAGAACTTCTCCTTCGCCGTCACCAGCCTGACCATGACCTCGCTGCGTGCCATCGTCGGCGCCATGGACCTCGACGAGGCGTTGTCGAGCCGCGAGCAGATCAAGGCGCGCCTGCGCGAGGCGATGTCCGAACAGACCGAAGACTGGGGCGTGACCGTACGCTCGGTGGAGATCCAGGACATCAAGCCTTCCGAAAACATGCAGAAGGCCATGGAGCGCCAGGCCGCAGCCGAACGTGAACGAAAGGCCGACGTGACCCGCGCCGAGGGCGCCAAGCAGGCCGCCATTCTCGAAGCCGAAGCGCGCCTGCAAGCGGCACGGCTGGACGCCGAGGCGCAGATCAGCCTCGCCGAAGCCTCGGCCCGGGCGATCACCCTGGTACGTGAAGCGGTGGGCAACGAGACCACCCCGGCCATGTACCTGCTGGGTGAGCGCTACATCGGCGCGATGGAGAACCTGGCCGGCAGCGACAATTCCAAGGTGGTGGTGTTGCCAGCGGACCTGCAGGAAACCGTGCGCGGGTTGCTGGGGCGCGGCAAGGCCTGAAGACCGCACCGTCCTCTTCGCGGGTAAACCGGAGCGGCGGTTCGGCGCGCCGATTTATCCGCGAAGAACACAACACCGATTTCAAGCGCTGCGCACCGACAACTGCGGCACTTCACCGCACCCCCGCATTTTTACCTATACTCCGCCGTACAATAGCCACCTGATTCCTGACCGGATCTCTCCATGCCCCCACGTCGGCACATCGCCTGGATAGCCTGCCTTGCAGTGCTGTTCAACCTGCTGGCCATGCCGCTGTCTTCTGCCGCGCCCAAGGGCCCGGCCGAACAGCTGCTGTGGGGTGCCTTCTGCTCGACTGGCGCGGGCAAGGCCAAGCTCGATGTCCAGGCCCTGGCCAAGATCGACCTGGGCCAACAGGACGACCACTCCAACATGCAGCACTGCTGGTGCTGCTCGGGTGCCTCGCCTGTGCTCGCCCTGGCCAGCCACGCACCGCAACTGCACAGCCCGCTGCAACTGCGCTTCGGCCAGGCACCACCACTCGCCACGCACCAGCCCACGCCGCGCCAGCTCTGGCCGGCGCTCAATCCGCGAGCCTCTCCGTTGGCCTGAGTTCAAGACGCTGTTCATGAACCTGTACAGACCGGAGACTCACCATGCTCAAGCAAGCCCTCATCCTGGCCACCCTGCTGCTGCCCAGCGCCTTCGCCAATGCCCACGAATACAGTGTCGGCGACCTGCATATCGCCCACCCCTGGTCGCTGGAACTGCCACCGAACGCACCCAATGTCGCGGCGTATTTCATCGTTCACAACAACGGCAAGGTCGATGACCGTCTGTTGAGTGTCGAAAGCCCCGTCAGCGACGACGCCCAGTTGCACGAACACGTCAAGACCGCTGCCGGCGCCATGAAGATGCAGCAGGTACAAAGTGTGGTCGTGCCTGCAGGCAAGGACCTGACCTTCGCCCCCAGCGCCTATCACGTGATGCTGATGCAGCCCAAGGACCGCAGCCTGCTCACTGACGGCAAGCGCTTCCCGCTCACCCTGCACTTCGAGAAAGCCGGCGACATCACCGTCGACGTCGCCGTGCAGAAGCAGCCGCCCGCCGACCAGGCAGGACACGAACACGCGCACTGACCGCTGACAGGTGCTCGTCATGAGCTTGCCGCGCAACAGCACAGCCCGCAGCACCCGCCCTGATCGCAGGCGCGTCGGTGGCGGCTGGCTGAGCCTGTTCGCCATGTGGATGATTTTCATCGGCCCGCTGGTTTCCCAGTCGATGCCGATGGATCACCACGCCGGCATGAACATGAGCATGGCCATGGACATGCCCATGGCCGCTGGGCACCAGCATGCCGGGCAAGACCACCACGGTCACGGCAACGACGGCCAGCTACACGCCGATTGGGAGAAATGCGGCTACTGCAGTTTGCTGTTCAACTGCCCCGCCCTGCCCCAGACCCTCAGCCCACTCAGCCTCGCCAGCACCATCCCGACCACCCTCTCCACCTGCCCGACCCGCCAGGGCCATGCCCTGCAAGCGGTGTTTCCCGGTGCCCGCAGCCGCGCCCCACCTCCATCGATCAACGTCTGACCACCCCGTTTCACGCCCGAGGCCAGGAGGCTTCGCGCTTACTCATGACTGATCGACTGGAATCATTATGTCCGGCTGCACCCCTGTTTCTGCCCTGTCCCGCCATGGGACCCTCGCCATGCTCTGCGGCTCGCTGCTGAGCCCGCTGGCGCTCGCCGTCGAGCCTGGCCACGAAGGCCATGACGCCCCGGAGCTGAGCCCGACGGTGATCACCGCCATCGCGCCCAGCTCGCCGCTGACCGTGGTCACCAACCCCAAGGACCCCCGTCAACCGGTGCCAGCCAGCGACGGCGCCGACTACCTCAAGACCATCCCCGGCTTCTCCGCCATCCGCTCCGGCGGCACCAACGGCGACCCGGTGCTGCGCGGCATGTTCGGCTCGCGCCTGAACATCCTCACCAACGGCGGCGTGATGCTAGGCGCCTGCCCCAACCGCATGGACGCCCCGACCTCGTATATCTCGCCGGAAACCTACGACCGCCTGACCGTGATCAAAGGCCCGCAAAGCGTGATCTGGGGCCCCGGCGGCTCGGCCGGCACCATCCTCTTCGAGCGCGAGCCGGAGAAATTCGGCACCCTCGGCAGCCGGGTCAACGCCAGCCTGCTCGCCGGCTCCAACGGCCGCTTCGACAAGGTGCTCGACGCCGCCGCCGGCAACAGCCAGGCCTATGCTCGCTTCGTCGGCAACCAGTCGCGCTCGGACGACTACAAGGACGGCAACGGCGATACCGTGCCTTCGCGCTGGGACAAATGGAACGGCGACGTGACCCTCGGCTGGACCCCGGATACCGACACCCTGCTCGAACTCACCGCCGGCAAGGGCGATGGCGAAGCGCGCTACGCCGGACGCGGCATGGACGGCTCGCAGTTCAAGCGCGAAAGCCTGGGTCTGCGCTTTGAAAAGTCCAACCTCGGCGAGGTGCTCGACAAGGTCGAGGCGCAGGTCTACTACAACTATGCCGACCACGTGATGGACAGCTACAGCCTGCGCACGCCCTCGGGCAGCGGCATGATGGGCATGCCCATGGTCAGCAACGTCGATCGGCGCACCCTCGGCGCACGTATCAAGGCGACCTGGCGCTGGGCCGACGTACAGTTGATCAGCGGCATCGACGCGCAGACCAACGAACACCGCAAACGCGGCGGCATGGGCGTCGACGCGCACAAGGGCCAGCCCTGGACCAAGGACGCCGACTTCCATAACTACGGCGCGTTCAGCGAGCTGACCTGGTACGCCACCGGCGAAGATCGCCTGATCAGCGGCGCGCGCCTGGACCGCGCCTCGGCCCGCGACTTCCGCCAGGCCAGTGCTACCCATGGCGATACCCGCGCCGATACCCTGCCCAGCGGCTTCATCCGCTACGAGCATGACCTGGCGGCGATTTCCGCTACCAGCTACATCGGCTTGGGCCACGCCCAGCGCTTCCCCGACTACTGGGAGCTGTTCTCGCCAACCAACGGCCCGCGGGGCTCGGTCAACGCCTTCGACAGCATCAAGCCGGAGAAGACCACCCAGCTCGACTTCGGCATCCAGTACCAGGACGAACGCCTGCAAGCCTGGGCCTCCGGCTACGTCGGACAGATCCGCGACTACATCCTGTTCGACTACCGCAGCATGATGGGCATGAGCAGCACCCAGGCGCAGAACATCGACGCCCGCATCATGGGCGGCGAGCTGGGTGCGGCGTACAAGCTCGACGAAAACTGGAAAGCCGACGCGACGCTGGCCTACGCCTGGGGCAAGAACAGCAGCGACGGCAAGGCCCTGCCGCAGATGCCTCCGCTGGAAAGCCGCCTGGGCCTGACCTACAGCCGCGATGCCTGGAGCGTCGGTGCGCTGTGGCGTCTGGTCGCGGCGCAGAACCGCATCGCCCAGAACCAGGGCAACGTGGTGGGCAAGGATTACGAGAAGAGCGGCGGTTTCGGCGTGTTCTCGCTCAACGGTGCCTACAAGGTCAACAACAACCTCAAGCTCAGCGCGGGCGTCGACAACCTGTTCGACAAGGCCTACGCCGAGCACTTGAACCTGGCCGGGAACGCCGGGTTCGGCTACCCGGCGGCAGACCCGCAGCCGGTCAACGAGCCGGGCAGGACCTTCTGGACCAAGGTCGATTTCAGCTTCTGACAATAACAACCGGGGCGCGGGCCTGACCGCGCCCCACCTGGTCGAACGGGAGGCTCCATGAGCAAACCAAAGCAATCCTTCTACAACCTGGCCTGGCGCTGGCATTTCTATGCCGGGCTGTTCGTCGCGCCCTTCATGATCCTGCTGGCGATCACCGGGATCATCTACCTGTTCAAGCCGCAGCTCGACCCGTGGATGTACCGCGACCTGATGGTGGTCGAGGCCGGCCCGCAGCGCCAGAGCGCCGACACGCTGCTGGCCCAGGTGCGCCAGGCTTATCCACAGGGCCATGTCGGCCAGTACCTGCCACCGCTGAACGCCGAGCGCAGCGCGCAGTTCGTGGTGCATGACGGCGGCCGCGAACTGAACGTGTTCGTCGACCCGTACAACGCCAAGGTTCTGGGCGCGCAGGACGGCAAGCAGAACCTGCAGGCCATCGCCCGCGCCCTGCATGGCGAGCTGATGGTCGGCACTGTCGGCGATCGGCTGGTGGAGCTCGCCGCAGGCTGGGGCATCGTGCTGGTGGTGTCCGGGCTTTATCTGTGGTGGCCACGTGGCCGCAACAGCCGTGGCGTACTGTGGCCACGCCTGTCGGCACGCGGGCGCGTGCTCTGGCGCGACCTGCATGCGGTCAGCGGCTTCTGGGGTTCGGCACTGCTGTTGCTGATGCTGCTCAGCGGCATGACCTGGACCGGGCTGTGGGGCAAGCAGTACGCCGACCTGTGGAACCGTTTCCCGGCGGCGATGTGGAACGACGTACCGAAATCCGACCAGCAGGCCGGCGCGCTGAACAGCGCCCATCGCCAGACCGTGCCCTGGGCCCTGGAGAACACGCCGATGCCGGTGTCCGGCGCGCATGCCGAGCACATGGGCCATCACGACATGCACAGCGCACCGGCCGCGCCGCAGATCACCCTGCAGCAGGTCGAGGATCTGGCCAACGCCCGCGGCGTGGCGCCGGGCTACAGCATCACCTCGCCGAGCACCGCTGAAGGCGTGTTCACCATTGCGGTGTTCGCCGATGATCCGCGTAACGACGCCACCCTGCATGTCGACCAGTACACCGGCAAGGTCCTCGCCGACGTGCGCTGGCACGACTACAGCCCGGTAGCCCGCGCCACCGAGCTTGGGGTGATGCTGCACGAGGGCAAGATGTTTGGGCCGCTCAACCAGATCGTCATCCTGCTGGTGTGCCTGATGATCCTGCTGGGCTCGGTGAGCGGGTTGGTGATGTGGTGGAAGCGCCGCCCGTCCGGTGGGCTTGGCGTACCGCCGCTGCGGCATGACCTGCCGCGCTGGAAGACAGCGGTGACGGTGATGCTGGTGCTGGGTGTCGTGTTCCCGCTGGTGGGCGTGTCGATGGTAGTGATGTGGGTGGTCGACAGCCTGGTGGTGCGGCGCGGGCGGGTCGCGGTTCAGGCTTGAATCGCGTCGGCCTTTTCGCGGGCAAGTCGGGGCGCCGAACCGCCGCTCCCACGGTACGGCGCAGACTCGGGTTCAGCGCTGTACCGTGGGAGCCGGCTTGCCCGCGAAAAGGCCAACCCTTGACTGCGGTCAGTCAAAAATCCCACTGCACCGCCAAGATCGTGGCGATCTGTCACGCCCGCACCTTTGCAGTGCGTGTTAGCCTAACCGGCTTTCGCTCACAAGAAGACTGACCCTCAATGGAATGCAGCCTATGACCCGGACCTCATCCCCCCAGGCAGATGACCAGCATCTGCAGCGCAACCTGACCAACCGCCACATCCAGCTCATCGCCATCGGTGGCGCCATCGGCACCGGCCTGTTCATGGGCTCGGGCAAGACCATCAGCCTCGCCGGCCCGTCGATCATCTTCGTCTACATGATCATCGGCTTCATGCTGTTCTTCGTCATGCGTGCCATGGGCGAGCTGTTGCTGTCGAACCTCAACTACAAGTCGTTCATCGATTTCTCCGCCGACCTGCTCGGCCCCTGGGCCGGCTACTTCACTGGCTGGACCTACTGGTTCTGCTGGGTCGTCACCGGCATCGCCGACGTGGTGGCGATCGCAGCCTATACACAGTTCTGGTTCCCCGACCTGCCGCAGTGGATACCGGCGCTGACCTGCGTGGCGGTGCTGCTGTCGCTGAACCTGGTCACGGTGAAACTGTTCGGCGAGATGGAGTTCTGGTTCGCCCTGATCAAGATCGTCGCCATCCTCGGCCTGGTCGCCACCGGCCTGTACATGGTCATCACCGGCTTCCAGTCGCCGAGCGGCCACACGGCCAGCGTGGCCAACCTGTGGAATGACGGCGGCATGTTCCCCAATGGCCTGTTCGGCTTCTTCGCCGGTTTCCAGATCGCGGTATTCGCCTTCGTCGGCATCGAGCTGGTAGGCACCACCGCCGCCGAAGCGAAGAACCCCGAGCGCACTCTGCCACGGGCGATCAACTCGATCCCGATCCGCATCATCGTGTTCTATGTGCTGGCGTTGATCGCGATCATGGCGGTTACACCATGGCGCGACGTGGTCCCGGGCAAGAGCCCGTTCGTCGAACTGTTCGTGCTGGCCGGCCTGCCGGCAGCGGCAAGCATCATCAACTTCGTGGTGCTGACCTCGGCCGCTTCGTCGGCCAACAGCGGCGTGTTCTCCACCAGCCGCATGCTCTACGGCCTGGCCCAGGAAGGCGATGCACCGAAGGCCTTCGAAAAGCTCTCGCGGCGCGCCGTGCCGGCCAACGGCCTGTACTTCTCCTGCCTGTGCCTGCTGCTCGGCGCGGTGCTGATCTACCTGGTGCCGAACGTGATCGAAGCCTTCACCCTGGTGACCACGGTGTCGGCGGTGCTGTTCATGTTCGTCTGGACGCTGATCCTGCTGTCGTACCTGAGCTACCGCAAGCAGCGCGCTGCGCTGCACGAGAAGTCGATCTACAAGATGCCTGGCGGGCGCTTCATGTGCTACGTGTGCCTGGTGTTCTTCGCCGGCATCCTGGTGCTGCTGAGCCTGGAGGCCGACACCCGGTCGGCGCTGGTGGTGACGCCGATCTGGTTCCTGATCCTGGCGGTCACTTACCAGTTCGTGCGCAGCAAGCGCCAGCCGCGGGCGGTGGTGCGCGACCACTGATCTGCACAGGGCTGCTGTGCAGCCCTTCGCGGGTAAACCCGCTCCCACAGGGACCGCGCAGTACTGAAGACCTGCGCAATACCTGTGGGAGCGCAATCTTCTTGAGCATGGTGCATCTCCTTGCAGCTCTCTCTTTATGACGCTCCGAGCCCATACGCCAATATGGGTGGACGGAGCCGTGCGGGTTGGCGTTGCCGGTCAGAAGGTCCGGTGAGCCCGAAGGCTCCCACACACGGCTCCGCCCATAACGGGTGCAACCATGCAGGGCACAACTATCGCGTATGCGATGTGCCCGGTTCTGACAGCGGGACGCCAATCCCGACCCGCAGAATCTACTGCGGTGCCGAACGGTACTCAAGTACCGCTTATGTGTCAAAACTGTTCACCGCCCTGGCCCCAATCCTGTGCAGGCCAGCCGCGCAAGCACCAACCTGGCCCTCATCCAAGCCCCGCATCGAAGCACAACCCTTCTAATCCGTAGCCTCGCGCACCACGGCACAGCCTTTGCAATCTCCCTTCTGCCAACACCACAACAACTCAGCGGAGAGAGCACATGAAGCGACGCAGTCTGATCAAGGCCTTCACCCTCAGCGCATCGATTGCGGCGATGGGCCTGAGCTGGAGCATCCAGGCGGCCGAGACCATCAAGGTCGGCATCCTGCATTCGCTGTCCGGGACCATGGCCATTTCCGAAACGTCGCTCAAGGACATGGCGCTGATGACCATCGACGAAATCAACGCCAAGGGCGGGGTCAATGGCAAGCTGCTCGAACCGGTGGTGGTCGACCCGGCCTCGAACTGGCCGCTGTTCGCCGAGAAGAGCCGCCAACTGCTGACCCAGGACAAGGTCGCGGTGGTGTTCGGCTGCTGGACCTCGGTGTCGCGCAAGTCGGTGCTGCCGGTGTTCGAGGAGCTCAACGGGCTGCTGTTCTACCCGGTGCAATATGAAGGCGAGGAGATGTCGCCGAACGTGTTCTATACCGGCGCTGCGCCCAACCAGCAGGCGATCCCGGCGGTGGAATACCTGATGAGCGAAGACGGCGGTGGTGCCAAGCGCTTCTTCCTGCTGGGCACCGACTACGTCTACCCGCGCACCACCAACAAGATCCTGCGCGCCTTCCTGCACAGCAAGGGCGTGGCCGACAAGGACATCGAAGAGGTCTACACGCCGTTCGGCCACAGCGACTACCAGACCATCGTCGCCAACATCAAGAAGTTCTCCGCGGGCGGCAAGACGGCGGTGATCTCCACCGTCAATGGCGACTCCAATGTGCCCTTCTACAAAGAGCTGGCCAATCAGGGCCTGAAAGCCACCGACGTGCCGGTGGTGGCCTTCTCGGTGGGTGAGGAGGAGCTGCGTGGCATCGACACCAAGCCGCTGGTCGGCCACTTGGCGGCGTGGAACTACTTCGAGTCGGTGGAAAACCCGGTCAACCAGAAGTTCGTCGCCGACTGGAAAGCCTACGCCAAGGCCAAGGGCCTGCCGGGTGCCGACAAGGCGGTGACCAACGACCCGATGGAGGCCACCTACGTGGGTATCCACATGTGGGCGCAGGCGGTCGAGAAAGCCAAGTCCACCGATGTCGACAAAGTGCGTGAGGCCTTGGCCGGGCAGAGCTTCCAGGCGCCGTCCGGCTTCACCCTGACCATGGACAAGACCAACCACCACCTGCACAAGCCGGTGATGATCGGCGAGATCCAGGAAGACGGGCAGTTCAGTGTGGTCTGGCAGACCGAGCAGCCGCTGCGTGCGCAGCCGTGGAGCCCGTTCATTCCGGGTAACGACAAGCGGCCTGACTATGCGGTGAAGGGCAACTGATTGCACGGGGGCCGCGTTGCGGCCCATTCGCGGGCAAGCCCGCTCCCACAGGTACGGTGCAAGGTCTGGAACCCGCGCGGTCCCTGTGGGAGCGGGTTCACCCGCGAAGAATCCACCGCCGATTTCCAGGATTACCCGCATGCTCAGACTCCTGCTCTCCCTCCTGCTGCTCCTGCCTCTGGCCACCCACGCCAGCGAGGGCGAATTCTTCCTCGGCGCCAAGCCCGCCGAACAGGCCAGCCTGCTCGAAGGCTGGGCCGCACAACCCGAACCGGCGCGCCTGGCGCTGCTGGAAAACCTGCGCGAAGGGCGTATTGCCGAAGACGACACGCGCAAGGTGCGCCTGAACAATCGTCTGCGCGGCCTGATCGACAACGCCCTGGCCAGCCATCAGCTGCTCAGCGCCGACAGCAACCTGCGTCTGGCCGCAGCACGGCAACTACAAAAGAGCGCGCAACCGGCGCAGATGGCGCTGCTCGATCGCGCCTTCGCCAGTGAGCCGGACGCCGCCGTGCACGCCGCCCTGGGCCTGGCCTTGGCCAACCTGCAGCTGGGCGCCAGCGAACCTCGGGTACGCCTGGCCGCAGTGCGCCTGCTCGGGGAAACCGGCGACCCGCTGGCACGTACCCGTCTGGAAGTTCTGTTGCAGCCTGGCGCTGAACCCGACGCCGGGGTGCGCACCGCCGCCGAGACCAGCCTGGCCCAGGTCCAACGCAAGCTGCTGTTCGGTGAGATCCTCGGCCAGGCGTTCAGCGGCCTGTCGCTGGGTTCGATCCTGCTGCTGGCGGCCTTGGGCCTGGCGATCACCTTCGGCCTGCTCGGGGTGATCAACATGGCCCACGGCGAAATGCTGATGCTCGGCGCCTACAGCACCTACCTGGTGCAGGTGCTGCTGCAGCGCTACGCCCCCGGCGCCATCGAGTTCTACCCGCTGATCGCCCTGCCGGTGGCCTTCGCCGTCAGTGCTGGGGTCGGCATGGCGCTGGAACGCACCGTCATCCGCCATCTCTACGGCCGCCCCCTGGAAACCCTGCTGGCGACCTGGGGCATCAGCCTGATCCTGATCCAGGCGGTGCGCCTGCTGTTCGGCGCGCAAAACGTCGAGGTGAGCAACCCGGCGTGGTTGTCTGGCGGCATCCAGGTGCTGCCCAACCTGGTGCTGCCTTACAACCGCCTGGTGATCATCGGCTTCGCCCTGGCGGTGGTTCTGCTCACCTGGCTGCTGCTCAACCGCACACGGTTGGGGCTGAACGTGCGCGCGGTCACGCAGAACCGCAACATGGCGGCCTGCTGCGGTGTGTCCACCGGGCGCGTCGACATGCTCGCCTTCGGCCTGGGCTCGGGCATCGCCGGGCTGGGTGGGGTCGCCCTGAGCCAGGTCGGCAACGTCGGCCCTGACCTGGGCCAGAGCTACATCATCGACTCCTTCCTGGTGGTGGTGCTCGGCGGCGTCGGGCAACTGGCCGGCAGCCTCTGGGCGGCCTTCGGGCTGGGCATCGCCAACAAGCTGCTGGAACCGCAGATCGGTGCGGTACTCGGCAAGATCCTCATCCTTGCGCTGATCATTCTGTTCATCCAGAAACGCCCGCAAGGCCTGTTCGCCCTCAAGGGACGGGTAATCGACTGATGAACCAGCCACTGCTTGTCACTGCCACGCAAAAGGTCGGGCCACGCCTGTCACTGGCCATCGGCGCCATCGTCATCCTGGTGCTGCTGGCCCTGCCACTGCTGTCGCTGCTGCCGGACGGCCATGCGCTGCAGGTCTCGGCCTACACCCTGACCTTGGTCGGCAAGATCCTTTGCTACGCCATCGTCGCCCTGGCCCTGGACCTGGTCTGGGGCTATGCCGGGCTGCTGTCGCTGGGCCACGGCCTGTTCTTCGCCCTGGGCGGCTATGCCATGGGCATGTACCTGATGCGCCAGGCGGCCGGCGACGGCTTGCCGGGCTTCATGACCTTCCTGTCGTGGAGCGAGCTGCCCTGGTACTGGGCCGGTACCCAGCACTTCGCCTGGGCGCTGTGCCTGGCGGTACTGACGCCGGGGATGCTGGCACTGGTGTTCGGCTGGTTCGCCTTCCGTTCGCGGATCAAGGGGGTGTACTTCTCGATCATGACCCAGGCCCTGACGTTTGCCGGGATGCTGCTGTTCTTTCGCAACGAAACCGGGTTCGGCGGCAACAACGGCTTCACCAGCTTCCGCACCATCCTGGGCTTCGAGATCACCGCACCGGGCACCCGCGCGGTGCTGTTCCTGCTCACGGTCATCCTGCTGCTGGGCAGCCTGTACCTGTGCTGGTGGCTGACGCGCAGCAAGTTCGGGCGCCTGCTCACCGCGCTGCGCGATGCCGAGAACCGCCTGATGTTCTGCGGTTACGATCCGCGCGGCTTCAAGCTGCTGGTATGGGTGCTCAGCGCCGTGCTGTGCGGCCTGGCCGGGGCGCTGTACGTGCCGCAGGTGGGCATCATCAACCCCAGCGAGATGTCGCCGACCAATTCCATCGAAGCCGCTGTCTGGGTTGCCCTGGGCGGTCGCGGCACGCTGATAGGCCCGCTGCTTGGCGCAGGCCTGGTCAATGGCATGAAGAGCTGGTTCACCGTGGCCTTCCCGGAGTTCTGGCTGTTCTTCCTCGGCGCACTGTTCATCCTGGTCACCCTGTACCTGCCCAAGGGCGTGGTCGGGCTGCTGAAGAAAAGGAGCCAGCCATGAGAGGCATCCCTGCGGTTCATCCGGAATTCATGCTGGAGCCGGTCTTCGATCAGGTGGGCACCGGCCGCGACGCCATCGGCCTGGGCCAGCCGCGCAAGGCCGGGCTCGACACCCGCCATGGCACGGTACTGAGCCTTGAAGACATCAGCGTCAGCTTCGACGGATTCAAGGCGCTCAACGCGCTCAACCTGTACATCGGCGTTGGCGAACTGCGTTGCATCATCGGCCCCAACGGCGCCGGCAAGACCACGATGATGGACGTGATCACCGGCAAGACCCGCCCCGACACCGGCAGTGCGTTCTTTGGCGATACCCTGGATCTGACCCGCATGAGCGAGTACCAGATCGCCCAGGCGGGCATTGGCCGCAAATTCCAGAAGCCCACGGTGTTCGAGGCGCTGAGCGTGCATGAAAACCTCGAGTTGGCGCTCAAGACCGACAAGTCGGTCTGGGCCAGCCTGGCGGCGCGCTTGAGCGGCGAGCAGCGTGAACGAATAGAGCACGTACTGACGACCGTGCGCCTGAACAGCCTGGCCTCGCGCCAGGCCGGGCTGTTGTCACACGGCCAGAAGCAGTTCCTGGAGATCGCCATGCTGCTGGTGCAGGAGCCGCAGTTGCTGCTGCTCGACGAGCCGGTGGCGGGCATGACCGACGCCGAGACCGAGTTCACCGCCGAGCTGTTCAAGGGCCTGGCGGGCACGCATTCGCTGATGGTGGTGGAGCACGACATGGGCTTCGTGGGCAGCATTGCCGACCATGTGACGGTGCTGCACCAGGGCTCGGTGCTGGCCGAGGGGTCGCTGGCACAGGTGCAGGCGGACGAGCGGGTGGTCGAGGTTTATCTGGGCCGCTAGATCAGGAAACCTGCACTGACCTCTTCGCGGGGAAACCCGCTCCCACAGGTACGGTGCAATGTCTCGGAAACTGCGCCGCCCCTGTGGGAGCGGGTTTACCCGCGAAAGGGCCGGTACAGGCAAAGCAGAATTGACAGGAACCCAACATGCTCAAGATCGACACCCTGCACCAGTACTACGGCGGCAGCCACATCCTCCGAGGCCTGTCGTTCGAAGCCAGGATCGGCGAAGTCACCTGCCTGCTGGGCCGCAACGGCGTGGGCAAGACCACCCTGCTGCGCTGCCTGATGGGCCTGGTGCCAGCCCGCGAAGGCAGCATCGAGTGGGAGGGCAAGCCGATCACTGCGCTCAAGCCCCAGCAACGGGTGCATGCCGGTATCGCCTACGTGCCCCAAGGCCGCGAGATATTCCCGCGCTTGACCGTGGAGGAAAACCTGCTGATGGGCCTGTCGCGCTTCAGCGCCCGCGAGGCGCGGGAGGTGCCGGCATTCATCTATGAGCTGTTCCCGGTGCTCGAGCAGATGAAGCAGCGCCGTGGCGGCGACCTCTCCGGCGGCCAGCAGCAACAGCTGGCGATCGGTCGCGCCCTGGCCAGCCGCCCGCGCCTGCTGATCCTCGACGAACCTACCGAAGGCATCCAGCCGTCGGTGATCAAGGAAATCGGCGCGGTCATCCGCAGCCTCGCCCAGCGCGGCGACATGGCCATCCTGCTGGTCGAGCAGTTCTACGATTTTGCCGAAGAGCTGGCCGACCAGTACCTGGTCATGGCCCGCGGTGAAATCGTCCAGCGCGGCCGCGGCGAAAACATGCAGGCCGAAGGTGTGCGCGGGCTGGTAACCATTTAATCTGCAACATCGACTTTGCGAGACACTGCCATGAGCTACCAGATCCGTGATGCCCTACCCGACGACGTGGCGGGCATCCTCGACATCTACAACGACGCCGTGCGCAACACCACGGCGATCTGGAACGAAACCCCGGTCGACCTGGCCAACCGCCAGGCCTGGTTCGCCGCCCGCGCCGAGCGGGGTTACCCGATCCTGGTCGCGGCCGACGCAAACGGCGTACTGGGCTACGCCTCGTTCGGCGACTGGCGGCCGTTCGAGGGTTTCCGCCTCACGGTCGAACACTCGGTGTACATCCGCAGCGACCAGCGCGGCAAGGGCCTGGGTCCGCTGCTGATGCAGGCGCTGGTCGAGCGCGCCCGGCAGTGCGGCAAGCACATGATGGTCGCGGCCATCGAGAGCGGCAACGCGGCCTCGATCCGTCTGCACGAGCGGCTGGGTTTCATTACGACCGGGCAAATGGCCCAGGTCGGGGTGAAGTTCGGTCGCTGGCTCGACCTGACGTTCATGCAACTGGCGTTGGACGACAACCGCGACCCCCCTCGAAAGGACTGATTCATGAACGCCGCACAGCTACAGCGCGTCACCCACGAGAGCCTGACCTACTACCGCGACAGCCTCGTGGCGCTGTTGCTCGATGCGGTACGCAATGGGGCTTCGGTGGGGTTTCTGGCGGACATCGACGAGGCCCAGGCGCTTGCGTATTTCGCTGAAGTTCGCAGCCGGCTTGTCAGCGGTGAGCAGTTGCTCTGGGTGATCGCCCAGGGGCAGGAGGTGCTGGCCAGCGTGCAGTTGGGGCTGTGCCTGAAACCCAACGGCCTGAACCGCGCCGAGGTGCAGAAGCTGCTGGTGCACAGCCGTGCCCGACGGCGTGGGCTGGGGCAACAGTTGATAGCGGCGCTGGAGGCCGATGCCCGACGTCTGAAACGCGGGATGCTGTACCTGGACACCGAGGCAGGGTCGGGTGCCGAGGGGTTCTACCAGGCACTGGGGTATGACAAGGCCGGGGAGATCCCGGACTATGCCTGCGGCCCGGACGGTGTGTATCGGGCGACGGCGCTGTACTACAAGGTGCTGGCTGGCGCTTGAGAACACCGCAGTTCTACATCTGGGTGAATCGCCCCAAACGCTGCCTCAACATGCTGTTCTCACTGCGCAACTGCTGCACTTCCTGCAGCAACTCCAGCGCCAGCGCCACCCCTTCCCACTCCAGTTCCAACTCCTGGTGCAGCTTTGCCGCACGCTTGGCCAGCAGCGGCGCCTGATCGTCGAATAACCAGTCCTCCGGGGTGCGCCCGGTGGGTTCGACAATGCCGTGCTCGACGATTTCGATCACGCAGTCGGCCGTGACATCGGCCTCCTGACACAAGGTTCGCATGTCCAGTTGAACGATCAGGGTGCTGCTCATGGTCACTTACTCCATTGTGTCCTCGGGTTGAACGCGGCCTTCTCGGAGAGTTTGGTCCAGAGTTCGCGAGTGGTCGCATCGGAGGTGCTCGGCATGACCACCTTGAGCTGGGCGTAGAGATCGCCACGCTCGCCCTGCTTGTTCGCAAGGCCCATGCCCTTGACCCGCAGGCGCTGGCCGCTCTGGCTGTCGGGGCGGATGGTCAGGTTGATCTTGCCGGTCAGGGTCGGTACCGCCACCTTGGTGCCCAGCGCTGCCTCCCAGGGAGCCAGCGGCACGGTGATGATCAGGTCGTGGCCTTCGACATCGAACAGCGGGTGCGGCGCCATGCGGATGGTCAGGAACAGGTCGCCGTTGGCACCACCGCCGACACCCGGAGCGCCCTGGCCCTTGAGGCGAATGCGCTCGCCGTCGGTCACTCCGGCCGGGATCTTCACGTTCAGCGTCTTGGTGGTGAAACCGGTGCGCTGCCCGGCAGCGTTGGTCTGCGGCACCTGGAAGCTGATCTGCTTGGAGTCCTTGCTCAGGGTCTCTTCGAGAAACACCGCCAGTTCCAGTTCCACGTCCTGCCCTCGCCTGCCGGCACTGCGCTGCTGGCCGCGTGCGCCGCCAAAGGGATTGCCGCCACGGGCACCGAAGATCGAGCTGAAGAAGTCGGAGAAGTCACCGCTCTCGAAGCCGCCGCCACCGCCGCGACTTTCCCAGCCTGGCGGCGCCTGGAACGGCCGACCATGCTGGCCGCCGTACTTGCGGATCTCGTCGAATTCAGCGCGTTTCTGCGCATCGCCCAGCACTTCGTAGGCCTCGTTGGCCTCTTTGAATTTCTCCTCGGCGTCACGCTCCTTGCTGACGTCGGGGTGATACTTGCGCGCCAGCTTGCGGTACGCGGCCTTGATCGCCTTCTCGTCCGCGCTGGGCTCGACGCCGAGTATCTTGTAATAGTCTTTGAAGTCCATCTAAGGATCACCAGTAGGAATTTTCGTGTTGCATCTGAAGATTGGGGTCAAGCATAGCCTTTCAAGGTTCGCTTGGGTTTGTCATATGGCAGACGATCGGTCTTGATTCTGTCGGCCACTGGCATAAACTGCGCGGCCGTTTGGCCTCCGGAAGCCCCTCCCCATGTCTGACCTATCCCCGGCTCGCGCCCTTGGCATCGACTTCGGCACCTCCAACTCCACGGTGGGTTGGCACCGCACTGGCGTCGAATCGCTGATCGCCCTGGAAGAGGGCAAGATCACCCTGCCGTCGGTGGTGTTCTTCAACATCGAGGAGCGACGCCCGGTGTATGGCCGTCTGGCCCTGCACGAGTACCTGGAAGGCTACGAAGGCCGCCTGATGCGCTCGCTCAAGAGCCTGCTGGGCTCCAAGCTGATCAAGCATGACACCAGCGTGCTCGGCAGCGCGCTGCCATTCAAGGACCTGCTGGGCATGTTCATCGGCGAACTGAAGAAGCGCGCCGAGGCCAATGCCGGGCGCAGCTTCGACCAGGTCGTGCTGGGCCGCCCGGTGTTCTTCGTCGACGAGGACCCGGCGGCCGACCAGGAGGCCGAGGATACCCTCGCCGAAGTCGCACGCAAGATCGGCTTCAAGGACGTGTCGTTCCAGTACGAACCGATCGCCGCAGCCTTCGACTACGAGTCGGGCATCAGTCGCGAAGAGCTGGTGCTCATCGTCGATATCGGCGGTGGTACTTCGGACTTTACCCTGATCCGCCTGTCGCCCGAACGGCACCTGGTCGATGAGCGCCAGGATGACATCCTCGCCACCGGCGGCGTGCACATCGGCGGTACCGACTTCGACAAGCAACTGAGCCTGCAAGGCGTGATGCCGCTGTTCGGCTATGGCAGCCGCATGAAGAGCGGCGCGCTGATGCCGACCAGCTACCACCTGAACCTGGCGACCTGGCACACCATCAACGCCCTGTACTCGCAGAAGTCGCAACTGGCCCTGGGCAGCATGCGCTACGACATCGAGGATGCGCTGGGCATCGACCGCCTGTTCAACCTGATCGAACAGCGCGCCGGACACTGGCTGGCGATGGAAGTGGAGGCCAGCAAGATCGAGCTGACCGACCAGGTCAGCCGGCGCATCGACCTGGGCCGGGTCGAGCCGGGCCTGGCGGCGGACCTGACCCGCGGCCTGTTCGAGGACGCCATCGACGGCCTGTTGCAGCGGGTCCGTGGCAGTGTCAGCGAGCTGCTGGCCAAGGCCGGGGTCAGTGAAGCGCAGGTGGATACAGTGTTCTTCACCGGGGGCTCGAGCGGCATTCCGGCGCTGCGCAACAGCGTTGCGGCGATGCTGCCCAATGCGCGGCATGTGGAAGGCAATATCTTTGGCAGCATTGGCAGCGGTCTGGCCATTGAGGCGCGCAAGCGGTACGGGACAATCTGATCCTTTGCCTGTACTGGCCTCTTCGCGGGTAAACCCGCTCCCACAGGATTATCTATGCCTTGAAGGCAGCGGTGAACCTGTGAATCCCACAGGATTACCTATGCCTTGAAGGCAGCAGTGAACCTGTGGCCCCCACAGGATTACCTATGCGTTGAAGGCAGCGGTGGACCTGTGGCTCCCACTGGTTACCTATGCTTTGAAGGCAGCGGTGGACCTGTGCCTCCCACAGGATTACCTATGCCTTGAAGGCAGCGGTGGACCTGTGGGAGCGGGTTTACCCGCGAAGAGGCCGGTACACGTTCAAGCACCCCCTCAGACCAGCTCCATCCGCCTGAGCTCACTCTTCAGGTAGGCATAGTAGATCGGCCCCGCCACCACCCCCGGCAAGCCGAACGCCGCTTCGAACACCAGCATCGCCAGCAACAGCTCCCACGACTTGGCACTGATCTGCCCACCGACGATCCGCGCGTTGAGGAAATACTCGACCTTGTGGATGACGATCAGGTAGCCCAGCGCCGCCGCCGCAACCCAGATCGACAGCGACAGCCCGACGATGGTGATCAGGGTGTTGGACATCAGGTTGCCGATCACTGGCAGCAGCCCGAGCAGGAAGGTCAGTACGATCAGGGTCTTGGTCAGCGGCAGGTGCACGTCGAACAGCGGCAGCACCACGGCGAGGAAGATGCCGGTGAACGCGGTGTTGAGCAGCGAGATCTTGATCTGCGCAAAGACGATGTTGCGAAACGCCTGCACCAGCAGACTCAGGCGCTCGAACAGCGCGGCGGCCAGCGGCTTGCGTCGGGACAGGTCGGGCAGCCGCTGCAAGGCGATGATGGCGCCGAGGATCATGCCGATCAGCAGGGTCACGAACATGTGTGCCATGCCCTTGCCCACCAGTTGCAGGTCGCTCAGGTGGCTGCGGATCCAGTCGCCGATGGCCACCTTGAACTCTGCCGCGCTGGCCGGCAGGTAACCCTCGATGAACGGCGGCAGCTGCCCCCGGGCGCGCTCCACCAGGCCCATGAACTTGTCCAGCGAAGCGCCGGGGTTTTCGGCTTCGTGCAGCAGGAAGCTGAAAGCGCCGGCGATCAACAGCGTCAGCGTGCTCACCACCAGGGTGCCGAGCAGCGCCACCGCCAGCCAGCGCGCCCGTTGTCCGGCGATCAGTGGCTGCAAGCGTGGGGTGAGCATGTTCACCAGCTCGAACACCAGCAGGCCCGCGAGCAGGCTCGGCAGCAGCTTGAGGGGCAACGCAAGAAGCAGGCCGGCAACGACGATGATGCAGCTGGCCAGGGTGATCTGGCGGGGAGTGAAAGTCATACAGCCTCGGCGGCAGACAGCGGAAAGACCCGCAGTCTGCCAGCCTTCAGGCGCAAGGCATAGGCGCAGGTCACTTCTTCTTCAGGCATTCGCTCATGAATGCCTTGCGCTCGTCGCCCTTGAGCGCCGTGGCCTTCGGGTCGGCGTTACAGGCCTTCATGCGCTCCTGCGGCGTGGTCGGCTTGGCAGGCTCGGCTTTTTTCAGGCAGTTGCTCATGAACGCCTTGCGCTCGTCGCCCTTGAGGGCCTGAGTGGTGGCGTCGGCGTTACAGGTCTTCATCTTTTCCTGTTGCGGCGTAGCGGCGAATCCTTGCCCGGCGATCGACATCCCCAGTACCAGCAATGACACATGCAGCATCTTCATGGAGTGGTCTCCTTGTCCCGCGCAGGATGCACGGTCGTCGAGCTGAGTGTAGACAACAATTCCTACATCCCTGATCGCACGCGGCGCCGGTATTGCTCAGGCGTGCACCGAGCCTGGCGCTGGAACATGGCGATGAACGCCGAGGCACTGCTGTAGCCCAGGTCGAAGGCGATGCTCTGGATCGGCGTGCCGCTTTCCAGCGCTTCGATGGCGCGCAGAAAGCGCAGGCGCAAGCGCCACTCGCCAAAGCTCATGCCCAGCTCGCGGATGAACTGGCGGGCCAGGGTACGCTCGCTGACATGCGCCTGCGCGGCCCAGTCACCGAGCGGTCGGTTATCGCCGGGCTCGGCGTGCAGGGCCTCGAGCACCTGACGCAGGCCGTCGCTGCGGGCGAAAGGCAGGTAGCAGGTTTGCGTGGGTGCCAGCCGCAGTTGGTCGAGCAGCACCTGGACCAGGCGCTGGTCCCGTTCGTCCTGGGCGATCTTGAGGTCGCGACGGGCAAAGTCGCCGAGGATCGCCTTGAGGATGTCGCTTATCGCCAGGCTGCAAGGCTGGGCCGGCAGATCGACGCATAGGCTGCGGTCGAGGTAGACCGAGCGGAAGACGACGGCCTGCGGGTTGTAGCAACCGTGCTCATGATCAGGAGGAACCCAGACCGCGTGGTTTGGCGGCGAGATGAAACGCTGGCCGTCGACATCCAGGTGCATGACGCCATGGGCGGCATAGTTGAGTTGGCCCCACGGATGAAAGTGCGGGGCGCTGACCGTATCGGCGCCGAACTCGTCGTAGCGAAAGTACACCGGGGCCGGGAGTTCGGGGAAACGGGGATGGTCGAGGTATTTGGCGGACATGCTGTCTGCTTCACGGGGCGAGTTGTCTGGATGGGAGTATAGCCTTGTGGACAGACAGAGGATAATGGCGGGCATCTGCGGTGTTCTTTTCGCGGGCAAGTCGGAGCGCCGAACCGCCCCACAAAAGCATCACACCGAAACAGCAATTCCCACGAGTCAAAGCCTCATGAACTACAGCTTCCCCGTCCTGGCGATTCTTATCTGGGCCGGCAACACCGTCGTCACCAAGATGTCCGCCGGGGCGATCTTTCCCGCCGAGATCGGCTTCTACCGCTGGCTGCTCGCAGGCCTGCTGTTCACCCCCTTCCTGCTGCCGCAGGTGTGGCGCAATCGCACAGCGATCCGCCCGCTCTTGGGCAAGCTGTTCGTCCTGGGGGTACTGGGCATGGTCATGTACCAGAGCATGGCGTACTTCGCCGCCGGCATCACCAGCGCCACCAACATGGGCATCATCCTTTCGCTGATGCCACTGATGTCGCTGGCCCTGTCGATCGCCTGGCTCGGCCAGCGCCTGACCTACGGCGCCTCCCTCGGCGCTCTGGTGTCGTTCTTCGGCGTGCTGGAGGTGGTGTCCGCCGGCAATCCCGGCGCGCTGCTGCACCAAGGGTTCAATGGCGGTGACCTGCTGATGCTGGTCGCCACCTTCGCGTATGCGCTGTACAGCGTGCTGTTGAAGAAATGGCAATTGCGCCTGCCACAGATGCAACTGCTGTATCTGCAGATCTGGATGGCGATCCTGGTACTGCTGCCGATGTACCTGCTGTCGGAGAAGACCGGGCTGACCGCGAACAACATCGGCCTGGTGCTGTATGCCTGTGTGCTGGCGTCGATGATCGCGCCGCAGTTCTGGATGCAGGCCGTGCACAGGCTCGGGCCGGCCCGCACGACCCTGTTCTTCAATCTGTTGCCGGTGGTGACTGCCGTGATCGCTGCTGGCGTCCTGAACGAACAGTTGGCCAGCTATCACTTGTATGGCGGCCTGCTGACACTGGCCGGGGTCATCCTCGCCGAACGCTGGACCACTCCCGTGCGCCGCGCGCTTACAGCCCGGCAGCCTTGAGCCGGGCAGCGTGCGCGGTGAACAGGCGCACCGGGTGGGCGCCCTTGCCCACGGCACCGAACTGCTGGTTGACGATGTCCAGGTGATCGAGCGGGTAATCGTCGCCGATCACCTGGCCGAGGTGCGAGCTGTAACGCCCGACCATGCCATCGCATTGGCCTTTTTCCCGAATGAAACTGCGGGCGAACAGCCGACAGAAGCGGTTGCTGCCATCGAAGCGATTCCAGCCTTTGTCGGTGCGTCCAGGCTGCAGGATGCCGGACCAGGAGTAGTAGCGCACGCCGTTGACCTCGGCAGCACCCTCGCCACCCCAGTGCTGCGGCAAGCCCTGTGGATAAGCCTGGTTGAACAGCGCCACGCCCGAACAGGTCAGCGACTGGTGCGAGGCGTGCACATCGATCGGCAACGGATCACGGCGCCAGCCGGTTTCCAGCCACACCAGCAGCAGCGCCAGGCCATGAAGTGCAGCCTTGAGCAGGCGCCCCCGTGGCGAATCGCCGGGGGCGCTGCGTTCAAGATGATCGGCCAGTTCCGAGCCGTGGTTGGGACCGGCAACAGAGGTGACCGACGCCACTCGCCCAGGCCTGCGCGCTGCGGCATAACGCGCGCTCAAAGCGCCCTGGCTGTGGCCGATGAGGTTGACCTTGTCTGCCCCGGTGCGCTGGCAGATGTCTTCGATGATCACCAGTAACTGCTCGCCACGCACCTCGCTGGAATGCAGCGGCGAGACCTGCACCGCGAACACCTGTGCCCCACCCCGGCGCAACGCCGGCACGATGCCAAACCAGTAGGGGTAGAGCAGCAAGCGCACGAAACCGAGCATGCCCGGCACCAGCACCAGTGGGTAGCGTGTGGCCAGTTCGTTTGTCATCTGCCGTTCCTCTCCCTGAACCCTGCCCTTCTCAGGGTAGTCGCCGCTTCGCCTGATGAATCGAACTCTTGACGCGCCGTGCGGTTCCAACCTTGACAGCCACCCGCAACGGACCTTTCTGCAAGGAGCGGAACCATGAACAAAGCGATCCTGGCCATTCTTGTCGCAAGCACGACCCTCGCCGCCTGCGGCAGCCGTCCGGAAAACCCGGCGGACTACGTCACCTATCGCGACGAGCCGCTGGTCAAGCAGGTCGAGCACGGCATGACCACGCAAAAGGTCATCGCCATCGGCGGCAGCCCATCGAACATGAGCGACCTGCCCAACGGCGGGATCTGCAACGACTACATCCTCTACAAGGATGGCAAGCAGCAGCCCTACTACGTGCGCTTCGACGCCAGCGGGCATGTCGACGCCAAGGGATTCAAGACCTGCAAACAGCGAGAAGAGGACCGCAAGGCCTTACCCGGCCAGTAAGCCCTCCCGCCCACTTACCCCCTGATCTGTATGGAGAGAATCATGAGCAACGTTGAACTGACCGATATCAACACTTTGCGCCAGCGCGCACGCCAGCATGTAGAGCAAGGCGCCGTCACCGAAGGCTACAACGCCGACCGCGAGACCATCATCCGCCTGCTCAACGAGTCGCTGGCCACCGAGCTGGTCTGCACCCTGCGCTACAAGCGCCACTACTTCATGGCCAGCGGTATCAAGGCCAGCGTCGCTGCCGAGGAGTTCCTCGAGCACGCGAACCAGGAGTCCGAACACGCCGACAAGCTGGCCGAGCGTATCGTCCAGCTGGGCGGCGAGCCGGACTTCAACCCGGACAACCTGAGCAAGAACTCCCACGCGCAGTACGTGGCCGGCAGCAATCTCAAGGAGATGGTGCTCGAAGACCTGGTTGCCGAGCGTATCGCCATCGACAGCTACCGCGAGATCATCCAGTACATCGGTGACAAGGACCCGACCACCCGTCGCATCTTCGAAGACATCCTGGCCCAGGAAGAAGAGCACGCAGACGATATGTCCGACCTGCTGCAAGGGCTGTAGGAGCGGGCTTGCCCGCGAAGAGGCCGTCGCGGTGCCCGGCACCGCGACAAGCCCGCTCACCCCTCTCAGCGGAACCGCGCAAAGGCCCGCCACATCTCCCGGGCAAAGATCTGCGGCTGCTCGAACGCCGCGAAGTGCCCGCCGTGCTCGGCTTCATTCCAGTAGAACAGTTCAGCGTAGGCCTGCTCGGCCCACTTGCGCGGCGGCTGGAAGGTCTCGGCGGGAAACACCGTGGCCCCCATCGGCAACTGGATGCGCTCTGAAGACGCACGCACCGCCGAGAAGAAACTGCGGTCGCGAATGGTGCTGCCCACACCCTCCCAGTACAAGCGGGCGCTGGACGTACCGGTGCCGGTGAACCAGTACAGCGAGATGTCGTCGAGCATCTGGTCGCGGCTCAGGGCATCTTCCGGGCGCCCCTTGTTATCGGTCCATTCCCAAAATTTCTCGTACATCCACATGGCCAGCGCCAGCGGCGAGTCGTTCAGTGCATAGCCGATGGTCTGCGGCCGGGTGTTCATCTGGTCGGCATAGCCGGACATCTGGTCCAGGTAATGATCCACGTCACTCAGCGCCCGCAGCTCGGCCTCGGTGGGATGCTCTGGGGCGTGCTCGGGCACCACCAGCAACAGGTTCACATGGGCGGCGAGCAAGCCCGCCGGCTGCTGACTGGCCAGTGCGTGGGTGATTGCCGACCCCCAATCACCGCCTTGGGCGACCCAGCGCGGGTACCCGAGCCTCTCGGTCATCAGCACGGCCCAGGCACGGGCAATCCGCTGTGGATTCCAGCCCTGCTCGGTGGGCTTTTCCGAGAAGCCATAGCCGGGAATCGACGGCACCACGACGTGGAAGGCGTCTTCGGCACGGCCGCCGAAGCGGGTCGGGTCGGTAAGGCGCTCGATGACGTCGAGAAACTCCACCACCGAACCCGGCCAGCCATGGGTGAGCAGGATCGGCATCGCCTGGGGATGCGGCGAGCGCGCATGGATGAAGTGAACAGCGACGCCGTCTATCTGTGTGTGGAACTGCTCGAAGCGGTTGATGCGAGCCTCGAACTGGCGCCAGTCGTAGTGGTTGAGCCAATGGTCGATCAAGCCCTTGGCAGCCTCCAGGGGCACGCCCTGGGACCAGTCGGCGACCAGTTCCGGGTCGGGCCAGCGGATGGCGCGCAGGCGCTGGTGCAGATCGTCGATTGCAGCCTGCGGGATATCGACCTTGAATGGCTCGAGGGTGGAAAGCGTGGACATGTTCAACTCCGGATGAAAACGAACCTGTAGCGGTCACTACAAACACTAAGTCGCGCCTCCGAACACTGTCAACGAAAAACTTTAACGACTGCTACAAATGCGATAGAGTGCCGCCCATGACACGAAAAATCTCATTCGACTATCAGCAAGCCCTGGCCAGCGCCACGGACTTGTTCTGGAAAAACGGCTACGCCGCCACCGGCCTGCGCGACCTGCTCAAGGTCATGGGCATCGGCGAGGGCTCGTTCTACAACACCCTCAAGAGCAAGAAGCAGCTCTACCTGGCCTGCGTCGAGCGCTACAACGAAGAGGTGGTCGGCAAGCGCGAACAGGCTCTGTTGGCCGCACCGACTGCGGCCCTGGGCATCCGTGCGTTCTTCGCCGATGTGCTCGACAGCCTCGACAACCCACAAACGCCCTCGCGCCTGTGCCTGCTGGCGGCGATGGAGACCGAGGAAGTGCTGGTCGACGACGAGCTGAGGTTACGCGCCGAGCAGGCGCTGGCGGACTTGAAGGCGATGTTCGCCGGGCGCCTGGCCGAGGACCGCGAGCGTGGGGAGTTGCCGTCGAGCACGGACCCGCAATTGAATGCAGCGATCATCGCCACTTACCTCAAGGGGCTGTGGCGCATGGCGTTGGTGGAGTATGAGCGGCCGGCGTTCGAGCGGCAGATCGATGCCTTCCTGACGGCGCTCGGGCTGTAGCCGGTTATTTGGCTGGGCCGGCCCTATCGCGGGACCAGTCGGGGCGCCGAACCGCCGTGCCGTTCCCTCTACTTCTTCGGCTTCACCGCCGCAGGCGCCTTGCCGGCCTTCATCCGCTCCAGCAGCGGCGTGCACTGGTTGGGCACATCACCACTCGGAGCGATGAGCGCCAGCAACCCGGCGGCCGGCCCGATGGCCACACCCAGCGCCACCATCCCTGCGCCACGCAAGGCCAGCGGCACCGCCTGCACACCAGCACTGGGCTTGGCGAACGGCCCACGCACATACAGCGGTGAGCGCAGCGAGAACAGGCGCAGCCCCTTGGATTCCGGAGTGACCTTCAGGTCCAGTTGCTCGCTGGCGAAATTCGCCGTGCCATTGATGTAGATGATCGCGTTCTCGGTGTCGAACACGAACAGCCGCGTGGTCGCCAGGCCATCCTTGATACCCACGTCGGCCGCCGCGCAGTTGATCTTCACATCCTCGTCGCCGAACAGCTTGTCGACCACGTAGTTGCCGACGTTGAGCCCGGCGATCTCCATCAGGCTGCGGCTGATCGCGCCATCATTGATCAGCAGGCGCAGGTCGCCGTTGGAAGTGCCCAGCAACGCCGCCACCGAATTGCCGCGACCGCTCAGGTCGGCGTCGCCGTTCAGCTCGCCGAAGCTGGTCTGCATCGGCGCGAAGGTGGGGAACAGTTCCTTGAGCTTGAAGCCGCGGGCAGTCAGGCGTGCCCGGCCCTGCATCGGCACCGAGCGGCCATCGAGGCGAATATTGGCATCGAGGTTGCCGCCGGCCACGCCAAAGCGCAGCGGGACCATACGCAGCAGACCGTCCTCGAGCACCACATGGGCAGACAGATCCTTGAACGGCAACTGCTCGCTATGCACGATGCGCTTGCCAGCGAACGTCACGTCGGCATCCATCGCCCGCCAGCGGTCGGTGCGGAACTCCTCTACCGGCAGCACCTTGCCGGTCGGCTGCTTGCTGGCGCCACCACGGGCTTTCTGCTCGGCATTGGAATCAGCGCCGATCAGTGGCGCCAGGTCCTTGAACAGCAACTGGTTGGAGACCAGGTTGCCGGAGAGCTTGGGCCGTGGCTGGCTGGCGACGAAGGCCAGGTCGCCATGGATGTCGCTGTCACCGATCTTGCCGTTGAAGCCTTCGTAGCGGAAACGCGCGCCCTGCGGATCATGCAGGTTGGCGCTGAGGTGGCCGTCGGTGGAATACGCCGGCGTATCGGGCAGGGTCACACCGGTCAGCGGGTAGAGGTTGCCCAGGCTGCTGCCGGAAAGCTTCAGGCGCAGGTCCAGAGCGCCGAGATTGCGTGGGTCGGTCAGGGTGCCGGCGACGGCTGCGCGGGTGTCACCCACGCGTGCATCGACCTGCAGCGGGAATGGCTGCCTGGCGTCCTGCAGCGCCAGCAGGCCACCGATCTTGCCGGTCGCGGACACTGGCTGGCCCTTGTAGCGGCCTTCGGCCTTGAGCCCGAACGCGTAATCCTGCGCGCCACCGGCTTTTTCCGCGCTGGCCTTGCCGACGATCTCGCTGAACGGGATCGGCTTGCCCAGCGGGTCGATCTGCACCTTCATGTCGGTCTTCAGGGTCTGGTCGTCGAAGCGCACATTACCCTGGTCGAATCCGATCGCCCCGATATCGAGCACCCACCTGGAAGGTTCGGCGTTCTCGTCCTTGGGCCCGAAATCGAAAGTCCAGTTGGCGCGGCCGTCAGCCAGGCGCGTGAGACTGGCGGTGGGATGAGTGAGGTCGATTCGGGGGATCGAGATCTGCTGGAACAACAGCGGCAGCGGCGACAGGCGAAACTCGACACGTTCCAGGCCGACCATCTGCGGCTCCTTGAGCCAGTCGGGGTTGCCCAGGGTCAGGTCTTCGGCCACGAAGCGCGGCCAAGGCACCCAGGCGCGCCAGCCGCCCTCATCGGGCTCGCGCTGCCAGTGCACGGCGAGGTTGCCCTTGATGGCGAACGGGCGGTGCAGCGCTTCGGAGACCTTCTCGTTGAGCAGCGGCTTGATACGGTTCCAGTCGAAGGTGGCAATCACCACCACCAGTATCGCCAGCAAGGCCGCGAGGCTGGCGAGGATCCAGGTGAAGATTCTGGCGGGGCGCGTCATTGCGGGGCTCTCCTGACTGCAAGACTTGAAGCGGTGCGGCAAAGGCATTCATTACTTCGGACTGATGAAAGCCCGAGGGGTTTTATCGACGACGGCAATGATAGCGAAGTTTTTTCTGACCCATTCCTCAGCTTTGCGGGTGAAATCGACCTGGATGTTACCGGTGAAACGCGGTAGCACGTAGCCACCAACCACCCCGAAATCATTGATCCAGAGCCTTCGCGGTCAACCATCATTTACGTCGATTGTTACCATTAGCCATATGAACTTTTTTCTTGAGTTACCAAGCGTAGCATTGCCCTCGTACCCACTTTCCAGCGTCCCACGAGGAGCACCGAATCATGAAACGCCAACTGCTGCTGAGCCTGAGTCTTTCCATCCTCGCCGCCAACGCCTTCGCCTTGCCGGCTGCCGACCAACACCTGAGTGCCGAAGCCCGTTCCAGCTCGGCAGTGATTTCCCAGCCCCTGAAGACGGTTGCCGAAGGTGGTTCTGATCGTCTGATCGAACGCAACAACCGCGTTGCCGAAGGTGGCTCGGATCGTCTGATCGAACGCAACAACCGCGTAGCCGAAGGTGGCTCGGATCGCTTGATCGAACGCAACAACCGCGTAGCCGAAGGTGGCTCGGATCGCTTGATCGAACGTAATAACCGCGTTGCCGAAGGTGGCTCGGACCGTTTGATCGAACGCAACAACCGCGTTGCCGAAGGTGGCTCGGATCGCCTGATCGAACGCAACAACCGCGTTGCCGAAGGTGGCTCGGATCGCCTGATCGAACGCAACAACCGCGTTGCCGAAGGTGGCTCGGATCGCCTGATCGAACGCAACAACCGCGTTGCCGAAGGTGGCTCGGACCGCCTGATCGAACGCAACAACCGCGTAGCCGAAGGCGGCTCGGATCGTCTGGTCGAAATCCGCCGCGTGAGCTGATGCCCATGGCTGATAAAGACAACTCGACATACAGCGCTTGCTCCCCTCCAAAGCCCGGTCCATTGACCGGGCTTCGTTTTTTTATCTAGAGTGCCAAGCCGTACAGTCACAGAATCCAGAGCCCCATGCTGCCGCGTGCCGAACAGAAGCAACAGACCCGCCAGGCCTTGCTCGACGCCGCCTGCCAGCTCATGGAGAGTGGCCGGGGCTTCGGCAGCATCAGTCTGCGCGAAGTGGCCAAGGCGGCCGGTATCGTCCCCACCGGTTTCTACCGGCATTTCCCCGATATGGATGCCCTGGGCCTGGCGCTGGTCGCCGAGGTCGATGCCACCTTCCGCCAGACCATTCGCCTGGTGCGCCACAACGAATTCGAACTCGGTGGCATCACCGACGCCTCGGTACGTATCTTCCTCGATGTGGTAGCGGCACACCGCGCCCAGTTCCTGTTCCTCGCCCGTGAACAGTACGGCGGCTCGCAGCCCGTGCGCCAGGCCATCGCCCGACTGCGCCGGGATATCAGCTCTGACCTGGCCACCGACCTTGCACGCATGACCCGCTGGCAGCATCTGGACAGCGCCGCCCTCGGGGTGATGGCCGACCTGGTGGTCAAGACCGTGTTCGCCACCCTGCCAGAGCTGATCGACAGCCCTGATCCGGCTTGCCCACAGGCGCTGACCGCGCAGGACAAGATCACCCAGCAACTGCGCTTCATCTTCGTCGGGGCGCGGCATTGGCAGGGGTTGGGGAATCCGGGCTGAAGCCCGCGAAGCGGCCGGCACAATCAACCCCTTCACCAGTTCTGCTACCATGGCGCCCTGCCCGATTGCGACGAGCGCCTTCATGTCCAACCCCCGCCCTACCCCGTCCGAGCTGAGTACCTGCCTGGCTTCTGTGCGCGAACATTTCGCCGAGCGCATCGTGCCCTTGTGGCAAGGTCCCGGTTGGAACGCCGACATGGCCCTGCCCTTCGAAGCCCTCGACGCCAAACACCAGCCGCTGCCGGTGCAGCGCTACCGCGCCATGGCCTGCGCACGCCAGTTGTACCTGTTCAGCAACCGCATCGAGCAACCCGGTGCCGCCGAGCGTGCTGCAGCGCTGTTCCGCTCACTGCAGCGGCATTTTCACGACGCCGAGCACGGCGGCTGGTTCTACAGCATCGATGCCGACGGCAAGCCACTGGACCGACGCAAGGACCTCTACACCCACGCCTTCATCGTCTTCGCCTGCGCCCACTACTGGGGCAAGGTCCGCGAAGGACTGGTCGAGTCGGCGCTGAACGCGGCCCTGGAAATCATCGAGGAGCAGTTCGCCCGGGATGATGGCCTGTACGAAGCCGTGCTGGGCGAAGACTGGTCCGACCTTGGCAGCGGCCCGCTGCAGAACCCGCAGATGCACCTGGCCGAAGCCTTCCTGCAGACCCTGGCCGTGCGCCAGGACGATGCCGCGCAAGCGGCTCTGCTGCAGTTATGCACAGCCCTGCAGGCGCAGTTCATCGATCCGGCCCACGGCGTGATGCTGGAGAAACCCCGCGGTGCTGTGGATAACTGGTTCGAGCCTGGGCATCAGTTCGAATGGTTCTACCTGCTCGACACCTCGCCACTGCTGCGCGGTACACCCTTGCATGCATCGATCAGTCGGGCATTCGAGTACGCCGAGCGCTGCGGCGTGAAGGACGCGGCGGTGCTCGCTTCGCTGGATGTGGACGGCAAGGTGATCGATGCGACCCAGCGGATCTGGGCCCAGGCTGAATATCTGCGGGCGCTGGCATTGAAGCCAGGCAACGAGGCGAAGCTGATGACCCAGCTCAAAGCCCTCGAAGACAACTTCCTGCATGCCGGCGGCTGGCACGAATGCCGCGACGGCCAGGGCGCGGTCAGCCGACACGACATGCCATCCACCACGCCCTACCACCTGGCCACCTGCCTCGAAGGCCTGCAACGCCTGCTCTGATTGATGCAGGAGCAACTGTCCTGCTCAAAATCTAAAGGCCAGCCCAATCCCTGTGTGCGGGCTTGTCCCGCGAACACGGGCATAGCCCGTGCCAGGCAGCGCGGTGTCTTTTTCGCGGGCAAGTCGGGGCGCCGAACCGCCGCTCCTACAAGGGCCGGCGTGGAACCGTTTTCAGCCCTTGGCCGAACGGTCGATCGAGAACCCAGCCCAGTCCTGACTTACCGGCATCAGCTCAAGGTTGTTGATGTTGATGTGCGCCGGCTGGTTGAGTACCCAGAAGATGGTATCGGCGATGTCCTGCGGCTGGATCGGCTCGGCGCCCGCGTAGGTAGCGTCGTAGCGCGACTGGTCGCCACCGAAGCGCACCAGCGAGAACTCGCTTTCGCACAGGCCCGGCTCGATGTTGGTCACCCGTACGCCGGTGCCGCGCAGGTCGCAGCGCAGGCTCAGGGAGAACTGCCCGACAAAGGCCTTGGTGCCGCCATACACATGGCTGCCTGGATAGGGATAGTTGCCCGCCACCGAACCCACATTGAGGATGCTCGCGCCACGGCCATGGGCGATCAGGCGCGGCAACAGCAGGCGGGTGGTGTACATCAGGCCCTTGATGTTGGTATCGACCATGGTTTCCCAGTCGTCCAGGTCGCACTGCGGTGCAGGGTCGGCGCCCAGGGCCAGCCCTGCGTTGTTGACCAGGCCCTGCAGCTTGTCGAAGGCCGGCGGCAGGCTGGCAATGGCCGCCTCCATCGCCTTGCGGTCGCGCACATCGACCACCAGGCCGAGCACCTCGGTCTTGGCCGACAGCTCGGCGCACAGGGCATCCAGGCGCTCCTTGCGGCGACCGGTAAGCACCAGCTTCCAGCCAGCGTCGGCGAAACGACGGGCAGTGGCTTCACCGAAACCGGAAGTGGCACCTGTGATGAATACGGTGGACGTCATGCTGTTCTCCTTCGCTGTAGGGGTCGTAGCAGGCCTTGCAGCATGCCCGCGGCGCACGCTGGCAGCAAGCCGTTTTCGGTACTGGTCAAAAAACAGGCAACGCCTCAAAAGCCTTGCAGCACAAGGGCTGGTGCAGGCTATACGCATCTTATCCACAAGGCTTTCCCCATGGATTGGGGGCAACTCGTCGGGCAAAGGGAACCCTTTGACCTGGATAAACTCTTTCAGACCGCTCAGGTGATGGCGCAACGCTTTCAACCATGCCGTGTCCAGCAGTCTGTCCAAGGGTTGCGCACAGACTTATCCACAGAAAGGCAACAGCGATTCCGCGCCGCGATTCATGGGCAAGAGCGCGACGTAATTGTGCACAACGCTTGACTGATCAAATATTGACCAACGCCATGCAGGCCTTTGGATACGTGGTGTACAGCGACATGCCACCATGTTTTCCACAGGCGGTTCCACATTAAACGTGGAAAACATCGTGCCTGTGGAAACAAGGGGTTATGCAGGGAATCTACGGTGGTTCAAGCGGGATGTGCGACAAGTTGTCCACATTGGCGACCGGGGCCGCAAAGCAGCCCCTGCCACACCTCAATGTCCACCCAGATAGGCGCTACGCACCTCTTCGTTGACCAGCAACTCCTGCCCGGTCCCGGTCATGCGGATCTGCCCGTTGACCATCACATAGGCCCGGTCCGACAGTTTCAGCGCATGGTTGGCGTTCTGCTCGACCAGGAAAATGGTCATGCCGGTCTTGGCCAGCTCGCGCAGGGTCGAGAAGATCTGCTTGACCACGATCGGCGCCAACCCCAGCGACGGCTCGTCCAGCAACAGCAGCTTGGGCCGGCTCATCAAGGCGCGGGCGATGGCCAGCATCTGCTGCTCGCCGCCGGACATGGTCATGGCCCGCTGGTTGCGTCGCTCCTTGAGTCGCGGGAACAGCTCGTACATGCGCTGCATGTCTTCGTCGGCATGCTTGTCGCCGATGGGGATGGTGCCCATCATCAGGTTCTCCTCGACGGTCATGTCGGGGAACACCCGCCGCCCTTCCGGTGACTGGGCGATGCCGTTGGAGGCGATGTAGTGCGACGACTTGCGGGTAATGTCAGTGCCACGGTAGAGGATCTGCCCGGAAGCTGCCCGCGGCTGGCCGAAGATCGACATCAGCAGCGTGGACTTGCCCGCGCCGTTGGCACCGATCAGGCTGACCGTCTCGCCCTCCTCGATGTGCATCGAGACCTTCTTCAGCGCCTGGATCGGCCCATAGAACACATCCAGGTCCTTGAGCTCGAGAATGGGTGCACTCATATCAGTTCCTCTTCGTCGGCACCCAGGTAGGCGGCGATTACCGTCGGGTTGTTGCGGATGTCCTGCGGGGCGCCTTCGGCAATCACATTGCCGTGGTCGAGCACGACGATGTGATCGGAAATGCTCATGACCATGCCCATGTCGTGCTCGATCAGCACCACGGTGATGTCGTGTTCGTCGCGCAGCACACGGATCATACGACTCAGCGCCTCGGTCTCCTGCGGGTTGAGACCGGCGGCCGGCTCGTCCAGGCAGATGATCTTCGGCCGCGTGCACATCGCCCGGGCGATCTCCAGCCGACGCTGCTGACCGTACGACAACTCGCCAGCCAGGCGGTTGGCGCAATCGACCAGATCGACCACCTCCAACCAGTAGAACGCGTGGTCCAGCGCGTCGCTTTCGGCCTGGCGATACCCCTTGGTGTTGAGCACCCCGGCCAGCAGGCTGCGGTTCACCCACATGTGCTGGGCCACCAGCAGGTTTTCCACCACCGACATTTCCTTGAACAGGCGAATGTTCTGGAAGGTGCGCGCAAGGCCCGCGCGGTTCACCAGATGGGTACCACCGAACATCTTGTAGTACAGACGATTGGCGAAGCGTGTCGGCGAAACGAAATCCGTCGCCTCGAAGCGTTCGCCCAGCAGTTGGATGACGTTGGTGTGGCTGCCACGCACGTTCAGCTCGATACGCCCACCGCTGGCCTTGTAGAAGCCGGTCAGGCAGTTGAACACCGTGGTCTTGCCGGCGCCGTTGGGGCCGATCAGGGCGAAGATCTGGTTGCGCTTGACCTTCAGGCTGACGTCGCTGAGCGCCTTGATGCCGCCGAACTGCATCATCAGGTTGTCGACCGAGAGAATGATTTCGTCGCTCATGGCGCCACTCCTTTACGTGGGACCACGCCAGTGCGGCTGATGCGAATCAGCCCTCGCGGTCGCCAGATCATCATCAGCACCATCAGCACACCGAACAGCAGCACGCGGTACTCGGAGAAGCTGCGCAGCAGCTCCGGCGCCACGGTCAGCACGAAGGCGGCGATCACCACGCCCACGGTCGAGCCCATCCCGCCCAGCACGACGATGGCCAGGATCAACGCCGATTCGAAGAAGGTGAACGAGGACGGGTTGACGAAGCCTTGGTAAGTGGCGAAGAACACCCCGGCAAGACCGGCAGTAGACGCGCCAAGGGTGAAGGCCGAAAGCTTGACCAGCACGTGGTTCAGGCCCATCGAACGGCAGGCGATCTCGTCTTCGCGCAGCGCCTCCCAGGCGCGGCCGACCGGCATGCGCGTGAGCCGGTGCTTGATGTAGAGCACCGCCAATACCACCAGGAACAGCACGATGTAGATGAACAGGAACTTGTAGTTGGCGTTGTATTCGATACCGAAGAACTCGTGGAACGGCACCCCGCCATCCTTCGCCCGACGGCCGAACTCCAGCCCGAAGAAGGTCGGCGACGGCGCCGGCATGCCGTTCGGGCCACCGGTGAACGACAGCCAGTTGTTCAGCACCAGGCGGATGATCTCACCGAAGCCCAGGGTCACGATCGCCAGGTAGTCGCCATGCATGCGCAACACCGGGAAGCCCAGTATGCATCCGGCCAGTGCCGCAGCGATGGCCGCCAGCGGCAGCACGCTCCAGAAGCCCAGCCCCAGGTACTGGTAGCCCAGCGCCAGGCCATAGGCGCCAATGGCGTAGAACGCCACGTAACCCAGGTCGAGCAACCCGGCCAGGCCGACCACGATGTTCAGGCCCAGGCCCAGCAGCACATAGATCAGCCCGAGGATGACTACGGTCAGCAAGTACTTGTTGGCAAATATCGGGAAGACGATGGCGATGACGATCAACGCCGGGATGATGTAGCGCAGGCGCGACTTGTAGTCGGGTGCCAGCACATGCACGCCTGAGCCGCCGCTGTCGAAACCTTGCAGCAGGCGTTGGCCGGTGGTTGTCTGCAGGAACAGGCTGAGCACGAAGCGACCGATCATCACCCCGCCGACCAGCCAGGCCACGCGCCGGGGTTCTGCATTGAAGCTGTAGCCGTCGAGCACCACGCCGACGACAGGTCCGAAAACGATGAGCGCCAGCAGGCCGGCGACGAGGGTCTCGATCAGGCTGCGCTTGATGTCGAAACCCTTGCTTGGGGAAGTGGAGGCAGTATTGGCAACGGACATGATCACACCTTAGCCACGAGCGGGCGACCGAGCAGGCCTTGTGGACGGAAGATGAGGATTATCACCAACAGCGAGAAGCTGAAGACGTCCTTGTAGTCGGAGTTGACCAGCCCAGAGAACAGCGACTCGGAAATGCCCAGGATGATCCCGCCGAGCATGGCGCCCGGTAGCGAGCCGATGCCCCCGAGTACCGCGGCAGTGAACGCCTTGATGCCGATGATGAAGCCCGCATAGAAGTCGAAGGTGCCGTAGTTCATGGTGATCAGCACACCCGCCAGCGCTGCCATCACCGCACCGATGACGAACACATAGGAGATCACCCGGTCGGTGTTGATCCCGAGGATCGACGCCATCTTGCGGTCCTGCTGGGTGGCGCGGCACATGCGCCCGAGCTTGGTGTACTTGATGACATAGGTGAGCAGGCCCATGCCGACGAAGGCGGCAACCAGGATGAAGATCTTGGTGTAGGTGAGCTGGACGAAGCCGGTGCCGATATCGACGCGCCAGGCACCTTCGAGCAGGGTCGGTACGCCTTGCTGGCGCGCCCCCTGGCTGAGTTGCGCGTAGTTCTGCAGGATCAGCGAGATACCGATGGCGCTGATCAGCGGAGCCAGGCGGGTGGAGTTGCGCAGTGGCTTGTAGGCGATGCGCTCGATGGTGAAGCCATAGACACCGGTGACGACAATGGTGAACAACAGCGTGCCAAGCATCAGCAGCGGGAAGGATTCGATACCGAAGTAGGCCAGCAATGCCAGGCTGATCGCCGCGAGATACGCGGAGATCATATACACCTCGCCGTGCGCGAAGTTGATCATGCCGATGATGCCATAGACCATTGTGTAGCCGATGGCGATCAGACCATAGACAGACCCGAGGGTCAGCCCATTGATCAGTTGCTGCAGGAAAATACCATCCATAACGCAATCTCACCTATTGAGATTGCACGAGCGCCGACCACGGCGAGGGCAAGGGCAGAGCGTCCCTCGCCGCGCAGGACTGTGCAGATCTACGGATAAAGTACAAATACCGCGGGGCTGGGCCCGGTGCGCCAACGCGCCCGGGCCGCGAGCCGTTGTTATTTTTGTTTTTCCAGCTGGTGGTACTTGCCGTTGGCATCCCACTGGTAGACCACGTAGTCGGAGACGGTCAGGTCGCCCTTGCTGTCCCACTTCTTCTCGCCCATGACGGTCTTGACCGGATTGGCCTTGAGCCACTTGGCGGCGTCTTCGCCCTTGTTCGACTTGGCGCCGTTGAACGCGGCGGCCAGCGCCTGGATCGAGGCGTAGGCGTACAGGGTATAGCCCTCAGGCTCGGTGCCGGCCTTGCGGAACTCCTCGACCACCGCCTTGCTGTCCGGCAGCAGGCGCGGGTCGGCACCAAAGGTCATGTACACGCCGTCGGTGTATTGCGCACCGCCTGCGGTGGCCACCAGTTCGTCGGTGACGATACCGTCGTCGGACATGAACTTGACGTCCTTCAGGCCCTGCTCGCGCAGTTGGCGCACCAGCGGACCGGCTTCCGGGTGCAGGCCGCCGAAGTAGACGACGTCGGCACCATTGGAGCGGATCTTGGTGACCACGGCGCTGAAGTCCTTCTCGCCACGGGTCAGGCCTTCATACAGCACAGGCTTGACGCCGCGCTTCTCGAGCTGCGCCTTGGTCGCATCGGCCAGGCCCTGGCCATAGGTGTCCTTGTCGTGCAGGACCGCGACCTTCTTGCCCTTGAGCACATCGACGATGTAGTCGCCGGCAACGATGCCCTGCTGGTCGTCACGTCCGCACATGCGGAACATGGCCGACAGGCCACGCTCGGTGACCTGCGGGTTGGTCGACCCGGGGGTGATCGCGATGACGCCCGCTTCGTCGTACACCTCGGAGGCGGGAATGGTGTTGGAGGAGCAGAAGTGTCCGACCACGCCGATCACCTTGTCCTGATCGACCAGGCGGTTGGCAACGGCCACGGCCTGCTTCGGCTCGCAGGCGTCATCGCCCTTGACCAGGACGATCTTCTCGCCGTTGATGCCGCCGGCCTTGTTGACCACATCGGCTGCCGCCTGGGCGCCCTTCATGTATTGCTCGCCAAACGCTGCGTTGGCGCCGGTCATCGGGCCCGCTACGCCGATCTTTACGTCGGCCTGTACATACGAAGAAACACCCAGTGCCGTGGCCACGGCCAGTGCCAGGAAACCTTTCTTGTAAAACGTCTGCGACATGAGGTGGTGCTCCTAGAGTTTTTTTAGTTGGCACTACAACTTCATCAACCCTGTGCTCTGAGCAAGGGCCGTGCCATCGGTTTTGTCTTCCGGGAAAACACACTCCGCTGGGCCACTGCAGACCTCCGGCGGTCGTTTCTTTATTGAGCGTGCAACCGTCTGCCACAGGGCAGGCGCCACTGAACGCAAAACAAAGGAGCAACCGCAAGGTGCCATCATTGCAACCCTCGCAAGTGTTTACGTGCAACCATCCTGTAACAGCATGACGTCACCGAAGTGCACACCGCTGGTGCGCGACTGCTACAGGCAGGCACTGTTTCAAGGCTAGACGCTGTGACGGGGAATGGTGGTTTATCGATGATGGCCTTTTCGCATTCAGGCGGCGTTTCCCCGCAAAGGGGCCACCACAAATCCCTGGCCCCCTCTCGAAGCTGGCACAATAGGCACCAATCGCCGCCCTGGAGCCATTCAATGAGCGAGAGCGCATTCGCCGAGCGCATCGTGCATAACCTGCTCGACACCGACTTCTACAAGCTCACCATGATGCAGGGCGTCCTGCACAACTACCCGGACGCCGACGTGGAATGGGAATTCCGCTGCCGCAATGGCGAAGACCTGCGCCCCTATCTGGGCGAAATCCGCCGGCAGATCGAACGGCTGGCCGACCTCACCCTCGACGACGGCCAACTGACCTTCCTCGAGCGCATCAGCTTCCTCAAGCCCGACTTCCTGCGCTTTCTCGGCCTGTTCCGCTTCAACCTGCGCTACCTGCGCATCGGCATCGAGCACGACCAGCTGTTCCTGCGCCTGCGCGGCCCGTGGCTGCACGTGATCCTGTTCGAGGTGCCGCTGCTGGCGATCATCAGTGAAGTGCGCAATCGCCACCTGCATCCGCAGATGCGCCTGAACGCTGCGCGCGACCAGCTCCATCGCAAGTTCGACTGGTTGCGCGCCAATGCCAGCGAAGAGGAGCTGGGCGCCCTGCAGGTCGCCGACTTCGGCACACGCCGACGCTTCTCGAGCCGCGTGCAGGAAGAAGTGGTGCGGGTGATGCGCGATGACTTCCCGGCACGCTTCGTCGGCACCAGTAACGTCGACCTGGCATGGAAACTGGATATCAAGCCACTTGGCACCATGGCCCACGAATGGATCATGGCCCACCAGCAACTCGGCCCACGGTTGATCGACAGCCAGATCGCCGCACTGGACTGCTGGGTGCGCGAGTACCGCGGGCTGCTCGGTATCGCCCTGACCGACTGCATCACCATGGATGCATTCCTCGGCGACTTCGACCTGTACTTCGCCAAGCTCTTCGACGGCCTGCGCCACGATTCGGGCGAGCCGGTGGCCTGGGCGGAAAAGGCCATCGCGCACTACCGCAAGCTGGGGATCGATCCGATGACCAAGACCCTGGTGTTCTCCGATGGCCTGGACCTGCCGCGCACCCTGCAGATCTTCCGCGCACTGCGCGGTCGCATCAATGTCAGCTTCGGCATCGGCACCAACCTGACCTGTGACATTCCGGGTGTGGCGCCGATGAGCATCGTGCTTAAAATGACCGACTGCAACGGATCGCCAGTGGCGAAGATTTCCGACGAAGCCGCCAAGACCCAATGCCGCGACGAGAACTTCGTCGCCTACCTGCGTCACGTATTCAAAGTCCCTAGCAAGGAGTAACCCATGCAAGCCGTTCAGCAAGAGATTGCCCAGGCGCTCAAGGTACAGCCGCCCTTCGCCGATGCCGCCGCGCTCGAGAAGGAAGTGGCCCGGCGCGTGGCCTTCATCAAGGACTGCCTGGCCAACGCCCGGCTCAAGACCCTGGTGCTAGGCATCAGCGGCGGCGTCGATTCGCTGACCGCTGCCCTGCTCGCCCAACGCGCTGTCAATGAACTGCGCGCCGAGACCGGCGACCAGGCCTACACCTTCATCGCCGTGCGCCTGCCCTACCAGGTGCAGCACGACGAGCACGACGCCCAGGCCTGCCTGGAGGTGATCAAGGCAGACGAAGTGCACACCGTCGATATCGCCCCGGCTGTCAGGGCCCTGGCCGCCGAAGTGGCGGAACTGAAGAACGGCTCGCCGACCCTGGTCGACTTCGTCGTCGGCAACGTCAAGGCGCGCACCCGCATGGTCGCCCAGTACACCATCGCTGGCGCTCGCGCAGGCCTGGTGATCGGCACCGACCACGCCGCCGAGGCGGTGATGGGCTTCTTTACCAAGTTCGGTGATGGTGCCTGTGACCTGGCGCCGCTGAGCGGGCTGGTGAAGAACCAGGTGCGGGCGATCGCGCGCAGCTTCGGTGCGCCGGAATCGCTGGTGGAGAAGGTGCCAACTGCAGATCTGGAAGACCTGGAACCAGGCAAGCCGGACGAGGCGTCGCATGGCGTGACCTATCAGCAGATCGATGACTTCCTGCATGGGCAGCCGGTTGACCAGGCAGCGTTCGACATCATCGTCGCCACCTACCGCAAGACCCAGCACAAGCGCGAACTGCCGTTCGCCCCTTGATCAGGCTGCAGAAAGACCTGTGGGAGCGGGTTCACCCGCGAATGCGTCGGTAGATTCGACATCGCATTCGCGGGTAAACCCGCTCCCACAGGGTTCAGCGTCAGCCTTTGATTACTTGACGACAACCTTGCCCTTCATCATCGAGATGTGGCCCGGGAAGGTGCAGAAGAAGCTGTAGTCGCCACCGGCTTCGAGCTTGGAGGTGTCCAGCTTGATGGTGTCTTTCTCACCAGCGCCAATCATCTTGGTGTGGGCGATGATCGCAGCGTTGTCAGCCTTGATGTAGTCCTTGTCCAGACCCTGGGTCATGCCCTCGGTGGCAATGGCCTGCATGTCGGCCGTCTTGCTGATCACCAGGTTATGGCCCATGACGTTCTTCGGCAGGCTGCCACCATGAGTCAGTTCGATCTCGACGGTCTTGCAGCTCTTGTCGACGGTGAACTCCTTGGTGTTGAACGACATCTGGTCGGTAGAGTCGACAGTCACCTTGCAGTCGGCGGCAAAGACAGAAGCGCTGGCGAGGGTCAGCAGGGATACCGCTACAGCTTTCGCAAACATCGTGAATCTCCTTGGCAGGGTTTTATCAATTGCGAGACTGCCTGAAACCGGCCAGGCCCTTGCTGATTTGAATCAAGGGCCATCAATGAGCCAGCCAGTAGTATTGTTCAATGGATTGTATACAAACAATCTAAGAGCACATCATGCCTGCTTGATAGACGATGGGACAACCTCTCATTTAGGAGCAAGTGCCATGAATCTCGGAAATTTCATGCGCGGCCTGTTGGCTGCCTATGCGTGCGGCGCAACCGGTGCGGCGGTCTGCGAGTTCGCCCGACCGGAGTGAACTCGACGCTTGGAGCACGCGGCATTGCGCCTTACCCTGTGTGCCCCGCTGCCTGCGCAGCGGGTGAACTGCACTGGAGATAAGCAATGCCCGTACGTTCCGTCTGTGTCTTCTGCGGCGCCAGCATCGGCGCCAACCCGGCCTATCGTGAGGCCGCCATCGCCCTCGGCCAGGCCATCGCCCACCGCGGCCTGACTCTGGTCTACGGCGGTGGCGCCGTCGGCCTCATGGGCATCGTCGCCGATGCTGCCATGGCCGCTGGTGGCGAAGTCATCGGCATCATCCCGCAGAGCCTGATGGACGCCGAAGTCGGCCACAAAGGGCTGACGCGCCTGGAGGTGGTCGACGGCATGCATGCCCGCAAGGCGCGCATGGCCGAGCTCAGCGATGCCTTCATCGCCCTACCGGGTGGGCTGGGTACGCTGGAAGAGTTGTTCGAGGTCTGGACCTGGGGCCAACTGGGCTATCACGCCAAGCCGCTGGGGCTGCTGGATGTGAATGGCTTCTATGAAAAGCTTGGCGGCTTCCTCGACCATATCGTCGAGGAAGGTTTCGTGCGGCCGCAGCACCGGGCGATGCTGTTGCTCGGTCAGCAGGCGGATGAGCTGCTCGATGGCATGGACAGCTTCATCGCCCCGGTGGCGCCGAAGTGGGTCGATCACAAGCCTGATTGATCGTTTTACAGAACCCGTGGGGGCGGCGCTTCGCCCCCACCATGTTCCTTGCGGGTTTGGAGGTCAGCGCGGAATCACTGGCTGGCGCGGCTTCTTGTTGCCCTTGCCGCCTTTGGCCGCTTCCTTGCGCTCCTTGGCTGCCTGCTGGTTGCGGGCGAATGCCTCGGCCTTGGCCTTCTCGCGCTTGTCCCACGGCTTGCTGCCATCGCTGGCACGCGGCGGCAGGCCGTTGTGCTGGGTGAGGATCTTCTGCTCCTTGGCCACCTTGTGGCTGCCAGCCGGCGTCGAGTTCTTGCGACGCGCGCTCTGGTAGCTGTCGGTCTGCGGCTGGTGCAGCGGGATCAACTGGTGCTTGCCCGGGCCGATCAGGTCGGCGCGCCCCATGCGGGTCAGCGCTTCACGCAGCATCGGCCAGCCCTTCGGGTCGTGGTAGCGCAGGAACGCCTTGTGCAAGCGGCGCTGCTCGTCGCTCTTGACGATCTCCACACCCTCACTCTTGTAGGTGACCTTGCGCAGCGGGTTCTTGCCCGAGTGGTACATGGCCGTGGCCGACGCCATGGGCGAAGGGTAAAACGCCTGCACCTGGTCGGCGCGGAAACCGTTGCCCTTGAGCCAGAGGGCCAGGTTCATCATGTCTTCGTCGGTGGTACCAGGATGCGCAGCGATGAAGTACGGGATCAGGTACTGCTCCTTGCCCGCTTCCTTCGAGTACTTCTCGAACATGCGCTTGAAGCGGTCGTAGCTGCCGATACCCGGCTTCATCATCTTGTCCAGCGGACCACGCTCGGTGTGCTCCGGGGCGATCTTGAGGTAGCCACCGACGTGGTGGGTGACCAGCTCCTTCACGTACTCCGGCGACTCGACCGCCAGGTCGTAACGCAGGCCCGAGGCGATGAGGATCTTCTTTACCCCCGGCAGCGCACGCGCCTTGCGATACAGCGAGATCAGCGAGCTGTGGTCGGTATTGAGGTTCTCGCAGATGCCCGGGAACACACATGACGGCTTGCGGCAGTGCTTCTCGATCTCGTGGCTCTTGCAGGCGATGCGATACATGTTGGCGGTCGGGCCGCCCAGGTCAGAGACCACGCCGGTGAAGCCCGGTACCTTGTCGCGCATTTCCTCGATCTCGTGCAGGATCGATTCGTGGGAGCGGTTCTGGATGATCCGGCCTTCGTGCTCGGTGATCGAGCAGAAGGTACAGCCGCCGAAGCAGCCGCGCATGATGTTCACCGAGAAGCGGATCATCTCGTAGGCCGGGATGCGCTCCTTGCCATAGGCCGGGTGCGGGACGCGCGCGTAGGGCATGCCGAACACGTAGTCCATTTCCTCGGTGCTCATCGGAATGGGTGGTGGGTTGAACCACACGTCCACTTCACCGTGCTTCTGCACCAGGGCGCGGGCGTTGCCTGGGTTGGTTTCCAGGTGCAGCACGCGGTTGGCGTGGGCATAGAGCACCGGGTCGTTGCGTACCTTCTCGAACGATGGCAAACGGATCACCGACTTCTCGCGGGTCATGCGCGGACTGTCGAGAATCTGTACGACCTTGGCTTCGTTCGGGTCTTCCACCTCGCCCTTGGCCTGCTCGATGGCGCAGGCCTGGGTGTCCTGGGTGTTGACGTAGGGGTTGATGATCTTGTCGACACGGCCTGGACGGTCGATGCGGGTGGAGTCGATCTCGTACCAGCCCTCGGGGGTGTCACGGCGGATGAACGCGGTGCCGCGCACGTCGGTGATCGACTCGATCTTCTCGCCGTTGGACAAGCGCTGGGCAACCTCGACCACCGCCCGCTCGGCGTTGCCGAACAGCAGGATATCGGCGCTGGCATCGACCAGGATCGAGTGGCGGACCTTGTCCTGCCAGTAGTCGTAGTGGGCGATGCGGCGCAGCGAGGCCTCGATGCCACCGAGCACGATCGGCACGTGCTTGTAGGCTTCCTTGCAGCGCTGGCTGTACACCAGGCTGGCGCGGTCCGGACGGCTGCCGGCCAGGCCACCAGGCGTGTAGGCGTCGTCGGAACGCACCTTCTTGTCGGCGGTGTAACGGTTGATCATCGAATCCATGTTGCCGGCCGCGACACCGAAGAACAGGTTCGGCTCGCCGAGCTTCATGAAGTCGTCTTTGGACTGCCAGTTCGGCTGGGCAATGATACCCACGCGAAAGCCCTGGGCTTCCAGCAGGCGGCCGATGATGGCCATGCCGAACGATGGGTGGTCGACGTAGGCGTCACCGGTCACGATGATGATGTCGCAGGAATCCCAGCCGAGCTGATCCATCTCCTCCCTGCTCATCGGCAGGAAAGGCGCTGGCCCGAAGCATTCGGCCCAGTACTTGGGATAGTCGTAGAGTGGTTTGGCTGCTTGCATGTCAGTGACCGGTTCTGGTGTGCAGGGAAATCGCGGGCGCGGAATATAGCACAAATTTTGACCAAATCCGACGGTGGTGGTCGGAATCATAGTGATCGCCCAGAAAAACATCGCCCCCTGTGGGAGCGGGTTTACCCGCGAATGCGATGGCGGGTTAAACATCGCATTCGCGGGTAAACCCGCTCCCACAGGGGGCCGATTCAGTTCTGGGGGGTTATTCGTCGTCGTCGAAGTTGTACATGCCCGGCGCCAGGTTCTCGAAGCGGGTGTACTTGCCAATGAACGCCAGGCGGACAAAACCGATCGGACCGTTACGCTGCTTGCCGATGATGATTTCCGCCACGCCCTTGTGCTCGGTCTCGGGGTGATACACCTCGTCACGGTAGACGAACATGATCACGTCGGCGTCCTGCTCGATCGCTCCGGATTCACGAAGGTCGGAGTTGACCGGGCGCTTGTTCGGGCGCTGCTCCAGGGAGCGGTTGAGCTGCGACAGCGCGATGACCGGGCAGTTGAACTCCTTGGCCAGGGCCTTGAGCGAGCGCGAGATCTCGGAAATCTCGTTGGTCCGGTTGTCGCCGGCCGAGCCCGGAATCTGCATCAGTTGCAGGTAGTCGACCATGATCAGCGCGATCTCGCCATGCTCACGCGCCAGACGGCGGGTACGTGCACGCATCTCCGAAGGGCTGATACCGGCGGTGTCGTCGATGAACAGCTTGCGGTCATTGAGCAGATTGACCGCCGAGGTCAGGCGCGGCCAGTCATCGTCGTCGAGCTGGCCGGAGCGGACCTTGGTCTGGTCGATGCGACCCAGCGACGAGAGCATACGCATGATCAGCGATTCGCCAGGCATCTCGAGGGAGAACACCAGCACAGCCTTGTCGCTGCGCAGCACTGCGTTCTCGACCAGGTTCATGGCGAAGGTGGTCTTGCCCATCGACGGACGGCCGGCGACGATGACCAGGTCGGCGGGCTGCAGGCCGCTGGTCTTCTCGTCCAGGTCGGTAAAGCCGGTGGAAACACCGGTGATGTCGCTGTCGGAGTTGAACAAGGTGTCGATACGGTCGATCGCCATGGTCAACAGCTCGTTGACCCCCACCGGTCCACCGGTCTTGGGCCGCGCCTCGGCGATCTGGAAGATCTGCCGCTCGGCGTCGTCGAGAATCTCTTCGGCGTTGCGCCCTTGCGGGTTGAAGGCGTTGTCGGCGATGTCGGTACTGATGCTGATCAATTGGCGCAGCGTCGCCCGCTCACGGATGATCGCGGCGTAGGCCTTGATGTTGGCCACCGACGGAGTGTTCTTGGCCAGCTCGGCCAGGTACGCCAAGCCACCGACCTGGGTCGATAGGCCTTCCTTGTCCAACTGCTCGTGCAGGGTGACCACGTCGAACGGCTGGTTGGCATCGGCCAGCTTGTGCACGGCACGGAAAATCAGACGGTGGTCATGCCGGTAGAAATCGCCATCGGACACCTGGTCCAGCACTCGCTCCCAGGCGTTGTTATCCAGCATCAAGCCACCGAGCACAGCCTGTTCGGCCTCGATGGAATGCGGCGGCACCTTCAGGGCAGCGGTTTGCAGGTCGAGCTGTTCGGGATTGGTAATCTCGTTCATGGCCACGCAAGAATTCTGGGGGGTTCAAAAAGACAAAGGGCACGGCCTGAAAAACAGGACCGTGCCCGATGTTAACCGGCTGGCCCGCAAGGGGCCAGTCAGTCAGCGCAGCTTAGGCAGCTACGACGACCACGCGTACGGTGGCTTCAACGTCGCTGTGCAGGTGCACAGCTACGTCGTATTCGCCAACCTGACGGATGGTGCCGTTCGGCAGACGAACTTCAGCCTTGGCCACTTCAACGCCGGAGGCGGTCAGGGCATCAGCGATGTCGTGGGTGCCGATCGAACCGAACAGCTTGCCTTCGTCGCCAGCGGTGGCAGTGATGGTCACTTCCAGCTCGGCCAGTTGGGCAGCGCGGCTTTCAGCCGAAGCTTTCTTGTCGGCAGCGGCTTTTTCCAGCTCTGCACGACGCTCTTCGAATGCAGCCAGGTTAGCGGCGTTGGCAACGGTGGCCTTGCCGAATGGCAGCAGGAAGTTACGGCCGTAACCAGCCTTAACTTTTACTTTGTCGCCCAGGTTGCCCAGGTTGGCGACTTTTTCCAGCAGGATCAGTTCCATTTGGTAAAACCTCTTAACTTTTAACCTTCACCGTTCGCGGAATCATTCCCCTTGGGGGAGTGGCGACCGCGAAAATCAATCAGGCTGTCGACAATGGCCAAGACCACGAGCAACGGATAGGTCAGCTGCATGAACAGCACCAGCGTCACGTACAACCCCACCAGCCAGAACCTGGCCAGGCGTTTCTGGGCCACCAGCCCATGCAGCAGGGCAATGCCCGCGAACATGAGCGGCACACTGCACAGCGGCGTAAGCAAGGCGACGGCGGAACCGAAGTTCGGCCCGAACACCATGCACGCCAGCAGCACCAGTGCCGGCACCAGGGGAATCCGCACCGCTTGAAACTCGCGGCCGAAACCTCCCGGGTTGTACAACGCGGCCTGCCAGTACCGGCCCAACATCAGGGCCAGAACGCTGACGACCTGCAGCAAAGCTGCAATCAGGCCGTTGAGCACCGGTACGATGAGTGCCCCCAGGTGTGCCTGCTCCTCTACCGACAACTGCTGGTAGAGACCGTCGAGCATCTGCGGCAGGGCTTTTTCAAGCGCTCGCGCCAGAGCTTCGATCGGTTCGCGGAACACTGAACCGAGGATGACACCGTACAACAGGCCCAAGGCGATGCTGGACAACAGCACCCGGTTCCAGGAGTGCCCGGCGCGCAACAGCGCAGCCAGCCCCAGCGTCCCCAGCAGCACCATCAAGGTGCGCGGCTCACCGAAGATCCACCAGGCCAGCGCGGGCAAGATGCCCCACACGATGACCGAGGATGCGTCCTTGAAACCACGCCGCAGGAACACCAGGCTCCCGGCGGCGGCACTCAACCAGAACAACAGCGGCAATGCCGCACAACCAGCCACCACGACAGTGGCCTGCACACGACCGCGCATGATGAAATCAGCCAACGCTCGCATGCCTATCCCTTACTACTTGTCGACGACCCGGTCTCAGCGGCCGTGGCTGTCGGTGTAGGGCAGCAGGGCCAGGAAGCGGGCGCGCTTGATAGCGGTAGCCAGCTGACGCTGATAACGAGCTTTGGTACCAGTGATACGGCTTGGAACGATCTTGCCGGTTTCGGATACGTAAGCTTTCAGGGTGTTGAGATCTTTGAAGTCGATCTCTTTCACGTCTTCAGCAGTGAAGCGGCAGAATTTACGACGACGGAAGAAACGTGCCATTTAATAGGCTCCTCTAAAGGTCCGTGGATTACTCGTCAGCGTTATCGCTGGAGTCGCTGTCATTGCTGTCGTCGCCATCGGCGGAGTCAGCATGCTCAGGACGCTCGCGACGCTCACGGCGCTCGCTGCGGTTCTCTTCAGCCTTCAGCATCTCGGACTGACCGGTAACGGCTTCGTCGCGACGGATGACCAGGTTACGGATAACGGCATCGTTGTAGCGGAAGTTGTCTTCCAGCTCGGCCAGGGCCTTGCCGGTGCACTCAACGTTCAGCATCACGTAGTGAGCCTTGTGAACATTGTTGATTGCGTAGGCCAGTTGACGACGGCCCCAGTCTTCCAGGCGGTGGATCTTGCCACCATCTTCTTCGATCAGCTTGGTGTAACGCTCGACCATGCCGCCGACTTGCTCGCTCTGGTCCGGGTGAACCAGGAAGATGATTTCGTAATGACGCATGAATGCTCCTTACGGGTTAGTAGTCTGCCAGCGAATCTGGTCAGACAAGGAGTGAATGACACTGTATGTCTTGCTTGAGTGAAGGCACATGCGCACCCGCCAGCTCGGCAAGGGGCGCAATTGTAGAGAAGGCGGGTTGGACAAGCAAGGTGATTGGCGATTATTTGAACAGTCGGAAACATATTGGCGGGATATGTGAACGCGGCGGTGATGCTTTCGCGGGCAAGTCGGACCGCCGAACCGCCGCTCCCACAGGGGCTTACGCAGGTCTGTGGGAGCGGGCTTGCCCGCGAAAGGAACGCCGCCGCTTCAGGCTCTCAACGCTTGGCCTGACGCTGCCTCACCGCCTCGAACAGACACACCCCGGTCGCCACCGAGACGTTCAGACTGCTGACACTACCAGCCATCGGCAGCTTCACCAGGAAGTCGCAATGCTCACGGGTCAGGCGGCGCATGCCCTTGCCTTCTGCGCCCATGATCATCACCAGCGGACCGGTGAGGTCCTGCTGGTAGATCTCCTGCTCCGCTTCGCCAGCAGTGCCGACCACCCACAGGCCGCGCTGCTGGAGTTTCTCCAGGGTGCGCGCCAGGTTGGTCACGGCCACCAGCGGGATAACCTCGGCAGCGCCACAGGCGACCTTGCGCACCACGCCTGTGAGCGTGGCCGACTTGTCCTTGGGAATCACCACGGCAGTTGCGCCCGCAGCATCGGCGGTGCGCAGGCAGGCGCCGAGGTTGTGCGGGTCGGTGACACCGTCGAGCACCAGGATCAGCGGCGGCGTCTCGGTGCGCTCGAGCAACTCCTCGAGCATCGCCTCGCCCCACACCTGGCTTGGGCTCACCTCGGCGACCACACCCTGGTGCACGCCCTCGACCCAGGCGTCCAGCTCACGGCGCTCGGCCTGGCCGACCGCAACGCGGTTTTCTGCAGCCAGCGCCAGCAGCGCCTGAAGACGCGGCTCGCTACGCCCCTCCGACAACCAGATCTGCTTGACCCGCTTGGGATGGTGCTGCAGCAACGCCTGCACGGCATGTACGCCGTAGATTTTTTCCAGCTGACTCATGACTTGCCGCTCTTGCCCTTACGTGGCGCGCCGGACTTCGACGGGCCTTTGCGATGCTTGGTCTTGCCCGCAGCCTTGCTGCCCTTCTCGGCCTTGCTGCTGGTGTGCTGCCGCGCATCCCCCATCAGCGCCTTCTTCATCTCGCGGCTCTTGCGCACTTCGGCGTTACGCTGCACGGCGTCTTTCGGGAAGTAGGCTTCAGAAGCTTCGCTCTTGCGGCTGCGCGGCTTGGGCGAGATCCTCGCCTCGGTGGCCGCTGCCGGCTCGGACTTGGCCGCACCCTTGGTGGTCGCAGGCTTGCCGGCGTCAGCCGATTCGCTACGCGGCTTGCGGCCGCCCGGTGCCTTGATCGCGGCCTCGGAAAGTTCGAAGTCGATCTTGCGCTGCTCGAGGTCGACGCGCATCACCTTCACTTCGATGGTGTCGCCCAGGCGGAAGCTGCGACCGGTACGCTCACCGGCCAGGCGGTGGTGCACAGGATCGAAGTGGTAGTAATCGCCCGGCAGCGCACTGACGTGCACCAGGCCTTCGACATAGATGTCGGTCAACTCGATGAACAGGCCGAAGCCGGTCACTGCGGTGATCACGCCTGGGAAAGTCTCACCCACGCGGTCGCGCATGTATTCGCACTTGAGCCAGTTGACCACGTCGCGGGTGGCTTCATCGGCGCGGCGCTCGGTCATCGAGCACTGCTCGCCCATCTGCTCGAGGCTGTTCTCGTCGTACGGGTAGATCCGCGCCTTGGGAATGCTCATCGCACCGGCGCGCTTGACGTGCGGGGTGTCGATCTTCGAGCGGATCACGCTGCGGATGGCGCGGTGCACCAACAGGTCCGGGTAACGACGGATCGGCGAGGTGAAGTGGGTGTACGCCTCGTAGTTCAGGCCGAAGTGGCCATTGTTCTCGGTGCTGTACACCGCCTGACTCAGCGAGCGCAGCATGACGGTCTGGATCAGGTGGAAGTCCGGGCGCCCGGCGATGCTCGCCAGCAGGGCCTGGTAGTCCTTCGGCGAGGGGTCCTTGCCCTTGTGCAGCGACAGACCCAGTTCACCGAGGAAGGCGCGCAGTTTTTCCAGGCGCTCCGGTGGCGGCCCATCGTGCACGCGGTACAGAGACGGCACGTTGTGCTTCTGCAGGAACTCGGCAGTGGCGACGTTGGCCGCCAGCATGCATTCCTCGATCAGCTTGTGGGCGTCGTTGCGCACGGTCGGACGAATTTCGTCGATCTTGCGGTCTTCGCCGAAGATGATCCGGGTTTCCTGGGTTTCGAAGTCGATCGCACCACGGGTATGACGGGCATCGACCAGCACCTTGTACAGCGCGTAGAGGTGCTTGAGGTCCGGCAGTACCGCGCTGTACTCCTCGCGCAGGGCCTTGCCCTCGCGGGTGCGGGAGTGCTCGAGCATGCTGCTGACCTTGTTGTAGGTCAGACGCGCATGGGAGTGGATCACGCCTTCGTAGAACTGGTAGTCGACCATCTGGCCGGCCTTGTTGATGGTCATCTCGCAGACCATGGCCAGGCGATCGACATGCGGATTCAGCGAGCACAGACCGTTGGAGAGTTCCTCGGGCAGCATCGGAATCACACGCTCGGGGAAGTACACCGAGTTGCCACGCTGCTGGGCCTCGACGTCCAGGGCCGAGCCCAGGCGCACGTAACTGGAAACGTCGGCGATCGCCACGTACAGGCGCCAGCCGCCGGAGAACAGGCGCAGCTTGCCCAGCGGCTCGCAATAGACGGCGTCGTCGAAGTCGCGGGCGTCCTCGCCGTCGATGGTGACGAACGGCAGATGGCGCAGGTCGATGCGCTTTTCCTTGTCCTTCTCTTCGACTTCGGAGCGGAACTTGCGCGCTTCCTTGATCACGTCCTTGGGCCAGACGTGGGGGATGTCGTAGCTGCGCAGGGCGACGTCGATCTCCATGCCCGGCGCCATGTAGTTACCGATCACCTCGACCACATCACCTTGCGGCTGGAACCGCGGGGTCGGCCAGTGGGTGATCTTGATCTCGACGAACTGGCCGATCTTGGCGCCGCCGTTGCGACCCGCAGTCACCAGCACTTCCTGCTGGATCTTCGGGTTGTCGGGGGTCACATAGCCGATGCCGCCTTCTTCGAAGTAGCGGCCAACCACGCTTTCATGGGCGCGGGAGATGATCTCGACCAGCACGCCTTCGCGGCGGCCACGGCGATCGACACCGGACACGCGGGCAAGGCCACGGTCGCCGTCGAACACCAGGCGCATCTGCGCAGGGCTGAGGAACAGGTCTTCGCTGCCGTCGTCGGGGATCAGGAAGCCGAAGCCATCGCGGTGGCCGGAGACGCGGCCGCAGATCAGGTCGAGCTTGTCTACCGGGGCATAGGTGCCGCGCCGGGTATAGATAAGCTGACCATCACGCTCCATCGCGCGCAGACGGCGGCGCAGGGCTTCGATCTGGTCTTCTTCGTACAGACCGAACTCTGCCGCCAGCTCCTCGCGCGCGGCGGGTTCGCCACGGTCGGCAAGGCGCTGCAGGATCAGCTCACGGCTGGGGATGGGATTCTCGTATTTTTCCGCTTCGCGAGCGGCCTCGGGATCGAGGGATTGCCAATCGGCCATCAGAAGGGGTTCACCTTGGGGTATATAGATAGGAATTCTGGCATAGGCGTATTGAAACCGGAAATCTTTGCCTTGGACAGCCCCTGCGGGGCACCCCGGCAGCGGCATTAGGTCACTGGAATCAACAACTTGAATTTTTTGAAATTTTTTTCGATCCGGGGCTTTACAGCCCTCAGGGGCATCCGTATAGTGCGCACCACAACGACGGACAGCCGACGTTGTAGTTGAGATGAAACCTGATGTAAAGCATCATGTGACCTCGACAAAATGTGTGCCCAGGTGGCGGAATTGGTAGACGCGCTGGTTTCAGGTATCAGTGACTTAACGGTCGTGGAAGTTCGAGTCTTCTCCTGGGCACCAAATATTTCGAGTGATAGATAGCAGGTTTTTCTGTCATTCAGCAACACGAATCAAGTTTCATGCAGTAGATGTAAAAGCTTTGCCCAGGTGGCGGAATTGGTAGACGCGCTGGTTTCAGGTATCAGTGACTTAACGGTCGTGGAAGTTCGAGTCTTCTCCTGGGCACCATATAAAAACCCACTAGCTTGCTAGTGGGTTTTTTCTTGCCTGCAATTTTTGCCCCCCACTGCCCCCGCATCCGCCTCCCTCGACTATTTGCCTTCATACGGCCACATGAGAAACGATTTCGTTTACCATTGTTTCGAAATATGTAGCCGTAAGCGAGGAAGTACCCGCATGACGATCCGCCCGAAACCGCTGATGCGCACCCTGGCCGCCGCTGTCCTGGGCCTGGTGATTGGCGCGCCGGCCGCCCTGGCAGACGAACCGGTCACGCTGACCATGTACAACGGCCAGCACAAGGAAATCGGCGACGCCATCGCCAAGGCCTACGAGGCCAAGACCGGTATCCACATCAATATCCGCAAGGGCAGCAGCAATCAGCTGGCCAGCCAGATCATCGAGGAAGGCGCGCGCTCGCCCGCCGACATCATCTACACCGAAGAATCCCCGCCACTGAACAACCTGGGCGAACTGGGCCTGCTGGCGAAGATCGACGACGCCACGCTGGACATGCTGCCCAAGGAATACGTGGGCGCCAACGGCACCTGGATGGGCGTGACCGCACGCACCCGCGTGGTGGTCTACAACCCGAAGAAGATCGACGAGAAAGACCTCCCCACCACCGTGATGGACTTTGCCGATCCCGAGTGGGATGGCCGCGTCGGTTACGTGCCGACCAGTGGCGCCTTCCAGGAGCAGGCCGTGGCCATCCTCAAGATGCACGGCCGCGAAGCCACCGAAGAATGGCTCACCGGCCTGAAGGCGTTCGGCAAGACCTACACCAACAACATGGTTGCACTCAAAGCGGTGGAAAAAGGCGAAGTCGCTGCCGTGCTGGTGAACAACTATTACTGGTACGCCCTGGAGCGCGAGCGCGGCAAGCTCGACTCCAAGCTCTACTACCTGGCCGACGGTGACGCCGGCAACCTGGTGACCATCTCCGGCGCTGCGGCCGTCAAGGCCAGCAAGCATCCCAAGGAAGCCCAGGCACTGCTCAACTGGATGGCCAGCGAAGAAGGCCAGCGCGTGATCACCCAGACCACCGCCGAATATCCCCTGCACAAAGGCATGGTCTCCGACCGCGGCCTGAAGCCGTTCGAAGAGCTGCGTCCACCGAAGATCAGCCCGGCCGACCTTGGCAATGCCGAAGAAGCCATCGAGCTCGAACGTGAGGTCGGTCTGCTCTGATGACTGCTGCCGCGCCCGATCCGGCCCTGGTACGCTTCGTGCCACGCCGCAAGCGCCCCTCCGTGTGGGTGGTGCTGCCTGTGCTGTTCCTGGTGGCGATGAGCCTGCTGCCACTGCTGTATGTCGCCATCAAGGCCTGGGAAGCCGGCTTGCATGAAGCCCTGCGCCTGCTCTGGCGCCCCTTCGTGTGGGGGTTGCTGCGCAACACCTTGCTGCTGATGGTGGGGGTCACCCTGGTGTGCATGGTGGTCGGCCTGGCGCTGGCCTGGCTGCTCGAACGCAGCGACCTGCGCGGGCGCCGCCTGTGGGGCGTGGTACTGTGCCTGCCGTTTGCCGTACCTTCGTTCGTCAGCAGCTTTACCTGGGTGTCGCTGAGCTCGGACTTCGAAGGGCTCGGCGGGGCGATCCTGGTCATGGCGCTATCGAAGTATCCGCTGGTGTTCCTGCCGGTGGCGGCAACCTTGCGCAACCTCGACACCTCGCTGGAGGAGTCGGCGCGCACCCTCGGTTGCAGCCGCTGGGGCGTGTTCCTCAAGGTCACCCTGCCATTGTTGTGGCCAGCGATGCTCGGCGGCGCGCTGCTGATCGCCCTGCACATGCTGGTGGAGTTCGGCGCACTGTCGATCCTCGGCCTGCAGACCTTCACCACTGCGATCTACCAGCAGTTCGAACTGGAGTTCAGCAACGCCAACGCCGCAATGCTCTCGGCTGTGCTGCTCGCACTGTGCCTGGTGATGCTCTGGCTGGAGCTGCGTGTGCGCGGCAAGGCCCGCCACGTGCGCATCGGCCAGGGCGTGGCGCGTCGGGCACAGCCCTTGCGCCTCAAAGGCTGGAGCCTGCCAGCACAGCTGTTCTGTCTCGGGCTGGCGGTGCTGGGCAGCGGCATTCCGCTGGCCATGCTTGGCTATTGGCTGAGTGTCGGCTCGTCGGCAGCCTTCCCGGCGGCGGCGATCGGCAAGGCCTTGCTGACCTCCCTGTCGGTATCGCTGGGCGGTGCTGGCTTCTGCGTAGTGCTGGCCTTGCCGATCAGCTTCCTGGTGGTGCGCTATAAAGGCCGCCTGGCGATCTGGGCCGAACGCCTGCCCTACCTGCTGCATGCGCTTCCCGGCCTGGTGATCGCTCTGACCCTGGTGTTCTTCGCCCTGCACTACGTGCCAGCGCTCTACCAGACCACTGCGCTGCTGATCCTGGCCTACGCCCTGCTCTTCCTGCCGCTGGCCCAGGCGCCAGTGCGCACAGCGCTGAACAAGGCCTCGCCAACGCTCGAGGAAGCCGCCCGCACCCTGGGCGCCAGCAGCTTCGCGGCATTCTGCCGGGTCACGCTACCTATCATCTTCCCGGCCCTGGCAGCGGCCTTCGCCCTGGTGTTCCTGGATGCCATGAAGGAGCTGACCGCGACCTTGCTGCTCAGCCCGACCGGCATGACTACCCTGGCCACGGAAGTCTGGGCGCACACTGCCAATGTCGAGTTCGCCGCCGCCGCGCCCTACGCGGCGCTGCTGATCCTGGTATCGGGATTGCCGGTATACCTGCTGACGACACGGATGTACCTGAACAAGGCGTAGCATCGAGGCCCGGGCGCAGGCAGCCCGGGCCCAGCCATTCAATAGCCCAGCGCGCGTTTTTCCGGTCCGGCACTGACGGCATGGTTCGGTCTGCGCAACTGCAATACTGCGAAAACCGAAAGAACCACCGCCAGCCCCCAAAGGATCGGCGTCGCTCCCTGGCTCAGAGCCACCATCTGCAGACCGACGACCAACAGACGCAACAGCGCATCGAGCCGACCATTGGCCACCGAAGGTTCGCGCAGGCGCGCCACACCCCAGATGACATAAGCCAGGGCGCCTAGATTGATGAAGAACATCGAGGTTGGGTCGAGCACACTGAAGGACGTACCCAGGCCAAGCCAGGCATCGAGCCCGGCAAAAAGCTGGAATGCCCAGGCACTCAGCAGTGGAACGGCAAATGGCAGGGTGGCGACGATGTCATAGATCGCGCCGATGCGGACGATGTTGGCGTAACGGGATTGATTCATTGGCAAACCTCCATGTGCATGCGTTCGAGAAGCTCTCTGACTTCGTAGAATTGTCCTGATTGCAGCGCGATCGCGTGACGTCGTCCAAGCAGTTCGACGATTTGCGCGGCGCGTTGTTGCGCACTGACGATGTACCCAGGCTGCGTCGAGCGCTCTCGCAAGGCCACCAGTTCGGGAAAGCGCTCGTCGGCCTGCAGGATGGTTTGCGCCACGGTGGTGGCGACATTGCATAACCCCAGCACCGCAAAGAACACCTGCGGATTCTCCAACTGGTAGACCTTGGCCAGGGCGTTGAGGGCGGCTTTGGAGACACTGTAGGAAAGCATGCCTGCGCGCTGACGAATGCCTGAAACCGAGGCCGAGAACACCACCTGGCTGACCTTCGCCTGTCGGCACAGCAGCAGGTCAAGCACCCATTTCACCGCCACCAGGTTGAGCTCCAGCACCGAGCGGAAGGACTCCACTGGCGTATTGCTCGCAAGCTCCGGCGCGCTGCCGAATGTTCCGGCATTAAGGTAGGCCGTTTCGAATGTCGTCTCACCGATGAAGGCCTGCAGAACAGGCTGGACAGCCTCGCCCGCACAAAGATCCAGCGCCCGGAAGTGCATGCGTGGATGCTCCAGCAGCGCCGTTGGTACCCGTCGCGAAATACCCCAGACCTCATCGCCCCGCTCCAGGTGCAATCTGGCCAGTGCCAGCCCGATGCCCGAACTGACGCCCGTAATGAATATGTGAGCCATCAGTGCCTCACTCGAACTTGCCGATGTGATAGCCGCCATCGACGCTCAACACGCTGCCAGTCATGTAGCTGGCGCCGTCGCCAAGCAGGAACAACACTGCAGCAGCCACCTCGCCTGCCTGGCCGAAGCGCTTCATGACCGTAGCGTTGATCTTGCGCTCGGTGCCCGCAGGATTGGCCGCCAGCCGCTGCGGAGAGTTCATCCCGCCAAGAATCGGCCCTGGCGCTACCGCATTGACACGCACTGCATGGCGCCCATCGCGGTCGCAGGCATTCTCCATCGCCACCACTTGGGTCAGGGCGTTGAGCCCTGCCTTGCTCGCCACATAAGCAGCCTGGTTGGGCATGGCCATCACCCCCGCGCAGGAGGACAGATTGACGATCGAGCCGCCTGCCTTCCTGGCGATCAACCGCAACTCATGTTGCAGGCAATACAACGGGCCGTTCAGATTGATACGCACGACCCGCTCCCAGTCCTGTACCTGAAGATCGGCGACCTGCGCATACGGTGCTGTGATACCCGCGGCATTGACGGCATGGTCGAGTCCGCCGAAACGCGCCTCGATCTCGGCGAAGGCATCGCGCACCGCGCCAGGCTCAGCTACATCGCACGGGATGAAACTGGCCTGCGCGCCCAGTTGCTCAAGCGCCGAACGCCCCTTCTCCAGGCTGCGCCCAAGCACAACGACTCGCGCCCCCTCCTCGCTCAGCCGCCGGGCAATGCTCAGGCCGATACCACTGCTGCCACCGGTGACAACGATGGTCTTTCCCTGAAACTGCATCTGGACTCTCCTTAGTCATATCGAATAGAGGCTGGCCGCTTGTACCGGTCATTGACGCAGCAGTACACGCGATCCAGCTGGGGATTGCTCTTGTCACGGAAACAGTTGCCCTCGAATCGACAGGCATGAACACTTCCCGGCTTGCCCTGCAACGACTTGTTCACCAGGTCGTTGTCAGCGAACAGGGCACGACTCATGCCCACCAGGTCAGTGACGCCCAGCTCGAGCAAGGCCTCGGCCTGAGCCAGCGAGCCAGTGAAGCCGGCAAAGCCGACCGGGAGCGACGTCAGTTCGCGGATGTGCTTCACGCCATGCACCAGCATGGCGTGCACACGCGGATCGGCGCGCAGCATGTAATGGAACGTTTCCTTGATTGCCGCCGAACACATCAAGGCCGCCACGCCTGCACGCTCCAGCGCAGGCACCACCTGCTCGAGCAGGGCCGGTTGCTGCCCCTTGTCACCCAGGCAATCATCGATCCCGAGACGAACGGAGATGTCGATGCCGCCCTGGGTTGCCTCCACGATCGCGTCCATGACCTCCAGCAGCAGGCGGGCCCGGCGCAATGGCGAGCCGCCGTAGCGATCCGTTCGCCGGTTGCTGTAGGGCGAGAGAAAGCTGCTCAACAGGTAGCCATTGGAGGCCTGCAATTGCACCATGCGGGCGCCGGCTTGCTGCGCCAGACGTGCTGCATGGGCGAACTGGGCACAGACGCTGCGGGCATCCTCGTGAGTCATGACCCTCGTGCCGCGACGACTTCGACTACCCACTGCCCGGCTGGGCGCCAGTAGAACTCCGCCACTGCGAGCCAGATCGCCCTGGCTGCCGTAGTGCTGCAATTGCACGACCACAGGGCAGGCATTTTCCCGCCCGTAGTCGATCAGCGGCGCCAAGTGGTGGACGTGACGCTGCTCGTACAGGCACAACCCTCCCTCGTGCAGCCGTGTGGATGCATCGACTGCGGAGTTGGCCAATACCACCATGGCGCAGCCTCCATCGATGATGCCCTTGTAGAAGGTCAGCATCTGCGGCGTCAGGCAACCTTCACGACCCAGATCGATACCCATGGGTGCGAAGTACACACGGTTCTTCAGGTTCAGGTGTCGTCCGAGGGTGATGGACTGGCGCGTCAGCGGGTATCCCGAGGCCACGCCGGTTACCCGCTCTGCCGATCATTGCAAGGCGCGCCCTGGGCATCATTGCTTGCCAGGGCAGCCACCGACAGTTCCTGCAAGGGCTCGTGGAAGCAGTGGCACTTGATGACTTCCTTGAGCGTCGACAGCGTGGCGCGATCAAGCTTGGCGAATACGGCCAGTTGCACCGCGGGCTGTTGTGAAGGTCGGCACTCGACGATCGGAAAGCTCAGAAAACCCATGTCCCGCACATAGATGGACAGTTGCACCACCTCATGGGCCTGCGCGTTTTCCTCCACGCGAAACCTCACCGCCCGCAGTGAAACATGCTCGAGCAACCCCTCGACTGCCGTGCCGCGCGCCGTGTGCAACAAAACCTGCGGCAACACGCGGTTGGAGGGGGCGAACCAGTGGCTCTCCGGAAAGTTGACCGTGCGCATGCGCTTGAAAAGCGGCATCTTGATCGCACTGCCACGCAGGCGCAGCGTGGTGACCAGATTACCGTTCTGGAAGAACATCGCGGTCTTGTCCACCGTCCGGGGCAGGGCGCGCTTCTCGCCAGCGCTGTGCTGGACTACAACCTCCACCGCATAGGTGGACTCGGTGTAGTTATTGAAGGAGACGGACAAGTCTTCGATCGAGATCGAGATTTCACCGCGCCGGTAACCCGAATGGCTATAGAAATAATGGTACATCGCCTGACGAGCCACTTCGATCAGCATCAGGCCAGGCACGTGCTCATGGGGCTTGTTGTAGAAAAAGTAGTTGTTGGTGTCGTTCATCAGGCCGTACGACGACAGGTTGGCACGTGTCCAACCCGGCAGCGCGTGCAGCGTGTCGGCCAATTGAGTGACCAACGCCGGATCTGCTGCCGGCAACCCGAAACGCCTCTGCAGGTAGCACTCGACCTGACGCGGTAGCCACGCGGCGGACAGTCGATAGCCACCCTCGTGCAAGGCATAGTAGCCCTGGGCATTCATTTCGAAACTGTCGAGGGAGTCGAAGTCTTCCTGCCCGAGTGTGGTGGGAATGCTGGCAAGCATCCGGCCACCTTGAGCGTCGTCGCGATACAGGACGCCCAACGCAGCACACCCGCGCTCATCGAGATGTTCGAGCAGGAAGTTGGTCTCTTCGACGGTCAGACGAGCCGGCAGAAGATCCTGAAATCCGCAGAGCAGTACGTCGTCCACAGTCCCTTTGTGCAAGACCTGTGGAGTCAGGGGTAACTGACGTTCCATGTTGATTACCTATTAGGGTTCGACGGGGAAGGCGAGCACAGCGTTCTTCAGCATGCGCTTGACGATGGGGCCGTGAGCAGGGCCGACCGGGATCATGTAAAGCCTTCCGAAGGCGTTGTACCGCTGGACGGAGGTCGTCACGCTCAAGCGCTGCACGCCCTCGCCTGCGGGCGTGAGATCGAGGCAGACCATGACCGCCAAGTGCGTATCGCGCGAAGTGAGCACCAGCCGATGCGCATCGATCGCCTCCACCGTGAAGAAGTCGAGGCGCTCGCCCACCGCAGGTTCCCGCTCGGCCGTTCGGGGTGTGAAACCATGGATGTCGGCCACACGGAACCGGCGGGAAACGAAGTCACGAAGGCGAAAAGCCGTAGAGAGCCACGCCGGGATATGCGCAGTCATCGCGCAGTAAGCCTGCAGGGCCGTGACGCGCCCGCCGATGCGCACCGCAGCGCAGTGCAGGAAATCCAGCTGCGCAAGCTCGGCGACCAGGCGAACATCCTTGGGGGCGCAAATCAGGGCCGCGGGCATCATCTGCAAGCCCCTGTCATTGCTGGAGCAGGGCGATGGCAGCCAATTCGGCCTTGAGCAGCAGCTTCTCGTAGGCCTCGTCGGGTGACTCCTGGCGGCTGGTGATCAAGCCCGCGATTTCACGCGCAGACTCGTCCAGCGGCTCATCGGCGATGAACACCGACTCGAACAACGGAATCGGCGGCAGGTAATGACCTTTCACGTAGGCAACGGTCTGCTGCAGCGGTCGCAGAAGCTCATCCAGCGTGAAACGGTTGAACCCGCCCGCACGGTAGCCGGACGCTGGCGCCCCGACGGTGGTGACGATCAGAAACTCCTTGTCCTGCAGCTTGTCACCACCGCGCGCATAGGCAAAACCGGGCGTGAAGACATCGTCGATCCAGCGCTTCATCAACGCCGGGCACGAGTACCAGTACAGCGGGAACAGCAGCACGATGCGTTCGTGGGCACACAGCAGCTTCTGCTCGGCGGCGATGTCGAAGCCATTGCTGCCCAGTGCGGCCGACAGGGGGTGCAGCGTGACATTGCTACCTTGCAGGGCTTCGACGATGGCGGCATTGGCCCGCGAGCTGCTCAAGTCAGGATGACCGATTACGACCAGAATGTTATCCATGGAGAAGTCCTTTCAAGTGATGGTGTCCAGGCCGCAGCCAGGGGGGTTCATGCGGCGCGGTGGATTGAACGATAGTCCGCGGCATCTGTAACCTCCCCAATTGTGCAGGCCTGGGTCGGGACGTCGATCCAGCAAGCGAATAGCCAATGGTCGCCCACGCGCATCGGCGCCGCGGCTCGACGGGCGCGATAGCCTGCACGGCGCAGCAATCGCTCGATGCCTAGTGGCGACACGGTGATCAACTGCCGCACGCCCCGAGCGGCCGCACAGCGCAACACAGCATCCAGCAACTGCGTGGCGACGACGGAAGAAAATTGGCCGCCAGAGGTCCGCCCGGCCAGACCAAAATCCATGGCGGAGAAACGCGACAGCTCCCAGATCCGCGAATCACACGGCAGTGTCTGATCGCCCATCAACTGCGGGAATACTTCTGCAAGCAGGTAGCGTTGGTTGGTAGGCAGCACACGCGCCGTGCCTATGACCTGCTCCTGATCATTGCAGGCAAGCACATAGAGCGTCTCGTCATGGTCGAACTGATCACGCTCGCGACCTGGATCACACGCTAACTCCCACCCCAGGGTGTCGACGAATACCCGATAACGATAACGGTCCATCTGCAGCAAGCGCGCCTGCCCCAGCTCCTGCTGTGTTCCAACGACGATTTCCATCTCGCGTCCTCCGGCCAATGTGGAAAGGACGCGTATTCGACTCGAAGTAGGGTGATAGCAAAACTGCACTATTTGGCAGGGTACTTCTGCACATAAGCGCAGGGCGTTCGCGCTAGGCCAGCAACCCCAGAAGCGCCGCCCGCGCTACCGCTGCCGTACGATTCGCAGCGCCCAGTTTGGCGCCGGCATTGCGGGTGTGGAATTTCACCGTTTCAATCGACAAGGTGAGGATGTCGGCAACCTCGTTGAGCGTCTTGCCATCGGCAGCCCAACGCAGCACTTCGCGCTCACGCTCGGAAAGCGGAGACTGCGGCTGCGGTTGCCAGGAGTCCGAGAGCAGCCGCGAGAAGCCTTGGTGGGCGACATTCGCCAGCCAGCGCATCCGCGTCTCATGGGCACGCAACTCACATGCGCCGATCCCTTCGCCAGAGCGCGCCAAGGTCAGCATCCCCCCGCCCTTGCTCCCCTCCAGACACGATTGCGCCCAACCGTGGCGAAGACCGGCCTGCCGTGCCTCATCCCACAACTGCGGAGCGTCGGCGAATATTTCGTCGCCCCAGACCACTGGCTGCATCGAGCGCTGACAGTGGCGGACCGTCGGGTCAAGGAGCAGGTACCCATTGGCATGGTAATGATCACACCATGACCGGCTGTAGTTGCTGAGCATGACGATCCGCGGCTTGGTGACAGGCAGCGGCGTGCGCAGGCCATAAGCACAGTAATCGAAGCCCAGACGGCGCGCGGCTGCCTTGACCTCTTCCAACAACGTTTGCGTATCGCGCGCGTCATAAACCGCCGCCAGCATGTCGCCCATCCATTGCATTTATTATTCTCTCCATGAATGTGAAGCTGCTGCAGCCGCCCCCTGAAGGTGCGAGCCTAGCGGAGCTGCAACAGCCGGACATTGAGCGATATCAATTCGCCACAACGTTAACGAATACTACCGCGCGGTATTTATCCCGTGGCCGGCCTGGTCGGTTCGGCACCTTGGCGCTGACGATACAAGCACAGCGTTACAAAAAATGCTGGCGCCCCCGGGCGATTCACCGATATCTCCTGCCTATCTGGATTGACGCCTGCTCAAGCCCTGAACTGCCCCAGACTCGCCCTCAACTGCGCCGCCAGATCATCCAGCACCTTGCTGCTGGCCGTGGTCTGCATCACCACTTCGGCCGAGCGCTCTGCCTGCGCATGGATATTCTCGACCCGCCCCCGCACCGCCTGGGCGCCGTTGGCTTGCTGCTCGGCGGCGCGAGTCGCCAGGCCGATGGCGGCATGCACCTGCTCCACCGCCGCCTGCACCGACTGCTGGCGGCGTTCGTTATCACGCAACACCAGCAGCCCTTCGCTGGCCTGGCGCCCCGCCTGGCCGATGGTGGCCACAGCCTCTTTCGCCCCCTGTTGCAAGGCAACGATATGCGCCTGGATATCGCCGGTGGAACTCTGCGTCTTGCTTGCCAGAGCCCGCACTTCATCGGCTACCACTGCAAAACCGCGCCCTGTCTCACCGGCACGCGCCGCCTCGATCGCCGCGTTGAGCGCAAGCAGGTTGGTCTGCTCGGCGATGCCGTGGATCACGGTCAGCACCACTTCGATCTGCTCGCTCTGCTTGGCGAGGCGCTCGATGACCTGCGAGCCGCTTTCCACTTCCCCCGCCAGCTTCTCGATCAGCTTGGCCAGCTGGGTCGAGGCGCGACTGTTCTCGTCGGTAGCCTGGCGGATATCCACGACCTGCTGCAACGCCGCCTGCATGGCGTGGCTCTCGGCCTGAGCCTCGTCGGCCATGCTCGACAGGTCGCGCAGACTCGCCGCCACCTCGTCGCGCTGCAACGCTGCCGCTGCATCGGCCCCCGCATTGCGCTGGGCCATGGTGCCGATCTCCACCCCGGTACGCTGGGCCACTTCACCGGCTTCGCGAACGATCGGCTGAAGCTTGTCGACGAAGCGGTTGACCGCCGACGCCATGTCGCCGATCTCGTCACGGCTGTCGAGCGCCACACGCTTGGTCAGGTCGCCCTCCCCGGCGGCCAGGTCGTCGAGGGCAGCAATGAGCAGGCGCAGCTTGCTGACCACTCGTCGCCCCAGCACCACGGCAACCACCAACAGCACGCCAAGCCCGACCAGCACCAGGCCGACGCCGATGCGCCAACGCAGCTCGCCGGCCGCGTCGCGAACCGTCTGCGCGGTATTGGCCTGCATGGCAGTGGCGCTGTTCTGCGCGGTCTCAAGACGAGCCTGCAGAGTCTTGCCGCTATCGGCCGCGGCAGCGCCGAGGCTCTCGCCGACCAGTTGCTCGCCACTGGCGATCAGGGCGGCAAAGCGCTGGTCGAGCGCCTTGAGCTCTTGATCGACGGCGGCGGTGGAGACCCCCATGAGTACCTTGCCGATCTGGGCGCCATTGGGACTGATCGAAGCCTCGACGAAGTACACCGATGGATCCCGGCGCGCAGCGTCGAGCACCTTGTCCAGCGCCCGCTCGCCCTGACCCTTTTCCATCAGCGCCTGATTGATCGGGTTCTGGCGGTTGAGGTAACGGGTGAGGTGCTCGCCCTCGGCGTTGTCGTAGATCACGAACAACACGTTGGGATTGCGCTGCGCGCGACGAGCAAAGTCAGATAGCGTGGGGACGTCATTGTCCCAGATCGCCCTCGGTGCCACCGAGGCCAGCAACTCGGCCATATCGTTGGCCGACTCCTTGAGGCTTTGCTCCAGCGTGGTGCGTAGCTGTTGCTGTTCGCTCTGTAATCGCGTGGAAAGCCCCGCGCTCAGGCGTTGCCGGGTACTGGCCGAGAGGCTGTCGAGACCGGAGCGCACATCTTGCCCGGCCTGCTCCAGCTCACCTGCCAGCTTGCGACTGCCAGCGCCCAGGCGTTCGCCCAGGTCGGCCTCCAGCGCAGTGACGGTGCTGCGGGTCAGCACGACGGCGACCACGACCTGCACCAGAAGAGCGATACCAAGTGCAACAAAAACAGGCCGCAGGAGGCGGCTTCGTAACAGAGAGAGGATGGCAGACACGTTTGAACCCCCGTGTTTCTGGCGCCATTACTTTGATGGCATCTACAGAATCTTCTTACAGCAAGGGTCATGCCTGAAGCAGGAGGGAAATACGCCAAGGTCTAGCAGCGCGATGAACCGTGGCAGCGGGCTTACTCGCGAAAAGGCCACTGCAGCCAGGAACAAAAACGCCGCAACCCCTTGCAGGGCTGCGGCGCTGGATCAGCCAGAAGGCAGATCAGGCGAACGGATGACGCAGCACGATGGTCTCGTTGCGGTCCGGGCCGGTGGAGATGATGTCGATCGGGGCACCGACCAGCTCCTCGATGCGCTTGATGTAGTTGCGCGCGGCCTGCGGCAGCTCTTCCAGGGCTTTCACGCCCAGGGTCGACTCGCTCCAGCCTGGCATCTCTTCGTACACCGGCTCCAGGCCGATGTAGCTGTCGGCATCGGAAGGCGCGTCGATCACCGCACCGTTCTCGTTCTTGTAGCCGACGCAGATGTTGATGGTTTCCAGGCCGTCCAACACGTCCAGCTTGGTCAGGCAGATGCCCGAGATGCTGTTGACGTCGATGGCACGACGCAGGATCACGGCATCGAACCAGCCGCAGCGACGGGCACGACCGGTGGTGGAGCCGAACTCATGGCCACGCTTGGCCAAGGTAGCACCGGTTTCGTCGAACAGTTCGGTCGGGAACGGACCGGAACCCACGCGGGTGGTGTAGGCCTTGGTGATACCCAGGATGTAGTCCAGGTACATCGGGCCAACGCCGGAACCGGTGGAGATACCGCCAGCCGTGGTGTTCGAGCTGGTGACGTACGGATAGGTGCCGTGGTCGATGTCCAGCAGCGAGCCCTGGGCGCCTTCGAACATGATGTCCTTGCCGGCACGGCGCAGGTTGTGCAGTTCGGCGGTGACGTCGAGCATCATCGGCTTGAGCTGCTCGGCATAGGCCATGCACTCGTCGAGGGTCTGCTGGAAGTCGATGGCCGGCTCTTTGTAGTAATTGACCAGCTGGAAGTTGTGGTAGTCCAGCAGCTCACCGAGCTTGGCGGCGAAACGCTCGCGGTGGAACAGGTCGCCCACGCGCAGGCCGCGACGGGCAACCTTGTCTTCGTAGGCTGGGCCGATACCACGGCCGGTGGTGCCGATCTTGGCTTCGCCACGGGCCTTTTCACGGGCCTGGTCCAGCGCCACGTGGTACGACAGGATCAGCGGAGCAGCCGGGCTGATGCGCAGGCGCTCGCGAACCGGTACGCCCTTCTCTTCGAGCTTGGTGATTTCGCGCATCAGGGCGTCCGGCGCGACGACGACGCCGTTGCCGATCAGGCACTGTACGCCTTCACGCAGGATACCCGACGGGATCAGGTGCAGAACGGTCTTCTCACCGTTGATCACCAGGGTGTGGCCCGCGTTGTGGCCGCCCTGGTAACGCACGACGGCGGCAGCATGTTCGGTCAGCAGATCGACGATCTTGCCTTTGCCCTCATCACCCCACTGGGTGCCCAGGACGACGACATTCTTACCCATAACACTTGTCCTCATTCACGCAACTTGGTTGCCGGCCCATTGCCGGCGAAGAATCTCAATGGGTCAGCGGCAGAACCTGCCAGCGCCCGTCTTGCTGAATCAATTGCCGATCACAATCCGCCTCGAGAGCAGCACTCAGCGGCTGGCCAGGCAGTGCCTGGACCACACGCTGGCCCTCGTTGCGCAACTGGCAGACCTGCTGCCAGAGGGCCGCGTCGCCACTGTCCGGCATCCAGATGCCGCCAGAAGGCAATACGACCTCCGCTCGCCCCAGTGTGACCAGGGTCTTCAAATCCGTGGAGAAACCGGTGGCCGGACGTGCCCGCCCGAAGTCGGCGCCGATGTCATCGTAGCGTCCACCCTGGGCGATCGACTGGCCGACACCGGGTACAAACACCGCGAACACCACGCCGGTGTGATAGTTGTAGCCGCGCAGCTCGCCCAGGTCGAAGTACAGCGGCAGGTCCGGGTAACGCGCCGCCAGGCGATCGGCGATCGCCAGCAGGTCGTCCAGGGCCGCCAGCACGCTGGCCGGAGCTCGGCCCAGACGCACGCGGGCGTCGGCCAGCACTTCACGACCACCGCACAGTTCAACCAGGGCACGCAGCATGTTGCCCAGGTCTTTCGGCAGGTCGGCGGTCAGCTCGTGAACTTCATCGACAGCCTTGCGCTGGAGCGCATCGAACAACTGCTGCTCGACCGCGCCCGACAGCCCGGCGGCACGCGCCAGGCCACGGTAGATACCGACGTGCCCCAGATCCATGTGCACATCGGCAACGTCAGTCAGTTGCAAGGTGGTCAGCATCAGGCTGATCACTTCGACGTCGCTGGTCGGACTGGCGTCGCCATACAACTCGGCACCCAGCTGGATCGGGCTGCGCGAGGTCGACAGCGCACGCGGCTCGGCGTGCAGCACACTGCCGGCGTAGCACAGGCGGCTCGGGCCTTCGCGGCGCAGGGTGTGGGCATCGATGCGCGCCACCTGCGGCGTGAAGTCGGCACGGAAACCCATCAGGCGACCGGACTGCGGGTCGACCACCTTGAAGGTACGCTGATCCAGGTCCTGGCCGGCGCCGGTAAGCAGCGACTCCAGGTACTCGATATGTGGGGTGACGACCAGTTCATAACCCCAACTCTGGAACAGGTCCAACACCTGGCGACGCGCAATCTCGATGCGCGCCGCTTCAGGTGGCAGTACTTCCTCGATGCCATCTGGCAGAAGCCAGCGGTCTACCGTTGCCATTACGCCATTTCCCCTCTGGTCCGGGCGGCCGCCCAACAGGTTAGCCGTCTGTGAAGCAGGCATTGGCGCACAACAGCAGGCAGCACCGATCCCAGCGCCGCCGCCGTGCCAACACCCTCGAAAAACTGCGCGTCCTGTCCAAGTCGTCAAAAAGCCGGGGGCCAATCAACCTTGCAGACGCAAAAAAGCCGGGAATTTCCCGGCTGACTCATCATACACCCCTTTTGATTCGGGATGCACCCCACCGGGCGTTTTAGCTGCCCGGCGGGGGTCTTTCCTGTTACGGCTTGCTCTTGTCCAGGAAGCGGAAGAACTCGTTCTTCGGATCCAGGACCAGCACGTCGCTCTTGCTGGCAAAGCTCTCGCGATAAGCCTGCAGGCTGCGGTAGAACACATAGAAATCAGCGTCCTGGCCGTAGGCCTTGGCATAGATGGCAGCCGATTGGGCATCGCCATCACCACGGGTTTCTTCAGCTTCACGGTAGGCTTCAGCCAGCAGCACACGGCGCTGACGGTCGGCATCTGCACGAATACCTTCAGCCAGCTCGTTACCCTTGGCACGGTGCTCGCGCGCTTCACGCTCACGCTCGGTGCTCATACGGTCGAACACGCTGCGGTTGACTTCCTTCGGCAGGTCGATGGCCTTGACGCGGACGTCGATGACCTCGATCCCCAGCTCCTTGTTGGCCATGCGGTTCAGCGAAGCGGTGATGTCGGCCATCAGCGCGTCACGTTCACCGGATACCACCTCATGCAGGGTGCGCTTACCGAACTGGTCACGCAGGCCGCTTTCCAGACGACGCGACAGGCGCTCGTCGGCGATCTGCTTCATGCCCGAGGTCGCGGTGTAGAAACGCTCGGCGTCCTTCACCCGCCACTTGGCGTAGGCATCGACCATCACGGCTTTCTTCTCCAGCGTCAGGAAACGCTGGGTCGGGGCGTCGAGGGTCATCAGACGGGCGTCGAACTTGCGCACCTGGTTGACGTACGGAACCTTCACATGCAGGCCCGGCTGGACATCCGCCTGGACCACACGGCCGAACTGCAGCAATACCGCCCGCTCGGTCTGCGACACGATGTAGAAGCAGTTCCAGGCGACGATCGCCAGCACCACGGCGGCAATCAGGGCGAACAGCGATTTATTGCTCATCAGCGGCTCTCCCTAGTGCGCAGCGGCTGTTGTTGCTGTTGCAGGTCCTGTACAGCGCGAGTGGCGGCGTCGTTGACCGACGGCGACACACTGCTGGACGGCGCTGCAGTGTTGCGGCTGCCTTCGACCATCTTGTCCAGTGGCAGGTAGAGCAGGTTGTTCTGCCCGTCCTTGGTGGCCACCATGACCTTGCTGGTGTTGCTGTACACCTCCTGCATGGTCTCCAGGTACAGACGCTGACGGGTGACGTCCGGCGCCTTGCGGTACTCGGCGACCAGCTTGGTGAAGCGATCGGCCTCACCCTTGGCACGGGCGATCACTTCATCGCGGTAGCCGTTGGCATCCTCGATGATGCGCTGCGCCTGACCACGGGCCTCAGGCACCACGCCATTGGCGTAGGACTCGGCCTGGTTGCGCGCACGCTGCTCGTCCTCACGGGCGCGGATCACGTCGTCGAAGGCTTCCTGCACTTCACGCGGGGCTGCCGCGCTCTGTACGTTGACCTGGGTGACGGTGATACCCGTGCGGTAGGTGTCGAGGAAGCGCTGCAGGCGTTCGCGGATATCCACGGCCATCTGCTCACGACCTTCGGTCAGCACCTGGTCCATCGAGGTGGAGCCCACGACATGGCGCAGGGCACTGTCGGTGGCGTGCTGCAAGCTTACTTCCGGCTGGTCGACGTTGAGAACGAAGTCCTGCAGGTTGCTGATCTTGTACTGCACGGTCAGCGGCACCTCGACGATGTTCTCGTCCTCGGTGAGCATCTGGCCCTGCTTGGTGTACGCACGCTCACGCGTGACGTTTTCCATGTACTTGCGGTCGATCGGCGGGAAGTAGATGTTCAGGCCCGGCCCCACGGTCTCGTAGTACTTGCCGAAGCGCAGCACCACGGCCTGCTCCTGCTCGTCGACCACGTAGACGGCGCTGTACAGCCAGATTGCCGCCAGAACTGCCAGGCCAATGCCCAGCAAGCCGTAGCCGCCACCCTTGCCGATGTTGCGGTCACCACCGCCACCGCGTTTCTTGCTGCCGCCGAACATGCCGTTCAGGCTGTCCTGCAGCTTGCGGAAGGCCTCGTCGAGATCCGGTGGTCCCTTCTTGTCGCCACCACCACCGCCACCACGGCGGCCGCCCCAGGGATCCTGATTGTTCGAGTTGCCACCCGGCTCGTTCCAAGCCATAGCGCTCTCCATCTGATAAAGCAAAGACGCGCCCACGGCGCGCCGTCCAATGCTACAGAATGCCTGTCACGGCTGCCCGGCGACCTCGACGGGCATTTATTGCAAAGTGTGTTGCTCGATGAACACTTCAGGCTCAAGGCCTGCGCGGCTGATCAGGCGATTGAGCTCGACCCGGGGCAGACGCACGCTCAGCAAGCTGCTGCCCTGTTCATCGTGTTCTTCGCCTTGCACTGCCCCCAGTTCGAAGAATTGCGCGCGCAAGCGTGCAAGTCGCTGTTCCAGGCGCAGGGTTCCGACAAACAGATCATCCCCCAGCAATTCGGCTATCGCCTGCCCCACAAGCTCAAGACCGCGCCCGTCGCGGGCCGAAACCCAGACCCGCTCCGGCTTGCCGTCGGCATCGCGCTGGATCTGCGGCTCGACATCTTCGAGCAGGTCGAGTTTGTTATAGACCTCGAGGATCGGCAAGCCTTCGGCACCGATCTCGCCCAGCACCGCGAGCACCTGTTCGATCTGCTCCATGCGCTCGGGCTCGTGCGCATCGATCACATGCAGCAGCAGATCGGAGTTGCTCGACTCTTCGAGCGTAGCCCGAAAAGCCTCGACCAGCTTGTGCGGCAGGTGGCGAATGAAGCCCACGGTGTCGGCCAGCACGATCGGCCCCAGGTCGTCCAGCTCGAGCCTGCGCAATGTCGGGTCGAGTGTGGCGAACAACTGGTCGGCCGCGTACACCTCCGATTGCGTCAGGGCGTTGAACAGCGTGGACTTGCCGGCGTTGGTATAGCCCACCAGCGACACCGAGGGGATGTCCGCGCGCTTGCGTCCGCGCCGGGCCTGCTCGCGTTGGCTGCGCACCTTCTCCAGACGCGCCTTGATCTGACGCAGGCGCACCCGCAGCAGGCGGCGGTCGGTTTCAAGCTGGGTTTCACCCGGGCCGCGCAGACCGATACCACCTTTCTGTCGCTCAAGGTGGGTCCAGCCGCGCACCAGCCGCGTGCTCATGTGCTCGAGCTGGGCCAGTTCGACTTGCAGCTTGCCTTCGTGAGTCCGCGCCCGTTGGGCGAAGATATCGAGAATCAGACCGGTACGGTCAAGCACGCGGCACTCGAAGACGCGCTCGAGGTTGCGCTCCTGACTGGGGGTGAGGGTGTGATTGAAAATCACCAGGTCGGCTTCTTCGGCCTTGACCAGGTCGCGCAGTTCCTCGACCTTGCCACTGCCGATCAGAAACTTGGCTGTGGGCTGGTGCCGGGCAACCGTGGCCAGGTGGACGATGTCCGCTCCGGCCGACAGTGCCAGCTCCTGAAACTCCTGCGGGTCTTCGCGCGCCTCAGGGTTCTGACCTTCCAAGTGAACGAGCAACGCCCGCTCACCACCACCGTGGCGCTCAAAGAACAATGCAGGCTCCTATCAGGCGTTGCCTGGCTCGCTGTCGCCGTGCTCGGAATCGGACGGGCTTGGCAGACGAACCGGACGGGCAGGTACGACAGTGGAAATCGCGTGCTTGTAGACCATCTGGCTGACGGTGTTCTTCAGCAGCACGACGAACTGGTCGAAAGATTCGATCTGGCCTTGCAGCTTGATGCCGTTGACCAGGTAGATCGAGACCGGGACCTTTTCTTTTCTCAAGGTGTTCAAGTAAGGGTCTTGTAGCGAATGCCCTTTTGACATATGCCGCACTCCTGTAAGGATCAATAGTAAAAAACTGAAAAAATTCGTTCATTAAGGCCGTCAGTCGCAAGAATAGACGGCAATTGCAGGGACTCAGCTCAATATGGAGACCGATTCCAGGTATTTCAAGATGCGGGACAGATTGTCGCAGGCCAGGCTGTCCAGCCAGTGTACGTCGGACCAGCTACGCAACCAGGTGAACTGCCGCTTGGCCAGCTGGCGGGTGGCGATGATACCGCGTTCGCGCATCTGCTCGGCTGTCAGTTTGCTGTCCAGATAGTCCCATACCTGCCTGTACCCCACTGCCCGTATAGACGGCAGCCCGACATGCAAGTCACTTCTGGCCCGCAGCTCTCGGACCTCGTCGACGAAGCCCTGTTCCAGCATCTGCGAAAATCGTAGCGCAATTCGCTCATGCAAAATGTGACGATCTGTAGGCGCAATCGCCAGACTGGCGACAGTATAGGGCAAATGCCCGCCCGCGCCTGCGTCTGAACCGCGGGTTTCGGCTGATTGACGCTCGCGGTGGGCGGTCATGCTCTGGCCGCTCACCCGGTATACCTCCAGCGCACGGATCAACCGCTGCGGATCGTTCGGATGAATGCGCGCCGCCGATACCGGGTCGATCTCGGCCAACTGCCGGTGCAGTTCCCCCAGGCCCAGCTCGCGGGCCTGGGCCTCGAGTTCGGCGCGAACCTCGGCATCAGCGGGCGGCATATCGGCCAGGCCGTCCACCAGCGCCTTGTAGTACAGCATGGTGCCGCCGACCAGCAGCGGGATCTTGCCACGCGCAGTGATCTCGGCCATGGCCTGCAGCGCATCGCCACAGAATTGCGCCGCCGAATAGCTCTCGGCCGGGTCGCGGATGTCTACCAGCCGGTGCGGATGGGCAGCCAGCACCTCGGGCGAAGGCTTGGCGGTGCCGATGTCCATGCCGCGGTAGACCATGGCCGAGTCGACGCTGATCAGCTCGCAAGGCAGGGACTGTGTAAGGGCAATGGCCAGGTCGGTCTTGCCGGCAGCCGTCGGGCCCATGAGAAAAATCGCTGGGGGCTTGCCACTCATGTCATCGACCGCGCAGGAAAAGTTTGTCCAGATCATCCAGGCCCATCTGGGTCCAGGTCGGTCGGCCGTGGTTGCACTGGCCGCTGCGCTCGGTGTTCTCCATGTCACGCAGCAAGGCATTCATCTCGGGGATTGCCAGGCGTCGGTTGGCACGCACCGCACCGTGGCAGGCCATGGTGCCGAGCAGCTCGTTGATGTGCGCCTGAATGCGGTCGCTGGTGCCGTACTCCATGAGATCGGCGAGTACATCCTGCACCAGGCGGTTGGCCTCGGCCTGCTTGAGCAACGCGGGGATCTGGCGGATCGCAAGGGTTTCCGGCCCCAGGCGCTGCAGCTCGAAGCCCAGCCGCTGGAAGGTCTGGGCATGTTCTTCGGCGCAGTCGGCCTCACGCTGGCTGACCGCCAGTGACTCGGGCACCAGCAGCGGCTGGCCACTGAGCCCTTCGCTGGCCATCGCCAGCTTCAGGCGCTCGTACATGATCCGCTCGTGGGCGGCGTGCATGTCTACCAGCACCAGGCCCACGGCGTTCTCGGCCAGGATGTAGATGCCCTTGAGCTGAGCCAGGGCATAGCCCAGCGGTGGAATGTCACCCTGGCTTTCCGGCAGCGCCACGGGAGGCTGGGCGCTGGTCTCCAGCGGGGCGAAGTACTCGCGGTAGACTGCTTGCGCCTCTGCTGCCGGCACCGGCTGCGACGGGCGCGGCGTGTACTGGTACTGGTAGCCTGCGCCCGCGCCACCATTGGAGAACGACGGCTGCTGCTGCGCCTGGGGCTGTTCGAGCACCGAGGCGGCCAGGCGCATCTCGCCCTGGGGGCCGAACTCACCGGCCTGCAAGCCGCTGGGGCGCACGATCTCAGTGGTTGCCGCCGGCGCCGCGAGCTGATCCTCGGGGCGCACATCGGCCAGCGCACGGTGCAAGGTGCCGTACAGGAAGTCGTGGACCATCCGCCCTTCACGAAAGCGCACTTCGTGCTTGGTCGGGTGCACGTTGACATCGACACCGGTGGGATCGAGCTCCAGGAACAGCACGAATGTCGGATGCCGGCCGTTGAACAGCACGTCGCGGTAGGCCTGGCGCACCGCGTGGGCGACCAGTTTGTCGCGCACCGCGCGGCCATTGACGAAGAAGTACTGCAGGTCTGCCTGGCTGCGCGAGAAGGTCGGCAAGCCGACCCAGCCCCACAGGCGCAGGCCATTGCGCTCGACCTCGATCGGCAGCGCCTGCTCGAGGAAGCCAGGCCCGCAGATCGCCCCGACCCGCCGCGCGCGCGACAGCTCGTCGGGCGCCTCATGCAGGCTGAGGATGCTCTTGCCGTTGTGACGCAGGTGGAAGCCGACATCGAAGCGCGCCAGCGCCAGGCGCCGGATCACTTCCTGCAGATGATCGAATTCGGTTTTCTCGGCCTTGAGGAACTTGCGCCGGGCCGGGGTGTTGAAAAACAGGTCGCGTACTTCGACCGAAGTACCGATGGGGTGCGCCGCCGGCTGAACCCGCGGGAGCATGTCTCGGCCCTCGGTCTCGACCTGCCAGGCTTCGCTGGCATTGGCGGTACGCGAGGTCAGGGTCAGGCGCGCTACCGAACTGATCGACGCAAGTGCCTCGCCACGAAAGCCCAGGCTGAGCACGCCCTCAAGGTCTTCCAGCTCGCGGATCTTGCTGGTCGCGTGGCGCGCCAGCGCCAGAGGCAGGTCGTCCGGGGCGATGCCACTGCCATCGTCACGCACGCGCAGCAGCTTCACGCCGCCCTGTTCGACATCCACGTCGATGCGCCGGGCACCGGAATCCAGGCTGTTCTCCAGCAGCTCCTTGGCCACCGACGCAGGGCGTTCGACCACCTCACCGGCGGCGATCTGGTTGGCCAGCCGCGGGCTGAGCAGCTGGATTCGCGAACCACCACTCATTGCTGGGACGCCAGGGTAGTGGCCGGGATATCGAGGTGCTGACCGACCTTGAGCTCATCGCTCTTGAGGTTGTTGGTGCTGCGCAGGCTGGCAACGCTGACCTGATAACGCACGGCGATCATCGCCAGCGTCTCGCCCGGGCGCACGCTGTGTTCACGTGGACCCTGGGCGATCTTGCCGGAATCGCGCAACCAGGCGATGTAGGTGCCTGGCGGCGGGTTCTGCTGGAAGAACTGGCGCACACCGCTATGAATCGAGCGGGCCAGCGCCTGCTGGTGACTCTTGGTTGCCAGCTTGTTGGCTTCGTTGGCGTTGGAGATGAAACCGGTCTCGACCAGGATCGACGGAATGTCCGGCGACTTCAGCACCATGAATCCCGCCTGTTCCACGCGCTGCTTGTGCAGCGGCGTGATGCGGCCCATGTTGCCCAGCACTTTCTGGCCCACGTTGAGGCTGGAACTGAGCGTGGCCGTCATCGAGAGGTCGAGCAGCACACCGGCAAGCATGCGGTCCTTGTCATCGAGGCTGACGTTACCGGCACCGCCGATAAGGTCGGAGCGGTTCTCGCTGTCGGCCAGCCAGCGCGCGGTCTCGGAGGTAGCGCCACGGTCGGACAGGGCAAATACCGAGGCGCCGAAGGCCGCTTTCGACGGCGCGGCGTCAGCGTGGATGGAGATGAACAGGTCAGCGCCCTTCTTGCGGGCAATCTCGGTGCGTTTGCGCAACGGAATGAAGTAATCGCCGGTACGGGTCAGTTCGGCGCGATAACCTTTTTCGGTGTTGATCTGGCGCTGAAGCTCGCGGGCGATATCGAGCACGATGTCTTTCTCGTGCTGGCCACGCGAGCCGGAGGCGCCTGGGTCTTCCCCGCCATGGCCGGCGTCGATGGCGACCACGATGTCACGCTTGCCGTTGGGCACCGGCGGCAGCTTGATCGCCGGTTGCGCCGGTGTCACCGGTACTGCGGGCGTGGTGGCTGGCGCCTGGGTGACCGGCGGCGGCGTGGGGTTGCTGGCGGCAACCGCATCGGCTTCCTGGTCGTACAGGTCGACCACCAGGCGATTGCCGTACTGGGCGTTGGGTGCAAGGGTGAAGCTTTTGGGCGTGACAGCCTTTTTCAGGTCGACCACCACGCGCAAGTCGGTGGCGGTACGCTGGGCCGAGCGCACGCTGGTGATAGGCGTGTTCGAGGTGGAGACGTTCAATGGCGAGGCGAGCGTCGCACCATTGATATCGATGACCAGGCGATCAGGCGCGCTGAGCGTGAAGACGCTGTGCTGCACCGGGCCCGACAGATCGAAGACCAGGCGCGTGTTGTCCGGCGCGCGCCACAGGCGCATGCTCTTGACTTGTGTGACGGCCAGAGCGTCAACGGTCACCGCTGTCAGCAGCAGTCCAACGACGGCGACCAGTGCGCGAATGCGCAGCATACCTTTCCCCACTTACGATTTGTTTTCGGCAGCCAGAGCGGCACACCAGGCTTCGCCGCGAGCCCCCTGCGGCGACAGGTTCAGCGAGCGGCCGCCCGCCTGGGGGCTTATGGTAATGGTCAGTTCGGGCTTTGGCAAAACGCCCGCGCCCTTCTGCGGCCATTCGAAAAGACACAGCGGATCGCCTTCGAAATAGTCGCGAATCCCCATGAACTCTAGCTCTTCTGGGTCGACCAGGCGGTAAAGATCGAAATGGAAGGCGCGGATATTGCCTATTTCATAAGGTTCGACCACAGTGAAGGTCGGGCTTTTTACTGCGCCAGTGTGACCCAATCCACGGATCAGGCCTCGCGACAAGGTGGTCTTGCCGGCGCCCAGGTCGCCTTCCAGAAAGATCACGCCATGGCCGCCAGTGACCTTGGCGAGCGCTGCGCCGAACGCAACGGTAGCCGGCTCGTCGGCCAGAAACAGGGTTATGCCTGACACGCTGAATGCTCCTCCAACAATTCTCGAATGACCGGAGCCAGATCGCTGGCCGCCAGACCTCTGCCCTGCGCGCCGAGGCGTTCGCCAGCGCAGGCGTGTAACCAGACGCCCAGGCCCGCCGCCTGCCAGGCGTCCAGGCCCTGGGCGAGCAACGCGGCCAGCACACCGGTCAGCACATCGCCCAGGCCGGCACCGGCCATGGCCGGGTGGCCTCGCTCGCACAGCCGCAACTGGCCGCTCGGGTCGGCGACCAGGGTTCCGGCGCCCTTGAGCACGCAGACACTGTCGTAGCGACGCGCCAGTTTACGCGCAGCCCCGGGCCGGTCGGCCTGCACGGCCTCGGTGGAAATGCCCAGCAAGCGCGCGGCCTCCCCAGGATGCGGGGTCAGGATGCTGCCGCCCGGCAAGGCCAGGGGCGTGCGCGCCAGCAGGTTGAGCGCATCAGCGTCCCAGACCTGCGGCAGGTGCGCATTGGCGACTACCGAAAGCAGGCTGCGGCCCCAGGCCGCCTGGCCAAGACCAGGCCCGACCACCAGCACCGAAGCGCGCTCCAGCACCGTCATCAACTGGTTGGCCGAACTGACGCCCAGGCACATGGTTTCCGGCAGACGGCTGAGGCTCGCGGCCACATGCTCGGGGCGTGTCGCCACGCTGACCAGCCCGGCACCACAGCGCAGCGCCGCCTCGGCACTGAGCAGCACGGCGCCGCCGGTACCCAAGTCGCCGCCAACCACCAGCACATGGCCAAAATCGCCCTTGTGGGCAGTTGCCGGCCGCGCAGGCAGGTGCGCGACGGTCACGCTGCTGAGCGTTTGCGGGGTATTGGCGTGGTGTTTGGTCTGAGGCATGGGGTCAAAGGCTCCGATGTCTGGCAGAATTATACGCACCTGAGCCTGCAATGCCTTGTCCATCAATGTCCGCCTCCTCTCTAGACCTCCCAGTACTGGCCCAATCGATCAAGGATTGGGGCCGCGAACTCGGTTTTGCCCACGTGGGCATCGCCGATGTCGAGCTTGGCGAGCATGAACAGCACTTGCACCGCTGGCTTGAGGCTGGCCATCACGGCGAGATGGACTATATGGCAGCGCACGGCACGAAACGTTCGCGCCCTGCCGAACTGATCCCCGGCACCTTGCGGGTGGTTTCGCTGCGCATGGACTATCTGCCCGGCGATACGCAGATGGCCCAGCGCCTGGCTCAACCGGAAAAAGCCTATATCTCTCGCTACGCACTGGGCCGCGACTACCACAAGCTGGTGCGCAAGCGCGTGCAGCACCTGGCCGACCGCATCCAGGAAACCATCGGCCCCTTCGGCTACCGCGCTTTCGTCGACAGCGCTCCGGTACTGGAAAAGGCCATCGCCCAACAGGCCGGGCTCGGCTGGATCGGCAAGAACACCCTGCTGCTCAACCGTAAGGCGGGCAGCTACTTCTTCCTCGCCGAGCTGTTTGTCGATCTGCCACTGCCCGCCGACGAAGCCCAGACCAGCGAGCATTGCGGGCGCTGCCAGGCGTGCCTGGACATCTGCCCCACCGCGGCCTTCGTCGGGCCCTACCAGCTCGATGCGCGGCGCTGCATCTCGTACCTGACCATCGAGCTCAAGGACGCGATCCCGCTGGAGCTGCGCCCCTTGATCGGTAACCGGGTGTTCGGTTGCGACGACTGCCAGATCGTCTGCCCCTGGAACCGCTTCGCCAAATCGACCGGCGAGGACGACTTCAAGCCGCGCCATGGGCTGGACAACGCCGAGCTGGCGGCACTGTTCCTGTGGGACGAAAAGACCTTTCTCAGCCGCACCGAAGGCTCGCCGCTACGTCGCGCCGGTTACGAGCGCTGGCTGCGCAACCTGGCGGTCGGGCTGGGCAATGCACCTTCGACGATCGCCGTGCTCGAGGCCCTGAAAGCGCGGCGCGAGCATCCTTCGGCATTGGTCAGGGAGCACGTGGAGTGGGCGTTGGCGCGGCACGAGGCGGGGGGCTGACAGGCAAAGTACAACTTTTTCGCGGGCAAGCCCGCGAAAAGACCGCATTCGATCCCGAAGACTCAATGCTCGTCGTTGTAGTGGAACTTGGGCATTTCCCAGTGAAAGCGGATGGCCAGCAAACGCAAGAGGAAGCCGCCAAACAGCGTCAGCAGCATCGCCTGCTCGGCCGGCACCTTGAAGTACACGCAGCCCAGATAGAACCAGGCCGCAGCGAACGACACGCTGGCATACAGCTCCCGACGAAACACCAGCGGAATGTCGTTGCAGAAGATATCGCGCAAGATGCCGCCGAACACACCGGTGATCACCCCGCTGATCGACGCCACCAGCATCCCCTGGCCCATTTCCAGTGCAGTCATGCAGCCGATCAAGGTGAAGGCCACCAATCCGAGGGCGTCGAGGACCAGGAACAGCGAGCGCAGGTGACGCATCAGCGGCGCGATGAAGATCGTCAGCAATGCGGCGAAACTGGTCAGCACCAGGTATTCGGGGTGTTTCACCCAGGTCAGCGGGTAGTGCCCAAGCAGTACGTCGCGCACCGAGCCGCCACCCAGGGCGGTGATGCAGGCGATCAGTACCACGCCGAACCAGTCCATGCCGCGCCGGCCAGCAGACAAGGCGCCAGTCATGGCTTCGGCAGTGATGGCGATGAGGTAGAGCATCAACAGCATGGCGCAGATCCGTGCGAGAAAAGGCGCGCAGTCTACTCAGTCGCGCGTGGCACCAAAAGGGGGCGCATGCACACCCCCCTGATTCATCAGACCTTGATGAAATGCTCGCGGTAGTGACGCAGCTCGGCGATCGACTCGCGGATGTCATCCAGCGCCAGGTGGGTGCTGCCTTTCTTGAAGCTGTCGCGTACGTCCGGCGCCCAGCGCGCAGCGAGCTCCTTGAGCGTGGAGACATCGAGGTTGCGGTAGTGGAAGTAGCCTTCCAGCGCGCGCATGTGACGATAGAGGAAGCGGCGGTCCTGACAGATACTGTTGCCGCAGATGGGTGACTTGCCCTTTGGTACCCACTGCTCCAGAAAGGCGATGGTCTGGGCTTCGGCTTCGGCCATGTCGATACGGCTTTCGCGCACGCGCTGGGTCAGGCCCGAGGCGCCATGGGTGCGGGTGTTCCACTCGTCCATGCGCGCCAGCACTTCGTCGCTGTGGTGAATGGCGATGACCGGGCCCTCGGCCAGGGTGTTCAGTTCGCTGTCGGTGACGATAGTGGCCATCTCGATGATGACGTCGTTGTCCGGATCCAGGCCGGTCATCTCCAGATCGATCCAGATCAGGTTCTGTGGGTTGTGCATGAATGAGCTCCTCGAATAGGCCAACATATTAGCCTAGTGGAGCGTGCTAAACTGCCTGCCGTTTTCTTTTGCCCCGCCAACACGGAACCTCCATGGCCAAACGCCAGCTCAACCGCCGCCAGAACTGGCGCATCGAAAAGATCCAGGGTGAACGCGCCGCCCGCGCCGCCAAACGCGAGCAGCACGCCCTGCAAGAGCTCGAAGGCGGCGACCTGGGGCCCGAGCAGCTGGGCCTGGTGATCGCCCACTTCGGCGTCACGGTCGAGGTCGAGGCCCAGGACGGCGACGTCGCAGGCCAGGTGTTCCGCTGCCACTTGCGCGCCAACCTGCCTGCCCTGGTCACAGGCGACAAGGTGGTCTGGCGGGCCGGCAACCAGGGCAACGGTGTGATCGTCGCGCAGATGCCGCGCAGCACCGAGCTGTGTCGGCCGAACAACCACGGCCAGCTCAAGCCGGTCGCGGCCAACGTCGACCTGATCGTGATCGTCTTCGCCCCGGCACCCGAGCCCCAGGCCAATCTCATCGACCGCTACCTGGTTGCTGCCGAGCACGCTGGCATCCGCCCGCTGCTGTTGCTGAACAAGGCCGACCTGATCAATGACGACAACGCAGCGACGCTCAATGCGTTGTTAGCGGTGTATCGAGATCTCGGTTACCCGCTGCTCGAAGTGTCCGCACACCACGGCGATGGCATGCAGCGCCTGCAGCAGACACTGGACGAGCACGTCAGCGTGTTCGTCGGGCAGTCGGGCGTGGGCAAGTCGTCGCTGGTCAACAGCCTGCTGCCGCAGGCGCAAACGCGGGTGGGCGATCTGTCGGAGTGGTCAGGCCAGGGTACCCACACCACCACCACCGCACGGCTCTACCACTTCCCCAACGGCGGCGACCTGATCGACTCCCCCGGTATCCGCGAGTTTGGCTTGGCGCATGTCAGCCGTGACGATGTGGAGGCGGGCTTCATCGAGTTCCGCGATCTGCTCGGCAACTGTCGCTTCCGCGACTGCAAGCATGACCGCGAGCCTGGCTGTGCGTTGCTCAAAGGGCTGGAGGAAGGGCGTATCTCGGCGCAGCGGATGCACAGCTACCGCTCGATCGTGGCAAGCCTGACGCAAGACACCTACTGAAGATGCAGGAGCGGCGTTGCGCCGCTCCTGCAGATGACGGGCTCAGTTTTCCTTGGGCTCGTCCATCTTCAGCACGCCATCCTCGAAGATGTTCAGCTTCTGGCGCAGCTCGCGCGGCTGCATCGGCGTCGAGCCATCGGCCGGCGCGGCGGAGGCACCAGGTGCTCCTGGCGCCGCATCGGCAGGCGGGGTTGGGTTGGCCGGTGCCTCAGGTGCACCCTGCTCGCCCTCGATATCCCGCTGGGCTTTTTTGGTCAGCACGATGATGTCGATCCGGCGGTTGACCGGGTTGAACGGGTTTTCGCGGTCGAACAGCGACGACGAGGCGTAACCCACCACTCGCGCCACCTGGCCATCCGGATAACCACCCGCCACCAGCGCACGTCGCGCGGCGTTGGCACGGTTGGCCGACAGCTCCCAGTTGCCGAAATCACCGGTACCGGCATAAGGCTTGGCATCGGTGTGGCCGCTGACGCTGATCTTGTTCGGCACGGCCTTGATGGTGTCGGCCATGGCCAGCAGGATGTCTTCGAAGTAGGGCTTCAGGCGCGCACTGCCGAGGTCGAACATCGGCCGGTTCTCGGCATCCATGATCTGGATGCGCAGGCCGTCCTGGGTGATCTCGAACAGGATCTGGTCCTTGAACTTCTGCAGTTGCGGATTTTCCTCGACCTTGTTCTGCAGCTCCTGCAGCAGCAGTTGCAGCCGCTCCTGCTCGACCTGGTCGGCCATGGTCTCGATCCGGTCCTTGTCCATCTGCACGCTGGTGTCAGGCGTCGGCTCGGACTTCTCCTCCGGGTTGATGGTCTTTTCCGGGGCCAGCTGCGGCGAGCCGCCCAGGTCGATGACGTAGGGCGTACCGCTTTCGGAGAAGCCAATCGGATCCTTGAAGTAGCCGGCGATGGCGATCTTCTGCTCCGGGGTGGCCGTGGACAGCAACCACAGCACCAGGAAGAACGCCATCATCGCCGTGGCGAAGTCGGCGAAGGCGATCTTCCAGGAGCCGCCATGGTGGCCGTCGCCGTAGCGCTTGACGCGCTTGACGATGATGGGCTGATTGTTCTCCATGGCTTAGCGACCGCGAACCGCTTGTTCCAGTTCGGCAAAGCTCGGACGGTGCGCCGGGTACAGCACCTTGCGCCCGAACTCGACGGCCAGCGACGGCGGCATGCCGGACGCCGAGGCCACCAGCGAAGCCTTGATCGCCTCGTAGACGTTCAGTTCTTCCTTGGCGTCGTGGCGCAGGCAGTTGGCCAGCGGGCCGAAGAAACCATAGGCCGCGAGAATACCGAAGAAGGTCCCGACCAGCGCAGCACCGACGTGCAGGCCGATGGATTTCTGGTCGCCATCGCCCAGCGAGGCCATGGTCACCACGATGCCCAGTACCGCCGCCACGATACCGAAGCCGGGCATGGCGTCGGCAACGCTGGTCACCGCATGGGACGGGTGCTCGAGGTCTTCCTTCAGGCTCAGCAGCTCCATGTCGAACAGGCCTTCGAGCTCATGGGGTGCCATGTTGCCGGTCGACATGATGCGCAGGTAGTCGCAGACGAACGCGGTCATCCGCGCATCGCCCATGACCGCAGGGTACTTGGCGAAGATCGGGCTGGCCGCGGGATCCTCGATGTCACCCTCGATGGCCATCATGCCCTCGCGGCGACTCTTGTTGAGAATCTCGTAGATCAGGCCCAACACTTCCAGGTAGAACGTATGGGTGAAGCGGCTGCCAAACATCTTCAGCGACTTCTTCATGACGTGCATGGTCATGTAGCCAGGGTTGGCCTGGAGAAACGCGCCAAAGGCCGCACCGCCGATGATCAGCACTTCGAACGGCTGGATCAGCGCCGCGATCTTGCCGTGGGAGAGGACGTATCCGCCGAGGACACTCGCGAATACGACGATGATGCCGATAATTTTAGCCATAGATTGGAAGCACTTGCTGTCGTGGTCAGGGTCAGGGGCGGAAGCTTGGAAACTCTTCTTCTCCTTATCGGCAGAACTGCGCCAGACTATAGCCACTCAATGCGAAAAGCCAGTTTGGACTGATGTCAAAATGCCAATCGAAACCAAGGTGCCAGCGCAGATCCCCTCCTCTCTAGACGCCTGGGTAAGGCTGCTCGACGGTATCCGCGTGCCGGTACCCAAAGAGAGTCATGACCGGGTTCTGGCGGCCATCAACGACAATCGCCGCTCGCTGCGCGACATCGCCGAACTGATGCAGGACAGCCCGTCGCTGGTGCTGTGCGTGATGCGCGAAGCCAATCACCCGAACCATGCCAGCCAGGCCGAGCCCGCCGAAAGCCTGGAGATCGCCCTGAACCGCCTGGGCCTGAGCCGCATCCTGCAATTGATGGGGCGCCTGCCATCGATACCGGGAGACGACATCCCGCCGGTGCTGCGCCAATTCCTGCTGATCAGCCAGCACGCCACCCAGCAAGCCAACGGCCTGTTCGCCAGCCGCCTGGCGCGCCTGTGGCAGGAAATCCACTGGGGCAGCCTGCTGTTCCTCTCGCCACTGTGGGCACTGGCCCTGGCTTACCCCAAGCTGCTCGACACCTGGGAACTGCGGGTCATTCACAAGGGTGAAGAGGCTTCAGAGGTGGAGCATGCACTGTTCGGCGTGCGCATCATGGAGTTGTGCCGCGCCGTCGCCACGCACTGGCGCCTGCCGGAATGGGTCACCCAGGGTTATCGCCTGCTGCTCGAAGAACGCGAACAACTGGCCCAGGTATTGAACATCGCCCGCGAGCCTGACGAGTTGAGCAAGCAGCATCGACTGGACGAAGAGCCCGGGCTGCGCCGCTGGTTCAACCAGCCGGCCAACACCGTGCTGCTGGCCAACGGCCTGGCGCTGTCGGCGCAGGTCGGCTGGGACAACCCGCACTTGCTGCGCTGGCAACTGCTCACCGCCATGTACCTGCAAACCACGCTGGATGATGTGCAACAGCAAGTGCACCAGCAAGCAGCGGCCAGCGCGCGCCACCATGCCCGGCATGCACTGTTCCACCCGGCCGAGGCGCTGATCTGGCCCTGGCAGCAGCGGCGCCCGCACCCAGACATGCTCACCCCGCCACCGCCACCTGCCCAGGACCTGCAACGCTGGCGCACGCTGTGCGGCGACCTGCTGGCCCAGCCCAGCCCGTTCACCAACACCGTGCACCTGGCCACCCAGGCGCGCGAGGCACTGCTGGCTTGCGGCATGCAGCGGGTGCTGTTGCTGCTGCTCGACAAACCCAATGACTGCCTGCGCGTACAGCAGAGCGCCGGGTTGCCGCGCGAAGCCTCAGCGCTGACATTGGCACCAGGCCAGAGCAAGCTGCTGCAAAAACTGCTGAGCAAAGCCTCGCAACTGCGCCTGACGCCCGACAATCATGCCCAGTTTTCCGCCCTGCTGCCCGCACCGCTGCGTGCGTTGTTCCCCAGCGAGCACTTGCTGTTGCGCTCGCTGGCCGTGAACGACCAGGTATTGATGCTGGCGATCGCCGACCAGGGCGGCAGGCCGCTTGCGGACGTGAGCGTGCAGGCCTTCGGAAAAACCGCACAATGTATCGAGCGCGCGCTGGCCAGCTTCGCCAACCGCAATGCCTGAACCTTGCGCTACAATCGCACCTCCCTTGCTCCCCGGAGACCGTGGATGACTGATTTTTCCGGCTTGCCCCTGGTGATCGAAGCCGCCGACCTGCTGCCACGCCTGGATTCGCCCGAGCTGATCCTGGTCGACCTGAGCAGCGCCAACCGCTATGTCAGCGGCCACATCCCAGGCGCGCGGTTCGTCGAGGGCAAGCGCACCCAGCTGGGCCAGCCTCCGGCTCCGGGCCTGCTGCCGGCCCAAGCCGACCTGGAAAAGCTGTTCAGCGAGCTCGGCCACCGAGACGACGCGGTGTACGTGGTATACGACGACGAAGGCGGCGGCTGGGCCGGGCGCTTCATCTGGCTGCTCGACGTGATCGGCCACGCGCGCTACCACTACCTCAACGGCGGCATCCAGGCCTGGCCTGCGGACAAGCTCGTCACTGAAGTGCCAGCAGCCGCCAGCACGCCTGTGCGCCTGCGCCTGCGCGCCGAACCCACCGCCACCCGCGAATACCTGCAAAGCCGCCTGGGCGCCGACGACCTGGTGGTCTGGGACGCCCGCGGCCCGCAGGAATTCAACGGCGAGAAGGTCCTGGCAGCCAAGGCCGGCCACATCCCCGGCGCGGTCAACTTCGAGTGGACTGCAGGCATGGACCTCAACGACCACCTGCGCATTCGCAAGGACATCGCCGAAGTACTGCAGCAATTGGGCATCACCCCTGACAAGGAAGTGATCACCCACTGCCAGACCCACCGTCGCTCCGGATTCACCTACCTGGTGGCCAAGTCACTCGGCTATCCACGGGTCAAGGCCTACGCCGGCTCGTGGAGCGAGTGGGGCAATCACCCGGACACGCCTGTAGAAGTTTAAGGAAACTGCATGAAATCCCGTCTGTTCATCATCAGCCAGCACCTGCTGCCGCACCACCTGCTGTCGCGCCTGGCCGGCTGCGTCGCCGAGTGCCGCGCTCGCTGGTTCAAGAATGCCTTCACCGCCTGGTTCGCCAAACGCTACCAGGTGAACATGTCCGAGGCGCTGGTCGAGGACCTCACCGCCTACGAGCACTTCAACGCCTTCTTCACCCGTGCCCTCAAGCCGGGGGCGCGCCCCCTGGATGAAACCCCGGGCGCGATCCTGTGTCCGGCCGACGGTGCGGTCAGCCAGCTCGGTCCGATCGAGCACGGCCGTATTTTCCAGGCCAAGGGCCACAGCTTCAGCGCCCTCGAGCTGCTCGGCGGCGACTCGGCGCTGGCTGCGCCGTTCATGGGCGGCGAGTTCGCCACCATCTACCTGTCGCCGAAGGACTACCATCGCGTGCACATGCCGCTGGCCGGCACCCTGCGTGAGATGGTCTACGTGCCGGGCCGCCTGTTCTCGGTCAACCAGACCACGGCTGAGAACGTCCCCGAGCTGTTCGCCCGCAACGAGCGTGTGGTTTGCCTGTTCGACACCGAGCGCGGGCCGATGGCGGTGGTGCTGGTGGGTGCGATGATCGTTGCCTCGATCGAGACGGTCTGGGCCGGGCTGGTCACACCGCCCAAGCGCGAGCTGAAGACCTTCCGCTACGACGAAGCCAGCCGCGCGCCGATCCATCTGGAAAAAGGCGCGGAACTGGGGCGTTTCAAGCTGGGTTCGACCGCGATCGTGCTGTTCGGGCCAGAGCAGGTGAAATGGGCCGAAGCCCTGGGCGCCGGGTCTGCCGTGCGCATGGGCGAGCAACTGGCGCTGCCAGTGCAGGGCTGACCCAGGATCGCTGGGGCTGCTTTGCAGCCCCGCTGTTTCAACGGTTCACACGCGCCCGTCGCGGTCACGCCAGCCCAGCAAATACAGCACGCCATCCAGCCCCAGCGTGGAAATCGCCTGTTTGGCAGACTGACGCACCAGCGGCTTGGCGCGGAAGGCCACGCCCAGGCCGGCCAGCGACAGCATCGGCAGGTCGTTGGCACCGTCGCCCACGGCGATGGTCTGCTCCAGTTGCAACCCTTCCTTGTGCGCCAGCTCCTGCAGCAGGTCAGCCTTGCGCTGGGCATCGACGATCGGCTCGATCGCCACGCCCGTCACCTTGCCATCCACCACTTCCAGCTCATTGGCGAACACGTAGTCGATGCCAAGGCGTGCCTGCACCTGCTTGGCGAAGTAGGAAAAACCGCCGGAGAGGATTGCAGTCTTGTAGCCCAGGCGCTTGAGTTCGGCGAACAGGTGTTCGGCACCTTCGGTCAGGCGCAGCGAAGCGCCGATTTCGTCCAGCACGCCGACGTCCAGGCCTTTGAGCAATGCCATGCGCTCCTTGAAGCTGGCACGGAAATCCAGCTCGCCACGCATGGCGCGCTCGGTGATCGCCGAAACCTGTTCGCCGACACCTGCAGCCTTGGCCAACTCGTCGATCACCTCGGCTTCGATCAGCGTCGAATCCATGTCGAACACCGCCAGGCGGCGATTGCGACGGAACAGGTCATCCTGCTGGAAGGCGATGTCGATACCCTGCTCGGCCGACAATGCGAAGAAATCGGCGCGCAGGGACTGGGCGTCGGTCGGCTCACCGCGCACGGAGATTTCCAGGCAGGCGCGACTCTTGTCGGTGCTGGCGTCGAGCGCCACACGTGCCGAGAGGCGCTCGATCCGCTCGATGGTCAGGCCATACTGGCTGATGACTGCACTCACCCGTTGCAACTGTTCGGGCGTGACCTTGCGGCTGAGCAGCGTGACGATGTGGCGATTGTCGCCATGGCCGTCCACCCATTGCTGGTAGTCTGCCTCGGAGATCGGCGTGTACCGCGCCTGCAGGTTCAGCTCATGGGCCTTGGACTGCACCCCTTGCAGCAGGCCGGTGGCGACTTCATTGTCGGGAATATCGACCAGAATGCCGAACGACAACGTGCCATGCATGACCGCAAGACCGATGTCGAGGATGTTCACACCGCCCTGGAGCAGGACGCCGGTGATGGCCGCAGTGAGACCCGGACGGTCTTCACCAGTGATGTTGATCAGGACGATTTCGCGCAAGACCGGGCTCCAACTCGATGAAAAATGCGCATTCTACCCACTTTCCATGACCATCGGGCGCCATCGATACTTTGCCGACAAAACGCGGGTCGCTATACTGCCCAGCATCTTTTCCGCCATAAAGAGCCGCGCTCTGTGAACCGGCCCACGCCTGTCAAAACCGACAATTTCTTTCTGATGATCTTCCGAGCCCTGCGCCAGCGTCGTATTCCCCTGGCATTGCGCATCGCCAGCCACAACATTTTCCTGGTGGCGCTGGCCTTGGTGATCTATGCCTGCGTGATGGGCCTGCAGTTCAAGCAGGCCATGCACGAGCAGGCCGATGCCGTCGGCCAGAGCCTGACCGTGCAGACCGCGACCTCGGCTACCGAGCTGCTGGTGTCCAACGACATCCTCAGCCTCAACGTGCTGCTGGGCAATCTGGTGAAGAACCCGCTGGTGGCCCACGCGGCGATCTACAGCGTCGACAACCGAATCCTCGCCGAGGCCGGGCAACGGCCAAAAAACAGCCTGCTGGGCGAGGCCGAAGGGGTCTACCAGACCAAGATCACCTTCCAGGACGTGACCGCCGGGCAACTGCGCATTAGCCTGGACATGAGCCAGTTCCAGCAACCGATGCTGATCAGCCTGCAGAGCATGGGCATTCTCGCGGCCATCCTGCTGGCGCTGGCGCTTACCCTCAGCCTGCGCCTGGGCCGCTTCATCTCGACGCCGCTGCTGCAATTGCGTGTCTGGCTGCGTGACCCGCACCCCTATACCCCGGCCATCGAGCGCCAGGACGAAATCGGCGATCTCGCTCGTCAGCTTCATGCCCGCCTGGCCCCGCCGCCACCGCCGGAGCCGGAAGAACAGGAAGACGACGAAGATGATTTTGCCGACCTGCATGTGGAGGAGCCGCCACGCAAGGCCGCACCCAAGCCTGTAGCGGCCAGGGTGGCCGCCCAGGACGACGACGCAGACGACGACGCCTTTGCCGACCTGATCGACGACACCGTGCACAGCCCCAAGGCACTGGCCATCCCAGAGTCTGACGAACCGAACACCAGCGCCGTGCTCGCCGTGCAACTCGGCTCCCAGGAGCAACTGCGCCGTCTGCCGCGCACGCGCCTGACCGAGCTGCTGGAGCGCTACCGCGACTGCCTCGACCAGGCCGCGTCGCTGTACGAGGGCGAGGTGCACACCCTTGACGACGGCAGCACGCTGTTGCTGTTCCACAGTCGTGACAGCGGCGAGGACTACCTGACCAATGCCATCTGCTGTGGCGAATTGCTGCGCGCCCTGGGCCACGCCCTGCAGATCGAGGTCGCCGACAGCGGTATCACCCTGCAGTTGCAACTGGGCCTGGCGCTGGGTGAGGACCTGCTGGGCATGGATCAGGTCGACCTGCTGATGACCGAGAAGGCCCAGGATGCCCTGGCGCTGTCGCAACACAGCCGCAACCTGCTGCTGGTCGAGCGCCAGGTCAGCGACGACGCGCTGATCCGCCAGCGCGCGCGCATTCGGCCGATCGCCAGCCCTGAAGGCGCCTGCTGTGTCGAGCGACTGATGGAGCCCTACCCGTCGATGCTCGAGCGCCAGTTGGCGCGGATGCATGAGCGTCGGACCTGAATGTCTTGATGCTGTGAAGCGACCTTGTGTCGTGAAGGACCAGCCATCCGGCCCCCATAAAAAAGCCCGCATCGCTGCGGGCTTTTTCATGTCTGTCGAATCAGATCAGAACCGATAGACTTCCATATCGGTGCGGATCGGAGAAGCCATCGGAATCCTCGACTTCTCCGGTTCCTTCTTGACCTGGACCGGAGCCGCTGGCTTTTTCGGCGCCTCTTCAGCGACCGCTGGCTGATTCGCCAGCGGCTTGACGGCAACGCTCAGCTGCTCGACCAGCTTCTGCAGCAACTGCCCCTGGGCCTGGACCTGCGAGGCCTCGCTGCCCTCATGCTGTTGCTCGAGGTGGACGATACGGTTGTCGCGCACATGACCACGACGATCCAGTACGCGCCACTGGGCATCGAGAATCGCCGGCTGGTTGGCGCCCGAGTCCAGGCGGGTGATCGACAGCAGCACCTGCACATCCGGCGTGAAGCCGGTGCTGGCAGGTGCAAGCACGACGCGCTGGCTGTCCAGGCGCCAGGCGAGCTGGCGCACCAGCAACTGGTCGATATCCGACGAAAGGCTGCCGGCCCAGCGACCGTCGGTCGCCGCGGTCAGGCTGCCATCGGGCTGACGTTGCAGAAAGGTTTCACGTTGCAGGTAGTCGGCTACCGATACCGGACCGAGCACGACCGCCATGCCGGCGGCCTGCGAAGGCTGGCCGGGGTCGCCGCTGTCGAGTTGGTACAGGGCCACCGGCTGGTGCATGCTGCACCCGCTCAGCCCCAGCAGACCCGTCATCAGCAGCGCAAATGGAAGGCGCAGAAATTTCATCATCCCATCCAAGCGGCCGCCGCCCGGCAACCGCAGTGATACTCGTGTGGATTCCCGCGGGCACACGGCCACGCCGGCCCCGCAAGGGGTGTATCATCCGCGAAATAGTCGCCGGACTCCAGCATTTCCGCCCGGAACGACGCTGAAAACGCCGTTCCAGACGAACAACCGGTTTACTCCGGGCGCTCCACGACCATGCCGTCGACGCGCTGGAATCCACGTGGCAATTTGCTACCACGACGCCCGCGTTCGCCTTTGTAATGTTCAAGGTCATCCGGCTTCAGTGACAGGGTACGCTTGCCAGCCTGCAATACAAGCGTCGATCCCTCGGCAATCACCGCCAGATCGGTGACGAATTCTTCACGACTGGCCACACGATCACCCGGTACGCCAATGATCTTGTTGCCCTTGCCCTTGCCCAGTTGTGGCAGGTCGGCAACCTTGAACACCAGCAGACGGCCTTCGGTGGTGACCGCTGCCAACCAGTCCTGCTCGCGGTCGGCGACCGGCCGTGGCGTCATCACCTTGGCGCCATTGGGCAGGCTCAGCAGCCCTTTGCCCGCCTTGTTCTTGGCCTGCAGGTCCTCGCCCTTGACCACGAAACCGTAGCCGGCATCGGACGCCACCACATACAACGCATCATCGTCCGGCAACAGCACGCACTCGAAGGTGGCGCCCGGCGGCGGCGTCAGACGCCCGGTCAGCGGCTCGCCCTGGCCACGGGCCGATGGCAAGCTGTGGGCTGCCAGCGAATAGCTGCGCCCGGTCGAGTCGATAAGCACCGCAAACTGGTTCGAACGCCCCGCCGCTGCAGCCTTGAAACCATCGCCAGCCTTGTACGAAAGGCCCGTGGCATCGATGTCATGGCCCTTGGCACAACGTACCCAGCCTTTTTCCGACAGCACCACGGTGACCGGCTCGGTCGGCATCAGCTCGTTTTCCGACAGAGCCTTGGCCTCGGCGCGCTCGACGATTGGCGAGCGGCGATCGTCGCCATAGGTTTCGGCGTCCTTGATCAGTTCGCTGCGTACCAGCTTGCGCAGCTTCGTCTCGCTGCCCAGCAAGGCCTGCAGCTTGGCCTGCTCCTTGAGCAACTCGTCCTGCTCGCCACGGATCTTCATCTCTTCCAGGCGCGCCAGCTGACGCAGGCGGGTCTCGAGGATGTAGTCGGCCTGGATCTCGGTCAGCTCGAAACGCTCGATCAGCGCCTGTTTGGGATGATCCTCGGTGCGGATGATGTGAATCACTTCATCCAGGTTGAGGAAGGCGGTGAGCAAGCCGTCCAGCAGGTGCAGGCGCTTCTCGACCTTGTCGAGGCGGAACTGCAGGCGCCGGCGCACGGTGCCGATGCGGAACTGCAGCCACTCCTGCAACAGCGCGCGCAGGTTCTTCAACTGAGGACGGCCATCGAGGCCGATGATGTTGACGTTGACCCGGTAGCTGTTTTCAAGATCGGTGGTGGCGAACAGGTGCTGCATCAGCTCGTCGGCATCCACACGATTGGAGCGCGGGATGATGACGATGCGGCACGGGTTCTCGTGGTCCGACTCGTCACGCAGGTCGGCGACCATCGGCAGCTTCTTGTTCTGCATCTGCGCGGCGATCTGCTCCAGCACCTTGGCGCCGGAAACCTGATGCGGCAGCGCGGTGACAACGATGTCGCCGTCTTCGACTCGGTACACCGCGCGCATGCGAATCGAGCCCTTGCCGGTTTCGTAGATCTTCTGGATCTCGGACCGTGGCGTGACGATCTCCGCTTCGGTTGGGTAGTCAGGGCCCTGGATGTGCTCGCACAGTTGCTCGATGGTCGCCTTGGGCTCGTCGAGCAGGCGCACGCAGGCGCTGGCGACTTCGCGCAGGTTGTGCGGCGGCACGTCGGTGGCCATGCCCACGGCGATGCCGGTGGTGCCATTGAGCAGGATGTTCGGCAAACGTGCCGGCAATACCTGCGGCTCCTGCAGGGTGCCGTCGAAGTTCGGCACCCAGTCGACGGTGCCCTGGCCCAGCTCGCTGAGCAGCACTTCCGAGTAGCGCGACAGCCGCGCCTCGGTGTAACGCATGGCGGCGAACGATTTCGGATCGTCCGGCGCACCCCAGTTGCCCTGACCGTCGACCAGCGTGTAGCGGTAGCTGAACGGCTGCGCCATCAGCACCATGGCTTCATAGCACGCCGAGTCGCCGTGGGGGTGGAACTTGCCGAGCACGTCGCCGACGGTACGCGCCGACTTCTTGTGCTTGGAATCGGCATCCAGCCCCAACTCACTCATGGCATAGACGATGCGCCGCTGCACCGGCTTGAGGCCGTCGCCGACGTGCGGCAAGGCGCGGTCCATGATCACGTACATGGAATAGTTGAGGTAGGCCTGTTCGGTGAAGTCGGCCAGGGAACGGCGTTCGACGCCTTCGAGACTGTCCAGTAAGTCGCTCATGCGAGCCTCGTCATTTCAGGTTCTGGCGCAGCAGCATGGTGCCGCCGCGCTGAGTAAATTCAAGTTGTTTCAAAGCGCTCATGCCGAGCAACACCGTCTGTCCGTCCAGCCCCGGCACTACCAAAGCACGCACATCGTGTAGGCGGATATCCCCCAGTTGCAGGCTATCGAGCCGGGTGCGATAGCCCTCGGTGCGGCCATTGGCGGTACTGAGCATCACCGGCGCGCCGCGCTGTAGCGCCAGATCGCGAGCCAGTGCCTCGGGGATCGCCACATCGGTGGCACCGGTGTCGAGCATGAAGTGCACGACCTTGCCGTTGATCGCGCCATCGGCGACGAAGTGGCCCTGGCCATTGCTCAGCAGCCGCACCTCGATAAAGTCTTCGCCGCGTTCGGACTGCACGACACTGTTGGGGTTCTGCTGGCGATCCTCCCACTGCCCGAAAAAACGCGTGGCGAGAAACATCGCCGCCGCCCAGGCGAGGACCATCAGTACCCGCCCCGCCCACTTGCCCGCTGGCTGGCTCAAGGCTTGCCGCTCCAGCCGCCCGCTGGCGCGGCAAAGCGCCAGACGACAGGGCGGTTTTCACCATCGGCACGGGTGCCGTTGTTGTTGTCCAGGCCGATCCAGGCGCCGTCCTTGTCGACCACCAGAGCTTCGGCCAAGCCGAACGGCTGGTCGTAGCGACGCGTGTCGACCAGGGCATCGGCGGCGAACGACCAGCAGCGCTCGACCGCACCGGTGTCGGCGTCACGCCGGCAAATGCGGAAGGCATTGCGTTCCAGGGTGAACAGTTTGCCGTCGAACAGTGCAAGGTCCGCGAAATCCCGCGACAGCGCCCGCGAGCCTGGCATCTGTGACGGTTGCATCTCCACCCCTGCCTCGCTGAGCAGCACACAGCTGCGTCCGCAGGTCCATACCGCTTGCTGACGCTGCACGGCGATCAGCCCCCGACGCTCGCGCTCGGCAGCCAACCACAGGCGGTCACCGGCCGGATTGATGGCCAGGCCCTCGAACAAGGCATTGAAGTGCAACAGCATGCCGCTGGCACGGGCCTGGCGAACCATGGCCGGATCGATCCTCAGCCAGTTCGGCTCGCCCTCGACCGGCAATTGCAGCACCGCCGCATGCGCCTCGCTGACCACATAGAAGTTGCCCGCGCTGTCACAGGTGAAGCCTTCGAAATCCAGCTCGCCGCCACGGATGAACGACACTGCCCAATTTCGCGACTTCAGCCCCCAGGGCAGCCCGCTCTCCGGTACCGGCGGCGGGGTGAACACCAGGGCCTCGGCACGCCACACGCCATCCTGCTGTTCAAGCCGGTAGATTCGATCGTCGTCGCGGTCCGAGACGCCCCACAGGGCGCCACGGCACTGGGCCAGGCCCGACAGGTTACCGCCGCGCATGCCCTCGATCGGGTGCTCGGCGGTGAGCTTGAGCTCCGGCCAGTCGCTGGCGAAACTCGTCAGGCTGGCCAGCGCGAGCAAGGCTGCGACAAGCAGACGAATCAAACCAGGACCTCGGCCAGGTTGCCTTTGGTCTCCAGCCAGTTCTTGCGATCGCCCGCACGCTTCTTGGCGAGCAGCATGTCCATGATCTCGGTGGTACCGGCGAGGTCATCCAGGGTGAGCTGCACCAGGCGCCGGGTGTTCGGGTCCATGGTCGTTTCGCGCAATTGTGGCGGGTTCATTTCGCCCAGCCCCTTGAATCGGGTGACCTGGGGCTTGCCGCGCTTCTTCTCGGCGACCAGACGGTCGAGAATGCCGTCTCGCTCGGCCTCGTCGAGGGCGTAGTAGATCTCCTTGCCCAGGTCGATACGGTACAGCGGCGGCATGGCAACATAGACGTGTCCGGCCTCGACCAGCGGGCGGAAATGCTGGACGAACAACGCGCACAGCAGCGTGGCGATGTGCAAGCCGTCGGAGTCGGCGTCGGCGAGAATGCAGATCTTGCCGTAGCGCAGTTGCGACAGGTCGGTGGCACCCGGATCGACCCCGATGGCCACGGCAATGTTGTGCACCTCCTGGCTGGCAAGCACTTCGCCGCCATCGACTTCCCAGGTGTTGAGGATCTTGCCGCGCAGGGGCAGGATCGCCTGGAACTCCTTGTCACGCGCCTGCTTGGCCGAACCACCTGCAGAGTCGCCCTCGACCAGGAACAGTTCGGCACGCATCGGATCCTGTCCGGCGCAGTCGGCCAGTTTGCCGGGCAATGCCGGCCCTTGGGTGATGCGCTTGCGCTCGACCTTCTTGCTCGCCTTGAGGCGTCGGCCGGCATTGCTGATCGCCAGCTCAGCCAGTTGCATGCCCAGCTCCGGGTGGGCGTTGAGCCACAGGCTGAAGGCATCCTTGACCACACCGGAAACGAACGCCGCGGCCTCGCGGGACGACAGGCGCTCCTTGGTCTGGCCGGAGAACTGCGGTTCCTGCATCTTCATCGAGAGCACGAAGGTGATGCGTTCCCACACGTCCTCGGGCGCCAGCTTGACGCCACGCGGCAGCAGGTTGCGGAACTCGCAGAACTCGCGCATGGCATCGAGCAGGCCTTGGCGCAGGCCGTTGACGTGGGTGCCCCCCTGGGCGGTAGGGATCAGGTTGACGTAGCTTTCCTGGACGCTGTCGCCACCCTCGGGCAGCCACAGCAGCGCCCAGTCCACAGCTTCTTTATTACCGGCCAGGCTGCCGCAGAACGGCTCGTCGGGCAGGCGCTGGAATTCACTGACCGAGTCGACCAGGTACGAGCGCAGACCATCCTCGTAGTGCCACTCGACCTTCTCGCCAGTGCCCTTGTCCTCGAAGCTGATCGACAGCCCCGGGCACAGCACGGCCTTGGCCTTGAGCACGTGCTTGAGGCGGCTGATGGAGAACTTGGCCGAATCGAAATACTTGGGATCGGGCGCGAAGTAGACACTGGTGCCGGTGTTGCGCTTGCCGACCGTGCCGATCACCTCAAGCTCGGTGGCCTTGAAGCCATCGGCGAAGGTCATCTGGTACTCGTTGCCGTCACGCTTGACCCGCACGCGGACCTGGGTCGACAGGGCGTTGACCACCGAAATGCCCACGCCGTGGAGGCCGCCGGAGAACTGGTAGTTCTTGTTGGAGAACTTGCCACCGGCGTGCAGCTTGGTAAGGATCAGCTCGACGCCCGAGACGCCTTCTTCAGGGTGGATATCCACCGGCATGCCGCGACCATCGTCGCTGACTTCCAGCGAGTGGTCGGCGTGCAGCACGACCTGGATCGACCGGGCATGACCGGCGAGGGCTTCGTCGACGCTGTTGTCGATGACTTCCTGGGCCAGGTGGTTGGGCCGGCTGGTGTCGGTATACATGCCCGGCCGCTTGCGGACCGGGTCAAGGCCGGAGAGGACTTCGATGGCGTCTGCGTTATAGGCGCTAGCGCTGGGATTGGCCATGGGTTCTCGTCGTCAGTCTGGTGAATGCAAAAAGGTCAAAATACAGAAAAATCAAGCGCGTCATACTGCGCCCTGGCAATGCCGGCGAAGGCCAGCAAGGCCGGCAGACGCTGGGCGAAGCCTTGGAAGCTGTGGTCGCCGCCGGCCTCGATACGCAGGGCACAGGCACGGTAATAACGCTCGGCATGGCGATAGTCCAGCGTTTCATCGGCGGTCTGCAACCACACTTGATAGCGTGAGGCATCCTCGGGGGGTGGCACTTCCAGTTCGGCCAGGGCCTGCACGTGATCGTGGGTCAGCTCCCAGGTTTCACCGCTGTAGTGGTTTCGCTGAGTACCGAGATAGCCGTCGAAATGCTTGTGCGGGGTCACTGCCGGATTGACCAGCAGGGCCTTGAGGCCATGGCGCTCAGCCAGGTGCGTGGCATAGTAGCCGCCGAGGGAGCTGCCGACCAGCAGCGGCGTGCCGAGTTCGGCGATGCACGCTTCGAGCTGAGCCATCGCCTGGCGCGGATGATGGTGCAGTTCGGGGACGCGCAGCTGCGCGCTCAAACCGAGCTGTTGCATCACCGCCGCGAGCTGGCGCGCCTTGGTGGACAGCGGCGAGCTGTTGAAGCCATGGATATAGAGGATGGAACCCGACATGCTGCCCCCGGAATCTGTGGCTTCGCGCCCGACGATGCGGGCACAGGGACGCGCAGTGTAGCGCGTTCGCCGGGTTTTGGCGCAAGGGTGGGATTTTCGCAACACAATCTTCAAATCCAACGACAGGCGCGACCTTCGCAGGAGCGGTAAACCTGTCAGTAACCCGGGCTGTTGAAATCCAGGGTCACCACGAAATCCCTCGCCCGCTCGACGCCGGTCTCCAGCCGTCCGTCGGCATGCAACCGTAGCCAGCGATACCCTGGCTGCTCTTCACTGACCTTGAAGTCCTCGCTGCGCGCGGCGAACTGGATGCAGGTCGAGGGCGTGGCCAGCAAGCGAATACCGTCGCGGACCTCGTCCCACTCCTGATGGATGTGACCCCACAGCAACGCCTTCACCTGTGGATATGCCCGCAGACGCTGCAGCAGCTCATCGGCATTGCGCAAGCCGATCGGTGCAATCCAGGCGCAGCCGATATCCACCGGCTGGTGGTGGCAGCACACCAGGCAGTGGCGCTCCCCCACCGATGCCAGCGCGTTATCGAGGGTCGAGAGCTGGTCTTGTTCAAGAAGCCCATGGGTAGCACCCAGCACCGCCGAGTTGAGCATCACCACGCGCCAGGCGCCAATGTCGGTAACGGCATGGACCAGATCTGGCGCCACACGCGCCATGACCCTGGCCTCGTCATGGTTGCCCGGCAACCAACGGGTCGGCACGGCAAAACCATCCGTCAGCTCTCGGAACGCAGCGTAGGACGCCACGCTGGCGTCCTGGGACAGGTCCCCGGTGCACAGCAACAGGTCGATGCGTGGTTGCTCGCGACGCACCTGGCTCACCACGTGGCGCAGACTGTCACGGGTGTTGAGGCCTAGCAGGGTGCCAGCCGGATCAGCGAACAGGTGGGCGTCGGTGAGCTGCACCACATGCACCGGAGCCTGTACGGAAGGAATTGGTGAATGCGACAAAGGCCGTCTCCTTGATCGGATTCGGCACGATTATGGCCGTAGAAAGCGTTGGAGCAAATACTCGAAACCAACCGACGTCACATTTCAACGCACGGTTTCGTACTCGTGGCCGCAGGCCAGGCAATGGCTCAGCCATTCACCGAGGAACAGGTTGAGCTGGGCCTTCTCGTCGGGTTGGTGCATGGCCGCGTTGGGGTACGGATAGATGCTGCGCAGGCGCCGAGCGTGCTCGGCACTCACCACTTCGGCCATGCGCGCATCGTGATAGACCTGTACCTCGAGTTGCGGCACCGGCAGCCACGGCAGGCTGTGCTCCTGGCATATCCGCAGCGTGGTGGTGTAGGGGCAGGCCAGCACCACGTCGAGCACCAGCACGCCAAGCATCTGGTCGCCCTGGGTCATGCCGATGCGTCGCGAGCTTTGCGTGGTGCGCATGTCCGGCAGCAGGCGCATCAGCCGTGCGTAATTGGCCTCGCAGGCAGCCTGCAGGCCGACGAGGTCGACCCGGTAGCGTTCGCGCAGCAGGTTCACTTCCACATCCCCCGGACTTCGTCACGGTTCAGCGCCAGCCACTGCAAGGCGATGATGCTTGCCGCGTTGGCGATGCGCCCGTCGCGAACCGCCTGCAAGGCATCCTCGAACGACCAGACGCGCACGCGGATATCCTCGCCCTCTTCTTCCAGCCCATGCAGGCCACCGGCACCCTCGCTGCTGCATCGCCCGAGGAACAGATGGACATACTCGTCACTGCCGCCAGGCGACGGGAAGTATCGGGTCATCGGCCACAGTGCGGAGAAGCTCAGGCCTGCCTCTTCTTCGGCTTCACGGTGGGCGACCTCCTCAGGTTGCTCATCCTTGTCGATCAGCCCGGCGACCAGCTCGATCAGCCAGGGGTTGTCGGTCTTGTCCAGCGCACCGACGCGAAACTGTTCGATCAGCACCACTTCGTCACGCAGCGGATCGTAGGGCAGCACGCAGACGGCATCGTGGCGCACGAACAGCTCACGGCTGATCTCGCGCCCCATGCCACCGGCGAACAACTCGTGGCGCAGGCGCACCTTGTCGAGCTTGTAGAAGCCCTGGAAGCAATTGGCCCGTTCGACGATCTCGACCGCCTTGGGCACCGAATTCAAGGTGTCTGACATGGAATTCCTCATTACATCAACGACTGCGTCGCGCCATCCTACTCTGCGTGCCGCCACCTTTCATCCCTTTCCGGCGACCGGGACAGGCTGTCCTCACTCTGTTAGCTTAGTGGCGAACCGAAGGCCCTGCCGACGGTCCAAGGCCGATCATCCATGTTCTGCAAGGATCACCATGACGTTCGTCAAACTGACTGCCGTCGCCCTGCTGGCGTTGACCCTCGGCGCCTGCCAGAGCCTGTTCACGCCCAACTATCGCGCACCGCTCGAGGTCAAGCGCGACGCCTGGGAACACGTCAAACCCGGTTGCAGCGAGCGTGATTGCCCGCTGGTGAACATCGACACCGTGCACTTCCCGGCGCTGCCCAAGCTCGATGCCATCGTCGAGCGTCGCTTGCTGCAACTGACCGAAGACAACCAGCGCGGTACCACACCCACCACATTGCAGCAGTATGAGCAGCAATACCTGGCCAGCGCACAAGCGCGCAACAGCAGCTACCTGCAGGCCAAGGTACGCGAGCAGCATGACGGACTGGTGATCGTCGAGCTGTCCAGTTACCTGGACAGCGGCGGTGCCCACGGCATGCCGGGGCGGGCCTTCATCAACTATTCACGCAAGCAGGACAAGGTGCTCACGCTCCAGGACATGCTGGTGCCTGGCCAGGAAGAGACGTTCTGGAAGACCGTCGAGGAGTCGCACCGCGCCTGGCTGATCAGCACCGGCATGGACAAGGACGCCGAGTTCGTGAAGACCTGGCCATTCAAGCGTTCGCCGCACATCGCCCTGACGTACGGCGCGGTGGTGGTGAAGTATGAGGTTTACGCGATCGCGCCCTATTCCATGGGCCACGTCGAACTGAAGATCCCTTATCCGCGCCTGAACGGCGTCATCAAGCCCGAACTGTTTCCCGGCCGCGGATAGCACCCAGTACCCCATATAGGCCACCTGCCAGCAGCAAGGCTGGCAGGGTCGCCCCAAGCTCCGGCGCCTCGTTCGCCAGCAGGTGGTAGACCACCACCCCCGCCAGCCAGGCCAGCAGCGCCGGCCAATGCAGCCCCGGCACCTGCTGCGGCAGGCGGCGACGGCGGATCACGAAGTGATCCACCAGCACCACACCGAACAGCGGCGCGAACACCGAACCGATCAACAGCAGGAAGTTCTGGTACTGGGCCAGCGGTGCCAACAGTGCGATCAGGGTGCACAGCAGACCGATCGCCAGCGCCAGGTGCTCGACCTTCAGCTTCACCAGCAGCCCCGTGGACACTGCCGCCGAATGGATGTCGGCAAAGGCGTTTTCCGACTCGTCCAGCAGGATAAGCAACAACGGGATACCCAGCCCTGCACCAGCCAGCGCCAGCAGCAAGGCATTCACCTCGCCGCTCGGAGCGAACGCCAGGGTGTAGGCCACGCCCAGGCTCATCAGCCAGGCGTTGCCGATGAAAAAGCCCAGCGCGGTGCTGCCGAAGACTCGGCTGGCACGCTTGCCGAAGCGCGAGTAGTCGGCGATCAGTGGCAGCCACGATAGCGGCATGGCGATGACGATATCGAACCCCACCGCCAGCGACAGCGAGCCATCGCCCGGGCGCCGCCAGAGGTCGGCAAGATCGGCCTTGGCGAACAGATTCCATGTCAGCCACAGGCAGGCGCCGAGCAGCAGCCAGATCCCCCACTTGCGCAACACCTTGCGCACGAAGGCCAACGGGCCGCTGACGGCCAGCAGGGTTGCCAGCGCGCCGAAGCACAGGGTCCAGAGCAGCGGGCTGTTCCAGGCACTGCCTTCGCCGAAGGTGCGTGCGCCCAGCAGGCTGGCGGCGTCACGCATGACAATGATCTCGAAAGATCCCCAGCCGACCAGTTGCAGCAGGTTGAGCAGCGCCGGCAGACGCGCGCCATGGCGCCCCAGCGACAGGCGAAGACCGGCCATCGCAGAGAGGCCGGTATCGCTGCCGGTCACCCCCACTGCCGCCAGCAACAGCACCCCGACCGCCGTACCGAGCACGATCGCCAGCACCGAGCCCGCCAGGCCCAGGCCCGGTGCGAGCAAGGCACCGACCTGCAGGACCATCAGGCCGATGCCGAGGGAGAACCACAACGAGAACAGGTCGCGGGCGCCGAACAGGCGCTGGCTGGAGGGGACAGGGTGATCGGGGGAGAAATGGCTGGGGGTGGTCATTGGAAGGGGCGCCAAAGGGGTTGGGATGTGTGGTGAAGCCTCCGGCACTTTCGCGGGCAAGCCCGCTCCTACGAGCTTGTGGGAGCGGGCTTGCCCGCGAAAGGGCCGGAGGCCTCGATACAAATGCAACGGCAGAGTGGCTCACCACCACCCTGCCGGCATCACTTACACCTTGTGATAAAGCTGGCTGCCTTCCTGGCGGAACCGCTCGGCCTGCTCGCGCATGCCCTGCTCGGCGGTCACATCCACGGCTTCGATCTTGGCCGCGTACTCGCGCACTTCCTGGGTGATCTTCATCGAACAGAACTTCGGCCCGCACATCGAGCAGAAGTGCGCAACCTTGGCCGATTCCTTGGGCAGGGTCTCGTCGTGGAACGAGCGTGCGGTGTCCGGATCCAGGCCGAGGTTGAACTGGTCTTCCCAGCGGAACTCGAAGCGCGCCTTGGACAACGCGTTGTCACGGATCTGTGCACCCGGGTGGCCCTTGGCAAGGTCAGCAGCATGCGCGGCGATCTTGTAGGTGATGATGCCGGTCTTGACGTCATCCTTGTTCGGCAGGCCCAGGTGCTCCTTGGGCGTGACGTAGCAGAGCATGGCGCAGCCGAACCAGCCGATCATTGCCGCACCGATACCGGAGGTGATGTGGTCGTAGCCCGGTGCGATGTCGGTGGTCAGCGGGCCGAGGGTGTAGAACGGCGCCTCGTCGCAGCACTCCAGCTGCTTGTCCATGTTCTCCTTGATCAACTGCATCGGCACATGGCCTGGGCCTTCGATCATGCACTGCACGTCGTGCTTCCAGGCGATCTTGGTCAGCTCGCCGAGGGTTTCCAGTTCACCGAACTGGGCTGCATCGTTGGCGTCGGCGATCGAGCCCGGACGCAGGCCATCGCCTAGCGAGAAGCTGACGTCGTAGGCCTTCATGATTTCGCAGATCTCGTCGAAGTGCGTGTAGAGGAAGTTCTCCTTGTGATGCGCCAGGCACCACTTGGCCATGATCGAACCGCCACGGCTGACGATGCCGGTGACGCGCTTGGCGGTCAGCGGCACATAGCGCAGCAATACGCCGGCATGGATGGTGAAGTAGTCCACGCCCTGCTCGGCCTGCTCGATCAGGGTGTCGCGGAACAGCTCCCAGGTCAGGTCTTCGGCAACGCCGTTGACTTTTTCCAGGGCCTGGTAGATCGGCACAGTGCCGATCGGGACCGGCGAGTTGCGAATGATCCACTCGCGGGTCTCGTGGATGTGCTTGCCGGTGGACAGGTCCATGACCGTGTCCGAGCCCCAACGGATACCCCAGGTCAGCTTGGCCACTTCTTCCTCGATCGAGGAACCCAGGGCGCTGTTGCCGATGTTGCCGTTGATCTTCACCAGGAAGTTGCGGCCGATGATCATCGGCTCGAGTTCGGTGTGGTTGATGTTGGCAGGGATGATCGCGCGACCGCGGGCGATCTCTTCACGTACGAATTCGGGGGTGATCTCCTTCGGGATGCTGGCCCCGAAGCTGTGACCGCCGTGCTGCTGGTCGAGCAGGCCGGCAGCGCGGGCCTCCTGCAGTTTCATGTTCTCGCGGATGGCGACGTATTCCATCTCGGCGGTGATGATGCCCCGGCGTGCGTAGTGCATCTGCGAGACGTTGGCACCGGCCTTGGCGCGGCGTGGGTTGCGGACGTGGGCGAAGCGCAGCTTGGCGAGTTCGGCGTCGTTCAGGCGCTGCTGGCCGAAATTCGAGCTCAGGCCTTCCAGGCGCTCGGTATCGCCACGCGCGTCGATCCAGGCCGAACGCACATCGCCCAGGCCCTTGCGCACATCGATGATGACGTTGGGATCGGTGTAGGGGCCGGAAGTGTCATAGACCAGCACCGGCGCGTTCTTCTCGCCGCCGAAGTCGGTGGGGGTGTCGTGCAGGCTGATCTCGCGCATGGGCACGCGGATGTCCGGGCGCGAGCCCTGGACGTAGACCTTGCGCGAATTGGGCAAGGGTTGCACGGACTGCTGGTCGACTTTGGCCGACTCGCTCAGGCTGATCGCTTTTTCTTGTTTACTCATCACAGGCTCTCCAGACAGCTTCCTAGCGGGCGGAATGTCGGGGAGAACCTGAAAGGCGCGGACGCACCCCTTGGATGGAGTGCAGTGCCGGATACATGGGGTGCCTTGGCTGCATGACAGCCTGACATTCCCGGACCTGGCACAAGAGGCTCCCCGGGAAGGCGAGCAATCTTGTTCCCTACGCAGGCGCTAACCTGATCAGGTTCAACGGGATCCGGAAACTCTCCGATCTCAGCCTTCGATTCAAGGCACCCCGACAAGAACGTGCGCAGTCTAGACTGGAGTGGTCGGCAAAGCCAAGCGCGTAAATGCACGAGAGACGAAAGGTGCAACAGGCGGATTGTTGCCGACAGCCAGCGGCACTACACTGGCGCATCGCACGATACTCAACAGTTCAGAAATTCAATTTCGTACAAGGATTGCCCTATGCTGCGCAAACTTTCACTGGCGATTGCCGTGTCTTGTGCGTCCAACGGAGTGGTCTGGGCAGCGGATGTGCCCACGACGGTGAAGACCGACCTGGTCAGCGTCTACCAGGAAGCGGTGAACAACAACGCCGACCTCGCCGCCGCCCGCGCCGACTACGGCGCCCGCCGTGAAGTGGTGCCGCAGGCCAGGGCAGGCCTGCTGCCCAATCTGTCCGCCGGCGCGGAAATGATGAACACCCGCACCAAGCTGGACGAACCCTCGATCACCTCCAACCGCAGCGGTAACTCCTGGAGTGCCACACTGTCGCAGCCGATCTTCCGTGCCGACCGCTGGTTCCAACTGCAGGCCGCCGAGGCGGTCAACGAGCAAGCGGCGCTGGAGCTGTCGGCCACCGAGCAGAACCTGATCCTGCAAACGGCCGAAAACTATTTCGCCGTCTTGCGCGCGCAGGACAACCTGGCCTCGACCAAAGCCGAGGAAGCAGCGTTCAAGCGCCAGCTCGACCAGTCCAACGAGCGTTTCGACGTCGGGCTCTCCGACAAGACCGACGTGCTGCAATCCCAGGCCAGCTACGACACCGCCCGTGCCAATCGGATCATCGCCGAGCGCCAGGTGCAGGACGCCTTCGAGGCGCTGGTGACCCTGACCAACCGCGAGTACGGGTCGCTGCAAGGTGTGGTCCACAGCTTGCCGGTGCAGGTACCGGCGCCCAACGACGCCAAGGCCTGGGTGGAGACCGCCGCACGGCAGAACCTCAACCTGCTGGCGACCAACCACGCCGTCGATGCCGCCGAGGAAACCTTGCGCCAGCGCAAGGCCGGCCACGCCCCGACCCTCGATGCCGTGGCGCGTTACCAGAAGGGCGACAACGACAACCTCGGCTTCACCAACCCTGCGCCGCAACCCGGCGTGCGCTACGGCGGTGACGTGGAGCAGACCAGCATTGGCCTGCAACTGAACATTCCGATCTATAGCGGCGGGCTGACCAGCTCACAGGTGCGTGAAGCCTATGCCCGCCTGAGCCAAAGCGAACAGCAGCGCGAAAGCCTGCGCCGCCAGGTGGTGGAGAACACTCGCAACCTGCACCGCGCGGTGAATACCGATGTGGAGCAGGTGCAGGCCCGCAAACAGTCGATCATCTCCAACCAGAGCGCCCTGGAAGCCACCGAGATCGGCTACCAGGTCGGCACCCGCAACATCGTCGACGTGCTCGACGCGCAGCGCCAGCTCTACACTTCGGTGCGCGACTATAACAACAGCCGCTACGACTACATCCTCGACAACCTTCGTCTCAAGCAGGCCGCCGGCACGCTGAGCCCGCAAGACCTTCAAGACCTGGGGCGCTACCTTAAAGCCGACTACAACCCGGACAAGGACTTCCTGCCACCGGATCTTGCGGCCGCAGCCGCGAAAAACTTCGAGCGGCGGCCCTGAAGAACATGACAAGGGGCGAGCTGGCGGCTCGCCCCTTGTGCAGTTCAGTCCATGACAAATTTCACGGTATTTCGATTACCATTCTGCGTCAGCTCATGCGTGCAGGAGGCCAACTCGGGGCCCGTCGAGCTTGCAGAGGGCTGCAGACTCGATGTTTCGACGGTGTACTTGATAGAGTAGCTGCAGGTGCGGGCACCGCTACCCAGCGAGAACGACTCGTGGAAGTCTTCACTCCCCAGCTCCCGCGGAACGAAAAACAACCCTCCCCGACTTTCATCGTCCACGTTGTACGAAGCTTGGTCGTCCACAACGAAGGTGTCACCATTCACATCGACGTTTGCGTTAGGATCCGCATGATCCACGAGCATCTCAATCCAGGGACTGTCGAACCCCCCGGCCTCGATCGGCCGAGGTGCCAGGTACGCGAATGCGGGAAGCGACGCCGTGAGCAAAGCAAAAGACAGGATAAAAGAGCGCATGTTGTAGTTCTCCATTAGAGATGCCCCAGCGGCATCCTCATGTCGAGCCTACTGCCATCCCACTCAGCCACATCGCCACATAATTACCACCCTGATCTCGTGCCGAACACATGCATGGAGATGGTCGAAAGAGGACATCATGAGCGCGTCTGAATGAGCCTCCCAAGGGCCTCGAGCAATCGTTGCAGGGCACCCTGGTTGGCCTGCATCACCGCCCTGCCCGCCTCGCCCATGCGCCGGCAATCCTGTGGAAGCTCAACTAGGCGTCGGACCGCAGCAGCCAGCCCTTCGGCATCGTCAACTTGCTGCAACGCACCGGCTTCACGCAACATCGCGCTGATCTCGAGGAAGTTGAACACGTGCGGGCCGGTAATCACCGGCAATGCGAGCGCTGCCGGCTCCAGCGGATTGTGTCCACCAGTGGGCACCAGACTTCCGCCGACGAAGGTGATATCGGCCAAGGCGTAGAGGAACATCAACTCGCCCATGGTATCGCCAAGCAAGGCCTGGACCTGCCCGTCTACCGCCGCACCCGAAGAACGTCGCACCGTGGTGAAACGTTCGCGACACAGTTCATGCACCGCATCGAAACGCTCCGGGTGACGTGGCACCAGGATCACGAGTGCATCGCCATGCACCTGCAGCAGGCGCTGGTGGGCTTCGAGAATGAGCGCATCCTCGCCCTCATGAGTGCTTGCAGCGATCCACACCGGCCGCTGCAGGGCCGACCACTGCTCGCGCAACTGGCGTGCACGTGGCAGCAGCTGATCGTCCACCTTCAGGTCGAACTTGATCGAACCGGTCACCTGCACGCACTGCGCGCGGGCGCCCAGACTGCGAAAACGCTCGGCCTCGGTCTCGGTCTGTACCGCAATCAGGCTCATCTCTTCGAGCATCGGCCGGGTCAGGCCGGCGAAACGGGCATAACCGCGTGCCGAACGCTCCGACAACCGCGCATTGGCCAGGGCCACGGGAATACCGCGCCTGGCGCACTGGTGGATATGGTTGGGCCACAGTTCGGTTTCCATGATGATGCCCAGCTTCGGACGCACATGATCGAGAAAGCGCGCCGCTGCCCAGGGCAGATCATAGGGCAGATAGCAGTGCTGGACTCGTGGCTCGCTGGCGAACATCGCGCGGATACGCTCCGAGCCGGTCGGGGTCATGCAGGTCAGCGTGATGGGCAGGTCCGGGTAAGCCGTGAGCAGTGCCTTGACCATCGGCGCCGCAGCGATGCTCTCGCCCACCGATACCGCATGCACCCAGATACCGCCCTGGCGCATGGCCGGAAGCTTGCAGGCAAAGCGCTCGGCGATGCGCTGGCGATACGCTGGCGCCTTGCGCCCACGCAGGAACAGGCGCAGCGCAACCAGCGGCAGGCCCAGGTGAAACAGCAGGGTGTAGAGGGTTCTGTTCATGGCGCCGCAGTTTACTAGGGTCTGTCTGAAATGTGTCTGCACTCGCCCATACTACGTTGAAGACAGCCACCTCAGATTCACGGGAAAAAGGTCTGTCAGACTAGCCGATTGCCCGCAGGTGCATGGCAAAGCGCTCAGCCAGCCATTGGGCTGCCGGCCCAAGCGGCTCGTCGCGCCGCCAGGCCAGCTCGGCAACCAGCGCCGGCGGGCGCCATTCGCTATCGAGCTCGACCATGTGCGCCTGGTACGTCGGGTACTGCACCACATGCCGTGGCAGCCAGGCCCAGCCCAGACCGCGCATCAGCAACTCGGCCATGACGTAGAAGCTGTCGGCACGCCAGACCTGAGCGCTGACCGGCTCGCCGCCCGGATAGTCGCTGTCCTGTGGGGCGATGAGCAACTGCCGGTGACGCGCCAGCTGCTGACAGGTTACCCGTCCGGCATGGGCAAGCGGATGATGCGCAGCACAGACCGTGACCATCTCGACACTGCCCAGGGTACGGCGCTCCAGCGAGTCCGGGATGCTTTCGTGATGAAAAAACAAGCCGAGATCTGCCCGCCGCCCGACCAGCTTGCGCGCCACGTCGCCCTGTGCGCCACTGGCCAGTTGCACCTGGAGAAAAGGGAACTGGCTGGCCAACTCATCAAGGCTGTCGATCACCGGCTGGTAGGGCATGGCTTCGTCCTGGGCCACCCGCAGCAGCGGTTCCTGGCCGCGCATCAAGGCCTGGGCGCGACCATCGAGCCGCTCGCACTGGCGCAACAACTCCTGAGCGTCACGCAGCAAGGCTTCGCCACTTTCGGTCAGACGCGGCTGACGACCACTGCTGCGTTCGAAAAGGATCACGCCAAGGTCTGCTTCAAGCAGCGCAATGGCGTTGCTCACGGCCGACTGCGCCTTGCGCTGGGCACGGGCCACGGCAGAAAACGAGCGTAGCTCGGCGACCTGGACGAAAAGCCGCAACTGTTCAAGGTTCCACTGTTCGGCCATTACCTATCTCCAGAATCGATAGGTAATGACTTTACCGCAATCAGGAACAACCTAGAATGCCCGACCAGTAACCAGAGGAAACCGATCATGAATGCCTACACCTATCTCGCCATTGCCATCTGCGCCGAGGTCATCGCCACCGCTTCGATGAAAGCGGTCAAGGGCCTGAGTACGCCGTTGCCGTTGCTGCTGATGGTGTGTGGCTATGCCGTGGCCTTCTGGATGCTCACGCTGGTGGTGCGCAGCATTCCAGTGGGTATCGCCTACGCGGTGTGGTCCGGCATGGGGATCGTGCTGATCAGCATCGCAGCGCTGGTGATCTATGGGCAGAAGCTGGATGTACCGGCCATGCTAGGGATGGCGATGATCGTAGGGGGTGTGGTGGTGATCCAGCTCTTCTCCAAGACTGCTGGGCATTGATCGATAGGCAACATTGCCGGGCACGGGCTGTATACTGGGCAATCGTTCCAGTTTTCGAGGTGCCCGCATGCCATCCGCCATTTCCACTGACGTACTCATCGTCGGCGCCGGGGTCGCAGGCCTCTGGCTCAATGCCCGGCTACGTCGCCAGGGCTATTCGACGGTGCTGGTGGAGCGCGCCACCCTTGGCGGCGAGCAGACCATCAAGTCCCAGGGCATCATCCATGGCGGCACCAAGTACGCCCTGCACGGCGCGCTGACCGGCGCTTCGGAGGCCATCGCCGACATGCCGCGGCGCTGGCGCGAGGCCCTGGCCGGCAGCGGCGAGCTGGACCTGCGCGACACCCGCCTGCTCTCCGATGCCCACTATCTATGGTCGCCCGGCACTTTGGCCGGCAACCTCACCAGCTTCTTCGCCAGCAAGGCCGTGCGCGGCCGGGTCGATCAGGTCAAGGGCGAGCAGTTGCCACCGGCCCTGCAGGACCGCGCCTTCAAAGGCAAGGTCTACCGTCTGGCCGAGCTGGTCATCGATGTACCCAGCCTGCTCGGCAACCTCGCGCAACTGGCCGGTGACAGCCTGCTCGCTGGCGAGCGGATCGAGCCCCTGCACGAAGGCCAGGCGCTGGTCGGCCTGAAGGTCGATGGTCGCGAGATTCGCGCCCAACGCATCGTGCTCAGTGCTGGCGGCGGCACCGAGGACCTGTTGCATGCGCTCGGCCTGAGCCAGCCCGCGCAGCAGCGCCGGCCACTGCACATGGTCCTGGCCAAAGGCCCCAACCTCAAGCCGCTGTACGCCCACTGCCTGGGCGGCGGTCCCAAGCCACGGGTCACCGTGACCACCCACCCGGCGGCCGATGGCCAGTGGGTCTGGTACCTGGGCGGCGACCTCGCCGAAGCCGATGGCGTGGCACGCGAGCCGGCCGCGCAGATTGCCGCAGCGCAAAAAGAGATCGCCGGCCTGCTGCCCTGGGTCGATCAAAGCCAGGTGCGCTGGGCCACCTTGCGCGTCGATCGCGCAGAGCCCGCACAGTCGGGCCTGGTACGCCCCGACAACGCCTTCCTCAGCGAGCAGGAGCGCCTGCTGGTTGGCTGGCCGACCAAGCTGGCGCTGGCGCCAGACTTCTCCGACCGCGTCCTGGCCGCCTTCGAGCGCGATGGTATTTGCCCGAGCGCCCAGGCCGACCTGACGGACTTGCCGCGTCCACCACTCGGCGTGCCGGCCTGGGAGCAACTGCTGCCATGAGCCTGCCGACCCTGCACGATTTCCACCGTCCCTTGGGCGACACCGGCCTGAAGGTATCGCCACTGGGGCTGGGCACGGTCAAGCTTGGCCGCGACCAGGGCGTGAAGTATCCCAACGGTTTCACCATCCCCGGCGACGACGAGGCCCGCCTGCTGCTGTCGCAGGCGCGCGAGCTGGGCATCAACCTGATCGACACCGCGCCGGCCTATGGTCGCAGTGAAGAGCGTCTCGGCCCATTGCTGCGTGGCCAGCGTAACGACTGGATCATCGTCAGCAAGGTCGGCGAAGAGTTCGAAAACGGCCTGTCCCACTTCGATTTCAGCGCCGCCCATACCCGACGCTCGGTCGAGCGCAGCCTCAAGCGCCTGGAAACCGACCGTATCGAGCTGGTTCTGGTGCATTCCGACGGCAACGACCTGGCCATCCTCGAGCAGCAAGAGGTCTACCAGACACTCGCCGCACTCAAGCAGGAGGGTAAGATCCTCGGCTATGGCTTTTCCGGCAAGACCGCCGCCGGCGGCCTGAAAGCACTGGAACAGGGCGACTGCGCGATGATCACCTACAACCTCAACGAGCAGGCGGAGCGTCCGGTGCTGGACTACGCTGCCGAACACGGCAAGGCCATCCTGGTGAAGAAGGCCCTGGCCAGCGGGCATATCTGTCTGTCTCCAGGAGTCGACCCGGTCCAGGCCAGCTTCGAGCTGCTGTTCGCCCATCCGGGGGTCAGCAGTGCTATTGTCGGCACCATCAATCCGTTGCACCTGGCCCACAACGTGGCCACCGTCGCCCGTATTCTGGGCCAGGCCTGAGCCGCTCACGCGGCCGCCGAATGCAAGGAGGAGCCTCGTGGCGCGTACGCTTATCCGCAAGAACCCGAGCAACTTCAAGACCCTGCCGCTGCATGTCGAAGCCACCCCGGAACGCCTGAGCTACCAGAGCATCGGTATGCCGCTGAACTTCGCGCAGACCCTGCAACGGCGCAAGGCGATCCAGCTGGATGACAGCGAACGCTTCGTCATCGAACTGGCCAACCTGGGCGTTTCGGTACGCCTGACCCTCAACTGGCAGAACCGCGACTACTGGGTGCTGGTGCGCCAGCGCCGCCAGGACCGCGGCGATGTCGTACTCAAGCTGATCTCCGGTTACGTACCTGCCCAGGAGCTCAACCTCCCGCTGCACACGGCCATCCAGGAAGTGGCAGAAGAATGCCTGCTGGAAACCCCGGAAGGCTGGTTGGGCGGACGTTTCAACGACACTTGGCTACCCGCCCCTTATGCCGCGGCCCTGCACTACCGCGAAGCCCTGCCCTTCACCCTGAGCCCGGCCTCGGGCGCGGCGCGGCCGGTACACTGCGGCAACCTGATGCTGCTCGAGCGACCACGGGCCTATGTGCACCTGCCCACCGCCTCGCTGCAACTGATTTACGATCTGCGTCTGCAAATACCCAAAGAGGCCAAGTCGCTCAGCCTGTTTCACGTCGACGAGCGCCTGGAAGGCGACCAACTGGTGGCTCGGCTCAACCGCAAGCGCCCTGATCTGTATCTGATGCCCCTAAAGGACGGCAAGCCACTGGCGGAGCTGTACACCCTGAAGAAGGATCAGTTGATACCCGCGAGCACACGCGGGCTATACCTGGCCGAAAGCTTCGCCCTGCAGGATGGGTGGGTGGTGAGGGAAGAGCGCGTGCGCTGGCGGGATTGGGTGCGTCAGCAAGGGCTGGTGGAGAGCCGGCCCGAGAAGCCTTCGCACCTGCAGCGGTTCAGCGACAAGGCGCGGGCGTTGCTGCAGCGGGCAAAGACCACACTGCATAAATAGCAGCAGCGGCGCCTGGCCGCTGCAACCTGCCCCGCGATCACAGGCAAGGCCGGTGATACGCGATGCAGCACCTGCTTAGTTCTTGCGGATCTTCTCGACGATCGCGGTGGTCGAGCTGTTCTCGACCAAACCCAGCACTTTCACCGTGCCGCCATAGGCCTTGACGATATCCGCACCGACCACCTGGTCGATCCCGTAGTCGCCGCCTTTGACCAGCACATCCGGCTTGACCTGGCGCAGCAGGTTTTCGGGCGTTCCCTCAGGGAAACTGATGACCCAGTCCACCGCCCCCAGGCCGGCGAGCACCGCCATGCGGCGATCAACGCTGTTGATCGGACGCCCAGGCCCCTTGAGACGGCTGACCGAAGCATCGTCGTTGATCGCAACGATGAGGCGATCCCCCTGGGAACGGGCCTGCTCCAGATACGTCACATGCCCGGCATGGAGAATGTCGAAACAACCATTGGTGAAGACGATCTTCTCGTTGTGCGCACGCGCGTCGTCGATGGCCAGCAGCAACTGCTCGAGCCCCAGCACCCCGCGCTCGGAGCCTTCTTCGCGCTGGATCGCCCGGCGCAACTCCGGGGCGCTGATGGCTGCGGTACCCAGCTTGCCGACGACGATGCCCGCGGCCAGGTTGGCCAGGGCCACCGCGTGCGGCAGGTCCTCGCCTGCGGCAATGGCAGCCGCCAGCGTCGAGATGACGGTATCGCCAGCACCGGTGACGTCGAACACCTCGCGGGCGCGGGCCGGCAGGTGCAAGGCCGGATGACCGGTGCGCAGCAGGGTCATGCCATGTTCCCCGCGGGTCACCAGCAACGCGCCGAGGTCAAGATCGTCGAGTAATTGCAAACCCTTGGCGACCAGCTCGGCTTCATCGGCGCAACGCCCGACGATGGTCTCGAACTCGCTGAGGTTGGGGGTGATCAGGCTGGCACCGCGATAGATGGAAAAATCCTTGCCCTTGGGGTCGGCCAGTACCGGGATGCCCTTGCTGCGAGCAGCCTGGATCAGCGACTGGTGGTTCTTCAGCGCGCCCTTGCCGTAATCCGACAGCACCAGCACCTTGACGCCTTCGAGCAGCGCATCGACCTCGGCCCCCAGCGACAGCGGATCGGTGGCGAAGGGCTCTTCGAAATCGATGCGCAGCAGTTGCTGGTGGCGGCTCATGACCCGCAGCTTGACGATGGTGGGCTGGTGCGCAATGCGCTGGAACACCGAGCGCACACCAGCGGCCTGCAGGCTGTTGGCCAGGCTGTCGGCCGCTTCGTCCTGGCCGGTGACGCCCACCAACGAAGCCGGGGCGCCAAGCGCCGCGATGTTCAAGGCAACGTTGGCCGCACCGCCGGGCCGATCCTCGATCTGGTCGACCTTGACCACCGGCACCGGCGCTTCAGGCGAGATACGCGAGGTACCGCCATGCCAGTAGCGGTCGAGCATCACATCGCCGACCACGAGTACCGGGGCTTGATCGAAACGCGGCATGGACAACTTCATGGGCAACCCATATGGAAAAATGAACAGGGGCAGGATATTAGCACACGGCAGCCGGCGGCTTTAACGCCAACTGCGGCGGGGACAATTCCAGTGACAATCGGGGCGCACACGCCCCGATTCATGAGGGTTTCAGGTGATATCGGCCTTGTCCGGCTCATCGAGTCCCATGGCGTGCAGGCGGGCATAATGGCCATTAGCCTCAAGCAGTTCGGCATGGGTACCACGCTCGACCAGGCGCCCCTGGTCCATGACAAGGATCAGGTCGGCCTTCTCGATAGTCGACAGGCGGTGCGCGATCACCAGGGTGGTGCGCCCTTCCATCACATGGTCGAGCGCCGCCTGGATATGACGCTCGGACTCGGTATCCAGTGCCGAGGTCGCCTCGTCGAGGATCAGCAGGGGAGCGTTCTTCAACAGCGCCCGGGCGATTGCCAGGCGCTGGCGCTGGCCACCGGACAGCAGCACACCATTCTCGCCGACCTCGGTGTCGAAGCCCTTGGGCAGTTGGTCGACGAACTCCTTGGCGTAGGCGTCGGCCGCGGCAGCCTCGATGGCCTCGCGCGGCGCACCGGCCAGGTCGCCATAGGCGATATTGTTGGCCACGGTGTCGTTGAACAGGGTGACATGCTGGGTCACCTGAGCCACATGTCGGCGCAGGTTACGTAGGCGATAATCCTCGATTTCCACACCATCGAGCAGGATCTCGCCCTTGTTGTGGTGGTAGAAACGCGGGATCAGCGCCGCCAGTGTCGACTTGCCGCTGCCAGAACGCCCCACCAGGGCGATCATCTGCCCGGGCTCGGCGACGAAGCTGATGTCGGTCAGCACCTGACGCTCGGTGCCTGGATAGGTGAAGCTCAGGTTGCGCACCTCCAGACGGCCCTCGACACGCTCCTTCTCCACGGTACCGCCGTCCACCTCGGGCTTCTCGTCGAGCTGCTCGAAGATGCTCTCGGCGCCGGCCAGGCCCTTCTGAATGGTCGAGCTGACCTCCGAAAGCTGGCGAATCGGCTTGGGCAACAAGCCTGCCGCCGTGATGTAGGCGACCAGGTCGCCAGCCGAGGCATCGCCACGCAGGAACAGCACCAGGAACATCAGCGCGGCCATGGCGCTGTAGATCACCAGTTGCAGGGCCGGGGTGTAGAGGGCGCCGGTCTTGTTCATGCGCAGCTGCTTGTCGGTGTTGCTCTGGCTGGCATTTCTGAAACGACGCTCTTCGTAGGCTTCGCCGCCGAAGCTGCGCACCACGCGGTAGCCCTGGATGGTTTCGGAGGCCACGTGGGTGACGTCCCCCATGGCCACCTGGATCTTCTTGCTCTGCTTGCGGAATTTCTTGCTGGCAGTACTCACCATCACTGCAATGACTGGCAGGATGGCAACCATCACCAGGGTGAGCTTCCAGTTCATCCACATCAGGTAGATGAACAGGAACACCACGGTCAGGCCTTCACGGATCACCACCTTGATCGCGTCGGTGGCGGCACCGGTGACCATGGTGACGTTGAAGGTGATGCGCGAGATCAGGTGCCCGGAGTTATGACTGTCGAAGTAGCGGTTGGGCAGCACCAACAACTTGTTGAACAGCTCCAGGCGCAGGTCGTGGACCAGGCAGAGGGACACCTTGGCCAGATAGTAGTTACCGAGGAACGACCCGAGCCCTTGCCAGGCAGCGATCAGGATGATCAGCAACGGCACCGCCTGCAGCAATTGCAAGTCGCGCAGGTAGGGGACGTCGGGGAACAACACCGCTTGCGGATTGCTCAGGCCATCGACGAAGTACTTGAGTATCCCCGCCAGCATCGGCTGGGTCGAGGCAAAGATCACGAAACCGATAATGCTCAGCAGGAAAATGCCGATGTAGGGTTTCACATAGCCCAGCAGCCTGAAATAGATCTTCAGGCTGGTGGGGTTGTCCGCCGGTCGCGGTGTTTCGGCCATCATCGAGCTCGCTGTTCAGATTGAACCGGAAATTTTACCACAGGCTTTTCGCTCGGCATGCACCCACGGCAACATCATCGCCAGGCCGACCGGCAACCAGCTGATGAACCACTCCGCGCGGGGGGTACCGGTGAGGCTTGCGGCGTCAAGTTGCATGGCCACGGTGGAGAACAGCCACATCCCCAGTACCAACTTGCCCAACATGGTATCCCTGGCGCGCCAGATTTCACGCAGGGCGAACAACCATGTCGCGAGCCAAAGCAGCATGCCTGGCAGCCCAAGCTCGACGGCGACATGCGTCATCAGGTTATGGGTATGGTCGAACTCCATCCCTGGCACCTCGACCCGATAGAACGCACCAAGGCCCAGCCCGGTCCAGGGGTGCTGGCTGATCATCTGCAATGCCGCGTGAAAGATCTCCGGACGATAGGACGAGCCTCGCTGCATGGCCTGATCGTGGAACAGGTATAGCGTCAGCGCGGAGGCCATCAGGGCAAGTATGGCGATCAGCTTGCTGAATCGCTCACGCATCCAGAAAGGAGCCAGCAATACGGTGAGCAGCAACGCGATGGCTGCGCCGCGGCTCTGGCAAAGGGCGATGAAAACCCCCATGCAAGCCAGTGCCAGCACCCAGCCCAATTGCAGGAAACGATCGCGGGGAACGTCATAGAGCATTGCTACCGCCATGACCCCTATCACATAGGCTCCCAGAATCGGATGGCTAATCTGACCGATACCCTCAAGACGCATAGCCAAAGGTTTGCCGGCAAGCAGATAGAAGCGATAGATCGAAATCAACGCGGCAATCGCCAGCAATACTCCGCCGACGCGCAGCAACAGTCGCACACGACTGGCATTCATTTGCGCCAGCAGCGGGAAAGACATCAGGAACAACAGAATGTACACCAGCCGCTTGCCCTCGCGCGCCCCTTCGTCGGTGGGCGACCAGGCCAAGCTAATCGCCCCCCAGCCCAACAGCAGCGTCACCGTCGTCCAAAGCGCCGGCTGAAGGCGCCAGCTTGCAAGGAGGAGATGGCGTGCGGGCCAGGCAAGCACCAGCGTCGGCAACCAGAGAAACAGGATCAGACCTTGCTGGTAGAGCTTGTTGCTCGGCGCCAGGGCAATCGCCGCAAGGAACCAGATAAAACCGAATCCGAGCCAGGCCTGGGCCCAGCGCTTTTCATGCAACATCGCTTCTCCCCGATCAATCCGATGACACCGTCATGGTGCTACCACGTTATTTTCGGCATTATTGCCAGTCATTTTGCTGCACAAGACAAGGCACACATCCATGCAATGCTCCCGTCTCCCCCAGGCCGACTTCGACCAGCTGACTCATGGTGCCAGGATTCTGGAAGCTGACAGTCACGGCGCCAAAGTCTACCTGCTAGAGGATGGGAATATCCTCAAGGTTTTTCGTCGTAAACGTCTGATTTCATCTGCGCTGCTGCGCCCCTACTCGCAGCGTTTCATCGAAAACGCAGTACGCCTGACCCAACTGGGCATTCCCACCCTCGATGTGATCAGCCACCACAAACTGGATCTGCCTGGACGCACGGCCGTGCTCTACCGTCCGCTGCCCGGTGAAACACTCCTGCAGCGCTCCCGCCTTCCGGGATTCAGCTGGAACGACTACCTGCCACCGTTGATCGAACTGATCCAGCACCTGCATCGTTCAGGGGTCTACTTTCGTTCGTTGCACCTGGGCAATGTCGTTGTCACTCCAGAGCAACGGCTGGGGCTGATCGACGTCGCCGATATGCGCTTCCTGCGTCCACCGTTGTCTGCACGAATGGTTCGGCGCAACGTTCAGCACCTGGCCAGTTACATCGAGCGGGAGCGGCTCGGCGAGCACTTCCCGCTCGCCGAGCTGAAGTCAGCGCTGCTCGGGCGCTGAGCCTGAGCTCTTGAACACCGCCCGGGAGCCCTGGCTGAAAGCTTGCCAGGCCTGCTCCGGGTCCAGGGCGCGGCGTTGTGATGCCGCCGTTTGCTGTTCATTGAGCGTGTTGCATTCTTCGATGGCACGCACCCATGCAGACTCGTCACCAACCGGGAGATAGCGTCCGGCCTGTCCCAGTTGCTCGCGAAACACTGGCAGGTCGCTGCACAGCACCGGCACATCGGCCAGCACGGCTTCCTGAAGCACCAGCCCCAAGCCCTCGGAGCGCGACGGCACCAGCAACCAGTCGAAAGCTCTATACAGCTGCGACAGGTCTGAACGGTAGCCGCAAAGCTGCACGCTGTCGCCAAGCCCCAGGGCCTCGACCCGCGCACTCAGGCGCTCGCGCAATTCACCGTCGCCAAGGATGACCAAGCGGACATCCAAGTGCTGTCTGCATACCCTTGCAAAAGCCTCGATCAGCATCTCGAAACCCTTGCTCTCTACCAGGCGTCCGACAGCACCGAACACGAGCCTCGACTGCTGCGGCAAAGCCAGCGAGCGTCGAGCCTGGTCACGGTCGAACAGCGATGCGGCAAAGACCTGCGGATCCAGCGCGATGCGCAGGGTATGCACAGGACGCCCGAGTGCCTGCTCAAGTGCCTGGCCAAGCGTGCGCGACACCGCAGCGATACTCAGGCGATTCGCCGGCAGCATGCGCAGCAAACGAATGTCGCGTCCTCGCATACGTGTCGTCCCATGAAACAGTACGACAACCCGGGTATTCGGGAAGTGGTGCATCAGCGGCAAAATCAGCCGCGCTACCCCCATGCCGTCGAGCAGCAGTACATCAGGTCGGGCGTGTTCCAGCGCCACACGCAAACGTCTGTGCAGCCAAGGCATCAACAGGCGCCAGAACCTGCGCCCCTTGAGTACACGTGCCGGCATATGCCATTCGCGGATGGCCCCCATGCCAGAGCACATGCCCTCGCCAAGCAACAACCAGTTGCTGATCTCGGCGTCGTCTGCGACATGACACAAGATCTGTCGGTGTACTTTGTGAACGGACATGTACGGGGCACCACCCGACCACATCACATTGATGACATTCATCGGTGGAGCTCCCTCGTACGCGGCAGGCCGACCGCTGGGTCAACCGATTCAATGAGCAAGAAAGCCGATTCCGATACCGACCAATGCGCCTATTACGAGCATAGCCACAAGTTTCATCCGGTCACGCTGGCGACGCTTGGCCTTGCGCTGGGCCTCCCCCGGCAATGTCACATGACTACCGAAACCCGTATGCAAGACCGCGTCCCCCTCAAGCGTGACTGCGGTCAAGCCCAGCTCGGCGTACCGCCGAGACAGTGCTTTTTCTCCGGGATACCCCGCAAATGGTGCACAAGTCTGGTAATCGCTCAGCCGACGCAATCCTGGATTCAGAGAGAAAGCCTGCCAATCGGCTTTTTCTGAAAGCAAGGGGTAGCACGGCACATTGGCGATAACCTGACGGTCTCCCAGGCGGATGTACGGGCTATGGATCGCCAGGTCGTGAGCATGGCTGCGCAGCCATACCTGCAGGATCTGCGGGCTGGCCTCGAGGATCAGCCGGGAGTCCTCGACAAAGTGCTGGCGATAGAAGCTCCAGTCATCCTCGCAATGGAAGATGTAGGGCGTCTTGACGTGGCTGTAGGCCAGGTCGATCGACGCCAGTTGCCCGAGCTTGGGCCGGTTGACGAACACCTTGCAGTGGGCCTTCCAATGCTCGGGGACGGCAGCGTGAACCGCATCGTCTCCCGAGTCTTCGGTGATGAACACCTCACGGATCGACGCGGTGTTGTAGCGGTCGAAGCTTTCCAGCGTTGCCTTGAGCAGGTCGAAACGCCCGCAGCTGGTTACCACCAGCGTGATGTCACTGTTTTCCGAGAAGCGCACTGGGCTCCCTCCGCCTTGCGGCCATTTCCAATCCGTCCGATGGACAGGTTGATGTGGTTCAAAACCCCAGTTTCAGACGCAGACGCTGCCACGCACTGAGCGGCGCTCGTGGTCTGAGGGGGGGCATCATGTGGTCGACGATGCTACGCCCGACCTGGGCAAAACTAAAGCCAGAAACCGCCAGTTCGCGGCCATTGGCGGCGATGCGTTCGGCGAGTGCCGGATCGGCGCGCAATGTCCGCAACTTCTCCTGCAGCACCGGGATGCTGTCGTACAGCACCACGTTGTGCATGTCCTCGAGACCCAACGCACGGTTTTCCGCCTCGCCCTGGTCGAAAGCCAGCAGCACGCAGCCACAGGCCATGGCCTCGAAGTTCTTGATCATGTACTCGCCCATGCCAACGTCGGCACTGACGAAGAAGCGGATACGGTTGAGCGTATTGCAGTAGTCTTCACCGGACTTGGTACGAGTCACGACCAGGTTCTCCACCTGCCCCAGTTCATCGAGCAACGCCTTGCGGCCGCTATAGGCGACGCTCTTGGTGCTGCCGACAAAGGCCAGTTCGATATCACGCTCACGCCCCTGGTCGGTCAGCAATTGCTCGTCATAGCCCTTGGGCACGAACACCGCATCGAAACCTTCCTGGCGCAGGCGCTCGCTGACCATGTAGCCAGAGCTGATCACTCGCGCCCAAGGCAGTTTGCGGTAGTGCGCGCTGAACTTGCCGGTGTATTTGCAGGGAATGTAGTTCTGGTAGGCGTCGTGCTCGAGGATCACCAGATTAGGGATCGTGCGAATGAAGCCGACCTGGCGGATCTCCTGCTTGAAGCGCAGGAAAAAGACGATACGGTCATAGCGCTCGACGTCCACTTCACGCTTGAAGTAGCGTCGCAGGTTGCGCTGGTCGTCGCTCGACAACCAGCGCAAATCGCACTCGCAGTTGGCCGCGACGCCGTCGTACAGGCGATCGAGGATGGCCCGTTGTTCCTTCTGCACCAGAAATAGGACTTTCATTGCATTCCTTGGGGGCGTGACGCCATCGCGGTCAATCATCGGGCACTCACAGCTCGCGGCGCCAGAACAGTTCATGTCGACGCACCGCCTTGCGGAAGAATTCGTTCTCCCCATAAGGCGACGGCCGACGCCCGGCCAGCCAGCGCTGCAACAGGCGCCGCAGGCGACGCTTGAACGGCGCCGGAGGCTGCAGGTCGTGCATCATGCCCAGCGCCATGGCCTTGTCGCGCTGGGTCGGTACGTCCAGCACCAGGCTGCAGGGCGCCCAGGGTTGGCCTGCTTCGAGTTGCGGCGGCAGGGCAATGCCATCACCGCTGTCACCCATGGGCCAGCGGTCGTTGTCGTGCAGGTGGTTGGCGTAGCACAACAAGGTCTGCGGCTGCCAGTCCAACCCCTGCAAGGCTTCGAGCACGGCCGCTTGGGCACAGAGATGATCCGGGTGTGGATCGAGCTGCGGGTGCGGCATGACCAGAATCTCTGGGCGGGCCATCTGCAGCAGCACGCGCAAGTCGGCCAGCAGGTTGTTCCAGGTCGGCGCACCATCGGCATCGGCCGGCAGCGGAAACGGATTGAAACGACGGAACGGCCGGATATCGGCCATGTCCGCCTCACGCGAGGCCGCAGGCTGATCGGGCGCAGCCTGCATGGCAGGCAATTGCAGACAGAAATAGCCCAACTGCACGCAACGGGCCTCCGGCACCCCGGCCCAACGTGGCACGGCAATACTGTCCCAGGCGCGCAGGCGCCCCTTGAGCTGTGCCGCCTCGGCCCTGGCCAGACCCATCTGTTGGTAGTGCTCGGCCTCGATCTCGCCAGCGGTCAGTGTGACCACCCAGGCTTCGTCGGCCTGGCTGTAGAGCCCGTAAGCCGCCAGCTCTGCATCGTCAGCATGGGGCGCGATCACCATGACCCGACGGCGGCGCAACTCCACAGCCGGGGTTATCCACAGGCGCGGCTCGCCCAGCAGTCGGCAGTGGCGCCCGAGCAAGCGCAGTCGCCCATCGCGCAGTACCGCGCCAAGGCCGGTCAGGTTGAGAAAACGCACACCATCGACGCCGCGCTCGAAGGTCTGGCTGTCATGCATGGCATCCGCGACCAGCTCGACCCGAGGATCGAGAAAGCGACCAAGCCACCCAGACTTCACACGAACCTCGAGGATCAGCGTGTCATCATTGCTGAACGATGCAGCGCTCTTCAGCACGCCGTCTTGAATGCCGACGGCCTCGACACGGCTGTGCTCGCCGAAGTCGAAGACATAATCTTCGCCGGGCGCGTAGAACAGATGATCGGCGAACCAGGCTTCGTGGGCGGCCCAGACCAGCGGCAGCAGCAACAATGGCAGCCACCACCAGCTCAGCCCGCCCAATGCGATCAGCAGCAACAACCCGATCACCAGCCCGAGGCGCTTGTTGCGCCGGTGGCGCTTGAGCAATTGCTGCTTGCGACTCATGCCTGGTACACCGGGACCGGGTTGCACCAACGGTCCTTGTATTCACGGTCGGCACGGCCGAATGAGAAACGCAGGGCCTTGCCACGGGCGCTGGCGTCTTCCCAGGCCGCCTGGGTATTGAGGAAGCTCAGCACGCTGCCGGGGCTGAACGCCTTGGTTTCAGGGTCCACACCACCGTTGACGTACTCGACGCTGATCCATTCGGGCGACTCGACCCGGTAAATCAGCTGGATGGCAATCGGCTTGTCCTCGAGAAACAGCACCGAGCCGATCAGCAGCTCGCGCAAGCGCTCGACCACCTCAGCCATACGCGCAGCGCCGGTCGCGGGGAAGCTCCAGCGGCGCTGGAACAGGTCGCAGTACATCGCGGCGATCTCGGCACCACTGAAGTCGGTGATCGGACGCACCACGCCACCGGCCTCCTCCAGCAGGCGCAGTTCGCGGCGCTGGTTGTAGCGAAACTTCTTCGACAGATCTTCATGCGGGCGCGCCATGGCCAATTGCTCGGCCTGGGGTTTCAAGCCCTCGAAGCGCCCGTGATTGAGCTCCGACAGGTAGCGTCCGGCGTGGCGCAAGGGCGCAGCAGCATCAACCGCTGCAGGCAGGATGAGCTCGGCATTGCCCAGGTCGAACAGCCCCTTCTTGCCATGACGCTTGAGAACATCCTTGGACAACGCCAGGTGCCGTCCCCAGGTGGGGACTGCCGCCACGAGCTCGCCGCCTTGGCGCCAGCCCAGGTAGCGCACCGGAATCTGTGCAAGTTCAGCCAGTTGCTCGACCACCAACGGATGAGTGGCGACGCTGCCGCCGAAACGCTGCCAGGTGTGCGCATACTCGTTCGCATCGATAACGGCCCAGCCGCGCTCGCGCCAGGCCTTCAGATGATTGAGCATCAGCTGCGAGCCTCCAGTGCACGCACCTGTGGTAATTGCCAGAACGCCTGGCGCACGGCTGCGTCGGAAAATCGCTCGCGCAGACGCTGCAGCATCAGTTGCGCGCATTCGCGATGCTGATCGTCGCTCAGCCCGGCCATTTGCTTCAGCCCCTGCGCCAGTTGCCCGGCGTCGCCCAGCGGGAACAACACGCCTACCCCTTCGACCACTTCGCGCGCACCGCCACAGGCCGTGGCCAACAACGGCACGCCGGCGACCATCGCCTCCAGCAGGACCATGCCGAAGGGTTCGTGGTCAGAGCTCAGGGCGAACACATCGAACGCCTGGAAATAGCGACGGGCATCCGGCACCTGGCCAAGGAAGTCGACACGGTCGGCAATCCCCAGTTCGGCTGCCTGGGCCTTGAGCGTGTCTTCCAGCCGCCCCTTGCCCAGCACCACCAGACGCGCATTGGCCGGCAGGCCCGGCAACGCCTCGGCGAAACCTCGCAGCAGGGTCGCCTGGTCCTTGTCCGGGTGCAGACGGCCGACGTTGCCGACGATCCACGCCTGTGCATCGAGCCCCAGAGCACGCCGTGCCTCGTCGCGCGGCACGAGACTGGCCTGCAGCGCCTCGACGTCGATACGGTTGTACAGCGTCTGGATGCGTTCGTGCGGCCACTGCGCCAGACAGCGGCGCATATCGTCACGCACCGCGTCGGACACACCCAGCAGGCTCAAGCGCTTGCGAAACAGGTTGGCGAACAGGCGCCGCCCCTTGCGCTGGTAATCGCCGAAGGCATGATGCACGCCGATCACCGGCAAGCCGGTGCCGAGCAGCGCGACATAGATCGGCTTGAAGCGGTGGGCGATGCAGAACCTGAAACGGCGCTCGGCCGCGATCTTGCGCAGCGCGCGGATCGCGCCCAGCTTCAGGCCGCGTACGGCCTTGGAGCTGAACTCGAGAAACAGCACTTCGTCGGATGCACAGCCTGCAGCCACCTGCGCGTTGGCCTTGCCGGTAAGGAAGACCGTGGTGACCTTGTAGCCACGCCCCTCGAACAGGCTGGCGTACTGACGGGCGCAGTCGAGGAACGGCCCGTCGTAGCCATGGCAGAACTGCAGGACACGCAGGTCAGAGCGGCTGGTCATACGCGGCCGCGCCGTCCTTGACCACCAGGATGTCTTCCATGATCAGGTATTGCAGGTCCGAACCGTAGAACATGTTCAACGCGTCGGTAGGCGAGCAGATCATCGGTTCGCCACGGCGGTTGAGCGAAGTGTTCAGCGACACGCCGTTGCCGGTCAGCTCCTCGAGCGCCTTCATCATGTCGTAGTAGCGCGGGTTGTACTCGCGCTTGAGCACCTGGGCACGCGAGGTGCCGTCCTCGTGCACCACTTCCGGCACACGGGTCTTCCACTCTTCGGCCACTTCGAAAGTGAAGGTCATGAACGGAGCAGGATGGTCGATCTTGATCATCTGCGGTGCAACGGTGTCGAGCATCGACGGGCAGAATGGTCTCCAGCGCTCGCGGAACTTGATCTGCTCGTTGATACGATCGGCAACGTTCGGCACGCTCGGGCAGCCGATGATCGAACGACCACCCAGTGCACGCGGGCCGAACTCCATGCGACCCTGGAACCAGGCCACCGGATTGCCATCGACCATGATCTTGGCGATGCGCTGCGGCATGTCGCTGAGCTTGCGCCACTTCGGCGCATTCGGATGGCGGGCACAGGCAGCGATAACGTCCTCGTTGGAGTACGCAGGGCCGAGGTAGACGTGCTCCATCTTCTCGACCGGCACGCCACGGGCGTGGGACACGTAGGCCGCTGCACCGACCGCGGTACCGGCGTCGCCGGAGGCCGGCTGGACGAACAGCTCCTTGAGGTCAGGGCGGGCGATGATCTTCTGATTCAGCTTGACGTTCAGCGCACAGCCACCGGCGAAGGCCAGCTTGCCGGTCTCTTTGAGGATGTCGCCCAGGTAATGGTCGATCATCTGCAAGGCGAGCTTTTCGAACAGCGCCTGCATGCTGGCCGCGTAATGGATGTACGGCTCGTCGGCGATATCGCCTTCGCGCTTGGGGCCCAGCCATTCGATCAGCTTGGGCGAGAAGTAGAAGCCCTTGCCCTTCTCTTTATAGCGACGCAGGCCGATAACGTTGGCGTACTCGGTGTTGATCACCAGTTCGCCGTTCTCGAAGCTGGCCAGACGGGAGAAATCGTACTTGCTGGCGTCGCCATACGGGGCCATGCCCATGACCTTGAACTCGCCATCGAGCATCTCGAAGCCCAGGAACTCGGTGATCGCGCCGTACAGGCCGCCCAGCGAATCCGGGTCGAAGAACTCCTTGATCTTGTGGATCTTGCCGTTTTCGCCGTAGCCGAAGAAGGTGGTGGCGTACTCGCCCTTGCCGTCGATGCCCAGGATCGCGGTCTTTTCCTTGAAGCCCGAGCAGTGATAAGCGCTGGAGGCGTGGGCCAGGTGGTGCTCGACCGGTTCGATCTTGACCTTTTTCGGGTCGAAGCCCAGTTGCTCCAGGCACCAGACGATCTTCTTGCGGTAGCGCTTGTAGCGACGGTTGCCCATCAGGATCGCATCGAGGGCGCGGTCCGGGGCGTACCAGTAGCGCTTGGCGTAGTGCCAGCGGGCCTTGCCGAACAGGCTGATGGGGGCGAACGGAATGGCCACCACATCAACGTCGGACGGTTTGATACCGGCTTGCTCCAGGCAGAACTTCGCCGATTCGTAGGGCATGCGGTTCTTCGCATGCTTGTCACGCACGAAGCGCTCTTCTTCTGCAGCGGCAACCAGCTTGCCGTCGATGTACAAGGCCGCGGAAGGGTCATGGCTAAGGGCGCCGGACAGGCCAAGAATCGTCAATGCCAAGGGACTAGCCTCTTCATTCGGTAGAGATGCGCCAGCGGCCTCGTGGGCGGCTGGCGGCTAAAGGGCGGGATTATAACGCAAAGATCAGGGACACACTGCCCCTTGTGGGAGCGGGGTTATTCGGCGATCAGCCAGTCCATGCGGAAGCTGCCCGCCGTCTGTGCGAGCTCCCTGGCCAGCCAGGGCAGCAGCTCCTTGAGCTCCTCCTCCAGCCCCCATGGCGGGTTGGCGATGGCGAGGCCCGAGCCGTTCAGCCCCTGCGGGCTGTCCTGGTGATGCACATAGAGTTCGACGCGCAGCAGCTTGGGCGCGCCGGTGCTGGTCAGGTCCTGGTAGAAACGGGTCAGCGAGCGCTGGTCCTTGATCGGATACCAGATGGCCGCGACGGTCTGGCGCATGCGACCGATCGCCTCCTTCATCGCCACGGTGCAGCGCTTGAGTTCGTCGGCCTGCTCGAAGGGCGGGTCGATCAGCATGATCGCGCGCTTTTCCTGCACCGGCAGCAGCGCGCGCGGCACATGCCAGCCCTCGCCCAGGTGCACGGTGACCCGCGGATCCTTCTTCATGTTTTCCTTGAGCAAAGGCCCGTCTTCGGGGTGTTTCTCGTTGAGCAGTGCGCGATCCTGCTGGCGCATCAGGCGCCGTGCCAACTCCGGCGAGCCGGGGTAGTAGCGCAACTCGCCATCGGCGTTGAGGCGCTTGATGATGCGCAGGTAGTCAGCGGTGGCAGCCGGCAGGTCTTCACGATTCCACAGGCGGGCAACGCCTTCGAGATATTCACCGGTACGCGTGGCCTGGTCGCCTTGCAGGTCGTACAGACCCAGGCCGGCATGGGTGTCGATATAGGCGAACGGCTGTTCCTTGCGCGACATCAAGGCGATGAGGCGGGTCAGCACGATGTGCTTGAGGACGTCGGCATGATTGCCGGCGTGGAAGGCGTGACGATAGTTCATGGCAACTCCTGCGGGGGCGGCAAGTTTACCTTGCCTTGCGGGCGGAGTCAGGCCTGGCCGTCGATCGGCACAAGGGCCATTCGCGGGCAGGCCCGCCCCCACGGGAGCGGGCCCGCCCGCGAAGCAGCTGTCGCCGAATCAGCAGGTGTTACTTGTCTGCGTGATATGCAGCATCAGCCGTTTCAAACCGCGAAACCATGCTGCCGCTCGGACGCCCCAGCTTGCTCACCACGATGATGGCGATGGTGGCGAACAGGAAGCCCGGGATGATTTCGTACAGGCCAAGCCCGACGTAGTTCTTCCACAGGATCACGGTCAGTGCACCCACCACGATCCCCGCCAGGGCACCGTTGCGGGTCATGCCCTTCCACAATACCGACAGCAGCACCACCGGCCCGAACGCAGCACCGAAGCCCGCCCAGGCATAAGCCACGAGGCCCAGCACACGGTTGTCAGGGTTCGCCGCCAGGGCGATGGCGATCAATGCCACGGCCAGCACCATCATTCGACCGACCCAGACCAGCTCGGTCTGCGAAGCACCCTTGCGCAGGAAAGCCTTGTAGAAGTCCTCGGTCAGTGCACTCGAGCACACCAGCAACTGGCAGCTCAGGGTGCTCATGACCGCCGCCAGGATGGCCGACAGCAGCACACCGGCGACCCACGGATTGAACAGGATCTTCGCCAGCTCGATGAACACACGCTCGTGGTTCTCGGTGACCGGGCCGGCCAGATCAGGGTTGGCCGAGAAGTAGGCGATGCCGAAGAAGCCCACGGCGCAAGTGCCCGCCAGGCACAGGATCATCCAGGTCATGGAGATGCGGCGTGCGTTGGCGATCGACTTCACCGAGTCGGCAGCCATGAAACGCGCCAGGATGTGCGGCTGGCCGAAGTAGCCCAGGCCCCAACCCATCAGCGAGATGATGCCGATGAAGGTGGCGCCGCGGAACATGTCGAAGTTCGCCGCGTTCTGCGCTTCGATCGCCAGCATCGTGGTGTCGAAGCCGCCGGTGGAGATCAGCACGATGATCGGCGTGAGGATCAGCGCGAAGATCATCAGCGACGCCTGCACGGTGTCGGTCCAGCTCACCGCCAGGAAACCACCGACGAAGGTGTAGGCGATAGTCGCCGCAGCACCGGCCCACAGCGCCGTCTCGTAGGACATGCCGAAGGTGCTTTCGAACAGACGCGCGCCGGCAACGATGCCCGAGGCGCAGTAGATGGTGAAGAACACCAGGATCACGATGGCCGAGATCACCCGCAGCAGGCCGCTGTTGTCTTCGAAACGGCTGGCGAAGTAGTCGGGCAGCGTCAGCGCATCACCGTTGTGCTCGGTCTGCACCCGCAGACGGCCGGCGACGAACAGCCAGTTCAGGTAGGCACCGACAGTCAGGCCGATGGCGATCCAGGCCTCCGACAGGCCCGACATGTAGATGGCGCCCGGCAGGCCCATCAGCAGCCAGCCGCTCATGTCGGAAGCGCCAGCCGAAAGCGCGGTGACCACGCTGCCAAGGCTGCGACCGCCAAGGATGTAGTCGGAGAGGTTCTTGGTGGAGCGATAGGCCGCGAAGCCGATCAGCACCATTGCCGCGATGTAGATCACAAAGGTGATCGTGATTGGATTGCCCATGGTTGTGCCCTGGCGTTGTTGTTATCTCTTGCACCCGACCTTCATGAGACGGTTGCACCCAGGCGGCGAATCCTATGCAACAACATGAATCGGGTGCAACCATTTTTCATTTGCAAGTTGCACCTGGAAATGTCTTTTCAGTTAAAACCCCTTTTTTGCTCCTTTTTGAAGCAAAAGCGACGCTTTTAATAAGCAAAGGCAGCAAAAACGACCCTTTCCGCTGTTTAGCGTCTTGCGCCAGACGAGTTGCACCTTTTTCATGAAAAATTCGGGTTGCACCCGGTTGCACCCGAGAGGTGCCTGGCGCTAATCTTGCCGCCAGCTTAGCCACGCCCGTGGCAATAACGAGGATAAGAAATGGCGACGACCACCCTTGGGGTCAAACTCGACGACCCGACCCGTGAGCGACTCAAAGCGGCTGCGCAGTCCATCGACCGCACCCCGCACTGGTTGATCAAGCAAGCGATCTTCAATTACCTGGAGAAGCTCGAGGGTGGTGCAACCCTGAACGAAATCAACGGCCACGCCGCACAGCTCGGTGACGACGCCGGCGAACTTCCGGCCGACCACGCCCACCAGTGCTTCCTCGAATTCGCCGAAAGCATTCTGCCGCAGTCCGTGCTGCGCGCAGCGATCACCGCAGCGTACCGTCGCCCCGAGCAGGAAGTGGTGCCGATGCTGCTGGAGCAGGCACGCCTGCCGGCCCCGCTGGCCGAAGCGACCAACAAGATGGCCGCAGGCCTGGCCGACAAGCTGCGCAACCAGAAGAGCGCCAGCGGCCGCGCCGGCATCGTCCAGGGCCTGCTGCAGGAGTTCTCGCTGTCGTCCCAGGAAGGCGTGGCGTTGATGTGCCTGGCCGAAGCCCTGCTGCGCATCCCCGACAAAGGTACCCGCGACGCGCTGATCCGCGACAAGATCAGCACGGGCAACTGGCAGCCACACCTGGGCAACAGCCCATCGCTGTTCGTCAATGCCGCCACCTGGGGCCTCCTGCTGACTGGCAAGCTGGTCTCCACCCACAACGAATCCGGCCTGACCTCCTCGCTCACCCGCATCATCGGCAAGAGTGGCGAGCCGATGATCCGCAAGGGCGTCGACATGGCCATGCGCCTGATGGGCGAGCAGTTCGTCACCGGCGAGACCATCGCCGAAGCCCTGGCCAACGCCAGCCGCTTCGAATCCAAGGGCTTCCGCTACAGCTACGACATGCTCGGCGAAGCCGCACTGACCGAGCACGACGCCCAGAAGTACCTGGCCTCCTACGAGCAGGCGATCCACTCGATCGGCAAGGCCTCGCACGGGCGCGGCATCTATGAAGGCCCGGGCATCTCGATCAAGCTCTCGGCGCTGCACCCGCGCTACAGCCGCGCGCAATACGAGCGCGTGATGGAAGAACTGTACCCGCGCCTGCTGTCGCTGACCCAACTGGCCAAGCAGTACGACATCGGCCTGAACATCGACGCCGAGGAAGCCGACCGCCTGGAGCTGTCGCTGGACCTGCTCGAACGCCTGTGCTTCGAGCCATCGCTGTCGGGCTGGAACGGTATCGGTTTCGTCATCCAGGCCTACCAGAAGCGCTGCCCGTACGTGATCGACTCGGTCATCGACCTGGCCAAGCGCAGCCGTCACCGCCTGATGATCCGACTGGTCAAGGGCGCCTACTGGGACAGCGAGATCAAGCGCGCCCAGGTCGAAGGCCTGGAGGGCTACCCGGTCTACACCCGCAAGGTCTACACCGACGTGTCCTACATCGCCTGCGCCCGCAAGCTGTTGTCGGTGCCGGAAGCCATCTACCCGCAGTTCGCCACTCACAACGCCCACACCTTGTCGGCCATCTACCATATTGCCGGCCAGAACTATTATCCAGGCCAGTACGAGTTCCAGTGCCTGCACGGCATGGGCGAGCCCCTGTACGAACAGGTCGTCGGCAAGATCGCCGATGGCAAGCTGAACCGTCCGTGCCGCGTCTATGCGCCGGTCGGCACCCACGAAACCCTGCTGGCCTACCTGGTGCGCCGTCTGCTGGAAAACGGCGCCAACACCTCGTTCGTCAACCGTATCGCCGACCACTCGATCTCCATCCAGGAACTGGTCGCCGACCCGGTCGCGAGCATCGAGCGCATGGCCACTCAGGAAGGCAGCGTCGGCCTGCCGCATCCGCGCATTCCACTGCCGCGCGACCTCTATGGCAGCGAGCGCGCCAACTCGGCCGGCATCGACATGGCCAACGAACACCGCCTGGCGTCGCTGTCCTGCGCCATGCTGGCAACCGCACACAACGACTGGAAGGCTGCCCCGCTGCTGGCCTGCGCCACCAGCCAGGAAGCCGCTGCGCCAGTGCTCAACCCAGCCGATCACCGCGATGTGGTGGGCCATGTGCAAGAGGCGAGCGTCACCGACGTCGACAACGCCATCCAGTGTGCCCTCAATGCCGCGCCAATCTGGCAAGCCACCCCGCCGGCCGAGCGCGCCGCGATCCTGGAGCGCACCGCCGACCTGATGGAAGCCGAGATCCAGCCGCTGATGGGCCTGCTCATCCGCGAGGCTGGCAAGACCTTCGCCAACGCCATCGCCGAAGTGCGCGAAGCCGTGGACTTCCTGCGCTACTACGCAGTGCAGGCGCGCAACGACTTCAGCAACGACGCCTGCCGCCCGCTCGGCCCGGTCGTGTGCATCAGCCCATGGAACTTCCCTCTGGCGATCTTCACCGGCCAGGTGGCCGCCGCACTGGCCGCCGGTAACCCGGTGCTGGCCAAGCCGGCCGAACAGACCCCGCTGGTCGCGGCCCAGGCCGTGCGCCTGTTGCTCGAAGCCGGTATCCCTGAAGGCGTGCTGCAACTGCTGCCGGGGCGCGGCGAAACCGTCGGCGCCGGCCTGGTCGGCGACGAGCGGGTCAAGGGCGTGATGTTCACCGGCTCCACCGAAGTCGCGCGCCTGCTGCAACGCAACGTCGCCGGTCGCCTGGATGCCCAGGGTCGTCCGATCCCGCTGATCGCCGAAACCGGCGGGCAGAACGCGATGATCGTCGACTCCTCGGCGCTGACTGAACAGGTGGTGATCGATGTGGTGTCGTCGGCCTTCGACAGCGCCGGCCAGCGCTGCTCGGCGCTGCGCGTGCTGTGCCTGCAGGAAGATTCCGCCGACCGCGTGATCGAGATGCTCAAGGGCGCCATGGCGCAGAACCGCATGGGCAATCCCGAGCGCCTGTCGGTGGACATCGGCCCGGTGATCGACGCTGAAGCCAAGGCTGGCATCGAGAAGCACATCCAGGCCATGCGTGAGAAAGGTCGCAGCGTCTACCAGGTGGCCATCGCCGAATCCGAGGAGTGCAAGCGCGGCACCTTCGTCATGCCTACCCTGATCGAGCTGGAAAGCTTCGACGAGCTCAAGCGCGAGATCTTCGGCCCAGTGCTGCACGTGGTGCGCTACAACCGCAAGCACCTCGACCAACTGATCGCGCAGATCAACGCCTCCGGCTACGGCCTGACGCTGGGCGTGCACACGCGCATCGACGAGACCATCGCCAAGGTCGTGGACAACGTCAACGCCGGCAACATGTACGTCAACCGCAACATCGTCGGTGCCGTGGTCGGCGTGCAGCCATTCGGTGGTGAAGGACTGTCCGGCACCGGCCCGAAAGCCGGTGGTCCGCTGTACCTGTACCGCCTGCTGTCGACCCGTCCGGCTGACGCCATCGCCCGCCACTTCCAGCGCGCCGACGGTGAGACCAAGGCCGACACCACCCTGCGCGACCAACTGCTCAAGCCGCTGCAGGTGCTCAAGGCCTGGGCTTCGAGCAACCAGCCCGAGCTGGTGGAACTGTGCGAGCAGTTCGCCGAACAGTCGCAAAGTGGCATCACCCGTGTCCTGCCTGGACCGACCGGCGAGCGCAACACCTACACCGTATTGCCTCGCGAGCATGTGCTGTGCCTGGCCGACAACGAGGCTGACCTGCTCGCGCAGCTCGCCGCGGTGCTGGCAGTGGGCAGCTCGGCGGTGTGGGCCGACGGCGAGCCGGCCAAGGGCCTGCGCGGTCGCCTGCCGAAAGACCTGCAAGGCAAGATCAAGCTGGTGGCCGACTGGAGCAAGGATGAAGTGGCGCTCGACGCGGTCATCCACCACGGCGACTCCGACCAGTTGCGCGCGGTGTGCCAGCAGGTCGCCAAGCGTGCCGGGGCCATTGTGGGTGTGCATGGGCTGTCCAGCGGTGATCCGCAGATCGCGCTGGAGCGGTTGGTGATCGAGCGTGCGGTGAGCGTGAACACCGCGGCTGCGGGGGGTAACGCCAGCCTGATGACCATCGGCTGAACGTACTGACGCCATCGCGGGCAAGCCCGCTCCCACCGGTTCAGCAGCGAAACGGTGGCAGCGGGCAATTCACCTATTGTGTATTTTTCGACCTCCAGAATTTCAATTTTGATACGCGCGACTTCTTGGTCACCGGTTGCTCCGGCAAAACATGCAAAAGCGTTATCTTTTGCAGGCTGGGCACATGCTTCTGAAGGTTATAAGTTACCGTTCCATTCTCGGTAGATGTGGCCAGAAATACAGTCTGCTGGGTAATCGCATCCACCTTAGCTATAAAATCCCCTGTCGCCACATCCTTCAGGCTGAAGACCTGTCTCGAGGTGATCGATACCTCGTCCCGTTCGCCTCTTGCGCCCCTGTGAATCTGGTATTCAGAGGCCGCGCCCGGGGCCGCTGACCATATGCCGCGCACCTCGCCGTTCTCGTTGAACGCCCCGCCGGCAGGCTCGATGGAATAGAGTAAGCTGGTCATCTCGGCAGCAAGTGCTTGATGTGCAAGCGTTGAAATAATCTCTAGCTGCTGCGAGCTGAAATACTCCCTAACGTTGTGTACAAGCATGGGGATTTCCTCCCCGTTTTCTATCAGAGTGTACGTGCTACGCGTAAAGTCCTTGGCAAACTGTTCAGTCACCCCTAGATCCTCCGCGAGCTGCGCAGCCGGACCAAGAGCTTCTTGCTCGCTGTTGCCCGACGGACCTATGACCCTTTCCAGTTCAGTGGGTTGATACGCTTCACTCTCACGTATCCAATACACCGTTAATTTCTTTCGATGTTGCGTGTCGTGACTGACATTGCCCTTTAGTACAACCCCAGGCTTCAGATTTTTAAAAATCTCCGGAAACTCGATCAACTTGTCCAACGCAGCGAAGTCAGCCCCGAACTCCGACTCAAAACTTTGTAATCCATTGGCATCCCTGCGCGTCACCGGATTGTTGCGCACCATGCAATACAAGTTAAGGCCATCCACCGCACCCGCCGGGTCTGCGCTCAGCCACCGCCCGACCCACGGCTGGTAGTAGCGATAACCGTAGTAGTACAACCCAGTCGCATCTCGTTCCTTGCCTGAATAACGCAAGGTCTTGTAACTCCCTTCAAGCTCGCTACGGGCTGCCCACAACGCGGTTCCCCCAAAAGGGTAATACGCTTCATGGCTGATCAGTCTGCCCGCGCCGTCGACCTCCAGGATGCCGCTGCCCAGTGGCGTGTCGTAGCTGTAGCGCAGTTGATCGTTCTCCAACCCTTCAGGCACCTCGCTGCACCAGTGCAACATTCGCACCTGTGCATGACCGGGCTCACCGACCGAAATAACCTGCAACTCCTCCTCAAGGTAGGCATCGCGGGTAGTGCAGCGCAATTCAAGCCCGGGTAAATAGGTGACTCGAAGCGTGTGCCGGCTTGCAGCGCTCCACTGCGTGTTGACTTTCAGGACTCGCATGCTGGCATTGTCATAACGGTAGTGCTCATGGTCATCCCGCCCCTCCTCGCGTTGCTGGGAGATGACCTGATGCAACTCCCCTTGAGGCGTCCAGCACAGGGGATTGCCGGGTAACAGCGAGATCTGCTGACCCTTGGCCGTGAACAACGCCTCAACCTCGGCAGGAGTCTTCGCCATTGTGCCCAGCACCGCCCGATTGCTGCGGTCACTGACTGCGATCTCGACGACACGACAGTGATTGCTAGCAGGCACCCGGTGCACCATGCGCGTCAGGTTGCCAGCAGTGTCATAGATAAAGTTGCGGGTATAACAGGTAAAGAGCGTCTCATCATGGGGAGAAGGAGACGGCGTGTTGTACTCTCCCGACCGCGATGACGCATTGACCTGCTCCCTTCCGCAGGCGCTGACCAATTGATAAAGGCTGTCGTAATGGTAGGTTGTCTGCGGTTCCGCCACCTGGTTGCGCCAGAACCGCCTATTGTCGGTCTCGTCACGTTCGCTCACCACATTGCCCACAGGGTCGAACGTATACTGCAAATCCTGCAGGAGCCTCGCACCCAGGGCATGACTCGCAGGCCGCTCGATCCGTAGCCGAGCCTGGCGTTGCGTTCGTGGCTCGAAGAAATAGGTGCTCAACACACCGTTACCATGCAGTTCACGGGTCTTATGTCCACCTGCCAGGTAACTCGTCGACCGGACGATCTCGCACTCTTGAGAGCCTTTGCGCCTCAGCCAGCTTGCCTGGAGCCGACCCGCGATGTCATAGGTGACACGCCGCAGGTGCCCTGCTGCATCGACAATGCTCGATACTGTTCCGGTTGCGTCCACGACCGAACACGTAGTGCGTGCCTGTGCAATCGGCTCAAGTGCGCGATCCCATTCATCGACGCTCTCACCTTGCCAATCGACCACTGTCCGAACTTCATCTCCCTGCCCCAGAAGACGTCGGGTGACAGACAGCGTGGTCCCCGTCATGGCGATGGCGTCGTGCAAGGCAAGGCCGGCAGTGTCGTAAAGACGTATACAGCGACCCGCCAGGTTTCGCCCCCGCTCCAGTGCACTGCTACCCCCATAGACAAAGCGCTGGGTCATGCGGGGAACACCACCGCCAACTGTATCGCTGATGCTCGACAAACGGCCCGCCAGACCGTGAGCCTCGTACACCGATCGACGCACCACCGCCTGGCTGTAATCGTCACGCCCTTCTGCACCTGCCGCGATTGCACTGATACGCACCAAAGGCCGACTATCGATATCAGCCAAGGCAACTTCAATGCCCGCGTCGACACTCTGAACACGCAGCACTTTGCCAGCGAAATCGTTGGCCAACGCGAAGTTCACCAGACCGCGCCCAGCCATACGCGGGTCGCTGCTACGATCCAGGAAGCCACGAGGATCGTGCCTGTGCCGCGTGATGAGCAGGGTGGTCTGCCCAAGCGCAAGCCCATCACGATGGCAGGAGATTTCCCGTACCTTCAGCTTGCGAGCAAACACCGATACCGATGGGGTTTGGCAATGGACTAATGGCGCGTTGCTTGTCATTGGGCAATGCTCCGGAGCGGGTCTAAATGGCAAGCAGCCCCCCAATCAGAGCTCAACGGGGATCCGACAAAGGCCTAGGCTCTGTCCTGAATGTGTCTGCACGAAGGCCAGACAAGGCGAACAGGGTAAGGAACGCCCGGGGCCGCGCCCGACGGTACTGGAGTGCATGAGCATTCCGAGCCCCGTCTCAATGCAGTATGGGCGAGTGCAGGTGCATTTCAGACAGAGCCTAGGCTACCCCAGTGATGCACACGCCACACCTGACAGAAATACCAGTGGAGCAGCGCAAAGTATTTCGACAAGCGAGCGCCACTGATGGCACACCTGCGCTCAGCCTTCTGGAGTGTCATCACGCACACCCATGAGCCTGTGCAGCCACTATCCCTGGCTCTAGACTCGCAGCATCTCGAACCCAGGAATCCCGCCATGTCCGAGCAACTCCTCAGCAGCCGCAACCTCGCCTTCGAACTCTACGAGGTCCTCGACGCCGAGGCCCTGACCCAGCGCCCGCGTTTCGCCGAGCACAACCGCGAGACCTTCGACGCAGCGCTTGGTACGGCTCGCACGATTGCCGAGAAGTACTTCGCCCCGCACAACCGCAAGGGCGACGAGCACGAGCCGCGCTATGTCGACGGCCGCGCCGAGCTGATTCCCGAGGTCAAGCCTGCGGTAGAGGCGTTCCTCGAGGCGGGCTTCCTCAACGCCAACCGCGACTTCGACGTCGGCGGCATGCAGTTGCCGAGCCTGGTTTCGCAAGCCTGCTTTGCTCACTTCCAGGCCGCCAACGCTGGCACCACGGCCTACCCCTTCCTGACCATGGGCGCAGCCAACCTGATCGAGAGCTTCGGCAGCGACGAGCAGAAGCGCCTGTTCCTGCAGCCGATGATCGAAGGTCGCTACTTCGGCACCATGGCCCTGACCGAGCCCCACGCCGGCTCGTCGCTGGCCGATATCCGCACCCGTGCAGAAGCCGCAGGCGATGGCAGCTATCGGCTCAAGGGCAACAAGATCTTCATCTCCGGCGGCGACCACGAGCTGTCGCAGAACATCGTGCACATGGTCCTGGCCAAGCTGCCGGATGCACCGCCCGGGGTGAAAGGCATTTCGCTGTTCATCGTGCCCAAGTACCTGGTCAACGACGACCGCAGCCTCGGCGCCCGCAACGACGTGCTGCTGGCCGGGCTGTTCCACAAGATGGGCTGGCGTGGCACGACCTCCACGGCGTTGAATTTCGGTGACAACGGCCAGTGCGTCGGCTATCTGGTCGGCAAGCCACACCAGGGCCTGGCGTGCATGTTCCAGATGATGAACGAGGCGCGCATCGGCGTCGGCATGGGCGCGGTGATGCTCGGCTACGCCGGCTACCTGTACTCGCTGGACTACGCCCGCCAACGCCCGCAAGGCCGCCAGGTGGACAACAAGGATCCCAGCAGCCCAGCAGTGCCGATCATCGAGCACGCCGATGTAAGACGCATGCTGCTGGCGCAGAAGGCCTACGTGGAGGGTGCCTTCGACCTGGGCCTGTATGCCGCCCGGCTGTTCGACGACACCCACAGCGCACCCGACGAGGCGGCACGCGCCCAAGCCCAGGAACTGCTCGACCTGCTCACCCCGATCGTCAAGTCCTGGCCTTCGACGTTCTGTCTCAAGGCCAACGAACTGGCGATCCAGATCCTCGGTGGCCACGGCTACACCCGCGAATACCCAGTAGAGCAGTACTACCGCGACAACCGCCTGAACCCGATCCACGAAGGCACCGAAGGCATCCAGTCGCTCGACCTGCTCGGGCGCAAGCTGGCGCAGAACGGCGGCGCCGGGCTCAAGCAGCTGATTCGCCTGATCGCCAGCACTGCCGAGCGCGCCAGTCATCACCCCAACCTGGACGCACTGCGCCAGCCGCTGGAGCAACTGGTCAACCGCCTGCAGGCCGTGACCCTGGCACTGCTCGGCGACCTGGCCCAGGGCAAGGTCGCCGGCGCGCTGGCAAACTCGGCGCTGTACCTCAAGGTGTTCGGCCACTGCGTGATCGGCTGGCGCTGGCTGGAGCAGGCCATACAGGCCGAACGCGGGCTGATGAAGGGGGTCGATGTCGATCGCGATTTTTACTGTGGCAAGTTGCAGGCCGCACGTTATTTCCTGACTTGGGAAGTGCCAGGCTGCCATACTGAGCTCGCACTGCTCGAGGCACGCGACGACACTTGCCTGGGCATGCAAGAGGGGTGGTTCTAGGGGGAGCCACCGCGAACCGGAGGTTCCCGCATGTTCGATTCCAGCGCCCTGCTGCGCCAGCGCTTCGCAGCGCTGCGCAGCACGGCCGAACTGTTCTCGCTTCGCCACGTGAAGCAATCGCATCAATCGCTGTCGGTGCGGCGCAACGTCGCCGAACCGCCATTCTTCAGCCAGGACGAAGGTGCCATGCTCACCGTGCGCCTGAACGGCGTCGAGGCCTACGCCGCCACCGCCGACTTGTCGCAAAGCGGCCTGCAACGCGCCCTGGAACACGCCGAGGCCCTGGCCCGGCAGATCACCGGCCACCACCTGCTCGACCTGCGCGACCAACCGGTGCCGAGCACGCGCCACGACCATGTCTCGCCCAACTTCGACCAATCGCTGCCAAACCTTGCAGATTGCCTCGAGCTGCTCGCCACCGAATCGGCCAGCGTGCCCAAGGACGAACGCCTGGTGGACTGGCAGGCGAGCCTGGGCATCACCCTGGTCGAGCAGACTTACCTGAACTCGGCCGGCGCCGAGCTGCGCAACGCGCAGCGTTTCATCTTTCCGGGCCTTGGCGTCACCGCCAGCGATGGCCGCGACAGCCAGAGCCGCAGCCTGGGCCGGGAGAACTTTGGCCAGCAGGGTGGCTTCGAAATCATCCAGCGCTGCGGCCTGGTCGGCGCCGCCCGGCGTATCGCCGACGAAGCCCTGCAACTGCTGCTGGCGCCCAACACCCCGAGCGGTGCGCGCGACCTGCTGCTGATGCCCGACCAGATGATGCTGCAGATCCACGAGTCCATTGGCCATCCGCTGGAGATGGACCGTATTCTCGGCGACGAACGCAATTACGCGGGCACCAGCTTCGTCAAGCCCAGCGATTTCGGGCAGTTGCAATACGGCTCGCCCCTGCTGAACGTGACTTTCGACCCTACCATCGACGAGGAGCTGGCCAGCTACAGCTTCGACGACGACGGCACCGCGGCCAGCAAGCAGTTCCTGATCCGCGAGGGCAAGCTGCTGCGCCCGCTGGGTGGCGCCCTGTCGCAGTTCCGCTCGGGGCTCGACGGCGTAGCCAACAGCCGCGCCTGTGGCTGGAACCGCGCCCCGATCGACCGCATGGCCAACCTCAACATCGAGCCGGGCGACCAGTCGCTCGAACAACTCATCGGTGGGATCGAGCACGGCATCCTGATGCGCACCAACCGCTCCTGGTCCATCGACGATGCGCGCAACAAGTTCCAGTTCGGCTGCGAATGGGGCCAACTGATCGAACACGGCGAGCTCAAGGGTGTCGTCAAGAACCCCAACTATCGCGGCATCTCCGCGCAGTTCTGGCGCAACCTGTCGGCAGTGGGCGATAGCAGCACCTTCCAGGTGCTTGGCACACCCAACTGCGGCAAGGGCGAACCCAACCAGGTCATCCGGGTCGGCCATGCCTCGCCGGCCTGCGTGTTCCGCCAGATCGACGTATTCGGAGGAGACGCCTGATGAGCCCCCCCTATCAAGAACGCTTCGAGGCATTGGTCAGTGCCCTGCGCGAGGCGCTGCACCCCGGCGAGCAGTTCACCCTCGGCTACAGCGCCGAGCAGTCGCGCTTCGTGCGTTTCAACCATGCCAAGGTGCGCCAGGCCGGCGAAGTGGCCCAGGCCAGCGCACTGTTGCGTCTGGTGCGTGACGGGCGTCAGGCCGAACAGCAGTTCACCCTCGGTGACGATGCGCAACTGGATCGCCAGCGCCTGCAAGATGCCCTGGCGCAACTGCGCCAGACCTTGCCGCTGCTGCCGCTCGACCCCTACCTGAAACTCGACGAAAGCGCCTGGCACAGCCACAGCGTGCAAGAACCGGCGCTGCCCGACTTCACTGAAGTACTGGCACTGGTCGAGCAGCAGGCAGGCAACCTCGATCTGGTCGGCATCTACGCCGCTGGTCCGATCTGCCGGGGTTTCGCCAGCTCGTTCGGGGCCTTCGGCTGGCACCAGGCCAACAGCTTCAATTTCGACTGGAGCCTGTTCCACAGCAACGGCCAGGCGGTGAAGGCCAACTATGCAGGCCAGGTCTGGAGCAGCGAGGCCTTCAGCGCACGCCTGCAACTGGCCCGCGAACAGCTTGAGTACCTGGGGCGCCCGACGATCACCCTCAAGCCTGGCCGCTACCGCGCCTACCTGGCGCCAGCGGCCATGGACGAGATCGCGGGCATGCTCGGCTGGGGAGGCTTCTCGGCCCAGGCCCTGGCCACCGGCAACAGCCCATTGCAACGCCTGTACACCGGTGATGCCCAGCTCGATCCACGGGTTGGCTTCTCGGAGCAGGTCAGCGGTTCGCTGAGCCCGTCGTTCTCCAGCGAGGGCTCGCCCCGCGAGGACGTAGCGCTGATCGTCGAAGGCCGGGGCAGCGCGCGCCTGGTCAGCCCTCGCAGCGCGGCAGAGTTCGCCCTGCAGGGCAACGGCGCCGACAGCTACGAGGCACCGTGCGCCCTGAGCCTGGCACCTGGGGAGCTGGCGTCGGCGGATATCCTGGCGCGCCTGGGCACCGGGCTGTACATCAGCAACCTCTGGTACCTGAACTATTCAGACCTGCCGGCAGCGCGCATGACCGGCCTGACGCGCTTCGCCACGTTCTGGGTGGAAGACGGCCAGATCCAGGGCCCGGTCAGCACCATGCGCTTCGACGACAGCCTCTACAATCTGCTGGGCCCTCAGCTGGAGGACCTGACCCGCGAACGCGAGCTGATCCTGTCGACCAGCACCTATGGGCAACGGCAAACCGGATCGAGTCATCTGCCCGGGGCGTTGGTCAGAGGATTGACGCTGACACTGTAACGCCACGCCCCTGTGGGAGCGCCGGTTAGGCGCTTCCACAGGGAACTGCGCACTTTTCAGGATAGAGGCCATGCCCGAACGCGCCCCGCTCGACCCTACCACCGCCCGCTGGATCCCCTGGGTGGTGGCCATCGCCTTCTTCATGCAGTCGCTCGACGGCACCATCCTCAACACCGCGCTGCCGGCCATGGCCCGCTCGCTGGCAGAAGACCCGCTGCGCATGCAGGGCGTGATCATCGCCTACATGCTCACCGTGGCCCTGCTGATTCCGGCTTCGGGCTGGATCGCCGACCGCTTCGGCACCAAGCACATCTTCTTCGGCGCCATCCTGCTGTTCAGCCTGGGTTCGCTGCTGTGCGCGGCGGCCAACAGCCTGGGCTTTCTGATCATCGCCCGCGTCATCCAGGGCCTGGGCGGTGCCCTGATGCTGCCGGTCGGGCGATTGGTGGTGCTGCGCGCCTACCCACGCTCGGAGCTGGTGCGGATCATGAGCTTCATCACCATCCCCGGACTGCTGGGCCCGCTGCTGGGCCCAACCGTCGGCGGCTGGCTGGTGGAAATCCTCAGTTGGCACTGGATCTTCCTGCTCAACCTGCCGGTCGGCGCGCTGGGGTGCTACGCGGTATGGAAGTTCATCCCCGACCTGCGCGGCAGCGAACGCACCACCTTCGATGGACCCGGATTCATCCTGTTCGGAGCCGCGATGGTGCTGATCACCATCGCCATGGAGGGCCTGGGCGAGTTGCACCTGCCGCACCTGCGGGTGATGTTGCTGCTGTTCGCCGGCATGGCCTGCCTTGCCGCCTATTGGCTGCGCGCCGGGCGTGACCCGGAGCCGCTGTTCTCGCCCAGCCTGTTCCGCGTACGTACCTTTGCCATCGGCATCCTCGGCAACCTGTTCGCCCGCCTGGGCAGCGGCGCCCTGCCCTTCCTGGTGCCGCTGCTGCTGCAGGTGGCGCTGGGCTATTCGCCGGCCCAGGCCGGCATGAGCATGATCCCGCTGGCCGCCGCGGCGATGATCGCCAAGTCGGTGGCGCGGCCACTGATCGAGCGCCTCGGCTATCGCATCATCCTCACCGGCAACACGCTGTTGCTGGGGGTACTGCTGGCCAGCCTGGGACTGGTCGACGAGCAGACGCCGTATTGGCTGCTGCTGATGCAGTTGGGCTTGCTGGGCGCGGTGAATTCGCTGCAGTTCACCGCGATGAACACGGTGACGCTGATCGACCTCGACGACGCCAGCGCCAGCAGCGGCAACAGCCTGCTGTCGGTGGTCGCACAACTGTCGCTGAGCCTGGGCGTGGCCTGCGCCGGTGCGCTGCTCGGCGGCTTTACCGCCTCGGGGAGCGCAGAGGGAGTGGAAACCACGCTGGGCGCGTTCCAGTTGACCTTCCTGACCATCGGCCTGATGGCGATGCTGGCTGCTGCGATTTTCCTGCAACTGTCGCCGACGGACGGAAGGCGTGCCCGTCGTCCGGAAGAACACGTGGAAACGTAGGGCGAATGGCCATGAGGCTGGTAGACTGTGCGGCATTTTTCGCTTCGCACCGCAGGCCCGCCTCGTGACCACCGAATCCACCGCTTTCGCCTCCCTGCCGCTGTCCGCCGCCATGCTGGCCAACCTGGACGCCCTGGGCTATGCCTCGATGACCCCGATCCAGGCCCAGAGCCTGCCGGTCATCCTCAAGGGCCAGGACCTGATCGCCCAGGCCAAGACCGGCAGCGGCAAAACCGCCGCCTTCGGCATCGGCCTGCTCAATCCGATCAACCCACGCTTCTTCGGCTGCCAGGCGCTGGTGCTGTGCCCGACGCGCGAACTGGCCGACCAGGTCGCCAAGGAGCTGCGCCGCCTGGCCCGCGCCGAGGACAACATCAAGATCCTCACCCTCTGCGGCGGCGTCTCCCTGGGCCCGCAGATCGCCTCGCTGGAGCACGGTGCGCACATCATCGTCGGCACCCCGGGCCGTATCCAGCAGCACCTGGACAAGGGCACCCTGGACCTGAAGGGGCTCAACACCCTGGTACTCGACGAAGCCGACCGCATGCTCGACATGGGCTTCTTCGACGCCATCGCCGCAATCATCGGCAAGACCCCATCGCGCCGCCAGACCCTGCTGTTCTCCGCCACCTACCCGGCCGGCATCGAACAGCTGGCCGCCGACTTCATGCGCAAGCCGCAACAGGTCACGGTCGAGAGCCAGCACAGCGACAGCCAGATCGAGCAGCGTTTCATCGAGATCGACCCGCAGCAGCGCCTGGAGGCGGTTACCCGTGTCCTGGGCCACTACCGCCCGCAGTCGTGCGTGGCGTTCTGCTTCACCAAGCAGCAGTGCGAGGATCTGGTCGCCCACCTGACCGCCAAGGGCATCGTCGCCCAGGCCCTGCACGGTGACCTGGAACAGCGTGACCGCGACCAGGTGCTGACGATGTTCGCCAACCGCAGCAGCTCGGTGCTGGTGGCCACCGATGTCGCCGCCCGCGGCCTGGATATCGACGGCCTGGACCTGGTGATCAACGTGGAACTGGCGCGCGATGCCGAGATCCATGTGCACCGCGTCGGGCGTACCGGCCGCGCCGGCGAGAAAGGCGTGGCGATCAGCCTGGTGGCCCCGGCCGAAGGCCACCGCGCCCAGGCCATCGAAGACCTGCAGAAGCGCCCGCTGCGCTGGGAGCAGTTGGACAGCCTGAAGAGCAAGGGCGGTGAACCACTGCTGCCGACCATGACCACCCTGTGCATCGCCGCCGGGCGCAAGGACAAACTGCGTCCGGGCGATATCCTCGGCGCCCTGACCGGCGATGCCGGGCTGCCGGGTAAGCAGGTGGGCAAGATCGCGATTTTCGATTTCGTGGCCTTCGTGGCGGTCGAGCGGGCCGTGGCCAAGCAGGCGATGCAGCGGCTGAACAGCGGCAAGATCAAGGGACGAGCGCTGAAGGTTCGTATCGTCTGAACTATTTTGCGGCTGCTTTGCAGCCCATCGCAGGCAAGCCAGCTCCCACAGGGAATGCACCCGGCCTAGACTCTGGGGATCCTGTGGGAGCTGGCTTGCCTGCGATGGACCGCGAAGCGGCCCCGGCAATCCATGAGGTAACACCGTGCACTCCACCGACGTGATCATCCTCGGCGCCGGCGCCGCCGGCCTGATGTGCGCCCAGCTCAGCGCGCGCCGCGGCCGCCGCGTGCTGCTGCTCGACCATGCCAACAAACCGGGCAAGAAAATCCTCATGTCCGGCGGCGGGCGCTGCAACTTCACCAACATGTACACCGAGCCCGCCAATTTCCTCTCGCAGAACCCGCACTTCTGCAAGTCGGCGCTGGCGCGCTACACCCAGTGGGACTTCATCGAGCTGGTCGCCAAGCACGGTGTGCCGTACCACGAGAAGAAGCTCGGCCAGCTGTTCTGCGACAACAAGTCCAGCGATATCCTCGACATGCTCCTGGCCGAATGCGACGACGCCGGCGCCGAGCTGCGGATGAATACCAGCATCGAACAGATCGAGAAGACCGACAGCGGTTATCGCCTGCAGACCAGTGCCGGAGCATTTGCCTGCCAGTCGCTGGTGATCGCGACCGGCGGTCTGTCGATCCCGACCCTGGGCGCAACCGGCTTCGGCTACCAGGTCGCCCGCCAGTTCGGCCACGCCCTGCTGCCGACCCGCGCCGCGCTGGTGCCGTTCACCATCACCGAGCCCCAGCTCAAGGCATTGTGCACTGAGCTCTCTGGCACGTCGCTGGACTGCATCGCCAGTTGCAACGGCACCAGTTTTCGCGAAAACCTGCTGTTCACCCATCGCGGCCTGAGTGGCCCGGCGATCCTGCAGATTTCCTCGTACTGGGAAGCGGGCGACACGCTGGAGATCAACCTGTTGCCGGACCGCGATGCGCTGGAGTGGCTGCAAGGCGTGCAGGCCGAGCGCCCCAACAGCGAGCTGAAGACCGTGCTGGGCGAGGTGTTCACCCGTAAGCTGGCGACCCTGCTGGCCGAACAGTGGTTCGTTTCGAAACCCTTGAAGCAGTACACCCCGGCAGAATTGACCCAGATCGCCGGGCAGCTCGCGGCCTGGCAACTGGTGCCGGCAGGTACCGAGGGCTACCGCACCGCGGAAGTGACCCTGGGCGGCGTCGACACTCGCGAGGTGTCGTCCAAGACCATGGAATCGCTCAAGAGCCCGGGATTGTTCTTCATCGGCGAGGTGCTGGACGTCAGCGGCCACCTGGGCGGGTTCAATTTCCAGTGGGCGTGGGCTTCTGCCAACGCAGCGGCGCAGTTCGTTTAGAGTAGAATCCTTTCAGCACGGAACGCTTCTTGCTGGTCTGTGCCGGGAAGATTTGACCGAGTGCGCTGCCTTTCGCGGGCAAGCCCGCTCCCACAGGATAGTGCTGGCCTTGTGGGAGCGGGCTTGCCCGCGAAAGGCAGCGCAGCCGCGTCGGTCCCAAGGTCCTCATTCGAACTCTGTCCAGCAGGCCACTATGTCATCGAGCTCGTTCCGCCATTCATTGCGTCGCTTGTGGGGCCAAGACAAGTTCAGCTATGCCATCCGGGTGACCATCGCCCTGACCGGCACCATGGCCTGGTGCTGGTACCAGAACGAGATGAGCCTGCTCATCCCGTTGTTCCTCGGCATCATTGCCAGCGCCCTGGCCGAGACCGACGACGGCTGGCAGGGCCGTCTCAGTGCGCTGGCCGTCACGCTGGTGTGTTTCGCCATCGCCGCGTTGTCGGTCGAGCTGCTCTTCCCCTACCCCTGGATCTTCGCCGGCTCACTGGCCCTGGCAGCCTTTGGCCTGACCATGCTCGGTGCCCTTGGCGAACGCTATGGCGCCATCGCCTCGGCGACGCTGATCCTGTCGGTGTACACCATGATCGGCGTTGACCAGCGCGGCGGCGTGGTCACTGATTTCTGGCACGAGCCGCTGCTGCTGGTGGCTGGTGCCGCGTGGTACGGGGCGCTCTCGGTACTCTGGCAGGCGCTGTTCTCCAATCAGCCGGTGCAGCAGAGCCTGGCCAAGCTGTTCTACGAGCTGGGCAGCTACCTCAAGCTCAAGGCCAGTCTGTTCGAACCGGTGCGCACCCTCGACGTGGAGGCCACGCGCCTGGAGCTGGCCAAGCAGAACGGCAAGGTGGTGGCCGCGCTCAATGCCGCCAAGGAAATCATCCTGCACAGGGTCGGCAACAGCCAGCCCAGCTCCAAGGTCAGTCGCTACCTGAAGCTGTACTTCCTGGCCCAGGACATCCACGAGCGCGTCAGCGCCTCGCACTACCCCTACAACGCCCTGAGCGAGGCGTTCTTCCACAGCGATGTGATGTTCCGCTGCCAGCGCCTGCTGCGCAAACAGGGTTCGTCCTGCCAGGAACTGGCCCGTTCGATCCGCCTGCGCCAGCCGTTCGTGCTCGCCAGCGGCTACCCCGAGGCGCTGGAAGACCTGAACGCCTCGCTGGAGCATCTGCGCACCCAGAACAACCCGGCCTGGCGCAGCCTGCTGCGCTCGCTGCGGGCACTGGCGGTGAACCTGGCCACGCTGGACCGCTTGCTCGGCGCGGCCAGCAACCCCGACAGCCTCGCCGACGCCAGCGACAGCAGCCTGCTCGACCGTTCGCCGCGCACGTTCAAGGAGGTATGGAAACGCCTGCGCACCCAGCTCACGCCCACTTCGCTGCTGTTCCGCCATGCCCTGCGCCTGCCGCTGGCGCTGTCGATCGGCTATGGCATGGTGCACCTGATCCATCCCACGCAAGGCTACTGGATCATCCTCACCACCCTGTTCGTCTGCCAGCCCAACTATGGCGCGACGCGGCGCAAGCTGGTGCAGCGGATCTTCGGTACCGCCATCGGCCTGACGGTTGGCTGGGCGCTGTTCGACCTGTTCCCCAACCCGATCGTCCAGTCGCTGTTCGCGGTGGTCGCTGGCGTGGTGTTCTTCGTCAACCGCACCACACGCTACACCCTGGCCACGGCGGCGATCACGCTGATGGTGCTGTTCTGCTTCAACCAGATCGGCGATGGCTACGGGCTGTTCCTGCCGCGCCTGTTCGACACCCTGGTGGGCGCCCTGATCGCGATCCTCGCGGTGTTCCTGTTCCTGCCCGACTGGCAGGGGCGACGCCTGAACAAGGTGCTGGCCAACACCCTGACCTGCGCCAGCCTGTACCTGCGCCAGATCATGCAGCAGTACGCCAACGGCAAGCGCGACGACCTCGCCTACCGCCTGGCACGGCGCAACGCCCACAACGCCGACGCGGCGTTGTCGACCACACTGTCGAACATGCTCATGGAGCCGGGGCACTTCCGCAAGGAGGCCGATGTGGGCTTCCGCTTCCTGGTGCTGTCGCACACCTTGCTCAGCTACCTGTCAGGGCTGGGCGCACATCGGGATACGGCGTTGCCTGCCGAAGTGCACGAGCAGTTGATCGATGGTGTCGGCAGCAGCCTGGCGCGCAGCCTCGACGAAATCGCCAATGGCCTGGCGGCGCGGCTGCCAGTGGCCATTCACAGCGATGAAGAAGAAGCGCTGGCCAACCAGCTAGAGCAGATGCCCGAGGAGCTGGATGAGCATCAGCGACTGGTACAGACTCAGTTGGCGTTGATCTGCCGGCAACTGGGCCCGTTGCGTACATTGGCGGCGCATCTGATCAAGGAAGGGGAGCCGGCTTGAGTCGGCTGTCCGCACCAGCCCTACCGCGGGACGAGTCGGGGCGTGACAGGGCCGCTCCCACAGGAATTGGGCTGAACTTTAAATTTTGAGCAAGACAGTTGCTCCCAGATGTTCAGGCCTGCACTGTACCTGTGGGAGCGGGCTCGTCCCGCGATAGGGCCGGCACCGACACTCCAGGTCACAAGCCATACTGCTTCAACAACCGCGCATAGCTGCCATCGGCCTTCATCGCTGCAATCGCCCGCTCGAAACGCTCGACGATCTGCCGATGCTCAGGATGCTGAAGGCTGACGAGGATATGCAGGCTGTTCTCCCCCAGCGGCCGCTCGACGAAATCCACCGCCTCGCGCACCTCCTGCGGCTCACGCTGCAGGTTGTAGCGCGCCACGTACTCGTCCTCGACCGCCAGGTCCACGCGCCCTGCCGCCAGCATGCGGATCGCCGACGGGAAGTTGCGCACCGCCACCTTGTTCAGCCGGCTGTCGCCATCGAACGCTTGTGAGTAGGCGTAGTCACGCACAACAGCGATGCTGTACGGATAAAGATCGGCCAGTCGCTTGAAGCCAAGTACCTCGCGCTGGCGCTTGAGCAAGCGAATACGGTTGGTCAGGTAGGCCCCCGAGAACTGGCCCAGGCGAGTACGCGATTCGTTGTACCAGGCATTGATAAGCACGTCGTAGCGCCCCTCGCCAATCCCCAGCAGCGCCCGCGCCCAGGGCACTTCCTCGAACTCGCTGGCGTACCCGGCGCGGGTGAGTGCCGTAGTGACGATGCTGGTGGCCAGGCCTCCGCCCGGCATGGCACTGTCGGAGAACGGCGGCCATTTGTCAGCCACCAGGCGCAGCGGTGGCTGCGCCGCCGCGAGCGCCGTGAACATCATTGCGGTCAATCCCAGAACGCAAAGCAGTGGCCGCATGCTCAGTTCCTTTCGCAGTTGAGAGCCCCACACTGATTACGGGAGAGTACACAAAGGCGACAGGCAACGGCAGCGGACGATGATGTCATTTAGCCTCTATTTTGGCCGAACTGTACGAGCAGGTCTCCTTAGCCTCTTGCCTCAAGGGACATCAAGGCACACCGCGCGATCTGCGCGTCTTGCACCGCTACGCCGGTCAGGTCAGCCAAGGTGATCGCGGTATCCTGCCTACGGCCACTCGCCTGCCCTGCCAGCAACGCGCCGATCTCGATCAGGTCGGTAGGTGCAATGAGCCCGGAATCCAGGGCGTGGGACACCTCGCCGTAGCGGCTGCATTGCCCGATAGCGTCCACCACGATGCAATCGGCGGCGGCTACCAGCGCCGGGTCGAGCTCCTGCTTGCCAGGCCCATCGGCGCCCACTGCGGTGATATGGGTGCCGGGCTGTATCCATTCACGCTGCAGCAGCGGCTCGCGCGAAGGCGTGGTGCAGACGATCAGGTTGGCGGACTCGGCAAGCTCGCGGGCCTCATGAGTGGTGCGCACCTCGAAGCCCAGCCCTTCGGCGAACCGTCGATAGTCCGCAAGCCGCCCGGCATCGCGGCCCCAGGCGATCAGACGGCGGCAGTCGGTGACCGGCAGCAGTTGTTCGAGCTGCATCCGCGCCTGCACTCCGCTGCCCAGTACACCGATTGCCCGTACCTTGCGCGGCGCCAACAGGCTGGCGACGACACGCCCGGCCAGTGCAGTGCGCAGGCAGGTCAGCCAGCCTTGGTCCTGGAGCAGCGCCAGCGGTTGGCCGGTACTGGCCGAAAACACCAGCATCAAGCCATCGTTGCTTTCCAGGCCCTTGGACGGGTTGTCGTAGAAACCGCTGGAGACTTTCACCGTGAAGGTATCGCTGCCCTGCAGCCAGGCGGACTTCACGCAGCAGTCGCCGTTTTGTTCGGTGAAGGCGAAATTCTGCACCGGTGGCACATGCACCTCGCCCGCGGAGAAGGCGATAAAACCCTCTTCGATGAGGCGTACCGCCAAATCCCGGTCGAGGATTTCGACCAGTTGCGCCTTGTCGATGATCCTCATTGGATCGCCTCCAGGAACTTCTCCAGCACGATGTTGCGCCCGCACAGCACCACCGCGACCTTCTTGCCCTGGAACTCACCAGCCAGTTTCTGCATGCCCGCGACGGCAACCCCTGCCGCCCCTTCGATGATCCAGCGGTCGTGGGCTGCGACGTCGCGCATGGCTGCGCTGATCTCAGCCTCGCTGACCAGCACGGTGCGATGCAGCAACTGCTGGCACAGGGGGAAGGTGATGGCGCCGGGCTCGACGCCGCCGGCCGTGCCGTCCGACAGAGTATCGAGTTCTTGCATCTCGATGATCCGCCCCTCCTGCAGCGAGCGCTGCAGGGTGGGTGCGTTGGCAGGCCAGCAGCCGATGACCTGCACCGAGGGTGCAAGCGCGCGCAGTGCAGCGCCAATGCCCGAGATCAAGCCGCCACCACCGACAGCGACGAACACCGCGTCCAGGTCCGGCGCCTGCTCGAACAGCTCCATGCCGATGGTGCCCTGGCCAGCGATGATCTGCGCGTCGTTGTAGGGGGAGACGAAAGGCTTGCCCTGCAGCTTGGCCTGGCGAGCCGCCTCAAGCTCGACCGACAGCGGGTCACTGTCGAGTTCGATAACCTCGGCCCCCAGGCCGCGCATGGCCCGGATCTTCAGCGGCGAGGCGCTGCTGCTGACGTACACGGTGACCGGCACACCCAGCAACTGCCCGGCCAGTGCAAGGCCCTGCCCGTGATTGCCGGAAGAGGCGGTGATCACGCCAGCCTGACGCTGCGTAGGGTCGAGCAGGCGCAGCTTGTTGCTGGCCCCGCGGAATTTGAAGGAGCCGGTGTGCTGCAGATGTTCGCACTTGAGATGAACATTGCAGCCGCTCTGGCGGGAGAGCCCCGGGCTGTGGCTGAGCGGCGTGACCGCCACCTGGGGACGAAGGGCTTCGTGGGCTTCGCGGATGGCGTGGGGCAGGGTGTCCAGGATGGTCATGGGGGCTCCTTGGGCGATGCGCAGGGGCAAACACCACGATGTAGAATTAAATTCTACCGTAGACTATTTTTCCAGACATTGAAAGCCTGTCGTTTGCCAGCGGTGGCCTCAGCCTTCGCGCAACGCCTTCACATACTTGTACACCGTCGCCCGTCCCATCCCCAGCACGTTGGCCACGTAGTCGTGGGCGCTCTTGCCGCGGAACGCGCCCTCCCCGTGCAGCGCCTCGACCAACTGCCGCTTCTGCTCGCGGTCCAGCCCGCCCAGGCTCAATCCACGCGCCTGCAACCAGGCATGCAGGAAGGTGTTGATGCGCTCCTGCCAGTCGTCGCGGAACAATGCCTGCGGTTGCGGCAACAGGCGGCTGGCCTGAAAGAACGCCTCCAGCGCATCGCGCGCCTGCTCGAGAATCGAAACGTTGAGGTTGATGCAGATCAGCGCCTCGGGCTGGCCGCTGGCGTCGCGCATCACGCTGCTGATCGAACGAATCTTCTGCCCGTTCCAGTTGAGCTTTTCATACGGCCCCAGGCGGGTGCTGTCATCGAGCTGGCTGGGCAGGTCGTCGAGCCCGGAATCATCGCCGAGCTGGCGCTTGGAAATGTTGTTGGCGATATGCACCACCGTCTGGCTGGCCAGGTCGTGCACCACCACTTCGGCATGCGGGAACAACAGGGCTGCGATGCCCTCGGCCATGGCGGCGTAGTTGCTGAAGCGGCTGGACGGCATGAACGGGTCCTGGAGGGTGGTCATGGATAGCCGAGCACTTCGCGAATAGTGCGCAGGTGCTGGATGATCCACTGCTTGTCGATCGCACCCCATTCAAGGATGCGGTAGTGGCCAGCGTGGTTGCGCGCGCCGCTCTGCTGCTCGAATTCGCAGACGATATCCAGGTCGGCGAGCGCGGCGATGGTGTCCTGGGCGGTACGCCGCGGCATGCCGGTGGCTTCCATCAGCGCGGGCACGCTGGTGGCGGTCTGGCTGTCGATCAACCAGGCCACGTAGAGACGGCGATAGAAGCTGCTCTTGGTCTTGCTCACGTCCATGCTGGTGGGATCCTCATGCATTGCCTGGCAATTCGCGCCAGGTCAGGTAGACACGCAAGTCGAACTCCAGTTGATGGTAGTCCGGCTCCATGTGCTGGCACAGCTGGTAGAACGCCTTGTTGTGGTCGCGCTCACGCAGGTGCGCCAGCTCGTGCACCACGATCATGCGCAGAAACTGCGGCGCCGCGTCCTTGAACAACGAGGCGATGCGGATTTCCTTCTTGGCCTTGAGGTTGCCCCCCTGCACCCGCGACACAGCCGTGTTCAGGCCCAGGGCCCGGTGGGTGAGGTCGAGGCGGTTGTCGTAGAGCACCTTGTCCAGCGGCGGCGCGCTGCGCAGGTACTGCTGACGCAGGTCTTGGGCATAGAGGTAAAGCGCCTTGTCGCTCTGCACCTCGTGGCGCGCGGGGTAGCGCTGCTGCAGGTAACCGCCCAGGCGATCGCTGGCGATCATCTGGCGGACCTGTTCCTGCAGGTGCGGGGGGTAGGCTTGCAAGTAGCGTAGCGTGGTCATGGGGTGGGAGTTTACCGAATTGGTGAGGGCCTGTGGTTGGCCGGGCTGGCCCTTTCGCGGGCAAGCCCGCTCCTACAGGACGCAAAATTTGGCTAGGATGCTGTATTCGCCCCTGCTCGAAGCACTCACCATGCCCAAAGCCAGCAAGATCACCGACCCGTCCTACGAACTGATGGACGACCACGAAGGCCATTCGCTGATCTACCGCCAGCACGGCTTCCCGAGCCCGCTGGTGCGTTGGCACTTCCACAAGGAATACGAGCTGCACCTGATCGTCGCCAGCTCCGGCAAGGTGTTCATCGGCGACTACATCGGCAACTTCGCCCCGGGCACGCTGTTTCTCACGGGGCCGAACCTGCCGCACAACTGGATCAGCCAGGTGGCCGCCGACGAGGTGGTCGATACCCGCGACATGCTGGTCAACTTCACTGACGAAGTGCTCGAGCAAGGCAGCCAGGTATTCTCCGAGCTCAACCAGCTGACGCCACTGCTGGCCCGTGCCAGCTATGGCATCGAATTTCGCGACCCGCGCCTGATCGCCGAGAGCCAGCAACTGATGCAACGCATCTCGCAAAGTGCCGGCATGACGCGCCTGGGATACTTTTTTATCCTCATGGAACAGCTGGCTGCCTGCGAGGACTACCAGTTGCTGTCCACCGTCACCTCCTCGCAGCTGGCCGATGAACACAACGTCGACCGCATCAACCGCGCGGTGGACTACATCTTCCAGCACTACGCCCAGGACCTCACCCAGAACGAGGTCGCCGAGCACCTTGGCATGACCCCCACCTACTTTTCGCGCTTCTTCAAGCAGGCCGCCGGGCGCGGCTTCGTCGAGTTCGTCAATCGCCTGCGGATCAGCAAGTCCTGCGAGCTGCTGGCCCGCAGCGACCTGCCGGTGACCGAGGTGTGCTTCGAATCCGGCTTCAGCAACCTGTCCAACTTCAACCGGCGTTTCCAGCAGCTCAAGGGCATGACACCGTCGGGCTACCGCAGCCTGGTCACTCAGCGCCTGACCGAGCAGAACCTTTCCTGAAACGTTTGAGCAGTGCATCACACTGCAAATACCCCAGTGCAAAAAAGTATCGGCCCGCGTGCAGTCGAGGCTTTGTTGCGCTGGCGATGCAGGAGTGTAATCGGCAACCAGCGACACAAAAAAAACAATAGTGACTTCCGCGCCGCCCTGCGGTCCGGAAGAGGAGTTCAACGATGAACGACTCGATCAAGGCCTGCGTGGCCGTTGCCTGTCTGAGCCTGCCGGTGTTTGCCCAGGCTGCCGAAACCCTGACCATTGCCACCGTCAACAACAACGACATGATCCGCATGCAGCGGCTGTCCAAGGTGTTCGAGGAACAGCACCCGGACATCAAGCTCAAGTGGGTGGTGCTCGAAGAGAACGTCCTGCGCCAACGCCTGACCACCGATATCGCCACCCAAGGCGGGCAATTCGACGTGCTCACCATCGGCATGTACGAAGCCGCGCTGTGGGGCGCCAAGGGTTGGCTGGAGCCCATGAAGGACCTGCCTGCCGACTATCAGCTCGACGATGTCTTCCCTTCGGTGCGCGACGGCCTGTCGGTCAAGGGCACGCTCTACGCCCTGCCCTTCTATGCCGAAGCCTCGATCACCTACTACCGCAAGGACCTGTTCCAGCAGGCCGGGCTGCAGATGCCCGAGCAACCGACCTGGACCCAACTGGGCGAATTCGCCGCCAAGCTCAACAAACCCGAAGCCGGCCAATACGGCATCTGCCTGCGCGGCAAGGCCGGCTGGGGTGAGAACATGGCGCTCATCGGCACCCTGGCCAATGCCTTCGGCGCCCGCTGGTTCAACGAGCAGTGGCAGCCGGAGTTCACCGGCAGCGAGTGGACCAAGGCGCTGAACTTCTATGTCGACACCATGAAGCAGTACGGCCCGCCCGGCGCCTCCAGCAATGGCTTCAACGAGAACCTGGCGCTGTTCAACAGCGGCAAGTGCGCGATGTGGGTCGACGCCAGCGTCGCCGGCTCGTTCGTCACCGACAAGAGCCAGAGCAAGGTCGTGGACGATGTGGGCTTCACCTTCGCGCCGAAGGAAGTCACCGACAAGGGCGCGACCTGGCTGTATTCCTGGGCGCTGGCGATCCCCACCAGTTCCAAGTCCAAGGACGCGGCCAGGACCTTCAGCACCTGGGCCACCTCCCAGGCCTATGGCCAGCTGGTCGCCGACAAGGAAGGCGTGGCCAACGTGCCGCCAGGCACCCGCGCCTCCACCTACAGCGAGGCCTACCTGCAGGCCGCACCGTTCGCCAAGGTCACGCTGGAGTCACTGAAGAAGGTCGACCCCAACCATCCGACCCTCAAGCCTGTGCCCTACGTGGGTATCCAGCTGGTGACCATTCCTGAGTTCCAGGCCATCGGCACCCAGGTCGGCAAGCTGTTCTCCGCCGCCCTGACCGGCCAGATGAAGCCTGAACAGGCGTTGGCCGCCGCCCAGTCGTCCACCGAACGCGAGATGAAACGCGCCGGCTACCCCAAGTAGACCGCCACTGACCGCCAGCACGCCGCCCTCGGTGTGCCGGCGGCCGGCTGCTCGCCCCTTTCTGCCGTACACGGAGTCGTCATGAACACCTCGGCCCTCGACACCCCGACCCACGCCCCCGCCCGCCCCGGCAAACGCCGCGTCGGCCCCGGCTGGTTCCTGGTCAGCCCTTCGGTGGCGCTGCTGCTGTTATGGATGATCGTGCCCCTGGGCATGACCCTGTATTTCTCGCTGATCCGCTACAACCTGCTGTACCCCGGCGAGAACGACTTCGTCGGCCTGGAGAACTTCAGCTTCTTCGTCACCGATGCCGGCTTCCTGCCCGGCGCCCTGAATACCCTGACCCTGGTCGGCAGCGTGCTGGCGATCAGCGTGGTGTTCGGCGTGCTCATCGCCGCGCTGCTGGAGGCTGGTGAGTTCTGGGGCCGCGGCGTGGTGCGCGTGCTGCTGATCTCGCCGTTCTTCATCATGCCCACGGTCAGCGCGCTGCTGTGGAAGAACCTGATCTTCCACCCGGTGTCCGGGATCCTCGCGGCGGTCTGGCGCCTGTTCGGCGCGCAGCCGGTGGACTGGCTGGCGCACTATCCGCTGTTGTCGATCATCCTGATCGTGTCGTGGCAATGGCTGCCGTTCGCCATCCTGATCCTGATGACCGCCATGCAGTCGCTGGACCAGGAACAGAAGGAGGCCGCACGCCTGGACGGCGCCGGCCCGCTGGCGATCTTCTGGCACCTCACCCTGCCGCACCTGGCGCGGCCGATCGCCGTGGTGGTGATGATCGAGACCATCTTCCTGCTGTCGGTGTTCGCCGAGATCTTCACCACCACCAGCGGCGGGCCGGGCTACGAGTCCACCAACCTCGCCTACCTGATCTACAACCAGGCATTGCTGCAGTTCGACGTCGGCATGGCGTCGGCCGGTGGCCTGATCGCCGTGCTGATCGCCAACATCGCCGCCATCGTGCTGGTGCGCATGATCGGCAAGAACCTCACCGAGCGCAGCTGAGGAGCCCGCCATGCTGACACTCAAGCAAACCCGCCGCCTGCGCGATGCGCTGATCGGCCTGCTGTGCTGGGGCATTGCCCTGGCGATCTTCTTCCCGATCTTCTGGATGCTGCTGACCAGCTTCAAGACCGAGCTCGACGCTTTCGCCACACCGCCGCAGTTCATCTTCCACCCGACGCTGGAGAACTACCTGCACATCAACGAGCGCAGCGACTACTTCGCCTACGCCTGGAACTCGGTGCTGATCTCGTTCTCCGCAACCCTGCTGTGCATGCTGATCGCAGTGCCTGCGGCCTACTCGATGGCGTTCTTCGAAACCCGCCACACCAAGCGCACGCTGCTGTGGATGCTGTCGACCAGGATGCTGCCGCCGGTGGGGGTGCTGATGCCGATCTACCTGCTGGCCAAGCAGTTCGGCCTGCTCGATTCACGGCTGTCGCTGATCATCGTCTACACCCTGATCAACCTGCCGATCGTGGTGTGGATGGTGTACACCTACTTCAAGGACATCCCCGTCGACATCCTCGAAGCGGCGCGCTTGGACGGCGCCGGCACCTGGCAGGAAATCTTGCGCGTGCTGCTGCCGATCGCCCGTGGCGGCCTCGCCTCGACCGTGCTGCTGTCGCTGATCCTGTGTTGGAACGAGGCGTTCTGGTCGCTCAACCTGACTTCTTCGGCCGCCGCACCGCTGACCGCGCTGGTGGCCTCCTACTCAAGCCCCGAAGGCCTGTTCTGGGCCAAGCTCTCGGCCGTCTCGACCTTGGCCTGCGCACCGATCCTGATCTTTGGCTGGATCAGCCAGAAGCAACTGGTGCGCGGGCTGTCGTTCGGAGCGGTGAAATGAATACTCCCAACTACACCATTTCTGTAGGAGCGGGCTTGCCCGCGAAGCAAACACTGCGGTGCATGGCACCGGCTATGCCGGTGTTCGCGGGCGAGCCCGCTCCTACAGGATTCTGCAAAACCTCATTTTTTCCTGGCCACTGCACAGGTAACTCGACATGGCTGACCTGAAGATCCGCAACCTGCAAAAAGGCTTTGATGGCCACGCCATCATCAAGGGCATCGACCTGGACGTGCACGACCGTGAATTCGTGGTGTTCGTCGGGCCATCCGGCTGTGGCAAGTCGACCTTGCTGCGCCTGATCGCCGGCCTCGAAGAAGTCAGCAGCGGCAGCATCACCCTTGATGGCGTCGACATCACCGACACCGCTCCGGCCAAGCGCAACCTGGCCATGGTGTTCCAGACCTACGCCCTGTATCCGCACATGACCGTGCGCAAGAACCTGTCGTTCGCCCTGGACCTGGCGGGCGTGGCCAAGGCCGAGGTCGCCAGCAAGGTCGACAACGCCGCGCGCATTCTCGAGCTGCAACCGATGCTCGAGCGCAAGCCGCGCCAGCTCTCTGGCGGCCAGCGCCAGCGGGTGGCCATCGGCCGGGCGATCGTGCGTAACCCGAAGATCTTCCTGTTCGACGAGCCGCTGTCCAACCTCGACGCCGCCCTGCGCGTGCAAATGCGCCTGGAGCTCTCGCGCCTGCACAAGGAACTGGCGGCGACCATGATCTACGTGACCCACGACCAGGTCGAGGCGATGACCCTGGCCGACAAGGTGGTGGTGCTCAACGCCGGTCGCATCGAGCAGGTCGGCTCGCCGCTGGAGCTGTACCACCATCCGGCAAACCTGTTCGTTGCAGGCTTTCTCGGCACACCGAAGATGGGCTTCCTGCGCGGGCACCTGAGCCGCAACCAGGGCAACCAGTGCGAGGTCGCCCTCGAGTGCGGCGCCCGTATCGCCCTGCCGCTATGCGCAGGCGAACTGGCCACCGGCAGCCAGATCACCCTGGGCATTCGCCCGGAGCACCTGAGCATCAGCCGCAGCGGTCACGGCGAGCATGGCTCGCTGCAGGTCACCGCCGATGTCAGCGAACGCCTGGGCAGCGACAGCTACTGCCACGTGCGCAGCGCCTCCGGCGAGATGCTCACCGTGCGGGTCCGCGGCGACTTCGCGCCCGAGTACGGCGAACAATTGGAACTGAGCTTCGATCCGGCGCACTGCCATCTGTTCGACAGCACCGGCAAGGCCCTGGACAAACGACTGCAACAGGCGGCCTGAGCCGTCTTCAAGGATTTTTCGATGAAACTCAACCAGCGCAATCTCGACAAGCTGGCGACCGCGGTCGCACGCCCCGCCTATGACCCGGCGCAACTGCGCCAGGGCATCGTGCACATCGGTGTCGGCGGCTTCCATCGTGCCCACCAGGCCGCCTATACCGACGCCCTGATGAACCGCGGCGAAGCCCTCGACTGGGCGATCTGCGGCGCCGGCCTGCGCAGCGAAGACCGCACCATGCGCGACGCTCTGGTAGGCCAGGACCACCTCTACACCCTGTTCGAGCTGGGCGAAAACCCCGACACCGAGGTGCGTGTAATCGGTGCCATCAGCGGCATGCTGCTGGCAGAAAGCGACAGCCAGGCATTGCTCGACAAACTTGCCGACCCGGCCATCCGCATCGTCTCGCTGACCATCACCGAGGGCGGCTACTGCATCGACGACAGCACGGGCGAGTTCCTCGAGAACCTGCCGATGATCCAGCACGACCTGGCCAGGCCTGACCAGCCGCACAGCGTATTCGGCTTTCTCTGCGAGGCCCTGCGCCGTCGCCGCGAGGCCGGCACCCCGGCGTTCACGGTGATGTCCTGCGACAACCTTCCACACAACGGCGACGTGGCGCGCAAGGCACTGCTGGCCTTCGCCCACCTGCTCAACCATGACCTGGCTCAGTGGATCGCCCAGCACGTCAGCTTCCCCAATGCCATGGTCGACCGCATCACGCCCATGACCAGCGACGAACACCGCCGCCAACTGGCCGAGCGCCATGGCGTCGAGGACGCCTGGCCAGTGGTCTGCGAGCCGTTCCTGCAGTGGGTGCTGGAAGACAAGTTCGTCAGCGGTCGCCCGGCCTGGGAGAAGGTTGGCGTGCAGTTCACCGACGACGTCACGCCCTATGAAGAGATGAAGATCAAGCTGCTCAACGGCAGCCACCTGGCGTTGACCTACCTGGGTTTCCTGCAGGGTTATCGCTTCGTCCACGAGACCCTCGCCGACGACCTGCTGCGCCGCTACATGCGCACCTTTATGGACCAGGACGTCACCCCGCAACTGGCGCCGGTGCCGGGCATCGAGCTGACGCACTACAAGGACAGCCTCACCGAGCGCTTCTCCAACCGCGCCATCGCCGACCAGTTGGAGCGGGTGTGCTCGGACGGCTCTTCGAAATTCCCCAAGTTCATCGTGCCCACCGCCAACCGCCTGATCGCCGACGGCAAGCCACTGGAGCGCGTGGCGCTGGTAGTCGCAGCCTGGGCGCTGTACCTGGGCGGGGAGGATGAAAAGGGCAATGTCTACAGCATCCCCGATCCGCGCGCGGCACAGTGCCAGGCCCGTGTCGTCCAGCGCGAAGGGCTGGCCGCCCGGGTGCTGGGCGACGAGGCGATCTTCGGCACGGCGATCCCCAACTCGCGGGCCTTTGTCGAGGCCTTCGAGCGCCTGTACGACAGCTTGCGTGAAGTCGGCGTGAGTGAAACCCTGCGCCGGGTACTGGGCGACTGAGACGGAGCACGGCGATATGGACGGACTGTTCCTCGGCATCGACTGCGGCACCCAGGGCACCAAGGCCCTGGTGCTCGACGCAGGCAGCGGCCGTGTACTGGGGCTGGGCAGCGCGGCACATGCGGCGCCGCAGGGCGACCACGGGCGCCGCGAACAGGATCCGGCAGACTGGCTGCAGGCGCTGCGCACGGCGGTAGCCAATGCCCTGGCCGACGCAGGGGTCGGCGGCCATGCCATCCGCGCACTGGCCGTGTCTGGCCAGCAACACGGCCTGGTGATGCTCGACGACCAGGGCCGAGTGCTGCGCCCGGCCAAGCTCTGGTGCGACACCGAGACCACCGCGGAAAACGACGAATTGCTGGCCGCCCTCGGCGGCGCCGCAGGCTCGCTGGAGCGCCTAGGGCTGGTGGTCGCGCCGGGCTATACGCTGTCAAAGCTGCTGTGGAGCCAGCGCCATCACCCCGAGCTGTTCGCCCGCGCCGCACACCTGCTGCTGCCTCACGACTACCTCAACCATTGGCTCACCGGCCGTGCCTGCAGCGAACCTGGCGACGCCTCGGGCACCGGCTACTACGATGTGCGCAATCGCACCTGGGCTGCCGATGTGCTGGCGCTGATCGAGCCCGGCAAGCGCCTGCTGGCGGCACTGCCCGAGCTGGTCGAACCCGGCGACTGCATCGCCACCCTGCAGCCCTCGGCAGCCCGGGCGCTGGGCCTGGACACTGGCGCCTGGGTGGCCAGCGGTGGGGGCGACAACATGCTCGGCGCCATCGGCACCGGCAACATCCATCCCGGCATGATCACCCTCAGCCTGGGCACCTCCGGCACCCTTGCCGCACACCTCGACGAGCCACACGTCAGCCCCCACGGTGAGGTCGCGACCTTCTGCGGCTCATCCGGCGGATGGCTGCCGCTGATCTGCACCATGAACCTCACCAGCGCCTGCGCCCTGGTGCAAGACCTGTTGCAGCTTGACCTGTCGGCGTTCAGCGAGCTCGCCACACAAGCCCCCGTCGGCGCCGAAGGCCTGTTGCTGCTGCCATTCTTCAATGGCGAACGCGTGCCGGCACTGCCCGAGGCCAGCGCCAGTCTGCACGGCATGACCAGCAGTAACCTGACCCGCGCCAACCTCTGCCGGGCGGTGCTCGAAGGCACCTGCTTCAGCCTGCGCTACGGGCTCGACCTGTTGCGCGCCAGTGGCCTGCAGGGCCAGGAGATCCGCCTCGTCGGCGGCGCGGCGAAAAGCCCACTGTGGCGCCAGACGCTCGCCGACCTGCTCGGCCTGCCGGTGGTGTGCCCGCGCCAGACCGAAGCCGCCGCCCTGGGCGCTGCCATCCAGGCCGCCTGGAGCCTGGGCCGAAAGCTCGGCGAAGGAGACAGCCTGCAGGCCCTGTGCCAGCGCTGCGTCGAACTCGACGAAAGCACCCGCACCACACCCCGGCCCGCACACCAGGCGGCCTACGAAACAGCCTATCAACGTTATCTTTCGCATCTGCCTGCGCACTGATCGCAGGTATCCTGCCCGCTTACTTCGTTTCGGAGAATTTCATGTACCTGGTCTGTGGCGAAGCCCTGTTCGATGTGTTCAGCCTGGATGACAGCCCGCGCAGCAGCGAGCTGGGCTTCAAGGCGATTGCCGGCGGCTCGCCGTTCAACGTCGCGGTCGGCCTGCGCCGGCTGGGCGTGGAGTCGGCGTTGTTCGGCGGGCTGTCCAGCGACTACCTGGGCGCACGCCTGCGTCGGGTGCTGGAAGAGGAAAAGGTCGATTGCAGTTACCTGGTGACCAGCGATGCACCGACCACCCTGGCCATGGTCGGGCTGGATGCCAACGGCTCGGCGCAGTACCAGTTCCGCGGCGAAGGCTGCGCCGACCGGCAGGTGCGCCTCGAGCACCTGCCGGCGCTCGATGAACAGGTGCGCGGCCTGCACGTGGGCTCCTACACCCTGGTGGTCACGCCGGTGGCGGATACATTACTGGCGCTGGTGCAGCGCGAAAGCGCACACCGGCTGATCAGCCTCGACCCCAATGTACGCCTCAACCCGCAGCCCGACGTGGCGTTGTGGCGACGCCAGGTGCAAGCCTTCGCGGCCCACGCCCACCTGATCAAGGCCAGCGAGGAAGACCTCGCGCTGCTCTATCCGGATCGCACGCCGTCCGAGGTGGCCCGTGGCTGGCTGAACGACCGCTGCCGACTGGTGTTCATCACCCACGGAGCAGACGGCGCCAGCGTGCATTGCGCGCACGGCTCATGGACACAACCTGCGGATGCCTCGCTGACGGTGCAAGACACAGTCGGTGCTGGCGATACCTTCCAGGCGGCGGTGCTGAGCTACCTCGCCCGCATGGGGGCAGACAGCCCTGCCGGGCTGGCGGCGCTTGAACGCGAGACGATCGATGGCATGCTGGGCTTTGCCATTCGTGCGGCGGCGATCACCTGTTCACGGGTCGGGCCGGATCTGCCGTTTGCGCATGAGCTGTAGGGCTCACGCCGTTACGCGCCACGGATACACCGTCGGAAAACCACGCGCGTCGCCTGCCGTCATTGGCCGCGCAACCAGGAAGCCCTGCACGTAGGCGCAGCCGCTGTCGCGCAACCACTGCGCCTGGGCGTCTGTTTCCACGCCCTCGGCGATCACCGTGATGCCGTAGTCGGCGCACAGCGCGATGACACTGCGCACCAGCGCCGTATCGACCTTCGAATCGGGCAGCCGGGCGACCAGGTGGCGGTCGAGCTTCAGGGTGTCGATCGGCAGGTCGCGCAGCATGCGCAGCGAGCAATCCCCTGCGCCGAAGTCATCCAGCGCCACGCGCACGCCCAGTTCGCGCAAACGCTTCACCTGCTTGGCCGCCGCGTCGATGTCGTACATCAACGAGGTTTCCGCCACCTCCACTTCCAGTTGCGCAGGCTCCAGGCCGTACTCCTGGATCGCCCGCCGCAGTTCATCGACCAGGTTCGGCTGGGTGAACTGCGCGCGGCTCAGGCTGATACCCAGCACTACATCGTCGGCGAACACCTGACGCCACTCGTGACGCTGGGACGCGCCCTCGCTGTAGATCCAGCTCGCCAGCCGATGGATGAGACGCGCCTCCTCCAGCAACGGAATGAACAGCCCCGGCGGCACATCGCCGACACTGGGGTGCTGCCAGCGCAGCAGCGCCTCGAAGCCACGCAGGCGTCCGTCGGCGAACCCCACCTGTGGCTGGTAGACCAAGGTGAAGTCCTTGTGCTCGATGGCGGTACGCACACTATCCTCGAGCATCAGCCGCGAGCGGGCGCGGCCGTTGAGCTCCTGGTCATAGAAGCGATACTGCTGGCGCCCGGCGCGCTTGGCGGCATACATCGCCGCATCGCCAGCGCGCAGCAGGCCTTCGACGGTGGCGCCGCAATCGGGGTAGGTGGCGATGCCGATACTGACGCCAAGACTGACATCCTGGCCGTCCACCTGCGGACAGCTGGACATGCGCTCGATCAGGGTCTCGGCGTACCGGCCTGCGTGCTCCGCATAGGGCAAGCCATCGAACAACGCCGTGAACTCATCGCCGCCCATGCGCCCGAGCAACGCCTGGCTGCCCAGGCAGTCCTTGAGTTGTTCGGCGACCCAGCGCAAGACCTGGTCGCCCGCCTCGTGGCCCAGTGAATCGTTGATTCGCTTGAAACCATCCAGATCCATGTACATCAAGGCCTGGACCTTGCCGGATCGTGCGTTGTGCAGCAATGCACCTTCTGCCGTCTGGTAGAAACCGCGGCGGTTGAGCAGGCCGGTCAGCGGGTCGGTCACCGCCTGGTGTTGCAGTTGCTGGTGCAGGCTGCGCACCACCGACATGTCCAGTACGGTCACCACCATGGCCTTCTGTTCAGGGGGCAACGGCGCGCACGACAGCGCCACCGGAATCAGCGGCCCCTCGGGCGGACGCAACTGGGCATCGTGCACGCGGAAGATCTGCCGCCCAAGGTAAGCCTGGTAGAAGTCCGAGTCGCGCCACAACGCGGCGCTGGGCAGTTGGATCAGGTCCAGGAGATGGGCGCCCTGCAGTTTGTCCACCGTCACCTGCAGCAGACGCGAGATGGCGGGGTTGGCAAAACTGATATCACCCGCCTCGTCGACCACCAGGATACCCTCGGCGGCGTTCTCCAGAATCGAGGCATTGAATGCACGGGCCGACTCCAGTTCACGGCTCAGTCGCTGCAGCATGCGGCGGTTGCGCTGCTGTTCGAGCAGGGCCTGCACCTTGGGCTTGAGAATCTGCGGATCGAAGGGCTTGAACAGGTAGTCCACCGCGCCACTGGCATAGCCCTTGAGCACGGCAGCTTCGGACTGTTCATTGGCGGTAAGGAAGATGATCGGGGTCAGGCGCGTGCGTTGGCTGCCGCGCATCAAGCGGGCGACCTCGAAGCCATCCATCTCGGGCATCTGTACATCGAGCAGGACCAGGTCCACTTCGTGTTCCAGCAACGTGCTCAGTGCTTCCATCCCTGAGCTTGCAGTGAGTACTTGCCAATCCTGTCGAGCCAACAAGGCCCGCATGCTGATCAGGTTTTCCGGGTAGTCATCGACCACCAGCAGTACTGAGCTGCCTTCCGGTGCCGCGGGTTGAGCTCCATCCATGCCGCTTCTCTTGTCCGACCGACTTCGTCTTGTAATTGGATCCGATTCTCTACTCTAGACGCGACTTTGCAGGACGCAATGCAATCAGTTCGCTATCAATGGTTAAAGTGAAAATAGCCGACTAATGGTCAGCGCGCCTTGGCTTTCGCGTATCTGCCACCGTCCGGCCATAAAAAAACCCGCATTTCTGCGGGTTCTTCTGGGCTATCAGCGGATCAGTTGACCTTTGCGGCCAGCTCGCCCTTGGCGTAACGCAGGTACATCTCATCCAGCGAAACCGGCTTGATCTTCGACGCGTTGCCAGCGGTACCGAAGGCTTCGTAACGCGCGATGCAGATGTCACGCATGGCTTCGACGGTCTTGGCGAAGTACTTGCGCGGGTCGAACTCGGACTTGTTCTGCTCCAGGAAGCGACGAATCGCGCCAGTGGACGCCAGACGCAGGTCGGTGTCGATGTTGACCTTGCGCACGCCGTGCTTGATGCCTTCGACGATCTCTTCGACCGGCACGCCGTAGGTCTCTTTGATGTCGCCGCCGAACTCGTTGATGATCGCCAGCCAGTCCTGCGGAACCGACGAGGAACCGTGCATCACCAGGTGAGTGTTGGGGATACGCTGGTGGATCGCCTTGATGCGGTCGATCGCCAGGATGTCGCCGGTAGGCGGCTTGGTGAACTTGTAGGCGCCGTGGCTGGTGCCGATGGCGATGGCCAGGGCATCGACCTGGGTCTTCTTGACGAAGTCGGCAGCCTCTTCCGGGTCGGTCAGCATCTGGCTGTGGTCCAGGATGCCTTCGGCGCCGACGCCGTCTTCTTCACCGGCCTGGCCGGTTTCCAGGCTGCCCAGGCAACCCAGCTCGCCTTCCACCGATACACCGCAAGCGTGGGCGAATGCCACGGTCTGCTGGGTGACGCGCACGTTGTATTCGTAGTCGGACGGGGTCTTGCCGTCTTCACGCAGCGAGCCGTCCATCATTACCGAGCTGAAGCCCAGCTGGATCGAGCGCTGGCACACGTCAGGGCTGGTGCCGTGGTCCTGGTGCATGCACACCGGGATGTGCGGGAATTCTTCGATCGCCGCCAGGATCAGGTGACGCAGGAAGGGAGCACCGGCGTACTTGCGAGCACCGGCGGAGGCCTGGACGATGACCGGAGAGTCGGTCTTGTCGGCGGCTTCCATGATGGCGCGCATCTGCTCGAGGTTGTTGACGTTGAAAGCTGGAACGCCGTAGCCGAACTCGGCGGCGTGGTCCAGCATCTGGCGCATGCTAATGAGTGCCATTGTGTATCTCTCTCCCGACAAGCGTCGTTGTTTCGTGCAAGCCTGCCGCAGGGGCGGTTGCTGTTCAAGTAGTTGTGGACCACCGTCGCGGTCCGGCCAATCACGGTGCCTTGCAGCCCCGCCCAATCAGATCGTTGGTCGCTTCCCAGTACACCAGGCCTTCATTACCCTTGGTGTGGAAGGCAAGCACGCCATCGCTGTACAGCGCGCCCGAGGCGCCGGGCTCGGCCTTGAGCCGGTAGACCTGGTCAGCGCCGCCGAGGCGAACGTCGACCGACGGCTGCGAGGTGTCGGCGAAGCGCCACAGCACTTCGGCCTGGCTGTCGCAGACCCAGCGGGTCCAGTTGTCCGTCGCGGCAGGTTGCGACGGTTGCAGCAAGGAGCAGCCTGCCAGGGTCGCCAGGGCCAGTACGGCCAGCAGCGCTTTCATTGAGTATCCTCGCTTCGAGGCCAGGGTGTGACCTTCTGTTCAAGACCACAAAACAGCCCATCGGTTGCCCGCTGTCCGATCAAGGGCAGCCAGGCGCCTTGCGCTGGTGTTCTTCGTCGTACTTCTCAAGCCCGTCCGGCCCCAGGCGCTTGTTGATCACCGGTACCGTCTCCGCCTGCCACTGCGACTGGTAACAGCCGCCCTTTGGCTCGCCGGCGGGCTCGCTTTGCGGGGCGCCGCCACTGGAGCAGGCACCCAGCAACAAGGCCACGATCATCACAGGCAATTGCTTGACCATCAGGTCGCTCCCTTTGCCAGGCGCCGTCACTATCAGGCCTTGGCCCGTTCTTCCAGGATTGCCACGGCAGGCAGGACCTTGCCCTCGACGAATTCGAGGAACGCACCGCCACCGGTAGAAATGTAGGAGATATCAGCCCCGACGCCATACTTGTCGATGGCCGCCAGGGTGTCGCCACCACCCGCGATGGAGAACGCGGCGCTTTCGGCGATGGCCTTGGCCAGCACTTTAGTGCCGTTGCCGAACTGGTCGAACTCGAACACACCGACCGGGCCGTTCCACAGGATGGTCTTCGACGACTTCAGCAGCTCGGCGAAATTGGCGGCGGTCTGCGGGCCGATATCGAGGATCATGTCGTCGGCGGCCACGTCAGCAATAGCCTTGACGGTGGCTTCGGCGCTCTCGGCGAACTCCTTGGCAACGACCACATCGACCGGCAGCGGTACGCTGACCTTGGCGGCGATGGCCTTGGCGGTCTCGACCAGGTCAGGCTCGTACAGCGACTTGCCGACCGGGTGACCGGCCGCGGCGAGGAAGGTATTGGCGATGCCGCCGCCGACGATCAGCTGGTCGCAGACGGTCGACAGGCTGTTGAGCACGTCGAGCTTGGTCGAGACCTTGGAGCCGGCAACGATGGCCGCCATGGGCTTGGCCGGCGCCTTCAGGGCCTTGCCCAGGGCGTCCAGCTCGGCCGCCAGCAGCGGGCCAGCAGCGGCGACCTTGGCGAACTTGGCCACACCGTGGGTGGAACCCTCGGCGCGGTGGGCGGTGCCGAAGGCGTCCATGACGAACACGTCGCACAGGGCGGCGTACTTCTGCGCCAGCTCGTCGGCGTTCTTCTTCTCGCCCTTGTTGAAGCGTACGTTTTCGAACAGCACCACCTCACCGGCCTTGACCTCGACGCCGTCGAGATAGTCGGCGACCAACGGCACCGCACGGCCCAGGGCCTTGCTCAGGTAGTCGGCGACCGGCTTGAGGCTGTTTTCCTGGGAGAACTCGCCCTCGGTCGGGCGGCCCAGGTGCGAGCAGACCATCAGCGCAGCACCCTTTTCCAGGGCCAGCTTGATGGTCGGCAGCGCAGCCAGGATACGCGCATCGCTCGTTACCACACCGTCCTTCACAGGCACGTTGAGGTCTTCGCGGATCAGTACGCGCTTACCTTGCAGGTCGAGGTCGGTCATCTTCAACACGGTCATGAATGCAGTCCTTCAGGGCTGTTTGCTGCGGGTTTGGTGGACGACGTGCAGATAATGTTCGGCAACGTCGAGCATACGGTTGGCGAACCCCCATTCGTTGTCGAACCAGGCCAGCAGGTTCACCAGGCGGGGGCCTGAGACGCGGGTCTGGCTGGCATCGACGATGGCCGAATGCGGGTCATGGTTGAAATCACAGCTGGCATGGGGCAGTTCGGTGTAGGCCAGCAGGCCTTTGAGCGGGCCGTCCAGCGCCGCCTCGCGCAGCACCCGGTTGACCTCGGCAGCCGTAGTGTCACGGGCAGTCTGCAGGGTGATGTCCAGGCACGAGACGTTGACGGTCGGCACGCGTACCGCTTTGGCCTGGATTCGCCCGGCAAGTTCCGGCAACAGGCGCTCGATGCCGCGCGCCAGACCAGTGGACACCGGGATCACCGACTGGAACGCCGAACGGGTACGGCGCAGGTCTTCGTGGTGGTAGGCGTCGATCACCGGCTGGTCGTTCATCGCCGAGTGGATGGTGGTGATCTGCACGTACTCGATGCCGAAAGCCTGGTCCAGCACGCGCAGCAGCGGCACGCCGCAGTTGGTGGTGCAGGAGGCGTTCGAGACCAGCAGTTCGTCGCCGGTCAGGCGATGCTGGTTGATACCGTAGACCACCGTGGCATCGATGTCCGCCTCGCTGGCCATCGGCTGCGAGAACAGCACGCGCGGCGCACCGGCTTCGAGAAAACGCTGGCCATCGGCGCGGGTGTTGTAGGCACCGGAGCACTCCAGCACCAGGTCGATGCCCAGCGCGGCCCAGTCGATGCCTTCAGGGGTGGCACTGCGCATGACTTTCACGCAGTCGCCATTGATATGCAGACAGTCGCCGTCAACTCTCACCTCGCCGGGGAACCGCCCGTGGGTGGAGTCGAAGCGCGTCAGGTACTCCAGGCTGGCCTGGTCGGCCAGGTCATTCAACGCAACGATCTCGAAACCGGCCTTCGCCCCCCGCTCGAACAGTGCGCGCAGGACACAGCGGCCGATGCGGCCGTAACCGTTGAGTGCAACTTTGTAGGGACGAGGGTGGGACATTCAGCGCTCACGAAACAGATCGATTGTCGTCAGTCTGCAGGATTTGCGGTGCGGCATTCGCGGGCAAGCCCGCTCCCACAAGGTCAATTGCAACCTCTGTGGGAGCGGGCTTGCCCGCGAACAAGGGCGACACCGCCCGCAGATCGTTACATCAGTCTTCCAGCAGCTCTTCGGCGGTACCCAGGATGTTCTCCAGGGTGAAGCCGAACTCCTCGAACAGCGCGGCGGCCGGGGCCGATTCGCCGTAGGTGGTCATGCCGATGACGCGGCCTTCGAGGCCGACGTACTTGTACCAGAAGTCGGCATGGGCAGCTTCGATGGCGATACGCGCACCGACTTCCAACGGCAGTACCGACTGCTTGTAGGCAGCGTCCTGGGCGTCGAACACGCTGGTGCTTGGCATCGACACGACGCGGACCTTGCGGCCCTGCTCGCTGAGCTTGTCGAACGCCTGGACCGCCAGGCCCACTTCGGAACCGGTGGCGATCAGGATCAGCTCAGGCTCGCCGGCGCAGTCCTTGAGCACGTAGCCGCCACGGGCGATGTCGGCGATCTGCTGGGCGCTGCGCTCCTGGTGCTGCAGGTTCTGACGCGAGAAGATCAGCGCCGAAGGGCCGTCCTTGCGCTCGAGGGCGGCTTTCCAGGAAACGGCCGACTCGACCGCGTCACCCGGACGCCAGGTGTCCAGGTTCGGCGTGCTGCGCAGGCTGGTCAGTTGCTCGATCGGCTGGTGGGTCGGGCCGTCTTCGCCCAGACCGATGGAGTCGTGGGTGTAGACGTGGATGACGCGTTGCTTCATCAGGGCCGACATGCGCACCGCGTTGCGGGCATATTCCATGAACATCAGGAAGGTGGCGCCGTAAGGCACCAGGCCGCCGTGCAGGGCCACGCCGTTCATGATGGCGGTCATGCCGAACTCGCGCACGCCGTAGAACACATAGTTGCCGCTGGCGTCATTGGCCTCGACACCCTTGCACCCTTTCCACAGGGTCAGGTTGGAACCGGCCAGGTCCGCCGAACCACCGAGGAACTCGGGCAGCAGCGGGCCGAAGGCGTTGAGGGTGTTCTGGCTGGCCTTGCGGCTGGCGATGGTCTCGCCCTTGGCGGCGACTTCATTGATGTAGGCCTGGGCCTTCTCGGCGAAGTCGGCCGGCAGGTCGCCAGCAGCGCGGCGCTTGAACTCGGCGGCGAGTTCAGGGAAGGCCTTGGCGTAGGCGTCGAAGCGCTGGTTCCACTCGGCTTCGGCCTTGGCACCGGCTTCCTTGGCGTCCCACTCGGCGTAGATGTCGGCCGGGATTTCGAACGGGCCGTGGTTCCAGTTCAGTTCCTTGCGGGCCAGGGCGATTTCGTCGTTGCCCAGCGGCGCGCCGTGGCAGTCTTCCTTGCCCTGCTTGTTCGGCGAGCCGAAACCGATGATGGTCTTGCAGCAGATGAGGGTCGGACGGTCGCTCTTGCGCGCGGTCTCGATCGCCATCTTGATTTCTTCGGCGTCGTGGCCGTTGACGTTGCGGATGACCTGCCAGTTGTAGGCTTCGAAGCGCGCCGGGGTGTTGTCGGTGAACCAGCCGTGGACTTCGCCGTCGATGGAGATGCCATTGTCGTCGTAGAAGGCGACCAGCTTGTTCAAGCCCAGGGTGCCGGCCAGCGAGGCGACTTCGTGGGAAATACCTTCCATCATGCAGCCATCGCCCAGGAACACGTAGGTGTTGTGGTCGACGATATGGTGGCCTTCACGGTTGAATTGCGCTGCCAGCACTTTCTCGGCGAGGGCGAAACCGACCGCGTTGGCGATGCCCTGGCCGAGCGGGCCAGTGGTGGTCTCGACGCCTGGGGTGTAGCCATATTCCGGGTGGCCCGGGGTACGGCTGTGCAGTTGGCGGAACGCCTTCAGGTCATCGATGGACAGGTCGTAGCCGGTCAGGTGCAGCAGCGAATAGATGAGCATCGAGCCATGGCCGTTGGACAGCACGAAGCGGTCACGGTCGGCGAAATTCGGGTTGCTCGGGTTGTGCTTGAGGTAGTCGCGCCAAAGCACTTCGGCGATATCCGCCATGCCCATGGGGGCACCTGGATGGCCGCTGTTGGCCTTTTGCACGGCATCCATGCTGAGGGCACGAATGGCGTTGGCACGATCACGACGGCTGGGCATCGCTTATCTCCTGAGGCTTGAATAAGTGGTGAAACGAAAAAAGGCGGCCATTTTCGCCCACTGGGGGCCTTCGGGGCAATGACGGATGGTCGCAGTCGGGGATTTTTCCTGTGATTGGGTGGCACTTCGGGTAAAAAACGTGGGACCGGCGTCATGCTTTGCGCGAGTGAACCCACCCACACGCCTCCCGGAGGCAGGCATCAGCCATCCATCAGGCAATATCAAAACTTTTTGATATTGCCTTGCCAGGGCAACGATGCCTGTCTAGACTGCCGCCCCATGAACCTGCGTGCGCAAGCGATACCCCAGCAAAGCGACGCACTGGCTGCCCTGTGCAAGGCCAGTGGCGATGCGCTGCGCCTGAATGTCCTGCGCGCCCTGGCCAGCGACTCGTTCGGCGTACTGGAGCTGGCGCAGATCTTCGACATCGGCCAGTCCGGCATGAGCCACCACCTCAAGGTGCTGGCCCAGGCCGAACTGGTGGCCACGCGCCGTGAAGGCAATGCGATCTTCTATCGCCGCGCCCTGCCCGACAGCCTGCGCCAGGGCGGACGCCTGCATGCGGCCCTGCTCGAAGAAATCGACGAACTGGCCCTGCCGGACGACGTGCAGGCGCGTATTGCCCAGGTGCAGCAGCGCCGCGCGGCCACCAGCCAAGACTTTTTCCAGCGCGTCGAAGAAAAATTCCGTGCCCAGCAGGACCTGATCGCCGGCGTGCCGCAATACCGCGAAAGCCTGCTGTCCCTGCTCGACAAGCTGAGCTTTGGCAGCGACGCCAGCGCCCTGGAGGTTGGCCCCGGCGATGGCGGCTTCCTGCCCGACCTGGCACAGCGCTTCGCCCAGGTCACGGCGATGGACAACAGCCCGACCATGCTCGAGCTGGCGCGCCAGGTCTGCGAACGTGAAGGCCTGGATAATGTAATCCTGCAGTTGGCCGATGCACTGGGTGCAACGGATGTGGAAGCCGACTGCGTTGTGCTGAACATGGTCCTGCACCATTTCAGCGACCCGGCCCTGGCCTTGCGCCTGCTGGCCAAACGGGTGAAGGCGGGCGGCAGCCTGCTGGTCACCGAGCTGTGCAGCCATGACCAGGGGTGGGCGCGGGACGCCTGCGGCGACCTCTGGCTGGGCTTCGAGCAGGACGACCTGGCCCGTTGGGCCAATGCTGCGGGGCTGACCCCAGGGGACAGCCTCTATGTTGGCTTGCGTAACGGTTTCCAGATTCAGGTCCGCCATTTCCAGCGGGCCGCTGGCGACACACACATCGGTAAATTTTAGGAACCCCTCGAGATGAGCGAATACTCCCTTTTCACTTCCGAGTCCGTGTCCGAAGGGCATCCGGACAAGATCGCCGACCAGATTTCCGACGCGGTCCTGGACGCCATCATCGCCCAGGACAAATACGCCCGCGTAGCCTGTGAAACCCTAGTCAAGACCGGTGTCGCCATCATCGCCGGCGAAGTCACCACCTCGGCCTGGGTCGATCTGGAAGACCTGGTGCGCAAGGTCATCATCGACATCGGCTACAACAGCTCCGACGTCGGCTTCGATGGCGCCACCTGCGCCGTGATGAACATCATCGGCAAGCAGTCGGTGGACATCGCCCAGGGCGTCGACCGCTCCAAGCCGGAAGACCAGGGCGCAGGCGACCAGGGCCTGATGTTCGGCTACGCCAGCAACGAAACCGAAGTGCTGATGCCTGCGCCGATCTGCTTCTCGCACCGTCTGGTCGAGCGTCAGGCCGAAGCGCGCAAGTCCAAGCTGCTGCCGTGGCTGCGCCCGGACGCCAAGTCCCAGGTCACCTGCCGCTACGAGAACGGCAAGGTGGTCGGTATCGACGCGGTGGTCCTGTCGACCCAGCACAACCCTGAAGTGTCGCAGAAAGACCTGCAGGAAGCGGTGATGGAGCTGATCGTCAAGCACACCCTGCCGGCCGAACTGCTGCACAAGGGCACCCAGTACCACATCAACCCGACCGGCAACTTCATCATCGGCGGCCCGGTGGGCGACTGCGGCCTGACCGGCCGCAAGATCATCGTCGACTCCTACGGCGGCATGGCCCGTCACGGTGGTGGCGCGTTCTCCGGCAAGGACCCGTCCAAGGTCGACCGCTCCGCCGCCTACGCCGGTCGCTACGTGGCCAAGAACATCGTCGCTGCAGGCCTGGCCGAACGTTGCGAGATCCAGGTCTCCTACGCTATCGGCGTAGCCCAGCCGACCTCCATCTCGATCAACACCTTCGGTACCGGCAAGGTGTCCGACGACAAGATCATCCAGCTGGTGCGCGAGTGCTTCGACCTGCGCCCCTACGCGATCACCACCATGCTCGACCTGCTGCACCCGATGTACCAGGAGACCGCTGCCTACGGTCACTTCGGCCGTGAGCCGCAGCAGAAGACCGTGGGTGACGACACCTTCACCACCTTCACCTGGGAGCGCACCGACCGCGCCGCCGCCCTGCGCGACGCCGCCGGCCTGTAAGCACCCGGCCTGACAAAAGCCCCTGGCGAGTGATCGACAGGGGCTTTTTCGTTTCCAGAAATTACTGCAAGTCCGTGTAATGCACTGATTACGTGGGCACTTTCCTCATCTTGCCAGCGATCAGTCCATTGCGGTTTCCAAATGGGCAAAATCAGGGCAGGATTTCCCTTTTTGCCGCCCTGCCCCGAAAAGAGGCTCTAGTTCATGAAATCAGTTTCCACGCTCGTTCTGCTGGCTGCCGTCGGCCTGGCCGCCGGTCCCCTGCAGGCCGCCCAGCCCGAGCCCGGCCTGACCGGCTGCGCCGCCAAGCGCAGCGCCATCGAAAACCAGTTGAGCGAAGCCCGCGCGCACAACAACAGTGCCCAGGTCGCAGGCCTGGAAAAAGCCCTGAGCGAAGTCACGGCCAACTGCACCGATAGCAGCCTGCGCAAGGAGCGCGAGCAGAAGGTGCTCGACGCCCGGCATGAGGTGAACCAGCGCACCAAGGACCTGGACAAGGCCATGAAGAAGGGCGACTCGGAGAAGATCAACAAGCGCAAGGAAAAGCTCGCCGACGCCAAGAAGGAACTTCAGGAAGCGGTCGACGAACTGGAGCGCTGAGGCCAACGGCAAACGCGGTCGCTCTCACACAGGGCACCGCAGATCATCAATGATTGCGAAACTCGGTATGACAGGCCTTGCACGCAGCCTCGACGCGGTCCATCGGTACCTTCAGCCCAGCAGCATCCAATGGCTGGCTGCGGGTCACACCGACCAGCTCGCCGGTAACGCTCTCGAGCTGGCGGGCCAGGTCATGAAAACGCGCCTGGCGCTCCCAGACCTCAGGCCGGGCGCTGCTATCTCCCCCGTCACGAGCCTGCGGGAAGTGCTGCCAGGGTTCGTGGGCCAGGGTATCGAGCTTTACCGCCCCTTCGGCGAACCTCGCCCCATCGAACGGCAAGCGGCCGCGCAACATGCCGCCCAGGTCTTCACTGGTCTTGAGCATGTCCTTGAAGATTGCCTTGCGCTGGCCCAATGGCGAGTTCGGATCGATACGCTCGCAAGCGGTCAGGGTCAGGGTGGCGAGCAGCACTACGGTCAATCGCTTGAACATCACGGTCTCTTCGGCCTGCATGAACGGGCCGCCAGTATCGCCGCCCGTCGGGCAAAGACCAATAGCCACACAAAAGACAAGGGCGAATGTTCATCTCCGCCCGTAACAGGACCCCGCTTATGAAATCTGCTTTGCGCCCTCTCGCCTGGGTGCTCCCGGCCTTGGCCCTGCTGGCCGGCTGCAACGGCGGCGAGGGCACCAAGCCCGAGCCGCACGCCATCGCCACCTATGCCGGTGCCACCTGGCAAGATTTGCCGAGCGTCACTGACAGCGACCTGGTCGCTGGCTTCCAGGCCTGGCGCAACGGCTGCGAGAAACTCAAGCGCGACCCGGTCTGGGCTGCGACGTGCAGCGCGGCGGCTGCGGTGCCGGGCGATCCCGCCCAGGTACGTGCCTTCCTGCAACAGAACCTGCAGGTCTACGGCCTGCGCTCCGCCGAGAACAACGCCAACGGCCTGATCACCGGTTACTACGAACCGGTCTACCCAGGCAGCCTGACGCGCACCGCACAAGCCCAGGTCCCCGTCTATGGCCCTCCCGACGACATGATCGTGGTCGACCTGGCCAGCGTATACCCGGAGCTCAAGGGCAAACGCCTTCGCGGTCGTATCGAAGGTCGTGTGCTCAAGCCCTACGACACCGCCGAAGTGATCAACCGCCAGGGTGTGAAGGCGCCGGTGCTGGCCTGGCTGACCGACCCGATGGACCTGCAGTTCCTGCAGATCCAGGGCTCCGGTCGCGTGCAACTGGAGAGCGGCCGCCAGCTGCGCCTGGGCTACGCCGACCAGAACGGCCACCCTTACCGACCGATCGGCCGCTGGCTGGTGGACCAGGGCCAGTTGAAGAAAGAAGACGTGACCATGGGCAGCATCCACGCCTGGGCCCAGGCCAACCCACAACGGGTGCCGGAGCTGCTGGCGAGCAACCCGAGCTATGTGTTCTTCGCCGCAGGCCCCGACAGCAACGAGGGCCCGCGCGGCTCGCTCAACGTGCCCTTGACCGCAGGCTACAGCGTGGCCATCGACCCCAAGGTGATTCCACTGGGCAGCCTGCTGTGGCTGTCCACCACCCGACCGGATGGCTCGCCGGTGGTGCGCCCGGTAGGTGCGCAGGACACCGGCGGCGCGATCACCGGCGAGGTGCGCGCCGACCTGTTCTGGGGGACCGGCCCCGAGGCCGGCGAGCTGGCAGGGAACATGAAACAGCAGGGGCAGATCTGGATGCTGTGGCCCAAGGGGGCTGCGCTGCCTGAAGTGCCGAAGGTGCCGTGATCGATGGTTAAGCTATCGCGGGGCAAGCCCGCGATAGCTTCATGCCGATACGACGAACAACGACACGATCAACGCCAATCCGGCGAACCACACCAGCGAGCGCAACGCTGCCCAGTCCGCCAGGTAGCAGATGATGTACAGCAGGCGGCTGGTGATATACAGCACCGCCAGCACATCCTGGGTCACCTGCTCGGCGTTGCCGACGATATCCGCCACCAGCACCGCTGCGGCAAAGGCTGGAAACGCCTCGTAGCCGTTCTGCTGCGCCGCATTGGCGCGCCGAGGCAGGCCCGAGAGCGTGTCGAGAAAGGCTCGCGGATCATGGTTGTCGCTCAAGCCAAAACGGCCACTGGCGACTTTGGCAATCAATGCGCACAAAGGCGGCAGGACCAGGGCGATCAGGATGCACCACAGGGCAACGGTCATGGACAGGCTCCTCGTTCAGAAAGGTCAGAGCTTCATCACCAGCATGCCTGCCAGGACCAGCCCGCAAGCTAGGAGTCTCGGGCCGCCAAAAGGTTCTTTGAGGTAGCGCATGCCCAACAGCACCACCAGGATCACACTGACCTCCCGCAGCGCCGCCGCCTCCGCCACCGACCCCAGATGCATGGCCCACAACACCAGGGCGTAACTCAGCAATACACACAGCCCGACCGCCAATCCAAGTCGCCATTGGCTGCGCCAGAACAGCACGAAGGGTGCACGTCGGGCCACGCCCGCCAGCACCGGGAACGGCCAGGCACTCAGCAGAGTGAGCCAGACCAGGTAATCCCACGGTTTACCCCACAGGCGCACCGCCTGGCCGTCGAACCAGGTGTAACAACCGATACACAGGCCGATCAGCGCCACCACCGGCAGCATCGACCAGGGCAACCGATCACCGCCACCGCCCTGCCAGAGCAGACAAGCCATGCCGCAGGGGATCAGCAGGATGCCAATGATCTGCTGGCCGCTCAGCGACTCACCGGCGAAAGCCAGGGTCAGCCCCAGCACCACCAGCGGCGACAATCCACGCATCAGAGGATAGACCAGGCCCAGGTCACCGACCCGGTAGGCCTTGATCAGCAGGACACGATAGACCTGCTCGGCCAGCGCCGAGGCCAGCAGCCACGGCCAGATCGCGGCCGGAGGGGGCTCGACGAACGCCACCGCGAGCACCGCGAAGAGCAGCGCCACCGCGTCCATGCTGGCGATCACCAGCAGGCGCTCCGCGCTGAACTTGATGAGGGTGTTCCAGGTGGCATGCAACAGGGCCGCGACCAGGACGAGGGAAGTTGCCAGCACGCGTGGAGGTTCCTTAGGCAAGACTCGAGTCACTATATACGCGATCCGGACAGCGCTTGTATGAGCGGGTTTGCCCGCGAAAAATACACCGCGGTGCATGGCACCGGCGAAGCCGGTGTTCGCGGGCAAGCCCGCTCCTACAGAGGGATGCGCTGACCGTCAGATGTTGAACCAGACAGTTGCCCCTACAGGGCCGCTTCAGCCGTGAATTGAGGAACGATCCTGATAATTCCGGTCATAAGGTGTGTCCCGAGTGCTCCGTCAGGCCATCAAAGAACTGCCCGAGCTGTTCGGGTTACGACTTGGAAGCCATTGTCACAGGATTCAGGATGCTTGAATTAGTTGCCGCGTTCATCTGCCTCACCACCCTCCTCACCTATGTGAACTACCGTTTCATCGGCCTGCCGCCCGCCATCGGCGTGATGGTCACCGCCCTGCTGTTCTCACTGATCCTGCAAGGCCTGAGCCTGATCGGCTTTCCCGGCCTGGAGGAGCGCGTCGAAGGCTTGATGAACCAGATCGACTTCAATGACCTGCTGATGCACTGGATGCTGTCGTTCCTGCTGTTCGCGGGCGCGTTGCACGTCAACCTCGGCGACCTGCGCAGCTACCGCTGGCCAATCGGCCTGCTCGCCACCATCGGCGTTCTGATCGCTACCGTGGTAATCGGCTATCTCGCCCACTGGGTGTTCGCGATGTTCGGCTGGGACGTACCGCTGATCTACTGCCTGCTCTTCGGCGCGCTGATCTCGCCGACCGACCCCATCGCGGTGCTCGGTGCACTGCGTACCGCCAACGCCTCCAAACCGCTGAAGACCACCATCGTCGGTGAGTCGCTGTTCAACGACGGCACCGCGGTGGTGGTGTTCACCGTGCTGCTGGGCATCATCCAGCTCGGCGAGACGCCAAGCGTTTCCGACACCGCCATCCTGTTCGCCCGCGAAGCCGTAGGCGGCGTGGTGTTCGGTGGGCTGATCGGCTACGCCACCTACCGCATGATCAAGAGCATCGAGCAGTATCAGGTCGAGGTGATGCTGACCTTGGCGCTGGTGATCGGCGGCTCGGCCATGTGCTACGAACTGCACGTGTCGGCGCCGATCGCCATGGTGGTAGCCGGCCTGATCATCGGCAACCTGGGGCGTAACCTGGCGATGAACGACATGACCCGTCGTTACATGGACGGTTTCTGGGAGCTGATCGACGACATGCTCAACGCCCTGCTCTTCGCCCTGATCGGCCTGGAGCTGTTGCTGCTGCCGTTCAACTGGCTGCACCTGGCAGCGGGTGGCGTGCTTGCGGTCGCGGTGCTGGCATCGCGCCTGTTGACCGTGGCACCAGCCATCGTCTTGCTGCGGCGCTGGCGCGAAGTGCCACGTGGCACGGTGCGGGTATTGACCTGGGGAGGCTTGCGCGGGGGTGTATCGGTGGCCCTGGCGCTGTCGCTGCCGGTGGGCGACGAACGCGACCTGCTGCTGTCGATCACCTACATCGTGGTGCTGTCGTCGATCCTGGTGCAGGGGCTGACAATCGGCAAGGTGGTGCGACGGGTAAGCGCCCAGCCGTGATTACGATGGCGCGCACTTCGCGGGCAAGCTCGCGAAGTGCGCCGCACGGTTTCCAGCTCTACTCCACCGCCGAATCCGGGAACTGATCCTGGATGTACTTGATCTCGGTGCGCCCGTGCGGTGCCGGCAGGCCATCCTCGCCCAGATTGACGAAGACCATCTTGTCGACGGTGAGGATGCTCTTGCGGGTGATCTTGTTGCGCACTTCGCACTGCAGGGTGATCGAGGTGCGACCGAACTCGGTGGCGGTGATACCCAGCTCGATGATCTCGCCCTGGCGCGAGGCGCTGACGAAGTTGATCTCGGAAATATACTTGGTCACCACCCGCTGGTTGCCCAACTGGACGATGGCGTAGATCGCCGCTTCCTCGTCGATCCAGCGCAACAGGCTGCCACCGAACAGGGTGCCGTTGGGATTGAGGTCTTCGGGTTTTACCCATTTGCGCGTGTGGAAATTCATTACAACTCCTGACGTGCCTGACTGACGTGGGGTAATGATGGCAGACCCGCCGGTCAGCCTCCATTGAACATCGACTATCGTCGCGATAAATCGACAGAAAGTCTTGGGTGTGTCACACGGGCGCGGCTATAATCTCGCCGTTTTCCAATGGCCACCCGCTGCGGTGGTCATCCCGCCACCTGTCCGAGGGGCGCTGCAGCAGGTTCACCTGTCAGGCTCGGATGGGGCGTTGTCCGCTGCTGCGGACGCTCAACGCACAACGGCGCCCATTCGCACACTACGAATGGAGGCTCTTCATGAGCGCTGTAAACACGCCCGCTGGTTTTTCCGACTTCAAGGTCGCCGACATCTCCCTGGCCGACTGGGGCCGCAAGGAAGTCATCATCGCCGAATCGGAAATGCCCGCACTGATGGGCCTGCGCCGCAAGTATCAAGCCGAGCAACCGCTCAAGGGCGCCAAGATCATCGGCTGCATCCACATGACCATCCAGACCGCCGTGCTGATCGAGACCCTCATCGCCCTGGGCGCCGAAGTGCGCTGGTCGTCCTGCAACATCTTCTCCACCCAGGACCAGGCTGCTGCCGCCATCGCCGCTGCCGGTATCCCGGTGTTCGCCTGGAAAGGCGAAACCGAGCAGGAGTACGAGTGGTGCATCGAGCAGACCATCCTGAAAGATGGCCAGCCCTGGGACGCCAACATGGTTCTGGACGACGGCGGTGACCTGACCGAAATCCTGCACAAGAAATACCCGGCCATGCTGGACAAGATCCACGGCGTGACCGAAGAGACCACCACTGGCGTGCACCGCCTGCTGGACATGCTAGCCAAAGGCGAGCTGAAAGTCCCGGCGATCAACGTCAACGACTCGGTCACCAAGAGCAAGAACGACAACAAGTACGGCTGCCGTCACAGCCTGAACGACGCCATCAAGCGCGGCACCGACCACCTGCTGTCGGGCAAGCAGGCCCTGGTGATCGGCTACGGCGACGTGGGCAAGGGCTCGGCCCAGTCCCTGCGTCAGGAAGGCATGATCGTGAAGGTCACCGAAGTCGACCCGATCTGCGCCATGCAGGCCTGCATGGACGGCTTCGAAGTGGTCTCGCCGTTCAAGGACGGTATCAACACCGGTACCGAAGCTGGCATCAACAAGGACCTGCTGGGCCGCATCGACCTGATCGTCACCACCACCGGTAACGTCAACGTCTGCGACGCCAACATGCTCAAGGCCCTGAAAAAGCGCGCAGTGGTCTGCAACATCGGTCACTTCGACAACGAGATCGACACCGCCTTCATGCGCAAGAACTGGGCATGGGAAGAGGTCAAGCCACAGGTGCACAAGATCCACCGCACCGGCGCCGGCACCTTCGATCCGCAGAATGACGACTACCTGATCCTGCTGGCCGAAGGTCGTCTGGTGAACCTGGGCAACGCCACCGGCCACCCGAGCCGCATCATGGACGGCTCGTTCGCCAACCAGGTACTGGCGCAGATCTTCCTGTTCGAGCAGAAGTTCGCCGAGCTGCCAGCTGCGAAGAAGGCCGAGCGCCTGACCGTCGAAGTGCTGCCCAAGAAGCTCGACGAAGAAGTGGCCCTGGAAATGGTCCGCGGCTTCGGCGGTGTAGTCACCCAGCTGACCCCACAGCAGGCCGAGTACATCGGCGTGACTGTCGAAGGCCCGTTCAAGCCCGACGCGTACCGCTACTAAGCGGCGAGCGGCGTGCACTGCGCGCCGCAGCAGCGCAAGGATCTGAACGACGCCCAAGCCAGATCGGCCATCACCGATCTGGCTTTTATTTGCAGCTTGGCGCTTGAAGCACGCTGCCAGAGGAACGACCGATGTCCCAGGAACGCCGCTACAGTTTCGAGTTCTTCCCGACCAAGACCGATGCCGGTCACGAAAAACTCATGGCCGTTGCCCGTCAACTGGCCACCTATAACCCCGACTTCTTCTCCTGCACCTACGGCGCCGGCGGCTCGACTCGCGACCGCACGCTGAACACCGTGCTGCAACTGGAAAACGAAGTGAAGGTCCCGGCAGCCCCGCACCTGTCGTGCGTCGGCGACAGCAAGGACGACCTGCGCGCCCTGATCGCCGAATACAAGGCGGCCGGAATCAAGCGCATCGTCGCCCTGCGCGGTGACCTGCCATCCGGCATGGGCATGGCCAGTGGCGAATTGCGCCATGCCAGCGACCTGGTCGAGTTCATCCGCCAGGAAACCGGTGACCACTTCCACCTGGAAGTTGCCGCCTACCCCGAAATGCACCCGCAGGCGCACAACTTCGAGGACGACCTGGCCAACTTCGTACACAAGGTCAAGGCCGGTGCCGACAGCGCCATCACCCAGTACTTCTTCAACGCCGACAGCTACTTCTACTTCGTCGAGCGCGTACAGAAGCTGGGCGTGGATATTCCGGTAGTGCCCGGCATCATGCCGATCACCAACTACAGCAAGCTGGCGCGCTTCTCCGACGCCTGTGGTGCCGAGATTCCGCGCTGGATCCGCAAGCAGTTGGAAGCCTACGGCGACGATGCCGCCAGCATCCAGGCATTCGGTGAAGAAGTGATCAGCAAGATGTGCGAAGAGCTGCTGCAAGGTGGCGCACCGGGCCTGCACTTCTACACGCTGAACCAGGCCGAGCCGAGCCTGGCGATCTGGAACAATCTCAAGCTGCCACGCTGAAACCTTTTGGTAACAACAGCTTAAGAAATGATTAAGGCTCCGAACGTAGATTGGAGCCTTGATCATTCAAGCTGATGCCAGGTTTCCCTCGATACAGCCCTGCAACCGCGACACCCCGCAACTCGGCACGCGCCACCAAGAATCGAACGGCACCTGATCGACGCACAACACGCCTGAGCACTGCGCCGCTGGCCATCGTGCAGCGCGCCTGTACTGCCCAGCATGCGCGCAACGCAAACTCCGCCGAACATTTTCTCGACGCCGTTGAGCAGCAGGATCGCAGCACATCGCGATAGCTCTGTTATACTCGGGCCTTCCCGCCCGGCTCACGCCCGGACGCTCGGCCTCGCAAAAGGCATCTCGACCAGCAGCGACGCACCCTCAAGTGCCCGCCCGCCGCCTCCAGGATGCGCAGTGTAAGCCCAGCTGGACCGGACGCGATCGCATCCCACCGATGCCAGTCGCGCCAGGCAGAACATCCCACAGGGCCCAGCCCAAACGAGAACAGGATTGCCCATGTCCTTTGCTTCCCTCGGTCTCTCCGAGGCACTTGTCCGCGCTATCGAGGCTGCGGGCTACACCCAGCCTACCCCGGTGCAACAGCGGGCCATTCCCGCCGTGTTGCAAGGCCGCGACCTGATGGTCGCCGCGCAGACTGGCACTGGTAAAACCGGTGGCTTCGCCCTGCCGATCCTCGAGCGCCTGTTCCCAGGTGGTCACCCCGACAAATCGCAGCGTCACGGCCCGCGCCAACCGCGCGTCCTGGTCCTGACCCCGACCCGCGAACTGGCCGCACAGGTCCACGACAGCTTCAAGATCTATGCCCGCGACCTGAACTTCATCAGCGCCTGCATCTTCGGCGGCGTCGGCATGAACCCACAGATCCAGGCGATGGCCAAGGGTGTCGACGTTCTGGTCGCCTGCCCGGGCCGTCTGCTCGACCTGGCCGGACAAGGCAGCGTCGACCTGTCCAAGGTGGAAATTCTCGTTCTGGACGAAGCCGACCGCATGCTCGACATGGGCTTCATCCATGACGTGAAGAAAGTCCTCGCACGCCTGCCGGCCAAGCGCCAGAACCTGCTGTTCTCGGCGACCTTCTCCAAGGACATCACCGACCTCGCCGACAAGTTGCTGCACAACCCCGAGCGCATCGAGGTCACGCCGCCCAATACCACCGTCGAGCGTATCGAGCAGCGCGTCTACCGCCTGCCTGCCAGCCACAAGCGTGCGCTGCTGGCCCACCTGATCACCCTCGGCGCCTGGGAACAGGTGCTGGTCTTCACCCGTACCAAGCACGGCGCCAACCGCCTTGCCGAGTACCTCGAAAAGCACGGTCTGACCGCTGCCGCGATCCACGGCAACAAGAGCCAGAATGCGCGCACCAAGGCTCTGGCCGACTTCAAGGCCAACAGCGTGCGAGTGCTGGTCGCCACTGACATCGCCGCCCGTGGCCTGGATATCGACCAGTTGCCGCACGTGGTCAACTTCGAACTGCCCAACGTCGAGGAAGACTACGTTCACCGCATCGGTCGTACTGGCCGTGCTGGCCGCTCCGGTGAAGCCATTTCGCTGGTGGCACCTGACGAAGAGAAACTGCTCAAGAGCATCGAGCGGGTGACCAAGCAGAGGATCCCGGATGGCGACCTGATGGGCTTCGATGCCTCGCAGGTCGAGGCCGAGAAACCCGAGGTGCGCGAACGCCAGCAGAACAACGGCCGCGGCGGGCGCAACCAGCAGCAACGTGCCGAAGGCAGCAAGGAAGGCAGCGGCGGACGCAAGGACAAGGGCAAGGACAAAGGCAAGACCAAGCAACAGGCCGCCGACAAGCCTGCCGACAAGGGCACTGCAGGCGACAAGCCGCAGCAGAAGAAGCAGGAGCCACGCAAGCAGCGCGACAACAGGAAGCCGCGTCAGCAGCAGGCCGGCCAGGCCCAAGGCAATGCCCCCAAAGTACCCGCCGATCGCGACCCGGAAGAGTTCCTGGACGACGATATCGACAACTTCGGCAACCGCGCCGACTACGTCAGCCCTTACCAGAACGGCAAGAACCAGGGCCGCAACCGTCGCCCGGGCGGCAACGGCGGCCAGGCCCAAGGCCAGGGGCAGCGTTCGGGATCGGGCCAGCCTCGCAACAACAACGGTAGCGGCGGCCAGCGCCAGGGCGGCCAGGGTTCTGGCGAGAAGCGCCCCCGCAACAACAATGGTGGTGGTGCACGCCGCGATGGCAACCCGGGCCGTGCGCGCCGGGACGACAGCAACCGCCAGGAACCTGCCGTGCGCAATCCGCGCGAGTCGCAGAGCACGCCTGTGATCATCCGCAAGGAATCCAAGCTCGACCGTTACCCGACGCCCGAGCAACTGGATGACCTGCCGAGCCGCCCCCGCGGCGAGCGTCCGGCGCTGTTGACCCGCAAGGGCTGACAGAAACGACAAGGGGCCGCATTGCGGCCCCTTGTCGTTTCAGATGACGCGAATCACTTCTGCTTCACGCCTTCCAGGCTGATGTCCAGATCCAGGGTCTGGGAAGTCGGGCCTGGGCCCTTGATGCCAAAGTCGTTCAGGTTCAGCGTGGTCTTGGCGTTGAAGCCAGCGCGCTCGCCACCCCACGGGTCCTTGCCCTCGCCGTTGAACACGGCCTTGAAGGTGACCGGCTTGGTCACGCCATGCAGGGTCAGGTCGCCGGTCACGTCGGCAGTCTTGTCACCGGTGGACTTGACGGCCGTGGAGACGAACTTGGCGTCGGGATATTTCTTCACGTCCAGGAAGTCGGCGCTGGCGATGTGCTTGTCGCGCTCGGCATGGTTGGACCACAGGCTGGCAGTCTTCAGGTCGACGCTGATCTTGCTGGCTTCAGGCTTGGCGCTGTCCCAGGAGAACGAACCGTCGAAGTCCTTGAATGTGCCGTGGATGAAGCTGTAGCCCAGGTGGCTGATCTTCCAGTCGACGAAAGCATGCTGGCCTTCCTTGTCGATCTTGTAGTCAGCGGCCATGGCCTGACCAGCGCCAATCAGAGCGGTACCGAGCGCCAGGGCGGCAAAAGTCTTTTTCAACATCCTTACTTCCTTCCTTTGCAATTGAGGTTGAGAGTCAAGCTTTGCGGCCCAGCATACGAGCCAGGGTCGCGTCACGGTCAATGAAATGGTGTTTCAAGGCTGCCAGGGCATGCAGGATGGCGAAAATCACCAACCCCCAGGCCAGATACAGGTGAATCACACCGGCAGTGTCCGCCTGATCGGGCAGGTTGCTGACCAGTGCCGGTACTTCGAACAGGCCGAATACCGGAATGCCGACACCATCGGCAGTGGAGATCAGGTAGCCGGCGGCCATGACCGCGAACAACCCCAGATACAGCGCCAGGTGCCCCAGCTTGGCGGCCATGCGGGTGAGTGACCCGTGGCTGGCCGGAGCCGGTGGAGGTGGGCTGATCAAACGCCAGAGTACGCGCAGCAGCATGACAGCCAGTAATACCAGGCCAATGCTCTTGTGCAGGTCGGGCCCGGCTTTGCGCCAAGGATCGTAGTAGTCGAGACCGACCATCCACAGGCCCAGACCGAACAACCCGAATACGACAAGGGCCACGCCCCAGTGCAGGAAGATGCTGACCGCACCATAGCGAGAAGCAGAATTGCGCAGTTGCATGTTGGCGTATTCCCCGTGAAAGCTGTGCACAAGATAACGCGATAAGTATCGAAATAAAGCGGAAAAGTCCGCTTCTTATAATCGAAAAAATCGATAGCTTATTTTGAATTCATCTAATTAAGAAAACATTAACAGTAGGCGAACGCGGGGGACTTGCCAGGGCAGGCAACAGCGCGGGCACATCGCGGCAATGCCACGAGTGCCCGCAATGACCAATCAGTTGGCCTTGGCCTGAGTGTCGGTCGAGGGTTTCTTCTTGACGGGCTCGGCTTTTGCGGCGGCCTTCTTCACCGGCTCCGTCTTGCTGGCCTGCTTGGCCGGCGGCTTGTGCGCTGGTGCGTGCTTGGCAGGTGCCGCCTTGGTCGGTGCAGCCTTGGCGGGTTGGGCCTTGACCGGTTCTTCCTTGGCCACAGGCGCAACGGCCGGCGCCGCTGGTGCGGCTGCAGGAGCAGGAGCTGGCGGCGCGGGTGTCGGCTCGGCGGCCTTGGTCACCGGCTCGGTCTTGGCCACCGGTTTGTCGTCGCCACCGAACAGACGGGAGAAGAAGCCAGGCTTGTTGTCCTTGGCGGCTGCCGCGCCGACTGCCGCAGCGCCCGCAGCAGCAGCGACCGGCGCCGCCTTGACCACTGGATCGAAGGATTTGCCAGCGGCCAGGTCCTCGACCTGGCCCGCGGCACGCTGGCCACTGCGCAGCGCGCCTTCCAGGGTGCCCGGGTAAAGTGCATCGGTGTGTTCGCCAGCAAAGGCGACACGTTGCACCGGGCGCTCCCACAGACGCCAGTACTTGCTGATCTGCCCCGGCCCGTAGGCCAGGTAGGCGCCGCCGGTGCCGGCGTCGGTGCTGTAGCGCTTGACCTCGTAACCGGTAAAGGCGCCACGAGCCTGAGGGTAGAAGGCATGCAGGCGAATCAGCACCTGGTCGACCATCTGCTTGTCACCGAAGGCCTGCAGCAGGCGGGCGTTGTCGCCGGACAGGTTGATCACCACATTGGCACCGCCCTTGAGCGCCGGTTCGATCCACAGCATGCCCAGGCCTGCGTTGCTGAAGATCTCGCCCGACATACGCGAGCGGCTCTCCCAGACCGGGTTCTTGAACTTGAGCAGCAACTGGTCGCGCCAGCCGTAGTTGGTGCCTTTGAGTGCCGCCAGATGCTGGTTGTCCAGTCCCGGCGTCATCTGGATCTTGGCCAGCGCGCGCAGCGGCACGGCAAGGACCAGATAGTCAGCCTGGTAGCCCACGGCCCCCACCTTGACGGTGACGCCGTCCTTGTCCTGGACGATGGCGGTGACCGGCGAACTGGTCTTGATGGTCTTGAGTTGCTTGACGAAGGCCTGTGCCAGTACCGGGCTGCCGCCAGGCAGGCGTGCCGCACGCAGGTCACGATCGCCAACCCCACGATAGACCCGGCTCTGCTGGGCGAAATAGAGCAACGACAGGCGCGAGGGCTCGTCATAGCGGGTACGGATCTGCTGGTTGATCAACTGACGGGCGGTCGCTGGCAGTTGCAGCTTGTCCAGCCAGGTGGAGACGTTGATCTGATCGAGGGCGAACAACGTGCTGTTGGCAGCCGGGTTCAGCGGGTCATCGATCGAACGGGCCAGGTCATCGAGGGTCTTCTCGTAGCGCTTGATCGCCTCGGCGGTCGCGGGCTGCTTGGTGGCGAGGTCGGCCGCGCTGAAGTACTCACCGTCGATCAGGTAGCCTGGGGTACGCACGAACTCGGGCGCAGGCAAGGTTTCCAGCTTGAAGCGGTCCAGGTATTGATTGAGTACCGGTTGCGCCTTGTTGTTGCCGATCCACTCGCTGGTCGCCAGCCCCGAACGGCCACCCATGCCGCCCTTGGCTTCGAGCAGGGTCACCTGCCAGCCCTTGGACTGCAGCTCGTAGGCTGCCGTCAGGCCGGCCAGGCCACCACCGACGACAATGGCCGTGGGGGTCTTGTCCTTCGCCAGCGCACCAGCGCTGGATGCACCAATCAATACCAACGCGCACAGGCGCACCCAAGCAGCAGCCATGTCGGCGAACTCCGGATCAGAAGCGAAATGTAAGTGGGGAGGATCTCCCCAGGAGAGATGCGCTAAGAATACGTCAGGTCCCAGGAGCCTGCCAGCACAGCGCTATCAAGTGCTTCGAATGGTTCGGTTTTCTATGTTGAGCCTTTCGTAGCGGTTCGGCGTCCCGACAAGCCCGCTCCCACACAAGCCTGCACAAAATCCAAGGTTGTTCCTGGGGGTGCCTTTGCTTAGGCTTACGCCGTCCTACTTGCCACCCCAGCCAGGAGATCCGCCCATGGGCCTGAATCAACAGTGGATGCAGCGCGACCTCAAGGTCCTGTGGCACCCCTGCACCCAGATGAAAGACCACGAGAGCCTGCCGCTGATCCCGATTCGCCGCGGCGAGGGTGTCTGGCTCGAGGACTTCGAGGGCAAGCGCTATCTGGACGCGGTCAGCTCCTGGTGGGTCAACGTCTTCGGCCATGCCAATCCGCGCATCAACCAGCGCATCAAGGATCAGGTCGACCAGCTCGAACACGTCATCCTTGCAGGCTTCAGCCATCAGCCGGTGATCGAGCTGTCCGAGCGCCTGGTGGCCATGACCCCGGCCGGGCTGGATCGAGTGTTCTACGCCGACAACGGCTCGTCATGCATCGAAGTGGCGCTGAAGATGAGCTTCCACTACTGGCAGAACAAGGGCCAAGGCGCCAAGAAGCGCTTCGTCACCCTGACCAACAGCTATCACGGCGAAACCATCGCCGCGATGTCGGTCGGCGATGTACCGCTGTTCACCGAAACCTACAAGGCCCTGCTGCTCGACACCATCAAGGTGCCCAGCCCCGATTGCTACCTGCGCCCTGAAGGCATGGGTTGGGAGGAACACTCGCGCAACATGTTCGCAGCCATGGAGCAGACCCTGGCCGAACACCACGCCACGATCGCCGCGGTCATCGTCGAGCCGCTGATCCAGGGCGCTGGCGGCATGCGCATGTATCATCCGGTTTACCTCAAGCTGCTGCGCGAAGCCTGCGACCGTTACGGTGTGCACCTGATCCATGACGAAATCGCCGTCGGTTTCGGCCGCACCGGCACGATGTTCGCCTGCGAGCAGGCCGGTATCCGCCCAGACTTCCTTTGCCTGTCCAAAGCCCTGACCGGTGGCTACCTGCCGCTCGCCGCCTGCCTGACCACCGATGACGTGTACCAGGCCTTCTACGACGACTACCCGACCCTGCGCGCCTTCCTCCATTCGCACAGCTACACCGGCAACCCACTGGCCTGCGCCGCGGCGCTGGCGACCCTGGACATCTTCGAGCAGGACCAGGTGATCGATGCCAACAAAGCGCTGTCGGCGCGCATGGCCAGCGCCACCGCGCACCTGGTCGATCACCCGAACGTGGCCGAAGTGCGCCAGACCGGCATGGCTCTGGCCATCGAGATGGTCAAGGACAAGGCCGGCAAGGTCGCCTATCCGTGGCAGGAACGCCGCGGCCTGAAGGTCTTCGAGCATGCCCTGACCCGCGGCGCGCTGTTGCGTCCGCTGGGCAGCGTGGTGTATTTCCTGCCGCCCTACGTGATCACCCCGGAGCAGATCGACTTCCTGGCCGAAGTGGCCAGCGAAGGCATCGATATCGCCACCCGTGACAGTGTCAGCGTGGCGGTGCCGGCCGATTTCCATCCCGACTTCCGCGATCCGGGCTAGGCCTCAGTCCCCACGCGCACCCTGTGGGAGCGGGTTTACCCGCGAATACGATGGTGGCCGCACCGCCGCATTCGCGGGTGAACCCGCTCCCACAGGGTCCATGCCCACCCTGCCACAGGGTCCATGTCCACCCTTTGCCCCGAGCCGAACCATGAGACTGTCCCGTTTCTTCATCGACGCCCCCCTGAGCCTTGGCGAGCACGAGTTGCCCGAGGCCCAGGCCCACTACATCGGCCGCGTGCTGCGCATGAGCGTCGGCGCCGCCGTGCAACTGTTCGACGGCAGCGGCCAGGAATACCTCGGCCAGTTGCTCGAAGTGGGCAAGAAATCCGTGCGGGTCAGCCTCGACCAGGCCCTGCCCGGCCAGCCCGATTCGCCGCTGCACATCCACCTCGGCCAGGGGCTGTCCCGTGGCGAGCGCATGGACTGGGCGATCCAGAAAGCCACTGAGCTGGGCGTCAACCAAATCACCCCGATCGTCAGCGAGCGCTGCGAAGTGCGTCTGAAGGACGAGCGCGCCGACAAGCGCCTGGCTCACTGGCGCCAGGTGGCGATCAGCGCCTGCGAACAATGCGGGCGCTCCACGCTGCCAGTGATCCACCCGCCGGTGACCCTGGCCGAATGGTTGAAAGACAGCGATGCCGATCTCAAGCTGGTCCTGCACCCGGTGGCCGAGCCGCTGACCAGCCACGACAAACCGACACGTCTGGCCTTTCTGATCGGACCTGAGGGTGGCTTGAGCGATGCCGAAGTCGATCAGGCCAAGGGCGCCGGCTTCCACGCCGCCCGCCTCGGCCCTCGCGTACTGCGCACCGAGACGGCGCCGGTGGTGGCGCTATCGGTGGCGCAGCAGCTGTGGGGCGATTTCTAAGATCAGCCCCCTATAGCACGTAGAAGTACACCGCGACGAAGTGCATCAGGCTGCCAGCGATGACGAACAGGTGCCAGATGCCGTGCCAGTGGCGAAAGCGGCTGTCGAAGGCGAAAAAGATGATGCCGACGGTGTACAGCACACCGCCGGCCGCCAGCCAGGCAAAGCCGGCGCCACCGAGGCTGTGGAGCAACGGTTTGACCGCCACCAGCACGATCCAGCCCATCACCGCGTAGATGATGATCGAGAGGATCCGTGCCTCGGAGCGCGGTTTGATCTCCTGGAGCATGCCGATCACCGCCAGGCCCCATACGATGCCGAACAGGCTCCAGCCCCAGGGCCCGCGCAGACTGACCAGGCAGAACGGTGTATAGCTGCCGGCGATGAGCAGGTAGATCGACAGGTGATCGAGCTTGCGCATGACCACCTTCGCCCGGCCGCGCGTGCTGTGATAGAGCGTGGAAATGCTGTAGAGCAACAGCAGCGTGAAGCCGTAGATGGAGAAGCTGACGATCTTCCAGGGGTCGCCCTGCAAGCCCGCGACGACGATCAGCCAGATGGCACCGATACAGGCCAGGACAGCACCGACCAGGTGGGTCCAGGCGTTTAAGCGTTCACCGTAGTACATGCAGGCTCAGACCTCCACAAGGCCAATGGGTTCCTGGCGGGCAGTGGCGCGACAGGGCCCGCACGAGCATCATCCTACTGCGCCGAAGGTTGCAGATCCGCGTCACGCACCAGCCGCTCGAGCGCTGCCAGGTCCGGCACTCGCGCCACTTGCTCGCCCACCTGCACCGCCGCCAGCTCCAGCGCCCCCAGCGGCACGTCCACATAGTTCAACTGGCTGTCGAGCTTGCACGAGCGCGGGATCCCCTGCAGCAGCAGCGCCAGGTAGCGCAGCCCGGTATCGCCCAAGGCGTTGAGCACGACGATCCGCGCCCGCTCGCCACAGGGCGTTTCACCGCCACAGGCGGCCTCGAAGCCTATCAGCGGCAGACACTGCTGGCGCCAGGCGATCCAGCCCATGTGCCAGGCCGGCTCATGCAGCTCGCAGACGAACGCACGCTCGCCGATCAGCTCGGCCACCGCAACGTTGGGCAGCACCAGGGTGCGGTCGCCCAGGGGCAGCAACAGCCCGGTGAGGCTGCTGCGCTGACCGGCGATATGTTCAAGCATGAGGCTGGCTCCAGTGGGCGATGCTCTGAAGCAGGAGCGACTCCTGGTAAGGCTTGCCGAGGTATTCGTTGACGCCGATGGCCATGGCCCGGTCGCGGTGTTTCTGCCCGGTACGCGAGGTGATCATGATGATCGGCAAGTCGTGCAGGCGGTTGTCACGCCGCACCCGCGTCGCCACTTCGAAGCCGTCCATGCGCGGCATCTCGATGTCCAGCAGCAGCACGTCAGGACGGTGTTCCTCCAGCAGGGCCATCGCATCGACCCCGTCCTTGGCGGTCAACACGCTCATGCCGTGACGTTCCAGCAGGCGGCTGGTGACCTTGCGCACGGTGACCGAATCATCGACCACCATCACCAGCAACGGACGCCGCGCCGCCGGGCCGAACAGCTGGCGCCGCTCGCCGTCACCCACCGGCAACCGCGCCAGGCGTCGCTGCTGGCCGCGCAGCTGACCGAGCAGGTCGAGAATCAGCACCACCCGCCCATCACCGAGCAAGGTCGCACCAGACAAGCCCGGGACCGCAGCGAACTGTGGCCCCAGGCTTTTCACCACGATTTCGCGGCTCGGCGACAAGCCATCGGCCTGGATCGCGAACGACTGCTCCTGGGCATGCACCAGTAGCACCGGCAAGGGCAGGCTTTGCCCCAGCAGGCGCGGACGGCCGACATCCTGCAACAGCTCGCCCAGGTAGCGCAGGTCGTAGGCGTGCCCTGCATAGCGATAGCGCGGCGGATCCAGCTGGTAGCAGGCCTCGAGCTCGGCGGGCGGCACGCGGACGATGCCCTCGATGGTGTTGAGCGGGATGGCGTACTGCTCCTCGCCCAGGTGCACCATCAGCGCCCGGTTCAGCGATACCGTGAACGGCAAGCGGATCTGGAAGCGTGCCCCCTTGCCTGGGCTGGACTCGATGCTCATCGAGCCGCCCAACTGCTTGACCTCTTCATGGACCACATCCATGCCCAGCCCGCGCCCGGAAATCTGGGTGATCTTCTCGGCCGTGGAGAACCCCGGACGCAGGATGAACTGCAAGATCTCGTGATCGCTGAGCTGCGCCTGCGGCGCCAGCAAGCCGCGCTTGATGGCCTTCTTGCGAACCGCCTCCAGCGGCACCCCGGCGCCGTCGTCGCTCATCTCGATGACGATGTCGGCGCCCTCGTGGAGCAAGTTGAGGTGGATGGTGCCCTGCTCCGGCTTGCCTGCCGCCAGGCGCACCTCGCGCGGCTCCAGGCCATGGTCGACGGCGTTGCGCAGCATGTGCTCCAGGGGCGCGACCATGCGCTCGAGCACGCTGCGGTCCAATTCGCCCTCGGCGTTGCCGACCACCAGTTCGACCTGTTTGCCCAGCTCGCTCGCCACCTGCCGCACCACGCGCTGCAGGCGTGGCACCAGGCGCTCGAAAGGCACCATCAGGGTGGCGGTCAGGCCTTCCTGCAACTGACTGTTGACCCGCGCCTGCTGCTGCAGCAGGCCATGCGCCTCCTGGGCCCGCAGGGTCAGGGTTTCCTTGAGGTCGAGCAAGTCGGAAGCCGATTCGAACAAGGCCCGCGACAGCTGCTGCAACTGCGAATGGCGGTCCATTTCCAGCGGGTCGAAATCGTCGTAGGCGTCGCCCTCGGCCTGCCAGCGGCTGGACATGCGGCCCTGGGTTTCGTTGTCCAGGCGCAGCAACTGGTCGCGCATGCGCTCCAGGGTGGTTTCCATTTCGCTCAAGGCGAACTGTGCATCGTTGACCTGCTGCTCGATGCGACCACGAATGATCGCGTGCTCGCTGGCCAGGTTGCCCAGGTCGTCGAGCAGTTCGGCATCGACCTTGACCATGTCCCCCGGCGCTCGCTCGGGTGCAGCGCTCGGCACATCGAGCGGCGCGGCCTCCACCGGCGGCTGGCCGGCGGCGCTGTCGGTCAGCGCCGCACTGGAGAAGTTGCGAATGTAGTCGATCAGCGCCGTTGCCGCGTGCAGCGGCTGCCCCAAACGTACGGCGTCGAGCATGTGCGCGAGACGGTCGTGGCAGTTCTGCAGCAGGCTGAACAGCGCGGGCGTCGGCGGCAGGCGGCCAGCAGCGAGCAGTTCGTAGAGAAACTCCAGCTCATGGGCCAGGTCGCCGATGGCGGCGATTTCCACCATGCGCGCGCCGCCCTTGAGGGTGTGCAGGTCGCGCAGCAGGTTTTCCACCTCGACACTGCTGCGCGGGTCGGCCTGCCAGCGCGCCAATGCAGCCGCAGCGCTTTCGACGATGTCCGAGCTTTCTTCGAGGAAGACTTCCAGCAGCTCCTTGTCGCCGGGTGTTTCTGCCCCCTCCGGCTCGCTGACCGGCGCATGGCGGAACTCACGCAACTCGCCGAGCAGTGCCACCGCAGAAGACGGCAGCTCGCCCTGGCGCAGGCTGTCGAGCATCTGGCCCAGCGCCGCATGGCTGCGCTGCAGCAGCTCGAACAGCGCACTGCTGGCGGCCAACCGCCGATCGACCAGCCCTTCGTAGAGCAACGCCAGCTCCTGGGCGAGCACTTCGATGGCGCCAATCGCGGCCATCTGCGCACCGCCGCGCAAGGTCTGCACATCGTGCTGCAACGCGGACACCGCCGAGCTGGCTTCCGGCTCCTGTCGCCAGCGCTGCAAAGCCTGATCGGCGCTGTCGAGAATGTCGCCGGCCTCGTCGAGGAACAACTGCACCACTGCCGGCTCCGGCAGGTCCATGGCCGTGGCCAGCGGGGTCACGCCCTGCTCGCCCACCAGCCCGGTTGCCGCCGGGTCGAGCGCCCCGTCCAGCAGCGCACGCAAGCCATCCAGGCACTCGCTGCGCGGGGTGACCTCCTGCCCGGCGGCAATCTCGTCGAGCATGTCGATCAGGGCTTCGTGGGCCTGCCGCGCCTGGGCGAAGAAATGCCCGTTGGCGACCAGACTGCCCTCCTCAACCGCCCCATACAGATCGAGCAGCGCTTCGCAGAGCTCATCCACCTGCCAGAAATCGGCCAGGTGCGCACCATGGGCCAGGGTCGTCAGTTCGTCAAGCAGCGTGTCCAGCTCCTGGCGTTCACGCGGATGCTCCTGCCAGCGCGACAACAGCGACTCGGCATCGAGCAGGATATCCATGCCCTGAGCCAGGAAGCTGGCGATCAGTTGTGGATCACGACGGTTGCGGCGGGTGTGCGGCGCTGCGTCCTGCAGCACCGCCAGGCGTGCATCCACCGCTTCGCCGACCTGCTCGATCAGTTGCGCAGCGCCAGGAATCGGTGCCAACGGTGTGCGCTCAAGCTGGGCCAGGCCCAGCTGGAACAGGCTGCGCGACGCTTCCAGCCATTCGATATCCGCCACTTCCAACGGCAGTTGGTGCACCTTGTATTCACGCGCCAGGCGGTCGAAGGCGGTGGCAAGCTCTGCGATCGGCATCACCCCGGCCATGGCCGCGCTGCCCTTGAGGGTATGCAGCGCGCGTTGCAGGCTGTCGCTGACCGGGGTGTCCTGGCCTTTGGCAGCCATGAGAAAACTGTCGAGGCTGGCCAGATGGCCCTGGGCCTCGTTGCGAAAGATCTCCAGCAGTTGCGGATCGAGCCCGTCACTGTCGCTGGCAGACGCGGTGTCGTTGACCGCCAGGGCGTGCAGGTGGCTGCTGAGCTGTTCGACATCGGCCAGCCGGGGTATCTGACCCACCGCAAAGTCGGCGAGCAGGTCTGGCAGGTGCACAAAGGCCTGTTGCAGCGCCACGGCGCCCTCGCCGCTGAGCACGATGCGTCCTTCCAGCACACGGTTGAGCAGATGCTCGGCGCCCCAGGCCAGCTCGGCCACGGCGCCTGCGTGCACCATCCGCCCGCTGCCCTTGAGCGTATGCAAGGCACGGCGCAGTTCGACAAGCGCGTCGCGTTGCTGGTTGTCGGCACGCCAGCGCAACCATTGGCGTTCGATCTCCGGCAGCAGTTCAGCGGTTTCCTCCAGGAACACTTCGCGCAGCTCATCGTCGATGCCGTCATCGGCACGCTGCGGCTCAGCCATGACCGGCGCTTGGCTGCAGCGCAGGCCAAGGGCGGCCAGACTGGCGCAGGCCATGTCGAGAAAACGCTGGGCATCGGCCAGCGGGTCGGCGACACGCCATTGCAGGTAGCACTCCACCGCACTCAGGGCCTCGGCCAGGTGGGCCAGCTCCTGCTCCGGTGGCTCCTGCTCAAGATGCGACAACCAGCCTTGCACATAATCGGCCGACACCCCGAACACCTCGGAGGCGGTCGGCAGCATCAGCATCGCCAACGCGCCACGCACCTGCTGCAGCAGGCCCGGCAGGGGCTGCAGACGCTGGCGAGGCCAACCGGATTCCAGGCAGTCGCCGATCAGGTCCTTGGCCTGCTGCAGCACCGAGAGCGACTCCTCGAACACCCGCTGGCGGATCTCGGTCACGTCCGAGCCGGGCATGCCGCCTTCCAGGCCCTCGGCAAGGCCGCCCACCATGCCGTTGAGCGTCGCCTCCACGTACAACAGGGCACCAGCCACATCCATCAGCACCGCATCGTCCACGGCACGTTCGCCTTGGGCCAGGGCCTGCAAGGCGAGCACCTGGTCGATGATGACCCGGCGCGGCTGCTGGAAGCCCAGCACTGCGAGGGTATCGGCAACATGGCGCAGCGGCGCGATCAGCACATCGAGTGGGTCGCGCTGCTCGTTATCCCCCCGTACGAAGGGGTCGAGCCGCTCCTTGATCCGCACCAGGTCGTCGCACAGGGCAGTGATCACCGAGCGCAGGGCATCGCGGCCCTGACCGGCCTGCAACTGGTCGCGCCAGTTGCCCAGCGACAGGTCGAGGTTGGCCAGATCGTGGGCCCCCGCCAGGCGCTGCGCCGCCTCTCCCATCAGGCTGTCCTGGGCCAGCGGCTCGGCGCCGCGGCACAGGCGCAACTGATTGAGCAACGGCAGCACCACCAACGGCAGGTCGTGGCGCGCCCCCCGCAGGCGCTCGAGGTAGGGCGGCAATTGCTCAAGGCCGCGGAACAGCGCACCCAGGCAGTCGCCACGCGGGCTGACCTGGCCCTCGAAGAGGGCACGCCCGAGCAACTCCAACTCCTCGGCCAGGCGCGCCGCGCCATTGAGCTCAAGCATCGTCAGGCACCCTTGCACCTGATGCAGGTTGTCGACGAAGAACCCCAGCAAGGCCGGGTCGCCCGGCTCGCTGGAAAAACGCTCCAGCGCTTGGCGCGCCTGGCCCAGGCAATCGGCGATGGCCGCCTTGGTCCAGCTCAGGGCGACCGTGTCGTGACGCTCGGGGCTCATTGCCGTAACGGCCATAGACCTCTCCTCAGCGCCGCTCGGCCGGGGCCGGCAGGGTGAAACCAGACACCGAACGGCGCATCTCGCTGGCCATTCTGGCCAGGTGACGGATGCTGTCGGCGGTAGCGCCGGAACCGGCGGAGGTCTGCGCAGTGATCTGCTGGATCACCGCCATGGTGTGGGAAATCTGCCCGGCCGAGGATGTCTGCAATTGCGCCGCGTCGGAAATGCTGTGGATCAGCTCGGCCAGGTTCTGCGACACGCCCTCGATTTCGGCGAGGGCCACGCCTGCGTCCTGGGCAAGACGTGCACCACGCACCACTTCGGCGGTGGTCTGTTCCATGGAGATCACCGCTTCGTTGGTATCGGCCTGGATGGTTCGCACCAGCGCTTCGATCTGTCGGGTGGCCGACGACGAACGCTCAGCCAGGCGCTGCACTTCGTCAGCGACCACGGCGAAGCCGCGCCCGGCTTCACCCGCGAGCGAAGCCTGGATTGCCGCATTGAGGGCCAGGATGTTGGTTTGTTCGGCAATGTCGTCGATCAGGCTGACGATGTCGCCGATTTCCTGAGAAGACTCCCCCAGACGCTTGATGCGCTTGGCGGTGTCCTGAATCTGTTCGCGGATGTTATCCATGCCATGGATGGTGTTGTGCACCACCTCGTTGCCCTTGTTGGCGATGGCCACCGAACGCTCGGCGACCTTGGCCGACTCGTAGGCGTGGGCGGACACCCGGTCGATCGACTCGACCATGTCGCCCACCGCCAGCGACGCCTCGCTGATCTGGTCGGCCTGGTGTTCCGAGGCCTTGGCCAGCTGGCGTGCGGTGTTCTGGGTGTCCTGCACCGCAGCGGCGACCTGCTCGGCGCTGTGGTTGATGGTCGCCACCAGGTCGCGCAACTGGTCCACCGAGAAGTTGATCGAGTCGGCAATGGCGCCGGTGAAGTCTTCGGTGACCGACACCGTCACCGTCAGGTCGCCATCGGCCAGCTCTTCGATTTCATCGAGCAGGCGCATGATCGCCTGCTGGTTGCGCTCGTTCTTCTCCGCCGTGTCGCGTAGTTGCCGGTTGGTGGCGCGGACCATCACCAGGCCGATGAGGATGATCGAGGCCAGCGCCAGCAGGCCGAGCACATAGCCGCCGACGGTGTCGAGGGTGCGCCCGGCCAGGTTCTCGAAACCGTTGGCCAGGTGCGAGGCTTCGTCGAGCAGGGTCTGCGACAGGCTGAAGATGTTGCTCGCGGCCTCGCGCACCCGCAGCAGCTCCGGTGAAGTCTCGAGAATTTCGTCGACCGAGCCGGAAACGAACTGGAACAGCTCGGCGATCTCGGCCAGGCGCGCACGCGCGTCCGGGTCTTCGACACGGGTCACCTGGATCGCCGGATTGCCACCGAGCATGCCCTCGAGCACCTGGCCGAAGCGGCTGGCATCACGGCCGAAGGTGTCGGCGGCCTGCACCGAGGTATCGTCACCGGCCAGCACGGTATTGACCGAACCGAGAATCCGCTCGGCCAGCAGCAACTGGCGCTGGGCCACGGCCACCTGGCTGGCCGGTGCACCGCTCTGCAGCAGGATTTCCACGACCTTTTCATACTCGACCTGCAACTGTGGCACGGTTTCGGCCAGGGTCGCCGCCACCTGGTGCAAGGACAGCACGGTCTGCTCGCTGGCCAGGATGGTGTCGGTGTTGCGCCGCAGGTTTTCCCAGTCCTGGCGCACCGCGTCCATCTCGTCGCGCACCGTGGCCGGCGCTGGCGGCAGGCCGGTGGCCTTGTCACCCTCGCGCAGGTACTTCCACCGGCGCTCGAAATCGTTGCGTGCATCGGACAGCAGCCGGAACGCCAGGGCCTTGCCCGCCGCCGCCTCGGTGGCGTTCTTGGCGATGCGCTGGGACAGCACGCGCAACTCGCCCGCATGGCCGATGTACTGCTTGTCGTGGTTGGACTGGGTGTTGAGGTAGGCGAAGTTGGCGAACAGCAGCACGATCGACAGGATCAGCACCACGAACAGCACAGTGATCTGCGCAGTGCTACGCGGGCGCTGGGCCACGGCTTCGGGAACGACGGTTGGAGCGGGCTTGTTCACTGTCGCAGGGTCCTCTACAACGCCACATCGAGAAAGCCTGGCGCCTGGGCCAGGGCGAAGGGGCTGAAGATCGCCCAGTTGCGCTCACGCGGGAAATGCCCCTGGACGAAACGCGCCGCGGCGCGGATCAGTGGCTGCGGGGGCGACAGCTCCAGGCTGCTCAGGTCGAAATGCTGCAAGCCGACCACTTCATCCACCAACAGGCCGACGAACAGGTCGTCGTGGTCCAGCACCAGCACGCGGCGCTGCTTGCCCGAGGCTGCCGGCCCAAGGCCGAAGAACGCCGACAGGTCCATCACCGGCAGCAGGCGACCGCGCAGGTTGGCCACGCCGCACACCCATGGCTGCACCCCAGGCACCCGGCTGCTGCGCGGCTCGCGCAACACTTCAGCCACCTCACCCATGGGGGCGACGAACCACTGCCCGGCGATGCGAAAGCCGATACCGCTCCACTGCTGCAGGCGCGTGTCCTGCAGCGGCTGGTCGGCCACCAGCAGGCGGCAGCGGCGGTCGATGTCCAACAACAGCTCGAAGGCGGTCAGCGACGCACCCTGGGGGCGTGTGGTCAAGCGCCCAGCACCTCTTTGAGCTTGGCGATCAGCGCGTCCTCTTCCACCGGCTTGGTCAGGAAATCGCGAGCGCCCTGGCGCGTGGCCCAGATGCGGTCGGTTTCCTGGTCCTTGGTGGTGACCACGATCACCGGGATGGCGCTGGTTTCAGGGTCCTTGCTGAGCTGGCGGGTGGCCTGGAAGCCGTTCATGCCGGGCATGACGATGTCCATCAGCACCGCATCCGGCTTGTCCTGGCGGGCCAGGGCCACGCCATCGGCACCGTTGCTGGCCTTGAGCACCTGGTAGCCATGCTTCTCGAGCCATTCGGTCAATCTGTACATCTCTGTCGGCGAGTCGTCGACAATCAGCACTCGGGCCATACGGTTTCCCCATCAGGAAAATGAAGACCGCGCCAGGGCGGGCGCGGTCAGGGTGCGTGTTGTGCCTGCACGGCGAATCCGGGCACATGGGCACGGATCGCGTCGAGCAGTTCTTCCTTGCTGAACGGTTTGGTGAGGAACTGATCGGAGCCGACCACCCGGCCGCGGGCCTTGTCGAACAGGCCGTCACGCGACGACAGCAGGATCACCGGAATATCCTTGAACGCACTGTTGTGCTTGATCACCGCACAGGTCTGGTAACCGTCCAGGCGCGGCATCAGTACATCGACGAAGATGATCCGCGGCTTGTGATCGACGATCTTGGCCAGGGCATCGAAACCGTCGCTGGCGGTGATCACCTCGCAACCCACCTCGCCCAGCAGCATCTGGGCGGTGCGGCGGATGGTGCGGGAATCGTCGATCACCATCACCTTCAGGGGCTGTTCCATGAAATGCGTCACCCATCGCCAAGCCAGGAATGAAACCTCGAGGGCTGCCATGCAGCGCTCTGACTGGCATTTTTAACACAGTCCGGGTAGGCATTCCATCTGCCTCCCCCTTGACCGGCCGCGTTCCCGGCGCCACCCTGAGCCACTTTTCTTTCGTGCCATCGCGGCCACCTGCCGCCAAGAGGAATTACCCCATGAGCGTTCGTCTCGGGATTGTCATGGACCCCATCGCGTCCATTTCCTACAAGAAGGACAGCTCGCTGGCCATGCTGCTGGCGGCGCAGGAGCGTGGCTGGAGCCTGTTCTACATGGAGCAGCGCGACCTCTACCTGGGTGCCGGCCAGGCCCGTGCGCAGATGCGACCGCTGAAAGTGTTCGCCGATCCGGCGCACTGGTTCGAGCTGGGCGATGAGCAGGACAGCGCGTTGAGCGAGCTGGACGTGATCCTGATGCGCAAGGATCCCCCCTTCGACATGGAGTTCGTCTACAGTACCTACCTGCTGGAGCAGGCCGAGCGCGAAGGCGTGCTGATCGTCAACAAACCGCAGAGCCTGCGTGACTGCAACGAAAAGCTGTTCGCCACGCAATTCCCGCAATGCATGGCGCCAACCCTGGTCAGCCGCCGCGCCGACATCCTGCGCGCCTTCGCCGCTACCCATGGCGATGTGATCCTCAAGCCGCTCGACGGCATGGGCGGCGCATCGGTGTTCCGTCACCGCCAGGGCGACCCGAACCTCTCGGTGATCCTCGAAACCCTGACCCAGCATGGCCACCAGCAGATCATGGCGCAGGCCTACCTGCCGCAGATCGTCGATGGCGACAAGCGCATCCTGATGATCGACGGCGAGCCGGTGCCCTACTGCCTGGCACGCATCCCGGCCAGCGGCGAGACCCGTGGCAACCTGGCCGCTGGTGGCCGTGGCGAAGCCCGTCCGCTGACCGAGCGCGACCGCTGGATCGCCGCCCAGGTTGGACCGACCCTGCGCGAAAAGGGCCTGCTGTTCGTCGGCCTGGACGTGATTGGCGACTCGCTGACCGAGATCAACGTCACCAGCCCGACCTGCATCCGCGAGATCGATGCTGCCTACAACACCCATATCGGCGGCCAGCTGATGGACGCCATTGATCGCAAGCTCAAGGCGCGCTGACCACCGACGCGTAGCAAAACCCTGGAGTGGGGTATGATGCCGGTCCATTTCACTCGACCTGCTGCCCCACTGCGGTTGCTGGATACCCGATGACGCTGCCTGCCGACATCCCATCCGACCTGCTGCCACCGCGCGTTCGCCCGGTGGACCGGCTCGGTTTCACGCTGTTTCTTGCCGCCCTGGTGCACCTTGCTCTGATCCTCGGGGTGGGTTTCAGCGTGGTCAAGCCCGCCGAAGTCCGCCAGACCATGGATATCACCCTGGCCACCTTCAAGAGCGAGAAAGCGCCGGAGAAAGCCGACTACCAGGCCCAGGACAACCAGCAGGGCAGTGGCACCCTGGACAAGAAAGCCGTGCCCACCACCACCGAAGTGGCGCCATTCCAGGACAGCAAGGTCAACAAGATCACCCCGCCTCCGGCAGCCCGGCCGGAAACGCCGGCGTCGCCGGCAAAATCCGTGGTGACGACCAAGGCAGCGAAACCGCAGAAAGCCGAAACCGCGCCAAAGGAAAGCAAGCCTCAACCCAAGCCCCCCGCACCGGTGCCGGACTTCGACAGCTCGCAGTTGTCGAGCCAGATCGCCAGCCTCGAGGCCGAGCTGTCCAACGAACAGCAGTTGTATGCCAAGCGCCCCCGCATCCATCGTCTCAACGCGGCCTCGACCATGCGCGACAAGGGGGCCTGGTACAAAGAGGAATGGCGCAAGAAAGTCGAGCGGATCGGCAACCTCAATTACCCGGAAGAAGCCCGACGCCAGCAGATGTACGGCAGCCTGCGGATGATGGTGTCGATCAACCGCGACGGTTCGTTGTATGAAGTGCTGGTGCTGGAATCCTCCGGGCAGCCGGTGCTGGACCAGGCCGCCCAGCGCATCGTTCGCCTTGCGGCACCGTTCGCGCCGTTCACCGGGGACCTGGCGGAGTTCGACCGCCTGGAGATCATCCGCACCTGGCGCTTCGCGCGTGGGGACCGGCTGTCGAGCAATTGACCGGTACGGGCTGTGTCGGCCCGTCGCTGCGACTTGCCCCGTGATGGGGCCGGTACATACACCGCACAGCCAGCTTGTCAGCCTCGCCACCTGACGCCACACTACCCCTCATGAAAACCCTCACGCCGAGCTATCTCAAGCACCAGTTCCTGATTGCCATGCCGCACATGGTCGATCCGAACTTTGCCCAGACCCTCACCTACATCGTCGAGCACAACGCCAACGGCGCCATGGGCCTGGTGGTCAACCGCCCGCAGGAGCTGAACCTGGCCGATATCCTCGAGCAGTTGCGCCCGGATGAGGAACCGCCTGCCAGCACCCTGCAGATCCCGATCTACCAGGGTGGCCCGGTGCAGACCGACCGCGGCTTCGTGCTGCACAGCGCCGAATGCACCTACCAGGCCACCATCGAGCTGCAAGGCCTGTCGCTGTCGACATCACAGGATGTGCTGTTCGCCATCGCCGAGGGCGTCGGCCCGAAGCAGAGCCTGATCACCCTGGGCTACGCCGGCTGGGAAGCCGGGCAGCTCGAGGCGGAGCTGGCCGATAACGCCTGGCTCAACTGCCCGTTCGACCCCGAGATCCTCTTCGGCATGGCCTGCGAGCAGCGCCTGCAGGCCGCCGCGCAAAGCCTGGGCATCAACCTCAGTCTGCTGACCAGCCAGGCAGGGCACGCCTGATGGCCGAGCTGCGCCTGCTGCTGGGCTTCGACTACGGCACCCGCCAGATCGGCGTCGCCGTCGGCCAGGTCATCACCGGCCAGGCCCGCGAACTGTGTACGCTCAAGGCACAGAACGGCGTGCCGGACTGGAACCAGGTCGAGAAACTGATCAAGGAATGGAAACCCGACGCCATCGTCGTCGGCCTGCCGCTGAACATGGACGGCACGCCCAGCGAGATGAGCGAACGCGCGGAGAAGTTCGCCCGCCGCCTGCATGGACGCTACAACCTGCCGGTACATACCCACGACGAACGCCTGACCACCTTCGAGGCCAAGGGCGAACAGATGGCCCGTGGCGGCCAGCGTGGCAGCTACCGCGACAACCCGGTCGACGCCATCGCCGCTGCACTGCTGCTGCAGGGCTGGCTGGAGGCCAATACCTGACCATCCGCTTTGCTGCCGGCGATGCCGGCGCCCCAAGGAGCACGCAATGAGCCTACCCAATCCCGCCGACCTGATCCGGCAGATGGCCGTCGACCTTCGCGCCCACCTGGCGCGCCGCGCCATCGCCGACCCACGTTTCATCGGTATCCGCACCGGTGGCGTGTGGGTTGCCCAGGCCCTGCAGCAAGCGCTTGGCGACCAGAGCCCCCTGGGCACCCTCGACGTGTCGTTCTACCGCGACGACTTCAGCCAGAACGGCCTGCACCCGCAGGTGCGCCCGTCCGAGCTGCCGTTCGAGATCGAAGGCCAGCACCTGGTGCTGGTGGATGACGTGCTGATGAGCGGTCGAACCATCCGCGCTGCGCTCAACGAGCTGTTCGACTATGGGCGCCCGGCCAGCGTGACCCTGGTCTGCCTGCTCGACCTGGATGCAGGCGAATTGCCGATCCGCCCGAATGTGCTCGGTGCGACGCTGTCCTTGGCGGCCCATGAACGGGTAAAATTGACCGGACCCGCCCCGCTCGCCCTCGAGCGCCAGGACCTCGCCCCCGCATCCGCCCTTTAAGAGTCCCCCGCGATGACGCCATTCGACGCCAAGCGCCCGCTGCAGCTCAACGATCAGGGCCAGCTACGCCATTTCCTCTCGCTCGACGGTTTGCCCCGCGAACTGCTCACCGAGATCCTCGACACCGCCGACTCCTTCCTCGAAGTTGGCGCCCGGGCCGTTAAGAAGGTTCCGTTGCTGCGCGGCAAGACCGTGTGCAACGTGTTCTTCGAGAACTCCACCCGCACCCGCACCACCTTCGAACTGGCCGCCCAGCGCCTGTCGGCCGACGTGATCAGCCTGAACGTGTCGACCTCCTCGACCAGCAAGGGCGAGACCCTGTTCGATACCCTGCGCAACCTGGAAGCGATGGCTGCCGACATGTTCGTCGTGCGTCACTCCGACTCCGGCGCCGCGCACTTCATCGCCGAGCACGTGTGCCCGGAGGTCGCGGTGATCAACGGCGGCGATGGCCGCCATGCCCACCCGACCCAGGGCATGCTCGACATGCTGACCATCCGTCGGCACAAGGGTAGCTTCGAGAACCTTTCGGTGGCGATCGTCGGCGATATCCTGCACTCGCGCGTAGCCCGCTCCGACATGCTCGCGCTCAAGGCCCTGGGTTGCCCGGACATCCGTGTGATCGGCCCGAAGACGCTGATCCCGATCGGTATCGAGCAGTACGGGGTCAAGGTCTACACCGACCTGGCCGCGGGCCTCAAGGACGTCGACGTGGTGATCATGCTGCGCCTGCAGCGTGAGCGCATGGCCGGTGGCCTGCTGCCCAGCGAGGGCGAGTTCTACCGCCTGTTCGGTCTGACCACCGCACGCCTGGCCGGCGCCAAGCCGGACGCCATCGTCATGCACCCGGGCCCGATCAATCGGGGCGTGGAAATCGAATCGGCGGTGGCCGACGGCAAGCACTCGGTGATCCTCAACCAGGTGACCTACGGCATCGCCGTGCGCATGGCCGTACTGTCGATGGCCATGAGCGGCCAGAACGCGCAACGTCAACTCGACCAGGAGAACGCCCTGTGACCATCAGCATCATCGGCGCACGGGTCATCGATCCCAGCAGCGGCCTGGACCAGATCACCGACCTGCACCTGGAGAACGGTCGCATCCTTGCCCTCGGCGCAGCGCCAGCAGGCTTCAGCGCCAGCCGCACGATCCAGGCCGACGGCCTGGTGGCCGCACCTGGCCTGGTCGACCTCGACGTCGCCCTGCGCGAGCCGGGCTACAGCCGCAAGGGCAACATTGCCAGCGAAACCCGCGCGGCCGTGGCCGGCGGCGTCACCAGCCTGTGCTGCCCGCCGCAGACCAAACCGGTGCTCGACACCTCGGCCGTCGCGGAACTGATCCTCGACCGCGCCCGCGAGGCAGCCAACAGCAAGGTCTACCCGATTGGCGCCCTGACCAAGGGCCTGGAAGGCGAGCAACTGGCCGAGCTGGTGGCCCTGCGCGACACCGGCTGCGTGGCCTTCGGCAACGGCCTCAAGGAGATCCCCAACAACCGGACCCTGGCCCGCGCCCTGGAATATGCCGCCACCTTCGACCTGACCGTGGTGTTCCACTCCCAGGACCGCGACCTGTCAGCCGGAGGCCTGGCCCACGAAGGTGCCATGGCCAGCTTCCTTGGCTTGCCGGGCATACCGGAAACCGCCGAGACCGTGGCGCTGGCGCGAAACCTGCTGCTGGTCGAACAGACTGGCGTGCGAGCGCACTTCACCCAGATCACCAGCGCCCGCGGCGCACGGCTGATCGCCCAGGCCCAGCAACTGGGGCTGCCAGTCACGGCCGACGTGGCGCTGTACCAGCTGATCCTCACCGACGAGGCGCTGCGCGATTTCTCCAGCCTGTACCACGTACAGCCACCGCTGCGCACCCCGGCCGACCGCGATGGCCTGCGCGAGGCGGTGAAGTCGGGCGTCATCCAGGCGATCTCCAGCCACCACCAGCCCCACGAGCGCGATGCCAAGCTGGCACCGTTCGGCGCCACCGAAGCGGGGATCAGCAGTGTCGAACTGCTGCTGCCGCTGGCCATGACCCTGGTCGAGGACGGCCTGCTCGACCTGCCGACCCTGCTGGCACGGCTGTCCAGCGGCCCGGCCCAGGCGCTGCGCCTGCCGGCGGGCGAGCTGAAGGTCGGTGGTGCGGCAGACCTGGTGCTGTTCGACCCGAGCGCCTCCACCGTGGCCGGCGAGCAGTGGTTCTCCCGTGGCGAAAACTGCCCGTTCATCGGGCATTGCCTGCCGGGCGCAGTGCGCTACACCCTGGTCGATGGGCATGTCTGCCACGAGGCCTGAGTAGGCCTCTTCGCGGGCAAGTCGTAGCAGCGAACCGCCGCTGCGACTTGCCCGCGAAGGCCCCACTTCAATGCCACTGCCAATCCGACCATTCATCCCCCCCGGTTGAAATCCTTCCCACCTCCCCCCATATGAGTCTGCAACAGGCATTTTCGCCCCGCTGCGTGGAGACTCTCTCTTGACCACCATCGTTTCTGTCCGCCGTAACGGCAAAGTCGTCATGGGCGGCGACGGCCAGGTATCCCTCGGCAACACCGTCATGAAAGGCAACGCCAAGAAGGTCCGTCGCCTGTACAACGGCGAGGTCATTGCAGGCTTTGCCGGCGCCACCGCCGACGCCTTCACCCTGTTCGAGCGCTTCGAATCGCAACTGCAGAAGCACTCCGGGCACCTGGTGCGTGCGGCCGTCGAACTGGCCAAGGAGTGGCGCACCGACCGCTCGCTGAGCCGCCTGGAAGCCATGCTCGCCGTGGCCAACAAGGACGCCTCGCTGATCATCACCGGTAACGGTGACGTGGTCGAACCCGAAGACGGCCTGATCGCCATGGGTTCCGGTGGCGCCTACGCCCAGGCCGCAGCCCGCGCCCTGCTGAACAAGACCGATCTCTCGGCCCGCGAAATCGCCGAGACCGCACTGAATATCGCCGGTGACATCTGTGTGTTCACCAACCACAACCTGACCATCGAGGAGCAGGACCTGGCCGAGTGATCAGCTGATCTGGTGTCCCGCTCACTGCGGGACTTTTTCCCACGCTGACTCACCACACCCCAGGACCCAATTCACCATGTCCATGACCCCCCGCGAGATCGTCCACGAACTCAACCGCCACATCATCGGCCAGGACGACGCCAAGCGTGCCGTCGCCATCGCCCTGCGCAACCGCTGGCGGCGCATACAGCTGCCTGCCGAGCTGCGTGCCGAAGTCACCCCCAAGAACATCCTGATGATCGGCCCTACCGGCGTCGGCAAGACCGAAATCGCCCGACGCCTGGCCAAGCTCGCCAATGCTCCGTTCATCAAGGTCGAAGCGACCAAGTTCACCGAAGTCGGTTACGTTGGCCGTGATGTCGAGTCGATCATCCGCGACCTCGCCGATGCTGCGCTGAAAATGCTGCGCGAGCAGGAAATCGTCCGTGTGCGCCACCGCGCCGAAGACGCCGCCGAAGACCGCATCCTCGACGCCCTGCTGCCGCAGGCGCGGGTCAGCAGCTTCAACGAGGAAGCCCAGCAGTCCAGCAGCGACTCCAACACTCGCCAGCTGTTCCGCAAGCGCCTGCGTGAAGGCCAGTTGGACGACAAGGAAATCGAGATCGAAGTCGCCGATGCGGTGGGCGTCGAAATCGCTGCGCCGCCCGGCATGGAAGAGATGACCAACCAGCTGCAGAGCCTGTTCGCCAACATGGGCAAAGGCAAGCGCAAGGCACGCAAGCTGAAGGTCAAGGAAGCGCTGAAGATGGTCCGTGACGAGGAGGCGAGCCGCCTGGTCAACGAGGAAGAGCTCAAGGCCAAGGCCCTGGAAGCCGTCGAGCAGCACGGCATCGTGTTCATCGACGAGATCGACAAGGTGGCCAAGCGCGGCAACGTCGGCGGCGCCGATGTGTCCCGCGAAGGCGTGCAGCGCGACCTGTTGCCGCTGATCGAAGGCTGCACGGTCAACACCAAGCTGGGCATGGTCAAGACCGACCACATCCTGTTCATCGCCTCCGGTGCGTTCCACCTGAGCAAGCCGAGCGACCTGGTACCGGAGCTGCAGGGCCGCCTGCCGATCCGCGTCGAGCTCAAGGCCCTGACGCCGCAGGACTTCGAGCGCATCCTCAAGGAGCCGCACGCTTCGCTCACCGAACAGTACCGCGAGCTGCTCAAGACCGAAGGCCTGCACATCGCCTTCGCCGACGAAGGCATCAAGCGCCTGGCCGAGATCGCCTTCCAGGTCAACGAGAAGACCGAGAACATCGGTGCCCGCCGCCTGCACACCCTGCTCGAGCGCCTGCTCGAAGAGGTGTCGTTCAGTGCCGGCGACCTGGCCAGCGCCCATGACGAGACGCCGATCAACATCGACGCCGCCTATGTGAACAGCCACCTCGGTGAGCTGGCGCAGAACGAAGACCTGTCGCGTTACATCCTGTAATACCACCACCGCGGGCGAGCCCGCTCCCCAGAGGTCACCACAATGCCGAAGTATGTGGTGCCCCTGGGGAGCGGGCTTGCCCGCGAATGGGCCCTTGAATCCCTCCATCAGAAGCTGGAAGCTTGTTCCATCAGCTCCCGAGAGATTTCCCCCCATGGCCCGTCTCCCCACCGCCATCAACCTGCACAAAGCCTCGAAAACCCTCACACTTACCTACGCCCCCGGCGAGGTCTATCACCTGCCCGCCGAGTTCCTGCGCGTGCACTCCCCCTCCGCCGAGGTCCAGGGCCACGGCAACCCCATCCTGCAGTTCGGCAAGATCAACGTCGGCCTCAGCGGCCTGGAACCTGCCGGCCAATACGCCTTGAAACTGACGTTCGACGACGGCCACGACAGCGGCCTGTTCACCTGGGAATACCTCGAGCAACTGTGCCTGCGCCAGGAACAGCTGTGGGCCGAGTACCTCGACGAACTGCACAAAGCCGGCAAATCCCGCGACCCGGTCGAGTCAGTGGTCAAGCTCATGCTCTAGGTCAAGCTTCCCAGGCGTTAGAGCGCATTTTCTAATGTGTTCTGTTTGAATGACTTACAGACAGCCAATGACTGGCTGTCTTGCGCATTGCATGAAAGTCGGGTAACCAATGGGGCTGGCAAGTTCCTGCATCTGTTCGTTATCACTGGTCACCCGAGCAGCAGTACCGGGCGGTCGTCTGTGTACCCGCCACAGCCAGCCGGTACTCGTCTCAGGACAACGGAGCGTCGTAGATGAGTAACAAGAACAACGATGAGTTGCAGAAACAGGCCTCGGAAAACACCCTCGGCCTGAATCCGGTCATCGGCATTCGTCGCAAGGACCTGCTGAGCTCCGCGCGCACCGTACTGCGCCAGGCGGTGCGTCAGCCGTTGCACAGCGCCAAGCATGTGGCCCATTTCGGCCTGGAACTGAAAAACGTGCTGCTAGGCAAGTCCAACCTGCATCCCGAGAGCGATGACCGTCGCTTCAGCGATCCGGCCTGGAGCCAGAATCCGCTCTATCGCCGTTACCTGCAGACCTACCTGGCCTGGCGCAAGGAGCTCAACGACTGGATCGCCGAGAGTGACCTGTCGCCCCAGGATGTCAGCCGCGGCCAGTTCGTCATCAACCTGATGACCGAAGCCATGGCGCCGACCAACACACTGGCCAACCCGCAGGCGGTCAAGCGCTTCTTCGAGACGGGCGGCAAGAGCCTGCTCGATGGCCTGTCCAACCTCGCCAAGGACATGGTCAACAATGGCGGCATGCCCAGCCAGGTGAACATGGAAGCCTTCGAGGTTGGCAAGAACCTCGGCACCAGCGAAGGTGCAGTGGTGTTTCGCAACGACGTGCTGGAACTGATCCAGTACCGGCCGATCACCGAGCAGGTGCACAGCCGCCCGCTGCTGGTAGTGCCGCCACAGATCAACAAGTTCTACGTTTTCGACCTCAGCCCGGAAAAGAGCCTGGCGCGCTTCTGCCTGCGCTCCAACCAGCAGACCTTCATCATCAGTTGGCGCAACCCGACCAAGGCCCAGCGCGAGTGGGGTCTGTCGACCTACATCGACGCCCTCAAGGAAGCAGTGGACGCGGTGCTGGCCATAACCGGCAGCAAGGACCTGAACATGCTCGGTGCCTGCTCCGGCGGCATCACCTGCACCGCGCTGCTGGGCCACTACGCCGCGCTGGGCGAAACCAAGGTCAATTCGCTGACCTTGCTGGTGAGCGTGCTCGACACCACGGTCGATACCCAAGTGGCACTGTTCGTCGACGAACAGACCCTCGAAGCCGCCAAGCGCCACTCCTACCAGGCCGGCGTGCTCGAAGGCAGCGACATGGCCAAGGTGTTCGCCTGGATGCGTCCCAATGACCTGATCTGGAACTACTGGGTCAACAACTACCTGCTCGGCAACGAGCCGCCGATCTTCGACATCCTGTTCTGGAACAACGACACCACACGCCTGCCGGCCGCCTTCCACGGCGACCTGATCGAGATGTTCAAGACCAACCCGCTGACCCGCGCCGACGCGCTGGAAGTCTCCGGCACCGCCATCGACCTGAAGAAAGTGCAGTGCGATATCTACAGCGTCGCCGGCACCGCCGACCACATCACCCCCTGGCAGTCGTGCTACCGCTCGGCGCACCTGTTCGGCGGCAAGATCGAGTTCGTGCTCTCCAACAGCGGCCATATCCAGAGCATCCTCAACCCGCCAGGCAACCCCAAGGCGCGCTTCCTGACCGGTGAAGACCGCCCGGACGACCCGTTGGCCTGGCAGGAGAACGCGATCAAGCACGCCGACTCCTGGTGGCTGCACTGGCAGGCCTGGCTGGGTGAACGCGCCGGTGAGCTGAAGAAAGCACCGACGCGCCTGGGCAATCGCGCCTACAGCGCGGGCGAAGCGGCCCCGGGGACCTACGTGCACGAGCGTTGAGTCGCACCGCCGCGGCCACCCGGCGGGCTGCGGCGCTTCATCCATCACAGAGTCAGGCGCATGTCGCAACCCTACGTATTCAGGACCGTCGAGCTGGACAACCAGTCCATCCGCACCGCCGTCCGCCCCGGCAAGCCACACCTGACGCCGCTGCTGATCTTCAACGGCATTGGCGCCAACCTCGAGCTGGTATTCCCATTCATCGAGGCGCTGGACCCGGACCTTGAGGTCATCCCCTTCGACGTACCCGGTGTCGGCGGCTCGTCCACGCCCCGCCACCCCTATCGTTTCCCGGGCCTGGCCAAGCTCACCGCACGCATGCTCGACTACCTGGACTACGGCCAGGTCAATGTCATCGGCGTGTCCTGGGGCGGGGCGCTGGCCCAGCAGTTTGCCCACGACTATCCCGAGCGCTGCAAGAAACTGGTGCTCGCCGCCACCGCTGCGGGGGCCTTCATGGTGCCCGGCAAGCCCAAGGTGTTGTGGATGATGGCCAGCCCGCGGCGCTATGTGCAGCCGTCGCACGTGATCCGCATTGCGCCGATGATTTATGGCGGCGCCTTCCGCCGCGACCCGGACCTGGCGTTGCACCACGCCTCCAAGGTGCGCTCCGGGGGCAAGACCGGCTACTACTGGCAACTGTTCGCGGGGCTTGGCTGGACGAGCATCCACTGGCTGCACAAGATCCACCAGCCGACCCTGGTGCTGGCCGGTGACGATGACCCGCTGATTCCGCTGATCAACATGCGCCTGCTGGCCTGGCGAATTCCCAATGCCCAGCTACACATAATCGATGATGGCCACCTGTTCCTGATCACCCGCGCCGAGGCCGTCGCCCCGATCATCATGAAATTCCTCCAGGAAGAGCGTCAGCGTGCGGTCATGCATCCGCGGCCGGTGGCGCGCAGGTAAGCGGGCGCCAGGACATTCAGTTACTCGGCGGTGCTGCCTTCGCGGGCAAGCCCGCTCCCACAGATCCAGTGCAGGTGGGAGCGGGCTTGCCCGCGAAGGCAGCACCGCAGACAAGGATCGACGAGGGATTGTTGCCATGAAGGACAAACCGGCGAAGGGGACGACACCGATCCCGGCCACCAGCATGAACGTGCAGAACGCCATTGCCGGCCTGCGCGGTCGCGACCTGATTTCGACCCTGCGTCAGGTCGGACGCATCGGCCTGCGCAATCCGCTGCACACCGCCCACCATCTGCTGAGCCTCGGCGGCCAGCTGGGCCGCGTGCTGCTCGGCGACACACCCCACCAGCCGCACCCTCGGGACGCGCGCTTCAGCGATCCGACCTGGAGCCAGAACCCCTTCTACCGGCGCGGCCTGCAGGCCTACCTGGCCTGGCAGAAGCAGACCCGCCAGTGGATCGAGGAAAGCTCGCTGGACGATGACGACAGAGCCCGCGCGCACTTTCTGTTCAACCTGCTCACCGACGCCGTTTCACCAAGCAACTCGCTGCTCAACCCACTGGCGGTCAAGGAAATGCTCAACACCGGTGGCCAGAGCGTAGTGCGCGGCCTCGCCCACTTGCTCGACGACCTGCGCCACAACGACGGCCTGCCGCGCCAGGTCGACGATCGCGCCTTCGAAGTCGGCAGCAATCTGGCCGCCACCCCCGGCGCGGTGGTATTTCGCAACGAGCTGCTGGAGCTGATCCAGTACAAGCCGATGAGCGAAAAACAGTACACCCGCCCGCTGCTGGTGGTGCCGCCGCAGATCAACAAGTTCTATGTATTCGACCTGGGGCCGACCAACAGCTTCGTGCAATACATGCTCAAGAACGGCCTGCAGGTGTTCATGGTCAGTTGGCGCAACCCCGACCCGTGCCACCGCGAATGGGGCCTTTCGAGCTACGTACAGGCACTGGAGGAAGCGCTGGACGCCTGTCGCAGCATCAGCGGCAACCGCGACCCCAACCTCATGGGCGCCTGTGCCGGCGGGCTGACCATGGCCGCGCTGCAGGGGCATCTGCAGGTCAAGGGGCGCTTGCGCAAGGTGCGCAGCGCCACCTACCTGGTGAGCCTGCTCGACAGCCAGTTCGACAGCCCTGCCAGCCTGTTCGCCGACGAACAGACCCTCGAGGCCTCCAAGCGACGCTCCTACCAGCGCGGCGTGCTCGATGGCGGCGAGGTGGCGCGGATCTTCGCCTGGATGCGCCCCAACGACCTGATCTGGAACTACTGGGTCAACAACTACCTGCTCGGCAAGACGCCACCCGCCTTCGACATTCTCTACTGGAACGCCGACAACACTCGCCTGCCTGCAGCCCTGCACGGCGAGCTGCTGGACTTCTTCAAGCTCAACCCACTGGTGCAGCCGGGTGGCCTGGAGGTGTGCGGCACACCGATCGACCTCGGGCAGGTCACGGTCGACAGCTTTACCGTGGCTGGCAGCAACGATCACATTACACCCTGGGACGCGGTGTATCGCTCGGCCCTGCTGCTGGGCGGCGAGCGACGCTTCGTGCTGTCGCACAGCGGGCACATCCAGAGCATCATCAACCCTCCCGGCAACCCCAAGGCCTATTACCTGGAAAACCCTCGGCTCTCCAGCGACCCTCGCGCCTGGTTCCACGATGCCACCCGTAGCGACGGCACCTGGTGGCCGCAGTGGCTGGGGTGGATCTCACGCCGCTCAGGCAGCCTCAGACCGCCGAAGACCGAACTGGGCAGCCCCTCCTACCCACCGCTCGGGCCGGCGCCTGGCACCTACGTGATGGCACGCTGAGCCCATGAAGACCCGCGACCGCATCCTGGCCTGCGCCCTTGAGCTGTTCAACCGCCAGGGCGAGCCGAACGTCTCGACCCTGGAGATCGCCAACGAGCTGGGCATCAGCCCGGGCAACCTCTACTACCACTTCCACGGCAAGGAGCCGCTGGTACTGGGCCTGTTCGAGCGGTTCGAAGACGAGTTGATGCCGCTGCTCGATCCACCACTGGAGGTGCGCCTGGATGCCGAGGACTATTGGCTGTTCCTGCACCTGATCGTCGAGCGCATGGCGCAGTACAGCTTCCTGTTCCAGGACCTGTCCAATCTCACCGGCCGCCTGCCCAAGCTGGCACGCGGCATGCGCGGGCTGATCAATGCGATCAAGCGCACCCTGGCGGCGCTGCTGGCCAGTCTCAAGAGCCAGGGATTGGTGGTGAGCGAGACCCAGGCGCTGGGGCAACTGGTGGAGCAGATCACGCTGACACTGCTGTTCTCGCTGGATTACCAGCGGGTACTGGGGCGCGAGGGCGATGTGGGGATCGTGGTGTACCAGGTGATGATGCTGGTGGCACCGCATCTGCAGGAACCGGCGCGCAGGGCGGCGGAGCAGTTGGCGGGGAAATATCTGGAAGTGTAGGGGCTGAAGTTGCGGTGTTGCCACTGACGCATTCGCGGGCAAGTCGCAGCGGCGGTTCACCGATGCGACTTGCCCGCGAAACGCACGCCGCGATATCAGCTTTGGCTAGCTGGGCTCACCGGTGCCGACGGCGTATTGCCAGTTGCTGCTGCGCTTGCTGCCGGTGCCGTGGTTGCGGCCGGAGCGGCGGGCTTCGCGGCAGCCGGCTTGGCTGCAGTCGGCTTGGCCGGGGCTTTCTTCACAGCAGGTTTCTTCGCTGCCGCAGGCTTGGCGGCTACCGGCTTGGCTGCGGGTTTCGCCGCAGGCTTGGCGGCCGGCTTGGCAGCTGCAGCTTTGGCAGCGGGCTTGGCCGCAGGTTTAGCCGCGGCGGTCTTGGCAGCGGGTTTTGCCGCAGCAGTCTTGGCAGTTGGCTTGGCAGCGGGTTTCGCCGCAGCCTTGGCCAATGGCTTGGCAGCGGTCTTGCTCGCTGCGGACTTCGACGCCGAGGCCTTGGACACCGGTGCCACTGAGGCGCCTGTCAACTTCTCGATCTGCTTGGTCAGGCTGTCGACCTGCTGGTGCAGCGCCTTGATCTCGTTACGGCTAGGAACGCCCAGACGCGAGATTGCACTGTTCAGACGCTTGTCGAAGGCCTCTTCCAGCTCGCTCCACTTGCCCAGCGCGCGATCCTTCACATCGGAGACTCGCGAGGTAGTCGCCGACTTGGCCGCATCGGCATCCTTCTTCGCCTGCTTTTCAGCCTTCTCGCCATCCTTCACCAGCGAATCGAAAAGCTTGGGGCCATCCTGGTCGACCTTGGAGTAGATCCCCAGGCCTGCCAGCCAGATCTTGCGGGAGTACTTCTCGATCCCGCCGATCCAGGAGCTGCCTTCTTTTTCGGTGTTCTTCTTGCCAGCCATCCTGCTCTCCTTATGGTTTGCGCGCGACACGCTCGAGCAACTCGGTCAGCTGTTCGAGTTTGATGGACAACGCCTCAACGTCATGTTTAGACGGAATGCCGATGCGATTCAAGGCGCGGGCCACCCGTGCGTCGAAAGCCTTTTCGATTTTGTCGAGCTGGACCTCGACCTTGCCACGTACCCGGCTCACTTCCTCGGCCGCTTCATCGAGCTGGCCGTTGGCCGCGTCGAGCTTCTTGTCGAGGGTTTTCTTGCCGCGTTTCTCGACGCCTTCACCGGCCTTGACCAGCTCCTTGAAGTACTCCGAGCCTTCCTGGCCGACCCGGGCGTATGCGCCGATGCCTGCCAGCCAGATCTTGCGCGCGTAGCCGCGCACTTCGCTCAGGGTGCTGTCCTGGGCGTCTTCTTTCTTTTTCAGGGTCAACTTGGCCATGCTCTGCACCTCACGTTCGATGTGGATGGAGGAACTGCCCTTGAAATGCGGGCTTGAGCATGAAGATAGGGTGGGAAATTAGAATTCTCACCCTAAGGTGAGGGGTCAGGGCCGCCAGGCAGCCCCGGTTCTCAGGCCAGCGCCTTGTCCAGCGCGCGCTCGATCTCGCCCTTGATGGTCCCGCTCATCATCGACAGCATCATGCCCAGCTTCAGCTCGACACGGATGCTGTCCTCGCCGATGTGCACGCTGCCGTTGGCGCCGCTGCGCGCGACATCGACGCGGTCGCCGTTCCAGGTGGCCTTGAGGTCGTACTCGCGCGACAGCTTGTCGACCAGGCTTTCAGCCTTGGCCCGGGCAGCTTCGCGACCGAGGGAATGTTTGCGTTCGACGCTGATCTGAGTCATGCGGGGTATCCAGGCAATGAAGACATAATCGGCATTATGCCCGCGCCCGCGAGACGGCACACCCCGCCAAGACAAATCCGCCCGTTCGCCCTAGAATGGCGGTAATTTTTTTCGGTGAAGCGATATGAACGACCAGCGCAAAGGCGACCACGCCGAACCCACCACCCACTTTGGCTACCAGGACGTCCCCGAGAGCCAGAAGGCGAAGAAGGTCGCCGAGGTCTTCCACTCCGTGGCCGCCAAGTACGACCTGATGAACGATGTGCTCTCCGGCGGCATGCACCGCCTGTGGAAGCGCTTCACCATCGAGCTGTCCGGTGTGCGCCCCGGCAACCGCGTGCTCGACATCGCCGGCGGCACCGGTGACCTGGCTGCCAAGTTCTCGCGACTGGTCGGCCCGACCGGCCAGGTGGTACTGGCCGACATCAACGAATCGATGCTCAAGGTTGGCCGCGATCGCCTGCTCGACCGCGGCGTGGCCGGCAATATCGAGTTCGTCCAGGCCGATGCTGAAAAGCTGCCCTTCCCCGACAACCACTTCGACTGCGTGACCATCGCTTTCGGCCTGCGCAACGTGACGCACAAGGATGAAGCCATCCGCTCGATGCTGCGTGTGCTCAAGCCTGGTGGCCGCCTGCTGGTGCTGGAGTTCTCCAAGCCCACCAACAAACTGATGTCGCGCGCCTACGACGCCTACTCCTTCGCCTTCATGCCCCTGGCCGGCAAGCTGATCACCAACGACTCGGAAAGCTATCGCTACCTGGCCGAATCGATCCGCATGCACCCGGACCAGGAAACGCTGAAAAGCATGATGGTCGATGCCGGTTTCGACCGCGTCACCTACCACAACATGACCAGCGGCATCGTCGCCGTGCACCGGGGAATCAAACCCTGATGCTCCTGGCCGGGCTGCTCGCCAGCGTCGAGCACGGGCTCAACCGTGTGCTGCGTATGGACAGCACGGCGCTGCCGCGCCTGGGTGCACTGGAAGGCAAGGTGATCGCCATCGACTGCCGCCAGCCCGCCCTGCAGTTGTTCATCCTGCCCGATGACGAAGGCTTGATGCTCGCTGCGCATTGGGAGGGCGAGGTCGACTGCACCCTGCGTGCGCCGGCCGGCAGCCTGGCCCAGTTGGCCTTCGCCACGGACAAGAACGCCGTGCTGCACAGCCCGCAGGTCGAACTGCATGGCGACAGCGCGGTGTTGCTCGACCTGGTCGGCGTGCTCCAGGACCTGGAGCTCGACTGGGAGTACGAGCTGTCGCGCTGGCTGGGGCCGGTCCCCACCGCGCTGATCGCCGGCCACTTGCGCCTGCGCGCACGCTGGAGCCGGCAGGGCCTGTCGCGGTTCAGCCAGAATCTGTCCGAGTACCTGGCCGAGGAATCGCGTACCCTGGTCGGGCAGCGCGAAGCCGAAGCGGCATTCAGCGAGCTCGATGCGCTGAAGGTCGATATCGAACGTCTCGAGGCGCGCATCCGTCGCCTTTCCCACACTCTTGATTCCAGCGATAACGCATGAAGCTGCTCGCCGTCCGCCGTCTGTTGCGCATCCAGCGCGTCGTGATCCGCTACCGCCTCGATGACCTGCTGTTCGACCTGCCCCTGCCCTGGTGGCTGCTGAGCATCCGCCTGCTGCTGCCCTGGCGCTGGCTGCCGCGCAAGCCCAGCGAGCTCAGCCGCGGCGCGCGCCTGCGCCTGGCCCTGCAGGACCTGGGGCCGATCTTCATCAAGTTCGGCCAACTGCTCTCCACCCGCCGCGACCTGCTGCCAACGGACGTCGCCGACGAGCTGATGCTGCTGCAGGACCGCGTGCCGCCATTCGACCCACAGAAAGCCGTGGCGCTGATCGAAGCGCAGCTCGGTGCGAAAGTCGGCGAGGTGTTCAGCCGCTTCGACGTCGAGCCGCTGGCCTCGGCCTCGGTCGCCCAGGTACATGCGGCACGTCTCAAGAGCGGCGAAGAGGTGGTCGTCAAGGTGGTTCGCCCGGGGCTCAAGCCTGTTATCGCCCAGGACCTGGCGTGGTTGTTCCTGATCGCCAAGGTTGCCGAACGGGCGTCCGCCGATGCCCGCCGCCTGCACCCGGTGGAAGTGGTCAGCGATTACGAAAAGACCATCTACGACGAGCTCGACCTGTTGCGCGAAGCAGCCAATGCCAGCCAGCTGCGGCGCAACTTCGAAGGCTCGGAGCTGATGTACGTGCCGCAGGTGTACTGGGACCTGTGCCGCCCGAAAGTGCTGGTGATGGAACGCATCTATGGCGTGCCGGTCACCGATATGGCCACCCTGGCCGACCAGCGCACCGACATGAAGCTTCTGGCCGAACGCGGTGTCGAGGTGTTCTTCACCCAGGTGTTCCGTGACAGCTTCTTCCACGCCGACATGCACCCGGGCAACATCTTCGTCAGCACGGTCAAGCCGTGGAGCCCGCAGTACATCGCCATCGACTGCGGTATCGTCGGCAGCCTGACCGCCGAAGACCAGGACTACCTGGCACGCAACCTGATCGCCTTCTTCAAGCGCGACTACCGTCGCGTGGCGCAGTTGCACATCGATTCGGGCTGGGTGCCGGCACACACCAAGGTCAACGAATTCGAAGCGGCGATCCGCACTGTATGCGAGCCGATCTTCGAAAAACCGTTAAAGGATATTTCCTTCGGCCAGGTGCTGATGCGCCTGTTCCAGACGGCCCGTCGTTTCAATATGGAAGTTCAGCCGCAGTTGGTGCTGCTGCAGAAAACCCTGCTCAACATCGAAGGCCTGGGGCGCCAGCTGTACCCTGACCTGGACCTGTGGAGCACCGCCAAGCCCTATCTGGAACGCTGGATGCGCGAGCGCATGAGCCCCAAGGCGGTGTTCGGCAACCTCTACAGCCAGGCCGAGCAGTTGCCGCACCTGGCCGACATGACCCGCGACCTGCTCGAGCGCCTGTCGCAACCGCACCTGCACGACCCCCAACTGCCAGAGCGCCGCCGGGCGGGCGACAACTGGGCGCTGCGCCTGCTCGGTGCCGGCCTGCTCGGTGGTGGCGCGACCCTGGCCGCCGGTGCCGCGAGCCTCAGCGCCCCGGCCGCCTGGCCGGCGTGGCTGATGCTGGCTGCCGGGCTCTACCTGATCGTGCGCCGATAGCCAGCCGCGCTGCTGGCTGGCACACTAGGCGCAAAGGGTCCGGTACGGGAGCGGGCCTGTTTTGGAGTCGACGATGAAAGACTGGCTGGACGAGATCAAGTGGAACAGCGATGGCCTGGTACCGGCGATCGCCCAGGACCACAAGACCGGGCGTGTGCTGATGATGGCCTGGATGAACCGTGAATCGCTCGCCCTGACTGCCGCCGAGAACCGCGCCATCTATTGGTCGCGCTCGCGGGGCAAGCTGTGGCGCAAGGGCGAAGAGTCCGGCCATGTGCAGAAACTGCATGAGCTGCGCCTGGATTGTGACGCCGACGTGGTCATCCTGATGGTCGAGCAACTGGGTCATATCGCCTGCCATACCGGCCGTGAAAGCTGCTTCTATCGTGTCTTCGAAAACGGTGAATGGAAGATCGTCGACCCGGTCCTGAAAGATCCTGACACTATCTACCACGCGGGGCACTGAACATGAGCGACACACTCGATCGCCTGGCTGAAGTGCTCGAACAACGCAAGCAGGCGGCCCCCGACAGCTCCTACGTGGCGAGCCTCTACCACAAGGGTCTGAACAAGATTCTGGAGAAGCTTGGCGAAGAGTCGATCGAGACGATCATCGCCGCCAAGGACGCCGCCGTGAGCAAGGATTACAGTGATGTCATCTATGAAACCGCCGACCTGTGGTTTCATAGCCTGGTGATGCTCAGCGCACTGGGGCAGCATCCACAGGCGGTACTGGACGAACTCGACCGCCGCTTCGGGCTTTCCGGCCATGACGAGAAGGCCGCGCGCCAACCGACCTGATCGCCATGCCCCTGCAGGAGCGGGCTCGCCCTGCGATAACGCCCGCTCAGGCTACACATCATTCAAGGGAGTACACCATGGGTATCTTTGACTGGAAACACTGGATCGTCCTGCTGGTCGTCGTAGTGCTGGTGTTCGGCACCAAAAAGCTGAAGAACTTCGGCAGCGACCTGGGCGAATCGATCAAGGGCTTTCGCAAGGCCATGAACGAGGAAGAGAGCAAGCCTGCAGAGCAGACTCCGCCGCCTGTCCAGCCTTCCGTGCAACCCACCCAGCAGCCGCACAACACCGCGCCGCTGAGCCAGCCGCACACCATCGAGGGCCAGGCTCAGCCGGTCCAAGAGCCACAACGGAAAGACTGACCCATGTTCGGCATCAGCTTCAGCGAGCTGCTGCTCGTCGGCCTGGTTGCCCTGCTGGTGCTCGGCCCCGAGCGCCTGCCTGGCGCCGCGCGTACTGCGGGGTTGTGGATCGGCCGGCTCAAGCGCAGCTTCAACAGCATCAAGATGGAAGTCGAGCGCGAGATCGGTGCCGATGACATCCGCCGCCAGTTGCACAACGAGCACATCCTGCAGATGGAACAGGAAGCCAAGCGCATCCTCAACCCGCAGACACCGCCCGCGCAGCCCGTGAACACGCCGGCCGCGAGCGAGACTCCCGCACCTGTCGCCGACGCCAATGCCGCCCCAGCGGCGCCCACGACCACCCCTGAGCCGCACCAGCCGCCCCGAGCCCCATGAGCGAAACTCCGGAACACGACCAGCCCATGCCGCTGGTCTCGCACCTGACCGAACTGCGCACCCGCCTGCTGCGTTGCGTAGCCGTTATCTTCCTGATCTTCGCCGGGCTGTTCTCCTTCGCCCAGCAGATCTACACCCTGGTCTCGGCACCCTTGCGTGCGCACCTGCCGGCCAACGCGACGATGATCGCCACCGACGTGGCATCACCGTTCCTCACGCCGTTCAAGCTGACCATGATCGTCTCGCTATTCCTGGCCATCCCGTTCATCCTCCAGCAGATCTGGGGCTTCATCGCACCGGGGCTGTATCGCCATGAAAAGCGCATCGCCATCCCGCTGCTGATCTCCAGCATCATCCTGTTCTACGCCGGCATGGCCTTCGCCTACTTCCTGGTGTTCCCGCTGATCTTCGGCTTCTTCGCCAGCGCCACCCCTGAAGGCGTGTCGATGATGACCGACATCGCCAGCTACCTCGACTTCGTCATGACCCTGTTCTTCGCCTTCGGCGTCGCCTTCGAGATTCCGGTGGCGGTGGTGCTGCTGGTGTGGATCGGCGTTGTCGATGTGAAGTACCTGAAGAAGATCCGTCCCTACGTGATCATCGGCTGCTTCGTGGTCGGCATGATCCTCACCCCGCCGGACATCTTCTCGCAAACCCTGCTGGCCGTGCCCATGTGGCTGCTGTTCGAGATCGGCGTGCTGTTCGGCGGCCTGATCCGCAAGCGCAGCCATCCGCAGGATGAAGCCGCGGACGACCACAACGACCAGCCACCAGCGACCCAGGCGTGAACCTGCTGCTGCTCGAGGAGGCCGACTTCGTCGCGACCGACCGTGTCGTACTGGCCGACCGCCGCTTCACGCACATGCAGGACATCCACCGCGTGGCGGTGGGCGACACCCTGCGCGTGGGCCGCATCGGCGGCCTGATGGGCCAGGCCGAGGTGATCCGCCTGGAGGGCCACGAAGCCGAGCTGCGGGTCAGCTTCGATCAGCAACCACCGGCAAAGCTGCCGCTCACCCTGGTGCTGGCCGTCCCCCGCCCCAAGATGCTGCGCCGTCTGTTCCAGACCATCGCCACCCTCGGCGTGCCACGGTTGATCCTGGTCAACAGCTACAAGGTCGAGAAAAGCTTCTGGCAGACGCCGTTCCTGCAGCCGGACAGCATCCGCGAGAACCTGATCCTGGGCCTTGAGCAGGCCCGTGACACCGTGCTGCCGGAAATCATCATCGAAAAGCGCTTCAAACCCTTCGTCGAAGACCGGCTGCCCACCATCGCCGACGGCACGCTCGGCCTGGTTGGCCATCCCGGCCCCTACCCGGCCTGCCCACGCGCGGTGCAAGGGCCGGTGACCCTGGCGATCGGCCCGGAAGGCGGTTGGATTCCCTACGAAGTGGAACTGCTGGGCAAGGCCGGCCTGGCCCCCGTACAACTGGGCGAACGCATCCTGCGCGTGGAAACGGCGGTCACGGCTCTGCTTTCCCGAATATTCTGACCATTCGGTCAGCATCCTGGCATCAAGTTTCTCCCCAACAGGCCGATGGCCTTGCAACACAAGAAAATTCTGGCTTTTCAAGTCGCCGGGGAGATCGTCATGTACGGAAAGGTTGTCCAGTCGCTGGGAAACGTGAGCGTCAGTCGCAAACTGGGGGCCGGCTTCGGCCTGGTACTGTTGTTGACCATGGCGATCACCGCCACAGGCTGGCGCGGCATGGACTCGATCATCGACCGCGGTGACAAGCTGGGCAACATCTCCTTGATCCTCGGCTACAGCCAGGACCTGCGCATCGCCCGCCAGCAGTACGAACGCAATCGCGACGACGCATCGGCGGGCGAGCTGGAAAAAGCGCTCGGCAAGCTCGAGCAGCAGGTCGAGATGATGCTCGGGCAGATCGAGCATCCGCAGGATCGCCAGCGCCTGGAGCAGCAGCGTCAAGCCGTGCGCCAATACCGCCAGGCCTTCGTCGAGCTCAAGCAGGCCGGCCAGCGCCGTGAAGCCGCACGCAGTGTGCTGGGTGACAGCGCCGACAAGGCCGCTGCGCTGATCGGTCAGGTGCAGCAACGCCTTGCGCAAGGTGGCGACATCAGCCTCTATCAACAGATCGTGCAGGCCAGCGCCTTGCTCCAGCAGGCGCGCTTCCAGGTGCGCGGCTACACCTATAGCGGCAAGGCCGAATTCCAGCAGACCGCGCTGGATGCCATCGACCAGGCGCTCGCTGTGCTCAAGGCCCTGCCGGCCAGGGTGCCCGCCGAATACGCCGCCAGTCTCGATGATGCCGCCAATGCCATGGGCGCCTATCGCGATGCGGTGAACCAGTTCGGCGCAGCGCAGACCAGCGCGGAGCAGACCTTGCAACGCATGGTTGTACAGGGCCAGGTGTTGATGGATGCCGGTACGCAGATGACCGCATCGCAGACCGCCGTGCGCAACAGTGGTGCCCTGCAGGCCAAGACCCTACTGGGCGGAGCCAGTGCCCTGGCCCTGCTGCTAGGCATCATTGCCGCCTGGGCCATCACCCGGCAGATCGTCGTGCCCCTGCGCCAGACCCTCAGCGCCGCCGAACGCGTGGCCAGCGGCGACTTGAGCCAGGACCTGCTGGTGCAACGTCGCGACGAACTCGGCCAACTGCAAGCCAGCATGCAACGCATGACCCAGGGCCTGCGCGAACTGATCAGCGGTATCGGTGACGGCGTCACCCAGATCGCCAGCGCTGCCGAAGAGCTGTCGGCAGTCACCGAGCAGACCAGCGCAGGGGTCAACAACCAGAAAGTGGAGACCGATCAGGTCGCGACCGCCATGAACGAAATGGCAGCCACCGTGCAGGAAGTCGCGCGCAACGCCGAGCAGGCGTCGGAAGCCGCGCTGATGGCCGATCAGCAGGCTCGCGAGGGTGATCGGGTGGTCGGCGAGGTCATCGCCCAGATCGAGCGCCTGGCCAACGAAGTGGGTAACTCCAGCGAAGCGATGAACCAGCTCAAGACCGAGAGCGACAAGATCGGCAGCGTGCTCGACGTGATCAAGTCGGTCGCCCAGCAGACCAATCTGCTGGCCCTCAACGCCGCCATCGAAGCTGCACGCGCAGGCGAGGCTGGTCGCGGATTCGCCGTTGTCGCCGATGAAGTACGCAGCCTGGCGCAGCGCACCCAGCAGTCGACCGAGGAGATCGAGGAACTGATCGCCAACCTGCAGAGCGGCACCCAGCGGGTATCCAGTGTGATGGACAGCAGCCGCGAACTCACCGACAGCAGCGTCGAACTGACCCGTCGCGCCGGCAGCTCGCTGGATACCATTACCCGCACCGTGTCGTCGATCCAATCGATGAACCAGCAGATCGCTACGGCGGCAGAGCAGCAGAGTGCAGTGGCCGAGGAGATCAACCGCAGCGTGATGAATGTACGGGATATTTCCGACCAGACCTCGGCGGCCAGTGAAGAGACTGCCAGCTCCAGCGTCGAGCTGGCGCGGCTCGGCACCCACCTGCAGGGCCTGGTAGCCCGCTTCCGTCTCTGAGCGCCGCCGGGCAAGGAATAATCACTACCTGCCAGTGGAACTTTCCCACAGGATTTACAGGTCGAGTCCCACGCGCGCTCTGCCGATGAGCAGAAGGACCATGCTGGCAACCTACCAGCATGGTCCTTCTCTCATATGGATGGAGACTCGCCATGTTCGGATATCTCAATCGCTGCCTCGCCAACCTCAGCGTGCGACTCAAACTCACCCTCGGCTTCGCCGTGGTCCTGTTGCTCACACTCGCAACCACCGTCAGCGGCTGGCGCGCCCTGGACGGCGCCATCATCCGCTCGCAACAGCTCAGCGAGATCGTGCAGATCAGTGACCTGAGCAAAGACCTGCGCGCCGAACGCATCACCTACCGCGTGCTGGCCGACGACACCAGCAAGACACGCATCGACGCGATCCTCGACCAGCTCGAACGCCGGCTCACCGTGCTCCAGCAACGCAGCAGCGTCGACCAGTCGCGCGAGCTGCTCAGCGAGAAGCTGCGTCAGTTGCAGCGCCTGCGCGAGAACTACGCCGAGCTGCTGCGCGCAGTCGATAGCCGTGCCGAGCTGCGCAAGATCATGCGCGACAAGGACCGGATACTGGATGAAGTCATCGACGACCTGCAGACCCAAGCGCTGCTCAAGCTTCCCGCCGACCAGCCGCAGGGCAACCTGCTCGGACTGATGGACACGCTCACGCGCCAGGTCGACAGCGCCAACCAGCAAAGCCTGGTACCCGCCTACACGTTCTCGCCCGTCGAGGACTTCGCACAGGTCGGCAATGCGGCGCTCGATGCTGCGCAAGCCAGCCTGGAGCAAATGCTGACGGCACTTGCACCGCTCGCATTGTCGAGCGAGCTCATGGCGCGCCCCAAGCCCGCCCTGGCCGAGTACCGGGCCAGCCTGGAGCAATACCGTCGCGCGGCGATCCGCGTCGAACAACTGCAAAGCGACATGGAAGTCATCGGTAACGACCTGAGTGACGCCAGCGTGACGCTGGCCGAGCAGAAAGTTGCCCAACGCGACCATGAAGCCGTAGCCGCTCGCTCACTGCTGACCAGCGTGGCACTGCTGGCCTTGGCTGTCGGCGTGCTGGCCGGCTGGCTGATCACCCGGCAGATCACCGAGCCACTGCGCCAGACACTGGCCCAGGCCGCCCGCATCGCTCACGGCGACCTCAGCCAAGTGGAAACGGTGGCGCGTCGCGACGAAATGGGCCAGTTGCAGCGCAGCATGTGCGAGATGACGCTGAGCCTGCGCCAGCTGATCGGCGGCATCGACCAGAGCGTCGAGCACTTGTCACAAGCGGCCTCGCAACTGGCCGGGGCCAGCGCAGACACGCTCGAGCGCATCACTCAGCAGCGCGAGGAAACCGACCAGGTGGCCACGGCGATGAACCAGATGAGCGCGACCGTGCAGGAAGTGGCACAGAACGCCGAACATGCCTCATTGGCCGCAACCGACGCTGACCAGCAGGCGCAAGTGGGCGATCAGGTAGTGGCCGAAGCCATCGCGCGTATCGAACAGCTGGCAACGCAGATGGACCGCTGCCTCACTTCGATGCAACACCTGGCGGGGGAAAGCCAACGGATCGGCAGTATCCTCGACGTGATCAAGTCGGTGTCAGAACAGACCAACCTGTTGGCCCTCAATGCGGCCATCGAAGCGGCACGTGCCGGCGAAGCCGGTCGCGGGTTCGCGGTGGTGGCCGACGAAGTACGGGGCCTGGCCCAGCGCACCCAACAGTCGACCGAGGAGATCGAGCACCTGATCGAAAGCCTGCACCAGGGCACCGATGAAGTCACTTCACTGCTCGACAGCAGCAGGACCCTGACCGAGCAAAGTGTCGAGCTGAGTCGCCGCGCGGGCGATGCATTGGGGCAGATCACCCGGACCGTATCGAACATCCAGGGGATGAACCAGCAAATCGCCACCGCCAGCGAAGAGCAGAGCGTGGTGGCCGAACAGATCAACCGCAGCGTGATCAGTGTGCGCGAGGCTTCCGATCACACCAGTTCGGCGAGCGAACAGACGGCCACTTCCAGTGGTGAACTACAGCAGCTGGGGCAGCAGTTGCGGGGGATGGTGGGGCGATTCAGCCTGTAGGAACGGTGGTGTGCCTTGGCGGGCAAGCTTGCGCCTACAAGAGGTCGGGCTTGCCCACGCAAAGAGCGATCCGATCAAAGCACCTGGCGCAAGAACGCCTGGGCCCGCGGGTCCCTCGGCGCCGCGAAGAACGCAGCGGGTGCCGAATCTTCCAGCAACTTGCCATGGTCGAAGAACAGCACCCGGTCAGCCACCTCACGGGCAAAGCCCATCTCATGGGTCACGCAGACCATGGTCATGCCTTCCTGGGCCAGGGTCTTCATGACATCCAGCACCTCGCCGACCATCTCGGGGTCGAGCGCCGAGGTCGGTTCGTCGAACAGCATCACCTTCGGATCCATCGCCAGGGCGCGGGCAATGGCCACCCGCTGCTGCTGCCCCCCCGAGAGGCGAGAGGGGTATTCATTGACCTTCTGGCCAATGCCGACCTTCTCCAGCAGTGCACGGGCCTTGGCTTCGCGGTCGGCCTTGCTACGTTTGCGCACCACCTTCTGCGCCAGGCACAGGTTCTCCAGCACGGTCATGTGCGGGAACAGGTTGAAGTGCTGGAACACCATGCCGACTTCACGGCGGTAGGCGTTGATATCGGTCTTGGGGTCTTCCAGGCGCAGCCCATCGATGGCCACATGGCCTTCGTCGAAATGCTCCAGGCCGTTCAGGCAGCGCAGGAAGGTCGACTTGCCGGAACCCGAGGGGCCCAGCACCACCACCACCTCGCCCTTGGCAACCTGGGTGGAGACGCTGTCCACCGCACGCACCACCTGGCCACGGGTGTCGAAGACTTTCAACAGGTCACGGACTTCAATCACTTTGCGCAAGCCTCCGCTCGAGCCGGCTGGCAATGTGCGACAGCGGCAGGTTGATCAGCAGGTACAGGCCTGCCACGCAGAACCAGATTTCGAAGGTCGAGAACGACGTGGTGATCGCCTCGCGACCGCTCTTGGTCAGCTCGGTAATGGCGATCACCGACACCAGCGAGGTGTCCTTGACCAGACTGATGAACTGCCCCGCCAGTGGCGGCAGCACACGCTTGAACGCCTGGGGCAGGATCACATGGCGCATCGACTGGCTGGCATTCAGGCCCAGCGAGCGCGCCGCTTCGTTCTGCCCCTTGGCGATCGACTGCACACCGGCACGGACGATCTCGGCCACATAGGCGCCGGTGAACAGCGCCAGCGCCGCCACCCCGGCGAACTCGCGGGACAGGTTGAGCACGGTGCCGATGAAGAAATAGAAGATGAAGATCTGCACCAGCAGCGGCGTACCGCGCACCAGTTCGACATAGACCGTGGACAGGTCGCGCAGGGTCGGGTTGCTCGACAACCGGCACAACCCGGCGAACAGGCCGATCACCAAACCAAACGCACCGGAAAGCACCGAGATCCACAAGGTGGTCCACAGGCCCCAGGCCAGCGGGCCGGCCGCCCAGTGGCGGGTGACGCCGATCTGGTCGCCCTCGGCGACATCGTCACCACGGCTCAGTTGCAGACTGTCCTTGACCACCTCCAGCACTTGTACCTCGCCGTCCTCGCTCTTGAGCGTGACGCGGGCGTCGTTACCGGACACGACGATCTCCTCGACGGTGCCGTAGGCCGCGGCGCGCTGCACGTCTTCGGCCTGGAAGGCGAAGTACTGCGGCACACGGTTCCAGCGCCACTCGTAGGAAATCATTGAGGTGGCCATGTACAGACTGAACGCCAGGCCCACCAGCACCAGCGCGGTAAGCGCGTGCCAGGGCCACTGGGCTTTCTTGTGTTTGATCACGTGGGTGCTTCCGTAAATGCGAACGCGCAGGGGTTGCCTGCGCGTCAGGGTCATCGCCAGGGCTTGTGGTCCGGGCTCTTATTCCATGTCCTTCAGCCAGTCGGTCTTCTTGAACCACTTGTCGTGAATACGATCGTAGGTCCCGTCGTGCTTGATCTGGTGCAGGAAGTTGTTGATGAAGTTGATGCTGTCGTAGTCGCCCTTCTTCAGGCCGAATGCCAGCGGCTCGTAGGTGAAGGGTTCTTCCAGGTAGACCAGCTTGCCGGCGCCTGCCTTGTTCACCGCGACCACGTTGTACGGCGCGTCGTAGACGAAGGCATCGGCCTTGCCGTTGACCACGTCCATCACCGCTTCCTGCTCGTTGTCGTAGCCGTGGTACTTGGCCTTGCTGATCAGCTTCTTGGCGACCATCTCGCCGGTGGTGCCGAGTTTGGAGGTCAGGCGGTACTTCTCGTTGTTCAGGTCCTTGTACGACTTGATCTCGCCTGCCAGCTCCTTGCGGATCAGCAGGGTCTGGCCAACGACGATGAAGGGTTCGCTGAAGTTCAGGCGCAGGTTGCGTTCCTGAGTCAGGGTCATGCCGCTGCCGATCATGTCGAACTTGTCGGTCAGCAGGGCCGGGATGATGCCGTCATAGGCGGTGGAGACGGTTTCGAGCTTGACGCCCATGGACTTGGCCATCGCCTTGAGGATGTCGACCTCGAAGCCGACGATCTCGCCGCGCTTGTTGGTCATCTGGAACGGCATGTAGGTCGGGTCCATACCCACGCGCAGGGTGCCGCGCTTGACCGCATCATCGATGGCGCCCGCCTGGGCGGTTGTGACCGCGATCAGCGCGGTGACGCCGAGCAGCATGCGCGACAGGTATTTCTTCATCATCACCAGGTCCCCTAGCAAGAAGTACGCAGAATTTTATTGTGTGCACGATCGTTCCGACCGGTGCGTTGTGTCGGGACGGATGCTAACGCATGCAGGCCCTGGGACCTAGAGCCGGTGGGGACTTTGTTGGCCAAAAATCATGGCAGCAGAAAAAGCTTCGCGGGCAAGCCCGCTCCTACAGGCTTTGTAGGAGCGGGCTTGCCCGCGAATGCGATGGATCAGGCGCCGACAAGTGCCGGCTGGCCCTCACCCTCGGGATGCAGCGGCAACAGCGGCGAGTGCGGATCGTTGGCGATGGAGTTGCGCCACACCTTGATCCACGCCTCGTTCTGCTCGGTCCACACCCGCTCGTGCAGGCGCGACAGCGCCACCGGATCGCTCAGCAGGGCCAGGCGAGTATTGCCGTCGATCCCCTTGGGGCCCGCTTCCAGCGCCTTGGCGATACGCTCGGCGCGCAGCGTCTCGATCGCATCGGACTGACCATGACGGGCCGTACCCATGGCGCAGGCCAGGGCGTTCTGACGCGGATCGACCACGGCGCGAACGAAGCCATCGTTCAGGGCGTGCCAGCGGTTCTCGTGGGTGTACTGGTCGGTTGCCAGCAGCTCGTGCGGCGTGGCGTATTCCTCGGGAATCAGGAACAAGCGCTCGTCCTTGGCCGCCAGGCCCAGGCGCACACGGCTGGAGATCACCGAAACCGGGATCGACAGCACCAGCGAGCCGACGATCGGCGCCAGCCACCACAGGAAGCTTGGATTCAGCCAAGCCACCAGCGCAGCCCAGGCGATACCCAGCAAGGTCTGCGGGCCATGACGCCGCACCGCTTCGCTCCACGGGGTGGAATCGTCGTCACGCTGCGGCGAATTCCAGGTCGCTGCCCAGCCGAGGAACGCGGCCAACACGAAGCGGGTGTGGAAGATCATCCGCACCGGCGCCAGCAACATGGAGAACAGCATCTCCATCAGCATCGACAGGGTCACCTTGATCCGCCCGCCGAACTCGGTCGCGCCCTTGGCCCAGATCAGGATGATGCTGAGCAGCTTGGGCAGGAACAGCAGCACGATGGTGGTGGAGAACAGCGCGATGGCTTTTTCCGGGTGCCACTGCGGCCACAGCGGATACAGCTGGAACGGCTCGATGAAGTACTGCGGCTCCATCAGCGTGTTGGTTGCCAGCAATGCGGTCGACAGCACCAGGAACAGGAACCACAGCGGTGCCGACAGGTACGACATCACCCCGGTGAGGAACACCGCGCGGTGCACCGGGTGCATGCCCTTGACCAGGAACAGGCGGAAGTTCATCAGGTTGCCGTGGCACCAGCGCCGGTCGCGCTTGAGCTCATCGAGCAGGTTCGGGGGCAGCTCTTCATAGCTGCCCGGCAGGTCGTAGGCGATCCACACGCCCCAGCCGGCACGGCGCATCAGCGCGGCTTCGACGAAGTCGTGGGACAGGATCGCGCCGGCGAAGGCGCCCTTGCCCGGCAATGGCGCCAAGGCGCAGTGCTCGATGAAGGGCTTCATGCGGATGATCGCGTTGTGCCCCCAGTAATGCGATTCGCCCAGCTGCCAGAAGTGCAGGCCGGCGGTGAACAGCGGGCCGTACACACGGGTGGCGAACTGCTGCATGCGCGCATAGAGCGTGTCCATGCCCGAAGCCTTCGGCCCGGTCTGGATGATACCGGCGTCCGGGTTGGCCTCCATCAGGCGCACCAGGCTGCTCAAGCACTCACCGCTCATCACGCTGTCGGCGTCGAGCACGACCATGTACTTGTATTCGCCCCCCCAGCGACGGCAGAAGTCGTCGAGGTTGCCGCTCTTGCGTTTCACGCGGCGGCGGCGGCGGCGATAGAAGATACGACCGAAGCCTTTCGCCTCACGGCACACCTCGAGCCACGCCTGTTGCTCGGCAACGGCGATGTCGGTGTCGTTGGTGTCGCTGAGCACGAAGAAGTCGAAGCGGTCCAGGTTGCCGGTGGCGGCCACCGACTCGAAGGTCGCGCGCAGGCCAGCGAAGACCCGTGGCACATCTTCGTTGCAGATCGGCATGACGATCGCGGTGCGGGCATCGGCCGGGATCGGCTCGTTGCCGGCACTGCTGCCGGAAATCTTGTACTTGTCGCGGCCGGTGAGCAGCTCGAGGAAGCCCATCAGCGCGGTCCAGAAGCCCGCCGACACCCAGCAGAACAGGATGCCGAAGAGAATCAGGATGGAGGTCTGCAAGGCATAGGGCCAGACCTGCACGACGGTGTCCCAGATCGGCTGGTTGACCACTTCGTCCAGGTCGACGAACGACCAGCCCTGGTACGGCAGGATGCCCTTCATGTACCAGCCGGCGACGATGGTCTGACCGATCATCAGCGCCAGCAGGATGTAGCGGCGCAACGAACCGACCCGGCGCCAGCGTGCCGGCGGCAACTCGCGCTTGGGCGGTTGCGGAGCGTTGGTGCGGCCAGTCATGCGCCGCCACATGCGCACCAGAATATTGGTGCGCCAGGGCTCGGGCAGGACCTTGGTACGCTTGATCGGCGGGGCGATCTTCAGGCACAGGCGGCCACCGCCGTCGACGCCGAGCATCTCGGCCTCTTCGAGCTCGGCGGCACTGCCAACCGTCAGACGGGAACCCACCGAAGCCTGGACGGCCTCGGTGGCGCTGGCGGCCGGATCGGCCGCCAGGCGTTGGTGCAGCTCGCTGAAGGAAGAGCAGCTGGCGAGTTCCGCTCGCTGCTCATCGCTCAGAGGGAGGTGGGCCAGGTACTCGCCAAGCGATTCCGGCCTTGCGCTTGAGTTACTCATCGGCAGGCAACTGATAGCTCCAGGTTTCGGTCAGCACCTTCTCGGTGGTGGCCGGGGCCCCGTTGGTGGACGCCGCGTCGGCGGCTGGTTGCTCGGCAGGCGTCTCGGCCTTCTCGGCCTTGGCATGCTGAGCCTTGGCGTGCTTGGCGGCCGCCTTGTCCTGCTTGGTTTCGGCAGGTTTGGTTTCCTTCGGCGCCTCGACCGGAACATCGCGTACCAGCGCGGCACGCATCTCGGTGGACTTCTTCGGATCCTTGACCTTCAACCGCAGGGTCAGACGCCAGCCCTTGATCTCAGGGTTGTAGCGTAGATTGTTCTCGACCAGCTCGGCATTGTCGCCCACGCTGACCTGGCTGCGCACCGCGGTGTCTTCCGGCAATGCCGCCAGCACCGGGCCGTTGAAGTCGACCAGGAAGGCCACGCTGCCATCGGCCTGACGGATCAGGTTGGCTTGCTTGACGTCACCGGTGGAACGCAGGGTCTGCTTGACCCAGCCAAGGTCCTGGGCCTGGAACTTGGGCTCGCTGATGGTCCAGTGCAGGCGGTAGTTGTACTCGAAGGGCTTGCCTGGCTCAGGCAAGGTTTCCGGGCTCCAGAAAGCAACGATGTTGTCGTTGGTCTCGTCGGCAGTCGGAATCTCGACCAGGTCGACGGTACCCTTGCCCCAGTCGCCCTTGGGCTCGATCCAGGTGCTTGGACGCTTCTGGTAGTTGTCGTCGAGGTCTTCGAAGTCGCTGAAGGCGCGCTGACGCTGCATCAGGCCGAAACCACGCGGGTTCTCGACGCTGAAGTTGCTGACTGCCAGGTGTTTCGGGTTGTTCAGCGGACGCCACAGCCATTCGCCGTTGCCGGCGTGGATCGACAGGCCTTCGGAGTCATGCAGCGCAGGACGGTAGTTCTGTACCTTCGACGGCTGGTTCGGGCCGAACAGGAACATGCTGGTCAGCGGGGCGATGCCCAGGCGGCTGACGTGATCGCGCAGGAACACCTTGGACTTGACGTCGACGATGGTGTCGTCGCCTGGACGCACGGTCAGCTTGTAGGCGCCGGTGGAACGTGGCGAATCGAGCAGCGCGTAGATCACCAGGTGCTTGTCGGCGGGCTTGGGCTTCTCGATCCAGAACTCGCGAAAGCGCGGGAACTCTTCGCCGGACGGCAGCGCGGTGTCGATGGCCAGGCCACGGGCAGACAGGCCATAGGCGTGCCCCTTGCCGACCACGCGGAAGTAGCTGGCGCCCAGCAGGGTCATGATCTCATCCTGCTTGTCAGGCTTGTTGATCGGGTAGAGCACGCGGAAACCGGCGTAGCCGAGGTTCTTGGTGGCATCGGCGTCGTGCGGTACGTCGCCGAACTCGAAGCGGCTCGGGTCGTACTTGATCTCTTCGACCTTCTTGGCGGTGATCTCGTTGATGGTCACCGGCGTGTCGAAGTGCATGCCCTGATGATAGAAGGAGAGCTTGAACGGGGTCTTGTCATTCGCCCATTCGGCCTTTTCCTGGATGAAGCGGATTTTCTGATAGTCCGCGTACTTCATGTCGCGGAACACCGGAGGCAGGTTGCTCTTCGGTGCTTCGTACTTCTGGCCGGCCAGATCCTTTGCCTTGGCTGCAACATCGTCAAGATTGAATGCCCACAGCTGGCCAGCGCTCATCAGGCCAACCAGCGCTGCGCCTGCCAACAAGGCCGTGCGCAGCCGATTGCCGGGGATTCTTGGTGCATTACAGGGACTTACAATCACGAGCAACCCTCGCCGTAAACAGATCATGAAACCAACGGCCAGCGACCAATGCCGGGTTGGCGAGCACTGTTCGGACCCCGCAAGGGCGCAATGATTCCCCAAACGGATCCAGACAATGCTCGAGTCAGAGTGAAACGAACCTGCGAACGCAGGCTCACGCAGCGCGCGATTATCCAGCAGGCTGCGTTACAACGCATCAGGCTGGACAAACTATTTATCGTACAAAACCCCTTGTTTTCCTACAAACAAGGGGTTTTTGCGGCTCATATTTGTAACATAAATGTTACGGGGCCATCATTGACCAGGTGAACCTGCATATCTGCACCAAAACGGCCACTCTCGACGTTCGAGTGCTGAAGCTTAGCCTGCTGCAAAAGATAGTCGAAAAGCTCGGCCCCCAGTGCAGGCGGCGCCGCCGTCGAAAAACCCGGCCGCATGCCACTACGGGTGTCGGCGGCCAGGGTGAACTGCGACACCAGCAGCAGCCCGCCGCCGATGTCCTTGAGCGACAGGTTCATCTTGCCTTGCGGGTCGCTGAACACCCGGTAGTTCAGCAGCTTGTGCAAAAGCTTATCGGCATGTTCGCGGGTATCTTCAGGCTCGACCGCCACCAGCACCAGCAAACCCTGGTCTACGGCGCCGACGATCTCGCCCTCGACTTCGACCCGTGCTGCGCGTACACGCTGCAGCAGGCCCTTCATGCTTCTTCCAGGGGCAGGTCGAGCAGGCGACGCGCCATCTGGTCTGCCGCGCGTACCAAGGCATCGGTGATGCCTGGCTCGGACGCGGCGTGGCCAGCATCGCGGATCACCTTGAGTTCGCTGTTCGGCCAGGCCTGGTGTAGCTCCCAGGCGTTGTCCAGCGGGCAGATCACGTCATAGCGTCCATGCACGATCACCGCCGGCAGGTGGGCGATCTTCGGCAGATCGCGGATCAGCTGGTCCGGCTCGAGGAAGGCATTGTTCATGAAGTAGTGGCATTCGATACGGGCGATCGACAGCGCACGCTGAGGCTCGGAGAAGCGATCGACCACCAGCGGATTGGGACGCAGCGTGGCAGTACGGCCTTCCCAGGTCGACCAGGCCTTGGCGGCTTGCATCTGGGCGATCTGGTCGTGGCCGGTCAGGCGCTTGTGGAAAGCCTTGACCAGGTCGCCGCGCTCATCGGCCGGGATCGGCGCGATGTAGTCCTGCCAGTAGTCGGGGAACAGACGGCTGGCGCCCGCCTGATAGAACCATTCTATTTCCTGGGGACGGCACAGGAAGATCCCGCGCAAAATCAGGCCATGCACGCGCTCGGGGTGGGTCTGGGCGTAGGCCAGCGCCAGCGTCGAGCCCCAGGAGCCACCGAACAGTACCCATTTGTCGATGCCCAGGTGCTCGCGGATGCGCTCCAGGTCTTCGATCAGGTGCCAGGTGGTGTTGTTCTCCAGGCTCGCGTGTGGCGTGGAGCGCCCACAGCCGCGCTGGTCGAAGGTGATGATGCGGTAGAGGTTGGGGTCGAAGTAGCAACGACTCTGGGCGTCGCAGCCCGAGCCCGGACCTCCGTGGATGAACACCACCGGCAAACCTTCAGGCGAACCACTTTCATCGACATACAACACGTGCGGCGCTTCCACGGCCAGATCGTGCCGGGCGTAGGGTTTGATCTGCGGGTAGAGGGTCTGCATTGCGCACTCCGTGTGAGGATTGTTCGGCCGAGGGCCATCATAAACCTGAATTGCGCTTTGAGCATGTACCCGTGTGATGGGCCTGCCAGATCATTGCCCCACGGCCTCTATAAACTGTTATGTCAGCCTGGCCTGCGCGGCTCACTAGCATCGGCGATTTCCCCATGAGACACCGCCATGAAGCCTTCAGCCCCCCTCGCTCCCCACGCCTTGATCGAACACAAGATGCCGCCGTGGATGCACACAACCCCTGCCCATGCGCACACCATCATGCGCGAAACCCTCAAAACCCCGCCGACCTGGTTCGCGCAGGCCAACACTACCACCCGCGACCTTGCCCAGGCCTATACCGACTACCAGGCCCACAGCACCGAGCTCAATGCGCAACTGGGTGCGCTCCCGGCGCTGACAGCTTTCGCCACCCAGCACTTGCGCCAGGCGATTGAAAAGCGGTTCACGTTGTCCCTCGACGTGTCCACCCACTACCTGATCAATGCCAGCAAGGCAGAAGCCTACAAACTGCAGCTGGAAGGCGATCCCGTCGTCAATGGGCAGCGTGCGTTGAAACTGGCCACTCAATCGCTGCTGCACTGTGCGCTGCAGAATTTCGAGGAGGCCGAAGCCGAGCCCAATGGGTTAGATGGACAATGGCTCAGCGCAGCCGTTGTCGACAGCAACACTTTTACGTTCCTTACGCCGGACGGGAAGCAACTCTCCATCGTTCCCCACGAGTTCGCGGCCCTGAGCCGTGAGCTGGACATCGGCGGCCAGTACCAGACGCTGATCGGCGACGTGTTGAACTCCGCGGCGCCAGCGCTGCGCGCGACCGAACAGGCGGCCTTGCGCGTGGAGGTGCATAAAGCCTTACTCAGCCAAGCGATCGACGCCGAATTGCACTCGATACTGCTCGCCCTCGTCGAGGACAAGCCAGCCGAGTACCAGGGCAGCCCGGTGCGTTGCGCCGGGCTGGCCCTGTTCGGGGTGCCGTTGACCGGGGCCATGGTCATCGGCGCCGTCCCCTCTCCCGAGCAGCTACTGACCTACGATCCGCTGCTATTGCCGCACAAAGGCCTCCTCGTCACCTACCTGCCCGGCAGCGACACCCCCTTGCAGCAGCACCATTCGGTGCACGAGGCACAGGCCCACTTGCGCGAACAGCTGTGGATGATGCCGATCGATCAGCTCAAGCGCGCAGTGCCGGCGCGTGACAGCGCCACCTTCTTCGAAAAGCTGCGCGACTGCCTGCAACCGGTCGACTGGAGCACCGTACAACCTGGCCCCGACGGCCAAGACGGCCAGGTCGAGCGGGTCCGCGACCCAGACGCCTGGGTTCCGGTGACCCTGGAGCCCTTGCGCCAGCCGCTGCTCACCCATCAGGTCGAGCACAAGCAGCAGCGGCTCAAGGACGACGCGGCATTCCACGCGGTGCCCACCGCCGTCGAGGACGAAAAGACCGCCGAAAAGCGTCGAGCCTACTTCACCCAGCTGGCATTCGACGCGCTCAACATCAGCGCCTTCTTCATACCCGTGCTGGGCCAGGTGATGATGGGCGTGGCCGCTATCCAACTGAGCTACGAGGTGTTCGAGGGCCTGGACAGCTGGGCCAGCGGCGACCAGCAACAGGCCTTCGAGTACCTGATGGATGTGGTCGAGAACGTGGCGCTCACCGCCGCACTGGGGGCCGCCGGCGGCACAGGCGAGGTACCGGCGCTCGAGCGTATTCCGGTGGAAACGCCCTCGTTCATCGAGGAACTCACCCCCATCGAACTGCCCGATGGCCAGACCCGCCTGTGGGCGCCCGACCTGCGGCCGTTCGCGCACGACATTCTGCTGCCAGCCGACCTGCAGCCAGATGAATTCGGCCTGTACCATCATCAAGGCAAGACCTGGCTGGCGCTGGATGGCACCCACTATTCGCTGAGCCAGGCGACGCCTACTGGTGAATACCGGCTCGAACACCCGCACAACCCGCAGAGCTACCAACCGAGCCTGCGCCACAATGGTGCCGGTGCCTGGCTGCACGAACTGGACCAGCCGCTGACCTGGCAGGCGCTTACCCTCATGCGTCGCGCAAGCCCGCTGGCCGCCGCGTTCGACGATGCAACCATCACCCGCATTCTGGAGATCAGCGACACCCAGGAAGACGTGCTGCGCCGGATCATCGCCGATAACCAGCGGCTTCCCGCGCTGCTGGAAGACACCCTGGTGCGCTTCACGCTGGACCAGCAGATCAGCCAGACGCCCGCCTACGCCGAGCCACACATGGCCCAGGCAGAATTCGCCACGCGTTACAGCGCCTTGTCGAGCAGCGTGACGCCGTCCGCAGAGCTCATCCAGCAGCGCTACCCGCAACTGCCGAATGCCATCGTCGAGGAACTGCTGCGCCACGCCACGCCCGAGGAGCTGCAAAGCCTGGCACAAGCCAAGGTGCCCTACCGCCTGGCCCAGGAAATACGCCTCTATCAGCAACAGGTGCGCCTGGCGCGTGCCTACGAGGGACTATTCCTGGACTCGGTGCGCAATGCCGATAGCGAGCGGCTGGCGCTGTACACGCTGGAGCAGTTGTCCGACTGGCCAACCGGCACCCGCCTGACACTGGAGCAGTTGCCTGGCGGAACCTTCGAGATCGGCACCACCGACACGCAGGGCCAGACCCTCGTCAGCACCGCCTCAGGCTACCTTGCGGAATCGGCCACCTCCTTGTCCTCGCATACTTCGTTGTACAGCGCACTGCTCGAGGTGATACCCGCCGCCCTGCGCGAAACACTGGCGGGCGACGGTGCCGAACAGACCCTTGCCTTGCAACGCCTGATCCAGGCCAACCTCCTGCCACGCGCTACGTTCAGGCGCCTGCTGGGCATGCAACCGCTGAACCCAGGCTACCGCTCACCGATGCGCCTGGCCGACGGGCGCATCGGCTACCCACTGGGCGGTCGAGGTGCGGTTGGGGGTTCGTTCACCCGCCATACACTGCTGCGCATCATCCGCACCCTCGAACTGCCCGAACACCTCTCCCGCTCGGCCGAACAGATCCTGACCCGCCTTGAAACCAGCGGCATGAACCGTTCGGACATCCATAACCGCCTGCGCGAGCTGCAAGAACAGCGCACCGCCCTGCAGCGCTGGCTGGACGATTGGCGCACGGCGGTCCACCCCGACATCCTTGTCCCGCCACAAACGTTCTCCGAGCTTCAGGCACGCTTCATGAATCACTGGCACCGCAACGCATTGCCCGCCCTCGGAGACACCCAAGCCCCGCTGCACCTGGAGCGCATCGACCTCAGCAGCTTCCCTTCGGACCTGCCCGACTTCCTCAGGGCGACCATCACGCACGTGCAACTGACCGAGCCGTCATTTGGCAGTAGCGTGGGTTGGACCGCATACGAGCGGCACCTGAACAACCTGTTCCGACAGTTGCCAGGCGTGCGCTCACTCGAAATCAGCCGCCCCTACTCGCAAACCGCCGCCCCATCGCAAATGCTGTTCAGCGTTGGGTTGATGGCAATACACTTCCCCGAACTCGAATCGCTCAGCCTGCTGAACCAGAACCTGCAACTGTCCGAGAGCGACATCAACAGCCTCGCCGGCCTGCCTCGCCTGCGTCGCCTGGACTTCAGCGGCAACCGCCTTTCCGAACGCTACCGCCCGGATTTTCGCGAGCTCACGCTGGACTACCTTGGTCTCGACCGTATGACCCTCGACCACTGGCCGCAGGGTCTGGGCCTAGGGGCACTGGCGAACATCGGCGAACTTTCGCTACGCGACAACAACCTGCGGGTACTGCCTGGCATGCTGCTCAACAGCCACGCCGACGCACGCCCACACACCGTCATCACACTGGAAGGCAACCGCATCAGCGATGACCAATTGCTGCGCCTGCTGCTGGCCCAGGAAGCGTCGAGCCCCAACGTCACGGTCGATATCTCGCCCAGCCTGCGTACCCGTCTCGACCAGCACCTCCAGCAACGCCAGACGCTGCACGAGGCCATCGACCAGTGGGCCAACGCCTCCAGTTCGAGCGCACCGCCAAGCCAAGCCGCGACACTTGCCCGCCGCCGTATCGGCTCCGCGTTGAGCACCTTCTGGCAGAGCCAGGAACAAGGCCTGACCCAGACGACCTTGCGCTTGGAAGACATGGACCTGGGGCATTTCCCGCCACAGTTGCCGACCTTCTTCAACGAGCGGGTGCGCAACCTGTCCCTATCCCGAGCGAGTGGAAGCACAGAGCAGTTGGATGCGTTTCTCGCCCGACTCCCGAACGTCGAGAGCCTGAACCTGGTGGAATACATCGGCGCCACCCAGACCCTGCCCACGGCACTGCTCCGCCTGCCACGCCTGACCTATCTTTCGATGCGCGACATGAACCTGGAGGTGGACGACAGCATGCTTGCAACCCTCGCCCACTTGAGCAACCTGACAGTGCTGGACCTGGGCGGCAACCACATGGGCAACATCACCCAAGTGCCCGAAGCGCTACGCAACCTGCGCCGCCTCGACCTGAACAACATGGGCCTGCAGCAATGGCCGGCATGGATCGACAGCCTGCTGCCGATGGACATGCTGGATCTCAGTGAAAACCAGCTCACCGAACTTCCCGAATACATCCTCAGCAACATCGATAACGGTTTCCCGATCTCATCGATCGCATTGTTCGGCAACCCGTTGAGCATGGACACCATGACGCGCGCGCGCACCTCATCGGACAGCCAGCACAGCTATACCTTCGCCATGGACGTGCCCGAGGATCTGCTCTTGCTCACCTCTTCAGATGATGAAATGGCTGGCGGACACCTGCATAACCCGATGCTCTCTGCCGATAACGACCTGCCCAACGTCGACGACTGGTCGCTCGGCGCCCAGGCGCAGAACGAGGCCCTGAGAAGCGCCTGGGAAACCCTCGAAGAAAGCGGTGACGCTGCCAACCTGCTGGCGCTGGTCGGTCGGTTGCGCCAGGCTGCCCCCTATCGCAACGGCCAGACCCGCCAATCGTTCTGCGAGCGCGTGCGTCTGATGCTGGTCAAGGCCGCGGTCAATACCGAGGAGCGTCTGCTGTTCAACGCCGTGGCCGAAGAGGCCCTGGTGCAGCCCGACACCGGCAACCAGACCTGCCATGACGGCGCCCTGCTGGTGTTCCAGAACATCGAACTGCTGATCGACGGCCGGCGCTTGCTGACCGAGGCGGCAGAGTCGGAGCACACGCTCTACCGGGAGCTGCGTCGTCTCTTCCGCCTGCACCGGCTGGACGAGATCGCCCGGGACAAAGCCAGGGGGCGCGACGAGGCAGAGGTGCGCCTGGCCTATCGACGCGGGTTGAATGCGGAACTCAAGCTTGGCGTACCGGACGACAACATGCTGTACGAGGCTTTCGCCGATGTCAGCCGTAACGAGCTGGCGCTGGCCGTGGACCAGGTGCACCGCGAAGAACAGGGCGAGTCGTTCCTGAACTACGCCACCAGCAACGAAGAATGGATTCGCTACCTGCGCCACACCCACCAGGCGCGCTTCGAAGCGATCGAACAGCAGTACCAGGCGCAGGTACTGGCGTTGCCCGAGCAGTTCCCCGACAGCACCCTGGAGCAACTCGCGCCGGAGTTCGACAGCTTGAAGCATGAAAAGCAGGCAAAGGAAGCCCGCCTGATACAGGAGCTGACCCTCCAGGCCAACCCCGAGCGCGAATGACCCGCTGGCGACACCGCACTACCCCGGGCCGGCTTTGTCCCGGCCCGGGGTTGCCCTCACTTGCCGTAACGCCCCTTGCCCCATTCGAGCACGCTGGCGAGCAGGCGCCGCAGCACCTCCTGCGTGGGCCGCGCCAGATCCTCGCGGTAGGCGAACGGCTCAACCTCTTCCATGTAGGTGCTCTGCGCCAGTTCCAACTGCACCGCGTGGACGTGGTTGGCCGGGTCGCCGTAGTGACGGGTGATATGCCCGCCCTTGAAACGCCCGTTGAGTACATGGCTGTAGGCAGGTGCGTCGGCGCACACCGCCTTGAGCCGCTCGGCCAGCGCCGGGTCGCAGCTCGCGCCGTTGAAGGTACCGAGATTGAAGTCCGGCAGCTTGCCCTCGAACAGGTGCGGAATCAGCGAACGGATCGAGTGGGCGTCCCACAGCAGCACGTAACCGAACTCGGCCCGCAGGCGATCCAGCTCCTGGCGGAGAGTGCCGTGGTACGGGCGCCAGATCTTCTCCAGGTAGGTGGCACGCTCGTCGGCCGACGGCACCTGCCCTTCCTTGAACAACGGCTCTCCGTCGAACAGCGTCGCAGGGTACAGCCCGGTGGTGGCGCCGACGTACAACGGCTTGTCGTCGTCCGGGCGGTTCAGGTCGATGACGAAGCGCGAGTACTCGGCCGCCACCACGCTGGCCCCCAGCTCACGGGCAAAGTCGTACAGCTGCGGAATATGCCAGTCGGTGTCCGGCAGGCTCCTGGCCTCGTCCACCAGCCCGGCTTCGACCGCCGGGGTCAACTTGAGACCGGCGTGGGGCATGCTGATCAGCAGCGGCAGGCGACCTTGATGAAAACTCAATACCTTGTCCATGACGCCTCGCTCAGTGGGAAATTTCGTGGCCCAGGCGCACCACGCGCTTGGGCAGGTCGCCACCCAGCCAGTAGGCCAGGTCGGCAGGACGATCGATCTGCCAGGCGACGAAGTCAGCGACCTTGCCAGCCTCCAGCGAACCATGGCTGTCGCCCAGGCCCAGGGCCGTGGCGGCGTGCACGGTGACACCGGCCAAGGCCTCTTCCGGGGTCATGCGGAACAGGGTGCAGCCCATGTTCAGCATCAGGCGCAGCGAAAGCACCGGCGAGGTGCCGGGGTTGAGGTCGCTGGACAGGGCGATCTTCACGCCATGCCGACGCAGGGCGTCCATCGGCGGCAACTGGGTTTCACGCAGGAAATAGAACGCCCCCGGCAGCAGCACGGCGACGGTGCCCGCCTGGGCCATGGCGATGGCATCTTCCTCGGTCATGAATTCCAGGTGATCGGCCGACAGCGCCTGGTAGCGTGCCGCGAGGCTCGAACCATGCAGCGACGACAACTGCTCGGCGTGCAGCTTGACCGGCAACCCCAGTTCACGCGCCTTGATGAACACCCGCTCGACCTGCGCCGGCGAGAACGCCAGGTGTTCGCAGAACGCATCCACCGCATCCACCAGCCCTTCGGCGGCCAGGGCCGGGAGCATCTCGTCGCAGATATGGGTGATGTAGTCATCGGCCCGCCCGGCGTACTCCGGCGGCAATGCGTGAGCGGCAAGGCAGGTGGCGCGCACGGTCACTGGCAGCTCTTCGGCGATGCGCCGGGCAACGCGCAGCATCTTGCGCTCATTGGCCAGGTCAAGGCCGTAGCCGGACTTGATCTCCAGTGTGGTAACGCCATCGCGCAGCAACGCCTGAACACGCTGACGGGCGCTGGCCAGCAGTGCGTCCTCACTGGCCGCACGCGTGGCACGCACGGTGCTGGCGATGCCACCGCCCTGGGCGGCGATCTCGGCATAGCTGACGCCCTGCAGGCGCTGTTCGAACTCACCACTGCGGTTGCCGCCGAACACTGTGTGGGTATGGCAGTCGATCAAGCCAGGAGTGACCCAGGCGCCACCCAGGTCGACCACACGCTCGGCATCGACGCCCGGCAGTTCGGCCTTGGGGCCGATCCATTCGATCAGCCCGGCATTGGTGACGATCGCCGCGTCCTCGATGATCGAGTAGCTGCCGTTGGCCATGGTGGCAACGTGGCAGTGCTGCCAAAGGGTTCTCATAAAGCTCTCCACAAGTCAGCGGTGCAGTTCGGCCTGCTCCCGGGCGACCTGCCCCTGCCCCGAGCGCGGCTTGCACCACAGCAGGTAGGACAGCACCAGGAACACCACCCACGCCACGCCCACCAGCAGCGCCGCCTGAGTGTTCGGGAAGTAGCCGAGCACACCGAAAATGAACAACATGAACACAATCGCCAGCGCCGGGCCCCAGGGCCAGAACGGCACCGGGAACTCCAGCGCGGCCGCTTGCTCGCGGCTCATGCGCCGGCGCATGGCCACCTGGGTGACCAGAATCATCAGCCACACCCACACGGTGGCGAAGGTGGCGATCGAGGCGATCAGCAGGAAGACGTCTTCCGGAATCAGGTAGTTGAGCAGCACCCCCAGCAGCAGCGCAGCGCCCATCACCAGCACCGTCAGCCACGGCACGCCGTGCCGGGACAACTGTGCGAACCCTCGCGGCGCCTGGCCTTGCTCGGCCAGGCCGTACATCATGCGACCCGCACCGAAGATGTCGCTGTTGATCGCCGAGACCGCCGCGGAAATCACCACCACGTTCAGCACCGCAGCGGCCGAGCCGATGCCCAGGTTGCTGAAGATCTGCACGAAGGGGCTGCCCTGGGTGCCGATCTGTGGCCAGGGGTACAGGCACATCAGCACGAACAGCGTCAGCACGTAGAACAGCAGGATGCGCAGCGGCACGGCGTTGATCGCCTTGGGGATGACGCGCTTGGGATCCTGCGCCTCACCGGCGGTAATACCAATGATCTCGATACCGCCGAAGGCGAACATCACCACCGCGAACGAGGCGGTCAGGCCACCGATACCATTGGGCAGGAAGCCGCCATGCTCGAACAGGTTGGCGACCCCGACACCGGTTTCGGCACCGGCCTGGCCCAGACCGAACGCCATGATGCCGAAGCCGGCCACGATCATCGCAACGATGGCGCCGACCTTGAGCAGCGACAGCCAGAACTCCATCTCGCCGAACACCTTGACGTTGCACAGGTTCAGCCCGCCGATCAGGAACACGATGCCCAGTACCCAGATCCAGCGCGGCACCTCGGGGAACCAGAAGCCCATGTAGATCCCGAACGCGGTGACGTCGGCGATGCACACGATGATCATCTCGAAGGCATAGGTCCAGCCGAGCACGAACCCGGCCATTGGCCCGAGATAGGTGCTGGCGTACTGCCCGAAAGAACCGGCCACGGGGTTGTGCACCGCCATTTCACCGAGGGCGCGCATGACCATGAACACCGCCGCGCCGCCGATCAGGTAGGCCAGCAGCACCGCTGGCCCGGCCATCTGGATCGCCGACGCCGAGCCGTAGAACAGGCCGGTGCCGATGGCCGATCCCAAGGCCATGAATCGAATGTGTCGGGCTGTCAGCCCGCGTTTGAGTCCTTGTGCTGGTTGCATGGTTCGTCCTTATTGTTGTTCTCAAGAGCCTCATCGCGGGGCCAGCCCGCTCCTGCAGGTTCGACTGCGGGAGCGGGTTCGCCCCGCGAAGGCATGGACACCGATCACAGGCTCGGCAGCACTCCAGCCGGCAACAAGCCGGTCAGGCGCCCGTCGGCCAGCAGCTCCACAGCCACCTCGATATCCGGCGCGAAGAAGCGGTCACGGTCATAGTGCGGCACCTCGCGGCGCAGGGTCTGGCGCGCCTGCTCCAGCTTCGCCGAGGTCTTCAGGCCCTCACGCAGGTCCAGGCCCTGGCAAGCGCCCAGCCATTCGATGGCCAGCACGCCACGGGTGTTCTCGGCCATCTCCCACAGGCGCTTGCCCGCGGCCGGGGCCATCGACACGTGGTCTTCCTGGTTGGCCGAGGTCGGCAGGCTGTCGACGCTGTGCGGGTGCGACAGCGCCTTGTTCTCGCTGGCCAGCGCAGCGGCGGTGACCTGGGCGATCATGAAGCCGGAGTTGACCCCGCCGTTTTCCACCAGGAACGGCGGCAACTGCGACATGTGCTTGTCCATCATCAGCGAGATGCGTCGCTCGCTCAGCGAGCCGATCTCGGCAATGGCCAGGGCGATGTTGTCAGCCGCCATGGCGACCGGTTCTGCGTGGAAGTTGCCGCCCGAGATCACTTCGTCCTCGGCGGCGAACACCAGCGGGTTGTCAGAGACGGCGTTGGATTCCACGGCCAGCACTTCGGCAGCCTGGCGCAGTTGGGTCAGGCAGGCGCCCATGACCTGCGGTTGGCAGCGCAGCGAGTACGGGTCCTGGACCTTGCCGCAATTCTTGTGCGATTGCGAAACCTCGCTGGAGTCGCCCAGCAGGTCGCGGTAGCAGGCAGCGGCGTCGATCTGGCCACGTTGGCCGCGCACTTCATGGACACGGGCGTCGAACGGCGAGCGCGAGCCCAGTGCCGCTTCCACGGTCAGCGCACCACAGGCAATGGCCCCGGCGAAGAGGTCTTCGGCCTGGAACAGGCCACGCAGCGCATAGGCGGTGGACGCCTGGGTGCCGTTGAGCAGGGCCAGGCCTTCCTTGGCAGCCAGGGTCAGCGGCTCGAGGCCGGCCACCGCGAGGGCTTCGTTGGCATTCAGCCATTGTCCCTGGTAACGTGCCTTGCCCTCGCCCAGCAATACCAGCGACATGTGCGCCAGCGGCGCGAGGTCGCCAGAGGCGCCAACCGAGCCCTTCAGCGGAATGTGCGGATAGACCTCGGCGTTGACCAGGCGGATCAGCGCATCGATGACCTTGCGGCGGATGCCGGAGAAACCACGGCTGAGGCTGTTGATCTTCAGCACCATGATCAGGCGCACCAGCGCATCGTCCAGCGGCGCGCCGATCCCGGCAGCGTGGGACAGCACCAGCGAGCGCTGGAGGTTTTCCAGGTCGTGGCTGGCGATGCGGGTCGAGGCCAGCAGGCCGAAACCGGTGTTGATGCCGTAGGCCGTGCGGTCTTCGGCAAGAATGCGCTCGACGCAGGCAACGCTGGCGTCGATGGCGGCACCCGCGTCGGCATCCAGGCTCAGGCGCACCGGCGCCTGGTGGATGCGGCGCAACTGGGCCAGGGTCAACTGGCCGGGGGTCAGGGTCAAAGCTTCCATGTTCATGCTCCTTGTTATTTTGTTTAGTGCAGCGCAGCCAGCAACGGCTGCGGCAACCGGGGATCCTTGAGCAAGGCCGCGGTGCTGGCGATGTCCGGCGCCAGCCAGCGGTCCTGCAGGTAGGCCGGCACGCTCTCGCGCAGCAAGCGCCAGGCCGCGTCGGTGCCCGCGCCGAAACGCTGTTCCTTGAGGAATTCGAATGCCTGGGCGGCCAGCAGGTACTCGATGGCGAGGATCTGCGTGCAGTTCTCCAATACCTGGTGCAGCTTGAGTGCGGCATTGGTGCCCATGCTCAGGTGATCTTCCTGCAGCCCCGAGGTGACGAAATTGTCGAGCACCGCCGGCTGCGCGAACTGGCGGTTCTGCCCGCACAGCGAGGCGGCGACGTACTGGGCGATCATCATCCCCGAGTTGACGCCGGGGTTGCTGACCAGAAACGCCGGCAGGCCACTGACATGCGGGTTGACCAGGCGGTCCAGGCGGCGCTCGGCGATCGAGCCGATCTCGGCCATGGCGATCGCCAGCAGGTCGGCAGCCAGGGCCACCGACTGGCCGTGGGGGTTGGCCTGCGAGACCACACGGAAATCGTCCGGTGTACCGAGCAGCAACGGGTTGTCGGTGGCGCCGTTGAGCTCGGCCTCGACCTGACGCACCACATGGGCCAGCTGGTCGCGGGCCGCGCCGTGCACCTGAGGAATCGAGCGAATGCTCAGGGCGTCCTGGGTCCGGATGCCTTTGCTCGAAGCGATCACTTCACTGCCATCGAGCAGCGCGCGCAGGTTCTCGCCCACCAGCTGCATGCCTGGGTGTGGCTTGAGGGCGATGATCTCGGCGTCGAACGCAGCGATCTGGCCGCGCAGGGCCTCGAAGCTCATGGCGCCGATCACATCGGCCCATTGCAGCAGGCGGCTGGCGTCATCCAGCGCAAGGCTGGCGAGGCCGGTCATGCACGGCGTGCCGTTGACCAGGCATAGCCCGTCCTTGGCTCCGAGCTGCACCGGCGCAAGCCCGGCATCGGCCAAGGCCTCGGCGGCCTCGACGAGGCGCCCGCGATAACTGACCTTGCCCACACCCAGCAGGCTCACGCCGATGTGGGCCATGTGCGTGAGATAGCCCACCGAGCCCTGGGACGGGACCTGCGGGGTAATGCCCTGTTCGAGCAACGCCAGCAGCGCCTCGACCACCGAGCGCTGCAGGCCCGACTTGCCATGGCTGTAGTTGACGATGGCGGCGCAGATGATCGCTCGCGTCTGTTCGTCCGGCAGCGCCGGACCGACGCCGCAGGCGTGGCTGAGCAAGGTGTTGCGCGACAGCGCGCTGAGCTGCTCGCCCTGCAGCGAGACGTTGCACAGGGCGCCCAGGCCGGTGTTCACGCCATAGGCGCGCACGCCGCTGTCGACGATACGCCGGACGATGGCCTGGGCATTGTCGATACGCGCCCACACCTGCGGCGCCAGCTCCAGGCGCGCGCCGTGGCGAGCCACGGCGGCGATGTCCTGCCAGCGTACCGGCCCGTTGCCGATCACCACGACTTCAGGTTCCGACATGATGCTCCTCATACCGCGACGGCGCGGCGCTGAACGAAACGGTCAACGTATTCGTCGGCCGGCGAGTGCAGGATTTCCTGCGGCGTACCAACCTGGATCAAGCGGCCATCCTTGAGGATGGCGATGCGGTTGCCGATGCGTACCGCCTCGTCCAGGTCGTGGGTGATGAAGACGATGGTCTTGTGCAGGGTTTTCTGCAGTTCCAGCAACTGGTCCTGCATCTCTGCGCGGATCAGTGGGTCGAGGGCGCTGAAAGCCTCGTCCATGAGAATGATGTCGGTATCGGCGGCCAGTGCCCGGGCCAGGCCCACACGCTGGCGCATACCACCGGAGAGCTGATGCGGGTACTTCTTCTCGTAGCCCTTCAGGCCCACGGTCTCGATCCACTGCAGCGCGCGCTCCTGGCACAGCTGCTTGCTCTCGCCACGCACCTTCAGGCCGTAGGCGACGTTGTCCAGCACATTGCGGTGCGGCAGCAGCCCGAAGCTCTGGAACACCATGCTGATCTTGCGTCTGCGGAATTCGCGAAGGGCTTCCATGTCGTACTGCAGGATGTCCTCGCCATCGACCAGGATCTGCCCGCTGGTGGGGTCGATCAGGCGGTTGAAGTGGCGCACCAACGTGGACTTGCCCGATCCGGACAGGCCCATGATGACGAAGATCTCGCCGCTGCCGATCGACAGCGACAGGTCGTTGACCCCGACCACGCAGCCGGTCTGCGACAGCACCTGCTCCTTGCTGCGCGCCTCGCGGATCAGTTGCAGGGCTTCCCCGGCGCGCTCGCCGAAGATCTTGAAGACGTTCTTCACTTCGATCTTGCTGATCGGCTGCGTGCTCATTTGCTCACCTCATGACGTGGCCGACCATAGGCCTGGGTAATGCGGTCGATCACCACCGCGAGAATCACGATGGCCAGGCCCGCTTCGAGGCCGCGGCCAACGTTGAGGGTCTGGATACCGACCAGCACATCCTCGCCCAGGCCACGGGCGCCGATCATCGAGGCGATCACTACCATCGACAGGGCCATCATGGTGGTCTGGTTGATCCCGGCCATGATGCTTGGCAGTGCCAGCGGCAACTGCACGCCGAACAGTTGCTGCCAACGGTTGGCGCCGAAGGCGTTGATCGCTTCCATCACCTCGCCGTCGACCTGGCGAATGCCCAGGTCGGTCAGGCGAATCAGCGGTGGTGCGGCGTAGATGACGGTGGCGAAGATCGCCGGCACCTTGCCCAGGCCGAACAGCATCAGTACCGGAATCAGGTACACGAAGCTGGGCATGGTCTGCATGATGTCCAGCAGCGGCATCAACACCGCCCGCAGGCGGTTGCTGCGCGCCGACAGGATGCCCAACGGAATGCCCACCAACACCGAGATCAGCGTGGCCACCAGCATCAGCGCCAGCGTCTGCATCAGCTTGTCCCACAGGCCGACGGCGCCGACCAGGAACAGCAGGCCGGCGATCACCAAGGTCGGCAGGATGCGGCGGGTGGCGTGCCAGGCGATGACCGCGACGATACCCAGCATCAGCCACCAGGGCGTTGCACGCAGCAGGCCTTCGAGGTTGACGATGGCCCACAGCAGGGTGTCGGAAATGTGCCGGAACACATCGCCGTAGTTGGTCACCAGCGCATCGACCCAACCATTGACCCAGTCGGCGATGGAGAATGTGAGATTGTCAGGGAACATAGGTACCACTCATCAGGTGAGGACGCTCAGAGCGCCGCATTGATCTTCTTGGCAGCGTCTTCACTGACCCACGCCTGCCAGACTTCAGGATGTTCCTTCAGGAAGATCTTGGCCAGCTTCGGCGATTCGATGCGTTCCTTGCTCATGCGCCCCAGGTTCTGGTTGAGAATGTCGATCGGGATATTGACCTTCTCCAGCACGCCGACCAGCTCCGGCGCTTGTTCGTGGAAGGTTTTCGACAGGCCGACCTTGATCGACACGGTCTTGTCGACGCCCAGTTTTTCCTCGAGCTTGACCAGGTCGATCTGGCCCATCAGCGGGGTTGGCGTCCAGTAGTAGAAGAGGATCGGCTCGCCGCGCTTGTAGCTCGACAGCGCCGCCGCATCCAACGCAGGGCCGGTGCCCGGGCGGAAGTTGGTGAATTTGTCTTCCAGGCCGTATTCCTTGAGCATCTGGGTGTTGTCCAGCTCACAGGTCCAGCCGGCCGGACAGTTGTAGAAACGGCCTTTGCTTGGTTCTTCAGGGTCCTTGAAGAGGCTGGCGTACTGGGCCAGGTCGGCCACGCTCTTCAGGCCTGGCGCCTTGGCTTCGAGCTTGCGCTTGGCATCGCCCTCGATCACGTAGCGCGGCACGTACCAGCCTTCGACCGCACCGACCACCGGTGCGCCGACGCCGACCACCTTGCCGGCTGCCTCGGCCTTTTTCCACACTTCGCTGCGACCCACCCACTCCTCGGCAAAAACCTGGATATCGTTGGTGCCCAGGGCGTTCTCCATGGTGATGGAGTTGCCCGGCAGGCTGTCGGTCTTGCAGCCGTAGCCCTTCTCGAGCACGAACTGCATCACATCGGTCAGCAGCATGCCGCTTTCCCAGTTCAGCCCGGCGAATTTCACCGGTTTGCCGGATTCGCACCAGGTAGCGGCCTGAGTGGCACCGGCGCTGCCGAGCAGGCCAAGGGCGAACAGCGAAGCAAGCAAGGTCTTGTTGGTTTTCATTGCGTGACGCTCCCAAACTTAAGAAGTGGAAATCGGCAGTCCTTGCAAAGAAGGTGGATCACCTGGAGCCACTGCGTGCCCCTTCGCGGGCAAGCCCGCTCCTACAGTAGGAGCGGGCTTGTCCCGCGATGGGGCTGCGCAGCAACCCCTGGGACGCGGATCAACCCGTGATCATCGGCAGGTTCAGACCCTGCTCTTTGGCGCAATCGATCGCAATCTGGTAACCGGCGTCGGCATGGCGCATCACACCGGTGGCCGGGTCGTTGGTCAGGACGCGGGCAATACGCGCCGCCGCTTCGTCGGTACCGTCACAGACGATCACCACACCCGAGTGCTGGGAGAAGCCCATGCCCACGCCACCGCCGTGGTGCAGGGAAACCCAGGTGGCGCCACCCGCAGTGTTGAGCAGGGCGTTGAGCAGCGGCCAGTCGGACACGGCATCGGAGCCATCCTGCATGGATTCGGTTTCACGGTTCGGGCTCGATACGGAGCCGGAGTCCAGGTGGTCACGGCCGATCACCACCGGGGCGGACAGCTCGCCGCTGCGCACCATTTCGTTGAACGCCAGGCCCAGCTTGGCGCGCAGGCCCAGGCCAACCCAGCAGATACGTGCTGGCAGGCCCTGGAAGCTGATGCGCTCGCGGGCCATGTCCAGCCAGCGGTGCAGGTGCTCGTCGTCCGGGATCAGCTCCTTGACCTTGGCGTCGGTCTTGTAGATGTCCTGCGGGTCGCCCGACAGGGCTGCCCAGCGGAACGGGCCGATACCGCGGCAGAACAGCGGACGGATGTAGGCCGGCACGAAGCCTGGGAAGTCGAAGGCATTCTTCACGCCTTCTTCCTGGGCCATCTGGCGGATGTTGTTGCCGTAGTCGAAGGTCGGCACGCCGGCTTTCTGGAAGTCGAGCATGGCTTGCACGTGCACCGCCATCGATTGCTTGGCGGCCTTGACCACGCCAGCCGGGTCGGTCTTGGCGCGGTCGCGGTACTGCTCCCAGGTCCAGCCGATCGGCAGGTAGCCATTGAGCGGGTCGTGGGCGCTGGTCTGGTCGGTGACCATGTCCGGACGCACGCCACGCTTGACCAGTTCCGGGAGGATTTCAGCGGCGTTGCCATGCAGGGCGATGGAAACCGCCTTGCCTTCGGCGGTGTACTTGGCGATGCGCGCCAGGGCGTCATCGAGGTCGGTGGCCTGCTCGTCGACGTAACGGGTGCGCAGGCGGAAGTCGATGCTGACCTGCTGGCATTCGATGTTCAGCGAGCAGGCGCCAGCCAGGGTCGCGGCCAGAGGCTGGGCGCCGCCCATGCCGCCGAGGCCTGCGGTCAGAACCCAGCGGCCCTTGAGGCTGCCGCCGTAGTGCTGGCGACCGGCTTCGACGAAGGTTTCGTAGGTGCCCTGGACGATGCCCTGGCTACCGATGTAGATCCAGCTGCCGGCGGTCATCTGGCCGTACATGGCCAGGCCCTTGGCATCCAGTTCGTTGAAGTGCTCCCAGTTGGCCCAGTGCGGCACCAGGTTGGAGTTGGCGATCAGCACGCGCGGGGCGTTGCTGTGGGTCTTGAACACCCCAACCGGCTTGCCCGACTGCACCAGCAAGGTTTCATCGTCGTTCAACTCCTTGAGGGTGGAGACGATCTTGTCGTAGCACTCCCAGTTGCGCGCAGCACGGCCGATGCCGCCGTACACCACCAGCTCCTTGGGGTTTTCGGCCACTTCCGGATCAAGGTTGTTCATCAGCATGCGCAGCGGGGCCTCGGTCAGCCAGCTCTTGGCGTTCAGCTGGGTGCCACGTGGGGCGCGGATCTCGACGTCACGGAAAGTGGTGGGCTTTTTGTCAGTCACGAAAGGTGCTCCTTGAGCGATCTATTCAAACCCGACGAGATCGGCGGGCCGGGGCTGTTCGGTACCGTGCGGATGGGACGGCCTATCCACTATCGCGCACTTATCTTTACTTGTACATACAAGCATATGCAATTGAATTGCCAAGTCATCGAAACGGGTGGTTCGAGAGGCTCGGGCGATGGGCTGAAGGCCTCGTGGTTCAAGGCCTTGGGACGTGAAGAAAAATCGCGGGAAGGATTTGCCGGGGAATTCAGACAGCAATGGCTTTGCGCCACTTTGGGGCATTCGGTAACAGGGCGCGCTGTTTGCGGGCGTTACCGGGTAACTGTTTTGCAGGGTTTTTGAGGGCCCTATCGCGGGACGAGCCCGCTCCTACAGGTTCGATGCGCCAGCCAGACCGGCGCTGAACCTGTAGGAGCGGGCTCGTCCCGCGATAGGGCCCTGAAGACTTACAACAGTTGAGGGCTCAACTCGATAACGCAGCAGCGCCCCGATACCTCGACCTCCAGCAAACCCGCGTTACCACTGAGTTGCAGGCAGTCATACAACCCAAGCACCGACGCCTGCCCCTGGATCCCGACGCGCAGGTCCGCCTCGGCACTGAACACCAGCACGGTCTCGGCCGAACTGAACAGGCGAGTACCCCCCATGAACCACTGCAACCGCGCGCGGTAGCGGTTCGGCGCATAGATCAGGTTGAAGTCGCGGATCGGTCCACCCTGCAGCGTGCAGGCGACCTGGCTCTCGCCGCTGAACGCAAAGGCATCGAACGGCAGCAGCGGCCGGCTTTCGTGACCGTCCACCGACAAGCGCATGCCATCGCCCTGCAGCACGGTGATGATCCGCTGGTAACCGGTGAAACTGGAAAAGCCGCCGGAAGCCTCGATATCGGCGATCGACAGGCGCCAGCCGAACCCGTCCAGGCCAACGCCCGCATCGCGGGTGATCTCTTCGGTAGACCCACCACCGTTCTTCCAGGGCATGCGCGGATAATCGCGGGCACGCAACAACTGCAGCTGGCTCATTTGCTAAAACGTCCTTCCAGGCGATGACGGGAACCGGGATGAATCAAGCGCGCGGCGGTGACCGGCTGGCGGCCTGACCAGGTACGCCGACGGATGAGCAGGCAGGGCTCGCCACGCTCGATCTGCAACAGCTTGCATTCGTCTGGGTCAGCCAGGATCGCTTCGACCACGTGCTCGCCTTCGGTCAGCGGCGCGACCTGGGACAAGTACGCATAAGGCGTCTGCCGGGTGAAATCCTGGCGCAGGTAATCCGGGGCGATCGCCGCGTTCACATAGCGATCCTCGATCTGCACCGGCACATCGTTTTCGTAGTGCACGATCAGCGAATGGAACACCCGCTGCCCCTCGCGCATGTCCAGGGCCATGGCGCGCTCGGAACCTGCGGCCTCCTCGGCGAGGATGATCACCTGGCAGCGGTGCTGATGCCCGCGGCTGGCGATCTCGTCGGCAATGTTGTTGACTTCGAACAGCGCCGAGCGCGTCTTGGGTTCGGCGACGAAGGTCCCGACGCCCTGCATGCGGACCAGCAGGCCCTCGGCGGTCAGCTCGCGCAGGGCGCGGTTGATGGTCATGCGGCTGAAGCCCAGCTGGCTGACCAGCTCGCTTTCCGACGGGACGCGATGATGAGGCGGCCAGCTGCCGTTTTCGATCTGCTGGACGATCATCTGCTTGACCCGCGCATACAGCGGCGCCGGCCCTTCGCCCATCTGGGCCACCAGCGCGGAGACGGAAGGTGTCGGCACGGCTATGCATCCTTGTGCAATTTGATTGACGGTAGCTTGCCGCAGTTTACCCGGCAGGCAAACGTCTGTATATGTATATACAAATAACGATACAGGATGACCGAGTGATGTCCGCCTACTTCGCCGAACGCGCCCTGCTCCCTTCAGGCTGGGCCAGCAATGTCCGCCTCGAGGTGTCCACCGACGGGCGCCTCGAAAAAATAGACGTGAACGCCAGCGCCGAAGGCGCCGAACGCTTGGCCGGCCCGCTGCTGCCGGGCATGCCCAACCTGCATTCCCACGCCTTCCAGCGCGCCATGGCAGGCCTGGCGGAGGTGGTCGGCAATCCCAACGACAGTTTCTGGACCTGGCGCGACCTGATGTACCGCCTGGTCGGCCTGATCACTCCCGAGCAATTGCAGGTCATCGCCCGCCAGCTGTACATCGAAATGCTCAAGGCCGGCTACACCTCGGTGGCCGAATTCCACTACGTTCACCACGACAATGCCGGCACGCCCTACGCAGACCCCACCGAGCTGTCGCGCCAGATCAGCGCGGCAGCGAGCGCCAGCGGCATCGGCCTGACGCTGCTGCCGGTGCTGTACTCCCATTCCGGCTTCGGCGGCCAGGCGCCGAACGAGGGCCAGCGTCGCTTCATCAACTCCACCGAGCAGTACCTGCGCCTGCAGGACCAGCTCAAGCCGCTGCTGGCCGCGCAACCCGCGCAGCACCTGGGCCTGTGTTTCCACTCGCTGCGCGCGGTAACGCCACAACAGATCGCCGAAGTGCTGGGCGCCAGCGACAAGGCGTGCCCGGTGCACATCCACATCGCCGAGCAGCAGAAGGAAGTCAACGACTGCCTGGGCTGGAGCGGCCGTCGCCCGGTGCAATGGCTGTACGAGCACGTCGAGGTGGATTCGCGCTGGTGCCTGGTGCATGCAACCCACGTCGAGGCCGACGAGGTCAGCGCCATGGCCCGCAGCGGCGCGGTGGCAGGGCTGTGCCTGACCACCGAGGCCAACCTGGGCGATGGCATCTTCCCGGCCGTCGACTTCCTGGCCCAGGGCGGGCGCATGGGCATCGGCTCGGACAGCCATGTCTCGCTGAGCGTGGTCGAAGAGCTGCGCTGGCTGGAGTACGGCCAACGCCTGCGCGATCAGCGACGCAACCGGCTGTACCGCAGCGACCAGCCGATGGTCGGCCGCACACTCTACGACGCGGCGCTGGCAGGCGGCGCGCAGGCCCTGGGGCAAGGCATTGGCGAGCTGGCGGTGGGCAAGCGTGCCGACTGGCTGGTGCTCGATGGCCAGGATCCGTACCTGGCGACCTCGAGCGGCGACGGCATCCTCAACCGCTGGCTGTTCGCCGGCAGCGACCGTCAGGTACGTGATGTGATGGTCAACGGCCAGTGGGTGGTACGCCAGGGGCGACATGCGCTGGAAGAGCAAAGCGGGCAGGCATTCGCCGCGGTACTGCGCACGCTGCTGGGCTGAAAGCCGGCGCGATCAGCTGCGGATCGCGCCAGGCCTGACCTGGAGCCCGGCAGACTCAATGCCGGGCAACGATCGCCTTGTCCGACACCCGCCAGATCAGCCGACTGGTGTCATACCCCTGCTGGCGAGCTTTCGACAGCAGGTTCTCGCGCTCCCACGCCGGCAGGCTCGGAGTTCGCGACAGGATCCACAGGTACTTGCGATTCGGGCTGCCGACAATCGCAGTGCGGTAGTGATCGTCCACGTACAGGATCCAGTAGTCCGCCTTGGTCAGCCCCGGTACCAGGCGCGTGAACCAGTTGTCGAACTCTACCCACAACTTGTCGGTGTGCCCCGGCGCCTCGATGCCCGCACGACCTTCGGCGCGCAACCATTCATCACCTTCGGTACGGCAACGGTTGAGCACACCCAGGCTGCCATCGGGCTTGAGGTTGTAATGGGCTTCGGACTGCGCGCAGCCTTCCTGGAAGCGCATCGGCAGGCGGGCCAGTTCGAACCACTTGCCCTGGTAGCGCTTGAGGTCGACGTTGCCGGCCGTCTTGGGCGCCAACGAATCCACCGACGAGCTGGCACACCCGCCCAATACCAACGCCAGACCCAGCGCCAGCAGCAGATGCGCGGCCCTCATTTGAGGCCCTGCCCGGAGTACATCAACACCTTGTCAGCGGCGTACTGAACACTGATGAAGCTCTTCTCGTCCCCCCAGGTACAGCTGCTCATGCCGAGCGCGCCCGAGCACTCCTTCGGCGACCCGAGCAGTTGCTCGACCTCGGCCTTGCTCATGCCGGCCTTGAGCTTGGAATAGTTTTCCTGGTTGATCTTGCTGCAGGCGGTCAGGACGACCAACAAGGACAACAGGGCGAGGGAACGCAACGACATGAAGGGCTCTCCTGGAGATGGATGCAACAGGCGAGACGGCCTGCAGAGACCTTAGAAGCGAAAATGCCTCCCCGGTTCCCTGCTACCCCTGCTTTCGTACCATGCCGTTGGTCGGGTCCCGTCACAAATCTCTCATGGCTAATTCATCACGGGCGACATAGCATTCAGCGATGTGGCCCTTTGCCGCACCCTCCTCCCGAAATGCCTGCGCAGACCTTGCACATGACAAAAAATCTCAAGTTCAGCCACAAGATCCTGGTGGCCGCCGCACTCGTGGTGGCCGTCGCCTTCGCCTGCTTCGTGCTGTTCAACGACTATCGCCAGCGCCAGTCGCTGCGCAGTGATACCGAAACCAACCTGCAGGAACTGGGTAACCTCACCGCGGGCAATATCCGCACCTGGCTCGACAGCCGCATCCAGTTGCTACAGTCGTTGGGCCAGCAGGTCGCCGTGGACGGCCCGGAAAAGGCCAGCCTTGACCGCAGCCTGGCGCTGCCGGTCTACGCCAGCAACTTCCAGCTCACCTACTTCGGCGGCAAGGACGGCCGTATGCAATCGGTGCCGGCCGGCAATCGCGCCCCCGACTACGACCCGCGCGCCCGCGGCTGGTACAAGGCCGCCAGCGCCGCCAACCAGACCATCATCACCGAGCCCTACATCTCGGCGTCGGCCGGCAAGCTGGTGATCACCCTTGCCACGCCCGTGCAGCAGGCCGGCCAACTGATTGGCGTCAGCGGCGTCGACACCGACCTGCAGACCATCAGCAACCTGGTCAACGCCCTGGACTTCGGCGGCAAGGGCCACGCCTTCATCGTCAACGGCGAAGGCAAGATCCTCATCCATCCCAAGGCCGAGCTGGCACTCAAGACCCTGGCAGACGTCTACCCCAACAACACCCCGCGCATCGGCAAGGGGCTGGCCGAAGTCGAGGCAGACGGTCGCAGCCAGTTCATCAGCTTCACCCACGTCGATGGCGTGCCGGCGGACTGGTACGTCGCACTGGTCCTGGACCAGGATGCTGCCTTCGCCATGCTCGGCGAACTGCGCACCTCGGCGGTGGTGGCCACGCTGATTGCCGTGGTGGTGATCATCGCCCTGCTGGGCCTGCTGATTCGTGTGCTGATGGAGCCGCTGCACGTGATGGGCCGAGCCATGCGCGATATCGCCGAGGGCGAAGGCGACCTGACCCGGCGCCTGACCATCCACGGGCAGGACGAATTCGGCAGCCTGGGGCAGTCGTTCAACCGCTTCGTCGAGCGTATACACGAGTCGATCCGCGAAGTGGCTTCGGCCACTGGCCAGGTCAACGCCGTGGCCAAGCAGGTGGTGAGTGCATCCAACGCCTCCATCGACAACGCCGACCAGCAGTCCAGCCGCACCAGCAGCGTGGCGGCGGCGATCAACCAGCTGGGCGCCGCAGCCCAGGAGATCGCCCAGAACGCCGCCCTCGCCTCGCAGCACTCCAGCGACGCCCGCGACCTGGCCGCGGAAGGCCAGCAGGTGGTTGGCCAGACCATCGATGTGATGAACAAGCTGTCGGCGCGAATCAGCGATTCGTGCGGCAATATCGAGACGCTCAACGCCCATACCGCGAACATCGGCCAGATTCTCGACGTGATCAGCGGTATCTCCCAGCAGACCAACCTGCTGGCGCTCAACGCCGCCATCGAAGCAGCGCGGGCCGGCGAGGCAGGGCGTGGTTTTGCCGTGGTGGCCGATGAAGTGCGCAACCTGGCGCACCGCACCCAGGAGTCGGCGCAGCAGGTACAGGGGCTGATCGAGGAATTGCAGGCCGGCGCGCAAGTGGCGGTGAGCACCATGAACCAGAGCCAGCAGCACAGTGATCACAGCGTCGAGATCGCCAACCGCGCAGGCGACCGCCTGGGCAGCGTGACCCAGCGCATCGGCGAGATCGACGGCATGAACCAGTCGGTGGCCACGGCGACCGAAGAGCAGACGTCAGTGGTGGAGTCGATCAATGTCGACATCACCGAGATCAATACGCTGAACCAGCAAGGAGTGCAGAACCTGCAGAGCACCTTGCGTGCCTGCAACGACCTGGAGCATCAGGTCGATCGGTTGAAGCAGTTGGTGGGGAGTTTCAGGATATAAGGTTCGGCGGCGCCTTCTTCGCGGATAACTCCGCGAAGAAGGCGCCGCTGATTCAGAACCGGGAACCCGGCTCCAGCAGGAAGTCCATCTCTTCACTGGTACTCGGCCGCCCCAGCATCAGGTTGCGATGCGGGAAACGCCCGAACCGCGCGATCACCCGCTGGTGCTGCTCGGCATAGTCCAGGAAACCTTCGAACAACCGGCGATTGGCCTCGGGTTGCTCGTCCAGCAAGACCTGGTAGCGCTCCACGCACAGGTTCTGCCAATCCAGCACCTCGGCGTGCTCCAGCACCAGCAGCACGAACACGCGCTGGATCGGCAGCAGCTGATAGTCCCAGCCCTTCTGCAAACCCTGCATGGCCACCACCTGGGCACGCCGGTCGCCGTCGAAGGCGCGCGGTGTGTCGCGGTAGATCATGCGCGGCAACTGGTCGAGCAGGATCAACAACCCCAACCAGCCCTGCGGGCTCTGCTGCCACTCATCGAGCCCACCCGCCAGGGCCTGCTCGACCAGATCGCCGAACAGTGCCTGGGCCTCGGCATCGTCATGCTTGCCGAACCAGCGGGTGTTTTTCTCGTCAGCCACGGCCTGGGCATTGGTGCCCCAACCGAACCACCATTCCAGCAACGGCTGCCAAGGTGCGAGCATGACTTACTCCTTGTGATAGGCGGTGACGCGCTCGACCTCTTCCTTCGAGCCCAGGATCACCGACACGCGCTGGTGCAGGCTCTCAGGCTTGATGTCGAGGATGCGCTCGTAACCGTTGGTCGATGCGCCGCCGGCCTGCTCGATGATGAACGACATCGGGTTGGCTTCGTACATCAGGCGCAGCTTGCCCGGCTTGCTCGGCTCTCGAGCGTCGCGCGGGTACATGAACAGGCCGCCACGGGTCAGGATGCGGTGCACGTCGGCCACCATCGAGGCGATCCAGCGCATGTTGTAGTTCTTTTTCAGCGGCCCGGTCTCACCGGCCAGCAGCTCGCCCACGTAACGCTGCACTGGGGCTTCCCAGTGGCGCTGGTTGGACATGTTGATGGCGAACTCGGCGGTGGTTTCCGGAACGCGGATGTTCTCGTGGGTCAGGACGAAGCTGCCCAGTTCGCGGTCCAGGGTGAAGCCCTTGACGCCATTGCCCAGGGTGAGGATCAGCATGGTCTGCGGGCCGTAGATCGCATAACCGGCGGCGACCTGCTGGGTGCCTGGTTGCAGGAAGGCGTTTTCGTTGAGGGTTTCGTTCTGGCTCAGGTACTCGTTCGGGCAACGCAGCACGGAGAAGATGGTACCGACCGAGACGTTGACGTCGATGTTCGACGAGCCGTCCAGCGGGTCGAAGACCAGCAGGTAGGCGCCTTTGGGATATTTGCCCGGGATCTGGTAGGCGTTGTCCATTTCTTCGGACGCCATGCCGGCCAGGTGGCCGCCCCACTCGTTGGCCTCGAGCAGGATGTCGTTGGAAATGACGTCGAGCTTCTTCTGCACTTCGCCTTGCACGTTTTCGGTGCCCATGCTGCCCAGCACGCCGCCCAGGGCGCCCTTGGACACGTGGTGGCTGATTTCCTTGCACGCGCGCGCCACCACTTCGATCAGGAAGCGCAGATCGGCAGGAGTGTTGTTGCTGCGGGTCTGCTCAATCAGATAGCGACTCAGGGTAACGCGGGACATGTATGGCTCCGAAGTGGAAAGGGGTAGAAAAACCCCCGCAGTTTACAGGGAGAGTGGCAGCCTAGCGAGCGAAGAGACTCGCCTGGCGGATCAGACGGTGGTTCGGGCGATGAGTTCAGGCAGTTGGTCGGCGGCGGCCCCATCGCGGGGCAAGCCCGCTCCTACAGGGCCAGCGCCGTCCTTTGCAGGAGCGGCTTGCCCTGCGACCGGGCCGGAACTGACACCCTGCTAATCCAATGCCTTCCAGATCTCAGTGGCATATTCGCGAATGGTCCGGTCCGACGAGAACCAGCCCATCCGTGCGGTATTGAGCACCGCCATGCGCCACCACTCCTGCGGCGTATGCCACAGCTCCTCGACCCGCAGTTGGGCATCCCAGTACGCATCGAAATCGGCACACAGCAGGAAGCGATCATAGGCCACCAGGCCGTCGATCAGTCCGGCATAGCGCCCTGGATCATCCGGCGAGAACACACCGCTGCGGATCGCTTGCAGGACATCGCCAAGGCGCCCCGACGCTGCCACGGCAGCCGCCGCACCGAAATCGCCCGCGCGCTTGCGCGCCTCGACCTGCTGGGCGGTCAGGCCGAAGATGAACATGTTTTCCGCGCCAACCTGCTCGCACATCTCGACGTTGGCGCCGTCGAGGGTGCCGATGGTCAGCGCGCCGTTGAGGGCGAACTTCATGTTGCTGGTACCGGACGCTTCGTACCCGGCAGTGGAGATCTGCTCGGAAAGGTCGGCCGCCGGGATGATGCTCTCGGCCAGGCTGACGTTGTAGTTGGGCAGGAACACCACCTTGAGCAGCCCGCGCACGGTGGGGTCGTTGTTGACCACCCGGGCGATGTCGTTGGTCAGCTTGATGATCAGCTTGGCCTGGTGATAGCTGGCTGCCGCCTTGCCGGCGAAGATCTTCACCCGCGGCGCCCAAGCGGTGCCGGGGTCATTGCGCATGGCCTGGTACAGCGCGACGGTATGCAACAGGTTGAGCAACTGGCGCTTGTACTCGTGGATACGCTTGACCTGCACGTCGAACAACGCTTCGGGGTTGACCGTCACGCCGATGCGGTCCTGGATGATGCTCGCCAGTGCGCGCTTGCTGTGCAGGCGCTGGGCTGCGAACTGCTTGCGGAAGGTGGCTTTATCGGCATGAGGCGCCAGCGCCTTGAGCTTGCCCTCCGGATCGTCCAGCACCTCGGCGCCCAGGGCGTCGACCAGCATGCCGGTCAACTGCGGATTGGCCTGGTACAGCCAGCGGCGGAAGGTGATGCCGTTGGTCTTGTTGTTGATCCGTTGCGGATACAGCTTGTGCAACTCGGCGAACACCGTGCTCTTCATCAACTTGCTGTGCAGCGCCGACACGCCGTTGACGCTGTGCGAACCGAGAAACGCCAGGTTGCCCATGCGCACACGGCGGCCGTTGTCCTCCTCGATCAGCGACACCGCGCGCAGCACGTCGAAGTCGTGCAAGCCTTTGGCCCGCAGCGCGTCGATGTGGTATGCGTTGATCAGGTAGATGATCTGCATGTGCCGCGGCAGCATGCGCTCCATCAGCGCCACAGGCCAGGTTTCCAGGGCCTCGGGCAGCAGGGTGTGGTTGGTGTAGGCCAGGGTGCCGACCGTCAGCTCCCAGGCCTTTTCCCAGGGAATCCCGTGCTGGTCGACCAGCAGGCGCATCAGCTCGGCGACGGCGATCGAGGGGTGGGTGTCGTTGAGCTGGATCGCCGCCGAGTCCGGCAGGTTGAGCAGGTCATCGTGCATGTTCAGGTGACGTCGCAGCAGATCCTGCAGCGACGCGGAGACGAAGAAGTACTCCTGGCGCAGGCGCAATTCCTGCCCCGCTTCGGTGCTGTCCGCCGGATAAAGCACCCGCGAGATGCTTTCGGCCCGCGCCACTTCGGCCACCGCCCCCAGGTGATCGCCGGCATTGAAGCGCTCCAGGTGCAACTCTTCGAGCGCCCGGGCACGCCACAGGCGCAAGGTATTGACGCTGGAGCCGCGCCAGCCGACCACCGGCGTATCGTAGGCCACTGCACGAACGGTTTCGCCCGGCGTCCAGACCTGCCGCGCAGCACCATGGGCATCGTGCAGCGTTTCGACACTGCCGCCAAAACTGATCGGGTAGATCACCTCGGCGCGCTCGAATTCCCAAGGATTGCCGAAGTCCAGCCAGTTCTCGGTCTGCTCCTGCTGCCAGCCATCGACGATGGCCTGGCGGAACAGCCCGTGCTCGTAGCGGATACCGTAGCCATGGGCGGCGATGCCGAGGGTCGACATGCTTTCCATGAAGCACGCCGCAAGCCGTCCCAGGCCACCATTACCCAGCGCTGCATCGGGCTCGAGCAGGCGGATGCGCTCAAGGTCCACGTCCAGCCCCTCGAGCGCTTCACGGGCGATTTCCAGATAGCCCAGGTTGCTCAGGCTGTCGTACAGCAGCCGGCCGATGAGGAACTCCAGGGAGAGGTAGTAGACCCGCTTCTGGCTGCGCCGGTAGGCCTGGCGGGTGTGGTCCATCCAGTGGTCGACCATGTGATCGCGGGCGGCCAGGGCGATGGCTTCGAACCAGTCATGGTCGAAGGCATGTTCCGGGTCTTTGCCGACCGCGTAGGTCAGTTTGTCCAGTACAGCGGCGCGAAACGCGGCCACCTCGGCGTCACGAGCTTTGGGTTCCTGGGACATGCGGCATCCTCGGGCAAGTTGACGAATACGGAGGGAGATTGAAGAGACTAGACCCTTCGACAGGGAGTGACAGGCTCGGTTCGCAGTTTTCATGCCGCCTTGGCGATTCCGGCAAAAGGTTGTTCACAAATTGAACAACTCCGGTATGATCGCGCGCCCCAAGACCGTGATCCGCCCACTATTAAAATGAAACCGACCCTGATCGCCGCCGCCGAAGTCGACCGCCTGGAAACCTGGCAGCGCTACACCAGCAGCATGTGCCATGGCTGCCATTCGACCTGCTGCACCCTGCCCGTGGAGGTGAAGATCAAGGATCTGATCCGCATCGGCGTGGTGGACGAGTTCGAGAAGGACGAGCCGCCGAAGAACGTTGCCAAGCGCCTGCAGAAAGAAGGCATCATCGAACGCTTCAACCAGAAGTCGGGCATCTTCACCCTGACCCGGATGAGCAACGACGATTGCATGTATCTGGACCGCAAGAGCCGGCTGTGCACCATTTATGACAAGCGCCCGGACACCTGTCGCAACCACCCCAAGGTCGGACCGCGACCGGGGTATTGCGCGTACAAGCCCAAGGTGGTTGGGCGATAGGCCTGTAGCGCCGGTACGGGCCTCTTCGCGGGCAAGTCGGGGCGCCGAACCGCCGCTCCCACAGGTGCTGCGCAGGCCTCGGGCATTGCCCTATCCCTGTGGGAGCGGCGGTTCGGCGCCCCGACTTGCCCGCGAAATGGTCAGCGCAAATCCTGCAGGCAAAAAAAACGCCCCCGGCCTTTCGACCGGGGGCGTTTTCATTCAGCCTGAGCTAACTCAGTTCTTGGCTTTCTTGGCAGCGCGGGTGCGCTCGCCTTCGTCCAGGATCTTCTTGCGCAGACGGATCGACTTCGGCGTCACTTCGCACAGCTCGTCGTCCTGGATGAATTCCAGGGCCTGCTCGAGGGTGTGGCGAACCGGCGGAACCAGGGCGATGACTTCGTCTTTGCCAGAAGCACGCATGTTGTCGAGCTTCTTGCCTTTGGTCGGGTTCACGCCCAGGTCGTTGTCACGGCTGTTCAGACCGATGATCTGACCGTTGTAGATCTCCTGGCCGTGCTCGACGAACAGCTTGCCGCGCGCCTGCAGGGTTTCCAGCGAGTAGGTCAGGGCCTTGCCGGTCTCGACCGAAACCAGAACACCGTTCAGACGACCGGACATCTGGCCCGACTTCATGGTGTCGTAGCGATCGAAGATCGAGGTCAGGATGCCTGCACCGTTGGTCAGGGTCAGGAACTGGTTACGGAAACCGATCAGACCACGGGCCGGAATGTTGTATTCCAGGCGCACACGGCCCTTGCCATCCGGGACCATGTTGGTCAGGTCGCCCTTACGCAGGCCCATCTCTTCCATGACCTTGCCCTGGGATTCTTCAGGGATGTCGATGGTGACGTTCTCGAACGGTTCCTGCTTCACGCCGTCCACTTCACGGATGATCACTTCAGGACGGCCTACAGCCATCTCGAAGCCTTCGCGGCGCATGGTTTCGATCAGAACCGACAGGTGCAGCTCACCACGGCCCGATACCTTGAACTTGTCAGGGGAGTCGGTTTCCTGAACGCGCAGGGCTACGTTGTACAGCAGCTCCTTGTCCAGACGATCCTTGATGTTGCGGCTGGTGACGAACTTGCCTTCTTTACCGCAGAACGGCGAGTCGTTGACCTGGAAGGTCATCGAAACGGTTGGCTCGTCGACGGTCAGCGGCTTCATCGCCTCTACCGCGTCCGGGGCGCACAGGGTGTCGGAGATGAACAGCTCGTCGAAACCGCTGATGCAGACGATGTCGCCAGCCTGGGCTTCTTCGACGTCGACGCGGTGCAGGCCGTGGTGGCCCATCAGCTTGAGGATACGGCCGTTGCGCTTCTTGCCGTCGGTGTCGATGGCGACAACCGGAGTGTTCGGCTTGACGCGACCACGGGCGATACGGCCAACGCCGATAACACCGAGGAAGCTGTTGTAGTCCAGAGCGGAGATCTGCATCTGGAACGGACCTTCACGGTCAACGTTCGGCGCAGGTACGTTGTCGACGATCGACTGGTACAGCGCGGTCATGTCCTCACCCATTTCGGTGTGGTCCAGACCGGCGATGCCGTTCAGGGCCGAAGCGTAGACGACTTTGAAATCCAGCTGTTCGTCGGTGGCACCGAGGTTGTCGAACAGGTCGAAGATCTGGTCCAGAACCCAGTCAGGACGCGCGCCCGGACGGTCGACCTTGTTGATCACGACGATTGGCTTGAGGCCGGCTTCGAAGGCTTTCTTGGTTACGAAGCGGGTTTGCGGCATCGGGCCGTCCTGGGCGTCGACCAGCAGCAGCACCGAGTCGACCATCGACATTACACGCTCAACCTCGCCACCGAAGTCGGCGTGGCCGGGGGTGTCGACGATGTTGATGTGGTAGCCGTTCCAGTTGATGGCGGTGTTCTTCGCCAGAATGGTAATGCCGCGCTCTTTTTCCTGGTCGTTGGAGTCCATGACGCGCTCGTCGTTGAGCTCGTTACGCTCCAGGGTGCCGGACTGGCGCAGGAGTTTGTCGACCAGGGTGGTTTTACCATGGTCAACGTGGGCGATGATGGCGATGTTACGCAGATTTTCGATCACAACTGTATCTCGTGCAGAGGATTCGGTTTGCCGCCAGTCTAGGCGGCCAATATGAAGGTAAAAGGCTCAGCGGGCCCGCAGGTCGGGAGGGCGATGGCGGATGCTGCCGCCATACAGCCCTGGCGTCTTATGCCGGACGATAAACACGCACATTGGCATGTCCCTCACTGAGCAGGTGGTGTGCGTGCAGACGGCTCATCACACCCTTGTCGCAATAAAGCAGGTACTGCCGGTTGGCATCGAGCTGCTTGAACTTGCTGTTGATCGCGTAGAACGGCAGTGCCTGGACCTCGACGCCGTCGATCTGCAGCGGTTCGTCTTCCTGGGCGTCAGGGTGACGGATGTCGATGACGATCTGACCTGGCAGCGCCTCGGCCACTTCCTCGATATCGATATCCTTGCCCAACTCGTCGATCACGTGGTCGATGGAGATCAGCTTGGCGCGTTCCAGGGCGCGCTCGAGCACCGCCATGTCGAACTGCTTCTCTTCATGCTCCATGCGGTGGCGCTTGGCATGGGTGGTCGGGTTCACCGAGATCACACCGCAGTATTCGGGCATGTGCTTGGCGAAATCGGCGGTGCCGATCTGGTAGGCGGTATTGATGATGTCCTGCTTGTGGCTGGCCAGCAGCGGACGCAGCACCAGCTTGTCGGTGGCCGAGTCGATGATCGCAAGGTTGGGCAGGGTCTGGCTGGAAACCTGCGAGATCGCCTCGCCGGTGACCAAGGCGTCGATTTCCAGGCGATCGGCCATGCGCGCCGCGGCACGCAGCATCATGCGCTTGAGCGTCACGCCCATATAGCTGTTGTCGACCTTGCCGAGAATCTCGCCGACCACTTCCTCGAACGGCACGCTGATGAACAGCACGCGCTGGCTGCTGCCGTATTTCTTCCACAGGTAGTGCGCAACTTCCATCACGCCCAGCTCGTGGGCACGGCCACCGAGGTTGAAGAAGCAGAAGTGGGTCATCAGGCCGCGGCGCATCATCTGGTAGGCCGCCACGGTGGAGTCGAAGCCACCGGACATCAGCACCAGCGTCTGCTCCAGCGCACCCAGCGGGTAGCCGCCGATGCCGTTGTGCTGGTTGTGGATGACGTACAGGCGCTGGTCGCGGATTTCGATGCGCACCATCACTTCGGGGGTCTTCAGGTCGATGCCGGCGGCGCCGCACTGCTGGCGCAGCTGGCTGCCGACGTAGCGGTCGACGTCCATCGAGGTGAAGTCGTGGTGGCCGCCGCGCTTGCAGCGTACGGCGAAGCGCTTGCCGGCCAGCAGGTGACCGAAGTGCTGCCTGCATTTGTCGACGATGTCGTCGAAGTCGCCCAGCGGATACTCCTGCACCTGCAGGAAGTGGGTGATCCCTGGGGTGCAGGTCAGGCGTTCGATCATCTCGCGCTGGACTTTCTCGTCGTCGATGCGGGTGACCACCTCGAGATTATCCCAGACACCATCGACCACGAGCTCCGGATCCAGATCCTTGAGCACGTTGCGGATGTTCTTGCCGAGCTGGCGGATGAAGCGCTTGCGCACCGGCCGGCTCTTGATGGTGATCTCTGGGAAGACTTTGACGATAAGTTTCATTGGGTTAACAGCGCGCCCGGGGCCTGCCGAAAATGAGGGGCGCGAATTATAGCGGAAATGGCTCGAGGTTTGAGCAACTTTTGATCAGAGGTTTGTTCGAGGGCTTTCCAGGCGGGATTGATGGAGCCTGCAAAGGCCCTTTCGCGGGTAAACCCGCTCCCACAGGATCTGCGCCAACCGGTAACCCGTGGGAGCCGGCTTGCCCGCGAAGAGGCCCTCAAAAAACGCATCACATCCAAATAAGCGCACCAAAATGACGCATTAACGCGAGTAAATGCCTTTTATGAGTGCACTGCCCCACTCACTTCCCTCGCCAAACGCCCGCAAACGCCCACTTTCACGGTGCCCTCGCCATTTTCGGGCACTGGCATGCAATTTGCTCCCTTGTGATGCAGGTAAGCTTGGCCGACTATCCGCGCCCGGCGACACCCTTTTTCCAGGGCAGCGGCCAAGCGCACCCTAGACCATCCGGAGGACAACATGTCGAAGTCGGTTCAACTCATCAAAGATCATGACGTCAAGTGGATTGATCTGCGTTTCACGGACACCAAAGGCAAACAGCACCACGTCACCATGCCGGCTCGCGATGCGCTGGATGAAGACTTCTTCGAAGCTGGCAAGATGTTCGACGGCTCCTCCATCGAGGGCTGGAAAGGCATCGAAGCTTCCGACATGATCCTGCTGCCGGACGACTCGTCCGCCGTGCTCGACCCGTTCACCGAAGAGCCGACCCTGATCCTGGTCTGCGACGTGATCGAGCCGTCCACCATGCAAGGCTACGACCGCGACCCACGCGCCATCGCCAAGCGTGCCGAAGAGTTCCTGAAGACCACCGGCATCGGCGACACCGTGTTCGTCGGCCCAGAGCCTGAGTTCTTCATCTTCGACCAGGTCAAGTTCAAGTCGGACATCTCCGGCTCGATGTTCAAGATCTACTCCGAACAAGGCTCCTGGATGACCGACCAGGACGTCGAAGGCGGCAACAAGGGCCACCGCCCTGCCGTCAAAGGCGGCTACTTCCCGGTTCCGCCGTGCGACCACGACCACGAAATCCGTACCGCCATGTGCAACGCCATGGAAGAAATGGGCCTGGTCATCGAAGTTCACCACCACGAAGTGGCGACTGCCGGCCAGAACGAGATCGGTGTGAAGTTCAACACCCTGGTCACCAAGGCTGACGAAGTCCAGACCCTGAAGTACTGCGTGCACAACGTTGCCGACGCCTATGGCAAGACCGCAACCTTCATGCCGAAGCCACTGTACGGCGACAACGGCTCGGGCATGCACGTTCACATGTCGATCTCCAAGGACGGCAAGAACACCTTCTCCGGCGAAGGCTATGCCGGCCTGTCCGACACCGCCCTGTACTTCATCGGCGGTATCATCAAGCACGGTAAGGCCCTGAACGGCTTCACCAACCCGGCTACCAACTCCTACAAGCGTCTGGTACCAGGCTTCGAAGCCCCAGTCATGCTGGCCTACTCGGCCCGCAACCGCTCGGCCTCGATCCGTATCCCTTACGTTTCCAGCCCGAAAGCCCGCCGCATCGAAGCGCGCTTCCCGGACCCGGCTGCCAACCCGTACCTGTGCTTCGCTGCACTGCTGATGGCCGGCCTGGACGGTATCCAGAACAAGATCCACCCAGGCGATGCCGCCGACAAGAACCTGTACGACCTGCCGCCTGAAGAGGCCAAAGAGATCCCACAGGTTTGCGGTAGCCTGAAAGAAGCCCTGGAAGAGCTGGACAAGGGCCGTGCGTTCCTGACCAAGGGCGGCGTGTTCTCCGACGACTTCATCGACGCCTACATCGAGCTGAAGTCCGAAGAAGAGATCAAGGTCCGTACCTTCGTTCACCCGCTGGAATACGACCTGTACTACAGCGTTTGATGTGCGCGGCGCCTGCGCCGTGACCGTCTAGAGAACGGCCTCCTTCGGGAGGCCGTTTGCGTTTTCACATCCAGAATTTACAGAACCTTCCTACTAGAAGGTTAGTAAAATTGCTGCGAGACTCAGAGGCTCCAACCCCATGGAGACTCCCATGCGTCGTTCATTTATCACCTTCTCCTGCATCGCAGGGCTGTCCGCTTGCGTGAATGCCAACGAGCCCCGCTCCCCCTTCGATCCCCTGCTCGACAGCATCGAACAGCGACTGGAAATCGCCCAGGCTGTCGCACTGCATAAATGGGATCGCCACCAACCGGTTCAAGACAGCCCACGTGAGCAACAGGTACTGGCCAAGGTCGGCCAGGCAGCCAGTGCACATCGATTGAGCGCCGACCGTGCCGAACAGTTCTTTGCCGATCAGATAGAAGCCAACAAGCTCAGGCAGTACCACCTGCTCAACCAGTGGCACCTGCAACATCAAGCGCCTGATATTCCGCGCCAGGACCTCGCCAGCGAGATCCGCCCCATACTGGATCAGCTCCAGGACCGATTGCTCGATGCACTGGCCGAGTTCGACCAGCAACGTCCGCAGCGCTGCAGTGAAGCCCTGGCTGAAGCAATTGCATCGAGAACTACCGATGCCCCGCGTCGCCTGTTCCTGATCAGGGCTACCGCCAACCTGTGCCAACGCCCCTGACGCTCTATGCTCTATATTGGTGCACAAAACCGCTGAACGCCCCGCAATGCACCCCAAATTAGGTCAGGAGAATCGGTAAACCAGGCTTTTCTGAGCCGATTTTGCGCATATCCAGCGCTTTATCGGGCAATTCCGCTTCTTTTCGGAGCCTTGGTTTGTTTCTTGCATTTTCAGGCTATCAGCGGATTACCAGCGTGCCCGCCCCTGGTCGAGCCAGGGGCGCCATGTGCCAGAACAGCGCCAAAAGAGGTCAACCACGCACCATGACCATCAGCGATGCACAGCACCGTCTGCTCCTGGACAACCTGACCACTGCCACCTTGCTGCTCAACAGCGACCTGCGCCTTGAGTACATGAACCCGGCAGCGGAAATGCTCCTGGCCGTCAGCGGCCAGCGCAGCCATGGCCAGTTCATCAGTGAGCTGTTCACCGAATCGACCGAGGCGCTCAATTCCCTGCGCCAGGCCGTGGAACAGGCGCACCCGTTCACCAAGCGCGAAGCCCAACTGACCTCGTTGACCGGCCAGAGCATCACCGTCGACTACGCCGTGACGCCGATCCTGCACCAGGGCAACACCCTGCTGCTGCTCGAAGTCCACCCGCGCGACCGCCTGCTGCGCATCACCAAGGAAGAGGCGCAACTGAGCAAGCAGGAAACCACCAAGATGCTGGTGCGCGGCCTCGCCCACGAGATCAAGAACCCGCTCGGCGGCATCCGTGGCGCAGCGCAGTTGCTGGCCCGCGAGTTGCCCGAAGACGGTCTGCGCGACTACACCAACGTCATCATCGAAGAAGCCGACCGCCTGCGTAACCTGGTCGACCGCATGCTTGGTTCGAACAAGCTGCCGTCGCTGTCGATGACCAACGTGCACGAAGTGCTCGAGCGTGTCTGCAGCCTGGTGGAGGCCGAAAGCCAGGGCGGCATCACCCTGGTGCGCGATTACGACCCGAGCCTGCCGGACGTGCTGATCGACCGCGAGCAGATGATCCAGGCCGTACTCAATATCGTGCGCAACGCCATGCAGGCAATCAGCGGGCAGAACGAACTGCGCCTGGGCCGCATCACCCTGCGCACCCGCGCGGTGCGCCAGTTCACCATCGGCCATGTGCGCCACAGGCTGGTGGCACGGGTCGAGATCATCGATAACGGCCCCGGCATTCCCGCAGAACTGCAGGACACCCTCTTCTATCCCATGGTCAGCGGGCGCCCGGACGGTACCGGGCTCGGGCTGGCCATTACCCAGAACATCATCAGTCAGCATCAGGGCCTGATCGAGTGTGAAAGCCATGCCGGCCATACCACCTTCTCGATCTTCCTGCCCCTGGAACAAGGAGCCACAGCCCCATGAGCCGTAGTGAAACCGTGTGGATCGTCGACGATGATCGTTCCATCCGCTGGGTCCTGGAAAAAGCCCTGCAACAAGAGGGCATGACCACCCAGAGCTTCGACAGTGCCGACGGGGTCATGGGTCGCCTGGCCCGGCAGCAGCCGGACGTGATCATCTCCGACATCCGCATGCCTGGCGCCAGCGGCCTGGACCTGCTCGCGCAGATTCGCGAACAGCACCCGCGCCTGCCGGTGATCATCATGACCGCCCACTCCGATCTGGACAGCGCGGTGGCGTCCTACCAAGGGGGTGCCTTCGAGTACCTGCCCAAGCCGTTCGACGTCGATGAGGCGGTTTCGCTGGTCAAGCGCGCCAACCAGCACGCCCAGGAACAGCAGGCGCTCGAAGCGCCGCCCGTACTCGCCCGCACGCCCGAGATCATCGGCGAGGCACCGGCGATGCAGGAGGTGTTTCGCGCCATCGGCCGGCTGAGCCATTCCAACATCACCGTGCTGATCAACGGCGAGTCCGGCACCGGCAAGGAACTGGTCGCCCACGCTCTGCACCGCCACAGCCCGCGTGCGGCTTCGCCGTTCATCGCGCTGAACATGGCGGCGATCCCCAAGGACCTGATGGAGTCCGAGCTGTTCGGCCACGAGAAAGGCGCCTTCACCGGCGCGGCCAACCAGCGGCGCGGACGCTTCGAACAGGCTGACGGCGGCACCTTGTTCCTCGACGAGATCGGCGACATGCCTGCCGACACCCAGACCCGCCTGCTGCGCGTGCTGGCCGATGGCGAGTTCTATCGGGTCGGTGGCCACGTGCCGGTGAAGGTGGACGTGCGCATCATCGCCGCGACGCACCAGAACCTGGAATCGCTGGTACAGGCCGGCAAGTTCCGTGAAGACCTGTTCCACCGCCTCAACGTGATCCGCATCCACATCCCGCGCCTGGCTGACCGGCGCGAGGACATCCCGGCCCTCGCCCGCCACTTCCTGGGCCGTGCGGCGCGGGAGCTGGCGGTCGAGCCCAAGCTGCTGAAGCCGGAAACCGAGGAGTTCATGCGCAACCTGCCATGGCCTGGCAACGTGCGTCAGCTGGAGAACACCTGCCGCTGGATCACGGTGATGGCCTCGAGCCGCGAAGTGCTGATCGGCGACCTGCCGCCAGAGCTGCTCAACCTGCCGCACGATGCCGCACCGGTCACCAACTGGGAGCAGGCACTGCGCCAGTGGGCCGACCAGGCCCTGGCGCGCGGGCAGTCGAACCTGCTCGACAGCGCCGTGCCGAGCTTCGAACGGATCATGATCGAGACCGCGCTCAAGCACACCGCCGGACGCCGCCGCGATGCCGCAGTGCTGCTGGGATGGGGGCGCAACACCCTGACCCGCAAGATCAAGGAGCTGGGGATGAAGGTCGATGGCGGGGATGACGATGAGGGTGAGGATCACTGACGACTGACGCGTCGCACTGCGCTCATCCGATCCCGAAGCAAGCCCAGCTCCTGTAGGGGCAACTGTCTTGCTCAAAATCTAAAGACCAGCCCAATCCCTGTGGGGGCGGCGGTTCGGCGCCCCGACTTGTCCCGCGAACACGGGCGTAGCCCGTGCCATGCACCGCGGTGCTTGCTTCGCAGGCAAGCAGCTTCTACAAGTCTCCGCCGCACGCTCCCCTCATGCACCGATCCTGTGCCACTCGCACCTCGGCAAGGCACAAATTCCCTCCAATCCCCGCAAAACCGCCCTGAAAGCCCAGTATTTCCGGGCCTTTCAAAACTGGCACGCCCCCTGCAATAGGTACTGTATCTCCAGTTTCGGGGGCCTCGGTACAGGCAGGCCGGGATATCCCCTCTTTTATTCGCAACACCGCCCGTTTCGGGGACCTCGGTACAGGCAGGCCGGGACTCCCTCTTTTATTCGCAACACCGCCCGTTTCGGGGACCTCGGTACAGGCAGGCCGGGACTCCCTCTTTTATACGCAACATCGCCCGTTTTGGGGACCTTGGTACAGGCAGGCCGAGACATCCCCTCTTTTATTCGTGCAGCCTCACCTGCACCCGCCAGCGCCCAGCGTCCTCTGCAGCGGCCCACGTACCGCTCAGGGGACGCGCGGCCACCACCGTCAGCACCAGCCCTTCCTCGCTCTGCTGCAAACGCCAGCCCACCGGCTTGCCCTGCAGGCTCAATTGTCCACGCTGGGCCTTGCCCTCGGCCTGGAACACCACGGCCACCGTACCTTCGACGTTCTCGCCATGCAGCCTGGGCTCTGCGTTGAACCACAGGTCGAGGCCGTCCTGAACCGCCTCAACGCGCTCGAGCACACGTTCTTCGGGCGCAGTCAGGCGACCGATCATCAGCCCTACCATCACGCCGACGATCGCCATCGACAGCAACACCCGTGGCCAAGCCTTCGAACGCGGGTCCGGTTCGAGGGTAGAATGCTCGTCATCTTCGTGCCTGGAGCCGTGCATGTTTCACGTCATCCTCTTTCAACCAGAAATTCCGCCGAACACCGGCAATATCATCCGCCTCTGCGCCAACAGCGGTTGCGACCTGCACCTGATCGAGCCGATCGGCTTCGAGCTGGACGACAAGCGCCTGCGTCGTGCGGGGCTGGATTATCACGAGTATGCCACGCTCAAGCGCCACGAGAGCCTCGAAGCATGCCTGCAAAGCCTGGGGCAACCGCGCCTGTTCGCCTTCACCACCAAGGCCTCGCACCCCTTCCATGAAGTGGCCTACCAGCCAGGCGATGCCTTCCTGTTCGGCCCTGAAAGCCGCGGCCTGCCCGCCGAGGTGCTGGACAGCCTGCCCGCCGAGCAACGCCTGCGCCTGCCGATGCGCCCCGGGTGCCGCAGCCTGAACCTGTCCAATACCGTGGCCGTCACGGTATACGAGGCCTGGCGCCAACAAGGCTTCGCCTGAGCAGGATCGCGATTCGCCGCCCATGAAAAAGGCCGCGTCCCTCACAGGACGCGGCCTTTTCATTTACGCGGTGCGGATCAGTTATCCAGCGCCACCTGCCCGGCAGCCCCGCGTTTGCGGTGCAGCAGGAGGCCTGCCGCCACCACGGCGATGCTCAGCAAGGCCGTGGCGATGATCTCGATCCGGTGATCTTCACGCAGCGCCATCACCACCAGCACAGCCACGATGAAGGCGATGGTCGCCCAGGTCAGCCCCGGGAACAGCCACATCTTGAACGAGATCTTCTCGCCGCGCGCTTCACGCTGGGCACGCATGCGCAGCTGGGAAACGGCGATCACCAGGTACACCAGCAGCGCAATGGCGCCGGAGCTGGCCAGCAGGAACTCGAATACCTGGGCCGGAGCGACGAAGTTGGCGAACACGCACAGGAAGGCCGCAGCGGTCGACAGCATGACCGCCCAGTGCGGGGTGCCCGCCTTGGTGGTGCGCTGGGCCACGGCGGGTGCGTCGCCACGCTTGCTCAGGGAGAACAGCATGCGCGAAGAGGTGTACAGCGCCGAGTTCAGGCAGCTGGTCACGGCGATCAGCACGACGATGTCGACGATCAGCTTGGCATTGGGCACGCCGATCAGGCTCAGGACGGTCTGGTAGGAGCCTTTTTCCGCAAGGGTCGGATCGTTCCACGGCACCATGGCCACGACCAGGAAGATCGACACCAGGTAGAACAGGCAGATGCGCCAGATCACCGAGTTGGTCGCACGGCTGATCTGCTTGCCCGGATCCTTCGACTCGGCGGCCGCGATGGTGACGATTTCAGTGCCCATGAACGAGAACATGGTGGTCAGCATGGCTGCAAGCACTGCCCCCAGGCCATTGGGCATGAAGCCCTGGGTATCGAACAGGTGGCTGACACCGCTGACCTGGCTGCCCGGCACCATGCCGAACATGGCCGCGCAGCCGACGACGATGAAGGCGATGATCGCCAGCACCTTGAGCAGGGCGAACCAGAACTCGAACTCGCCGTAGTTCTTCACGCTGAACAGGTTGGTGATGGTCAGCGCCAGGGTGATGACCAGCGAGAACGCCCACAGGTCGACGGCCGGGAACCAGGCATGCAGGATCGCGGCAGCGGCGTTGGCCTCCAGCGGGATTACCAGCACCCAGAACCACCAGTACAGCCAGCCGATGGTGAAGCCGGCCCAGCGCCCGATGGCGCGGTCGGCGTAGGTCGAGAACGAACCGGTGTCGGGCGAGGCGACGGCCATTTCGCCGAGCATGCGCATCACCAGCACCACGAGGGTACCGGCAGCGGCATAGGCGAGCAGGACCGCCGGGCCGGCTGCGGCGATGGCGTGGCCGGAGCCGACGAACAGACCGGCGCCGATGACGCCAGCAATGGACAGCATGGTGACATGCCGTTGTTTGAGCCCCTGAGCGAGGTCATTGGAATTGTGCTTACCGCTCATAAAACTACCTTTGTAAGGAGTGGACCACCCGATTGCTGATAACGAAGCGCGCCAGGGGTTGATTTAGACGCCTTGGCAATCGGCGCTTTCCAGCTGGCAATAAGTGCGCCAGCGCGGAAAATCATTCGTCTGAATAATGTCTCAGTCCCGAATGGCGGGGCCTTGCGAGCATTTGGCCAGGGTTTGACCGAATGCCCGTCGAGGCTCGCGGGCCAAGTGTGCATTACTGAAATACCCACTTACAAATGCACTAAAGGTAGTCCTTGGTAACACCTTTGCACTGATCGAGGGCACAAAAGGTGCAACCTCGGCGTGCAACCTTGAGTCGGTGGTGTGGCCTTCGCGGGCAAGCCCGCTCCTACGGTTTGGGCGGGGGGCGCGCCACCGAACAAAACCGAAACTCCTTCCCTCCCCCGCCCAAAACTGGCACCATCGCGCCTTTTTTCATCAAGGCTCCGGTGCCAAGCGCAACGCATTGCGGACATCCGCGCGACGTTGCACTGCAGCGATGCGACAAACTGTCCCGCCAACGACCCGAGCCCGCTGCGACCCGGTTGGCCGCCATTACGCCGCTATGCTAGCGTTGCGCTCGCCAGGAAGGCCGCCAACAGCTGGGAACGCACCCGAACACATGAGGACCGCACATGGCCCAGGCCACGCCCGCGCTGGAAATCCGCAATCTGCACAAACGCTACGGCGATCAGGAAATTCTCAAGGGCATTTCGCTGACCGCGCGCGACGGTGACGTGATCTCGATCCTCGGTTCGTCCGGTTCCGGCAAGTCCACCCTGCTGCGCTGCATCAACCTGCTCGAGAACCCGCACCAGGGTGAAATCCTTGTCGCCGGCGAAGCGCTCAAGCTCAAGGCCACCAAGACCGGCGACCTGATCGCCGCCGACAACCGCCAGATCAACCGTCTGCGCAGCGAAATCGGCTTCGTCTTCCAGAATTTCAACCTGTGGCCGCACATGTCGATCCTCGACAACATCATCGAGGCGCCGCGCCGCGTGCTCGGCCAGAGCAAGGCCGAGGCCATCGAAGCGGCCGAGGCGCTGCTGAACAAAGTCGGCATCTACGACAAGCGTTACAGCTATCCCGCCCAGCTTTCCGGTGGCCAGCAGCAGCGCGCCGCCATCGCCCGCACCCTGGCCATGAAGCCCAAGGTCATCCTGTTCGACGAGCCGACTTCGGCGCTCGATCCGGAAATGGTCCAGGAAGTGCTTAACGTTATCCGCGCACTGGCCGACGAAGGCCGTACCATGCTGCTGGTAACGCACGAGATGAACTTTGCCCGCCAGGTGTCCAGTGAAGTGGTCTTCCTGCACCAGGGCCTCGTGGAAGAGCAAGGATCGCCGCAACAGGTCTTCGAAAACCCGACCTCGGCGCGTTGCAAGCAATTCATGTCCAGCCACCGCTAAACGGAGCAACACATGCAGACCTACAAGAAATTCCTCCTGGCCGCTGCCGCCACGCTGGTGATGTCGGCCAACGCCCTGGCCGCGGAAAAACTGCGCATGGGTATCGAGGCGGCCTACCCGCCGTTCAACAACAAGGATGCCAGCGGTAACGTGGTCGGCTTCGACAAGGACATCGGCGACGCCCTGTGCGCCAAGATGAAAGTCGAGTGCTCGGTCGTGACCTCCGACTGGGACGGCATCATCCCCGCCCTGAACGCCAAGAAGTTCGACTTCCTGGTGTCGTCGCTGTCGATCACCGATGAGCGCAAGCAGGCCGTGGACTTCACCGACCCCTACTACTCCAACAAGCTGCAGTTCATCGCGCCGAAGAACGCTGACTTCAAGACCGACAAGGCTTCGCTCAAGGGCAAGACCATCGGCACGCAGCGCGCCACCCTGGCCGGCACCTGGCTGGAAGACCACTACGGCAGCGATGTCGACGTGAAGCTCTACGACACCCAGGAAAACGCCTACCTGGACCTGATCGCCGGCCGCATCGACGGCATCCTGGCCGACAAGTACGTGCAGTACGAGTGGCTCAAGAGCAAGGACGGCCAGAACTACGAGTTCAAGGGCGACCCGGTGGAAGAGAGCGACAAGATCGGTATCGCCGTGCGTAAAGGCGACCCGCTGCGTGAGAAGCTGAACGCTGCTCTGAAGGAAATCATCGCCGACGGAACGTACAAGAAGATCAACGACAAGTACTTCCCGTTCAGCATCTACTGATACGCCCCGACTGGCACCGCCGCTGCGCGGTGCCGGTCCCTTGAACGCACCCTGCCCATGAATATCGACCTGCACGGATTCGGTCCGGCCATGTTGGCTGGCACCCTGATGACCGTAAAACTGGCGCTCTGTGCCTTGCTGCTGGGGCTGGTCCTTGGACTGCTCGGCGCACTGGCCAAGACCTCGCCGATCAAGCCACTGCAATGGCTTGGTGGCACCTACTCGACCCTGGTTCGCGGCGTGCCCGAACTGCTGTGGGTCCTGCTGATCTATTTCGGCACCGTCGGGCTGATGAGCAGCCTCGGCGATGCCCTGAACATGCCCGGCCTCGAGCTCAGCGCCTTCGCCGCCGGCGTAATCGCCCTGGGGCTGTGCTTCGGCGCCTACGCCACGGAAGTGTTCCGCGGCGCCATCCTGGCGATCCCCAAGGGCCACCGTGAAGCGGGCCTGGCACTGGGGCTGTCGAAGGGGCGCATCCTCTCGCGGATCATCCTGCCGCAGATGTGGCGCGTGGCCCTGCCGGGCCTGGGCAACCTGTTCATGATCCTGATGAAGGACACGGCGCTGGTGTCGGTGATCGGCCTCGAAGAAATCATGCGCCACGCGCAGATCGGCGTGACCGTGACGAAGGAACCGTTCACCTTCTACGCCGTCGCCGCGTGCATCTACCTGTGCCTGACCATCGTCGCCATGACCGGCATGCACTTCCTTGAAAAACGCGCCGCTCGCGGCTTCATGAGGGCCGCGCAATGAACTGGGAAGTCATCATCAAGTGGCTGCCACGCCTGGCCCAGGGCGCGACCCTGACCCTGGAGCTGGTGGCCATCGCGGTGATCGCCGGGCTGATCCTGGCCATCCCGCTGGGCATCGCCCGCTCCTCGCGCCACTGGTACGTACGCGCCCTGCCCTACGGCTACATCTTCTTCTTCCGCGGCACGCCGCTGCTGGTGCAATTGTTCCTGGTGTACTACGGCCTGGCGCAGTTCGACCTGGTGCGCGGCAGCTCGCTGTGGCCGTACCTGCGCGATCCGTTCTGGTGCACCGTACTGACCATGACCCTGCACACCGCCGCCTACATCGCCGAGATCCTGCGCGGTGCGCTGCAGGCGATCCCCAAAGGCGAGATCGAGGCGGCGCGCGCGCTGGGCATGTCGCGGGGCAAAGCGCTGTTCTACATCATGCTGCCGCGCGCCGCGCGCATCGGCCTGCCGGCCTACAGCAACGAAGTGATCCTGATGCTCAAGGCCAGCGCCCTGGCCAGCACCGTGACCCTGCTGGAACTGACCGGCATGGCGCGCACGATCATCGCCCGCACCTACCTGCCGGTGGAGATCTTCTTTGCCGCGGGCGTGTTCTACCTGTTGATTTCGTTCGTCCTGGTGCAGGGCTTCAAGCTGCTCGAGCGCTGGTTGCGCGTCGACGCCTGCCAGGGGCGGTGAGCTGAAACCGAGCTGACCTTTTCGCGGGCAAGTCCGCTACCACAGCTGCCCTGCATGATTGGAGGGTTGTTGTAGGAGCGGGCTTGCCCGCGAAGGCCTCACCACCGACCACCCTCCATGCCCTCGACCCCATTCCTCCACCCCGACCAACTGAGCGCGCGCTTCCAGGCCCTGGACCAGTTCCTGCTCCAGCACGAATCCCTGTGGAAACCCCGGCCCTTTACCGCCCTGCACCTGGAATGGGAATCCCGCTATCCCGAACTCGCCCACTGGTTGCGCAACCGCACCCTGGAACAGGCCGAGGCCGCCGAGCATCACCTCGAACAGTTGCCAGCCCCCGCGCCCTTCCCGCAGCTCGCGCAGCAGGCCCTGCAACTGTCGAATGTCGGCGAACTGCCCCTGGCGCCACTGCCGCCGGGCAGTCACCGCCTGAACGTCCACGTCCCCGGCCGCAAGTGGCAGCAGATCGAAGCCTTCGGCAGCCACCTGAGCTTCAGCCAACCCGCCCACCACTGGCTGGACTGGTGCTCTGGCAAGGGGCATCTGGGCCGTCGCCTGCTGCAACCCGGCCAGCAGCTCACCTGCCTGGAATACGACGCCGCACTGGTCAGCGCCGGCCAAACCCTCAGCGACCATCACCACCTGCGCGCCAGCCACGTGCAGCAGGACGTGATGGCCAGCGACATCGCCCGCCACCTGGACGGCGACAAGAGCGTGATCGCCCTGCACGCCTGCGGCGACCTGCACGTACGCCTGCTGCAACTGGCCAGCGCCCGGGGCTGCCGGCAGATCGCCGTCGCCCCATGCTGCTACAACCGCATCCAGGCCGAGCACTACCAGGCCCTGTCGGGCCCCGCGCAAACCTCGCAGTTGCGCCTGAGCGTCACCGACCTGGGCCTGCCGCTGAGCGAAGCCGTCACCTCCAGCGCCCGCACCCGTCGCCAGCGCGACACCTCGATGGCCCGCCGCCTGGGCTTCGACCTGCTGCAACGTCAGCAACGACAGACCGACGACTACCTGCCCACGCCCTCGTTGCCCACGGCCTGGCTGGAAAAATCCTTCGAAGACTACTGCCGCGACCTCGCCGCATTGCGCGAAGTGCCTTTAAGCGGCAACCCCGACTGGATCGCCCTGGAGGCCGCTGGCTGGCAACGACTGGCGCAAGTGCGCAACCTCGAACTGCTGCGCAACCTGTTCCGTCGCCCGCTGGAGTTGTGGTTGGTACTCGATCGTGCGCTGTTTCTTCAGGAAAACGGCTACAACGTGCGCCTGGGTGTGTTCTGCGACTACCCACTGACACCCCGAAACCTGCTGCTGCTGGGCGAGCGAAACTAGCCGGACAACCTGTGGATAAGTCTGTGAACAAGCTTGTGATGAAATTCACGGTTTATTGGATCCACTGGCTATTTCACACGCTTCGCTTATTCCCTTCAGTAAGCGAACGCCAGCAAAAACAGGCCTTTGCGCAAAGACCAACGGCACAGCGCTTCGGCATGCCTTTCGCGCAGCGCTTGCATGCCGGTTGTGCATAAGCCAAATCCCGGGTCCGGCGCAAGCCCCTTGCAGCAACTGTCTTGTTCAGAATCTAAAGGCCTGCCTAAACCCTGTAGGAGCGGCGGTTCGGCGCCCCGACTTGTCCCGCGAACACGGGCGCAGCCCGTGCCAGGCAGCGCGGTGTCTTTTTCGCGGGTAAACCCGCTCCCACACCTAGTTCAAGATCCCACTGCGGCAAAGCGTCGCAAAAGCCATTACAGCAAAATAAATTATTGTATTACGATAATTTATCAAGAATAATCCGCCCCGTTCATCACTGTACGGAGGCACCCCATGAACAGTAGATCCGTCGCCTATGCGCGCTCCCGATTGCGCACCATTGGCGCCCTGGCCGCCCTTCTGGCCTGGACCACCGCTGCCGTCGAGTTCGGCGGCACGCCGCTGCTCTGGCTGCTCGACTACCCCACCATGGTTTCTGCCTACCTACAGGCCTACGGCGACCAGATGCCGCTGCTCCTGGCCGAAGGCTACCAACCGTCCCACCTGGCGATCGGCCTGGTGTTCTTCCTCGACCTGATTCCCACCGCCATCTCGGCATTCGCCCTGCTGCTGACCGGCATCTTCTTCATGCGCCTGTCCAAGGGCCAGACCTGGACCCTGCCCAACATCCGCCTGCTCTGGTGGGTCGGCCTGCTCTGCATCGGCTCGCCGCTGCTCTGGTCACTGATCGGCACCTTCGAGGGCCTGGCACTGGCCATCGACCTGCCTGCTGGCGAAAGGAGCTTCAGCGTGTCGATCGGTGTATCATCCGAGGCTGTCTACGAGATCATGAAAGGCATTCTGCTCTGCGCCTTCTCGCTGCTCATGCGTGACGCCAAGACCATCAGCGATGAACACAACTGTTATGTCTAGCCACCCCTTATGCCGATAATCATCCGCCTCGACGTCGTCATGGCCCGGAACAAGATCCGTTCCAAGGACCTGGCGGAAATCATCGGCATAACGGAAGCGAACCTGTCGCTGCTGAAGAACGGCAAGATCAAGGGCTTCAAGATCGAGACCCTTGAGAAGCTGTGTCGCGCGCTGAACTGCCAACCCGGCGACCTGCTGGAGTTCAGCGAAGAATGATCAAGGACTGCAACACCCATGTATTTGCCCCACAAAGGTTTACTCGCCGTGCTGCTGGCCACCTGGCTGATCAGCGGCTGCGGCCCGAGTTACACGTATAGGTATTCGCCACCGCCCAGCGCGCATGGCATGAACTGCATCAACAACTGCTCGAGCGAGCGCAGGCATTGCCAGCAACTGGAGCGTCTGGAAGAAAACAGCCAGCGCGCCCTGTACCAGGCCGAAATGCGTGCCTACCAGTACTGCAAGACCGGCAAGAGCAAGAAGGAAGCGCGTCACAACTGCTACCAGCCGAGCTACCCATTCGGCAGCTCGTCCAGCTACAGTTGCGGCCGCGATTACGACAGCTGCTACATGGCCTGCGGTGGCACCATCCAGCGCATTCGCAACCCAGATTGATAGATGAACGGATTTCGACACGTGAAATACACCACGCCTTTCACCCTTCTGGCCCTTGGCCTGGCCCTGAGCGGCTGCTCCAGCAGTAGCAGCAGCTACACCCCAAGGACTTCGAACCTGGACTGGGAAACCCCCGGCATGCAGCTCGGCGGCGACCGCGGCCTGCCCCTGCGAGTGGACGACCGCTGCCGCAAGCGCGGTTGCGACAACCACAAGCTGTTTTTCAACCCCGCAGAGCCTGAACCGAGCGTCAACACCATCCACCGCGGCTGGTAGGATTTTCTCCTTTTGGGGCGGTGACTTAGGCGATTTCGTGTTGAATGCAAGGAAGTGGTTTACAGCAGCCAACCGATCGCTATAATGACGCCCCTGTGCCGGTATAGCTCAGATGGTAGAGCAACTGACTTGTAATCAGTAGGTCCCGGGTTCGATTCCTGGTGCCGGCACCATTCAAGGTTCCATAGAAAGCTTTCAAAATCTCTGGAACCCCCGAAAAACCCGCCTTCTGGCGTTTTTTTTCGTTTTGGCGTTCCGTCGGATTCCGGGGGTAGCCAGCGCTAATAAGGGTAGTTTTAAGGATAGAGGTCCGTTTCGATATCGGAGACTACCCTTATGGCCCGCACCACTGCCCCGCTTACAGACACCGCCTGTCGCACGGCAAAGCCCAGAGAGCGCGAATACAAGCTCTTCGACGGCGACGGTCTTTACCTGCTTGTGCAACCCAACGGCCGCAAAGGCTGGCGGCTCAGGTACGTGAAACCGGATGGCCGCGAAGGCCTGACCGCTCTCGGCAGTTATCCGGTGGTCGGGCTGGGCGACGCACGCCGCAAGCGCTTTGAGATCAAGCAGCAGCTCGCCAACGGCATAGACCCCATTCAGTACAAGCAACAAAACAAGACCCAGGCCGTGATCAACGGCCGCACCTTTGAAAGCGTTGCGCTCGACTGGCACGCGAGCATGGTGCCCAAGTGGGCGCCCGGCCACGCCAAGACAGTGCTCAGCCGTTTGAAGACTCACGTATTCCCTTTGATCGGTGCCAGAGCAATCGTTGAGTTGGACACCCACGACCTCATGCAGCCACTGGAAGCCGTGACGAAGCGCGGCACCATCGACGTGGCGCTCAGGATCAAGAACTACCTGCAAAGCATCATGCGTGAAGCCAAACGGCTGCGGTTGATCACAGCGAATCCAGCTCACGACCTCGATGGCTCGATCAAGACACCTCGGGTAACTCACAGACCCGCACTACCCTTATCGCGGCTGCCAGAGCTACTGGCATGCATTGAGGACTACAGAGGTCGCCCGCTCACGCGCCTCACGGTGATGCTGTCGTTGCATGTATTCGTACGCTCCAGCGAAATGCGTTTCGCCCGCTGGAACGAATTCGACCTCAAGCGCGGCATCTGGGAAATCCCCGACACCCGCCCGGCACTAGACGGCGTGCCGTTTTCCACAAGGGGTACAAAAATGGCCGGGGATATTCACGTTGTACCCTTATCGCCGCAGGCAGTGGCCTTGCTTGAGCAGATCCACGCGATCACCGGCAAGTTCGAGCTGGTGTTCGCGGGGGATGCCAAGCCGTGGAAACCGATGTCCGAGAACACGGTGAACGCGGCGCTCAGGACGATGGGCTACGACACCAAGGTGGATATCTGCGGCCACGGGTTCCGGGCCATGGCGTGCAGTGCGCTGGTTGAGTCCGGGTTGTGGTCGGAGACGGCTATCGAGCGGCAGATGAGTCACAAGGAACGCAACAACGTACGGGCCGCTTATACCCACAAGGCCGAGTTCCTCGAAGAGCGCCGGATGATCATGACCTGGTGGAGCCGGTTTCTGGAGGCGAACCGCGAGGACCATGTGACGCCGCATGAGTTTGCCAAGCAGGCGGGCGAGAACGTCACGCGCCTTCGCAGTGCCAAGAGGACCGAGTAAACCGCCGCACCACCACCTCAATTCGCTGTGAAGTTACCCACAGCACCGCATGAAGCTCCTCCGCGCGGGTCCTTTCAAACGGGGCTGCAAAGCCGCCCCGTTTGAAAGGACCATACCTAAGAAAAAAAACCGCTGGCACAGCGTACGTCTGTGGAAAACCACAGATTTCCACCGGGGGATAGTTTTATCCACAAGCGCTAAGTTCCTGAAATTGCTTTGCTTGACGAACATTGTCCACAGGCGTAGACCGGGAGTTGCAAGCGCTGTCGATGACAGCACCCTAGGTGACCCGAACCTTGAAGGTCACGCCGCTCCCGCGGTGGTTCTCCCCAAGGGCGATTAGCATTCGGCAGCTCGCCCGGTCACTACCCATGTGATGAATGCTCTTACACATATAGCGCTCGTGCGCCAGATACTCCGTACCTCGCTGCCCTGCAGCAACCTATCCGCTTGGCCGAAAATTTGCGCCAACCTGTGCCCGTCTCTTTCTTCTGGAAAGAGACGGGCACTTCTACCACTGCTGCAGCCCTGATCGCACAAGGCTTTGCGGCATTCCCCCTCGTGACAATCGGCATGACAAACGCCGATGTCACCAGCAACAGCGCTGTAGATGATGGTGCCGCAGACCAAGGAATGGACTGCACCTGACTGACAGTCAGGCATGCCCCGGTCATCGCAGTGCTGCGTTCACCCGGCTCAGGATCTCGCGGCACTGGTCTCGTCAGCCAATGCAGCCTCTACCCGCCCACCGGTAACGGTGCTCAGGAGGCCAGATCATGAGATGCCCTTGCTCCCGGTCGTAAGGAGCCGCCAGTCCCGCGTAGAGGAAATTCCCCACAGGTCGCAGGGGCCTTGATCCCTGATAACACTCAGCATTCTTGGCGGGATGACGTGGGGCGAGGATCGGAGAACGGCAGATGAGGTGACCGACATGGCATTGGTAGGAAGACGTAATGGTCGCAATTTCGGTTATGGCAGGCAATTGAGCTATGCAGGGCCGCAGGCGCTTAAGGACATATTCGGCGGCGGCCACTACGGCACGGTCAAGGCGCACTGTGATCGGTGGCAGGCATTCGTTAAGTGGTGCCGCTCAGAGCAGGGACCCGGTATCAATGATGCGCGGCAGATTGATCGCAAAGTGTTGGCCGACTATGCAGCGTATCTGCGTGACGTGGTAAGGCGCGGTGACCTCGCCGTCAGCACCGCACAAAACCGGCTATCCAGCATTAACAGAACCATGGCAGCGCTTCGCGGTGATCAATACGTGAAATTGCCAAGTCCGAGCAAGGCGTTGGGTATGCAGCGCACCGGGGTTCGCCAGTCTGTGCCACAGGGGCAGGACCGCGAACAGGTGAAGCAAGTCGTCGACGCGCTTTGCAGCCAAAATCTGCTCCGGGCCGCCGCGATCGTTCTGTTGGCGCGAGCCACCGGCATGCGCTTGCGTGAAGCCATCTTGGCTGACTTGCCACGGCTAAGTCGTGAGGCTGAAGCCTTCGACAAGATCAATATCCAAGACGGCACCAAAGGCGGCCGCGCCGGCGCCTCAGCGCCACGTTGGATCGCGGTGAGCGACAGTGTTCGAGGCGCCCTCGAGTTTTCACGGCAAGTGTCGCCTGTGGGCAGCCGCAACCTGATCGCACCCCACCAAACCTACCTGAGTGTCCTTCAGGAAAACATCCGCCCTGCGCGGGTCATCCTCCATGCACACAACTTGAAAGGCTTCCATGAGCTACGAGCGGCCTACGCATGTGAGCGTTATGAGCAAAACACCCAACACCGCGCACCTATCAACGGCGGTGAATGTTACCAGGTAGATCGCAACCTTGATCGGGAGGCCCGAAGACAAATCAGCTATGAGCTGGGACACGGTCGGATCGACGTAGCTGCTGCCTATATTGGAGGACAGGCATGAGCAAGCCATTCGATATGGATTTGTTCTTGGCTGGCGTTCTGACCGGCTCGCACGCAACCCGGCAACGCCATGTGCGACAGGCAAAAATCATCCAGGCCGAAATTGCGAAGCGCTGGCAACTAGAAACGCCTTGGGCTTGGCAGAAAAAGCATCTGACCTGGTTTCTCAAGCACCACCTTAGCCACCGCAGTGAGGCGACAAGTTACTACTACTTGCTGACGGTCCGTCTGCTCGCTCGACGTCTAGGCACGTCATGGCTTTTCCATCTTTAATTGCGATCTGGTGCTATCGGATATCGCCATCAGAAATTAGCAAGAAGCAGAGCGAGATATCTAGAGTTCCTGAATAGCTACAGTGTAACCGCTACATGAACCTAACATTAAAGCTCCTAGCACAGAACTGTGTGGAGCAGTAGGCAGCCATTCCTACCCTGATCTATTGTTCAGTCATCAGGGGATGCAGAGCTCTAATTTATTATCGCTTTTTCTGAGAGACAGCATTTTGACTAAAAGTGGTAATTCCTAATTCCATTCCAGCTCCATCAATGATAGCTTATTCCAAAATTTGATAGAGGTGTTTGGTATGAGCAAAAAAGAAGATAAGCCAGCTCAAATTTTATTTGATTACAAGAACTTGATTGAAACGCTCTCGCGGGTGGAGGAAGCATTCGCTGCGCGCCGATTAAAGTGCCACTCCGGTAGCGCGCTTGGCTCGTTGTTTTCCTCAATACGCCGGATAGCTAAACAATCAGAGAATCAGAATGAAAGACAGTGGCATAAATCTTTTATTAAGTCCACTGAGGCCATACGTATACTCAACGCTGTCGAGGCCGTGCTAGATGACATTGGAGCGCAGGAGGCGATTCATCGTATTACGACGAGTGACATGAATCTTGGTACCCGACAAGAGTCCAATGGAAAGGATGCATTATGGGAGCTTGATTTATATAGACGCTTCAAACTAGGAGGCGTACTCGTTTGTTTCGAAGAGCCGGATTTAGTTGTGTCTCTTGGCGAGAGCCACGGGGAGTACGCTATAGCATGTAAGAAAATATATTCCAGAGCCGGCGCTCAAGAATCCTTCAAGGTGGGGTGTAATCAACTTAAAACTCATGGAAAGCCAGGAGTGGTTGCCTTCAATCTAGATGATATTCTCCCCAAGGGCCCTTTGTTTGGATTTTCTTCAGAGACTGAACTCAAGGAGCGTATTGATAAGTTTAATACAAAATTTATACGGGAAAATGAGCGTTACTTTGCACACATAGCAAGTCGAGGGGCATGTGATGGCGTGCTGGTCTCCACGTCGTTCATTGCTCACGTGCCAGATATGGATCCGCCAATTAACATGATTCGGACATCTGCATCATGGACTAGTCGAAAGGAACCGAATGTACAGAATCGCTTCAAAGCCTTCATTGAGTGTCACGACAGAATCTATGAGAATGCTCGCGTGTGATCCTGTTGAAAAATTGGTGATGGTTTCCGTACAGAAAAATTCTCGCCCAGCCTTGTAACAAGGCTTTGAAGTCTTCCATGATCGCGCATGCGGCAGACGCTCCAGCACGGGGCGCAGCCAAGCAAGGCTCGCCTCCACCTTCCTTCAAAGGTAAAAGGCCTCGAAACTTAGAGGCCTATACACTTTAATTCTTACTAGTAGAAGCGAGCTTACGGGGATGTAAAAATCTTGAGATCCACATCAAGCTCATCTGCAGTGCTCAGCCAATCTTCAATTAGTTGATACGCCTGAATACTTGTGGGCGAACACGCTAGTGGGCTTTGCATACTTCTTGTGAAATGACTAGCTGAGAAAGAGTTTCCGGCAACAATCCAAATCTCCTTCTTACATTTCATCGATACTCTCCGCTCACAGATAACATCCCAGACTCTCTCAGAGAGTGAGTCATCAAGTGGTGCAGGATGATTGATAGCTCCTTCCACTAACCTGTAACGTGTATCTAGCGGAAACTCAGCACCAGCAGCGGGCCAAGCTTGCTTCCATGTAGAGAAGTTTCCAGGCTTCACCCTTTTAACCCCTGAAATCAACATGTGAACGTTTTTTATTGCCTGACTTCCAACTTCCGCAATAGCACCGGCTGGAGATTGAGGGTTTAATGAATCACCACACTTAACATGAACAAAGCACAATTTTTCCGGCGAAGACAAAATGAAATCAGCAGGCTCAACACCCATATCACAACAAAGAACAATATCACAAGCAGGGATATATGTTGCGAAAGGACCCAGTGCTCCAATTGGGGTTGTTTGGTCCCCATAGCCTTTCAGCAAGTCGATCAAATAAAATATCGAATCCGTATCAAAATCAGCTCTAGTAGTCCGATGATACTTATGGTCGAGAGTGTGCCCCTTCTCCCTGAGAGCTGGAGCTCTAAGTGCGTCAAGCGGAAAAATGGCATTGCCTGCAAAGCTTTCTTCAGCAGGAATTCCGCGTTCGTAGGGTAAGGCTAGCTTGTAAAAAGCTCCTGCCAGATACGTTACACCGTCCTCGTACAGCACTTTCAATCTATGTCCGGAATTCAAATACTCCACTATCCACTCGATATCAGCTCTTCCTTCTGACGCTCCACTTAGAGCAACTTCAAAAAACCCATCATCATCCGAGTAACTTAACGAAAGCTCTATAAGATCACCTTGAGCGTCGAAAGTAATCCCCTGCTGATAGTCAACATAAACAAAATCAGGATAAATCACTCCGTGATTCGTAGCTTCAGGCCCCTCAAGATCGGTAAAATCTAGCAGCACTGACAAAATTTCTGACGTGGGTTTTTCGCTGACCGGCTGAGCATAGGACTTGATAAGTCGCCCAGCATTCCCTCCAGCATTGATACATTGGCTTATCGTATCGACCCATTCAGAAATGTCTTGAAGAGTGAAGTTGGATTCTTTTTGATCGACAACCCGCCCGGACCTAGCGCCAATGTAAAAACTACTGTCTCTTTTGCCGTCTAGGCCAATATTATCGACCTTCACCATAGTTAATGCGTAACGGGAGTTACTTTGACTGCCGCGCCCGCCATCAAGATTGTGCCCTTTCAATGCTACGGACTCTGGACGGCGCAAGGCCCGGCCAATAGCACGAGCGTGAGTTTCCTTAATCTGATTAATTGCTGTTTTAGCAGCCAAAGCAGTCAGCTTGTCAATATGAATTGCATTACCAAGCCTATACTGCTCCTGATTATAATAACGGCCACCGCCGCTATCGAAGATAGCGACACCAGAATCAATTTCTTTTACCACAACCACATGCAGCCTAGGCTCAAAGAAAAGCTTATTTGTAAAAAACTTTGAACTTTTGAACTCAACATAAATCATGACCTGCAAATCAAGAACTTCTTCATAAGATTTGACTAGCGATCCAGAACCATGCAATTCCCAATACAACCGATCCATCAGTAGCGGCAGAGAGAAATCAACCTCTTTTTGTACAAAGCAGACTGACGCATGAGGAATCTTGAGATCGTCTTCTGGATCAACACTATTGAGGTCAACTCTTTCTTTGAACTTACCATCAAAATAACTATATCTTGGAAAGCTCTCTAAGAAAGATTCAATCAAGTAACTTGTGCTTAACGAGCTAACAAATTCGCCTGCACCACCATTGGCGAGATAGCTATCAAATTTTTGATATCCATCCCACATGCCCTCATTTGCCCCGCGGCTCAGGTCGATCACCAGCGGTTGGGTTGCTCCATACCGGCGTACAATCCGACCTACTGCCTGAACTAGCTCACGACCACTACCCAGTTCATAGGTAAGTATCAGTAACTTAGCCTCAGGGATGTCAACTCCTTCATCAAGCTTGTGCTGGTGAATTATCACCCGCACCCCCTCAACTTTAAGAGCTGGACCAACTCGCTTAAATTTATTTTGCGCCTCGTCGATTTCTAGTCGCTCGTGCACGCTTGCCGTGATAAATGATTGAGACAGGAGTTCATGGTATTTTAATATCTCTTCCAGACTCTTGCATTTCACGATACATTTCACATCTTCATTTGCACCTAGGTAGCCTAGAATGCCTGCAAGCAAATCTTCCTCCCTATCAACTTGCTCATACTGGGGCTCCATAATAACCCCATCATCGATCGCCTCTTTAAATGTAAAAACATAAAAATGATCGGTACTTACGTTCAGCTCAAACAAATCATTACGATAAGGAGTTGCCGTAACCACTACTTTCATAGCTGCGGACTGACGTATTATCTCACGCCAAACTGGAGAGGGCTCAGAGTGCCCTTCATCTACAATAATTAGATCAAAATCGCTTTGGACATTCTTTAATTCTTCGTCGCTCAGCATCGTCAGCTTTTGAAAGCTTGTGATATAAACTCCGTCACCCTGATCAAAATTAGGGTCCCTATAGGTTTTCTTTAACTCAAACGCTTGATCACCAATTGTATTACGGAAGAATTTTTTCGAAATCTCTTTAAATAATTGATCTTTCACGGCCTTTCTGTGACATATCACAAGAACCTTCAAGGCATCTGACAGATGTGATATAAGAGAGATAACTCCTGTTTTCCCCGCACCTGTCGGCAGGTTGATCAGAAAGCCTCTCTCAGTATCATTCTCTTCGGCATACCTAACGAAGCTGCGCACTGCTTCTAACTGACACTTTCTTAGCTTTTCTTCATTAGAATCCAGATATTCCAAGATAGTCACAGCGGTCTTCCATGTAATTGAATAGGGTCTTTTAGGATCTTCAGGCCACGATGCGGAGGCGCGGCATCAAAACGCCATTATTCCATACACCTCAGCGCCAATGGTAGATACTTGATCAGCCCATATAGGAGACGATCGAGCTTCCTTTCACCGGAGGACGCGAGACCATCCTTCGTCCGCTCTGGGCTAGGGAGTCCTCTACCAACTGCACCTTTGGGTCATCCACAGGAACCAATATTCGAAAGGGTGGCTGCCACGCCTCAAGGAGGTAATTCTTTAATAGATCTCCTGGCATGAGTGACAGCTTGGGGTGCCTTTAAAAGGATATTTTTAGAGATATAGCGGGGAGTAAGTTTATAAAAAACATATACAAAACATATATTTATAGTTAATTTCGACTCTTGGTGCCGCATCTAAATCAGCTGCATACCAACGAATACCTCCAAGGCCACCACAACCCGCCCTTTGGCAATTTGTTCGTTATGACGTTTTACCTACCACTCGCTCTGCCGCCTTGCGATAAGCCTGTTCTCGCTCGCGCTTATCCACAGCTACCACAAAAACAACAACCTCCTGATCGATCACTTGGTAGACCAATCGGTAGCGCTGCTGCGCAGCTTGATCTTGTAGCAGTCCGGCAAGCTATGCAGCCGGTTCGCTTCGATCCTCGGATTCAGTAAAACCGAGACGAGTTTTTTCTTGAGTTGCTGCCGGACCGTATCCCCCAGCGTTTGCCATTCCTTTAGCGCTCGCGCGTCGAACTCAAGGCTATAGGTCATCCAGAGAAACCTTCACTCGCTGAGGGTCGGCAAGGCGCTCGCGAACGGTCGCTAGCAGCGCCTCATCCTCATCGGTCATGAGGACAGGTTTAAAAGGCAGCTGGCCGCGCTCGGCGACGTACTGCAATGCTTGGCGCATAAGCTCGGAGGGTGTAACACCCAACCGCTCAAGCTCACGATAGGCTCGGATTTTGAGATCGTCGTCGATACGAACATTGATGGATGCCATGGTGGCTTACTCACTGTAATGACAATGGTCTTTACAGTGACGTATTTCCGGGCACCAGACAAGTGGCTTAGGAGCACAAGCCGACGAAGGACAAAGCCCAGGGAGCGCGAGTACAAGCTCTTCGGCCGCGAAGGCCTGACCGCCCTTGGCAGCTATCCGGTGGTCGGGATGGGGACGGCACGTCGCAAGCGCTTCGAGATCAAACAGCGGCTCGCCAACGGCATGGATCCCACCCCCCTCCGGTCAGAAATCCAAACGCAATACAGTGCGCCAGAAGTTCTTCAGCGGAGAACGCCAGTGTTTACGCCAATTACGCTCCCACCAGTCGTCTTCGTTCTTCACCACGTCCTCAAGGTCGCTACCCGTGACAGCAGCAGCATGCTGGCGAAACATCATCGGGAACACACAGTGTTGCCGGATCCGTCGCTTGAACATCACATCCACGGGCGTGCCGTCGTACGGTGTCTGGGCCAGGATGGCGCAACCTTTGCGTGACAGCACGTATGCATGAAGGGCCACCACGCGGCCCCGGGCAATGAACGGGAACCAGGTTAACCAGGTTCGGCCCATGCTGTAGCCGAGGTGCAAGGCCTCGAATCGATGGCTACGCATGAAGCGGTTCACCCAGGCGATCCTCGAGGCTTTCAGCTCGTAGGGCATCACGTCATCTTCAAAAATCAGAATCCGCTCCAGGCCCTCCTCGAGCGCGCGCTGGGCGAGTTGCTGGTGCGACTCGTAGCAGCCGCGCTTGGGGTCGCCGTGCTTCTGCACGACATGAAATATCACTTGGTTGTCGAGCACCTTGCCAATGCTCTTCCTGAACAACTCACGCCTGTCACTCCGTGCATCGAGCGAGATGCAATAGACGGCGTCAACATCGAAATGAATCCTGCCCACCAATCAATCCCTTTAACTACTGCCTGTCATATGGTGGTGCTGAATAGAGCGGCAATAATATCGGGAGAATCTGATATCACAAAGCCATGCTTGCTTTGTCTACCTGGGCGCATCCAGCGGCTGTCCGGGCAGGTCGTCGAACAGCGACAGGTCGAGGTTGGGCAGGATGTCTGACGTGGTCCCTCCTCAGAGCGTGCCGATGCGGTCCAGCTCGCGCTTGAGCTGATCACGGTCGAGGGTATCCGGACGCAGCGCAAAGAACGCCTCGAAACGCCGTTGAATATGCGCCAGGGTCGCCCGGAACGCGGCGTCGATCGTGGCGTCGTCGCCCACCACGTCGGAAGGGTCTTCCAACCCCCAGTGGGCCTTGAGCGCCGGGCCGAAGTACACCGGGCACGCTTCGCCAGCGGCCTTGTCGCAGACGGTGATGACGATGTCTGGCGGGTTGTCTTTGAAGGCTTCGTTGCCTTTGCTGCTCAGGCCATCGACGGCGATGCCGGCTTGCTGCAGGGTCTGCAGGCTGCGCGGCAGCACCTGGCCTCGTGGGAAGCTGCCGGCGCTGATGGCTTCGTAGCCTTGCGGGGCGAGGTGGTTGAACAGGGCTTCGCACAAAATGCTGCGACAGCTGTTGGCCGTGCACATGAACAGGATTCGCATCGCTCGCTCCCCGCCGCGTGGCGGTTTTCAAAGGCCCAGGCGCAGCGCCAGGGCGGAAAGGGTGATCAGCAGCACCGGCAGGGTCAGCAGGATGCCGACCTTGAAGTAGTACCCCCAGGTGATGCGCATGCCTTTGCGTGCCAGCACGTGCAGCCAGAGCAACGTGGCGAGGCTGCCGATGGGGGTGATTTTCGGGCCGAGGTCGCAGCCGATGACGTTGGCGTAGATCATCGCGTCGCGCACCAGCCCTTCGGCGCCGCTGGCCTGGATCGACAGGGCGCCGACCAGCACGCTGGGCAGGTTGTTCATCACCGACGACAGCAACGCCGCGATCAGGCCGGTGCCGAGGGTGGCAGCCCACAGGCCGTGGGCAGCAAGGCGGTCGAGTACTACGGCGAGGGCGTCGGTCATGCCGGCGTTGCGCAGGCCGTACACCACCAGGTACATGCCCAGCGAGAACACCACGATCTGCCAGGGCGCTTCGCGCAGCACGCGGCGGGTGGAGATCACGTGGCCACGGGCGGCGACGGCGAACAGCACGGCGGCGCAGGCGGCGGCCACTGCGCTGACCGGGATGCCCAGCGGCTCGAGCACGAACAGGCCCACCAGCAGCGCCAACAACACCACCCAGCCGACGCGGAAGGTCGCGCGGTCGCGGATGGCCAGGGCCGGGGCCTTGAGGTCATCCAGGGCATAGCGCGCCGGGATGTCGCGCCGGAAGTACAGGAACAGCACCAGCAGCGTGGCGGCCACGGCCACCAGGTTGACTGGCAGCATCACCGAGGCGTAGGTGCTGAAGCCCAGCCCGAAGTAGTCGGCCGAGACGATGTTCACCAGGTTCGACACCACCAGCGGCAGGCTGGCGGTGTCGGCGATGAAGCCTGCGGCCATGACGAAGGCCAGGGTCGCGCCGGGCGAGAAGCGCAGCGCCAGCAGCATCGACATGACGATGGGGGTGAGGATCAGCGCGGCGCCGTCGTTGGCGAACAGAGCAGAAACTGCGGCGCCCAGCAGCACGATGAAGGCGAACAAGCGGCGTCCGCTGCCGCGGGCCCAGCGCGCCACATGCAGGGCGGACCACTCGAAGAAGCCGGCCTCGTCGAGCAGCAGGCTGACGATGATGATGGCGATGAAGGTGGCCGTGGCATTCCAGATGATCGCCCAGACGGCGGGTATGTCGTGCAACGACACCGCGCCGAACAGCAGCGCCAGCAGTGCGCCGAAACTGGCGCTCCAGCCGACGCCAAGCCCCTTGGGCTGCCAGATGACCAGGATGAGGGTGAAGACGAAGACGCAGGCGGCGATCAGCATCGGCAGGTACTCGTCCACTCAGCAGCCGGCAGCGGCACGGACGGGGCGATCGTCCATGTGCTGCAGGCGGGCGATGTTGTCCTGGAGCCAGGCGGCATTGGCCTGGGCGGTGACTTGCAACAGCTCGCTGACCCAGGCGGGCAGTTCAGGGTTGAGGCGGTAGTACACCCACTGCCCCTGGCGGCGGTCCAGCAACAGGCCGACGCTGCGCAACTGCGCGAGGTGGCGGCTGATTTTCGGCTGGCTGTCGTCGAGGGCGCACATCAGCTCGCACACACACAGTTCGCCAAGGCGGGCGATCAGCAAGGTGGCGCGAACGCGGGTCTCGTCGGCGAGGGACTTGAAGACCTGGGTGGGGGTGATCATGGGAGGCACCTGAACATATGGAAAACCGAATATACGGATTTCCATATGTAGATTGCAACAGGTGCTTTTGTTTGATCAGAACGCCGTGCTGACGGTCAGCGACAGGTTGCGCGGATCGCCATAGATCGCTCCGGCGTAGAAGCCGTAGCGGGTGTAGTAGTGCTTGTCGAACAGGTTGTTGGCGTTGAGGCTGACGCTGGTGTCGTCGGTCAGCTGGTACTTGGCCATGGCATTCCAGATCGCATAGCCCGACCAGTTGACGTCGCTCGAGCTACGGCTGACACCGTTGGTCGGCTGGCCGGCCGGGGTGGACAGGGCGCGGATGTTGGTCTGCGCGGTGACGCCGGTGCCCAAGGTCAGGCGGTCGAGCGGGCCGGACAGGCGGTAGGTGGTCGAGGCCTTGAACAGGTGCGACGGATCGCTGCGCCCGTCGCTGTCGAGGCGACGGAAGTGCAGGTAGGTGTAGCCGGCGTAGACGTTCCAGTTCTCGGTCAGGGCGCCTGCGAGCTCCAGGTCGATACCGTCGGTTTCCTGGCCGGAACCTGCCTTGTAGGCGGTGGCGCCGGTCGGGGTCAGCAGGTCGCCATCGGTGACGGCCTTGTTCTCCTGCTTGGTGCGGAAGTACGCCGCCGAGGCGTTCAGGCGGCCGTCGAACCAGGCGGCCTTGATGCCGGTCTCGTAGCTCTGGCCGCGGATCGGCTCGACCTTGGTGCCGCTGGCGGTCTCTTCGGTCTGCGGGTTGAAGATGTCGGTGTAGCTGGCGTACACCGAGTAGGTGTCGTTGAGGTCATACACCGCGCCCAGGTAGGGGGTGACGATGCCGTTGTTCTGCTGGTTGCTGCGCACGCCGCTGACGTTGCGGGTGGTGGCCGAGTAGTCGGTGCTGCGCACGCCGAGGATCACCGACAGCGGGTCGGTGATGCTCAGGCGGGTAGCGGCGTACATGCCTTGCAGGCGGGTGGTGGTCTTGCTATGACGGCCGGTCTGCGAGGCAAGCATGTCGTAGTCGCTGTCCACGCCGTTGAGCCAGTTGCTCAGGGGCAGGCCGTTATTGGCGCGGAACTGGCAGCCCAGGGCAGGAGCGCTGACGCTGTTGGCGCTGACCATGGTGCAGGTGTATTCCGGCGACCAGGCCACGGTGCGGCTGTCGTTGTAGCCGACCATCGCCTGGTGGGTGCGGCCGAACATCTGGAACGGGCCAGACAGGTCGATCTGCGCCGATTGCTGGGTGGTGTCGCTGGAGCTGTGCAGGCCGTTGAGCACCGCGCCGCTGCCATCCTGGTCCCAGTAGCCGCCGTAGACGCCGCGCCCGGACGAGTTGACCTTGGCCAGGCCGCGGTGGTTGAGGGCATCGCTGGTGCTCTGCGAGCCTTTCAGGTCCAGGGTCCAGTCGTTGTCGAAGCGGTGCTGCAGCGAGCCGAAGGTGGTGCGGGTGATGTACTCGCCGAAGCTCCAGCTGGGCACCACGTTGGTGCTGCGCGGCAGGTCGGTCTTGCTGCCGTCGCCATACCAGATCGGGATGTTGGCACCCCAACCGCCGCCGACCACCTTGTTGTATTCGTACTGGTAACCGACGCCGAGGGTGGTGGCGTCGTCCAGGTCGAACTCGAAGTTGGCCAGCGCTGCGCGGGCGCGCTCGGACTGGTTGTCGCGGAACGAGTTGGCGTCCTGCTGGGTGACCACGAAGCGCGAGCGCAGGCGGCCGTCTTCGGAGAGCGGCAGGTTGAGGTCGGCGCCCAGGCGGCGTTTGTCCCAGCTGCCGTAGGTGGCATAGGCGCTGCCGCCGAAGGTGCGGGTTGGCGCCTTGCGGATCAGGTTGACCGTCGCCGACGGGTCACCGGTGCCACCGAGCAGGCCGTTGGCACCACGGACGATGTCGATGCGCTCGTACAGGTCCAGGTTCAGCGCGTTGCCACTGCCGCTGAAGTCAGAGCCGCCGGGGAACTGCAGGCCATCGATCTTCCAATTGCTGATCGAATAGCCACGAGCGCGGAAATCGGTTCGCCCGCCTACTTCCATCTTGCTGACGCTGATCCCCGGCGCGGTGTCCAGCGCCTGCTCGATGCTGTGCACATCGCGGTCGTCCATCTGCTGGCGGGTGATGCTGGTCACCGACTGCGGCGTCTGGCGCGGAGTCAGGTTCAGGCCGGTGGAGCTGCGCGTGCTCTCGACGGTGTAGCCGAGCTGGCCGGCGTCGTCGGCACTGGGCAGCGCGCTGTCTTCGATGTTGGTGGCGCCCAGCTCCAGAGGCTGGGGATCAGCCGCAAAGGCGCCTGCAGACAGGCTGAAGGCGACACACAAGGCAAGTGGCGAGAGGCGGCTGCCACCGCGGGTGAAGCGGGCGCAGGCGCCGGGGATGCTCTGAGGTTTCATTTGGGAAGGCTTCGTATTCGCAGATGGTTTTTGCTACGATTCTAGGGATGTGCCCTCTGGGCTCCATGCCCGGCTTGTACGGGGATGTAATGGAACGTAACGGGCGCCGTTCAAGCGCCCCTGACAGGTGTCCCCCGCAATGAGCACAACTTTGCTGGTTGTCGACGATGACGACGAGATCCGCGAACTTCTCTGCGATTACCTGACCGATGCCGGCTACCAGGTGCTGGCTGCCGCCGATGGCGAGCAGATGCGCCAGCAAATGGCGCGGCACAAGGTCGAGCTGGTGGTGCTCGACCTGATGCTGCCCGGCGAAGATGGCCTCAGCCTGTGTCGCCAACTGCAGGCGCAGCCGGGCCTGGCGGTGATCATGCTGTCGGCCAAGGGCAGCACGCTGGACCGTATCATCGGCCTGGAAGTGGGCGCCGACGACTACCTGTCCAAGCCCTTCGAGCCCCGTGAACTCATTGCCCGCATCAAGGCTGTCCTGCGCCGCCCGCAGCGCCTCGACACGCCGAGCGAAGAGCCCGCCAGCCAGGCGCAGCAGTTCGCAGGGTTCAGCCTCGACCACATCAAACGCCTGCTCACTCACCCCGACGGCCAGGCCCTCACCCTGCCCCGCTCCGATTACCGCGTGCTGCGCGAGCTGCTCGAGGCCAACAACCGCGTGGTATCGCGCGATCACCTGACGCGCAGCGCCTTTGGCCGTGACCACCTGCCCGACGACCGCTCGGTGGACATGTGCATCAGCCGCCTGCGCCAGCACCTGCGCCGCGCCGTCAATGGCAGCGCGCAGATCCTCACCATTCGCAACGAAGGCTACCTGCTCAGCATCGCCCGCGAGCCAGGCGCCTGACGTGCGCCTGTTGCGCCGGCTATGGCCACGGACGCTGTTCGGCCAACTGCTGCTGATCATGATCAGCGGCACCCTGCTGATCCAGTTGATGTCCAGCAGCATCTGGTTCGACGTGCGCTTCGCCCAGGTGTTCGAAGCCCCGGTGCGGCTGATCGCTGCGCGCAGTGCCCCGCTGATCGCCCAGGCCGACTGCCATGCCGGGCAGTTGCAGGTGCCGGCGCGCTATCACCTGCGCTGCACCGAATCGCTGCCCAAGGCCCAGCGCGACGACCGGCGCGGCCGTCACCGCATCGAACTGCTGCTGCACCAGGCGCTGGCCTACGAGCTCGGCCACGACCAGCCGGCGCGCCTGCTGAAGGTGCAACTGACCGATGAGCTTGGTCAGCCGATCGTCTGGCGCAGCCTGTTCGGCCTGCGTACCGCCCAGGCGCACCTGCAGTTCGCCGTGCCGATGGAGGATGGCCACTGGCTGGTGATCGACGGCGAAGAGCTGCAGGGCTGGAGTGGCGAGTCGGCCTGGGTGCTGATCAGCGACTACCTGCTGCGCGTCTATGCGCTGCGCATCGTCGCCGTGCTGCTGGTGTGCCTGGTGGCCGTACGCCTGTGCTTGCGCCCACTGCGCCGTCTGGCCGATGCTGCCCGCGGCCTGGGCCGCAACCTGGAACAACCCGCCCTGCCCCTGGAGGGCCCCGAGGAAGTGCGCCAGGCGGCGCAGGCGTTCAACGCCATGCAGCAACGGTTGATCGCCATGGTCAACGACAAGGCCTACTTTCTCGCGGCGGTCTCCCACGACCTGCGTACGCCGCTGACCCGCATGCGCCTGCGCCTGGAGCGGTTGGAGGATGGCGAACACAAAGAGCGCCTGCGCCAGAACATCGTGCAGATGGACGGCATGATCGGCCAGGTACTGGACTACTTGCGGGCCGGCGAGCAACAGAACCTGCAGGAGGTGGACCTGGACCGACTGGTGGCGCGCCTGTGCGCCGACCTGGCCAGCGCCGAAGAGCCGCTGCCGATCCAGGGTGAAGTGGGCAAGGTGAAGGTCGATGCCTTGCTGATGCAGCGGTGCCTGCAGAACCTGTTGGTCAATGCCCTGCGTTATGGCAAGGCGGTTTCGCTGCGGCTCGAGGCGGATGCGGCGCAGGTGCGGATTCATGTCGAGGATCGCGGGCCGGGTATTGCGGTGGGCCTGCTGGATACCGTGACCGATCCGTTCGTGCGCGGAGAGGGTTCGCGCAACCAGGCGTCTGGTGGGTATGGCCTGGGGCTGAGCATTGCCCAGCGGATTGCGGCCAGCCATGGCGGTGAGTTGCGGCTTTCCAATCGCGATGGCGGTGGGCTGGAGGCGACTGTGGTGTTGCCACGCTAGCACCAGCCCGCCCACAGCGCACACCTCAAGCCCCCCATTGCCAAACCCTGCCCAAAAGAGTTCAAATCGCACTAATTCCCATTAACAACTCCACTCCCCCATGCCCCCCACCGATTCTGCCCTGCGCTCCGCCACCGAGGCTCTCTACCTCACCCACAGCGCCTGGCTGCGTGGCTGGCTGCGCAAGCGTCTGGACTCCACCAGCGATGCCGCCGACCTGGTACAAGACACCTTCGTGCGGGTCATCAAGGCGCGTCGTGCCCTGGATATCCGCGAGCCGCGCCAGTATCTGAGCACCGTCGCCAAAGGTCTGGTCATCGACCTGTTCCGCCGCCGGGCGCTAGAGCAGAGCTATCTCGAGGCGCTGGCCTCCCTGCCCGCCTGCGACCACCCATCCGAGGAAGACCAGGCGATCGTTCTGGAAACCTTGATGGAAATCGATCGCATGCTAGACAGCCTGGGCGACAAGGTGCGTCAGACGTTCATCCTGTCACAGTTCGAGGGGCTGACGTATCCGCAGATCGCCGAGCGCCTGGGCGTCTCGGTACGCACGGTGAACAACCACATGGCCAAGGCGATGGAGCAGTGCTGCCTGATGCGCCTGGGGCTGCTGTGAGCGCCGTGTCATCGCCGTTGAGCACAGCGCAGCGCGAGGCGTTGCGCTGTGCGGCGCAGTGGTATGCGCGGCTGTCGTCGGGGCTCGAGGATGCGGGCGAGCAGCAGCGCTGGCAGCTCTGGCACGATGCAGATCCTCTGCACCAGCAGGCCTGGCAACAGGTTGAGGCGGTTCGGCGGATGGTCGAGGGGGTGCCACGGCAGATTGCAGCGCCGGCCCTGCGTCAGGCTCGGGAGTCGCGCAGGCGGGTGCTGCGTCAGTTGCTGGTGCTGGCGGGCGTCGGTGTGGTGGGTATAGGCGGCTGGAGAAGCGAGCTGCGAACAACGCTGATGGCCAGCGTGCACACCGGGGTCGGCGAGCAGCGTGAGGTGGTGCTGGAGGATGGCAGCCAGATCCTGCTGGACAGCCGTTCGGCCCTGGATGTGCGCTTTGACGCAGAACAGCGTGTACTGCGTCTGCTGGGCGGGCGGGTGCTGGTGCAAACGGCCGCTGATGCCCTGGCGCGTCCGTTTCTGGTGGAGGTGTCGCAGGGGCAGGTGCAGGCTTTGGGCACCCGCTTCACGGTCGACGCCGACGAGCGGTTCTGCGAGGTGACGGTGCTGGAAAAGGCCGTACAGGTGCGTCCGCTGAACAGCGCACAAACCCTGCGTCTGGAAGCGGGTCAGCAGGTGCGGTTTGATCGCTCTCGGCTTGGAGAGCCGTGGCGCAGCGACGCTTCGGTAGCGTCGTGGCAAACGGGTAGCCTGATAGCCATCAACCGGCCGCTGGGCGACTTGCTGGAAGAACTGTCGCGCTACCGGCGTGGCTGGCTGCGCTGTGATCCATCGATTGCCGGGCTGCGGATTTCCGGGGCCTTTCCGCTACACGACATCGACCTCGCCCTCGCCGCACTGGCCAGCGGTTTCGAGCTGCGCATCGTGCGGCGTACCGATTACTGGGTCAGTGTCATGCCTCGGGTCAGTTGAGGCGTCGCGAAAAAAAAACACATCTGCGTTGCACTTTTTTCTCACGTCCTTCGGCCATTGCTCAGACATCTGCCGTTTGAGCGGATCAATTGGGGGAGGACCATCATGACGTACCCGTATGCGCGCCGACTGAAACCGGTGGCCGCAGCCATTCGCCTGGGGTTTTGCAGTGTGGCCCTGACCACGCTGGCGGCGTTCGCCCATGCAGCCGAAGTCAGTGAGCTGCGCCAGTACCAGATTCCTGCCGGCAGCCTGACGGAGGCGCTCAGCGCCTTTGCATCGGCCTCGGGCAGTGCCTTCTCCTTCGATGCCGCCTTGACCGACGGCCATCGCTCGCCGGGGCTGCAAGGCCGCTACAGCGTTGCCCAGGGCTTCGCGCTGCTGCTGCAAGGCACAGGGTTGCAGGTGGTCGCGCAGAGCAATGGCAGTTATGTGCTGCGCCCGTCGCCGCGCAATGACGGCTCGCTGGAGCTGGACGCCACGACCATCTCCAGCCAGCGCCTGGACGCCACCTCCGAAGGCACCGGGGCCTACGCCGCGCGGGCGGTGACCATCGGCAAGGGCACACACACGCTGCGCGAGACACCCCAGGCGGTGACCGTGCTGACCCGCAAGTACATGGACGACCAGAACATCAACACCATCGACCAGGCGATGGAGAAAACCCCGGGTATCGCGGTGTACGAATCGCCCATGGGCGGCAAGTACTTCTATTCGCGTGGTTTCATGATGCAGGGCCAGTACCAGTACGACGGCGTGCCGCTGGATGTGGGCGGCGAGTATGTACAGGCCAACAGCTTCTCGGGCGACATGGCCTACTACGACCGGGTCGAAGTGCTCAAGGGCGCGGCGGGCATGATGAAGGGCTCGGGCAGCTCGGCGGGCGGGGTCAATTTCGTGCGCAAACGCGGCCAGAGCACGCCCACCACCAGCCTGAGCCTGTCGGCGGGCTCCTGGGACAACTACCGCAGCCAGATCGATACCGGTGGCCCGCTCAACACCTCGGGCACGCTGCGTGGCCGGGCGGTGGTAGCGTTGCAGGATCGCCAGTACTTCTACGACCTGGGTAAACGCAAGGACCAGATCCTCTACGGAGCCCTGGACTACGACCTGACGCCGGATACCACCCTGGGCTTAGGCGTCGCCTACGAGCGGCTCGACGCCCGGCCCTGCTGGCACGGCCTGCCAAGGGGGAGCGATGGCAAGGACCTGAAGCTGAGTCGCTCGACCTGCCTGGGCGCTTCGTGGAACACCTGGGACAGCCAGCGCACCACGGTGTTCGCCGACCTCAAGCACCAGTTGAACGATGAGTGGGCGTTCAAGTTCGCCGGGGCCTGGACCCACAACGACCAGGACATCAAGTACGCCCTTTCCGAGACCCCTGGCGGGGTGCCTGCAGGGGCGACCTCGGCGCCATCCTCGGTGTACTCGGGCCTGTTCGACTATGACCAGACCGACTACGGTTTCGACGCGTACCTGGATGGCAAATTCGATGCCTTCGGCCTGCAGCATGAATTGGTCGTAGGCGCCAACGCCAGCCGCGCCCAGACCCGCGACCACTGGGCGCTGATCAACATGACCGGCCTACTCGGCGCGTCGCAGGATCCGTTCAATCCCAACCCGCACATCCCCGAGCCCAGCGATGGCTTCTACGCGCCCAACGCTTACCGTGGCGGCCCCTTCCCGACCGAGACCGACACCCGGCAATTCGGCACCTACGCCACGCTTCGCCTGAAGCTGGCCGAGCCGTTGACCCTGGTGCTGGGTTCGCGCGTCAGTTGGTACCGCAACAGTCGAGACTCCTACACCCAAGCATGGGATTACTGGCAGCACGACCGCAGCCAGGAGAACGGTGAAGTGACGCCATTCGGCGCGCTCATCTACGACCTGAACGACAACTGGTCGGTCTACACCAGCTATGCCGCGATCTTCCAGCCGCAGAGCACTTACACCGACCAGGCAGGCAGCCCCTTGCAGCCCAAGACCGGCGCGAGCTACGAGCTGGGGATCAAGGGCGAACTGCTGGATGGGCGCGTGAACACCTCGTTCAACCTGTTCCGCACCGTCGAGGAACATCGCGCGGAGGCCAACTACGACAGCAGCTGCCCAGGGTCTTCGGACGGCTTCTGCTACAGCGATGTGGGCAAGGTCCGGGCACAGGGTTTCGAGGCCGAAATCAGTGGCGAGGTGATCGAGCGCTTGCAGGTGCTGGCGGGCTATACCTACACCCAGACCAAGTACCTGGACAGCACCAGTGCCAATCCGCAGGAGCCGGCGTTTTCCACCACCTACTTCCCGCGTCACCTGTTCCGGGCCTCGGCGGACTACCAACTGACGGGAGCACTGGAGCGCTGGAGCGTGGGTGCTGGGGTAACGGCGCAGAGTGATGTCGCGTTCCGGGATGGCAATATCAGGCCCGTGGCAGTGAAATCCGTCCAGCCGGGGTATGGTATCTGGAGTGGACGGATCGGCTATCGGATCGACGAGAACTGGTCGCTGGCGCTCAATGGCAACAACCTCTTCGACAAGAAGTACTACCAGAGTGTGGGGGCGGTTTCGTGGGGTAACTTCTATGGTGAGCCGCGCAACTTCACAGTGACGCTAAGAGGCAACTTCTGATGTAGGGCTTCATTGCCAAGGGCCGTGGACTAAGTGTGGGAGCGCACTTGCCCGGAACTGTCAGTTTTTTGCGTTCGGGCCGGCAGTGGCCTGCCGCCAGGCAGGCCCTGATTTTCACCAGGACAAAATTTCTGACACCGTGGCCGCTACAATCCCAAACCTTGAACCGCTTCCCCCAATGCGTTATAGCTAAAAAGGCACCCATAACGAAAAGAGGCTAACCACGCCCCCATGCACGAGATCACACGTATCCGTCGGCCGCATGGCCCGCTTGCCAACCTGATCGGCAAGTCCACCGGGCCCTTCCCTGTCGCCGTCTCCAGCCTCGGCTGTTCCCCGCTCTCGACACTCTTCCACACCCTGTCGATCCCGCCCCGCGATGTCCTGCTGGCGCACAAGCGCAAGCGCCCCGTGCCTCCGCCTGCCTGCTGACCCCTGAAGTTTCCGCGCTTCCACCGCCCACGGTTCGTTGCCGTTCGGGGCTAGGGAAGTCTTGCCTTTCTTCCGTGATCACAGGACTTTTTCATGACCACTCGCGTCGCCATTATCGGCGCCGGCCCTTCCGGCCTGGCGCAACTGCGTGCCTTCCAATCCGCCCACGCCAAGGGCGCGGCCATGCCCGAAATCGTCTGCTTCGAAAAGCAGGCCGACTGGGGCGGCATGTGGAACTACACCTGGCGCACCGGCCTGGACCAGCACGGCGAACCGGTACACGGCAGCATGTACCGCTACCTCTGGTCCAACGGCCCGAAGGAATGCCTGGAGTTCGCCGACTACAGCTTCGATGAACATTTCGGCCGCCCGATTTCTTCCTATCCGCCGCGCGAAGTGCTGTGGGACTACATTCAGGGCCGGGTGAAAAAAGCCGACGTACGCCAGTACATCCGCTTCGACACCGTGGTCAAGGACGTACGCTTCGACAGCGCCAGCCGCACCTTCACCCTCACCGCCCACGACTACGCCAATGGCCAGCGCTACGAACAGGTATTCGACTACGTGGTGGTCGCCAGCGGGCATTTCTCCACACCCCAGGTGCCGTCATTCCCAGGCTTCGAGCGCTTCTCCGGACGCATCCTGCACGCCCATGATTTCCGTGATGCACTGGAGTTCGCCGGCAAGGATGTGCTGATCATCGGCAGCAGCTACTCCGCCGAAGACATCGGCTCGCAGTGCTACAAGTACGGCGCGCGCTCGATCACCAGCGCCTACCGCACCCAGCCCATGGGCTACAAGTGGCCCAAGGGCTGGGAAGAGCGGCCGCAGTTGCAGCGGGTCGACGGCGACCGCGCGCACTTTGCCGACGGCTCGAGCAAGCGTGTCGATGCGATCATCCTGTGCACCGGCTACCAGCATCACTTCCCGTTCCTGCCCGACGACCTGACCCTGCGCACCGGCAACCGCCTGTGGCCGCTGGGCCTGTATCAGGGCGTGGTGTGGGAGGCCAACCCGCAGCTGATGTACCTGGGGATGCAGGACCTGTGGTACAGCTTCAACCTGTTCGACGCCCAGGCCTGGTTCGTGCGCGACGTGATCCTCGGTCGCATCGCCCTGCCCGATCTGGCCGCCATGCGCGCCGACAGCGAGCACTGGCGCGCCGAGGAAGAGGCCTTGCAGACCACGGCCTCGATGTACGAATTCCAGGGGAGCTACATCGCGCGCCTGATCGAACAGACCGACTACCCGCGCTTCGACATCGACGCGGTGAACCGCATCTTCCTCAAATGGAAGAACGACAAGAAGCACGACATCATGGGCTACCGCGACCGCTCGTACCGCTCGGTGATGACCGGCACCGCCTCGGTGCCGCACCACACCCGCTGGATCAAGGCGCTGGACGATTCGCTGGAAGAATACCTGCGGGAAACGGCGGAGCCTGGGGACGTGAAGGTGCTGCGACCGGAGCGTTGAGGCGAGAAAGGCGTTTACGGGCCCGGCGCTTCAGCGCCGGGTTCTGGCCTGCCGTAGCGCGACGAGCCGTCTGCGCATCTCCCTGTGCCGCTCGCTGTTGAACACCAGCAGTGCCAGTAGTGGCAAGAGCAGGATGGCAGCCAACAACATGAAATGCAGGCCGTTGCCCAACAGGCTCAGGGCGATCAGCAGCGCCATCAGCGGTACTGGCAAGACGGCCCACATTGCCCATCCATACCCACGAATCATCGCCAAGTGACCCAGGCACAACAGCGCCGCCAGTGCTGTACTCGAAACCATCGTGTAGACGGGATTATCCGGATGGCTGCGCCAATGCTCGTCGATCCACATGGCAAGAACCAATGCCACCGAGAGCACACAGGTGAAAAAGCCCAACAGGAACGTCGGGAAGTAACGACGCATGAATGCGTGAAATTCAAGAGGGCGTTGATACTCGCCCATCATCGAGACCGTCGAACTTTGGGGCGCTGGGCCTTTGAGGCTCTATCGGCTTGACGCTTGTGTCGATACTCGGCAAGTAGCACGCGCATCTCTCGGTATTTCTTGCTGTTGAGTACCAGCAATGCCAGCAGCGCGACGACTATGATGCTCAGGAAGATCCCCATATGCGGCCTGAACCCATAGGTCGGCAACAGGAAAACCACGGAGCCGATACAAAGGGCGGCGACCATCCATACCCCCCAGTCACGACCTCGCACTACGGCCGCATGCGCCGTGACCAGCGTCACCACCAGCACACCAAGGCTGAGCGGATAGTTGATCTCCCGGCTGCAGTCACGGCAATAGGTACTCCATACCAAAGAGAACGTCCCGGCCATGGCGTACAGCGAGAGAAAATACCCCGCCAGGAACACCATGAAGTAGCGATCGAGAAACTTCTGAAGGTCAGGGTGCCGACTCATTACTCGAACTCCTCATAGAGCCCCAGAGCGATGCTCTTGGTCTTGTCCTGCACCGTCCCGCTGCCTACAAAACCGATGGAAGCGCCAAGCGAATCCTTGATCAGTGTTTGAGTGGCGTGCTTGATCTGCGTGGGCGTGTGACGCTTGATCAGCTCGCCCGTGCTCTGTTGCAGCTTGAGTTGCTTCGCGGTGAGCGAAGGATGCTTGATCGACAGCAACTCGCGGGTGAGAGCGCTACGCTGCTGCCGGCTCAATGAACGGGTCAGGTCGAGCCAGTTGGCGCCCGTGGCAGCCTTGCGCACCTGCAGGAAGCGTACAGTCGTGAGGGCCGAGCTACCGACGCCGAGCAGCGATATACCGTCGAGCAACGGTGTGGCGGCCCTGTACCAGGCCTCCTGATCCATCGCATCATTGGCTGACGGGTCGTTGACCTCGTTGACCGTTCTGACAACACCGATAAAGCACTGTGCGGTACTGGCGGTTGCTGCTGCATATCCGGCAGCGGTAAGCGCGAGGCTCACACCGCCGGAGAAGGGGACGGCGATAGTGCCGCTGAACATGACGACCCAACCCAGGATCGCACCAGCGCAGGAGAGCGTGGTGCCTACCGCCTCCTTGACCACGCGCGACTCACGCGGGTTGGTCTGCAACTGGTTCATGAATTGCTGGGGCGCAATGTAGCGAGGCGCCTCGCGCAGGATGATGCGCTTGGGCTTGATACTGCAGATGGGCTGAAACTCGCGCAGCACGATCACGTTGTAGTCGGCATCGATATACACGACACCCGCACCGACGATGCCAGGGTCGGCATCGATCGCCTTGAACAGCTTCTGCTGGTCGATGCGCCCCTGCAGGCGCTGCTGCGCCAGAAATTGCGAGGTGTTGGCCAATTCGTTGACCAGAAGGTCTTTCATGAATACGTGTCCTTACTCAGCTACAGGCTGGCCTGTCCACAGCACAAAGCCGCTCCCTACCGAAGCGGCCTTGCGTCGCGAAAGGGGCGCGATGCACCCCTGCAATCCCATCAAACGTTCGGGCAAGGCACCGGTGCCCAGTCACCCATGTCCGGGTTGCGGCACATGCTGTTGACCTGGTCCACGCCCGCCTTGGCGACTTGCTGGGCCTCGGCTTTCTTGCCGGTGGCGTTCTGCAGGGTCTTCTCGGTGGCGACTGCTTCGGTCGGCACTTTGGTGTTGGTCTTGCCCGCAGCCTGGCCCTTCTTGGTGCCAGACTTGCTGGTCGCCTTCGGTGGCTGGACCACGGCCGCCACTTCCGAACGCTGCACGCCCACCTGCTTGAGGTCCTGCTCGTAGGCCTGGGTGTAGTTGTTCAGGTTTTCACCCAGACGACCGTTGACGGTGCCGAGCAGCTGGTTCGACTCGTTCAGGCCGGCAACGATCTCGGCCAGGCGCTTGCGGCCTTCGGTATCGTTGATGCGGTTGGCCTTGCGGTTCTGGATCAGGCTGGCGAATTCGCGCTGGTAGCAGGCCTGGGACGCCTTGGCGTACTGGGTGGTGCGGTCCAGGTCGGCGGCACTCTTGTCGATGTCGGCGGCGTAGGAAGCGATGCGCTGCTTGTCGTCGCTGATCTGCTTCTGGCGCTCGGTGTAGTAGCCCGCCGCACCACCGACCAGGGCACCACCGGCGGCGCCGATGGCAGCGTTGCGACCACGGTTGTCACCGTCCACCAGGGCGCCGGTCAGGGCACCGCCTACCGCGCCGAGCAGTGCGCCGGTGGCGACCGAGCGAGTCATGTCGCCGTCAGTGGAGCGCAGGTGCTGCACCGGCTCGTAGCAGTTGGGGTAGTACTCCACCTTGGTCGTTGCACCGATCTTGGAAACCGGCGAGCCGGCGCAGCCGGTCAGCAGAACGCTGCTGAAACCGGCAGCCAGCAGCAGAGCGGCACGGGCCTTGGAAGCGGTGATCAGGGAGGTGCGATTCAAGCGCATGGTCGGGTTCTCTCTCGGGTTGTGCTGATCCGGCCTGCTTCATGCGGGCCGGGGTCTTTTTTCAGGGTTTCTTCAAGGTCGCGGAGCAGCCGATGCCAGCAGCTCCTTGAGGATCGTCGCCGGGTCGGCCCGCCGGTTCTGGCGGTACTCCCCGACGTGGCGGACGAACAGGGTGGCGCGGGTCTCCAGGCTCTTGCCCAGCACCGGCTTGCGCTCGAGCTCTTGCTTGACCCGCTGGAACTGCGCCTGGATCACCGCGTCGGTGTAGCGCGTGCCGCTGGCCAGGTTGTCGATGTAGATCGCCAGCGCGCCGTCCAGCGCGCTGCGTCCGTTGGCGATGGCGGCGCCATACATGCTGGCGCTGGCCTGGTCGCCCGAGGCCTGGGCCTTGGCCTGGGTGTTCTGCAGGTTGGTCAGGCGGATGTTGTAGTTGTTGATGGTCTCGGCCACGAGGGCCGCCGACTGGATCAGGTTGCCGGCCGCTTCCTCACGCTGGCGGGCGATCAGCGAAACATTGCGCTTGAGCTCTTCGTTGACCAGACCCAGCTCGGCCTGCAGGCGCGGGTCGCTGGCGCCGGCGATGATGCCGTCCAGGCGCGTGGTCGGGTCATCGGCGGCATTGATGTCGTCGGTGAGGCCAGCCAGGCGCCCCTCTTTCTGCCACTGCTCGAACAGCTCCTGGTAGCGCGAACGCGGCGCCGACAAGGCACCGATGGCGACGCGGAAACCGGTGGTCTCGTTACGCTGCTCAGTGCCGTCGGCACCGAACAGCGGATACTCGCGGCGCATGCCGGTGAACAGCGTGGTCTCGCCTTCCAGGTAGTTGCCCCCCTTGACCACGAAGCCGCCGTAGGCGCCCTGACGGCGACCAGCGTGCACCAGCTGGAACGACTCCTGGACCATTTCGGCGGCATTGCCGATCACATCGAACATCCCGAGCGGGTTGGGTTGCTTGGTCCCGATCGGCATCAGTCGCGCAGCCTGTCCGGTGCCACCCGCAACCTGGTTGAACACCGCCCAGTCGGCCAACGGCCCGTCACCGTCGCTGCCTTCGACCTTGCGCGGGAACAAACGCCCATCGAGCTCCTGGCGGCTGACCGCCGAACCGCCGCGGGCGGCGAACTCCCATTCCACTTCGGTGGGCAAGCGCACGAAACCGGTCCCGCCATCTTCGGCCTTGCTGCCCCGGCCACTGACCGGCAGCAACTCGCGGTGGTGCTTCATCAACCAGGCGCTGTACACCGCAGCGAAGCGCTCGGCCTCGAAGCGCGACAGCTTGACCTTGGGCAGGCGACCGGCGGCCTCGGTGACCGGTTCGCAGGCAGGCTCGGCCTCTCCGCTGGCCAGCGACTGAGCCTGGGCCATGACCTGGGCATACTGGCGCGCTGTCACCTCGTACTTGCCGATGAAATACATCATCGGCTTGAGCGGGCTGCCCGCCTCGACCTTGGGCAGGCTGGCGCCGACCTGCTTCTGCCAGGCGGGGGACAGGTCCTGCAGGCTGAACTGGCCATTGATGAAGTCGCGGCGATATCCGGAAATGAACGACTGCTTGTAACCCGCCTCGCCTTCGCTGAAGGGGTAACCCAAGTTGACCTCGCGGTCATCGAGGCTGCCTTGCGCCAGCACGTAGACATGCCGGAAGACAATCTCGCCGCCACAGGGCAGCGGCAAGCTGACGTCGTCGGCCAGAGGCTTGGGGTTGTCCAGCTTGCTGGTGGCGGCGGGGTCGGGCGTGGCGGTGTTGACTGCGGAGGCCTGGGGCTTGTCCTCGCCATCGGCGGGGGAGCAGGCCACAAGGCCCAGTGTGGTGACGATCAAGGCCGCTACCTTGAGGCGAAGTTCAGACATCACGAATTCCTTGCGAGGCGTCGATCCGCGCCACCCGCCAGCCACCCAGGGCGGCGGCAGCGGTGCTGGCCGCCAGCACGGCGAGCAGCGCGACGAGATAGTGCATGGGTAGCAGGTGAGCGGCGTATTCGCCGGGCACCTGCATGAACAGTCGGTTCAGGCCGTGCTCGGCCAGGGCATACAACAGGGCCGCCAGCCCGGCGGCGAGCAGGCCGCTGTACAGCGCCTGCAACACCACGAACAACAGCAGCGCGGCGGTGCCGAAGCCCAGCAGGCGCAATACCGCCAGCTCACGCTGCTTGCGCTCGACCGCCGCCACCGCACCTGCGGCAACCGCCGCAACCGCCCCGGCCACGGCCAACGCGACGATGATCCAGAACACCAGGTCGAGATTGCGCCCGAGCGACTGCACCTGGGCGATCTGCGCCGCCTGGGTCGACACCAGCAACTGGCGTTCGGCGAAGAACTGGCGCAGCGGCTCGACGTCCTCGAGCGTGCGGGCATACAGGCGAAACGCCGGGTAGACCCGCGTCGCGTTACCGGCCTGCAGCTCGCCCGCCCAGTCCAGCGCCGGTACCGCACGCCCGTCGCGGTAGTCCTCGGCGGCCTCCAGCAAGGCCAGCGGTGCGAACAATGCATCGCGCTCGAACGCTGCCAGCGGCAGCACGGCACGCACGTGCAACGAGGTCTGGCGCCACTGCACCTCGCCCGCACGCTGGCGATTGAAACTGGCCTGCAAGTGATCGCCAGGACGGGCACCGAGCTTTTCCGCCGCGGTGAAACTCAGCACCACGTCGCGCAGGTCGGCTGCATCGGGGGCCACGGCGCCGTCGAGCAACGGATCACCGGGCGCGGTCGGCAGCATCTCGACCGTCACCCCACGCCCTTGTGCAGGTAGCAACAGCTCGGCGGTGGCGGCGATCTGGCGGGTGCGCGGGATGGCGAAGGCGACATCCGGACGCGCCGCGAGCCCGGCGATGAAATCGGCAGTGAAACGTCCCCCGCCCAAGGGAATGACCTCACGCACACTCGGGTCGCGCTGCAGACGCTCGGTCAGGCTGCCGATCAGGCCGAACTTCAGGCCGAACAGCACCAGCAGTGGCGCAATCACCGCCACCAGCGCCAGCACCGCGCAGGCCGACAGCCGCGCGTCGGTGCGGTAGTCCTGCCAGGCCAACCCGGCGATCAGCAACGGGCGCATCAGGCAGCCTGCCCCAAGGTCGCGATGACACCGCCTTCGGCATCGCGTCGACAGTGCATGCGCAGCACCCGCAGCCCGGCGTCGCGGGCCAGGGTCTCGTCGTGGGTGGCGATGATGCAGGTCACCCGATGCGCCTCGGCCTGGCGCAGCAGCAGCTGCATCACCCGCTCGGCATTGACCGGATCGAGCGCTGCAGTCGGCTCGTCCGCCAGCAACAGCGACGGCGCATGGGCCAGGGCACGGGCACAACTGACCCGCTGGCGCTGCCCTAGCGAAAGCGCCGCCGGACGCTTGTCCAACTGGTCGCTCACATCCAGCGCGGCTGCCAGGCGCTCGACGCCACCGTCGTCGGCCAGCCCCAGTAACTGACGCGGCAGGCGGATATTGCCGCGTACGTCGAGAAAGCCCAGCAGCCCGCCCGCTTGCAGCACATAGCCCAGGTGCCGGCTGCGCAAGGCGGCCAGCCGGTCGAGACGACGACCACGCCACAGCCCGGCGACATCCTGCACGCTACCCTCAAGTTCCAGGGTGAAGGCGTCCGCCGCATCCGGCGCCAGCACCAGTGCCAGCAGGTCGAGCAGCGTGCTCTTGCCGCAGCCGCTGGGGCCGACCAACGCCACCCGCTCACCGGCGCCCAGACGCAGATCGCCGATCTCCAGGCGGTAGCGCCCGCGCGTCTTGTGCACCCCCTGCAGACTGATCATCACGGCAGCGTCGACAGCGGGACACGGTACAGGGCGTCGCCCGGTTCGGCGTTGCCGAAGCGTACCCAGTTGGCCATGTCGTTGTGGAAGGTTTCGTAGAGGCGAATCTTCGAGTCGAGCTCGTCGATGAAGTCCTCCTGCTCGGCGACCGACAGCGACAACCACAGGTCCTGGGTCATGCTCAGCGACTTGCTGCGATACGGCAGGCCTTCGAGGTACTCACCAAGCACGCCGCCCTGAGCAAGGTTGGCGCCCTTGCTCAGCGCGCCCGGGTCGCGGCTCATGTAGGCACTGGCGCTGGCGATTTCATTGAAGAAGTCGCCCGGCGAGGTGCGCGTCTTGCGCGCCGCATCGACGATCAGTTTGAGCGACTGCTGCAGGTCGTTGAGCTGCAGCTTGGTCAGCATCACGCACACCTGCAAGGTCGGCAGCGCCGGGTTGGTCAGGTCACGGTCGGCGGTCCAGGCACTCACCAGTTGCGGCGCCTGGCTGGCGCTGCGGCGGCCGAGGAAGTCCATGTGCATGGCATAGCCCACAGCCTGGGTCTTGGCGGCGAGGCTGGAGCCGCTAGCGAGCAGCGGCACGGCCTGCGGCTGCTGGTTGCGCACCTGGTGAACCAGCTCGGCGAAGGTCGAACCGATCTCCTGCACTCGCGCGCCAAAGGCGTTCACATCGCCGCCCGGCACCCCCACGTAGAGGTCGCCGATACGCGGGTTGCTATCGGCGGTGAGCACGCGGTACTGCTGCTCGGCCGAGCCGTGATTCTTCACCCCGGCGGGGGTGCGCAGGTGCAGGGCGTAGATCTTGATCTGCTTGCTCAACGCCGCCTGACGCACCTCGGCTTCGTTCATCCGCGTACTGCTCTCGGGATCGCTCTTGCGCAAGGCGCCAGCATCGCTGACCAGCAACACGATGCGCCCGCCGTAGCCGGACCAGTCCATGCCCTCGACCGCCTGCATGACCCCGGCGAAGGCATCCTCGTTGAACGAATGGCTGGACACGGTGGTGGCCTTGACCTGCGACGCGGCCTTGAGAAAGCGCGCAGGGTCGCGGCCTTCATCGAGGGTAACCAGGGTCTTGCTCAGGTAGTCCAGGCCCGGTGTGCGCTTGACGCTGTTGCGAAAGCCCACCAGGCCGAAGCTGACGCTGTCCAGCTCACCGCGTGCCGCCAGTTGCTGCTGCAACTCGCTGACCACCTGGCGCACCCGGTCGATGTAGGGTTGCATCGACACCGAGGTGTCCACCACCAGCACGATACCGGTGCGGAAGCTGTTGTCGCCGGCGCCGGCAACACCTGCGGCCTGCGGCGTGCTGCCGGCCGCACTGCTGCCGGGATCGATCGATGCGATGTTGAGCAGTTGCACCGGCTGGCCGTCGGCGTCGAAGCTCTCGCGGTAATCGAAGATCGGCATCAGGTAGAACTGGTCCTGCGGCACCGCATTGGCCGCAGGCTCTAGTGCCAGCACACGCGGTACCTGAGCTGGGTCGTTCTGTGCCTTGAGCAATTGCGCGCGGGCCTGGGAACTGTCGTCGAGCAACTGCTGCACATCGTCGGGCTGACGCATGAACATCACCGGCGCACGGCCAGAGCGTTCGGTGAACTTGAGCACCAGGCTCTGCTTCCAGTCGCTGGTCTGCTCTGCAGGCAGCCAGCCTTCACGCGCACCATCGCTGGCAGCCCCGACCTGAACCCAGGCTTTGCCGTCGATATCCTTGCGCTGATAAACGTAGAGCACCGAGAAGGCCGGCAGGCTGTCACCGGCAGCGCCACCGGGGGTGTCGGCCAGGCGTGCGCCGGGCTTGGTCAGCACGCGCTGGAACAGGGTCTTCTTGCCCGCCATGAGCAGCGGGCGCTGATCGTCCTGCGAGGTGCTGGCGACAGGAGGTGGCGCGCTGGGTGGGGCCGGTGTCTGTACCACAGGTGTGGCGACGGCGGGTTCGTCGTGACCGGCGAACAACCAGTAGCCACCCGCCGCCAGGCCCAGTGCCGCTGCGATGGCCACCGCCAGCAGCGCCACCGCGGGTTTTTTCTTCGGCGCAACGACAGGCGCCGGGCGGCCTTGCTCTGGCTCACGCTGGACTGGCTCGGGTTGCGCATGTGCCTGGGGAATCTCGATGGACACTGGCGTCAACCCTGCGAGCTCGGGGGTTGCCGGGGGCACGATCAGTGGCCGGATCACCGTGCTCTGGTTGTCGTCGGCCGGCAGGCGATCCAGTGCCGCCAACAAGGCAGCGGCATCGGCGAAGCGTTCGTTGGGGTCCTTGGCCAGCAAGCCGCGCAGGATTTCCTGGTAGCGCCCATGCTCGATGGGCAACTCCGGCAGCGGCTCGGTCAGGTGCGCCAGCGCCGTGGACAGTGCATCGGTGCCGCTGTAGGGCAGCTTGCCCACGAGGATTTCGTAGAGCACCACCCCCAGCGCATACAGGTCGGCGCGCCCGTCGATCTCAAGCCCGCGCGCCTGCTCCGGGCTCATGTAGCTGGGCGTCCCCACCGCGAAACCGGCCTGGGTGAACTGGGTGTGATCGTCCAGGGACTTGGCGATGCCGAAGTCCGACAGCACGGCGTTGCCATCGGCACGGAACAGGATGTTGGCCGGTTTCACGTCGCGGTGCACCAGGCCCTGGGCATGGGCATAACCCAGCGCCTGGGCCATCTGGCGCACATAGACCAACCCTTGCTCCGGCGTCAGCCCGGCGGCGATGCGCTCCTTGAGCGTGCCGCTGGGCAGGTACTCCATGGCCATGTAGTACAGCTCGCCGACATTGCCGATATCGTGGATGGTGGCGATGTGCGGATGGGCCAGGCGCGCAAGGGTGCGGCCTTCGCGCAGGAACCGCTCGCAGAAGGTCGGATCGGCCGCCAGGCTCGCGGCCATCACCTTGAGCGCGACCTTGCGCTGCAATGAGCGCTGGGTGGCCAGGTAGACGCTGGCCATGGCGCCTTGGCCAATCTCGCCGTCGATGTCGAATCCGGGGATCTGCATGTCCATGATGTTCTTCAATTGGCCTTCACCACCACGGCGGTGATGTTGTCGGGCGCGCCTCGGGTCAGGCCCAGGTGGACCAGGCTGCGTACTATTTGATAGGGGTCGGCATGGTTGAGCACCTCGCCGATCTCGAGGTCTTCGGCGGTCTTGGTCAGGCCATCGCTGCACAGCAGGTAGGTGTCGCCAGGGCGCACCTGCAAGGCCACGGCCTGCAGTTCCAGGTGGTCCTCGACGCCGATGGCACGGGTCACGATGTTGCCGCGCGGATGCACCCGCGCCTCGGCTTCGCTGAGCAGGCCGCTGTCCTGCAGTTCCTGGACGTAGCTGTGATCGTGGGACAGGCGCTCGATGCGCCCGCCGCGCAGGCGGTACAGACGGCTGTCACCGGCCCACAGGCCGATGGCCTGGTCGCCGCGTGCGGCCAGCACCACCACGGTACTGCCCATCATCGCCACGCCACGGCGCGCGGTTTCCTCACGGACCGTGAGGTTGACCCACGCCAGGCCGTCACGCACTTCGTCGGCGAACTCCGCCAGCGAGTCGAGCATCGGCAGGCGGCGCAGGCTGTCCACTGCCAGGCTGCTGACATAGTCGCCCGCCGCATGGCCACCCATGCCGTCGGCCACCGCCCACAGGCCCGCCCAGGTCAGGTCCAGGCAAGCGTCCTCGTTGATCTTGCGTACCATGCCGACATGGCTGTAGCTGGCCGCGGTGTACTGCAGGTCGGTCATGCGCGCGCAGCCTCGCTACCCAGAAGAAACCCGGCGAAATCCTCGCTGCGCGGCAGGCCCGGATAGCGCATCAGGCCCGGCGCGATCCGCTCCGAGCCCCTGCCCCACCACAGGCTCATGCCTTCGCAGGCGCACTCGGCCAGTGCTCGCTCCCGCCCTTCAGGCGTGGTCGCGGCCAGACGTTGCAACCCACCCACCGCAGGCGCGCTCGCTATCCCCTGTGGCAGCGGGGTGGTGCCGCGATAGGGCCGCACCGCATCCTCGAATGCCTCGAGCTGCGCACCTTCCTCCAGCGTGCCGAGCAAAGCCGCTTCGACCTGCTCGAACCACTCATCCGCCCCCACCACCGCAACCGCCACCGAAACCTGCGGCTCCAGCGCCTGCGCCACGGTCAGCGGAAAATACCGCCCGACGCGATCGATGCTCGGCATCACCACCCCGATCATCGCCTGCGGCCCGCACACGCCCGCGGCCAGGGCAAAGCGCCACAGCGGGCTGACCAGGTACGCCTGCAGCCACTGCTCGCCCAGTTGTCGCTGGCTGGCCTGGATACCTGCGGCCAGCCACTGGTCCCAGGGCTGGATGAAACTCTGTGGCAGGTCGCGGCTGACGAAGTCACCGCGGCAGGCCATCTTTCCGTAGAAACCGACGTCGTTCACAGGCGCTCCGGCAGGCTGAAACCGCTGACCACTCGGCTGCGGAACGGGTTGAAGGCGCTGCTGGCACGCAGCTCATAGGACACGCTGGCACCGTCGACCCGCAGGCGCAGGCTGAAGCGCTCGGGCGAGGTGCCGGCGATCAGGTCGGACTGGTCGAGCAGGCGGAACCACGCCCACGGGCCTTCCAGCGTGAGCCCCGAGCGGCCACTGGCCGAAGGGGGCGAGATCGACAGGCGCACCACGCCGATGCTGTTCGGGTTCGGCCACTGCAACGACACCGGACGGCTCGGGCCGTGGTCATAGCTGACCTGTTGGCCATCGAGGTCGAGCATGAACTGGGTGATCGACGCATCCATCGCCACCGGCTTGAGTTCGAAACGCACGCCTGGCGTCAGGCCGCTGCTGTTACGGAAGAAGGCATCGCGAATAGTCGCGGCGCGCTGGAAGGTGTTGAGCACACCGGCATTGATCCCCAGCTTCTGCGCCGCCCCTGGCTGCCAGCTCCACGGCGACGTGGAGGTGTTGACGTAAGGCTGCAGGTATTTGCGGAAGTAGTTGTCCATCACCCCGCCAACACCGAAGAACTGGCCGAAGTCTTCCAGGGTCGCATCACGCGGGCTGCCGGCCGTCAGCGGGTAGCGACCGCTGAGGGACTGTCGGTAGACGTTGACCACCTCGCTGGTCCAGGCGGCATTGAGCTGGTTGCGTACGCCACCCATGACGATGGCGTTGGTCGAGCCGACCACCGAGCCGACCAGGTTCTGCACCACTTTCGGCTGCCGCGCAGCACCGAGCGAAACCCTCTGCGAGGCAGCCTGAGCCTGGTTCTTGGCCTCGCCCAGCAGGGCTTCGCCACTGGCGCCGACCATCGCACTGACCTGCACGTACAGGGCATTGAGATCGGCGAGCAGACCGTCGATCGAGCTTGGCTGGCCTTCGCCACCTTCGACCAACTCGGCCAGTTCGGCGAAGTGTGCGGTCACAGGGTCCACCTCACGCGCACCTTGCTCAGTGCCCGGGATCGGCGTGTCGCCGAGCAGACCACCCAGGCGCTGGCGCAGTTGATCGACACCGGCCTGTTCGACTTTGGCCTGGGCCTTGTCGAGAGTGGTGGGCTGCTGCAGGTCGGTTTCCTTGGCCACCGCCTGCAACAGTTTCTTCATCGGCGAGGTAGGGCCGGACAATACCCGCAGCACATCGGCGGCCTGCCCGACACTGGTAATCGGCACAAAGTCCAGGTCGGCCAACAGCGCGTCCCAGTGGCGGATGTAGTCCTGGTAGTAGAGCTGGCGCACATCGTCCGCCAGGCGCTTGGCATCACTGGCCTCGCTCAGCTCGCGACCGAGCACCCAGCGCTCTTCGGCGAGGGTTTCGCTGTGGGCGACGCTGGCGGCGAGAAACGCCTTGCGATAACCCTCGACAGTGAAGATCCCCGGCAGCGGCTCGGTCAGCGGCTTGCCACTCTTGCGCTGGAATACCAGCGCGGCATCACGTCCAGCGGCGTCGCTGATGCGAAAATCGCTGACGCCGGCCGGCAGCTTCTGCCGCTTGACCCGGTCATACACACGTTGCGCCACCGGCAACTGCTGCAACTGGCGGCGGGTGTCGTCGATCAGGCGTTGGTCGAGGCGCGCATTCGGCGGGCGCTTGTCGAACAGCGCCGCCAGGTGCTGTTCAAGTGCCTGGCGCTGCTCGGGAGCCAGATCGCGCGGCAGATGGCGCTCCCAGTCGAGACTGATCCAGGCCTTGAGGAAGTCCGCGTCGTAATGCTCGCCGTCGGCCAGCATCAGATAGGCCTTCAGGCCCTCGTACAGATAGTCGGAAGGACCGCCGGCGTACAGTTGCTCCTCGATGCGGGTGACCAGCCGCGGGGCGAAGATCGCGATCAACAGCTTGCGATAGACGCTGGTGGACTCGGTCTCCAGCATGTCGCCCTGGTACAGCCCGAGCCCCTCGGCCCAGGCCGGCGGATCGTCTGCCAGGCGGCGCACGGCGTTGAGCAGCGGCAGCACTTCGATCACCTCGCGCTGCGCCGGGCTCAGTTCCTGCACGCTTTTGCCCAGTGGCTTGAGGCGGCTGTCGACTTCGGCGATGTACTGCTGGTTGGCGCGGTAGCTCAGGGTCCACAGGGTGCCGACCACCAGCACCAGAGCCACGCTCAGCGCCAGGGCACCTCGGGTGATCCACTTGCGGCGCTGCTCGACCTTGGGGTTGCTGCCCACCAGCCCACGCTCGGCGAAGGCCACGGCGCTGAACAGCTTCTCGATGAAGTAGCTGCGTCCGGTGCCGGTCTGGCGCGCCAGGTGCGCGCGGTCCAGGCCCATGCTCTGCGCCATGCTGCCGATCAGGCGATCGATGGGGCTGCCTTCCTGGGTGCCGCTGGTGAAGTACACACCGCGCAGCAGCGCCCGCGCCTCGAAGGCGTTGGGTTTGAACACGCCGTCGAGGAAGGTCTTGAGATTGCCGCGCAGTGCCGCGAACTGCTGGACGAAGCCATAGATCAGGTCGCGCCGCGCCGGGTCGCGCTCCTGCTGCAGGCGCTCGACCAGACGCTGGTTGAGGCGCTGCTCGAGCAGGCCGAACTCCTGGTCGAAGCCGGCCAGTGGACCGTCGCCCTGCTGCCCGTCATCCAGCGCGAAGGTCATGCCCCACACTTGCGCGCGCTCGTCCTTGCTCAGGTTGTCGAAGTACTCCATGAAGCCCGGCACCAGGTCGAGCTTGGTGAGCATCAGGTAGATCGGGAAACGCACACCGAGCTGGCTGTACAGCTCCTGGATTCGGGTGCGGATCGCCGCCGCATGGGCGGCGCGTTCGGCGTCGCTGCCCAGCAGCAGATCGGACAGGCTGATGGCGATGAACGCCCCGTCGATGGGGCGACGCGAGCGCTGGGTCTTGAGCAGGTCGAGAAAGCCCAGCCAGGCGGCCTTGTCTACCTGCGCATGGCTGTCCTGGGTGGTGTAGCGTCCGGCGGTATCGAGCAGCACCGCCTGGTCGGTGAACCACCAGTCGCAGTTGCGCGTGCCACCGACACCACGGATGGCGCCCTCGCCCAATTGTGCCGCCAGCGGGAAATGCAGCCCCGAGTTGACCAACGCGGTGGTCTTGCCGGAGCCCGGCGGGCCGATGATCACGTACCACGGCAGCTCGTAGAGGTTGCGGCGCTCGTCACCGCCCAGGCGCGCTTTCTTCAGCAGCACCAGGGCCTCGTCCATGCGTTGGCGCAGGGTCGCCAGCTCTTCGGCGGTGGCCAGGCTCGCAGGATCCGGCGCAGTTTCGGCGGCCAGGCTCTCCATCACTTTGGCGGCTTGGCGACGCGCCTGGACGATGCGCCAGGTACGGTAGGCAATCCAAACCGCGAACAGCAGGACGATCAGAATCCAGCGCGGCGCCGGCGGCGCCAGCACGTCCAGCAGCGGCCCGATGAACCAGATGATCAGGCTGAGGGCGATCAGCCCCAGCACCGGGATCACCCAGCGAATGACAAAACTGAAAAACGCCTTCACTCGACGCCCTCCGCCAGTACGGTGATTTCGACCCGGCGATTCTTCGCCCGGCCCTGTGCGGTGTCGTTGGAGGCCAGCGGCTCGGTGTCGCTCAGGCCTTGCGCGCTGAAGCGCTGCGGCTGCCCGGTGCGCGCGGCGAGCATTGCCTTGACCTCTTCGGCGCGGGCCTGGGACAGCGCCCAGTTGGAGGGGAAGCGGATCGTGGCGATGCGCTGGTTATCGCTGTGGCCAGTGACGCGCACGTTGCCCTTCACCTTGGAAACCGCCTCGGCGATACGCAGCATCAGCGGCTCGAAATCGCCCTTGATACTGGCGCTGGCAGACGCGAACAGCTCGTCGCCACGAATGGTCACCACCGAACGGTCGACCGCATCTTCCACCGAGACCCGACCGGCCTTGATGTCATCGGCAAGGAAACCTGCCAGGCGCGGGCGCTCGACCGGCTTGGGCTGCACCACCGGGCGGTCCATGGCCTGCACCGGGATTTCACCCAGGGCATGGATGCCGCGAAATACGGGTTCTGCATCGGAGGCCAGCTTCAGGCGCAGACCGAACAGCAACAGCAGCAGCAAGGCCAGGGCCACCGCGAGCCCTACCCAGGGCGGCACGAACTGGGTCAGACGATCGCGGCTGACCGAGACGCCGCGCCAGTGCGGGGATAATTCGCGCTCGATCTCCCCGCGCGCACTGCGCAGGGTCGCAGCGGTACGCTCACGCAGCGCCTCGAGCTGTGCACGCCCCCCGTTCATCACCCGGTAGCGGCCCTCGAAACCGAGGCTGATGCACAGGTACAGCAGCTCCAGCAGGTTCAGACGCTCGCGCGGGCTCTGCAGGCAATGCTCGAGCAACTGGAAGACCTTTTCACCGCCCCAGGCTTCGTTGTGCACGGTGATCAAGAGGCTCTGCTTGCCCCAGTCGCTGCTGCTGCCCCAGGGGGTGCTGAGCACGGCTTCATCGAGGGCGGTGCACAGGGCATAGCGCGCCAGCAGCACCTCGTTGCGCGGTACACCGCCAGCCTCGGCGCGCTCCTCGAACTGGCGCAGGTAGGCGAGCAGTTGCGCGCGCAGGCTCGCCGGGGCTGGATGGGCGATGGTATTGCGCAGACGCGTAAGCATTGCCAGCAGCGGACCGGCCGCCTGCTCCAGCGGATTGAGGCCCTTGCCCTGGCCCGGCGCCAGCGGCTCGGCCGGTACGCTCAGCGGCGGTGGTGCGGCCTGGGGTGCCGCCGTCGGCTGCGGGCCTCGTCCGCCCGGGCGAGGCATGAACTGGGTGCGGTCGTTGGCCTGCGGATCGTCGTGCTGCATCGCGGCTTATCCTCGAATGGCCCAGAAGGCCAGGTTCAGGCCAGGGAACTCGCCAGCGACGTAGAAGGCGAAACCTCCCGAATGTTGCAACTGCTTCCAGTGCTCGCTGCCGCGGTCGAGTTCGAAATAGGTGGAACCTGCATGGAACGGAATCTGCCGCGGCGCCACCGGCAACGGGAGCAGGCCGATGCCAGGCAACTGCAGATTGACCAGGTCGCGGATGTGCTCCACCGAACCGATCTTGCTCTGCTGGCCGAAGCGGCTGCGCAAGGTCTCGCCCGGCACATCGGCGCGCACCACGAGGATGAAACTGGCGCTGTCCAGCAGGCTGCGATCGGCGAGCATGGCCACGTGCACGCCGTAGGCTTTCTCGACGATCGGAATAGCCACCGCCTTGCTGTCGATCAGCATCGACAGCGCTTCACGCAGCGATGCCATCAGCGGCTGGAAGGTCGCCGCAAGATCATCGTGCTGGTACACCGGGAAGCTCTCGGGGCGACGCCCCTCGCGGGTGAAGGTGGCGAACTCGCCTGCCAGCGCTACCAGTTCGCTGTACAGCCGCTCCGGGTGCAGCGGGCTGAGCTGGCCGAGGTGCTCGATCAACGGCTGTGCGCGGTTGACCAGTTGCAGCAGCATGAAGTCGGCAATTTCCGAGGCGCCGCCATTGGCCGAGGCCACCACCCGCCCGGCCAGTGCCTCGCCACGCTGGTGCAGCAGCCCCAGCAGCTCACTGCGAAAATTCGACAGCGGGTTGCTGGCCGCCACATCCAGCAGCGGCGGGATGTAGCTGTCGTCCAGCACCAGGGCCCGGTCGGCACGCTTTTCCCGGATGCGCACCACACCCAGCGCGGCAAAATCGCCCAGGCCATCTTCCTCACGCAGCAGGCGCAGCGCACGGCCTCCCAGGGCCAGGGGTGCGCGATTCTCGAACGGCGCATTGTCGTCGCGCACTTCGCTGACCCGCGCCACATAGCGCGCGCCGTCCAGCGCCTCGCCTTCGTCGACGGTGTCGCGGGCACCGGCACGCTTGAGCGGCAGGCCCAGGTGAATCACCCCGTCGCGCAGGTCGTCGGGAATCTCCAGAGGCGCCGGTGGCAGGTCATCACGGGGAATATCGAAGGGCGTGCCGTCCGGCAACAGGCCACGGGCACTGAGGATTGCCAGCTTGCCCTGGGCCAGCAGGCCCTGGTCGACCAGCAGCTCGGAAAAGCCCCAGGCCGCGCTCGACAGAGGGCGGCTGCGGGCATCGATGAAGTTTTCCAGATAGCGGTCGTGCTGCTGGAAGTGCTGGGTCGTGATGAACATGCCTTCCGACCAGACCACACGATTGTTCCAGGACATGGGTTCTCCGTTTGCCTAGCGGGCAGGCACAGGTTGTGGGGTGGCCACGGCGCTGCGCACGGCGCGCACATCGAGGCTGATCTGGTAATCGCGAGGCGGGACGGCCAGCACGCTGCGCCACTGCGCACGGTCGATCTCGCGGTAGCCGACCACCAGGCCGACCTGGCGCGTCGCCGGGTTCAGTGGGCGATCCAGCTGCAGTTGACGACCGGGCTGCAGCAGTACTTCGTCCTGGTCGATCAGGTCGGCGCCCAGCGTGGCCTGCGCCCGTTCGGCCAGGGCAAAGTAATCGGCGCGCTCGAAGGCGGCGGCGTTCTTCAGCTCGTAGATGCGCACCCGCACAGGTGCCGGCGTGCCATCGGCACCGGGGTTGAGCCCGGCGGCGGCGCTGAAGTACAGGGTGACGCCTGGCTCTGCCGGCTCAGCGTCGGAGCTCGGCACCACCGACGCATCCTTGCTGCAGGCACTGAGCAGCACGAAGGCCAGGGCTGCCATCAGTCTTGTTGCACTCATCCTCGTCCTCATGACGTATTGGTGTTCTTCCTGCCTTGGGCATCAGCCTCAAGAGCGTTGCAGTCGGGCGTTGTGTGCCTCGTAGGCACGGCTGAACTCGCGGCCGAACAAGTCCTGGAAATCGTCCTGGGCTTCAGCTGATATCTGCCCGTACAGCTCGGTGAACTGCTGCCAGCAATGGGCCTGGCGCGAGCCGCCGAATACCTTCGACAGGCCTGTGGCCGGCGCCAGGCGAGCCTCCAGCCGGGCGGGCTCGAAACGCGTCAGCACGTGCTTGATCGCCGCCTCGACGCCGGCCATGACCGCCAATTGGTGGGCGCGCAGGTCATCGAAACTGTCGCGTACCGCCTGGTCGGCGGGCATGAACGCCTGGTTGCCCTGGCGCAGCAGCAGCAACAGCGCCTCATCGGCGTTGGGGGCGAACTTCAGCGGGTTGTTCTGCACCGGCGCGATGGTGGTCTGCTGCATGCGGAACTCGCCCTTGAGGCTGCTGCGCGCGCGCAGCACGTCGATCAGGCCCTCGACCATCAGGCGGTAGCTGCGGCCCACCGCCTCCATCTGCGCTGCGGCATCGCCAGCGTCGATGCGCAGGTGCTCGATGCCCGCACCGCGCAGGAACGCCTGCAGCAGTGCCTGGTCGGGCATGGCCTGGGTGGGGGGCGGGACGGGGGCGGGTGCGGGTGCGGGTGCGGCGACAGGTGCAGGCGGTGGAGGCACTGCGGCAACAGGCGCGATCGGCTCTTGCGCAGGCAGCGGGCTGGAGGCCGGGACCTCGTCGAACAGGTTCCAGTCCGCCGGAATCACCCCCGGGGCGGGTGCGGCAGGCGACACGGCGGGCGTTACCGGCGCGGGCGGACGAAAGTCGTGCTGCTGGGCCGGCACATGGTCAGGTTGGCTCGCCGCCGGCACGCTGGCGGGCCCAAGGAAATCGAAGATGTCGGGCAGCGTGTCGTGGCTCGACGCCCCCTGCAGGAAAGCAGCCGGGGCGGGTGCAAGAGGGGGCTCGGAGGGCGTCGCCTGCCCGGCCATCAGCGCCTCGAAGCTCTGTGCGCCAGGCTGGCGACTCTCCTCCAGCGAGAACCCCGAATCGATGCGCGCCTGGATCTCGTACTCGCCAATCCGGATAACTTCGCCATCCATCAAGGGCTCGCTGTTTCCGCGGCGCAAACGCACGCCAGCGTGTACCAACTCCACGCCATTGGTGCTGCTATCGGTCAGGTAATAACGGCCATCTCGAAACTGGATGACACAATGATTGGACGATACCAATCGCTCAGGATCCGGCAATACCCAATCATTGTCCGGACTTCGCCCGATGGTGACGGCACCAGTCTCCACAAGCATCTCCGCACGTTGGCCCGGAGTAATCTTGTGATAACTAGTGATAGTAAGGCAAAGTGCCATCACGCCTCCTGCATATAATGTGTATCGTGATTCCATTCAAATGAGTGGATAGCGAAAATCGCCAATAAATCCTTCAAAAACAACGACATAAATACCGTCTTTAGCTGTTTTATCGCGACATATCGGCGAATTTAACCACAGCAGCAAGGCACATTGATGGCATCCGACAGATGGGCCTTCAAAGCTGCAAACTCGGTCACACCTCCACTCAGGGGCGGGTAGCTTACCTTGACAGCATTTTGGAAATAAACCATAAATGCGCAACTTTGGAGCCTGCCATTGATATCACGCTGACATCAATCGCCCGCTCCTCTACAAGTTTTTGTGCGCCAGTTCACATTTGCAACTTCGCGCAACTAAAGCCCCGCCACGGGCCGATATGGAGATCGATTCCTGGTGAACTCGCCGCTGCTGCTCGCCGCTATTTCCGATGACTTCCCATGCGGTGAAGATCTCGAATACGACGCGGACTTCCTGCAACTCGAACGCGATGCCCAAGGGCGTCCGGAGCGGGTCATGGGCGATGCGGTACAACCTGCCGAACCGCCGCAGTGGCGCACCATCGAACAGACCTGCACCGACCTGCTGCAACGCAGCAAGGACCTGCGCATCACCCACTTCCTGGTGCAGTCCAAACTCGCATTGCAAGGCTTCGTCGGCCTGGCCGCCAGCCTGGAACTGATCCGCGACCTGCTCGGCGAATACTGGCTGCACCTGCATCCGCAACTCGACGCCTCCGACGACAACGACCCGACGGTGCGTGTCAACGCCCTGTCCGGCCTGACCTGCGACGCCAACATCGCCCTGCTGCGCGAAGCCGTGCTGGCACGCTCGCGCGCCTTCGGCCCGGTCACCTTGCGCGCGGCCCTGCACGCCGCCGGCCTGCAGCACTTCGCCAGCGAAGACCTGAGCGTCGAAGCGCTGGCCGCTGCGCTGCGTGATGCCGACCCCGATGAGCTCGAACAGACTCGCCAAGCCCTGAGCCTGGCTCGCGAGGCCTGCGAAGCGATCGAGCGCCGGGTCAGCGACCAGGTCGGCTCGGCCAGCGGCGTCGACCTGTCGGCACTCAAGCAACCGCTGCGCCTGGCACAGCAGGTACTGGCCGACTACGCCCCCGGCGGCTCGCCGCCAGCCGCCGAGAACAGCGAAGCGCCGCAGGAACATTTCCAGGACGACCATTCGACGTCCACCGCCGCAGCGCCAGCCGCTCGTGCCGCTGCACGCCCCGGCGAGATCAACAACCGCGACGACGTTCAGCAAAGCCTCGAGCGCCTGCTCCAGTACTACGCCCGCCACGAGCCTTCCAGCCCGTTGCCGGTGCTGTTGCGCCGGGCCAAGAACCTGGTCAACGCCGATTTCGCGACCATCGTACGCGACCTGATTCCCGAGGGCCTTTCGCAGTTCGAGAACCTGCGCGGGCCCCAGGACGACTGATACCACCGACAGCCGCAACGAACGACAGCGCCCCCAGCGGCGACCAGGAGGAACCACGTGGCCAAAGACAGCTCCCAGAAATTCATCGCGCGCAACCGCGCGCCGCGAGTGCAGATCGAGTACGACGTCGAACTGTATGGCGCCGAGAAGAAGGTACAGCTGCCCTTCGTCATGGGCGTGCTCTCCGACCTCGCCGGCAAGCCGGCCGAACCACTGCCCGCCGTGGCCGACCGCAAGTTCCTGGAAGTCGATGTCGACAATTTCGACTCCCGCCTCAAGGCCATGAAGCCACGGGTGGCATTCAACGTCCCCAACGAGCTGACCGGCGAAGGCAACCTGAGCCTGGACATCACTTTCGAGAGCATGGACGACTTCAGCCCGGCCGCCGTTGCGCGCAAGGTCGATGCCCTGAACCAGCTGCTCGAGGCGCGCACCCAACTGGCCAACCTGCTGACCTACATGGACGGCAAGACCGGTGCCGAGGACATCATCCTCAAGGCCATCAAGGACCCTGCCCTGCTGCAGGCCCTGGCCAGCGCCCCGAAACCTTCCGATAACGAGCCGAGCGCCTGAGGAGCCCGCCATGACCGATCCGTTGCGCGATACCCAGGCCCAGCCGGCCACCACCGAGCAGGCCAGCGAATTCGCCAACCTGCTGCTGCAGGAATTCAAACCCAAGACCGAGCGTGCCAAGGAAGCCGTCGAAAGCGCCGTGCGCACCCTGGCCGAACAGGCCCTGGCGCAGACCAACCTGGTCTCCAACGATGCCATCGGTTCGATCGAACAGATCATCGCCGCCATCGACGCCAAGCTCACCGCACAGGTCAACCAGATCATCCACCACGATGACTTCCAGCAGCTGGAAAGCGCCTGGCGCGGCCTGCACTACCTGGTCAACAACACCGAGAGCGACGAGCAGCTGAAGATCCGCGTGCTCAACATCTCCAAGACCGACCTGCACAAGACCCTGAAGAAATTCAAGGGCACCGCCTGGGACCAGAGCCCGGTGTTCAAGAAGCTCTACGAAGAGGAATACGGTCAGTTCGGCGGCGAGCCCTACGGCTGCCTGGTGGGCGACTACTACTTCGATCAGTCGCCACCCGATGTCGAGTTGCTGGGCGAGATGTCCAAGGTCTGTGCGTCGATGCATGCGCCGTTCATTGCCGCTGCATCGCCAACGGTGATGGGCATGGGCTCGTGGCAGGAGCTGTCCAACCCGCGTGACCTGACCAAGATCTTCACCACCCCGGAGTACGCCGGCTGGCGCTCGCTGCGCGAATCGGAAGACTCGCGCTACATCGGCCTGACCATGCCACGCTTCCTGGCACGCCTGCCCTACGGCGCCAAGACCGACCCGGTCGAGGCCTTCGCCTTCGAGGAAGATACCGACGGCGCCGACAGCAGCAAGTACACCTGGGCCAACGCTGCCTACGCCATGGCGGTCAACATCAACCGCTCGTTCAAGCACTACGGCTGGTGCTCGCGCATCCGCGGCGTCGAATCGGGCGGTGAAGTGCAGGATCTGCCGGCGCACACCTTCCCCACCGACGACGGTGGCGTGGACATGAAGTGCCCGACCGAAATCGCCATTTCCGACCGCCGCGAGGCGGAGCTGGCCAAAAACGGCTTCATGCCACTGCTGCACAAGAAGAACACCGACTTCGCTGCCTTCATCGGCGCCCAGTCCTTGCAGAAGCCGGCCGAGTACGACGACCCGGACGCCACCGCCAACGCCAACCTGGCTGCTCGCCTGCCGTACCTGTTCGCCACCTGCCGCTTCGCCCATTACCTGAAGTGCATCGTTCGCGACAAGATCGGCTCGTTCAAGGAAAAGGACGAGATGCAGCGCTGGCTGCAGGACTGGATCCTGAACTACGTCGACGGCGATCCGGCGCACTCCAGCGAAACCACCAAGGCACAGCACCCGTTGGCGGCGGCTGAAGTGGTGGTGGAAGAAGTCGAGGGCAACCCTGGCTACTACAACTCGCGCTTCTACCTGCGCCCGCACTACCAGCTCGAAGGGCTGACCGTGTCGTTGCGTCTGGTCTCGAAGCTGCCTTCGGCCAAAGGCGCCTGAGCCTGAACCGGGGCTGCTGCGCAGCCCGATAGAACTGCCAACCGACGCGAAATACCGAGGACATCATGGCTGTAGATATTTTCATCAAGATCGGCGACATCAAGGGCGAGTCCGCAGACAAGACCCACAAGGAAGAAATCGACGTGTTGAACTGGAGCTGGGGCATGTCCCAGTCCGGCAACATGCACATGGGCGGAGGCGGCGGTGCCGGCAAGGTCAATATCCAGGACCTGTCGATCACCAAGTACGTCGACAAGTCCAGCCCCAACCTGATGGCCCACTGCTCCAGCGGCAAGCACATCGACAAGGTCAAGCTGACCGTGCGCAAGGCCGGTGGCGAGAGCCAGGTCGAGTACCTGATCATCAACCTCGAAGAGGTGATCATCAGCTCGCTGAGCACCGGCGGCTCGGGCAGCGATGACCGCCTGACCGAAAACGTCACCCTGAACTTCGCCAAGGTCACCGTGGACTACCAGCCACAGAAAGCCGACGGCACCAAGGATGGCGGCGCCATCAAGTACGGCTGGAACGTGCGTCAGAACGTCAAGATCTGATAGCGCTGTCGACTGCTTCGCGGGCAAGCCCGCTCCCACCGGGAAAAGTGCGCACCCCTGCTCCTTTCTGGGAGTGGGCTTGCCCGCGAAGCAGTCGCCACGACCCCGACCCCTTGAAGGAACCCGACCGTGGTAGCCGACATCGCCGCCCGTGACCGCCTGCAACCCTCGCTGCTGGATCGTCTGACCGACGATGATCCCGGCAACCCGCAGGAAGCCCCGGACAAGCGCGTGCTGTCGCTGCAGCAGCTCAAGGCATCGGTACTGCGCGACCTGGCCTGGCTGCTCAACACCACGTCGCTGCTCGACAGCACCAGCACTTTGAACACTCCCGCAGGCAACTCGGTGGTCAACTACGGCCTGCCCGCCCTGGCCGGCAACTGCGCCTCGAACATCGACCTGCTGGCCCTGGAGCGCATCATCCACCAGGCCATTTCCACCTACGAACCGCGCATCCTGGCCCACACCCTCAAGGTGCGCGCCATGGTCGCCCCCGGCGAGATGAACGCCAACGCCCTGAGCTTCGAGATCGAAGGTGATCTCTGGGCCCAGCCTGCGGCGCTACCACTACTGCTGCAGACCGACCTGGACCTGGAGTCCGGGCAAGTGCACGTAGCCCCCGCCGAACGCAGGAGACGCGCATGAACCCGCGCCTGCTCGATCTGTACAACCAGGAACTGCGGCACATCCGCGAAAGCGCGGCGGAGTTCTCCCGCGAGTACCCGAAGATCGCCGGGCGCCTGACCCTGTCCGGCATCGACTGTGCCGACCCGTACGTCGAGCGCCTGCTCGAAGGTTTCGCCTATCTCACCGCGCGCGTGCAGCTCAAGCTCGACGCCGAGTACCCGACCTTCACCCACAACCTGCTGGAAATCGCCTACCCGCACTACCTGGCGCCGACGCCCTCGATGACCGTGGTGCAGCTGCAGACCGATCCTGACGAAGGTTCGCTCAGCGCCGGTTTCCCGCTGCCACGCGGCAGCGTATTGCGCGCCAACCTTGGCCGCGACTCGCAGACCCCGTGCGAGTTTCGCAGCACCCAGGACGTCACCCTGTGGCCGCTGCAGGTGGCCCGCGCCGAATATTTCGGCAACCCTGGCACCGTGCTCGGCCGCCTCGCCGCCAGCGAACCCAAGGCCCGCGCCGCATTGCGGCTGACACTGCGCAGCGGTGCCGAGATCCCGTTCTCGAGCCTGCCGCTGACGCACCTGCCGCTGTACCTCAACGGTGCCGACGAAACGCCCTACCGTCTCTACGAACAACTGCTGGGCAACGCCTGTGCAGTGTTCGCCCGCCAGCCCGGCGCTGATTGGGTCGAGCGTATCCCGCTGGAGCACGCCCTGCGCCCCTGCGGTTTCGATGACAGCGAAGCGGCATTGCCGGTGGTGCCGCAGGCGTTCCAGGGCTACCGACTGCTGCAGGAATACTTTGCCCTGCCACAACGTTTTCTGTTCGTCGATTTCGCGGGCCTGGAACGGGCGGTCAAGCGCTGCAACGGCCAGGAGCTGGAGCTGCTGGTGCTGTTCGAGCGTTTCGACTCGGCGCTGGAAAGCAGCGTCGGCGCCGAGCGCCTGGTGCCCTTCTGTACCCCGGCGATCAACCTGTTCCCCCGCCGGGTCGACCGCATCCACCTGACCGACAAGGTCAACGAACACCATGTGATCGCCGACCGTACCCGCCCCACCGACTTCGAGATCCACTCGCTGCAGCGCGTCACCGGTCACGGCACCGGTGCAGACCAGGAGTTCCTGCCCTTCTACGCCGTGCGTGACCCCTCGCGCTATGGCCGCGATCAGGCCTACTACATCGTGCGCCGCGAGCAGCGAGTGCTGTCGAGCGAACAGCGGCGCAACGGCACGCGCTCAAGCTACATGGGCAGCGAAACCTTCATCAGCCTGGTCGATGGCCAACAAGCGCCACACCGCCACGACCTGCGCCAGCTGGGCATCAGCGCGCTGTGCAGCAACCGCGACCTGCCGCTGTTCATGAGCGTGGGCGATGGGCGCAGCGACTTCAGCCTCGCCGACAGCGCCCCCGTGTCTGCCGTGCGCTGCCTGGCCGGCCCCAGCCGGCCCAAAGCCAGCCATGCCCATGACAACCGCGCCTGGCGCCTGATCAGCCAACTGTCGCTGAACTACCTGTCGCTGGCCGAGCAAGGCCAGGGGGCTGCCGCCCTGCGCGAGCTGCTGCGCCTGTACGGCGACAGCCAGGACAGCGCACTGCACCTGCAGATCGACGGCCTGCGCGAGGTCAGCAGCAAGCCCTGCACCCGGCGCCTGCCGATGCCCGGCCCGATCGTTTTTGGCCGTGGCCTGGAAATTACCCTGGAATTCGACGAGAACGCCTTCCGCGGCACCGGCGTCTTCCTGCTCGGCGCGGTGTTCGAACGCTTCCTGACCCGCTACGTGTCCATCAACAGCTTCACCGAAACCGTGCTGCGCACCAGCGAGCGCGGCGAGATCATGCGATGGAAAGCCAAGCCCGGACGCAGGCCGACCCTGTGAACATACTCGAGGCCATGCAGGCCGAACCCTGGGAGTTCGACTTCTTCCAGGCGCTGCGTCGCCTCGAGGCCGAGCACCCCGAGCTGCCTCGCTTCGGTCACGCCCAGCGCCTGGCCGATGAGCCGGTGCGCCTCGGCCAGCGCCTGGACTGCAGCTTCGCCCCGGCCACCCTGGCCTCGGTAACGCAAGACGGCGAAGGGCCGGCGCGCCTGGAACAGTTCTTCTTCGGCCTCGGCGGCCCCAACGGACCGCTGCCGTTGCACCTGACCGAGTACATGCGCGAACGCCAGCGCAACCACGCCGACCACACCAGCAAGCGCTTCCTCGACATCTTCCATCACCGCCTGCTGAGCCTGTTCTACCGTGCCTGGGCCGAAGCGCGGCCAACCGTCAGTCACGACCGCCCCGGCGATGACTACTGGGCCGCGCGTCTGGCGGCCCTGAGCGGGCGCGGCCAGCCCGAACTGCAGGACCAGGGCCCGCTGCCGCATACCGCCAAGCTGCACTACTCCGGCCACCTCGCCGCACAGACGCGCTATCCGGACGGGCTGGCCAGCATCCTGGCGAGCTATTTCGGCGTGCCGGTGCGCATCGAGGAGTACGTCGGCCAATGGCTGGAACTGCCCGAGCGCAGCCGCCTCGGCGTGCACGCCAACCGCCTGGGCATGGACCTGTGCCTGGGCCGCTACGTCTGGGATCGCCAGCACAAGTTCCGCCTGTGCCTCGGCCCGCTGACGCTGGAGCAATACCACGCGCTGCTGCCGGGCGGGCAGGCGTTCATCGAACTGGCGGCCTGGGTCGCCGAGTACCAGGGCCACGAACTGGACTGGGACCTGAACCTCATTCTCGCGCGCGAGCACGTGCCCGCGCTGGAACTCGATGCCGGCAGGCGCCTGGGTTTCGACACCTGGCTCGGCCGTCCACAACACGATGCCAACGACCTCAAGCTCGCTCGCTACTACGCCGCGCAGCCGGTCCAACCGACTTGCACAAGGAGTCAGGAACATGGGTGAAATCAGCCGCGCCGCGCTGTTCGGCAAACTCAACAGCGTCGCCTACAAGGCCATCGAAGCCGCCACGGTGTTCTGCAAGCTGCGCGGCAACCCCTACGTGGAACTGGTGCACTGGTTGCACCAGTTGCTGCAATTGCAGGACAGCGACCTGCACCGTATCGTGCGCCAGTTCAACGTCGAGCCGGCGCGCCTGGCCCGCGACCTGACCGACGCCCTCGACCGCCTGCCGCGGGGCTCCACCTCGATCACCGACCTGTCCTCGCAGGTCGAAGAGGCAGTGGAACGCGGTTGGGTCTACGGCAGCCTGATGTTCGGCGAGAGCCAGGTGCGCACCGGCTACCTGCTGGTCGGCATCCTCAAGACCCCGAGCCTGCGCAATGCCCTGCTGGGTCTGTCGAGCGAGTTCGCCAAGCTCAAGGTCGAGGCCCTGAGTGAACGTTTCGACGAGTACGTCGGCGACTCCCCCGAGAACAATCTGGCCGCCAGCGACGGCTTCACCGCGGCAGCGCCGGGCGAAGCCAGCGGCGCCGTGGCCCCCGCGGCGATGGGCAAGCAGGAAGCACTCAAGCGCTTCACCGTCGACCTGACCGAACAGGCGCGCAGTGGCAAGCTCGACCCGATCGTGGGCCGCGACGAAGAGATCCGCCAACTGGTCGACATCCTCATGCGTCGCCGCCAGAACAACCCGATCCTCACCGGCGAAGCGGGCGTCGGCAAAACCGCTGTCGTCGAGGGCTTCGCCTTGCGCATCGTTGCCGGCGACGTACCGCCTGCGCTCAAGGATGTCGAGTTGCGCAGCCTGGATGTCGGCCTGCTGCAAGCCGGCGCCAGCATGAAGGGTGAGTTCGAGCAGCGTCTGCGCCAGGTCATCGAGGACGTCCAGGCCTCGCCCAAGCCCATCATCCTGTTCATCGACGAAGCCCACACCCTGGTAGGTGCCGGTGGCGCTGCCGGGACCGGCGATGCCGCCAACCTGCTCAAGCCGGCACTGGCCCGTGGCAGCCTGCGCACCGTGGCCGCGACCACCTGGGCTGAGTACAAGAAACACATCGAGAAGGACCCGGCACTGACCCGCCGCTTCCAGGTGGTGCAGGTCGATGAGCCGAGCGAGCCAAAGGCGCTGCTGATGATGCGCGGCGTGGCCTCGACCATGGAGAAGCACCATCAGGTGCAGATCCTCGACGAAGCGCTGGAAGCCGCGGTCAAGCTGTCGCACCGCTACATCCCCGCACGCCAACTGCCGGACAAGTCGGTGAGCTTGCTCGATACCGCCTGCGCACGCGTGGCCATCAGCCTGCATGCAGTGCCTGCAGAGGTCGATGACAGCCGCCGGCGTATCGAGGCGCTGGAAGTCGAGCTGCAGATCATCGCCCGCGAAGCCGCCATTGGCGTCGCCACCGAGCAACGCCAGACACAGGCCGACACGCTGTTGACCGAAGAGCGTCAGCGCCTGCTCGAGCTGGAAGGCCGCTGGGCCGAAGAAAAGACCCTGGTCGACGAACTGCTGGCCACCCGCGCCCAGTTGCGTGAGCAGGTCGGGGTGGTCGATCAGGAGGTCGATGCCCAAGGCAGCCATGAGCTGCGCGAGCGACTCGTCGACTTGCAGCAGCGCCTGAGCGCCCTGCAAGGCGAAAGCCCGCTGATCCTGCCGACCGTCGACTACCAGGCCGTGGCCTCTGTGGTTGCCGACTGGACCGGTATTCCGGTGGGGCGTATGGCACGCAACGAGATCGAGACGGTGCTCAACCTCGACAGCCACTTGGGCAAGCGCATCATCGGCCAGGACCACGCCCTGAAGATGATCGCCAAGCGTATCCAGACCTCCCGCGCCGGCCTCGACAACCCCAACAAACCCATTGGCGTGTTCATGCTTGCCGGCACCTCGGGCGTGGGCAAGACCGAGACCGCCCTGGCGCTGGCCGAGGCCATGTATGGCGGCGAGCAGAACCTGATCACCATCAACATGAGCGAGTTCCAGGAGGCGCACACCGTCTCCACCCTCAAGGGCGCGCCGCCCGGCTATGTCGGTTACGGCGAAGGTGGCGTGCTGACCGAGGCCGTGCGCCGTCGCCCCTACAGCGTGGTGCTGCTCGACGAGGTTGAAAAGGCCCACCCTGACGTACACGAGATCTTCTTCCAGGTGTTCGACAAGGGCGTGATGGAAGATGGCGAGGGGCGCCAGATCGATTTTCGCAACACCCTGATCCTGCTCACCACCAATGCCGGCACCGAGCTGATCGCCGACATCTGCAAGGACCCGCAGACCTTGCCCGAACCGGATGCAGTCGCCACCTTGCTGCGTAAGCCGCTGCTGGAGATCTTCCCGCCCGCGCTGCTCGGTCGCCTGGTGACCATCCCCTACTACCCGCTCAGCGACGCCATGCTCAAGGCCATCACCCGCCTGCAGCTGGAGCGCATCCGCAAGCGCGTGGAGGCTACGCACAAGGTCGGCTTCGCCTACGACGATGCGGTGGTGGACCTGATCGTCTCGCGCTGCACCGAGACCGAGAGCGGCGGGCGGATGATCGATGCGATCCTGACCAACGGCCTGCTGCCGGACATGAGCCGCGAGTTCCTTACCCGTCTGCTCGAAGGCAAGCCGCTGGCCAGCGTCAGCATCGGCGCGCGCGACAACGAACTGCACTATGACTTCAGCGCGGCCTGAGTCTCGCGCATACAGGAACATCCATGCTGTTCACGCAACTGACGCGCCTGGCGCAGATCAACAGCCCCCTGGGGCCGAACGTGCTGATCCTCAGCGAGATGGGCGGCAGCGAGGAGCTCGGCCGCCTGTTCGACTATGAGCTGCAGCTGACCAGCGACGATCCGGCCATCGACCTCAACCAGCTGCTCGGCAAACCCATGAGCCTGTCGCTGCAATTGAGCGGCATGACTTCGCGTCACTTCCACGGCATCGTCGCGCGCTGCAGCCAGTCGGTCGATCGCGGGCAGTTCGCCAGCTACCGCGTCACCCTGCGGCCCTGGCTGTGGTTGCTGACGCGCACCAGCGACTGCCGGATCTTCCAGCACCTGAGCGCACCGCAGATCATCAAGCAGGTATTCCGCGACCTGGGCTTTTCGGACTTCGAGGATGCCCTGAGCCGCAGCTATCGCGAGCGCGAATACTGCGTGCAATACCGCGAGACCAGCTTCGACTTCGTCAGCCGGCTGATGGAAGAAGAAGGCATCTACTACTTCTTCCGCCATGAGGAGGCGCGTCACGTCCTGGTGCTGGCCGACGCCTATGGCGCACACCAGAAGGCGCCGGGCTACGAGTCGGTGCCGTTCTATCCGCCCGACGGCCAGCACCGCGAGCGCGACCACATCAACGACTGGCACCTGGCGCAAGAGGTGCAGTCCGGCTCGATGGAGCTCAACGACTACGACTTCCAGCGGCCCAGCGCGCGCATCGATGTGCGCTCGGTCATGCCACGTCCGCACCAGGCCGGCGACTACCCGCTGTACGACTACCCCGGCGCCTATGAGCAGACCCAGGATGGCGAGCACTATGCGCGCACCCGTCTCGAGTCGCTGCAGAGCCTGCATGAACGCGTGGAGCTGCGCGGCAACGCCCGTGGTCTTGGCAGTGGCCACCTGTTCAGCCTCAGCGGCTTCTCCCGCCAGGATCAGAACCGCGAGTACCTGATCGTCGCCGCCCGCTACTACGTGGTGCAGGAGCGCCTGGAAACCGGCGGCGGCAGCGGCTCGGCGCAGTTCGAGAGCAACCTGAGCTGCATCGACGCCCAGCAGAGCTACCGGCCGGTATCGAGCACCCTGCGCCCGCTGGTCAAGGGCCCGCAGACTGCCGTGGTGGTTGGCCCGGCCGGCGAGGAGATCTGGACCGACCAGTACGGTCGGGTGAAGGTGCACTTCCACTGGGACCGCCACGACCAGTCCAACGAGAACAGCTCGTGCTGGATCCGCGTATCCCAGGCCTGGGCCGGGAAGAACTGGGGCTCGATGCAGATCCCGCGGATCGGCCAGGAAGTGATCGTCAGCTTCCTCGAGGGCGACCCCGACCGGCCGATCATCACTGGCCGGGTGTACAACGCCGAGCAGGCCGTGCCCTACGATCTGCCCGGCAACGCCACCCAGAGCGGCATGAAGAGCCGTTCGAGCAAGGGCGGCAGCCCGGCCAACTTCAACGAGATTCGCATGGAGGACAAGCGCGGGCAGGAGCAGTTGTATGTGCATGCCGAGCGCAACATGGACACGGTGGTGGAGCAGAATGAGACGTTGTCGGTGGGCATAAGCCGGACCAAGAGCGTCGGAATGGTGGAGATGGTGACCATCGGCCAGGATCGAGTACGCGCAGTACGCCATCACGATACCTTGCTGGTTGGCGCCAGCAAGACCGACAGCATCAGCACCACCTACCTGATGGAGGCCGGGGAAAAGTTGCGTCTGGTGTGCGGCGACAGTGTGCTGGAGCTCAACGCCAACGGTCACATCAATCTCACAGGCATACGCCTGAACATCAACGCCAGCGAACATGCACAGATCAATACCCCCAAAGGCACTCTCGACCTGAACATCGGTGGAGCAGCAGGCACCACACCGGGCAGCCATGGTGACAAAGGCAGCATCGACGGTAGGGTCAGCGACAAATTCCCCCGCCAGTGACGGACACCCGAATCATGAACTATCGCCTCAACGAATTTCGCTTCGACCTTCCGACCGATCAGGTGCGAGATACCAGCATCAACATCCTGCGTTTCGAGACACTGGGCACCTCACTGGTAGTCAGCCGCAGCCTGTTGAACGAAGGGGAAACGTTGCAAAGCAACTTCGACGACCAGATCCAGCGATTGCGCCAGCAGGTGCTGGATCTGCGCTTGCACACACCCCAGCCGGTGAAGCTGGGAGCAGATGGGCAACTGGAAGGCATCGAGTTGCAGAGCCAGTTCACCAAGGGCAAAGAGAAGGTTCACCAATATCAACTGGCGCTGTTGCTGCCGGGCTCGCGCAAGATGCTCGCCCTGAGCTACGTGAAGCCGCAGCCATTGGGTGAGGAGGAAGCGGCGCACTGGGCGGCTCTCAAACAGTCGCTCGACTTCGACAACCTCGGCTGAACGACTGCCATGTCCGACGCACTCTGGGCTGCGCGCGAAGGCGACGCACTGATGCACACCTCGATGATGGCCGACATCGTCGGCGGAGTACTCGAAGTCGCCGCCACCATCGCCATCGGGGCCTTGGCCACGGCTGCGGTCGGGGCTGCGCTTGGCATCACTGCTGCTACCGGTGGTCTGGGCTGCGTTGTGCTGGGCGCTGTCGTGGGGGTGGTGGTCGGCGTGGCAATGGCGAGCACCGGAGCGGACACCGCACTGAGTCGGTTCTGCGAAGGTATAGGTAACGCGCTTTTTCCACCGACAGTGCAGGCCCACATTGCCAGTGGTTCGCAAAATACCTACATAAACTCAAAACCTGCAGCCCGGGCTGCAGGTGTGGTGTTGCCTCCCCCCGCCGCTGGCCAGGCTGATGAAGGAGAAGAAGAACAAGAGCAAACCTTCCTCGACATGACGAAGGCGTTCTTTTCGCAAATGTGGCGGCCTACCGTAGCCTCGCCAGCACCGAACACCGAACCTGCGGACGATGACAAGGTGCTGTGCACCAAGCATCCGGCGATGCCTCCCCAATATATCGCCGAGGGCTCTGACAAGGTCAGCATCAATGGCCAACCAGCGGCGCGCAGCGGCGATCGCAGCACCTGCGACGCGGTGATCGTCGACTCCGGCCTGATATCGGACAACGTCCGCATTGGTGGCGAGAAAATCGTCGTACGAGAGATCCGCAGCGGTAAGACGCCAGGCATAGGCTTGGCCATCACCGCGCTGATGATGTTGCGTGGCCGTGGGGGCAAGTTCTACAGCAAGTTTGGCTGCATGCTGCTCGGTGGCGCCGCGAGTGTCGTCAGTAGCCAGGTGACGGGGGCACTCACACGTGCCATAACCGGTGCACCCAACCCGGTGCATGCAGCCACTGGCGCGAAAGTGTTGAGCGGCGAGCAGGAGCTGGACTTCACACTACCGGCGCTGATGCCACTGGTCTGGCAGCGCTTCTATAGCAGCCTGGACGAACGCCAGGACGGTTTGCTCGGCAGAGGTTGGAGCGTTCCCTACGAAGTCTGCGTGAACCTGATCGCCGATTCGGATGGCGGAGAACGCCTGCTGTACACGGATGAGCAGGCGCGGATCATCGATATGGGCACGATCCCCCCAGGCGACGCAGTATTCAGTGCCGGCGAAGGTTTGAGCGTAAGACGCGCGGCTGATGGCGAGTTGTTGATCGAGGATATGGACGGCCTCTATCGATTATTCGAACCCTCCCCAATAGATCCCCAACGCCTGCGCCTGCGCCTGTTGGGTGACCGCAATGACAATCGGGTGCACCTTCGGTACGACGAGCATGGTCGCCTGATCGGGCTCGATGACACGTACGGCGCTACCAGAATGGAATTGCGCTATAGCTCCCGATGGCCCTCTCGCGTCGCCCAGATTGTTCGCGTGTACAGTGACGGGAGCAACGAACCGCTGGTTGTCTATGACTACGACGCGTTCGGGGAGCTGGCTGAAGTCAGGGATGGCAGCGGCCAAGTGCAGCGGCTTTTCGTCTATGGTGAACACCGACGGCTGATTGAACACCGGAACGCCTCGGGATTACGTTGTCACTATGAGTGGCAAGCCCTCGGCGATGAATGGCGCGTCTGTCGGCACTGGACTTCCGAGGGTGATCAATACCAGTTTTCCTACGACCTGATCGCCGGGCTGACCCATGTTACGGACAGCCTGCAACGCACTAATACGCATCGCTGGAACGACCAATATCAAGTCGTGGAACACACCGACGCCCTGGCGAACACCTGGCATTTCGAATGGAACGATGAACGTCAGCTGTTGGGCGCGGTAGACCCTCAAGGCGGACGCTGGCAATACTTCTATGATGAATCCGGCAACCTGACCGAGACGGTGGATCCGCTCGGGCGCAGCGAATCCACGTATTGGCTGGAACATTGGGCGCTACCCAGAGAGCAAGTCGACCGCGCTGGGAATCGCTGGAAATACCGCTATGACCCGCGTGGCAACTGCACCCGTGAAGAAGACCCTGAAGGACATCTGACGCGGTTTCGCCATGACCATCACGGCAGAATGGTCGAGATGGTCGACGCTGCGGGAAAAACAAGATCACAGCGCTGGAACGACCTGGATCAAGTCATCGAGACAGTCGATTGCACGGGCTCCGTTACTCATTACAGCTACGACCACCGCGGCCATCTAGCACAGATGACGGATGCAGAGGGCTGCACGACTCGATACAGCCATGACGCACAGGGCAGGTTGCAGTCCATCACTCGGCCAGACGGTACGCACGAGCAGTACCAGCGTGCAGCCGATGGCGCCCTGATTGCCCATGTGAACGCGACTGGCCATACCACGCGCTACTCATACACAGCACGCGGACAGCTCAGCCGCCAAGTTGACGCGGCCGGCCGTAGCGTGCGTTTCGAGTACGATCACTACGGCCGACTGGTAGAGCTCGTCAACGAAAACGGCGAAGCTTATCGATTCTCCTGGGACGCGTGTAACCGCCTGGCGATGCAACGCGATCTGGGTGGTAGTCACAAGGCCTATAGCTATGACGCTCTGGGCAATCTGATACGGCTGGTGTTCCACCCAGCGCCAGAGAGCCCCGATACTCCTGTCACCCACCAGCTCGAACGCGATGCCGTCGGTCGGCTCGTGGCCAAGATCACCTCCGATGGCCGCACGGAGTACCGGTTTGATGCCTTGGACCAGTTGCTCGCGGTGCAGACCATTGCCCTGGACGGTAACTCCCAGACGCTGAGCTATGCCTATGACAAGCTGGGGCATGTGCTCGAGGAGCACACACCACATGGCACTCTTGGCTACTCCTACGACGAGCTGGGTAATCAGACCAGGCTCATCCTTCCGGATGGCCGTTCGATCAACCGGTTGATGTATGGCTCGGGTCATCTGCATCAACTGAACCTCGATGGGCACGTCATCGCCGACTTCGAGCGCGATCGGCTGCATCGAGAAATCAATCGTACCCAGGGACGCCTGCTGTACCGTAGCGATTACGACCAGCTGGGTCGGCTTCGCAGCCGTGGCAATCACGCAAGCGATCCGACATCCGCCACTTTGGCTAAGGGACGTCGGCACTACAGCTATGACGGCGCCGACAATCTGATTCAGGTGGAGGAGTTTCACACGACAGGCAACACGCTTGAGACCATTGCCTACGACGTTACAGCCAGGGTGCGCTCAAGCTATGCCTCATCTGGTGGTCGTCAAGAACAGTTCAATTACGACCCCGCCGCAAACCTGCTCGACGGAATCAACAACTCTTCGGTTCAGTACAACCAACTGCTGAAGTATCAGGACAAGCGCTATCGCTACGACGGCTTCGGGCGCCTGATTGAAAAGGTCAGCAGCGCACGAGGCATCCAACACTTTCACTACGACGCTGAGCACAGACTGGTGGAAGTCCGCACCCTGCATGCCGGTCGAGAAACCTGCGTACGGATGCACTACGACCCACTCGGCAGACGTGTTGCCAAGGAACAATACGATGTACGCGGCCTTCTGCTGGGAAGAACCGACTTCCTGTGGGATGGCCTGCGTCTGCTGCATGAGCGCCGCAACGGTCGAAGCAGTCTGTACCTATATGCAGAATCTGGCCACGACCCCCTTGCACGCGTCGATGGGAACGGCGCCCATCAACGCGTACTGCATTTTCACAACCACCTCAACGGTCTGCCATATCGTCAGACCGACGAAGATGGACAGACCCAATGGGAAGCTACCTATCGGGTGTGGGGCAACACTGCCGCCGAGCGCTGCAACCCAGACCAGGGCATGGAGCAGAACCTGAGGTTCCAAGGCCAGTACCTGGATCGAGAGACCGGGCTGCATTACAACACCTTCAGATTCTATGATCCCGACATCGGACGCTTTACCCAGCCGGATCCGATAGGGTTGGCGGGGGGGTGGAACCTTTACCGCTATGCTCCCAATCCATTTATGTGGATTGACCCGCTAGGGTGGGAGACTGTCCTCTACCGCTCCATGAGCATGGAAGAATATAACGGACTTATGCGAACCGGCACGTGGACATCGAATGGCACCATGGAAGGAAAATGGTTTGCTGAGTCATACAAAGATGCTGTGACATGGGGTAAGACGATGGGTCACGGCGGAGACTTCAAAATAGTTCAGGTCAAGGTTCCTGACAAACTTGCCAATGCAGCGTTCTCCTCCAGCAATTTGGACAGTATTGGCAAAGCCAGATACATAGAAATTGCAGATTTGAATCGTGCTCGCATCAAGCCACGTTGGACGCGGGGTATCTCTTGTGGAAAGTGATCAACCAATGAACAGACCTGTTCACGTAACCATATACTGGCGAAATGTAAGTGACGGCGGTAAGGCCCAGCTTCCCCTCAACCACCCCTACTACGTCATCACCGCTCCGATTGAAGGCCCTGACGGCTCACGGGCGGCCTGGAGTGTTGTACTTGAGGTCACGAAGAATCACCAATCACGTGACATCAGAATAGGAACCGGAACCGCGCGCTTCCTTGCCCCCAATGCCCCCAGGGACCTGTTATGCCCTGGCAGTACGCTGGAAGTCTACGAGGGACGACGGGCCGTAGCGCGCCTCGAGTTTGACGCCAGGGGGACGCCCACCTGAACGCCCTCAAGTCGGCCAAGATCTATCTGCGCAATTCGGGCATCAGAAAGCTCAGTATCAGAAGATGTCGGTCGGGTACTCGACGAACATGGGAGCTTCGTTGCCGTCGTCGTTGTAGCGGTCCTGCCGTACCGCGTTGTTTGCCCGAATTCCATGGGCATCCGATCTCGCAGGCAGACTACATGAGCTATCTGAAATCAAAAATATGAACATCATCCAAACGATTGTGCAGCAACACACACTGATGGCTCTGCGAATCCCTACCGGTTGGTCGATCTCGAAAAATGACTTCGTCGATATCGGCCCTGACATCCTGGAAACAATCGACGATGAGCATGTGCGCTTTCTGGTAACACAGAATTTTTTCGCCGATAACATATTCATGGCGGGCAGTGAGCGAACACTCGATAGTGGCGTCCCTATTTACGCCACTTTGGACCTCTGGTGCAGAGCACCGGATGAAGAACGCATGATCGAGTATCAGGCTTCGATAAATGTGTACAAAGGCAAGAAGAAAACGTCTATTTTCTCACTGACCTGCACCACTGAAAATCGTTATGAAGCACGAGAGATGATTGATCGCTGGGCCACCGCATTCACGTGGAAAGTCCTGTTTGAATTTGAAAGTGCAGGATTGCCGATCGAGCATTATTTTTCAGCCGAGTAACATCAAGCAGCCAGGACCTACCTGCGCGATCCGGGTGTCAGCAAGGTCAGCTCACTGCCGGTACTGACCAAAGGTCAATACGAGGACATGTGGCAAATGACAACAAACCAGCAACTGGCGGCGATTCGCGAGGCGCTGGAAGATTACGAAGAAGGCGAAGCGATCGACCCGGTGCTGAAGAAGGCCGGGCTGGCACCTGCAAGCCAGAAAATGTCCCACGACCAGGTAGTGCAGTGGCTGCTGCAGGAGCGTGACAAGGCTGAAAAGGCAAATATCGTCGCCCAGTTCCTGCACGGTGTGGAAACGAACCAGGCACACTTGCGCGCCGGCCTTTCCTCACTCGCCAGCGCAACTCACTTCATGCAGCACCCGTTCAGCGTCGACAAGCAGCTCAACTGCCAGGTGTGCGGGGCCTTCGAGCATCTGGACATCGATTTCGTCCTGCTGAACCAGACACGCTACCTGTGCGGCAGCGTGCTGAGTGGCGATATCGCCGAGATGGCGTTCTTCCTGCAGCAGGCCAACGCCATCGACAGTCCCCGCCCTGAGGCACTGCCGCTCACGACCCGCATCTTCGAGATGATCCGGGCCTTGCCGGACAACGCCAGGCCCAAGGATATGCTCAAGCAATTGCGCAAGCTCAAGGGCGTGAAGATGAGCGAAGAGGAGGCGCGCAGCGTTATCGATCTGCTGGGGCATTGCGCGATCCTGCAGACGCCCGAACACCCCGGGCTTTTGCAGCGTTTCACCAACCAGGGCCTGGCGCCCAGCAGCTCGCGCTCGTCGGACTGGAGCTATCCGGTGGATTTCTGGACCGGGGCAAACGGTGTGGACGCCGACGCGATGGAATATTGGTTCGGCGACTATCCGCAACTGCTGGCGCAATAGCCTTGAAACGAAACAGCCCCGGCAAATGCCGGGGCTGTTTCGTTACGCCAGATCAGTATCAGAAGATGCTGATCGGGTATTCGACGAACACGCGAACTTCGTTGCCGTCGTCGTTGTAGCCGTTTTGGCGCACAGCGTTGTTGGTACGCAAGAACGAACTACGCAGCTTGATCGAGAGGTCCTTCGCCGGGCCGTCCTGCACCACGTAGCGAACCTGGTTGAAGATCTCGCGCTCCTTACCCTCGCCGAAACCTTCCGGGTTCTTGAGGTTGCGGGTGTTGATGTTGTCACCCACCACGTAAGCCAGCTTGTAGGTCAGACCAGGGATGCCGAAGGCACCGAAGTCCAGGCCGTAGCCCAACTGCCAGGAGCGCTCGTCTTCGGCGTTGAAGTCGGACCAGTACGAGTTGGCCAGGTAGATGGTCGAACCACCGTCACCGACACCGCCTTCGTTCTGGTACCAGCCATAGTTATAGCCGGTGCTGCCGGTGCTGCGCTGGTGGGCCAGTGTGAAGGAGTGCGGGCCATAGGCGTAGGTAGCCGCCAGGCTCCAGATGGTGTTGCGGTCGCCATTCAAGCCAGCTTCACGCACATACTTGTTGTCGATGTCCGACTTGTAGCCGTTGAAGTCCAGGGTCAGGGACTGGTCGGCCGCGATCGGGAAGACGTAGTTCAGGCCCAGGTAGTGCTTCTTCATGACATCTTCGTTGTCCGCGGTGTACAGCGACGCGGTGAAGTTGTCGGTGAACTTGTAGCTGCCGCCGAGCACGTTGATCGACTTCAGGCCACCGCCATCACGGCGCTCGGCACTCTTGCGGGCTTCCTGGGTGAAGCGGCCTGCATTCAGCTCCAGGCCTTTGATCTCCTTGGAGGTGATCATGGTGCCAGTGAAGCTCTCTGGCAGCAGACGAGCGTCGTCGTACTGCAGGACCGGCAGAGCCGGCATCTGGTCACCGTACTTGAGCACAGTGTTGGAGATGCGGAACTTCACCGCTGCACCACCACGAGCCAGGTTGTGAGGGGCGTTGGTTTTCTCACCGTCGAAGGTGGGGTCGGAGCGTTTGAAGAAGTCGACACCGCCACCCTGATTACGACCCTTGCCACCATCCAGACGCACGGCGTACAGGCCGAAGGCGTCGACACCGACACCCACGGTGCCTTGAGTGAAGCCGGACGAGAAGTTGGCGATCACACCCTGGCCCCACTGGGACTGGTCGTTGGTGTGGTGCTTCTTGTCACGGTTGATGAAGGCGTTGCGCAGGAGGACGTTGGCGTGGCTGTCCTCGATGAAGCCCTTGCTTTCGGCCTGGTCGTTGGCCTGGGCCTGAGTGGCGGCGATGAGTGCCAGCGCTACCAGGCTGATCCTTGTATTCAACATGTTGTTTTCCTTATTACCGAATCAGAACGCTCTGCTACCTAAAACGCCAGGAACCAACGCCCCTTCGTAGGTTCGACGCTTGTATCCAAACTGAAAACCCCGCTCCTTTTGCAGGTAGCGGGCTTCGTCCGGCGCTCGGCCAACTGATGGCCGGCAGGCGTAGAGGCCGAATCCTAGCCGCGTGTGCTTCGCAATGTCAAAAAAACGTGAAATGAAGGTTGATATAACCAAATTAAAGGCCAGAGCTGGTGCAAAACTGTGCTGAATCGCAGAGCAGACAGTTATTCCCTCTCTTTTCTGTACTTTCGTACAGGCAACTCACTTCTGGTTGGCTTGACAAAAACACCTCGATAAAAGCGAATAATTACCAGTTACAATTTGATACATTCGTAAATACGCGCCTTTACAAATAGCCAAGCAAGAGCAAATAGCAAGCATTACCATTCGCATCCTTTTCATAACAATCTCTGCTGGATGCCTGCCGATGCTTGTCCCCTGCCGCTTGTCTCCCCTGTCTCTGGGCCTGTCACTGATGTTCAGCGCAGGCCTTGCCAGCGCTGCCACCACTACCCTGCCTGAGCTCTCGGTCACTGCTGAAAGTGAACGCGAGCGCGATAATCCGCGGGTCAAGGACGTCAGCACCGCCACCCGCACCTCGACGCCGGTGCGCTACGTCCCGCAGGCGATCGACACGGTCAAGACCGCCAACGTACTGGACTACGGCAACAACAGCCTGGGCAAGGCACTGGAAGGCATCCCCAACGTCAGCAGCGGCGCCGACACTCGCTTCGACAGCCTGCGTATCCGCGGCTTCGACGCCAGCAACGACTTCTATCTGGACGGCGTGCGTGATGACAGCCAGTACGTGCGCGACCTGCACAACATCGAGCGCATCGAGGTGCTCAAGGGCCCGGCAGCCGTGCTCTATGGCCGTGGCAGCCAGGGCGGCATCGTCAATCGGGTGAGCAAGGCGCCCGAGCATGGCCGGCGCTCGACCATCGAAGCCCAGGGCGGCAGCGAGGACCTGCGCAGCCTGTACGCCGATCTCAGTGCCGACCTGAGCGACGACATCAGCGTGCGCCTGAACATGGGCAACCAGGACAACAACAGTTTCCGCGATGGGGTCGATGGCAACCGCCAACTGTTCGCCCCGTCGCTGAGCTGGCAACTGAACCCCGACCTGAACTGGCTGGTGCAGTACGAATACAGCCGCTACAACCGCACCCCGGATCGCGGCATTCCTGGCGTCGGCGGTCGTCCGGCGGATGTCGGGCGCAGCACTACGTACGGCGACACGCAGCGCGATTTCATCGACGACAAGTCGCAGTCGCTACGCTCGCGCCTGAACTACCAGCTCAGCGACAACTGGCAAGTGCGCCATACCCTGAGCCTGTTCAAGCTCGACAGCGACTTCGACAACACCTACCTCACCGGCTACACCCCCAGCACCAATCTGGTGACCCGCCAGCGCTGGCAGCAGGACCTGAACACCCGCAACCTTTTCAACAACCTCGAGGCCGAGGGCGATGTCAGCACCTGGGGCCTGGAGCACAAGCTGCTGCTGGGACTGGAATTCGGCAATCAGCGCCGCGATCCGCGCCTGTACACCGCGCGGGCGGTGAGTGCCGGTGGCCAGGCGGTGCCGTCGCTGAACCTGAACAACCCCAACCGGCGCCTGCAACACAACGGTCCCATGGTGCCGTCGAGCTACAACCACACGGTGGTCGATAGCCGTGGCGTCTACCTGCAGGACCAGATCCGCCTCAACGACCAATGGCAGATCCTGGCGGGCGTGCGCTTCGACCAGTTCGAGGTGGAAACCACCAACAAGCTGCGCGGCATCTCGGAAAAACAGGACGACAACAGCACCAGCCCGCGCCTGGGAGTGGTCTATTCGCCATGGCAGGAGCATTCGTTCTATGCCTCCTGGAGCAAGACCTATTCCCCGGTCGGCGGCGGCCTGATCGGTATCACCCCCGGCGCTGCCGGCAACACCAACGAAACGGCTCCAGAGAACACCCGGCAGAAGGAAATCGGGGTCAAGAGCGACTGGTTCGACGAGCGCCTGAGCACCACCCTCGCCATCTACGAGCTGGAGCTCTACAACCGTCGCACCACTGACCCGGACAACCCTGGCATCACCATCCTCACCGGCCTGCAACGCTCGCGTGGCGTGGAGCTGACCGCCCAGGGCAATGTGGTCGGCAACTGGTACGTACGCGGCGGCATCGGCCTGCAGGATGCCATCATCGCCAAGGACAACAGCGGCCTGGAGGGTAACCGGGTAAACAACGTGGCGCGGCGCAACGCCAGCCTGTTCGTGACCTGGAAGCCGGAGCTGGGCTGGTACGCCGAAACCGGCCTGGTACTGGTCGGCGAACGCTACGCCGACAACCAGAACACCACGGTGCTGCCAGGCTATGGGCACTGGGATGCACTGGCCGGCTACCGCACCCACGACTGGGACGTTCGCGCTGCGCTGAACAACATCACCGACAAGACCTACTACAGCTCGGCGACCAGCGCCGCGCAGATCCAGTTCGGCGATCCGCGCAGCCTGGTGGTGACAGGCACCTACAGCTTCTGACCGATGGGCCCTATCCAGAACCGCGGCAACTAGGCTTCAATACGCGTTTTTTCCGGACACACCCAAGGATTCACCCATGGCTTCCAACACCAAGCAACAGAAACGCGCCAAGCGCGCCGCCTCCAAGGCCAAGCAGAACCGCATGGTCCGCGGCGGCCAGGCGGTCAAGGCCAGCGCTGGCGACAGCGCCAGTGTCGAGCAGGTGTACAACAAGGCCATGGAGTCGGGGAGCTATGACGCCCTGTTCGACAAGATGAAGGAGGCCCAGGAAACCAGCCTGGTGTCGATGATCTCGGTGTTTCTGGTCGATCCATTGCTGGCGCTGGTACTCAAGGGGCACAAGGAAGAGCACGCCACCGACTACATCGTCCTGGTGTTCACCGCTTACCGCGCCTGGCTCGATGGCGCCGATGAAGCGGCGACCATGGCCTGGCTGGAGAGCGATGAGTTCCAGGACGCCTACGTGGCGGCGTCGGAGGCAGTGGCCAAGCAGCAGCAACAGCAGAAGCAGTTCGGCTGAAGCTCGGCTTGCGCCCACAAAAAAACCCTCGGGTCGATCCCGAGGGTTTTTTTATGCCGCGCGATAACGATTACTGCAGGGAAGGCGCTTCGCCGGCTTCCTGCATGCGCTGCAGTTCCTGTGCGTACAGGGCATCGAAGTTCACCGGCGACAGCATCAGCGCCGGGAACGAGCCACGGGTCACCAGGCTGTCGAGGGTTTCACGCGCGTACGGGAACAGGATGTTCGGGCAGAACGCACCCAGGGTGTGGCTCATGGAAGCTGCATCCAGACCCGAGATCAGGAAAATGCCCGCCTGCTGAACTTCAGCGATGAAGGCGACTTCTTCGCCGTTCTTGACGGTAACCGACAGGGTCAGCACGACCTCGTGGAAGTCACCTTCCAGGGCCTTCTGGCGGGTGTTCAGGTCCAGCGCGACGCTGGGTTCCCACTGCTGGCGGAAGATCTGCGGGCTTTTCGGGGCTTCGAACGACAGGTCACGCACGTAGATGCGCTGCAGGGAGAATTGTGGGCTGTTCTCTTCGGCGGCGCCGTTGTTCTGTTGGTCAGTCATGGCAGATCCTTTTCTGAAAATGGTTGAAAGAGGCGTGAATCAGGCCTCGAGCAGGGCGTCGAGCTTGCCCGAGCGCTCCAGCGCAAACAAGTCATCGCAACCGCCAACGTGGGTGCTGCCGATCCAGATCTGCGGCACCGAGGTACGCCCGGCCTTCTGCGCCATCTCGGCGCGCAGCTGGGGCTTGCCGTCGACACGGATTTCCTCGAACGCCACCTGCTTGCTCGCCAGCAGTTGCTTGGCGCGCATGCAGTAGGGGCAGTAGTCGCTGGAGTAGACGATGACGGGCTTCATATCACTTCACCAGGGGCAGGTTATCGGCTTTCCAGCTGGACACACCACCGCTGAGCTTGGCAGCGGTGAAGCCAGCCTTGAGCAGCTCGCGGCAGATGGTGCCGGACTGCTGGCCCATCGCATCGACGATGATCAGGGTCTTTTCTTTGTGTTTTTCCAGCTCGGCAATGCGGCCGATGACTTTGTCCTGCGGAATGTTCAGCGCCCCGACGATGTGGCCGGCGGAGTATTCCTTGCTTGGACGGATATCGATCACCACGCCCTTCTCGGCGTTGACCAGCGCGGTCAGTTGGCCGTTGCTCAGGCTCTGGCCGCCGCGGCGGATTTCATTGACCAGCAGCAGGATCAGCAGGACGAAGAAGATCGCAACCAGGATGAAGTGATCTGTCGCGAATTGAATCAGGTGAGCAACCATCAGGGGTGTTCCAGGCGATTGAAAATGCCGGCCAGTATACACAGCCACCCATGCCCGCCAAAGCCCGCCGGGCCGGCTCGGAAACAGCCTTCATCTGCAACCCGTCGGGACGCTGGTCGTACGAACCGACGAATATTCGCCGTCGCTGGCCGATTTGCCCTAAAATGCGTGTCTTTATCATCTTTGAACAACCGTGAGTTTGATTGATGACGAGCACGCCCAAGCCCCTGGTCCTGATCATCCTGGATGGTTTCGGTCACAGCGAAAGCCCCGAATACAACGCCATCTACGCCGCCAACACACCGGTCTATGACCGCCTGCGCGCCACCCAGCCGCATGGCCTGATCTCCGGTTCCGGCATGGATGTCGGCCTGCCGGACGGGCAGATGGGCAACTCCGAAGTCGGTCACATGAACCTCGGCGCGGGCCGTGTGGTGTACCAGGACTTCACCCGGGTCACCAAGGCCATCCGCGACGGCGAGTTCTTCGAAAACCCGGTACTCACCGGCGCCGTGGACAAGGCAGTTGCAGCAGGCAAGGCCGTGCACCTGCTGGGCCTGCTCTCCGACGGCGGCGTGCACAGCCACCAGGACCATATCGTCGCCATGGCCGAACTGGCCGCCCAGCGTGGCGCCGAGAAAATCTACCTGCACGCCTTCCTCGACGGCCGCGACACCCCTCCGCGCAGCGCCCAGTCGTCCATCGAACTGCTCGACGCGACCTTCGCCAAGCTGGGCAAGGGCCGCATCGCCAGCCTGATCGGCCGCTATTACGCGATGGACCGTGACAACCGCTGGGACCGCGTCAGCGCAGCCTACAACCTCATCGTCGACAGCTCCGCCGAGTACAGCGCAGACAGCGCCGTGGCTGGGCTGAAAGCAGCCTATGCACGCGATGAGAGCGACGAATTCGTCAAGGCCACGCGCATCGGCGAGGCGGTCAAGGTCGAAGACGGCGACGCGGTGATCTTCATGAACTTCCGCGCCGACCGCGCCCGCGAACTGTCGCGAGTGTTCGTCGAAGCCGATTTCAATGAATTCCCCCGTGCGCGCCTGCCGAAGCTCGCGGCCTACATCGGCCTGACCCAGTACTCGGCGAAGATCCCCGCCCCCGCGGCCTTTGCCCCAGCCAGCCTGAACAACGTGCTGGGCGAGTACCTGGCCAAGAACGGCAAGACCCAGCTGCGCATCGCCGAGACCGAAAAGTACGCTCACGTGACCTTCTTCTTCTCGGGCGGACGTGAAGAGCCGTTCGAAGGCGAAGAGCGCATCCTGATCCCGTCGCCGAAGGTCGCCACCTACGACCTGCAGCCTGAGATGAGCGCGCCGGAAGTGACCGACCGTATCGTCGAGGCCATCGAGCAACAGCGTTATGACGTGATCGTGGTCAACTACGCCAACGGCGACATGGTCGGCCACACCGGCGTATTCGACGCGGCGGTCAAGGCCGTCGAGGCGCTGGACGGCTGTGTCGGGCGCATTGTCGAGGCGCTGGGCAAGGTCGGTGGCGAAGCACTGATCACCGCCGACCACGGCAACGTCGAGCAGATGGAAGACGAGTCCACTGGCCAGGCGCACACCGCGCACACCACCGAGCCGGTGCCGTTCATCTATGTCGGCAAGCGCAGCGTGAAAGTCCGTGACGGCGGCGTGCTGGCCGATGTGGCGCCGACCATGCTCAAGCTGCTGGGGCTGGAGAAGCCTGCCGAAATGACCGGAACCTCGATCCTGATCGACACTTGAGACTGCGCATTGGGGTCGCGGTGCAGCGCACCCTGACGTGATTTCCGGACAAACGCCCCGCCGCACCCGCAGCGGGGCGTTTTTTTTGCTCGCTCAGGCGGGCATACTAGGCCAGTCTCCATCCCTGGTACGCCCGATTCCATGCGCCGCGCCCTCATACTCCTAGCCCTGTCATGCCTGCTCAGTCCGGCGTTCGCCGACGAGCGCGCGCAGACCCAGCAACAACTGGACGCCACTCGCCAGGACATCGCCGAGCTCAAGAAAATGCTGGGCAAGCTCCAGGAAGAGAAAGCCGGCGTGCAGAAAGACCTCAAGTCCACCGAGACCGATATCGGCAATCTCGAAAAGCAGGTGGAGGGTCTTCAGCAAGAACTAAAAAAGACCGAGGGCGAGCTGGAGCGCCTTGACCACGAGAAAAAAAAACTCCAGAGCGCCCGCGTTGAACAGCAACGACTGATCGCGATCCAGGCCCGCTCCGCTTACCAGAACGGTCGCGAGGAATACCTCAAGCTGCTGCTCAACCAGCAGAATCCCGAAAAGTTCGCTCGCACCCTCACGTACTACGACTACCTGAGCAAGGCGCGCCTGGAGCAACTGCGCACCTTCAACGAAACCTTGCGCCAGCTGGCCAATGTCGAACTGGAAATTTCCGGCCAGCAGGAACAGCTGATGGCCCAGCGCGCCGACCTCGACAGCCGCCGCCAGGCACTGGAGGCCGAACGCAGCAAGCGCCAGCAGGTACTGGCCAAGCTCAACAGCGACGTCAAGGATCGCGACCAGAAGCTTCAGGCCCGCGAACAGGACCAGGCCGACCTCGCCAAGGTGCTCAAGACCATCGAGGAAACCCTCGCCCGCCAGGCCCGTGAAGCCGAAGAAGCGCGGCAGAAGGCGCTGCTGGCCAAGCAGGAAGAAGAGAAGCGGCGCAAGGAACAGGCGCTGGCCGACGCTCGCCGCGACGAGCCGCAAGAGCCGCCGAAAAAGGCCCGCACCGTGCTCGGCCCGCTGGTGTCCAGCGATGGCGCCAACTACGGTGGTGCATTTTCCGCCGCCCGTGGAAAACTTCCATGGCCAGTCAATGGTCGATTGCTGGCACGCTTCGGCGACACGCGAGGCGGTGATGCGCGTGCCAAGTGGGACGGCGTGATGATCAGCGCCAGCGCCGGCACTCAGGTGCGCGCCGTACATGGCGGGCGCGTGGTGTTCGCCGACTGGTTGCGCGGCGCTGGACTTCTGGTCATTCTCGACCATGGTAATGGCTACCTGAGCCTGTACGGCCATAACCAGAGCCTGCTCAAGAGCGCCGGCGACATCGTCAAGGCCGGGGAAGCCATTTCTACCGTCGGCGACAGCGGCGGCCAGGACAGCGCAGGTTTGTACTTCGCGATTCGCCAGCAGGGCCGGCCCACCGACCCTGCGCAATGGTGCCGAGGCTAGGCACCGCAACATTTACGGTCAGGCCCGACGGTGGGCCGCACCGATGCTCCCACGGGAGCACCTACAGGATCAGGAGTTCGTTCGACATGCTGCACTCGTCTCGCCTCACCCAGCTGGCCCTGACCATAGCTCTGGTCGTCGGCGCGCCCCTGGCCAGCGCCGCAGAGCCGGTCAAGCCCGCCAAGGCGGCTGCCGTGCCGGCCACCGAGGTGACGGCCAAGGCGCCGCTGCCGCTGGACGAACTGCGCACCTTCGCCGAGGTCATGGACCGCATCAAGGCAGCCTATGTCGAGCCGGTGGATGACAAGACCCTGCTGGAAAATGCCATCAAGGGCATGCTCAGCAACCTTGACCCGCACTCGGCCTACCTCGGCCCTGAAGACTTCCAGGAGCTGCAGGAAAGCACCAGCGGCGAGTTCGGCGGCCTGGGCATCGAGGTTGGCATGGAGGACGGCTTCGTCAAGGTGGTCTCGCCCATCGACGACACTCCGGCCTCACGCGCCGGCATCGAGGCGGGCGACCTGATCGTCAAGATCAACGGCGCCCCGACCCGCGGCCAGACCATGACCGAGGCCGTCGACAAGATGCGCGGCAAGATCGGCCAGAAGATCACCCTGACCCTGGTACGCGACGGCGGCACGCCCTTCGATGTGACGCTGGCCCGCGCGGTCATCCAGGTCAAGAGCGTGAAGAGCCAGTTGCTCGAGAACGACTACGGCTATATCCGTATCACCCAGTTCCAGGTCAAGACCGGCGAAGAAGTCGGCAAGGCGCTGGCCAAGCTGCGCAAGGATAACGGCAAGAAGCTGCGCGGCCTGGTGCTGGACCTGCGCAACAACCCCGGCGGCGTCCTGCAGTCGGCGGTGGAAGTGGCCGACCACTTCCTCACCAAAGGCCTGATCGTCTACACCAAGGGCCGTATCGCCAACTCCGAGCTGCGCTTCTCCGCCGACCCGGCCGACGCCAGCGAAGGCGTACCGCTGGTGGTACTGATCAACGGCGGCAGCGCCTCGGCTTCGGAGATCGTCGCCGGCGCCCTGCAGGATCAGAAACGCGGCGTGCTGATGGGCACCGACAGCTTCGGCAAGGGCTCGGTACAGACCGTGCTGCCACTGGCCAACGACCGCGCACTGAAGCTCACCACCGCGCTGTACTTCACCCCCAACGGACGCTCGATCCAGGCACAGGGTATCGTGCCGGACATCGAAGTACGCCAGGCCAAGCTCACTGCCGAAGCCGACACGGACAACTTCAAGGAAGCCGACCTGCAGGGTCACCTGGGCAACGGCAATGGTGGCGCCGATCGTCCGACCGGCAGCAGCAAGCGTACCGAGCGCCCGCAGGACAACGACTTCCAGCTGAGCCAGGCGCTCAGCCTGCTCAAGGGCCTGAACATCACCAAGGGTGATTGATAACCACCATGCGTTTTCTGCTGTTCACGCTGTTCTGCCTGCTGGCCGGTACCGCACATGCGGCACCGGCCAAGGCCTATATGAGCATCATCATCGACGACCTGGGCCAGAACAACGAACGCGACAGCCGCACCCTCGCCCTGCCCGGGCCGGTCACCATGGCGATCATGCCCGACACCCCGCACGCCACCGACTTCGCCCGCCAGGCACACAAGGCCGGACGTACGGTGATCCTGCACATGCCCATGGACCCCGCCACCGGGCCCTATGCCTGGCATCCGGGGCTACCCATCGAGGAGCTGGCACGACGCCTCGACGCCGCGCTGCTCAAGGTGCCCTTCGCCGCAGGCATCAACAACCACATGGGCAGCCGCATGACCGCACAGCGCGACGCCATGGCCTGGTTGATGGGTAACCTGCAGGGCCGCGAGCTGTTCTTCGTCGACAGCCGCACCAGCGCCGCCACGGTGGCGGCGGCCGAGGCCCAGGCAATCGGATTGGCGCACGTCTCGCGGGATGTATTTCTGGATGACGTACGCACAACCGAAGCCATCGCCGGTCAATTGCGCCAAGGCATCGAGCTTGCCCGCAAGCAAGGTTCAGCGGTGCTGATCGGCCACCCCTACCCGCAGACTCTCGAAGTGCTCGAACGAGAGATGCCCGGGCTCAAGCGCCAGGGCATCGAGTTGATCGAACTGCGCCAGATGATCGCCGAACGCAGCAACCAGGCCATGTCGGCGCACGGTCGCAACGGTCGCTACAGCAACCGTTGATCGCTTGGCCGTTCAGAGCGCCTACAGGCTGTTGAAGGGAATGATGTCCTTGGCCTGGGCGTAGGTCAGGTTGCCCCGGTAGATGCTCAGCACCTGCCCCTCGCTCGCAGCCCTCATCTGCTCCCTGTAGCCCATCTTGCGCTGGCTCCAGAGCTTCAGATGGCCTTTGCCGAATGCTGTGGGCGCCGCCTGTGAGTCGGCGAAGTGGAAGTGCGCGGCCCACAGGGGTCGGCCTTTGCTGTCGCCGGACGACTTGAGCAGGTTGATGCGGTATTCATCCAGATAGCCATCTGAAACCTGCTTGCGCGGCCCCACGTACTCAACCGTGATCAAGCCTTGCTGATGGAGAAAGCTCAGACCCCGGGCACCGGGATAGCGCGTCTTGGTATAAAGCTCGACCAGGCATTCTCGCTTCTGCTCGCGCAACCGGATAACAGCGTCATCCAGGCGCCCCAACAGACTGTCGGTGCTATCCGCGTCCGCCAGCTGTTCGCGCAACTCCAGCACTTCAGCGATCTGCGCATCAAGCATCGAGATCAACCCGCTGTCCTGCGCGTCATTGCTTACCAATGCCTTGGCCTGCTCGATGACGCTCTCGTTTTGCGCCAATATGCCTTCGGCCAGTTCACGGCTTTTCTTCTCGAATTCCGGCGTCGAGGCCCGCGACTGCGACTCAGGTTCCGTACTCGCGACCTCTTCCAACCAAGCCCCGCCTACCTTTTGAAACCGGTGCTGAATCTTGGAGCTGAACGCGCCCTTGACCTGCAACTGCGCCCGCCCATCAACCATCACCTCTGTACCTAGCACTGTCTGCCCTGCAAGGGTACGCGCCACTTGCAGCGCCCACAGTGGATAAACCATACGGCGCGAGGCCTGAGCTTGTCCGGAAGCCTGCTCACGCATGGCTTCGACCAGCGCGTCGCCTGCCATCTTCTTCAGACCCACCATCTGCTCTCTGTAGGCGGCAAGGCGCTGGGTATCGACCAGCCCGCTGCCTAGCTTGCTGATGCGGTCGCAGTTGAGAATCGCCGCCAGATATTCATCCCAGGCACCTTGCAGCACCTCGATACGCTCAAGGATCGGCAGTTCGTAGAACATCGACAGATGGTGGGCGTTTGCGGCTACACGCAAACGGTAGCTGGCAATCGCGTCGCGGAAGATCGTGTAATGCTGGCTGGCGGCACCCTCTTCGAAGCGCAGTGCGAGTTCCACCAGGCTCATCGCCTGGAAGAAGCGAATCATGACCGTAGAAGTCTTGCGCGCGGCGATGACCTGGGCAACGCTGACCAAGCCGGTGCTCGATTGGATTTCCATGTCAATATCGCTGACCGCCAGCACATGATCCATTTGGCTTGAGACCTCCATGATCCTTGGTTGGTCCAGGACCATGCCCTCGAGCAGCTCTCGACACTTGGCGTAGAGAACCGCGCGGTTTTCTGGCGTAGCTCCGCTCAGGCTGCGGACGATCTGGTCATACTCGCGGAAACTACCCACAGCCACCGCTTCATTCAGAAGGAATACGCCATAGCCAATCAAGTCGTGACGTGCATTCGAAAGGGCTTGTCGCAGGTCCCTGCCATGGGCGGTTGTGCGCGTATAGTTGGGGTTATCCAGCAGCTCGACAATGCTGCGCTGCGCGCTGGCTTGGTGCTCGAACATCGAGTAGACCAGCTCGACACGCTGCCGGCGCAGGTCGCGCATCGCGCCCATTAGCTCATCGCGCTTTGCTGTGTACAGTTCGGTCAACGTCTTGAACCGGGAGAGGTCATCCGGGTTCGTGGGAGGAGGTTGGTTCAGTGTTTCCTCCAGCTTCACGATCTTGGTCCGCAGCTCCTCGATCTGGCGGTTCTGTCTCAGGTACTCAGGAATCGGCTTGTTTGCCTCAAGCAAATGATGCTCCACCTCTTCCAGCGACTTTTGGATCGTAGCGGCAATCTTCTGGCGCAGCCGTTCCTGCGCAGCGCTGCGCCCACGCCCACCGCCCCCCTGCAACCGTGTATCGATGCGCCAGCCACCGCCATCGTTGTGCAGGCAAGGCCCTGGCGTCAGGTCAGCCCCCACGATTCTCGCCCCCCCTTCATGAACAACGACCTGATAGACCTCCTGCCCCAGCCTGACGTAGTACCTGCCGTCGACAGCAGTCAAGCCCGCCGTTGCACCTTGCGTGTCGGGCGCGTGTCCAGCCAGCGATACCTCGACCGCCAATTCGCGCACGCGACTGCGTTGAGAAGCCGAAAGTCCGTTGAGGCCACCAGCCCCACGCCACGAAAAATCCAGGTGTGTCTGCGTGGTGCCGTACAAGTCACGCACCAGCCCCGCAGGCTTGCGTTCAGGCTCCGGCAACGGGTGAAGCGCTACGTCCTGCGCCACGGGCAGCTCCTCGAGCGACGTAACATCGTGCTGCGACCCAAGTACTGTGTTTCTGGGGGTCTGCAGATGGATCAACGCCATCAAGGTATTGTTCAAAAGGTCGGTCACGGCCTGGATTCGCTCCCCCGCGCTGTCACTGCCAAGCCCCTGTACATCGCTGGCCAGGCTGCGGATGCCCATGTACAGCCAGGTGATCGATACCACCGGTCCCGGCAGCACAGGCAGCACCGCATTGAGCAGCTCCCAGCCAAACGCGATCACTACCCCCCACCGCAACTCGCTGTTGCTCACCGCCGAACGGTCGGCCAGCTCGACCAACACCTGATGCCGCGCCTCGAACATCTGTGCGTCGATGTCTTGCCCCCAGGCCTCCAGCGCCAGTTGAGCAGGATCAGGCTTATCCAATGGACCGAAGGGGTCGAACACCCAGTGCGGCAGGTGAGGTTCATTGAATCCACCATTGTCGTAGACAGGACGCTCGTTCTGATCCATCCACATCAGCGCGAGGTTCTGTAGCTTGCCAGGCTTGCGGATGGCCCCCATCAAGGTATCGACGTCCTTGAAGACATGGACCGCGCCGTCTGTGTACATCGGGCAATACAGCACGCACTGGCCGGACTCGACGATTTCAATGACATAGAACCCATGCACCCGATCAACTTTCTTCGAGGTCGGCGAACGCCTGAAAGCCAAGGGCGCAATCCTGACCCCAGCCGCTTGCGCGTCCCCATCGCGACAGAAGCGGGCCACTGCACCATAGGCAAAGGTATCCAGGCGATTGACCACCACCGCCCGAGCGGCATCGAACATCAAAGTGATACGCCATTGACGACCGAAACGGGCGATACGTTCCGCGTTTTCGGTGCCATCTGCGAGCAGGTTGTTGACGTAGGTCGGGTAGGTACCGCCGATATCGACGCGTGCGACCAGTTCACGGATGTAATCGACATTCATCCAGTCCAGGATCAACTGTTCATTACGGTGGGCGATGTGTGTCACCACGCCACCCTGCGACGCAGCCAGCCGACCGATGGCCAGCTCGGTCAGGGTCACGGTACGGCTGTCGATCTTTTGCCCAAAATCCAGGCCATGACCGTCGCTGACAAAGGTGTCGATGGTCAGGAGCAGATCATCGGCAAAGTAGTTGGCATCGACCGGATGATCGGCAAGCATTTCCTCGCGAAGACGGCGGGCTGCATAGGTGTGCAGATCATCCACCCCGTCCAGGGCGCGCTCACCACCGTCACTCCCCTGCAACAGCGTCAGATCGAGCATGGCCTGCAAATAGGTGGCCTGCCCCTCAGACCCGGCTCTCCGGAGGCCAGTAGGTAGCTGCAGAGCCACCGGCTTGGCAGGCACATTGCTGCGTTGAGCGAAAAACTGAGAGGGGTCCAAGGCTCCATCGACCTGGCGCTCCAGCTCGGCGACGCTATCAGCTGCCCCCCAGCGCACACGCGCCTGACGCTCGAGCAGGATCTCCAGCAGCAACCCGCTTTGCAGGGCGAACGCATCGCCCTCCGACGTGAAACCACTCCAGCTCATACGATCGAACTCGCAACGCCGCGCCATCTGCAGCTGCAGCCCTCGGCCAAAGGCACTCAGTGACTCGAAGCTACGCACCTCCCCATCCGGTTGGCACCACAAGACCAACGGACGCGGCGTGTCGAGGGTCGTCACCAGTAAGCCGGGCAACAGTTCACTGCTTTGTCGATCGCCCAAGTGCATCTGCACGCGAACGGCCTGCACCTCGACGTTACGCGTGTTCCCCAACAGCAGTTGGCGCAGGCAGGCGCGCTCGGCCTCCTCGAGGTCAGCCTCGTCCAGGCCTTGCAGTAGGCTGGCTCGCAGCACCTGTTGCAACCAGAGATCGCGGTTGCCCTGGCCGTCGCCGTTCCAGTAGCCGATCTGCGCCTGCTGCAGATAGTGGGGCAACAGAGGCAGCATCTTCTCGAAGGGTTCGACCAGCGTCTCAGGCTTGATCAGGTCCCCATCACTGGTTTCGAAGGGCGACTTGATGGCGAAGAGGCGTTGGTACGGATTCAGGCTCAACGCATAAGCGCCCATGCTGGCGAAATCCACGCGCTTGCCATCGAGCACCAACTGCAGCAGATGGTCGATCAGCAACTCAGTGCGGTAGGTGTCATCTGCGGTGGAGCAAAGCAGCGAGAGTGGCTGTGCAGAAGTCATCTCGGGGCGATGAATCGCGATCAGCGGATACTGCTCGACGATTATCTTCATGACCTGCTGGTCGAGCACTTCGCGCAAGGTCGGTCGATTAGCGAACTGCGCAGCGACTGCGCTGTACAGGTCGTAGGGTGGGTGACTCACGGAGGTAGTAGACATGCTCAAGGCTCGTTGTGAAATGAAGCCAAAGCCTCCGCGCCAGTCGATATCACTGGGGGGTACATAATGCTTTTGCGCACCGGTTGACCATGGGCAACGGCAGTCGGCGGTCCGCCCCAACGTGACCGCCCGCTGAAGAAAAAAAGGGCCCTGTCATTCGACAGAGCCCTTTTCACAACGATAAGCCGCCTACGCGATCAGCTGTAGACACGCCCCAGCAACTGGCGGTGGCTTTCGAACTGATCGAGCACATCGCGCACGATCTGCTCAGGCAGGAAGCCCATCAGGTCGTACTCCTGGCTGCCGTTGTGCAGGTACACCTCGGCGCGGTAGAAGCGCTGGCGCACTTCTGGCTCGCCCCCGGCAGACGCCTCGCTCGGTGCCGCCAGGTAACCGTCCAGGCTGACTTCATAAACGAACGGGTTGCCCTCTTCCATCATCACCCGCACGCCCATCATGTTGCGCGACTGACCGACACGGGTCTCCACCTCGAAGCCCAGGGCGCGCAGTTGTTCCGCCGCCTCCTTGAGGGCCGGGCTGACCTGTTTGTCCATGAAGCGCTGCACCACCGCCTGGGTCGGCTCAAGCTCCAGTTGCGTGAGGCGCTCGCTGAAGCCGCGACGGCCACGGGCAGCCAGCTCCGCGCGCTCCTGCTCGACCGCGACATCCTGCTTCATCGCCTTGTACAGGCCGAACATGAACAGCACCAGCACCACCGAGAACGGCAGGCCGGCCAACACCACCATGGTCTGCATGGCTTCGAAGTTGCCGGCGAACAGCAGGCCGATGGTAACCAGGGTGATGATCACCGACCAGAACACCACCATCCAGTGCGGCGCATCCTCGTCGACCTGGCCACCTTTGCACGAAAGGTTGGCCATCATCACCGCGCCCGAGTCGGCCGGGGTGAGGAACAGCACGAAGCCGACGAACACCGCAACGCCGATCACGATCTTGGCCGCCGGGAAGTACTCCAGCAACTGGTAGATCGACATCGAGGGCTGCTCCAGCGCTGTCTTGCCCAGCTCAACGGCGCCCTGGTTGATCACCAGGTCCAGCGCGGTGTTGCCGAAGATCGACAGCCACGCCAGGGTGAAGCCCAGCGGGATCAGCAGCACGCCGCTGACCAGCTGGCGCACGGTACGGCCCTTGGAGATACGGGCGATGAACATGCCCACGAACGGGCCCCAGGAGATCCACCAGGCCCAGTAGAACACGGTCCACAGGCCCAGCCAGCGCTCGGACTTGCCGGCCTCGCCTTCATAGACATACAGGTCGAAGGTCTTGAGTACGATGCCGTTGAGGTAATCGCCGACGTTCTGCACGAAGCCGTTGAGCAGGTGCAGGGTATTGCCGCCGAGCAGGACGAAGATCAACAGCCCGCTGAACAGCATGATGTTGAGGTTGGACAGGCGGCGGATGCCGTTTTCCACACCCGAGACCGCGGCTACGGTGGCCACACCGGCCATCACCAGAATGACCACCAGCAGGTTGGTCTTGCTGTGGTCCATGCCGAACAGGTACTCCAGGCCCGAGGAGACCTGCATCGAGCCGATACCGAGGTTGGTCACCAGGCCCAGCAGGGTGACGAACATGCCGAAGATGTCCACGGCATTGCCCGCCGCGCCCTTGACCCAACGCTCACCGACCAGCGGGTACAGCGCCGAACGCAGCGCCAGCGGCTGGTTGTGGCGGTAGGCGAAGTAGCCCACGGCCAGACCCACCAAGGCGTAGATCGCCCAGCCGTGCAGGCCCCAGTGCAGGAAGGTCAGTTGCAGGCCCTGGCGCGCAGCCTCGAGGCTGGCAGGGGTGCCTTCCGGCGGATTGAAGTAGTGGTCCAGCGGTTCGGATGCGCCGAAATACAGCAGCGAAATGCCAATACCGGAGGAGAACAGCATGCCGGCCCAGGCGCCGTAGCTGAAGTCGGGCTGGTCATCCTTGCCGCCCAGCTTGAGCTTGCCGTAGTCGGAGAAGGCCAGGTAGACGACGAACACGAGGTAACCGCAGATCACCAGCATGTAGTACCAGCCGAAGGTGCGCGTCAGCCACTTCTGGGCCACGCCCAGCACCTGGCCGGCAGTTTCGGGTACAGCGATAAGCAAGGCAGTCAACGCGAGGACCAGCAGCGCGGAGGTGAGGAACACCACGCGGTTGACCCGAACCCTCTCGGCGGGGGGCTTTGTCAGGGAGGCAGAACTCATTGCACGAATGCTCCGGGCAGTACGGCTGTGGAGGCTAATCAGTCATTTCCCGCGCAATTGGTGCAATAGCTCCACTGCGTCAGGTGTTATAAAAGCACCTTGGAAACCGTGATCCCGAATCGAAACGCTGCAAAAAAACAGACCGGCGGACTGCACCTGAGCGCCTTCATCCTCACTGGATGCGCGCATTGGTCACAGCTCGCCTGACCCGCTCCAAGGGTCGTCCGCGCGGTCATCGACCACTCGGCAGAATCTGTTCATGCACCGTTCTTGCCCGTCAACGCCTTGTATTCCGGGGGTTACACGTTTTCCTGGGGTGTCAATCCGTGCCTTCTCGACTGCCTGAAAGACTGTCAATGGCACAAATTGTCGCAGAGCTTATTCTTTATTGATTGAACGTTCAATCAAAACAAAATAGACTGGCCCTCGCCGAGTCGGATGCGTGTTGTCCGCTCGCAGGCCTGAGGAGATAGCAAGATGCCCAAGGTCGGTATGCAACCCATCCGCCGCCAGCAGTTGATCGACGCCACATTGCAGGCTGTCGACCAGGTCGGTCTGGGAGATGCCAGCATTGCGCTGATTGCCCGTTTGGCCGGTGTGTCGAACGGCATCATCAGTCACTACTTTCAGGACAAGAACGGCCTGATCGCAGCGACCATGCGCTACCTCATGAATGCGTTGAGCGAAGGCACCGTCGCCCGCCGACAAGCCCTCACCGACGACAGCCCGCGGGCGCACCTGAGAGTGATCGTCGAAGGCAACTTCGACGCAAGCCAGGTCAGCGGCCCGGCAATGAAAACCTGGTTGGCCTTCTGGGCCGCCAGCATGCACCAGCCGTCCTTGCACAGGTTGCAGCGGATCAACGATCACCGCCTTTACTCCAACCTGTGCTGCCAGTTCCGTCGTGTCTTGCCGCTCTACCATGCACGCAAGGCTGCTCGCGGGCTGGCGGCCCTGATCGACGGCCTGTGGCTGCGTGGTGCGCTCTCGGGCGACGCGTTCGACACCGAGCAGGCAATACGGATCGCCTACGAATACATGGATCTACAACTGGCTAAGCAGCACGACCTGGCTACCAACCCCCAGGCGGCTGAACGATCGCACGCAGCGACTGCCCAACCGGCGGGAGCACGACGCGGCTAGCCAATCACACACTGCACTTGCGAGGACTCTATGGCCCGTTTCGGAACGCAAAAACTCTACATCGATGGTGGTTATGTCGACGCTGGCAGCGATGCCACCTTCGAAGCCATCAACCCGGCCACCGGCGAAGTCCTTGCCCACGTCCAGCGTGCGACCGAGGCTGACGTCGAGCGCGCCGTCGAGAGCGCCGAACGTGGCCAGAAAGTCTGGGCCGCGATGACCGCCATGCAGCGTTCGCGCATCCTGCGCCGCGCCGTCGACATCCTGCGCGAGCGCAACGACGAGCTGGCCATGCTGGAAACCCTGGATACCGGCAAGTCGTACTCCGAAACCCGCTACGTCGACATCGTCACCGGTGCCGATGTGCTGGAGTACTACGCAGGCCTGATCCCGGCCATCGAAGGCGAGCAGATCCCGCTGCGCGAATCGTCCTTCGTCTACACCCGCCGCGAGCCACTGGGCGTGACTGCCGGTATCGGCGCGTGGAACTACCCGATCCAGATCGCCCTGTGGAAGTCTGCGCCAGCCCTGGCCGCCGGCAACGCGATGATCTTCAAGCCGTCTGAAGTCACCTCGCTGACCACCCTGAAGCTGGCCGAGATCTTCACCGAAGCCGGTCTGCCGGATGGCGTGTTCAACGTCCTGACCGGCAGCGGTCGTGAAGTCGGCACCCTGCTGACCGAGCACCCGCGCATCGAGAAAGTCTCCTTCACCGGCGGCACCACCACCGGCAAGAAAGTCATGGCCAGCGCTTCGAGCTCCTCGCTCAAGGAAGTGACCATGGAACTGGGTGGCAAGTCGCCGCTGATCATCTGCGACGACGCCGACCTGGACAAGGCCGCCGACATCGCCATGATGGCCAACTTCTACAGCTCCGGTCAGGTCTGCACCAACGGCACCCGCGTGTTCGTTCCGGCAGCGATGAAAGCCGCCTTCGAAGCCAAGATCGCCGAACGCGTCGCCCGCATTCGCATCGGCAACCCGGAAGACGAGAACACCAACTTCGGTCCGCTGGTCAGCTTCGCGCACATGGAAAGCGTCCTGGGCTACATCGCCAAGGGCAAGGAAGAAGGCGCCCGCGTGCTGTGCGGCGGGGAGCGTCTGACCGAAGGCGCGTTCGCCAAGGGCGCCTTCGTCGCCCCGACCGTGTTCACCGACTGCCGCGACGACATGACCATCGTCAAGGAAGAGATCTTCGGCCCGGTGATGAGCATCCTCACCTACGAAACCGAAGAAGAAGTCATCCGCCGCGCCAACGACACCGAGTACGGCCTGGCTGCGGGCGTATGCACCAACGACATCACCCGCGCACACCGCATCATCCACAAGCTCGAAGCCGGTATCTGCTGGATCAACGCCTGGGGTGAATCGCCAGCCGAGATGCCGGTTGGCGGCTACAAGCAGTCGGGCGTCGGCCGTGAAAACGGCGTCAGCTCGCTGGCTCAATACACTCGCATCAAGTCGGTGCAGGTCGAGCTGGGCGGCTACAACTCGGTCTTCTAAGACCGGTCTGGCCACGCCCGTGACATTGCGCACGGGCGCTCCCGCTCCCTGAACACTGCCAACGAGGGTACTTTGCATGTCCCAAGAATTCGATTACATCATCGTCGGTGCCGGTTCGGCCGGTAACACCCTGGCCACCCGCCTGACCGAAGACGCCAACGTCTCGGTGCTGCTGCTGGAAGCCGGCGGCCCCGACTACCGCTTCGATTTCCGCACCCAGATGCCGGCCGCCCTGGCCTTCCCGCTGCAAGGCCGCCGCTACAACTGGGCCTACGAGACCGACCCTGAGCCACACATGGATGGCCGCCGCATGGAATGTGGCCGCGGCAAGGGCCTGGGTGGCTCCTCGCTGATCAACGGCATGTGCTACATCCGTGGTAACGCCATGGACTTCGACGGCTGGGCTGAACTGCCAGGCCTGGAAGACTGGACCTACCTCGACTGCCTTCCGTACTTCCGCAAGGCCGAAACCCGCGACATCGGCCCGAACGACTACCACGGCGGCGACGGCCCGGTCAGCGTTGCCACGCCAAAAGCTGGCAACAACCCACTGTTCCATGCCATGGTCGAAGCCGGTGTACAGGCCGGTTACCCACGCACCGAAGACCTCAACGGCTACCAGCAGGAAGGCTTCGGTCCGATGGACCGTTCGGTGACCAAGAACGGTCGTCGCTCCAGCACCGCCCGTGGCTACCTGGACCAGGCCAAGAAGCGCCCTAACCTGACCATCGTCACCCACGCCCTGAGCGATCGCGTACTCTTCGAAGGCAAGCGCGCCGTGGGTGTGACCTATCTGGTCGGTGACAGCGAAGAGCGCGTCGAAGCCCGTGCCCGCAAGGAAGTCATCGTCAGCTCCGGCGCCATCGCTTCGCCGCAGTTGCTGCAGCGCTCCGGTGTCGGCCCGCGCGCCCTGCTGGAGAGCCTCGACATTCCGGTGGTCCACGACCTGCCGGGCGTCGGCGAGAACCTGCAGGACCACCTGGAACTGTATCTGCAGTACGCCTGCACCCAGCCGGTGTCGCTGTACCCATCACTGCTGTGGTGGAACCAGCCGGCCATCGGTGCCGAGTGGCTGTTCAACGGCACCGGCATCGGCGCCAGCAACCAGTTCGAGGCCGGTGGTTTCATCCGCACCCGTCCTGAGTTCGAATGGCCGAACATCCAGTACCACTTCCTGCCGGTGGCGATCAATTACAACGGCTCCAACGGCGTGAAGGAACACGGCTTCCAGGCGCACATGGGTTCGATGCGTTCGCCAAGCCGTGGCCGCATCCAGGCCAAGTCCAAGGATCCGCGCCAGCACCCGAGCATCCTGTTCAACTACATGGCCACCGAACAGGACTGGCAAGAGTTCCGCGACGGCATCCGCCTGACCCGCGAGATCATGGCCCAGCCGGCGCTGGACCCGTATCGCGGTCGCGAAATCAGCCCGGGCGCGCACGTGCAGACCGATGAAGAGCTGGACAAATTCATCCGCGAGCACGCCGAAACCGCGTTCCACCCGTCCTGCTCGTGCAAGATGGGCACCGACGACATGGCGGTGGTCGATGGCGAAGGCCGCGTGCATGGCATGGAAGGCTTGCGCGTTGTCGATGCGTCGATCATGCCGATTATCATTACCGGCAACCTCAACGCCACCACGATCATGATCGCCGAGAAAATCTCCGACAAGATCCGTGGACGCAAGCCACTGCCACGCAGCACGGCTAAGTACTACAAGGCCAACGGTGCGCCGGTGAAGGGCAAGCCGATGCGTGAGGTGAAGCAGGCGTAATCCTGCACCGGCCCCTTCGCGGCTAAAGCCGCTCCCACAGGGTTCGCACAGATTATGAAAACTGTGCAGTACCTGTGGGAGCGGGCTTGCCCGCGAAAGGGCCCGCATAGGCAACACAACAAAAGGCACCCACCGCGGTGCCTTTTGTACATCTGCAGAAACGCTTTACATGCTGGCAATTCATCAGGTTAGAATCGATTGGCACGCGACTTGCCAGTCAAGTCATCTTTCTGCGATATCCCGGAGTACCTGCCTTTGGATGCCAGCACCATCAACAGCCTGTTCCTGATCGGCGCACTGCTGGTGGGCGCAAGTATCCTGGTCAGCTCTCTGTCGTCGCGTCTGGGCATCCCTATCCTGGTCATCATCCTCGCGGTCGGCATGGTCGCCGGTGTCGATGGTGGCGGCATCATTTTCAACAACTACCCGACCGCCTACCTGGTGGGCAACCTCGCGCTGGCCGTGATTCTGCTCGACGGCGGCCTGCGCACGCGGGTGGCGAGTTTCCGCGTGGCACTGTGGCCGGCCTTGTCGCTGGCCACGGTGGGCGTGCTCATCACCACCGGCCTTACCGGCATGGTCGCTGCCTGGCTGTTCGACCTGAGCCTGATCCAGGGCCTGCTGATCGGCGCCATCGTCGGCTCTACCGACGCCGCGGCGGTGTTCTCGCTGCTCGGTGGCAAAGGCCTGAACGAACGGGTCACGGCAACGCTCGAGATCGAGTCGGGCAGCAACGACCCGATGGCGGTATTTCTCACCGTCACCCTGATCGACATGATCGCCAGCGGTCAGACCGGCCTGCACTGGAGCCTGCTGACCCACCTGCTGCGCGAGTTCGGCATCGGCGGCCTGCTGGGCCTGGGCGGCGGCTGGCTGATGCTGCAACTGGTCAACCGCATCAACCTGGCCGGCGGCTTGTACCCGATCCTGGTGGTCGCCGGCGGCCTGGCGGTGTTCTCGCTGACCAACGCCCTGCACGGCAGCGGCTTCCTTGCCGTCTACCTGTGCGGCCTGGTGCTGGGCAACAAGCCGATCCGCAGCCGCCACGGCATCCTGCACATGCTCGACGGCATGGCCTGGCTGGCGCAGATCGGCATGTTCCTGGTGCTGGGGCTGCTGGTCACCCCGCACGACCTGCTGCCCATCGCCCTGCCCGCGCTGGGCCTGGCGCTGTGGATGATCCTCTTCGCCCGCCCACTGTCGGTGCTGGCCGCACTGCTGCCGTTCAAGGCTTTCCACGGCCGCGAAAAGGGCTTCATTTCCTGGGTTGGCCTGCGCGGCGCGGTACCGATCATTCTTGCGGTGTTCCCGCTGATGGCGGGCCTGCCGGATGCGCAGCTGTTCTTCAACCTGGCGTTCTTCATCGTGCTGGTGTCACTGCTGGTGCAAGGCACCAGCCTGCCGTGGATGGCCAAGCTGCTGAAGGTCACGGTGCCGCCAGATCCAGCGCCGATCTCGCGCTCGGCGCTTGAGGTGCATATCACCAGCGAATGGGAGCTGTTCGTCTACCGCCTGGGCGCGGAAAAATGGTGCATCGGCGCAGCCCTGCGCGAGCTGAAGATGCCCGAGGGCACGCGTATCGCCGCGCTGTTCCGTGGCGAGCAATTGCTGCACCCCTCGGGCAGTACCGTGCTGGAGGTCGGCGACATGCTTTGCGTAATCGGCCACGAGCACAACCTGCCCGCCCTGGGCAAACTGTTCAGCCAGGCGCCACAGCGCGGCCTGGACCTGCGCTTCTTCGGCGACTTCGTCCTCGAAGGCGATGCCGAACTCGGCGCCGTGGCAGCGCTTTATGGCCTGAAACTCGACGGCCTGGATGCGAAAATGCCGTTGGCGCAGTTCATCCGACAGAAGGTCGGAGGCGCTCCAGTCGTAGGCGACCAGGTCGAATGGCACAGCACGATCTGGACGGTCGCGACCATGGACGGGAACAAGATCCAGAAAGTGGGCGTCAGATTCCCCGAAGGAACCCGGCCCGGCCCGGGGCTGTTCCTCTAAACTCCGTTAGTGCCCTCTCGCAAGTAGTCTGCCTATGTCCCTGCGCGTGTATGCCCGCGCAGCCCTCCTCGGGCTGTGCCTTTCCCTGTCGTTCGCCGCTGTGGCGGCCGAGGTGCCGGCCGCTCCCGGTATTCAGAACAGCCTGGACAAGATTGCCGAGCGCAAGCTGCCGGAACCCGAGCAGAAGGCGCTCCAGCAGGTGCTGGAGCAGACGCTCGCGCTGATCGCCAGCAAAGAGGATAGCGAGAAGAAACTCGCCGACCTCAAGCAGCAGTTGGCCGGTGCCCCTCAGGAAACCCGCGACAGCCAGCGCGAACTGGCCAAACTCAAGGACAGCAAGGTCACGCCCGTGGCCCAGCGCTATGCCAGCCTCAGCGTACCGCAGCTCGAGCAGATGCTCAGCGAGCGCAGCACCCAGCAGGGCGAGCTGCAAAAGGCGCTGTCCGAAGCCAACAGCCTGATCATCAACTCCCAGACCCGCCCCGAACGTGCCCAGGCCGAGATCAGCAACAACCAGACCCGCGCCCAGCAGATCAACAACGCGCTGAAATCGGGCAAGGACAACGGCAAGGCGATTTCCGCCGACCAGCGCAACCAGCTCAACGCCGAGCTGGCCTCGCTCAACGCCCTCACCCTGCTGCGCCGCCAGGAGCTGGCCGGCAACAGCCTGCTGCAGGACCTGGGCAATGCCCGTCACGACCTGCTGATCGAGCGTGCCGCACGCCTGGAGCAAGAGATCCAGGACCTGCAGACACTGATCAACGAGAAGCGCCTGGCACAGTCGCAACAGACCGTCACCCAGCAGTCGATCGAAGCGCAGAAAGCCGGCGGCAGCACCCTGCTGGCCAACGAGAGCGCCGCCAACCTCAAGCTCTCCGACTACCTGCTGCGCAGCACCGACCGCCTCAACGAACTCACCCAGCAGAACCTGCAGACCAAGCAGCAGCTCGACACCCTGACCCAGGCCGACCAGGCGCTGGACGAGCAGATCAACGTGCTCAAGGGCAGCCTGCTGCTGTCGAAGATCCTCTACAAGCAGAAACAGGCGCTGCCGCACCTGAAGGTGGACCGCGACCTGGCCGACCAGATCGCCGATATCCGCCTGTACCAGTTCGAGGTCAACCAGCAGCGCGAGCAGATGAGCAGCCCGGTCAGCTACGTCGACAAGCTGCTGTCCACCCAGCCTGAGCAGGATGTTACCCCGCAACTGCGCAAGGCGCTGCTGGAGGTCGCCATCACCCGCAGCGACCTGCTCGAGCGCCTGAACCGCGAGCTTTCGGCATTGCTCAATGAGTCCATCACCCTGCAGCTCAACCAGAAGCAACTGCTGGGCACCGCGCAGAACCTGCGCACCACCCTCGATGAGCAGATGTTCTGGATCCCCAGCAACAAGCCGCTGGACTGGGACTGGCTGCGCTATGTGCCCGAGCGCTTCGCCGACCAGGTCGCCAGCCTGCCCTGGGGCTCGGGCATCAAGGAACTGGCCGACGGCCTGAGCCAGCGCCCGCTGCTGTTCCTGCCGCTGCTGCTGGTGATCGGCGCGCTGCTGTGGCGGCGCAAGTACCTGTACCAGCGTCTGGGCAAGGTGCACCAGGACATCGGCCACTTCCGTCGCGACAGCCAGTGGCACACGCCACAAGCGATCCTCATCAACATCCTCCTGGCCATGCCGGTAAGCCTGGGCCTGGCGCTGTGCAGCTATGCCTTGCAGATCGACGCCCGCGGCCAGAACGCCAACCTCGGCGCTGCGCTGTGGCAATTGGCCCAGGCCTGGCTGGTGTTCTACACCGCCTACCGCGTGCTGGCCCCCGGCGGCGTGGCCGAGGTGCACTTCCGCTGGCACAAGCCGCAGGTGGAGTTCCTGCGCGGTTGGGTACGCAGGCTCGGCACGGTGGTGCTGGCCCTGGTGGGTGTGGTCGCGGTGGCCGAGCACCAGCCTTCGGCGCTGGCCGACGACGTGCTGGGCATCGGCGTGGTGCTGGCGTGCTATGCGCTGATGGCCTGGCTGCTCAGCCGCCTGCTGCTGAGCAGTCCGGCGCACCGCGACACGTCGCTGTTCCGCAAGGCGGTCGGGGTAGCGTTCACCGCGCTGCCGATCGCACTGTTCGTCGCGGTGTGCTTCGGCTACTACTACACCGCACTGAAACTCACCGACCGCCTGATCTATACCCTCTACCTGCTGCTGTTCTGGCTGGTGATCGAGGCGGCGTTCGTCCGTGGCCTGTCGGTGGCGGCGCGACGCCTGGCCTACCAGCGCGCGTTGAGCAAGCGCGCGGCTGCCAAGGAAGGGCTGGACGGCGAAGTCATCATCGAGGAACCGACCCTGGACATCGAGCAGGTCAACCAGCAGTCCCTGCGCCTGATCCGCCTGGCCCTGCTCGGTGGCTTCATCGGTGGCTTGTACTGGGTATGGTCGGATCTGATAACCGTGTTCTCCTACCTCAACAACGTCACCCTGTACGAATACGCCAGCGGCACCGGCGCGGCGGCCAGCATGGTTCCGATCAGCCTCGGCGACCTGCTCGGTGCGCTGGTCATCGCCGGCATCACCATCGCCCTGGCCAGCAACCTGCCGGGCCTGTTGGAAGTGCTGGTGCTGTCGCGCCTGAGCCTGGCCCAGGGCAGCGCCTACGCGATCACCACGCTGCTGTCCTACGTGATCGTCGGGGTGGGCATCGTCAGCACCCTGGCCACCCTCGGGGTGAGCTGGGACAAGCTGCAGTGGCTGGTCGCCGCCCTGTCTCTGGGCCTGGGCTTCGGCATGCAGGAGATCTTCGCCAACTTCATCTCCGGCATCATGATCCTGTTCGAGCGCCCGGTGCGGATCGGCGACACCATCACCATCGGCAATCTGTCCGGCACGGTGAGCAAGATCCGCATTCGCGCCACGACCATCACCGACTTCGACCGCAAGGACATCATCGTCCCCAACAAGACGTTCATCACCGGCCAGTTGATCAACTGGTCGTTGACCGACACGGTTACCCGAGTGACGCTCAAGCTGGGCATCGACTACGGCTCCGACCTGGACCTGGTGCGCGACCTGCTGCTCAAGGGTGCCCACGAAAACCCACGTGTGCTCAAGGACCCTGAGCCGATCGTGTATTTCCTGCAGTTCGGCGAAAGCTCGCTGGATCACGAGCTGCGCATGCACGTGCGTGACCTGGGCGACCGCAACCCGACGCTGGACGAGATCAACCGCTACATCAACCGTGAGTTCAAGGCCCACGACATCAAGATCTCGGTGCGCCAGGTGGAGGTGTTCCTGATGGACACCAAGGGCGGCAAGCAGCAGATGATCCCGCTGGAGAGCAAACCCGACAGCACGCCACCGAGCTGAGTGGACGCTGATGGGTGCAAGCGCCCAGAATGCCTGCTAGGGCTTTGCCCTTGATCGCAGGAAAAGCCCGTTCCCACAGGAAACCGAGTTCTGTAGGTGCGGGCTTTGCCCCGCGCAGGGCCGCAAGGCGGCCCCCTGTCACCGATAGCCAGGAGCCGGCCACGTGAAAGCCCTCGACCAACTCACTTTCGATAACCGCTTCGCCCAACTCGGCGACACCTACTCCACCCAGGTGCTGCCCGAGCCGATTGCCGAGCCGCGCCTGGTGGTCGCCAGCAAATCGGCCATGGCCCTGCTCGACCTCGACCCAGCCCAGGCCGATGAGCCCGTGTTCGCCGAGCTGTTCAGCGGCCACAAGCTCTGGGAAGAAGCCGATCCACGGGCGATGGTCTATTCCGGCCATCAGTTCGGTTCGTACAACCCGCGCCTGGGTGACGGCCGCGGCCTGTTGCTGGGCGAGGTATTGAACGACGCGGGCGAGCACTGGGACCTGCACCTCAAGGGCGCCGGCCAGACCCCGTACTCGCGCATGGGCGACGGCCGCGCGGTGCTGCGTTCGTCGATCCGTGAGTTCCTCGCCTCGGAAGCGCTGCACGCCCTGGGCATTCCCAGCAGCCGGGCGCTATGCGTGGTCGGCTCGAGCACCCCGGTGTGGCGCGAGACCCGCGAAAGCGCGGCCATGCTGCTGCGACTGGCGCAGAGCCATGTGCGCTTCGGTCATTTCGAATATTTCTACTACACCCAGCAGCCCGAGCAACAACGCGTGCTGATCGATCACGTGCTCGATCAGCACTACCCCGAATGCCGCGACGCCGAGCAGCCGTACCTGGCGATGTTCCGCAGCATCGTCGAGCGCAACGCCGAGCTGATCGCACGCTGGCAGGCCTATGGTTTCTGCCACGGGGTGATGAACACCGACAATATGTCGATCCTGGGCATCACCTTCGATTTCGGTCCCTACGCCTTCCTCGACGACTTCGACGCCAACTTCATCTGCAACCACTCCGACGATCGCGGCCGCTACAGCTACGCCAACCAGGTGCCGATCGCCCACTGGAACCTGAGCGCCCTGGCCCAGGCCCTGACCACGGTGATCGAAGTGGAGGCATTGAAGGAGACGCTCGGCCTGTTCCTGCCGCTGTACCAGGCCCATTACCTGGACCTGATGCGCCGTCGGCTCGGCCTGACGACCGCCGAGGACGACGACATGGCCCTGGTCGAACGCCTGCTGCAGCGCATGCAGAGTGGCGGCGTGGACTACACCCTGTTCTTCCGCCGGCTTGGCGAGCAGCCAGTGGAGCAGGCACTGAACGTGGTTCGCGACGACTTCATCGATCTCGCCGGCTTCGACGCCTGGGGTGCCGACTACCTCGCACGCTGCCAGCGCGAAGCGGGTAACGCCGAAGGTCGGCGCGAGCGCATGCATGCGGTCAACCCGCTGTACATCCTGCGCAACTACCTGGCGCAGCGCGCCATCGAAGCGGCCGAAGGTGGGGACTACAGTGAAGTGCGACGGCTGCACCAGGTGCTGTGCAAGCCATTCGAGGAGCAGCCGGGGATGCAAGCCTATGCCGAGCGACCACCAGAGTGGGGCAAGCATCTGGAAATCAGCTGTTCTTCCTGAACTACGACTGACCTGTGGGAGCGGGCTTGCCCGCGAACACCGGCAAAGCCGGTGCCACTCACCGCGCCCCTGGCTTCGCGGCGGTTCGGCGCCCTGGCAAGCCCGCCTACAGGCCATATATGAACGCTATAGCGGAGAAAACATGTCCGACCCTCTGGTAATCCCCTGCCCGCACTGCAACGGCCTCAACCGCCTGCCCAGCGAACGCCTGGGCGACAGCCCGAAATGCGGGCGCTGCAAGCAGGCGGTATTGCTCGACAAGCCCTTCGAGCTCAGCGAAAGCACCTACGCCAGCCAGATAAAGGGCGACCTGCCTTTGCTGGTGGACGTCTGGGCCGACTGGTGCGGCCCGTGCAAGAGCTTTGCACCGACCTTCGAACAAGCGGCCCGCCAGCTCAGCGGCCGCTGCCGGCTGGCCAAGCTCGACAGCGAGGCCAACCGCAACCTCGCCGGGCAACTGGGCATCCGTTCGATCCCTAGCCTGATCCTGTTCAGGAACGGCCGCGAAGTCAGCCGCCAGGCAGGGGCGTTTCCACTCCAGTCGTTACTGGAATGGGTGCGCAGCCAAGGGATCTAAGCGTTTTCTTCGAGCAGCGAGTGCAACTCGACGAACTGCTGCGTCAGCTTGTGCCTCGGCTCCAGGTGGATCAGCGGCAGGCTGGCGTGGTGGGATTCGCGCATCTTCACCGAGCTGCCCAGGTACACCGGCAGCACCGGCAGGCCCTCGGCGAGCAGCTCGTCGAGCATCTGCTGAGGCAGGCTGGCCCGTGACTGGAACTGGTTGACCACGATGCCCTCTACCTGGAGGTCTTCGTTGTGGTCGTCCTTGAGTTCCTCGATCTCGGCCAGCAGGCCGTACAGGGCCTGGCGCGAGAAGCTGTCGCAATCGAAGGGAATCAGCACACGATCTGCGGCGATCAACGCGGAAACCGCATAGAAGTTCAACGCTGGCGGGGTATCGATGTAGATCCGCTCGTAATCCTCGTCCAGCTCATCGAGCAATTTACGTAGTTTGTTGATCTTGTGCTTGGCCTCGAGCTTGGGCTGCAGGTCGGCCAGCTCGGCGGTGGCGGTGACCACGTGCAGGTTGTCAAAGGGCGTTTCATAGATATCGACCTTGTTCTTCTTGCTGAACGGCCCGCTGGACAGGCTCTGCTTGAAGAAATCGGCAATACCCATGGGGATGTCGTCACCCGTCAACCCAGTCAGGTACTGGGTCGAGTTGGCCTGGGCATCCAGGTCGATCAACAGGGTCCGGTAGCCTTCGTTGGCACTGACCGCCGCCAGGTTGCAGGCGATGCTCGACTTGCCCACGCCACCTTTCTGATTGAACACCACGCGCCGCATGACTGACCTCCGTGTATCAGGGAATGCCCGAGTATGTGTCCGGCGCAGCGGTTTAGCCAGCACCTTCGGGCTTTTCCAGGCCCGCCAGCAGGTCGACGAACGCCCGGGCCATCGCCGAGCCCGCGCCCTCGCGACGCACCAGCCAGACCGCACTGGTCGCCTGCTCGTCGAGCAGCGTGCGGTACACCACGCCGTCGATGCGGATGCGCTGGAACGACGCGGGCAACACCGAAACCCCAAGGCCCGCCGAGACCAACCCGATGATGGTCAGCGCCTCACCGGCTTCCTGGGCGAAATGCGGGCTGAAGCCTGCCTGGCGTGCCAGGTCCATCAGTTGCGCATACAGACCGCTGCCGTAGCTGCGTGGGAAGAATACGAACGGCTCGTGGGCCAAGTCCCGCATATACAGGCCCTGCTCGCCGCCCAGCGCCAGCGGATGAGAGGCATTGAGCACCACGACCAACGGCTCGCGAAACAACTCGGTGACCGCCAACCCTTCCGGCACCGGTAGCGGCCGCATCAGGCCGACCTCGATGGATTCGTCGAACACAGCATCGACCACTTCACGGCTGCTCATCTCCTTGAGGTGCAGGTGCACTGCCGGGAAGCGCCGGCGGAAGGCGTGGATCGCCTGGGGAATCCTCGAGGTGAAGGGCGCCGACGAGGTGAAACCGATCTTCATCTCGCCCAGCTCGCCCAACTGTGCGCGACGTGCCACGTCGGCCGCCTTGTCGACTTGCGCCAGCACCTGGCGCGCCTCCTCGAGGAACAGTCGTCCGGCTTCGCTCAGCTCGACCCGACGATTGGTGCGCTCGAACAGACGCGCCCCCAGTTCCTGTTCCAGTGCCTGGATCTGCTGGCTCAAGGGCGGCTGGGAGATGCCCAGTTGCTGGGCGGCACGGCCGAAGTGCAGTTCTTCGGCGACGGCGATGAAGTAACGCAGGTGACGCAGTTCCATGATCGGCTCCGAACAAGTCGCTAAAGCTATCAAATAGGTCGAACAATATATTGGATCTAATCATTAGCCAGCTATATGCTTTTTTCATTGCGCCAGAGGTATCACCCGTGAAAACTGCTGTAGCCCCCCTTCCCGCCGAACCCGAAGTGCCTCCCCTGAACGACTTGTGGATCGAAAAAGGCACCCCAGCCTTCATGAAAACCGTACTGGCGCTGTTCAGCGGCGGTTTCGCCACGTTCGCCCTGCTCTACTGCGTGCAACCGATGATGCCGCTGCTGTCGCAAGAGTTTTCGATCAACGCTGCGCAGAGCAGCCTGGTGCTGTCGGTGTCCACCGCCATGCTGGCGTTCGGGCTGCTGGTGACCGGGCCCATTTCCGATCGGATCGGGCGCAAACCGGTGATGGTCTCAGCCCTGGTGTGCGCTGCGCTGGCGACACTGGCCAGCGCAGTGATGCCGACCTGGGAAGGCGTGCTTGCCACCCGCGCACTGGTCGGCCTGTCGCTGAGCGGCCTGGCGGCGGTGGCCATGACCTACCTGAGCGAAGAAATCCACCCGCAGCACATTGGCCTGGCGATGGGCCTGTACATCGGTGGCAATGCGATCGGCGGGATGAGCGGGCGGCTGATCACCGGGGTGCTGATCGACTTCGTCAGTTGGCACACCGCGATGCTGGTGATCGGCGGCCTGGCGCTGCTGGCCGCGGTAGTGTTCTGGAAGGTGCTGCCGGAATCGCGCAACTTCCGCGCGCAGTCGCTGAAGCCGCGCAATCTGCTCGATGGCTTCCTCATGCACTTCAAGGATGCCGGCCTGCCCTGGCTGTTCCTCGAAGCTTTCCTGCTGATGGGCGCCTTCGTCACCTTGTTCAACTACATCGGCTATCGCCTGCTGGCCGAGCCCTACCACATGAACCAGGCGCTGGTCGGCTTGCTGTCGGTGGTGTACCTGTCAGGCATCTACAGTTCGGCACAGGTCGGCGCGCTGGCCGACCGGCTGGGGCGTCGCAGGGTATTCTGGGCGAGCATCCTGGTGATGGCCGCTGGCATGCTGATGACCCTGTTCACCCCATTGCCAGTGGTGATCGTCGGGATGCTGGTGTTCACCTTCGGCTTCTTCGGTGCCCACTCGGTGGCCAGCAGCTGGATTGGTCGACGCGCGCTCAAGGCCAAGGGGCAGGCCTCTTCACTGTACCTGTTCTGCTACTACGCGGGATCGAGTGTCGCCGGGACGGCGGGCGGGGTGTTCTGGCATTACGCCGGTTGGAACGGCATCGGCCTGTTCATCGGCGGCCTGCTGGCGGTGGCGTTGCTGGTGGCGCTGCACCTGAGCAAGCTGGCACCTAAATCGGTGTGAGGCATTCGCGGCGGTTCGGGGCGCAGAACCACCGCGAAACGGTGTTCGTCAGTTGACGATCTCGACGATATCCACATCCACTTCACGACTCATCAGGTGTTTCTCCACCTCGCCGGTCAGCTTGACCTTGGTCTTGTCGTTGAACGGGGTTACCGGCAGGTCTTCGTTGTCGATCTCGACGGTGATGGTGCCGGTGTTGTCCTTGAACTCGTACTTGTCGTCGTTGTTGATCTTCTTGGTCACATAGCCTTGCAGCACTACCGGGGTGTCATCGGCGGCCTCCTTGGCGGCAGCGACGGTGGTCACCGGCTGGGCGCCCGGGCCTGTGTAGCCGGCAGCGAGAGCGGCGGTGCTGAACAGTGGGGCGAGGATCAGGGGCAGGTAACGGGCTTTCATGATGCAGGTCCTGTATGGGTTTCGATGGATACAGGCTAACAACGGCTGCTGAAGCCAAGCTTAATGGCAATCACCCATCATCCATGGCCAGGCCCAGATGCGCCTGCAGCTGGTCATCGACCGCCTGCAGCCTTATCCCGGTCAACTGCGCGCCATCCTGCTCCAATGCATGGAGCCAGAGCGTCAAGATATGCGGTCTACCCTGCAGCGTCATCGTCACCTGCGAGCCATTGCTATGCATGTCAACGATCTGCAGCCCATCGATCCGCGCCCTCTCATTCAGGCGTGCTGTCGTCAAGGCCTGCGCGGGCGTTGGCAGCGCTGCGGAAGTCGCCGAAAGGCGTCGCAACTGTTGAGCCAGCGCACGCTCCCGGTTCAATTGCACCTGCGCCTGATCCAATCGTTGTTGAGCCGGCAACCAGAGCCCCTGCCAGACCGTGATCGCGGCAAGGCCCCAGGCGACGGCCTTGAGCACCCAGCGACGCGGGGCCGGAATACCTCGCCACTCTCTGCCGATCCAATCAAGCAGGCCAACCATCATTGGCCTCCTGGCCAAGTCAATGTCGCGCTTACCTGCTGTGCAGCCTGCTGCGCACGCTCGACCTGTAGCCCTGGCAGACGCTGACGAAATCGTTCCAGATCATCGAAGCCTTGGGCAAGAATCTCGATCCGCCATCCCTGACCAGCCACAACCTCTGCGCGCTCGATCCGCAAGTCGCCGCTTTCGACCAAGGATTCACTCAACACGGCCAGACGCTGCATCGCTGTGGGCGGAGCAGGGTGCTGCATCAATTCGTTTATCTGACGCGCAAGGTCATCACGCGGTACATGTCCCGGCGCCCAACGCTGGAATGCTCGCACATTATGCTGTTTCAACTGCGCGACCTGTCCTTGCAGCCACTCTACGTGCCAGTACTCGGCAATGCAGGCCAGCAATGCTGCCAGCAGGCATCCGCCCAGTAGCGCTTGCCAAGGCACTGACTTGGCGCGTCCGGGTGCGAAAGCACCCTGGAGCAGGTTGATGGCGTCAAAGCGCCCCTGCCAAAGCAACGCAAAGGCGTCGGTAACCAGCTCGACCTCGTCCCATCGTGACGCCTGCCCTGGTTCTGCCAGCCATTTGATTTCAGGCAACGATGTACTCAGCACTCTGGCTGCCGCGCAGTTGACCGCAAGACGCTGCTGCTCCCCGCCGCCAAACAGCCAACGCCCCTCCAGCCACAACGCCGTGGGGCCGGTCGAGGCGAGCATGTCTGCATCGACCAGCACTGCCTGCGGTTGGACTCCCTGAACGCGCAGACACGACAGCAGTTGCTCGAAGCACGCTCGGTCGATCACCAGACAAGGGCGCGATGACGCCTGGTTCGCCATGCCGAACGCGAGGTGAAGCGTCTCCAAGGCGGTGGCGAATTGATCCTCTACCGCAAAGGCAAGGGTATCGTAGGCAGGCTTGCGTCCCGGCAACGAGCCAGTTTGACAGTAGGAGAAAAGCTCCATCGGCAGCACCAGCGTCACCTTCTGTCCAGCCAATGCCTCCAGGTCACTCAGACGAGACTCCCGCGTGACGCCATCAGGCTGAAGAACGCGAACAGGCCAGTGCTTCGGAACCCCACCCACGCCCTCGGGCAGCAGGTAGGCAGCGTACTCATTCATTCGGCACCTGCTGGTCGTACCGTGGAAAACATACGTCGTGATACGCGCAGTCGATGACCATCCAGGTCCACCTCCACTTCGCTGTGCAGGTACGAGCGGCTCGTCTCGAGATCGGCCTGAAGGGTCATGCCGAACCATCGACTGCCAACCGCCAGACCCCGCCCCGTGGCGACCTGACCATCGAGCAACGGATCGCCAAGAAAGGCCTGCACGCTGGCATATCCATCCTTGGGGCGCTGCTCGACCAGGCGCTGAGCGATCGCCGGCGTCACGCCCTCCAGTGTGCCGAGGACGAATCGATCTGCAGTGTTGATGTTCAGCCCAGCCTGCGCAGGCAGCACCGCCACCCACGGCCTGAGGCGCTCCAATATTTCGGCACTCACATCCGGCAACTGCGCCAACTGGCTGACATCCACCAGTGGAACACCCTGCAACATGGCAAGATCCGGAGTAACCAGGCCAAGGGTCCGGCAAAGACGCTCCCAGCGCGCAAGCAACACGGAGTCGGGCTCGCGGCTGCGGACAAGCGCAGCGAGATTGATGCGCGCAGCCAAATCCTCGACTCGCCCTCGCAGGCGCACATCGTCCAGAGTGAACTCATAGGGTTTTGACCACGACTGCCCCGCATGAACGACACGCATGTCGAGCCTCAAGCGCTCGCGCAAAAGCGCCAGTGCCTGGCGCTCTGCGGCCATCAGCACCTGTAGCCCGCGCGAAGCCTCAGTCTGGCCGGATACACTGGCAATCAACTGTCGGTGGTCACGCAACATCGCGGCGATCAGCATCACCATCAGTGCCATGACCAACAACACGGTGATCAGCGCGAGGCCCTCTTGTCGTTTCACTCTCACAGGCTCATACCCGCCAGCGGGAGAACGCGGCGAAGCCGCTCTGCTCGTCCAATGGAAAAGGTAATTTCAAGAGCGATGGGCGGTTCGCTCGCAGTACGATCACCGGGCCAGTCGGCTTGCCAGCCCAGGCCAGGCACGAAGACTCGCCAACGCAGACTCGTGACACCTGCGAGCAAGTATTGCGCTCGCCCTGCGCCACTGACGAGACTGTCGCGTTGGCGCCATAGCACACCGTCTTCCAGCCAATATTGGATCACACGCAAGTCACTGCGCGGCTGCAGGTGGATGTCATACCCGCTACTCGACAGCCAACTAAGCCGTTGCTCCCGTAGCCTCAAGGCGAAGTGCTCTTTCTCCAATGCAGCTGGAAATACCCCTTGAAGGGCGTCCCGTTGCAGCATACCCATCGCCCTTGCCAAGCTACGAATTTCATCGGCCTGCGCCTGGCGCGCCGAGTCGGTACGCAGCAACGCATCGAACAAACGGGCAGCACCAGCAGCCAACACAGCGAAGATCGCCACAGCCAGCAGTAGCTCCAGGAGCGTGAAGCCACGCTGCCTGCGACCGACGCGAGACTCATTGCGTTTCATTCGAAATCTCCAGCCAGCGCTTGGCCTGATACACCGCCGGACCATTCGGGACGCGCGTGACCAGTACCTCGACCTCGAGCATTGCGTGCCTGCGTCTACGCCGCTCCTCCAGGTGCCAACGCCCCTGGGCAAAGTCGATCGTCAGTACGCGTTGTCCAGGGCCTGGCGTGGGCAGGAGAGTCATTTCGGTCAAGTGGTTGTCCGCAATCCAACTGCCATACATGCGCTCACGCAGTTGGTGGGACTGTTGCAAGACCTGCTGCATTGCCATGCTTGCAGCACCTGCCAGTACCGCAAAGATCGCCAGAGCAACCATGACCTCCAGCAGGGTGAAGCCCCGCTCAGCAGCCGAATTGCACATTGATTCCGTCACTTGTCACACATGCCAGAAGCTCCCCGGCGTGGCTGAAATACAGGATGAATGGCGTGTGTTCTTCGTCACCGACCAGCACCAGTTGCACAAGGCCGTCCGAGACGACCGGCGACCAGTCGGTGTGCTTCAGGCGCAGGTCCAGCTCACTGGGCTGCAGATCACCACCTGCACCCCACCCCAGGCGCGTCAGCCTCATCATGCGGTAGCCATCCTGGTTGACCTGAATGCCAAGGGTCTGTCCCGAGATCAATGCGTGCGCACGGGCGTGCTCGAAGAACCGCAGGAACAACTGCGCCTCCTGTACGGCCAACCGTTGCGGGTTGTGCATGGATACAAACCCTGCCATGCCGATCACCACCCCGAGCACCGCCATTACCAGCAGCAACTCCAGCAGGGTAAATCCGCGGCTACGTCTCACTGGGGCCAGTTACCGATGTCGCCGTCCATACCTTCGCCTCCCGGCAGGTTATCTGCACCAAAGGAGTAGAGGTCGAAGCCCTGATTCGAGCGAGTACCAGGGCTCTGGTACTGGTATTCGCCTCCCCAAGGATCGACCGGCATGCTCTTGAGATAGCCCTGTTCGTTCCACATCCTTGGCGCAGGCGCCTGGGTGGGACGTGCTACCAAGGCTTGCAGGCCCTGCTCGGTGGAGGGATAGCGACCGTTGTCGAGCCGGTAGATCTCCAGCGCGGTTGAAATTGACTGCAGGTCGGTACGCACTGCCGTAGCTTTCGCATGGTCTGGCCGGCTCATGACGTTGGGCAGCACCAGCCCGCCAAGCACGCCCAGGATGATGATCACCACCATGATTTCGATAAGGGTGAAACCGCCGTTACGGCGACGACTGTTGCGTGGGGACATGATCAGGTAACCAGTTGATTGAGGTTGAGTATCGGCAGCAGGATCGCCAGCACGATGAACAGCACGATGGCGCCCATGACCAGGAGCATCGCGGGTTCGCAAAGGCTGACCAGCAACGAGATGCGCGAGCTCAGGTGCTTTTCTTGCAGGTCTGCGGCGCGCTCAAGCATCGTGTTGACCTCACCGGCCCGCTCGCCACTGGCGATCATGTGCAGGGTCAGTGGAGGGAGCGCTGCGCAGCGCGTCAGGCTGCTGGCCAGGCTTGAACCCTCTGCCAGCTCTTCGGCTGCGCGGATCAGACGTTCGCGCAATGCCAGGTTGCTGGTAACCACGGCACCGATGCGCATGGCTTCGACCAGAGGAACGCCGCTGCGCCCGAGTGTGGCCAACGTGGCGACAAAACGCGCTGCGTTGCTGGCACGAATGAACTCACCCCACAACGGTATACGCAGAGCCAGTGCATCCCAGCGCCGTCGCCTGGCGGGCTGGCGCAGCGCCCAGCGAACGGCCACCACGCAGCACAGCACGGTCATGATGATCAAAAGCCCAAAATGCCCAGTGAACTCGCTGAGAGCGATCAACAACAAGGTCGCGTAGGGCAACTGGGCCTGATCGCGGGCGAAGGCCTGGACGACATCTGGCACCACATATCCCAGCAGGAACCCCACCACCAGCAACGACACCAGAAACAGGATCAGCGGATAGACCATCGCCAGCTGAACCTTCTGGCGCAGCGCTTGCTCACGCTCGCCATGGTCGGCCAGACGCTCGAATACGCTCGACAGATGACCCGAGCGCTCGGCTGCCGCCACCGTTGCCCGGTACACCGCAGGAAAAGCCTGCGGATAATGGCCAAGGGCATCGGCCAAGGTACGCCCTTGGGCGATCTGCTCGTTGACGGCCCCCATCAGCTTGCTGGCCTGGCGATCTTCACTTTGCGAAGCGACCGCCAGCAACGCATCGCTCAACGGCATGCTGGCACGCAACAAGGTAGCCAACTGCCGCGTGATGATCGCCAGCTGTGTCCCTCCAAGCCGGACAGGCCGCAAGCGACTGTTCCATTGCAGTCGAACCGCGCGGACCGCAATGATGAGCAGCCCCTGCTCGCGCAACAACTGTCGAGCTTGCCTGGCGTTTCCGGCCTCGAGGGTGCCCCGCCTGCGCGCACCTTGGGGGTCTTGAACGAGATACCTGAACCTCATCATCTATCCCTGCCCCGCCACCCGCAGCAACTCCTCGACGCTGGTCTGGCCTTCACACACACGTTGCACGCCGTGGTCAAACAAGCTTGGCGTGGATTGACGTACCCAATCGAGCATCTGCGCCTGCGAGGAGCGCCGATGAATCGCTTCGGCAAGTTCCGCAGTCACCAGCACCAGTTCATGCAACGCAAGCCGCCCACTGTAGCCATGCAGACAATGCTCGCAACCTTGCGCACGATAGATCCGCGCAGGCAGGTTTGCAGGGGAGCCGAGCGACTGCGCGGTGACGGCGTCGACCTCCATGGGCGTCTTGCAGCTGGGACACAACTGGCGGACCAGACGCTGGGCCATCACCCCCGACAGCGACGACGCGAGCAGGCAAGGATCCACTCCCATGTCGGTCAAGCGTGTGATCGCCCCCAATGCGCTGTTGGTATGCAACGTCGACAACACCAAGTGACCGGTCAGGGATGCTTGTACGGCAATTTCTGCGGTTTCGCGATCACGGATCTCGCCGACCATCACTACGTCCGGGTCTTGTCGAAGAATCGCCCGCAGCCCCCTGGCGAAGGTCATGTCGACCTTGCTGTTGATCTGGGTCTGGCCAATACCGGGCAAGTGATACTCGATCGGATCCTCAACAGTCAGGATGTTGCGCGTCACCTCGTTCAAGACCGACAACGCGGTGTACAGCGTGGTGGTCTTGCCCGATCCGGTGGGGCCGGTAACCAGAAAAATGCCATGAGGTCTTTGCAGTAATCGCACAAACCCCGAGCGGGTTTGCGGCTGCATCTGCATGCACTCGACATCAAGACGTACCGCCTGCTTGTCCAGCAGGCGCAGCACGACCCGCTCTTCATGGGCCGCGGGCAGGGTCGAAACCCGCACATCCACCTCGTGTCCGGCCAGGCGAAGGCTGATGCGACCGTCCTGGGGAATGCGCTTCTGCGCGATGTCCAGCCGTGCCATCACCTTGATCCGGGATACCAGAAGGGCCGACAGCGCTCGTGGCGGCGACAGCACTTCACGCATGACACCATCGATGCGCATGCGTACACGCAGATGCTGCTCGAAAGTTTCCAGATGAATATCCGATGCACGCGACCTGACGGCCTCGCTGAGCAGTGCATTGAGCAAACGAATGATCGGTGCATCATCCTGCTGGTCGAGCAAGTCGCAGGTTTGCGGTAATTCCTCGGCCAGCCGCGCAAGGTCCAACTGCTGATCGATGTCCTGAACCACAGTCTGGGCAGCATCTTGTGTCCGACCATAGTAACTGGCGAGACGTTCGGCGAAGCGTTCGGCGTCCAGGCACTGCAAATCCCAACCAGCACCCACCAAGCGATACGCCTCCGAAAGCGACGACAGCGAGGTGTCCTTGCGCATGAGCATGACGGGCGGTTCGGCATGCTGGTCGAAGAGCACGCCGTAGCGTCTGGCGAAGGCAAACGGCAGAGACCCATTCATGGACGGTCACTTCTGATGGAGGGGGAATCGAACAGGTTTTGCACATCGTCCGGGAAGGAAGAGGCCGCAGGAGAGCGCACATCTCGATAGGCACGCTCGCCAGCTTCGGTCAGTTGCTGCCGGGTACGCAGGATGGTCGGACGCAGGAACACCATCAGGTTGGTTTTCTCATCGATGTCTCGCTGCCAGCGAAACAATCCGCCGATCAGAGGCAGACTTCCCAACAGCGGCACGCTGCGCTGCTCGGCACGCACACTGTCCTTGATCAATCCGCCGATCACGATGATTTCGCCATCGGCAGCGAGAATGGTGCTCTTGAGGGTGCGCTTGCTGGTAATCAGATCGTTCTCGACCACGCTGGGCGCAAGCTCCGAGCTTTCCTGCTCGACCTCCAGACGCAAGCTGCTGCCCTCATTGATATAGGGACGAATCTTCAGGCTGATGCCGATGTCCTTGCGCTCGACGGTGGTGAAGGGGTTTTCCGTGCCGCTGCCTGGGGTTGCATAGCTGCCGGATCTGAACGGCACGTTCTGTCCGACAAGGATCTGGGCCTCTTGGTTATCCAGTGTCACCAGGCTGGGCGTGGACAGCAGGTTGCTGCTGGAGTTGCTCGCCAACGCACTGACCAATGCAGCAAAACGATCAGATCCGATCGCCAGTGCGGCCCCTGCTGGTAGAGACTCACCGCCAAGCAGCGTCGACAATGAAGACCCGCTGTCAGGAAAGGTGATTCCGCCCCTCAGGCTGCCTCGATCGATACCCCACTGCAGCCCGAGGGCCTCGGAGATACTGCCACTGACTTCGACGATGGCCGCATGTATCAACACCTGGGCACGCGGCTGATCGAGCTGATGGATGATCTGCTCCAGACTGATCAACACTTCCGGCTCACCTAGCAATACCAGAGCGTTCTGGCTGATATCCGCCTTGACCGAGGTTTTTCCCGACAAGTTGTCGAAACCCTTGCGCTCCCCTGATGCTTTGCCGTTCAGGCCATCGCCAACTTCAGCCAGTACTTCGGCCAATTGCTCGGCATTGCTGTGCTGAAGCCTGATCACTCGCCAATTCTGTGAAGCCTGCGGCGTCGGCACATCCAGCGAACGTGCCAACTGCGCCAGACGTCGCCTGGACTGAATGGGGCCCAGCACCAGCACTGTATTGCTGCGAGTGTCGGCAAGTACCCGCACGCCAGTCTCCGTCCCACCCGCCGCCGCCTCGATCACCGCCAGCAATTCACTGGCCTGGGCATGACGCAGCACGACAACTTCATGGTCGTGTCGCTGACCACTGTCGAGTTGCGCAATCAATGTCGCAAGGCGTTCCAGATTCGTCCCCGAGTCGGTAACGATCAAGGCATTGGCCGAACTCGAAGGGCCGATGTAGCCATTGCTGGAAACCAATGGACGCAGAAGGCCTGCCAGATCGGCGGCAAGACTGCTCTGGAGGCTGAATACTCGGGTAGTGAAGGCTGTCGGCGCAGCGTCTAGTTGCTGATCTGCCCACGCCTTGGCCTCGCTCGCCGGCAGTACCAGTAAACGCCCATCATCGTTCACTGCAGCAAAGCCATGAGCATTGAGTACCGAGTAGAACAATCTGCGGATACCTTCACTGTCCAGCCGCTCATTGGATAGCACCGTAATCCGCCCCTGTACCCGAGGATCGAGAATGATCGGTTGGTCGAGGATTGCCCCTACCTCCCGTACCACATCGCGAACATCCGCATCGCTCATCGCCATTTGCCAGGTGGCCGGAGGCTGCGCGTGGGCAAACACGCCAGACAGGCACAAAAGCGCGCTCAGCGACGCTAACCGCAACATGAGCCGTATGTTCATCGGGAAGTCCGCAGGAAAAGACGATGGGAATCCGGTTTTGTTGGCGCATGGGAGGTTTCTCTCACCAGGTGCAGCAAGGAGCCCTTGGTCCCCTCAAGGGGCAGAACCTCCTCAACGCCATCAATCCATAGTGCAACTGCATGCGATTCGATGCGCCGGACGACAGCACCGCCCGCCAGACGGTCGCCAATGCGATACGCCGCAACCTTGCCATCCAGGGCAACCAGCGCGCGCGACCCTCCGGCACTGGAGGCGAAAGTGGCCTTGAGAATGATGTCCGAGCGCACGGAAGCTCTCGCATCCGCGGCCCGAAAACCGAACGCCAGCGCAAGCGTGGTAACCGCAAGGGAGCGGTCAACTTCGACGTCCGGCAATGTGGCGACCGCCGGTTCCTCGGTGCGCCAGTGACTGCGTAACCGGTCTTCTCGCCACACCAGGAACGACGCCAGCAGTACAGGCAACACCAGCCACGCCGCATGACGACGGTAATGTTCAGGTATCAAGGCAACCCCCGCTGGAGGATGACGAGCACCGATTGCCACGACAGCAGTTGCCAGCATTGTTTGTCGTAAGCCATGCCCATTCCCGCTTATGAAAAGGGGCACCCTGTTCGGATACCCCCTGTTCATCAATGCCTGTCCCAGGCGCTCTGCCAGTGAGAACCAATGCCGGGCTCATATTGGGTGGTGCTTTCGGTCCATTGGCGGCAATACCCCGAGTAGGGGAAAGGCTTGCATTCATAGACATCGCGAGTTCCCCTGGCATAGACCCGGGTACCCGCGGTGTAGCCTGCAATGCCTTCCGGGAAGGTGGGATAGGCTTCTTCGCCTTGCGCCTCAAGGGTCAGGTCGCGCTCCTGTTGCAGGAGGATCTCGTCATCTTCATTCTTGCCGACGACCTTGAGCACATGCCCACCCTCCACGCTGATGGCGTCGACGGCGAACGGCTTCGTGGTCGAATCCACCGGCTGACGCTGGTAGCCGACTTGCTTGTTGCTCGCATCGAACAGTGTTGCGGTGACTTCCATCGAGCGATTGGTCATCACCGAGAAGTCGATGGTGGCTTTACCGTCTATCAAACTGTATTGCGGCTTCACCCCGTGCAAGTGCATATAGGCGTCCGGCGGGCTGCCTTCGAAGCCTAACTCGTAGCCCGTAACGCCGCTTTCCTGCTTGGCAAAGATGATATTGGAACCGCGCACCGGCGCGACGTTGCCCTCGGCGTCCTTTTGTCCTGCGCTGACCAACACCTGTATGGCGTTGATCTGTTTGGCCAGTTTGTAGGCCCAGTTCGGCGCCCCACCCTCCTCGGCGGTTTCGATAACGATGCTGGCGCTGAACTGCTCGGACTCATGACCGCCGACAAACGCTCTGGCCTTGACCTTGTCGCCTTTCTTAAGATTGCGATGCGGATTGATGCTGCCGACCTGGCGCCATTCGGGTGCAGGCCCGCCGTCAACCTGGATATCGACATCGACAGCCTTGTAGAACGCATTGCTGGTGTCACCGACAGTCCATACGCCAAGGATGATGTGATGTCCCAAGCGATCGGCAGGAATTGCGCAGGTGTGCTTGGGATGCGAGGGATCATCGGCTTTCTTGCCGCCACCATCGACGGAACAGAATGGCGTGCTCTCGAACGATGCGCGCTCCAAGGCAGCGTTGGGATTCCAGTCTCTCCTGGTGATGAAATATTCCCATCTCTTGGTTACATGCGCTGCTGTGTAGAGCCACTTGAATTCGATTTCATGCTTGTCGAGCGGGACACGATGCCAACGGTTGGCACTCTGCTCGTCAAGGACAGGAAATATGTGACCACCGATCAATTTGCCATCAGCTGGACCATCACTTGGGAATCCCTGGGCGAACTCTCCGGCACTGGGTGGCCAGTCCACCGAGTCACAGCCAGTGTTCTGCTTCTGCTTGCACAGAATGTCGCGCGAAGGCGGGTCTTGCAGGTAACCATGGGCATTTGCCAACTGCGGCAACAGGGTCGTACTGACAAGCGCAGCGCATACGCTGCTCGCCAGAAATCCTTTTCGTGGAGCTACTCGTTTCATACAAAATCCTCGTGGCAAAGCCCAAGTCCGCTCGGTCATCTGCATGGACGACCGATACGGCTTGAGCCGAAAGAGCACGAAGATTAAGAAAACGCTGGAGCGCGGACTGTAAGGCTAGTCCGAGAGGAAGCGCCGTCAATGCACACTGGCCTGTGAGATCCGAAGCCCATTGCAGACCCGGATCGCTCACAGGTCGCCTTAGCCGTGATAGCCCGCCGAGAACTCGTGCACGGCGTTGATGAACACACCGGCATGTTCCGGGTCCACCTCCGGCGTGATGCCATGGCCCAGGTTGAACACATGGCCGCTGCCCTTGCCGTAGCTGGCCAGGATCCGCTGCACTTCGTTGCGGATCGCCTCTGGCTTGGCGTACAGCACGGTCGGGTCCATGTTGCCCTGCAGCGCAACCTTGTCACCGACGCGACGACGGGCGTCGCCGATCTCGCAGGTCCAGTCCAGGCCCAGTGCGTCGGCACCGGCCTCGGCGATGCTTTCCAGCCACAGGCCGCCATTCTTGGTGAACAGGATGACCGGCACCTTGCGCCCTTCATGCTCGCGAATCAGACCGCTGACGATCTTGCGCATGTAGGCCAGGGAGAATTCCTGATAGGCCGCTGCCGACAGTGCACCGCCCCAGGTATCGAAGATCTGCACTGCCTGAGCGCCGGCCGTGATCTGGCCATTGAGGTAGCTGGTGACCGACTGTGCCAGCTTGTCGAGCAGCAGGTGCATGGCCTCGGGCTGGTCGTAGAGCATCGCTTTGGTCTTGCGGAAGTCTTTCGACGAGCCGCCCTCGACCATGTAGGTCGCCAGGGTCCAGGGGCTGCCGGAGAAGCCGATCAGAGGCACGCGCCCGTTGAGCTCACGGCGGATGGTGCTGACCGCGTCCATCACATAGCCCAGGTCCTTGTGCGGATCGGGAATCGGCAGCGCCTCGATATCGGCCAGGGTGCTGACGACCTTCTTGAAACGTGGGCCTTCGCCCGTCTCGAAGTACAGGCCCTGCCCCATGGCATCGGGGATGGTGAGGATGTCGGAGAAGAGGATTGCGGCGTCGAGCGGGTAGCGGTCCAGCGGCTGGAGCGTCACCTCACAGGCGAACTGCGGGTTCATGCACAGGCTCATGAAGTCGCCGGCATTGGCGCGGCTGGCGCGGTACTCCGGCAGGTAGCGGCCGGCCTGGCGCATCATCCAGACCGGGGTCACGTCTACGGGTTGCTTGAGCAGTGCACGCAGGAAACGATCGTTCTTCAGGGCAGTCATGTCGGCATCCAGCAAAAAAGTGCGGGCATTTTCTCAGACGCCAGCGCAAAAGGCACGGCCAGGGCCATGCGTTTTGTCTATCGGGTGCCGTGGATCAAGGATTTTTGTATACAAAATGCATCGCGGGGCAAGTCGGAACGGCGGTTCGACGCTCCGACCTGCCCCGCGAATAGCCAGGATCAGACTTCGAGGTAGTCCAGGATCCCTTCAGCAGCGGTACGCCCTTCGAAGATCGCCGTCACCACCAGGTCAGACCCGCGCACCATGTCGCCACCGGCGAAGACTTTCGGGTTGCTGGTCTGGTGCTTGAACTTGCCCTTCTCAGGAGCCACCACGCGGCCCTGGCTGTCCATCTGGATACCATGCTGTTCGAACCAAGGCGCCGGGCTCGGGCGGAAGCCGAAGGCGATCACCACGGCATCGGCCGGCAGGATCTCTTCGGAGCCCGGGATCGGCTCGGGGCTGCGGCGGCCACGGGCGTCTGGCTCACCGAGACGGGTCTCGACCACCTTGACGCCTTCCACCTTGTCCTCGCCGACAATGGCGATGGGCTGGCGGTTGTAGAGGAACTTCACGCCCTCTTCCTTGGCGTTCTTCACCTCTTTGCGCGAGCCAGGCATGTTGGCTTCGTCGCGACGATAGGCGCAGGTCACGGCCTTGGCGCCCTGGCGGATGGAGGTGCGGTTGCAGTCCATCGCGGTGTCGCCACCGCCCAGCACCACGACCTTCTTGCCCTGCATGTCGATGAAGTCTTCCGGCGACTTCTCGAAGCCTAGGTTGCGATTGACGTTGGCGATCAGGAAGTCCAAAGCGTCGTGCACACCCGGCAGGTCTTCACCCGGAAAACCGCCTTTCATGTAGGTGTAGGTGCCCATGCCCATGAACACTGCATCGTACTCGGCGAGCAGTTGTTCCATGGTGATGTCCTTGCCCACCTCGGTGTTCAGGCGGAACTCGATGCCCATGCCGGTGAAGACTTCGCGGCGATTGCTCAGCACGGTCTTTTCCAGCTTGAACTCGGGGATGCCGAAGGTCAGCAGGCCACCGATCTCGGGGTTCTTGTCGAACACGACCGGCGTTACACCGGCACGCACCAGCACGTCGGCGCAGCCCAGGCCCGCAGGGCCGGCACCGATGATCGCAACGCGCTTGCCGGTCGGCTTGACCTTGGACATGTCCGGGCGCCAGCCCATGGCGAAGGCGGTGTCGGTGATGTACTTCTCCACCGAGCCGATGGTCACTGCGCCGAACCCATCGTTCAGGGTACAGGCACCCTCGCACAGACGGTCCTGCGGGCATACGCGGCCGCACACTTCCGGCAGGGTGTTGGTCTGGTGCGACAGCTCCGCTGCCGCCAGGATGTTGCCTTCGGACACCAGCTTCAACCAGTTGGGGATGAAGTTGTGTACCGGGCATTTCCACTCGCAATAGGGGTTGCCGCAGCCCAGGCAGCGGTGTGCCTGCTCCACGGACTGCTGCGGCTTGAAGGGTTCGTAGATCTCGACGAACTCCTTCTTGCGCTGGCGCAGCAGCTTTTTCTTCGGGTCCTTGCGGCCCACTTCGATGAACTGGAAGTCGTTGCTCAGACGTTCAGCCATTTTTCAAAACCTCTCAACAGCAGCTGCAAGCTACACGCTGCAAGCCGCAAGACGATCACTTAAGCCGGGCGAACCGTACGCTGCCTCTACGTGCAGCGTGCAGCTCGCCACTTGCAGCTGCTCTTACTGCGGGTTGGCACGGGTGCTGGACAACAGTTGCTTCAGATTGGCCGCTTTCGGCTTCACCAGCCAGAAACGCCGCACATAGTCGTCCAGGTTCTCGGAGAGCTCACGCCCCCACTCGCTGCCGGTTTCTTCCACGTACTCGCCCAGGACGCGCGCCAGGTGGCTGCGGTAGGCCTCCATCGCCTCACCACTGATACGCTGGATTTCCACCAGCTCGTGGTTGAGTTTGTCGAAGAAGGTGTTGTCCATGTCGAGCACATAGGCGAAGCCGCCCGTCATGCCAGAACCGAAGTTGTAACCGGTCTTGCCCAGGACGCAGACAAAGCCGCCGGTCATGTATTCACAGCAGTGATCACCGGTGCCCTCGACCACAGCGTGGGCGCCGGAGTTACGCACAGCGAAACGCTCGCCCGCGGTACCGGCGGCGAACAGCTTGCCGCCAGTGGCGCCGTACAGGCAGGTGTTGCCGACGATGGCGCTGTGCTGGGTTTCGAACGGACTACCGGCTGGCGGCACGATGGTGATCTTGCCACCGGTCATGCCCTTGCCGACGTAGTCGTTGGCGTCACCTTCCAGGTGCAGGTTCAGGCCACCGGCGTTCCATACGCCGAAGCTCTGACCCGCCGTCCCCTTGAAGCGGAAGGTGATCGGGTTAGCCGCCATGCCCTGGTTGCCATGCAGGCGAGCGATCTCGCCAGAGATACGCGCACCGATGGAACGATCGCAGTTGCAGATGTCGAGGGCGAACTCGCCACCGGCCTGGTCGCGGATCGCCGGCAAGGCCATCTCGACCATCTTCTCGGCCATCTCGCCCTTGTCGAACGGCGGGTTCTTGTCGACTTCGCAGAATTGCGGCTTGTCGGCCGGAATGTGCGAGCTGCCCAGCAGCGGCGTGAGGTCCAGGTGATGCTGGCGCTCGGTGTCGCCCGGCAGCACTTCGAGCAGGTCGGTACGACCGATCAGCTCGCCGAGGCTGCGTACGCCCAGCTTGGCCAGCCACTCGCGGGTTTCTTCAGCGACGAAGGTGAAGAAGTTGATCACCATGTCGACAGTGCCGATGTAGTGGTCCTTGCGCAGCTTGTCGTTCTGGGTGGCGACGCCCGTGGCGCAGTTGTTCAGGTGGCAGATACGCAGGTACTTGCAGCCCAGGGCGATCATCGGCGCGGTACCGAAGCCGAAGCTCTCGGCGCCGAGGATCGCGGCCTTGATCACGTCCAGGCCGGTTTTCAGGCCACCGTCGGTCTGCACCCGCACCTTGCCGCGCAGGTCGTTGCCACGCAGGGTCTGGTGGGTTTCGGCCAGGCCCAGTTCCCACGGGGCGCCAGCGTACTTGATCGAGGTCAGCGGCGAGGCGCCGGTGCCACCGTCGTAGCCGGAGATGGTGATCAGGTCGGCATAGGCCTTGGCCACACCGGCAGCGATCGTGCCGACGCCGGCTTCGGCCACCAGCTTGACCGACACCAGCGCCTGCGGGTTGACCTGCTTGAGGTCGTAGATCAGCTGCGCCAGGTCTTCGATCGAATAGATGTCGTGGTGCGGTGGCGGCGAGATCAGGGTCACGCCCGGCACCGCGTAGCGCAGCTTGGCGATCAGGCCGTTGACCTTGCCGCCTGGCAACTGGCCGCCCTCGCCGGGCTTGGCGCCTTGGGCCACCTTGATCTGCAGCACTTCGGCGTTGACCAGGTATTCCGGGGTCACACCAAAGCGGCCGGTGGCCACCTGCTTGATCTTCGAGCTCTTGAGGGTGCCATAGCGGGCCGGGTCTTCGCCGCCCTCACCGGAGTTGGAGCGCGCGCCCAGGCGGTTCATCGCCTCGGCCAACGCTTCGTGGGCCTCCGGCGACAGCGCGCCCAGGGAGATACCAGCGGAGTCGAAGCGCTTGAGGATGGCGTCCAGCGGCTCGACCTGATCCAGTGCCAGGGCCTGATCGGCCACCTTGACCTTGAGCAGGTCGCGGATCATCGACACCGGACGCTGATCGACCAGCGTCGTGTATTCCTTGAACTTGGCGTAGTCGCCCTGCTGCACTGCAGCCTGCAGGGTGTTGACCACGTCCGGGTTGTAAGCGTGGTATTCACCGCCGTGGACAAACTTGAGCAGGCCGCCCTGCTGGATCGGCTTGCGCGCGCTCCAGGCTTCGGCCGCAAGCAGCTTCTGGTCGCTCTCCAGGTCTTCGAAACGCGCACCCTTGATACGACTGGACACGCCCTTGAAGCTCAGGCCGACCACTTCGTCCGACAGGCCGATGGCCTCGAACAGCTGCGCGCCACGGTAGGACGTGATGGTGGAGATACCCATCTTCGACAGAATCTTCAGCAGGCCCTTGGAGATGCCCTTGCGGTAGTACTTGAACACTTCATCCAGATCGCCCAGCACTTCGCCGGTGCGGATCAGGTCGGCCAGCACTTCGTACGCCAGGTACGGGTAGACCGCCGAGGCGCCGAAGCCCAGCAGCACGGCGAAGTGGTGCGGGTCGCGGGCGGTGGCGGTTTCCACCAGGATGTTGCTGTCGCAGCGCAGGCCCTGCTCGGTCAGGCGGTGATGCACTGCACCAACGGCCAGCGAAGCATGTACCGGCAGTTTGCCCGGGGCGATGAAGCGGTCGCTCAGCACCAACTGGGTCTTGCCGCTGCGCACCGCTTCTTCGGCCTGGTCGGCGATGTTGCGAATGGCCGCTTCAAGGCCGACATCCTGCTCGTAGTTGAGGTCGATCAGGTGACGGTCGAAGCCTTCGCGCTCCAGGGCCATCAGCGAGCGCCACTTGGCAGGCGAGATCACCGGCGAGCTGAGGATCACTCGGGAGGCGTGCTCAGGGGATTCCTGGAAGATATTGCGCTCGGCGCCCAGGCAGATTTCCAGGGACATCACGATGGCTTCGCGCAGCGGGTCGATCGGTGGGTTGGTCACCTGGGCGAACTGCTGGCGGAAGAAGTCGTACGGCGAGCGCACACGCTGCGAAAGCACGGCCATCGGCGTGTCGTCGCCCATCGAGCCGACCGCTTCCTGGCCTTGTTCGCCGAGCGGGCGCAGCACCTGGTCACGCTCCTCGAAGGTGACCTGGAACATCTTCATGTACTGCTTGAGCTGGTCGGCATCGTAGCTGGCCACGCCCTGGTCGTCGGTCAGCGTCGCCTGGATACGGGTGGCATGCTGACGCAGCCAGCGCTTGTAGGGGTGGCGCGACTTGAGACGGTTGTCGATGGCGTCGGTGTCGAGGATCTGACCGGTCTCGGTGTCCACGGCAAAGATCTGGCCCGGGCCAACACGGCCCTTGGCGATGACGTCCTCGGGCTTGTAGTTCCACACGCCGATTTCCGAGGCGAGGGTGATGTAGCCGTTCTTGGTGGTCACCCAGCGCGCCGGACGCAGGCCGTTGCGGTCGAGCAGGCACACGGCGTGGCGGCCTTCGGTCATGACGATACCGGCCGGGCCGTCCCACGGCTCCATGTGCATGGAGTTGTACTCGTAGAAGGCGCGCAGGTCGGCGTCCATGGTCTCGACGTTCTGCCAGGCTGGCGGCACGAGCATGCGCACGCCACGGAACAGGTCGATGCCGCCGGTGACCATCAACTCGAGCATGTTGTCCATGCTGGAGGAGTCGGAGCCGACACGGTTGACCAGCGGACCGAGTTCTTCCAGATCGGGGATCAGGTCGTTGGCGAACTTGGTGCGACGGGCCATGGCCCAGTTGCGGTTGCCGGTGATGGTGTTGATCTCGCCGTTGTGGGCGAGGAAGCGGAATGGCTGCGCCAGCGGCCATTTCGGCAGGGTGTTGGTGGAGAAGCGCTGGTGGAAGACACAAATGGCGGTCTGCAGGCGCTCATCGCCCAGGTCCGGATAGAAGGCGGTGAGATCCGCCGGCATCATCAGGCCTTTGTAGATGATGGTCTTGTGCGAGAAGCTGCAGATGTAGTGGTCGGCGTCGTGGGCGTTGGCCACGGACGAACGGCGACGGGCACTGAACAGCTTGATGGCGAATTCCTGGTCGGTGAGACCTTCACCACCGATGAACACCTGCTCGATCTGCGGCAGGCGCTCGAGGGCCAGGCGACCGAGCACGCTGGTATCGATCGGCACTTTGCGCCAGCCGACCAATTGCAGGCCGGCAGCGAGGATCTCGCGGTCCATGTTGGCGCGCGCAGCCTCGGCTTTTACCGGGTCTTGATTGAAGAACACCATGCCGACGGCGTACTGCTTGGGCAGCTCGGCGGCGAAGTGCTCCAGGGCCACGGCACGCAGGAACTGATCGGGCTTCTGCATCAGCAGGCCGCAACCGTCACCGGTCTTGCCATCTGCGTTGATCCCACCACGGTGGGTCATGCAGGTCAGGGCCTCGACGGCAGTTTGCAGAAGGTGGTGACTCGGCTCGCCCGTCATGTGGGCGATCAGGCCAAAACCACAGTTATCCTTGAACTCTTCGGGATGGTACAGACCTGTTTTCATAGACACTTTCTCACCAGGTTCGCCTCTCAACCAAGGCAAATCTCTTTTTAGTACAACCACTTACCATCCACGCCGATCGAATGCCAGCTTTTTTGCGGTGGGTATAGGGAAACCATTGTTGCACAGCGACAGGGAAGCTCACAAATTTTCACGACGAATCGTTGAAAGTTTATGTCGCATTTTTGAATGTTTTTGCGTCATGCGCCGTGGTAAAGGCTTGAGCAGAGTCTGAAGCGTTTCAGCCGTGACTGCAACAGAAGGCTTGTGGCCGGCAGTCTGGGACAGAAAAGCCTGCCGCGCATCAGCACAGCAGGCTTTGTCGAGTCCGGGATTCGCTCAGCAACTGGGCGGCGGGGGTAGTGCCGCCCGGAAGGATCAGCGGGCCGTGGCCAGCTCTTGTTGAACGCTGCCGACGGTACGAGGCCAAGGTTTACCAGCCTGGACCTTCGCTGGCAAGTTCTTGATTGCCGCAGCTGCGGCATCGCGGCTGCTGAAGTTGCCGTAGGTCACCACATACAGCGGCTTGCCCTGCAGGGTTTTCTTGAAGTAGCGATAGTCGCCACCCTGTTCCCTGACGAACGATTGGGCAGCGGATTCATTGCTGGTACCGAACACCTGAACCACATAGTTGCCCGGCTTCTGGCCGCTGTACCAGCCGCTGTTGCCTGCGCCACCGGCGGCGGGTTTTTCGGCAGGCTTGGCAGCGGGCTTGGCGGTCGCCACCTGGGTCGGGGCCGGCGCTGGTTTGGCGGCAGGCGCAACCGGCTTGACCGGCTGGGTTGCGACAGGTTTCTGCACAGGCGCAACCGGCTGGGCCGGAGCGGGTGCAGGACCGGCGGCGACACCTTGGGGCGGCGCAGTCGTGGTGACGGTGGGAGGAACGGCAGCAGAGGGCGCTGAAGGCTGCAGTGCAGTATCACCGGCAGGGCCCGCCTCGTCGCCATCTCCCATGCCTGCAGCCTGGGCCAGCGGCTCACGCATGACCGGCTGCGACTGCCCTACCAGCGGCAGTGGCATGGGCTGCGAAGAACCGGAGAATTCGACGGTCGGTCCGCCATTGCCCGACTGTCCCAGTGGCAACTGGGCCTGGGCCGCAGGTGCTTCGGTCGGTGCCTTGTCCCCTTTCTTGGGCATCAGGACCGCGGCCGCGACAGCGACCACAACGACAGCGGACAACGCGAGCACATGTTTCTTAGGCATTTTGAACCCCATGGATGGTCGCTTTTCCGTACTGCGGGTAGCGATCATGGCTTCGATCAAGGTATCGCGGGCAACCTGGTTGATGTTTCCTGGCCAGCCGTCGGAGTTTTCGTGGATATCGGCGATCTGCTCGGCGCTGAATACTTCAAGGCCCCGGCCAGCACCTTCCAGGCGCTGCTCCAGATACTCACGAGTCTCTTCTTCGCTGTAGGGGGCGAGCTCGATGATGTGGAAGCGCTCTTCCTCGACACTGAGTTCGTCCAGCCCGGCAATCAGCGAAGGTTCACCGAACAGGAACACATGCGGGCGCCCTTCCGGAACGCCTGCCGCCAGCTCCAGCAACGCTTGGAGTGCCGACTCGTCGAGTTGTTCCGCATCGTCCACCAGCAGATAGACTTCCTGCCCGGTCAACGCCAGCTGGACGACCTGGGAAAGGATTGCCTGCACTTCCGGCTGGGCGACGTTCAACGCCTGGGCTACTTGGCCCAGCACGCTGGCAGCATCGCTTGCGCCGCGCGCGGAAACGACCACGCTCTGCACCGACTGCTTGTTGGTGCTGGCCACCAGGGCCTGGCGCAGCAGGGTCTTGCCGCTGCCAAGCGGGCCGGTTACCACCAGCATCAGGTGGCTGTAACGCGCCAGGTGATGCAGTTGGCCCAGCACCGGCTTGCGCTGGGCAGGGAAGAACTTGAATCCGGGCACCCGAGGTGCGAACGGATCGTGACTCAACTGGTAGTGATCGAGGAACGCCTCATCGGCATGCAAACTGGTCATTGCGCTGTCACAACCTCAAAGCTGCGCCACGATCGCGCGGTAATCCGCTGCAAGCGTGGCCTGAAGAATCTCTTTCGGATAGTCGTCGGTGATCACGGCCTCGCCCATCTGGCGCAACAGCACCAGGCGCAGGCGTCCGTCGAGCACCTTCTTGTCGACCGCCATATGTTCCATGAAATGCGCCGGGGTCATTTCCTGTGGAGGCACCACCGGCAAGCCTGCATCCTGCAGCAGGCGAATTCCGCGATCACGCGCCGACTGGTCGATCCAGCCCAGACGCATGGACATCTCCAGGGCCATGACGGTCCCGGCAGCGACGGCCTCGCCATGCAACCATACCCCGTAACCCATGTGGGTTTCGATGGCATGACCGAAGGTGTGGCCGAGGTTCAGGGTGGCGCGCACGCCAGACTCGCGCTCGTCGGCACCGACCACGGCCGCCTTCGCCGCGCAGGAGCGGCGGATGGCTTCGGTCAGAGCCACGGAATCGAGCTCGCGCAGGGCTGCCATGTTGTCTTCCAGCCAGCCGAGGAATGGCTCGTCGCAGATCAGGCCGTACTTGATCACTTCGGCGAGGCCCGCCGACAACTCGCGGGCTGGCAGGGTGCGCAGGCTGGTGGTGTCGATCAGCACCGCGTTGGGCTGATAGAAGGCACCGACCATATTCTTGCCCAGTGGGTGATTGATGCCGGTCTTGCCACCAACGGACGAATCCACCTGGGACAGCAGCGTGGTCGGCACCTGGATGAAGTCGACGCCGCGCTGGTAGCAGGCCGCGGCAAAGCCGGCCATGTCGCCGATCACCCCGCCGCCCAGCGCGACCACAGTGGTGCGCCGATCATGGCGGGCCGTGAGCAGGGCATCGAAAATCAGCTGGAGGGTTTCCCAGTTCTTGTGGGCTTCGCCGTCAGGCAGCACCACCGGCAGCACCGACCAGGCGCCGAGTGTCTTGCTCAACCGCTCGAGATACAGGGGCGCGACGGTTTCGTTGGAGACGATGGCGACCTGCCGCCCGGCAATGTGCGGCGCCAGCAGCTCGGGCTGGTCCAGCAGGCCCTCGCCAATGTAGATCGGATAGCTACGTTCGCCCAGATCGACCTTCAATGTCTGCATGTATCCCCACAATGTGCTTTGGCGCGGCCTTGCCTGAGCGGCCAGCGCGGTAACGTTCAACGTCGCCCCGGCGTTGGTCGCCGAGGATAGTCCCGGCTCAGCGGGGCGGCAACTGCTGCAAACGCTCGAGAATATCGAGCACTACCATGCGCGGCGGCCGTTCGTCGGTTTCCACCACGAGGTCGGCGATTTCGCGATAGAGCGGGTCGCGCGTTTCCAGCAACGCACGCAGCGTGGCTTCCGGGTTGGCGGTCCGCAGCAGTGGACGGTTGCGATCACGTGCAGTACGGCCGACCTGCTGTTCCACCGAGGCATGCAGGTAGATGACACGCCCGCCCCTGTGCAACGCCAGGCGATTGGCCTCGCGCATCACTGCGCCGCCACCTGTTGCGACAACCACGCCGTCGAGCTCGCAGAGTTCGGCAATCATCGCCTGCTCACGATCACGGAAGCCCGGCTCGCCTTCCTTGTCGAAGATCCACGGGATGTTGGCGCCGGTTCGCAGCTCGATTTCCTTGTCGGAATCCTTGAACAGCAGGCGCAGCTCTTTGGCCAAAAGGCGCCCGATGGTGCTCTTACCGGCGCCCATGGGCCCTACAAGTATCAAATTTCGCACAGAATCAACGACTCACAGCAATCGCCCGGTCACTCATGATACGCGGAGTCAGGAAGACCAGCAGCTCAGATTTTTTCTCTTGTAATACATCGCGTCGAAACAGCCGTCCAACATACGGCAGATCGCCAAGAAATGGCACCTTGTCCACTCCATTGTTATGCGACGTCGAGTACACGCCACCAATCACAATCGTCTCGCCATCGGCCACGCGCACCTTGGCATTGACCTCGTTCTTGCGGATCGGTGGCACGTCGTTGAGGGCATTGACGTAGTCTGGCTCGTCCTTGGTCACCCGCACCGCCATGATGACCTTGCCATCCGGGGTGATCTGCGGCGTGACCTCCAGTGACAGCGATGCCTCGCGGAAAGCCACCGAGGTGGCGCCGCTCTTGCTCGACTGCTGGTACGGCACTTCGGTGCCCTTGAGAATACGCGCGGTTTCCTTGTCGGCAGTGACCACCTTGGGCTGGGAGATGACCTCGCCATTGCCGCTTTTCTCCATGGCACTGAGCTCCAGATCAAGCAGCACATCGCCGCGCACCACCCCTACGCCCACGCCAGAGGTCGCCCCCTGCGCGCCAAGATCGACAAACAGCTCACTGCCTGACCGCGCTGGCATACCGCCCAGCTTTGCACCCCAGCGAATGCCGAGCACATTCTCGTAATCGACGTTGGCCTCGACGATCCGGGCCTCGATCATCACCTGGCGCACCGGCACATCCAGATCCGCAACCAGTTGCCGCAACTCAGCCAGGCGCGCGGCCGACTGGGTGGCGATCAGGGTGTTGGTCCGCGAATCCACGCTCAAACTGCCGCGCCCTGCCGCAGGTTCGTCATCCGCGAGGCTCTCCAACAATAGTTTCGCCAGGTCGGACGCATCGGCATGATGAATCGGCAGCAACTCCCGATGCAGCGGCTGCAACTGCGCCTCGAGCGCCTGGTCGACGCGCGCCTCGCGCGACTGCTCGGCGAGCTCTGCGGCGGGGGCGACCAACAGCACATTGCCCTCCTCACGCTTGGCCAGCCCGCGGCTGCGCAACACCAGCTCCAATGCCTGATCCCAGGGCACTTCGTGCAGCCGCAGGGTGATATTGCCCTGAACCGTGTCACTGGCCACCAGGTTGATGCCGGTATAATCGGCGAGCACCTGCAGCACTGCACGAACCTCGACGTCCTGGAAATTCAGCGAAAGCGGCTCACCTTTGTACAGGGGCTCCGCCATTGTCCGTAGCGTCAGCAGCATCGCCACGACGCCGATCAGCAGTCTTTTCACGTTCGCTCCTTGCGCCTGCGGGTCGGCTCAACGTCAGGTAGCTTGAGCGCTCTTGCCACTCGCCACCGTTGAACAGCCGCTCCCTGATCTCGACCTGATCCTGGTCGACCTTTATGACTTCACCCTCTTCACGCCCCAGGCGCTCCCCCTTGGCAACCCGGTAAACACGCCCGGCCCAGCGCACCAGCGCCTGGGATTGCCCCGCGCGGGACAGGCTGCCCACCATCTCCAACTGCTCCAGTGGCACCCCCGCCAACCCCTCCGTATGCCGACGCGACGACCAGGCTGCAAATGGGTCCAGCGCGGGCGTCCGACCGATGGGCCGAGCGGGCTCATCGGCCAGCGAAGCCGGCATTGGCAGCGCCTCGCCGGCATGAAATGCCTGCACCCACACATGAAGCTGCAGCAACCCCGGCCGTTCTGTTGCAGGCTCCAACTGCAAACGGGTCACCCGCAGCAGGCGCAACTGGCCCAGCCACTCGTCCAGCCAGGGTCGCAGGGCGGCATAGCGCCCACTCACCTGCATCTGCAAGGACACCTGGCGGTAACCCGGCCCCTCGACTTCTTCCTCCACGTCGAGGCGCTCGAAGACCAGGCCGTAGGTGCGCCCCGACACGGCCAACTGGTCGAGCAGATCGCTCATGCCCTCGCCGCCCGACAATCGCCAACGCGCATCCCGCAGCCGCTTCGCCTCGCTCGCCAGCGCCACCTCGGCGTCATCCAGCGCCAGAACCTGTTGCTCCCGCGCCTGCAACGCCTTCCGCTGCTCGACTTCGCTCGCCACGCCTTGACGATAGGCTGCGCGCACCTCCTGCAGACGGAACTGATAGCCGCAGGCAAGCACCAGCGACACACCAATGACTACAACCGCGCCCCTGTACATACGCGAGCGCCCCGCCATCTCGTGCCAGACGAGCATCTCAGCGATACGCATGTTCAGGAGGCCACCACCCGGGCCACGAGTGAGAACGCATCGCCACCGGCCCGCGCCAAGACGTGCTTGAGTTCAAGGTCCAGGAGTATCGGCGAGCGCTGCAGGTCGCGCATGAACTGGGCCAGCACCGCAGGAGAAACCGCTAGGCCATTGATCTGCAGCCGGTCGCCCTGCACGTCCAGGCGGGTCAGTTGCATCCCATGCGGAATCGCCAGTTCGATCTCGATCAACAACTGCGGTACTCCTTGCTGCGAGGAGCGCAGCGCACCGAGCGCATCGACCTGCCTACCCAGGCCCGCGCGCGCCTCACGCAGTTGCTCGAGGCGTGCTACTTGCCCATCCAGCAACCGGAGCTGTTGCTGACGCTGCAAACCGGCAGCGGCTTGCTGCTTCAGGCGCAGATGGGCGAACCGATCAACCAGCATGACCACGACAAACGCTGCGAACAGACTGCCCAGAAACACCAGTCTGAAGTTGCGCAGCTCCACCAGACGCTGGCGCTCACGCCATGGCAGCAGGTTCAGGCGCAGGCTCATTGCGTAACTCCCAGGGCGAGGCCGAGGGGCAGGACCATGGCGCCGCAGCGGTCTGGCAGCGAAGCCGCATGGACCCGCTGCGGACAAACCCGCTCACAGGGGAATCCGAAATGCCGCGCCAGCGACCGCACGCAAGCGTCCGTCGCCGCCCCGCCGCCGACCATCAACCCTGCGCTCAGCTCGAACGGAGGATCCCCCTCCAGCAAGCTCTCGAGATGCGCCAGAAACTCGGTCGGACCCACGCCAGGCTCGACCCTCTGCGCCTTTCGCCAAGGCAGGGGTCCATCGGGCCAGACATGCAGGGTCAGGCTGTCGGCTTCGACCTGCAGCAGCGGCCGGCAGCTGTCGGTGGCCTGCAAGCGACGCAGCGCCAGACTGTCCACCTCGACGACAACCACCTCCAGGCCTGCCGCCTCGAACGGTTGCAACAGCGGCGCCAGAACGCTCTGGCGAGCGGCCCCGACCAGCACATCGAGCATGTGGGGTGCCTGCTGGGAAATGCCCAGCACCTGAAAGTCCAGGGCCAGATCGTCAATCGGGAAAGGGAAAAGGCGCTCGGCATCGGCAAGCAGGTGCGCTTCTCGTTCAGGCTCCGCCAGTGCGGCGGGCAACTGGCCCACCTTGCAGATCACCTGCGAGCCCGGCACCGCCAACGCAACCCGTCGAGACCGGCTGCCACAACGGCGCCACGCCTGACGCAGGGCCATGGCCTGCACCTCGGTATCGCCACCACCCCGCAAAGCCCCCCGGATTGGCTCGACCACCCAGGCAGCCACCTCATGGCGCCCTCGTCGCCGCTGCAACTCAAGAATCCTCACGGAATCGGAGGCAATTTCCACCCCCAATACTGAACCGGCATCCCTGCCAAAGCGTCCAAGCATCGCTGCTCCTTATCATGACCGTGGCAAACCCTTGCCATCCGGGGCGATTGCGCCCATTGCCCCGACCGACCGATGACCCGGCGGGGCGAAAATGCTTATAATGCCCAGCGTTTTTTCCCGTCCGCCGGGCCTGCGTGCACTCCACTTCTCAACCTGGACACCCAAAAGCCTTGATACGTCTGCTGAAGTTCTTCTGGTGGTCTTTCGTCGCCGTCATCTGCGCGCTCGTGCTCGGTCTGAGTGGTGCGTTTCTGTATCTTAGTCCCAGCCTGCCTTCGGTCGACTCGCTCAGAAGCATCCAGTTGCAGATCCCCCTGAGGGTGTACAGCAGCGACGGCAAACTGATTGCCGAGTTTGGCGAAATGCGCCGCTCGCCAATCCGTTTTGCGGAAATTCCCCCACAGTTCATCCAGGCGCTTCTGTCAGCCGAAGACGACAATTTCCTCAATCACTACGGGGTCGACCCGAGCAGCCTGATGCGCGCTGCGACCCAACTTGTGAAGTCTGGTCATATCCAGACCGGCGGCAGCACCATCACCATGCAGGTGGCGAAGAACTTCTTCCTCACCAGCGAGCGCAGCTTCTCGCGCAAGACCAACGAGATCCTCCTGGCGCTGCAGATCGAACGTGAGCTGACCAAGGACGAGATCCTCGAGCTGTACGTCAACAAGATCTACCTGGGCAACCGCGCCTACGGCATCGATGCCGCCGCGCAGGTGTACTACGGCAAGTCGATCCGTGATGTCAGCCTGGCGCAGATGGCGATGATCGCCGGCCTGCCCAAAGCCCCTTCGCGCTTCAATCCGCTGGCCAACCCGGTGCGCGCCAAGGAGCGCCGCGACTGGATCCTCGGCCGCATGTACAAGCTCGGCAAGATCGATGAGGCAAGCTACCAGGCCGCCCTCGCCGAGCCGCTGAACGCCAGCTATCACGTACCGACACCTGAGGTGAATGCGCCATTCGTCGCCGAAATGGCCCGCGCCGAGATGGTCGGCCGCTACGGCAGCGATGCCTATACCGAAGGTTTCCGGGTCACCACGACCGTGCCCAGCGACACGCAGGAAATCGCCAACAAGGCAGTCCTCAACGGCCTCTCCCAGTACGACGAGCGCCATGGCTACCGTGGCCCCGAAGCGCGCTTCCCGGGCAAGACCCGCACCGCCTGGCAGCAGGAACTGGGCAAGCAACGCACCCTCGGCGGCCTGGAACCGGCCATCGTCACCCAGGTGGACAAGACCGGCCTGAAAGTCATGACCCGCGGCGGCCAGGACGAAGACGTGACCTGGGACACCATGAAGTGGGCCCGCCCGTTCATCAACAGCAATGCCCAGGGGCGCGCGCCTCAGTCGCCGGCCGATGTCGCGCAGATCGGCGACCTGGTGCGCCTGCAACGCCTGGACGACGGCAAGCTCAAGTTCAGCCAGGTGCCGGGCGCCCAGAGCGCACTGGTCACGCTTGACCCGAACAGCGGTGCAATCCGCGCCCTGGTCGGTGGCTTCTCGTTCGAGCAGAGCAACTACAACCGCGCCATGCAGGCCAAGCGCCAGCCAGGCTCCAGCTTCAAGCCCTTCGTCTATAGCGCCGCACTGGACAACGGCTACACCGCCGCCAGCCTGGTCAACGACGCACCGATCGTGTTCGTCGACGAATACCTCGACAAGGTCTGGCGTCCGAAAAACGACACCAACACCTTCCTCGGCCCGATCCGCATGCGCGAGGCGCTGTACAAGTCGCGCAACCTGGTCTCGATCCGCCTGCTCCAGGCGATGGGGGTCGACCGCACCATCGACTACATTGCCAAGTTCGGCTTCAACAAGCAGGACCTGCCGCGCAACCTGTCGCTGGCACTGGGTACCGCAACGCTCACCCCGATGGAAATCGCCACCGGCTGGAGCACCTTTGCCAACGGCGGGTACAAGATCAACCCCTACCTGATCGAGCGCGTCGAAAGCCGCAACGGCGAAACACTGTTCACCGCCAACCCGGCGCGCGTTCCCCAGGGCAATCAGGACCAGGCCGGAATCGCCGCGCCCGAAGAGCCGATCACCACGCTCCCGCAGCCGGGCACCGCACCTTCGGCACTGGGCCAGATCGCCCCGCCGCCGCAGACGCCGGCCATTGCCGAGCGCATCGTCGATGGCCGTACCACCTACATCCTGACCAGCATGCTGCAGGACGTGATCAAGCGTGGCACTGGCCGTCGCGCCCTGGCCCTGGGCCGCAGCGACATCGCGGGCAAGACCGGTACCACCAACGAATCCAAGGATGCCTGGTTCTCCGGCTACAACGCCGACTACGTGACCACGGTCTGGGTCGGTTTCGACCAGCCTGAAACACTTGGTCGCCGAGAATATGGCGGCACCGTTGCACTGCCGATCTGGATGGACTTCATGGGCCCGGCACTCAAGGGCAAGCCTGAACACGCACCGGCAGAGCCGGAGGGTATCCTCAGCCTGCGCGTGGATCCGGTCAGCGGTCGCGCGGCGACACCAAGCACGCCGAACGCCTACTTCGAGCTGTTCAAGGCCGAGGATTCACCACCATCGGTAGATGAGCTGGGCAACGGCTCAGCACCAGGCAGCCCGCTGCCGGCCGATGAGGCGGCGCCGATGGATCTGTTCTGAGTAGCGATCTGAACCTGTAGCAGCGGCCTTGTGTCGCTTCTACAGGTGGAGCGGTCATCTGTAGAACAGCGGCCAACAAAAAGCCCCGACTCTTGCGAGCCGGGGCTTTTTCATGTCGCTACAACGGGATCAGCCGTTGAACACGTCATCCACGCTCTTGAGCGGGTAGTGCTTCGGATACGGCAGGGTCGCCACACCGGATTCGATGGCGGCCTTGGCCACGGCATCGGAAACGACGGTGATCAGGCGAGCGTCCAGCGGCTTCGGAATGATGTACTCACGGCCGAACTCCAGACCTTCAACACCGTAGGCCTCGCACACTTCCTTCGGAACCGGCAGCTTGGCCAGGTCTTTCAGGGCGATAGCGGCGGCAATCTTCATCTCTTCGTTGATGCGCTTGGCGCGAACGTCCAGGGCACCACGGAAGATGAAGGGGAAGCCCAGAACGTTGTTGACCTGGTTCGGGTAGTCGGAACGACCGGTGGCCATGATCACATCGCTGCGGGTGGCGTGGGCCAGCTCTGGAGCGATTTCCGGATCCGGGTTCGAGCAGGCGAACACGATCGGGTTGGCAGCCATCGACTTCAGGCCTTCCGGGCTCAGCAGGTTCGGGCCGGACAGGCCAACGAACACGTCAGCGCCTTCCAGCGCATCAGCCAGGGTGCGCTTGTCGGTGGCGTGAGCGAACTGCGCCTTGTACTGGTTCAGGTCGTCGCGGCCAGCGTGGATGACGCCGCTGCGGTCGATCATATAGATGTTCTCGACCTTGGCGCCCATGCTGACCAACAGCTTCATGCAGGAGATGGCGGCAGCGCCGGCACCCAGGCAGACGATCTTGGCGTCTTCGAGCTTCTTGCCTGCGATTTCCAGGGCGTTGATCATGCCGGCGGCCGTCACGATGGCGGTGCCGTGCTGGTCATCGTGGAATACCGGAATGTCGCACTGTTCGATCAGGGTACGCTCGATCTCGAAGCACTCAGGTGCCTTGATGTCTTCGAGGTTGATGCCACCGAAGGTGATGGAGATGCGGCGAACGGTGTCGATGAAGGCCTGTGGGCTTTCCGACTCGACTTCGATGTCGAACACGTCGATACCGGCGAAACGCTTGAACAGAACACCCTTGCCTTCCATGACTGGCTTGGAGGCCAGCGGGCCGAGGTCACCCAGGCCGAGGATGGCGGTACCGTCGGAGATCACAGCGACCAGGTTACCCTTGCCGGTGTATTTGTAGGCCAGCTCTGGATCACGGCCAATTTCGCGTACCGGCTCGGCGACGCCTGGGCTGTAGGCCAGGGCAAGGTCACGGGCGGTGGCGGTTGGCTTGGAGAGTTCGACGCTCAGTTTCCCCGGGCGAGGTTGAGCGTGATATTCGAGAGCGGCGGTTTTCAAGTCTGACATGGTGGGCATTCCGCTTGTTTACTGTTCTGACGGACCGCCGAGGATACGCAAAGAGCCGGGAGGCGACAAGACTGCCCGGTCACATGTGTCAAGGCCCTTGGCCTACGACTTTACGCTACAACCCGCGGGGCTTACGGCCTTGAGTGTGTACAATCCAAACCAATAATGTCTACAACTATTTTTTCACCGAAACCTGCTCCAACATGCTCGGATCGCTCAGCGGCAACAGCCAGCGTCGCTGCCCAGGCTTGAGCCCGCCCTTGCGGGAACGGTCCAGCACCCAGCCGCGCGCCTCGACCTGACGCCCCTTGAGATTATCGAAGAAACCGTCGGGGAAGGCGCGTTGCAGACGAGCGGGAACCTGCAGCACCACAGCCTCGTCAAGCTCCAGCCAGACGCCTCCTCGATTGCGATCGATCGCGCTCACCCTGCCGCCGATCACAGCGAACCCGGATTGCCTCAGGCGCCCCGCTGCGATGACCGGCGACTGCCGCCAGAGCCCGAGCCTACCTGTGCGTGCGGCCTGTTCGGCCTGTTGCTGGCAACCAACCAGACGCACGTTGGGTGCCACCGCAACGCGATAGGCCAAGCCTTCACTGAGCAACCGTGCCTCAAGATTGTCGCCATTGCGGCCATAGATGTGCGCCAAGGTGCGCCCGTACTTGTCCCTGGGTTCCACACCCGGCACCAGCCCCACCCGGCCATCACTGGCCTGCACCAGTGCCTCCAGCCGCCGCCTGGCCGCCTCGGCATAGGGCTCGCTGGTGCGACCTTTGCGCCCGATCTCGGGCGCATTGATACCAATCAGCCGCACGCTGCGGCCATCCCCCAGACGCACGGTATCGCCATCGACGACCTGACGCACCGTCACTGGCTGCACGGCCTCGGGCACCGGGCAGAAGGCCTGCGCGGGAACATGCCAGATTGCGCCCACAAAAAAGGCGCCCACGAGGGGCGCCTTCTTTTGCAGCAATGCGAAACCCGAAGGGCTCGCCGTGCGCATGATTACTTCTTGGTACCGAACATACCGAAGCGATCGGCGAACTTCTGTACGCGACCACCGGTGTCCAGGACTTTCTGCTTACCGGTGTAGAACGGGTGGCAGAGGTTGCAAACGTCGATCGCCAGGGTGTTGCCCAGGGTCGAACGGGTTTCGAATTTGTTGCCGCAGCTGCAGGTGACAGCAACTGCTTCGTAGTTCGGATGAATATCGGCTTTCATGGTCACTTCCTCGAGCTGCGTGCCGCCACCCAACACCAATTGTTGAATACCGCACGTAATTAGGCGGCGAATAATACCAGACCGCCAGGCCAGCGCAAGTTGTCGCTTGCACCGGCCGTCGTCTGCTAGGCTCGTGCGATTCCCGACCAGCTACGAAGACCTGCCGCGTGTCCGACGTCATCCTGCGCCTTGCCCTGCCCTCGCCCCTGCGTCGCTTGTTCGACTACCGGGCCCCGGCCGCCATGGCACGCCAGCAACTGACACCCGGCATGCGCATCCGCGTACCGTTCGGCCGTCGCGAGATGATCGGCGTGCTGGTGGAGGTCTGCGAGCAGAGCGAAGTCCCCGCCGACAAGCTCAAGCCAGCGAGCATGCTGCTCGACCCGGTCTCGCCGCTGCCTCCGGCACTGTTCAAGCTGTGCCTGTGGACCGCCCACTACTATCAGCACAGCCTGGGCGACACCCTGAGCTGGGCATTGCCGGTGTTGCTGCGTCAGGGCGAAGCAGCCGAAGTGCGCCAGGAGCGTTTCTGGCATGCGACCCCCGGCGCGCGCCTGGACGACCCACGTATCGCCCGGGCACCGCGCCAGAAAGAGGCCTTGCAGACCCTCGCCCAGCACCCTCATGGCGTAGCCCACAGCGTGCTGGCCAAACTCGGGCTGAACAAAGATAGCCTCGACCTGCTGCTGGCCAAGGAACTGGTGCAGGTCGAGGTGCGCCGGCACCTGCCGGCGCCACGCCATGACCGCTGGCTGGCCCAGCCGGAACTGCCGCTCAACGAGGAGCAGAGCGCTGCCTTCCAGGCCGTGCGCGCAGGCTTCGGCAGCTTCCACGCCTTCCTGCTGGCCGGTGTCACCGGCAGCGGCAAGACCGAGGTCTACCTGCAGCTGATTCGCGAAACCCTGGAGGCCGGCAAGCAGGCACTGATCCTGATCCCCGAGATCAACCTCGGCCCGCAGACCCTGGCGCGCTTCGAGCAGCGCTTCAATGCCCGCATCGCCCTGCTGCACTCGGCCGTCAACGACCGCGAGCGCCTGGATGCCTGGCTCGCTGCCCGCGATGGCGAGGCCGACATCATCATCGGCACACGTTCGGCACTGTTCACGCCCATGAAGAACCCGGGCCTGATCATCATCGACGAAGAACACGACGGCTCCTACAAACAACAGGAAGGGCTGCGCTATCACGCCCGCGACCTGGCCGTGGTCCGCGCGCACCAGGAGAACATCCCGATCCTGCTGGGCTCGGCGACACCTTCGCTGGAAAGCCTGCACAACGCCCACAGCGGGCGCTACGGCCTGCTGCGCATGAACCAGCGCGCCGGCGGCGCCCGCCCGCCGCGCTTCATGCGCCTGGATGTACGCAGCCTGCCGCTGGACAGCGGCATCAGTGGCCCACTGCAGCAGGCGATCGGCCAGACCCTGGCAGCCGGTCAGCAAGTGCTGGTGTTCCTCAACCGCCGCGGCTTCGCCCCGACGCTGCTGTGTCACGACTGCGGCTGGCTGTCGGAGTGTCCACGCTGCGATGCACGCATGACCGTGCATCAGCGCTCAGGCGTACTGCGCTGTCACCACTGTGGTTACGACGAACGCCTGCCCCTGCAATGCCCGCAGTGCGCCCACGTCGACCTGCGCCCGGTCGGCGCCGGAACCGAGCGCGCCCAAGAGCGCCTGAAGACCCTGTTCCCCGATTACCCCGTCCTGCGCGTGGACCGCGACAGCACGTCGCGCAAGGACGCCATGCACCACCTGTTCACCACCATCCAGCGCGGCCAGCCGAGCATTCTGGTCGGCACCCAGATGCTGGCCAAGGGGCATCACTTCCCGCGGGTAACCCTCGTGGCCATTCTCGATGCCGATGGCGGACTGTTCTCGGGTGATTTCCGCGCCAGCGAGCGAATGGCGCAGCTGATCGTCCAGGTCGCAGGCCGCGCCGGGCGGGCCGAGGAGCCTGGAAAGGTGATCGTGCAGACCCACCTGGCCGAGCATCCACTGCTGGTGCAACTGACCGAGCAAGGCTATTTCGCCTTCGCCGAGCAAGCCCTGAGCGAGCGGCGCGCCGCCGGTCTGCCGCCCTTCTCGCACCTGGCCCTGCTGCGCGCCGAAGCGCACAAGCCAGGGCAGGCGGAAGCCTTTCTCGACGAGGCCTGCGCCGCCGCCGAGGGTGTGCTGGCAGAGCAGGGCTTGAGCGGCATCGAGCTGCTCGGCCCGGTACCTGCCCCCATGGAGCGCCGTGCCGGCCGCTTCCGCGCGCAGCTGTTGATCCAGGCCAATGCCCGGGCGCCGCTGCATCGACTGATCAGTAGCTGGTTGCTAGTGTTGGAACAGATGCCGTCGGGACGGCAGGTGCGCTGGTCGCTGGATGTGGACCCGGTCGATCTCTACTGAATCCATGAAAGCCAGCGCAATCCTGCGCGAGCCGTAAAGGTTGGCAATCAAGCCCCGGCCACGGATAATGTTCCGTTTTTCCACCTGCGCATCGAAGCGCTGCACCGCGCTTGCGGTCGAAAAGAGAACCCGATGAAAGACACCATTCGCCAGCTGATCCAGCAAGCCCTCACCCAACTCGTCAACGAAGGTGTGTTGCCTGAAGGCCTGACGCCGGCGATCCAGGTGGAAAACGCCCGCGACAAGACCCACGGCGACTTCGCCAGCAACATCGCCATGATGCTGGCCAAGCCGGCAGGCATGAAGCCGCGCGACCTGGCCGACAAGCTGATCGCCGCCCTGCCTGCCAGCGCCGACATCAGCAAGGTCGAGATCGCCGGCCCCGGCTTCCTCAACTTCTTCCAGAACACCGACGCCCTGGCCAACCGCCTGGAGGCGGCACTTGCAGATGCCCACCTGGGCGTGCGCAAGGCCGGCGCAGCGGAAAAAGTGGTCATCGACATGTCGGCGCCAAACCTGGCCAAGGAGATGCATGTCGGCCACCTGCGCTCGACCATCATCGGCGACAGCGTCGCGCGCGTGCTGGAATTCCTCGGCGACGAGGTGATCCGCCAGAACCACGTGGGCGACTGGGGCACCCAGTTCGGCATGCTGCTGGCCTACCTGGAAGAAAACCCCATCACCAGCGACGAGCTGTCGGACCTGGAAAACTTCTACCGCGCGGCGAAGAAGCGCTTCGACGAATCGGAAGACTTCGCCAACCGCGCCCGTGGCCTGGTGGTCAAGCTGCAAGCCGGCGACCCCGAGTGCATGGCGCTGTGGACGCGCTTCAAGGATATCTCGCTGTCGCACTGCCAGAAGACCTACGAACTGCTCAACGTCAAGCTGACCATGGCCGACGTGATGGGCGAAAGTGCCTACAACGCCGACCTCGCCAACGTGGTCGCCGACCTCAAGGCCAAGGGTCTGCTGGTCGAAAGCCAGGGTGCGCAGTGCGTGTTCCTGGAAGAGTTCAAGAACACCGAAGGCGAGCCACTGCCGGTGATCGTGCAAAAGGCCGACGGCGGCTATCTCTACGCCACCACCGACCTGGCTGCGGTGCGCTACCGCAGCAATGTGCTCAAGGCCGATCGCGCCTTGTACTTCGTCGACCAGCGTCAGGCGCTGCACTTCAACCAGGTTTTCGAAGTGGCTCGCCGCGCCGGCTTCGTCGGGCACCCGATGAAAATGGAGCACATGGGCTTCGGCACCATGAACGGCGCCGATGGCCGTCCGTTCAAGACCCGCGACGGCGGCACCGTGAAGCTGATCGACCTGCTGAGCGAAGCCAAGGAGCGCGCCTACGCGCTGGTCAAGGAAAAGAACCCGAGCCTGGCCGAGGACGAACTGCGCCACATCGGTGAAGTGGTCGGGATCGGCGCGGTGAAGTACGCCGACCTGTCCAAGCACCGTACCAGCGACTACAGCTTCAACTTCGAACTGATGCTCAACTTCGAAGGCAACACCGCGCCCTACCTGCTTTACGCCTATACCCGCGTGGCCGGCGTGTTCCGCAAGCTGGGCAAGGGCTTCGACGAAGTCGAGGGCGACATCGTGCTGCAGGCTGCCCACGAGCAGGACCTGGCGGCTCGCCTGGCACAGTTCGGCGAAACGCTGAACAACGTCGCCGAAAAAGGCACCCCACACGTGCTGTGCAGCTACCTCTACGACCTGGCCGGCCTGTTCTCCAGCTTCTACGAGAACTGCCCGATCCTCACCGCCGAAACCGTCGAACAGCAGCAGAGCCGCCTGCGTCTCGCCGCGCTGACCGGCCGTACTCTCAAGCAGGGCCTGGAGCTGCTCGGCCTGGAAACCCTGGAGCGCATGTAAGTTGGCTGCCAAGAAAAAACCCGCGCCCAAGCGCGGCGCCAGCCGTCACCAGCCACCCGCCAAACAGCCGATCCCGGGTTGGGTTTGGCTGGCGGTCGGCCTGACCGTAGGCGCATTCATCGTATTCCTGATGAAGCTCGAGCCCGGCGGCGACGACATCAAGCGTGCCAAGCCTGAACAGCAGAAGCCCGCCAAGGTCGCCGAGGCGGCCAAAGGCAGCACGCCGACCACGCCGCAGCCGATCAAGCCCAAGTACGATTTCTACACCCTGCTGCCAGAGTCGGAAGTGATCGTGCCGCCTGAAGCGGTGCCGGAGAAGACGCCGCCCGTGCCGGCCCAGCCGGTCACGCCGGTCACTCCTGCCGAAGCCGCGAAGATCGACACGGCCCGAGCCCAGGCTGCGCTGTCGGGGCAGACGCCGCCACCGGCTCCACCAGTGATCAAGCCTGCAGCGACCACGCAGTTCTTCCTCCAGGCCGGTTCGTTCCGCAAGGAAGCCGATGCCGACAAGGTACGTGCGCAGATCATCCTGCTCGGCCAGGTGGTCAAGGTGGAATCGGGGACGGTGAAGGAAGAAACCTGGTACCGCGTACTGGTCGGTCCGTTCAGCAACCGTGAACAACTGACCGTGGCACAGAAGCAGCTGGCTGGAGCAGGTTTCAGCAACCTGCTGCTGCAGCAGCGACAGACCCGCCAGTAACGAAAAAGGCCTTGCCGCACTGCGACAAGGCCTTTTTTCTGAGGGAGTCAGCGCTGCTTGCCATTGACCTCGGAAACCTGGGTGTTGAGGGTCCAGAAGTCATACAGCACGCCAATCAGGAACAGGCCGCCGGTAAACAGGTAGATCAGTGCGCTGATCCACTTGCCCTGGTAAAGCCTGTGAATGCCGAAAATACCCAGGAACGTCAGCAGCACCCACGCCACGCTGTAGTTCACCGGCCCTGGCTGGAACCGCAGGTCAGCCTCGCGGTCCATGGACGGGATCAGGAACAGGTCGATCAGCCAGCCGATACCCAGCAAGCCCAGCGTGCAGAACCAGATCGTCCCGGTGATCGGTTTGCCGTAGTAGAAACGGTGCGAGCCGGTGAAGCCGAAGATCCACAGCAGGTACCCGATGACCTTGCTGTGCGTGTCATGAAGCGGCGCACCCTGTTGATACGTATTCATTCAAAACCCTCGTGGGATAGCCGAAAATTTTCTAACGAAAAATGTGACTTTTTCGTTTTGCCCCGACGTATGGTACCCAGCCACACGACCAACGGATCAGATTTTGATCAAAAAGCTGTTATAAAGTTGCGCGCCAACATCTATAAACATCCATAAAGAGCTTCAACTATGCCGCCTTTCTTCAAGACATGGCTGACCCTCTGCCTATTGTTACCCCTGGCCGCCCACGCCACCAACCGTGAGCAACGACTCCCCAACGGATTCACTGGCTACACCTCCAACGCCGATGTTTCCGTGAAACGCACCCCCGCCAAGCAGGTCAGCCTGCGTGCGCGTCCGGCCAATGCCGCGAAGAACCACGCGCTGAAAGTGGCGGCGATGTCGCCCAAGCAGAGCAGCGAAGTACTCAGCCGTGCCGTCAACGTGCTCGGCACCCCCTACCGCTGGGGCGGTAGCACGCCTGGCAAGGGCTTCGACTGCAGCGGCCTGGTCAAGTACGCCTTCAACGATGTCGCCGACGTCGATCTGCCACGCACCTCGAACGCCATGGCCCAAGGGCATGGCGTGAAAGTGGCGCGGGATGACCTCAAGCCCGGCGACCTGATCTTCTTCAACATCAAGAGTCGTCGGGTCAATCACGTTGCCATCTACCTGGGCAACGACCGCTTCATCCACGCGCCGCGCACCGGCAAGCGGGTGAGCATCGACAGCCTCGAGAAGCCGTACTGGCAGAAGCATTATGTGGTTGCCAAGCGCGTGCTGCCCAAGGAGCAGGAGGCGCTGCGGCTGGCCAAGCGTTGAGGTAGGTTTCTCTCTCTGGCTTCTTCGCGGGCAAACCCAAGAAGAGGCCAGCAGTTTCACCCAGTCCCGTCGATCACTCCCCGCTTCATCAACGCCTGCATCGCCCCTTCCATCGTCACCATCCCCTGCGCCGTGCCGGTCTGCATCACCGACTGCAACTGCGCCAACCGCCCTTCGCGAATCAGGTTGCGCACCGCTGGCGTCGCCACCAATACCTCCCGCGCCGCCACACGACCACCGCCTACTCGACGCATCAGCACCTGCGCCACCACCAGACGCAACGACTCGGCCAACATGGCGCGCACCAGCGGCTTCTCTTCGGCGGCGAACACGTCCACCAGGCGATCGATGCTGCTCGCCGCTGTTCGCGTATGCACCGTGGCCAGCACCAGATGCCCGGTCTGCGCCGCTCGCAGCGCCAGACGAATGGTCTCCAGGTCACGCAATTCCCCGATCATGATCACATCCGGATCCTGGCGCAGGGCACTGCGCAACCCCTGGGCAAAATCGCGACTGTGGCGGCCGATCTCGCGCTGAGTGATCAGGCAGCGCTCGGCGCGGTGCACGAATTCGACCGGATCTTCCAATGTGAGGATGTGGTTTGAGCGCTCACGATCAAGCTGCGCGATCAACGCAGCCAGTGTGCTGGACTTGCCACTGCCGGTCGGACCACCCACCAGCACCAGGCCATCACGGCACTGGGCAATGACTCGATACACTTCCATGAGGTCGAGTTCTTCGACCGTTGGCATCTGTGCAGGTATCAGCCGCAGGCTTGCGGCCAACCCCCGATACTGCCGGTACAGGTTCAGACGAAAACGGCCAAGCCCAGGCAGATCAAGGGCCAGATCGATTTCCTCAGCCGCCAGCCACAGGCGCCGCTGATCAGCATCGAGCCAGGGCGCCAAGCCTTTCTCGATCATTTCGCTTTGCAAGGCAGGCAACGCCAGGCGCTGCAATTCGCCATCCAGGCGCCACAGCGGCGCCTCGCCCGCAGCCAGGTGCAGGTCCGAAGCCCCCGCCGCCACGGCTCGGGCTAACAGGTCGGTCACATCCATGAGACTCCCCAAAGGCCATCAAGCAGGTAGAATGCCGCACACCACTGAGCTGCCGGCATCGATCCATGTCCACCCTAGCAGACAACCTTCGCGCTATCAGCGAACGCATCGACAACGCGGCCCGAGCCGCTGGACGCGACACCGCCAGCGTACACCTGCTGGCCGTGAGCAAGACCAAGCCCGCCACCGCCATTCGCGAAATCCACGCCGCTGGCGTACGCGACGTCGGCGAGAACTACCTGCAGGAAGCCCTGGCCAAGCAAGATGAATTGCGCGACCTGCCCTTGATCTGGCACTTCATCGGCCCCATCCAATCGAACAAGACCAAGGCCATTGCCGAACACTTCGACTGGGTACACAGCGTGGATCGCCTGAAAATCGCCCAACGCCTGAGCGAGCAGCGCCCCAGCGGCCTGCCAGCGCTGAACGTCTGCCTGCAGGTGAACGTCAGCGGCGAAGACAGCAAATCCGGCTGCACCCCGGCCGATCTGCCGGCACTGGCCCAGGCCGTGGCCGAACTGCCCAACCTGCGTCTGCGCGGGCTTATGGCGATTCCCGAGCCCAGCGACGACCGCGCTACCCAGGAGGCCGCCTTCGCCCGCCTGCGCCAGTTACAGGAAAACCTGGGCCTTGGCCTGGACACGCTGTCCATGGGCATGAGCCACGACCTGGAAGCGGCCATCGCCCAGGGTGCGACCTGGGTCCGTATCGGCACCGCCCTGTTCGGCGCCCGCGACTACGGCCAGCCCTGATTCCATGCTTTACTCACTCTCTCCTTCAAGGACCTGACATGAGCAAGACTCGTATTGCCTTCATCGGCGCCGGCAACATGGCCGCCAGCCTGATCGGCGGCCTGCGCGCCCAGGGCCTGGACGCCGCGCAGATCCGCGCCAGCGACCCGGGTGCCGAGACCCGCGCCCGGATCAAGGCCGAGCACGGCATCGAAACCTTCGAAAGCAACGCCCAGGCCATCGATGGCGTGGACGTGATCGTGCTGGCGGTCAAGCCACAGGTCATGAAAGCCGTGTGCGAGACCCTGAAACCAACCCTGGCGCCGGGCCAACTGGTGGTCTCCATCGCTGCCGGCATCACCTGCCAGAGCCTGCAGAGCTGGCTGGGCGAAATCCCGGTGGTGCGCTGCATGCCCAACACGCCATCGCTGCTGCGCCAAGGTGCCAGCGGCTTGTACGCCACCGCTCAGGTCTCCGGCGAACAACGCCAGCAGGCAGAGCAACTGCTGACTGCGGTCGGCACCGCCCTGTGGCTGGAACAGGAGCAGCAGCTGGACGCCGTGACCGCGGTCTCCGGCAGCGGCCCGGCGTATTTCTTCCTGCTGATCGAGGCCATGACCGCTGCTGGCGAGAAGTTCGGCCTGCCGCGTGAAACCGCCTCGCAACTGACCCTGCAGACTGCCCTGGGCGCCGCGCACATGGCGGTTGCCAGCGATGTCGATGCCGCCGAACTGCGCCGCCGCGTCACCTCGCCGGCCGGCACGACCGAAGCGGCGATCAAGTCGTTCCAGGCCAACGGTTTCGAGGCCATCGTCGAGCAGGCGCTGCAGGCTGCGGCCACGCGCTCCGCCGAGCTGGCCGAACAATTGGGCAAATAAGGAGCTGTCGATGAATGCACTGTCCGACGCCGCGATCTTCGTGGTGCAAACCCTGGTCAGCCTGTACCTGGTGATCGTCCTGCTGCGCTTCGTGCTGCAACTGGTCAAGGCCGACTTCTACAACCCGCTGAGCCAGTTCGCCGTGCGCGCCACCCAACCGCTGCTCAAGCCAATCCGCCGGGTCATTCCCAGCATCGCTGGCCTGGACACCTCTTCGCTGCTGCTGGCGATCGTGATCCAGGCGCTGCTGATGGCCTTCGTGCTGATGGTCACCTACGGCACCTTCGGCGACATCCTGCACCTGCTGATGTGGGCGATTCTCGGCATCACCTCGCTGTTCCTGAAGATTTTCTGGGTCGCGATGATCGTCATGGTGATCGTCTCGTGGGTCGCGCCGAACAGCCACAACCCCGCCGCCGAACTGGCCTACCAGATCAGCGAGCCAGTGCTGGCGCCGTTCCGCCGCCTGGTGCCCAACCTCGGCGGCATGGACATTTCGCCGATCTTCGCCTTCATCGCCATCCAGGTGATCCAGTCGTTCCTGATGCCACAACTGGCTGCCTATGCCGGCATGCCGGAACAGCTGTGGCGGATGATCTGAACCACCGCGTCATCCAGCGGCAGCCTTTGCTTGCCGCTGGGGGTAGCGCTCTTTAGACTTACGCTTCCGTCAAGCGTGAGCAGGGTCGATGTCCACTGTCTTTCCCGAAGATTCCGTCGGTCTGGTAACCCCCCAGATCGCCCGGTTCGATGAACCGCTGGCCCTGGCCTGTGGCCGCGCGCTGGCCTCGTACGAACTCATCTACGAAACCTATGGCCAGCTCAACGCCAGCGCCAGCAATGCCGTGCTGATCTGCCACGCACTGTCCGGTCACCACCACGCCGCCGGCTACCACGCTGCCACCGACCGCAAGCCGGGCTGGTGGGACAGTTGCATCGGCCCGGGCAAGCCGATCGACACCAACCGCTTCTTCGTGGTCAGCCTGAACAACCTCGGCGGCTGCAATGGCAGCACCGGCCCGAGCAGCCTCAACCCGGCTACCGGCAAGCCCTATGGCGCGGACTTCCCGGTCCTGACCGTGGAAGACTGGGTACACAGCCAGGCCCGCCTGGCCGATCGCCTCGGCATCCAGACCTGGGCCGCCATCGTCGGCGGTAGCCTGGGCGGCATGCAGGCGCTGCAGTGGACCATCACCTACCCCGATCGCGTGCGCCACTGCGTGGACATCGCCTCGGCGCCCAAGCTGTCGGCACAGAACATCGCCTTCAACGAAGTGGCACGCCAGGCCATCCTCACAGACCCCGAGTTCCACGGCGGTTCGTTCCAGGACCAGGGCGTGATCCCCAAGCGCGGGCTGATGCTGGCGCGCATGGTCGGGCACATCACCTACCTGTCCGACGACTCGATGGGCGAGAAATTCGGCCGTGAGCTCAAGAGCGACAAGCTCAACTACGACTTCCACAGCGTCGAGTTCCAGGTCGAGAGCTACCTGCGCTACCAGGGCGAGGAGTTTTCGGGGCGCTTCGATGCCAACACCTACCTGCTGATGACCAAGGCGCTGGACTACTTCGACCCGGCCGCCGCCCACGATGGCGACCTGGCCGCCACGCTGGCGCATGTCACCGCGCATTACTGCATCATGTCGTTCACCACCGACTGGCGCTTCTCGCCAGCACGCTCGCGAGAGATCGTCGATGCCCTGATGGCTGCGCGCAAGAACGTCTGCTACCTGGACATCGACTCGCCCTACGGCCACGACGCCTTCCTCATCCCGACCCCGCGCTACATGCAGGGTTTCGCGAACTACATGAACCGCATCACCCTCTGAGGACCGCATGAGAGCCGACCTGGAAATCATCCACGACTGGATCCCCGCCGGCAGCCGGGTACTCGACCTGGGCTGCGGCAATGGCGAACTGCTGGCCTCGCTGCGTGATCGCAAGAACGTCACCGGCTATGGCCTGGAGATCGACGCCGACAACATCGCCGAGTGCGTAAACAAGGGCGTCAACGTCATCGAGCAAGACCTGGACAAGGGCCTGGGCAACTTTGCCAGCAACAGCTTCGACGTGGTGGTCATGACCCAGGCCCTGCAGGCCGTGGAATATCCCGACCGCATTCTCGACGAGATGCTGCGGGTAGGCCGCCAGTGCATCATCACCTTCCCCAATTTCGGCCACTGGCGCTGCCGTTGGTACCTGGCCACCAAAGGACGCATGCCGGTGTCGGACTTCATGCCCTACACCTGGTACAACACCCCGAACATCCACTTCTGCACCTTCGAAGACTTCGAGAACCTGTGCCACGAGCGCAATGCCAAGGTGCTCGATCGCCTGGCCGTCGACAACCGTCACCGCAACGGGTGGGGCGGTCGGCTTTGGCCTAATCTTCTGGGAGAGATCGGCATCTATCGGGTCAGTAGTCCTGGGCTGCAGGAGCACCAGGTCGCGGTCTGATCCACCTATCGGAGGAATGGCACCATGCGTCGTCTCGCTCTCTTGCTGATCAGCCTGTGCCTGGCCTGGCCAGTGCTGGCTGCCGACGCCGCCCGTCCCGAGCGCAAGCAGGACTTCGGCGACGTCACGGTGCACTACAGCGCCTTCACCTCGAGCATGCTGCAGCCGGACATCGCCGCAGCCACCGGCCTTGTCCGCAGCAAGAATCAGGGCGTGCTCAACATCGCTGTGCTCAAGGCCGGCAAGCCTGGCACGGCGGTGGTCAGCGGCACGGTCAAGGACCTCACCGGCCGCAGCAGCCCGCTGTCGTTCAGGCAGATCACCGACCAAGGTGCGGTGTACTACATCGCCCAGTTCAAGATCGCACAGGCTGAAACCCTGACCTTCGACCTCAACATCGAAACCGGCGGCCTCAGCCACACACTCAGCTTCAACCAGGAAGTGTTCCCAGGCGAATGATGAATTTCCAGCAACTCGTATTGGCCAGCCACAATGCCGGCAAACTGAAAGAGCTCCAGGCCATGCTTGGCGGCTCCGTGCAACTGCGCTCGATCGGCGAATTCAGCCAGGTCGAGCCGGAGGAGACCGGCCTGTCGTTCGTCGAGAACGCCATTCTCAAGGCCCGCAACGCCGCGCGCCTTTCCGGTCTGCCGGCACTGGCGGACGACTCGGGGCTGGCGGTGGACTTCCTGGGCGGCGCACCGGGCATCTACTCGGCTCGCTATGCCGACGGCAAGGGTGATGCGGCGAACAACGCCAAGCTGCTCGATGCCCTGAAGGACGTGCCCGAGGAGCAGCGCGGCGCGCAGTTCGTCTGCGTCCTGGCCCTGGTGCGCCATGCCGACGACCCTCTGCCGATTCTCTGCGAAGGCCTGTGGCACGGTCGCATCCTGTTCGAGGCCAGCGGCGACCATGGCTTCGGCTACGACCCACTGTTCTGGGTACCGGAGCGCAACTGCTCCAGCGCCGACCTCGCACCGCTCGAGAAGAACCAGCTCAGCCATCGCGCCCGCGCCATGGCCCTGCTGCGTCAGCGTCTGGGCCTGGCATGACCGAACAGCCGTCCCTGCAGCCGGCGGGCCTGATCCTTCCAGAGCGCCCGCCGCTGTCGCTGTACATCCACATCCCCTGGTGCGTGCGCAAGTGCCCCTATTGCGACTTCAACTCGCACCAGGCCGGCCCGACGCTGCTCGAAGACGACTACATCGACGCCCTGCTCGCCGACCTGGACCAGGAGCTGCCCGCGGTGCAGGGCCGCCCGATCAGCACGATCTTCTTCGGCGGCGGCACGCCAAGCCTGTTCAGTGCCGCCTCGCTGGGGCGCCTGCTGCAAGGCATCGAGCAACGGATCCCGTTCGCCCCGGACATCGAGATCACCCTCGAAGCCAACCCCGGTACCTTCGAGCAGGACAAGTTCAAGGCCTACCGCCAGACCGGCATCAACCGTCTATCCATCGGTGTGCAAAGCTTCCAGCCGAGCAAGCTCGAAAAGCTCGGGCGCATCCACAACGGCGACGAGGCCGTGCGCGCTGCAGACATGGCCCGCGCAGCAGGTTTCGACAACTTCAACCTGGACCTGATGCACGGCCTGCCGGACCAGTCGCTGGACGAGGCGCTGGGTGACCTGCGCCAGGCCATCGCACTCGCGCCTACGCACTTGTCGTGGTACCAGCTCACCCTGGAACCGAACACCGTATTCTGGAACCAGCCGCCCGAACTGCCCGAGGACGACATCCTCTGGGACATCCAGGAGGCCGGCCAAGCGTTGATGGCCGAACATGGCTACCACCAGTACGAAGTTTCGGCCTACGCTCAGCCAGGACGCGCAGCACGGCATAATCTCAACTACTGGCGCTTTGGCGACTTCATCGGCATCGGCGCGGGGGCGCATGGCAAGCTGTCGTTCCCGGACGGGCGTATCCTGCGCACCTGGAAGACCCGCCTGCCCAAGGACTACCTCAACCCGGCGAAGCCCTTCAAAGCCGGCGAGAAGCTGCTGCCCGCCGATGAGCTGCCGTTCGAATTCCTGATGAATGCCCTGCGCCTGACCGATGGCGTGGAGGCCGAACTCTTCACCCGACGCACCGGCCTGCCGCTGGCACAGTTGGCAGAAGCACGCCGTGCTGCCGAACAAAAGGGCCTACTGCAGGTCGAACCCGATCGACTGGCGGCGACACCGCGGGGCCAGTTGTTCCTCAACGACCTGCTGCAGTACTTCTTGAATTAAGGATGACCCATGGACCTGGTACTCGACCTGCTCTCGACCGTTTCCCGCTGGAGCCGCAGCAACCTGTCAGAAATTTCGCTGGCGCTCGTGGGGTGCTTGCTGGTGTTGTTCGGCACCGACCTCAAAGGCTGGGTCGATCAGCGCCTGGGTGGCCTCGCTGGCGCCCTGCGCGTGCCTTTCATGGCGCTGCTGGTGATGATCGGCAGCGGCGCGGCGCTGATCTATGCCACGCCCTGGGTGGTGAAGGCGCTGGCGCAATTCAACAACTATGCGCTGGCGCCGGTGCTGCTGGTGGTGCTGGTGCTCATCGGCGTGGTGGCGGATCGTCGCGGTTAACCCCACGCTTACAGGCCAGCCAAATGAAAAACGCCCTTCTCAGGGCGTTTTTTCGATCAGTCCAGCTTCTCGAACTTCAAATCCCAGACGCCATGCCCGAGCCGCTCGCCGCGACGCTCGAACTTGGTGATCGGCCGCTCTTCAGGCCGCGGCACATAAGCGCCGTCAGCCGCCTGGTTGCGGTAGCCCGGCGCGACCTTCATCACGTCCAGCATGTGCTCGGCATAGGGCTCCCAGTCGGTGGCCATGTGGAACACACCGCCGACCTTGAGTTTGCGCCGTACCAACTCGGCGAACTCGGGCTGGACGATGCGGCGCTTGTGATGGCGCGCCTTGTGCCAAGGATCGGGGAAGAACAGCATCAGGCGATCGAGGCTGTTGTCGGCCACGCAGCGGTTGAGCACCTCGATGGCGTCGCAGTCGTACACCCGCAGGTTCTTCAGACCTTGGGTCAGCACGCCGTTGAGCAGCGCGCCAACACCCGGGCGGTGCACTTCCACGCCAATGAAGTCCAGCTCAGGCGAAGCAGCGGCCATCTCCAGCAGGGAGTGCCCCATGCCGAAGCCGATCTCCAGGGTGCGCGGCGCCGAGCGGCCGAACACCTGGTCATAATCCACCGGGCTGTCGGCCAGGGGCAGGATAAACAGCGGGCCACCCTGATCAAGGCCACGTTGCTGGCCTTCGGTCATGCGGCCTGCGCGCATCACGAAGCTCTTGATGCGGCGGTGCGGGCGCTCTTCGCCTTCAGCGGTGATCGGCGTTTCTTGCGATTCAGTCATCAGGGGCTCTTACTTGATCAGACCATCCAGCGGCGACGAGGCGCTGGCATAGAGTTTTTTCGGCATACGCCCGGCCAGATAGGCCATGCGACCGGCGACGATGGCGTGCTTCATCGCTTCGGCCATCAGCACCGGCTGCTGGGCGTGCGCGATAGCGGAGTTCATCAGCACGGCTTCGCAACCCATTTCCATGGCGATGGTCGCGTCGGAGGCAGTACCTACACCGGCGTCGACCAGTACCGGCACCTTGGACTCTTCGAGAATGATCTGCAGGTTGTAGGGGTTGCAGATCCCGAGCCCGGTACCAATCAGGCCCGCCAGGGGCATCACGGCGATACAGCCGGCTTCGGCCAGTTGACGGGCGATGATCGGATCGTCGCTGGTGTAGACCATCACGTCGAAACCGTCCTTGACCAGCACTTCGGCAGCCTTGAGGGTTTCGATCACGTTGGGGAACAGAGTCTTCTGGTCGGCCAGCACTTCCAGCTTCACCAGGTTGTGGCCATCGAGCAGCTCGCGGGCCAGGCGGCAGGTGCGCACGGCTTCGACGGCGTCATAGCAACCGGCGGTGTTCGGCAAAATGGTAAAGCGGTCCGGCGGCAGCACATCGAGCAGGTTCGGCTCGCCCGGGTTCTGGCCGAGGTTGGTGCGGCGCACGGCGACGGTGACAATTTCGGCACCCGAGGCTTCGATGGCCAGGCGGGTTTCTTCCATGTCACGGTACTTGCCGGTGCCGACCAGCAGGCGCGACTGGAAAGTGCGTCCGGCCAGGGTGAAGGGCTTGTCGCTACGAACGTTGCTCATCGTTGTTCCTCTGGAAAGGTTGCGGGACTTGCGGGTGGGGCACGGCAGAAGCGTCAGCCGCCACCGATGGCGTGGACCACTTCGACCTGGTCACCCTCGTTCAACAGGGTGCTTTCGTGCTGGCTGCGCGGCACGATGTCCAGGTTCAGCTCCACCGCCACACGACGCCCGACCAGCTCCAGCCGACCCAGCAGGGCCGCGACGCTCTCGCCCGCAGGCAGTTCGTAAGGTTCACCGTTCAGTTGAATGCGCATGCGCACGGCCACCATCGTTCATTGGGGCCCGCATTCTAGCCCCGATCAGCCTTGCAACCCAAGGGCGACACACGCCATTAGTCGCGATTCCCGACCGCTTGGTCAGCCCAGGCGCCAGGCTGCCAGCCCCAGGCACAGCCAGCCGGCGAGGAAGCACAGGCCGCCGATGGGGGTGATGATGCCAAGCTTGCCCAACCCGGTGAGGGTCAGCACGTAAAGGCTGCCGGAGAACAGCAGGATACCGACTGCGAACAGCCCGCCCGCCCAGCCGACCAGACGCCCCGGCAAGTGCACCGAAAGCAGCGCGACCGCCAGGATCGCCAGGGCATGGACCAGTTGATAAGTGACGCCGGTGTGGAAGATCGCCAGGTAATCGGCGGTAAGACGGTTCTTCAGGCCGTGTGCGGCAAAGGCACCCAGGGCCACCCCCGTAAAGCCAAAGAACGCGGCGAGCATCAGGAAGCTGCGAAGCATGGGACGACTCCTCGAGAGGGGTCTGTATAATGGCCGGTTCCATCGGTCCGGCCAAGCTATCGACATGCTGTCATCCCTGATCCGCCGTCTCGCCCGCGCACTGCTCTGGTTCGCCGCCGGCAGCATCGTGCTGGTGCTCGTGCTGCGCTGGGTGCCACCACCAGGCACTGCGTTGATGGTCGAACGCAAGGTGCAGTCCTGGTTCAGTGGCGAGCCGATCGACCTGCAGCGCGACTGGACGCCTTGGGACGAGATCTCCGACGAGCTCAAGGTGGCCGTTATCGCGGGCGAGGACCAGCACTTCGCCAACCACTGGGGTTTCGACATTCCCGCGATCCAGGCCGCACTGGCACATAACGAGCGCGGCGGCAGTATCCGCGGCGCCAGCACGCTCTCCCAGCAAGTGGCGAAGAACCTGTTCCTGTGGTCGGGGCGCAGCTGGTTTCGCAAAGGTCTCGAAGCCTGGTTCACTGGCCTGATGGAGCTGTTCTGGTCGAAGGAGCGGATCCTCGAGGTCTACCTCAACAGCGCCGAATGGGGGCCAGGCGTATTCGGCGCCCAGGCAGCGGCGCGCTATCACTTCGGCGTCGATGCCAGCCGTCTCACTCGCCAACAGGCCAGCCAGCTCGCTGCAGTGCTGCCCAGCCCGATCAAGTGGAGCGCCAGCCGCCCGAGCACCTATGTCGCCAGCCGGGCGGGATGGATTCGACGACAGATGAGCCAGCTCGGGGGAACCAGTTACCTGATGCAGTTGGAGAGCGCACGCAAGCCTTGATCCGCTTGCCGCCCCATGCGAACAACAAAAAGCCGCCTGCCCCGCGAGGGACAGGCGGCTTTTCAGTCAGGGCGCCGATCAGATCGTGATCAGTGCCTTGACCTTGCTCATCGCGTTCTTCTCGAGCTGACGAATCCGCTCGGCCGATACACTGTACTTCTCTGCCAGCTCGTGCAGCGTGGCCTTTTCCTCGGCCAGCCAGCGCTGATAGAGAATGTCGCGGCTGCGCTCGTCCAGGCCACTGAGTGCCTCGTGCAGGTTGCTGTTGGAGTTGTCGTTCCAATCGGCATCTTCGAGCTGCAGGGCAGGATCGTAGCGGTGATCCTCAAGGTAGTGCGCAGGCGACTGGAAGGCGCTGTCGTCGTCCGCATCGGCTGCCGGATCGAAGGCCATGTCCTGACCGCTCAGGCGGCTTTCCATCTCGCGCACTTCCCGAGGCTCGACGCCCAGGCTTTCGGCGACACGGTGCACTTCATCGTTATTCAGCCAGGCCAGACGCTTCTTCTGGCTGCGCAGATTGAAGAACAGCTTGCGCTGCGCCTTGGTGGTGGCGACCTTGACGATGCGCCAGTTACGCAGGATGAACTCGTGGATCTCTGCCTTGATCCAGTGCACGGCGAAGGACACCAGGCGCACGCCCATCTCGGGGTTGAAGCGCTTGACCGCCTTCATCAGGCCGACGTTGCCTTCCTGGATCAGGTCAGCCTGGGCCAACCCGTAGCCGGCATAGCTGCGGGCGATATGTACGACGAAACGCAGGTGGGCCATCACCATTTGCCGAGCGGCCTCAAGATCCTGCTCATAATAGAGACGCTCGGCCAGTTCACGCTCCTGCTCGACCGTCAGCAGCGGAATGCTGTTGACCGTGTGCACGTAGGCTTCCAGGTTCGCACCGGGCACCAGGGCATAGGCAGGTTGCAACGAAGTGGTCATTCAAGTACCTCCGACTCACTGGACTCGTGCCTTGTGGGCACTGCCATCATTGACCCGGAACCATGAAAGAAGTTCCTGGATGAAAAAAGTCAATGCTGGCAAGAAAGCATTATCGCGGTGCAAGCTCGTTCAGGTGGCGAGCGACCGCAATCCAAGCACCGATATACCCCAAGAGCACCGCACCAATCAAGAGTGACAGACCATCGGACCCCGGTACCCCGCCCAGGGCGAAGTCACTGTTGTACAGCCCGGAAAGCCCGACAACCGCGTCGTTCAGCCAGTTCAGGCCAAACGCCAGGATGCCCCATGCCAACACGCCCGCACCCAGGCCGTACAAGGCTCCCATGTAGAGGAAGGGACGCCGCACGTAGCTGTCGGTACCGCCGACCAGCTTGATCACTTCGATCTCGACACGGCGGTTCTCGATGTGCAGCCGAATTGTGTTACCAATTACCAAAAGCAGTGCGGAAATCAGCATGACCGCCAGGCCGAAGACGAAACGGTCACCCAACTTGAGGATCGCCGCCAGGCGCTCGACCCAGACCAGGTCCAACTGAGCCACTTCGACCCGCGGCAACTCCGACAGGCGCTGACGCAAGGCTTCGAGCGCCGGCTTGTCGACTTCGGTCGGGGTCACCACCACCACGCCGGGCAGCGGGTTGTCGGGCAACTCGCGCAAGGCCTCGCCCAGGCCGGATTGCTGCTGGAACTCCTGCAGCGCCTGCTCGCGGCTGACGTAGGTCGCCTCGGCCACGCCGGGCATGCCCTTGATCTCATCGCGCAGCGCTTCTCCTTCCTTGCTACCCGCATCGAGCTTGAGATAAAGCGAAATCTGCGCTGCGCGCTGCCAGGAACCCCCAAGCTTCTCGACGTTCTTCAGCAGCAGCGACAGGCCCATGGGCATGCTCAGTGCCACTGCCATCACCAGACAGGTGAAGAAGCTGCCGATTGGCTGCTTGCCCAGGCGGCGAAGGCTGTCGGCGAGGCTGGCGCGATGGCTTTCCAGCCAGGCGTTCAACAGGGTGCGGAAATCCGGACCATCGTCATCATGGCCACCACGCTGTTTTTCCGGCTTCGGGTCGGCGGCCTTGGGCGCAACGCGCTCGGAAACCTTTGGCGTACGCGTAGTGCTCATTGTCCGGCCTCCCCATCGCCGATCAGTCGTCCGCGCTGAAGCGTCAGCATGCGGTGACGCATGCGCGCGATCAGCGCCAGGTCGTGGCTGGCGATCAGCACCGTGGTGCCCAGGCGGTTGATATCTTCGAACACGCCCATGATCTCTGCGGCCAGCCGCGGGTCGAGGTTACCGGTGGGTTCGTCCGCCAGCAGCAGCGCCGGCTGGTGGACGATGGCACGGGCGATGCCCACGCGCTGCTGCTGCCCGGTCGACAGGTCAGCGGGGAACAGCTCGCCCTTGTCCGACAGCGATACGCGCTCCAGCGCCGAATCCACGCGCTTGGCGATCTCCGCCTTGGACAGCCCGAGGATCTGCAGCGGCAACGCGATGTTGTTGAACACGGTGCGATCGAACAGCAGTTGGTGGTTCTGGAACACCACGCCGATCTGGCGGCGCAGGAACGGGATCTGCGCATTGCTGATCTGACCCAGGTCCTGGCCGGCCAACAGCAGCTTGCCGCTGGTCGGGCGCTCCATCGCCAGCAGCAGGCGCAGCAAGGTGCTCTTGCCCGCGCCGGAGTGGCCGGTGACGAACAGGAATTCGCCCCGGCGTGCCCGGAAACTCAGCTCATGCAGGCCGACATGGCCATTGGGGTAGCGCTTGGCGACCTGCTCGAATCGGATCATGGATGCTCACGCTCGGCAAACAGGGCTTTGACGAAGGGTTCGGCCTCGAAGGTGCGCAGATCGTCGATACCCTCACCGACCCCGATGAAGCGGATCGGCAGGCTGAACTGCTTGGCCAGGGCGAAGATCACACCGCCCTTGGCAGTGCCGTCCAGCTTGGTCAGGGCCAGGCCGGTCAGCTCGACGCTCTGGTTGAAGTACTTGGCCTGGCTGATGGCGTTCTGTCCGGTGCCCGCGTCCAGCACCAGCAGGACCTCGTGCGGCGCGTCAGCGTCGAGCTTGCCGATGACCCGACGGACCTTCTTCAGCTCTTCCATCAGGTTGTCCTTGGTGTGCAGACGTCCGGCGGTGTCGGCGATCAGCACGTCGGCGCCACGGGCCTTGGCGGCCTGCACGGCATCGAAGATCACCGAGGCCGAATCGGCGCCGGTGTGCTGGGCGATCACCGGGATCTGGTTGCGCTCGCCCCAGACCTGCAACTGCTCTACCGCAGCCGCACGGAACGTATCGCCGGCAGCGAGCATGACCTTCTTGCCTTCGAGTTGCAGCTTCTTGGCCAGCTTGCCGATGGTAGTGGTCTTGCCTGCGCCGTTCACGCCGACGACAAGGATCACATAGGGCTTGCTCTGGGATTCGATCTTCAGAGGCTGCTCGACCGGACGCAGCAGCGCGGCCAGCTCTTCCTGCAGCGACTTGTACAGTGCATCGGCGTCTGCCAACTGCTTGCGGGCGACCTTCTGTGTGAGATTCTGGACGATCAGCGAAGTGGCCTCGACGCCTACGTCGGCAGTGAGCAGGCGCGTCTCGATCTCGTCGAGCAGGTCGTCGTCGATGACCTTCTTGCCCAGGAACAGGCTGGCCATGCCTTCGCCAATGCTGGCACTGGTCTTGGACAGGCCCTGCTTGAGGCGGGCGAAGAAGCCGGGCTTGGACTGCTCGGCAGCGGCAACCACGGCAACCACGGGTTCTGGCTCGACAAGGGCAGGCTCAGGCTGGGGCTCCACCCGTGCAGGCGCAGGCGCCTCGGCCACTGGCGTGATAACCACCGGCTCCGGCTCGACGACAACCGCTGCCACAGGCTCAGGGCTCGCGACAGGGCGCTCGGGAATGGCTGGTGGTTCGCTCGGTTCCAGGTCAGGGACCAGCGCCACGGGTTCCTCGGCGACAGGCAGTACCAGATTGCTGACCGGCGCAGCCACCGGAGCCTCAGCCACCGGAGCCGGGATTTCGACCTCGATGGGCTGCGCAGGTATGGCCTGGGAAGCCTCTACCGACGGCGGCACTTCATCTGGCACAACCGGCGCATCGGCGGCAACCGGCTCGAGCGGAGTGACAACGGCCTGCTCGACGGGCGTGGCTGGCGCTACCGGCTCGTTAACGGGCTGCTCGGGGGCTTGCGGCTGTTCGGCGACAGGTTGCTGCGGCTTCTTGCGAAACCAGCCGAACAGGCCTTTCTTTTCACCGGCCTCGGCCGGCGCTTTCTTGTCGTCGTTGGAACCAAACATGGAAGACGGCTATCTCAGGGTAGCGATGCACCATCATTGGGCATCGGGAATTCTCTATACGCAGAACAGACTCTCTTGAAGCCGGCTGGTTCATGCGCAACGTTTTGTCGTAGTGTCCTGTGGGCCAGAACGGCGACAGGCATGGTCGCCAGGCAACCGGATCAGTATCCTAGCACCTCCTGGCCCGCCTACGCTAAACCCCGCGGGCCGTCGTACAGGTTATCCATCGTATGAATGCTCTAGCCCGCCGCGCCGCTGGCCTGTTGCTCGGCACGCTCTGCCTGCCGCTTGCGGCCCTGGCCGCCGATACGCAACCGACCCACGAATTCATCCTCGACAACGGCCTGAAGGTCGTAGTGCGCGAAGACCATCGCGCGCCAGTGGTGGTATCGCAGATCTGGTACAAGGTCGGCTCCAGCTACGAGACGCCAGGCCAGACCGGTCTATCGCATGCGCTTGAGCACATGATGTTCAAGGGCAGCGCCAAGGTCGGTCCGGGCGAAGCCTCGCGCATCCTGCGCGACCTCGGCGCCGAGGAAAACGCCTTCACCAGCGATGACTACACCGCTTATTACCAGGTGCTGGCCCGCGACCGACTGCCGGTAGCCCTGGAACTCGAGGCCGACCGCCTGGCCAGCCTGCGCCTGCCGGCCGACGAGTTCAGTCGTGAAATCGAAGTCATCAAGGAAGAGCGCCGCCTGCGTACCGACGACCAGCCCAACGCCAAGGCTTTCGAACTGTTCCGCGCCATGGCCTACCCGGCCAGCGGCTACCACACACCGACCATCGGCTGGATGGCCGACCTCGAGCGGATGAAGGTCGAGGAACTGCGCCACTGGTACGAATCCTGGTACGCACCGAATAACGCCACGCTGGTGGTGGTGGGCGATGTCACCGTCGATGAGGTCAAGGGCCTGGCGGACAAGTACTTCGCCGCCATCCCCAAACGCGCCATTCCTCCCGCCAAACTGCCACTGGAACTGGCCGAACCCGGCCAGCGCCAGCTCACTCTTCACGTACGCACCCAACTGCCCAGCCTGATCTACGGCTTCAACGTCCCAGGCCTGGCCACTGCCAAGGACCCACGCAGCGCCCAGGCCCTGCGCTTGATCTCGGCGCTGCTCGACGGCGGCTACAGTGCGCGCATGCCGGCACGCCTCGAGCGCGGCCAGGAGCTGGTGGCCGGTGCCTCGAGTAGCTACAACGCCTTCACCCGGGGTGACAGCCTGTTCCTGATCTCCGCCACCCCCAACGTGCAGAAGCAGAAAACCCTCGCCGACGTCGAGAAGGGCGTCTGGCAGTTGCTGGACGAGCTCAAGAACACGCCACCTACTGCAGAAGAACTGGAGCGCGTGCGTGCCCAGGTCATCGCCGGCCTGGTCTACGACCGCGACTCGATCAGCAGCCAGGCCACCACCATCGGTCAGTTGGAAACCGTGGGCCTCTCATGGAAGCTGATCGACAGCGAGCTGGACGACCTCAAGCGCGTCACTCCACAGGACATCCAGGACGCCGCGCGCACCTATTTCACCCGCGAACGCCTGAGCGTTGCCCATGTTCTGCCCGAGGAGTCCGCTCATGAGTGATCGCAGCGCCCCCCGCTATACCCTGTTCGGCCTCGGCATCCTGGCTGCGATCGTGGCGCTGGCCCTGCTGCTGGCCCGCCCGGCGCAATCGGATAATGCCGCCGGCCAGGCCGACAGCAACGCCGCCCGCCCGGCCAACACGCTGCAGTCGTTGGCAGAGCTCGACGGCAAATCCCCCAGCCGACGCCAGCTGAACATCCAGAACTGGACCACCGCCGAAGGCGCGCGGGTCCTGTTCGTCGAAGCCCGCGAGCTGCCGATGTTCGACCTGCGCGTGACCTTCGCCGCAGGCAGCAGCCAGGACGGCAACGTCTCCGGGCTGGCCACCCTGACCAACGCCATGCTCAACGAGGGTGTGGCCGGCAAGGACGTCACCGCGATCGCCCAAGGCTTCGAGGGGCTCGGTGCCGACTTTGGCAACGGCTCATACCGCGACATGGCCATCGCCTCGTTACGCAGCCTGAGCGCCCCGGACAAACGCGACCCGGCGCTGAAACTGTTCGCCGACGTGGTCGGCAAGCCGACCTTCCCCGAAGATGCCCTCAAGCGCATCAAGAACCAGCTGCTGGCCGGCTTCGAGTACGAGAAGCAGAACCCTGGCAAGCTGGCCGGCAAGGCGCTGTTCGCCAACCTCTACGGCAGCCATCCCTACGCCCACCCCAGCGACGGCAGCGCCGAAAGCATCCCGGGTATCAGCCAGGCACAACTGCGCGACTTCCACGCCAAGGCCTACGCTGCCGGCAATGCCGTGATCGCCCTGGTCGGCGACCTCAGCCGCAGTGAAGCCGAAACCATCGCGGCGCAGCTCTCCGCCACCCTGCCCAAGGGTCCGGCACTGGCCAGCCCTGGCGAACCAGCAGAGCCCAAGCCGGGCGCGACTCATATCGATTTCCCGTCAAAGCAGACCCACCTGATGCTCGCCGAACTGGGCATCACTCGCCAGGACCCTGACTGGCCAGCACTGTCGCTGGGCAACCAGATCCTCGGCGGCGGCGCCTTCGGCACGCGCCTGATGAGCGAAGTGCGTGAAAAACGCGGCCTCACCTACGGTGTGTACTCGGTATTCAGCCCGATGCAGGTGCGCGGCCCGTTCATGATCAACCTGCAGACGCGCGCCGAACTCAGCGAAGGCACGCTCAAGCTGGTCCAGGACATCCTCACCGACTACCTGAAGAACGGCCCGACCCAGCAAGAGCTGGACGATGCCAAACGTGAGCTGGCCGGCAGCTTCCCGCTCTCCAATGCCAGCAACGCGAGCATCGTTGGCCAACTGGGCGCCATCGGCTTCTACAACCTGCCGCTGACCTGGCTCGAAGACTTCATGCAACAATCCCAGGCGCTGACCGTCGAGCAGGTCAAGGCGGCGATGAACAAGCACTTGGCGGTGGACAAGCTGGTGATCGTCACCGCAGGCCCGAGCGTGCCGCAAAAGCCGCTGCCACCGCCCACAGACAAACCATCCGAGCAACCGCTCGGCGTACCGGAGCACTGATGGCAAGACCCTCCAACCCCGCCCAGCCCCAAAGCAAGGGAGCTGGGCATCTGCGCATCATCGCCGGCGAGTGGCGCAGCCGCCGCCTGACGGTGCCCGAGGGCGAAGGCCTGCGCCCGACACCCGACCGCGTGCGTGAGACCCTGTTCAACTGGCTGGCCCCCCATATCGAAGGGGCCCGCGTGCTGGACGCCTTCACCGGCAGCGGCGCACTGGTGCTCGAAGCCCTTTCGCGCGGCGCCGACGATGCGGTGGCACTGGACAGCAACCCTGCAGCCATCGCCAACCTCAAGCACAACCTCGAATTGCTGCGCTGCCCCCGTGGGCAGATCCTGCAGACCGACGCCCTGCGCTATCTCGGCGGCCCGGCCAAGCAGCAGTTCGATGTGGTGTTCCTCGACCCGCCCTTCCACAAGGACCTGCTGGCAGACGTCTGCAACCTGCTGGAAGAGCATCAGTGGCTGCGAGAACAGGCCTGGATCTATACCGAGAGCGAAGCCTCGCCCTCCAGCTTGCCGATGCCCAGCAACTGGCGCCTGCACCGGGAAAAGAAAACGGGTCAGGTGAACTATGCCCTGTGGCAACGTGGCTGAAACCATGAGTGCCAAGATATAAATAGCACCTGTCAACAAGCCCTCTGATTGAAGCTGCTCCGCTCTCAAACCCCGCCGGAGCAGCTCGACGATGCCAGCATCCACTGTCAAACCCACCAACCTGATCACCCCGCCAAGCACGCCGCTACAGCACTTTCGCCTGGAGAATGGCCTGAAGGTCTACCTCCAGCGTGATCAACGTAGCCCGCTTGTTTGTGCACAGCTTCATTATCACGTGGGTTCCAGCCACGAACCGCCAAGCCATAGCAATCTGTCCCATGTGATCGAGCACATGGTGTTCGAGGGCAGCGGCAAACTCGCAGCCGGCCAGTACCTTCGGATAATCAATTGGCTGGGCGGCACCGGCGGCGCCTCTACATTCAACGATGCAACGGTCTACAGGATGACCCTGCCCGCCTCGCGCCTGGAGGTAGGCCTGGAGATCATGGCCGACGCCATGATCAATGCTCGCCTTGGTGGCGAAGCCTTTGAAAAGGCCAAGACCGCAGTACGCGATGAGCGTCGACTGAAAATCGACAATCAGCCGGTACAACAGGCCCTCGAAAGCCATAAACAGCTTGCTCACCAAACCAGCCCCTACGCCACTCCCAACTACGGCGACCCGCAAGACCTCGAAGACATGAGCCTTATCACGATTCGCACGTGGTACAGGAATTATTACGCCCCCAACAACGCCACCCTGGTAGTCGTTGGCGACATCGAACTGGCTCGTCTCGAAGAATGGGTGCAGCGGCACTTCGCAGGATGCGAGGCCATCCCCCTGCAACCGACCCAGACGCCTCGCCATCCTGAGCAATTGGCGTACCGCCAACAGGCACTGACACTGCCCAACCTGCGCGACGGCCTGCTGATGTCCTTCAATGTGCCAAGCCTGGCAACGGCAGAGTCGCCCCGTAGCGTGCACGCTTTGAGAATTGTCGCGGAATTGCTGGGCAGAGGTGCGGCGTCTCTCCTGCATGACAAACTGGTGCGCAAACGGCAGGTCCTGATAGGCGTCGGCCCGTCCTATGAATACCAGGTGCGCGGCGATACTCTGCTGACGTTCTCTGGCTATGTCGCACCCGGCAACACACCAGCGAGCGCCGAAAAGGCGGTTTTGGACATCATCAAAAGCCTCCAGTTGACCCCCTTCACCGCGCAGCAGATCGAAGATGCCAAGCTGCACCTGCTGGCGCAGCACGCAGAAGCCCAGGCCAACCTCACCGGCCAGGCAGATGCGCTCAGTTGGAGAGTGATCGGCGGCCTGGACCCCACGCAGCTGCATGATGAATTTCAGACCCTGGCATCGCTCACCGAGCAGGACATCCAGCTCGCGATCAAGACCTACCTCACCCGTGAACGCCTTACCGTCACTCATATGTGCGCGCCCGAGGCAACGGTAATAGAGACTCCCGTACTGACTTGCGTCGACTTGCCCACTGGTAGCGCTGCGCTGGACCTGTCCGGCCTGACCTCGGCACAAGGCCTTTCAGAGGCTGCCCTGGACACCCCAGTTCAGGAAATACAGCAGTGGCATACCGAGCTGGGCAGCAAGGTGTGTTTCGTTCCGGTACAAGGTGCTCCTGCAGTCGACCTGCAACTACGCTTCAAGGCTGGGGCCTATCATGACGGCGACACGCCCGGCTTGGCCGCAATGACGCTGTATATGCTCAACCAGGGTTGTGACCAACTGGATGCCGTGCAGCTAGCCAGTCAACTCAAGTCGCTTGGTGCCACACTCGAACACAACGTGACGCACGACGACGCCATCTTGCGTCTGCGCAGCCCATTCACCAACGGCCTTTACAAGGAAGCCGTGGCGTTGCTGGTTGCCATGAGTGCGCGTCCGAGCTTCGAGGCCACGGCGCTAGAAGGCATACGCACTCGCTTAATCAACTATCTACGCCGTCGCGAAGCCAAACCTGAACACCGGCTCAAGGTGGAAAGGCTTCGTAACGTTTATGACAGCCACCCTTACACGCGGGACAGTCATGGCACTACGAGCAGTGTCATGACGATCAGCCGACAGCAGATAGTGGACTTTCACCAACGAGCCTACTGCGCCGCAAACCTGGAAATCACCTTGGCCGGGGACCTGTCTCGAGAGGACGCCGAAACACTGGTCAACGACCTTTGCCAGGCCCTGCCGATTACCCAGCTTGCGCTTCCCGCCCTGGAAAAAGCCCGGCCATACAACCAGGCCAGGACTTTGCACATCGAACAGCCAAGCAATAACCCAGACACCGACAACGTAAAGGTCAGCCTGGCGTTTGCGGTAGAAATCCAGCCCGGCGATGAGCAGTTTCCTGCGCTGACCATGGCCAACCAGATTCTGGGCGCCAGCTTCGAGTCGCGCCTGGTATCCGAACTGCGCGAACGGCGATCCCTCACTTACGCCATTCGCAGTTACTTCGACGACTACCGTGGCGCCCTGGTGCTGCTCGTCGAATGGGATATCAAGCCCCACTATCTGCAAGCATCCATCGATCTCGTCAAACTCGTGCTGCGCTGCTTCATCGAGCAAGGCCCAAGCGAGTTCGAGATGAAGCTGGCACGCAGCCAACTGTGCGGTGACCTGTTGCGCACCCTCGCCGACGACCAAGAGCTTGCAGACCTGCTGGCACAGATCAACGCATCCGGATTGCCGGCGGATCATTTCCAGCGCTACCAGGAACAACTCGCGCAAACCACGGCAACACAAATCCAGACGGTCGCTCGGCAGGTCTTCGACAGCAACCGTTGTGTCGTGACCTGCGTCGGACCCAAGGTGGCTCAGCAGCCCCTGCCTGCACTGCCAATAGCCGACTGATAACACGACCACAGGTGCGGTGTTTCGTGGCACTCTAGGCAGGCACACCAAGAGCCGCCGAGCATGTCCAGTCTCACCGCAACCTTCAGCCCAGCCACCGGCCTGTCAAACCCTCACCTGCAGACACTGTGGGGCCCACTCTGGCGCAGGCTTCCAAGACTTGAGCGCAGCCGCGAGCGCCTGTGGCTGGCCGACGGCGACTTCCTCGACATGGACTGGCACGGCCCGCATCAAGCTGACACGCCGCTGGTGCTGGTCTTGCACGGCCTGACCGGCTCCTCCGACTCCCCTTACGTAAAAGGCCTGCAGCAAGCGCTGCAGGCGCGTGGCTGGGCCAGCGTCGCGCTGAACTGGCGGGGCTGCTCCGGCGAGCCGAACCTGCTTGCTCGCAGCTACCACTCCGGCGCCAGTGAAGATCTTGCCGAAACCATCCGCCATCTGCGCGCGCAACGACCGCTGGCGCCGCTGTATGCCGTGGGCTACTCGTTGGGCGGCAACGTGCTGTTGAAGTACCTGGGCGAAAGCGGTTCGGCCAGCCAGCTTGAAGCAGCGGTGGCAGTGTCGGTGCCGTTTCGTCTGGATCAGTGCGCCGATCGCATCGGCATAGGCTTCAGCAAGGTCTACCAGGCGCACTTCATGCGCGAGATGCTGGCTTACGTGCAAAGCAAGCAGAAGCACTTCCAGGCTTTGGGCCACAACGAAGGGTTGGCTGCACTGGAGCGCCTCGGGCCGCTACGCAACCTGAGGACCTTCTGGGATTTCGATGGCCGAGTAACCGCACCGCTCAATGGCTTCAGCGATGCCCACGACTACTACCGCCACGCCTCGAGCCGCTATTACCTGGGGGAAAACCGTACACCGACACTGATCATCCACGCGCAGGACGATCCGTTCGTGTTCGACCACAGCCTGCCAGCACCGCAGGAGCTGGCGCCGCAGACGCACTTCGAGTTGCACCGCCGCGGCGGACATGTGGGCTTTGTAGAGGGCAGCCTGCGCAATCCGGGCTACTACCTTGAGCGCCGGATTCCGCAGTGGCTGCTGGAGGGCCGCTAGCGCTTCGCTGCCTCAATCGCCAGTGGCGACACCGTGCCTGGAATCGTTGATCCACTCGCTCCAGGACCCGGCATACAGGCGCCCCAACGGGTATCCTGCCAGCGCCAGGGCAAACAGGTTATGGCAAGCCGTCACACCGGATCCGCAATAGGCGACCAGCTGCTCCGGCTCACGCCCTGCCAGCTTCTCGGCGAAGCGCTGTTTCAGCTGCTCGGCTGGCAGGAAACGCCCATCCGCACCCAGGTTGTCAGTGAACGCTGCACACTGCGCACCAGGAATATGCCCAGCGACAGGATCGATCGGCTCGACTTCGCCGCGAAAACGCGGCAAGGCGCGGGCATCGATCAACGTCAGGTCGGCGCTGCCCAGACGCTTGTTCAGGTGCTCGGCATCGATCAGCAGCTTCGCATCGGCCTCGCCCGTGAAGTTGCCCTCGCGCTGCACCGGCGGATCCAGGCTCAGCGGCAGATGCGCCGCGTGCCAAGCCTTGAGGCCGCCGTCGAGGATGAACACCGCGTTGCGCTTGCCCAGCCAGGCCAGCAACCACCAGGCGCGGGCAGCGAAGGCACCGGGACCGTCGTCGTACAACACCACCTGGCTGTCATTGTCCAGGGCCCACTCGCGCAAGCGCTCGACCAGACGGCGCGGCTCAGGCAATGGATGACGCCCAGTCTGCCCCTTGACCACAGGCCCGCTCAGATCGCGCTCCAGGTCCGCGAAATGCGCACCGGCGATATGCCCCTCGGCATAGCTGCGCTGGCCGTAATCCACGTCTTCCAGGGCAAAGCGACAGTCGAGGATCACCAGCCCCGGCGAGTCCAGACGCTCGGCCAGCTGCTGCGGGGTGATCAGTTGCGCAAGGGGCATGACAATCTCCTATCGATGGCACGAAAGGCCCGGATCAGTGTTCCAGGGCCTGGTTGAACGGAACATGAAATTCATCGCATAGCGCATCCACCGCAGCGCGGGAGCCAGCGGTGACGAACCCTAGCTCCAACACCAACACCTGATAGACCCCACGCTTGAAGGCTTCTTCACCCAGGTGCGCGGAATGCTCGCGGGTGGTGCTGAGAAAACGCACCCAGGAGGTGAGCACGATCCAGGCATTGATGGTCAGCGACTCGATCTGGGTCGGCAGCATGTCCAGGATGCCCGCTTCGACGAAGCCACGATAGATCGCCTGGCCCTGCTGCAGGCAGCGCTGGGAGAAGCGCCGGTAACGTGCGGCCAGCTCAGGATCGCTCTCCAGCAGATGCTCGAGATCGCGGTGCAGGAAGCGGTAGTTCCACATCGCTGCAAGCAGTGCCTTGAGGTAGAAGCGTTTGTCCTCGACCGTGGCTGCACGGCCTTGGGGCGGGCGCAGGAAGCTGTCCACCAGCTCTTCGTACTGGCTGAACAGCAACGCGATAATCGCTTGCTTGTTGGGGAAGTGGTAGTACAGGTTGCCGGGAGAGATTTCCATGAACGCGGCAATGTGATTGGTGCTGACGCTGCGCTCGCCCTGCTGGTTGAACAGTTCGAGGCTGCTTTGCACGATGCGCTCACGGGTCTTCATGCGCGGGGCCATGCGGGTATCCAGGTCTGCGGGCTTCGGATGACGAGCCATCTTACGGTTTATTCCACGGGCGGTGCACCCCGCGGACGTTCACAGATCAAGGCCGATTAGAGTATAAGCTCGACAACTCGCCCCTCTGCGCGGAGCTGCCATGCGTTCGTCCACAGCCATGCCTCTTGAGCCATCCGACCTTGTTCTCGAGCGGTTGTTCGCCGAACAACGTCAGGCCTTCGCAGCCAACCCCATGCCGCCCGCCGCGCAGCGTATGCAGTGGCTGAAGAGCCTGCGTGAGGCCCTGGTTGCACACCAAAAGGTGCTGATCGAGGCCATCGATGCCGACTTCAGCGGACGCAGCGCCGATGAAACCCTGCTGGCCGAGCTGCTGCCGTCAGTGCAGGGCCTGCGCCATGCCGAGCGCCATGTTCGGCGCTGGATGAAACCTGCCCGGCGCAGCGTCGGCCTGGCCTTCCAGCCGGCCAGCGCGCGAGTGCTGGCGCAACCATTGGGGGTGGTGGGCATCATCGTGCCGTGGAACTACCCGCTGTTTCTGGCTATCGGCCCGTTGACCGGTGCCCTGGCAGCGGGCAACCGGGTCATGCTCAAGCTCAGCGAAGCCACGCCGCGCGCTGGCGAAGCCCTAAAGCAGTTACTCGAGCAGGTATTCCCCGCCGACCTGGTGAGTGTCGTGCTGGGCGAGGTCGAGGTAGGCCAGGCCTTTGCCCGTCTGCCGTTCGATCACCTGCTGTTTACCGGCGCCACCAGCATCGGCCGCCAGGTCATGCTCGCGGCAGCGCACAACCTGACGCCGGTCACGCTCGAGCTGGGCGGCAAGTCGCCCGCCATCGTCTCCCACGACGTGCCACTGGCCAGTGCCGCCGAGCGTATTGCCTTCGGCAAGACCCTCAATGCCGGACAGACCTGCGTGGCTCCCGATTACGTGCTGGTCCCGCGTCAACGCCTGGACGACTTCGCCCAGGCCTACCGACGGGCGGTGCAGCGCCTCTTCCCACGCATCGCAGACAACTCCGACTACAGCGCGATCATCAATTCGCGCCAGTTGCAGCGCCTCGAACGCCTGCTCGCCGACGCCCATGACAAAGGCGCCCAAGTGCTCGACCTGTACCCCGACGAGCCGCGCCAGGGCCGCAGGCTGCCCCCACATCTACTGCTCGATGTAAACGACGACATGCAGGTGATGCAGGACGAGATCTTCGGCCCAGTGCTGCCGCTGGTTGCCTATGACGAGCTGGATGAGGCGCTGGCCTACATCAATCAGCGCCCACGCCCGCTGGCGCTGTACTACTTCGGTTACGACCGCAGCCAACAGGCGCGTGTGCTGCAGCACACCCACTCCGGCGGCGTATGCCTGAATGACACCCTGCTGCACGTCGCCCAGGAGGACTTGCCTTTCGGCGGCATCGGCCCCTCTGGCATGGGTCATTACCATGGTCGCGAAGGTTTCCAGACCTTCAGCAAGGCCAGGGCGGTACTGGCCAAACAGCGCATCAACGCCGCCCGGCTGATCTACCCGCCTTACGGAAAAGCCCTGCAGCGCCTGGTATACAAGCTGTTCATCCGCTGAGCGCAGAGGGTGCATGACAGCCAATAGCCGCACTGTCTATAGTGCCATCATCCGGTCGCATGACTTGGCCGGGCAGCAGTCGCTGCGCTACCATCCGACTCCCCAACGCACTCCAGCCAGGATGACGCGATGAACCGAGTGTTGTACCCGGGTACTTTCGACCCCATTACCAAAGGCCATGGCGACCTGGTCGAGCGCGCCTCGCGGTTGTTCGATCACGTGATCATCGCCGTGGCGGCCAGCCCCAAGAAGAACCCCCTGTTCCCGTTGGAGCAACGGGTCGAGCTGGCCCGCGAGGTCACCAAGCACCTGCCCAATGTCGAAGTCATCGGCTTCTCCTCTCTGCTGGCACACTTCGCCAAGGAGCAGGGCGCCAATGTGTTCCTGCGGGGCCTGCGCGCGGTGTCCGACTTCGAGTACGAGTTCCAGCTGGCGAACATGAACCGCCAACTCGCGCCGGACGTCGAGAGCCTGTTCCTCACGCCGTCGGAGCGCTACTCGTTCATTTCCTCGACGCTGGTCCGCGAAATTGCGGCGCTGGGCGGGGATATCACCAAGTTCGTCCACCCCGCGGTGGCCGATGCCCTGACCGTTCGCTTCAAGAAGTGATCGCAGCGGCCTGAGTTTGGCTTTGTACGCCACGTCGCCAACCGGCACTTGCGCGACAAAGCCTCGCGCCCGCGTGCACTGCGGGCGTTAATGCGGCACAATTGTGCCCATTGCTTTGATACATGCCCGGGCGCCGAGCCCCGGCCGGAGTCCCAATGTCCCTGATCATCACCGACGATTGCATCAACTGCGACGTCTGCGAACCCGAGTGCCCGAACGCCGCCATCTCGCAAGGCGAAGAGATCTACGTGATCGACCCGAACCTCTGCACCCAGTGCGTGGGCCATTATGACGAACCCCAGTGCCAGCAAGTTTGCCCGGTCGACTGCATCCCGCTGGATGAAGCCCATCCGGAAACAGAAGACGAGCTGATGGCCAAGTACCGCCGGATCACCGGCAAGGCCTGATGCCGTTCGTCGCCGCGATTCGCCGCGCATGGCTCGGCGCCGCACTGGCGCTGCTGGCTACCGCCGCCCTGGCGGACGGGCCCGGGCGCGCTGCCATAGCCAGCCCCCATGCCGAGGCCACGGCAGCGGCGCGACAAGTTCTGGAACAGGGCGGCAACGCCTTCGATGCCGCTATCGCCATCAGCGCCACGCTGGCGGTGGTCGAGCCCTATGGATCGGGGTTGGGCGGCGGCGGTTTCTTCCTGCTGCGCGAACAGTCCGATACTGCGCACTACCGCTTCCTGGATGCCCGCGAGCGCGCGCCGGGCGCCGCCACCCCGGACATGTACCTGGAAGACGGCAAGGTCCGGCAGGGGCTTTCGATCAACGGTGCGCTGGCAGCCGCCATCCCAGGTCTGCCCCAGGCCCTGGCAGATCTCGCTGCAACCCACGGCAAATTGCCGCTCAGGGACAGCCTCGCGCCAGCCATCCGCCTCGCCAACCAAGGCTTTGCCGTCGACCGCATCTACCGCGATCGCGCGACCATGCGCCTGAACGCGCTGCGTGACGACCCGGAAAGCGCCCGGCTGTTCCTGCGCGAGAACCAGGTCCCTGCCCTGGGCACCCTGATCCGCCAGCCGGAACTGGCCGCAACGCTGCAGGCGATGGCGGATCAGGGGCGGGACGGCTTCTACCGCGGGGCGGTTGGCCGCAAGCTCGTCGAGGGTGTGCGCCGCGCTGGCGGAGTCTGGACCCTCGACGATCTCGCAGGCTACCGCACGGCCTGGCGCCAGCCACTGCGCTATCCACTGGCAGGCCAGCGCGAACTGATCAGCAGCCCACCGCCGTCTGCCGGCGGCGTGGCCTTGGCCCAGAGCCTGGCGATGCTCCAGCGCCTGCCGTGGCAGGGCGCAGAGCCCGTGCAACGCACTCACTACGTGGTAGAAGTCCTGCGCCGCGCCTACCGCGATCGCGGCTTGCTCGGCGACCCGGACTACGTCACAAACCCCATCAACCGCCTACTGGCGCGCCAGTACCTGAGCGGGCTTGCCGACAGCATCGACGTGCACGATGCCACGCCGAGCAGTGCCCTGCCCCCCGCACCCGCCTGGCGCGAGGGCGATCACACCACCCACTTCAGCGTGATCGACGCTGCGGGCAATGCCGTATCGGCCACACTGTCGGTCAACCTGCCCTTCGGCGCAGCCTTTACCGTACCCGGCAGCGGCGTGGTGCTGAACAACGAGATGGACGATTTCGCCGCCGACCCCACTGGCAGCAACAGCTACGGCCTGGCCGGCAGCCAGGCCAATGCGGTGGCCGCGGGCAAGCGTCCGCTGTCGAGCATGAGCCCGAGCTTCATCGAAAGCCCGTCACAGTTCGCCAGCTTCGGCACGCCCGGCGGTAGCCGGATCCCGAGCATGGTGCTGCTATCGATGCTTGGCTTTCTCGAAGGGCGGCCGGTGAGCGAATGGCCAGCGATCCCGCGCTATCACCATCAGTACCTGCCAGATGTGATCGAGCACGAGCCCAACACCTTCGACGATGAGCAGAAGGCCGCGCTGCTTTCACGCGGGTATGCGCTCAAGGACGTGCAGCGCAGCTATGGGAACCAGCAGGTGTTGTACTGGGACAAACGGGCCGGGACGCTCGAGGCAGCCAGCGACCCGCGTGGTGTCGGTGAGGCCGCAGTGCTGGAGTGACCAGCAAAGCTGGCGGCAAATGGGTGTTCACGAATATCAGCGCTGACAGCGCGGGCAGAACACGCTTGCGCGCTGCCCCAGCTTCACGTCCCGCAGCTCCGTCCCGCACACCTTGCAAGCCTCGCCACCACGTCCATAGGCGAACAACTCCTGCTGGAAGTACCCCGGCTGACCGTCGCCGCCGATAAAGTCGCGCAACGTGGTGCCGCCACGCTCGATGGCCGCCGCCAGCACGCGCTTGATCTCGGTCGCCAGCTTCAGATAACGTGCCCGGCTGATCCCGCCCGCTTCGCGGCGTGGATCGATGCCCGCAGCGAACAGCGCCTCGGTGGCGTAGATGTTGCCCACCCCCACCACCACGGCGTTGTCCATGATGAACGGCTTGACCGCCATCGACCGCCCGCGTGACAGCTGGAACAACCGCTCGCCGTCGAACAGGTCGGTCAACGGCTCCGGCCCCAGGCGCACCAGCAGCTCGTGACCAAGCGGATCCTGGCTCCAGAGCATGGCGCCGAACCGACGCGGGTCGGTGTAGCGCAGCATCAGCCCCGACTCCAGCTCGATGTCCACATGCTCATGCTTGGCCGCCGGCAGGCCGAGCTCGACCAGCCGCAGGTTGCCAGACATCCCCAGGTGGCTGATCAAGGTGCCAACCTCGGCGTTGATCAGCAGGTACTTGGCCCGCCGCTCGACGCTGACGATGCGCTGCCCCGACAGGCGCACATCCAGATCCTCGGGGATCGGCCAGCGCAGGCGCCGGTCACGCACCACCACGCGGCTGACCCGCTGGCCTTCCAGGTATGGCGCGATCCCGCGCCGCGTGGTCTCGACTTCTGGCAACTCAGGCATGGATCAGTGGCCACTCATTTCACGGATATTCTGCTTGAGGCTCTCGAAGTCGTACTCCGACAGCCCGATGTAGTCCAGCACCAGCGGCCCGACGACATTCCACTCGTGGTCGACGCTCTGGTTGCCCAGCACGCGGTACGACGCACAGATGTGTTCGGCCATTTTCAGCACCGCCAGCAGATTCTTGAGCTGGGTCTGGGTGTTGCGCGAAGACTCGTCGCGGAACACCGCCAGGGCGTTGTGGTGGTTGGCGATGGCCGCGCTGATGTGCTCCGGCAGGCGCCACGACTTGGCGGTGAAGTAGCCGACCACCGAGTGGTTGGTGTTGAAGGCACGATTCTCGGTATCGACCACCCGTACCTCTTCGCCGGCCTTGGCGTAGGCGTCTTCCAGCACCTCCATGTACGTGGGGAAGCGCTTGAGCATCAGCGGCACGCCGCAGTCATGGAACAGGCCAAGGGTGTAGGCCTCGTCCACCGCCTGGATGCCGGTGCGCTTGGCCAGGGTCAGGCAGGTCATCGCGACGTCCTGGGCAGTGTCCCAGAAGCGGTTGAGGGTAACGATGGTTTCGTCGCTCATCTCGCCCTTGATCGACTGGGCATTGATCAGGTTGATGATCGAGCGGCTGCCCAACAGGTTCACGGCGCGCTGGATCGAGCCGATTTTGTTGGCCAACCCGAAATGCGGGGAGTTCACCAGCTTGAGCAGCGCACCGGCCAGGCCAGGATCCTGCGCTATCAGCTTGGCGATCGTCTCCAGGTCCGGGTCGGGCATGTATTGCTCGAACTGCAGGTCCACCATGATCTGCGGCTGCGGCGGGATGGTGATGCCTTGCAAGGCTTGCTGGATCTGTTCGGCGGAAAGTTCCTGGGACATGGGTACACACTCGGAAATGACGAGAGATTCTAACCCTGTACTCCTGCAGGGCACCAACCACTGGATCGTTCCCTGGACGGTTAACTTTAGCCGCGAGGGGGCCGACACTTCATCCACCCCACCAGCGAACCCCGGGCCAACGCGGTATACTCCCGCTCTTTTTTCCGGAGCGACGTCATGTCCCTGCCCAGCCTTCGCCTCAAAGCCAATGCCGACCGCCGCCTGCGCGCCGGCCACCTGTGGGTCTACAGCAACGAGGTCGACGTTGCCGCCACTCCGCTGCAAGGCCTGAAGGCGGGTCAACAGGCGATCCTCGAGGCCGCCAACGGCAAGCCACTGGGCGTGGTGGCGGTGAGCCCGAACAATTTGATCTGCGCGCGCCTGCTGTCGCGCGACGCCAAGCTGCCGCTGGACAAGTCGCTGCTGGTGCACCGCCTGAACGTCGCCCTGTCGCTGCGCGAACGCCTGTTCGACAAGCCCTGCTACCGCCTGGTCTACGGCGACTCAGACCTGCTGCCGGGCCTGGTGGTCGACCGCTTCTTCGACATTCTCGTGGTGCAACTGGCCTCGGCCACCATGGAAGCGCACAAGGATGATGTGATCGCAGCCCTGGTGCAGGTACTCAAGCCCGGCGGCATCCTGTTCAAGAATGACTCCGCCGCGCGCGACGCCGAAGGCCTGGAGCGCTATGTCGAGACTGTCTACGGCGAAGTACCCGACTGGGTCGCGCTGGAAGAGAACGGCGTGAAGTTCGAAGCGCCGGTGCGTGAAGGCCAGAAGACCGGCTGGTTCTACGACCACCGCATGAACCGTGCGCGCCTGGCGCCCTACGTCAAGGGCAAGCGCGTGCTCGACCTGTTCAGCTACATCGGTGGCTGGGGCGTGCAGGCCGGGGCCTTCGGCGCCAGCGAAGTGTTCTGCGTCGATGCCTCGGGCTTCGCTCTGGATGGCGTCGAGCGCAATGCCGCGCTCAACGGCATCGCCGAGAAGCTGACCTGCATCGAGGGCGACGTGTTCGAGGCGCTGCGCGAGCTCAAGGCCGCGGAAGAGCGCTTCGACGTGATCATTGCCGACCCACCCGCCTTCATCAAGCGCAAGAAAGACCTGAAGAACGGCGAGGCTGCCTACCGTCGTCTCAATGAGCAGGCCATGCGCATGCTGAACAAGGACGGCATCCTGGTCAGCGCTTCGTGCTCCATGCACCTGCCTGAAGACGACCTGAACAACATCCTGCTGACCAGCGCCCGTCACCTGGACCGCAACCTGCAACTGCTCGAGCGCGGCGGCCAGGGGCCGGATCACCCGGTGCACCCGGCGATCGCCGAGACCCGCTACATCAAGAGCATCACCTGCCGGTTGCTGCCCAACAGCTGACCCACCCAGCCGGGGCTGGTCTACAGCCCCAAGTCATACGGCTTGCGATGATTGCTGACACTTGTATCGGCAATCAGCAAGCCCCTGGGAAGTCGGCAATGCTGCTGCCCCGTAGCGTCTCCTCAGATATCCAGCACCATCGACGCAATGCCAAAGTAGATCAACACCCCCACGGCATCGGCAATCGAGGTCACCAGCGGCCCGCTGGCCGTCGCCGGGTCAAGCTTCAGGCGACTGAGCATGAATGGCAGGCTCATGCCGATGAGGCTGCCGATCAGCACGATCACCAACATGCTGCTGGCCACGATCAGTGCGATTTCCGGGCCGCCGCGCAATACCCCCAACGAAGCGACAGCCACTGCCATGGTCCCGCCCAGGGCAAGCGCAACACCGCACTCGCGCGTGAGCATGCGCAACCAGTCACGCAGCACCACTTCGCCCGTGGCCAGGCCGCGCACCATCAGGGTTGCCGACTGGGCGCCGGCATTGCCGCCGCTGTCTACCAGCAACGGCAGGAAGAACACCAGGGCGATATGGGCGGCAATGGTGTCCTCGAACGCGGCGATTCCCGCACCTGAAAACAGGTTGCCGAATACCAGCAGCACCAGCCACAGCACGCGTTTGCGGTACATCAGGCTGACGGTTGCATCCTTGAGATTGCCGATGTGATTGGTGATCGATGCGCCCTTGTGAAAGTCTTCGGTAGCCTCCTCCACCATCACATCCAGCGCTTCGTCGCAGGTGACGATCCCCACCAGCCGCCCCAGCTCATCGAGCACCGGTACCGCCAGCAGGTCGTGATCGCCAATCAGCCGGGCAACCTCTTCCTGACGGGTCGCCGTGGTCACGCAGATCACCTGGCGCACCATGATGGCCTCGATCGGCTGGTCGGGCGGCGCCAGGATCAGTTCACGCAGCGATAGCGTGCCGAGCAGGTTGCGCTGGGCATCGAGGACATAGGATTGATAGATGGTTTCGGCGTCTGCGGCTTCGCGCCGCAGCATGTCGATGGCCTGGCGCGCGCTCAGGCCGCTGTCCAGGCTGGAGTACTCGCTGATCATCAGCGCACCGGCGCTGCCGTCTTCGTACAGTGCGTGCTGCAGGAGTCGATCGCGTCGGGCCTGGGCCGCCTGGCGCAGGTCGAGGGATTCGGCGAGGGTGTCGGTCGGTTGTTGCATGGTAGGTTCTCCAGGCGCCGAAGCAGGCGCCCGCAGACCTCAGCCACGCGGGCTCAAGCCTCCGGATGCCCTGGCGACGGTGCGCTCAGTGCCAGATTGCAGGTTCGCGATGAACTGAAACTGGGAAGGTCCATTGAGGGCTTGGCTCGTGAAGCCGCACATGCGGCGCGGGGATGATAGGTGCAGCGAGATCCAGAAAATACCGCCAGGAGGGCATTTGGGAGATGTCCTACATCACCCTGCCCAAATGACGAAAAGCACCGTCCAGACACATCGTCATTCCCTCGTCGCGCCAGCGGTGTAGAATCGGCCTATTCATCGCCAGACATCCCCAGGCGGGTTTATGAGCTCTGGCCAAGCACGCGGCGATCCCGCGCTGTCTTCGGCCCCATCCGTGCCAGCGGCAACCGGCCTTCGGCGCAAAGGACAAGAGAAGCTCACTCCCCTTTCCAGAGACCTGATTAAGCCGCCAGGAGTGCTTCATGCCTGATTATCGTTCCAAGACTTCCACCCAGGGCCGCAACATGGCGGGTGCCCGCGCACTGTGGCGCGCCACCGGGATGAAGGACGAAGACTTCAAGAAACCGATCATCGCCATCGCCAACTCGTTCACCCAGTTCGTTCCGGGCCACGTGCACCTGAAGGACCTGGGCCAGCTGGTCGCCCGCGAGATCGAGCGCGCCGGTGGCGTGGCCAAGGAATTCAACACCATCGCCGTCGACGACGGCATCGCCATGGGCCACGACGGCATGCTGTACTCGCTGCCGAGCCGCGAGATCATCGCCGACGCCGTCGAGTACATGGTCAACGCCCACTGCGCCGACGCCATCGTCTGCATCTCCAACTGCGACAAGATCACCCCCGGCATGCTGATGGCTGCCCTGCGCCTGAACATTCCAGTGATCTTCGTTTCCGGCGGCCCGATGGAAGCCGGCAAGACCAAGCTGGCCAGCCACGGCCTGGACCTGGTCGACGCCATGGTCATCGCCGCCGACTCGACCGCCAGTGACGAAAAGGTCGCCGAGTACGAGCGCAGCGCCTGCCCGACCTGCGGTTCGTGCTCCGGCATGTTCACCGCCAACTCGATGAACTGCCTGACCGAAGCCCTGGGTCTCGCCCTGCCGGGCAACGGCTCCACCCTGGCCACCCACGCCGACCGCGAGCAGCTGTTCCTTACCGCCGGACGCACCATCGTCGAGCTGTGCAAGCGCTACTACGGCGAGAACGACGAGTCGGTACTGCCGCGCAACATCGCCAACTTCAAGGCGTTCGAGAACGCCATGATGCTCGACATCGCCATGGGCGGTTCGACCAACACCATCCTGCACCTGCTGGCTGCCGCCCAGGAGGCGGAGGTCGACTTCGACCTGCGCGACATCGATCGCCTGTCGCGCAAGGTGCCGCAGCTGTGCAAGGTGGCGCCGAACATCCAGAAGTACCACATGGAGGACGTCCACCGCGCCGGCGGTATCTTCAGCATCCTCGGCTCGCTGGCTCGTGGCGGCCTGCTGCACACCGACCTGCCGACCGTGCACAGCCGCAGCATGGAAGAAGCCATCGCCAAGTGGGACATCACCCAGACCGATGACGAAGCCGTGCACACCTTCTTCAAGGCAGGCCCGGCCGGTATCCCGACCCAGACCGCGTTCAGCCAGTCGACCCGTTGGGAAACCCTCGACGACGACCGCGAGAACGGCTGCATCCGCAGCTTCGAACACGCCTACTCGCAGGAAGGCGGCCTGGCCGTGCTGTACGGCAACATCGCCTTGGACGGTTGCGTGGTCAAGACCGCAGGCGTCGACGAGTCGATCCACGTGTTCGAAGGCACCGCGAAGATCTTCGAAAGCCAGGACAGCGCCGTGCGCGGCATCCTCGCCGACGAGGTGAAGGCCGGCGACATCGTGATCATCCGCTACGAAGGCCCGAAAGGCGGCCCAGGCATGCAAGAAATGCTCTATCCGACCTCGTACCTGAAGTCCAAGGGCCTGGGCAAGGCCTGCGCCCTGCTCACCGACGGCCGCTTCTCCGGCGGCACTTCGGGCCTGTCGATCGGCCACGCTTCGCCGGAAGCGGCCTCGGGCGGTGCCATCGGCCTGGTCAAGGACGGTGACAAAGTGCTGATCGACATTCCGAACCGCTCGATCAACCTGCTGGTCAGCGACGAAGAGTTGGCTGCACGCCGTGTCGAGCAGGACAAGAAGGGCTGGAAACCTGCCGAAGTGCGCCCTCGCAAGGTGACCACTGCACTGAAGGCCTACGCCCTGCTGGCGACCAGCGCCGACAAGGGTGCTGTGCGTAACAAGGCGATGCTCGACGGGCTGTGAGGCTTTCAGGGCATGAATGAAAAACCGGCGCCTTGAGCGCCGGTTTTTTTATGACTGTGGAAAAGTATCGGCCTCTTCGCGGGCAAGTCGGAGCGCCGAACCGCCGCTCCCACAGATACAGCGCAGCCTTGAAGACTATGAGACCCCTGTGGGAGCGGGTTTACCCGCGAAAAGGCCGGCACAGAAGCTCCAACGCTTACTGAATCTGCTCCGGCGTCACGATCACCCAGTTCTTGTCCGCCGTCACCGGCAGCCCTTCCTTCGCTTGCGCCGCCGCATGCTTGGCGATCATTCCGTTCAGCTGTTCCATGTACTTGGCCTTGCGATTTATCCACAGGTGGATACCGCCCTTGCCCACGTCGACCCCATGGAACTGCATGTAGCCGTCGCTGGTTGGCGTATCGCCGCCTACCAGCACCGGCCGCTTCCACTCATCTATGTAGGTCAGGATGGCCGCCTGCTTGCCGGCCATCCAGGTGGCCGGGGTCCACAGGTAGGGCGTCAACTCCAGGCCCTCGTTGGCCTTGGCATCATAGTGGCCTTCGCTGATCTGCTTGCGCGCCGTGGTCAGCTCGCCGCTGGTGCGGTCCTTGAGCAGCAGGCTGACGCCGATCACGTTCTGCGGCTTGACGTTGTAGCCGTACTTGGGATCGGACGCGACCATGCGCACCAACTCCTCGGACGCGGCCGAGATCACATAGACCTCGATGCCGTTCTCCATCAGCTTGTTGTACAGCTCGGCCTGGCCGGTGAAGACCTTCGGCGGCTGCACCTCGATGGTCTTGACCTGATCGCCTTCGAAGTAGGTGCTGGGGACCGGCTTGTTCGAGGCCATCAGCTCATCGACCTGAACCTTCAGTTCCTTGAGCGTGAAGCCGGAGAACACCTGCGCCACCCAGGGATAGCAGACCATGTCATCGATTTCGCACAGGCGATAGTAATAGCTGAACAGGCTCTCCTTGTGCTCAGCGGTATCCTTGAACGGGATCAGCTTCAACGAAGGGTCGAGCTTGTCGCGAGTCAGCAGGCCTTTGTTCTCCATGAACGGCAGCAGCGCTTCCTCGAGGTCGTAGCGATAGCTGGTGTTGTCCATGTCGAAGACCGCGTAGTTACCCTTGTGGGCATTGGCAGCGATCATCGTGTCGAGCTGTTTCGCGGCCTCGGCGGGCCAGTGCTTGAGTTCGGTTGCCGCCCAGGTGCTGGCGCTGAGCAGCAGGGCGAGACCGCCCGCGAGAAGTTTCGGAGCAGACATCATGTGCGTTCTCCAGAGACATGGCCGCTGAAGCCTAGACCGCCTGCATGACAGGCAGACGTCTGGCACCGACCTCGAAAGAGTCCGAAACGGCATGTTCATTGCCAACTGCGACAGCACGTTATTCCATTAGCGACTATCTAAATTACTTTTAGATATAAATTCGTTTCTTTTCAGACTGTTAGCATTTCCGTTCGCAATCGCTCACAGAGGCGATCCCTATTTTTGCTTCACGGAGCTTCGATGAACCTGCCGCTTTCCCTCAACCTGCTGGCGTTCCTGGCCCTGCTGCTGGGCCTGGCGCAAACCCGCCGTACCGACTGGAGCCTGGCGAAAAAAGTGCTGCTTGGCCTGGTGCTGGGCGTCCTGTTCGGGCTGGTGCTGCACAGCCTGTACGGCGCTGGCCATCCGGTGCTCAGGGCAACCATCGCCTGGCTCGACCTGGTCGGCAACGGCTATGTCGGCTTGCTGCAGATGATCGTCATGCCGCTGATCTTTGCCTCGATCCTCAGCGCGGTGGCACGCCTGCACAATGCCTCGGCCCTTGGCCGAATCAGCGTGCTGAGCATCGGCACGCTGCTGCTGACCACAGCCATCGCCGCACTGATCGGCATCGCCCTGACCAACCTGTTCGGCCTCAGCGCCGAGGGCCTGGTCGCAGGCGTCCAGGAAACCGCACGCCTGCAAGCCATCAACAGCGACTACGCAGGCAAGGTCGCCGATCTCAACATCCCGCAACTGCTGCTGTCGTTCATCCCCAGCAACCCGGTGGGCGACCTGGCCCGGGCCAAACCGACCTCGATCATCAGCGTGGTGATCTTCGCCGTGTTCGTGGGCCTTGCAGCCCTGCAACTGATCAAGGACGACAAGGACAAGGGCGAGCGCGCGCTGTCGGCGATCGACGTGCTGCAGGCCTGGGTCATGCGCCTGGTGCGCCTGGTGATGAAGCTCACGCCTTATGGCGTCCTGGCGCTGATGACCAAGGTGGTGGCCAGCTCGAACCTCGATGACATCCTCAAGCTGGGCAGCTTCGTCGTGGTGTCGTACATCGGCCTGGGGCTGATGTTCGTGGTACACGGGGTGATCCTGGCGATCACTGGCGTCAGCCCGCTGCGCTTCTTCCGCAAGGTCTGGCCGGTGCTGACCTTTGCCTTCACCAGCCGCTCCAGCGCCGCCAGCATTCCGCTGAACATCGAGGCGCAGACTCGCCGCCTGGGCGTACCGCAGTCGATCGCCAGCTTCAGCGCATCGTTCGGCGCAACCATCGGCCAGAACGGCTGCGCCGGCCTGTATCCGGCAATGCTGGCGGTCATGGTGGCGCCGGCCGTGGGCATCGACACCTTCGATCCGCTGTGGATCGCAACCCTGGTGGCCATCGTCACCCTGAGCTCGGCGGGGGTTGCCGGGGTCGGTGGCGGCGCGACCTTCGCCGCGCTGATCGTGCTGCCGGCCATGGGCCTGCCGGTCGAGCTGGTGGCGCTGCTGATCTCGGTCGAGCCGCTGATCGACATGGGCCGTACTGCATTGAACGTGAACGGCTCGATGACTGCCGGCGTGGTGACCAGTCAACTGCTCAAGCAGACCGACCAGCAAGTGCTGGCCGGAGACGAGCATGCCGAGCTGAGTCACTCCTGAGCAACACTTGCCCTGTGGGAGCGGACGAACCCGCTTCCACAGGAAAAGCTCTAGGGTCTGTCTGAAATGTGTCTGCGCGAAGGCCAGACAAGGCGAAACGGGGGGAGGAAGCGCAGTGTACTGGAGTACATGAGCATTCCGAGCCCCGTTTCAACGCAGTATGGGCGAGTGCAGATACATTTCAGACAGAGCCTAACGCTTGTCCCACACCTCGAAGTGGTAGACCGGCTTGCCTTCCTCTACCTGCCGCTCGGTCGATGCCAGCGTCCACTGCGCCGCGTCGAACGCCGGGAACCAGGCATCCCCTTCAGGCGCCAGCTCCACACGCGTCAGGTACATCCGGCTTACCAGCCCCTTCTCCAGCGCCTGCCCGTAGAGCTGCGCGCCGCCGATCAGCATCAGCTCACCAACCCCCTGCTCGCGCGCCCACTGCTCGGCACGCACCAGCGCTGCCTCCAGCGAGGCGAACACCTCGGCGCCCGCCAGCGTCAACCCGGGCTGGCGGCTGACGACGATGTTCAAGCGCCCCGGCAGTGGTCGCCCGAGCGAATCCCAGGTCTTGCGCCCCATGATGATCGGCTTGCCCAGGGTGGTGGCCTTGAAGTACTTGAAGTCCCCCGGCAGGTGCCAGGGCATGGAGTTGTCGATGCCGATCACGCGGTTCTCGGCGAGTGCCGCGATCAGGCTGAGGGGAAGTGATGTGTTCATGCCAGCGAGGATAGCACTCGTCACGTGGGTTATGCTTGGGCCTCGACCCGTGCAATGGAAGACCTTGTGACTGCACCGACCGAACTGGACAAACGCTGGCTCACCGAAGCGGTGCGCCTGCGCGAAGAACACACCGGGCCCCTGGAAGACCAGGAAGCCAACCGTCGCGCGCGCCAGCAGGGCGGCGACCTGGCGGCACACATCGAGCATCGCGCCCTGTGGCTGGCCGAGCGCGACGGCATGACCCAGGCCCTGCGCCACTGGAAGCAGGGTGCACGCCTGGCCCTGCTGGCCCTGATGATCATCGCCCTGCTCAGCGGCGCCGGCCTCGGCCTCGCGGCGCTGGGTGACGGCCAACGCCCGGTGAATGTGTTCTGGGCACTGGGCAGCCTGCTGGGCCTGAATCTGGTGTTGCTGGTCGGCTGGGCCCTGGGCTTCTTCTTCGCGGGCGAGCAGGGCGCGGCCCTGGGCCGGCTCTGGCTGTGGCTCAGCGAACGCTTCGCCCGTGATGCCAAGGCCGTGCACCTGGCTCCCGCCCTGCTGGTGCTGCTGCAGCGCAAGCGTCTCAATCGCTGGCTGCTCGGCCTGCTGGTGCATGGCCTGTGGCTGCTGGCGATGAGCGCGGCGCTCGGCATGCTGCTGGCGCTGCTGGCGACCCGGCGCTACGGCTTCGTCTGGGAGACCACCCTGCTCGCAGCCGAACCCTTCATCGCCCTGACCAACGCCCTCGGCGCCCTGCCCTCGCTGCTGGGCTTCAGCATTCCCGACGAGAGCATGATCCGCGCCAGCGGCGCGACCCTGCCGAGCCTGGACATCGCCCGCCAGGCCTGGGCCAGTTGGCTGCTCGGCGTGGTGCTGGTGTACGGCCTGCTGCCCCGCCTGCTGCTGGCGACCCTGTGCCTGTGGCGCTGGCGCCAGGGCCGCAGGCAACTGGCCCTGGATCTCAGCCTGCCAGGCCATGCACAACTGCGTGACGCGCTGATGCCGCGCAGCGAGCGCATCGGTGTACAGGACGCCGCCCCCGAGCACCTGCCACAGTTCGAGGCCGGCCAACTGGAAACTGGCAGCAGCGGCGCCCTGCTGGTAGGCCTGGAGCTGGATGACCAGCGCGCCTGGCCGCCCACGCTGCCGCGCACGGTGACCAACGCCGGCGTGCTCGACAGCCGCGAATCACGCAACAAACTGCTCGAACAGCTCAGCCGCTTCCCACCGGCGCGCCTGGCCATCGCCTGCGACCCTCGCCGCTCGCCTGATCGTGGCAGCCTGGCGTTGCTCGCTGAACTCGCGCGCAACGCAGGCGCCACGCGCATCTGGTTGCTCCAGGCCCTGCCCGGCCAGGCACTCGACGCCGCTCGCCTGGGCGACTGGCACGAAGCCCTCGACCGCCTTGGCCTGCACCACGCCGACACCTCGCCCCTGACCTGGCTGGAGCATGGCCATGACTGATCCGCTCAAGCTGGCCGTGGTCGGCCATACCAACGTCGGCAAGACCTCGCTGCTGCGCACCCTCACCCGCGATGTCGGCTTTGGTGAGGTTTCCCATCGCCCCAGCACCACCCGCCATGTCGAAGGCGCGCGGCTGTCGGTGGACGGCGAGCCCTTGCTCGAGCTCTACGACACCCCCGGCCTGGAAGACGCCATTGCCCTGCTCGACTATCTGGAGCGCCTGGAACGCCCCGGTGAACGCCTTGACGGCCCGGCCCGCCTGGAGCGCTTTCTCCAGGGTAGCGAGGCGCGCCAGCGCTTCGAGCAGGAAGCCAAGGTGCTGCGTCAGTTACAGGCGAGCAATGCCGGTCTCTATGTGATCGATGCACGCGAGCCGGTACTGGCCAAGTACCGCGACGAGCTGGAGGTACTCGCCGGCTGCGGCAAGCCGCTGCTGCCCGTGCTCAACTTCGTCGCCAGCAGCCAGCACCGCGAGCCAGAATGGCGCGAAGCCCTGGCCCGCCTGGGGCTGCACGCGCTGGTGCGGTTCGACAGCGTGGCCCCGCCCGAGGACGGCGAGCGACGCCTCTACGAGAGCCTCGCCCTGCTGCTGGAGACATCGCGCCCCGCCTTGCAGCGCTTGATCGACGACCAGCAGGCCCAGCGCCTGGCCCGCCAGCACAGCGGCAAACGCCTGATCGCTGAGCTCCTGCTGGACTGCGCCGCCTGTCGGCGCAGCGTCGAGGCAGAGCCTGCCGCTGAAGCCAAGGCCATCGAGGCGCTGCGTCAGGATGTTCGCCAACGTGAGCAGCGCTGTGTCGAGGCGTTGCTCAAGCTCTATGCCTTCCGTCGTGAAGACGCCAATGCCGGCGACCTGCCGTTGCTGGACGGTCGCTGGGGCGATGACCTGTTCAACCCCGAGACCCTGAAGCTGCTGGGCGTACGCCTGGGCAGCGGTGTCGCCGCCGGAGCCGCGGCCGGTGCGGGTGTCGATCTGCTGGTCGGTGGCCTGACCCTCGGCGCTGCCGCGCTGGCGGGTGCCATTGCCGGAGGCGCCCTACAAACCGCCCGCAATTATGGATCGCGGTTGCTGGGCAAACTCAAGGGCCAGCGTGAACTGACCGTGGATGACAGCGTGCTGCGTCTGCTGGCGCTGCGGCAACAGCAACTGATGCTGGCGCTGGACAGCCGTGGCCATGCAGCACAGGAGAGGGTGCGGCTGGGCGAGCTGGATGAAAAGGCCTGGCGCGAGGGCAAATTGCCGGAGGCGTTGAGCAAGGCGCGGGCGCATCCGCAGTGGTCCACGCTCAATCCGGGCGCACGGTTGAACCAGGCCGAGCGCCTGGAGCAGCTCGAGGCGTTGGTGTCACAGATCTGAGGCTCTCCGTGTAGAAGCGGCGGTTCGGCGCTCCGACTTGCCAGCGAACACCGGCAAAGCCGGTGTCATTCACCATCGCATCGCCTGCTTCGCGGGCAAGCCCGCTCCTACGCGCTAACGAGTGCACCAATCTCAGATCAAGGCCAACGCCTTCCCTTTCAACACCGTCATGTCCAGCACAGGCATCCCGACTTCCTTGGCCATCTCATCCCACTCACGCATGCGCAGGCTCACCGCAAACAGCGGATCACGCTCGAAGGCATCGGCCTCGGCATCGCTCATCACGCCCCCCTGGTAACCCAAGGTGCGCCGACTCGCCTCGCTCAGCCGTTCGTAGTATCCCGGCTTGCGCAAGGTCAGGTAGCGCTTGGCCTCCACGTGGAACTCCACCAATCGCGCCATGCGCTCACCGAAGCCGCAACGGCGCAGGTACTCGGCGCCGATACGCTCATGGCTGGCCACACCATAACCGCCCATGCTGGCGTCGCCGCCGCACAGGTGGCCGATATCGTGGAAGAACGCAGCGAGCACCACCTCGTCGTCGAAGCCCTCGGCCATGGCCAGTTGCGCAGCCTGGGACATGTGCTCGATCTGGGTGATGGCTTCGCCGATGTAGTCGTCGGCGCCGTGGCGTTCATACAAGGCGAAGGTGTTGTCGATGATCTGGGCTGGGGTCGGCATCGCGGTAGGGTCCTGGTGTGGTGAGGATAGACCTGCTGAATGTCGTTCGACTTACTGCGCCGCCTTCTCCGACTTGCCGTCGTAGCGCTTGCGCCACTCGGCCAGGATCTGGTCGCGGTGCTTCGACGCCCAGGCAAAGTCGTTCTTGATCAGGCGTTGCTCGTAGTCGGCAGGCAGCTCTGTCTGCGGCTTGGCAATCCCAGGCGCGGCGAGTACGGCGAAGTTCTCCTTGTACAGCTCCATGGCCGCAGGGCTCGCCGAGAAATCGGCCAGGCGTCGCGCGGCATCGGCCTTAGGCGTGCCCTTGATCACCGCGGTGGCCTCGATTTCCCAGCCGAGCCCTTCCTTGGGCAGCACGATGTCCAGCGGCGCGCCCTGGCGCTTGAGCTGTACGGCCGGGTACTCGAACGAGATGCCGATCGGGAACTCGCCCGCCGCCGCCAACTTGCAGGGCTTGGAGCCGGAATGAACGTACTGGCCGATGTTCTGGTGCAGGGCATCCATGTAGGCCCAGCCCTGCGGTTCGCCGAACGTCTGCAGCCAGGCGCTGACATCGAGGAAGCCGGTGCCGGAGGAGGCCGGGTTGGGCATGACGATCTTGCCCTTGTACTCAGGCTTGGTCAGGTCCTGCCAACTCACGGGCTTGCTCAGGCCCTGCTTCTCGGCCTCGATGGTGTTGAAGCAGATCGTCGCGGCCCACACGTCCATCCCCACCCAGGCTGGCGGGTTGGCGGCGTCGCGGTAATTGGGTGCGATCTTGCCCAGGTCTTTCGGCGCGTAGGCATCAAGCATGCCGTTCTGATCGAGAATGGCCAGGCTCGAAGCCGCCAGGCCCCACACCGCATCAGCCTGCGGGCGATCCTTCTCGGCCAGCAGCTTGGCGGTGATGATGCCGGTGGAGTCACGCACCCATTTGATCTCGATATCCGGGTTGGCCTTCTCGAAGGCCTGCTTGTAGCTCTTGAGCTGCTCGGCTTCCAGGGCGGTGTAGACGGTCAGCTGGGTGTCGGCCGCCGAGACCTGCAGGCTGAACACGGCAGATACGGCAGCAACAAGGGCCAGTGGCTTGAACATGAGGCAGCTCCTTTGAGGTGGACAGTCGGATCAGGATTTGGGCGCGCGCTGGCGCCAGGCCTGGGAACGGCGCAACAGGCCGCGTGAAGCCCCCGCCAGCAGCAGCGAGGCCGTGGCACTGGTGAGCAGGATCAGGGTGGACATCGCCGCAGCACCGCCAACGTTGCCGGCATCGTCCATGTTCAGCACGGCGACGGCGGCCAGGATCGTGTCGGGGCTGTAGAGGAAGATCGCTGCCGACACCGTGGTCATCCCGGAAACGAACAGGTAGCGCACGATATCCAGCAGTGCAGGCAGGCAGATCGGTACGGTGACGCGCAGGTAATGCCGGTGCAGCGGCGCCTTGAGCGACAGCGCAGCCGCCTCGAACTCACCATCGAGCTGGCGCAGCGCAGTGCTTGCGGTCATCTGGGCGGTGGTCAGGTAGTGGGCGATGGTGCATACCACCAGCAGCGCCATGCTGCCGTAGAAGACATGCAACGGGTTACCGGCGAGGTTGAAGAAGAACACGTAGCCCAGGCCCAGGACGAGCCCTGGCACCGCCATCGGCACGAAGCTGAGCAGGCGCAAGGCTTGGTTGAGCAGGCGCTGGCCTTGGGTTTTCTCCATCAGGTAGGTGCCGGTGAAGATCACCACACTGCCGATCACGGCGCAGCACAGGGCCATGGTCACGCTGTTGCGGTAGGCCAGCCAGCCGCCACCGGCGGTCTCGTCGAACAGGTAGTGCTTGAACGAAAGCGTCAGGTTATAGGGCCAGAAGGTCACCAGCGACGAATACACCGCCATGCCGATCACCCCCAGCAGCGCCGCGCAGACCAGCACCACGATGGCCAGGAAGCAGGCATCGCGACGACGCGAAGGCTGGGGCTCGAATACCTGCGCGCGCCCGCTCATCGCCTCGCCCTGGCGGCGGCGCAGCCAGGCATCGACGCTGAAGCTGAGCAGCGCCGGCACCAGCAGGACCATGCCGATCAGGGCGCCACGGCCGAACTGCTGCTGGCCGACCACCGCCTTGTAGGCCTCCAGCGCCAGTACCTGATAGTCGCCACCGACCACCACCGGCACGCCAAAGTCAGTAATGGTCAGGGTGAACACCAGGCAGAACGCGGCGAACACCGCCTGGCGCGTGGCCGGCCAGGTAATGCTGCGAAACACCCGCCATGGTCCGGCGCCCATGCTCGAGGCTGCGTCGAACAGCCGTGCATCGGCCAGCGACAGCGCTGACAGCAGGATCATCAAGGCATGCGGGAAGGTGTAGATCGCTTCGCCAAGCACGATCCCCCAGAACCCGTAGATGTTGTCGCTCAGCAGCCCGCGCAGCAGGCCCTGGTTACCGAACAGGTAGACCAGCGCAATGGCCGGCAGCATCGACGGCGCCAGTAGCGGCAGCAGTGAAATCCCGCGCCATAGGCCCTTGGCCGGAATCAGCGTGCGTTGCAGGGCATAGGCGAACAAGTAGGCCAGTGGCACGACGATCAGCGCTACGCTGAAGGCCACCGCCAGGCTGTTGCCGAGCAGCCAGCGAAAGTTGTCGCTGGCAAACAGCTCGGCGGCCGCCTGCAGGCCACCGCCCTGGCCCGCCTCGCCGCTGAAACCACGCCAGAAGATGGCCAGCAGCGGCATCAGCACGGCCAGCAACAGCAGAAGCAACAGCAGGCTCTTGCCGCCGACGACGAACAATCGATCACCCAGGGCGACGCCACTGCGTGGTACGGCCTTGGCGGCGCTCACCGATACGCTCATGGACGCGGCCATCTCAGGCGAACACCTGCAGGCTCTGCGGTGGCAGGGCCACCCAGATATCCTGCGAGCCCAGGCGCGGCATGGCTTCGGGCGCCAGCTCCGCGAGCAACGCGTGCCCCGGCAAGGCCTTGAGCTCGAAGCTCATGCGGCAGCGGTTGCCAAGAAAGGTGAGCTCACGCACCTTGGCCGGGAACAGGTTCTCCTCGTGCACTACCGGGTTGACCGTGATCGCCTCCGGACGGCAGAACAGCCGGCCACTGCGCGCACTCACCGCCCCCGGCGCCAGGCGCATGCTCATGCTGCCCACCTGGGCGTGGCTGTCGTCATGGCGCTGGAACGGCAGCCAGTTGCCCTGGCCGACGAACTCGGCAACGAACGGTGTGGCAGGCCGGTCGTAGATATCCTGCGGAGAGGCGTACTGCTCGACCTGCCCGTTGTTCATCACCGCGATGCGGTCGGCCATCAGCATGGCCTCGTCCTGATTGTGGGTAACCATCAAGGTGGTGATGCCCAGCTTGCGCTGCAGTTGGCGCAGCTCGGTACACAAGTGCTCGCGCACCCGCGCATCCAGCGCCGACATCGGCTCGTCGAGCAACAGCACCGATGGCGATGGCGCCAAGGCACGAGCCAGGGCAACGCGCTGTTGCTGGCCACCGGAGAGCTGGCTGGGATATTTCTTTTCGCTACCGGCCAGGCCAACCAACTCGAGCATTTCGGCGACCCGCTGACGCGACTGCTCGCGGCTGCCGCCCGTCAGGCCATAGGCGATATTGGCCTCGACGGTGAGGTTGGGGAACAGCGCATAGGACTGGAACAGGATGCCGTAGTCACGGGCCTGGGGCGGCAGCTCGGAGATATCCCGCTCACCGATGTACAACGAGCCCCGGTCCTGGCGTTCGAGGCCGGCGATACAGCGCAGCAGGGTGGTCTTGCCGCAGCCGGAGGGGCCGAGCAGGCAGACCAGCTCGCCAGCGGCGATGTCCAGGGACACGTCGTTCAGCGCGGTGAACGCGCCGAAACGCTTGTGGATACCGCGCACGTTCATGTGTGCGCCCGGGGTTGCGTGGTTCATGGCTGGGCCTCATCGAAGAGATGAGGGCCATGCTAGGAAGGCTGTGCGAAGGTTCTGTGGCGATCAGGGCAAAGTGGGTGATAGTGGCATTGGCGGATTTTGGTTGAGGGCCTGGGAACACGGACATGGCACCGCGGTGTCTGTTTCGCGGGCACGTCAGGGCGCCGAACCGCCGCTCCCACAAGGCGAGACAGGGACAGGGATAGTACCTGTGGGAGCGGCGGTTCGGCGCCCCGACTTGCCCGCGAAGAAGCCACAGGAAATCTAGAACCGAGCCCCCGCCACTTCCTGCGCCACCCCGAGAAACGCCGCCGGCAAGCGCGCCTGGCGCCGCTCCTTCAGGCAATACAGGTACTCGTGCATCAGCGGCGCACCCTCCAGCGCCAGCACCCGCAGCTCCGGGGTCAGCGGCACTTCATGGCGGGCAATGACACTGATGCCGATATTGCGCAGCACCGCTTCGCGGATCGACTCGCGGCTGCCGATTTCCAGCAGCGCACCAGCCTTCACCCCGGCCTCCTGCATCATCTGCTCGGTCAGCTTGCGCGTGGTCGAACCCGGCTCGCGCATCAACAGGCAATGCCCGCAGAGGGCTTCGATGCCCACCGCCTGGCGCTGCGCCAGGGGATGGCTACGGTGCACAGCCACGACCAGCGGATCGCTGCCCAGCACCCGGCGCACAAGGCGCGCATCCTCGACCAACTGCGACGAGCCGGCGATATCCACCCGGTACTCCTCGAGCATCTCCAGCACCTGTTGCGAGTTGCCGATCTCCACCGCCACCTCGACCTGAGGCAGGCGTTCACGGAACACCTTCACCAGGTCGAGAATGTAATACGGCGCGGTAGCGGCGACACGCAGGCTGCCCTGGGCCTGGCCGCTGTTGCGCAGTTCGAACTCGATGTCCGCTTCCTGCTGCAACAAGGCCTTGACCCGCGGCAGGAGCCTGGCGCCCTCCTCGCTCAGCACCAGGCGTCGGCCGCCCCGATAGAACAGCTCGACCGCGTACTGGCTCTCCAGGTTGCGGATCTGCGTGGTCACCGTGGGCTGGCTGAGCCCAAGCTTCTTCGCCGCCAGCGTGATGCTGCCCAGGCGGGCCACCATGTAGAAGGCTTTGAGCTCCGAACCGAGCATGGCACCTCGTTATTTGCGCAACAGGCGCAAGCCGTTGAACACCACCAGCAAACTCACGCCCATATCGGCGAACACCGCCATCCACAGGGTGGCCATGCCGGCAAAGGTGATGGCCAGGAATATCGCCTTGACCCCCAGTGCCAGGACAATGTTCTGGATGAGAATCGCAGCGCTCTGGCGCGACAGCCTGACGAACGCCGGGATTTTGCGCAAGTCGTCGTCCATCAGCGCCACATCGGCAGTTTCGATGGCGGTATCGGTGCCGGCCGCCGCCATGGCGAAGCCAATCTCGGCGCGGGCCAGGGCCGGCGCGTCGTTGATGCCGTCACCGACCATGCCCACACGGTGGCCTTGAGCGTAGAGATCTTCGATGGTCTTGAGCTTGTCGGCAGGCAGCAGATTGCCCTCGGCGCGATCGATACCCACCTGAGCGGCGATGGCCTGGGCGGTGTGCGGGTTGTCGCCGGTCAGCATGACCGTCTTGATCCCCAGCTCATGCAGCTCGGCGATGGCCTGGCGACTGCTGTCCTTCACGGTATCGGCCACGGCGAACAGCGCCAGCGGGCCGGAGCGATCGAGCAGCAACACCACGGTCTTGCCCTGGCGCTCAAGCACATCGAGCTCGGCCTCGAGTTCCGGCGAGCACAGGCCCAGCTCCTCGACCAGACGATGGTTGCCCAGGTGATAGGCCTGGCCGTCGATCTCGCCGCGCACCCCGCGCCCGGCCAGTGCTGCAAACTCCGCTACCTCTGCGAGGGCAATGCCCTGCTCCCGGGCATGTTGGGCGATTGCACGCGATACCGGGTGGTCGGAACGCTCGCCGAGGCTTGCAGCCAGCGCCTGGGCCCGACCTTCGAACAACGGCTCGAGCACCTTGAAGTCGGTCTGCACCGGCTTGCCGTGGGTGATGGTGCCGGTCTTGTCCAGGGCCAGGAAGTCCAGCTTGCGCCCGCCCTCGAGATAGACACCACCCTTGATCAGGATGCCCTTGCGCGCCGCGGCGGCAAGGCCGCTGACGATGGTCACCGGGGTCGAGATCACCAGCGCACATGGGCAGGCCACCACCAGCAGCACCAGGGCGCGGTAGACCCAGTCGAACCAGGCACCGGCCATGAACAGCGGCGGGATGATCGCCACGGCCAGGGCCACGGCGAACACGGCGGGGGTGTAGATGCGGGAGAACTGGTCGACGAAGCGCTGGGTCGGTGCTCGTGCGCCTTGCGCTTCTTCCACTGCCTTGATGATGCGCGCCAGGGTCGATTGCCCGGCTGCGGCGGTGACGCGGTACTCAAGCGCGCCGGCCTGGTTGATGGTGCCTGCGAAGAGCTTGTCGCCCAGCGCCTTCTCGACGGGCAGGCTTTCGCCGGTGATCGGCGCCTGATCGACGCTCGATTGCCCGCTGACGACCTCGCCATCCAGGCCGATACGCTCGCCCGGGCGCACCCGCACTCGCGCACCGATGGCCACCTCGCGCACCTCGACCTCGCGCCACTGGCCATCCGCCTGCTGCACGGTGGCCATGTCTGGCGTCAGCTGCATCAGGCCGCTGATGGCGTTGCGCGCACGGTCCAGCGAACGCGCCTCGATCAGTTCGGCGATGGTGAACAGCACCATGACCATAGCCGCTTCCGGCCACTGGCCGATCAGCACGGCACCGGTCACGGCGATGCTCATCAGTGCGTTGATGTTCAGGTTACGGTTCTTGAGCGCAATCCAGCCCTTCTTGTAGGTGCCCAGACCGCAGCCGAGGATGGCGGCCAGTGCCAGCAGGGCCACCACCCACTCCGGCGCCAGCGCGGAGAAGTGCACGATTTCGGCGCCAATCGCCGCAAGACCCGACAACGCCAAGGGCCACCACCGGGTCTTGTGGGCGGCAGGGGCATTGGCACTGCCATCATCGTCTGCAGCCAGCGGCTCGGCCTTCATGCCAAGGCTGTCGATGGCGCGCTCGATCTGCGCGGTGCCGTCGAGAGTGTGGCGCACGCCGAGAATGCGGTTGATCAGGTTGAATTCCAGCTGCTCGATACCAGCGAGCTTTCCCAGCTTGTCCTGGATCAGGGTCTGCTCGGTCGGGCAGTCCATCGCTTCGATGCGAAAACGGCTGAGACGCGCCTGGTCACTGGCCTTTTCGGTCAGTTGCACGAAGGCCGGCGCCGCTTTGCTGGCACAGCAGCTATGGGCCTGGGTGTCGTGGCAGGAAGACTTGGCGCCATGATCATGGCCGTGATCGTGGCCATGATCATGATCGTGCTTGTGGTCGTGACTGACAGGCTGGTTCATAGGTTCGCCCTGATGGAGAGTGCCCACTGACGGGGGGTTGTTGCCAAGTGAACACCCTGTAGCCACTATAGGGTCAAGCGATCCCAGGAGATTTCGTCATGAAGATCGGAGAACTGGCCAAGGCCACCGACTGCGCCGTGGAAACCATCCGCTACTACGAGCGCGAGCAATTGCTGCCCGAACCCGCCCGCACCGACGGCAACTACCGCCTGTACACCCAGGCCCATGTGGAGCGTCTGACCTTCATTCGCAACTGCCGAACCCTGGACATGACACTCGACGAAATCCGCAGCCTGCTGCGTCTGCGCGATACCCCCGAAGGTGCGTGCGGCAGCGTCAATGCGCTGATCGACGAGCATATCGAGCATGTACAGGCGAGGATCGACGGCTTGATGGCGCTGCAGACGCAGCTGGTGGAGTTACGCAGGCAGTGCAATGCGCAGGGGGATGAGTGCGCGATTTTGCAGCAGTTGGAGGTCAATGGCGCAGTGTCGGTGCCGGAGACCGAGCATTCGCATGTGGGGCGTAGCCACGGGCATTGAGGCCGGTAAAGACCTTCGCGGGCAAGTCGGAGCGTCGGTTCGGCGCTCCAACTTGCCCGCGAAAAGAACGACGCGGTTCTGAGTCAGACCGCCATCGGCGCCGTCATAGGCGCATGATGCTCATACCCTTCCAGCCAGAAATCACTCGGCTCGATCTTTTCCAGCCACTCAGGCTCATACACACCGGTCTCGGCAAACGCCGGCACACGGTCGCTGATCACCAGCTTCGGCGCCTCCAGCGGCTCGCGCTTGAGCTGCTCGTTGAGCATGTCCAGATGGTTCTCGTACACATGGGCATCGCCGATGAAGTAGGTGAACCAGCGCGGGGTGTAGCCGGTCAGGCGCCCGAACAGCGACAGCAGCGCCGCACCTTCGGTGAGGTTGAACGGCGTGCCCAGGCCCAGGTCGTTGGAGCGAATGTAGAGCGTGAGGGAGATTTCCTTCGTCTCGACATTGGGGTGGAACTGGTACAGCAGGTGGCAGGGAGGCAGTGCCATCTCGTCGAGCTGGGCGCAATTCCAGCCGTGGAACAGGATGCGTCGGCTGCCCGGGTCGTTGGCGATGGTGTCCAGGCACTGGCGCACCTGGTCGATGGCTTTGTAGAGGATGACGAATGCCTGGCCGTCTTCCTCGTCCTTGGCGATCTGGCGGAAACCGGCTTTTTCCGCCATTTCAATGGCGGCCGGGTTGCTCAGCGGGATGCGCTTGTAGCCTGGCCACTGGCGCCATTGCACACCGTAGATCTCGCCGAGGTCGTCATGGCCCTGGCGGAAGGGGTTGGCCAGCCATTGGGCGTTCTCGTTGGCGTTCTGGTCCCAGACCTTGCAGCCAAGGTCGCGAAACTCGCCGGCATTCTTCACGCCGCGCAAGAAACCGACCATCTCGCCGATCGCCGACTTGAACGCCAGCTTGCGCGTGGTGATGGCCGGAAAACCCTTCTGCAGGTCGAAGCGCAACATGGCGCCCGGCAGGCTGATGGTGCGGATACCGGTGCGGTTGCCCTGCAGCGTGCCGTTCTCGATGACGTCGCGAACCAGGTCTAGATACTGTTTCATGGCCTACCTGTGGCAAGCACGGCAGGGGGATCGCCCCTGCCGTGGAATTATCAGTGGGCGGGTGTCGCCGTGGGTTTGCGATTATAAGCCCACCAGATCAAGGCGAGGCCAGCGACGATCATCGGTATGCAGAGAATCTGACCCATGGTCAGCCAGCCCCACGCCAGGTAACCCAGCTGTGCGTCCGGCACGCGGACGAACTCGACGATGAAGCGGAAGATCCCGTAGAACAGCGCGAACATGCCGGAAACCGCCATGGTCGGGCGTGGTTTGCGCGAGAACAGCCAGAGGATCAGGAACAGCGCCACACCCTCCAGTGCGAACTGGTACAGCTGCGAAGGGTGACGGGGCAACTGCGCCGGATCGCTGAACGGCGGGAAGATCATCGCCCATGGCACGTCGGTCGGCTTGCCCCACAGCTCGGCATTGATGAAGTTGCCGATACGCCCGGCACCCAGGCCGATCGGCACCAGCGGCGCGACGAAGTCCATCAGCTCGAAGAACGACTTGTTGTTGCGCTTGCCGAACCACAGTGCCGCCAGCATCACGCCGATGAAACCGCCGTGGAACGACATGCCGCCTTTCCACACTTCGAAGATCAGCGTCGGGTTGGCCAGGTACTGGTGCAGGTCGTAGAACAGCACATAACCCAAGCGCCCGCCGACGATTACGCCCATCGACAGCCAGAACACCAGGTCGGAGAGCTTCTCGCGGTTCCAGGTCGGGTCGAAGCGGTTCAACCGGCGCGAGGCGAGCAGCCAGGCGCCGCCGATGCCGATCAGGTACATCAAGCCGTACCAGTGGATTTTCAGCGGCCCGAGGGCCACGGCCACGGGGTCGATCTGCGGGTAAGGCAGCATGGTGGTTCCTCTAGATCAAAAAGCTGAGGCCGACGCAGAACAGCAGCGCGGCAAACAGGCGCTTGAGCAGGCGCGGCGACAGCTTGTGCGCCAGACGCGCGCCGAAGCGGGCGAAAAACATGCTGGTGACGGCAATGCCGACCAGCGCGGGGAGATAGACATAGCCCAGACTGTGCGCGGGCAGGTGAGTTTCGTTCCAGCCCAGGATCATGAAACTCAGGGCACTGGCCAGGGCGATAGGCAAGCCGCAGGCCGACGAGGTGGCCACGGCCTTCTGCATGGGCAGGCTGCGCCAGGTGAGAAAAGGTACCGTGAGCGAGCCGCCGCCAATACCGAAGATCGCCGAGGCCCAGCCGATCACCCCACCGGCAGCGATCAACCCAGGCTTGCCGGGGATGCCACGGCTGGCCTTGGGCCTGAGGTCAAGGGCCATCTGCAGCGATACCAGCAGGGCGAACACGCCGATGATCTTCTGCAGCATCGGCCCCTGGATCAACGAAGCGGTCTTGGCGCCAATGCCCGCGCCGATGAGGATGCCAACGGTCATCCACAGGAACACCGGCCACTGTACGGCCCCCTTGCGGTGGTGTTCCAGCACGGCGTTGATCGAGGTGAAGACGATGGTCGCCAGCGAAGTCCCGACCGCCAGGTGCGTGAGGATCGAGGCATCGAAGCCCTGCAGGGTGAAGCTGAATACCAGCACCGGCACGATGATGATGCCGCCGCCCACGCCAAAGAGCCCGGCCAGTACGCCGGCGCAAGCGCCCAACAGCAGATAGAGCACGAATTCCATTCGCAGACCCTGTGAATACGATCCGGCATGGTAACGGAAGCCGGGGCTGCGCCTCTAGTGAACTCTGTGTCAGGTGATGGCAGTGCAACCAGACTGTGGTTAGAGTGGCACAAAACACTGAGGCCAACCCATGTGCCTGATCGTATTCGCCTGGCGGCCGGGGCACGCCCTGCCGCTGATCGTCGCGGCCAACCGCGACGAGTTCTACGCCCGCCCCACCCAGGCGCTGGCCACCTGGGAGGATGCCCCGGGCGTGCATGCCGGGCGCGACCTCGAAGCCGGTGGCAGCTGGCTGGGCATAGGCCCCGGCGGGCGCTTCGCGGCGCTGACCAATATCCGCGACCCTCGCCAGCCGCTCGGGCCGCGTTCGCGCGGGGAACTGGTGGCCGCCTTCCTGCAGGGCGAACTGGGCGTGGAAGCGTATCTGGATCAGGTCGCCAGCCGCAGTGCGCAGTACTCGGGGTTCAACCTGCTGGTGGGCGATGGCGAGCGGCTGGGCTATCTGCACGCCCGAGACCCGGCGCCACGACTTCTACCACCTGGCATTTACGGGCTATCCAACGCCGGGCTGGACACGCCGTGGCCGAAACTGGTGAAAGCGCGCTCGGCGCTGGGCGAGGTGCTCGAATCGGCAGACCCGCAGCAGCTACTGGCGCTGCTGGCCGATGCTGCGCCAGCACAGGACGCTGAGTTGCCGGAGACCGGCGTAGGGTTGGCGACCGAGCGGCTGCTGTCGAGCGTGTTCATTGCCAGCCAGAATTACGGGACACGGGCGAGTACCGTGCTGATCGTGGATGATCAGGGCAGAAGGCGGATGATCGAGCGCAGTTTCGGGCCCTTTGGTGGGCATCTGGGGGAAGTTGAACTGAACCTCGTATGACTTTTCAGGCCTCTTCGCGGGCACGTCCGCGAAGAGGCCTGTGAACGATCAAAGGCTCTTGTTCGGCCCGATCATCCGCGCCAGCCCAAGGTTCTTCAGCGCCAGTTGCAGCGAGCTGTGGATAACCTGCGGGTTGTCATGGGTCATGGCCTCGGTCAGGAGCTCACGGGCCTTGCTCATGTTGATCTGACGCAGCATCCACTTCACCTTCGGCAGGTTGGTGGCGTTCATCGACAGGCTGTCGAAGCCCATGGCCATGAGCAGGATCGCCGCTGCCGGGTCACCGGCCATCTCGCCGCAGATACTCACCGGCTTGCCTTCGGCGTGGGCGTCGCGCACTACGGTCTGCAAGGCTTGCAGCACCGCCGGATGGAGGTAGTCGTACAGATCGGCGACCCGCGGGTTGTTGCGATCGACCGCCAGCAGGTACTGCGTGAGGTCGTTGGAGCCGACCGAGAGGAAGTCGACCTGACGGGCCAGTTCCTTGGTCTGGTAAACGGCCGCCGGAATCTCCACCATCACGCCAACCGGGGGCATCGGCACGTCGGTGCCTTCGTCACGCACTTCGCCCCAGGCGCGGTGGATCAGGTGCAACGCCTCTTCCAGCTCGTGGATGCCGGAGATCATCGGCAGCAGGATACGCAGGTTGTTCAGCCCCTCGCTGGCCTTGAGCATGGCGCGGGTCTGCACCAGGAAGATTTCCGGGTGGTCGAGGGTGACGCGAATGCCGCGCCAGCCGAGGAAGGGGTTTTCTTCCTTGATCGGGAAGTAGGACAGCGCCTTGTCACCGCCGATGTCCAGCGTGCGCATGGTCACCGGCAGCGGATGGAAGGCCGCCAACTGCTCGCGGTAGATCGCCAGCTGTTCCTTTTCGCTGGGGAAGCGCTGGTTGATCATGAACGGCACTTCGGTGCGGTACAGGCCCACGCCTTCGGCGCCACGCTGCTGGGCCCGGGCCACGTCGGCGAGCAGGCCGGTGTTGACCCACAGCGGCATGCGGTGGCCATCGGGGGTGACGCACGGCAGCTCGCGCAGGGCATCGAGCCCCTGGGCCAACTGGCGCTCTTCCTCGACCACGTCGCTGTACTGCTTGCGCAGTACGTCGCTGGGGTTGGTATAGGCCTCGCCCTTGTAGCCGTCGAGAATCATCTCGATGCCATCGACCTTCGAATACGGCAGGTCGACCAGGCCCATCACCGTCGGGATACCCATGGCTCGCGCCAGGATCGCCACGTGGGAGTTGCCCGAGCCCAATACCGACACCAGGCCGACCAGCTTGCCTTCCGGCACTTCGCCGAGCATCGCCGGGGTCAGCTCCTCGCTGACCAGAATGGTGTTGTCGGGGTAGACCAGCGTCTGCGATCGAGCCTCCTGCAGGTAGGCCAGCAGGCGGCGGCCGAGATCCTTGACGTCCGAGGCGCGCTCGCGCAGGTAATCGTCATCCATCAGCTCGAAGCGGCTGACGTGCTCGCCGACCACCTGGCGCAGCGCGCCCTGGGCCCACTGGCCAGTCTTGATGACCTCGGCCACTTCGCCACCCAGGGCGGCATCCTCGAGCATCATCAGGTACACATCGAACAGCGCACGCTCTTCGGGGCGCAGCTGGGTCGCAAGCTTCGCCGACAGCTTGCGCATGTCGGCGCGCACCCCTTCGAGGGCGTTGTTGAAGAGCTTGAGTTCGCCGTCGATGTCTTCGACGGTCTTGTCCGGAACCACTTCGAGGTCAGCGGGGGGCAGCATGACCACCGCGCGGCCGACGGCAGCGCCTGGCGAGCCCGGCACGCCAACGAAGCGTGCTTCCTGGATACCCTTGCCCTGGCGGCCCAGGCCGCGTATCGAGCCGGTAGCCTCGGCGTGGGCGATAACCCCGGCGAGCTGGGCGCTCATGGTCACGAGGAAGGCTTCTTCGCCTTCATCGAACTGGCGCCGCTCCTTCTGCTGGATGACCAGTACCCCGACCACGCGACGGTGGTGGATGATGGGGGCACCAAGGAAGGAGGCGAAGCGTTCCTCGCCGGTTTCGGCGAAGTAGCGATAGCGCGGGTGATCCGCAGCGTTCTCGAGGTTCAGCGGCTCTTCACGGGTGCCGACCAGGCCGACCAGGCCTTCGTTCGGGGCCATGCTGACCTTGCCGATCGAGCGCTTGTTCAGGCCTTCGGTGGCCATCAGCACGAAACGGTTGGTTTCCGGGTCGAGCAGGTAGACCGAGCATACCTGGCTGCCCATGGCCTCCTTGACGCGCAAGACAATGATACCCAACGCCGTCTTGAGATCTTTGGCGGAGTTCACTTCCTGGACGATCTTGCGCAGCGTATTGAGCATGGCTCGGGGTCGGACTCCGTCGTCAGTCGCGCGTCAACAGGCGCGGGGCTAGCTCTTTCAGGGCGCGGCGATACACCTCGCGCTTGAATGTCACCACCTGACCCAGCGGATACCAGTAGCTGACCCAGCGCCAGCCATCGAATTCCGGTTTTCCGGTCAGGTCCATCCGCACCCGCTGTTCGTTGCTCACCAGCCGCAGCAGGAACCACTTCTGCTTCTGGCCGATGCACAGCGGCTGGCTGTGCGTACGGACCAGGCGCTGGGGTAAACGATAACGCAACCAGCCTCGAGTGCAGGCAAGAATTTCCACATCCTCGCGTTCCAGGCCAACTTCTTCGTTCAGCTCGCGGTACAGGGCATCCTCTGGGGTTTCGTCAGGGTTGATACCACCCTGTGGAAACTGCCAGGCATCCTGGTTGATCCGCCGAGCCCATAGCACCTGCCCGGCATCATTCGTGAGAATGATCCCGACATTGGGGCGAAAACCATCCGGGTCGATCACGGCAGCAACCTCGAAAACGCATGTCACCGCATTGTTCCACAAAGCTTGCGAGCGCAGCAACGCACCCGCCATAGCTTATGTGCAGCGAGGTGAAAACTCCGTATTCTGCGGGACTTCTTCCCGGAGGCTTCTGCGAGAAAACCCATGCGCCTGGCTTTATTCGACCTGGACAATACCCTCCTCGGCGGTGACAGCGATCACGCCTGGGGTGACTACCTGTGTGAACGGGGCATCCTCGACCCCATCGCCTACAAGCAACGCAACGACGCCTTCTATCAGGATTACCTCAACGGCACCCTGGACCTGCAGGCCTACCTGGCGTTCTCGATGGAGATCTTCGCCGCCACCGAACCTGCCCAGCTCGACCAATGGCACCGCGAATTCATGCGCGACTGCATCGAGCCGATCATCCTGCCCAAGGCCCTCGCCCTGCTGCAGCAGCACCGCGAGGCTGGCGACAAACTGGTGATCATCACCGCCACCAACCGCTTTGTCACTGCGCCCATCGCCCGCCGCCTGGGCGTGCGCACCCTGCTGGCCACCGAATGCGAGCGTGATGGCGAGCGCTATACCGGGCGTAGCACCGATATACCGTGTTTCCGTGAAGGCAAGGTGACGCGCCTGAAGCGCTGGATGCTGGAGAACGGCTACGATCTACAAGACAGCTACTTCTACAGCGATTCGCTGAATGATCTGCCGTTGCTGGAGCAGGTGACGCACCCGGTGGCGGTGGACCCGGATCCGAAACTGCGTGAAGAGGCCGAGCGGCGCGGATGGCCGGTGATTTCGTTACGCGATTGAGATCGCGGGGCTCTCTTCGTAGGTTTACCCGTGAAAAAGGCCCCGCAGACGCATCAGACCGGCTTGGCCCCCATCAATCCTGCAATCGACAGGAAGCACACCCCACTGAACAACGCCAGCGCCAGGGTCAGGCGCAGCCCGGCAGGCTCGGCCTTGCGCAGGCGGTTCAGCCGCACCAGCAGCCACCACACGGCGAAAGCGCCCAGGGTATAGAGGATGCTGGAGGCCAGCACCCAGGTCTGGCCCAACGGCCAGCCTACCAGGTGCACCATCCACCAGCCGGTGAACGGCATGCTCAGCAGGCACAGCCCCATCACCAGCCAGACGAACACCAGCGGCCGACGCAGCAGTTTGGCGTAGGCCTCGGCATCACCCTGCCGGCGGGCACGCAAGGTCCAGATCGCCAGACCCAGCGCACCGAGGATCAACAGTACGGTGGCGAGGATGTGCAGGGTCTTGAGGGTGGTCAGGTGTTCCATCGCGTGCGGGTCCTCGAAAGACTTTTTTCGGCCTCACCGCGGGACAAGCCCGCTTCTGCAAGTTCGGTGTTGCCATTCATGCCAAGCGTAGCCGCTCAACCCAGGAACAGCTTGTACGCCGGGTTGTCGGTTTCATCCCAGTATGGATAACCGATCTTGGCCAGCGCCTCGGGCACCAGGTGGCGCTCGTCTTCCGGCACCTGCAACCCGGCCACCACGCGACCATCGGCGGCACCGTGGTTGCGGTAGTGGAACATCGAGATGTTCCAGCGCCCGCCCAGCTTGTTGAGGAAGTTGAACAGCGCCCCCGGACGCTCAGGGAACTCGAAACGCAGCACCAGCTCATCGCTGGCCGCCGCCGAGTGGCCACCGACCATGTGACGGATATGCAGCTTGGCCAGTTCGTTGTCGGTCAGGTCGGTTACCGGGAAGCCCTGCTCGGTCAGGTGCTGAACCAGGGCGGCGCGCGGGTCGGTCTCTGGATGGGTCTGCACGCCGACGAAGATGTGCGCCTCTTTGTCGGCGTGGTACCGGTAGTTGAACTCAGTGATCTGACGCTTGCCTATAGCCTCGCAGAACGCCTTGAAGCTGCCCGGACGCTCCGGGATGGTCACGGCGATGATCGCCTCGCGCTTCTCACCCAGTTCGGCGCGCTCGGCAACGTGACGCAGACGATCGAAATTGACGTTGGCACCGGAGTCGATGGCCACCAGCGTTTGCCCCGAGACGCCGGTCAACTCGACGTACTTCTTGATGCCCGCCACGCCAAGGGCGCCGGCAGGTTCGGTGATCGAGCGGGTATCGTCGTAGATATCCTTGATCGCTGCGCAGATCTCATCGGTACTGACGGTGATCACCTCATCGACATGATCCTTGCAGATATCGAAGGTGTGCTGACCGATCTGCGCCACCGCGACACCGTCGGCGAACAGCCCCACCTGCGGCAGCACCACACGCTCGCCCGCAGCCATCGCGGCCTGCAGGCAATTGGAATCGTCAGGCTCGACGCCGATCACCTTGATCTCGGGGCGCAGGTACTTCACATAGGCCGCAATGCCGGCAATCAGCCCGCCACCACCGACCGGCACGAAGATCGCGTCCAGGCGGCCCGGGTGCTGGCGCAGGATCTCCATCGCCACGGTGCCCTGCCCGGCGATGGTGTGGGGATCGTCGTAGGGGTGGATGTAGACGAAGCCCTTCTCTTCGACCAGCTTCAGCGAATAGGCCAGCGCCTCGGGGAAGGAGTCGCCGTGCAGCACCACCTTGCCGCCACGCGAGCGCACCCCCTCGACCTTGATCTCCGGCGTGGTCTTGGGCATCACGATGGTGGCCTTGATGCCCAGCTCCCGCGCAGCCAGGGCCACGCCCTGGGCGTGGTTGCCGGCAGAGGCGGTGACCACGCCACGCGCCAGCTCTTCGGCGCTCAGTTGCGCCAGCTTGTTGTACGCCCCGCGGATCTTGAAGGAGAACACCGGCTGCAGGTCCTCGCGCTTGAGCAGGACCTGGTTGCCCAGGCGCTTGCTCAGTTGGCCGGCGTTGTGCAGCGGGGTTTCGACGGCGACGTCGTAGACGCGCGAGGTGAGGATCTTCTTGACGTACTGTTCGAGCATCTTGGAAACATCACTGGGCCGCGGGACAAGGGCTGGAAGTCTACCCCAGCGCCCTGTCGGGCGACCACAGCAAAGCCGCCGGACTCGTTATACTAGGCGACTTCAGAAAACCTCCCGCCCCTCTCGGAGCCCGCATGACCCAGGACCAACTCAAACAGGCCGTCGCCCAGGCCGCTGTCGACTTCATTCTGCCCAAGCTGGATGAAAAGAGCGTCGTCGGCGTCGGCACCGGTTCGACCGCCAACTTCTTCATCGACGCCCTGGCCCAGCACAAGACCGCCTTCGACGGCGCCGTCGCCAGCTCCGAGGCCACCGCACAGCGTCTGAAGGGTCATGGCATCCCGGTCTATGAGCTGAACAGCGTCAGCGAGCTGGAGTTCTACGTCGACGGTGCCGACGAGAGCGACGCGCACTTGAACCTGATCAAGGGCGGCGGTGCGGCCCTGACCCGCGAGAAGATCGTCGCGGCAGTGGCCAAGACCTTCATCTGCATCGCCGACGCCAGCAAGCTGGTGCCGGTGCTCGGCGCCTTCCCGCTGCCGGTCGAGGTGATCCCGATGGCCCGCAGCCACGTGGCGCGCCAGCTGGTCAAGCTGGGTGGCGATCCGGTGTACCGCGAAGGCGTGGTGACCGACAACGGTAACGTCATCCTCGACGTGTACAACCTGCAGATCACCAACCCGGTGGAGCTGGAAAGCAAGATCAATGCGATCGTTGGCGTGGTCACCAACGGCCTGTTCGCGGCGCGTCCGGCAGACTTGCTGCTGCTGGGGACTTCCGAAGGCGTGAAGAGCCTGAAGGCTGAATAAGCAAGCCCGCTCCTACAAGTACCCCGCTGTTCTGAAGGACGCCGGGAAACCTGTAGGAGCGGGTTTACCCGCGAATAGGCCAGCACTGACACAACAAAGACCACTGCCCCCACAGAGCCCTGAACTACACCTACTCAGCCGGCTGCCTGAACACATAGAACAGGTTCGGCTCACTCACCAGGTAGATGGTCCCGGCATCGTCCATGGCGATCCCTTCAGCCTGCGGCACCGTCTTCTTCAGGCCCTGATATCCCTTGCGCAACGACAGGGTGCTCAGCGGCCGCCCCTTCACATCCAGCTCCAGCACCAGCCGTGATTCGTCCGACAGCGCCAGCAGATGCCCGCTGCGTTCATCGAACTGCAGGCTCGACAGGTCGCGCACGAACAACCGTGAATCACGCTTGCGGTCCTGCACCACATGCACCGCATAGGGCTGCTCCGGATTGGCATGGGGGAAACCGTGCACCTCGTAGATCAGCATCGGATCACGCTCCTTGGCGACGAACAGGCGCTTGCCAGCCGAATCGTAAGCCAGCCCTTCGAAGCCCTTGTTGCCGTTCAGGCCGATGCCCAGGGTGAGCTGCTCGGCGTCGTTGGCGTCGAGAAACGGCGTGTCGTCGTCCAATCGCACGCGAATCAGCCGTTGCTGGCGCTCGTCGGTGATGACGTAGCTGTTGGGCCCGACATACTCCACCGCCTCGGGATCGCCGAAGCCGGTCAGCGGCACGCGGCGCAGGATGCGCCCATCCAGCGAAAGCTCGATGAGCTCCGAGCGGGCGTTAGTGACGGTAAACAGGGTCTTGCGATCGGGGTCGTAGGTAAGCGCCGAAACATCGTCGTCCAGGCCCTCGATGGGCTGAGCCTCGATCACCACCTGGTAGCGATCTAGCCCGATGCCTTGCTCGGTCGGCTGCCACCAGCTCTTGAGGTTGAACCAGCCGCGCTCGAACAGACGGAACTCGTGCCCCACCACGCCAAGCACCGCCAGCACGGAGAAAGCCAGAAGAAAGAGAAACGAACGAAGATGACGGCGCATGAAGAGGACTCGACGGAGGATGCCGAATCTAATCATTCATAGCTGAAATAAAGCTTAAGGCCATCATCAGAAAATCCCGACAATCCTGTCAGTGCTTCTTGAAGCGATAGAACAGCGCGGGCTCGCTGACCATGTACAGGTTGCCCTGATCGTCCATGGTCACACCTTCGGCCCGAGGCACACGGCTACCCAGACCGTTGAACGCCCCGAGCAAGGTCATGAAGCTGACCTGCTCACCCTTCTCGTCCAGTTCCAGCAGCATGTTCGAGTCAGCCGACAGCACCAGCAGGTGGCCTGTGCGTGGATCAACCGCCAGCGCAGACAGGTTGCGCAGGTCGAGCTCGTCACTGGGCAGCAGCTGCTTGTCGCCCTTGAGCGGCCCGCGACCATCGGTGCTCCAGGTAAACAGACGCGGCGGGCGCTCTTCGCCGATGATCAGGCGCTGGCGCATCGGGTCCCAGGCGATGGCCTCGAAACCCTTGTTGCTCTTGACCGACTTGCCCAGGTCATAGCTGGGGAAGTCATCGTGATTAAGCGTCGAGGTGCTCGCGTCCACCTTTACCAGCGTCAGGTCATGGTTGCGCTCATCAACGATCGCGATCAGCCCGTTTTCCAGCACGGCAAGGCCTTCAGGATTTTCCCAACCCACCAGCGGAATCTTGCGCAACACGTCGCCATCGAGCGTGAGCTCGACCAGGAAGGGGTTCTTGCCCATCACCGCGAACAGCGTGCGGGTCTGCGGATTGAACGACAGGTCCGAGGCTTCGTCGTCGTCCATGCCCGGCAACGGCTTGGCGTCGATGTCTACCAGGTAGTCCGGCAGCCAGACGCTTTCAATTCGCTCGGCACTGCTCTCGAAACGCTCCTTGACCCACAGCAGGCCACGGTCGTCCCAGTGCATGGCGACGGCCACCCCATAGCCGATCACCGCTGCCACAGCCAGGGCGAACGGCCAGCGCAGGTAGAAACGACGCTTGGTGGAAGCTGGGGCGCTGGAAGGTGCTGGCATGCAGGGGGTCCTGGGTAAATGGGCGAAGATTCGCGCATTATCCAGATGGGGTGTGAAAAAACGGTAAATCGTTCGCGGGTAAAACCGCTCTCACAAGGCTGTGCAAATCCCTGTAGGAGCCGGTTTACCCGCGAAAAGGCGACGCGCAGTCAGATCAAAGCACGCGGCTCTCGAAGCGGCTGACACCCGGCAGCTCAAGCACCAGCTCATCACCCACATTGAACGGCCCGACACCGGCGGGGGTGCCGGTGAGGATCACATCGCCCGCCTGCAGAGAGAAGTGCGCGGCGATGTGCTGGATGATCGGCACGATGGGGTTGAGCATCATTGCGCTGCTGCCATCCTGGCGCACTTCGCCGTTGATGGTCAGGCGTACCGGAATGTCGGTCACGTCCTCGAAACTGGATGCGGCGACGAACGGCGGCAATACACAGGCGCCGTCGAAGCTCTTGGCCAGCTCCCACGGCAGGCCCTTCTCCTTGAGCTTGGCCTGCACGTCGCGCAGGGTCAGGTCCAGGGCCGGGGCGTAGCCGGAGATGGCATCCAGCACTTCTTCGACTGTCGGCTTGGTCGACAGCGGCTTGCCCAGGAGCACGGCGATCTCGGCTTCGTAGTGCACCGAACCACGGTCGGTCGGGATCTTGAAGCCGCCTTCCAGTGGCACCACGCAGCTGCCAGGCTTGATGAACAGCAGCGGCTCGCTGGGGATGGGGTTGTCCAGTTCCTTGGCATGCTCGGCGTAGTTACGGCCGATGCACACCACCTTGCCCAGCGGGAAGTGGATGCGCGTGCCGTCTACGTACTGGTGCTGGTAACTCATGGGGCCGACTCCTCTGGATACTGCTTTCTTATTCAGGTGCGAAGATCTTACCCGGATTCATGATGCCGTTCGGGTCGAACACCGCCTTTATCGCCTTCATGCAGGCAATTTCATCTGCCGAGCGGCTGTAGCCCAGGTAGTCCCGCTTGGTCATGCCCACGCCGTGCTCGGCAGAGATCGAACCGTTGTAGCGCTCGACGATCTCGAACACCCATTTGTTGACCTTGGTGCACGAGGCGAAGAAATCATCCTTGCTCATGTGGTCGGGCTTGAGAATGTTCAGGTGCAGGTTGCCGTCGCCGATATGCCCGTACCAGACGACTTCGTAGTCGGGGTAGTGTTCGCCGACCACTGCATCGATATCGCGCAGGAACGCCGGCACCTTGGAGACGGTGACGGAAATATCGTTCTTGTAGGGCGTCCAGTGGGAGATGGTCTCTGACAGGTACTCGCGCAGCTTCCACAGGTTCTTCAGCTGCGTCTCGCTCTGGCTCATCACCCCATCGAGCACCCAACCCTGCTCGACGCAGTGCTCGAAGGTGGCCAGGGCTTCGTTGGCCACCTCCTCGGTGCTGGCCTCGAACTCCAGCAGCGCATAGAAAGGGCATTGCGTGTCGAACGGCGCCGGCACATCGCCGCGCCCCATGATCTTGGCCAGGCCCTTGTCGGAGAAGAATTCGAAGGCGGTCAGGTCGAGCTTGCCCTGAAAGGCGTGCAGCACCGGCATGATCGAGTCGAAGTCCGGCGTGCCGAGCACCATCGCCGTAAGGTTGCGCGGTGCACGGTCCAGGCGCATGGTCGCTTCGACCACGAAGCCCAGGGTGCCCTCGGCACCGATGAACAACTGGCGCAGGTCGTAACCGGTGGCGTTCTTGATCAGGTCGCGATTGAGCTCCAGCAATTCGCCCTTGCCGGTGACAACCTTCAGCCCTGCCACCCAGTTGCGGGTCATGCCGTAGCGAATGACCTTGATTCCGCCGGCATTGGTGCCGATATTGCCGCCAATCTGGCTGGATCCGCTCGAGGCGAAATCTACCGGATAGTACAACCCCTGGTCTTCGGCGAACTGCTGCAACTGGCGGGTGATCACGCCCGGCTGGCAGACCACGGTGCGGTCGAACGCGTTGAAGTCGAGAATCTGGTTCATCTGGTCGAAGGCCACCACGACTTCGCCATTGGCAGCGACTGCAGCGCCCGACAGGCCGGTGCGTCCGCCGGACGGCACCAGCGCGACCTTGTAGCGGTTGGCCCAGGCGACGATGGCCTGGACCTGCTCGATGGTTTTGGGAAGCACGATGGCCGAAGGAGCCGGTGGATAGTGCTTGGTCCAGTCCTTGCCATACGCCTCGAGCGAGGCGGGGTCGACAAGGACCTTGCCAGGGTCGACCAGGGTCTTCAGCTCATCAATTACCGCAACGTCGATCATCGGCAGAACTCTCGAATGATTCATAGTCACCCTGAGCACTCTTCACCTGTCGGGATAAGCTCAGACGGTGTCGCGTATGCTAGCATAGCCCTCCCGTCGATCGTGCTAAGGCCCGTCGCCGCGCCGCTTTGCCCCCCTCGCCATTTTTTCTCCGGGATACAGGTTTACGCAGATGAGCAAGACTTCTCTCGACAAGAGCAAGATCAGGTTCCTTCTTCTCGAAGGCGTCCACCAGAATGCTGTGGACACCCTCAAGGCTGCCGGGTACACCAACATCGAGTACCTCACTGGCTCACTGCCGGATGCGCAACTGAAGGAAAAGATCGCGGACGCCCACTTCATCGGCATCCGCTCGCGCACTCAACTGACTGAAGAAGTCTTTGATTGTGCGAAGAAACTGGTCGCAGTCGGCTGCTTCTGCATCGGCACCAACCAGGTTGACCTGAACGCGGCCCGCGAGCGCGGCATCGCGGTGTTCAACGCGCCGTACTCCAACACCCGTTCGGTTGCCGAACTGGTGCTGGCCGAAGCCATCCTGCTGCTGCGCGGCATCCCCGAGAAGAACGCCTCCTGCCACCGCGGTGGCTGGATCAAGAGCGCGGCCAACTCGTTCGAGATCCGCGGCAAGAAGCTGGGCATCGTCGGCTACGGCTCGATCGGCACCCAGCTGTCGGTACTGGCCGAAAGCGTCGGCATGCAGGTCTACTTCTTCGACCCGCTGACCAAGCTGCCACTGGGCAACGCCACCCAGGTCACCAGCCTCAACGAACTGCTGGGCCTGGCCGACATCGTCTCGCTGCACGTGCCTGAGCTGCCATCCACCCAGTGGATGATCGGCGAGAAGGAAATCCGTGCGATGAAGAAGGGTTCGATCCTGATCAACGCCGCACGCGGCACCGTGGTCGAGCTGGATCACCTGGCTGCCGCGATCAAGGACAAGCACCTGATCGGCGCGGCCATCGACGTGTTCCCGGTCGAGCCGCGCTCGAACGACGAAGAGTTCGAAAGCCCGCTGCGCGGCCTGGACAACGTCATCCTGACCCCGCACATCGGCGGTTCGACCGCCGAAGCCCAGGCCAACATCGGTCTGGAAGTGGCCGAGAAGCTGGTCAAGTACAGCGACAACGGTACCTCCGTGTCGTCGGTCAACTTCCCTGAAGTAGCCCTGCCGGCGCACCCAGGCAAGCACCGCCTGCTGCACATCCACGAAAACATCCCGGGCGTGCTCAGCGAGATCAACAAGGTCTTCGCCGAGAACGGCATCAACATCTCCGGTCAGTTCCTGCAGACCGACGAGAAAGTGGGCTACGTGGTCATCGACGTCGACGCCGAGTACTCGGACCTGGCGCAAGAGAAGCTGCAGCACGTCAAGGGCACCATCCGCTCGCGCGTACTGTTCTGAGCCTGATGGCTGCATGAAGAAGGGAGGCCCTGGTGGCCTCCCTTTTTTTGCCTGCCCGATCCGTGTCTTCGGCTTCGCGGGCGGGTCGGGGCGCCGGAGCGCCGCGAAGCATTCCCCGCGTTACTTCACATTGACGGTGATCTTCTTCGACTCGACGCTTGGCTTGAACGGCACGTGGTACTGGTCGCCCAGTACCAGTTGCAGGGTGTGCTTGCCCGGGGTCAGGGTGATGGTCGCCTCGGTCTGCGCCTTGCCGAAATGCAGCACCTGCGGCCCGGCTGGCAGGGGTTGGTTGCCCTCAGGCATCAGGCTGGTCGGCAATGGCTGGTCAGCTACAGGCGCTTTGTCGACATCGACCAGCAGGTGATGGTGCCCGGAATGCGGAGTCTGGTCGCCGGCCGGCTTGAGCGCCATCCCTTCAATGCCGAACTTGACGGTGAAGGTCTTGTCGACCGTAGCGCCATCGGCAGGGGAAACGATGAAGACCTTCGCATCTTTCGGCGGCTCCTGGCTTTTCAGGGCATCCGCAGCCGTGGCAAGCAAAGAGGCTCCCATCAGCAAACCGGCGAGGGCAGCACGCGAAACTGGGCTTTTCATTCACATCTCCTGTCATTCACTTCAATTGACCGCTATCACTTAAAAGAAGCGAGGCGGTACTTCACCATAGTCCACCTGCCACGCCGCAGGTTCAAAAATGCCGGCATGAAAATTTCAATGCCAGCTCAAACATACGCGCGATGTAGGGGTCATAGGCTGCGTTCGATCGCGGCAAACACAGAAAGCCACGGCGAATGACATCCATCTGCCGAGAAATAAAAGGGATATTCATGCGTTTGACCATTGGCCTACTGCTGGCAGTACTCATCAGCCCCCTGGCCCAGGCAGAGCTGATCGACGAAATCAACGACCGAGGTGAACTGCGCATCGCCGTCCAAGCCGACAATGCACCCTACGCCTTCAAGGAAAACGAGCACCTGACCGGGTTCGACATCGAGTTCGGCCAGGACCTGGCCCGGGAGATGGACCTGCGCGCCGAATTCATCGAAGCGCCTGCCGACGAAGTGTTACCGGGCGTGGAGAGCGGCAAGTACGACATCGCGCTGACCCCGACAGGCCAACAATCTGCGACCGAAAGCGCGCTCGATGCCAGCCAGCCGTTTGGCGAGAAGAAGCTGGTGATTCCGTTCCAGAAAGATAACCCTGCATTCGAAAGCGCGCTGAACAATGCCCTGCAGCGGCTCAAGGACAGTGGGCGGATGGCGGAGCTCGAGCAGAAGTGGTTCGAGAAGACTGCCGCGCAGCAGTGATATCGCGTCGTCCTCTTCGCGGGCAAGCCCGCTCCCACAGGGTTGGACTCACCATAGGCCTGTGGGAGCGGGCTTGCCCGCGAAAAGAACGACACCGAACTACCCCAGTGCCCGTTGCGCCTCATCCAGCTCCAACTCGCTGAACACCAGCACCCCTTCCCGGCGCAGCAGCGCAGCAACGACGCCCTCCCCCGGCACCTTCACCCCGCTGAAACTGCCATCGTAGGTCAGTCGGTTACCGCACGACGGGCTACCGGACTTGAGCACCGCAACCCGAATCCCATGCCGCCTCACCAGCGCCAAGGCCTGCCGAGCGCCGCTCAAAAATGCCGCGCTGACATCCTCGCCAGCGACGGTCAGGACCTGAACCTGCCCATCGAGCACCTGGCCACCCTGTCCGCCCTGGATCTCCGCGGCCGGTCGCGGCGTCGGCAAGCCACCCGCCACCTCCGGGCACAAGGGCACTACACGGCCCTCGGCCTGCCATTGCTTGAGCAGATCGGGGTGGCCACTGTCGCGCCCGTCATAGCGCACCGGTTGCCCCAGCAGGCAGGCGCTGACCAGGACCTTGGACGACTCAGAAGGGATCATTGCCACGGCGCCGGAACCAGCCCGTCAGCGACAGGCGTTCGCGATTGGCCGGCAGGACTTCATGCGGGACTTCACCCGAAAGGAACACCACCAGGCTGCCAGCCTCGGGCTGGACATCATGCTCGACATCGTCGGCGAGAAACATCCGCAGTTGCCCGCCGTCTTCGGGTTGCCAGCACTCATTGAGATAGAGCACCACCGACACCATGCGCCGGTCGTCGTCGCGGAAACGGTCAAGATGCCTGCGGTAGAAGGCGCCCGGCGGATACAGGGCGAAATGACACTCGAAGTCTTCCAGCCCCAGGAACAGCCCTTGGTTGATCGCCTGGCGCAGGTTGTCCATGAGCTCCAGGTAACGGTCGCAGGGCTCGGCCTGGCCGGGGTCGATCCACTGGATCTGGTCGCCACGGATCGCCTCGCGTACCTCCTGGGCCGCGCCCCTGCCGACACCTGCGGGGTTCAGTTCGCCCTCGGCATGGCGCCTGCGACACTCGGCGGCCAGTGCGCCGGCCAGCTCAAGCGGCAGGAAAAGTGCCTGCTGCGACCAGCCACGGGTGGCCAGGTCGTCGACGATGGTCGAGAGCAGCGGATGTTCAGGAGAGGTATGCATGGCGCGCATCATATCCATTAGCCATGTACACGGACAGCGCCACTTGGCCGAGAAGCGCGCTGATATCTCGACAAAGGCGTACCACCCCACAGACAATAGCGGCCTGCCGACAGGAGTCCTGAATGCGCCGTTTGTTTTCCCTGCTTGTGCTGATGATCTGCACCATGCCTGTCTGGGCAGACAGCCTCGACCAGCTGTACAAGGCCGCCGGCTGGCCGGACCAGCGCGCCCACTTCAATGATGCCATCGGTGCCGCCCAGCAGCGCTACCGCAACAGCCTGCCGCCCGCGGTTTACCAGGCACTCGTCAACAACAGCAACCAACGCTTCCAGGCCCAGGCGATGGATCAGCGTGCCCAGGCCCAACTGCGCGCCAACCTTAAGAATCCGGCGCCGGCGCTGGCGTTCTTCCAATCGCCGCTGGGACGCAAGGTGGTTGCCGCCGAATTGCTGGCCACGCGCAAGGACCAATTGGCCAAGAACGCCAAGGGCCTGCCAAGGATCCAGGCCAGCGACAACCGCCTGCTGGCCATCGGTCACCTGGCCCAGGCCCTGCCGGCCCGCGAAGCTGGGGCCGAGGTCAGCCTGGCGATCGCCGGGGTTGCCGCCGACAGCCTCAGCTCGATGATTCCCGGCCTGTTCGGCGGCGGCCAGGCCCAGGGCCTGCTCGATGGTCAGCGCCAACGTTTGATGAACGAGATTGGCGAAGACCTGAACAACACGTTGTTGTACGTCTACCGCGAGCTGTCCGACGACGAACTGGAAGCGTTCGCCACTTTCGCCGAATCCGCAGAGGGCAAGGCCTACTACAATGCCGCGTTGGCCGCGGTGCGTGCGGGGCTGGCTGTGGGCCAGAGCAGCGCCAACCTCAAGTAAGCAGGCGCTGGTCGAGAAAGGTGAAGTAGCGCTGGCGGATATCCGGCAGCTCGTTGGCCAGGTGATGCCGCGCCTCGGGCAGCAGGAGAATCTGCGGCTCGGCGAACTTCTCCTTCAGCACTCTGAGGTTGTAGGGCCAGTCCACCGTGCCGTCTGCCTCGCCCTGAACGATCAGCGGCCGACGCCGACTATGCGGCGCCGCCTCGATGCGCTTGATCCAGGCCATCAGCGCCCCCACCCATGCCGTCGGCAGGCGCCGCGGCTGCAACGGATCGGCCTCGAGAAACGCAAGAAATGCCGGGTCGTTGGTATTGGCACTGAAGCGTCGCTCGATACCATCGACGAAATGGCGCAGCACCCGATAACTCAGCTTCGACCAGTGCCAGGCCCGCGGTCGCACCAACGGCGCCAGCAGGATCACCTGGCCGTCCGCCGGGCTCTGCTCGCCGCAGTGCAGCAGATGATCGACAACGATGGCTCCACCCGTGCTCTGCCCACACAGATGCCAAGGCCGTGGCAAGTCGAGCCTGCGCGCCTGTTCGAAGAGGGCATCGAGCACCTGCTGGTAGATCGCGAAGTCGGCGATGCTGGCCCGCTCGCCACTGGACAGCCCGTGACCGGGCAGATCGCAGCCAATCACCGCGAAGCCCTGCTGCAAGGCCCAGGCGATCACATGGCGGTACAGGCCCATGTGGTCGTAGTAGCCATGCAGCAGGAACAGCGTTGCCACCGGTTCTTGCGGCAGCCACACCTGCCCGGCCAGGTCGAAACCTGCCACGCTGAAGCCACCCAACCAGCTGTGTGCGGGCAGGTCGAGACCGTAGAAGCGCTGGTAGTCGAGGGCCTGGGCCGACAGTGGCTGGCGCGCCGCAAGAGCGTCAAGGCTGGTGCGCAGCAGGTCAGGGTGGAAGGGTGAAGGCATCGGTACATCCAGAGTGGCGCGAGTATTGATCTGCGATATTCAGCTCTGTGCCCGGCCATGGCAAGCTGGCGTCTTCTTGTCTTTGTCATGCACCCAGACGCGCTCTTGGCGGGCAAGCCCGCGAAAAAGCCCGGTGCAACGTTGCGGACTACCGATGAAAACCCTCACCACGCTGCTCGCCACCCTGCTCTGCGCCGCCTTGCTGTGGTGGGCCTACGACAGCTTCCAGTCGCGCTACCTGCGCCAGTTCGACGACCAGGCCACGCTGTTCGACGGTAGCCAGTTGCAACTGCCCGCCGAGCTCGCAGGCCCTGGCCCGATCCGCGTCGTGCACTTCTGGGACCCCACCTGCCCTTGCAACGTCGGCAACCAGCAACACCTGGCCGAACTCATCGAGCAGTTCGCCGCGCAGGGTGTAACCTTCCATGTACTGCAAAAGCCCGGCAGCCACGGCCAGCTTCCCGCCAACCTTGGCGCCCTGCAGCCGATCCGCGAGCTGCCGGGCAGCGAACACCTGCCCGCCTCTCCGGCAGTGGCGATCTGGGATCGACAGGGGCAGCTCGCCTACTTCGGCCCCTATAGCGAAGGCGCGGTGTGCAACTCGAGCAACAGCTTCATCGAACCCGTCATCCGGGCGCTGCTGCAAGGGCGCCGGGTACAGGCCTCCAATGCCCTGGCCAGCGGGTGCTATTGCCCATGGCGGAAAGATCAGCAGCGGTAGATATTTATGACGTCGCGCACATACCAGCCCCTTAGCGTATTGGCCTACCGCTTAAGGAAAACGCCATGGCACCTGTCTTCGCTCGCTCTTCTCCCCCCCTGACGAACGAAGATCAGGACCACATCGAGTTGCTCTGGGGCCAGCATCAGATATCCCTGAACTACCCGGTGACAAGGCTCAGCCTGCGCGAACATATCGTCAGCCCATCTTCCTCCAGCGACAGCAGCTATGCCGTCGTCGCCTTCCAGCGGTCCCCCGAGCACCTGGAGGAACAGCTGGAGCGCGCCATCAGCGAACTAGCGGGCCCTTCGAGCGGCATGAACACCTTGCAGCGCCTGCAACAGCAGATCGATGCCGTTGACACGCTGTTGGTCAACTATCAGCGCGACCTGCAGGCTTGCCTCTTCTCCACGGTTGCTGTCACGCATGAGCGGGCTCATCGCCTCGAACGAGCCTGCCGCGAGCTGTCCAGCCGCCGAGCAAAGCTCAAGCAGCTGCAAACCCGCACCTGGGAGCGCAACCGCCGCCAGGAACAGCTCGAACGACAGATCAGCCAGGTCGAAGAGATGCTCGGCCGGCTGATCGCCAACCGTCGCACCCTTGCCGAGGAAGCCATGCGCGACGCGAAGATTTTCCGGTAGGTTTGACCTCAGGCTCGAGATTGACGATCACCGGCTCGAGCAAGCTATTCTCAGTGCGCTTTAAGCTCATCGCCGCCTCCCCAATGGCATAAGGAATTCTATGAAGCGCAGCCTCACTCTGCTTGCCGTCGTCCTGGCCATGGCCGCCGCCGGCGCGTACTGGTACGTGCACGGCAAAGTGCCGCAGCGCGAAGGCGAAGTGGCTATCACCGGCTTGAGCGCACCGGTCAGCGTGCGCTATGACGAACGCGGAGTGCCGCATCTGCAGGCGCAGAGCGAGCCCGACCTGTACCGTGCCCTGGGCTATGTGCACGCCCAGGACCGGTTGTTCCAGATGGAACTGGTGCGCCGCCTGGCACGGGGTGAGCTGGCCGAAGTGCTGGGCAGCAAGCTGGTGCCCACCGACACCCTGTTTCGCAGCCTGCGCATCCGCGAGCAGGCGGCGCGGATGGTCGAGCGCCTGGATCACCAGTCACCGTCCTGGCTCGCATTGCAGGCCTACCTGGAAGGCGTGAACAGCTGGCAGGCCAACCATCCCAAGCCGGTGGAGTTCGACGTCCTCGGCATCGCTGAACGGCCCTTCACTGCCGAAGACACCCTGAGCATCGCCGGCTACCTGGCCTACAGCTTTGCCGCAGCCTTCCGCACCGAGCCTGCGCTGACCTACATTCGTGACCAGCTCGGCCCCGAGTATCTGAAGATCTTCGACCTCGACTGGCAGCCCGATGGCGCTCTGCGCCCGGCCCTTGCCGCCAGTGACTGGCGCACCCTCGAAGGCCTGGCCCAGCTCAGCCACCAGGCGCTCGGCGACGCCGGCATCCCGCAGTTCGAAGGCAGCAACGCCTGGGTCGTCGCGGGCAGCCATACCCGCAGTGGTAGCCCCCTGCTGGCGGGCGACCCGCATATCGGCTTCGCAGTACCGGCGGTGTGGTATGAGGCCGAGCTATCGGCCCCGGGCTTCAACCTCTACGGCTATTTCCAGGCGCTGAACCCCTTCGCCCTGCTCGGTCACAATCGTGATTTCGGTTGGAGCCTGACCATGTTCCAGAACGACGACGTCGACCTGATCGCCGAGAAGACCAATCCCGCCGACGCCAACCAGGTCATGGTCGATGGCCAGTGGCGTGCGCTGGAGACGACCGAGCAACAGATCGCGGTCAAGGGCGAAGCGCCGGTGACCATCAACCTGCGCCGTTCGCCCCACGGGCCGATCGTCAACGATGTACTCGGCGAAACCGCAGGGCAAACCCCCATTGCCATGTGGTGGGCGTTCCTGGAAACCGAAAACCCTATTCTCGACGCCTTCTACCAGGTCAACCGCGCCGACACCCTGGGCAAGATGCGCGAGGCCGCAGCGAAGATCCAGGCACCGGGGCTGAACCTGGTATGGGCCAACGCTCGCGGTGACATCGGCTGGTGGGCCTCGGCGCAGTTACCCATTCGTCCAGACGGGGTCAACCCGGCGTTCATTCTCGACGGCAGTACCCACCAGGCCGACAAGCTCGGCTTCTACCCCTTCAGCGCCAATCCCCAGCAGGAGAACCCGCCCAGCGGCTACATTGTCTCGGCCAACTACCAGCCGCCGGCCGCCATCCCGATTCCCGGCTATTACAACCTGCCCGACCGTGGCCGCCAGCTGGATCGTCGACTGGCCGACCCGCAGGTCAAATGGGATGTGCAGAACAGCCAGACGCTGCAGTTGGACACCAGCACCGACTACGGCCCTCGTACCTTGGCGCCGCTGCTGAGTACCCTGCGTGCGATCGCCGAGGGTGACGAGCAGAAGGAGCTGGTCGAACAGCTGGCCGCATGGCGCGGCGACTACCCGCTGGATTCGACCAGCGCCACGCTGTTCAACCAGTTCCTCTACGAACTGGCGTTCGCCGCCCTGCATGACGAGCTGGGCGACACCTGGTTCAAGGTGCTGATCAGCACCCGTGCCATCGACGCTGCGCTACCGCGCCTGGCGGCCGACGCCGACTCCCCCTGGTGGAACCTGCGCGGCGGCCACGACCGTACCGACCGCACCGCCATCGTCCGTCAGGCCTGGCAACGCAGCCTGGCGCATCTGCGCGAGCTGTACGGCAACGACCCGGCGGACTGGCAATGGGGCAAAGCCCACACCCTCACCCACAACCACCCGCTGGGCCAGCAGAAACCGTTGAACCTGCTGTTCAATGTCGGCCCCTTCGCCGCACCGGGCACCCACGAAGTGCCGAACAACCTGTCGGCGAAGATCGGCCCAGCGCCCTGGCCGGTGAACTACGGGCCTTCGACCCGACGCCTGATCGACTTCGCCGATGCCGGGCAAGCGCTGACAATCAACCCTGTAGGCCAGAGTGGCGTACCGTTCGACCGGCACTATTCGGACCAGGCCGAGGATTATGTGCAGGGGCGCTATCACAAGGCGCAGATGGGGGTGATTCCGGCGCGCAGCACCTTGCGCTTGGTGCCGCCGGGGCAGTGAGCCCTGGACATCGGCGGTGCACGTCTGCGCGAGCGGCGATTCGTCGCGCCGACGTGCCCGCGAAAAGATCACCACAGGCGCAGCCCGAACATGACCGGTTTCACAACCCTTCACACTGCGAACAGGTAACCTGAGCGCCCCTTTCTTCCAAGAGCCTTCCTCATGCAAAAGCACTTCATCGAAATCGACGGCGCCCGCATGAGCTACGTCGACCAGGGCCAGGGCTTCCCGGTGCTGCTGGGCCATAGCTATCTGTGGTCTGCCGCGATGTGGCAACCGCAGATCGATGCGCTGTCGAAACACTTCCGCGTGCTGGTGCCCGAGCTCTGGGGCCATGGCGACTCCGAGGCACCACCAGCCACCACCACCGACATGAGCGCGCTGGCACGCCAGCACCTGGCGTTTCTCGACGCACTGGGCATCGACAAATGCCATCTGGTCGGCCTGTCGGTCGGCGGCATGTGGGGTGCTGAGCTGGCGATCGAGCACCCGGAACGGGTTGACCGCATCGTGCTGATGGATACCTACCTCGGCGCCGAACCTGAAGCAACGCGCCTGAAGTACTTCGGCCTGCTGGATGCTGCCAGCGGCGCAGGGTTCTTCCCTGACCCACTGCTCGACATCGTGGTGCCGATCTTCTTCCATGCCGGCGGCCAGACGGTGCCGGAAGTTCGCGAGCAGTTCCGCGCCGCCCTCAAGGCCAGCAGTGCCGAGGCCATTCGCCAGAGCCTCGACCCGATGGGGCGGGTGATTTTCGGACGCCCTGACCTGCTGGGCCGCCTGGGCGAGTTGCCGGCAGAGCGGACCATCGTGGTCTGCGGCGACCAGGACATCCCGCGTCCGCCTGCCGAAAGCAACGAAATGGCACGGATCATCGGTTGCCTGGCAGCGCAGATTCCATTCGCAGGGCATATCTCCAGCCTGGAGAACCCGAAGGTGGTGAATGAGTTCCTGTTGAACTGGTTGCCGCGTAACAGCTGATAGGCCAATGCGCTGTGCAGCCCGCTCCTACAAATAGCTGTAGGAGCGGGCTCGCCCCGCGATTGCGCCTCGACTCACCCCTGCCACTTGCCGCCTTCGACGATCACGCTCTCAGGCTTGGTGTCGTCGCTCAGTTCCTTGCGCACGTACTGGTCATACAGCTTGAGCAGGAACTTCTCCTCCCCCAGTTTGGCCAGCTCGGCATTGACCCAGTCACGCAGCTCGGTGTTGCCCTTCTTCACCGCCGGGGCGATCGGCGCCTCATCACCCAGCAATTCTGGCAACACGCGGTAGCCCGGGTTCTGCTTGGCCCAGCTGAACAGAATCAGGTTGTCCTGGGCATAGGCATCGCCACGACCGTTGGCCAGGGCCTGCAGCGATTCGCTGTTCTTCTCGAACTTGAGCAACTTCCAATCCGGGTGGTTCTTGGTCAGCCAGATATCGGCGGTGGTGCCGGTGGTGACGATGATGGTCTTGTCGGCCAGCTCGTCGAGGGTTTTCACCGGGCTGCCATCGGCGACGATGGCCTGCACCGCCACACGCAGGTTGGGGTTGGTGAAATCGACCGCTTCCTTGCGCTCCGGGGTGACGGTCATGTTGGCGAGGATCAGGTCGACCTTGTCGCTCTGCAGGAACGGAATGCGGCTGGCCGGTTCCACGGCCACGAACTCGACCTTGTTCTCGTCGCCGAGCAGGTCCTTGGCGAAGCGACGACCGATATCGGTGTCGAAGCCCACGTAGCGACCGCTCTCGTCGACGAAGCCGAACGGCGGCTTGTCGGTGAAGACGCCGACGATCAGCTTATCGCGGGCCTTGATGGTTTCCAGGTAGCTGGTGGACGGTGCAGACGTCGCCGCAGCCGACTTGCCCGGCTCCGCGGGTTTGTCGCAACCGGCCAGCAAGGCCAGGCCGAACAGCGGCGCCAGCAGTTTGGTGAAGTGGGCAGTTTTCATGACAGTTCCTTGTGTAGTGTCTTCGGCAGGCTTTCGACGAAGGAGAATTTGTCCAGGAACTGCTGCGCGCGTGCGGTCCGCGGTTGGCTGAAGAAGCTCTCGGGGTCGCTCTGTTCAAGGATCCTGCCGGCCTCCATGAACACGATACGGTCGGCCACCGCACGGGCGAAGGCCATTTCGTGGGTGACGATGAGCAGGGTCATGCCGTCCCGGGCCAGGCCCTGGATCACCTGCAGCACCTCCTTGACCATCTCTGGGTCCAGGGCTGCGGTGACCTCGTCGAACAGCATCACCTGCGGGTTCATGCACAGCGAACGAACGATGGCGATGCGCTGCTGCTGGCCACCCGACAACTGCCGGGGGAAGGCGTCCCGCTTGTCCAGCAACCCCACCCGCGCCAGCAACGCCTCGGCCTGCGCCTGGGCTTCGGTGCGCTCGCGCTTCTGCACCTTGAGCGGGCCGAGCAGCAGGTTGTCGATCACGCTCATGTGGCCGAACAGGTGATAGCTCTGGAACACCATGCCCACCCGTTGGCGGACCTGGCGCCAGTCGGTGCCGGGGCCCAGCAGCTCCTGGCCATCGAGGCGCAGGCTACCGCCATGGGCGTCCTCCAGACCGTTCAGGCAACGCAGCAAGGTGCTCTTGCCGCAGCCACTGGGGCCGAGAATCACCACCACTTCACCGGCCTGAACCTGCAGGTCGACATCCTTGAGCACCTGGTGCTCGCCGAAGAACTTGTTGAAACCCTGGAATTCAATCAATGCGCTCATGAGTGGGCCCAGCGGCGTTCCAGCGCGCGCGAGGCGGCGGAAAGCGGGTAGCAGATAAAAAAGAAGAACAGGAACAGCACGCCGTAGATCAGCACCGACTCGTAGGTGCGCTCGATGATCTGCTGGCCGGCCTTGATGACGTCGACGACGCCGATCAGCACGGCAAGCGCGCTGGTCTTGACGATCCGTGTGTAGATATTGATGGTGGGTGGCGTCATGCGCTTGAGCGCCTGCGGCAACAGCACGTGCCCATACAACTGCAGGCCCGAAAGACCGATCGCCAGCCCCGCCTCGCGCTGGCCGCGCGGCAGCGAAGCCAGCGCCCCGCGTACCACCTCGCCCACCTCGCTGGCGCCCCACAGCCCCAGCACCAGCACCGCGCACCAGAAGCTGGGGATGCTCAGCGAAAAGAAGATCGGCAACCCGAAGAACACCAGGTACAACCAGACCAGCACCGGTATTGCACGAAACAGCTCCAGGTAGACCTGCAAGGCGATGTTCACCGCACGCTTGCCCAACGTGGCCAGCACGCCATAGAGCACACCGCCCAGGGTGGCGAAAACGATGCCCAAGGCCGAGATCGCCAGGGTCTGTCCGGCGCCCTTGGCCAGTTGCGGCAAGGACACCAGCAGCAGCTCAATTGCCGAACTGGCCATGTTGCAACCTCCTTTCCAGGTGGCGCAGCAGCAGCGACAACGGCAGGAACAGCAGCACGCAGAGCAACGTCAGCACTGCGAGCATTTCGTAGGTCTTGTAGTACAGGGCGATGTAGTTCTTGGTGGTGTAGAGGATTTCCGGCACGGCTACCGCCGAGACCACGGTGGTTTCCTTGAGCAGGAAGATGAAGTTGGCGAACAGCGCCGGCAAGCTGAGGATGCCGGCCTGGGGCAGGATCACGTGGCGCAGCAGCTGGCCCTCGGACAAGCCGATGGAGCGCCCGGACTCCAGCTGCGCCCGTGGCACCGCTTCGACACCCGCCCGCAGCACCTCGGTGAGGTAGGCGCCGCCCATGAAGGTCATGGTGATGATCGCGGCAGCGAAGCCGGATACTTTCAAACCCAGGGTCGGCAATGCGAAATAGACGAAGAACAACTGGATCAGCAGCGGCGTGTTGCGCGCCAGCTCTACGTAGCCTTTGACCAGCCGCCACAGGTAGGGGGTGCGAAACACCAGTACGGCGGCATTGAACACGGCGACCAGCAGCGAGGTGGCGATGGCGATCAGCCCGACCTGCAGGGTGACGCCAACAGCCTTGAGGAATGCCGGGAGTGTGCTAAGCATGAAGGCAGTGTCGAAGGTCATGGATAACGCCTCGACACAGGGTCACGGAGGTACGACATGGGCAAGGTTCCGGGCTCGACGCGAGGTTGGCTCAGCGTCGTGGACGATGAAAAGGTGTGTGCGGGTAAGCACGATGGGTAGACTCTAAAGGCATAAAAATCTTTCTCTAAATACCTTTATTGCATATTGATATCACCCGACGGGCTAACCGGAAATTTCATACATCTGCCAGGGATCTTTCCTTCGAAATACCTCTCAAAAGGACTTCAGACTGATCGGCCAGCCAGGCCCACAGGGACGACAACAATGAACAGCCCAAGCACGCCCATTTCGAATGAACAGCTTCAGTGGTTGCTGGCCCTGCGCAAGGCGCTTGCCGGGCAGCGCTGAAGGTTTCGGTTTCCAAACGAAAACGCCGACACAGCAGTGTCGGCGTTTTCATGTGAAGCACTAACCGGGCAAATCAGAACGCCGGCAGCACCGCACCTTGGTACTTCTTCTCGATGAAGGCTTTCACTTCAGGGCTGGTCAGGGCCTTGGCCAGCTTCTGGATGGCGTCGCTGTTCTTGTTGTCAGGACGCGCAACCAGGAAGTTCACGTAAGGCGAGTCGCTGCCCTCGATCACCAGCGCATCCTTGGCCGGGTTCAGGCCCGCCTCCAGCGCGTAATTGGTGTTGATCATGTCCAGGTCGACCTGATCCAGCACGCGCGGCAGCATGGCCGACTCGAGCTCGCGGAACTTCAGTTTCTTCGGGTTCTCGGCGATGTCTTTCGGCGTTGCCAGGGCGTTCTTCGGATCCTTCAGGGTGATCAGGCCGGCCTTCTGCAGCAGCAGCAGGGCGCGACCACTGTTGCTGCCCTCGTTCGGAATAGCCACGGTGGCGCCTTCCTTGAGCTCCGACAGACTCTTGACCTTCTTCGAGTAGCCACCGAACGGCTCGACGTGCACGCCGATCACGGTTTCCAGGTGGGTACCCTTGCCTTCGTTGAAGTTCTTCAGGTACGGCAGCGTCTGGAAGTAGTTGGCGTCCAGGCGCTTCTGGTCGACCTGCACGTTCGGCTGCACGTAGTCGGTGAAGACCTTGATCTGCAGGTCCACACCTTCCTTGGCCAGGGTGGGCTTGATCAGCTCGAGGATTTCGGCGTGTGGCACCGGCGTGGCGGCTACCACCAGTTTTTCGGCGGCGTGAGCCAGGCCGGACAGCGACAGGGCAGCGGCGAGGGCAGTCGTCAGCAGGGTCTTTTTCATGGTGATCCTTGTTATCAAGCTGGGGCCATCGACGATGGCGAAGTCAGGTGCCGCACCGTCTCGACAGTGGGCGTGGAGCGGACGATACCGGGATTTTTTATGCCCTAACAATATCTTTTGATTCGCTGCTTATTCCAAAAACAAAAAGCCATCACCCACTTTGCTTATGAGCCGTCGGCGACCGCTCTAGCGCGCGGATGTATTCAGTTCGATCAGGCTTCGCTCCAGCAATTCGCGCAAGGCGGCAAGCGTACCTGGCTCACGGCTGCGCCCCAGTTGCGCGAGTTGGCTGGCCAGACGGGTCAGGGGCGCGCGCTCGGGCAGGTCCAGATGCTGCGGGAGAATTTCATCGCCCTCGGCCACCAGCAGGGCAAAGTGGATGACGTTCTCCAGCTCGCGGGTGTTGCCGGGCCAGGCATGGGCTTCCAGCGCTTGCTGCGCCGCTTCGCTGATCAGCGGCACGCTGCGTTCCAGGCGCACGCTGTAGATGCCGACGAAGTATTCGGCCAGCGGCAGGATGTCCCCGACCCTCTGGCGCAGCGCTGGCAGCTCCAGTTCGCCCTCGCGCAGATAGAGGTACAGCCGCTCGTTGAAGCGCCCGGCACGCACTGCCTGGGCCAGGTCGATGCTGGAGGCGGCCACCAGGCGCACATCCACGGCCTGTGGCTGGTGGGCGCCGACCCGGGTGACCTCGCGGTTTTCCAGTGCCGCCAGCAGCTTGCCCTGGATGGCCAACGGCAGGTCGGCGATCTCGTCCAGGTACAAGGTGCCGCCATTGGCCGAACCGAACCAGCCTGCGCGACTGCTGGCCGTGCCGCCATGGGTACCGGCGCTGTAGCCGAACAGCTCGGCATCGGCGTAGGTGTGGCTGATGCCCGCGCAGTTGACCGAGACGAACAGCCCCGCGCGATCGCTGGCGCGGTGGATCTGCCTGGCCAGCAGCTCCTTGCCGGTGCCGGTCTCACCACGGATCAGCACCGGCAGCGGTTGCGGCGCCAGGCGTTCGAGCGCTTCGCGCAGTTGCTGCGAACGTGCATCGACGAATACCAGCGCCTTGGCACGGATACTCAGCGGGCTCTTGTCCAGCTCGGGGAACGTCAGCAGCGGCTGGCCGAAGGGATTGTTGAAACTCATGGAAAACTCCCGCCCCGGCCGCAGGCGACCGGGGAGTCAGCGAATCGGTTGAAAGACCAGGTCAGGCGCGGCGCAGTGAGCGCTGCTCGATCCGGCCTTGCAGGCGGTACAGATAAGCGAAGCCCTGTTCCCAACGCTCGTGACCGGATTTGACGTTGATGTGCCCGGCATTGCTCAACAGCCCCGCTTCCGCCCCCCAGGCCTTGGCCAGGTACAGTGCACGCGGCACGCTGACGGCCGGATCGTTGTCCGAGCTGACCACCTGGCTGGGGAACGGCAGCGCATGCAGCGGGATGGGCGCAAAGTTGCGCAAGGCCGGCGCGCAGGTCGGCCGTTCGACGTCCGCTGGCGCCACCAGCAGCGCCCCTCGCACCCGGCGCAGCAGCGCAGGGCTGGCCTGCGCGGCCCAGTGGGCGACGGTGACGCAGCCCAGGCTGTGGGCGATGAGGATCACCGGCGAGCGTTCGGCGGCAATCGCCTGCTCGAGCGCCTGCACCCAGTCGCGCCGCTGCGGGGTGAGCCAATCTCGCTGCTCGACCCGGGCGCTGTTGGGCAGGCTGCGCTGCCAGTGGCTTTGCCAATGATTGTCTGGCGATCCTTGCCAGCCCGGCACAATCAGGTAACGAATCGACTCATTGCGCATGGGGACGCCTCCTTGGAAGTTTGCGTGCTTGGGAACCAAGTATAGGGAGGCAGTTATATTCGTAAAGGAATAAGAAGCTATTTATTAATAACCATAATCAAGGTAACTGCACGCCCCTTTGCAGGAGCGGGCTTGCCCCGCGATGACGTCCGCCTGGGCAACATCGTCGCCTGCGCGGACGCCATCGCGGGGCAAGCCCGCTCCTACAGGGAGGTGCATAAAAAAAAAGGGCCATCCCCTGCCAAGAGAAATGGCCCTGAAGCACTTGCCTGAAGAGGGTGTTGCCGATCAACGCGCGGTGATCACCGCCAGCTTGCTGATCCCGGCACGTTCGATGGCCGCCATCGCCCGCGCCACTTCGCCGTAGTTGACACCGTCGTCAGCCTGCAGCTGTACACGCACATCCGCGTCCTTTTCCCTGGCCGCCTTGAGGTTGGTTTCCAGCAGGTCCGGCTGGATCTCATCCTTGTTGATGAACAGCTTGCCGCCACCATCGATGCTCACCACCAACGGGTCTTTCTGCTCCACCGGCGCGACGGCCTCGGTCTTGGGCAAGTTGATCGGGATGGCGTTGGTCAGCAGCGGCGCGGTGACGATGAACACCACCAGCAGCACCAGCATGACGTCCACCAGCGGCGTGACGTTGATTTCACTGAGGACTTCATCGCTGTCCTGGGTCGAGAACGCCATGTCAGGAAGCCTCCTTCACCGGCTGGCCGAAACCGGCCTGGGCTTTTTGCAGGGTCGGGTGAACCAGGACGCGGAAAGCACTCTTCTGCGCCAGGCTGTAGAAGTCGTGGGCGAAGTCGTCGAGGTCGGCAGCGGTCAGCTTGAGGCGACGCAGGAAGTAGTTGTAGACCAGCACCGCCGGCACCGCGACGGCGATACCCACGCCCGTGGCGACCAGCGCCGCGCCAATCGGGCCGGCCACGGTTTCCAGGCTGGCGGAACCGGCAGCGCTGATGCCCTTGAGCGCTTCCATGATGCCCCACACGGTGCCGAACAGACCGATGAACGGCGAGGTGCTGCCAATACTGGCGACCACGGCCAGGCCGGTTTCCAGCGAGCGACGCTCACGCACGATCTGCTGGCGCAGGGCGCGCTCGAGGCGGTCCTGATGATTGATCGCATGGCTCAGGTCGGCCGCCTGGCCCGGCTCGCCGACGGCGATGGCGGCATAACCGGCCTGGGCGACGCGGGCCGCAGGGCCTGGCTGCTCGTGGCTGATCTCGGCCGCCGAGTCGAGGCTTGAAGCGGCCCAGAACTGGGCATGGAAGCGCTTGTCCTGGTTCTTCAGCCGCACGAACTGCACGACCTTGACCAGGGCCAACGCCCAGGTGACCACGGAAAAACCAACCAGCAGCCAGATGACGGCGCTTTCAACGGATTCGAGAGGGGATGCCAACAGGCTCATGATGAAGTCTTCCTATGTTCGGTTCGATGGCGCGAGTTAACGAAGCTTGAAATCGATCGGGACGCTGACCCAGCCCACCTGGGCCACGTCACCCTGCTTGGCCGGCACGAAGCTCCAGCGCTTCACCGCAGCGAGCGCGGCAGCATCCAGGGCATCGCGGCCGCTGGTCTTCTGGATCTGGATCTGCCCCGGCTTGCCGCTAGGCAGTACCTCCACCCGCAACAACACGGTGCCTTCCCATCCACGGCGCTGGGCCAGTTGCGGGTATTCCGGCGCCGGGTTCTTCAGGTACGCGGCGTTGGCTGAAGCGGGCGTGACCGGTGCCGGTGCTGGTGGTGCAGGTGCCGGAGCAGGCGGTGCAGGCGCTGGGGTCGGTGCCGGTGGTGGCGCCTCGACCGGTTTGGGCTGCGGCTTGGGTACGGGCTTTGGCACCGGTTTTGGTTTAGGTACCGGCTTCGGTGCAGGCTTGGCAGCCAGCTCATCGACCACCGGCGGTGGTGGCGGTGGCGGCTCGACCACAGGCACAGGCGGTGGCGGCTCGACGACCGGCGGCGCCGGGGCGGCGAACTCGATGGTCATCGGCGGAATCTCTGGCGGAATCACCGGCAGCTCGGGGGTTGGTCGCTGACTGACCCAGTAGGCCGCAGCGCCATGCAAGACCAGCACCAGCAACCCCAGCGCCAGCTTGTCGCGACGCTTGAGACCACTGACCGGCGTGCGCTGCAGGCGCAGCTGCGCCAGCGGCAGGCGAAGCGTGCGTCCAAGCTCGACCAGGTCGCCCGGGGCCGGGCGCCATGGCTGGTCGTAGGCCCTCGCGGCCGTCTGGACATTACCCATTGAATCGACTCCTGGAAACGTGATGCAGGTCTTCGGACCTTGGCCGGTCCTCGTGGCTGAATCATCCATTCCAGAGGCTTATCTCTGAAAGTAATGTTTAAAATTATAGCTATTCCTTTATCGAATATAAGATTTCAGGGGTTCCCGCAAAGCCGCGTGGCACAAGGGCTGTAACGACGCACGGGGAAAATCATGCACGTGCGGCATGCAAAATATTCGTGGAAGGTATCGAAATCCGGCGAGGGCTGCGCCCTCGATAGCGGGTCAAGCCCGCGCCTACAGGCACAGCGCTGTCCTTGAAGCCGAGGGGAGCCTGTGGAGCGGGTTTATCCGCGAAGGGCCGCGCAGCAGCCCCGACCTTCGCCCAGGCAATAAAAAACCCGGGCTGCAAACCCGGGTTTTTCATGCACACGGCAGCTTAGATATCCGCCACCTTCTGCCAGACCTTCGGCCGGAAGAACAGGGTCTCGCCGCGCGCAAGCCCGGTCAGGCTGTCGTGGTCCTTGACCACTTCGGCCTCGATCAGCTCGCTCTGCCCCTCGACCTTCAGCGTCACTCGGGTGGTCGCGCCCAGCGGGCGAATGTCGCGGACTTCGGCAGCGTGGTGGCCCTCGGTCTCATGGCGCGACAGCGACACCTCGTGAGGACGGAACAGCACATGGTTGCCCTCGCTCAAGGCCAGGCGGTTGGAATCGCCGAGGAAGTGGTAGACGAAGTCGTTGGCCGGTTTCTCGTACACCTCGCCCGGCGAGCCGATCTGTTCGATCACGCCCTTGTTCATCACCACGATGCGGTCGGCCACTTCCATGGCCTCTTCCTGATCGTGGGTGACGAACACCGAGGTCAGGTTGATATCCTCGTGCAACCGCGCCAGCCAGCGGCGCAGCTCCTTGCGCACCTTGGCATCGAGGGCGCCGAACGGCTCGTCGAGCAGCAGCACCTTCGGCTCCACCGCCAAGGCACGGGCCAGGGCGATACGCTGGCGCTGGCCCCCCGACAACTGCTCGGGATAGCGGTCGGCGAGCCAGTCGAGCTGGACCATGTTCAGCAACTCATGGACCTTCTCGGCGATCTTGCTCTCGCTCGGGCGTTCGCCCTTGGGTTTCATGCGCAAGCCGAAGGCGACGTTGTCGAACACACTCATGTGGCGGAACAGCGCATAGTGCTGGAACACGAACCCGACGTTGCGATCGCGCACATCGTGGCCCGAGACGTCCTCGCCGTGGAACACGATGCTGCCGTCATCCGGCGTCTCCAGGCCGGCGATGATGCGCAGCAGGGTAGTCTTGCCGCAGCCGGAGGGGCCGAGCAGCGCGACCAGCTCACCGCTGTGGATATCCAGGTTGATGTTGTTCAGGGCCTGGAAACTGTTGAAGCGCTTGCTGACGTTACGAACTTCGATCGACATGACTTATTCCTCCGCTGCGCTGTGGCGCAGGCGGTTAATACGGTTCTCGCTCCACTGCTTGAGCAGCAGGATGAAGAGCGCCAGGATCAGCAACAGGCTGGCCACGCTGAAGGCCGCGACATGGTTGTACTCGTTGTAGAGGATCTCCACATGCAGCGGCAAGGTGTTGGTGACGCCGCGGATATGGCCGGAGACCACCGACACCGCACCGAACTCGCCCATGGCCCGCGCGGTACACAGCACCACGCCGTAGATCAGGCCCCACTTGATGTTCGGCAGGGTGACATGCCAGAACATCTGCCAGCCGTTGGCACCCAGCAGGCGCGCGGCCTCTTCCTCTTGCGTGCCCTGCTCCTGCATCAGCGGGATCAGCTCACGGGCGACGAAGGGCACGGTGACGAAAATGGTCGCCAGCACGATGCCCGGCAGGGCGAAGACGATCTGGATATCGTGGTCCTGCAGCCAGGGGCCGAGCAGGCCCTGGGCGCCGAACATCAGCACATAGACCAGGCCGGCAATGACCGGCGAGACCGAGAACGGCAGGTCGATCAGGGTGACCAGCACGCTCTTGCCACGGAAGCTGTACTTGCTCACGCACCAGGCGGCGCTGACGCCGAACACCAGGTTCAGCGGCACCGAGATGACCACCGCGAGCAGCGTCAACTTGAGCGCCGAAAGCGCGTCAGGCTCGAAGATCGCCTCGAAGAAGGTGCCGAAGCCATTCTTCAGCGCCTGGGACACCACGATCACCAGCGGCAGCAGCAGGAACAGCGCGAACACCAGCCAGCCAAGGCCGATCAGTACACGGCGCGAGGTGGCGCTGCCACGGCGGGCGGCATTGGCGGCGGAGCTTGCAGTTATGGATGACGAAGACATGACCGGGCCTCCTTCAAGGGGTTTCGATGCGCCGCTGAAGCAAGTTGATCAGCAGCAGCAGGATGAAGGAAACCACCAGCATCAGCACGCCGATGGCCGTGGCGCCGGTGTAGTCGTACTGGTCGAGCTTGACCATGATCAGCAACGGCAGGATCTCGGTCTTCATCGGCATGTTGCCGGCGATGAAGATCACCGAACCGTACTCGCCCACGCCCCGGGCGAATGCCAGGGCGAAGCCGGTCAGCCAGGCCGGCAGCAGTGCCGGCGCCAGCACATGGCGGAACACCTGCAACGGCTTGGCGCCCAGGCAGGCGGCGGCCTCCTCGACCTCACGCGGGATGTCCGCCAGCACCGGCTGCACCGTACGCACCACGAACGGCAGCGTGACGAAGGTCAGGGCCAGGGTGATGCCCAGCGGGGTGTAGGCGATCTTGAAGCCCAGGTCGGTGGCGAACTGGCCGACCCAGCCCGCAGGTGCATACAGGGCAGTCAGGGCAATACCGGCGACGGCGGTGGGCAGGGCGAACGGCAGGTCGATCATCGCTTCGATGATCTTGCGCCCGGGGAAGGTGTAGCGCACCAGCACCCAGGCCAGCAGGGTGCCGATCACGCCATTGATGATGGCGGCGAACAGGGCGGTACCGAAACTCAGCTTGAGCGCCGCGATGACCCGCGGTGCACTGATGATGTTCCAGAACTGCTCCCAGGTAAGCTGCGAGGCATGAATGAACATGGCCGCCAGCGGTATCAGCACGATCAGGCTGAGGTACACCAAGGTGTAGCCCAGCGTCAGCCCGAAGCCGGGTATGACGGGGGAGATGCGACGTGACATAAATATCCCTGGTTGAACGCACTTGGCCCGGAAGGATCCCGGGCCGGTGCAAACTTTTGAATCCTGGGCTGCTGCGCAGCCCATTCGCGGCACAAGGCCGCTCCTGCAGGGATCGCGTTCCCCTGCAGGAGCGGCCCCGCTGTCCTCGGGCCTTACTGCGCCTGGTAGATCTGGTCGAACACACCGCCGTCGTTGAAGAACTTCGGCTGAGCAGTTTTCCAGCCACCGAAGTCCTTGTCGATAGTCACCAGGTCAAGTTTCGGGAACTGCTTGGCGAATTCGGCGGCGACTTTCTCGTCACGCGGACGGTAGAAGTTTTCCGCAGCGATCTTCTGCCCAGCAGGGCTGTACAGGTGTTTCAGGTATTCGGTGGCGATCTCGGTGTTGCCCTTCTTCTCGGCGTTCTTGTCGACCACCGCCACTGGCGGTTCGGCGAGGATCGACAGCGACGGCACGACGATCTCGAACTTGTCGCTGCCACCGTCTTCCTTCAGTGCCAGGAAGGCTTCGTTTTCCCAGGCCAGCAGGACATCGCCCTGGCCGTTGTTGACGAAGGTGATGGTGGAGCCGCGGGCGCCGGTATCCAGCACCGGTACGTGCTTGAACAGCTCCTGCACGTACTCTTTGGCCTTGGCTTCGCTACCACCGGATTTCAGGCCATAGGCCCAGGCGGCGAGGAAGTTCCAGCGCGCGCCGCCGGAGGTTTTCGGATTCGGAGTGATGACCGAGACGTCTTTCTTGACCAGGTCACCCCAGTCCTTGATGCCTTTCGGATTGCCCTTGCGCACCAGGAACACGATGGTCGAGGTGTAGGGGGTGCTGGCGTCCGGCAGACGGGTCTGCCAGTTTTCCGGCAGGGTCTTGCCAAGCTTGGCGATCTCGTCGATGTCGCCAGCCAGGGCCAGGGTCACCACGTCGGCGCGCAGGCCATCGATTACCGCGCGGCCCTGCTTGCCCGAGCCACCGTGGGATTGCTGGATCTTCACCTTGTCGTCCGGATGCGTCTGCTGCCAGTGCTTGATGAATTCGGCGTTGTACTGCTGGTACAGCTCACGGGTCGGGTCATAGGACACGTTGAGCAGTTCGTAATCCTTGGCGATGGCGGAACCGGCAAAAACGGCACTGGCCAGAGCGGCGAGCGCATAACGGCGGATGGACATGGTGAAGCTCCCGATTGGCATTTTTTCTAGTTGGATGTGTCGGACTCAGCCGGACTTGTTGCCGGGCTGCTGCAGGCGGAATTTCTCCTTGCGCTCGATCTGCACGACCTGAGCGTTGTGCACGGTGATCTCCACTGCACCGAAGCGCAGGTCGCGCAGCGCGCTCTGGATTTCACGCAGAATGGTGGCTTCGTCCTGACCGTCGATGCTACGCAGAGATGCACTCATGCTCGTTCTCCATTGAGTAAGGGTGCCGGGCAGAGGAAGGGGATTGCGCCTGGCTTGAGGGCAATCTTAGTGATGGCGGGATATTCTTAAAAATACTGTTTAAGAATGTTTATATAACTGAATTACTGAACAGCCCAGTAGGTGGCTGTGGGAGCGGGCTTGCCCGCGAATGCCGTGGTGCAGCCACTGTTGCATTCGCGGGCAAGCCCGCTCCTACAGGGGGCGAGGCTTCAGTTCTGCGCCTGCGGCTCTCGGATCTTGTACCAGGCCACGTACAGCGCCGGCAGGAACAGCAAGGTCAGCAGCGTTGCGCTGATGATCCCGCCGATCATGGCGTAGGCCATCGGGCCCCAGAACACCTCGCGAGCAATGGGGATCATCCCCAGGCTGGCCGCCGCGGCCGTGAGCAGGATCGGCCGGCGCCGATGGTTGGTCGCCTCGACCACCGCGTCCCATGGTGAGTAGCCCTGGGCCTCGAATTCGTCGATCTGGGTCACCAGGATCACCGAGTTGCGGATGATGATGCCGATCAGCGCAAGAATCCCGAGGATCGCAACGAAGCCCATCGGCGTTCCCGTCGGCACCAGCGCCAGCACCACGCCGATCAGCCCCAGCGGCGCGACACTGACCACCAGGAACAGCTTCTGCACGCTGTGCAACTGGATCATCAGGAAGGTCGCCATCAGGAACAGCATCAGCGGCACCACCTGACGGATCGGGCCCTGGGCCTTGGCGCTCTCCTCCACCGTACCGCCCGTGGCCACCTCGTAGCCCACTGGAAGCTTGCTGGCGAACTCGTCGATCTTCGGCTTGAGCTGGGCCACCAGATCGGTGGGCTGGATCTCGCCGGCCACCGAGGCCTTGATGGTGATGGTCGGTTTGCGGTCGCGGCGCCACACCAGCGGCTGCTCCAGCTCGTAGCGCACGGTGGCGAAGGCCAGCAGCGGAATCGAGGTGCCGTTAGGGGTGAGAATCTGCAGGTTCTGCAGGGTATCCGGCGAGCCACGCTCGCTGTCCTCGGCACGGGCGACCACATCGATCAGGTAGATGTCGTCGTTGACCTGAGTGATCGGCACGCCACTGACGATGCTGTTCATCACATTGGCCACGTCTTCGGACGACAGCCCCAACTGCCGGGCCTTGTCCTGGGCGATCTCGACCCGCAGCACCTTTCCGGGCTCGTTCCAGTCGTAGATCATCTCACCGATGTGCTCGTTGCTGTCGAGCAGGGTGGCCAGCTCGATGGCATGGCGGCGCACCTGGTCGATATCCTTGCCGCTGACCCGATACTGGATCGGCCGCCCCACCGGCGGGCCCATTTCCAGCGACTGGACGTTGGTACCGATGCCGACGAAGTCCTTGTGCAGGCGCTCCTGCAGGCGCGCCATCAGCCCGCCGCGTTCCTCCAGGCCCTTGCTGACGATCACGAATTGCGCGTAGTAAGGGTTCTGCAGTTGCTGGTCGAGAGGCAGGTAGAAACGAATCGCGCCCTGGCCGATGTAGGTGCTCCAGCTGACGATGTCCGGATCGTCCTTGAAGGTCGCCTCCAGGCGATCCACCGCCTTGCGGGTCTCTTCGATCGAGGCGTTCTGCGGCAGGTTGAGATCGACCAGGATTTCCGGGCGGTCCGAAGATGGGAAGAATTGGTTCTGCACGAAACGCATACCCACCACCGACAGGATGAACAGCACGATGGTGCCGATCACCGTGATCCAGCGATGGCGCATGCACCACAGCAGGCCATGCTCGAAGGCGCGCCCTACCCTGCCCGGCTCGGTCTCGTGGGCCTTGACCTTCTGGCTGTTGAGAATGTGCACGCCCAGCACCGGGGCGAAGAACACGGCCACGATCCACGACACCAGCAACGCCACGGCGATCACCGCGAACAGGGTGAAGGTGTACTCGCCGGCAGAGCTGGCGTTCAACCCGATCGGCACGAAGCCAGCCACGGTCACCAGGGTGCCGGTAAGCATGGGAAACGCGGTCGAGGTGTAGGCGAAGGTCGCGGCCTGCTCCTTGGTTTCACCCATTTCCAGGCGCGTGACCATCACCTCCACGGTGATCATTGCATCGTCCACCAGCAGCCCCAGGGCGATGATCAACGCACCAAGGGAGATCCGCTGCATGGTGATGCCGCTGTACTCCATGAACACGAAGACCATCGCCAGCACCAGCGGAATCGAACAGGCCACCACCAGCCCTGCGCGGATACCCAGGCTGATGAAGCTCACCACCAGCACGATGACCACCGCTTCGAACAGCGCACTGGTGAAGCCGCCCACAGCCTTCTTCACCACCACAGCCTGGTCGGAAACCGTATGCACACCCACGCCCACCGGCAAATCGGCGGTGATGCTGGTCATCTTCTCCTTGAGCAACTGGCCGAACACCTCGATGTTGCCGCCGGCCTTCATGCCGATCGCAAGGCCGATCGCCGTCTCGCCGTTGTAGCGGAACATGGGTGCTGGCGGGTCGACGTAGCCACGCTCGATATTGGCGATGTCGGCCAGGCGGAAGAAGCGATCATTGATGCGCAGGTTGACGTTCTGCAGATCCTTCTCGGAGGCGAACTGTCCGCTCGTGCGCACCGAGATGCGCTCTGGGCCGGCCTCTATGACCCCGGCAGGCGTGACCGCGTTCTGCGACTGCAGCGCCTGCATCACCTGGCGCTGGTCGATACCCAGGGCTGCCAGCTTGCGGGTGGAGAAGTTCAGATAGAGCACTTCGTCCTGGGTGCCGATCAGCTCGATCTTGCCGATGTTGGGCACCTCGCGCACCTCGGCGCGCACCTGCTCGACGTAGTCGCGCAACTGACGCAGGGTCAGGCCGTCGGCAGTGAAGGCATAGATCGAGCCGAACACATCGCCGAATTCGTCGTTGAACCCCGGCCCCTGGATGCCCTCGGGGAATTCGCCGCGGATGTCCTGGATCTTCTTGCGCACCTGGTACCAGATGTCGGGGATGTCCTTGGCCTTGGTGGTGTCGCGCAGGTACACGTAGACGGTGGACTCACCGGGGCGGGTATAGCTTTTCACGTAGTCGAGCGAGTCCAGTTCCTCGAGCTTTTTCTCGATACGGTCGGTGACCTGCAGCAGGGTCTCGTCCTGGGTCGCGCCGGGCCAGCGGGTCTGGATCACCATGGTCTTGATGGTGAAGGAAGGGTCTTCCTCGCGGCCCAGGTTGAGGTAGGAAAACACGCCCATCAGCAAGCTGACGAACATCAGGTACCAGACGAAGGACTGGTGCCTGAGGGCCCATTCGGAGAGGTTGAAGCTTCCTTTCATCGTGCGTCCTCGTCGAAGGTGACCTTCTGGCCAGGCTTGAGGCTGTTGACACCGGCGGTCACTACCCGCTCGCCAGGCTGCACACCGCCTGCCAGGACGATGCTGTCATCGGTGCGCTCGAGCAGGGTGATGTCGCGGGTAGCCACGGTCTTCTGCTGCGGATCGACCACCCACACCTGGGTCTTGCCATCACGCTCGAGCAGCGCGGTGGCCGGCAGCTGGCTGCGCGGAGTCACCGCCGAGCTCAGGGTGACGCTGATCGCGGTACCGAGGTGGAAGCCGTTGGGCGTGCTCACCAGGCTCAACCGTGCACGCCGGGTGCGGGTGGTGGCGTCGGCCTGAGGCTCAAGCTCACGCAGGGTCGCGGTGGTGTTGAGGCTCGGGTCCAGTTGCGAGGCGACCGTGAAGGTCAGCGCCGGGGTCAGTTGTTCGGCCAGGTGGATCGGCAGGTCGATGACCGCCTCCTTCACATCCGGGCGCGCCAGGGTGACGACCTCCTGCCCGGCGCTGACCGTCTGCCCGGCTTCAGCGCGCCAGGCGGTGACTACTGCTGCGTGGTCGCTGCGCAGGGTGCTGTAGCCGAGCTGGTCGCGTGCCTGGCTGACCGCCGAACGCGCCTGTTCGAGCGAGGCGCCGGTGGTCTTCAGGTCGGTCTGGGCGATGTCCAGCTGGGCCTGGGCGCCGACGCCGCGGTCATACAACTGCTGCTGGCGGCGGGCATTGGCCTGGGCGTTGATCCATTGCGCCTGGATGCGCGCCAGGTCGCCTTCGGCAGCGCGCAGCTGGTTCTGCTGGTCGGTGGGATCGAGGGTGGCCAGGGTGTCGCCCGGTTTTACCTGCGCGCCCACGTCCACCCAGCGCCGCGCAATGCGCCCGGACACTCGGAAGCCCAGGGTACTTTCGAAGCGTGCCTGGATGGTGCCCGCAAAACGACCGAGCTGCGACTGCATCTGTGGCTCCACCAGGGTCGAGAGCACCGGACGCACGGGCTCGGGCGCCGGCTCATCGCCCTTGCAACCGGGCAGCAGGGTGGCTGCGGCAAGTAACACCAGCAAGGGTTTCATGGCTCACCTCCGGGGCTCTTGGCGTCGACTTTCTGCACCTGCATACCCGGATGCAGCAACTGGCCGCCACTGACCACCACGGTTTCGCCGCTTTTCACGCCGTCGCTGATGACGATGCGCCCGGTGAGATAACGCGCCACCTGGACCTTGCGCAGTTCGACCTTGTCGCCCTCGCCCACCACCCACACCGCCGGCTCATGCAGCGCCTTGGTCAGCGCCGACCAGGGCAATTCGATGCTTGGGCGCCCCTGGGCGTGAGCCGTGGCGGTTACCGGCGAGCCCAACTGCATGGCAGCCGGCACGTTACGCAGCGCCACCTTGACCTGCACCGTACCGCTCTCGGCAGACACCGTCGGGGTGATCTCGCGCACCCGTCCTTCGGCCTGCACCTTGGGGTTATCCACAAGCCGGACGATCACGCCTTCGTCGCTGGGTGGCGACACCAGCAGCGACTCATAGACGTTGAAGACGGCATCACGATCGCCGTCGGTGGCCAGGCTGAAGATCGGCATGGTCGCCTGCACTACCTGGCCAACCTCGGCCTGGCGCGCGGTGATCACCCCATCCGCCTCGGACACCAGGTCGGTGTAGCTCAATTGCTCACGGGCATTGGCCAGTTGTGCCTGGGCCGCCTTGAGCGCGCTCTGGCTGCTGCGCAGGGCAGCTTCAGCCGAGTCGTATTCACTCTGGCTGGTGTAGCCCTTGGGCAACAGTTTCTGCTGACGCACGAAGGCGGCGCGGGTCTGGGTGACCCTCGCCTGCTCGGCGAATACCTCGGCCTTGGCTGAGTCGACATTGTTCTGCAGGTCTTTCGGGTCCAGGCGCGCCAGCACCTGGTTGGCCTTGACGTGGTCGCCCACGTCGACGCTGCGGGCGATGATCTTGCCGCCCACGCGAAATGAAAGGTCGGTCTGTACGCGCGCCTGCACATCACCGGTGAGGGTGACGTTGGCGGCGAAATCGGTAGGTTCGACCCGTGCCACGCCGACGCGTGGCAGTTCAGGGCTGGACGCCTGTTCCTTGCAGCCTGACAGCACTGACAACAACCCCAGGCAAACGACCAACAGCGCACGCGTAAACGTCATGCAGGCTCCTTGCTTGCGCGCAAATGATTCGTGGGATGCGACTGTCAGCGTAGTCCAGGGTTCAATAAACGGCACTGTGGGGTTCGGCTTTGGATCGGCGGTGAAGCTTTCGCGGGCAAGCCCGCTCCTACAGGGGGGTGGGCCTGTGGAAGCGGCGGCTCGGCGCTCCGACTTGCCCGCGAAAAGGCCACTGCAAAATCCGGAAACCATGACTGGCGCCAAGGTCGGAACAGCACCGCTAACCTCCAAAGGTCAATTTCATGGAGGAAATTCGATGCCCCTGGCCCATTCCCACCGCCTGCGCCGCGGCCGCTGCTCAGAGCCTGGCAGGTGCTACCTGCTGACTGCCGTCACCCACGAACGACAACCCCTGTTCCACGACCTGCGCAGCGCCCGGCTGCTGGTGAAACAGCTACGCCTGTCAGATCAGGAAAACGCCAGCCGCACGCTGGCCTGGGTGCTGATGCCGGACCATCTGCACTGGTTGATCGAATTGAGGGGGGTGACGCTTGGGAGTTTGATGCGCAGGTTCAAGTCGCGATCGAGCCTGGCTCTGCACAAAGCGGGGGTCAGCCAGTATCCGGTGTGGCAACCCGGCTACCATGATCGGGCCTTGCGCAGAGAAGAAAGCCTGCAAAGCGCTGCGAGGTACATCGTCGCCAACCCATTGCGGGCGGGCCTGGTCGATCATGTTGGGGACTATCCACATTGGGATGCCGTCTGGCTTTGAATCTGCGGTGAAGCCTTCGCGGGTAAACCCGCTCCCACAGGGATTGGGCAGGCCTCAGATTCTTGAGCAAGACAGTTGCTCCAACAGGATCACCACAAGCTTCAAAAGCAGTGGTGATCCTGTGGGAGCGGGTTTACCCGCGAAAAAGACACCGCGCTGCCTGGCACGGGCTACGCCCGTGCTCGCGGGACAAGCCCGCTCCCACAGGGATTGGCCAGGCCTAGATTCTTGAGCAAGACAGTTGCTCCAACAGGATCACCACAAGCGTCAAAAGCAGTGGTGATCCTGTGGGAGCGGGTTTACCCGCGAAAAAGACACCGCGCTGCCTGGCACGGGCTACGCCCGTGCTCGCGGGACAAGCCTGTTCCCACAGGGATTGGCCAGGCCTCAGATTCTTGAGCAAGACAGTTGCTCCAACAGGATCACCACAAGCGTCAAAAGCAGTGGTGATCCTGTAGGAGCGGGTTTACCCGCGAAAAAGACACCGCGCTGCCTGGCACGGGCTACGCCCGTGCTCGCGGGACAAGCCCGCTCCCACAGGGATTGGCCAGGCCTAGATTCTTGAGCAAGACAGTTGCTCCAACAGGATCACCACAAGCGTCAAAAGCAGTGGTGATCCTGTGGGGGCGGCGGTTCGGCGCTCCGATTTACCCGCGAAAGGGCCGGTCAGGCCGACGCAGCAGCCTGTGCCGGACGCCGTACCTGAGGTTGGCCGACGTTCGCTGCAGCACCTTCCTCGATGGCTTGCTGGATCGCCCGGCGGCGGCGTTCTTCGGCGCGACGGCTGAAGTACCAGACCAGGAAGGTCACCAACGACACCGACAGCAGGATCAGGCTGGCCACGGCGTTGATCTCGGGCTTCACACCCAGACGCACGGCCGAGAACACTTCCATCGGCAAGGTGGTCGAGCCCGGGCCGGACACGAAGCTGGCCAGCACCAGGTCATCCAGCGAGAGGGCGAACGACATCATGCCGCCCGCTGCCAGAGAAGGCGCGATCATCGGGATGGTGATCAGGAAGAACACCTTCCACGGCTTGGCGCCCAGGTCCATCGCCGCTTCCTCGATCGACAGGTCCAGCTCACGCAGGCGAGCCGACACCACCACCGCCACATAAGCGGCACAGAAGGTGGTGTGGGCGATCCAGATGGTGACGACGCCACGCTCCTGCGGCCAGCCGATCATCTGCGCCATGGCCACGAACAGCAGCAACAGGGACAGACCGGTGATCACCTCGGGCATGACCAGCGGCGCGGTGACCAGACCACCGAACAGCGTGCGGCCCTTGAAGCGAGTGACCCGGGTCAGCACGAAGGCCGCCAGGGTGCCCAGCGCCACCGCAGCCACCGCCGTGTAGCAGGCGATCTCCAGCGAGCGCATCACCGAACCCATCAACTGGGTGTTGTCGAGCAGGCCGACGTACCACTTCACCGACCAGCCGCCCCACACCGTCACCAGCTTCGAGGCGTTGAACGAGTAGATCACCAGGATCAGCATCGGCAGGTAGATGAACAGCAAGCCGAGCACCAGCATCAGCTTGGAGAAACTGAAGCGCTTCATGCCCGACCCTCCATCTCTTTGGCCTGGCTGCGGTTGAACAGCAGGATCGGCACGATCAGGATCGCCAGCATCACCACTGCCAGCGCGGATGCCACCGGCCAGTCACGGTTGTTGAAGAATTCCTGCCACAGCACTTTACCGATCATCAGGGTTTCCGGACCGCCGAGCAGTTCAGGGATCACGAACTCGCCCACCACCGGGATGAACACCAGCATGCAACCGGCGATGATGCCGTTCTTCGACAGCGGCACGGTGATCTTCCAGAAGCTGTTGAAGGTGCTCGAGCCCAGGTCGCTCGCCGCTTCCAGCAGGCTCTGGTCATGCTTCACCAGGTTCGCGTACAGCGGCAGGATCATGAATGGCAGGTACGAATAGACCACACCGATATACACCGCCAGGTTGGTGTTGAGGATCTGCAGCGGCTGGTCGATCAGCCCGGTCCACAGCAGGAAGCTGTTGAGCAGCCCGTTGTTGCTGAGGATGCCCATCCAGGCATAGACGCGGATCAGGATCGCGGTCCAGGTCGGCATCATGATCAGCAGCAGCAGAACGGTCTGCAGCGACTTCTCGGCCTTGGAGATGGCGTAGGCCATCGGGTAGCCGATCAGCAGGCACAGCAGGGTGCTGAAGAGGGCGACCTTGAGCGAACCAAGGTAGGCCGAGATGTACAGGTCATCCTCGGTGAGCAGGCCATAGTTGGCCAGGTTCAGCACCAGCTGGATCTTGTCCTCGACGTAGGTGTAAATCTCCGTGTACGGCGGGATCGCCACGTCGGCTTCGGCGAAGCTGATCTTCAGTACGATGAAGAACGGCAGCATGAAGAACAGGAACAGCCAGATGAACGGCACGCCGATCACCAGATGGCGTCCCTCGGGGATGATGCGCTGGAGGGCTCGTTTGAGCTTTCGCGGTTTCATGAGCGCAGTACCACGCCGCTGTCGTCTTCCCACCACACGTAGACTTCATCGCCCCAGGTCGGGCGGGCGCCCTGGCGTTCGGCGTTGGCGACGAACGACTGGACGATCTTGCCGCTCGGCAGCTCGACGTAGAACACCGAGTGACCGCCCAGGTAGGCGATGTCGTGGACCTTGCCGCGCGACCAGTTGTGCTCGAAATCGGGCTGCGTCGTCGTCACCAGCAGCTTCTCTGGACGCAGCGCATAAGTGATGTGCTTGTCTTCGACCGAGGTGGTGACACCGTGGCCGACGTAGATCTTGCGCTCGAGCTCCGGCGAGGCGATCAGCGCGTGGCCTTCGGCGTCGTCGATCACTTCACCTTCGAACAGGTTGACGTTGCCGATGAACTCGCACACCAGGCGACTGGTTGGCGTCTCGTAGATATCCACAGGCGAGCCGATCTGGGCGATCCAGCCCAGGTGCATGATGGCGATGCGCTGGGCCATGGTCATGGCCTCTTCCTGGTCGTGGGTCACCATCACGCATGTCACACCGACCCGCTCGATGATCTCGACCAGCTCCAGCTGCATCTGCGAACGCAGTTTCTTGTCCAGCGCGCCCATCGGCTCGTCGAGCAGCAGCAGTTTCGGACGCTTGGCCAGCGAGCGGGCCAGGGCCACGCGCTGACGCTGGCCGCCGGAGAGCTGGTGCGGCTTGCGCTTGGCGTACTGGGTCATGTGCACCAGCTTGAGCATCTCGGCCACGCGGGCTTCGATGTCGGCCTTGGGCATCTTGTCCTGCTGCAGGCCGAAGGCGATGTTCTGCGCCACGGTCATGTGCGGGAACAGCGCATAGGACTGGAACATCATGTTGATCGGCCGCTCGTAGGGCGGCATGTCGGTGATGTCGACACCGTCGAGGAAGATCCGACCTTCGGTCGGGCGCTCGAAGCCTGCAAGCATCCGCAGCAAGGTGGATTTGCCGGAACCGGAGCCGCCCAGCAGGGCGAAGATCTCGCCTTTGCGGATTTCCAGGGACACATCGTCCACGGCGATGGTTTCGTCGAACTTCTTCGTGACCCGGTCGATCTTGACCAGCACCTGCTTGGGCTGCTGGTCACCCTCGAGGGCTTTCTTATAGGCACCGGAGGCAACTGCCATGAGTGAAACTCCCAACAAGATTTTTGTGCCCGAACGGCCTGTGTGCAGGGCCGCGTCGGGTCTGGATTTTTACTTGCCCGACTTGACCTTGGTCCAGCTGCGGGTCATCAGACGTTGCACCTTGGGGGGCAACTCCGCGTTGACGAACATCTTGTCCAGCACTTCCTGCGATGGGTAAACCGCAGCGTCAGTTCTCACAGCCTGGTCCATCAGGTCGCCAGCCTTGGGGTTGGGGTTGGCATAACCGACGTAATCACTGACCTGGGCGATAACCTCAGGTTTCAGCAAATAGTTGATGAAGGCGTGGGCCTCTTTCACGTTCTTGGCGTCCTTGGGAATCGCCAGCACGTCGAACCAGAGGTTGCCGCCTTCCTTGGGAATGGCGTAGGCCAGGTTCACGCCCTTCTTGGCTTCTTCAGCACGGGCCTTGGCCTGGAATACATCGCCGGAGAAGCCTGCCGCGACGCAGATATCGCCGTTGGCCAGGTCGGTGATGTACTTGGACGAGTGGAAGTAGGTCACGTACGGGCGTACCGCCAGCAGCTTCTTCTCGGCCTTGGCGTAATCCTTTGGATCGGTGCTGTTGGGGTTGAGCCCCATGTAGTTGAGCACCGCCGGGAGCATCTCGTCCGCCGAGTCGAGGAAGGCCACACCGCACTTGGAGAGCTTCTTCATGTTCTCGGGTTCGAACAGCACCGCCCAGGAGTCGATCTTGTCCACGCCCAGCGTGGCCTTGACCTTGTCGACGTTGTAGCCGATGCCGTTGGTGCCCCACAGGTAAGGCACGGCGTACTCGTTGCCCGGATCGTTCTTTTCCAGACGCTTCATCAGCGCCGGGTCCAGGTTGGAATAATTGGGCAGCAGATGCTTGTCGAGCTTCTGGAACGCGCCCGCCTTGATCTGCTTGCCGAGGAAATGGTTGGACGGCACCACTACGTCATAGCCGGTGTTACCGGCCAGCAGCTTGCCTTCCAGGGTTTCGTTGGAGTCGAAGACATCCTGCACGGGCTTGATGCCCGTCTCTTTCTCGAAGTCCGCGAGCGTGGTCGGGCCGACATAGTCGGACCAGTTGTAGAAGTGCACCGTGGGCGCCGCTTGAACGCTGCAGGCCAGCGTCAGACCTGCTCCAGCCATCATGGCCTTGCGCAATACAGAAATAGACAAGTGGTTGGTCCTCACAATCAGAGCCTTCGGTGGCGGCTGGGAGCAGCCGTACACGCAAAACCGGCGCGCAACTTACCTGCGTGGCTGGGATGTCGCAATCGACAATCGAGGTTTATGCCCCCTGGGCCGGAAAACCCCGACCCAGAGAGCCCCGCATCGGGCTTACTTGCCCGACTTGATCTTGGTCCAGCTACGGGTGATCAAACGCTGTGCGGCCGCTTCAGGAGCAGCGATCGCATACAGCTGTTTCTTCACATCAGCCGGCGGATAGATGCTCGGATCGCTGGTGATGTCCTTGTCGACGAACTGGGTCGCGGCCTTGTTGCCGTTCGGGAAGCGCACGGCGTTGGTGATCTCGGCCATGACTTCCGGTTGCAGCAGGAAGTTCATGAACTGGTAGGCGGCATCTTTATGCTCGGCATCTTTCGGGATGGCGACCATGTCGTAGAAGGTACCAGCGCCTTCTTTCGGAATGATGTAGTCCAGCTTGACCTTGTCGCCGGCTTCGTGGGCGCGGGCCTTGGACTGCTCCAGGTCGCCCGAGTAGCCGACGGCCACGCAGATGTTGCCGTTGGCCAGGTCGCCGATGTATTTGGAGGAGTGGAAGTAGGTGATCGAAGGACGAATCTTCAGGAACAGGTCCTCGGCCGCCTTCAGGTCTTCCTTGGTGGTGCTGTCGGTCGGCTTGCCCAGGTAATGCAGCGCGGCCGGAAGCATTTCGGTCGGCGCATCGAGGAAGCTCACACCGCAGCTCTTGAGCTTGGCGATGTTCTCCGGCTTGAACACGGCGTCCCATGAATCGATCTTGTCGACGCCCAGCGCGGCCTTGACCTTGGCCGGGTTGTAGCCGATGCCGATGGAGCCCCACATGTACGGGAAGGCGTACTTGTTGCCTTTGTCGCTGGCGTCGCCAACGGCCTTGAGCAGGTCTTCGTCGAGGTTCTTCCAGTTCGGCAGCTTGGAGCGGTCGAGCTCCTCGTAAACGCCGGCCTTGATCTGCTTGGCCAGGAAGTTGTTGGACGGCACGACGATGTCGTAGCCCGACTTGCCTGCCAGCAGCTTGGCTTCCAGGGTTTCGTTGCTGTCGAAGACGTCGTACTTGACCTTGATGCCGGTCTGCTTCTCGAACTTGGCGATGGTGTCCGGAGCGATGTAGTCCGACCAGTTGTAGACGTTCAGCACCTTGTCTTCAGCGTGAACAGCAGTGGCCATGGCACCCATCAGGGCGGCGGCCAGCAACGTCTTGCCCATTTTCTTCATGCGTTATGCTCCAGAATTTTTTTAGTAGCCATCTGTTCAGCTGCCAGGTCCCGTGGTGCAAGCGCTGGACGACTGAAACAACCGCTAGTCTGGCAAGTTACAAGGCGCTGTTTCAAGGAAAGCAGGGCCTTGTAACGACTTAATGTCACATCGCTAGCCTAGCAAACGCCTATCGAATCGCTTCCAGGGTCAGATCCAGGCACTTGCGCGCCTTTTCCACCAGTTCGTCCACTTCTTCGCGGCTTATTACCAGCGGCGGCGCGATGATCATGGTGTCGCCCACTGCGCGCATGATCAGGCCGTTGTCGAAACAGAAGTTGCGGCAAACCATGCCCACGCCCTTGCCTTCGTAACGGCTGCGGGTCGCCTTGTCCTTGACCAGCTCGATTGCGCCGAGCAGGCCCAGGCCGCGTACCTCGCCCACCAGCGGGTGGTCTTGCAGTTCGCGAAGACGTTTTTGCAAGTACGGTGCCACTTCTGTGCGTGCGCGCTCGACGATCTTCTCGTCACGCAGGATGCGCAGGTTTTCCAGCCCCACCGCCGCTGCCACCGGGTGGCCGGAGTAGGTGAAGCCGTGGTTGAAATCGCCACCTTCGCTGAGCACCTTGGCCACCTTGTCACGCACAATCACACCGCCCATGGGGATGTAACCGGAGGTCAGGCCCTTGGCGATGGTCATCAGGTCAGGCTTGAGGTCGTAATAATCGGAGCCGAACCACTCGCCGGTACGGCCAAAGCCGCAGATCACTTCGTCGGCGACGAACAGGATGTCGTAGCGGGCGAGGATCTCCTTGATCTTCGGCCAGTAAGTCTCGGGTGGAATGATCACCCCGCCGGCGCCCTGGATCGGCTCGGCGATGAAGGCGGCGACGTTGTCTTCACCGACCTCAAGAATTTTCTTCTCCAACTGCTCGGCAGCCCAGATTCCGAACGCCTCCGGGGTCATGTCGCCACCTTCGCCGAACCAGTACGGCTGCGGGATATGCACGATGCCCGGGATCGGCAAACCACCCTGCTCGTGCATGCCGCTCATGCCGCCAAGGCTAGCGCCAGCGACGGTGGAGCCGTGGTAGCCGTTGACCCGGCCGATGAGCGTCTGCTTGTTTGGTTTGCCCTTGAGCGCCCAGTAGTGGCGGACCATGCGCAGCACGGTGTCGTTGCCTTCAGAGCCGGAGCCAGTGAAGAAGACATGGCTCATGCCTTCGGGCGCCACGTCGGTAATGGCCTTGGCCAGCTCCAGTGCTGGCGGATGAGCGGTCTGGAAGAACAGGTTGTAGTACGGCAGCTCGCGCATCTGCTTCTCTGCCGCCTGGACCAGCTCTTCGCGACCATAGCCAACTGCCACGCACCACAGGCCGGCCATGCCATCGAGGATCTTGTGCCCCTCGCTGTCCCACAAATGCACACCCTGGGCCTTGGTGATGATGCGCGGCCCCTTCTCCTTCAGTTGCTTGTAATCGCTGAAGGGTGCCAGGTGGTGCTCGCCGCTCAGGTTTTGCCATTCACGGGTTTGCGGGTTGTTGACGCTCATCTGCTTCTCCACTATCCGATGGCCGCGTTGCGGCGGCCCCAGGGTTGATCACACGGCAAACAGCAGGAACTCACGCTCCCAGGAACTGATGACGCGTTTGAAGTTTTCATGCTCTGCGCGCTTGGTGGCGACGTAGCCGGTAATGAACTTCTTGCCCAGGTACTGCACCAGCGACCGGCTGTTCTCCATACGCTCCAGGGCGTCCTCGATGGTCAGCGGCAGGCGCAGGTTGCGCCGCTCATAGCCACGGCCCTGGACTGGCGCGCTGGCCTCGATGCCCTCGACCATGCCGATGAAGCCGCACAGCAGGCTCGCGGCGATGGCCAGGTAGGGGTTGGCGTCGGCGCCCGGCAGGCGGTTTTCCACGCGGCGGTTCTGCGGGCCGGCATCCGGTACGCGCAGGCCGACGGTACGGTTCTCTTCGCCCCACTCCACGTTCACGGGTGCCGAGGTGTCAGGCAGGAAACGGCGGAACGAGTTGACGTTCGGTGCGAACAGCGGCAATGCCTCGGGAATGAGTTTCTGCAGGCCGCCGATGTGATGCAGGAACAGCGTGCTCATGCTGCCGTCTTCATTGGAGAAGATGTTCTTGCCGGTGGCGATGTCGATCACGCTCTGGTGCAGGTGCATGGCGCTGCCGGGCTCGCCGGTCATGGGCTTGGCCATGAAGGTCGCGGCCACGTTGTGCTTGAGCGCGGCCTCGCGCATGGTGCGTTTGAACACCAGGATCTGGTCGGCAAGGTGCAGCGCGTCGCCGTGACGGAAGTTGATCTCCATCTGCGCCGTGCCGTCTTCGTGGATCAACGTGTCGAGGTCCAGCTGCTGCAGTTCGCACCAGTCATAGACGTCTTCGAACAGCGGGTCGAATTCGTTGGCGGCCTCGATGGAGAACGACTGGCGTCCGGTTTCCGGACGACCAGAGCGACCCACCGGTGGTTGCAGCGGGAAGTCCGGATCTTCGCTGCGCTTGGTCAGGTAGAACTCCATCTCTGGCGCGACGATCGGCTGCCAACCCTTGTCGGCATAGAGCTTGAGCACCTTCTTGAGGACGTTGCGCGGCGACAGTTCGACCGGATTGCCCTTCTTGTCATAGGTGTCGTGGATCACCTGGGCGGTCGGCTCGATGGCCCAAGGCACCAAAAACACCGCATCCTGGTCGGGGCGGCAGATCATGTCGATGTCGGCCGGGTCGAGCAGGTCGTAATAGATGTCGTCGTCGACGTAGTCGCCAGTCACAGTTTGCAACAAAACGCTTTCGGGCAGGCGCATGCCCTTTTCGGCGATGAATTTGTTGGTCGGCGAGATCTTGCCACGGGTGATGCCGGTCAGGTCGCTGATCAGGCATTCGACTTCGGTGATCTTGTGCTCTTTCAACCAATCGGTGAGCTGGTCGAGGTTGTTACTCATAAATACCTCAGGAGGTCATTTGACCCAGCCCCAGCGGGGCGGGCGCTACTGACGCCTGGCGTCGGTCAATGTCGGCGCATTCGGCGCGGCAGGGCCTGGCAAGGCCCACGCATTGATTCTGGATGGAGTACGTTGCCAAAGCAAAAACCCATGCGCAGGACGGCAGCCGATCCACGCGCAAAACGCGTGTCGATCTCGAAAGCAAAGGGCAGGAAGTAAGAAAAGCGTGCAGTAAACTGCTACGGGGCGAGGGCTGACTGTGCCGGTCGTCAATTATTGCGGCCAGTCTGTTCCTGGAATGGGCCAGGCGCGCGAGGGCCTTTCGGCAAGCGGTGAAAATACCTGACTGCACAGCGCAGGCGGCGCTTTCAGGTCGCGACTGGCGGACCATGTGACCCTCGTATTATTACTGTTATGGGTTGCGACCGAGCTTAGCCTCGTTCATTTTTTTTCACAACACCTCCGTAAAAAATAAAATACGCCACCATCGCCGTAGCCCTTTCCTACAGATTTAGCGGATAATGGCATGCCCTTATATGCAGCAAATCCGCCGTTGATGTGCCATTTCAGGGCATCAGGAGGTTGGCTTGACATCAGTTTGTCTTTTCGATTGACTGGGTCTGCAAGCCCCCCTTGATTGATATTTTTAACAACAAAGGTGTTGCATCATGTCGGTACCCCCGCGTGCCGTTCAGCTTAACGAAGCGAACGCGTTCCTTAAGGAACATCCTGAGGTTCTCTACGTTGACCTTCTGATTGCAGATATGAATGGTGTGGTTCGTGGCAAGCGTATCGAACGCACGAGCCTTCACAAGGTTTACGAGAAAGGCATCAACCTGCCCGCCTCCCTCTTCGCCCTGGATATCAACGGTTCGACCGTCGAAAGCACGGGCCTTGGCCTGGACATCGGCGACGCCGACCGCATCTGCTATCCGATCCCTGGCACCCTCTCCAACGAACCTTGGCAGAAGCGCCCGACCGCGCAACTGCTGATGACCATGCACGAAATCGAAGGCGAGCCGTTCTTCGCCGACCCGCGTGAAGTGTTGCGCCAGGTGGTGAGCAAGTTCACCGACATGGGCCTGACCATTTGCGCCGCATTCGAGCTGGAGTTCTACCTGATCGACCAGGAGAACGTGAACGGCCGTCCGCAGCCGCCGCGCTCGCCGATCTCGGGCAAGCGTCCACAGTCGACCCAGGTCTACCTGATCGACGACTTGGACGAGTATGCCGACTGCCTGCAGGACATCCTCGAAGGCGCGAAGGAGCAGGGCATCCCGGCCGACGCGATCGTCAAGGAAAGCGCCCCGGCGCAGTTCGAGGTCAACCTGCATCACGTGCCCGATCCGTTGAAGGCCTGTGACTACGCAGTGCTGCTCAAGCGCCTGATCAAGAACATCGCCTACGACCATGAAATGGACACCACCTTCATGGCCAAGCCCTACCCGGGCCAGGCTGGCAATGGCCTGCATGTACACATCTCCGTGCTGGACAAAGATGGCAACAACATCTTCACCAGCGAGGATCCCGAGCAGAACGCCGCGCTTCGTCACGCTGTCGGCGGTGTGCTCGAGACCCTGCCCGCATCGATGGCGTTCCTCTGCCCGAACGTCAACTCGTACCGCCGTTTCGGCGCACAGTTCTACGTACCGAACGCGCCGAGCTGGGGCCTGGACAACCGCACCGTGGCCCTGCGCGTGCCAACCGGCTCGCCGGACGCCGTGCGCATCGAGCACCGCGTGGCCGGCGCCGACGCCAACCCGTACCTGATGATGGCGGCGGTCCTGGCTGGTGTGCACCACGGCCTGACCAACAAGATCGAGCCGGGTGAGCCGATCGAAGGCAATTCCTACGAGCAGTTGGAACAGAGCCTGCCGAACAACCTGCGCGATGCCCTGCGCGAGCTGGACGACAGCGAGATCCTGAACAAGTACATCGATCCGAAGTACATCGACATTTTCGTCGCGTGCAAGGAGAGCGAGCTGGAGGAGTTCGAACACTCGATCTCCGACCTCGAGTACAACTGGTACCTGCATACCGTGTAAACGAAAACGCCGCCCTCAGGGGCGGCGTTTTTCATTGAGGTTCGCGGTGTCTGCTTCGCGGGTAAACCCGCTCCCACAGGCACCCGCTGGTCTCACAGTCGGAGGGGTGCCTGTGGGAGCGGGCTTGTCCCGCGATAGGGCCGGTACTGACCTACAACGACTTCTCGAAAATCTTCGAATTGCGCTGGTAGTTGTACAGCGAAGCCCGCGCCGCCGGCAGCCGTTCCACGCCACTGGGCTGGAACCCGCGCTCGCGGAACCAGTGCGCCGTACGTGTCGTCAGCACGAACAGGGTATTGAGGCCCAGCTGCCGCGCACGGGTCTCGATACGCTCGAGCAGGTCGTCACCCCGGCCCCCATGCCGGTACTCCGGATTCACCGCCAGACACGCCAGCTCGCCCGCCTCGGACTCGGCAATCGGATACAACGCCGCGCAGGCGATGATCATGCCGTCACGCTCCACCACACTGAACTGCTCGATTTCCCGCTCCAGCACCTCGCGCGAACGGCGCACAAGAATGCCCTGCTCTTCCAGCGGGCTGATCAGCTCGAGCAGGCCGCCGACATCCTCGATGGTCGCCTCACGAACGATCTCGAACTGCTCCTGCGCTACCAGCGTGCCACCGCCGTCGCGGGTGAACAGCTCGGTGAGCAGCGCACCATCCTCGGCGTAGCTGACGATGTGGCTGCGCGCTACCCCACCCTTGCAGGCCTCGGCGGCGGCATCGAGCAGCTCACCCTGATAGTCGCTGCCCAGGCGTTGCAGGTGCGCCGGAACCTGCTGCGGCCGCAGCTCACGCACCAGCTTGCCTTTGTCGTCCAGCAGGCCCGGCTCGGCGCCGAACAACAGCAACTTGTCAGCGCCCAGTTCGATGGCGGCACGGGTGGCGACGTCTTCGCAGGCCAGGTTGAAGATCTCGCCGGTCGGCGAATAGCCCAGTGGCGACAACAGCACGATGGAGCGCTCGTCGAGCAGGCGGCTGATGCCCTTGCGATCGATGCGCCGCACCTCGCCGGTGTGGTGGTAGTCGACCCCCTCCAGCACGCCGATAGGCCGTGCAGTCACCAGGTTGCCGCAGGCCACACGCAGGCGCGAGCCCTGCATGGGCGATGCGGCGATATCCATCGACAGGCGCGCTTCGATGGCCAGGCGCAGGGCGCCGACGGCGTCGATCACGCACTCCAGGGTCGCGGCGTCGGTGATGCGCAGGCCGTGATGGTAATGCGGGGTCAGGCCGCGGGCAGCCAGCCGGCTTTCGATCTGCGGGCGCGAGCCGTGGACCAGTACCAGGCGCACGCCCAGGCTGTGCAGCAGCACCAGGTCGTGGACGATATTGCCGAAGTTGGGGTGATCGACACCATCGCCGGGGAGCATGACCACGAAGGTGCAGTCGCGATGGGCATTGATGTACGGGGAGGCATGACGCAGCCAGTTGACGTATTCGGGCATGACAGGGCCTGTGGATAAGTGAACGAGACGGGTGAAGGCGCACAACGTTCGAAAGTCATCGTCGGAACAGGCTTGCGGTCACGCGCGGTCTCCTCTAGGCAGGAACGAATCAGGTCAGTGGACGTTTAGCTCAGGCAATAGTGCCGGACAAGATCACGCAATAGACGCACGGTAGGCTCGATTCGTGACATTTCAAGGTACTCGCCCGGCTGATGGGCGCAAGCGATGTCGCCGGGGCCGAGCACGATGGTCTGGCAACCCAGCTGTTGAAGATAAGGCGCTTCGGTGCCAAAGGCCACCGCTTCGGCACGATGACCGGTCAGACGCTCGGCCAGTTGCACCAGCTCGGCGTCGGCGGCCTGCTCGAACGGCGGTACCTCGGGGAACAGCGGCGCATAGTCGATGCGCACTTCATGGCGCTCGGCCACAGGTTTGAGCTTTGCCCGTATAGCCGCACGCAGTTGCTCCACGTCCATCCCTGGCAACGGGCGCAGGTCGAACTCCAGGGCGCACTGGCCACAGATGCGATTGGGGTTGTCGCCGCCGTGGATGCAGCCGAAGTTCATCGTCGGGGTGGGCACGGTGAACTGCGGATTGCGGTAGGTCTGCTGCCACTGCTGGCGCAGGCCCATGAGTTCGCCCATCACCGCGTGCATGGCCTCCAGGGCACTGTGGCCCAGGCTTGGATCCGACGAATGGCCGCTGCGCCCGAGAATATCGATGCGGTCCATGAGGATGCCCTTGTGCATGCGGATCGGCTTCAGCCCAGTGGGTTCGCCGATCACCGCCGCCCGGCCCAGCGGCTGTCCCGCTTCGGCCAGGGCGCGAGCGCCCGACATCGAGCTTTCTTCATCGCAGGTGGCGAGGATCAGCAGCGGTTGCTTGAAGTCGTGCTCCAGCAGCGGGATCACCGCCTCGATCACCAAGGCGAAGAAGCCCTTCATGTCGCAACTGCCCAGCCCTACCCAGCGGCCATCCACTTCGGTGAGCTTCAACGGGTCGCTGCTCCACAACTGTGGATCGAACGGCACCGTATCGCTGTGGCCGGCCAGCACCAGGCCGCCCGGGCCGGTACCGCGGCTGGCGAGCAGGTTGAACTTGCCTGGAGTGACCTCCTGGACCTCGCAACGGAAACCCAGATCGCCCAACCAGTTGGCGAGCAGGTCGATGACCTGGCGGTTGGACTGGTCCAGTGCGGCCTGGGTGCAGCTGACCGAGGGGGCGGCGATCAGGGCGGCGAACTGGTCTTTGAGCGATGGCAACGGCATGCACGAACTCCTCGTAAAGCATGGCGGTCATCATAGCAATGCCGTCCCTTGGCAGGGCAACTCCTGTAGACTCTCCGGCAACCACGCCTTCCTTCGAGCCAGCGATGCACAAAGAAACCGAACTCAAGCTCCGCGCCAGCCGCGAGACCCTTGCCGCCCTGCGCGAGCACCCCTTGCTGAAGAAGCGCAACAAGTCCGGCTGGCAGACCCGCGAACTGCTCAACCAGTACTTCGACACCCCCGACCGCGAGCTCTCTGCAGCCCGCGTCGCCCTTCGCCTGCGCCGCGACGGCGAGGTCATCATCCAGACCCTCAAGTGCCGTGGGCAGAGCGTTGCCGGCCTGTCCGAGCGCAACGAGTACGAGTGGTACCTGGACAAGGTCAAGTTGGACCTGAAGAAACTCGACGCCAGTTGCTGGCCCGAGCAATTGGCCGAGCTGGACAAGAAGACCATCAAGCCATTGTTCACCACCGATTTCACCCGCGAATACGCCGAGATCTCCTGGGGGCGCGGCAAGGCCAAGGTGGTGATCGAAGCCGCGCTCGACCAAGGCTTCGTCATTGCCGGCAAACGCAAGGAAGAAATCTGCGAGCTCGAGCTGGAGCTGCGTGAAGGCGCCCCTGAAGCCCTGCTGGAGCTGGCTGCCGAGCTCTCCGCCACGCTGGCCCTGATGCCCTGCGACATCAGCAAGGCCGAGCGCGGCTACCGCCTGCTCGAGCCAGATAGCTACGAGTTGAGCCTGCCACACACCGAGCTGGACGCCGAAATGGCTGTGGATGACGCCTACGCCGCGCTCGCCTGGCAACTGCTGGGCAGCAGCCAGCGCCTGGCAGAACAGTACCGTCATAACGGCCACTGGCGCCTGCTGCAGGAATGGGTGCAGTGCCTGGCAGAGCTGCGCGCCCTCACCAGCAGCCTGGGCCAGGCCGCGCCACGAGCTACCACCCGTGACCTGCGCGCCCGCCTCGACGCCCTGCTCGAAGACTGGCGCCCGCTGGTACAGGCCGGCAACGAGGACGAAGACATCCGCCGCGCCGCGCCCGAGCAGTTCGCCGAAGAGCTGGAAGACACCCGCTGGGGCCAGTTCTCCCTGGAAACCTCGCGCTGGCTGCTGGCGCGCGCCTGGACCGTGGAGCGCAAGGGCCGCGGCGAGCGCCAGGGCAAGGCGCAACTGGCCAGCTGGCTGCACCACCAACTGGGTGAAGAAGGCCGCGCGCTGAAACTGCCGCTGTACACCCAGCGCCCAGAGGATCTGGGGGAGCAGTTGCCGCGCATCGAGCAGTTGCTGACCTGGCTGCACCACGCCCGCCAGGTGCTGGAAGTGCCGCAACTGGACCGCCTGTACGGCGATCTGAAGAAGCTGCACGAACTGGCCGAGCAGCCGCTGGCCGAAGAGCAGTCGGACGCGCTCTTCGAAGCCCGCATCGAGCAGGCTCGCGCCATCGACCAGAGCCGCGCCTGGAAACACCTGCTCAAGGTGTAGTCGCGCGTCGGCTTCTTCGCAGGTAAATCGGGGCACCGACCCGATTTACCTGCGAAGGCCTCACCTCGATAGCGGCAGGCAGGTGGTGGACTTGATCTCCGAGAGCGCCACGATCGAATTCACTTCCTGTATCCCCGGTACGTTCGACAGCTTCTCGAAGAAGAACCGCTCGTAGGCCTCGATGTCCGAGGTGACGATACGCAGCAGGAAGTCGACCGCCCCCATCAGCACATAACACTCCAGTACTTCCGGAAAGCCGCGGATCGCCTCGGTGAACTCGGTGAAGTTCGAACGCCCATGGGCGTTGAGTTTTACCTCGGCAAATATCTGCGTGTTCAGACCGACCTTCTTGCGGTCCAGCAAGGTGACCTGGGCGCGAATAACCCCTTCATCCTTCAGGCGCTGTATCCGACGCCAGCAAGGCGACTGCGACAGCCCGACACGGTCGGCGATCTGCGCGCTGGACAGCGACGCATCCTCCTGCAGCAGTTCAAGAATGCGCCTGTCGTAGGCATCCAGCTCGCTTTGCATGATTTATTCTCCAGATGCCAAAAATACGACAATTATTATTCGTCCAACTACAAAACAAGGGCAATCATAGCGAAGAAATGCCGGTTTCGACCTGCGAGAATTTCTCCACATCGAAGGAGACGCTCCATGAATGCACTCGAACGGCACACCCCCCAGCCCCGTAGCGACGCCTGGGCCGCCAGCGCCCTGCATGGCGAGGTCCGCTACCGCCTCGACATCGAGGCCGAGCCGGACAGCCTGTGCCGGGTACTCAATCTCTTCGCCCTGCAGTTCCTCACACCGCACAGCGTGCAGGTGTGCCAGCGCGACGGCCTGCTGGAGCTGGAGATCGGTATCGACGGCCTCAGCTGGCACCGCGCCGGGGTGATCGCACAGAAGATGCGTAACCTGGTGTGTGTCGGCGAGGTCTTTCTGGAAAGCGTGCCGAAACTGTCTGAGGTGGCGGCGGGCTGACGTCTGCCCCGCAAGATTCGGAAACGCCTTCGCCAAAGCCCTGCCCCGCTCTGCAGCTACCCTTGCCTGGGCCTCTCAGCAGCCTCGGCAAGGACGCCGCCATGCACAACCCTCACGATCACAGCCTCGACCTCAAACGCCTCCTCGACACGCTGCTCGCCGAACATCGCCTGGCCCCCGGCGATGCCCTGCGTGCACTCGAACACGCCGCCAGCCAGCCCGGCCACCCGCTCGAAGTCCTCGCCAGCCTGGCCCTGAGCGACTGCCTGCGCCCCGGTCATACCCTGGACCTCGACACCCTGTGCCAATGGCTCGCAGAAAGGGTCGGCCAACCCTTTCTGCGCCTGGACCCGTTGCAGGTCGATCTGGCTCGCGTCGCCGGCCTGATCTCGCCCGCTTTCGCCCAGCGCCACGGCATCCTCGCCGTGGCGCTGGATGCGACCGGCATTACCGTGGCCAGCGCACAGCCCTACCAACGCGAGTGGGAAACCGACCTCAGCCGCAGCCTAGGCCAGCCGATTCGCCGGGTGCTGGCCAGCCCTGTGCAACTGCGCCAGCTCGGCGACACGTTCCAGCGCCTGTCGCGATCCGTGCAGGGCGCCCACCAGCAGCAGCGCGCAAGCCTGGGCGAACTTGAGCAGCTCCTGGAGCTCGGTGGGCGCAGCACCGCCATCAGCGCCGATGATGCGCACATCGTGCATATCGTCGATTGGCTGCTGCAGTACGCCATCGAGCAGCGTGCCAGCGATATCCATCTCGAACCACACCACGACGAGGGTCGCTTGCGCTACCGCATCGACGGCCTGCTGCATACGGTCTACCAGTTTCCCGCCGGCGTGGTCCTGGCGCTGGTCAGCCGCCTCAAGCACCTCGGGCGAATGGATGTCGCCGAGAAGCGCCGCCCACAGGACGGACGCCTGAAAAGCCGCCTGCCCGGCAGCGCGCAAGTCGAGTTGCGCCTGTCGACCCTGCCGACACCGTTCGGCGAAAAACTGGTGTTGCGCCTCTTCGATCCCGAACAACTGCACGAAGACCTGGAGCGCCTGGGGCTCGAAGGTGCCTTGCTGGAGCAGTGGCACGCGCTGTTGGCAAAGCGCCAGGGCATCATCCTGCTCACCGGCCCCACCGGCTCGGGCAAGACCAGCACGCTCTACGCCAGCCTGAAGCACCTGGCCACGCCAGAGGTCAACCTGTGCACCATCGAAGATCCGATCGAGCGCATGGAGCCCGGCTTCAATCAGTTGCAGGTCCAGCCCGGCCTCGACCTCGGCTTTGCCAACGGCGTGCGCGCGCTGCTGCGCCAGGACCCGGACATCATCATGATCGGCGAGATACGCGACCGCGAAACCGCCCAGGTGGCGGTCCAGGCGGCGTTGACCGGACACCTGGTGCTATCGACCCTGCACACCAACGACGCTTGCAGCGCCATTACTCGCCTGCAGGAGCTGGGTGTGGCCGATTACCTGATAAAGGCCACGTTGATCGGCGTGATGGCCCAGCGCCTGGCACGCACCTTCTGCAGCACCTGCAAGGGACGCCCCGGCACTCGTGAAACGGCATGTCGCCACTGTCGCGGTACCGGTTACCAAGGGCGCACGGGGCTATTCGAACTGCTCGTGCTGGACAACGCCCTGCGAACTCGGATCGGCCCGGACAGCGACCTTGCCAGCCTGCGCCAGCAGGCTCTGGCACAGGGCATGCGCGACCTGCGCCGCTGCGGTGAAGACAGGGTGGCTCGGGGCATGACCAGCCTCGCGGAAGTCCTTCGGGTATGTGCCTGAGCGCCCGGCATACGCGGCGTGCAAAGGAACTTGCGGCCCGCGCGGCGATCCAACCTCGCATCCCCCCGCCCTCATCGTTCGAGGTAATTCACATGCGTTTCAAAACCGCCATTGCGGCTGCTGCCCTGCTGTCCCTGCCGATCGGCTCCGCCATGGCCGACGGCTTCTGGCGCAACGTCATTTCGTCCGGTGCGACCACCGGCTCGACCTATCTGACGTTCAAGGACCACAAACTGGTCGCGGCCGCCCAGGACGATGCCGGCAGCTTCGTGGCAAGCGAAGGTTCGATCCGCGGCCCTTACCTGGAAGCGGCGATGCGTCAGGTGCGCGCCGACAACCCTGGCGTCCAGGCCAGCGACATGGAACTGGCCAACGCGATCCTGGCCCGTAATCTCACCGCTCAGTAACCTGCATTCGACGCCCGCTGCGGGAGCGGGCTGCGCGAGCAGACCTGCGCAGCACCGCCTCCACAGCAGGCCCGGATTCAGCGATACGCGTCCACCGGCACGCAAGCACAGAACAGATTGCGATCGCCGTACACGTTGTCCACCCGATTCACCGTCGGCCAGTACTTGTGCAAGCGCACATGCGCACTGGGCGCGACCGCCTGCTCCAGGCTATATGGCCGATTCCAGGGTGCCAGCACATCGGCCAGCGTGTGCGGCGCATGCTTGAGCGGATTGTCCTCCGCTGGCCAATTCCCCTCCTGCACCTGGGCAATCTCGTCTCGGATCGCCAGCATCGCCTCGACAAAGCGATCCAGTTCCGCCTTCGACTCACTCTCGGTCGGCTCGACCATCAGCGTGCCCGGCACCGGGAACGACATGGTCGGCGCGTGGAAGCCATAGTCCATCAGGCGCTTCGCCACGTCCTCCTCGGTGATCCCGGTCTGCGCCTTGAGCGGACGCAGGTCGAGGATGCATTCATGGGCCACGCGCTGGTTACGCCCGCGATAGAGCACCGGAAAGGCCCCCGCCAGGCGGTTGGCCAGGTAGTTGGCGCTGAGGATCGCCACCTCGCTGGCATCGGCCAGCTGTGGCCCCATCAGGGCGATGTACATCCAGCTGATCGGCAAGATACTGGCACTGCCCCAGGGCGCTGCGCTGACGGCGCTGTTGTTCGGGTCCAGGCCCGGTACCGGCACCACCGGATGGCTGGCGACGAAGGGCTTCAGGTGTGCGCGCACCCCGATCGGCCCCATGCCCGGCCCACCACCGCCATGGGGGATGCAGAAGGTCTTGTGCAGGTTCATGTGCGAGACGTCGGCGCCGATATCCGCCGGACGCGCCAGGCCCACCTGGGCGTTGAGGTTGGCGCCGTCCATGTACACCTGCCCGCCCTGTTGATGGACCACCTCGCAGATTTCGCGAATGCCCTCCTCGTACACCCCATGGGTCGAGGGGTAGGTGATCATCAGGCACGACAATCGATCCCCGGCTTGGCGCGCCTTGGCCTTGAGATCATCGAGGTCGACGTTGCCCGCCTCGTCGCAGTCGACGATCACCACCTCCATTCCGGCCATCTGCGCCGAGGCCGGGTTGGTGCCATGGGCCGACGACGGAATCAGGCACAGGGTGCGTTGCGGTTGATGGCGGCTGCGGTGATAGCGGGTGATGGCCATCAGCCCGGCATATTCACCCTGGGCGCCGGAGTTGGGCTGCATGCAGATCGCATCGAAACCGGTGATCGCGCACAGCCAGCCCTCCAGCTCGTCGATCATCGCCTTGTAGCCCTGCACCTGTGCAGCCGGTGCGAAGGGATGCAGCAGGGCAAAGCCAGGCCAGGTGATGGGAATCATCTCGCTGGTGGCGTTGAGTTTCATGGTGCACGAGCCCAGCGGGATCATCGACTGGTTCAGCGCCAGGTCCTTGTTCTCCAGCTGCTTGAGGTAACGCAGCATCTCGGTTTCGCTGTGGTGCAGGTTGAACACCGGATGTTCGAGCAGCGGCGTGCTGCGTAGCAGAGTGTCCGGCACTGCCGGGGGCAAAGGCTGCTGATCGAGGGTGGCGACATCCAGCCCGTGGTCGACACCGAGGAAGATGTCGAACAGTTTGAGCACCGTCGCTTCGTCACAGGTCTCGTCCAGGCTCACGCCCAGATGCCCGCGCCCTAGAATGCGCAGGTTGATGCGTGCTTCTTCGGCACTTTCGATGATCGCGGCCTGGGTGCCGCCAACGTCGAGGGTGAGGGTGTCGAAGAAGTGCTGATTGAGGCGCTTGATGCCCTTGGACTGCAGCCCGGCCGCCAGGATCTGGGTCAGGCGCTGCACACGCTGGGCAATGCGCCGCAGGCCTTCGGGGCCATGGTAGACGGCGTAGAAACCGGCGATATTGGCCAGCAGTACCTGGGCGGTACAGATGTTGGAGTTGGCCTTCTCGCGGCGGATGTGTTGCTCGCGGGTCTGCAGGGCCATGCGCAGGGCGGTGTTGCCGCGGGCATCGCGGGACACGCCGATGATGCGTCCGGGCATCGCCCGCTTGTAGTCGTCACGACAGGCGAAATACGCCGCATGAGGCCCGCCATAGCCCATCGGCACACCGAAGCGCTGGCTTGAGCCGAGCACCACGTCGGCCCCGGTTTCGCCAGGCGGTGTCAGCACTACCAGGCTCAACAGGTCGGCGGCAACGCAGGCCAGCGCCTGCTGGCCATGCAACTGCTCGATCAACGGCCGCAGGTCGCGAACCTCGCCATGGGTGTCGGGGTACTGCAGCAGCGCACCGAATACCTGATGCTTGCCCAGGTTCTCCAGCGAATCGACGATCAGCTCGAAGCCGAAACCTTCGGCACGGGTTCGCAAGACCGAGAGCGTCTGGGGGTGGCAGTGCTCGTCGGCGAAGAACGCATTGCTCTTGCTGCGTGCGACCCGCTTGGCCAGGGCCATGGCCTCGGCGGCGGCCGTCGCCTCATCGAGCAGCGAGGCGTTGGCCAGCGGCAGGCCGCTGAGGTCGATGATCATCTGCTGGAAATTGAGCAGCGCCTCGAGGCGGCCTTGGGCAATCTCCGGCTGATACGGTGTGTAGGCGGTGTACCAGCCGGGGTTTTCCAGCACGTTGCGCAGGATGACGGTTGGCGTGACGGTACCGTGATAGCCCATGCCGATCAGGCTGGTCCACACCTGGTTCTGCCCGGCGTATCCGGCCAGCCTGGCCAGGGCTGCCTGCTCGTCGAGGGCCGGGGGCAGGTCAAGCGGGCGACCGAAACGGATACCTGGCGGGACGGTCTGCTCGATCAGGGCATCGCGACTGGCAACCCCCAGCGCCGCGAGCATGGCGCTCTGTTCGCGGGTATCCGGGCCCAGATGACGCTGCAGAAAAGGGTTGGGCACTTGCAGTTGCAACAGGGATGGCGACTGGGACATGGCGATCTTCTCTTCCTGGACCAGTTCTCGTGGAGACTTACAAGTCTAGGAAGGGATCGACGACAGTGCGGAAAAACTTGCGTACAGGGCTGCATTGCAGCCCTGGTCAGATCAGATCAACCACCTACCCGGAAGCGATCCACTTCCTGGCGCAACTGCCCGGCCAGGCCCTCGAGCTCCTTGGCCGTGGCCGCCAGCTCATTGGCCACGTCGTGCTGCTCGCTGTTGGCCTGGGCGATGCTCTGCAGGTTACGGCTGAGCAGGTTCGCGGTGCTGCTCTGCTCCTGGGTCGCAGTGCTGATGGCGGTGAACTGTTCGCCCGCCGCGCGGCTCTGCTCGTCGATGCGCGCCAGTGCCTCGGCGACCTTTTCGTTGCGTTCCAGGCCTTCCTGCATCAGGCGATTGCCCTGCTCCAGGGTGCTGATCGCATGCCCGGTCTGCTGCTGGATACTGGCGATCATTCCGGAAATTTCATCGGTGGCCTGGCGGGTTCTCGCGGCCAGGCCACGTACTTCGTCGGCAACCACGGCGAAACCACGGCCCTGCTCGCCAGCGCGGGCCGCCTCGATGGCGGCGTTGAGCGCCAGCAGGTTGGTCTGCTCGGCAATCGCGGTGATGACCCCGACGATGCCGCCGATTTCCTGGGAACGCGCGCCCAGGCTGTCCATCACTGTGGCGGTGCCACCCAGCGCCTCGGCGATCTGCTTGAGCGAGACGGAGGCCTGGTCCATGGCGCTGCGGCCGATGCGCGTCTGCTGGGTATTGTCCTGGGCCATGCGCTCGGTGCCGGCCATGTTCTCGGCGATGTTCATCGAGGTGGCGCTGAACTCCTCGACGGCGCCAGCCATGCTGGTGATCTCGCCTGACTGCTGCTCCATGCCCTCGCAGGCACCGGACGAAAGCCCGGCCAGGGAGCGCGAGCGCGCGCTGACCTGCTCGGAAGCACTGCGAATGTGCTCGACCATGGTCGCCAGGGCATCCCCCATCTGGTTGAAGCTGCGCGCCAACTGGCCGATCTCGTCTTCGCTGGTCACCGCCAGGCGTGCACTGAGGTCACCCGCGCCCAGGGCTTCGGCCTGGCGCACCAGGTCGTCCAGTGGGCGAAGCTTGCGCCGCAGCAGCCAGAGCGTGGCGAGCACCGCCAGGACCATCGCCAGCAGGCTGCCGATCGCCAGGCGTAGGCCAACACTCCAGGTCACGTCGCGAATTTCCGCCTCGGGCATGCTCGCCACAACGGTCCACGGCCCCTCGGCAAAGGGCTCGACCACGCTGAACAGTTGCTGCTGGCCGTTGGTCCAGAAGCGGCCTTTTTCGCCCAGGCCGGCCACAGCGGCAACCGCAGCCTGCGCATCGGCCACGCCGGCAGGCGGCACCAGCCACTGGCCCTGGTTGTCGAGCAGCGCCAGCGAGCCGGTCTGGCCGATGCGGAAGCGCTTGAGATTGGCGAACTGAGCGTTCTGCGCATCGGTGTAGTCGAAACCGACGAACAGCACGGCGATCACCCGGCCGCTGGCATCGCTCACCGGCACGTAACGGGTCATGTAGTTACGGTCGAACAGCACCGCACGCCCTACATACATCTGCCCGGCGAGCAGCTTGCTGTAGGCCGGGTGCTGGCGGTCCAGCTGGGTGCCAATGGCCCGGCTCCCGTCCTGTTTCTTGAGGTTGGTGGTGATGCGCACGAAGTCGTCGCCGCTGCGCACGAACAGCGTCGCGATGCCGGCGGTCATCTGCTGGAATTCATCGACTACCCGAAAGTCGTTGTTCATCAGCTGATCGCCCAGGTACAGGGCAGGCGTGGCCTGGCCGGCCACCTGCACGGTCTCGCCGGCATGCAGCGACAGGCCCGAGGCGAAGCGGCGCTCGAACAGGCCACTCAGGCGCTGGGTGTTGTCCTTGAGCGAGCCGTGGAAGGTGTCGAGCTGGTCGGCCAGCAGCCGCGCTTCACTGGCCAGGTGTTGCTGGCGGGTGGCGAGGTTGGCGTCGTCCAGCGAGCGCAGGGCGAACAGGGTACTGCCGGTGATCACCAGCGCCAGCACGATGGCGAGGGCGACGCCGAGTTGCGAGGCAATCCGGGCACGGGGTCGAGACATGGCGAAGCTCCTGGCAAGAGGCCGGGATCATCCTGATCACGCTGACCACCCGCTTTATTATTGAACGGGAAATCGCGCCCTCTTCCGGGACGCTGGTGCTAGTAGATCGGCGTCGCGGAGGAATACTTGAGTGTCGGACCGGGAAATACGCAAACGTTTTCTACGCGGTTTGCTCGTGGAATGGGGGCGCCTGCTTCGCGGGCAAGCCCGCTCCAGAGATAGCGCAGACCTTGTGGGGCGGCGGTTCGGCGCTCCGATTTACCCGCGAAAAAGACACCGCGCTGCCTGGCACGGGCTACGCCCGTGTTCGCGGGACAAGTCGGGGCGCCGAACCGCCGCTCCTACAGGCCCACGAATACCACGACGCGGTGCCACTCACTGCACCGCTGTCGCCTTCCAGCCGCCACCCAAGGCCAGGAACACACCGATCTGCCCCATCGCCACCTGGGTATTGGCCGCCGCCAGTTGCGCACGCACGTCGGTATAGGCGCGGGTCGCCTGCAGGTCGGCGAGGAACGACTCGCGCCCGGCCTCATAGCGGCGATGGGTCTGTTCGGCCGCTTCCTGCGCCGAGCGCTCGGCATCGGCCAGTGCTTCGCGACGGTCCAGCAAGGCGCTGTACTGCGCCAGGCGGGTCTGGGTTTCGCGGATGGCGTTGAGCACCACGCCATCGAAATGCGCCAGCGCGGCCTGGGTCGAGGCTTCGGCTTCGCGAATTCGGGCACGGGTGCCGTTGGTGGGGATGGCCCAGCTGATCTGCGGGCCGAAGCCCCAACGGTTGGTCGAAGGCTCGCCGAGGTTTTCGAGAATGCCGATGGTGCCGACCTGGGCGCCAATGCTGATGTTCGGATACAGGGCGCCAGTGGCCACGCCAATGGTCGCAGTGGCAGCCGCCAGTTGGCGCTCGGCCTGACGCACGTCGGGACGGCGCTTGAGCAGCGCCGCGCCATCGCCCACCGGAATCAGTTGGGCCAGATGCGGCAGCTCGGCGCACTCGGCGGTGCCCGGCGGCAACTGGTCGACCGGTTTGGCCAGCAATGCGGCGAGGGTATAGAGCCCGGCCTCGCGCTCGGCCTTGAAGCGCGGCAACTCGGCACGCAACGACTTGAACTGGGTCTGCGAGCGGGTAACGAGGGTCTCGTCGCCACGGCCAGCATCGCGCAAGCGCTGGTTCAACTGCACGCTTTGCTGCTGCAGGTCGAGCGATTCGCGGGCGATGTGGTACTCCTCATTGGCCGAGCACACCTGGGTGTAGGCCTTGACCACATCGGCCACCAGGGTGATGCGCGCGGTGTCGGCGGCGGCCTGCACCGCGTCGGCATTGGCCTTGGCAGCTTCGGTGCCGCGCTTGAAGGTACCCCACAGGTCGAACTGGTACGAGGCGCTGAGAATCGCCTCGCCGATGTTGGCCACCGGGACTTTTTCCGGCAGCAGGAAAGCTTCGCCAGACTCCTGCAGGCGCTGGGCGCCGGCCTTCGCGCCGCCGCTGAAGCCCCCCTGCGACTCGGCGACCTCGACCTGTGCGCGAGCCTTGGCGATGTTCGCCGCCGCCACGCGCAGCTCGGTATTGGCGCTCAACGCCTGGCGCACCAGCGCATTCAGGCGCGGGTCCTGGTACAACTGCCACCAGTCATCCGGCACCGGCGCCGACACCACGCTCGCGGCATCCTGGCGCAACGGGCCGTTCAGGTCGCTGCGCTGCACCGCGGCATCCTCGGGTACCTGGTAATCGGGACCGACCATGGCGCAGGCCCCCAGCGACAGCGCCATCCCTGCAAGCATCAGGCGTTTCATGGCCGCTGGCCCTCGATGATCGACACCGTGGCAGTACGCCCGGCGATCATGCGGAAATCTGCCGGCACCTCATCGAAGGCGATACGCACCGGGATCCGCTGGGCCAGGCGCACCCAGCTGAACGCCGGGTTGACGTTGGGCAGCAGATTGGCGCCACTGACGCGGTCACGGTCCTCGATCCCTGCCGACAGGCTTTCGACATGGCCGCGCAGGCGTGTGTCATCGCCCATCACGCGGATGTCCACGGCATCGCCGACATGGATGCCACTGAGCTTGGTTTCCTCGAAGTAGCCATCGACATGGTACGAGGCGCTGTCGACCACAGACAGCACCGGTCGGCCCGCAGTGACGAACTCATGGGCCCGCGGAGCGCGGTCGTTGAGGTAGCCGTCCACCGGGCTGCGCACCACCGAACGGTCGAGGTTGAGCTGCGCGGTATCGACCGCCACCTGCGCCTCGCTCACCGCCGAGCGGGCACGAGCCTCGCGTGACTGGCTCTCTTCGAGCTGCTCGGCCGCCACCAGGTTGCCCAGCTTGCGATTGCGCCGGGTTTCGCGGGCGGCCTGGGCCAGGGTTTCCTCGCGCTCGGCCAGGGTCGCCCGGGCCTGGCGCAAGGCCAGGCCAAAGCGGTCCTGATCGATGGTGAACAGCACGTCACCACGCTTGACCACCTGGTTGTCGCGCACCTCGACCTTCTGGATCAGCCCGGACACATCCGGGGCGATCTGGATCACGTCGGCGCGGATATGGCCGTCGCGGGTCCAGGGCGCGAACATGTAGTACACGACCATCTGCCAGACCAGCACGGCCGCGAAGGTCACCACCAGCAATGTCAGGACCACACGGCCCAAGGTCAACAACGGTTTTTTCATGGCAGCATCAGGCTTCGGCAAAAGTGATCCACCGCACCCAGCAGTACGGCGTAGAGAGCAACGTTGAACAACGCCCGGTGCCAGACCAGGCGGTAGAAATGCAGGCGCACCAGCACAGCGTGCACGCCCAGGAACAGCAGGTAGGTGGCAAACATCATCACCAGCAGCGTGGGCAGGAACACCCCGCTGATATCCAGTTCACCGATCACAGCGGCGCTCCGTCGATTCCAGGTGGCAGTTGCGGTTGTTCGACCGGCTCGAGCATCACCTCGACGCCCGGCAACAGCGCCAGACGCAAGCCGGCCAGGGCATGCAGCAGGTGAACGCGGGGCTCGCCGCGCTCGTTCAGCTCGTCCAGTGCCAACGCCAGGCGTGCCCGCTCCATGTTGCGCAGCAGCGCTGCAGGTGCGTGCAGGCGCTCGCCGGCGCGCAGGCAGCTCGAGTAGTGACCGCCGACTTCCTCGATGACCGTCTGCAAGCGCTGGCGGGCCTGCTGGCCGACACGCGGCATGTAGGCCAGCAGGTCGAGCAGGTTCAGGCCCACACGCAGGTCGCGCAGGGCAACGCCGCTGTCCTGACCGGTCTGCGACAGGCGCGGCAGATGCTGCATCAGGCGGTCGAGCATCTGCACACCGACCTTGCGCTGTTCAGCCAAGGTCGCAGGCTCGGTCATCTCGACGATGTCGCGCCAGGTGAAGCGGGTCATGCGCTTGGCGGCCAGCTCCACACCGAACGGGCGCACCACCAAGGTCCAGATGAAGGCAAAAAGCAGCCCGACCGGGCCTGCCAGGTTGGCATTGAGGAAGGTGAAGAAGTCGGCATCGTAGGCGCCCTGGATGCTGATGAAGGTCGAGGTGTTGACGATGGTCAGCAGGGTGCCGAGGTAGAAACGCGGCTGCACGGTGAGGGTGCCGACCACGATGAAGGGTACGGCGAATGCCAGCACCAGCATCGGGAAGTCGTGCAGGTTCGGCAGCACCAGGAACAGGTAGACGCTGGAGAAGATCACCGACATCAGCGTCCAGAAGAAAAAGCGGTAGATCTGCGGCGCCGGATCATCCATCGCCGCAAAGAAGCTGCAGGCCACGGCGGCGAGGATCACGGCACTGGCGCCGTCGTTCCATCCCAGGCCGATCCACAGGCCACAGGCGACGATGATCGCGGTGACGGTGGAGAACACCGAATACAGCATCAGGCCGCGATCGAAGAATGGCGTCAGGCGGCCCAGCCGCCAATGACGGTAGACCGCCCGCCAGGGCTTGGTGTCGTCCAGGCGCAGGGCATGCTGCAGGGTGCAGCAGTCCTGCCAGAGATCGAGCCATTCGCTGAGGCGGTAGAGGGCGTTGGACAGCAGTAGGGCATGGCGCTGATCGAGCGCATCGGCGTGCGGTTGCAGGCGGTCGATCTGCTCGTGCAGCGCGGTCCAGCGCGCGACCGAAGCGCTGTCGGCGGTGCCCTTGAGCCACTCTCGGGCCGATGCCAGCAGCGGCTGGACCTGTGCGAACTGCTCCGGCGCGCGACCTTCGAGGGCGACCAGCGCATCATCAAGGGCATCGATCACCGGCAGCAGGTGGATCATGCGGCCGCGCAGTTCCCGGGCGTTCTTCACGGTGTGCGGGCCGGCGCCTTCGTGGCCGAGCTGGCCGATCATCAGCTCCAGGCTGTTGAAAGTGGCAACCATCGAGCCGCGCAGGCCCGCGACCTTTCCGGCGTCAGTGTCTCGGCTCAGGTACAGATCGCTGTAGCGGATCGCCTCGCCAAACCAGGTGCCCGTGGCGCCCACCACCACCGGCGCCAGGCGACGCGGCCAGAAGATCGCACCCACCACCGCGGCGCAGACGATGCCAAGGCAGATTTCCTGCGCCCGCGACGAGGCGACATCGAACACCGCGAGCGGGTTGTCGACCACGGCCAGGGCGATCATCGGCAAGGTGTAGCCGGCCAGCATCAGCATGTAATTGTTGGCCGTGCGCAGGTTCAGCGAGAGGAACAGCAAGGTGCCGGTCCACAGGGCGATGGCGATGCTCAGCAACAACGGTGACTGCACCAGCGGCGGCACCAGCAGCACCGCGCCGCCAGCACCGAGCAGCGTGCCGACTGCGCGGTACAAGGCCTTGGAACTGGTGGGGCCGACGAAGGGGCTGGACACGATATAGACCGTGGCCATCGCCCAGTAGGGGCGCGGCAGTTGCATCAGCAAGGCGATGTACAGGGCAATCATCGACGCGGCGAAGGTACGCACGCCATAGAACCAGTCGCGCGCCGGCGGTACCGAACTGAAGAAGCCGTTCACACCGGCGCCCCCTGTGCAGCGACTTCGAAGGCGTGGATGACCCGCAGGGTGGCTTCCAGGTCGGCGGCCGAGATACCGTGCAGCACCTCGCGGCGCAGACGTACCAGCTCGCGCTCGATGGATTCGGCCAGGGTGCGGCCTTCGGCGGTCAGGCTCAGCGCCTTGGCACGTCGGTCGAGCGGATCCTCGGTGCGGCACACCAGCCCGGCCTTGCACAGTTGGTCGAGCAGACGCACCAGCGACGGGCTTTCCAGGCCGGCGGCCTGGGCCACGGCCACCTGGTGCACACCATCGCCCAGGCGCACGATCATCAGCAACGGCACCGCACAGGCTTCGGAGATGCCATAGCCGGTCAGTGCCGCATGGCAGATGCGCCGCCAGTGGCGACCGGCAACGACCATGCCGCTGCTGACTTTCAGGTGCAGTGCGTCGAGTGTCATGTGGAAGAACCGAGGATATTCATAGTTTGCTAACTATCAATATACGCCCAGCCCTCCCCCCTTCGTCAACCGGGGGCGATGAACAGTGTGTTCGTGGGAGCGGGCTTGCCCGCGAAGGCCTCACCACCATCCCACCGGACTCAAGGCTGAACCTGGTCCTCCAGCTTCATGGTCAAGGCCAGGGTGCTGCCCAGCGCGATCGCCTGGTCGCGCCACTCCAGGTAGCGTCCTTCATCGCTGCGACTGAAATGCACCGCCAGCTCCTCGGCCGCCTGCATCACCCCCGCCCCCGCGGCAAGCTCCAGCCAGTACAGCGCCGCCCGCGTATCCGACTCGACATGCAGTCCATGCAACAGCCGGTAGCCCACCTCGAACCGGCAACGTGCCTCGCCACGCTGGGCCCCGCGCAGGAACCACTGGTATGCCTCGGCCGGGTTTACCTCCCAGTCCTGATCGGCGTCGCAGACTTCTTCCTCGTACAGGTCGCCCAGGGCCGCAGCAGCGTGCGACAGGCCACGTTCGAAAGCATGCCGGTAATGCTCCGCGGCGGTGGCATAGCACACCGTCACACCCTTGCCGAAATAGTGCTGTTGCCCCAGGTTGAACCAGGCCGCGGCGTTGCCCTGCAGCGCGGCCATGCGCAGCAGATGGCTGGCCAGCGCCGTGTCGGCGCGCCAGTAGCGGCCATTGAGCCAGATCCAGCCTAGGTCGTTGAGCACCGCGGCATTGCCCTCCAGTGCCTGGTGCCGCAGGTCGGCATAGATCGCCTGCACATCCACTGCCTCGTCCAGACGGCTCACCAGCGCAGAGCGCTCACCCAGCACCGCCCACTGGGTGGGCATGCCGACGCCAGCGAACAGGCGCAGGTGTCGCCGGGGAATGGCTGGCGCAGGCACGATGCGCTCGGGCAGGAGACGGGCGAGCAGCGAATGGATATTGCTGGCAGCAGACATGTTCATCCTCATTGAACGTCCCACAGTTCCGACCTCGACTGTGATGAGGCGATTCTGCGCGACGACACGACGAAACCTGTCGCGAACGATTCACCTCGACGCAACCAAATCGCAGTTCCGCGATCTCAGCGCAAAGTAGCGAATTGCCATCTGCCGCGGTGCCCGCCATGCTAATGCCGCAAGCCTAGACAAGGACGTTACCCTTTGCCGTTCGCCACTACCCGCGCCACCCTCAGCCGCCAGTGGGCGCTGCTGCGTCAATTGCCCAGCCGCTCACCGGGAGTCACCAGCGCCGAACTGGTCTGGCGCCTGCGCGATGTCGGCTTCAATGTCAGCAAGCGTACGGTCGAGCGCGACCTCAACGAGCTGTCGCTGATCTTTCCGCTGGAGCGCAATGACAAGAGCATTCCATTCGGCTGGCATTGGTCGGCCAGCGCCATGGGCGAGCCGCGTGGCAATTTCGACTTGCTCGACTACCTGCGTGGCGACCCGCAGCAGCCCCGTCAGGGCACGGGGCTGGAACTGCAGGCGTGGGTCAGCGATCAGCTGGCGCGACAGCTGCGAGAAGTGCCGTTGAGCGCGAACATGCAGTTGACGGCGCTGCACCATGGCCATCGACTGCGGGCGACAGTAGAAGACGGCTGGACGTTACGCTGGTGGGTATTGGGCCAGGGTGAGGCCGTGGTGGTCGAGCAGCCGCAGGCGCTGAGAGATGAGATTCACAAGACGCTGAGTAATGCGGCCGCCCGATACCTGACCTGATAACGCGGAAACAGCCACCCAACCTGCTTGCGCGCGGAACTACCTCTGCATCCCCCAACGCCGTACGGTCAACCGCTCGAGGGTATTGAACACCAGGCCCTCCACCAGCAAGCCGATCAGGATCACCACCGCCAACCCGGCAAACACCTTGTCGGTATACAGCTCGTTGCGGTTCTGGAAGATGTACCAGCCCAGCCCGCCCTTGCCGCTGCTGGCGCCGAACACCAGCTCGGCGGCGATCAGGGTGCGCCAGGCGAAGGCCCAGCCGATCTTCAGACCCGAGAGAATCGACGGCAATGCCGCCGGCACCAGGATGTGCAGCACCAGGCGCAACCCACGCAGGCCATAGTTGCGCCCGGCCATGCGCAGGGTCTCGGACACGCCGAGAAAGCCCGCGTAGGTGTTGAGCGCCAGTGCCCAGAGCACCGAGTGCACCAGCACAAAGATCAGACTGTTGTCGCCCAGGCCAAACCACAAGAGGGCTAGCGGCAACAGTGCGATGGCCGGCAGTGGGTTGAACATGGAGGTCAGGGTACCCAGCAGGTCGCGGCCGAACTGGGTCGAGACCGCCAGGCTGGTCAACCCGAAGGCCAGTACGATCCCCAGCACATAGCCCTTGAGCAGCACCACCAGCGAGACCCCGACTTTCGCCGGCAGCTCGCCACTGACCATCCCGTCCCAGAACGCCACCGCCGTTTGCAGAAAGGTCGGCAGCAGCAGGTCGTTGGCGGTGTAGCGCGCCACCGCCTCCCAGATCAAGGCGAGCAGCACAAGAATCACGGTCTTGCGCAACCAGGCCTGTTGCCACAGACGTTGGGCAAGCGGCAGATCACGCTCCAGCGAAAGCCCTGGCAGGGGCTGCAGCGGCACTTCGTATTCCTGGCGTGCAGGTGTGGTCGTCATGCGCAGGCTCCTCCTGTCAGTAAGCGATGCGGATATCGTTGAAGCCCAGGTCCGAGGCCTGCTCCGGCTCACCGGCCTCGTCGAACAGCAGGCGATGGATACGCCGGGCGCTGGCCTGGAAATCGCTGCCACCCAGGCTGCCCAGATCGTATTGGTGGCTGTGCACCTCGGCCCGTACCCGTCCCGGATGCGGCGACAGCAAGAGGATGCGGTTACCCACCACCAGCGCCTCCTCGATAGAGTGGGTGACGAACAGCAACGTGAAGCGCACCTCTTCCCACAACAGCAGCAATTCTTCCTGCATCTTGCGTCGGGTCAGGGCGTCGAGCGCGGCGAAGGGCTCGTCCATCAGCAGCACCTTCGGCTGCGTGGCCAACGCGCGGGCAATCGCCACACGCGCCTTCATGCCGCCAGACAAGGTGTGCGGGTAGGCATCGGCAAAGGCGGCCAGGCCGACCTTCTCCAGATAGTGCAGCGCCCGCGCCTCGGCCTCGGCGCGCTTGAGTTGGCCAGAGACCAGCAGCGGAAACATGACGTTCTGCTTGACCGTCTTCCATGGCGGCAACTGGTCGAACTCCTGGAACACGACAATGCGGTCAGGACCTGGGCCCTTGACCGGCTGGCCCTGCAACAGGATCTGCCCTTCGCGCGGCTCGATGAAACCGGCCACGGCCTTGAGCAAGGTCGACTTGCCGCACCCGGACGGGCCCAACAGTACGAAGCGGTCGGCGCGATCGACTTCGAAGCTGACCTGGTGAGTAGCCCGCACCACGCGCTGCGCGGTGCGGTATTCGAGGCTGAGATTGTCCACCTTGAGCAGCGGTGGGGTGTCGACACGGCTCAGGTTGCTGGCCGTGTGGCCTGGCAATGGGGCGGTCATGGTCGATCAGCTCCCTTGCAATGGGCGCTCATCCTGGAAGAAGTAGTCCTTCCACGACTCGGGCTTGTGCTTGATGGCGCCGACCCGGTAGAGGAATTCGGCCAGTGGGTAAGTGTTCTTCGGCGTGATGGTGAACTCGTACTGCGGGTTGTCGATCAGCTTGATCAACGCGTTGCGATCGATCTTGGCCTTGGTCACGCGGATGTAGGTATCGGCGGCTGCGGCCTTGTCTTTCTGGGCGAAGTCGGCGGCTTCGGCGAGCGCATCGACGAATGCCTTGTAGGTCTTGGGGTTGTCCTTGCGGAACTTCTCGGTGGCGAACAGCAGGGTTGGCGAGTTGGGGCCGAGCAGGTCGTAGCTGTTGAGCACGATGTGCACGTTCTTGTTGGCCAGCGCCTGGTCCTGGAACGGTGGGTTGGAGAAATGCCCGTTGAGTTCGGTGCCGCCGGCCAGCAGCGCGGCTGTGGCATCTGGATGCGGCACGGCCAGGGTGTACTTGTCGAGGCGGTTGTACTCCTTGTCGCCCCACTGCTTGGCCGCCGCGTATTGCAGGAAGCGCGACTGTACCGAAACACCCACCGCAGGCACGGCGATACGGTCCTTCTCGGAAATGTCGGCGATGGTCTTCACATTGGGGTTGCTGCTGACCAGGTAGTACGGGAAGTTGCCCAGCGAGGCCACGGCCTTGACGTTCTGCCGGCCGTAGGTGCGATCCCAGACGGTGAGCAACGGCCCGACGCCGGCGCCGGCGATGTCCACAGAGCCCGACAGCAACGCATCGTTGATCGCCGCGCCCCCGGAAAGCTGCGCCCAGTCGACCTGAATGTCGATGCCCTGCTCCTTGCCGTGCTTCTCGATCAGTTGCTGGTCACGAACGACGTTGAGCAACAGGTACACGATGCCGAACTGCTCGGCGATACGGATCTTGCCTTCGGCCTGGGCCACCGCCGGCGCCACGAGGCCGCCTACGATCAGGCTGGCGCCCAGGCCGATGCTGGCCGCCAGGCGGCTGATGGATTTACGCATGATGAGGGTCCTCAGTCGTCAGAACGGGGCATCGCCCTGGATGGTGGTGCGGTAGAGCTTGCGGCGCAGGTGCGCGGGGCAGCCGGCAGCCAGGTGGATCAGCGAACGGTTGTCCCAGAACACCATGTCGTGGGGCTGCCAGGCGTGGCGGTAGATGTTCTGCTCAAGCACGCTCAGGGCGTAGAGCTGCTGCAGTACATCGCGGCTCTCGTCATCGGGCAGGCCGACGATGCGAGTGGTGAAGCCCTCACTGACGAACAGCGCCTTGCGGCCGTTCTCCGGGTGAGTGCGTACCACCGGGTGGATGACTTCGTTGACCTGGGCCAGTTGCTCGGCGGTCAGGGTCGGGCGCCAGTTGCCCTCGAACTTGGTTTCCGAATAACGAGCGGTATAGGAATGCGCAGCGCTGCGTCCCTCGACCACCTTGCGCAGCGCATCGGGCACCGCGTCCCAGGCCTTGTGCATGTCGGCGAACAGGGTGTCGCCACCCTCGCTGGGCAGTTCCTGGGCGTGCAGCATCGAGCCGAGGCTCGGCAGCTCTTTGTAGGAGAGGTCCGAATGCCAGAACTTGCCGGCATCACCCAGGCCAATGTTGCGACCGTCCTCGATGATGTTGGAAACGATCAGAATCTCGGGGTGGTTTTCCAGCAGGAACTGCTTGAGCACATGGATCTGCAGTACGCCGAAACGGCGGCTGAAGGCGATCTGCTGTTCGGGGGTGATGCGCTGGTCGCGGAACACCAGGACGTGATGGTCCAGGTGGGCGCGATGAATACGGTTGAAATCTTCGGCGTTGACCGGCCGGGACAGGTCCAGCCCAATGATCTCGGCACCGACGGCACCGGAGAAGGGGCGGATTTCGAAGCGTTGCGGCTGTGCGCTGTCGATGGACGACAAGGCGTTCGAGGCGGCTGACATTGTTCACTCCCACGCAGTGCGCGACTTTCAGGGGCGCGCATCGATTCAGAAACGCACGGGGATTTCCCGTGTGGGTTCGAGTCGTGCGGCGCGCCGATTGGTCGGCAGGTACGCAGTGGCAGTGACTATAAAGTCATAAGAATGGAAATTTAAATATCTTTAGCGAATATGCATATACAGGAGCGGGCTTACAGGAGCGCCGCTCCCACACAGGATCACCGCTCGCGCAACGCCTCGGAGCGCGCCTTGATGATCGGTTTGAGCAGGTAGCTCATGATGGTCTTCTTGCCGGTGAGGATATCCACCGTGGCGACCATACCGGGGATGATCAGCAGCGGCTTCTCGTCAGAGCCCAGGTGGCTTCTGTCGGTGCGCAGCTTGATCAGGTAGTAGGTGGTCTTCTTGTCTTCATCGGTGATGGTGTCGGCACCGATCTGCTCGAGCTTGGCCTTCATGCCGCCATAGATGGTGTAGTCGTAGGCAGTGAACTTCACCGTGGCCTCCTGGCCGGGGTGCAGGAAGGCGATATCCTTGGGCAGGATCTTCGCCTCTACCACCAGCGTGTCGTCCAGCGGCACGATCTCGATGATGTCGCTGCCCGGCTGGATCACGCCGCCGATGGTGTTCACCAGCAGTTGCTTGACGATACCGCGCACGGGCGATGTGACCATGGTGCGGTTGACCCGGTCATCCAGCGCCTTGCTGGTGGCCGTCGCCTTGTTCAGCTCAGTGCGAGCCTCGTTGAGCTGGGTGAGGGCCTCGCTGCGGAACTTGCCGCGGGTCTCCTCGATCTTGCTCTGCACTTCCTTGATCGCCGCTTCGGCACGGGGAATGGCCAGGGCGGTAGAGTCCATCTGGCCACGGTTCTCGACTTCGGCGCGACGCAGGCGCAGCACCTCGACCTGCGAGATCGCCCCCTGGGCCACCAGCGGCTCGGACATGGCGATTTCCTGGCGCAGCAACTGCAGGCTGTTGGCGTACTGGGCGCGCTTGGAGTTGAACTCGCGCAGTTCCTGCTGCTTCTGCACCAGTTGCTGCTCCAGGCCACTGATCTCGTCATGCAACTGCTGGCGTCGGCTCTGGTACAGCGACTGTTCGCTGGCAGCCTGGCTCGGCGCGGCCTTGCGCAGTTCTTCATCGATCTGCAGCGGCGTGTCGTCGACCTCGGCGCTCAGGCGCTGCACGCGCAGGGCCATGGCCAGGCGCGAGGCCTCGGTCTCGTCGACGTTGGAGGCGAAGCGGGTTTCGTCCAGACGCAGCAGCGGTTGGCCGACTTCGACGATCTCGCCTTCCTTCGCGTAGATCTGCGCGACGATGCCGCCCTCGAGGTTCTGCACCTTCTGTACCTTGGACGAAGGAATAGCCTTGCCTTCGCCGCGCGTCACTTCATCGATGGGCGCAACGCTGGCCCATACGATCAGGAACACGAAGAAGGCAATCACGCCCCAGATGGTCAGGCGCACGATGCGCGGCGCATCCTCGATCAGCGCCTTGTTGACCTCTGGCAGCGGCTGGCCTGCCAGCGATTCGGAGCCTTTGAAATAGCGGCGCAGGTTGTCCTTGAAACGCCCGAAATCCAGCTTATGCAACACTGATCTGCCCCTTCTTCAGCGCTTCCATGACGGCGGCTTTCGGGCCATCCGCGACGATCTGTCCACGATCGATGACGATCAACCGGTCCACCAGCGACAGCAACGAAGCCCGGTGCGTGACCAGCAACACGGTCTTGCCTTCGATCACCGCACCCAGGCGCTGCTTGAGACGTTCTTCGCCGGTGTTGTCCATGGCGCTGGTGGGTTCGTCGAGCAGCAGGATCTGCGGATTGAGCAGCAAGGCACGGGCCAGGGCGACGTTCTGGCGCTGGCCGCCGGAGAGATTCTGGCCGCGCTCGCCAACCTGCAGCTCATAGCCGTCGGGGTGAAGACGGGCGAATTCATGCACGCCGGCCAGCTCTGCAGCCTGCAGGATCAGCTCATCCTCGATGTAGCGGGCGCCGCTGACCAGGTTGTCGCGCAGGGTCCCGGCCAGCAACTGGATATCCTGGGGCACATAGCCGATATTGTGGCGCAACTCGCTGACGTCGATCTGGCGGATATCGACGCCATCGACCAGCAGCGAGCCGCCGTCGGCTTCATACAGGCCGACGATCAACTTGGCCAGCGAGCTCTTGCCCGAACCACTGCGGCCGATGATGCCGACCTTCTCGCCAGGTCGAATGACCAGGTTGATGCCCTTGAGCGCCTGGTTCTGCTGGTTCGGATAGGTGAACTCGACGCCGCGGAACTCGACCGCACCCTGCAGCACCTGGCGGCTCAGCGGACGCTCTTCGAAATTGCGCTCCTGGGGCAGCTCCATCATCTGGTCGGTGGCGACCATGGTCACCTTGGCCTGCTGGTAGCGGGCCAGCAGACCATTGAGCTGGCCCAGCGGGCCAAGCGCGCGACCACTGAGCATGTAGCAGGCCACCAGGCCGCCCATGCTGAGGTTGCCGTCGATGATCAGGTACACGCCAACGCAGATCATCGCCACACCGGCGAGCTGCTGGATCAGCATGGTGATGTTCATCGCCAGGCCCGACAGTACCTTGACCCGCAGTTCGAGGCGGCTGAGGGTGCCGAGGGTCTGCTCCCACATATACTGGCGCTCGCTCTCGGCGTTGTTGACCTTGACCGCATCCAGCCCGGCAAGGGTCTCGATGAGGCTGGACTGGCGCTCGGAAGCCAGCGCCATGGTGCGCTCCATCGTCGCCATCAATGGTTTCTGCAGGGCATAGCCGATGCTCAGGGCCAGTGGGAAGGCCAATATCGGGATCCATACCAGGTGCCCACCGATGATGGCGATCACCGTCAGGATCAGCAGGGTAAACGGCAGGTCGATCAGGCTGGTGAGGGTGAGCGAAGCGAGGAAGTCGCGCAGCCCCTGGAACTCGTGGATGTTCTGCGCAAAGCTGCCGACCCGCGCGGGGCGGTATTTCATCGACATGCCGACGATACGCTCGAACAGCGTCGCGGAAATGATCAGGTCGGTCTTCTTGCCGGCAAGGTCCAGACAGAGGCTGCGCAGCCCCTTGAGGATGAGGTCGAAGACGTAGGCACCGGCGATGCCCACTGCCAGCACCCAAAGCGTCGAGGTGGCCTGGTTGGGCACCACGCGGTCATAGACGTTCATCACGAACAGCGGCGCCGCCAGGGCAATCAGGTTGATCACCAGGCTGGCGGCGATGGCGTCGATGTACAGCCATTTGCTGCGCATCAGGGTGTCGCGGAACCAGGAGCGCGCGCGCGGGATCAGGTTGCCGTGGTTGACGTCGAACTTGTGCTGCGGCTGGGCGAAGAACACCTTGCCGCTGTAGTCGCTGAGCAGCGCCTCGCGGGTGACCAGCACTTCCCCGCCGTCGCTCTCGCTGAGCAACAGGCGTGCGGTGTCTTCATTTTCCCAGCCGAGCAGGACAGCACTGCGCCCTTCCTTCAGAAGCAGCATCGCCGGCATGGCAATGCTGGGGATCTGCTCGAGCTTGCGTTGCAGCAGGCGCCCCTGCAGACCCGCGCGAGCTGCGGCACGCGGCAGCAGCTCGACGCTCAGGCGCTGCGCCGGCAGCGGCAGGCCGGTGGTGAGCATGGCCCGGCTGGCGGGTTTCTGGTGCAGGACACACAGGGTCAGCAGGCTGTCCAGTAGCGGATCGTCATGCTGACTGCGTGGATCATGGTTGAGTTGTACTCGACTGACTTCAGATTCCACGCGGCGCTCTCTTCATCCTTGCGGTTGGATAGGACAGGTGCGCCTTCAGTTCATGCCTGGCAGGTTCACCTTTGGCTTCAGGTCGTTCTGTACGACGGTCGCCATGGGGGCTACGACACCCTGGCTCTTCAGCAGTTGACCAATGGTCGCCTTGATTCGGTACTGAGTAAACAACTGAGTGTTCTTCACTTCTACCAGACGACGTTGCGCGGTGAAGGTTTCATTCTCGCTGTCGAGCAGGTCCAGTAGGGTTCGCTCGCCCAGGCCGAACTGCTGCTGGTAGGCGCTGCGCACCCGGGTGCTGTGATCGACATACTGCTGGGCGATCGGCAACTGGGCGTTGGCGTTGTCCAGAGCATTCCATGCCAAGCCTAACTCCTCATTGAGCTGACGCAAGGCGTTGTTGCGAATATCCAGCGCCTGGTTGGCCAGATACGACTTCGATTCCAGGTCGGCCTTGTTGCTGCCACCGGCGTAAAGGTTGAAGTTCATGCGCAGCATGGCCTGCCACTCATTGTTGTGGCCGACCGAACCGTCGAGGTTGTTGTCTGCCGTCCGTCCGAGCTCTGCATCAAAACGCGGATAGAAACTAGACTTTGCCGCTTCGTATTGCTTCTCGGCGGCAGCGATGTCGGATTCTGCCGAGCGCAGGATCGGGCTGCTCTCGACCATCTGGTGACGAGCCTCGTCCAGGGTGGCCGGCAGCAGGTCGATGAACGGCGCAGGCGCGCTCAGTTCGTCGGGCATTTGCCCGATCACGCTCAGGTAGTTGGTATTGGCATCGGCCAGGTTGGTCTGCTCGGTGATCAGGTTGTTACGCGCCTGCGCCAGGCGCGCTTCGGCCTGGTCGAGGTCGGCCAGGCGGCCGACGCCACGGCTGGTGCGCAGCTTGATCTGGTCGAGGATGCGTTCGTGGTTGCGCAGGTTGTCTTCGGCCAGGCGCACCATCTCGCGGCGCGACAGGACATCGAGATAGACCTGGGCAACGGTCAGCGCGGTGCGCTCGGAGGTGCCCATCAGGGAGTAGGCACGAGCGTTGACCGTGGCTTGCTGACGGCCCACTTCGCTGGAGGTGGCAAAACCGTCAAAAACCATTTGGCGGAGACGGATACTTGACTCACCCCGGTTCAAAGTCTCCCAGCGATGCGACGTACTCGGCGAATCGCTGCCCTCGCGGCCGTAGCCGGCGGTCATGTCGACGCGCGGCAGGTAACCACCCTGCGCGGCGCGCAGTTGATAGTCCGCGGCGGTGCGGGCGTTGACCCCGGCCTGGATTTCCGGGTGCACGTCCAAGGCCTGTTGCATGGCTTGCGGCAGGGTTTGTGCTTGGGCAATGGAGGCTGCAAGGGCGAGAGGAAGAACGGTGAAAAGTGACGCACGCATTTTTACTGATTCCCAAGTGGCGCTGTTGTCCCAAATCACGGCCGAAGCGGGTCTGGCCCCTGAAAATGGCGGCCTGAACTGAACGATTGGCGAGCTTGCGAGACTGTACGTAATTAATACGAAAGGAAGAGGTTTTTACTCAAATATCAATGTGACATTAGTTTGCCGATTGTTTAGGATGGCGAGACGAAGGTCAATACTTTGGCATAAACTTAATAGCCGAAAATTATTGACAGAAATTTGACGAATAAAAGCGTCAAATCATTTTTGTAACATTCCAGCGGAAGCAGGTTCGCACGCCGGCCGGAAGCCAATTGAGACACATCCCGGAGAGTTCCATGAGCACTGTCGTTGCCATCGTCAAAAGCATTGTTGGCCAAGTCATCGCAGTATCCCCGGAAGGCATCAAGCGCGTGCTGATCGAAGGCGATCGCCTGTTCGCAGGCGAGGAAGTCCTTACCGGCCCGGGCGGCGCCGTGACCCTGGAATTGGCCGACGGTCGCATGCTCGACCTGGGCCGCGACACTCAATGGAGCGCCGATGCGCCCGACAGCAGCACCGACCTGGCCCAGGCCACCGCGCAGGCCGCGCCCTCGGTCGAAGAGCTGCAACAGGCCATTGCCTCCGGTGTCGACCCGACCACCGAGCTGGAAGCGCCTGCTGCCGGCCCTGCTGCCGCAGGCGGCGGTTCGGTCGGTGGTGGTCACAGCTTCGTGCTGCTGGAAGAAACCGCAGGCGTGGTCGACCCGAGCATCGGGTTCCCCACCGGCCCCCTGGGCTTCGCCGCAGGCCTGGCAAACGAAGAAGTCGGTGGGCTGGATAGCAACAACGACACCACCACCAACAACAATCCCATTCCAACCGGCCTGAGCCTGAGCGCCACCCCTTCGATCAGCGAAGCGGGTGGCGTCATCGTCTATACCGCCACCGTCGGCCAGGCGCCGCAGAGCAACCTGACCGTCACCCTGTCCAACGGCGCGGTGATCGTGATCCCGGCTGGCCAGACCAGCGGCTCGGTCAACGTCAACATTCCGGCCAACGACACGCCTTACATCGATGGCGGCCAGATCTCCACCACCATCACCGGCACCACCGGCGGCAACGGCTTGGTCATTACCCCGAACCCGACCCCGGCGGTGACCCAGATCACCGACACCATCGACACCACCACCGCCACCTTGACCGCGACGCCAAGCGTCACCGAAGGCGGCGTGATCACCTACACCGTGACCCTGACCAACCCGGCACAGACGCCGGTCACCGTCACCCTGTCCAACGGCCAGACAATCACCGTCGAGGCTGGCAAGTCCAGCGGCTCGGTCGACTTCCAGACCCCGCCCAACGACGTCTACAACAACGGCAGCACGGTCAGCACCACCATCACCGGCGCCACCGGTGGCAACTTCGAGAACCTGGTGCCGAACCCGGCCCCGGCGCAGACCGTGATCAACGACTCGGTCGACACCACCACCGCCACCCTGACTGCTTCGCCAAGCGTCACCGAAGGCGGCGTGATCACCTATACCGTGACCTTGACCAACCCGGCACAGACGCCAGTCACCGTCACCCTGTCCAACGGCCAGACCGTCACCGTCGAAGCTGGCAAGACCAGTGGCTCGGTCGACTTCCAGACCCCGGCCAACGATGTCTTCGTCAATGGCAGCACGGTCAGCACCACCATTACCGGCACCACCGGCGGTAACTTCGAGAACCTGGTGCCGAACCCGACCCCGGCTCAGACCGTGGTCAGCGACAGCATCGACACTGTGACTGTCAGCATTGCCAGCAACGGTAACGTGACGGAAGCTCAGCAGCCGACCTTCACCGTTTCAGTCAGCCAGAAGCTCGACCACGACCTGACCGTGACCCTGAGCAATGGCGACAAGGTCACCATTGCTGCTGGCCAGACCCAGGCTACCTACAGCCTGCCGGCGCAGGGTGACGACGTATTCAAGGACGCGGGCTCCGTGACCTTGGGCGTGACCGACGCCAGCGTTCCGGGCAAGACTTTCGAGGATCTGAAGCTTGGCGGTGCGGCCACCGTCCAGATCAGCGATACCGAGAGCGAAGTCGTCGCGACTCTGACTGCCGACAAGACCACCGTGTCCGAAGGCGGCCAGATCACCTACACCGTCACCCTGACCAATGGTCAGGGCCTGGATGTTACGGGCCATGGCGGCCTGACCTTCACCCTTTCGGATGGCACCAAAGTCACCATCCCGGCGGGCAGTGCTACCGGTACGGTCACTATCACTGCTCCAGACGACGTTTATGTTGGCGGCCAGCCGTCGATCGTGAACAAGCTGGAAGGTGTTACTGGTGCGGATAACTTCGAGAAACTGACGCTGGGTGACGGCACCGTCACCACGACGGTGACTGACGAGCCGGGTACCGGTACTCCGGGCACCGGCAACGAAGGCGACAAAGTCTCTGTAACCATCGTCAGCAACGGCAACGTCACTGAAGACCAGCAGCCAAGCTTCACTGTCAAAGTGAACCAGCCGCTGGATCGTCCGCTGACTGTCACCTTGAGCAACGGCGACAAGGTCACCATCGCGGCGGGCCAGACTCAGGTCGAGTACAAGGCGCCAGCCCAGGGCGATGACGTCTTCAAGGATTCTGGTTCGCTCACCATTGGCGTGACCGATGCCAGTGTTCCGGGCAAAACCTTCGAAAACCTTGAGCTGGGAAGCTCCGCCACTGTTCAGATTGCTGACACCGAAAGTGAGGTTGTCGCCACCCTGACTGCTGACAAAACCACTGTCAGCGAAGGCGGCGAGATCACTTACACCGTGACTCTGACCAACGCCCAGGGCCTGGACGTCAAAGGTCATGGCGGCCTGGTATTTACCCTTTCGGACGGCACAAAAGTCACCGTTCCCGCGGGCAGCGCCACCGGCACCATCACCATTCACGCTCCTGACGACGTGTACGTTGGCGGCCAGCCTTCGATCGTCAACAAACTCGAAGGCGTGACTGGCGCCGATAACTTCGAGAAGCTGACGCTGGGTCAGGGCGAAGTGAAAACCGATGTCACCGATGAGCCAGGCACTGGCACTCCGGGCACTGGCAACGAAGGCGACAAAGTCTCCGTCACCATCGTCAGCAATGGCAACGTCACCGAAGACCAGCAGCCAAGCTTCACTGTCAAAGTGAACCAGCCGCTGGATCGTCCGCTGACTGTCACCTTGAGCAACGGCGACAAGGTCACCATCGCGGCGGGCCAGACTCAGGTCGAGTACAAGGCGCCAGCCCAGGGCGATGACGTCTTCAAGGATTCTGGCTCGCTCACCATTGGCGTGACCGATGCCAGTGTTCCGGGCAAAACCTTCGAAAACCTTGAGCTGGGAAGCTCCGCCACTGTTCAGATTGCTGACACCGAAAGTGAGGTTGTCGCCACCCTGACTGCTGACAAAACCACTGTCAGCGAAGGCGGCGAGATCACTTACACCGTGACTCTGACCAACGCTCAGGGCCTGGACGTCAAAGGTCATGGCGGCCTGGTATTTACCCTTTCGGACGGCACAAAAGTCACCGTTCCCGCGGGCAGCGCCACCGGCACCATCACCATTCACGCTCCTGACGACGTGTACGTTGGCGGCCAGCCTTCGATCGTCAACAAACTCGAAGGCGTGACTGGCGCCGATAACTTCGAGAAGCTGACGCTGGGTCAGGGCGAAGTGAAAACCGATGTCACCGATGAGCCAGGCACTGGCACTCCGGGCACTGGCAACGAAGGCGACAAAGTCTCCGTCACCATCGTCAGCAATGGCAACGTCACCGAAGACCAGCAGCCAAGCTTCACTGTCAAAGTGAACCAGCCGCTGGATCGTCCGCTGACTGTCACTCTGAGCAATGGCGACAAAGTCACCATCGCTGCGGGTCAAACCCAAGTTGAGTACAAAGCCCCAGCTCAAGGCGATGACGTCTTCAAAGACTCGGGCTCCCTGACCGTTGGTATTGCCGACGCTTCCGTACCAGGCAAGACTTTCGAGAACCTGGAGCTCGGTGGTTCGGCAACCGTGCAGATCGCTGACACCGAAAGTGAGGTTGTCGCAACCCTGACTGCCGACAAGACCACTGTGTCCGAAGGCGGCGAGATCACCTATACCGTCACGCTGACCAACGCTCAGGGCTTGGACGTCAAAGGCCACAATGGGTTGGTCTTTACGCTTAGCGACGGCACCAAAGTTACCGTTCCAGCAGGCAGCGCCACTGGCACCATCACCATTCACGCCCCTGACGATGTCTACGTTGGCGGCCAACCTTCGATCGTCAACAAACTCGAAGGCGTTACGGGTGCAGATAACTTCGAGAAATTGACCCTCGGTGACGATACTGTCTCCACTACCGTGACCGACGAGCCAGGCACTGGCACTCCGGGCACTGGCAACGAAGGTGACAAGGTTTCGGTCACCATCGTCAGCAATGGCAACGTCACCGAAGACCAGCAGCCAAGCTTCACTGTCAAAGTGAACCAGCCGCTGGATCGTCCGCTGACTGTCACCCTGAGCAATGGCGACAAAGTCACCATCGCTGCGGGTCAAACCCAAGTTGAGTACAAGGCCCCAGCTCAAGGCGATGACGTCTTCAAAGACTCGGGCTCCCTGACCGTTGGTATTTCCGACGCTTCCGTACCAGGCAAGACTTTCGAAAACCTGGAGCTGGGCGGTTCAGCCACCGTGCAGATCGCAGATACCGAAAGCGAAGTCGTCGCGACCCTGACAGCCGATAAGACCACCGTGTCCGAAGGCGGCGAGATCACTTACACCGTTACGCTGACTAACGCCCAAGGTCTGTCCGTTACTGGCCATAACGGCCTGGTCTTCACGCTCAGCGACGGCACCAAAGTCACCGTTCCGGCTGGCAGCGCCACCGGGACTATCACCATCCATGCGCCGGACGACGTGTACGTTGGCGGCCAGCCAAGCATCGTGAACAAGCTGGAATCCGTCACTGGCGCTGACAACTTCGAGAAGCTGACCCTCGGCGACGGTACCGTCACCACTACCGTGACCGACGAGCCGGGTACCGGTACGCCAGGCACCGGCAACGAAGGCGACAAGGTCTCCGTCACCATCGTCAGCAATGGCAACGTCACCGAAGACCAGCAGCCGTCGTTCACTGTCAAAGTGAACCAGCCGCTGGATCGTCCGCTGACCGTTACCCTGAGCAATGGCGACAAGGTCACCATCGCTGCGGGCCAGACGCAGGTCGAGTACAAGGCTCCTGCTCAAGGCGATGACGTCTTCAAAGACTCGGGCTCCCTGACCGTTGGTATTTCCGACGCTTCCGTACCAGGCAAGACTTTCGAAAACCTGGAGCTGGGTGGTTCGGCGACCGTTCAAATCGCTGACACTGAAAGTGAAGTCGTCGCGACCCTTACCGCCGACAAGACCACTGTGTCCGAAGGCGGCGAGATCACCTATACCGTTACGCTGACCAACACCCAAGGCCTGGACGTCAAAGCTCATGGCGGTTTGGTGTTCACCCTCTCGGACGGCACCAAGGTCAACGTTCCGGCTGGCAGCGCCACCGGGACTATCACCATCCACGCCCCTGATGACGTGTACGTCGGCGGCCAGCCAGCAATAGTCAACAAGCTGGAAGGCGTTACTGGTGCAGACAACTTCGAGAAACTGACCTTGGGTCAGGGCGAAGTGAAAACCGATGTCACCGATGAGCCAGGCACTGGCACTCCGGGTACTGGCAACGAGGGTGACAAGGTTTCCGTCACCATCGTTAGCAATGGCAATGTCACTGAAGATCAGCAGCCGTCGTTCACCGTGAAAGTGAACCAGCCGCTGGATCGTCCGCTGACCGTTACCCTGAGCAATGGCGACAAGGTCACCATCGCTGCAGGCCAGACCCAGGTCGAGTACAAGGCACCGGCACAAGGCGAGGACGTCTTCAAGGATTCCGGTTCGCTCACCGTTGGTATCAGCGACGCCAGTGTTCCAGGCAAAACCTTCGAGAACCTGGAGCTCGGCGGCTCGGCTACCGTTCAGATCGCTGACACTGAAAGTGAAGTCGTCGCGACCCTTACCGCCGACAAGACCACCGTCAGCGAAGGCGGCGAGATCACCTACACCGTCACCCTGACCAACGCCCAAGGTCTGTCCGTTACTGGCCATAACGGCCTGGTCTTCACGCTCAGCGACGGCACCAAAGTCACCGTTCCGGCTGGCAGCGCCACCGGGACTATCACCATCCATGCGCCTGATGACGTGTACGTTGGCGGCCAGCCAAGCATCGTGAACAAGCTGGAATCGGTCACTGGCGCCGATAACTTCGAGAAGCTGACCCTCGGCGACAACACCGTCACCACCACAGTGACGGACGAGCCAGGCACTGGTACTCCAGGCACCGGCAACGAAGGCGACAAGGTCTCCGTCACCATCGTCAGCAATGGCAACGTCACCGAAGACCAGCAGCCGTCGTTCACAGTCAAAGTGAACCAGCCGCTGGATCGTCCGCTGACTGTCACCTTGAGCAACGGCGACAAGGTCACCATCGCGGCAGGTCAGACTCAGGTCGAGTACAAGGCACCAGCCCAGGGCGATGACGTCTTCAAAGACTCGGGCTCCCTGACTGTCGGCATCACCGATGCCAGTGTTCCGGGCAAAACCTTCGAAAACCTCGAGTTCGGTGGTTCGGCCACTGTTCAGATTGCTGACACCGAAAGCGAAGTCATTGCGACCCTCACCGCCGACAAGACCACCGTCTCCGAAGGCGGTGAGATCACTTACACCGTTACTCTGACCAATGCCCAAGGCCTTGACGTCAAAGGCCACGGCGGTCTGACCTTCACTCTTTCGGATGGCACCAAGGTGACCGTTCCGGCTGGCAGCGCCACCGGGACTATCACGATCCATGCGCCGGACGACGTATACGTTGGCGGTCAGCCATCGATCGTGAACAAGCTGGAGTCCGTCACTGGTGCCGATAACTTCGAAAAGCTGACCCTGGGTCAGGGCGAAGTGAAAACCGATGTCACCGATGAGCCAGGTACCGGTACTCCGGGCACCGGCAACGAAGGCGACAAAGTCTCTGTAACCATCGTCAGCAACGGCAATGTCACCGAAGATCAGCAGCCGTCGTTCACTGTCAAAGTGAACCAACCGTTGGATCGCCCGTTGACTGTCACCCTGAGCAATGGCGACAAGGTCACCATCGCGGCGGGCCAGACCCAGGTCGAGTACAAGGCGCCAGCCCAGGGCGATGACGTCTTCAAGGATTCTGGTTCGCTCACCGTTGGTATCAGCGACGCCAGTGTTCCAGGTAAGACCTTCGAGAACCTGGAGCTCGGCGGCTCGGCCACCGTGCAGATCGCTGACACTGAAAGTGAAGTCGTCGCGACCCTTACCGCCGACAAGACCACCGTCAGCGAAGGCGGCGAGATCACCTACACCGTCACACTGACCAACGCCCAAGGTCTGTCGGTTACCGGCCATAACGGCTTGGTCTTCACGCTCAGCGACGGCACCAAAGTCACCGTTCCGGCTGGCAGCGCCACCGGGACTATCACCATCCATGCGCCTGATGACGTGTACGTCGGCGGCCAGCCAAGCATCGTGAACAAGCTGGAATCCGTCACTGGCGCCGATAACTTCGAGAAGCTGACCCTAGGCGACAACTCCGTCACCACCACAGTGACAGACGAACCAGGTACTGGCACTCCGGGCACCGGCAACGAAGGCGACAAGGTCTCCGTCACCATCGTCAGCAATGGCAACGTCACTGAAGATCAGCAGCCGTCGTTCACCGTGAAAGTGAACCAGCCGCTGGATCGTCCGCTGACTGTCACCTTGAGCAACGGCGACAAGGTCACCATCGCGGCGGGCCAGACCCAGGTCGAGTACAAGGCGCCAGCCCAGGGCGATGACGTCTTCAAGGATTCTGGTTCGCTCACCGTTGGTATCAGCGACGCCAGTGTTCCAGGCAAAACCTTCGAGAACCTGGAGCTCGGCGGCTCGGCCACCGTTCAGATCGCCGATACCGAAAGTGAAGTCATCGCGACCCTGACTGCCGACAAGACTACTGTCAGCGAAGGCGGCGAGATCACTTACACCGTGACACTGACCAACGCTCAGGGCTTGGATGTCAAAGGCCACAATGGTCTGGTCTTCACGCTCTCGGACGGCACAAAAGTTACCGTTCCAGCGGGCAGCGCCACCGGCACCATCACCATCCATGCGCCGGATGACGTCTACGTTGGCGGCCAGCCTTCGATCGTCAACAAACTCGAAGGCGTTACTGGCGCTGACAACTTTGAAAAACTGACGCTGGGTGACGGCACCGTCACCACTATTGTGACTGACGAGCCGGGTACCGGTACGCCAGGCACCGGCAACGAAGGCGACAAGGTCTCCGTCACCATCGTCAGCAATGGCAACGTCACCGAAGACCAGCAGCCGTCGTTCACTGTCAAAGTGAACCAGCCGCTGGATCGTCCGCTGACCGTTACCCTGAGCAATGGCGACAAGGTCACCATCGCTGCAGGCCAGACCCAGGTCGAGTACAAGGCGCCAGCCCAAGGCGATGACGTCTTCAAAGACTCAGGCTCTCTGACTGTCGGCATCACCGATGCCAGCGTTCCGGGCAAGACCTTCGAGAATCTGGAACTGGGTGGCTCGGCCACCGTTCAGATTGCTGACACCGAAAGCGAAGTCGTCGCGACCCTCACCGCCGACAAGTCCACCGTCAGCGAGGGCGGCGAGATCACCTATACCGTCACCCTGACCAATGGTCAGGGCCTGGATGTCACTGGCCATGGCGGCCTGACCTTCACCCTTTCGGATGGCACCAAGGTCACCATTCCGGCGGGCAGTGCTACCGGTACGGTCACTATCACTGCTCCAGACGACGTTTATGTTGGCGGCCAGCCGTCGATCGTGAACAAGCTGGAAGGTGTTACTGGTGCGGATAACTTCGAGAAACTGACCTTGGGTCAGGGCGAAGTGAAAACCGATGTCACCGATGAGCCAGGCACCGGCACTCCTGGCACCGGCAACGAAGGCGACAAGGTTTCCGTCACCATCGTCAGCAACGGCAATGTCACTGAAGACCAGCAACCGTCGTTCACTGTCAAAGTGAACCAGCCGCTGGATCGTCCGCTGACTGTCACCTTGAGCAACGGCGACAAGGTCACCATCGCGGCAGGTCAGACTCAGGTCGAGTACAAGGCACCAGCCCAGGGCGATGACGTCTTCAAGGATTCTGGTTCGCTCACCGTTGGTATCAGCGACGCCAGTGTTCCAGGCAAAACCTTCGAGAACCTGGAGCTCGGCGGCTCGGCCACCGTTCAGATCGCTGACACCGAAAGCGAAGTCATCGCGACCCTGACCGCCGACAAGACTACTGTCAGCGAAGGCGGTGAGATCACCTACACCGTTACTCTGACCAACGCTCAGGGCCTAGACGTCAAAGGCCACAATGGTCTGGTCTTCACTCTGTCGGATGGCACGAAAGTGACTGTTCCGGCGGGCAGCGCCACCGGCACCATCACCATTCACGCTCCTGACGACGTCTACGTTGGCGGTCAGCCAAGCATCGTGAACAAGCTGGAAGGTGTAACTGGCGCCGATAACTTCGAGAAGCTGACGCTGGGTGACGGCACCGTCACCACGACGGTGACTGACGAGCCGGGTACCGGTACTCCGGGCACCGGCAACGAAGGCGACAAGGTCTCCGTCACCATCGTCAGCAACGGCAATGTCACTGAAGATCAGCAGCCGTCGTTCACCGTGAAAGTGAACCAGCCGCTGGATCGTCCGCTGACTGTCACTCTGAGCAATGGCGACAAAGTCACCATCGCTGCGGGTCAAACCCAAGTTGAGTACAAAGCCCCAGCTCAAGGCGATGACGTCTTCAAAGACTCGGGCTCCCTGACCGTTGGTATTTCCGACGCTTCCGTACCAGGCAAGACTTTCGAGAACCTGGAGCTGGGTGGTTCGGCGACCGTTCAAATCGCTGACACTGAAAGTGAAGTCGTCGCGACCCTTACCGCCGACAAGACCACCGTCAGCGAAGGCGGCGAGATCACCTACACCGTCACCCTGACCAACGCCCAAGGTCTGTCCGTTACTGGCCATAACGGCCTGGTCTTCACGCTCAGCGACGGCACCAAAGTCACCGTTCCGGCTGGCAGCGCCACCGGGACTATCACCATCCATGCGCCTGATGACGTGTACGTTGGCGGCCAGCCAAGCATCGGGAACAAGCTGGAATCGGTCACTGGCGCCGATAACTTCGAGAAGCTGACCCTCGGCGACAACACCGTCACCACCACAGTGACGGACGAGCCAGGCACTGGTACTCCGGGCACCGGCAACGAAGGCGACAAGGTCTCCGTCACCATCGTCAGCAATGGCAACGTCACCGAAGACCAGCAGCCGTCGTTCACCGTGAAAGTGAACCAGCCGCTGGATCGTCCGCTGACTGTCACCTTGAGCAACGGCGACAAGGTCACCATCGCGGCAGGTCAGACTCAGGTCGAGTACAAGGCACCAGCCCAGGGCGATGACGTCTTCAAGGATTCCGGTTCGCTCACCGTTGGCATCAGCGACGCCACCGTACCGGGCAAGACTTTCGAGAACCTCGAACTGGGTGGTTCGGCCACCGTGCAGATCGCCGACACCATCAGCGAAGTAGTCGCTACTCTCAGCGCCGACAAGACCACCGTCAGCGAAGGCGGCCAGGTCACCTACACCGTCACCCTGACGAACGCCCAAGGTCTGTCTGTCACCGGCCATGGCGGTCTGGTGTTCACCCTGAGCGATGGCACCAAGGTTACCGTTCCGGCGGGTAGTGCTACTGGCACCTTCACCATCACCGCCAAGGACGACGTCTATGTCGGCGGCCAGCCGAACATCGTCAACAAGATCGAATCGGTCACTGGCGGCGACAACTTCGAGAAGCTGACCCTCGGCGACAACACCGTCACCACCACAGTGACGGACGAGCCAGGCACTGGTACCCCTGGCACCGGCAACGAAGGCGACAAGGTCTCCGTCACCATCGTCAGCAATGGCAACGTCACCGAAGACCAGCAGCCGTCGTTCACAGTCAAAGTGAACCAGCCGCTGGATCGTCCGCTGACTGTCACCTTGAGCAACGGCGACAAGGTCACCATCGCGGCAGGTCAGACTCAGGTCGAGTACAAGGCACCAGCCCAGGGCGATGACGTCTTCAAGGATTCTGGTTCGCTCACCGTTGGCATCAGCGACGCTACCGTTCCAGGTAAAACCTTCGAAAACCTCGAGCTCGGTGGTTCGGCCACCGTGCAGATCGCCGACACCATCAGCGAAGTAGTCGCTACTCTCAGCGCCGACAAGACCACCGTCAGCGAAGGCGGCCAGGTCACCTACACCGTCACCCTGACGAACGCCCAAGGTCTGTCTGTCACCGGCCATGGCGGTCTGGTATTCACCCTGAGCGATGGCACCAAGGTTACCGTTCCGGCGGGTAGTGCTACTGGCACCTTCACCATCACCGCCAAGGACGACGTCTATGTCGGCGGCCAGCCGAACATCGTCAACAAGATCGAATCGGTCACTGGCGGCGACAACTTCGAGAAGCTGACCCTCGGCGACAACACCGTCACCACCACAGTGACGGACGAGCCAGGCACTGGTACTCCTGGCACCGGCAACGAAGGCGACAAGGTCTCCGTCACCATCGTCAGTAATGGCAACGTCACCGAAGACCAGCAACCGTCGTTCACCGTCAAAGTGAATCAGCCGCTGGATCGTCCGCTGACCGTCACCCTGAGCAATGGTGACAAAGTCACCATCGCTGCGGGTCAGACCCAGGTCGAGTACAAGGCGCCTGCCCAGGGCGACGATGTCTTCAAAGACTCGGGCTCGCTCACCGTTGGGATCAGCGACGCCAGTGTTCCAGGCAAGACCTTCGAAAACCTGGAGCTGGGTGGTTCGGCCACCGTGCAGATCGCTGACACCGAAAGCGAAGTCATCGCGACCCTGACCGCCGACAAGACTACTGTCAGCGAAGGCGGCGAGATCACTTACACCGTGACCCTGACCAACGCCCAGGGCCTGGACGTCAAAGGCCACAATGGCCTGGTCTTTACGCTCTCGGACGGCACCAAAGTCACCGTTCCAGCGGGCAGCGCCACCGGAACCATCACCATCCATGCGCCGGATGACGTGTACGTTGGCGGCCAGCCAGCGATCGTCAACAAGCTGGAAGGCGTCACTGGCGCTGACAACTTCGAGAAGCTGACCTTGGGTCAGAACGAAGTGAAGACGAGCGTCACCGACGAACCAGGTACCGGCACCCCAGGCACCGGCAACGAAGGCGACAAGGTCTCCGTCACCATCGTCAGCAACGGCAATGTCACCGAAGATCAACAGCCGTCGTTCACCGTGAAGGTGAATCAGATTCTGGATCGTCCGCTGACCGTCACTCTGAGCAATGGTGACAAGGTCACCATTGCTGCAGGCCAGACCCAAGTCGAGTACAAGGCGCCAGCCCAAGGCGACGATGTCTTCAAGGACTCCGGCTCCCTGACCGTCGGCATTTCCGATGCCACCGTACCGGGCAAAACCTTCGAGAATCTGGAACTGGGTGGCTCGGCCACCGTACAGATCGCCGACACCATCAGCGAAGTCGTCGCGACCCTGTCCGCAGACAAGGCCACCGTCAGTGAAGGTGGCCAAGTCACCTACACCGTCACGCTGACCAACGCCCAGGGCCTGTCGGTCACCGGCCACAATGGCCTGGTGTTCACCCTGAGCGACGGCACCAAGGTCACCATTCCGGCGGGCAGCGCCACTGGCACCTTCACCATCACCGCGAAGGACGACGTTTACGTCGGCGGCCAGCCGAACATCGTCAACAAGATCGAGTCCGTCACCGGCGGCGACAACTTCGAGAAACTGACCCTCGGCAGCAATACCGTCACCACCTCTGTCACCGACGAACCCGGCACCGGCACGCCGGGCTCCGGCAACCAGGGCGACAAGGTCTCGGTCACCATCGTCAGCAACGGCGATGTGAACGAAGCACAACAGCCAAGCTTCACCGTGAAAGTCAGCCAGATCCTGGATCGCCCGCTGACCGTCACCCTGAGCAACGGCGATAAAGTCACCATTGCTGCAGGCCAGACCCAGGTCGAGTACAAGGCGCCAGCTCAGGGCGATGACGTCTTCAAGGACGCAGGCTCGCTCACCGTCGGCATCACCGATGCCACCGTTCCAGGCAAGACCTTCGAGAACCTGGAGCTCGGCGGCTCGGCCACCGTGCAGATCAGCGACACCATCACCGAGGTGTTCGCCAACCTGTCCGTGGACAAGAGCACCGTCGCCGAAGGCGGCCAGGTCACCTATACCGTGACCTTGGTCAGCCCGCCGGCCTTCCCGGTCATTGCCCACGGAGGTCTGGTATTCACCCTGAGCGACGGCACCAAGATCACCGTGGCAGCCGGCCAGAAGACCGGCTCGATTACCGTCACCGCCAAGGATGACGTGTACGTTGGCGGCCAGCCTTCGCTGCTCAACAAGCTGGAGTCAGTCACCGGCGCAGACAACTTCGAGAAACTGACCCTCGGCAGCAATACCGTCACCACCACCGTTACCGACGAACCTGGCGTGGGCACGCCGGGCTCGGGTAACCAGGGCGACAAGGTCTCGGTCACCATCGTCAGCAATGGCAATGTCACTGAAGACCAGCAGCCGTCGTTCACCGTCAAAGTGAACCAGCCGCTGGATCGTCCGCTCACCGTCACTCTGAGCAATGGCGACAAAGTTACCATCGCCGCGGGCCAGACTCAGGTCGAGTACAAGGCGCCAGCGCAAGGCGACGATGTCTTCAAGGATTCCGGTTCGCTCACCGTTGGCATCAGCGACGCTACCGTTCCAGGCAAGACATTCGAGAACCTTGAGCTCGGTGGTTCGGCCACCGTGCAGATCACGGACACCATCAGCGAAGTCGTTGCAACGCTGTCCGCCGACAAGACCACCGTCACCGAAGGCGGCCAGGTGACCTACACCGTCACGCTGACCAACGCCCAAGGCCTTTCGGTTACCGGTCACAACGGCCTGGTGTTCACCCTCAGCGACGGCACCAAGGTCACCGTTCCGGCGGGCAGCGCCACTGGCACCTTCACCATCACCGCCAAGGACGACGTTTACGTCGGCGGCCAGCCGAACATCGTCAACAAGATCGAGTCCGTCACCGGCGGCGACAACTTCGAGAAGCTGACCCTCGGCAGCAACACCGTCACTACCACCGTCACCGACGAACCTGGTGTGGGTACGCCGGGTTCCGGCAACCAGGGCGACAAGGTCTCGGTCACCATCGTCAGCAATGGCAATGTCACTGAAGACCAGCAGCCGTCGTTCACCGTCAAAGTGAATCAGCCACTGGATCGTCCGCTGACCGTCACCCTGAGCAATGGCGACAAGGTCACCATCGCTGCGGGTCAGACCCAGGTCGAGTACAAGGCGCCAGCCCAGGGCGATGATGTCTTCAAAGACTCGGGCTCCCTGACCGTGGGCATCAGCGACGCCACCGTTCCGGGCAAGACCTTCGAGAACCTCGAACTTGGTGGCTCGGCCACCGTACAGATCGCCGACACCATCAGCGAAGTCGTCGCGACCCTGTCCGCAGACAGGACCACCGTCAGCGAAGGTGGCCAAGTCACCTACACCGTCACCCTGACCAACGCCCAAGGCTTGTCGGTTACCGGTCACAACGGCCTGGTGTTCACCCTCAGCGACGGCACCAAGGTCACCATTCCGGCGGGCAGCGCCACTGGCACCTTCACCATCACCGCGAAGGACGACGTTTACGTCGGCGGCCAGCCGAACATCGTCAACAAGATCGAGTCCGTCACCGGCGGCGACAACTTCGAGAAGCTGACCCTCGGCAGCAACACCGTCACCACCACCGTCACCGACGAACCTGGCGTGGGCACGCCGGGCTCGGGTAACCAGGGCGACAAGGTCTCGGTCACCATCGTCAGCAATGGCAATGTCACTGAAGATCAGCAACCGTCGTTCACCGTCAAAGTGAATCAGCCACTGGATCGTCCGCTGACCGTCACCCTGAGCAACGGCGACAAGGTCACCATCGCTGCGGGTCAGACCCAGGTGGAATACAAGGCACCAGCTCAGGGCGATGACGTCTTCAAGGACTCGGGCTCGCTGACCGTTGGTATTTCCGACGCTTCCGTACCAGGCAAGACTTTCGAAAACCTGGAGCTCGGCGGCTCGGCCACCGTACAGATCGCCGACACCATCAGCGAAGTAGTCGCTACCCTCAGCGCCGACAAAACCACCGTCACCGAAGGCGGCCAGGTCACCTACACCGTCACCCTGACCAACGCCCAAGGCCTGTCGGTTACCGGCCACAACGGCCTGGTGTTCACCCTCAGCGACGGCACCAAGGTCACCGTGCCGGCGGGCAGTGCCACTGGCACCTTCACCATCACCGCCAAGGACGACGTCTATGTCGGCGGCCAGCCGAACATCGTCAACAAGATCGAATCGGTTACCGGCGGCGACAACTTCGAGAAGCTGACCCTCGGCAGCAATACCGTCACCACCACCGTTACCGACGAACCTGGCGTGGGCACGCCGGGCTCGGGTAACCAGGGCGACAAGGTCTCGGTCACCATCGTCAGCAATGGCGATGTGAACGAAGCCCAGCAGCCAAGCTTCACCGTCAAAGTGAATCAGCCACTGGATCGTCCGCTGACCGTCACCCTGAGCAACGGCGACAAGGTCACCATCGCTGCGGGTCAGACCCAGGTCGAGTACAAGGCGCCAGCCCAGGGCGATGATGTCTTCAAAGACTCGGGCTCTCTGACCGTGGGCATCAGCGACGCCACCGTTCCGGGCAAGACCTTCGAGAACCTCGAACTGGGTGGCTCGGCCACCGTACAGATCGCTGACACCATCAGCGAAGTCGTCGCAACGCTGTCCGCCGACAAGACCACCGTCACCGAAGGCGGCCAGGTGACCTACACCGTCACCCTGACCAACGCCCAGGGCCTGTCGGTCACCGGCCACAACGGCCTGGTGTTCACCCTCAGCGACGGCACGAAAGTGACCGTTCCGGCTGGCAGCGCCACCGGTACCTTCACCATCACCGCCAAGGACGACGTCTATGTGGGCGGCCAGGCGCCGATCGTCAACAAGATCGAATCGGTCACCGGCGGCGACAACTTCGAGAAACTGACCCTCGGCAGCAACACCGTCACCACCACCGTCACCGACGAGCCGAGCGGCCAGGGCGACCTGACCACCGTGGGCATCAGCGGCGACACCTCGGTGACCGAAGGCGACACCGCGCACTACACCCTGACCCTGACCAATCCGTCCAAGACCGAGGTCACTGTCACCCTGAGCTACAGCGGCACCGCCACCAACGGCCAGGACTACACCGGTGTGGTCACCGTGAAGATTCCGGCCGGCGCCAACACCGCCAACTTCGACATCAAGACCATTGACGACCAGCTCGTCGAAGGCTCGGAAAACTTCACCATCCAGATCAGCGGTGTCAGCGGCGGCGGCTTCGAAAACCTGCAGGTCAACCCGAGCAAGTCGAGCGTCACTACCACGATCATCGACAATGACCACATGCCGGTATCGCCAGGCGGCGCCGTCACCGGCACCGAAGACACCGACTACGTGTTCCAGTGGGGCGACTTCAAGGTCACCGACGCCGATGGCAACACTGGCCTCGGCGTGACGATCAGCAAGCTGCCGGATCTGGGCAACCTGAAGTTCTTCAACGGCACTTCGTGGGTCGACGTGTCGCTCAACCAGACCATCAGCCAGGCCGACATCGCCGCCGGCAAGCTCAAGTTCGTTCCGCTGGCCAACCAGTCGGGCGTCGACGGTTACGGTGGCAGCGGCGTGGGCAACAAGCAGGCCGACTACGCGCAGATCAAGTACAAGCCCAACGACGGCACCAACACCGGCAGCGAAGTGACCATGAAGGTCGACATCGCGCCGGTCGCCGACAGGCCTGACCTGTCGATCGGCAACAACAACGTCAACTCGATCGGCCTGACCAAGGAAACCTGGAACAGCCTCAACGGCCTGGGCAACAACGGTAACGGCATCACCGGCGACCAACTCAAGAGCGTGTTCGCCAACTCCGGCAACGCGAACAAGAGCGAGCAGGTCACGACCGTCGACACCACCGCCACCGTGACCCCGGGCACCGGCTCGAAGACCTCCGGCCTGATCTATCTGGAAGCCGGCAAAACCTACACCTTCAGCGGTACGGCCGACGACAGCCTGCAAATCGTCATTGGTGGCAAGAACGTCGCCAGCGGCACCTGGGGCAACGCCAGCGGCGCGATCACCGGCAGCTACACCCCGACCACCAGCGGCTACTACACCCTGGAGATCTACAACGCCAACCAGGCCGGCCCTGGCAGCCTGGACATCAACATCAAGGTGGGCAACGGCGCGGTCACCGACCTGAACAGCTCGACCATCCCGATGTACCCGAACGTAGGCTCCATGACCAATGCAGGCCTGACGGTCTCTGACCTGCACGGCAGCAACGGCCAAGGCTACTACGAAGGCTACAAGCTCAACGAAGGCCGTGAGAATGGCGCGCCGGTCAAGCTGGTGGGCATCAGCACCAACCTGACCGACACCGACGGTTCGGAAACCCTGAGCGTCAAGCTCAGCGGCATCCCGGCAGGTTCGGTGATCAGCGACAACGCAGGCCACAGCTTCACCGTCGGCAGCAGCGCGGTGGATGTCACCGGCTGGAACCTGGGCAGCCTGGCAATCAAGCCACCGGCCTACTACAGCGGCCAGTTCGACGTGAAGGTCAGCTCGACCTCCAGCGAAAGCGTTGGCGGCAGCACCGCGACCAACGAGGGCACCATCAAGGTCACGGTGTACCCGCAGACCTACAACACCAGCAACCTGACCTCCGAAGGCGACAACTTTGCCGGTACCGATGGCAACGATATCGTCGTCGCCGACGTGGTCGGCCTGCACGTGGTGCCAGGTCAGAACTACAACATCGCCTTCATCGTCGACACCTCGGGCAGCATGGGCTCGTCTGGCGTGGATGCGGCGAAGAAGTCGCTGGAGTCGGTGTTCAAGACCCTGGCCGCCAGCGTCAAGGGCGACCAATCCGGTACCGTGAACATCCTGCTCGTGGACTTCGCCAGCCAGGTGAAATCCACGGTCTCGGTGACCCTCAACGATGCCGGCCTGCAGACCCTGCTCAACGCTCTGAAGACGCTGAACTCCGACGGTGGTACCAACTACGAGGATGCCTTCAAGACCACCGCCAACTGGTTCCAGAACCTCCAGAATGCTGGCAACACCGGCAGCAACCAGACGTTCTTCGTCACCGACGGCAAGCCGACCTACTACCAGACCAGCGAGCGCGGCAACCCGACCCTGGGCAGCACCAGCACCACGCTGGACAGCTTCCTGACTGCGAACAACTGGAAACCAGGCAATACGATCTCCACGTACCTGAACAATACCAACTACATAACCATCGACAGCACCGGCAAGCTGACCGTCCAGACCTACTCCTGGGGCGGCTGGACCGTGACCACCAGCGGCGATGTACGTGCCGAAGGTAACGGTGGCTACGAACTGTCCTCCCGCGCCGGTAACGGCTCCGATACCACGACCGCGACCCTGAACGACTCGACCGCCGCCTTCAAGCTGCTGTCGGGGCTGTCGCAGGTCGAGGCCATCGGCCTGAACAGCGATATCAAGGCCAATGACCTCAAGCCGTTCGACACCGATGGCAAGCCACAGACCAACATCGACCCGAGCAAGCTGGCCGAGGCCATCCTTGGGCACACCGAGGTCACCCAGCCAGGTAACGACACGGTCAACGGCGGTGATGGCAACGACATCATCTTCGGTGACCTGGTCACCTTCGACTCGGTCGCAGGTACCGGTGTCGATGCGATTCGCGGTTATGTCGCCAACAAGCTGGGCCTCGATGCGGGCGATGTAGATGGGCGGGCGATGCACAAGTACATCACCGAGCACTACACCGAGTTCGATGTCTCGCGCAGCAACGATGGCAACGACACGCTGATGGGCGGCGATGGTGACGACATCATCTTCGGCCAGGGTGGCGACGACTATATCGACGGTGGTCGTGGCAACGACATCCTGCTCGGCGGCACCGGCAACGACACCCTGCTGGGCGGTGAAGGCAACGACCTCCTCATCGGTGGTGCCGGCAACGACGTGCTGATCGGTGGCAAGGGCGATGACATCCTCATCGGTGGCACCGGTGCCGACACCTTCGTGTGGAAGGCCGGCGACCTGGGCAACGATGTGATCAAGGACTTCAAGGCCAGTGAGGGCGACCGCCTCGATCTGCGCGACCTGCTGCAGGGCGAGAAGGCCAGCACCATCGACAACTTCCTGAAGATCACCACCGTGAACGGTGAGTCGACCCTGCAGGTCAGCACCGAGGGCAAGCTCAATGCCGCCGGTGGCCTGGCCAACGCGGATGTGTCGATCAAGCTCGAGGGTGTGAACTGGTCGAACACCACGATCAACTCGTTGATCAGTGGCGCCGACCCGACCATCAAGATCGACAACTCCAACAGCTGATGCCCACGCCCCTGACGGCCTTCACCGGCCGCCAGGGGCTTGGCGCTTTCCTGCCGTCGCCTCACGGCGCATACTCGCTTGCCGGGCCCGGCAGGCCTGTTGAACTTTGCCTATGCTGCTGACAACCAAGAAGGAATCATCGTGACGAGGGTCGATGCCATGTTCTACGTGCAACGCGACGCCAACGGCCAGTTGCTGCGGGTAGAAGCAGCTGCCTTTGCCGAGTACACCGAAGCGCTGCCGGCCGACCATGCCGAAATCCAGGAATGGTTCGCCGATGACGTCGTGGAGAACAGTCTCAAGCAGCTCAAACAGAGCGATCTGGACATGATCCGTGTGCTCGAGGACCTGATCGAGGTGTTGACCGCCAAAGGCGTGTTCAGCATCACCGACCTGCCTCCCGGCGCCCAAGCAAAACTGCTCAACCGCTCCACCGCGCGCAAGGCGCTGGGAAGCCTGAACAACCTGATCGAAGAAGACGAAGAAGGCGGGTTGATCTGAAGAGTTGCTGATACCGCGCTGCTCGTTTCGCGTGTGAATCGGGACGCCGATTTACCCGCGAAAAGAGCAGCACACTTTTACGGATCGCAACACCGTCCTTATTTCCAGGGCGCCGGCTCGCCCACCAACTGCCCCTGAATCCCCTGCACACCCATCTCGCGCAACACCTGCAGCTCCCCTTCGGTCTCCACGCGCTCGGCAATCAACGGCAGGTCGATGCTGTGCGCCGCCCCCTGGATCGCTTCGATGAACAGCCGCTTGTGCCGCTCCTGGTCGATGCTGCGGATATAACCGCCATCGATCTTCAGGTACGCCAAGCCCAGGTGAGCCAGGTTGCCGATCATGCTGAAGCGCCCGCCGAAGCGCTGCAGCGCCAGGCCGAAGCCGAGCTTGTGCAAATGGCGGGTCAGTTTTTCCAGCTGTGCCTGTTCTGGCAGTTGCTCCTCGCCGATCTCGAAGGTCAACCTCGGCCCCAATGCCGCATGCTGCCCCAGCAGTTCGTAGACTCGCTGCAATGCCTTGGCATCGGCCAGGGTGGCGGCAGACAGGTTCAGCGCCAGCGACTCACCATGCTGCTGCAGATGCCGCAACACCTTCTCCAGCACCAGCAGGTCGAGCCGTGGCATCCAGCCGAAACGCTCGAGCCACGGCAGGAAGCGCCCTGCGACAAGCGCCTCGTCCTGTCCGTCGTACAGGCGCGAAATCACTTTGTAGTGCAGGACTCGCTCTGGCGCATGGCAGTCCACCACAGGCTGGAAGAACAGTTGGAACTGGCCCTTGTCCAGAGCCTGGTCAAGACGTGAATGCCAGGCGTGATGGCTGTCGGCAGCCTGGGCCGCGGCGCCCTGTTCAAGGCAGACCCAGCCTGGCTCCGGTTGGCTCTCGGCCCGTGCCAGCGCCTCGTCAGCCAGCTTCAACAGGGCTTGCGGTGCGTCCCCAGGGCTGAACGGCGCCAATCCGATACACGCCACCGGGTCGACATCGCTGGCACCCGTCACATGCAGGCTCTGCAAGGTCGCCTCGAGGGCCTGTGCCAGTTGCACCGCCTCTTCATGCACCATGCCCGGTGCCAGAACAGCAAACTCGCCACCGCGGCTGCGGGTAATCAGGTCCTTGGTTTCCGGATAGCTGGCGCATGTGCGCCGCAGCTGCTCGCCCACCGCCTGCAACAACTGGTCGGTGCGCTGACCACCCAGGCGGGCGTTGAGGCCGGCCAGGTCCTGCACACGCAGCAACAGCAGATAACCGGCTCGGGCCTCTTCGAGGTTGCTGACACGCGTGTTCAACTGCATTTCGAAGTAGCGCCGGTTGGCCAGCCCCGTGAGGCTGTCCTGGTACGACTCGCTGCGCAGCTTTTCACTGCGCTCGGCCTGTTCGGTGAACAGTGCCTTGAGCTTCTCGACCATCTGGTTCATCGCCTGCACCACCCGACGCAGTTCTGGCGTGCGCGGCAGCTCAGGCAGGCTGAGGAACTCACGGCGGGCGATCGCGTGGGACTGCGCCACCATGTAGTCCAGCGGCCTCAGTTGACGGCGCAGCAGCAGTGCACCCAGCACCGCACTCACCACGCCACACAGCAGCAACCAGCCCAGGCTGCCCAGGGCACTCTGCCAGAGCTTGGCCAGGGCGAACATCGGGTGGCTGATTACCTCGACCCGCGCGGCCTGTTGCCATCCCCGGCTGACAATGGCATCGCCGCCGGCCGGCTCAAGCCCGATCAGGCCGATGAACCAGCCTGGTACCCCGTTGCTGTCCGGCTCGGCATGACGCTCGACCAGGACGGCGTTGGAGTCCAGGTCGATGACCTTGATGCTCGAGTAATAACCACTGTCGAAGATCGAGCTGACCATCAGCTCGACCATTGCCGGATCATCGATGTTGGGTGTGAGCGACAAGGCCAGCGCCGTCGCCGCGTCCTGGGCGTGGGAGCGCAGCTGGTTGACGTACTGGCTGCGCGAACTCTCCAGGCTGACCATGAAGCTGCCACTGAAGGCGATGGCCAGGAGCAGGCATATGGCAAGCAACAATTGTTTGAACAGTGACATCTGTGCTCCTCAATAAACCGGTTCGGCCGGGAACCCTTCGGCCTGCATTTTCTTCAGCACGTCCTGCCAGCGTGACAGGCGCTTGGTGTCGCCGACCTTCTTGTTGCCGCCGGCGCCGGTCAGCCACAAACCCTCGCCATTGAAGGCATAGACCGGCAGCAGGTCGTTGCGCTGGCTGGCCGGCTTGATCGCGTCCATCAGGCTGTCCAGCACCAGCGGCTGGGCCTGTGGGCTTGAATAATAGGTCAGAACCATGTGCGCCCGGTTCAGGCGCAACGCCTTGACGTAGGTGATGCGCAGTTTTTCGGCGGGCACGCCCATGCGGCGCAGGCTGAAATACTTGGCGATGGCGTAGTCCTCGCAGTCGCCGGCGCCCTTGATCAGCGACTGGACCGGCGTGGCCCAGTAATCGACTTCATGCCACAGGTCGATGTCCTCGACATAACGCAGCTGCTTGTTGAAGAACAGATTTACAACCTGCAGCTTGTCCAGCTCGCTGCCTTGGTTCTGCGTGGCCATCAGGTTCTGCCAGGCGTCGATACGCCCCTGCCCTGGGCCAAGCGGGCCGTACAGCTGTTGCGCGCGACGGCTGATCTGGGCGAAATCCCAATCCGCATGCAGGCCGCCCAGCAGCAGGCAGCCAAGCAGTACGGCGAGGCCGAGGCGACGCACGGCCAAATTGAGCATTCCAGGTATCGCCACTGCGAACACCCATCCAGACCAGTCGAAAGCAGCGATGGTGCGGCTTGCCGGGGGAAAAGACAATGGCACCTTACAATCACGGTGCACTTGAAAAAGCGTAGGAGGTTGCGATCATCGAGCCAGGAAAAGTCCGACTTCCTTTGCTCGATGACTTCATTCACGATAGCCGCACTCCATCGGCCGCAGGCGTCCGTCACCGCGGTTTGACAAGCCATCACCCCGCTGACTAGGGTTATTGGATCCAATCATCGCAATCATCGAGGCAGACTCCGCGTGGCCGAGAAAACCAGATTCCTCAGCTCCGTGCTGGGTAACGAGCAGGTGCCAGCACACCTGGCCCGCAGCGTGATCGAAGAGCGTCTGCGCAGCGCCATTGTCGATGGCCGGCTGCCTCCTGGCACTGCCTTGCGCCAGCAGGAACTCGCTGGCCTGTTCGGGGTCAGCCGGATGCCGGTACGCGAGGCGCTGCGCCAGCTCGAGGCGCAATCACTGCTCAAGGTAGTGATGCACAAGGGCGCCGTGGTCGCACCGCTGATCGACGAGGACGCCGTCGACACCTACGGCCTGCGCGTTCTGCTCGAGACAGAAGCGCTGCGCCAGTCGATTCCCCACCTGGACGCAAGCGACATCGCCCTCGCTCGCAGCTATATCCAGCAACTGGAAAACGAGACGCGCCACGCCGAGATCGGACGCCTCAACCGCCTGTTCCACATGACGCTGTACAGCAAGGCGCACAACCACAAGTTGCTGCGCATGATCGAGATCGAACTCAACGAAGAGGAGCGTTTCCTGCGCTTCCACCTGTCGTCGATGGGCCTGGGAAAGCTGACTCAGGACGACCATATCGCACTGGTGGACGCGGCCAGCGACAAGTTGGTCGACCAGGCCATCGACGTGCTGGAAAGGCACCTCAATACGGCATCCCGCACCATCAGGAACTACCTGAACAGCCAAGCCGCCAGGTGAATCACCCGCTGACACAGCCACAAACCGTGTCAGCCATGAAGCTCCGTTACCGAACGGAGCGAAGGACAGACAGTGCACGTCCAGAAACTATCGGTAAAAGAGCACTCCGGGCAACCCCCGAGAACCCGTCTCATCTGCCTTGCCTGCAGCCAGGAGCACCTGGGGCAATACCGCGCCTGGTCCAATGCCCTGAGCGACCATATCGAACTGGTAGCGGTGGATGTCAGACGCCATGCCGAATGCAGCCCGTGTAATCCGCTGCAAGGCCCCTCCGCCCTCGCCCGAACCGTGGCCAAGTACCTGCATCCGTACCTTGAAGGGCCCCATGCCCTTTTTGGTCAGCGCCTGGGCGCCCACATGGCGTTCGAGCTGGCCCAACTCGCGGAACGCGAATACCCCGAGCAGACCCGCCATTTGTTTGTTTCCAGCTGTGACAGCCCAAGGGTCGCCGAGCCTGCTGCCAGCGCGAATGCCATACGGATACCGGTGACGGTGCTCTACCCACATGGAACACTCCCCGAAATGCTTGGCTGGCACGCCTTCATCCGGCGCGAACTGGAGCTCATCGAGCTGCCCGAGCACAGCGTCGACAAGTCATATCAAGACCAAAGACTCGTCAGAATCTTCAACACGCATCTTGGCTTGCTGGGCTTCTAAGCACGCAACGCCCCTCTTGAGGTCATTGTTTCCCCCGATACGCTGCCGATGGCCATGGCAGCGCGAGTCGTTTGAGCCCACTCTAGTCGCGCTGCGACTGCTGATCGTCCATCCCGGGCCCGGTCGTATGCCTTCCATTTACCCGCAGAAGGAGCCCGACACCGGGGCAAGGGCCGCGTGGCGATCAGCCGCCCCTCAACAGTGGAATATCCTCGCACTCCCATTCACCAGTGCTTCGAGTGAGGCATTCACTCAACTTCGTTTTCTGATGATTAATTATCGGAAGGGGCCTGTCTTGCCAAAATAAAACATTCAAAATGTTTTATTCGGATCACTATTAATGAAATTTTTTGAATATTAAAAATATTTCAAAAACCATTTGCGACAAACTTTAATGTTGTTCTAACTTTTATATCGCCGGCACCCACCACGGCTTGACTCCACACAAGCCAGATGAATCAAGGGGCGGCCATTATCCCTGAGACTGTTCAGCCATCGAGTATATGTCGAGGCCCGCGTTCGCCCGATGTATTTCAGAGGCTGCAACTTATCGGGAAAACACGCCAACTTTCGCACAATGGATATTACTCATGAGCACATTGAAGCGCACACTTTCCAGTCATAAAGCCACGCTCGCACAACATCCACTCTTTTCAGAAATCGACACCGTTGAAACCTTGCAACGCTTCATGGAAACCCATGTTTTCGCGGTGTGGGACTTCATGTCGCTGACCAAGCGCCTGCAACGGGAACTGACCTGCGTAAGCCTGCCCTGGCTTCCACCTGCAGACCCCGCCGCTGCCCGGCTGATCAACGAAATCGTGCTCGGCGAAGAGTCTGATGACTGCCCGCAGCACGGCCACTACAGCCACTTCGAACTGTACCTGGACGCCATGCGCGAAGTCGGTGCCAACACGCAGGCAATCGAGCACTTCGTCCACCTGCAACAACAGGGGCTCGACTACGCCACCGCCCTGCAGCGCTGCGGCGCCAGCGAGGCAGCCAGGCACTTCGTCGTCGACACACTCGACGTGGCACTCAACGCGCCTGCCCATCGCGTGGCAGCAGCCTTCCTGCATGGCCGCGAAAGTGTCATTCCGGCGATGTTCCAGCAGATCCTCGACGAGTGGGGCATCGGCCAGGCGCAGGCCCCGACTTTTCGCTATTACCTGCAGCGCCACATCGAGGTCGACGCCGAAGATCACGGCCCGGCCGCCGAAGCGCTGCTGGCGCGCCTGGTGAACGATGACCCGCAACGTCAGCACGAGGTGTACGAAGCCGCCATCGCCGCTGTCCAGAGCCGCACCGCGTTGTGGGACCGTCTGCGCGCCTCGCTGCAGGTAGCCGCCAGCGAGGTCACGCCATGAATGCGCTCGAATACCGCTCCTTCGCCGACGCATGGGAGGAGCGTGCCACCATCCGCACCCGCCCGCGGCGTCGGATCGAGGACGACCAGCGGCTGATCTACCCGCTCAGCCGCCAACCATTGGTGCAAAGCGCCACGTTCCAACGGGCTTGCCCACACCTGCGTGATTTCGTGCTGGTGCAGAGCCTCTACAAGTTCATCAACGACGTGGTGATCTTCGAGACCGAGATCGTCGACCGCACGGCCCGGCGGATTGCCAAGGACCGCTTCACCGTGCGTTTTCCCTTCGCCTGTCGCTACGACGCAATGACCGTGGTGGTCGACGAGGACTACCACGCGCTGGTGGCCATGGACTTCCTGCAGCAGACCATCGCCCTGACCGGCCTCGAGCCGATCGCCCTGCCTACAGAGATCGAACTCAGCCGTGCGATCCCCTCTGCACTGGCACAGGTGCCAGAAGCGCTGCGGGACGCCCTTGAGCTGATCTGCGTCGGCATCGCCGAAAACACCCTGACCGACGATGTCGCCGCCTTTGCCCGCGATGACACGGTCAAGCCTTCGGTGAAGGGGCTGATGGCCGATCACCTGCTCGACGAGGGTCGGCATTCGAGCTTCTGGGCGCGTCTGACGCGGATCTATTGGCAAGGCGCGCCGGAGGTCGATCGCCAGATGATCGCCCAGGTGCTGCCCGTGTTCCTGGGCCAGTACCTGACCAACGACATCCAGCAGGCCTTCGACTTCAACCTGATCGAGGCGTTGCCAGTCAACGAAACACTGCGCCAGTCGCTGCGCGAAGAAGTGCTCGGCCTGGCCTATCCGATCAACCACCAGCATCCGTTGCTGGGCAACATCCTGCGCTTCTTCCGCAGCAGCTCGATGCTCGAGTCGCCTTGCGTGCAGGAAGCCCTGCGCGGCTACCTGCCCTGAGGAGATCCGCATGCGACGTCTCGACATACTATTGGTCGGCCACAGCCTCGCGCTGCGCAACCTGGCCCGGATACTCGACGAGCAGGGCCACGGCACCCTGCTGGCCGGTACACCCTCGGCGCTACGCCAGGCCCTGGCCAGCCATCACTCTCTGGTTCTGGAAGACGGCAGCCTGGTGCTGTGCACCAGTGACTGGGCCCTCCTGGGGGAAACGCCGTTGCTCAGGATCCGCCTGGGCGCCAGCCACGGCGACACCCTGCCACACCTGGAACTGCTGTGCTGGTGCGCCAGTGCCACGGCTGCGCGCCTGATCAGCCGGGTATCATTGGTCGCACCCTCCTCGGGCAATGGCCAGCAACTGCGTGAAGATGCCGTGCGAGCTTTGGAGGAGCAGGTCACCCATCAGGTCGCCTGCCTCGCCCGCGATCCGCAACACCTGAGCGAAACGTGCACCGTCGAGCCTGGCCTACAGATGCGTGAGCACGGCCTGGATTGGCTGCAAACGCTGGCCTACCGTCATCCGTTCAACCGCTCCCAGCGCGCAGACCTGCTGGTATCGAGTGAAGTCGGCTTGATGGAGGGCCTGGAGCAGCCTCTGCGCCAGTACGCGCAGAAACCGGCGCTGAACCGCGATGGCCAGCGCAGCAGCTATCACGACCTGCACGCTCTCGCCGTGACCTTGCAACGGGCACTGTTGCCATTACTGCCTGATCAGGACGATCAGCCTGTGGTGGTGGGCGTGTGCCTGGCCAAGTCGTCGGCACTCTATGCCAGCGTGCTGGCGATATTGGGTTGTGGCGCAATCTACCTGCCACTGGACCCGACGACGCCCACAGAGCGTCGCCAACGTATCCTGCAGGACTCCGGGGCGCGGGTACTGCTGCATGACGGCCAGCCACATGCCGGACTGGCCCTGCTGGATGTGCGCACGCTGCAGGCGGCCACTGACAGTTGCCTGCCCTCGCTGGTCCTGCGACAAGGGACAGCAGAGCGGGCCTGCGTGGCGATCTACACCTCTGGCACCACCGGCCAACCGAAAGGCGTGTTGCTCAGCCAGCGCAACCTCACCCACTTCATCGCCTGGTATCGCGAGCATGTCGCGCTGGATGCGCACAGCCGGGTGCTGCAGTTCTCAACCATCGGCTTCGATGCCTCGCTGCTGGATATCCTGCCGACCTTCGCCTGCGGCGCGGAACTGGTCATTCCCAGCGATGACCAGCGCCGTGATCCGCAGCTACTGGTGCAACTTATCCACAGCCAGGCCGTGAGCCATGCGTTTCTGCCGCCAGCACTGCTGAGCATCCTCCCGCCTGATGAACCGCTTGGCCTGCGCCACCTGATCACCGGAGGCGATGTCTGCGAGCCCCAGGTCATCGCTCGGTACAGCGAACAATGCCGGATGCACAACATCTATGGCCCAACCGAAACCACGGTATTGGCGACTACTCGCATCTGCGCTGCCGGTGACAGTAATCGCAACCTGGGGGTGCCGATCGCCAATACTCAGGTGCTGATCCTGGACGACGATTTGCAGCCGGTCACTCAGGAGACGCCCGGAGAACTGTACATCTGCGGCCCGGGGGTCGGGCTGGGGTATCTCAACAATCCAGAACTGACCGCCGAGCGTTTCATCGCACTCGACTTGCCCGATGGCCGTTCGCTGCGTACCTACCGTACAGGTGACATTGGCAAATGGACCGCACAGGGCATCGAGCTGTGCGGGCGACGCGACAATCAGGTGAAAATCCGTGGATTTCGCGTAGAGCCGGAAGAAATCGAACACTGCCTGCGCAACAGCGGCCTGTATGCACAGATCGCGGTGGTGATCGATGCCCAGCGCCGCGTGCTGGCTTTCGCTGCGCAGCCGACAAGCCATCAGGCCGACACTGCACTGCGTCAGCATGCTGAGCGGCATCTGCCCGACTACATGCGTCCGGGGTTCTATCAGGTGTTGGAGCAGATGCCCTACACCGCTAACGGCAAGGTCGACCGCCTGGCGTTGCGGACGCTGCCACTGACGTTGCCAGCGGCACAGCGAGTAGCACCCGGCACACCAACCGAGCAGCGTCTGCTGGGGCTCTGGAGTGAGCTGCTGGAACTGGACCAGGCGGATATTTCCGCCGACGACAGCTTCTTCAGCCTGGGCGGACATTCGATCCTGCTGTCGAGGCTGCTGCTGGAAGTGCGCCAGGCCTTCGGCCGCGGCGTGGCGATCAATCGCTTCATCGAACAGCCGACGCTACAGCGCCTGGGTGCGCTGCTCGACGGTGACGCTGACGCACTGGACAGTTCACTCGAACGCCTGGAGCAGGACGCCAACCGTGACTTGAACCTTCAGGTACTGCCCCTGCAGGCCATGGGAGATGTGCACAAGGTCATCGTCACGGGCGCCAACAGCTTTCTCGGCGTGCATCTGGTCGAAGCACTGCTCGGCTGGGGGGCCACGGAGGTGGCGTGCCTGGTACGTAGCAACGCAACCCAGACGGCCAGTGAACGCTTCAGGCAGGCGCTGACAGACAATCAGCTGAGCCTCGATGATGAGCGCGTGCGGGTATTCGACGCGGACCTGCGCCGGCCTCGGCTGGGGTTGAGCGACGCGGACTACGACGATCTCGACTTGAACTACGGTGCACTGGTGCACAACGCCGCCCAGGTCAATCACGTACTCGACTACCAGGCCCTGGCCAGCGACAACATCGAACCGCTGTTCGAGTGCCTGCGCCTTTGCGAAGGGCGGCGCAAGAAGGTCTTCAACTTCGTCTCGACGCTCTCTGCGTGTAGCGCAATGGACAGCGACGGCCGCGTGCTGGAGCAAGGCCCCGTGTCGACTCCGCCGATCTACATCCGCAACGGCTACAACCTGAGCAAATGGGTCGGCGAACGTATTCTCCAGCGGGCGCGTGAAGCAGGGGTACGGGTAAATCTGTTCCGCCCCGGCAATATCAGCTTCGACAGCCGCAATGGCGTATGCCAGCCCCAGCGCAATCGCTTGATGCTGATGCTCAAGGGCTCACTGCAGCTGGGCCAAGTACCACGACTGGAGATCGATTTCGACCTCATGCCGGTGGACTTCCTCGCCCGCTTCATCGCCTTCCACAGCAGCAGGCACCACCCCGCGCAATGCGTCTTCAACCTGCACAACCCCGAACCGCTGCGTTGGCAAGACTACCTGGCCGCGTTCCGCGAGCAGGGCCACCACTTCGAGCTGGTCGAGGTGGAGCAGTGGCAAGGCCAGTTGAGTCGGGTAGATCGCGACAACGCGCTGTTCGATGTCCTGGGCTTTTACCTCGACGGCTTCGAGGAAGACATCGGCGATATCTCCAGCATCGAGCACGGTAATGCCCGCGAGGGCGTTCGGCGCATGGGTGTCTGCTACCCGGCCAAGGACGCGCAGTTGCTGCGTCGCGGCTGCCGCTACCTGAGCGCTATCGGCTTTCTCTGATTCCTTCGATTCATCCACAACAGGAGCAACATCGCATGCAAACACTCAAACCCGACACGCTGATCCGTAATCCACAAGGCTGCCTGGTGGTATCCAGCGTGGACATTGCAGCCCCGGCGGAGGCGGTATGGAACATCGTTGGCAACTTCGCTGGCTTCCCGGTGTTCATCCCCGCTTTGGCCCACATCGACATGACTGGGAGCGGCGTACGTTCGGTGCGCAAGAAACTGTTCAAGGACGGCAATGTGGTCATCGAGCAGTTGAACTCGCGAGACGAGCAGACAATGCAGATGACTTGGAGCCTGATCTACACCAGCCTGAATATCGGCAACCTGTGGGCTGCGATGCAGGTCGAGGCGCTGGATGCGCATCGCAGCCGTGCGGTCTGGACTATCCAGGCCGAACCTTGGGAAGGCGGCCCGGAGGCATTGCCAGGCTTCCAGGCATTTCTCCAGGGCTTTGCCGATGAGGCGATGGCGAACGTGCGCAATCTGCTGAACTGAAGGCGATAACTCAGGCCGCTGTTGTGGGAAGTGCGCTGACCACAGCAGCGGTTTTTCTTGGACGCCAGAAAGACAAAACCCCTACCTGCTCACGCAGCTAGGGGTTTTGCGAAATGAATCTTGACGATGACCTACTCTCACATGGGGAAACCCCACACTACCATCGGCGATGCATCGTTTCACTGCTGAGTTCGGGATGGGATCAGGTGGTTCCAATGCTCTATGGTCGTCAAGAAATTCTGTGTGCTGGCCCGTCTCAAGGACGTGCCTGCGAATCTCTGTACTCTCTACTTAAAGACAAAACCCCTACCTGCTCGCGCAGATAGGGGTTTTGCGAAATGAATCTTGACGATGACCTACTCTCACATGGGGAAACCCCACACTACCATCGGCGATGCATCGTTTCACTGCTGAGTTCGGGATGGGATCAGGTGGTTCCAATGCTCTATGGTCGTCAAGAAATTCGGTTGCCAGTGCGTCTTTGCAGACACGCCAGCCAATTTGGATATGTGATCTTTGTGAGTCGCTTCGAACTTTCGGTTCGTTTCGTCTTCACCACCACAATCTGCAGGGCAGATTGCTTGGGTGTTATATGGTCAAGCCTCACGGGCAATTAGTATTGGTTAGCTCAACGCCTCACAGCGCTTACACACCCAACCTATCAACGTCGTAGTCTTCGACGGCCCTTTAGGGGATTCAAGATCCCAGTGAGATCTCATCTTGAGGCAAGTTTCCCGCTTAGATGCTTTCAGCGGTTATCTCTTCCGAACATAGCTACCCGGCAATGCCACTGGCGTGACAACCGGAACACCAGAGGTTCGTCCACTCCGGTCCTCTCGTACTAGGAGCAGCCCCTCTCAAATCTCAAACGTCCACGGCAGATAGGGACCGAACTGTCTCACGACGTTCTAAACCCAGCTCGCGTACCACTTTAAATGGCGAACAGCCATACCCTTGGGACCGGCTTCAGCCCCAGGATGTGATGAGCCGACATCGAGGTGCCAAACACCGCCGTCGATATGAACTCTTGGGCGGTATCAGCCTGTTATCCCCGGAGTACCTTTTATCCGTTGAGCGATGGCCCTTCCATACAGAACCACCGGATCACTAAGACCTACTTTCGTACCTGCTCGACGTGTGTGTCTCGCAGTCAAGCGCGCTTTTGCCTTTATACTCTACGACCGATTTCCGACCGGTCTGAGCGCACCTTCGTACTCCTCCGTTACTCTTTGGGAGGAGACCGCCCCAGTCAAACTACCCACCATACACTGTCCTCGATCCGGATTACGGACCTGAGTTAGAACCTCAAGGTTGCCAGGGTGGTATTTCAAGGATGGCTCCATGAGAACTGGCGTCCCCACTTCAAAGCCTCCCACCTATCCTACACAAGCAAGCTCAAAGTCCAGTGCAAAGCTATAGTAAAGGTTCACGGGGTCTTTCCGTCTAGCCGCGGATACACTGCATCTTCACAGCGATTTCAATTTCACTGAGTCTCGGGTGGAGACAGCGCCGCCATCGTTACGCCATTCGTGCAGGTCGGAACTTACCCGACAAGGAATTTCGCTACCTTAGGACCGTTATAGTTACGGCCGCCGTTTACCGGGGCTTCGATCAAGAGCTTCGCTTGCGCTAACCCCATCAATTAACCTTCCGGCACCGGGCAGGCGTCACACCCTATACGTCCACTTTCGTGTTTGCAGAGTGCTGTGTTTTTAATAAACAGTCGCAGCGGCCTGGTATCTTCGACCGGCATGGGCTTACGGAGCAAGTCCTTCACCCTCGCCGGCGCACCTTCTCCCGAAGTTACGGTGCCATTTTGCCTAGTTCCTTCACCCGAGTTCTCTCAAGCGCCTTGGTATTCTCTACCTAACCACCTGTGTCGGTTTGGGGTACGGTTCCCAGTTATCTGAAGCTTAGGAGCTTTTCTTGGAAGCATGGTATCAACCACTTCGCACTCTAAAGAGCGCTCGTCATCAGCTCTCGGCCTTGAAATCCCGGATTTGCCTAAGATTTCAGCCTACCACCTTAAACCTGGACAACCAACGCCAGGCTGGCCTAACCTTCTCCGTCCCTCCATCGCAATAACTGGAAGTACAGGAATATTAACCTGTTTTCCATCGACTACGCTTTTCAGCCTCGCCTTAGGGACCGACTAACCCTGCGTCGATTAACGTTGCGCAGGAAACCTTGGTCTTTCGGCGTGCGAGTTTTTCACTCGCATTGTCGTTACTCATGTCAGCATTCGCACTTCTGATACCTCCAGCAAGCTTCTCAACTCACCTTCACAGGCTTACAGAACGCTCCTCTACCGCATCACCAAAGGTGATACCCGTAGCTTCGGTGCATGGTTTGAGCCCCGTTACATCTTCCGCGCAGGCCGACTCGACTAGTGAGCTATTACGCTTTCTTTAAAGGGTGGCTGCTTCTAAGCCAACCTCCTAGCTGTCTAAGCCTTCCCACATCGTTTCCCACTTAACCATGACTTTGGGACCTTAGCTGACGGTCTGGGTTGTTTCCCTTTTCACGACGGACGTTAGCACCCGCCGTGTGTCTCCCATGCTCGGCACTTGCTGGTATTCGGAGTTTGCATCGGTTTGGTAAGTCGGGATGACCCCCTAGCCGAAACAGTGCTCTACCCCCAGCAGTGATACATGAGGCGCTACCTAAATAGCTTTCGAGGAGAACCAGCTATCTCCGAGCTTGATTAGCCTTTCACTCCGATCCACAGGTCATCCGCTAACTTTTCAACGGTAGTCGGTTCGGTCCTCCAGTCAGTGTTACCTAACCTTCAACCTGCCCATGGATAGATCGCCCGGTTTCGGGTCTATACCCAGCGACTAAAGCGCCCTATTAAGACTCGCTTTCGCTACGCCTCCCCTATTCGGTTAAGCTCGCCACTGAATATAAGTCGCTGACCCATTATACAAAAGGTACGCAGTCACCTAACAAAGTAGGCTCCCACTGCTTGTACGCATACGGTTTCAGGTTCTATTTCACTCCCCTCTCCGGGGTTCTTTTCGCCTTTCCCTCACGGTACTGGTTCACTATCGGTCAGTCAGTAGTATTTAGCCTTGGAGGATGGTCCCCCCATGTTCAGACAAAGTTTCTCGTGCTCCGTCCTACTCGATTTCATTGAAAAGAGACTTTCGTGTACGGGGCTATCACCCACTATGGCCGCACTTTCCAGAGCGTTCCACTAATCTCAAATCAACTTAAGGGCTGGTCCCCGTTCGCTCGCCACTACTAAGGGAATCTCGGTTGATTTCTTTTCCTCAGGGTACTTAGATGTTTCAGTTCCCCTGGTTCGCCTCTTGCACCTATGTATTCAGTACAAGATACTCAGCTTGTGCTGAGTGGGTTCCCCCATTCAGAGATCTCTGGATCACAGTCTGTTTGCCGACTCCCCAAAGCTTATCGCAGGCTACCACGTCTTTCATCGCCTCTGACTGCCAAGGCATCCACCGTATGCGCTTCTTCACTTGACCATATAACCCCAAGCAATCTGGTTATACTGTGAAGACGACATTCGCCGAAAATTCGTGAGAACTCACAAATTTTACCTTAGCCTGAACTACCAGCAGTGAAACTGGCATTCAGTCTATTTCTATCACATATCCGAATTTTTAAAGAACGATCTGACAAAAGCCAGAAATCAACATTCATCAACGAATGCTCATTTCTAGGTTCTGATCAAGGTACAGCGTAAGTGGTGGAGCCAAGCGGGATCGAACCGCTGACCTCCTGCGTGCAAGGCAGGCGCTCTCCCAGCTGAGCTATGGCCCCGCATATTGGTAGGTCTGGGCAGATTTGAACTGCCGACCTCACCCTTATCAGGGGTGCGCTCTAACCAACTGAGCTACAGACCTATATAGGGTCTTGATCGTCTTCACAATGAATCAAGCAATTCGTGTGGGAGCTCATCAGCAGGCTGATGTCTTCGATTAAGGAGGTGATCCAGCCGCAGGTTCCCCTACGGCTACCTTGTTACGACTTCACCCCAGTCATGAATCACACCGTGGTAACCGTCCTCCCGAAGGTTAGACTAGCTACTTCTGGTGCAACCCACTCCCATGGTGTGACGGGCGGTGTGTACAAGGCCCGGGAACGTATTCACCGCGACATTCTGATTCGCGATTACTAGCGATTCCGACTTCACGCAGTCGAGTTGCAGACTGCGATCCGGACTACGATCGGTTTTGTGAGATTAGCTCCACCTCGCGGCTTGGCAACCCTCTGTACCGACCATTGTAGCACGTGTGTAGCCCAGGCCGTAAGGGCCATGATGACTTGACGTCATCCCCACCTTCCTCCGGTTTGTCACCGGCAGTCTCCTTAGAGTGCCCACCATAACGTGCTGGTAACTAAGGACAAGGGTTGCGCTCGTTACGGGACTTAACCCAACATCTCACGACACGAGCTGACGACAGCCATGCAGCACCTGTGTCAGAGTTCCCGAAGGCACCAATCCATCTCTGGAAAGTTCTCTGCATGTCAAGGCCTGGTAAGGTTCTTCGCGTTGCTTCGAATTAAACCACATGCTCCACCGCTTGTGCGGGCCCCCGTCAATTCATTTGAGTTTTAACCTTGCGGCCGTACTCCCCAGGCGGTCAACTTAATGCGTTAGCTGCGCCACTAAAATCTCAAGGATTCCAACGGCTAGTTGACATCGTTTACGGCGTGGACTACCAGGGTATCTAATCCTGTTTGCTCCCCACGCTTTCGCACCTCAGTGTCAGTATCAGTCCAGGTGGTCGCCTTCGCCACTGGTGTTCCTTCCTATATCTACGCATTTCACCGCTACACAGGAAATTCCACCACCCTCTACCATACTCTAGCTCGCCAGTTTTGGATGCAGTTCCCAGGTTGAGCCCGGGGCTTTCACATCCAACTTAACGAACCACCTACGCGCGCTTTACGCCCAGTAATTCCGATTAACGCTTGCACCCTCTGTATTACCGCGGCTGCTGGCACAGAGTTAGCCGGTGCTTATTCTGTCGGTAACGTCAAAACAGCAAGGTATTAACTTACTGCCCTTCCTCCCAACTTAAAGTGCTTTACAATCCGAAGACCTTCTTCACACACGCGGCATGGCTGGATCAGGCTTTCGCCCATTGTCCAATATTCCCCACTGCTGCCTCCCGTAGGAGTCTGGACCGTGTCTCAGTTCCAGTGTGACTGATCATCCTCTCAGACCAGTTACGGATCGTCGCCTTGGTGAGCCATTACCTCACCAACTAGCTAATCCGACCTAGGCTCATCTGATAGCGCAAGGCCCTAAGGTCCCCTGCTTTCTCCCGTAGGACGTATGCGGTATTAGCGTTCCTTTCGAAACGTTGTCCCCCACTACCAGGCAGATTCCTAGGCATTACTCACCCGTCCGCCGCTGAATCAAGGAGCAAGCTCCCGTCATCCGCTCGACTTGCATGTGTTAGGCCTGCCGCCAGCGTTCAATCTGAGCCATGATCAAACTCTTCAGTTCAATACTGCTTGGGTTTTTAAGAAACCCTAAACTTGGCTCAGCAATCTCAAATGACTATGTGATTTCTCGCATGGCCACTTGTGATGCTGATAATCTTGGCGACTATCAGTCCGTACTCACAAGCACCCACACGAATTGCTTGATTCGATTTGTTAAAGAGCGGTTGGCTAAGAGCTTTTCGTCTCAACCGAGGCGCGCATTCTACGCTTTCCTCATTTGCTGTCAAGCGTTTATTTTGAAGTTTTTTCCGAGAAACTCGTTTAGCTTCAAACACTTGACTCGCTGCGATCTCTCGTAGCGGGAGGCGAATCATACAGCACTCGAAGATGCTGTCAACCGCCTTTTTCACCGCTGCCGATCAGGAGATCGAAGCTCTTCACGCTTCACCGAACTCGCTTAACTCGTTGATTAACAAGAAGTTTTGCGTTCCGTTTGCTGCGGAAGTGGGGCGCATTATAAGGGGATCTGAGAGGGCGTCAACCTTTTATTTCAAGAATCTTTCAGATCGCTGAAAACACAGCGGGGAGGCCTGTCGGCCTCCCCGCTTCTCTATATAGCTGAGACGCTGTCACAGCACCCCTGCAGAACGCAGCACCTGAACAGCCGCTGCATCCAATCCCAAGACATCCATCAGCACCGCCTCGGTATGCTCCCCCAGCAAAGGTGGGGCCCGACGATACTCCACGGGCGTCTCCGACAACCTGATCGGGCTCGCCACCTGAGGCACACTGCCCGCCAGCGGATGAGGAACATCCACCTTCAAGCCGCGCGCCACGACCTGCGGATCCTGGAACATCTGCGCCAGGTCGTTGATCGGCCCGCACGGCACTCCAGCCCTTTCCAGCTCCGCCACCCACTCGGCAGTGGTCTTGAACACCGTCGCCTGTCGAATCAGAGGAATAAGCTCCGCCCGATGCGCAACCCGCTGCTTGTTGGTGGCAAAGCGCGGATCATCTGCCCACTGCGGCTGACCGGCCACTTCCGCGAACTTGCGGAACTGCCCGTCGTTACCCACCGTAAGGATGAAGTCACCATCAGCCGTCGGGAAGTCCTGGTAAGGCACGATGTTGGGATGCGCATTACCCAGGCGCTTGGGCGGTGTGCCCGTGGTCAGGTAGTTCATTGCCTGGTTGGCAAGGCACGCCACCTGCACATCCAGCAGAGCCATATCGATATACTGGCCGTCCCCCGACTGATCGCGATGCGCCAGCGCTGCAAGGATCGCCACCGTGGAATAAAGCCCGGTGAGAATGTCAGTCAGCGCTACTCCCACCTTCATGGGCCCGGCACCCTGCTCATCCTCAGGCCGCCCGGTCAGACTCATCAATCCGCCCAGTCCCTGGATCATGAAATCGTAGCCCGCGCGCTTGGCATAGGGCCCAGTCTGGCCAAAGCCGGTGATCGAACAATAGATAAGCCTTGGATTGACCGCCTTCAGGCGTTCGTAGTCCAGCCCATAGCTCGCCAGCCCGCCCACCTTGAAATTCTCGATGACGATATCCGACTTTGCCGCCAGTTCACGCACCAGGCGCTGACCTTCGGGCTGGGTGAAGTCGATAGTCACCGAACGCTTGTTCCGGTTCGCCGACAGATAGTAGGCCGCCTCGCTGGTGTTCTCGCCTCGGGCGTCCCGCAGGAAGGGCGGGCCCCACGCCCGGGTGTCATCGCCGCTGTCCGGGCGCTCGACCTTGATCACGTCAGCCCCGAGGTCGGCGAGAATCTGGCCGGACCACGGCCCGGCCAACACACGCGACAGGTCCAGCACCCGCAGATGTGACAGTGCTCCCATGGCCGCGCCCCTCTATTAATAGAACGCCTGGATGCCGGTCTGTGCGCGGCCGAGAATCAACGCATGGATGTCATGCGTCCCTTCATAGGTGTTGACCACCTCGAGGTTGACCAGGTGACGCGCCACCCCGAACTCGTCGGAGATCCCGTTACCGCCGAGCATGTCGCGCGCCAGACGGGCGATATCCAGCGCCTTGCCGCAGGAGTTGCGCTTCATGATCGAGGTGATCTCCACCGCCGCAGTGCCCTCGTCCTTCATCCGCCCCAGCCGCAGGCAGCCTTGCAGCCCCAAGGTGATCTCGGTCTGCATGTCGGCGAGCTTCTTCTGGATCAGTTGGTTGGCGGCCAGAGGGCGACCGAACTGCTTGCGGTCCAGGGTGTACTGGCGTGCAGTGTGCCAGCAAGCCTCCGCCGCACCCAGCGCGCCCCAGGAAATGCCATAGCGCGCCGAGTTCAAACAGGTGAACGGGCCTTTCAGACCACGGACCTCGGGGAAGATGTTCTCTTCCGGCACGAACACGCCGTCCATGACGATCTCACCGGTGATCGACGCACGCAGGCCAACCTTGCCATGAATGGCTGGAGCGCTCAGACCCTTCCATCCCTTTTCCAGAATGAAGCCACGAATATCGCCGGCATCGTCCTTCGCCCAGACCACGAACACATCGGCGATCGGACTGTTGGTGATCCACATTTTGCTGCCCGTCAGGCTGTAGCCACCCTCGACCTTGCGAGCACGGGTGATCATCGCGCCAGGGTCGGAGCCGTGGTTGGGTTCGGTCAAACCGAAGCAACCGATCCATTCCCCACTGGCCAGCTTGGGCAGGTACTTCTGCTTTTGCGCTTCACTGCCGAACTCATTGATCGGCACCATGACCAGCGAAGACTGCACACTCATCATCGAGCGGTAGCCCGAGTCGATGCGCTCCACTTCACGGGCGATCAACCCATAGCACACATAGTTGAGACCACTACCGCCATACTCCGCCGGAATGGTCGCCCCCAGCAGTCCGACCTCGCCCATCTCACGGAAGATTGCCGGATCGGTCTGTTCGTGACGGAACGCCTCGATCACCCGCGGAGCAAGCTTGTCCTGGGCGAACTGATAAGCGCTGTCACGCACCATGCGCTCTTCTTCAGTGAGCTGCTGATCCAGCAGCAGCGGATCGATCCAGTTGAAGCTTGCTTTACCGGCCATGGGCAGAGTCCTCGAAAGGTATGTGACGAAATTTCTTGTTGCCTTGATCCTAGGCCGGAACCTGTCGGCGGACAAACGAGGATTGCGCACCTATTAGTGCTATTTTCTCACTCCGTAATAAGCGAAATCCCTATCTAACGCTTCTTATAAGTGAGAATGACGTACATGCGGCGCAAGATACCCAGCACCACCGCCCTGGTCTGCTTCGAGGCGGCCGCCCGCCACGAGAGCTTTACCAAGGCCGCCCAGGAACTGGCGCTGACCCAAGGTGCCGTCTGTCGGCAAATCGGTGGCCTGGAGGGCTTTCTCAATGTGGAGCTTTTCCGACGCTCGCGCCGGGGTGTGAAGTTGACCGAGGCTGGTCTGTCGTACAGCCGCCAGGTCTCGGCGCAATTGGACGCGGTGGAACGGGATACCCTGTCAGTGATGCGCCAGCAGGGCGCCAACGTCCTCGAACTGGCCGTAGTGCCGACCTTCGGCACCCAGTGGCTGCTCCCTCGTCTGAAGGACTTCCAGCAACGCCACCCAGAGGTAACGGTCAACCTCACCAACCGCACGCGGCCTTTCCTGTTCGCCGACACCACCTTCGATGCCGCCATCTACTTCGGCGACGCCGACTGGTCTGGCACCCAGTCACATCGCCTGATGGGTGAAAATCCGGTGCCGGTGTGCAGCCCGCAATGGCTCGACGGACGAGACGCACTAGACGCCAGATACATCGCCGAGCTGCCATTGCTGCAGCAGACCACCCGCCCCTACGCCTGGCGGCAGTGGTTCGACAGCTTGGGCATGAGCGTGGAACGCGACATGAACGGCCCGCGCTACGAGCTGTTTTCCATGCTGGGCCAGGCGGCAATGCACGAAATGGGCATAGCCTTGATCCCGCCGTTCCTCATCCAGCGCGAGCTGGCGGAGGGCCGACTGGTGGTCGCAAACAAGCATGCCCTGTCGAGCGACAAGGCCTACTATCTGATGATTCCCGAGCGCAAGGTGGAGTCAGCTTCGCTGCGCGCCTTCCGCGACTGGCTGGTGATTCAGGCGCGCGACTACGCCGCAGGCGCATGAAACCCAAAAGCTGACCTCGTAGTCAATTATTTTAAACACCTACAGATATATGGATTTGTCGCAAATCCATAAACTGTTCCATTAGCGAAAAAAACCGTATCAACCCTAGTAACCGCGAGGGTTTGCCGCTGTTTTTACGACATCCAGCAAGCTACGGACGAAAACCGCCAAAAATTTTCGATTTTTTCTCCTAAGCTCCCAATAGCGCGTTCTTGACGGCCTGGATGCGGATGGTTGCGACAAGTGGTCACAGGGTGACTTGTAGTTTTAACTTCGTTTCGCTCCAGAACCGGTTGATGCACCTGCGGTTCGTCTGCAAAATGCCTCGCCCGCCCCGGAACCGGCGGTATGCATTGCTCAACGACCGCTCCAGCAGCACCACCCGAAGTGCGCTGGAATCAACAATGACAAGGTCACCGCAGGAGACAAAGTCGTGCACATTGGTGTTCCTCTAGAGACGCAGACGGGTGAGGCGAGGGTCGCCGCGACCCCGGAAACCATCAAGAAACTGGTCGGCCAGGGCCATCAGGTCACTGTCGAACGGGGCGCCGGACTCAAAGCCAGCATCCCGGACAGCGCCTATGAGGCCGCAGGTGCTTCCTTGGGTGACGCTGGCGATGCCTTGGGCGCGCAGTTGGTGCTCAAGGTAGTGGCGCCCAGCGACCAGGAACTGGCCCGGATCAATCCCGGCAGTATCCTGGTGGGCATGCTCAACCCCTTCAACAGCGAGCTCATCGCAAGGATGGCCGAACACGGCATCACCGCCTTCGCCCTTGAAGCCGCTCCGCGCACCTCGCGCGCGCAAAGCCTGGACGTGTTGTCATCGCAGGCCAACATCGCCGGCTACAAGGCCGTGCTGCTTGCGGCGCACCACTATCCACGCTTCATGCCCATGCTGATGACCGCTGCGGGCACCGTGAAAGCCGCGCGCGTGCTGATTCTCGGTGCCGGTGTCGCCGGCCTGCAGGCCATCGCCACGGCCAAGCGCCTCGGGGCAGTGATCGAGGCGTCGGACGTACGGCCCGCAGTGAAAGAACAGATCGAATCCCTTGGCGCCAAGTTCATCGACGTCCCCTATGAGACCGACGAAGAACGCGAGTGCGCCGAAGGCGTAGGCGGTTACGCCCGCCCGATGCCGGCCAGCTGGATGCAACGCCAGGCCCAGGCGGTGCACGAACGCGCGAAGCAGGCCGACATCGTCATCACCACCGCACTGATCCCCGGCCGCAAGGCACCGACGCTGCTCAGCGCCGAGACCGTGGCGCAGATGAAACCCGGCTCGGTAGTCATCGACCTCGCGGCGGCCCAAGGCGGCAACTGCCCGCTCACGGTGGCCGATCAGGTAGTGATGGCACACGGCGTCACCATCGTCGGCCCGACCAACCTGCCCGCCCAGCTGGCTGCCGACGCCTCTGCGCTGTACGCACGCAACCTGCTGGACTTCATGAAGCTGCTGTTCGACAACGACGGCACGCTGGTGATCAACCTGGAAGACGACATCGTCGCCGCGTGCCTGATGTGCCGCGACGGCCAGGTCGTGCGCAAGAACGGCTGAGGAGCACGACAATGGAAGACATGCTGATTTCCCACGGAATCTACAACCTGATCATCTTCGTGCTGGCCATCTACGTTGGCTACCACGTGGTCTGGAACGTCACCCCGGCGCTGCACACCCCGCTGATGGCGGTGACCAACGCGATTTCCGCGATCGTCATCGTCGGCGCGATGCTCGCCGCAGCGCTGACCGTCACCCCGGCCGGCAAGCTGATGGGCACCCTTGCCGTGGCCCTGGCCGCGGTCAATGTGTTCGGGGGCTTCCTGGTCACCCGCCGCATGCTGGAAATGTTCAAGAAGAAAACCAAGAACGAGGGGCAGAAGTAAGCATGAGCATGAATCTGGTCACCCTTCTCTACCTGGTCGCCTCGGTCTGCTTCATCCAGGCTCTCAAAGGCCTGTCGCACCCGACCACCTCCCGGCGCGGCAACCTGTTCGGCATGATCGGCATGGGCATCGCCATGCTCACCACCATCGGCCTCATTTATAAGCTTGCTGCACTCTCGGTCGGTAGCGGCGGCGCCACCGCGGGTATCGGCTATGTCCTCGTCGGCCTGCTGATCGGCGGCAGCGCCGGGTCGATCATGGCCAAGCGCGTCGAGATGACCAAGATGCCAGAGCTGGTCGCTTTCATGCACAGCATGATCGGCCTGGCCGCGGTATTCATCGCCATCGCCGCGGTGCTCGAGCCGCAATCGCTGGGCATCGTTGCCAGCATCAGCGACCCGATCCCCACCGGCAATCGCCTGGAGCTGTTCCTCGGCGCAGCCATTGGCGCGATCACCTTCTCCGGCTCCGTGATCGCCTTCGGCAAGCTGTCGGGCAAGTACAAGTTTCGCCTGTTCCAGGGCGCACCCGTACAGTTCGCCGGCCAGCACAAGCTGAACCTGATCCTTGGCATCACCACCCTCGCCCTGGGCTTGCTGTTCACCTTCACCGGACACTACAGCGCCTTCACCCTGATGCTGGTCCTCGCCTTCGTCATGGGTGTGCTGATCATCATCCCGATCGGCGGTGCCGACATGCCGGTGGTGGTGTCGATGCTCAACAGCTACTCGGGCTGGGCCGCGGCAGGCATTGGCTTCTCGCTGAACAACTCGATGCTGATCATCGCAGGCTCCCTGGTCGGCTCCAGCGGTGCAATCCTCTCGTACATCATGTGCAAGGCGATGAACCGCTCGTTCTTCAATGTCATCCTCGGCGGCTTCGGTGGCGACACCGATAGCGGCGCGGCGGCCGGCACGAAAGAACAACGCCCGGTGAAATCCGGTTCGGCCGACGATGCAACCTTCCTGCTGAGCAACGCCGACAGCGTGATCATCGTTCCCGGCTACGGCCTCGCGGTGGCCCGCGCCCAGCACGCCCTGAAAGAGCTGACCGAGAAGCTGACCCACAACGGTGTAACCGTGAAGTATGCGATTCACCCGGTGGCGGGGCGCATGCCCGGGCACATGAACGTGCTGCTGGCCGAAGCCGAGGTGCCGTACGACCAGGTGTTCGAAATGGAGGACATCAACGCCGAGTTCGGTCAGGCCGACGTTGTGCTGGTGCTGGGCGCCAACGATGTGGTCAACCCCGCAGCGAAGAACGATCCCAAGTCGCCGATTGCCGGCATGCCGATCCTCGAAGCCTTCAAGGCCAAGACCATCATCGTCAACAAGCGCTCCATGGCCAGCGGTTATGCGGGCCTGGACAATGAACTGTTCTATCTGGACAAGACCATGATGGTGTTCGGTGACGCCAAGAAAGTCATCGAGGACATGGTCAAGGCAGTGGAGTAGTCCTTTTCCGAGCTGGACGACACCGTTTTAGAAGGCCCCGGGAAGATTCTTCCTGGGGCCTTGTCGTTTTGCTGATCCAGATCAACGGCTCTATTTCCGGGCTTCTCATACGACCATGGTCGCGGGACGGCATCGGGCTAAATCTCTAGACTGCGCTGCAGTAGCCCAAGTAGCCCGAGATAACAATCCATGTACCGTGATCGTATCCGCTTGTCCTCCCTGCACAGCAAGGTAATGAGTGCGGCCGATGCCGCTGGCCTGATCGAGGACGGCATGACCGTCGGCATGAGCGGCTTCACCCGCGCCGGTGAAGCCAAGGCAGTGCCACACGCCCTGGCCGAACGTGCCAAGCAGTCGCCACTGAAGATCAGCCTGATGACTGGCGCCAGCCTGGGCAACGACCTGGACAAGCAACTGACCGAGGCCGGTGTACTTGCCCGGCGCATGCCCTTCCAGGTGGACAGCACCCTGCGCAAGGCCATCAATGACGGGCAGGTGATGTTCATCGACCAGCACCTGTCGGAAACCGTCGAGCAGTTGCGCAACAAGCAGCTGACCTTGCCGGACATCGCAGTCATCGAAGCGGTGGCGATCACGGAACAGGGCCACATCGTGCCGACCACCTCGGTGGGCAACTCGGCCAGCTTCGCGATCTTCGCCAAGCAGGTCATCGTCGAGATCAACCTGTCGCACAACCCCAACCTCGAAGGGCTGCACGACATCTATATCCCGACCTACCGTCCGACCCGCACGCCGATCCCGCTGGTGAAGGTCGATGACCGCATCGGCAGCACCGCGATCCCGATCGATCCAGCGAAGATCGTCGGCATCGTCATCAGCGACCAACCAGACTCGCCATCCACCGTCCTGCCACCGGATGACGAGACCCAGGCCATCGCCAACCACCTGATCGGCTTCCTCAAGCAGGAAGTTGATGCCGGACGCATGAGCAACAGCCTTGGCCCGCTGCAGGCCGGCATCGGCAGCATCGCCAATGCCGTGATGTGCGGGCTGATCGAATCGCCGTTCGAAGACCTGACCATGTACTCCGAAGTGCTGCAGGACTCGACGTTCGACCTGATCGATGCAGGCAAGCTGCGCTTCGCCTCGGGCAGCTCGATCACTCTGTCGACCCGCCGCAATGCCGACGTATTCGGCAACCTCGAGCGTTACAAGGACAAACTGGTGCTGCGCCCGCAGGAGATTTCCAATCACCCTGAAGTGGTGCGTCGCCTGGGCATCATCGGGATCAACACCGCGCTGGAGTTCGACATCTACGGCAACGTCAACTCCACCCACGTGTGCGGCACCCGGATGATGAACGGTATCGGTGGTTCTGGCGACTTCGCCCGCAACGCCCACCTCGCGGTGTTCGTGACCAAGTCGATTGCCAAGGGTGGTGCAATTTCCAGCGTGGTGCCGATGGTCAGCCATGTCGATCACACCGAGCATGATGTGGACATCCTGGTTACCGAACAGGGCCTGGCCGACCTGCGCGGCCTTGCACCGCGCGAACGTGCCCGGGCGATCATCGACAACTGCGTGCATCCGGACTACCGCGCCGCACTGAACGACTACTTCGACCGCGCCTGCCAGCGAGGCGGGCACACCCCGCATATCCTGCGCGAAGCACTGAGCTGGCACGAAAACCTGGAAGAAAGCGGGCGGATGCTGGCTGGCTGATCGGCCAGCTGTATCGGTCTTCTGAGCCCATCGCGGGACAAGCCCGCTCCTACACTTCAGCTGTAGGAGCGGGCTCGTCCCGCGATCATGTCTGCCGTGAAAAAACAGTTAAACGGTTAAATCTATAAAACTGTACTACTGTACCGCTAAAATCCCCGCATCAATCCCGCCGATATTTTAAAACGCAGCGAAAATGCACGAAAACAGTGCAGACCAGTACAGTTATGCCAATTCGGAGTGCAACAGTAGCGTTTAACAGTTAACTGGCCCATCGCAATACTGGTGAACTGTATCTACTGTTATGGACGACAGAGGAGGATCATTGGCATCAGTTAAATCACTACCTAATCCCGCCACAAGCGGAAGGATGACACATCATGGAACGTACCCTCAGTTCCGGTCTGGTTTTCGAAAACAACGTTGAATCCAAAGCCTCGGCTCCTCTGCGCGCCCTGTCGACCCTGCTGCTGTGGCAGCGTCGCATCGCCAGCCGCCGTCAACTGGCTCGTCTGGATGCCCGCCTGCTGGCCGACGCCGGTATCAGCGAGTCCCAGCGCTACCAAGAGCTGAGCAAGCCTTTCTGGCGCTAAGCTCCGGCTTGCCGGCACCACGCCGGCACCGCGAATTCTCAAAACCCGTCGCAGGGAACTGCGACGGGTTTTTTGTTTCAAACCCCCGCAGTTGAGCAGCTCGACACAGAAGCAGTACAATTTCCAATAATTAAAAAAGGACCGTAACAGTTCCGTCTGGTCTCGTCCTTCACATCTGGAAACAGAGCCACGTGATACGCTTGCGACAACGGCCTGTTAGCTTGGTCAAACGCGCTGCCTATTATCTAAAGTACCGTGACGAGCAGTGCGAGCGTCCGAATAACCAGAACTACCCCCCCGCAGGAGCCCCTACCATGTCCCGTAAACACCTGTTTGGCGCTGCCATGCTGCTGAGCTTGGCGGGCACCGCCCACGCCACCAGCTTCGTCGTCACCACCGATGCCGTGGTTGGCGCAGTGGCCGCGTCCACCGACGCCACTTCCGACGTCTCCTCTTCGTTCCGTGACGACAAGATCGTCCAGGCCGCCCGTGACGACGCTGCCAGCTTCGTTGGCAGCCAAGGGGATATCCGCGGCGCGAAGCTGGAAAGTGCCTTCATCCATATCCGCCAGCAGATGCCTGCACTGCAAGCCAGCGACACGCAACTGGCGCAGGCCATCCTGGCCCTCTGACGCCAACCATCGTACCCGCAGGCCACGGCGCCCCCGTCGCCTGCGGGAACAGCATTCACCCTGCCGACAGAGCGTTGTCCAAGCCCATGCGTTACCTTGTGCCCTTGCTGCTCGCCATTGCCAGTATGGGAAGCGCCCATGCCATGGATGTCACGACCCAGTTTCCGGTCATGACCGGCTATGTCACCAGCCAGGTGACCACTGCGCCGTTCGACCGCAAGATCGTCGGCATGGCCCATGATGATGCGGCCGCATTCGTCGCCAGTGACGGCCGGATTCGTGGCGCGCGGTTGCAAGCCGCACTGACGGAACTGCGCCATATCTATTCGCGTCAGTCCGTCGGTGACCTTGAACTGGCAGAAGCAATTCTCGTCCAATGATCACACCTGACTCCCTGTATTTTTCGGAGATGCTCCATGCGTAAACCGCTGATCGCCGCTACCCTCGGCATGTTGCTGCTGGCCGACCTGGCCCAGGCGCAAACCCTGGTGGCCACCAGCAATATCATCGTTCGCGCCTTTGGCCGCTCGATCGATTTCACATCCGACACCACCACCTCGATCCGCGACTCCAAGGTCGTGCGCGAGGCCCGCGACGACGCCGCCAGCTTCGTCGCCAGCAATGGCGATATCCGTGGCGCCCAGCTCGAAGCTGCATTCGACACCCTGCGCGAGCGTGTGCCTGAAGCGCGCGACGCCAGCGACCAGGTACTGGCCGAAGCCATCCTGTCACTGTGAAGCGCGTGCGTGCCTGGCTGCTCGGCTGCGCCCTGACGCTGCTCGGCACGCCCGCCCTGGCCGACCTGCAGCTCGAGCTGCAGACTGTCGGCCTGGACGCTCGACAGCAGCAGGCCTCCCAGCAGCTGTTGGATGAGGCGCTTTCGAAGCTGCCCCCCTCCTTCAAACAGCGCCTGGATCGCCGTATCCAGGTCGGCTGGACCGACAAGATGCCCGCCGATGCCTACGGCCAGGCCTCGCCAGTCTCGACGCTAGATCTCAATAGCCGCCTGCTACCAGGGCTAGCCGATGGCAGTGCCGCCACGGAAAAAACCCATCGCCCCCACGGCACGGTGCGGGAAGAACTGCTGGCCACCGTGCTGCACGAGCTCACCCACATCTATGATCGCGCGCGCCTGTGGCCCAGTGCCGAGCGCTCGCTGATCGCCCGCTGCAACCGCCAGCAGGGCACCCTCGGCCAGATCGGCCTGCCCCAGCAATGCCGTGGTCAGACTGCTCGCCGCTTCACCCTGAGTGACGATCCGCGCCTGCTCGACCTTGCCGGCTGGCCGCAGTACGTCGGCCGCCGTGGCGAGCGTGAACAGCACAACGGTCAACTGGTACGCACCCCGGACAGCTATGAGCTGAGCAGCCCCAAGGAGTTTGTCGCGGTCAACATGGAGTACTTCCTCCTCGACCCGAGCTATGGCTGCCGGCGCCCGGCCCTGAACCAGTACCTGCACGATCATTTCGGCTGGGCACCTCAGCAAGATACCTGCGCCAAGGGCCTGCCGTTCCTTAACGCCGGCAGTGACTTCGCTCGCGAGCCGCTGGGCGAAATCGACCCCGAGCGCGTCTACGAAGTCGACTACCTGCTTGCCGAGGCCAATCAGAACTGGGTCAGCCGCTGGGGACACAGCATGCTGCGCCTGGTGATCTGTGCACCGGGCCGCCCACGCGGGCCGGACTGCCGCCTGGACCTGGACCGTCATCTAGTGTTGTCGTACCGCGCGTTCGTCAATGATGTGCAGTTGTCCAGCTGGGACGGCCTGACTGGCGCCTATCCGTCGCGCCTGTTCGTCCTGCCGTTGGGCCAGGTGATCGACGAGTACACCAAGACCGAACTGCGCAGCCTGGCCTCCGTGCCGCTCAAGCTCGATCGCCAGCAGATCGAGGACCTGGTGCGCCAGGCTGCCGAAATGCACTGGAGCTACGACGGCAATTACTATTTCCTGTCCAACAATTGCGCGGTGGAAACCCTCAAGCTGATGCGCAGCGGCACCGCCGACCAGCGCTTCAGCGATCTCGACGCGATCATGCCCAACGGCTTGCTCGAAGTCCTCAAGGGAAGGGGTCTGGCCGACACCAGCGTACTCGACGATCCGCGCGAAGCGCTGCGCCTGGGCTATCGCTTCGACTCTTATCGCGACCGCTACCAGGCCATGTTCGAAGTGCTGAAGAAGCAGTTGCCGATCAAACAGAGCGCCGTGGAAGACTGGTTGGCCCAGGATGCCGAGCAACGCCGCCCCTGGTTCGCCCAGGCCGACTTGCGCACCAGTGCGGCCTTGCTGCTGCTTGAGCAGGCCAGCCTGCGCCGCCAGTTGCTGCTGGCCCAGGACGAAGTCAAGCAACGCTACCTCAATGCCACCGCACTCAAGGACGGCAGCATCGACAAGGCCAATGCCACGCTGCAGCAGATGCTTGCCAACAGTGGCTTCCTCAGCCGACCGGCCGAGCTGCTCGAAGCGGATGGCTACGGCTTGCCGCAACCCCAGGAGCGGGTGCACCTGGAAAAGGTCAGCAGTGAACGGCAGGCGCAGTTGCTACGCCTGAGTACCGATTTGGACAAGGAAGTCAGAGCGCTGCTGGAGCCAGCCCGCGCGAAGGAAATTGCGGCCATCGAGGCCAACGTGAAGCAGATAGGAGAACACCTGCGCACCCTGCACAAGGCAGCGGGCGGTTTGCAGCTGCCTTGAGCGCATAGGGCTACTTGATCGGCCGCCAGATCAGCGGGTAGCGGTACGGCTTGCCTTCATTGGCCCGAACCCCTGCCAGGATGATCAGGATCAGCACTGCCACCGCCAGGATGGCGAACAGCACGATGCCGATCACCACGAACATCAGCAGGAAGCAGATGAATCCGGCAATGGTGACGCTGATCTGGAAGTTCAGCGCTTCCTTGCCCTGGGCATCGACGAACGGATCGACCTCACGCTTCCAGATCCACATCACCAGTGGCCCGAGCAGATGCCCGAGCGGCATCACCAGCCCGAGCAAGGCGCTGAAGTGGCAGAACATCGCCCATTGCCGAACTTCGGCGCTCGGCGTTTCGATCGGCAGATTCGTCTCACTCATGGGTCCATCGCCTCCTTGGCGCAGCTTCAGTCGGCCAATGCAGCCTTCTGCAGGTCGAAGATCTCGGTCATGCCCTTCTGCGCCAGCGCCAGCATGGCGTTGAAGTCTTCAGGCTGGAACGGCGCGCCTTCAGCAGTGCCCTGCACTTCGATGAAGCCACCGGCGCTGGTCATGACCACGTTGAGGTCGGTTTCGGCAGCCGAGTCTTCGAGGTAGTCGAGGTCCAGCACTGCCTCGCCCTGGTACATGCCCACCGACACCGCGGCGATCATGTGCTTGAGCGGGTTGCCGCCCTTGAGACCGCCACGCTTCTTGATCACCGCCAGGGCGTCGCACAGGGCCACCATTGCGCCGGTGATCGAAGCGGTGCGGGTGCCGCCGTCGGCCTGGATCACATCGCAGTCGACGTACAGCGTGATGTCGCCCAGCTTGCTCATGTCCAGGGCTGCGCGCAACGAACGGCCGATCAGGCGCTGGATCTCGAGGGTGCGGCCGCCCTGCTTGCCACGACTGGCCTCACGCTGGTTACGCTCGCCAGTGGAGCGCGGCAGCATGCCGTACTCGGCCGTCAACCAGCCCTGCCCCTGGCCTTTGAGGAAGCGTGGTACACCGTTCTCGACGCTGACCGTGCAGATGACCTTGGTGTCACCGAACTCGACCAGTACCGACCCCTCGGCGTGCTTGGTGTAGTTGCGGGTGATGCGGATCGAGCGAAGCTGATCGGCAGCGCGACCACTTGGACGTTTCATCTGGGATACCTGTACTGGAATTCGAATCAGGTGGCCATTATAGAGCCGTGCGTCCTGCGAGGACATGCCTATTGTCGCGGCCTCGCAACCCGTCGACTTTTTCCACCTATGCCTGCGACGCCCTGTAGCATGGTCCGATTGGGCGCCATCGCCGCACTGCGCTACAATCCTGCGCCTTGCAGCCGAAAGGCTTCCCCGTACAAACCGAATTCGCGAGGTACTCCCCATGGTGCACAGCATGACCGCCTTTGCCCGCGTCGAGCGCGCCGGCAGCCAGGGCACCCTGGCCTGGGAGCTGCGCTCGGTCAACCACCGCTATCTCGAACCGCACCTGCGCCTGCCCGAAGCCCTGCGCGATCTTGAGGGCGCGGTACGCGAAGGCCTGCGCCAGGGGCTGTCGCGCGGCAAGGTCGAATGCACCTTGCGCCTGTCCGAAGACAGCACCGGCAAGCCGTTGCAGGTCGATCGCGAGCGCGCCGCGCAACTGGTCGCTGCCGCCGAGACCGTGGCCGGGCTGATCAATCAGCCAGCCCCGCTCAATCCCCTCGAAGTGTTGGCCTGGCCCGGCGTGCTGGTAGCCGATGCCGCCGACCCACAGGCGCTGAACACCGAGGCGATGGCACTGTTCGACGAGGCGCTCGCCGAGCTCAAGGCCGGCCGCCTGCGCGAGGGCCAGGAGCTGGCCCGACTGATCAACGAGCGCCTGGACGCCATGACCACCGAAGTCGCCACCCTGCGCGCCTTGGTGCCACAAATGCTGGCCGCCCAGCGCCAGCGCATCGTCGACCGTTTCAACGACCTGCAGGCCGAGCTCGACCCGCAGCGCCTGGAGCAGGAGATGGTGCTGCTGGCACAAAAGAGCGACGTCGCCGAAGAGCTCGACCGTCTCAGCACCCATGTCACCGAGGTGCGCCGCGTGCTCAAGTCGGGCGGCGCCGCCGGGCGACGCCTGGACTTTCTGATGCAGGAACTCAATCGCGAGGCGAACACGCTCGGCTCAAAGGCCTTCGACCCGCGCAGCACCCAAGCAGCGGTCAACCTGAAGGTGCTGATCGAACAGATGCGTGAACAAGTACAGAACATCGAGTAAGGCCACCCCACCATGAAGCACAGCAGCGGCACCCTCTACATCGTTTCGGCGCCTTCCGGCGCTGGCAAGACCAGCCTGGTCACTGCTCTGACCCAGCAAGACCAGCAGATCCGCGTCTCTGTCTCCCACACCACCCGTGCCATGCGCCCAGGCGAGATCCACGGAGTGAACTATCACTTCGTGGTTCACGAGGAGTTCAAGGCATTGATTGCCCAAGGCGACTTCCTCGAGCACGCCGAGGTGTTCGGCAACTTCTACGGCACCTCCCGCAGCGCGCTGCAGGAAACCCTCGACCAAGGCTTCGACCTGATCCTGGAAATCGACTGGCAGGGTGCGCAGCAAGTGCGCAAGCTGATGCCCGAGGCCCAGTCGATCTTCATCCTGCCACCGAGCCAGGAAGCCCTGCGCCAGCGTCTGGACGGGCGCGGCCAGGACAGTGAAGAGATCATCGCCGGGCGCATGAAGGAAGCGGTCAGCGAGATGGTGCATTACAACGAATTCGACTACGTCATCGTCAACGATGACTTCGAAGACGCCCTCGAAGACCTGAAGTCGGTGTTCCGTTCGAACCGGTTGCTGCTCAAGAAGCAGCAGCAGCGCCATGGTGAGCTATTGAAGCAGTTGGTCGGCTGAACCACGCGCTGAAACCAGCGCGGGGCAAGTCGCAACGACTTGCCCCGCGATTGGGCTGCGCAGCAGCCACCCCTTGCGCCTTATTCCTGCAACTGCAACTTCGCCTGCTGCTGCAAGGTCGCGCCGAGGAAGTACGCCGGCGCACGCAGTCGCGACAGCATCATTAGCACGATCCCCAGCACCGAGATGATCGCCGCGATCACGAACACCAGCCCCAGCCCACCGACATGCGAGCCGCTGCCAAAGTCGGGCGAGGCGCTGTCGATCGCGGTACGCACGAAGATCACCGACAGGATCACCCCACCCACCAGCGGGCACAGGCCGCGCATGAAGAAGTGGCGCAGGCTGTCGAACAGGCTGTCGCGGAAGTACCAGACACAGGCGAACGCGGTCAGCGAATAGTAGAAGCAGATCATCATCCCCAGTGCGGTGATGGTGTCTGCCAGCACGTTCTCGCTCAGGGTACGCATGGTCAGGTAGAACAAGGCCGCAGCCACGCCCGCACAAATGGTCGCGTAACGCGGCGTCTGCGAGCGCGGGCAGACACTGGCGAAGCGCTGCGGCACCGCACCGTAGTAGCCCATGGCGAGCAGGGTGCGCGCCGGCGACACGAAGGTCGACTGCAGCGACGCCGCCGTGCTGGCCAGCACCGCAATCGACATCAGGATCGCCAGCGGCCCCATCACCGGACCTGCCAGGTGGGCGAAGACGTTCTCCTGGATACGCGGATTGCCCAGGCCCAGGCCAGTGTCGCTGATGCCGGCGAACTGAAGGGTGGCAATGGCGGTGAACAGGTACAGGCCGAGGATCAGCAGTACCGTCCAGGTGGCAGCCTTGCCAGGCACTTCGTCGCTGCCGATGGACTCTTCGCTGACGGTCAGGCACACGTCCCAGCCCCAGAAGATGAAGATCGACAGCGACAGCCCGGCCGCGAAGGCCGAGAACGATTCGACCCCGAAGGGATTGAACCAGGCGAAATCGAATTCCAGCTGCGGTGGCGCGGTGGTCTCGCCGAACGCAGCAAAACCAAAGCCCACCAACACCAGCAATTGCAGGGCAACCAGGCCGTACTGCACGGTCATGGTGGTACCCATGCCCCGGCAGCAGATCCACACCGCCAGGGCGATGAACGCACAACAGGTAGTGACGTTGATCAACAGGTTGTCCGCTAGCGCGGCATACTCGTGATGCCCGGTGATCTGCCCGATGAACAGGTAGAAGAAATCGACCGCCACACCGGCCAGGTTCGACAGCACGATGGTAGTGGCGACGACCAGCCCCCAGCCACCGATCCAGCCGATCATCGGGCCGAAGGCACGTGCCGACCAGGTGAAAGAGGTGCCGCTGTCGGGCTCCGCGGCGTTCAGCTCACGGTAGCCGAGGGCAACCAGCAACATCGGCAGGAAGCCGACGATGAAGACCGCTGGAAGATGGGCGCCGACCTCACGCACGGTCGGGCCAAGGGCGCCGGTCAGGGTGTAGACCGGGGCAATGGTGGAGATGCCCAGCACCACGCTGGCCAGCAGGCCCAGGCGACCTTTGGCCAGGCCTTTGCTGGCGCGCTGGGTGTTGCTGCCCGCGTCGGCCGCCACATCGGGAGGGCGGCCGGCTTCTGTGTATTCGCTCATGAGTTATTTGCCGTTGCTATTGGTATTGTTTTCACAGGCCTTGCGAACAAGGCCCGCTTTCACTCATTGAAAGCTTGCTGCAGGGGATGGGTCATCCGAGACCTTCGGGTAACGTCAGAATGCCTTCTGGCGCGAGCCCTCCCGAGCAGCATGGGCAATGCAGGCCTCACGAAACGCCTGAAACAGACGTAGGGAGACCGGGTTTTCGGCGAAACGCCACTCCGGGTGCCATTGCACGCCAAGCACGAAGCCCGACGCATCACTCATCGACACCGCTTCAATCAGGCCATCCGGGGCCCGTGCCTCGACACGCAGGCCCGGGGCCAGACGGTCGATGCCCTGGCTGTGCAGCGAGTTGACCTCGAACTGCTCCGCCAGGCCCAGGCGCTCGAACAGCCCGCCCGGCGCAATGCCGACCGTGTGTCGAGGCCCGTATTGCACCTCCAGGGGTGCGTCCTCAGGTTCGCGGTGGTCCAGGCAGCCGGGCAGTTCATGCACCCGCTGGTGCAAAGTGCCGCCCAAGGCCACGTTGAGTTCCTGGAATCCACGGCAGATGCACAACACCGGCACGCCGGCGGCTATGGCGGCCTGCAGCAACGGCAGGGTCAGGCGGTCACGCGCAACGTCGTGCCGGGTACCGTCCACGCTGGGGGCGCCATTGTAATGATGCGGCTCGACATTTGAAGGCGAGCCGGTAAAAAGAATGCCATTCAGACGCGCCAGCAGCGCTTGCGGGTCGCTGGCCGTGTCGCGCGCCGGCAGGATCACAGGCAGCCCGGCAAAACCTGCCGCCTCGACATACTTGTCGCCCACCGTGTGCGACGAGTTCTTCCCAACCTGCTGGCGGCAGGCGGTGACACCAATCAAGGGAACCGCGATTGCGCTCATGGGCTTACACCGTGTGCAGGTACCAGTTGTATTCGAGGTCGGAGATCGACACTTCGAACTCCGCCAGCTCGCTTTCCTTGCAGGCCACGAAGATGTCGATGTATTCCGGGCTGATGTATTGGTTGAGGACCTCGCTGTCATCCAGCGCTCGCAAGGCATCACGCAGGTTGTTCGGCAGGCTCTGCTCAAGCTGCTCGTACGAATTGCCCTCGATCGGCGCGCCGGGTTCGACCTTGTTGGTCAGGCCGTGGTGGATACCAGCGAGAATCGCGGCAAGCATCAGGTAAGGATTGGCATCGGCACCTGCGACGCGGTGCTCGATACGCAAGTTATCGCTGCTGTCGGTGGGCACGCGCAGGGCGACGGTGCGGTTGTCCAGACCCCAACTCGGGGCGTTCGGCACATAGAACTGAGCACCAAAGCGACGGTAAGAGTTGATGTTCGGACACAGGAAGGCCATCGACGCCGGCATGGTTTCCAGCACACCGCCAATGGCGTGACGCAGGGTTTCGCTCTGCAGCGCATCGTCGTTGGCGAAGATGTTCTTGCCGGTTTTCTTGTCCAGCAGCGAGATGTGCACGTGCAGGCCGTTGCCCGCCTGGCCCGGGTAGGGCTTGGCCATGAAGGTCGAGTCCATCTCGTGGTCGTAGGCGATGTTCTTGATCAGGCGCTTGAGCAGGATCGCGTAGTCGCAAGCCTTGAGCGGATCGGCGACGTGATGCAGGTTGACCTCGAACTGCGCCGGGGCACTTTCCTTGACGATCGCATCCGCCGGCAGACCCTGCTCCTTGGCGGCTTCGAGCATGTCCTGCAGGCAGTCGGCGTACTCGTCCAGGTCGTCGATCAGGTAGACCTGGGTGGACTGCGGGCGCTTGCCCGAGATCGGCGAGCGTGGCGGCTGCGGCCGACCGTTCAGATTGTCCTGGTCGATCAGGTAGAACTCCAGCTCGAACGCTGCGCAAATATCCAGGCCAAGCGCATCGAACTTGCTCACCACCTGGCGCAGCACTTCACGCGGGTCGGCGAAGAACGGCTCGCCTTCGATTTCGTGCATGGTCATCAGCAACTGCGCCGTCGGCCGTTTCTGCCAGGGTTCGTTGGAGAGCGAGCCTGGGATCGGATAGCAGATGCGGTCGGCATCGCCGATATCCAGGCCGAGACCCGTGCTTTCGACGGTCGAGCCGTTGATATCCAGGGCGAACAGCGAAGCCGGCAGGTTGATGCCCTTCTCGTACACCTTGTGCAGGCTGGCCCGCTCGATGCGCTTGCCACGCACCACGCCGTTCATGTCGGAAATCAACAGGTCGACGTACTGTGTGTCCGGGTGGGCTTCCAGGAATTCATTCATCTCGCGGGAAGAACGGGCGCACGGGGAGACCGACGTCATGGCTGTACATCCTTTGATTCGGAGCGGCGATGTGGGGATATGGCTGGCGCCTCGAGGGCGACGATGGTTGCTGCTGTTGTTCTTTTCACTGCCCCATCGTGGGGAAATTCTGTGGCTCGCCCGGTGCATTGATTCCCGGGGGCCGTTCCACTATAAAGTGGGCTCCAGTGCAACAGACATTGGCAAATCGGCAAGCAGAGCGTGCACAAATGCAATATCAGATCAATCACGCGGACCTCGCCCTGGTCCTGGCGCTGGAACGTGGTCGCTCACTGGCCAAGGCCGCCGAGCTGCTCAAGGTCGATGTTTCGACGGTGTTTCGCTCGATCCGGCGACTGGAGTCGGCGCTGGGCACCGCCCTGTTCGTCAAGAGCCGCAAGGGCTACCTGCCAACCGACACCGCACAGGCCCTGGCCGAACAGGCTGAACGGGCCGAGCAGGCGCTGGACGCCGCGCGCATCGCCCTGACCAGCGGCGAGCAGGTGGTCAGCGGTACCGTGCGCCTGACCTGCACCGAAGCCGTGCTGCACAGCCTGTTGCTGCCCGCACTGGCCGAATTCATGCCCAACTACCCCGCGCTGTCGCTGGAAATGGGCACCTCCAACACCTTCGCCAACCTGAGCCGACGCGACGCCGACATCGCCCTGCGCCTGACCAACACACCGCCGGAGCATCTGGTCGGACGCTGCCTGGGCTCGACGTCCTATGTAATCTGCGGACGCCCGGAGTTTCGCGAGCGCCTGGCCGAGTCGCCAAACAGCGTGCCGTGGATCGCCCCTGACGACGCCATGCAGGACCACCCCACGGTAGTCTGGCGCAACCAGCAGCACCCCGACCTGATCCCACGCTACCAGTGCAGTGGCATGTCGACGATTGCTCAGTTGGTCAGCACCGGCATGGGAGTGGCGGCGCTCGCCGACTACATGGTCGACACCTTGCCCGGTGTCGAGGCCTTGAGCGGCGCGCTGCCAGGCTGTGACACCCAACTGTGGCTGCTGACCCGCCCCGATTGTCGAGCGCTGCGTTCGGTACAGACCTTGTTCGAGGAACTGACCCCACGCTTGCGCGACGCGATGCGCTGAAGCTGTTGTGTTCGCGGGACGGGAAGCGTTATCGTCAGGTTCAAGCGAGAGGCTGTCTGTTACGGCCCTTTCGCGGGCAAGCCCGCCCCCACGAGCAGGTGACACGGATCACCAGACAAAACAGCCCTTCCCTATTGGCTGGTGATTTTTTAAACTATCGAGTCCGCCTGCCCATTCTGGGCTGCACGCTAATCGCATCTGCTACTGAGGAAGACCATGGCCCGCGTAACTGTTGAAGACTGCCTGGAACACGTGGATAACCGCTTCGAGCTGGTCATGCTCTCGACCAAGCGCGCCCGCCAACTGGCCACCGGCGGCAAGGAGCCACGCGTGGCGTGGGAAAACGACAAGCCAACCGTCGTCGCCCTGCGCGAAATTGCCGAAGGCATCGTGACCAATGAATTCATCGCCGCCGAAGAGATCGTCACCGAGGATCCGGTGTTCGCTGCGTTCGAGGACGAGAACAACGAGGCCGTCTGATTCATGCCCGGTCGACGTCGCGCGGCACACGATCCTCTTCCTCTGCAAGAGGTGAAACCATGCCGGGTATAGAAGCCCTCGCCGAGCGGCTGTCGACCTATCTGGGCCCCGAACAGGTCAATCTTGTTCGCCGGGCCTATTTCTATGCCGAACAGGCACACGACGGGCAACGCCGCCGCAGTGGCGAGCCCTACGTGACCCATCCGCTGGCAGTCGCCAGCATTCTCGCCGACATGCACATGGACCATCAGAGCCTGATGGCCGCCATGCTGCACGACGTTATCGAAGATACCGGCATCGCCAAGGAAGCTCTCAGCCAGCAGTTCGGCGAAACCGTCGCCGAGCTGGTCGACGGGGTCAGCAAGCTGACCCAGATGAATTTCGAGACCAAGGCCGAGGCGCAAGCCGAGAACTTTCAGAAAATGGCCATGGCCATGGCCCGCGATATCCGCGTGATCCTGGTCAAGCTGGCCGATCGCCTGCACAACATGCGCACCCTGGAAGTGCTGTCCGGTGAAAAGCGCCGGCGCATCGCCAAGGAAACCCTCGAGATCTACGCCCCCATTGCCAATCGGCTGGGCATGCACACCGTGCGCGTGGAGTTCGAGGATCTTGGTTTCAAGGCCATGCACCCCATGCGCTCCTCGCTCATTCACCGGGCGGTGAAGAGCGCGCGCGGCAACCGCAAGGAAATCGTCGCCAAGATCGAGACCTCGCTGGCCAACTGCCTGGCGGCGGACGGCATCGAGGGCGAGGTCAGCGGCCGGCAGAAACACCTCTATGGCATCTACAAGAAGATGCGCGGCAAGCGCCGCGCCTTCAACGAGATCATGGACGTGTACGCCTTCCGCATCATCGTTGACAAGGTCGACACCTGCTACCGCGTGCTGGGTGCCGTGCACAACCTGTACAAGCCGCTGCCGGGGCGCTTCAAGGACTACATCGCGATTCCCAAGGCCAACGGCTACCAGTCGCTGCACACCACGCTGTTCGGCATGCACGGTGTGCCCATCGAAATCCAGATCCGCACCCGCGAAATGGAAGAGATGGCCAACAACGGCATCGCCGCGCACTGGCTGTACAAGTCGAACGAGGAAGAACAGCCCAAGGGCAGCCACGCCCGCGCCCGTCAATGGGTCAAGGGCATCCTCGAGCTGCAGCAGCGGGCCGGCAACTCGCTGGAGTTCATCGAGAGTGTGAAGATCGACCTGTTCCCGGACGAGGTCTATGTCTTCACGCCCAAAGGCCGGATCATGGAGCTGCCCAAAGGCTCCACTGCCGTCGACTTCGCCTACGCGGTGCACACCGACGTCGGCAACAGCTGCATCGCCTGCCGCATCAACCGTCGCCTGGCACCGCTCTCCGAGCCGTTGCAAAGTGGCTCGACGGTCGAGATCGTCAGTGCACCGGGCGCACGCCCAAACCCGGCCTGGCTCAACTTCGTGGTTACCGGCAAGGCACGCACGCACATTCGCCATGCGCTCAAACAGCAGCGCCGCTCCGAATCCATCAGCCTCGGCGAACGTCTGCTGAACAAAGTGCTGACAGGCTTCGACAGCAGCCTGGACAAGATCGCCGCCGAGCGCGTCCAGGCCATCCTCACCGAATACCGCCTGGAGCTCGTCGAAGACCTGCTCGAAGACATCGGCCTGGGCAACCGCATGGCCTACGTGGTCGCACGCCGCTTGCTGTCGGCCGAAGGCGAGCAACTACCATCGCCAGAGGGCCCGCTGGCGATCCGCGGCACAGAAGGCCTGGTGCTCAGCTACGCCAAGTGCTGTACGCCGATCCCGGGGGACCCCATCGTCGGCCACCTGTCGGCGGGCAAGGGCATGGTCGTGCACCTGGAAGACTGCCGCAACATCAGTGAAATCCGACACAACCCGGAGAAGTGCCTGCAGCTCTCCTGGGCCAAGGACGTCACCGGCGAGTTCAATGTCGAACTGCGTGTCGAACTGGAACACCAGCGCGGCCTGATCGCCCTGCTGGCCAGCAGCGTCAACGCCGCCGACGGCAACATCGAGAAGATCAGCATGGATGAGCGCGACGGTCGCGTCAGCGTGGTCCAACTGGTGGTCAGCGTGCGCGACCGCGTGCACCTGGCTCGCGTGATCAAGAAGCTGCGCACCCTGACCGGCGTGGTCCGCATCACCCGAACGCGTGCGTAGTCCGTCAACCGCAAGGAGTCAACATGACCAAGACCGTCATCAACAGCGACAAGGCCCCTGCCGCCATCGGCACCTACTCCCAGGCGATCAAGGCTGGCAACACCGTCTACATGTCGGGCCAGATTCCTCTGGATCCCAAGACCATGGAGCTGGTTGAAGGCTTCGAGGCACAGACCGTGCAGGTCTTCGAAAACCTCAAGGCTGTTGCCGAGGCCGCTGGCGGTTCGTTCAAGGATATCGTCAAGCTGAACATCTTCCTCACCGACCTGAGCCACTTCGCCAAGGTCAACGAGGTCATGGGTCGCTACTTCGAGCAGCCCTACCCAGCCCGTGCCGCGATTGGCGTGGCTGCCCTGCCAAAGGGCTCGCAAGTCGAGATGGACGCCATCCTCGTCATCGAGTGATGCCCCAGGCGGCGGGCGCCCGGCCTGCCGCCTTTCCTTCCTGAAGGTTCCCACCATGCGTCATGCCCTGCCTCTCGCGCTGGCAGCCCTGCTTCTGGGCGGCTGCGCCAGCCACAAACCTGAAGATTTCAACGGTACCTGGATCAACCAGGATGCCATCGACGCCGCCGTCAAGGGCGACAGCTTGCGCAAGGCGCTGTCCAGCCATGGCCCGGTATTCGAATGGAAGATTGACGTCGTCAGCCAGCAAGCCCGCTACAGCAATGGTTTCGAAGCCGCTGAGGGCAGCCTCGTCGCGGCGGACAAGCAATGGCAAGCCAATTTCGAAGGCGGCCAGAGCGAGCAATTGAGCCTCGATGGCGACGAATTGCAAACAACCGACGCCTCCGGCGCCAAGCAGACCTTCGTGCGCAGCAAGCCCCCGACACCCGCCGACGCACCGCTGGGTGGCAGCTTCGAGAAGGCGCTGTACAAGGCGTACCTGGGTGGCGAATGGAAAATCGTCGAAGGCCCAGGCCAGGGAGCCAAGGTCCGCTTCGCCGACGACGGCGGCGTGACCGGCTTGCCCGATCTGGACCGTTACGCCCTTTGCCTGGCCGGCGATTGCGCGACCATGGGCGGCGACAACGACAGCCTCTGGCTGGAGCGCGACCAACGCGGCGCCCCCTGGCTGTTCAAGCGTGATGACGACAAGCTGGAGATCTTCCGTGCAGTCAACCGTGCGCAGCCCGACGAAATGCCAGAACTCGCGGCTGGCGCGCGGCAGTGGGTGCTTGAGCGCGACTGATCCACTACTCGCAGGAGCAATTGTCTCGTCCAGAATCTGACAGCCCGCTCAAGCCTTGGGAGCGGCGGTTCGCCGCTCCTACGGGCACCCGGTCAGCCTTTCAGGATCGCCGCGTAGCCTTCCTTGTAGCTCGCATACTGCGGCACCCAGCCCAGCGCCCGTGCCCGCGCGTTGCTGCAGCGCTTGCTGCCGGTGCGGCGCACGCGCTGCTCGTCCGACCACTCGGTAACGCCCATGTACTGGCGCAGCCAGGCCACCACCTCGGCCAGCGGGGCCGGATCGTCGTCGACACCGATGTAGCAGTCCTCCAGCGCCACCCCGTCCGCGTCTGCCTGCAGCAGGAACGCCAGCAAACCGGCCGCGTCCTCGGCATGAATGCGATTGCCGTACAGCGGCGGCTCCTCGGCCACCCGATATCCCTGGCGCACCTGGCTCAGCAGCCACTCGCGGCCGGGGCCATAGATCCCCGTCAGACGCACCAGGCTGGCGGGAATCCCGCTCTCGAGCGCCAAGCGCTCGGCCTCCAGCATGATCCGCCCCGAATACCCCTCGGGCTCGGTGGCCGCACCTTCCTCGACCCACTCGCCGCCCTGCTGCGCATAGACGCTGCTGCTGGACACGAACAGCAAGCGGCGCGGGTGCTGCCCCTTGTCCGCCAACCAGCTCAGCACATGGCGCAAACCCTCCACATAGGCGGATCGATAACCGGCTTCATCGTGCTGGCTGGCAGCCACGCAATACACAAGATAGTCCGGCGAACGCTCAGGCCAGCCTGCAGGAATGCTGGCGTCGGACAGATCGGCTGCCACCGGCAGAACGCCTGCGGGCAGCTGCGCCACCGTGCGACGCAGCCCATGTACCTGCCAGCCGCAGGCGAGCAGTTGCCGGGCCAGGCGGCTGCCTACATCACCACAACCTACGATCATCGCGGACAGATCCGACATCACTTCACTCCAGAACGAAAGGCCCAGGCTAGCCGTATTAGACGATCAGCGGCTATCCAAAGCGTAAAAAAAGTTACTCTATTACTTTTGTTAACAAGAATTACTTGCAATAATGGCGCCCTGATCAGTTCTCGGCCCGCCTCGAGGCCATGGAGAACACCACCTTATTTTTCTTCATCAGGTCCGGCCAGCATGACTCGTACTCAACCTTCCGCTTCGCCAACCACGTCGCGCGCCTGGCGCGCCATCGCCGCGCTGCTGTTCAGCCTGGTGCTGGCCCCGGCCGCCATGGCTGAAGAGCCTGCCGCCAACGGCGCCACCCCTCCTGCTGCAGTCGCTCCGGCTGACCCGGCCGCCACTGGCCAGGCATCCGCGAACGCCGCTGAGCCCGCCGAGGCCCAGGCGCCAGCAGGCGAGAACGTCGAAGCACTGGTCGAAGACACCTCGCTGGGCATGGCCCACGACCTGTCCCCATGGGGCATGTACAAGAACGCCGATATCGTCGTGAAGGCGGTAATGATCGGCCTGGCCATCGCCTCCATCATCACCTGGACCATCTGGATCGCCAAGGGCTTCGAGCTGATGGGCGCCAAGCGCCGCCTGCGCGGTGAAATCGCCCTGCTGAAGAAATCTGCCAGCCTGAAAGAAGCCAGCAGCGTCGCCGACAAGGAGGGCACCCTGGCTCATACCCTGATCCACGACGCCCTCGAGGAAATGCGCCTGTCGGCCAACACCCGCGAGAAGGAAGGCATCAAGGAACGCGTCAGCTTCCGCCTGGAGCGCCTGGTCGCTGCCAGCGGTCGCAACATGAGCAGCGGCACCGGCGTGCTGGCCACCATCGGCTCCACCGCGCCATTCGTCGGCCTGTTCGGCACCGTGTGGGGCATCATGAACAGCTTCATCGGCATCGCCAAGACCCAGACCACCAACCTCGCCGTCGTTGCCCCAGGCATCGCCGAAGCCCTGCTGGCCACCGCCCTGGGCCTGGTCGCCGCGATTCCGGCCGTGGTCATCTACAACGTCTTCGCCCGTTCCATCGCCGGCTACAAGGCGCAGGTCTCCGACGCCTCGGCGCAGGTCCTGCTGCTGGTCAGCCGTGACCTGGACCATCAGGCTGGCGAGCGCGCCGCCCCGCACATGGTGAAAGTGGGGTAAGCCATGGGCCTGCATCTCAACGAAGGTGGCGACGACCTCGCCGAAAACCACGAAATCAACGTCACGCCGTTCATCGACGTGATGCTGGTACTGCTGATCATCTTCATGGTTGCCGCACCACTGGCGACGGTCGACATCAAGGTCGACCTGCCAGCCTCGACCGCAAAACCTGCACCGAGGCCCGAGAAACCGGTGTTTGTCAGCGTCAAGGCCGACAAGAAGCTGTACGTCGGCGATGACGCGGTGGCCCTGCCCGAACAGCTTGGCGCGATGCTCGACGCCAAGACCAAGGGCGACAAGGAAACCACCATCTTCTTCCAGGCCGACAAGGGTGTTGACTACGGCGACCTGATGGAAGTGATGAACACCATGCGCGCGGCCGGCTACCTCAAGGTCGGTCTGGTCGGACTCGAGACGGCAGCCAAGAAATGACGAACAAGCGCTCCAACCTGGTGCGCTACGGTGCCAGCCTGGCAGCCGTGCTCGGTGTGCACGTGATCGCCGTAGTGCTGACGCTCAACTGGTCGGTGCCCCAGGCCATCGAGCTGCCGCCGGCAGCGATGATGGTCGAGCTGGCACCGGTCCCCGAGCCTGCGCCACCGCCGCCACCGAAAGCGGCTCCACAGCCGCCTGCGCCGGTCGAAGAGCCACCGCTGCCCAAGCTGGTGGAGGCTCCGAAACCGAAGATCGCGATCCCTAAGCCGCCCAAGCCGAAGGCCAAGCCCCAGCCGCCCAAGCCCGAGAAAAAGCCTGAGCCGCCGAAGGACGAACCACCGGCCAAGGAACAAGTGGCCGATACCGCGCCAAGCAACGCTCCGCCGCAGAAGTCGGCAGCGCCGCAGCCGAGTATCGCCTCCAACAGCAACGCCCTGCCGACGTGGCAAAGCGACCTGCTGCGTCACCTGGCGAAGTACAAGAAGTACCCGGAAGACGCGCGTCGCCGTGGCCTGCAAGGGATCAACCGGCTGCGCTTCGTGGTCGATGCCGAGGGCAAGGTGCTGTCGTATTCACTGGCCGGAGGCTCAGGCAGTGCTGCACTGGACCGCGCGACGATGGACATGATCCGCCGCGCCGGCACGGTACCCAAGCCGCCTGCGGAGTTGTTGAACAATGGCACGATCGAGGTAGTGGCGCCCTTCGTCTACTCGTTGGACAAGCGCTGATACATTGCATCTGTCACAAAACCGCAAGTCTGATAACGTGCGTCTATCGATTGCACCCGCTATGCTGGGGCCGCAACTTCATGGACGCACGTTATGACCCTCACTGAACTCCGCTACATCGTCACACTCGCTCAGGAGCAGCACTTCGGCCATGCCGCCGAGCGTTGCCACGTCAGCCAGCCGACCCTGTCGGTCGGGGTGAAGAAGCTTGAGGACGAGCTGGGCGTGCTGATCTTCGAGCGCAGCAAGAGCGCCGTACGCCTGACACCGGTTGGCGAAAGCATCGTCGCCCAGGCGCAGAAGGTGCTCGAGCAGGCCCAAGGCATCCGCGAACTGGCCCAGGCCGGCAAGAACCAGCTCACTGCTCCACTGAAAGTCGGCGCCATCTATACCGTCGGCCCCTACCTGTTCCCGCACCTGATTCCACAGTTGCACCGGGTTGCCCCGCAGATGCCGCTGTACATCGAAGAGAACTTCACCCACGTGCTGCGCGAGAAACTGCGCAACGGCGAACTGGACGCGGTGATCATCGCGCTGCCGTTCAACGAGGCCGACGTGCTGACGCTACCGCTGTACGATGAGCCATTCTGCGCGCTGATGCCGGCCGATCACCCCTGGACCGCCAAGAAGACCATCGACACCGCCCTGCTCAACGACAAGAGCCTGCTGCTGCTCGGCGAAGGTCACTGCTTCCGCGACCAGGTGCTCGAAGCCTGCCCGACCCTGAACAAGGGTAACGATGCCTCGAAGCACACCACGGTCGAATCCAGCTCGCTGGAGACCATCCGTCATATGGTCGCCTCGGGCCTAGGTGTTTCGATCCTGCCGTTGTCGGCGGTGCACAGTCATCACTACGCCCCTGGCGTCATCGAAGTGCGTCCACTGACAGCGCCTGCACCGTTCCGAACCGTTGCCATCGCCTGGCGCGCCAGCTTCCCGCGGCCAAAGGCAATCGAGATCCTCGCCGATTCGATCCGCCTCTGTTCGGTCGCCAAGACGCCTGCGCCACAGCCGGCCTGATGCCATGACGGAGTTGTCGAAGGTCCCGGTCACCGAGCTCAAGGGCGTCGGCGAGGCCATGGCGGAAAAACTCGCCAAGGTCGGCCTGGAAAGCCTGCAGGACTTGCTGTTCCACCTGCCACTGCGCTACCAGGACCGCACCCGCGTCGTACCGATCGGCGCCCTGCGTCCCGGTCAGGATGCCGTGATCGAGGGCGTGGTCAGCGGGGCTGACGTGACCATGGGCAAACGCCGCAGCCTGGTGGTACGCCTGGGCGACGGCACAGGCGTGCTTAGCCTGCGCTTCTATCACTTCAGCAATGCGCAGAAAGAAGGCCTCAAGCGTGGCACCCACCTGCGCTGCTACGGTGAGGCACGCCCCGGTGCCTCTGGCCTTGAGATCTATCATCCGGAGTACCGCGCGCTCAACGGCGACGAACCGCCACCGCCGGTCGAGCAGACCCTGACGCCGATCTACCCGACAACCGAAGGCCTCACCCAGCAGCGTCTGCGCCTGCTCTGCCAGCTCAGCCTGAGCAAGCTCGGCCCGCGCAGCCTGCCCGACTGGCTGCCGGATGAGCTGGCCCGCGACTATCACCTGGCGCCACTGGACGACGCCATCCGCTACCTGCACAACCCACCCGCCGACGCCGACCTCGACGAGCTTGCCGAAGGCCAGCACTGGGCCCAGCACCGCCTCGCATTCGAGGAACTGCTCACGCACCAGCTCTCCCAGCAGCGTCTGCGTGAGAGCCTGCGTGCCCTGCGAGCCCCGGTGCTGCCCAAGGCCAGCCGCCTGCCCGGACAGTACCTGGCCAACCTCGGATTCACTCCCACCGGTGCCCAGCAGCGGGTAGGCAACGAGATCGCCTATGACCTCAGCCAGCCAGAGCCGATGATGCGCCTGGTGCAAGGTGACGTGGGTGCCGGCAAGACCGTGGTTGCTGCGCTGGCAGCGCTGCAGGCGCTGGAGGCCGGTTACCAGGTCGCGCTGATGGCGCCCACCGAGATCCTCGCCGAACAGCACTACATCACCTTCAAGCGCTGGCTCGAACCCTTGGGGATAGAAGTCGCCTGGCTGGCTGGCAAGCTCAAAGGCAAGGCTCGCGCCAGTGCGCTGGAGCAAATCGCCGGCGGCGCCCCCATGGTGGTCGGCACCCATGCGCTGTTCCAGGAAGAAGTGAAGTTTCGCCACCTGGCCCTGGCGATCATCGACGAACAGCACCGTTTCGGCGTGCAGCAACGGCTGGCTCTGCGCAAGAAGGGCGTGAACGGCACGCTGTGTCCGCACCAGTTGATCATGACCGCCACCCCCATCCCGCGTACGCTCGCCATGAGCGCCTACGCCGACCTCGATACCTCCATTCTTGATGAGCTGCCGCCCGGCCGAACGCCAGTCAATACCGTGCTGGTGGCCGACAGTCGCCGCTTCGAGGTGGTAGAGCGGGTCCGCGCTGCCTGCGCCGAAGGGCGCCAGGCATACTGGGTGTGCACCCTGATCGAGGAATCCGAAGAGCTGACCTGCCAGGCCGCCGAAAGTACTTTCGAAGAGCTGGGCAGCGCGCTCGGCGAGCTGCGTGTGGGCCTGATCCACGGGCGCATGAAGCCTGCGGAAAAAGCCGCGGTGATGGCCGAATTCAAGGCCGGCCATCTGCAATTGCTGGTGGCCACCACGGTGATCGAGGTGGGGGTGGACGTGCCCAACGCCAGCCTGATGATCATCGAAAACCCTGAACGCCTGGGCCTGGCCCAGCTTCACCAGCTGCGTGGCCGGGTCGGTCGGGGTAGCGCCGTCAGCCATTGCGTGCTGCTCTATCACCCGCCACTGTCACAGATCGGCCGCGAACGCTTAGGGATCATGCGCGAGACCAACGATGGCTTCGTCATCGCCGAGAAGGATCTTGAGCTGCGCGGCCCCGGCGAAATGCTCGGCACCCGACAGACCGGCCTGCTGCAATTCAAGGTCGCCGACCTGATGCGTGACGCCGACCTGCTGCCCGCAGTACGCGACGCCGCACAGGCATTGCTGGCACGCTGGCCCGATCATGTCAGCCCGCTACTGGATCGGTGGCTGCGTCACGGCCAACAATACGGCCAAGTGTGACACCGGTCCCATTCGTGCCCCAGCTCGGGGCTCAGGATGGTTATACTTCGCGTTTGAAAAGACACCTTTGGAAACAGACCATGACTGAAGTGGCCCTGGACACCGCAACCCCGCACGCTCCGTCGGTCATCCGACTGCTGCTGGAAAAGCTCGGCGTAGCCTATCGCGAGGTGTCCGAACACCCGCGGCTGCCCGCGAAATCGCGCGTCCAGGCCGTTCTGCTGGACGATGAAGTCGGCGCGCTCATGGTGCTGTTCCCACAAAGCCATCTGCTGGACCTGAAGCGCCTGGAAGAGCTGACCGGTCGCAAACTCAAGGCCGTGCCGCTGGAGCGATTGAAGAAGATGCTCGACAAGCACCAGCTCAAGGCCTTGCCGGCAATCCCGGCCCTGACCAGCTCACCGTGCCTGTACGACGAACGGCTGCTCAACGCCGATAGCCTGTTGATCCAGTCCGGTGAGGCTGGGCTGCTATTGGAAGTGGCCCGCGACAACTTCAAGCGCATGCTGAGCAAGGCCAGCGCAGGCAGCTTTGGCCTTGAAGTCGAAAGCATCCAGCGCAACCTCGACCGCCCCCACGACGACACCAAGGAAATCTCCAACGCGGTCCAGGCTTTCACTGCCCGACGCATCCAGCAGCGCCTGGAGCAGACCATCGAGATCCCGCCACTGGCCGACACCGCGCAGAAGATCATCAAGCTGCGCGTCGACCCCAACGCCAGCGTCGACGACATCACCGGCGTGGTCGAAACCGACCCGGCACTGGCCGCACAGGTGGTGAGCTGGGCCGCATCGCCCTACTACGCGTCACCCGGCAAGATCCGCTCGGTGGAAGATGCCATCGTTCGCGTGCTGGGCTTCGACCTGGTGATCAACCTTGCGCTGGGCCTGGCCCTGGGCAAGACCCTGAGCCTGCCGAAAGACCATCCGCAGCAGGCCACGCCTTACTGGCAGCAGTCGATCTACACAGCCGCAGTGATCGAAGGCCTGACCCGCGCCATGCCGCGCGCCGAACGCCCCGAAGCGGGTCTAACCTACCTGGCGGGGCTGCTGCACAACTTCGGCTATCTGCTGCTGGCCCACGTGTTCCCGCCGCATTTCTCGTTGATCTGTCGTCATCTTGAGGTCAACCCGCACCTGTACCACAGCTATGTCGAGCAGCACCTGCTGGGCATCAGCCGCGAGCAGATCGGCGCCTGGCTGATGAAGCTGTGGGACATGCCGGATGAGCTGTCCGCGGCGCTGCGCTTCCAGCACGACCCAAGCTATGAAGGCGAGTATTCGGCCTACCCGAACCTCGTGTGCCTGGCCACGTCGCTGCTGCGTTCGCGGGGCATTGGCTCAGGACCGCAGGAAGAGATTCCGGAGGCGCTGCTCGAACGCCTTGGGCTGACCCGCGACAAGGCGGAGGACGTAGTGAGCAAGGTGCTGGAAGCCGAAGCGCTGCTGCGCGAACTGGCCTCGCAGTTCCAGGCCCCACACTGACTGGCAAGAGCGGGTTTGCCCGCTCGTACACAGGCGGATTCAGGCCTTTTTCTTGCGGGGCTTGAGGTATTTCATCAGCCCCTGGAACCAGATCACCAATGCCGGGTTGCCCTTGATCTGGATGTTCTTGTCCTGGATCCCCTGCATGAACGCCAACTGCTTGTTGCCAGCCTGCAAGGTGGCAAAGCCGAACGCGGCATCCTTGAAGGCGATGGCAAAGGCCGGTTGAGGGTGCAGGCCACCCTTGCTGCTGATGCGCTCACCACTCACCGTGAAATGCCGGGCCACTTTGCCATCCAAGGTCTGCATCTGGAACACCAGGTCCTTGTCGCGCAGTTGCTGCTGGAACGCCGGGTTGTTACGGCTGGCCCTGGCCATCAGCAGCCCCATGGCCCAGAGAAGAAAGCGAAACTTCATCAGCGCGCCTCGATTGAAATATGACTGAAGCGCGCAGTTTATCCCTTTCTTAAACTTTTTACGCCAGCTCGCCGCATTGTTTCTGCATGCCAGAAAGCACAACGGGCGCCCTGGGGCGCCCGTTCGGATGACACTCGAGTGTCAGGAATCGATCACTTGCCTTTCTTGGCTGGCTTGGCGGGAACGTTGACGCTGTCACGCAGGTTCTTGCCAGGTTTGAAGGCAACAGTGTTGCTGGCCTTGATCTTCACCGGTTGACCAGTCTGTGGGTTCTTGCCGGTGCGCGCGCCGCGGTGACGCTTCTCGAAGGTGCCGAAACCGACCAGGGTGACGGTATCCTTGTCGAGCGCGCCAGTGATGCTGTCGAGAATCGCGTTCAGCACCTGATTGGCCTTTTCCTTGGTCAGATCGGCCTTTTCGGCGATGACGGCGGCGAGTTCTGGTTTACGCATAGTGAAGCCTCTTTGACGGGATTTTTGTTGTTATGCCGTGCTACCTGCGAAAGCAGCGCCCAAGGCGCCGCAGGCTCTAATCTGCGGCAGACGGAAGTGAGAATGGCACGCTCACCGTGGCCGCGCCAGTGTCTGAGCGGCCATTGTCGCGCCAAGAACAGGCCAAATACGACAGTTCGAACGGCATTCAGGCCATTAGAGGCGGAAGCTGCCGATTCAGCGCCAGCTTTTCCATCACCGCCGACCCCGTGAGGGCATAGCCCAGCAACTGGCCATCGGCGCTGTAGCACAGCACTTTCAGGTCGCTGCCCTGCCCTTCGACCTGCCAGGTTCCCTCTCGGCCCATCGGTGCTGGCGAAACAACCAGCGGGCACGCGGGCGTCTTTACCGTGACAGGCATCGGGCCATAGTTCACACCCGTGGGGTTGCCGGCGAGCGTCTGCGCCAGCGCGCGGGCGCAAGCCATCAGCGGCATGACGTAGAGCAGGTTGATGCCATCCACTTCGGCGCAATCGCCCAGGGCGAAGATGTTCGCGTGGGAGGTCCGCAGTTGGCGATCCACCACCACCCCCCGGTTCACCTGCAGCCCGGCAGCGGCGGTAAGGTCTGTACGCGGTCGCAGGCCGATGGCCGAGACCACCAGATCACAGGCAATCACGCTGCCGTCGGACAAGTGAGCCTCGAGTCCGCCGCCGGTGCGTTGCAGGCGGGTCAGCACCGGGCCCAGATGGAAGCGCACGCCCAGCCCTTCCAGGCCAGCCTGCACCGCACTGGCGGCAGCAGGATGCAACAAGGTCGGCATCACCTGCTCACAGGGCGCCACCACGTCGCACTGGTAGCCGCCGAGGGTCAGATCGTTGGCAAACTCGCAGCCGATCAGCCCGGCACCCAGCAGCAACACGCGCTGCTTGCCCGCGGCGGCGGCACGAAAGCGCGCGTAGTCTTCCAAGTCGTTGATCGGAAAGACCAGCTCGGTGCCGTCGCCCTCAATCGGCACCTGTACCGTCTGCGCACCCAAGGCCAACACCAGGTCGCGGTATTGCACCGCCTCCTCGCCGATCCACAAGCGCTTGTGACCAGGGTCGATGCCGCTGATACGGGTATGGGTACGAATCTCGGCCTTGAGCTGCTCGGCCATGGCGCCCGGCTCGGCCATGCACAGGCCGTCGGCGTCCTTGTGCTTGGCAAAGCCGGTGGAGAGCATCGGCTTGGAATAGGAGCGACCGTCGTCGGCGGTGATCAGCAACAGCGGCGTGTCAGCGTCGAGCTTGCGAAATTCCCGGGCCAGGTTATAGCCCGCAAGGCCAGTGCCGATGATCACCACAGGGGACGTCATGTCGTGCTTCCTCTTGCAGGGGGTCGTCGATCAGCCGATGGCGATCATTTCGAAGTCGCTCTTGCCTACACCACAATCGGGGCACAGCCAATCTTCCGGCACGTCTTCCCAGCGGGTGCCTGGAGCGATCCCGTCGTCCGGCCAGCCCTCGGCCTCGTCGTAGATCAGGCCACAGACAATGCATTGCCACTTCTTCATCAGGGTTCCTCGGTCAGGCGTTGTGTTGCCGCTGATGGTTCTCTCATGGCTGAACCCGCCCCTGCATAGGAGCGGGCTCCCCCGCGAAGCACTCACCGCGCAATTCATGACGGGCTTTGTACTGGCCCGGCCGGCAGTATGCAAGCAAACCCGGCAATCATGCTAAGCTCGCCGCCTCTCTGGATGTAACAAGCATACCGACGTGTCGTACGAATCCCCGCAAGCAGCCGCTGTCGCGTGGCTGGCGTATCCACAGCTGGCGAGCGACCTCGACCAGCGCACCCTCGACTGGCTGTTCGACGAAGGCTCCCTGACCCGTCGCCTGACCCGCCTCTCCCACGACCACTTCTGCGTGACGCCGCTGTTCGAAGGCTGGCAACCACTGCGTGACGACGAATGCCTCGCCCTGAATCTTGCGCCAGGCGCGCAGGGATGGGTGCGTGAAGTCTATCTGCGCGGCCATGACCAGCCTTGGGTATTCGCCCGCAGCGTCGCCAGCCGCGAAGCCTTGGAGCGCGGCGGTCTTGATCTGGCGACCCTGGGCAGCCGCTCGCTCGGCGAACTGCTGTTCTGCGACCAGGCGTTCATTCGCCACCCCATCGAGGTGTGTACGTACCCACAGGCGTGGATGCCGACGGAGGTTGCCAGCGCCAACCTCTGGGGCCGCCGTTCGCGCTTCGAACGCGATGGCCTGGACCTGCTGGTCGCCGAGGTATTCCTGCCAGCGATGTGGCAGGCGGACAAGGAGGTATCGCCCTGATGTACCTGCAGCTGCTCAAGTCGCTCAACCGCCTGCACCCCAGAGCCTGGGACTTCGTCCAGCTCAGCCGCCTGGACCGTCCCATCGGCATCTACCTGTTGCTGTGGCCTACGCTCGCGGCCGTGTGGATCGCCGCCAGGGGTGCACCAACCCTGGCCAACGTGCTGATCTTCGGCCTCGGAGTTGCGCTGATGCGCGCGGCGGGCTGCGCGATCAATGACTTCGCCGACCGCAAGGTCGACGGCCACGTCAAGCGCACCGCCGATCGCCCCCTGGCCAGCGGCCGGATTAAGCCCCGCGAAGCGGTGATGCTGTTCGTGGTGCTGACAGGGATCAGTTTCCTGCTGGTGCTGTGCACCAACGCCAGCACCGTGTGGCTGTCATTTGGCGGCGTTGCCCTGGCGTTCTGCTACCCGTTCATGAAGCGCTACACCTACTACCCGCAGGTGGTGCTGGGCGCCGCTTATTCGTGGGGCATCCCAATGGCCTTCACCGCTGCAGGGGGTGAGTTGCCAGCGGCGGCCTGGCTGCTGTACATCGCCAACCTGCTGTGGACGGTAGCCTTCGATACCTACTATGCGATGGTAGATCGCGACGACGACCTGAAGATCGGCGTGAAATCCACGGCGATCCTCTTCGGCGAGGCCGATCGGGTGATCATCCTGACCTTGCAGGTGCTGTCGCTCGGCTGCCTGTTGCTGGCCGGCAACCACTTCGAACTGGGTGGCTGGTTCCACCTGGGCCTGTTGGGCGCCCTGGCATGCTTCGCCTGGGAGTTCTGGTCGACCCGCACGCTGGATCGCGATGCCTGCTTCAAGGCGTTCCTGCACAACCACTGGGCGGGCCTGCTGATCTTCATCGGCGTGGTGCTGGACTACGCGCTGCGCTGAAGGGAGCGCAGCGGTTCGCCGCTGCGACTTGCCGCGCGATCGCACTGGTGAATTCACTGACGCAATCGCGGGGCAAGCCCGCTCCCACAAAGACCGACCACGCGTCAGGGTTTGGCGATATGCCAGACATCCTTCACGCCATCACCGGTCTTGTCCCCGGCTTTCTTGTCCTTGATGAAGGTGTACAGCGGCTTGCCATCATAGGCCCACTGCTTCTTGCCATCATCGCGCTCGATCACCGTCCACTTGTCCTTGGCCGCTTCATCCTCGGCCTTGACCAGCAGCGGCGGCCAGTTGGTTGCGCAATCACCGTTGCACATCGACTTGCCTCCGGCATCCTTGTCGAAGGTGTACAGGGTCATGCCGGCATGGTCGACCCACATGCCGTCCTTCTCCATCGCGTGGTGCGCCGACGCCACCCCCGGCAATGCCAGCGCAGCGAAAAGGGCCATCCAGCTCAGCGTATGTCGTGTCATTGGAATCACCATCGTGTCGGGGGGAAGAAGGAGAAACACCGCCGCAGCGGCCCTGTGAAGCCTAGCGCAGTCATGCAATGTCGCCAGAACGGCCAACGCCCTGTCACACAGCTGCAATAATTCCGTTATCTAATGCGGGCCAAGACATCATAGATGGGAGAGTTTTGAGCATGGTTGGCAGGAACATTCTGATCGTCGACGACGAAGCGCCTATTCGCGAGATGATCGCCGTTGCATTGGAAATGGCCGGCTACGACTGCCTCGAGGCAGAGAACTCTCAGCAGGCCCACGCCATTATCGTCGACCGCAAGCCGGACCTGATCCTGCTGGACTGGATGCTGCCCGGCACCTCCGGCATCGAACTGGCACGCCGTCTCAAGCGCGACGAGCTGACCGGGGACATCCCGATCATCATGCTCACCGCCAAGGGCGAAGAGGACAACAAGATCCAGGGCCTGGAAGTCGGTGCCGACGACTACATCACCAAGCCGTTCTCGCCCCGCGAGCTGGTGGCCCGCCTCAAGGCCGTGCTGCGCCGCACCGGCCCGAGCGACAGCGAGGCACCGATCGAAGTCGGCGGCCTGCTGCTCGACCCGATCAGCCACCGCGTTACCATCGACGGCAAACCCGCCGAGATGGGCCCGACCGAATACCGCCTGCTGCAGTTCTTCATGACCCACCAGGAGCGCGCCTACACCCGTGGCCAGCTGCTCGACCAGGTCTGGGGCGGCAACGTCTATGTCGAGGAGCGCACCGTCGACGTGCACATCCGTCGCCTGCGCAAGGCACTGGGTGAAGCCTACGAAAATCTGGTACAAACCGTCCGCGGCACCGGCTACCGTTTCTCGACCAAGAGCTGACGCGCCCGCACGCTTCACTGCAAGCCGCTGTACAAGGACTGTGAATTGAACCCGAACTGGCACGCGACCCTGATTCGCCACCTGCTCCTGCTGATCAGCGTCTGCCTGCTCGGCGGGCTGATCAGCGGGCAATACGGCTGGAGCCTGGCGGTTGGCCTGGCGCTCTACCTGGGCTGGACCCTGAAGCAGTTGCTGCGCCTGCACGAATGGCTGCGCAACCACCAGCCCGACGAGGCGCCGCCGGACGGCTACGGGCTGTGGGGCGAAGTGTTCGACAGCATCTACCACCTGCAGCGCCGCGACCAGCGTGTCCGCGGGCGCCTGCAAGCGGTGATCGACCGAGTCCAGGAGTCCACCGCTGCCCTGCGCGATGCGGTGATCATGCTCGACAGCGATGGCAACCTGGAGTGGTGGAACCGCGCCGCCGAGACCCTGCTGGGCTTCAAGACGCCCCAAGATGGCGGGCAACCGGTCACCAACCTGGTCCGTCATCCGCGCTTCAAGGAATACTTCGAAGCGGAAAACTACATCGAACCGCTGGAAATCCCCTCACCAATCAACGACCGCCTGCGCGTGCAACTGCACATCACCCGCTACGGCAACAACGAGCACCTGATGCTGGTGCGCGATGTAACCCGCATCCACCAGCTCGAACAGATGCGCAAGGACTTCGTCGCCAACGTCTCCCACGAACTGCGCACGCCGCTGACGGTGATCGCCGGCTACCTCGAGACGCTGCTGGATAACGTCGAGGACGTGAACCCGCGCTGGGCTCGCGCGCTGCAGCAGATGAGCCAGCAAGGCTCGCGCATGCAGACCCTGCTCAACGACCTGTTGTTACTGGCCAAGTTGGAAGCGACCGACTATCCCTCGGACAATCAGCCGGTGGCGGTGGATACTTTGCTGCAGTCGATCAAGGGTGACGCCCAGGCGCTGTCCGGGCCCAAGCGCCAGAACATCTCCCTGGAAGCCGCGCCGGGCCTGCGCCTGAAAGGCAGCGAATCGGAACTGCGCAGCGCCTTCTCCAACCTGGTGTTCAATGCGGTCAAGTACACCCAGGAGGAAGGCACCATTCGCATCCGCTGGTGGGCCGACGAGCAGGGGGCACACCTGAGCGTGCAGGACTCCGGGGTGGGCATCGACGCCAAGCACCTGCCGCGCCTGACCGAACGCTTCTACCGAGTCGACTCCAGCCGTGCCTCCAACACAGGCGGCACCGGGCTGGGCCTGGCGATCGTCAAGCATGTGCTGATGCGCCATCGCGGCAAGCTGGAAATCAGTAGCGTGCCGGGTCATGGCAGCACGTTCACCTGTCATTTTGCGCCGGCACAATTGGCGGTAAATCGCAGCTGAGAATCGGCGAGCAAAAACCATCCCCTTTGCTTTTGCAGCTTCAGCCGCTACATTGGATCCCCTGTGCCAGCTAGAGCTGGCACTTTTTTTCTCTCTCTTTCAAAGACGGACCCCGTAAAAACTCCATCATGGACCCTTCCCCTGGTATCAGCCTCGCTTCTCTATTCGCCGATTTCGGCATGATTCTCTTTGCCCTGTTCCTGGTAGTTCTCAATGGCTTCTTCGTTGCCGCCGAGTTCGCCATGGTCAAGCTGCGCTCTACCCGCGTCGAATCCATCGCCGAGCTGCACGGCTGGCGCGGCAGCATCCTGCGCAAGGTACACAACCAGCTCGACGCCTACCTGTCGGCCTGCCAATTGGGCATCACCCTGGCCTCGCTGGGCCTGGGCTGGGTCGGAGAGCCGGCCTTCGCCCACCTGCTCGAACCGCTGCTGGCCTATCTGGGCGTCGACAGCCCGGAACTGATCAAGGCCGTGTCGTTCTTCGTCGCCTTCTTCGTGATCTCGTACCTGCACATCGTGGTCGGCGAACTGGCACCCAAATCCTGGGCGATCCGCAAGCCCGAGCTGCTGTCGCTGTGGACGGCAGTGCCGCTGTACCTGTTCTACTGGCTGATGTACCCGGCGATCTACCTGCTCAACGCCAGCGCCAACACCATCCTGCGCATCGCCGGCCAGGGCGAGCCCGGGCCGCACCATGAACACCACTACAGCCGTGAAGAGCTCAAGCTGATCCTGCACTCCAGCCGCGGCCAGGACCCAAGCGACCAGGGCATGCGCGTGCTGGCCTCGGCGGTGGAAATGGGTGAGCTGGAGGTGGTCGACTGGGCCAACTCCCGTGAAGACATGGTGGTGCTCGATGCCAAGGCGCCGCTGAAGAACATCCTGGCGATGTTCCGTCGCCACAAGTTCAGCCGCTACCCGGTGTACGACGCCGAGCGCGAAGAGTTCACCGGCCTGCTGCACATCAAGGACCTGCTGCTGGAACTGGCCGAGCTGGACCACCTTCCTGAAAGCATCGACCTGGAAGACCTGGCGCGGCCATTGGAACGCGTATCGCGACACATGCCGCTGTCGCAGCTGCTCGAGCAGTTCCGCAAGGGCGGTGCGCATTTCGTGCTGGTCGAGGAAGCCGATGGCAAGGTGATCGGCTACCTGACCATGGAAGACGTGCTGGAAGTGCTGGTCGGCGATATCCAGGACGAACACCGCAAAGCCGAACGCGGCATCCTTGCCTATCAGCCGGGCAAGCTGCTGGTGCGGGGCGACACGCCGCTGTTCAAGGTCGAACGCCTGCTGGGCGTCGACCTTGACCACATCGAGGCCGAGACCCTCGCAGGCCTGGTCTACGAGTCGCTCAAGCGCGTGCCCGAGGAAGAGGAAGTGCTGGAAGTCGAAGGCCTGCGCATCATCATCAAGAAGATGAAAGGGCCGAAGATCGTCTTGGCCAAGGTGCTGAAGCTCGACTGACGACGCTGTTCATGGGTTCCCTGCCGTGAAGTCCGGTAGTCCGCCAATCGGACGGTCGAAACGGTAGGGAATCGACTCCAGCGCCAGCCCCACGTTGCGCTGCACCACGAAATGCAGGTGTGGCCCGCTGCTGTTGCCGGTGTTGCCAGACTTGCCCAGCATCTCACCCTGCCCCACCCGCTGACCCTCGCTCACCACCACGGAACCCCGCATCAAGTGCAGGTACACCCCCATGGTGCCGTCTGCGTGCAGGATCCGCACGAAGTTGCCCGAAGGGTTGTTGCCACGTCCGCTCTGGCGGTTCTCCACTTTGACCACCACGCCACCCCGAGCGGCAATGATCGGCGTGCCCTCTGGCATGGCGATGTCCATGGCATAGCGGCCCTTCGCGCCAAAATGGCTGAAGCGCCCGTTGGGCCCTTGGCTCAGCCGGAACGGACCGCCGCGCCACGGAAAGGGATAGCGGTAGGCTTGCGGGCGCTGCGCGGGGTCGCCGAGGGCGTGACGCAGCTTGGCGCGGTATTTCAGTTGGCCGCCGGAACGCGCCAGCAACACGCTCAGCACCTGTGTGGAGCGCGGCGCCAGCACCCGTCGCACGATACGCGGCGCGTTACCGTCGCGGGCGTTGCCAAGGCCTTCCAGACGCAGTTCGACTTCCACTGGGGCGAACAGATCATTGCGCGCCAGGAAACGCACGCCCCCGGCAAAGGTTTCGGGCTGCAGACGGACCTGATCGTCGAGACGCTCGACCATCGGCTCGCGCAAGGCCATTGCCCGTGCCCCGGGGCTGGGCTGGTAGGAATAGGACGCCACGCCGAAGGTGTCGGTGGTGCTGTAGAGGGTCATGGCCATGCCCGGTGCCGAAGCCAAGAGCAGGGACAGCAACAGGCAGGCGCGCATGATAGTGGCTTTTTGACAGTTGTTATGTCTTGAGCCTAGCAGCGAGTTATCCCGGGGGTATGACAGTTGGTCGGGTGACTGCTTCGAATCTGACGCGGTAAGAGCGGCCTTTTGCCGCTCTTACCGGAGGGTGGAACAGCGGATCAACCGCCCGGCGTGAAGTGCTTCTGCGCAGTACCGCGGGCGATCAATCGCGACAGGTAATCGAGCTTCTGTGCATCCTGATCGACGAACTTGAACGTCAGTTGCAGCCAGTCGCTCTCAGGCTTGGGCTCGAGCGCGGCGATGGCATGCAGGTAACCGTTCAACCGTGCGACCTCGGCGTTCTCACCCTGCTCCAGATCGAGCACCGCACCTTCGAGCACCTGCGGCAGAGCAGCACTGCGGCGCACCACCAACAGCGCTTCCTTGAGGCTGAGGGCCTTGATCACGCAGGGCTGAGTACCGCTGGAAAGGCGCAGCTGCCCCTGACCTCGCCCGGACTGGGCTGCAGCGGCAGCGCTCTGCGGTGGCGGTGCGCTGATCAGCGGTTTGCTAGCGGCAGCCGACGCAGGCGTTGGCGCGACCTTCACGGCTTCGGGCTTGCCGCCGGTCAGGGCACTCAGCGAATCGTTGGCAAAGGCCGAATTGACTCGCGCCGGCGCTCCCGCCATCAGGGCCTCGAGCTTGCCGATCTTGGCCAGGGACTTCTTCACCTTGGTCAGCAACTGTTCGTTGGTGAACGGCTTGCCAACGAAGTCGGAGACGCCAGCCTGAATGGCCTGAATCACGTTTTCCTTGTCACCACGGCTGGTCACCATGATGAACTGCAGGGCTTTCATTTCTTCCTGCTGGCGACACCAGGTCAGCAGTTCAAGGCCGGACATCTCCGGCATCTCCCAGTCGCACAGGACCAGGTCGAAACGTTCCTTGCTCAGCATGGCCATGGCCTTGCGGCCATTGACCGCGTCTTCGATGACCATGCCTGGGAAGGCATTGCGCAGGCACTTCCTCACCAGGTCGCGGATGAACGGCGCATCGTCCACGACCAGCACATTGACTTTACTCATCGATACTCCTCTTGAATCCCGACTAGCATACCGCCGACTGATGGCAATTTGCCAAACCACTGGTCACGCCGGGACGTTTCAAGACTGTTCGCGGGTGCCTGCTGTATCTGCCACAAACGAAAACGCCCGGACGAGGCCGGGCGTTGATGCTCGGGAGCAATATTACTTATCGTCCGATTCGCCCGGAACATTAGCCTTTTCGGCAGAGCCGGAAGTGTCGCCCTCGACCTCGGCCTTCATGCGCTTGAGGCCCATGTGGCGTACATCGGTGCCACGCACCAGGTAGATCACCAGCTCCGAGATATTGCGGGCGTGGTCGCCGATACGCTCCAGCGAGCGCAGGGCCCAGATGACGCTCAACACCCGCGAGATCGAACGGGGGTCTTCCATCATGTAGGTGACCAGCTCGCGCAGCGCGGTCTTGTATTCGCGGTCGATGGTCTTGTCGTACTGGGCCACCGACAGTGCCAGCTCGGCGTCGAAACGGGCGAAGGCGTCCAGTGCATCGCGGACCATGTTGCGCACCTGGTCGCCGATGTGACGCACTTCGACGTAGCCACGGGGCGACTCGCCTTCCTCGCACAGCTGAATGGCGCGACGGGCGATCTTGGTCGACTCGTCACCGATGCGCTCCAGGTCGATCACCGACTTGGAGATGCTGATGATCAGACGCAGGTCGGACGCCGCAGGCTGGCGACGGGCGAGGATGCGTACGCATTCCTCGTCGATGTTGCGCTCCATCTGGTTGATCTGTTCATCGACCTCACGCACCTGCTGGGCCAGGCCCGAATCGGCTTCGATCAGCGCAGTCACGGCATCGTTGACCTGCTTCTCGACCAGGCCCCCCATCGCCAGCAGGTGGCTGCGCACTTCCTCGAGCTCGGCGTTGAACTGCTGGGAGATGTGATGGGTAAGGCTTTCTTTGTTGATCATCGTTCTCTAGTCCCTGAATCCTGTAGGAGCGGGCTTGTCGGGGCGCCGAATCGCCGCGCTGCTAGCCGTAACGCCCGGTAATGTAGTCTTCGGTCTGCTTCTTCGCCGGATTGGTGAAGAGCGTGTCGGTATCACCGAATTCGATCAGCTTGCCCATGTACATGAAAGCGGTGTAGTCGGAGACGCGCGCCGCCTGCTGCATGTTGTGGGTCACGATGACGATGGTGTACTTGGATTTCAGCTCGTAGATCAGCTCTTCGACCTTCAGCGTGGAAATCGGGTCCAGTGCCGAGCAAGGCTCGTCGAGCAACAGGACCTCAGGCTCCACGGCGATGGTACGGGCGATCACCAGACGCTGCTGCTGACCACCGGACAGTCCCAGCGCCGAGTCGTGCAGGCGGTCCTTGACCTCATCCCACAGCGCCGCGCCCTTGAGCGCCCACTCGACCGCTTCGTCGAGCACGCGCTTCTTGTTGATACCCTGGATACGCAGGCCGTAGACCACGTTCTCGTAGATGGTCTTGGGGAACGGGTTGGGCTTCTGGAACACCATGCCCACCCGGCGACGCAACTCGGCCACATCTTCGCCCTTGCGGTAGATGTTGTTGCCGTACAGGTTGATGGCGCCTTCCACGCGGCAACCATCGACCAGGTCGTTCATGCGGTTGAAGGTGCGCAGCAGCGTGGACTTGCCGCAGCCGGACGGGCCAATGAAGGCGGTCACGCGCTGTTTGGGGATGTTCATCTGTACATCGAACAGCGCCTGCTTGTCACCGTAGAACAGCGACAGGCCCGGGACTTCGATCGCCACGGTCTCTTCGGCCAGGCGCAGGCTCTGCTTGTCGCGGCCCAGGGCCGACATGTCGATGCCGTGGGAGTGGGATTCTTGCTGCATGGTCAACTCCATACGCTATCAATTCGTTTCAAAGGGCCGCCCATACCGTGGGCGGCTCACTTGCAATCAGGATCAGCTGTCGAGCGCCTTGTACTTCTCGCGCAGGTGGTTACGGATCCACACCGCCGAGAGGTTGAGGGTCGCGATCACCAGTACCAGCAGCAGCGCCGTGGCGTAGACCAGCGGTCGCGCGGCCTCGACGTTGGGGCTCTGGAAGCCGACGTCGTAGATGTGGAAGCCCAGGTGCATGATCTTCTGGTCGAGGTGCAGGTAAGGGTAGTTGCCGTCCACCGGCAGCGATGGCGCCAGTTTCACTACACCCACCAGCATCAGCGGCGCCACCTCGCCTGCGGCGCGCGCCACGGCGAGAATCATGCCGGTCATCATCGCCGGGCTGGCCATCGGCAGTACGATTTTCCACAGCGTCTCGGCCTTGGTCGCACCCAGGGCCAACGAGCCCTCGCGCACGGTACGCGGAATCCGCGCCAGGCCTTCTTCAGTGGCGACGATCACCACAGGAACCGCCAGTAGCGCCAGGGTCAGCGAGGCCCACAACAAGCCTGGCGTGCCCAGCGTAGGCGCCGGTAGCGATTCGGGGAAGAACAGCCGGTCGATCGAGCCACCCAGCACGTACACGAAGAAGCCCAGGCCGAATACGCCGTAGACGATCGCCGGCACGCCGGCCAGGTTGTTCACCGCGATGCGGATCAGCCGCGTAACCGGGCCTTGCCTGGCGTATTCGCGCAGGTAGACCGCCGCCAGCACGCCAAAGGGGGTGACGATCACGGCCATGATCAGGGTCATCATCACCGTGCCGAAGATGGCCGGGAAGATGCCGCCTTCGGTGTTGGCTTCACGCGGGTCGTCGCTGAGGAACTCCCAGACCTTGCTGAAGTAGGCGCCCATCTTGGTCATCGCCGACATGCCGTTCGGCTGGATGGCATGCACCACCTTGCTCAGGTTGATCTCCACCTGGCGGCCGTTGGCGTCGCGGGCCACCAGGCTGTCGCGGGCGAAGGCCTGGTGCAGGCCGGTCAGACGCTCCTCGATGGTCTTGTAGCGGCTGTTCAGCTCTGCGCGTTCAGACTCGATATCGGCCTGGGCGGCCGCATCCAGCTTGCCCTGCAGTTCCAGCTTGCGGCTGTGCAGGCGCAGGCGTTCGAGGCCGTGGTTGATGGAGCCGATATCTTTCTTCTCGAGCGACACCAGTTGGTCGTTCAGGTCGCTGGCGCGCTTGAGGCGGCTCTGCAGTTCGTTCCAGGCGCTCGGGCCTTCGGCGACCACACGACCTTCTTCCTTGACGCTGACCAGGTAACCATAGAAGTTGCCCCACTCGCGGCGCTCCAGGGCAATCAGGTCGGCAGGCTTGCTCTGGTCCACCAGCCATTCGCCGACCAGCCAGGTGAAATCGCTGCCGTTGAGGTCGCGGTTTCCGACCTTGACCAGCTCGCGGGTCATGAACTCCGGCCCCTGGTCAGGTACCGGCAGGCCAGCGCTCTTGAGGCGCTCGCGCGGGACTTCTTCCTTCTGCACCACTTCGCCGACGATCACATGATCGGCCTGGCCGGGCACCTTGTAGGTGGCCTGGATCAGGTCGGCCGGCCAGAAGTGGCCCAGGCCGCGCACAGCGATCACGGCGAGCAGGCCGACGGTCATGATCACCGCCATGGCGACCGCGCCACCGCTGATCCACACGCCCGGCGCACCGCTCTTGAACCAGCCTTTGAGGGAATCCTTTTTCACGGATCTCTACCTTTCTATCAAAGCGACGAGTATTTCTTGCGCAGACGCTGGCGAATCAGCTCGGCCAAGGTGTTCATGATGAAGGTGAACATCAGCAGCACGAGGGCGGCGAGGAACAGCACACGATAGTGGCTGCCGCCGACTTCCGACTCGGGCATTTCCACGGCCACGTTGGCGGCCAGGGTGCGCATGCCCTCGAACAGGTTCAGTTCCATCACCGGGGTGTTGCCGGTGGCCATGAGCACGATCATGGTCTCGCCCACCGCCCGGCCCATGCCGATCATCAGCGCCGAGAAGATGCCCGGGCTTGCGGTGAGGATGACCACGCGGGTCAGGGTCTGCCAAGGCGTCGCGCCCAGCGCCAGCGAGCCCAGCGTGAGGCTGCGCGGCACGCTGAACACGGCGTCTTCGGCGATCGAGTAGATGTTCGGGATGACCGCGAAGCCCATGGCGATACCGACCACCAGGGCGTTGCGCTGGTCATAGGTGATGCCCATGTCGTGGCTGATCCACAGGCGCATGTCGCCGCCGAAGAACCAGCTCTCCAGGAACGGGCTCATGGACAGCGCGAACCAGCCGATCGCCAGGATCACCGGGATCAGGATCGCCGCCTCCCAGCCATCCGGGACGCGCTGACGGATCGACTCTGGCAGGCGGCTCCAGGAGAAGCCCGCCACCAGGATGCCGATCGGCAAGATCAGCAACAGGCTGAACACGCCCGGCAGGTGGCCTTCGAGATACGGCGCCAGGAACAGGCCGGCGAAGAAGCCGAGGATCACCGTCGGCATCGCTTCCATCAGCTCGATCACCGGCTTGACCTTGCGACGCATGCCAGGGGCCATGAAATAGGCGGTGTAGATGGCCGCGGCAATGGCCAGGGGTGCCGCCAGGATCATCGCGTAGAACGCGGCCTTGAGCGTACCGAAGGTCAGCGGCGACAGGCTCAGCTTGGGTTCGAAATCGGTGTTGGAGGCGGTCGACTGCCAGACGTACTTCGGCTCGTCGTAGTTCTCGTACCAGACCTTGCCCCACAGCGCGCTGAAGGACACTTCAGGGTGCGGGTTGCGCAGGCTCAGTGGCAGCAGCTTGCCGCCTTCTTCGATCATGATGCGGTTGGCGCGCGGCGACAGCGCCAGCACACCGGCGCCATCGGCGACCGGCTCGACCAGCAGGGTACGGTGCGCGGTGCTGTGGAACACACCAAGCTTGCCGTCGTTGTCCAGGGCGATGAAGCCCTTGCGCCGCTCCTCGGCATCGATCTGGGCGATCGGTGCCTTGCCCAACTGGAAGCTGCGGATCAGCTTGAAGCGCGACTCGCCATCCGGGTCGCGGGCCATGAACCACTGGCTCAGGCCACCCTTGGAGTCACCGAAGATCAGCGAGATACCACCGACCAGCTGGCCACTGGCAGTGATTTCGGCGTTACCATCTTCGAGCAGCTTGTAGCGACCGTTGAGGCTCTTGTCCCGCAGGCTGAAGACATCGGCGGTGGCGCGACCGTTGACCACGTACAACCACTGCTGGCGCGGGTCGATGAAGATGTTCTTCACCGTCTGGGTCATCTGCGGCAGCGCGATGCGGTTCTGTTCGGTGGTGACGTCGCCAGTCATCATGTTTTCAGTGCGCGACAGCTCGATCACCTGCAGTTGCGTGCCGGTGGAGCCGGCCAGCAGCAGGGTGTCGCCATTGAGGTTGACGCTCACGTGCTCCAGCGCACGACCCTGTTCGTCGAGGGCGAAAGGATCCTGACCATAGGGGTAGTCGATGCCCGCGTTGATGGTCTTCTTGTTGTCCGGATAGGTGATCTTGTAGGTGTGGTGGAACACCAGCGCCTGGCCATTGGACAACCCCAGCACCACCAGCGGACTGCCCGGCTGGTCGGTACCGATCGAACTGACCGTGGTGCCCGCCGGCAGAGGCAGGTCGACGCGCTTGATCTCGGCACCGGTCTTGGTATCGAAGAACAGCGCCTGACCCTTGTCGGAAACACGCATGCCCACGAGGTTCTGCTCCTCGAGGGCGATCATCAGCGGCTTGCCGGCATCCTGCTGCAACCAGGTCGGCTCCAGGGCTTTCTTGCTGGTCAGCTCAGCGCCCTGGAACAGCGGCAGCACCACGTAGGCCAGATAGAAGAAGATCAAGGTAATGGCTGCCAATACGGCAAGCCCGCCCACCAGGACATACCAGCGGGTCAGGCGGTCCTTCAACGCGCGCATGCGGCGCTTGCGTTGCAGCTCGGGCGTATTGAAATCAATGCGCACGGGAGGGGAATTTGGGGTCATTGTGGAATTGGCCAGATCATTCATGCGCACACCCTAGCGGTCCCGTATGACAGAAACATGACAGTGTAGTGACGCAAAAAAGCCCGCCGCTCAGGAGACCTGGCTTCGGACTGGGGAAAGTCATGGAAGGGGCCGACCCACTGGCCCACCCCTTCCGGGCAACACGTCTTACTTGTGGGACAGACCCAGGTCACCCAGGGTCTTCTCGACCACTTTGGCCGGCAGCGGGATGTAGCCATCCTTCACCACGACCTGCTGGCCTGCCTGCGACAGGACCAGCTTCACGAACTCGGCTTCCAGCGGTGCCAGAGGCTTGTTCGGTGCCTTGTTGACGTATACGTACAGGAAGCGCGACAGCGGGTAGGTACCGTTCAGGGCGTTGGCTTCGTTATCTTCGATGAACTCGCCGCCTTCCTTCTTGGCCAGGGCTACGGTCTTGACGCTGGCGGTCTTGTAACCGATACCCGAGTAGCCGATGCCGTTCAGCGAGGAGCTGATCGACTGCACGACCGAAGCCGAGCCAGGTTGTTCGTTGACGTTAGGCTTGAAGTCGCCTTTGCACAGGGCTTCTTCCTTGAAGTAGCCGTAGGTGCCCGATACCGAGTTGCGGCCAAACAGCTGGATTGGCTTGTTGGCCAGGTCGCCGGTCACACCGACGTCACCCCAGGTCTTGATCTCGGCCTTGCCACCGCACAGGCGGGTGGAGGAGAAGATGGCGTCGACCTGAGCCATGGTCAGGCCCTTGATCGGGTTGTCCTTGTGCACGAACACGGCCAGGGCGTCGACAGCGACCGGGATGGCGGTCGGCTTGTAGCCGTACTTCTGCTCGAAGGCCTGCAGCTCCACGTCCTTCATCTTGCGGCTCATCGGGCCCAGGTTGGCGGTGCCTTCGGTCAGCGCGGGTGGCGCGGTGGACGAGCCGGCAGCCTGGATCTGGATGTTTACGTTCGGATATTCCTTCTTGTAGGCCTCGGCCCACAGAGTCATCAGGTTCGCGAGGGTGTCGGAACCGACGCTGGAGAGGTTGCCCGATACGCCAGTGGTCTTGGTGTAGGTCGGGATAGCAGGGTCGACAGCGGCGACCGCGTTGGCGGCAGCGACGCCAGCGGCGGCAAAGGTCAGGGCCGCCATCAAACGCTTCAGTTTCATGCCTTGCTCCTAGCAGGAATATGGGGTGTGTTGGATGGAACGGGGCCCAGTATCGGCAGGCCGCATGAACACGATATGACCTAATTGTGACAAATGGATGAAAGGCCATCATCGCTGCCGAGGATGGCCTTTCGGGTGCCGCAGGAAACCGACTCAGCGCTTGTTGATCAGCAGGTACACCCCGACCAGCAGCCCAACAGCGCACAGGCCAGCCACATAGTAGGCCGGTGCCATCGGGCTGAATTTGAGCAGGGCGGTCACCACCATCGGGGTCAGGCCGCCGAAAATGGCGTAGGCGACGTTGTAGGAGAACGACAGCCCGCTGAAGCGCACCACCGCCGGGAAGGCCTTGACCATCACATAAGGCACCGCGCCAACCAGACCGACGAACAGTCCGGTAAGGGCATACAGCGGGAACAGCAGGTCAGGCCGGGTCGGCAGGCTGTGGTAGAACGCCCACGACGAAGCCAGCAGCGCCAGGCTGCCGATCACGAACACCCGCCCTGCGCCGAAGCGGTCGGCCAGGCTGCCGGCGCCGATGCAGCCCAGGCTGAGCAGCACGATGGCCAGGCTGTTGGCCTTGAGCGAATCGGTGGGGCTGACGTGATAGAGGCTCTGCAGCAGCGCCGGGGTCATCAGGATCACCACCACGATGCCCGCCGACAGCAACCAAGTCAGCAGCATCGACAGGATGATCGCGCCACGGTGGTCGCGCAGTACCGCACGCAGCGGCAGCTCTTCGGCCAGCGCCTTGCGCTGCTGCATCTCGGCGAACACCGGGGTCTCGTGCAGCCAACGACGCAGATACACGGCGAACAGGCCGAACACACCGCCGAGCAGGAAGGGGATCCGCCAGGCGTAGTCGGCCACCTCTTCAGGGCTGTAGACGGTGTTGATCAGGGTTGCCACCAGCGACCCCAGCAGGATGCCGGCAGTCAGGCCAGCAGTCAGGGTGCCGCAGGCATAGCCGGTATTGCGCTCCGGTACGTGCTCGGAGACGAACACCCAGGCGCCCGGCACCTCGCCACCGATGGCGGCGCCCTGCACCACCCGCATCAATAGCAGCAGAATCGGCGCCCACAGGCCAACCTGTGCATAAGTCGGCAGCAGGCCCATGATCAGGGTGGGCAAGGCCATCATGAAGATGCTCAGGGTGAACATCTTCTTGCGCCCGAGCAGGTCACCAAAGTGCGCCATGATGATGCCACCCAGCGGGCGCGCCAGATAACCTGCGGCAAAGATGCCGAAGGTCTGCATCAGGCGCAGCCATTCGGGCATGTCGGCGGGGAAGAACAGCTTGCCCACCACGGTGGCGAAGAACACGAAGATGATGAAGTCGTAGAACTCCAGCGCTCCGCCCAAGGCGGACAGTGAGAGGGTCTTGTAGTCACTGCGGGTCAGCGGCCGCGAGGGCTGCTCGATACTGCTCGGCACGGAGGTCATGGATGTTCTCTTATAAGGCAGGCCGCTTGTGCTGCGGCTTGTGGCGCGGGAGTGGGCAAGATAACAAATTGCCGCGCATGGCTCATAGAGGTACAAAAACTCTACAGATATTCACCAATGTGCGGTCGTCGCTGGCCGATACCGTCTATATACTGCGCTCTTCGTAGGAAAAGGTTGTTTACGATGTGGGATGTTGTGCGAAAACGCCGGTCATTATGTGCAGGCGGTTTCGCAGAGTTTCCCTTTGGCCGCCAACCGGAGCGAAATCAGCGTAGTATGTTTCTGGCTGAATCGTTTTTCAGGGCGTCCGTCACCGCGCCAACCAACGAAGCGTCACGGGTCAGAGGCCCCACGGCATGATTGAGCTCGAACAAGAAGATCCTATCCCGCAGGGCGACCTGGCCCTTCAGATCACCGCGCTACCGCGCGAAACCAATGGCTTCGGCGATATCTTCGGCGGCTGGCTGGTCGCCCAGATGGACCTGGCCGGTACTGCCATGGCCAGCCGCGTGGCTGGCGGCCGTGTGGCCACGGTGGCGATCGATCGCATGGCATTCCTGGTGCCGGTGGCCGTGGGCGCGCAACTGTCCTTCTATACGCAGACCCTGGAGATCGGCCGCAGCTCGATCCAGATGATGGTCGAGGTCTGGAGCGACGACCCGCTGTCCAGCGAATGGCGCAAAGTCACCGAGGCGGTGTTCGTTTTCGTGGCCATCGACGGCAGTGGCCGCACCCGCTCCGTACCTCGTCGCTGAGCCCGGCGCGCGGTAAACTCGTTGCAGGCTTCGAGGTCCAACGGCCTCACCTGCAATCAACGAGACGAGCGCATGGCAACCTTCAAGGTCGACACCGAGCAACACGGCGAACTCAACTGCTGGCGCGTCACCAGCCGGCATGCCGAAATCCTCATCGCCCAGCAGGGCGCGCAGATTCTCAGCTACCAGCCCATCGGTGACGAGCCCCTGCTGTGGCTCAGTGACCAGGCGATCTTCCGCCAGGGCAAGTCGGTACGCGCCGGTGTGCCGGTATGCTGGCCATGGTTCAGCAACTTTCAGCGCAATCCCGATTCGGTCAAGGCCATGTACCACGGCAGCGAGGCACCGGCCCACGGCCTGGCGCGCGGACGCGACTGGCAGTTGCTTGGCGTCGAGGAAGTCGGTGAAAACCTGCGTATCGAGTTCGACCTGCCCGAGGCTCAAGGCCAACTGCCAGACTGGCCACACAAAGTCGAGCTGCGCCTGCTGATCGAGCTCGGCGAACAACTGCACGTTTCGCTTTGCAGCCGCAACCTGGGCGATGCCAGCGTCACGCTCAGCCAGGCACTGCACAGCTACTTTGCCGTCAGCGATGTACGCCAGGTGCACGTGGAAGGCGTCGAGGGGCTGCCTTATATCGAGACTCTGGAGGGCTGGGAGCAGCGCACCCAGCAAGGCAAGCTGGGCTTTGCCGGCGAGACCGACCGCATCTACCTGAACACTCCCGAGCGCCTGGCGATCGTCGACCCGCAATGGAAGCGGCGCATCACCTTGCACGCCACCGGCTCACGCAGTGCAGTGACCTGGAACCCCTGGACCGACCGCGCGCGCGAGCTGCCCGACATGGCCGACGACGGCTGGCAGCGGATGCTGTGCGTGGAGACGGCGAATGTGTGGGATGACGTGGTGGAACTCAAGCCTGGAGCCAGCCATGTGCTGCGGGTGGTGATTGGCCGCGAAGCGCTCTGATTCGACAGGACACCGCGCTGTCCGTAGGAGCAACTGTCTTGCTCAAAATCTAAAGGTCAGCCCAATCCCCTGTGGGAGCGGACTTGTCCCGCGAACACGGGCGTAGCCCGTGCCAGGCAGCGCGGTGTCTTTTTCGCGGGCAAGTCGGGGCACCGAACCGCCGCTGCTACAAAAACCTGTTCAGGCTCAAAGATCGGCGTCCTCGACCACCCTCACCTTCCCCGCGTCCAGCGCATAGGCCGCATCGGCCAGGTCATTGCTGACCTTCTCGATCTTCAGCGTACCGGTCACCCACAGCGGCGTGTAGATATCGGCGATCTTCAGCCCTTTCGGGTAGCGCACCAGCACCAGCTGGTTCGGCGGAGGTGGCGGCACATGGATGCAGGCCCCCGGATAAGGCACGAGGAAGAACAAGGTGCTGTTGCCCTTGGCATCGCTCTCCAGCGGCACAGGATAGCCGCCCAGGCGGATCTGCTTGCCGTTCATGGCCGCCACGGTCTTGGTCGAATACATCACCGCCGGCAGGCCCTGGCTTTGCTTCAGGCCGCCCTTGGCGGTGAAGGTGCCCATGGCTTCGGGGGAGTTGTGATCGATCTCGGGCATCTGCTCGAGAGCCTTCTGGTCCGACTTGGGCATCAACTCCAGCCAGTCGGTTTCGGGCAGCTCGGCATGGGCCAGGGTGCTGGCCAGCAACAAGGGAAGAAGGAATAACGCACGCATGGCAATGCTCGGCAACTCTAGTGAATTGCCGCGCATTCTAGCCTGTGTTCAGCGCTTCTTGATGAATCCGTAGATCACCAGCAGCACGATGGCGCCAACCAGGGCACCGAAGAAGCCCGCCGCCTGTCCGGCCTGGTAGATACCCAGGGCCTGCCCGCCATAGGTGGCCACCAGGGAGCCGGCGATGCCGAGCAGAATGGTCATGATCCAGCCCATGCTGTCGTCCCCGGGTTTCAGGAAACGCGCCAGCAAGCCGACGATCAGGCCGATGAAGATGGTTCCGATGATGCCCATGGCAATCCCTCTACAGTGAAGATGGAACACGCCAAAGCCTAGACAGCGCTTTGGCGTGTTGCCATCTCAGAGGGCCTGCTGCAGGCAGAAGTTCGATCAGCCGACGATCAACGCCTCTACTTCGGCGATCTTGGCCTTGAGCGTGACCATGTCCGTGCAGCGCAGGGTGGCGTGACCGACCTTGCGCCCCGCCTTGAACGCCTTGCCATAGTGATGCAGGTGGCAATCGTCGATGGCCACGACCTTGTCGACCGCAGGCACTTCGCCGATGAAGTTGAGCATGGCGCTCTCGCCGACCTTGCCCGTCGAGCCCAGCGGCAGGCCGGCGACGGCCCGCAGATGGTTCTCGAACTGGCTGCACTCGGCGCCTTCGATGGTCCAGTGCCCGGAGTTGTGCACACGCGGGGCGATCTCGTTGGCCTTGAGGCCACCGTCGACCTCGAAGAACTCGAACGCCATTACGCCAACATAGTCGAGCTTGTGCAGCACACGGCCGACGTAATCCTCGGCCAGCGCCTGCAGTGGATGCGCATCGCTTGCCACCGACAGGCGCAGGATGCCGCTGTCATGGGTGTTGTGCACCAGCGGATAGAAGCGCGTCTCGCCATCGCGGGCTCGCACGGCAACCAGCGAGACTTCGCCGGTGAACGGCACGAAGCCTTCCAGCAGGCAAGGGACGCTGCCCAGCTCGGCGAAGGTGCCGACCACGTCCTCTGGCTTGCGCAGGACCTTCTGGCCCTTGCCGTCATAACCCAGGGTGCGGGTCTTGAGCACGGCCGGCAGGCCGATGCTGGCCACTGCCGCGTCGAGGTCGTCCTGCGAAAGGATGTCGGCGAAGGCCGGGGTCGGGATGCCCAGGTCGCGGAACATGCTCTTCTCGAACAGGCGATCGCGCGCGATGCGCAGAGCTTCAGCGCTTGGGTAGACCGGCACGAACTGCGACAGGAAGGCCACGGTTTCCGCCGGGACGCTCTCGAACTCGAAGGTCACCAGGTCGACTTCGTCGGCCAGTTGGCGCAGGTGGTCCTGGTCGCCATAGTCGGCACGCAGGTGCTCGCCCAGAGGAGCGGCGCAGGCGTCCGGTGCCGGGTCGAGGAAGGCGAAGTTCATGCCCAGCGGAGTGCCCGCCAGGGCCAGCATGCGACCCAGTTGGCCGCCACCGATTACACCGATCTTCATGTCGTCAGCCTCAAGCCTGGCGGGGGTCCGGGTTGTCCAGGACGGTTTCGGTCTGCTCCGCGCGGAACTGCTTGAGCGCCGCGTGGTACTGCGGGTGCTTGGCACCCAGGATGCTTGCCGACAGCAGCGCGGCGTTGATCGCGCCAGCCTTGCCGATGGCCAGGGTGGCAACCGGGATGCCGGCTGGCATCTGCACGATCGACAGCAGTGAATCGACACCCGACAGCATCGAGGACTGCACAGGTACGCCCAGCACCGGCAGGTGCGTCTTGGCGGCGCACATGCCCGGCAGGTGCGCAGCACCACCGGCGCCGGCGATGATCACCTCGATGCCGCGGCCTTCGGCCTCTTCGGCGTACTGGAACAGCAGGTCCGGGGTCCGGTGGGCGGACACCACCTTCACCTCGTAGGGAATGCCGAGTTTTTCCAGCATATCGGCGGTGTGGCTAAGGGTGGACCAATCGGACTTGGAGCCCATGATCACGCCAACCAGTGCACTCATCGTCGAGCCTCTTCGCTTGTGCGCCCTTGGGCGCCGTCAAAAAACAACAAGCCACGCGGGACGACCGGCGTGGCTTGTTTGCTGATCATGACCGGATCGATCCAGTCGAGGGGCCGCGCAGTATACCGTAACGTTAGGCATTCGAGGCACCCCTGGCGACCAACTGTCGGCCTTATTTTTCGGGGCTTTGACTGACTTTAGAGTCAACTGCGCCCGCCAGCGCTCCACCTTCGAGCTTGCGCCACAGCAGGCGCACGTTCGCCTTGCGCACCAGGGCGCAGCGGTAGAGGCGAATCTCCAGCGGCACGTGCCACTGGCTGGAGCCGCAGATCGCCAATTCGCCACGCTCCAGCTCGCCGCGCATCGACAGGCGCGGCACCCAGGCGATACCCATGCCTTCGAGCGCCATGCTCTTGAGACTGTCGGCCATCGCCGTTTCGTACACTGTGGTGTAGCGCAGGTTGCGCTGGCGCAGCAGCAGGCTGACGGATCGCCCGAGGAATGCCCCGGCGCTGTAGGCCAGGAGCGGCACGCTGCCCTCGCCTTCCAGGTCGAACAGCGGCTTGCCATCGGCCCCGACGGCACAGACTGGCAGCATTTCGGTGGTGCCCATGTGCAACGACGGGAAGATCTCGGCATCCATCTGCAAGGCGGCATCAGGGTCGTAAAAGGCCAGCATCAGGTCACAGCCACCTTCCCTCAAGGCATGCACTGCATCGCCTACGTTGGTGGCCACCAGGCGGGTGGCGATGTTCATGCCGTCGTTGCGCAATTGGGCCACCCAGCGCGGGAAGAAGCCGGACGCCAGCGAGTGCGCCGCCGCGACCTGGACCACCTCGCCCTGACCACCTTCCAGATGATGTAAATGGCGGAGAACTTCGCTCAACTGGTCGACAACGGTACGCGCGGTAACGAGAAACAGCTGACCCGCCTCAGTCAGCTCTATCGGCGTGCGGGAACGATTCACCAAGGTCAGCCCCAATGCCGCTTCCAGGCTGCGGATGCGTCGACTGAAGGCCGGCTGCGTCACGAAGCGGCGCTCCGCCGCCTGGGAAAAACTGCGTGTGGAGGCCAGAGCACTGAAGTCTTCCAGCCACTTGCTTTCAAGGTTCATCGAGAAGCTCCGCAGGCGTGCACCAAAATGGAACACGCTCGATTGTCAATCGGCGTCACATCAAACCGTATGCCGTTTGTGCATAGGTTAGCGTCTAACAGCATTGGCCGCAAAATCTGCCGAGGCCTAGGATTGGCGGCATTCCGGCAGGTGCCGGGTTTAAATCGAGATGATATCCGTCATGTCCTCCGCTGCATCGTTCCGCGTCGAAAAAGACCTGCTTGGTACCCTTGAAGTCCCTGCCGATGCCTACTACGGCATCCAGACTCTACGCGCTGCCAACAACTTCCACCTCTCCGGCGTTCCGCTGTCGCACTACCCGAAACTGGTAGTCGGCCTGGCGATGGTCAAGCAAGCCGCTGCTGACGCCAACCGTGAGCTGGGGCACCTGAGCGATGCCAAGCACGCCGCCATCAGCGAGGCCTGTGCCCGCCTGATCCGTGGCGACTTCCACGAGCAGTTCGTGGTGGACATGATCCAGGGCGGTGCTGGTACTTCTACCAACATGAACGCCAACGAGGTCATCGCCAACATCGCACTGGAGGCCATGGGTCACCAGAAGGGTGAGTACCAGTACCTGCACCCGAACAACGATGTGAACATGGCGCAGTCGACCAACGACGCCTACCCGACCGCCATCCGCCTCGGCCTGCTGCTGGGCCACGACGCCCTGCTGGCCAGCCTCGACAGCCTGATCCAGGCTTTCGCTGCCAAAGGTGAAGAGTTCAGCCACGTACTGAAGATGGGCCGTACCCAGCTGCAGGACGCCGTGCCGATGACCCTGGGCCAGGAATTCCGTGCCTTCGCCACCACCATGACCGAAGACCTCAACCGTCTGCGTTCGCTGGCACCGGAACTGCTCACCGAAATCAACCTGGGCGGCACCGCCATCGGCACCGGCATCAACGCCGACCCGGGCTACCAGGCCCTGGCGGTACAACGCCTGGCAGCCATCAGCGGCCAGCCGCTGGTTCCTGCGGCCGACCTGATCGAAGCCACCTCCGACATGGGCGCCTTCGTGCTGTTCTCCGGCATGCTCAAGCGCACCGCGGTCAAGCTGTCGAAGATCTGCAACGACCTGCGCCTGCTGTCCAGCGGCCCGCGCACCGGCATCAACGAGATCAACCTGCCGGCGCGCCAGCCAGGCAGCTCGATCATGCCAGGCAAGGTCAACCCGGTGATCCCGGAAGCGGTCAACCAAGTCGCCTTCGCCATCATGGGCAACGACCTGGCCCTGACCGTCGCCGCCGAAGGTGGCCAGCTGCAGCTGAACGTGATGGAACCGCTGATCGCCTACAAGATCTTCGACTCGATCCGCCTGCTGCAGCGCGCCATGGACATGCTGCGCGAGCACTGCATCGTCGGTATCACTGCCAACGAACAGCGCTGCCGTGAACTGGTCGAGCACTCGATCGGCCTGGTCACCGCCTTGAACCCGTACATCGGCTACGAAAACGCCACCCGTATCGCCCGCGTCGCCCTGGAAACCGGCCGCGGCGTGCTGGAACTGGTGCGCGAAGAGAAGTTGCTGGACGAAGCGATGCTCAACGACATCCTCCGCCCGGAAAACATGATCGCGCCACGTCTGGTTCCGCTGAAGGCGTAACCCGACCGCTGCAACCTGTCTCACCAGGTCGAGGGACTAGACACCTCTCAACCTTTCAAGGGCCCGAGCGCACGCTCCGGGCCCTTTTTTTATGCCCAGCACCTGCAAACGGTTCCCGGCACACTCCTTGCTCGATAATGCCCCTCACCCCCACGGGATGCCGAGCATGCTGCACAGCCACCTCACCACCCTCAACGCGGTTTCGTTGATTCTCAACGTCTTCCAGGAAGAGGGCTGTACCGCCTCGCAACTGCTCGCCGGCAGCGGCATAGGCCCGGCAGACCTGGGCCATCCCGATGCGCGCATCACCACCCAGCAAGAGCTGCAGGTGTGTGCCAATGCAGTCGCCCGACGCGAGGAGATCGGCCTGGAGCTGGGGCGGCGGATGCATGTGTCGTGCTACGGCATGCTCGGTTACGCCTTGCTCTCGAGTGCCACTTTGGGTGACGCCCTGCGCCTGGCGCTGCGTTATCCGGCACTGCTGGGAACAATCTTCCAGTTGCGCCTGGTCGACGATGGCCAGCGTGTCTGGCTGAGCGCCAGCGATTATCGCGAGGGGCCGGCACTGGCAGCGTTCAATGCCGAATTCTGCCTGGTCTCGCTGAAAGTCATCTGCGATGACCTGCTCGGCCGGCCGCTACCCTTGCTGGCCGCACGCTTCGAACACGCACGCCCTGCCTACCATCTGCTCTACGCCGGTGCATTCCCCTGCCCGACGGGCTTCGAATCGCGAGACAACGCCTTTGCCTTCGAACGGCGCTGGCTCGATATGCCACTGCCCCTGGCCGACCCCATCACCCACAAAGCCATGGCCGAACGCTGCAGGCGCCTGAACCTGGAGTTCACTGGCCGCCAGGCCTGGCTGGGGCGCATTCGCCAGCTGCTGATGCAGCAGCTCGATGCGGCGCCTGGGCTCGAGGGCCTGGCGCGGCAGATGAACTGCTCGTCGCGCACCTTGCGGCGACACCTACAGGCGTTGGGCAGCAGTTATCAACAGCTGCTCGATGAGCTGCGCTTCGAACGGGCCAAACAGTTGCTCGCCGAAGACCAGATGCCGATCTACCGGATCGCCGAAACCCTGGGATTCAGCGAGACGGCAAGCTTCCGACACGCGTTCCAGCGCTGGAGTGGCGTGGCGCCCAGCCATTTTCGGGGGTAGTCGGCACCCGTCCAGCCGCGGGGCAATAGGCCGGAAATATCCCCAAACCACCCGATCCGGCCATCGCCAGTGGCCATATCGATCCCCTTTTGGCCGTTTGCAACGTTCTCTCCACCTGGCCCGCCCACCACAATGGACCCACGCCAGTCACCTTCGGAGAACAACAAATGCTGACGATCTATTCCGATGACCATCGCCTGCACCACGGCCGCTGCGAGCTGATCGACGGCAAGCTGATGCCGTGTTTCGAGATGCCCTCGCGCGCTGACCATGTGCTCGCCCGCGTCCAGCACCGCGACATTGGCCCGATCCAGGGCCCGACCGACTTCGGCCGCGCGCCGCTGCTGCGCATCCACAGCGCCGCCTATCTGGACTTCTTCGAAGGCGCCTGGGCGCGCTGGGCGGCCATGAACCAGGAGGGCGACCTGCTGCCCTTCACCTGGCCAGCACGTACCCTGCGCCAGATCAAACCCACCGGCCTGCACGGCGAACTGGGCTACTACAGCTTCGACGGCGGCGCGCCGATCACCGCCGGTACCTGGCAGGCCGCCTACAGCGCAGCGCAAGTCGCACTGACCGGGCAGGCCGCGATCCAGAGCGGCGCCCATGCCGCCTTTGCCCTGTGCCGTCCGCCAGGGCACCACGCTGCCGCCGAAGTGATGGGCGGCTACTGCTACCTGAACAACGCCGCCATCGCAGCCCAGGCCTTCCTCGACCAAGGCCGGCGCAAGGTCGCGATCCTCGATGTCGACTACCACCACGGCAACGGCACCCAGGACATCTTCTACGACCGTAACGACGTGTTCTTCGCCTCGATCCACGGCGATCCGACCGACGAATTCCCGTTCTTCCTCGGCTATGCCGACGAAACCGGCGAGGGCGCGGGCGAGGGCTGCAACGTCAACTACCCTCTGCCGGCAGGTAGCGACTGGGTCACCTGGAGTGCCGCCCTCGAAGACGCCTGCCAACGCATTGCCAACTTCGACGCCGATGTGCTGGTGGTCTCGCTCGGCGTGGACACCTTCAAGGACGATCCGATCTCCCAGTTCAAGCTCGACAGCCCGGACTACCTGGAGATGGGCAAGCGCATCGCCCAACTCGGCAAGCCGACCCTGTTCGTGATGGAAGGTGGCTATGCCGTCGAGGAAATCGGCATCAATGCGGTCAATGTGCTGGAAGGGTTCCAGCGCGCCCAGCCAGGAGCCTGATCATGCATCCATTCAAGCGTCTGTTAGCCCCGCTCGTTGCTGCCGGCCTGCTGGCTGGTGGCCTTCAGGTCCATGCCGAACAACGCACCCTGCGGGTGTACAACTGGTTCGACTACATCACTCCGCAGACCCTGGTCGACTTCCAGAAGGATGCCCAGGTCAAACTGATCTACGACATCTTCGACACCAACGAAGCACTGGAAGCCAAGCTGCTGACCGGCAACTCCGGCTATGACGTGGTAGTGCCCTCCAACGTGTTCCTCGCCAAGCAGATCGAGGCTGGAGTCTTCCAACCCCTGGATCGCAGCAAGCTGCCGAACTGGCAGCACCTGGACCCAACGCTGATGAAGCTGATCGAGGCCAACGATCCGGGCAACAAGTTCGCCGTGCCCTACATGTACGGCACCATCCTGATCGGCTTCAACCCAGCCAAGGTGAAGGCCGTGCTGGGTGACAACGCCCCAGTGGACAGCTGGGACCTGATCTTCAAGGAAGAGAACATCGCCAAACTCAAGCAGTGCGGCGTGGCGCTGCTTGATTCGCCGTCGGAAATCCTGCCGCTGGCCCTGCAGTACCTGGGCCTGTCACCCAACAGCGACAAGCCTGAGGACTACAAGAAGGCCGAGGCGCTGCTGATGAAGATTCGCCCGCACGTCACCTACTTCCATTCCTCGAAGTACATGGCCGATATCGCCAACGGCGACATCTGCGTGGCAGTGGGCTACTCCGGCAGCTTCTCGCAGGCCGCCAACCGTGCGCGCGAAGCCAAGAATGGCGTGGTGGTGGACATGCGCCTGCCCAAGGAAGGCGCGCCGATCTGGTTCGACATGCTGGCCATTCCGAAAAATGCAGCGAACCCGGACGACGCCCACACCTTCATCAACTACCTGCTGCGTCCAGAGGTGATCGCGCCGATCAGCGACTTCGTCGGCTACCCCAACCCGAACAAGGACGCGACCGAAAAGGTCAGCCCACAGATTCGCAACAACCCGAACCTGTACCCGACGGCTGAGGCGATGACCACGCTGTATACCCTCAAGCCGCTGAGCAAAGAAGCCGAACGGGCAAGGACTCGGGCCTGGACGCGGATCAAGTCCGGTACCTGAGCCGCCTGCTTCGCGGGCAAGCCCGCTCCTACAGGTTCTTTGTAGGAGCGGGCTTGCCCGCGAAACAGACAACGCGGTCTAACGCCTTACCGCCAGACCCTGCGCAATCGCATCAACGCCTCGGCAATCTGCTCCTCGGGCACCGCAGCAAACCCCAGCACCAGCCCTCCCCGCTTATCCACAGGCACCTCGCTATCTTCCAGCCAGTAACTGCTCAGCGGGTGCACCTCTACCCCCACCGCCTCGGCCTTGGCCACCAGCGCTTGCTCCCGCGCGAAGTTATCCACATCCACTTTCACATGCAGTCCCGCCGCCACTTCCGGCATTGCGCCCAGCCCCGGCACATCCAGCGGCCAGCCGGCCTTGAGCACATTGCGCCGCGCCAGCGCCGCTCGACGCATGCGGCGTATATGCCGCTGGAAGTGCCCCTGAGCCATGAATTGCGCCATCACGCACTGCGTCCCGACTTCGGAATGCCGCACCGCCAATGCACGCGCCTGGCTGAAGGCCTGCACCAGTCGCGGCGGCAGCACCAGGTAACCCAGGCGCAACGCGGGGAAGGCGATCTTGCCGAAGGTGCCGACGTAGATCACCCGCTGCTGGCGGTCCAGCGCTGCAAGGGGGGCCAGCGGTGGGCCGCTGTAGCGGTATTCGCCGTCGTAATCGTCCTCGATGATCCAGCCATCCTGGCGTTCGGCCCAGGCCAGCAACGACAAGCGTCGCGCCAGGCTCATGGTGACGCCGGTGGGGTATTGGTGCGCAGGCGTCACGTAGGCCAGGCGACAGTCGCGCAACTGGGCGAGCTGCTCGCACACCAGCCCTTCCTCGTCTATCGCCACACCGCGCACCTTCGCTCCGGCCAGGGCAAAGGCATGACCGGCGGCGCGATAGCCCGGGTTTTCCACAGCCACCTCCTCGCCAGGTTGCAGCAGCAGCTGTGCACAAAGGCTGATGGCCTGCTGTGCACCACTGGTGATCACAATTTGTTCAGCGGTGCACGAAAGCCCTCGCGAGCGACGCATGTAGGCCGCAATCAGTTCGCGCAGCACAGGCTCCCCGGCCGGGTCGCCGTAACCGAGCAGCGCAGGATCGGGATCACGCCAGAAACCCGCTTGCAGCTTGGCCCAGACGTCGAACGGGAACAGATCGAACGCGGGAATACCGACCCGAAAAGCCCTCGGAGCCCCGGCTCTGGGCGGTGAAAGATGGTGTGATTTCAAGCGCTCCAAGGGTGCGCTGGAGCGCGTTGAACTGGATAAATCCTCAGTGTCATCGGGCGAAAATGTGGATAACTCTGTTGATAACCCCTGGGATAACCTTGTTGATAACTGTGTGGACAGTTTTGGCAGCCGACTCACATAGGTGCCATCCCCGACTCGGCTTTCGATGAAGCCTTCGGCGTACAACTGGTCATAGGCACGCACCACGCTGTTGCGCGACAGCGCCAGCACCGAAGCCAGGTCACGAGTGGCCGGCAGCCGCGTGCCACTGCTCAGCCGGCCGTCCAGCACCCGCGCGCGCAGTGCCTGGTAGAGCTGCTGGCTGAGGCCACGGCGGCGGTCCAGCACAATGCCGGCGGGGTCGAAAGGCAAAACGAGAGGACGCTCACTCATGACATTGGACCTGTCAAATCAGCGGTAAATGGCTCTTACACAGAACCAATAGCCTGCCTAGGATGATGCCATCAAACAAGGACTTCGCCATGTACAACGCCAAGCCTCATCAGGAACACGATCTCCAACGTCTGCACCAGCAGATGCTGCAGACGCGCCTTGCCACGCTGGTCAGCCACGGAGAGCACGGCCTGCTGGCGACCCACCTGCCAGTGCTGGTGGACACCCGCGAAGGCGAGTTCGGTACGGTATACGGCCACCTGGCCCGCGCCAACCACCAGTGGCAGGACCTGGAGCGAGGCGGTGAAGCCCTGCTGGTTTTCCAGGGCGCCGATGCCTACGTGAGCCCCGGCTACTACCCGAGCAAGCTGGAGAATCCAAAGGTGGTGCCCACGTGGAACTATGTGGCGGTGCATGCCCACGGGCCGGTCGAGGTCATCCATGACCCGGCGCCCCTGCTGGAGATCGTCAGCCGCCTGACCGACCTGCATGAACAAGGCCGCGCCACCCCCTGGAAGGTCGCCGACGCCCCCGCCGACTACATCGACGGCATGCTCCGCGCCATCGTCGGCATCCGCCTGCCCATCACCCGCATCCAGGGCGCCCGCAAGCTCAGCCAGAACCGCAGCGCCGAAGATGTCCAAGGCGTGCGCGAAGGCCTGGCCAACAGCCCCGATCCACTCGACAACCAACTCGCGACGCAGATGCGTTCGCTTTGAAGGAAACCACCATGTCCAACGTCACCTTGCGCCCGGTCACTCTCGAAGACCACGCCGCCTGGCTGCCCCTGTGGCAGGCCTACCTGCGCTTCTACCAGACCACCCTCGCCGAAGAGGTCACGGCCAATACCTGGCAGCGCCTGCTCGACCCCAGCGAACCCACCCACTCGGCCCTCGCCTGGGTCGATGGCAAAGCGGTGGGAATGGTCAACTACATCTATCATCGTTCCAACTGGAGCATCGAGAACTCCTGCTACCTGCAAGACCTCTACGTCGACGGCGAGCAGCGCGGCCTGGGTATCGGCCGCCAGCTGATCGAACACGTCTACGCCGCCGCCAAGACCGCTGGCTGCATCAAGGTGCACTGGCTGACCCACGAGACCAACGCCACGGCCATCAGCCTGTACGAGCAGGTCGCCGAGCGTCCGGGCTTCATTCAATTTCGCAAAGCACTGTAGGCCGACCATGACCCTGAACTGGAAACCCGCTGCGACACCGGACGCCTCCCCCCTCGATGGCCGCTTCATCCGCCTGGAGAAACTCGACCCGGCGCGCCATGGCGACGACCTGTGGGAAGTCCTGCAAGGCCCGGGATCGGACCCGGTGCTGTGGAACTACCTGCCCTATGGCCCGTTCGCCGAACGCGCCGACTTCGACCGCTGGCTGCAAGGCAACGCAGCGGGCCGCGATCCGCTGTTCTATAGCGTCATCGACAAACACAACGGGCAGGTGCAGGGCATCCTCAGCTACATGTCGATCGTCCCCGAGCAGGGACGTTTCGAAATCGGCCACATCGCCTTTGGCGCGGCCATGCAGCGCACGCCCAAAGGCACCGAGGCGGTCTACCTGTTGAGCAAGCTCGGCTTCGAGCTGGGCAATCGGCGCCTGGAGTGGAAATGCAACGATGCCAACGCCCGCTCCAAGCGCGCGGCGCTGCGCTTCGGCTTTGTCTTCGAAGGCGTGTTCCGCCAGCACATGGTGGTGAAGGACCAGAACCGCGACACCGCCTGGTATTCGATCACCGACGGGGAGTGGCCAGCAGTGGCGGCGGGGTTCGAGCGCTGGTTGAGCGCTGAGAACCAGCGGCCTGAAGGTCAGGTGAAAACCTTGGAAGCGTGTCGCCTGGCCTGACGCAATCGCGGGGCAAGCCCGCTTCCAAAGGTACCCCGCCAATTCCAGAACCAGCGGGGTGCCCCGCGATCGGGCCTTGAACCCAACATAAAAAAAGGGGAGCAACCGCTCCCCATGAGGTAAACCGCTTGTCAGTCGAAGGCTGTCGCTCAGCCTTCGATCTCGATCAGGATCTCGCCCGGGGTCACCCGGTCGCCCTTGGCTACGTGGATGGCAACGACCTTGCCGGCGATGGCCGCCTGCACTTCGGTCTCCATCTTCATGGCTTCGGTAATCAGCACTGCCTGCCCGGCCTTGACCACATCGCCCTCCTTGACCAGCACATCGACGATGTTGCCCGGCATGGTGGTGCTGACGTGACCCGGCGCGCTGGCCTGCTTGCGCTTGCTGCTGCCGCCGCCGACGAAATCGTTGAGCGGCTCGAACACCACTTCTTCCGGCATGCCGTCGATGGACAGGTAGAAGTGACGCTTGCCTTCGGCCTTGACGCCCACGCCGGTGATGTCGACGCGGTAGGTCTCGCCGTGCACGTCGATGACGAACTCGGTCGGTACACCCTCACCGCCCACGGAGGCTGCAGCACCGGCTTCCGGGATTGGCAGCAAGGCTTCGGGCTTGAGGGTTCCGGCTTCACGCTCTTCGAGGAACTTGCGTCCGATGTCCGGGAACATGGCGAAGGTCAGCACGTCTTCCTCGCTGTGCGCCAGGCTGCCGATCTCGGCACGCAGCTTGGCCATTTCCGGCTTGAGCAGATCGGCCGGGCGCACATCGATGACGTCTTCGCTGCCGATCGCCTGGCGGCGCAGCTTCTCGTCAACCACACCTGGCGCCTTGCCGTAGCCGCCTTGCAGGTACAGCTTCACTTCGTTGGTGATGGTCTTGTAGCGCTCACCGGCCAGCACGTTGAAGAACGCCTGGGTGCCGACGATCTGCGAGGTCGGGGTGACCAGCGGCGGGAAGCCGAGGTCTTCGCGCACGCGCGGGATCTCCGCCAGCACTTCGTTCATACGGTTGAGGGCGCCCTGCTCCTTGAGCTGGTTGGCCAGGTTGGAAATCATCCCGCCCGGTACCTGGTTGACCTGCACGCGGGTATCCACGGCGGTGAACTCGCTCTCGAACTGGTGGTACTTCTTGCGCACGGCGTAGAAGTACAGGCCGATTTCCTGCAGCAGCTCCAGGTCCAGCCCGGTGTCGAACTCGCTGCCCTTGAGCGCGGCAACCATCGACTCGGTGCCTGGGTGGCTGGTGCCCCAGGCGAAGCTGGAGATGGCGGTGTCGATATGGTCGGCGCCGTTCTCCACAGCCTTGAGCTGGCACATGGCGGCCAGGCCGGCGGTGTCATGGGAGTGGATGAACACCGGCAGCGACTGCTCGGCTTTCAGCGCCTTGACCAGCTCGCCGGTGGCGTACGGCGTCAACAGGCCGGCCATGTCCTTGATCGCTACCGAGTCGCAACCCATGGCTTCCATCTGCTTGGCCTGGTTCACGAAGGCCTCGATGGTGTGCACGGGGCTGGTGGTGTAGGCGATGGTGCCCTGGGCGTGCTTGCCGGCGGCCTTCACCGCTTCGATGGCCACGCGCAGGTTACGCACATCGTTCATGGCGTCGAAAATACGGAATACGTCGATACCATTGACTGCAGCCTTGGCCACGAAGGCCTTGACCACATCATCGCTGTAATGGCGGTAGCCCAGCAGGTTCTGACCGCGCAGCAGCATTTGCAGGCGCGTGTTGGGCAGCGCGGCGCGCAGTTGGCGCAGGCGCTCCCACGGATCTTCCTTGAGGAAGCGCACACAGGCGTCGAAGGTCGCGCCGCCCCAGACTTCGAGCGACCAGTAGCCGACCTTGTCGAGCTTTTCGCAAATCGGCAGCATGTCTTCGGTGCGCATGCGGGTGGCCAGCAAGGACTGGTGGGCGTCGCGCAGGATTGTGTCGGTTACATGGATTTTCTTGGACATTGTTGAATTCCTCACAGGCCTGCGTGGGCGGCGATGGCGGCGGCGATGGCCAGGGCCAGCTCTTCGGGTTTGCGCTTGATCGAGTAGTTGGTCAGTTCCGGATGGCTTTCCACGAAGCTGGTATTGAACTGGCCGCTACGGAATTCCGGGTTGCGCAGGATTTCCTGGTAATACGCGGCGGTGGTCTTGACCCCCTGCAGGCGCATGTCATCCAGGGCTCGCAGGCCACGGTCCATGGCTTCTTCCCAGGTCAGCGCCCAGACCACCAGTTTCAGGCACATGGAGTCGTAGAACGGTGGAATGGTGTAGCCGGTATAGATTGCCGTGTCGGTACGTACGCCCGGGCCGCCGGGGGCGTAGTAACGGGTGATCTTGCCGAAGCTGGGCAGGAAATTGTTCTTCGGGTCTTCGGCGTTGATCCGGAACTGCAACGCGTAGCCGCGATGCTGGATGTCTTCCTGTTTGACCGACAGCGGCAAGCCCGAGGCGATGCGGATCTGCTCACGCACGATATCGATGCCGGTGATTTCCTCGGTGATGGTGTGTTCCACCTGCACTCGGGTGTTCATCTCCATGAAGTACACCTCGCCATCGGCGAGCAGGAACTCCACGGTACCGGCGTTCTCGTAGTTGACTGCCTTGGCGGCCCGTACGGCCAGGTCGCCGATGTAGGCGCGCTGTTCCGGCGTCAGCTGCGGGCTCGGGGCGATTTCGATGAGCTTCTGATTGCGGCGCTGGATCGAGCAGTCGCGCTCGAACAGATGCACCACGTTGCCGAAGCTGTCACCGAGAATCTGCGCCTCGATGTGTTTGGGATTGACGATGCATTTCTCGAGAAACACCTCGGCGGAACCGAACGCCTTGGTGGCTTCGGAAATCACCCGCGGGAAGTTCTGTTCCAGCTCTTCGCGGCTGTTGCAGCGGCGAATACCACGCCCGCCGCCACCGGAGGTGGCCTTGAGCATCACCGGATAACCGATGCGCTCGCCTTCGCTCAGGGCTTCGTGGATGTCGGCCACGTTGCCTTCGGTACCTGGGGTCACCGGGACACCGGCCTGGATCATCGTGCGGCGCGCTTCGGTCTTGTCGCCCATGCGACGGATAACCTCGGCGGCAGGGCCGATGAACTTGATGCCACGCTCGGCGCAGATTTCCGCAAGTTCGGCGTTTTCCGATAGAAAACCGTAGCCCGGATGCAGGGCGTCACAGCCGGTTTCCACAGCAAGGTTCACCAGCTTGCGCGGGTTCAGGTAACCGGCCAGCGGCTCGGCACCGATGCTGTAGGCCTCGTCGGCGCGCTTGACGTGCAAGGCATGACGGTCGGCGTCGGAAAAGATCGCGACAGAGCGAATGCCCATCTCGGCGCAGGCACGCACGATCCGAACTGCGATTTCACCCCGGTTGGCGATCAGGATTTTTTTTATCACTGGAGTCTTCCCAAAGCCGTAGGAACAGACGATCCGGTTACACCGGTCGGCGCGTGACCAGACGTCGCTGGCCAGTCGCACCTTCAAACTAGCGCCACCGGTGAATAAACAAAAATCAATATTTGTTAGGGGCTGTATTAGCAAAAGCTTATAGTTGGGTAACAAGGTTTTGCCGGAGCCTGGGGATAAATGCGTAAGTCCTTGATGCGTATGACTTTGCGTCAGCTGCAGATCTTTAACGAAGTGTGTGATTTGCGCTCGTACAGCCGCGCGGCAGAAGAGATGGCGCTTACGCAACCCGCCGTAAGTCTACAGATCCGCCAGCTCGAAGAGCTGGTCGGCCAGCCACTGTTCGAGTACGTCGGCAAAAAGCTCTACCTGACCGAAGCCGCCGAGGCACTGCAACGTGCCAGCCGCGACATCTTCGGGCGCCTGGAAAACCTCGACATGCAGCTGTCGGACATGCAGGGCTCACTGCAGGGGCAATTGAAACTGGCGATCGAATCCAGTGCGAAGTACTTCGTGCCACACCTGTTCGCCGCCTTCAAGCAACGACACCCGGAGGTCAACCTCACACTCACGGTGGTCAATCGCGCCCAGGCCATCCGACGCCTGTCCGACAACCGCGACGACCTGATCATCATGTCGATGGTGCCGCAGGACATGGGCCTGGAGTTCCTGCCGTTTCTCAACAACCCGATCATCGCGGTGGCGCCACCGGAACACCCGTTGTGCAAGCTCGAACGCTTGCGCCTGCAAGACCTGGAGCCTCATACCCTGCTCATCCGCGAACAAGGCTCGGGCACGCGCAAAGCCTGCGAGGAGTACTTCAAGGACAAGCGCGTGCACTTCACCCAGACCCTGGAAGTGGCCTCGGCCGACGCCCAGCGCGAATGCGTGATCGCCGGTTTGGGCATCGCCCTGCTGACTCGCCATGCAGTGAACATGGAGCTGGCCACCGGGATGCTCAGGGAATTGCCCGTCGAGGAACTGCCGCTGTACCGCAGCTGGTGCGTGGTGCAGTCCAAGGCCAAGCGGCAATCGCCGGTGGCCTTGGCATTTCATGCGTTCATTCGTAGCGAACGCGCGAAAATCAGCGGGCTTGTGGAGCGATTTTCTGGGAAGCCGCCGACGCCACCTGCCATACCGTGATGTCTTGCAGCTCAGGGTAGTCGGCGATATCACGCAACAGTTGACGCTGGTCGCAGTAGCTTTCGATCGCACGTCGATATTCCATGCGACGTTGATCCTTCTCAGCCTGCTTGCGAGCCTTGGCGTTGGGTTGGTACGAACCGAAATGATCGTTTGCCATTGCCTGTCTCCCAGATCGGGTGCGGGAGCTTCAGGGTGGCCCCGAGGGTTTACGGTTTGGCTGAGAAATGGTGACAGAATCGTGAATTTTAATTGCCCGTACCGGCCCTTTCGCGGGTAAACCCGCTCCCACAGCGGCCGGTGCGGTGGCAGCGCGATCAGTCGTCGGTAGCCTTGATCGACTTGGGCGACAAGCGCAGGCTGCGCAAGCTGCGCTTGACGCTCTTGAGGTGGTTGACCAGGCTCGGGCCACGGGCCATGGCCACGCCCATCGCCAGCACGTCGATCACCACCAGGTGGGCAATGCGCGAAGTCAGCGGGGTGTAGATCTCGGTGTCTTCGTGTACATCAATCGCCAGGTTGACGGTCGACAGCTCCGCCAGCGGCGTCTGGCTCGGGCACAGGGTGATGAGATTGGCGCCGCTTTCACGCACCAGGTTGGCGGTGATCAGCAAGTCTTTCGAACGCCCCGACTGCGAGATGCACACGGCGACATCACCCGGTTTGAGGGTCACCGCCGACATCGCCTGCATGTGCGGGTCGGAATAGGCTGCGGCGCTGAGCAGCAGGCGGAAGAATTTGTGCTGGGCATCGGCGGCGACCGCACCGGAAGCCCCGAAGCCATAGAACTCCACGCGCTGCGCCTGGGCCATGGCACTTACCGCCTGCTGCAGCGCCTGCGGGTCGAGGTGCTCGCGCACTTCCATCAGCGTGTGCAAGGTGGTGTCGAAAATCTTCAGGCTGTAGTCGGCGACCGAATCGTCTTCATGGATGGCGAACTGGCCGAAGCTGGCGCCCGCCGCCAGGCTTTGCGCCAGCTTGAGCTTGAGGTCCTGGAAGCCCGAACAGCCGATGGCGCGGCAGAAACGCACGATGGTCGGCTCGCTGATACCAACACTGTGGGCAAGATCGGCCATCGAGCTGTGCATGACGGCAGCCGGATCAAGCAGCACGTGGTCGGCCACTTTCAGTTCCGATTTGCGCAGCAGGTGGCGCGATTGAGCGATATGTTGCAACAGATTCACAGGCTGGACTCGGTTATGATCGGCTGGCCGGGATGTAGCTATCTTGTAGTTATACTACATGACCGGCTGACCGCCCAGCTAAACGAACGTGGGAGAGTGGTGGCTTGAGTATCCCTTGCGACATTCTGGTTTTCGGCGGCACGGGCGACCTGGCCCTGCACAAGCTGCTGCCGGCGCTTTATCAGCTCTACCGCGAGGGTCGCCTGCACAACGCCGTGCGGATCATCGCCCTGGCCCGCCGCCCCCTGCCGCGCAACGACTACCTCAAGCTCACCGAGCGTCATTGCCGGGCGCAGATCGCCCGCAACGACTTCGACGAGGAGGTCTGGCAGCGCTTCTCGGCACGCCTTGACTACTTCGCCATGGACGCCTCCCAAGGCGCCGATTTCGGGCGCCTGGCCCGTTACCTCGGCGAGCCCGGTGGCCTGACCCGGATCTTCTATCTCGCCACCGCCCCCAACCTGTTCGTGCCCATCGCCAACAACCTGCGCCTGGCCGGGCTTGCCGACAGCGAAGCGCGCATCGTGCTGGAAAAGCCCATCGGCCATTCACTGGAGTCGGCCACGGCGATCAACGAAGCCATCGGCGCGGTATTCGACGAATCCCAGGTGTTTCGCATCGATCACTACCTGGGCAAGGAGACGGTGCAGAACCTCATGGCCCTGCGCTTCGCCAATGCCCTGCTGGAGCCTGTATGGCGCAACAGCCAGGTCGATCATGTGCAGATCAGCGTCTGCGAAACCCTCGGGGTCGAGAACCGCGGCGCCTACTATGATCGCGCCGGCGCTACCCGCGACATGCTGCAGAACCATCTGCTGCAACTGCTCTGCCTGGTGGCGATGGAGCCACCGGCACAATTCGAGGCCGAGGCGGTGCGCGACGAGAAGGTGAAGATCCTTCGTGCGCTGCGCCCGATCACCGGCCAGGACGTGCAGGACAAGACCGTGCGCGGCCAGTACGGCGCCGGCAAGATCGGCGGCCAGGAGGTCCCGGCCTACTACTTCGAGAAGGATGTCGACAACGACAGCGATACCGAAACCTTCGTCGCCGTGCAGGCTCATATCGAGAACTGGCGCTGGGCCGGCGTGCCGTTCTACCTGCGCACCGGCAAGCGCATGGCACGGCGCTCGTCGCAGATCGTCATCCAGTTCAAACCGGTGCCCCATGAGCTGTTCGCCGGCGGCCAGGTCAACCAGTTGCTGATCCAGTTGCAACCCGACGAGCACATCAGCCTGCGCATGATGACCAAGAGTCCCGGCCGCGGCATGCGCCTGGCGCCGGTCGAGCTGGACCTGAACCTGGCCCAGGCCTTCGCCCAGACACGCCGCTGGGAGGCCTACGAGCGCCTGCTGCTGGATGTACTGGATGGTGATTCGACGCTGTTCATGCGCCGCGATGAAGTGGAGGCTGCGTGGGCGTGGATCGACCCGATCCTCAAAGGCTGGGAGGAACACTTCCAGGCACCGCGGACCTACCCGGCAGGCAGCAATGGGCCGGAGCAGGCCAACAGCCTCCTCGCGCATCAGGGCCGACACTGGCACCTCTGACCATCTCCTGCCCCGGCACTTGCCGCCGGGGCGCAGGTCATCTTCGCGAGCGCTCCAGCAACGTCTTGAACGCTGCGGCATCGATCGGTCGACTGATCAGGTAACCCTGCGCCTCGTCGCACCCCTGTTCACGCAGGAATGCCAGCTGCTCCTGGGTTTCCACCCCCTCGGCCACCACCTCCAGCCCCAGGCTCTTGGCCATGGCGATGATTGCCCGGATGATCGCGGCATCCTGGCTGCCCTCCTGCAGGCCCCGAATGAACGCCTGGTCGATCTTCACGTAGTCCACCGGAAAGCGCTTGAGGTAACTCAGCGATGAATAGCCGGTACCAAAATCGTCGATCGCCAGCTTCACGCCCAATGCGTGCAGTTGCTGGAAGGTGGCGATGATGTGCTCGACATTGTCCAGCAACTGGCTTTCGGTCAGCTCCAGCTCCAGCAGGTGCGGCGCCAGTCCGGTCTCCTGCAGTACCTGACGCACCAGGCTGACCACCTTGCCCTGGCGCAACTGGTAGACCGACAGGTTGACCGACACACGGATCTCCCAGCCCTGGCGCAACCATTCACATGCCTGCCAACACGCCTGACGCAGGACGAACTCACCCATCGGCGCAATCAACCCGGTTTCTTCGGCCAGCCCGATGAACTCGCCCGGCGGCACCATGCCCCACTGCGGATGCTGCCAGCGCACCAGCGCCTCGGCAGCATGCAGACGGCCGGAACGCAGGCACAGCTTGGGCTGGAAGTAGACCCGCAGCTGGTTTTCGTCGAGAGCCTTGCGCAGATCGTTTTCCAGTTGCAGGCGCTCCAGGGTGCTGGCACGCAGGCTTTCGGTATAGAACTGGAAGCTGTCGCCCCCCAGGTGCTTGGCGTGTTGCTTGGCCATGTCGGCCTGACTGACCAAAGCGTTGAGGTCGAAAGTGGCCTCCGACAACACACTGATGCCCACCGATGCACTGATCACCACCTCATGACCGCCCACTCGCTGCGGCACCCGCAGCTTGTCGAGCAGGCGTGTGGTGACCCGCACCAGGCTGGAAAGATTGCTGTAGCCATCGAACAGCACGGCGAACTCGTCGCCGGAGATACGTGCCACGGTGTCGGCCTCCGGCACCGCATTGGCCAGGCGCTGGGCCATTTTCTTCAGCAACTGGTCGGCCAGTTCGTGCCCCAGGCTTTCATTGAGCAGCTTGAAGCGGTCCAGATCGACATGCAGCAGCGCCAGGCTGCGGCCGTTCAGGCGCACACGCTGCACCGCCTCATGCAGGCGCAGACGGAACAGCGCTCGGTTGGCAAGGCCTGTGAGGTCATCGTAGTGGGCCAGATAGCGCAGGCGCTCCTCCGACTCACGGCGCGCCGACAGGTCCGTGAAGAACGCCACGATATTGCTGATGTTGCCCCGTCCATCGCTCACGCCATTGAGCTGCAACCATTGCGGGTAGAGCTCGCCATTACTGCGCGCCTCGACCAGCTCGCCCTCCCAGCGCCCTTGCTGCTCGAGGGCCTGGTGAATCGATTGGCTGTGCCGACGGGCGTCGCGGCTGCAGGGCAGCTCCAGCAGGTCACGCAGGATCAGGTCTTCGCGCCCGTAGCCGGTGAGATCGCAGAATCGCTGGTTGACCGCCAGCAACTGGTAGTGCGCATCGAGGATGGCGATGCCTTCACTCGCCGCTTCGAACACGGTGGCAGCCAGCCGCTGCTGTTCTTCCTGTTCCTTCTGTGCGGTGATGTCACGACGGGTACCCAGCATGCGCAGGACCTTGCCGTCGGCATCACGCTCGACCGCCCGTCCCCGGTCCTCGATCCAGCACCAGCGACCTTGCGTGTGGCGCACCCGGTATTCGACGCAATAGTCGTCGCTGCGGCCCTTGAGGTGCTCGACCAGCGTGCGACGCAGTAGCGGCAGATCGTCGGGATGCAAGCGCGGCTTGAGGTCGGCACGCACCGAGCGCACCTGCCCAGGCTCCAGGCCGAACAAGGCATGCAGCTGGGTGTGATGGACTTCGTCGGTTTGCAGGTCCCAGTCCCATAGCCCCAGTTCGCTAGCCTCCAGCGCCAGGCTCAGGCGCTGCTCGCTGGCACCCAGGGCCTGGGTGGCAAGCGCCAGCTCCCGGCCTCGCTCGCTCACCCGCAGCTCGAGGCCGGCCTGCGCTTGGCGCAATTGCTCTTCGGCGTGACAACGGTGGCGGATCTCTGCGCTCAAGGCCTGGTTCAATTGCTCGCCATGGCGTTGCGCACCCTGCAGATGCTCGATCAGTGCCTGGTTCTGAAAGCGCCGAAGCAGACCGCGTTCGATCAGACGATTGACCTGCCAGGCCACCACCATCAGGGCTCCGAGCAGGATCAGGCCAAGCCAGCCCCAGCCGCGCTGCAACCCGTCCTGATAAAAGAACAGAAATCCGATCGGCGGCAACAGGCCGGGTAACACGAAGCTGAGAAAGGCCGGCAGGCTGACCGCGTAGGCGACGCTCGCCGACAGCGCCGCTGCGCCCAGCAGGCCGAAAACCCAGGCCTGCTGGACGAAACTGTCCACCGGTACCAGCGCGAGGGCGGCACAGCCAAGCGTCAGGCCACTGAAGGCCGAACCACCCAGAAACATCCGCCACCAGGTCGGCTTGGCCTGACGCTCCGGCGAGGCCGCATCGAAGGCCGCCACCTGGATCACCCGCAAGGCCACCAGCGCCAGTAACCAGACCATCCACACGCCGACCAGCAGGTAGCGGGCAGGGCTCCACAGCAGCCAGGCGCAAAGCAGGCCGTTGAGCAACATGAACAGGGTGGGCAGCAAGGAGCCCTGGTAAAGCAGGCGGGTCCGCTCGATGGAGAGCTGGGTTGCGAATTGCCTGCGAACGCTCCTTGTCGATTCGGGTGATGCGTCGATCACCACGCAATTCTGGGTCATATGGCAGTGTTCTTATAATGGTTAGCCGCGAACGTGCACGGAGCATACACAAGCGCGAGGCCGGGCCAAACTGCTGTGTGTCATGATTTCACAAATGCCCGACCATTTGCCCGCAGCCCCCGCGCCAACCTAGAATGGCCGGATGCACACTGATGACCTCTCCCTACTGCTCAATTCCCTCAACGATGCCCAACGCCAGGCCGTAGCAGCCCCGCGTGGGCGTCAACTGGTGCTCGCGGGCGCCGGCTCGGGCAAGACCCGCGTGCTGGTGCACCGCATCGCCTGGCTGATCCAGGTCGAACAGGCCTCGCCGCATTCGATTCTGTCGGTGACCTTCACCAACAAGGCCGCCGCGGAGATGCGTCACCGTATCGAGCAGTTGCTGGGCATCAACCCGGCTGGCATGTGGGTCGGCACCTTCCACGGCCTGGCCCACCGCCTGCTGCGTGCCCACTGGCAGGAAGCGCGCCTGGCGCAGAATTTCCAGATCCTCGACGGCGACGATCAGCAGCGGCTGATCAAGCGAGTGATCCGCGAGATGGGCCTGGATGAGCAGCGCTGGCCGGCACGCCAGGCCCAGTGGTTCATCAACGGCCAGAAGGACGAAGGCCTGCGCCCGCAGCACATCCAGGCCAGCGGCGACCTGTTCCTGGCGACCATGCGCGGCATCTACGAAGCCTATGAGCAGGCCTGCGAGCGCGCCGGGGTCATCGACTTCTCAGAGCTGCTGCTGCGCGCCCTCGACCTGTGGCGCGACAACCCCGGCCTGCTCGAGCACTACCAGCGCCGTTTCCGCCACCTGCTGGTGGACGAATTCCAGGACACCAACGCCGTGCAGTATGCCTGGCTGCGCCTGCTGGCCGGCGGTGGCGAAAGCCTGATGGCTGTGGGCGACGACGACCAGTCGATCTATGGCTGGCGCGGTGCGAAGATCGAGAACATCCATCAATACACCGCCGACTTCCCCGACGCCGAACTGATCCGCCTGGAGCAGAACTACCGCTCCACCAGTGGCATCCTCAAGGCCGCCAACGCCCTGATCGCCAATAACAGCGGGCGTCTGGGCAAGGAGCTGTGGACCGATCTGGGCGAAGGCGAACCCCTCACCCTGTACGCGGCATACAACGAGCACGACGAAGCACGCTACGTGGTCGAAAGCATCGAGCGCATCATCAAGGACGGCAATTCGCGCAGCGACATCGCCATCCTCTATCGCTCCAACGCCCAGTCGCGGGTGCTCGAAGAAGCCCTGCTGCGTGAGCGCATCCCCTACCGCATCTATGGTGGCCAGCGCTTCTTCGAGCGCGCCGAGATCAAGAACGCCATGGCCTACCTTCGTCTGCTCGAAGGCCGCGGCAACGATGCAGCACTCGAGCGGGTGATCAACGTTCCGCCACGCGGCATCGGCGAGAAGACGGTCGAAGCCATCCGCGAACATGCCCGCCACAGCCAGCTGTCGATGTGGGATGCCATGTGCCAGCTGCTCGCTGCCAAAGCACTCAAAGGCCGTGCGGCCAGTGCCCTGGGCGGCTTCATCGAGTTGATGGAAAACCTTGCGAACAAGGTCATGGAGATGCCACTGCACACCATGACCCAGACCGTCATCGAGCAGTCCGGGCTGATCATCTACCACCAGGAAGAAAAGGGTGAAAAGGGCCAGGCTCGGGTAGAAAACCTTGAGGAACTGGTCAGCGCTGCGCGCAACTTCGAATCCACTGAGGAAGATGCCGATCTTTCGCCGCTGTCGGCATTCCTCGGTCACGCCTCGTTGGAGGCTGGCGACGCCCAGGCAGACGAGCACGAAGACAGTGTGCAGTTGATGACCCTGCACAGCGCCAAGGGCCTGGAGTTCCCCTACGTGTTCCTGGTCGGCCTGGAAGAAGGCCTGTTCCCGCACAAGATGAGCCTGGAAGAACCTGGCCGCCTTGAGGAGGAGCGCCGTCTGGCCTACGTCGGGATCACCCGCGCGATGCGCCAGCTGATCATGACCTACGCCGAGACCCGGCGCCTGTATGGCAGCGAGACGTACAACAAGGTATCGCGTTTCGTACGGGAAATTCCGGCAGGTCTGGTTCAGGAAGTACGCTTGTCCAATTCGGTCAGCCGTCCTTTCGGCGGTGCGCAGACCCAGGCCAGCAGCCTGTTCGCCAACGCCAACATCCCGCAGACGGCGTTCAGCCTTGGCCAGCGCGTGCAGCACTCGGTGTTTGGTGAAGGCGTCATCCTCAACTTTGAAGGGTCCGGGGCACAGGCTCGCGTGCAAGTGAACTTCGACGAAGGCAGCAAGTGGCTGATGCTTGGGTATGCCAAGCTGGAAGCGATCTGAGGACGAGTCGCGCTGACTCGTCCTGCAACGCTCTTTCAGACGCCAGATTCAGACGCGGATTACAGGATCAGGCAAAAGCTCGAAACATTCTTGCGCTAGCCATGTCTCCTAGATCATGTGCACCATGACGCGCGTGCAATCCACAAAACGGGAAATCCCATCTTATGCAACGTTTTCTTAGCATCGCACTGGCGCTCTGCGTCGGCCTGACGCTGAGCCTCGACGCCAACGCCAAGCGCTTCGGCGGTGGCAAGAGCTCGGGCGCTGCGCCTATGCACCAGACCCGCCAAGCCTCCCCAACCACGCCTGCCGCCGCGCCGACCGCTCCAGGCCGTGCACCGGCCGCTGCCAGCGGTGCTTCGCGCTGGCTGGGCCCTCTGGCCGGCCTCGCCGCCGGTGGCCTGCTCGCCTCCATGTTCATGGGAGACGGCTTCCAGGGCATGCAGATCCTCGACTTCCTGATCATGGGCCTGATCGCCTTCCTGGTCTTCCGCTTCATCGCTGCGCGCCGTCGCCAGCAGCAGCCGCAAGCTGCCGCAGCCGCCGGCCACGCTCCTTACCAGCGTGAAGTGCAACAACAGCCTGCGCAATCGATCTTCGGTGGATCGGCCGCGCCTGTCGCCGCCGCGCCAGTCATCAACGCCCCGGCCTGGTTCAACGAGCAGAGCTTCCTGGCCGCTGCCCGCAACCACTTCCAGACGCTTCAGCAGCACTGGGATGCGAACGAGATGGACAAGATCGCCGAGTTCGTTACCCCGCAAATGCTCGAGTTCCTCAAGCGTGAGCGTGCCGAGCAAGGTGATGGCTTCCAGTCCACCTACATCGACGACCTCGATGTGCAGCTGGAAGGCGTCGACGACCGCGCCGACAAGACCATCGCTACCCTGACCTTCCGTGGCGTATCGAAGAACTCGCGCTTCGATCAGGGCGAGGCCTTCAGCGAAAGCTGGCACATGGAGCGTGCACAGGGCGAGAACCAGCCCTGGATGCTCGCCGGTATCCGCCAGAACGGCTGATTCTGACGCGCTTCACAGAAAAACCCCGGGCCTGTCCCGGGGTTTTTGCTTTTGCCACACTGGGCTACTAGGGTATAACGCGCAGCGTTGTCATCAAGGTAAGAGGAAGTGAACTGTGGAAGAAGTGATCGAACAACTCCGTGAAGCCAATGAGCCAGTACCCGTGCCCCTGGAGCTTCCCGACGAAGACCAACTGGTCGAAATCGAAGAACAGCTGTTCATCAACATTCCCTTCGTCTTCAAGGAATTCCTGCTGACCGTCAGCGACGTGGTCTACGGTTCCCTCGAGCCGGTCACTGTCACCGACCCGCAGTCGCACACCTACTTGCCTGATGTTGCCGCCAATGCCTGGGATGCCGGCGTACCACGCGACCTGATCCCCCTTTGCCAGGACGGCGACAGTTACTACTGCGTCGAGGAAGACGGCACGGTAGTGCTGTGGGATGGCGACGAAGAAATCGTTGGCGAGGAAAGCTGGGAGTCGGTGTGGCACTGGGCGCGGGACGTCTGGCTGGAAAGCTGAACCCGAATGCGCAAAATAATGGCACACCGCCATTAACTACTCGTAGAATCGCCAGGCTTTCTGCGCCTGGCGACATCGTTACCGCCTGATCCCCTCGGACTACCATGAAGTCTTGCGCAGGGAGCGATCACCCCTCAATGCGAGTGATCGCGGCTGTTCTCCAACGTTTCCAGCAGGGCGATCTGCATGCGCGTATGCACGCGCACGAACCAACGCCACAACAGCGCGACCACCACGGCCGCGACCACGGCGATGACCAGCAAAAGCTCGTTGGTCGGCAGGATGCTCGCCGACAATGCCGACAGCAGCAGGAAGATCACCAGCAGCGACAACAGCGGAATCACTTCGGCAATCACGCGGCGCACGCGCTGAGTGTGACGCCCGGCCATCTCCGGCTTGACCCCCATCTCCGCCAACAGCATCGACAGCGCCTTGAGCTTGCGATAAGCGGCGATCAGGAAGGGCAGTGACAACAACAATGCCGCACCCCAGATCACCGCCTTCTGCTGCCCGACATCACCGATCCATTCGCTCAACCAGGTGCCGATGCGTACCGCGAAGTAACCACCGCTGAAGAAGATGGCGATTACCAGTGCCAGGTTCACCCCCACTTGCAGCAGGATGCGCCGGATCATCGCCGCCAGCATGGCGCCCTCGCCTTGAGGCTGAATGTTGCGCAACCACTCGCCATACAGCGACAGCACCCGCGACAGGCGCTGCGGTACCACCTTGCCCAGACGAATCGACAGGGGATCCGCGGCACGAATCAGGTAAGGCGTGAGCAAGGTGGTGATGGCCGAGACGGCCACTGCGACTGGGTAGAGGAAGTCGCTGGTGACCTGCAAGGTCATGCCCAGGGCAGCGATGATGAAGGAGAATTCGCCAATCTGTGAAAGCCCCATCCCCACACGCAATGAGGTACGTCCATCGTTGCCCGCAATGAAGGCGCCCATGCCGCAGGAGAGCATCTTGCCCAGCACCACAGCCAGGGTGATCACCACGATCGGCCAGGCGTAGTCGATCAACACCTGCGGATCGATCATCAGGCCAATGGCGACGAAGAAGATGGCGCTGAACAGGTCGCGTACCGGCTCGATCAGGCGCTCGATCTTCAGCAACTGGCGCGATTCGGCCATGATCGCACCGATCAGGAAGGCGCCCAGCACCATGCTGTACTCGAGCTTGACCACCAGCAGGCAGAAGCCGAAGCACAGCCCCAGTACGGTAATCAGCAACATCTCGTTGCTCTCGAACTTCGCAACGTAGGCCAGCAGCCGTGGCACCAGCAGGATGCCAATGACCAGCGCCACGATCATGAACAGCGACAGCTTGCCGACAGTGGAGAACACCTCGCCGGAACTGACCGTACCGCTGACCGCAATGCCTGAAAGCAGGGCGATGATGCCGATGCCGAGGATGTCCTCGACGATCAGGACGCCGAAAATCAGCTGCGCGAACCGCTCGTTCTTCATCTTCAGGTCGTTGAGCGCCTTGACGATGATCGTCGTCGAGGATATCGCCAGGATGGCACCGAGGAACAACGAGTCCATGGTGCTCCAGCCGAACCAGCGGCCGATCTCGAAGCCGATCCAGATCATCAGCACGATTTCGAGGAAGGCAGCGATGAAGGCGGTCGCCCCCACCTTGAACAGCTTGCGCAGGCTGAACTCCAGGCCCAGGCAGAACATCAGGAAGATCACCCCGAGCTCGGCCAGGGTCTTGATCGTGTCTTCGTCGTGGATGAGGCCGAACGGCGGCGTGTGAGGGCCGATGATGAAACCGGCGACGATGTAGCCCAGCACCACTGGTTGGCGCAGCCTGTGGAAAAGAATGGTTACCACCCCTGCGACCAGCATGATCACGGCCAGATCCTGGATGAAGCTTATGGCATGCATGGCGTGGCACTCCTTTTCTCTACGCACGGGGGCAGACCGCTCCTCTGCCAGGCATCCCCGATCGAGCAGCTAGTACAGATTGTGTTGAAGGGTGGAACACCCATGTTGCATGGGCGTACTCAGGGTAACATCGCGTCCGCTCGTCAAACGCCCGTGCAATATGTAGAAACAGATCGGCAAAAGCGCACGAGGTAATGGCATGATCGGCGTGACGACGGACCGTCGAGCGACGTCCGTTTCCAGGATGGGAAACCTCAACAGAGGGGAACAGAAGTGTCTGCAGATACCCGCCCCGTTTCAGCGCAACCTCACCGTGAGCACACTATGGAACCTGGAAACGCCCAGCTGAGCATGACCGTCCTGATGACGCCGGACATGGCCAACTTCTCGGGCAACGTACATGGCGGCACCCTGCTGAAATACCTCGACGAAGTGGCCTATGCCTGCGCCAGCCGCTATGCCGGTACTTATGTCGTGACCCTGTCGGTGGACCAGGTGATCTTCCGCGAGCCGGTGCACGTCGGCGAACTGGTGACCTTCCTCGCCTCGGTCAACTACACCGGCAACACGTCCATGGAAGTGGGCATCAAGGTGGTGACCGAGAACATCCGCGAGCGCTCCGTTCGCCACTCCAACAGCTGCTTCTTCACCATGGTCGCGGTCGACGACAATCGCCGCCCGGTCGCGGTGCCGCCACGTCAGCCACAGAACAGCGAAGAGAAGCGCCGCTTCCTGCAGGGCCAGCAGCGCCGCCAGATCCGCCAGGAGCTGGAGAAGCGCTACCAGGACCTGAAGACCGAGTGATCTAGAACGCCAGCACCTGTGCTTCGAACCGCACCCGCGGATGGGCGATACGGTCCTGCGCCCGCACCAGCTGCAACTCGTAGCTGGCGCAGGCCTGGGTTTCCAGCAGCACTTCGTGCACCGCCGCCGCGGTGAACTCGAAGGCCTGCAGCCACGAATCGCCCAGCAGTACCCGCGCCAGGAAAAGCCCCGAGGTCAGGTCACCGACTCCAACCGGCTGACGCGGAAACGCCAGCAGCGGGCGGCGCAGGTGCCAGCTCTGCTCGCGGGTCACCAGCAGCATCTCGAAAGCATCCTCGCCGCGCCCCGGGTAGGCCAGGTGCTTGACCAGCACCGCCTGCGGCCCACGTGCCAGCAGGCCGCGCGCCATGGCCACGCAATCTTCCAGCGACTGCGCATGCCGACCACAGAAACTGTCGAGCTCGAGCTGGTTCGGGCAGAGGATGTCAGCCACCGACGCCGCCTGCTCAAGCAGGAAGTCGCTGACCTCCTGGGGCACGATGCAGCCCTTCTCGGCGTGCCCCATCACCGGGTCGCACAGGTACAGCGCACGCGGGTTGACCGCCTTGATCCGTTCGACGCCGGCCAGGATCGCCCGCCCCTGCTCGGCACTGCCCAGGTAACCCGACAGCACTGCATCGCAATGGCCCAGCTCGCCGATATTGGAAATGCCTTCCACCAACGCAGGAATTTGCTCCGGAGCAAGCACTTCGCCAGCCCACTGGCCATACTGAGTGTGGTTGGAGAACTGCACAGTGTTGAGCGGCCAGACATTGACGCCGATGCGCTGCATGGGAAACACCGCGGCGCTGTTTCCGGCATGGCCAAAGACCACATGGGACTGGATCGCGAGCAAGTGCGGTGTACGTTTCATGCAGGAGACTTCCGAAGCTGTGTGGATAAGTGAAAGTCGATCAGTATGAACCCGAAAGCCACCTGTACGACAGGCCAGGCACGCAGTTAAGCTGAAGCCACCTGTCTGGAGCATATGCAAATGTTGACCCTGGAGAACCTGTTCGTCCTGATGCTGTTGGCGACGGCTGGCGCCTGGCTGTGGCACAACCATGGCTTGCGTGAGAAGGCGCTGGAACGGGTCAAGCAGCATTGTGCGAAGCTCGACCTGGAGCTGCTAGACGACGCCGTGGCCCTCAAGCGCATCGCCTTCGTACGCGATGCCAATGGCCGCAAGCGCCTGGCGCGGGTCTATGCCTTCGAGTTCACCGTTACTGGCGAACAGCGTCACCCCGGCACCGTGACCCAGTTCGGCGCCCATACCGTACAGATCGAACTGGCACCCTATCCGTTCGAGATCAAGACCCCGCCGCGCACCGACAACGTTATCGAAATGCAGCAATGGCGCCAGGAGCATAACCGCTGGCGCAACTGATCAGCCGTTTACGCGGCAGTGCTCGATGGCTGCTTGAAGGGGCTGTAACGGCTGGGGCTGATCGAAGATCAGCTCGATACGTGAGTCCCTGCGCCATTCGCTTGAACGCCACTCAGGCACACCGCGCCCCAGGCCGTTGAATGATTGCCAACCCTGGGTGCTGTGGATAACCCCTTTGGCTCGCCGCCACGCCCATTGTGCGAGCACGCCACGCAATGCATCCTCATCGAAGCGCTGGCTCGGATGCCAGCGCCAGCCCACACTCCACCCACCCTCACCTTGCTGCTCCTGGCAGATGGGTTGGCGCGGATCTGTCCACAGGGCAGCCAAGCTGACGGGTGCACTGTCCACAGGCAGGCAGGAAAGATCCGCTGGGGGTAGGGGCTCTGTGGACAAAATGGGCAGGTTATCCAGGGCAAGCGCAGCATGATCCGTCCACACCGCCCTGATTTCGCCAAACGCCGCAGTTATCAACAGACGCTGTGCATCATCCACATCTTCTGACTTGTTGAAAATCAACAACCCCGCCTGCGCCACTGCCTGCTGTTGCGCATCGGGCAGCGGTTCACCCCGCGCCAGGGCGACAGCATCCAGCACCATCAGCAAGGGCTGGACATCCAGCACACCGATCCAGGGCGCGCGCCTCAACTGCTCCAGCAATTGCACGGGATGACCGAGGCCGGAAGGCTCGATGAACAGCCTGTCGGGCTTGGCCTTGCGCAGCAGACGCCCCAGGCCGACCTGGAATGGCGCCCCGTTGACACAACACAAGCAACCGCCCGCCACCTCGCCGATGGCGACGCCGGCCTCGTCGGTGCTGAGCAGCGCAGCGTCGAGGCCAATCTGGCCGAACTCATTGACCAGCACCGCCCAGCGTTCGTTTTCCGGGCGCTGACCGAGCAGGTGGCGAATCAGGCTGGTCTTGCCTGCGCCCAGTGGGCCGGCGATGACGTAGGTGGGAATGTGCTGCAACATGGCTCGGAATCTAGGTGGACGTGATGCCAGTCTATCGTGGATACAGGTTCGTTGCCTTTACGGACCTCTTCGCGGGCAAAGCCCTCACCCCAACCAATCAAGACTCAACAACAGCCGCTTCTCTCCCGGCGGCGTCGGCGGCGAGCGGTGCACCAGCCCTGCCCCCTCGTTACCCAACCACTTCTCTCCCTTGAGCAAGGCCACATCCCCCGCCTGCAAGCGCCGAATGTTATCCACAGGTGCTTCGGCCAGTTGCAAACGGCTGCGGTCGATGTCGCCTTCTTCCAACCACTCACTGCCGGCCCCCGCATAGGTGGTCAGCAGACGCAGTGGGACATGATCCACATGAAAGCGCGGGCACATCGCCCCGTCGAGCAGCCTCAGCCGCAAGCCCACGCGGCGCGCGCCCAGCAGGCAGGTATAGGCCGCCACCAACCACGACACGTCAGCCACAAAACCTTCGTAACCGTGCAGATCGGCCGCCTCGGGCAGCAAGCGATGCAACACCGGCGGCTCACGCTCATCCACCTCCATCACACGTTCATCCGACATCGGCTGGCCAAGATTGAGCAGCAGGGCCGCGAAGTCCTCGACCTGCGCCGGTAAGCGTCGCTGCCACACGGCCAGGTTGACGCCATCCTGCAGGATGTCTGTCATCACCTGCGGCGACTCGCCGAACGCCTGGCGGATATCCACAAGCCGAGGTGCCGCCTTCATGCTGCCGCCTCTTCATACCAGGGGCCGAACGGATCATTCAGGCGCAACCAGGCCATCGGCCCGAGTTCCATCTCATCGTCCGTCAGCAGACACGCTTCAAGCTCTGTGGATAACCGTGCGAAGTCGATGTTCTGACCGATAAACACCAGCTCCTGGCGGCAGTCGCCAGAATCGACCGTCCACTGCTTGAGGATCGCTTCGAGGTTCTCTTCATCTTGCGGCCACTGCTCACGCGGTACGAAACGCCACCAGCGACCCGCCAGCCCATGACGCATCATGCCGCCTGCCTGCGACCAACTGCCGGCTTCCTGGTACTTGCTGGCCAACCAGAAAAAGCCTTTCGAACGCAGCAACCGACCATTGCTCCAGCTGTTGTGGATAAAGTCGAAAAAGCGCTGTGGATGAAACGGCCTGCGTGCCTGCCAGGTGGTCGAGGCGATGCCGTACTCCTCGGTTTCCGGCACATGCTCGCCGCGCAGTTCCTGCAACCAACCCGGCGCCTGGGACGCTTGCTCGAAGTCGAACAGCCCGGTATCGAGAATACGCTCCAGCGGCACCTGGCCCATCACCATTGGCACGATCTGGGCACGGGCGTTGAGGCTGCGCAGGATCGCGGTCAGTTCCTCGCGTTCGTGCTGACTGATGAGGTCGATCTTGCTCAGCAACAACACGTCGGCAAACTCGATCTGCTCGATCAGCAAGTCGCTGATCGAGCGTTCGTCCTGCTCACCCAGGGTTTCGCCACGACTGGCCAGGCTGTCCGCCGCCTGGTAATCCCGCAGGAAGTTGAGGCCGTCGACCACCGTGACCATGGTATCCAGGCGCGCCATGTCGGAGAGGCTGCGGCCTTGTTCGTCGCGGAAGGTGAAGGTTTCGGCCACCGGCAGTGGTTCGGAAATGCCAGTGGATTCGATCAGCAGGTAATCGAAGCGGCCTTCGTCGGCGAGCCGGGCCACTTCCTCGAGCAGGTCTTCGCGCAGGGTGCAGCAGATGCAGCCATTGCTCATCTCGACGAGCTTTTCTTCGGCGCGATTGAGGCTCACATTACGCTGTACCTCGCTGGCATCGATATTGATTTCGCTCATGTCGTTGACGATCACCGCAACCCGCAGATTTTCACGGTTGCGCAGGACATGGTTGAGCAGCGTGCTCTTGCCGGCCCCGAGGAAGCCGGACAGCACGGTAACGGGAAGACGGTTGGTCATGGTGAACCTCATCGGGCAAGGCGCATTCGAAACGATGCATTGCACAACGTTATAATATAACAATACAATTTCGCCAAGCCGCGTCTGTCGAACGGCTGCCCGAGAGGATGGACATGAAGCACTCGAACCTCGCCCTATTGCTGCTGGCACTTGCCGTGCCCATCCCGCTCTACGCTGCGATCCCACAGCCCAGCCTGGCGTTGTGCACCCGCAGCGCCACGCTGTTGGCCTGCGAAGACGGCAAAGGCAGTTACTACAGTGTGCGAACCGAAGGCCGAGACTTTCATCTGCGCGGGTATGACAGCAACAGTCGACGACTCTGGGCGCAGACCAACAGCCGCTATGGACAGATGACCTTTTTCACCGGCCTGGCCAGCGACGGCGAAGCCTGGGTGGGCTACAGCCGGCGCGTCGGCTGGACCACCCTGAACCGCGTATCCAGCTCAAGCGGCCAACGTTTCAACCTGCATTGCAGCTTGATCGGAGGTTGCCGCTGAAGCCCCTTCTTCATGGACTCTATCGATGACCAGCCTGATGCTTCCCGACATCGCCGCACAAACCAGCCACAAGCTCCAACCCCTGGATTGGGTCGGTATGCGCGGTATCGCCCTGCCTGTGCAACTGAACGGGTACCGCCTGAGCGCCTGGGCTGATGCCGGCGTGAGCCTGGATGATGGTGAATCGCGCGGCATCCATATGTCGCGCCTTTACCTTGCGCTGGAGGCACTGGAGCACACTGAACTGACGCCCTTGGCATTGCGCCAGCTCCTGGCCCGCTTTCTCGACAGCCATGAAGGGCTTTCGTCCAGCGCCTACCTGCGCCTGAAATTCGACTATCTGATTAAGCGTCCAGCGCTTGTCAGCCCGTTGGAGGGCTGGAAGCGCTACCCGATCACCCTTGATGCACGCATCGAAAACGAGATGTTCCACGTGGAACAACACGTGGAAATCCCCTACTCATCCACCTGCCCATGCTCCGCTGCGCTGGCGCGCCAGCTCATCCAGCAGCAATTTCTCAAGGACTTCGCCAACCAGACGCTCGACCCGCAGGCCATTCTGCAATGGCTGGGCAGCAGTGCAGGTATCGTTGCGACGCCCCACAGCCAGCGCAGCCAGGCCTTCATCAAGGTGCGTCTGCGGGACAACCTGCAAACGCTTCCGCTCAACGCGCTGATCGATACCGTGGAAAACGCATTGGGTACCGCCGTGCAGACGGCCGTGAAAAGAGCCGACGAACAGGCGTTCGCCCTGGCCAATGGTCAGAACCTGATGTTCTGTGAAGATGCTGCGCGTCGCGTGCACCTGGCGCTGCGCGAATTGGAATGGGCCACCGGCTTCGATCTGCGCGTGGAACATGCGGAAAGCCTGCATGCCCACGACGCAGTGGCTGCCAGCCAGTGGCAATGGTGAGGCGCTAGCTGCGTGGACGTACGTTCCCGCAATCATTACCCAGCCACACCGCCCGGGTGTTCATGCTGCCCTGCTGCTGAACGCCCGAGGCATTGAAGGTGCCGCTGACCTGGGTGGTGAATTCGCGATCACTGAGGAAGGTTGCCTGACCGGTGCCTTGGGCTTTGGGGCAACTGAACTGGAACTTCCAGACGTTGCCTTGACGGTCGGTGATCTTCTGCGTGCAACCCGACTGCGGATCCTGCAGCGGAATATCATTGGTAGCCACCTGCTCTGGCGTCAGGCACGAGCGCACTCCATTGCCCCCCACGGTAATGCCTTGCTTGGCCAAGGCACCCTCCATCATGGCGCGCTGCTCCGGCGGCAGGTTCTTCAGTTGGCCGAGCATGAATGCCATGTCGGGCAATGGCTTGCCGTCGACCTGCATGTTGCTGGTGGTCAACTCCCAAAGACCGGGTTGCAGCATCTGCGCTTGCGCCAGCAGCGGGCTGCCCAGGCCCAGTGCCAGGGCAATCAGTGGCAGACGAATCTTCATGGATCAGTGCTCCTCGAAAGACCGGCTCCAGGCCGGACAGAGCCTTAGACGTCTTTTTCGCCCGTGGGTTGCAAGTGGCCCCGGGAACATGCTCTGTTAGGCGGCAGTGCTCTTGGAATGCAGGATGCGTATGGATTACCACAGCCCCTACTTCTTCGGTTACCTGCTCGGACTGATTCACTTCCTGGGCATCATCGCTGCGCTGCATGCGGTGTTCACTGTGCGTACCGCTCAAGGCGCAATCGCCTGGGCAATGTCACTGTTCTTCATTCCCTACCTGACCCTGGTGCCCTATCTGATCTTTGGCGCCCGCTCCTTTTACGCCTATATACAGGCGCGGCGACAAGCCAACCAGGAGATGCACGTGGCGATGGCCGACCTCAACTGGCGCCCCTGGGTGGAGGAAGCCCTGACCGCCCGGGAGTCGGAAAGCTACGCGGCACTGCGTGCCATGCCCAAGCTTGGTCGCATGCCCTGCCTGGCCAACAACCAGGTGAAATTGCTGATCGATGGCACTGCGACCTTCGACGCGATCTTCGCTGCCATCGGCGAGGCGCGGGACACGGTGCTGGTGCAGTTCTTCATCATCCACGACGACGCCATCGGCCAGGAGCTGCAACAACTGCTACTGCGCAAGGCCGCCGAAGGGGTAAGGATTTACGTATTGTTCGATCAGGTCGGCAGCCATGCCCTGCCGGCGCGCTACAGCCAGGTGCTGCGCGAGGGCGGTGTACAGATCCAGGCGTTCTCCTCGCGCCGTGGGTGGTTCAACCGCTTCCAGGTCAACTTTCGCAACCACCGCAAGATTGTCGTGGTTGACGGACTCCAGGGTTTCGTCGGTGGGCACAACGTCGGTGATGAGTACCTGGGCGGCAATCCACGCCTGTCACCCTGGCGCGATACCCACGTGCAGGTCAGCGGACCGGTGCTGGCCTGTCTGCAGGAGTCGTTCGCCGAAGACTGGTATTGGGCCACCCGTGAGCTGCCACCGCTGATCCTGCCCGATGCCTATCCAGAAGATGGCGTACTGTGTCAGGTGCTTGCCAGCGGCCCGGCGGACCCACAGGAGACCTGCCAACTGTTCTTCGTCGAAGCGATTCAGTCGGCAACACGGCGTATCTGGATCACCAGCCCCTACTTCATTCCAGACGAAGCCGTCTTCGCGGCACTGCGCCTAGCAGTGCTGCGCGGCGTCGATGTGCGGATACTGATTCCGTCACGGCCCGACCACAAGATCGTCTATGCCGCCTCCAGCCTGTTCGCCTTCGAAGCTGTGCGGGCCGGGGTGCGCATATTCCGTTATCAGCCGGGCTTCGTGCATCAGAAGGTGATCCTGGTGGACGATGATGTCAGCGCCATCGGCAGCGCCAACATGGACAACCGCTCGTTCCGCTTGAATTTCGAGATCACCTTGCTGACCATCGACCGCGCCTTTGCCGATCAGGTCGAGGCCATGCTGCTGTGCGACTTCGAGCAATCGCGGGAGATAACCGCCGAAGACAGCCGTGACACTCATCGGCTGCAGCAGCTGGGGATGCGCATCGCGCGCTTGATTTCACCGATTCTGTAGCCGGAAAAGTAGCGGGGCCGCATAAGCGGCCCCGTCTTGATCAACGATAGAGATCCTCACGCGTCCACGGCAGGTCGTGATGGCCATCCGCATACGGCTTCACTGCAAGAATCTGATGCAGGTTGATCCAGCCCTTGGTGAAGGCATAGGCGCATCCAGCCAGGTACAGCCGCCAGATCCGCAGCGTCTTCTCCGGCACCAGCGCCGCAGCGCGATGCAGCTGGTTCTCGAGGTTTTCGCTCCAGTGATTGAGGGTCTTGGCGTAGTGCAGACGCAGGCTTTCCACGTCTACCACCTCCAGCCCTGCCTCGCAGATACGCGCGGTAATCATCGAGATGTGCGGCAGCTCGCCGTGAGGGAATACATAACGATCAATGAAATCCCCAGCACCTCGCCCAACCGGCCGACCATCCACATGCTTGGCGGTGATGCCATGGTTCATCACCAGGCCGCCTTCACGTACGGCGCCGAACAGTCGCTGGCAGTACAGTTCGAGGTTGGCATGGCCGACGTGCTCGAACATGCCGACGCTGACCGCCTTGTCGAAACGGCCATCCTGGGGCAGGTCACGATAGTCGAGAATCTGCAGGTCGACCTTGTCGGACAGCCCCTCATCCTTGACCCGCTGGCGCCCCAGCGTCAATTGTTCCTTGCTCAGGGTGATGCCGAACACCTTGGCGCCATATTCGCGTGCGGCAAAACGCGCCAGGCCGCCCCAACCGCAGCCGACATCCAACAAGTAATCGCCGGCCTGCAGCCGCAGCTTGCGACACAGATGGTCGAACTTGTCTTGCTGGGCCTGGGCGAGGGTGTTGTCCGGCTCCTTGAAGTAGGCGCAGGAATAAGCCATGTCCGGATCGAGCCACAGTTGGTAGAACTCGTTGGACAGGTCGTAATGGTAGGAAATGGCTTCGGCGTCGGTTTTCTTGTCGTGCGAGGTGCGCACCGGGACTACATCTTCATCGTCTTTGAGCAAAGCCTCGCTGAGCTCGTCGCAAACGCGGATGACTTCGCCAATGTTCCCCTCGAGTTCAAGCTTGCCCTCGACAAAGGCTGTGCCCAGTTCATCCATGCTCGGGTGCGTCAGCTGACTGATCAACTGAGGCTCCTTGACCAGGATGGTGACCTGCGGGCTAGGCCCTAGATCGAACTGGTTGCCGTCCCACAGCTTAAGACGTAAAGGCAAGTGCAGGCTCTGCAACGCAGGTGGAAGTTGCGCAAGCATGAAAGACCCCCTTTCAATTACGGACGCCGTACAAGGATTCGAGCGTCACCGGATCAGGGTAGTTCATTCATCGGAAGTTTCCTTTTATAGCGACCATAGTCCAATACTATCGGCCATGCCGCGACTAACAGATTGTATACAATCCGCGATTCAGCGACTAACCTTGTGCCCCCTCTCGCGCATTCTTCTTCCCTGGAGTGAATCCCATGAAATCCTATGATGTGGTGATCATCGGTGGCGGCCCTGGCGGCTATAACGCGGCCATCCGTGCCGGTCAGTTGGGCCTGAGCGTGGCCTGCGTCGAAGGACGTTCGACTCTCGGCGGCACCTGCCTGAACGTCGGCTGCATGCCCTCCAAGGCGCTGCTGCACGCCTCCGAGCTGTACGAAGCCGCCAGCGGCAGCGAGTTCGCGCACCTGGGCATCGAGGTCAAGCCGACCCTGAACCTGGCGCAGATGATGAAGCAGAAAGACGAAAGCGTGAGCGGCCTGACCAAGGGTATCGAGTACCTGTTCCGCAAGAACAAGGTCGACTGGGTCAAGGGCTGGGGCCGCCTCGACGGCGTCGGCAAGGTCATCGTCAAGGCCGAGGATGGCAGCGAAACCACGCTTCAGGCCAAAGATATCGTGATCGCCACCGGCTCCGAGCCAACCCCGCTGCCAGGGGTGAATATCGATAACCAACGCATCATCGACTCCACTGGCGCCTTGGCGCTGCCGCAGGTCCCCAAGCACCTGGTGGTCATCGGCGCAGGCGTGATCGGCCTTGAACTGGGTTCGGTCTGGCGTCGCCTGGGGGCGGAGGTGACCGTGATCGAATACCTCGACCGCATCTGCCCCGGCACCGACGAGGAAACCGCCAGGACCCTGCAAAAAGCCCTGGCCAAACAGGGCATGAGCTTCAAGCTCGGCAGCAAGGTGACCCAGGCCACGCCTTCGGCGAGCAGCGTCAGCCTGACGCTTGAGCCTGCCGCTGGCGGCGACGCGCAAACCCTGGAGGCCGACTATGTGCTGGTGGCCATCGGCCGCCGCCCGTACACCCAGGGCCTGAACCTGGAGAGCGTCGGCCTGCAGACCGACAAACGCGGCATGCTCGCCAATGACCACCACCGCTCCCAGGTCCCCGGCATCTGGGTGATCGGCGACGTCACCTCCGGCCCGATGCTCGCGCACAAGGCCGAAGACGAAGCGGTGTCGTGCATCGAGCGTATTGCCGGCAAGGCCCATGAGGTCAACTACAACCTGATCCCCGGCGTCATCTATACACGACCGGAACTGGCCAGCGTTGGCAAGACCGAAGAGCAGCTCAAGGCAGAGGGCCGTGCCTACAAGGTCGGCAAGTTCCCCTTCACCGCCAACAGCCGCGCCAAGATCAACCATGAGACCGAAGGCTTCGCCAAGGTGCTGGCCGACGCCGAGACCGACGAGGTGCTAGGTGTGCATCTGGTCGGGCCGAGCGTCAGCGAGATGATCGGCGAATTCTGCGTGGCCATGGAGTTCAGCGCGTCGGCCGAGGATATCGCCCTGACCTGCCACCCACACCCGACTCGCTCCGAAGCCTTACGCCAGGCAGCGATGAACGTGGAAGGGATGGCGATGCAGATCTAAGACAAGGCCGCTTCTGCAAAAGCAGCGCAGGCCCCTGTGGGAGCCGGTTTACCCGCGAAAAGGACACCGCGCTGCCTGGCACGGGCTACGCCCCTGTTCGCGGGTAAACCCGCTCCACAGGGGATTGGGCTGACCCTAGATTTTGGACAAGACAGTTGCTCCTGCAGCGGCTACCACGCCTGCAGGAGCGGCCGCCCATGCCCTACCCCACCGCCCAGTTCTTATCCACAGCCCGCCCGAAACGTCTCGCCAGGAAAGGTGTGATATCCAGCGGCAGTGGCTCGTTGTGGATAACCTTGTCCAGCAACACGCCGGTGATTGCCGAGGTGAGAATCCCTGTGCGGAAATGTCCACAGGCGTTGAAGTAGCCAGTCACCTCATCCACAGGGCCAAGAATAGGCAGTTCGTCCGGCGACCCGGGACGCAGCCCCGCCCAGGTACGCTTCAGGCTCACCTGCGCCAGCTCCGGTACACAACGCACCGCCCCCTGAACCAACCCGGCAATTTCGGGGAAGGTATTGCTGACATCGAAGCCCTTGTCTTCCGTAGTGCTGCCAATCAGTACCTCGCCATTATCCTTTTGCGCCATGTAGCAATCACTGGTGGTCAGGCAGCCATCGAGCAGCTTGGGCAAACGTTCGGTGAGAACGATCTGGCCTTTCACCGGCTTGACCGGAATCGAAGTACCGGTGGCCCACTCACTGAGCTCGCCCGCCCAAGCCCCAGCGGCATTGAGCAAGGTGTGACAATGGAAAACCCCCGCCTCGGCAGTGCGTACACCCTTGATCTGCGAGTTCCCCTGCAGCACATCGGTGATGTTGGTGTTCAGATACAGATCGACGCCGTTCTGACGCGCAGCTTCCAGGTAGGCGTCGCCCAGGCGGAACGGGCTGACCTGGTGATCGCAGAGGAACTCCAGCGCCCCCTTGGCCTGCAGGGTCACCGCCGGCTCGCGCTCGCGCAGTGCCTGGCGATCCAGCCAGCGCACCTGGTCCGCCAGGTGCGGGATCTGCGCGACGATGTGCTCGGCGTACAGCTGGTCCTCATCGTCCTGGATGATGTACTTCAATCCGGTGCGCTCGAACTTGAAGTCCATGCCATGGCGCTCGATCAATTCGTGGTGCAGCTGTGGATAAAGTGCATTGGACTGCAGAGCCAGATCGAAGAAACACTGCGGCAGGATATGCGGCGTGCTCGAATCCACCGCCACTGCTGCGCCATGGGCCTCGCGTTTGTTGCGCGAGGACATCATGCGAAAGAAGATCACGCCACACCCCAGGCCCACCGACTCGCCGATGGCCCACAGGCCGCCAGCCGAGGCTCGTGTCGCATTGCCTGGGCGCTTGCTGTCGATCAGGGCGATTTTCAGCCCCTTGCGCTTGGACAACTGATAGGCACAGGAGGCGCCGATCACCCCGCCGCCGGCGATGACGATGTCATAGGTCTTGTTCATGCTCAGGCCTCCGTGGCCAGGTGCTGGAATGCGGAAAATGGGATGGGATCGATCGGGAAACGCGGTCGCAGCCAGCCGACATCCGCTCGCCCGGTGCTGGCGCGCAGGCGATCGCTGCAGTAGCCCACACACATGCGCCCCTGGCAGTCGCCCATGCTCACCCGCGTGCGCATCTTCAGGCTGGCCATGTCCTGCACACCTTGCTCGAGCGCCAGGTCGATATCGCTACGGGTGACGTGCTCGCAGCGGCAGATCACCGTGTCGGCCTGCGGCAGCTCGATTTGCGCTGCGCCACGTTGGGTATAGCGCTCGACACCCGCCCTGAACCGCGTGATCGCGGCCAGCTTGCCCAAGTACTGCTCGCGCCGCTCGATGGCCTGGGCGGCGTCGAGCACGCCACGTTGCTGCAGGATCGACACCGCAGCGATGCGCCCGGTCAGCATAGCTGCCTCGCCACCACGGATACCGCCCATGTCGCCGGCCAGGTGGATATGCGCCTGGCTGCTCTGCTGCCAGACATTGCATGTCGCGCGCAGGTAGCCGTCGTCGCTGAACCCATGCGCCAGCCCCAACTGTTGACTGAGCTGGGTGCGCGGGATAAATCCATAACCGACCGCCAAGGTGTCCACCGGCTCGCGCCGCACCCGACTCATGTCGGCTTTCCAATCCTGGCCATAGGGCGCAAGGCTGACTTCGCGCAGTCCACCTTCACCACTGGCGCTGACCACACCCCAGCCATAGTGCATCGCAATGCCGTTGAGCTTCATGTACGCCAGCATGCTGAGGCCGTCGAGAAACAGCTGCGGTTTGTTCAGCAGCGCCAGGCTTTCCTTGGCGATACGGTTGAAGGCGCAGGCCTCGTAGACGCCGGCAACCTTGGCGCCCGCCGCATGCAGTTGGCAGGCCACCAGTGGCAGCAGCGGGCCAGTACCTGCGATCAAGGTGCTGCCCAGCGGCTTGACCACACCGCTCTTGATCTGCAATTGCAGCCCGCCCAGCAGCATCACGCCAGGCAGTGTCCAGCCGGGGAATGGCACATTGCGCTCGTGGCAGCCGGCCGACAGCAGCAGATGGGAATAGTCGATCTCATGCAGTTGCTCGTCGGCATCCAGCACCATCAGGCGCTCATGATCGCCGCCAACCACACGGTTGTTCAGGCGCAAGTCGATATGTTCGGCGCTGCTGGCGAAGTCTTCGTGCAGCGTGTGCAGGGCCTTGCTGTAACGCGCGCCGAGGTAACCGAGGTCGACACCGGCACGCAGCGGCCCGCGATAGACCACGCCACCCGGGCGCGAGGCTTCATCGAACAGCAGGCAGTCGACGCCATGCTCGGCCAGCTCGATGGCCGCCGCCATACCCGCCGAGCCGCCTCCCACTATCACCGGCCGCAGACTCATGACTGCACCTCCCGGGCCAGGCGATTGACCTCGGTCTCCACCCGCATCCCCTGCCGGACCACGGTCTGGCAGGCTCGGCGCTTGGGCCGCCCGTCTATCGCCACCAGGCAGCAATGGCAAACGCCCATGCCGCAGAAGGCGCCAGCTGGCTGACCGTGGTCGTTGCGCGCCAGCTGACGCAGGCCAACGGCATTGAGCACGCTGAGTACCGTCTCGCCTTCTGCGGCCTGCACCGTCTGGCCATTGATCTGAAAGGTGATGTCAGCCTGCACGACAGGCTGTATGTCGAGCACTCGCTCCAGTGATTGCATGGGCTTCGTCCTTGTTTGAAGGGGACTCGACGGTACGCCAAAGCACTGTGAGGAGATATTGACCTAAGCCGTAGGAATTGAAGGAAGCTTCCTAGGATTTTGTCAGCGTATGACCTGATTTTTTCTGATGCAGTACCCGTCGAGCCGAATCGGCAATCAACATCACTGTTCCCGCCAGCATCAGTACATCCTTGAGCACCAGGCGCCCGGCACCAGACAGGTAGGGAAATCCATACTGCGCATCGCCCAGGTTCGCCACCCATGCCTTTGAGGAACATGCTATGCAAACCCCTTCGCCACGACGCTTCCGGGCAGCTCAAGTTATTCATCGATCGTCTCAAGCGCATCGGCGTCGAAACTGACCTCAGGAAAAATCCGCAGGATGTTGTGCGCAGAATTCGTTTGAGATGACGCGCCGCTTTGCCCAAGGTGTCGGCTCGGATAGCCATTGCCTGAAGCAAGACCTCGATTGATGGCACCGCCCCGTGCAGGTAGATCCGCGAGCACTTGCCGCTCGCAGGACGCGCCGGTTTCTTCCAATAATAAGAGAAGTCTGGACATGCAAGACAACGGATTGAAGCAAAGCCTCAAGCAGCGGCATATCACCATGATCGCGCTTGGCGGCGTGATCGGCGCCGGGTTGTTCGTCGGCTCCGGCAGCCTGATTGCCTCGGCCGGCCCGGCCGCGATTCTGTCCTACGTGATCGGCGGCATCATCGTCACCCTGGTGATGTTCATGCTCGGCGAGATGGCCTCGCGCAATCCTGACGCCGGCTCCTTCTCGACCTACGCCAACACCTACCTCGGCAACTGGGCGGGCTTCACCGTGGGCTGGCTGTACTGGCTCAAGTCGATGATGACCATCACCCTCGAAGCCGTGTTGCTGGGCGCGATCCTCAACGATTTCATGCCCTGGCTGCCTATCTGGATCGGCGCCTTCATCATGCTGGTGACGCTGATCGCCAGCAACGCCTACTCGGTGCGTTCGTTCGCCGAAGTGGAGTATTGGCTGGCGGCGCTGAAGGTGGTCACCATCCTTATCTTCATGCTGCTCGGCGCGTCCATACTGCTGGGGTGGCAGGAAGACATCCCCGCTCCCGGCCTGGTCAACCTCACCGACCATGGCGGCTTCATGCCCAATGGCCTGTCGCCGGTGATGGCCGGGGTGATCGTGGCGATCTTCTCGCTGGGCGGCAGCGAAATTGCCGCTGTAGCTGCCGGTGAATCGGAGAACCCGCGCCGGAACGTGATCCGCGCGATCAAGAGCGTGATCGTGCGGGTGATGCTGTTCTATGTCGGTTCCGTGTCGATCCTGGTGCTCTGCCTGCCCTGGACCGACAAGGCCAACCTCGCCTCGCCCTACGTCGCGCTGTTCACCCTCGCCGGTTTCAAGGGTGCCGCGGTGGCGATGAAACTGGTGTTGTTCGTGTCGTTCATGTCGGTGATGAACTCGTTCATGTTCTCCAACTCGCGCATGCTGTTCTCGCTCAGCCAACGCGGACATGCCCCGGCGCTGTTCGCCCGGACTAACGCCAAGGGCGTTCCGATCAATGCACTGGCGCTGGCGTTCTGCATTTGCGTGACGATTCTGACCTTGCACTTCATCAGTGGCGGCGATCTCTTCCTGACCCTGGCCAGGAGCACCGGTGCGTTCATCATCTTCGTCTGGATCTTCATCATTTTCGCCCACGTCGGCATGCGCCTGAAAACCCGGCATGAAGTGGTGGGCCCATCCTCGTTCAGGGCCTGGGGATTCCCGCTGACCAACGTTATTGCGCTGCTGGCGCTGGTGTCGGTGCTTGCAACCCAGGCGATCGACCCAGCGACGCGTTTTCAATTCTGGCTGGTGCTGGTGACCTTGCTGGTGATCGTGGCGGCGTACTTCATGGTACGCAGGCGTCGGAGTGGCGAAGTGCGGGAGCTGGCGCGGACTTGATATAAGTCGAGCACTTAATTTTCAAATAAAAATATCGGAGGCAATCACTCATGCCTCCGATATTTTTTGTTCAAACGCGGCGCAAACGTCAGAAGGCGTTATCTCTTCTTGCATTCCTGAGCATGGACTTGGCATATAGGGTACCCAGGCCATGTGCTCCACCGTGCAAACTAATTAAGCAAGGTAGAGGCTTGCCGCTAAGCTCGGACGCCAACAAAAAAGTCCAATCCGTCAGGCATCGGATTGCCAAGTAGAGAAAATATTTTTTCTGCTTGCTCATCAGACAGAGGAAGTTCACCGTCTGATTCAGCCTCAAGGGACTGCCAATTCAAAAGGCTCATAACATCTTTTTCATTAAGAGATGGGATGCGCAAGCGAAACTTTAATGAATTATCAAGACTATCGTCTTTCAGAAAACCTGTCAAAGAAATATACATTATAACGACTCCTCACTTCGGGGTAGTTCGACCAGGAACAGCAGGCTTTGTTTGATTACCAGAGACAGAGTCAAACTCTCCTAAATGCTTGCCTTGTTTATTATATAACTCAACCCTTCCGTGCTGACTATCCCACTCATAAATTCTGCCTTTACTATCCATCCAGCGGCTTCTAAGTTTACCGCCACCACGAACGCTACTTTTAGCCTTCACCGGTTTTGCATCAGGAAACGCAATCAAATCATCAGGTGCCTGATGATATCCTGGAGTACTGAACATCAAGTAGACCGGCTCAATTCCCGAGTCAATCGGGAATGTGATGATCAGGTCATTGGCATCCAGCACTTCACCTGGGTACGACAGTGCCTCAATCTCAAGCGGCTGTAGCTCTACCCCTGTGTAGATTGGCACAGTCTGTGTCGCCGTGGGTGTAGTAGTTGTTGAGGACTGTTCGCCGGGGGCGCGACCTGGCGTCCAAGTTAGAGTGATAGGAGGCTGGTCAGGCACCAGGCTTGGCACTACAACCATGTAGCGCCCAGTCTGCGGGTCCAATGTGGCCGCCCGGACGGGTACGTTCTTTGTTACGTTGATCCCATCGGCAGCGACGACCAAAATGTAAGAGCGACCATCCCCGCGTGTTTCGTTGGCCAATCGATAGGCCAGCTCGACTTTACCCTGTGCAGCAGCGATAGCATTGAGATTGGCCCCCGGCGCAAGACCAAGGTCTCGGGCGTCGACCCCCATACCATAGCGGAAACGGGCTGGAGTCTGGTCTTGAGCTTGACTGGCCGTGGAACTGGGGTAAACCAAGGCGGCAAGCCCTGCTGCAAAGGGAGCACCGACCGTAGCAGAAGTGATCCCGCCCAATGCGGTGATCGCACTCGCGATCCCTTGGCGCAGAGCAGCAAGAGTTGCTTCGGCCAAAGGCACTACGCCTTGTCCGGGTATGCTCAGCGCAGCGGCACTGCCTGCAAACCGGTAAGTGCTGGCCGCCCGGGCGATGGCATTCTGAGTGAGAGCAGTCACGCCCTGTAACTGCGTCTGAGCGTTAGTTCGCGCAGTCTGGATGCCAGCAATGACTTGTTGTCGTTTAGCGCTGTCGGCGAGGGAGGCCTGGTCAAGCTGGTCAGTTACGATGGCATAAGTGCTGTTCGTTGTTTGCTGCAGGCTCTGCCGGGCTGCAGCGGCGGCGGCATGTGTTGGGTTCGCTTGAACTTGTGCAATGAGTTCGACCATGCGGGCGTTGACTAGGCTAGCTGCGTTACTACTTGCTTGAATGATCGTATTGCGTTGAGAAGCGATAAGCGTATCGGCGTCAGCCACTAGCTGATTTACCACGTCAGTGAACGTTGAGGCGAGGAGGTTCGCCTGTGCTTTAACTGATTGACTGATCTGAGCGAGCTCGTTTGCATTGATTTGACTACTGGCCGCTGCAGCAAGGGCATCAATCTGCTGGTCACTTTGCTGAACCGACTGTTGGACAGCCTGCGTAGCGGCTTGTCGTTCAGCATGGGTCAGAGTCGATGAGTCGGAAAACTGACTTTCCAGCGTTTGTCTTTGCGTAGCCAGGTGCTGTTGCGCAGGTTCCGTAATGGCTGATAGCTCACTGCTGACTGACTGAATAACGGCTTGTGCTTCTCGTTCTGCAGCTTGAGCGACGGCCAACTGTTCGCGCAACGTCGCCGCCTGAGCATTGAGCAGAGAGATTTGGTCGCCAAGATAGCGGGCCTGATATGTCGCAGCCAGAGACGCCTGCCATCTGGGAATGACATTCACTGCTACGTTGCCACTGATGGCGAGGTCTGTCACAGTCCGGATGAAATCAACACGCCCCTTGCTTGAAAAATCTGCAGAGTAAAAGCTGTTTGCCTTCGTTTGCTGAGTTTGACGTTGGATAGTTTTTTGGTTCGTCGCGCTTTCGCGCAAATTTATTTCCCTAAGCAAAACTCCGACAGAGGTAGAGTCACCTGCGTACGTCCCCCCTCGCGCGGTATCAAGCTCTTTTTGTAGCGTGGATGCTAAAACAGCAACGCTTGCTAGATATTGTTCATTAATGCGTTTTGTTTCTTTTTCATAAACCGAAGTCAGGTAAGCCGACATAGCGCTTCGAAACTGCGCCTGACTTGTAATCGGGCCAAAATTTACTGACGGTAGCCCAGGGATGTTGATGGGAACGGTGGGCTCACCAACAAATGTTGGTCCGAGATAGACTGGCTCACCAATAGGGGGGTCAATTCCAGGGGCTGTAACAGGCGTTGCGGGTAATTCAATAGGTCCTTGCACCATGATATCGCTCCATAACTCGTGATCGATGAAATGAGCGGTTCGCCTTCCTGCGCATTCGGGATGTGAGGTGGCAAGCCACCAGAGTACTGTATAGATGAACAGCAAATTTAAGAAATAAGAATCAATTGCAAAATGTGAACTGAACAAGGTCGCCTCCGGTATCGTCGCCTCGTGCGTCTTTCGACGGGTGGGCTACTGGGCCGAGGTCGCGGGTATCGCGATCGCGGCTTCGGGCGTACACGGGCTGCGGCTTTATCAGAAAAGCCGGATGGAGACCTCGTGGTCAAAGCGCTGGATGTGGCTCACGAAACCAGGGGCGATTCAGCTGAAACGAGGTGCGCAACGAAAAAGGGAGCCGGTTAAGGCTCCCTTCGTCAGCGACAGTTTTATTGCGGTGCGACAGTTTTAATTCGCAAAATCCATCCCCCGCTCAGCGCAGCCGTTTACTCCACCGTCACCGACTTCGCCAGGTTACGCGGCTGGTCAACGTCAGTGCCCTTGAGCACGGCCACGTAGTACGACAGCAGCTGCAGCGGAATGGTGTACAGGATAGGCGCCAGGGCATCGATGATGTGCGGCACCTTGATCACATGGGTGCCTTCACCATTGCTCATGCCGGCGTTCTCGTCGGCGAACACCACCAGCTCGCCGCCGCGGGCGCGCACTTCCTGCAGGTTCGACTTGAGCTTTTCCAGCAGCTCGTTGTTCGGCGCGACGGTAACCACCGGCATGTCGGCATCGACCAGCGCCAGCGGGCCGTGCTTGAGCTCACCTGCCGGATAGGCTTCGGCGTGAATGTAGGAGATCTCCTTGAGCTTGAGCGCGCCTTCCATCGCCACCGGATACTGGGCACCACGGCCGAGGAACAGGGTGTGGTGTTTGTCGGCGAACAGTTCGGCGGTCTTCTCGACCACGCTGTCCATCGCCAGGGCTTCGCCCAGACGCGCGGGCAGACGGCGCAGCTCTTCGACCAGCTCGGCTTCGACGCCAGCTTCGAGGCTGCCGCGTACCTGGCCCAGGGCGAGGGTCAGCAGCATCAGCGAGACCAGCTGGGTGGTGAAGGCCTTGGTCGAGGCAACGCCGATTTCCGGGCCGGCCAGGGTCAGCAGGGTCAGGTCGGATTCACGTACCAGCGAGCTGATGCCAACGTTGCAGATTGCCAGGCTGCCGAGGAAGCCCAGCTCCTTGGCGTTGCGCAGGGCAGCCAGGGTGTCGGCGGTTTCGCCGGACTGGGAGATGGACACGAACAAGGTGTCCGGCTGCACCACCACCTTGCGGTAGCGGAATTCGCTGGCGACTTCGACCTGGCAGGGGATGCCGGCCAGGCTTTCCAGCCAGTAACGCGCGACCATGCCGGCGTGATAGCTGGTGCCGCAGGCGACGATCTGTACATTGCGCACCTTGGCGAACAGATCCGCAGCTTGCGGGCCGAAGGCCTGGACCATGACGTGGTCGCCGGCCAAGCGGCCTTCGAGGGTGCGCTGTACCACCGAAGGCTGCTCGTGGATTTCCTTGAGCATGAAGTGGCGATAGGTGCCCTTGTCGGCAGCCTCGGCGCCTTCGTGGTACTGCACGGTTTCACGCTGGACCTTGCTACCGGCCTGATCCCAGATGTTCACCTGGTCGCGGCGGATTTCGGCGATATCGCCTTCCTCGAGGTACATGAAGCGGTCGGTGACCTGACGCAACGCGAGCTGGTCGGAGGCCAGGAAGTTCTCGCCATGACCCAGGCCGATCACCAGCGGGCTGCCGCTGCGCGCAGCAACCAGACGGTCCGGCTGCTTGACGCTGATCACCGACAGACCGTAGGCACCATGCAGACGCTTGACCACAGTCTTGAAGGCATCGGTCAGGTCGGGAATGCTCTTGAGGGTGTGGTGGATCAGGTGGATGATCACCTCGGTATCGGTCTGCGAGGTGAACACGTAGCCAAGGGCCTTGAGTTCTTCACGCAGCTCTTCGTGGTTCTCGATGATGCCGTTGTGCACCACGGCCACTTCCTGGCCGGAGAAGTGCGGGTGGGCATTGTGCTCGGTCGGTGCGCCGTGGGTAGCCCAACGGGTGTGAGCGATGCCCAGGTGACCGTCGAGCGGCTCGGCAGCCACCGCGGCTTCCAGCTCGCTCACCTTGCCGATGCGGCGACGACGATCGAGCTCGCCCTGCTGGGTGACGACCGCCAGGCCCGCGCTGTCGTAGCCACGGTATTCCAGGCGCTTGAGGCCCTCGATAAGGATGGAGGTGATGTTGCGCTCGGCGACTGCACCGACGATTCCACACATGGTTATTGCTCCTGGCTGATCGCGGCGCAGATCAGGTTGATGCCGCGGGCTTGAATCTGTTCGCGTGCCGCTGCGGGCAGGCGATCATCTGTAATAAGGGTGGTAACGCTGCTCCAGGGCAGCTCGAGGTTGGGGATCTTGCGCCCGACCTTGTCCGATTCGACCATCACGATCACTTCTCGGGCCACTTCCGCCATCACCCGGCTCAGGCCGAGCAGTTCGTTGAAGGTGGTGGTGCCGCGGTTCAGGTCGATGCCGTCGGCACCGATGAACAACTGGTCGAAATCGTATGAGCGTAGTACCTGCTCGGGGACCTGACCCTGGAACGACTCGGAATGCGGGTCCCAGGTACCACCGGTCATCAGTAGCACCGGCTCGTGCTCGAGCTCGCTGATGGCTCGGGCTACGTTCAAGGAGTTGGTCATCACGACCAAGCCGGGCTGGCGCCCGAGCTCTGGGATCATTGCTGCAGTGGTACTGCCGCTGTCGATGATGATGCGTGCATGTTCGCGAATGCGTCCGACAGCTGCGCGGGCGATGGCTTTCTTGTAACTGGAAACCGGCTGAGCGGCCTCACCCAGCATCTCCTGCGGCACTGGCACCGCACCGCCGTAACGACGCAACAATAGGCCATTGGCTTCCAGCGCGGCGAGATCCTTGCGAATGGTCACTTCCGAGGTTTCGAAACGCTTGGCCAGCGCGTCCACGCTTACCTCGCCCTGCTCGGCGAGCAAGGCCAGGATATTGTGGCGACGTTGAGGGGTGTTTCGTTTCGACATGTGAGGATAAGTTTCGATTCGAAAGATAATGGCTGCAATCAAAACCTAAGATGAAGGATTCGTCAAGCAGCGGATAGATTTACTGACGACGCTGTTTACTGTGTAGCGGGCTGGTCCGGCAAAAAAAAAAGCCGACTTATTCACATAAGTCGGCTTTCGATCGAAACATCTGTGGATAACTCAGCTTTTCTTGATCTTCTCCGGCCGTTTCCAGCCATCGATATTGCGTTGGCGTGCGCGAGCAACGGCCAACTGGCCAGCTTCAACAGACTGATTGATGGTCGAGCCGGCAGCCGTGGTAGCGCCGTCCTTGATTTCCACAGGTGCGACCAGCGAGTTGTTCGAACCGATGAACACATCTTCGCCCAGCAAGGTCTTGAACTTGTTCGCGCCATCGTAGTTGCAGGTGATGGTACCCGCGCCGATGTTGGTGCGCGCACCGATCTCGGCGTCGCCCAGATACGTCAGGTGACCGGCCTTGGCGCCCTCGCCCAGATGGGCGTTCTTCAGCTCGACGAAGTTACCCACATGGGCTTTGGCCTCCAGTACGCTGCCTGGGCGCAGGCGAGCGAACGGGCCGGCATCGCTGCCCTCGCCCATCACCGCACCTTCGAGATGGCTGTTGGCCTTGACCACAGCGCCCTTGCGCAGGGTGCTGTTCTTGATCACGCAGTTAGGGCCGATCTGCACATCGTCTTCGATGATCACCTTGCCTTCGAGGATGACGTTGATGTCGATCAGCACATCGCGCCCCACGATCACCTCGCCACGCACATCGAAACGCGCGGGGTCACGCAGGGTCACGCCCTGGGCCATCAGTCGGCGTCCCTCGCGCAACTGGTAGTGACGCTCAAGCTCTGACAATTGCAGGCGGTCGTTGGCGCCCTGCACTTCCATGGCGTCATGCGGCTGCTCGGTGGCAACCACCAGGCCATCGGCCACGGCCATGGCAATCACGTCGGTGAGGTAGTACTCGCCTTGGGCGTTGTTGTTGGACAGGCGCCCCATCCAGTCTGCCAGCCGCGCGGCCGGCATCGCGAGGATGCCCGTGTTGCCTTCCTTGATCGCCCGCTGTGCTTCACTGGCGTCCTTGTGCTCGACGATGGCCGCTACCCGGCCTTGGGCATCACGCACGATGCGGCCGTAACCGGTTGGATCCTGCAGGGTGACGGTCAGCAGGCCGAGTTGCTGTTCATTGACCTTGGCCAGAAGCCGCTCGAGCGTCCCCACCTCGATCAACGGCACGTCGCCATAGAGCACCAGCACAGTATCGGCGGTGATCGCCGGCAGTGCCTGGGCGACGGCATGGCCGGTGCCAAGCTGTTTGTCCTGCATGACGAAATTCAGATCGTCAGCCGCCAGGCGTTCACGTACCAGCTCTGCACCATGACCGATGACCACATGGATACCCTTCGGCTGCAACTGACGCGCGCTGTGGATAACGTGGCCAAGCATGGAATTACCGGCGACCGGATGCAGTACCTTGGGCAGCGAAGAGCGCATGCGGGTGCCTTGGCCTGCGGCGAGAATAACGATATCGAGTGACATTGACTGGCTACCAATCCTGGGCGGTCAGGGATGTGACCGAAGGGGAAAATTCGGAAAAGAAAAAGGGTAGCCGAGGCTACCCTTTAACTCAATCGCAACGCAGGTTACCGGTAGGACCGGATCACTTGCCCTTGCGCAATTGCTGGACAGTACGCAGCTGAGCTGCAGCCTCGGCCAGACGTGCGGCAGCAGCGCCGTAGTCGAAGTCCGAGCCCTTAGTGTTCAGCGCGTTCTCGGCAGCCTTGAGGGCTTCCTGAGCCTGAGCTTCGTCCAGGTCGGCAGCACGTTGCACGGTGTCGGCAAGAACCTTGACCATGTTCGGCTGCACTTCGAGGAAGCCACCGGAGATGTAGAACACCTCTTGAGTGCCACCCTGCTTGGTCAGCGTGATCGGACCCGGCTTGAGATTGGTGATCAGCGGCGCGTGGCCTGGAGCGATACCCAGATCGCCCAGGTTGCCGTGCGCTACTACCATCTCGACCAGGCCGGAGAAGATCTCTCCCTCTGCGCTGACGATGTCGCAATGGACTGTCATAGCCATCTGCTTGCCTCAACCTGATTAGCGCCCCTTTCGGGGCGCCGGGATTACAGTTTCTTGGCTTTCTCGATCGCTTCGTCGATGCTGCCGACCATGTAGAACGCTTGTTCTGGCAGGTGGTCGTAGTCACCTTTGAGGATGCCGCTGAAGCCAGCGATGGTGTCCTTGAGCGAAACGTACTTGCCTGGCGAGCCGGTGAAGACTTCGGCCACGAAGAACGGCTGCGACAGGAAGCGCTGGATCTTACGAGCGCGGGCAACCAGTTGCTTGTCGGCTTCGGACAGCTCGTCCATACCCAGGATCGCGATGATGTCCTTGAGCTCTTTGTAGCGCTGCAGAACATACTGAACGCCACGAGCGGTCTCGTAGTGCTCGGTGCCGATCACGTTCGGGTCCAGCTGGCGCGAAGTCGAGTCCAGTGGGTCGACCGCTGGGTAGATACCCAGGGAGGCGATGTCACGGGACAGAACGACGGTGGCGTCCAAGTGGGCGAAGGTGGTCGCTGGCGACGGGTCGGTCAGGTCGTCCGCAGGTACGTATACGGCCTGAACGGAGGTGATCGAACCTTCTTTGGTCGAAGTGATGCGCTCTTGCAGAACGCCCATCTCTTCAGCCAGGGTCGGCTGGTAACCTACTGCCGAAGGCATACGGCCCAGCAGTGCGGATACTTCGGTACCGGCCAGGGTGTAACGATAGATGTTGTCGACGAACAGCAGAACGTCGTTACCTTCGTCACGGAACTTCTCAGCCATGGTCAGGCCGGTCAGCGCAACGCGCAGACGGTTTCCTGGTGGCTCGTTCATCTGACCGTAGACCAGCGCTACCTTGTCGAGAACGTTGGAGTCCTTCATCTCGTGGTAGAAGTCGTTACCCTCACGAGTACGCTCACCCACACCAGCGAACACGGAGTAACCGCTGTGTTCCATGGCGATGTTACGGATCAGTTCCATCATGTTTACGGTCTTGCCGACACCGGCACCACCGAACAGACCAACCTTACCACCCTTGGCGAACGGGCAAACCAGGTCGATAACCTTGATGCCGGTTTCCAGCAGGTCGTTGCCGCCTGCCTGGTCAGCGAACGAAGGCGCTGGCTGGTGGATACCGCGACGCTCTTCTTCGCCGATCGGGCCGGCTTCGTCGATCGGGTTGCCGAGGACGTCCATGATACGGCCCAGAGTGGCCTTACCCACTGGAACGGAGATGGCCGCGCCGGTATCGACGACGTCCAGACCGCGCTTCAGGCCTTCGGTCGAGCCCATCGCAATGGTACGAACCACGCCGTCGCCCAGCTGCTGCTGAACTTCCAGGGTGGTTTCCGCGCCTTGTACTTTCAGCGCGTTGTAAACACTCGGCACGACGTCACGTGGGAATTCCACGTCGATGACGGCGCCGATGATTTGAACGATACGTCCGCTACTCATAGCTGGATCCTCTGAATTTTTGAACCGTTAAACCGCGGCAGCGCCGCCGACGATTTCCGAGATCTCCTGGGTGATCGCAGCCTGACGCGCCTTGTTGTAGATCAATTGCAGCTCTTTGATCAAATCACCGGCGTTGTCTGTGGCGTTCTTCATGGCGATCATCCGGGCCGCTTGTTCAGCAGCGTTGTTCTCGACCACCGCCTGGTATACCTGCGACTCCACGTAACGCACCATCAAGCCGTCCAGCAGCTCTTTTGCGTCGGGTTCGTACAGGTAATCCCAGTGATGCTTGAGATCCTGATCCGGGGTTGCCACCAACGGTACCAATTGCTCGACCGTCGGTTTTTGGGTCATGGTGTTGATGAACTTGTTCGAAACCACCGAGAGGCGATCGATACGGCCATCGAGGTAGGCGTCCAGCATCACTTTGACGGAGCCGATCAGATCGTTGATCGATGGCTCTTCGCCCAGGTGGCTGATCGCGGCTACGACGTTGCCGCCAAAGATGCGGAAGAAAGTCGCACCCTTGCTGCCGATCACGCACAGGTCGATTTCCACGCCCTGTTCGCGGTTTGCGCTCATGTCCTTGACCAGGGCCTTGAACAGGTTGGTATTCAAGCCACCGCACAGACCACGGTCACTGCTCACCACGATATAACCGGCGCGCTTTACAGGGCGCTCGATCATGAACGGGTGGCGGTATTCCGGGTTGGCGTTGGCCAGATGACCGATCACCTGGCGGATACGCTCCGCGTAAGGACGGCTAGCAGCCATGCGCATTTGTGCTTTGCGCATTTTGCTGACCGCCACTTTCTCCATGGCGCTGGTAATTTTTTGCGTGCTTTTGATGCTCGCAATCTTACTGCGAATCTCTTTTGCGCCTGCCATGTATCACCTATCAGGTTAGCAAGCGGGGGCCGGAGCCCCCGCTGCGGCTTACCAGGTCTGGGTGGCCTTGAACTTCTCGATACCAGCTTTCATGCCAGCGTCGATTTCGTCGTTGAAGTCACCTTTCACGTTGATCTTGGCCAACAGCTCGGCGTGATCGCGGTGGAAGTAGGCGATCAGCGCTTGCTCGAAGCTGCCGACCTTGGAGACTTCTACGTCAGTCAGGAAACCACGCTCAGCGGCGTACAGCGACAGGGCCATGTCGGCGATCGACATTGGCGCGTACTGCTTCTGCTTCATCAGCTCGGTAACGCGCTGACCATGCTCCAGCTGCTTGCGGGTAGCCTCGTCCAGATCCGAAGCGAACTGGGCGAATGCAGCCAGTTCACGGTACTGAGCCAGTGCGGTACGGATACCGCCGGACAGTTTCTTGATGATCTTGGTCTGAGCGGCACCACCTACACGGGATACCGAAACACCGGCGTTCACTGCTGGGCGGATGCCCGAGTTGAACATGGCCGATTCCAGGAAGATCTGACCGTCGGTGATCGAGATCACGTTGGTCGGAACGAACGCGGAAACGTCGCCAGCCTGGGTTTCGATGATCGGCAGGGCGGTCAGGGAACCGGTCTTGCCAGTCACTGCGCCGTTGGTGAACTTCTCGACGTACTCTTCCGAAACGCGCGATGCACGCTCCAGCAGACGGGAGTGGAGATAGAACACGTCGCCTGGGTACGCTTCACGTCCTGGTGGACGGCGCAGCAGCAGGGAGATCTGACGGTAGGCAACAGCCTGCTTGGACAGGTCATCGTAGACGATCAGGGCATCTTCACCGCGGTCACGGAAGAACTCGCCCATGGTGCAGCCGGCGTATGGCGCCAGGAACTGCAGTGCGGCGGATTCCGAAGCACTGGCAACGACCACGATGGTGTTGGCCAGGGCGCCGGCTTCTTCGAGCTTGCGAACGATGTTGGCAACGGTCGAACGCTTTTGGCCGACAGCCACATAAACACAGAAAATACCGGAGTCTTTCTGGTTGATGATGGCGTCGATGGCCATGGCGGTCTTGCCGATCTGGCGGTCACCGATGATCAGCTCGCGCTGGCCACGGCCGACTGGGATCATGGCGTCGACGGACTTGTAGCCAGTCTGTACAGGCTGGTCTACCGACTTACGCCAGATCACGCCTGGGGCCACTTTCTCGACCGCGTCGGTCTGGGTGTTGCCCAGCGGACCTTTGCCGTCGATCGGGTTGCCCAGTGCGTCAACGACGCGACCCAGCAGTTCCTTACCAACCGGAACTTCCAGGATGCGGCCGGTGCACTTGGCGCTCATGCCTTCGGCGAGGGTGTCATAGGCACCCAGGATCACTGCACCTACGGAGTCTTGCTCCAGGTTCAGTGCCATGCCGAACACGCTGCCAGGGAACTCGATCATTTCGCCGTACATGACGTCGGCCAGACCGTGGATCCGCACGATACCGTCGGATACCGAAACAACGGTACCTTCGTTACGGGCTTGGGAGCCGACATCGAGTTTCTCGATGCGACCCTTGATGATTTCACTAATTTCGGAAGGATTGAGTTGCTGCATTGCTCTGCTGCCCCTTCAAACTCAAGATTTCAATGCTTCGGCCAGTTTCGCGATCTTGCCGCGAACCGAGCCATCGATTACCAGGTCGCCGGCGCGGATGACGACGCCGCCGATCAGGCTGGCATCCTCCGACGCGTGCAGGCGCACTTCCCGGCTGAGCCGTGCACTGAGAACCTTGGCGAGTTTGTCTTGCTGTTCTTGGTTCAACGCAAAAGCACTGGTGACTTCCACGTCCACGGATTTCTCTTGCTCGGCCTTGTACAGGTCGAACAGAGCGGCGATCTCCGGAAGAAGCAGGAGACGGTCGTTTTCCGCGGCAACATGAATGAAATTCTGTGCCTGTACATCGAACTTGTCACCGCACACTTCAATGAATGCGGCGGCCTTTTCTGCGCTAGTCAGTTGCGGGGCCTTGAGCAGGCGCTGCATGGTGCCGTCTTCCGACACCGCAGCAGCCAGGCCGAGCATGGCTGACCAATTGGCCAGTTGCTGCTGGGCCTGGGCGTGCTCGAAAGCTGCCTTAGCGTAAGGTCGGGCCAACGTGGTCAGTTCTGCCATGATCGCCCTCGCTTAAATTTCAGCGGCCAGTTTGTTAACCAGCTCCGCATGCGCGTTTTGATCGATTGTGGCGCCAAGGATCTTTTCAGCGCCGCCAACGGCCAGGGCACCCACTTGGGCACGCAGGGCGTCTTTGATGCTGTTGAGTTCCTGTTCGATCTCGGCTTGAGCCTGAGCCTTCACACGGTCAGCTTCGACGCGAGCCTGATCACGGGCTTCCTCGACAAGCTGAGCAGCGCGTTTCTTGCTTTGCTCAATGATTTCGGCTGCCTGTGCTTTTGCTTCACGCAGTTGCTGACCCGCTTTCTCTTGGGCCAGCTCCAGGTCGCGAGCTGCGCGGTTGGCAGCGTCCAAGCCGTCGGCAATCTTCTTTTGGCGCTCGTGCAGAGCAGTGATGACCGGAGGCCATACATACTTCATGCAGAACAGCACAAAAATCAGAAAAGCAACGGATTGGCCAATCAGGGTTGCATTAATGTTCACGCCAACACCTCGCTCGGTCTTTGTCCATCACACCAATCAACTCGTAAAAACGAGTGATTAGCCGGCGATCTGACCAACGAAGGGATTCGCGAAGGTGAAGAACAGAGCGATACCAACACCGATCATGGTTACGGCGTCGAGCAGACCGGCAACGATGAACATTTTGACCTGCAGCATCGGAACCATCTCAGGCTGACGAGCAGCGCCTTCCAGGAACTTGCCGCCCAGCAGGCCGAAACCAATGGCGGTACCCAGAGCACCCAGGCCGATCAGCAGAGCAACAGCGATAGCGGTCAGACCAACTACAGTTTCCATCTTTCCTCCCGACTTTTACGTCGTATTGGTTAGGTTTTTTAATTGAAGCGGTAAAACAAATCGTTTGAAACAACTGCCCTTGCGGACTTTTTCAGTCTTCCCCCCGAACAGGCGGGGAAGACTATCAGACACGCCAGGCGGTCTTAATGGTTATCTTCGTGCGCCATCGACAGGTAGACGATGGTGAGCATCATGAAGATGAATGCTTGCAGCGTGATGATCAGGATGTGGAACACCGCCCACGCCCATTGCAGCACCACACCCAGGCCGCTGAGCCAGAGGATGCCGGTGCCGAACATCACGGCGATCAGGATGAACACCAGCTCGCCGGCATACATGTTGCCGAACAGACGCAGTGCCAGGGAGATCGGTTTGGCGATCAGGGTGACGAATTCCAGCAGGAAGTTCACCGGGATCAGCAGGATCTGCACGAAGATGTTCTTGCTACCGAACGGGTGGAGCGTGAGCTCACCGATGAAGCCGCCGATGCCCTTGACCTTGATGCTGTAGAAGATGATCAGCGCGAACACGCTCAGGGCCATGCCCAGGGTGGCGTTCGGGTCGGTGGTCGATACGGCACGGAACGGAATGTGCGGATCGCCCGAGATCAGGATCGCCAGCTGCGGAATCCAGTCGACCGGTACCAGGTCGATGGCGTTCATCAGGAACACCCAGACGAAGATGGTCAGGGCCAGCGGTGCGATGACCGGGCTACGACCGTGGAACGAGTCCTTCACGCTGCCGTGAACGAAGTCGACCAGTACTTCGACGAAGTTCTGCAGGGCGCCAGGCTGACCGGAGGTCGCCTTCTTGGCCGCCATGCGGAAGATGAACAGGAAGATCAGACCCAGTGCAACGGACCAGCCCAGGGTGTCCAGGTGGAATGCCCAGAAGCCCATTGCCTTGGCTTCGGCAGCCGAATGGGCCAGGCCCCAACTGCCGTCTGGTAGTTGACCGTAGGTCAGGTTCTGCAAGTGGTGCTGGATATAGCCCGAAGCGGTTTCTGCTGCCATGGTTGCCTCAAACGCCCTAAGGTCTCGAAAGTCTTTTATTCATCAGCAGTGGCGCGAACCAGCTGACCGTGAGAGTCAGCAGGAAGACGCCGAATACTGCTAACGGCGCCAGTGGCTTCACTCCTGCAAAGGTCAGTGCGAACAGCACTGCCGTCAAAATCAATTTGCCTGCCTCGCCTGCGTAGAACGACTTGACGATGGCCTGCGCCGCCCGGGCTCCGCTGAAGCGAAAAGCCTTCCAGGCGAAATACACGTTGGGCAGCCAGCCGATCAAGCCTCCACAGAGGCCCGAATAACCGCTGACCTTGCCCTGCCACTGCCACAACACCAACGTTGCCAGCAATAACACCCCAAATTGAGCCAGCAGTACCGGGAAAACCGCCCAGCGATGGAAAGGCAGGCGGTTTGGCGTGCGGATTTCCATCAAAACTGCTCCTCGAAAGTCGACTGCCCAGTCAGCTATGACTTGGCATAATTTGTGCCGACAAAATGCGCGCAGAGTATAGGGGTGGATTAACCCCTATTCAACTCTTGGGTAGTGATTTCCGACTGCGCGCTACAACGGGAATTGTTTCAGCGGATGTGAGCAAGTACACCCTGAAGCTCGTCGAGGGAGTTGTAGCGAATGACCAACTGGCCCTTGCCCTTGTCGCCATGGCGAATCTGCACCGAAGAGCCCAGGCGCTCTGCCAGCCGCTGTTCCAGCCGGGCAATATCCGGATCAGGTTTGCTCGATTCCACCGGCTCAGGCTTGCCGTTGAGCCACTGACGCACCAGTGCCTCGGTTTGGCGCACGGTGAGGCCTCGTGCGACAACATGTCGCGCCCCTTCTTCCTGCCTGCTTTCCTCAAGCCCCAGCAATGCGCGCGCATGGCCCATTTCCAGGTCGCCGTGGGCGAGCATGGTCTTGATCGCCTCAGGGAGGCTGATCAGGCGCAGCAGGTTGGCTACGGTGACGCGCGACTTGCCCACGGCATCGGCCACCTGTTGCTGGGTCAGCTCGAACTCCTGCTGCAACCGCTGCAGGGCAAGGGCTTCTTCCAGCGGGTTGAGATCCTCGCGCTGGATGTTCTCGATCAGCGCCATCGCGATGGCTGCTTCGTCAGGCACTTCACGGACCATGGCCGGAATAGTGTCCAGACCAGCCTGCTGGGTGGCGCGCCAGCGACGCTCACCGGCGATGATCTCGTAGCGGCCTTCGCCAATCGGGCGAACCACGATCGGCTGCATCACACCATGATTGCGGATCGAATGCGCCAGCTCTTCCAGCGCCTCCGGGTCCATGTCACGGCGAGGTTGGTACTTGCCACGCTGGATCAGTTCGACCGGCAGGCGCTGCAGTTCCTTCTGGTCGACCGTGACAGCCTGCTCTTCGAGCGCGCTGACGGAAGGACCACTGAGCAGTGCATCCAACCCACGTCCGAGACCGCGTTTCTTGATGGCCATGCGGATTCCTTAAGTTGTTTGTGCAGTGCGGGATTGACGGCGCTGACGGCGCACCAGTTCACCAGCCAGGGCCAGGTAGGCGAGCGCACCACGTGATTGCTTGTCGTAGGCCAGCGCCGGCATACCGAAGCTCGGAGCCTCGGCCAGGCGAATATTGCGCGGAATCACGGTGTCGTAGAGCTGATCGCCGAAATGCTCCTTGAGCTGGGCCGAAACATCGTTGTTCAGGCTCAGGCGCGGGTCGTACATGGTCCTCAGCAGGCCTTCGATCTTCAGCTCCGGGTTCAACCGGGCAGCGATGCGCTTGATGTTATCCACAAGGTCGCTCAGGCCTTCCAGCGCGTAGTACTCGCACTGCATGGGGATAATCACGCCATCGGAAGCGACCAGGGCGTTCAGCGTCAGCATCGACAACGACGGCGGGCAGTCGATGAGGATGTAGTCGTAGTTGTCGCGGATAGGCGCCAGCGCGTTGCGCAGGCGGCTCTCCTTCATCTGCATTTCCAGCAGCACCACCTCTGCGGCGGTGAGGTCACGGTTGGCGGGCAACAGCTGGAAGCCGCCGTGCTCGGAGTACTGCATGGCCTGGGCCAGGTCGCATTCCCCGATCAACAGGTCGTACACCGAGTGCTCGAGCTCGTGTTTATCCACACCGCTGCCCATGGTGGCGTTGCCCTGTGGATCGAGGTCGATCAGCAGCACGCGACGCTTGGTCGCGGCCAGCGATGCGGCGAGATTGATGCAGGTAGTGGTCTTGCCGACACCACCTTTCTGGTTCGCGATTGCGAATACCTTAGCCATTGTTGCGTGTGTTCCCAGTCAAGCCTTGCGGCGCAGTATCAGCAGATGGCGCTGGCCCTGGCAACCTGGGACGGTCAGGGCCTGCTCGCTTTCCACTGTGAAGTCTGCGGGCAATGCTACCAGTTCATCGGCAGGATGCAGCCCCTTCATTGCAAGCCATTGCGTTCGGGCGTCACCCAGGTGGCGGGTCCAGTTGGTGAAATTCTCCATGCTGCTGAAGGCGCGAGAGATGATGCCGCAGAACGGCTGCTCGGGCTGGACCTCTTCCACGCGGCTGTGGATAACCGTCAGGTTGTCGAGTTTCAGCTCCATCTTCACCTGCGTCAGGAAGCGGGTCTTCTTGCCGTTGCTGTCCAGCACCGTCACTTGCTTGTGCGGATGCAGGATAGCCAGCGGGATACCAGGCATGCCGCCGCCGCTGCCGACATCCAGCCAGCGCTGGGTGTCATTGTGGATAAACGGCATGACGCTGAGGCTGTCGAGCAGATGGCGCGACACCATCTCGTCCGGATCGCGCACTGCGGTCAGGTTGTAGGCCTTGTTCCATTTGATCAACAGGGCCAGGTACCCCAGCAGCAGTTCGTGCTGCTGCGCACTCAGCTCGACTCCAAGCTGGCGCGCACCTGTGGACAACTCTTCGGCATGTTGCGGGGTGACCAGGGAACTCAAGCGCTTTGCTCCAATTCGCGGCCAGCGCCGCGTTTTTTCAGGTGAATCAGCAACAGGGAAATTGCCGCCGGGGTAACGCCGGGAATACGCGAAGCCTGGCCGAGAGTTTCCGGACGGGTCTGGCCGAGCTTGCTCTGGATTTCCTTGGACAACCCGGAAATGCCAGCGTAGTCGATATCCACAGGCAGGCGAGTGTCTTCGCTGGCGCGCAGCCTGGCGATCTCGTCCTGCTGGCGATCGATGTAGCCAGCGTACTTGGTCTTGATCTCGACCTGTTCGGCCACCTGTGGATCGATTACATCGCCGCCTGTGGCTTCGATCAGCCCGGCGTAGTCGATCTCGGGGCGCGCCAGCAAGTTGAGCAGGTTGTACTCGTGGGCCAACGGAGTACCGAACTTATCCACAACGGCCTGGCCTTGCGGCGTACCCGGGCGGATCCAGGTGCTCTTCATGCGCTGTTCTTCACGCTCGATGCCTTCGCGCTTGGCGGTGAAGGCGGCCCAGCGCTCATCGTCGACCAACCCCAGTTCGCGGCCTTTCTCGGTCAGACGCAGGTCAGCGTTGTCTTCGCGCAGGATCAGCCGGTATTCGGCACGCGAAGTGAACATGCGGTACGGCTCCTGGGTACCCAGGGTGATCAGGTCATCGACCAGCACGCCGATGTACGCCTCGTCACGGCGTGGGCACCAGCTTTCGCGCCCCTGCGCACGCAGCGCGGCGTTGGTGCCGGCCAGCAGGCCCTGCGCGCCGGCTTCTTCGTAGCCGGTGGTGCCGTTGATCTGACCTGCGAAGAACAAGCCGCCGATGACCTTGGTCTCGAGGCTGTACTTGAGATCACGCGGATCGAAGTAGTCGTACTCGATGGCATAACCCGGACGCACGATGTGCGCGTTCTCCATGCCACGGATCGAACGAACGATCTGCAGTTGCACATCGAACGGCAGCGAGGTCGAGATGCCGTTGGGATACAGCTCATGGGTGTTCAAGCCTTCCGGCTCGATGAATACCTGATGGCTTTCCTTGTCGGCGAAGCGATGGATCTTGTCCTCGATCGACGGGCAGTAGCGCGGGCCAATGCCTTCGATCACACCGGAATACATCGGTGAACGGTCGAGGTTCGAGGCGATGATCTCGTGGGTACGGGCGTTGGTGTGGGTGATCCAGCAACTGACCTGCCGCGGATGCATCTGGGCACTGCCCATGAACGACATCACCGGGATCGGGGTATCGCCTGGCTGTTCGCCCATCACCGAGAAATCTACCGAGCGGCCATCGATACGCGGCGGTGTGCCAGTTTTCAAACGGCCGACACGCAGCGGCAGCTCACGCAGACGATGAGCCAGGGCAATGGCGGGAGGATCACCTGCGCGGCCACCGGAGTAATTCTGCAGGCCGATGTGGATAAGTCCACCGAGGAAGGTGCCGGTAGTCAGCACCACAGAGTCGGCGAAGAAGCGCAGGCCCATCTGTGTCACCACACCCTTGACCTGGTCCTGCTCGACGATCAGGTCATCGCAGGACTGCTGGAATATCCACAGGTTCGGCTGGTTTTCCAGGATCTCGCGGACTACGGCCTTGTAGATGGCGCGGTCGGCCTGTGCACGGGTGGCGCGTACCGCCGGCCCCTTGCGGTTGTTCAGGATGCGGAACTGGATGCCGCTCTTGTCGGTAGCCAGCGCCATGGCGCCGCCGAGCGCATCGATTTCCTTGACCAGGTGGCTCTTGCCGATGCCACCGATGGCCGGGTTGCAACTCATGTGACCGAGGGTTTCCACGTTATGGGTCAGCAGCAGGGTTTTCACACCCATGCGTGCGGACGCAAGCGCAGCCTCGGTACCGGCATGGCCGCCGCCGATGACGATCACTTCAAAACGGGAAGGGAAATCCACCACGCACCTCGTGCCTGTTTTTGCGAATAGAGAAGGTAAGCCGACAAGTATAGGGACATCACCCGCTCTAGTGAAACCGTCTGAGCAAATTTTGACCAATCTGTGGATGAATGGCGGCAATAGAAATCAAAAAGGAAAAATTTATAAAAGCTTTGTTTTTATGTTTATTCTTAGGCGGCTATCCACATGTGGATAAGTGATTTGAGGCCAGTATTCATGATGCCTGTAGAGAATCATAACCCTGTGTCGAAGGTAGGCTGAGGGCTCTGGATAACAGCGTTTAACCTGTGGATTAAAGTTCGTGTTACCCACAGGTGGGTTTGTCCTCAGAAAAAAAGCCTGGTTATCAACGGACCTGAAGGGCAGTTTTCCACAGGGCTCCTGATGATCGTTTTAGCCTGTGGATGAGATTTACATGCGGGTGATCGAATCAAGAGAAGCCCGCTTCCGGGTTTCCGGCAGGCAAAAAAAAGCCGCTCCTCACTGGAGCGGCCTTGGTATTGCCGGGCTGTGCGTTACTTACCGATGCAGAAGCTCGAGAAGATCCTTCCGAGCAGGTCATCCGAGCTGAACGCACCGGTGATCTCTCCCAGGGCCTGCTGAGCCTGGCGCAGGTCCTCTGCCAGCAACTCACCGGCGCCAGCGAGTGTCAGTTGGGCATGACCATGATCAAGGTGTGCACTGGCCTGGCGCAGCGCATCCAGATGCCGCCTGCGTGCGCTGAAGCTGCTTTCCGCAGTCTGTTCATAACCCATGCAGGCTTTGAGGTGGTCACGCAGCAGATCCAGCCCCGTGGCATCGCCCTTTGCGCTGAGGGTGATCGTCACGTGGCCATCATCACTCTGCTCGATACCGGCGATCTCGCCACTCAGGTCGGCCTTGTTGCGAATCAGCGTGACCTTGGCCGGATCCGGCCGTTGATCGAGGAACTCGGGCCACAGTGCGAACGGATCGTTGGCCTCAGGCGCAGTGGAGTCCACCACCAGCAGCACCCGGTCAGCTTCGCCAATGGCCTTGAGAGCACGCTCCACACCGATCTTTTCCACGTGATCGTCGGTAGCGCGCAGTCCTGCGGTATCCACCACGTGCAGCGGCATGCCATCGATGTGGATATGTTCGCGCAGAATGTCCCGGGTGGTGCCGGCGATGTCTGTGACGATTGCCGCTTCGCGACCAGCCAACTGGTTGAGCAGGCTGGACTTGCCGGCATTCGGACGGCCGGCGATCACCACGGTCATGCCATCGCGCAGCAGCGCGCCTTGGCCAGCCTCGCGCTGCACTGTGGATAAGTCGTTCCTGACTGCTTCAAGCATTTTCAGCACGTGCCCGTCGGCCAGGAAATCGATTTCTTCTTCGGGAAAATCGATAGCTGCCTCGACATAGATCCGCAGTGCGATCAACGCCTCGGTCAATGCATGGACACGCTTGGAGAAGGCACCTTGCAGCGAACGCAGGGCATTGCGTGCGGCTTGGGTGGAACTGGCTTCGATCAGATCGGCGATCGCTTCAGCCTGGGCCAGGTCGAGCTTGTCGTTGAGGAACGCCCGCTCGCTGAACTCGCCAGGACGGGCAAGGCGGCAGCCCAATTCGACACAGCGCTGCAGCAGCATGTCGAGCACAACCGGCCCTCCATGCCCCTGCAGTTCCAGAACGTCTTCACCGGTGAACGAGTTGGGGCCAGGGAAGAACAGCGCGATACCTTCATCCAGGACCAGGCCATCGTCGCCACGGAAGGGCCCGTAGTGGGCATGGCGCGGGGTCAGTGTACGTCCGGTGATGGCCTGACCGGCCTGGCTCGCCAATGGCCCGGACAAACGGACGATACCGACGCCACCACGGCCCTGGGCGGTGGCGATGGCGGCAATGGTTTCACGCACGGTATTCATGCTCGAAAGCCTCTACGACAAAACGACGGATAGCAAAAACGCCCCACGAGGGGGCGTTTTTATTCACAGGCTAATGGATCGGCCTGTCAAGCAGCAGCTTTTTTGGTTGCTGCTTCGATGCGACGGGTGATGTACCACTGCTGAGTGATCGACAGGCAGTTGTTCACAACCCAGTACAGCACCAGACCAGCCGGGAACCACAGGAAGAAGAAGGTGAAGATGATTGGCATCATTTTCATGACCTTCGCCTGCATCGGATCCGGTGGCGTAGGGTTCAGACGCTGCTGGATGAACATGGTGGCGCCCATGATGATCGGCAGGATGAAGAACGGATCCTTGATCGACAGGTCGGTAATCCACAGCATCCAAGGGGCCTGGCGCATCTCGACGCTTTCCAGCAGTACCCAGTACAAGGCCAGGAACACTGGCATCTGCACCAGGATCGGCAGGCAGCCACCCAGCGGGTTGATCTTCTCTTTCTTGTACAGCTCCATCATCGCCTGGGACATCTTCTGGCGATCATCGCCGAAGCGTTCCTTGAGCTGGGCCAGTTTTGGCGCCACGGCACGCATGCGCGCCATCGAACGGTAGCTGGCAGCCGACAGCGGGAAGAACAGGCCCTTGATGAGCATGGTCAGGACGATGATCGACCAGCCCCAGTTACCCAGCAGGCTGTGGATATGTTGCAGCAGCCAGAAGATCGGCTGGGCAATGAACCACAGGAAGCCATAGTCGACGGTCAGTTCCAGGCCTGGGGACAACTCCTTGAGCTTGGACTGGATCTTCGGACCGGCATACAGTATGGCGCTGGTCTCGACCTTGCCGCCGGCAGGTACGCTCAGCGCAGGGCCGGTGTAGCCGATGATGTAGTTGCCCTGGCTGTCCTTGAAGGTGCGCATCACGTTGTTGTCCGACTTGGCCGGAATCCACGCAGTGACGAAGTAGTGCTGCAGCCAGGCGACCCACCCGCCAGACACATTTTCATTCAGATACGCTTTTTTGCCAGTCTTCTCAGCTTCGTTAGCCTTGTCGATATCCTTCATCGACACCTTTTTGTACGGCTCCGAACTTGTCCACAGGGCTGCGCCTAGGTAAGTCGCAGTGCCGGTAGCGGTACTCGAAGAAGGATCGGAACTAGCATCGCGCTTGAGCTGGGCAAACATGCTGCCGGTCCAGGGCGTGGCGCTCTGGTTGTCGATCAGGTAGCTGACGTTAAGGTCGTACTCACCGCGCTTGAAGCTGAAGCGCTTGATGTAGTTGACACCGTTGTCGCTGTACTTGAGGTCGACCACCAGTTGGTCCTGGCCGTTTGCCAGCTGGTAGCTCTTCTGCTCGGAGGCATACAGCGGGCGACCGGTAGAATGGGCGTCCGGACCGTTGGTCCCGATCAGACCGCTCTGGGCCACGTACAGGCGCTCACCGCCGTTGTCGAAAAGTTGGAAAGCGATGTCAGGATGATCCTGACGACGTGGGTACTTGGGCAGGGTCAGCTGGACGATATCGCCGCCGACCGGGTCGATAGCCAGGTCCAGGACATCGGTTTTTACTTGGATCAGGTCCTTGCTGACTGCGACTGGCGCAATTTCAGCAGAACTTGCATGGGCGTTGACGCTCGGCAGGTCGTCGCTGGCGCCGGTGTTTCCGGCCGCAACGGTGTCCGGCAGGGCCGGTGCAGCGTTGTTGGCCGCCGTGTGCTGAGTCGGCAAGGCTGCCTGACCATAGTCCTGGTTCCACTTGAGGACCAGAACGTAGGACACGATTGCCAGGGCGACGATCAGGATCGTGCGTTTAATATCCATGATTACTCGGCTATCGAAGAAGTTCGGGAGGAAGGAGCAGGCGGGACGGGATCGAAACCGCCATCATTCCACGGATGACAACGACCCAGGCGACGAACGGCAAGCCACCCGCCACGCAAGAGGCCATGGTTTTCTATGGCTTCGTACGCGTAACAGGAGCAGCTGGGGTAGAAACGACAGTGACTGGCCATCAGAGGACTAATGGCGTAACGGTAGAACTGGATCGGAACGAGGGCCAGTTTACGCATCGTGACTGTCTACCCGTGCGGAATCGGCAAGTACCGCTGGAGAGGGCCTACTGCGGGCCAGGCGCTTCCAGAGTTTGCCAAAGTGTTGGTGCAATTCTGGGTTTTCTATCTCACCCAACCCCTTGCGCGCGACGATCACGATATCCAGTCCAGCCAGACTTTGCTGGTTCAGACGGAAAGAGTCGCGCATCAGGCGTTTGAGGCGGTTGCGTTGAACGGCGAGCTTGACGCTCTTCTTGCCGATCACCAGGCCGAGGCGTGGATGATCGAGGCCGTTCTCGCGGGCAAGGATGAGCAGGCTTTTCCCTGGAACCTTGCCGGTTGGGGAGTCGAAGACTGCTTTGAAATGCCGGGGTGTAAGCAGTCGCTTATCCCGACTGAAGTCCTGACTCACCACCTGTGCCGAAAAATCAAATTGCCAGACGCTTACGGCCTTTGGCACGACGACGCGACAGAACAGCGCGGCCGTTCTTGGTGGCCATACGGGCACGGAAACCGTGGGTGCGCGCGCGCTTGATGGTGCTTGGTTGGAAAGTACGTTTCATGGCGTGTTACCTGGGTTGTCGACAACGGGCCGGGATGGCCCCCTTTTTAAGAGACCGGCGATTCTAGAGAAAGCAAGACGATAGGTCAATTTCCAACCAGCATTCCTTATAGGCGGCCTTTCCTTCTGGCTGGTCGAGAGAGCAGTTGATTCACACCGAACAGATGCTCAACATGAAAAAAAAGAGAGACATATAGAAAGCTTTTCTGAAGAACTTATAGATCTTAAGTGGATAAGTATCTGTGGATAACCTTCTGCAGGCCACAAGCTATCGACTGTACAGAGAATCATAAGTATGTCGGTAACAGGTGCTTTGGCTGTGCCGGAACCGCGGAAAAGCTGTGGACGGAAGTGGTGTTTATCCACAGATGAATTATCCACAGGGTTGAGCCCTGGGTTGTGCATAGGCCTCACGTGCCGTTATCCACAGGGCTTATATTCGACTTGCAGGGGCGTTTTTGCCTCTAAATGACTGATTTGGCACAGCTCAACACGCCACGACATGTGGATAAGTGAATGCTCGCCCGGTACAATGGCGGTTTGTTTTTGCCTCATCCGGCTTTCAACTCAGGGGATATCC